>CAVZGB010000001.1:0-30639 GCA_963774665.1 uncultured delta proteobacterium
CGCGGCGGTTCGCGTAGAGTATCTCGGCCTCCTGAGTCGTCGCCGATCCACCTAACGGCCGCAGGCGTCGAGCTTCGCAGTCCATCGATACTAAGGAGTTTTTTTGCTTCGATGCCCGCGAGCGCTCGGATTTCCCAATCCATCAGCTCTTGTAACCAATGGCGATCGCGCAGATGGCTCGTCTTGGATTCGAGGTCAGATTCGCACCAATTTCACTGTTGCAGATGAGGGCGCACTTCGGCGTTGAAAAAAACTGAGAGAAATCAGTAGCTGACTGGCAATGTCGCTTTAGTCGCTCGGGATATTGCGAATTACGACATGCGGGGTTGCCAATCTGATCGCGGTATCGGAGGCGGTAGGCTGGTGAAACGGAGCAGGGCGGGGCAACCTGAACTCGAGAGTGTTCTCACCATTAACGAGGTTGCCCAAATATTGCGGATGCATCCCACGACAATCTATCGCCTGGTCAAGCGTGGCGAACTTCCGGGATTCAAGATTGGCGGAGCGTGGAGGATCAGCAAAGCGTCTCTCGATTCCTTCCTGTCAGCAGAAGTCCCCCCAGTCCGACCAGGAAGAGCTTAAAGCACAAAACCTGATTCGATAGCTCGGCCGAGATTTCTGATTGGACTGCAGAGCGCGGCGCGATTCTCTATCGCTTAAGGCCGCCGCAAATCGGACTAGTCGATCGCTGAAAGCCCCCGGGGGTAGCTATGCGCGGCCGTCACGCCGATGCGAGCAATTCAACGGCCGTGCTCAAGGTACCGAGCCCATAGCCTGGCGCCACTGTTTTGTCTTCGAGTAGGACGATCTGTCTTTGAGTAGGACGTTTTGAACTTCGGCTTGCTCGGGTAGATAAAGGGAACCGACTAAGCCCAATACGAATTAGGATCATCAGTCATAAGTGCCAAACTTACCTAAAGGGGGGAAATGCTACAGTTAGGGTCAGACTTATTACTGCTAGTTTACTTCTAATCTAGATAGTAGGAAGATTACGATCGCAATATCTTTTGACAAGCTATTACCTGTATAGTTATCATATGAAACGTTAGACTTGATTTGGACTGTGTTAGTTTTGGATTGTAAGCCAATACAAGGAGGTTTGTGTTTTCAGCATTTTTGTTCTCTAGGGTGCAAGCCGAGAAGTGACCTGACTGCGGCGTTATGATTACCTTACTCTTGCGTTGAGATTTTAACTTCCTTTTAGCTACTAACTACTAACGCTGACGGTATTTCCTACAAAACTCTTTCAGCGAAGCCGAGTAACGTTTTTACCATCGATCCGAATGAGAGGGACTTAGAACGATATGAAGACAAATTCGAGCCGCGAACATGAGGAAGCCCTTTCCAGTTTCGCATGAGCTTGGGTCGTTTTCTGCATCAGGAAATGGTAACGGAGCTGATCGAGCGACACATAGCGGTGACGTTCGAAAAGGGCGCGATGGCATTCTGCGAGGGCAATCCGGACGGCATGCTCGCGTGCGTCTCTTAAGTGGATATGTGAACCCTTTATGTGCAGATGGGGCGATGGTGCATCATCAACCCTGGACACCTGGCGCGCGCTGGCGAAGTGGCGCTGGGCTATGCTGACTACATCGATGAAAAAGGCCGCTACGCCCGTATGTTCGAAGCGCAGATTGCCAGCAAATGCACGTTGGCTCTTTTTCAGCCGCGACCATATCAGTGCCAGCTTCTGTTCCACTCTTCCTCCAGATGCACTGATTTCGGTCATTTCATCATTGAATACTCTGGTGGAGAACCTGCCAATACTGGCGGGACCCTGTTGAACCTCCCCTTCTGGAATCGGCTCACTCTTGTAATGAGCGATTTGGCGAAGCGGGCAACCTTAAAGGGCTGGGAAGGAATAATCCTAATTCCGGAAATCGGGCATGAAGGTCTATCCGAGATGATCGGTTGCTCACGGCCAATGGTGACCCGGCTGATCGCGGAGATGGTTCAGTCGGGGTCGCTTTGCGCGACGGGGGAAGCAATACGTCCTGCTGAAGAAGTGGGACTTCAACAAAAACGACTTTTGCAGCTTCCATGGCTGGGCAACTCAATCCGTGTATTCAAAAAGTTTTGTGATCGAAATACAGGCTTCTACAGGGCGGGGCGAGTCGCGCAGCCGTCGCATACGTCGCGCGAGGCTCCCAGCTGAGGATTAGACTCGAGCGTTACGGCGGTCGCACCTTGTTACTTCATAGAGATAATCCTACGACTCGGAGCTATAGAGTACTGTTAGTTGGGTGTAATTTAGACTGGAAGTAGAAGATTGAGTCCATTTAGTAGGTTAAGTTTTCGCGATCGACTTTTACAGTGTACCGTAGCTATCGCTCATATCTAGACGATAGAGATGCCAAGTTGTAATTTGAGGCTCTATAAGCCTGAGATCAGAAGCGGTTGCGTCAACCGTCACGAAACTTTTGCTACGCGATGTTCAGATTGACGTAGTATATCCCGTAACCCAATTCCAAGTTGTGATTACCTTATCCTAGCTAGAAATTTGGGCTTATCTCCTACAGGAGCACATCAAACAGAAGTTGCCGACCGTGGGTATATTCCTAGTAACTTGAATGCAAAGTTGCCCACTCCGGAAATGAACCACGCTCCGGGTTCATTAGGTTCCGGAAAAAAGGAAAGGAGTCGAGCATATGAAGACAAATTCAAACCGCCAGTTTGAAGACTCGCCACCATCCTCCCCAGAGCCTGAGCCGTTTCAATCTGCCGTTAAATTGGTCGAAGAATTGATCGACCGCCATATAGTGGTCGCATTTGAGAAAGGAGCGCTGGCTTTCCACGAGGGTAATACGGATGGGATGCTCGCATGCATTCTGAGCGGCTATGTGAATGTCTACTGTCCAGTAGGTGATGGGAATCGCACCCTGGTACGACTCGCCGGCCCGGGTGAGATTATCGGGTATCCCGACTATATTGATGAGAAGGGCCGTCACGCCCGCCTTTTCGAAGCTCAGGTCGCCAGTAAAAGCACTTTGGCGCTCTTCAGCCGCGACTATGTAGCGCGCCTGCTAGCGAGTCTTCCTACCGATGTACTTATTTCAATAATTGCGTCGCTCAATACCTTCTGGTCCGAGAACCTCCGGTACTTTGCCACCCTGCTGAACCTCCCGTTCTGGAATCGACTCAC
This sequence comes from uncultured delta proteobacterium, assembly GCA_963774665.1. GTDB lineage: Bacteria > Desulfobacterota > Binatia > Binatales > Binataceae > Binatus. The sequence continues at coordinate 3,143 of CAVZGB010000001.1, forward strand.
CCTTGTGATGAGCGATCTGGCGAATCGGGCCGGCGAAAGGACGCGGACGGAATCATTCTGATTCCGGAAATCGGCCACGAAGGTCTGTCCGAGATGATCGGGTGCTCGCGCCCAATGGTGACTCGGCTGATAGCCGAAATGGTTCAATCCGGGCTGCTGGCGCGTCGGGGAAAGCAATACGTGCTGCTGAAGAAGTGGGACTTCAGCGAAAGAGTCCCAGCTTCCGCAAGGCGGCTCGCCGGCTTGAGGCCGTTTCTTCGGAAGATCCTCGAACCTGGGAAAATCCTCGACTCCAGCCCTGCCGACGGGTGCGTCGAGTCGCGGAGTCGCTTCGTACGCCGCACGAGGCTCGAACTGAAGGATTGACTGGTCCCGAGCCGGCGAATCTTGTGCCCGAGCGTCCAATCAGGCCTATCCTGATTTCGTAAGGATCAAATGGGCGCCGGAATGGTCCCTGGGGCCGATTCCCTCGCCCAACAAGCCTCCAAGGCTCGCACTGCACTCGGTTTTCGCTTCAATTTGTAGGTCAGTTTGCACCATAATTTCGCCCTCGAACGATAATGGTGCACGTCGGCCCGAACAAAATTGGACACAAAGTCAATAGGTTCTGTGTGTCTCGCAGTTCGGGGAGAACCGCGATTCACGACGTAGGTTTCGGGGAGAGTCTGAATCGCGAGGCCCGGAGGTCGGTAACCGTTGAAACGGAGTGCGATAGAGCATTGGGAAGTCGGAGTGTTCTCACTATCACCGAGGTCGCCGAATATTGCGCGTCCATCCCACCACCATCTATCGCCTGGTAAAGCGCGGCGAGCTGCCCGGCTTCAAAATCGGCGGCTGCTGGAGGATCAACCGGGCCTCTCTCGACAAATGGTTGTCGGGTGGAATATCGGGGCATCCTTAGGTCGCGCGCCCAAGACCCGGATCTGTTTGATCTGGATCGTCCCGCTGACGTCAGCTGAGAGTAGCCAGCAGTTTCTCGAGGCGGCCTGCATTGACCGGCTTGGTCAGATAAGACAATTTCCGTCGCGCTACTTTTTTCTTCTTCGCGCCACGGGTCCGTGCTGGCAGGGCTCTTCCACCAACGTCAGCTGAGAGGCGCTGCGCAAGTAGCCTTCTCGGGAAGACCGATCTCGATCAGTGCTATATGGGCTCGATATTTGATCGCGAGTTCAATGAGTCCGGTCCGTTTTGAGCGATCGCCACTTCGCGCCAGAGTTTCGCGAGCTCCGCTTCCGACTCCGCCGTGACGATGTTGTCATCGACCACCAGAACCCTGCGCTTTGCGGATTCGCCCGGGCGCAGTTGGCGCGAACTTTCTGAAGGGGGCTTATCGCCAGCCGGTAGTTTCACCGGATCATTCTGATACTCTCTCGCATCATCGGCAACTCAACCCTGAATTCGCAGCCTCGACCAAGCCTCTCACTGGCGCAAATTTTTTCACGACTCACGATCGCGACTTCCCATGGCTTGAGAAATCGTCAACTTCATGAACGACCGCAGAGCGCCGATTTGATTGGTACTTGGCAGCATCGTTGCAAAGGATCTTCAAGCCAACACAGGCGATTGCCATCAAACTCGAGGAGTCTACGCGATGAAGAAAAGTCTATCGAACACGATGCTCGCAGCGGCATTGTCGCTCGCGGTTACTTCATTCACTGCGAACGCCTTCGCGCAAGGAGCCAGTGGCGCTGGAGGTTCTGGAGACACTGCTGGATCTGAAACGAGCGGAAACGCCGGCGTCGCGGGATCAGGCGGTATCGGAGCCGGCGCTGCCGGGTCAGGTCTATCCGGTGGTCCGAACGGTAGCATTGCCGGTCCGGGAAGATCTGCTCCCGACAAATCGGCGACAGCCGGCAGCACGGATGCCAGCGCGGCCAAGTCGGCCGCCGACAGCAATAGCGGTAGTCCGATGAATCCGTCCAACTCGAATTCGGGAAGCTCGAACCCCTCGAAAACTGTGAGCGCGAATTAAAAAAACATTGGTCGCCTAACTTCAAAGCCACTGTTCGCGATCCGCACGACGTCGGCGAAGGTGCGTCCAGGCCGCGCACCTTCCCGGCAATCTTTGTTTAGAAAACCTCGTTACAGAATCGATCTTTCGCCGGGACCCTCTCAGCTAAAAGTCCGGGTTCCCCCCTTCCCGCTCGGGAAGGGTTAGGGGGTCAGGTTGCTCGATAGTTCACGCAGCACGATGCGACAGAAGCGGCTGTTGTGATACTGGAAGGGACCAACGATCGCGTTTCCCTTCCGGAATTGCGCGGCAAGGACTGGTGGCATGGCCGACGGCTACGAAATTGCTAATACTTTTCTTCTCGTATACGCAGGGTTGTTCCCGATCATAAATCCTATCGGCGGCGCGCCGATTTTCCTTGGCCTGACTCGTCACTGTACCGACGAAGAACGCAACGCGCTCGCGCTCGGCGTGACGATCAACAGCTTCTTCCTGCTGCTCGGCTCGCTGCTGGTAGGTTCGTACGTGCTTGAATTCTTCGGTATCACTTTGCCGATCGTGCGGGTCGCCGGCGGACTCATCGTGGCTGCAACCGGCTGGAGCCTTCTGCAGGCGAGCGATGATTTTATCGACGACCGAACTGAGCACAAGCCGAAGATACCGACCGACGCCTTTTATCCCCTCACCATGCCGATCACGGTTGGCCCCGGATCGATTGCAGTAGCGATCACGCTCGGCAGCCAGCGCCCGCGGGCGCCATTGCCCCATGTCGCGGTCCTGGGCGCCGCGGCTCTCGCCGGCGTGGTCGCGATCGCGGCGACTATATATGTGTGTTACCGATTTGCCGAACAGACCGTCGGAGCGCTCGGAGAGTCGGGCACCAACGTAGTCGTGCGGCTGTCGGCCTTCATCCTGTTCTGCATCGGCATCGAAATTATCTGGAACGGTTATAGCGCCCTCGCGCACATTGCCGGCTAGTCGCTAGACTCATTCGCGACAGTTTTGGACGGCATTGGAGGAACGAGATGTCACTTCATCGAAAACATGACTCCGGCAGGAAAGTGTCGGACGTTATCTATGCTTCGAGCGATCTTTCGCTGTCGGTTCCCAAGAATAAGATTCCCCGCGACGAGCAGTCGCCGCGCACCGCTTACGCACTTATCCACGACGAACTGCTGCTCGACGGAAACTCGCGTCAAAACCTCGCGACCTTCTGCACCACGTGGATGGAGCCCGAGGCGCTGACCCTGATGGCCGAGTGCATCGACAAGAACATGATCGACAAGGACGAGTATCCGCAGACCGCCGAGATCGAGGCGCGATGCGTCCATATTCTTGCCGATCTTTGGAATTCTCCCTCGGGATCAAACACCATCGGCTGCTCCACCACCGGCTCCAGCGAAGCGGCGATGCTCGGTGGTCTCGCAGCGAAATGGCGCTGGAGAGCCAGGCGGCGGGCGCAGGGCAAATCTACTGACAAGCCGAATCTGGTTTGCGGGCCGGTGCAAGTCTGCTGGCACAAGTTCGGGCGGTACTTCGATGTCGAAGTCCGTGAGGTTCCGGTCGAAGGCGACAGGTTTCTGATGGGTCCGGAACAGGCGCTGGCACGATGCGACGAAAATACCATCATGGTCGTCCCCACGCTCGGCGTGACGACATGCTGTCAGTACGAGCCGGTTCAGGCCATCGCCCAGGCGCTCGACAATCTCGAGAAGAAGAGCGGACTCGACATTCCAATGCACGTCGATGCGGCCAGCGGCGGCTTTCTCGCGCCGTTTTGCCAACCCGACATCGTATGGGACTTCCGCCTGCCGAGGGTCAAGTCGATCAACACCTCGGGGCATAAGTTTGGCCTGGCTCCGCTCGGTGTGGGATGGGTGGTATGGCGCGATCATGCAGACCTGCCGGAAGAGCTGATTTTCCACGTCAACTACCTGGGCGGCGATATGCCGACCTTCGCGTTGAACTTTTCGCGTCCGGCCGGTCAAATCGTCTGCCAGTACTACAATTTTTTGCGGCTCGGTTTCGAAGGCTACCGAAGAATCCAGAACGCCTGTTATCACACCGCCCAACACATCGCGGCCGAGCTCGACAAGATGGGGCCGTTCCGCGTCATCCACGACGGGCGCGGCGGACTTCCCGCGGTCTGCTGGATGCTCAAAGAGGGCAAGGACTACGGCTTCACGCTCTACGATCTTTCCGATCGTCTTCGCGCGCGCGGATGGCAGGTGCCCGCCTACTCGATGCCGCCGAGCCGCGAGGATCTGGTAGTCCAGCGCATCCTGGTCCGCCACGGCGTCAGCCGCGACCTCGGTGATCTCCTGTTGGAAGACATTCGCCGCTCGCTGGCGATTCTCGAAAAGCATCCAATCTCGCATCCGCTCACCGAAAACGAGGCCGGGGGCTACAACCACAACTGAGGCGGTGTTCGAATATGAGCGTAACCACCCGGTCTGCGATTGGCGTTGACAACCGCTGTCGGCGCGGGAGATGGTGAAGCACTCTCAATTTGTACGCGTGAGATTTAAAAGAGAATGTTGACGATTGGTTGCGTCTATCGTGCGGCGTTAGCGTCGTCGATCGCAGTCCTGCTCGCGTTCGGCCTCAGTGGATGCGCCACCACCTGGAGACCGATTCCGATCACACCGCGAGTTGCGCTTACTCCCACCAAGGGAGACGTCACGACGCAGGCGCACCCGGGAAAGCCGATCGGTGGAATTGTCCCGGTAGATGTCTCGATCGCTAACGGAACCGACGAGCCGTATCTCGTCGAACCCGATCAAATTTTCGCGATCAACGAGCAAGGCCAAAGGATCATGCCGATTTCGGCTAACGAAGCAATCCAGGAGGCAGGCAACGCGAATGCTCTGAAGGCCGGACTCACGGGAGCCGCGAAGAATGCGGCCATCGGCGCGATTGCCGGCGCGGCCACCGGTGCTGCCATCGGCGCTGCTGTTGGTACTATCGTGCTCTCGCCCGCGCAAGGCGCCCTGGTCGGCGCCGCAATTGGTGGCAGCGTCGGCGCGGCAGGCGGCGGAGTATACGGTGGAGTGCAGGGCCAGGCCGCTGCCCACCACGACGCCGAGACTCAAATTTCCGCGCTATCGCTGCAAACTCGCGAGGCTCATCCCAACTACTCGATCAACGGCTACGTGTTTTTTCCCAAGGGCGAGTACACGTCGATTCAGATGAACCTTCTGAATGAAGAAACTCATCAGACCGATACTCGTACCTCTTCATGGGAAGGCGGAGAGATCGCGACCGGCGGGAGCAGGGCGACTCCGATGAGTACTTTATCTACAACAGTCGTCCCGGCCACCCCACAGCCATCTCCTGCGCAGCAATTTCAGGAGCAGCGCCAGAATCAAACCGAATAGCGACGTTATGCGGACTGCTACGAAGACGGAGTAAGGCAGGGTAGGGTGCGTGCGACCGTGTATTGATAGACGCGTCCGGCCCACGAGAAAGTATCCACCTGACCGGCAGCACCGCCAGACTTGAGTTCTGCGACCTGGTCGGGATTGTTCGGATCTATCGCAATCGGTGCATAGGCGAGGTAGCAACTCCCACTGCTGGGAATTGCGTTAGTCAAAGGCGGCTGAAAATCCATCTTGAGAAAGTTGACCGCCGGAATCCAACCGTCCGGGCCGGTCTCGCTGTCGACGATAGGAGTCCAGTGCGCCTCATCGGTGGAATTCTGCAGGTGAAGTTCACGATACTCGGGCGCGCCGGTGCTGTTCTTGCGCAACTCGACCAGCACCATATCCGGCCGCGCAATCGCCATCATCTGGCATACATTCCCGGCGGTAAGTTTGGCCGGAGGCGCGCTCGCCTCACTGGTGACGGCGTCGGGGTCCTGATTCTTCGCGTCAGCGTCGTCCGTGCTGCTGCCCGTGTAGAGCGAGTGGGCCATACTGATCACGGACGGTATGGCTCCGAGCAGCGGCAGCATGCATCCCGCCGTGCTTAGCGCGATCGCCGCAAGCATCGCGACGAATACCGTCGAAAGACCTGCTTTCGGAATCCGGCGCTGGAATGATTTCTGGTCGCTCCCCAACATTCCCCCGCTGAGTGCGTCCTCCGCTGCGGGAGGAGTCTAGCAGTCAGCGCGCGCCGATACTAACTGTAGGACTACCGCCGGTTCTTACTTCAGGAGGGCCGGTCACGACGGGAACAGGCAGGCCCTTATGCACCGCCAAGAGCCCAGGTCTTGATTAGATGATGGGCGATTGCGATCGGTGGCGGCACCCGCACACCGTCCACCTGCTTGCCTTCGATCAGCTCGCGCGCGACGCTGCGTTCCAGCCATCGCACTTCCGCGAGTTCGGTTTCATCCGCCTTGACCTCGCGGCTTTCGGCCTTCGCGAAACATCCGATCATCAGGGACGACGGAAATGGCCACGGTTGGGTCGCGTAATAAGTCACCTCGCCGACTTTCACCGACGCTTCCTCCATCAGTTCGCGCCGCACCGCTTCCTCGATCGTTTCACCGGGTTCGACAAAGCCTGCCAGCGCCGAGAACATCCCCGGCGGAAATTGCTTGCCGCGTCCCACCAGGCACGCCTCGCCATGGGTCGCGAGCATGATGACCACCGGATCGACGCGCGGAAAATGCTCGCTGTTGCACTTGTCGCATAGCCGGCGGTAACCCGCGTCCATGATTTTCGTCGCCGCACCGCATCGCGGACAGAAGCCGTGCCTCTGATGCCAATCGATCATCGCCTTCGCCTGCGCGATGATCGCGGCATCCTTGAGCGAAACCATCGATGCGGCCACGCGCGCGTCACGGAAATAACCCAGCCCAGCCAGCGGTCCAACATTCGCAGGGTCGCCAGCTTCCGAGACGTCGATCGCAAATACCGCCCGGTCACCATCGAGACCCAAAAAGATGCACACAGCTCCGGCATCTATGAACGAATCCACAATTCGCGCCTGCACCAGTCCCAGCTGGATCGGAGGCCCCGACTTTTCTGATCCGAGTAGAAACGGCTCGAGCCGCCACATCGGAAGTGCCATGGATGACGGATCGCGCCGCTTGGACTCGATCCAATTTGAATCGGTCCGCTTCTCACTCGCGCGATCAAGAGGACTACCGGAAAAAGGAATCATTGATCCTCCACAAAAGGAGCCTCGTGATCGAGGCCCGCGTGCGTGCTAACAAGGTACCGTCGCATCGCGCTGGACGCCAAGCGCGAGCGGCGGCTACTATCGGCGAAGTAACTTCGCAGATGGCATCTCCGCTCAATGTATTGTTCATCACCGCCGACCAATGGCGCGGCGATTGTCTTTCAGCGCTCGCGCATCCCGTCGTTCGCACGCCCAATCTCGACGCGCTTGCGGCCGACGGCGTGCTCTTCCGGCGTCACTTCGCCAATGCCGCGCCATGCGGTCCGAGTCGCGCTTCGCTTCACACCGGGATGTATCTGCAGAATCATCGCTCGGGGACCAACGGCACTCCCCTCGATGCGCGCCACACGAACTGGGCCAGGGAGGCCGCCGCGCGCGGCTACGATCCTGTTCTGTTCGGATACACCGACACCAGCCAGGATCCACGCGGCCTCGACGCTGACGATCCGTGGCTCAAGAGTTACGAAGGTCCTCTGCCCGGCATCCGGCCTCTATACCTGATGACTTGGGCACCGACGCCGTGGACCGATTGGCTCAAAGCTCGCGGTTTCGAAGTGCCCGCAGACATTCGTTTCGCCTACGGCAATCGCGATCCCGGTCCCGACTACGAAGATGGCGCGCCGAATCCAAAGCCGCACAAGTATCCGGCGGAGTTTGACGACACCGCATTCCTGGTCGGCAAAACGATCGACTACATCAACAGCGCGAGCGGACCCTTCGTCGCGCACTTGTCGCTCCTGCGGCCTCATCCGCCGTTCGTCGCGCCCGAGCCTTACAACTCGATGTACGATCCCTCGACTGTGCCGGGTTTCACGCGCCTCGCCACGCCCGAAGATGAGGCCCGTCAGCACCCATGGCTGGCGCATCAGCTATCCCGTCGAATTTACCGGGCGACCGACAACGAGAAGCGACTGCGGCGGCTGAAGGCGGTTTACTACGGACTGATGAGTCGGGTCGACGCGGAGCTTGGCAGGCTGATTCGGTTTCTCAAAGAGTCGGGACGCTGGGATTCGACGCTCATCATTTTTACGTCGGATCACGGCGAGGAGATGGGCGACCACTGGCTCATCGGCAAGTGCGGCTACTTCGACGGCTCGTACCACATCCCGCTAATCGTCCGCGATCCGCGGCCGCAAGCCGACGATGAGCGCGGCACGGTAGTTTCGTCCTTCACCGAAAACGTCGACATCATGCCGACGATGCTCGAAGCGATCGGCGCCGAAATCCCGGTGCAATGCGACGGCGCTTCACTCGCGCCGTTCATCGAAGGCGCGGGCCGTCCTATCAGATGGCGCAGCGAAGCACACTGGGAGTTCGACTTCCGCGATCCCGCCGACGACTCAGCCGAACGCGCGCTCGGCCTGACGATGCATCAGTGCACGATGAACATCATCCGCGGCGACCGCTATAAATACGTCCACTTCACAAATCTCCCGCCGCTTTTCTTCGACCTGGACAAGGACCCCAACGAGTTCACGAACCTGGCGACCGACACTTCATACGCGCCACAAGTCCTGGAGTACGCCCAAAAGCTCCTGTCATGGCGCATGAACCACGACGAGCAAACCTTGACGCACATCACCCTAAGCGACACCGGCCCAATCACCCGCCGCGCACCCAGGTACTAAGATCGTTTTCCCCTCTCCCTGTGAGGGAGAGGATGAAGGTGAGGGTCCGATTACAGCGCGCTATTCCGCGCGCGATTCAAGATTCTGCCTACGGCCGCTCGCCTTTGCGGATGCGCGCCTCGATCGCGTCGATGGCAGCCTCGCAATCAGCGACCGAGTCGATCACATCATGCGCTCCCGCCTCAACGAGCTGTGTCCTCGCGGTCTTGAGCCGAGTCGCCTGCTCTACCGGCTCGAGCGCGCCGAAATCTTCAGCCGACAGACCCACCATATTGCCGGTCCGCGCGACTCCAACCGTCCACACCCCCGCGCGCAATCCTTCCTCGATATCCACAGGGGTGTCGCCGATTTTCACGATCGCCTCGAGCGGCTCGACTTGCATCCGGACAGCGTTGGCGAAGATCATCCACGGATGCGGGCGGCCGGCGCCGACGTCATCCGGCGTGATCGCGCAATCAGGCGCGTAGCCCTGCGCGGCCGCGGGATGCAGGATCATCTCGAGCATCGCGCGAGTGTATCCTGTAGTGCTCCCGATCTTGATTCCGCGTTTGCGGAGACGCGCGACCGTCTCCGCGACTCCATCGATCACGGTCGAGTACTTCACCAGGCATTCGAGCTGGAGCGGTACGAAGTTCGCAAACAGGCTGTCGACGTCCGCCTCAATTGGGTCGCGCTTGACGACCTTGTGCCATCGAGCCGATACATCCGTGCCAAACAAAATCTTTCTGATGTGGTCGATTTTCAGCACGCCCATGTCGCGCCGCGCTTCTTCCTCCGAGATGGGAACGCCGCGCTTGGCAAAAATTTCCTGCAGGACGCGCACTGGTGCGAGGCTGCCGTGATCGACCGTCGTACCCGCCCAATCGAGAATGACGGCCTTAACCGGCCCCAAATACGACCGCCTCATTATATATGCATCTCGCGGGTCATCTGTTCGGCCAGGCCGAATGACAGTGTCATGCCGGAGCCGCCGACCGCGGTGACGATACGAACTCCGGGTACGGCGTCGATCGCGACCCATGGTTTATCGGGATGCTTCGCGTACACGCCGTGCCATCGCTGCGCGATCGACAGGTCGGGTGCAACCAGGAACTCGCGCACGTTGCGCATCACGAGCTCATCGATTTCGGTTTTGTTGAAGATGTCGACGGCGAGACCATACTCGTGCGAATCGCCAAGGGTCAGCGCGCCGTCCGCGGTCTGCGAGACGAGAGTGTGAATCGCGAAGCGATCGTAGTCGGCCATTTCGCGCGCGACGCGTTCCTTGTATTTCGGCAACGTCTCCGTGCAGATTTCGAATGCGGGATAGAAGCGCAGCGTGAGGCCCGCGGCGAGCGCCGGGCCCAGCTCCCATCCATTTTTCTGCGGCGCAGTCCGCATCATCTGCAGCTTGCACCGATCGATACCGCTGATGGCGAATAATTCTGCAAAGAGAGTTTCGAAATCGTCGCCGCCGCAAACGACCGCCTGCGTGGCTTCCCAGGTTTCCGCGCCGGCTTCGATGCGCGGTAGGTGGATCGATCTCACTGCCGTGCCGAAGCGGAATTGAACGCCGAATTTTTCGGCGAGAAACGCCGGCAGCTTAGCAAGTATCTGGCGCGGATCGACGGTGAGTTCTGTCGGACTCCAGATTCCGCCGAGTAGTCCCTTCGGATTAACCGCTGCGCTCTTCTCAAGCACTTCAGCAGTGGAAAGCCACGTGCAGGTGTAACCGAGACTCGGTGCCCGCTCGACGAACTCGCGCGCCACGTCCGCCTCATCCTGATGATAAACAACGTGAAGCGAGCCGGTCGGACGATACGGTAGCGCTGCTTCGTCGAGGATCTCATTCCAGATTTGACGACTGCGCGTCGCCGTCTCGTATACGACGCCGGCCCTTTGCCCAATCGGCCAGATCATGCCGAAATTGCGCACCGACGCACCCTGCGCCTTCGGAGTGCGCTCGAACACAACCACCGACCGCCCGCGTTTCGCCGCGAAGTACGCATGCGCGAGGCCCAGGATGCCGGCGCCGACGATCGCCACGTCCGCTTTTCGATTCGAGCTCATCGCAACCTCACAGCAATAGCACTTGACGCTACCGTGGTCAGTGCCCAAAACCAGCGCACATCCTGGTGGTTGCTAACTCCCGACGTTCGACGCGTTCCGGGTTTTCGCTGGTCTGGCCGCCTGCCAGCATGCTTGCGCGCCGTGACAGATTCGGAGCGCATCTACCGCAGCATGCAAGGACGCTTTGGCGTTGGGCGACAGCGCCGAGAAGGTATTGCGCAGCTCGTACGGATCGCTTGCGTAGTCGTGATACTCGCGAGTCCCGTCATCGTATTCGACGTACACTGAATCGCGCGCGCGGATCGCCTCGTAGCTGGGCGGATTGCCGCTGCGTTTGGCGGGCACGTCAGGGTCATCGTCATCGGTCAGCGTATTCAGCGGCCCGTGATGCTCGATCAGCGCCAGCGTGCGCCATTCCGGAACCTGCTCTCTTCGCAAAAGCGGCCCCAGGCTGCGGCCATCGACGGTTGCCGGGACGCCAGCACCCGCAAGCTCGGCAAAGGTCGCGCAGAGATCGGTGTTCTCGACAATCTCATTGATAGCATGCGCCGGCGCGACGCCAGGCCCGGTCACTACGAGCGGAACATGAATGTCGGTATCGAATGCGGTCATCTTGCCCGGCATCAGGCGATGCTCGCCCATGTGAATGCCGTTGTCGGAGCTGAAAATAAAATAAGTGTTTTTGTCCTGCCCGGCTGCTGCAACTGCCGCTCTCAGATTGCTGATCATCTGGTCGATCGCGAGCACCGATCGGGCGCGCATCCGGAATTTTCGATTGATCGAAATCATGTCGGACTCGGACAGCGGCGGAAACCTTGTCAGCCAATTCGGCGCGTTGGCGTCCGGCGCCGCATCGAAGGCTGGAGTGTGAGGCGCGCGCATCCCGGGGAACGCGTGCGCGTCCCGCGGCGCCGGAATATATGGCGTATGCGGCGCGAAGGTGGCGATCTCGACGAAGAAGGGCGATCCCTGCGACTTCTGAATGAATTTCACCGCCGTGCGCGAGAGGACGTCGGTGAGATAATCGCGGGGTTTCCGGCCGTAGTAGACGACCTTGCCATTTTCATTCAGCGCGTAGTTGAACTCGGGATAGCCGAGGCCGCCGACGTCCCATTCATTCCAGCCCATCGCGGCGCCGTTCCGCGTCGGCTCATAGCCGTTCAAATATTTTCCGAGCATCACGGTCTTATAACCGATGCGCTGAAGTGCCACCGCGAAAGTGTTCGGCTCGTTGCCGTGGGCGTTGAAACCGCCGTATCCGCCATCAGGTTCGAGGTTGCGGAAGACGCCAGTGTTATGAGGAAACTCGCCGGTGAAGATCGACGAGCGCGACGGGCAGCAAAGCGAATCCGTGACGAAGTAATTGGTGAAGGTGGCGCCGTTGCGCTCCATCTTCAGAACGTGCGGCATAAACTGCAGCAGGTTCAGCGAGAGATCGTCAGTCAGCACGAAGATGATATTCGGGCTCTTCGGCGGCGTCGGCTCCGCGGCCGGAACTATCCACGGACCGCCCGGTGGATCGCCGCCGGAAGCGGGCTTCTTTTCAACGAGGGCGTGAATCGGCGGCTTGCACGAAAGAACCAGAACAAGTGGCACCAGCACCAGCGCAAAGAGGATGCGGAGAGGTAGTCGCAATACAGATTTGTCTGTGAGCGCAGCCAGCGGCAACAGGCACCTTCAGTAGGAACAGCCGGTGCATTAGACATCCTCGAGCAGGAATCAGCGGCTGCTGATATTAGACGTTCGATCTGGGGCGAGCGTTACAAATCCGTAATGATCGGTGAGCACTGCCGCGCAGTGTACGCACGAAATTTGAGTTGAAACACTCAAAGCTGTGCGAGGAGTGATTTCGCCGCCTTGAGTTCCGTCGTCTCGAAACCTTCGGTAAACCGGCCGTAGGCGGCGATCAGCACCTGCCGCGCTTCCTTCTTTTTCTTCTGATGCTTCCAAAGATTGCTCAAGCTACTCGCTGCGCGAAGCTGCCATTTTCGCGATCCCTGCGCGCGCGCAATTTCTTGCGCCGCCAGAAACGATTCCTCGGCGTCTTTCTCGCCACGTTTGACGCCTTTGACGCCCCGCCCGTCGCGAAATTGTTCGAGCGCCAGCTCACCCTTGACGCGATGCAGTTCAGGCTCCCACGCATGTTCATCTTTCACTTTCACGAACCGGAATCCGTCATTGATCGCGTCAGCCGCCAGCCGGAATTGTTTGGCCTTGATCGAGTTTTCGGCGATCATGAGGTACATCCCGGTCAGCCCCGCTTCCACGCCGATTGCATGCGACGTCGCCACGCCTTGCTGCATCAGCGGTAAGCCTTCGTCGAAGCGTCCTTGCTCCGCCACCGCGGCGCCATGCAGATGCGTCCCGGTCGCGATGTAGTAGGGCAGTCCGTGTTCGGTCGCAAGCTCGATCGTGCGGCGCGACCAATTCTCGGCGTTCAGCCATTCCTGTCGAAAACCGTAAAGCACAGCGGCGAAGTAGGTCGCATAAATCACGTCGGCAATGTTCCCTAGCCGTTCCGCCACCGACAGCGCTTTGCGCCCCATCGCCAGCGCCTGATCCGGATAGCCGATCATCTCCAGCGTCCAGGCCAGAGCACTGCGCGCTTCGACTCCCGAGTTGGACATGTAGGTGAAAGTATCCAGGCGCGGCTCCGACTCGCCGGTCATCGCGATCGCGCGCTCGAGATTTTCACGCGCATCGTTGAAGCGGCCCAGGAAATACTGGACGTGTCCGAGGCTGCGCCAACTTCTTGCGAGCTGCGCCGGCTCCGCGATGCTTTGCGCGAGGCGCAGATTTTTCTCGGCCAGCTCGAGGCTGCGCGTCCATTCCCCGCGGCCGACTGCGAACGACCAAAGTCCCATCAGCGCAGGAAAAAGGTGCGGCGTTTCACCCAACTGCTGGCACAACTGACCGGCGCGCTCGTATGCCTCCTTAACTTCCGGCGCGCCGTAGCCTTTGGTGCTTTGTACCGCGGCGCCGATCGCAAGCCTGAGCTGCAGTTCATGTTCAAGGCGTTCGTGACCTTCGGGCAGCCGGTCGAGAATTCCCAAGCCCGCCGAAAGATGCTCGATTGCTTCGCGCGGCGCGCTGCGACGGAGCGCATTGCGAGCAGCCTGTTCGCGATACCGGAGTGCGCGCTGGAAATTGCGTCCCTGCTCGAAATGGCGCGCCAACTCCGACGCGATCTCGTTTGCACGATCGCCGTACGCAGTTTCCTGCCGCTCGCCGATGCTATTGTGCAAAGTCGATCGGCGCGCCGCAGTAAGGCGCGCGTAAACGGCTTCGCGGTATAACGCATGCCGGAAGCGGAAGCGCGCAGAAACGGTGCCGTCGGGCCATTCGTTGTCGCCCGCATCCTGCAGAAACGACATCCTGCTCGCCAGCGCCGCGCATGTTGCTTCGACGTGCGTCAGAGCGGCCTCAGCACCTGCCGCAACTGCCGCAGCCGAAAACTCCATGCCGGCGACGCTGGCAACTTCGAGCAGCCGCTGCTCTTCGGCCTCCAGCCGAGAGAATTGTTGCGAGATCATCTCAATGACGTTGCTCGGCACGATTCGATCGGCCCGCTCGATCAGGTTTTGTAGCGATGCCTGTCCCTCGGACCCTATGCCAGCGTGCGCCGGATTATTGCCGAGCATGGCGCCAACCAGGGTGACCATGTAGAGCGGATTGCCTTCGGTCCGCTGATGGATCGAACGTGCCAACTGATCCAGCGACGTCGTATCGGTCGGTTCGCGCTCGATTCGATTTTCAAGATACTCGGCCACCTCATTCGGCATGAGTGGAGGCAGCGACAACTCCTCGCAACATCGTCCCGCCAATTCGGGCACAAGGATTCGAAGCGGATGCTCCGACGGAAGAATCGCGAGCGGCCGATGCGTACCGACTATCAGCAATCGCGCGTGCTCCGTCCGCCGCGCCAGCAAGTCGATCAAGGTGATCGTCGACGGATCGCTCCAATGCAGATCCTCGAACGCCAGCACCACCGGTCGCCGGACGCATAGCTGCTCGAGCGCATCCGCCATCTCGCGCAGCATCCGTTGCTGGCTGGCGCCCTCGACCTTTTTCTGCAGTTCATTGAACGCGGCGTCGTCGATCGCACCTGGCATCTGTACCAGCCACGTCGGCGCATGCTTGCGAAGTGTTTCGACCACTCTCGCGCCGTCAGCGTGATGCGCCAGGCGATGCAGCGCGTCGAGCATCGGCAAGTACGGCTCGCTCGCGCCGCGATGCTCGACGCATTGCCCGCGTCCAATCCAAACGTCATCGCGGTCCGCGGCCTCATTCAGAAAGCTTCGAGAATCGTGGTTTTGCCGATGCCCGCCTCTCCGTTGAGGAAGACGACCTGGCGCGCGCCGAGTGACGCTTTCGCAAATGCGCCCCGGATCCGCGCGAGCTCCGCATTTCTGCCGACGACGACCGGAGTCGTGCTCGATTCTGTCGCGCTCGCGATTGCCGCAGAAGTGCCGGCCGCCGTGACTCGCTCAACCCCCGCGAGAAACCGATAACCACGCCGCGCGATGGTCTCGATGAAGCGCGGCGATTCGGAATCCTCTTCGAGCGCGGCGCGGACCTCGCGCAGGTACACGCGCAGCACGCCCTCACTGACGTAGGTGTTCGGCCAGATTGCCTTGCGCAATTCCTCGTGGAGCACCAGGCGCGCCGGATTTTCCGCCATGAAGCGCAGCAGCGCGAACGGTTTTGCGCGCAGGGGAATCAGGCTGTCGGCGCGCCAGAGCTGCTCGTTTTGAAGGTCGAGTCGATACCGCGCGAAGAGCAGATGTGAAGTCGCCCCCATAAGAATCCCTTTCGAGGCTCACCTAAAGCACTTCTGAACGCAAATCATACGCTCGTTTAACGCATGCCTAACGCAGTCCGCGTCGCCTAAAACCCAACTGCCCGTTAGGCTTCCGTTCGTCAGAGAAAAACAACCTGGGAGGGTCAGAAAGGCAAATGGCAAATCGAAAGCGGTCACTAAACCAGAGCTCGTTAACCCAAATTGCAGAGGAGGAAACCATGTACGCAACCACAACCATCGAGAACGTCACGGCCACAACGCACCGGAACTCAGGCACCCGCCGCGCCGAGTCTAGCTTTAATTACATACGGACGGGAATCCGTACAGTGATCGCCGCGACCGCGATCGCATTCGCTGCCGCCGGCACCGCGCTGGCGGGCCAGGCGCTGTGGGTCGCAAACGGGGCCAACGTCGTCGAGTTCGCGCAACTTCCTGGTGGCAAGCATGATGAGAAACCGAAGGTCCAGCTCAACAGCGCAGTGTTCGGCGCGCCGCAGGGCGTGGTCTTTGACGCGGCGAATAATCTGTGGGTGATCGACGGAGGCAATGGCGGCACGATTGCGCCCTCGCTCGAGGAGTTCACTGAGGCGCAACTCATGAATCTCAAGAAAAATCCAACCCCGACGCCAAACGTTCAGATCACGTCGGGAGACCTGGTGTTTCCGCAGCAGGCCGTCTTCGACGCGTCAGGCAATATGTGGCTTAGCGACAACGGCGCCGGCAAGGTGTTCGTGATAACGCCGGCCCAGCTCGCGGCGGGCGGCAATATCGCGTTCACCACCACTATCGAGTCTGACCCGATGTTCAACGGTCCACTCGGGATCGTGCTCCACGGCGGCAATCTGTACATCGCGAACAATGCGGACACTACTATCTTCGAGTTCAACGCCGGCCACCTTCCCGCGATTGGCAGCGGCCTCCATGTGCTGGTCCCCGACGTGATTCTCAGCGACGATGGCATGGGCTCCATCCAGGGTCCGTGGGCGCTCGTCTTCGATCAAGCGGGCGACTTGTGGTCCAGCAACGCAAACTCGCCGAACACGCTGGTAAAGTTCGGGCCCACGCAAATCAGCAGCACCGGCGCTCCAACTCCCCAGACTACGATCAACCCCTTCAATGAAATGGTCGGGGGCAAAGCGAGGTTCGAGACTCTGGTCGCACCCAACGGAATCGCCTTCGACCAAAAAGGCAACCTGGTGGCGATCAGCTCGGCAGCGCCCTTTGGTGTCTCGCGATATAATGCGAAGGAGCAAGCGGCCGGAGGCACGATCAAGCCGGCCTCCTTCCTGGTCGGCGCCCAGACGACTCTCAACGCACCGGCCGGCGACAACTTCGGGCCGGACATCAATCACTAGTCGAGACGATTGACCTTCACGCGCTCGATTCATGCACGCGCCACTGTCCCTCAAAAAAAAGGGGCGGTGGCGCGCTTCCAATCGCGACAATCGCGTTGAACCTCACTTCCAGTTGACGCTATTAGTTGCTGTATGCGGGCATTCAGCACCAGGCTCCGTACGCGCGCGGTCGCGAGCATCCTTGTCACCGCTCTAATCGCTACCTTGGCGACCTCGCGTACAGCACAGGCCACGGACCTGACGACGCCGTCTTTTCTGGTTGCCACCCGCGATCTGCAGGACCCGCTCTTTCAGCACTCCGTCATCCTGATGGTGCCGTCCACCGAGCCGCCGCTGCTCGCGGGCCTCATCATAAACACTCCTGCGAAGGAGCGGGTGCGGGATCTGTTCCCGCACCTTCGCGATCTCAAGGGTCCCGATGAAACGATTTACATGGGCGGTCCGGTCGAGCTCGACGAAGTATCGGTGATCTTTCGATCGTCGTCGGTACAAAGCTCCGCCACACGGGTCTTCGATGACGTTTACGTCGCGACCGGCCGCAACGCGATTGCCGCGGTCCTCAAAGACCCACGGGTCACCAATTTCCGGGTGATTTCAGGAAAGGCTCAGTGGCTGCACGATCAGCTCTACGCCGAGGTCATGGCGGGAGCATGGTACGTGATTCCAGCGAAGGCCGACCTGATTTTCAGCGACCCAAAGGACCTCTGGGCCACCCTGGTGAAGGGCGGCGATCTCGAAGAGGCCTTGGCTGGGACGGCTCAGAAATGAATTTGCCTTACAGGCTCTTGGATGGTACAAACTGGCAGCGTCGAATCTCACCCAATTGATTTGGGAACGCGGTTGATCCTGCGCCGCGCAAAAACCTCAAGGGGCAGCATTCATGGCACGGACCAAGGAACGCAGTTTTGGTCAGGTACTTCGCGATCGTCGTCGGCAACTGGACCTCACCCAGGAAGAGGTGGCGCGTCGCATCAAGACCTCGACTCCCTACATCGGCCACCTCGAATCGGCCAAGAGACATCCTTCGGACAAAATCGTCACGCGTCTCGCCGAAGTGCTCGGGCTGGATCGGCGGGAGCTGTTTTTCCTCGCGAATCCGCGCGCGCAGGCACTCCTCAACCCGGAGCCCGAGGGCGACGCGAAGTCGGCGTGGGAAGATTTCCGCAAAGACGAGCAGATAAGGCGCATCCACAATATTACCGGCGACGAGATGGAAATGCTGGAACGCGTGGCGCTGCTCGGCGAAGTGCGCTCCCCCCGCGACTTCATCTATATACTCAACACGGTTCGTCACGCCGTCGGCAGGTAGATATTGGCTCGCTGATTCCTAGGCCGCCAGTTCTTGCTCACTTGACCCGCGAGCTTTGAAACTCGTGAGTCCAGTCGTGCGGCGCGACAGCGACTATTTGCTCACACTCATACACCTTGCCTAAATCTGTTATCGCGCTAACCATGAAGCGCACGCGATAGCCAGAGGACGTGTACGGGTCCGTGTACGGGTTGTACTTAACTTCCACACGTCCCGGCAACCGCTCGAGTATGAGGGTAGCTTCTCGGATGTGGATCGGATCCAGCCGAGCTTTTGACAGTTGCTCCAGGAATTTCATTGTCGCAAGCGATCGGATATGCGCCAATGGTGTCTGGTCGGGCGAGCCCGCTATCGGGATCAGAAGATCATGATCTAGACGCTCGAGATCGTTAACTACGAATCCAAAAAGCCAGTACCCATTCCAATCTGAATACCGGCTGGTCAGCGTTCCGAGAAAATTGCGCAACACGGACTTGATGATCCTTCGAGTTGCCATTCACAAGCTACACCGCATCCGTCAAGCCGTCGGCAAGGTAGCAACCTCAGATCGTTTTGCGGAAGGCGTCGGCCGGTGTCACGTGCATCGCGCCCCACACCGGAATTGCGGCACTCAGCAGGCTGATCGCAATTGCGGCGAGTAGCGCCTCGAGCGCCGCGTCGTAAGTCACCGTCAGGTATCCGGCACTCTCCAGCACCGCGCGCAGCGTCTCGCCGCTGCCGAATTGCCACAGCGCCAGGGCACATCCGAATCCGCCGCCGACTGCGCCGATCAGTGCGCACTCGCCGAACAGAATGCGCGCAATATACGGTTGGCTGAATCCGAGCGCCCGCAGCACCGCCACATCGCGCAATCGCTCGCGCACCATCATCGACATCGCATTGGCGGCGATCAGAAAGATTGTCAGCGCAATCACCGCCGAGATCGCGGACACGATCTCGCGGACGTCCCCCACCGTGGACATCAGGCCCGGAGACCGCCTCGCTCTCAGTCATCGACGCGGTTTCGAAATCCGAGTTGTGGAAGCCGCGATCGATTTCATGAATCACGGACGGAACGTGGTTGGCGGTGTCGACCCGAGTCACCAGGAATCCTGCGGGATGTTTTTCTTCGGGGATTCCGATTCTCTTTTCCGCTTCGACCAGGTAGTCGCGCCGAAACATGAAAAAATTTGGATAGTTGTCGGCCGGAATCTCGCCGACCATCGTGAATTTGATATCGAGCCGGTTCGAATCGCCGCGCAGCGTGACGACGTCGCCGACCTTCCAGCCATGCTTGCGCATCAGCAGGCGGCCAGCGACCGCGGCGCTCCGGTTTTTGTTGAACTGCTCGAGCACCTCGGCCGGAAGATTGTAGTCGGGATACATCAACGCGACTTTGTCCGCGTCGAGCGCGAATGCCTGCACCGTTTCCGAAGCGTTCTGGTATGTGGCCCGCAGCACGACCATCGGCATGCACGCGACTACGCCGGGGATTTGCTCGACCGTCCGGCAATCTCGCGCAGGCACGCCAAGATAACGTCCGTCGGCGTTATACGAATACACGCGCAGGGTCTCCGCGGTTTTTTTGAGAATCATGTCGATTGAGCTGGGAATCGCCGCGAGCACGGTGAAGATGAAGGTGGCGACCGCAAACGTGAGCATCGTCAGGATCGCGCGCCGCGGCTGGCGGACTAGATAGCGGAAGACGAGTCGAAGAGATTGCATCGCGTTACGCCTCGCGCAGCGACTCGACGATCGGAAGACGTGAAGCGCGCCAGGCCGGCATCAGCCCGCCGGTGATTCCAATCAGCAATGCCGCGATGATACCGCCGGCCAGCGCGCTCACCGAAAACGCCGACGAAAACACGACGGCGCCAACACTCATGAGCCGATGGTTCAGGCCCGCAGCAAATCCCAAGAAAATCGCCAGCAGGTCGCCGACCACGCCGCCCGCGATGGCGAGAATCACGCTCTCGACGAGGAAGCTGGTCAGCACCGATCCGCGGCCGAAGCCCAGCGTGCGTAAAACTCCTACTTCGCGCGTGCGGCGCGCGACCGCGGCATACATTGTATTCATGCCGCCGAAGGCCGCGCCGGTTCCCACGATCAGGCCGACTATCAGCACCAGCCCGCGCAGCCGGTCAGCGACCTTTGCCTGATCCGCGAAGAAATCCTTCTCGCTGATCGCGTCGACCGTCAGTCGCCCATCTTCGGTGAGTGCGTTTCGAAACGTTTCCTCGGTTCCGGGTTTCAGCACGACGTGAAATGACGAATAGCCGTTCTCGAATCGCGCATCCTGCTGGAGGACGTCGATGTCGGTCCAGAATTCCGATTCGAGCGCGCTCCCTCGATCGGCGAAAATTCCGACAATCGTCCACGTGCGCCGTCCGTACTTGAAGGTCGTGCCCACGCCCAGTTCGGGAAATCGCGCCGCCTGCTTCTGTCCGATCGCCATTTCGTCGCGACCCTGCGCCGGCCATCTGCCCGCCACCAGCTTGAGCCCGCGCCGCATCCGATATGCGACGGGCGTCACCCCGCGCAATGACGCCGGCCTGAACTGAACGGCCGGCCGGTTCACCGCCGCGTTGAACGGCACCACCATCTCGGGAGAAAAGAGCGCCGCGCCCGACGAGTCAGTGGCAATCTCGTTCCGACTCCGCAAGATGTCGGCCTGCTCGCGAGGAATGTAGCTCTCGCCCTCGGACACTGTGCCGCGGCTGAGAATGATCCAATGGCCCGGTTCGCCCGCAAGCTCAAGGCTCTGCCGCAGCCCGCTGACGAAGCTCAACAGGATCACGACCACCATCACGACCAGCGCTATCCCGAGCGCCGTCATCAGCGAAGTCGTTCGTCGGACCATCAGGCTCCGAAGATTGTATGTTATTGGGATTACAGCCATTCGCAGCCGGGCGAGAATAATTAGCCGCCAGACGACGAGTCCACCCGGTGCTGGCTGTCATTGGTCGATTCGCGCCCGGGCGCAACTCTACAAGTTGGCGACCGTAATGTGCAAACGGCCCGGTACGCGATTAACAGAAGGTTGATTTTGCCAGTCTCAGATCATCAAACTGTTGCCTCCACGACGCGCCGGATTCCTTCAAGTGTCGAGCTGCTGTCAACGCGAGCCCTGCTGCCGTTCGACGGCGTCCGGCCGACCGATTCCTCCAGCACGCCCCAATACGTACTCGTCACGTGAGCGCTCTCGCGATAGCCCGGCTTCGACATCAGGATCGTGTGGAGCTCAGGCAGCCGATAGAAGGGCACGCTCGGGAAGAAGTGATGCTCGATGTGGTAATTGACGTTTTTTGGTGCGAGAAAAATCCGCTCGAGCCAGGTCGGCTCAGTAGTCCGCGTCCGTGGGTACGCGTTACCCGGTTCGTCGATCGCATGATGCTCGGCGATGCTGCGGATGCGCATGATCATCACCAGCCAGGTAAACATCGGGATCACCCAGTACAGCGCGAAACCCTTGAGTCCACCGGCGTATGCAATGATTCCCAGCGCGGTCGCGTAAAATCCGTACCGCGCGACCAGGAAGCCCGTCGGCACAGAATCCGCGGCTGCCACCGAGGCCGCCAGCTTGAGCATCGCCGGCGCATTCAATCCGGTCGCGTCACGGAAAAGCGTTCTCGCCAGATTCGGGACGGTCTGCGGAAACACCCACACCGGGTCGCCCGCCCTGCGCTTCAAGTCGGGATCCTGGGCGGTGTTGAGGTATTTATGATGCGCAAAATGATTCTTGCGGTACTGTCGCGCCGTAACCAGATGCGGCCACGCCAGGATTACTTCCGACATCCAGTCGTTGAGCCGCCGATTGCGCAGCAGCCGATAGTGTACGCCGTCGTGCATCAGCACCAGTAGTGCATGCTGGCGCGATCCGATGAATGCGACCGCGAAAACGTACAGCATCGGATGCCAGAATCGCTGGCATAGATAGATTGTCGCTGCGATCAATGCCCACTCGCCGGCCACGTGGAGGCACGCTCGCAATGGCTTGACGGTGGATAGCTCGGTCAGTTCTTCTTTGGTGAGCTTGACGGGAATATTCGTGCCGATATCGCCGAAGCGTCCCGTATCCGATGATGGCTCTGTCGATGTTATTTCGTTCATGCTCCCCTCACGTACTGATTGGACCAATCCGATTCAGTCGCTCTGCAAAAAATTTCGGTCGCTTGGCAAAATTGGTGCTATTGCAGCGGTGCCGCGTGGTCTTGATGCATGACCTGCGATTCGACCGCCGGTGCTGCATCGTCCTCGACGAATGCCGGACGACCGCCCGCCGATTTCCCTTTCAGGAAATTTCTGAAACGCAGGATGCTATGGTCGTCGTTCGTCTCGATGATCAGTTGCGAAAATACGCGCGTCAGTTTTGCCAGCGATTCGCCCTCGAGGATCATCGGCTGCGCCCAAATCGCTTCGCCTTTGAGGGTCTCGAGATACGGATATTCGACCGGCTCGCCGGCATTGACGAAGCCCGTCGCGCGGTAGAACGGAGTCCCGTCGAACGGCCTCACTCCCAGGTAGGCGAGGATCGCGCGCGCGTCGAGCAGACCCGCCAAGATTGCGGCTCCCGCTCGCGCCAGCGCGCCGGCGCCGATCGCACGCGACCACAGCTCGCTGACCTCCAGCACCGATCGCGGCGGCAGATGCGACAGGTCGGGCCTCGGGCAGGTTTGCGGAAACATTTCGAGGTCGTGCATTACCAGCCCGGCGATCATTTTCTCGGCCGGGTCGCCGTCGTTTTCGAACAGGGCGTAGAGATTGCCAAAGGTCAGATGTATTCTGGCCAGGCGCGAGCGCGATCGTTCCTTGAAGCCGACTCCGTGCTTTGCACGAATCTGCTCAGTACGCGCGGCGAAAATTCTTCGTTCGGTTTCATTTGATAGCAAACGCAGTTCCATTGAGTAGCTCCTTCCCGGGGGCTAAAGTTCAGACACGGTTCAATTTCAGAACGTAGAGGTGCGGCTGAAGAAAAATTTGCCGCAGCGAGATGGAGGTGAACGTGGCATGCTTGAGCGAGCGTGCTGCCGATATGTCGGCGCGAGTGATGCGCGAAGTTGATGAAAATTGGTCGTCAAAGACTCGAACATCGAGCTTAGAAATCCGCCAATTTGTAGTATCGAGGCTAATTACACAAGATTTGCTTCGCAGTGCAACGCTATTTCGACGTGATTTGGACTAAACCGAGCGGCTTGTTGCCTATCTAGCATTAATTCAGTACTTTTGGTTATAATTGGCACGGGGAGATGGTTTGACCGATGACCGTTAAGAAGCGTATTTCGCGCATCGTTGGGCTGACGGCAGATATCGTTAAAACTGCTGAAACAGCTTCAAACGCGCATGAGCCTGCTCCTGCCTCCATTACTGACGAAATCACGCGTCTATGGGGTCGGGATTATGGATATGCGCTCCGCAGCGGTCTAAGCCGAGCAGAAGTCCGCGAGATTGTCCGCGCGGCAAAGCGCACGGCATGGCCTCACCTCAATGACGAGGCGGTTCGCCTCGGTTCGATGAAAGAATTTGCCCAGCGGGCGTCTGCACTCGGCGCCGATTTCCGGATCGCCAAAATGCCTTGGCCGTCAGGCCTCGCGGTGTTCGGTTTCTATTTAGGCAAAGACTCCGGTTTGGAGAAGCGTCCGCTCATCTGCCTGAACGGCGCGCATCATCCGGCTGCGGTCGCAACCGCGTTCCTCCACGAAGTAGGGCATCACGTCACCGCGGAGCTGTTTTCCACGCGCAACGAATTGGTCCAGATGTCACGACAAACCGGATACGAGGCGCATCTGAACGACCCGCGCGAGCTGGCCGCCGACGTGCTCGTGAGCCTCGGTGTATACCCCCGCAACATTGCCTCGAAACTGTTCGAGAGCGAGCGGGATCGAAGAATCCCGAACGCTGACGAAAACGTTAAATCACCTTCTGCCGCAAAAGCGGTCCTCGGCACGGCGCGGCGTTATGGCCTCGATTTCGAAAGCCTGCCCGAACGGAAGCGACTCCAGTACCAGGCCGGCCTTATTCATTTCACCAGGTTACGTCAGGCCCTCCTCGAGGAGTACGGCTACTGAAGTACGGCGCCTAAACGAAATCGGGCACGCGTCCGCCCCCCGTCCGGAAAACCTTGACAGAGGACCAACCGCATTCCGCTGCGGTGACAACTTGCTAAACACTGCGGTACAGGGCTCAACCCTGACCAAGAAAACGTGAAACCGTACAAGGTTTCACCTGAAAGTACATTCTCCCTATCCTCAATAGTTATCTTTTTGTACTTGTCAATCCCAACTGTACGCGCAGTTTGTCCTTAAGCACTTGAATTGGCTCATATTTACGTTACCTGCGCGGGCTTCGTAGCGACGCTACAGCCTGTAGATCGCCCTGAAAAATAGAGCGATAGCGGAACAAATCTCTACTTTCGGTTATGACGCGCTATCTGAAGGACTCGATCGGCGAGCCGGTGACATGCCGCTTAATCCTGCGTGCAAAGCCTGTTCATGATCAGATCACACCTGCCTGCCAAGTCCCAACGCAGTGCGCAGCTTGCCCTTGAGCAGCGTGATCAGTTTGTCTTCCCAGCAGACGTAATTATCGGGAATGTCGAGCACCACGACTTTCTCCGCGTGCGCCTCACCGAAGCGATCGCGGATATGCCGGCGATGGGCCTCTTCCATCACGCAAATCACGTCCGCTTCCTCGACCAGCTCGATACTGACCTGATTCTTCGCCCACGGCTCCGTTCCCGCCGACGTCACCCACATCGGCGCACACATCTCCGCCAGCACCATCGCCGCCGTCGGACTGCGATCCATATTGCCAGTACAAACCATCAAAACCTTTTTCATGACGAACGGCTAAGCCAGCCCCAATTCTTTCAACGGTCCGCGATCTGATACCGGACGGCGCGAGGTCCCCGACGTCAGCTTGATCGATCCCGGCTTGCGCTCGAACGCGTCGAGCAAGTCGATCGACTTCGCATGTTCCTTCAGCGCCGGAATTATCTCCTGCGCGATCAGCCGCATGCTCGTTTGCCGATCCTCATTCCCCACCGGCCCCTGCACGCTGAATATCACCAGCGACCCGGGCCGCAGCACGGTGAGGATCGCCTTCAGCTTCGGAATCACTGACTTGGGCGTGCCGATCACCAGTTGAATCGCCTTCTGCGCCTTCAGGTACCCGGGGATCAGCTTCGCTCTGATAGCCGCGGGATCGATTTCCACCTCCTCGGAATGCCCTCGCATTTTGTCGCCACTGACTCCGAGCCAGCTCCCCTGCGGCTGTTTCGCGAGTTTTCGAATCGCCTCTTTCGAGTTATATCCCGGCGGCAAAGTATGCTCGACGCGCGCGAATGAGTTCTGGCCTCCGCCGAATAGAAAATTCTTGCCAAGCTCCTGCGCCTTATCTTCAGTCTCGGCCACGAAGGTCGGCAGCACGTAACCGAAATTTTCCGAACCCGCTTCGTATCCATGCTTGGCAGCTTCGTCGGCGTAGTAGTCCCACAAATCGCAGGTGGGGCCGAGCGACGTGCCCAATCCAAAATACGGATATGACTTCTCCGCGCACCATCGCACCGTCTCCGGGCTGAGCGTTCCCGGAATCCACATCGGAGGATGCGGTTTCTGATACGGCAGCGCCCACGGATTCACATGCCGGTAATGGAAATGCTTGCCCTCGTAGCGCCACGGCCCCGGCTTGGTCCACGCCTGCACGATAAAATCGTGCGCCTCCTCGAAGTATTCGCGGTTGTACGACGGATTCGCATTGTTGAAAAATTGCTCGCTGCCCGCACCCCGCACCCATCCCGAGATCAAACGTCCGCGCGAAATCAGATCGATCTCGGCCAGTTCCTCGGCCATGCGCAGCGGATGCTTGATCACCGGCAGCGGGTTGCCGATCAACAAAATCCGCGCCTTCTTCGTCAGCCGCGCCAGGATCGCCGCCTCGACGTTCATCACGCTCCCCATGCAGAAGGGATTCCCGTGATGCTCATTCAGCGCGACGATGTCGAACCCCAGTTCCTCGGCGTAGAGGTTCTCGTCGATGAAATAGTTATAGTCTTCGGCCGCGCGCTCGCGATCGAAGTAGCTATTCGAGACTGCGAAATGTCCGCCATTGCGCAGTATCACTTCCTCGGGAATCCATCGCACCGGCCGCTCAGTAAAATATCCAACTTTCATAAATGGCTCCTGATTGGCTATTCGCCAAACCCTCTGACCAATCCGGTCCCCCTTCCCACTATGGGAAGGGGTCAGGGTTAGGTCATCATCGCGCCTTCCGCAATCCAATCCGGTTCCTTCCCGCTCGGGAAGGGGTTAGGGGTTAGGTTCCTAATACCACTCGACTACTCACTAAGAAACCGACTGACTATCTTCACAAACTCAGTTGAATTCTCAATTTCCGGACGATGTCCCACGTTTTCGATCGTCGCAACTTGCGCTCCCGGTATCGCCTTCTTGTATTCATCGATACATCCGCGCGGCACCACCCGATCGCGCGTCCCCCACACCAGCAGCGTCGGCGTCCTGGTCCCGCGCAGCAAATGGGGCAGGACAGGGTTGTGCATGTAAGGCTCCCATCCGATTCGCGCCGACTCCGCGCGCGCATCCTCGAACGCCTCGAATTGCTCCGGCGTCATCTCGCCGCCATACAGCTTGATAAACTCCGGCGTCCCCGCCGGATCCGCCACGGTCGCCCGCAAATGCGTCCGCATCGTGATCGGAAAAATATCCATGATCTCGCCGTCGGCAGGCTTAATTCCCATCGGCGCGACTAAAATCATCTTCGAAAAGATCTTCGGATCAGCCGCCACCATCTCAGCCGCAATAAACCCGCCCGCCGAATATCCAATCACATCCACCGGATCGAGCTTCAGCTCCCGCACCACCTGCGAATAAAACCCGGCAAGATCGCGATATGTCCTTACCCACTCAAGCTTCGGCGTCTTCCCAAACCCCGGCTGCAACGGAATAAGCAACTCGCGCTCATGCGCAATCGTCTCATTCCAGCTCATCCACCCCGGATACCCAAGCTCATCATGAAAAATCAGCAGCGGCTTCCCCGATCCACCCTTAACAATCGCAAGCCGCTGCCCCGCAACGCTTACAACTTCCTCGGATGATTTGATCACAACATCTCTCCTCTCTTTCTCCTCTCCCTGTTAGGGAGGGAATAAAGGTGAGGGTCCAATTACAGCGCGCAAACCGCGTGATTCAAGATTCTGCCTCCACTCTGACTTGGATACCGCAGTGCGCATCAGCTATACAACTCCACCCAATCCGGTTCCTTTTCCCGCTCGGAAGGGGTCAGG
>CAVZGB010000002.1:0-1123123 GCA_963774665.1 uncultured delta proteobacterium
TTCGATTCGAGCGAATTGTTGCTCCTCCACCCGTAAGCCGAACTGCTCGAGAGGGATTTTCAAGTCGTCGGGTGAGTGTGTTCGCGCGATTGCCTCGGCGGCCTGGCGGCTCAGGCTGTCAGCGCTACTGAAGAAGTCGAGCCACGACTGAAGGTGTCGGCGAATTGCGTCCAGCACCGCCTCGCGCGCCGATTCGGTCACTGGATCGAGTTGCGGCACGGGAGTGACGATGCGTTCAGTCGCGATTGAGGCCAGCCGGTTCGCGATGCGCCGCAGCCTGCTGGACGCCTCGACGATCGCGTTATGGTTGACCAGGCTGGTGCGGCCCTCCACTTGCGCATCATCCGCGACCTCCAGAATTTCGGCGAGCGTGCGCATGGTGGCGGAGTTGGCCTGCTGGATCTCATTCTCGGTGTTCGAAGCATGAGCCGCCGGGCACCAGCGCAAGCGTGTCGCGAATGACTTTACGCAGCCTCGGCAATAAGGAGTCGCCCGCATATTCCGGCCACCACATGAAAGTAGACGATTCCACGACCAGCGTGCCAAGCAGAATTCCCCAGATACGCCACAGCGGCGTATAGACGTCGAGCGCAGGGCTCAAGCCGGTGAACACCAAGGCGAAGGTCGTGCCTATCTGCTTTCCTGCGTATGAAACCCGTCCGCTGCTGAGAGAGGCGTAGGCAGGAGATAAAGAAGACTACGAAGAAGGCGATCAGATAAGCCGGAAGAGTTGCGAAGTTGGGCGTGACGATGATGATTGTCAGAAGAGCAATAACCCCGCCGATAAACACTCCGATGATCCGCAGATCATTTTGCGCAGCGCGGCCCCATAGGTCGGGAGCGCGGTTATCAGTATTGTCGTCAGGATTGTGGTTAGATCGGGGCGCTGCGTCGACGAGGCCGATACCAAGTAACCGATCACCACGCAGATACCGACCTTCAGGGAAAAGCGGACGACCGTCAGGATCCCGAGCGTCGGCCGACCGCGGAACAGCACTCTTCACTGGTTCCGCGGCGGGCGGCTGCGGAGGCGCATCGAGCAAACGATCGATTTATCGGTGAGCGCAGCCAGCGAATCGGTGAAGGCTGCGAAATTCTCGAGCTCCGCGGGACTCGCCGTGCGGATATACACTGGTCTGACCTGAATGACGCGAGCAGTGAGAGCGTCCATCGCCGATCGCGCGCGGGTTCGCGAGGCGGGGGTGGCTTGTCGAGCCAACGGCGACGTGCGTCGGCAGTTCGTGGGCGATCTCGTCCAGCACCGCTGCAATCGCTTTCACGGTTGCTTGAATTTCCGGCCGCAGCCATATTCCGAATCTCGTCTGGCACGTTCTGGCGCGCCGCAAAGACAAGGCGATCCACTTCC
This sequence comes from uncultured delta proteobacterium, assembly GCA_963774665.1. Lineage (GTDB taxonomy): Bacteria > Desulfobacterota > Binatia > Binatales > Binataceae > Binatus. The sequence goes on from CAVZGB010000002.1 coordinate 1,367, forward strand.
AGACCAATACGCGCCACCCGGGTGATAGCTGCAAGCAGAATCGCCTGGCGATGCGCGGAGACACCCTCGGCGACGGCTCGATTCAGAAGAGCCATGTGTGCGGGAAGATCCGATGTCGGCGGTGGCAGCGGCGGCCGCGGCTTGTCCTGGCGATCGAGATAATAGTTTGAAGCATCGAGCAGCCGCGAATGATCGCGCGCGACGCTCGCTCCGAGCGATTCCTGCAGGATCTCTTCGCCGAGGTCGGGCCACAGCCAGTTGTCGAATAGGATGAGTCGTGCCGAAGGCGATCACGCTCCCGCCGAATGATGCCGGCCGCGCCCCAACCGATTTCGTCAGGAGCAAATACGACGCTATAGTAAGGTATCGATGCAGACCACCTGGATGAGGAGAAGTGCCGCGCCGAGCTTAAAGTCGTTCCTACGTAAGTCGTCAGCGACATCAGCGCGAAGAGGAACGGGAGCATGAGCCACGGCGATTCCACCAATATCCCCGCCATCACAACTGATGTAGCAAGTGCGAATGCTTCTGCGATCAGAAACGCTACTGCCTTGCGCGGAGCCATCATTGGTCCCGCGCCTACCAGGAGCCAGACGATGTAAGTGCCGAGCTGGTTGTTGACGTGACAACTCACGATCAGGCCTGCGCCAAGCGTGGCAATCGTGGTCATGCGAAGGGCAGTGCGGAGTTTTCGTGAGCTGGGCGCAAGCTCCCTGCCGAGCAACGCCGCGAGCTGATCGAACCAACCAGGCGGCTGTATGAGTCGGATCTCAGATTTCGCGAAACCGGCCATAGGCTGGTTGCTCTCAGGTCCCTTCGTTTGTTGAGCGCGGCTCGAAATCATAATTGCTACTGATCCCCACCTCAAACAACGTCACGGCGGCTGGCAAGGGCGGCGGTTGGCTGCGGACAACTTCGAGTCGGTTCAACATCCGACGAAAGCTGCAAAATTAGTGCATTGTCAAAATTACCGAGCTTGGGGTGAAAAATGGCCGCACGAAAATGCGACTACCTGGGTCGCGCCCTAACAGATGAATCATTCGTTGGGGAGATCAAACTGGAGAAAGATGACCATGAATACCGCGACTCTCGTGAAATGGGTGAGAGACCCACGCAGCGGCGAAGTTCATCTCCCGAGCGAAGAAGTGACGATCATGGGCGTGATACGCAACATGGATCGCACTTTGATGAAGGTGAGATGGCAGGCTGGAGGTGATTGCGTGGTGTTTCCCGAGGAACTTGAAGAAATCCGTCAGGACCAGTGACGTTGTTTGATCTCAGACCTTCGTCTCATTTTCCAGCATAACCTTCCGCGGATTCAGACGCCGCACCGCACAACTTTGAGCAGTCATTCGCCGGCGGACGGCGCGACCATTCGACCCATCGGCTGATCGTGCGGCGCGCTATCTCAAGAGTGGGCGCGGCAGCGAAGTAGTCGAGCTGGCCAAGACGAACCTGTTCCGCTGAGCAACGTGCTTTCGCGCAACAGGTTTAGCGTAGCAGCGTGGCGGCGTGGAGGGCGCGCGCGGTCGACATTGTTCCCGTCGGTCTGAAGCTTCCGCCCGCCGCAGGATTGAACAACTCCGCGCTGCTGAGCTCGACCCCATGAGCGGCAGGATCGACCGCGCCTATTCCACCGGCAATCAGCACGCGATGCGGATGCGCGCCGGTCGCAAGGAGCGTGGCAGTATGCCCGGCGCGCGCGACGCTCATCGACTGATTGCATCGCAGCGTATCGCTATTGAATCCGCCGACGCAGGTAAAATCACCGCTGCTCGGATCGAAGGTCTCAGCCGAATTGCTGATCACTCCCGACGCGCCCGATAGCATCCCGCCCGTCACTGCAACCGTGCCGCTGAAACCGCCCGCGAACAGCACGTCGCCGTTGTCGAGCAGCGTCGCAGTATGCATCGAGCGCGGCTCGTTCATGAAGCTCGACAGCAGCACGAATTGCTGGGAGGTCGGATCGTAAAGCTCGGCGCTGCTGTCCTTAAAGAAGAAACTCGATCCGCCGACTCCCCCTGCAATCAGCACCTTGCCGGCCATCGGGCCGCTGGTGAAAAGCGTCGCGGTATGCGCGGCGCGCTGATGGTCCATCGGGAAGGTCGCGGGAGTAAACGAGTTCGACGCGGGGTCGTAGATGTCTGCGGAGTTGGTGGTGTCACCCGAGAGAGTAGTCGCGCCGCCCGCGATCAGAACTTTGCCGCTGAGCAGGAGCGTCGCAGTCTGAAACATGCGCCGATCGCCCATTGCGTTTACGACTGCGAGGAATTTGCGCGTCGCGGGATCGTACAGCTCCGCGGTGTCGAGCACATTGCCGTGATTGTCGAGTCCTCCGGCAACCAGGACCTTGCCGTTGTTCAACTCGGTCGCAGTGTAGCCCATTCGCGGCGTGCCCATTGTGCCGGCCGGCGAGAACGCGCCGGTTACCTCGTCGAACGATTCGGCGCTGCTCAAGACTTTGCCTTCGAGGTTGAGTGAAAAATTCTTAATCGTGGCGCCGCCGCTGAAGCCGCCGGGGAGCAACACCTGCGTCGGCGAAAGCGGTGCGGCAGATATGGCCGCGCGACTCGATGCCTCGATTCCGGTAGTGACAAACTGGCCCATCGACGGATCGAAGAATTCCGCGTCGGCTATGCTTTCATTGGAAGCGTCGGCACCGCCTGCGATTAACACGTCACCGGCCGTTGGAATCGCGGGCTTGAGATTTTGAATTGCGACTTTGTGGCTGCGCGTTGCCCGTGCGCCGGCGCTCGAATCCTGCGACTGCGAATCGACACCTACGCCGTTGATACATCCGCTCGTCGCGAGCAGACAGATCAGACCGGCGGCGCTCAGCGCTGCGAGTGCAGTTCTCACCCCTCGGGGCGTAGTGTGTAGATGCTCTTGCAAAAGTTCTCGGCTCTTCGAACTTGGCACGTGTTGATCACGTTGCCGCATTCAAGGGCATCAGTCCCTATTATAGTGCGCCAATTAGACGAGTCAGAACAGAAAAAGTTTCACATCGGACTCGATTTTGATCTAAAATCAATGCGAGAAAATTCCCTTAAAGAAATTGCCGATCGCGCCGAACACGTCCGATGACGACGGACTTGCGGCCGCGACCGGCTGTGGCGGCGGTCCTCCTGCGGCAGGCGGCGTCGTATTCATGCCTGGCGGAGCAATGGGCACGCTCGCAAGAATTCCGCCGTGAAGCGGACACATCTGCGTCGGCGCGGTACCGATCAGGAAGGGCAGCGGGATCTGCTTGGGGCACGCGGGAGTCGCGAGGCCGCCGGATTCAGGGTCGACCGTCGCCATCGTGATGCCCGACGGTTCGGGGAAATCTTCCGGGTCTGCCGGCGCCGCATCCTGCATGAACTGAACCCACGCCGGCAGCGCCGCCTGCGCGCCCGTCAGGCCAAGACTCTCGGGCTGGTCGAAGCCGACCCAGACGCCGCAAACAATCGCCGGCGTATAGCCAATGAAGTAGGCGTCCTTGTAATCCTGCGTCGTCCCGGTCTTGCCTGCCGCCGGAAAATCCAGCCCAAGTCTGCCGGCGCTCGCGCCCGTTCCGTAGCGCAAAACGGCCTTTAGAGCGCCTGTGATCAGGTATGCGACGGCGGGACGAATGATTCGATTGCTCTGGTCCTCGTGCTGGTAAATGAGATGTCCTTTCGCGTCGATGACCGCCTCGACCGCGTACGGCGGCGACTGCTCGCCCTCGGTCGCGAAAACCTGGTAGGCCGACGTGAGCTCGAGCAGCGTGGTCTCGTCGGCGCCAATCGAAATCGGCAGATACGCCTGGAGATCCTCGTGGATACCCAGCTCATGAGCCGTCTTGACGATCGTCGCAGGACCGAGCTCATTGCCGACATACGCGGTCGGCACGTTGAGTGACTCGTAGAGCGCCTGCACGACGGTCACTTGCGGTTGATACGTGCGCTCGTAGTTCGCCGGCGACCATCCGTTATAGGTGGCAGGCTCGTCGGGCAGTATCGATGCCAGCGTGAGCGGCGGCGAGAACGGCGCGCGATCAGGATCGAGCGCCGCCAGGTACACAATCGGCTTGAAGGCGGACCCGGGCTGGCGCTCGGCGTTCGCCGCGCGATTGAACTGGCTCTCCGAGTAGTCGCGCCCGCCGATCAGCGCGCGAATCGCGCCGCTTTCGGCGTCGAGCGCGACCATCGAGGTCTGCAGCCTGCCGTCAGCTTTCGCGCGTCGCAGGCGCTTATGGTTCTTCTCTAGCTGCGCGATATTCTCGGTCACCGCGTCGACGGCGTCGGCCTGAAGTTCGGTGTCGAGCGTGCTGTAGACCTTGAGTCCCTCGAGATGACCGTTGAAGCCGGGAATCTTGTTGACGAATGCGCTCACGTAATCGGTGAAATACGGCGCGCGCCGCAGCCCCGGCGGCTTGGTAATTTGGATCGGCGTCGCGACGGCGGCTGCATACGTAGCATCGTCGATCACGCCCGCGTTCTTCATCACCCCGAGCACGACGTCCCGCCGCCTGCGACACGCATCCGGATGACGCCGTGGATCGTAGAGCGTCGGCGCCTGGATCATTCCGACCAGGGTCGCCGCCTCAGCCGGCGTCACCTCGGAGAGGTCCTTGTTGAAAAAATATCGCGCCGCCTGCGGCATCCCCTCGATCGGCGTGCCCTCGTACTCGCCCATCGGCACGTCGTTGATGTAGCGCTCGAGGATTTCATCTTTCCTCAGGCGAATCTCGAGCACCGCGGCGACCGCCAGCTCTTTAAACTTTCGGTTCAAGGTGCGCTCGTGCCGCTCCATAAACGTTCGCGCGAGCTGTTGCGTGAGAGTGCTCGCGCCCTGCGCCAGGCGATGCGATCGAAAATCGGAAATCGCAGCCTCGACAATTCGGATCGGATCGATTCCAGGATGGTAGTAGAAAAAACGGTCTTCGCTCGCGAGCAGTCCCTTCACCAGGTACGGCTTCAGCTGGCCCAGTTGCACCTCGACGCGTTCGGCGGGCGTGCCGGGCAGGAGGCGGCCGATCACTTCAGGCTCGAGCATCGCGTCGGACTTGGCGACGCCGAACGAATCGGCAACGCCAGCGATTCGCGTGCCGTCCAACCTGACGCGCACCAGCTCGGACGGATAGTGCCTGGCGCCAAACTGAAATGCTCGCAGATAGAGCGCGAGTGCGTGCGGCGCCTTGGTGTACTCGCCCGGCGCATTGGCGGAAGGCACCTCCGAATAACTCAACTGCGCCAGCCGATCCAGCAGCCCGCTGCGATCGAGGTCGTCGCCGGCGCGAATCGGGAACGGTGCGGAGAAAATCGCGGAAGTCAGCGCGGCGCGACGCTGCTCGATCAGCGCGGAAATTTCGCCGTACAGCTGCGCGAGGTAAAATCCGATCGCGAAAAACACGAGCAGGGTCCCGCCGGCGACCAGATTTCGCACGCGCCATCCGCGGATTCGCCATTCGTTCGGTTTCTTCTTCGCTGGACTCGGTTTCGCTGGCTGACGCCCGCCACCCATCTTGGTTACTGCCTCATCAATAAGGTTAGCGGCGTCTCGATACCTGATCCATCGGGGGGTCTTCGATCCACACCTACTGCTTGTAGCCGAATCGCCGCAGCATCGCGCGCCGATCCGCCTGATCGCCGACGCTCTCGACGCCCTTGGGCGAACTGCCGTCGATTACGCCGACCACGCCGCGTCCACCCGCTTCCTCCGCGACAATCATGCGGAGCGGATTCGCCGTCGCGCAGAAGATCGTACACACTTCGCTCACCGTTTTGATTTGATTCAGCACGTTGACCGGGAACGCGTTGCCGAGAATCACCACGAACACGTGCCCTGCCCCGATCGCCGATGCCGCCTCGACCGCCGAATTCTCGAGCGCTGGATCGGTGCCCGTATGTCGAACCAGGCACGGGCCAGACGCTTCGCAGAAGGCCAGCCCGAACTTGATTCCCGGCACCGCCTGCACCAGCGCTTCGTAGACATCCTCGACCGTCTTGATGAAGTGCGCCTGGCCGACAATCACGTTGGCGTCCGCTGGTTTCGCGATTTCGACAATACTCAGTTGCATAGTGCTTGCCCCTAGTTACTATTGCGCGGATGATAGTCCCGTTGATGCGGCGCCGGAAGTGAGTATCCGGCGATGGAGGCGTGGTGGGTACAGGACTGACGCTTCGCGCGAATTCCGAGACGCGGCTGCCGGCTTATTTTTATCGACTCTCGTCGCGCGCACAGCGAACCTATCTGAAGAGCGACACCGTCGATCACTTCGACTACGTTCCCAGCGTTGCGGCACGCAACTCGCTCGACGCCCTGATGCGAGTGCTCGAGACCGGCAACCTGGCGGCATGCACCACCTGCGCGCGTGCGTTGACCGCGGAAATCTGTCGAGGCCTCGCGACTCCTCCCGTCAACGTCGAGATTCGCGGCGTGCGTCCTCGAAACACCCGCGGCGAGTTGCACGGGCTGTTCTATCCTTACGACCCACGTAATCGGAGGCAGCCGTACATCGTGCTCTGGATGCGCACGGCGCAGCGCCATGACGTCGTCAAGCCGAAAACGTTTGTGCGAACCTTGATGCATGAAATCGGGCACTATCTTGATTACGCTCATCTGCGGCTCGAGGATTCATACCACACGCGCGGATTCTTCCAGCGCGAATCGTCGCTGGTCCGCGCGCTGTTCAATTCCTAGCCTCCCTTGACAGCAGCACCTTCGATCCCGATAGCTATTGTCGCGATGCGCCGCCGCATCTGCACAACATAGACGCGCATCGGGTGGGGAGATGGCTACTGGTATGGGATTTTTTCAGAGATTGTTTTCGCCGGCATCGGCGCGTGTGGAATTGCTCGAGGAACTGGCCGTGCTCGCCGGCCACAATCAGGGGCTGGTCGAGCGTCTGAAGCGTCACGCTCCGCTGACTGCTTCGAATATAAAGACTGGAGTCGAGGCGCTCGCAGAAAAGGAAGCCGGGCACGTCAAGGTGCTGAACTCGATACTCGCCGACAACAACGTCTGGTCGAAATTGCCGGAAGCCGCGCTGCACGACGGCTCCAACAACTGGGCGCGCCTCAGCGGCGACCTCGAGGTGCTGGGCACGCTGGCGGCGGACCTGCGACGTAACGCGATGAAGTGGGAATCCGTCGACGACGGCATCGCAGCGACGCTGCTGGAACTGGCGCTTGAAGATGAAGTCCGCGAAAGCGAACTCCGCAAGCTCGCAATGATGTGCGACGCCATGGCCCTCGATTGATCAGGCCCGCATCCTCCTAAACACGATTGTCCCCTTTCGTTCAGATTGTTCCCCTTCCCTCGAGGGAAGGGGTTAGGGGTTAGGTTCCTCTACAAGTACCGCTGCAAACCTCGTCGCCGTAGCTCCTCAGTGATCCGCCCCACATCCGGCGAGCGCTCGCGATGCGCCACCAGGATCGCATCGCCGGTATCCACCACGATCAAATCGCGCACACCAAACAGCACCATCAGGCGCGAGTCCGAATGTCCCAGCACGCGCTCGGAGTCGAGCGCAATCGCGTTGCCACGAATCACATTGCCGTCAGCGCCGCCGACCGCGTCCCACAGTCCGTCCCACGATCCGACGTCATGCCACGAAAATCGCGCGCGCACGCTGAGCACGTTGGCGCTCTTTTCCATTATCACGCGGTCGAACGAATCGTACCGCAGCCTGCCGTAGGCGCGCGCGAGTTTCGTCCGCGGTGTCCGAGCGAGCTTTTCAGCGGCGACGCCGAGCGCCGGGCTGTATGCCGCAAATTCCCGAGCCAGCGTTTGCGTCGATGCGACGAACATCGAAGCGTTCCACAAGTAGCGACCGCTCCGCACCATCCTTCGCGCAGTTGCCAGCGGAGGCTTCTCGACGAACTTCTCGATTCGAAAACCGGCGCCGACCTTCGGACCGATCTTCTGGTAGCCGTAACCGGTTTCGGGTCGCGTCGGCGGAATCCCGATCGCCACAATCGAATCGCTCGACGCGGCGAGGCCGATCGCATCGGCGAGCGTGCGTCGATACTGCTCGGCAGTCGCGATGTAGTGATCCGCCGCGACCGACGCGATGATTCCGTCGCCGAGCCGGCGCTGGATTGTCGCGGCGCCGTAAGCGATTGCGACTGCGGTGCCGCGTGCCATCGGCTCGACGATCAGATTCTTCGCTGGAATCAAACCGCGAAGTGCGCGCCGGAACGGCTTCTCATGCGCGGCTGCCGCCAGCACGAATATTCGCTCGCGCGGGATGAGCGGCACGTGACGCGCGATCGTGTCCGCGAGCAGGCTGGTCTTGCCGTCGATCGAGAAAAGAGGCTTCGGATTCGCTTCGCGGCTCGACGGCCAGAAGCGCGTGCCACGGCCACCCGCGACTATCAGCACCGAAGCGTGCGACGCAGACCTTCGAGCCATCAGTTCAGATCGCGCCGAGCTCGCGAAGCTTGTCGTCGAACAGCGCGCGAATCTCGGCCAATCGCTTTTCGCTGGTCGCTTCGAAGCGCGTCACCAGCGCGGGCTGCGTGTTCGACGCGCGCACGAGGCCCCATCCGTCGGCAAAATTCACGCGCACACCGTCGATGTCGATGACCTCGTAGTGCTTGCGAAAATAGTCAGCCGCCTTTCGCACCACTTCGAACTTGCGATCGTCGGGACAATCGAGGCGAATCTCCGGCGTGAAGTGACTCGCAGGAAGATCGGCAAGGATCGCGGCGAGGCCGCGGCCCTCGCGGCTCAAAATTTCAAGAATCCGGAACGACGCGTAGATGGCGTCGTCGAAACCGAAATAGCGGTCGGCGAAAAACATGTGCCCGCTCATCTCGCCCGCCAGCGCCGCATGCTCCTCTTTCAACTTGCTCTTGATCAGCGAATGCCCCGTCTTCCACATGATCGGGCGGCCGCCGTGCCGCGCGATGTCGTCGTACATCCGCTTCGAGCATTTCACGTCGCCGATAATCGTCGCGCCCGGACGCTCGCGCAAAATCGCCCGCGAGAACGCCACCATCAGCTCGTCGCCCCACACGATCTTTCCGTTCTCGTCCACCGCGCCAACGCGATCGGCGTCGCCGTCGTACGCGATGCCGATCGCCGCGTGATTTTTCTTCACCGCCGCGACCAGATCGCGCATGTTCTCCTCGACCGTCGGGTCGGGATGATGGTTCGGGAAGCGCCCGTCCATCTCGGTGTAGAGCTCGATCGTCTCGAGCCCGAGCCGCTTCATCAGGGGAGCCGCGACCACGCCGCCGCATCCGTTGCCCCCGTCCACGACCACCTTCATCCCGGGCGTGAGTTTGAACTGCGACATGATGAAATCATTGTAGTCGGGTATCACAGGACGTTCGGTCAGCGATCCCTTCGCGCCGGTCGTCACGAAGTCGCGCCGCTCGATTATTTCGCGCAGCCGCTGAATCTCCGCGCCGTAAATCGTCGTCGGCCCGACACCGAGCTTGAAGCCGTTGTACTCAGCCGCGTTATGGCTGCCGGTAATCATCACGCCGCCGTCCATCTTCCAGCTCAGCACCGAAAAATAGAGGACGGGGGTCGGCACCACGCCGATATCGACCACGTTGATGCCCGCGCCGAGCAGACCCTCGGCCAGCCGGTCGCGCAATCGGTCCGACGATAGCCGGCAATCGCGGCCCAGCGTGACGGTTTTTTTCCCCGCTTGATGCAGCAGCGTGGCGTAGCCGCGCCCGAGATCGACCACGAACGCGTCGTCGAAATCGTCGGCGACGATGCCGCGGATGTCGTACTCGCGGAACACTTGCGAATTCATTATCGTCAGTCTGTGCGAGGGAATACTTCGGCGCAAGCTGTTTGCACCCAGGAAGGTTACCAGTGACTGCGATGGATGCATCCGGCGGGCAGGAAGCACGCGTCGCTGTCGTAACGGGCGCCGGCCGCGGCATCGGACGCGCAGTTGCGCTCGAGCTGGCGCGCGCAGGCTTCTCGCTATGCCTCGCCGCTCGCTCACGCGACGAACTTGAGGAAACCCGCTCCCAGAGCGGTCTGCCGCACGAACGCGCGTTGATTGTCCTGGTCGACCTTGCAACTGAAGACGCGCCTGATTTGCTCATCGGCGCAGCGCTCGATTGCTACGGACGTATCGACGTGCTCGTCAACAACGCCGGATGGGCTCCGCCGCGAACGCCGCTGCTCAAGATGCGCCCCGTCGATCTCGATCGAATGATCGCCGTCAACCTGCGCGCGCCAATCGCGCTCACGCGCCTCGCAGCCGCCGCGATGACCCCGTTAGGCGCCGGCACAATCGTCAACGTCGCATCGTCGGCCGCAATCAAGGCGCCCGCAGGCGAGGCCGTCTATGCGGCGACCAAAGCCGCGCTGATCGCATTCACGCGCGCGTCTTTCCACGAGATGCGCCAAAGCGGGCTCAAGCTTTCTGTCATCCTTCCCGGCCTGGTCGACACCGCGCTGATTCCAAACAACAAGCGACTCGATCGCGCCGCGATGCTCTCGACGGCCGACGTCGCCCACGCCGTGATGCAGATCGTGAACTCTCCCGCTCGGTCGTGCCCGGTCGAAGTAACGCTCGAACCGCAACTCGACCCGGAGCGCCCGCGCTGAGCGGAGGACGGCGGAGGCACTTATTTAATGTGAAACCCGCGCTGGGTTTCAAGCAGGGGTGACCCCCGCACCCAGTGTTTGACGCAGAGATGCGGAACTGCGTCCCTCCTTTACCTCGCCCGTTACTCTACGGGAGAGGAGGCCGGCCGCATCGCGGCCGGTAGGTGAGGGTTCTGCGGCGCGTGCAGAATCTCAATTCGATTGTTCCCCTTCCCTCGTGGGAAGAGGTTACTCCATCCATTCTGGTTCCCCTTCCCACTATGGGAAGGGGTTAGGGGTTAGGTAGCTTGCATCGCTCATTCACGGCCCGATTCGCACTCGCGCTGATCGTGGGAATAGTCGCCGCGATCATTGTCGCACCGCTCGCGGCAGTCGCAGTCTCGGCTCTGGGATGGCGCTTCCCATTTCCCCGCATCTTCGATCGCACCGTGATGGTCTCGTTGCTGATCGTGATGCTGTTCGCCGCCCGCGACCTGGATTTTATCCCGCTGCTGAGCAGGGGCTTCAAGCATCCCGCGGCGCCCAGCATCGCGCGCGCGATTCGCGGCTTCCTCGTCGCGATGTTGGCCATAGCGATTCTATTCGGACTCGCGCTCGCCGTTGGCGGCGGCGGTGTCGGCGATCACGAAGCGGCCGCGGCGCGGATCCCCAAGTATTTTCTTTCAGCGATCGCGATCGCATTCATCGAGGAAGCATTCTTCCGCGCATTCCTGCTCGGCGGCATGCGAAAGGACTTCGGCGACCGCGTCGCGCTGATCGCAAGCGCCGCAGTCTACGCCGTCGCGCATCTCGTGCGCTCCCCGGCCCGCTTCTATGTAACCGGTTACGAACCCGCCGCAGGACTGATGACGCTCGCGCACAGCGTCGACCAATTCACCAATCCCGCAATCGCGATTCCCACGCTGGTAGGCCTATTCCTGCTCGGCCTCGTTCTCGGCGAAGCATACATACTCACGGGCAGTGTGTATTTCTCGATCGGCCTGCACTGCGGCTTCGTACTTGGCGCAAAGATGTGGCCGAAAATAATCATGAACCGCGCCGCAATCCCCTGGTGGATAGCAGGCGGCGGCGCAATCCCGCTAATAGCCGCCCCCACCGCCTGGGTGCTCGCGATCATCATTTTCGTGACGTTGCGCACCATCACTGGTGTGCAGAATGCATCCTCTGACTACGCTAACGCACGATCCTGACGACGCGAGAGCCGAGTGAGAAAGATCCGGGGTCCCTCGGCTGCGCTCGGGATGACAGAAAAAAAGTAGGCGATACAAAGATGGAACCAAGCTCGGAGGCTCCGCCCAAAAAATTTCTAACAGGGACGAAGTCCCGCATCTTCTCTATCATTGGGTGCAGGGGTCACCCCTGCCGAAGGAAGCGTGAAACCCACCGCGGGTTTAACACTAAATGAAGTGCATCTAATCGTACAGCGACGGGGTTCCTCTCACTGGGCGGGTGCGGTAGCGCCTGTGCGTCCAGAGCCATTGTTCGGGATGTTTTCGGACCATCTCTTCGATGGCTTTTTGATAGCGGGCGGTGTTCACCAACGCGTCGGCGTTGCGGTCACCGGTGCGCTGTTGCGGGATCTCCTCATAAATCTCGATCACGTGGCTGACGCCGTCCGGCTGGCGCACTATAAACACCGGGACGACGGGGGCGCCGGCCATCATTGCGAGGCGATCGAAGCCGCTGGGCGTTGCGGCCAGCTCGCCAAAGAACGGGACCCAGATTGCTTCCGAGCGCTTGGCGTTCTGATCGAGCGGGATGCCGATGATCTCGCCGCGCTTGAGCGATCGCAGCATCTCGCGCGCCGCCGTATGCTTGCGGATTATCTGCACGCCCGCGCGCTCGCGGATGAACGACACCAGGTCGTCGCCCGCCAGGAAGCGCTGCGTGTGATGCACCAGGCCAATCTGGAAGCCGTGCAGCGCATGACCCATCGGCAGCAGCTCGAAGCCGCCGAAGTGCGCCGTCAGGATGAGCGCGCCCTTGCCGGGGTACCTCGGCGTCAGCTCGTTCCAGACGTCCAGCCGATTGTAGGTGACCCGGCGTGCGATCCGGCGGTAGAAGAATCCGCCGAGGCGAACGTATTCGGCGCCCGTGCGTCCAAGGTTGATGTACGACGCGCGCAGGATGCGCTCTCGCTCCGCTGCGCTCTTTTCGGGGAATGCAATTTCGAGATTGCGGATTCCGATTCGCCTGTGACGATGGTCGAAGCGATGGAAAATCAAACCGCAGGCGATTCCCAATTTATACAGGATGAAATCAGGCAGGAGGCTGAGCGCATGGAGCACGGCGACCAGCATCCAGAAGATCAGCCGATCCTTGAGTCCCAGCTGAATACGAGTGCTCTTCGGCTTTCCGAGCGAGACGGGAAAGTCTGACCTCGCCGGGGTGCCATCGGTCGAGTCGGCCGGAGCGACGCCGCGCCGCAGCACGTCACCACTCGAAGCCTGCGATTCGCTGCGATCGAACTTGGGATTTGCTGACGGAGATGCTTGCGCCATCTACAGTACCGACCGTTCGCGCTTGGGACCCTTGGGAATCACGACCAGGCCCGAATCGCTGACGAAAAATCGCTGCCGGTCGCGCTCGAGGTCGTATCCTATCTCCTCGCCCTCGGGAACATAGACGTTCTTGTCGATAATCGCGCGCCGAATTTTCGCGTGCCGCCCGATTTCCGCGTAGTCCATGATGACCGAGTCCTCGACCAGGCTGTACGAATGCACGAACACCGAGCGCCCGAGCACCGAGTTGCGAACCGCGCCGCCCGACACGATACATCCCTCGCCGATCACCGAATGCAGCGCCAGCCCGCGCCGGCCGTTCTCGTCGAACACGAACTTCGCCGGCGGCTGATCGTAGTACGCGGTGCGCAGCGGCCAGTACGCATTGTACAAGATTCAGATGCGGCCGCGCGTCGCGCAGGTCCATGTTGGCCTCGTAGTATGCGTCGAGCGTCCCGACGTCGCGCCAGTAACTGAGATTGACCTCGGAGTCGCCGCGGATCCGATTGGTCATGAAGTTGTACGCGTAAACCGGCACCCGGTTGATCAGCGCCGGGATAAGGTCGCGGCCGAAATCGTGATTGCTTTTTTCGTTGATCGAATCTTCGATCAGCGCCTCGCGCAACACTTCGGGACTGAACAGGTAATTACCCATCGAAGCCAGCGAGCGTCCGGGCGCGCCGGGCATCTGCGGCGGATTGCTGGGCTTCTCGACAAATCCTGAAACGCGCAGCCCCGAATCGACCTGCACAATTCCGAACTGATCCGCCTCGTCGACCGACACCGGCAGCGTCGCGACGGTGACCGCCGCCTTGCGCTCCATGTGAAACTCGATCATCTGCTGGATGTCCATCCGGTAGATATGGTCCGCGCCAAAGACTGCGACCAGGTCCGGCTTGGTGTCGTCGATAAGATTGAGATTCTGAAAAATCGCGTCCGCCGTGCCCTGGTACCACAGCTCGCCCATCCGCATCTGGGCCGGCACCGGGATGACGAAGTGATCGGGCAGCATCCCGCCGAATTGCCATCCATCCTTAAGATGCTCGATCAGCGATTGCGATCGCCATTGCACGAGCACGTAGATTGCGTAGATGCCCGAGTTGACGAGATTGGAGAGAACGAAATCGATGATGCGGTATTTGCCGCCGAACGGCACCGCCGGCTTGGCGCGATCCCGGGTCAGGGGATGAAGCCGGGTCCCCTGCCCTCCGGCCATTACAAGCGCCAGCGTTCTCATTGGGACAAATTGCCTCGAATCGTCATTTCGCCAGCCAGCCTCAGCAGATCAGCCCGGCAAGTATAAGTGTCGCGCGCTACCATCGAAAGCTATTCATCCAAGTCCCAAAGTGCACCACATTCAGGTCCCAAAGTGCAGCATTTTTCGTTCGCGAAACCCCTGAATTGTGGCAGAGAGCGCAGGAATTTCCGGGTAATGAGAACAGTCAGTCATATCAAGCAGGCGAATGCGGGGAGATTTAGCTTGATTTTACTCGTTTTTGCCTTCCATCGCCAATTGTTACGGAAGGCACGCCATTTGCTTGAAACTTAACTCAAGATCTTACGTCTAAGTTGCTAGTCGTGATTACTTTAATCGGATACCAGTCTCTCACGCGGTAGCGCGAGAGCGGAGGATAGAGAAAATGCAAACCGCCGTAAGCAGACATGAAACCAAAAGCGCCGGCACGCCCGGAATCGTTTATCGCACCATTTGTCAGAATCCCGGATGCGGGTTTAAATTCGACCTCCGGATAACGCCCCAGAACGCCAGCCTGCTCGGCGGCACGATGCCGTGTCCGCATTGCAAGCGTCATGGCGGCCAACTGAAATCCCAGGGCCGAATCAGCGAAAAGCTGTTCGCCGCCAAGCTGCTGTTCCGCCCGACCGGAATCGGCCCGACGCGCAGCGATGAAGACGATATGGGCGCAGACTCCCGCTATTAACGTGGCCTCGGATCATCTAAACTAGGTCGGCTGTCACTAGATTCGTAGACCCATCATTACGTCGCGCGCCGTCCGGGAAACCGGACGGCGCGCTTCGTTTTTTTGGCCTCTTCGGGCCCGGCTTGCATCAACGCTCAGAGCACGTCCCCTATCGGCGTATCGACTGTGATGCGCGTCGCCGCGACGTTACCCGCGAAATGGCCGAGGGGGTTTCCCATCGGATCGAATTGGTCGATCGTAAAGGTCCCCGTGTATTGGTTGTTTTTCTTGTTCACAGTGACGCTTTCCTGAAGCTGAATGGGACCGATGAAATTGCTGGAAGAATCGAAGCCCAATGCAAAGTGATTCAGCTGATAGCTGGACGGTCCGCTTTTCTGATACACGCCAAGGCAGAAACTGCTAGTTACCGGCGGCCTTGACGAGTTCATCATCTCGGTTCCATCGCTGTGCCACTGCGCGAATCCATTGTCGAGCACCGTGCCATCCGGGATGCCGGCATTCCCCTCAGACAAAAACTTCACTTTCCAGAAGCCAACGATACCGGCACCGTCGCCCGTATGACTGGCGACCCGCAGGAACGAGGCTGTCCCGACGATAGGCGCTCCTTCCCAGGACTGCTGCTGGATACCTCCGACCTTGAAAGGGTCGGAACCTCCGCATTGAGCATTCGCCCTGGAGACGAATCCCATCCCGATCAGGACCATCGCGAGAGCCGCGGTGATCGCCGTTTTGAACATTGTACGCATTGCATTCTTCCCCTGCCGCCGATTATCGACTGCGGCATCGATTAAGTTGCGGGACCTCTCTGCTTTGTCGCGTTGACTGCCGAGAAATGCGTAGCTGTTGGTCATGAACCTTCCTCCTTCTGGGAGAGCATGAGCCTGCTCCCTGCCCTTTGGGCGTAACTCTGGGAGGAACAATCGTTCGCTTCGGACGAACAAATGAGTGGAAATGAACCGCGGACGACGCGGTACCGGGAGGACTTTGTCTAGTTCACAGTTGCCATTTAATCCGGTCGGCGGGCGCATACCGGCAGGTGCTACCGGTAGAGATGGAGTTGGCGAGATGGCGGCCGAGCGGAGGGTTTACTTTTCGGATCGCGTCGATCGCCGATTTGATTTGCCTGGTCACGTTGACTCGCGCGCGTTCGCGATGCGACGCGGCCCGCCGCAACCCGCCATAAAGCCCCGTCCCGGATGCGATTTCCTGCGATAGCATCTCCCGCTCGGCGTGGGCGCGGGCGACAGCGCCGGAATCGTGCGACGTTTCCGCGGCGTCGATCTCGCTCTCGATCTCGGCGAGACGGCGACGGTACTCGCTCAGCGCGCGCGCGTCGAATTCTTCGCCGGCGTCGCCCAGGTCACTCGCTGCGCTCAACCCGTCTTGCGCTGGACTTATCCCGGCGCCCGCGGAAAACGTCGCGAACATTTCGATCGCCGCGATATCTTCGCCGGGACGAGCAAGCAGCAGTGCGATAAATCGCATCCCTCCGCGCTCGCGAACATTCGTCGACCCGCCTTCATAGGCAGTCTTCCAGTACTCACCTTCCTGCCGGAAGACGCACTCGCGATCCGATTCCGGGCGCGGAGCTGTGGTTAAGCCATCGGTTGCGTCGGCCTTCTCGCGCAGCACGCGATCGCTCCACAACTGGGGTGCGTCAATTCTCCGATAAACCTCGACTGCCGCATCGAATTTTTCCTCCGCGGAACGAGGACTATTTGCGTTCGACAGTGCTCTTCCCCAAAGACAAAATGTGTCCGCTTCCTCCCACGGCAGCGTGAAGCGGTGAAATACATCGATGGCGGTCGCAAAACATTGCCCAGCTTTCGCACTTTCGCCGACCGCGGAAAAGTAGACTCCGGCTGCGCGGTGAGAGTAGCCGCCCAGCCCCCGCCAATCCTCGCCACCATCAACAATCTCGCGGCACCGCGAGAGATAACGGTTCGCTTCTACCGTCGGGCCGGCGATTGCACAAATAAGAGCCAGTTCAGCGGTCCCGCGAAGCTCGCTGGCCACGTCGCCGTGCGGCGTCGCCATGGAAAGCACCTGCTCGCACACCTCTTTGGCAAGAGCGTATTCTTCCTGCATTCTGTGCAACCGAACGAGGATAAACCCGACGGCGATCGCCATCTCGAGGCTGCCCCTGGCGATCCATCCGTCCAAGCATTGCTCTGCGAGCTTGCGGGCCGAGTTCCAATCGCCTCTGTAGAACAGGCGCGAGACGTCGGTTGGCCACGCACCCACAGGCGAGGTCAGCATGACCCATTCCTTGTCGTGTCGTTCGACTTCCGCAAGCTCTCCAGTCTCCGCGCATGCCTTACTCAGAATATGGTGTGTCATCGAACGCCGAAATGGCGAATGTGCAGTCCGCGGACGCGGCAGTTCCCGGTTCAGCCTCGCTTGCGCCTCTCGGGGGTCTCCAAGCGCAACAAGCAGAACAGCAACGTTGACGGCGACCATAGATCCAATGGTCGCGTCATCCGTCGCATCGGCTTTGATGGACACTTGATTGAGCGTTTCCAGTCCCTGGCGCACATGCCCCCGTCTGGCCAGAAACAGTCCTAACTCGAGAGCAGCATAAATTTCTACGGATTTGATACCGCCGACACGCTCGCAGAGCTCTATCGCTCGCCCAGCCGTAGCGATCCCGTCATCGACTGCGTTGGAGGAGATGAAGGCTCCTGCTCTGGCCACAAGGACCCAGGCGAGCGCTACGCCGGAAGGATCTTGTACCGCCAATTCTTCCGCCTTCTGAATATGCTCGAACGCTCGCGGCAAATCCATGGTCATGTTTGGTCTTGCGCAATAGACGCCTATTCGGATGTGGGCTTCAAAGACAAATCGCCAATCTCCGAGCTTCTCGGATGCTCGCAACGCACCTTCCAGGTAATCGATTGCTTTCGGCCCCGGCGTGACCAATTCATCGCCAAGATGCATGAGAACAGATGCGCTCCGCGCGGAGTCGTCGCCACCCTCAAGGCGGATTAATCTCAGAGCCGCTTTCCAGTTTACGCCTGCCTCAGCGTAAGCCCAGACTGCGAACGCGGCATCGCCGGCGCGAATCGCGTACTCGATCGCCTTCTCGATTTGGAGCGGATCAGGTGACGCCGCCACCGCTTGATCGAAATGATGGGCAAGTGCCGCAAGGTGAGGAGTGAGATTGGCGGCGTGCATCTGCTCCAGCGCCTCACCTATCTCGCGATGTAGCCGCGTGCGCTCCGCCATGGTCAAGCCTTTGTAAAGCGACTCGCGGATGAGCGGGTGGGTGAAGCGATAGCCGTCATGCGACGAGGGCGCGACGACACCCACTTCGGACGCCTCGTCCATCAACTCACCCGATGCTTCAGCGCTTAAGTCGCTGATTCGCCTGAGCAAGACCATGTCGAATTCCTGTCCCGCTACAGCCGCGATGGCCAGAACGGACTGCGCTTGCGGCGATAACAACCCGAGACGTTTGCGGATCGCGCCGCGTACATCTTCGGGCAGCTTGAACTCCCGCAGGTCGATGCGATCCGAGGTCCCGAGGTTTCGCTCAGCCAGCAGCACCCGGACTACTCCATCCACGAACAGCGGATTACCTGCCGTGACGCGATATAGCTCCGACGCGAAGGCATCACTCGGCAAGCGCTGCGCGCGGTCCTCGACCATCCGCGTCACTTCGCTCTGGTCGAGACCGGCCAGCGATATTGCGCGACCATAACGCAGGATCTCGCCGACGACCTCGGACAGATAGGGCGAACGGCGCACCTCAGCGTCGCGATGTGTCCCAACTATGACGATCCGCGAATCCGTCAGTCCGCGCGCGACGAACTTGAACAGTTCGAGCGAGCTGTGATCGGCCTCGTGCAGATCGTCAAGGACTATCAGCAGCGGTGCGGAACTCGCGACCTGCTTGAGCAGAGTCGCAATCGCGTCGAACAGCCTAAAGCGCGCCTGCTGCGGATCGGACGGAACCCGAGGCGGGACGGTCTCTGCCGACAATTCAGGAATCAGCTGCGCTATCTCGGGCGGCAGAGCAGAGTGCCACTCCCGGTCGCGGCGCTGGTCGAGAATGAGTGAGCGCAGAACGTCCACCCAGGGCAAATAGGCCGGCGCGCCAGCGTCTTCCCAGCATCGGCCCCACACGACTCGCATCCCACGCGATGCGGCATCGCCGGCGATTTCGTCGGCGAGACGAGTCTTGCCAATTCCCGGTTCGCCCGAGATAAGGAACACTCCACCGAGCCGCCCTTGTCCGGAGGTCGCATCCGCGAGTCCGCTGCGCAATTCCGAGAGTTCGCGCTCGCGGCCAACTAACGGCAGCCGTGACGGCGTGGAATGTGTGTTTTCGCGCTCGTTCGTAGGTGCCCCCGACTACGCGGCCGACAAATGCTGTCGAGGCCCGCAGAATGTCACAACCTTACGAAGGCGTCGCTCGAAGGTCTACATCGGCAAAGTCAGTCTTAATCCGGAACCGGAGGTTCGAGGTCCCACTCTCCGCCACCGACCAAATACGTCGTGCGCCGTCCGGGAATTCCGGACGGCGCACGCGTCTCTTTTCAGGAATTTGGTTGCGCGGACTTCGATCAGCCGCCTGCGACCGGAACCGCGGCGACGCCTTGCAGGTTGCGGATGCTTGGACGTTCCATCATCCGCTTGATCCAGGCGTCGACGTTGTTGCGGTTATTGCCCAGCACGTCGATTCCGATTTCGTTCAGGATCAGCATCCGCGGCGCGAAGCCGATGTCGGCGACCGAAAACTCGCCGGCGAGGAAATTGTTGCCCTGCAATTCGTGGTTCAGGTAGTCGAGCACGCGCTCGACCGACTGATGGAGCCGCTGGACGCGAGACTGATCGCGGTCGCCTTCGGGCTTGGAGACCTCAGCGATCAGCTGGCCCACCGGCGGCGTGAATGACGTGTCGGCAAAATCCTCGAACGACCGCGCCCGCGCGCGCATCGCACTGGAACCCACCGGCGGCAGTACCGGCGGCTCGGGATATTCGTCGTCGAGATACTCGTTGATTATAGTCGAATCGTAAATCGTCGTGTCGTCATCGACCAGCACGGGCACGCGTCCAAACGGATTGAGCCGCAGGAAGTCGGGCTTGCGATTCTCATGCTGGCTCAAATCGACATTAACCAGGTCGTAGGTCAGCGCCTTCTCGGCCAGCACGATGCGGACCTTCTGGCCGTATGGGCAGGAGAGGAAGTCGTAAAGTTTGATCATATCGGGCAAGTCCTTATTCGGCCTGCGCCGCGACGGTAATCTTCAAGCTGGCTTCAACCTCGGAATCGAGCTTGACCGGCACCGTGAAATCTCCGAGCTGCTTGATGGGCTCGGGCAGGTGAATTTTGCGCCGCTCGATATCGAGACCGTTCTCGCGGAGCGCGCGTTCGAGATCGATATTGGTGACCGATCCGAAGAGCTTGCCCTCCTCGCCGGCGCGGGCATGGAGCGTCAGCGTGAGTGCCTCGATCTTCGCCTTGACCGCGAGCGCGTCGGTCCGCTTGATCTCGCCGCGGCGCGCAGCGGTGCGCTTCTGATGCTCGAAGGCGCGGATATTTTTCTGATCCGCCTCGACCGCGAGCTTGCGCGGCAACAGGTAGTTGCGCGCATAGCCGGCGCGGACCTTGACCACGTCGCCGGTCCTTCCCAGGTTGGGAAGGTCTTCGTTGAGTATGACTTGCACGTTCATTTTTGCCGCCTCGTTGCCTTGACCGAAGTGTTTTCCACTTTCGTTGCCCGCCTTTAAAAAAAGTCGCCCAGGTTGTTCGCTTCGGGGCTCGGGGGCTTGAGCCGCCGGAAGTCGATCCACATATCGAAGACGCCTGCCACGCCCACCAGCGCAGCCACCACCGGCTGCGCGAACACGACAAAATAAATTATGCCGCGCACGATCGAGGGCACCGCGAGCGACTGAAAATAAAACCCGATGATCGCCAGTCCCTGGCAAAAATACACCGCCGCGATACAGATGAAGCCGTTGAGCGCGATAGCGCTGATCGCTGAGACCGGGATGAACAGCCCGAATCCGCTGGCGAGCAACAGCCACACCATCCATTCCGGCGCCGACCATCGCGAAAGATCGCCGAACAGGCTGTACGCCAGCCGCTGTGGCCCGGCCCATCGCCAGAACACGCGCAGGTTGAGCAGCATCGAGCTCGCGGCGACCAGCAGCGCGAACGCCGGCGAAAGATGCATCGTGAGCGAGATGACGCTCGCCTGAGTATCGGGGGGAATCGTCTGCTGCATCCCGAGCAGCTTGTAGAAGTCCTGCCCGCGCGCCATTCCCTGGACCAGCTCGTCGTGGACGGTCTTGATGAGCGCGTCGGCACCGCCCATCATCACCAGCGCCGCAACCACCGACGCGCCGACCGTAACGCCCGCGCCGACCGCCGTGATCATTTCGAAAGATAAGCGCCGCTCCAGCATGTAGCACGCGATTGCGGTCGCGAGGCCGAACGACACGAAGTACGCGAGACCGCCGATAGGTCCCCACAGGATTGCAACGAATGCGGTCGCAAGCAGGACTGCAATAGTCGCGCGCAGGTTGGGACTCGGACGGCCGACCGCGTAGACCAGGATTGGCGCGGGCGCGAGCATCATCAGGATTCCGCCAATGAGCGGTATCGCGCCGCCGGCGAGGAAGAACGCCCCCGCCAACGCGGCCGCGCGAACCATCCCGATAACAGCCTTGCGCGTCACTGGATTAAGCCGCTAAACGCCCAGCGTCGAGAACGGTAGCAGCGCGAGCACGCGCGCCCGCTTGATCGCGACGGCCAGTTGGCGCTGATGCTTGGCGCAATTGCCCGAGGTTCGGCTCGGCACTATCTTGCCGCCCTCAGTGATGAAGCTGCCCAGCGTGCGCACGTCTTTGTAATCAACCTTGAGCGTCTTGTCGGCGCAGAAGCGGCATACCTTGCGTCGTCCGCCCGGACGCCCGCGACGCATCCCGCCGCCGCCGCGACCCTCACCGCCGCGGCCTTCGCCGCGATCGCCGCCTTCGGGCCGCGGGCCGCCGTAGCGTCCGCCGCCGCCACCTTCGCGCGCTCGATCGCCGCCTCTTTCAGATCTTTCCTCGTCAGCCATTTAAATTCCCTGGAAATATTTCCTTTTTTTTAGTCTCTATTCACTTCTGTCGATCGACTCGGCTACCACTTCGAATCCACTCTCTTTCTTCAAGCTCCGCTTCAATGCCCTCATCCTTCCGACCACCCTGATCTCTCGGCCCGGCTCCAGGAGCGGCTTTGCGGTCAGGGCCGATTCACCCGTCATCACGATTCCGAGCCTTAGTTCCTCGCCGGTCGCGCCGCATTCGACCGTGAACCTGAGCACGGGAGTGCCTGCGGGTGTGATGCGAACCTCGGGCTGATCGAGCAGCCGGCCTTCGAGCTCAATCCGGTTCCCTGTCACCTTCGGGCCCGGCGATTTCCTCGGCCGCCGCATCCATTATTTCTTCGGGCGCGTCGGGCGCTTCCTCGGCTGGCTGCTCGCGTGAGGCCATCAGAGCGGCCGCGCGCGCTTCCTGCGCAGCCTTGGCCTCGGCGATACGGCGGTTGCGCGCTTCGAGTTCCTCGCGCGCCTTCGCCACGTCGGCATTGTCGTCGACTAGCACCGACAGGTAGCGCAGGACGGCATCGGAGATGCGCAAATTGCGCTCGACCTCGTTCATCACGGGGCCGGGCGAAACGTAGTCGAGTCGAACGTAGAAGCCGCGGCGCTCGCCCTTGATCTTGTAGGCGAGTTCGCGCGATCCCCACTCCTCGGTTTCGATCATCTCGCCGGCACCGGCCGCGATGATCCCCTCGTAGCGTTTGATGGCTTCCTTGATTTGGGGGTCGCCCGAATCAGGCCTGAGAATAAAAATAGTCTCGTAGCGCCGCATGCGCTGCACGTCCTCCTTACGGATTTCAGCCCCAGGTTGGAGCAAGGAGCAATCCCGTACAGTACCATCGCGGGTATGCAGCCTCAAGGCCGACCCGCGGTCATTTGAGGGCCGGCAAATCGCTCTCATCGCTGGTCTTGCCATTAGCGAATGTTCTGTTAATGAGAAGATGCGGTCGCGATTGAGCAATTCAGGAGGTCCTGTCCATTGGCGAAGCCTAAAAAGAAAATGAAGAAAGCGGCGCCCAAGGCCCGCAAAGTCGCTCCCAAAGCGGTCAAGCGAAAGAAGCCCGCGTCAAAAGGCGTGAAGCGCGCGGTTGCGGTCAAAAGCGCCAGGAAGACGGCGCCGAAGAAAAACCCCCGGCAGGTACAGCCTCGAGTTGCCGACGTCGTAACCTCAGCTACACGCGCATCGGTCGACTTCGAAAGCTCGGTGGGACGGATGCAACGAGCCGCAGTGCGAACGGTCGGCGACGTCGCGGCCAGGGCGATGCGCGCAGTGAGAGAAGCCGTATCACCTTCGCCAAAAATCCCCAGCTACGACGAACTGCCGGTACGCGCAGGCGCGCCGGCGGGCGCAGCGTGGGGCGTCTTCGGCGACGACGACGAAGTCGGCACCATCAACCTGCTGACGCCCGAGCGCGTGATCGCGGCAGCCGACTCGATTCGATCGGGCAAAGTGTTCGCGCTGAATTTGCCCATCAACATTCCCGATCCGCCGCTGTTCACCCGCGGCAAGCATACCCATACCGTCAAGATTTTCCCGAACGCGGAATTCGTGCTCGACGACTTCCTCGATAACTTCTATCCGCAAGCGTCTTCGCAATGGGACGCGCTCGCGCACGTGAAGCATCCGGTGCACGGGGCCTACAACGGCATTCCCGACAACCAGATGACCGGGCGCGGCGGAACGCGCCTCGGGATTGACAACCTCGCGCGGCGCGGAATCGCAGGACGCGGAGTGCTCGCCGACGTGGCGCGCTACTACGATCGCATCGGCAAATCGATCGATTTCACCCAGGCCAAATCGATTCCGCTCGACGATGTTCAGGCTACCCTCGAAGAAGAAGGCGTCGATCTGCAGCCCGGCGACATCCTGCTGATTCGCATCGGATGGACGAAATTCTACCTGTCGGCAAGCGAGGAAGTTAAAGCGGAGCTGGCGAAGGAGACCGTCGTGCCGGGAATCGAAGGCAGCGAGCGCACCGCGCGATGGCTATGGGACAATCACCTCGCGGCAGTCGCGTCGGATTCGCCGGCGCTCGAGGCATTGCCGAAACCGGCGGGTGAGGAAATGGAGTTTCTCCATTTCCACATGCTCGCGTTCTTCGGCATGCCGATAGGCGAGATGTGGAACCTCGAGGGTCTGGCGGAAGACTGCGCGACCGACGGCAACTACGACTTCTTTCTGACGTCAGCCCCGCTGAACATCCCAGGAGGCGTAGGCTCGCCGCCCAACGCGCTGGCAATCAAGTAGGACGGAATTCATTCCGTCAGTCCGAGTAGAGGGCACTCGGATGACAAGGAGAGAATACGGAAACGCGGTCAGTGGCCCGCTTTCGTCAGCGCCTCAGTCGTGAAGAAACTCTTATCCACTGCGCCCATGTTGATGTACCAGCACTCGCGCTCGGGCGTATCAGGCCCTGGTAAATAGCACGTCGTCGAGACGCCGGATTGCACATCGATGCTCGAGGCCGCGACGATGAACTCGCGCTTGAACGGATAGACCGCGATCTTCGCGTCAGGCACCGGGCGATCGCGATACGTGTTGAGATAGATCTGCGTCTTCCACAACTCGCCTTTCTGATCGTAGCTGTCGACGTACGGATTGAACCATCCCTCGCCGTCGACGTACACGATCGTCTTCGACTGCAGGATGCCCTGGATTCTTTCCGGGCGCGGCGTCACCTCGACCACGTAAAGATGGCGCATCTCCCAATCGTCGTTGCACGCGGTCGCGCCGCCGTCGCTCTTGCATGGCTGCGCGGGCGAGTTCTGCGCATGTGCGCATGCGAGCATGTTTTTGTCGCCCAGATATTTGAAGTTGTACTCTTGCGGCTTCGCGCCAAATCCGCCGGCGTGATCGGCGTCCCAGGTCGAGAGTCCCGGCGATGAACTCATGATCACTTCATTCACGCGACGCACGCGCCGTGTCCCCGCCAGGAATGCCCACGCGTCGTCGCCGCGGTTTGCGTCCCAGTAGCGATAACGGATAGCTCCACTGCCGCGGTCTTCGGCGGGCGCGAGAGTGGGATACGCAGCAGCACGCCCCCAGATCCCGCTAATCTTGAAATCCGGATCGACAGGCAGCGGCTCGACCTCGGTGCGTCCGAGATCAGAGTAAGCCGCCAGGTGCCCGACCTCAGTCAGCGTCATCAGCGCCTGTTGCGCGCCGGGATTTTGCCTCGCCACCTGGCATTCGAAAAAGCGCAAGTCGGCATCGTCGGTCGCGATCGGCTTGAAGTACTGGTTCCACATGATCTTGGTCGCAACGTCGGGATCATTGGGATCGAGCAGCGGGAACGGCTGTCCGGCGACGTAACCGATCAGATCGCGATGGTCCGGGGCGAGGCGCACCTGGCTGGAATATTTTTCGGTTGCGTCCTGGAACGGCGGCGGCCAATTGACGCGGCTCGGCGCGACGATATTCATCTCCATGCCCTTGGCGACGGCGACAAAAGTGCCCGGACTCACCAGCGCGCGGACCTGCTCCGCATTCTTCGCGGTGATCCGGTCGCCGGGCTTTACCTGGGCATGGGCAGGAGTGAATGGAAATGTCAGCGCGAAAAAAACTGCGATGACGGACAGCGGGACTCGTCGTCCGCTCGGTTTTTTCATATTTAAAGTATCACTTTAACTCAACCGCGATTTGGCGATAGCGTTCGGTTCCGACGTTTGTGACTCCCCGATGCGTTCCCCTGCAACCATAGCACACAGCCCGCCGGAAGGGATTCTTCGCGCGAGTGCTCATCGCCGTCGGTCCTCCCTGGAATTTTTTTTCACTCCTCCTCGAAGCATCCGCGATCCGTGCTGCACGCTTGCGCATCGACGGGCCGCCCGTCAGGTCCCACCGGCCGCTGGGTCTTGAGGCAGGTGTAGCATGCGGTCGATGTCGTCGGGCTTGAAAATGCGCTCGCCGTCGGGCGTGCGGTAGTACGCGGTCTTGGTGCGGAGCAGCGCGCAAAATGGCGAGGCCATGTTACGCAGCCTCCAGGCCGGCGGCATGCATGATCGCGCGACGCACGATCACCTTCGCGATCACCACCTTGTACGCGTTGTCGGACATCGGCTGTGCGTCTTTCAGCGCAGCCTCGGCGGCGGCACGCGCGCGCGACTCGTCGAGCACCCCGCCCTTGAGCGCAGCTTCCGCATCAGTAGATCGCCACGGGATAGGGGCGACTGCGCCCATCACAACGCGCGCATCGCGGACAGTGTTCGCACTCGGAGCACGATCGATCACGATCGCGACGCTGACCAGCGGCCAATCGAAGCTCTGCTTCTCGCGCGCCTCCAGGTAATGGCTGCGCACGCCCGCGGACGGCGCAGGCACGATCACTTCGGTAATTATTTCGCCGGGCTTCAAAGAATTTTCGCGCTTAGGATCGACACTCGGCAGCGTGAAGAACTTTTCCAGCTCGACGCTGCGCTGTCCTGTCGGGCCGACTATCGTCGCGCTCGCGCGCATCGCAATCAGCGCGGGCGCGAGATTCGACGGATGCACGATGAACGACGGGCCGCCGCCGAGAATCGCGTGATAACGATTCAGCCCGCCGATCGAGTAGCAGGTGTCGCCGCCCTTCTTCAGGCAATTCACGTCGGGATTGCGAAAGTACCAGCATCGCGGACGCTGCAGAATATTTCCGCCGACCGTGCCCAGGTTGCGAATCTGCGGCGTCGCCGCCTCGCCCGCCGCCTCGGCAATCGCGGTGAACTTCGCGCGGATCACAGGATGCTCGGCGACTTCGCTCAGCTTCACCGTCGCGCCGAGGCGAAGCTCGCCGGACGGACGCACCTCGATACCACCGAGCTCCTTCAGCCCTTTCAGATTCACCAGCGCGACTGGCGATACGATGTTTTGCTTCGACAGATCGACCACATCGACACCGCCCGCAAATGCAACGTTGCCATCTTCGGCCAGCAGTCGCGACGCGCTCGCAACATCGGCAGGCGTGATCACTTCGAATCGGTTCATCGCAATTGCAAATCCTTCACACGTGTCCCAGCGCCGCCAGAACGCGGTCGGGCGTCATCGGGAGCGAACGTACCGGCACGCCAATCGCGTCGTACACCGCGCATGCGACCGCGGCCGTGCTCGCGACGTGCGACACCTCGCCGAGGCCCATCACGCCGGTATTCGTGATGCCGTTGGCGACCTCGAAAAACGTCACGTCGATTTGCGGCACGTCGAGCGCGCCGAGCAGCTTGTAGTCGTCCATCGTCGGATTCACCATGATGCCGAGCTGCGGGTCCATCCGGCGATCCTCGAACAGCGCGAACCCGATTCCCATCAGGATGCCGCCGTTGACCTGGCTGCGCGCCGTCAAAGGATCAACGATCCGGCCCGCGTCATGCACCGCGACGACGTGCGTCACGCGGATGATTCCCGTTTCGGTGTCGACTTCGACTTCCGCGAATTGGCATCCGGCCTGGTCGCCTCGAAAGCCGCCATAGTTGGGCACGCGCTCGCCCTGCGCGGAAATCGAATCGCCGGCGATTCGCTTGCATACGTCGTTAAATGAAATTGATCGCGAGGGACTGGTGCGCACGCGAATCGTTTCGTCAGCGGCCTCGAGGTCGCCCGGCTCGGCGCCAAGAATCGGCGCGGCGATCCGAAACAGCTTATCCTTGAGATGCGCCGCCGCCTGCCGCACGGCCGGCGAGTTCGACGGAGCGCTCAAGCTGCCGCCGCTAGGTACTGAGAATAGAAATCGCGTGTCTCCGATTTCCGACTTCACGCGACTGACCGGCAGCCCGAGTTCCTCCGCCGCGATGATCGCGAGAACCGTGCGCGTGCCGGTGCCGATATCCTGCGTGCCGACGCGGACCTCGACGCTGCCATCGCGATGCGCGATCACTTGCGCCTCCGGACCGGACACTCCGACCGCATGCCACTCGGCCGACGCGACGCCGACGCCGCGCTTGACGGGACCGCTCGATTTCGCCGCCTCGTTTTTCTCGGCCCATCCAAACGCGCGCGCGCCGATTTCGTATTCTGCCGCGCGCACCGGGTTGTCGCTGTTGCGGCGCCTGAACTCGAGCCGGTCGATTCCCGCCTTGCGCGCCATCTCGTCCATCGCGAGTTCCAGCGCGAAACATCCTTGCGGCCATCCGGGCGCGCGCATGGGCGACGCTGGCCCCGCATTCGTGTAGATGCCAGTTTCCTGAACACGGATATTCGCGCATCGATAAACCGACCCGAACGGGCCCGCACTGCCGGCGCCGCCACCAATACCGCCGCTTCCGCGCGTCACCAGATCGATCGCAGTCAGCTTGCCGTCGCGATCGACGCCCATCCTGACCTTCTGCTCGGAGTTCGGACGGTTGCCGGTCGATCGATGCTCGTCGGCGCGCGGGAGCATCACTTTCACCGGCACTCCCGTCATCTTCGCCAGCCGCGAAGCGATGATCATTTCGGGCGTCGCACCAAATTTCGATCCGAAACCGCCGCCAAGATATTCGCAGACCACGCGCACGCTCTCCGGCGGCAAGCTGAAGTACACTGCAAGATCGTCTCGTACTGAAAATACGCCCTGCGTCGAGCACCAGACCGTGAGCTGATCGCCTGCCGGGTTGAAGCTCGCGACCGCGCCGTGTGTTTCGAGGCAGACGTGGGTCTGCACCGGCGTGGTGTACGTAGCCTCGATCGTGTTCGCCGCAATCTCGAGTCCCTTCGGCACATCGCCGACGTTCGAGTGTTTGGTCCTGCCGACGTTCGAACCACTACCGAAAACGCGCGGCGCGGAATCCTTGGCCGCAGACTCCATATCGACCACGAACGGCAGCGTTTCGTATTCGACTTTGATCAACTTGAGCGCGTCGGCGGCGATATCGGAACTGGTCGCGGCCACGGCGGCGACTTCCTGTCCGGCAAAACGGATCTCGCGATCGTCGAGCGCAAAAACCGCGCGCACACCATCAAGATGCTGTGCCGCCGACAAATCGATATTACGAACGCGTGCGTGCGGCCATGGACTGCGCAGGATCGCGCCGTAAAGCATCCCGGGCAATTCGATGTCGTAGGTATAGTGCGCGGCGCCCGTCGCTTTGAGCGGTCCATCGACGCGCGGCGTAGGTTTGCCGACGACCGACAGGCGTTCCCCCCAATCCCACGGCGTCGGTTCGTCGTCTGGAATGACGACCGCGACATCTTGCGTGTTGCCTTGAAAGCCGAGTTTGAGCGTGACCCGTCGCGACATCAGATGTCCTTGGTCGCGCGTCCGGGCTTGACGGCTTTGAGAGCGGCCGCGAAGACATGCGGGTAAGTACCGCAGCGGCAAGTATTGCCCGCAGTCGCATGTTTGATTTCGTCAGTCGTCGCAGAAGGATTTTTTTCGAGGGCCGCCGCAACCGACATCACCATCCCCGGTGTGCAGAAGCCGCATTGCTGCGCGTCCTCTTCGACGAACGCGGCCTGCACCGGATGCATGTTCGCGGGCGTCCCAAGTCCTTCGATCGTCGTGACCTGGTGACCGCGCGCGTCGATCGCCAGCACCATGCACGAGGTGACAGGCTTGCTGTCGAGATGCACGGTGCATGCGCCGCACGCTCCGCGATCGCACACGAGCTTGGAGCCAGTCAGTCCAAGATGCTCGCGCAGCGCACGCAGCAACGTCACGCGCGGCTCAATCTCGAGCGTCGCGGGCTTGCCGTTGATATTGAGCTCGATCGTCGTGGCGTACGGCCCGAGCTGTTCGACGACGCCCGGCGGCAGCGTCTTCTCGTCAGCAGATGCAGGCCCGACGCGCACCAACCCTGCCGCTGCCGCAACTGCGCCGGCGCCCTTAATAAACGATCTGCGGGTGATGGCGTGCGGCTTGCGAGGTTTGCGATCGTCGCGATTCATTTGGAAGTTGCGTCAGCGGTATCGCCAGCAGGCTCGGCGGTCATGAGGATAGCAATCGCGACACCGAAGAGAATCATACCGACTGGAAGCGCAAACGCTGCGATCTTGATCGAGTAAACGCCCGCCGTCAGAACCTTGTCAAGAATGATTCCGGTGTCGTAGCCAAAGTGGTCGATCAGCCATCCGGTGGCGAATCCGCCGCTGGTAAATTTAAAGCGCGCGACTTCTGCGTTGATCCGCGCGACGATTGGCAGGATGAGACCGCCAACGATTACCGCCGCTACCATCGAGCGGTTTTTCACCTCTCCGCCCTGCACCAGCCGCGCGCCGATGCGAATTCCGATCAACATTCCCAAGGCCGCCGCCGCGCACTCGAGGATTGCGAACTCGTTGGAGTTCCACCATGCGCCGAACGACGGATTCAGATATCGCACCGCGATATGCGCGCCCACCGCATAGCTGACCGTAAAGACGACGGTGAGGAGAAGCGCGACAAAGGTGAGCCGTCCCATCCACCAGGGCGTTCGTCGCGGCTTTTTGTTTCGTGGCATCCAGTGACCCTTCAGCGAATCGACGCGACAATCGCGCCAGAGCCGCGCGTGAGCCCGATCGAGAGATAGACAATCAGCAACACGATCGAGCCGACCGTCAGCCCGACCCTTCGAAAGCGCGCTTGCAGGTCTGCGACTTCCGGACTCGGACCGGCAGCCGAGAGCCGCCAGATCTGCGCGCCGAGGTTTCCGTATTGATAGAGCGCGAGTCCGATTACGACGACCACCAGCACCAGCTTGATCGCGAGCAGAATCGAAACGCCGCCGATGAACAGTACGTTCAGGATGCCGGTCACGACCAGCACCGCGAGCGAAGTAAGCACGATCGCGCCGAGGCGGCGAACGATCCGGCGGGAGACTCGGACCCGCGCAGGCGGATCGAGTTCGTCGATCAGAACTGGAGCCAGGGCGAAGGTGCTGAACAGCGATCCGCCCAGGGCGACGATAACAGCCACGATATGAATGAACAGCGCGAGGAGGCGGAGGCTTAGCATCCAGCACCTCTAGTATCGGACCGGGTCGCGTCGGAGCAAGGGACGGTTTGTTGTGGCGAAAGTTACATACTTCCGGTTTTATCAGGATCGATCAGCGCCTGATGAGGCTCTTTGTTTTCGAGCCCCAGAATTTCAGGCGTTCTCAAGGAAGGCATTCAGCGAACAAATGCAGCGTTTTGAAACCAGACCATCGATCGCGAACTGCGCCGTAACAATCCGAGGTCCAAACGGATGTTTGGCGCGCTTCCTGCTTATTACTTGGGAAATATCACCCTGCTTTTCCCGGAGGGAAAGACTCTATGGCTGAACTAACCGAAAAAGTAAAAGACTTCTTCACCAGTGCCCGAATCAACGAGCGCACGCTGATGGACGTCTTGAGCGAATTCCTCGCTGTCGAGATGGGCGGTCAGAAACTCTATGAAAAGGCGCTCGGACTGGTTTCCGATTCCGAGGTGCGAACCAAATTCCGCGAGTTCCATCGACAGACGCTTAAGCATCAGAAGGTGCTCACCGATGTGATCCACCGCCTCGGTGGAAATCCTCGCGCGCAGAGCCCTACCGCGAAAGTGGCGACCGAAAAGGCGCAAGCCCTGCTGCGCAGCATGGATGCCAGTGGTCTATCGAAAGATCAAGCCGAATTGAATGCGATCGAAAACATCGTCCTTGCGGAGACTAAGGATCACGCCGATTGGGAACTGATGGGTAAAATCGCACGTCAAACGACCGACGACCGGTTGCGCGAAATCCTCGGTGCCGCCGCCAGCGAAGTCGAGCAGGAAGAAGACGAGCATCTCAATTGGACGCGGAACAAACTCGGTGAATTGCAGATGGAGGCGCTGAGCAAAGGCGCAAAGTCGGAGGCCAGATCGGACAGTCCCAAAGCAAAATCACCGGCGAGAAAAAGCCTGATCAAACGAACCGGAGGCCGTGGGAAAACCCGAACCAAAGCTCCTTCAAGAGGAAGAAGCGGCGGTCGAGCGGCTCGATAGAGACGGTGGTCACGAAAGACGGCGGGTCAGGAAAGGCGATACGTCACGAAGTTGCCGGTGACGTGCGCGCCCAAGCCTAGCGCCGTGCGGCGCGAGGCCCAGTTGTCATCGAGGACAAGGGTGTAGCCGGCAAAGCGCATCTTGCGCCGCGCCATCGCGAGGAATGATCGCGCCGCCATCGCGAGTGCGACGCCGCGTCCGCGCGCCCGCTCGACGACTCCGATATTGATGAGCGCGCCGCGCGTACCGCCGCCGCGCTCGGGGTCGAGCCTTACTCCTCTGCGAACTCGCGCAAGCGCGGGACTGAGATCGGGCACCGAGAACACGGCGCCGACACATTCGTTGTCGATGGTTGCGAGCATCGAAAGATCTGCCACCGGAGTTTCCCACAACGACGTAAGCATCGGGCGCACTTCCGCGCGCGTCACAGGATTCCATCCCCAATGGCGGTCGAACGCGGCGTTGGTCACGTCGGTCCACGCGTCGATCGCAGCCAGGAAGCCGTACTCGCGCCAGCTTTGAATCGTGACGCCCGCGACGGCAGCCGCCTCGGCCATCCTGCGATATCGCGCGAGGATTTCCGGCGTGAGCGGCGCCGTGTAATCGACCTGCCCTTTTTCGGTGACGAAGCCAGCCTCCTTGAAGTAGCGATGGTACGATGCGGGGTTTCCGCGCAGCAGGAACGACGGCAACGAATCGTAGTTGTCGATCGCGTACGGATAATCGAGAAACGCCGCGAAGCCGCTGCGAACCGCGCGCATCCCACGCTCGCGCAGCGAATTGACGGCCTCACTGAGCATCGCGGCGACGGCGACGTCCTCGCCCTCGAGCGCTTCGAACTGAATCAACTGCCCGAGTTGCTCATTCCAATGTTCGATATAGCGGCGATTGATAACCGCGCTGACGCGTGCGACGAGAATGCCTCCTCGGCGCGCGCAGAACGGCGTGATCTCGAGATGCGACGAGAGCAGGCTGCGGCGCGACAGCAGATCGATCTCGTTCTGCACGTCGGGCGGCCACCACGCATCGCGCGCGGCATAGACCTGAAATGGAAGCCGAGCGAATTCCTCCAGCTGCGCGCGGCTGGTCGGCCGCTCGACGCTGATTGTGTCGCCTGTAACCTTGGGATTTGCCGCCATGAGTTGAGCCGCTTCGCGCGCTCAACATTTCTTATAGCCGCGGCAGAGTCAAAAATCATCCGCGCGCGAGCAGGCTTCGGAGAGCCATCGCGCGAGCGATCGATTCATCGTGGCGACGGGATCTTGATCGTCAGCGTTCGCCGCGACGACGTCGCAGATTTCCGCGAAGGTGGCGCCGCGCGAGGCTGCCTCGATCGCATCTGCTTCAGCGCGTTCGAGATCGCGATAGAAGACGCGTGCGTTGCGCCGCCATACGAGGACTTTGACCGCGCCCTGCTCGGCGGGTTTCCACGGATGCCCCTCCTCGACCGCGCGCAACAACTCCGACACTCGCCATTCGAGCGCGAGTATCTGCGCCGCCGGATGAATCCTGAGCTTCATCGCGGGCCAGTCTTCAGGTGGAGTCGCACGGAGCGCGTCAGGATCCAGTACAGCCTCGTCGGGACCGGTAAACACCTCGACGACCGCGCGTTCCAGCTTCGCAAGGTCCGCAACAAATGGCGCGCCTTTGCGCAGAGGATGATCGCGCAGATAGTCCGCGAGATACCGCCCGCAATGTGAGATCGACGGCTCGGTCGGCGGATATTCAAGCAGGTAGCCTGTAACCAGGTTGTGAAAATTGTCGTCGCCGAGGACCGCGAGTGTAGCGGGGAAGTCCTCTTTGAGCGCGTCGCGGATGCGATAGAAATACATGTTCGCATAGATGTCGACGCGAGCCTCGGCTGACAGGCGCTCATCGCCAAGCACGATCGCATCGAGGCCGTCCGCGCGCAGGTCGCGCTCGGCCGCGAGCCCCTCGGCGACGCCGCTAGGCGCGGTGATCAGCCGATAGAGCAGGCTTTGCAGGTTTTTCAGTTGAGTCTGCATTGAAGATATCGCGCGCTCGATCCGCGGTATCCGCCAGCTCCGCGAACTCCGGGATGTTGTCGTCCCATTCCACCAGCGCCGACACTGCGCCGAAGCGCCGCGCCGCCCGCTCGTACAGCGCCCATACCTCGTCGCGCACCGGATGGTCGTGCGTATCGAGCAGGTAGGTGCCGTGATCGCTATGCCCCGCGAGATGGTACTGCACGACGCGCTCGGCCGGCACCGCGTCGATATAGTTATTGGCGTCGAAGCGATGGTTGAACGCGCTGACGAAGATATTGTTGATGTCGAGCAGGATTCCGCAGTCGGCTTCGTCCGCGATCGTCGAGATAAATTCCCACTCGGTCATCGTCGAGTCCGCGAACGCCATGTAGCTGGAGACGTTCTCGATCAGTATCGGCCGCTCGAGTGCGTCCTGCACCTCGCGGATTCGCGCGACGACGTGACGGATCGCCTCCTCGGTGTACGGCAGCGGTAGCAAATCATGAAGATTGCGGCCGCCTATTCCCGTCCAGCATAGGTGATCCGAAATCCACGCAGGCTCGAACCTTCGCGCGAGTTCGCGCAGTTGCCGCAGGTAGCTGCGATTCAACCGATCGGTCGAACCTATCGACATCGACACGCCATGCATCGCGATTGGATAGTTGGCGCGCACTCCTTCGAGCACTTCGAGCGCGCGTCCACCTTTGACCATGAAATTTTCCGAGATGACCTCGAACCAATCGACCTTGGGACGCGTCTCCAGCACGTGGCTGTAGTGCTGACGTCTTAGCCCGACGCCGTAGCCGAGCATCGCGAAGTCAGAACGTTTCATCTCGCGATCGAGCCTAGTCGCTCTTCGTAACAGTCTCTGGTTTGCCGCCGGCCGCGATGCATTCCTTCGCCGTCGGCGTCATCACGTAGCCCTTGCCCTTGCAAGAGTTGGCTCCCTTGCAACTGCTCTCCGCGCTCTGGCACAAACTCTGACCCTTGCACGCGTTGCCGCCGACGCACTTGACCTGCGACGCCGCCGCGCTCGAGTCGGGACTATCCGCCGCTTGTACCGCATTGCCCGCAAACATCAGCGCGACTGCAGTCGCCAGCATGGCACCGGTAATTTTCGCCTTCGTCATATCCGTAGCTCCTTAGCTGATTGTTTTCGCGCGCCGAACTGCCGCGGCCGCATTTCACAGTCTAAACATCCGTGTTCAACAAGAGCTAGTGGGAACATTTCGAGCGTAGGCAAGATTTCATTGATGGGGGATGCTATGTTTTTGAAATCGGAATATGGCCTACAAGAGCGGCACCGGCACGGATCGGCGCAAGCGATTCGAAGACGAGGCGTTGCCTCATCTCGACGCGCTGTACACGATGGCGATACGGCTTGCGCGCAATCCCGACGACGCCAACGACTTGCTGCAGGAGACGGTGCTGCGTGCGTACCGCTTCTTTCATCAGTTCGAGTCCGGTACGAATTGTCGCGCCTGGATGCTGACGATACTGTTCAACAACTTCCGCAACGGCTATCGCAAATACTCACGCGAGCAACCGGCTTCATCCCCGGAGGAGTTCGATCGCAAGGTCGAGGGCGAAAGCCTGCGAATCGATCCGGCCGGGTCGAATCCCGAAGCCTTGCTGGCTGGACACGGGATGGAGAGTGAGGTCGAAGTTGCGTTGGGCGGTTTGCCCGCGGAATTCCGCGAAGCGATTCTGTTGGTCGACGTCGAAGAGCTCAGCTATCAGGAGGTATCGGGGGTTCTGGAGATACCTATCGGTACGGTAAAATCGCGAGTGTCACGTGGACGTGCAATCTTGCGCGATGCGCTAACTAACTTTGCCAAGGAGCGTGGAATAATACGGTCTTGACTCCCGACTGAGATGCCAGTTGGAGTGGAGCGAGCCGGTAACAATAAGAGTGGATTGTAACACCTACATTGAGAATTACCTGTCGGCTCACGTTGACGGTGAGTTGACGCCGGCGGAGTTGCGCGAGGTCGAAGAGCATCTCGCTGGATGCGTCAACTGTCGCGTGCGCTTTGCCGAGGAACGCGCGGTCAAGGCGCTGCTGCGCGAGCGCGCCGCGATGCGCCGGACGCCGCCGATGGTCCGCGGCTCGATCCTTGCCGCGCTCGATGCAATCGATTCATCAGACGACCGCGCAGCGCTGCGCGAGGCGCGTCGTGATCGTTCCGCCGACGCTGATCGCGTTGGACGCTTCTCGATTCGCCGTGCCGGCCTATGGGCTGGAGTACCGGTCGCGATCGCCGCAGTCGCGGTCTTCGCGTTCGTGATACTTCATGGCGGCAGCGGCCCTGACAATGCGCACGCGATCCCGCCGTTCGACCTGGCAGTCAATAACTACGCGCAGTTCGTCAGCCACTTCGAGCCCAACGTCAAGTCGGATTCGCCGGCCGACATCTCTGACACTTATATGGAACACAAGCTGCCGGGCTTCATCTGGGATTTTCGGCAGCGAGGTTACAAGCTTATCGGCGCGCGGCTTGATCGGCTGCCTGACGGCAGCCCGGTCGCATACACCTTTTATCGCGGCGATTCGGGAACGATTTTGTGCACCTACATGAAGTCGCACGGCCTACGGCCACCCCCCGGCGAATTGGTGAGTGCTTCAGGCGAAGGAGCTGACAGCAGCTTCTACGGCGAGCATCACTACTACCAATACAAGGGCTACAGTATTTGCCTGAGCTATCCGCAGGGCGGCTGCATTTGCATCCTGGTTTCGCAGCACCCGATGAAGCAGTTCCTGCAGGACGTCGTCAACTCATCGCCTTGAAATTCTCTTATTGCTGGGTGCAGGGGTTATCCCTGCCGAAGGAAACGTGAAACCCACCGCGGGTTTCACTAAAATCAAGTTCCTTACCTCCGATCCGCCTTCAACCCATCCTCATTCGCAAGAAACAAATGCAGCTGCGCGGGCGTCGTGTTGCGCGGAATCTCGACCGGATAGTTCCCGGTAAAGCACGCGTCGCAAAATCCCTCGCGGCTGTCGCCGTTGAACGAGTACAAACCGTCCCAACTGAGATAAGCGAGCGAGTCGGCCGTGATGTAACGTCGAATTTCCTCGATCGAATGCGACGACGCCAACAGCTCCTCGCGAGTCGGCGTATCGATACCGTAAAAGCACGAGTTGGTGGTGGGAGGCGCCGCGATCCGCATATGAACCTCGCGCGCACCCGCCTGCCGCAGCATCGGGATCACTTTCCGCAGCGTGGTGCCGCGCACGAGAGAGTCCTCGATCAGCACGATTCGCTTGCCGCGCAACAATTCAGCGACCGGGTTGAATTTGATCTTCACCCCGAAATGGCGAATCGACTGGCGCGGCTCGATAAACGTACGGCCGACGTAATGGCTCCGCACCAGCCCCATTTCGAACGGTATCCCCGATTCTTCCGCGTAACCGAGCGCTGCGGGCGTGCCCGAATCCGGCACCGGCACCACGATGTCCGCCTCAACCGGAGCTTCGCGCGCGAGCGCTCGTCCATGCTGCTTGCGGACTTGATACACGTTGCGGCTGTAAACCTGGCTGTCGGGCCGCGAGAAGTACACGTACTCGAAGATGCATCGCTTGGTCGGCGCGTGCGCGAACGGATTGATCGATCGCAACCCGCCCTCATCGACGACGATCATCTCGCCGGGATTGATCTCGCGAATATATTCGGCGCGCACCAGGTCCAGCGCGCAGGTCTCCGACGCCACGATCGTCGCGCCGTTGAGATTGCCCAGCACCAGCGGGCGAAAGCCTTGAGGATCGCGCACAGCGATCATCGAGTCTTCCGTCAGCACCACCAGCGAGTATGCGCCGCGCACCTGAGCCAGCGCCTCCGCAACCCGCTCCGGCAGAGTAGGCGCGTGCGACGCCGCGATAAGATGAATCATCACCTCGCTGTCGGACGACGACTGGAAGATCGATCCGGTCGACTCGAGCCGTTCGCGCAGTTCGCTGAAATTTACGAGATTGCCATTGTGCGCGAGCGCGAGTCCGCCGCGCGCATACTCGACTACCAGCGGTTGGCAATTGCCGATCGTGGTTGAGCCGGTCGTCGAGTAGCGATTGTGTCCAATCGCGCTGGTCCCTTCGAGCTTTTCGATTATCGAGCTGTTGAAAACGTCAGCGACCAGTCCCATCCCGCGATGCGAAATGAGCGACTTGCCGTTGGACGAAACGATTCCCGCCGACTCCTGCCCGCGATGCTGCTGCGCGTAGAGCCCCAAGTATGCGAGGTTGGCGGCCTCCGGATGCCGGTAGACGCCGAATACGCCGCACTCTTCGTGGAAGACGTCGAGCGGCGATTCTTCGACTGCTTCGACCGCAAGGACCGAATCTTCTTCAGTCACCGCCTCTGAGCCTCCTTGGAATCGCGTCTTCGTAAATTCGCTGCAACTCGGAAACGCTCTCGTTGATCGCCGTGCCAATCTTGAGCCGCTGTTCGGCAGTTACGGTTCCGATCACTTCAAACTCAAGTCCTCGACCGGCGAACAATTTCTCGACGCGGGCCACGTCGCCCGGTGCGATCGACAAAATCACCGTCGATGCGCCCTCGCCAAAAAAATCAACCGCGTCGGCGTTTCCAGCTCGCCCAAGTTCAACTTCGGCTCCCAGAATCGCCCGCGGATTGAAACAGGCCTCAGCCATTGCCACCGCAAGCCCGCCCTCGGCGATATCGTGAGCTGATCTTATCAGCCCCTGTTCGGCGCCTTCAACCAGCCCCTCTACCAGAGCCGCCTCGCGCGCGAGGTCAACCGCAACCAGGCTCCCGCCGTCGATTTCGAAAATCGCGGAATACTCGCTCGCAGCGAGCGACGGACGCGCCGTGCGCACGATTGCGATAGCGTCACCGGGATTCTTGAAATGCTGCGTAACGTGCCTGGCGACGTCGATCATCACGCCGAGCACGGCGATCGTCGGCGTCGGCGGAATCGGATGACCTTCGGTCTCGTTGTAAAAACTCACGTTGCCGCTGACCACGGGCGCGCCAAATGCGATCGAAGCATCGCGCAGCCCATCGACACCGCGGATAAATTGCCACATCACCTCGGGCCGCTCCGGGTTGCCGTAGTTCAGGCAGTTCGTGATTCCCACCGGACGTGCACCGGCGCACGCGACGTTGCGCGCCGCTTCGCAGACCACGCCGACCGCGCCGAGATATGGATCGAGCGCGCACGCGCGAGGATTCGAATCGACTTTCAACGCCATGGCGCGCCGCGAATTCTTGATTCGCAGCACCGCCGCGTCGCTGCCCGGCCCGAGCACAGTGTTGCTTTGCACGATCGAGTCGTACTGCCGATAAACCCACTTCTTCGACGCGACATTGGGACTGTCGAGCAGCGCCCGCAGCGCCGCTCCTACCTCGCCCGTTACTTCACGGGAGAGGAGGCCGGCCGCATCGCGGCCGGTAGGTGAGGGTTCTGGTTTGCTCGGCGCGGCCGCGGGACGATCGTATAGCGGCGCATCATCCGCCAGTGCTCCGATTGGAATATCGGCGACGACCTGCCCATGCCATCGCGCGCGCCATCGCTGGTCGTCGGTAATTCGCCCGATCACGACCGCATGCAAATCCCATTTCTCGAACACCGCTTGCAGCTCAGCTTCGCGCCCGCGCTCCGCGACAATCAGCATGCGCTCCTGCGATTCGGAAAGCAGAATTTCGTACGGCGTGAGATTCGCCTCGCGCAGCGGCACCCGGTCGAGATCGAGCTCGATCCCAAGCCCGCCATGCGACGGCATCTCACTCGATGACGACGTAAGTCCCGCAGCGCCCATATCCTGGATAGCGACAATCGCGCCGGTCTTGCCCGCCTCGAGGCACGCCTCGATCAATAGTTTCTCGGTGAACGGATCGCCTACCTGCACCGCCGGACGCTTGGCCTCGCTCTCCTTGTCAAACTCCGCCGACGCCATCGACGCGCCGTGAATTCCGTCGCGCCCAGTCGCAGATCCAACATAAAGCACCGGGTTGCCGACGCCGCGCGCCTTCGCGCTCATCATCTCACCCTTGCGCACGAGCCCGAGACAGAACGCGTTGACGAGAATATTCGCGTTGTACGCCGCGTCGAACATCACCTCGCCCGCAACAGTCGGCACGCCCACGCAGTTGCCGTAGCCGCCGATTCCACCGACCACCCCGCCGAGCAGGTAGCGTGTCCGCGGATGCGCGAACGATCCGAACTTGAGCGAGTTCATGCTCGCCACCGGTCGCGCGCCCATCGTGAAAATATCGCGCAGGATTCCGCCGACCCCGGTCGCCGCGCCCTGGTAAGGCTCGACGAACGACGGATGGTTATGGCTTTCGATTTTGAAAACTGCCGCCCAGCCGTCGCCGACATCGATCGCGCCGGCATTCTCGCCCGGCCCCTGCACCACCAGCTCGCTCTTCGACGGCAGCTTTCTCAGGTGGATACGCGACGACTTGTACGAGCAATGCTCCGACCACATCACGGAGAAAACGCCGAGCTCGGTGTAAGTCGGCGTGCGCCCGATGATCTGTTCGATCTTGCGATACTCGTCGGGCGTGAGTCCGAACGCGCGGGCCTGCTCGACATCGGCTTTCGGCTCGCCCGCAAGCGAAACCGGACGCTCGCTCATCGCGCGCTCCCGAGTATCGACTGGAAAATTTTGAGCCCGTCCTCGCCGCCGAGCATCGGCTCAACCGCGTGCTCCGGATGAGGCATCAAGCCAAAAACGTTGAAGCGCTCGTTGGCGACGCCCGCAATCGCGCGCATCGATCCGTTGGGATTCGCCGCGTCACTCTCGCGCCCGTCCGCATCGACGTAGCGCAGAATCACCTGCCCGCGCTCTTCCATCTGGCGGAGCTCATCCTCAGGCGCGACATACAATCCTTCGCCATGTTTGATCGGCAGCCGCAGCAGGTCTCCCTGCCTGGTCGCGCGCGTGAACGGCGTACCCGCATTCTCGACCCGCAGCCACACACGATCACAGACAAAGGAGAGCGAACGGTTGCGCGTGAGCGCGCCGGGCAGCAGATGCGCCTCGCACAGAATCTGAAAGCCGTTGCATGTGCCGATGACGAGGCCGCCGTCAGCCGCGAATTTCGCCACGCTCTTCATGATCGGCGAGAAGCGTGCGATCGCGCCGGTGCGCAAATAATCGCCGTAACTGAAACCGCCCGGCAGCAGCACGCACTCGACGCCGTCGAGCGATTCGTCCTTATGCCACAGGATTCGCGCGTCCTGGCCCATCACGTCCGCAAGCGCATGAATCGCGTCGCCATCGTCCAGCGATCCGGGGAATCGCACGACGCCCCACTTCATTCGCCGTCCACCTCGAAGCGGTAATCCTCGATCACCGGGTTGGCGAGGAGAGCGTCGCACATCTTCTTAGCCTCGTCGCGCGCCTCGGACGCGCTCCGCGCATCGATTTCCAACGTGATGTACTTGCCGACTTTGACGCCTGAAGCGTTCTTGAAGCCGAGACTCTGCAGCGAACTTTCAACCGCGCGCCCCTGCGGGTCGAGGATTCCCTTCCGGGGCGTCACGAACACTCTTACTTGCAACTCAGGTCCTCGCAGACAATTCGCGTTTCGTTCTCCTGAACTAAAAAACGTTTCACGTGAAACGTTTTCGATTAATCCTCAACCCGCAAGCCGCCTATTCCGACCATCGCCTTAAATTGGCCGCAATTTTGCGCGTCGGCGTGGTTCAATTTTCCACGCGCCGCAGCATCTCGTGATAAGCCTCTTCGACGCCGCCGAGATCGCGCCGGAACCGATCCTTGTCGAGCTTCTGCCGCGTCGCCTTGTCCCAGAAACGGCAAGTGTCGGGACAGATTTCATCGCCGAGCAGGACTTCGCCGTGATGCCGTCCGAACTCGAGCTTGAAATCCACCAGGATCACGCCGCGCTCATCCAGAAATTTAGTCAGTATCGAATTCACTTTCAGCGCCATCGTGTCGACCTGCTTAAGTTCCGCGGCGGTCGCCCATCCAAACGCGATCGCGTGCTCGCCGATGATCAACGGATCATCAAGCGCGTCGGACTTGTAGTAGTACTCGACAATCGGATGCGGCAGCGGCTCGCCTTCTTCGCGCCCGAGTCGTTTCGCCATCGATCCCGCGACGATATTCCGCACCACAGTCTCGACCGGGATGATTTGCAGGCGTTTGCAGAGCATCTCGCGATCGTTGAGACGGCGGACAAAATGCGTCTTCACGCCTTGCTTCTCGAGCAGCGTGAAGAACAACTCCGACATGCGGTTGTTCATCACGCCCTTGTCCTCGATGGTGTCCTTCTTCTTGCCGTTGAAGGCGGTCGCGTCGTCCTTGAAGTAGGCAATGACGAGGTCGGGGTCGGACGTGGAGTAAAGTTTCTTCGCCTTGCCCTCGTAAAACATTTCGAGTTTTTGCGGAGTAGTTTCCACGATTCGTTCTCCCTATGTTCGATCGGAATATTTTAATCTAATCATCTTACCGACCCGTCGCCTCATCACAACGAAACCAGCGCCAGTTGTCCACAAACCGAGGCGCGAGCGCTGTGGATAGAGCGCGATCCCGGTCGTCGTGTAACACACAAATCACCGGTTCCCCTTCCCTCGAGGGAATGGGCTAGGGGTTAGTCCGGCGGCGCAAATTGCTCGACCAGCTTCGCCGCCAACCCCACATAGCTGCGGGGATTCAATTCGCGCAGCGCGCGCTTGGCGGTTTCGTCCAGCGGCAGCGTCGCGATGAACTCTTTGATCATCTGGCCATCGATCCGCCGCCCGCGCGTCAGTTCCTTGAGCGTCTCGTACGGTCTCGGCATCGCGTGACGCCGCATCAGGGTCTGAATCGCCTCGGCGACAACCTCCCACGCCTGCTCGGCCTCGAGGTCCTCGGCGATGCGCGACTCGTTCACTTCGACCCGCGCGAGGCCGCGCTCCAACGACGCCAGCGCAACCACCAGATGCCCGAACGCGGTGCCCATCGCGCGGATCGCGGTGCTGTCCGTCAGGTCGCGCTGCCATCGCGAGACCGGCAGCTTCTGCGCGAGATGGTCGAACAGCGCATTCGCGATTCCGAGGTTGCCCTCGCAGTTCTCGAAGTCGATCGGATTCACCTTGTGCGGCATCACCGACGATCCGGTCTCGCCCGCGACCGCCTTCTGCGCGAAGTAGCCGATTGAGATGTAACTCCACATGTCGCGGCAGAAGCCGAGCAGGATCGTGTCGATGCG
Source organism: uncultured delta proteobacterium (assembly GCA_963774665.1). Classification (GTDB taxonomy): domain Bacteria; phylum Desulfobacterota; class Binatia; order Binatales; family Binataceae; genus Binatus. The sequence goes on from CAVZGB010000002.1 coordinate 44,482, forward strand.
CATCAGGATCGCAAACAGCTCGGCAATAAAATCGTGGCTTTCGATCTGCGTGGTGAGCGGATTCCAGGTCAGGCCGAGGCGCTCGACGAAGTTCTGCGAGTGCGCGATCCAGTCGACCTCGGGATGCGCAAAGTGATGCGCGTTAAAGTTGCCGACCGCGCCGTTGAGCTTGCCGAGAAATTCCTGATGCCGAAGCTGCGAGAGCTGGCGCGCGATACGTGTCGCGAAGATCGCCATCTCCTTGCCGACCGTCGTCGGCGACGCTTCCTGCCCGTGCGTCCGCGCCATCATCGGATGTGATTTGTAGCGATGCGCCAGCTTGACGATCGGCGCATTCGCAGCCTCGAGCCGCGGCGTCAGATCATTCGCGACGAACTCCTTCAGGATGAGCGCGTAGGCGAGATTGTTGATGTCCTCGGAGGTGCACGCGAAATGCACCATCTCGATCGGCAGCGCCGAATCGATCGCGGCGACTCGCTCTTTTACGAAATACTCGACCGCTTTGACGTCGTGATTGGTGGTCGCCTCAAGCTCCTTCACCCGGCGCGCATCGTCGAGCGTGAAGTCCTCGTAAACGGCGCGGAGCTTTTTCGCGGTCGCCGCTGGGAGCGGTTTCAGCGCACTGATCTCCGGATGCGCCGCGAGCGACAGATACCACTCGATCTCGACGCGGACGCGGTAACGAATCAGCGCGAACTCGCTGAAGTAGGCCTCGAGGCTCCGGGTGCGCGCGCGGTAGCGGCCGTCTATGGGCGTCACCGCGGTCAATGCCGCGTCGGTCTCGGTTGGTCTGTCTTTCACTGTGTGCTGATAGATCTAAATTACGCGACGACGCTGTCGCAATCGAGAGGGTTTGTCGAACGCTCAGCGGCCGGTGTGTCCGAAGCCGCCGGGGCCGCGCGTGCTCGGCGCGAGTTCATCGACCTCGACGATATCGGCGCGAATCACTGGCGCGATGATGAGCTGGGCGATTCGATCGCCGGGTTTTATCAGAATTGGCTGCTCGCCCAAATTCACAAGTAATACTTTAACTTCTCCGCGGTAGTCCGCATCTATGGTTCCAGGCGAGTTGATGAGCGCGAGGCCCTCCTTCAGCGCGCGGCCGCTGCGCGGCCGCACCTGTCCTTCGTAGCCGACGGGAATTTCGATGGCGATTCCGGTCGGGACGGCGCGGCGCTCGCGCGGCGCCATCTCGATCGGCGCCGCGATGTCGGCCATCAGATCGATTCCGGCCGCATGCTCGCTCTGATACGCGGGAAGCGGCAGCGCACTCTTGCGGAGCCGCGCAATTTTCACGATCGGATTCATCGTTGCAATCTCGTATGGCGAATTGTCTGAGCGATGGCAAGCAGCTCTGCCGTTCTTAAAGACCGGATCCGGGATTCTTCGCTTCGCTCTAGAATGACACAAAAAAGAGCACCCGCGCCTATTGACAGAAAATTTTTATTCAGCCGAGTGGCTGCGGAGCAATCAAAACCACAAATCAAGTGGGGGTACTGCATTGCGAGCGGCGCGCGCTGCCTGTTAGCGAAGATGGTCGGAGGGCAGAGAAAATGGCGAGCGCGATTTCGAACGATCCTTATTTGTCGAAAGGGTTCGAGCCGATTCGGATGGAATGCGACCGCGCGCATTTGACGATTGAGGGCGAAGTCCCGGCGGACCTCGACGGCACTTTTTATCGTATCGGGCCCAGTCCGCAATTTGCGCCGCGCGGCAACTATAACCCGCTCAATGGCGACGGAATGGTGCATGCGTTCCGCGTGCATAACGGCAACGTCTCTTACCGCAATCGTTGGGTGCGCACGCAGCAGTGGAATCTCGAACACGCTGCTGGTCGGGCACTGTTCGGCACCTCGGGCATCCCGTCGGATTCGGATTCGAGTGTCGCCGGCATGCGAACCGACGGCGTCGCGAACACAAACATCGTCTGGCATGCGAATAAACTTCTGGCGCTGGAAGAAGGGCATGTACCGATCGAGCTGGATCCTGTGTCGCTCGAAACGATCGGACGCTGGTCCTTCAACAATAAGCTGCCGCGGAACATGACGGCGCATCCGAAGATCGATCCTGCTTCCCGCGAGATGATTTTCTTTGCGAACTTTCCGACCGGACGCCTCAACGGTGATATCGAGATCTATTTCGCGAACGCATCCGGTGAGTTGATTCGATCGCAAATGATCCACGGGCCGTTCCCGGCGCTGGTTCATGATTTTGCGGTGACGAAAGACTTTGTCGTCGTAGCGATGTGCCCGGTGACGGTATCGATCAAGCGGGCGATGGCTGGCGCGCCGCCGATCGCGTGGGAACCCGAACGCGGCACGCAGGTCGGAATCATGCCGCGAAACGGCGGCGGCGAGGATATCCGATGGTTCGAGGGCGATGCGTGCATGGTGTGGCATCTCATGAATGCGTTCAACGAAGGCGACAGGATTGTCGTGGACGTCTGTCAGCAGGAGGTCCCGGTATTTCCTTTCGCGGACGGATCGCCAACCGACCATCGTCGCGCCACGCAGTACCTGACGCGCTGGGAGGTCGACTGGTCGAAGCCAGGCAGATTCAGTGTGGAGAGAGTCAGCGATGAGCGATGTGAGTACCCGCGTGTCGATGAGCGGCGCGTGGGATCGAGTTACCGGCATGGCTATGTCGCTTGTATCGGTGGGCCGGGCAGCGACGACATTTTTCATCGAGGCATCGGGCACTTCGATCACGTCGCCAGGCAGATGAAGGTCTATACGGCGGGTCTGCGCTTTGCGATGGCGGAACCGGTGTTCGTGCCTAAGCGAAAAGACTCAAGAGAAGGCGAAGGGTATTTGCTGACGAATGTTTTCGATGAAGATCGAAACGCGAGTCATCTTGCGATTTTCAATGCAGAGCAGATTGAGAGCGGGCCTATCGCACGGGCGCATTTGGATCATCGCGTGCCGGTGGGATTTCATGGGAGTTGGCGAGCGGGAGGGGTTTCGTAAATGATGAACTGAAGAGATGGCGATGTCTGCTTGCAGCTTGAGGCCCAGAACCCTCACCTACCGGCCGCTCGCGGGCAGGCGGCCTCTCCCGTGAAGTAACGGGAGAGGTACGAGAGGCGCTTACGCGAGGGGGGCGAAGACTTCGCGGGAGATTTTTCGGCCTTTCAGGTCGCCTAGCAGGACCATCGCTAGTTTGTCGGGTTGGAACCAACTTGATGCCAGTTCGACGACGTTGTCGTTGGTGACTGACTCGATTCCCTGGGACAGCTCGTCGAGCGAGACGTCGCGGCGGAAATAGATTTCGTTGCGCGCGAGGCGGTTCATGCGGCTGTCGGTGGATTCCATTCCAAGCAGCATGTTGCCCTGGAGCTGGCTCTTTGCGCGCGCCAGCTCGGCGGGCTCGAGGCCGTTGAGCTCGACTTTACGCAACTCGGCGATCGTGACTTCGAGGACCTCGTCGACCCATTCGGGATTGGTGCCGGCGTAGACACCGAAGTAGCCCGAGTCGATGAACGACGAGATGAACGAGTAGATGCTGTAGACGCGGCCGCGCTTCTCGCGCACTTCCTGGAACAGCCGCGAGGACATCCCGCCGCCGAGCGCGGTGTTCAGCACGTAGGCTGCGTAGCGCAAGCGATGCGATTGGCTGATGCCGGGGCCGCCGATGCAGATGTGCGCCTGCTCGAGTTTCTTCTCGCGCGTCAGCACGAGCGGATGATCAATCGGCGGCGAGAATTTTTCGACCTTGCCGTCGCCCGCGACGCCGCCGAACAGCCCGGCGCATTTCGCGGTGAGGCGTTCGTGCTCGACCTGGCCGGCAGCGGCGATAAAGACCCGGTGGGAGCGGTAGCGCTCCGCCATGAACGATATCAACTGCTCGCGATCGATTTTATTTACCGTCGCGACCGATCCGAATATCGGCAACGCGAGCGGATGACCCTTCCAGAACTCCTCGTTGAACAGGTCATGGATGAAATCGTCGGGCGTATCCTCGGCCTGCGAGATTTCCTGCAGCACGACCTGGCGCTCGCGCTCGATTTCCTCGGGATCGAAAACCGAATCGAGAAAAATGTCCGCGAGTACCTCCGTCGCCATCTCGAGGTCTTTGCCGAGCACCTTGGCGTAGTAGCAGGTGTACTCCTTGCCGGTGAACGCGTTCAGCACGCCGCCGACCGCATCGAAGGCCTCGGCGATTTGCGCGGCGGTGCGCTTCTTGGTGCCCTTGAAAAGCAGATGCTCGATGAAATGCGAGGTGCCGTTTTCGGCCGGCTCTTCGTAGCGCGAGCCGTTCTCGACCCAGATGCCAATCGACGAGGAAACGACTTGCGGCATCGCCTCGGTGAGAATGCGCACGCCGTTTCCGATAACGCTCTTTTGAATCATTCGCTGACTAATTTCCCTTGTTGGGTTCCTGCTCGGCCTCGCGCATCGAGAGCCGGATTTTGCCGCTGCGATCGACGTCGAGCACCTTCACGTTGATCTCGTCGCCTTCGTGCAGCACGTCCTCGACGCGGCGGATCCGCTCGTTCGAGATTTGCGAGATGTGCAACAGGCCGTCGGTGCCCGGCATGATCTCGACGAAGGCGCCGAACTCGACGATCTTGCGCACGGTGCCGTGATAGATCTTGCCGACCTCGGGCTCGGCGGTGATCGCCTGGATCATGCTGATCGCTTTTTCCATCGCGGTCCCGTCCGCCGACGCGATCAGCACCGTGCCGTCGTCTTCGATATCTATTTTGCAGCCGGTCTGCTCGACCAGGCCGCGGATCACCTTGCCGCCCGGGCCGATCACTTCGCGAATCTTGTCAGGCTTGATATGCAGCGTGACGATTCGCGGCGCGTAGCTGGAGACGTCCTTGCGCGCCGTGGGCAGCGCCTTTTCCATCACGCCGAGAATGTGCAAACGCGCGTCGCGCGCCTGATGCAGCGCCTGGCGCATGATTTCCTTCGACACGCCTCCCGCCTTGTTGTCCATCTGGATCGCGGTGACGCCAGCCTTGGTGCCCGCGACCTTGAAGTCCATGTCGCCGAGATGGTCCTCGTCGCCGAGGATGTCGGTGAGCACGCGGACCTTGTCGCCTTCTTTGACGAGGCCCATCGCGATGCCGGCGACCGGCGATTTCGTCGGCACCCCGGCGTCCATCAGCGCGAGGCTGCCGCCGCAAACTGTGGCCATCGAGGAGCTGCCGTTGGACTCGAGCACGTCGGACACGACGCGAATCGTGTACGGGAAGTCGGCCTCGTCGGGGAGTATCGGAGATAGCGCGCGTTCTGCGAGGGCGCCATGTCCGATTTCGCGCCGCGACGGAGCGCGCAGAAACTTCACCTCGCCAGTCGAGAACGGCGGGAAGTTGTAGTGCAGCAAAAATTTCTTGAAGCGCTCTCCGAGCAGCGCGTCGATCTTCTGTTCATCTGACGAGGTGCCGAGCGTGACGGTCGCGAGCGCCTGGGTCTCGCCGCGCGTGAAGACCGCGGAGCCATGCGTGCGCGGGAGCACCTGAACCTCGGCGCTGATTGGCCGGATGTCGGTGGATTTGCGATCGTCGATTCGCTTGTCGTCGTCGAGGATCGCGAGGCGCACTCGAGTGCGCACGAGGTAATCGCAAGCGTCGACGATTTCCTTGGCGCGGTCGGGAAACTTCTCAGCCAGCTCGGCCACGACCTTGTCGCTGACCGCATACACCGCGGCGGCGCGCTCTTTCTTGCCCTTGGTGGCGAGCGCCTTCTCGATAGAATCGCCGATGGTCTTTTCGACCGCCTTCAACAGAGCCTGGTCGCGCTCCTTAACCGCGAACTCGCGCTTGGGCTTGCCCGCGCGGCGTTGCAGCTCTTCCTGCATCGCGAATATCGGCTGCATCGCCTCATGCGCCGCGAACAGCGCTTCGAGGATCACTTCTTCGTCGACAACCTGCGCGCCGCCCTCGAGCATCATGATCGACTCGGGACTGGCCGCAACGACGAGAGACACATCGCTGCCTTCGAGCTCGGTGTGAGTAGGATTGACGACAATTTTTCCGTCGACCCGGCCCATCCTGACGGAAGCGACTGGACCTTTGTGCGGGATGTCGGAAACCAGCAGCGCGGCCGACGACGCGATCAGCGACAGCATGTCGGGATCGTTGTCGCGATCGGCGGAGAGGACAGTTGCGATAATTTGAGTTTCTCGGTCGTAGCCCTTCGGGAACAACGGGCGCATCGCGCGGTCGATCAGCCGCGAGGTGAGGATTTCTTTTTCGGATGCGCGTCCTTCGCGCTTGAAAAAGCCGCCTGGAATTTTTCCGGCGGCGAACGTCTTCTCGACGTAATCCACGGTGAGTGGCAGAAAATCCATGTTGGGGCGCGCTTCATACTGCGAGACCGCGGTCGCGAGCACTACGGTGTCGCCGTATGTGGCGAGCACGCTGCCATGCGCCTGCTTGGCGAGGCGGCCGGTTTCGAGCGTGAGCTTGCGCCCCGCGAAATCAATTTCGAGTTTTTCGTACATTACTGATACCTGAGGGAGGATCTGAGGCCGCGCGACGATTGCGGTTTTTTCAATGCCCGCGAGGCGTCACAGAGGACGCGCCTTGTTATCTGCCATCGTGACAGCCAAGGCCCGCGCACCCGATGTGTTGAGGGCGGCGCGGCAGAATATGTGCAGCCTATCTCCGGATGCCCAGCTTTTCGATCAGCCCTTTGTAGCGCGAGAAATCGCGCGAATGCAGGTAATCAAGCAGCCGACGACGTTTGCCGACCAATCGCAACAGACCACGGCGCGTGTGATGATCCTTCTTGTGCGCCGCGAGATGCGTGGTCAACTGGTCGATCCGGGCCGAGAGTAGCGCGACCTGAACTTCAGGCGAGCCACTGTCATTGGTGGTTCGAGCGTTGGCTTGGATGACTTCCCGCTTACGGGCTGATGGAAGAGGCATTCGGAGTTCTTACTTTCCCTTTTCCTTTATCGTTAGCCGACCAAATTAACAGAGCAGGGAGGGAGAGTAAAGGTAGGGCGAAACAGCAACATTATCGTAGTGAAACCCGCGGTGGGTTTCACGCTTCCTTCGGCAGGGGTGACCCCTGCACCCAGTGAGAATCGCGAAATGTCGAGGACGACCTTTCGCTCTCAGGTTCTTGGAGGACGAAGCGGCGTAGTGTTTACCTCGCCCGTTATTTTACGGGAGAGGAGGCCGGCCGCATCGCGGCCGGTAGGTGAGGGTTCTGGGCGCAAGCTACACCCTTGTCACTTCGACGCCGCGATTAGCCATCGAATTGAAAATTCGCTCCACTATCGCCGTCACGCGCGAGGTCGCGCGCGCCACTGCGACTAGTTCGCCGCCCTCCGATACCACTTTGAAAAGCGGGCCGTTCGGGGGAACTTGCGAATCGAGGGCGCGCGAGTCGCCGTTGCGCAAACGTTTCTCGGCGGTGATATCGACGACCAGCTCCGGGAGGCCGACCAGCGCGTCGCGAGGATTGATCACGCAAGGCATCAGCGCGCCGGAATCGAGCGCCTCGAGGACGTCGTCCAGCGGCATCGCGTCGGCAATCGAGAATGCGCCGTTGCGGGTGCGGCGGAGTTCGTCGAGATGCGCGACTGTGCCGAGCGCGATGCCGATGTCGCGCGCCAGCGAGCGAGCATAAGTGCCGGGAGAGCATGTCGCGACGAATCGAATCGCGTCGGGCGGCTCGCAAACAAGATCGAGCCGCTTGATCTCGACGTTGCGCTTTTCGGGCGGTGCGACATCGTCGCCGCGGCGCGCGAGGCGATAGAGCGGCACGCCGGCTCGCTTGATCGCGGAATACACGGGGGGAACCTGCTCGATCACGCCGGTGAACTGCGCGCTGACCTGCGCGAGTTTCTCGGCCGAGATCTCGGCGACGTCGGCACGGCGAACTTCGGCACCGTCGCGATCGAGCGTATCGGTCTCGACGCCGAGCCGGATGAGACCCGCGTATTCCTTGTCGCCGCCGTCGATAAACGGCGCGAGCTTGGTCGCCTCGCCAATCATGATCGGCAGCAGCCCGGTCGCGAAGGGATCGAGCGTGCCGAGATGACCAACGCGGGCCGGCTTCACGCGCGATTTGACGCGCCGCACCACCTCCGCCGACGAGATTCCAGCGGGCTTATCGACCAACAGGATTGCATTCATAGAAAGACTGATCACCCTATCCGCTCGCGAAGCATCGAACAAATACCGGCATCGTCCCTCTGCTGTTATGCGTTCGCTCCATCGAGATGGCAGCGATACGATCGGGGCATGGAAGCTGCCTCATCGCTCGCAAAACATGTCGTGATCATCGGCGGCGGATTCGGCGGGATCGAGGCTGCGCGGGCGCTCAAGCGAGCGCCGATTCGGATGACGATGATCGATCGCCGCAACCATCACCTGTTTCAGCCGCTGCTCTACCAGGTCGCGACCGCGGCGCTGAATCCGAGTGATATCGCGGCACCGATACGGCGGATTCTGCGGCGCCAACTCAATGCGAGCGTGCTTCTTGGCGAGGCCGCGTCGATCGACACACGGCAGAAGATCGTGCATCTGCTCGATGGCGAAGTGGCGTACGACTATCTGATCGTTGCGACCGGCGCGACGCATTCGTACTTCGGCCACGACGAATGGCTCGAGCCGGCGCCGGGTTTGAAGACGCTCGAGGATGCGGTCGAGATTCGGCGGCGGGTGCTGGTCGCGTACGAGGCGGCTGAGCGCGAAATCGACGAGACGGAAATCGCGAACTGGATGACGTTCGTGATAATCGGCGGCGGGCCGACTGGCGTCGAGATGGCGGGTGCGCTCGCCGAGATTTCGCGGCGCGTGCTCGAGCGCGATTTTCGAAGAATCGATCCAAGTCGCGCGCGAATCGTGCTGATCGAAGCGGGCCCAAAAGTGCTGCCTGCCATGTCTCCGGAATCGTCGGTGAGCGCGCGGCGGCAACTGGAGCGGCTGGGCGTCGAGGTAATCACGGATTCTCCCGTGACCGACGTCGACGATCGAGGCGTCACGCACGGCGGGATACGGCTCGAATCGCGCACTGTGATCTGGGCCGCCGGCGTGGCCGCATCGCCGATGGGCAAGGCGCTGACCGCTACAACGAACGCCAAGCTGGATCGCGCGGGCCGCGTGATGGTGAATCAGGATCTTTCGGTGCCGGGGGCCGACGGCGTGTTCGTGATCGGTGATCTCGCGTCGATCATGTCCGACGGCAAGCAGGTGCCTGGCTTGTCGCCGGCCGCGATGCAGGAAGGGCGGCATGCGGCCAAGAACATCGTGCGATTGATGCGCGGGGAGCCGACGCTGCCGTTTCACTACCGCGACAAGGGCACGCTCGCGACGATTGGCAAGGCCGCTGCGGTCGCCGATATCGCAGGTCTGCACGTCAGCGGCCTGGTCGCGTGGCTGATGTGGCTATTCGTGCACATTTTCTTTCTGATTGGGTTTCGGAACAGGTTCATCGTGATCGTCGAATGGGCATGGATGTACCTCCGCAACGATCGTGGCGCGCGGCTGATCACAGGCGATGTGGAGCCGCTGCTGGAGCGCGGCGCAGAAATCGGAAAATCGCGAGCGCATGCTCGTCGAAGTGATCTGCTCGCAGGCTTCTGAGTTGGCGCCGAAGAGACATGCGCTTGCGCGCGAGATCCTTCGCTCCGCTCAGGATGACAGAAAACGGAACAAACAGCGCTTGCTGTGGCTTACGTAGTCCGCGATGTACTGGAACACTTGAGGCCACTGTGGGAGCTCGAGGCCGAGATTGCCGGCGGTTCGCACGATTACCACATTGGCTTTGGGAGCCACGAAGATGAACTGGCCCCATCTGCCGATGGCTTCGAAGCTGTAGTCTCGGGGTCCTCTGGAATTGCCCCACCAGAAATATTTGTAGTAGCCGCCCGCGTCCGACCATTCCGGATAGGTCCCCCATGGACGGTGATCGTTCGGGTCCGGCGCGGTCGATTCGGTCACCCATCGCTTCGAGATGATTTGTTTGCCGTTCCATTTGCCCTTGTCGAGAAAGAGCTGGCCGAACTTCGCGTAGTCGATCGCTCTGGCGTTGAGCGCCACGTGCGTCAGCTCGAAACCGTCTTCGTAGCTGTCGAGGCTCCAGGTTGCTGGATACTCCATCCCGATCGGCTTCCAGATTTTTTCCTGCAAGTAGTTGCTGACGCTGCGATGCGTAGTGCGCTCGAGAACTATCGTCAGGAGCCCAACGTTGAAGTCGGTGTAGTGGAAGCTCTGTCCGGGCGGCTCAGCGATTTCCGTATCGTAAAGCAGCATCTCTCTGGAGTTCGGATAAAAGAAGTAGAGCGCGTCCTCGTCCCACGGCCACTCGGCGACTGTATAGCGGATGCCGGATCCCATCGTCAGCAGATTTCGAATCGTGATCGCGTCGAAGCCGCGGTCCTTCAGTTCCAGCAGATAGTTCACGATCGGATCGTCGACGCTCTTGATGTAGCCCTCGTCGATTGCGATTCCGACCAGCGCCGAGGTGAATGATTTCGCCACGGATCGCGAGATGCAGACCGAGTCGCGCTGGTAGCCGTTGAGGTAGCGTTCGTCGAGCAGCTTGCCGTCCTTGATCACGATGAAGGCGTGAGTGCCGGTTATTCAGGCAATTTGTCGAGCGCGACGCGTTTGATCGAATCGCCTTCCTTGTATTCGATCTCGGTCGGCATCGTTCCAGTCGTAGCGCGTGGGAATTCATACGGAGGCGGCGCAGGTTGTATCGTGCGGTAGGGGAACATCTTGTAAGCGTCGGAAGGCGAGAATTCACTCCGCAGCCCCCAGAAGACGTAGCGGTACAGGTATTCGCCGTTGAACCAGGGCGTCGCGGCGGCAGGCAACGGATGCAGCGAAAGCATCGTCAGCGCGATCGCGAATGCTGTGCCGAGGGAAGATCGTTTGTTCATTTTCCGGATCCGGGATTCTTCGATTCGCTCTAGAATGACACAAGGACGGAACGACCAAGAAAAGAAACGTGGCGACGTGGCGCGCTTGTAGCTTGAGCCCAGAACCCTCACCTACCGGCGGCTGCGCCCGCCGGCCTCCTCTCCCGTGAGGTAACGGGCGAGGTTCGGAATCGGATCGCACCTCCGTCAACAAACTTTTAACAGGGACACAGAATCCCGCATCTTCTCTTAATACTAAGGTGCAGGGTTACCCCTGCCGAAGGAAGTGTGAAACCCATCGCGGGTTTCACATTAAATCAAGTGGGTGTTCTCAATCTTTGGGCGCCGATTGCTTCAACAGCGCGTCGATGCGGGCGGCGCGCTCGAGGCCGGGGTCGAATTCGAAATCGAGTTCGGGTGTATACCTGAGGCCTAGTGACTTGCCGATCTCGCGGCGGATGAAACCGCTGGCGCTTTTGAAGCCGGCGATCGCGGCGGGTGCGCGCACACTTCCTTCGAGATGCGAGAAATAGACGCGGCCGTGACGCAGGTCGTCGTCCATCCTGACTGCGGTCAGTGTGATTCCGCGCAGGCGTGGGTCGCGCAGATCGCGCACGAGCAGGCCCGACAGCTCTCTCAGGACTGCTTCGGCGACGCGCTCCGGTCTTCGACCTTCAGGCAATGTTCTTCACCAGTGAAACAGTGTCAGTAGTTGATAATCTCGAGTTGCTCTTCGCCGAGCGGGACCAGGCCCAGGGAATCGATAAAGTTCACGACTTCGCGCAGCGCCTTGTCCACGAATGCGCGATCGCTGCCGACTTGCGCGATACCCAATTCGGCGCGCTGCCACATGTCGTGGTTGTCGGACTCGGCGATCGAGACGTTGAACTTGTTGCGGACGCGATCCTTGATCGCGCGCAGCACCTGCCGCTTGCCCTTGAGTGAATGATTCTCCGGCAGAAACAGGGTCAGTCGCATGATGCCGATGACCATAATACGCCCCCTCCGCCAACGCGCACGCGGCGCGCCCGGAACGATCAACCAACCTGCACTCTAAGGCTGAAGCTGCTTTTCGACCGCCGGCTGACCGCGCACAGACTGAGGAGTGGGCGCGGCGAGCTTGCGCAGAATCGCTTCCATCTCGAAAGCTTCGATGATGTCTTCCGGTTTCACGTCGTTGAAATTTTCGAGCGCGATACCGCATTCGTAGCCCTGCGCGACTTCGCGCGCGTCGTCCTTGAAGCGTTTGAGCGTGGCAAGCTTGCCCTCCCAGACGGGGCGGCCATCGCGCACCAGCCGTGCGCGAGCGTTGCGCACGATCTTGCCGTCGACCACCATGCATCCCGCGACGGTGGCTCCTGGCACGTTGAAAATCTTGCGGACTTCCGCGCGGCCGAGTGCCTTCTCGCGGTAGGTCGGGGCGAGCAGACCTTCCATCGCCTCGCGCATGTCGTTGATCGCTTCGTAGATGACGGTGTAGAGCCGAATCTCGACGCCTTCCTTCTCGGCGAGGTTCGCAGCTTTCGGTTCGGGACGGATATTGAATCCGATGATGATGGCTTTGGAAGCCGATGCCAGCGTCACGTCGGTTTCCGAAATCGCGCCGGCCGAAGCGTGAATCACTTCGAGTTTTACTTCCTCAGTGGAGAGCCGCGCGAGCGCGTCGGCCAGCGCCTCGACCGAACCCTGCACGTCGCCCTTGAGGATGACCTTGAGTTCCTTGACCTCGCCCGCCGCGAGCCGCTGGCTCAAATCTTCCAGCGAGATGCGGCTGGTCTTGGTGAGTTCGCCTTCGCGCTGCTTGGAGCGGCGATACTCGGCGACCTGGCGCGCCTTCGATTCCTCGACCACGGCGGTGAACACGGTTCCCGGTTCGGGAACGGTGGAGAGGCCAAAAATTTCGACCGGCGTCGACGGTCCCGCCTCGGTCAGACGCTGGCCGAGATGGTTCTGCATCGCGCGTACGCGTCCATATGAGGTCCCGCTGACGAAAGGATCGCCCTGATGGAGCGTGCCTTCCTGGATGAGCACGGTGGCGACCGGGCCGCGTCCGCGATCGAGTTGCGATTCGACGATCGTGCCGCGCGCGGGGCGTGACGGATTAGCCTTCAGCTCCATCACATCGGCCTGCAGCAGGATCATCTCCAGCAGTTTGTCGATTCCGGCGCCTGTGCGGGCCGAGACCGGGACGGTAATGATGTCGCCGCCGTAGTCTTCCGGCACCAGGCCGACTTGCGTAAGCCGCTGCTTGACGTTGTCGATATTGGCGTCCGGCAAATCGATCTTGTTGATCGCGACGATTATCGGAACCTTTGCGGCGCGAGCGTGATTGATAGCCTCCTGCGTCTGCGGCATCACGCCTTCATTCGCAGCGACCACCAACACGACGATGTCGGTAACCTTGGCGCCGCGCGCGCGCATCGCAGTGAACGCCTCGTGGCCGGGGGTATCGACGAACGCGATCGTGCGGCCGTTGGCCTCGACCGTGTACGCGCCGATGTGCTGCGTGATTCCGCCGAACTCGCGCGCGGTCACGTTGGTGTGGCGAATCGCGTCGAGCAGCGAGGTCTTGCCGTGATCGACATGGCCCATCACGGTGACGACTGGCGGCCGCGTGACCATCTCGCCAACGACGGTTTCCTCGGGCGCCTCTTCGATCGCGGACTCCGCATCGAAGGAAACGTTCTCGACGCTGTAGCCGAATTCGCCGGCGAGCAACGTGGCGGTGTCGACGTCGAGCACCTGGTTGAGCGTCGCCATCTGGCCGAGTTCCATCAATTTCTTGATCAGGTCGCCGGCCTTGACGCCCATCGAGCGGCCGAGATCGCCAACGGTGACGCCCTCGGTGATTCGCACGACGCGCTTGGAAGCCTTGGGCGTGGTGATCTCGGTCTTGCGTTGTTCTTTGCCGGGGAGTGCGCGCCGTTTCTTCGGCACACGCAGCCCGCGCATCTCGCGCTCGGCGGCGAGATCGGTACTGCCCTTCTTGACGACTTTCTTTTTCTTGATTCCGCCGCGGGCGCCGGGCTTATTTGCAGCGAGCTGATCGGGCGTAAGCTGCGGCCCTCCGTCAGCCTGCTGTGCGGGCTGCGGTTGCGGCGCGAATCGGCCAGTCAGGCCGGGACGTGCGCTCGGCGCGCCCGCTGCGGTTCGCGAACCAGGCGACGCGGGGCGCGGCGGCGGAGCCTTCGGCCTGAGATCGATCTTGCCGAGGACCTTGGGTCCCTTCTGCCCGTCGTCGAGCGTCGGCCCCGTCTGAGAGCCGCGCGTCAGATTGATAGAGCCGCGCTCCGTCGTTTCCGCCGGGCGCACACAATCAGTGCGATAACCGAATCGCGACGACGGCGCGGCCGGTGGCGCCGGAGGTGCTTCGGGCGCGGGCGCCGCTTCGGCGACGATGGGTGCGGGCTCGGGCTCCAGTGGCACGAACCGAGGCTCGGGCTCGGGTTCCTCATCCTTAATATGGACGGAAGCTTCGGGCGGATGAGCCTCGTAGTCAGCCTCGCCAATCTCTTCAATTGGAAGCTCCGGCTTGACAAGTGGGGGCTCAGGCGGGCGATGCGGTTCGACCGACGGCGCCGGCTCATGGTTCCCCGTATCAAACATGACGGGAGTCTCGGCCTCCGCGGGCGAATCATTAAGGAACGGCGAGACGAAAGAATCGTCGCGGCTCTCTTCGACTTCGAAATGGAAAGGCGTGTCCGCACCGCCAGCGGGCGCGCCGCCCTCGGCATGACGCCGGCGCATCACGGTGGCGTTGAGACGCTTCTCTAAAATTTTCCCGCTGCTCGTTTCGAGCACGGTTTCGCGGCGCAGGATCGTCGCGCGATGCGCCTGGTCGTCGAGGTCGGCCTTCAACCTGTCGGCCTCTTCGGGTGAGAGAAGACTCGACTCGGACTGAGTATGCCCGAGTTTCAGGCGGGCACATCCGGCGAGCAAATCCTCGACCGGGAATCCCCATTCAGTAGCAAGAGTTTTGATCCGCTTTCGCGCCATCCGAGTTATACTATTCGACCTTTGAGTTTCTATCCAGTCTGAGTTTTATAGCCGCCGCTATTTCAAGGCGCTCGGGACGATCGATTTTCCGCCGGAGCGCACGAAATTCCTTAACTTTTAGACCGACGAACCGCTCGACGCATTCAAGTTTCGGATGCAAGTACCCGCCGCGCCCTGCCCTTCGGCCTTCGAAATCGACTTCGACATGATCATTCACGACTGCAATCCGGACCATCGCCGCCTTGGCGTCACGCTTCATACATCCGATACAGGTGCGCTCGGGCGGCGTTGCTATTACTTTTCTCCCGCGTCTTCGGTGGTTGCAGCAGGCGCGGATTCTTCCTCGATCGTCTCGCTCGCTGCCTCTGCGCCTTCCGCTTCAGTCGCTACGCTGTATCCGCCGCGAGCGATGCAGCGTCCGCCGCGGCAGATGCGGCAGCAGCGGCAGCCTCTTCAGCAGCCGCGGCCTTCTCAGCAGCGGCGACTTTCTTATTCGCGACGTGCTCGCGCGCCGCGTTGATTATCTGGGTCGCGCGCTCGGCGCTGATTCCCTCGACGTCGAACGCCGTTTCGTCAGCCTCCGACAGTTGCTCCGCCGAGCGGAAGCCCCACTGGTAGAGCAGTTCCGCGTTGATATCGCCGATGCCGGGAATAGCGTTGAGCGATGCGCGCGCCGAGCGGGCCTCTTCTTCGGCCTCAGCCTCGCTGCGCACATCGAGCTTCCATCCTGTCAGGCGATGCGCCAGGCGAACGTTCTGTCCGCGCTTGCCGATCGCCAGCGAGAGTTGATCGTCGGGGACGATCACTTCCATCGCGTGCTCGTCCTCGTCGATTATCACCTTCGAGACTTTCGCCGGCGCCAGCGCGCGGCATACCAGCTCGGCCTGGTCGTCGGTCCACGGGACGATATCGATCTTCTCGCCGCGCAGTTCCTGCACGACGGATTGCACGCGCGTGCCCTTCATCCCGACGCATGCGCCGACCGGATCGACGTCCGAATCCTTCGAGTAGACCGCAACTTTGGCGCGACCGCCAGGCTCGCGCGCGCTCTGCCGAATCTCGACGATGCCTTCGTAAATTTCGGGCACTTCCTGCTCGAACAGCTTCATCAGGAAGTCATTCGAGGTGCGCGATAGCACAATCGAGAGTCCTTTCTCCGAGAGATCGACGTCGAGAATCAGCGCGCGAATCCGATCGCCCTGGCGGTAGCGCTCATGCGGGATCTGCTCTTTCTCGGGCAGGATCGCTTCGGTACGTCCGAGGTTGACGATCATGTTCTTGCGCTCGAAGCGCTGGACGATTCCCGAGACAACTTCCTGCTTGCGATCCTTGAACTCGTTGAAAATCTGCTTTCGCTCGGCGTCGCGAATATGCTGGATGAGATTTTGCTTGGCCGCCTGCGCCGCGATTCGGCCCATCGTGGCGGTGTCGAGCTTGATCAGAATCTCGTCGCCGACCTCAGCTTCGGGATCGTACTTCGCGCGCGCTTCGGTGACGTCGGCCTCGGCCGCCGCATTGGCGACCTTGTCGACGACAGTCTTGATTTCGAACAGCTCGATTTCGCCGAGCTCCGGATTGAAGCGCGACTCGATATTGCGATCGGGCCCGAACGTGCGCCGCGCCGCCGAATGCATCATCTCTTCGACCGCGTTGATCACGATCGTTTTGTCGATGCCTTTTTCCTTGCTTACCTGCTCGATTACCCGGTTCAGATCGACCTGCATACCGCCTCCCCGGGGCGCGCAAAAAATCGCGCGCCAATTTTATTTGTTGCTCCACCTGGTCGGGAGCCGATGCATCTACTTGTCAAAGTCATACTCGTAATTCGCTCCGGTCATCTCGTCGAAACCGATCGTCTGCCGCTTGCGGCTGGTCTCGTCGTCGAGCTCGATTCCTTTTTCACCGACTGTAACCAGCCTGCCCACAAACGACTTCTGTCCGTCACGCGCCTGATGCGTCCGGACCTTCACCCGCTCACCCTTCACCGCCTCAAAATGCTCGAGCTTGCGCAACGGCCGGTTGATTCCCGGCGACGCGACTTCCAGCGTGTAGCGCCCCTCGACGGGGTCGTACACGTCAAGCAAATCGCCCAGCGTCGGGCTCAACTTCTCCAGGTCGCTCAGGGCAATTCCGCCGCCCGGCTTATCGACCAGCAGCCGCAAGAGGGAATTTCGCGTGCCCTTGCGAAAATCCACCGACACCAGTTCGTAACCCTGGCGTTCGATATGTGGCTCGAGCAGCTCGACCACTTTTTCCGCGGTCGGATGAAGCGTCAGGGCGGTCATCTGCTCTCACCACTTCGCTTGGCTTTGCCGTCGGCCCGGCTTATGTCACGAAACCCTTTTGGCGACACCAACAAAAAAGTGGGCACGCGCCCACTTCCAATCCAGCAAGATACCACCGGGGACAAGGTGTCAGCAAGGCGGGGGGTTATCCGCTATCCCCTCAAGCATTTGCAGTAACATTCCGATAACATCCGCGCTCTCGATGCCAGAGCTGACCGGCCCTAACTCACCCGTCCTGGGATTCATCCTCGCGCTGACGATCGGATTCCTCGTCGGGCGCACGCGAGAACCGGAGGCCGACGGTCCGCCGCGCCCGGGGATGCGCGATTTTCTGATAATCGCGCTGCTCGGCGCCGTCGCGGGCCACCTCGGCAATGCGGCGATCGCGATCGCGCTATTCGCCGGCACGATCGGCGCGATCCTCGTGATGCGCGCGCAGCATCCGGAGCGCAACGGCATCACCACCGAGCTCGCGGCAATCGCGACTTTCGTGCTGGGCGCGCTGTGCCTGACTTCGGACCGCCAGTTCGGCGCGGGACTCGGAATCGTGCTGGCAGCGATCCTGGCGGAGCGCGATCAGCTCCGCAGTTTTGTGCGCAACGCGATCTCCGACCGCGAGTATATCGACACGCTGAGTTTTCTCGCGCTGATTTTCATCATCTACCCATTGCTGCCGACCGGCAGCTACGGACCATTCGGATTCTTCGAGCCGCGCAGGATCTGGCTATTCGTAATACTAGTTTCGGGCGTTTCGTATGTAGGTTACTTCCTTACCAAGTTTACCGGCGGTCAACGAGGCGCATTACTCACTGCAATAGTCGGTGCGATCGCGTCGACTACTGCCTACACGACTGGTATTTCGCAAGCTGTGGCAGATGCGCCGGAGTCTGCGGTGCCGGCGGCCCGCTATGCGCTAATAGCCAATTCGATTCTATTCCCGCGGATGCTGTTACTAATCGCAGTGGTAAGCCCGAAGCTCGCGATAGCGGCAAGTCCCGCGTTCGCCGCCATGATGATAGCGGGCCTCGCGGCCGCGATGGTACTCGCGCCTGCGGCAAAAGCGACGAAGAAACGCAGTGCGGTTGCGGATTCCACTTTCCGTAACCCATTTTCGATTCGTCCCGCACTCCAGTTCGGCGTGGTATTTACGCTCGTGCTGTTGATCACGCGCGTCGCCAAACACTATGCAGGCTACGGCGGCCAGATGGTGGTGTCCGCAATCAGCGGATTGGTGGACGTCGACGCGATCTCACTGACTCTGGCGGGTTTCGTTCAGGCGGGAACCAGCGCCGCGCGCGACGGGGTGATCGGGCTGACGCTCGCGGCCGGAGTCAACGCGATCTTCAAGTCCGCCGTCGCGAGGACCAGCCATCAACCGGCATTCTACCTGCGCCTGATGGCGGGATTCGTGATCATGTTCGCGGTGGGAGCAGTAGCAATAGTCACTATCGATCCGGACCGGGTAATCGAAGTAGTAAGTCATCTGCAGATGAACTGAGTATTGGCAATCGTAACAAAGGGAGGAACACGATGCACGAAATCAAGTCGTTCAAGATTTTCCAGACCGCGAAAGTGATCGCAGTGCTCTATGTGATTTTCGGATTTGTTGAGGGAGCAATTCTCGCGGTTGCTTTTTCGCGTCACTCCACCCCCACCCGCATCTCACTCGTTGGGATACTATTCAGTCTGATTGGCTTACCGATCCTATTCGGTGTGGTCGGATTCATCTCATGGTGATCAGTTGCTGGCTGTACAACCTTAATAGCAGCGCACATCGGCGGCATTGCATTCGAACTGACTCCGCGACAGCGAGAATTGAATCCGAAATTATTGCCTCCCCCGTTCGTGGGGGGAGGCCGACGCTCGTCTTCGAGTGGCGGGTGGGGGACCAAAATTCTTCGGATCGCAGATCTGCGGCGCGACGGACAATTGCGCCGCATGCGGTCCTCCACCCTAACCCTCCTCCCACGTTGGAGGAGGGAATAGGACGAAGGAGTGAGATTTCAATCGTCGTCGTCGCGGAGCTTTGACAGTACCGACAGATCCTCGAGCGTCGTTGTGTCGCCGAGGGTTTGATCGCCTGATGCTATCTGGCGCAGCAGGCGGCGCATTATTTTGCCGCTGCGCGTTTTGGGGAGGGCTTCGGTGAATCTTATGTCGTCGGGACGGGCCAGCGCGCCGATCTCCTTCACCACGTGCGCGCGCAATTCGTCGCGCAGCTTGTCGTCGCCTTTGCGGCCGCCTTCGAGCGTTACGAATGCGACCACGGCCTGGCCCTTCATGTCGTCGGGACGGCCGACGCATGCTGCTTCAGCGACCGTGATGTGCGAGACGAGCGCGCTTTCGATTTCCATCGTGCCCAGCCGATGCCCCGACACGTTGATCACGTCGTCGACGCGCCCCATTATCCAGAGGTAGCCGTCCTGGTCGCGACGCGCGCCGTCGCCGGTGAAATAGCTGCCCTCGATCTGCGAGAAATAATTAGTCTTGTAGCGCTCGGGGTCGCGGTAGATCGTCCGCAGCATCCCGGGCCACGGCTTGCGCACGATCAGCAAGCCGCCCTGGTTGGCGCCGACGCTCTTGCCCTCGCGCGTGACGACGTCGGCTGCGATGCCGGGCAGTGGAAACGTCGCAGAGCCGGGTTTGGCAGCGGTCGCGCCGGGCATCGGGCTGATCATGATTCCGCCGGTCTCGGTTTGCCACCACGTATCGACGATCGGGCATCGATCGCCGCCGATAACCCGGCGATACCACATCCACGCTTCAGGATTGATCGGCTCACCGACCGAACCGAGCAGCCGCAGACTCGACAGGTCATGCTTTTTGACCCACGAATCGCCCCATTTGATAAACGTGCGAATAGCAGTCGGCGCGGTGTAGAAGATGCTGACGCCGTACTTCGCGATTATCCGCCAGAAGCGATCATTCTCGGGAAAATTCGGCGCGCCTTCATACATGACAACCGTCGCGCCCGCCGCCAGCGGCCCGTACACGGTATAGCTGTGGCCGGTGACCCAGCCGATATCTGCCGTGCACCAGTAGATATCGTCGTCCTTCAGGTCGAACACCCACCGCATCGTCATAAGCACGTGGGTCAGGTATCCGCCGGTCGTATGCACGACGCCCTTCGGCTTGCCGGTCGTGCCGCTGGTGTAGAGCGTGTACAGCGGATGCTCGCTGTCGAGCGGCGCCGCTTCGCACTTCGGGCTCTGTGCGGGGACCAGCTCGTCCCACCAGACGTCGCGACCTTTGCGCATCTCGACCTTGTTGCCGACGCGCTTGAGTACGAGCACTTTCTGGATCGATTGGCACTTCTTCAGCGCCTCATCGACATTCTGCTTGAGCTCGACCACCTGCCCGCGACGCCATCCGCCGTCCGCGGTGATACAGACCTTCGCTTCAGCGTCGTTAATCCGATCGGCCAGCGCCTCCGACGAGAAGCCGCCGAAGACCACCGAATGAATCGCGCCGATTCGCGCGCACGCGAGCATCGCGATCGCCGCCTCCGGCACCAGCGGCATGTAGATCGCGACGCGGTCACCGTCCTTTACGCCGAGGCTCTTGAGCGCGTTGGCGCATCGTCCGACTTCGTCGGCGAGCATCTGGTAGGTCAGCACGCGCGAGTCGCCGGGCTCGCCCTCCCAAATCAGCGCGGCCTTGTTGCGGCGCGGCCCGTCGAGATGGCGGTCGAGGCAGTTATATGCGGCATTGATCGTGCCGCCGACGAACCATTTCGCATTCGGGAAATTCCACTCGACGGTTTTGCCGAACGGCTTGAACCAATGCAGGTTGCGCGCGCATTCGGCCCAGAAAGCGTCGGGGTCCGCTTCCGCGCGTTTGCAGAGCGCCTGGTATTCGTCGAAATTTTTGACCCACGCCCGCGCGCTGAACTCGGGCGGCGGCGGGAACTTGCGGGATTCAGTCAGGGTCGAATCGATATGAGTCGCTTCGGTCGAAGCCATCGCAGAAGCACCTGTACCCTTCGCTTGAATTATTTCACGCTACACGCGACCGCGAGCTTCGCGCGTTTTCAAGCTCAGGTACAGAGTTGCGGCGTCGCCATTCTCGCGCCGATTCGAATTGATTCCGCGCAGCCGCTCGAGCAGTTCGTTTTCGACGCTCGCCGAATGCTCCGCTGCCAGCTCGACCGCACGGGCGGCCCATCTGAGCGCGACGCGACCTTCAAGCCCGCCGAAATCGTCGAAGAACCACGCGCAGCTCGTCAGCGCCGCCTGTCCTGCCGCGGACCATCTCGAACATCCGGAGCAGAGTCTCGCGATTGATCTCGTTGGTAACGCCGAAGCGCTTGAAGGTTTCCTCGTGGACGGCAGGATTCGGATCGATCAGCAAGCGGATTGCGCCGCGCAGAATTGCACCCGGGTCTTTCACCAGCGCCGGCGCGAAACGGTCGTAGGTCGCCTCGGCATGGTACTTCACGAAATCCATCGCGGCGCGAAACGGCGCGCGCCATTCCTGCGACGTGTGCGCGTCGTTGCGGCATCCGCAGTTCGAACGCCATCGCTCGATACCATGCGCGCAGCTCCACGACGTAGCCGACGGAATCTCGAACGAGCCGCGCGGCGGGATGCGCCGCCAGGTAGTCCTCGCAATTCGTTACGATTACGTCGTCGCGTTCTTCGAGCGCCTTCAACGCGCGCGCCAACTCGGACGCGCCGTGTTTGTTGTGATGCCCGAACGTTTCGCCGTCGGTCGCAAGCATCAGCGCCGCGCCCGGCTCGAGTTGGAGCGCGGTACTCGCAATCCACTCCGCCAGCCGCGCGCCGTCGGCCAAGCCGTCTCCGAACGAGACCGTGTTCGACAATTCGCGATCGAACCGGAACACCGCGAGGCTCAAATCACCGCTGCGCCACTGGAACGGTCCTGCACCGCGCGACTCAGCGCCGGGGCCTTTAAAATGTCCCTGGTCGGTCGCCAGGATCACGAACTGGATTCCAGCCGCCGCGACCGATGCGAGCGTGTCCTCGTCGGCAGCGCACTCCGGCAGCCACATGCCGACCGGCTTGCGCCCGAAACGGAAAACGAAATCGTCGATACCCCATACAATCTGAAGCTCGCGATCGCGCTGATGGCAGCAGCGGCAGAATCGAATGGCTGTACGATTGCGCGATCGCGTTGCCGTGACCACCGTGCGCCTCGGCGGACAACGCGTCGCCGCGGGTCATCGCACGATACGCGGTCTTCCCGTGCGTCTGCAGCCATCCAGCGAGCGTCGGGCCGACATCGAAGCTGAGAGACTCGTAATTATTGCGAACGTGAACGACGGGGCCCTGCATCGTGTGCGCATGCGCGTTGGCCGTGTAGCATTCGCTCAAAATCCGCTCGTTCCAGTTCTGAAAGGGGGCAGCGCCATGCTCGGGGCTGATCAAACCAGTCCACGGGCTCTCGCGCGGAGGCTGATAAAAATGCCCATGGATTATTATGTGCCTGGGTTCATCCATTACGATTATGTTGCGCCTCCGGGCCGGAGTGCGAAAGACGCCCAACCGTCCAGCAGTCGAGCTAATTTATCTTCTTTGCCGGATTCTGCGCAGCTTATCAAGTAAAAATTAACGCGGGAGCGCTAACTATCCACAATTGTTCAACAATTCCATCCACAGGCGAGTTCCCGACGCCGCCGGAATGGAGACTGGATGCAGGTGAGTTACCCCTGCCCAAGGAAGCGTGAACCCAAGGCGGGTTTCACGTCAAATTGAGTGATTTATCTTTGCCGCGCTCACACGACTTCGCGAAACGCCATCGCCGGAACCACCCGCATCGCGCGAATCACCGGGCCGAGCGCGCTCGCGATACTCACCAGGACCGCAGTGACGACCGCGGCGGCAGCAGTCTCCGGTCGCACCTGCAGGTAGCCCAGCATCCCGGTTATCTCGCCGAGCCTGATGCCATGACCGAACATCCAGAGTGCGATTCCCGCACCGACGATCGATCCGCCAAGACCAATCAAAGCCGCCTCGGCGAACAGCAGGATCGCGATATGCGTCCGGGTAAATCCGAGCGCGCGCATCACCGCGACTTCGCTGATCCGGTCCCGCACCATCATCGCCATCGAATTCGCGGCAATCAGCAGCACGGTGAGCAGGACCACCATGCATAAGCTGTAGATGATCGTGCGGATGTTGCCGATTGCGCTGACGACGTTGGCAACCGAGTCGGACTCGGTCATCGTCTCGGTCTCGGCGTCGGAGTTGTGGAAATTTTCGTCGATCTCGTTAGCCACCAATCCCATGTTGTCTTCACGATCGACCCGCACCAGGATGAACGACGCTCGGTCCTGGATATCCGCGCCGTACATTTTCTTCACGGCGTCATCCAGCATCCGGCGATCGAACAAAAACGCCCGCGATAAATATTCGGTCGGAAACTCGATAATCGGAATGAACGTCAGCGACAGCCTCGCATCTTGGGGATTGCGCAGCGTGACCGGTTCGCCGATTTTCCACCCGTGCTCGCGCATGAGCATGTATCCAACCATCGCGTTGCGGCGATCCGTCAGCAACTGTTTCACCATGTCCGGCGGAGGCTGGTAGTCGCTGCTGCCGGTGACGCTAGCGATGTCGCCATTTATTCCGTTGGTGAAAATCGGGTCCTTGGGGTCGCGATAGATCGCACCCCACAGGATTTCGGGCGCGCATCCGAGCACATGCGGCAGCTTCTTGATTGGACCGCAGTAGCGCGCGGGCAGCCGGCCGTTGTTGCGCTCGGTCACCACCAGGCGCAGCCCCTTCGAGGCGTTGTCGGCAATTCGATCCATCGACCACGGCACCGCGACCAGCACCGTGTAGATGAAGACCGCAATCGCGAAGGTGAGCCCGGTCAGGATCGTCCGCCGCAGTTGGCGGCGCATATTGCGGAAAGCGATTGTCAGCAACTTGGCCGCCATCGTCACGCCTCCCGTAGCGCGCTGATGATACCGACCCGCGAAGCCCGCCACGCCGGCATCAGCCCACCCGCAACTCCGATAATCGCAGCCACGACGACGCCGGCGACAAGTGCGCCGGCCGTTGGCCGGTACGAAAAGAACATCGCGCCGACACTCATCGTGCGGCTGGTCAATCCGGTTGCCCACGCCACTGCGGTCGCAAGCACGACGCCTGCGATACCGCCTGCGAGGCCGAGGATGACGCTCTCGATTACAAAGCTGCCCAGGATGTCGCCGCGTGAGAATCCCAATACGCGCAGCACGCCGATCTCGCGGGCGCGTCGAGTCACGGCGGTGTACATCGTGTTCATGCCGCCGAACGTCGCGCCTATCGCCAATGCGAGTGCCACGACCAATCCAAGGAGTCGCAGTTGCCCGGCCACCGCCGCCTGCGCTGCGTAGTAATCGGTTTCCGTTTCGGATTGCAGCGTCAGGCGACCGTCGGCTTTGATCGCCTGCGCGAATTCAGTTGCGCTCCCGGGATTCAATACGAGATGCAGCGCGGCGGCGCCGCCGACATCCCAGTGAAAGTCGTTGATCAAGTCGTCGAGATCAGTCCAGGCTTCCGATTCGCGGGCGCTGTCGTTGTCGGAGAAGACCCCGACGATTTTCCAATCGCGATGCTCGTAATGAAAAACGGTCCCCGGCTGGAGATAGGGATAGCGCGCCAGCAGCCGTCGTCCGACCACCCATTCCCCGTTGCCGCGCGTCGGCCAATGCCCTTGCACGAGATGAAGGTTCGGATGCACTTCATAGGCGATGGGGTCGACGCCGCGAAGAAGCGCGAACTCCTTGGCGCCGCGCGTCCGGCTCACGTTCACACCGACGATGCTCTCGCGCGAGAGGAGCGGCTGATGCTGTTGGCTGGGCGCGATTTCCGGACGCACGCGGAGAATTTCGACAGCGTTATGAGGAACGAAGCTCTCGTTCTCGCTGGTCACGCCGCGCGCCATGACGATCACGTTGCGATCCTGGCCGGCGTTGTGTAGCGACTGATTCAACCCCGCGGCAAATCCGAACACGAGGATGAAGATCATCGCGACGAGAGCGACGCCGAGAATCGTCATCAGCGACGTGGCGCGCCGCTCGATGACACTGCGAACATTGTAGCGAATCGGCACCATCGCACGCCCCTTACACCGATTAGCCGAGACTGGGAGTTAACTCTGACGCCGGGTCATTCTAGTCGCAACCCTCGTCGCTCAAAAGACCCTCGGCCCGCGAGCGAGGGGAAGAACGTGATTGAATGTGAAACCCGCCGTGGGTTTCACGCTTCCCTGGGCAGGGGTGACCCCTGCACCCAGTGTAAGAGAAGATGCGGGACTTCGTCCCTGTTAGAAGGTTAAGCGGGGAAGAGGTATTGTTCTCCGTCCGAGATACCTCGCCCTTTAGCGGGAGAGTATCGTCTTCGGTTATGAGCACATCCTGGCGGTCTCTGCTGCTGGCGGCTGAGCTCACGAGGGAGTCTCTGCGTGAGTCGTTTCGACTCGCGGTCGAAGAGACTTCCGCAGTTGCGAGCGCCGTGGCAGTACCCGGTGATCCTCTTGGGATCGAAGCGATAACCAAGAAGGGTGAGATTCTCACTGTGCATGTCGATAGCTTGTATGCCGACGCAAGCCGAACTGCGCCAGAGGAACGCGAACGTTTGCTCTCACAATTCTTGACGGGGACGATCGACGGAGCTGAGGCGGAGAGCGGAGTACGCGGGCCATCCCTCGACCTGCTGATTCCGACGATCAAGAGTGCCGAATGGTTCCAAGGGTCTGCCGGAAAGAGATCACGCCAGCGAGCATCTGGTCGGCGATCTATACGTTGTCTACGCATTTGATCGAGCCAAGCTCGATGAGGTTCGCGCGCTGGACCGAGTTGGACCGATTCGGGCGATCGCGAAGCGAGCTTCGCCAAATCGCGTTAACGAATCTGCGAGCGCGGTTGCCGTCCAAAATCGGCACGCTTGGCGAGGACAAAAGCTTTCTCTTGATCGCGGACGGAAACCACGAAGCAAGTCTGATCCTGCTCGACGAGATATGGGAACTGTTCGGGCCGTCGATTCCGGGTGAGCATCATCGTCTGCGTGCCGGCCCGTGATGTCTGTCAGGTCACTGCGACTGGCATTCCAGGAGGGATCGAGAGTCTCGTCGCTGCGCGGGATCGATACTGTCGCCAGCGGGCCCTCGAATTTCATCTCGAAGATTCTGCTTCAGAGGCGCGGTAAGAGTTGGATACCGTATCGGGAACCGTCTTAGTGATTCCATGGAACAGTGCAAAAAAGATCATACAAGAACCTGTGCTGGCGAGCTGTTCCGATGCGATCGCAGAACCCTCACCTACCTGCCGCGTTGCGGCAGGCCGCCTCTCCCGTAAAGTAACGGGCGAGGTAATTATACGCGTCGCGTCCCCCCGAACCTGAGAGCGAAATGGCGTCCTCGCCATTTCGCGATTTCTTCTCACTGGGTGCAGGGGTCACCCCTGCCCAGGGAAGTGTGAAACCCACGGTGGGTTTCACATTAAATCAAGTGATTTACCCCTTCCCTACGCGCAGGCGGCGCGGAAGCTGCCTTTGATTGCGGGCTCGCCTTTTTGATTCAGCACGATCAGGTCGCCTTCGATTTGCTTCTCGCCGTCTTTCTCGATTTTGTTGGTGACCTTGCCGGTGCAGGTGACGACGTCGCCCGGCCATACGCGCGTGGCGAAGCGGACCTGGAAGCGGCGCACGTTGCCGATTCCGACGTAGTCGGTGACGGCCTTCGAGAGCAGGCCCGCAGTGAACATCCCCTGCGCGAACACGGTCGGGATTCCGGCCGCCTCGACGAAGGTTTGATCGTAATGCAGCGGGACGAAGTCGCCGGACGCGCCGGCATAGCGGACGAAATCAGGACGGGTGACGCCTTTGATTTCGATTTTCGGAATCTCGTCGCCGACTTTAACTGAATCGTATTTCAATTTTGCCATTGTAGTTCTCCGGTTGGATTACGCTTTGACCGCCTGGCCGGTCTCGATCAGGGTCGCGCGCGCGGTCGCGACTTTCTCGCCCTTCTGATTGGTGTATTCGGTTTCCGTGATCAGCAGCGTCATCTTGCCGCCGCGGCCGCCTTCTTTTTCGAGCACGTCGGCGACTTTGGTGACGCCGGTCAGAGTGTCGCCGACGAAGATCGGCTTGAAGAACTCGAAGTCCTGCTCGCCGTGCAGGATACGGCGCAAATCGAAGCCGCCGAAGCCAGGGCTCGAGGTTTCGTCGGTCCAGAATGCGCTGGTCTGCAGAAATGTGACCGGCACCGGCACTCCGCCGAGTTCCTTCTTCGCCAGTTCCTGATCGAAATAGATTGGATTGGGGTCTTTGATCGCGCGGGCGAACTCGCGGACCTTGCTCCAATCGACGTGCATCTTGAATGGTTTGCCGGTTTTACCGACCGCGCTCTTATCCGCCATGATGAATCATCCTCGCTCGATAGAATCCAAAAGTTATTTACTGTTGAACGATTGGTTTGTCCAACTAACCGGCGGCTCGCCCCATGATGCCCTCGCCGCCGTCGATTATCAGCAGCGAGCCGGTGACGTAGCTTGACGCGTCCGACGCAAGGAAGATGCATGGGTAGGCGATTTCCTCGACCCGGCCGAAGCGCTGGAGCGCGCGCGATCGCGCGACCATCTCCTTGACCTTCGGATTCGGCCATACGCGCGGCGCCGCGCCTTCGGTGTCGATCGGGCCGGGCGCGATACAGTTGACGCGAATGCCCGCGGGGCCCCATTCGCCGGCGTGCGACACAGTCAGATTGATGACGCCGGCCTTGGCGGCGCCGTAGGGAAGCATCGTGGGAGAGCCATGCACGCCGGCAGTCGACGAGATATTGACGATCGAGCCTGGGCTCTTCTGCTCGATGAATTGGCGGGCTGCCGACTTCGAGCAGAAGAACACGCCGTCCAGATTGATACCGACCACCGCGCGCCATCCGTTGGGCGAGAGATTCATCGACGGTGTCGTGATACTGGCGCCGTGATTGTTGATTAGCACGTCGAGACGGCCGAACTGCTTGACCGCCTCGGCGACCATCTTGTCGCATTGATCGGCGTCGCGGACGTCGACCGGGGTCATCTCGCATTTGCCGCCGGCCTTGCGGATTTCGTCGCGCACGCGCTCGAGGTTCTCGACCTTGCGGCTCGCGATCAGCACCGGCGCTCCGCGCGCTGCGAACTCCTTGGCGATCGATTCGCCGATCCCGGTACCGCCGCCGGTCACAATCGTAACTTTGCCTTCGACACTGAATGGATTGTTCAAAGTGAAAACTTCCTCCGATGGGGTTCGGTTGGATTTATCGCACTGTTGAGGAGCGTTGGCGAGAGGCGCGGCTGGCGCGGGGGAATCGCCAGCCGCGCCCGAGAGGACGCGCCTGAGAGGTAGCTTTAGAAGGCGGGGACTGAGACCTGGGCTGCGGCGGCGACGCTGGCTTAGATGCTTGCTGCGCGGCGTGATCTTGAGTCGCAGATGGGGCGTTCCCGCGCGGGTCTCGACGTTGCGGCGGATTTCGTGCTTCCACGCCATCATCCGGCGCCTCAGCATGCTCGAGTTGATCCCCAGTGCGTCGCAGACGGTGTCGAAGCTGAATGCGTGGCGGCATCGCATGCTCGCCGTGATCCATCGCTCGGCGTCGATGAACAGCAGGCGCTTGCGCGTATTTCGCGAGACTACTCCCTGCTGGTAGACGTTGATGGCGTCGGCCAGCAAAGCCAGCATCAGGCGCTGTTCGCCGGTCAGGCGATGGCCGCCGGAAACGTCGTAATATTGGCTGGGAAGAATCTGGTTGAGGCCGACGAAGTGCTCGACCGCGGTATCGAAACTCAGCTGGAAGCCTTCAGACATTTGCAAAACCCATTGGGGCGCTAACGTCGTCGGGAGCGTATCCGGAATGCTCCCGAACGGACTCTCATCGACCGCGATGAGACGGACCCCATGCGCCCTTTTAACCATCGAGTGGCGTTATTGGTTCCCGGGTACGGTTCCGGGGTGCCGGATCATCTGGAAATACGGACTGAGGGGCGGCTGCGGATTATTCCAGGGGCCGAACTGGGTGCTCGATGCGAAGAACCTAACCCCTAACCCCTTCCCGAGCGGGAAGGGGAACCGGAATTAAAGATTTCGTGCGCCGTCCTATCCCCTAACCTCTTCGCGCGCGGGAAGGGGTCGGACAGTTTGCTGAGCGGAAAAGCGGCTGTCGAGGTCAGGTCGAGAGTTGGTGGACCAGTTCGATTAGCGAGGGGTCCAGGGGGCGGCGCTTGTTGGCGATGTCGTTCAGCGGGACGCGAACGATTGCGCCGCGTTCCTCGCCAATCAGCGAGGGACCGGCGCCGTCGAGGATGGCGCTGACGGCGCCCGCGCCCATCCGGCTCGCGAGCAGGCGGTCTCTGGCCGTGGGGGCGCCGCCGCGCTGGACATGGCCGAGCACTACCACCCGCGCCTGCATTTTGAGCCGGGCGGTCAGGGCCTCAGCGACCGGGATCACGCCGCCGGTGCGCGGACCCTCCGATACCACGACGATGGTCGAGCGTTTGCCGCGGCGATGGCTGTCCTCGACGCGATCGCAGATGTCGTCGAGGCTGAATGGGAGTTCGGGGACGATAACGGCCTCGGCGCCGCCGCCGAGCGCAACCGCGATTGCGATAAAGCCCGAGTCGCGGCCCATCACCTCGACGCAGAAGACGCGTTCGTAGGCGAAAGCAGTATCGCGGATGCGGTCGATCGCTTCGAGAGCAGTGTTGACCGCGGTGTCGAAGCCAATCGAATAGTCGGTGCCGGGAATGTCGTTGTCGATCGACGCCGGGATGACGAAGACCGGAACGCCGGTCTCGGTGCCGAACACCGTCGCGCCGGTCATCGAGCCTTCGCCGCCGACTACAATGAGTGCCTCGATCTGATGACGCCTCAGGTTGCGGGCTGCGAGGCCGCGAGCGGCCGGGGTGCGGAACTCGGGCGAGCGCGAGGTCTCCAGGAAGGTGCCGCCGCGCTGAATCATGTTGGCGACGGAGCGGCCGCTTAGCGGCTCTGCCAGATCGCGGATGAGGCCCTCGTAGCCGCGCCGGAAGCCAATGACTTCGATTCCGGCGACTGCAGCGCTGCGGACCACTGCGCGAATCGCAGCGTTCATGCCGGGAGCGTCGCCGCCCGCGGTAAGAATTGCGATTCGGCGCGGTCGCGATCCGGTCAGGTCAGGAGTTTGGTTATTGCCATTGCCGTCCATGGGAATGGGGGAGTGTCGCGCAGGCCCCTCCTTCGAATCTAACGAGCGCGCCGAGTAGAACCAAACGGGCGTCGTGCTCGTATCTAGCGGAACTCAAGCCCATTCAAGAAACTGGCGATGAAAGTACCTTAATGCAGAAACTCGCTAGCGCGCGGGGACTCTATAAGGCGCCATGCGGCTGAACAACCGATCACGCAGGATCAGCGTGTGAAACAGAACAGCTCCAAAATGGGCGATGAACGCGAGAAATAAGAGGTAGGCGAGAACAGTGTGCGCCTTCCGCAAGGCCGCGTACAGCATCACGCTATGCGGAAGAATCGGGAAAAGATGCAGCGACCCATACAACACGATCGGATAGCGCGCCGCAGACAACATCCCCCAGCCGACGAGCGGTTGCACAAACAGCAACGTGTACAGCAAGATTTCCGACTCGTGTGCAATGAAACGCTCCTGCGACGACATCGTTGCAGGAAAAGGAGGCATGGTGCTGAACTGCCGGTTCACAAACCGGATCACCACCAGAATCAGGATCAGGATCCCCACCGGGCGATGGATTGATACTAGCCAATGGTAGTCGGCGAGCGACGCGACCATGGCAACACCAATGCCGAGCATGGTCAGCACCATCGCGGCCATCAGCCAGTGAAAAAACCGCATGGAAACCGGGAATTGCTGCGGGTTCGTCGTCATCCTGACACTCACTTTTGCACTTCTGAAGGTGTGATCGCGCTCGGCTCTTTCTTCTCGCCCGCTCGTCTCGTAAACGATTGCGAATAAACCGCCGATCGAGCGCTGAGCAAAGGATCGTCGGACGGTGCAATGCCGACCGGCAACACCAACGGATCGTAGTTGATGTCGCGACAGTTTCCAGGGGCCTCGGCCTCGACTTGGTCGAGCGTCAGCGTACCCGCGTCGACGTGCTCTCGATCTTCCGGCCATGGGATCGTCGCATCGTCGGTAGGGTCGCCGGGTTGCCCAACCGTGAGGACCAGTCGCCACTGCACGGGCCCGCTATGAACCCGCGCGATGAAGTCGTCGAAGAGATAGTTTTTGTCGGGATTGGCGGATTGAGCCGTGTCTTCAGGCTTAAACGCATCCGCCGGCACCATCGACCATCGAACCGGCGTCGAGACGTCGGCTGCGTTGATGAAGCGGAACGCATTGAGGCCGTTGAAAGTGCTGTTGTCGAATCCCGAGGAAAATGGTTTGGCTTTGATGATCGTTAGAGCTCGCGCACTCTCAGGATGGGCGGCGAAAAATGCCTTCAGCTTTTCGGGATCCGGCTTGCCCGTCGCCGGGTCCGGCTTCGACGCCAGCAGTTGGTCGTAGAATCCCTGAGCGGTGCTGACCGCGAACACGGGGATATCAACCATTGCCGTCCGCCACTCTTCCCCATTGCCTGGTGTGAAGTCGAGTCCCATTCCGCGCACGGACGCCGGGCTGTCGGACACAAAGGGGTTGCCACCAGGTAGCGAGAAGCGGCCGATGACCGGCACGCGGCCGGTCTGGAACACAACGGCCTTAGAGAGGCGCGCTCCTTGGCCATTGCTGTCGAAGTACCCGGTGACGCACATGCCTTTGGCATGATTGCGACGGAAACCGGAGTGGATTCCGAAAACCTCTTCAAAACCGTTGACGAACCGCGCAGGTGTTAGTTCATGCGGATTGAACCAGCCTCCCAAATAGAGAAACCCTGCGACGACGCATAGGATGACAACGCCGATGCCCGCCAATCGCGCCAGTGTGCTGGACACGCTCAGGGGTGCTGGCTGATTTTCCGTCGATGGGGTCGCGTCACTTGGCATTGCCGTCTCTCCAATGCCTGCTTACCGATCAACATGTTACAAAACCGGACGACCGTAGCCGGAATTTCCGCTTTATCCGGAATTCCGTTTTGACGCTCCAACTGTGTTCTCATAGCTTCACTCCAAGCTGTGGAGCAAGCGATGGTCCCCCTCATTCGAATCTAACGAGCGCGCTGCGCAGAACCAACCCGGACAGATCGTGCCAATCTCACAGGGAGTCTGCTCGATTCGCAGAACCCTCACCTAACCTCTCCCGTAAGCGAACGGGCGAGGGCTCGGAATCAGGGCATGCGGGCGGCTTGCAGGCGCAGGAGTGCGGCTTTGGCTTCGTCCTGGGAGTCGGTGACGGTGGCGCTGTTGCTGTCGGCTACCTTTCGGTAGAGGTTGATGGCGGCGACTTTGTTGCCGAGTGCCTCGTAGCTGCGCGCGACGTTGACCTCCGCCCGCTCATCGTTGGGGCACGCCAGGAGCGCATCCTGGTAGTATCCGAGCGCCTTGTTGAAATCGCCGGCGGCAAACTTGTCGCCGCCGCGATGGGTCGCAGTCGTCTCCACTTCCTTGTCGCATCCGCCTCGAGACGAACTCGCGACTCCGGGTGTGTAGTTTTGATTCTGATTCGCCTGGAGAGCCTCGAGTTCCTGTTGCTGATGCTCGAGCTGTTCCTGCTGCTGTTGGACCAGCTTGTTGGTGGCGTCTATCTGATCGCCCATGCATCCTGAGCCGAGGATAGCAAACATGCCGAGTGCAAGTGCCGCGAAAGTTCTTCTTGCCAAATTTGTCACCGATATGGAAAGTGTGTTCGCGCTGGATCTATGCCGCATCGCCACCCAATACTGGCGAATAGAAGCGCGGTGTCAATGCCGCAGCGCAGGGACGGGACGGTATCGCATCCATGGAGGGGTTCTGTGATTCGAAAAAGTAGGTCTCTGTCGAAGATGACGTTGTTGCTGGCGATCGCCGCGCTATCCGTGATCACCACGCGGGCTGTAATAGCCGCAGTCCACGCGCCAACGATGCCTGCCGATGAAGCTCTCAAACTGTTACTCGACGGCAACCAGCGTTTCGTTGCCGGCAAGCTCGAGCATCCCAACCAGACGCCGGAACGTCGCGCAGAAGTGGCCAAAGGACAGCATCCGTTTGCCTCGGTGCTCGCATGCGCGGATTCGCGGACGCCGCCGGAAATTATTTTCGACCGCGGGTTGGGCGACATCTTCACCGTGCGCGTTGCCGGCAATGTCGCCGACAAGGTGGTGATCGAGAGCCTCGACTACTCGGTCAAGCATCTGGGCGTGCGCGTCGTGATGGTGCTGGGGCATCGTCGATGTGGCGCGGTGATCGCTGCGGTCGAAGGTCATGAAGGCACCGCCGATCAGGACGTCGGCCCGATGCTCAGCGAGTTGAGACCGGCCGTGGCCGCATCCAAGGGCATGGCCGGCGACCCAGTCGAGAATGCGGTGCGCGAGAACGTCGCCCTGGTGATGAAAAATCTCGCGACATCGGAAGAACTTTCCGCGATGGTCAAATCGGGCGAGCTGAAGATCGTCGGCGGCATCTACGATCTCGACACGGGTACGATCGAGATGTTGAAGAACTAAGGACTAACGGCCTTCCGGTGCTTGAACGACCCAAGCTGACGGATGAGACGATCGCGGCGGCGGTACATGCGCACTACGGCATTTCGATCGTTGCGCTGAATTTTCTGCCGCTTGGCAATGACTCCGACACCTATGTTTATCGCGTCGACGCCGACGATGGTGCTGCTTATTTTCTGAAGATACGCAACAGGCTGGGCTTCAGCCCGGCGAGCCTGGCCGTTCCGCGCTACCTCCGCGACGCGGGGATAGCGCACATCCTGGCGCCGCTCATCACCACGTCACAGTGTCCTTGGGCGATGGTGAAGGATTTCGCGCTGACTCTGTATCCCTTCATCGATGGCCGCATCGGTGGAGACGTTGGAATGTCGGAGCAGCAATGGATTGAGCTTGGCAGGACGGTGAAGCAGATCCATTCAAGCCGACTTCCGCCGGACTTGACGAAAATGGTTCCTCGCGAAACGTTTGTGCCGCCACGGCGCAGCGTAATCACTGCTCTGGAGAAAGCTATCGACGTGCAGTCTCTGGCCGATCCAGTGCAACGTGAGCTCGCAGTGTTTTGGCGATCTCGCCGCGACCAGATCGACAGGCTGGTGCGTCGCGCAGATGAGCTCGGCCGCCAGTTGCGCGAGGCTTCCGCTCCTCTAGTCCTCTGTCACGCCGACTTGCACACCCGCAATGTGCTGCTCGAGGGAGAGCAGTTGTGGATTGTCGATTGGGACGAGACGGTGCTTGCGCCGAAGGAGCGCGACCTTATGTTCTTTGTCGGCGGTATCATGCGCGAGCTGCTCCAGCCGGATCACACCGAATATTTTTTTCGCGGCTATGGCGACGCGGCAATCGATCCGGATGCGCTGTCCTATTATCGCAATGCCTGGGCGGTGCAGGACGTCGCCGCGAACGGCGAGCAGGTCTTCTTTCAGCCCGAGCTTGGCGAAGAGTCAAGGCTGCGTGCGTTCCGCGGGTTCATGCAGCTCTTTGAGCCGGGACATATAGTCTCGATCGCCTCTGGAACAGACCTCGCGGCCTGAATCTCGTTGACTGATCTGTTCTACCTGGACGCTATTGCGCGGCGGGCTGCGTCACGATTACGCCGGCGAACGATGACGCCTGATGGCCGGCGGTATCGGTCACAGTTACGTTGACGACGTAGCTGCCGGGATTTGTGTAAGTGTGAAACAGGGCAGTCGGGGGAAGCATCGAAACCTGGCCGTCGCCGAAGTTCCAGATATAACTGGCCATCGGCGCGGCCTCGGGATTGACGCTCGATACAAAGAAGCCGACGACCAGGGGAGCCGGACCATAAGCGGGCACGGTTTGAAGCCGAATCTGCGGGATCATCGGCATGACCATCGGCGTCGGGGTAGCGGTCGCCGCCTGCGCGAATGCGGAGGGGGTGGTGCCGATGAGCATCAGCAGAGAAACGGCGAGTGCCGTTCCTGTCATTCTGAGCGGAAGCTGCTGTAGCGAAGAATCTCGACGGACGCTCCTGCGTCCGGCGCCTGCCAGTACGCGCTGCGCGCGAGATCCTTCGCTGCGCTCAGGATGACACAAAAAGCTAAGCGCAGCGGAATTTCGAACTGCGCGCGCTAACCTAACCCCTAACCCCTTCCCTCGAGGGAAGGGGGACAATCGCGCAAGGTACCGTGCTCACTGCATGACGATGCCGCCGTCGGGGTGCAGGATTGAGCCGGTGTAGTAGCGGCCCTCTTCGCTGGCGAGGAACAGCGCGGTGTTGGCGACGTCGAGCGGCTCGCCCATCTTCTTCATCGGCACGCGGTCCATCATCTGCGTCATGGTGCCGAAGTCCTGGAGCCCCGCGGTCATCGGAGTCTTGATAAAGCCGGGGCCGATTGCGTTGGCAGTGATATTGAACGGCGCCAATTCGGTCGCGAGCACCCGGGTCAGCATCCAGACGCCGGCTTTGCTGACGGAATACTCGCCGACGCCCAGGCGTCGGCAGTCGCGCGGCGGCTGACGCGATATTTATGATGCGTCCGCCCTTGCCCGCCTGGATCATTGCCTGGGCGCATGCGCGATCGGTCAGGAACACGCCGTCGAGGTTGACGCTCAATACCTTGCGCCAGTTGGCGAAGGATTTGTTGCTGAGGAACGTGATGTCAGGCTGGCCTTCCTCACCGTAGTGCGCGTGCGAGATTCCGGCCGCCGCGACGACGACGTTGACGCTGCCGAGATCCTTCACCATCTGCGCGACCATCGCATTCACCTGCGTTTCGTCGCTGGTATCCACCTGGTAGGCGACCGCCTTGCGGCCGAGTTTTTTGACTGCGGCAGCAGTCTCCTCCGCGGCGGCGAGATGGCGGTCGGCGACGAAGACGTTGGCGCCTTCTTCGGCAAATCGAATCGCGGTCGCGCGTCCGATTCCGCTCGCTCCGCCGGTGATCAATGCGTTTTTGTTTTCGAGTCTCAGCGCCATCAGAAAAACTCCTTCGCAATCTCTATCGTTCTGCGGTTGTTAGCACGACGCGGTGCGCATGAAAATCTATCCTCACCATCCCGCGTCGAATAGAATCGCAGGTTATGGCACAACAGCAAGCGGCTACCGAGCTATCGGAGCCGACCCATCGGTACGTCGAGGTTGAGGGACTTAAGCTTCACTATCTGGATTGGGGCGGCGATCCCGGAAAACACACTTTCGTTTTACTGCACGGTGGCGCGGCGCACGTGCACTGGTGGGACGGTGTCGCACCTTTGCTGACGCCGTACGGGCGCGTGCTTGCGCTCGATTTTCGCGGTCATGGCCGTAGCCAGTGGGCGCCAGACGGAGCCTATGGGCCGCCGTCGTATTTGAAGGACGTTCACGGTTTGATCCAGAGCCTCGGCACGCGGGTGATCCTTGTTGGGCATTCGATGGGTGGCGCGGTCGCGCAGTGGGTCGCGGTCACGCATCCCGAATTACTCGAGGCGTTGATAATCGTCGATGCGCCGCACGGACCGCCGCCGCTGTTTCGCCGCCTGATGTGGCGATGGCGTCGGCGATCGCATGGGGGAGTTCGACCGGAGCTGCGCTCCGCCTCCGACATCATCAAGAAATTTCGCCTGCAGCCGCCGGAGACGACTATGACGCGGCTGGAAATCGAGCGGCTCGCGCTGCTCGGCGCCGAGCAGCTACCGACCGGCGCATGGGCTTTTCGCTTCGACCCGGAGACACGGGCTTGGCGCAAGCACGGCATTAAGATGACGCGGCCGAAGATCAGGCAGATCAAGATGCCGACGCTGCTTCTTCGAGGCGATAAGAGCGGGCTGGTGAGTCCGTCGCACGTCGCCAGGATGCATCGCAAGATTCGCGGATCGGTGCTGAAGGAAATCCCGCGCGCGTTCCATCATGTGCCGCTGGACAATCCCGGCGACACCGCCGCCGCGATCATCGAATTCGTCGAGAAGCTGTAGTCGAGACCGATGTCGGCTGGCTTTCGGAGAAATGCCGAGGCGCCGAAGTCTCACCTTTTTACGCACTCGCGATTGAACCGCGCGCCAATAGCCGTCGAACTTTCAGTTTAGTTCGCGTTCGCGCGGCCAATTTTTCTCACATCGTGTTGGCAGCTTCGTTGCAACACAGACAGTGGGTTCAGCGCTCGCCTTAGGCTCTAGAGCGCCTGTTCTTCAAAATTTTCGAACAGAGGGAGCCAGATGGCTAAAAAAGTCGTTGGCGATCGAAGCAAGAGCGCTAAACCGGCGCATCGGAATATGAAGGGGACCGTCAGTAACGGCAGCGAGCGGCCAGGCACCGGCGGTGAGATTCATCAGACCTCAAGTGGCGATATTCCAGCTGCTGCCCACTAAAGGGGACCGGTTTCCGACGGTCAAATGCCCTGAAAGTTGGCGCTGCGGGCCGACCGCGCCCGACGACTTCCACTATCGGGAAAAGATCTTTCATTTCGCTCAACGATTCAGCGCGTAGATATGTCGCGGTCGGCGCAAATGGTTATTTCGACAACTACGAGCCACTGACCGACTTTACTCGCGCCGATCTGTTCCAGCGGGCCAGGGGAAAAGACGCCCGCATTCGTGCGGTTCTCGACCGTCGCGGGCAACAAAGGATCGCCTGATCTCGCGCGCGACGTGCGGGGTTTCGCGGTGAAGCTTTATACCAGGGAAGGCAACTGGGACATCGTCGGCAACAACATCCCCGTGTTTATCATCCAGGATGCGATCAAGTTTCCCGATCTGATCCATGCGCAAAGCAGGAGTGACCGTGGTTTTCCGCAGGCGCCCGCTCACGACAATTTCTGGGATTTCATCTCTCTGATGCCGGAAAGCGTTCACATGGCGATGTGGATTATGTCGGATCGCGCAATCCCCCGGTCGTTTCGCTTCATGGAAGGATTCGGAGTGCATACCTTTCGCATGGTCAACGCCAAAGGAAAATCGACCTTTGTAAAGTTTCACTGGAAGCCAAAACTCGGGATGCAGTCCGTGGTCTGGAACGAAGCTGTGAAGATCAACGGCGCCGATCCGGACTTTCATCGTCGCGATATGTGGCAGGCCATACATACCGGCCAGTTCCCGGAATGGGAGCTTGGCTTGCAGCTCTTCGACGAGAAATTCGCTGACGAATTTCAATTCGACGTGCTGGATGCGACCAAGCTGATTCCCGAGGAGGTGATTCCAATCCGCAAGGTCGGCCGCCTTGTTCTGGATCGTTGCGTCGATAATTCTTCGCCGAAACGGAGCAAGTCGCCTTCTGCACCAATAACATTGTTCCCGGAATCGATTTCAGCAACGACCCGTTGTCCAGGGTCGGAACTTTTCGTTTCTCGATACCCAACTCAAAGACTGGGAAGCCCGAATTTCACGCATATACCAGTCAACGCGCCCAAGTGTCCGTTTGCCACTCTTAAAGGATGGTCATATGGCGTTCAACGAGACCGCGTGAACTACGAACCAACTCTTGGCCCGGTGCGGAAGCAGGGCCTCGCGAGACTCCCGATAGGGGCTTCCATCCTATCGAGCCGAAGAAGAAGGTCCGAAACTTCGCGCCCGTTCAGACATTCGCCGATCACTACAGTCAGGCACGCCAGTTCTACATCAGCCAAACGCTATCGAACAAACTCACATAGCAGCCTCATTTACCTTCGAACTCAGCAAGGTTGAGAGGCCGATATCCGCTTGCGAATGGTCTCGCACCTGATGAACGTCGAGACGGACTGGCGAATAACGTGGCAAAGGGTTTGGGTCTTAAGGGAATGCCTCAGCGAGCACCGGCCGCCAAGCCTATTTCAAACAAGATAAAACCGCGAAGGCTCGCATCCTTTGAATTCCCATCAACTTCGAAGGTCTGAAGGTCGGTATGTGGTGACAACAGCGTAGGACAGTAACCTGGTTGCCGCGCTCAAGAAAACTAGACAAGGAAGGCACTGTACGAGTCATCGCGCCACGATTACAGGCGTCAAGCGAAGCGATGGCTCTATGATCCGGGCGACAAAAGATTGACTGTGGCCCTTCGGTACTCTATGATCACGTCGCCGTGTTGGTCTCCAAACAGGGAGCTGACATGCTCGCCAACGAGCCGGCAGCGCGCGATTTCGTCGCAGACGCATACGCGCATTCGAAGTTCGTCGGTTACAGCGAAGAAGCGAAGCCGTTCCTGTCCAAGGTATTGGGTGCCGACAAACTCGATAGTGGTTTCATCGCTATCGGCAGCGCCAAAGACACCGTCAATTTCGTCCAGGAGTGCAGGAAACTACGTTTTTGGGATCGGGCAAACGGTCATCTTCTATCGAATGTCGCAGCTCAATGACCAGGAACTTTGCCGGCGCCGGGCAAAGCGCTCCATAAGAACGTCGCGATCATGCTGGCTGCGACTGCGAACATCACGGCAGTGGCTATCCATCCTACGACCCTCTGAAGGGTGGGTAGTCGTATCCCGCCGGTGATTTTCTTGTTGCTGGTCATCAGCATCATCATGATCATGATTGGAACGGCGGCCACGCCGTTGATAACCGCGCTCCAGAACAGCGCCTTGATAGGGTTCATTCCTATGAAATTCAGCGCGACTCCAATCAAGGTGGCCACGGCCAGGATCCCGTAGAATCCTTTCGCCCGGTCCAGCTTGCGCTCGAGTCCTATCGGCAACTTGAGAGCTTCGCTTAAGGCATAGGCTGAAGATCCTGCGAGTACAGGAATAGCGATCAAGCCCGTTCCTATGATTCCTATGCTGAAGAGCAGGAATGCCAATTCGCCCGCCAGTGGGCGTAGCGCTTCAGCCGCTTGCGCTCCCGTCTGAATGTCGGTGATACCGTGAGCGTGAAGCACCGCGCCAGTATCGAGGATGATGAAGAAGGCGATGACGTTGGAGAATGCCATCCCGAGATAGGTGTCACCTCGCATGCGCTCGAGTTGCGCCGGCGCTTGCCTGGGTGCGTGCTTGAGAGGCTGTTCGTGCGGCGCGGCCCGTTGCTCTTCTACTTCCACGGAAGCCTGCCAGAAGAAGAGATAGGGACTTATCGTGGTTCCAAGCACCGCGGTCAGTGCGGTCAGATAGCTATTCGAAATAGTCAGCGATGGGACGAACGTCCCTAGCAATACGGGCACCAAGGGAAATTTAACTATGAGGGCGGTGGCGGCGTATACGAACAATACCAGTGTCGACCACTTCAAGTACTCGGCATACCGTTTATATGGGAGTGCCACTGCTCCTATCACCGAAATCACTCCAAAGGCGACAGTGTACAAAAGCGCGGGGCCGCCCACGACTAACTGCAGCGCGCTCCCCATCGCTCCTAGATCGGCTCCTATGTTAATCACGTTGGCTATCAGCAGAAGTCCGACCAGGGGATAGAGAATAGCTGCTGAGTAGTGACGGCGGATGTTGCCGGCAATACCTACACCGGTTACCCGCCCGATCCAGGCGCTGATCTCCTGTATCGCAGCCATTAGCGGGTAGCTGAACAGCATCGTCCAGAGCATCGCGAATCCGAACTGAGCGCCGATTTGCGAATAGGTCGCGATGCCGCTGGGATCGTCGTCGGCGGCACCGGTGACGATGCCAGGACCTAGTGCTTTGAGGTAGATGGGAAGCCGCGAGAGCCAGGACGATCTCGATTTCGCCGATGCGGTGCGCCGTGCGCCGCTGGTAGCTTCTTTTGCCATTCTCGCCGACTACTACGAGTATAGCGAGAAGGTATATTTGAGCCGAGTTTACGCGCGGAGCAGGAAATCGCTCAGGTCCATCGCATATTGCCCGTCGCTCAGCGTCATCGACTTGGGCGAGCGCTTGAGCATCAGGCGCGAGATGTCCTGCCCATGTGGAAGCAGGTAAACGATGTCCCCGCTTCCCATCGAGAACACGCGTACGCGCTCTTCGCCACGGCGCTCCTGGCCGCCGACCTCGTAAGAGCTGACGTGAAAGACGAACCCGCGGGCGCGAACCAATGCGCCGTCGGTAGTCTCGACGATGCCCACGAAAATCCGGGTGTTGTCGTCTTTGAAGAGCCTGCGATCGATGAGGACGATCCGGTCCCCTTCCGCGATTGCCGCCATCGTGCGTTCCTCCTGTGGCCTTAGCCGCAGCGCGATTCTACTCGATCGCGGAGGCTAACACGACGCGCCAAGATCAACGGTAGTGGGCAATCCACCCACTACCGGATCTATCGGCGCCCCAGCTCAGCGACCGGCCATCAAGCGCTCGGTCTGCTGTCCCTCCCCCTGGGAAGCGGTCCATCCCCGTACCACGTCACTTAGCTCACGCGCCCTAATCAAGTCGAGTCCGAAGCGAATCGGCAGCGAACGCGGCAGCGTCTCGATCGCCTCACGTCCGCCGGCGCGCATCGCAAGCCGGTCGAGCAGCCGCGACGTTACCGTGCGACGCTGCCCGCGCAAATACTGGTCGTTGTACATCTTGACGATCAACTCCGCCGCCAGCCGCACCGCATCCGACATATTCATCGAGTCGGACGCAAACTGATCGAGCGCCTGCTTCAGCGGGAACTGATCGGGATTCCACACCGCGACCGAGCCCGCGCGCATCAGCGTCTCGATGCTCGGCGTTGTGAACGAGTAGCCCCATCCGGCGAGCTTGGTGCTGGCTGTGGCCAATTCGGCGGGATCGAGATTGCCTGCCTGCGCGCGTGCTTGCAGCGCAGCCTCGGTCCATACGCGGCGCACGCCGAACTCGGTCTTGGCGAGATCGGCGAGGATCATGTCGTCGGTCCACAGCACATGGCCCGGCATCGAGGCGATCACGATGCTCTCGGCACCGTGACGGCCGAAGAATTTCACCAGCCGCTCGCGGCGTTCAGGATCGATCGAGGCAAGCACCGCGCCGTCGCGCACGCGGCACACGGACTGCAACGCATCGGCGAGCCCCTTCAACTGCACGTCGGCGCGCTTGCCGTCATTGGCGTTGCCGGTGATCGATGCGGAGAACCCCGGCGGCAGGCGCAGGAGAGTATCCTCGAACGCGAGGCGCCGAAGTTCGGCGAGTGTGGACTGCGATATAACGAACTGACGCGGCCAGGTCGGCAGCAAGCTCAAACGTCCGAGCATGCACAGCGTCGCGATCGCGGTCAAATCCAATACCACGGCGTTGGCGCGCTCGAAAGCTCCCAGAGCGGCCTCTAGCTCCTCGGGCGATCCGGTGCAGCACTTCAGCGGCGCCTCGG
The DNA here is from genome assembly GCA_963774665.1 of uncultured delta proteobacterium. GTDB lineage: Bacteria > Desulfobacterota > Binatia > Binatales > Binataceae > Binatus. The sequence continues at coordinate 86,784 of CAVZGB010000002.1, forward strand.
GGCGCTGCGCCAGGATGAACACCGTCTGCAAATCATTGAGGTTGAGCCGCTCCGCCACCGCATGGATCGGAATCGCATTGTCGGCGTAGGTGCGCTCGGCCTGCTTCAGGACGTCGTCGCGCTTGCCGTTGGCATGACCGTTCGCGACGCCATTGGCTTTGCCGTTGACTACGCCGTTACCGTTCCCGTTTCCATTGGCGGCGCTCGCTTCGAACAACGAGTCGAAGCTGTCACTCACTTCGCTCCACGGAATCGCGGCGGCGCGCACGTAGCTCATTTCAATTTCGGCCTGGCCAGGGAAACGCGCCTGCCAGTTGATGAGCACGTCCATGTAGCGATAGGCGTACTTGCTGATCATCTGTTTGACGACCGCCTGACGACGGCTGAAGCGGCCCTCGGGGAGTTGGAACTTCTCGCCGGCCTTCTTGCCCTTGACCGCCTTGGTCATCGGATGTTGCGGGCCGTACTCGTCGAGCGCTTCGTCGGCGTCGTTGGCGTCCTCGAGCAGAATCCATTTCTCGGTGTTGGAACCCTCTTCGAGAAAGCTGAGCGCGCAGCCTGATCCGGCCATTTCAAAATCCGGCACGTGCGGCATCGGGCCGACGGGTCCGAGCGCGGCCAGGTACGCGCGATGCGCTTCGACGCTGCCACCTTGACGCCGCAACAGTTCGTACGCGTAAGCGAGCGACTCGTTGGCGCGTCCGCCTTCACGCATGAACTGCACCGCGGCGCGGCCGAGCGCGGGCGGAATTTCGCGGGCCGGCGGCATCGCATTCGGATCAGCGACGACCAAATCCACCTTGCCCAGGCGCGACGCGACGATCGATCGACGCAGCCGGACTACACGATCCTCGGGACGCGCCCGAAGCATCTCTTCCAGCTCAGCCAGCGCGGCTTCGGGATCGTTGCGTTCGAGTTTCTCGAGCTGATCGGCGACATCGCCGGCATCGACAGCCTTGTCGGGATGCAACTGGCGCGAGATGTCGTCGACGATGTCTTCGCGGCCGAGACGGCTCGCACAATCGAGCAGCCGGCGCGTATCTGTCCCTGCGGTGCCGGCGGGCGCGAGCGCTTGCCACAGCGGCAGCGCGTCGCGATAACGCCCCAAATCATGGAGCAGCGCGGCCAGCTTGCGACGGTTGTCGGCGCTGATGTCGGGCGTCAGCCCGGACAGAGCTTCGTCGGCCAGCTTCGAGGCCTGATCGAATTTGCCCTGCGTGAGTCTGAGATTGGCGCGCAGCGTACGCATCGTGACTGCCGGCAGGCGCCCTTCCGGAATCGACGTCAGCAAGGCGTCGGCGTCGTGATAGCGCTCGGCGGTCGCAAGTGCTTCGACCGCGGCCGCGACCGCGAACGGAAAATCGCCGGCGGGAATCGCGTCCGACTTGGCGATCGAGCGCATCAGCAGCTCGGTGGCCTCCTGCAAATCGCCGGGTTCGTCGCGCTCGCGCAACGTGACCGCGAGATGATAGTCGATGTCGTCGCGACCGCCGACCGAAGCGGCACGCCGCAGCACTTCGATTGCCTCGGTCAGGCTGCCGCGCGAACGCAGCACGATTCCGTACTCGCACAGGCCGTTGGCGTCCTCACGCTCGAGGCTATGCGCCTGCTCGATATCCTTGCCCGCGCCATCGGTGTCGCGCAGAGCGATTCGCGCCTGCGCGCGTCCGATCAGCGCCTGCACTTCACTCGACGACTGGTGCTCAGCCTGCGCGAGCGTTAGCGCCTGTGTGAAGCAGGTCTCGGCTTCGCGCACGCGGCCCTCGTCGCTTTGCGCAGGCGTATCGCTCGAGCCCTCACCGGCCATCTCCAGCTCGTTGAGCAGAATCGCCTGTCCGAGCACTAGCCACGGGATCGAATTATTCGGCAACGCGGCGCTGGCGAGACGTGCATAACGCTCGGCGCGATCGAAATGCGCGTCGAGCAGCGCGCGACGGGCCATCACGACCGCAACTTCGGGATCCGATGAAAGCTCAGGCGCGACGTTTTCTTCGAGCGACCTCGCGTCATACGACTTGGGCGCGTTGTTGAGCCATAGTGCAACTGCGCGGCCGCTCGACGGAAACTGCATCCGCAGCTTGTCCGCCAGCGCGAATGCGCGCTCGCGCTCTCCGAGCAGTTCGTGCGCGAGCGCCTCGTTGGTGCACGCGTTCTCCTCGTCGGGTTGCAGCGATTTCGCCGCGATAAACAGCATCGCGGATTTGCGCGGCTCGCCTTCCTTCAACCACGCGGCGCCGAGATACGAGAGCACGCGGAACTTGTGCAAGTTCGAGAGCTGGCTCCACTTCTGCTCGCGCAGTCGCAGCAGTGCGAGGCGCGCAAGCTGATATTGGTGGCTCTCGAGAAATGCCGCGGCGGCCGAGATCTCCTCTCCCAGCGCGTCTGAAGGTCCCGCCGCCGCGGGCTCACATCGTGCCTCTAGATGTACGACTGCATCGGCGCGCGTCAGCGCCTGGCGCTTCGCGGCGGTTCCGAAGTCGGTGAGGATTTGAGGATACTCGTCGAGCAGCTCCTCAATATCGTCCCACGTCAGAACCTCGATCGCCGAGATGCCGTCTTTGCGGTTCGCGCGGTTGAGATCGAACAACGAACGCTGCAAGCCTTCGGGCTTGCCGGCCGTGGTCGCGATCACGAAGCGTCCGAGTGGAAGCTTCAGGCTCGCGGCCCGGTCTACGGCGTCCTTGACCTCGCCAATCGTCAACTCGCTTCGCGAAGCGCGCAGATCGCACTTGACCGCGGCGAGTCGCGGACGGCCGCTGATCTCGATCAGGTTGATCCCCTTTTCTGCACGATCCGGATCGCGGAATCGCTCGAGCTGAGGAAGCTGCCAATGACGCCGCAGAAGCTTCAGACAGAGCCTTTCGAACTCGTCGGCACTTCTGGGCAGCGGATAACCGGGAGCGAATTTTGCCATAGTGTAACATTTCCTAACACATTGTCGGTAACGTGAGAAGGCCCTCACGCATCACGGCACGAGAGGGTCGCTTTCAGCACGCAAACGGCGCTGATAAGATGACTTTTTTCACCATGCTTAGTCTCGACAACCTTTCCAAGTCCTACGGGGGCCGCAAGATCCTCGATGGGGTCAGCTGGTCGATGGGCGACGACGGGCGCGTCGGCCTGGTCGGCCTCAACGGCGCCGGCAAGTCGACGCTGCTCAAAATGATCGCCGAAGTGCTGCCGCTCGACTCGGGCCGAATCACCCGTCCGCAGCGCACCCGCGTCGGATACCTGGCGCAGGACGCTCCCGAAATGGGCGGACGCTCGGTGCTGCGCGAGACGCTCGCCGCGCTCGATCGGATGCAGGCGCTCGACCTCCGCCGCAAGGAAGTCGAGCAGATTCTCGCGCACGAGCATTCGGGGCCCGCGCACGACGCCGCGCTCGAGGAATTGGGCGAAGTGCTGACGGAACTCGAGCATCACGATTTCTACAGCGCCGAGAGCCGCGCTACGTCGGTGCTTTTCGGTCTCGGCTTCACCGAAGAAGATCTCGCGCGCGACGTAAGCGAATTTTCCGGCGGCATCCGGATGCGTATCGCGCTGGCGAAACTGCTGCTCGACGCGCCCGACTTCATGATGCTCGACGAGCCGACCAACCATCTCGATATCGAGGCGCGCAACTGGCTCGAGGATTACCTCGTTGCATACCAGGGCGGGATCATTCTCGTCTCGCATGATCGCTACTTTCTCGACCGCGTCACCAGGCGCACGGTCGAAGTGTCGCGCGGGCGGCTCACCGAATACGTCGGCGGATACTCGCGCTACCTCGTGCTGCGCGAGGAACGCTTCGCGCTCGAGATGGCGGCGTACGAGCGGCAGCGCGAAGAAATCGAGCACATGGAAAGCTTCATCAGCCGCTTCCGCTACCAGGCGAGCAAGGCGCGCCTCGTGCAAAGCAGAATCAAGCAGCTCGACAAGTTGGAGCGGCTCGAGCCGCCTGAAGGATCGCAGAAGCCGCCCGCGATTTCGTTTCCAAAGTGCGAGCGCAGCACGCGCCGAGTGTTCGAGCTCAAGGGCGCGGTCAAACGGTACGGGGCGCACACGGTTTACGACGGCGTCGATCTGACGATCGAGCGCGGAGCGCGAATCGCTCTGGTCGGTCCTAACGGATCGGGAAAATCCACGATGATGAAGCTGCTGGCGGGCGTCGAAGCGATGACCGGCGGCGAACGAATAGTAGGCCCGAGCGTGCAGGCCGGATACTTCGCGCAGAATCTGGCCGAGTCGCTGTCATATGACAAGACCGTGCTCGACGAGCTGAGCGCCAGCGCGCAAGGCCGCACGATGGCGGAGATTCGTTCGATTCTCGGCGCGATGCTGTTCTCGGGCGACGACGTCTACAAACGCGTCGAGGTGCTGTCGGGCGGCGAGCGCGCGCGCCTGGCGCTGGCCAAGGTGCTCGCGCACCCGAGCAACTGCCTGCTGCTCGACGAGCCGACCAACAACCTCGATATCGTCGCGAAGGACACGCTGCTCGAAGCGCTCCGCCGATTTCCGGGCACCGTTATAATAGTCAGTCACGATCGCTTCATCCTGAACGAGCTGGTGACCGAGGTGCTCGAAGTCGGCCAGGGGCATGCGATTCGTTACCTCGGCAACTACGACGAATACCTCGAGAAGAAGGCGCAGACCGAAGCGCCGTCACCGTCGTCGCAGGCCGCCCGAACGGCACCCGTCCAGTTGCGCGACGCGCGCGGCAACAACGGCGCCGCGCCGCATCCAAAGAAAGCAGAACCGACGAAGGCCGCACCGCAGCGAAAGACGATCGCGACGCATCTCGCAAGCGAGAGCGAATCGCGCGCCAGCGTGGACAGATCGAAGCCGAGATCGAGCAGAAGGAAAACGAACGAGCATCGCTCGCCACAGAAATGAACGATCCCAACTTCTACCTCAAGCGCAAAGACGCGGACGATCTGATCGCACGCTACGAGCGCCTCGGCCGCGAAATCGAAAAGCTCTACGCCGACCTGGTCAAATTCGACGAAGCCGCGAGCGCCTAGTCGGCTTTGCGGCGTCCAGCGGTCGCCTTATTTCGATTGTTCCCCTTCCCTCGAGGGAAGGGGTTAGGGGGTTAGGTTCCTCGGCTACCTCAACTCCCTGAAGAACTCGCGAACATCCTTCGCCAACAGCTCCGGCTCTTCCATCGCGGCGAAATGCCCGCCCTTCGGCATCACGGTCCATCGCTGCACATTATATGCGCGCTCGGCCCAATGCCGCGGCGGACGCACCAGCTCGCCCGGGAACAGCGCGACTGCGGTCGGCGCCTCAATTCGCGTGCCGGGCTTGAGCCGCCACGGATGGTGCCGTGCCTCGTAGTAGAGCCGCGTCGAGGAATTAATCGTCTGCGTGATCCAGTAGATCATCACGTTGGTCAGGATTTGATCGCGTGTGAAACTTTTCTCGACGTCGCCGTGACAGTCACTCCAGGTGCGGAACTTCTCGACAATCCACGCGAGTAACCCGGCCGGCGAATCGTTCAGCCCGTAGGCGAGCGTCTGCGGCTTGGTGCCCTGTATCCATTGGTAGCCGGTCTCGAAGGTGCGGAATCTGTCGGCATCGCCGAGAAATACTTTCTCCTCGGGCGTCAGCTCCGGCGCGCTGCGTCCCTCGGCGGGGCCGATCGCAATCATATTGATATGGATGCCGAAGACGCTGTCCGCGTGCACTTCGCCGATTCGCGACGTGATCGCCGCGCCCCAATCTCCGCCCTGCACCGCGTAGCGCTGGTAGCCAAGCGTCTCGGTCATCAGCTTGTGAAACAGGTCCGCCATCGCCTGGATATTCATCGCGCGAGCGCGCGGATGATCCGAAAAACCGTAGCCCGGCAGCGACGGCGCGATGACGGTGAACGAGTCTTTCGCGTCGCCGCCGTGCGCCGCAGGGTCGGTGAGCATCGGGATCAATTCCATGAACTCGTAAATCGATCCCGGCCATCCATGAAGCAGCAGGATCGGTTTGGGATTCGGTCCTTTGCCTTTCTCGTGGATGAAATGGATTCCGAGCCCGTCGACGTTGGCCTTGAATTGCGCGAAGCGATTGATCTCGTGCTCCTGCTCGCGCCAGTTATATTTCGTCCGCCAGTACTCGACGAGATCCTTCAGGTACGCGAGATTGGTGCCGTACTCCCAACCCGTGTCGGGGACCTCATCAGGAAAGCGCGTGCTGCTAAGCCGTGCGCGCAAGTCGGCCAGCACTTCGACGGGCACCTCGACGCGAAACGGTTCGACTTTTCCAGTGGCCATCGGAACCTCCGCAAGGTCCTGTGCGTTTACCTCGGAGCTTGAACTCGGGATTGAGTCCAAGTGCTAGCGGGAAATGGGTTTGAGCGTCAACCGCTGTGCCGCGACTGGCGCTTCATCGGAAAATTGTGCGATACGCTGATGCCATGAGCAGTGCGGTCGTAGCGCGATGGCAGGCTTGGGACGGCAACGGAATCGAGCATCTCGTTCTGCGCGAAGGCTCGCGAGAAGTGGTCGTCGAGTCGGTCGTCGTATGCTCGGCAGACAAGCGCGCCCTTCGCGCTTCGGTATCGAATTCGATGCGACAAGTCCTGGCGCGTAAGAAGCGCCGAGATTGCACTGGTCGGAAGTGATCGCAAAATCGAAATCGCAGGCGACGGCAAGGGCAACTGGTCCGACGCGTCGGGGAAACGTCTGCCAAAGCTGGCGGGCGCGATCGATATCGATCTGTCGGCGACGCCTTTCACCAATACTCTGCCGATTCGCCGGCTGAAGCTCAGAGCCGGGCAATCTGCTGAAATCGTCACTGTCTATATTCTCGTGCCTGCGCTCACGATGACGACCGATCCGCAGCGCTACACCTGCCTCGAGCCGCTCAAGCGCTACCGATACGAATCGATCGACAGCGACTTCACGCGCGACATAGAAGTTGACCGTCGCGGGATGGTCGTCACATATCCGGGTCTGTTTCGCAGACTGTTGTAGCGTGAGGTGAGCCTTACTTTTTCGCGAGCGCCTCTTTGGCGAGTTCGCTGGCCATCTTGCCGTCGAGTCCGGCGCCGAATTTGTCGCGCAGTGCCTTCATGACGGGCCCCATCTGCGCCGCGCCCGATGCAATCGCAGCCGCGATTTCCGCGCGCACTTCGTCGGCCGAGGCGGCCGCGGGCAGATATGAGTCGAGGATCTTCGCCTCGGTCTCGTTCTGCTCGACCAGATCCTGGCGCGCCGCCTTGCGCGCAAATTCCAGCGACTCTTCGCGCTTGGCCCGCTCGCGTTTGATTATCTGCAGGATCTCGGCGTCGTTAGGATCACGGCGAACGTCTTTCTCGAGACGCGAGATCTCCGACAGCACGCCGCGCAACGCCATCATGCGCAACTTGTCGCCGCTCTTCATCGCAGCCTTGAGATCGTTTTGAATCTTATCCTTCACGTTTTTTTCAGTGACGCGGATTTGCGTCGCGCTGACAAACTCGCGGCTAATTATTTCGCGGCCGCCGCTGTCCCGCTGGCATCGACGTCTTCCCATTTCGGCGGCTCGACCTCGGTCCACTTGCTGCCGTCGAGCCGGTAGTTGAAAACGAGACTCCTCTGCTTGCCGGTCGGCTTGCCCTTGCCCACGCCAGTCTTGGGCGGCGTGTACTCGGGAGCCTGCAGCCTCGCGATCACAGTCCAGTGGCCGCCCTTCATCGTCGGCAGATATTTGAAGGCTGCATGCTCGAGATCGACGTACGGCTTGCCCGACGATTTCTTCTCGCTCTCGTCACTGAGGTAACTGTCGGATTCGCTCGCGATCGTGTCACTGAGCTGTTGAGCCGCAGCTTTGGGAATCGGATTTTCCTTCGCAGGCCCTGCCGCGCTCGGGCCTTGGGGACCACTATTGTTGTAGAGATCCTTTTTGACTTCGATCGCGCGTGCGCGATGGGGTGCAAGAACAGCCGCCACAATCAGCCCCGCCGCCGCCACGTTAATCCATGCTTTCGGAGCCATTTTCCTACCCTCCTCGGATCGCGCTTATATCACGGCCTGTCGGGATAAGCACGACGGGGGCGGGAAGCTCAGCGAACAGCATTTGCCTCGAGCAAGGCGAATCGGATCGGCACCAGGACCCAGCTTTCGACCGCGATTCCGTCGCGACGCGCCGGCACAAACCGCCATCGCGAGCGGACCGTGTCGAGGGCGGCGTCGTCGAGGGAATCGAAGCCCGAAGAATCCGCGATTTCGGCGCGCTCGACGGAACCGTCCGCGCCTACCAGCACTTTGACCGTGACGGTACCCTGCTGCTCGTGCCGGCGCGCGGCAGCGGGATAGATTGGCGCAGGATTCCTGGCGTAGTCGGCGTGCGCGATAGAATTGGGGTCGTCTCCGGCGCCGCCGTCAGCGGCGCCGGGCGACCCCGCCCCACCACGGTCCGCACCGCCGTCGGAACCGACGGCGGCCGGACGAGCACTAGCCGCGTCGTTGTCGCCATCCGACGCGGCTGAGCCAGCATGCGCCGATGCGTCCGGTCGCGCTAGCGCGACCGGCCGCGTCGGCGTCACGCTGGCAACGTCGAGGCGCGCGTCGTCGATATGACGACGCGGCTTGCGCGCCGCCCGCGGCCGGCGCGGAGCGTGCCGGCGCGGGCGGCATGCTCGCGATGTGCTTCGATGCGGCTCCGGACCCGGCGGCGCTTGCGGCGCCGCGGCCCGAGCCGCCGTCTGCGCCCTCGACCAGGTACGCAAGCACCCACTCGCTATGCCCGCGCGCTAGTGGCGATGCGAAGCACACGATCAACCCGACGATCGCCGCATGAGCGACGACTGAGGCTGCAAACGACGCGACATGACGCCCCGAGGGCAGGCCCGTCGCATCATCTGAAAATTGCGGTTTGTGCTGTTCGTCTTCCAACGTCGCTTCGGCCTGAACTTCGCGAACTAAAAATGGAAGTGGCCAGGAGCGACTAACGACTACGCGGCAGTAGAACGCCGAACAGTCATTGAAAAGACTCCTGAAGCCTCCCTCACCCGCGAAGGTTCTCACGGCTCCATCGATTCGCCCGGTCGCCTGACTCGACGAGCGTCGCAATTTCTCGCGACGCTCAGCTCACAGTTGCGGGGCAGCGCCGGTCTCTCACCGGCTTCCCCAGGCGAATCTCAGTGCACACTACCCGCCTTGCCAGCTATGTCAACCGGCTTTCGCGAGCGCAATTCTGACGGGTAGATTGGTCGGGGAGGAGCGATTTCATATCACAGTCGTTGGTATAGGGTCAGGCTGTTCGATTATCGAAACATCACGAAATGAAAATTGTGAGAACAGTCCTGTTGATTTGCGCGCTGGTTGGGTCGTTTGGGATCCCGATATTCTTTTTGACGGTCCGGCACTTTCATTTGGAAGGGGAGGCGGCGGAATGGATGGTTTCGCTGTGGCCGCGGTCGCTGGGAGAGGTGGCGCTTGAGGATCGACGGGCGGCGGCCGATATGTTGGTCACTTACGGGGAGCTGGCAGGAGCGACCATGCTCACATACAGCGCGATCGCATGGTGCGCCGCCTTTATTCTTTCGCGACTTTTCAAACGCCCCGTCGCGCGAGATCCTTCGCTGCGCTCAGGATGACGGAAGGAAGAATCCGCGATCTTCGCGAGCCTGCCTGAGCGAAGTCGAAGGGCTCTGAATACACAAAACGCCGGAACGAAGATGAGCGTCACACCTCTCGGTTGATTCGTGGTTGAGGGTGCGCGGCTGGCGTCGAGAAATCGGGGTTCTTCGGCTGCGCTCTGAATGACAAGACGCAAGCGACACAAGAACAGATTGAGAGCGAAATGGCGTCCTCGCCATTTTGCGATTGGTACTTTTTCACTGGGTGCAGGGGTCACCCCTGTCGAAGGAAGCGTGAAACCCACGGTGGGTTTCACATTGAATCAAGTGATTTGTCGCTTCCTCAATTTCGTCGTTTGACAGTTTTGCCGATCGCGCTATGAGGTTGAGTTCAGAATATGAATCTTCATTCATTGCGAGGGATTCTTAGCTGATGAGCGTCCAGGAGCGGCATCGGCGCGAACGGCATGCGCGCGGGCAGGCTATCCTCGCTGGCCGCCGCCAAAGTATTTGCCAAGCACGGGCTCGAAGGTGCGACGATCGAAATGGTTGCGCGCGAGGCTGAAGTTGCGGTCGGGACTATCTACCTCTACTACTCGTCGCGCGACGATCTTTATCTGAATCTTATCGCCGACCGCGCTGAGAATCTCCGCGCCCGCTATCTCGATATTTTTGCGCGACGGCTCGAGCCGCTCGATGAGCTCAAGACGATTGCGACTGCTTATCTCGACTACCTGCGCGAATCGCGCGAGATCTTTTTGTCGCAGCATTCGGTCGTTTATGCGCAGCTTCACAAACGGCTCAAGCGGCAGTCTGAACTTCGTAACTTTCAGCGCGTGATGGACTTGAGCCACGAGATTTTCGGGCTGTGGGAAGGCACTATTCGGCGCGCGTTCGAAGGCGGCGTGATTGCCAACTCGATGGGGCCGAGGAAGACCGCCGCGGTGGTATGGGCCAGCATGAACGGCGCGTTCATGCTGATGGGCGACGGCAATTTCTTTCGCGACGTCACTGGGCTTAATCCGGAGCATTTTCTCGACGAGGCGCTCGAGTCGCATCTGGCGGCATCGCAGCTGAGTGTGCGAAGAGAAGAAGAGCAGCGGCAGAACCTTAAGTCGCGCGCGAAACAAATCGCGCGCTCAAATCGGACCCTCACCTTCATCCTCTCCCTTACAGGGAGAGGGGAAGAGGCGGACGAGCGGTCGGAAACGGAGAATTTAGAACCGCGCTTCCCCGAAAAAATAGCGAGACAAGATCGCGACAAGTCGCTGCGGCCACGCCGGCGTAGTCGCGGACGAGCTCAAAAGGAGAACGAGTTATGAAATTTACCTGGTTCCATCTGATGCCGTATCGGTTCCTGCCTGAAGATTTCAAAGAGAAGTATCACAGCGTGTGGGTCGATATCCCGCGCGATTTGTACGATCCCAAAGTCGGTCATCGCCTCTACAACGACTACCTCGATCAGCTCGAATACGCCGACTCGATGGGCTTCGACGGGCTCGGCGTCAACGAGCATCATCAGAATGCGTACGGCCTGATGCCGTCGCCGAATATCATGGCGGCCGCGCTCACGCGGCGCACGCGCAACGCCAACCTGGTGGTGCTCGGCAATTCGATCGCGCTTTACAATCCGCCGATTCGCGTCGCCGAAGAATTCGCGATGCTCGACGTGATTTCGGGCGGGCGCCTGATCGCGGGCTTCCCGGTCGGCACCTCGATGGATACCAACTTCTGCTACGGCGAAGTTCCCGCGACGATTCGCGAGAAGTATTACGAGGCGCACGATCTGATTCTCAAGGCGTGGAAGGCCAAGGACGTGTTCTCGTTCAACGGCAAGTACACCAAGCTGCGCTACGTCAACCTGTGGCCGAAGCCGCTCCAGCAGCCGCATCCGCCGATTTGGATTCCCGGCGGCGGGTCGGTCGAGACCTACGACTTCTGCGCCGACAACGATTACCAGTACAGCTTCCTTTCGTACTTCGGGTACATCGCGGGCAAAAAAGTTTCCGACGGCTACTGGGAAGTGATGGCGAAAAAAGGCAAGGAGCTGAATCCTTACAGCCTCGGCTTCGCGCAGGTGGTCGCGGTTTCGGAGACCGACGAGCAGGCGGAGAAGGACTACGCGCCGCACATGGACTACTTCTACAACCGATGCCTGCACGTTTATAACGGCTTCGCCGACGCGCCCGGCTATCGCACCGTGAAGACGATCAAGGCGGGAGTACTCGGCCAGGTCGGCGACCAGGCGGCGCTTCGTCGCGAAGGTCTCAAGTGGAAGGACTTCATCGATCAGGGCTATGTGATCGCGGGCTCGCCCAAGACGGTGCGCGAGCGCCTGCGCGAGGCGATGAAGTCGCTCAACTGCGGGCATCTGATGATCCTGCAGCAGATCGGATCGATGCCGCCGGAACTGGTGCGCAAGAGCACCAACCTGTTCGCGACCGAGGTCATGCCGTACATGCGCGACCTGTGGAGCGACTTCGAGGATCGATGGTCGCCCAAGCGTGACCTGCCGCAAGCGGATTTCGCAAAGCCCGCGCCGGTCCATTTCCAGAAGACGGAAACCAACGGCACCGTGCGCGCGAGCGCGTCGGCCTCGGCGGAGGCTCGGAGCGCGAAATGATTACGACTCAGAAACTTCTAAACGGAAAGTTCTCGCTCGAGATGCAAACCTACGGGAGCAGCGGCGAGCCGCTCCTGTTTATCCATGGCGCGGGCGGTCTGATGCCGGTCGAGCCGTTCCTCGAGGAGCTCGGCAAGACGTTCAAAGTCTACGCGCCGCAATTCCCCGGCTATGCGGAGTCAACCGGCAACGAACATATCGACGACATCGCGGACGCGGTGCTGTTCTTTCACGAGCTGATGGACGAACTCGGAATCCCGACCGCCAACATCGTCGGCCATTCGATGGGTGGGATGCTCGCGGCTGAAGTCGCGGCCTTCGACGTGCATCGCGCGAAGAAGCTCGTGCTGATAGCGCCGGCCGGTTTCTGGATCGATGAGAATCCGATCGCTGATTTGTTCGCCGCGCAGCTCGATGAAATTGCGCCGTTGCTGTTCCACGATCCCAAGTCGCCGGCGGCGCAGATGATGACCGCGATACCGACGGACTTCAAAGCGCTCGAGACGATGTACGTCGAGCGCGTGAAGCGGTTCGCGACGGCCAGCAAATTTTTGTGGCCGATTCCCGATCGCGGGCTCAAGAAGCGCGCCTATCGCATCCAGGCGCCGACGCTGCTGCTGTGGGGCGACGACGACAAGCTGATCCCGCCGATCTACGCCAAGGAATTCACCAGCAGGATCAAGAACTGCAAGCTCGAGCTGATCAAGAATGCCGGGCACATGGTGATGTACGAGCAGCAGGAAGCGCTCGTGAGCGCGATCAGGAATTTTCTGAAGAGCTGAACGGTATCTACAACTGATTGAACGACGGCCGGAGCATCGACGCTCCGGCCGTTATCTTTTTCGCCGCTTGAATCTGATTGCGCACGCGATTAGCGTCCCGCGCATGGCTGATCAAACGTCGCAAACCGCTCGCCCGCCGCGCGGAGTGTTCCTCACCATTATGACGGTGCTGTTCCTCCTGCTCGCGCTCTCTGACTTCACCAAGGCGCTCCAGTTCGCCAACAATCCTGCGGTCGGGGGGCTGGTGATCCTCGGTCACAAGTTCCAGGGCGTCGTACCCAACCTGATACTCGGTCCGCTGTTCGGTATCGTGCTTCTCATCTACGCCTACGGCATCTGGAACATGCGAGCGTGGGTGCTGCCGCTCTCGATCGTCTACGCGTTCTACGTGCCAGCGAACATGGTCTTGTTCTGGTCGCTGCACCAACTGCCGCCCCCAACAGTCGGCTTCATAGTGGTGTATCTGTTTCTTTCGCTGACTGGTTCAGTCGGCACCGCAATTTATCTCGCCTACCATCGCGAGCGCCTAAGCTGAAAAAACTCAACTCGCGAGATCGATGGATCGCCGTGCTCGCCAAGTTCGCGCGCGCGATGCGCGAGCCTGCGAGCAAGCGTCACTGGGCCCCGCAGTTTGAATGTGCGTCGCGCGAGCATATCCGCGATGTCCAGGAAGAAAAGCTCGGCGCGATGCTTCCGTATCTTTACGAGCACAGCCCGTTCTATCGCGCGAAGTTCAAAGCCGCGAAACTCAAGCCTGCCGACATCCGGACGCTCGCCGATCTGCGGAAGTTCCCGGTCACCACCAAGGATGAGATGGCGCGCGACGTCGCGGCGCATCGGCCGTGGGGAACCTATACGCCGATCGATGAGCAGACATGGCGCAAGCGCGGCTGGATGATCTTTTCTACCTCGGGCACGACCGCGACGCCGCGATCGTTCCGCTATACCACGCTCGACGCCGAGTTGTGGGCGACGACCAGCGCGCGCGCCTTGTATGCGATGGGCGTGCGCGCGGGCGACAGCGCTCTCACCTGCACCAACTACAATCCGCACGTGTTCTTCTGGTCGATTCATCATGCGTTCAACCTGATAAAGGTCGCAGTTGTGCCAGGCGGCGTCCCGACCGAGCGGCGCCTGCAGATGATCGACCTCTACCGGCCGACGATTCTCGTCGCGACGCCGTCGTATTCGCTTCATCTCGCGGGCGCGATGCGCGAGGCCGGCGCCGATCCCGCAGCGAGCTCGATCACCAAAGTCATTTGCGGCGGCGAGCCGGCCTCGGGGATCGCATCGACGCGCCGGCAGAATCGAGGAAACCTGGAACGCCGAGCTGCACGACGTTTACGGATGCACCGAAGCGGTCCCGGCCGGATGGGCGTTCACCTGCCGCGAGGGACTCAAGCGCGATCCGGTCGCGACGCACGTGCAGGAAGATTTGCAAATCTGGGAGCTGGTCGATCCCGACACGTTCGAGCCGGTGCCGCCGGGCGCGCGCGGGCTGACCGTCGTGACCAACCTGAACTCGGAGGGATCGCCGCAACTGCGATTCCTGGTCGGCGACTTCGCATCGTTCGATTACGGCAAGTGCGTCTGCGGCCGCACCTTCGCGCGCGCTCGCGGCGGATTCAACGGACGCGCCGACGACATGCTCAACATTCGCGGGCTGAAACTTTTTCCGAGCGTCGTCGAGGAAATCGTGCGCGGGTTCGACGCGCTCGGCAATGAATTTCAAATCGTGCTCGAAACCGAGGGCGTTATGGACGCCTTCACGATCGTCGTCGAGACCTCAGCGCCGGTAGATGAAACGTACGCGAGCGAACTGCGCGCGCGACTCGAAGCCGAGATCATCCGCCAATGCGAGCTGCGGGCGCGAATTCAAATCTCTGCGCCCGGCAGTTTGCCTCGCACTGAATTCAAGGCGCGCCGCGTGATCGATCGGCGTCGCACGCTGTAGCAGATTCACGGTTGACGCCGACTGTGTCCGGTTTTAGATTGCAACCACTATGAAAATCTATGATTTTGCTCTCGCTCCCAATCCTCGACGGCTCCGGATTTTCGTGGCAGAAAAAGGACTCAAGATTCCGATGGAGCAGGTCGACATTTTCACCGGCAAAAACCGCACGCCCGAGATGCTCGCGAAGAATCCCGCCGGCGGTCTGCCCGTGATGGAATTGGACGACGGCACTCACCTGGCCGAGTCGGTCGCGATATGCCGCTACCTCGAAGGGATGCATCCCGAACCCAACATGATGGGTAAGAATAGCCGCGAGCAAGCTGAGATTGAGATGTGGAACCGGAGAGTCGAGCTCGGTTTGTTCAGCGCTGCCGGACGGGCGTTCCAGCATACGAATGAGTTGTTCAAGGCACGGCTCAAGCAGTTTCCGGAATACGGCGAAACGCAGCGCGAGGCCGTGACACAACAGCTTCAATGGCTCGACGCGCAGATCGGCAACAAGCCATTCATCGCGGGAGATCGTTTCACGATTGCGGACATCACCGCCGAGGTCGCGGTCGATTTCGCTGCGCAAGCGGCTGGCGTCACTGCAGACCCCGGGCTCAAGAATCTTGGGCGATGGTACAAATCAGTATCGACTCGTCCGAGCGCGAAGGCTTAGCGGTTGACGGCAGCATCGGACAGTTTTAAATTGCAACCATTATGAAAATTTATGATTTTACTGGAGCTCCGAATCCGCGACGCGTGCGGGTTTTTCTCGCGGAAAAAGGCATCAACAATGTTCCTTTCGAGCAGGTCAATATTGCGACCGCAGACAATCGCAAGCCCGAGTTCCTGAAAATCAATCCGATGGGCGGGATACCGGTGCTCGAGCTCGACGACGGCACTCACATCGCGGAGTCGGTCGCGATTTGCCGCTACTTCGAGGACGTCAAGCCCGAGCCGAAGCTGATGGGCATCGACGCAAAGGACAAAGCCGTCGTCGAGATGTGGAATCGGCGGATGGAGTTCGAAGTTCTGTCGATGGCGGCGGGATCGTTTCGCAACACCAGCGACTTCTTCAAGGGCCGCATCCCGCAGGTCAAGGAATACGGCGAGGTTTGCAAGAATGCCGCGGTCAAGCGGCTGGAATGGCTCGACACGGTGCTGGCGGATCGCGAGTTCATCGCGGGACCGCGGTACACCATCGCGGATATCACGGCGTTGATTGGAATCGATTTCGGGCGCACGACTGGGATCAGGATTCAGGAGAATCAGAAGAATCTTGCGCGGTGGCACCAGGCGGTATCGAGTCGTCCGAGCGCGAAGGCGTAGGATCGATGCGCGCATCTCGATTGATGCGAGGAACCTAACCCCTAACCCCTTCCCATAGTGGGAAGGGGAACCGGATTTTCGTCGATTTACTTGCAGGCTTGCGGGCCGCGTTTTTTAGCGCGAGACCGCTTGCGCGATGGCGGTCGCTGGCAGTGGGTAGATCGGGGTGTACATCTGGTAGAGCATCAGGTAGACGATCACGCCCGTCACTGAGACGTACATCCAGAGCGGCCAGGTCCATCGTGCGATTCCGCGATGGCGTCGGAAGTTGCCGCGGAGCGCGAACCAGATCGTCGCGATCGCGAGCGGCACGATCACGCCGGCCAGGATTACGTGCGGAATCAGGATCGAGAAGTACAGCGATCGGACCCATCCTTCGCCGCTGAAGCGCACGTTGCCGACGTTATAGTGAAAGACGAGATATGACGTCAGGAAGACGGCGGAAAATCCCATCGCGCTGATCATGCACGCGCGATGCGCTCGCACCCATCTTTTCTTAATGAAGATGAATCCCGCGAGCAGCAGGACGGCGGCGCATCCGTTCAGGAACGCGTTGAGCGGAGCTAGCGAATGATAAGAATCCAATCAGCCTCGCCAAACTACGGCGTTTGCATCGGCGGCGGCGCGACCGGATTCGCACCCATCTCGGCGGGATTCGTCACCGGCCTTGGATGGTCGTACCTGGTCCACATCCGCGTCGTCAGATCCGGCAGCAGCATGAAGCAGAGGAACGTGACGAGTATTACCGGGATTATTGCGATGATCGCGAGCGCCTTTCGCTCCATCGCGAGATGCATGAAATACATCGCGACCAACACGGCCTTGGCCCATGCCAGCGCGACCAGCAAACCGACCTTAGCGACTTGGGGCAGGCCCATCGCGTACACGCCCAGCTCGATCGCGGTCAGCACCGACAGGTAAATGAAAACCGCAATGTAGTTCGGCCCGCTATGCTCGGCCGGATGTCCTGATATCGCAGCTTGCGTCGTCATGGTTTAAATTTTTTCTCCCGCCGTGGTCGTTGGAAAAACGCGCGCCCTAAATCAGGTAGATGAAGGTGAAGATCAGGATCCAGACGAGGTCGACGAAGTGCCAGTATAACCCCGCAACTTCGACCAGGTGCGCCTTCTGCTGCGTCAGCTTTCCGGTCATGCCGCGAATCAGCAGCACGCTGTTGTACACGACGCCGCCGAAAACGTGACAGCCGTGAAAGCCGGTCAGGATGAAGAACGTCGCGTCGAACAGGTCGACTTTGATCGACATCCCTTTTTCGCCGAGCAGGTGATGCCATTCGAACGCCTGCATCCCGAGGAACACGAGGCCGCCGAGAACAGTCAGCGCCATGAAGTTGCGATAGCGCGCCATCCTGCCGGTCTGGATCGAGCCGAGCGCCTCGACCATCGTGACGCTCGAGCAGATCAGAATGAACGTCATGATCGCGGTCGTGGTGATGCCGAGATATGCGGCGGGCGATGGCCAGTTCGGATTGCCGATGCGCAGCGCGCCGTATGCGGCGATGGCGGCGCCGAAGGTCATCGCGTCGCCGGCCAGGAACGACCACATCCCGAGCTTGCCGAGATTTCCCGGCGTAAGCGACGGTTCGAGCTGATCGACCTGCACCGCGCTGTGATCGTGAGTCTCTACTGCAGCGGCCTCGCTCATCGCGACCTTCCTCTTTGGGGCAAATGGCTATAGTCAGTGTTCATTTCGAATTGACTACTTGGTATCTGAGTTCGGATCGTGGCGCGTCGATCGCCGATAAGCGATAGTAAGCAATCCCGCCGATTGCAGCGAACGCCGCGTAAGGGGACGCCAGCATGAACACCACGCTGGTCTTGTACGCGTGGAATGCCTGATCGCCGTCGGCGAGCCCGCACGTCGCGCACGCGTTCGCGAGCCGCGGAGCCGCAGTGACGATCGCACTCGCGATGGCGATCGCGGTGGCAATTAGCTTTTTATTTTTCATGACACATCTTCCAATTCCGCCAAGCTACATTAGATATACCAGCCCAAACAGGAGCGGCCAGACTGCGCAGACGAAATACCAGTAGATGGCGCACAGCTCAATCGCGTGGGCATTGCGCGCGTTGTACCTGCCGCTCATCGCAAACCACACGACGCACGCGAGCCAGATGACGCCGGCGGTCACGTGCGCGCCGTGGCATCCGATCAGCAGATAAAAAGTGCCGCCGTACATGCTGCTCGACATCGTCAGGCCGTGCGCAACCAGCCGCACCCATTCGCTTCCTTGAACCGCGAGAAAGGTCACTCCCAGTGCGAGCGTTGCAAGCAGATAGCGGCGCGTCAGGCGCTGGCGGCTGCGATGCACGGCGCGCAAAGCGAGTGTCATCATGACAGCGCTCGACAACAGCACGAAGGTATTAACCCAGGTGACTGCGATCGGCAGGCGCGGCAGCGAAGGCGGCGGCCAGAAGGCGGAGGACATGCGGTAGACCAGGAATGTGCCGATCAGTCCGCTGAACAGCATCATCTCGGACGCGATGAGCATCATGACCGCGAGCATCGCGCTGCTGATGAAGGGCCGCTCGACCTGATCGCCGCCTGCGCCCGAGTCAGAAGATCGGCCGCGCCGCAGCGGCACCACCAACGGGCGCACTTTCGCGGTCGAGGCTGTCATTCCGAGAGCCATCTCACTGATGCTTCACTATGATCGTCACGACCGAGATCGTTACCAGCAAAACCATCACGCCGATCAGGATTTTCAGCGTCCGCCAGATTTCCTCTTTGCGCTCTTCGCGCGTAACAAGCGTAGGCATTTCGATTACTCACACGCGATCCAGAACCAGCACTAACAACACAATTGGCAAATATACTATGGATGCTAGCAGCAACCGGCGCGCCGCTTTCGAATTGCCGGGCGAACGCACCATTGTCACTCCAAACGCGAGCATCCAGACGCCCATCGCCGAAGCGATTACCAGGTACGGGATTCCGGCGTAGCCAAGCATAGTCGGGATGATACCCACCGCGATGAGTCCCAGGCTTCCCGCGATAACGATTGGATTCGAAGCATTTCCACCGCGCGTATTATCTTGCGGGAGCAGGTGGATGCCGGCGCGTTCGTAGTCGGTGCGATAAAGCCGCGCGACTGCCATCGTGTGCGGCAACTGCCATAGGAACATGATCGCAAACAGGATGATCGGCTCCCAACTGAGTCCGCCGTGCGCCGCCGCCCATCCGGCGACGGGAGGAAGTGCGCCGGGAATCGCGCCAACGATATTGCACATCCAGGTGTAACGCTTCAGCGGAGTGTACACGCCGAGGTAGATGATCGTGACCGCGGCGGTCACCGCGGTGCAGAGCAAGTTCGTCGCGAGCGCCAGGTAGACGAAGCCGGCAACAGTCGCGATCACGCCGAACGTCAGCGCTTCGGCCGGACGCATCCTCATGTCGGGCAGCGGACGATTGCGCGTGCGATCCATCATCGCGTCCGTGTCGCGCTCGACGTACTCATTGAGCGCGAGCGTCCCGCCTGCCGCCAACGCCGTGCCTGCCAGCAGGTTCAGCGCGAGTGTGATGTCGAATCCGGCGCGACCACCGAGATAGAACCCGGCCAGCGTCGTGACCAGCACCATCAGCACGACGCGAGGCTTGGTCAGTTCGAAATAATCGCTTACGTGGCCGCGAGGCAGCGTGATTGCGGATTCGGCGATCGCGACTTTGGCATTCACGCGGTCACCTGCCGTTCGACTACGCGGGAAGATGCGCGCGCCTCGATCGCATGCGCGCGATTCGGCACGCCGAGAATGCGATATGCGCGAAGTGTCAGCGTCAGGCTGGTCGCCAGCACGGCGGCGCCGACAGCGACGTGGCTGGTCGTCGGAATCACCATGCGGCCGCTCCAGATCGTGATCGCGCCAAGGCAAATCTGCACGACTAGGAGCAGGAACAGCCCGAGCGCAGGACGTCGAAGCGCGACGACCTCGCGATGCGTACGCAGCACGCGCGCGACCGTCCACAACACCATCGCAGTGACAACAACGGCGCCGCATCGATGCGCAAAGTTAATCGCGATGAACTCGTTCCAGTACGGCGGAATCACATAGCCGAAGGAAAGCGGAAAATCGGGAATCACCAGTCCGGCGCTCATGTGACGCATCAGCGCGCCGACGAGGATCTGCATATAGATGATAGCGGTGGTCGCGACGGCCAGCGTCGTCAGCGGGATTCGCGACGGTGGATCATCGACGTGTGGCGTCGTGTCCCAGCGCGGATTGGTGAAGATCGCGATCGATACCATCAGGCAAAACAGCGCCTGTGCCGTCGCAGCATGCGTGACTGCAATCGCCAGCGGCAATTCGAACAGCACGGTGATTCCGCCGAGAACGGCCTGCACGATGATGAGTCCGAACGCGAGCATGACGAGTTTGCGAACCCATCGCCGCGGCTCCGCGCGCCATGCCCACGCCATCAGTACGAGAGTGAGTACAACGACTGTTCCGGCAGCGAGGCGATGGCCGAACTCGAAACGGATGCCGCCCTGCCACGCTGGAATCAGTTTGCCGAACGCGAGCGGCCAGTCGGGAACAGCGAGTGCGGAGCCGGTCGAAGTGACGAGTCCGCCGACGAAGATGAGGCAGAAGGTGGCGCCCGCGGTCAGCACCGCAAAGCGATGCAGTCCGCGCGCCTTCTCAACCTCGGTTGGCGACTGATTCATAGTTGGCTTTTGCGACTGACTAATCCGCCGCGGCCGTCGTGTGCTCGATCAACTGCGATTGAGGCAGATAATCCTCCGCAACCTCAGGCGAGCTGTACTCGTACGGTCCACGGTAAACGATCGGCACCGGCCCGGGCCAGTTGCCGTGCGGCGGCGGCGACGGCGTGGTCCACTCGAGAGTGTTCGCGTGCCACGGATTCTCTGTTGCCTTCTCGCCCTTATAGTAGCTGTAGATCATGTTCGCGAGGAACAGGAACTGGGCGGCGCCGAGCACGAACGCGCTGATCGAAATAAATTCGTTGATCGGGATGATCGGCTTCAGAAAATCGTATTGCTGCGGGTTGTAGATACGGCGCATGTGGCCCGCCATCCCGAGGATGTGCATCGGGAAGAAGGTGCAGTTGAACGCGACGAACGTGATCCAGAAATGAATCTTGCCCAGCTTCTCGCTCATCATGTGGCCGAACATCTTCGGATACCAATAGGTAACTCCAGCGAAGATGCCGAACAGGCTACCGCCGAATAGTACGTAGTGAATATGCGCGACGATGAAGTAAGTATCGTGAATGTACATGTCGACGGGAGTGGAGGCCATCCAGATTCCCGACAGCCCGCCGATTACGAACATCGCGACGAAGGCCAACGCGTTCATCATCGCCGTCGTGTAATGGATGTTGCCCTTGTAGAGCGTGCCGAGCCAGTTGAATGTTTTGATCGCCGACGGTACTCCGATGATCATCGTCGTGATCATGAAGCTGCTGCCGAGCGCTGGGTCCATCCCCGACTGAAACATGTGATGGCCCCAGACGACCCACGACAGAAACGCGATCGCGATCATCGCATACGCCATCGCGCGGTAGCCGAAGATCGGCTTGCGCGAAAACACCGAGATGATCTCCGACGAGATGCCCATCGCGGGCAGGATCATGATGTAGACTTCGGGATGGCCGAAGAACCAGAACAGATGCTGCCATAGCAGCGGCTCTCCGCCGCCCGCGGGCAGGAAGAAGTGCGTTCCTCCCATGCGATCGAACAGCAGCAACGCGAGCGCCGTGGTCAGCACCGGCAGCGCGAGCAGCAGCAGAATAGCCGTGATGAACAGCGACCAGATCACCAGCGGCATGCGGAAGAAATACATCCCCTTGGTGCGCATGTTGATGATCGTCGTGATGTAGTTGATCGAGCCCATCAGCGACGACGCGCCGAGCACGATGATGCTGATGCACCACAAGTCCTGGCCCCAATCGACGCCGGTGTATATCGGTACCGCGCTGAGTGGAGCGTACGACGTCCAGCCCGCGGCTGCGGGTCCGCCGGTCACGAAGAATGACGACAGCATGATCACGCCGGCGACCGCGCCGACCCAGAACGACAGCATGTTCAGCTTGGGGAACGCCATGTCGCGCGCGCCGATCATCAAGGGGATGAGAAAGTTGCCGAAGCATCCGACCAGGATCGGCATCACCACGAAGAAGATCATGATGGTGGCGTGCATCGTGAACATCGCGTTGTAAGTGTTGGGCGGAATCGCGCCGTCATACATGAACGGCTCGGGCACCCAATGAAACCCGGGGACCGCAGTTTCGGGAAACGCGAGTTCCCACCGCATCAGCATCGCCATCAGGCCGCCGATCGACATCATGAACAGCGCCATGAACAGAAATTGGCGCCCGATCATCTTGTGATCTTCGGAAAAAATGTACGTGCGCATGAAGCTGAGCTGATGATGCTCCGCGTGAGCGCCGTGTGCCGCAACCGCTGCCGTGCTACTCATCTTCGACTAGCTCCTTCCTGGGACGTGGCCGGTGAGTGCGGGCATTACTTGTTCGCCGAGTACTCGTCTTTGAGCCACTTGTCGTAATCCTCTTGCGACTGCACCGTCAGATTGCCCTTCATCCCGGAATGCCCGAAGCCGCAAAGCTCCGCGCACGGAATTTCGTATTGCCCGGTTTCAGTCGCCTCGAACCAAACGTGAATGATACGGCCCGGAACGGCGTCCTGTTTTAGGCGCATGTTCGGGACGAAAAAGCTGTGGATGACGTCCTTCGACGTCAGATCGATCCGCACGACCTTGTTCACCGGCACGTGCAGCTCGTTGTCCATCGTGAGCTCGCCCTTGCCGAATTTGCCGTCGGAGCCTGGGTAGGTGATTTCCCAGTTGAACTGCTTCGCGTTCACCTTGTAGAACACGTCGCCCGGCGGCCCATGCTCCTTGATATCGGCCCAGGTCGAGCGGCTCATAATAGCCAGGGTGATCAGGATAACCGTGGTCGCCGTGGTCCATATGATCTCGAGCCGCGAATTGCCTTCGATATACTCCGCCTTGCGGCCGGGCCGGGTGCGATAGCGAATCATGAAGATCACCATCGCGATCATCACCGCGATCCAGACGACCATCACGATCCAGAAGATCAGCTCGAACAGCCAGTCTATCCGGGGACCGAAGGTCGAAATGTCGTGCGGAAAATACAGATGCTCGAGCATCGAAGCGTCACCTCTGCGCTTTCAACTTGCGAATAACGGACGAGCGTCGCCGCGCCGATCAGGGCGGCTTATACATACTGCCAACGCGTTGCGATTCATGAATTCGGTGCGATTATGCCTGTCCGCGCCACTATTAGTGAAATGAAAAATCCTGCTCCACCGCCGCAACCGGCGCTAAAATCACCGCCGTCATGACGCTCATATTTCGCCAGCAATTTCAAGCGCTTCGCGGTCGTCGGATTGCAGACGCGGCGCGTCCATGAATCAGACGCTCGCGCGCGATTGGCGGCAACAAATCTTTGGGCTACAACCACTCAAGGACGAGGAGGTCTTGGTTCCTTATGCCTGATCGCGTGGCGACCCTTTCCCAAAACTTCGAGGCGCAGGCCCAGAAGTACGGTGCGCGCGCGTACCTGAAGGACAAACGCGATAAGGTCTGGACGGACTATTCGTGGACCGAGATTTCCGAGGCTGCCGGAAAGCTGCGCGCCGGCCTGCTCGGCCTCGGCGTGCGCCCCGGCGATCGCGTCGCGATCCTCTCGGACAACTGCCCCGAGTGGATCATCGTCGATCAGGCCGTGCTCGGTCTCGGCGCGATTGTCGTCCCGCTCTACACGACCAGCGGACTCGAAGAAACCGCGCACGTCATCAGCGACTCGGGCGCGAAAGTCATCGCGGCGAACGGTCCCGAGATGATCAAGAAAATTCTCGGCCTGAGCGCCTCGATTCCCGAGGTCACCGCAGTCGTCGCGATGCATCCCGGCGCTGAATCCGTGCCCGCCGCGAACGGAACGCCCGCAGTCATGACCTCGGCGTCGCTAAGCGCGAAGGCGCCGGCTGCGATCGTCGAGGGCAGCAGCGATGACCTCGCGACGCTCATCTATACATCCGGCACGACCGGCACCTCGAAGGGCGTGATGCTCTCGCACGGCAACCTTCTTGCAAACGCGGAGGACTCGCTCGCCGCGCTCGCGCTCAACGAGACCGACATGACGCTGTCGCATCTTCCTATCGCGCATTCGTTCGAACGCACGGCGGGTTACTACACCGTCACGATGGCCGGAGGGACGATCGCGTTTGCCGAAAGCCTGGGGCAGATCGCGTCGAACCTGACCGAGGTCCAGCCGACCGTAGTGCTCACAGTGCCGCGCCTGCTCGAAGTCATACACAGCCGCGTGATGCGCACGGTCGAGACCTCGCCACCGATGCGTCAGCGACTATTCAAAATGGCGCTCAACTCCGGCGAACAAGCGGCGGAGTATCGCAATCGCGGGAAGCCGCTTCCGTCCATGCTCGCGCTCTCGATGGCGCTGTACAGGCGGCTGGTCTTCGCGCGAGTGCGCGCGATCTTCGGCAATCGGATCCGCTACCTGATTTCCGGCGGCGCGCCGCTGCCGACCGAAATCAATCGGTTCCTGTCCGCCGCCGAAGTTCCAATCGTCGAAGGATACGGCCTGACCGAAGCTTCGCCCGTGGTCGCGGTCAATCTGCACAACGGCAAAACCCGCATCGGCACCGTGGGGCTTCCACTGAAGCGCATCCAGGTGCAAACCGCGCCGGACGGTGAGTTGCTGTTGCGCGGCCCGAACATAATGAAGGGCTACTACAAGCTCGAGGCGGAAACGAAAGAAGCGATCGACGAAAACGGATGGCTCCATACCGGCGATATCGCGAAGATCGACGCCGAGGGCTATATCGCGATCACCGATCGCAAAAAGGAAATCATCGTGCTGTCGGGCGGCAAGAATATTTCGCCCGCCTACGTTGAGAGCAAGCTGACCGGCGACAAATTCATCAGCCAGGCCTGCGTTATTGGCGACCGCCGGAAGCATCTCGCGGCGCTGGTAGTCCCGGATTACGAAAATCTCGTGGATTTTCTGAAAGAGAACAACCTCGATCCAAAGAACGCCGACGCGCTCGCAAAATCAAAAGAGTTGAAGACGTTCGTGCAAGGACGGATTCGCGAGATCAACAAGCAACTTTCCGACGTCGAGGCGATCGC
Source organism: uncultured delta proteobacterium (assembly GCA_963774665.1). Classification (GTDB taxonomy): domain Bacteria; phylum Desulfobacterota; class Binatia; order Binatales; family Binataceae; genus Binatus. Next base: position 112,153 of record CAVZGB010000002.1, read on the forward strand.
GACTTTCACGATAGTCCCGCAACCGCTCACGCAGGAAAACGGCGAGCTGACCCCCTCGCTAAAAGTGCGCCGCAAAGTAGTCCAGGCACATTTCAAAGGTCAGATCGACTCGATGTACGGCGATTAAATGCGGGGCTCCGCGCCCCGCGCCCGCGGCAGGGGTGACCCCTGCACCCAGTAAAAGAAAGATGCGGGACTTTGTCCCTGTTCGAACTGGAAGGGGATGTTTCCCGCTGCTGGCGACTTTGGTCGCCAGGTGCTTACTTGGGCGAGGTAGAGAGGACGGGATTCTTCGCTTCGCTCTGAATGAGACAAGAACTGAATGACAGAGGAAAAAGAACCTGGGAGCAAAGTGGCGTCCTCGCCATTTTGCGATTAGTACTGGGTGCAGGGGTCACCCCTGCCGCGGGTGCGGGGCGAGGAGCCCCGCTTTTCAAGACTGTTCTACTTGTTGCCGTTCTCGGTCGCCATCAGTACGTGGATCGTCGTCAGCTCTTTCACCATGTACGCGCGCTTGCCCTTCGGTGTGACGACTTCGATATCGTCCTCCGCTGCCTTGCCGATTAACGCGCGGCCGAGCGGCGACGACAGCGAGATCCGGTTCTGCGCGCCGTCAACTTCTTCCGGCACGACGATTTCGAACTCCGCGATGCCGCCTTCGTCGAGGTCCTCGAGCCGCACGCGGCTGCCGAGGCCGACGGTGTCGCGTGGGATCGTCTCGAGGTCGATCATCGTGAGCTCCGCGATTCGCGTTTCGAGGTTGCCGACCCGAGCGCGCAGGAACTCCTGGCGCTGCTTCGCCATCGCCCATTCTGCGTTTTCGGACAGGTCGCCATGCGCTCGCGCGCGCTCGAGTTCCTTTGGCAGGTCCACGGTCAGCTCATGCTTGAGCGTCTCGAGGTCTTTTTTGAGCCGCTTGATTACCGGTAGTTCAGCCATCGATTCAATCTTCCTGAATCCGATCTACTTTAATTCTATACGATTCGCAGGGTTGGCGAGCGCTTGAATGCACTCTTTCTCAACCCTGCTTCAATCAGCGACGATCGACGTCAGGCTCCGATTTACGCCGGTCACGCTCTGAATCTTGTGCACGATCAGCTCGCCAAGCGAGGTCACGTCCGCGGCCTCCGCAATCGCGATAATGTCATGGGGCCCCGTGACCGCATGAGCCACGGAAACTCCAGGTACTCCGCGAATCTTGGAGGCGACTTCGCGTGCCTTTCCCGGCGACGTATCTATAAGGATGAATGCCTTCACTGCCATACAGGTTTTCCTCGACGCGCGCCGTAGCCGGCACGCATTTAGCGTGGTGGCGGAATCAAAGCACCCTTCTCATCATATACATAAAATCCACGGCCAGATTTGCGGCCGAGATATCCCGCATCGACGTACTTCTTCAGCAGCGGGCACGGACGGTACTTGTCGTCGCCGAGCACCCGATGCATCACCTCCATGATCGCGAGGCAGGTGTCGAGCCCAATCAGGTCCGCCAGCTCGAGCGGGCCCATCGGCTGATTGGTGCCGAGCTTCATCGCCGTGTCGATATCCGTCACGCCGCCGACGCCTTCGTACATCGTGTAAATCGCTTCGTTGATCATCGGCAGCAGCACGCGATTGACGATGAACCCCGGGAAATCCTGCGCGGTCATCGTAGTCTTGCCGAGCTGCTCCGCGAGCATGCGAGTCTGCTGAAAGGTCGCTTCCGAAGTCGCGAGCCCGCGAATTATTTCGACCAGCTTCATCGCCGGCACCGGGTTCATGAAATGCATTCCGATCACGCGGTCGGCGCGCGACGTCCTCGCGCCCATCCGGGTGATCGAAATCGATGACGTATTCGAGGCGAAAATCGTCTCCGGCGGGCAGACCTTGTCGAGCTTCTGCAGCAACGCGATCTTCGCGTCCTCATTTTCGACCACCGCCTCGATCACGAAGCCGACCTTGGCCAGGTCCTCGAGATTGGTGGTGGTCTCGACGCGCCGCATCACGCGATCGCGTTCCTCGGGCTTGAAGCGCCCGCGCTCGATCATGCGATCCAGGTTGCGCGCGATCGTGTCGACTCCGCGCTTGCACATCTCCGGCGCGATATCATGCATCACGACGCCGATCTCCGCCTGCGCCGCAACCTGCGCGATTCCCGCACCCATCTGCCCTGCCCCGATTACGCCGATTTGCTGCAAACTCATTCGTCTCTCCGAAAGTTGCTCCGCAACGAACTAAAGGTACGGGATATAATTCTTGAGCGAGCTAAGCAACGCCGCAACGTCGGCCTCGTCGCCAAGGTCGCGGCAAAGGATTTCGTAGTAGCCCTTGATACGGCCGCGCTCCTGATTTTCGGGCGCCTCCGCCAGCATCGCCTGGAAGTCCTTGAGAATCGCCTGCGCTTCGAGCTTTTTCTTGACCGGGATCGCCTCGTCATCGACCGCAATCAGCAGACGGATGTGATCGATCATCCGGTTCATCACGGCAAAGTCGCTGCGATCTTTTTCCACCATCGACTGAGTCGCCCGCGTATCAATGATGATCCGGCGGTTCCTCGCCTCCCGTCCACGTTCCCGCGCCGCCGCCGCTGCGCATCGCCGTGCGCACCTTCATCACGTCTTCGGGCGACTGACGCCCCGGCATCCCGAGGTTGCGCATCAGCACGTTGGTCATGTTCGACGTCAGCCGATCTCGAATTGTAGGCTCGCGGCCGACTTGAGCATCGAGGACCACGTCGACCTGCTCCCGCGTGAGACCCTCGGCCACGAAAATATCGACCAGCCCGGCCAGGCCTACTTCGCCGCCCGCGCGGTCCACGATTGCGACGACCTTCGCGCATGGGGTGCAGACACGTCTGAGGAAACCCGCACGCTTACTGCAATAGACGCATCGCATCAGGAGATTGGCCGCCTCAACTCTGAAAACCCGAAAAAAGTCCCGAAAAAAGCTTGAAGCGGCCGTGCGCACGAAAACTCGGCGGGCCCGCTTCATTTGTGAGGCTACTACCGGGTCTGGATGCTCGCAAGCACGAACGCACGACCGGCCGCGAAATGCGTTTGACTTCCTGAGCTGTTGCTACTAACTTTTGTAATTGAGAATCATTCTCAGAATTAACCACATATGACAGAAACCGCTATCGCCTACTTTTTCTATTCGCTGGGCATCCTCTTTCGCGAGGGGATGGAGGCGATGCTGGTAGTTGTCGCGCTCGCGGCCGGTACACGCGGCGCCGGACGAATCGGCCGCTCGCGCGACATCTACGCCGGTGCGATTGCAGCGATCTTCGCTAGCATCGTGCTGGCGTGGGCGGTCAACCATCTAATCACCGACGACGCGAGCGACACGCTCGAAGGCGTCTTTCAACTGTTCGCCGCCGCCACCCTCTTCTACGTCAGCTCGTGGATGACGTCGAAGGGTCAGACCGACCGCTGGATGAAGTTTATCTCGCACAAGCTCGAAGACGCCGAGCACAGCAAGATTCCCGGTATCGCGCTCGGGCTGACTGCGTTTCTCGCCGTGATGCGCGAGGGCGCCGAGACGATCGTGTTCTTCCAGGCGCTCACCAACGGCGCGACCGAAACTGTCGAGCGTCACGCAGTCATGGCCGGCGTCGTCGCGGCCGCGATCGTTCTCAGCCGCAACCTTCGTCGTCATCCAGCGCGCCGCCGATCGAATTCCGATGCGACTCTTCTTCCACGTAACGTCGTTCATGCTCTATGCGCTCGCGATCGTGTTCGTCGGCCAGGGCGTCGCGAGCTTGCAGGAAGCGTCTGTGGTGTCGGCGACTTTCGTGAACTATGCGCCGACAATTCCGATGCTCGGTATCTTCCCGACGATTCAGTCGCTCGGCGCGCAGGCAGTTCTGCTGATCTTCGCGCTCGCTGCAGTGTTCGTTCCGCGCAACGCTGCCGGGCGCAGCGTCAGGGTGACGGAGCAATCGGAGATGCGGCGGGCGCGCCAGGCTTGAGCGCGGGCGCCTGCGCGAAAGAATTGTCGTCGCCCCCGAACAGCACGCTCTCGACGTCAGAACTCAGCTTCTCGGATATCACCAGCGCGCGAAATCCCATCCGCGTGCACTGATCGACCATCGGATCGCGCGCGACCGCACTTTCCCGGACGCGCTTCAGCGTGCCGCGCAAATCCTGCGTGCGATCGAGCAGGACCGACAGCCGTGCCATGACTATCGCGGTCGAATTGCCGCCGCCCGAAGCCAGATCGAGCGCCAATGATTCCGCATGTTCGGAGTCAGCGAGTGCATGAAGCGCAGTTTTGATTTCGTTGCATGCGGCGCCGGCGTCACTCTCAGGCCCGGGCGACAAGTCGGCGGCAAGGATGGTCCGAAAAGTACCCAGCACAACGACGGCAACGAGCACCGCCCGCGTGGATACTAAAAAGAGAGTCAGGCGGCGCTTTCCTCGGTGTCGTAGCCGAGGGAACTGTAAAACGCCTCCTTCTGGCCGGACGGCATGATGTAGATTCCGTCCCATCCGCAAACCTCTTCGCAGAGCAGGCATCCGACGCAGGTCTTTTCGTTGACCTGCACCTTGCCGAGATAGACCGCCGTGTTTTCCGGCGACGGCGAGATGCAATCGAACGGGCAAACGTCGACGCACACGCCGCATCCGTTGCAGTTGTCAGGATGGACGACGGCGACCGGGCGCTCGGCGCGCTTGAGCACGTGGGTTATCTCGCCGTGATTGTTCATGATCGCGTCGTCCGGGCAAATCACCCCGCACGCGCCGCAATCGATGCACATCGCGGCCTCGATGTAATAAACCTTTTTCGACAGGCCCGAGATGGCGCCGGTCGGGCAACGCTTTTCGCACGCGCTGCATCCGGTGCAATTCTCGGCGATGATCTCAAATGGCATGCTGGTGGCCTACTTCCTCATCTCGTCGATGATACGTTCGCGATGCCCATGCTCGATCAACTGATCGTTGCGCCGAGCCTGCTTGAGCGCGATATAGGTAAAAAACATCACGAGAAGCATCATCGCGATGATCGGGATGTTATCGGGAACGGTCAGAATTTCCAGAAACTGCTGAAACCCACTGATTTGCACGATTGAACCCTCGCCGCCCTGCTCTGCTGTCTACAATCAGATGTACCAACGCCATTAGGCCGCGTCAACTTTGATGGGACGAAGGATGCGTCCGGCTAATCGCAGCCGCATGCGGATTTCCTTCGCCCATGAACACGGGAGAGGATGAATGTCGTGCGGGTCCTTATCCAGCTGCGCGATTGTCTTCGCGCGAGCGGCCGGTAATCGATGGGTCTACTCCCCTCTAAAAGCGGCGTCCATCCGTCGTAACAACGGTAATCTGGAAGTCCTCGCCTGCTCCATGTTTGTTGTTGCCGAAATGCGCAACCACGTGCCACTGCTTTTTGCGCAACCTTGAGATCGTCCCTGACGGATACCACCTTCGATAAGTCGTGTACACGGAAGACTTGTAAATCATCATGACTGATTACTGATATCCCGGGATATTCTGATTTTCCCTTCGAGGTCGTCTGTTCAGGTCCTACGACCGCGTCCTCCTTGAGCCGATCTATCGTGATACGCGGAGCCCGCTGCGCAAGGATTTTTGTCATCTTGTTATCGCTGAATAGTGGTGGATATCGAATCGCACAGAAAAGTTCGACTAAATTTTAGATCCCGACTTTTATTCGGAATCCGTCACTCTAGCGGATGGCGCCATAATCAATGCTTGAAGATCCTTCAAATCGAATAGAAGGCGCACATGATAAGACGGTCCACGTCTGGGCGCGGCATAGTTATGCATGAACTCATTTGGCGGGTCACCCGAAGCTTCATTCGCGTGTACATACGCAGAGAGACAGCAAAGCATCGTTGTCTCCTATTTTCAGAGAGACTGTAAAAGCGACCTTGTCTACCGGATCAGATATGGACTGGGCCCGGACTGCACAATATCTACCGAATGTATTTCGAGTATTGCGCGGGAACTTCAAACCCACGCTTTCTCCGGCTACAACTTGGATGCTCTCCTCGTCGGCAACGGTGCAAGAGACATCATTGGATCTTAGCGTAACGTCCACCAGTCGACATTTAGCGGTCTTCTAATGTCGTCGATGTATATGCCCGAGCCGAGGACCGACATGCCGCACGGCTTCTCGAATTTGTTTGCAAGCTCCTTCGATAGCTTTTGAAGTATTTGCCTTGGTTGGATCGTAGGGTGCTGCGGTAAACCCTTTCAGATCACTTAACCATTTGAGGAGTTCGCTATTCGACCGCACTATAAACGCTGCGCTTGGGGTTCAAAGCGACCCATGAACAGGATAGCCTCAAAAATCACGTTGTCGCGTGGCGCCGGCCAATACAATTTCTTGCGGCTGCGAACTGCATCATCTTCTCGCAAACACGAAAATACCGATGTAAAATTCTTCAACTCTAGCGGAGACTGGGTTTCTATTGTTGTGGTTGAAAGCTTGAAGAAATTATCGCGTCCACACCTGGCAATCAATTTCAGATAGATTCTTTGCGCATGGCTCGAGTCATCAATAGGTTCGCTTTCGCTTGAGCTACCGCATGCAAACGCACCGCAGGATTTTCATAGCGTGCTGTATCTCCACTCGTCTTCGACAAGCTGTCATCAATCGCACTGGCTCGGACGGATGTGCAACAGCCCGCTCTGCGCAGGATATCGGTGCTATCGCGACAGAATCTGTGGCACTTGCAGGGCGGCGCTACGTGCGGGCAGAGCAATTGAGCATGGCCGATCAGCCACAGACTTCAACGTATAGTGTTGCTGCTTCGCGTTACCTTCAACCTTGCGTGGGTCCAGCTCGTCGCGTCGTCGAATCCCCGTTGCACGAATCGCGCAAACGATGCGACGGGATTGGTTCTTCAAAGAACGCGAAGCGCCGTTAGCGCCCTTCCAATAAACTGAAGAAAATCCAAGGATGAATTCGAGTCGGACGACTCTGGCGTCATTAACTTCCTGAGCTGCTACTAACTTCGCCAGACCTCGTAGTCGTGCCACTCGTGCCCATTTTGGGATCCGTTTAGTCCGGCAGCGGGACGCTACAAAACTTTCTCAATAACTTTACGGAAGGAGGCCACGATGCAAGTTCCAGTGATCGTGTTGACGTTGCTGTTGTTTGCGTCGAGTGCGTTCGCTAACTGCGTCACTAACGAGCGCGGCAGGGTCGTGTGTAGCAATGGATCGGAGGCTGGCGGATATAATCAGAGGACCGGCACCGCCTGGAAATCAACCAGAAACCAGAATGGAGTGGCTACCACACAGACGAGCAGAGGCGGCGAGGCCAAGACCAAAAATGGCAAGGGCGTATATAAGAGCCCCAGTGGAAAAGACTGCTACAAGACAGCATCGAGCCATGGCTGTAACTGAGAAGCTGCGCAGAGAGCGATCAAACTCCGATAACATTCTTGCTTAACAGCGGGAGGAATGACTTATGAGCACCAAATCGCGGAACCGATTAGCCTTCATTGCGATCTTAATGTTATTCGCAGGCTACTCGACGGAACTGCTCGCACAGGATTCGAGCTCGACACAAGATGCCAGCCCGCCTCCAGCTGCCAGCGCACCTCAAGATGCCGGCTCGACCACGGCCGCAGCACCGCAGCCAGCCACCGCGGCACTGACTGGCGATCAGCAGACAGCGGCGAACAGCGCGCTATGTTCTGCGATCGGGAGTCATGTTCCGAATCCGGCCTCCGCCGGTCCGTCCGCACTGAGCGACCCGAGCGTGATGTCTGCGGCGGCTTCGACCTTCGCGGGCAGCACGAATCTCCCGCTGGCAGGCGCCACGGACATGCTGAAAGGATATGTGGCGCAACATGCCACCGACATCCTCGCGTCGTGCGCAACCGCCAACGCCTCGAGTGCCGCCGGCAGCGCCGCCAGCAGCGTGACCTCAAAGATTCCAGGCGCGGGGAGTTTGCCTTCGGTTCCCAGTATGCCCTGAGCTAGGTTCGGTCGCGCTTGCAGGAAAGCGTCGCCAGCGGGCAGAGTAGTCTGGCATGGCCAGTCATCCGCAGGCTTCATCTTATACCGCCGCCCCACCGCGCGGGATCTTCAATCTTGCGTGGGGAGTCGTTGCGACGTTTTTGTCGGCGGTGTGGACGATGATCTGTGCGATCGGGGCGGCTATTGCGGCCATCCTGAACAAGCCGCATGCGGTCACCGCGGTCACTCGCGCATGGGGACGCGGGATCATCGCGGTTTGCGGAATCAAGGTGGAAATCGAGGGCCTTGAGAATCTTGCCGGACTGAAGTCGTACGTCCTGGTCGCCAACCACAAGAGCTTTTTCGACATCTTCGCGTCGGCCGCGTTCATGCCGGGCGACCCGCGCTTCGTCGCCAAAAAAGAATTGCTCAAGATTCCGATCGTCGGATACGCGATGCAGAAAGGCGGTCATATCATCATTGACCGCGACGCCGGCGGCAGAGAGATCCGCAAAGCGATTCAGATCATCCGCAGCGGCCTGGACGTATGCGTGTTCGCCGAGGGCCATCGCTACAACGACAACGTCGTGCACGAGTTCAACGACGGCGCGGCGTGGCTCGCGATCCTGTCCAAGCTGCCGGCGGTGCCGATGTCGATCAGCGGGTCGGGCCGCTTCTACCCGCGCGGCGCGATCTTCGTGACCCCGGGCCTCACGATGCGCATGGTTATCGGCAAACCGATCTCCACCGAAGGCATGCGCAGCGCCGACCGCACCGAGCTGACGCGCAAGCTCGAAGAAGCCGTGCGCGCCAGCTTCACGCCCGAGGTGTGAAGTGCTGACGGTCTTTTCCTAAGGCGGGCGCGAGTGGGCGATCCAGCGAACGAAAGGGTTTTCGAGTTCCCCTCCTCTGTCAGATTGTTCTTGCTGCCTGTCGCGTTGGTCTGCGGCGTCATATTTCTTTTCGAGATTTTCCAGCCTTCCCTAAACAATCTGGCGTTGGCAGCCGTGGCGATCCTCGTTGGAGGGATGCAATTGAGAACTTTCAGTCGCCTGCGCTATCGCGTCGCAGTGAGCGACGATGGAATCCGTTATATGCCGCACGGAGACTCGCCGACCTTCCTTCAATGGCGCGAGATCGCCAATCTCGAATTGCGTGAACGGCTAGGCGACGCACGACTGGTAATCAGCGATGCGACACGACTTAGACAAATGAATCTTGACTATCGACTCGACAGATTCCAGGACTTGCTTTCATTCGTGGCGGACCATGCGACGAATTGCGATCCGCATCCGCCGCTGCCGTCATCATTTCACATCGGTTACCTGGAGCAGACTGTGGTTGTCATCGTCTTCTTTGTCGCGATTGGGGGCTCGATCTATTTCGTGCGAACTGGTCAATCGATCAATGCCCCGGCGACGGCGTTCGGACTGTTCGCCCTGATCCCGGTTGCCATGCTCGCAGCACTTCCTCACAGCATGACGGTGTCGACGGACTCGATCGTCATCAACTACCTTGGTTGGAGGCGCGAAATTGCGGTCGCATCGGTAACCGGCGTGCGCTTTGGCATCGAGCGAGGCAGTCGCGGTTCGGTGTGGACCGTTGTTTGGCTCGACCGACTCGAAGGGCGGCCGATCAAACTACGGGGCTTTTCCGAAGGTTCGATGGCTCTCTACTACTGCTTGCGCGACGCATGGCAGACGGCCAAGGATTCGGGCCTGGTTCAGGCGATGCAGAACATTCGATGAAGACATTAGCGTTGGCGTTGACGCTGTCGCTGCTTTCAGTTTCGGCTCAATCGATCGCTGCCGAGAAGGCTGGATGGTCAGGCTCCGGAACGATCGCTTGCGCCGAGTTCACGGATGCAATTCAACAGCATCCCGAGGATGAGAACCTGTTTTTTTCGTGGGCGCAGGGCTTCATGTCAGGGCTCAACACCGATCTGTTGAAGCATGGTGAGACTGATCTCAACGGTCTGCCGCTCGAAGCGCAGAAGCAATTCGTAAAATCGTATTGCAAAGAGCATCCGCGCTCGCCGTATTTCGAGGCGGTCTTCAAGCTGTTCGATAAGATGCGTCACGACCAAGGCCTGCCGAGCTATGTGCAAGGATGGCACGCGCCTTAGAACAATTATTTGCTGAAGCTGTTAACTGCGTGTTTTTGACGGCTGCGGTTGTACTTGACTCGCTACGATTGGTTTGAGAATCTGGCGCCCGCTTAGTCTTGATCGCTGGGGGCGCCAAATTATTTTTGCTCACACTCGTTACGGCCGCACGCCCGCATCGCGACTGGATGTTCTCGCACTGGTTTTCGTGGTGCTGTTCGGCATGATTGCGGTGGATGCAACCCCCGCATCAGCGGCGGCGTTGACCGGGCTGACCGTCTCTCCCGCCAGCCTTGCGTTCGGTAACGTAGTCTTCGGGGTTACCGGCGCGACCAGCGTCGCCAAAAGTATCAAGATAACGAATCCCACCACCGGACAGACGGTTACGGGTTTGAGTATTCAGCTCAGCGGGGCCGATCCGGGCGAATTTGCCATCACGAATAATGGCTGCGGCGCGACGCTGGCCAAGGGGACCGCCTGCACCGTGACGCTGACTTTCAGCCCCGCCGCGCTGGGAACTCGCACTGCGTCGCTGGCGGTCAGCGACGACGCAAATCCTGGTGCCGGCTCTGCCGCTTTGAGCGGCGTCGGAATCGCGGGCAAGCTGACCATTACGCCGCTTACGTGGAACTTCGGCAGCGTGATAGTGGGCGCGACCAGCGCCGCAAAGACCACGACCCTTAAGAATCCCAATACGGTGGCATTGCACATCGACACGGCAACGCCTTCCGGCGATTTTACGATCACCAGTGACACGTGCAGCGGCAACAACCTCGCCCCGGCGGGCAGCTGCACCGTCGGAGTGAAGTTCAGTCCAACGCAAACCGGTATCCGCAGCGGAAGTTTAATTATCACTGACGACGCTATGAACAGCCCGCAGTCGGTGGCACTTTCTGGCACCGGCATCCTCGCGAACCCGACGTTTTCGCCGGTCTCGATAGCGTTCGGCAGAGTGAAGGTGGGATCAGTGTCGGCTACTAAGACGGTGACGATAACGAATCCAAATATTTTGCCGCTGGACCTCATCTCGATTGGAGCGACGCCACCGTTCGAGGTGGTCGCGAACTCGTGCGGGTCGTCGATCTCGGCGGGTGGAAACTGCGAAGTGTCCGTGACATTCAATCCAACGACCGACAGCAATCCTGCGGGGACGGCGCAGACCGGGAAGCTCACGGTCGCCGACAACGGCAAGACATCTTCTCAATCGGTCATCCTTAGCGGGACCGCATTCGGCGCAGTGCCAACCGCCACTGCGACTCCGACGGCGACATCGACTGCCACCGCAACTGCGACTGATACTGTGACGGCGACCGCCACGAGTACTGCGACCGCAACTGCGACATCGACTGCCACTGCCACTCCAACTGCAACCGATACTGCGACCGCCACGGCGACCGCCACTGACACCGCGACGGCAACGGCTTCTCCAACCGCCACGGCGACCGCGACCGATACGGCCACCGCGACGGGCACTCCTACTCCAACCGCAACTGCCACCGCGACTGCGACCGCCACGGACACGGCGATGGCAACTGCGACGAGTACTGCGACTCCGACCTCTACGCCGACTGTTAGCGTATCTGGCCAGGCGATACAGAACGGAATGAATGGCGCCGCGATTGCGGCGGTTTCAGTCAATTCCGACGGCTCCGACGGCTCCTCGCTTGGCACAGCCACGACCGACGGCAGTGGGAATTTTTCGATGACGTTCGCAGCGCAGAATGGTCCGGTGCGCTTCCGCGCGAGCGGCGGCCTCTATCTAAGCGAGCAGAATGGAGCGTCGATAACTTCTCCCAGCCCGTTATCCGTGCTGCTGCCGAGCGTGCAGAATAATCTGTCCGGGCTATCTATCAATCCACTGACGACATTCATCGACTCGCTGACGCAAGGAAATATCTCCCGAGGGCAGAACCTCGCGACTGCGCTCAGCAATTCGACCGCGACGATCGAACAGGACTACGGGATCTCGACTGATCCCTCGGGCCTGACTCCGCTCTATACAATCGCGGCGGTTGGAACGGATTCTGGCAGACTCGGCTTGATACTCGGCGCGCTGGTTAATGAGGATCAATTAGCTTGCGCCAGCAGTCCGGGCGGACTGGTCAGCGCGCTGTCGAGCGATATTTCCGACGGTGTGTTCGATGGAACGATTTCCGGCACGCCGATTTCCTATTGCGGCATCAACCTCGCCGCGATAGCCGGTACCGCTCAGTTCAGCGACGCGCTGTCTGGCTTGCAAGGACTGACGCTCGCGACAGAAGGGTTCACGTACGGCGGAACCAACAATGCGCTGACTCTGAATGGCGTAGCGGCCTCTTCCCTGGTCGGCGAAGTGACAACGATCGATGGCGCAGTAGTCTCCGCCGCGCCTCCATCGGTCAACGCGTTCGCGGCCACAACGCCTTCAATGAACACCCCACGCTATCTGGCTAGTGCGACGCTGCTGTCCAACGGCAAGGTGCTGATCGCCGGCGGTCAAAATAATTTCGCTCCCATCAGCAGCACTGAGTTGTACAATCCTGTCACCAACACCTTCGCCGCTTCGACGCCCTCTATGAACGCCGTGCGTTCTGGCGCCACCGCAACGTTACTGCCAAATGGCAAGGTGCTGATCGCCGGAGGCCAGGGCACTGGAGCACCCCTCCGGAGCGTTGAGCTGTACGACCCCAGCACCAACACTTTCGCCGCGTCGACACCTACGATGAACATGAACATCGCGCGTAGTTTCGCCACGGCCACACTCCTACCAAATGGCAAGGTACTGATTGCAGGCGGCAGCTTTCTCAGCAGTACAGAATTGTACGACCCGGCTACCAACACGTTCGCGCCGGTGGCCTCGACGCCTGTTATGAATGCCGAGCGCACCTGGGCCACTGCGACGTTGCTGCCCAACGGCAAGGTACTCATAGCGGGAGGCGCCGCCAACTCGAGTCCGAGACGGCGGCCCTCACCACAACGGAACTTTACGATCCCGCTGACCAATACCTTCGCCGCATCCATGCCTGTGATGAATGCCGCGCGTTACACTGCCACCGCGACACTGCTACCCAGTGGTAAGGTGCTAATCGCCGGCGGCACGCACGATGGCAACATCGGTCTGACCAGCACGGAGCTGTACGATCCAGTTACCAATACATTCGCGGCATCGACACCAGTGATGAACCACGCGCGTCTCGCTGCAACAGCTACGTTGTTGCCCAACGGCAAGGTGCTGATCGCAGGTGGCGTCTCGTTCGATGTGGGCTATCTCAGCAGCACAGAGCTGTACGACCCGGTCGCAAACACCTTCGCTGCCACGCCACCGGCCATGAAAATGAGTCGTTATTTCGCCACCGGGACGCTGCTGCCCAATGGCAAGGTGCTGATTGCCGGCGGCTATGGCAGCCCGGCGGGTTTCCAAAGTAGCACGGAGCTCTATACTCCATGATGGCCGGCCCTAACCGCATACCATCCAGCTAGTTATATCTAAGAAGCAGGCGAGCGAAGGCTTTACGAGAACAGATCGCCGACCAGGTGGAATGGATACATGACCACGTGGCCGGTCGCGTCGAGCACTGAGCCCACCGTACTGCCCGTGTCATTTGTTACCCGGTTGGTAGTGTATTCGGCCTGCTCCGAGGCGCATCCGGGGACGATGAAAAGAGCGCCGGCGACGAGGAGCGCGGGAAAAATTCGTTTAAGATTTGCCATTGTAAAATCTCCACAGAGAATGGAGATCTAACAAAGCAAGGCATGTGCCCGAGGCCGGTTAGAGCTTGCGATCGAAAATAAACAGCGGGACTTGATTGGTAAGTTTCGGATCGATTGTAAGGATTCGGCGGCCCGACTCTATCTGAATCGAGCCGGCGTCGAGGCCGGCAATGTGAAAATTCGCCACAACTTGATCAACATCCTCAGCCTCGAGCCAGAGACCGATCATCCCTTCATTTGACGAATCGATCGCGCCGCCGGTGACCAGGCGAATTTCCGCACCGCCGACTTTCACCGACGCAGACTTTCCGTCCTCCGACGGGATTACTGAAAATCCGAAATTCTTTTGGTAGATCGACGCGGCGTCCTTGAGATCGGACGTTGCGACGTCAAGCGTATCGAGGCGTTTAATCACTGTTACTTAAAACAGAGACGGAGCCGGATTGCTCCGGCCCCGTGTCATTCATGCGAATACTTTCGTCCTGCGACTAGCCCTTCGGCTTCATCGTGAAATTCGTCGTCGCCGTCGCGCCGTCTTTCACGCTGGCTTTCTGATCGTCGGTGCCGAGCTTCTCCTGCCACACTTCGACGGTGTAGTCGCCCGGAGGCACGCCCGAGATCGAGTAGTTACCCTTGGCGTCCGTCACCGCGAAGTACGGAGTGTCGGTCGCGACCCACCATCCGTGCATCCAGCCGTGCGCATCGCAGGTGACCTTGATCACTTCCGGCTTCTCGACCTTCTGCTCGATCACTTTCTTGAACTTCGGCTGCGCCATGTTGAACGACGGATTCGCAGTCGAATAGGTGTGGATGTTGTGCAGAATGCCGTCCGAGTTCACAATTTTCACAGTGCTGCCGGCCGGGAACGCGAGCACATGCGGCACGTAGTCGCATCCCTTCTGATCGAACGTTACATCGGCAGGCTTCATGTCGCCCTTGGCGCCCTTCACGATCACGACCGCGTTGGCGATTCCGCCGCTGGGGTCAACGATCAGGTCCTCTACGAAGTGCGGATGGAGCGCGCAGACTTCCTTGTCCTTGGTCACCTCGACCGGCTTGGGCGCAGGCGCCGTGCCGTCGTATTTGACGGTTCCGCTAATCGTGCCGCCGGCAGCGCTCGCCATGCTGGCGCCGACGCTCATGCTGAGCGCAACACCCGCGCACGCCGCCAGTACAACTCGATACTTTTTCATTACCATTTCCTCCGGTAGTTACCTGGATAGTTTCAATCGGTTAAACAAACACTCACCTTAGCTAATAGTCAATTCCCAACTCAATATAGTAGACGACACTACCCTACTTCTTAGTCACTTTCGTCGGTGTCGGCGCCGTCTCGGCTTTACTCACTTTCGCCGGCACTGCCGCCACTTGCCCCGGTATCGTCTCGCCCGGATGAGTACCGAACCAGAAGATGTAGTCCCGCAGCGCGCGGATTTGCGCGTCCTGATTGCCGCCGAGGATGTCGTCGGGACCGCCGGGATAGAACGACGGCATCTTGGTGCCCGGCTGCAGCGACGGCGGGTTTGCGATCCACTTCAGCATCCAATCCGGGTTCAACCGCTGATGCGCCAGCGCCAAATCAGGCGCCCATCCCGATTCCGGCCCTTCGGGCTTCTTGTCGCCCTGCTGATGGCAGCTGAAGCAGTTGAAGTAGTCCTTCGTCATCAGCTTCGCACCCGCCTGCAGTTCGGCCGGCGGTGTGATGTTCGTGTTGATGAACATATACGGCACGTTGATATCCGACTGCGCCGTGAAGTAGTTCACGATCGTGTCGTCTTCAGCGTTAGTGAAATGAAAAGTCGGCATCCTGATCTTCAGCCATGGACGAATCGGCGTCGGACCCTGCAGGAAGGTGAATAGCCACTGAGGCTGAACCTTGAAGCCTTCGCCATTGAGTATTGGCGGCGCGAAGTTGATTTGATCTTCAGGATAGAAACGCCGGACGTAGCCGCCGCGATTCTCGACGATGTGGCAGCCGACGCAGTTGTAGTAGTTGACCATCCGCCGGCCCGCGACGATTTGCGTCTGATGCTCGGATCCGGGATCGCGATATCGCTCCTGCACCGAACCCTGCGTCATGCCGGCCAGGAACACGCGCAGGTTGATGATGTCGGCGTCGTCGAAGTCGAAGTTCGGCATCAACTGCTCGACATCCTTGGTCTGGTAGATGCGCGGCGTCTGCAGTTTGTGGAAGGTCCAGTCGTCCCAGGTCTCGGGGATGTTGGTCTGGTTGCCGAAAAACAATTCGTCGAGATGCTTGGAGCCAAACGTCGTCAGCTCGACGCCGATGCGCGACTCTTTGTCCATCCCTTCGATCTCGTGGCATCCGAAGCATCCGTACTTGCGCACCAGCGCTTCACCCGCCTTGATATTCTCGGGATCCTTGAGCGCAACATCGACGCCGGCGTCTTCCTTCTTCTCGCCATGCGTCATCAGGAACGCGGTCAGCGCTTCAGCTTCATGATCGGTCAGCCGCAACGACGGCATCGCAGTATGCGGTGAGAAGTCGCGCGGATTTTTCAGCCATGTGTAAATCCACGACGCCGAAGTCTTCTCCGCTATCTTGCTCAGATTGGGCGCGAAGTCCTTGGTCGTGCGCGCCTCGGTGGGCTTGAAGCCCTCGGCAACGCCAACCGGAGTTCCATATTGATCGGGCTCGACCGCATGACATCCTTTGCAGCCGACCGATTCGAACAGCCCCTTGCCCTCTTCCACGAACGCCGGATTCTTGATGTCCGCTTCCAGCGTCGGCAGCTCCGGATGCGCAGTCGTCCAGTCCTTCGAATTCTTCGCCGAGCTGTCGAACAGGAATGCGGCCAGTTGGGTTGCCTGGTCGCGCGAAAAATAAAAATTCGGCATGCGGGTGTGCGGACGGAAGACGTGCGGATCGTTAATCCATCGCACAGTCCACGACGGATCGAGCTTGGCCGACGCGAGTTTCAGGTACGGCCCGATCTTCGGCATGTCCTCGTAGCCGGCGACGAGATGGCATCCCGCGCATCCCATCTGCTGGAACATGCGCTCGCCTTCGACCCAGTTCGCCGCGATCGGCTTCCCGGCGGCATCGTGCAGCGAGCCGACATCGATATGGCACTTGATGCATCGCGACTGCATCTTATCGCCGCGCAGCATCGGCGAGTCCCAATCCGGATCGTCGCCATGCGCGAGCCGCACCGAGCTGACCGCGGGTCCCTGCCCGTCATGACATGGCGTGCACCCGAGCTTGTCGGGCGGATGCTTCAAAATGATCTGATCGAAATTTGGATGCGTGCGGAACGGCTCGGGCGCGGTCTCGAAGCCCTTCTTGTCGGCGCCCATGTGACAGCTTTGACATCGATCGACTCGCGCGATCGCCTCGTCGAAGGCGTTGCGGTCGAAGTCGTCGATCGCGGTCTGCTGAATCTTCGGAATCTTCGGATAGCGGAACAGTACAGTGTTGCGGAACTTGACCGGAATCATCCACGAGTCGGCTTTGTCGAAGAAGTCGTCGCGCTTGGCGGTCAGCTTCTTCATCTGCTCGGTAAGAGTGTCGACCTTCGAGTTGAGTGCCTCGATTTGATCCTTCACCGCCTGCAGATTGGCCTTGGCCTTGTCGGAGACGATATTTTCCTGCGCAAGCTCCGCGTCGAGCTTGTCGATTTCAGCCTTGTACGGCGCGGGATCCAGCTTGTACTGGACGGCGTGATTGTAGTCGTACCATCGCTCGGTCAAGTACGACTTGGTGAAACGCACCAACTGATCTTTGTCGTTCGCGGTGTTATTGAGATCGACCAACTGCGCACGCAGGTCGGCCAGCTTCGCGGCGGTCGCGCCGGAGTCGAGCTCCTTCTGCGCCGCGGCCAGGTCCTTCGACACCTTCTGATATTCGGGATCGGCGTTGAGCCGCTTCTGCTCCTCGGCCGCATCGTTCATGTACTTGTCGTACGCGAGATGATCCCACTGAACCTGGTACTGCTTCCACGGGCGGCGCGAGATGTTGTCGTCCCAAATCGACCAGACCGCGCTGACCAGCAGGACCGCTACCAGCAGCACGAACAACGCGCTGTAAGATTTTCCTTCTTCGGTGGGATCAAGCCCCGGTCTGCCAGCCATCTGCTCTACCTATTCCACTCCTGAGGCCGCCGCGCGGCCGCCATCCAAATACTCACTCGAATAGTCAGTAGTCATTTGCCCGCGCGAACCCACAAGCCCTCGATAATGTAGCCGGCCAGAAAGACCAGGATGCCGATGCCGGTGAACTCGTATTCGTGTCCCATCCCGTGCGGCTGGGTGATACCGACGTAAAGCGCGAACCCGACGTCGGCGAGTCCGAGCGCCTGCAATACTTTGGCGAGGATGAACACGGAGTCTTCGCGGCCACGTCAGATGTTAATCCAGGGCGTAACCAGGATGTACTTGATGTTGAGCGCGTGCCGCAGTGCCATCTTGATGAACACTCCCGCCATCGCGATCAGCAGGAATCCCGTGATACCGAAGCGCACCGGTCCCCACTTCTGCAAAATCTCGGGACCGCCACCGGGAAACGCGGACCACGGATCACCCGCGGGCCGCGATCGTATCCAGAAATACAAAGCCGCGTAGCCGACCACGAAGTAGCCGCCTATCAGGAACAATCCGAAGAGAGCAGACGCCAGGTAGTCGCGGAAGCCGAACATGTACGGCAGGTCGACGTTGGTCAGCGCCTCGACCAGATGCGGATCCCAGACCTGGCCGGGCCAGAACCAGTTCCAGCCGGGGCCGCGGAAAAATGTGCCGATGATGATGAACGAGACCCACAAAATGTGGAACCCGATGAAGAAAGCTGTGATCTCGAAGAATCGCTCCCTCATCGTGTAGTAGCCGTTACCCTTCGGATTGATGTCGAGATACGGGATCAGCATCAGGCCGACGATGATGAAACTCGGCAGCACCACGCCGGCGTACCACGGGTCGAAGAACACCAGCATTTCCTGCAAGCCGAGGAAGTACCACGGCGCCTTCGACGGATTCGGCGTGCGCGTAGGATTCGACGGCTGCTCGAGCGGCGCATTGAGCAGCAGCGACCATACCGTCAATACGATGATGACCAGCAGCGCCATCAGGAATTCGTTGCGCACGAGGAACGGCCAGGTGTGCAGCTTCTCCTCGACGCCGCTGCCCGCCTTCTTGATCGGTACTTCGATACGCTTGCCGCCCGCTGCCGGCGGAGTCCTGGACGCAGCTCCTGCGCCCGCGCCCGCCGCGCGCATCACGATGCCGCCTTCGTTACCTTCCGGGCTTGCCATGATTAATCCCTTAGTGAGGCGCTCCGTCCTCGTCGTCGCTCCACGGCGGCGGCGCAGCCAACACGTACATTAGATATAGCAAGAGCAACATGCCGATCGGCACCGACAGAACGCGCACAATTCCCTGGTGCAGAAACCACGAAAATACGTCTCCCATTCCTCAGCCTCGACCCCGGCCTAGAGCGGCCCCGACATGCCGTCGCGGCGGATTCGCCAGAAGTGCACCGCCATGAAGATACTCGCGATCAGCGGAAAAAAGATGCAGTGCAAAATGTAGAAGCGCAGCAGCGTATGCGGCCCGATTTCCGCGCCGCCGAAAATAAATGCGCGCGCGTCGTAAACCGGATTCACGCCGAGCACTTCATGGAACGGGCCGCCATGCCCAAGCAGTGGCGTGGCGCGCGCCATGTTCGATCCTACGGTCACCGCCCAGATTGAAAGTTGATCCCACGGCAACAGGTATCCGGTGAACGACAGCAACAGCGTCAGCACCAGCAGGATCACGCCGACCACCCAGTTGAACTCGCGCGGCGGTTTGTATGAGCCCGTCATGAACACGCGGAACATATGCAGCCACACCGCGATCACCATGCCGTGCGCGGCCCATCGATGCATATTGCGCATCAGCATCCCGAACGGCATGTCGAACTCGAGATACTTCATGTCGGCGTACGCGTATTCTGCCGTCGGCCGATAGTAGAACATCAGGTAAACGCCGGTGATAACGGTCACGAGGAACAGCAGAAACGTGATGCCGCCCATGCACCAGGTGAAGCGCAGGCGCACCGTATGCTTCTGCACTTTCGACGGATGCAGATGGAGCCACACGTTGCCGGAGACCATCAGGATCCGGTTGCGCGGCGTGTCTTCGTAGCCGTGCCTGAATATCGATTGCCAGGCCTGCGAATCGGTTATCTGGCGTTTCGTTTCGTTCCAGTCAAACTTAGCCATCCAAGCTCCATGGAGCCGCCCCGAACGGAGCGCTCACTCAACATCAATGCAAATACCGCGAAAGGTGTAAAAAAATCCAACGCTTGCGACTTTGTGTCCGCGAGTCTGCCCGAAATCCGGCGTAAGGCTACCTAATTTCGCCCGCTCTCTGCAACAAAAAAGACTCATCGAAACGAACGATTTTGCACAATTGGATTCTCAGCCGAGCGACCCCCACACCCCCTCCCCTCTCGAGAACTAATCCCCTCTCCCGAAGGGAGAGGGGAAGCGCTCCGGCGGTTTCGGTCGATTGAGATTGAGACCAGTTACATGCCGGTGCCTGTCACGCTCAGGTTGTGCGGGCTGGTCGGATCCTGTGGGACGCTAACCGCAAGCGTCGCACTCTCGCCGGCGGCCGTCGTCGGCTTGAACCTCACGCCGACCGTGCATGACGAATTGGCGGCCAATGATGGACCGCAAGTGCCGCCGGTGATCGTGAAGTCGGCCGCGTCGGCGCCAGTGACCGCGCTGCCAATCGAAATCGTGAACGGCGACTTGTTGGTGACCGTGGTCTTGAGCGTCCTGGAGGATGATTGAGACACGGTGCCGTAGGCGAGTGACAGCGGTGCCACGGTTTCGGGAATCGTCGGCCCTGTGCTGAGTGCAACCACGTACGGACTCAGCGGGTCGGGACTGTCCGAGACCGTCAACGTTCCCGATTCTGTTCCCAGTACGGCCGGCGCGAAACTCACTATTATCGAGCACGCCTTACCGACACCAAGAGTCGGGGTGCATGTGCCACCAGTGATCGAGAAGTCGGCGGCGTTCGTTCCGCCGAACTTTTCGCTGAGAGATACGGGTTGGGTCTGATGATTGATCAGGCTGAAGGCCTTCACCCCCTTAGCGCCTAACTTCACGCTCCCGAACACCAGATTGTTGCTGGTAGTTGTCAGACCGGCGATTCCAGCGCCGGTGAGCGCCACGTTCTTCGGGCTGGTCGCAGCGTTGTCGTTGATCGTTAGCGACGCGTTATGCGATCCGACGGCGCTCGGCGCGAATGACACTCCGAGCGTGCAATTTTTCTTCGGCGCGACCGTGATGGGGATAGAACCGCACGTCCCTGTGCCGCTTAAAGCATATTCGGGATCGGACGGCGTCGCGCCCGAGACGACCAGCGAATGAATCGTTCCGGTGTTAGTAACTGTAACCGTCTTGGTAACCGTCTGACCGACGGCAACTTTGCCGAACGCAAGCGATGCAGTCACCGCCATCGAGGTAGTCGGCGTCGCACTCGGTGTGGCTGTAGCAGTTGATGTTGCGATGTCAGTAGCGGTCGCCGTCGGCGTCGCGCTTGCTGTCACGGTAGCAGTCGATGTTGCCGTTTCAGTGGGAGTTTCGGTTGCCGTTGCAGTAGCTGTCGCAGTGTCAGTGGCGGTCGGCGTAGGCGTTGCCGTCGCAGTATCGGTCGCCGTAGAAGTTGCGGTCGGTGTGGCGGTCGCGGTCGGCGTTGACGTCGCAGTGTCAGTCGCCGTGGCCGTAGCTGTTGCAGTATCAGTCGCCGTCGCTGTTGGTGTTGCGGTGATCGTCGAGGTCGCAGTATCGGTCGCCGTAGAAGTCGCGGTCGGCGTGGCAGTCGCGGTCTGAGTTGCAGTCGGAGTATCGGTCGCTGTTGCCGTCGCAGTATCTGTGGCGGTCGCCGTCGGTGTCGCAGTGGTGGTTGACGTTGCCGTAGATGTTGCAGTTGCGGTTGTCGTCACAGTGCTCGTGGCGGTTGCGGTCGCCGTCGCAGTTGCGGTTGGCGATGCTGACGCGGTCGCAGTTGTAGTCGGCGTGGCGGTCGCGGTTGAAGTCGCCGTCGCGGTGGCGGTGGATGTCGCAGTGGCGGTTCGCGTGGCCGTAGAGGTTGCAGTTTTAGTCGCCGTCGCAGTTGAGGTGGCGGTCGGCGTCGCAGTGGCGGTGGATGTCGCAGTGGCCGTTGACGTCGCCGTAGAGGTTGCAGTTTTAGTCGGCGTCGCAGTTGCGGTCGAGGTTGCGGTGGCCGTCGCGGTTGCGGTCCGCGTCGCAGTCGCGCTGGCTGTTGCTGTTGCGGTCGGTGTCGCGGTTGCCGTTGGGGTTGGCGTTGGGAGCGGGACGGCGTCGGATTCGTACGCGCCTACATCGCATGAGGGTGTGGCGCCGTCGTCGGGATCCGGCCGGCCGTAGATGCGCTGGTCGCAATTAAGCTGGGCGGACGCCGTCTGCGAGGGCGGAAAGGTGCACGGGTTCAGCGTTCCTTGAAAGATGCACGAAGCGAATGGAATCGCGTCGATGGCAGCGCTCCCCGTCTCGACCGCGATCGTTTCGGTAGGTCCGCCGTTGTCCTGCAAGCCGTTGGTGTCGAGATCCAAATTGGAGACGCTGTTCGCGCTTCCCGTCGCAGAAAAATTGCAGCTGGTATCGTCGGACAGATTGTAGCCCTGGTCGGTGATGGTCCCGGAGCAGTTTTTGGGGGTGCTCGCTGCCAGGATGCTGCTTTGGACTTTGGCGACGCCGGCTGAGCGATTGATGGAGCCGCCAGCCGTGGTGGCTTGGTTGCCTGAAAAGGTACTGTTGCTAATGCTCAACGCCGCCGAACTGAAGATCGCGCCACCATGCCCGGTGGAACCAGAGCCCGCGGCGTTGGCCTTGTTGCCCGCAAACGTGCAGTTAGTGATGGTCAACGTCCCCGCACTGTAGATGGCGCCGCCGGAGCCGGGGCCGTAAATGGACGAGCAAGCCACGCCGCCGCACATCAATGCGCTGCCGCCAACAGCTTTGTTGGCGGAGAACGTGCTGTTCAGGATCGTTAGCGTCCCTGCCGCTGTATTATAGATGCCGCCGCCAAAGGCCGAGCCCGGCAACCCGGAAGCATTACCTCCGGTGGCCTGGTTGCCGGCAAGCGTGCTGTCGTAAATAGTCAACGTCCCCGCGTTGAAGATGGCGCCGCCCTGGCCGTCCAGCATCGAACCGGACAGAGCTCCCGCGGCTTTGTTGTTCGAAACCGTACAGTTCGCGATGGTCAAGGTTCCATTGTTCAGGACAGCCCCGCCCTGGCTGTCGCTCGTCATCGACGCCTCTGTTCCTTTGGTCAGTGTGAGGAATTGCAGATTGAGCGTGGCGCCTGTGTTCACCACCATCAGCCGAAAAATACTGTTTGCAGAGATAATTATCGCCTGCCCGCTGCCGTCAATCGTCAGTGTGTTCTTGATCGCGGGCAACGTGCCGGCCAGCGTGACAGTGCCGGGGACGCTAAAATCAATGGTGTCGTTGCCGGTTCCCGCCGCACAGTTGTTGGTCGCAACTTTGGTGTTGGCCGCCGTGATCGCGTCGTGCAGGCTGCAGGTGCCAGCCGAACCGGTGGGGTCGGCCAAAGTGCTGACGGTAATTGTGGCCGCGCGCGCCGTTGTGCCTATCGCGACCAGTATCAGCGCAGCGAAAACTGCAGTTAGCAGTCCGTCCGGACGGATTGAACGGGTATGGTTGCGACGAGCACTGCGCATGGGGTGTAACTCCATGGATAAACAAAACGTAGGATAGTTCTACTTTTGCATGGAAATTGAGTCAAGACATGTTTTGAAGCAAAAAAATGATTCATAGTGGGCCATGTGTTGCAGCTGGGAAGGGCCCTGGTCCATTGCAGCGAAGTACCTCGAGAAATCAGGCATTAGGCAGTGAACACTGCCGTCGGTTTGTTCAGGACCTGACCATCAAAACACGCGAGCCGCCTCGCGATCCGATGGCTGTCGAGTGTCTTCCACGACGGTCCGCCGCTGAATGACAAGTAGCCGGATCTGCTCCTGCGAAGGGTTCGCTTTCGGCAAACCTCGCTGGACGGCAAACGATTGGGAATCCAGCCGTGCTCGCCGTTGAGTGTGGAATCAGACGGGGCGCGGCTGAACATCCAGATGCTCAAGACAAGTCGGCACGGCGAGGTCCTGCTATTGCTGAGCCGCGAGGCCGGGCATGATCATGCGGAATCGTTGCGGCGGCTGTGCCTCGCACCGCGCGAAGCGGAAGTGTTGTTGTGGATCTCGAAGGGCAAAACCAGCCGCGAGACAGGCGGCGATTTTGTCCATCACGCGAAAGACCGTGGACAAGCACGTCGAGCGCATCCATCGGAAACTCGGCGTCGAAACCCGCACCGCCGCCGCCGCAATCGCCTGGACCGCAATGCGCGACTCCTGGCGCAAGTGAAATAGTTTACGATTTGTCGCGGCGGAAGCGGCTGAAGAAGGCGACGATCAGGCCCCACGTCACCATCAGCACTGCGATACCGATTATGCCGAGGCCCACGCCGGCGAGGATTCCGGTCGCGCACAGAACGGCGCCGATAACCAGTAGCGGGATTGCGAATGCGATCGGGTTGAAAGGATCGTTGCGCGCGGCTCGCTCGACCATCGCGGCCGCCTGCTCTGCCGTGCCCGCATCTTCGTTGCTTTCTTTCAGCAGGCTTACCGCGTAGTCGGTGAGTTCCTGGCGATTGGGCATCGCGCGCAGACGATCGGCGAGCTCTTTGGCGAGTTCCTCGACGCGTTCGTCGTTGGCCTGGGAGTCAGAGTCGGGTTTGTTCGGTTCAGCCACGCTGTGCAAAAGCTCACGCGTTTTTGCGCGCGACGATCACCGTATGCACCGACATCGGGCTGATTTTTTCATTACGCTCGAGCGTGATCGGATGCCCCTTGAGCACATCCTTCTTGCGCAGCTTGGTGGTCCATCCCAGTTGCCGGGTGATCGGATTGACGATCGTGTTGAGCCCTGCAACTACCGGATTCGAGCTCTGGAAGTGCGTCGTCATCGCGATGCGCCCGCCGGGCTTACACACGCGCACCATCTCCGACATCATCCGGTACGGATCGGGCACGACAGTCAGCACGTGGAACGACGTAACGTAGTCGAAGCTGTTGTCGGGATAGTCGAGATTGAGCGCATCGCCGAGGCTGAGCTCGATATGCTTCCATCCGTTTTCAGTGACGCGCTTCTTCGCGCGCTCGAGCATATCGGCGGATGGATCGATAGCGACCACGTGCGCATACGGCGGATATCCGTCGAGTGCGATACCGGTGCCGACACCAACTTCGAGCACGCGGTTGCCGGGCCTGAGATTCAGGCTCTCGATAACCTCATGCTCGCGATCGACAAAAACGCGGCCGAAGAAAAAATCGTAGAAGCGCGCGAGGTCGGAATAGACGCGGCTTTCATGCGGTTGGGACATTGGAAAGCTCCCTCGGGTTGAGCAGGCCCAGGAGATCAGTGCGGGGAGGAGCTTCAGCGCAGTGGCGTCAAGCCGCCGCGTTGATTCCTCGCAACTGACGTTTCACGGAAGTTATATCTCGCTTGCGAAATCGCCACTGGCGGCCTTTCTTGAAGGCCGGAATAATATTGCGCCGTGCAAACTCGTTGACTGTGTCCGGGCTCAGGTCGAGCATGAACGCGACTTCGCGGGAATTCAGGAGTATGTCGTCTTTATCGGCCATATGAGTCCAACAAGACGCCTTTCAGGGATTTTGTCGGTTGGCGATTTTGTAATATGCGCCCGTTGCCGAAGTCAAGGTAAATTCACCGAATACCTGAAAGTTTGCCAACAATCCGCCAAGGTCGTTCAAGTTACATCTTAAAACGCGGCTAAAGTGACTAAACGCTAATTGCAGCCAGCTTGCGCATCTGAATCTTGTAATCGTACCAAGCCCGTGTAACTACAATACATGAAAACAGGCCGGTCAGCACTCCGACGCATAGAGTGACGGCAAAGCCTTTGACCGGTCCGGTCCCGAACTGGAAAAGAATCAAGCCCGCCGCGAAGGTCGAAATATTCGAGTCGCGAATCGCCGACCACGCGCGCTCATAGCCGAGCTTCACCGCCTCGCGCGGCGATTTGCCGTTGCGCAACTCCTCTCGCATGCGCTCGTTCACCAGCACGTTGGCGTCGACCGACATGCCGAGCGTCAGCACGATTCCGGCGATGCCGGGCAATGTGAGCGTCGCACCGAGCGCGGCCATCACGCAGATAAGCAGCAGGATGTTCAGCGACAATCCGAAGTCCGCGAGCAGGCCGGCGCCGCTGTAGTACACGGCCATGAAGATCAGCACCGCGCCAGCGCCGATAACGAATGACATCTCGCCCTGGCGAATCGAATCGCGGCCGAGCGACGGTCCGACTGTGCGCTCCTCTTCGATTTCAACCGGCGCAGGCAGCGCGCCCGATCGCAAGACGATCGCGAGATCGTGCGCGTCTTCCATCGAGAAGCGTCCTGTTATCTGCACGTGACCGCCTGGAATTCGCTCCTTGATCACAGGCGCCGAGTAAACTGTTTTGTCGAGCACGATCGCGAGCCGCCGCCCGACGTTCTGTGAGGTCATCGCGTCGAAGATATCTGCGCCGCGATTGTCGAGCTCGACAGCGACGTACGGGCCTTCAAGCCGGGCGCCGGGGCGCACGCGCGCATCCGTCACGGTGTCTCCCGTCATCAGCACCGGAGACTCGACCAGGTACGGCTCCCTGCCGCCGCGCTCCGAAGTGCCGTAGAGGATCTCGTCGCCGGGAGGCGGGCCGTTCTTGATTGCGTCCTGCACGTTCTTGGTATCGTCGACCAGCTTGAATTCGAGCACCGCGGTTTTGCCGATCAATTCCTTGGCGCGCTCAGGGTCCTGGATGCCTGGCAGCTGCACCAGGATTTCGTTGTCGCCTTCTTTGGCGACGGTGGTTTCACGCACACCGAGTTGATCGATTCGATTGCGAATCGTTTCCAGCGCCTGATCCATCGCGTTGTTTTTAATCGTCGCCAACTCTTGCGGCTTGAAGTTGAGCGAGTACGCCGGACCGGGGCTGGACGAATCGGTGTTGCTCGACACTGTCAGATCCGAGAACGATTTCTGCACGAGGTCGAGGAACGGCGTGCGATCGGCGCTCGACTTGAGCTTGACGACCAGATTCCCTGAATCGTCGACCGAGACGTCCTGGAAATCTATCTTGTTGTCCTTGAGCTCTTTCTTGAGGTCGTCGGCGCGGCGGCGCAGTTGCGTTTTCACCGCCTCGTCGAGCTTCACCGCCATCAGCAGATGGGTTCCGCCTTGCAAGTCGAGGCCGAGCTGAATCTTGGTCGCGCCGAATGCGGATTTGTACCAATCGGGCAGATCGACGTTGAGGCTCGGCAGCAGGATCAGTATCGCCGCCAGCACGATAGCGCCGGCGAGGTAGATCCGCGTGAGTCCGCTGCCGTTGGTGAAATGCATATAGAGGAAGGACACGATCAGCACGAGCAGTATCAGGATCGGTCCGAAACTTTGCGTCTGTTCCACGATTGAGAAGCCCCTACTTGTCGTCTTTCTTCGCGGACGTCTTGTAGCTCGAAATCGATGCGATTTGCGATCGCTCGACCCGCACCCTGACGTTGGGCGCAATTTCGAGCGTGATCACTTTGTCGCCGGCGTCTTGAATCCGCCCGATGATTCCGCCGGTGGTTACGACTTCGTCGTTGCGCTTGAGCGCGCTCAGCATTTTCGCCTGTTCCTGCGCCTTCTTGTTCTGCGGGCGGAAGACCAGGAAGTACATGACGGCGACGACCATCGCCATGATTGGTCCCGGACCCGTCATCAACTGCTGAACAAACGACGGATTGTCGGCTGGTGTGCCGGCGGCGGCCTGCGCCCATGCGGTACCTTCGAACAACATCAGATCACGTCCTTACGATCGATCAAATTTAAGTATTCCAGGAACAAAAGTCACTGCATCAGCCGGTTCGGCTTCTCGCCAGCCGGCCGCCGCGACCATTGCGAATGCCCTGAAATTCCCGGATGCGATAGCATCGCGACAATTGCGCATCAAGCTCGCGAAGAAGTGCAGATTATGCTCCGTCAACGCGCGCGCCGCGAGTATCTCTCCAGATAAATATAGATGACGCAGGTAGGCGCGTGAATGGGTCCGGCAGGGACGGCATTCGCAGTCCGGATCGAGCGGAATCGAGTCGCGCGCGTGAGCAGCCTGCTTGATCGACACTGCGCCGGTGCTCGTAAAGGCCATCCCGTTGCGCGCATTTCGCGTCGGCAGCACGCAGTCGAACATGTCGAAGCCCATCGCCACTGCGGCGAGCAAGTCCGACGGCGTGCCGACGCCCATCAAGTAGCGCGGCTTGTCCGCCGGCATCATCGAGGCCGACAGCGCCGCCATTTCGAGCATCGCGTCCTTCGGTTCGCCGACTGAAAGTCCGCCGGCCGCATAGCCGTCGAACGGAATCGCAGTTATCTGCGACGCACTGGTCTTGCGGAGATCTTCGAAAATGCTGCCCTGGATAATCCCGAACAGCGCTTGCGTCGTGCTCTTGCGCGCCGCGAGACTGCGCTCGGCCCATCGCGCGGTGAGCTCGAGCGATTTGAGCGCGCGGCGATGCTCGGCCGGGAACGGCGTGCATTCGTCGAGCGCCATCATGATGTCGGCGCCGAGCTGTTCCTGGATGTCGATCGCGCTTTCGGGCGTGAGCATCAACGGCGCGCCGTCGAGATGCGATCGAAAACGGATTCCCTCTTCATTGATCGAATTGATCTTCGCGAGGCTCATCGCCTGGAAGCCGCCCGAATCGGTCAGCACCGCGCCCGGGAATCCCATGAAGCGCGCGACACCGCCCATCTCGCGGACCAGCTCGGCGCCGGGGCGAATCGCGAGATGGTACGCGTTGGCGAGCACCATCTTGTAGCCCATCGACCATAACTCGTCGGGCGCCATCGCTTTGACCGCGGCGCGCGTGCCGACCGGCATGAACGCGGGAGTCGCGATCGCGCCATGCGGAGTTTCGATCCGCCCGGTGCGCGCGTTGCCGTCGACGGCGCTCACGCTGAATTCGATTGGCCCGTTCACAGGATCAACATCGCGTCGCCGTAGCTGAGAAAGCGGTAGCGATGGCGAATCGCTTCGCGGTATGCGGC
This sequence comes from uncultured delta proteobacterium, assembly GCA_963774665.1. Classification (GTDB taxonomy): domain Bacteria; phylum Desulfobacterota; class Binatia; order Binatales; family Binataceae; genus Binatus. The sequence continues at coordinate 140,982 of CAVZGB010000002.1, forward strand.
GAGAATCTGATCGCGTCCCGCAAACGCCATCACGAGTGCGAGCACCGTCGTTCGCGGCATATGGAAGTTCGTCAGCATCGCGTCTGCCAGCTTGAAGCGAAAGCCCGGATGAATAAAGAGGCCGGTGAAGCCCTCGACGTCGCCGGTTATCGCCCACGACTCGAGCGCGCGCGTCGAACTGGTGCCGACCGTGATGATACGCCCGCCGATTCGCCGCGCGTGATCGATTGCAACCTGGGTCGCGGGCGGAATCGTGTACCACTCGGACTCCATCGTATGACTCTCGACCTCGACCGCGCGCACCGGCGCGAAAGTGCCGGGACCAATATGCAGCGTCACCGACGCGGTGCGGATGCCCGCATCGGCCAGCGCTTTGAAGACGTCGTCGGTGAAATGCAGCCCCGCAGTGGGCGCCGCGATCGCGCCGGGTTGCGACGCATACACGGTTTGGTAGTCGTCGATGTCGGCGGGACCGACGGTGCGATGTATATAGTGCGGCAGCGCGAGCGTGCCGTCGCGATTCAATATCTGTTCGATCGAAACTTCGCCTTCAGCTACGACGATTGGGCGTCCGGGCCGCGCATAGCCGGCAATTCTGAGCGCGTGACCGTCGCCCAGGATGAGGCGCGCATTGTCCTTGAGCACGCGATGCGTCCGAATCAGAGCGAGCCATGCGCCCGCAGGACCTTCAGCCGCGACTGGCAGGTCGTACCATCAGCAACTCGACGCGTCCGCCCGACTCCTTCTGCGCGAACAGGCGCGCCGGCAGCACGCGCGTGTCGTTCAATACGATCAGATCGCCTTCGCGCAGATGACGCACGAGTTTGTAGAAGCGGGAATGATCGACCGACTTGGCTTTGCGATCGAGCACGAGCAGGCGCGCCTCGTCGCGGCGAGCCAGCGGCTCCTGCGCAATCAGTTCTTCGGGCAATTCGTAGTCGAGTTCGGAAAGCCGCATCTAAGGGGAAACGTAGTCCGCGCGCGAAAGCAGATCGCGCGAACTCTGCAACACCTCTCGATTATACGGGAAAGCGACGGGCGCGCGACCGCCTGCGGTGCGCGTCTCCCCGACGCGACGACTAGAACGGATAGTTGATGCCGGAGAAGATGGCGGCCCCTTCTCCACCCCATCCGATGTCGACGTAGCCGACGACGAACGGCTCCGCGATACCGCGGATGCCAATTCCGCCGACCGGATGGAGTTCCGAGAACGGGTTATAGCCCATATTGTGGGCGACGCGTCCGGCTTCGGCGAAGGGCGCCAGCTCGAGTATGCCATGGGTGCCGAAGATGTTTTTGTCCCACACCCGCGTGCGCACCTCGAGGTTCATTACGAACAGGTTGTTATCGATGAAACGGCTGGTGCCGTAGCCACGCAGCGTTTGCTGATCAGTGAGCAGGCTCTCGTCGCCGCCAAGGCGCGCCTGCGCCCAGAACGGCATCTCGCCGGCCGCAGGCTCGTACTCGTTGAAAATGTGACCGGCGAGGGTGATGCGCTCGCCGATGGTGTAGTACTCGCGCAGTTCGCCTCCAAAGCGGTTATACGATTGCGAGCTGCCGAACCTGCGATCCGCGACTCCATAGTAGAGGCGTCCGAGCTGGCCCGAACGCGGGATATCGACTGAGTCTCGAGAATCGTACTGCAGGACCCACTGCGACAGAATTTCGGTGCCGCCGTTGATGCCCTTCTGATGGGGAAACAGAGTAAAGATCGAGGGCACCGAATTGAAGCCGCCTTCCTGGATTCGAACGTAACGCGGACGTTCCATCATCGAGAGCTGCAACTTGTCGGTGAAATTCAGGCCGAAAATCGCCTCGCCGAAAAGCTGCTCGGTCGTGTAGTTGCTCTGGTTACCCTCCTTCGAGTGGTTACCTAATCCGTAAAATCGCTCGGTTGGATCTTTCTCGAAATAGAATCGGCCCTCGAACGACCACCAATGTTTGTGCTCGCGGCCAGTTTGGTAGTCCAGATCAACCTTGCGCGCGATCGTCTCCTGCGCGCCGGCGACGGCGTACCAGTTGGTGTCCGACGACGGATATGCCAGGTAGCGAAAGTTTCCGCCCGGCCCGAGCGTGCTGTTGGCGTTGATATCAGGCGCCAGGATGCTGCTGATCTCGTTCTTGTCGTCGGTGAAAAGCCAGACTGGCAGCACGCCGTAGGTGACTCCACCGTTCGGGTCGGTCGCGACTTCAGGCACCGGGATGAACGGCCACGAATTGGGGTCCTGGATTTTGAACGAGTGCCAATCGTACTGCGGCATCCTCCACGTGCCGGGCTCCAGCAGCGAGAACGGTGGGGACGACGTTGTCGGAACAGTTGCAGGCGGCGTCGAAGAGGCTAAAGACGTGGCCGGGGTTGATGAGTCGGCGCGGGCAGTAGCGGCCACAGTAACAAATGTAGTGATTAGGATGAGTGAGGCGAGGATGCGCCGCATGTGAGAACCTGGAATTAAACTTTGCCTTTTACCATTCGGCTAATCTCCCGCCGCTCCGCCACCCACAACCCAAGCGCTCGGATGCGTCCGAGCCCACAGCACCGAACGATGGTCAAACGTGACAGGCTTGCGCTGCAGCGATCAACCCCGTCGGTGCGTTTGCGACAAGGAATTTCCTGAATGAATCGTTATACGCGCGCCCGCTTTTCGGCGACGCGGTAAATGTGCAAGGATTCGGACCAGCGGGAAAATTTCCTCAAGGAGTTTTGCAATGGCGAAAGCTGACGGCGGAGAATTAATCGCGCGCGTGATGCGCGAAAATCGTGTGAAATATTGTTTCGCGATCAATGGCGGTCATCTGTTCCCGATCCTCGGCCAATTGCGCAATCACGACATCAAGCTCATCCATATGCGTCACGAGCAGGCCACTGCCTACGCCGCCGACGCTTACGCGCGCACCTCGGGCGAAGTGGGAGTGTGCATGGTCACTGCGGGATGCGGTCTCACCAACGCGGTGACAGGATTGTGCGTCGCGGGACTCACCAACAGCGCCGTGGTCTGCATCTCGGGACAGCATCCGAACACCGAGGATCATCTCGGCTCGTTCCAGGAAGCCTACGGCTCTGAAGTCGTCGATAGTTTCTCGAAGTTCACCAAGCGCGTGACCGACTGGTCCACGATTCAATTCGATCTGCGCTCTGCGTTCCGCGAAGCAATCTCGCCGCCACAGGGCGTCGCGCTGTTCGAGATTCCGCAGAACATTCTCTATCACCACGAAGAAGACTCGGGGCAGCGCAAGGGCGCGCGCGAGTTTACGATCGACGACGTCCGCTCGGCGGGAGATCCGTCGAAGATCGATCGCGCGCTCGAGCTGCTGGTGGCGGCTGAGCGTCCGCTGATTGCCGGCGGTGACGGACTGTTCTGGTCGCAGGCGGGTCCCGAGATGCGCGAGTTCGTCGAGCTGACCAACATCCCGATCTACGCGCGCCGCGCCGGCCAGGGCGTCGTGTCCGAAGAACATCCGCTGGCGATTCGAGGCGCGTTCAAGAAGCCGTTCACCGGCGGCGCCGACGTTGTGCTCGCAATCGGCTTCCGCTTCTGGAGCGGTGAGCATTTCGGGCAGCCGCCCACCTGGACCGACAAGGCCAAGTACATCCAGGTCGATCCGACGCCGACGCGAATCGGATGGCAGGTTAACGCGGACCTGCCGATGGTCGGCGATCCGAAGATCGTGCTGCAGCAGATGATCAAGAGGATCAAGGAACTCAAGCTCGACTTCTCAAAGAACAAAACTTCGCCGTGGGTGAAGCAGGTCTGGGAGACGCGCCAGCGCTTCGACAATCAGATCAAGGAGCAGAACGCGAAGGTCTCGAAGAATCAGCCGATACATCCGGCGCGGTTGTGCGAGGACCTGATCACCGTGCTCGACAAAAACGCGACCACCGTCATCGACAGCTTCACGCTCTCCGGATGGATGAGCCGCGCGTTCACCTGCCGCTTCATGGGCCAGGTCGTCGACGCGGGGCCGCTCGCGCCTGTCGGTCACGGCGTCGGAATGGGCATCGGCGCGCAGCTCGCGCGGCCGGGCCAGCAGGTCGTCGTGATCAGCGGCGACGGCGGACTCGGAATCGGCGGATGGGACATGGAGACTGCGGCGCGTTACAAGCTGCCGGTCATCACGGTGCTGTGGAACAACAGCTCATGGGGCCCGAACTTCGATCAGATGCCGGGGCTGAAGGGCCGCACCGATCCATTCAACATGCTGCCGAACATCCGCTACGACAAAATTTTCGCCGAGATGGGATGTCATGGCGAGCAGGTCGAGACCAACGAGCAGATAATTCCGGCGCTCGAGCGCGCGTTCAAGTCGGGCAAGCCGGCGCTGATCAACGTGATCGGCGACGTCGCAGTCGGCAACGCAACCCTCGGCGGGAACTTGCTTGGATCGACTGGATCGAACTAGCGGATCAACGCTCTCAGAGCCCCTGTCCCTCTGGGACAGGGGCCTTTCTCATTCTTGTGTCATCCCGAGCGTAGCCAAGGGGCCCCGAATCTTTCTCGACGTGAACACCTCAACTTCAGTGAAATCTGCAATCGCCTTGTTGATATTCGCTGCCGCGCTCGCTGCCTGCAAAGCGGCCCCCACCTGCCCGCCTGGTACGAAGCTGGTCGGCGAGGGCCCGCCTGACGGCTCCGAGATCGAATGCGTGAAGACCATCAACGGCCAGGACGTCAAAGAGGGACCGTTCGTGGTTTATCACGACGACGGATCGAAGATGATCCAGGGCCAATATCACGACGGCAAGCAAACTGGCGAATGGACCCGATGGTACGACAACGGCCAGAAGTCAGCGGTCGATCACTACAAGGATGGCGTGCAGGACGGCGAGCATACCGGCTGGTACACCGACGGCAAAATTGCCGCGATCGGCATGTACAAGAACGGCAAGCGCGAGGGCGTGTGGAAGCGATGGGATCCGCAAGGGTTCAAGAATTGGGAAGAGACCTACAAGGATGACAAGAAAGTCTCATGACGGCTGAGCGAGTCACTAACGTCACCATCGTCGACGCGGACCTGTCGCGCCCCGAGCATCAAAATGCGCTCGTCACGATGCTCGACGCGTACATGCGCGATCCGATGGAGGGTGGCATGCCGCCGTCGGAGCAGGTCAAGCGCGACCTGGTCCCCGGCCTGCGCGCGCATCCCGCGTGTCACGTATACCTCGCGTACCACGACGGAGTGCCGGTCGGCTTTTCGATCTGCTTCCTGGGATTTTCGACATTTCTCGCGCGACCGCTGCTCAACATCCACGACATCTTCGTCGATCTCTCAGTTCGTGGCCGCGGAATCGGCGCGATGCTGCTCGAACGGATCGAGGCCAGCGCGCGCGAGCTGAATTGCTGCCGGATCACGCTCGAAGTGCGCGAGGACAATCGCGTGGCGCGCGGGCTCTATCGCAAAGTGGGTTTCGATCGGGTCGTCGTCGGCAAGGAGCGCATCGCGCTCGAGTTCTGGCACAAGCCGCTGTGAGTTCGATCACTGCGATCGTCGCCGGCCGGTGAATCTTTCAACCGTCTTGAGCAGCGTCTCTGCCTCGACCGGCTTGTGCAAAATTTGGTCGGCCTTGATTGGCTTGCCGATTTCGCTCACTGCCGAAAGCACAACGACCGGAATGTCTTTAAGCTTTTTGTCCCGGAGCTGCGCCTGACGAAATGCCCATCCGTCCATCCGCGGCATCATCAGGTCCAGCAAGATGAGGTCGTACAAACCGCCCTGGCCAAGCGTCTGCAGCGCCACGAGGCCATCAACAGCAAGCACTGCGCGATAACCCGACATCTTCAGGATTTCGCAGACGGTTTCGCCGAGATCGAGATCGTCCTCGACGACGAGAATCCTTGGCGCGGCGTTGTCGGGAGGGTCCCTGAAATCGTTACGCCGTGCGGGGCTTTTGCGACCCGTAACCACGGTGGTTTGTAAGACAGTGAGCTCTTGGCAGAGATAGCAGTGCTCGATGCAGGAGGTGCCTAGTCTTTTCCTTTTCCATCTGAATTAGCTATGAGGGGCAGTTCGATTACTATTCGCGCCCCACCGCCGGATCGGTTCTCAGCTCTTATCGATCCCCCATGCTGTTCGATAATTTGTCTGGCGATATAGAGTCCCAGGCCGAGTCCGCCGTAGTTGTGGCTGATAGCAGTTCGCTCGAAGCGTCCAAAAACTCGCGATCAAATCCTCCACCGGAATGCCGATGCCGCGATCTTGGACGACCACCATCGCTTTGTTGATCTGTTGTCTTCAGCTCGACATCGATCGGCTTTCCTGCGCCGTATTTGATCGCGTTGGAAATGACGTTGCCGATCGCTTCGTCGAGCCGGAACCTGTCCAATGGCGTTTTGATTCCGCTCGCGACGCTTCAAACGAAGTTCGCATTTGGCGTTCGACGCAACTTCCGAGAATCGCTCGACAACTTCCTTGACCACATTCGCCCAGGTCGCTGGGCTTCCAAATCCAATTTGAGTCTTCCACTGGCCAGTTGCGAAACATCGAGCAGACGGTCCACCAAACGGCGCATTCTCTCGGTCTGATCCTTGGCCCGGTTAACGCTCGATTGAACCTGCGCCATGTCGCCGCTTACCGCATGGCGCTCGAGCAGCCCCAGCCGAAGAACCAGAGTGCTGAGGGGAGTCCGCAGTTCGTGCGAGGCGATCGCCAGGAACTCGTCGCGCATTCTGACTGCGGCCTCGGCCTGTTCCTGGCGCTTTCGCTCGCTCAAGTCGGTCACAATGACGCCGATGGACGGCTTCCCTTCGAGGTCAACTGGATTGAGCGAGAATTGCGTTGGCAGGCAGGTGCCCGAACTCGGCAGAAGCGTCATCTCGGCGCGTATAGGTTCGCGCAACCCCTGCTTAATCAATTTTTTGAGCGCGTCGCGATCTTCGGTGGGCACGAATTCGCTCACGTCGTGACCCATTACCTGATCGAGCGAAATGCCGACCATGCGCGCAAATGACGGAATTGCAGTACAGAACGGTTCCGTCTTTGGAAAGCGAGATGGCGCCTTCGTTCATGCTTTCGACCAAGACTCGGTAGGGATGCTCCGCGCCTTCGAGTGTAAAGACTTTCTCGCCGGCGGGTCCGGAGACCACCAGCGCATCGACTTCGCCGCTGCGAATCGCGTCCAGCGTTTCTTCAGCCTCTTGCAGACGCTGGCGAAGTTCATCGAGTTCCAGCCGTCCCGACGGTTTCAAATTAGCCTTCACTTCGCCCATAAGCCCTCACTTCGCCCCGCGATTGCCAGGCTAAGCAACACTTTGGGCCGATCCGACAGGTCACCGATCAGGCGTTTCATTGGCAACGGTTCTTCCTTGATCAGGGTCGGCGCCGCGATAATGTCCGATTCGGTCGCACGCCCTGGCTCCTGGTAAATATCGACCACTTCGAGATCGTAGTTACCCTCGAGATCGGTTTCGCAAATCTCGCGGAGATTCCGCAACGCCCTGGTCGATCGAGGCGTGCTGCCGCTGGTGAACAGGCGCAGCATGTAATGGGCGGGCTTGGACTTGGAGGTCTTCGTGCGCGTCCGAGGTCCGATGTGATGAATTTTTGCCACCTTATGCCTCAGACCGACAGTCAGTTCCAAACTCATGAGAACCTTATCCGTAGCTGAAAGATCGCCAATGATGCGCCTGGCCGGTTCCGGGAGCTTTCTGACTAGCGTCGGGATCGCGACAATCTGATCGGCCTTGGCGCGTTCCGGATTACGTATCAGATCGATTACCTCGATCGTGCACTGGCCGGGCATGTGGGTGTCACAAATACGCCGTAGATTCTCTATCGCGGCCAGCGACTTCGCCGATTGCCCGGCGACGTAGAGCCGCATCATCCACGACTCCTCAATCTGTGGCTTGGCGTTCTTCATCCCCACCGACTTCCGCGATCGCGACTTACCCAGATTCTTTGGCGAGGTGATCTTTTCTTTCACCGCGCCTCCCTACTTCTCATTATTTACCCTTTGACGTTTGAGACAAGTTGCCGCTGACTTTGCGGCTCTTAGCCATGGCCGATTTATTATCGACTAGTCTCTTTTCCCGTTTGTCGTCGAGTGAGACCGCCTTCTTTACCGCTGCCGAATCAGCCTCGAACTCAGCGCGCATCGCTTCGATATGCGCTTCCATCGCTTTGCGCTTGTGTTCGAGCTGCGCCAGCTTGAGGTCGCTCTCATCAGACTGCCGCATTCTGGCGTCGCGCTCCTGCTCTTCGAGCGCCACCCGCGCAGAACCGGTAAGCATCCCGGCCGGGCCGAGATAAACCTCGACCAGCTTGATCCCCTTGCCGCTCAAGATGAACTCGCGGATTTGATTGGAGTGATTCATGCCGCGCGCTTTCAGGACGTAAAGTCCGCGATTGCGCTCTCCTGAAACTTCGATATCGCGCACCAGCATCCAGGTATCTATGAGTGACGAAATTCCGACGTCGGACGTTTCAAGCCGTCCGCCATTCTCGGTGAGCACAGTGAAAAAACCGGTGATGCCCTCCCCTTTCAGGAAGTCGATGAGCAGCGTAAGCATCGCGGTCACTTCGCGCGGAGTTCCAGCCGAGACCAGGTTGGAAATCGGATCCACAATCACCACGCTCGGCCGGAATCGATCGATCTCCTTGTGCATCGAAACCAGATGCATCTCCAGGCCATGTTGAAATGGACGCTGTGCAATAATCCGCAGCCGTCCGCTGTCGAGATGCGGCTGCAGGTCGATGCCGACCGATCGCATGTTACGGACGATCTGCTGCGCCGATTCTTCGAAGGCAAAATAAAGCACGCGTTCTCCGCGCTCGCATGCCGACCGCGCCAGCGCGGCGGCAAATGTGCTTTTCCCCATGCCCGCCGTACCCGACATCAGAACGGTGCTGCCGCGATAGTAGCCGCCGACTCCCAGCATCGCGTCGAGGTCCGGCACGCCGGTCGAGATCACCTCGCTCGAGACCTTGTGCCGCAGCGCCATCGACGTGACCGGCAACACCGAAAATCCCTGCTCGTCGATGATGAACGGATACTCGTTGGTGCCGTGGCTGCTGCCGCGATACTTCACGATCCGCATGCGGCGCGTCGTAATTTGATCGTTGACGCGATGGTCGAGCAGGATCACGCAGTCCGCGACGTATTCCTCGAGACCGAAACGGGTGAGCGCGTTTTCACCGCGTTCGCCGGTGACAATCGCAGTTACGCCGAAGGATTTCAGGAATTGAAACAGCCGCCGAATTTCCGCGCGCAATAGTGCGGTGTTGGTGAAGCCGGAGAACAGCGTCTCGATCGTGTCCAGCACTACTCGCTTCGCGCCGACCGACTCGATCGCGTACTTGAGCCGGATGAACAGCCCCTCGAGGTCGTACTCGCCGGTCTCGGCAATTTCGTTCGGATCGATATGAACGTGATCGATCGCCAGCTTGCCCTGGCGGACAAGTTTATCGAGATTGAAATCAAGCGAAGCGGCGTTGACGACCAGCTCGTCTTTGGTTTCCTCGAAGGCGACGAACACGCCGGGCTCCCCATAGTCGCGGACGCCGTTGACGAGAAACTCAACGGCGAGCATGGTCTTGCCGCATCCTGCGCTGCCGCAAATCAGCGTCGCACGTCCGCGCGGGAGCCCGCCTAAGGTTACTTCGTCGAGACCGGTGATACCGGTAGGCGCCTTTTCGAGACGCTCACCCGCCTTGGTCGCCACGGCTCGGGCGGATTTTTGTTTGGCAAACCTTGAGTTCGTTGTGTTGGTCGAGTGGTTGGAGCGCATTACCTTACGTCAGTTAGGGACGCTCACCATATTGCAATTCATGCACATTGCAAAGGTTTGAACGGCCGCGAGTAAAAAAATTTGCCGGTAAAATTTACAATCGAATCGAAATGATGCGAGGGATCCTCTGAAGGGAGGATCCCTCGCTCGTAATTTCGGTCTAGCGATTCGCTGCGCCATCCGCTTGGCCATCTCCTCGGGAGTTGGATCCTCTTTGTGCGTGGCGATCGACCAGGTATTTCCAAACGGGTCTGACACCGTGGCCATTCTGTCGCCCCAGAACTGATCGGTCGGCGGACTGACCGACTTGGCGCCCGCGCCGGTCGCGCGTTTGTACATCGAGTCCACGTCGCTGACGTACACGTAGAAGGCACTGGTCGAGGCGCTGGCTTTCTGCATCGGCTCGCCGAGCATCAGTCGCGAATTTCCGATGCTCACTTCGGCATGCATCACGGTGCCGTCCGGGCCCGGGCATCCGCATGACCTCCTCGGCGCCGAGCGCAGACTTCAGAAAATCGATCAGCTTCGCTACGCCCTTCACGTTCAGGAATGGAGTGACGGTATGGTACCCATCGGGGATCGGTTTGACTGCTTTACCTGCCATGACAATTACTCCTTTCGCGCTCTCGATTTAGGGGATCGTTTGTCAGCACCTCGAGCGAGGATCAATGTCTGAAATATCGCCGATGGATTTTGAACGCAACCCGGGGTGGGCTACCTCATCCCTTCAGGCTGGAATTCTTATCGGTTCCCCTTCCCGCGCGGGAATGGGAGTTCGGCGGGCAACGGCGGCCACGCCCACTCAACTCGCAAAACCGAGAATAATCGCGGAAGGTCGCGAAAGCATCTCGATCCAGTCGGGCGATCAGGCTCGTTCACGTGCCCTACGCCCTCGATTGCGCGGGCGTCCGCAGCACGCGAGCGTTCACCAGGATGAATTGACTCGTCTCTTCGAGTATCTGACCGCGGAGCCTGACCACCGCTTACGGGACGGGAACCTAACCAATTCCGCGGGGAGGGCTACAGCGTTCGACCCACCGCCTCGGCCAGCGGCTTCAGGGTCTTCATCAGATCGGCGAATCTCGACGGCTTCAACTGTTGGGGGCCGTCCGATAGCGCGCTCTCAGGCTTCGGATGTACTTCGATCAGCAATCCGTCGGCGCCTGCCGCGATCGCTGCCAGAGCCATCGGCGCCACCATCTTGTAGATGCCGGTCCCATGGCTTGGATCGACCAGCACCGGCAGATGCGTCCATTCCTTGAGCAGCGGCACGGCGTTCAGATCGAGCGTGTTGCGCGTCGCGGTCTCGAAGGTGCGAATCCCGCGCTCGCATAGCACGACGTTGGGATTGCCCTCCGACAGAATATATTCCGCCGCCATCATGAATTCTTCGAGCTTCATCGACATGCCGCGCTTGAGCAGTACCGGTTTCTTGATTCTGCCGAGGCGACGCAGCAGCGAAAAATTCTGCGCATTGCGCGCGCCCACCTGCAGCATGTCGGAATGCTCGGCGACCGCGTCGATATCGTGCGGATCCATGATTTCCGTCACGACCGGCAGACCGACGCGACGCCCGGCGTGCTCGAGCAATACGAGTCCTTCATTCTCCATTCCCTGGAACGAGTACGGCGACGTGCGCGGCTTGAACGCTCCACCGCGCAGCGCATGAGCGCCGGCCGCTTTGACCGCATCGGCGGCGGCTTCGACCTGCTGCTCGCTCTCGATTGCGCACGGTCCCGCGATCACCGCGATTCGCTTGCCGCCGATTTCCATGTTGCCGACTTTGACTATCGAGCCCTCGGGCCGCACCTCGCGCGACGACAGCTTGAACGATCGCACCACCGGCATCACGCGCTCGACGCCGGCCACCGACTCGAGATGCGTCAGTTGATGCTTCTCGCCGCGCTCATCGCCGACGCATGCGACCACGGTGCGCTCGATGCCGCGGATAATGTGCGCGTTGTAGTCGAGTTCCTCGACCATCCTGGCTACGGCCTGAATCTCGGCTTCAGTGGCATGCGCTTTCATTACGACGATCAAGTGATAAACCCTCTGCGATAATGCTTTGCGGTGGTATGGGCGCTCGAACTCTAGTAAACCTGACTTTATAGCATGTTCCCATCGACCGGAACTAAGCGCCCACGACCGGATTGGCGCATCGAAGGACGCAATTTTGCCATCTAATCTGCCGCATCGCCCACTGAAGATCGTCCATACTTCCGACGTTCATCTCGAGACCGACACGTTCGGGTCAGGCGAGCGCGGCGTCCAGTTGCGCGACAAAGTGCGCACCGCATTCAGCCGCGTCATCGACATCGCCAACGAGCGCAAAGCCGATATGCTGCTGATAGTCGGCGACTTGTTCGATTCGGCGCGCGTCACCGAGGAAGGTCTCGCGTTCGCGATGGGCACCATCGCGCGGGCGCAGATGCCGGTTGTGATGATTCCCGGCAACCATGACGCGCACGACGAGCGATCGATTTACGCGGGCCTCGCGCCCGCTGTCCTGCCTGAGAATCTGCACCTGATCCTGGAGCCCGAAGGCAAAACGATCGATTTTCCCGACTTGGCGACTCGCGTTTGGGGCCGCGCGCTGGTCGAGCATACTCCCGACTATCGCCCGATGAGTGGAGTGCCCGAGCCGGCTGAGGGACGCTGGAACATCGCACTCGCACACGGATTCTTCATGGAGGAAGGCGAGATCGAGCGATCGTCGCCGATCACGCCCGCGGACATCGAGCGCTCGCACTACGACTACGTCGCGCTCGGCCATGTGCACGTGCTTAACGACGTGTCGCAGGGCGCTACGCGGGCCTTTTATTGCGGCACCCCGGCGCCGCTCTATTCGAGCGAAAATTCGGGATGGGTGCTCTGGGTAAATTGCGTGCCCGGCCAGCCCCTCTTAATCGAACGCCTGATGGTTGCGCTGGAAGACCAGCAAGAGCGTCCGACAGACTGATGGCCGGTTAGCTTTTTTCAGCGCCCTGACGCCGCCTCGTCGCGGCGCTTGAGCTCGGGGTAGAGATCAGACAGCCGCCGCCACATCCGCTCCAGCCCATAACTGTCAAACGGCTCGACGATACATTCGAGCGCGCCCTCGCGCAGGTAGACACGATTGTCGTCCGGCGCCTGCGACGCGCTGACTATCACAATCGACGTTTCCGGGGACTCGCGACGTATCATCCTGAACAACGACACCGCGTCGAGCCCTCGCTCACTGCGCAGCCCAATGTCGAGCGTGACGACATCCGGCCGCGTAGTGCGGAAGAGATCGATTGTCTGCGGGACCGTCTCGGTCTCCGCCACTATCTGACAACCACCACATTCAAGATGATTGCGCATGATGTCCCGCGTGATCCCCGAGCTGTCCGCAATGAGCACACGTACTGCCATCAGCGGCACCTCCATGGACGAGCACTGCGCCAGCCCAGTCCCCAAGGCGTCACACAGCTGCGATCCGTATGGGGGTATTTAGCAAGGGCGGGGCCAAAGGAATGCGGGCATCAATAGCAAATGCCGGATTTCGGTACAGATTAGCCAAGTGCGATTCGCAGCCGCTTAATTGACCATTTGAGCGCGATCTGGTCGTTCCCGTTATGTTCGCGATTCACGATCAGCGTTGCACGCAAGTGATTTGTTGCATCGCAGTGACATCTGGGATCCCTCGCCCGTTACTACACGGGAGAAGGTTAGGTGCGGGTTCCGGGCCAGATCGCGAATCTCTCCACAAAAAGACAGCGGCGGAACCTCGATGGCTCCGCCGCTGTATGCTTCTCAGATTTGTACTCTGTTACATCATGCCGCCCGGAGGCATTCCGCCCGGCATCCCGCCGCCAGCGCCCGCGCCCTTCTCGTCAGGCTTCTCGGCCACCATGCATTCAGTGGTGAGTAGCAGGCTTGCAACCGACGCTGCATTCTGCAGCGCGCTGCGCACGACCTTGGTCGGGTCGATGATTCCAGCCTTCATCAGATCCTCGAACTCCTCGGTGGCTGCGTTGAATCCGAACGCCCCCTTGTTGTTCTTGATCTTGTCGACCACGACCGAGCCTTCCCATCCCGCGTTGGATGCGATCCACCACGCCGGCCCTTCGATCGCCTTCTTGATGATCCCAATTCCGACCTTCTCGACTTCGCTGGCCCGCATGTTGTCGAGCGCGCCCGAGGCGCGAATCAGCGCGACGCCGCCGCCGGGGACCACGCCCTCTTCGACCGCGGCGCGGGTTGCATGGAGAGCATCCTCGACGCGTGCCTTTTTCTCTTTCATCTCCACTTCGGTCGCCGCACCGACGCGAATCACTGCAACGCCGCCGACCAGCTTGGCCAGCCGCTCCTGCAGCTTCTCACGATCGTAGTCCGAGGTGGTCTCCTCGATCTGCGCGCGAATCTGCTTGATACGACCCTCGATGTCCGCCTTCTTGCCGGCACCGTCGATAATCGTGGTGTTATCCTTGTCGACGACGACGCGCTTGGCACGGCCAAGGTCGTTCAGGGTGATATTCTCGAGCTTGAGTCCGAGTTCCTCGGAAATCGCGCGTCCGCCGGTCAAGATCGCGATATCTTCGAGCATCGCCTTGCGACGATCGCCGAAGCCCGGTGCCTTGACCGCTACGCATGACAGCGTGCCGCGAATCTTGTTCACGACCAGGGTCGCGAGCGCCTCGCCCTCGATATCCTCGGCGATAATCAGGAAGGGCTTGCCGGTCTTTGCAATCGTTTCGAGAATCGGCAGCAGGTCCTTCATCGACGAGATCTTCTTCTCGTGAATCAGGATGAACACATCTTCGAGCTTCGCTTCCATGCGCTCCGGATCGGTCACGAAGTACGGCGACAGGTAGCCGCGATCGAATTGCATTCCCTCGACCACTTCGAGCTGGGTTTCGAGTCCGCGCGCCTCTTCAACCGTGATGACGCCTTCCTTGCCGACTTTCTCCATCGCCTCAGCAATGATGTCGCCGATGGTCGAGTCGTTGTTGGCCGAAATCGTGCCGACTTGCGCGATTTCCTTGCGATCCTTGGTCGGCTTGGACAGGTTCTTGAGCTCGGCAGTGATAGCCTCGACCGCGCGATTGATTCCGCGCTTGAGCGACATCGGATCGTGCCCGGCGGCGACCATCTTGATGCCCTCGGTGAATATCTGGCGGGCCAGCACAGTGGCAGTGGTGGTGCCGTCGCCGGCGACGTCGGAGGTCTTCGAAGCGACCTCTTTGACCATCTGCGCGCCCATATTCTCGAACTTGTCTTCGAGCTCGATTTCCTTGGCGACTGTAACGCCGTCCTTGGTCACGGTCGGAGCGCCGAAGCTCTTCTCCAGCACGACGTTGCGGCCCTTGGGACCGAGCGTCACGGTGACGGCATCGGCGAGAACGTTGACCCCCTTGAGGATCCTCTCGCGCGATTCTTGTCCGAAACGAACTATCTTTGCAGGCATGGTTCTTTGCCTCTCCTATTTTTCTTTTTTCAGTGGTTAAAAACTGGATCTCGTTGACGAGCGAGTGCGAATGCCTAGTCGATGATTCCCAGGATGTCGTCCTCGCGCAGGATCAACAGGTCTTCGCCCTCGAGCTTGAACTCGCTGCCCGAATATTTGCCGAACAGAATCTTGTCCCCCGGCTTGACTTCGATCGGGATGAGCTTGCCTTCGTCGGTGTACTTCCCCTTGCCGACGGCAACAATCTTGCCCTCCTGCGGTTTTTCCTTAGCGGTGTCCGGGATGATGATCCCACCCTTGGTCCGCTCCTCTTCCTTGACGCGCTTGACGAGAATTCGATCTCCCAGTGGCCTTAATCCTTTCATGGCGAACCAGCAGCCTCCTTATGGCTTGACGGAAAGTGTTGCTTTGACGGGACGATTCCCACCGTCGGAAATTAATTACTGTCCGGGTTTTGTCAATTGGCACTCGCAACGTCTGAGTGCTAACGGCATTCTAGCCCGATCCCGGGTAATTGCAAGTCCTGTGGATAAGGTTGTGGATTGCGGTGTTTGGTGCCTTGGTTTTCATTAAGTGGGGCGGGCCGCCGTGCCCGCCCTCCGGGTAGCAAGCATCTCCATCAGTTGGTACGCGGGCGCGGACGCCCGCATCGATGGCGGGCACGGCGGCCCGCCCCACTATCAAAGCCTGGATGGCGGCATGGCGACCCGCCCACTATCAAGGCGGATGCCTCAACACCAGGGAGCCGCGCTCGCTTGCGGGGATTCCATATGGGCCGAAGATCGACGCTCGATAATCATCGTCGCGCGACGCTCTCAACAGCGCGGCGGGGTCGCGCAGGATTCGCAATTGCGCTCGTACGTAATCGACCTGGCGCTCGACTTCGTATTTGCGGCCGGCGATGTACGAGGCGAACGCGCCGGCCGACAGATCGCCGCCCCGCAGAGCCTCGTCGGCCGCGCTTGCGGCCAGCCGTCCGGTTCGCAGAGCGAATTCGTTGCCCTGCCCTGTTATCGGCGAGAGATAGCCTGCCGCATCTCCGACCAGCAGCAGACGATCGCGCGCGACGGCGCTGACGCGATATCCGAGCGGCGCCATCGACCATTGCCTGCCCACGCGCGGCTCTCGCATGACGCGCTCGTAGAGCCATTTATCGTGCTGGCGCGCGACTGACTCGTAAAACTCGATCGCGCCGAGCCGGTCGCTCTGCTTCTCCGCGAGATCCGCTTCCAGGATATATCGATACAGCCCCGGCCGAATCCGCGAGCCGCTGATCATTGCGCCGCGCACACCGTACAGATGGCGGTCCCACGTATTCAGCGGAGTGCCGTCGAATGATTTGAAGAAGACTGCGACGCCGATTTGCGAGAACTCCGGGTCCTCGGACTTGAGATTCAGCGCGCGCAGAGACGGCGCGTAGCGGCCGCCGGCGTCGATCAGCATCCGCGCCGAGTACCGCTTGAGGTCGGCCGTGATTGCGATTGCAGTCTCGTCGCGAAATTCCAGGTCGGTGACTCGCGAGTTCCACACGAGCTGACCGCCGACCTCAACCAGGCGGCGACGCAGCGCGGCATTGAATCCGCCGCGATCGACCTGCACGGGAGATACCGGCGTGGGAATCGGATGGTAGGTCCAGGACAGATCGGGATAGACGTTGCGGAAGCCGGTGATTCGGTCCAGCACCCAGTCGCCTTCGAACTTGACGCCGATCTGTGCGCATTCGTTCTGCGTCGGCACGACCATTACTTCGCCCGACGTGATATCTTCGCCGTCCTCGCGTTCCTTGCGC
The DNA here is from genome assembly GCA_963774665.1 of uncultured delta proteobacterium. GTDB lineage: Bacteria > Desulfobacterota > Binatia > Binatales > Binataceae > Binatus. The sequence continues at coordinate 157,918 of CAVZGB010000002.1, forward strand.
TCGAGCGCGATCACGTTATAGCCGGCGGTAGCCAGCCGGATTGCAGCCGCACATCCGGCGGGGCCCGCTCCAATTACGATTACGTCAGCGTCCCGGCTCAACTATTTTCTCTTAGAATTTCACCGGATGCCCGAGTTGCTCGGATATCGTTTCTGCCAGGCGTGGAAATAGTTCGTGGCCGTCCTTGTCGTCGAGCCACTGGTCGCTCGCCGCGTCCCAATTGTAATGGAACCCATGAGAGCCGGCGGCCAGCCACATCTGCTTCATCTGCGATTGCCGCGACAGGATAAACTTCGCGCCGCCCGCGAACTCGATCGTCACGACGCCGTCAGCGGTGGTGTAATCCACTTCGTCAGGATCGAAGTCCTCGAGCCACTTCGCGACCCTGGTGAGAGCGGCGTCGGAACGCTCGCGAAATTCGTTGTCGTCCATGGGGTCAGTGTATCAAAGCGCGGACGCGATGCAGTACGCATTCTGCTCGATGCCAGCGCCCTCACCCGTCCGACGACATGAATGTCGTCGGACGACCTCTCCCGGTTTGCGGCTGGCGACAACGCCAGCCGCGGGAGAGGTAATTCACGAGCCGGGATTCTTCGCTCATCAGCTTTCGATCAGAATGACACAAAGAAGCGTCTAAAAGGGACGAAGTCCCGCATCTTTCGCTTATTTCACTGGGTGCAGGGGTCACCCCTGCCGAAGGAAGCGTGAAACCCACCGCGGGTTTCACATTCAATAAAGTGATTTACCCTTCCCCTCACCGCTGCGGGCCCTTCTTGCGCATCTCTTCGTCGCGGTAGCGCTTGTACAGCAGGGTCCATTCGTTGGAGCCTTCGACGACGCCGCGCTTGATCGAATTGATCTTGCGCCGCACGATCGCGTCGACTTCGTCGCCCTGCTCGTTGAATTGCGCGACGATTTCGCGCGCTTGCCGGAGTGCGAGCGGAAAGTTTGTGATCTCCGCCAGGCCCTCGTCGCGCAATTTCGCCAATGACTCGCGCGCCAGGAACAGGACTCGTGCTTCGGTGAGCTTCATGGATTACAGCGTGAAGTTCTTCTTCTCGGCCAGGCGCTGGCGAATCAAATTCCGGAGCCGCGTGACGTCGAGGCGCGTGTCGCGGCGCGCTTCGGCCTCCGCCATCTTGTCGGCTTCTTCGTCGATCTGCGCTTCGGTCTCGAAATTCTCCGACATCAACTCGACCACGCACGCAACCAGTTCCTTGACGTCAGCTTTGGGTTTGATCACGCCGCGATCGATCAACCCATTCACGAGATGAGTCGCGAGCGCATCGATCTGAGCCTCCCGCATCGCCATACGATCACAGCTTGACCGGATCGAGTGCGTGTTGTCAAAAGCGTTTCTGTGATCAGGCGGGGAATATCCGGTGCGTGTCGAATGAAGGCCGGCAACCTAACCCCTAACCCCTTCCCGAGCGGGAAGGGGAACCGGATGGTTTCTTTTAATTCGGAAACAAAGAGCAACGCATCAATGCGGGGGCTTCTTGGCGTTTTGCTTGTCCTGCTCTTCCTTGTAAACTTCGTCCATCTTGGGCTCGAGGGCTTCGTAGAATTCCTTGATGTGTCCGACGTTGGAGCCGAGGTCACCGGGAAAGAAGCGCAGTAGCGAAGTGGCATCGGGACGCGCCAGGCCGGAGCGTGCGCATACTTCGATATCACCGGACGGATCGATCGTGATCCTCACGTCGTCCTCAAATTTGAAGAATCGCGACGTGTAGAGGGCATCAATAGTGTAGTTGCCCGGGTTGGACTTGACGATCTTCCATCCGCCGAGGGAGTTGATCGTGTCGGTCGAGAGCTGGAACAGTTTCTGGCGCGAAATTCCTGGGAAGCTGCGACGAATCAATTCGGGAAACACATCGTCGAGCGGGGCGGGCTCCGCTTTCGTCACGTCGTTTCGAGTTGTTTGAGATTCGGGCTCATTTTTTGCGGCGTGCTTGTGCGGCTTGGCCTCAGCGGCGGTGGGCGGCGGTGGAGGTGGCGCTTCCAGCGCGCAGGTCACCGAGCCCGAGCCGGTCTGGCTCGCGGCGGCGGAGTTCTTCGTGATGAATCTTACCACGCGTTGCCCGATGCCCGGCCTTTCGAAAATCGTTTCGTTGTTCATGATCATCGTGACCCCTGCGGCCACGATCGCCACGGCCACGAAAAAAATCGCAAGGCGGAAAATCAGTCCGAGCAATCGGCGCAGGATTGGAACGAAGATCATCGCCGCGAGGACGACAACGGCAATAACGATTTCAGCCGGCGTGAACATAGATGATGAATCCCCCGCCGAAATCCCTATCTGTTTCCATGAGGCTGGCGCAAGCGGGGCGCGACAAATTCCACGCCGATGCGACTATTAGATTCAGTTAGCAGCCAAAAAGTACACCGGCGCAATCCTAAGTCGGATCGCACCGGTATTCAGCAAGTTGTGAGATTTTCGGTTTCGTTGCTTAAGCCGGAGCCCCAGCGAATCCTTCGCGGCCATCACCACGCAAAATAGCGTCGAAGCGCTTGCCGCCGAGATAGAAACGGCGCGCCTCGTCGTCGGTTACGGCAGCGCGGCGGACGTCGCGGCGGCGAATCGGCCAGATACCGCCGACCATCGGATGCCGTCCCTGGCGATAGCTGAAGAAATAATACGTGAACTGGCGGAGCACACCCTTGCGCGCTTCCGCGTCGAGTCCGCGGCCGGCGCATACGGTGAGCATCGTATGCAGAAAGCGCGGGATCGAATAGAAGCCCTTGTAAGCGTCGCGATACGCGCCGAGCCAGCTTTCGGTGTCGAGCTTGTCGTGCTTGAGCGTGACATGCTGCGAGTCGAGCTGGTTGAAGTCCCAGTCGATGATCGCGCCTTCCTTGGTGAAGCGGACCTGGTCCTCAGTGCCCGGCAGCGGTGTCATGATGAAGAACGACACGATGTCGAAGCCGATTTTTTTCAGGGTCGCGGCGGCCACGCGTCCGCAGTCGGGGCCGTCGAACGGGAACCCCAGCATGTAGCCGGCATGCACCGACACTCCGACCTTGTGCCAGTTATTGACGACGCGACGGTACTTGTCGATTACGTGCGCGCGCACCGCTTCGAGCTTGCCTTTGCCTTGCCGGTCGTCGGTGTTCTGATACTTGGTCGCAAAGTTCAGGTTGTCGGGATTGAGCGATTCGATTCCGACGAACGCCTGGTAGCATCCCGCGGCCGCGGCCAGTTCGGTAAAACGCTTGCTGCGCCGATGCTTGGCGGTCTCGGTCTCGCCCTCGGCCACGTTCGCGTAGCAGGACGCGTCGACGTCCACCTGCATCATGAAGGAGAGCTTCGGATACTCCTTCTTTACTTCGACCAGACCGGTGAGAATCTCTTCCCATCGCGGCGATCTGAAAAAGTCGTCATCGACCAGGAACAGCGACTCGATACCATGATGCTTGCAGGCGTCGCGGACCCAGGTCACGACGGAATCAGGCTCGCGCGAGCGCATCGTGCGGCCCATCACGTTCTTCACGCTGCAGTACGAGCAGGTGAACGGGCATCCGCGCGAAGTGTCGAGCGTGGTCATCGTGTCGTTGAAAAATCGCGTGAGGTAACGATCGTCGAGCACCGGCAGCAGCGACTCGGTGATCAGCGGAACGATAATGTCTTCCTGTCCGGTCTTGGCGCGAATTCCTTGCGTGACTGAATAGCCGATTTTCAGCTCGCCGCGGAGAAAGTCCTCGACGATATCGCCCCAGATATTTTCAGCCTCGCCAACCACCGTGGTGACGCCGCATTCGTTGAGGAACTTGCACGAGTCGGGGAAGCCGCTGACGTGGAAGCCGCCCATCATCGTGGGAATGCCTTCGGCGACGAATTGAAGCGCCAAGTCGCGCCCCCGTGGATACTGATTCGATTGCACTCCGGCGAGCCCAATCAGCAACTCGACCCCGTCTTCGCGCGCCTTATCCTTAATCGCAGTGATTGTCTCGGGGCTGACTATGCCGTCGCAGATTTCGTCCCAAATCACCGTCTCGAGGCGGACGTTGCGCTCGACCGCATAGCGTTTGTTAAACGCCTCGTTGAGCGCCGTCATTACGGTCAAAGTGTTGTTCGGCTGGACACCGTAGCGGAAATACTGGACGAAGCCGTCCTCGTCGTAGCGCGAGGGCTTGATGAAATAGACCCTGACCGTGCGGCAAGGCTCGGGTTTGAGGGCCGCGTCTGCCGTCGCCCCCTCTCGCGCCGTTAACTGGAGCGCCGCGGCCGGACGGTCGCCGCCATACCGATTAGTCCCCAACAGCCAATAGAGGATACTCGCAGCAAAGACCAGGAACGCGCCAAGAAATACAAGGAATACCATGAATAAATCCTCTGATTTAGCTTCCTGCCCAGCAACCCACCCAGCCCATCATACCCAAAACGCGGGAGGGAATATCTAACCGCTCGGTCAGAACACCAGTAAACAAATCCCGAACAAAAAAGTCAACCTATAAGATTGGAACACATTCATACAACGGGAGTCGAGGAAATAGCCAAAATAATCCGCTGAAGAGGTAACTAGCGGTACATTTCGACCAGGTTGATCATACCCAGGTCGCGATACCGCTCGACCAGGTTAGCCGACGACGCGATCATATTCGGTGTGATCGCCGATCCAAAACCACAAGATTCCGCTCTCGACATCAACGCCGAGTGTGCGATGGTGAAGGCCGACTCGGCACGACCAAAACCGGCCCACACGCTTGAGGTGAAGAGATGGGTGACGAGGATCATCTTTGAGAAGGCGATACTTCTCGTCCGCCAGACGCTGCACTGCCGGCCGCAATCCGCGGTAACAAACCCAAAACCTCGGAGAGGCAAAATGCCTCAAAACTCGGTGGATTTGCCCGCCGCATGCTTGCGGAGGGCTTCATCTGCCAACGCGTCGAGCTTCCCCGCTTTTACATCTCGGTCGATCTGGCGATCCCACGCAGCTGCATCAAACTCAGCGAACCAGCGCCGAAACTTTGAGAGCTCCTCCGGCGAGAGACCAGAGACTTTCTTCTCGATGGCTTCGAGTTTACTCATAGAACCAAACGATACCACCTTGCAGTTTCATGGGCTAACGGCGCTCGCGCCGGGCAGCCGCCAATCGAAAAAGCGGACCGCTAACGGTACATTTCGACCAGGTTGATCAGACCCAGGTCGCGATACCGCTCGACCAGGTAGCCTTTGATTTCCTGCACGCTGGCCATCTGGAGAGTCTCGCGAGCAATCAGGCGGGCGGTCTGATAATCGACCTCTCGAATCACCTTGCGCACGACCGGAATAAACAGTGGGCTCAGGCTCAGTTCGTCGAGACCCATCCCGACCAGCAGGAGCGTCGCGAGCGGGTCGCTGGCCATCTCACCGCACAAGCAGACCTCCTTGTCGGCGGCGCGCGCGACGTTGACGACCTCGGCGATGGCGGAAATCACCGCGGGATGGAGCGCCTCGTAGAGGTGCGCGACCTTGGGATTATTGCGGTCGGCGGCGAGCAGGTACTGGATCAGGTCGTTGGTGCCGACCGAGAAAAAATCCACCTCGCGCGCAAGCCGCGGCGCCAGCCACACGGCGGACGGCACCTCGACCATGATGCCGACTTCGATATTCGGATTGTGCTCGAGGCCCTCCTTGAACAGCTCGGCCTGCGACTCGGCCAGCAACTCCTTGGCTCGGCGCAATTCCTCGAGGCTCGAGATCATCGGGAACATGATGCGGACGTTGTGCTTGGCTGCCGCGCGGAGAATCGCGCGGAGCTGAACCTTGAACAGCCCCGCCATCTCGAGCGAGATACGTATCGATCGCCAGCCGAGGAACGGATTGTCCTCGCGCGGCACCCGCATATACGGCGGATACTTGTCGGCGCCGATGTCGAGCGTGCGGATCGTGACGGGACGCTTGCCGAGCGCCTCGAGCATCTTGCTGTAGAGCGCGAGCTGTTGAGTCTCGTCGGGAAAATCCTCGTAGGTCAGGAACGAGAATTCCGATCGCAGCAGGCCGACGCCCTCGGCGCCGTAGCGCAGCGCCAGGTGAATGTCGGGGAGCAGCGCGATATTCGCGAGCATCATCACGCGATGGCCGTCGCGCGTCGCGGTGGGCGCGTTGCCCTCCTCGATCAGTTCTTTTTTGAACGCATCGTAGCGCCGCTGCAGGCTGACGTAGTCGCGTTCGATCTCCGTGCCCGGGTTGACGTAAACCACGCCCGCGTTGCCGTCGAGCACCAGCTGATCGCCTTCGACGACGGATTCCATCAGATGCTCGACGCCAACCACGGTTGGGATTTCGAACGCTCGCGCCAGGATCGCCGCATGCGAGGTGACGCCGCCGGATTGCAGCGCGATACCAGCGAGCCGGTCGTGGTTGACCATCGTCAACTGCGAGAGCGTGAGTTCCTCGGCGACGATAATCGTAGGCTTGGAAAACGGCGCGCGCTTTTCCTCCTGCCGCAGATGTCGCAGCACGCGATGGCCGACGTCGCGGAAGTCGGTCGCGCGCTCGCGCAGGTAGTTGTCGGCGACCGCGAGCATCGAAGCGCTGAGCTCTTCGATCACGCGGAACAGCGCGCTCTCTGCGGTGTAGCCGTTGGTAATAGTGTCGCGGATGCGCCCGACGAACTCTTCATCTTCGAGGATCATGCGATGGCCGTCGAAAATCTTGAGGTCCGACTCGGGCATCAACGGTTCCATCCGCACCCGCAACGTCGCCAGCTCCGCCAGCGAACGGGTGAGAGCTTCCTCGAAGCGCTTGCTCTCGACCTTGGGGTCGCGGGATTTCTGATGACGATCGACGCTGCTCAGGAAAGTGCCGACCACGTGCGCGTTTCCCTGCGCAAATCCCGGTGACGCGGATAGTCCAGCCAGGCGCGGGCGGCGAATCTTGGCGGGAGCGGCGTGACGCGTCTTGCCGCCGACTTTTTCGTAGTCCTTGAGCTGGCGGTTGGCCTCGATCATCCGGCGCTTGTATTCGAGCCGCTCTTTTTCCTTGGTAACGAGCGATTCGCGCAGCCTGAAATGAGAAAGTATCTGCGCGACCTGGTTGGCCGCTGTGCTCAGCAGCCGGATTTCGTTCTTGTTGAATTTGCGCCGTTCGAGCGTTTGCGCGACCAGCACTCCGAGCGGCTTTTTGCGACCGTCATGAACCGGCACGCCGAGAAAAGTATGGAAGCGCTCCTCACCGGTCTCGGGAAAATATTTGTAGCGCTGATGGCTGATCGCGTCGGGCACGTAAACCGGTTCGTCTTTTTCCAGCACCAGTCCGACCAGTCCCTCGTTGAGGCGCATCGAGACTTTGCCGACCGATTCGCGATCGAGCCCGACGGTGGCGCGGAGCACGAGCCGCTCGCGCTGAGGATCGAACAGGTAGAGCGAACAGACCTCCGCTTCCATTCCGCCGGCAATCGCGAAAGCAACGCGATCAAGCGTCTCGCGAAGGTCGTCGGAATGCTCGCCGCCAATCGAGGAGAGATGCTCGATCAGAGCGAGGCGATCCTTGTTAGCACTCATTGGATAGGTCTCAGCAGCGGCGCAAAAATTTTATCGGAATGATCGCGTCGCGGACAATGCCGCCGAAGGATTTAATCGTCGTTGGATTCATCCTCTCGCGGTTCAAAGCCTGGAGGAAGCGCGGGCCGTCCGCTTTGGGTCTTCGAGCGTCGGTCGTTGATGCGTTCGACCAGCCCCGGAATCATCGACGTGAGGTCAGACGGAAGTGCTTTGATCGCTGGATCGTCGAACTTCAAATTGAAGTAGTCGAGCGCGAGCTGCACTACTGCTTCTGCCTGATGGAGATCGCGTTTGCGCTTGATTGGATCGCGCGTCGGCTGAAGCGAGACCCACAACTTGTGCAATGCGAACACGCGCGGCTCGGGCACTACGAATCTTACCGGGAAACCGTTGTCGGCGATCACGATTTGAGTCATCAGAGGCAGCGCCGTCAGCCATTCGAGTCCGCGCAACTGTTCCGCGATGAGATCGATCCCGCTGCCGATGCTGTAGAGGCCGCCAGAAGAATCGATTGGCGCACGAATCAAATCGACCATGAAGCCCTTCGCGTTGACGGCGCGAAATGATCTTTTGCGTTGAGGCTTGAAGGTTGCGTCGACGTCCTGAAGTATTCCGAGCAATCCCGCGCTTCGAATCGTTCCGGCCAGCTCGATCTCGGATTTAGTGTTCAGGAGAGTGTCGAGATCTTCGGTCTGAAGAAGTCCGGCCTTGAGCTGAACGCCGGCCGCCATCTCGTAGGCATACATCGCGTGGCTGCCGAGAATGATCAGGTGACTACCGAGCAGCCCGTTCGAATCGAGCGACCGCACGATGTCGGCGGCGAGCCTCGGAACGCGATTCACTCCGGCGGCAATACAGAACTTGGCCTGGCGCGCGACTTCGTCGTTGATTGATTTGATTCGCGCGTCGAGATCACGTTTGGTTTCCGTAAATTCCCGGTAAGCATGCTCAGTCTCTGGCGAGCGCGGGCCGAGCGAGCGATTTCCGCCGTGACGGTCGGTGATGCGAACGAGGTAGTCGTGGCCAGCAACCTTCTTCCAGTACAATCCGCCACGAAGTGTCCGACGCTGGCCTTGAAGCTCGACGGAATGTTCGTAAAGCTGTGCAGTATCAACCGCGATTCTACGCTGCTCAGCGGTGAGCTCCTTGAATTTCAAGCGTTTTCCTCTCAAATCGATGTGGATGCAAATTTGAAAGGAAATTATAGCATAATCAGGGATTTAATCCATAGATTTGGAGATGGTAGGGGCTAATTTTCCTTTCAAATTTGCTCGTGGCCAAAATGAAAGGAAAATGCTTTTGTTACCGAGCTTTTTCGGCCCCTAACTCGCCGCCGTCGACAGCTCAAAAGGCGCGAGCGCACTCTTTAACAATCCTCGGCCGGCGCGGCATCGACGCCATCGGATTGCGTCGATCAGGTCGCGCTCGTCCTTGATTGGACCGTCGAGCAGCGTCGTGACGCATCCGACTGAGCCGGCCGAGTGCGAGTCTGAGCCCGCGACCTCCGCAATCCCTAGATGACGCGCGACCTTTAACGCGAAGACGTTCTCGTCCTCGCCGCATGCGCCGTTGAGCACTTCGATCGCATCGACGAGCTCGAAGATTTTCAGCTTCGCCGCGCGATCGGGATACGTCGGATCGATCGGCTCTGAGTCCGGGTTGATAAACGAAAAGCGCGGGTCGAGTTTGTAGCGAAACGGATGGTTCGCGATCAGGATCCCGCCTTCGAGATCGATCACGCGCCGCAGTTCGGCAAGTTTGTAGATTCCGCCGACGTAGCGCTCGAGCCCGAACGCGCCGACGTGGCCCATGTCGGTCGTCACTTCCATCCCGCGGAGAAAAATAACGCCCGAGTCTCCCGCCATCGCGGCCATCTCGCGCGAATCCCACATATTGTCGTGCTCGGTGACGCAGACCGCGCCGATTCCGATCGCACGCGCGCGATCGACCAGGTCTTTCGGCGCCAGGTTCGAGTCCGAGCTGCCGCGATTGGTGTGGAGATGCAGGTCTACGGTGAAGTAGGGCCCCGCCGGATGGGGGTGCCCGCTTCGTGAATCCGCCATGTGCGACGCGCCGCGGCTACTTGGGCGGCTCCTTGGCGAGCGTGATTTTCTTCATGTGGTCGCCCTTCTGAATCTGATCGACCGCGTCCATCCCTTTAATCACTCCGCCAAAGACGGTGTATTGACCATCGAGTCCCGGCTGCGGCTGGAGGCAGATATAGAACTGGCTGCCGCTCGACGCTCGCGTCGGATTAACTTCGTCGCCCTGCCGCGCGGTCGCGAGGCTGCCGCGCAGATGCTTCTCCTTGATCTCAGCGGGGACTGTGTATCCCGGTCCGCCGGCTCCGGTACCGTCAGGATCTCCGCCCTGAATCACGAAATCCGGCACGACGCGATGCCACGTCAGGCCGTTGTAGAAGCCTTTGTTCACGAGAGTCTCGAAATTCGCCACGGTCTTGGGCGCTGCTTCGGGGTACAGCTCGAGGACGATTGATGCCGCGTTCGGTCTCGATAATTGCGTAATGGCCTGTATTTCTCACTGGAAGTCCATCCGTTGCGCCCTTGCAGGCCGAGGCGAGCATGAGGACCGCCACGACGGCAAGACACGACATTCTAAGGGAGTTAAGTTTCATTATTATCCCACTCGCATTCGCACGACCAGTCAAAGGTCCATGCAGGTTTAGTCCGAGAGTCCTGTATGGAAGTATTCGAGGCGTCGCCAATCCGCAAGTGATGAAGTGGTCTCGTTGTAAGGTTCTAAGGACCACTGTGCGATTTCAAAACCGGAACCGGCTTCGCATACGCGAAGCTGTCCGGAGGCCAGAAGCCATTTCCTCCCGTCGCTAACGCTCCCGTCGTCAGGATGACAAATCAATGAGCTTCGCACGCTCTTCCCCTCTCCAGAAGAGACAGGGGCCAGGGGTGAGGTTCTGCTCGCCTATCCCTTGATAAACTTCGACACAGTCGCGGCGAGCTTTGCGGGCTCCTCCAACGGCATCATATGCGCGCCGTCATCGACCAGATGCACCTTGGCGCCCGGAATCCCTTTGCGGAATTCGTCGGCATAGACCGCAGGCAGCAGCTTATCGTCCTTGCCCCACACGATCAGCGTCGGCGCCGCGATTCGATGCAGCCTTTTCCGCAGACCCTTGTCCGGTATCGGCCACATGAACTTGCCCGTGCATCCTAGAGCCCACGTGATTCGAATGAACCCCTGCTGATCTTCGGGATTCAGCGTGATTCGCTTCAGCGACGGATGATGCTGATCCTTGAACAACAGCGCGGGCAGCTCCGTCTGCGGCGTCACGATGTAATTGCGAATCGGAGAATCGTCGCGCCACAAACCCAGCGGGCTTATCAGTACCAGCTTGCCGACGCGCGTCGGATCGGTCGCCGCAATTTCGCCCGCAATCATCCCACCAAACGAATGCCCGACCACCGCCGGCGACTTGAGCCCGAGCTTGTCGAACAGGTCGTAGTAGTAGAGGACGAGATCCCACATATCGTCGAGCGCCTTGTAGGAATCCTCGTCGCCCGCCGTGATCCCAGGATGCTCAGGCGCATAGACGGTGAAGTTTTTCGCCAGCTCGTCGAGCAACTCGGTCTCGATCGGCCCATAGCCGCCATGCAGATAAACCACCGGCGGCCCATCGCCAAGAATCCTGACCTTGGGATGAACCTTGTCGCCCCACACGCTAACCGTTTTATCTTTTGCAGCCGCCATATCTATCCTCTCTGAATCGAGCACCCTAGTTCTCCTGCCACTTCCTATACTGGGTGCAGGGGTAACCCCTGCCGCCCGCCGCGCAGGCGATTAATTCTCTCCTTGTCTGCTACCGCGCCGCCGCATGCACTCCGTTCGACGCGATCTTCGTGCGCGGACCCTTTAGCGATTCGGGCCACCAATTGTTCTCCCATTCGCCGTCCCATACGCCACGGAAATGCGGCAGCACCTCGCTGCAGAACAGATCGATATTCTTGATCGTCAAGTCGTGCGGCATCGATCCGATATGCAGCAGTACCATCAGGTTGCCGACGCGCAGTTTCTTGACCGCTTCCATCAACTGCTGTCGCACGGTGGCCGGCGAGCCCGCGATCACGAACTGGTTATCGACGAAGTCCTTGTACTTCCACGTCGGTATCTTGTTCATCAGATCGAACAACTGCGGATTCAGCTTGGTCACGCTGTTGACCAGGCTCTTGTAGTCCTGGTTGCCGGCGACAGGAAAATATTCCGGCAAAATGTGCAGGCACTTATCGTAAAAATATCGGATGTGCTTGTAGTAGTCCTTTTCGGCCTGCGCGTCGGTTTCCGACACCGCGACCAGCTGCAAAAATCCCGCGCGATACGGATTGGGATCGTGATTTCCCTTGGCGACGAAATCCCAGAAGCCGTCCATGACGCGCTTGCCGAAATTGTTCCCCCAGTACGACAGGAAGCAGTAGCAATGGTTGTGCTTCGCGGAAAAATCCCAGGTCGATAGACTGCCGCTGCCGGGAATCCACACGGGCGGATGCGGCTTCTGAATCGGACGCGGCCAGATATTGACCATCGGCAGTTTGAAGTACTTGCCGTTCCACGCGAAAATTTCGGGCGACTGCCACGCTTTCAGAATCAGGTCGTGCGCCTCGTAGTAACGCTCGCGCTGCTCGATCGGCGGGATTCCGTAGCACAGGTTCACGTCCTGCGAGGTGCCGAGCGGCATCCCGGCGACCATGCGGCCGCCGCTGATACAATCGATCATCGAATATTCTTCGGCGATTCGAATCGGCGGATTCGAGGTCGGCAGCGTCGCGCCCATCTGCACTACCGCGACGTCGGTGCCGTTGGTCGCGCGCGCGAGAATCGATCCCATCAGGTCCGGATTCGGCATGAAGCCGTAGGCGTTCTGATGATGCTCGTTGACGCAGATGCCGTCGATGCCCTTGTCGGCGGCATGGATCAGCTCATCGAGCGTCCAGTTGTAGTACTGCCCGACCTTGACCGAATCGGCCAGCTCGCAATACGGCGGATCGACCCACACCGAGTGATACTTCTGCGCAAAGTCCTCCGGCAGATCGCGATACGGCATCAGATGGAACATCGAGATTTTCATCGTTGGCCTCCGGCACTCGTCAGCTTTCGATTTTTCCATACCACGCGGACCGCAATTTCCCCAACCGCGCCGCATCCAAGTTTGTCACTTGTTGAGCAGCTTGTTTGTCATCGGATTTTGTAGAGGCTACTTAACTGGATGACGCCGAAGATCGCAGCATGCCCAGCGTTGTTCGGGTGACTGTCCGGACCGCCGTAGATTGCTTTCAAACCGCCAGAGCCGTCATCCAATACCGCGTCCGTGTTCAGATATTGGCCAGGATAGGTAGATCGCATCCAACGATTCACGGCAGCGGCACTAGCCAATCGCGAGGAGTCGAATGAATTGGATGGGCCCGCGCTAGACATATAAAGCGGGACTCCGGCGGCGGCCGCTGTTTTCACAATTGTCCCGATATCAGATTCAAGCGATCCAACCGTATTTGGCGTGCATAGACCGCCCGCTCCGGGCGCTCCGCCGAGAATGAAATTTCCCTGACCACCAAGCATGATGATCGCGTTGGGGTGCAGGGCCAAGGCCGCAGTGATGTTGTGGGCAGGGTCCGGAATCGTACTGCCGGCATTGATAGTGCACCTTGGTGTGGAAAATCCGGTGGGCATCATAGTCCCGGTGTTTGCCGCACCACATAGGTTAACGACGGTATCGGCTGGATCGAATGCTTTAAGGTGCGCCGAAAGGAGACCCTGCCACGAATTTGAAAACGGAGAAGCTTTTTCACCGGCACACACCGACGAGCCAATAGCCACATCAACGACGGGCCGCGAATGGACGCGCGCCGCCCACGCATCCCACGCCACCGACGCCATGAGACAAAGCGCGAGCGCGCCAATGGCAGTAGTTAGGGGAATCCTTCTCAAGCTATTTCTGATCGTCGCGCCGGTTGCCGTTTTCATTTCTTAACCTCATACAGCTCACCTGCTCGGATTTGGTGTGCTACCCATAGATGTATGGACGGCGCTCCAAACTTGTCCCAGTCTTTAGAAGTTGGATGTCGGCGCACCTTCCAGCAAAAACTAAATTTGACGGAACAAAGCTACCCTCGGTGGTGGGCACCTCGCCGGACCACAACAGCAGGTATAATCCGCGTCTTCCCCGACGATCAAAGACTTCAGATCCCTCTTTGCAGGCGGTCGCTTGAGGCTCAAATCGTCCCGCCTTGCTCTGATCTTATGCACAACTTGGATGCTGCTTTGCGCGACGCTTGCGCGCGCAAACCCTCCCTCGCGATTGTTCGTCGGCAACTTCATCGGCAATGACGCGACGGTGGAAAACTATCTCTCCATTTCGGGCGGTGTCGATCGCACGGAGGACTTCGAGTCCCTCTACCTCGAAAAAACCATCTCGTCCGACGCCAGCTTTTCGCTCTTCGTCGGCTACCAGCGCCTCGAGCAGGAAGGTGAGGACGCCCCAGTCAGCGGATTCAGCAACCTCGGTTTGGGTTACAAGCACCTGCTCCTGTCGCTTCCCGCCAATGAGTTCATTCTCACGATCAACCCAACTCTTGAGCTGCCGGTTGGCGACAGCCGCGTCTCCGAAACGCATCCGCGCGCCGGCGGCGACGTGCTTTTTCAGAAGGGCTTCGGAGACCTGCCGGAATCGCTCGGGATGTTGCGCCCCGCGGGTGTCGAAGGCGACGCGGGATTCGAAAGCAAAGTGACCGGTGCGCGCGACGACCTGCTGAATGCAGACCTCGAGCTGGAATACTCGCTCGGCTACCTCGATGCGAATGTCGCGCCAAAGTCGGTTCCGATGCTGTTACGCAATCTCACGCCGCATCTCGATTTCGATTACGCGCAGTATCTGAGCGCGCACAACAACTCTTCGGCGCCCGACTTCGAGCTGACCCCCGCAATCGCATGGATGAACGACACGTTCGAGGTGAATCTGGGCGCACAAATCGCCCTCAATCGCGCGTCATCCGGCACCGGCGCCGTCGCCTTCGTCTGGCTGCTAGGCGTCTCCTACGATCAACTAATCCCGGCGCTAGGCTGGAAGCCATTTCACTGAAACGTCTCTGTGGTATGGACAACCGCCTCCTCTGAAGGCGACAATGCCCCGCTATGGAATCGTGGTTTAACAAGGCAAGATTCGGGATGTTCATCCATTGGGGACATTGCAGCCAGCGCGGGCTAGAGCTGTCGTGGCCGCTGGTCGGAGGCGTCGGCGCGCTGCCCGACGGCCAGAGTGTCGGCGTCGACGAATATCATTCGACCGCCAAAACCTTTAATCCGATAAACTGGGACGCGCGCGCACTCGCTAAAAGAGCTAAACGCGCGGGTATGCAGTACGCCGTTCTGACTAGTAAACATCACGACGGCTATTCACTATTCCATACGAAGCATTCTGACTATTCGATTGAGTATTCACCTTTCAAGCGCGATATAGTTCGGGAATACACAGATGCGTTCCGAGCCGAGGGTCTCAAGGTCGGATTGTACTACTCACTTATCGACTGGCATCATCCTGACTATCCGACCTTTCTCGAGTCGGACAAGCCCTACAAGTGGGGAGCGTGGCGCCGTTCGACGCCCGAGCAATGGAATCGGTTCATCGAGTTCATGTTCGCCCAGATGCGCGAGTTGCTGACCAATTACGGCAAGATCGATCTGCTGTGGTTCGATGGCGGATGGGAACGCAAGCCCGACGAGTGGAAGTCGCGCGAGTTCGTCGAGATGATCCACTCGCTCCAGCCCGAGGTCGTCATCAATGATCGAATTCCGGGCTACGGCGACTACCAGACGCCCGAACAAGCCGTCCCGCCCAAGCCGCCCGAAGGCCCGTGGGAGACCTGCCTGACGATCAACAATAGCTGGGGCTACAACCCTTCCGACAAGGACCTCAAATCGACGCGCTCGCTGATCCACACGCTATGCGAAGTGGCCGGCAAGGGCGGGAATCTGCTGCTCAACGTGAGCCCGATGGGCGACGGCGCCCTTCCGCCCGAACAGATTGAGCGGCTCGAAGCGATCGGCGACTGGATGGACCGCAACAACGAGGCGATTGTCGGTACCGATCCCGGGCTCGAGCCGTGGCAATTCTACGGACCGTCGACGCGCCGCGGCAATCGCGTCTACCTGCACGTGCTGGCGAGGCCGTACGAGTCCGTCTCGGTGCGCGGCGTGAAAGTGAAGCACGTCGGCGATGCGCGTCCGCTGTCGAGCACGATGTCGCTGAAGGTGCGCAAGCGAATCTCGGCGGCCGACTCGCTGTTCAACCAGGATCCGATCGGCGAGCTTGTGATTGCGACGCCCGACAGCGCGCTCGATTCGATGGCGACGATCATCGCAGTCGATTTCCAGCGATAGTCAGTCCATTACTCACTTGAATGCAGTGAGGCTCCAACTGTACGGCTTGCCGTTCACGGTCATATCGACCCGGTAACTCTCGCCACCTATCAGCGGATCGCGAACCATCATCACCGCTTCGCCAAATCCTTTGAGCACCTCGCGCCCGTGCGCCTGGGTGCCGGGGTCGGGATTGGTGTACGTCTCGAGGTCATAGGCGCAAGTTCCGATTTTACTTCCCGCCCCGGCGCCGGTGGTCTGAGTCAGGGAAGCATCGGTGATCCTCGCAGCCATGTTGAGGCCGACCTGGATTGTGATCGCGGGCGCATTGTACGGGTATCCGGCACATGGCGAGATAGGGCTCGGCCATTCATTTCCGAAGCCGCTCGGCTTGACCGTCGCGCCGTCAGGTGGAACCTCAATCGGTGTTGCGTACGGATGGCCACCGGGCAGCGCGGGCTCCAGCTCGCTGCGCCAGTCGAGCGCCGCCGCGCAGATTCTTTGTCCGCAGTACTGCCCGAATCCCACCTGCCGCAGGTCAGGGTTTACGAGCGACGGGCGATGGAACGGTCCCGCGATCCACGACTCAATCGCTCGCGTCATTCGCTGGCCTTCAGTGAATTTCCCCGGCGGCTGAAACATGACATCGCTGGCGCGTGCGGCCTTGATGCCGTCAGGCGTGTAGCCGGGCTTCGATTCGTCCTCCGTATGCATCAGGCCTCCCGGATTCCACCCGCCCGCCAACTTCGACTCGTAGTTCGTCACCAGGTATTTGGCGTGATTCAGACAACCCTGGCTCAGCGCGGGATCCTCTTCGACCGGCTGTAGCTTCAGCAGTGAGCGATAGAGGTTGACGATTGTCAGCCAGTTAGTGCTCGAGTTGCTCGCGCCCGGATTCGTCTCCATCGTCGGCGGAGTCATGTCCGTGGTCGGCAACGACGACGGGGCCGTGGCCGCCGCGTATCCTTCGGCCCCGGTCATCGATGTCGATGCCATTGCCTCAGGAGCCGGAGTTGCCGGGGTTGCGCGATGCGACGGACGTGCGGTTCGACGCGGTCGCGGCTTTATCATCGCCGATTGGGTGGGCGCAGCCGTCGGAAACCTTGCAATCGCGGTGAACGTGGTCTCGTTCTCTGCCGCGGTGAAGCTCCATGTGTAAGGTACTCCGTTCGCGGTGATCGAGGCCTCGTAGCGCGAGCCCGGCCGCAGCGGTGCGCGCGGCACCATCACTACCGCGCTCCCGTTGCGCAGATTCCAACGTCCATACTCCTGGGCTTTCGGATCCGGATTCAGGTAGCTCGGCGCATCGAAGATGCAGTGCTCGATCGGTTTGCCGTCTTCCGTCAACGAATGCGCCGAGGGGTTGGTGCTCACCAGCCGGCCGAGCTGCAGCGTGAGCGGAAGGCCGGACGGCCGCTCGTAACCGGGACAGCTCGTGAGCGGATCGGGCGCCTCGAGGCCAGCCCAGTCGAGCGCCGATGCGGCACCGTCAGGCGGAAACTCGATCGCGCGCGGATACCGCTTCACCGCTTCGGTCGGCGGTGGCAACCGCAGCGCGGCGACCCAGCATCCGTCGCCCGAGGCTTCGCCGTAGCCGGCCTCGGCCAGGTACGGATCGAGCATCGCGATCCGATGGAACGGTCCCGCGATCCAATGATCGATTTGCTGCGCCGCATCGTACGTGCTGCAGCCCCATTCGAGCTGCAGGTTTGGCGCCTCGCGTGATCCGCTTTGCGTGTACCCAGGTTTGCCGGCGCTCTCCTCGTAGGCAGACCCGCTCATGGGTTTTGCAGAGCGAATGTCCTCGGCAAAATTGAGCAGCAAGTAATTTGCGTGCGCGGCGGCGGCCGCACTCAACTGAGAATTGTCGCGTATCGGATCGAGTCCCGCTCCCGAGCGGAAGAAGTTGATCCGTTCCAGCCACGTCATCGGCGCGACGACGCGGACATACTTGATGCGGGTGGCGACGCTGGCGGTTTCGGCGTCGACGCCGCCATCGGATGTGCCGTAGTCGCGGCGGCTGCTGCATATTCCGCCGGTCCTGGTATGCTGCGCAATGCCGCTGCCGCCGACGGTGCCGCGGGCCGAACCGGCGGACTCGCAGCCACAGCAACCGGCGCCTCGACCGGCTTCGCAGCTACGTGTGAGTGCGCCAGCGCGGCAAGCTCGGTGAGCGTGGCGCGGACCAGTCCCCATTGCTCGAAATGATCGACCAACCCAACTGCCAGGAGTACCGCAACAACCGCACTCGCGCGCAGGTTCCGACGCCAGCGCCGCCGCTTCTGCGCGTCCGGATCGATGAATCGATATGGAGTCGCGTTGCCAAACCGCAAGACGTCGCCATGCTTGAGGCGCTGCGTCCGGCGAATCCGCTTGCCGTTGATGAATGTGCCGGGCTCGGATTTGAGATCAACCAGGTAGTAGCGACCACGCGCGTATCTGACTAGTGCGTGACGATCGGCGACGTTCGGATCGGACAGGCGCAGCGCGGCGCCTTCGGCGTTGCCGATCGCTGCTTCATCGCGCTTCAGCAGGAGCAGCCTGGTCCCTTGCGCCTCGCGATCGACCGCGAGCAGACGCGCAGCTTGCGGCCGTTTCAGCACTTGCGGCTACTCTCGCGCGCGGCGCTCAAGACGGCAGACATTCAGAAGACGAACGCGGTTCCTTTCGATGGAGGCGCGGCTGGAGTTTCCGTGCAGTAGGGCTCCTGTCCGCCGGAGTTGCTGCCGCCCTTCTCCGCCTGTAGTTTCGCGAGATCCTGCTGACAGTTATTCTGCCCAGCCTCGTAGTAGTGATATCGCGTGACCTGGCTTGTTTGATCCGGCGGCACCACCAGGACCGGCCCGCTCACTTTCGAAGCCTGATCGGGCGTCAGTCCCATGTCGGTGAGCCCTTGCGGGGGTGGAGGCTTTTTAGCTGTCCAGACTGGTACGCCAGGCAGGCCGACCGATTTCAGTTGGCCGTTCCGATCTTCGGTCCACTCCAAACATCCGGCGAGTGCGCAACAGCAGATCGCCACCACAACTAATACGGCGCGCCTCAAGAAAACGGAACCCCCTCTCGATCAACCGAACCAATCGACTTGATGACTATCGGTCAGCGGGCGCAACTAAATCACGGATTTATGCTGAAAGTCCAGTCGTACCGCTTTCCGTTTGCGTTCATCGACACTGCGTACTTCGCGCCCTTGTCGAGCGGCGCGCGCGGAATCAAAACTACAGTGCCGTATGACTTCAGGACATTGCGTCCGAGGTCTTGTGAGTATGCGTCGGGGTTCGAGTAGCTAGTCGAGTCGATACCGCATGCTTGCACTGCCGAGCGGCTGCCGTCCGCGTTCACCCGCGCGACTGAGTATTCACTGAGATGCGTATCCATCCAGTTCCCGAGCTGAAGTGTAATAGCCAGTCCGCTCGGCGCCTCGTAGCCGGGACAACTGGTGAGTGGATTGGGCCATTCGTTCTCGAACGATCTTATTGCGACGGCCCCGCCGTCAGGAGGGAACTCGATCGGCAAGCTCTTCTCCGCGCCCGCCGGCATTTTCCCTTGCGAGCCCTTCAACAGATTGAGTCCTGCCGCGCACGCCTCGGATTCGCAGTAGAGTCCGAAGCCGGCACTGGTCAGGCGCGGGTTGAGTATCGGCATACGATGGAACGGTAGCGACATCCATCCGTCGATCGACCAATCCGGCGAGCCCCATCCGTCGGCAGCGTTCGACACCCCTCGCATCGACCACACGTCCATGTCGCTGGACTTGGCGGCGTCGAGTCCTTCCGGTGTGAAATTCGGTTTTCCCGGATCCTCCTCATGCATCTCGGCGCCGAGACCGCTACTCATGATCGCGTCGTGAAAGTTCTTGACGATATACGCGGTATGCGCACGGTCGCCCTTGCTCAGCTCCGGATCTTCAACGATCGGCGGCAGCTTCACCATCGCGCGATAGTAGTTCACTCGCTTCAACCATGAGGGCTCGGCTGCGGGATTCACTGACGACGCTGGAGCTGAACGCTCTGCCGATCCCGTTTCACTCGATGCGGACTGAGTATTGGCCGCCGAAGGCGCGGAACCGGACGTGATCGGCGAAGCTCCTGCGACGGGTTCCGAGGTGGAGGGCAAGATTGCGCTTCGATAGCGGGCGACGGCGAATCCCGCGATGAACATCACGGCTAAAATCACAAATCCCCGTCGCAACCGCTTCGGCACTGACTGCGGGTCGAAAGCCATACGCACAGCGCCGAATTTGATCTCGTCGCCAGGCTTCAATGTGATCGAATTGCTCAGGCGGCGGCCGTTGACGAAGGTGCCGTTAGTCGATCCTAAGTCCGCCAGTTCGAAGCCGCCTACCTTGCGCGTAATCGTGGCGTGACGGCGCGATACTGTCGTGTCGTCGAGCACCACATCGTTCGCCGGATGAGTGCCAATGGCTATTGTCGGCTTGTCGAGTGAGTATTCGCGCGGAGGCGAACTGCCTAATGCGACGAGACGACTGCCCGCACCTTTGCTCTCGCTCGGTAATTCGTCGGCGACTCCCTGCTTCTGCGGCATCGATCGTCCTAGCCGAGGTTCCAGAAGCGGCCGACGTTCTGCGCCGCACGCTCGATCATCGGCATCACGCGATCGCCGCCCTCTTCAGCACGAATCGGCTCGTCGGCGTCGCGTCCGAATTCGTCGATCACCGCGCGGCCCGACTCCGCGATCGCTTCGAGGTCGTAGCCGCCTTCGAGCGCCGCGACCATCTTCCCCCCGCAGCATTCCGCCGCTAGCCGCTTCACCCGTCGCGCCATCGCCGCGAATCCAGCTTCCGTCACGCGCATCTGCGCAAGCGGATCGCGAAAGTGTCCGTCAAAGCCCGATGACACCAGGATGAACTCTGGTTTGAACTGCCGCCCTATCGGCATGATCAGGCGATCGAACACGCGTAGATATTCGGCATCGCCGAATTCCGCCGGCATCGGCAAATTCACGGTGAATCCCATGCCCGCACCGTATCCGATTTCGTGGAGCGATCCGGTGCCGGGGTAATGCGGAAACTGATGCGTCGATACGTAGAGCACTTCGGGCGATTCGTAGAATATATCCTGCACGCCGTTGCCGTGATGGACGTCCCAATCGACGATCATCACGCGCTTTAGACCGCGCGATTCCATTAGCCACTTCGCCGCGATCGCAACGTTGTTGAAGAAGCAAAAGCCCATCGCGCGATTAGGCAGTGCGTGATGCCCCGGCGGCCTGACTATAGCAAATCCATTATCTATTGCTCCGTCCATCACCGCCTCGACCGCGGTCAGCACTCCGCCGGCAGAAAGCAGCGCGGTCTGGTAGGTATCGCGCGAGCTATGCGTATCCGGGTCGAAGTCAAATCGATCGAGCGAGGCCGTCCGCACCATCGTCGCGATGTACTCGGGGGTATGACAGCTCTCGATTTCCTCTTGCGTCGCATCGCGCGGCGCCATGAATTTGAGATCCGGCCGCGTGAGCCCCTGGGCCATGTCGATCATCGCTGCGATGCGCTCCGGACGCTCCGGATGCGAACGGCCGGCGAAGTGTTTCAGGTAGCGGCGATCCGCGACGACTCCGGTTTTATACATCGTTGACACTGCCGTCTGGTATGATGATTAACTTGCATGGAGCGGGCACCATTGCTCGTGCGGTCATCGAAGTTTGGACCTTTTTGAAATAGTTTTGATTCTCGCGATCGCGCTGATTGTGGTCGGCCCCGAACGCCTGCCCGAAGTTATGCGCACAGTAGGAAAAGTCTTGCGCGAGCTGCGCCTGGCTAGCAATACCGTCCTCCACGAACTGACCGACGTGCTCGACGAGCCTCGCCCGAATCTTCCGGCACCGCCGAAATCCTCGCCTCAGGCTGTGCAGCCGCCGCCCGCTCCGCCGACTCCTGCTGCCGCTCCGCCCGAGAATAAATAGCTGGTCTTCCCGCACTGTGCCTAGCGAGGATATCACACCGCCAGCGCCCATCGAGGCGACGCCCGAGCAGGCCGGGATGTCGCTTATCGAGCATCTGCAGGAACTCCGCACCCGCTTGATTCGCGCATTCATCGCGGTCGGAGTCGGCTTCGTCATCGCGTACGCGATTGCCGATCCGCTCTTCCACATGCTGACGTGGCCGATTCGTGAGGTCTCCGGCGGCAAGGTGCTGCTGATAGGCACGGGAGTCGGTGAGGCGTTCTACACGAAGATCAAAGTCGCGCTCATCGCGGGACTGTTCATCGCGAGTCCCGCGGTATTTTACGAGATCTGGAAATTCATCGCGCCGGGCTTGTACGAAACCGAGCGCAAGATGGCGAAGCCGTTCGTCATCTTCGCCACGATTTTTTTCGTACTCGGCGGATACTTTTGCTGGGCGGTTGTGTTCAAGATTGGCTACCGATTTTTTCTCGATCAGTACGCGAGCATCGGCGTCACGCCGACGATTCGTATCAGCGAGTACCTCGCCTTCTCCTCGAAGCTACTGCTCGCGTTCGCGCTGACGTTCGAGATGCCGATCTTCGCATTCTTCTTTACCAAGCTCGGCATGATCGACTACAAGATGATGCTCAGCTACTGGCGCTATGCGATCCTCGCAATCTTCATCGTGTCTGCGGCGCTGACGCCGCCCGACATGGTCTCGCAGTTCCTGCTCGCGATTCCGCTGCTTCTGCTCTACGCTGTCAGCGTCGGGGTCGCGTGGATGTTTCGAATTGAGCCTGCGGAAAAATCCACCGCGACCACTCCCAAACCGCAACAACCCGAAGTCGTCTGAGCGCGGAGCTCACCGAACAGAAACCCCATGGCAAGAATCGTGACATCCCCCGTCGCCTCAGGCGCACCCGGCATCCCGCCGCGATGGACCCGCAGCGCCAAGGACGCGGTCTGTACCGCATACTCGTCGGCAAGCCGACTATGGTTCACCGCCTCGGCCGGCGTCCTCGACGAGATTTATTTTCCGACTATCGATCAGCCGCAGGTCCGCGATCTCCAGTTCCTGATCACCGACGGCGAGACCTTCTTCCACGAGGAACGCCGCCATCTGCATTCCGTCACCGAGTACCTCGACTCCATGGGTCTCGGCGTTCGAATCGTCAATCATTCACCCGACGGCCGCTACCATATTTTCAAGGAAATCATCACCGATCCTCATCAGCCCACGCTGCTCATCAACGCCCGCCTCGAGGGCGACCCGGAGCTGCTGAAAAAACTGCACCTCTACGTTCTGCTCGCGCCGCATCTGGGCGTCGGCGGATGGGGCAACAACGGCTACCTGACCAAAATCGTCGGCCACGATTTCCTGACCGCCAACAAGAACGGCGTCTGGCTGGCCCTGGGAGCCATGACGCCATTTCTCAGGACTTCATGCGGATACGTCGGCAATACCGATGGATGGCAGGACCTTCACTCCAACTTCAAAATGGACAATCAGTTCGCCGCCGCACTCGACGGCAACATCGCGCTCACCGCCGAGATCGATTTGAGCAAGGGCTACGCATTCACGCTTGGCCTCGGCTTCGGCCGCGAGCTCAATCGCGCAGTGACGACGTTGTATCAGTCGCTGGCGGAACCTTTCGCCGAGCATCGTGCCCGCTTCCTCGAGCAATGGCATCGCGCGTGCAGTCATATCGTTCCGCTCGATAAATTCTCCGGCGACAACGGCGCGCTCTATCGCCGCGGAGCCGAACTGCTGCTCGCCCACGAAGACAAGACCTATCCCGGCGCGCTAATCGCCTCGCTCAGCATCCCGTGGGGCGAGGCCAAGAGCGACGAAGACCTCGGCGGTTATCACCTCGTCTGGACCCGCGACATGGTCAACAGTGTGGGCGGCCTGGCCGCCACCGGCGACGTCGCCACCGCGCTGCGCGCTCTCATCTATCTCGCGTGTGCGCAGCGTCCGGACGGCGGCTTTCCGCAGAATTTCTGGATCGACGGCAAGCCCTATTGGAACGGCATTCAGCTCGACGAAGTCTCGTTTCCAATCGTGCTGGCGTGGCGGCTGCACAAGCACTCCGGGCTCAAGGATTTCGATCCTTATCCGATGGTCTTGCGGGCGGCATACTTCCTGGTCGACAACGGGCCGCCCACTCCGCAGGAGCGATGGGAGGAGAACGCCGGCTACTCGCCCTCGACGCTGGCCTCCAATATCGCCGGATTGATCTGCGCAGCGTGCTTCGCCCGCGATCGCGGCGACCTGGCCACCGCGCAGTTCCTCGAGGAGTACGCCGACTTCCTCGAGGCGAACATCGAAAACTGGACCGTTACCAACGACGGCTTCCTCGTCCCCGGCATCAAGCGCCACTACGTCCGCATCAATCCCATCGACATTGGCGATCCCGACGCCGACGAAAGCATCGCAGGCAAGCTGGTGCCGATTCGCAATCGTCCGCCGGGCGCGCAGACCGATTTTCCGGTCGCAGAAATCGTTGACGGTGGATTTCTGGAGCTGGTCCGTTACGGCATCCGCAAGGCCGGCGATCCGCTGATGGAGGATTCCCTGCACGTCATCGACACCGTGCTGAAGACCGACTTCCCCGCCGGTCCGTGCTGGCGCCGGTATACCCACGACGGCTACGGACAGCGCGACGACGGCGGACCGTTCCTCGGATGGGGCCGAGGACGTCCGTGGCCCCTGCTGACGGGAGAGCGCGGGCATTACGAGCTGGCCGCTGGCCGCGACCCGACGCCCTACCTGCAAGCGATGGAGCGGTTTGCGAATTCGACGCAGTTGTTGCCTGAGCAGATTTGGGATCAACCCGACATCCGGCGACGATTGCTCAAGTACGGCGGGCAGACCGGCAGTGCGACGCCCCTGATGTGGGCGCATGCCGAGTACATCAAGCTGCTGCACTCGGCCTCAAACGGCCGCGTATTCGACATGATCGACGAAGTCCGGGACCGCTACATGAAGCCCGGCCGAAAGCCGAGTCGGCTCATGGTCTGGAAATCGAATCGCCGCGTGCAGTCGGTGTCGCCCGGCGACTGCCTGCGCATTCAGGCTACCGCTCCGTTCATGCTGCATTGGACCAACGACGAATGGCAGCACGTCAACGACACCGGATCGATTTCAACGCCGATCGGCTTCGAGTACGCAGACATCGACATCGCCGCCAGCGACAAAGCGCCGATTCGCTTCACCTTCAAATGGCGCGACACCGGCAAGTGGGAAGGCCGCGACTATTCAGTCGCAATCGAGAAATAGGTGAGATCCCGAACGCTCCCGCGCGATTGTCCCCCTTCCCTCGAGGGAAGGGGTTAGGGGTTAGGTTCCTCCCTTAACAATCTGTAATCTCGCACGACGCGCACCATGCTAGCGACGAGTCCGCCGCATTTGCGCGACGCCTCAGCTCGCATTTTCGGAATTCTTAACGGTTAGGTTCCCCCTAATCTGGCACGAAGCTGGCTCTCCTCTCCTCGAATGCGCGCATTACTATCCGTTAATAACCAATTCGGCGCGCGTTCGTACTCGTTCGAGGAGGATTACAGATGAGTAGCAAGGATTCTTTCGTGCGCGACGCGGTTGAGCTGCGGCTGGTGTTCGCGTTGCTCATGCTGATGGCGGTCCTGATTGTCCAGGGATGCACGGCTTTCAATCCGCAGGGAGCGGCGATCCAGCAAACGCCGAATTACTACAACGGCGAATCGTACAGCCAGCTTTCGCCCGAGCAGAAAATGCAGCTTGAGGATCACCTGGCCAACCAGAGCAACTCGGCGTGGCGAACTACCGCCGACGTCGCGTCAAGCGCCGGCCAGCTCGGCCAGGGAACCGGATTTCTGCTGTGGGGGATTCACTCCATCCAGAAATAGAAGTTACGGCGCGAGGTTCCGATGTTGGTCGTGATGCCGGCTCATCCCGCGACTTTGCTCGTAGCAATTGCGCTCGCGCTTCTGCTGTCAGGCTTGCCAGGATGCACTGATATGGCGCCGCAGTACGCCGCCCGGAATTACGCGCCGTCATACTACGAGGGTGGCTACAACACGCTGACGCCGCAGCAGAAGTTCCAGCTCGAAGATCATCTTGCCAATCAGAGTAATCGGGCCTGGCAGACTACCGCCCAGGTCATGAGCGGCGCCGGTCGTCTGCTCGGCGGGACCGGAAGCCTGCTCGGTGCGATTCGCTCGATGGAGAAGCCGGGCGCCGGCCCCGTCGCTCGCGCGCGCATTCCCCGGCCAACGCGTCGATTCGTACTGCGCTGACGCCGCGCGTGGCGTTCAACAGCCGAGACAGCAGGGAAGTGTCGAGAGAGCGGTCCACTGCTCGCTCGACCCACCCCGCGTCCCTTTCATCTGGAGTTGCGAGTTCCGACGCGAAGGCGCCGATTTATGAGGCTAGCAACCTGAATGCCAACCGCGGCTTCCGGCGTGTCCCGCCTGTTTGCACGGTTTTCATCCGAGCTCTGGGAAAGCAATGCTTCGAGAAGTGGCCCGGTCGCTACTACTTGTAGCATTAAAATACACCGGTACGGCCGCAGAGCGGTCCCCGCAATCAGCTAAGCCAATAGTGTCGAACGAAGAGGCTGGTCGTACGGAACAACGTACACTGTGATTTGTCCGGCGCGCCGCAGACTATTAGTCCGAAGGCGCGCCGGCCCCCCGCGGTCCCTTGCCCGTTCCGGCTGTCCCCAAACCGCTATTGCGATAGGCGCAACAGAACCTTCGAAGCGATCGTCTGGAACACTGTATTCAGCTGGCTCGAGCTAGGCGCGAAGACCGCCTGGCCCGAGGGCTGGGTCGGGTCGTACGTGGCAGCGGCAGGATCGTTAGCGATGTCCTGCAAGTAAGCCTGGTTGATCTTGTCGCCCAGACCTATCGAGTAAATCGTTATATTGTTCTGGCCATTGCGCATGACCTTGGCCAATTGTTCGGTCCGATACGTCGCATCGTCGGCAATATTCTGTTCTGAAGTGAGCGAGTTTCCTCCGCCTGGTTTTTGAACGGGAAACGTTGTCGCATTAGGACAATTCGTCGTATTGCCGTTGCTCGGATTCATAAAGAAGACTCCGCTACACCAGCCTGCCGCAGCTTCCAAAGGTGCACATCCGCCATAGTTCATAGGAGTGTTAGACGGTGCCTTCGCAGTGCCGGTACAATTCAGAACGTCGTGAGTGGTGGAAGAGACCGGAGTAGTGACGTTAGTTGGAAGTCCGTTGGTGTTGGCCCATCCGTCCGTAAAAAATACCACGACTCTGATTATGTTCGGATTCGCAGGCTGCGTCAGGACCTGTGCAAACCCGTCCTGCAAGCCGGCTTGCGCGAAAGTAGCGCCGCTGAAGGACATGCCCTCGACTGCGCTTTTGATCCGGGATGTGAACGACGTTGTCATTGGCACATCAACCGTATCGACCGACGAAAAACTGATGTCGGCTACGTTGTCGATGCCCTCGTCGAAATAGGTTATGAAGTTGGTCACCGCGGGCGGAAGCGCCGTCGATCCGCCGTTGTTGTTCATCGAGCCGGATCTGTCCAACACTAGCGACATTACCAGCGGGTTGCGTTGAGCGGTCGCACTAGCACTGATGCTCGTTGTCTTCGTAGAGTTGCCGACCCCGGGCAGTAGCCCCAATGCGCCGAGAAAGTAGGTGTTGATGTTGGTGGTCGCAGATATCGAAACGCAGGTGTTGCCGGCTAAGCATGGGGAGCTGGTAAACCAGGTCACCGTCGGGGTCGGAGGAGTACCAAGGCCCGGTATTGTTTGATAGTTGACGGTGAACGCATTCTTGGCGTCAGCTGCAGCAACCGACTGGCCCTGGTTGAGGTTACGCATAGCAGCCAGCGCGGCAGCGTCTACTGCCTTGGAAAGCGTGGTCTTGGTCACGTAGGCAAGACCAAGGTCGATCGAGAGACCGACGAATATGATGAGCAGCGGTATGAGGACCGAAAGCAACACCAGGATTTGGCCGTGCTCGCTTCTGTTAATTTTTCTCTGATCCATGAGATCGACCTCGTCCGTGGATTTAAAAGTATGCGGAGTTGTACAACGTTGACGGCAAGCTGATGGCGTTTTTCGTGAGATTTACTATCGGAGTAATCGGAGCGTACCCGTAGAATATCTCGGTCACGAAAATCGTCTGTCCGTTCTGAAGCGAGTTCTCTGCTGCGACGGGTAGAGTGCGCGTTACGTTGGTTCCGACTCCGGTCCCTATCTTGCTGGTTTGCGCCAGCCGCCCCTGTGAAGCTTGCCCGCTAATCGTAAAGACACTGTTGTTGTTGACGACGGAGGTGATGATTACCACCCCGTTGTTGGCCAGATCCAAACCGGATTGTCCCGAAATCACCGCCGCGGCGGCCTCCGGCAAAGATGTGCCGCGTGATGCCAGGTTCGAGCCTTGCCGGGTCAGGTCGGCCATTGTCTGCAAATCATTCAAGGCGCGACCGAAATCGATCGATCCGCAAATGAGAAGCAGCAGCAGTGTCACTACAAATGCGAACTCCACCATCGCTTGGCCGCAACCGCGAGCTGCGAACTTCGAGCGGGCTAACCGATAAAACCGTGCCATATTCGTCTATCGCCTAGTTTGTCTGACTTGGATTAAAGGGCTCATTCTTGAAAGTGGTGCTCGATGTGAATGTGTAACCTGTGGGAAAGACGGAAAACGCACTCTTAAATAATGGTCCGGCAAAATTTAGAGGCGCCAACAGCGGTAGAGTAGTTGTGAGCGTCAAGGTAACCGTATCTTCCGGCCCACCCGCCGGAGCAGAACCACCTTTGTTGCTGCAACCGCCATTCGTGCTGCAGACTACGAGGTTCGACTGGACGTTTATGCCCGGCACGCTTATCTGGTTTTGAATCTGCGTGATGATCGACTGTAAGCGAGAGAGAGTGGTTGGCGTACCACCACTCACAACAGTTGTGTGATTCCCCGTGGACGCAAACCGTCCTCCATCATCTACGGCCTGCTGCACGTTAATCTGCGCGAACATGATCCACCCGTAGTCCATGACTGCGAACATCAGCAGAAAGAACAATATCGCGACCATGCCGAATTCGACCGCAGTCGCACCCTTGGCCAATCCTGTTCTTGAGGCATTGGTCCTGGCGGGCAGATTCGGACTGACCTCATCCGATGCTATCCCGCCATACAGTACGGCTAGGCAGCCACGGTACCTGTAGGATGTCTTTTTCATGCAAAACCTTCGAAAGTTCATCGAAAACGACGAACCGGGATTTTATGACACCATTGGGCTTTAAGCGTCACTTTCGTATCACTTGTCCTTCTGTATGGCAACCATGCAACAGAAGCTAGTTTGAAGGACAACTTGCGATGCGAAAACACACTTAAATCCAACTTGTCGAGCCGTAATCTAACAAGACGGCACAAATACGTCAAGAACCAGCGGTGGCAGGATTGCTACTATTTGTAGTATATAGCTACGAAAAAGCCGACCGTAGATGAGGCCGTCGAAGTAACTAAACTAATGCCTGCGGCCAGGTCGATCAGGTCAAATTCCCTCCACGTGCTGTCAACCTCAACGCTCGCAAAACTTATGATTAACAGCCATTTAGACTTCGTAACCGTCAATTACGTGCGTCCGTATTCAGATCAGGAGAGACCATATGAAAATCTACACAACCCTGATTGCGGCGATCTTCGGCCTCCTGATGATAGCGATGCCAAAGGTTGCCTCCGCTGAGGTCCTCGTTCGACCGGTGCATCCGGTGGTGGTTCAAGAGGTGGTCGCGCCGGCGCCGTTCACGACCATCGAGTACTACCGGCCGTGGGCATGCGCCAACCCTCACTTCCGCCGCCATCATTGGTGGAGATGCCGTTAAGCTGCCTGCGAGATAGAGCGAGCGTCGAGCACAATGGCGAAGCGGGCGGCGTGCCGATAACACCCACCCGCCGCTCAAACCCTCTCAATCGACCAAGTCCTGTTCCGACTGCGGCAGATCGTAACCTCGCGCAGATCGTGGCGACAACAAGATAATTGCTGCTCGGGGTTTAGTTTGCTCCCCTCGCAGAACGCTGCTTCGGAACCAGTCAAAGTGGTAGGAAATGTGATGCCGAGGAATGGATTGGGAAGCGCCAGTAGAGATTGGGCGTTGAATGAGACGGCGACCGTACGGCGACCGTAACGGAGCTGCCGTACGTGCAGGGAGGAGCTGGGCTCACTGTAGAAGTCAGATAGGTTCCTCCGTTTGCGCTGATGGTCGGGGCGCCACCGAGAGCATGTAGCTTTGAACCTGCGCCTGACCTTTGGAAATGGCGGGCGAGCCGACGACAAGTGGAGATCTTCGAGAGCCTAGCAGCATTATAGGGTAATCCTCCCTATGCGAGAGGAAAGGAAAAACTTGCGATTACATGTCAAAAGTTAAAAAAACACTGAATTACATGTTATATTATTGTAAAAATTGTGTAAATATTGAGTATCATAAGGACGCCAGCGACGAGGGCCCGGGAGGTTGAGATCGAGCAACTTTGTATATAAAACACTACAATGCGTAGCAACGATGCTAGATATAAATTATTACTTATTGTAGTGCGCAGAAACGGCTGCGCGGTTAGTATCCGTTCACCGCACAATAACCTTCAGATTTATCGTCACCTCCCAGATGCCGGTTTCTCAATGACCTTTCCAGTGGAAGTAACTTATGCCTCGTCAATGCGCTCGATCGTGAACTGAGCCGACAGCGACGCCATCATCGCCTCGACCTCGTCGCGCGAATCTGCCGAGAAGTAGATCCGCAGGTGATGCCGGACTGGATCCTCGGTCCGCAGCGTCGCGAGATTGTCGTAGGACTCGACGATCGACTTGAACAGCACGATCTGCCCCGGCGGTATCGCGATCAGCATCGATTCTATTGATGGTGGCCTTTTGCTCACGGTTTACTGCCAACTCCCCGACCCCTACATTCTAGCCGATGATGCTGCCGCGGGTCTTGTTCGTGACCGGCAAAGGGGGGACCGGCAAGAGTACGGTTGCCGCCGCAATTGCGCTTGCGCTGTCGCGCCGGCGTCCGACCACGCTCGCCGACCTGGACCGAAGGCTGTCGGCGGCAGCGGCGCTCGGCGCGATTCCGAATGACTCGACGGTGGTTAAAGTCACCGAGTCGCTCGACGTGATCTCGCTGACGCCGCGCGCCGAGCTCGAGGCTTTCATCGAGCGCATCGTGCCGATTCGCGCGATCTCGCGGAGGATGCTGCGAAGCCGGACTTTCGGCTATGTGACGGCGGCGCTGCCGGGGCTCGAGGCGTTTTTGCTGCTGGAACGGCTCCGGCTCATGGCAGGAGACGCGGCGCTCGAGGACCGCTACCTCGTGATCGACGCGCCTGCCTCGGGCAGCGCGGTCGAGTTGCTCTCGGTTTCGTCGGGGGTGAAGGGAATCGCGCCGGCCGGCACCCTGAACCGGCTGGCGGATTCGATCGACAGCTTTCTCGCGGACCCGACGCGATTCGGCGCGGTAATCACCACCACTCCGGAAGACCTTGCGGTGCGCGAGGCGATTGAGACCGCGGCGACGATTCGCGAAAGGCTGGGAGTCATCACGGTCGCCGCGATAGTCAACTGCGTTCCTGATTTGCTCTTTGACACGTCGGAACTCGCCGCGCTGAGTCCGCTCGGTGGCCATGCTCGCCTGGCGGTGCGCCGAAACTGCGCGCACGAGAGGGCGGCGCTGGTCGCACCGCGATTCGCCGACGCCGGTCTGCCGACGATCAGTCTCCCGATGATGTTCACGCCGGCCATCAGCCGCGGCGAGCTCGAAAAACTTGCCCGCGTGCTGGACACGAAACTGCTCGGCCGATGAAGCCGAATGCCCATCCGAAGGAGTCCACGCGTCGCCAGCCGATCGACCTGCTCGCGAAGAGTCTCGTCATCTGCCTGGGCCCCGGCGGCGTCGGCAAGACTACTATCAGCGCCGCGCTTGCGGTGCGCGCCGCGATGCTTGGATGCGCGGTCGATGTAATGACGGTGGATCCCGCGCCGCGCCTGCTCGACGCGCTCGGCCTCGAGGCGGATTCTTCCGAGCCGGTCGAGGTTCATCTCGACGAAATCCGCCATGGACGTCGTGGCAAGGCGTCGAATCGCGCGAGGCTGCGGGCGCTGCGGCTGGATCCGAAGCGCACCTTCGATTCGATTATCGCGCGCTACGCGCTGTCGGACGCCGCGCGCGACACGATTCTTGAGAATCGAATCTATCGCAACCTGTCGGGCGCACTGGCGGGTGTAGCGGACTACATGGCGATGGAAAAACTGCTCGAACTGGCAGCCAATCCCGACACGGACCTGATTGTGCTCGATACTCCGCCCGCGACCGAGGCAATCGACTTTCTCGACGCGCCGCGGCGCCTGCTCGAACTGCTCAACTCGCGCGCCATCAGCCTGCTCGGCGCGCCCTCCGGCTTGTTCAAGAGCCAGCTTCGCATTGTGGATATGGCGGCGCGCGCGGTGCTCGCGGCGTTCGATCGCGTAACGGGACTGAACCTGCTGAGCGACGTGCAGTCGTTCGTCCGCAGTTTCGACGGAATGTACGAAGGGTTCTCGGCTCGCGCCGCGCGCGCCCAGGACAAGCTGCGCGCGGCGGACACTGCAATCGTGATCGTTACGACCGCGGAGTCGAGCCGTATCGCGCAGGCGCGCGAATTTGTCAGCGCGCTCGAGGGGGCAAGCCTGCGAGTCTCCGCGGTGGTCGTAAATCGCGTGCTCGCGGAGCTGCCCGACGCCTCCGAACTGGCATCGGCACACATCGCGCCGTCGCTCAAGAAAAAATTGAAGCGCAATCTCGCTGACTACGCCGCCCTCAAGACGCGAGAGGAAGTTTCGCTCGACGCGCTGCGCAAATCGATTCCCGCCGACGCAGTGCTGATGGTTGCGCCGGACCTCGGCCGCGAGCCGCGCACAATCGCAGACCTCGCAGAGATAGGCCGCAGCATCCACGCCGCCTGAACTCCGTTTTTTGAGTCATCCTGACGAGCGAAGGACGCGCTGCAGCGACGGCGAGGAGCATGGCTGCTACGCGGCTTCAAACCGGAACAGCTTCGCGTGAGCGAAGCCGGTTCCGGTTTCTGCGATCGCGCAGCGTCCTTTGTCGAACTGACGGCGCGGGCGCGCGAATGCTCGCTTTGCAGGATGACGGATTAATTCGCCTTCCCGTGCGGGAAGGATGACTCGAGAAATCGATCTGCGCGTGTCCGGTGATTAGCCAGGTTTCTTCGAGCGACGGACCGACGGCTTCGCTTTCGCGGGCTCGTCATGATCGAGAACACGATCAAGCTTGATGCTGAGGTTCAGCAGTTGCGAACTCAGATGATCGAGCCGCGCCTTCAGGTCGCGCACGTCGCGCTTGGACGGGATGTTGACGAAGTCGAGCACCTGCTCGACGTTGCGATCGAACGACTGCTTGTTCGCCATGAAGCGTTCACCGGCCTTGCCGAAACTCGAGCGCATCCTGTCGTTCGACATGACTTCGTTGAAAAAGCCCGCAATGCCTTCCTCGCTCATCTGGCGGAGCCGGTCCATCAGGTTGTCGTTGTCGCCGCGTGCCATGACTTTCAACTATATATAGAGGGTCGCGCCGCGCAAACCCGATGACCACAATCGCCAGCATTCTGAGTATCGCGTCGGGCTTCGCCCTGATGGGGTATCGCGAGCCGCCCGCGAATATGATCGCGACGTCGATCATCATAAACCTCGCGCTGACTCCGCTGACTGCGATCGTCGCGTCGCGCCGCGGACGGTCTGCTCTTCGATGGACGATTGCGGGACTCTTGTTGGGCGCATGGGCGCTCGCCGCGGTCATGATTATTCCGGCGCCGAGCCAACCCGCTCCGCCGCGGCCGGACGCGCCGTATCCGCCTACTTCTGATGCTGCTTGATCCAAGCCGCCGTCGGCGCGAAGACCTGGCTCTCGGACTTGGTTCCCGCCAACACGTCGAGGTGGCCCCAGCCGTCTAGCCTGGTGAATGACGGGTCGGGTGCGCCGGTCGATTTTGAGGCCGCTTCGACCTGGCCGGGCCAATTCGCGCCGAAGTTGGTACTGGCGAATGCAATTACCGGGATCTTCGACGCTTTGAGCGACGCGATCAGTTCCGGCGTGAACGGATTCTCGCCATCCTGAACCGACGGCCAGTAACGATCGTAGGCAATCAGAAGCTTCGCCAGCACTACCGCATCGGAATGACCGGCCTGCATATTCGCAAACGCGCCGTTGCCGGGGGCCGCATCGTACATGACGTGCTCCAGGTTTTCGCGCGCAGTCTTGTACTTGGGAATCGGCGCAGCCTGATCGGGATTTTCGATCACCATCTGCATCAGCTTGTAGCGTTTGTCGTAGGTCAGGTGTTTGCCGCCGATGTCTTCAGCATATTCGCCCGGCTCCAGTGGCTTCGCGCTCATCGGATGAGTCGGGATGAATCCGTCGAGCGCGATGATTCCGGCGACGCGCTCGGGATAGTGCTTGGCGGCGAACAGATAGGCGAACTCGACGCCGCGGCTGAAGCCGGCGACGAAGATTCTCGAGCGGCCGGATTTCTCGCTGACGAATTTCGCGGCCGCGTCGATGTCAGATTCGAAGAGGTTGTTGGTCCATCCCGCCAGCTCGGAGAGATCGGTCTGCGGTGTCTGCGGCGGAATGAAATGCGTCCGATAGTCCATCGACCAAACGTCAACGCCCTGCTCTGCCAGGTAAACCTGGAACGAGTAGCGAGGATCGTCGAGCGCGACTTCGCCGTTCATGTTGGTGCCAGGCAGGTAGAGGACGACGGCCTCGGGATGCGCGGTCGGGTTCGGACCCTTGGCGACGCGATGCAGCGCGATTTTGTCGAACGGCGATTTGCCGACCGTCGCTTCGAAGGTCCATTCGTAGATTCCAGGCGCGCCTTTGAGTTCGCGGGCCGCGCCGACGGGATGAAAGTCGGCGGCCGATGCGATCGTCGCTATGAGGAGAAACAGAACTGCCAATACGTCGAGGACGATGGGTCGTCGAATCTTCATGGGGCTAATCCTGTCCACGATTTCGCGTCGCCGCACAAGTGCGCGCATAGACGAGGGAAGCTCAGTGGAGCAGGCCTCTTTAGTGGGGCGGGCCGCCGTGCCCGCCATCGACGCGCTGGCGCCGCGCTGCGCTTACCAATGAATGACTCATGCTTACTTCCACCGACACAACTGCCTCACTACAACGAGCGTGAGGCGAGGAAAGATGGCGGGCACAGCGGCCCGCCCCACTGAACCAGAGCGAAGGGTGGTTGACCCTCCGCGGTTCGGCGTGCGAAACAAAGGCGTCAGATCCTCACGCCAATTATCCACTGGAGTAAACTTGAATGAGTAAGAAAATCCAATTCGCTTTGTTCTCTCCGCAAGCCGGACAGTCGTGGCATCAGCTTGAAGACCGGGCGCATCGATGCGAGAAGCTCGGATTCCATTCCATCTGGCTGGTCGACCATATGTGGACGGGCGGCATGCCGGATCTCGATCACCACGAATGCCTTGCTCTCATGGCGGGGCTGTCGGCAAAGACTGAAAAAATTCGCATTGGCACGCTCGTGATCTGTAACTCGTACCGCAATCCGGCGCTGCTGGCGAAAACGCTCTGCACGATCGATCACATCAGCAACGGCCGTCTCGAAATCGGTTACGGCGCCGGCTGGATGGAGCCGGAGTACAAGGCTTACGGCTACGAGTTCCCGTCGATGGGCACCCGACTCAAGATGTTCGAGGAAGGGCTCCATATAATGAAGGCGATGTTCACCGAGAAACGCGCGACGTTTGAGGGGCGCCATTACAAGATCAATGAAGCGATCTGCAATCCCAAGCCGGTGCAGAAACCGCATCCACCGATCACGATTGGCGGCAGCGGCGAGAAGATCATGTTGAAGCTGGTCGCGCGCTTCGCCGATCGATGGAATTGTCCGGCGGGCTACGAAAGTTTCGAGCACAAGTACAACGTGCTCAAACAGCATTGCAAAGACGTCGGCCGCGACGTGAACACGATCGACGTGTCGGAGCAGTTGCTGGTATGCATCGGCTCGAGCGACGCCGAAGTCGAGGCGAAGTGGAAGGCGGCGCAGATGCTCAAGCCGTTCGTCACGACCGGAATCAAGGGCACGCCGAAGCAATTGATCGAGCAGCTAAAACAGCGCGTGGCGATGGGAATCACGACGTTTACGATTTTCTTCAGCGACTTCGCGCCGCCGCCGACGCTGGAGTTGTTCGCGAAGGAAGTGATGCCGGCATTTGCTTAGGAAGCCGAATAGCTGGCGCGAAATGAACCGGCAGTAGATTGGATCAGAATCGACTCACCGAATATCTCAAGCGCCGGATGCCGCATGCCCGCGAGCATCGCGTGGTAGGGCTCAAGCGAATTTCCGGCGGTTCGTCGCGCGAGACGTATGCGTTCGACCTGGAATGGAACGAAGGCGGCGAGAACCGTACGCGGCCGATGATCGGCCGGCGCGATCCGACGGGAGGTCTGCTCAAGTCTGATCGCGAGCGCGAGTTCAAGGTGATCGCAGCGATGCATCGCGCGGGCCTGAAAGTTCCCGAGCCGCTATACCTCGAACTCGACGCGAGCGTGATGGATCGTCCGTTCTTCATCATGCATCGCGCGGCGGGCCGCACCGGCATGGGAGCGTTTGCGGCCACCGAGCCTGAGTCGATGCGCGAAAAGGTCGCGGACGACTTCCTTAGCGAGCTCGCCCGATTGCAAGCGCTCGACTACCGGGAGTACGGACTCGAGATTCTGGGAGCTCCGAAAAATCTGGAGGATCCGGCTCGCATCCAGGCAGCGCATTGGAGCGAAATTTATGAACGCGATCGGATGGACGAGCACTATCCGATTCTCGATGCGGCGTTCGCGTGGCTGAAGGCCAACCCGGTCGTGACTGACCGCATCGTGATCGTTCACGGCGACTATCGTTCGGGAAATTATCTGTACGACGAGAACGGAATCATCGCGATGCTCGATTGGGAGATGGCGCATCTCGGCGATCCGATGGAGGATCTCGGGTGGGCGTCGATGATGTTCTGGGGACGCGAAGAACTGGCGGGCGGCCTGATGGAGCGCGAGGCGTTCTATCGGCTGTACGAACAGAAGACCGGGCATTCCGTCGATCGGGAGCGGCTGTTTTTCTACCAGGTGCTGGGCAACGCGAAGATGGCCGTGATTTGCCTGACTGGAATCCGCGACTTCGTCGAGGGGCGTACGTCCGACGCGGTGATGCCGTTTCTTGAACTGCTGCTGCCTGCGCTGTTCGAGGACCTGGCCAAACAGCTTCGATTGATCTGAGGAGTTCCGATGCTACGGCCGACGTTGAATGAACTGGTAAGCGGGATGCAGCGCACGATTATGGAGGCGCTGCTGCCTGAACTGACGTCGCCGTACGCGCAGGGACAGGCGATGTCGGCGATCGGAATGCTCGCGCATGCGGCGGCGGTGCTCGAATCGGCGCCGGCATACGATGCGGCCGAGATAAAAGATCTTCGCGCCACCTTCGCAGCGCTCAAGCGGCTGGGCGATAAGCACATCTCGAAAAAAGGCGGACTGCGCGGGGCGCTCGCGCGGGCGATTCGAGCGAGCGCGAAAAATCCGCCGGACCGACGCGCGATGGAAGCTGCGATGGCCGCGTTTGCCACCGCGGTTGCGCTGGGCGATGTCGACGAGAGTGTCGCGCGGCACGTTCGCGGCTACCTCAAGCGCAACCTCGAACGCTCGGGCCAATTGCTAGGCAATTCATTGCCGAGCGCCTGACCATTAGCTGCGCTGCAAATACGATCTCGCCTAACGATTGTTTCTACCTTAGGCCATGTGATGCTATTTCTAGCAATCTTCAGTCGCTTCCTGGCCAGTTTACGTACGCCAAGGCTACTTGCGAACCAAATTCAATCGGAGTAGATTGCGTAAAGTTAATTAGGCATGCGAAACAGTCTCTAAACTAAATGTATGGAAGAACCACTAACTGTATGTATCGTACTTGCTACAAATTGTTAGTGGTTCTAATGTGAAGATGGAAGTGGGGTTGGGATGTTTCGCAATGCCGCAGAAGAGACTGCGAGGATAAAAACATGAGCGTCGTCATTATTCCCACTCCCGGAAATTCCGGGGGGCCATGCCGCGGATCATGCGATCACGCCAAGTGTCACACCATGCGCGCGATGGCGGATGAACGATGCCATCATTGCGGCGTCCGATTTGGTTTCGGCGCCAAAATAACGGGCGAGCCTCCCCTGCATGTGCGATGCGCGCAGGATATCGCGGCCCGAGATGGCGCACCGGCAACACATCCAATTCATAATCCGGCTGCGGCCCCGAACATCGCGAGTCATCGCGGCGACAAGCCCTAGCTCAGTCTAGTTCTCCTGTTCGATTTGACTGTCAGCACGCCGCCGATCCGATCGGCGGCGTGCGCTTGACACCCTCGGCGCGTGCACGATACCGCTCAGACGTGAACACCGAAAAGGTTTCTCAGGTGCGGGCGCTGCGCGATCGGCTGGATCATCCGGTGATCGACGCCGACGGGCATCTGATCGAGCCTGCGCCGCTCTTCAACGAATACCTTCAGAAGATCGGCGGCGGCGGGATGCTCGAGCGCTACAATCGCGAGCTTCGCGATCATCCGACCGGCTCGCGTGGAAATCGCGACGCCGGCGACATGCGCGGCGCATGGTGGGGCGTCGTCAACAACGCGTACGACCTCGCGACGGTGATGGCGCCGCGGCTGCTCTACACCAGGCTGAACGATCTCGGCGTCGACTTTTCTATCTTGTATCCGACGCTCGGGCTCGCGCTGCCGACGATTCACAACGATGAGGTGCGGCGAATCGCGTGTCGTGCGCTGAACACGATGAACGCGGAAATCTGCGGACAGTTTCGCGACCGAATCGCGCCGGCCGCCGCGATCCCGATGCATACGCCCGACGAAGCGATCGCAGAGCTCGAATACGCGGCGCGCCTTGGCCTGAAGGTCGCGATGATTCCGCCGGGCGTGGCGCGTCCGATTCCCGGGCTCGAGCGCGAGCATCCGGAGGCATTTCCCAACGCGGCGTACTTCGATTCCTACGGCCTCGACAGTTTCTTCGACTACGATCCGGTGTGGCGCAAATTTGTCCAGCTGAAAATCGCGGTCACCTCGCACGGTGGTGTAGGTCTGCGCTACCTGCCGCTCGGTCGGCGATCGCCCACCAACTACATGTTCAATCATATCGGCGCGCATGCGTATCAGCAGGGCGAGCTGTGCCGGTCGATCGTGATGGGCGGAGTCGCGACGCGCTTTCCGGAGCTGGCGTTCGGATTTCTCGAGTGCGGCGCGGGATGGGCCTGCGACCTGCTCCATTCGCTGGAAGAGCACTGGGAAAAGCGCAACGTCGCGGGCCTGGTAAATTACGATCCGTCGCGACTCGATCGCCCCCGATTGCATCAACTGCTCGCGGAGTACGGCGGTCCCGAGTTCGTCGCAAAGAATTCGGCGCGCGCGGTGCGGGCCTATGATGAAGGTCTCGAGCGTCACGATCGTGCGGCGGATCGCGACGAATGGGCGCTGACCGGCGTTCGCGACGAGCACGACTTCGCGCGAATCTTCGGCAACTTCTATTTCGGTTGCGAAGCCGATGATTTAAGCGTCCATCGCGCACTCGACGCGCGCGCCAATCCGATGCGTACGCGGCTGCAGCCGATCTTCTCCTCCGACATCGGCCATTGGGACGTGCCGGACATCTCCACGGTGCTGCTCGAGAGCCATCGCCTGGTCGACAAGGGACTCCTGAGCGACGCGGACTATCGCGATTTCGTTTTCACATACCCGGCGCAGCTTCATCTGAAGGCAGATCCCGAATTCTTCGCGGGCACTGCTATCGCGGACTCGGTCGCCAAGCTTGACGGATAGCGAGGTAGAGACGCTCGGATGCTTTCGATCGAACATAGGCGCGACTGGGACGAGAAAGGCTTCTTCATTATTCGCGGCTTCGCGCCGCCTGAGGACTGCCGCGCGATGCATGCGCGAGTGGTGGAGATTTGCCGCCTGAACGCCGCCGGTGAAAGGGTCCCAAACGTATTCGTATTGCCCGAAAAGAAACCGAATCCGCTCGCAAGAAATCCTGAAGACAACGTCGGCAAAGTCTTCCGGCTGCATCGCGATCCGATTTTCAAAAAGCTCGCCGAAGATCCCGCGGTGGTCGACATCGTGAGCGATCTGATCGGACCGGAACTCGACTGCTTCGTCAGTCAATTCATTTTCAAAAATCACGGAGCGCTCGGACAGCCGTGGCATCAGGATTCATACTACTTCGCGTTCAGCACGCGCCCGCAGGTCGGAGTCTGGCTCGCAGTGACCGAGGCCACGCTCGACAACGGATGCCTCCATGTGATGCCGGGTTCGCATCTCGAGCCGGTGCACGAGCATGTGCCGGACCGGCGCCCGCATGCGCAATACGGCTATACGGAGATCGTCGACTACGACATGTCGAAATCCGTGCCGGTGTTGATGCAGGCCGGCGACCTGCTGGTGTTTCATAGTCATCTGATGCATCGCTCGACCGACAATATGTCCGGCGGAATTCGCGCCGCGATGGTGTGGCACTATACGAAGTCTGGGACGATCGATCAGACCAGGGAGAAGTTCGGGCATCAGAATCCCTCGCACGATTTTATGAAGATCGAGCGGCACGGCGCTGCTGAGGATTGAACCATGAATGGAGCGGAGAGCCTGATTCGCACCGCGATCGCGGCGGGCGTCGAAGTGTGTTTCGCAAATCCGGGCACGACCGAGATGCCGATTGTAGCGGCGCTCGACGCGGTCGATGGGCTGCGGCCGATTCTGAGTTTGTTCGAGGGTGTCTGCACGGGTGCTGCCGACGGCTACGGACGGATGGCGGAGAAGCCTGCGATGACGCTGCTGCATCTTGGGCCCGGCTTCGCCAACGGCATCGCGAATCTCCACAACGCGCGGCGCGCGCGCTCGCCGATTGTGAATCTGATCGGCGACCAGGCGACGTGGCACGTTGCCGCCGACGCACCGCTCACATCGGACATCGTCTCGCTCGCGAGACCGGTCTCGGGATGGGTGCAAAGCGTTCGCAGTGCAGCATCGCTTGCGAGTACGACTGCAGAGGCGATTGCTGCGGCCGGCCGCGCGCCCGGGCAAGTCGCGACGTTGATCATTCCGTCAGATTGCCAGTGGGATCCTGCCGAGCGGCACGCCGAGCCGGTCGAGCCGACGGCGCCGCCCGCAGTTTCGTCCGATGCGATCAAGCGCGCGGCCGAATCGATCCGCAAGGGTAAGAAAGTCGCGCTTTTCCTCGGCGGCACTGGAATTCGCGGACGCGGTCTGAAGGCGGCTGCGCGCATCGCCGCCAAGTCGGGTTGTCATCTGATGTGCGAGACCTTCCCTGCTCGACTCGAACGCGGCGCCGGTCTGCCCGAGCTCGATCGCCTGCCATATTTTCCTGAACAGGCGATCGAAGCACTGAAGCCTTTCGATACGATTGTCATCGCCGGCGCGAAGAAGCCCGTCGCGTTTTTCGGCTATCCCAATTTACCGAGCTACCTGATTCCCGAGGGCGTCAACACTGCGATTCTGGCCGACCCGACCGATGATGTCCCGGCGGCACTTGAAGCGCTGGCGAGTGAAATCGGCGCACCGGTTTCGGTCGCGACGCCGTCGAAAGTATCGCGCCCCGATCGTCCCGTCGGAAAACTCAACGCGATGACGGCGGGCGCTGCCATTGCGGCGACGATGCCCGACGGCGCAATCGTGATGGACGAGGCTGCCACCACCGGCCTGCCGTTCCTGGCCGCGTCGGCAGCGGCGCCGCCGCATACATATCTCGCGCTCACGGGAGGCGCGATCGGACAAGGACTACCCTGCGCAACCGGCGCGGCGGTCGCGTGTCCGGATCGGCGTGTGATCGCATATCAAGCCGACGGCAGCGGAATGTACACGATTCAGGCGCTGTGGACGCAGGCGCGGGAATCGCTCAACGTCACGACGGTACTGTGCAACAACCGCAGCTACCGAATCTTGCAGGTTGAACTCGCGCGTGCGGGCGTGGCAGAACCCGGACGCAAGGCGCGATCGCTCACCGAACTTTCAAATCCCGACATTGAATGGACCAGCTT
Organism: uncultured delta proteobacterium; assembly: GCA_963774665.1. Lineage (GTDB taxonomy): Bacteria > Desulfobacterota > Binatia > Binatales > Binataceae > Binatus. Next base: position 199,808 of record CAVZGB010000002.1, read on the forward strand.
GGCGCGCGGACTCGGCGTGCCTGCTGTGCGGGTCGAGACGGCGGAAGCGCTCACGATTGAACTGGAACGTTCGCTCGCGACGCCGGGACCAACGCTGATCGAAATGATTCTCTAGAGTCGGCGCCTACTTCAGGCTGGCTTCCAACACTTCGAGCGCCGTCAGCAGCTCTGCGATCGTGTCAATTAAGCGATGATGCTCGATGCGGCTGCCGACGCCGATAAAATGCATGCCCGCGCTCTCAGCCGCTTCGCGATCTATCCTGCTGTCGCCAACGTAGACCGCGCGTGTCGCGTCGACGCCGGCGCGATCCAGGCATAAGCGCAGAATGTCGGGCGCAGGTTTGGGGCGAACCTTGTCGAGTGCACTCGCGACCGCGTCGAACATGCCCTCGAGCCCGAGATGCTCGACCAGCGCAGGCACGGTCGCCGAGCGATTGGTCGCGAGCCCGAGCTTGTAGCGCCTTTTGAGCTCGAGCATGAAGGGTCGCAACTCGAACGGGGTCTGCAGCATTTTAAAGAACGGCGTCTGATCCATTTTGCGAGTGACGTCATGCATCGCGGCGAGCTTGGCCGCGTCGCCGCGCGCGCGCGTTGCAAACACTTCGGCCGCGGCGTACGAAATCGCCGAGATTTCCTCATCGCGATCGAGCGGCTGTTCGCCGATCTGCGCGAAAATCCAGTTGTAGTAAGCAACGTTCGATTCAGTGGAATCGAACAGCACACCGTCGGCGTCGAACATCACTAATTCAATCATGCGGACCGCTTCGCGATCTCAGAACCGGAACCGGCTTCGCTGTCGCGGAGCCGTCCGGAGGCCAGAAGCCAAGTCCTGCCGTTCGCGTTGCTCGCTACGTCAGGATGACAGAGACAGAAATTATGCTTGTCCGACGCAAGGCGCGCCAGACGTTGAGTGAGTTCAGCGCGCGGCGCGCTTGCGATCGGTTCGCTCGGCGCGTCGTGTGTGGGCGGGGGCCGGCCGGCGCGGGATCGCGACGACCTCGCGGGCGGTGAGATGGTCCCCGCAATGTGAGCAGACCATATCGGCCACGGTCTTCGCGCCGCAGGCGCGATGTATCAGCGTCATCGGCGGCCCCGATTCGTCGCTGAGCCAGGTGTCGCCCCATCGCATCATCGCGATCAGCACGGGGTAGAGTTCGACTCCTTTGCGGGTCAGGCGATACTCGACGCGGCCACTGTCGCCTTCGCTGCGCGCGCGATCGAGGATTCCGTCGCGCACCAGGTCGCGCAGCCTCGAGCTCAGGATGTTGCGCGCGATTCCGGTGCCCTGCTGGAACTCGTCAAAGCGGTGGCGTCCAAGAAACGCTTCGCGGAGGATCAGCATCGTCCATCGCTCGCCGACGACCGACAGCGTCCGCGCCACCGAACAGTTCATCTCTTTGACCGCATCCCATCGCATGGGCGGTTGTCACTCTACTCCCTGAATTGATTTTCGCGTGTCGCGACGCTCCCCAGCATCAACGACGAAAATATCGTTGCACTTTGAAACTTGATTTACCAGCGAGGCGGGAGCGGCGTGAGCCGGGCGACGATCCCACCTTTTGCTTTGTGGAGCGGCTTGCTAAACAAACGCGAATGAAGTTCCGCCGCGTAGCCGGGCTCATCCTTGTGGGCTGGTGCCTGATAATGCCGCCACTTTCTCAAGACCGCCAGCAGGTCGAGAAGAATGCCCCATTTTCGCGTTGGGATACGGTTGGGAACTACCAGACCGCCGTCGGGTGCAAAGACGAACTTGCCAAGCTGACCGCGCTCATATCGGGCAACATTAATCTTTCTGTGATCCAAAGGCGCGTGTTGGCAGGAAAGTGCATGGCCGCCGATGATCCGCGTCTCCATGCGGACAATTTCGAAATGTATTAAGCGCGCGCCGTCGGACGCTCGCGTATTAGATCTTTTAGAACAGTCGGTTGTCTTTTGGGACATTGCCTGCTATCCGTACAGTTGCAAATTGAAACTGATTTGACTGATAGACGGTTCGGGCATTGCCGCGGGAGCCGCTGATGGCTGGACAAATCGAATTCTTTTACGACTACCTCAGTCCGTTCAGCTATCTTGCCGACACGCAATTGCCTGCGATTGCGCGGCGCACGGGAGCGGAGATCGTGTATCGGCCGGTTTTGCTCGGCGCGATCATGAAGGCTACGGGCAACTCGGGTCCGCTCCCGATTCAGGGCAAAGCGGGTTACAACGTCGCGGATTTTCAGCGATGGGCGAAGCGCTACGGCGTGCCCGCGCAGTTCAGTCCGCATTTTCCGTTCAACACGATTCGCTTGTTGCGCTCCGCGGTCGCTGCGCAACGGCACGGCGGATTTGCGGAGTTTCATTCGGCTGCATTTCGCGCAATCTGGGAACATGGGCAGGACCTCAGCAAGGAGGACGCGCTGCGCCAGCTGCTGAGTGAGGTGGGAATCGATCCGGCGCTCATCGATGGCGACGAAATTAAGGATCAGTTGCGCGCCAACGCGGACGAGGCAGTCAGCTGCGGCGCGTTCGGCGCGCCGACGTTTTTTGTCGATGGTGAAATGTTCTGGGGGAACGATCGGCTGGAGTTTGTGGAAGAGGCTCTCATGCGTTCGGCGTGATCCAACGATCTTTGTTCCATCGTTCCGCAATCCGTGACATAGATCTGAAAATACAGTTCCGCGCTTGGAGCAGAAGCTTGAATCGCGCGCGAAACGCGCACTGTACAAGGACCCTCACCTTCGATGCTCTCCCTTACGGGGAGAGGGGAAGACGTCACTAGGAGATTCATATGAAAGCGGTTGTGTTCGACAAGATTGGCGGGCCTGAGGTGATGAAGATTGCTGAGGTTCCGAAGCCCGAGGTGAAACCTGGGACCGTGCTGATCAAGGTGCGCGCGGCCGGAATCAATTTTGCCGATACGCTATTTCGGCTGGGGCAGTACGTGATGCAGCCCCAACTGCCCGACACGCCGGGGCTCGAAGCCGCCGGCGAGATCGAGGCAGTCGGTGCCGGCGTGACGAATCTCAGGCCTGGTCAGCGCGTCGCCGCGCTCGGCAGTAGGATGTACGCCGAGTATGCGCTCGCGCCGGCGACGCAGGTGATTCCGATTCCCGATTCGATGAGCTTCGAGCAGGCGGCGGCGTTTCCGGTGCAGGTGTTGACTGCATGGCACATGTTGCACACGGCGCATCAGACCGGTCCCGGACAGACGGTGCTGGTGCATTCGGCGGCAGGTGGCGTCGGAATCGTCGCGGTGCAAATCGCGAAGGCAGCGGGCGCTCGCGTGATTGGCACCGTATCGAGCGACAGCAAGGCTGCGCTCGCGAAAGAGTACGGCGCGGACGACGTGATCAACTACGCGACGAAAGATTTTGCCGCGGAGGCGAACCGTCTCACCGGCGGACGCGGGGTTGATCTGATCCTGGACGCGGTCGGCGCTACAACATTTGATAAGGGGCTGACGTGCCTCGCGCCGTTTGGACATTTGATTCTTTATGGACGCTCCGGAGGCGCGCCTGAGCCGCTCAATTTGTTCAGACTATTCGAGAAATCGACCAAGGTGAGCGGTTTCGTGCTCTATACTGTGGCGGCCGTGCCCGACGTGATGCGGCGCGGAATCGAGGAGTCGTTCAAGCTGATCGCGCAGGGGAAGGTCAAACTGCTGGTCGGCAAATCATTCCCGCTCGCGCAGGCAGCGGAGGCGCACAAGTTCATGGAATCGCGGCAATCGACGGGGAAGCTGGTGCTGATTCCTTAGGGCCGGAGACGCTCAGACCGAGGACAGAATCTTGAATCGCGCGCGAAACGCGCGCTGTAAACGGACCTCACCTTAATCCTCTCCCTCACAGGAGAGGGGAAGACTCGCACGTCGTCGCGGACTTTCTTCCAGTGGCAATTTGCAACTTCGTGGCAATTTGCAACTAATTTAAATTCTTGAGATCGACGAGGCTGATCGGATTCTGCTTGAGCAGAAACTCGCGGCCTACCCTGCGTTTTAGTTCGATCAATCTTGATCGAAGTGGCTGATCGCTGTCGCTCGACACCGGTCGCGTGCGCGTACTGCGAATTGTTTTTCGCGTTCTCATCCGAATTTCCCGTGTGCTCCTGCGAACATTTCAAGCACGGCGTCATGGCACCCACGTTGCTTCCTCTTCTCCATTTTCTGGTCGAGGAGGCAAGGAGTCATGGAACTTTTGAGTAACAACGTTCGAAGGACTCGCGAGTGGACCGCACCCGCTCGGATGGCGCTCGCCGTGCTGGCCGTGTTGACGGTGATTGCGATAGCAGCGGCCGCACGCGCCGACGTCAAGCCGGGCGATGTGATCACAGCGGCTAACGCGTCGAAGGTGAAGGATCTGGTTTCGCCGGGTGTCTACTACAAAGTGGAAAATGGGATGTCGATGAAGATCATTCCGACCGGTCAAATCGACTGGCCACCACCCTACAAGGACGCGACCGAGAAGTACTCGGCGCAGGTGCGCCTTAGCCGTGACAATCGCAGCCTCGTCGGCTACGTCGCCGGCCAGCCGTTCCCGCTGATCGACACCAACGATCCGCAGGTGGCCACCAAGATCATGTGGAACAACGTGTTTCGACCCCTCCTCACCGATGACTACGACCTGCGATTTTACGATTGCGAAAGTGTGTACGGAGGACAGAACAAGCCCAACAACGTGATCCAGTACTATCAGATCGGGCATTACGCCGGTTATGACCTGGTCGGCCGCGTCGAGGTCGAGCCGATGCCGGTCGATCCCGATTACAAGAAGACCAATCGACTGTGGCTGTTCGGGCTTTACCCAGTGCTTTCGCCGCAGGCCGAGCGCGGCAACGGATTCATTCGGTTTCGCTATGGGCAACCCGACCGCGGTGACGACGACTGGAGCTGGAATTCCGGATCGCGCCGGATTCGCCGCGAGAACGAGGCGATTGAGAGCACGGCGACCAGCGCCCAGACCTGGAATCCGGATCACTACTCGGGGTTCAACGCCAAGACTGAGGAATACAACTACAAGTTTCTAGGTGATCGCGCGATGCTAGGGGTCGCACACGCCGAGCATTCACCCGAGTTGAAGTGTTCGACTGATGGCGGCGCCAGCGCGTGTCCCGAAGCGTGGGAGATGCGCAATATGTACATCGTCGAGGCATCGCCGCGCCGCGAGGTGATTTCGCAGGCGCTGCAGGGCAAGACCATCATCTATATGGACTCAGAAATGTGGTACCAGCCGTATATCGATGAATACGATCAGAAAGGTCAGCTCTGGTTGAATCACATCTGGTGGACGACCTATCGCGATCGCCCGGTGCCCGATGCGCGCGTGGCGATCTATCCGTTCAAGCGCGAATTCGAAGTCGGCGCGGTCGCGACTGACGTCCAGAGCGGGTTCGCCACGATGTGCTACCTGCCCGGCCTGCAAACTCCTGAGCGCGAGTGCTGGTACATAAATATGGGCGCGGTCGACAAGAGACTTCTTCACGACCGACGCATTGGTCAAAGCCGCGCCGTAACACTAATCTCGTCTCCAGAAGGGGCGGCCTCGGGCCGCCCCGGTTCACCACTTCTCATTCGCGAGCGCGGGAGGAACGCATGGCGGAATCAAATCGTCGTCCAGTCTGTGCGGTAATCGGCGTCGGCCCCGGACTTGGCGCCGCGCTCGCCCGTAAATTTGCCGAAGAATACGCAGTCGCGCTGGTCGCGCGCGGTGAGGATAAGCTGGCCGCGCTCGCGAAGGAAATCGAGACGGCTGGCGGGAAGGCGATTGCGGTTTCGGCAGATGTGGCCAAGGCGGCCGACATCACAGCGGCATTCGAGAAGATTCGGCGCGAACTTGGTGACGTTGACGCGCTTCTATACAACGCCGCGATGCGTCCGTTCGGCAAGTTGATGGACACCAAGCCGAGCACCTTCGAGAACACCTGGCGCGTCACCACTTTCGGCGCATTCATCGCCGCGCAGGAAGTCGTCCCGGCGATGCTGAAACGCGGCAGCGGCACGATTATCTTCACCGGCGCGACCGCAGGCATTAAGCCGTTCGCAACCTCAGCGGCGTTCGGGCCGGCGAAGTTCGCGATGCGCGGGCTGGCGCAGGTGATGGCCCGCGACCTGCAGCCGCAGGGCATCCACGTCGCCTACGTCAACGTCGACGGCGCCATCGACATGCCGGCGATCCGCGAGCGATTCCCGCAGCTCGGCGAGGACGCCATGCTGAAGCCGTCGGCGATTGCCGAGACGTACTGGCATCTCGCGCATCAGGATCGCAGCGCGTGGTCGCACGACGTCGACGTCCGTCCGTTCAAGGAGAAGTGGTAAGCAACGCGCGCCCGCCGCGTCGTCCCCTCTCGCTCTTGACGCATCGCTGCTTTGATTCCCACGACGCCCTTGACTCCTCTAATTAACTGATCAGTTAATACTAGTATTAACTGTCCGGTTAATTTGGAGTCATGGCTGGCACACGTACAATCGTTCGCAATCTCAACCGCACGCGCGAGAAGATCCTCGACGCGGCACTCGCCGAGTTTTCGGCACGCGGTTTCGCCGGCGCTCGGGTCGACGCGATCGCCCGGCGCGCCCGCGTCAACAAGCGAATGCTCTACTACTGCTTCGGCACCAAGCAGGACCTGTATCGCGAAATCCTGCGGCGCAAAATCGATGAGCGGGCCGAATGGCTCGAATCCATCCCCAACGATTTCGCCGGCGCCCTCGCGCATATCTATCTGTCGGGCGGCACTGACATCGAGTTCGTGCGCCTGATGGAATGGGAGGCGATCGATAGCGGCGGTAGAAAATGCATCGTCGAAGCCGAGCGTCGCGCGCTGTTTGAAAAGGCGGTCGCCCGCCTGCGCGTCCTGCAGCGGAAAGGATCGATCCCTCGCGGCGCCGATCTGACTCAACTTTTCATTTCGATGTTGTCGCTCGCGTTGTTCCCGCTGGTGATGCCTCAAATCATCCGCCTGATCCACGGCATGGAACCCACTGATCCGCGTTTCATACGCCAGCGTGCAAATTTTTTGCGCTGGCTCGGAGATCGTTTGGCCAAACCCGCGAGATCCACCGTTCGTCGCAACCAATCATCGCAAAGGCCGGGTCAACTCGCATGAAGAAACGAATCATCATGTTGGTTGTTGTGCTGATAGCTGGCGTCGGGGCATGGACGGGTTACTCGCTGTTTTTCAAAGATGTTGTCGCGACTGACAGCCTGCTGGTTTCCGGCAATATCGAAGCCCACGAAAGTGTCGTCAGCTTCAAGGCGGTGCAATCGCGCGTCGTCGAATTGCCGTTCGACGAAGGCCAGTGGGTAAAAGCCGGCACTCTGCTGGCGCGGCTTGACGACAGTGACTATCGCCAGCAGGTCGCAATCAACGAAGCCGCTCTCCAGGTGCAGGAACAGCAACTAAGTTCGGCGATGCAAAAACTCGAGGCGGCGCGTTCGACCGTCGCCAACGACGAAGCTGATCGCGATCAGAAGAAGATCGACTACGTTCGCAATCAGCAACTCTGGGTTGAAAAGATCATCTCCGGCGATCAGCGTGACCATACCGACACCGCGTTGAAGCAGTCGAATGCCGCGATGCAACGAGACCTCGCGATGGAGCGCAGTGCGCAGCAGGATATCGCCGTCGCCAAGGCGAACATCCATAACGCCAGCGAGAATCTCGAGCTCGCAAAGATTATGCTCGGCTACACCACGTTGCGCGCGCCGTTCTCGGGCGTCATTCTCACGCGTCAGACCGAGCTTGGCGAAGTGATGCAGCCGGGCACCCCGGTCGTCACGCTGGCCGACCTCGATCACGTTTGGCTGCGCGCCTACGTGGCAGAAACCGATCTCGGCCGAATCCGATGGGGCCAGGCGGCGACGGTCCACACCGACACTTATCCCGACCGCGCGTATCCGGGGCAGATTTCTTTTATCTCTTCGGAGGCGGAGTTCACGCCCAAGAGCGTCGAGACGCACAAGGAGCGCGTGACGCTCGTCTATCGAATCAAGATCGACGTTGAGAATCCGCATCACGAACTGAAGCCCGGGATGCCCGCGGACGCGACCATTCACCTCGGGGCTCCCGTGCAAAGCGGCAACAGTCGTGGATGACAAGACGGTCGTCGTTCGCGATCTGGTCAAGGACTTCCCGGGCGTACGTGCGATCGATCACCTGAGCTTCGACGTCGCGCCGGGGGAAATCTTCGGCATCGTCGGTCCCGATGGCGCCGGCAAGACCACGACTATGCGCATCCTCGCGGGAGTGCTTGCGCCCGATGCCGGTACTGCGAGTGTCGCGCGGTGCGACGTCGTCGCGGATCCCGAGGGCGTCAAACATCTCATCAGCTATATGCCGCAACGCTTCGGCCTGTACGAAGATTTGACGGTAGACGAGAACATCCGATTCTACGCGGATCTGTTCGGCGTCCGCAGAAACGATCGCGAGGCGCGCGCCACTGAACTGCTGAAGGCATGCGGCATGAGCGAATTCCGGTCGCGCCTGGCGGGCAAGCTCTCGGGTGGGATGAAGCAAAAGCTCGGCCTGGTCTGCGCGTTGATACACACCCCGCGCGTGTTGCTGCTCGACGAGCCGACCAACGGCGTCGATCCGGTTTCGCGCCGCGAATTCTGGGCGATGCTTTATTCGCTCGTCGGCCAGGGCGTTACAGTCGTCAATTCCACCGCCTACCTCGACGAGGCCGAGCGATGCCACCGGGTAGCGCTGCTGCACCAGGGACGCCTGCTCTTCTGCGACTCGCCGGCGCGGCTCAAGTCGCGTCTCCAGGGTTCGGTAGTATCGATCGTATCGTCCGAGGCGCGGCGTGTGCGCGACGAACTCGCTGCGGCAGAAGGTGTTTCGAGCGCGGTGCTGGTTGGCGACGCGGTTCATCTGTTTGTCGATGACGCCGACCGGCGCATCCCCGATTTGAGCGCGCGGCTGACAGGCGGCCAGATTCCATTTGACGAGATCGTTCGCGTCACACCGACCATCGAAGATCTTTTTGTCGAAGCGGTGCGCAAAGACGCGACGCGCGTGGCGGCATGACACGACCCAACGGCAATTCGGTCGAGGTTGAAAACCTGGTGAAGCGGTTCGGCGATTTCACTGCGGTCGATCACATTTCATTTCAGACGCGCACCGGCGAGGTCTTCGGATTCCTCGGACCCAATGGTTCGGGAAAATCGACCACCATTCGAATCCTGTGCGGATTGCTGCATCCAACCTCCGGCCGCGCGATCGTCGCCGGCTACGACGTCGTCGAATCGCCGGAACTAATCCGCCGCAACATCGGCTACATGTCGCAGAAGTTTTCGCTCTACGCCGATCTCACTGTGTTCGAGAATTTGCGCTTCTACGCGGGAATGTACGGCGTGCCCGCGGCTGACTTGCGCAAACGTATCGATTGGGCGCTCGAGATGTCGGGGCTGCGCGGGCGCGAGTCGAGCCTGACCGGCACGCTGGCCGGCGGATGGAAGCAGCGCCTCGCGCTCGGCTGCGCCGTGTTGCATCGCCCGCCAATCCTCTTTCTCGACGAACCGACTTCGGGCGTCGATCCGCTCTCGCGCCGGCTCTTCTGGGAGTTGATTCAGCAGATGAGCAGCGAGGGAGTCACCATCTTCGTCACCACGCATTACATGGACGAAGCCGAATACTGCAATCGCCTTGCGTTGATGAACGGCGGCAAATTGATCGCGCTCGGCACGCCGACCGAACTCAAGCTAGGTTCGATTCGCGGCTCGTTGCTGTTGCTCGAATGCGATCGGCTTGGTGACGCGATTGAACGCGTGCGCCACTTTGACGGGGTTCGCGATGTCGCAGTGTTCGGCAACGCGTTGCATCTCGTTGTATCCGACGCCGCCGTTGCGCCCGCGATTCGCGCCGCTCTCGAAGCCGACGGAATCTCCGTCACCGGCCTGAAAGTGATTCGGCCGAGCCTCGAAGATGCGTTCGTCGCGCTGACTACTAGACGTGCCGAAGACGCCGCCTCGGAGCTATCGCCGTGAATCTTCGACGACTCCTCGCCATCTCGCGCAAGGAAGTGTTCCAGGTGGTGCGCGATTCGCGCAGCCTGCTGATCGTCCTGCTGATGCCGCTGATGCTGATGACGACGCTGGGTTACGGCGTCAACCTCGACACCAAGCACATCAAGGTGTTCGCCCTTGATCAGGAAGGCAGCCAGGCGAGCCAGGATCTTCTAAAGCGCTTTCAGTCCTCCGAGTATTTCGATCTTGCCGCGACAGTCACCGACTACCGCGCGCTGGCCGCCGCGCTCGATGACGGCCGATGCCAGCTCGCGATTGTAATTCCGTTCGACTTTTCAGAGCGCTTGCACGATGGACGGCCGGTGAACATCCAGGCTCTCGTCGACGGCTCCGACAACAACACCGCTGAGCTCGCGATTGGATACGCGCAAGCTGTTCTCGCCTCCTATGGCGCGGTCGTTCAGACCGAATATCTTCGCAAGTCCCACGCGCCCACGGCGAATCCAGTGCTGTCGGTGGAAGCCCGGACCTGGTTCAACGAGGATCTCGAAAGCAAAAACTTCATCGTGCCTGGTGTCGCCGCGATCGTGATGGCCGTGGTCGGAGTATTGCTCACGTCACTGACCGTCGCGCGCGAGTGGGAGCGCGGCACCATGGAGCAACTCATCTCGACTCCCGTGACGTCACTCGAAATCATCGTCGGCAAGCTGGTGCCCTACTTCGCACTCGGCATGTTCGATACCGCAGCCTGCGCGGCGATCGCAGTCTTCTGGTTCCAGGTTCCATTTCGCGGTTCGCTGATCGCGCTGAGCGTCGGATCAGGAATTTATTTGATTGCGATTCTCGGGTTGGGATTCTGGATCTCGGTCGCCACCAAGAATCAGCTCGCCGCAAGCCAGATTGGCTTGGTGACCGCCTTTCTGCCGTCGTTCCTGCTGTCGGGATTTACGTTTCCAATCGATCAGATGCCGATCGGCGTCCAGCCTTTCACCTACCTGATCGCAGCGCGTTACTACATCGTCATCCTCAAGAGCGTATTTCTGCGCGGCACCGGCCTCAGCTTTCTCGCCGGGCCTTTGATTGCACTCGTCATCTATGCGTCCCTGATGGTGTTCCTGGCTAGACGATCGTTCCACAAGTCGCTGGCGTGAGGAAGCCACGTGATCGAACGGATGCGCCAGATTTTGATTAAGGAGTTCATCCACCTGTTCCGCGACAGGCAAGCGCGCTTCTCGCTAATCGTCCCGCCGCTGTTGCAGATGCTGATATTCGGATACGCGGCGAGCTTACGAAGTGAATCGCGTTTCGACCGCCGTGCTCGATTTCGATCACAGCCAGGAGAGCCGCGAATTCCTCGAACGCATAACAGCCAGCAGCCGTTTCCGGGTGCGCGACGTCCTCCAAAATGAATCGCAAATCGAGTCGCTCCTTGACCATCGGCGCGTAACCCTGGTGCTCCAGATTCAGCCGGGGTTTGCCGAACTGCTGCGCAAGGGTCAGACCGCGCCGGTGCAGGCCGTCCTCGACGGTACCGATTCGAACACCGCGTTGATCGCCGTCGGATACATCAATCAGATTGCGAATCGATTCGCCGCGGACTATCAACTCCAACTCGCCGATAGGATGAAACCATCGCTGGCGACTTTCGCGCCCAGCATCGAGCTCGAAGAACGTCCATGGTACAACGCGAACCTCGAGAGCCGATGGTTCTTCGTGCCGGGCGTGATCGGCACCCTGGTCCTCGTATCAGTGTTGCAGCTGACGTCTTTTGCCGTGGTGCGAGAGCGCGAGATCGGTACGCTCGAACAATTGATGGTCACGCCGATCAGTCCCGCCGAACTGATCGTCGGCAAAACCTTACCGTTCCTGATAGTCGGCCTTGCCAATGTGGTCTTCGTGGCAATCCTGGGAAGCTTGTGGTTCGAGGTTCCATTTCGCGGGAATATTTTTGTTTTGTTGCTCGGCACCACGCTGTTTTTGTCGAGCGCGCTCGGCGTGGGACTGCTGATTTCGACAGTTTCAGAGACCCAACAGCAGGCTTTTGCGATATCCTTCTTCTACATCACGCCGACGATCATGCTGTCCGGCTTTGGCTATCCAATTTCCAGCATGCCGACCGCGCTGCAATGGTTCACGAATCTCGATCCACTGCGCTTTTTTCTGATCGTCTTGCGTGGAACTTTCATCAAGGGTGTTGGGCTGGACGTGCTATGGCCGCAGATGGTCGCGATGGCGATCCTCGGAGCGGCGACCCTCACACTCGCAACGCTAAGGTTCCACAAGACGCTGGACTGATTTTCACATCGGCGGTCGAGCGGAAGCCGCTTTGTCATTGGCGACCGCAGTCTGATCAGCGCCCTTGACGCCGAACTTCTTAATGACCTGCGCGAGTTTCGCCGGCGTCTCGACTGGAGTAGCGCACGCTGTCCCTGCGCACACGAAAGCGAGCGGAACGTTCTTCACCGCGCTGGAATCAAACATCGCTCGCGCCGCGGCCGGCATTGAGGCGGTGTCGGTGCGATTCGATCCCATCCGCACCACGATTTTCCCTGGACGATAACTTGCCAACGCCATTCTCCACAGAGCTGTGGCGCGCGCCTCGCCAGGCGGACCTACAATCGAGACCGTCGCACCACCGTTCGCGCGATATTCCAGCTCCAGTCCTACAGTCGCGACTGAGTTGCTCAGCATCGATCCCGCCATCGCGGGCGCACTCGCCATCAGATCGTTCGCGATTTTCGAATAACTATCATCGCCGGTGATCAGCGCGAGCTTTGCAATTGCGATCGCCATCGTCGCCTGCACCGACGGCGTCGGCAAATCCAAGAACACCTGTCCGCTCGCCGACGCCCGTGCAATCACAGTGCTCGCGTCTTCGGTATCGCGGTTCATCAACAGGTTCGAGCCTTTGGCCTGGAAGTTCTTCACAATGATCGCGGCCAGCTGGCGCGCTTCGGACAGATATTTTTCATCGGCGGAATACTGGTACGCGTCGACTAGCGCATTGAGCAGATATACCTGGTCGGCCGCTAAACCCGCGACCTGGGCGCGTCCATCCGCCAGCACGTGAAAGAAACTCCCGTCGGGCGCCCGCATATGCGCAACGATGAAATCCAGATCGGTGAGCGCTGTGCGCTGAAGACTCGAGTCGTCAAGCGCGGCAGACGCCGTCAGATACGCGTCGGCCATCAACGCGTTACGATCAGTCATCACGGCGTGATCGACAGGCGGGGTTTTGCGACGAGCTCGCGCCGCCAGCATCACGTCTGACACCGTGACGATTTTCTCGCGCACTTGTTGCACCGGGATCTTTAACTTGGCCGCGAGTTGCTCGGGACTCATCGCGCGCCTCAGCACGATTCGCCCGTCCGGGGCGAGGGCAGGCGCGTCCTGCATGCCGTAAAATAAAATTGCGATGCGCGCCTCGTCGGGCGGTAGCGTGCGCTTAACTTCCGCGACCGTCCACGTGTAGTAGCTGCCATCGTCGCCCTTGAATGAATCAGCATCCTGATGCGAGTAGAACGCATCGGTCTTCGGATCGAGCAGCTCGCGATTCACATAGCCTGTAATCGATTTCGCGACGCGCGCGAAGTCCGGGTCCCCACTGGCTTCGTACGCGTCGCTGTACGCGTGCAATGCCATCGCGTTGTCGTATCCGAGCTTCTCGAAATGCGGCACGCGCCAATGCGGGTCCGTCGAGTAGCGATGAAATCCACCGCCAAGTTGATCGAACACTCCGCCCGCCGCGATTTTCTTCAATGTGTCGAGCGCCATCGCGGAGTACTCCGAATGCCCGTAAAATCCGTGTGCGAGTGCGAGTTCGAGCGCGGGAAAATCGTAGAATCGCGGCCCCGGTCCCGACGCGAATCCACCCGACTGGCGATCGTACGCTGCCGCAAGGCCTGCAAGTATTTGCGCGCGCAGGCCATCTAGGCCTCCCTGCGTCGGAGCGTTCTGACTCGATGCGGATCTGAGTTTCGCCGCAGTCGCCTCCGCCTCTTTTTCGAGGCCAGCACGATCGGCCGCGTACACCTGCGAGATTCGCTTGAGCAACGGCAGCATAGACGAGCTGTCGCCGCCGCTGCCGTTCGGTCTGCTGCCCGGGCGCGGCGGCAGATATCCCGCCGCGAAGAACAAGGCGCCATCGGGCGTCGTGAAGCAGGTCAGCGGCCAGCCGCCTGCGCCGGTCAGTTGCGCAGCCGCGATCTGATAGTAGTCGTCGAGGTCGGGACGCTCGTCGGTATCGACCTTCACCGGCACGAATTTGCTGTTCAGCGCCGCCGCGACTTCCGGGTCGGCGTAGGTCGTCGCGTCCATCACATGGCACCAGTGGCACCAGACCGCGCCGATGTCGATCATGATTGGACGATTCAGCCGCCGCGCCAGTGCGAGCGTGTCCGGACTCCACGGTTGCCATCGAATCGCGCTCGACGACGCTTCGCGAAGATACATGCTCGGCGAAGACTTGAGCGCTCCAGCCGGGAGCGCATTCGCCGAATCCACGGCGGCGCCTGCTCGCGCGCTGAGGATGCAGAGCATCGCGACTGACGCAAGAATCTTTCGCGTTGACATCCTGCTGATGGCGCGATAGCTGGAAATTGGCGCGCGGCGCCGCTCGACTGCAATCGCGTCGCGATCGACAAGGGGAAGGGCGTGAGCAGGCGCCGGTGGTTCAGGTTTTGAGTTCAACTATGAATGCCATCCGTAACAACACTCACCGTCGCGGCCGGGTTCCAGCGTGAGCGGAATATGAGTGCACGGCCAGCAACGCGTCGCCGCCCGCGCCGGACTCGCAACGGTCCTGCGAAAGTCATCAGGATGCCGACTCCCACAGTGGTACGCCGGCGCCGTGCGATCAAGGCTGGAATCAGCCTGCTGGTGCTCTCCCTGCTCGCCGCAGTTATCGCGCGGTTCTACATGATGTACACCGCGCCACCTTCCCCCGAAAAAGTATCTGGTCTGACCGACCAGGAAACCGAGATCCTCGGCTTGGTGAATCAGCAGCGCGTACGGGGCGGACTGCGGCCGCTGAAATTCTCGGCGCGCCTGGCAGTAATCGCACGCGGCCACAGTTATGACATGGCGATGCGCCACTACCTCGCGCACAACAGTCCCGACGGGGTCGCTCCCGCGGATAGAGTCAGCGGCGTCGGCATCGGATACCACGCCATCGGCGAGAATATCTACATGGACGACAATGCCGATGCGGCCGACCTGCCGCGACGCGCGATGAACGGATGGCTGAAGAGTCCGGAGCATCTCGCCAACATTGTCTCCGGCAAGTTCACCGAGACCGGGGTCGGAATCGCGCAGTCCGCTGACGGCCGCACTTATGTAACGCAGGATTTCGTGCACTAACGGGGGCTGCGATGGACTTCGCCGAACTTTCTGCGCTGGCCTCCGGTCACGCCGAAGCGCGCGCAATCCAAACCGCACTCAAGCTCGGAATCTTCGATATGCTCGAGCGCTCGCCGCTCGATGAGGCCGGTCTCGCCGCCGCGATTTCAGCCAATCGCCGCGCAACCGCTCTGATTGCCAACGCAATGGTCGCGCTGGAATTGCTCGACAAGCGCGCCAACCGCTACTCGCTCACGGAAGCGTCACGCCGCTACCTGCTGCGCTCGTCCGCCGAATATCTTGGCGGCCTGATTCTGTTCGACGAAGCGATTTTTCAAACCTGGACGAATCTCGAGCAGACTATTCGGACCGGTCTTCCCGCACGCGCGACAGATATGTTTCAGAGCCGTCCAGAAGAGACGGAACGATTCATCCGCGCGATGGACAGCCTCACGCGCGCGCGCGGCGATGCGGCTTACGTCGCCAACAAGCTAGACCTGAGCAAGGTTTCGAGAGTCGCCGACCTCGGCGGCGGTCCGGGGACGTACACCGTCGCGCTGCTCCGCCGATGGCCCCATCTGCGCGGCGCGATTTACGATCTGCCCGCCACTCTCGAAGTCGCGCGCAAAATTCTCGCCGAGCGCGAGCCCGCGGCGTTGGAGCGCATCGATCTCGTGCGCGTCGACTACCTGTACGATGAGATCCCGGGCCCATGCGGAGCCCTGTTCATGTCGAATATAATTCACAGCGAAGATGAAACCGACAACGCTCAGCTTTTCCGAAAATGCTTTCGCGCACTTGAATCCGGCGGGATGATGATCGTCAAAGATCACATCATGAATGCGGATCTCACTCAGCCGACGTCGGGCGCGATCTTCGCGCTGTACTTGCTTCTGACCACGCGCGGGCGCGATTATTCATTTGACGAAGTCTCCCGATGGCTCAGCGACGCCGGCTTCGTCGACATCAGACACGAGGCGCTGCCAAGCCCTCCGTTCACGTCTTCGATGGTCATTGCACGAAAGCCTAAGTGAAAAATCTTATTGCGCGCAGAATATTGTCCGCCGCGATGGTAATCGTGCTCGCGGGAGTGTGCTCGGGATGCCTGGCGGGCGGTGCCGTTGGGGCCGTTACGACGATTGCGCCGATGGTGGCGGCCGGCAGCGCGCAGCTCATCGGTTCTCAGGCTGCGATGAAAGACAGCAACGGCACGGGAGCTTCCGCGGAAGAAAACGCCGACAAATGCGATCAACTGTTGCGGGTCCCGCCGGGCGTCGAGGAAGTTCGCAAGGACAAGGACGGAGTAATCGAATCACGCCAGTGGAAGATCGCCGAGACTAGCGGCAACCCGATTTGGATAGTGGTGCGCAGCCAGAGCGAGGATTCGCCCAAAAGCGCCTGGCATCCGAAGCCCGGCATCACCAACCTGGTTTTCAATCCGCCGCTCAATGAAGTGCTCGAGCCCGACAAGCCGGAATATCTCGCATACGCGCCAGCTGACGTAGTCAACGTGTCCGACAGCGAGCAGTTTGACTCGATGACTACGGCGTTCGGCGCTGGCATCGGGACCTTCAAGTGGCGCGAGCGCTCCTACACTTATGTGCTGGTCAAGGAACTCCCCTGCTTCAAACCGGCGAAGGAGAAGTGAGTCCGCCTCCGTCGCAGCTGGCGAGGCTAATGCGAATCCTGCCGCGGGTAATCGGCATCGTCGCAATTTTTTCGCTGGTACTGTTTGCTGCGAGGTCGTACTCTCAGAGCATGAACCCCCCGACCGATCATTCGCCTCCGAAACTCGAACCGTCCGCATGGCCCGACAACTCGCTCACGATCGCAAATCTCGGGCACGCCACCGTGCTGATGAATTTCTTCGGCACGCGCGTGCTCACTGATCCGAGCTTGTTCTCGCGCGTCGGCATGTCGTTCGATTCGATCCTTACAATCGGGCCGAAGCGAGTCGTCGATCCGCCGCTCGCTCCCGCGCAATTGCAGCAACTCGACATCATTCTGATAACGCACGCGCACATGGACCATCTCGACATTCCCTCGCTGAAGGCGCTGCCGAAAAGCGCGGTCGTGGTCGCGTGCGACAAGTGTTCGAAGATCATCGCGCCGCTGGGCTTCAAGGATGTGCGCGAACTCAAGTGGGGCGAGAGCACCGTCGTCAAGGGACTCACGATCCGCGCGATGGGCGCGCGGCATTGGGGCAAGCGATGGCCTCCTTTCGGCGAAGAATACGGCTTCAACAGTTATGTGCTCGAAAAAGACGGTCGCCGAATACTGCTTGCCTGCGACAGCGCCGACACCGACTTGTTCGCGAGCCTCGCGTCGGCGCCGCCAGACGTCGCGGTGTTCTCGATAGGCGCCTACGATCCCTGGATTTACAATCACGCAAATCCTGAACAGGTCTGGAAGATGTTCCAATCAACGGGCGCGCATTACCTGGTGCCTATCCACTGGGGCACGTTCAAACTGTCGAAGGAACCGATGGAAGAGCCGCTGCAACGGTTGATCGCGGCAGCCGGCGATCAGCAGAACCGGCTCGTACTACGTCAAATCGGCGCGAGTTGGACGATGCCTGCAACGATCGAGACGCGTCAAGCCGCCGGACGCTAGGACTCCTATCTACAAATTTCTGGTTGCAAGGACTTCTTGAGCGGGAGTCCTATCGCCTGTGCAATTAATTAACCGGGGAGCGGTAAGAACTGTGATGTGATACCCGAGCCTCCTGTATAGCTCCTGGATTCTATCCGTAGCTTGATTGGATAGGACGACAGGGCCGGGATGTTGAGCCAACCTTTCGGCCAATCTCACCTGTTCGTCCCACCCAAAGGCTTCCTTTGAGTATTGCGTAAACTGCACGTCATAAGGCGGATCGGCATAGATGAAATCATCGGCTTCCAAAGGGAGCTTGTCGAAGTCCATGCACATGAACTCCCACTGCGCGAAGGCCGGCACGTATTCCGAGAAATCTGTCTTATAGATGAGTTTTTTGTAGCGCCCGAACGGGACGTTGAACTCACCCTTGCTATTGAACCTGCAAAGGCCGTTATAGCAGGTGCGATTGAGATAGTAGAAAAGACCTGCGGCTAGCTCACCGTCCGCTTTACCCTCTCGAATAAGTTGATTGAACAACGTCCGTTGTTCGTAAAAGTAGGTCTCCGAGTTCTGCATCCTCGAACCGATACTTAGACCGCGCTTGAGCCAGCGATAAAAGTTAATCGAGTGTGGATTGATGTCGCTTATAAGAGCTTGGTCGGGGACCAAGCCCAAAGAGACTGCCAGCCCTCCGCATAGCGGCTCGACCAGGCGACGATGTCTGTGAGGATCCCAGAGTCGAGCCAGGTACGGCACAAGCCATCGCTTGCCCCCCGCCCACTTCAGCGGAGGCTTCGGGGCAGCGCGTAACTCCAACGACTCCGCAACCGCCGCCACTTAGCCTCGCTCAGACACGCTTGCGTTTCTTGGACAGGTAGTCGACCAGCATGTATTCGCCGAGATGGTCGGGGCGGGTGAATAGCGCGCGGCCACGATTGATTTGCGTCATCTTGTCAACGAACGCGCGCAGGCTGGGCGAATCGTCGAGCATGAAGGTGTTGATAGTGATTCCCTTGCGCGTGATGCGCTCGACTTCCTTCAACGTTTCCTGCGCCGCGCGCATGCTGATACCGCCGAACGACAGCGGCCATTCGCAATACAGCCGCTTGTTCAGGAAGTACGCGGTCGGCTGCCCGTCAGTGATCACGATGATGTGCTGATTGCGCGACGGATGCCGTCCCAGCAAATCCGACGCGAGCCGCAAGCCATCCTGAAGGTTAGTGAACGGATCGCCCATGTTCCACGACGCTTCGGGCAGATCCTTGAGCTTCAATTCGACGGCGCGCGTGTAGAAACCGACGATCGAAAAAAAGTCGCGCGGGAACTTCGAGCGAATCAGCGTCTCCATCGCCATCGCGACTTTCTTCGCCGCCGCAAATCGCCCTTCCCAGCTCATCGACCACGACATGTCCAGGCACAAGACGGTCGACGACGAGCTGGCGTAGTCGTTTTCGTAGATCTCGAAATCTTCAGGCCGCAGCTCGAGCGGAACGCCCGCCTTGCGCGCCAGCGCATGTTTCAGCGTCGCGACCAGGTTCAGATTCAGCGGATCGCCGAATGCGTACGGCTTGGTCTGCTCGGGACGCATCTCGGTGACGCCGCGATGGTCGGTCACGTGCCCGCCCGATCGATCTTTCAGCAGGTTCTGGTAGATGTCGCGTAGCGCCAGTTGCCCGATTCGACGGACGCCCTTGGGTGACAGCTGAAAATGGTCGCCCTTCGGAACCATGTAGCCCGACTGCGCCAGCAGCACCATCACCTGCTTCAGATTCTGAAAATCCTTGCTCGCCTGCTGCCCCAGGATCTGCTGGAGGTCTTCCATCGAGATGGTGTCGAAGTTGCCCGACATCAGGTCCTGCTCGAGCTGGCGCATGCGCTCCATCTCGCGCATCAACTCGAGCGCGTCCTCGTAGCCGAGGCTCTTGGGACCGTGGAACATGTGTTGATTGCGATCGCGAAAATTCTCGAGGTCGCGAATATTTTCGTATTCCTCGAGCAGCTTGTCGAAGTCTTCCTTCGCCTGCGCGTCCTCGAACTCGTGACTCTCCAGCTTGCGCATCGCCTCCGACAACCGCCGCGGCATCCGCGACAACTCGCGCTGCTTCTCCTCGATACCCGGCTTCTGTCCCTTGAGCGATTCCAGCGTCGTGCGTTCGCGATTCAAGATATCCTCGAGCTTCTGCTCCATCTCCGACAGCGCGTTCTTCAGATTGAAGTCGCGGTAGCGCTGACGCATCTCCTGGCGAAGCTGCTCGATGAACTCCTCGAGCCCCATCACCTTGACGCCGTCGAAGTCCATCCCCTGCCGCATCATCCAGTCCATCGCCTGGCGCACGTCGTCGGTGTACGACAGGTACTCCGCCAGCTTCTCGAACACCTTGTCGGCGTCGAGTTTGAGCCGCTGGGTCCCGTCCCACTGCGTATAGCGGGTGACTACTGCGGCCGTTTCCCGGCGAGTCATGCGTGATAGGCGAAGCGCCCGCCCTGGCGATCCTTGTTGAGCTTCTGATGCAGATGCAGACCCTCGAAAATAAATTCGCTCGCGGCCGCCATCAAGCCCGGCGTCTCGAACGGCCCGAGCAGCGTGATCACTTCGCGCAGTCCGGTCACCTCGCGCAAGGGTTCCATATATTCCGACGACGGCGCGCTATCGGAAACCTCGACGCCCCAGCCCTGCTCGAAGTAGCTCGAGACTTTCTTCAAATCGTCGAGCTTCAAATACTTGTCAAAAACTTTCAGCACCGCGCGATTGATCAGCCGTTCGATCAGGTCGTCTTCTTTTTTATCTTCGCCGACGTACTCGAGCTCGATCTTTCCCGCCGTCGACGCATACAGCGAATGCAAATCCGATATCCGCGGCACGATCTCGTTCTCCGAGTTGCGCACCGCACGCTTCTCGGCGTTGGAGATCGCGGATTCGAAATTGTTGATCGTAACGCGCACCGACACGCCCGACGATTGATTGATCTCGTTCGACGCACGCGCCTCGAACGTAATCTGCGCCAGGATGTCCTTCATGAACTGTGGAATCCGCACGTCAACGCCCGAGCGCGGCGGATGCGCCGCTTCCTGCTCCATGATCACAATCTCGTGCTCGATTGTCTTCGGATAGTGCGTGCGAATCTGGATGTCGAAGCGATCTTTGAGCGGCGTGATGATTCGACCGCGCGAGGTGTAGTCCTCGGGATTCGCGCTCGCGACGAACACCACGTCGACCGCCAGCCGAATCTTGTAGCCCTTGATCTGGACGTCCTTCTCTTCCATCAGATTGAACAGCCCGACCTGCACTTTTTCAGTCAAATCGGGCAGCTCGTTGATTGCGAAGATGCCGCGATTGGTCCGCGGGATCAGTCCGTAGTGGATCGTCTCCTCGTCGGCCAGGTAGCGTCCCTCGGCCACTTTGATCGGATCGATTTCGCCAATCAGGTCGGCCACTGAAACGTCGGGGGTCGCGAGCTTTTCCGCGTATCGCGCGTCGCGGCCGATCCATGCAATCTCGAGCGCGTCGCCCTTCTCTTCTTTCAGCTTCACGCATCGGCGGCATATCGGTGCATACGGATCGTCACTGATTTCGCATCCCGCGACTACCGGCACATGTTCGTCCAGCAGCCCGACCAGCGATCTGATTATTCGCGATTTCGCCTGTCCCCGCTCGCCCAGGAAGATCATGTGATGACCCGCGAGCACGCCGTTCTCGATCTCCGGAACTACCGTCTCCTCGTAGCCTACGATTCCAGGCAGGATTTGCTCTTTGCTACGCAGCCGCTCGAGCAAATTCTTGCGCATCTCCATCCGCACCGGCATCGTCTGGTAGCCAGCGCTCTTGAGTTCGCCCAGCGTCCGTATCTTCAGCAGTTTTTCATTCATTGCGAATCCCGCAGCTAATAGATCCTAGGATAGTTCAGCGCCGAGGTTTTTGAAAATCGGCCGCAGTTGCTCGTAGCTGTCTTCCAAACTTTGTGACAGCACGCGGGTCGAGGCAAGTACCGACATGAAATTGTTGTCGCCAGTCCAGCGCGGCACGATATGCCAATGCATGTGCTCCGCGAATCCGGCGCCTGCCGCGCTGCCCAGGTTGGCGCCGACGTTGAACGCCTGCGGATGCAGGTTCTCGCGCATCAATTTTATGGACGCCGAGACCGCGTCGATGAGCACTGCTCGATCCGTTCGAGTCAGCAGTTCCAGCGATGCGACATGGCTTCGCGGCGCCACCATGATGTGCCCGTTGCTGTAGGGATACTTATTGAGCATGACGAGAACGTCGCGATTCTCGAACAGGACCAGGCGTTCGCGGCGCTCGGCGTCTGAGAGCTTGCCGAAACAGAAGATGCACGCCTTGGGATCGGAGAGGAGGCTGCGCAAATACGCATATCGCCATGGCGCCCACAGCCGGAGCCCTTCGGCGGGGACATCCACGTCGGCGCGCCGGTTAACGACCCGCTTCTTCGGCGCCATTTACTTCGATTCGGAGTTCCTTGCCCGCGCGAAAGAATGGGATCTGCTTGGCATCGACGCTGACCAGCTGCCCCGTCTTGGGATTGCGTCCCTGCCGCGCGCGACGCTTCTTCACCGCGAAACTGCCGAAGCCGCGAATTTCGATGCGCTCGCCACGGGTCAGAGAGTTGGCCATCGCATCGAACATCGCGTTCACGATCGTCTCTGACTCGCGATGGGTAAACTTCTGCCGGCGCGCCAGTAGTTCTTCGATGATTTCCCGTTTGGTCATCGATCTCGACGCCGGTCCGCGCCGCGCTTATGCGGGACCGGGCTCCCCCGTCTAGCTGGTTTTGCCGCCGCGCGCCGCGCGCCGCTCGCCGTCGTCGCGATCGAGCTTGAGCTCTTCCTTCAGGATGTCTTCCATCGAGAACCGCGCCGCCTCATGCTCGCGCTTCAGGTAGGCCTGCATCTCCTCGCGCTCTTCGTGCTGCTTGACCGCCTTGATCGAGAGGCCCAATCCGGCGCTCCTTCGGATCCAGTTGCACCACCAGCGCGTCCAGCTCGTCATCGACCTTGTACAGCGACGACGGCTTGTCCACGCGCTCGTTGCTGAGCTGCGAGATATGGATCAGACCTTCGATTCCTTCTTCGATTTCCACGAACACGCCAAAGTCCGCCACTGAGCTGACCTTGCCGTGAATTCGGGTGTTCAACGGGTAGCGCTCCGCCACCGTGTTCCACGGATCGGCCGTGAGCTGCTTGACGCCAAGGCTGACGCGCTCGTTCTCGACGTCGATTCCGAGGACAGTCGCCTCGAGCTCATCGCCCTTCTTGACCACTTCACTCGGATGCCGAATTTTCTTGGTCCACGACAAATCCGAAATGTGCACGAGGCCGTCGATGCCCGGCTCGATCTCGACGAACACGCCGAAGTCCGTAATCGACTTGACCTTGCCCTTCACCTGGCTGCCGATCGGATGCTTCAGCCCGAGCTCTTCCCACGGATTCGCTTCGGTCTGCTTGAGGCCCAGCGAGATTCTGCGGTTCGCCTCGTCAACCCCGAGCACCTGCACTTCGACCATGTCGCCCGGATTTACAACCTTCGACGGATGCACCGCGCGCTTGCTCCAGCTCATCTCGGAGACATGGATCAAACCCTCGACGCCTTTTTCGATTTCCACGAACGCGCCGTAGTCGGTCACGCTGACGACCTTGCCCTTGATTCGCGTCCCTGGCGGATAACCTTCCGCCACCTTGGTCCACGGGTCGGGCATGATCTGTTTCATGCCGAGCGAGACGCGCTCGCGCTCAGCGTCGTACTTCAGCACGACGACTTTAACCTTGTCGCCGACCTTCAACACTTCCGACGGATGCTGCAGCCGGCCCCACGCCATATCCGTGATATGCAGCAGGCCGTCGATTCCGCCGAGATCGATGAA
This sequence comes from uncultured delta proteobacterium, assembly GCA_963774665.1. Taxonomy (GTDB): domain Bacteria; phylum Desulfobacterota; class Binatia; order Binatales; family Binataceae; genus Binatus. The sequence goes on from CAVZGB010000002.1 coordinate 223,557, forward strand.
CGCGCCGTAGTCGGTAATATTCTTGACGGTGCCTTCGAGGATGACGCCCTCTTCGAGCACCTTGAGCGTCTGTTCCTTCAGCGACGAGCGCTCGCGCTCGAGCACGCTGCGGCGCGAGACCACCACGTTGCCACGCGCGCGATTGAACTTCAGGATCTGGAAGCGTCCGCGCTGTCCTACGTACCGGTCCAGGTTGCGCGCCGGACGAATATCAACATGGGATCCCGGCAGGAACGCCGGCACTCCGATATCGACTTTGAGCCCGCCTTTGACTTTGCCAAGCACCACGCCTTCGACCGGAGTCTCCGCCTGAAACGCCTTATCGAGTTCGCGCCAAACTTTGAACTTCTCCGCCTTTGCGTGCGAAAGCATCACCGTACCGTTGTCGGTCTCGGTGCCTTCGAAATACACGTCAACCTCGTCGCCTTCCTTGACGGTGGGATGCCCCTCGTGGTCAAGAAATTCGGCGAGGGGGACCTGCCCTTCGCACTTGTAGTTGATGTCGATGATGACGCTGTCGCGCGTGATTAGAAGCACTCTTCCAACCAGCACGTCGCCGGGACGGGGAGCCTTCAAACTCTCTTCCATCAACGACTCAAAGTCATTTTCTCCTCCGCTCATTTGCTCTGGCAACACTTTCTCCATTTAGGGGGACCTTCCGGGATTCCGGGACTTCGGGCTGCTGCGATCCTTACAACCGGGCTAGGCTCGTTTCAAGTCCTTGCCGGCGTTGTTTCGATCATTGATCTTCGCTTTCATCGCCGCAACCACTGCGTCGATTGAAAGATTGGTTGAATCTATCACGGTCGCGTCGTCCGCGCGCTTGAGCGGGGCGAGCTCGCGCCCGCTGTCACGACGGTCACGCTCAACTAACTGCTCGAGCACTTCATGCTCCGTAATCGACGCGCCTTTTTTCTTGAGCTCTTCATATCTGCGATGCGCGCGCGTTTTCACGTCGGCATCGAGAAAGAACTTGAACTCGGCGTCGGGAAAAATCGCCGTACCTATGTCGCGTCCTTCCATGACTACGCCGCCGTCAGCGCCCGCCGCGCGCTGCAACTCGCGCATCCGCGCGCGCACCGAGCCAATCGCCGAGAATCGCGACGCGAGCTCGCCGATTTCCGGATCGTCCTTCAGCGCGGTCACGTCGCGACCATTGAGGAATATTTTCTCGCCGTCGAACTTTATCTTAATCCCCTTGAGTACCGACGCTAGTCTCTCTTCGACGTTGGGATCATCGGGGCTGATACCGGCCTCGCGCGCCGCAATCGCGACCGCGCGATACATCGCACCCGTGTTCAGGTACGAAAATCCAAGATCGCGGGCGAGCTCACGCGCCGCCACGGATTTTCCCGCGCCGACCGGGCCGTCAATCGCGATGATTGGGCTCTTGCGGACTCATCTGATCTTTTCCCGCATCTCGCGCCCGCGATTGAAAATCTTCTCGACGCTGACCATGTCGCCGGCTTCGACTGCGCGCTGAAATTCCGCGAAGGTTCCGCCGTAGAGTTTCAGTGCCGCCGCGATCGCCTCGCGATTCGTCACGAAGATGTCGCGCCACATCTCCCACGACGACGCCGCCAGCCGCGTCGTATCGCGAAGTCCGCCCGCTCCGTACTCGGCTGCGAGCTTGTCGCCGATCTTTTCAGTGTCAAGAGCCGCGGCCAGCACGCTCGACACCGCCTGCGGCAGATGACTCGAGCGCGCGAGGATCGCGTCGTGCGTGGCAGGGTCCATCATCTCGACGCACGCGCCGGTTTCGTCCCAAAGCTGCTCAATCTTGTTGATCGCATCGGGCGTGCTCTTCGCCGACGGCGTGAGAATCACTCGCCGGTCCCGAAACAGAGCAGGGTCGGCAGCAGCCGCGCCGGTAGTCTTCCTTGCCTGCGACAGGATGCGCCGCGACCAGCGATCTTTTTCCAGTGATCAGCGGCTCGAGCTCGCGAACAACGTATTGCTTCACGCTGCCAACGTCGGTGACGACCGCGTCGGGCGCTGTGTATTCGATCATTTTTTCCAGGGTCGCACGCATCGTCTGAATCGGCACGGCCAGCACTATCAGGTCCGCACCGCGCGCCGCTTCTATCGGGTCCCGCGTCGCTATGTCGATCATGCCGCGATCGACGGCCACGTCAAGGTTCGCCTGCGACCGCCCGAGGCCAACAACCTTGCCGACGACGCCCGCGCGCCGCGCGATAAGCGCGAGCGAGCCTCCTATCAGGCCCACTCCGCACACGGTCATCTGTCGAAATAGCTGCGCCATCAGACCTGGACCCCGCCGCCGGGCGGCGCCGTCTTGGCCGATTTGTTGCGGTTCGTATGTATCAGCAGGTTGACGATCGCGATCATCATAAGCGCGAGCAGCGGGAAGATAACGTAGTTCATGTTGATATTCGCGCCGCGAACGTCGGCTACGATCACGCCAAACACTCCCGCCATTATCAGCACGTATGTGAGCCTGAACCACGACAGCGCGTTCATCGCGCGTCCCTGGAATTGCGCGGGCGAGAGAACAGCGGTCAGCCCGATCAGCGATGTACCCTGCCAGCGCGATTATCGGCAGCAGCAACAATCCGGTGAATTTTGATCCGTAGGCATCGACCTGCCCCGAGATGTCCCAGTGGATTGGAATCTGTGCCGGCACCGACGACCACGACATTATCGCGACCACGAACATCGCGATGAGCAGCGCTTGCGCCATCGTTTCTGCATTTCGATTCTTCACGATTGTGCGCCTATCGCTTCGCCGAGCGCCGCGACCAGCCGCCGATTCTCTTCGGGCAGCCCGACGCTGATTCGCACGTGCCGCGGATATCCGTAGCCTTGCATCGGGCGTACGATCACGCCTTTGCGCAAAAGCTTGTCGTAAACGGCGCGGCCGTCGCCCACGTCGACCAGGAAAAAATTTGCGTGACTCGGGACGAACGGCAGCCTGAGCCGCGCGAACTCGTCCTCGAGGTAGGTCATCCCCTCGGCGTTGACTTGCAGCGTCCTCGCGATATGCGCGCGATCGTCCATCCCCGCAATCGCAGCCACCTGCGCCAGCGACGTGACGTTGAAAGGCTGCCGAACCTTATCCAGCATCTGGATCATATCGGGCCGCGCGACCGCGTAGCCGACCCGAATGCCGGCCAGCCCGAAAATTTTCGAAAACGTCCGGAGCGTGATTATCAGCCGGCGATCGTCGTGATCTTCCATCGAGTCGGGATAATCCGGGTCGCGCACGAATTCGAAGTAGGCCTCGTCGGCGACGATCACCACGTTCTCCGGCACGCGCTCCAGAAAGCGCTTCCATTCGGCGCGCCGGTAAATCGTGCCAGTCGGATTGTTCGGATTGCCAAGAAAAACAATTCGCGTGTTCGCGTCGCATGCGGCCGCCATCGCGTCGAGGTCGTGCGAGAATCCATCGCTGGTCTTGACGACATGATGTTCGCCGCCGGCCGCCGCCGTCGCCAGCGGATAAATCGCGAACGAATGCTCCGAGTAGACCGAGTTGAGCCCCGGACGCAGATAAAGAAACCCGAGCAGGTTGAGCACTTCGACCGAGCCCGACGCCGCAAACACCCGCTCGACGCCGATCTTATGATGCGCCGCGATTTTCGCCCGCAGCTCGTAACTCGCGCCGTCGGGGTAGCGATTCAGCTCGGGGAGCGCCGCCTTAATTGCCTCGATCGCACGCGGCGACGGCCCGAGCGGATTCTCGTTCGACGCCAGCTTGACGGGATCGACGACTCCGAGCTCGCGCTGCAACTCCTCGATCGGCTTGCCCGGTTCGTAGGGAGCAAGCGCGGCGACAGATGGGAGTACGAGATCTTGTGCTTTGATCAAAACAGGTGAACGGCCACTGAAAGGTTCTGGGCTGCCCGGCTCAGGCAGCGGCCGACCTTCCTTCAGGATATGATCCCAGGACCTTCAAGAATAGAGCCTTGGTCGACAAAGACTTGAGCGCGCGGGCGAGCTTGGGATCGTCGCGATGCCCCATAACGTCGACGAAGAACAGGTACTCCCACGGACGCGCGCGCAGCGGACGCGACTCGATCTTCGAGATATTTATCGCGTTGCGGGCAAACAGGTTCAGCGCCTGGTTGAGCGTGCCGACCCGGTCCGCCACCGCGAACAGTAGCGTGGTCTTGTCCTTGCCCGACCGGTCGACCGGCCGCGTGCCCATCACGAGAAATCGCGTAGTGTTGGCCGCCAGGTCCTGGACGTTCGACGCGATCGTCTTGAGGCCGTAAGCCTCGCCCGCCGCCTTCGACGCGATCGCCGCAATGGACCCGTCCGCCGCCGCACGCTGGGCAGCCAACGCATTGGACGCGACCGCTTCAGTCTCGCATTTCGGAAAGTTCGCGGTGATATATCCACGACACTGCGCGAGGCTCTGCTGATGAGACACGATTCGGCTGACGTCACCCGCGGCGCCGCTGAGCGACATCAACGAATGCCGAATCGGCAGTAGCACCTCGCCAATTATTACCAGCGAAGTGTCGATCAGCAGATCGAGCGTCAGCGTGACCGACCCTTCGGTCGAGTTCTCGACTGGTACGACGCCGAAATCCGCCCGGCCGTTTTCGATTGCCTGGAAGACCGCGGCGAACGACTCCAGCGGCATCAGCTCGACGCTCGAGCCAAACCGCATCCGCGCCGCCTCATGTGAGTAGGTATGCTCGGGGCCGAGGAACGCAACGCGCGGCTCGTGCTCGAGCGCGCGGCACGCCGAAATTATCTCGACGTAAATCCGCTTGACCTGATCGTCGGTGAGCGGCCCCTGGTTCTCGGCGATCATCTTTTCGATAATCGCGCGCTCGCGGACCGGCTGGTAAACCTCGCCGCCCTCATGATGCTTCAGTCGGCCGATCTCCGTCGCGACACTCGCGCGGGCCGAGATCAGACGCAGAATTTTGAGATTAATCTCATCCATCCGCGCGCGCAGAGTGTCGATCGATGGCGGCTCCGCGGCGGTGCCAACGGGCGCTGACTTCCTTGCTGCTCGTGATGACATCGAACAAGAATTGCCCGATCAACCGCCCCGATTCAACGCGTCCGCGCTAGCTGTCCGATCCCTCAGAGAGAGAATCTTGAATCGCGCGCAAAATAGCGCACTGTCCAAGGACCCTCACCTTCATCCTCTCCCTAACAGGGAGAGGAGACGAGAACTCACTTCACAAAAATCACGCCGAACTGATTGTCGGTCACCTCACCTGCGTCACTCAGCGTAAAATTCGACGTGATGAATCCGGTGGCGCCCGCGAACTGCCCCTCGCCTCCATCGACGCGCCACATTACCGCGCCGGCCTTCAGCTTCGGATCGGCGCTGTCGCCGAGATATCCATGCTCGACGGTGCTGAACTGCAAACGATTGCGGTCGCCGAATCGGATAGTGCCCTTCTCCAGAAAAGAGGTTTCTCCGGTGAGCGTCACCTCCGATTCGAACTCTGCCTTGCCGCCCGGCGCCGGCTTGATGCTCCCGTGTACGCCCTCGGCACCAATCTCGGTCGCGATCGTGGTGCTCGAGGCGCTGGTCGAACGCCTTCATCACATTTGCCGACGCGACCCGGCCCGGCTTTTCCCTTGAACTGCATCGCGTAGATTATCTGCTTCATCGTTGCTCTCCTCGTGAAGGCTTCGCGCATACTTTCTAACATTAAGCTGCAGCAGCAACCTAACCCCTAACCCCTGTTATTCGGGCCTTCGAGGGAAGGGGAACAATCGCGGTTGGAGGGGCGAGTACCGTCTCTGAAGGATTAACTTATAGTTAACACTTGCAAACTGACTGCTATCAGCGCCAAGCTGGATTTGTAACCTCTGGGACATTTCGAATCGTGAACCGCAATCGCTCTGCTCGCCTCGTTATATTGGCAATGCTCCTGCTGGCAAGCTGCAATGGCGGCGGATCGAATTCGACGACTACGACGACGTCCGGAATCGTGCACTTCGTTCCCAACTCTCACGCGTTCTGGAGCAATCCCGCAAACTGGACGACCACCTTCGGCCCCGCCTACGCCGACATCACGCTAGCGTCGAGCAACTTCGTCCCGTGCCGCGGCGGACCGTTCGCGCTGTGCTACTACTCGGGACCGAGTTCGGGCGCTGAGAACCTGTCGTGCACGCTCACCGCCGACGGCAAATATGCCAACTGTCAATGCTTCGACATTCCGTACGGCGTGTACTTCGTCGATATAAACGCGATCCTCAATCACGCGGTGTATGAAAAAACGATCGCGCAATGCGGCGCCGACGGCAGTCTCTGCGCGACGCTCAACTCAGCTCCAGTCTGCGCCAACGTGAACGCTGGAAACCTGATGCCCGGGTCGAGCGTCTATTCGACCTTCAGCTTCGATTGCGTTCCGGAAAACGGACTCGGCCTGACGAATTGCGCGCAACAGCCCTACGCCGGATGCATGACCGCGCCATGCTTCAAAACTGCGCAGGCCGGCATCGTCCAATGCTCGTGCCCAGTGTTCGACGGTCCCTACCAGGTTGGCCAGAACGATCAAGCATGCACGCTCGGTGACGGGCTGACGTGGTCGGCAGCCTACGCTCCGCCTGCGACGGCGACATCGACACCCGCCATGTCCACCGATCGCATATAAGATGATGTCCGCCGACGCGCGCGAGGGCGCGGTTCCCGCCGCTGTGCCAAGTCCTCCCGCATGCTTGCCCGACGCTCCCGGGGGCATCGGGTGCCCATTATATGTCCCGGGGGTCACGATGATTCCGCCGGGCAGCGGCGTCGATTGCGCCAAGGTCTGCGACGAGTACCACACCTGCCTGCAACCGAAAGGCGCGCAGGCCGGCTTCACTTGCGACGCCACGCTATGCACCGACGAATGCAATGATCGCGACCTGGTGAGCACGGCATGCTCGGGGCTGTCCGGATGCGACATTTCGGAAATCGTGAAAGCAGAAACCGCAGCGGATTGCAGTTGCTGCGCGAGCCAGCTCTGCCAGTGCGACCCCAGCGCCAAAACCAACCAGGCGATCTCGGCGCTGAACCAGCAGCAACGCGATCGAGGCATCACGCCTCAATGCGACATCAACGGCACGTTGTGCGGCACGCCGTGAACTTTCCGGATTGTTCCCCTTCCTCAGGAAGGGGTGACGATCTGCTAAGATTGCACCCAAGGATCGTAGCTGCCGAAACTCCAGATGTGACCCTCCAGGTCGCGGCAGGTGTACCCGCGGCCGCCGTAGTCTTCGTCCTGGACGTCGCGCAGCATCACGGCGCCGGCGGCCTTGGCGCGAGCGTAGTGCGCGTCGCAATCGGCAACGATTACGTATGCGCTCTGCGTCTCGCAGCCTCCGATTTCATCGGGATGCTTCATCAGGCGGCCGAACATTCCACCGCCGACCGAACCCAGCATGATCATTCCGTCGCCAAACGTGAGCTGCGCATGAGCGATCCCGCCGTTCTGATCGGGCACCACAAGATTCTTCTCGAAGCCGAAGGCCTTGCACAGCCATTCGATCGCTGCCGGCGCATTTCGATACCGCATTCCTGGAATAATCCTCGCGTGCGTGCTCTTGGTGTCCATCGATGTAGACCTCCTGCGACTGGCTTGCTCAATAGATAAACCACAGCGCCGCGAGAAGGTTACGATCGCACTGAGTGCAGAGCCTGTCCTGAGCGAAGCCGAAGGAGGTCACCCCTGCCGAAGGAAGCGTGAAACCCATCGCGGGTTTCACATTCAATCAAGTGAATTGTTCTCGACGCGGCCGCGGGTCAGGTAGGCCGAGCCCATCACGGCGAACTTCCGTTCGCGCGCACGGCGCAACTCCTGCGGCTTCAACTTGACCAGGCGCTCCAAATGCCGTGCGAGCGCCGCGCCTATCAGATGAGCCGCTTCGGCCGGGGCGGTATGCGCTCCACCGGCGGGCTCAGGCACGATCTCGTCGATCAATCCGAACTCGAGCAAGTCGGGCGCCGACAACTTCAGTGCCGACGCGGCCGCCGCGACGTTCTCTTCGCCGCCCGCGCGCCACAAGATCGCGGCGCATCCTTCAGGCGTGATTACCGAGTAGCACGCGTTCTCCTGCATCAGGACTATGTTCGCCACTCCCAGTGCGAGCGCGCCGCCCGAGCCGCCCTCGCCTATCACGCACGTGACGATAGGTACGGTGGCCCGCGCCATCAGCTCGAGGTTGCGCGCGATCGCCTCGGTCTGTCCGCGCTCCTCGGCGCCGACGCCCGATTCGGCGCCCTGTGTATCGATCAGCGTGATAATAGGCAGGCCGAACCGCTCCGCCAGTTCATAAACGCGCATCGCTTTGCGATAACCCTCGGGATGCGGCTTGCCGAAGTTGCGCTTGATTCTTTCGGAGGTCGAGCGGCCCCGCTGATGCCCGACCACTGCGACCGGGCGATGCCCAAAGTATGCAAGGCCCGCCACGATCGCGCCGTCGTCGGCAAAGTGACGGTCGCCATGTATCTCGATAAAGTCCCGCATCAGCAAGTCGATGTAGTCGAGGGTTTGCGGCCGATTCGGATGCCGCGCAAGGCGGACGCGCTCGATTGCGCTGCGCGGATCAGAGCTCTGCGCCTCGGTCGTCGCGATTCCGTTGCCGCGATGCTTGCCGCCCCGCGTCTTATGTCCGTTGTGATTGCTTTTCAACTTTTATCTACGCCTGAAAAATTTCTCGAACAACGCAAGAGCATCGTGGGCGCCGCGCTCCGGGTCAAGCCATACGATTTCGGGTTCACGGCGAAACCACGTGAGTTGACGCTTGGCCAGTCGCCGCGATTCCTGCTTGGCGAGGGTTACCGCCTCGTCAAGCGCGATTTCACGCCGAAGATACGCCGCGATCTGCTTGTATCCAATCGTACTGAGGGGCGGCTTCCCAGGCGAATATCCCGCCTCGACCAGCGCGCGCACCTCCTCGACAAGGCCGGCGGCGAGCATCGCATCGAAGCGCGAATCGATCGCCTCGTAGAGCTTTTTGCGTTCGACTTCGACACCGACCGTCAAAATGTCATAGCCGATGTCGGCGAAGCGATGCCGCCGCTGATGCGCCGAAATTGTCTCGCCAGTCAGCTCGAAGACTTCCAGTGCCCGCACGATTCGGTACAGGTCGTTGACGCCGATTCGATTCGCCGCTTCAGGATCGATCTTGCGCAGCTTCTGATGCAGATGCGCGACGCCCTGATCCGCCGCGACTTTCGCCAATCGATCGCGAATTTCAGGCGACGCGGGCGGGCCGTGAAAGATTCCGCCGCGGATCACTCGCAGATAAAGCCCGCTACCGCCGACCACCAGGGGATTTCGCCCGCGCGCCGCAATGTCGTCGATGCTCGCGCGCGCAAGCTGCGCGAACTCGGCCACGTCGAGCGACTCGTCGGGGTCGCGCACGTCTATCAGATGATGCGGGACGCGCCGGCGATCTTCGGCCGACGGTTTCGCCGTGCCAAGATCCATCCCGCGATAAAACTGGCGCGAGTCGGCGTTGACGATCTCGCAGTTCGTGCGATCCGCCACCTCCATCGCGAGCGCGGATTTACCCGCTCCGGTCGGCCCGACGATAAAGCCAACCGATATCCGCGCCGGACGCGTCCGCGCCGCGATTTCTGCATTCGGCAAAACGCTCATCGCCGAAACATTCGCTCGATTTGGCCGCGTGCGAACTGAATATGCACCGGGCGTCCGTGCGGGCAGTTGGTCTTGAATTCGGTGCGATCGAGTTCTGCCAGCAGCGAATGGATTTCCGCGAGCTCGAGCACGCGCCCGACTCGAACCGAGCCGTGACACGCGAGCTGCTTCAGCCAATTCTCGAATGCGGCCTCGCCGCCGCCACGAAAGCCCGCATCGCCCATGCTCTCGATCATATCGCCGAGCAGCTTCGCGCCGCCTTCAGGCCCGAACACCGCGGGCGCGCCCTTGAGCAGCAGGGTGGTGGGGCCGAACGGCTCGACGTCGAAGCCCATCGCGCGCAGCTCGCTGATCGCGCCATGCACTTGCGACGCGCGCGCGGGGTTCAGCTCGACCGACACCGGCGCGAGCATCGCCTGCGTGCGAATCCCGCCGTCGCGGAGTTCGCGGCGCAGCTTTTCGAAGGTGACGCGCTCGTGCGCCGCGTGCTGATCGATCAGGAGCAAGCCTTCCTCGGTCTCGAGCGCGATATATCCGGCGAAGATTTGTCCGATCACGCGCAGCTTCGAGTACATCGGGATTGGCGCCGTGGGTATCGGAGCAGCCAGACTTGCGCCCGGGCGCGCATCGCGATCGTAAGCCAGGGTGAGCGGACGCTGATACGCGACCGGACTGGGCGCATCGGGCACCAGCCGCAGAGGACCGTCGCTGCGAGGATTCAGGGCCGGTTGTCCGGCGCGAGGGTTCTCGCTCGCCGACGACATCGTGATCAGTCCCATCGCGGCATCGTCGGTGGATGACGCCGGCGCCGGCGCGTTTTCGGTCTGGTCCGCCAGCCGGTCGCGAATCGCATGATAGACCACGTCGAAAACCGCACCGCCATTGCGAAATCGCACCTCGGTTTTCATCGGATGCACGTTGACGTCGACATCTTCGGGCCGCATGTCGACGAACAGCAGCGTCGCCGGATGACGTCCGCGCGGGATCAGCGTCTGGTACGCTTGCTCGATTGCGCGAATCAGCATCCGGTCGCGCACTGAGCGGCCGTTGACGAATGTGAAGATCATCCTGCCGGTGGCGAACGATTCCTGGCTCGACGCGGCCAGACCTTGCGCGCGAATTCCGGGACGATCGAGATCGAACGCAAGCATTTTTGTTGCGATCTTCGGACCGAACACTTGCCGGAATCGTTCGAGCACCGAGTTGGCGCGCGGCAAATCGAAGACGACGCGGCCGTCGGCGGACAGACGGAACGCGATGTGATGATTGGCGAGCGCGACGCGCTGGAATGATTCTGCTATCGCGCCCTGCTCGGTCGCGAGCGTCTTCAGGAACTTGAGGCGCGCCGGGGTGTTGAAGAAAAGTTCGCGGACCTCGATTCGCGTGCCCGCCGCAATCGCGCAGGTGCGGGTATCCTCGATATTGCCGGCTTCGGCTGCGACCTCGACGCCGTGTTCGTCGGCGGCGCGGCGGGTTTGCATCCGCAGGTGCGAAACGCTGGCGATCGAGGCGAGCGCCTCGCCGCGAAATCCGAGCGTGCGAATCGCAGTCAGGTCGGCGGCGCTACGAATCTTCGAAGTTGCATGACGCCGCAGCGAAAGGATCGCGTCGGCGCGCGTCATGCCGGCGCCGTCGTCGGCGACCGCGATCAGCGCCGATCCGCCGCCCAGAATCTCGACGCTCACCGAGCGCGCGCCCGCGTCGAGCGAGTTCTCGACCAGCTCCTTGACGGCAGACGCCGGCCGCTCGACGACTTCGCCCGCCGCAATCTGGCTGGCGACTTGTTCGGGCAAGATATGGACGATGTGGTCGGACATAACCGGCTAGACATTGTAGCTTTCGGACTGGATACTCATGCAACTCGCCGGTATGGCGTCAAAAATCGGGGGATTGCCTGTACGGGTTGAAGATCGCGGCGGGTTTTGAAAAGCTCTCGGCGCGGCGAATTCTTTGTTTCACCGTATCACTCGAACGATGAGAAAAATTACGGTAATGCTGCTCGGCGCGGCAATGTTGGTGGTCGCGGCTGCGGCGGGCGCGTACGCGGACCAGATCAAAATTGGCGTCGGCGTGATTGGGCCGATCTCGCCGCAGACCGAGGCCGATATCGACCAAATCGTCGGCAAGCTGCCGAACGTGAAGGCGGTACCGATTCAGCCGCCGGGGGGCGTCGACGCCTGCGTCAAGCGATTTGTCGCTGGCGACCCGGAGGATCGGCTCGACGCGGTGATGGTCGTGAGCTTGCCGACCGAATCGTTTCAATCGCAGCGCGACTCGAATGAGGCGAAATTTACCGGCGCTTACGAAATCTGGACGCTGAATCTCTCGACGCTGGCCGAAGACCGCCATCGCTTCACCTTTACCGACAGCGAGCCGGTGGTTGGCGGCTTGACCGCGTTCCTCTCACTGCCGGCGCAGGCGTTTGCCGAGCGCGCGACCGGCAAGAAACTTATCTCGAGCGATCAATGGCAGGCATTCGAGGCGGTGCAGACACGCGTCGAGGCGAAGCTGGTCGCGGCGACCAAGCTGTATCTCGCGACGGCGTCGATTCGCGATACCGCCCCGCTAAATCCGCTCGAGACGGCGAAGGCGCTGCTCGATCGCGGCGACGGCGAGGATGCGATGGCGGTGTTCAAGTCGGCGGGAATCAACAATCCCGACGTGCAGCGGATGATCGCGGCCGCGCAGGGACAGTTGCGGCGCAGCGCGGCGAATGCGCTGCTGGGACGTACGCTCGGCGCGATGGCGGGCGGGAACGCAGGCGAGGCGCGTGTAATCCTCGCCGACTACGAGAAGGCGCCGTCGGCCGAGCAGTCGCGCGCCGATTCGATTCGGCAGGCGCTCTCCGGAATGCCCAACAGTCGGCCCGACTCGATTTACGACGGCGTCATCCGGAGCGACGTGCCCGCGCTCGACCATCAGGCGTTCGTTGCGATGATCAAGCAGCTCTTCACCGAGCAAACCGGCTCGAGCCCCAACGAGGTGATCGTCGCCGCCAAGGACCTCACGATCCAGGACAAGGACGCGCCCAAGGGCCTCAAGGAACAGCTCGACAGCTACGCGGTCGCACTCGGGCGCAGCGCATGGCTGATGAGCCTCAAGTGCGGATGCGACGCGGGCGCGGTGCTCGAGAGCGAAGCGGTCGGCGAGGCGCTGCTGAAGGCGAAGTATTCACCCTCTTTCAAGCGGCCGCAGGTCGGGCTACCCTAGCAGGATCATTTAGATTCGAACGGAAGACTCATGAGACATTGCGCATACTGCAAGAAGCAGCCGTCAGTCGGCAACAACGTCAGTCACGCCAACAACAAGACCAAGCGGCGGTGGAATCCGAACCTGCAGGAAGTGCGCGCCGAGATAAACGGCAACGTGCGGCGAATCCTGGTCTGCACACGATGTATCCGCTCGGGCAAGGTTAAGAAGAGCGCGTAGGCAGGGACAAAGCGACGGAATAAATTCCGTCCTACTGCATCCTCACAACAAGGCTTCGAGCTTTTCCGGGGGACGCGCGATGATTGCGCGCTTGCCGCGAATCACGATTGGGCGCTGCATCAGCTCGGGATGCTTCAGCAGAAGCGCGACGACCGTCTTCTTGTCGGCGTAGTCAGCGGGATTCAGGCCAAGCTCCTTGAAGCGCTTGTCCTTGCGGACCAGGTCGGTGATTTGACCGTCGAGCATGTCGATGATTTTCTCGAGCCGCTCGCGCGTCGGATGATCTTTCAGGTATTCGATGGTGTCGAACTCGACACCGCGCGCCCGAAGTATCTCGAGCGCGCCTTTCGAGTTGCCTCAGCCAGGATTGTGAAAAAGGGTTATCCGTTCCATCGCGTCCTCGTCTGGATTTTTGGAGAGCATAAGCGATGCTCGGGCTTGGATGGAAATGCCCTAAGCGGCTAGAATTTTACCCGGCAGAAAACTAATTGCCTTGGAGTCGTAGTGAAGAACATTTCCAATCACATGTCGGGACGCCGTCTTGGTTTCGCGACGGTTGCTTTATCGGTTGCTGTCGCCGCCGGGCTGGCATCGTGGACGCGGATTGCGGGCGCGGCGAACGTGAGCGGGATGATGTCGTATCGCGACGGCAAGCCGGCCGATCGACGCCAGCTTCATTATGAGAATCGCATAACCAACGACATCTTTGTCGCGCCGACCAAGCCCGACGGCTCGTTCACGGCGGACCTGCCGCCGGGATTTTACGATCTTCGCGCCGAACGCGGTGTCGTTCTCTCCAGCAAAATTCGCGTCGATAACGAAGACGTCAATATCGGCCATGTGGTCGAACCGGCGCCGCTCGATGTGCGCCGGCCGTTCGAGCATGAGGGGGTGGCGGACACGATTGTGGATAGCCCTGCGCCTGCGACCGCGAACCTCGTTTCAGGACGTGCGATCGCCGGGATGAAATACGGGCACGAGGCGCTGGCTCCGTTCGGCGCGCCGGTCGGAACACCGGCTCCGCAGAACACCCCGCTCGGAGAGGCTACTCCGGTGCCGGCAGCATCGCCGGGCGCGATGGAATCGCCGTCGATGGGCGGGTACTGATCAGCTAGCGGACCGTTCGACGAATTCGAGGCGGTTGCCCCATTGGGGCTTACGAGCCCTTCCGTGGGCAATCGTACTGCCGAAACCAGTCCGGGACCAGTTGCTGCTTGCCCCGGCGACCAATTGGAGCTTGAGAGTATGGACGACCGTATAACGTTACATCCCTCGCGCGGCACCGCGCAGCTACGAAAAAAGCTCGGTGTCTGGGTCTTTCATTGCGGCGAGCCTTTACCAGCTTCGGTGGTTGAAGAAACCATCGCTCAGGTCCGGCGCGAACGCGACGAGGAGAACCTCGGACAAAGCCATTGAGATCGTTCTTCGAAACCTCGGCGCTGTGCCGGTGAAGGTCGTGAAGGCCCTATAAAACCGGCAGATGCGTCCGAGCGGCTATCTATCCTGCAGTTCTTTCGACGAATTCGAGGCGGTTGCCCCATGGATCGCGGACGAAGAAGCGCTCCTGGCCGGGGAACCGGTTGCCCGCGATTATTTCTATGCCGGCGGTCTCCAGTTTCCGGCGAAGTGCTTCGAGATCGGCGACGCGGAACGCGGGATGGCGGCGCGATTTCCGGTTGACCGACGACGCGTCTTTCTCAGTGGTCAGATGAAGCTGCTGCACGCCGCATTGATACCATGCGCCCGGGTTGCCGCTATCTGTGTTGGCTGGACGCTCGAGAGGCTCGAGGCCGAGTAGTCCTTCGTAAAATGCGCGCGCTCTCGAGAGCGCGTCGTCGCCGGCGTCGATGAGAAGGTTTACGTGATCCAGTCCGATAATCAGGCTCATCGGCAATCTCCCGGCCTCGTTGGTCGTCGTCTTCGGGTTAGCTTGGTCGATCCGATTTTTTTCCGGAGGGCGACTCCGAGTCAATCGCCTTAAGCGCTCGCGCGCCGCGTGATATACCGGTGTGCACCGGCCACTCGTGAACTTTCGGCTGCTTCAAACGATTGCGACCGCGGCCTGTGCGATTGCCGCGATTTACCTGCTCTCGATCCTCGTGACCGGCGGCTACGGCGTCAATTTCGCCGGGGTGAGGTTCGAGGCCAACAAGCTTTGGCCGGCGATCGTCGCGATGCTTGGATTCGCGCTGCTGCGAGTGGTCTTTCGACACGGCTCGATCGAAGGCGCGCTCAGGTCGAGTCCGGGATTTATCGTTTTCTCAATCACCCTGATCGTGTTTCTCGCCAACGGCCGCACGATCCCCGGCGGCGACTCGGTGCCCGCGAAAAACCTGCCGCTGAGTATCCTGCTTCACGGGAACTTCTACCTCGATCGGCTGGTCACTCCCGGCCAGAAAAAGATCCCCTACTATCTGCGTGAGAGCGGGGGGCATTACGTGTCCGACTATCCGGTCGGCGCCGCGCTGATGGCGTTGCCGTTCTATGTGCCGTCGGTCGTATCCGGTGTCAGCCCCAGCAGCCGGATTTTCTCCGATCTCGAAAAAGTCTCCGCGGCGACGATCGTCGCTTTGTCCGCTCTCCTGCTTTACCTGGCCGCCGCGCGCGTCGCCGCCAACTGGACGGCTATTCTCCTGACCCTCGTCTATGCATTCGGCACCACCAGTCTGAGCGTAAGCAGCCAGGCGCTATGGCAGCATGGTCCGGCGCAGCTCGCACTGGCAGCGGCTATCTATTGCCTGGTGCGCGCGCGCGATGAACCCCGCTGGGCAGGGTACGCGGGACTGCCGCTCGCGTTCGAGGTGATTGCGCGCCCAGCCGATGCGTTGATCGCGGCGCCGCTGGGTCTGTACGTCCTGGTTTACTACCGCCGCGAGATTTGGACGTTCATCACGACCGCCATCCCGCCGTTGATTTTTCAACTCTGGTACAGCGCGATCTACTTCGGATCGCCGTTGCGAATCCAATTTCTCACCGAGCCGACATCAGTAGGCAGCCAAACCGTCGCGCCGAGCGGATTGTGGACGACCTCAATCGCAAAAGGATTGGCGCTAGTGATGCTGAGTCCCGGCCGCGGGCTGCTCTTCTATTCACCGATCTTCATCCTGTCATTCGCGGCATTGGGGCTGGCGTGGCGCAGGAATGGCGACGTGCTGCTGCGCTACATGGGAATCGGCGCGATCTTGAGCATCGTGATGGTCGCGAAATGGCACAAGGCTTCCGGCGGCGAGTCTTTCGGCCCGCGCCTGCTTGCGGATCTGACGCCGATAATGGCGTTCGCGCTGTTTCCTCTCGCGGATTCAATCCGCAATCGCCGAGCGCTCGCGGTTGCGTTCGCAGTGCTATGCGCGTGGTCGATAACTGCGAACGCGTCCGGCGCGTTCATCAGCTATCGAGGATGGAATCAGTGGGCGCTGAACGATGCGGACAGGCGACTATGGTTGTGGGGCGACAATCCGGTAGTCGATCCGTTCCGATCGACCCTCGACTCGATGAGGATAGCGCTGGGCCATCGTCAGACCAGCCGCAATTCTCCCAACCTGCTCGACGCCCGCCTCGACGTGGTTAATCCGCCTGCGCACGATACGGCGGCGGGAACGCGCGTCCATATTTCCATCCGCGCCACCAATACCGGCAGGGCCGTGTGGCTCGGAGGGCGTTCAGCCGATGAACGCGGAATGGTCAGTCTGGGATGGGAATGGAAACGTGAGGGGAAGGTGGTCGGGGACAGTGAAGAGCGGCGCGAACTTCACCGGGATGTGTTTCCGGGAAAGTCGATGGATCTCGATGCGACGGCGGTCGCGCCAGACGTATCCGGCAATTACGAGCTCGAGATTTCGCTTGGTGCAGCTGAAGTCGGGAGCCAGGCTTCGCGCCCGATCGGGCCGCCCCTGACGGTCCCGGTTACCGTCCCGCCGTCCGCAGGAGCATCAGGCAGCGCACCGTAAGCGCGACTGCAATCTGGCGATGGCTTTATCGCTTCGGCGACGAAGGCGGGTTATTACCGCTGCCGCCAAACGCTCCGGCTCCCGCCGCGATACCCACGCCGGCACCTGCTGCCAAGCCTACTCCCAGTGCTGTCGCCCCGACCGCGCCCAAGCCTCCGGCACCCGCGCCCGCTCCGGCGAATCCGCCGCATGCGATCGTGGAGTGCTCCCCGCCCTTAATGTCCTTGCATTCGGGTGGAGTCGCCTTGTTGCAGAACTGAACGACGCCGTTGTCGACACTGAGGTCAGTGAACTGAAAGCAATCCGGGTATCCCTGGCGACCGTTGTTGTCGGTGTGCATTTGAAAATCGGTTCCGCGAACGGCTCCGATGGCGTTGGGAGTGTTCACTTCAAATGTCGTGGTACTGCCCTTCATCGCGCCGACGATCAGAGAGTGAAGATCGCCTTGCAGCAATCCGACTTTGCTCGGCGCGCCGACGCCGTTCACCATGACGCTCTCGTCGATGACCAGGGTTGACGCTGAGCCTAATTGCAGGGAGCTATTGTCGACCAAGCCGATAGTCAACGAGCCGTTGGGCTCCGTCGAGATTCGATCATGCAACATGACCGGCATGTTCGGCGCTGCGGCAATGGTTGCGCCAGCGCGCTGGATGTTCGCGGCTCCTGTAAGCTGGGTGATCGTACCGACCGTGCTTTGGGCGTGGGCCGCCGGCGCGATGGCAGCTATCAGGATCGTCGCCAGAACCCCCATCGACCACACCCGCAACCAACTCAAACTGCTCCGGTTCATCATCTACGTCGCGCCCCTCTAGACGTTAAATACATATGCGCCGCGAATTGCTGGTCCAGTCTGACAGAATACTCATCTTGACAGAAACGGATGCTATTGCGAGCCCAAGCTTCTTCCCCATCAGGATTGGCTCATGCTTATAGCAAATTAGCGAACGCAACTCGAATGTCTTTACGCAGAATCGCGTTAAAAGATGTAGATTGCGTGAAAAACTACTCTAAGGCACAGGTTTTCGGCACCACGAAGGCGGGGTTTAGTCTCAAATTGCCGCAGAACTTAGCTCTGCGCCCTTTCCAACCTGTTCGTCTACGTCGCGACAAAGAAGACCAGCATTAATTACCTGCTGATAGACGTCGAGCGTGCGTTTCGCCATCGCGTCGGCGGTGAATTCGGCTCGCACCCGATGTAGCGCGGACTCGCCGTACTTCTTGCGCAACTCGTCGTCATTCAGCAGCCGGTTTAGCGCTTTAGCCATCTCGCCCGAGTCGCGGGGCGCTACCGTCAATCCCGTGACGCCATCGAGAGATACAAAGGGGACACCCGACCGCAGCTGGGTATTTACCACGGGCTTGCCGCAAGCCATCGCTTCGAGCTGTACGATCCCGAACGCTTCGCTGCGCGAGACGGACGAAAGCACAAAAACATCGCACGCGTGGTAGTAAGACGTGATGCCAGACAGTGCGCCCAGAAAAATCACGCGATCCGCCACGCCCGCTGCCCGAGCTTCCTGCTCCAGCGAGTGCCTGAGAGGTCCCTCGCCGACTATCAGCAGGGTGGCTTTGGTATGTTTCATTGCGCGAATCAGATATTCGAAGCCCTTGTAGTAGACGAGGCGTCCTACCGCCAGCAGCAGAGGCCCGGGATAGCGGTCGCGGATAGCTTTCACGGCGTCCCGGTCGACGCGGCGGAATTGGTCGATATTGATGCCGAACGGAATTACCTGGCATCGATCACGGAAGCGCGCGAGATCGGGCGACGATTCGACGTAGTTAGGCGAGGTCGCGATGATCGCACTGCACTTGCGGAGAAACCGGCGCTGTATTGGAGCGAAGATTTGGGCGAGTCGCCGTTGCCGGACCACGTCGCTATGCCAAGTCGCAATAAGCTTGCCCTTGTAGCCGCTCGCCATCACCGCGACGATGCTCGCAGGATTTGGCAAATGGACGTGAACGATGTCCGCCGCTGACCGCCTTATCTTCCACGCCATGCCGATGCATACCGGCGCGCCTGCGATGTGAAAATCGATTGCAAGGCGCGAGACGCTGACGCCGTCGATGATCGTATCCTCGTTTCGACGCTGGTCGTTGGCGACCAGAGCACGTACGTCCATCGTCTTTGTAAGTTCGCGGCAAAGAGTTTCCAGGTGAGTCTCCATGCCGCCGGGGTGCGGCGGATAGAATTTCCCCAGATGGAGAACCCTGATGCGCGAATTGGGCGCGGCGTGCATGCCAATTTCCTCGATCACGACTCAGCCACGCTCCGCCCATGCTGGATCAATCGACGGCACACCTTGCCTCCGAACGCCTGGCTGCCGAAATTCGGCTGGCGGTTTTCCTCACCAGGCAGGGTAAACACTCTACTCGATGTATAGTTATCATACAGTTTAAGTTTGAAGGTAGTGATCATGGGAATTTGCGTCTTAGTCAGCAGCTATTCGGTGGTCGGCTCGAGGCCGTGGACTGAAAACGTGGTCCTTTTCCCGGTCGCCACATCAGCAACTGCGCGATAAACCTCGACCGTACTGGCGGAGTAAGCGTCCCACGAGAATCGGGCCGCCCACGCGGTTCGAGCGTGGATCCGGTTGCGATCGTCGGGTCCTTCCAGCATCGCGCAGACAGTCTGGATCCAGGAAGTAACGTCGGTGACAGGACAGTAAAATGCCGCGTCTCCCCCCACTTCACGCAGTACCGGCAAGTCGCTGGCGACGACAGGACGCCCGCAGGCCATCGCCTCAACTAACGGCAGGGCGAAGCCTTCCGCGTCCGACGGCAGCAAGACGACGGCGGCGCGCCGGTAGACCGACGCGAGAACTTTTCGATCCAGGAACGGCATAATCACGATTCGGTCCTTGATTCCGAGCTCGTCGGCGACTCGCCAGTGCTCGGGCGACAGACCACCGCCGACGCGAATAAGTCGCGCGTTTGGAAATTTGCGCGCGATTCCGGCAAAGATCTGCAGCAGCATTTCGATCCGTTTGCGCGGATCGGTGCTGCCGACGTGGACAATTTCGGGCGCGTCCACCTCGCGGCGGCCGAGAATATTTTCAGCCTCATTGTCCGCGGCCAGGTCAGGCTCCGGCGACATTATGGAATCGACCCCGTTCGCAATAACCACTGTCGTCAGCGGCGAACGCAAACCATTCTCGACAATCGCGTCGCGAGTCGCCCGGCTCACACACGTGACCATAGCGGCGCGACGAAAGCCCCTCAGGAGCAGGTTCGAGATCGCTCGAGGAATCGCGGAACGCGGGCCACGCGACGGCGCCAGGATGGCCCGGAATGCGTCGATATCGTGACAGGTGATGATCGTTCTGTCCCCTGGCAGATGATTAGTCAGATGACTGTAGCTGTGATCGACGATATGAAACAGCGTGAATTTGCTGCGCTGCTGCCGGAGCCACAGCGGATACAGGAAATACCGGTTCAGTGCGCGCTCGGCATTGAAAGCCGATTTGCTGCTGCTGAGCGAGCCGAATCGCGTCAACGGTCTCACAAATCGGGGACGTATCAGCTTCGCGTCGATAACGTCGTGATGCAAGCTGGTGAGCCGGGTCGTCAGCATCTCGGCGACCAGGTCCATGCTGGCCCAGCCCTCCTCGAGGTAATCGGCGACGATCGCGACTTTCAACCTGTTCATTGGATTCGATTGAGAACTCGCAATTCGAGATGCTAAACCGCGCCGCGCTGTAGCAATTCGTCAAAAAAATCGAGATGGCGGCGCGCCACGATCGACCAGGTATAGGTCGTCCGGACCCGATCGAGTCCGCGCGCAGAGAACTCACGGCGCTGCGCCGGATTTTCCAGCAGCTCTGTTATTGCAGTCCGCCAATTCAGCCGGCGAGCGCTCGCTGACAATCCGTCCGGCGTCGGCGACCACACGCGGAATTTCCCCGCTGTCCGACGCGATGATCGGAACGCCGCACGCAAATGCCTCGACGATCATGCGACCGAATACCTCGCGCCAGTTGGGCGCGGTCTCGCTCGGCGCACACATAACATCCATGGCGTTCAGATAGTCCGGAACGCGATCGTGCGGGATGCCGGTTACGATTCGGACACGGTCGCCGTAGGGCGTGCTCCATTGGCGGAGAAATCCTTCGAGCGGTCCGCCGCCGACAATCAGGGCGCGCCACTGAGATTCGACGCGATCGAGCGCAGCGGTCAGCGTGCGAATCCCTTTTTCTTCGACGAAACGACCCATGAAGCCGACCACCGGTGCGCCCGCCGGTGACCATCCAAGTTGAGCGCGCACGCGTTCCCCAACGCTGCGATCTGGATGGAACAATTCAACGTCAACCCCCAGCGGCATTATGCGATGCGGCTTGCGGTCGTACCCACGCGGCAGCAGAGCCGCAATGCCGTTCTCACCGCGAGCGGTCCAACCCGCACAACGCGAGACGCAGTAGCGCTCGATCGCGGAAAACGGCAGTGGATAGTTTTTCGGTATCGTCTGACCGGTCCAGAATACCAGTGGAGTCTCGGGCGGCGTCCACCACGCGATTTGTCCGCCGGCAACGATGAACGGTTCCTCCCAACAGTGCACGATCTCCCACGGGCGGCTTAGGATCTGGTGCAGCTTGCGTCCGTAGAAAAAGAAATGGATTCGATTGCTGAGGAACGCCGGCACCGTTTCGAGACGACAAAGCTCGCCGGGCATCTGCTCGGTCCGGATCGGACGTAGATCACCGTGGAAAAATTCCGGCGCTACCGCGGTAACCTCCCAATCCTGGCCTCCCTCGCGAGCCATCTCGTGTGCGAGACGCCGATTCACCGCGACGCAGTACGAATGCCCGATAGTGAGCAGCCGTCGGCGGGCGCGTATCGGACGATCGAGGCTCGGCATCCGCGATACGCCGATGTTGACCGAAGTTGGGGACGCCTGCGTCACGCCTGGATGCTCTGAAGACCGTCGAAAATCTGTTCGGCTTTCGCCGGCTCGGGGGAGATCGCAAATATGTGAGCGTTCCAGTAGGCATCGGCGACGGGGACATTCTTCCCGAGTACGCCGACACGATAACCGATCGCCACCAGAAAATTCTCGATCGCGGCGTTGGTGCCGTGGGCCTCAATCAGAAGGGTCGGCCGGTAACGCTCGAGGGTTTGACGTGCGCCTTCGAGCACATCGATTTCCGAACCCTCGACATCCATCTTGATCAGCGCGGGCGGGGGCAACTTCAATTCGTCCACCACCGAATCCAGCCGGCGGAGTCTGACCTTGACCTCTTTGGCAAATTTGTCCGGCTTCTTTCCGACCGACGCGAGCTTGCCCCAGGTCGGCTGCCTCGAGGTCCAGAACGCAGCCTCGCCTTCCGACTTTCCAAGCGCAGTGACGACGACCTGTATATTCGTGAACTTGTTGGACGAGGCGTTGTACTCGATTCGTTTCGCGTTATTCGACAGCGGCTCGAAGCAGACTACTCTCGCGCCCGGGCCAACTCGGCGCGCGGCGCTAATCGCGTGAAATCCGACGTTGGCGCCGATGTCGTAAACCGTCATTCCCGGCCGCAACAGCATATCGAGCGCAGCTTGCACTTCCGGCTCGGTGGTACCAAGTACGTAGCCTACGTGCGAAAAGCCGATGTTGATCTTGAGGCCTTTGCCGAAACCCCGCGCGACTACCTGATCGCGCTCGTGCATCGAGGTCCCGGCCCATCGAATGAACCTCGCCACGGTCGGAGATTTCACTCCCAAATCGGACACGAACCCGACCCATGATCGCGGCAGCATCCGTATGGTGCGAGATACTATAGCCATTTGTTTCGAGCGTCCTTTAGTTTCGCTTCAGAGCGACGAGAAAAAATCTCTTTTCAAGCAGCGTATTTGCGTCCTTGACTGGCAGGAATTCCGGAGAAGCTGGGTCGGCAGAAAACAGCATATAGTGATCGCTCGGAAACGTATTCAATATTTCTTCGCGCGAGCCGCCGAGTCGCTCCAGGCCGCATCCGCTGTGGACCTCGATGAATACGTCGGGCCGCTCACGCAGGGTCTCGCGAGCCCCTTTCAAAACTTCGCACTCGAAACCCTCGACGTCGATGAACAGGACATCCGGCCGGCCGAATTGACGCGCCAGCTCGTCCACCGAATACGCACGGACTCGTTGCAGTCCCCAGTCCCGCTCGTTCCCCACGACGGCGCCGTTCAGTCCCTTGCCAAAGTCGATCGTTCCGGGATCTTTCGCCGCTGCTCCATGCACGACCTTTAGCTGCGCGATATCGTTGAGCGCGCGATTACGTTCGCCTATCTCCGCGTTGTGCGGATTCGCTTCGAGCGCCACGACCTGTCCTTCGGTCCCGACGATCCGCGACAGCATCATCGCAACGACACATTGATGCGCGCCGAGATCGAACACTCGGGCACCGTTCTTGAGGCGTGCAGTCTTGAGCAAAGCGATCTCCGGGAGTTCCTTCCAGTCCGCGTCATACCATCCTTGCGCGAGCGGATCTGTGAGCCAGACTGACAGCGGAAATCCGCCGTAGACGTGCGTGACTTTTCGTTCGCGAAAGAAATGAACGCTTGACCAGACGCGGGCGAGACGAAGCATCGTCCACAGCGGCTGCGGCATCGATCTCCTAGCGATTTCTTTTATTTCAGGCACGAGAAGCAACTTGTTGGACTAGGAAACCTTCGAGGATGGACTGACTGTCCTGACGAGTCGTCGGAGATTGCGAGGGCGAAATGCTCGGCCGCCCCACTCCGCTATCAATGCCGGCCTTAGACGAATCGCGAACATCCACCAGGATAACGCACCCCATCGGTCGCCGGCGTCCATTCTTCGCAAAGCCTCGTGCACCGATACGCCGGCGAGATGGTTGTAGGCTTGCCGAATCGCACCGCGCGCGCGGCGTCCATAGCGCTGGCGCAGGAACTTGATATAGGTGCGTCCGTTAACGAAGTAGCTGGCACTGAGGCGTTTGTCACGGAGTCTGATGGTAGTCAGCTCTTTCGGAATATATTCGAATTCGCCCATCTCGCGGGCAAGGAACCACAGCCAGAGGTCTTCGAAGTAGATGGGGGCAAAGCGCTCGCTGAATCCTCCGCAGGCAATGAAGACGTCCCGTCTCATCGTCACGGCACTAGGGACGATTTCAAATCCGTTATCGAGCATCTCTTTCAATGAGGGTGCGCCGTGGTACGAATAAAAGGTCGACGTTGTGCCGTCCGCGCGCAGTCCGCAACAATCCGAAAACACCAGCGACGCGGAGGGGTTGAGGGCCAAGGCGGCAACGCTTTTTGTCAACTTGTCCGGACTCCATAGATCATCGGAATCCAGAAACGCGATCAATTTTCCGCTGGCGGCGCTAACGCCGGCATTGCGAGCTGCGGGAGCGCCACGATTGTTCTGATCGATCACGTGAATTTGAGAATCGTAAGCCGCGAGAATCGATTTGGTTGAGTCTGACGAACCGTCGTTCACAACGATTATTTCAAAATCGCGAAAATCCTGCGCAAGAATGCTGTCGACGCTGGCCTTGAGGGTCCGTTCGGCGTTGTAAGCAGGGACGACTACGGAAACGAGCGGCACGGATCACCTCAACCCAGTAAATGAGAGAATAATCGCCTGCGCGGCGGGCGGCAGGGGTGACCCCTGCACCCAGTGAGAAGCGCAAAGTTGCGCGCGGCGCGCCCCTTTGCTCTCAGGGGCGGTGACTCGAGGAAGGTTATGCAAGGCTCACCTGCTGGGGCTCCGATTCGAGTCGCAGTTCGGGTCCTGCAACTCGGCGGAATATTGCGATTAGTGATTGGACGTGCAGGCTGGTGTCGAATCTTTGTGAAATTTCCAGCGCTCCAGCGCGCAGACGTTGGTAGACCGCGGGGTCGCGGAGGCATCGCACGATTGCGTCGGCCAGGCCCTGGGCGGTCGGCGGATTTCCCGGAGCGAGTTCACCGTTGACTCCGTCCACCAGCCATTCCGAGATACCGCCGACATCGAACGCCGCCGCTGGAACGCCTACCCGCCCGGCCTCCGGGCCGACCAGCCCGAAAGGCTCCGGCCACACGCTTGGAACTACCAAGAGATCGGTCTCAGCCAGCGCTGACCGGATTTCTTCGGGTTTCTTCCATCCAGCCATCTGGATGCTGATTCGCGGGTCCCGGGTTTGCACGCGACGCGCATGTTCTTCCCATGCCGTCCGCCCAGGCCCGTCGCCAATGAAAGTCAGATTGATCTGCGAGTTCAGCGCGGCAGCAACCGCCGGCATCGAGTCGAGTAAAATTCCAGCACCCTTGAGCCGTCCCAGTCGCCCGACAAACAGCAGCCGTTTGGTACCATCTGCGCGCAACCTCGCAAGCTGACTACCCGACTCAGCGAAAGCGGCGCTCAGCATCATCGGAATCTTGTGAACGCGCTCAGGGCTCACGCCATTGGCAATCAGTACCCGGCGCAGATGTTCAGAACCCGTCGCAATCGCAGAATACCTCGGCAGGATCGAATGCCGCTCGCTCTGTTTGAGGTAATCGCGCCACATAGTGATCGGGCTAAGACCACCGCATCGATGCGGGTAAAAGTGCAGCAGGCATTTCCAGCCGAAAGGCAGCCCGCACGGCCGCACATCGGGAAACTTGAAAGTCTTCTCACCGCTGATGCACATCCCGTGGTACGAATGCGCAAACAGAACCGCGGGCGCGACTTCGAGCAGTTGTGCTTCGAGCACGGGAGATTCGATAAGGTGAACGTAAACCAGGTCGGGGCGCCACGCGCGCACCGCCGCAAGTGCCGCTTGATCGCCAATCTCGCTGACACACCAGGTTGGCGCGGCGGCAGACAGCTCGATGCTCTCGCGGTCGGCGGCTGATTCGCGTTCGGTCAACATCGCGAGTTCGACGCCGGCTGACTCCAGCGCCGAGACCACGCCTTTTATGTAGGACTCGGCCCCCCCTACTACGCTGCGATGCCAATTTGCGACCGCGACCCGCATCAGAAGCCTCGGAGCGCCGCGATCGTATGCTCGAGGTCGAAAACCTCGCGATACAACTTGACCGCCTCGCATCCCATAGCTTTTGCGCGGTCGCGATCGTCGATCAGATCGATCGTGCCTCGCGCCAACGCTTCAGCGTCCTGGTCTGGCGCAAGGAACACCGCACCGCTCCGCTGCCAGATGTCTTCCGAATATCTCCCGGTCGTGGTCGCCGTCGCTTTGCCATGTGCGAGGCCGGCGAGCGCGCTGGTATTGCGCGAAGTAATGCCGTCGGGATACGGCTGAATCATCACGTCGCACGCGCCGATATTAATTGAGACATCAGACTCCGCGAGCGCGCCGGTAGCAAACACCCTCGACGCAAACGCTGGATGCTCGCGAACAAAGTCGTCGTGAAATTTCTCACCGTTGCGCCCAATCAGTAAGACTCGCGCAGTCTGGTGCATCGAAAGAATCGATTCCAATGCGGGCTTGAGTCGGCTGGTGACCCATGGTCCGTAGGTTCCGAAATGCCCCAGCAATCCGGATTCCGGAATCGCGAGACGTGCTCGCACCGTGAGCGTCGCCGCACGGTCGCGGACAACCGGGATCGTACTCGGGACAGGCAACCAGCCGATCTTGCGGCCCTTCGGCGCGTAGCGAGCAAGCATTTCGGTCCATCCCTGCGCCGCGACGAATATCCTGGACGCCGCTCGCGTCAGTATCGCAGCCATCGCGTGGTTGACCGCACCAAGCGCGTTGTGACGAATCGATTGATTGCGACTGATCGGATACGCGACTTCGTGGAACATCACGGTAATGTCACTGTGGCGCCGGCGAAGCAGCATCAGGCACAGCGGGACATTCATCGCTCGCATTTTGAATGCGTGCGGTACGTATTCGAGGAGCACTCGCGCGGTCCGATCTCTTTCCAATTCTTGCGCGAGAATCTTAAGGCCACTTAGTCCAAAGTGATCGGGGAGACGATTTACCTGGATATTGTGCCGTGAAGGGAGGGCCGGTCCAGGGACTGGTGGCGCACATATGCGAACGTCGTCGCCGGCGTCAGCGAGTCCCTCTGCAACCAGCCGCGTATAATCGCTCACCCCACCGGTCTGAGGTGGATACTCTCCGGTAATAATGTTCCACGCTGTCACTACGCCAGGTAAGTCGAATAGGGATCGCTGCTACTCAGGACTGACTCCACGAAAGATGGACCAAGCCGTATTCCCCCAATGGGTCGTACTGGCCGTTCAACGGTATGGCGCGCAACCCTGTCTCAGCAAGAAATCGCTCGACATCGGAACGGTCGGTACCGGACGAAGCCCACAGGCCAGGATGGATCTCCACTACCAGGCCCAGATCCCCGCGACGGCGTGCGATTGTGTGCGCAGCGCCGCGGAGAGCTGCGAGCTCGAATCCCTCGATGTCGATCAATATCCAGTCGGGCTCCAGTCCGGTGCGTGCGCAGAAGTCATCGATGGTGATCACCGGTACCGTGATGCGCTCGGTGACGTCGAGCATACTGTTCTGCTCGGCCAGCCGGCTCATCCCATCGGCATCCGAACAGTACATCGTCGTGGAGCCGATCGAAGATCCAACCGCACTCTTTTCGATTGTGACAATTGGTTCGAACCCGTTGAGCTGCACGTGTGCCGACAGGACTTCGACTGCCAGTGGGTTCGGTTCAAAGCCGACCACCCTTCCAGTGGGACCGGTCCAGTGCGCCAATTGCAAGACGTACGCACCCACGTTCGCGCCTACATCGAAACAGGTTGATCCCGGCCTGATCCTTTCGCTCAAGAAGTGCGCGACGTCTGCTTCGTAGATATTGCCCAACTGGTTGCGATACCGCGGGTCAATCCGGAAGGGAACGCCGTTAATTTCCCACTGCACCCCGTGCTCGCCGCTAAGGATTTGCAGGGTAGATTCGTACGCGGGCCGCAGCTGACGAATGAGCCACGACTCTCTGCCGATGGCGGCGGACGCTACGCGCGCCAATCGCTGAACGGATGACAACACTTTCCAGGGTTCTTATTCGCGCCGGCCTGGTTTCACGGTCGATCGGTGTTTTCGGATAGCTTCCAGGTTCCCGCGCAGAACATCGGCCCCTGGCTCGACGGCGGCAACCTGCCACTGCCAAGCAGGTCGGCGGGTAGCACATCAAACGAGATTGCGTCCGAGATGACATCCAGCTCAGGACCAAAATCGCCGAAGGACACATCTATGTTGTACTGCCCGGGCATAAGCATCAGTTTGTCTATCTCGCAGACAACAGTCCCTCGGGTCAGCATTTTGCAGTCACGGAGCTGCATCGAAAATCTGTCGTTCACGGAACATACCGGCATTCCCTGGATCGTCTTGATTGTCACGCCGACGACAGGCCGAAGAGGGCTGGCCGCTTCAAAGCTCATCGCGATTGTCAGAGGATCGCCCATGCAGATTGATCCGACCGCAGTCTTGAGTCCGGAGCGCAACTCGAGAGACCGGAGATGTGGCTTGAACCCGGGCCTGCGACCCGGATGGTCCGTAAGTGAAATCGTGCCCGCGTTAGCTCGGATCTGTGAAGCCATGTATTTCGCGATCACGTCGCGCGGCTTGCCAGCTTCCTCGAGTCGTCCGCCGCTCAGATAGATGCAGGAGTCGCACAGGGATTCGACTGATGCGAGGTTGTGGCTGATGTACAACACAGTGCGGCCCTGGCGCGCGACGTCGCCAATCTTGCGAAGGCACCTTTTCTGAAACGCCGCGTCGCCAACCGCCAGCACTTCATCGATGAGAATAATCTCGGTCTCGAGATGCGCTGCGACGGCGAATCCCAACCGCACATACATTCCGCTGGAATAATGTTTGACCGGGGTGTCGACAAATTGATCCATTTCGGCGAAGGCCACGATCTCGTCGAACTTGCGCTCGATTTCATTGCGCCGCATTCCGAGGATCGCGCCACTCAGAAAAATATTCTCGCGCCCCGTCAACTCGGGATGAAATCCAGTGCCGACCTCGAGCAAACTTCCGACTCGACCGTAGAGGTCAACCCGTCCTGTGGTCGGCTCGGTAATCCGCGACATGACTTTGAGCAGGGTGGACTTGCCGCCGCCGTTTCGCCCGATGACGCCGAGCACTTCGCCCTCTCCAACATCCAGACTCAGGTCCCGCAGCGCCCAAATCGTGTCGCGCTTTTCGCCGCTGATCGCGTCGCTGGTTGTTCGCCTGAGCAGGGACCGCGAATAACGCAACGGCGCTATGACGGAATCCATCGCAGCTTCGCGAAGCGTACGGCTTACCCGTCGCCTCCCGATTCGATACTGCTTGCCGAGTCCGCGAACTTTGATAATCGATTTCACGGTCGTATTGCACACGCGAGCGGACGCGCCGCCCATAGTTCAAATGATGTCGGCAAACTCGCGCTCCATTTGCTTGAAGGAATAGGTTCCGTAGATCAGCAGCGCGATACAGAGCACTGCTGACACGGCCAGATGCTGCCATTCGAAAGGCCGGTTGAAGAGCGCCGACCGGTAACCTTCAATAACCCCAGTCATAGGATTGAGCACCAGCAGCCAGCGCCACTGCTGCGGCACAAAATTGGTCGGGTAGATCACCGGCGAAGCATACATCCACATCTGGATGAAGAATGGCAGCGCGTAGCGAACGTCGCGGTACTTCACGTTAAGGCCGGAGGTCCAGGTGCCGACCGCCAGCGCGAGCATCACAGTCAGGACCACCAGCGGCACCAGCATGAGCGACGCGATAGTCAGGCCGAATCCGTACCAGGCCATCATCGCGATTAGAATCATGCCTGCGATCGCAAAATCGACCAGCCCCGCTCCGACCGCGGCGGCCGGAATCATCATCCGCGGAAAATACACTTTGGTGATGATCGCGGCGTTGCCCACCAGGCTGTTGCTGCTGATAGTTACGGCATTTGAAAAAAACGTCCAGGGCAGGAGACCGGCGTAGGCGAAAATCGGATACGGAATTCCGTCCGACGGCACTTTCGCGAGCCTGCCGAAGATGACCGTGAACAGCAGCATCGTAAGCAGCGGCTGGAGAATTGCCCAGGAGGCGCCAAGAAGTGTTTGCTTGTAGCGGACCTTAACGTCGCGCCACATCAGGAAATAAAAGAGATCGCGATGCAGCCAGAGGTCGTACAGATCGAGCCCGGCCGATCGCCGGCCAGCCACGATGGTGATGGTCGGCGTCGATTCGATCGCGTTGTCGACTGATCCTCCCGGTGTTTCCGGAGGACGCACTTTATTTGTCAACGCTGTCGCCAACTTCAAAATCCTTTCTTCACTCCGACCATGACGACGCCATCGCGGCGACTGGCCGCGCATCTTCGACGACCTCGACTATCTCGCGTGACATCGCTTCCCAGGTGCACGATCGCAATTGACGTGCGAGCGGCGCCACGCGCTGCTTCCAGCTATTCATTGTTGTACGCCAGCCAAGCAGCCTGGATACCAATCCATCAACATCCGTAGGATCAGGCATCAGCAAGTCGCGAAGATCCGCAGGATAGCGCTCGGCAACCCCGGCGCTTGCGCTGACCATCGCCGGAATCCCGCAGCATAGCGCCTCCTGAACGTTAAGGCCGTAGGGTTCGTATCGAACCGGGCTCACGAGCAGGTCGGACGCCGCGAGGACGTCATAAATGCGGTCCGTATGCCCCAGCATCGATACGCGACTTCCCAAGCCCGCTTCGGCGATGCGAGCCTGCCACGCTGGCAGCGTGCGACCTCCGCCTGCGACGACGAGATCGACATCCCATTCGGGGCGCTGGCAGAGCTTTTGCCACGCTTCCCACAGTGTGTCGAAACCCTTTCGAGAGTCGAACCCGAGCGATCCGATGAACGCCACGAGCGGACGGTCGGCCGGCTTACTCAGCCATTGCCGGGCCGACGAACGGCGTTCGGGAGTCTGCGACCGCCAATGCGGTTCGCAGCCGAGATAAACCGTGTGCACACGTTCTGCGGGAATGCCGAGCAGATTGATTAAATCGCAGCGGGTACGATTTGAATTGGCAATCACCACCTGCGCGCGGACGAGCGCGCGTCTTTCGCGGACCAGGGCGACGGATTTGTCGAGCCGCAGTTTTGCACGCGACAGTCGCGGAGCGTTGGTATCCGTGTCGCGCCACGCGCGATGCACGTAATGGACCCAGTTGATATCGGGCCAGTTGCAATTGCCGCCGTTCACCACCACGCGCGCTGAAGCGTCGTGCGCCAGTACGTCACGGGCGACTCGCCGGCCGCTTGAATTGATCAACCATTGGCCGAGAAAAAATGATCCGGCGGGCCGCTCGACGCGATGGACTTCGACCATCTTATGTTTCCGAAGATCGTCGTCGGCCCGATGGCATACGAGGTGTACCTTGCTGCCGCGGTCCGCAAGATGCGTCGCCAGTGCGGCGTTGGCTGCGTCCATGCCGCCGCTGCGATGGAATCCGCCAGCCACGAGTACCCAGGTCTGTGCGCGTGAGGACCGGGGCATTTTGATCGCCGAAACCGACACGTCAAGCTCTCACCCGCGATTCGAGGAAGTCACCGCGGATAACAGCCGGCGCCCACGGATCGGCGACCGGGACTCGGTATTTATTTGGAACCGCGATCCAGCCGATTAGAAACAAAAGCATCGCTGTGCCCGGTACCCAGGTAAGCAATCCCAATCCAATAACGCCCAGGCCGAGGAACATGAGGCTGGTAACGTACCCCAGGCGCCGGCCGATAAACCATGGATCCGATCTCCGCGGCGCGGCGCGGGTGAAAACCCAGAAAATAAATGCAACCCACATAGCCAGGCCCGGGATACCCAGCTCCGTCATTATGCGCGCGTATTCGTTCTCGATTATTATCGGATTTACCAGGCGGTCTTGCAGAAAGTAGGGGATGCTGGTTCCGCCGCCGCCCAGTCCGTTGCCCAGCGGATAGTTAACTGCTTCTTCCAGGAACCCCTGGTTCACGCTGCCCCGGATGCGGACCTGGACGTAACTCGTGTCCTGCAGGGTTGTAAACCGCTGAAGGCGCGGCGATGTTACGACCAACCAGCCGACACTCGCGGCGATCGCAGCCCACGCCAGGTAAGCGGTCAACCTAACCCGGAAGGACAACGTTACTACGATGCCTAGCACGATCAGTAGCACGGCCTGACTGCGAGAAGCGCACATGAACACGCCCAACACCGCTACCGCGATGCTGGCGGCAAATAACACGCGATTCCAGGTACGTTCGTCCAGTCGTGCCCACGCCCCGATGAGTATCGGCAGACTCAGGACCATCACTCCGCCATAGCCGGCGGGATTAACGAATGTCGCCGGAATCCGGTACGCGAGATCACTCCCGCTCGTCGCCACATCCTTGGAGACGTAGATGACTGCGGTGGCGGCATTATGCGGAAGAAATTTGGCAATTCCCAGGACGTATTCGCCGCCTGCAAACGCAAAAACAATAAGGTTGAGCGCGGCCAGCCAGAACGCCAGCTTCCTAAGCTCGCGATCGTCAAACATCGATCCAATCAGGAGGAACGGCAGAAAAAATACCTGACCCCGGAGCCCCACCAGTTGAATCAGGGTGTCCTGCAGCGGAAGCACCGCAAGTGCGATGGGCCACGCCGTCATTATCATTACCCAAGGCGCGATCTGTCGCATCTTGCGCCGCTCAAGCGGGGTGCGCTTGCGCGTGAGAATAGCGAGGTACAAGCCGACCAGGCTGCAATCGAAGATAAAGTACGAGGCCGGCTCAGGATAGTTGGCGCGGATATATCCGTACATATAACCGAAGCCAAGCGCGAGACCCACGCCAGCCGACAACGACCGTCGCCCGGCGATATATACCGAACTAAAGGCCAGCACGCAGAAGAAAAATCCAATCACGCTATTTTCGCCAGTCGATCTGCTGGTTCACGTTCTGTGACAAAGGTAGCGTCCACTTGCAGCACTTCCCATGTGGTCGGATCGAGAAATCCGGGACTTATACCTACACATCGGAAGCCTAGCTTGAGGATCCTCGAATACAGGTCAAAGAAAGGTACTTCCCGGTCGTAGAGCGGACACAGTGACATTTCGGTGTAAATCACCCTTATGTCCTTAAGGGTCCGCGGCGCACCGTCGAGAACCTCTCCCTCGAACCCCTGTACGTCCATCTTGAGTGCCAACGACCTATCCCTGCCACCGTCGAGGTATTCGTCGAGGACATCATCGAGTCGGACTAGTTCCGTCTCTTCAGCGCCAAGATATTTCGAAATCGGCAAGGCGCTCACGTGCCGCTCGAGCATGGGTAGAAGCGACGAGCTCTCGGAGTTGCCGGCTATGTTCACCATCACCTTTCGACGCTCGCCGCCCAAGGCGCAACGTCTCGCAACCTGCCACTGCTCATATTCTTCAGCATTTTTCAAAAGCATCGAGTGACTGGAAGAGACAGGTTCGAAAGAAAGGATCCGGTTCGGATACCCGGCAGCCATAATTCGTTTTGCGAACTGACCAACATTCGCACCAACATCCAGTAGTGTGTTCACGCCATAACGTTCAAGCAGATGCACCAGGCGTTGATCCGGATCATTCGCCGTCCGATAGCGGACGACATCGAAGCCCGAAGCCCTCACGACCCGATGAAAGGTATTGCGAATGTTTTCCAGCCCTTTCAACTAACCAGGCTCGTCGTCCTAGTCTCAACAAACGGCATTCCGGAATGTCTTAGTGCATTCTCCAGGTCCTTCACCTGCGCGATACCAAGCAGTTCGGTCCTGGCTTGCTCGAAACGCTCACGCGGAACTTCGTCGAGTTGCTGAAACGCCTTTAGCGCAACTTCTATACCTTGACGATCCGAAGATGGACACACAGCGCCTATCCGATATTTTCTGATCGCAACGGCAAGGGTACTGTCCACCGGTGTGTGGGCAAATATAGGTCGTTGAGCCTGAATATAGGTGGACAATTTCATCGGTTGACTGGTTCTTCGAAAAATTTCGAATCGAGGCGTGTCAGGATACATGCTATAGAGGAAGTTGCATTTCGAGAGTTCCTCTATAGCTGCCCTTTCGGGAAGTTCTCCGAGGTCCTCAACCAGATCCGGATAAACTTCCTGCACTTTTTCGAATTCGCGCGACCTGCCTATCTTTACCAGCCTGATCGGCACTCCGAGATTGCGTCCGTGCACACGTAACGCGTCAACAAATTCTCTGAACTGGTTAGCGTTGTAAATTATTCCAATATGGCCGACACGCAGCACGTCTGTGCTGATAGCATGTTCCTTCAACCGTGGTAGACCTTGAACATAACGGTAGAGTACCTGGGACTCGATCCCGAATTTCTCGCGATAGAAGTCATGCATCCCATGGCTTATGACATCGACGGACTTAGCGGACCTCATCACTTGGGAAAACGACCGGCGCATAAGAGGAGACAGAAGCCGATATCGGGTCGATCGCTCAAAGACAGAAA
This sequence comes from uncultured delta proteobacterium, assembly GCA_963774665.1. GTDB lineage: Bacteria > Desulfobacterota > Binatia > Binatales > Binataceae > Binatus. Next base: position 257,854 of record CAVZGB010000002.1, read on the forward strand.
CCGGATCGTCATGAACTGTGAGGTGCACGGGCTTACCCGATGCGCTCAACTCGAGCGCGACAAGAACACCTTCGTTCATCGCCACAATCCAATAGAGGTCGGCGTCCATGCGCGCCGCGATTTCTCGTATTCGTCCGGAGGTGCCGCGCAGCCACAGACGGCTGGACCGGCTCACGTCCTGTAGCAGCGGTCCTCCCATTAACTGCGGGCCAAGCCAGGTGCCCACGCCAGAAGCAGCTTTCGTCGAAGCGAGGTAGTACCAATTGATATCGAATTCCGCGAGCTGGGGTAGCAGGCCTTTCAGCTGGATCGAACCTCCACCAATGTCCGGTGAGAACGGTGTGAAGAGCGCGATACGCATCGAGTCTTAGTCGGCACTGCTGCTAATGAACCGCAGCATCTCGTGTCGTTGTTCTTCGCACCATTTCATTGGCGACGATCTCTTCGAAAATGTCGGACAGCCTTTTCGTCACCCGCCAGCCAGGATAGTGCGATTCCATCTTGCGCAGGTCACTGTAGTAACAGATATGATCGCCGATGCGGTTCTCGTCGACGTACTTCCATTTCATAGGACGTTCGGTAATTTGTTCGACGGTCGAGAAGGCCTCGAGAATCGAGCAGGAGTTCCGCTTGCCGCCGCCGAGATTGTACACTTCCGCCACTCGCGGAGCCTTATAGAACTCGAGCATAAAGCGGGCTACGTCCTCCGAGTGGATATTGTCGCGGACTTGTTTACCCTTGTAGCCGAGTACTTTGTACTCCCTGCCTTCTATGTTGCACTTGATCAGGTAGCTGAGAAATCCATGGAGTTCCACGCCGCGATGGTTGGGCCCCGTCAGGCAACCGCCGCGGAGGCAGCAGGTCGGCATGTTAAAATAGCGACCGTACTCCTGCACCATCACATCGGCGGCGACTTTTGACGCTCCGAAAATAGAGTGCCTGGTCTGGTCGATGGATAGGTCCTCGGGAATTCCGTCTACATACTTCGGATCGTCGTAGTCCCAACGGGTCTCCAGTTCTTTAAGGTGAATCGAATTTGGTCTCTCTCCGTAAACCTTGTTGGTAGACATGTGAATGAAAGGCGACTCGGGACAATACTGGCGCGCCGCTTCCAGCATATGCATGGTGCCTAATGCGTTAACCTCGAAGTCTAAAACAGCTATCGCAGCCGCGCGGTCATGTGAGGGCTGCGCAGCAGCGTGAACGATCAGGTCGGGCTTGACCTGTTTGACCAGGGCGAACACACCTTCCCGATCGCGAATATCGAGAGCCTCGTGCCGATAGCCGGGAATCTCGCGGCGCAAGTGATCCAGCATCGCGCTCGTGTCGCCTTCAGGTCCGAAGAAGACCGCGCGATGATTGCTATCAATTCCGGTAATCTGGAAGCCCTGCTGCGCAAAGAGCAGCGATACCTCCGAGCCAATCAGCCCGCAGGAACCTGTGACAAGAAGCGATGGAGTCGACATAGAGATAGGCTAGGCCGGCGGAACCGATTGATTAGGTCCACGCGCAGGCCGCAGTGACTCTCCGGACGGCGCCGCAACAAACAGATCGCGATTCCAGATCCACGATCTGATTTGAAACGTCTTCGTATCGCGCTTTTCCAGCCAGCCACTTGGCGCACGCGCGCCCGGCGCGCCGAGCCATGCGATGAACATATCAGGCGACGGTACCGCGGAATCTTCGGCCAACACCGCGTGCTCGAATACCTGGCAAATAGGCGCCGTCTCCTTCAGCACGCCGTCGGACATCGCGACCGGCGCGTTTGCGGGAATAGTCTGGCACAGAGCTTTCTGCACGGTTGCGTGCGCGCGCAGAAAGGAACTATGCGCCGAGCTCATAGCTGCGAAGCCGCCAATAAACGCTGTCAGCGCGACCGGTTTCGCAAAGCGGCTTACCCACGACGGCATCCGTTCCGATTGCGCGTCGAGAAACCGTGCTGCCGGGATGCATGCCGCCATCGACACCGGTATGAGAAATCGCTGGCCGGGAATAGCGCCCGCCAACAATGCTATCGTGCTATGAATCGCGGACGCGGAAACGTTAAGCCCGTCGCGGTAGTAATAGAGCGAAGCCAGCAAGACCATCGCCGCGCTGGTCGCCGGCAAGGTCCAGCCCCTGGCCCATTTCGGCGAAAACACTACCCAGCCTGCGAGCGGAAAAATCACGAGCGACGCTGCGTAGAACAACGCATACGATCCGAAGTGATCACCCACAAACGAGTTCTGATGCCCGAGAAGTGTATACACACTTCGAAATGGACTTCCGGTGGTCGCAAAATTGTAACTCCCCAACATCGCGATCGGCACGAGCGCTCCCGCAAATAGTCTCAGCGCTCTTCCGATAAGATCAATCCGCCAGTTTTCAAGCAGCCAGACGGTGGCGCTCACTATCGCGAACGGACCCATCCACGGGTGCATCAGGACGCTCGCGCCGTACATCAGGCCGGCCAGCATCGGTCGCGGCTGTTCGCGCAGCAGAAGAGATATCCCGAACAGTCCGGCGACGGCGGCAGGCACGGCAGCCATCACACTCTGCGTGTAGTAGAGCGATCCGAATAAAAGAAAATACAGCGCGCTCCAATCTCCGTTGAGGTCTTCCCGCCTGAGCCAATTGCGCACGACGAAAGCACCAGCCGCGAAGAATAACGCCGCGAGTCCAAACCCCAGCCGCCAGTCGAGCTTCCACAGCGGCGCGATCATCGCTGCGTGAAAAATCGAGAACTTCGAAACGTGATGGCCATCGATTGAGGGTCCGGCGTATGGCCCGGCATGATCGGGAAAGATCGTCCCGTGACTGAGGCTGTACGACAGTTGCAGGATGTTCCCTTCGTCTTCGATTCCGTACGACGGCGGATAGTAGATCAGGTAAATCGCGCAAAACGAAATCAGCAGGCACGGGAACAGCCACTGAGTGTTTACCCGCTCGGCGCCGCTCATCACGCCGCGGCGCTCGCCACTCCCTGGTAGATCGGAAGCATCTCGGCGACCACGCGCTCGCGCGAGAACTGGCGTTCAGCCGACGCGCGTGCCGCCGCGCCGATCCGATTTCGCAGGCCGCAATCGCCGGCCAGCTTGCTGATACAATCCGCCAGCGCGTCGACGTTGCCGGGCGGATGCGTCAGCGCGTCAACTCCCGGCGTCACTATCTCGATTGCGCCGCCGGCCGCGCTCACGATAACCGGCTTGCCGCACGCCATTCCCTCCGCGATTGCAAGTCCGAACGGCTCGGGCTGGGTGCTCGCATGCACGACGATATCCAGCGCGCGAAGTGCGGCCGCGCTGTCATCGACGAAACCGGTGAATCCGACAATTTTCTCGAGGCCGAGTTCCGCCGCCATCCGCCGCAATTCGTCTATCCGATATTGGCTGCTGTCATTTTGATAGATCGGCGCTCCGATCACGTATGCGCGTAGCGGCGTTACCCGTGAGGCCTTCGCGACCGCGCGGAGAAAAACCTCGTGACCCTTCCAGCGCGCCATCGTCGCCAGCAAACCCACTCTTGTTGTGTTCGGCGCCGCCTCAGGCATCGCGCAGATCTCGTCGAGATTCGCGATAGATCCGTTTGGAGAAAACGCATTCAAATCGACGCCGTTATACACTCGATGGATTCGCATCTTCTCGCCGCAGACCCTTCGCAGATCTTCGGCGACGCTGGTCGAGTTCGCAATCGCGGCGGTGCATCGATGCGCATTCGCGCGAATAAGCCGCGACATGAATGGCCGCGCGCTGACGTAATCTCGAATGTGCCAAATCAAAGGACATCCCGCAGGACGCGCCCACGCCGCCAGGATGTGCATCTTGAAGCCGTTGCTGTGGATCAGATCCGGTGCGAATCGCGCCAATGTCCGGCGCAGGCGACCCAGGTACGCGATGCTCGGAACTCCCGCGCGGCCCACATCGCCAACCAGGCGCAGGTGACTTTGCTGCCGACCGGCGGGTCCGCCGGCGCCGGCGTCGCCCAGGCGCGACAGCGAACGAGGGAAATCAATTGCGCTCGCCTCAACTCCGATCTCAGCAGCGCGGCGAATCAGAGGACCGCCGCTCCCTGCGACCAGTTGCATCTGCCAGTCAGGTCTCGCCGCCCCCAGGCTGGCCATCAGGAACAGCAGGCTGCGCTCGGCGCCGCCAAGCTCGCCCGAGGGACTAAGATACAGAATCTTCACGCCGCATGGAGATTGTATCGTGCCGAGTAATCGCGCATCACGATGAACGCGAGAATCTGCAGCGGACTGACGCGCCTGTCACCGGCGACGAATTGCTTCCATGTTCTGCGCGGCGCGTCCGCCTCGATTCCGAGGTCGCGCCATCTGCCAGTATCGTTCACCGCGTCCTCTGCAACAGGGTAGAGCGGCCTGTCCTTGGCCATCCATTCTCCCCATGGAAACGTGAAGCCACGCTTGGCGCGCTTCCACACTTCCGGCGGAACTCCCGCGCCTGCGATATCGAGCAGCAGCGGTTTGGGCCGCGGGTCTGGCAGCTTCCAGCTATCCGGCGCTGAGAACACCGCTTCGACCATGCAATGGTCGAGAAACGGAACGCGATACTCGATCGGTGCAGCCATGCTCGCGACGTCGGAATCGCGCAACAGCATATGGCGCATATAGAGGTTCATTTCGAAAAAGCTGATCTTGGTTGCGGCGCCAAGACCGCTCGATTCGGCGCGCAACTCGTCGAGCAATGCGGAATCGACTCCGGTGAGAGCGTCGGCAGATTCGGGGCGCGGCATCAGCGCGCGGCGTTCGGCAGGCAGAAAAAGCTCGCGCCGAAGCAGATACATCGCAAGCGCGTCGGGCGGACGCCGGCTGGTTTCGGCGAGCTTGAGTCCGGCGCGATTTCGCATGAAACCGCTGCCCAGTCGCGCAAGCATGCTGAGCACTGGATTCTCAGCCAGCGCCAGCGCCCGCGGGACGTCGGTGAAGGTGGCGTATCCGCCGAACAGTTCGTCGCCGCCAAGCCCCGACAATGCCACCGTGAGTCCAGCCTCGCGCGCCGCCTTGCTGACAAAATAGGTGTTGAACCCGTCAACCGTGGGCTGGTCAATCGCGGCCAGTGCGCCGGGTATCTGGCCGAGCACGTCGGCGCCGGTCAGCCGGATATTCTGATGTTCGACGGCGAAACGAGATGCGGTCGCGGCTGAGATATCGCTTTCGTCGAAATCGGGCGAATCGAATCCTATCGTGAGCGTCCGCAGCGTGCCGCTCCACGACGCCGACGCTAGAGCCAGCAGGGCCGACGAGTCGATGCCTCCGCTAAGAAACAGCCCGAGCGGCGCGTCGCTCGCCAGATGAAGCCGGACCGCGCCGGTCACGACCTCGCGCAACTCCTCGACCGCGTCCGCGCGCACGGGAGCTTCGCCATCGGCGGCGGACGGCAGATGCCACCAGGTCGCGCGGCGCAGCTCTTTGCCGGTTGCGAGATCGACGGCAAGCATCTCGCCCGGCCGCAGCATCGTCACGCCCTTAACCAGCGTCTGGTAGCCGTGCACGGCGCCTTGCGCAAAAAAACTCTCGAGGGCGGCCGGCTCAACCTCGTTCGAACCCGCCTCAGGACTCAGCGAGAGCAATGCGCGAAGTTCACTTGCGAATGCCAAGGCGCCACCGGGCAGCCGGCACATGAACAGCGGCTTTATCCCGAGTCGATCGCGCACCAGGTAGCCGACTCCGCGCGCAGAATCGACGAGACCTATCGCGAACATCCCGCGCCATCGCGGTATCGCCGCTTCGCCCCACTCGCGGTAGCTGCGCAGGATAGCTTCGGTATCGCATCGGGTGCGAAACGTATGGCCGCGGGCCGCGAGCTCCGATTCCAATTCCTTGAAATTATAAATCTCACCGTTGAACACTACCCATGACCCGCTCGACCCGGGGTAAGGCCCGTCGGTCATCGGCTGGTGTCCCGCAGGACTGAGATCGAAAATCGAGAGCCGCGTATGCACCAACGACACGGTCGGCGTCGGCTGCATCATGCCTTCGTCGTCAGGCCCGCGATGACGCAGCGCCGCAAGCATCCGGCGCGAAATCACGCCCCCTTCGTCCTGCGCTCCGATCAATCCGCCGATGCCACACATAAAATTTGTCGTATGCTACCGGGCGTCCGAATCAGTTGCCGGAGACGCCTGACCGTCCGGGGCCGCAACATCAGCCGGCATGGCCTGTGGACGATCTGAATCCGCCGCGGCGTCGGCCAGCTTGCGTTTGAATCCCGCCAAGCGTTCCGCGACTTCCTGATCTTTTGGCGCTAACGACGCGGCGCGATTGTACGCCGCCTCGGCAGTCGAATAGTCATAATTTCTATCAGCAGCTATCGCGAGATTCATAAGCGCTTGAACCGAATCCGGTCTCAGCTTTGCAGCCTTGTCGAATAACAGCACCGCCCGCGCGTTCCTGCCGGAGCCCAGGTACAGATCCCCCATCGCGAACGTGCAGTCATACGAGGTCCCATCGGCTTTGAGCGCCGCATCGAGAGCCTGCTCAGCGACGTCAACGCGACCGAGAGGCTGGGCACCTTTGACCACACTCAGCGCGAGTTTGCATGGGTCGGCACCGCGATCGATTCCATCCGATACAAGACTCTGCACCTGTCCGAATTCCTCGAGCGGCATCAGCACTCGCGCTATGAGCTCGGTGTAGTCGTTCGCTTCTTCAGGATCTGCATCGATTGCAGTCCGCAGTGCCTCGCCAGCTTTTTCGAGGCGCCCCATCTTCAGATAGGCGTCGGCTGCGTCGCGAAGATATTGCGCGCGGCGCGTGGGATCACTCTCGCGCTCGGCCGCCTGTGTGAGCAATGCGGCGCGTTCATTCGATTTGCCAACCGACTGATAAAAGTTCCCCAGCGCCTCGACCGAGCCGCCGAATCCGGAGCCGACTGCACGCTCGAGGCCGTCGCTGATTGCGCGCTTCTCGTCATCGGGCAGCAACGGAACGATTTGCGGACGGAGATAGAAGTGCGAGGGCGCGATCGGCGCAACGAAAACCGACTCGCTGATCTGGCGCATCGCATCCGGGCGCATTCCGTGGTCGAGCAAATCCTGCGCGTAGGCGTCGCGCGCGTGCGGATTGGTGGGGTCGAGCCACTGCCACGTCGCGATCCAGCGCGATCGCATCGCAGGTTCCATCGAGTCGCCGAAGCGCGCGAGGGTGAGCCGATGCGTACCGGGATTGTAGGGGTAGCTGAGCAGCAGGTTTCGCGCGTCGCTCAACGAGCCAGGTTTCGCAATATCGTATGGATACGGCAGACCGGTTTGGGTCATCGCGAAAATTCCGAAACCAATCGCGCCGACGGCCAACGGAAGGTAAAAGAGCCCGCCGCTCGAGTCGGTCTCATCCACCCGCACCAACCGAGGCCCTGTTTCAGGCGGGTCGGCGGGGATGGACATCCTGAGCGCGAGACCGGCAAGGAGCACGAACAAAACCAGGTTCGCGGGAATCTGGAGATCGAAATCGAAAAACTCGATCGCCGCCATCACGATCAGTCCGGCGGTCATCGCCGCCAACGCGGGCAGAAGGTTCTCGGGCACCGTTCTCAGCGCGGATCGCAGCCGCGCCGCCACCCGGACGATCAACCATCCGAGCAGCGCGATGCCGACCAATCCGATATCGACCAGCATCTCGAGATAGTCGTTGTGCGCCGCGTTATAGAGAAGATCAGAACGTGGCGCAGGCTGAAAGCGGAAAAAGACTTCTGGCCACGCGCCGAGCCCGACCCCGAAGAGCGGAAATTCGCGCAGTATCGACGGCGTCTTCAGCCAGACCGCCATGCGTTCCTGCAAATCCAGGCTACCCTGCGACACCGTCACGCCGAGGCGCTGTGTCGATACGTCCCGAGCGCGCCCGCCGACGAACATCAACGCCAGCACGACCATTGCGGCCAGAATCGCAAGAGACGTACGCAGCGCCTTCGCAGTTGCCTTGCCGCCGACAGAATTTTCGGCCGACCGGGATCGCGTCTGCACGAACAAGAACAGTGCAACTGTGCCGATCGCGAGACCCATCCAGCCGGCGCGCGATTGACTGAGTGCGACCGCGATGAAAATCAGAAATGCGGCGAAGCCGGACGATATACGTTTCGCCGCATCCGCGCCTGAACGCGCCGGGAAGCCGCCGAAGATCGTTCCCGACAGCATCAGCGGAAAGACCATCGCCAGGTATCCGGCGAAGTGATCGGGATCGACGAATGGCCCCGACGCGCGCGCGGCTGTCGGATCAGGGGCGCCCCAATCGAGCGGCACCATCGTCCAAAGAATCTTGCCGTTCCACGTCGCCCACTGAATCAAGCCCACGATCGCGATGAGGAGACCGGATACGAGAACCGCGACCAATGTGATTCGCGTGAGCTCGATGCCGTCGCGCGATTCGCCCTGGTCGCCGGCCGGATAGAACGCTACTGCGAGCAGCAGCGCCGCGATTGCGAATGCGCCAACCAGGCCGGTGATGGTGAGCGGCCACGCGATCGTCAGCGGGCGCCATCGCGTCGAATAGATCGCAGGCACCGCCAGGCTCGATGCCGGCGCCTGACGCGCTGAGATCGGTTGCGGCAGCGGCGCCTTTTTGTGATCGCCTATCGACGCCAGGTCGGCGCCCGGTGCGCGGTCGGGCCAGTCGGAAAAAATACGCCCGTACTGCGAGTACGTCGATGACGAGATCACACGAAGCGCCGCCGGAGGGAGCGGAAGCGACTGGAACGCGATCAATAACAGCAGCAGTGCGAGGGGAACGCCCAGCGAGCGGACCAGCCTGGCGTCCTGCCGCGCGGGCATCACGCCAACGCTCGCGAGCATCCGCCGCTTCAGCATCCACAGCGCGAACAAGCTGAAGCAGGCCGCTTCGACTGCCCGGTATGCCCACGGATATACCGATCCGAACGCGAGCGGCGCCAGGAAAATCAGGCCGAACAGCAGCGCCTGAAATATTCTGTCGAGGATACGCAAATAACGGGGCCCGCAACCGCGTGTTTACCAGGCCCTTCGGAGAGTTTTGGTACTAGCTGAGTTCCTTGGTACTCGGCGTTGGCAGCGCGAAATCTTCGTTACCTTCGAGCAGGTCATTCGAATAATGAAAATAGTAGTTCTTGTAGTACTTGTACTCCGGACTCTGCAGATTCACCTTGTTCAGCACGATTCCGAATATTTTCGAGCGCGCGTACTTCAGCCGCGCACACGCAACTCTGATCTGCTGCTTCGCCGTCGTCGAGCTATTCACCACGACCACCACGCCATCGACGATAGTCGAGAGCAGGACCGAATCGCTGACCGGCAGTACCGGCGGCGAATCCAACACGATGAAATCAAAACTCGTCGCAAGCTCGCCCAGGATCTTTTTCATCTTTTCGGAACCGAGGAGCTCGGTGGGATTCGGTGGCAGCGAACCGGACGTGAGTATCGACAGCCCTTCCACTTGCGTCGGACGTATCATTTCGAAAACCGCGCGCCCACCGGTGAGTACCTCGGTAAGCCCCGGCTCTTTGTCCATCGAGAATACGCGATGACAACGCGGCCGGCGTAGATCCGCATCGATCAGCAGAACCTTGGCGCCCGTGTGCGCGAATAAAACCGCGGTGTTGGTCGAGGTTACCGTCTTGCCTTCGCCGCTGGTCGTACTCGTCATCAGGATCAGTTTCGGCGGTGCTCCGGCACGCGACAGAAGTATTCCAGTTCGCAGCGTCCGATATGCCTCGCCATGAACCGAATATGGATTCGAGGCCCCGATCAGCTCGCGAGGATGCCCGCGCGACAAGAGTGTAGGCACTGAGTTCGGATCTACAGTCTTTCTGGTTGAATCGACGGTCTTTCTCGCCATCCTGATCGCTTTAAAACCATCTCGCGATCTCTCCTCGACATACGAGAACACCGGCACCACCGCGAGGTTGGGTAACCGCAGATACTGCTCCACTTCCTCAGGCGTTTTAAGCCGGTTGTTGAGAAATTCGAGCAAAAACGCCAGCGCGACCGCGCCCGCCAGCGACAGAACTGCACTGGTCGTCACGCTCTTGGACATCTGTGGACTCGACGGCGACGTCGACGGCTGGGCCTCGTCGACAATCACTACATTGGACGAACGCGCCTCAGCCGCCAGACCGACGTCCTTCATTCGCTGGAGCACGCTGTTGTAAAGATCGCGGTTGGTATCGACCTCTCGCTGCAGAATAGCGTACTCCACCGCCGCGTCGTTGAGTCCAAGCGCGTGGGTCCTGCTCTTGTCCATCTCCTCCTGGAGCCTGTCCTCCTTGCCCTTGGCCTCCTGGTAAGCCGACTCGATACTGGCGGTCACGCGATGAGTTTCCTCGTCCATCGCGCGTTGCACCTGGTCTCTTTTCGCCTGGAGCTGGGCCAGCGGTGGATAGTCGGGCTTGAACTGCTTCGCCATCCCGGCATACTCGGTCGACATCGCGTCGTAGCTCGAGCGCAAATCGGCCAGCATCTTGTCAGCATGGACCTCGGGCAGCGCGTCGTACTGATGATTGCGAATAAGCTGCACCTTGGCCTCGATCTCGAGGCGCGCAACCTGGGCGTCCGTCAGGCCCTTGCTCAGTTCGGTAAGGCGGTCGAGAACGATAGTCTCCTTGCCGTCGAGCGACATCAGTCCCGGCACAATGCCCTGGTCTCGCCGATAGCGGTTAAGCGCATACTCGGACTTCTGCAGCTTTTCCTTCAAGTCGACCAGTTTCTGCTCGAGAAATTTCTGCGCCTCTTCATTTGCCTGGCTGTGCAGTTCGATTCCCTGCCGGATGTAAGCGTGCGCGTGCGCGTTGGCCAGCCGCGCCGATAGCTCGCCGTCGGGCGTGGTGAACACGATATTAACCAGGTTGGTATCGGTTACCGGCTTGATCGATAAACCGCTCATGTACGCGCCAATTGCTGCTCCACTGACACCGTCCTCCGACTCTCGCGCGGAGTGAGACACGGGCAAAGATTTTTTGCCCGACGACCGACCAAAAATCCCCTTGAAGAAATGCCCGACTGCCGTCCGCGCGGAACTGATCAATCCGGGCGACTTTCCCCCGCCAGACGTCAGCGTTTTTTCGAGGCCGTCACCTTTAATCGCGCTGACGGCGAGACTTCTGCTCTTCAAAATCTCGTACTGGGTCTTGTTGTAGTTCTCGTAGAAGTCGGACTGGTCTCCACTCTCTGAGTTGTCGCCGCCCAGGACCTGGGTGCCGAAAATTTGCGGCGTGCCTGGTTTTATCAGGATGGTCGATTGAGCAGTGTACAGCGGCGTCTCCATCAGCACCCGAATTATCGTCAGCAGCGTCACACCTGCAAAAATCGCGACGATCATCGAGAGGTGCTTACTGACGGTACGCCAGTACTGATGGAAATCTATCCGCCCTTCTTCTTCTTCGAAGGAGGTGACGCGGTTATCCGAGTCAGCGTCCTCGAGCGGCGTGGTGCGGCGAATGAAATATGGTGAAGGTTGAGTCATTTTACGTCCAGCATCAGAAACCGTAGGTCGGTAACGGCACGCGCGTCAGGATGTTATAAAAAACGTAAGGCCCGATCTTCACGTCGGAGTAGGGGACATCGATCACGTCGTTGGCGCGAACAGGAATGTCGGGGTCTTCGCCCTTCGAAACTTTGTCCAGATTTATGGGTATTGAGACCTTGTTGCCGCTGCCGTCGCTCCGGATCAGAGTCGCGTCCGCCGAATTCGCAGCGAACATCGCGCCGCCCGCAGAAGCGACTGCGCCCAGAACCGTCAAACCGGACCCGACCGTGAAGTAGCCCGGCTTGTAGACCCATCCTGTAACCATCACGTTCCCCCCGCCCGGAACTACGATGATGTCTCCGGGACTCGCGGGCATGTTCACGTATTTGGCACTGCCTCTCATCGCGCTTTTTAACGGGATCACTACTGCGGGACCGTTACTAACCTGGCGTTCCAGAGTCGGGAGATCGACCGTGTCTGCCGCTGGCACGGAAGCCTGCACAATTCCTTGCGTGGACCCGGCTTGCGTCGCTTGAGTGGTGCCGGCATGGGAGTCCGCCTCCGTCCCGGATTTGGCGGAACTGCCCTCGGCCATCGAACTCGCAATCTGCCTGAGCTTCTCGGTCCCGCCCTTTACCTCGGGCAGGATAACAATCTCGTCGGCTGCATCCGGCGTCATCCCGCCTGCTTGCGTGATCACGTCCAGAATCGTCTCACCCGCGCCGGTCAATACCACCAACCCTGGACTCTTCACCGCCCCCACGACGGCGACCTGCCGGCTATGGTACTCCTTCACGAACACGTCCACTTGAGGATCGTACATGTACTTGCCGAGCGCGCCCCTGAGCTTGTCGCGCAGGCCGGTTTCAGTTTGGCCTGTGGTATCGATTATCCCGATCAGAGGTAGCTCTATCTGACCGCTGCCGCTCACGCGGACAGTACGGTCCTTCAGGTCGTCAACCCCCGGCACTTCGATTTCGATCACGTCCCCGGGTCCGATCGGGAAGTCCATTGTCTCCGAGCGCGCCGATCGCTTCTCCCAGAGAGCCTTCAAGCGCTCCTGGTTGGCATCTGAATTTGCGACGCTCGGAATTCGAGGATCCATCGCCGCAGTTGTGGGCGCACTGGCCGGATCCGCCGGCACCGGCTGCGGCGGCGCGGCACTCGCGCAGGCGTACAACGCTATCGCTGCTAATGCAGCAAATGACCACGCCAGGAGTCCAGCTGATCGTTTTGGTATCTTCAATTTAAGCGCCTTTCTCAAAGTCGATACTGGATAGCCGCGTTGCATACCAACGCACCAGCGTTCTCGGATCCTGTCTGTCTCGAGCGGGCACGCGTCCGCCATCCCTTGATTCCGCGATGAACCAATCGGGGCGACACCCAAGTTTGCCACTGTCACTCAAGCACGATGCCCAATGATGCTATCGGCATCTACAAAAGTGCAATGCTGCCTTGTTTCCTTCAGGCGTCTCTCAGATAGCGTAAGAAGCGCCTAGACGCGTTGAGAAACACTATATGAGCAAACCGCGGAGAGCCGCAAGCGCTTGATCGGCGAATGCGAAGGTTTCGAACAGTCGACGTTGTGGTAATCCCCCAGAATCAGCGGGCGTCCTCGCGCTCTTCCCTGGTCCCTCGGTTCAAGCACTGCCCACTATTCCCGCACGCAAGCGGCCTTGCGATACCAAAAATAGTCAGGCGAAGACTTTTAACACTGCGCGAATTCTATTAGTGAACCCGATCAGTTGCAAACGACCGTTAGCGCAGGATGCCGGAGACGAACTGCCACACAGTGCGCGATTTAGCACCAATTAAAGTCTCTCCGGCCCTGCTCGCCGGGCTTCTTTTCTTTGGTGACGGATTGGACCCGCGACGAGATCGCGCAGCCTCAGAATCGCTCAGATTTTACTCGCGCCACGAAGGCGGCGCCGGATAGCGAATACAGCGGCCGCGGCGGCTATCAGAATCCGCCTGACGCGGGTACGCGGATTGAAATCGTCATGCGAAGCCGGCTCCACCGGCCATACCGATTCTACCTCCGGATTCACGACCCTGTATGGAATTCGATCCTTCCAGTGAAAACGCGTCACCCAGGCTTCTGGACTTATAGCCGCAAGCGCACCCTCGTTCATCTTCGCCTTGAACGCGCGCTCGAGCAGCGGATCGGTTACTGCTGCCGATTTTTTTCGGATTATCAGCATCGGACCGGTGCCGTCGTCGATCGCAGCAACTTCCGAGCGATGAACCGCCAAAGGCAAAACGCGTTCCGACCAAAAGCTTGGCGTCTCGATGTATCCAGCTGCCGCAACGCGCTGCAGTTCAGACAGGAACACCTCGGGATGCTCGCTGTGCTCCAGTACATGGAAAGCAATTACGTAGTCGAATGACTTATCGCGGAACGGCAATGCCTCGCCGCGCGCAAGGACCAACGGACGGTCATCGCGCTCAATTCTGCCGCCCCATCGTTCGCGCGGCTCGAGTGCGAAATCTACCAGCACATCGGCACGCGGTGACGGGCTGTCACCGCCGCCGACTTCGAGCACTCGCGCATCCTTCGCGATCGGCAGCATAACTTTGCGTCCAGCAAAGATCGTTTGCCTCAATCTGACGATCGGATGCACCGCTCTCCATGTCATGGCGATTCTTCAGAACGAGTTGCGAGAAACACGCACGAGATCAGACCAGTTTTTGACACGCCCTTGCAAGCCGCGCCTTCAGTCGAACCGCGTTTGCATTGAATCCGCTCTTGTTGGCAGGGTTTAGAACAGTTTGAAAGGCCTCGGATGTACTGTATGAAAATCCTGAGACCGTTTAGACGGCCGATTGGTTAGATCTATCAAAATGTTTACAAAATTCGGCGACTCTTTTCGCCGCCTGTTTATAGCAATTCTGATCATTGAGCTCGCGGGCGCGTGTTTTCTCAAATGGCCTCTTCTGTACAATTTCGACAGATTCGCGTTCTGGGATTGGGGCGCTTACTTAAACGCTCATTATCTTACCCAACAAGGAAAATTGCCGGTTACCGATTTCGGCTGGCAATATGGCCTCCTCCCCCTGCTTCTTCAGGAACTATGGTTCCACCTGCTGGCAGCCGGTCCGGCTTCCTTTCTGATCCTGAGTTTCCCGTGCGCATTGGTAAGCGCGTTGGCAATCGGGAGATTTGCAAACCTGGAGAGTAATGTGCCTGGGCACGCGCTCGTGCTAGCCAGCTTGCCATTTGTCGTTGGGTTTGGAGATCTCCCACACTACCTCGAACCGGCGCTCTTGTCCGTGGCTCTATTACTACAAGCGCAGGGTAAACGAGAGCAAAGCTTGGCCTTTGCCACAGCCGCGTGTTTCACCAAGCCCTCAATGCCCTACTTATATGGATTGTTGCTGTTAATCTTCATTGTCGTTGACCTGAAACGTCAGGACAGGCTCGAAGTCCGCAGCCTCGTCAGCGCGCTCGCTCCAGCGGCCTGTACGGCGCTGGCTTTGGCTGTTTTGATAGGTACGACGTTCGGTTGGATCCCACTTGTCAACAATTTGCTGCCCCTGACTGGAGCCCGGAACTATCGAGTATTGCACTACGGATGGGGTGAGCTTGCAAAGTTGTTCTACCTTCCAGGCCTGCGACTGGGCTACTACGTTGGTACCCCAGTAACATTCTGGCTATGTGCTACGTTTTATTTAACAGAGTCAGCATTTGTTGTGGGTTGGCAAGTTCTTCGAAAGAGGATGTCTAGCCCTGGCAACTACGAGATCGTGCTTACCTGTGCGCTATTGCATCTTGGATTCATAGGATTCTTCTATGGCTCACCCTCTTCATGGGCTAACTATGCCTACATTCCAGTGATGGGTGTGGCAGCCACAGATACCTGGAGTCGAGCCTGTGCGAAGTTTGTCTCGGGGTTGTGTATTCTCGCCGCCCTCGGCAACTACGCGGTGTTGGGATCGTCCATCGGGGCCTGGAAAACCATGGAGCGAAGTCCCGTTACCGCGGGCTTGTATGCATCGCCCTCCGAGTCCGCCGAATGGAGTCACGTTACTTCGATGGTGAGCGACAAGAATCCCGTGCTGTTTACTTGGGCCGGCGGCGCCGAGGTGCTGTTCCCATGGCTACCTAAACCTCTCGGCGCCTTCATCGAACCCGGTGAAGCGACCGACCGCGAGATCCAAAACAAAGTCCAGCAACTGCTCACTGCGAAGACAATTATAATCCCCGACATTCCAGGAATCGGATCTCCACTCACGAATTGGCGGGGGTCCGAATTTGATACAGTGCTCGACAACGCAACACTGGTATTTAAAGGGAACTATTTCAACGTCTATGAACGCGCTGGCATTGCTGATGATAAGGGTGCGTCTCGCGCGCCTTGAGATGATAGAAGATCATATCACGGCCGTCGTTCAATTTAATGGAGCTCCCATGCAGTTCCGTTGCATTGCACCGTCGATCGCGTCGAGCCGCCGCCTGTGAAACTCGTCCCTAAGTAGGTCGTGCAGTTCGCGTTACAGTCCTTGATCTGCACCACCCATCCTTTCGCCGCGCTGTTGCAGGTCGGCAGCGTCGATACGGTCTTAACCGGCGGAATAAGTACGTCGCCGAGACCTTGTACGTAATCACTATTGTCCGACAGCGGTACACCTATTGCGGAGAGGGCCTTTGAATTTACCAGCGGATTTATCCATATCGCAGGCGTAGCCGGCGAGCCAGTTCCCTTCCAACTGATCAGCGGATTTACCGGAGTACCAAGAATAGCTACCTGGCCTCCGAACAACGAAAGGGCAAGTCCTTCGTTAGCTGCATTCAGTCCGACCCAGATTGCGTTCACACTCGGATCGTATTGATAATTCCCGCCGTAGAACTGAATCGCGCCGTTACCCCATATCTTCGCCGGTATCGGAGTTCCACCGCTCTCGAAATCGACGTTTAACTCGTGAATCGAAGTACTGTTAAAAGGATCGCCGCTACCTCCGATGTCCAAATCGGCGATAGAAGTGTTGCTTGGATTCATGAACAGCATGGAGTAGACCCCATTGGCGTCGATCAACTCCATGCCGTAGTAACTGCCGATTGAGTCTAACCACGATAGATTGATCTCGCCATTTGTATGAACAAATGCCACGTTGCATTCGGCATATGGGAAGGAATTTGCAGTCAAATGTTCGACCCGAATGCCATAGGCGATGTACTCGAATTTGAACGAATCGTGCGACGCGGCGATTCCCGTGACGTGATCCAGAGTCGTATAGAGTACGTTCTCACCGAGCAGGTTGTAGCTACCGCCTTGTAGAGTCAGATTCACAAAGCTGGCGTGCACGTTTCCCGGTGTAGCGCCGCTTCCGAAAGGTCCATAGTAATGCAACGGTATCCAGACTGGCGCCGGAATACCTGTGACGTTAGTCACTCGCAGGAGGCTATCGCTCTGCGCAAGGTTATTCAGCAAGATAGACGTATTGCCGTCGCTGCCAAACTTCGCGGTTGGCGCAGTATAGGTGGTTGTGTGTCGCGCCGTATTCGATATACGAATAGAATCGAGCTGACCAATCCAGTGCGCCGACGCAAAGTTGGTACCGCCTATCGTCAAACCACCGCCATCACCTAGCGCAAATACTTCGCTCGGCTTTTGAACGATAGTGCCGGTCGCGGCGACGCTGGCAGCAAGTGTTGTCGTACTGCCAGGAATCCCCTCAAATATCCTCAGCATTGAGCCGTCGTAGCTGGCTTCGAACTCGTAGGTCGTCGACGCGGTGATACTTCCGCCCGCGCCGGTGCAAACAAAGCCACTACCAGTTGTCGTGATACAGGCTGCAAGTTTGTTCGGCGTTCCGGTTAGAAGGTAAAGTTGAATCGCGCTGGACGAACCGTTTGGAAGATTGAGATCGTCGCCATCGCTGTCGAGGATATAGACACTGCCGGATCCGCCGCCCGCATAATTTAAAAATCCCTCAATGCTGAGCGCCGACTGTCCATTGATGGGTTTTGCATTCCCCCATCCAGTCGGATTGATAGCAAATACTGCATCCTTCAAGTCGTAGTACTGCTGCGAGTTCGCCCCCCAATTCAGCGACGATCCTGACCCGGTTGCGAGCGAGGACGCCAGGATAGGACCTTGCGTAGTAATGCCATTAACATAGCCATTCCCTTCGTGCATTATGATCGGGAATATACCTTCTGATACTGCTTGAATGGTGCAAGCGCCTTCGCTCTCACACTTCCAGGTGATTGGCTGCGAACAATTGGATATGAGCGGGAAGGACGTGATGTAGTTCCCCGCTGGAAACCATAGAGTCTCTCCATGCGTCACGGTGACCGCTTCCGCACAAGCTGCGTTATAAGCTCCTTGAATTGCCGCGGTGTCATCAGTCAGGCTATCGCCCTTTGCGCCGTAGGTCGGATTCTTGACGTTGAAGCGCCCATCGATGTTGAAGCCTTTGATCGATGCATTCACACTGCTGGCAGTCGGAACAAGATTCGTCAATTCCGCATAGCTGTCGCCCTGTAGCACCGGACTTGAGCCATAACTTGCGGCCGGTTTGATTGCGATCATCTGCGCCGCGCCGCCGCCGATTGTCATCGTCACTGATGGGCTGGTGGCGTAGTTCGCGGTCAAGTGGGCACCGGAAAATGGTACGACACCACTACCAGTTATTTGCGCGAACTGCGTCCCCTGGTTAAACAGAATCTGCGTAGCTGACCCAAGGAAGTTATTCGATCCGCCGCCAAACAAGAGTACCCGCTCAGGCTGTGCGCCGAGAGTAAGCCCGGCGAGCGTAGGTCCAGACGCGCACACAGCCGGCGAGATAGCATCCACCGGATTCGCCGCCGTAACTCCGACGTCAATCAGCGCCGCAGAATGGTAGTTGTTGCCGCCATTGATTATCCACGTGTAGGTGCTCGGTTCGCTGGAGCCCGC
Source organism: uncultured delta proteobacterium (assembly GCA_963774665.1). Lineage (GTDB taxonomy): Bacteria > Desulfobacterota > Binatia > Binatales > Binataceae > Binatus. Next base: position 276,175 of record CAVZGB010000002.1, read on the forward strand.
AACCTTGTAGTAGCTACCCATCGTCCCGAAAATGCCGCAGCCTGTGTCGCTGCGAATAAGCGTCCAACCCGATGGTGGAGTGGGTGCAGCAGTGTCGTTTGAGAAGTAGCCCACAATCATCGTATGGCCCGACACGACGGTCGAGGGCTTGTTCAAGGTAAAATTCGCAGAACCTTGCACAAAAACATTCGTGGCCGCGCCGAGCACCGGCAGCATCGAGTCCTTCAGCAGCGGGTTCAATTGGTTCGAATAAACCGGCGCCTTTCCACCGAGCACGGTCTGAACGATCGGATTAGGGAACGATCCGCTGAGATCGTTGCCCGCGGGCTGTCCAAAAACCAGCGTGTCGCCGCCGACAGTCCCGTTCGCCAGATTGGCGATCTTGTTTCCGTTTGCGTTGAGGTTCGCCTCCAGCGATCCGTTCGAGCACGTCCACTGACTACGCGCCCCAAGCGCCCATGCCCCGGTCCCGGTTCCTGTACATGGCGAAGTAAGCTTGCAATCCGGGCAATAGATCAACATACCGTCTTGTTCGATCGGGAGATTTGCGAATGACGCCGTCGCTATTGCCGGCGCTATGCGCTGCGTACCCGAAAAGCGATCGTTAATCGCCCTGCGGAACAGCAAGCCTGCCCCGACACCTGAGTAGTTGGGGATCGGCACATACGCACCGGGCGGCGGTTGGTTAGGCGGCGCCTGCCCCACCACGCGCACTATTGTGCATAGCACCACCAACGGAATGGAAATCGCGAGCACTACGAGCCGTACTGAAGCCTTATTTAAGTGCATACGCTGCAACTGCCCTGCCGGTCGGTTATTCGCTAACGGCCAAGCAATCCGCGATCGCACCCTATTTGCGAGCAAAGTGTCCGGGATAAGCCATGCCTGCCTGATGTCCAGTTGATCATTCACGATTAGTTTTGCACCGTACGATTCTGTGCGTAAGGCGGAAAAGTTCAGGGTGCCTGAATTCAGAGCCAGCGAGGTTCGGCGATTTGAAGCGGGCTCCCTTGCATTGCCATGGCGGCTACACAGCCATGGTCGGGCTTGAATGAGGCCAGCGACCAGCCCAGCCTGTCGTCCCCGCGAAGAATCTTTGCCTCGTCGCCCGGTACCAGTGATACGTCGAAGCTGCTGAGCTCGATCGACAGTCCCTGCCCGCGGGCCTTCACGTAGGCCTCCTTGCGAGTCCAACAGTTGAAGAACGCTTCCACCTGATGCTCGCGCGGAAGAGCGCGGAGCGTTTCGACTTCCCAGCGCGAGAAAAAATTCTCCGCGACCCTTTCGTTCGCAACCTCAGCACGAATCACCTCGAGGTCGACGCCGACGTCGCGCTCGAGCACAAACGCGTACATTGCAAGATCCTGCGAATGCGACAGGTTGAAGCGCAGGTCGCTCGCTACCAGTCCCGGCGCGAGCGCCGGCTTGCCCCATTCGTTGTATGCGAAGCGAATCGCTTCCGGCGGTAGACTCAGGTAGCCGGCCAACAAATCGCGCAGCAGGGCCCGCCCCGCGATGAAGCGATTGCGATGGACGTCCATCAGGAATCTGTCCGCGCGCGCTGTCTCCTCGGGGTTCAGCACGGTCCGCATTCGCGCCAAACGCGCAGGCGTGCGGTTAAGGCGTGCGAACCACACATGAACTTCGCCCGCCTGGAGTTTCACTGGATCTCGCGATCGTTCCACGACGCAGATTATAGCGGCATCGATCGCACGCGCTGAAACCGGGTTTTCAGCTTAAGAAAGGGCTTCTCGAACCATTGGTAGGACGCCGCCGCGACCCCGATAGTCAGCGTCAATGCAAGGGCGGCAACCATCGCCCGGTATGCTACCGGATGCGGCTCGAGTCCGCGCAATAGTTTTAGAGTCAGTAGAATCATTGATGCGTGGAAAACATATAGTCCATAAGAAATTCGACCCAGATACTTGAGAACCGGATTGACTATCCATGAGTCCGGGCGATCTCCCATTCCGAGCGCCGCAAGGACGACGCCGCAGCATCCTAGTGCACCCAGCGGGTACGCGAGCATTATCCGAAAAGCTGCAGCACTATCCTCCCTCGGCGAACAGTATCCGGCCGTTACAATCAGCGACACAGCGGAGATCGCGATAGTTCGCCGCGCGTTGCGAAAGCGATGGAGCTTCGAACCATCCAGCAACACGGACAACAGTACTCCGCACGCTAACGGGTCAAGCCGGGCAAATGAATTCCACCAAATCGCGCGAGGCGGGACCCCATCCACAATTAATCGCCAACGAAAACTGATCGAAAACAACCACATGAAGATCGCAACAACCAACAGGCCTTTTCGCGATACATGAGACACAACCCACGGCCATAGAAGATAGAATTGCTCCTCGAGCGAGACGCTCCACAAAATGCCCAACGGCAACGGAACGAACACACCCCGATACATCGCGAAATTTCCCAAAAAGACCACGAAGCCAGGCAACGCGAGCCAGGGAACAATGGCACCGGGGAGTATCGCTAGCGCCAGGTAGAGTGCAGCAAGAAACCCGAAATACAGAGGCCAGATCCTGAGGATGCGGCGAACGTAGAATGATCGGATGTCGATGCTTCCGAATTGAAGCTTCTCACGCATCAGAAGTTCTGTGATCAAAAAAGCGCTGAGTGTGAAAAATAAATCCACCCCGAATTCACCGGCCCGCCAGACCGCGATCGTCAGCGTTTCGATGAAATTCTTATGTGGCGCAGCTATCGCCCACCCGGGGATCGGGTGAACGTGCCAGACAAAGACCGCGAGAAAGGCAAAAAATCGAAGGCTATCAAGCTCCGGCAGATAGAAGCGGGTAATCGATGACGACTCCCGCGGCGCCTGGCCATCGTCGCTCCGGCTCGCCAATTGCGTAACTCTCATAGATAAACCAACTCTAAGGAGCCGATGCGCAAATTAACGATTTAAATCGAAACTAGAATCCCACCGCTGCCTGTGCCATCCGCTCTTCTCGTTTGATCCCCAATGCCTCGGCTAGCTTATCGGTCAGAACGTCGACTCCAGGCTCGACCAGCAGCGCCAGGTGGTCGCCTTCAATTGGGTACACCTCGAGTCCGTCGCGCACCACACGACCCCATCCATTGTCGGGTTGCCGGTACCTTCCGATCAGATCGCGGGTCCGCTTGAACAACAGGACACGCCCTGAGTACGGCCGCGGTACGTAGCTGCGAGTGGCGATTACGTTTGCCAGAATTACGTCCATCGGTTCACGAGGCGCCGGCCTGCTGACCGGGATCCCCAACGGACGCCCGAACCGCCAACTGTTAATCTTGAATCTCAGGATCTGTCGGCGCGCGATTCCCGATGCAGCCTGTCGCAACTGCCGGATTCCGCCTTGCAAGATGTCGTGGGTGTGGATTTGGGCATTGCGCATCATCCGAATCAAAAAAGGGTCCGGTTCTGCCGGACACGCACTATCCACCAGTACCACCAATCCCACCTTGCTTCCCTTGGCGGTCAACTGCCGCGCAACCTCAAAAGCCAAAACTCCTTCAGCGCTGAATCCGGCCAGAAAGTATGGCCCCGAAGCCTGGTATTTTAAAATTGATTCGACCTGGGCCGCGGCCAGTTCTTCGAGCCGGTACGGTATCCGAAGTTTGAGCTCGCTCGGAATCGCAACCCCAAGCACCGGTTGATCGAGACCGAGCCTCCATGCGAGTGCAATAAAATCGTTGAAGCTGCCCATCACGTAGAGCGGCGGCCGCTTCCCCAGTGGCTGAATCGGCCAGTGGGTGATTGCCTCCTCGCGATTTCCGTTAGTAGCGCCGGCGCGGCCGTTCTCATCAGCTCGCGATGATCCTCCGCGGGCGGCGCCGTTGCGTTCGCGCGCTGCGATATCGATTGGACCGGGCTCCGACCTGGTTTCAGAGTCTATAAGCTCAGCGAGTCCCGCGATGGTCGGACGATCGAAGAAGGTCAGGATCGATATTTTCTGCCATCCAGCTTGGTGCAGCCGCAGCACCAGTTGCGCCAGCAGCAGCGAATCACCGCCCAGCGAAAGAAAATCATCGTGGATCCCGATGTGCTCGACTCCCAGCACGCTCGTCCAAATTTCCGTCAGCGTCGTTTCGGTTTCGCTGGAAGGCGCAACATAAGGCGCCCTCGTCAACAATGCAGGCGAATCGCTGCCCGCGATTCCGAGCAGCGCGGCAAGCTCGATGCGCCGGACCTTTCCGCCAGGGCCGGTAGGAATTTGATCCACGAAATGGATTTGCCGCGGAACCTTGTAGTCCGTAACCCGGTCCGCGATGAAACTTCTTAGCGCATGCTTGCTGATCGAATCCGCTGCTTTCAGAACCACCGCCACTGCAATGTCTTCGCCCAGACGGGAATCGGGCACCGGGAAGGCCACGGCCTGCGCCACTGCTGGATGCGCGCTGATTAGCTCGTCGATCTCGCGCGGCGAAATCTTCTGGCCGCCGCGATTGATGATCTCCTTGATACGTCCTGTCACGTAAAGGTAACCGTCCGCGTCGAGCCGGCCCTGGTCTCCAGTCCGGAACCATCCGTTGATAAACGACTCGCCGTTGGCCGCAGGATTATTCACGTATCCCGCCATGACAGCAGGTCCTCGCACCACGATCTCGCCGATCTGACCGGTTGCCAGGAGTTCGCCATCTTCGCTGATGATTCCAACTTCGGTCCTGCCCGGAACGCCGACGGAACCGGGCCTGCGCTCGCCTGGCGGAAGTGGATTTACCGACACTTGCTGTGCTGTCTCAGTCAGCCCGTAGCCCTCGACAACGGGCACCTGGAAGATCTGTTCTATTTCCGCCATCAGAGCGGGCGCTAGCGGCGCCGCTCCTGAACGGATGAAACGAAATGTGGAATTTGCGGCCCATTCCGGATGCTCTCGCGCGCGTGCGAGGATCGATTGGTGCATCGCCGGCACAGCAGAATACCAACTGGGCGCGAACTCACGACACCATTCGAAAAAATGCGGGGCATAAAACCCCGGTGTACAAACCACGCTCGCGCCCGCCGCCAGAGACGCGAACACTACGCCAATCATTCCGTTGACGTGAAACAGCGGCATCACGTTGAGACATCGATCGCGCGGCGTCAGCGCGAGCGTCGCGATGATGTTCTCGATCGAGGCCGCCAGGTTCGCCTGCGTCAACGGCACCATCTTCGGCCGCGCCGTCGTGCCCGAAGTATGAAGGACCAGGGCCTCGTCGCCGGACTGCGCGAACACCGGCGCAACGTCCGCCGGGGCTGCCGGGAGATCCAGCGTAAAGATACCGGCCGCGTCTGCGGTCGCAGGTCGGAGCCGAATCACGCGGATTCCGAGCGACTCTGCCACCGCAATCGCCGGCAGATCTGCCCCCTCCTGGACGATCAGCGCCCGTGGCGCCAGATCCGACAGGTAAAACTCGAACTCGCTGCGCCGATAGTTCGGATTGAGCGGCGCGCACGACGCGCCCATCGCGACCGCCAGCATACAGGCGGCCATCTCGGGACTGCTGGGCAGTACGATTGCCACCCGGTCGCCGCGTGAAATCCCGGCGTGGTTCAAGTCGGCTACCACGCGGTGACAATGATTTAGCAGGCGCGAATATGTGAGTGGGGCGCGATCGAGCGCAAGAAGCGCAAGATTATTCGGGTTTTGCCCGGACTGCTCCTCCAGCGCCTGGCGAATGTCCATCCGACTGGTACAACTCACAGTCATACAACTTCAGCCCGTCGACCGATCTAATGCAGTCGACCATCCCCTTCCCGCCAACCCCGGCCCCATCAACGTCGGCCAGCTATGCTCGCGCAGTCGCTCACCGAACGATCGCTGATCGACCCATCCGTTGAACGCGACCACGCTAGTAGCATGGAGAACCCGCCGCTTTGTCGCAAGTTCAAACTATCAGGCGGCTTCCGATTTCGACTCATCCGCTGAGGCGCAGGCTGATTTCATCAAGGCGTCGAGTTTCGCTGCCACCGTCCCGACTCCAGGCTCGACCAACAATGTCAGGTGGTCGCCGGGAATCTCGCAGATTTCGAGGCCGCCTCGGACAACTTCACCCCAGCCATAATCCACGAACCTGAATCGACCTTCCCGGTTGTCGGTTTGCTTGAAGAGAATCACTCGACCCTGGTACGACGGCGGGACGTAGCGGCGCGTTGCGAGGACCATCGCCATCACCAAATCTGCCGGACGCTTCGGCGCCAGCGGCTCGGGCACAATGCCCAGACTGCTCGCGAGTTTCCATGCGCGAACCTTCAACCTCAGCGCTACCCGACTGAGAATATCCGCAATCGCGGCGGGTGCTTGTCCCAATCCGATGCTCCGGATTGCGCGCAGATGGATCGCAGCCGATCGAGCAATTTGCAGGATCCGCGGCTCACGCCGCTGCGAAGGACAAGTGGTATCGATCATCGCGACCAGGCCAACTTCGCGTCCGGCGGCGACGAGTTGATGCGCAATTTCATATGCCAGCACACCCTCAGCGCTGAAACCAATTAAAAAAATCGGTTCACCCTTGTTCAGATCGAGTATCGAGCTGGCTTGAATCCCGGCGAGTTGCTTGAGGTTGTATGGCAGACGCAATCGAAGCTCGTCTGGTATCGAAAGACCAATCAGGGGGCGATCGGTACCGAGTTTACGTCCGAGCGCCTTAAACCGAGAAAAATTTCCCACGACATAGAGCGGAGGCAAGCAACCCAGCGGTTGAATCGTCTCTGTCGCCGGCCATTCGGAATCCTTCGTGCCGCCGGCAATTCGAGCGGCAATACTCTCGATCGTCGGTGCCGGAAACATCGCCGTCAGTGGAATGCGCCGATTGAATTCCCCTTCGATCCTGGCCAGCAGTTTGGCGCCCAAAAGCGAATGGCCGCCGATGGCATAGAAGTCATCGTGAACTCCTATCGGACTGGTATTCAGGAGTTCCTGCCAGATGGTCTGAAGGCGTCGTTCGAGGTCGTCCCGCGGCGCGACGAATGGTCGATGATCAACGACCGCACCCTCGTCGAGCGGCGGAAGATTCGCTCGATCGATCTTACCGTTGCGCGTAAGCGGCAACGTATCGATGACTGCAAAGGCAGCGGGCACCATATAGTGAGGCAACTTTTCTTTCAGGTAACTGCGCAATTCGTGGACGGTCGGCGACGACGGTGCTCGGGCCGTTATATATCCAACCAGCCGTGTGTCGCCGTTGGACTCTTGCGCTACCACGACGGCCTCCTGAACGGCGGGATGCTGTGCCAACGTGGATTCGATTTCTCCCAATTCAATTCGATAGCCACGAATCTTGACCTGGTTGTCGATTCGTCCGTTGTACTCGAGGTTCCCATCGGAGAGGTATCGACCTGAATCACCGGTCCGATACAGTCGCGATCCTGGATCGTCGCTGAATGGATTGGATATGAATTTCTCGGCCGTTAGCTCCGCTCGATTCAAATAACCGCGCGCCAAGCCCGCTCCGCCGACGTACAGTTCCGCGGTCACGCCCACCGGGACCGGATTCAATTGCCTATCCAGTACGTAGATTTGCAGGTCAGGTATGGGCCGCCCGATGATGCTGCCGTGTCTCGCCGCAACGTCCGAGCTTTTCAATGGCATGTACGTGACATGAACCGTGGTTTCGGTGATGCCATACATGTTGACCAACTGGGGCTTGATGTCGCCGTGGCGATCAAACCACGGCTTCAAAGTTGCGAAATCGAGCGCTTCTCCGCCAAAGATGACCAATCGAAGAGCCAACCCGTCGTGAGATTCAGACAATTGATCGCATTCAATCAGCGGTACGAACGCGGAGGGAGTCTGGTTGAGAATGGTTACCCGCTCTCTGCCCAGCAACTCGTAAAACGATTCGGGAGAGCGACTGACCAGGAGCGGAACGATCACCAGCCGTCCCCCATGGAGCAACGAACCCCAGATCTCCCAAACCGAGAAATCGAACGCGTATGAATGGAACAACGTCCAGACGTCACTCGCATTGAAGCCAAACCAGGCTTGAGTTGCAGCGAACAAGCGGCTGACGTTTCGATGGACAACCTCTACACCTTTGGGCCTTCCGGTCGAGCCCGAGGTGTAAATAATGTATGCCAGGTTCTCGGAACTTGCGGTCGTGCGTGGGTTGTCTGTCGACCCTTTCGCTATCGTCCCCCAGTCGCCATCCAGGCACACTGTTCTCGCTGCATGATCGGGTAAATGGTTGCGCAGATGCTCCTGCGTAAGCAGCACGCGCGGCTCGGCATCTCCCACCATGAACGCAAGTCGTTCGTTCGGATATTCCGGGTCAAGCGGCAGATATCCGCCACCTGCCTTCAGTGTCCCTACAATCGCGACGATCATTTCGAGCGACCGATCAACGCAGATCCCAACAACGACATCCGGTCCGACGCCGAGCCCGATTAAATGATGCGCCAACTGGTTGGCCCGCTCGTTTAGCTCTCGATAGGTCAGCTGCTCGCCTTCGTATGAGATCGCGACCGCGTCCGGTGTGCGCTCGACCTGCTGCTCGAACAGGCGATGAACACATTCATGTGGATACTCGCGCTGCGTGTCGTTCCACTCGACCAGCAGCTGATGGCGCTCGGCGGCGGTCAACATCGGCAGCCGTGAAATATTCTTGTCCGGATCGGTCGCTATACCTTCGAGCAACGCCTCGAAGTGTCCCGCCATGCGCGCGATCTTCTCACGGTCGAAAATATCGTGATTGTAAGCGAGCCTGCAGAACAGGCCGTGGGATTTCTCGGTGACATCAAGACTCAAGTCGAACTGCGCGACACCCGGATCGAAATCGACCTCCTCGACCTCAAGGCTCTCGAGCCTGGTATTCTCGAGCGGATAGTTGCGAACCTGGAAGGTGACCTGAACGATCGGCGGATAACTCAAGTTGCGTTCAGGGTTAAACGACTCGACCACCGAATCGAAAGGCAGATCCTGGTGAGCGTACGCCTCGAGCGCGCGGTCGCGGGTTCTTCTGAGTAGTTCACGAAAAGTTGGATCGCCCGCCAGGTCGCCGCGCATCGCCAGCATATTCGCGAACAGGCCAATCAGCCCCTCGGTCTCGACCCGGGTTCTGCCCGCAACCGGAGTGCCGACTACGATGTCGTCGCCACCGCCGTAGCGATGCAGCATGGTTTGAAAACCGGCAAGCAGCGTCATGAACAAAGTGGCGCGCTCGCCCCGGGCAATTCCCTTCAGGCGATCAACCAACTCCCGTGGGATGACAAATGTTTCCGCAGCGCCGGAAAATGTCTGGCGGGGCGGACGCGGACGGTCCGTTGGCAGCGCAAGCAGCGGCGGCGCACCCGCCAGCCGATCACGCCACCACGCGAGCGATTCATTCATCGCAGGGGTGTGGGCCGCTTGCGATTGCCACCGGGCGAAGTCGGCGTATTGGATAGCCAGCGGCTTCACGACCTGATCGCTCGCTTCAGCGGTTGCGTCCGACGCGTAGAGCACCGACAACTCGCGCATCAACACTCCCGCCGACCATCCGTCGAACGCGATGTGGTGGATGGTAAGGAGCAGCAGGTAGTCGTTCTCACCGAGCTTGATAAGCAACGGCCGCAACATCGGATCGCGCGTCAAATCGAACGGGTGATTGGAAGCATGGGCTGCGGCTGCGAGCGCGGCTTCGATTCGACTCGCCTCGGGCGCCTCGCTCAAATCCAGCTCCGCGATCTCGATGGGTGCAGGCTCTGTGACGATTTGCACCGGATCGCCGTCGCGGCTTTGAAAAACCGTGCGCAGGACCGCGTGTCGCGCAACGATTCGATTGAGCGCGCGCTCGAGGGCGCGCAGCGTCGAGCGGTCCGCGGATCCGATAAAGGTTGGATCGATTGTAGGCGGTCGAATGCACCTCGAGTTCGGCGAGAAACCACATGCGACGCTGCGCCGAAGAGAGCGGCAGATCGCCGACGGTCGAAGCAGCGACAATAGGGTCGTTCCGATTGAGGCGGTCCTCGCCGCCGCGATCAATCAATCCGCCAAGTTCCGCGATAGTCGGATGCTCGAAGAACTCAAGAATTGATAACGGTGCGTCGGTGGCGTCGCGAATTCGCGCAATGACGAGCGCCGCCAGCATCGAGTCGCCGCCGAGCGCCAGAAAATCGTCGTGCACGCCGATTCGCTCAACCCCGAGCACCTGCTCCCATATACCGGTGAGCGTCCTTTCCGTCGCGGTGCTGGGCGCCACAAATTCGTTCGGACGACTAGACGAGTTTGACGCTGCTCCCAAACCGTCGAGCCCAAGCTGGGCGGCGAGACCGATGCGCTGCAGCTTCCCAGTCGGACCCTTCGGAAGTTCGTCCAGAAAGACGATACGACGGGGCACCTTGTATTGAGCGATCCGAGTCGCGGCATGATTCCTGATCTCGATTTCGGACGCCGCGTGCCCCGGCCGAAGCACGACCGCGGCGGCGACGTCCTCGCCCAGGCGATGGTCCGGGACCGCGAACGCGACCGCATTCGCGACCGCAGGATGAGTGCAGAGCACTTCATCGACTTCGCGCGGCGAGATTTTCTGGCCGCCGCGATTGATGATCTCCTTGATACGCCCCGTAATGAATAGATAGCCGTCGCGATCGAGCTTTCCGTTGTCGCCGGTGCGGAACCATCCGTTGACGAACGATGTGCGATTCGCTTCCGGATTGTTCGCGTAGCCCGAATGTACGCCGGCACCGCGTAGCACGATTTCACCGATTTCTTCGGGCGCGAGCAGATTTCCGTCGGCGTCCATGATCGCGACGTCGGTGCCGAACGCGAGACCGACCGATCCGGGTTTGCGCGCGGCCGGCGGTTGAGGATTGGTCGCGATCTGATGTGACGCCTCGGTCATTCCGTACGCTTCGAGCACCGGCACTCGAAAAGTCTGCTCCAACTCGGCCATCAACTGGGGCGCAAGAGGCGCGGAACACGAACGAATGAATCGGAACGGAGTGTTCGCTACCCGCGCGGGGTTCTCGGTCGCACGCGCCAGCACCGCCTGATGCATCGTCGGCACGGCGGTGTACCACGTGGGGGCAAATTCATCGCACCAATCGAGAAAGCGAGGCGCCTGAAAACCAGGGGTGCACACGAAACTCCCACCGGACAGAATCGTCGAGAGCAGCGCGCCCACTAACCCGTGAATATGAAACAGTGGCATCACGTTCAGACAGCGATCCGACGCATCGAGCCCTAGCGACCCAGCGATATTGCGCGCCGAGGCCACCAGGTTTGCCTGCGTCAGCGGCACCATCTTTGGGCGCGCCGTCGTGCCTGACGTGTGAAGGACAAGAGCCTCGTCGCCGGCTTGCGCGAACGCGGGAGCAACGTTCGCCGGGGCTTGCTCGAGATCGAGCGTGAAGATTCCAGCCGCGTCTGCCGTCTCAGGGCGGAGCCGAATCACCCGGATGCCGAGCGACTCTGCCACCGCAATCGCCGGAAGATCCGCCCCCTCCTGGACGATCAATACTCGTGGCGCCAGATCCGAGAGGTAAAACTCAAACTCGCTGCGCCGATAGTCAGGATTCAGCGGCGCGCACGACGCGCCCATCGCGACCGCCAGCATACAAGCGGCCATCTCGGGACCGTTGGGCAGCACGATTGCCACCCGGTCGCCGCGTGAAATCCCGGCGTGGTTCAAGTCGGTCACCACGCGGTAACATTGAGTTAATAGGCGAGAATATGTGAGCGGAGTGCGCGCGAGCGAAAGGAGCGCAAAACTATTCGAGTTTTGCTGAGATTGCTCCTCCAGCGCCTGGCGAATGTCCATTCGACGAATACAACCTTACGGTTTATTTAGTTTCAATGTCTATGCGTACGTTTCCGAGCATCTATCGCGCAAACGCCGGACCAATTTGCGCGGACGCTGGGTGAACTGCCCCCGATTCATCCCTTGTTCAATGGTAGAATAAGCACGTCAGAGCACCTATTGCTACCGTTAAACATGCTCAATGCTGATTATCAGACTCAAGGAGACCATATCCATGATTTCGGGCAAAACGCAACTAATAGCGGTCGTTGATCGCGATGAGCTTTGCGATCAGTGCGAAAGGTGGGAAATGCGAACTGTCGGCGGGGCGGAACCGAAAACTCCGCCCTTCCTTGCGTAGGCTTCATAGATGTACAGGTCCTCGCCATCGAACCGGAGCGGAACCTGGTTGTCGAGGTAAAGCGTGGCAAATTGTGCCTGGTTGTACAGGTCCTGGTAGTAGTCGTAGGTCTGCCGGAAGCCCGTTTCACGCATGGAAGGCCTCTGTTTCAAAATCGGATAGCTCGTGATGATCAAGTCGGGCCGCACCTTGTCCAGGGAATAGTCGTAATCCCATCGGTTGTGCCCGGGCTCTCCGGAGTGCGCCCGGGTCCGAGCGATGTGTAAGTCGTTCTTCCCCAGCATGTCGTGAAATCGAATCGACGGGTTGAAATATGGAATCGTGCCGGCGAGGAAGATTCCAACGATGGGGTTCTTCCCCGCGGAAAGATCTCGCAAGTCCAACGCAGCGATCAGCGCATAGCGATTGAGATTCTTCTGCGCTGGTACATCGACCAGCACCTCGTCTCCGAAGTCGAAGACCAGCAGCCCGATCATGGTCACGGCTGCGGCCCTGATCAGAAATTTTCTCCGCGTATCCGACCCGAGCTGGATTCTCGACAACGCGTCCGTCGCGAGAACCGTCGCCGTCGGCAGCATGGGAAGGATGAACCGCGCGTGCGCGAAATGATCGCCGCCCACCGACACGACATAAACAAGGTAGCCGCCTGCCAATGTCGCAAGCAGCACCGCCGCGCGCCGAGACAGCCTCCTCGCTCCGAATATCGCGCCGATTACTGCAACGGCATTGAAGGGGTACCGAAAGATCGACACCACCACGTACTCGATTCCCGGGTAGACACTCAGGATTCCTGCTGACCGCTTGAGTGTTGCGGTATTGGGAATCCACGATCCGTAGTAGCCGCGCTGGAAGATCCCGAGTGCCAGCGCAGGAGTTGCCGCAAGTATCACTGCCAGAATGAGCTTCCGATCGCTCGTTCCGGTCCACGTGTCGATGCCCAGTACAGGATCAATGCACCAAGCAGCAACGCAGCATCTGGCCGGAAGAGCACTGTCAGACCGGCGATCAGAAGGGACCGCCACGCATCGCTTGCTCGCGTTTTGTCATCGAGCACGGGATCCAGCGCCAGCGCCCACCCTAGCGCGATTGCGGATGTCTCCCAGCCCGATATCGCCCAGCAGATAGCGCATGATGACGCGAGGTAGGCGGCGGCAGCACCAATCCCCCAGTCCGGTCCGGTTCGCTTGCTGACGCGCCACCAAATGTAGACGGCAGTTAGAAGATCAATCCAGACGGAAGCGATCTGCATCGGCAGCGAGGCCAGCCGTTCCGGTACTCCGGCCCAGTGGACTACCGCCATGATCAACGTCCACGCAGGATTGGTGAATCCCTGCACATGCTCGCCCTTGTTCCACACGAGACCGAGCCCGGAAGCGAGATTCCGCGCGAACCGCATCGAGATCATGCCGTCGTCGGGCAGAACGAAATATCGCGCGCCGCCAATCTCGTTCGACGTCTTCAAGACGAGGTACAGAAGAACCGATCCGAATGCGAACACGATCGAGAGTAAGCACCATCGCCAGAATGCTGAAGCGGACGATGAATCCTCGGCTCCTGGCTCGGATTTCAATTTAGATTCTGAATCAAGCCCGGACTTCATCTGAGATCCATCTCGCGAATCTTTACCGCCAATCGCGCACTGAAATCCTTCGCGCCCGACGGCGCCAAGTGTAGATGGTCGGCGAATTCGTTCGCCTGTTCAATCCAGTCCGCCGCACTCAGATAGGTCGCGTGCTGAGCCTCTACCAGTTTGCGCAAGTGGTCGCGATATTTGTCCCACGCACCCAACGCGTAGAAGTGGGACTGATGGTATGGATGCATCGGCATCTCGACGATCACGACTTGCGCGCCGCGCGCGTGCGCGTCGGCAATCATCTCTAGTACTGGCTTGCTTAAGCCTGCGTTCTGCGCCTGCGCGCACTGCGACGCGAAGTCGGCGGGAGAACGCGCTTCGAGCAGCGCGAAATCCGCCACCCGTCCAAACCTGTTGGTGCCCGCCGGCGGCATCCCGACTTCGCCCATCTCGCGCCGCATTCTCTCGACGTTCGCCCATATTCCCGCTCGTTCGACTACCATCGGCACATGACGCAGGAGGTCAAATGCCAGCCGATCGCTGGGGCTCATCTGGTAACTGCGTAGCGCCAGGCCCGGATCGAGGTAAAAAGCCGCCGCCCGATTTCCGAAAAAATCTGTCAGCGTGGCAGATGTTGCGTCAGTAAGCTGGAAATCGAAAAACCCATAGATGACGACCTTGACTGTCGATGCGTCACGCAACGCGCGCTGCAGTATCATCAACTGCTCGACCGTCCCCGACGCTCCCAGGCCAGCGTTGAATGCGACCACCGGCGCTGGCGCCATCGAAGCTTCGAACACCGACGGATCGAAGCCCGCCGCCATCAGAGAATTGCCCAACGCCAGGTGCGTGATGCCCGGAGTAGCGTCGATCCGCCGCACCAGTTGGCGCGGAACCGAGTTCCGCGCGAAGTGCCGGACTAACAAATTGAACGCAACCAGGATGCCTGCCGCCAGTCCTAGCGTTAACAGGAAGTTCCTCCCGGACAATGAAGATGCGTTCTTAGAAATCAATGTAGATGAACTTCGAGGTCTGCCCCGAGAACAGGACCACCAGGATTATCAAAGCGCCCCACCAGATCCCGAGAAAGATCGGGTCAGTCAGAAATCCCGGCGAATCAGATGGCGGATTGTCCGCCGCCCCACCGAGGTAATCGAGCACCTGCTTCAGCCAGATGAAGGTTTGCATCGCTTATCCTAAAAACATCCTCGTAAGGAACAACCGCGCGGTCGGCAGATCCATACAGAAAAAAGCCCACCCGAGGTTGACCATCACAAACGTGAACAAGCCTCCACATATGAGGCCGACGGTCGAAGGCTCACGCGGACCGCGAATATCGCGCCACACTCGATGCCCGCTAAGGAGCATCCCATGCCACAATCCCCAAACCACGAAGTTGGTCCCGGCACCATGCCACACCCCACTCACCAGCATCGTAACGATGAGATTGGAATAATTCCGCAGGCGCGTAACTCGCGAGCCGCCTAGCGGGATGAATACGTAATCGAAAAGCCACTGCGACAAGGAAATATGCCAATTGCGCCAGAAGTCCGAGATATTCGCTCGCAGGTACGGCCAGTCGAAGTTCTCAGGAACCCGGATACCGAACAGCCGCGCCGAACCGATCGCGATATCGGAGTAGCCGGCGAAGTCGAAATATATTTTTATTCCATAAGCGAGAAGCCACACCGGCAACACGCGTCTATCGGCCCTGACTATGTCGGCGGCGTTCAGATGATTGGTAAACGCCGTCATCAGGTCGGCAACTGCGAACTTCTTTACCAGTCCGACCAGGATTCGCGTGACTCCAATCTGTAGGTCGGCCAGCGTAGCGTCGGCTGCCCGCAGTTTTGGAAGAAAATCTTCGTAACGTTTGATCGGCCCCGCAACCATCGTCGGAAAAAACATGATGAAAGCGAGATACTCCGAGACATCGCCCGCTGCGGTTTTCCCGCGATAGCGATCAAACGCGTAGTGGATGAACTCGAAAGTGAAGAACGAGATGCCCAGCGGCAGAAACGCTCCCGACCAGTGCCACGGATTGCTCGATGCGCCGCTCCAGATAAGGCCGGTCAGGTAGTTCCAGTACTTGAACACCACCAGGAACACGATGCTCTGCGCGACGCCGATCAGGCATACGAGTGCCGCCGGCCGATACAACCGACTGAAGATGCTCTCCCACAGGAAGATCGACAGGCAGAACGCTCCGGCGACTCCGCCGAATCCATGCATCGAGAAGTACAGGTAGAAGAAGCTCGCCGACAGAACCAATACCCACGGCCGCCAACCGATCGGAGCGATCTTGAACAAAACCGCCGCCGGCAGAAGGAAAAGGACATAGTAACTGACGGTGTTGAAGATCATCGCCGCGGGTGAGAGTAGCTAAGTCGGCTGGGCACGAAAACACGGGTTGGCACACGCGAATGCGGATTCATGCGGCTCTAAAGGAGGAGGACTCGAATGTTGAGAGGCGAAGCCCGCGCAAATTTTGATTCACCGCGCTGAGGCAGTCGTGAGCTCCTGATCTGAAATCGAGGGCGCGCTCAGGTCGGTGACGCCGAGCCAGAAGCGGCGCAGGGTTATCTGGTGACTCGCCGCGAATGCCTCGAGTGACGCCAATTGCGCAGGCGGGAGAGTTTCTTGCGCGATCACTATTTCGTTGAAGGGTGCGCGCGCCATGATTTCGTCGAGGTCATCGAGCGAGCCCAGCACCCGGTAGCCATGGAACAGCTTACCGTGCTTGAAACTGTCGTCGTCCAACAGTCCCAGCAGTTCTGCACTCGCGCCAATCGTTGAATGCAAATGCTGGACGGCCGCTGCGCCGCGCGCGTCCGCGCCGACGATCACCAGTCGTCTGGCCGAATGCGCCAGCGAACGCCCAATCCGTTGGAACAGATGGAACGACCAGCGGGTCCCCACCAGAAAATTGAATAGCAACAGCACGAACATCACGGCCGTCGAGCGCCCAAGGTAAATCGGCAGAAACGACGATGACAGTTTGACTGCGAGTCCAGCTAACATCGCCGCCAGCATAAACCGCACGCCCTCCGCCAGTCCCGTGTAGCGCCAGATTCCACGATAAACGCCGGTCACGAAAAACGCGCTGCACCCGATGGCCACGATCCAGGGCAGCCCCGCAAGCATCTGAGTCACCTGCGTAATATCGAGGTTGAAGTCGAATCGCAGCAGCACCGCTCCAAAGTACGCTCCCGCTACCAGCGCGACATCAAGGATCAATTCGACGAAGCGCCGCTTGTAGCCGAAGCTCAGAATGACGCGCGCGATTGGCGGCAGATCCTCGATTTGGCCGGGCGCGTCCGCGTCGAACGATCGATCCATCAGGAACAACGCCACCAGCGCAAAGAACAGCGCCATGAACGGAATCAGCAGCACCGCGTCGTAGCCGGGCACCAGGCTGAGCGCGATCGCGCAAGCACCCGCAATCGCCTGCAGGCCGACCAAGGTCGCGGCTGCGCTGGTGCTCGACATGCCCAGGCGCGTCAGCCGATGATGCGAATGGTCGAGGCCGCGCCTCGAGATAGGATTGCCCCTCGCAAGGCGCGTGACAGTCACCGTCACGGTGTCGAGCAGCGGAACCATCAGCGCCAGCAACGGCATCGCGAGTCGCGCCGGCAGCGAACCCTCTCCGTGGAGGCTGCCTTGAATCGACAGGACACCCAGCACGAGTCCCACCGCAAGCGCGCCCTCGTCACCCATAAAAACCGACGCCGGTGGAAAGTTGAAAACCATGAATCCCGCCAGCGCACCGGCTATCGACAGTGCCGCGAGCATCGTCCCGGTGTGCTGATGCAGCCCCGCGACAGTCGCGATGCTCAACGCTGCGACGATTCCCACCCCCGCGGCGAGCCCGTCGATACCGTCGATCAGGTTGAACGCGTTGGTTGCGGTGACCAGCCAGAAAACCGTTAGCGCGATATTGACGGCCTTGTAGGGGAAAAAATCGAGTTGCGGGCCCCACCCGACGAGCACGCAGATCGCGGCGAGCTCGAGCATCAGTTTGTGCCGCGGCCGCAGATCGATGATGTCGTCGAGCAGTCCGACGACGCACATCGCGACCGCGAATCCCGCCAGCCACGGGATACTGTGGGGAGGCAGGCCCGTCAGGACTCCGACAAATATGATCGCGGCTACGAACCCGGCCAGGACGGCCACGCCTCCGAGCAGGGCGGTCGGCTTTTGGTGCGGGCGGTCGCTCGAGGGTTGGGCGACGATCCCCCAGCGGAACGATGCGGCTTTTGCCACCGGCATCAAGACTGTTGCCACCAGGAAGGCAGATAAGAGTGTCAGAGCTATTTCAAATTCGGTGGTCAATCTTGCTCTAGATCCGCGTTTCCCCGTTACGAAGCTGAGATCGTCGAATGCCCACCGTGGGGCAGTATAGGCGACGCGAGAACATTACCGCGCTTCAAAGGTTATGGCTAAGCCTAAAAAACTTAGCAGCCAAATTAATGCGTCAATGCTCGATTATACGCAAACACGAAGACCACCCCCGGCCAACCAGCGCGATCAGAATCAAGATGCGACTCTCGGACGATAGTGGCGAGTCTGAGCGCGCTAGGGCCTCGATGAGAGGACCATGGCAGAGGGCTCGACTCACGTCAAGGCGAGCTATGTCGATTTACGTGGCGCGTAAGCAGTCCACATTGCCGCAAATTACTACGCCCGCGGCGGCTTACCATACTCTCAGATCAATAACGCGACTTTCTGGACGGCTACTGTTTCATCACCATCACGTTGCCGTCCTTATCCAGGGCCAGGCAATCGACTTGCTGCCCCGCATAGAAAGCCCCGCAAATCGACCTGTCGACGCCCGGACACTTGTAGAGGTTCGGCGCCGTCTGCTGGCATTGCGTGATGTCAAAATGCAGTCGCGTCTGCGCCCTGTCCTCTTGCGCCTGCGACGGCGAGAAAATGTAGCACCCCGACAGCGCGATCGTCGCCGCCGACACCATCACCGCCACAACCCGTAGTGAGCTTCCCCTCATGACCCTTCCCTCCCTCGTCTTCATCATCCGTACCTCAACCCGTCGCAAGCATTTATAACGAATCGACGCGCATAACAACGGGTAGACATCCGCTATTTCATGTTCGCATCGCGCAGCTGAAGAGAGAGATCCTCGAAGTCTCAGGACGGCCCGGCCTGCCGCGGCGCGCCCTCTGACTCCCAGCTTCCTATCGCCCATATGATTAGCGCGGCACCAAAGAACGAAGCACCCAACGTGCAGACGCCGTTCCATTGCCACCAGCTCCACGCGAAGCCGGCAAGGAAAGTGCCGAGCGCGCCGCCGACAAAGTAGGTGACCATGAAGACCGTGTTGATGCGGTTGCGTGCCTCCGGGATCAACCGGTAGACGCGCGTCTGATTGGTGACCAGATTGGCCTGCGTGCCGAGGTCCAGAACGATGCCGCCGATGGCGAGCCCGGTTATCGTTCCTCCGACGGTCCACAGGAGTCCGAACGCGATCATCCCGATCAACAACGCGCATCCCGATGCGAGCCGCGGGTAGCCGCGGTCGGAGAGCAATCCAACCACGGGAGCGGCCAGCGCGCCCGCAACTCCGGCCAGACCGAGCAATCCGGCCATCTGCGCGCCATAGTGATAGGGCGGCGTCCCCAGATAGAAGACCAGCGTCGTCCAATATGCGCTAAAGGCACCGAAGGCGAAGCCCGACATGATCGCAGACTGGCGCAGCGCTGGCAGCTTGCGCGCGAGCGGAATCAGTGACGAAAGGAGTTCCCGATATCGGATTCGCGCATCGGGACGGCTGACGGGCAATGTCGCTCGCAGGATTGCCGCCATTGCGATCATCATTACCGCCGCAACTGCATACATCGCGCGCCAGCCGAACCAGGTGCCGACGAAGCCGGCCACTGTGCGCGCAAGCAGAATTCCGATGAGCATGCCGCCCATCACGATTCCTACCGCCCGCCCCTGCGCTTCCGGTTTCGATAGCGCCGCCGCCATCGGCGCCATCACTTGCGGCACCACGCTGAACATCCCGGTTATCAGCGAGGTTGCCAGCAACACCCACGCGTTTGGAGCCGATGCGGTCGCCACCAGCGACACTGTCACGATCAGGAGCAGAGCCGTCGCGAGTCCGCGCCGCTCGACCATATCGCCTAGCGGCGCAAAAAACAGAAGTCCCAGCGCGTAGCCGACCTGGGTGAGCATGGGGATGTCGGCGGTCTCGCGCGCAGTCATATGAAGGCTGTGAGCGATCTGACTCAGGAGCGGCTGACAGTAGTAGAGATTAGAGGCAGTGACGGCAGCAGCTATCGCCATCGTGACGAGCTGGAGGTTACTCAGTCCATCAGAACCGGCCGACGTAGGCTCGGAGACGCGCTCGCGGACCGATTCGGGCTTAACTTCCACACCGAATTGTTCCACTCGGCGCGGAGAGCGTACAACCGCAAAGTTCCGTCAGCGGTTTCCGGCCGACGACATCCCCAATCCGGCAAATCGTGATTATCTTTACTCTCCAGGAGTAGCCAAGATGCGTTCATCTTTGAAATTGGTTTCGGATGGCGCCGCCCTCAATGGCAGCCGTCCGTTCTCTCACGATTCGTCCGACGATCATCTGTTCGATGCCTACTCGCGCGCGGTGACGGGCGCCGCCGAGTCAGTCAGCCCGGCAGTGGTCAATATTGAAGTCGCTCACGCAGCTCGGGCTGGCAGTTCGCGCAATCCCGACGCGCCCGCGGGCAGCGGCTCGGGTTTTATTATCGCGCCCGACGGCTACATCATTACCAACAGCCACGTCGTTCACCGCGCGTCGCGAATCTCAGTCACACTTTCCGATGGCCGCAAGTCCGAGGCGGAGCTAATCGGCGACGATCCCGAGACCGACCTCGCCGTCATTCGAATCACGGGTGCGAACCTGGCCGCCGTGTCACTCGGCGATTCGCACGAGATTCGCGTCGGTCAATTGGCGATCGCGATCGGAAATCCGTACGGCTTCCAATGCACCGTGACCGCAGGCGTGGTCAGCGCGCTTGGACGATCGCTGCGCGCGGGATCGGGCCGGCTGATAGACAACGTTATCCAGACTGACGCAGCTCTGAATCCCGGCAACTCCGGCGGACCGCTGGTCAACTCGCGCGGCGAGGTCATCGGCGTCAACACCGCGATCATTCTGCCCGCGCAGGGAATCTGTTTTGCGATCGCGATCAACAGCGCCAAGCTGGTCGCGGGTCATCTGATCAAGGACGGCAAGATAAGCCGTGGCTACATCGGGATCGCCGGCCACAACGTCGAGCTGCCGCGACGGTTCGTGCGCTTCTATCGGCTGCCCGCCGAAACTGCAGTGCGAGTCGCATCGGTCGAGGCCAACAGTCCGGCGGCGCTCGGCGGCGTCAAGGAAGGCGATCAGATAGTCAGGATCGGCGAGACTCCCATCGCCGGCATCGACGATTTGCAGCGTCATCTGACTATGAGTCAAGTCGGCGTTCGCACGCCGGTAACAATAATTCGCGGGACGGAACAGCTAACGCTCGAAATCGTACCATCGGAAGCGGCGCACAGATCGCGCGACTAAATTCTCGCGTTTCGCGCGTTCGGCCCCCGGATTGCATAACGCAATGTGTTACCCGGATAACACATCATGCAAAGGTGGTCCGCGTATTGCTTGATCCGCCGCGATGCCGGAACAGGGACTCCAGAATGCGAGGCGCTTTTAGAGCAAACTCAAGAGAGTTTGCGCGCTATGAAGCTCCATATCGTCAACTATCAGCTGCAGATGGTCCTGTTATCGTTGCGTAATCCGGTAGTAAATTCCGACTCGGCGCACACTAACGGCAACGGAAATGGAACCGATGTGACCTCGCGAAATATTCCAGAGCGCAAGTCTCGCCACTGAGCCTCTCGCTTCGCCTAAATCTAATGTGAAACCCGCGTGTGCGCGTGTTCACAGCGTTACCCTTCGGCAGGGGTAACCACTGCACCGTGCCGGTATGTTCGAAGCGTATTCCGGCCGCCGCTCGTGAAACCCACGGCGGGTTTCACTTACAGACGGGAAGTCCGAAACCCGCCCGGGGTTTCGGGAGGGTGCAGGGGCTCGCCCCTGCTACAATTGTTCCGTGCCCGCGCTCGACGTAATTCTCGCTCCTGCGCTTGCTCCCGATGATCTGCTCGGCCTGGAGCTGCACTTTCTCGACGCGGTTGGCAGGCGCGAGACGCCGCCGGTCCTGCTCATCTCTGCGTCGCCGGGACGGTCCATCTCGATCGGCCGCTATCATCTATATTGCGGACCGTCCGAGCGCGAGGGCATCAACGTTACTCGGCGTCTGACCGGCGGCCGCGTTGTCGGCGCTGGCCAGGGATGGATGGGGCTGGCGCTCATCCTTCCGACGCGGACGCGCTGCTGAAGGAAGACACGACGCGGCTGAAGCCCGATCAGATCATGAATCGCTACGCTCGCGGCATCCTCACTGCGATGCGCGCGCTCGGCGTCGATAGTTTCTACCCCGGCCGCGACGCGATAACCTTTGAACAGCGCGAGATTGCGATGTGCACCTTCGAGACCGATGCTGCCGGCGCGATGCTTTTCGAGGCGTCGGTTGCGCACAATCGCGGGATGGAAGAACTCGTGCACGATTTGGAACGTATCGACCCCGACGGTGCTCTTTCATGCCGCATGTATGACGCCGCCTCCGCCACCAAGGTGGTGCGCGAGCTTGCCCGCGACATTTCTTTCGACGAGCTAGCCGGTGCTATCGCGGCCGGCTATCGAAGTTCGCTCGGCGAGACTCGACGCCGCGAGTTGAGCGCTATCGAAACTGCGCAGGCGCAGCATCGCGGTCGCGCATTGGCCAACTCAAACTGGCTGAATGGGCAATACGCCGGACCGCCGATGACGCTCAGGAATCGAACCGCATCGCAACTGGGCGCAATCGAGGTTGCGATCGCCGTCGCCGCCGATCGCACAATCGAGGCCGCGCGCCTGAGCGGAGATTTCATCGCCAACTCGCCGGCGATCGCTGAACTCGAAAACCAACTTCGCGGCCGCACTCTCGATCTGCCGTCGATCGCGAACGCGGTCACGAAGACATTTGGCCATGACGGCAATTTTTTTCTCGGCGCGGGCGAGCTGTCGAATCTAGTGCGGCTGATAGCAGGTGCGAATTGAAGGCCTCCGACGATACCGCTCCCGCCCTGGTTGAAAACCTGATTCGCGAACTAGGCGATACGCACAAAACCGTTCAGCGCCGAGCGATCGATGAACTCGTCGCGATGGCAGCGTCCGACAATCCGATCGTCACTGAAAAACTTCGCGCGTCGATCGCAGGCGAGGATCGTCGCGTGCGATGGGCTGCCGCGTATGCGCTCGCGCAAATCGGTGCGGGCGCCTTTGCGATGGACTCCGCGGATGCGCTGTGCGAGGCGATGGCCGACGACGACGGCGATATCCGGTGGGCGGCAACCAACCTGATGGTTCGGCTCGGGCGCGAAAATCTGTCGGAGATAAGTGCGCGTCTGCTCAAGCTCGCCGCCGACAGCGACCACAACGCCCGCAAGATGGCGCTGTACTGTATTCGCGATCTCGAGATCGACGGCCCCGAGCTGCTCGCTGTCCTCGAGAGCGCTGTGCACGACGACGACATCCACGTACGGCTCGCGGCGCTGTCGGTACTGTCGCGCATCCGCGACTCATCAGGTCAAGCGATGCGGATTCTGCTCGAATGCATGAAATCCGATCCGGACGCGGGCGTGCGGCGAGCCGCGGCCTCTGCCCTCGGCAACGTTAAGGACGCCGGCGCCGACGCGACGGCTGCGCTGGCATCCGCAGCGGCCGACCCTGCCGACGAATCGCTCGCACGAGCCGCGCGCGGAGCGCTCGACCGGCTCGATAGACAACGGCTGGCGAAACTTCCCCTGGAGTGATGACAATGACAACTACGATGACCCACACACCGACGGCGAATGATCAGACTGCTGAAACCAACAAGCTGGCTCCGCTCGGCGATCCTCATGTGCGGGAGTTCGTCGCTGCCGCACGCCTCGCGCATCTGGCGACCGCCGACGCCACCGGCGCTCCGCACAACGTTCCGCTCTGTTACTGGTTCGATGGCGAGCGCCTCTACTTCGCGATCGACGAAAAACCCAAGCGTCAGACCGGCCTGGCGCTGAAGCGGATGCGCAATATCGCGGAGAATCCGCGCGTCGCTGTCGTGATCGATCACTATGAAGAAGATTGGTCGCAGCTCGGGTACGTGATGATCCGCGGACACGCGCGCGTGGTCGAAGACCCGGAGGAGTACCTCGCCGCGTTGCGTCATCTGCGCGACAAATATCTGCTGTACCGCGGGATGAGCATGACGCCGGAGAAAAATCCGATCGTGAAAATCGAACCCGAGCACGTACACGTCTGGGGCGCGCGCTTCACCCAGCACTTCGGGCAAAAAGAAGGCGCGTGACTACGCGGCTTGACGAAATCGCGATCGCGCTCGGCCATGCGCAGCTCGACGGATGGCTGTTCTACGACTTCCGCCTGAGCGATCCGCTCGCGTATCGGATCCTCGGACTGTCGGAAGACGGCATCGCAACGCGGCGATGGTTCTGCTACGTGCCAGCGCACGGCAAGCCGCGAGCGATAGTGTCCGCGGTCGAGGCGCATCGTCTCGACGCGCTCGCGATCGAAACGATTGTCTATCGTTCGCACGACGAGATGATCGCGGCATTGCGCAAGGTGCTCGAAGGCGCGCGGCGAATCGCGATGGACTATTCGCCCGGCTGCGCAATCCCGTACGTCTCGCGCGTCGACGCAGGCACGATCGAAATCGTTCGCGCAATCGGAGTCGAGGTCGTGTCTGCCGCCGATCTCATCCAGCGCTTCGAGGCGACGTTGACGCGCGAGCAACTCGCGAGCCATCAGCGCGCGGCGCGTGCACTTCGAACGATCGTCGACGCAACCTTCAGCGAGATTGCTCAGCTGATTTCGGAAGGTCGCGCAGTCAGCGAATTCTCCGTTCAGGAATCCGTGATGGCGCGGTTCGCCGCTAGTGGTCTCGTGACGCACGCGCCGCCGATCGTCGCCGTCAATGAGCATAGCGCCGACCCGCATTATGGCCCGACTGCGAAACACGACCGCGCCATCCGCCGCGGCGACTTCATTCTGCTCGATTTGTGGGCCAAAGAGTCAGCGCCCGACAGTATCTACGCCGACTTCACCTGGGTCGCGTTCGCGGGCGACAAAATTCCCGACGAGCACGCGCGCGTTTTCAAGATTGTCGCCGATGCGCGCGACGCCACCGTTGATCTGGTGCAGCGTCGGGTCGCAGCAGGTGACGCCGTCAGCGGCCGCGAAGCCGATCGCGCCGCGCGCTCGGTAATCGAGGCGGTCGGCTTCGGCGACGCGTTCGTCCATCGCACGGGGCATTCGATCGGCCGCGAAGTGCATGGCACCGGCGCCAATCTGGACTCGCTCGAAACGCTGGACGATCGCACGCTCATCGACAACACGTGCTTTTCGGTCGAGCCAGGAATTTATCTGCCGGGAAAATTCGGGGTGCGCAGCGAACTCGACATGACGATCGAAAACGGACGCGCGCTGGTCAGCGGCGAGCCGCGCCAGCGCGAAATCGTCGCGCTGTTGGGAAAGGAAACGACTTAATTAAATGTGAAACCCGCCATGGGTTTCACGCTTCCTTGGGCAGGGGTGACCCCTGCACCCAGTGATAAGAAAAGATGCGGGACTTCGTCCCTGTTAGAATTTTTTAGTTCTTCGAGCGAAAGCGAGATCTTACCTCGCCCGTTACGTTACGGGAGAGGCGGCTGGCGGGCGCAGCCGCCGGCAGGTGAGGGTTCTGGGCTAGCGCAGGATGCGAATTCAGCACTGCCTCTGATTGTTCCTTCCACATGACATTCGTGCGGCTCGCAAGCTCCCCTTCCAAAGGTCAGTCGCGCATGTAAAACAGTACTCCAGCATGATTCGCGCCGTGATATTCGATCTCGATGGGACGCTCGTCGAAACCGAGCCGTTGCATTTCGCGGCATTCAACGAGGTTCTGCGTCCCGACGGGATCGAGATTGGCTTCGAGGACTACACCACGCGGCTGATTGGACTAAACGATCGCGATTGTTTCGCGGCCGTGCTGCGCGAGAATCGCAAGGATGCAAGTGACGATCATGTCGCGAAGCTGATCGCGCGCAAGACGGTTGTCTATCAAGCAATGGTTGCCGAGCGCGACGTTCTTTACCCGGGCGCGGAGAAGTTCGTGCGCGATTGCGCGCATCGATTTCCGCTGATGATCGCGACCGGCACGCTGCGTGCCGAGGCCGAAGCGATTCTGCGCCGCGCCGGATTGCGTGAGTTGTTTCTCGACATTATCGCGGCGGAGGACGTCGAACACGGCAAGCCCGAACCCGACGGGTTCATCGCGGCTCTCGGGCGCATCGGTTATCTGCTGCGCCAGCGCGATCCGGTGCTGGCGGACGAATGCCTGGTGGTCGAGGACACGCAAGCTGGAATCGAGGCGGCGCGGCGCGCGGGAATGAAGGTGTTGGCGCTATGCCATATGGCGCCCGCAAGCGAACTCGCGGCGGCAGACGTCGTGCGCGCTTCGATTTCCGATCTGGATCTCGACGACGTGCTCCACGCACTCAGAGGACGATGATGGCGGCGAAGCTTTACCAGTTTCTCGGCAGTCCGTTCTGCGCCAAGGTGCGCAAACTGCTCGCGTTCAAGGGCGTCGAGTTCGAAGTAATCGAGGTCGACTACCTGGAGCGCAAGGAGTTGCTGGTTGCCTCGGGACAGATAACGGTGCCGGCGGTCACGCTCGACAACGGCGAGACAATCGTCGATTCCGCGCGAATCGCGACGCGCCTCGAGGAGCTTTATTCCGAGCCGACAATTTTTCCCGCAGGGTGGCGCGGGATGCATGTGGTGCTCGCGGATTTTATCGACAACCACCTCGAGGAGTCGGTATATCCCGTCGCGCTCGCCGACGAGCTCGCTTATTACAGCAAGCAGGGTCCGGATCGAGGCGCTCTGTGGCGCTTCATTCGCGAGCGCAAGTTTGGCCGCGGCTTCGTCGATCGAACTATCGCGGATCACAAAATCAATTGGGAACGCTTTCGTAGTGCTCTCACGCCGTTCGAGGAGCAACTCGGCAACGCGCCCTTTCTGACTGGCAGGATCGGGCTGGCGGACTTCGCGCTGTATGGCCAGTTGTACTACCTGGCGTTCACGGGCGAGCTGAAAATTCCTTCCGACATGAAAAATCTGCGCGCATTCTTCGGGCGCGTCGATCGGATCACTTCGACGATCGATGAATCGACGGGCTAGTAAAACCTGCTAGACGATTTCCGCGATTGCGGTCGTGAGAAAGTGGCTGAAGAGCGCGCCGGTCGAGTCGAGCGCTACATCATATAGCGATGCGGTGCGGCCGGGCACGAACACCTGATGGCCTTCGTCGGTCAGCGCGTACACTACGCAAAGCATCAACGCCAGGTAGGGCCGCTGCGCCATCGGACCGCGAGCCAGCAGCCAGAAAAGGATTCCGTATTCGGTAAAATGCGCGGCTTTGCGGATCAGCATGTGGCAGACGTCAACCGCGACGGCGCTGATGCCGGGAATCACGAACCGCAGGACCGGGTCGATGATCTTGCTGGTGTTGGCGGCGGAAAACGCTGAGGTCGACAGCGTGAAGATCAACGCGCCCCACAGGATTACCGGGATCCATTCACCGAGCGGAGCGAGCTCGGGCGGTTCTGCAGACAAAGATTTCGTCGCGGGCATCTGGTTGGTCGCCGCCGTTTTCACCGCCACGGCTGCGCGAGTTTGCAGCTGGAAGTCATGCGAGGATTTCGGGTTGTGTGCTTTTTCATGAAGATCGGAAACGTGCCAGACTTATCAATCATCGCAACCTGTTGCCAGTTCGGACAAGTGCGACGAACGATCCGATCGCGCATCCGATAAGGAAGGCCGCATCATGGACGACAACCTCATCACTATACAACGAGCGCAGCCCGCGCCGCCATGCACAGTTGTTATCTTCGGCGCGTCGGGCGATCTCGCCAAACGCAAGCTGATTCCATCGCTATACAATCTCGTCGCATGCGGCGAGGGCATGATGCCGGCAAAAAGCGCGGTGCTTGGATTCGCGCGGCGCGAAATGTCGGTCGACGAGTTCCGCAAGAGTGCGCACGATTGGACGGTGCGCTTCTCGCGCCTGAAAGTGGACGAGCCTTGTTGGGCAAAGTTCGCGGGCAGCCTCGACTACCTCTCCGGGCTGGACCATCCCGACGGTTTCAAAAAACTTAAAGCTAAACTTGAAGCTATCGAAAAATCGCGCGGCATCCCGCCCAATCGGGTTTACTACCTGGCGATTCCGCCCGAAGCGATCGGCGATTCGGTCAAGCGGCTCAGCGAAGAGGGCCTGATCTACAAGCCGGACGCGCCGCACTTCTCACGGGTCGTCGTGGAAAAACCAATCGGTCACGATCTGCAAAGTGCGCTCGAAGTAAATCGCACATTGGTGAAGTATCTGGACGAGTCGCAGATTTTTCGCATCGATCATTACCTGGGCAAAGAGACCGTGCAGAACCTGCTGGTGCTGCGCTTCTCGAACAATATTTTCGAGCGGCTGTGGGGCGCCCGCAACGTCGATCACGTGCAAATAACGGTGGCCGAGGCGGAAGGCGTCGGCAGCCGCGCCGCCTACTACGATCATTCAGGTGCTCTGCGCGATATGGTGCAGAACCACATCCTGCAGGTGCTGACGATGCTCACGATGGAAGCGCCGGTGTCGCTGGACTCGAGCGCAATCCGGGACGCGAAGCTCAACGTGCTGCGCACGCTGCGCGCGATCACGCCGGAGAATGCGCGCGCCAACACGGTGCGGGCCCGCTACGCGGCGGGCGTCGACGAAAACGGCAAGCCGGTGCCGGCCTACCTGGACGAACAGGGCGTCGCAGACAATTCCCGCACCGAGACATACGTCGCGCTGAAGACGTACATCGACAACTGGCGATGGTCGGGGGTGCCGATTTTTGTTCGCACCGGCAAGCAGATGAAGCGGCGAGCGAGTTCGATTTACGTCCAGTTCAAGGAGGTTCCGCAAATCCTCTTCAATCGCGATTCGAAGATTCCCCCCAACGGACTGATGATTCGGATTCAGCCCGATGAAGGTTTTTCGTTCGACGTGATGACCAAGCGGCCGGGGCTGGACCTGGTGCTGTCACCGGTGCGGATGAATCTCAGCTACAACACCACGTTCGGCAGTGGAGCGTCGCCCGAAGGGTACGAACGGCTTCTGCTCGACGTGATGGACGGCGACCATACGCTGTTCATCAGCGCGCAGTTCGTCGAGAAGTCGTGGGAGTTCGTGCAGGGCATTCTGGATTCGTGGAAAGATGACGCGCGCGTGCCGCTGGTCGAGTATCCTGCGGGAAGCTGGGGTCCGAAGGAGGCCGACGACTTGATTCGCACGGTGGGACGGGTATGGCATGAGCCGTAGAGGTAATTTTTCATGACCAATGACGGATGCTGCAGTTCTGAATCGCCACTGGCGTGCGACCTCGACGCGATCTCCGCAGGCGACCGGCCGCGCTACAACGAGCTGCGCAAGATGCTCGCCGCCTCGGCGGTAGGCAAGCGCGAATTGGCTGATGGCATCGCAGTACAAATCTCGACGGAACGCATGACGCTCGCACAACTGGCGGAATGGATTTCGCTCGAGCGCAAGTGCTGTCCGTTTTTCGAATTCAAAATCGAAGTCGCGCCAGCTTCCGGTCCGGTCTGGCTGAGCCTGACCGGCCGCCCCGGCGTCAAGGAATTCCTGGCGCAGACCCTCGGCGCGACATCGGCATGATACGCGGTTCCTGCCTGTGGCATACGTGACCGACCTCGGCTAACATCTCTCGCCGCAACTGCGGCTGCCAAAATCAATATTCCACGAGGATCGGAGAGCTACTTGGCCGACAATAATAAGGTCGTAATTATCGGCGCGAACGGGACTATGGGTGCCGGCGCGGGATGCGTTTTCGCTGGCGCCGGCTACAACGTCACGATGCTGGCGCGGTCGGCGGGCAAAGCCGCGGAAGGATTGACAGAAGTCCAGAACGACGCGCGCGCGGAAGCGATCGCGGAGCAAATCGCGCTGGGTGCTTACGACGCCGACCTCGGCCGCACGGTTAGCGAGGCTGCGATCGTGTTCGAATCGCTCGCCGAAGATTTGCCGCTCAAGAAACAATTTTTCGAGTTGATCGACAAGAGCCGGCGGCCTGACGCGATCATCGCAACCGGTTCGTCGGGATTGTCGATTGCGGAAATGGCGCGCGGGCGCAGCGACTCGTTTCGCCGTAATTTCTTAGGCGTCCACCTGTTCAATCCGCCGCACGTGATCGTCGGCACCGAAGTAATTCCAGGACCCGACACCGATCCGGCTATCGTGAAGAACGTCGTTGCGATGCTGACGAAACGGCTGGGCCGCAAGGTGATCGTCACTAAGGACATGCCTGCGTTTGTCGGCAACCGCGTCGGCTTTAAGGTCCTGAACGAGACTGCGCAACTGGCTGCTGAGCATGGCGTCGCGTACATCGATTATCTAATCGGACCGCATACGGGCCGCGCGATGGCGCCGCTGGCGACCGTCGATCTCGTCGGATGGGACGTGCACAAGGCGATCGTCGATAACGTGCATGCGAACTGCAAGGACGAGGCGCACGAATCGTTCGCGATACCGGCGTACATGAACGCCGCGCTCGCCAAGGGATGCCTCGGCGACAAGACGCCCGAGCGTGGCGGATTCTACCGTCGCGCGGGCAAGGAAGTCTTCGTACTCGATCCGAAAACCGGAGGGCACGAGAAGTTCGAGAAGCCCAAGCCGATCGAGTTCGTCGAGAAGATGAAGCAGTTGCATCGCGTGGGCCGCTACGGTGACGCATTGAAAGTGCTTGCCGATGCGAAAGGCGCCGACGCCGACCTGTGCCGGCGCGTCGTTCTCGGCTATGTCAGCTACGCGCTGAATCGCGTCGGCGAAGTTGCCGCGAGCGCGGCCGACGTGGACACGATAATGTCGTTCGGCTTCAACTGGGCGCCGCCCACGGCGATCGTCGATCTGCTCGGCGCGAAGAACACGGTGGCGATGCTGCAAAAGCTGAAGCTGACGGTGCCCAAGACGGTCGAGCAAGCCGCGTCGCGCGATGCTAAAATGTTTGCGGGCGGGGTACTCGAATACGGCCGGACCTTTGTCGGGTGATGAAATTCCCGTGTTGGATGGTTAGATTGTTTGTCGTATGATTACGCTAGTAATCAATAGGAGCGCGCGATGACGAAACCAGCACCGGTGTACGTATTGGGCGGAGCGCAAACCGACTTTGCCCGCAATTGGTCGAAAGAAGGAAAGCATTTCGTAGCGATGATGCGCGAGGCGACTTTGGCCGCGCTCGAAGCCACCAAGATCGAGCCGCGCGAAGTCGAGACCGCTCACGTCGGCAACTTCGCGGCCGAGCTTTACGCCAAGCAAGGACATATCGGCGCATTTTTCGTCGAGATCGATCCGACTTTTTCCGGGCTACCGACCAGCCGTCATGAGGCGGCTTGTGCGTCGGGCTCGATCGCGTTGATCGCAGCCTCGGCGGAGATCGAAGCCGCGCGCTATGACCTGGCGTGCGTGGTCGGCGTCGAGCAAATGAAGACCGTCGATTCGACCACCGGCGGCGACTACCTCGGCACCGCGGCGTGGTACGAGCGCGAGGCCAAGGGAATCGAGTTCCCGTTTCCGAAACTGTTCGGCCGCCTCGGCGACGAATACGACAAACGCTACGGCCTCAAGGACGAACACCTCGCGCACATTTCCGCGGTGAATTATTCCAACGCCAAGCGCAATCCGAATGCACAGACTCGCAACTGGTTCATGAGCGAGAGTCACGCGCAGCATGAAAGCAAGTTCAACCAGGTCATCGGCGGCCGTATCAAAGTGAGCGATTGCTCGCAGGTCACCGACGGCTCAGTCGCGGTCTTTCTTGCCTCGGAAAAGTTTGCGACCGCGTGGGCCAAGCGCAACGGCAAACAGCTCTCGGACATCCCGCGCATCCTCGGATGGGGCCATCACACAGCGCCGCTTGAATTCGACACCAAGGTTGCAGAGAGCCGCGACAACGCGTACGTGTTGCCGCATACTCGCCAGGCGATTCTCGATGCGTTCAAGCGCGCAGGCATTGGGTCCGCTGCCGAGCTTTCGGGGATTGAGACGCACGATTGCTTCACCACGTCGGAGTATATGGCGATCGATCATTTTGGAATCACCAAGCCGGGCGAATCGTGGAAGGCGGTCGAGGAAGGCGTGATCGAGCTCGGCGGCAAGCTGCCTATCAATCCGAGCGGCGGCCTGATTGGCGCGGGCCATCCGGTGGGCGCGACGGGAGTCCGTCAGATGCTTGATTGCCATCGGCAGATCACGCACAGCGCGGGCGACTATCAGGTCGAAGGCGCGAAAAAATTTGCGATGCTGAACATCGGCGGCAGCGGCACTACCAGCTGCGTGTTCATCGTCGGTAAGTAAGCGCGCGATTTTCGAACGTTGGAGCGGCGATCCCAAATGGGTCGCCGCCTTTTTGATTCAGGATTGGCTCGTAGGTGTCGACGCGGCACAATTTCGGGATGCCCAGAAAAACTCCGTTCATCCTCGTCGACGTCTTCACCTCGCGGCCTTTCGGCGGCAACCAGCTCGCGGTTTTCACCGATGGTGCCGCGCTCAGCACGAGCGAGATGCAGGAGTTGGCGCACGAGATGAACTTCAGCGAGTCGACGTTCGTGATGCCGCCCGAATCTACAGGCGCGCGGCGCGTCAGGATCTTCACGCCGAAGCATGAAATGCCGATGGCCGGGCATCCCACTGTCGGCACGACCTGGGTGCTCGCGAGTCGCGGCGACATCGCGCTCGAGTCGGCGAGCGTCGATGCGACGCTCCAACTCGGAATCGGGCCGGTGACTGTTACCGTCGAGAGTATTGGCGGTAAGCCGAACTTCGTCTGGATGGCGCATCGCGAGCCAGAGTTCGGGGCGAAGCGTGACGATCGCAAGCGTATCGCGGAAGCGCTTGGAATCACTGCGGCGGACATTCGCGACGATCTGCCGATTCAGACAGTCTCGACCGGCGTTCCATTCATGTTTGTACCTGTTCGCAGCCTCGACGCGCTCGCGAAATGCGCTCCCAACGCACCGGCGCTCGCCGCGCTGTTCAAACCAGGTGAGCCTGTCCTTCCTGTGTATATGTTCGTCGCGAATGAGTCGGTCGAGTTCGCGCCGCGATCGCGGATGTTCGCGCCGCATGACGGAGTCGCCGAGGATCCTGCGACGGGAGGTGCTTCAGCTCCGTTCGGCGCTTATGCCGCGACGTATAAATTAGTCGACCCAAAGCCCAAGGCGTCATTCCTCATCCAGCAAGGCGTCGAGATGGGGCGGCCGAGCGAAATCCGCGTCGAGGTCACGCGCAAGGATAGCGGCGCATTCGCAATCCGAATCGGCGGACGATGCGCGATCGTCGGCGAAGGTTCAATGTTCCTCTAACGCGCAGGCGCGGCTATTGTTGTTCCGTGGATGAACGCGAAATTCCTTCGGTCGGCGAGAAGGCTCCCGAGTTCGCCCTCGAGGACTCGACCGGTGTGGTTCGCCGGCTTGACGATCTGATCGCAGGCGGAATGTGCGTCGTCGTTTTTTACCGCGGACATTGGTGACCCTTCTGCCTCCGCCAGTTGGCGGACTACTCCGGGCATCTCGACGATTTTCGCGCAGCCGGCGCCGAGCTGGTTGCAATTTCCGTGGACGACGCCGCGCGCACAGAACCTGTCCGCCAGGAGCTCGGCATCAAATTTCCACTGCTATGCGACACCAGTCGCGAAGTCGTCAAAAAGTACGGCCTGCTCAACAGTAGAGAAAAAGGCGGCATCGCGCTTCCGGCGTCATTCGTGATCGACCGCGAGCGAGTCGTGCGTTTCCGCGCTCTGGAAGACGTCGCGTCACGGGTCAGCGTTGACCAACTTCTCGAACTGGCGCGTGAACTCGGCCGCGGCGTCGAGCCCAAAACCAAACCGCGCAACAGTGGCGTGTTCCCGGGACTCATGTTCCTCCGTGCGACGATGAATGCGCTTCGGCACGGCGTCCATTCGCCGAATAAGTAACTTTCCAACGCGGCGCGGCCAGCCTATGATTCAGCGCGCGAGGTCTGAATGAATCGTCGATACCTTGTTGCGCTCTCGTTTCTTCTCGCGGCTGTAATCACCGCATGCGCGGGTGGCGGTGTGACCGAGGCGCCGCCCGTCATGCTGACGAATCCGCAGGGAAACAAGGTCGAAGCCCTCGCCATGACAACGCCGCGCGCCAACGCGGCCGCGATTCGACTCCGCGACGGACGGGTGCTGATCTGCGGCGGTACGGCGACCGGAGAAATAGGAGGCGTGCTCTCGAGCGCCGAGCTTTACGATCCAGTCGCGCGCACCTTCACTCCGACCGGCTCGATGACGGTGCCGCGCACCGGACAGACGATTACGATGCTTCAAGACGGCCGCGTACTGCTGACGGGCGGTGATCAGAACGCGGGTTTCCGTTCGCAACTCGCCAGCGCCGAGATCTACGATCCCAGCAGCGGCGCGTTCACCGCAACCGGTTCGATGTCGACGCCGCGAGAAGGACACACCGCGACGAGGCTCCGCGACGGGCGCGTGCTCGTCGTGGGAGGCAGCCCCAACGGCATCCAGACGACGGGCAGCGCCGAAATTTACGACCCTTCGAGCGGCTCGTTCAGCCGCACCGGCCATTTGAATCAGCCTCGCGTCGCGCACGTCGCCGCCCTGCTCGGCTCGGGCAAGGTGCTGATTGCCGGTGGCGGCCGCGGCGGTATGCCCGGCGGCTATATCTCGTACGACACCGCGGAGATGTACGATCCGGCGACTAGCAGCTTTACTCCGCTGCGCGCGCACATGAAGAGCGATCGCGTCGGCGCGGCTGCGGTCAAGCTCAACGACGGGCGCGTGCTAATCGTCGGCGGCAAAAGCGGACGAGTTGTGACGAGCCGGCATCGCAATCTCTCTTCATTGACACCACTTAACACCGCGGAGATTTTCGATCCCGAATCCGGCACCTTCATCAAGACTTTCGACATGAGCGCACCGCATTACCTGGGAACTGCGACGCTGCTCGATGACGGCAATGTGCTCGTTGTGGGAGGATGGACCATCAGGGGACCGATTGTGGTCGGAATGCGCGACGCAGAAGTATATCAGCCCCAGACAAATCGTTTTTCTCGCGCCGGGCAAACCAACGTCGCGCGCCTGACGAACACTGCGACGCTGCTGAACGACGGCGAGGTATTAATCGCCGGCGGCGTGGCAGAGAAGGGGCTGATCACTGCGTCAGTCGAATTCTATTCTCCGAAACAGCATCGATTTCTGATGCTTCCCGAGACTTCTCCGGCCACTGAATGAACGAGTCGAAGAAAAATTCGTTGCCCGCGTTTGAGCTGCGCGACTCGGCCGGAACCTCGCGATCATTTCCGTCCGCGAGAGGTGCGCTGCTTTGCTTCGTCAAGGAAGATTGCCCGACGTGCGGAATGACGATGCCGCTGATCGAGGCCGCGCATCGCGCGTTCAGTACGTCCGTCGATGTGTGGGCGATAGGTCAGGACGCGGCAGGCAACGCGAAACTCGTCGATCGATATGCGCTGACGGCTCCGATGCTCGACGACTCTGCGCTCAAGGTCTCGTTCGAGTACGACCTCGACACGGTTCCGACGATCATTCTCGCGGACGCGCACGGCCACGAGTTGCGCCGCTTCGTCGGCTTCGGACGCGACGATTGGCGCGAGATATTTGCCGAGTTGTCGCGGCTGTCGGGACTGCCGTCGCCGACGGTCGATTGGAATTCGTATCCTGAGTCGCGTCCAGGATGTGGTTCCAAGTCGGTCGAGCCGGGAATCGCGGAGCATCTTGAAGCGGAAGCGCGCGGCGACAAGCTGACCGCTCGGCGAATCGAGTTGGGCGACGCCGAGGACGTATTCGAATTCATGTTCGAGCGCGGGCTGACCGACGGTTTGCCCGTAGTGCCGCCGACGCCCGAGCGCGTGATGTGGATGCTGACTGGGACGCGCCGCGATCCCCGCGACGTGATCGCCGTCGTGCCGCCGAACCTCGCGCCGGTGACGGTCGAGAAAGTCGCGGTCAACGCCGTGATGGCGGGATGCAAGCCCGAGTATCTGCCGGTTGTGATCGCGGCGCTCGAAGCGGTCTGCACCGACGAGTTCAACATCCACGGCATCATGTCCACGACGTGGGGCGCGACGCCGGTGATCGTCGTCAACGGTCCGATTCGCCATCGACTCGAAATGAACATGGGCATGATGGCGCTCGGCTACGGCACTCGCTCTAACGCAACGATCGGGCGCGCGCTGAAGCTGGTGTTGCGCAACGTCGGCGGTGCGCGGCCTGGCGACATCGAGCGCTCGACCCTCGGCGCGATCGGCAAGTTCACCACCTGCTTCGCCGAATGGGAGGAGCGCAGTCCGTGGGAGCCGCTGCACGTCGAGCGGGGCTTCAACCAGGACGACAACGTCGTGACGGTGTTCGGACTCGAAGCTGGCTCGCGACAGATTGCGGATCAGACGTCGCGAACGGCGCGCGCGCTGGCCGGCAGTCTCGGCATGGGGCTCGAAGCATGCTGGCATCCAAAGCAGCACAACGCCGGCGAGATTCTGCTGATCATTTCGCCCGAGCATGCGGACACTCTTGCCCGCGAAAAATGGACCAAGGCGGATGTGCGCGCGCGCATCCAGGAAGTGACATCGCGGCCGACGCGCGAGTTGATCCGCGACGACGAGAGCGGCGAGGGAATTCCGCTGAGTGCGCTCGGCACGCCGACCGAAGAGCAGCTCGCGAAGACGATTGCGAAGTTTCGCAAGCCGGAGGATATCAATATCATCGTGGCTGGCGGCAACGCGGGGAAATTTTCCGCGGTGTTCGCCGGATGGGTCTCGGGTCCGATGGGATCCTCCAGCGTCAGCCGGCGGATTGAGGAGGCAACGAAAAGATGAAACAGGTCATCATCGATCCGACCGACGAGCGGGTGCCGATTCGACGCACGCTGGCTGCGCGCTCTGACTCGATTGTCGGACGCATCGCGCTGCTCGACATCGCCAAGCCGCGCGGTAACGTACTGATCGACCGGCTCGCCGAGCATCTGCAGGACCGGCTGCCCGGTATCGAGATCAAGCGCTTCCGCAAACCAACTTTTACCAAGCCGGCGCCCGAAGACTTGCGCCGCCGGATCGCACAGGAGAGCGACTTCGTTATCGAAGCGCTCGCCGATTGAGGGTCATGTACGACGTGCAGTGTGCACGACTCCGTATGGTTCGAGATCAATAAGAAGCCCGCGGTTGTGATCGCGTCGAACGAGTTCGTCGACGCAGCGCAGAAGCAGGCCGACGCGCTGGGGTTGCCGGAACTTCGCCGCGTTTTCGTGGCGCATCCGATCCAGGACGCGACCGACGATCAGATGCGCGCGAAGGCTGACGCGATCGTAAACGACGTGATCGCGGCGCTCAAGAAATAGTTATCTGATTAGTGTCGAGGTCGACTCGGCGACGTCGGTGACCATCTTGCCGGTGGCAGAGAAGGTTCCGGCCGTCGGGTCGTAGAGGTCGGCGAAGTTCGAGCGGCCGCCTGCAATCAGCGCGTCGCCGTTCTCGAGCACGGTCGCCGTCGCGCCGGCGTGGAGATTTTGCATCGAGCCGGTTGCGGCAAAAGTGGCGTGCGCGGGATCGAACAACTCGGCGCTCTGGAGAAAATCCGTGTCACTGCTCTGACCGCCTGCGATCAGAACCTTGCCGTTGGCCAGCAAGACTGCGGCTTGAAGCGTGCGGACGGTGGTCATCGCGCCCACCGGCGAAAACGCCGCCGTCTGAGGATTGAAAACTTCGGCGCTGTCGGTCGGCGCGCTCGCGTCTGCACCACCTGCCACAAGCACGTTGCCGGCAAGCGGCCCGGAAACAACGCTCGGCGAAAGCCACGTGGCGCTGTGATTCTCGCGCGGCGTGCTCATCCTGCCGGTCGACCCGAATTGTCCGGTCGCAGGATCGTAGAGTTCAGCGGTAGCGACGTCGCCGCCGCTCTCATCGCTGGTCCCGCCCGCGATCAGCACATTACCCGCCAGCGGACCGCTGGCAATCAGAGTGGCCGAATGACGCGCGCGCGTCGCCTTCATCGCGCCGGTCGCGGTGAACTTGCCGGTGGCAGGGTCGTACAGCTCCGCACTTCTTAGAGTCACTCCGAGCGTGCCGGTCGCCGACCTTCCTCCCGCGATCAGAATTTTTCCGTCGGCCGGGCAATTGCATCCTGAAATCAGTGTCGCGGTATGCTCGGCGCGCGCGGTGTCCATCTTCGAAGCGACCGCGGAAAATTTTCCGCTCATAGGATCGTACAATTCAGCCGACGATAACGCGCGGCCCGAGGCACCCTCGCCGCCCACGACAAAAATTTTGCCGCCTGGCAACACTGTTGCCGTATGATCCTCGCGCGCATCTTTCATCGATGATGCGGCTGCGAACGCATTCTTCGACGGATCGAAAAGCTCTGTGCTGGCTAGCGCGAATTGTCCATTGCCCTGCCCGCCCGCCAGCAGTACGAAACCGGGATGCGGCGCTACCTCAGGATGTCCCACCGGCGGTGTGCCGCCACCACCGGGGTTTGATATCGCGGGAGCACCAACTCCCCCGCCGGCCGAAGCCGGCGAGCCAAGTGATTTTCCGGTCGGCGAAGTCAGCGGCGCCGAGATGCCACCGACTGCACTCATCGCGATCGGCCCAGGCGGCTGCGAGTTGCTACCGCTCACGGGCGCGGCGCTGCCCTGATCGTTCCAAACTCCAGACGGCGGCGGCTCAGGATTTTCGCGAGGCAAATCCGGGACCATCACGACGACCGTCATGTCGCTGGGTTTCTTCTTCGATTCAGGTGGCCCGAAACCGATCTGTCGAGCTCGAGCGCTCGCGGCATCAGCCGCGTGGCGCACATGAGTCGCCGCGCCCGACTTTGCGAATCCTGAGGCTGAGCCAACGTCGTCGGAGCGTTCGGACGTTACGAAACCGAAATGGTGACGTAAAATAGGACCGCGATCGAGCGCGATCAACGCGGCCACCGCGCTCGCAGCGATCACTCCGCCAGCAAGCAGCGCATCGCGGATCAGCGGTCGGTCTTTCAACCCAGCCATCGCAGTCATCCCCCTCGCGTGCGGCTCCCCCCGATGGGAGTTGCCGAATAGTAGTACAAATCGCCGCGCGGGGACCAGCCCGAGACCGTTGCGACCATAATTTGTAGAGCTGACAGGAAACGTGTCGTAGTGATCTAAAAATTAAATGCTCGCGCCTAGTCAGACATTTTCACAAAGAAGACATACTATGAGGCGTAAATCCACTCAATTTGACTTATCAGCGAACGAAGTGGTAACCCACATCGTCATTGATAGCTCTCATATGTGCAATCATCTCAGCGGTCGCCGATGAGTCCAAGCAGTAGTCGTAAGCGAGGAATTCCCGTGAAGAACAAATTTGGCAGCGCGGCAGTTTTTGGATTAGCGTTGGCTCTCACGATCTTCGTGGCGGCGTCGGCAAACGCGGCGACGGTTTTCGTGGGAGGCTGCGGAACGCCGTCTTTTGCCACGATTCAAGATGCCGTAAACAGTGTGATTCCCGGCACGGTCGTAAATGTTTGCCCGGGAACCTATCCGGAACAGGTGGCTATTAACAAGCGCCTAACGCTGCAAGGAATTGCAGTTGGCACTGCCAAGCAGGCCATCGTCGCGGCGCCTGCCGGCGGAGTCGTAGCTAACACAGTCAGCCTCACGACCGCCGAACCGATAGCGGCACAAATTTGGGTACATGATACTACTGGCGTTACGATTTCGAATCTGACTGTCGACGGATCAGGTAACGGCATCACTACCTGCTCGCCGGATCTTGTCGGAGTCTACTACCAGGACGCTTCGGGAACGGTGAATCATGTCGTCGCTCGAAATCAGACGGCGGGCCTCACCAGCCCTCTCAATGGATGCCAATGGGGTCTGGGTATTTTCGTGCAGAGCGGCATCAGCACCTTCACCGCCCAGGCCGGCACTTCTGCGGTAACGGTTCTAAACTGCAGCGTGCACGACTTCCAAAAGAATGGCATCACCGGAAACGAAGTCGGCACGACGATGAATGCTATCTTCAACCAGGTGCGCGGCCAGGGCCCGACCACTGGAGCCGCCGAAAATGGCATCCAGATTGCCGATGGCGCCGACGGGGAAGCTGTGAACAATACGGTGATCGATTTGATCTATTCGCCGTGTGTTTCAATTTCCGACTGTGCCGCCATCGGGAACGGAATCCTGGTCTTTGACTCGCAAGGCATCACCGTAAGCGCCAATCACGTGGGTAACACGCAGGGCGGCGTCGTGATCGAGGGCGACGGAGGCTCGTCCGCTGACAACCAGACGGTCCAGGGAAACATTCTGGATGGAACCCTGGTCCGTGACGCGATCGACGTGTGCGGTTCGAACGGCGGGGCGATCACCAACAACACAGTCGCTGGCAGTGGACGCGTCAGGGATTCACCTCGACAGCACCTGCACCGCGATAGGCGGACCGGCCGGAGGTGGAACAAGCGTAAGCGGCAACACCCTAAATGAAGCATGCGCCGGGATTCTCAACGGCACGGCTGGCAACACCATCTCTGGAACCAACACATTCTTCAATGTGACTAACACCACATTGGTCGGAGACTCCTGCCCCGCGTCTCAAGTAGACCTGGCGCGAATCGCTAACGGCGCGACTCACGCGATCGTACGGCCGAGTCCCGCACGGCCCTAGCAAGCGATCACTTCAATCTGATCAACGACGCACCTGCCGAGCCGCTTTCGATAGCGGCCGGCAGGTAGCTCATTTTCCTTCGGCTTTCGTTTCGACGGACTGCCGCGCTTGAGTACGCGGGTTTATTTGGCCGCGCGCGCGTGATGAAATCTTTGACGGTAACTATTCGCGTGGAATCGGAAAATATTCGGCGTCATGAGGCGCTCGCGCCGCACGCGTCGGCGCGATCAGCGCCTGGCGTCATGCTCGATCCTCCGCCGAGTCGCATCCTGGTCAAGGAAGTTAACTGGCTGGGCGACGTCGTGATGAGCTTGCCGGCGCTGCGGGCGATTCGGCGGGCGTGGCCTCGCGCGCATCTCGCCGTCCTCATCAAGAAAGAGCTCGCGAGCTTTTTTGATGGAGCTCGATGGATCGACGAGGTGATTCCGTATTCGGTGGGGCGCGGTCTCTCGGGATTTTTCGATCGGCGCAGAATTGTCGGCGAGATCCGCTCGCACCGATTCGATCTCGGCGTGCTGTTTCCGAACAGTTTCGAGTCGGCGCTGTGGATCACGATGGCTGGAATCCGGCGCCGAGCCGGCTTCGTCGCCGATGCGCGCGGCTCGATGCTTACGCTGAAGGCGTCGCCGCCGCCGGATGCTCTGACGGGGCATCAGGTAAACTATTGGCTCGCGATGGTACGTGCGACGGGCGTCGCCGACGGGCCTGCCGATGATTCTGCGATCGACGTGCATGAACCGCATCGCGAGCGGATGCGCGAATGGCTCGCGGCAAATCGCAAACGTCCGGGGCGTCCGCTCTTCGCGATCGCTCCCGCTGCCGCATACGGGCCGGCGAAGGAATGGCCGGCGGAAAGCTACGGCGCGCTAATCGATTTGCTCGCGCGCCGCGAGGATGCCGAAGTCGTGATGGTTGGTGCGCCGTCGGAGCGCGCGAAGTGCGAGGAAGCGGCGGCGGCCAGCAAAGCGGGCGCGACAAT
The DNA here is from genome assembly GCA_963774665.1 of uncultured delta proteobacterium. Taxonomy (GTDB): domain Bacteria; phylum Desulfobacterota; class Binatia; order Binatales; family Binataceae; genus Binatus. Next base: position 317,632 of record CAVZGB010000002.1, read on the forward strand.
GGCGGCCGGACACACCAATATCGGCGAGTTGATCGCGTTGCTGTCGCTGTGTGACGGGTTCATCGGCAACGATTCAGGATGCATGCATATCGCGGGAGCGCTCGGAATCCCTACCGTGGCGATTTTCGGATCGACCAATCCTAATCGCACCGGCCCGATGGGGCCGAAGACGCGCGTGATTTACCGCAAGCTCGAATGCAGCCCGTGCCTCGCGCGCACCTGCCGCTTCGGACATTACAATTGCCTGACGCAAATCGAACCGGCGGAGCTGGCCGACGCGATGATCGCGATGCGCACGCCGCGTTGAATCTGAATACTGAAACTCTCATCCACGCGAAACTCGGGGCATCAAGATGAAACTCAAGGAACTCGCATCGAAGCTGGGGCTCGAAATCCACGGTGACGGCGGCGTGGAGATTTTCGCGCCAGCGCCGATCGAAGCCGCCAGTCCCGGCATGATCGTTTTCGTCGCTAGCGCGAAGTACGTGTCCGCGCTGCAATCCAACGTATCGGCTGCAATCACGACTGCGGAGCTCGCGGCGGGCGCGAAGTGCGCGACGCTTATCAGCGCCAATCCTTACGCGGACTTCGCGCGCGTGCTCGAGATTTTTTTTCCGCCCTACCGCCCGGCGCCGGGAATCGATCCGCGCGCCTCGATTGCACCCGACGCGACGATTGGCGAGAACGCGTCGATCGGCTCCTCGGCGGTGATCGGTGCGGGCGTGTCAATTGGGCGCGACGCGGTGATTCATCCGAACGTCACGATTTATCCCAACGTGCGCATCGGCGATCGCTTCACCGCGCACAGCGGCGTGTCGGTTCGCGAAGGCTCGGTGATTGGAAATCGCGTGACGCTTTTGAACGGCGCGGTGATCGGCGCCGACGGATTCGGCTTCGTTGAAGAGAAAGGCGACTTGACCAAAATTCCACAAGTCGGGATCGTTGTAATAGAGGACGATGTGGAGATTGGCGCGAATTCTACGGTCGACCGCGCGATGATGGGCGCGACGGTGCTGCATCGCGGCGTCAAGCTCGACGACCAGGTGCACATCGGGCACAACTGCGAAATCGGCGAGTACTCGCGCTTCTCGGGCCACACCGGAATCTCCGGCTCGACGCGAATCGGCAAATGGTGCCTGTTCGGCGGACAAGTCGGATGCGCCGATCACGTGACGATCGGCGATCGCGTGATGGTGGTAGCAAAGGCCGGCATCCACAACGACTTGAAGGACGACGCGATTGTCTCCGGCATCCCTGCCGTGGACGTGCGCAAGTTTCGCCGCTATGCCGTCGTGCTCACTCGCCTGCCTGAAATAATTCGGCGAGTGCGTGCGCTGGAGCATCACGCAGGGATTGGCGGCACCGAAGCGTAGCCGGTGATGAAATGCAGAAGACGCGACAAATGCTGCTAACGATCGGGTTGGCAGCGGCCGCCGCGATTTTTTGTTCGGGATGCCTCGCGATGATGATTCCGGGACTCGCCTACTCGGGCTACAAGTACGAGCATGACAAGAACCAGCCTGCGGCAAGTGCGTCAACTGCGCCGAGTACGCAGAGCAGCAAGTCGACGGCTTCGCAGCAACAGAAAATTCCTGACAGCGAAATCGAATAGCCGAATCGGGCGCCGTTTGTGGCCGAGCTGACGTTCGCGCTTCGGCCGCGGCCACCGTTCCGGCTCGACCTGACGGTGTGGGCGATTCGCCGGCGGGCGCACAACATCGTCGATCGATTCGACGACGGCGTCTGGCGGCGCGTCCTTGTGATCGGCAAGTCGCCGGTGAAAATCGCAGTCAGGCAGACGCACTTCGGTGAGCGTCCTGAAATCGAACTGCACATTTCAGCAGCGCGACCGCAAGCGGTGAAGGCTGAAGTCGGCGCGATTGTCACGAGGATGCTCGGATTGGACCGCGACCTCTCGGACTTCTACCGCCTCGCGCGCGGCGACGCTCATCTGCGTGAGCTGGCGGAGCGTCTGCGAGGAATGAAACCGGTGCGCTACGCGACAGTGTTCGAGGCGTTCGCGAACGCGGTCGCGTGTCAGCTCGTCTCGCTGAGCGCAGGCATGCATGTGCTGAATCGGCTGACGGAAGCATTCGGGATAGTCGGCGAGGTCAATCACGCGGCGCCTCCGATGCGATCGTTCCCACCAGCTGCCGCGATTGCGCGTTCAAATCCTGACGCGCTACGAGCGCTGGGTCTCAGCCGGCAGAAAGGGGAATATCTGATCGGTCTCGCGAAGCTGGCGATTGATCCGAAGGATCCCGATTTCACCTCGATCGCGCAGCTCGATGACGACGACGCAAGCGCGCGCCTCTCGAAAATTCGAGGCGTGGGACGCTGGACGGCAGAATACGTGATGCTGCGCGGCTTCGGGCGCATCAATATTTTCCCCGGCGACGACGTTGGCGGCCGCAACAAACTGTTCGAGTGGCTCGGGATGGGCGACGCGCCGACTTACGACGCCGTCGGCAGGATGCTCGAGCGGTGGCGCCCGTACGGCGGACTCATCTATCTTCACCTGATTGTGAATGCAGTCGCCGACGCCGGCCACGTCGCGGCGTGAAAGCGCGGGAGGTTTGCGGGTGCTTGCGTATGTTCTGATTGCGATCGGCAGCGCGCTCGGCGGGATGGGACGCTATTTTGTTTCCGGCGTCGTCACCACCCTTACCGGCGGCACGTTTCCGTACGGCACGATGCTGGTGAATATCACCGGATGCCTGGTGATCGGATTTTTCGCGACGCTGACCGGACCCGACGGCCGTTTGCTGGTCGGCACGCCGGCGCGCCAGTTCGTGATGATCGGAATCTGCGGCGGCTACACAACGTTCTCGAGTTTCTCGCTCGAGACGCTCTACTTGATGCAGGCCGGCGAGTTGATGCCGGCCGTATTGAACGCCGCCGGTTCGGTTATCCTGTGCCTCGTGTCAGTATCGATCGGGTATGTCGCCGCGGCGGCGCTGAACCGGGGAGTGTAGTCATGCAAATCCCACGCGATGCGGTGTTGCTGAGAATTTTTATCGGCGAGAGCGAACGCTCGAATCACAAGCCGCTCTACGAAGCGATCGTGCTGAAAGCGCGGGAGCTTCAGCTCGGCGGCGCGACGGTGCTGCGCGGCCCGATGGGCTTCGGCAGATCGAGCCATCTGCATTCGGCAAAGATTCTGCGGCTGTCGGAAGACTTGCCGATGGTCATCGAGATCGTCGACAGCCAGGCGAAGATCGATGCGTTCCTGCCCGTGCTGGACAAGATGATGGGCTCCGGACTGATCACGGTCGAGAAGGTGCAGGTACTACAATACGGCGACGGGAAATCCAAACCTTGAGCGAGGAGATTGACGTGGAAAAAAAATATATCAATCCGGATACGCTGATGACGCCGCGCGGTTTTACGCAGGTCGTGACGATCGCGGGAGCGTCGAAGTTAGTGTTTATTTCGGGTCAGGTCGCGGTCGACAAGGAAGGCAAGCTGGTGGGACCGGGCGACCTGAAGGCGCAGATTCGGCAGGCGGCCGCGAATCTGAAAGCCGCGCTGACCGCTGCAGGAGCCACTGCCGCCGACATAGTGAAGACCAATACTTACATCGTCAACTACAAGCAGGCTGACTATTCTGCGATGCGCGAGGCGCGCGCCGAATTGTTTCCCGAGGGCGATCCGCCGGCCTCGACGATGGTGGGAGTGACCTCGCTCGCAATCGACGGGCTGATGGTCGAGATGGAAGCGATCGCCGCGGTGAAGTGATCGACGATCGAGTTATCTGCGATGCGCGTAGCCGAGGACAGTTTTCCGACCGACGTTGACCCTACCCTGCCCGGGCATCCGGATCCTTATCCGCTGCTGCATCGGCTGCGCGCCAACGACCCCGTGCATTTCAGCGCGTTTCTCAACGGCTGGGTGCTGACACGTTATGCGGATGCGATCGCATATCTCCGCGATCGCCGCTTCAGCCGGGTCGAATATCTCGACAAGATGCGCGTGAAGTTCGGCGACCAGCCGATCATCGAGCTGCAGGCGGGCGAGCTTACTTTCACTGATCCGCCGAACCATACGACGCTGAAGGGGTTAGCGCTGAAGGCGCTGTCTCCCGGTGCGATCGCGGCAGCGCGTCCCAGCCTGGAGGCGCGCGTCGACGAAGTGCTCGATCGGTTTTCCGGCGCCGGACACATGGACGTGATCGCAGACATCGCGTATCCGTTGCCGGCGGACGCAATTTCCGCGATGGTCGGCGTGCCGCGCGAGGACTGGGCCATGCTGCGCGGCTTCGTTGACGGCGTTGTTCTTTCGCGCGGAATCGTGCGCACTCCCGCGATGATGGCGGAGGGCGATCGTTCGGCGCGTCAGTTCATGGCGTACCTCCGCGCGATCGTGAAGGAGCGCCGCGCGCGGCCGCAAGCCGATCTCATGAGCGCGATGATGGCGGCGGAGGAACGCGGGCATCGACTCAGCGACGACGAGGTCGTCACGATGGCGGAGCAGCTGTTTACTGCCGGCCACGGCACGACACGCAACCTGATCGGGAACGCGGTGCTCGCGCTGCTCCGAAATCCCGCCGAGTTCAGCAAGCTTCAGAAGAATCCGCAATTGATCGAAAGCGCGATCGAAGAAGCATTGCGCTACGACAGCCCGACCCAGGCGCCGAATCCGCAAGTCGCGACCGAGGATGTCGAGATCGATAGACGCAAAATATCCAGCGGCGAGGTCGTAACTATATTAATCGGAGCGGCAAATCGCGACCCCGCGAAATTTCCCGATCCCGACCGCTTCAACATCGAGCGCGCCGACGGAGAGCATCTGGCGTTCAGCCATGGGGCGCACTACTGCCTCGGCGCGAGCCTTGCGCGCTTGCAGGCGCAAATCGCAGTCGGTGCAATCGCACGACGGATGCCGAAGCTCCGGCTTGCAGCCAATCAACTGAAGTGGAAGACGATGGGACGTTTTCGCGGTCTTGAATCGTTGCCCGTCGAATTCTGAAGAGCCAGCTGCCCGAGTCTGGCTGCTGAAACTAACTCCGGACTGTCTTCGAGTTATAATTTCTTACAATTTGATTCGTCCGCGCGGTCATAGTAGACAGTAGGTTCCTCGGCAAGGTAGTCGGCGGCCGGGACGTTGACTTGTTGCGGCGAGATGGCCGCACACGATGGAGGAAATTATAATGGAAGCAGAAGCGCAACCGCTCGTTGGATCTCGCCGAGGGATGGGGACGATGGCCAGTATCGAAGAGACTTATCGCGCAGCGACCGAAAAGTCGGCGCAGCTCGCCAAGCGCGCCGAGCGTGTGATGCCCGGCGGCGACACGCGCACTACGACCAACTACAAGCCCTACCCGCTCACCCTCAAGCGCGGTGAAGGGCCGTTTCTGTGGGACGTTGACGGCAACAGGTACATCGATCTGCTCGGCAACTACACCAGCCTGGTGCATGGCAACGCGTATCCGCCGATCGTCGAGGCCGCCACCAAGGCGGTGAAGGACGGCAGCTCGTGGCCGGCGCGCTCGGAGGCGCAGATCGAGCTGGCGACGCTGTTGTGCGAACGGATCGAATCTGTCGAGCGCGTGCGATTTTGCAATTCAGGGACGGAAGCCGGAATGCTCGCGGCGCACGTCGCGCGGCGCCTCACCGGCCGCAAGCTCATCCTGATGGCTCGCTACGGCTATCATGGTTCGTACGACGATTTGGAAGTCGGGCTGGCCGGCCAGGACGGCGAGCGCACGATGCTCGCGGATTTCGGCGAGGCGACGGCCTTCGAGGCGCTGCTGTCGGAACGTGGTGCGGAAATCGCGGCGGTGTTCCTCGAGCCGGTGCTGGGGTCAGCAGGAGTCGTCGAGCCGCCCGCGGGATTCCTCGAGCGCGTGGCCGAGGCGACGCGTCGGGCAGGCGCGATGTTCGTCGTCGATGAAGTAATCACGCTCAGATTGGCCGAAGGCGGCGGGCAGCAGATTTTCGAGGTAAAGCCGGACCTGACGATGTTCGGAAAGATCATCGGCGGCGGATTCCCGGTCGGCGCGATCGGCGGCAGCGAAGACGTGATGTCGGCGTTCGACCCGCGCAATCGCGGATCGATTTTTCATTCTGGCACTTTCAACGGTAATCCTGTGACCTGCGCGGCCGGCGCCGCGTCGATCCGCGAACTGACGCAGGCGCGAATCGACAAGATGGCGAAGCAGGGCGAGCGGCTGGCGGCCGAACTGGCGCGCGCGGCGCGTCAGGTGGAGTTGCCATTTTCCGTGCGACAATGCGGATCGCTGATGAACGTGTTTTTCCTCAAGGAGCCGCCGCCCGCGACGATCGCCCGCGAGGACGCGCGCGCGATCTCCAACTTCCATCTGGCGGCGCTGAATCAGGGATTGTTCCTGGCGCCGCGCGGGATGATCGCGCTCTCGACCGTTATCACCGACGAAGTCCTGAGCGAGATTTCCGAGCGCGCCGCAAAGGCGATGGCCGACGTCGCGCAGGCCGGCGAGTAACCGCAGCATCAGCACATAGCTTCTCTTAAGCGACAGAAACCTGCGTCATCATACGGCGCGGGTTTCTTTTTTCGGCTGTCGTTTATATCCGCGACTCAGAATCGACTCGCGCGCGTCACACGAAATTTGTCGCGGCGAAAACTTTCATTCATCGAGCCGTCACTTTCGCTGGCTAGTGTGCGCGTCTCGCGGATCGAGTTGGTCCGCACTCAACCACATTCCAGGGAGGAATACTTACATGCGAGGAATCAAACTACTCGCGCGCGCCATCAGTGCGCTCGCGATCACATCGATCTGCGTGGGGCCGGCGATGGCGAAGCCGCCGGGTACGGGGACAACGGCGACTCCGATCCAGCACGTCGTGGTGATCTTCCAGGAGAACGTGTCGTTCGACCATTACTTCGGCACTTATCCGTTCGCCTTGAACACGGGCGCACCGGGCGAGCCGAACTTTCAAGCCGATCCGAGAACGCCGTCGGTCAATAACCTGCTGTCCGCGGGCTTGCTGAATAAAAACCCTAACTTCGTCTCTCCCAATGGAAATCCGTTCCGCCTCACCCGCGCGCAAGCCGCGACTTGCGATCAGGATCACGGTTACACGGACGAGCAGGCAATGTTCGATTTGGGGTTGATGGACAACTTCCTGCAGTTCAATACCAGCGCTTGTACTGCGGTCTGGCGACGGGCCAGCCGGTGCCGAACGCAGGCCATCCGAAAGATCTGATCATGGGGTATTACGACGGCAATACCGTCACTGCGTTATGGAACTACGCGCAGAATTTCGCAATGAACGATAACTCCTACGGCACCACATTCGGCCCATCGAGCCCGGGCGTGATCAACCTTGTCGCGGGCAATACCAACGGAGTCGATGCCAGCACCTTGATGAGTGGCGCCGCGAGCGACACGGTAGCGGACGGAGCCGGCGGCCTCTCGCTCATCAATGACGGACAGCCGGGACTCGACACCTGCGATAGCCGCGACAACTTGAGCTTCCTCAGCACCGCCAAAAACATCGGTGACTTGCTGAACGGGGCCGGCGCGACCTGGGGCAATTTCGCAGGCGGCTTTGATCTGACAGTCGTCAACTCCAACGGGACCACTGGATGCCATCGCACGAGCACTTCGGCCACTGGAGTGTTCGTCCCCAAGGTCGGACTACATTCCTCATCACGAGGGATTCCAGTACTACGCCAGCACTCGGAACCCGACGCATGCGCGTCCCGCGTCAGTTAGCGTGATCGGTCAAAGCGACGGCGTCACGAATCATCAGTATGACCTCCACGACTTCTTTGACGCGGTGAGTGCGGGCCACTTCCCGGCAGTGTCGATCCTCAAGGCCAACGGTTTTCAGGACGGGCACGCGGGCTACTCCAGTCCGCTCGACGAGCAGACTTTTATCGTCAACACCGTCAACTTCATCGAATCGCGGCCGGAATGGGCCAGCACACTGATCGTGATCGCGTACGACGATTCCGACGGATGGTACGATCATCAGATGAGCCCGATCGTGAGCCAGTCAGATACGATCGCGGACGTGGGGCCGGCGGCGCCTAACGTCAACGCAGGCAAGCAGCTATGCGGGACCAAGAACACTGACGGAATCGGCGGCCGCTGCGGTTATGGCCCGCGCCTGCCCTTCATCGTGATCTCGCCGTTTGCGAAGAAAAACTTCGTCGATCACACGATCACCGATCAGAGCTCGATCATCGCGTTTATCGAAGATAACTGGGGTCTGCCGCGGATCCCGAATTCGATGGACGCGATCGCGGGACCGATCACCAACATGCTCGACTTCTCTCACTCGCACGGAGACGAAGGGAACGGGAACGGGCCTTTGTTTCTCGATCCCAGTACCGGACAGCCCGTTCATGGACATGGCCATCCGCATGGCGGCGATTAACTTCGAAATCGTCTAGTCACGGCTGGAGGCGTGCGCGGCAAGTCCGCGCGCGCCTCCGCAATTTTCAGCACGGGGAAGTGTCCGTTCACGCGGCCTTCAGCTCCGACGTGCAATGAGGGCATCGCGTGGCGGCAAGCGGGATCGCGGTCGCACAATATTGACAGTCCTTGGTCGAAGGCGGCGCGGGCTTGTCGGCGCCGGTCAGGTGATTGATCCATTTTACGAGCAGGAAGACCGCGAACGCGATTATTATGAAATCGACGATCGTATTCAGGAACAATCCGACGTTCAGTGTCGGTGCGCCCGCCTTCTTCGCGTCCGCGATGGTGTCGTAGTGCTTCGACGACAGATTGATGAACAGGTTCGAGAAATCGACCTTCGCCGAGCGCGAGGCCGATCGGCGGCATCAGGATGTCGGTTGTGAACGACGTCACGATTTTCCCGAATGCGGCGCCGACCACGAAGCCGACCGCGAGATCGATCACGTTGCCCTTGATCGCGAATGCTTTGAACTCCGAGAGTATCGACACGACGCATCCTCCGTTGTTCGGTCAGTTTGGTGAGGAGCCTCGCCTACCAAAGCATCGGCGCGGGGCAATGTAAAACGTTTCGCACGCGGTCCGGAGCTGCGGATTGACATTCCAGAAACGCATCTGGTAGCCGATGTAGTAACTGCCCACATTCAGGAGGCCAGCCGATGGGATCAGTCCATATCAAAGACGAACAGCGGGTCGGTTCGGAAGCCAAATACAAACTCGAACCTTCGGTCTATCTGCAGAAGCTCTACGAGTCCGGCACTCCTGACCTGGGCTGGATGAACCAGATGGGCGAATGGGGCGTGCGCGCCAAGCCCGGCAACCTCGGACTGCGCCTAAAGGATATCGAGATCGGCAGTTACGGAATTATCCCCGAGCACGGCGGATCGCATCGCTCGATGGCGCCGCGCGGCGCCGTGATTCCCGAAGACGTGCCGTCGCTCGGATTCACGATCAACGAAAAGGCCGAGTGCTGGGCCGACAACGTGAGCGAGCTATATGAAGAGGCGGTCGCCCGCCAGTGGAGCTCCGCGCGCGATATCCCGTGGACGGAACTCAAGCCGCTGCCCGACGATCTCGAGCGCGCGATGTGCCAGTTGTGCACGTTCCTGACCGAGGTGGAATTCATCGCGGCCGACGCGCCGACGCGATGGATGGGGCAGATGAATCACGACTTCTTCGAAGTGAAAATGTTCCTCGCGACGCAGGCGATGGACGAAGCGCGTCACATGGACGTGTTTCGAAAGCGCGCGCTCGCCAACGGCGGCGGCCTTGGCAAAGCGAGCCCGATAAGCGAGCTGTCGTTGAAGCGAATCTTCGACTGCCCGAGCTTCTCCGCGCAGACCGGCCGCTTGCAATTGCTCGGCGAGGGCTTCGTGCTGACGATGTTCCGCCAGGGTGAGTTCCTGGCGCCGAGCCGCGTCGATCAGGAGATCTTCCGGCGATGCATGCAGGACGAATCGCGCCACGTCGGCTTCGGCACGATGCATCTGCGCGCGCAGCTCAAGGCGAACCCCGCGGTGGCGGAAGAACTGCACGAACAGCTCGACGACGCCGAGCGGATCCTGCTCGAGACGTTCAGCGTGCCCGAAGCGGTCGAGCCGATGGCAATTCTGATGGGCGGCGGCGTCGATCATTTCGACAAGGGCATGGAGCTGCAGGGGCAATTGTGGCGGCGAATCGTGCATGAGTACCTGCAGCGATGCGACTCGGCCGGCCTCGACCGCCGTCCGCGATGCATCCTGCCGACGGATTTCAACAAGCTGTTCGAAGCGGCGGCCTGATGTCGTCATTTCCAGACTCAGAGTGGTTTCTCACCCTCGGCAAGCTCATGCATGCCGAGGGTGAGCTTTTCAGGCGTCTCGGCTACGCGGAGACGCGCTTCGCGGTGCGAGTCGTGCCGAACAACACGGGCAACGGCGGCGATCGAGTCGTTGGGCTGGTGATCGACGGCTATCAGTTGACCGAGGCCACGCCCGTTGCCGATCTGAACGACTACGATCCTGATTTCGTCATTTGCGGCAAGCGCGAGATCTGGGATCGGATGCTGGGAGAGATTGCCGAACACGGCCGTCCGCAACTTCGGCATACGCTGAGCTCGCTCGCGCTGGTGGGTGAAGAGCTCTGGCTGGAGTCGACCGATCAGTTGCGCGAAGACAAGTTTTACCGCTTCAATCAGACGCTGCAGGAACTGCTGAATCTCGCCTCGAAAGTACCTGCGTAATAGTTCGAAATAGTTCTCGCCGCCGCGCCAAAACGAGGGCGGCTGAACGAAGGGAGATCGTATGGACAAGCATCCGATTCGGTTTGGAGTTCAGACCGGGCAGCAGAATATCGAGTGGGAGCAGTTGCGCAGCTTTTGGGGGAAGGTGGACGGCTGGGGGTACGACTCGCTGTGGGTGTTCGACCATTTCTATCCGATCTTTGTGCCAGACCCGACGGGGCCGTGCCTCGAAGGCTGGACGCTCTTGAGCGCGCTCAGTCAGAACACCAAGCGCGCACGAATCGGCGCGCTGGTCAACGGCAATACGTATCGGCATCCGTCGCTCACGGCGAAGATGGCGGCGACGCTCGACGTCATGAGCGGCGGGCGGCTGAATCTCGGACTCGGTGCGGGATGGTTCGAGGCGGAGCATCGCAGCCTCGGCTTCGACTTCAAGACGGTCGGCGGACGCCTGCAGGCACTCGACGAGTCGTGCCAGATAATCAAGGGGATGTTGACGCAGGAGAAGACGACGCTGAAGGGCAAGCATTACAACGTGGTCGACGCGGTCTGTAATCCGAAGCCGATCCAGAAAAGTCTGCCGCTGATGATCGGCGGCCATGGCGAGAAGGTGCTGCTCAAGATCGTCGCGAAGTATGCCGACATGTGGAACATGGGCAACGCGGATGCCGCGGAAATGAAGCGGCTCATCGGCGTAATCGAGCGTCATGGCGACACGGTCGGGCGCAACACCGACGAAATCGAAAAGACCCTGATGCTCGCGCTCTGCTACAAGGCACCGAAGCAGCGCGAGGAAACTCTTTCATCGATCGTCGGGATGATGACTCAGACTACCCCGGAGTTAGCGCGCGAGAGAATGATTATCGGGAACAAGCAGGAGTGCCTCGACAAGATCGAAGCCTACACCAAGGCGGGCGTCACGCATTTCATTTTTATGCACAACCCGATGCTGACCGCCGAAGAGGACATCCAGGCCTTCGCCGAGGACATCATTCCCCAGTTCCATTCGAAGTGAAAAGAACGGACGCGTAGAACTCAGAGGGTCGTCACGCGCGATGCCGGCGCGAGGTGGGGCATGCCTGCGTTCGCTGCCGCGACCACAGTCCCGAACATGATCATTGCTGAAAGAATCGCGGCAAAAACGAAGCCGGCGGTTTTCATGTGCATTCCTCTAATGAGGAATACGCATGGCGAGACCGCCGGTTACGTTCTTTTGCGCCTCGCGATTATGCGGCTTTGACTATAATTTCGTCGGCGTCGGGCCGATTTCCCTTGCCGCGGCCGTGCGGCGTGCCGTGGCGGACGTCAGTGGCAAGGCCGAATTTCTCCAGCGCCAGTATCAACATGTAGCCGGCGTCGGGCTGGCGCCAACTCCATCCGAGTCGCGCGGAACCGGGGCGCGCGTGATGGTTGCGATGCCAGTTCTCGCCCTGAAACAGATGCATCACCGCGAGCCAGGTGACGTTGCGGCTCGAATCCTGGCCCACCTTGATGCCGGGTTCGGTGTGGCAGACGCTATTGACGAAACACTGCGCGTGCAGTCCGAAGCAAAGACGAATCGCGCCCAGCCAGAAAAATGCGGCCGGGCTGAAATACAATCCGCCGAAATATGAAAGCGCGAGGATCGGCGCCTGGAACCATCGCCACGCGCGATACGAGACGCCGTTGAGATCGGGGCAGTAGCGATCGACAGGCGGTTCGCCCGCCTGCCACAGCCATCGCAGATGCGCCCACCAGAAGCCGCCCCAAATCGGGCTCGAGATATCTTCCGGTGTATCAGCCTTGGCGTGATGCAGACGGTGGCCGGCAGCCCACGTGGTCGGCGCGCCGGAGCCGTTGAACATCGCGAAGAAAATCAGAACTCCACGCGCCCATGGATTCAGCGTGAGCGATCGATGCGCGATCGCGCGATGGTATCCGACGGTGGTGCCCAATCCGCCGATGAAAACGAGCGCCACAGCGCCAAGAAATATGTGCCATCCGGGAATCGGGTAGAGGACGAGTCCAATAGCGGCGGTAATGTGAATGAGGCAGACCCAGAACAGTATCGAAATGTCGCGACCCGCGGCGTGCCACCAGGGCTTGTTCCACGGTTCGGTCTTTAAGTTTTCTGTCGTGCTCACCGTCGTGAAAGCTGCTGCCATTCTTCTCTCCAGCGGACGTATTTCGACTACACCACCGCCCGCGCCTGTTTGGCTGCACGGATGATGATGCTTCGGCCGCCAGTCATGCTGCGAGCAATTCGTGGCTGCCACCAGCATCAGCACATTTTCACTTTTCGCAGGGATGCCTTCGATTCCAAGGCGGGGAGCGGAATGTGCTTGCCGTCGCGAACTATGACAGTACAGCATACGGACGACGTGCGCTACATCCGATTGCATTCACTCGTCTACGCGCGCAGTTGATAGCTTAAGAAATGTTCTCTGGGGAACTGGCCGGACTAGCGCCACAGCGTCATCGCCAGCCCGATCAATCCGCCGCCCAGCACCAGCCACGCAGAATTTACTCGATAGCGAATCAGAACGACCGCGCTCAATATCGCGAGCAGCATGGTGGTTCGGTCGATGATGGCGGAGCGGGCGAGGAACAGCGTCACCGCTGCCATCAACGCCCATGCGCCGACGTTGACGCCGTCGAGAAACGCGCCGGCCAGCGGTGAGCGGCGCAGATGGGGAATCAACGGTCCGCTGATTGACACGAAAAAAAACGACGGCAGAAAAATTCCGATCGTCGCGACCACCGCGCCACGAAATCCTCCGAGGATGTAACCGATGAAGGTTGCCGTCGTGAATACCGGCCCTGGCGTGATTTGGCCGACGGCGACGGCGTCGAGCAGTTGCGCCTCGGTCAGCCATCGCAATCGATCGACGAGGTCGGTGCGCAGGAACGCCAGCAATACGTAGCCGCTGCCGAACAGCACAGCGCCGACTTTCAGGAAAAATAAAAATAAGGTGGTGAGGCTGAATGGCACCGCCACCGCGGCCGCGGCGAGCGCGGCGCCTTTCGCGCCCGATGCGCGGGCGGCGACGGTAATTGCGGCCAGCGTCGCGCGCGCGGCGGCGCGATCTTCGAGGGCGCGAATCGCGAGCATCACTAGTCCGCCGCCGAGCAGCACGATCATGTCGTTGACGTCCAGCAGCGAGGCGATCAGCGCAATGATCGCGAGCACGGCGAGGAGTCGAGACTTGATCGCGGTGCGGCCGAGTCCCCAAAGCGCCTGCAATACCACCGCGATGATCACCGGCTTGATACCGTACAGCAGCCCGACCGCTTGCGGCATCGTGCCGAATCGCACGTACATCCATGCGATCACGAGTACGATCGCGGCGGCTGGAAGGATGAAGCATGCGCCCGCGACAACCAATCCCGCGAATCCCGCGCGCAGTTGCCCGATGTGAATCGCCATCTCGGTCGAGTTGGGCCCGGGAATCAAGTTGCAGACGCCTAGCATGTCGAGAAACCGCTCATGCGTCATCCATCGACGGCGGCGAACGACCTCGTCCTCCATCATCGCGATATGCGCAGCCGGACCGCCCATCGCGAGCGTGCCGAGTCGAAGAAACAGTAGTGCGAGTTCGCGAAGTGCCTCGCGTCGCGAAGGCGGATTCTCGACAGTGTGAGGAATCGATTGGTCCATGCGACTGCCGCCTCAGATGATCACGAATCGCAAACGCATTCCAGCCGCTACGCTTTGTCATTGTGTAAAGCGTGCGATATGGATCGAGCCACTATGCCATCACAACCGCAGCAAAGAGTCGTGCGCACATCGAACATGAACTTCACCGTGCTCGAGATGGGCGAGTCTAAAAGTCCGCTCGTGCTGTGCCTGCACGGCTTTCCGGACACCGCGCATTCGTTCCGACATCAGATGCCCGCGCTGGCCGCGGCGGGATACCACTGCGTCGCGCCGTTCATGCGCGGCTACTCGCCGACCGAGTCCGCGCCCGACGGCCGCTACGATTCGGCGGCGTTGTCGGAGGACGCACTCGCGCTGATCACCGCGCTCGGCTACAAGGACGCGATTCTATTCGGCCACGATTGGGGCGCAGTCGCAGCCTACGGCGCCGCGGCCGCATCGCCGGATCGCGTCACCAAGCTGGTGACGGCGGCAGTCGGGTACGGTCTGGGATTTTTCGAGGCGCTGGTCACCAACTACGCGCAGCAACGCCGCTCCTGGTACATGTTCTTTTTTCAGACCAAGATTGCTGAAGCGGCAGTGAGCCTCAACGACTTCGCGTTCCTCGAAAAGATGTGGGCCGACTGGTCGCCGGGCTGGAAGTGGTCAGGGGACGACATGGAAGCGCTTAAGCGATCCTTCCGCGCCAAGGGCACGCTCGAAGCTGCGCTTGGCTACTATCGCGCCACACTCGGTCCGGTGCTCAGCATGCCGGTCGATCTGAAAATGCTGGCGCCCGCGATGAACGTACCGATCAACGTCCCCGCGTTGATGTTCCACGGCCGCGACGATGGATGCATCGGCGCGGAAACGCTCGCGGGGATGGAGAAGCTATTCCCAAAGGGATTGAAGCTCGAGCTGGTGCCAGGCGCCGGCCATTTCGTGCATCAGGAGCGCCCGGATCACGTGAATGAGTTGATGCTGAAATTTCTGAAATCCTGATCTCATCTTTCTTATTAGAAAGGTGCAGGGTTACCTGCCCAAGGAATTTTGAATCCCTTTACAACATGAATACAATTGGCCACAAGACGCCGTCTTCTATCATCTGTTTCCCCTTGGATGCTTCAGGCGCTGACCGCACTCGTTTGACGGACCAGCGGCGCATCGGCTGCGGACCTGATGCGTTGGATCGACTATCGAGGCTCGGCGTCAACGCGTTGCTGCTTGGTCCCGTCTTCGAATCGGGCGCGCACGGCTACGACATTGCCGACTATTTCCGCGTGGATGGCGTCTCGGCGACGAACGACGCTCGCCGCGGTGAGCCGCGAACTGCATCGCCGCGGCATTCGCCTCGTGCTCGACGCTGTGTTCCATCACACCGGCCAGCCGTTTCGCGACGTTGGTGAGAAGGGGCAGGTGTCGGAATATTGCGATTGGTATTACCTCGACTTCACGCGCCGCAGTCCGTACGGCGAGCCATTCCATTACAAGGGATGGGCCGGGAACTACGACCTGGTGAAGCTCAACCTCAAAAATCCTGCCGTTCGCGATCATCTTTTCAAGGCCGTCTCATGGTGGATCGACGGTTCGAGATTGACGGTCTGCGGCTCGACGCCGCCGATGCGCTCGACCTCGATTTTCCGCGCGAACTCGACGAGCACTGTCGAGCAATCTGACCTGCTGACTACGGGGGAATCATAGCGGAGATTCAAAAATTCGTTCCGCAACGAGTGGACGTCGCCTTGCGCAAAAGGCTGAGGTCCCACGTCGTTCGAGAGGCGCTGCGAGACGAAATCCGTGCCTTCTAGCGAACCTCACCAGCGTCTGCGCGATATCCTCGATAACATCTCGCGGATTCGTTCTTACATTAAAGGGCTGTTCGAAATGAACCCGAGCATCGCACCGATCGATGACAAACTGATGCGAAATTCCTGAAGTCCTGATCAGTGGCTGGCGCGATCGACGATGTAACCGCGGAACATCGCCTGCGCGTTCATCGCGGGCCGGTATTCCGAAATGGAGCGCGAGCCGCCGTGGTCGTCGTTCCATACAGCATGCGGGGTGCCGGCCGGAATGACCATCACTCGCCCTCGCTCGAGGACGTATTCTCGCCCCGCCACTCTGCATCGCACGGTACCCTCGACGACTTCGAGCCGTTCCTCCTGATGCGTGTGTATGTGATCCCTCGGTGTGGGCGAGACGACGCGCGCGATATATTCGCATCGGAAGAGCTCGCCGGCGGTCTCCTCCGCTGATTTAAGGACGATCACTCGATCTTGCATTGAAGGACGATCCGAAACCTGAGTCGCCATGATCTCTCTCCTTTGCCGAATGCCGCGTTAAAGGAGAGAATTTAACACTCCGCTGCGATTGAGCCGCGCGTCGCTGCTGACAGCAGTCTGTCAGGACACTCTGGCGGAACACGCGGAACTGGCGAGATCCTGACAGCGTTCCGTCAGGAGAGTTGCCCGAAGGATGGTCAGGACTTGCTGAGCAGATGGCGGAACAGGTCTTCCGCCGACTTGCCGGCCTCCTGCACAAATGCCTCGCCCAGGAACTCGACGTCGCTCATGCGGTCGACGCGAAAAAAGCGGAAGTCGTCGCGCAGTTCGCACCACGATGCGGCGGTCCAGAACGGCGGATAGAACCAGAGGCTCAAAGGACGCACCTTGCGGCGTGTCTCGGCGCCCTTCTCGTCCTGGTAGCGAAACCGAACTTTCCGGCACTCGCGAATCGAGGCGCGCAACTGTCCGAGATCGAACGAGACCGGCACCCGCCGCACGTCCTTCGGCGCCCATAGCGATCGATCGTCCAGCATCCGATGCAGATGCGCGGGCAAGACGTTCTCGATCTTCGACAATGCCGCGTCGGCCGCTCGGCCCAGCTCGGCATCGCTCCAGTTCTGCACCATGCGAGCCCCGAACACGAGCGCCTCGAGCTCGTTCTCGCTGAACATGAGCGGCGGCAGATCGTATCCCTTGCGCAGCGAGTAGCCGATGCCGGGGGCGCCCTCGATGGGGACCTTGCTCGCGATCAAGTCGCTGATGTCGCGGTAGATGGTGCGCTCGCTGACGTTGAACTGTTCGGCGAGGGTAGCGGCGGTGACCACGCGGCGCCTGCGCAGCCGTTGGATGATCTCGAAGAGGCGATCGGCGCGACGCATGATAGTTGAGCTTCTCTCACTGTCGCGCTCGAACGGCAACACCCGCCTTAATCACTGGGTGCAGGGGTCACCCCTGCCCAAGGAAGTGTGAAACCCACGGCGGGTTTCACATCAAATCAAGTTTCCGCCGCCGATGCCGGCGGCGGAGTTCGCAGCAGCGCATAAGCGATCACCGCAAAGAAGACCAACAGGTTGATCGACGCAGCGATGATCAGCGCTGCGTTCGGGTGATCGGGAAAATATGACGACGTATCAGTGAGGTGCTTTATATAAATGAGGTTGAACAGAAACGTGCCGCTAACGATCGCGTAGATCGTCGTTAGAAATTCGCTCTCCAGTGCGATCGGAATCAGAAATATCAACGGGTAGTAGAGGTATCGCTCATGCATCCGCGGCGCGAACATGAAGAAGCCGAACAGGGCGACGAAAATCGCGAGTAATGCGGCGCTAGCCGAGCGCGCGCGCCAGATCAGATACGACACGATCAGGTAAACCGCGCACGTCAGGGACAGGCCGAACGCGCTGTACGAAACGCCGTCGAAGACTTTGTCCGTGTCGGGCGTGCCCATCCCGCCGATCAACCCCATGAAGTTGAACGCGCCGACTGAAGCTTCGCTGAATCGCGTGCCAAGGTCCTTGTACACGTTGAATATCCAGTCCCACGAATGTCCGAGTTGATACGGCAGGACTCCTATCGCGAACGTGCCGACGAATGCGCCCGCGCACCACAGGCATTCGACGAAGCCGGCGTTGAACAACGTCCACAGCGCGAGCGGCGGCGTGAATGCGAGCGCCTGCGGCTTGGCCAGGATCGCAATCGCGGCCGCACTCCATCCGAGGCGATTGCGTCCGGTGAGAATCAGAATCGCGGCGATGATCATCGGCAACGCGACGACCGAATCGCTCTGGCCCCACACCACGGTGTCGAAAATGAGCGCCGGATTGAGCGCGAACAGCATCATTATAATGAGGGCGCGCAGGCCGCGTCCGTCACGCCACGCCGCAAAGTACAGCGTGAGTCCGATAAAGAGATCGGCAATCAGCGGCGGCGTCTCAACGATCACGCGAAAGCCGTTAGCTGTCGGCTCGATCAACTTGCCTAGCCATCCCGAGAGCCACAGCAGATAGACCGAACCGGGCGGATAAGCGTCAACCGGCAGACCGGGATCGTAAATTTTCGAAGGGCCCAGCGCGGCGGCCAGCAGAGCGCGATTGGTTTTCGCCCAGATGTCCCAATAGAAGCCGGTGAAGTGAAACAGCGCGGCAAACTTGACGGCCGTAATCGCGAGTATCAGGCCGGCCGCGAATATCCACGCACCCTGCCCCGCCTCGCGCGCCGGTCGCGATATTTCGGCGAGCCCCCATCCCAGCAGCCCCAGCAGCACGAGGCTGCAAATGATGCCCACGACACGAATCGCGATTCGTTCATCCGGCCGATGTAGCTGGTCCTTGTATAGGCTGCGGATTGCTTTGAGATCGAATCTGACCGCGCCCAGCGGCGGAGCATTCCCAACCTCGATCACTTTGATATTGCGAAAAGACGCGCGGCCCATATCCGGATACCCGGCGACGCCGAGCTGGCAGAGCAACTCCGTAGTATCGCCCCATCGATCCTCGATCAGAAAAAAAGAAAGTGGCTGCCAATCGGTGGTGCCTTGCAGATGATTCGAGATGAGCTGGATGCCGTCGTAGGTGCTGATCGCGATATTCGCGCCGCCTTCGTGCGGCATCGCACCTTCGACCCGCGCTTCCGCGGTGACCTGGTAAATTCCGGGCCGCAGAATCAGCGCCTGATGCCAGCTCGAGAACGTCCTGCTCCCATTCGAGATTCCAAGTACGCCGCCCGCGGCCGGCGTATAGGTCCATGAAAACTTCGTCAGCTTCCTGTCGGATGACAGCGCATACCAATCGGCTGGCGCGCCGTCGAAGCCGGATGCGAGGTCGCCGTTCTTGACGAGATTAGTTTCGGCGAATGCGCAAAGAGGCTCGCAGAGCCATGATGCGCACATTACGAGCGCCACAACCGCAATGAATCGCCGCATTACTTGAAAGGAATCCGATGCCGTGACGGGTACCAATCCATGCGCATCCAATCAATTGTCTATATCTGGATGCAAGACCTGCTGCGTTTGCGGTGCGGCCCGATTAGGATGTGCCGCAACCGGCTCGAACCCAGGGGAGGGATTTTCGATGGCAGGTAAATCACGCGGCCCCGCACTCACGATATTCGCGATACTGTACGTACTGCTCGCGATATCAAACTTCTCCAAGCCGCTCTCGCATAGCCCCGGCATCGGCTTTGTGTTTCTGGGCACCAGGCTGACCGGCACCGGCAACGCGATCATGGGACCGCTGTTCGGATTCCTGCTACTCGTCTACGCCTATGGTATCTGGACGATGCGCCGATATGCACTGCCAGTCGCGTATATCTATACCGGCTGGGTAGTCGTGAACACGGTTCTGTTTACCTTGAAGCACCGCAACGAGCCGCAGCCTTCAATCGCCTTTGCGATCGCCTCAACTGCAATAGGATTTGGCATTCCGCTCGCGACGGCGATCATTCTGTCGCGCCGTCAAGCCGATCTGACCTGAGTGACCGGAAGCCGCGATGCCAAAAAAATCGCCCGGCGCCGCTCTGACGATTCTCGCGATGCTGCTTGCGCTGATGGCACTTTCCAATTTCGGCAAGCCCTTCGCTCATAACCCCGGAGTCGGCTTCGTCTTCTTCGGCACGCGTCTATCGGGCGCCGCTAATATGATAGTCGCGCCGATTTTTGGAATCATTCTCGCCGTGTACGTGTACGGAATTCTCGCGATGCGTAAGTTTGCGCTGCTGCTCGGAATGTTTTACGCCGGATACGTGATCCTCAACATGCCGCTGTTCATCCTGAGGTACCACGGCACCGCCGTGATGCAGGAGCACTCGTGGGCTTACCTCGTGCCCTACCCTTTCGTCGCGATAGGAGTGTCCTCGGGCGCGGCCTGGCTGCTCTATCGTCGCAGAGCCGATCTCCGGTGAAGCTTTTCGATTCCAAACGCCGGCGTGCAATTGAGGATTTCCGCGCCTATGCGGCAGAACGCGCGATTGCATTCAACGATCTTGAAGCGACTGACGAAAATGAAAATACGCGCCGCCTTTCGATCCTGGATTCGCTGGTTGCGGGAAAGCGCTTCGCTTACGTCGGCGAGTCGGATCACTTCATTCATGAGAAGTATGCGTATCGGCTCGCGATTCTGAATTACCTCGCTGCGCGCGGATTCACGCATGTGGGAGAGGAAATCGGCGCTTCAGATGGAATGCGAATCGATCGCTATATCGAAACCGGCGACGAATCGCAGCTCGAGCGAATCACCATCTACGGTTATTCGGGCGCATCCCGCAGCGATCGCGACGACACTCCGACTGGCATCCTCCGCGGCAGCTTCGGAGACGCGTACCCGACCGCGCAATTCGCCGCCGAGCAGAAGCGATTCGCGCATGGCCTGCGCAAAATCAGTCAGCGGCTCAAATCAGCGGACAGCGGATCGCGTTTGCACTTCCTCGGCTTCGACATAGATCCGCTGCCAGGCGGCGGCTACGAGGACCTCGCCGAAATACTCGGGTCGATGCCAGCCGATGCGAAGATCGATCAGATACGGAAGGCGTTGCAGCGCGTCGAGGGCGAAACGATCGATGACGAAATCGCGAGGCTCGACGGGGCGCTGAGATTGATCGAGGCCGGCCCATTTGACGCGCTGCGCTATTCGGCGACGTGTCTGCGCGACAGCTTCGACTATGTGCGCATGACGTACCCGGCGAAGACCTTTGATGCGCTCAATCCGGGAATGGCTTTTCGCGAGCGCTACATGCATCGGCAGGTTGACCGTCGGCTCGGGCAAATGCGTCCGAATGAAAAGCTCGCGCTGATGAGTCACAACATGCACTTGTGCCGGGCGCCGGATGCGGTCGCGGGCAGCGACGCTGCCGCGGGTCCGGGCGGGAAAACCGATCCGCCGCTTGGAGCGTGGCTGGCAGCGCGCTCTCCGGGCGAGGTGTTTTCAATTTGGATGCTGATCGGACGCGGCCGGGACTCGCAACCGTTTCCCACGCTGTCGAAAGAAATCAGTGAGAAGCCTGGCGCCCTCAACTCACTGCTTGGCGAGATCGGCGACTGTTTCATTTTGCCAATCGACGCAGCTGACTCTCGCGCGCGGTTGTTGACTGAAAATATCGAGATCGTGCACGACGGTAACGGCGGCGTCCGCACGGCGATCGCCCGGCAGGCCGATGCGATATTTTTCGTGCGCGATGTAACCCCGCTTCGGGCATAGAGTCTCAGCCGCTCCGGCATTAGAATTGGTGCTAGCCGCAACAACTCGAACCGCGGCTCCGCGAGGTGCTCAGATGAAACGATCGCGCGATGGATCGATCATTGGACGACGCGAGTTCCTGAAAACAGGCGTGCTGGCCGGCGTGGGCGTATCGATCCTGCCGCTGGCAGGAGCCGCGAGCGCATCAATCGAAGCGACGCCGCAAGTCCGCCGCTACTCGACGCTTGGCCGTACCGGCCTCAAGATTTCTGACATCTCGTTCGGCGCCAGCCGCCTCACCTCCGGCGAGGAAGACCTGGTCCGTCACGCGTACGATTGCGGCGTCAACTACTTTGATTCGGCCGACACGTACACCGGCGGCGAATCCGAAACCACTGTTGGCAACGCACTTAAGGGCAAGCGCGACAAGGTCTATCTGACCTCGAAGCAGATGGCGCAAGCGGACGACAAGCGCGACGCGATGATGGCGACGCTCGAGGGCAGCTTGCGCCGGCTCCAGACCGACCACGTCGATGTGTACTTCAACCACGCGGTCAACGATCCTCCGCGGCTCAAGAATCCCGAATGGCACGAATTCACCGCGCAGGCGCGAAAGCAGGGAAAAATTCGTTTCGTCGGCATGTCGGGTCACGCCGGCAATCTCGCCGAATGCCTCGACTACGCGATCGATAGCGGCCAGGTCGACGTAATCCTGTGCGCGCACAACTTCGGCCAGGACCCGCGCTTCTTCCAGCGCTTCACGCGGAGCTTCGATTTCGTTGCGCGACAGCCCGAGTTGCCGCGCATCATGGAAAAGGCCAAACAACACGGCGTCGGCGTGGTGGTGATGAAGACCCTGATGGGCGCGCGCTTGAACGACATGCGCCCCTACGAATCCGGCGGCGCAACCTTCTCGCAGGCAGCGTTTAGATGGGTGCTGTCGAATCACAACGTCGACGCGCTGATCGTCACGATGACGAGCCGGCAGATGATCGACGAATACCTGGGCGCATCGGGGGCGCGCGCGACTGCGGCGAGCGACTTGCCGCTGTTGAATCGCTACGCAACTCTCAATGGTGATTCGCAATGCCGTCCCGCATGCAACGAATGCGCGAATGCATGCCCTTACGGAGTGCCGATCGCGGACGTATTGCGTACGCGGATGTACGCTCGCGACTACGGCGACGTGCGCTTTGCGCGGACCGAATACGCGATGCTCTCGTCGAACGCTGCGGCATGCCTCACCTGCGAAGCGAAGCCGTGCGCCGGAGCCTGTCCGCACGGAATCGCGACGGATGTACTGCTGGCGCCGACGCATCGCATGCTCGCGACATGATCGTCTCGCCGTCGGAAGGCTTGGTTAAACCTCAACGACGTGCAAAGTTATCTGAAGAGAGCCTACTGAATGTAGTACGTGACGTAGCGACTGGCAGACTCGGAATGCCATTTCCAAGTACGCAATTGACGCGAAGTCGGTGGACACGCCGATGGACGACCATCCTGCTGCGGTCGCTTTCACCGCGGCCACTGCGCTCGCGCAGGAAACGCCTCTCGCACATGGCCCGAAGCCGTTCGCGGTCACCGGAGTCGGACCCAGGAATCTCAGTTTCGGCAAGGTTGAGCTGAAAGTCTCGGGCACCGGGTTCATCAAGGGCGCGGTCGTAGTTCTCGGACAAACCAATCTCCGACCCGCTTCCAGAGCAACAAGCAGCTCACCGCGAAAGCGTCGCTCGCACCGATTCCCGGCAACTTACGCCCTGATGGTCAAAAATGGCGACGGCACGCTCTCGCCACCGTTTCCGCTCGTCGTTTCCATCAGGAAGCCGAAGGTTTCGTACGCGGCGGCGTTCCGATTCCTTGAACAGGCGAGCTGGGGACCGAACGTCGCGGACGTGATCGCGTTGCAGCAAAGCGGCTTCAGCGGATGGCTGAGTAATCAGCAGAGCGTCGCTCCGTCTATCATCCCGCCGCCACCGATGATGTCCGACATTGTTTATGCGCAGGGCCAATTCATGAACAACGCGATCAACGCGCCGGATCAGCTGCGCCAACGGGTCGCGTTCGCGCTTGCTCAGATTTTTGTCATCTCCGGTCTGAAGATCCCGGTCGAAGGAATGGTGCCGTATCTGAACCTCCTCTCGCGGAATGCATTCGGGAACTACAAAGACATTATGAAGGCGGTCACGCTGTCGCCGAGCATGGGCCTTTATCTCGACATGGTGAACAACGACAAACCGGATCCGGCCGCCGGCACCCTACCAAACGAAAACTACGGCCGCGAATTTCTGCAACTGTTTACGATTGGGACTGATCTGCTCAATCCCGACGGCTCGCTGCAGCTCGACAACAAGGGGCAGCCGATTCCGACCTACGATCAGACGCAGATTCAGAACATGGCGCGAGTTTTCACCGGGTGGACCTATCCGACCACTCCGGGGCAGTCGCCGCAATCGCATAATCCGCCATACTTCATCGGGCCGATGATTGCGGTTGACAGCAATCACGATATGGACGCGAAGACCGTCTCGGCAATGCGCTGCCTGCGGGTCAGACCGCGGAGCAGGACCTCGACCAGGCGTTGGGCATCGTGTTCAACCATCCCAACGTCGGTCCGTTCGTTGCGATCCGCCTGATACAGCATCTGGTGACGAGCAATCCGAGTCCCGCGTACGTCCAGCGGATTTCCGCCGTGTTCGCCAACAACGGATCGGGCGTGCGCGGCGACCTCGCGGCTGTCGTGAAAGCAATCCTGCTCGACCCGGAAGCGCGTGCGGGAGACGTCGCCACCAAGGCGATTCCGACCGGCGGTCATCTGCGGGAGCCGGTCCTTTATGCGGCCGCGATTTTGCGGCACTTGGCGCGAGAGTCGGCGCGAACAATCAGCTCGGCGAGTACATCAACGGATACGGCCTCGGTCAGGAGCTGCTGCTGGCGGCCAGCGTATTCAATTACTACTCGCCATTCACACGAATTCCCGGTGGCGCGGCTGCCGGACCGGAATTCCAACTGCTATCGTCGTCAACGGCGGTTCTGCGCGCCAACTGGGTCATAGGCACGCTGGTCTCCCAGATAGGTCCCGACGTCTCAGTCGATATCACCCCGTTCGTCGAGCTGGGAGCGAGCGATGCGGCGCTGACCGAAGGGATCGACATGGCGTTCTTCGGCGGCCAGATGCCCGCAGAGGTGCGCAGCGCAATCAAGACCGCCGTCGACGCTACGCCCGATCCGGGAGTCCGAGCGTTCGACGCGCTGTTTCTCGGCGCTACCGCCAATGAATACCAGGTGCAGCAATGACGCGTCATTCGCCCGGGAATAAGAGCATCGGTCCGTTGATCGTTTCGCGCCGCGGTTTCCTGAAAATCGGATGCACCTCGCTGGCGACACTTGGATTTACCGCCGCGATGAACCGCTTCGGCATGATGAGCGCGCTGGCCGGCTCGCCGTCCGACTACCGAGCACTGGTCTGCGTATTTTTGTTCGGCGGCAACGACAGCAACAACGTGATTGTCCCGACCGACGTGCCGCGGCTTACCCAATACAGCGCGGCGCGCGCCGATCTCGCGCTCGCGGCTAATACCCTGTTGCCAATCGGCGACTCGCATGGAAATCCCTTCGGCCTGCATCCGGGATTGCCGGAAATAAAAAAGCTTTACACTCAGAAAGCAGCGGCGTTCGTAATAAACGTAGGCTCGCTCGTCGGGCCTCTGACAAAGGACCAGTACCAGAACAGTTCGGCTGCAGTGCCCTCGAATCTGTTCTCGCATTCGGATCAGCAGACTCAATGGCAGAGCTCGGTTCCCAACGCGACCCTGTCAGTCTCGGGATGGGGCGGGCGCGTCGCCGATGCGCTCGGCAGCGGCAGCAATTTTCCGGCGGGATTGTCGGTCGCAGGCAACAGCCTCTTTCTGGTCGGACAGAGCAGCACGCCTGCGACTGTAGTCCGGGCGCTCCGCTCGGACTGTTCGGGACCCCTGGCTCGCCCGACACTATCGCGCGCCTCAACGGAATTCAGCAGCTGCTCTCGTTCAACAGCGGATTCAAGCTGGTGCAGGCGGCCAACGGAGTCATGTCGGACGGGCTCACGGTCGACGCGCTCCTGAACGGAGCATTCGCCGGCGCCGCGAAGCTCAACACTGTTTTCCCCGACACTCAGATCGGCGCGCAGTTACAGCAAGTCGCGCAAATCATCCAGGTTCGATCGAGTCTCGGCGTGAACCGCCAGATTTTCTTCTGCTCGCTCGGCGGCTTCGATACCCACAGCCAACAATTGAACATCCAGGGCAGTCTGCTCGCGCAGTTGAGCGCGGCGATAGGAGCATTCTATGCCGCCACGCAGGAGCTTGGGGTCGATGGCCAGGTGACGACGTTCACCGAGTCCGACTTCAGCCGCACCTTTCAACCCAACTCGAACAAAGGCTCCGATCACGCCTGGGGCAGCAATCACCTGGTGGTGGGCACTTCGGTGAACGGCGGCGACGTTTACGGCGCTTTCCCGGAGTTCGCGCTGAGCGGTCCGAGCGACGCGAACGATCGCGGAGTCTGGATACCGGGATTCGGCATCGATCAGTACGGCGCGACGTTGGCGTCGTGGTACGGACTCGGCGCGAGTCAGCTCAACGCCGTGTTCTCGAATCTCTCGCAGTTCAACGGCGTGACGAATCTCGGCTTCATGGGCGCATAGACTGGCATACACGATGGCCGACGTAGCTGGTAACGATCCGCGGGTCCACTTCGCCGCCGAGCGTACGTTCCTTGCGTGGATTCGCACCGGACTCTCGCTGATGGGCTTCGGTTTCGTGGTGGCGCGCTTCGGATTGTTTCTCAAAGAAATAAGCGGCCACCAGCCGGGTGTGAAATCGTACGGATTTTCGCTATGGGCCGGGAGCGCGATGGTGCTGCTGGGGGCCATGATGAACCTGGCAGCAGTCGCGCGGCATCTCGAGGTGATCCACAGAATCAATCGTGGCGAGAGCATCGTCACGCGACCGTCGTTGATCGCGATCGCTGTCGGAATCGTGCTCGGATTAGTGGGCATCGCAATGGTCGTCTTCCTGCTGGCGGTGAGCTGAGCGATACGGATCGCAGCTACGCGCGTACCACACCGCATCAACCGGACAGATAGTCAGCATCTGATTAGATATGGCGACACTCTAGTCGCTCCGCTCCCCTCCCGGCTGTGAATTTCCGCTAATCTTCGACCCCTCCCGACGTAAGAATTCGCGCGTTCGTAACAATCGACTCATCATGTCGTAACGACGCCTCTTTAGTTTGCCCGTGCCGCGGAGGGAGGACGCCGATTTCGTGCATCGAGCGGGCATTTCGCGTCCTAGAGGTTCTCGTCGAGAGCGGTTCGACCGGCGAGGGTTTTCGCATCGTGGATAGGGAGAGTCCAGGGAGGACGATGATGAGACGAACGATACGAATGGTTACGCTGTCGATGCTGGGCGCGGCGCTGATGCTCAGCGCGGTCGCGATGTCGCCAAGGCCGGCGTGGAGCGACGACGGGCGGGCGATCACGCTGTACACCGATCCCGGCACCGGGCAGGTGTTCACCAAGCGATGCAAACATTGCGTCAGGCTTGGCCAGTACATCCCGGCCGGATCGACCGAAGAGATCGAGCGTAAGGTCGAACGGCGAGTGAACCTGCAGACGCAGCAGCAGCTCGAGCAGGAACGCGCCGCGATGGAGGCCGAGGAAGCGCAAAGGCAGGCCCAGCAGCAACAATGGAACGCCGAGATGGCCAAGCAGGTCTCGACGATTCAGCCATTTGCTCAAGAGTTTGGCGATCGCTGGTACAAGAAGATCTCTGTCGGCACACTGGTCTACGCGGACTACGGGTACTTCACTCACACCGGGTTCGGCCCGCAGTTCCTGACTCAGCAGTACTGGCCCGGCCCCGGCAACAATAGCTACAGCGCGTTCAATCATCACGCGCACCTACCTGGATTTCAAATTCACGCCGATTGACGACATCTCGGTGCGCATGACACCCAACATGTACCTGGCGAATGGCACAGCGACCGGGGACAAGATCGGCAAGAACAGCGGCCACGCCAGGCACGTTAACGGCAACCTCGGCTTCCGCGTGAAGTACGCCTATCTCGACTACAACACTTTCTTCAAAAAAGTGTTGAAGATCGCTGCGATGCACGACGATAAATTCACTTTCGGCCAGCAGCAGAATCCGCTCGTCGATTGGGAAGAAAATCTCTGGGGATTCCGCTATACCGCTCTGACCCCGTGGAACTATTTGAGCTTAAGCTCGACACAGGTCGGCGTCGCGATAAAGGGACCGATCAAGTTTAACGAGAAGCAGTATGCCGACTACGACTTCGGCGTGTACGATGACGCCAGCTTCCACGCGAAGGAGCAGAGCGCATAAAAGCAGGTGATGGGCCGCGTCACGATCAATCCCTTCGGCGCCAAGTCACGGTACGATGGCCTCGGTCTCACGGGGTTCTATGACTACGGCTACTCAAATAAGTGCTCCCCAGACCAGAATTCACTTAACGCTCTGCGGGCATATCGCACGCGCCGCGGGGATAGCGCACTATACGGCCGAAAACTGGGGCATCATCGCCGAGTGGGACTACGGCCACAACGCGTTTAGTCCCGGCAACCTGTACTCGGGCAGCGGACCTGCCGACGTACCGGTTGGTGCCCTACCGGCCTCCGGTTTCGCAGGCTGGAACACGATGGTGGCCCACATTCTGAACAGTCAAGCGGTGCAGATGGGCGCGGACTTGATGGGCCACTAGGATATCCCGCACACGCCGTTCACGGCCTTCGGCCTGCTGCAGTGGTTCCAACCGAACACGCGCATCAACAAGGACCCGATGGACTTCACCCGCTATGACCTGGGCGTGCAATGGTTAATCAACAAGTATCTGAGCGTGGCGTTCGATTCTCAGGCCATCCAGTACTACCACAGCCAGTTCACGTTCCCCGCGGACGATGTCCGGGAAGTCGAACGCGGTGCCGTTCGCAGTTGCGCGCGACACCCACGCATTCTTCCTCCACCTGGAGTTCCGCTACTAGTTTCCGAAATCAGTTAGAGACAGAGACGCCGGCGCGAGCATGCAAAGTGCTCGCGCCGGTTGCGTTTGGAGCGGTTCAATCTGGGGAACAGGTTTGGCGCAGGCCCAAAATCAATACTGGGTATCGACTCGCTTCAATGCTTGGACCAGCTCATCATGCGAGACCGGCTCGCCCGCCGATATCTTCGCGATTAGCTGCCGATCCAGCTTTCCCTGAACGTAATAGTCCTGCTGGGTAATCGGCTCTTGCGACCAGAACTTCGCTTTGTATTCGTCCATCTCCTGCTGCCGCTGGAGCTGACTCACAATCGCGCTGCTGTCATATGGAGCACTTGAAACCGGATAGACAGTCTGGGCGAGTGCGACGGCGGGGAGAACCAAACCGGAGGCGAAGGCGACGATTCCGAAAAACCTGGAATTCATGACACACCTCTGTAACAATCTATTAATATTTTATTAACATTCGACGGTCAGTCAACAACAATTCTCTCTTCGCCGAACCCGATCGGTACTGACGAGGTGCAATGTTGATTTGCTCTATGCTCACTCGAGAGCGGGAGCGATATTGGATCTAGTACGGGTCTGTCTCTTCAGTTGGTGGTCGGAAATGAAAAAAAGTCTTCAGCTGGCAGCAGCCCTTGCGTGTGCTCTCTGCTTCGCCACGTCGCTCTCGGCGTGCGCTCCAACCGAATCGAACGTCTCGAACGCGCAAGGCGAACGAACACTGGAACGTCTTCAGGCGGCCCGGGAGATCGACTTGAGCAACGCGAGAGATCCAGAGGTCGGGCCTGCCGCATCGGGCGATTATTCGCTGCGCGCGGACAAAGCCGAGCAGGTCATGGATGACCTGGAGCACGGGAAGTATGTAAGTCAATCGCAAATCGATGACGCGATGTTCGTGCCCCCCAAGTCACTCTCGCTCGCGCAGAGGACCCAGCTCATCAACGAGCTGAAATATGCGAGAAGTCTCGACAACCGCGGATGGTGGGACTGGACGCGCGATCCGGTTATCGCGCAGAATTTCTCGGTGCAAGAGAAGAAGGCCGACCGCGCGATCAGGGATTTGGAAACTGACCAGCAGATCTCATGGTCGGAGATCGACGAAGGTCTCGCGGTACCTCGATATCCTTGAGCGGTTAAAGAACTAGATGTTCTGCGTCACCTTCCGCCGACACCTAGCTGGCGCAGCGCGGTGAGATTGTCGGCAACTCCCCGTTGGCTGACTACCTTCCCGTCGCGAATTTCCAAAATTGCGACTTCCTCGAATGAGACGCGCTTGCCGGTCGGCGCGAGCGCGCCCCATTGACCACTTTGCGTCCCTGTAATGGTTAGCCTCACGACGACCACGTCTCCTTCCGCGATGATCTCGCGAATCTCCTCGTGATAGTCGGGAAACGCAGCGTGGGCGCGTTCGACCATTCCACGAATTCCTTCATGGCCGCGCCTGGGTTGAGCGTAGGGCCGATAATCCGCAACGTAATCGACCGAATAGAAATCCGGAATCTTTTCAAACGCTCCGCCATTCCAGATTTGTTCGCTAATCTCACGAACCAGTATTTTGTTCTGCTCGATCATCGTGTCCTCCTTTGAAATCAGGTTGTGGCAGTGAGGTTTTCTGGCGGAATCGTGACGCTTTGCAAAATCAAATGCCAGGCTTTTAAAGACTGAATGTTTGAGAATCCAACCGGCCAAAACCTTCCAATCTGCTTGGGCTTTCAGCAGGCATGGTTCCTGCTCGATCTAAGCGTGGAGGCAATCAAACCAGACAAGCTCCGTATGAAAAGAATAGAAGCAGTAGTCAAGCGCTCCGCGTTGGACGACTTTCACCGATGCGCCCAACAGCTCGGAATTTTCGGATTTGATTTATCTGAGGAGCGAAAGCTCCCGAACCACCAACCGCCCACCATACCCAGCGAAAGCAATTCCCAAACCGCGTCGAAACTCAAAGTGGACTTCGCGGTCCTCGACGAAGAGGTCAAGCCCACCATTCACGCCGTTCTCGAATCAGTCCATCCCAACAGCATCGCAGTTTTCAAATTTGACCAGGATACGCGGCCGCCAGTTTCAGCGCAGTACGGCTCACTTCAAAAGTTCAAAAGTTTGCCTTAGGTGAAGCAGCGGAAAGCTCTCAATCGAGGTGGTAGCGCTTTCGCTTGTGCCACAGGGTCGAGATGCAGATGCCCAGGGTCACTGCCGCATCTTCAAGCGTCGGCGCCAATGCGAGAACGCGCCGGATGTGCTCCTGCTCGATCTGCTCGAGCGTCGAATGTTCGGGCAGGGTTCCGTTCCGTTGAGCGCTGGCTTGAAACAGGATGTCGGGCAGATCGTCCTTGCGCAGCGCCGCACCGCGGCTCAGCACGACTGCGCGTTCTACGGCGTTGCGCAGCTCTCGGATGTTGCCCGGCCATGAATAGGCGACCAGTGCCTTGCGAGCGTCGTCCGAGAACTGCAATCCAGTCCGGCTGTTGCGAGCGGCAGTCTCGGTGAGAAACATTTCGGCGAGCGGCAGAATATCCTCGGGCCGTTCGCGCAACGCGGGCACGCGGAGACTGATGACGTTCAATCTATAGTACAGGTCGCTGCGAAAGCGCTCGGCGCTGATCTCCTGCGGAAGACTGCGGTTGGTTGCCGCGATAATCCGGGCGTCGACTTTGATCGTTTCCTCTCCACCCACGCGCTCGAAACGCTCATCCTCGAGGAAACGCAGGAACTTGGATTGCAACGCGGGCGATAGCTCCGCGATTTCGTCGAGAAATACCGAACCGCCATTTGCCGCTTCCAACCTGCCCGGCTTGTCTTTTATCGCACCGGTAAAGGAACCCTTCATGTGCCCGAAGAGCTCGCTTTCCAGCAGATGCTCGGAAAGCGTGGTGCAATTTACAGTGACGAACGGCCGAACGTGGCGTGAACTCCATTCGTGGATCTGTCGTGCGAGAACGTTCTTGCCGGTGCCGCTCTCTCCCGTAAGCAGGACTGTCGCGTCGCTCGACGCAGCAGCGAAAGCCGTCTCTATGAGCGACCGATATTGGGGGCTGCCCGTCGTCAGCAGCGGTACGCCATCGATCGAATTGCGCAGGGCTCGAACTTCGGTGCGCAGTTCCTTTACTTCGAGCGCGCGATCGACCGCATGTTGAATCTCATCGAGTGAGAATGGCTTGGTGACATAGTCATAGGCGCCGGCTTTCATCGCGGCCACGGCGTTCTGGACCGTGGCATAGGCAGTCATCAGGATCACGATGGTGGCCGGAAATTTCGCTTTGATTTCGTTGAGCAGCTCGAGGCCGTTCATCTCGGCCATTCGCCAATCGCTGAGCACGAGATCGAACGCCCCGTTACGGTTCGCGAGATCAAGTGCCTCACGTCCGCTTTCGGCTATCGAAATTTCGTGGTCGTGCGAGCCCAGGAAGCGGCCGAGGGCGTCGCGAATATTTTTTTCGTCGTCAACGACGAGCAATTTTGCCATCTAGATACACCGCGAGTGCGGCAGCTGGACGACGAACGTGCTGCCCTGAGCGGAGGAATCCAAAAAGATACGGCCTCGATGCGATTCGACGATCTCCTTGGCAATCGCCAGGCCCAGGGCCGCATGGCCGCCTTCAAAGCCGTCCGGAGTCCACTGCTGTTCGAAAACCAGGTCGCTGATTTCGACCGGAATCCCCGGTCCGGTATCCGCCACCGATATTCGCAGCCCCTGCCCCGAGCGATCGGCGGAGACTTCAACCGCACCGCCTTCCGGAGTGTAGCGAAGCGCATTGCCGATCAAAGTCGAGAGCACCCAGGAAAGTTTCATGGGATCGCCATAAGACTCGAGCTCTGCTCCGACGTGTATGCGCAGTGCGACTTCCTTTTGTGCGGCCTGCAATAGAAACTTTTTCGCAACCGCAGTCACAAGCCTTCCAAAATCGAAGGTGACGTTCCTGACCGCGATCGAGGTAGTTTCGTCGCGCGTGACGTTCAAGAGACTGTCGGACAAATCGCGGATGCGAGCCAAATCCTCGACCACCGTATCGATGATTTCCTGCTGCTTTGGATCAGGTGCCTTTCTCTCGAGCAATTCGACAGCGAGCGACAGCGACGTGAGCGGCGTTCTCAGTTCGTTCGATAGCGTTGCGATCAGGTTCGTGCGCGCGCGCTCCTTGTCGCGAAGATACGTCATGTCGTGAAGCGTGATCATCGTGCCGAACGGAGCTGCCATCATCGAGTCGCAGCGGTGCAGGCTTCAGGAGATAGGTATGATCGCGGCCGCGAACAAACAGACTTACTTCTGCCTGCTGTTCGCCTCCCGGATAAGCGAGCGCGCTCCGCAGAGCGGCTCGAACATTCACGTAGTGATTATTGTCTTCGTCGAGGCTGAAGAACGAACGGCCCAGAATGTCCAGTCGATCAATACCAAGTATCAGTGCAGCCTGTTCGTTGAGATTGATAACAACCGCGTCGATGTCTATGAGGATCACCGCAATGTCTAGACATTTCAGAATTGCCGCCGTTTTTTGGTCTTCATCGGTACTAGATGTGGATTTCATTCTGGGCCCTCGCCCGAGATGAGAAAGCTCCAGCCGGCAAAATAGTTAGACACCCCTTTGAGGACTTCGCAAGCTACACGTTCACTACCTACGCTGGCGGCGCACCGAAGTGCTTGCGCAGCTCCAGGTTCACTTCGAGCACGTTCACGATCTTCTCGCCGACTAGCCCATAGAACGGAGCCGAGACGTCAGCCTGCAGGATTTGTTCGACCTCGGTCCGAACCTGGCCTTGATCGCGCTTGGTGTCCTTGGCCCACGCACCAGATACGCGATCAAGCTGATACTCTGCGTTCTGGAGCGTGATATTGGGGTCAAGTCCTGAACCGGAGGTGGTGACCATGTCTCCCGGCACGTCCTGCAAGTCCGCATCGGCGTGATCCTGACGCCACATGTCGAAGAAGTTGGACTGGATGTCAGACCCTTCCTTGACCGGTTCGATTACCGTCTCGGTTTTTCCGTCCTTGGTTTGATGCTGTACGGCGGACGGAAACTTTCCGGGGTTCTCCTTTGAGAAGCTCTCGAAGAAGACCATAGCCAGATCGGCAGACTTGGGCTCCGGCGTAGCGGGATTGTCCTTGATGAACTGCTGAACCTCTTTAGTATGAGTCTTGCCCCAGTCCTGGATATACTTATCGTGCGTGGGATCCGCGTTTACCCATGCCGTGGCAACGGCCTTGTGAGCGTCAGCCCACTGCGCGACGATATGCGGCTGTCCACCAAAGCTATCCTGCTGGAACCACGCTTCGATATCAGGCGCTACCAGTTGGCCCACCTTTGGCCCACTCTTGTACTTGGCGATAGGGCCTAGCTGCTGCGCCACACGATTGCGAAGCATGTAGTTCGAAGCGGCCAGCGTAGAGGACGCGGAGGCCGACCCGTCATAGGACGCCGCCGAAGGTCGCGGCTGAAAGTACTCATCTTTGGTGAAAGGCTGCGCGATCATCCGCGATCCCACCGGCTTGCCATCCGGTCCCATCAGCATGCTGCCATTGGCCTCGAAGGGGAATAGCGTCTGTCCCAGTGCCCATAGGGCCAGCGGATAGATGATGCAGCAAATGACTACTGCGAAAGTCAGCAGCCACAAACTTTTCGATAATATACGCGACATCGTCTTACTCCTTCAGTTCACGCCGCTTAGGCAGTGAGATGCAGCGCGACCAAAACCAGGTCAATCAGTTTGATGCCCGCGAACGGCATTATGACGCCGCCCAGACCCCAGATGAGCAGGTTTCTTCGCAGCAGGGCGTCGGCGCCGAGCGGTACGTACTTCACGCCCTTCAACGCAACCGGGATCAGAGCCGGGATGATGAGCGCATTGAAGATGACGGCTGACAAGATTGCCGAAGTGGGCGAGTGCAGATGCATAACGTCCATAGCTACAAGCCACGGTAGTGTTCCCGCGAATAGCGCTGGCACAATCGCGAAGTACTTGGCGACGTCGTTCGCGATCGAAAACGTCGTGAGCGCACCTCGAGTCATCAATAGCTGCTTCCCGATCTCAACGACCTCGAGCAGCTTGGTCGGATTGCTGTCGAGATCGACCATGTTGCCCGCTTCTTTGGCCGCCTGAGTGCCTGAGTTCATCGCCAGACCTACGTCGGCTTGCGCCAGCGCTGGAGCGTCATTGGTGCCGTCGCCGATCATAGCGACCAGCTTACCGTCAGCCTGCTCTCTGCGAATATAAGCCAGCTTCGATTCGGGAGTGCATTCGGCTACGAAATCATTCACTCCGGCACGCTTCGCAATCGTCGCAGCAGTCAGCGGATTGTCACCCGTGATCATGACTGTGCGAACTCCCATCCTATGAAGCCGCTCGAGACGCTCACTTATCGCAGGCTTCAATACGTCTTCGAGCACAACCACACCTACTACTTGAGCCGACTCTGTGACGACCAGCGGGGTGGCGCCCTGGGAAGCGACGCTGTCTACAACCGCCTGCAGGTCCTTGGGTACACTTCCGCCCAGCTTCTGAACGTATCGTGCAACCGCGTCTGCAGCGCCCTTGCGAATCTGTTTTCCATCAGGCAGATCGATTCCGCTCATTCGGGTTTGCGCCGTGAACGGAACGAAGCGAGCGTCGCGAGCGTTAATCAAATCCGGCGCGCCAGGCTGCTGTTTATACAACGCGACTATCGTCTTCCCCTCTGGCGTCTCATCCGCAACCGACGACAGTGCTGCCAGACGGCCAACGTCATTGGCGGTATACTTGCCCACGGGTAGGAAAGTCGTCGCATGACGGTTACCCATCGTAATCGTGCCGGTTTTGTCGAGCAGCACTGAATCGATGTCGCCAGCAGTCTCTACAGCGCGGCCGCTCTTGGCAATGATGTTCGCCTGTAGTGCGCGATCCATGCCCGCTATTCCAATTGCGGCTAGCAGTGCGCCGATAGTTGTCGGGATCAAGCAGACCAACAAGGCAACCAGTGTTGGAACATCGGTACCCAGGCTCTTGAGCGGTTCCGTGACGCCCAGGTAACTCGTCATGTAGATCTCGGCGTTCTTGGCCATCGGCAAAAGCGGAACAACCACGATCAAAAAGATCAAAGTGAATGCGCTAAGGACCAGCGTGAGAGCTATCTCATTGGGTGTGCGTTGACGGACGGCGCCTTCGACCAGCGCTATCATGCTATCCAGAAAAGATTCGCCAGTGGCGGCAGTGATGCGCACCACGATGCGATCTGACAGAACTCGCGTACCGCCAGTGACACCTGAGCGGTCACCGCCGGCTTCGCGAATCACAGGGGCCGACTCTCCAGTGATAGCTGCTTCATCGACCGACGCGATGCCCTCGATGATCTCTCCGTCGCCGGGAATCATCTGGCCCGCCTGGACCACTACCCTGATCATCGGGCTTCAACTCGCTCGATGGGACTTCCTCAATAGTGTTCTTTCCGCGCAGTCGATAAGCCGGCGTGTCTCGCCGCGCCTTTCTCAGTGAATCGGCTTGCGCTCTGCCACGTGCCTCAGCCAGTGCAGTCGCGAAATTGGCGAACAGCACTGTCAGAAACAGCCAGATATCCAAAGCGATGAAGTAGGTGATCGGAACCTGGCTTTGCGAGTTGCCGAGCGCCGCCTGTATTATGAATCCAAGGGTCAGGAAGGCGCCGATCTCGACTACGAACATGACAGGGTTCTGCCATTGGATGTCCGGTCGAAGCATCGCGAAGGCCTGCTTCATAGCAGGGCCTACCAACTCGGGCGCAAACAGACTCCAGGTGCCGGGCACGCCTCGGTGTCCAATCATCCGGAGCCCGATTCGGCGGCGTAGTTACTTCAAACTTTGGTTCTATCGATTTAGATGATTCCATTGTATCCTCAAACTGATTCCGACGTCGTTCGTGATCCTCTCAGGTCAGCCTCCGAAAGGTATCGGACCTAGGTGGTCGGCCAGCGGACCTAATGCCGCCACTGGCAGGAAGAGCAGCGCGCCTATTATCACGATCGTGCCCAACAAGAGGAACGCGAAGGTGGGAGTGTCGTCTCTCATGGTTCCGGAGCTGAATGGAGTCGGTTTCTTTGCTCCTAGAAAGGCAGCAAGTGCGATAGGTGCGACTATAGGAAGGTACCGGCTGAATAGGATCACCAATCCAGTGCCAATGTCCCAGGGAACCGCCTCGGGCGCCGGGTTGGGATTGCTATTCAGCCCATAGTTCGTTCCGAGGCCATCGAAGGCCGAGCCGTTGTTGGCGGAGGCGGAGGAGAATTGGTACACGATCTCAGAAAATCCGTGCGCTCCCGGATTGGCCTCCGCTTTGAGGCCCCAATCTGTCGCTGCGAACACGCCAGTAGGCATCAGGATCATGATCGGATGGACCAACAAAGCGATCATCGCAAGCTTCATCTCGCGCGCCCCTACCTTCTTGCCCAGGTATTCGGGCGAACGGCCCACCATCTGGCCGGCGATGAAGACTCCGACTATCAGGAACAGCAGTAGGTTAATCATGCCGACGCCTTTGCCGCCGAAGATGCAGTTCACCCACATCCCCCACATCGGCGAGAGCGCTGCAATCGGGTTGAGGCTATCATGCTCGCAATTGACCGCGCCGCATGTCACGTCAACGGTCATGGCCGCGAAGGTCGCGCCAGCCGAGGTACCAAAGCGCATTTCCTTTCCCTCGAGGTTGCCGAGATGTTGATCGACTGGCAGCCCCGCTACGATGGGGAAAGTGAAAGCGCGCTTGCCTCCGGGCGCCGTGGCACTCGGTATCTGGAAGGTCTTACTATCTGTATGAGCTGTAAGGCCAGGATTGGGTCTTAGAGTGTCATATTTTATTGTCCAGAAGATCGTCCCGACCATCATAACCATCATGACTAAGAAGATAATCGCCGCATGGCGTGGCCGGCCGAGCATTCTGCCGTACATCAAGACCAGCGCGAACGGGAACAGCATCATGCCGAAACATTCGAGAAAGTTGGTCCATGCGCTGGGGTTCTCAAAAGGATGCGCGGAGTTCATGCCAAAGAATCCGCCGCCGTTGGTTCCAAGCTGCTTGATAGGAATGACCGCCGCGACAGGTCCGACCACGATAGTCTGCAGCTTTGCCTGACCCTTGTCATCGGTGCCCATAGCTCCGGGCTCCAGGGTCGATACTTGATATGTGCTGGCGAAGGTCATCGGCATGCCCTGGTGAATGAACAGCAGGCCTATGACAAAGGCCACTGGGAGGAACGTATAGACGATAACTCGCCACATATCGACGAAGAAGTTGCCGACCTTTGCTTCGCCGCGGAATGCTCTGATGATTGCGGTCAGCGCGCAGAACCCCACAGACGCTGAGACGAACATCATCGTTATGATGAAGAAGATCTGGCTGAAGTTGGAAAGATGCTGATCGCCTGAATAGTGCTGAAGGTTCGTGTTAGTGATGAACGAGCAGACCGTCATGAAGATTGTGCTTGGAGCCAATATTCCCAAGCCACGGGGATTCAAAGGCGCTATTGGCTGAAGGCACAGCACTATAAAGCCGTATACAAAAAGTACGGTATTGAAGATCAAAAGAGCAGCCGTATACTGCTTCCAGTCCTGAGGGCCGCTATCCAGCTTTTGCTCGAACCATCGGAAGAATCCGGGCGCGTGATACTTTCCGTCCATGATCCACGCCAGGTAACGGCTGAGCGGTATCGCCAGAAGGGTCGTGAAGACCAGCATCGAAATAGGCAGGAGCCACATAGTTAGTAACCTCTCAAGAAGTGGAAACTATTCGCGCCTAGAACCATTCCGGTCGAATCAGCGCGGCGAACAGGTAGACGAACAAACACACGGCAACAACGGCAGTTACGTAGATCATCGTTTTTCCTCAGATGTTCTCGCAGGCGATAAGAAACGCGTAGCAAAAGCCCATAACACCAACTCCCAGGATGAACATCGCAGGTAGCCAGACTGTTAGATTCATTTTTGAGTCACTCCTCGATTCGATGAGGTATTCGCAAGAGCTATGCCCGGAAAATTAGCTTGGATTGCCTTGTGAAGTGGCAGCAGCGGATCCCACAGCTATCAAAAATGAAAGATGCAGAATTTGCTTTTTGCATTGTAGAGCGAAGAACGCCGGACAGCACAAAGCCAAACGATCCCGATAGATCGTCTTCGGGGGACTTACAGGACTTTCAGAAGTCTAAGGAGCTGGAAAAGTGTTTCTCACGATCGGAGGCTCTACCGGCGGTATAAAGTGGACCCCGGACGCTTCCGGATACCCGAGGTCCACGATGCGGGTCTATTGAGGCTGTCCGTACTTGTTTCTTAGAGCGAGGTTGAGCTGCAGCACGTTGACGAACTTCTCACCGAAAAGCCCGCCGACTGGCGCATCTGCGTCCGCTTGGACCATCTGCTCGATCTCGGTGCGCACCTGGCCTTGATCCCGCTTGGTGTCCCTGGCCCACGCACCGGATACGCGATCGAGTTGATATTCCGCGTTGTCGAGCGTGATGTCGGGATCCAGCCCTGAGGCAGAAGTCGTAACCATGTCTGCCGGCACATCCTGCAGCGCTACATCGGCGTGAGCCTGGCGCCACATGTCGAAAAAGTTCGACTGGATGTCGGAGCCTTCCTTGACCGGCTCGATTGCAGTTTCTGTCTTGCCGTCCTTGGTCTGATGCTGCACTGCGGACGGGAACTTGCCGGGGTTCTCTTTCGAAAAACTTTCGAAGAACACCATCGCCAGATCTGGAGACTTGGGCTCCGGAGTTCCCGGATTGTCCTTGATAAACTGCTGAACCTCTTTGGTATGAGTCTTTCCCCAGTCTTGTATGTACTTATCGTGAGTGGGATCTGCGTTGACCCATGCCACTGCCGCTGCGTTATGAGCATCCGCCCACTGCGCGACGATATGCGGCTGTCCGCCAAAGCTATCCTGCTGGAACCAGGCTTCGATATCAGGCGCCACTAGTTGGCCAGCCTTCGGTCCGCTCTTGTACTTGACGATCGGCCCCAATTGCTGGGCTACTCGATTGCGCAACATATAATTGCTGGCAGAAAGTGCGGATGACGTAGACGCCGATGCGTCATAAGACGCGGCCGAGGGTCGCGGCTGGAAATACTCATCCTTGGTGAATGGCTGCGCAATCAGCAGCGATCCCACCGGCTTGCCGTCAGGCCCATTGACCATGCTGCCATTCGCGCTGAAGGGGAAAAATGTCTGTCCAATCGCCCACACTGCCAGTGGGTAGATCAAGCAACAGATGACCACGGTAAGGCCCAACAGCCATAGACTTTTGACCAGGTTGTTTTTCATTGATGTATCCTCGACCAGCCTTGCTCAGGCAACCATGTGCATAGCGCTAAGAGCGACATCGATAATCTTGATACCAGCGAACGGCATTATTACGCCGCCCAGGCCCCAGATAAGCAGATTCCTTTTGAGCAACGCGTCAGCGCCGAGCGGTACATACTTCACGCCTCTCAACGCGACTGGGATCAGAGCAGGTATGATGAGTGCGTTGAAGATGACCGCCGATAGGATCGCAGAGGTTGGCGAATGAAGATTCATAATGTCCATCGCCTTGACCCATGGAAGGGTGCCGGCGAACAGAGCTGGAACAATCGCGAAGTACTTGGCGACGTCGTTAGCCACGGAAAACGTAGTCAGCGCACCTCGGGTCATGAGAAGCTGCTTGCCAATCTCGACGACCTCGATGAGTTTCGTCGGATCGGAATCAAGGTCAACCATGTTCCCAGCTTCCTTCGCCGCCTGCGTCCCCGAATTCATGGCGAGGCCTACGTCGGCTTGTGCCAGCGCCGGAGCGTCATTGGTGCCGTCGCCGATCATCGCGACCAGCTTGCCGTCCGCCTGTTCTTTGCGAATGTAGGCGAGCTTCGATTCCGGCGTGCACTCGGCTACGAAATCATTCACACCCGCCCGCTTCGCAATCGTTGCGGCAGTCAGCGGATTGTCGCCGGTAATCATGACCGTGCGAACTCCCATCATATGGAGTCGCTCGAGACGCTCACTTATCGCGGGTTTCAAGACATCTTCGAGTACCACCACGCCGACGATTTGCTTTGCTTCAGTGACCACCAAAGGTGTCGCCCCACTGGAAGCGACGCTATCCACGATTGCCTCCAGGTCTTTCGGTGCGATCCCGCCCTGTTTCTGAATGTAACGAACCACAGCGTCAGAAGCGCCTTTGCGAATTTGTCTTCCATCGGGCAGGTCGATTCCGCTCATCCGGGTTTGGGCCGTGAACGGAACGGAACGAGCGTCGCGAGGATGAATTACATCGGCACCGCTTTGCTCTTTATAAAGAGCGACTATCGTCTTCCCTTCTGGCGTCTCATCGGAGATTGACGACAATGCCGCCAGGCGGCCGACGTCATTAGCAGTGTAGTTGCCGACGGGAAGGAAAGTGGTTGCATGACGATTGCCAATCGTGATCGTGCCAGTCTTATCGAGTAGCACGGTGTCGACATCGCCCGCCGTCTCAACCGCCTTGCCGCTCTTGGTGAGAATGTTAGCTTGGAGCGCGCGATCCATCCCGGCAATACCGATCGCAGCAAGCAGAGCGCCGATGGTTGTTGGTATGAGACATACCAGCAGGGCCACAAGCGTTGGAACGTCGGTGCCGAGGCTCTTAAGCGGTTCCGAAATTCCTACATAGCTCGCCATGTATTGTTCCGCGTTCCACGCCATCGGCCACAGCGGAATCACAACGATGACAAATGCGAGAGTCAGTGCGGACAGTGCTAGGGTCAGCGCAATTTCATTGGGCGTCTTCTGCCGGACGGCGCCCTCGACCAGCGCTATCATACGATCCAGAAAGGACTCGCCGGTGGCGGCGGTGATGCGCACCACTATGCGATCTGAAAGGACTCGCGTCCCTCCCGTGACTCCCGAGCGATCACCACCAGCTTCGCGAATCACTGGAGCGGACTCTCCCGTGATAGCTGCTTCATCGACCGACGCGATGCCCTCGATAATCTCGCCGTCGCCGGGAATCATCTGGCCCGCTTGAACTACCACGCGATCCTCGGGCCTCAAAGCGCTCGATGGAACCTCTTCGACCATGTCCCTTCCGCGCAATCGAAAGGCGGGCGTGTCACTTCGCGCTCGTCTGAGTGACTCGGCCTGCGCCTTGCCCCGAGCCTCAGCCAGCCCGGTTGCGAAATTCGCAAACAGCACAGTCAGCCAGAGCCAGAAGTCAAGCGCGATGAAATAAGTAATCGGAACCTGGCTCGCCGAGGTGCTCACTAGCGCCTGCACAATGAAGAGCAGCGTAAGCACGGCGCCGATCTCAACTACGAACATCACCGGATTGCTCCACTGAATATCCGGGCGGAGCATTACGATCGATTGCTTCAGAGCGTCCCGTACAAGTTCCGGCTCGAATAGCTTCCGGCTTCTAACCCGCCGTGGCGAACGAGGATGCTCGGGTGTCTCGATAGTCCTTATGGGAGTGGCTGCCGCCATTTCTTTATCCTCCGAAAAGTCTTCCGTGCTTGAAGTTAGAACCGGCTCCTATCCACCGAATGGGATCGGTCCTAGATGGTCAGCTACCGGTCCGAGCGTGGCGACCGGTAAAAACAGCAACGCACCTACGATTACAATCGTGCCGAACAGAAGACATCCGAAGGTAAAAGTGTCGTCGCGTAAAGTACCGAGTCCGAATGGCGTGCTCTTCTTCATGCCTAAATAGCCAGCCATCGCAATCGGAGCGATAATCGGCAGAAATCGCCCTAACATGATCACAAAGCCGGCTGCTATGTCCCATGGCACCGATTCCGGCGCCGGATTCGGATTACTGTTGAGCCCATA
Organism: uncultured delta proteobacterium; assembly: GCA_963774665.1. GTDB lineage: Bacteria > Desulfobacterota > Binatia > Binatales > Binataceae > Binatus. The sequence continues at coordinate 360,129 of CAVZGB010000002.1, forward strand.
GGTGACTCCCAGGCCGTCAAACGCGGAGCCGTTGTTAGCAGAGTCAGACGAGAACTGGTAAACGATTTGCGAGAAACCATGCGGCCCTGGATTACTCTCCGCCTTGACTCCCCAGTTGGTTGCGGCAAACAGGCCGGTCGGGAAGAGTATTACCAGCGGATGCACCAGCAGCGCGATGAGAGCGAGCTTAACTTCTCGCGGGCCGATCTTCTTGCCTAAGTACTCCGGCGTACGGCCAACCATCTGGCCAACAATGAAAATTCCGATGACCAGGAATAGGAGTAGATTGACCATCCCGACGCCCTTGCCGCCGAATATGCAGTTCACCCACATCCCGAACATCGGCGACAATCCTGCGATCGGATTCAGGCTGTCGTGTTCACAGATAATCGCGCCGCAGGTGAAATCGACCGTGAGCGCGGCGAAGGTCGAACCGGCTGAGGTCCCAAAGCGGAGTTCCTTTCCTTCGAGATTGCCAAGATGTTGATCGACCGGCAGTCCAGCCACCGCGGGAAGGGTAATAACTCGCTTGCCTCCCGGCGCTGTTGCGCTTGCGATCTCGAAGTTTTGAGGGCCGGAGTGAGCGGTCAAGCCGGGATTGGGTTTGAGAGTGTCGAAGTAGATGGCCCATAGGACCGTGCCGACCAGCAGCGTAAGCATCACCGCGAAGATCACATTCGCGTGTCGGCGGCGGCTGAGCATTCGGCCGTACATTAGAACGAGGGCCATCGGAAACAACATGAAAGATGAAGTGGTGAGGATGTTACTTCCAGCTGTGGGATTCTCCAACGGATGAGCTGAGTTCATCCCGTAAAAGCCGCCGCCATTGGTGCCGAGCATCTTCATCGGCACAAACGCCGCCAATGGACCGACCACGATCGTCTGCTGCTTAGGCTGGTTGTTGCTGTCAATGCCCATTGCGGCGGGCTCGAGCGTGTTAACCTGGTAAGCGCTTTGAAAGGTCATCGGCATGCCTTGGGCCAGGAACACGATGCTCAAAGCGAGCGAGGCGGGAAGAAACAGGTAGATAACCACGCGCCACATATCCAAAAAGAAGTTACCGAGGTTCGCATCGCTCCGGAATGCGCGAATGATCGCGGTCAAGGCGCACAGCCCGATGGCTGCCGAAAGAAAGAACATCGGTATGCAGAAAAAGATCTGACTGAAGTTCGAAAATGTTTGATCCCCGGAGTAGTGCTGAATATCGGTGTTGGTGGCGAACGACATGACGGTGTTGAAAATCGTTGTGGGCTCGATCATCCCGAGACCCCGCGGATTGAGCGGCATCCACGGCTGCAACGACAGGACCAGGTAGCCAAATAGAAAGAGCACGGTGTTGAAAAACAGCAGCGTCACCGTGTACTGCTTCCAATTCTGAGGACCTGAGTCGAGTCGCTTCTCGAACCATCCAAATACCGGCCAGGGCTTATAGTGCCCATCCATAATGCGAGCCATGAATGTGCTCAACGGGATGGCCAGAATTATGGGGAGTACTATTATTGTAATGGGCAAGAGCCACATATCAACGTCCTCTGCGAGTCTGATTGTTGATGACTAGAACCACTCGGGCCGTATCATTGCCGTGAGTAGATATCCGAATACAAAGGCCGCGACTAAGGCCGTTAAGTAAGTCATGGGCGCCTCCCTAAATCTTCTCGCAAACATTGATAAACACGAAGCAAAGACCGAGTCCTATCAGACCCATTGCTAATGTTGCCGGAAGCCAGATTGCGACGTTCATTTTTCCTTCCTCCATGGCGCCATGACTGGGCCATCCCGATCCGCTAAAGCAAGATCGGTGCTCCCCAAAAACTCGAAGATTAATGGGCAGTAAGTAGTATCATTCCTCGAACGAGGCGCCTTGATCGCGCGCGGTTGCTAACGCGCGCGCCACTGCCGCGTGAACACATTTAAAAATTAAATGTCAGAGTCAGGTAAGGAAAAGGCGAGAACACGAATACGATGCCGCCTTCTCGCCTCTGTAGCCAATGGCAAGGGCAGCAACTATTGAAATGTAGATTGAATGAAGACTCTAAGGCGTCAGAGTCTATAGGGTAGGGTGTTTTGTCGGAGGATCCCTATCCTTTTCTTTATGCCTGTCACTGCCGCCCGGGTCCAGATACAAGGCAAGCGCAATCACGACGACGAGCAGTAGTAGAACAATCGGCATAGCCACCTATCTCCATCGCCCATATGGTTCTCTTCAGCGGATGCCGAAATGGAGTCCGGTTCACCGTTACCTGAGCCGCACCTGTCCTCGTCACCTGGTTCCGTACAATCAGTGTGCGGCGGCTAATGCCGGGGAGACGGGAACAGCTGCGATACGAGGCGATCGAACGGGAGCTTGACTAGTCGCGATCACTGCCTGTTCTAACTTCAGGATTGCCATACTTTCAGGACGAACATTCTCGACCAACTCGCGCGCTATTTGCATTGCGGCGTCGTCCGCAACCATCAGATCAATCTTGAGCCTCTCCACCAGGTCGAGGACGAACGCGTGGCCTCGGTAAAGCCGCTGGCGTTCGCGGATGCTCGCAGGGAGCGTGCGGCGCACTTCGGTGACGTCGTAGTCGGTCAAGTTCAAGTCCTTAGCGGCATCCCTGAAGAGGTCGAGAGTGCCGGGATCGATCACCAATTCGATTCTTTTCATCTTTAGCACTCGTGTTTGGCCGACGAGCGAGAGTCGGCAACTTACCTTAGGAGGAGTGCATGGGGTGTGCCGACGGAAAAACCTCATTTTCTAAGGGACTTCCTTAAACCGTCGAGTCCAAAACAATTAATTTTCAAATGAAGCGCTTTTCATTTTGAAATGCTGCGCCCCGAACCTATCGCCCCTGGAAAGCGATCTGACCAGTATTAGCGGAAAATCTTGAAGGAATGCGCGGCTTTAAAATCGACTCAATCTCTCGCGCTGTCGCGGCAACGTCTGGCGCGCTGGTTGCTTGAAGGTGAGGCCCGTGAGTTTGAAGTGCGGTGGCATCAACCATGGATTCAACTATGAAACAGCGTCGTGATTTTTCTTCTATCAGGTTCATCGCTCCGGTCTCGAAGTTCGGAATTCAGATGCCCTTGGCAGTTTCGCCGACTGGTTACCGCGAGCTCAATCGACTGTATCCCTCGGCAAGGCGCAACTATTCAGAGAGACCTTTTTCGCCAGAGGAGATGGCGCACAACTTTGCGATCCGATCGCTCAAGAAGCCGGGTCTCTTTGCGCGTCGGCCGTATATCTACCTGTGCGTGCGATGCCAACAGATATTCCTGGTCAACGAGCACCGCGGTTCGGTCGTTGCTATCGATCGCAACCGACATCCTTTGCCGGAGCCTGAAAACTCAAGACAGGTTGAAACCTTTGCCGAAGGCCCATGCCCTAGCTTCAGGTTCGCCTCGAAATTTCAACGACCACGTCAACCGGCAGCTACCGTCAAACTAAGCATGTTGAAGCTTGGCTTGTTGAGAATTTTGGCTTCGCTTAGCCCGGAATTCAAAGGACATAAGAATATCGAAACCGCCAGCAAGCGAGCTCAGGCTATACCCGCGATTAATCCTCAGGATTTTCTTTTCTAGCAGTCTCATAGCTATAGGTCTCGACAAAAGCTTATGAAATCGAATCCAGAAATCCAGGCGCGCTTTATGACGCCCTTCCTTGGCGCAAAGGTGGACGGGATCTCATCTGTGCAAGTAAATCCGTTTGATCCTTCCGCCATGCACGAGCGTTCTATTGACGGAAGTGTGCAACCGTCCGCGACGCCGCAACGCGCGTTCCGCACCAGGCGCAGGATGGCCTTCACCGCGGAGGAGACACGCCATCACTTCGCGATTGAGGCGCTAGAGAAGCCCGGGGCCTTCCGTCCGCAACCGTATATGTACACCTGCGTTCGCTGCAGATGGATTTTTCGCCTCAATGATTCGCGCGGCTCGATCATCGCCCTCGACGGGCTGGGCCGACACCTACCCGAACCCGAGAATGCCAAGCGAATCGTCACCTTTCATCGCGGCCCGTGCCCTGCCTTTCCAGTCCTCGAATACCTCGTCGCTGAAGTTGAGCGCGAAAGCCGCCTTGCGAAGCTTATTTCAAGAATGGCCGATATGTTGCGCGGCCTCACCGATAGACATCGGGGCCGTCCTCGCCATCGGGAAACGACGCCGGCCTAGGCACTCGTTAAACTTCCAGGGAAGGCGCTTAGCCGCAAGCGGTGTTGTCTGACTTTTCGTGATCGGCGCGATTGCCGTCGCGCAGTCGGCTCGCCAGTTCCAGCGCGATTCTTCGCCACAGTCGCGGGTACCTGTCGGCCAGCGCTGAGAAATCGGATTCCGCAATCCTGGCTACTACCGAATCAGAAGTCGCGGTGACCGACGCCGACCGGGGCGTAAGAGGATCGACAACCGCCATTTCACCAACGTGCTGGCCGGCTTTCTTCTGCGCCACAACGCGCCCGTTGATCGCAACCGAGAACGTGCCGCTCAGGATCAGAAAAAGATCGGTGTCAGATGTACCCTGCTTGATTAGATTCGTTCCCGCAAATATCGCTTCCAATTTCAGGTACGGCTCGACTGCCGCCGCCAAGTCCTTGTCGCGAATCAGCGGCTGCGAGATCAAGGCGTCGGTCAGGCGCCGTCTCCCCTCCGAGCCCTGAAATGATTTCAACAGTGATTCTCTCATGATCGCCACCAAACTCCGGTGAGATGCTTTGTTCTTGATCCAGATACGACCGCACTAATCGTGCCGATCGGAGACTCTGAAGAGCACAGAGCTTTTCCTTGGCAACACCCGTCCGCATTTCAAATTGAAATGCTTTGATGCATCGATTTTGAAATGCCAGCGCCCTGTGAGTTGGAAAAGTTGTTGCGCGCCATGATGATCGCAGGCGGCACACTTGATGCTGGCTAATAACGCATGGCCGCTACCATCCAATCCCGATCGCATTCGCTCACCGATTCGATTGCTCAGCCGAATCTCCGGCTGGTTACCAATGACCACAGTTCTCGCGCAAAGACTGCCGTGATGGCGTGCCTGACCGGACGCAGTTCCGCCAACAGCGAACTCTTGCGCAAGGCCTCGGCCGCCGCGCGCGAGAATGACGGCGAGTTTTACGCGGTCCTGGCGGATTCGCCGCGCACCCGATTCGGGAAAGGCCGAGTTCGCATGCTCATCGACGACGCCATCCTGGCCAGCTACCTGGGCGCAAAAGTCATGTGGCTCGAATCGTCCGATGTAGTCGGCGAGCTGCTGCAGTTCGCGCGGCAATCTGACATTGGCAGAATTTTTGTTGCCAGGAGCCGCCCCGCTCCGCTCTCTCGACTGTTTGGACGCACGGTCTGTTCCGAACTGTTGAGCCGCGCGCGAGGTCTTCGCATCGACGTCGTAGGGTTTGAAAGCGGGAACTGAGCCTGACCAGGATCGTCGTCAGGACTGCCGACTGAAGAACGGCGCCAGCATCTTTTGCAGAGCGGCGCTCAGGTCTTTAGCGTCTCGGACGCGATGGTCGGAGGCTGCGCAAACCAGGGCTGCCTCGCTGATCGCGCCGGCGATCAGATGGCCCAGCGCTTCGATCTCGCGAGCTGAGGCGCGCCGCTTCAGCGTCGCACCAAGGGGAGTGTTCATCGTTCCGCCGAAGTAACGCGCGTCAACCGCGCGCCAATGTTCCCATCCAAGCACTTTCGGACCGTCGATCAGCAGCACCTGGCGAAATTTATCGCCCGCGATCGAGCTGAGATACTTGAGCGTGCCGCGTCGGATACTGTCGAGTACGTCCTTGCCCGCCCGGGCAGCCGGCGGCACCAGGATCGCGAGCTCAGCCGTCATTTCCTCGAAGACCTGCGCGAAAATCAATTCCTTGGAAGCGAAATGATGGTAAACAGCGCCTTTGGCGACCTGTGCCAGCGCCGCAATCTCGTCGACACTCGTATTCTCGAATCCGCGCGAAACGAACAAATGCCTGGCGGCATCAAGAATGGCCCGGATGGTTGTCGACCGTCGTTCAGCCTGGGTAGCCATGATTCTCCCTCGAGCGGTTGACAAACCGACTCACGGTCGATAAGTATGAGCACATACCGACCGTAAGTCTGTAACATCGGAGGTGCCAATGGAAGCGATTTCATCGACCCTGAGTTTCATGGGCGCGCTGCTGTTCCTGCTCGGCCTGCTCACCGGATTTGGCATCCCCGCATTTCGCAGCCCCCGAATCGGCCTGTCCGCGCATCTTGACGCGATCGAGAGCGGCCTTGGGCTTATCGCGTTTGGCCTGTTGTTTCTACATCTGAGGATTTCCATCGGATGGGCGAGCTTGATCGCGCATACACTGTGGATTTCGCTCTATGTACTGTGGCTCGGCCTGGTGGTCGGCGCGGCTTACGGGACGGGCAAATCCTTGCCAATCGCCGGCGCCGGTCTGGCCGCAAAGCCATGGCAGGAGAACACCGCCCGGACCTTGATTTCGGTCGGCTCCATTGGCTCCGTCGTCGCGATCGGCGCTCTCCTCGCCCAATGGCGCTGGAACGCTTGAACCTCTTCGATTCGACCGGATTTTGGTGGGCCGTTCCGGGCTCGAACCGGAGACCCGCTGATTAAGAGTCAGCTGCTCTACCAACTGAGCTAACGGCCCACCGAAGAACGTTTACGTAGCAGGATGTTTGGGGTGAGTGAAGGGATTTGAACCCTCGACCGCCGGAGCCACAATCCGATGCTCTGCCAACTGAGCTACACTCACCACCTCGATCACTCAATCCATTCAGCGCCTCGTGCCGGCGTTTCTAAAAAAGCCTCCGTGGCGCGCCAGAAGGGATTCGAACCCCTGACCCACGGCTTAGAAGGCCGTTGCTCTTTCCACCTGAGCTACTGGCGCGTATCGGGGCGAGCCGATTTGAACGGCCGACCCCCTGCTCCCAAGGCAGGTGCGCTACCAAGCTGCGCTACGCCCCGAGCCTTTAGGAAGTAACACACGCACCATCGCCTCTCAACCAACCATCGCCCGCAGGTAGTTTTTCTTGCAGTTTTTCTTTGACAATAAATTCCTGCGGCAGCCCGCGAGCATCTCGATCTTCAAAACTATTGCCTCTCGATTCTCGAGCGCGATCTGCGATCATATCAACCTGGCGCGATCTCGCCATGAGCACATCGCCTGCCCCAGCGCATGACGCCAAATGCCCCACCGCAGTCAGTTCACGGCAATCCGCAGGCTGCACTGGCGCATCGATGAGCATTTCGGTGGTCGCATCCGGCAGACAGGTCGCAACTTGCAAAACTGGCCTATCTCGCCGGAAAATGGCCCAAATCGACACTTCCGATTGCACCTCGTCGCAGAAAGAGAAAAAAATCTCGTAATGCTCTCTAGCATCTGTCGCGGTTTTTTCAAGGCACGAGCTTTGCTTTAGCTATCGTTGCGCTGACAATCTCCTCCCCCGAGACCCAGCGCCTGTCCCCAAGCAAAGGCCGGGCTACTTGATCCGTCGGCTCCCCACCGCGGTCCCCACTCGTAGCCCGGCCGTTCTTTTTTCTCGAAGTCAAGCTGACATCCGCATTTTCGCAATTCCCCGCTCGGACAGAGGTGCAGCATTCCAAAAGATGACGCGCCGCGATCTCTGCGGCATATTTAGTTCGCGATTTCTGCTACGATTCTCTTCGAACCGGACCGCGTAGTCGGTGCACTTGACGGTCCGGCCGGGGGATTTATCGTTGGCACGCGACAGATTTGCGGATCGCTAGTCGTTGTATTTGCGGCTGCGGTCTCCGTCGGGACCAGCGGATGCTGGATGGCGGCCGCACAGTTTGCGCCGCTCGCGGCTCAAGCCGCGGAATACGTCGGCGGCACAGCAGTCGAGCTGACTTCGGGTATCGGCGCAAACGCAACCGCGCAATCCACGCAAGACAAAAAGGATGAAGCCGCGCGCGAGTCTGCGATGAATAGCGGCGACGCCTGCAATCAGCTCGAAGTCCAGGTTCCCGACGTGATCGAATTGCGCAGGAGCGCGGCCGGCGCTCCCGAATATCGAGAGTTGCAGATAAACGATACGCTCGCCGAGCGGCAATGGCTGCCGCTTGCGGACGCCGAAACGACCCCGGATGGTTGGCGGCCGGCGGTTAATTTTCTACAGATGAACTTCACGCCGCCGTTGGGCGCCGTCGTTCCCGAATCGGCCAGCAGCTTTCTGGCGTACTCGCCCTCGAAAGTCATCACGGCAGCCGACGGCGATCGGCTTACTGCCATGACTTCAAACTTCGGCAAACCGGTCGGAACGTTTACCTGGAACGGGAACTACTACCACTACGTGGTGACCAGCACGCTGCCATGCTTTCCGCCTCCGCCCGAACGGATTGCCCAGGATGCCCCGGCCCATCCGGGCTTGCAGGTCCTTGCGCCGTATCCGTGAACAGCGTCAGTTATTCCCTCACGCGTAGCGGCGCGGCAGGAGCGTTCCGAAGTGGCTCCGTGACTTCGCGCGTTGGAGAATGAAATTGCGGACCGCGCGGCGCGCTTCATTGGTGCTTGCGCAAATTTGAGAACATCCCACTTCGATTAGCTCGTCTGAATGCTCCCTCGCCGCCGGACCGGTCGCAACGATCAACACTTGAGTCGAGATCGTTCGCAGTGCCTTCACCAGTTCAATCGCCGCCGGGATACATTCCTCGACCACGCATGAAACCAGGACGAAGTCGGGCGTGAATCGTTTGACCAGATCGCAAATCTCGGCCGGAGATTTATTCTCGCCCGAAAAGCTGGCGACCACGCCGTCCTTGCGCAGCATCTCGAGCAGCATCAGCAAGCTCAGGAAGTTCGCGTCGCCGGGCGCCATCACGCCCAGCACTCTGACGCTTGGAGAAATCCGTGCGTTGGCAAACCGGTTGGCGATCTCGCCGATCAGTAGATGCGTAGTATCGAGGATCAGCCGCTCGTTCTCTTCGCTGATATGGTTTTCCGCGCGCTCCAGACGTGTGATCTCCAGTGCCGGCGCGATTACGTCATCGAAGGTCCGTTCGAGCCCGTTCTCATCGCAATAGCGGATAGCAATCTTTCTGGCTCCCTCAGGATTGAGTTCGAGTAGCGCACGATAGAAATCATGGTAGTCGTCGAGCGCGCGATCGGCGCCGAGCAGAATCGAGAGGAAACTCAGTGCGGGAATGTAGTCGCCCGCGACTTTCAGGCATGCAGTCATCGGCGTCGACAGCAGCAGCCCCGGGATTCCCCAGAGCCACGACCAGTACATCGCGGACACCAGCAGTGCTACCGGCGAAACATCGATTCCATGGCCGATGATAAATGGCTCGGCAATCTGCGCCGCGACCTGGTCGAGAATTATGAAGCCGCCAAGTATTTCGAGCGCCTTGCCCCATCCGGGGAACATCGCAAAGGCCACCAGCGCCGGCAGAAACGCCGAGCTGATCGCGCCGACGTACGGAATGTATCGCAACAGGAATGCGACCACTCCCCACAGCGCCGGGTTCGGCAGACCGAGATACCAGGCGACCGTCCCGGTGGCGATACCGTACGCAAGATTGATCAGCGAAAAAAGAAACAGGTAGTGGCCAACCGTAGAGCTCGCGGTTTCAAGCGCCTGCGCCGCGATCGGAATTCTCGCTCGCGCCGCAAGCCGGACAAATCGATCGCGCAAGTCCTTTCTGCTGTAGAGAAGAAAAAACAGCAGCACGATAATCAGCAGCGTATTGACTATTGCGTCGACGATTGGCGCGACCGGTTTCAAACTCGCGCTAAGCGTCGAGGTAACCGGCATCGCCATCACTTGCGGCGCCTTCTTGGGCGCGGGATTTGCGCCTTCCACGCGACGCTGAACGTCTGTAACCGCTTCCTTGACATGCTGAAGCCACGGCGGCGTGTTCTTCTCCAACGCCGCTATCTTGTTGCCAATATTGTCGGAATACTCGGAGACCTGGTCGGCGACTCCGGTCAATTGAATAGTCAGGAAATATCCCAACGCCGCGATGAAGCCAATCACCAGCAGCACCACTATTGCGGCACTGAGGAAGCGGCCGCAAAAGGGCTCGAGGCGACTCGCAACCCCACTGAAAACCACGCTCAAGATCGACGCGATCGCGAGCGGCAGCAGCACCGGGCTGGCGAAGTAGAAAGCTGCCGTACTGATGATCAACGCACAGATAGGTACGGCAACCCAAAGCAGTGCGAACTGATCCTCAGTTTCCGGATAGATCTCCTGCTGCGTTTCTTTTTCGATTGCCGGCACAGAATCCACGGGCCGAAACAATTCCGAGCCCTACCGTTACTGCAATACCTATTCCAAACCCAACTGTGTGGATTGCACGGACAGGATGCGCAACCGGTTGCCGACTCGGCCGTTTGTGGAAATTTTTTCCGAGTTATGCAAAACGCAAAACCTCGTAGCCTCGAAATCAGCCGAAGAATGGCGCTGCGCACCATATTTTTCAATTTTCGTTTTCCGGCACATCGATTGCTCACTATGCCGCATTAGCTCGGAGGGTGCGTCGGAGCCGCTGACATACATCACCCCTAATCAACCCGTTCCTCCCCGCGGCTTCGGCGCGACCCTCCGATTTTGAGATGAGCAATTCATTTGACACCGGAAATTACCGTTTGGCGGTCCGAGGCGCTCGAAAAAGCCGCGTTTTTTCAATGCATTTCGGCGATCCCGGGTGACTCGACCGTTTTTTCACGGTAATCTTCAATTAGTTTGGATTCTTGCCCTACTGGATTTCGCTCGCGCCGAAATATAAGAAGGCAGGTCCGGGGAAAGGTGATCATCGAGCGCCCCGGGAGAACGCGATCGCAATAAGATTCGCGCTGAGAGCGCGCGGAGGTTTCAATCATGCCGGCTCGTTCGATATCTACCGCCAGTCTGACCTTCGGACTCGTCTCCATCCCGGTGCGATTGTTCCCCGCGACCAGTTCCAAATCTGTCAGCTTCCATCTGCTGCACGCGAAGGACATGAGCCGCATTCAGCAGAAGATTTATTGCCCCAAGGAAGACAAGATCGTCGATCGAAGCGAGCTGGTGCGCGGCTACGAAGTCGAGAAGGATCGATACGTCACCTTCACCGACGAGGAACTCAAGAAGCTCGAGGCGCAGGCTGATCGCGCGGTCGAAATAACAGAGTTCATTCCCGCGTCGGAAGTCGACCCCGTCTACTTCGAGAATTCGTATCTGCTCGGATGCGAGCCGACGTCCGCCAAGGCATATCACCTGCTCGAAGAAGCGATGACCAAGGCAGAGAAGGTTGGCGTCGCGAAATTTACGATGCGCGGAAAGGAACGGGTCGTCCTCATACGTCCGTACGACGGCGGCCTGATGATGCATACGATGTACTATAACGACGAGATCCGATCGTTCGGCGAAATCGATCACGGGGCCAACGCATCAGTGAAGGAATCGGAACTGGGACTGGCCCAGCGGCTGCTCGATGATCTCACACAGAAGAAATTCAAGCCGGAAGAATTCAAGGACAATTATCGCGAGCGCGTGATCGAGGCGGCCGAGCAGAAGATGGCCGGCCACGAACTGACCGAGCCCGCACCCGAAGCGCGCCAGGGCAAAGTGATCGACTTGATGAGCGCGCTGAAGGAATCGCTCAAGAAACGCGGCGTCTCGGTCAACGAAGATCGCGAAGAAGCGCCGGCCACCGCCGAAGACGAAGAGCGCAAAGTCGCCCACGGCTCGCGAAGACCCCCGCGCAAACGCAGCGCCCGCTAGCGCTGATATGTCGATTCCGGCAGCTACTTTCGTCGACTCTCCGATTCCCCTTCCCGCTCGGGAAGGGGTTAGGGGTTAGGTTCTCAATAACCCGCACCTCTGCCGGGACATATCCGAGATGAACAACTACGCCTGACCCCACCAGATTTTCTATGCTACTTCTACAGTATGCGTCAGGTTGCCGCACCTTCGCCAGGCTCCGCAACCACCCTCCTCTTCTTATCCGGTCCCCCTTCCCACTATGGGAAGGGGTTAGGGGTTAGGTCGCTGACGCCAACCAGCGATCCAAAAACAATTTCTGACGGAACAAAGCTACCCTTGGTGGTGCACCCGTCCCAAAACCACTACGGATGGTATGAATCACCTCTCTCCCCGGCAACGAACCATGCCGCTGAGCAAATACCGAAGCAAACGAAACGCCGAAAACACTCCGGAACCATTCGGAAGCGAGGTTCCAACTCCCACTCCTACGACCAGCGGCACTTTCGTCGTACAGAAGCACGCGGCGCGTCGCCTCCACTACGATTTTCGACTCGAGATGGAAGGCGTCCTGCGCTCGTGGGCGGTGCCGAAAGGCCCATCGATGAATCCGGCCGACAAGCATCTCGCAGTCGCGGTCGAGGACCATCCGCTGGAATACGGCGACTTCGAAGGCGTCATTCCGCCGGGAAACTATGGCGCCGGCTCGGTCATCGTGTGGGATCGCGGCGTCTACGAGGTCATCGATCCGCCAGGTGACGCCGCTGACGCGGTCCGCAAGGGAAAAATCGACCTCAATCTGCACGGCTTCAAACTCAACGGCGCGTTCACGCTCGTGCATACCGGCGGCCGGCGCAACGGCGACCCCAAGGACGAGAAGAATTGGCTGCTGATCAAAAAGCGCGACCAATACGCCACCACTGAAGATGTTTTCGAAGCGCATCCGCGCTCCGTCCTTTCCGGATTGACTATCGAAGAGCTCGCCGACGCGCCGGCCGCCGAGCGCAAGGTCGCCGACAGTCTCGCGCGCAAGCATCTGCCGGAACTGGGCGCCCGGCTGAAGTATTCGGACTTCCCGCTGACCCTCGCCAAGACAGTCGAGGACTCTTTCGACAACGACAAGTGGCTATTCGAAATAAAGTACGATGGCGTACGCGTACTGGCTATTCGCGAAGGCGAGAATACTCATTTGTACGCGCGCAAGGGCACCGACATTACTAATCGATATCCTGAGGTGGTGCTTGCGCTGAATTCGATCGCGCTCGATCGCTTCGTTCTCGACGGCGAAATCGTAGCTCCGGACGATCGCGGACGTCCGAGTTTCCAACTCCTGCAGAGAAGAATGCACGTCAACGACGCGCGCTCGATCGCTCGCTTGAGCCTCGCGGTCCCCGTCAACTACTACGCCTTCGACTTGCTCGGCTTCGATCGTTTCGACACGCGCACGCTCCCTCTGGAAGAACGCAAGCGTCTTCTCGGCGAGTTGATCCACAGCGACGGCCCGGTGCGCTATTGCGATCACGTTATCGGGCGCGGCAAGGATTTCTACGCCGCGATTTCAGAGCATGAGCTGGAGGGTATCGTCGCCAAGTTGCGCGACGCACCTTACCGCGGCACGCGCACCGGAGATTGGCTGAAGATCAAACGCCCGCTGACCAAACACTTCGTCATCGGCGGCTACAGCGACCCCGACGGAACTCGAACTCATTTCGGCGCGCTGCTGCTGGGTCAGTACGAATCGGACGGCGCGCTGCGATACACCGACAAGGCCGGCTCGGGCTTCAGTCAGGAAACCTTGCGCAAGATTCACGCGATGCTCGAGGAGCGGGCACAGCCGGAATCTCGCCGTTTCGCAAACCAGCCCCTGGAGAACCTTCACCCGAACGGAACGCGCATTTCGTGCGCCCAGAGCTGGTCTGCAAGGTTCGTTTCACCGAATGGACCGACAGCGGCGGCATCCGCCAACCGACCTTTTTGGGGTTGGCGAATGACGTTCCGCCGCGCGACTGTATCTACGACGGACCGGGCTCCATGCCGCTACCATCGGATAGCGCCGATGAGAAGATCACTGAAAAAAACGGGAGCATCGACCTGAAGGTTTCCAAAGGCCGAAGCAAGGCCGCGCCGCCACCGCCGGAGCCGAAAGCGACCGTGACCAATCCCGAAAAAGTTTTCTGGCCAAAGGACGGCTACACCAAGGGCGACCTGGTCGCATACTATCGCGCGATTTCAAAATGGATGCTGCCGTACCTGAAAGATCGGCCAGTGATGCTCACGCGGTGGCCCGACGGGATCGAAGGCAAAATGTTTTATCAGAAGGACGCGCCCGCATTTGCGCCTCCGTGGATTCGCACCGAGAAGATTTATTCCGAGGACTCGCAGCGCGAGATTTCGTACTTCATCATCGACAGCGAAGAAGCGCTCGCCTACGTCGCGAACCTCGCAGCGATCACGATTCATATGTGGTCGTCGCGCATCCAGCATCTGGAGCGTCCCGACTGGCTCCTGTTCGATATCGATCCGAAGGGCAGCACGACCATGCACGCAGTCGAGGTCGCGCGCGAAGTAGCTAATGTACTGCGGGAGGTCGGACTCGAACCGGTCCTGAAAACTTCGGGCCAGATGGGTCTTCACGTAGTAGTCGGTCTGGCGCCGAAATATACTTACGATCAAGCAAAGATGTTCTCGGAGTTAGTAGCGCAAGTAGTAGTCAATCGAATCCCGAAAGTCGCGACCATCAACCGCAATCCACACACGCGCAAAGGTCGCGTGTATATCGACTACCTGCAGTTAGGCCACGGCAAGACGATCGCCGCAACATTTTCAGTCCGCCCGGTTCCGCACGCGCCGGTCTCCGCGCCGATGACGTGGAAGGAGCTGAAGCCGTCGCTCGATCCGACGGTCTACAATATCGAAACGATGCCGCGCGAATGTCCCGCATGAAGCGCGACCCCTTCCTCGACGCAATCGAAAGACACGCCACCCTCGAAGAAGCCCTGCCCCATCTGGAAGCCCTGCTGAGCCGCTCCGAGAGCCGCCCTCAGGTCACTCCTTAGTTTTCGGAGGTGCAGTCACTTCATTGAAAGCGCGTATCGCTTCGATCGCTGTCGGAACCCCGCTGTACTGCGAGACGTGCACGATCAACTCCTTGATCTCTTCAGGCGGAATCCCGAGATTCAATGCTCCGCGCATGTGCAGTCGCAGCTCGGGGCCGCGCCCCAGCGCCATCAGCGCGGTCATCGTGAGGAGAGAGCGCAACTTGATGGGCAGGCCGGGACGACTCCAGATCGTGCCGAACAGTTGTTCGTTGAGAAAGGTGGCGAAACCTTCGTCGAAACTCCGGAGGAACTTGTCGCCGTCCTGTGCGGCTTTCTCGCCAAACAACTTCGTGCGCACTTCCATTCCTTTCTTCGCTGAATCGTCAGACATGGGAACACCTCCGCGGTGATATGCTAGACAGTTATGCGTTGCGGATCATCAAGCCGCCGTCAACCGGAATGATCGCGCCGGTGATGTACGAAGCGGCGGGGAGACACAGGCTGAACGTGATGTGCGCGACTTCTTCCGGATAGCCATATCGCTTCAGCGCGGTGCGGCGCTTGGCGAAAATCGTTTTGTGCTCTTCCGGAATCGCGTCGGTGAGCGCCGTGCGAATCGGTCCGGGGCAGATACAGTTAACTGTAATTCCCTCGGGTCCCAAATCGACCGCCAGCGCGCGCGTGAGTCCGATCACTCCTGTCTTGGCGACGGCGTAGGGACTGTCGCCGGGCGTCGCGCCGAGGCCCTCTGTCGATGCGATGTTGACGATGCGCGCGGCGTCGGATTTGCGCAGATGCGGGAGCGCAGCGCGCACCATCCTCTGTTGCGCCGTCAGCAAGCCTGCGATGGTGCGGTCCCAGATGAGATCGTAGTCGTCGTTGCCGAGCGGAGAGAACCCGCCGAAGCCGGCGTTGTTGATCAGGATGTCGAGGCGGCCAAAGTGCGCGACGACTTCCGCGACGACGCGCTTGATCTCGGCCGCATCGGAGACGTCGAGGCGCCATCCGTGTGCGGTCCCGCCGGCCGCTGCAATCTCCTCGACGACGCGTGCGACTCCCGCTTCATTGATATCGGTGATCGCGACGAGCGCGCCTTCCTGTGCAAACAGGTGTGCAGTCGCACGGCCCATCCCGCTGGCAGCACCGGTGACGATCACGGCACGTCCCTTCACCGATCGATCGAGTTTTTTCACTGGCTCCATTTCAAGTCTCCATCTCGAGCATCACGTTCCGATTGTCGAGCTATCACACCCGATGTTAGTTGGGATAGTGAATCAGAAGGATCGCAACGCCCAAGCGGAGAGAACCATGGAATTCGAACGCACAAAACTCGACATCGACGGTCCAGTCGGAATCGTAACGCTCAACCATCCTGAAGTCATGAACGCCGTCTCAGCCGAGATGCTCGGCGGGCTGATGAAGGCGCTTGACCAGATCGAGGATCCGAAAAACGGCGTGCGATGCATGCTGATGACCGGCGCCGGGCGCGGTTTCTGCGCAGGAGCCAACTTGCAGCCGAGCGGCGGCGGCCCAAGCGGAGCGCGCGACGCGGGCTCGGTGCTCGAAACACAGTACCATCCGTTTCTGCGACGCCTCCGCGAGCTTCCGATTCCGTTCGTCACCGCGGTGAACGGAGCGGCGGCTGGCGTCGGAATGAGCTTTGCGCTGATGGGCGATCTGGTGCTATGCGCTCGCTCGGCGTATTTCCTCCAGGCCTTTCGGCGGATCGGTTTGATTCCCGACGGCGGATCGACCTGGATTCTGCCGCGGCTGCTGGGAAAGGCGCGCGCGATGGAGCTATCGCTGCTGGGCGAGAAGTTGCCGGCCGAGAAAGCGCTCGAATGGGGGCTCATCAACAGGGTCTTCGACGATGCGGACCTGATCGGCAAAGCCAGGGAGTTCGCGAGCGATCTCGCGAACGGACCGACCGTCGCCCTCAGCCTGATTCGGCGGCTCTATTGGGAGAGCGCCGACAATACCTATGAAGAGCAGCTGAACCTCGAGCGTCAGATGCAGCGCAAGGCAGGCAATTCGGCGGACTTCGGCGAAGGCGTGCGCGCGTTCCTGGAGAAACGTCCTGCGAAGTTTAAAGGTGAATGATTATGGCGAACACCGAAAAAGATCGCGACGCGTGGCTGGCGCAAGTCACTGAGAATGCGCTCGAGCCGGACTTGCCGATCGTCGATCCGCATCATCACCTGTGGGACCATCCAGGCAGCCGCTACATGCTCGATGAGATTTTGCGCGACACGAATACCGGGCATCGCGTTGTCGCAACGGTGTTCGTCGAATGCATGTCGATGTATCGCGCGGACGGCCCCGAATCGATGCGGCCGGTGGGCGAGACCGAGTTCGTCAACGGCATCGCGGCGCAAAGCGCGAGCGGACAGTACGGAGACACTCGCATCGCGGCGGGAATCGTCAGCTTTGCGGATTTAACGCTGGGAGGCGCAGTCGTACCTGTGCTCGAGGCGCATATCGCGGCGGCTCCGGCGCGGTTTCGCGGAATCCGACACGCCGGCGGCTTCGACGAGAGTCCCGACGTCCGGAATTCGCACACCAACCCGCCGGCGGATTTGTACGAGTCGGCAAAGTTTCGCGAAGGCTTCGCCCGGCTGAGCGAGCTGGGCCTCACCTTCGAGGCTTGGCAATACCATCCTCAGATGCCGATGGTGACAGCGCTCGCGAAAGCATTCCCGGATACGACGATCATCCTCAATCACTTTGGCGGACCGCTGGGAATCGGTCCTTACGAAGGCCGGCGCGCGGAGATATTCGGCGAGTGGAAGAAGAACATGGCGGAGCTCTCCCGATGCCCCAACGTCGTGGTCAAGCTCGGGGGAATCAACATGCCGGTGAACGGATTCGGCTGGCATCGGAAGCCGTCACCACCAACCTCCGACGAACTGGCATCCGCGACGCGCGACTACTACCTGCATGCGATCGACAAGTTCGGGCCGCGACGATGCATGTTCGAGAGCAACTTCCCGGTAGACCGGGTCTCATGCTCGTACGTCGTGCTGTGGAACGCGTTCAAGAAGATCGCGGCTGGTTTCACAAAGGACGAGAAGGCCCAATTGTTCCATCGCACTGCTGCCGAGGTTTACCGCCTGAAGCTGGCGAATTTGTCTTGATTTTCGGCCCCGAGGACGCTGGTTCGGTCCGATTGAACGATTTGTGAAGTCGATCGTCACGCCTTGTTTGTGACGGCACAGACCGAGCAGACGAGGGAGAGGCCAATGGCGACGACACTTATCCGCAACCGGACGACCGAAATTCATTCCGTCGGTCTTATCGATCACGCCAAGGATTCGGAAATACCGGGATGGGAGGTCGCGCTAAACCGCCTGACCGGCGAACTGGTGGCCGCGTTTTTCATCGCGATGGCCGTGATGTGGGTCGTGACCACGATCGCCGGCATCTTTGCGTAGCAAATTGTCAGTGCGGGCCTTCGTAACTTATGTTGAAATCCGTTCCGCGCACCGCTCCGATCGCGTTCGGCGTATGAACCTCAAAGGTCGTCGAGTTGCCGCGCATCGCGCCGTTGATCAACGCATGAAGCTGGCCGCCGAGCAGACCAACCTGTCTCGGCGCGCCGACGCCGTTGACCATCATACTCTCGTCGATCGTGAGGATCCCGTTCTGCCCCAGCTGTAGCGAGCCGTTGTCGATCAGCCCGATCGTCACCGAACTGCCCGCCTGCGTGGTTATCCGGTCGTGCAGTTGAATCGGCATTTGTTTGGCCGCCGCCAGATTCGAACCGCCCCGCAGAACGTTCGCGGTGCCGCTGACCTCAGTGATAGTGCCCACCGTGTTCTGCGCGTATGCCGCGCGGCCGGCAGCCGCAATCAGCACCGTCGCCAATGCGAGGAGCGCTGCCATGCGCACGAAAGTTATTCGGCTTTGCTTCTGCATGGGTTGAAGTCCTTTTCGGCCCTCTTTCAGCTCGTCTGCCGACAATAGCCTACCGGTAAGGTTAGAGGCCAGCGATGAATCATAGCTCTAAAAGCTGGGTCGATACGCCGGTAGCTGCCTTGGGAATGACTAAACCATCTCCACGTCAAGCAGGTAGACAGTTTGTTCGCCATTCCCACTCTTAATCGGCGCGCCCGACTCAGACGTTGACAGTGCTCATATCGTGGTAGCGTCCGCCGGCGGCAAAGCCCTTGGGCGCGACCTCCTCGATGCGGGCGAGATCGTTTTTCGATAACTGAATTTTCGCCGCGGCTACATTTTCTTCGAGATAGGTACGGCGCTTGGTACCCGGTATCGGGACCATGTCGTTGCCCTTCGCGAGCACCCAGGCGAGCGCGAGCTGACTCGGCGTGATTCCCTTCTCGCGTGCGATTTCCTCGAGCCGATCGACGACCTTCTGATTGCGCTCCATATTCTCGTCGTCGAAACGCGGCGAGACTTTGCGCCGCATGTCGTCGGCCGCCAACTCGCGAAGCTTGCCACTGAGAAAGCCGCGGCCGAGCGGGCTGAACGGCACGAATCCGATACCGAGCTCGCGCAGGGTCGGAATCACGTCATCTTCGTAGTCGCGCGTCCAGATCGAGTATTCGGACTGGAGCGCGCTTATCGGATGAGTCGCGTGGGCGCGGCGAATCGTATTCGCGCCGGCCTCCGACAAGCCGAGGTAGCGAACTTTCCCCTGGCGCACCAACTCGGCCATCGTGCCAACGGTTTCCTCGATCGGCACTTTCTTGTCCACGCGATGTTGATAGTAGAGATCGATATGCTCGACGCCGAGGCGCTTCAACGACGCGTCGCACGCTGAGCGCACATATTCGGGACGCCCGTTGATCGAGCGCTTGCCGTCGGACGCGACCTGGTTGCCGAACTTGGTCGCGATGATCACGCGGTCGCGATATTTCTTCAGCGCCTTGCCGACCAGCTCTTCATTGTGCCCGACGCCGTAAACGTCGGCCGTGTCGAAGAAATTGATCCCGAGCTCGACTGCGCGCTCGAGCGTTGCGACGGATTCATTGTCGTCGCGCGGGCCGTAGAACTGCGACATCCCCATGCATCCGAGACCAAGCTCCGAAACTTCCAGTCCTTGCCGGCCGAGTTTTCGCTTTTCCATGATTGATGTCCTCTTCTTCTATTGAATAGCCGAATCGACGCAGTGATCGGAAGCGCAGGTCGCGTTGCTACCCGTAACGCGGGTCGCGGGCCAATGCGTGAATTGTTTTCGCGGTAAAGTTCGAGTGGCTGCCAACGTTCCTGATAGAGTCTTGTGACTGAGCCGCGGGAGGATTCGTGACCAGCGTGGGGGTCGGATTACGGTTCGTATTTTCGTTTATCGCGCGGTGCGCGGCTCCAGCGTCATTCATTGCTCTTGTCACTGTTTTGTTTGCTGCGAGCGCGTATGCGCAGAACAGGGTCGGCAATGCCACGGTGAGCCAGCTCTCCGTATCGAAGAGCAGCCTGGCCTTCAACAGAATCGATCTATCGAGCAACAATCCGACTCAGACAAAGTCCTTCACCATCAAGGACGGTGGCGGTCTTGCGCTCTCAGTGACGGTCGCGCCACCGGCAGGAAGCCCATTTTTCAAGATAACGTCGGGGCAGGGTACGACGCTGATTCAGCCGCATGGGGTAGCAACCGTCAAGGTACAGTTTGCGCCCACCGCCAAAGGAAACGGGTTCTCGGCGAGCATCGCTATCAGCAGTGATGCGACTGCGGGCGCCAAGTCGGTGAAGGTTAAACTGACAGGATCGGCAAAGGGATCGATGCCGGCTACGCCTACGGCAACTACGACGCCAACAGCCTCAGCAACTCGCACTGCGACTGCGACCTCGACTCCGACCGTCACAGCGAGTCCTTCTGCGACTGTCACCGTCACCGCAACGGCAACCATCACTCGTACCGCAACTGCGACTGCCGCGGTGACCGCGACCGGTACACCCACCAGGACAGCGACCACGACCGGGACTCCGACGGCCACTTCGACGGGAACGATAGTCGCGACTTCGACTCGTACGGCGACGCCCACGTCGACCATGCTGGCGACATCAACTGCGACCTCGACGTCCACGCCGACGGCCACTGCGACGGCGACATCCGCGGTTCCGACCGACGTGCTGACCTATCACAACGATAACGCGCGCACCGGCCAGAACATGACCGAACAAACTCTGACCACCGCCAACGTCAAGACTTCGTTCGGCAAGTTGTTCGAAGATTCGGTGGACGGATTGGTTGATGCGCAGCCGCTTATCAAGACCCAGGTAACTATCCCGGGCCTCGGAATACACAATGTGATCTACGTCGTCACCGAGAATGACACCGTTTACGCCTTCGACGCCGACACCAGCGGCTCCCGCTTTGGCACGTGTCGGTGCTCGGGACCGGAGAAATTGCCTCAGACGACCGCGGCTGCGGCCAGGTGACGCCACAAATCGGAATCACGTCGACACCCGTGATCGATCCGGGGGCTGGGCCGCACGGCACTATCTACCTGGTCGCGATGTCGAAGAATACGACGACCGGCGCCTATTTCCAGCGCATCCACGCGCTGGATATTACGACTGGTGCCGAAGAGTTCGGCGGCCCGGTAACGGTCACGGCGACATTTCCTCCCGGCCCCGCCTTCGCTCCCAAGCAGTACAAGGAACGAACGGGATTGCTGCTACTCGATGGCCAGTTGATCACCGCATGGGCGTCGCATTGCGATCTCGGAGCTTACAACGGCTGGATCATGGCTTATGATCAGAACACGTTGGCGCAGACTTCCGTTCTGGACGTCACTCCTAACGGCAGTGAAGGCGCAATTTGGCAGGCCGGCGGAGGACTGGCCGCCGACGACACCGGCAACATCTACCTGCTGGATGGGAACGGGACCTGGGACACGACCGTCAACGCCAACGGCTTCCCGAACAAAGGGAGATTTCGGCAACGGCTTCCTGAAGCTGTCCAACTCGAGTGGCCTGCAGGTCGCCGACTTCTTTGAGCCGTTCAACACGGTCAGCGAGTCGGCCGGCGATACGGACCTGGGCTCAGGTGGAGCGATGGTGTTGCCCGACATGGTCGACAAGAACGGCATGACCCGGCATCTCGCGGTCGGGGCGGGCAAGGACGGCAACATCTTTCTGGTTGATCGCGACAACATGGGCAAGTGGAACTCCGCCAACAATAACAACGCTTACCAACCGATCGCCGGTGCATTGGACAATGGTGAATGGTCGATGCCGGCTTATTTTAACAACACTCTTTACTATGGCGGAGTGAACGTTCAGCTCCAGGCCTTCACGTTTTCACAGGCGAGGCTGGTGGCGATGCCGTCGTCGAAAAGCAGCGAGACCTACGGCTATCCGGGAGCGACGCCGAGTATTTCGGCCAATGGAACGAGCAATGCAATCTTGTGGGCCGTCCAGAATGGAGGATCCCTGGGAGTTCTGCGCGCCTACGACGCGACCAATCTCGCCACCGAGTTGTACAATAGCAGCACGGCGCCCGGCGATAGTTTCGGTGACAACAAGTACATCGCGCCGACGATCGCGAACGGGAAAGTTTACGTCGGCACGCCCACCAGCGTTGCAGTATTCGGACTAAAGCACTGAGCCGGCGGCGTTCGAGTTTTTCTGGTTGTCAGAAAGAAATCGAAGCATCAGCGCTTGCAGCTCGGGGCCATGAGGGCCGAACAGAATCGCGGTGCCATGCGCGCGGCCGGGGTAAACCTCCATCGACTTCGGCGCCACCGCCAGGCGATACAGGATTTCCGGCTGGCCTCCGACCAGCGGATCGGCGGCAGAAGTGACAAACAGTATCGGCGCGCGAACATGACGGATTGAATCGGTGACCACGAGACCGCCAAAGCTGGTCGGTGCCGAAATGCAGATAATTCCCGCGACGTCCTCACGCGCTGCGACCAGGATTGCGGCCTCGGCGCCAAGACTCGCGCCTGCGATGAAGATTCGCGAGACCCGAGGGCGCATGAACTGGTAGGCCGCGAGTAGATCGGTGCCGGCGAATTCGGTGCCCGAGGTTCCCTCGGATTCCGTGAACCCGCGGAAGTCGAAAGTCAGCGCCTGGTAGCCATGCGCCGCGAGCACCTGCGCGAAGTCGGTCCAGTCGGACTGATCGGCAGGATACATGTGCGCGAGAATCACGCCCGTCGATCCAGTCCCATATAGATGCCCGCGAAGCAGCACGCCGTCCGAGGTCGTGAACGAGACGTGATCGCCACCGAGATCCCGCTGCTTGCGCGTCGGACTAGGTGCAAAACATCCAGTCGCCAGCGCAAGAATCGCGATCATCGTCAGAGCGCGCGCTTGGTTCTTCTTAACGTGGATCATTAACTCTTGTAACAACATATTACTCTTTGTGCTCTAGAATTAAGTCTTAAGCTGCTGTACCGTGGCGAAATTCTGCACTATGGAGTAGTTGCCAAATGTGGGGGAAACCACACTTTTTCTCGAAGTGGTTGCGACTACCTTCGCTCCTACTTGTCTTTCTGACCACGCTTGTTCTTGTGACGACGCTCCCGGCCGCGACCGGCGATACAACTGCCGATCGAGTGCTCGGGCAGATTGTGTTCACGCTCAACGGCCAGAATTTCATCGACGGCGCCGGCTTTAACTACACTGTTGGCAGTATCGGCAACGTGACGCCGGCTAACGGTGTAGCAGTCGATGTAGGTTCGACGCCGCAGCATCTTTATGTTGCCGACACCCTGAACAGCCGCATCCTGGGCTGGAACAACGCCGAGTCATTTGCCAACGGGCAGGCTGCCGACCTGGTGATCGGCCAGGTCGACATGTTTCACAACGGATGCGACCAGCCCACCAACAATTTCAACGCCGCCACGGCCACCAATCTTTGCTTTCCGACCGGAGTCGCGGTTGATTCCAACGGCGACCTCTATATTGCAGACTTCGAAAATAATCGCGTCGTCGAGTACAACGCGCCTTACGCCGCATATGCTGCGATTCCGCACACCTGCACCGCGGCAAATCCGTGCCAGAACCAGTTGACGGCGAACCTGGTGTTCGGCCAGGTCGACGCCTTGAATAATCCGACGTTCACCACCTCCAATTGCAACGGCCCGCATGGACAGGGCGCCGTCACCTCCAACGTGGAGTTGTGCAACCCGGAGGGCGTCAGCGTAAATCCGACGACCCACGACCTCTACGTCGCCGACGCTACCAACAGTCGCGTCGTAGTGTACCTGGATCCAAAGACAGGCGGCGGGATGCAGACGGTGTCAGGCCATCCCGGCGATGAAACGGCAGACTACGTTTTCGGGCAGGGTGGTGTCTTCACGACCACCACCTGCAACAAAGGCGGCAGCGCGACCGCGAGCACTCTGTGCGGGTCCGCGTTTTTCGTCGGCGGCGGCGGAGTCGGAGTGAATGCAGGCGGCGACGTCTATATCGCGGACACCATCAACAACCGCGTGCTCCAATTCAACAACCCGCTCGCCGGGAGTCCGCCCGTCACCACCTCGTTTGCGGCCAATGGCGTTTTCGGCCAGACCAACTTCACCAACACCAGCGCCAACCTCGGGGGCTCGACCAAAGCGACGTCGTTGAGCGCGCCGATCGACGTAAAGCTCGACGGCAGCGGCAACCTGTATGTCGTGGATTTCACCAACAGCCGCGTGCTTGAGTTCAACACACCGGCTTCTTCGAGCACCGATCCGTCGGCTGATTTTGTCTTTGGACAGAACAATTTCACTAGTAATTTCTGCTTTAATCCCTCAGCCACCAGCCTGTGCGATCCGAGCGGCGTGGCGATCGACTCGTTGGGCAACACTTTCATCGCGGACCTGAATAACAATCGGGTGATGGAGTACAACACTCCCCTGTCAACCGATAACACCGCCGATGCGGTGCTGGGTCAGGACGTGTTCGACCTGGGCTTTCACGATCTGGTCGATGGCAAGGGACTCAATTTACCGCAGAACGTGACGGTCGATCAGTATTCGACGCCGAATCATATTTACGTCTCCGACGGCGGCGGCAACGGACAATTCGACAATCGCGTGCTCGCCTGGTATGACGCGAAAACTTTCCAGAACGGCCAGCCCGCCGACCTGGTATTCGGACAGCCCGATTTCTTCCATCTCACGGCTAATAACGGTGTCGGCGGCGAGGGACCTGACAGTCTCAGCGACCCGCTCGGGATGACGGTCGACAGCTCGGGCGATTTGTACATTACCGACAGCGGGAACAACCGCGTACTCGAGTACGACAATCCTTTCCTGGGATTCGTGCCCGGTTCGCGGGCCGATACTTACGCCTCCCGGTACTCCGTCGGGATCGGCCGGAGACACGATCGCCGATCGCGTGTTCGGCACCTGCGGCGATTTCACGACAAATGTCTGCACCCCGTCGAGCGGTACCGCGGATACCTTGAGTCAGCCGCAGAGCGTCGCATTCGACCCCAGAAATAACGCGCTCTACATATCCGTCGCCTTTCCGGAAGCAGTGTTCGAATACGATTCACCGCTAACCAGCCAAACGGCGCACCTGGTGTTCGGGACCTGCGGCGGCGGCTTCGGCGCGAACAATTGCCCCAGCACTCCGAGCGACATCAGCCTGACGGCGCCGACCGGCATCGCCGTGGACCCGCAGGGCAACCTGTTCGTGACCGACGCGGCCAGCAACGGCAGCATCTCGCGGCTCCTGATGTATCTCAATCCGCTCGGTGCCGCGGGCGGATGCGTCCCCGCTGGCGACGGCTCCGGATGCCAGGGAGACATCGTAGCCGACAAAGTCTTCGGCACTTGCGGGGGCGGCTTTACTTCCTACAGTTGCAGCGGCACCACCAACCAAAGCCTGTTGTACGGGCTCGGCGGATGGAACGGCGTAGCGGTTGACGCGAACGAGAATCTTTACGCGATGGATCCAGGCAACAACCGCGTACTTCGCTTCCCGAACGCATCGACGATTCCGGGAAGTCTCACGGCGCTACAGGTTTTTGGACAGGGCGGGAGTTTCACCACCGGCACCCCTGATAAAGGCGGAATAACCGCCGACAGCCTCGGCGCACCGGTGCCTATGAGCAGCGGGTTTCATCCGCCCATCGGCATCGCGGTGGACGGCTCGTGCGATGTCTACATCGCCGACGCGGGCAACAATCGGGTGCTGGGATATGACCAGCCTGCGGGCGCGTGCGCAGTAGCAACGCCGACTCCTACCGCGACGTCAACCGCGGCAACGCCGACACCTACTGCCACCGCAACCCGGACTGCAACTGCCACGGCGACAACGACTGCAACGTCAACCGTCACCGCCACAGCAAGTGCGACGGCGACTAAAACCGCGACCTCGACTGCGACGGCAACGGCAAGTGCGACGGCGACCAAGACCGCGACGCCTACGGTAACAGCGACTTCAACCGCTACGGCGACCACAACTGCAACTCCGACGGCGACCGCCACAGCGACCTCAACTCGAACCGCGACGGCAACGGCGACTCTGACTGCGACACCAACGGCCACTGCAACCCTGACGGCAACGCCCACGGCGACCGCGACTGCAACTAAAACCGCGACGGCCACATCGACCGCGACGTCAACCGCAACTGCGACTCTGACTGCAACCCCAACGGCGACCGCCACGGTTACTGCAACCCCGACGGCGACTGCGACTTCAACCAAAACCGCGACCGCGACGGCGACCGCGAGCGCAACTGCAACTCCAACGGTTACCGCCACGGCAACTTCAACTCGAACTGCGACGGCAACGGCGACCGCAACTCTGAGTGCAACCCCGACGGCGACCGCCACGGTTACTGCAACCCCGACCGCAACGGCAACGTCGACTGCGACCTCAACCGCGACCGCAACTCTCACTGCGACCCCAACGGCCACCGCAACGGTCACTGCAACCCCGACGGCACTGCAACGGCAACGTCGACTGCGACCTCAACCGCGACCGCAACTCGTCACCGCGACGCCAACGGCCACCGCAACGGTCACTGCAACCCCGACGGCGACTGCGACTTCAACCAAAACCGCGACGGCGACAGCAACGTCGACCGCCACGTCGACGGCCACCGCTACCGCGACCGCAACGCCGACAGGCACGGCGACGGCAACCAGGACCGCAACTCCGACGGCGTCTGCCACAGCGACAGCAACCGTCACCGCGACGCCAACGGCCACGGGCAGCGTCACTGCAACGCCGACCGCAACTGCGACCTCAACTAAAACGGCGACGGCGACGGCAACCGCCACGTCGACGGCGACCTCAACTGCGACCGCAACTCTGACTGCAACCCCAACGGCCACCGCTACCGTGACCGCAACCCCGACAAGCACGGCGACGGCAACCAGGACCGCAACTCCGACAGCGACAGCAACGGTCAGCGCGACGCCAACGGCCACGGGCAGCGTCACTGCAACGCCGACCGCAACTGCAACCTCCACTAAAACCGCGACGGCGACTGCGACTGCGTCTACTACCGTGACTGCAACGCCAACGGGCGACCGACGACCGCTACGCAGACTGCGACCGCAACTGCGACTTCAACTAAAACCGCGACCGCGACGTCGACAACCACCGCGACTGCAACGCCGACCGCGACGGGCACCGTAAGTGCGACACCGACCGCAACCGCGACTCCCACTCACACCGCGACTGCGACATCGACTTCAACGACTACGCCCACCGCGACCGCGACGGCCACCGCCACAGCTACTGCGACCACCACGAAAACCGCGACTGCAACCTCGACTACTACAGCCACCGCGACACCGACGGCCACGAGCACCGCGACTAAAACTGCAACGGCCACGCCCACCTCCACTGCGAGCGCCACCTCCACGGCCACAACCACGGTAACCGCAACGCCAACGGCTACCTCAACCGCGACTGCGACCAGAACCGCAACCCCAACAGCCACTGCGACCGCGACCTCAACCCGGACTTCGACCTCCACGCAGACCGCAACCGCAACTGCCACGCGGACTGCGACTTCAACTGCTACCGCAACGGCGACACCAAGTCCGAGTGCGACGCCGACCACCACTGTGTCGGTGACTGCCGCAGTGGACTTCGGCAATGTCGCGGTGGGTCAGTCGGTCGCGAAGAATCTGACTATTCGTAATACCGGCGGGACCAATTCGCTGATCATCTCAAGCGCGATTTCGTCCGATCCTGAGTTTGCCGTAACCGGAGGGGGGTCGTGCGGCGCGATCCCTGTGACCCTCGCGGCGAAGAGCTCGTGCACGATGGCGGTCTCATTCGCGCCCAGCGCACCAGGCCCGCATAGCGGATCGCTTGCGTTGACTGACAACGCGACGACCAGCCCGCAACACGTTGCACTCAGTGGCAACGGCCTCGTGGGTCTGACGCTATCGAAGGACAGCCTGGTCTTCGGCGACGTGCATTTCGGTCGCACCGGGGAGAAGGCCTTTGCCGTCGTCAATCATCAAACACGGCCGGTGGCCCTGAGCGAAAGCTTCAGCGGGGCGAACTCTGCCGATTTCTCGATAACGGGAGGTACCTGCACCGCGACGCTGGGCGCCCAGAAGGAGTGTTCGATAATCGTAACCTTCAGGCCGGGCGCGCTCGGAACCGAGTCTGCGACGCTCACTGTTGCCGACAGTCCCGATCCGCTCAGTCCCTACACGGTTGCGCTCAGTACCGGGCCGACGATCCCGGCGAGAGTCACTCCGGTGAAGCTGGCGTACGGCACGCTAACCTCGAAGACACCTACGAGGACGAGGAATGTGACGGTCACCAACCTGTCGGGATTTCCGCTGTCCGTGAGCGAAAATTTCAGCGGGCCGAATGCGACCGACTTCACGGTGACAGGCGGCACCTGCGGATCGACAGCACCGCCGAATACGAGCTGCACTATCGCAGTGACGTTCGCGCCGACCGGCGGCGGATCGGCAGAAAGTGCGACCGTCGCGGTAACTATCGGCAGCGATCCGAACAGCCCTCACAACATCAGCCTCACGGGGACGGGTCCCTGAACGTGTAACGATCCGATCCGAATGCAGAAAAGCCGCCGGTGCGAGTCAATCGCTCCGGCGGTTCAGTTATGGGCGAGTACTTTCCTATTGGTGCGCTTGTAAGGATCCCGATCTCTGGTAGTAAGATGCGATCTTCGGAGGGACGGAAAAATGACAAAACTACACGGAACTTCACGATCGCGCAGCGCCCGGTCCTTGTGGGCTCTCGAAGAGCTCGGCGTAAACTACGAACACAATCCGATGCCGACGACTGACGCCAAGTCGCCGGGCCATCTCAAGCTCAATCCCAACGGTCACGTTCCGGTACTCGAAGACGACGGCGTCGTGGTCTGGGAATCGATGGCGATCAATCTCTACCTGGCCGAAAAGTACGGCAAGAATTCGCTGTGGCCGTCGGATCCCGCGGGGCGCGCCGACGTCTACAAGTGGAGCTTCTTTGCGATGACCGAAGTCGAGCCGCATCTGATCACGATTCTGCGCAACCGCGTGATGAATCCACCCGATCAGCGCGACGAGAAGGCCGCGCAGGCCGCAGTCGAAGCGTTGAAGGCGCCGATGAACGCGCTCGAGGAGTCGCTCAAGGGCAAGGAATATCTGCTCGGCAAGAATTTTACGATCGCGGACCTGAACGTGGCCGCGGTGATGAGCTGGGCGGCGATGATCAAGCTGGATCTCTCGTCGTGGCCAAACGTCTCGGCATGGTTGCAAAAGTGTCTCGGCCGCGAGGCGAACAAAAAAGTCCGCGGGCTTAAGTAATCGCAGAGGTAAGAATCATGGGAGTGTTGTCAGGTTATCGCGTCATCGAGCTGGCCGGGATTGGGCCGGGACCAATGTGTGCGATGCTTCTCTCGGACATGGGCGCCGACGTGTTGCGAATCGATCGTGTGGCCGACGCTGGTTTGGGCATCGCGATGGATCAGAAATACAGCCTGCTCAATCGCGGCCGGCGCTCGGTCGCATTCGATTTGAAAAAGCCCGAAGCGATCGAGGCCGTCCTGAAGCTGGTCGAGAAAGCTGACGCGTTGATCGAGGGCTTCCGTCCGGGCGTGACCGAACGGCTCGGCCTCGGCCCCGACCATTGTCTCAAGCGCAACCCGCGGCTCATCTACGGACGCATGACGGGATGGGGTCAGGAAGGTCCGCTCGCGCATGCCGCCGGCCACGACATCAACTACATCGCGCTGTCGGGTGCGCTGCACAGCTTCGGCCGCAAGGGCGACGCTCCGGTTCCGCCCTTGAATCTCGTCGGCGATTTCGGCGGCGGCGCGCTCTACCTGGCTCTGGGAGTGGTCGCGGGCCTGCTCGAGGCGCAGAAGTCCGGCAAGGGCCAGGTGGTCGATGCCGCGATGGTCGACGGCGCTGCGTCATTGATGACTGCGATTTACGGCATGCACGGCTCCGGATTTTGGAACAACGAGCGCGGCGACAACATCCTCGACACAGGCGCCCATTACTACGAAGTTTACGAAACCAAAGACGGCAAGTACGTCTCGATCGGGTCGATCGAAGGAAAGTTCTACGCCGAGTTGCTCGAGAAATCAGGGCTGAAGGGCCAGGAATTGCCGCATCAACAGGATCGTCAAAAGTGGCCCGCGATGAAGGAGCGGCTGAAAACGATTTTCCGCGCCAAGACCCGCGACGAGTGGTGCAAGATCATGGAGGGCAGCGACATTTGCTTCGCGCCCGTGCTCAACATGGATGAAGCGCCGAAGCATCCGCACAACAAGCATCGCGGAACTTTTATCGAGGAGGGGGGAGTGACACAGCCGGGGCCGGCGCCTCGATTCTCGCGCACGCCGAGCAAGATTCAGCGCCCGCCCGCCAAGCCCGGCGAGCATACCGAGGAAGCATTGCGTGACTGGGGTTTCGCGAACTCGGATTTGGAGACACTGCGCAAGAGCGGCGCGATCGCAAAGCCGGCGTGACGCATCGCGAGCGTCGGAAGGACGCGTTAGTTCCTCGCGTCTCGATTGTTGCCGCGATCGTTCTTGCTACGGCCATACTGTCGGCATTCCCAGCCGTCGCCGGCGAGGCTGTATCGCACACTATCGACGTGAACGGCGTGACGCGTACCTATCTGCTCTACGTGCCACCCGCGCAGAGTGGAAAACGTCTGCCGGCGTTTATCCTGATGCACGGCAGCGGCAGCACTGACGTTCAGCAGGAACGCTACTCGGACTTCGATGCGTTCGCCCAGGCGCATGGCCTTGTCGTCATGTATCCGCAGGGGATCGATAAGCATTGGAATGACGGCCGCGTGATCGGGCATGAGTCGATGGCGGACGACATCGGATTCATGAAGGCGATGCTGGCGGAGGTAACGGCGCAGGGATTGATCGACCCCAAGCGAGTCTATGCGGCTGGAATTTCCAATGGCGGCTTCATGGCGCAGCACATGGCGTGCGTGATGCCCGACGCGCTGGCCGGAATCGCGGTGGTAGCGGCGACGCAGCCGGTCGATGCGGCGTGCCCATCGGCGCGTCCGATGCCTGTAATCTTCTTTCACGGCACCGCAGACAAATTCGTTCCGTTCAATGGAGGCCCGATCGCTCCACAATTCGGCAACCGCGGCACTGCGCTGAGCAATGCGCAGGCGGTCGCGATCTGGCAGAAGCGCAACGGCTGTGGCGCGGCGACTCGAACGCAGATCCCCGCCAAGGACGCGAGCGATCCGATGCCGGTAACGGTCGAGACCTATTCGTGTCCGGCCGGGCGCGGGCTGGAAAATGTGATCGTGCAGGACGGCGGACACACCTGGCCGGGCGCTCATCAGGGGTGGCTGGTCACGAGGATCCTCGGGCCGGTCACGGACAATATAAACGCCAACGACACGATGTGGAGCTTCTTCCAGTCGCAGGCTGCGAAGTAAGCGATGGCAGAACCGTGGAACTTCTAAGCGATCTGAGCGCCCTACTTTGCGCCCCCGCTGTTCGGGCCGCGCTGCGGGACGATGCCCTGCTGCAGGCGCTCCTGTAGATTCTGCGGCCGCGGGATGCCGATCGCTGAGTCGCTCTCGAGCTTGTCGAGCATCTCTTTGCCGCCGACCTGCTGGATGAGCCGCTTCGGGAGCGCCTCGATGAGGTAGTCGGCCGGCATCTTCGGATAGTCGGAGCGTTTGCGCTTCATCACCATCTCGATGGTCGGCTCGAGCTCCTTCATCTTCTTCGCGCGAATAGCACCGTCGCGCTCTGCGAACTCCGGCAGTACTTCTTTGCCGAACAGCTCGATCGATTCCATGATGTGCTCGTGGCGATTCTTCCCCGCCTGCATCACGAAGATCATCTGATCGACGCCGGCGTCCTCGAAGCGCCTGAAGTACTCGCGCAACTGATCCGGCGTGCCAACCGCGCCGCGCAAGCCCTGCTGATCGCCCTGATCGTTATCGAGCCGCGCGCTCAGCCGGCGCTGGCGCATCGCAATCGCGACGTCGGGCGAGTAGCCGCGCTCGGCGCGCTTATTGGTGAATTCCTCCCACACGTTCGATACCCCCGGCTTGTGATCGCCGAAGACGTAATAGTGGCCGAGTGAGTAGCCGAAGAAGTTGCCGCCTTCGAGCCCGCGCAGGATAGCTTCGCGCTCGCTCTGGTGGCACATCATCGGAGTAACGCACGAAATCTCGGGATTGATGGCGCTGCCGATCGGAACGCACTTCTCGGCGAGCGTCTTGCGATAGTCACCGACCCAATGCACCGCTTCTTCCGGATCGATGAACGAGAAAGTCAGGGCGCCGATGCCGCATTCCGCGGCGAGCAGGATCGTTTCGCGCCGTGAGCACGCGACCCACACCGGCGGATGCGGTTTCTGCACCGGCTTGGGCACCACGTTGCGCGGCGGCATCTTGACGTACTTGCCGTCGACGCCGCCGAACGGGACCTCGGTCATGCAGCGCAGCGCGGTCTCGAGTCCCTCGCGCCACATCTCGCGTTTCAGCGCGGGCGTGAGATTGAAGCCGCCGAGCTCCGCCAGCGATCCCGACTCGCCCGAGCCGAACTCGACGCGTCCTTTCGAGACCAGGTCGAGCATCGCGATTCGCTCGGCGATGCGCGCGGGATGGTTGTAGCCGGGCGCGGTCAGCACGATTCCGTGACCGAGCCGCATGTTCGTGGTGCGCTGGCTCGCGGCGGCGAGAAAAACCTCGGGTGCGCTCGAGTGCGAGTACTCTTCCAGAAAGTGATGCTCCACTTCCCAGACATTGGTGAAGCCGAGCTTGTCCGCCAACTCGATCTGATCGAGCGCGTCCTGGATCAGTTGCAGCTCGCTCTTTTCCTCCCACGGGCGTGGAAGTTGATGTTCATAGAAGAGTCCAAATCTCATAGAGTCCTTCGCGGGCGTCGATTTGCGGTCATTACGAATTTACCTAACACCTGTTAGCCTCGCAAGTGCGACGCTGTCACCTAGGCGTTTAGCTCATCGAGCAGCGCCTTTGCGTCTTTCAGACGGGCAGTGTCGAAGCCCTCGGTGAACCAGTTGTAGATTTCGGCGAGCATCGTACGCGCTTCGTCGCGACGTTCGTGCCTGGTGAGCACCTGTGCGAGGAGCACCGTCGAGCGCAACTCCTCGGACTTCGCGTTGCGGGCCACAGCCGCCTCGATCGCCTGGCGGAAAGCCTTCTCGGCTTCGTCATCAGCTCCGCTCCGGAGGAACACCTTGCCGCGCATGCGATAGTAGAAAGAATCGAGCATGCCGAGTTCGAGCTTGTCGCGCACAGTGCGCCATTGGTCGAGTAACCCCAGGGCCCGCTGCGTCTCCCCGATCAGTTCGTAGCCTTCTGCTATGTTCAGCAGGACCCGTAGATGGACCATCGAGGCTTGCGGTCCGGTGAATCGCAGCATCTCCTGTTCCGCCAGCTCGAGGCCCTCTCTCACCTGCCCCTGCAGCATCAGCGCCCAGGCGAGAACTCTTTTTCCTACTGACTGCCAGAACGGATAGCCGCGCTCCTCGCATAGCGCGATCACCGCGCGCGCCGACTCCGCGCCCTTGACGGCTTCTCCGCGCGCACAATGAATCTGGGCAACGAACATCATCGCCATCGCCACACTGAACGGTTCGGAGTCTACATCAACGACACTCATCGCCTCGTGGGCCCGTTCCAGCGCCTGGTCTGGATACCCGAGATCAAACAGCACTTCGCCCAGTTGGGTGAGAGCGAGCACCCTGGGATCCGGGCCAAAGCGATTCGGCCTGCGCGTTGATCTCTGCGCGCTAGTCAGGTCGCCTGCTGCCTGTTCAAGATGGCGGCGAGCGGCAAGCAAATCCCCGGTGTAGACGAGCGAGGACCCTATTGCACCGTGAGCGTCTCTGATCGAGCCCGGGTCGTTCAATTCTTCTGCCACGGCCATCATTTCCCGGGAGAAATCCACGGCCGGCTTCACGTGTCCGCGGGTGAAATGAAAGCCCCACAGCCCGTTTAGCATGTTCAATAGAAAGATCGTGTCCTTGAGCTCTCGCGCCAGAACTGCTCCGCGCGCAAAGGAATGCTCGATTTCATCAGAGTCGAAGCCTTTGGCCGCCATCAGCGAGACGCCAAGGACTGCGCGCAGCAGAAGCTCATCACGATCGCGCTGTTCGTTATGCGGCAGGCCGGCCAATACTTCAAGTGCCTTGTTGACGTATGCGATCGCCTCGGGATAGCTGGAGCGCTGCGCGGCCTGGTAGGCCGCTTGGTGCAGATATTCAATCGCCTTTGCGGTGTTTGCACTACGACTGTAGTGGCGCGCGAGATCGCCAAGGTGATCTTCGAGCCTGCCCGCGAATTGTTCCTCCATCGCGCCGCCGATCCGCTCGTGCATCGCCTTGCGCCTTTCGTTCAGCACCGAGTTGTAGGCGACGTCATGGGTCAGCGCGTGCTTGAAGGTGTACGCAATGTCGCCCGCTGCCGGCTGCTCATAGATGAACTCGCCCAGCTGAAGTTCGGAGAGCATCGACTCCAACTCCAGGCCCGATTGCACTTCCAAAACCTTGCGCACCAGACCGAGTTGGAATTCCATGCCGATGACAGCCAGCGTCTGGAGCAGCTCTTTGTGGTCGGGCGCCAACCGGTCGATGCGCGAGGCCAAAATCGCCTGAACCGTCGGCGGAATCTTGAGCTGGCTCAGCGGCTGAGTAAGCTTCACCGCGCCGTTGCGCTTAAGCGCTCCTTCGTCGAACAGCACCAGCACCGTCTCTTCCATGAAGAACGGATTGCCCTCGGTGCGCTCGATGATCAGGCGCTTGAGGGGGGCCAAATCCTTGCCGTCACCAAGCAGAGCCGACAGCATCTCCTCGGCGCTCTCCTTTCCAAGCGGGTCGAGGCGCAACTGCGTGTAGTTGGTCTTGCTGTTCCACTGATGTGAGTATTCGGGACGATAATTCACGAGCAGCAGGATCCTGGTCGTGGCGATCGAGTCGGCAAGCAGGTTCAGAAACGCCTGCGTCTCCTCGTCGATCCAGTGCAGGTCCTCGAAGACGACCATCAACGGCTGATTCAGAGATTCGCGAATCAGGATGCGCTTGATCGCGTCCAGGGTGCGGCGCGTGCGGACTTGCGCGTCCATCTGCGCGAGCGGGTCATCACCTTCCACAATCCCCAGCAGCCCAAACAGATACGGCAGAGTGTCTTCCAGCGCGCGATCCAGCGTGAGCACGGTGCCGTTGACCTTGACGCGCCGTGCGCGCAAATCGTCATCGCCGGTGATCTTGAAGTAGCCGTGCAGCAGGTCGATCACGGGCAGAAACGCGGACGCTTTCCCGTGCGAGACTGAGAAAGTCTCCAGCACCATCCAGCCCGACTGCGAAACCGCCTTGAACTCGAACAACAGCCGCGACTTGCCGACCCCGGCCTCGGCCATCGCCGCGACGATCTGTCCGTGTCCGGCCCTGGCCTGATCGGCTGCGTGCTTCAATGCGTCCATCTCATGCGCGCGGCCGACGAACTTTGTAAACCCGCGTCCTGCCGAGCGCTGCAACCGCGTGCGCAGAGGCCCAAGTCCCGTCACCTCGTAAACGTTGACCGGCTCGCTGACGCCTTTGACCTTGGTAGGACCCAGCGGCTTGAGTTGGAAATATCCCTCGACGAATTTACGCGTTTGCTCACTGGTCGCGATCGAGCCCGTCGGCGCGAGCGCCTGCATCCGCGAGGCCAGGTTGGTCGTGTGCCCGATTGGCGTGTACTCAGTTTGTCCCTCGCCGGTCGTGATCGAACGCACCACCACCTCGCCCGTGTTCACACCGACGCGCGCTTCGATCGGCAGGTTGCCTGCCTCGCGCAATCTTGCCGCGTAGCGTTTCAGATCCTCCTGCATGCGAAGCGCGGCGTAGAGCGCGCGCTGCGGATGATCCTCGTGCGCGACCGGCGCACCAAACAGCGCGAAGATGCCGTCGCCGGTCGACTGTACGATGTATCCGTCATAGCGCCGCACCGCGTCGATCATCAGCTTGAGGGCAGGATCGATGATCGCGCGCGCCTCTTCGGGATCGAGATCCTGCTCGAGCTCCGTCGATCCTTTGATATCCGCGAACAGCGCGGTGACCATCTTGCGCTCGCCCTCGAGCGCTTGTGGTGAGCTGCTCTCCGGGGCGACGCGCAACTTGGAAGATAATTCCAGCGGCGCCGAAATCGCGGCTGCTGCGCCTGCACCTTTCGTTAGTGGAGTCCCGCACTTGCCGCAAAAATCGGAGGTTGGCGGGTTTTCCGCCTTGCACTTCCCGCAAAGCTTGGCGAGCGAACTCCCGCACTTCGCGCAGAAGTTATTTGCCGAAGGATTATTGGTCCCGCACTTTGAGCACCGCATTAATTGCAAGCCGGTGTAAGTTTTAGGCGCGGCCAGTGAGGCGCGCGCGCTCCAGCACGCCTTCGAAAATTCGCACTGCGACGGCGTCCACGAGCATCCCGCCCGCTCCTGCGGCGCCCGCGCCGTCGCGCGTCGCGGCTTGGTAGGCTTCGGACATTTTGCGCGCGTTTTCGATCTCATGCGGCGTCGGCGCGAACACGTCGTTGGCAATTTCGATCTGGCTCGGATGTATCGCCCATTTGCCGACCGCGCCGAGGGTCGCCGCCCAGGTCGCCTCGCGCCGATAGCCGTCCGGATCCTTGAAGTTGCCAAACGGGCCATCGATCGCGTCGATACCGCTGGCGCGGCATGCGGTGATCATCCGCACGCGCGCGTGATGCCACATGTCGCCGGGATATCGGTTTGCCGGATCGCTCGCGACGCCGAAGCGCATTCCCTGGCTGGCTGAGAGATCTCCAAATCCTAAAATAAGTGCCTCGAGCCGCTGCGACGACGCGGCAATTTCCTCGACGCGCGCGAGCGCCGCGCTCTCCTCGATCAGAGCCTCGAGGCCGATCTTCTTCTTTAGATGAAGTTTGGTCTCGAGCTGCGTCAGCAGAGTGTCGAAGAACCAGATGTCGCGCGGCGCCTTGGGCTTCGGCACGATAATAACGTCGAGCTTGTCGCCCGCGCCTTCGACGACTTCGATCACGTCGTCGTGTGCCCAATAGGTATCCGCGCCGTTGACACGCACGGCGCGAATCTTGGTGCCCCAGTCGAGATTGCGCAGCGCGTCGACGGCGTTCTTGCGCGCGGCTTCCTTCTGCGCCGGCGCGACCGCATCTTCAAGATCGAGAAAGACCATATCGGCCGCGGTCGCCATCGCCTTCTCGATCATCTTTGGACTCGAAGCCGGCGTCGAAAGTTCTGAACGTCTTAGTCGAAGCGTCATGATTACTCCTTGCGCGCGATTGAAATTCCCGCGTCGGCCAGCACCTGTTCGGTATGCTCGCCGAGCCGCGGCGCGCGCGCGTAAATTCCCGAGGGTGTGCCTGTCAGCTTGATCGGACATCCCGCGATCATCAGGGCAGGATTGTCGCCCGGCTGCTCGACCTCGACCAGCATGCCGCGCGCTCTCGGATGCGGATCCTCGAAAATATCTTTGGCGGTGTTGACCGGGCCGACCGGCACCTTGCCGCCGATTGCGTCGACGATTTCGCGCGATGCTGTGCGCTTTTGTCCATTCGCTGAGAATGCCGCGCACGAACTCGGCGTTGGCGACGCGCCGGTTGACGTTGCGCGTGCGATCGTCGGTCACCAGCTCGGGCCGTCCGATCGCATCGCACAAAATCTTCCAATGATTCTCGCCGGGCGCCGCAATTGCGACGGCACCATCGCGCGTCGGAAAAATATCAAACGGACACAGCACTGGAGTGCCGTTCCCGCCCGGCTCACGGACGATGCCGGCGCTCGAATAGCTGTAAACGAGCATCTCGCACAGCGCGAGAATCGCGTCGTACATCGCGACGTCGAGAAATTGGCCCTGCCCTGTCCGCCGCGCCGAATGAATCGCAGACACCACGCCAAGCGCCGCGAGCGTGCCGGGATAGATGTCACCGATGCCGGGACCGGCTTTGTACCCGGCGCTGCCTTCCGGACCCGTGATCGCGACCAGCCCGCCCATGCTCTGCGCGACGATGTCGAAAGCGGGCCAATGCGCATACGGACTCA
Organism: uncultured delta proteobacterium; assembly: GCA_963774665.1. Lineage (GTDB taxonomy): Bacteria > Desulfobacterota > Binatia > Binatales > Binataceae > Binatus. Next base: position 398,235 of record CAVZGB010000002.1, read on the forward strand.
CACCGGTGCGCGGATCGCCAAAGCCGCGAATGGCGGCATAGACCAGCGCCGGATTTATTTCGCGCAGCCGCTCGTAGCTGACTCCCGCGCGATCCATCACGCCGGTCTTCGCATTCTCGACGACCGCATCCGCAGTTTTCGCGAGCTTGAAAAACGCGTCGCGGCCCGTGTCGCTCTTGAGGTCGAGCACGATACTGCGCTTGTTGCGATTCACGCTCGCGAAGTATCCGCCGTAGTCGCATCCTTCTCGATCCGCCGGAAACGGCCCCATGCCCCGGCTCATGTCGCCGGCTGGCGGCTCGACCTTGATAACGTCGGCGCCAAGGTCGGCCAGCAGCATCGTGCAGTACGGACCCGCCAGCGCCTGCGTCAGATCGAGCACGCGAACATCAGAGAGCGGACCGGTGCGCGCCTTCATCGATTGCCCCAATGCGAGCGGCGCTTGATCAGCACCGTGCGCTCGCCTTCGAAGACGATCGTCCCGTCATGCTTGGTGCCCCAATGCTTGAAGCGCACGATGCCGGCGTCATCGCGATCGGCGTCGCGCTTTTCGAGAACTTCCGTGTACGCGTACAGCGTGTCGCCGTGAAAAACCGGCGAGGTGAACCTGATTCCTGTGAGGCCGAGCTCGGCGAGCGCATTCTCGCCGGTGTCCTGCGTCGCCAGCCCGATACACACCGAGCCGGTCACGAGGCCGAAAACGAGGCGTTGGCCGAATTGCGTCGATCGCATGCGATGCTCGTTGTAATGGCCGTCGGCGGTGTTCAGCACGAGCTTCGTGAGCATCTGATTTTCGATCTCGCCGATCGTGGTGCCACGCGCGTGACGCATTTTCGCGCCGACCTCGAAGTCTTCGAAGTAATTTCCGGCGCCCGTCAGTTTCGAAATCGAGGTACTCACTTTCGCACCTTCGGCAGCAAGCGATCGGAGATAATCCGCAGTTGGATTTCAGAAGTGCCCTCGAAAATTTTGGTGAGGCGCGCGTCGCGCCAATAGCGCTCGAGCGGGAAGTCCTTGGTGTATCCGTAGCCGCCATGAATCTGCAGCGCCTGGCTGGTCACGCGCTCAGCCATCTCGGAAGCGAATAGCTTCGCCATCGACGCTTCCTTGTCGCATCGCCGCTTGCTGTCGACTTCAGTGGCAACGAAGTACGTAAGCTGGCGCGCCGCTTCGATTTCGGTCGCCATCTCGGCCAGCTTGAATCGAATCGCCTGGAATTCTCCGATCGGCTGGCCGAATGCGATTCGCTTCTGCGCGTATGCCAACGCGTCTTCGAGCCCGCCGCGCGCCAGCCCGATCGCTCGCGCCGCAGTATGCACTCGCGCCACCTCGAGCCCGCTGACGGCCCCGTAGAATCCCTTGCCCTCGCCGCGATCCTCGCGCTCGCGGCCGAGCAAGGCGTCGGCCGGCAGTTTGAAATTGTCGAAGTGCAACTCCCAGGTTTTCCATCCGAAGTAACCAATCTTGCGAATCGGCGAGCCCGTCAGCCCCGGTGGAAACTTGCCGCGCTCCTTCAGCACCAGGAACTGGCTGATACCTTCGTGGCGCCGGCGCGGATCAGACGGCTGCTTCGTGCGCGCCAGCACCGAGATGAAATCCGCACCGTCGGCAAACGTGCACCAGGTCTTGGTGCCGTTCAGCATCCAGCCGTCGCCGTCGCGCGTCGCCTTGCACGAGACATTGGCGAGATCGGACCCCGCGTCCGGCTCCGACAGCGCCGCCGCGCCGAGGAATTCTCCGCGCGCCATCCGCGGCAGATACTCGCGCCGCTGCGCCGCCGTGAAACCGCCGCCGAGTCCGTTGCCGCGAGCGATGATGCTCGCGACGCTCATCCACGCGCGCGCCAGTTCCTCGGTGATCAGCACGTACTCGAACGCACCGAGGCCAAGCCCGCCGTATTCCTCCGGGATGACGACGCCGAAGTAGCCCATCTCCGCGAGCTTGTCGCGCAACGACATCGGGATGTCGCCTTGCTCGGGGTCGAGCTTGTTCGCGATGGGCAGAACTTCGTTCATCGCGAAGTCGCGCGCCGCAGTCTGAATCATCCGCCGCTCGTCGGTCATGTAACTCACAATGGCGCTCCTCTGCGTTTGGCCACGAGGTTGGTGCGCTCGTAGCTGATGACGAGTTCGTCGCGTTGATTGCGCGCTTCGGTGCGCCAGGTGACGATTCCGAAATTTCCGCGGCTGGCGGATTCGCGCGTCGAGACCACGGTGCTGCGCGCGGTCAGCGTATCGCCGGGATAGACGGGGCGGTGAAATTCCAGATTGTTGATTCCGAGAAATGGGCCGCCCGCTTCGCTCAAGTCCTCGACTGAAATGCCGACCACGGTGCATGCGACCAGCATCGGATTAACCACCACGTCGGGATGACCGTGCGCGCGCGCATACTCGGCGTTGAAGTACAGCGGGCAATGCGCGAGGGTCGCGGTGGTGAAGAGCGAATTGTCGCCGGCGTTGATGGTGCGGCCCCAATGATGCTCGAAGACCTGGCCTTCGCGGAATTCCTCGAACGAATGCCCTTTGTGGACGAGCTTGAACTCACTGAAAAAAGTGAAATCGGGATCTGCCATAAACCAAGCTCCTAGCAGAACTCTCGCCGCGCGGCGAATTCCGGCGGCGAAATTCTAATCAGAAACCGAGACGCGCGAGCCCGGATAGAATGCCTTCTCGAATGAAGGCCGGGCTCTTATCCGCGCGTACCAATCCGTCATTCCGGGCAAGTCGCGCCAGACGTTTTCGAGGCCGATATCCGACATGCGGACAATCGTCGGTAGAACACACAAGTCGGCGAGCGAGATCGAGTCGCCCGCCAGCCACTGCGAGCTTTTCGCCGCGCCGTCGATTCTCTCGACGGTCTGGCGCAGCCGCTCGGTGGACTCGTCCATCTGATCTTTTGAAAAGCCGTCGGTGCCGAATCGCCGGTAGTGTCCTTTGCGCAACGGCGTCGCCGCGATGTATCCCGCGCGCTGCGCATCACTCATCTGACGCCATCCCTTGAGAAACAGCCCGTTGAACGACGGGACGCGAATCGCCGCGGTCGGTACCTCCTCGATGTAACGCAGCCACGCGCGAACTCTCGCGCGGCCATAAGCGTCGCGCGGCATCAGTGTGGTGCCTTGATTGGGCTGGGTCTCCTCGAGATATTCGCAAATCACCGACGAGTCGATCACTGGCCGGCCATCATGCACCAGCGTCGGCACGACGCCGTTGGGATTCAGCGCGAGGTACGCGGGCGTCAGATGCTCGCCACGGGCAAACTCGATCGGATGATCGGTCCACGTCAGTCCTTTCTCTGCCAGGCACAGCCGGACCTTCTGACTGCACGTCGAAATGTGCGCGTGAAACAGCTCGAGCATTGGCCTCTCCTCGACTCGCGATGGGTTAACTTACAACTATTCGGCGGCTTCCAGAAAATGGCCGAATCGTGCAAGATGGCGCCTGATTCACAACCATCGGAGACGCACATGAAGACAGAGACGATTGAATACAAGGACGGCGACGTAACCCTCCGCGGCTATCTCGCTTACGACGAAAAGAAATCCGGCAAGCGCCCCGGCGTCCTCGTGATGCCGGAAGCATTCGGCCTTGGCGAGCATGCAAAGAAGCGCGCCGAGCGGCTGGCAGAGTTGGGCTACGTCGCTTTCGCCGGGGATCCGTACGGCAACGGAATCGAAGTGGCAACCCTGCCCGAGGCGATGAAACTTGCGACACCTCTATTTACGAATCCGGTCGGGCTTCGCAAACGCGGACGAGCTTCACTCGATCGTCTCGCGTCATTCGCGCAGACCGACGCCGGCCGACTCGCCGCGATTGGATTCTGCATGGGAGGCACGTTCTCGCTCGAACTCGCTCGCGACGGCGCTCCACTCAAGGGGATAGTCAGCTTTCACGGCGGCCTTCAGACGCAGCGTCCCGCGGAAGCTGGAAAGGTGAAGGCGAAAATCCTTGTATGCACCGGCGCCGACGATACGCTGATTCCGGTCGAGCAGGTCAACGCGTTTGAGGCTGAGATGAAAAACGCAAGCGCGGACTGGCAAGTGATCATCTACGGAGGCGCAAAGCACAGTTTCACGAATCCGAACTCGGACAGCATCGGGATGCCGGGTATCGGCTACAACAAAATCGTGGACGCGCGATCATGGAAGGCTATGACCGACTTCTTCGAGGAGATATTCGCGGCTTAGCGGCGAGCTTTCTTCCTGGAACGCGTCTCTACAGTGGGCCCGGCCTTATCGACAGGCTCACTGAGATTCCAGGTGACTAACGCGAAAGCCACGATGAAAGTCATCAAAGCGGCTGTAGCCAGAGACACATAGAAAGACCATCGACGAATAGGTGTCGGACGCAGCTCAACTAAGACATTGTGCGTGCCGGCCGGGACGTTGAAGGTTAGCTCTCCGCTGTCTGACGCGGGTGACGTCGCAACTTCGCGATCGTCAACCAGTACTGTCCAACCCGGGTAGTCGAAGAGCGAGTCCTGCATGAGTGCGGGCTCGCTCGTATCGACCTTGAACGACTGCCTATTCGAGCTCACGCCCAGTTGGGATACCGCGGGCGTGGACCGCACACCTTTGAGAAGGACGCCGTCGAAGGCTGGACGGTGATAAACTGTCCTAGGTTCATACTCTTCACGAGTCGTCGTGTTTATTCCCTTCTGAGCGATAAAGTCTGCACTGTAGTAGGCCTCATCATAGGTCTGAATTCCCTTAGGCGAGGTGTGCGCCAGGTTGAACAGCACCAGGGCTACAATCGCGACAGATGCCAGCCTGAGGCCCATGCGCTCGAAGGCATAGAGCGCCAGCAACGGCATGAACAGGGCTGGAACGCATAGCGTGCGCCACGGATAGACGAGGTATTGAAGAGTCGCGACGTGCGTCCAGATAGCCCACGACAAATCCGTGGCTAGCAGGGCGCCGGAAATTGCCGCTCCTGCAAAGACCAGTGCATCAAGGCGGCGCGTGCGGTTCGCCATGCGAATCGCGACTAAGACTCCCACGACTGCCAAGGCTATGTGAATGAGTCCTGGCGAATACGAGATGCCGTTTGTCGGACCGCGCATTGACGTGCCGAATCCCCACGGCGACCAAAACAACTGCGACGGGTAGATTATGTAGTTGGTCCAATTGAGAATGCCGGTTCGCAAGAGATCGGTTTTGACGAAATCGCGTTCAAGCATCGCCGGAAGCCAGAAGTAAGCACTAAGTCCCAGCCCACCGGCCAGTACGGAAGCGCCGGCCACAGCGGTTTTCAGCCGACGATCCGATACTATGGATCGAACGGCGACGAACACCACAAAAACCGGGAACATCAGCAGCGCGACCGCATTGTGCGCCAGCGGTAGCATCGCCACCGCAAACGCGCCTAGCACCACGTTGATCGCGATTGGATTCTGGAGAGCCGCGATCAGTCCGAGCAGCGCCACGGGAGCCACCGCTATTGCGGCCGACTCGGCAAATCGCCCGGACACGTAGATATCCAGAGCTTGATAGGGCGCGAAAAGCCATGCGGCCGCCGCGCCGATTGAAGCGACACGAGAGAAAGATAGCTTTCGCCCGATGAGGAAAACTGCGATCGCGCCAAGAGCGAACAGAATCGCCAACCCGAATTGAAGCGAATCGGCCAGCGACATCCCCACTTCGAAGAAAGGCAATGCGACCGCGTAGATCAGCGGTGGCGCGAATTCGAATAGCGGCTGTCCATGCCCACTGCCGAGATCCGGCGCCCATACGGGAGGGAACTGATGGTCGCTTAGCACTTTTGCGAATTCAGTCAGCCGGGGCGGATAGGCCAGTGAATCATGGCCGTCGAGCAGATTTCCGGCGAACAGTGCGCGCGTGAACAGCAGTATAAGGACCGCAAGCGCCAGGGCGGTTCGCGTCCGTGGAGTGTTCCAGGGTGTCGCTAATTCCGACAGCCGCGCGGCAAGCTTGTTTTCCCTCACGGCGTAGCCCGGCCTGCGCATCCTTTGCGCGATCAAGCCGACCAGGATAAATCCGACGATCAACAGTATCGGCTTGATAGGTCCTGGACGGTATCGCACTTCTATCTGATGTTCGCCGGGTCCTACTGGTATTGCGCAAAAGTTCGGATACACCCGGAATATCGGAGCTGGTTTGCCGTCAACCGTAGCCTGCTGGCCTGGGAAGTAGGTGATCTTGAGCAACGCATAACACGGTCGTAGGACTGCCAATCGCGCACTATAGGTCTCACCTTGCTTGCTTTCCGAGACTACCTCGCCGCGTAGCGAAGAATACTTCGGATCGAGCGGGGGAAGCGCCTGGTACATCTTCCATTCCGGGACTCCGCTGATATCGCCTCCGAGCGCGACCACCGCACCCGCCCGCACCGCAGGATTGCTCATCCATTTCCAGTCGCGATTGAGGACAGTAGTGAGAGGACCGTCGTAGCGCGCGCCGATATCAACCAGGCCGAAGTAACCTTCGTGCGAGGCCTCGTATACTGCGAGCTTGCCGTGAACGCCGCGCCGCTTGAAGTAGAACGGCATCGGCTGCGTTACCGGCGCAAGCACCGCGCGCATCGCGAACAGTTGCGCCTGGTAAGGATCGCGCTCGTCTATTTCGGCGGTCACGTCCGAGCTCCACGACAAGCTGTGATAGAGAAAGCTAAGCTCGTCGAACCCGGCCAGCGACAGAAACGAATACGGCTGAGTCTTGGCGATGTGGAAATTGGCGGCCCACATTCCGGTAGGACCGGACCACACTCGGCCTGGACGCTCGCTGAGGATCGTGCGGATGTCGGCTAGCGACGCATCGAGACTGGTGCCTTCGCTCGCAATCGCCGCGAGACTTTCGTCTCCCCAATAGTTGCTCAACTGCAGAAAACGAACGCGCTCGGTGAATATTACCAGCGCCATTGCGCCTAACGTGATCGCGGTCAGCAGCTTGCCTGCGTATCCTATCCGCGACGCGGCGGCAATTGTTTTAGCAAGTGCCCAGGCCGTCAGCAGAACTGCAAACAGTTCGAAGACCGACTCGAAACGGCTCACGTGAAAGGTTCGGGGCAATCCCAGCGCGAGCATGAAATATCCCCAGGTAGTACGGCCGAAGAAAATCGCCAGCCACACCACCGTGAGAACCAGCAGACGTCGCGGCATCGGTTTCTTCCAGCGATAGAGCGCGAGCATCGACGAGACAGCTAGCGCCGCCGTCATTACCGGCAATCGACCCTCGTCGAAAAAGCGTCCCGAGAGCAGTGTGCTCAAAATGTTTTTCGCGCCCCATGAATCGAACTTCCACACGTCGTCCCATCGGCATCGGTTCGCCTCGCCACCGGCCAGCAACATCGGAACGACGAACCATGCGACGAGGATCAGCGCGGGAACCAGGATCGATGCGGCGCGGACGACTCGGCGCGAGCGATCGCCGCGCGGACCAACTAGCGCCATGATCGCTACCGACACGATCGCTGCATAACCAAATACAACGTGCGAGAGTGCGGTAGCCGCAACCAGGCAAGCTGCCAGGATTCGTCGCTTGCCAGTGTTGAGAGAGTAGTTAGCGAGTCCTAGCGCCGGCATCAGCAGGTTGTAGGACATCAGTTGTGTGTATAGGCCCGATCCGCGGCGGACGTAGGCGCCGTACGATAGTCCATAACGGCTCAGGTCGCCTACCTCGCTGACACTTATGATAAGAATCGATGCGAATCCGGCGGCTATTGGATCCAGCCCGAATAGTCGAGCACCCAGATAGGTGGATGCCGGCAGTGCTACCATTAAGAGGTAGTAGAGCACGGCGAACGAGGCTGGCGCGGAAGCGAAATGACTGGTGATCGTCAGCCACAATCCCGCTACCATGTGCGGGAGCGGCTGATAGAAGTGCCATAGCGGATATCCCAGCGCCCATTGGGACATCCATGGGTCAAGGAATGAGTCGCCAGTGGTAAGACTGTGCGCCAGCCGCTGCGATGCGGCGATATGGAAGCTTAAGTCGTTGACCGGAACCCGCTCGATGCGAATCTCCGGCCATAGCAGTATCGCGTTTGCGATCAGCGCGAGCCCTAGCAGTATCAGACCGCCGGCTTCTGCGCGGAGCCTCACCGAATCAGGAACTTTCCACCACCCTATGACCGCGCGCGGTGCCGGCGGTGGCGCTTCAACGCGTGGTTTTGCTTTCGCTGCCGCCGGCATTCTTCGCTAGCTGAATCCGCGAAGATCGCAACCCCTAAGGGATGAGAAGAACTCTGCCAACTGCTTGCCGGCTCTCGATGTAAGCGTGGGCGGCGCCGGCCTCGGATAGCGGGAAGGTTCGATCGATCACGACCTTCAACTCGCCTCGCGCGGCCTCATCGATCAGGCGCTGAATCATGTTATGCGCGCGATCGGTGCCTATTTCGGCTCCCAGGAAAACTCCTGTCAGAGAACGGTTGCCCGCCATCAGCGACGACACGTCAACCGTCATCGCCTCGCGGCCCGCCGCGCCAACCATCGAGACGCGGCCGCGATAGGCGAGCGATAGCAGGCTACCTTGCAAAGTCGCGCCACCCACAGGGTCAACGACAAGATCAACGCCCCTGTTATGTGTAAGTTTCATCACCGACTTTGCGACATCTTCAGTCTTATAGTTGATGCCGTGATCGAGACCTAGCGGTTTCAGTCGTTCCAACCGCTCGTTGCTCGACGCCGTCGCCAGGACAGTCGCGCCCGCCCGCTTCGCCAGCTGAATCGCTGCGACACCCACGCCGCTCGCGCCCGCCTGAACCAGGACTGTCTCTCCCGATTTCAGACGACCAAACTCGAACAGGCAATCATCGGCGGTGCCAAATGGCACCGGTATAGCCGAGGCCAGTTTGATGTCGAATCCCTTCGGTACGGGCCAGGCGTTTCGAGCCGGAACTGCGCGCAACGCCGCATGAGATCCCGCGCCGAAGACAGTGGTGACCTTCTGACCTACCTTTAGGTCTGTCACCTCCGAACCTACCTGAACAATCTCGCCGCCGGCCTGGTAGCCAACCACGTGAGGCTTACTGAACAGAGCACCATGCCATCGATTGAGCGTGTCGCCGCCTTCTATACTTACAGCCTCGACGCGAATCACGACGCCTTTCGGATGGCATTCGGGATCTGGCACGTCCTCGTACTTAAGAACCTCCGGCCCGCCGTTTTGATAATAGACCGCAGCTTTCATGACACACTCCTCACTCGACGATCGCTGAATAGATTATGTTCCTGAGTTGCCCGCGGAAGTTAAAGGTGGCCGATGGCATCAGCTGCGTCATGAATATGACTACCATGTCCTCCTTAGGATCCACCCAGAAGATAGTCGAGGCCGCGCCGCCCCAGTAGTAGTCGCCGCCGCCGAGTGCGCCCGCTTCGACCTGTCCAAGTGTCATCGCGAAGCCGAGTCCGAAGCCTACTCCCTCGTAAGCAGTCTCCGAGAATGCGCCGATAGCCATCGCGCTCAAGTCTTTGCCGCCTGCCAGGTGGTTAAGATGCATCAGCTCGATGGTGCGCGGTCCCAGTATGCGCACGCCGTCCAACTCGCCGCCGCGCCGCAGCATCTCGCAGAAGCGTAAGTAGTCGGCCGTAGTGCCCGTCAATCCTCCGCCGCCCGAAAAGAAGGTGGGCTGCTTAAGGTAGTTACTCCGCTCCGGATCATCGATCAGCTTGAGAGACTTATCGGCCTGCCGTTCATAGTTAGCCGCAAAGCGATCCGCCTTGCGCGGCGCCACCATGAATGAGGTGTCCTTCATGTCGAGGGGATCGAATATCGTTTCCTGCAGATATTGGTCGAAGCTCTTTCCGGAAATCGCTTCGACCAGGTAGCCGCATACGTCGGTCGAAAGCGAGTACATCCATCGCTCCCCCGGCTGATACCGCAGCGGTACCTTTGCCAGCTTATCAGCAAATCCGCTCAGCGTCTCGCCGGTGCCACGTCCCACTCCTACCTCGCGATACGCGCGATCTACAGGATGATTGGTGGCGCCGTAGGTGAGGCCGCCGGTATGGCTCAGCACGTGGCGCATCGTCATCGGCCGGGCAGGCACCGCGGTCTCCATGCTCGAGCCTTCGCCCGAGACCCAGACCTTGTGATCGCGCCACGCCGGGATGAATCGCGAAACCGGATCGTTGAGCTGAAAGTGTCCATGCTCGAAGAGCGTCATCAGCGCCACCGACGTAATTGGCTTGGTCATCGAATACAGGCGAAAGATTGTGTCGTCAGTCATGGGTTTGCGCCGCTCGCGATCCATCAGGCCAAGCGATTTGAAATATGCGACGTGGCCGTGCCTTGCGACCAGCGTTTGGCATCCGGCGATTTTACCGGGCGCAATATAGTTCTTGTCGAGATGCTCCGTAATCCGATTGATTCGTTCCGCCGCGAATCCGGCCCGCTTGGGTGCCAGTTCCATCTGTCTTCTCCTTATCGACGTCGATCAGTTCGCACGATCCTAAAAGTAAATCGGATCCACGTACAAGCCGCGAGTGGCCGCGCCCGGCGGCTCCGGGATTCCAAATGAAATCACGACGTACCGTTCCAATTCACTCGCCAGCTCGCGCACGCGCTCGTAACCGGCCGATGCCTCAGAGGTGAAGACCGACAACCGGTCGAGGCCGCGACTCGCGAGCCATCCGCATTGCGCACGCACTAGCGCTTCGAACTCGTCCTCCGCGCCCGGCACGAATCCCCAATCCAGTGCGAGACCGCGGCGCGATTCGATGCGCTTTCCTTTCGACTCGATGATGAACCGTACTGTATCGCCCGCCGGCCAGACTCCCACCACCGCGCGATCTGTCATCCGCACCCGTTCCCAGCAGTAGTCTCGCGGCGAGCGCTCAACGCGCGCAGTGAACGACTCGACCGTGTACGGCAGGTACATCTCGTCGTGTTCGTGCGTCGCGTTGAGAATTTCGACGATCCGCGACGCATCGCGCGACGTTGCCGGTCGTCCGATTTGCGGCCCCGCGAGCGACTCGCACGGAAGTTGTGCGCGAATCTGATGCATGCTCCATCGCGGCGCGCCGGCGAAGCCTCGCAACATCGCAGCATTGTCGACCGAAGGATATGCAGTACTGCCGTCCGACGATCCTTCCGGATATTTCTCGTCGAATACGCGATTTATCGCGCCCCACAGGCCTTTCTTCTGATGCTCGGGGAGAATTCGCAGATGCGCGAATGCGTGGATGCGATAGTCGCGACCGCCGACGCGCACGGTATGAAGTGCGGCTACGTTGACGCCGGCTGGTTTCCCATCCACGAAACCCAACGCGACCAGGAAATTGTCCATCAGCCGCGTGAACGCAAAGTAGTCGTCGCCGCGCTCGATCGTCATTGTAGTGCCATCGCCCAATACGATCGGGCATCGACGCTCGATGTCGGCCAGCGCAGCCGCATCCGCAATCGTCGCCTCGCGCGAGACCACCTCGAAATCGAGGATACGCTCGCGCGTGAGCACGGTTATTTTATGCGGCTCGCTGTGCTCGACCTCGCACGACAGCCGAAATTTTTTGTCGCTCGTGCTTTCCAGCATGACCGCGACGTGGAAGTCGGATACTTCCTCGACCGACGCCACCTTGAAATCGCCGTAGCTCTGGCTGCAGCGTTTCCATCCTCCTGTATGCACTTCATGCGGGTAGGGAAAGGGCGCGCGCACGACCATGTTCAGCGCGCATCGCGCGCCCAGCTCGTTCTCGGATGAGCCTTCGACGCCTGTGCTGACGCGCTCGAGATACCACGCGAGCTGGCGCCCGGCGGGACTGTCGGGAATTTCAGGAAATGTCTTCACGGCCTCGATGATGATGATCTAATACGAATTCGCTCAATTGTCGCGCACCGACAAAATGCTGCGGACGTACGTCGAACTCAGGATCGCCGACGCTTGATGGCTTCAGATATCGTATTCGGTGAGCAGGGCGCGTCTTAATTTTGAAAAATGAACAACAGCGGCCAGGTATTGAAGCTTCTTGGCGGAAGGAAGGTGCGCACCGAAGCTAAGGCCGAATCGACCTTCGAAGTATCGGAGCACCGTCGTAGAGACTGAATCCGGGAGTTCCGCAGTCGCGGATTTCGATTGTTTTCCATTCTTGGGCTTCAGAAAAATCTTTCGCGCGATTGCCTCGGGGAATACGCCGAGGCTCACGAGAACGTCGGCCGCCAGTTCCTCCGGATCGTTCAGATGCTCGCCGTAAGCGGTGTAGGTCAACAGCTGCGCATGCTGTTTGCGCGAATCAAAGAGCTGCCCAACCAGGTGATGACCCATTTCATGGGAAAATGCAGCACCTATCGCTGCAGGATGATGCGCGGTGTTCACGCAGATTAGCGGCAGCCGGGAGTGGCCCATCTCGCGCACGTAAAATCCCAGCAGTGCGACGCCGTCGGCTCCACTGAGCTTTGCCAGCTGGAACTGAACTCCTAATCCCGACCAGCGTCGGGTAAATTCCGACGGCGAAACCAGTGTGACGGATTCGTCATTCAGGCGCGGCCAGACGGAGCTTCTGGCTTCCGCAGACGATTTCTCGAACCTCGGAACGTCCCAGCGATCTTCTGAGCGGGCGCGCGTAGTCCTGTTGCTCGAGCGACCGAATTTCTGCGCTGGCGCTGCGGAAGACCGCTGAAGCGTGCGGACCCTTGCTCGCCTTCACTACTTCCGAAGCTAGTACGTCGAAAAACGACATGCTCTTGCTTGCCCTGATCGTCACGTTCCCCCCAAGCCAACTTCGAGTTTATAAAAGCGAGTAACCGTCGCTTAAACTCGGCTAACGCGACCTAACGTATCATAGCGTCGCCCGGAAAAAAAACACCTATAGAGCGCGTTTCATGGGCCCCACGATTCGTGCCGCCGTCCATCATCCGCGGTTTCATTGTTGACTGCTTGTCATCAAATGGAGTTAAAAAGTGACTAACCGTCTGGTTTTCGATGATTCCTTCGTTACATTTCGGGCCACTGGAACGTCAACTTTTTGCTATCCAGTCCCGCCGCCGGTTCACGTCCGACGCGATTGACAAACGCCCGCGGCCCCCCTCTGCCCGACTCTGAATACCCCCGTCTGTCCATTTCGCAATCACTCTCATCGCACAAAACAAAGGAGTCATCCAATGGAAATGCGCCTCTTATCGACAGAGGGCGAACGACACGTTTTTGCCCAACGCCTGGCAGACGCCCGCGCCCGGCATGGAGCCAGCTTCAGAGATATAGGCCGCTCGCAGGCGAGAAATATGGTCCGACTGGCCGCCGCTGATCTCTACGGATTGTTCCAAAGGGAACACGACTACGAGGAAAACATGACCGCCGGGGTCGCGCTCCATGACCTCGCGGTTTATCCGCAAAGCTGTCGGCAGCCTGATCTCTCGCACTACGCGCCGGCGTCGGTGCTGGAATGCAGCGATCATTGGTCGCTCTCGCGCGGCGCCGGCATGCATGCCTGGCGCGGAATCGCGGTTCAGGTCGTGCGACGAAATCCTCGCGCAGTGCTGGTCTATCTTGCCGTGGGAAGATCGGATCACGGCGGGTTCTACAAGGCGATGGGCTTCGTCGATGCGGGCGTGCCGGTTGAGTATCCGTATCTCGAAGGACCCGACGAGGGTCGACTCTGGGTTCAGCCGATGATCCTCGAGGGAGACGCTCTGGCGAGACTGACGTCGAACGTTCATCGGTTGAAGATCGAAGCTCGAGACAACTATCAGACTATCAGGTTCGACAACTCCGATCGGTTGAGGCCTGCGGCAAATCGCTATCCGCTCGGGGTCGGCGAAATGCCTGCCGCACCTGCCCCCGTTTGACTCGATCCTTCGACGATCCGGGGGATTGGCCGCAACACTTTTACCGATTCCGCTTCGGTCAAGCGGAGTTACTCAAACGAGGAACAATCAAATGAATATCGATCTCGCAAAGGATCGCAGGGCACAAGAGCGCCCGTCGGACGCCCTCGACGGCAACATTCCGGTCAAGCTAACCAGGGAGGAGCTGCGCGATTTGTCCGCTCTGAGCCCGCCGCGGAGTACTTTTCACATCCTTGCTGAATGGACCCTGATATTTACCGCCATCAGTCTCTGCCAACGCCACTTCAGCCTCGTTACGTACGTGTTGACGGTTGCATTCATTGGAGCGCGGCAACACGCGCTGCTCATCCTGATGCATGACGGCGTACACTACCGGTTGTTCCGTGGCCGGCGCCTGAATGACTGGACCGCCGAGGTCATCCTGGCGTGGCCGAATCTCATTTCAGCGCGAGCGTACCGCAGGAACCACTTCGCGCATCATCGCTACCTGAATACTGCTCAGGATCCCGACTGGGCGCGCCGGCAGGGCGATTCGACCTGGGTGTTTCCCAAGCACTGGAGCAGGCTCACGCTTCTGATGCTGCGCGATTTGTCCGGCCTCGGCGCAATCTACTATCTCAAACTGGCGTTGATGCTCCTGTCGAGGGATACCGGCGTGAGTCGCGGGTTTTTGGTTGCGCGCTACGGATTCTACGCCGCGGTCATCGCGATGCTCGCCTGGTTCGGTGCGATTCACCTTCTACTGATGTACTGGTTCGTGCCGTTGTTCACCTGGATGACGGTGATCTTCCGCGTCCGCAGCATCGCCGAACATTCCGCCATCGAGGGTCGCGCGCACGCGTACGCGCAGACCCGGTCTACCGGCGCGTCGGTGCTCGAGCACATTTTCGTCGCGCCAAAGAACGTCAACTACCACATCGAGCATCACTTCTACCCCAGCGTTCCCTTCTACCGATTGCCCGAACTCCATCGCGTGCTGATGTCGAAATCGGACTTCAAGGATTCCGTGCACGTAACGCGCAGCTATGTCGGAGTGCTCCGCGAATGCCTCCGCATGCGGCCGAGTCGCGCCGAAGCCTGATCGAGTCTGATGCGAAAGCGGCGGCGGACTCTCAAAGTCCGCCGCCGCTGAGCGAATCGTTTTTTTCCGCCGTTAGGACGCGCGCGCTTCGGGAAAAATTCGCAGAAAGTTTTCCGAGTAGAAGCGGTCGCGGATCTGTTCCGAGCGATCTCCGAGAGACGTCTCGAAGCGCGCGATTGGATTCCGGCCGCCCTCGGTGTGCGGGTAGTCGGTCGAGAACAGGTACAGCTCCGGGTTTGACTGATCGATCAGAGCGCCGACGTCCTCGAATACAAACGGCGTGAATGCCATCTGCTGCGTAAGCTGCTCGGACGGCTTGCGAGTAAAGCGCGCCAGGCTCGCATCCGTCTTGCTCCAAATCTTCACCGTCCAGTCCAGCCGCACGAGCATCGCCGGCACCCATCCGGCGCCCAGCTCGATGCATCCGCCGCGCAGCTTCGGAAAACGCTCGAACACGCCGTCGATCAACATCATCGACAGAAACGTCTCCGGCCCCTGGTGCAGCACGGCCATGTCCTTGGTGCGAAGATTCTCGCCGCCGCCCATCCAGTCTTTGACCGGTGGCCGGCCGTTGTTTATCCAGGCCTTGTCCAGTTGCAGCGGCGATCCGCCGACATGCATCACGAACGGAATGTTCGCCTCGACCAGCCGGGTCCAGAAAGGATCGAACTCGACGTGCCCCGGCGACCGGCCGCCGCACGCGTGATGCGGCACCCAGATGGCTTTGGCACCGCTCTTCAGCGCGAACTCGAGTTCCTCGAGCGCGAGTGCTGGCTCGTCCAGTGGTACTACAGCCACGCCCATCAGACGCGAGTCATGCGCGCAGAAGTCCGCCATGTGCCGATTGTGCGCGCGCGCCGCCCCGTAGCGCAGCTTCGGTGAGATCTTCGAGCTCGGCGAAAACGGCATCGTGACGCTGTGCGTCGCGAACACGAGTTGTTTCTTGAAACCGAGCATGTCGACGGCCTTCGAGCGTTCGCGGCCGTCAAACGCGCCCAATGCTTGAATCTCTTTCGATCTCTCGATCAGATTGTCGCCCCACGCAATCATCTCGGCGACGTGCTCCTCAGTATGCCGCCCGCCGCGTGCCATGATCTCCGCGACTTCCTCGTCGGTCACGAGCGACGCGCTGTAGCTTACCGCCGGGATGTCCTTGCGCAGTTCCGGATCTGCATACTTCTGCAAAAAATCCGGAAGCTCCATGATATGGCTGTCGGCGTCGTACATCGCTCGGTTAGCAGGTGCGTAGGCCATGACGGATACCTCTATTTGCTGAAATGCTTTGGCGGGGCGTCCGAGGAGCCGATTAAAGCACCAAGGTCAGCCCCCGCTCAAGGAAACGAACTTAACACTGGGTGCAGGGGTCACCCCTGCCCAGGGAAGCATGAAACCCACGGTGGGTTTCATTACAATTACGTCTGTCTGTTTGCGGGAGGGCGCCAATGCCTGAGCAAGATTTCTATTTCAACCCGTTCGATGCGGACTTTCGCGCGAATCCATATCCGCACTTCCCTGCGCTGCTCAAAGGTCCTCCACGACAGCTCAATCTCTTCATGCCAACGACGCTAATCGCCCGCTATGACGACGTCGTGACCGTGCTGCACGACCACGAACGCTTCACCGTTCGGCGTCCGGAGATTCCATTTCGCGAGCGTATCGATCCCTTTGGCGGCGCGCCCACTATCCTCACCGCCGATCCTCCGGTGCATTCGCGCCTGCGACGGCTGGTCAGCAAGGCCTTCACTCCGAGGCGCGTGCGCGAGCTCGAGCCGCGAATTCGAGAGATAACGACCGACCTCCTCAGCCGCGCATCAGACTCCGGCGAAGTCGAAGCGATGGCCGCGCTGGCCAATCCGTTGCCGGTGATTGTGATCGCGGAGATGCTCGGGGTCTCGGCCAACGATCATGCGCAATTCAAGCAATGGTCCAACGATCTGATCAGCTCGTTTGGCCAGGAGATGGCGACTGGTCCTTCTGCCGCCGGCCTCGCCGCGAAGGAGGAGCTGCGCCGCTACCTGGCCGAGGCGATCAAGCAGCGCAGCGCCAATCCCGCCGACGATTTGATCAGCGCGCTGGTTACTGCTCGCGACGAATCGGACGCGCTTAGCGAAAACGAGCTGCTGGCATTCGTCGTACTGCTGCTGCTGGCTGGAAATGAAACGACCACCAATCTGATCGGTAATGGCCTGCTCGCGCTATGCCGCAATCCCCAACAACAGCAACGGCTGCGCGAGAATCGCGATCTGATCCCAAAAGCAATCGAGGAGATGCTGCGTTACGATCCTCCAGTCCAGATGACGGTGCGGATGCCGACGGCTGCTACCAGCGTTGGCGGGACGGAGATTCCCGCGGGCAGCCTCGCGTTCATCCTGCTGGCGGCTGCTAATCGCGACCCAGCGCATTTCCCGAATCCGGAAAACTTCGACATCGCGCGCGATCCCAACGAGCACGTGTCGTTTGGTGAGGGAATCCATTTCTGCCTCGGCGCGCCGCTCGCGCGACTGGAAGGCGCTATCGCAATCGAATCGATGCTGGAAAAATTCCCACGCCTGAAACTTGCCAACCCGCAAGCCAAACTGGAGTATCGCGGCTCTATGGCGCTCCGAGGCCTGAGCGAACTTCGACTCGCAGGTAGTTGATCCCGACTTTCGAACGCCATCGCAATTTCGCCCAAATGTACCTTTCATCGGTCGGCGATGGCTGTTAGTAAAGCCCAGATGTCGATGCCACGTCGGATCCAACTCTTCGCCGCTTGTTCGCGCGCGATGCTCGTCTTGCTCGCAGTCGCGCTGTTCGTTGCGCCTCGTTCCTATGCGGATTCCGCCGCTCCACAAACGTCCGCGGTCGGCGCGCATGGGATGGTGGTGTCGGAAAGCGACGACGCTGCGCACGCCGGCGTCGAAATTCTCAAGCAAGGCGGCAACGCCGTCGACGCCGCAGTCGCCACTGAACTCGCGGTCGGGGTTACGAATCCTGCCGCGTGCGGACTTGGCGGCGGCGGCTTCATGCTCATCTATATGGCAAAGGCCCACGCCTTCTACGCGCTCGACTATCGAGAGACTGCGCCGCTGCAAGCGCGACCCGACATGTACATTCGCAACGGCAAGCCCGACGAGGACCTGGCGCGTGACGGCATTCTCGGAGTTGGCGTGCCGGGAGAGATTGCAGGTATCGACGCGGCGCTCAGGCGCTTCGGCACGATGAAGTTTCAGCAGGTCGCGGCGCCCGCTGAGAAACTGGCCGGCGATGGCTACGTCGCGAGCGAGCACCTGGCGAAAGAAATCGAAACTCTCACGCCGAAGCTGAAAAGCGATCCAGGGCTGAGCCAGGTTTTCCTCAAACCCGACGGCTCCCCGATTAAGGCCGGCGACACAATAGTCGCAAAGAACCTGGCGGCGACGCTCAAAAGCCTGGATGACGATCCGGTCGGGAAGTTTTATCACGGCGAAGTCGTTGCCGCGATCGTCGCATTCATGAAGGCGCACGGTGGACTCATCAGCGCCGCCGATCTCGTGAACTATCGTCCCGATTGGCGCGACCCGATTCGCCATCGCTACGAGGGCTACGAAGTCTACGCGATGCCGCCGCCGTCGTCAGGCGGTGTCGTCCTCGAAATGCTGGGCGCACTCGACTCGGGCCATCTCGCGGGACTCGGCGTCAATTCGCCGCCGTACCTCGCACGCCTTATCGAAGTCATGCGCCAGGGGTTTATCGATCGCGCGCAGTATGCCGACCCAGCCTTCGCGGGTGTCGAGATCCAGAAGCTGCTGAGTGACTCTCACATCCTGGAATTGCGCGAGCGCGCGATGCATCCGAAAAAGTCGCCGCCACCGCCTGCCGCGGCGCACGATCATGGCACCACGAATCTGCTGGTCGTGGACAAGGACGGCAATGTCGTCGCCGCTACCACCACTATCAACACCGTGTTCGGCGCCAAGGTGAGCGTGCCCGAGCTCGGTATCATTCTAAACGACGAGATGGACGATTTCGCCGTCGCACCCGGAGTGCCCAATGCGTATCACCTCGAAGGCGAGCTCGCGAACCAGGTGCGGCCGGGCAAGCGTCCGCTCTCGTCGATGACGCCGATAATCGTCACCAGGAATAATAAGCCCGTGATGACGACCGGCGGCTCCGGCGGTCCCACCATCATCAGCGGAGTGTTGCAGGTCACGCTCAACATTCTCGCGTTCCATCTCGACGCGACCACCGCTGTCGCCGAGCCGAGAATTCATGAGCAGGCCGCACCGGACGTCGTGATCGTCGAAGAAGCGATGCCCGCGGCGACGCGCAACGCGCTCGGGCAGATGGGCTACAAGCTGAAGGTCGTGCCGAATCTAGGGGCCGTAGGCGCGATTACGATTGCGCCGGCGAATCTCCACGGCGCGGCGGATCCGCGCAAGGGCGGAGGCGCTGTCGGCTATTAGCGATAGCACCGCCGCGTTAGACTCAATCTCCGTGTCCGAGACTGCCAGCAACGAAATATCTTCGCCGGCCTTTGCCGCCGCGTCGGCGGCTGCGACCCCAGGTGCATACGACGTCGCCGCAATCCTCGCGCTATCGCTCGCCGTCTGCATGTTCCATCTCGGTTCATTCGGTCTGTGGGAGCCCGATGAGGCGCGCTATGCCGAGATTGCGCGCGAGATGCTGCAAAGCGGCAATCTGCTGGTACCGCACCTCAACTACGTTGCGTACGTCGAGAAGCCGCCGCTACTTTACTGGCTGACGACGATCTCCTTCTGGATCTTCGGCATCTCGGAATTTGCCGCGCGCCTTCCGGTCGCGCTGTCCGCAATCGCCGGAATACTCGCGACCTACGTTTTCGCACTGCGCGCGTTCGGCCGCCGCCACGCGATTCTCGCCGCCGCGATCCTCGCCACCACTCCGCTGTACGCGTTGATGGCGCAAGTGCTCACGACCGACATGACGCTCACCGCACTGGTGACGATCGCGACGTTTGCGCTCTATCTGCACTGGCTGGAAGGCGGCCGCTGGTGCTGGATCGCATACGTCGCGATGGGCCTGGCCGTGATGACCAAGGGGCCCGTCGGCGTGGCGCTGCCAATTCTGTCGATGCTGATTTGGCTGGCGTTGAAGCGCGAACTGCGCGGCGCGATCGCAAAATTCCGCGTAGTGCCAGGCCTACTGCTCACGACGCTGATCGCGGCACCGTGGTTTGTGATGATGACGATACGCGAGCCGGGCTTCGCAGACTTCTATTTTGTCGGCGAGCATCTGCGACGCGTGTTCGAAACCGACTACAGCCACGCCGAAGCTTTCTACTTTTATATTCCGGTGATCGCCATCGGACTGCTACCGTGGACGTTGCTCGTGCCGTTCCTCACCTGGCGCGAAGCTCCGAGCAATCCCGCGCGCAGTTTCTGCCTCGTCGCCGCAGGCGTCACGCTGGTCGCGTTCTCATGCGCCAGCGCGAAGCTGATTCCATATATCCTTCCTGCGGTCCCTCCGCTGGCGGTGCTGATCGCTGACGGGCTGGTGGCATGCGCATGGCCGGCCGCGGACTCGCGCGCAGCGCGGAGACCGCCGGATTCCCGGATACTCATTGAGAGCGGTCCGATGCTGGTGCTGCTAGGCGCCGGCGTGATCGTTGCGGCGATCGCGGCGCCGCAATTTCGCACTCCGTACGTAATGATCGCGCGACCAGCGATGTACGCGATCGGCGCGATCCTGCTAACGGGCGGCGCCGTTACAATGTTGATGTTCGTGAGGCGCCGCACGGCTGCGGGGCTCGGTGCGATCGTTGTTACGCTCGCGTTAGCATTGATCGCGGGCGGATGGGCGCGGCTGGAGACCGAGCCGATGCGCTCATATGCGGCGCTCAGCCGCGCGATCGCCGAGAAGGCACCCGACGCGGATATCATCTGTTACCATCGCTACGTTCAGTCGCTGCCGTTTTACAATCGCAAGCGCATCGTGCTCCTCGGCGGACGCACCGAACTCGATTTCGGATCGCGACTCGACCCGGAAGCGCGCGTGTGGTTCATGAACAACGACGACCAGCTGTTCCGGCGATGGGACCGCCCGGGGCCAATAGTGGTCGTGCTCGACGCCGGCGATCTCGCGCGAATGAAGGAGAGCTTCGGTGACTTCGACCTGATCGCGGCCGAAGGAAAGAAGCGCGCAATTATCCGACGTGAACGAATCTCGCGCCGTGAGCCAATCAGCGTCTACTGAGCAAGACCGCGCCGGCGCATCCGTATCGCGCGTTTGCGATTCGGGCGGGGCTGGGATTGGCGGTGGTCGCAGTTTTGTTGTGGCGCTACGATGCGCGACCGATCTTTCGAATCCTCAGCCGCGAGCGTCCCATGCCTACTTTGCCGCAGTGGTCGCGCTCTACGTCGCGGGTCAAGCGATGTGTGCGTATCGATGGCAACTGCTCGCTGCAATTCTGAAAGTACACGGCCGCTATCGCGAGTTCCTCGCGTACACGTTCGTTGGGATGTTCACGAACCTGTTCGTGCCAGGATTGATGGCCGGCGATGCGGCGCGATCGGTTTATCTCGGGCGGCGGCACGGCAGGATGGGCGAGGCAATCGCGTCGGTCGTGGCGGATCGGGCTGTGGGATTGGTCGGTTTGTTCTGGCTGGCAGCATTTACTGCGATCTTTTTGAACTTCGCGCCGATTCCATCGTCGGTGATCATGCCGACGATCGTAGTTGGTGCGATTGCTTTCGCTGGATTTCTTGCGGCGCCGCTCGTCGCGCGCTTGATTCATCTGATGCCGCGGCCTGTTCGCCGCGCCGGCGGAATCATCGCGCCGTATTTGCATCATCCAATGACGCTGATCCCGGCAATCGCATTGTCGATCTTGCTGCAGGTAACCCTGGCTCTGGGCCAGTATATATTGGCGGCTGGACTTGGACTGACAGCGCCGCTCTCGCTGTTTGTTCTTTGCGTTCCGATTGCGAATGTGTTCGCGAGTCTGCCGCTTACGTTGAACGGCCTGGGGATTCGCGAATCGGCCTACCTGCTGCTCTTCGGGATGGCGGGAATGCGAAAAGAGGACGCGATCGCGCTGGGACTGTTGTGGTTTGCGATTACAATGGCCGGCGGTTTGACGGGTTCGATCGCGTTCGTGACTACTCCTGCGCCCGTCGCCGAAAAGTGAAAATCAGCCGGTGCGATCGGTTTCGGGCTTGTACCAGTCCGGGGATGGGCCGGAGATTGCCTCGATCGCGGGAACGAAAGTGCGGTCCAATTCGGCGACGAGACGCGGCGAGATTATCGACGATCTGCTGCCATCTTTCGGGACCGCCGATTGGATACTGACCGCCTAATATCGCGCGGCGAGCGACCGGCAGGATCATCGTAGCTTTGAATCCTATGCCCTCGATCAATCCCTGCACGCGAAAGATTGCCATGACCAGGTTGCTCCAGGTTCCGACATCGAGGTGTAGCTCCGCGGTCAGATTTCCCGGCGTGCGACGACGCAGCGTGAAACTCCCTGCGGACTCACTGCGGCAATCGTAGCCCATCGGGGTGAACGCGCTTACGAGCACAGGTTTCTTCGGCCCGGAAGTAACCCCGATTGCAAGGGCCTCCTGGTTGGGGGGCAGGTCATGCGGAAGATTCGCGCGATCGAGAATCTCGAGCGTCCGAGTCCGGTAGTCCTGCACGACGGCCCGGATCGCCGCTGCCTTTTCGGGCGAAGCGGTATCTATCGACGGCCGCTGAGCCATCGGAACGGCGACCAGCGGTGCCTGGATCGTCTTCTTCACCTTGCCGCAGGCGGCCAACACCGCGGCGATCGATTCCGGGAGCGCAGGCAGTTTGCGCGCAGACGGGTCGGCCTCGACAATCGTCAAGGCGGAAACGGATCGATTCCGCCCGTTGACCCACCATGAATCGCTCACCGAGATTCCCGGAGCCTGTCCAACTGGCATCGAAGGCATCGCCGTGGTGCCCGAGAACGCTGGCACCGAGAAATGGATCCCGAGGTTATGGAACGGAAAGCTTCTCGGCACTCCGCGGGCAATCTCGACCAGGATCGCGAAATCGACCGCCTCGCCCGCCGCCCCGGAACTTGTGCGATTCGAGATGATTTTCCTTGGATGGCTGCCCACACCAGCAGGTGGGGTTACTGTCTGCGCGAATCGCTCGAGAGCCGGGAAGCGCTTGAGCACCCTATCGACGCTGGAGACGCCACCCGCGATCGGCGAATCAGCCATAACAAATTGGACCTGAGGCTCACCGAAGTCCGCCGCAACTATCGCCGCATGAACCCGCTCAAGCACTTCCACCAGCGGCTCTTTCCTGCTGGCAGCGAAAGTAGTGAACAAGGCAAGTTGCATCGCAATGATTCCTCTGGGAGCTCGCGCTGGAATATCCTATGAAAGGAACTTGAGCGTTACCAGCGAATTCCTTCTTAGTGCGCGAGATGAAGCTTCAGGAACGCTAGTACTCTTGCCCTGGCCTCCGGATCGGACACGGAACCATAGTGCGCGTCTGCGCCGTGCGCGGCATTTGTATCGATGAATTCCTTGGGGCCCTGGTAACTGTCAAAGAGCCGCCGGGCCGACTGATAAGGCGCCAGCGGGTCGTTAGCGTTGTGCAGAAACAATACTGGGACGGCCTTCAACTCCTGCAAGCAGCGGCTGGTATCCAAGGTGTCCGGCACCGACGATTCGAGCATCGGGTCCACTAGCATCGCGACGTAGAGCTTCTTGTCGTTCACGATCGTCTTAGGGTTGAACGTACCTTCCACTACTACGGCGCTGAGTTGTTCGCGATCGCCGAGGCATAGCCCGGTTACTGCGCCGGTGGAATACCCTGCGAATGCGATCGGCTCGCCTTTGTACTTGTTGTCGGCGAAGGTGTAGAAAGCTTGTGCGTCACCAATCAACGAACTCAGGTCTGCATGGCCTTGATTGTCCCCAAAGCCTTGATAGGTAAAGACCAGGACGCGGAAACCATTGTTAACCAGGTAACTACTGACCGAATAGGTTGAAGAAATGTTTTGAGCGTTGCCGCCGGCGACCAGAAGGGTGCCATGATCGCCGGGGCTGTCAAAGAGCCATCCTGTAAGCCGGTATACCCTGCGCGTTGGCGACGGTGACAGTCTGGTAAGAGTATCCGGCGTCTTTGGGATCCAGGTGAGGATCGTTGGACTCTGCCATGCCCGGATAGAGCAGCCAGAATGATGCGCAACCGGAGGTCATCAGCGCGGCAACGAAATAGACCTGCAGTGAGAATCCGTAGCGGGAGTCGCAGTTTGCTACCAGCGCGCAAATGGGAACCTACTTGGCGGGCGTGGGGGATAGGACCGTCGGCGGTAGGACTAGCATGCCCGTCGCGAGGTTCTGCTGAACTTCGCGGGCGCGTTCCAGGGCGGCCTGGGGGATGCGCGGCTCGAGCTTGGGATTGAAGACCACGCTTACCATCCCGTCCCGCATTCCGAATTCCAGCATCCCGGGTTCAAAGGTCTTGTTTTTCACCTCGGTGGCGATTTTCAGGAAGGCCAGCGGGGTTGAGGTCACGGCGCTGGCGAGTACGACGTCGGGCGCGACGTTGTTCTGATTGGTGAACACACCGAACGCGTAGGCGTGCCCCTGTTCTGCCGCAAGGAACACGCCGAGGCCGGCGGCGTCGGCATTGTGGATCAGGACGTCCGCGCCTTGGCCGATCTGTGCAAGTGCTGCTTCCTTGGCGGCGCCCACGTCGTCGAAATTGCCGGTGTAGCTGATCAGGATGCGGCCTTTGGGCTGTACTGAAAGAAAGCCGCGCTTGAAGCCCTCGAAGAACAATTTAATGGATGGCAGTTCTATTCCGCCGACGGCGCCTACTACTCCGGTTTTCGAAATGCCGGCCGCCAGTACGCCTTCCACGTAGGTCGCCTGATCGACATTGAAGGTTATCGACGCGACATTCGCGGAGGATTCGCTACCCGAACTGACCACGAAGTAGGTGTTAGGAAAACTTCGCGCAACTTCGAGTGCGGAATCGGTGTATTCGAAGCCGTGTGCGAAGATGAGGTCGAATCCGCGCGAGGCGAAATCGCGGAAGGCGTCCTCGAAGTCGGCCGGCGATTTGGTCTGCACTAGAGCGGTCTCGGCGCCAAGCTTGGCCTTGATGAGTTGAAGGCCTTGGTACGCGGCCGCATTCCAGCCGGCGTCACTTACCGGGCCGGGCGTAAGCAACGCGACCTTAAATGCAGTCGATGCCGGCTTTGCGTCGGTCGAGGGACGAGAGTTGCACGCTCCAAGGAGACTAACCTGCAGGAGTATGAGAGCTATGCTAAGGAATTTCCGCACTGTTTAGCTATCCGAGATAAACGGTGCGGTCTGGCACACCCGCCTTATGAAAGGCTTGCTGGCGCTCGAAGCATTTGTTGCATTGCCCGCAGTGCTGAGAGCCCTTGGGTGCCATGCACGTCAGGGTCAGCTCCAGCGGTAGGTCCTTGTACTGCTTGATCAGATCCTCTTTGTGGAACCCTCTCAGCGGCGCCTCGATTTGCACTTTGTGTCCGAGTCCCATGCTAAGGACCCGGGCAAAGTTGTCGAAGAACTCAGGCGTCGCGTCGGGAAACGGGTTGCCTCCGAGGGATCCAATCGCGATGCGTGACACGCCGTGCGTGCTGCACCAAATGGCTGCGAGCGAGATCAGTAAAATATTGCGACCGGGGAGGTAGGTGTTCTCGTCGGGCTCGTCGGCAGCCGGAACGCGCGCTCCGGTGACGCTCCAGTGGTCGCCGTACAGGACAGCGGTCGGAGCGGAGAGCACGGTGGTCGGCATCACATTGCGCTTGTGGAGCGCGTCGAGGAAGGATTGCAGGCCCGCGAGCTCCATATCTTCCCATGCGAAACCGCATCGCACGTAGATTGGGTACACTTCGGCGCCGTCCGCCAATTTCGCGATTAGCACCGAGGAGTCCAGACCGCCGCTCGCTAATACTGAAATTTTTTCCACGCCAGGTTTCTCTTAGCGCAAAACCGTAGCACCATCGAAAGCAATCGGGCCACTGGACCGAGGAGACTCGATCTGGTGGACCGGTTATGCGTTAACTGAATTATCAACTTCATCTGGACGGCTTGAGAGGTAACGCGATGGCATCGCAAGGCTCTGCCTGGTACGTGGATTTTTTTCGCAGCGACTATCTGAACGTATACGGGCACATGTTCACCGAAGAGCGGGCGGAGAAAGAGAGCGCTTTCGTTGCGCGCACGCTCGAGTTGAAGCCGGGCGCGTCGGTGCTTGATTTATGCTGTGGCCAGGGACGGCATTCGGTTCAGTTGGCGAAGCATGGATTTAAAGTTACGGGTCTCGATCTGAATGCGGAGTACCTGGACCTGGCGAGCAAGGCTGCCGAAGCGGCCAAGGTCAAAATCGAGACGGTAGCGGGCGACATGCGCGAGATCCCGTTCGAGAATAAGTTCGACGCAATCGTCAATATGTATTCCTCATTCGGATACCTGGAGTCCGAGGCCGAGGACTTGAAAGTGCTGGAATCAGCGGCGAAGGCTCTAAAGCCCGGCGGACGGCTCCTGCTGGACATGCTGAATCGCGAGTGGGCAATCGACAACTACATTCAGAACGACTGGCATACCGGCGCGGACGGAACCTTGTACGTCGAGCGGCGCGACCTGGATCTCGCGACGAGCCGCATGCATGTGCATTTTATCGTCGTTGATCCGAAGGGCGGGCGCCGTGAATCGATCGGGCATATCATCCGGCTGTACACACTGACCGAGATGACACGGCTCTTGGAGCGCGTGGGGATGCGCTTGACGGCGGTGTTCGGGGGATTCGAGGGCGAGGACTATGGTATCGGCACGCGGCGGATGATCATTGTCGCGCAGAAGGGAGCCTAAGCCCTAAACCCTGTTTTCGGGCCCTCGCGGACTCGATTTCCGGCGTCGCATCCCGGTTCTATCAAGTGACGCCGGAAATCATTACGCAGTGGCGACTAGTCACGGTCGTGATTGTGATCATGGCCGCGATCGGCGTGGGCCTCGTGCTCGTTGCTCTCACTGCGGCCGCCGCGCGATCCCTCGTGATGATCGTTGTCCCGGTCGCGATGATCGCCGCCCCACCAGCGGTCGTGCCACGAACGATGCTCGTCGTAGTCGCCGACTACCACCGGCTGAGAGTAGTATCCCGGTCCGTAACCGTAGCCGCCGCCGTAGCCGGGATAATTCGATTCGTAGCAGCCCTGCAGCGCGAACATACCGAAAAGAAGGGAAGTCGCCCCGATGGCCGTGATAATCTTGCTTTTCATTAACGTGAACCTCTGGGATTAATGAGCATCAGCTATGCCATGCAAAAAGCTCGAAAATGCGAGGTTTCGCGCGTCGCAAACCGTCGAGGGTGAGCGGAAAACGGGTATTGCCCCAGTTCTTTCTTGCCTTCGGTGGTTGTGGTTTGTATAGTCGGGACTAACCACTCGGACAGGCTTAAGGTATCCTTAAAATATGGATGTAATGAAAACGCTTTTCCTGAATCCGCCCTCGTACGATGACTTCGACGGGGGGGCCGGTTCACGTTACCAGGCGACGCGCGAGGTCTGGTCTTTCTGGTATCCGACGTGGCTGGCGTACCCGGCGGGCATGATCCCGGGCGCGCGGCTGCTCGACGCGCCGCCCCACAATTACACGGTCGAGATGACGGTCAACGAGGCCAAGAACTACGACCTGGTCGTGATTCACACCTCGACGCCGTCGCTCAGGATGGACGCGCGCACGGCGGAAGCAATCAAGGCGGCGAATCCGAATGCGATCATCGCGATGGTCGGCGGGCATCCGACCGCGCGTCCCGACGAGACGCTGAAACTGTCGGCGGCGATCGATATCGCAGCGCGCAAGGAATTCGACTACTCGATGCTCGAGGTGGCGCAGGGCCGCGACTGGAGCACGATCGGCGGAATCAGCTATCAGAAGGACGGCGGGCTGCATCACAATCCCGACCGGCCGGCGCTCACCGACGAAGAGCTTGACCAGCTGCCGTTCGTGACCGAGGTGTACGAAAAGAACCTCGATTATCTGAAGTACAACAGTCCGTACTGCCAATATCCGTACGTGTCGATGTACACCGGGCGCGGATGCCCGGCGCGATGCACGTTCTGCCTGTGGCCGCAGGTCACGCAGGGGCATCGTTATCGCGTGCGGAGCCCGGAGAACGTTTACGAAGAAGTGGCGGCGATGAAGGCGAAGTTCCCGAAGATGAAGGAACTGTTCTTCGACGACGACACCTTCACTGCCGACCCGGCGCGCGCGCGCAAAATTGCGCAGTTGCTGAAGCCGCTGGGGATCACGTGGTCAACTAACTCGCGCGCCAACGTCGACTACGAAACGCTGAAGATCATGAAGGACGGCGGGCTTAGGCTGTTCGTGGTCGGCTACGAGTCGGGCAACGCGCAGATTTTGAAAAACATCAAGAAGGGCGTCGGCATCGATCGCGCGCGCCGCTTCACCAAGGATTGCCATGATCTCGGCATCCTGATTCACGGCACTTTTATCCTGGGACTCCCGGGCGAGAACAAGGAGACCATCGAGGAATCGATCCGGTTCGCGCGCGAGATGGACTGCGAGACGATCCAGGTGTCGCTCGCGTCGCCCTACCCCGGCACCGAGCTGTTCGACTACGTGACCAAGAACGGGTTCCTGGCGGTCGATCCGCTGCTCGACGAGTCCGGGTATCAGAAGTGCACGATCACTTACCCTGGGCTTACCAACGAGGAGATTTACGGCGCGGTCGAGCGCTTCTATCGCAGCTTCTACTTCCGGCCGAAGTACATCTTCAAATCGGTGAAGAAGATGATGACGTCGATGGAAGAGACCAAGCGGATGCTGAACGAGGGGCGGCAATTTCTGTCTACGATGCGCCAGCGACGGCATCAGACCGCGCAGCAGCAGGCGTCGGCCTGACGACGAAGTCCGGGTCGGCGCAAGGTCCCCAGCAAGATGTCTGAGGCGGCATCCGTCGCGCCGGGCGGCATTTCCCCGCGAATCATTCGATGACGATCTGGATCGTTTTATCGGCGGTGGCCGTGTGCGTTTCGATGTTCTATTACATCGCGGCAACCGTCGCTGCGATCAAGTTTGCAAAGCGCACGACTTCTCCCCTGCCCCCGTTGCCCAAAATTCCACCGCGCGTCGCAGTGCTGAAACCGCTGCATGGCAGCACCAATTCGCTCGCGGCCAACCTGGTCGGCTTTTTGGAAATCGCGTATCCGCGGGTCGAGTATTATTTTGGGGTCGAGAGCTACGAGGATACGGCCGCTGAAATTCCGGTGGCGCTTCGCCAACGCTACCAGTACGCCAACATCACGCTAATCGTGGGCGAAGAGCCCAACTGCAGCAATCGCAAAATCGCCAAGCTGGTCAAGATGGCGGACCGCGCCGAGAAAGCCGATGTGTTCGTGCTGAGCGACGCCGATGTATCGGTCGATCGCGACTATCTCAAACGGATTGTCGGCGAACTGGTCTCGGACGAGAAAATCGGCATCGTGACTTGCGCGTATCGCGCGCGGCCGGGCGGTTCATTCGCGTCGCGGCTCGAGGCGCTCTACGTCAATACCGACTTCCTGCCGCAGATTCTGCTCGCCGAAACGATCGAGCCGATGCATTACGCACTCGGCGCGACGATCGCGATCAAGCGCAAGGTGCTCGAAGCCGCGGGCGGATTCCGCGCGGTCAAGAACATGCTCGCCGACGACTTCTACCTGGGCAATTTCACCAACACGCAGGGCTATGAGATCAAGCTGTCCGATTCGATCGTCACGTTGACCTGCGAGGAAAAGAGCTTCGCCGAATTCTGGCATCACCAACTGCGCTGGGCGCGCACGTACCGCACCGTACGTCCGATCAGTATCGCGACAATCCTGATGCATGGACCGTTCTGGGCGCTGATGCTGGTTGCGTTCTCGCGCGGCAGCGCCGCGGCCTGGGCCACATTGGTCCTGGTGGTCGCGGCGCGGCTCGCGATGTCCGCGGCGATCATCGGCCGCGTGCTCAAGATGCCCGACATGCTGAGCGAGTTGTGGATGGTTCCGCTCAAGGACCTGATCATGACAGGAGTCTGGTTTGCCAGCCTGCTCAGCAACAAAGTGATGTGGGCCGGACGTCAGTTCAAGGTGATCCGTGGCGGCGTAATGCGCGAAGTGAAAGGCTGAACGAGTGATTCTGTACCTGTCCCTCGCGATTATTGCCAGCGTGCTGATGGCGCTCGGTCTGCTGATGATGAAGGGCCGGTCGGCGCATCTGCCGTTGGCGGCCGGCGCAAATACGATTGGCGCGATCGTCGCCTGGATTCGCGATCCGATGTGGCTCGGCGGACTCCTGGTGCAGACTGCCGGCTGGGCCTGCTACGTGATCGCGGTGTCGAAGGCGCCGGTGTCGATGGTGGCGGTGATGATGCAGGGTGGCATCGGGCTGTTCGTGATCGCGTCGGTGGTGATTCTCGGCGAACGCGCGAATCGCCGTGAATGGATCGGCATCGGCGCGATCATCTTAGGGATGTTGATGCTCACGCTTTCGCTTCAGGGCGGCGAAGCCGACAGTGCGTTCGATCCCTCAACGCTGCTTATATTCGCCGCCCTGCTAACAATTCTAGGATTGGCTCCTATGGCCGTCGCGCGGATGAAGGCCAGCGGCACTGCTGATGCGATATTCTCCGGCGTCGCGTTCGGCCTGGGCGGCTTGTTCACCAAGGCTATGACGCTCGAGCTCTCCGGCGCTGGCGGCTCACTCGCGCTTCGAATCGTTTCTTGTCCCTACGTGTACGCTCTGATCGTTGCCAACATAGTCGGGATTGTCATGTTGCAGAACTCGTTTCATTCGGCGCGCGCGATCATCGCGATGCCGCTATCGGGAGCCTTGTCGAATATCGTGCCAATCATCGGCGGGATGATCGTGTTCGGCGAAAGACTGCCCGTGGATTCGATGGCTGCTGCAATGCGAGTTGGCGCATTCGTATTGACGATCGCCGCCGGTGCACTGCTGGCCGGATCGCGCGAGCAGTTGCCCCACGAACCCGTCGTGGTCGGGTCGCTGTCGAGAGCAAAAACCTAAAAGTTCGCTTTCGGCACCGGCAATCCGGGCACATCGGCGCGCCCGCGGAAAATCGTTCCCTTGCAATTTGGATCGTCGGTATTGTCTGCGGTCACAACGTAGAGATCGCGGAGGTCGCGCCCGCCGAAAACCAGGCTTGTCACCATCGTGGCCGGCAATTTGATTCGCTTGACTACGGTGGCGTCCTTCGAGAAATGAACGACCTCGCCGACCCGCACTGCTGCAACCCACACGCCGCCTTGCGCATCGACTGCGAGGCCATCCGGCATTCCCTCGGGCATCTTCGCGAAGATGCGCCTGTCCTTGACGCCGCGCTCGTGCGTGACGTCGTAAACCCAGACCGCGCCGGTGCTCGAATCCGAATGGTATAAATGTTTTCTGTCGGGGCTGAATCCGAGACCGTTGCTGACCTCGATGCCGTCCCACAACTTCACCGGGCGGCCGGGCGGATCGATGCGGAACAAGCTGCCGGGAATCGGCTTGTCATTGCTCAGCGGATTAAAGTTGATGGTGCCGGTGTAGACGCTGCCGTGGTCGTCGCATGTGAGATCGTTCATGCTGATAGGCTTGCCTTCCCACGCAGCGAACAGGTCGCGGCTTTTGCCGGTCTTCTCGTCCCAATGAATCAGGGCGCGGCCCGTGAGCACGAGTCC
Source organism: uncultured delta proteobacterium (assembly GCA_963774665.1). GTDB lineage: Bacteria > Desulfobacterota > Binatia > Binatales > Binataceae > Binatus. The sequence goes on from CAVZGB010000002.1 coordinate 429,726, forward strand.
GCCGCTTTGATTGAAGTTCATCCCACCAACGCCTTTGCGCTTCGGGATTAGCGTTTCGACATTGCCACCCGGATTGCGCCGGTAGATGCCACCGTTGGGAATGTCGGTGAAATAGAGTCGGCCGAGATCGTCGACACGCGGCGCTTCGAGCAGGCCGTAGCCACTCGCGAGCATCTCGAATTCCATCGCTGAGATCCTCCTCCTGCCCGTTTACCACGGTTGGTGCGAGACGGCGAGGCTGGCAGGACAGGTCTTTTCTCGTCTTCCGTTTGTCAGGCCAGGTCGGAATCGATTGGCTCGACCGGCTGCGTCATCCGCGAACGGTTTTGATCGTCGAGGCGCAGGCGGCGGTGGCACAGATAAATCAGCACCGGCTGCAGGATTCGCGTCAGCACCATGATCGCGAGCGCGCCTCCGATGACGACGATCGCGAGCGGCTGTTGCGTCTGAGCGCCGATTCGCGTCGAGACCGCCGCCGGCAGAAGGCCGAGCGCATCTACCAGGTCGGTCATCATCGTGGCGCGAAGACGACGGTCGGAGCCGGTGATAATCGCCTCGACAAAGGGATTGCCCTCCTCCCAAAGCCGGCGGATGTAGAAGCTCAGCAGGATACCGTCCATCACCGCGATTCCGAAAATTGAAATGAATCCCACGCCGGCGGAAACGCTGAAAGGAGTACCGGTGATGATCAGGGCAAGGACTCCGCCGAGACACGCGACCGGAATCTGCGCCATGATAATGAAGGTGTCGATGAGCGATTGAGTCGCTGCGTACAGCACGCCCGCGATCAGCAACAGCGCGAACGGTACTACGATCGCGAAGCGGCGATTGGCGGCCTGCAATTCGCCATACTCGCCTGTCCATTCCAGATGCACGCCCTCGGGAAGATGGACCTCGTTAGCGATTCGGCGCTTGGCCTCGAAAACAGTGCTCTGCAAATCGCGGTTGCGAACTGAAAACCGCACAGGCACATAGCGTTGCAGCGCCTCACGGTAGATGAAGGACGCGCCTTCGGCGGTCTCGATGTTGGCGAGCTGGTCCAGGGGAATCTGGCCGCCAGATGGCAGGTTGACCCGAATCTGGCGCACCGCATCGAGGCTTTCGCGATACTCCGGCTTCCATCGCACGACCAGGTCGAAGCGCCGATCGCCCTCAAGGACCTGGGTGACTGCCTGTCCGCCGATCGCCGCCTGCACGATCGGCGCCGACGTCGCCGACATTGAGTCCGTAGCGGGCGCAAGCGGAGCGGTCCGGAGTGATTTGCAAATTGGGCTGACCCATCGAACGCAGCACTACTTCATCGACGACTCCGGGAACACCGCCCAGCGACTCCTTGACGTCGTTGGCAATACGCTCGTCGGTCGCCAGGTCCGGTCCAAAAACCTTGATGGCGTTTTCTCCGGCCTTTACGCCCGAGATCGCTTCATCGATGTTGTCCTCGATATTTTGCGAGTAGCTGAAGCTCACACCCGGAAATTTCTGGGTAAGTTTGTCGTCGATCTGCTTGACCAGTTTCGGTCTTGGTCATGCCGGCCGGCCATTGATCGTCCGGCTTAAGATCGACCGAGAATTCAATATTGAAGAAACCCGCGGTCTCGGTGCCATCGTCGGGGCGGCCCAGTTGCGACACGACCGATGGTGACCTCGGGGAAGCTCTTGAAGACTGAGCGCATCTGGTTGCACAGCTTGGCGCCATGCTCGAGCGAAATCGTGAGCGGCATCGTCGCATGCGCCCAGATGTTTCCTTCCTCGAGTTTGGGAAGAAACTGCCCGCCCAGCAGCGGGAACAGCGACAGGACTCCTGCCACCAGCAGAACAACCATGGCCAACGTCAGCCGCGGCCAACGCAGAATCCGCTCGAACATGCCGTGGTAGAAGGCCGCAATCGCGGTCCAGATAGGGTTATGAATCGCGCGCATTCCGCGCGCGAAGAAATACGAAGACAGTACCGGCGACAAGGTGACCGCGAGCAGAATCGCGGTGCCCAGCGCGAACGCGTAGGTATGCGACATCGGCGAGAAGATGGCGCCTTCGACACCGCGCATCGTGAACAGTGGCAGAAATGCGATCACGAAAATCAGCGTCGAGAAGAACATCGGGCCGCCAACTTCCTGCGCGGCGGCAAGGATTCGAAGCCGATAACTTTCGTGCGAGCGCTCGGGCGCCGTCAAGTGCCGCTCGATATTTTCCATCACAATGACGGTGGTATCGATGATGATGCCGAAGTCGATCGCCCCCAGCGAGATAAGATTGGCGGGCGTATTGGTCAAATGCATCAAGGCGAACGCGCCGCAGAGCGCAAGCGGAATGTTGATTGCGGCGATGATCGCGGCGCGCAGGTTGCCGAGAAAGAAAATCAGCACGAGGAACACCAGCACCATCCCGATACTGAGATTTTCGATCACAGTGTGAAGCGTGGTCTCGACAAGTTTCGTGCGGTCGTAGTACGGCACGACCTTGTAACCCTTGGGCAGGATGCCCGAAGTGTTGAGGTCGCGGACCTTGGCCTCGACTCCCTTGAGCGTTTCAAGCGTGTTGCCGTACTTGCGCATCAGCACGATGCCGGTGACGACCTCATTCTGATTGTCCTTGCCGACGATACCGAGCCGCGGCGCGTAGCCAACCTCAACGTCGGCAACATTGGAGACCTTTATCGGGGTGGACTTGCTGGCGTTGAGCACAACGTTGCCGATGTCGTCGAGACTGCGGAAAAACCCGAGCCCGCGCACGTCAAACGCCTGCTCGCCGACGCTCATATAGTTGCCGCCGGAGTTGGTATTCGAGTTCTGCAGCGCTGTGATCAAGCGTCGATAGCGGAACCTGGTAGTAGTTTAGTTTGTGCGGATCGACTTCAACGTGGAACTGTTTCGTCAATCCGCCGAAACCCGAAACATCCTCGACCCCGGGCACGGTGCTTGATTTGCTTTTCGAGAATCCAGTCCTCGATCGTCTTCTCAGCCGTGAGATCGTGATCGGGACTTTCGACGGTGTAGCGGTAAATTTCGCCGATCGGATTGTCGGGCGAGATTGCCGGCGTTACGCCTTGCGGCAAGGTGATGAACGAGAGCCGATTGATGGTCTCGACGCGGTCCCAATAGTAATCGCTGTCCCACGAAAAGTAGCAGCGAATGTCCGACAGCCCATAGAGCGAAATCGAGCGCATCGCCTGGAGGTTGCGCATCCCGGCCAGACCATATTCGGTCGGCACCGTGACCAGCTTTTCGACTTCTTCGGCGCTGAGACCGTTCGGCAATGTAAGGACTTCGACCAGCGGCTGAACCGGATCCGGATAAGCCTCGATGTCCAATTGTGAAAACGAAAAGATGCCGGCCAGCAGCAGCATCAGCGCGATGCCGATTACGACTATTCGTTCGCGCAGAGCCAGCGCCATCAACGATCGAATCATCGGCTAGCCAAAAATTCCCGTTGAGACTCTCTAGGAGCTTTCCCCGTGAGCCTGATGCCAGAGCGCATTGACCTGGAGGGTCTCGCCGCTGACGACACGGTCGCCGGGCTTGAGCCCGGAGACGATGCGCGCGTAGCCGACGCGGCTCCACGACGCGATCGAGACCTTGCGATGCTCGAACGTGCCCGGGCTGACCTCGACGAACGCGTAGTAGTTATCGATGTCGAAAACAAGGGCGTCCTGCGGAATTACCAGCGCCTCGCCGGGGCGAGTGACGATACTCACCTTGGCGAGCATCTGCGGCTTCAGCCGGGCGCCAGGATTTTTTACTGCGCAGCGGATTTGAAGCGTGTGCGTAGACGGATCGATATTCGGACTGATGCGGTCGATCACGCCGTGGAAGACCTCATCGGGAAAGGCGGTCGTCACCGCGGACAGCTGCTGACCGACGCGGACGCGTGCGAGATCGTCCTCATAAATGTCACCGGTGATCCAGACGTCGTTGAGCGTTCCGAGCGAAAACAGGACGTCGCCGGGATTAACGGCGGCCCCGCGCTGGACCTTGTTCTCGACGACGGTGCCGCTGATCGGCGCGCGCATCCAGACTGTGGGATCGGGCGCCTTGATCGCCTGGATGTCGGCGTCGGTCATCCCGAGAAACTGCAGTTTGCGTCTGGCGGCCTGCGATAGCGCGCCGGCAAAATCCGACGAACCGCCGACTCCCGGCGCCGTCATCAACTTTGAAGATTCGCGCGCCTGTAGATACTCGGATTCCGCCGTCATGAAGTCGGGGCTGTAGAGTGCAACGATTTTTTCACCGCGCTGAACGTTGTCCCAGAGCGAGACGCGCGTTTGTTCGATTCGTCCCTGCACCCGCGAAATAATCGTCGAGGTACTGCGGTCGTCGTACGTGATCTGTCCGGAAGTCTCCAGCACACCCGGCAGCTCGATGTTTTGCGACCTCAACAATCGATAGGCCTGGAACGTCGCTGGCATTGAACTGAATCAATTCGACGCCCTGCTGCCGGACCAGATCGTACCGCGGGCGTAGCTTCGGGGACCGCGGCGCGGCTGGGCGTATCGCTATGACATCCGCCGAGTAAAAGATCTATGCCGATACGCTGCTGCGACGGCGGCAAGAGCGACAGGATTGAAGTTGAGTCGGCTCATTGGTGCAACGGCGCTCCGATCGCCTGCTCGAGCGAAACTTCGCCGGCCAGAAATTGATTTGCCGCCTGCAGGTAACTCACACGCGCCGCGTACAGGCGCTGCACCGCGGTCGAGAGCGTCACGAAATCGATCTTACCACCCTGGTACGCAGTCAGCGCGACTCGGAGATTCTGCAGCGCCAACGGAATCAGCGAATCGCGATAGAGGATCGCGGTCTCGTAGCCGAACTGCGCGTTGCGGAACAACGTCGCGACTGCCGCTGCAGTCTGGATCTTAATCAGCGCCTGATCGGACCGCGCGGCCTGCAGACTCGCCTTCGCGCGCACCACGTCCTCGTTCTGCTTGAGCCAGAAAAAAACCGGCAAGTTGAACCCGATGATGCCGACCCAGTCGCGCGGCTGAACTCGAGTTATCGGCGCGAAGCTCGGGAACCAGGTAGTCGTCGTACTGTAATGCCCGCCGTGAAGTCCGGCAGGTATTCCATCTTCGCAAGATAGAGCGCGGTATTCGCGTTGCGCTCCGCGAGCGCCGCTTCAAGAATTTCCTGCCGCGCCGCGTAGGCGCGATCGATGAGCGCATCGAGCGGGAAGGTGAGAGCTTCGAGTTTGAGGGTTCGATCGACCGACAACGGCTCGCCGACCGGCCGATAGAGCTGTAGATTCAGCGCGGTCTCATCGTTCGCAACCGCAGTCAGGTATTGGCGCTGGAGCTGGCGGGCAGCCGCAAGGTCGAACTCGGAACTGATCACGTCGGTCTGCGGCACCGTCGATGCCGAGTAAGCCGTCTCGGTGACTCTCACCACTTGATCGAGGTTCTGAACGTTCTCGGCGTTGACTTCCGACAGCGAACCGTCAAGCACCAACTGAAAATACGCCGTCTCGGTCGCGGCACGAACGTCGCGCACCGTCGCCGCGAGCATAAGATGAGCAATGTCGGCATTACGCACGGCCTGGTCGCGCTGATAGAGCGCTTTGCCGGGGAATTGAAACGTCTCGGTGAAGTTGAATTCACGCAGCGCCGCGCGCCCGACCGGATTCTTGACACTGTCGCTGTTGGTGTAAGTGAAGATGGGATCGTTCGGCGCGACCGTCTGCTTAATCGAATGGACCGCGGCGTCCCATCGGTAGCGCGCCGACTTGACCGCGGGATTGGCCTCGATCGCGATTTCGACGAGCTGCGCTTCAGAAAGAGGAGCGTCCGCGGCGCGCGCGTTCGAAGCGACAAATCCGACTGTCGCGATCGCAAGCATCAGAGCACCGCCGATCCTGATCGTAGGCATCCGAACTCCTCGGTCCAAGCCGCCCCTTGCAAATACGACGCCGATTCAGAAAGGTTCCATCACCGTGACTCGAATCGGTTACACAAGCCCGGTCCGGTCCGCAATCGAGCATCAATTAAACAGATTTAAATCGACGACCGAAAGCACCGTCGATCGCATAATGCAATGTGCAGGGAGCGCGGTGGGCGCCTAAGGCGGTGAGGTCAGTTGCCGGCGACCTTGGGTTTCGCGGCTGCATTCTGTATCGATCGGAGGTACATCACGACCTGCCACCGCTGTTCGGCCGGCATTTCTTCGGCATAGGAAGGCATCGACAGCACGCCGTCGCGGATCGCACCATAGATGTAGCCGTCGGGCAGATCCTTGCTAGTACCCACCACGAGATTTTTCGGCGGCTTCGCCAGCAGGTGCGCGACCGGGCCGTTACCCTGTCCCGAGTCTCCGTGACATGGCGCGCAGTAGGTCGCGAACTGTTCCTTGCCCTTGGCGAGATTTTGCGGCGTCGGCTCCAGCGGGTTATGCATCTTGATGGTCGCCTGCTCGAGGCTCATCGGCGGCTCTCCGCCATGGACGGGAAGCGTATCGGCCGGAGTCACGCGCGGCGCCTTGGCGTAAGGCTGAATCTCCGGCCCGCGGTACATGTCGATGCTCCAGGGAAAGCAAATACCCGGCACCGGCGATACTGCAATCGCGATCGCAACTGCGAGCATCAATGCCGTGACGCGAATTGTCCTGGGCATCGGACTAATCACGTTTTCGAAACTCCCGTCGCTACTTCTTTACGACAATCACTCCGACCATACCCGCCTTTTCATGCGGAAGGCAAAAGTAGCGATAGGTGCCCGGCACCGTGAAGGTATAGCTGTAGTCGCCGCCCGGCGGGATGAAGCCAGAGTCAAACGCCGTCGCGCCTTTTGGCATCGAAGTATCCTTGGGGTTCTGGGCGTTGGCCGCGCTGGTCGAGACGTCATGCACCGTCTGGCCGTCGTTAACCCATTTCACGGTGTCGCCGACTTTTATCGCGACTTTTTCGGGCGTGTAGAACGGCTGCTTGTCAGCCATCTTGATCACGACAGGACTACTGGCTGCCTTCGCGGGATTGGGCAGCAACGCGAGCGAGGCGGCGACTGCAAGCGCCGCAACCACGATTGCGATGCGAAGAATAATTCGCGTGCGCGGCTTGCGTGAAGCAGCGGCTGCGATGCGGAGATCGATTGTAGAACTAGCCATTACCTATCCTTTCAAAATGCCGGACTGAGTCCGGGTACTAATATTTCACTCGCAGCAGCGCGCAATTCTTACATTAGCTAGTCTAATTGCGCGAACTGACGAGCATCATGCTGTCTAAAGTATAAGGCTTACTTTGCGGGAAGCAAGAGCGTCGGACGCTCGCCCAAGTAGATTGAATATGCAGGTAAAACCGCTACTTAGGCTGCAGCGGCAGCAGGTTTGCTCGAAAATTCCAGGCCTCGTGCGCCAGCGTTTACGATCACGCGCGAATTGTCGTGAATCTCGCCTGACAGCAATTTTCGTCCGAGCGCCGTCTCCAGCTCGCGCTGGATGAGTCGTTTCAGCGGACGCGCACCGTACGACGGATCGTAGCCCCGTTCGGCCAGATAGTCGCGTGCTTTGTCGGTCAATTCGAGCTCGATCTTGTGCTCCTCGAGCCGCTGCCGCAGGCGCACAAGCTGGACGTCGACAATCTGGCGCAGCTCCTCGCGAGTGAGCGGATGGAACACGACCACCTCGTCGACGCGGTTGAGAAACTCGGGCCGGAAACTCTGCCGCAGGACGTCGAGCGCCTGCTCCTTCATCTTCTCGTAGTCCTGTCCCTTGAATCCGAGAATAATCTGGCTCGCGATATTCGACGTCATGATCACGACGGTGTTGCGAAAATCTACCGTGCGACCGTGGCCGTCAGTGAGCCGGCCGTCATCGAGCAATTGGAGCAGGACGTTGAACACATCGGCGTGCGCCTTTTCGATCTCGTCGAACAGGATGACCGAGTACGGTTTGCGTCGCACGGCTTCAGTCAGTTGCCCACCCTCGTCGAAGCCGACGTAGCCCGGAGGCGCGCCGACCAGTCGCGAGACAGTGTGCTTCTCCATGTACTCGGACATGTCGATTCGAATCATGGCGGCTTCGCTGTCGAACAGGAATTCGGCCAGCGCGCGCGCGAGTTCGGTCTTGCCGACGCCGGTCGGCCCGAGAAAAATGAACGACCCGATCGGGCGGTTGGGATCCTTAAGGCCGGAGCGGGCGCGAATCACCGCGTCGGCAACCGCGGTCACCGCTTCGTCCTGGCCGATCACGCGCATGTGCAGATGCTCCTCGAGATGCCCGAGCTTCTGAACCTCGCCTTCGAGCAGGCGCGAGACAGGAATCCCGGTCCATCGCGCGACGACCTCTGCGATGTCGTCCTCGTCGACTTCTTCCTTGATTAGTCGCTTGCCCCCAGCGTTCTTCTTGATGAGCTGCTCCTCTTCCTCGGCGAGCTGCTTCTCGAGCGCCGGGAGCTTGCCGTACTGCAGCTCGGCGACTTTGTTGAGATCGTAGTCGCGCTTGGCTTTTTCGATCGCGAGCTTGGTTTGTTCGATCTCGGCTTTGATTTTTGCAAGTTTTTCGAGTCCGCCGGTTTCGGTTTGCCACTGCGCCTGCAAGCCCGCGCGCTTTTCCTTGGCCTCCCCGAGCTCTTTCTCGAGTTTCTGCAGCCGATCGCGCGATGCCTGGTCGGACTCGCGCTTGAGCGCCTCGCGCTCGATTTCCAACTGCATCACGCGCCGATTGACTTCGTCGATCTCGACCGGCATCGATTCTTTCTCGGTACGCAGCTTGGCTGCCGCTTCATCGACCAGGTCGATCGCCTTATCCGGCAGAAATCGATCGGTAATGTAACGCTTTGAGAGCACCGCGGCGGCCACCAGCGCGGAGTCCTTGATCCGGATTCCGTGATGGACCTCGTAGCGTTCCTTGAGCCCGCGCAGAATCGAGATAGTGTCCTCGACGCTCGGCTCCTCGACCATCACCGGCTGGAAGCGGCGCTCGAGCGCAGCGTCCTTCTCGATATACTTGCGGTACTCGTCGAGCGTGGTCGCACCGATGCAATGCAGTTCGCCGCGCGCCAGCATCGGCTTAAGCAGGTTCGACGCGTCCATCGCGCCTTCGGCTGCGCCCGCACCGACGACGGTGTGCAACTCGTCGATGAACAAAATTATCTCGCCCTCGGCTTCCTTAACTTCTTTCAGGACTGCCTTGAGCCGTTCCTCGAACTCGCCTCGAAATTTGGCGCCCGCTATCAGCGCGCCCATGTCGAGCGCGACCAGCCTGCGATTCTTGAGGCCCTCGGGCACGTCACCCTGCACGATTCGCCGCGCGAGACCCTCGACGATCGCGGTCTTGCCGACGCCGGGCTCGCCTATCAGCACCGGGTTATTCTTGGTGCGGCGCGAGAGGACCTGGATTACGCGTCGAATTTCCTCGTCGCGTCCGATTACCGGGTCGATTTTGCCGGCTGAGGCCAGCGCAGTCAGGTCGCGGCCGTATTTCTCGAGCGATTGGTAAGTCGCCTCGGGATTCGACGACGTCACGCGTTGATTGCCACGTACCTTCTGCAGCACCGCCATCAGCTTGTCGTGCGTCAGCCCCGCTTCTCGCAGGATTTTCGAAGCTGCGCCGGGCTCATCGAGCATCGCGATCAGCACGTGCTCGACGGAGACATACTCGTCCTTGAGCTTGCCCGCTTCCTTTTCCGCGCGCGCTAGCACGCGGCCGAGGCGTTGAGTCGCGTAGACCTGGCCGCTGTCGGCACCGCCGCCGGTTACTTTCGGAATCTTGGCGAGTTCGGCTTCGAGCTTGCGACTCACCTCGTCGCGATCGACGCCCGTCAGCTTGAGGATCGATGACGCCAGACCCTCGTTGTCTTCGAGCAAGGCGGCCAGCAAATGCTCAACGTCAACGGCCTGGTTGTGCGCGCTGAGGGCGAGGTTCTGAGCGCGCCCGAGCGCCTCCTGAAGTTTTTCGGTGAATCGGTTGGCGTTCATGTGACCCTCGGTTTCGCCTTATTAAGCTAACCATTTTAAGCTAACCACTTTCCGGTTTTGGGCAAAGCGAAAATCAGACGGTTGCGGGCGCTGCGGGTTAAAGCTGCGCCCGGCTGCGATGATCGCAGTCGGGCGCATCTGTGGTTCTAAATGGCGGAAGACGAGCTAAATGTTCACGATCGGCGCGGCAGGCTGACGTACTGCTCGGCGGTCCGCTCGTACTCGGCGCGTGGCTGCGCGCGCGGGCTCGAACGCCGGATGCAGGCCGGGTTCGCGCGGAACCGCGTTTGCGCTCGCGTCGGCCGGCTTCTGAGCCGCGAGCAGGATGTGGCGACGCCCCTCACGAATCAGCATGCCGCGATCGGTCATCTCGGTAAGAAGCTTGCTGACCATCGGGCGGGAACTGCCGATCATCTCGGCGAGTTCCTCCTGCGCCAGTTCGGGCAGGAGCAGGGTTCCACGCGAGTCAGGCACGCCGAATCGAGCCGCCAATTCGCCGAGAACAATCTCGAGCCGCTTGCGCAGCGACATTCCCAGGAATGTCGCGTAGCGATAAACCACCGACGACCACATCGAATTGATCGCTTCTGTGATGCGCAACAGTGCTTCGGGCTCAAGACTCTTGAGCACTTCAGCAATCTGATGACGCGTGAACAGCGCGACGCAAGTGTTGCTCAGCGCGGTCGCCTCGAACAGTTGCGAGCGCCCGCCGTCGGCGTCAGCGAAATCCGCGTATCCGACGAGGTCGCCAGGACCGGCGATCTCGACCAACACAGGGTCGCTGCCCGCGCGCGAGCTATGAACTTTGACTAGACCGGTAAGCACTGCGAAGACGACGTCGGCGGGCGAACCCATCGAGAACAGCTCAGCGCCCTTGGGATAACGCACAAGCATGTGGCGCTCCAGGAGAGCCGTCGCCGCGGAGCGCGGAAGTCCCATCGACGAGAGTTTCGTCAGCAGCCTTTCTTGAGCCTGAGCCGAGACCTGAAGATTCATAGGTATCTCCCCATCGGCTGCACCTTATGACGGCCGGTGTGTAATTAAACCCTACAAAAAGTTAGCTCAGACGCGCGCCTGGGTCAAGCGGAGGCGAAATGCCGGTAAAGAATTATCAACAGGGTCGGGTTCAGGCGCCAGCGATTGTCATCTCGGAAATCTTGATCGTGGGCGCGACGGTCGACGATCGCCAGTTGAGATCGTTGCCGATCATTTCGACGCTGGCGATCATGTCCTTCAGGTTGCCCGCGATCGTGATTTCCTGCACCGGGTAGGCGAGCTCGCCGTTCTCGATCCAGATTCCGCCCGCACCCCGTGAATAGTCGCCGGTAACCATGTTCACGCCGAAACCGATGGTTTCCGTGAGGTACAGCCCCTGCTTCACCGAGCCGATGATCTGCGCGGGCGTGTAAATTCCGGGCTCGAGATAAAGGTTGGTGGTCGAGACGCTCGGAGCCTCACCGACGGAACGCGCGGCGTTGCCGGTGGGCGTCAGGCCCAGTTTGCGCGCCGAATAGGAATCGAGCAGATAGGTCGCGAGCACGCCCTTGTCCAGCACGGCTTTGCGCGAGGTCGGCAGACCCTCGCCGTCGAAGGGCTTGGAGCCGAGTCCGCCGGGAATCAGCGCGTCGTCGACGATGGTGACACCGGGAGCGCCAATCGTTTTGCCCAACTGGCCGATCAGGAACGACGCTCCCTTGTATAGCGCGGGCCCCGAGGCGGCGCCGACGATTGATCGAATCAATCCGGCAGCCATGTCGGGGTCGAAGACAACCGGCGCGTGCGTCGTCTTGATCTTGCGCGCGCCGAGCCGGCGCAACGCGCGCTTCGCCGCGGTTACTCCGACCGACTCGGCCTCCTCGAGTTTTCCGAAGCGGCGGTTCGAGGTGTACCAGTAGCCTTGTTGCATCGCGTCGCCATCCTGCGCGATCGGCGCCACCACGAGGCTGTAGGAAGTGCCGGAATACTCGCCGGAAAAACCCTGGCTGTTGGCGAACAGGACCTGGTAACGCCCCGAGCTGAACTCGGCGCCGCCGGAATTTTTGATGCGCGGATCGAATTTCAGTGCCGCGTTCTCGCCGGTGCGTGCGATCTCGAGCGCGCGATCGGCATTCACGATTCCACTGTCGGGATCAGCGAGCGAAAGCTCGGGCAATGTCTTCGGATGCAGCAAGGGGTCGGGCAATCCCGCCCACGGATCCGCGGCTGACAGGCGCGCGAGTTCTACAGTGCTCGCGACGAACGCGCCGAGCGAATCGCGCTCTAGTTCGGCCGTCGACGACGTCGCGGAAGACTGCCCGCAAAAAACCCGCAGACCAAGCCGCCGCTCGCGCGAGCTTTTGAGTTTCTCGACTTCGCCCAGGCGCACCCCGGCTTCGAGCGACTCCGCCGAGACGCACAAAACCTCCGCCGCGCTCGCGCCTTTGCGCTTTGCTTCGTCGAGCGCCCAGTTGGCGAGGTCAATATCAAGCGTCGCCATCAGATTCTTCCCGCTGTTATTTCTATTGTCATGCGCGGGTGCCGCCGACCGTTATGCCGTCGATTCGAATCGTCGGAAGCCCCACTCCCACCGGCACCGATTGGCCGTCCTTGCCGCAGGTGCCGACGCCCGCGTCGAGTGCCAGGTCGTTGCCGACCATCGAGACGCGAGTCAGTACGTCGGGCCCGTTGCCGATGAGCGTTGCGCCTTTCACCGGGCGCGTCACCTGGCCGTCCTCGATCAGGTAAGCCTCACTCGCTGAAAAGACAAATTTGCCGTTGGTGATATCGACCTGTCCGCCGCCGAAGTTGACGGCGTAAAGACCCTTCTTGACCGACTTCATTATTTCCTCAGGCGTCGATTCGCCGTTGAGCATGAAGGTGTTGGTCATGCGGGGCATCGGCGAATGCGCAAAGCTCTCGCGCCGTCCGTTGCCAGTCGGCTCCATCTTCATGAGCCGCGCGTTCATCCGGTCCTGCAGATAGCCGCGCAGGATTCCCTTTTCGATCAGCACCGTGCGCGAGGTGGGCGTGCCTTCATCATCGACGTTCAGGCTGCCGCGACGATTCGGAATCGTGCCGTCGTCGATCACCGTGCAAAGCTCGCTCGCGACTTTCTGGCCAATTCGATCTGCGAACGCGGACGTCTTCTTGCGGTTGAAGTCGCCTTCGAGGCCGTGGCCAATCGCTTCGTGCAGCAGGATTCCCGGCCATCCGGGGCCGAGCACGACGACCATCTCGCCGGCGGGCGCATCGACGGCGTCGAGATTGACGATCGCCTGTCGCGCAGCTTCGAGCGCGTACTCACGCCATCGATCGTTCTCGATGAAATAGTTCCACTCGACGCGCCCGCCGCCGCCGTAAGAGCCAACCTGGCGGCCTTTGCCGTCGTCGGCGATAACAGTGACGTTGAGCCGGCACAGCGGCTGCACGTCGGCGGCGACTTGTCCGTCGCTCTTCACGATCATCACGATTTTGCGCTCGCAGGCGAACGACGCCATCACGTTTTTCACGCGCGGGTCGGAGGCGCGGGCGATACGATCGATCTCGTTCAGCAGTTTCGCGCGCTCCTGCACGGGAACGTCGAGCGGCGTGCTCGGCAGGTCGTACAGCGCATGACGCGCGACCGGCGCACCGACCTGCACCGCAGCAGGCGCGGTGCCGCGCTGATCGGCGATCGCGCGCGCGGCCTCGGCCGCAAGGCGCATCCTGTCCACTGTGACTTCGTCGGAATATGCGTAGCCGGTGCGATCCTCGGCGCACACGCGCACGCCGACGCCGTGGCTAACGCTCTTGCTGGTGTGATTCACCATCGATTCTTCGAGCGCGAGGCCCTCGGCGCTGCGGTACTCGAAGTAGAGATCGGCGTAATCAGCCTTGCGTTCGAGCGCGCTGCCGAGGATTCGCTCGAGCGCACCGTGGTTCATGCCGAATCGGTTGAGGAAGAATTTATCGGGAGCAACGAGTTCGTTGGACATTTATTTTTGCCGCCTGTGAATCAACATTATCAAAGCGCGCACTCGCCAAGAAGGTGGCAGAGAATAATCGCCTGCGCGGCGGGCGGCAGGGGTGACCCCTGCACCCAGTGTGAAGCGCAAAGTCGCGCGCGGCGCGCTACTTTGCTCTCAGGGGCATGACAGATAGTGTGCTGTTAGGTTAGAGAGACGTGATACAATTCATACCATCTGTCGTGGTTCTTGGATGGCCCCACCACCAAGGGTAGCTTCGTTCCGTCAGAAATTGTTCTACTTGGAGCGAGCGTCGCCCATGCGGGTGCGTGCAGCGCATCGCGACTGAGCCCTGTCCAACGAGCGTAGCAGATGGAATTCCCGCGGTCAGGCGGAATAGTTCATCCCACCGGAGTCAGGACTCACCAGGATTTTAAGTAGCGAAGCGGTTGCGAGACGGGTTACGATTCGCAGATGGCCACGCGCGAGACACTGGCGCTAATCGATCGTCTGATGCTCGAGATGATAGCGCAGCAGGAGGACAAGGTGCTCGCGATGGCGCGCGCGATTCATCCGGGGCTGACTTCGGAGGACATTCGCAATCCGAACGACTTCGCCGACCTGATGGCGAGCGGCGAGTGGAACTTCGAAGACGGAATCCTGTCAGGCCTCAAGAGCGCACACATGGCACTGCGGGCGAAGCTGCTCGAGAGCATCGAGTAGGAAACCGAATATCTACCGTGACGCCGATGCTATCGGCCGGGCGTAGGACACGCTCCCTGGTTTTGCAGGATGATTGCCAGATCGGCGGAGTCTGTCAGCCCGTCGAGGTTAATGTCGGCCCAACTTGAATATCCTGAAAGCTGCTGGAACATTTGCCACTCTGCAATATCCGCATTGTTCACGACACCATCGAGATTGATGTCGCCCGGGCATGCGGGCTGCGACGCCAGTAGCTGCGCGAGCTGCGCAGTCAACGCAACGTAGTTCTTTTTCTGGTTGCGGTTGAGTGGGGTTCCGGTAGCCAACAGGTCGGCGTCGGCGGTGTCGAGCTTCGGGACAGGAACGTTTTCGTTGATCCGATAAAACTCTTTGGCTGACGTGGCGACGCACGAGTTCGAAGTTGCGTCGTAGGCCTCGAAGTTGTTGATCACGATCTTGTAGCTGGCGTTGCGGATGGCGAACGCCTCGAGCGGGTAGATGTTGGTCGAAATTGTTTGCGCGTGATTTGCCTGCCATATGGCGACGTCACAGCACAGCTTCAAACCGTCCGCCGGTATGCCTGCGGTGCTCGGATCAGTCGCGCCGGGGCCCCACCATATTCCGCTGTTGTCCTCGCACACGCCTTTGGTCGGAGCAATCTGTGAGCAGGTGGTGGTGTTGAATTGACAGGGACTGTTGATCTCGCCGTTGGCGTGGAGGTTGGTGCCTATTTGCGTAAAGTTCGTTTTGCGGATGCTCGGCTGCGCGGGGTTGAGCAGATATGGAAGAATGGACTGCGCGTCGACGGTGCGCGGAACGCTCTGATGCACGTCGATGCCGGCGAGCTCGCCGAACAACTGATAGAGGTCCGCGATATTAACCATCGCATTCACCTGGCGGCCGGGCTTCTTCACGGGAGGACCCGCGACAATCCCCGGACACCATACGCCGGTTTGATAAACAGTGGACTTCGAGCGGCTGGTATCGAACGGTGCCTTCACCACCGTCCCCAGGCTTCCATTGTCGGTGACCATAACGATCACCGTGTTAGTTTGATTCGGACGGTAGATTAACTGGCCATTGCTGCCGCGGGTGGCAAGCCCGGTCGCCACCAGAAGCCGTCCGACTTCGCTGTCGAGCGCCTCTTCCATCTGGTTCGTGATGACTCTTTGGTCGAGCGAGTTTGAGCAATCAAGGCCGCTGGTGTCCGCTTCGCCTGGAGGCAGCAATTGAGTTGGCGGTTGCATGACGGGAGTGTGGGCCGTCGCAAACGAGAGGCTCACCATCCACGGCTGACTCTTGGGCTGCTGATTGATCCACTCGATCGCGGCGTCCACCGGATCGATACCGCGATAAGTCCGCGCTCGAAGGTCGGTCGATGGCACTTGTTCGATCGATCCGTCTTCATTATTTATCGTGAGCGGCGAAACATAATGCCCACTGAGCGTGGCGAAGTTGATGTAGTCGGGAGTCGGATTCATGCACGGCTGGTTGGGATCGAAGATGCCACCTGCGTCGCGGCATACACGACCCGGAGCTTCCGCCCCGGATTTAGTCGTCACTGCGCAAGTATTGTTACCGCTGTAGCAAGCACCCGTATCCGCGCCGCCGTGGTTCGCATCGCGGACGAAGCCGCATGACCAGGTACCGGGCGGGGACACGCCGCCGGCGGTTCCGTCGATCGACGAGGGATCGCCAGTGGCGTCCAGCCATCCGTAGAAGTAGTCAAAGCCAAACGCCCGCACCATGCCGTAACCGTAAGGATTGTTGCTCTGGATCCCCATGTGGAACTTGCCGAAGAGCGCGCTCTTGTAACCGCGTTGCCTGAGCAGGTTGGGAGCGGTTACCTCGTTCGGATTGACCATGAAGTTCGCGAGATCGTTGTTCCCGAGTGCGGTGTAGACGTGAGTGCGCATCGGGTAACGGCCGGTGAAGAGCGTCGCGCGACCGTTCGAGCATGCCGGCATCGTCCAGAGGTTGTGAAATTTGATTCCGGCGGCGGCGATCGCGTCGATGTTGGGCGTGGCCGCAGGAGTTACGCCGCCGTATCCGAACAGCTTCCATTGGTCGACGCCAATGTCGTCCATTACGATCAAAAGGATGTTGGGCAATGGTGTCTGCGCCGCATGTACCGGGCCGCAAACGAGCACGACTCCGGCCAGCGCAATCAACGACGCGAGCGTAACCAGAGTCCGTTGCCTGAACGGCAGTGACGAGTCCATAGGCGCCCGGTGCCTCCCCTTTACGAACGTGGGCGTCCTACTAGGCCGTACTATTTATGTTAGTTCATGCGGCGAAATAGGTCCGTGCGCCTATTGCAGCAGGTGGACAGAAACCAGTCTACCAGTTGAATCAGCCCGCGGCGGCCGCGGCTCGACGCGGACGCTCGGTGGTCGCGCCTTCTTTCTTCGCCGAGCGCTTGCGCGGCTTCTTGGACTTGCTCTGCTCTTCCTGTCCGGTGAACTCGATCACCGACATCATCGTCGCATCGCCGCGGCGATGACCGAACTTGATCACGCGCGTATAGCCGCCATTGCGATCCTTGAAGCGCGGCGCGATCTCGTCGAACAGCTTCTTCACCGCCTCGTGCGACTGCAAGGCCGCAAAGGCCCGGCGGCGCGCGGCGAGATCGTTCTGCTTGCCGAGCGTGACCATCCGGTCCGCGATTCGCCGCAGCTCCTTGGCCTTGGGATCAGTCGTTTTGATTCGCTCGTGACGAATCAGCGCGAGCACCATGTTCTTGAACAGCGCCTTGCGATGCGCCGAGGTGCGATTGAGCTTGCGGCCCGAATTAAGATGACGCATCAGTTACTCCAAACCCTGACAGAACGATCTAACGCCGACTCGCGCCGGACCTTATGCCGACTCGCGGCGTTCTTGCTCTTCCCACATGCGGTCGAGCTCGCCGCGCGGCGGCAGGTTCTCGAGGCGCATCCCGAGCGAGAGGCCCATATCGGCCAGGACTTCCTTGATCTCGTTGAGGGACTTGCGTCCGAAGTTTTTAATTTTGAGCATGTCCTGCTCGGTGCGCTGCACCAGCTCGCCAATATACTTGATGTCGGCGTTCTGGAGTCCATTGAATGCGCGCACTGAGATCGGCAGGCCTTCGACCGGGCGATAGAGGAGCTCGCTCATCGTGGGGCGAGTGTCGCCGCCTTCGACCGCGCCGGCCGGCACTCCTTCGGCCTCTTCTTCGACGCCCGCGAAAATCGTCATTTGATCGCGCATCACTCGAGCCGCATAGGTGAGCGCCTCGCGCGGATTGATCGAGCCGTCGGTCCATATTTCGAGCGCGAGCCGGTCGTAGTCGGTACGCTGTCCGACACGCGCGTTGGTGACTGTGAAATTTACTTTGCGAATCGGCGAGAAGATCGCGTCGAGCCGGATGGTGCCGATTGCTTCCTCGTCTTCGGTGCGCTCGCCGGGGACGTAGCCGCGGCCGCGCTTGATGACGAGTTCCATATCGAGTTCGGCGCCCTTGTCGAGCGACGCGATATGCTTGTCAGGAGTCAAAATTTCGAGACTCGGTCCGCCGGTGATGTCGCGTGCGGTGACCTGCGCCTCGCCTTTGACCTTGAGGGTTGCGGTAATCTGCTCGCCTTCGTGCAGGCGCAGGCGGATTTCCTTGAGGTTGAGGACGATGTCGGTCACGTCCTCTTTAACGCCGGCCAGAGTTGAAAACTCGTGGAGGACGTTTTTGATCCTGACTGCCGTGATTGCGTATCCGGGCAATGTGGACAGCAGGATGCGCCGTAGCGCGTTGCCAACGGTGATTCCGTAGCCGCGTTCGAGCGGTTCCGCGGAAAATTTGCCGTAGGAAGGAGTGACTTCCTTCTCGTCGAACTCGACAGTTTTGGGTTTGATTAGATCTCGCCAGTCATTCTGCATAGTCTATGCTCTTTTTTCCGATGGATTTCCCGCGCCCACACAGGTCCACCACGGACCGGGACGCCGAATCGGTAGCCTCCGCCCTATCTTGAGTAATGCTCGACGATCAGCTTCTCGCTGATCGGCATCGTCAGTTCAGCGCGCGCCGGCAGCGACCGGAGCGAGCCGCGGAATTGTTCGCGCTCGAGTGCCATCCACGGCGGTACGCCGCGGCGCTGCGCCATCTCGATTGCCTCGACGATCACCTTCTTGGTGCGGCTCGCCTCGGCCACGCTTATCACACTGCCAACCTCGATCAGGGTCGAGGGAATCGTAACTTTCTTGCCGTTAACCTGGATATGCCCGTGACGGACGACTTGTCGCGCTTGCGCCAGCGAACTCGCAAAGCCGAGACGATACACGACGTTGTCGAGGCGCCGCTCGAGCAATACGAGCAGGTTCTCGCCAGTGATTCCGTCCATCCGCTCCGCCTTCGCGAAGTATTCCGAGAACTGCCGCTCCATCATCCCGTAGATGCGCTTGACCTTCTGCTTCTCGCGCAATCGAATCGCGAATTCAGAAAAACGCGTGCGCGCCTGGCCGTGTGCGCCGGGCGGATAATTGCGCCGCTCGATCGCGCACTTGTCGCTGTAGCATCGCTCTCCCTTGAGGAAGAGCTTTAGTCCTTCGCGCCGACACAAGCGGCATACTGGTCCCAGGTTCCTAGCCATTTTTTTCTCTTTTCAGTGAATCAGATCGCTTGTTGATAGTCGGCGACAATTTCCTTAGCTGTTTGCGTTTTTCAGACTCGGCGCCGCTTTGGCGGACGGCATCCGTTATGCGGAATCGGGGTGACGTCTTTTATCGAGATGACGCCGAGGCCGGCCGCTTGCAGAGCGCGCACTGCTGATTCGCGTCCGCCGCCCGGACCTTTGACATGAACGACGACTGCGCGCATCCCGACTTCCGAGCATTTCCGTGCGCATGCCTCCGCCGCCATCTGCGCAGCGTACGGGGTGCCCTTGCGCGAACCCTTGAAGCCTACAGATCCAGCGCTCGACCACGCGATCACGGTGCCTTGCTGATCGGTGATCGTGACGATCGTGTTGTTGAACGTCGCATGCACATGCGCGACGCCTTCGGGCACATTGCGGCGGACCTTCTTGCGACGCGGCGCAGGAGTGGGTGCGCCTGCGGCACCGGCAGCGGCGGGCGTCGCAGCAGCAGCCTTCTTCTCGGGCGCTTCTTTGGTCTCTTTTACTTCGTCAGCCATCTCTTTTAAGTGAATCCGCCTGGTTGCCGATTATCGGCGAAAATTTCCTCTGTTGTTTGCGTTCTATCCGTTAGCCTTTTGGCGGCGCCTGCTTCTTGCCCGCGACGACTTTGCGCGGACCTTTGCGCGTGCGTGCGTTGGTATGCGTCCGCTGTCCGCGCACCGGGAGTCCACGACGATGCCGGATGCCGCGGTAGCATCCGAGATCCATCAGGCGCTTGATCGACTGCTGAAAGTCCCGGCGCAAGTCGCCTTCGACTTCGTAGTCGGTGTCGATGACTTGCCGGATGTGAACCTGCTGATCTGCCGATAGATCATCTGTCTTGACCGCGGGATCGACTTTGGCGGCGGCCAGGATCTTCAGCGCGCTCGGCCGGCCTATTCCGTAGATATAGGTGAGCGCTATGTCCATCCGCTTATTTTTCGGGAGTTCGACTCCAGCTATGCGTGCCATCGCGAAACCCTTCCTAGCCCTGGCGCTGCTTGTGGCGCGGGTTGGAGCACAGGATGCGCACGACACCTTCGCGACGCACCACTTTGCAGTTCTTACAGATTTTTTTTACAGACGCCCGTACTTTCATTCTTTTCAGTCTCTGTTTGCGATTGAGCTCGTTCTCAGTTGATCCGGTACGATAATCGGCTGCTCGGCTTTTTTAGCGCATCCGGTATGTTATTCGGCCGCGAGTCAGGTCGTACGGCGACAGTTCAACGGTGACTTTGTCGCCGGCAAGGATCTTTATGTAGTGCATCCTCATCTTGCCCGAAATATGCGCCAACACCTTGTGCCCGTTGTCGAGCGTCACCCTGAACACCGCATTGGGGAGCGCTTCCTGCACCGTCCCCTGTACTTCGATCGCGTCGCCTTTAGACATTTTCCAATTCGCTTAAAATTTCCGGTCCGTTGGAGGTGATTGCGATGGAATGCTCGAAGTGGGCAGATAGTTTACCGTCCGCCGTCACCGCAGTCCAGCCGTCAGAAAGTATCTCCAAATCGGGGCTCCCTTCGTTAACCATCGGCTCGATCGCCAGCGCCATCCCCTCGCGGAGCCGCGGATTAGGCATGCCGGGCCTGAAATAATTCGGTACCTGCGGGTCTTCATGGAGGCGGCGGCCGATGCCGTGTCCGGCGAAGTCGGTTACGACCGAAAACCCGGCCCGCTCTACGGTATCCTGGACCGCACGCGCGATATCGCTGATGCGATTTCCGGCGCGCGCCTGCGCGATTCCCGCGTAGAGGGAGTCGCGGGTGACATTCAGGAGCCTGGTCACTCGTTCCGGCACCGGCCCGACCGCGACGGTGCGGGCAGAGTCGCCGTAAAAACCTTCGTACACGACGCCGTAGTCGAGACTGACGATATCGCCGGCTTTTAATTTGCGGCTCGACGGGATGCCGTGAACGATTTCATTGTTAATCGACACGCACAGGCATTTGGGGTACACGACGTCGCCCGGCTTGTAGCCTTTGAAGGCGGGCTTCGCGCCTTTTTTGTAAGTCAGATCTTCGGCCAGCTTATCGAGCTCCTCGGTCGTAATTCCCGGGCGGACCGCGGCGGCGAGCGCCTCGAGAATTTCGGCGACGATTTGGCTCGCATGACGCATCACGGCGATCTCGGCCGGTGTTTTAATAGTAATCATGATCGATCTGTATCGCCTTCACTTAGGCGGCGGTGCGACCCCGTTTACTGCGGACAGGATTCGCTTTTCGACGTCGTCGGTGCGGCCTACTCCGTCGACCTGCTCGAGGATCCCGAGCCGTCCGTAGTAATCGAGCAACGGGCGCGTCGCCTCGGCAAAAACTTTCAGGCGTTCGCGCACAGTTTCCTCGGCGTCATCTTCGCGCTGATAGAGCTCGCCGCCGCATTTGTCGCATACGCCCGGCTTCTTCGGCGGCTCGAATGCGACATGATACATCGCGTTGCATTTCGCGCAGGTGCGCCGTCCTGAAATTCGCTTCACGATCTCTTCGTCGGGCACGATCACCGCGACGGCTTTGTCGAGCTTCAGCCCCGCCTGGTCGAGACCCTTGGCGAGAGCCTCGGCCTGCATCACGTTGCGCGGGAAGCCGTCGAGGATGAATCCTTTGCGAGCGTCTTTTTTTCTAAGGCGCTCATCGATCAACTTAAGCACCAATTCGTCGGGCACCAGCTGTCCGCGATCCATGTAACTGGCGGCCTGGCGGCCAAGCTCCGAGTCTTCGCGCACAACGGTGCGCAACAGATCGCCGCTGGAAACTTGCGGTATGCCCCATAGCGTCGCGAGCGCCCTCGCTTGCGTACCCTTGCCCGCACCCGGCGGGCCCAGCAGCACAAGACGCACCTGCTTAGGCACCCCTCTTGGTCTTGACGCGCCCGCGGCGCATGAAGCCTTCGTAGTTGCGGGTGAGCAGATGAGTTTCGATTTGTGCGACCGTGTCCAGCGCGACGCCGACCACGATCAATAGCGCGGTGCCGCCGAAGAAAAACGGGACGTTGAAGCGTGCGATCAGGATGGTCGGCAGGACGCATACGGCACTGACGTAAACCGCGCCGCCGAGGGTGATTCGCGACAGCACTCGATCGATGTAGTCGGCGGTCGGACGCCCGGGCCGGATTCCGGGGATGAAGCCGCCGTACTTTTTAAGATTGTCGGCGACGTCGACCGGGTTGAACGTGACGGAGGTGTAGAAGTAGCAAAAGAAGAAAATCAGCGCGACGTAAACCACGTCGTAGTAAAAACCGCCGGGGGTCAGGTAGCTCGCGTACGGTTTCAGGAATGGAACGAAAGTCGCCAACGTCGCCGGGAACACGAGCAACGCCGACGCGAAAATCGGCGGAATGACGCCCGAGGTGTTTATCTTCAAGGGCAGATGCGAGCTCTGGCCGCCGTATACGCGGCGTCCAACAACTCGGCGCGCGTATTGAATCGGAATACGCCGTTGGGCGGTCTCGATATAGACGATGCCGTAGATGACCGCGGCTGCGACCGCCAGGATGAAGATGAGCAGGAAGATGCTCATTTCGCCCTCGCGCACGAATTGCGCGGTGGTGCTGAGCGCGCTCGGCAGGCGAGCGACGATACCCGCCATGATGATCAGCGAGATGCCGTTGCCAATTCCGCGCTCGGTAATCTGCTCGCCGATCCACATCAGGAACATCGTGCCGGCGGTGAGGGTGATGACCGTCATCACGACGAATCCGATGCCGGGATTGTAGACGATACTGCCGCCGCCGGGCGCGGGTGCTCTTTCGAGCGCAAGGGCGAACATAGTGCCCTGGAACAGCGCCAGCAGAACAGTGCCGTAGCGCGTGTACTGAGTTATTTTGCGACGGCCCGCCTCGCCTTCTTTATAAAGTTCGTCGAGATAGGGGGACGCGATTTTCAGCAGGTCGAGAACGATGGCGACCGAGATATACGGCATGATGCCGAGCGCGAGGACCGAGAAATGCTCGAGCGCGCCGCCAGAGAAGAGGTTGACCCAGCCGAAGAGCGTGCCGCTGGTCTGCTGGAATAAATTGGCGAGCGCCTGCCCGTCGATGCCGGGAGTTGGCACGGCGACGCCGAGGCGGAACACGGCGAGCATCGCGGCCGTGAACACGAGGCGTCGGCGCAACTCCGGGATGCGCGAGGCGTTTGAAAACCCGTCGAGCATTTAGCTCTTTTCGCTGGTCGGCTTTACCACCAACTCCGCAAAGCCGCCTACCGCGGCGATTTTATCCAGCGCGCTTTTCGAGAACGCATCAGCGCGCACTCTAATCTTACTCTTCAAGTCGCCGTCACCTAAAACCTTGACCTTGCGACCGGCGGGAATGAGCCCGCGCGCGACCAGGGCTGCCGCGTCGATGGTCACGTCCTCGCCGAAGTCGCCGAGCCGCGACAAATTGACGATTGCGAACTCGTCGCGACGCGCCTGGTTTTTCAGAGTGCGACGAAAACCCTGCTTGGGCAAGCGCCGCTGCAGAGGCATCTGGCCGCCTTCGTAGCTCGGAGGCGTATTGCCATGCGAGCGAGCGCCGAGTCCCTTGTGCCCGCGGCCGGCAGTCTTGCCATGGCCGGAACCGATGCCACGTCCGACCCGGCGTTTGCGATGAGTTGAGCCCGGCGACGGTTTTAGATCCTTCAAATCCATGACTGCAACTATTCCTTGAGCTCGATTACCAGATGCTTCAGCCGCTTGACCATCCCTTCGACCGCGGGACTGCGTTTGAGCTCGCGCACGCTGCCGACTTTGCCGAGGCCGAGTCCCTTGACGGTTTCGCGCACGCGTCGATTGGTGCTGATCGGACTGCCGACCAGCTTGACGCGAATTTTATCGGAATTTGTATTCTCAGCCACGATAAACCTCGACTAGGCAGCAGCTTCGGGCTGATTCGGAACGCGTCCGCGGAGACGATTAATTTCCTGGGTGCTGCGCAACTCGGCCAGTGCTTCAAGCGTCGCCTTGACCAGGTTGTGAGGATTCGACGAGCCCAGCCGCTTGGTCAGGATGTTGCGGATGCCCGCAAGCTCGACCACCGCACGCACCCCGCCGGCTGCGATAACGCCGGTGCCTTCGGCGGCCGGCCGCAGCACTACGCGTCCTGCGCCGAAACGTCCGACGACTTCATGCGGAATCGTACCGTCCTGAATCGGCACGCGCACCAGGCTTTTCTTGGCACGATCGACGCCCTTGCGAATCGCCTCGGGGACTTCGTTGGCCTTGCCGAGGCCGAATCCCACGAGGCCGTTATGATCGCCCGCGACTACCAGCGCGCTGAAGCTGAAGCGACGACCGCCCTTCACGACTTTTGCGACGCGGTTGATATGCACGACCTTTTCTTTGATCTCGAGGCCCTGCGGATCGATCCGCTGTACAACAGTGCCTTCTTTGAGTGTTCGTTGCCTGCCGTTCAAAATTTTAACCCCGCTTCACGCGCCGCATCGGCCAGCGCCTTGACGCGGCCGTGATAGAGAAATCCGTTTCGATCGAACACGACGCTCGAAATCCCGCTCTGGAGGCATCGCTCTGCGATGGCCTTGCCCACCGCTTTCGCGGCCGCAAGGTTGCGCTTGCTCTTGAGTTCGTCGCGCAGGCCGGCAGTTTCAGTGGAGGCGGCCGCGAGCGTACGTCCGCTGTCGTCGGAAATAACCTGGACGTAAATATGATTCAGCGAGCGGAAGATCGAGAGCCGCGGGCGCGCGTCGTTGCCGACCACCTTGCGCCGCACCCGGCCCTGGCGATATTTCCGTTTTTCCGATCGTTGTAGAGCCATAGTCGCTATTTACCCTACGCTGACGTCGATCCAGCCGCAGCCTTACCGGCTTTGCGGCGAATCGTCTCGTTGGCGTACTTGATTCCCTTGCCCTTGTACGGCTCCGGCGGCCGCAGCTCGCGAATTTGCGCCGCGACCGTGCCAAGCAATTGCCGGTCGGCGCTCTCGAGCGTGACAGTCACCTGCTTCTCGACTTTCGCGGTGACGCCCGGTGGAAGCTGATAGACAATCGGATGCGAATAGCCGAGGGTCAGATTCACCTGCTGGCCCTTGGCCTCCGCGCGGTAGCCGACGCCGTTAATCTCGAGCACCCGGGTGAAGCCCTTGCCGACGCCCTCGACCATGTTGGCGACCAGCTTGCGCATCAGTCCGTGAATCGCGCGCTCTTCGCTGGTATCGCCCGGACGCTTCACGAGGATCTCACCGTCCTTGATCTCGACGGTGTAGCCGGGATGGATCCTGAGCTCGAGCTTGCCCTTGGGGCCCTCGACCTTGAGCATCCCGCCGGCAACCGACGCCTTGACGCTCTTGTCGAGATGAATCGGTAATCTTCCTATGCGCGACATCGATAGTTACCAAACCCTGCAGAGAATTTCGCCGCCCACTTTTCGCCGTCGCGCCTCGCGACCGGTCATGACACCGAGCGGGGTGGATACTATTTGCACGCCCATCGCGCCGCGCACCTTGCCGATTTCGGCAGCGCCGGCATAGCGACGATTGCTCGGCTTGCTGATGCGATCGATTCCACGGATGACGGACTCGCGAGTCGGCGAGTAGCGCAGCTTGAGCGCCAGCATCTTCTGCGGCACTTCGCCGCCGACTTCGACGCCGGCCAGGAATCCTTCGGCCATCAGCACGCGGCAAATCGCCTCGCGCAACCGCGAATGGGGCACGGTAAGTTCGTTGTACCGCGCGCGCATCGCGTTGCGGATTCGCGTAAGCAGTTCAGCAATTGGGTCGGTCTGCGACATGATTCGTCTCTTTTACCAGCTCGCTTTGATCACGCCCGGCAATTTGCCGTCGAGTGCGTTCTTGCGCAAGCAAAGCCTGCACATCTTGAAACGCCGATAGTACGCACGCGCGCGGCCGCATAGCGGGCAGCGGTTGTATTGGCGCACCGGGAATTTTTGTTTGCGAGTCGCCTTAACCCGCAGGCACGTTTTCGCCATCTGCTGTTCCTATGCTCCCTGCCCCGGCGTCGGCGTGGCGGCGGTGTTGCTGCGGCCGCGACCGCAGCCCTCGCCGCGGCGTGAGCCTGCCGCCGCTGCCGCCGCTTTGGCGGCGTCCGCCTCGCGCTCAGCCGCGCCGCGCATCGGCATCCCGAGGGCGCGGAGAAGTGTCAGCCCCTCGAAGTCGCTGCGCGCCGTTGTCGTGATCGAAATCGTCAAGCCCTTCACCTTCTCGACCTTGTCGAGATTGAGTTCGGGAAAAATCGTATGTTCCTTCAGCCCGAGCGAGTAGTTACCGCGGCCGTCGAAGGCCTTGTCGCTGACGCCGCGGAAGTCGCGCACGCGTGGCAGCGAGATGTTAACGAGCCGGTCGAAAAACTCCCACATCTTTTCGCGCCGCAGCGTGACCATCACGCCAATCGGCATCCCCTGGCGCAGCTTGAAATTCGAAATCGCCTTGCGCGCGCGGGTCAGCACCGGCTTCTGACCGGCGATCACCTTGAGCTCCTCGAGCGCGGAGTCGAGGATTTTTACATTGTCACGCGCTTCCTGCAGCGCCATGTTAATCGTGATCTTCTCGAGCCGCGGCACGCGCATCTTGTTATCGATCTTGAGCTCGCGCATCAGGGCCGGCGCGATTTCGTTCTCGAAGCGAAGGCGCAGCCGCGCCGGCAGCTTGGGCTCGGGCGGAAGCGGCTCTGCCGCAGAGGCCTTGGCCTCTTCAGCCGCCTGCTTCTGCTGAGCCTGCCGCGCCTTGCCTTCGCGCTTGGCCTTGGCCGCAGCGTCGGACTTGGCGGTCTGCTCGGCCTTGGCAGCCTGATCGGCTTTATCCGGCTTTTCTTTTTTATCGGCCATTAGTCGTTACCTATCACTTCGCTGCATCGCCGACAGACCCGGCTCTTGGTACCGTCGTCGTTGGCCTTGATGCCGACCCGGACCGGCGCGTTGCAACGATCGCAAAAAATCATGACGTTCGAGATCGCGATGGGCGCTTCCTTTTCGATGATTCCGCCCGGTCTCTGCGCGCCCCCGCTCGACTTGGTGTGACGCTTGACGATGTTGAGCCGTTCGATCACGACGCGGCCAGCCTCGGGCAGCACGCGCATCACCTTGCCGGTCTTGCCGCGGTCGCGGCCGGTGACAACCATCACGGTGTCATTCTTCTTAATCTTATATTTCGCCGACGCCATCACAGCACCTCCGGCGCGAGCGAGATTATCTTCAAAAACTTCTTCGCCCGCAGCTCGCGAGCGACCGGTCCAAAGATGCGGGTGCCGACCGGCTCGTGATCCTTGTCGAGCAGCACGGCGGAGTTGCCATCGAAGCGGATATAACTGCCGTCGTCGCGGCTGATTTCCTTTGCCGTGCGCACGATCACCGCGCGCGACACGTCGCCCTTTTTGACCTTGGCGTTGGGAATCGCTTCTTTCACTGCGACCACGATCACGTCTCCGACCGACGCGTACCGGCGCTTGGAGCCGCCGAGCACCTTGATGCACATAACCTTGCGGGCGCCCGAGTTATCGGCGACATCCAGAACCGTTTGTACCTGTACCATCTCGCGACCTTACCCCGCGGCCTTTTTGAGAACGCGGCTGACGCGCCAGCGCTTGTTCTTCGAGAGCGGACGCGACTCGATAATCTGCACGCGATCGCCCTCTTTGCATTCGCCGCGCTCGTCATGCGCCATGAACTTGGTGCTGCGACGCTCGCGCTTGCCGTACAGCTCGTGCTCGACCATGCGATCGACCTTGACCAGCACGGTCTTGGTCATCTTGGCGGAGACCACGGTCCCCTCGCGCCGTTTAATTCGCTCCCGCATTAACTTGCCTTCTTTTCCTTTGCAGCTTCATCCCGCGTCTTCACGCTGAGCAAAGTTAGAATCCTCGCCAACTCGCGGCGCGCGCGGCGATAGGTGGCGTGATTGTCGAGCTGATTGGTGCGCAGCTTCAGCCGCAGCCGGAAAATTTCCTCGCGCGCCTCGTGCTCCTTTACGCGAAGATCCTGCGCGGTCATCTGCTTTAGTTCGTCAAGCTCCAAGGCCGCCGCCCTCCTCGCGCGAGATCATCATTGTCTTGATAGGCAGCTTGTGCGCCGCGAGACGCATCGCTTCCTTTGCGGTGGCGTAGTCGACGCCTTCCATCTCGAACAGAATCCTGCCCGGGCGAACGCACGCGACCCATCCTTCGGGCGAGCCCTTGCCCTTGCCCATGCGGGTTTCAGCCGGCTTCTTGGTGAAGGGCTTGTCGGGGAAGACGCGAATCCAGACGCGGCCGCCGCGCTTGATATGACGGGTGAGCGCGATACGCGCCGCTTCGAGCGCGCGCGTATCGATGCGGCAAGTCTCGAGCGACTTGAGCCCGTAGTCGCCGAACGCGAGCCAGAGTCCGCGGTTCTCGGCGCCGCGGACGCGACCCTTCATCATCTTGCGCCACTTAACTTTTTTTGGTGCGAGCATCTTACTTCTTCAATTCGCCTGCACAGGCGTTCCTGCGCGTTTCGCGTCCGCATCCTTACGCGTCAAAACTTCGCCGCGGAAAATCCAGACCTTCACGCCAATCTGGCCGTAGGTCGTGCGCGCCTCGGCAAATCCGTACGCAACGTCGGCGCGAAGAGTCTGCAAGGGCACGCGGCCCTCGCGATACCACTCCTGGCGCGCGATTTCCGCACCGCCGAGGCGTCCCGCGACGTGGACTTTGACGCCCTGCGCGCCCATCCGCATCGCACGCGTGACGGCTTCCTTCATCGCGCGCCGAAAGGCGACGCGACGCTCGAGCTGGAGCGCGATATTCTCGGCGACCAGCTGCGGATCGAGGTCGGGGCGGCGCACCTCGTGGATATTGATGAACGAGTCGCGCCCCTTCATCAGCTTCTGGATATCGAGCTTCAGCTTGTCGATTTCCGCGCCCTTCTTGCCGATCACGATACCCGGACGCGCCGTGTAAATATTTATCTTGGCCTTGTTGGCCATCCGCTCGATTTCGATGCGCGAGATGCCGGCGTGGTAGAGCCGCTTCTTGATAAAATCGCGCAGCTTCAAATCTTCGTGCAGCAGCTTCGAGTAGTCGTGGCTCGCGTACCATCGTGAGTCCCAGCTCTCGATGACGCCGAGACGAAAACCGCGCGGATGTACTTTCTGTCCCATAGGATCCTCAGGACGCCCGCTCGTCCACGATTACCGTGAGATGGCTGGTGCGTTTATGAATCGGCGTCGCATGCATATGTGCGCGCATGAGCGACCGCTTCCAGGTCGGCCCGGTATCGGCGGTCGCGCGTTTGACGAACAGCTTGTCCTCGTCGACGTTCTGCTGATCGCGAGCGTTGGCAATCGCGGCGAGCAAAGTCTTCGAGACGAAGCGCGCCGCCTTCTTGGGCGTGAACTCGAGAATCGACAGCGCCTGATCGACTTTCTTGCCGACGATCAGCTCGCACACAAGATGCAGCTTGCGCGGCGAAATTCTGATGAAGCGGGTTCGCGATACGGATTCCATGACTCTTACAACTTCTCCGCTTATGCCTTGGCCGCGGCCGGAGCAGCCGGTGCGCTGGGAATCGAAGCCGCCTTGACTTCGCCCTTGCGATCGCCGGCGTGGCCGTGAAAGGTCCGCGTCGGAGAGAATTCGCCGAGCTTGTGGCCGACCATATTCTCGGTGCAATACACCGGGATGAACTTGTGGCCGTTGTGGACCGCGAACGTCAGCGCGATCATGTCCGGCGTTATCATCGAGCGACGCGACCAGGTTTTGATAATTCGCTTGTCGCCGGTGGCAGTCGCGGCACCAACTTTCTTCAGCAGATGCCCGTCGACGAACGGACCTTTTTTTAGTGACCTGGCCATAACTCTCTAATGCTTGCCTTTTGGCCGGCGGCTGACGATCAGACTGTCCGACGGCTGTTTCTTGCGCGTCTTGTATCCCTTCGCGGGCTGACCCCACGGCGACTGGGGATGATTTCCTTTCGACTTGCCCTCGCCACCGCCATGCGGATGGTCAACGGGGTTCATCGCGACTCCACGCACGTGACCGCGCTTGCCGAGCCATCGCGAGCGCCCGGCCTTGCCGATCGAAATATTTTCATGGTCGAGATTGCCGACCTGGCCGATAGTGGCGCGGCAATCCGCCTGCACCATCCGCTGCTCGCCCGAGGGCAGCTTCAGCAGCGCCATCTTGCCCTCTTTGGCCATCAACTGCGCCTGCACGCCCGCGCCACGCGCGAGCTTCGCACCGGCGCCCGGCTTCATCTCGATTGCATGAACGACGGTGCCGAGCGGGATGTTCTTGAGCATCAGCGCGTTGCCAGGCTTGATGTCGGCGTTCTCGCCCGACTCGACCTTGGCGCCGACTTTGAGCCCGTCGGGCGCGAGGATGTAGGTCTTCACGCCGTCGGCATAGTGCAGCAGCGCGATATTAGCGGAGCGATTCGGATCGTACTCGAGCGCGGCGACGACGGCGGGAATCCCGTCGCGGTTGCGCTTGAAATCGATCAGGCGGAGACGGCGCTTATGCCCGCCGCCGCGATGACGCGAGGTCATGCGACCGCGATTATTGCGTCCGCCAGTGCGCTTGACCGGGACGAGCAGACTTTTCTCCGGCTCCTTTTTGGTGAGCTCGGAGAAATCCGCAATCTGCATGAAGCGCTGCCCCGGCGTGCGCGGATTTAATTGTATGACTGCCATTTTTTCAGTATCTCTTCTGTCTAGCTCCGAGCCTTCTTCTCAATATCGTGCTCTACCACGGTATCTTAGAGCCCTTCGAAGAACTCGATCTTGTCGCCTTCTTTCAGAGTTACGTATGCCTTCTTCCAATCGCTCTGGCGGCCCTTGCTTACGCCCTTTTTCCGTTCCTTACCCATGAAGTTCGAGGTGCGGACCTTGATCACGGTCACTTTGAACAGATGCTCGACGGCCTCGCGAATCTTGTCCTTGCTCGCACCGGGGCGCACTCGAAACAGCACCTGGCCAGCCTTTTCGCTAGCCATGGTGCCCTTCTCGGTGATGATCGGCGCGAGAATCAGGCTCTCCGGACTACTCATTTGATTCCCCCGCAGAGCGGGCCGTCGCCTGCCTCTCTTGACCAAATCGGGCTTCGATCGCCTTGGCAGTCGAACTCGTCATCACGAGTTCCCGATAATTGAGCACGTCGTAAACATTAAGCCCTTCAAGCGCGAGCACCTTATGCGCAGCGAGGTTGCGCGCGGCGAGCAGAAACTTGCCGTCCGCTTCCCCCGTTACTATCAAAGCATGCTCGACGCCGAGCTTGACGAGTGCGGCCTTCGCGGCCTTGGTCTTCGGCTCCGACAAATCGAGCGACTCGACGATGAACAGCTTGCCGTTTTTCGCGCGATCGGAAATCGCGAGACACAGCGCTGCGCGCCACGCCTTTTTCGGCATCTTGTACGAATAGTCACGCGGCTGCGGCCCGAAGATCGTTCCGCCATGACGCCAGATAGGCGAGCGGGTCGAGCCTGCGCGCGCGCGTCCGGTTCCCTTCTGCCGCCAGGGCTTGCGGCCGCCGCCCGAGATGAGTCCCTTGGTCTTGGTGGACGCGGTTCCGGAGCGCCGATTCGCCAGCTGCATCCGGACTGCCTCATGCAACAGCGACAAGTCGCCGTCGCGGCCGAAGACATTGCCGGCGACTTCGAGCTCGCCGACTTTCTCGTGCGCGGCCGAATACAGCGGCAGCTTCACCGGCGATGCCGATGGTTTTTCTTTTTTTATGCTGCGCTCAGGCACTGGCCGTCACCTTTACATTAGAGCGCTTGCGCGGCCGGGCCGCATGATGAACCGCAAGCAAGGCGCCGTCAGGTCCGGGCACCGCGCCCGAGACGACGACTGCGTTGTCTTCTGCGAGTATCTCGAGCACTTCGAGATTCAGGATGGTGGCGGTCGCATTGCCCATCTGCCCCGCCATCCGCATGCCTTTGCGCACGCGGCCTGGATATGAGCGGTTACCGATCGAGCCGCCGTGGCGGAAATATTCGTGCGTGCCGTGCGATCCGGGGAAGCCGGAAAAATGGTGACGCTTGATGACGCCGGCGTAGCCATGGCCCTTGGAGATACCGGTCACATCGACCTGGTCGCCGACCTTGAACACGTCGGCCGCCGCGATTGGCTGTCCGAGGGTCAACTCGCCTTCGCCGCGACGCTCGAACTCACCTGACTTGACGCCGGCCGCGATGTTGGCCTTGGCGAAATGCCCGCGCTCGCCGCTGGTAACCCGCGTGAGTTTCTTTTTACCGAACGTCACCTGCACGGCTTCGTAGCCGTCGGTCGCCGCGGTCTTCACTTGCGATACAGTGCATGGCCCGAGCGTCAACACCGTGGCTGCGCGAACGCGGCCAGCCGGGTCGGTCACCTGGGTCATCCCGATTTTCTTTCCAATCAATCCGGTCAGCATCGGCCCTACTCGAGCTTGATTTCGACGTCCACGCCAGCAGCCAGGTCGAGCTTGCCCAGCGCGTCGATAGTCTGCTGGGTCGGCTCGAGGACATCGAGCAGACGTTTATGGGTACGTATTTCAAAATGCTCGCGCGACTTCTTATCGACGTGCGGCGAGCGGTTGACGCAGAAGCGCTCTATCCGGGTCGGCAGCGGAATCGGACCCGCCACCCGGCCGCCAGTGCGCCGAATGGTATCCACGATTTCGCGAACCGACTGATCGAGCAGGCGGTAGTCGTACGCCTTCAGGCGTATTCGTATCTTATCGTTCATCTAAAGTACCGCGCCCGATTCGTTCAGCGCTCCGCTCCCATCCCTGCTCGATTTCGCAACGATTCTTCGTTTCTTGTCCCAGCGTCAGTTACTTCAAAATTTTCGAAACGACGCCGGCGCCGACGGTGCGGCCGCCCTCGCGAATAGCGAAGCGCAAGCCTTCGTCCATCGCGACCGGCGTGATCAGCTCTCCCAGTATCTTGATGTTATCGCCCGGCATTACCATCTCGGTGCCCTCAGGCAGTGTCAGCACTCCGGTCACGTCAGTGGTACGGAAGTAGAACTGCGGACGATAGCCGGTGAAGAACGGCGTATGACGGCCGCCTTCATCCTTGGTCAGGATGTACGCCGAGGCCTCGAAGTTGGTGTGCGGCGTGATCGAACCGGGCTTCGCGAGCACCTGTCCGCGCTCGACGTCTTCGCGCTTGAGACCGCGCAGCAGCACGCCGATATTGTCGCCTGCCTGCCCTTCGTCGAGCAGCTTGCGGAACATCTCGACGCCGGTGACAACGGTCTTGCTGGTGTCCTTGAAGCCGACGATCTCGACTTCCTCACCAACCTTCACCTTGCCCTTTTCGACGCGGCCGGTGACCACGGTGCCGCGGCCGGAGATCGAGAACACGTCTTCGACCGGCATCAGGAACGGCTTTTCGGTCTCGCGAACCGGCTGCGGGATGTAGCTGTCGACCGCGTCCATCAAGTCGAGAATCGGCTTGCAGTTGGCGCAGTCGGCCTTGCCGCATCCGCAGTTGAGCGCGTTGAGCGCACTGCCGCGAATGACGGGCACTTCGTCGCCTTTGAAATTGTACTTGGTCAGCAGGTCGCGGACTTCGAGCTCGACCAGGTCGAGCAGCTCGGGGTCGTCAACCATGTCGACCTTGTTCATGAAGACGACGATCGACGGCACGCCGACCTGGTATGCGAGCAGGATATGCTCGCGCGTCTGCGGCATCGGGCCGTCGTTGGCGCCGACCACCAGGATTGCGCCGTCCATCTGCGCCGCGCCGGTGATCATGTTCTTGATGTAGTCGGCGTGTCCCGGACAATCGACGTGCGCGTAGTGGCGCTTGGTCGTCTCGTACTCGACGTGCGCAATTGAAATCGTGATGCCGCGCTCTTTCTCTTCGGGCGCCTTATCGATCTGATCGAAGGCCGTAAAAGTGGCGAGCTTCTTTGACGCGAGGACCTTGGTAATCGCGGCGGTTAAAGTTGTTTTGCCGTGATCGATATGTCCAATCGTGCCGACATTCGCGTGCGGCTTGGTGCGTTCAAATTTAGCTTTGCCCATTGATGTAACCTCCGATTGAGCGCTTGCTCACGAGTCGTTAAGCGCGCTTCTTTTCCTCTCCGTCGCCGTTGCGCGCCGTCAACTCATCAAAAATATTTTTTGGCACGGGTTCATACGCGCCGAACTGCATTGTGTAAGTCGCGCGGCCCTGCGTCATCGAACGCAGCCGCGTCGCGTAACCGAACATCGTAGCGAGCGGGACGCGAGCCTCGATGACTTGCGCGCCTGCGCGATTTTCCATATCGAGAATCTTGCCGCGGCGACCGCTGAGATCGCCGATCACCTCGCCCATGAACTCCTGCGGCGTGACTGCTTCGACCTCCATGACGGGCTCGAGCAGAATCGGCTCGGCCTTCTCGCAAGCTTCCTTGAACGCCATCGAGCCGGCGATTTTGAACGCGAGCTCCGACGAATCGACGTCGTGTTCCTTGCCGTCAATCACGATGGCCTTGACGTCGACCATCGGATAGCCGGCGACCACGCCGTTCTCCATCGCCTCTTTCACTCCCGCTTCGATCGCCGGAATGAAGTTGCGCGAGATCGAGCCGCCCTTGGTGCCGTCCTCGAATTCGAAGCCTCCGCCCTTGGGGAGCGGCTCGATTCGTAGCTCGACCACCGCGAACTGTCCATGACCGCCGCTCTGGCGGACCAGCCGGCCCTCGGCTTCCGACACCCGCTTGATAGTTTCGCGGTACGCGACCTGCGGCTTGCCGATATTCGCGTCGACTTTGAATTCGCGCAGCATCCGATCGACGATAATTTCGAGATGCAACTCGCCCATCCCGGCGATCAGCGTCTGCGAAGTTTCCTTATTAACACTGACGCGGAACGACGGGTCTTCCTTGGCGAGCTTCTGCAGCGCCTCGCCGAGCTTCTCCTGGTCGGCCTTGGTCTTGGGCTCGATCGCGATCTGGATGACAGGCTCCGGGAACTCGATCGATTCGAGTACAATCGGCGCGCCCGGATCGCACAGCGTGTCGCCGGTGGTCGTATCGCGCAGGCCGACAGCACAGATGTCGCCGGCGTAGACCTCGGTGATGTCCTCGCGCTTGTTCGCGTGCATCTTGAGCATCCTGCCTATTCGTTCGCGTTTGCCGCGCGTCGAATTGAGCAGCGACGATCCGCTTTCCAGCTTGCCCGAATAGACCCGGATGAAGGTGAGCGTGCCCATGTGCTGGTCGTTCATTATCTTGAACGCGAGCGCAGAGAACGGTGCGTCGTCGCGCGGCCATCGCTCTTCTATCTTGTCTCCGACCTTGCCGACAACGGGCGGGAGGTCGAGTGGCGACGGCAGGTATTCGACGACCGCGTCGAGCATCGGCTGCACGCCCTTATTGCGGAAAGCGGATCCGATGATGACAGGAGTCACCGCCATCTTGAGCGTGGCGACACGGATTGCAGCGCGAATCTGTTCGGGCGACGGCGCCTTGCCCTCGAGATACATCTCCATGATGTGCTCGTCGTGATCGGCGAGCGTCTCGATCATCTTGTCGCGATATCCTGCCGCCTGCTCTTTCAGATCGGCGGGAATTTCGGCGACGCGATACTCTGCGCCGAGACGATCCTCGTCCCAGATGAGCGCCTTCTGATCGATCAGATCGACCAGTCCGGTGAACTTTTCCTCGGCGCCTATCGGCAGATGCAACAGCAGCGGCGTGGCCTTGAGCTTGTCGCGCATTTCCTGCACGACGCGCTCGAACTCGGCGCCGACGCGGTCCATCTTGTTGATAAACGCGACCCGCGGGACGCGATACTTGTCGGCCTGGCGCCAGACGGTCTCGGATTGCGGCTCGACGCCGCCGACCGCGCAGAACACTGCGACCGCGCCGTCCAGTACGCGGAGCGAGCGCTCGACTTCAATGGTGAAATCGACGTGTCCGGGCGTGTCGATAATATTGATGCGGTGGTCGCGCCAGAAACACGTGGTCGCCGCCGACGTGATCGTGATTCCGCGCTCCTGCTCTTGCACCATCCAGTCCATCGTCGCAGTGCCTTCGTGCACCTCGCCAATCTTGTAATTGATGCCGGTGTAGAAGAGCACGCGCTCGGTAGTGGTGGTCTTGCCGGCATCGATGTGGGCCATGATGCCGATATTGCGCACCCGTTCTATTGGTGTCTGACGAGCCATCTAAAAAAACTCGGTATTACCAGCGGTAGTGGGCGAACGCCTTGTTGGCATCCGCCATTCGATGTGTGTCTTCGCGCTTCTTGACCGCGCCGCCGCGATTGGCGGCAGCGTCGAGGATTTCGGCCGCCAGCCGTTCTTCCATCGACTTCTCACCGCGCCCGCGCGCAGCAGTCACCAGCCATCGCATCGCGAGCGAATTGCGCCGCGCAGGACGCACCTCACTTGGAACTTGATAGTTGGCGCCGCCGACCCGCCGCGAGCGAACCTCGACTGCGGGGCGGACGTTGTCGAGCGCGCGCTTGAATACGACCAGGCCGTCTTCCTTCGAGCGCTCAGCCGCAAGATCGAGCGCATGATAAAAAATCTGCTCAGCCAGCGACTTCTTGCCCCGCTCCATCACGATGTTCATGAACTTCGCGACGGTGCGGTCGTGATACTTGGGATCCGCTGGAATTTCGCGGACGCGAATTTGTCCTTTGCGCGACATATAACTCTACTTATTCGGGTTGCTTCACTTGGGTTTCTTCGACCCGTATTTCGAGCGGCCCTTACGCCGCTCCTGTACGCCGATCGAGTCCAGCGTGCCGCGAATCACGTGATAGCGGACGCCCGGCAAATCGCGCACGCGACCGCCGCGAATCAGAACCACCGAATGCTCCTGCAGGTTGTGCCCGACGCCCGGGATGTAGGTATTCACCTCGATCCCGTTGGACAGCCGCACGCGCGCTACTTTCCGTAGTGCGGAGTTCGGCTTCTTGGGCGTGGTCGTCTTCACCTGCGTGCATACGCCGCGCTTCTGCGGCGAACCTTCGAGCGCGCGCGCCTTGGTCTTGAAGCTCTTCTTTACGCGAGCCCGTCGGATCAACTGATTTATCGTCGGCACTTGAGTCTTCTCAATCTAATCACTCTCGTTCCGTTTTCCCGTTCGCTGCGCGAGGCGCACCCGTATCGACGCCCGCCGATAACTCTGAGACCGCTCGGCGCCGGCTTCGCAGCCGGCCCGGTTTTTCGCCGGATTGCCCCCGGTGGGGCGCGGTGTTCAAACAAACCCCCCAAGGACACTTATGCCCTTGGGGGAAACATCATTATGTACGGGACCCGGCCGCCCGTGTCAATCTCCGCCCGGTGCTGCGACGGCCGCGAGCTCCGGTTTTTCCACATCTTCTTCGGCCGCAGCGCCTTCGACCTTCACGACCATCGCGTTGTACGAGTTCATGCCGGTGCCGGCCGGGATGAGGCGTCCCATGATGACGTTCTCTTTCAGGCCGACCAGCCGGTCGACTTTGCCGTTGATGGCGGACTCGGTCAGCACGCGCGTGGTCTCCTGGAACGATGCCGCCGAGATGAAACTCTCGGTAGACAAAGACGCCTTCGTGATTCCGAGCAGCAGAGGCTCCGCGATCGCAGGCTCTCCGCCACGCGTCAGCACGCGTCCGTTCTCTTCGTCGAAGCGCCACTTCTCGACCTGGTCGCCGACCAGGAACGGCGTGTCTCCGACTTCCTTGATTCGCACGCGACGCAGCATCTGGCGCACGATCACTTCGATATGCTTGTCGTTGATTCGCACGCCCTGCAGCCGGTAGATTTCCTGGATTTCGTCGACCAGGTATTTCGCCAGCGCCTTCTCGCCCAGGATGGTGAGGATGTCGTGAGGATTGGATGAGCCTTCCATCAATGGCTCGCCCGCTTTCACGATATCGCCTTCGTGCACCGCGATGTGCTTGCCCTTCGGAATCAGGTACTCGCGCTTCTCGCCGATTTCAGGAGTGACTTCGACCTTGCGCTTGCCCTTGGTGTCCTTGCCGAAGGAAACCTGTCCGTCGATTTCCGAGATGACCGCGAACTCCTTCGGCTTGCGCGCTTCGAACAACTCCGCGACGCGCGGCAGACCGCCGGTGATGTCCTTGGTCTTGGTGGTCTCGCGAGGAATTTTCGCGATGACGTCGCCGGGCTCTACCGCCGTGCCTTCGGGCACGTTGATATACGCACCGACCGGCAGGAAGTAACGCGCGACGTTGTTCGAGCTCGGCAGCTTGGCAGTCTTGCCGCTCGCATCCTTGATCGAGATACGCGGGCGCAGGTCGAGATCCTTGAACTCGACGATAACGTTGGAGCGCGCGCCGGTTCGTTCATCGACCCGCTCCTCCATCGTCTTGCCTTCGATGATATCGCCGTACTTAACCGTGCCGCCGACTTCGGTGATGATCGGCGTGGTGTACGGATCCCATTCCGCGATCTGCTCGCCGGGCTTTACCTTGTCGCCCTCGGCCTTGCGCAGCTTGGCGCCATACACGAGCGGGTAACGCTCGCGTTCGCGCTCGCGCACGCGGCCGCCTTCGTCGGTGACCTGCGCGGCGATTACGACTTCGCCATGCCGCGTCATCACGACCAGGTTGCCGTCGCGGCTCTTGACGGTGTTGACGCCATGCAGGCGCATCACACCTTCGTTGCGAACTTCCAAGGTGGTCTGCTCGGCGCGCCGGCTGGCGGTACCGCCGATATGGAACGTACGCATCGTGAGCTGCGTGCCCGGCTCGCCGATTGATTGCGCGGCGATGATTCCGATCGACTCGCCCAGGTTGACAAGATGGCCGCGGCCGAGGTCGCGTCCGTAACACTTGACGCAGACCCCCTGGCGCGACTGACAGGTGAGCACGGAGCGAATCTTGATCCGCTCGACGCCAGCGTCTTCGATTTTCTTGACCTTGTCCTCGTCGATCATCTCGTTAGCATGCACCAGCACTTCGTTGGTGAACGCATCGCGGATGTCTTCGAGCGCGACGCGTCCGAGCACGCGATCGCCGAGGCCTTCGATAATCTCACCGCCTTCGACCAGCGGCGTCATCTCGATTCCGTCCAGCGTGCCGCAATCGTCTTCGCTGATGATCGAGTCCTGCGCCACGTCGACCAGTCGGCGAGTCAGGTAGCCGGAGTTCGCCGTCTTGAGCGCGGTGTCGGCGAGGCCCTTGCGCGCGCCGTGAGTCGAGATGAAGTACTGCAACACCGTGAGTCCCTCGCGGAAGTTCGCGGTGATCGGAGTTTCGATAATTTCACCTGACGGCTTCGCCATCAGGCCGCGCAATCCGGCAAGCTGTCGAATCTGCTGCTCGGAACCGCGGGCGCCCGAGTCGGCCATGATGAAGATCGGGTTGAACGAGGGTCCGGTAACAGTCTCGCCCTTCTCGTTCTTGCCGAAGACCTGGGTCGACAGCCCCTTGATAACGGCGCTGCCGATCTGATCCTGAACTTCGGCCCAGATGTCGACGACCTTGTTGTAGCGCTCGCCGTCGGTGATCACGCCGTTGTTGTACTGCTGCTGAATCTCGCTGACCTGCTTCTGCGCGCCTTCGAGCAGATGCGCCTTCTGCGGCGGAATGGTCATGTCCTTGATCGAGATCGAGATTCCCGCCTTGGTCGCGAATTCGAAACCGATGTCCTTCAGCCGGTCGGCGAAGATAACCGTCGCCTTGTCGCC
Organism: uncultured delta proteobacterium; assembly: GCA_963774665.1. Classification (GTDB taxonomy): domain Bacteria; phylum Desulfobacterota; class Binatia; order Binatales; family Binataceae; genus Binatus. The sequence goes on from CAVZGB010000002.1 coordinate 469,383, forward strand.
GGCGCGGCGATAGACGATGTCGATCAGGTTGCCGAGCTCCTTTTTCTTCATCGTCTTGTTGAGTTCGGTGAAGGGAATCTCGGCCGGAACGATCTCGTACAACAGCACGCGGCCGACCGTGGTGGTGACGCGCTCGTAACGCGGCATCGCAGCCGCGGCAGCAGCAGCCGCTGCAGCCCGCTCTTTCTTGGTGCGCGGCTTGCCGTTGGTCTCGACTTCGGCCGGTGCGAGTCCGGTCGCGAGAATCGGCGCCATCCGCACCGTGATTTTCGCGTGCAGATCGACTTCGTCGTGATCGTACGCGATTCGCACTTCGTCGACGTTGGCGAAGTTCTTGCCCTCGCCACGCGCCAGCGGCTTCTCGCGCGTCATGTAGTAGAGGCCCAGCACCATGTCCTGCGTCGGCACGATGACAGGCTTGCCCGACGCGGGAGACAGGATGTTGTTAGTGCTCATCATGAGTGCGCGCGACTCGACCTGCGCTTCGATGGAGAGCGGCACGTGGACCGCCATCTGATCTCCGTCGAAGTCCGCGTTGTACGCGACGCATACCAGAGGATGCAGCTGAATCGCTTTGCCCTCGATCAGCACCGGCTCGAACGCCTGGATGCCGAGTCGATGCAGAGTCGGCGCGCGATTGAGTAGCACGGGATGCTCGCGGATGACGTCGTCGAGGATATCCCAGACGTCCTTGCCCTCTTTCTCGACCATCTTCTTGGCGCTCTTGATAGTCGTGACGTAGCCCTTTTCTTCGAGCTTGTTGTAGATGAACGGCTTGAACAGCTCGAGCGCCATCTTCTTGGGCAGTCCGCACTGATGCAGCCGCAGCTCGGGGCCGACTACGATGACCGAGCGGCCCGAGTAGTCGACGCGCTTGCCGAGCAAGTTCTGCCGGAAGCGGCCCGACTTGCCCTTGAGCATGTCGGACAGCGACTTCAGCGGACGCTTGGACGGTCCGGTGATCGCGCGGCCGCGGCGGCCGTTGTCGAACAGCGCATCGACAGCTTCCTGCAGCATCCGCTTTTCGTTGCGGATGATGATGTCGGGGGCGTTCAACTCGATCAGCCGCTTCAACCGGTTGTTGCGATTGATCACGCGCCGATACAGATCGTTCAAGTCTGAGGTGGCGAAACGTCCGCCGTCCAGCGGAACGAGAGGACGGAGATCAGGCGGAATCACCGGCAGGATCGTCAGGATCATCCACTCAGGCTTGTTGCCCGAGTCGCGAAACGCGTTGACGACCTTAAGGCGCTTCGCAACTTTCTTGCGGCGAGCCTCGCTGGCCGTCGCCTTCATCTCGGCGCGCAGCTCTTCCGCCAGCTTGTCGAGGGTGAGCTGTCCCAGCAGCGAACGGACGGCTTCCGCACCCATCTCGGCCTTGAAGCCTTCGCCGTATTGCTCGCGAGCCTCGCGATATTTGCGCTCTGTCAGCAGTTCTTTGTACTGCAGCGGAGTCTCACCCGCGTCGGTGACGATGTAGCACTCGAAGTACAGAACCTTCTCGAGTTCCTTCAGCGTCATGTCGAGCAGCGTGCCGATTCGCGACGGCAGCGAGCGGAGGAACCAGATGTGCGCGACCGGGGCGGCCAGGTCGATATGACCCATCCGCTCGCGGCGCACCTTGGACTGGATTACTTCGACGCCGCACTTCTCGCAGACGACGCCGCGATGCCGCATGCGCTTGTACTTGCCGCAGTTACATTCGTAGTCCTTGGTCGGCCCGAAAATCTTGGCGCAGAACAGCCCGTCACGCTCCGGCTTGAAGGTCCGGTAGTTGATCGTTTCGGGCTTCTTGACCTCGCCGTGCGACCACGAGCGGATCATTTCCGGCGACGCGATCGAAATGCGGATCGCGTTGAACGCCAGTGGATTCTTGGGCTTCTCGAAAATGCCGAAGAGATCTTCCATCTCTATTATAACTCCCTGGCCCTTAAGCCCTTTGTGGCTGCTCGAGCAGCTCCATGTTCAGGCAGAGCGATTGGAGCTCCTTGACCATAACGTTGAACGACTCGGGCAGTCCGGGTTCGAGCGTGTTCTCGCCCTTGACGATCGCTTCATACATTCGCGTTCGTCCCGCCACGTCGTCGGATTTAACCGTGAGCATCTCCTGCAGTGTGTACGCCGCGCCGTATGCCTCGAGCGCCCACACTTCCATCTCGCCGAGCCGCTGCCCGCCGAATTGCGCCTTGCCGCCCAGCGGCTGCTGCGTAACCAGGCTGTAGGGGCCAGTGGAGCGAGCGTGAATCTTGTCTTCGACCAGGTGATGCAGCTTCATCATGTACATGACGCCGACCGTCACCGGCTGCTCGAACGGCAATCCGGTGCGTCCGTCGTGGAGCTGAGCCTGTCCGGTCTCGGGCAGGTCGGCGCGCTTCAGCAGCTGGAAGATTTCCTCTTCGCGCGCGCCGTCGAATACGGGCGACGCCACGTGCACACCAGCGAGCGCCTTGGCCGCGAGCTTGTAGATGTCGGGCTCGGCCAGCTCGTCGATAAAGTCGTGGCTCTCTTTCTCGGGATAGATTTCCTTGAGCCGCTTCTTGAGCGCCGCGGCGCTGACGCCGTTCTTGAGGTCCTCTTCGATTTTGTGCCCGAGCTCGCGCGCGGCCCATCCGAGATGAGTTTCAAGGATTTGGCCGACGTTCATGCGTGACGGCACGCCGAGCGGATTCAGCACGATATCGACCGGGGTTCCGTCCGCGAGGCACGGCATGTCTTCCTCGGGCAGGATTCGCGAGAGCACGCCCTTGTTGCCATGCCGTCCCGCCATCTTGTCACCGACTTGCAGCCGCCGCTTAATCGCGACGAACACCTTGATCATCTTGATCACGCCAGGAGCAAGTTCGTCACCGGCCTTCAGGCGCTCGACCTTGGCCCCGTAATGATTCTGCACGGCCTCGACGTTCGCGTTCATCGCGGCGATCGCATTCTCGGCCTCTTCCTGCGCCGATTCGTTCTCGACGCGGACCTGGCCCCACAGCGTCGGCGGCAGCTCTTCGAGCTCCTCGGCACTGATTGGATCGCCCTTTTTGAGCAGCTCCTTGCGCTCGTCGGACATCACGCGTCCCGCGAGCTTCTTGCCCGCGAGCGACTTCTTGAGCTTGCGCAGAGTTTCCTGCCGGATGATTCGCACTTCCTCGGCTTCGTCCTGCTTGAGACGCTCGGCCTCGAGCACTTCGATTTCCTGCGTGCGTTCGTCCTTCGATACTCCCCGGCGAGAGAACACGCGGCCGTCGATCACGGTGCCTTCGACACCGGGCGGCACGCGCAGACTGGTGTCGCGCACCTCGCCCGCCTTCTCGCCGAAAATCGCGCGCAGCAGTTTCTCTTCGGGAGAAAGCTGGGTCTCGCCTTTCGGCGTGATCTTGCCGACCAGGATGTCGCCCGGACGAACTTCGGCGCCAATCCGGATGATACCGCTGGCATCGAGATCCTTCAGCGCTTCTTCGCCGACGTTGGGAATGTCGCGGGTGATTTCTTCGGGTCCGAGCTTGGTGTCGCGCGCGATGCATTCGAATTCTTCGATATGCACCGACGTGAACAAGTCTTCCTTGACCACGCGTTCGGAAATCAGGATCGAATCCTCGAAGTTGTAGCCGCCCCACGGCATGAACGCGACCAGCACGTTGCGGCCGAGCGCCAACTCACCCATGTCGGTCGAGGGGCCGTCAGCCAGCACGTCGCCGGACTTTACCCGCTCGCCTTTAACGACGATCGGGCGCTGGTTGATGCAGGTATTCTGATTCGAGCGCTGATACTTGATGAGGTTGTAGATATCGACGCCCGCATCGCGCAGGTCTTTGGTCTGCTTGTCGGCGCGCACGACGATTCGCTCCGCATCGACGCTCTCGACGATTCCGTCGCGCTTGCCGACCACGGTCACGCCCGAGTCGCGGCCCACCGTGCCTTCGAGGCCGGTGCCGACGAGAGGAGCGTCAGGCTTCAGCAGAGGAACCGCCTGGCGCTGCATGTTCGAACCCATCAGCGCGCGGTTGGCGTCGTCGTTCTCGAGGAACGGGATCAAGGATGCGGCAACCGAGACGAGCTGGTTGGGCGACACGTCCATATACTGGACGTCCTCGGCGCGGACCATGGTGGACTCGCCGCCGATGCGCGCCGACACGATTTCGTCGGTGAAGCGCCCGTGCGCGTCGAGCTTGGCGTTGGCCTGCGCGATGACCTTGTCCTCTTCGTCGAGTGCGGACAGGTAGAGGATTCGCTCGGTGACACGATTGTTTTCGACTTCGCGATACGGCGTTTCGATAAAGCCGTATTCGTTGACGCGCGCGTAAGTCGAGAGCGCCGCGATAAGTCCGATATTCGGACCCTCGGGCGTTTCAATCGGGCATACGCGTCCGTAATGAGTCGGATGAACGTCGCGGACTTCGAATCCGGCGCGCTCTCGCGTCAGACCGCCGGGTCCGAGCGCGGACAGACGGCGCTTGTGCGCGATTTCGCTGAGCGGATTGGTCTGATCCATGAACTGCGACAACTGCGACGAGCCGAAGAACTCCTTGATAACTGCCGAGGCCGGCTTGTAGTTCACCAGCTCCTGCGGCATCAGGGTTTCGATATCCTGCAAGCTCATCCGCTCTTTGATCGCGCGCTCCATGCGCACCAGTCCGATGCGGAACTGGTTCTCGACCAGCTCTCCGACTGCGCGCACGCGGCGATTCCCAAGATGGTCGATATCGTCGACCTGGCCGTTGCCGTTCTTGAGCTCCATCAGGTAGCGGACCACCTCGAGGATATCCTCGCGGCGGAGCGTGCCCTGCTCGAGCGGCACGTCAATCTTGAGCTTGTGATTCAGCTTCAGGCGGCCGACTTTCGAGAGATCGTAGCGCTCGGCGTTGAAGAACAGGTTGTTGAAGAACGTGGTCGCCGTTTCCTGGGTCGGCGGATCGCCGGGACGCAGCCGCCGGTAGATCTCGATGACTGCTTCTTCGGGCGTGCCGAGCTTGTCCTGCGCGAGCGTAAGCCGCAGCGGACCGCCGCCGGGCGCGTCCTCGGTGAACAGCACTTCGATCTTCTTGACCCCGTGCGCTTTCAGCTTCTCGAGGGTCTCCTCGGTCAACTCCTCGTTGGTGCCAATAAGCACCTCGCCGGTGGTGGAATCGACGATATCGTGCGCCGAGACACGGCCGACGATCTCGTCGAGCGCAATCGGCACTTCGCTGATTTTCGCCTGCTCCATCGCACGCACGATCGCCTTGTTGAACTTGCGGCCTTCGCGCGCGATAACCTCGCCGGTCTTGGGATCCTTGACGTCGCGGCTGACGCGCGAACCCAGCAGATGGTCGGCGATGAACTGCTTGGTGTACTGCTTCGGGTCGAGGTTGATGATGTCTTTCTTGTAGTAGTAGTTGAGCAGGTCCTCGGTCGTCATCCCGAGCGCGCGCAGCAGCACGGTCGCCGGAAACTTGCGGCGCCGATCGATTCGCACGTAGAGCACGTCGCGCGGATCGAATTCGAAATCGATCCAGCTCCCGCGATACGGAATGATTCGCGCCGAGTAGAGCAGCTTGCCGGTCGAATGGGTGCGGCCCTTGTCGTGCTCGAAGAACACTCCGGGCGATCGATGCAACTGCGACACGATGACGCGTTCGGTGCCGTTCACCATAAAGGTGCCGTTACCGGTCATCAGCGGAATCTCGCCGAAGTAGACTTCCTGCTCCTTGACGTTCTTGATCGAGCGGCGGCCGTTCTCGACGTCCCAGATGACGAGCTGAATCTTGACCTTCAGCGGAGCGGCGTAAGTCATGCCGCGCTGATGGCATTCCTCGACGTCGTACTTGGGCGTGCCGAGCTCGTAGGAGACGAACTCGAGTGATGCGGTTTCATTGAAATCCTTGATCGGAAAGACCGACTTGAAGACCGCCTGCAGACCTACGTCCGCGCGATCCTCGGTCGATACTCCGACCTGGAGAAAATCGTCATACGAGCGCTTCTGAATCTCGATAAGATTCGGAATCTCGATGATCTTCTTGATTTTGCCGAACGATCGGCGAATACGAAGATTGCTAGTTACGTGAACCTGAGCCATTAGCTACCTCACCGTGCGTGCGCCGCATATTTTGGCGCGCCGTGAAGGCCGAGAAAAAAAGAAATCGCGGGCGCAGGGCGTCCTGCCCGTGCCCACGGCTTCATAAATAAAGACCGAATGATATTCCCGAGCGCCCGTCAGAGCGGCGCCGCGTGAATTCCCCAGTCCTTGGTTGTGCGTCAAAAAGACTAAATCCGTCCTACTTAAGCTCCACGGTGCCGCCGGCGGCTTCGAGCTTCTTCTTGATATCCTCGGCTTCGGCTTTGTTGACGCCTTCTTTGACCGCCTTCGGCGCGCCGTCGACCAGGTCCTTGGCCTCTTTCAGGCCGAGTCCGGTCAATTCGCGCACGACCTTGATCACCTGGATCTTCTTGTCGCCGGAGCCCGTCAGCACGACGTTGAACTCTTCCTTCTCGGGCGCCGCGGCTGCGGCACCACCGCCCGCGGCCGGAGCAGCGGCTGCAGCGACGGGAGCGGCGGCGGATACGCCGAGCTCGGCCTCGAGTTCCTTGACGAGAGCCGCTGCATCGATCAGGCTCAGGTTCTTCAGATAATCCTTCACCTGATCGCGGCTGAGTTGTGCTTCTGACATGTTACCTTCTCTCCTTGTTCTCGCATCCGGGGGATGCCTGTGGGAGCGCCCCAGAATTTTTTCTATCGGTCAAAGTGGATCAATCAACATAAGCATCGCTATGCGTTATGCAAGCGACAAGATTAATCTTTTTCATCCCTCAGACGGCGCAGCCGGAGCCGCCGGAGTCTCTGGAGCGGCCGGCGCTTCGGGCGCAGGCTCCGATGACGCCGCTGCGGGAGCCGCCGGAGCCGCACCGGCGCCGTTCTTCTTTCCAATCGCGTCGATCACGCGCGCCAGGTACGAACCCGGCTCGTTGAGCAACCGCACTAATTGTGTCGCCGGCGCATTGAGCAGGCCGAGCAACTGGCTGAAAATCACTTCGCGCGACGGCAACGTCGCCAGCGCCTGAACTTCCGCCGGCGTCAGCGCCTTGCCGTCCATCACCGCGCCACGCAGCTTGAGCTTCTCGCCGAGCGGCCCGAACGAGGTGAAGGTCTTCGCCAGTACGACCGGATCCTCGTAGCTCAGGATCAGCCCAATCTGCCCGCCGAGATTGCTGTCGAGCGCCTCGTACTTGGTGCCCTTGATTGCGTGGCGGACGAGCGTGTTCTTGGCGATACGCATCTCGCCGCGCACGGCGCGCAGCCGTTTGCGCATTTCGGTCGATTCCGCGGCAGTCATCCCGCGGTACTCCGACACGAGCGCGATACTGGCGCGGCCGAAGCTACTCGACAGATCTTCAACCAGCGCGGTCTTCTCTGATTTCTTCATTATACCGATCCAGCTCCAACGAACGAAAACCCGAACGAATCTTAAGCAGCCGCCGCGAGCGCCTTGGCCGCCGCCTGTCCCGTATCGACGCGGACGCCGGGGCCCATCGTCGAGGACAGCGCGAGGCTGCGAACGTAATTGCCCTTGGCGCTGGCGGGCTTGGAGCGAACGATCGCGCCAAGCAGCGCGCGCACGTTGTCGAGCAGCTTCGACTCGCCGAAACTCAGCTTGCCGACGCGCGCATGCACGACGCCGGCCTTGTCGACGCGGTAATCGACCTTACCGGCCTTGATCTCGGCGACGGCTTTCGCGACGTCGAAGGTGACGGTGCCGACCTTGGGATTGGGCATCAGGCCGCGGGGCCCGAGAATTTTGCCGATGCGGCCAACCTGGCCCATCATGTCGGGCGTCGCGATGACGCGATCGAAATCGAGCCAGTTCTCTTCCTGGATTTTCTTGATGATTTCCTCGCCACCGACGAAATCGGCGCCGGCTTCGCGCGCCTCGCGCTCTTTCTCGCCCTTGGCTACTACCAGCACGCGCGCAGTCGAGCCGGTGCCATGCGGCAATACGATAGTGCCGCGGACGTTCTGATCGGCCTGGCGCGGATCGACGCCGAGCCGCACCGCAATCTCGACAGTCTCGTCAAACTTGGCGACCTTGTTGTCGACCACCAGCTTGACGGCTTCTTCGAGCGTGTAGCGCTTTTCGCGATCGACCTTTTTGAGCGCTTCCTTATATTTCTTGCCTGCCATCTTTTTTCAGCCTCTATTCCGAAACCTCAATGCCCATGCTGCGCGCCGTCCCCGCTACCGTATTGACGGCAGCGGCGAGGTCGGCCGCGGTCAGGTCCTTCAGCTTGGTCTTGGCGATTTCCTCGACCTGCGCGCGGGTGACTTTGCCGACCTTGTTCTTGTTCGGCATCGGCGATCCCTTTTCGATTCCCGCCGCGCGCAGCAGCAGAATCGAGGCGGGCGGGCTCTTGGTGATGAAGGTGAACGAGCGGTCGGCATAGACGGTGACGATCACCGGGATGACCAGGCCCTGCATGTTCTGGGTCTGCGCGTTGAAGGCCTTGCAGAACTCCATGATATTGACGCCGCGCTGGCCGAGCGCGGGTCCCACCGGCGGAGAAGGGTTCGCCGCACCGGCCGGAATCTGCAGCTTGATCGATCCGACTACTTTCTTAGCCATTTTTCTTTTTCAGTGAATCCGTATCGTGCTTGGTGACCGGCGAAAAATTTCCTTAGATGTCTGCGTTGATTGGCCTAAATGAGCGCCTCGGAGGCACGCATCGGCGAATCGATTTAGTTGTCGCTTAAGCCTTCTCTACCTGCACAAAGTCGAGCTCGACCGGAGTTGCGCGGCCGAAAATCGAGATGAGAACACGCACTTTGCCCTTCTCCGGCTTGACTTCCTCGACGGTGCCGTTGAAGTCCTGGAAAGGGCCGTCGACGACTTTGATCGCCTCGCCGACTTCGAACAGCACTTTGGGTTTGGGCCGCAGCGCGCCCTCTTCCATCTGCTGCTCGATTTCTTCGACTTCGGACATCGGGACTTCGGGCGGATTGGTGGAATGCCCGACGAAGCCGGTAATCTTCGGGGTATCTTTAATGACGTGCCAGGTCTCGTCGTCGAGCACCATCTGCACGAAGATATATCCGGGGAAAAACTTGCGGCTGGAAACCTTGCGCGCGCCGCCCTTGCCGAGCTCCTGCACGCGCTCGATCGGCACCAGCACCTTGCCGATTTTTTCTTCCTTGTGGAGCGAGCGCACCCGCTCCTCGAGCGCGGCCTTGGCCTTGTGCTCGTAGCCCGAGTAGGTGTGGACGATATACCACTTCATCACGGGCTTGGCGGTTTCGGTATTGGGTTCAGTCATTGGAAATCAGCACTACCGTCCCGATTCGTTGGTCGCTAGCGGAGCAGCATCTGGACGCCGCGCACCGCAAAAAAATCGATCACTCCGAGCCACAAAGCCATCACAAACGTCAGACCGACAACCACCACCGTGGCCTGCATGGTCTCCTTGGGCGAGGGATAATGGACCTTGGCAAGCTCCGCCCACGCTTCGCGAACGAAACTTACGCCCTGATTGAAGTAACTTTTCAATCTATTCATTTTTCGTGCCTAACGCAAGTCCTTTTTCAGTGAATGGCATATTCCTGCTTCGAGCCTTCCTGCGCCCTGGTCACAGCAGGCGAGGTTTTGGCGGGCCAGCCAGGGGTCGAACCTGGAACCCTCGGATTTGGAGTCCGATGCTCTGCCAATTGGAGCTACTGACCCTTCTTTTTTCAGTATCTACGCGAGCTGCTGGTCTGCTTTTTCAGTATCTACGCGGACTGCTGCTCTGCCCAGCGTTTCTACAATTAAGTAACTTTGCCTTCTTTGTGTACGGTGTGGGCGCGGCATCGCGAACAGAACTTTTTGATCGCAAACTTGTCGGTCTGCGTCTTTTTGTTCTTGGTGGTCGTGTAGTTGCGTGATTTGCAGGTCTCACACGAAAGCGAAATCAGATCTCTCATTGTAATCCGCCTCGAAAAAAATTACTCGCTTCGAAAAAACTTCTCTGCTGCTCAAGTTGCCGCGCAAACCTGGAAAGCCCACGACGGGATTCGAACCCGTGACCTCTTCCTTACCAAGGAAGTGCTCTACCGACTGAGCTACATGGGCATTGGTGCAATGCACTCAACCTGAACAATCGATAAAAACACTCCTGACAAAACCGGCTGCGCGATTCGATTCACTGAAAAAAAACTGGAGCGGGAAACGGGACTCGAACCCGCGACCCCGAGCTTGGAAGGCTCGCGCTCTACCAACTGAGCTATTCCCGCTCTCCCCATTCGAACCCATCATTATACTGGTGGAGAGGGAAGGATTCGAACCTTCGAAGGCATAAGCCGGCAGATTTACAGTCTGCTCCCTTTGTCCACTCGGGAACCTCTCCCGCCAAGGCAATAATGCCGCCCAAGCCGATGGCGAGAATCGAACTCGCAACCACCTGATTACAAATCAGGTGCTCTACCGTTGAGCTACATCGGCAAACAACGAACAACGTTAAGAAGGAAAAGCTATTCGGCGGCGTAGCGACTGTCAAGCTAAACGGGGTTTTGGGGTCTGCTTCTTGCATTGCGGCAGGTCGGTTCGCCTGAAGAAAAGTACCAACTCGAGAGATGCGCTCCGCGTCAGGACGAAGGGCCGCAGGTTGAAGGCTGAATAGGACCGGGCTTCGCGCCCTGTAGATAGAGTTCGCTCCACTGTCCCGGCAACACTTCCACAGTGCGCGACTCTTGACCGATCTCGAGCGTGTAACGACCCGGAGCCAGAGGAAGAACGAACTCGCCGTCATCAAATCGGCATACGGCACAAGCCGTCATGTCGATGCTTCCCTCTCGAAACGCTTCGATACACTGATCGTCCTGTGGTGGCGGCGGCGGCGCTTCTGTATTGCACTGAGCACGCGGTGCTCCGATTCTCCCTCGCATCCCCGAGTCATAGGCTGGCGGTCGACTCGGTGACGGAGACGAGCATCGGTGACCCGCGCCTTTACTGCCTTGACCGCTTGGAATCTCCAGGCACTGCGACGGGCCCAAACAATCAGCATCCGTTGTGCACACTGCACCGTCGTCTCCCTTGGGCAATACCAGCTGAAGCCATTGATGAGGCGCGACATCGACGTACTGCCACCATGCATTCGGACCTAATCCATAGACCGGAGCCCATGGCGTGATTCCGATGGAGACTGCGTAACGGCCTGGTGCCAGCGCCAAACGAAAGCTTCCATCCTTGCTGCAGGGCGCTGTGGCCATGAGTTTCATGAAGCCATGTGGAAATCGTATTCCGTCAGCGCACACACCGGTTCCGGTCACGCCCCTCAAGCCATAAGCAGGCCACGGATAAGCCGCGGGCAGCTCGCTTTTCGGATCAAACGCCTGAACGCACCGATTTTGCATCTCGTCTAGTATCGCTTTCGCCTGTTCGAGGGTTTGGCGCACCTGGTGATTCTGATCGGGAACAGTTGCCAGCTCATTGACCAAAGAGTCGACCTGCTGTTGCTGGGCGTGAATGACACTGCTTTGATACCGAACGACGCCAAAAATCCCGGAGTCGAGGGTTTCAGATTTGCCGGTCTTGGGCATCCCCACAAATAAGGCGGCGGCCAAAACCGATGACACGATGACTTTCCCTGCCAGCATTGAGTTCGAGTTCCTCACTTTAGCGGATACAACGTCCATCGCTTCCCATTCGCATACATACGTCAGAACTGATCCTGTTGGGTAACAACTCTCCGTCAACGGCGGCGGGATTCTCCGCGCAGGATGCGGGAGTCGCGGCGCAGGGCGGCTGCGATCGCGTCGGAGACCAGTTTGATGCGGGCGGTGCGGCGCAGGTCTTCGTGAATATGCGCCGCAAAAGACGAGCATGAGCGCCGCCGTTATTTCTCATCCCAAGCGAGCATCGCGAGTAGAGGAAGGAACTCGGACAGCGGCGCTTAAAGTGCCCCGGTTCCGGTTTTGAGATCGCGCAGCGGTCATTTCCTGATGGCGTTGCGAATGATGCGCGAGGAAACTAACCCCTAACCCCTTCCCTCTGTTTGGGCGCGGGACATGGGTAACAGGTGTGCGGGGACAGAGGTAACACCTAGGCGGCATGCTGGACCTCCGAGAGGAGGTGAACAGGATGCCGTGGCGGGAGGTTACCCGGATGTCGTTGCGGGAGGAGTTTGTGAAGTTGGCCATACAGGCCGGGACTAATCGGCGCGAGCTTTGCCGGCGCTTCGGGATCGCGCCGAAGACCGGGTACAAGTGGCTTCAGCGCTATGCGGCCGAGGGCAGCAGCGGGCTTGAAGACCGCTCGCGCCGGCCGCGACGCTCGCCTTTGCGCACCGCGGCAGAGATCGAGCATCGCGTGATCGGGCTGCGCCGCGAGGTACGCGGCTGTTGGGGCGGGCGCAAGCTGGCACGGCGGCTGGTCCTCGCCGGCGGTCCCGAGCTGGCGCCGAGCACTATCACCGGCATCCTGCGCCGCCATGGTTTGCTCAACCAGGCTGGTCCGCCGCCGCGGCCCTTTCAGCGCTTTGAGCGCGCGGCGCCCAACGAACTGTGGCAGATGGATTACAAGGGCCACTTCCCGTCCTTGAACGGCGCCCGCTGCCATCCGCTGACCGTACTCGACGATCACTCGCGCTTCTCGCTGGTGCTCAAGGCCTGCGCCGACGAACGCGAGCAGACCGTGCGCGCGGTGCTGACCGAGGCTTTTCGCCGCTACGGCTTGCCGGCCGCGATGCTGATGGACAACGGCTCGCCGTGGGGCGCGGCTGGAGCTCAGCCTTTCACCGCCTTTAGTCTGTGGCTGATTCGGCTCGGGATCCGCGTCGCCCATGGCCGTCCTTATCATCCGCAGACCCAGGGCAAGGACGAGCGCTTCCATCGCACGCTCAAGTTCGAACTGCTGCGTCACTTCAACTTCACCAGCCTCGAACATTGCCAGCGCGAGTTCGATTCCTTTCGCGATCGCTATAACCTGGTGCGCCCGCACGACGCACTCGGCCTCGCCACTCCCGTCTCCCGTTATCGCCCCAGTCCGATTCCGTTTCCTGAATCGCTGCCGCCCATCGACTACCCGGATGACCTCGAGGTGCGTAAGGTTCAGGCCGAGGGCTGGTTCAGTTATCGCGGCCGTCTGTTCCGGGTTTCCAAGGCCCTGCGCGGCCTGCCGGTCGCCCTGCGTCACTGCGAACCCGGCAACTCGCGGCGCGAGGTCCTCTTCTGTCACCAACCCGTCGCTACCATCGATCTCAATCACCCAGACGGAGGTCCAGCATGATCTCATTCAAAAATGTGTTACCTATGTCCCCGCACGTTCCGTTACCCATGTCCCGAGCCAAACACCCTCGAGGGAAGGGGAACAATTGCTGGGAGCGATCCTTCATTGGCTGCGATGCTTGCGGACACTCCGATCTTCGGGAACAGTGATCCTCATGCCAAAAGCCAAACCGACCAGTGCCACCCTGATGGACCTCGAATGGGCCCGCGTTTACGCAGACCGTATCACCGGCGAGCTAAGGCTGATCGCCAAGACGCTGTCGGACCTCAACGCGCACGCGATGCATCCGCAGCTCGTGAAGGGAGCGGTGCTGCTGAAAGCGCAGATGAAGGAGGCGAGTCAGCAAGTTGGCGGGATGAGAAAAATCGCGGGCCAGGTCGAATCCAACTGGATGAACACGATCAAGAAGGCACTGGCGCGCGAGTATCAGGGTTCCGGCCCGGGCAAATCGACCGGAGCAAAGTCGGCAGCAAAAAAGACGGCGAAGAATAAATCGCACTAGGACGCTCGCGCCGGACTACGGAGCCTGGAACGCGCCGATATCGCACTGCCCCTTCGGACGCGGCGTCCCCAGCGGATCCACCTTTGCGCAAGTGCCCTTCTTGCCGTTGGGCTTCCTTCTTGGGATTACCAGCGCCGGATGATCCGAACCTCAAATCAAATTAGGGCACTACCTGGTCGCGGGCTATTTCGCGGCGGAGCGGCGGCGGGCGATTTCGAACAGCGCTACCGCGGCGGCGACTGACACGTTGAGCGAGCCCACTTTGCCGCGCATCGGGATGTCGACGACGAAGTCCGCGCCTTTTTTTACGATGTCGCGGACGCCGCGGCCCTCGGAGCCGACGATGATCGCAAGCTTGCGCGATGTGTCGAGCGTGTAGATCGACGTGTCGCCGCCAGGTGCGAGCGCGGCGGTCCAGTATCCGGCTTCCTTGAGCTGCTCGATGGTGCGCGCGACGTTGCCGCATCGCGCGATCTTAAGATGTATCCAGGCGCCCGCCGACGACTTGACCGCTGCGGGCGTGATGCCGGCGGTGCGGTCCTTCGCGATAACGATCGCGCCGACGCCGGCGCCTTCCGCAGAGCGCAGCAGAGCGCCCAGGTTGCGCGGATCGGTGACGCCGTCGACCAGCACGATCGGGTCGGGCTCGATCGGCGAGAATCTGTTCGAGCGTCATGTACTCGTACTCGCGCATCAGGGCTGCGATCCCCTGGTGGCGCGCTGCCGGTCCCGCGAGCCGTTCGAGGCCGGCCTCGTCGGCGAACTCGACGCGGCCGCCGCCGGTTCTGACGAGATCGATCTCGGCGGCGAAGCGTCGCTCGTCGCCGGATTTCACGTAGAGCACTCGAATCGAAGCGGGCGCGGCAGCGACCAGCTCGCGGATTGGCTCGACGCCGTAAACTATTTCGCGATCGTTGCCGCTGGGGCGATGAGTATCGCGCTCATTTGTATTGGCGCGTCGATACTCGCGCGCGGGTGGCGGCGCGGCTGCGGGTTTGGCGGGTGAGGCCGGCGAATTCCGGCGCGGCGGACGCGGCGCATTGCGGTTGAAGCGGGGAGTGCGGTCTTTGTCGCGAAAGTCTCTCATCGAGGGAGATAGTATCAGAGCGTCGAGTGAGTAGCGCGCGCCGAATTGCCTCGCCCCACTGAGGGGAGAGCGCCGACGTGCGTCCGCGCACGGCGGGTGAGGGACATCAGTGTGGCGCGATTGTCTGTTGCGCCGCACATTTCGGAATCCGGAAATTCGGTCCCTCACCCGCCGCTCGAAGACGAGCGGCGGCCTCTCCCCACAGGGGGCGAGGCAAGATTACAAGTTTCAATCGTGCGTTCGAATGTCTAAACTTGGTCGCTGCACTCGGCTCGGATCAAACAATGAGACTGGCGATTCCCGGATTTGCGATTATCGACCGCTACGTCGCGCGCGAGGTGCTCGCGCCGTTCGCGGTGGACGTCGGGCTGCTGACGTTCGCGCTGGTCACCGGCAAGTTGCTCAAGCTGATGGACATGGTGGTCAATCATGGCGTCAGCCTCGGCGAGGTGTGCGGAATCATCGGGTACATCATGCCGGCTTTCCTCGAGCTCACGTTTCCGATGGCGGTGCTGCTCGGTGTGCTGATGGGATTCGGGCGGATGTCGAGCGACCAGGAGATGACCGCGGCGCGCGCCTGCGGCATCAGCCTCTATCGGCTGGCGATACCGGTGTTGATCGTTGCGATGGGAGTGTACGCGATTTCGAGCTACTTCGCGTTCTCACTGCGGCCGTGGGCGAATTCCAATCTGCGGAACAAGCTCTACGAGCTCAGCCAGACCCGCACCAGCGCCGGCTTGAAGGAAAAAATCTTCAACAGCAATTTCCCCGGCCTGGTGGTTTACGTCGACCAGATGTCCGACACCGATTCGAGCATGAAGGGTGTCATGATTTCCGATGCGCGCGATCCGCACAATCAGAACACGATAATCGCCAAGCATGGCGCGATGCTCCCCGACCCGAAGACCAAGACCATCACGCTACGGCTGTACGACGGCTCTATTTTCGGAGTGGAGCCGCAGAACGACGCGACCCACGTGACCAGCTTCAAGACCTACGACCTCAGCGTCAGCCCCGAGGAGTCGCTCGGCGTCACCGATGTCGAGCCGGACGAGATGACCTACCCGGCTCTGCGCGCCACCATCGCGACTGCGCGCGCCAAGGGCAAACCTGACTACGACGCCGAGACCGAGATGGCGAGCAAGTTTACGGTCCCCTTCGCCACGATACTGTTCGCGCTGCTCGGCATCTCGCTCGGGCTCAAGCCCGCGCGCGGAGGGCATTCGGAGCGCTTCGGCGTCAGCGTCGCGCTGTTCTTTCTGTATTACTCACTGATGCGGGTCGGTGAGACGCTGGCGCAGCGCGGCAGACTCAACTCGTGGATCGCGATGAGTATCCCGGACCTCGTGTTCATGGCGCTGGCGTTCTGGTTCTTCTATCGCGCGGCATCCGACAGGGCGGACCAGGGCCGCGGCCCGGGCGACATCATCTGGGATCTGGTCGAACGTTACGAACGTAGCAGGCAGGCAGCATGAGACTTCGACCGCGCCTTTCGCCGGTGATGGACCGCTTTATCGCGGGCCAGTTCTTCGGCCCGTTCATGGTTTGCCTGGCGGCATTCACGGCGGCCTATCTGCTCGGCGACATGTTCGATCGGTTCGACGATTTGATCCGCTACGGCGGACTTGGATTGTTGGGCCTCGAGTACTTCGCGCTCAAGCTGCCGCTGATCATCTCGCAGGTTCTGCCGGTGGCGTGCCTGGCCGGGGTGCTGCTCGGCTTCGCGCTGCTGAATCGATCGGGCGAGGTGCTCGCATGCCAGCAACTCGGCATCAGCCGGCTCGAGATGGCGGTGCCGGTGCTGTTGGTCGCGGTGCTGATTTCGGGTTTTGATTTTTTCATCAGCGAAACTGTCGTTCCCGCGGCGACGCGCGAAGCGAAATACATCTACTCGGTGGAACTCAAGAAGCGCTCGCTCAAGGCGGTATTCGCCAACCGGCGCATCTGGGTGCGTGTGCGCGACGGATTCGTGTCGGTCGATAACCTCAATAAAAAGGATTCGCAGCTGAAGGGCGTCACCCACTATCAACTCGATGACGATTTCGGGCTCAAGGACCTGCAGCATGCGAAGACCGCGAATTGGAACGGCAGCGCATGGGTCGAGAGCGGAGTGAATTCGTTCCAAATCGCCGAGGGCGGCGCTGTTACCAAGACTGATGACACGCGACTCGATCTCGGGCTGACGCCGGCCGACTTCGGCCTGCTGCGGTTTGACCCCGAGGAGTTCAGCCTGTGGGAACTCGATCGATACATCGCGGACCTGCGCAGCAAGGGCCTCGACCCGGGCGGCTACGTCGTCGATCGCGATTTGAAATACGCGATGCCGCTGGCGTGCGTGATAATGGTCGCGCTGGGGATGTCGCTCAGCCTCGATCCGCTGCCCCGCAATCTGAGCCTCGGCCGCAGCTTCGGGCTGGCAATCATAATCGGCTTCGCGTACTGGACTGCGCTGGGGATCACGTCGGCGCTGGGCCGTTCAGCGCTTCTGCCGGCGCCAGTAGCCGCGTGGATTCCAAATTTCATGTTCGCGATGATCGCGATTTCAATTTTCCTGTTCGGCGAAGAGCGCTGATCGAGCCAAGCGGCCGCGTTAGACGCCCGCCTGCTCTATCCACTTGGCGGCTCGTCTGACGCCGTGACCATAGCGAGCCGTCATGTGCCGGCGAGACCCCAAACACCATCCCTCGATCGACGAGATTGGCGTCTCGTGCAGAAACTTGACACGAGCGAGACTGGTCAGGAAGGATGGCACCACGGCGCCGACCGGTCGCCGAGCTGTGGAACATCCGCCCCAGTCGGGGTTCCATTGGCGAAGGGGAAGTTCCCTCACGGTTGTCGATGTCCAGGCCATCTCTTAATACCCGCGTCGCTGGGGGACGAGGGTGAAAAGAGGAGGCTTGTCCATGACCAAGCACGGCAGTTTCAAGAAGGTTGTCCGGCGCCACGCGCACGACACCGGTCAGCGCTACACCGAAGCGCTCACCGACCTTGAAGGGCTCCAAGCCCGGATGTTTCACCAGCCCGTCGGTGAGCGTCTGATCACCCATCTCCGGGATCACTACGGCATCGACGCGGTCGCCGCGACGAAGGCCAGCCAGCACCATGACCACGTCTTTCGCGTTGACCGACGCGATGGCGACCCGTGGATTGCGCGCGCGTTCTCGCCGCGCCGCCCGCGGGCCGGCGTCGAAGGCGATGCCGCGATCCTGCGGTTCCTGGAGCGGCACGACTACCCGGCGGAGCGGCTCGCAACCGACGACGCGGTATCGGCGTTCGACGACTCGACCGTCCTCGTCACCCGATTCATCCCCGGCGGGCCGCTCCCCGTGGCGGTCGGACACGAGGGCAGCGAGAAGTTCGCCATCATGGGTGACCTGCTCGGACGGCTGCATACCCTGCCGTTCGACGAGTCCGTCAGCCGTCCCGGTGGGGCGAGCGGGGATGATCCCAGCCGCGAGGGCAGCCCGCGTCAGGACCTCATGGCGGCCCTCGCGTTTCTCGACGCGGTCCAGACGAAGGTCGCTCCGGCCGAGCGCGAGCGATTCGAGCGTCTCCGCGACCAGGTGCGCTCGGCCGACGACGGCCAGGGCCTGCCCGAGGCGTTGCTGCACGGCAACCTCCTCCACGCCCCGGATCACGTGATCCTCGGCGAGCAAGGCCCCGTGGCTATCAACTGGAAGGCGGCCGGGCGCGGCCCGCGCCTGGCGGACTTTGCCTGGCTTTTGTGGGGCACTTGGCGCAACGCGGACTGGATCAATCTGGCCGTAGGCGCGTACCGCCAGCACGTCGAGTTGACCGACGACGAGCTCGAGCGGCTCGAGGCGGTGATGTATATACGGCCCCTGTACCTGGGTTGCTTCAGCTACCGGCGCGACCTGGTCAACGGCCGCCTGCCCAAGGAAGTGTGGGGCTTCGTTAACCCCGAGCACATCGGCGCAATTGCAGCCGCAACCCGAGCCGCCTGGAGCCACTGATGCGCGATCTCTTATAAATCTGGTTCCCCTTCCCGCTCGGGAAGGAGTTCGGGGTTAGTTGATCATGCGCTACGCGCACTGTGATGGATGGAAGCCGAACAGGACACCGATACGTCCCGGAAGGCCGCGGGCACGGCGGCCCGCGCCACTGCGCTGCGGCCCGAGGCACTTTCAAGGCTGGCAGATTCGGTTGATTTAGTGCGCGGGCGGCCCTGCCCGCGGCTCCTCCGCCCCACCCCTGAGAGCACAGTAGCTCCTCGCCATTTTGCGATTAGTACTGGGTGCAGGGGTCACCCCTGCCGCCCGCCGCGCAGGCGATTATTCTTCGCACTTTCTTGATAGGTTTTTCGGCACGACCGCAGCGTCTGTAAAGTACTGTGTCTTCCTGACCGAGCGAGCAAAGCGAGCGCACTCTCTGTCAGGATGACAGATCAGGCTCGCGTTGTTCGCTTCATTGCGGATAACGGAGGTGCCGCCCGGGTTACGGATTAGACACCCCCGCATCCTGCTCCTGCTCGCGCGATTCTTTTTGCACCGACTGCACAGTCCCGTCTGGTCCGTACGCGAGCCGATACACCGTAAGCTGCTGCTCCGTATGATGGATCCTCGCCTGATGCACCACGGTCGCGATACCGCCGGTGAAAACGCCGGCTGCGATATTGCGCGCATAAACTTTCGGTTTCACGAATTTTGAACCATCGGGATTGAACTCGTACACGTCCTGCAGCTGGCCGCCCTGGTCGCTCGTCTCGTTGGGCGCGCCGAACGCATCGACGATTTGACTGCGCGATACACCCGCGCGCAGCAGATTCGGATCTTCGTGAACCGACGTGTCCTTCATGGTGGCGTTCTGCTCGAACGCCGTCGGACTCAGCCGCTGCGCCGGATCGAATCGCGACGAATTCCCACCACCCTCCGATTCCATAATCCCCGACGCGATACATCCGGCGAGCAACACGGTCGGAACTAAGAGCAATCTCTTCATGCCGTCAGGCTCGCATCAACCCAAAACCGCCGCAACCAGATATCTACTACGGACTCAGCACGACGTTGCAGCTCGCCGACGCGTTGCCGGCGCCGGTTCCACTGGGGAGCGCATCGGCAAACACCTCGACGACCATGTCGTAGCATCCCGCAGTCAACGGCAGACTCATCGAGATTGGAACGTTTTGGCCATTTGTAGCCTGCTCGTTGACCAGGAACATCGGCGACGGGCCGACGGTTTCAATGCTTACAATTCCCACCGCCGAGATGTTGCCGAGATCCTGATTCGCGCTCGCCTGCACCGAACCGGTCAGCGAATAGGTCGTTGTCGCCGTAATGCAGAATTCTGCGTTGAGCTCGGTGATACCCTGATTCTCCGCAGTGCACAGAAACGATGGCCCGACGCACAACGACAGGTCCGCGGCGGCGGCTGCGGATTCGGTAGCTGAAATCGTCGACCCTCCCGCCTGCGAGATCTGCGATGCCGACGCCGATCCCGATACGGAGACGTTCGTATCGCTCACGCTGATGCTGTCGCTGAATGAGGGCGTCGAGACCGCGATTGCCTGCATGGTCTGAACCGGGTTGGGTGCGGCATTCGGATTGCTCAAATCGACGAAGCCCGAGACCGTCTCGGAAATATTCGCGAGCGTATATGTAGCCGTCGACGTGGAGGTCGGGGTCGGTGTGCCGAGCGTGGTCGCAGTCGCGGTTGCCGTCCTGGTGGTAGTCGCCGTGGGAGTGGCACCGCCAGTCGAAGTGACCGTCGGCGTCGCAGTCATCGTCGCGGTCGCGGTAGGAGTGGCGCCGCCGGTCGAGGTGACGGTCGGCGTCGCGGTCGCAGTTTCCGTCGCGGTCGCAGTTTGAGTCGCAGTGGCGGTGACGGAGGGTGTCGGAGTCGCCTTCGGCGTCGGCGTACTGACGCCCTTGCCCTTGAGGCTTATTTTGTGACCGCTTTTCTTCGATTGATCGTTGAACGTCAGACTGCCGTTGAACTTCTTGCCCGCCGCTAAAGGAGCAAAGCTCACACCGATTTTACATGTGCCGCCCGGCGGCACTCCGGCGTCGCAGGTGTTGCTCGCCAGGCTGAAGAATTGCCCGGTGACCTGCGGCACGGTGATCGTATCGATCGTCTTGCTCTTGTTGTGCAAGGTGACCGATTTGATCGGCGCAGCTCCGGTCTTGACGTTCCCGAAGCTCAGCGACGTCGGCGAGATGGTAAGTTTCACCGGCGGCGGCTTGGGGGTCGGCGATGGCGACGGAGTAATCGTGATAGTCGCCGTCGCACTGGCGGTATCGGTCGGTGTAGCTGTCACTGTCGGCGTTGCGGTCGCCGTAATGGTCGGAGTTGCAGTCGACGTGGCGGTTGCGGTTGCAGTGCCACTCCCGGTGGCCGTATCTGTCGGTGTCGATGTAACAGTCGGGGTATCGGTCGCGCTAGCAGTGGCTGTGGCAGTCGGTGTGCCCGTCGCTGTCGCCGATGCAGTGGGACTCGCCGTGGCCGTGGGCGTCGCGGTCGCAGTGGCGGTCGCGGTCGGCGTTGCCGTCACGTCGATCGATTCGAACGCACCTGCATCGCACGCGCCGCTGTTATCGGCCGGATCGGGGCGAGGGTCGCCGCGCTGATCCGTCGGCGGGCAATTGGCAATCGGGACGGCGTTTACTGCCGGGCTGTTCGGCTGCAACGCGATCGTGTCAGTCGGCCCGCCGTTGTTCTGCAGCCCGCTCGGATCGAGCAGCGGCAGGACGCTGTCGCCGATCGTTTTGCCATTGGCGCCGGTGCTGCTTCCAAACCCGCATGAACTGTCGTCGGAGATATTGCCGCCGCCATTTCCAATGACTTCCACCGCCTGCCCCACCGGGCAGTTGAATCCGATGCTGTTGGCCAGGATCGAGTTGCTAACTGTGATGGTGCTGCCATTGCCGAAGATCGCCGCACCGGTGTTGACCACCAACACGGAACTGTTGGCCGAGAAAGTGCTGCTGACGACCGTCCCGCCGTTGTTGGTGAAGATAGCGCCGCCCCCGCCGGAGGTTCCGATGTTGCCTGAAAAGGTGCAGTTCGTGACGCTCAGCACGCCGCTATCTGAATTGAAGATGGCGCCGCCGGTATTTGCACTGTTGCCAAGAAAAGTAGAGTTGGTGACGGTCAGGTTCCCGTTGTTTTGTACGCCTCCGCCGTTGCCGGTCGTCGCGGCGTTGGAAATTGTCAGGTTGTTCAGCGTGAGCACGCCAGAGTTCACCAGGATGCTATTCGCGCCGCCACCATCGATGACGATCGTCTGGCCGGTCCCATCGATTTCGACTGTATTCACGATCGCAGGAAGAGTGCTCGCGACCGCGATCGTCCCGCTGACGCTGAAGGCAATCGTGTCGTTGCCGGTGCCGGCTGCACAATCGCCCCCTGTGGTATCGGACTTCGCGTTGGCGTTGTTGATCGCTTCGCGCAGGCTGCACACGCCGTCGCTCGCGACACTTGAATCAAGCAGCGTGTTGACAGTGATTGTGTTGGCGCCGCTGGCATGAAGCGAACGGCCGACCGTCAGGATGATTGCGGGCGCAATCAGCAGAACGAGAGCGACCAACACCGCCGGCCGCACCATCCCTCGAGCAAAATACCGGGCCACCGCCGGCAGACTAGCACCTCTCCCCACCCGAGCAATTCCGCTTGTCGCGCGATGTTTTGTCAAGCGGAATTGCGGCTAAGCGAACAAATTTCTGCAATTGTGGATCGATTCGCACTTCAATAACGCACGAAGTGCGAAAATAAGGTTTGAACCGCCGGAGCGATAAAATTCGCTCCGGCGGTTTTGTCATCTGGATGAAAGCCAGCTACATGCCAGTGCCCGTCAGGCTCACACTATGCGGGCTGGATGCGTCGGGGCTGGCGCTTATCGCGACTGACGCCGACTCCGGGGCTGCAACACTCGGATGGAACGTCACGCCCACTTTGCATGATGTGCCACCGGCAATCGTCGCGCCGCACGGCGTGAGTGCCGAGGTCGTCAGCGAGAAGTCACCAGCGTCCGCGCCGCTTATCACCGGCGTCGGGAGCGTCAACGTCGCGGTACCCAGGTTCGCGACCGTGACCGTTAGCGCCTTCGACTTGGTCAGCGCGACATTTCCGAACGCGAGCGTCGCCGCCGGCGTCAGCCGGACCGGCGTCACTCCGGTTCCCGACATCGCGATCGAATGCGGGCTGGTCGGATCCTGATCGATGCTGACGCTGAGCGTGGCGCTCTCAGCCGTCTCGGTGCTCGGCTTGAAGATCACCGGGATGCGCAAACGGTGTTGCCGGCGCATGTGCCGGCAGGCGCGACACTGAAATCCGCGCTGTTCGGGCCCGTGATGCCCTGGCTGAGCGTCAGTGTAAACGGCGAGAGATTCGTGACCTTCAAAATGCTCAAGGTCTTGCTCGCGGACTGGGCGACGTTGCCAAACGCCAAAGTTGCCGGCAGGACTGTCGCCGGAATCGTCGGCCCGGTGCTGAGCGCAATCGTATAGGGACCGAGCGGGTCGGGACTGTCCGTCACCTTCATCGTCGCCGATTCCGTTCCTAATACGCCCGGCGCGAACGACACTGTGATCGTGCAAGCCTTCGATGCGGCCAGCGTCGAGGTGCAGGTGCCTCCGGTTACCGAGAAATCAGCGGCGTTGGTCCCGCTGAAGTTTTCGCCGAGAGTCACCGGCTGCGTCTGATGATTGGTCACGACCAAGGTCTTGAGTCCCTTGGCGCCGAACTTCACGTCGCCGTACACCAGGCTGCTCGCCGACGTCGTCAGATCCGCGACTCCGGTGCCGCTGAGCGTCGCCTGCTGCGGGCTGGTGATGGCGTTGTCGGTGAGGGTCAGCGTGGCGTCATGCGCGCCGACCGCGCCTGGCGTAAACGCGACCCCAAGAGTGCAATTTGCCTTGGGCGCCACCGTGATCGGAATCGCACCGCAGGTTCCCGTGCCGCTCAGCGCATATTCGGCGGGGTCGGACGATATCGCACTCGACACGACCAGCGGATGGGTCGCGCCAGTATTGATGACTGTCAGATTCTTCGTAACCGCCTGACCGACAGCGACGTTGCCGAACGCATCCGATGCCGTCACCGACATTGAGGTCGTCGGTGTCCCAGTGGGCGTGGCAGTCGCGGTCGAGGTCGCAGTGGGCGTCGCGCTGGCAGTCGGCGTGGCCGTCACAGTCGAAGTTGCCGTTGCGGTCGCGGTGGATGTTGCCGTAGCTGTGGCCGTGGCGGTCGGCGTCGCGGTGGCGGTGCTCGTCGCGGTGGCGGTCGCTGTTGCCGTCGCAGTCGAGGTTGCCGTAGCCGTCGAAGTCGGCGGTCGCGGTTGCAGTGACAGTTGGCGTCGCGGTGGCGGTCGCCGTTGTGGTTGGCGTCGCCGTTGCAGTCGCAGTCTTCGTTGCAGTTGCCGTCGATGTTGCCGTGGCGGTCGATGTTGAAGTCGCAGTCGCCGTCGCAGTGATTGTCGGCGTTGCGGTGGCCGTCGCGGTTACAGTCGGCGTCGCCGTTGCAGTCGCAGTCTTCGTTGCGGTGGCTGTCGGGGTCGAGGTTGCCGTCGCGGTTGTTGTCGCAGTCGAGGTCGCGGTTGCCGTCGCAGTGATAGTCGGCGTTGCGGTGGCCGTCGCGGTTACCGTCGGCGTCGCGGTTGCGGTCGCCGTCCTGGTTGCAGTGGCGCTCGTCGTGGCTGTGGCAGTTGCCGTCGCCGTAGTTGTCGGCGTTGCCGTCGCAGTCACCGTGGGCGTCGAGGTCGCAGTTGCGGTTTTGGTGGCAGTGGCCGTTGCAGTTGCCGTTTTCGTTGCGGTTGGCGTGGCTGTGGCAGTCGCGGTTGCGGTCGCCGTCGCTGTGGCGGTCGCAGTTGCGGTAGCGGTCGCAGTTGCGGTTGGCGTCGGCGTTACACTGACCGGCTTGTCGAATTCGAGCACGCGGTTGTTCTGCGTGTCGGCGATATAAAGATTACCGGTCGTGTCCAACGCGACGCCTGAAGGATTGCACAGGCTGTCTGCGTTGCCGCTCAACCCGTCGAAGTCGCACGCATTGGAAATGAAATCGCCGCCCTGCCCGAAGACAAGACTGGCGGCGCCGTCGCTCGAAAGCGGAGGCGTATATTCGAGCACGCGGCTGTTGCCCGCATCGGCGACGAAAAGATCGCCTTTGGTGTCCACCTTCGCCGCGTTAGGGAAGCATAGGCTGGTCGTACCCAACCCGACACTGTTGCAACCTTTTGAAATAAAGTTGCTCTGCCCCAGCACCAAATCGGCGGTGGTGCTGGTCAGCGGATGGTTGTATTCGAGCACGCGGCTGTTACTGGTGTCAGCGATGTAGAGATTGCCGCTGCCGTCCACCGCAACCCCATCCGCAGCGCAGAGGTCGATGGCGGTGGGATTGCCTCCGCCGGTATCGAAATTACACAGACCCGAAGAGAAGCTGTTGCCTTGCCCAAACACCCGATCGGCGACCGTGTCGGTCGTGAGCGGCGTGTCGTATTCCAGCACCCGGCTATTGTTCATGTCGGCGACATAGAGGTTGCCGCTGCCGTCCAACGCAACCCCCACCGGCCCACTCAGGCCGCTCGCGCCCAGCCCGCTGTCGTTGGAAGTGAAATTGCCGCCCTGCCCAAAGACCAGGTTGGCGGACCCTCCCACACACGGAAACGAACCGCATCCGGCGAACGGCGTGCTGTATTCGAGCACCCTGCTGTTCTGGCTGTCGGCGACGTAGAGATTGCCGCTGCCGTCCACCGCGATCCCGAACGGAACGCAGAGGCTGCTCGCGCTGGGGCTAATCTGACCCATGTTGCAGCCGCCCGAATTAAAATCGGGCTGGCCAATCACCAGGTCTGCCGCGCCGCCGTTGACGAAGGTCGTGACGTCCTTGTACCCCAGCACGCGGCTGTTGTTGGAGTCGGACGCATACAGCCGGTTCGGCACCGTGCTGGTGTCAATCGCCACCGATTCGGGATTGTCCAGGCCACGCCCATCGATCAAGTTCGGTCCGTTGTGCAGGAAATCGAGCTGACCCAGTACGACGTCGGCGGTGGTGTCTGTCGTAAGCGGGGTTGTGTATTTGAGCGTGCGGTTGTTCCCAAAGTCGGCGACGTAGAGGTTGCCCGCACCGTCCGCTGCGATTCCTCCGCTCGGACTGAAGCACAGGTCGTTGGCGCTGGAACTAGCCAGATTGCCGGTGTCGAAATTGCACGACGTCGACGTGAAACTCCCGCCCTGGCCAAAGACATGGTTGGCGGTGCTGCTGCTCAGCGGGCTGCTGTACTCGAGCACCCGGTTGTCGGAGTCCGCGATGTAGAGATCGCCGCTTCCGTCCACCGCTACCCCGAGGGGAAAGTTGAGGCTGTTCGCGCTCACCCCGCCGTTTTCCGCGCTGGTCGAGGTGAAGCTCCCGCCCTGTCCGAAGACATTGTCGGCGGTGGCGTCGGTCAGCGGATTGCTGTATTCGAGCACCCGGTTGTTCCCGGAATCCGCTATATAGAGATCGCCGCTCGGTGCCACTGCAACTGCGACCGGAGTGCAGAGGTCGATCGCGCTGGAGAGCGACGTACTGCCGGTGTCGGTATTGCAGTCGCTCGAAGTGAAGCTCCCGCCCTGTCCGAAGACGTTGTTAGCGGTGGTATTGGTGAGCGGGCTGCTATACTCGAGCACCCGGCTGTCGCTTTGATCCACGACGTAAAGATGGCCGCTGGAATCCACCGCGACCCCGACCGGGAAGCACAGGCTGTCCGCGCTCAGTCCGGCACCGTCGCAGATATTGCTGGTAAAGTCGTCGCCCTGCCCGAACACTTCATGCGCGGGCGGACCAACGCACGGGAATGAACCGCAGCCGGCGAACGGGGCGTTGTATTCGAGCACGCGGCTATTGCCGGTGTCCGCCACGTAGAGATTGCCGGCGGAATCCACGGCGACGCCGACCGGATCGCACAGACTGTTCGCGCTGGGGCTGACGCAGCCGAAGTCCGTGTTGGAGGTGCCCGAGACCAGATTTGGCTGACCAATCACCAAGTCGGCCGCACCGCCGTTGACGAAGGCGGCGACGCTCTTGTAGCCCAATATCCGGCTGTTGCCGTTATCGGAGACGTACAGCCGATTCGGCGTGACGCTCGAGTCGATCGCTACGGCCTGGGGACGCCACATGCCCGTGGCGTCGATGAGATTCAATCCATTGTGCGCCAGGTCGATCTGGCCGAGCACACGGTCTGCGATCGTGTCGCCCTGCATCGCGATCGAGGGAACTGCCAGGGCGGCGGCGATGATCGCGAAGGCAATCATCAGCTCCGGCCGGGCAAATCCTTTCGCGACGCTCCAACATCTGGTCAGGAAGCTTGTTGGGCTTGTCATTGGTCGAGGCTGTCCTCCCCATTGTAAATCCTACAATCAGTATGTAGACCGGACATCTTGTAACACGCCTGATCAAGGCAAGCAATTACACTTAGATGTTATTTACGTCTCTTTGTTATGTGCAGATGAAATCAGCGCAACTTGTCGCCAAGCCACGCTGAAAGAAGGCTAGCGGAGATTTCCCCGATTCTAAGGTGCAGGGCTTAGCCCTGCCCAAGGCGGCGCGGAACCCACGGCAGGTTCCGCTACATCGCGAGCCCGCCGTCCACCTGGATCACCGCGCCGGTGATGTAGGCCGCGGCGTCGCTCAGCAGGAACGCAGCCGTCGGCACCACGTCCTCGACTTTGCCAAAACGCCCGAGCGGGATCATCGCGAGTGCTTGTGCGCGATTCTCTTCGGGCAGCGAGGCGGTCATGTCCGTCTCGATAAATCCCAGTGCCAGTGCGTTGACACGAACGTTGAGCCGCCCCACTTCCTTGGCGACCGATTTCGTAAGTCCTATCAGTCCCGCCTTGGCCGCCGAATAGTTAGCCTGCCCCGGCAGTCCGATAAGACCGCTGACCGAGGTGATATTGAGGATCGCGCCGCGCTTCGCCTTCATCATCATGAACGCCGCCGCGCGCGCGAAGTTGAACGCTCCCGTCAAATTGACGCGGATAACCTCGTTCCAGTCCTCTTCCGACATCATCACGAACACTTTGTCGCGCGTCATGCCGGCATTGTTCACCAGCCCGTCGATTTGCCCGAATTCCTTCTTGGTCGCGTTGACCATCTCGCGCACATTCTTGAGATCGCCGACATCGACTTTGTACGCGAGCGCCTTCACCCCGAGTTTTTCGATTTCTGCCTTGAGCTCGGTCGCCTGCTGATCGCTCTTGACGTAGTTGAACGACACGTTGGCGCCGCGCCGCGCGACTTCCATCGCGATCGCCCGCCCGATTCCGCGCGTCGCGCCAGTCACGATGATTCCGCGCCCCTCGAAATCTTTCATCTTGAGCTCCTGAACTTCAGGCTGTGTCCGCCGCGGCCATCTCGCGCTCGAGCGTCTGCCTGTACTGATCGATGTACGACAAATAGTTGTATCCGAAGGCGCGCTCAAGCTCGGGGTCGTACTTCGGCGGCTCCGCCCCCAGGTCCTTCGCGAGCCACGTCACCACCATCCACTCCTCGGAACGCGGCGCCTTGCGCAATGTGTCCCGGCGGAGCATTACCTGCATTGGCGTGATGCTCGCAAGATGCGCCAGCAGCGGAATCATCTCGCTCTCGTTGTTGGTCATCTCGTCGCGCGCGAACAGATTCACCGAGTAGATGAGCATCGTTGCGATACACGCCGCCACCGTCTCAGGCGTCGCGCGATCGCAAAACATGTGAAGAGGGCCTTTGGGCGAGAGCGCGTAGGCAAGGAAGTCTGCGTTGGCGTCGAGAATCGTCGAGATAAACTGGACGGCGCGCGGCGAGCCCGCCTCCGCCAGCCGTGCCCGCGTCGCATCAAGTCCGGGCCTCGCCAGCCGCCGCATAAACCGCCGCCGCGCCGGCGACAGCCAGTAAATCAATCCCGAGAGCATCGTCGACTCCGATTTAACAGCGCCCTGCCTGAAAATAAAAAAGCCGCCCGGTCAGGAGCGGCCTGTTCTTCTTCACTCTGGTTCCCCTCGCCAGAAGGGAGAGGGGTTAGGGGAGAGGTTATGCGCTGAACGACGACCCGCATCCGCAGGTCCGGCTCGCGCGAGGATTGTCGAAGCGGAATCCCGCACCGTGCAGTCCCTCGACGTAGTCCAGCGTCGTGCCCGCGATATACGGCAGAGAGATCTCGTCGACGAGCACCAGCACGCCGTCGAAATCCGTGACCCGGTCGCCTTCTTTCTGCGTGTCGAAGTTCAATGAATATTGGAACCCGGAGCATCCACCGCCGACCACCCCGATTCGCATCCCATGGCCAGCGCCGAGGCCCTCTTTCACGTGCATCTTGCGGACCATCTCGACCGCCTTGGGCGTCAGATTCACATCCGGCAACGACGCATTGTCAATCGGCTGTGCCGGCGCCTGCTGCTGCTCGACATGCTGAGGCTCGTTCCCATGCTCATGCCCATGATGCTCGATATGAAGTCCATCAGCCATTTTCAGTAGAAACCTCCGGTAAGAAGCGCTTACCTGTCGATCCTGCGCCTCACCACGAAACTAATCATAGCAAATAGTCGAGTCAATGTATCCACAATTATCCGCGCGAAAAGTCTAACCGAATGCTAGCGTTTTAGTATTGCCGTGGACTTTCTGCGTGAAACTCTGAACCGCGCCGCACACGAGCAAGGATTCGTGCTCGCTGGATTCGCGCGGCTTCGTCCCCTTGCCGATCACGAGGACTTCTATAACCGATGGCTCGCCGACGGCGGTAACGCGTCGATGACCTACCTCGCGCGAGAACCCGAGCGCCGCTTCGATCCCCGTCGCCTCGACCCTCGCTACAAATCCGTCGTGAGTCTCGGTTATCCGTACGCAGCGCGCGCGACGCCCAACCTCGACTGGCGCGCCGAGATGCGCGGAAGAATCGCGGCGTACGCGCTCGGCCGCGACTATCACGACGTGGTGAAGAAGCGGGCGCGCGCCGTCGGCAACATTATTCGGCAACTTCGTCCCGGCTCAATCACGCGCACCTACGTCGACACCGGGCCGGTCTTCGAGCGCGAGTGGGCCTCGGCTTCGCGCATCGGATGGTTCGGGAAGAACACGATGATTCTGAACCGCGACCACGGTTCGTATTTTTTCCTCGCCGAGATTTTCACCGACGTCGAATTCGACGTGCCGATCGAGCCCTATCGCGAGCATTGCGGGACCTGCCGGCGATGCCTCGATCTGTGCCCCACCGGCGCGCTCGCCGACGGCTACGTGATGCGCTCGGACCTGTGCATCTCGTATCAGACCATCGAAAATCGCGGCGCGATTCCGCGCGAGCTGCGCTCGAAGCTCGGCAACTGGATCTTCGGCTGCGACATTTGCAACGACGTCTGCCCCTGGAACGATCAGCATGCGTCCGACGAAGGCCGCGCGTCTGATGAAGAAGTAGAAAAACGGCTGCCGCGCTTGCCCGAGTTGCTCGCGCTCACCGAAGAAGAGTTCGGTCTGCGCTTCACGGTCAGCGCGGTGAAGCGCGCCAAGCGGCGCGGACTGCTGCGCAACGTCGCGGTCGCACTCGGCAATACGCGAAATCCTGACGCGGTGGCTCCCCTCGCACGCTCGATTGAAACCGAGACCGAGCCGCTGATTCGCTCGCATGCCGCATGGGCGCTCGGCGAGATCGGTGGCAACGCGGCCCGACGATCACTCGAGCGCGCGCTCCGCGACCGCGACACTGCCGTGCGCAGAGAGGCAACCGCTGCGCTTGAAATTAATTGACCGCGGGCTTGTCAAAGCATTGGCGCAAAGCAACACTGGTACGAACGGTGCCCACGCGATGAACGATGCACGACGGGAATTTGCGACGATTGCTTCCAAAGAGCCGGTGCCACTGGCTCGCGGCGCGCTCCTGATCGCGAAAGAGGAGTACCCGAATCTCGACATCGACGAGTATCTCGACAAGCTCGCGACTCTCGCGCGCGAGGCCGAGCCAATCGTGCGCGCGGGCGAGGACACCGTCGAGCGCGTCCAGTTGCTGTCGCATTTCCTGTTCGAGCTGAAGGGCTTCGAAGGCAACGCCGAAAATTACAACGATCCGCGCAACTCGTTTCTCAACGACGTCATCAATCGCCGCCTCGGAATTCCGATCACGCTGTCGGTGGTGTATCTCGAAGTCGGCCGCCGGCTCGGCATCAATCTCTTCGGCGTCTCGTTCCCGAATCATTTCCTGGTCAAGGCGGTCGACGAGCGCGGCGAGCTGATTATCGATCCGTTCGTTGGCGGAAAGATTCTCGCGCTCGACGAGATTCGCGCGCGGCTGACGCAGATTTTCGGTCAACCGGTCGAGTTGAATCCCGCGATGCTGAAGGCGCGCGGCGCGCGTCACATCCTGGCGCGGATGCTGACCAACCTGAAGATCATTTATATGGGCGCGTCGGATTGGACCCGCGCGCTGGCTGCCCTCGATCGAATCATCATGCTCGAGCCGCGCGCGCTCGACGAGCTGGTCGAGCGCGGCAGCCTGTTCGAGCGGCTGGAATGCTTCAAGCCGGCGCTCGACGACTACCAGAGTTTTCTTTCGCAGGCGCCCGAGCATCCCGCGGCCGAGGCCGCGCGCGAAGCCGTGATGCGCCTGATTCGTCAGGTCGCGCTGATTAACTAGAGTTGCCCCAAACCTCCGACAACTGATCCGCGACAACCTGGATGCCTGAATTTCCGAAAGCCCAAGATTTCTTCGAGTCGAGCAGCGCCGCCGTCGGCGACCACGAGTTGCGGCGCAAGCTCGAGAGCGCCAGCGCGCGCCATCTCGATCACTTCGCACAAGTCAAAGCGGACTTCCCGCCGTACGACGACGAGCGCGAGGCGGCCCATCGAATCAAGACCGACGCGATTGCGCATCTCGACGAATTGCTGATCGAGCTGACCTCGAAGCTCGAAGCGCAGGGATGCAAGGTGTTCTTCGCCGAGGATGCCGCCCAGGCGCGCGACTATATCGTCGATCTCGCGAAGGCCAAGGGCGCCAAGAACGTCGTCAAGGGCAAGTCGATGACGACCGAGGAAATCGATCTCAACGATGCGCTCGCGCACGCGGGAATCGACGCGGTCGAGACCGATCTTGGCGAGTATATCGTGCAGCTTCGCGGCGAGCGCCCTTCGCACATCATCACGCCCGCGATTCATCTGTCGAAGGAAGATATCGGACAACTTTTCACCGAGAAATTCGGCATCGAATACACTGCGGAGCCGGAAAAGCTCACGGCCGAAGCGCGATCGCGATTGCGCGCGATCTTTCTCGCGGCGGACTTCGGCGTTACCGGTGTCAATTTTGCGATCGCGGAAACCGGCACGCTCATCGTCGTCGAGAACGAGGGCAACGGGCGCCTGTCGAGCACGATGCCGGAGACTTTCGTTGCCGTGATGGGCATCGAGAAGGTCATTCCGCGCCTCGAAGACCTCAGCCACTTTTTGGAAATCCTCGCGCGCACCGCGACCGGGCAGAAGCTCACGACCTACACAAGTTTCATCACCGGGCCGCGGCGCGAGGGCGAACTCGACGGGCCGGGCGAGATGCACGTCGTCATCCTCGACAACGGGCGCAGCTCGATGCTGGCGGATCCGGTGCTGCGCGAGGCGCTGAATTGCATCCGATGCGGCGCGTGCCTCAACGTATGCCCGATTTACCGCCGAATCGGCGGCCACGCGTATCGCTCGGTGTATCCCGGACCGATCGGATCTATCGTCAGTCCGAATCTTTTCGGCAGCGCCGCGGGATACCTGCCCTTCGCGTCGACGCTGTGCGGCGCGTGCAAGGACATCTGTCCCGTCAAGATCGACATCCCGCGAATCCTGCTCCATCTCCGCTGGAAGGAAAGCACGGGCAAGCATCCGCTCAAGTGGCCGCGCAAGATCGAGCGGGCGCGACGAGGAGCGCAGCGCTTCGCGAAGACGGCGCGATATCCGCGGACTATTCGACTGCTTGGAAAGTTTGCCGCGATGCTGCTGAAACCATTCGCGCACAACGGTTATCTGCGCCGGATGCCGGGACCGTTCGCCAACTGGACAAAATATCGCGACTTCCCACGGCCGCGCCCGCACAAGCGGCCCGAGCCGGATCGCCCGCCAGGCTGACGTGGCCGAGCTTCACAAAATAATCGCGAGCGTAAAAGACGCGCTCGGCGCCGGTGCGCGGAACAACTCGCACCCAGCCGATGCAATCGCTGCGGTGCCAGTGTCACCCTCTGCGCAGCGGGCGGAACTCGCGTCGGCGTTCGCACGCGAGCTCGAAGAAGTCGGCGGCAAGTTTCTCGGAATACTCAGTCCGGCCGAAGTGACTAATCGAATAGTCAGTCTCGCCGGCGAGCTCGGCGCGAAAACAGTCGCGCTCGGACAAGGCGTCGCGGTTGACATGGACGCGATTGGCGAGGCGCTCGAGCGCGCCGACTTCAGGATCGTTCGCACCTTGCCGGTCGCGGATATCGAGCGCGCCGCGATGCGCTCGCGCGTCGCGGATGCCGATCTCGGAATCGCCGAGGCGGACTTCGCGATCGCCTCGACCGGCACTCTTGCCGTCGTTTCAAACGCGAATCGGCCGGGTTCTCTCACTCTGCTGCCGCCGGCGAGCCTCGTGATCGTTAAGATCGATCACGTGATGCAGAATCTGGCGGAGGTGCTCGCCGAGATGGGACCGGCCGGCGTCGCGGCGAATCGGTTGACGTTGATCACCGGCCCGAGCCGGACCGCAGATATCGAGAAGCGAATCGTGCTCGGTGTCCACGGCCCGAAATCGTTGCACGTGATCGTGATGTGGCCGCGCGATGACTGAAGTCCAACTATTCTCGACCTGCCTCGCCGAGGAATTCTTTCCCGAGGTCAACGACGCCGCCGCGACCGTGCTCGAGCGGCTGCGGCTCAAGGTGACTCCAGTGCGCGGCGCGTTCTGTTGCGGGCAGGTCGCATTCAATGAAGGCATGCGCGAAGAGGCGGTCGATCTCGCGCGGCGATTTCTGAACTCGGTCCAGCCGGACGTTCCGATCGTCGTGCCGTCGGGCTCATGCACCAGCATGCTGAAGATTTTCTACGGCGACTTGCTCGCCGACGACCCCGCGCTCGCCGCCAAGGCGATGGCGATTCGGCCGTGGGTGTTCGAGCTGTCGCAGTTCATCGTCAACGTGCTGAAGGTGAAGTATCTCGGCGCGCGCTACGAGCGCGCGGTCGCGTATCATCCGTCGTGTCATCTGATGCGCGAGCTGGGCGTGCGCGCCGAGCCGATGACGCTGTTGAGCGCAGTGGCGGGAATCAGGATTTGCGAGCTGCGCGACCGCGAGGAGTGCTGCGGCTTCGGCGGCATGTTCTCGGTGAAGTTCCCGGATATCTCGGCGTCGATGCTCGAAGACAAGATGGCGCGCATCAAGGAAAGCGGCGCCGAGGTCGTAGTCGCAAACGATTGCGGATGCCTGATGCAGATCGGCGGAGGCTTAAGCCGCGCCGGCGAGAAGCTCGAAGTGCGCCACCTGGCGGAAGTGCTGGCCGCGAGATGACCTAACCCCTAACCCCTTCCCATAGTGGGAAGGGGGACCGGAGGGATGGGAACGCTGCAACCCCTAGTAGCGTTCGTGGACGTATAGGCCTGGGGCTGGTTCGCCTGCCTTGTAATTCTCACTACCCAGCGACTTTGACGCCGGGCGTTCGTTGCCGGAGCGCGCGGCCAGCCACTTGATCCAATGATCCCACCAGGTGCCTTTGTTCTCGGTTGCGCCTTTTGCCCATTCGTCGGGATCTTCGGGGAGGCGCGAGCCGACGTAGTAGCGGGCTTTGAAGTTGCCCGGCGGATTGACGAGGCTCTGGATGTGGCCGCTCGATCCGAGCACGAATTCGATTCGTCCGCCGAACATCCTGGTCGATCGATAGCATGCACGCCATGCGCAGATGTGATCGGTCATGCCGGCGACCAGGTAGAGATCATTCTTCACCGCGCGCAAATCGATCGGCGTGCCGAGCACCGCGACCTGGCCGCCGTGGGTCAGTGGATTCCTCAGAAACAGATCCAGAAAGCCCGCGTGCAAGTTGGCCGGAAGATTGGTCGAGTCGGCGTTCCAATAGAGGATGTCGAACGGCGCGGGATCGTTACCCATCAGGTAATTGTTGACCCAGTAGTTCCACACGAGATCGTTGGGACGCAGCCAGGCGAACACGCGCGCCATGTCGGCGCCGTCCAGCACGCCCTTTTCCGCCGAGCGATCCCGCGCGGCGTTGATCGCGTCCTCCGTCGCGAACATCCCGGTCATCGAGGGCATGCTCGTATCGAGCATCGTCACCAGCAGCGTCACCGCATTGACGCGCTTGTCGCCCGAGGCCGCCAGATGCCCGAGCATGAGCGACGTCGTAATGCCTCCGGCGCATACGCCGAGCACGTTGCAATCGGGACTGCCGGTGATCTCGCATGCCGCCGCGATCGCGTCTTTGCACGCGGTCACGTATTCGTCGATCCCCCACTCGCGATCGCGCGGGGTCGGATTGCGCCAGCTGATCGTGAACATCGGGATGCCGTGCTTGACCGCGTATTCGACGAAGCTGCGGCCCGGCGCGAGATCCATGATGTAGAACTTGTTGATCTGCGGCGGGATGAAGAGCAGCGGACGCTCGAAGACCTTGTCGGTCGTCGGCGCGTATTGAATCACCTCGCAGAGCGGATTGCGGAACACGACCGCGCCGGGCGAGAGCGCGAGATTCTTGCCGACTTCGAACGGCCGCTTGTCGACTGTCGACGGCATCCCGCCGTTGCTCCAAAGGTCGCCGATAAAGTTGCGTAGGCCCCAGACCAGGCTCATCCCGGAAGTGTCGAAGGCGCGCTTGAGCGCCGCGGGATTCAGGATGAACGCGTTGGTGGGCGCGAGCGCCTCGGTCAGCAGCGTGAGCGCGAACTTCTGCTGCTCGACGTCTTTCCACTCGACGCTTTCGTCTTCGTTGACGAGGTCATGCATCGCAGCGCGCCACGCGAGATAGCTCTGCATCAGGCGACGGTAAGCCGGATGTTGCGTCCACGCGGGATCGCCAAAGCGCTTGTCGCTCGCTTCGGGAGCCACCGAGGAGACTCCTCCGACGATCTGCCCGAGCTCGAGCGTCAGCTGCAGCGCGCGCGAGGCTACCGTGACGGGTTGCGACGCGATGTGCGTCAGGAGGGTCCCCAAGGTGCCGAGCACCTGCTTTGCATCGAGGCCGACGAACGGATTGGCGCCGAGCAGCGCGTTTAGCGCGGGATGGTTTTCTTCGGGAGTCTGAATTTCAGGCTGCCGCTTGACTGCAACGTCCATGTCGTACCTCCCGGTGAGCAGTCTGTTACGGCAGACTGCTCGCTAGCCTAACAGTTCGAGGCCGTGCTCGAACATCCGCGGCGCTGACAGAGCAGTGTCTTCCCATAACGGATCGGGCCGCTTGCCACGTCGATGCAGCATCAGGTTGAAGCACGTGATCACGCCGAATCGGTAGCCTGCGAATGCGCGGAACCATCGCACCTCGGGAATCGAGACGGGAAAGCCCGCGGCCTCGGCATACGCGTCGACGATTTCGTCGGCGTTCATCAGCGAGCCTCGCACATCGGGACCCCCGCCGTTGGTGGAGACCCAGCTTCCGGGGTCTGAAAAAAAGCAAATCCAGCCGAGGTCGAGCAGCGTCGCGCCGACCAGCGAGATTTCCCAATCGATCAGCGCGACGACGCGTTCCTCGTTGAACAACACGTTCGACCATTGGAAGTCGCCATGGACGCATCCGATGCGCGCGCCCGCAGGCAGGCTCGAGCGCAGTCGCTCGCGAAGTTCTGGTGCGCGCGCGACGACGGCGGGATCGAGCGTATCGGACGATCGAGCAGGTAGTCGAGGCGCTTGAGCTCTTCGCTCAGCGCGAACGGCTCGCCCCACGCCTCGCGGCGCGGCTCCCACGCGACATTGTGCAGCGCGGCCATCGTCCCGATCCCCTTGCGCGCGAGGCGCTTCAAGTGCACGAGCGGCAACGGCGATTCGCCCAGCTTGAATCCGTCGACAAATCCTCCGACAAAGTACGGCCGCTCGAAAAACTCGGGCTCGTCGCCGTACCAGATGATCGGTGGCACCGCGACTGGCGTGTCGGCCAGCGACGCCATCACACGCGCCTGTCGCACGATGTCCGCTGGGCCCGAAATTTTCACGCCGGGCGGCGCAATGCGCACGACATATTTCCCCGCCGGCTTCGCACCGGGATCGCTGCGCTCGAGGATGAAGCTGTAGCTGAAGCCGGCGTGACCCGGCAGCGACTCGAGCGAATGCGCACGCGCGCCCGCGTCACCGGTCTTCGCGCGCACGAGTGCGGTCAGCTGCGCGGTTACCTGTTCGATATCTCCGGGCATCGCGAGGCTGTCTCGCCGCTATCCCTTCATCCCGGTTTGCGCCGAAGCGGGATGCAGACTCGACTTGGCGCTGGGGCGCGAATCGACGCGCTTGAACCATGCGTTCAGGTTCTTCAGCGACGGATCGAGCGGCTGGTTGACGCTGCCGCCGAAGTCAATTGCGCAATACAGGATGATGTCCGCAATAGTGAAGCGATCGCCCGCGATGTATTGCTTGCCCTCGAGCAGCTTGTCGATCCACTTCATCTTGTCCTGCACCACCGCTTTCATCCCGGGCGCCGCCTCGGGCAGCACGCGCATCCGATCCTTGAACAGCGCCAAACCTTCCGAGTAGCGGAAGGCGTTGTAGAGAATCTCGGTGATCTGCAGCTCGACGCGCCGCTGCCATTGACGCGTATCGGCGCGTTCCTCGGCCGTGGTGCCGATCAGCGCGGGCGTCGGATGCTTCTCTTCCAGATATTCCCAAATAGCGACGGTCTCGCCGATGCACTTGCCGTTGTCGAGTTCGAGCGCGGGCAGTTGTCCGCCGGGATTGCGATCGGTATAGGGCGGCCTGCGATTTTCTGCCCCCATCAGGTCGACCGTCTTGCTCGGGATGGTAATTCCTTTCTCGGCCAGGAACATTCGCGTCGCGCGCGGGTTGGGTCCGAAAGAATCGTAAAGCTGCATAGTCGGTTGCCTCGCAAGAGATAGACTTCGGGCGGACTATACAACAGGCCGCGTGAAACCGGGAACTGAAAATCAGGGGCGTGTTGCGCTGTATCGAAGCGGTCATATAGGAATTTGTTGATGCGATTTTGCCCACAATGCGGCGCGCCCCTACTGGCTGGAGCGAAATTCTGCGTGGAATGCGGCCGCGCGCTCGACGTCGCGGCTTCAGGCGCCGGAGAATCAGGCGGCCTGCCACGCGGCCGCAATACGATCACCAACACCTTTGTGTTCGTGTTCGTCGGGCTCGCCGTGGTCGGCCTGGCCGCTGCTGCATGGATCTATGTGAAGACTCCCGACGTCGTGCGCGAGCAAGTCGCCAGCGCGCCTCCTGCCGCCGCACCAAGTGCCGGCGCTCCCCCTGCGAGTCCCGGAGCCGCGCCCAATGCGCCGTCGCCGGATCAAAATGTCGCCGCGAATCCGGCGGCGGGTGGAAGTCAGAACGGCGGTCTGCCGCCGGGACATCCCACGATCGAGTTGCCGACGGAGGCCCGCAGCTTTGTCGACAAGATCGAGCGAGACGCCATCGCCAAGCCGAAGGACATCACGGCGTGGAACAAATTCGGCGCGGTCTCGATGCGCGCGGCGATGTTCGATCAAACGTACTACGGCAAGGCTGAGGGAGCGTACGGGCACGTGCTGAAGTTGGAGCCCGACAACCTCGACGCGCTGCGCGGTATCGGCGATATCGACTACGACAAGCAGCACTACGATGAAGCGATCGCCGCATACGAGCATTACCTGAAGAAGAAGCCCGACGATCCCGAGGTTCGCACCGATCTCGGCACGATGTACCTCTACACCGGAAACGCCGACCAGGCGGTCGTGCAGTACAAGAAGGCAATCTCAGCCAAGCCCGGATTTTTCCAGGCGTACTACAACATGGGAATCGCCTACGCGCAGGAGAACAAGCCCGATGAGGCTGCGGCCACCCTCAAGCAGGCGATTGCGCTCGCGCCGGATGACACCGCGCGCACCCAGGTAAAGGAGTTGCTCGCGAAACTCACCGGCGCGCCGGCCGCAAGCGCATCGATGCAGGCAGCGTCCGGGGCGACACCGTCGACCGCGAAAATCGCCGCGGCGCCAGCGGCGTCGGTGGCGGCAAAGAGTACTCCTGCCTCGAAGAGTACTGCGGCGGCGAGTTCTCCGGCGGCGTCTGCCGCGATAGCGGCGGCAAAATCATCCGCGTCGCCCGCGATTGCGGCGGCAAAAGCATCTGCGTCGCCCGCGGCTGCAGCAACCTCCGGCGAAGACGATTTTCACGATGCGGTCGAGAACATGGTGCGAGGCCTGCCGATCGCGGGGCCGAAGGTCACCACCGTCGAGTGGCCCGATAAGCTCAAGGCCAAAGTCTTCATGGACAGCTTCCCGATGGATCAAATGCCTCCGTTTGCGAAAGCCAAGTTCCTGACCGACCTGAAGGCGGGAATCGACACCGCCAAAAAAGACAACAAGATTTCGTCGCCGGTCGAAGTCAATATTGTTGACGGTGCGAGCGGCAACGTGATGGAGACCATTACTCAGTAGCTAATTGACGAATAGCCAGTCGCGCGATGGAGTCCGATGCAGGGAAAACTGGTCAGGCTGCGCGCTTACGAAAAATCCGACGCCGACGCTCTCTTTCGATGGTTCTCGGACGAGGAAGTCACGCGATGGCTCGGGCCGCCTCATTTTCCCTCACGCGCGCACCAGGAAAGATTCATCGAGCTTGCGCAAGCATCGAGCGACGATGCGAAATACTTCGCAATCGAGACGCTCGACGGAAAACTGGTCGGCGACTGCGGACTCAGGTTTATCGATTGGAAAAGCCGCAAGGCTGAATTCTTCATCACGATCGGCGAGAAACAATTCTGGGGCAAGGGCCTCGGCAGCGACGCGCTCCGAATCGTAATTCGCCTCGCGTTCGACAAGATGAACCTGAATCGATTGTGGCTGACCGTGCTGGTCGACAATCCCCGCGCGGTGCGATGCTACGAGAAATGCGGCTTCGTCCGCGAAGGACTGCTCCGCCAGGAGAGCTACGTCGACGGAAAGTATCGCGACGTCCTCCAGATGGCGCTGTTGCGCGAGGACTATGATCGAACTCGAGGTGCATGACAATGGCATCGAAATCTTTCGAACGGCTGCGCAAGGCTGGCGACAGGCAGACGCTCAAGCTGACTCACTATGGACGCAAAAGCGGACGCCCCTACGATGTGACTATCTGGTACCTGGTTGACAGCGAAAACGACCGGCTGTACCTGGTCTCGGCGAATGCCGATCGTAACTGGGTGCGCAACGTCAAGGCGCGGCCTGCGATCTCGCTTCGCGTCGGCAATGAAGTCTTCAACGGCGACGTGCGTGCCATTACCGACAAGCAGGAACGCGACAAGGTGAGCCGCCTGACCGAGCGCAAGTACTGGTACATTGTTCCGATGCTTCGGCTGGGACAATTTCTCATGTCGATGGGAATGGTGCGCGACAACACCGCCGCCTTCGAAGTGATCCTCGCGGACGAGTAGCTACGAAGGCTCTCCGCCTTCGGCAACGCGCTTGAGACTCTCGATCCAGCCCTGATGCCCGCGCTCGAGCATCGGGCGCAAGTACCACGACGCGAGTTTCGGCACGAGTCCGTTCTGACATTCCTCGGTGATAACGCGACATCCGCCACGCCCATCGGGTTCGATAAGCCAGCCATGATAGGCGCGCAGCACGCCACGCGCGTCCCATCCAAGTTCATGCGACGGTTCGAAGGTAATCACGCGGCTGGTAACAGTCGCGCCAAAAGTCTTCCACTTGAATTCGGTGTCAGGCGCGAGGTCAGGCGGATTCCCACGAAGAAAATTCATGTTGGAGCAGTTGCTGTACCACTCAGGCCACTTCGCCGCGCGAACCAGCCATCTCCAGATGCGCTCAGGCGGCGCCGCAATCGCAATCTCATTGCGCGCGTAGACAGATGAGTTGTCAGGTTCAAATCCCGCCGGCCATTTCATCGCGATGCTAGCTCCTTCCGGTTGCGCATCTCTTTTATCCACAGATCGGTGGGTTTATCCACAAATGCAGGCCTTCAGAAGCTTTCAGATCTTCGCACTCGAACGCCAGCGCACTATGATCCGCGCTCAAATGACGAAGAGGGAAGCGAAGCGCCGCCTTGAAAACCTCGCGCTCGAAACCGGGCACAAGAGGAATTACTACGTCAAACGGGCGCTGGTCGAATTCCTCGATCGCAACGAACACCTCCTCGGCCACAGACCAACGCGCAACATCGGTTTCTCAACCCTCGACCAAATCCCGATCCGCTTGAACAGATTTGATTTCTAATTCTTATTCTTAGCACCTTGCCCGTTATTTCACGGGAGAGGAGGCCGGCGGCAACGCCGCCGGTAGGTGAGGGTTCTGGACGCCATCGTGACGTGAGACTGATCACTCTGCCCGCAGCATCCGCCCGATCTCCTGAACGACACCTTCAATCCCCTGCATCACTTCGCTGTTCCAAAATCGGACCACTTAAATTGAGGACTTGAGTCGTGTCATCCTGAGCGCAGCGAAGGATCTCGCGCGCAGCGCGTCACTCGCAAGCTAGCGCCGGCCACAAGAGCGCCCGTCGAGATTCTTCGCTACGGCAGCCTTCGCTCAGAATGACACAATCCGCAATGCGACAAGCGAGTGGGGTCGCAGGGTAATTGTCGTACCAAACGGGCGCGTCGCGCCCGGAACCCTCACCTACCGGCGGCGTTGCCGCCGGCCTCCTCTCCCGTGAAGTAACGGGCGAGGTATTCAGGATCGAAGCCGCATCCCGAAACAATTCGGGGGCTGGGATTGCTCCCAGCCCCCTGCCGTCACCACATCCGCCGCCCCACCACAACCTTTTTGACGCGAGGTTCCTCGCGCCTGGTTTTAAGTGGGTCCCGAAGAATTCGTCATCCCCATTTTCTTCGAGCACTGGCTAAATCTTTTTTCGCCGCGCTTTGCTTGCCAGCCCCGCCGCATCCACCTCGCCGCCAGTATCTCGAAAACCTCCCTCCACACAATTCTTCGGGACCCGTGAGACTCTTTCCTTATGAGCACCCGCTCGTGGTGCCGCAGTTCATGCATTTGTAGCAGGCGCCGTTGCGCACCATTATGCTGCCGCAGTCCGGGCATGGCGGCGCATCGGCCTGGTTGATGAACGCCTGCCGGATGCCGCCGTCTTTGCCGTCGCGCAAGCTCGCTATCGGAGCCATCGCGATCATTGCGGGAGCCGCGTCAGATTTTGACGACAGCGTTTTCTCCGATTCGATGATTCCGACTTCGCGCTTTGCTTCTTCGTCCAGGAACTTCGACGCCATCCAGCGGAACAGGTAGTCGACGATCGACTTGGCGTACGGAATCTGCGGATTCTTGGTGAAGCCCGACGGCTCGAAGCGCATGTGCGAGAATTTGTCGACCAGGAACTGCAGCGGGACGCCGTACTGCAGCGCGAACGAAATCGCGGTCGCGAAGGAATCCATCAGACCCGAGATGGTCGATCCCTGCTTGGACATCGTGACGAAAATCTCGCCCGGCGTGCCGTCTTCGTACATGCCGACCGTGATGTAGCCTTCGTGGCCCGCGATATCGAACTTGTGCGTGATCGATTTGCGCTCGTCCGGCAGCTTGCGCCGCTGCATCCGATCGTCGGCCGCCGCAATCGACGCGACCGCCTCGAC
The DNA here is from genome assembly GCA_963774665.1 of uncultured delta proteobacterium. Lineage (GTDB taxonomy): Bacteria > Desulfobacterota > Binatia > Binatales > Binataceae > Binatus. The sequence goes on from CAVZGB010000002.1 coordinate 511,858, forward strand.
CGCTTTCTCGATATCCTTCCTGCCGGTGTTGAGCGGCTGCGTGCGCTTGGAACCGTCGCGGTAAATCGCGACCGCCTTGAGGCCCAGCTTCCACGCCGTGACGTAAGCCTCGGCGACTTCGTCGACCGTCGCTTCCGCCGGCATGTTGATCGTCTTGGAAATCGCGCCCGAAATGAACGGCTGCACCGCGCCCATCATCTTGATGTGCCCGTTGTAGTGAATCGTGCGGGCGCCGGCGCGCGGCTTGAAAGCGCAATCGAAAACCGCGAGATGCGCGTCGGCCAGTTGCGGCGCGCCTTCGATCGTCTCGTTCTCGTCCAGGTACTCGACGATTTCCTGCACTTCCTTCGAGTCGTAGCCGAGCCGCTTGAGCGCGCGCGGGACCGTGCCGTTGACAATTTTCAGCATCCCGCCGCCGACCAGTTTCTTGTACTTGATCAGCGCGATGTCAGGCTCGATGCCGGTGGTGTCGCAATCCATCATGAACGCGATCGTGCCGGTCGGCGCGATCACTGTCGCCTGCGAATTGCGGTATCCGGCCGCAGTGCCGACCTTCAGCGCGTCGTCCCACGAGTCGCGCGCGGCGCGCAGCAGGTCGAGCGGAACGTACGACGGATCGAGCTTGTAGGCGGCCGCCTTGTGGCGCTCGATAACTTTCAGCATCGGCTCTCGATTGGGCGCGTAGCCGGCGAACGGTCCCATGTGCTCCGCGATGCGCGCCGACTGAAGATAGGACTCGCCCGTCATCAGCGCTGTTATCGCGGCGGCGTAGCTGCGGCCCTGGTCGGAGTCGTACGGCATCCCGAGCGCCATCAGCAGCGCGCCGAGGTTCGCGTAGCCAAGGCCGAGCTCGCGGAACGCGCTCGCGTTCTTGGCGATCTCGTCGGTCGGATACGAGGAGTTATCGACCACGATATCCTGCGCCGTGATCATCACGTCGACCGCGTGCCGGAATGCGCGCACGTCGAACTCGCCGCGATCGTCGATGAACTTCATCAGATTGAGCGACGCGAGATTGCAGGCCGAGTTGTCGAGATGCATGTACTCGCTGCACGGATTCGACGCGTTGATGCGTCCGCTGGCGGGGCAGGTGTGCCAGGTGTTGATGGTGGTGTCGAATTGCATCCCGGGGTCGCCGCATGCGTGCGCGGCCTCGGCGATCATGTTGAGTATCTTGCGCGCGGGACGCGTCTCGGCGACTTCGCTCGACTTGACGAAGTGCGTCTGCCATTCGGCGTCGTCGAGGACTGCCTGCATGAAGCCGTCAGTAGCGCGCACCGAGTTGTTCGCGTTCTGAAAAAAGACCGATCCGTAAGCCGGGCCGTCGAGCGAGGAGTCGTAGCCGGCTTCGATCAGCGCCCACGCCTTCTTTTCCTCTTCGACTTTGCACTTGATGAAATCGACGATGTCGGGATGGTCGGCGTTGAGCACGACCATCTTGGCCGCGCGGCGCGTCTTGCCGCCCGACTTGATTACGCCGGCGCTCGCATCGGCGGCCTTCATGAACGACAACGGTCCCGACGCCGTGCCGCCCGACGAAAGTTTCTCGCGGCACGATCGCAGCGCGGAAAGGTTCACACCGGCACCCGAGCCGCCTTTGAAGATCATGCCCTCGTTGCGGTACCAGCTCAGGATCGAGTCCATGCTGTCGTCGACCTTGAGAATGAAGCATGCGGAGCACTGCGGCTTGGCCTCGATGCCGACGTTGAAATAGACCGGGCTGTTGAACGACGCCTTCTGATTGAGAAGCAGGTACTTGAGCTCGGCGTGAAAAGTATCGCGCGCATCGTCGTCGGCGAAGTAGCCCTGCTTGTTGCCCCATCCGGAGATGGTGTCGACGACGCGGGAGATCAATTGGCGGACGCTGGTCTCGCGCCGCGGCGTGCCGAGCTGTCCGCGAAAATATTTCGAGACGACGACGTTGGTTGCCGTCTGCGACCATGCTCGCGGCACCTCGACGTCTTTCTGCTCGAACACAATCCGGCCGTCTTCGCCCGAGATGACCGCGCTGCGGAGGTCCCAATCGACCTGGGAATACGGATCGACGCCCGCGGTCGTGAAAAATCTCTCGAGCACGATGCCGCGGCCGGGCGCCGAAGCATTGGCCGGAGCGGCATTGGGAGCCGGTGCGCGGTCTGTGGTTTTTGTCTTCGAATCCATCTCAATATCAATCGCTCCCCCGCCCATCACCCATCCTCCCCGCCTCAGTTACATGCGCGTTAAGCCCGCATTTGGTCTCACTAGCTATGTCGCCGCTGTTTTATCCTGCTTCGACGTTTTCCGGTGTCGCCAAGTGCGTCGTGGGCGTCAATATGCACGCGGTCTCAACGGTCTGTCAAGCCCCGACCCCCTACAGGTAGTGTAGGACATGCTGTGCACAACCCATATATTAGGTTGTTGATAACTTTTGGTAAATGTTCGCTCGTATTAAAAATTGTGACTGACCGAGGGTATCACATTAATGCGTACTAATGGCTGATCGCTCCCCAAAATCGCGAATAAGGAGTCCGCTCGACCTTCAACCGGTATGCGTCGAATCGAAGTGGCGCTATCGTTGACCGCTCATGCCGACTCGACGCCACAAGGCCCCCGAACAGATCGGTGCCGCGATGCAACCGCTGCTCGACCGGATCGACCGCGAAGGCCACTTCGCGATCGTGCGGCTCGCGAAAGCATGGCCGGAGATCGTCGGCGAAACGATCGCGCGCCGCACCGAAATCGTCTCGTTGAAATTCCACACCGCGGTGGTGAAAGTTTCGGGTGCGATGTGGATACAAGAATTGAACCTGATGAAATCGCAAATCCTCGCGCGGGTGACGGAGCGAATCGGCGACGACGCCGTGCGCGATCTGCGATTCGTGCAGGGGCGACTCAGTCGGCGCGAGCGGCCGAAATTGCGCACAGTGCCGCGCAGCACGCGAAAATCCATCGAGCTGCCGGAATTGAAAGATCCCGAATTGCGCAAAGCATTCGAGCGATTGATCGAAGCCTGGGGGCGGGCCTCCAGGTAAACGAAAATGTCGCCGGCTACGTCATAGAGGGGTGATTCGCTCGCTCTTGCCTCGCCCCACGAGGGGAGAGGCCGACGCGCGTCCGAGCGCGGCGGGTGAGGGACCAAATTTGCCCGGAGATAGAAATGTGCGGCGCAACAGACAATCGCGCGGCACATTCGTCCCTCACCCTAACCCTCTCGCCACGTGGGGCGAGGGAACCAGAAGCTGAATCCGCGTAGCGCGGATTTCGTATTACGAATCGAGGGACACGCCTTGGGCGAAGCATCCAAGCAGGACCGCATTTTACACGTTCTCAATCGGCTCGGGTTCGGGCCGCGGCCCGGCGACTTCGAGCACGTCAGCGCGATTGGGCCTGAGCGCTATGTCCAGGAGCAACTGCACCCTGAATCAATTGCGATTCCGGCCGGCCTGACCGATCGCGTCAACGACCTGCACACGCTGCGGATGAATCCGATCGCGCTGTTCATCGAGTATCAGCGGCCGATCAACCTCGCGCGCAAGGACGCCAAGGCCGAGGCCGGCGGCGACAAGAATGCCGTCAAGGACGCGACCAAGGACGCGCGAATCCGGCAGCGAGTCGTGATGCGCGAGGCGGTCGAGGCGCGGATGATGCGCGCGATCGAAGGACCGCGGCAGTTGCAGGAAGTGATGACCGCGTTCTGGTTCAACCACTTCAACGTTTTCGCCGGCAAGGGTCTCGACCTCATCTGGACCGGCGCGTTCGAGGAGACTGCGATCCGGCCGCATACGTTCGGCAAGTTCCGCACGCTGCTCGGCGCGACGGCGCATCATCCGGCGATGATGTTCTATCTCGACAACTGGCAGAACACTGCGCCCGGCAGTCCCGGCTCGAAGGGCAAGTTCGAAGGTATCAACGAGAACTACGCGCGCGAGCTGATGGAGCTGCACACGCTCGGCGTCAACGGCGGATACTCGCAGGCCGACGTAATCGCGCTCGCGCATATTCTTACCGGATGGGGATTGCCCAAGCCCGCGAGGCGGCGGTGGTGGCGGGAATCGCGGGCCTGGCGGCGAAGGCATGCGCGCGTCGCGAGATGGGCGGAGTATTTCCGTTCATGCGTCGGCGGCAGAACTTCGGGCGGTTTGGCGCGGCTGCGGTCGATCCGAGCGGATTTTATTTCGACGAATCGCGCCACGACTTTTCTGAAAAAACTTTCTTAGGACATCGGATCGAAGGCGGCGGAATCGACGAAGGCGAGCACGCGCTCGACATCCTCGCGCGGAGTCCCGCCACCGCGAAGCATCTGAGTTTCAAGCTCGCGCAATATTTCGTCGCCGACGATCCGCCGAAAGCTCTGGTCGAGCGGATGACGCAACGATACCTCGCGACCGACGGCGAGACTCGCGCGGTGCTCGAGACGATGTTCACCAGCGCGGAATTCTGGGATCCGCGAAACTACGGCGCCAAATTCAAAACGCCTTACGAGTACGTCATCTCGTGCGTGCGCGCGACCGGCGTGCCGATTCGCAACTATCGGCCGCTGTACGGCACGATGCAGATTCTCGGCATGCCGCTGTACGGATGTCAGACGCCCAACGGCTACGCCAATACGCAGGACGCGTGGCTGAATCCCGACGCGATGATGACGCGGCTCAGCTTTGCGACCGCGCTCGGCTCGGGAAATCTGCCGCTGGAGAATCCGCCGTTCGAAGAAGACGCCAACGCCAGCAGTGGCGGCGAAATGCGACACGAGCCGCCAGTGGTGCCTCGCAAGGGCGGCGGCAAGGTGAATATCAAGTTCGATCCCGGACCGCATGGACCGAAGATGACGCCGCCCGATCCGGTGCAGCTCGCGGCGACGCTCGGCGATTATTTTTCACCAGCGACGGCCAACGCAGTCGAAGCGTCGCCGACAAATCTGCGCGCGCCGCTGATTCTCGGCAGTCCCGAGTTCATGAAGCGCTGAGAGTTCACGATGAAAATGATTCAGGAAAATGATTCGTGTATCGATTGTGCCGCCGGCGTGACGACTGCGATCAGCCGGCGCGCCTTCTTGCGGCGCGCGGCGATTCTGTCCGCGTCGGGAATCGTGCTGCTCAGCCCGCATGCGTGGGCGGCGCGCTCGCTCGATTCGAGCAGTAAGCGCCGGCTGATCGTCGTGTTCCTGCGCGGCGCCGTTGACGGCCTGAACGTGGTCGTGCCGCATGGCGAGCCTGCTTACTACGACGCGCGCCCGACGATCGCGATCGGACGTACCGGCGCGAACGACGGCGTGATCGATCTCGATGGGCATTTCGGATTGCATCCCGCGCTCGCGCCGATGGACAGCCAGTGGCGCGACGGCACGCTCGCGTTCGTGCATGCCTGCGGATCGCCCGATCCGACGCGATCGCATTTCGACGCGCAGGATTTCATGGAGAGCGGCACCCCGGGAATCAAATCGACGCAGGACGGATGGCTGAATCGCACGCTCGCCGCTATTCCGGGGACGCATTCGCCGACCGAGGCGCTGAGTCTGGGGCCGACGGTGCCGCGAATTCTGAGCGGCAAGGTAGCGGTCGCAAATATCGCGCTCGGTCGCGCTGCTGAGCGGCCGATGCCGATGGACCGGCCGGTGATCGAAGCCGCGTTCGACAAGATGTACGTCGGCAACGATTCGATCAGCCGCGCATATCGCGACGGACGCCAGGCACGCATGCGCCTGGTAAGCGAACTCACGCAGGACATGACCGAGGCCAATGCCGGCGCACCCTCACCGAATGGATTCTCCGACGACACCGACCGCCTCGCACGACTGATCGGCCGCGATCCGACGATTCGCGTCGCGTTCATGGCGCTCGGCGGCTGGGATACTCACGTCAGCGAAGGCGCCGCCAACGGCCAGCTCGCGGGACATCTGAAGCCGCTGGGCGAAGGCCTCGCGAGCCTCGCCAAACAGCTCGGCCCGAGCTACCAGGACACCGTCATCATGGTGATTTCGGAGTTCGGCCGCACGATGCACGAGAACGGCAACGGCGGCACCGATCACGGGCACGGCAACGTCATGTGGGTGATGGGCGGTCCGGTGAAGGGGGGAAAAGTTTACGGCAAGTGGCCGGGCCTCTCGACCGCGAGCCTCTACCAGGAGCGCGACCTCGCAGTGACGACCGACTTCCGCGAACCAATCGCGACGGTGCTGCAATCGCACATGCAGTTCACGGACGCACAGATCGATCGAGTATTCCCAGGCCGTCCGCGCTCGAGCGGCAACGTCGATGGCTTGATCAAAGCGTAGAGAGCAGGCGGGCGCGGCCGGGATCGCTCGGCCACGCCCGCCCTGGTTCGGTCGGCTCGAATCTCTGGGGGAAGAGTCCGCGCCGGCGTTTATGCTCTAGTCTCCGCCGCCTCCGAATTGCACTCCCGGCAGCACTTGGGTTCCTTCAATTTGCACCGCCTGCAGCGCGCGCGGGTCGAGTCCGAGCGCGGCCAGGATCGTCGGCGCTACCTGCATCGTCTCCACCGGGGAGGAGACCGTGCTGGGTTTAAAGTGAGGATTCGACAGCAGCATGATCACGTTGGTGTCGTCGTTGGCGAATCCGCCGTGCTCGGCCACCTTCGCCTGATGGCCGGTGTAGATTACGCCGACATTGGGCGTGACAATGATGTCAGGCGTGCGCGGGTCGCCGTTCGGCGGAAGCCCGGGTGCATTGAACATCGGCAGGATCGACGCGCCCCAGAAAATCTGTCCGATGCCCGCGATGTTGTCGGCCTGCGGTATCGCTGGCGAGTCACTCTCCAGCAGCGCGACGGCCGCTGCCGTTTGCGAGGAGTCCTTGAGCCAGAGGAGCGACACGTCGTCTTCTGTCGGCCCGAGCCCGTTTATCTTGGAGTCCGGGAGGAAGGCGGGGCCAAGAATCGCCGTCGGCGACTTGTCCGTCGGTACGTCGCCACTGATGCGCAGCACGCGATTTGGATCGATCGGAGACTGCCCGTGCTTTGCCGTTACGATGATCAAGGTCGAGTCCAGCAGATGCTTGTTGTTCAGTTCGGTCACCATCAGCCCGATCGACTTGTCGACGAACGCGATTTCCGACGCCAGGCTAGGGCTCGGGGTGCCGGTGCCGTCCAGGTAACCGCCGACCACGAAGGGCGTGACGAGCTGATAGACCAGCTTCTGCCCGACGCTCACCGCCTGGAAATTCATCCCGAGGATGTTCGGCACGGGCGCGTGGCCAGACGCGTTGTGGGTCATGCCGTCGATCTCGTTGAGGATCGCCTGGACCTTGATCGCGTCATAGCACTGGATGTTCTGGAAACTCCCGGTGTAGTCGTCGCCGTTGGCGACCGAGAGCTGATCGGGAAGTTTCGGGCTGCAGTTCAGAAACTTGACCGGAATGTCGTTGTCAGTTTCAAAGTTCGACGACAGCGAATTGATCTCGGGCCCGTAGAAGTCGTCGATATTGCCTGCGGTGGGTCCTGGTCCCGACACCGACGCGTACGCCGGATGCTTGTCCGACCACGCGGTATATCCGTGAGCCTTGTGAATCACGCCGAAGACCGTGTTGGTCCGCACGAAATTCCACGGGAGGACTGGATTGCAATTGTTCGCCGGGTCGCGAGGCAGGCGACGTGGACTTGATCGAGTTGACCCCGCCGTCGCCGCTGGGCGCCCCGCCGTTCAAGTGGCTCTGATCGATATCGATACCTTCCTCGTACTCGGTGGCGGTGCCGGTCGGGGCTGCGCCGGCAGTACACAAGCCAGGCGCTCCGACGAGACCGTTGCCGGTCGTCTCCGCGGGCGGATCGAGTGACCGATCGTACGCGGAGTCATAGAAGGCGCCTTCCGTCCGCGGCGATCCTCCCGAGATGATGGCCGTCAGCCCGGGAAACGAGTCCGAGGGCTTGCTGGTCGAGGTCGCAAGGTAGTTCACGCCCGTCTGGCCGAGCGCGGCGAGATCCGGACACGTGCCGGCTTTGACGCAGTTCAGATAGTCCACGGCGTGAAACCCGTCGATGCTGAGTAGCAGCACGTGCTGTATGTGATTTTCGTCGCCGCCGCCCCCGTCGCCTCCGCCACCGCCGTGGGGGCGGCCATGTGAATCGGCCAGCACGCTGGAGCCTGACATCGTCGCCAGCAGGCATACGCTGGCAATCAGGCTCACGAGCCGTCTCGTGTTGTTTGGTTCTCTCTGCTTCACCTGTAAATCCTCCGCTACGGTTAGGAAGTGCTGAACCGCAGGATTTAGCGGACGCGATCGCATGCACCGATGACCGCTTCGTTAAGCCGATTTAAAATTCGCGTTCCTGAAATGTGACTGAGACGCAATGCTCGATGAGATCATCGACGCTGCGAAAAATGCGCAAGCGTGCGTAGATGCGCGGTGCGAATCTTGGAAGCAAGAGAACTCAAGCGCGGTTGCGCTGAGTGTTGCGAGTCGCGAACAATCGCGCGCATGGAAGATGAGGTCGTCACACTCAACGCGTCGTCGACCTGACTCAAGGTTCGACGTCTCTCAACCCTGAGAGCAAAAGGGCGTCCTCGCCATTTTGCGATTAGTACCGGGTGCAGGGGTCACCCCTGCCCAAGGAGGTGCGGAACCCACGGTGGGTTCGGCATTAAATCAAGTGATTTACCCTTCCCCATTTGCGCTGAATGCTCCCACTCGCGAATAATCGCGTGCATGGAATATGACGTAGTCGTTCGCAATGGCGTCGTCGTCGATGGCAGCGGCGCGCCCCGTTTCAAGGCCGACGTCGCAATCAAAGATCGCAAAATAGCTGCGGTGATCGATCCTGCCGACGCCGCGACCGCATCCGGCGCGCGTGAGATCGATGCGACCGGACTCGCAATCGCGCCGGGCTTTATCGATTTGCATTCGCATTCCGACTGGGTCCTGCCGATTGCCGATCACGGGCAAATCCTCAAGCCGTTTCTGCTGCAAGGCGTGACGACCTTCGTCGGCGGCAATTGCGGATTCTCGGTGGCGCCTGTGAGGCGCGAGAGTCAGCGGATGCTCGACGAGTCGGGCCGCTTATGCGCCGAGCGGAAGTTCGATTGGGAATGGGACGACGTTGCGGGCTTCGCCGCGCACCTCAAGCGCCAGGGCCTCGCGCTCAACGTCGCGCATCTGGCGGGGCATGGAAGTATTCGCCTGAGCGTGATGGGCTCGGACGCAGGCGAGCCGTCGCCGGAGCAGTTGCGCGCGATGCAGGCGATGGTCGAGCGCGCGATGGCCGATGGCGCGGTCGGGCTCTCGTGCGGGCTCGGCTATTTTCCCGGGATGATCGCAAAGCCTGCCGAGCTGGCTGCCCTCGCGCGCGTCGCCGCGGCGGCGGGCGGTGTGTTGACCTCGCATCTGCGCGCATACTCGGAGCGCTCGCTGTTCTTCGACAGCAGGACTCCGCACAACATCCTGGCCGTGCGCGAGATGGCGACCGTCGCGCGCGAGGCGGGCGTCCCGCTGCAAGTCTCGCATCTGATTTTTGTCGGACGGCGCACCTGGAAGACGGTCGACGACACGATCGCTGAAGTCGAGCGTCACAAGAACGACGGCGTCGATATCGCGTTCGACACTTTCCCATACACCTGCGGCAACACGACGATTCGCGTAATTTTTCCGGCGTGGGCGCAGACTGGACTCGAAGGTTTGCTCGATTCATCCGACGGATGGGCGAAATTGCGCGACGGATTCCAGCCGCTCAAGACCTTCATCGCCGACTCGGTTCAGCTCATGTGGGCGGTCAAGCCGGAGTTGAGCTATCTCGAAGGAAAATTCTTCGGGGAAATCGCTGACGAGCTCAAGCTCGATCCCGTCGACGCGTACCTGACTGTTACGCGCGAGAGTGGAACGCGCGCGCGCGTGCTGAATCATCTATACAGCGGCGACGACTTCGGCGACGAGCATGCGCTGCAGGAGGCGATGAAGCATCCGCTGAACCTGTTCGAGATGGATACGATTCTCACTTCGCATGGGCATCACAATCCCGCGAGCTTCGGCACCTACCCGCGAATCCTCGGCCACTACGTGCGCGAGATGAAACTGCTGACGCTGGAGGACGCAGTTCACAAAGCGACCGGGATGGCGGCGAAGCGGATGCGCCTCGGCGCGCGCGGCCTCGTCCGTCCGGGCTACGCCGCAGACCTGGTCATCTTCAACCCTGAAACAATCGGATGCGCCGCCGACTCAAGAACCCCAACGACAGCCCCAGTAGGAATCGAGCACGTGATGGTAAACGGCACCCCAGTCGTCACAAACAGCAAATGGTGCGGCGACAGCGTAATGGCCGGCGAGTGGATCGGGAGGAGCTAACTTCCCTAAGGAAACTTTACTCGGATTTCTTCCCCTCTCCCTGCAAGGGAGAGGATCGAAGGTGAGGGTCCTTATTCAGCGCGCGTCGTTTCGCGCGCGACTCAAGATTCTGCCTCTGCTCTGAACCTGCGCGGACGTTGAGCGACTAGCGCTCCATATCCTCCATCTTCTTGTCCATCTCGCGGAGCTTGGCGAGCTTCTGATCGGTCGGCTGGTTCTCTTTGCTGGTATTCGCAGCCACCGTCTTGGCGCGCTCGGTCGGCATCTCGCCGCTGACTTTTTGCAGCGCTTCCTTTGCCAGCCGATGGACCATCGGACTCTGATCCTGAGCAACCACCGCATTCAGCAGCGGGACCGACTTGTCGCTGCCGATTTCACCCAGCGCAAAGACCGCGGTGCCGCGACCGCGTTCATCCTGATCCTCACCCAGGTACTGCATTATCGGCAACGCGCCCTGCGAATCGCCGATCCTGCCGAGAGCCGCCACCAGGTGCAGCTTGACGATTGGCTCAGTGGATCGCAGGAAGAGCATCGTCGACATCGGCGTCACCGCATCGTTCACCTCGCGCGCGCCCAGGATGTCGATGGCCTTTATCTTGACGCGCACGTCGGGGTCGGACATTTGGTTCGTCAGGATCTGATTGACTTCGGGATCCTGTAGCCAACGGAGCTTCTCGAGCTCGGTAACACGCACGTTGGGATCGGCGTCCTTGAGGCCGAGCTTTACGTCTTTGATAATCTTGAACGGCGTTTCCGTCGCCGCGTTAGCCTGCATATCGTCGACGCCGGGCTTCACTTGCCCTTGATGCGACATCGGATTGGAACTGAGCGCGCTGCCCAATCCCTGTCCTCCATACTGCGCGAACGCGAGATGTGGAACGGCAAGCGCGACACCAAGCGCGAACGCAACCAATAAATTTCGCGTGATAGTCATTTCCCGCACCTCCCCAATCGGCCAGAATTATTGGTGATCATGACAGGCATTGCAAGGAACCGAGCAAGGAATCGCGACGAATGGCCGCGGCGGGAGAATATACGCCGCGACACGCTAGCGCGCGTTATAATCGCGGCGTTCATGCTTCTGATGAGCCCTTTAGCGTCGCCGATGCTCGCATCGGGCCCTACGGATTCCAGTCCGCCAGCGGAGCCTGGGCCGGGTCACAAGCACAAGCATCGCCATTTGCCCACTCCCGCGCCGACGCCGATGGTGCTGCCGCCGGAGATCCAGGCGAAGGTGCCCGCGTACAAGCCGGGACCGATTCCGTTTCACGACGGCGAGCAATTGGTCTACCAGGCGTCGTGGGTCGGGATTCCGGCAGCGCAGGCGCGGCTCGAGTTTCACAAGGTGCAGAAGAACGATCAGAATCGATGGCTCGGCGAAATCTGGATCGAGACCAACGCGTTTGCGGATCTGTTCTACAAGATGCGCGACTACATGAAGGAGAGCATGGCCGACGACACGCTCCACACCAGCGGCGTCTACCTCGTCCAGCACGAAAAATCGCGCCTCAACTACTACGACGTGGTGATCGATCGGCACACGCAGATGGTCACGATGACCAAAAAAAATCACAAGGGCACGCAGAGCAAGGAGTACATCGCGTCTGACCCGTGGGGGCCTATCTCGGGCGCGATGATGGCGCTGACGCAGGATTTCGCGCCGGGCAAGACCTACGCGTTCGACGTGTTCAGCGGCAGCCAGCGCTACGTGTTCGCGTTCGTGGTCGACAAGCGCGAGAAGATTCACCTCGACATCGGCGACTTCGACGCGTGGAAAGTCGTGCCCGACGTCTGGTACGTCAGCGACGGCGAGTTGCGCAGCGAGGCGCGCAACACCGTGTTATGGATTTCGGCGGACGAGCGCCATCTGCCGCTGAGGATCCAGGCGCAGGCATATATCGGCTATGTGCGCGCGGATTTGATCAAGATCGACGGCAAGGGCGGCGTCGAGAGCGCGCAGAATTGATGCCCGCCGCGGTTGACTGAGCTACTATAGAAAAAGGGGAACCCGACGATGCCGAAGAAGCTTGAATTCTTTTACGATTGCTCGAGCCCGTGGACTTACCTCGCGTTCACGAAGATCGAAGACGTCGCGCGGCGCCATGATGCGGAACTGATCTGGCGGCCAATCCTGGTAGGTGGGCTGTTCAACACGGTGAATCCTTCGGTGTACGAAAGCCGCGCCAAGCCGGTTCCGGTCAAGGCAAAATATTACGTGAAGGATCTGCGCGACTGGGCGAAATTCTATGGCATCAAAATAGGCAACCCGACCGTCTTCCCGGTCAATTCGGTCAAGGCGATGCGCGGTGCGTTCGTCGCAGATGAGCATCGTGTGATCTCGCGCTACTCCAGGCGCGTGTTCGAGAGCTACTGGACCGACGACAAGGACATCAGCCAGGACGACGTCCTGCGCGAAATCGTGAAGGAAGTCGGCCTCGACGAGAAAGAATTTTTCACCAAGATCGCGTCCGACGAGTACAAGGCCAGGCTCCGCGAGAATGTCGAGGAGCTGATCGCGCGCGGCGGTTTCGGCTCGCCGACGATGTTCGTCGAGGGCTCGATGTTCTTCGGCAACGACCGGCTGCCACTGGTCGAGCATGAATTGGCAGTCGGAGTCGGCGGCGCGCTGGACCAGGGATCGGGCGGCTCAACCTAGATTCAATCGGAATACGATGACGCATTGGACGGAAGGTCAGGCACGAAGGGACTTGCGCGACGACCTCGGACCGCGCGAACCCAAGGGTGTGCGTGCGTTCGTCGCGATCCGGATGAACGAGCAGGTCGAGGATTCGGTCGCGAAAACGATCGATGAGCTGAAGCATCCGAATGACGGCGTCCGATGGGTCCCGCGCGCCAACCTGCATATCACGCTCAAGTTCCTTGGACCGGCGGTGGATTCGCATCGATTGCAGCGGCTCACGACAGGACTTCATCAGCTCGCGACCAGGACGGCGCCGTTCGAGGTCGCCGCGAATGGAATCGGCGGGTTCCCCGACCTCGAGCATCCGCGCGCGATTTGGGTCGGCTTGCATAGCGTGCAATCGGGCGCGCTCGCTGCTCTCGCGGCGCGCTTGGAAACTGTCGCGGCTGAGTACGGATTCGAGCGAGAGAAGCGGCGATGGAGCGGCCATCTGACGATAGGCCGGGTTCGCGACGAACCGATTAACGGCAAAACCCACGAAGCGTTGCGAGCAGCGGGGAACCGCGAATTCGGCGTCTCGAAGATCGAATCGATCACGCTGTATCGCAGCCATCTCGGCCCCGCCGCGGCCAGCTACGAAGCGCTCGCAACATTCCTGTTCCAATCGCGTTAACGTGACTGATCGCAGACGAATATTTGCACCTTGATCGAATATCCCAAATGCCAAGAGCTTTTGCGTAATGTAGCTCACAGTTCTTCCCCTCGCCCTGCAAGGGAGAGGATGAAGGTGAGGGTCCTTATTCAGCGAGCGATTTCTTTTGCTCGCGATTCAAGATTCTGGTCCGGCCATGTTCAGCAAATCCCTATTTGAGAGAGGGATATAAGCTCCGCATGCTCTCGGAGGAGAGGCAGAATCGTAGATCGCGCGCCAAAAGACGCGCGCTGTATAAGGACCCTCACCTTCGATCCTCTCCCATTCTGGGAGAGGGGATGATCAGCCGGGCCAGCAATCGTTTCAAATATGGAATATTATGAGTGCCGATTCTCATGAACGAACGACCAGGATGCGTGTGACCAAGGGCAGCGGTAATGTTTTTCGAGACCTCGGTCTTTCCGATGCGGATCTCCTTCAGGCCAAGGCTGATCTCGTGCACCGCATCTCGGTCGTTATCGGCAAGCGTGGACTGACGCAGATACGGGCAGCTGAAGTACTCGGGATCAGCCAACCGAAGGTCTCGGCTCTCCTGCACGGTCGGCTCGAAGGGTTCTCGATGGATCGGTTGGTTCGATTCCTGATCTCGCTGGATCAGGATGTGAGAATCAGTGTGCGGTCCAAAACGAAAGCGCGTCCGATGGTCAAAGTTGCATGAGCGATTCGCGTTAACAAAGTGTCAAGATTTGTTCCTTTCGTAACACCAACGTCTGTTGTCAACAGCCCTGTGGACAGGGACCGCGCCGCGGATAGAGCTATCGACGTGAGTTTGTGGCAAGATTCGCAGCGCAATAAATAAATCCCGCGTGAGCAAAAGCGATGGCGATAGAGATCAAAAGTAAGGCGCTCGATCTGGCGCTCAGCCAAATCGAGAAACAGTTCGGAAAGGGTTCGATCATGAAGCTCGGCGAGCAGGCGATTTCCGCCGATATCGCGGTCGTGCCGACCGGATCGCTCGGGCTCGATGTCGCGCTGGGCGTGGGCGGATTGCCGCGCGGACGCGTGGTGGAAATCTACGGCCCGGAATCCTCGGGCAAGACGACGCTGGCGCTCGAATGTATCGCGGAAGCGCAGAAGATGGGCGGGACGTGCGCGTTTATCGACGCCGAACACGCGCTCGACGCCGCCTACGCGCGCAAGCTCGGCGTCAAGGTCGAGGACCTGCTTATCTCGCAACCCGACAACGGCGAGCAGGCGCTGGAGATCACCGAGACGCTGGTGCAATCGGGCGCAATCGACGTGTTGGTTATCGATTCGGTCGCGGCTCTGGTGCCGCGCGCGGAAATCGAAGGCGAGATGGGCGAGCCGCAGATGGGCCTGCAGGCTCGCCTGATGTCGCAGGCGCTGCGCAAGCTCACATCGATCATATCGCGCTCGCGCACCATCGTTATTTTCATCAACCAGATCCGGATGAAGATCGGCGTGATGTTCGGTAACCCGGAAACCACCACCGGCGGCAACGCGCTCAAGTTTTATTCGTCGGTGCGACTCGACATCCGGCGAATCGGCACGATCAAGAACGCGACCGAAGTGATCGGCTCGCGCACCAAGGTCAAAGTGGTGAAGAACAAGGTCGCGCCGCCCTTTCGCGAGGCCGAATTCGATATCCTCTACGGCACCGGCATTTCAAAGGAAGGCGAGCTGGTCGACATGGCGAGCGAGCACAACATCATCGAGAAGCTTGGCGCGTGGTACTCGTACGGCGGCGAGCGAATCGGCCAGGGACGCGAAAACGCACGCGACCTGCTCAAGGCAAATCCGAAGATGGCGGATGAGATCGAAGCCAAGGTCCGCGAAAAGCTCGCGGCCAGGCCAGTCGCTCTGCCACCCGAGGCCGCAGTCGAGGAGCCCGAAGAGGCGCCTGCGCAATCGCCAAAGAGAAAAGGCTGACCTCAATCGCCTGCGCGGCGGGCGGCAGGGGTGACCCCTGCACCCAGTGATAAACGCAATTGGGCGTACGTGATGGGTCGAGGTTGTTCCATGCTGCCTTCCCCGCCAACCTGAGAGCAAAATGGCGTCCTCGCCGTTTTGCGATTATTACTGGGTGCAGGGGTCACCCCTGCCGAAGGAAGCGTGAAACCCACCGCGGGTTTCACATACGATTAGGCATCCTACATCCCAATATGAAAATGCGCCAGTATCGCGGGCCCGTTATGCGACAGTATCCGCGATAGCGCGAACAGCAGCCCGAAGAATGCGCCGAACAGCCCGCCGTTGACCCGAATCCAGTCCAGATGCGTCCGGGTCTTCGACTCGATCTGAATCCTGATCTGATCGTCCGACAGCCGCGCCAGGTTCTCGCGCACCATCAACGTGATCTGCCCGCGGCTCGATTCGACCGTCCTGCGCACCAGGTTGTCGATCAGCTTTTGCGCAAACTGATTTGCATAGCTGTCGCGTTCGTGAAGCTGAGCCCCCAGCTCGTGAATCGCGCTTTCGATCGTGTCGCGCAGCTCGGGATCGTTCTGCAGCTCGGGCAGCCGTTTGCGCAGATTCGCCGCGATACGCGCGCCGATCGACTCCGCACCAAAGCGGCCCATCACCGCATAGATTCGCGTGACCGTCTTGGGCAGCATCCGCTTCAGAACTTTCTCGAGGCGATCGCGCTTTTCCGGCGATTCGAGGTAGTCGATCGCATTGCTGATTAACCGCTCGAGCCCGGCCTGCCCCAGGATGTCGTTGAGCTTCAGCTCCTGCAGATACGTGCCGAGCCGGCGCACGAGATCCATGTCGCTCAGCTTGCGCCCGATCATTTGTGGCGTGAGCCATTCGTTTTCAATCGTCGCCGCGATTCCGTCGACCAGCTTCTCGCGATTGCGCGGCAGCACGCCCGAGTTCGGCAGGTACCATCGCCGCTCGAAGATCATCTTGAGCGCGATATAATCGCAAAGCCCGCCGATTAGAGCCGCCTCCGCCATCGAGACCGCAATCTCGGACGCCGTCTTGAAATGGGTAAACATAAGGGCTGCGAGGCTGACGAGGTAGATGAAGAACGAAAAAGCCAGGGTCAAATCGCCCTTGTGCATCAGAAAAAAATTGGTGAAGGAGAAGGGCTCGCGGCCGCGCGTCGACGCGTCGATACTGATGTTCATAAGATCCAGTGTGTCCGACGCCTCGCGTCGGGCCAACTACCCCCCGCAGTCGAAAGGCTGCTTATATTCTGTAGGACGAAATTTATCGTCGGTGCTATGAGGTTTTCACCCCTGCCCAAGTGAGGCGCGGAACTACGGTGGGTTCCGCATTCAATTGAGTGATTTACCCTTCCCCGGATAGAATCTGATCACACATGCGCTGGACCACTGCAAAAATTCGCCAATCGTTTCTCGATTTCTTCGCCGCGCGCGGTCATACGATCGTTCCGTCTGCCTCGCTGATTCCCAAGGGCGACCCCACCCTGCTCTTCACCAACGCCGGGATGGTGCCATTCAAGGATTATTTCCTGGGCGTGCGCACGCCGCAGCACCTGCGCGTCGTCGACGTTCAAAAATGCCTGCGCATATCAGGCAAGCACAACGACCTCGAAGCGGTCGGCCGCGACACTTACCATCACACTTTCTTCGAGATGCTCGGTAACTGGTCGTTCGGCGACTATTACAAGGAAGAAGCGATTCGATGGCATTGGGAGCTCATCACCAAGGTCTGGGAAATCGATCCGAAGCTGCTCTACGCGACCGTTCACAAGGACGACAAAGAGGCCGAAGACATCTGGATCAAGCTGAACGTGCTGCCACGCGAGCGAATTCTGCAATTCGGCGACAAAGAAAATTTCTGGGAGATGGGCGAGACTGGGCCGTGCGGTCCATGCTCCGAAATCAGCATCGATCGCGGCGAGACTGCCTGTAATCCTGAAAAAAA
This sequence comes from uncultured delta proteobacterium, assembly GCA_963774665.1. GTDB lineage: Bacteria > Desulfobacterota > Binatia > Binatales > Binataceae > Binatus. The sequence goes on from CAVZGB010000002.1 coordinate 529,331, forward strand.
TCACCCTGGACAGAAATGTTTCGTGAACCTCGACGGATGCGAGCGATTCATCGAGATGGGCAACCTGGTCTTCATCCAGTACAACCGCGACGCATCCGGCAAGCTGAATCCGCTCGCCAAGAAGCACGTCGACACCGGCTCCGGACTGGAACGTATCGCGGCCGCGATGCAGAGTATCGAGACCGGCAAGATTCTAGGCAACTACGAGATCGATCTGTTCCAGACGATCATCAAAAGAATTGAGATAGCCGCAAAAGAGCTCGGTGATGGCCGCCCATACGGCAAAAGACGCCGAGAGCGACATCTCGTATCGCGCGATTGCAGATCATGCGCGCACGATGACGTTTCTCATCGCGGACGGCGTCACGCCCGGCAACTCTGATCGCGAATACGTGCTGCGGCGAATCATTCGGCGCGCCGCGCGTCATGGACGCTATCTTGGAATCCATCGGCCGTTCCTCGCGATGGCGCATGCGGGCGTGGTCGAGGCGATGGGCGACGCGTATCCGGAGATCAAGAAGGCGGCGGCAAAAACTGCCGAACTGATCACGCAGGAAGAATCGCGCTTCGGCGAGACCCTCGATCGCGGATTGGAACTGATCGACACCGAGCTCGCACGCATCAAGAAGAGCGGCGAGCATACTCTGCCGGGCGAGGTCGCGTTCAAGCTCTACGACACATATGGATTTCCGGTCGATCTGACCGAGGATGTGCTGCGCAATCATTCGATCGACGTCGACGTCGCGGGCTTCAACCGCCTGATGGAGGAGCAGAAAGAACGCGGACGCGCCGCGCGCAAAGACGACGCGGTCGCGCCGGAGATCAGTCTCGGCGCGGGCACTGCGTCGCGCTTCGTCGGCTACCACACTTACGAAGGCGAGTCCGAAGTGCTCGCGGCGGGAGGCAGGGACGGCGATCAGGTCGCGGTCGTCGTCGCAGAGACGCCCTTCTATCCCGAGGGCGGCGGACAAATCGGAGATCGCGGCGTAATCGAAACCGCGACTGGCGCGCTGCTCGAAGTGTCGGATACGCGCAAGGCTGAAGGCTCGATCATTCACGTCGGACGCCTTCTGCGCGGCGACGCGGGCGACTTCGCACGCGGTGCGCGGGTCAAGCTCAAAGTCGATCGCCTTCGACGCGACGCTGCGATGCTCAATCATTCCGCGACGCACATCCTGCATTACGCACTGCGCGACGTCCTCGGCAGTTCGGTGCATCAGGCGGGCTCGCTCGTCGATCCCGACAAGCTGCGCTTCGACTTCGCGCACACCGGTCCGGTGAAGGACGACGCGCTCGCAACCATCGAGGAAGAAATCAACGCGCGCATCCGCGAGAACGCCGAGGTAACGGTCGAGGAGATGGCGTACGACGACGCGCTCAAAGCTGGTGCGCTCGCGTTTTTCGGCGACAAGTACGGCGACCGCGTGCGCGTCGTCAGGATGGGCGATTTTTCGGTCGAGCTATGCGGCGGCACGCACATCTCGCGCACCGGCGACGTCGGGATGTTCAAACTCGAAGCCGAGTCGGGAGTCGCTGCCGGAGTGCGCCGAATCGAGGCGGTGACAGGACAAGGCGCCCTCGAAACAATCCGCAAGCGCGAAAAAATCCTCGAAGAAATCGGCGCTCAGCTCGGTGCGCGCGACCGCGCCGCAGTCGAGCGCCTCGAAAAATTGCTCGCACGCGAAAAAGAGCTCGAGAAAAAACTGCGAGCGATGGAGCAGAAACTGGCTTCAGGAGCCAGCGGCGCAGCCGACGAAGAAACCGTTAAGGAAGTCGGCGGTATAAAGATCGTGACCCGCAAACTCGACGGTGTCGATCCGCGCACGATGCGCGAAATCGCCGATCGCATGCGCCAGAAACACGGCTCTGCGGTTGTCGCACTCGGCTCCGACCTCGGCGACGGCAAGGTCGCTCTGCTGGTCGCAGTGACGCCCGACCTGACGGCGAAAATCAAAGCCGGCGACATCATCAAGAACATCGCGCCAATCGTCGGCGGCACCGGCGGCGGCCGCCCCGACCTCGCGCAAGCCGGCGGCCGCGACGCGACGAAGCTCGACGAGGCGCTCGCGAAAGTCGCCACGCTGGTATCGTAGCTCCTTCTTATTCCCTCGCCCCACGAGGGGAGAGGGTTAGGGTGAGGGACGTTTGTGCGGCGCGATTGTCCGTTGCGCCGAACATTCTGAATCTCGCGCAAAACTGAAGAATTTGGTCCCTCGCCCGCCGCTCGAAGACGAGCATCGGCGGGGCTTCCCCCACAGGGGGCGAGGCGAAGAGGCGAAGAAGGGTTACGCACAGTTCACTTCGAAACCACTTTCATACGACACGCGAAATGATTACCATTACCTTCGCCGGTGATTGAACGAATGCCGACCGGCGGGCGACAGACACGAAATCAGTACCTCAAGAGGCCCCGGCAATTTCCCAGTTAGCCACCGAAGACTCGCTCGAACTCCATTTCGACGATCCGCGCCTGTTTACCGATTTGCTCGGTCAGCACGATGCGCACGTGCGCACGGTCGAAACCACGCTGGGAGTTCGCATTGGAGTGACGGGCACCTCGCTCCGAATCTCGGGCGCGCACGCCGAACAGGCGCTCGCCGGCAAGGTGATCGGCGAGATTTACGATCTGCTGAAGCACGGCTACCCGATCTATCCGAGCGACGTCGAGTATGCGATTCGAATCATTCGCGGCGACCGCAACGCCGAGCTCAAGGATATTTTCCTCGACACGATTTACGTCTCGGCGAACAAGCGCGTCATCTCGCCCAAGAGCATCAACCAGAAAATTTATATCGACTCGATTCGCAACCACGATATCGTTTTCGGAATCGGCCCCGCCGGCACCGGCAAGACCTACCTTGCGATGGCGATGGCGCTGGCGGCGTTGATGAAAAATCAAGTGACGCGGATGGTCCTGTGCCGGCCCGCGGTCGAAGCTGGTGAGAAGCTCGGCTTTCTGCCCGGCGACCTCGCGGAAAAAGTGAATCCGTACCTGCGCCCGCTCTACGACGCGCTGCATGACATGGTGGATTTCGATCGCGCGCGCCGGATGCTCGAGCGCGGCACCATCGAAGTCGCTCCCCTCGCGTTCATGCGCGGGCGCACGCTCAACGACTCGTTCATCATTCTCGACGAGGCGCAGAACACGACCTCCGAGCAGATGAAGATGTTCCTGACGCGGCTCGGCTACAACTCCAAGGCCGTGATCACCGGCGACGTCACCCAAATCGATCTGCCCAGCGGCAAGCTGTCGGGTCTGAAGGAAGCGAGTATCGTGCTCGGCAACACTCCGGGCATTTCGTTCGTGAGATTCAACGACCGCGACGTCGTGCGCCATCGCCTGGTGCAATCGATCATCAAGGCGTACGAGTCGTTCAACGTCGAGGGCCCGGCGCCAACGCCTCCAACATCAACTGACGGCAACCATCGGGATTGAAACGCGTGGCGGTCGAGTTCCGATGCGCGACGGCGCGCGGACGTAGCTACGCGCGCGGGCTTCGCGCCGACGCCGACCGCCTGATGCGCGCGGCAGGCCTTGACGAATGCGAACTGTCGCTTACTCTCACGTCAGATCGCGCAATCCGCCGGCTCAATCGCGATTTTCGTGGGATCGACACGCCCACCGATGTCCTCTCTTTCTCACAGATCGAGCAAGCAGGCGCCGCGCCACCGAATCCGCGCAGCGTGAAGAATAGTCCGGGAGTTCCGGTCGGCGACGTCGTCATCTCGATCGATACCGCCCTTCGGCAGGCGCGCGAGTATCGCGTCAGCCCATCCTCACGATTGCGCCGGCTGATGATCCACGGATTTCTCCATCTGATCGGCTACGACCATGAACGCTCGGCCGCCGACGCGCGACGCATGTTCGCACGCGAGCGAACGCTGGCGGCGAAAATTGATCGCGACGTCGCGCTGTCGTCGCAATGAAACGAGCGCCCGCCAAAATTCCCGCGGTCGCGATGCTGACGCATTTCACGCGCGCCTCGACCTCCGCCACAGCGCTGGACAACCTGGTCGCGATTCTCAAGGATGGCGCGATTCGCGGCGGCAACCGGATGATCCGCGGCGCGCAGCCTGCCGTTTGTATGTTCGACGTGCCAATCGCGGAGCTGCGGACGATTCTCGACCGCCGCAATCGCCGCCGCTATGAACCATTCGGGATCGCAGTCGACAAACGGTATGCTTTCACGATGGGTGCGCGACCGGTTATCTACCTGCCATGGCGCGAGGCGGAAAAAATCCTCGCGCCAGAAGAGAGTTGGCGCGTGGTATCGCTTGAAATCGACAAGACTCCGCCGGTTGATTGGAGCTTCGAGCGCGAGTGGCGCATCGCCGGCAATCTCGCGTTCGATCCGCCGATTGCGGCCGCGCTGGTCGAAACCTGGAAGGACGTGGACGAGATTTTCGAGCGCTTCAATGGCCGGCCGCCGTGCGCCGGCGTGATTCCGATCGCCGAGATGTTCGCAACGCCCGCCTGACGATGTCGTCGAACAACGCAACCCGCGCGGCGCTCGCCGTAGCCAGCGGCCTCGCGATGGGGCTGGCATTTCCGAAGTTCGACCAGGGACTGTTGGCGTGGATCGCGCTCGTGCCGCTGTTCTACGTGATCGAAGGCGAGAGCATGCGCCGCGTATTTTGGTGGGCGTACCTGCAAGGCTTCGCCTCGTACGTCGTGCAGCTTTACTGGATTCCGATACCGCTGCACGATTTCGCCGACGTGCGAATGGAGTTCGCGATCTTTCCGATGTTTCTACTCGCAGGAATCGTCGCGATCGACACCGCGGTTGCGATTTGGGCGGGCGAATTCGTCGCGCGACGGACGCGAATCCCCGCCGTGATCACGATGCCGGTTGCGTGGACTGCCGTCGAATGGATTCGCACCTACTTCCCGATCGGCTTTCCGTGGAATCTGCTCGGCTACACGGCGTATCGCAACCTGGAATTGATCCAGTTCGCCGAGTTCACCGGCGTGTACGGCGTTTCGGCGCTGATCGTGTTCTTCAACGCCGTGGTCTACGTCGTGATGTTCCGCCGCGGCGGTAACCGCCTGCAGGCTGTCAGTCTGAGCACGCTGACCGCCCTGATGATCGTGCTGGTCGCGTTCGGCGCGTGGCGAATCCGCAATCTCAAGAACGCGCCGAGCACCGGCAGCTTCAAGGTCGCGATGGTGCAGGGAAATATCCCGCAATCGCTCAAGTGGGATCCGAACTTTCTGCCGCAAAGCTACAAGGTCTACCAGGATGAAACCGTGGACGCGGCGAAGCGCGGCGCCGACCTGATCGTGTGGCCGGAGGCCGCCGCGGCGTTCCTGTTCCAGCCCGACGATCGCTATCCCGCGATGCTAACCAGTGACGTACAGTATCGCACTACGCTCCTCACCCTCGCGCGCAATATCGGCAAGCCAATCTTGTTTGGAGCACCGGCGCTCGCCGTCCAGAACGACCGCGTCGCCGGATTCTACAACCGCGCAGATCTGGTCTCGGACAAGGGCGAAGTGGTCGCGCACTACGACAAAATCGAGCTCGTGCCGTTCGGCGAGTACGTTCCGGCGCGCGGGATCCTCGGCTTCTTCGTCAATCGGATCGTCGAGGGCATGGGCGATATGATTCCCGGCAAGGAGCAGACACTGTTCGAATTCAAAGGCGCCAAGCTCGGAATTCTGATCTGCTACGAGAGTATCTTTCCCGACCTTACGCGGCGCGAGGTCAATGAGGGCGCCGATGTGCTCGTGAACATCACCAACGACGCGTGGTACGGCGAGAGTTCGGCGCCCTACCAGGTGCTCGCGATGGCGGCGCTGCGCTCGGTCGAGACAAAAGTCCCGATGGTGCGGGCGGCGAACACGGGGTTCAGCGCGCTGATCGAGCCCTCGGGAAGAATCACGGAGCGCACTCCCCTGTTCAAGCGCGGCACGACGATCGTGGACGTATCGTGGCGCCCGGTGCGGACGCTCTACACGATGGTCGGCGATCTGTTCGCAGAGATTTGCGTCCTACTGACGGCGATTGGCTTGATCGTCGCATGGCGATGGCCGCGCCCGGCAACCCTCGAAGTCGAGCCAGTTCGATCGCGGAAGCTCGCCACCAACGGCCGACCCCATTAATCAGCGCGCGGCTTCATGACATAATATGTCGTCGGCGAGATGCCGGCGTGAGGTGTGACTTCCAATGCTCAGCGACATGAGACAGCAGCTTTCCGAGTTCGACGACCGCGCCGAAAAGCTCGGGAGGCGTCTTTGACGTCCCCGCACTGACCGTCCGCCAGAATCAACTCGTCGAACAATCCGCCAAGCCCGGCTTCTGGGATCGACAGGAGACCGCGCAGGCCTCGCTCAAGGAGCAGGAGCAGATTCGCGCCCAACTCGCGGGCTACAAGATGCTCCGCGACAAGCTCGATGAGGCGCGCGTGTTCCTGCAGATGGCCGAAGAAGAAGGCGGCGAGGATTCCGAAGCGGCGCGCGAGACCGCATCTGCCCTCGACGCGTCGCGGGCCGAGCTCGATCGCCAGGAACTGCGCCTGATGCTCAGCGGCGAATACGATCGCCTCGGCGCGATCCTTTCGATACATCCCGGCGCCGGCGGCCAGGAGGCGCAGGATTGGGCCGAGATGTTGCTCCGTCTCTACCTGCGATGGGCCGAGCGCCGCGGCTTCAAAACCGAGATTGCAGACCTGCAGCCTGGCGACGGCGCGGGAATCAAGAGCGCGACCGTCACAGTCGAGGGCGATTTCGCATACGGATATTTACGGGCCGAGGCCGGGATACATCGGCTGGTGCGAATCTCGCCGTACGACTCGAACGCGCGCCGTCATACCTCGTTCGCGTCGGTCTTTGTTTTCCCAGAGGTCGACGACACGATCGAAATAGTAATCAATCCTGCCGATTTGCGGATCGACACTTTTCGCGCGTCGGGCGCGGGCGGCCAGCACGTCAACAAGACCGACTCTGCGGTGCGCTTCACCCATATCCCGACCAACATTGTCGTCACCTGCCAGAACGAACGCTCGCAGCATAAGAACCGCGCGATGGCGATGAAGATATTGCGCGCGCGGCTGTTCGAGCTCGAGCAGCGCAAGAAAAAAGAAGAGCTCGAGAAGTTCAGCAAGGACAAAAAAGAAATCGCGTGGGGCAGCCAGATTCGTTCGTACGTGCTGCAGCCCTATCAGATGGTCAAGGACCATCGCACCGGCGTCGAGGTCGGCAACACCGGCGCAGTCCTCGACGGCGCGATCGACGAGTTCATCCAGGCCTACCTGATGGGCGTCCGCAAAGGCGACGCCGACAGCGTCCCAAATTAGTATGTGGAACCCGCGTGGGTTCCACGGGCTTCCCTTCGGCAGGGGTGACCCCTGCACCCAGTATTAATCGCAAAATGGCGAGGACGCCGATTTCGCTCTCAGGTTCTGCGGGCGAGGCTGCGCGTCGTGAACTTACCTCGCCCGTTACTTTACGGGAGAGGAGGCCGGCGGGCGCAGCCGCCGGTAGGTGAGGGTTCCGGGCCTCAAGCTAAAATGCGTGAACACGTCGACGCTGCGCCTCGTCCACTCCAATCTAGAACGCTTAACGGACTTGCGCGCATCACTCTTCGCCGATGCAGTGTGCACCCAATGGCGGAGCATCCAAACGAAATTTCCCGGCGCCGTTTTTATCGTTCGCCGCGTGCGCGCAGACGCGCGGTGGTCGGCCTCGTCGTCGCGTTCATCTTCGTCACTGTTATGACAGGGCTCTTCTATCAAACCACGCTAAGCGGACTCGCGCCGGAGTCGGGCGTCGTCACCCTCGCCGGGCTAACTGCTCCAGTCAAGGTGATTCGCGACGCCGACGGTATCCCGCACATCTATGCACAGAATCGGATCGACCTCGCGCGCGCGCTCGGATACACGGAGGCGCAGGATCGATTGTTCCAGCTCGAGATGCGTCGCCGGCTGGCCGAGGGTCGCCTCGCCGAAGTGTTCGGCGCCGACCTGGTCGAGAGCGATTACGTTTACCGGCTGTTCGATCCTGAGAAATTCGCGCACGACAGTGTTGCGACTTATCCGCCCGAGATGCGCGCGCAAGTGGACGCATTCATCGGCGGAATCAACGCTTACATCGACGCTCATCAGAACAGCCTCGAGCCCGCGTTTCGCCTGGTCGGTATCAAACCTGCCCACTACACGGCCGAAGACCTCGAGGCAGGCGCGCTGACGCTTGCGGTGCTGCTCGGTTACAACGCGACCGAGGAGTCGGTGTACATGAATCTCGCGCCGAAGATGCCGCCGAGCGAGATCGCCGCGCTGATGCCGGTGTATCCGACGCTGCCGCTCGAGCCTCCTCCACCCGAGACGACCGCGGTTTTCGGCGGCGCGAAGCTGGCGTTTCATCTCGCGCCGGGCTTCGCGCGTCTCGGGCATATGGGTATCCCGGCGAGCAACAACTGGGTGGTCGACGGCACCAGGACGATATCTGGCAAGCCGATGCTCGCGAACGACCCGCATCTGCCGCAATCGATGCCGTCGATTTGGTACGAGGCGGTGCTGGTCACTCCCGACGGCTTTACCTCGGGCGCGCTGGCTGCTGGATCGCCGGCAATCACGCTCGGCACCAACGGTCATGTCGCATGGGGCGTGACGAGCGTCTGCGCCGACGTGATGGATCTCAGCCTCGAGCATCTGTCGGCCGACGGCAAAAGTTACGAGTACCAGGGAAATTGGCTGCCGCTCGAGCGGCGCGACGTGACGATTCACGTGCGCGACGCAGCCGACGTGACGCGGACGATCCTTTCGACTCGGCACGGGCCTATCGTCAGCGACGTGCTCGCGCGCGAGGACAATCCGCTGAGCGGCGTGAAGGTGCGCGGGAACTACGCGCTCTCGATGCGATTTGCGGGCCTGACTCCTGGACCGTCGGCCGCATCGGGATTCGCGTCCGCGACGGCACGCACCGGAAAAGATTTGGTCGAGGCGTATCGCACATTTACGACGACACCACTCAACGTGGTTTGGGGCGATGACTCGGGAAATATCGGATGGAAAATCGTCGGCGCGATCCCTAATCGCACCGGCTTCGACGGCAAGTACCCGACGCCTGGATTCTCGGGAAAATTCGAATGGAACGGAATGATCCCGTTCGACAGTCTGCCGCACAGCGAGAATCCAGCGACGCATTTTATCGTCACCGCAAACAATCGGCTGGCCGATGTGTCGTGGAATGGAAGCTGGGTGCCGCCGTGGCGCTACGATCGCATCTCGGACCTGATTCGCGCTCACGACAAGATGACGGTCGACGATTTCAAATCGATCCAGCGCGATCGGGTATCGATTTTCGCGCTCAAGCTGCGCGACGCGCTCGTGCAGGCAGGCGATGGCGGCGACGATGACGTGCGATGGGCGCTCGGTGAAATTCGCGGATGGGACGGCGCGATGACGGCGAATAGCAGGCCGGCGGCGATTGTCGCTACGACCGAAGTGACGATGGCGCGGCGCGTGTTCAAGCCTCTGCTCGGCGATGACTACAAATCGTTCATGGCGCTCGAGGACAGCGGCGCATATCCGGCGAGCGAAGATATGATCGTGCGCCCCGCCAGTACGCTGTGGCCGGGGGGCGCCGATGCCGAGAGTGCGACGTTGCGCGCGAGCGTGAAGGACTCGCTCGCGCTGCTGACGACGCGGCTGGGCAACGATCGCGACAAGTGGCGATGGGGCGCGCTGGAGACGATCGAATTTCAGCATCCACTGGGCGCGCGCGGTGGCGTGCTCGGATGGTATTTCAATCGCGGGCCGTTTCCGACCGAGGGCGGACGGCATACGGTGAACAACTCGTCGTTCGATTTGGGCGCTGACGGTGCGGATCAATTCAAGGTCACGCAGATTTCGTCGTACCGCTATGTCGTAGACCTTGGAGATCCTGAAGGCGCGCTCGGAATGAATCACAGCGGCGAATCGGAGCATCCTGCGTCGCGTCACTACGACGATATGATCGGCCCCTGGAGCCGCGGCAACTATCATGCGCTCGACCCGAGTTTCACGCGCGCGCAATCATCGGCCGAAGCGGAATTGGATCTGATGCCGCGCTAGAGGCGTCTTTTTCAATCACAGAGCCAAACGAAAATGTTCCTTTCGGAACATTTAGGACTAGGGCATATGATTCACTTTTGCCTAAGCTGGAAGCATGGGCAGAGAGCCGGAGTGCGCAAAACTTTTAAGGCAAACCGAAGTCAGTTTGCGCGCGATCAGGCTTCATCTCGCCAACTTTCAGCTGCAGCTCTTGCTGTTATCCTCGATCAAGGCGACCGAGATCGTCGACACCTCCGAAGACCACGAACAGAAGTAGCGCCCCGCGCCGTCGGAAGGCCGTGACAGCTTTTTCATGTTGCTTCGCCAGCACGTCTGATCAAAGTTGCAATATGAAACGGACGCTCTCGACTACTCGAACGAGGAGTTGCGGATGATCGACGTATATTTCTGGCCAACGCCCAACGGTTACAAGGTCACGTGGATGCTCGAGGAGGTCGGCCTCAAGTACAACGTGATCCCGATTAATATCGGCGCGGGCGATCAGTTCAAGCCCGAGTTCCTGAAAATCAGTCCCAACAATCGCATGCCCGCGATGATCGATTCCGACGGTCCCGGTGGACAACCGATTTCAATGTTCGAGTCGGGCGCTATCCTGATGTATCTCGCGGAGAAGACCGGCCAGCTGATGCCGTCGGACACGCGCGGAAAATACAACGTGATCCAATGGCTGATGTTCCAGATGGCGAGCGTCGGCCCGATGCTCGGCCAGGCGCATCATTTCCGCCGCTACGCGCCCGAGAAACTCGAGTACGCGATCAACCGCTACACCAACGAGGCCAAGCGCATCTATGGAGTGATCGACAAACGGCTGGGCGAAGCAAAGTACCTCGCCGGAGATTACTCGATCGCCGACATCGCGACCTACCCGTGGCTGGTGCCGCATTCCATGCAGGGACAGGCGCTCGAAGACTTCCCCAATCTGAAAAAATGGTACGACGAATTACGCGCGCGCCCCGCCACCCAGCGCGGGTTCGCAGTCATGAGCGACGTCGTCGAAAAGATGCGCGCGGCAGCGCAAGCAAATCAGCCAGCGCACGACCCAAAAACCTGGGAGATACTGTTCGGCAACAAGCAGTTCGAGAAGCGTTAAATCCGATAAGCAGTTCGAGGAGCGTAAAGTCCGGTTCGTCAAAAAATCCGGTTCCCCTTCCCGACATCAAGCAAAATGCTAGGCACTTCTCTTCGGCGCGCCATCGAGCAATCGCAACAGCACGTAAACTGTCTCCACCGCGGGCACACTGATCCCATGCCGCCGAGCCGCGCGCACCACGGCGCCGCTGAGAGCCTCGTACTCCAGCGACTTGCCACGCTCGAGGTCCTGCTGAGTCGAGGTCTTCAACGCCCGCAGGTTCTTCTGCGAGTGCGCGATGTACGCGTCGATGCGGTCGTCGGAAATCTTCGCGCCTTCGGCCCGCGCTACGTTCACGATCTCCTGCATCAGAGTGCGCAAAAGTTTCATGCCCTCGGGATCGTCGAGAATTTCGCCGACGCGCCGCCGCGTCAGCGTGGTCACCGTATTGAGCGCGCCATTCCAGATGAGCTTGTCCCATCGCGCGGTCATGATGTCGGCGGAGACCTGGCCGAGAATCCCGGCGCGTTGAAACATCTCGGCGATCTTCCTCGCGCGATCAGTCTCATGCCCGTCCAGTTCGCCAAAGTCGATATGGCCGGTGCTGAGATGAACGATTTTGCCGGGCGCCACCATTTCTACTCCGACGCGCGCGTTACCGCCCATCACGGCATCGCGGCCGAAGATGGCGGAGAGCTTCGCCTCGTTCTCGACGCCATTCTGAAGGGTGAGAATCGCGCCGCCGGGATTGAGGCATCCTGAAATCGATTGTGCGGCGGGGTCGGTGTCGTAAGCCTTCACGCAAAAAAGGATCAGATCGTAGGGCGCAAAATCGCGCGGTGTGTCGGTAGCAGTGACGTCGATGCGCAGATCGCCGCGGATGCTGGTGATGTCGAGGCCGCGCTCTCGAATCGCGCGCAGATTTTCGCCGCGCGCGCACAATACGACGTCCTCGCCCGCGGCTCGCATCCGCGCACCAAAGTAGGCTCCCACCGCACCTGCGCCCATCACGAGGATTTTCATTTTTTCACTTTTTCCCTGCGCCTATCGTAGCGCCGGCGCGATCTGTTGTAATCATCCGTCACGATGGAATCGGCGAGCGAAACGAGTCTGCCAACGGTGCGCGAGCTGCTGTTCGAAGCGGTCTTGGCGGCCGCAACGCTGACCCTGTGGCCCATCCTCGACGAAAGATCGCAAGGGACAGCCGCGCAGCGTGCCCGCGCGATGGTGTATTTTCCAATCGTCGGCTTCATCCTCGGAGTAGTTCTCGCAATCGTCGATCGAATGGCCGGCTTCGTCGCCGGACCGATCGGACGCTCGTTCATCGTACTCGTCGTCGGAGCGATGCTTTCGCTCGGGCTCGCGAATCGCGGAGTGGCGGACACCGTCGAGGTGCTTCGACGCGGGACGCGGCCGGCCTCGACCGGACTTACGCGAATCGGACCTGCAGGAGCGGGCGCAGCGATCGTCGCGTTCGCATTCGAGGTTTGGTGCTTGTCGCGAATCACGGACGACGCGGGACGAGCGGGCGCGCTAGTCATGGCGATGATGCTGTCGCGATGGGCGATCATTCCAATCGGCTACGGGCTGAAGCCGCTGGAGCATTGGGGCTTGGGCATCCCGTACGAGGGCGGCATCTCGTTCCGCGAGTTCGCCGTCTCCAGCGTGATCGCGCTCGGACTCACGATGGGGCTGTATCAGAACGTCGGGCTGGCTGTGATCGTCGCGCTGGCGCTGACGATACTCGCGATGCGTCTGGTGCTCAGCCGCCGGATGGGCGGCGCGTCGGGCTACATGCTGGCGGGCGGATGCGCGCTGGCCGAGGTCGTCACGTTCGCAGTGCTGGCCGCAATCCGCGCCTAGCCGTTGCGCTTGAGTGCGTCGCGCCACACGGTTTTCAGCAGGTCGCGCAATTCCTCGATCGATCCGTTGTTTTCGATCACGAGAGTTGCATGTTTCGCGCGATCCTCGTCGGACAATTGCGCGCGGATTCGCGCCTCGGTCTCGGACGGTTTCAGCCCGCGCTGAATCTCGATTCGCGTGACCACTTGTTCGCGCGGCGCCCGCACCAGCCAGATTTCGTCAAACAGCGAATGCCAATTCGCCTCGATCAGGATTGCGGCCTCGACGACGATCGGCAGCGTCGCGCCGCTCGCGCGCAATTCGGTGACATTGCGGCGGATACTCTCGAACGTCGCGGGCCAAACTATCGACGTCAGCTTGTTCAACTGCTCGGGATTTCCAAAGACAATAGAGCCGAGCTTTTTGCGATCGATAGTGCGATCAGAAGCAAGAACCTGCGCGCCGAATGCCGCGATGACGGCGTCGTAGGCGGGGCCGCCAGGCGCGTAAGTAGTGTGCGCGACTTTGTCGGCGTCGAGGATCGGCGCGCCGAACTCTCCGAGAATCTGCGCGACAGTGCTTTTGCCCGAACCGATTCCACCCGTGAGACCAATTGTAAGCATGTAAAATTTCTAGCCTGCGGCTTCGCGGCTCCACGCCTGGATATTGTAGAGGTAGCTGAAGAAGCCGCCGCGAGCCAGCAACTCGTCGAACGAACCGTCCTCCACAATTTCGCCGTCGCGCAGCACGAGTATTCGATCGGCGTTCTGAATCGTCGAGAGCCGATGCGCAATGACGAGCGTGGTCCGCCCGCGCATCGCCTCGCGCACTGCGGCTAGCACCATCGATTCGGTCTCGGCGTCAAGCGCACTGGTCGGCTCGTCCATGATGAGAATCGGCGCGTCCTTGAGCAGCGCCCGTGCGATCGTGACGCGCTGCGCCTCGCCCTCAGAGAGACTGTGACCGCCCTGCCCCATCACTTCGTCCAGGCCATCTGGCAGCTTGGCGAGCACGGGTCCGAGTCGGGCCATCTCGATCGCGCTGAGAACTTTCGCGTCGTCGACCCCAGGCTTCCCGAACGCGACGTTGACGCGCATCGTATCGCCGAGCACGAGCGGTGGCTGCAAAACCATCGCGATATTTCCGCGAATCGAATCGAGCGTGAGGTAGCGCGTATCGTTGCCGTCAATCTTGATCGCGCCGTCTTGCGGTTCGTAAAAGCGCGCGAGCAGACTGGCCATCGTGGTTTTCCCGGAGCCGCTTGGACCCACGATCGCGATCGTCTCGCCAGGCGACGCTTTGAAGTTGATGCCCTTGAGCACGGTGCGCCCTGGCTCGTAGCCGAACACGACGTTGTCGAATTCGATTTCGCCGCGCGCGCGTCCAAGTGTCTGCGCCCCTGCCCGATCCTTGATTTCCGGATCTATTGCGAGCAACTCGAGGCATCGCCGCAGACCGGCCTTCGCGCCTTGAATCTGTCCGTAGGTTTGCGCGATCTGATTCACCGGCGCGTAGAGCGAGGCGAGGTAAGTTATAAAGACGATGAGGGCGCCGATGGTGAGGCGGCCTTCGAGGACATGCTGCGCGCCGATGTAAATTACGAGCGCAGTGCCGCATGCGATGAGCACACCGACCGCCCCCGCGTAGAGCGTTTGCAGTGTGTAGAGGCGAAGGGTCGCATCGAGGCTTGCGCTGCTCGACTCGACGAACTCGCGATACGACTCGCCTTCGCGCGTGAAGGCTTGCACGACGTGAATCGCGGCAAGCGCGCTCTGCGCGACGGTATACAGACGGCTCTCCTTGATTCGCGCGCCGCCGGCGATCGCATCGATGCGGCCGCTGATCGACATGATCAAAAGAATCAAAAGCGGGATAATCGCGAGCGCCACCAGCGTCAGCGTCGCGTCCATCCGGATCATCACGACGAACATCCCGCCGAGCAGAATCAGCGACGACAGCAGGGGGAAGAATCCGTTCATCGCGATCGTTTGAATCGAGTAGGTGTCGTAGGTGATCCGCACCATCAGGTCGCCGACTTCGCGCCGGCGATGAAATGAGAGCGACAGGCGCTGGAGATGATCGAACAGGCGCGCGCGCAACTCGTTCACCATCCGCTGGCCGATCGAGATGGTGACGTAGTTGGTCATGACGTTGAGCAGACCCAGCAGCGCGTAAAGGATGACGAGGCTGATGCACGCCGCGATGAGGAGCTCGCCGCGCGGCATCGGGGGAATCCACGTGCTCACGAGCGGAGCGCCGCGGAGCACGTTGTCGATGACGACTTTGAGCGGCCAGGGCTTGAGCACTTCGGTCGCGGAGGCAAGCAGCACGCCGGCGATCGCAATCGCGAGACGGCCGAGATGCGGGCGCATCCGGCGAATGGCGTGACCGTAGAGTTCCAGCGTGGTCATCGGGCTTCGCCTTTCGTCTGCTTTGCGATTAAGACTCCAAGTGAGCTGGCTACTTCGCGAGCGCAGGCCCTGATGACCGCCGGGATGCGTACCGCTCGACTGATCGCAAGGAAGAGGTGTGCAATTGCAAAGCTTGCGGCGATCCAGATTGTCGCGTGAAGGGCAAAGCCCGAGGCCAGGATAACGAGCAGCGCGATCGCCTCCCCAATTAGTGCGCGTCTCGGGGCGATTCGAGTTCGCCAGCGCAATGCGATTCTGGAGTCGGCGGGTACCGCGTTTATTGGTACGCGAATCGTCGGCGGAACGACGATCTCGAGATCGTAAGACTGAAAGCCGTCGGTCTCAGCGACCGCGAGGCCGCTGCGCACCAATGCGTCGCGCATGGCAGCGAGGATTGTCGCGGATTGGATCCGCTCGGATCCGTCCGGGATTACGAATTCGAGTTGGCCCCTCAATCCCACCGGACCGCTGTCGGCATCGGACGTCGTGGGGTCAAATCGCTCTTTGACGCGCATCCGCGCAAGGCTGCGAACGCTGGGGCCGAGCAGGTTGAGTATCCCGAGATAAATTCGTGCTACCGGGCCGGAATACTCGGGTCGCAGGGGAGCGGATGCTGCCCTTGCCGCTGCGACCAGTATCGTGATCGCGATTCCGCCCGCACCGAGCACTCCAAACAACGGCTTGAAGTACCCAAACACGATTAACGTCAGGGAAATTCCGATCCACTCAATGGTCAAGGGCAGATCAACATACGAGTTGCTGCCTGAATAGACGGTCTGAAAAAGGCCGCGGCCGAATTCGCCGTAGTAAACGCGCGCGCCGCCGAGAAGAGCGCCGATCGACGACGCCCCCGCGTACATTCCGTCCTGATCCGCCGTGCGCAGCGGATATTTACGATACAGCAGGCCTTCGCCTGTGCCGTAGCCGCGCTGCTGGCGAAGATAGGCGGCGAGCGTAGCGCGGCGCTCGTGGATCACCACGGCTCCAGGAGCGTATGCGAGCGTTTCATTAGCCGCCGTGAGCCGCCAGGAAAGATCCACGTCGTCGCCGGCAGCGGTGAACATCGGATCGAAGCCGCCCGCCTTGATCAGCGCCGCTTTTGTAATTGCCATGTTGCATCCGCACAATTGCGCGAGGCGATCGTCGCCGGCACGGACCTCTTGCGGCAGTCCAGGCGCGGCAGCCATCGCAGCGGCGCGAGCAGACTGCGGATCGGGAGCGAAATTTGGACCGGCCGCCGCGGCCGCATCGCGACGCTTGATCGTCTCGACCAGATGATACAGCCAGTCGCGATCGGCGCGCGCGTCGGCGTCGATGAACGCAACGATTTCGCTCTCGTTGGAAGCAGCCTCGACGCCTGCGTTGCGCGCGGCGGCCAGACCTTTGTGCTCGATGCAAATCGTGCGGACACTGTCCTGGTTGGCGATCTCGGAAGTCGAATCCGTCGATCCGTCGTCGACAACAATTGTTTCGTAGTTTGGATAGTTGAGCTCGCGAATCGAGGACAGACATTCGCCGAGCGTCGATGCCGCATTGTAGGCACTTACCACCACGGTCGCTTTGGGAGCAGACGCGAGCGCGGGCGGTAGCTTTTCGCTAAAGACATTGCCGACCGCATCGAAGGCAAGTTTCGGCGATCGATCGCGACGGGTCAGTCCGAATGCCCAGTCTGTTATCTCGGCGCCTCCGGTGTGCCATTCATCGGTGAACGCGAACACGATGAAGCCCGACAGTCCGAGCTCGAAGGCCGCGCGGCACTGCCACGAAAGCAGTTCCGCCTGATGCTCCTCGCCTTCGCGAATCGTATCCATCCCGGTTTCGCTGAGCACCAGCGGCCGCTCGCCCGCCTGTCCCATCAAATGCGTCAGGTAGCGGCGGAAGTCTTCTTCACGATGCAGATAGACGTTGAACGAGATGAAATCGAGAAAACTCAAATCGAGATATTCGGCAGAGGGATAGTTCGAGTAGGTGAAGAGCGCGTCCGGATCGATCTGCTTTCCGAGATCGCGGAGCTCTGCGAGAAAATTGCTGACCGCGCGCGGCCCGTGCCATCGCACGATATCCGACCGAATCTCGTTGCCGATGCTGTAAGCGGCGATCGTCTCGCCGAATTGACGCGTCTCGAGGACGGTCTGGCGAATCGCGTCGCGGATTTCCCGCATCATGTCGGCCGAATCGAGGAACGCCATGTGGAACGGCCATGGAATACCGAGCATCATGCGCAGGCCGGCCTTCTGCGCCTCCTCGACCATCCACGGCGGGGGAGGCACGTAGAGACGGATCACGTTGGCGCCGAGCCTCTTCATCAGCGCGAAATCGGCGGCGGCTCGTTCGGGCTCAGGATATCTTTCGCCGCGGGAATTCGGAGCAAACGGACCATACGAAACGCCGCGAATGTAGAACTTTTGCGCGCCCTCGAGGAGATATTTACCGTGCGGTACCAGCCGAGCCATGAACGATGAGCTAATCGTAAAGGCGAAGGGCGCGCAACGCGCATCGCGGCCGCCGACTTGACATCGCGCAAGTCGTGCCCTGACAATCGATCTGTGACCGGCAAATCAGCGGCAGCGCAATCCTGTAACTAACGTGGCGCGACACGCTCCCAGTTGGCTCGAGAGCAAGACGCTGGACCTCGAGTCGAGAGCATCGAAGCACACCACCGCGCTTCGCGTCTGGCACATCCTGAATCACGCGGTCGAAGGCTTCATCAACAATAACGATCTGCTGCGAGCGTCGGCTCTGACCTTCACCGTCGCGCTGTCGATCGTACCGATTCTCGCGCTCGCATTTTCCGCGGTTAAAGGATTCGGCGGCGCGGAACGACTGCGTCCAATGGTCGAGCGATACCTGGGACTCGGTTCGTCGTCGTCGCAGCTGATGAGCTACGTCGAGAACGTGAACGCGGCGGCGCTGGGTTCGGCCGGCGGTGCGTTTTTGCTCATCACGGTTATTTCGACGATGGGCACAGTCGAGCAGGCGCTCAACACGATCTTCAACGTGCCGCAGAGCCGCAGTTATTTTCGTAAATTCTCCGACTACCTGAGTGTGCTGTTCACGGTGCCGTTTCTGATCGTCGCAGCGCTCGGCTTCACTGCGGTTTTCTCGGTGCGGATTTCCGAGTTTCCATTTATCACTCATCTCCTGCCGTACTTGTTCGTGTGGGCCGGATTCTTTTTCCTGTATATCTTTTTTCCCTACACCAAGGTCAGATACGGCCCCGCGCTGATCGGCTCGTTCGTGACCGCGGTGCTTTTTCAGCTCGCGCAGTGGGGATACGTGCGGTTCCAGGTGGGCGTCGCCAACTATCGGGCAATCTATGGAGCGATGGCGACGCTGCCGATTTTCCTGGTCTGGCTCTACATCGCATGGTCGATAATTCTGTTCGGCGCCGAACTGACCGCGTCGATTCAGCGCGGTGACATCCCGCCGATGCTGGGCCCTATGTCGCCGGATTTCTTGTACTCGGCAACGATGCACATCCTGATTCGCCTGGCGGATCGCGCCTACCGTGGCGGCGATGACATCACCTCGTGGACGCTCTCCCACGAACTCTTCGTACCCGAAGCAACGCTTAAGCCGATTCTCGACGGGCTCAAGAACGGGGGTTTTGTAATCGAAGCCGACCCGAGCACCGGTTCTCTGAACCAGGGTCTGTTTCTTGCGCGCCAGTCTTCGACGATCGTATTGGCGGACGCGATCAAGGCGGTCGAGTTCGATCAAGGCGCAAGGGATGGCGATCCGCGCGTCGACCTCGTCCTGGCAAAGATGGGTGCGGTGCGCAACGGCCTGCTCAAAACGATTACGCTCGAAGATATCCGTTCTCCGGAAGCGAAGGCGGTCGATCAGGAGACGGCGGCGATCGAGAACAAAGCCAATCAATGAATCCGTCGCGAAGCCGATACTCGCAAAGTTGAGAAATGGAAAAAATCGAACCCCGTAGCAGCTTCGTGAAGGTCAATGGCGTCCGGCTGCACACGCTGGACTGGGGCGGCGACGGCCCCCCGATCGTGATCCTGCACGCGACCGGATTTCTCGGACGCATCTATCGGCCGCTCGCAGAGCGGCTGCGCGCGATCGGTCACGTCTACAGCTACGATCAGCGCGGTCACGGCGACAGTTCGGCGGCGCCTGACGGCGAGTACAGCTGGGACGCGACGATGCGCGATCTCGAAGGGTTCATAACCGCGATGGGCTGGTCGGGTGTCAGGGCAGTTGGTCATTCTGCGGGCGCGACGGCAATCGGTTCGCTCGCGAGCGAGCGCCCAAATCTGATTTCACGCGCGGTGCTGCTCGAGCCGGTGATTTTCGAGTCGCCGGACGCTCCGGAACTCGGATGGCGCAATCCGTTCATCGAACGAACGCTGAAGCGCAGGCGCATCTTCGACAGCGTCGACGCGATGTTCTCGAACTTCGAGAACAAGCCGCCATACAACACCTGGGACAAGCAGATTCTGCGCGACTACTGCGAGTTCGGCACGCGTCCGACGATCGACGGCAAGCGTGAACTCAAGTGCGCGCCTGAGATCGAGGCAAAATTCTACGAGACGGCGCGCGACTTCGACGGTCTAGGGCGGATTCTGCGCAGCACTGTGCCGCTGCTGGTGATCTTCGGCGCGCGCGGCGACTCGCTGGGCGCGTCGCTGTCCGGGAAAGTCGCGAAGGAGCTTAAGAACGGCCGCGTGATCGACGTGGCGGACGCGGGCCACTTTCTGCCGATGGAGAAAGCCCGAGTACGCGGCTGAGCAAGCGATCGAATTCCTGAAATAGTCAGTCACGGCGAACTGAGTAATGCTCGCGCTTCGGCAGTATATATTCCGGGACGTTCGTATAGTATCAGCGGCGGCTCAATAGCTACTTCGATTCCACCTCCGACTCGCGCCTCGACTAACATCACCGATGCGGGCATCGCAATTCGCGGATGCACGAAACGGATCCGCTTGGGCTCGAGTTGCTTCGAGCGCATCGCGGAAATCAACTCGGCGCTTCTGCGCGCGGTGAAAACGAATGCGACGCGCCCGCCGGTGCGTGCGTAGCGGCGCGCGGCTGCGACGAAATCCGCAAGCACTGTGTCACCCTCGCCTCGGGCAACCCGACGGCCGTGGTCAGGATTTTCGCGCCCGGAGGCCGGCGCGCGATAAGGAGGATTTGCGACGATCAGGTCGAAGCTCGCGGGCTCGACGCCTGCGATTTTCTTATGCCGAATGTCGGCGCAAACTGCACGCACTGATTTGAGACCGTTGATCGCGGCGCTGCGAGCGATCATCTCAGCCAGCGCCGGCTGGATCTCGATCGCGACGACTTCGCGCGGGCGACAAAGAGTGGCCATCATGATCGATACGACGCCGCATCCTGCGCCCAGCTCGAGCACTCGATCCCGCGTGGTCGCGCGCGCGAAGCGGGCGAGCAGGACTGCTTCGATCGAAAAGCGGTAACCGTGCCTTGGCTGGATCAGCGTGATAGAACCGTCGAGGATCGTATCGCGAGTTTCGTTGCTTGAATTGGTTGTCATGAACGCCGCCGAGAAAGGAGAGCTCTACGCGCGCATCTTTCGAAAGGTTGGTGTGTTTCTCGGCAAGGGCGAAATTCCGCGGGCGCTCAAAGAGCTGGATGAGGGTATGAAAATCGCCGAACAGAACGGCGATAGCAAGATGGCTGCGCGCTTCGCGCAGGAGATTGCCAATCTCTCGAAGACCTCAGAATCCACGAAATAGCGGCTTTCCCCTGCAAAAACAGGGGATTTTCACGTCGTCGCTTGACGCCTTCCAGTTCGTACTTACCTTCAAATTGTGGGACGCGAGGCGATTCGAGCGAAGGACAGATAGAGCCTTCCTCGCGCCGAGCGG
Organism: uncultured delta proteobacterium; assembly: GCA_963774665.1. Classification (GTDB taxonomy): domain Bacteria; phylum Desulfobacterota; class Binatia; order Binatales; family Binataceae; genus Binatus. The sequence goes on from CAVZGB010000002.1 coordinate 550,549, forward strand.
CCCCGAAATTTAAAATCGCGCCGAAAAAAATTACGGCAGGAGGTTCTCTCTAAGATGGAAGTGCGGATGAATGGGTTTACTCCAAATGACTCTTTGCTGCGCCACTGGAACGTGTTGTGGAACGAGCTCGAGCCCGGGCGCAAGACTGGGCCGGCGACTGACGTTATCGAAGATGCGGACGCTTACCATTTCTACTTCGAGATGGCCGGCATCAATGGCGCGTCAGTCAATGTGCGCGTCGAGGACGGCAACTTGATCGTCGAGGCGGAGCGCAAGCGGCCCGAGTGGTCGAAGGATGCGGAAGTGCATCTGTCCGAGCGGGCGTACGGCACGATGCGTCGCGCATTCACGATGCCGGAGTATGCGAGCCACGACGGAATCAAGGCGGCATACAAGGACGGCGTGCTGGAAGTGACGGTGCCGAAGCGGCCCGAGAGCAAGCCGTTCAAGATCAAAGTCGAGTTCGATAACTAGTCGGTGCAGAGGATGCTTCGCGCAGACGGCTAGAGAAATTCAGCTCAGGCGCCGGCGGTTGATACTGCCGGCGTCGTGAGCGCAGGGGGAGAGCAAATGATATTTCTGATTATCGTAGTGGCTATTGTCGGATTGGCAATATTTGCCTACAACCGATTAGTCAGTCTGCGCAACCAGGTAGATAATTCGTGGCGGCAAATCGATGTACAGTTGAAACGCCGTCATGACTTGATTCCGAACCTGGTCGAAGCCGTCAAAGGCTATATGCAGTTCGAGCGCGACACGCTGACGCAGGTGGTCGAGGCGCGCGCCAAGGCGGTCAGCGCGCCGGATCAAGCCTCGCGCATGGCGGCGGAAAACCAGATCACCACCGGGATGGGTAAACTGCTCGCGGTGATGGAGAACTATCCGCAGTTGAAGGCCGACGAGAATGTGCTCAAGCTGCAGGAAGAGCTGACGACCACCGAAAATCAAATCGCATACGCACGGCAGGCTTACAATGACGTCGTGCTCGAGCTCAATACGCGCATCCAAACCTTCCCGACCAATCTGATTGCAAGCAATTTCGGTTTCAAGCCGGCTGAATATTTCAAGGGCGCCCCGGAAGAGCAGGCGGTTCCCAAAGTTGATCTTTCTATGACCGCGCCCCGCGCTTAAGCATCGCGGCGGACGTGCGCGATGGCGGCAAGCAATTTCAGGACGTTGGAGGCGACCAATCGTCGCGAGACCGCGGTGCTGGTGGTCGCGTTCATGCTGCTGCTGGGTGCCCTTGGTCTCGGGCTTGATATTGCGGCCCGCGACGTCGCGATCGTCGACGGGCATCTGGTCGGCTTTCCAGTACTGACTATTGCGGCGCTGGTTTTCGCCGGTGTGCAATCGATGGTCTCATACTATAGCGGCGCGTCCCTGGTGCTGCTCTCGGTTCATGGACGCCCGCTGACGGCAGATACGCCCAAGCATCAGATGGTGCTCGACGTGATCAACGAGATGGCGACTGCGGCGCGGATGCCGGTGCCCAAGCCGTACATCATCGACGATCCCTCGCCAAATGCGTTCGCGACTGGACGCGACCCGGCGCATTCAGTGATTTGCGTCACGCAGGGACTAGTCGACCAGATGGATCGCGAAGAGTTGCAAGGAGTGATCGGGCACGAGATGTCGCATGTCGCCGACTACGACATCCGCACGATGATGATGATCGCGGTGATGGTCGGTGGAATCGCGATGCTGTCGGACTTCGTGTACCGCTGGATGTTCTGGGGTGGTTTCGGCGGCCGGGGCAGGAGCAGCAACGATCGCGACAACCAGGCGGCGGCGCTGATCACGGTCGCAGTGATCGTGTTGGCGGCAGTGGCGCCGATTTTTTCACAATTGCTTGCGATGGCGGTTTCGAGACAGCGCGAATATCTTGCGGATGCGTCGTCGGTAGAGTTCACGCGCAATCCGCGTGCGTTACTGCGCGCGCTGGAGCACATTGCGAAAATCGAGTCGCCGCTGAAGCAGGGCACAGCAGGCACCGCACATCTGTTCATCGTAAATCCGCGCGAGGGCCTCCGCGACGACAACGAAGGATTCTTCGCGAACCTGTTTTCGACCCATCCTCCCCTGGGCAAGCGCATCGCAAGGTTGCAGGGATTGTTAGGCGCAGCAGGCGCATCCGCGATTGACGCATCGGCGCAAGCCAACACCTGAGTCGAAGCACACCTTTTTTCTTGTTCCCCTTCCCGCTCGGGAAGGGGTTAGGGGTTAGGTTCTTAGTCACGCGACGTTGCTCGATTTCAACAGTCGACTTAAGCTCGACGGATGCCGCCCGATCACGAAATCGACCAGATACTCACTCAAGTAGCTACTCGAGTCTCAAAGATCGAAGGCATCCGGGCGATCGTGCTCGGCGGATCGCGCGCGCGCGGCACCGCCGACGAACGGTCGGATATCGATCTTGGAATCTACTACGACGGAAAGCATCCATTCTCGACGACAGCTCTGGGAGCGGCTGCGAAGGAACTGGATGATCGTCATAGCGATAACCTGGTAACTTCATTTGGCGATTGGGGACCCGGCGTGAACGGCGGAGGATGGCTGCAGATTCGCGGCCGTCATGTCGATTTTCTTTATCGTGAAATTGGCGCAGTGCGCGAGGCGATCGAGGACTGCATCGCGGGGCGCCCACGCAGCATTCACCAGCTCGGCCATCCGCTGGGATTTCATATTCAGATTTATGCGGGCGAAGTTCACGTCTGCCGCCCGCTCTTCGATTCGGCAGGCACGGTCGCGGGACTCAAGTCACTGATACACGAATATCCGGAAAAATTTCGGACCGCTGTCGTGACCAAGCATCTGTTCGACGCGGAATTCGAAATCTCGATCGCCGCGAAGCCGGCCGAGCGCGGTGACGTGATGTACGTCGCGGGATGCCTGTTTCGCGCGGCAGGTTTCATGATGCTGGTGCTATACGCGCTGAATCGCAGATTTTATCTTAACGAGAAAGGCGCGTTCATCGAGTCGCGAGGATTCTCAATCAAGCCGCCGCGCTTTCACGACACTGTCGCAAGCGTGCTGGGCAACGTCGGCACCACACCGGCTCAAATGTCGACGAGCATCGTCAGCTTCCAGAACCTGGCTGCGGAATTGCGCCAACTCGCGACCAGCGAGCGGGTGCTTTAACGGTTGCGTCCTTTCAGCGCGCGCTCGATTTCGCGGTCTGACGCCCTGCGCGCGAGCACGTCGCGCTTGTCGTACGAGTGCTTACCCTTGGCGAGTCCAAGCTCGACCTTGGCGCGTCCGTTTTTGAAATAGATTTTCAAAGGGACGATCGAATAACCCTTCTCGCGCACGCGGCCCCACAGCTTATCGATCTCGCGGCGATGCATCAGGAGTTTTCGCGGGCGAGTCTCCTTGTGGCTGAACTGGCCGGCCGGAGCGTACGCGCCGATGTGGACGCTCTCGAGGAACGCCTCGCCATTTTTGATGCGCGCGTAGCTGTCACGCAGGTTCGCGCGATGCGCCCGCAGCGACTTGACCTCGGTGCCGGTGAGCGCGAGGCCGGCCTCGAGCGTCTCCTCGATGAAGAAGTCGTGCCGCGCCTTGCGGTTGTCGACGACCAGGTCGAATCCGTCGGCGGAAGGCTTGCCGTTGCGGGTATGAGAATCGCGCGCCATAACAGGGTGAGTTTATCCGCACCGGGCGATGCAGATAAGGGGGCGACGAGGGGATGGTTGCGAACGCAGCCGCTGAGCCTTAGATTGGAGGTAGTAACCGTTTCGACTTTTCTGGCCTCGATGGAACACCCACAATCGTGGGGGCGAACTGGATTCGACGAAGACAACATGGCCATGGTCGCACGCCGGGTGCTGTCGACCCGTAAAACTGGCAGACTGCGAAATTTACCCGCAGACAATAACGGTTACGCTCTGGCGGCCTAAGGGCCGCTAGCGTCCCGCCGCTGCTCGCCCATGGCAGCGGGTCGGGGCGTCATTTAGTGGGCTAGGGACCCGCAGTTCACCGGCTGGGCGGTTTACCGAAATTTCAGCCGGCTGGCGTCAGGAAAGCCCGTCTGTGGGCGTTTCGGACGCGAGCTAAAATTCGCAGACTAAGCGTGTAGTGGCCGTCGCCGGAAGGCCTTCGGACGGGGGTTCAATTCCCCCCGCCTCCACCATCCTGGCACGATGACGGGCAGAGTCGGCAGGGCTTGCAGACCTTCGATTTCGACTAGCTTGGTCAGTGTGCGCGTCGAAGCAGGATGTCTTTCAAAAACAGCAGCTTACCCTGCATTTAACTCTTCGGCGCTCGATCTGCGGAGTGCTAGGAACTTGAGCAGCCGTCGCCTTTGTACCAGACCTTGCCCTTCTCGGCCCACGGGCTGTCTGGATAACGATGATGGAGCAGCTGAAACGCTGATCGGGCAAGCTCTGTGCCCTGGTCGTTTGAGCATCCCAAGTGGACGGCCCGCAGGCATCGGTAGAGCGCCTCGGGAGCGCGCTCGTCGGTCGGGTGACTCTTCGCTTGTTCCATAGCCTCTGTGCAAAGAAAATTCGGGGCGTTTATCGCCGACAACTTCTGCCATTCCTCGTCGGTTGTCTTCCTTTCGGAAGGGGATAAGAAGCCCGCATACGTTTGAGCATTCACGTTCTTACTGGCTCCCGAGGGCCACCAGTTGTCGCGAAGACTGTCGATCTCGTCCAGCGCTGTTCTTCTTCCGGGGCCTGGATCGACTTCATACCGCAAGCCCGGATTCTGGAGCATCATGTAGGCGGCCGCGAAGCGTTGTGCGTCCGGGCTTTTCGCCTCGAGCCACGCTTCGATCGACAGCTTGAGCTTCGGAACCGATTCCATCACCAGCGGCGCAAGTTCTCGCGCTGCAGCATCATTACCGAGCAGAATCGCTCTGATGAAAGCGGCAAGCGCAACCTGATCGCGCAGAGGGGACGGCAGAGTCTTGCTGTGCGCGGCCTGCATCAGAACGCTCAGCGGCAGCCATCGGGTGAACGCACCGGCGCCATCGTGGTCGAACAAAGGTTCCGATGCGAGCGCTTTGAGAGGTTGAGCATTCGGCTCATCCAGATTGGAGGGAAGCTCTTCACTGTCGGCGTCGTCGGTGAACCCGAGCGGAGTGCGCGGGGCGTATGTCAGAAGCTCGTTCAGATTGCGCGCTACCTCCATGCGTAAAGCCAGGAGTTCGTTCACCGTCGAGACGGGCAGTTGATCGCGGCTTGAGAGGAGCGCGTCAAGCTTCCGCCGCGCCTCATCGGTCCTACCCTGTCCCATCAAGAGCCGCGCGGCGTGATATGTGGTCGTCACGTAGGCGGGCGAATCGGGCTTTACACTCTCTGCTGCCGCGATCAGGGCTGGTGCGTTTGGGTCTGAGGCGGGAATTTCCGAAAGCGCCGCCACCAGCCACGGCAACGACGAGGTTTGTTTCCACTTCGCGATCGAGTGCGCGATTGCCGAAGTGTCAGAATAAGGAGATGCCGGGTTGCCAGTGTCAGCGACGTGAAGAGTCGAGATCCAATCCGTCAGATCGTCGCGAGGAGAGTTGCCATTTGCCGGGCCATGATCGAGCATCCATATGTAATCGCTGACGTCCTGCTTCAGCACCTCGGCGGAAGTGGGTAGCATAACAGCGCGCGCCAACTCCTGCTCGCGCTGCTCCGGATGCAACTGGGCAGCGACGAAGCCGAGCAACTGTTGCGCGTCACGCTTGACGGAGTCGTCATCGGGCGCGGCGATGATTTTGTTCAGTTGCGCTTCTGCCTTGGCGAGCATCGCATGGTCATTTTTCTCGCCGGATAGCGTTGCCTTTCTGATCGTCGTCCTGGCGATCAGGTAGGGCGCGAGATGCCGCCACGGCGATGAAGAATCCGCGGCAATCGCAGCGAACATCTTCGCCGCGGTATCGAAGTTCGCGGCGTAAAAGTTCGCGGATGCGATCTGATAGGTGCGCTGCGCCTGCTCGAACGGCGTGCCATTTTTCAGTGGCGGTGGAATTTCAGGAGCGGGGAGCGCTGTTGTACCCTCGGGCGCGGAAATCGGCGCGCGCCCGCACTCCACAAAGGTCTGGTTCTGCGCGTCCACCCATTGCTTCACTTGGGGATTCGACGCGCCTAAATCATGGATCATGGTTTCGAGCTCGGCTGTTGCCGTCTGGAACTTCCTGGCCCTGCAGTTATCGCGTTCTCCGAACGATCCCGGCGTCACCGCACCCGGCACCGTTTTGCCCGCCTGAATCCAATCGTCGACCGCTTTGGACCAGGCGTCGGAGTCGTCGGCGAGCTTCGGCGGCGTACCGGAACAGTTGTCGAATACTTGATCCTGCGCATCCACCCACTGACCTACCTGCGGGCTCGACAGGCCGAACTTTCCGATCATCGTGTCGAGTGTGGCCGCCGCCGTATGGAATGAGCTCTCATTGCAGTTGGCGTAGTCGAACGATCCATATTCCGCCGGGGCTTGGCGATCCACGTCGATTTCTTCGATAGCTTCAACGGCGGGAACCTTATTGCGTGCGGCAATCCATTCCGACGTTACTTTGCCAGGGCTTTGCTGGTCCTGCGGCGATTGCGCCACTCCCGCGGCTCCCAAACCCAGCCAGTCGTCCCAGAGCGAGACCATCGCCTTCTGCTGGGACGCGTCGAAGCCGGGTCCTGCCAGGTACCGGTACGCGGCATAGAGATAGGAGCGTCTCCAGGTCGGCTTGATTATGCCAAGTCGGCCACTGGCGAACTTATCGAAGGGGATGTCGGGATGAACATGTGACTCGAACAACGCAATCACCGAATGCACACCGCTCGCGCCGGACCAGCTCAATAGCTGTGGCGGCGAGAGCAGCATCGCTGCCGCAAGAGCAACAAGCACCACACGCCAGCCCTTCATCTTGCAACCTGTTCGACGGCGTCGCGCACCGAATCAGCCGTCCATGGGTGCGGCGAGAACAGATACACTCGTTTTCCTGCGGCCAGGCCGGCGACCTGCGCGTCGAGCGAGAGCCCAACGCTGTTGCGGCTCATCGCCGGGCCGAACACGCCGCCGTTGCGAAGATAAGCAGTGATTTCGCTCGCGTCCGGGCCCATGCGGTAAAGCATCGGAACGACTTCATCGACGGGCAGGCCAGTGATCCAGTCATCGTCGAGACACCACGACGCGAGCGCGGTCATCGAGAGAGGGATGGTCGCCGGGATTCGGCTACGAACATCGGTGAGCAAATCGAGATAGAATGTGCGTTCGGATCGCGACGCATCGTAATCAATCTGGATCGCGGCCGGCGAAGCATCGGCCAGCTTGGCGATGATTCTGGCAGCCTCAGCGCGCTGCGAGGCCGACCGCGTCGGCGCCACTCGCCGATCGTCCTCGATGCGCACCACCGCAATCAGCGTCGTGCGCGGCGGCACCGTCAAGGGCTGGTACCGCGGGCGAACCAGGACGCTATCGCCACGAAGATCCAGCGTCCGCGCAAGATATGCGACGGCCGTTTTGTCCGGGTCGATGAAGCCGAGATTCTCGCGACGCTCCCACGCCCACAAAATGATATGCGGCCAGCGGCTCATCCGATCGGCGCGGGCCGACAGATGCACCGCAGCCGTCGTGTCCGAGGCGCCTGCCATCAACGCGGCGAGCACTATCGCCATCTTGACCGTGCTATAAAGATTCGCCTGGCTAACCAGGTTGTGACCGCTGCGTGTCACCGTGTTATCGACTATCCATCGCGTGAATCTTAGTCCTGTTCGCTGAATCCTGCCGAGCGGCCCATCGTATGAGACAGTCAGTGGCTAATATACGGATCGTCACAATATTGGTTGCGGTCGTGATTGGCGCCACTCTGGTGTCTGCTTGTCGGGCGACGGGTCAGCGTGCGCCTGGCGCTACGTCCTGGAGGATGTTCGGTCACGACAGCGCGCACACCGGCCAGAGCGGTTTCGATGCCAGCGCCAATCCCGGCGCGCAGAAGTGGCGCTTCGCGACCGGCGGCAGAGTGGCCTCCCCGGCTATCAGCGCTGACGGCACGATTTACGCCGGTTCTGATGACTTCAGCCTCTACGCCGTTGCGCCCGACGGCGCGAGGAAGTGGTCGCTCACGACCGACAGCGCTGTTGGCTCGCCCGCGGTCAACGCCGACGGCACCATCTACGCCGTCGCCGGTGAGAATCTCTACTCGGTAAATCCCGACGGGAAAAAGAAGTGGGCGTTCGCGATCGGCCACCTGACGCGATCCTCGCCGACGATCGCTGCCGATGGAACCATCTACGTCAGCGCGGGTGAGAACCTCTATTCGATAAGTCCCACCGGCACGCTGAAGTGGAAATCCGCAATCAACTACGCGACAGAGTCCTCGCCGGCCGTAGGCGCCGACGGCACCGTTTACATCGGCTCCGGCGACGGCAATCTGTACGCGGTCAACCCCGACGGCACACGGAAGTGGGCATTCGCGACGGGCAGTTTCATAAACTCCACGCCGGCTGTAGGCGCGGACGCCGTAATCTACGTCGGCTCAGGTTATCCCAAGGCCAAGCTGTACGCAGTGAACGCTGACGGCTCCAGGAAGTGGGCATTTGCAACTGCGGCCGACGCGAGTTTCGGTTCGCCGGCGATAAGTGCCGACGGCACGGTTTACGTAGGGTCCTACGACGGCCACTTATATGCGATCAACTCCGCCGGAACACAGAAATGGACGCTTGCTACTGGCGTCGTAGAGAACTCCGCGCCGGCAATCGGCGCCGATGGGACCATTTACGTCGGTTCCGACGACTACAGCCTCTACGCGATCAACCCCGGCGGTGCGAAGAAATGGGCGTTCGCAACCGTGAGCGACGTACATTCGTCACCCGCGATTGGCGCCGACGGAACCGTCTATATCGGCTCCGGCGACAACAACCTCTACGCGGTGGGCATTGCACCTCCGCCGCGCGCGCCAGCCAGAACTCCTATCACTACGGGCCCGGCATGGCCGATGTTCCATCACGATCGCGCGCATACCGGCAGGAGCGAATTCGACACGCGTGCGAGCACCGGCATTTTGAAGTGGACGTTCGCGATTGGCGTGATGGATGAGTTCGACTATATCAAACCTTCGCCTTCGATCGGCGCAGATGGGACCGTTTACATTGGCTCAGGAGATCACAACCTATACGCGCTGAACCCAGGCGGCACGCTGAAGTGGAAGTTTGCGACCGGGGGTGTTGTGGGGTCGCCGGCAATTGCTACCGATGGCACTATCTACGCCAGTTCGGGCGAGGGCAAGCTATACGCTGTTAAACCTGACGGCACCCGGAAGTGGGCTTTCGTAACGGGCGGTGGCGCGAACGGGCCAAATCAGCGCGCGGACGCGCCGGTTATCGGTGCAGATGGCACCATTTTCGTCAGCACGCGTCAGAACTTCTACGCGGTCAACTCCAACGGCACGCTGAAGTGGGGTTTCGCGCCCCGTGATGTTGTCGATTTATCGTCACCGGCGATCGGCGGCGAAGGAACCATTTACGTTGGCTCCCGATATTTCATCAACGCCCCCGCCGTACCCGGCGTTCCCAGTGCCGGCGGCCGTCTCTACGCATTAAACCCAGACGGCACGCAGAAGTGGCTGTTCGCGGCTTCCGGCAATCTCGCAAGTGCCTCGCCCGCGATCGGCGCCGATGGCACCATTTACGTCGGGTCGCAGGACTTCAACCTTTACGCGATATCTCCCGACGGCAAGCTGAGATGGAAATTCCTGGCGAACGAAGGCAAGACTGGTGATGGCCTGTGCTCTTCGCCGGCTATCGGCGCCGATGGAACCATCTACGTCGGCTCATGGGACTACAACCTTTACGCGGTGAAGCCTGAGGGCACTCTGAGGTGGAAGTTTGCGGCCGGCAATCCGGTCTTTTCCTCGCCAGCGATTAGCGCCGACGGCACCATTTTCTTTGGCTCCAGTAACGACCGGCACCTGTATGCGGTAAACCCCGACGGCACCCTGAAATGGAAATTCACAACCGGCGCGATCCAGTCAATCGATTCCTCGCCGGCGATCGGCGCCGATGGCACCATCTACTTCAGCTCCGATGACGGCAATCTATACGCTGTGGGCGCCGCGGTCGGGCCGCAGCCATCGCGCTAGATTCGACCCGTGAACGCAACAGCCGCCACGCTCGATCGAACTTGCTCGAAACCGGGGGCCTGCGCCCTCTGGTTCGAGTACCTCGGTGGTTAGCCGCTCAGTCGATCAGGCGCTTGACCTCGCCGCTTTAAGCAGCATATTGGCGCTCGGAATCCCGGTTTTGGCGAACGATTTCTCGCAGTCCGCCGTCGAAGGACCCCGCATGTTGCCTTCCATGTATGCGAGGCCGGGGCATCGGCTGCATCCGCTGGTGTGCGCGCAGGTCGAGCACACCGGCAAGTCGCGCGTTCGTATCGAGCGGACTTCTTCGAGCTGCGGGGAATATTTCCAGATATCGATGAACTTCTGCTTGCGAACGTTGCCGCTCGGCAGCGGAAATTGCACGCATGGATATACATCGCCGTAGGGAGACACGTAGCAGGCGCTGTGTCCCGCACTGCACGGGATGTTATCCATGACATCCTCGTCGGCTCCTGGAGCGACCGCGATGAATTGGTCCTCCTCGCCGGCGATGGTTTTGTCATTCATTATGTCGCGCAGGGCATCCCGATCGATATTCAAACGCAGCAGCGACCGGTCTCCGTTGATATGCGGCGTGATAGTCGGGTCGACTGTGAACATGGCGCCGAGATCCGCGGCCAGCTTCTGCACGCCCGGATAATCCCAGCGGGTTTGTTTCATGACGACGTTGGCGATGGTGACCTTGAGCCCCCGCGACACCATGAAACGAATCGCGTCGAGCGAGCGTTCGAGTGAGCCTTTCACCTTCGTGATCGCGTCGTGAACCTCGGGCCGATGGGAGTAGATGCTGACCTGAACCGTCTCGACTCCGAGTTCGCGAATCAGCGCGGCCTCTTTTTCCCGAATCAGGATCGCGTTGGTCTTCAGCTTGACGTTGAAGGTCAGCTCGCGTGCGCGGCGGATAATGTCGAACAAATCCTTGCGCAGCAGAGGCTCGCCGCCGCTGATAGTCAGGAAGAAGACGCCCGCTTCCGCCATCTGGGTCATCAAATCTTCGATTTCGTCGTAGCTCATTTCCCCGAGGTCGTCGTGGTCGAGGTAGCAATGCACGCAGCGCTCGTTGCATCGCCAGGTGACGTCGAGGTGGACGCCGAGCGGGATTCCGAGCTGGATCGCTTTGGCGTTGAAGTCCTGAAGAATCGTGCTCATGCGCGCTCCTGCCGGATCGGATGGTCGGCGAGCAGCAGGATTCCTTCCTGCGCGAGGTCCTCTACCAGTGCGCGCGCGTCACGGTAGGCGGTCTCGGCATCCACTTCGAATTCGGACACTACTGCCCGCGCCACGATTTCCCGCAGCGGAGTTGCGCCGTCGGCGGCGGTCCAGATGCGGGTGGCGGTGGGATTCAGGCTGAACACCTTGGAGTTTTTGACCGACATGATGACCATCTCGTCCGCCATCACTCGAGCCGCAATGTCGCGGCTGGGCTTGATGTAAATATCGCCGGTGTCCACGCTTTCCCTCATTCGATCAGATCCCAGACTTTTTGATCGCGCTGAAACGTCAATTCGTAAACCGGAACCCGCGAGACGAACTCGCAGGCCGAGCGAAACAACTGTTCGACCCGACCCGGATCGTCGGCAAAAAACAAAATGTTACGGAGCAACCGTCGCGCCGCATCCGCCCCTCCGATTCGGCTCGCAATATTGTGCCGCCCTTGTACCAGCAAGTACAACCCCGCCAGCGGCGCCGAGATGTTTTCCCCCGCCTTGCCCAAGTCGCCGGCAAATGGGGTGCCGCACGCTTCGTATCGGTCGCCGACGCGCCGGACATATGAGATTTCGTCGGTGAGCAGGGTCACGTCAGGTGGCGCCAGGCGGGAAATCGTGGTCTTGCCGGCGCCCGATACTCCCGAAAACAGAAACGCGCGCCCGTTGCGGACCGCGCTCGCCGAATGCACCAGGAAGCCGCCCTGCTCCGCCAGCACCAGGCTGTGCACGATGCGCATGACAGAGTCGATCGCGTATGGATACGCTGCCTGACGCACGGATCCGCGCAGGCTTACCGGGTCCCATTGCGCGCGAAAGTCGCCCCGGTTGAGCGTCCAGCGCCCGTCCGCGTAGCGCACTTCCAGGTCTTCGTCGACGCTGTCACTGTCACCTACTGCCGCGACCACCTCGACGTCCAGCCGGATGCCTCCGTTGGCAGGCTCGGCGACGAACCCGGCGTATCGATGCTCGAGCATCGCGATGAAATCGCGATTGGCGGATTGAATGTTGATCGGCAAGCCGCCTATCACGACCGAGGTCTGACCCCCGCTGCCGTGAGCCACAGGCGACATCAAGCTTGCTGGAGCGTCCATGACCGGCTGCGAATCGAGTGAATCTTCAACGCCGCACGCCGGATAAAACCAGAGTGACGGATTGCAAACGATAGAAGCCGCTGAGCGGGCGACGAAGCGATCGGAATTTCGCGTCCTCCGCGAGTGATCGAGGCGACCGTACCGAGGATTTCCGATGCTGCAATCGGCGGATCGCATTTGATCGCCGCGTCGCCACAGGTAATCAAGCGGGAGCCGCCGGCGTCATCAAGCCGGTCCACCAGCCGATGCGTGCAGAGCCGTCCGTCGCGTACGAAGAGCAGCAGGTCTCCCATGGCGGGCACGGCGGCCCGCCCCACTGACTCGGCGGGCGCGAGTGCGCGTACCCGCAATTCGTCGCCGGGCCATAGCGCCGGCACCATGCTGCTGCCAGCCACCCGCACGCGCACCTCATGACCGGCGCGCAGCGAACCCGCGACGAGTTCGCATCCTATTCGATCCAGCTTGTCGGTCGCCGCTAGCACTTCAGCGTCATCGATTTAATTCAGCCCTGATTGTGATGCCTGGATCGCACTCGAGCCGGTCCCGAGGGTCGAGAAATAGACCTGCGACGCGCCGACCGTGGCAGATGAATTGTCGATCGCGATGCCACTGGTCCCACCGGGCTCGCCGGCCTTAGCCGAGGTTGTCGTTGGCGTCGTCCCGGCAGTGATGTTGAACGACATGACGCATCCGCCGCCTCCGGCCGGGCACCCGATGTTTGCATTGGTATTGCCGGACGCCTGTACGCTGAGGAACGCTCGATCGATTGCACCGTTCAGGAATTCCGTCACTGGCGAGCAGGTAGTGTTGGCTGTGCTGAGCGCAGTAGCCACGTTGCTCGCGGCGCTCATCACGTTGCTGGCGATATGTACTCGATAGAGCGTCGCGTTCCCGCCCGCGTTTCCGCAGGCATAGAGATTCCCGGTCGGGGTGGGGGCGATTTGGTAGATGTTGTCAAAGGTGCCGGAATACACAGGTATACCCGTGTTCGAACCCACTCCCAGCGTGACCTTGTTCCCGCAGGTATGCTGAGCGAAGCCGGGCAGGAACTGGTAGACAGCACTGTTGCCGGTTCCTGCTGTACCGTCATTGGCGATGAAGACGTAAACTGTTCCGTTTGTCCCAGCTGACGGGTCTAATAGTGCCCCGTCGAGAGCCAGGGCAACACCGCCGGCTGTCGTGCCCGCACAGTTTGAGCCGGCAGCCGTAGTTGGGCCCAATTGGTCTGAGTCGCCGATGGCCGCACCGGTGGTGGCGTTAAGCTCATGCAGTCGGCCGCCATTCGAAGTTCCGTCGTAGAAAGCGGTAACGAAGACCGATCCGGAGGAAGGATTGAACACCGGGCTGCCGAGCGCGACGACCGCCGCCTGTGCGGGAAATCCGCTGGTTACCTCGGTGGAGTTCCGAGGAACACGCCCGTGTACTTATGGACGAACCCATTGTCGCCGCCCGACATAAATTGTGTCGTTCGTATAATCCGGGAACGGCGACGAGTTGGTATCGGTAAGCGGCGCGGTTCCGGTAAAGGCGAAACTTGTCATGCACGGCGCCAGGCAAGTGCGATAATTCGCGTTGGTCGCGACGACAGGGCTCTTCGGCGCGGTTGCAGTTTCGGTGACAGTGATCGTGGCGTTGGGGTTGCTGGTCGCTGTCGCCGCATGGGAAATGGTCGCGGTGGTGGAGTTGGTCACGGCAGAGATAGTGGTGCTCGCCGGTATGCCGGTGGCGGTGATCGCTGCTCCGACGTCGACCGCGGTGAAGGTCGGATTGGTCGTAGTGATGGTAGTGGTGCTGTTCAAATGAACCGGGACCGTACGAACCGCCGGCAACCATTTCAGCAGGACCAGGCTGGCCGTCGTGCCCGAGGTCTGCATGAATGCCACCTGCGAGCCGTCGTTTGAGAGCGCGACCGACCTGGTGACAGTGCCACCGGTGTTGTAGGCCCAATAGGTCGAGGGAACCGGAGCGGTACAACTGCTGTAGAGGTTGGCGAACGCGATCACGCTCGCTTGCGTTCCCGATCCCGCCAGGCTGGTGTTGAACACCACGAAATCGCCGACCGGGGGCAGCGTGGTCGAAGTGACGCAGGTGGCAGTCGACGTTCCGAAGGTGAATTTTGCGGGATAGTTGCCGGCGCCGACCTTGCCACCGGTGCCCAGCGATGCGCTCCAGTCGGTGCCTATCACACCTTTCTTAGGTTTCTTTTTCTTTTTTTTCTTATGCTTGCTATCTGGAAGTGCGCCAACTCCCGACGCAATCGAGTCGTCGGCTTGAAACTGGGCGCGCCGAATTTGCTGCAGCCAGTAACGCGGGTCCTGCTGAACTTTGTCTTCGGCGTCGGAACCGGGCTCGGGCGGCGAGAAAATTAGATGGCTACTGCTCCAATCGGTCGGGACGCCGACCAACGAGCTGTGCGCAGCCCGTTCGTAGCCGTTGATTTGAGCAGTGAGATCGGTGGACGCTGGCTGCTGGCCCCACGCCGGCATCGCCAACAATCCGAGCATTAGTATGCCGGAGAAAACTCTCAATGCCGCTCGCACTATAGCTGACCCCCGATCTAGAGTTGGGCGCAAGTAATAGCGCACACGCCGCATTGGCGGCAATGAGGGCTATAGAATTGCCGATCAGGAGTTCTTACGGCTCTGATGACATCCACTCTGCGTGCTCTGCATCTTGCCGCAGGCGAGGGCCTGAGTCTCGAAAACCTTCTCGCGCTCGAAGGAGGGTTTCAGATACGGCTTTTTAAGCGCAGCCTCGCGCGACGGCCGTTCGTTCTTCTGCTCTTTGCTCATGCTAACGACTCTCCCAAGTCTGTGATCCTCTGCGCACGCGATTTATTCTCACATAATTCCTATTGGAATGCCCTCATCATAGGCCACTCTGCGACGCCTGGGTCGCGCAAGGCCCGGTGCCGGTACTGCCGGTCGAGGCATTTCCCGTGCATGTTTGGTTGCCCAGTGGTGTGAAGTAGACCTGCGATCCGCCCGTCGCATTCGATACGACGTTGTCGATCACTATCCCGGTCGTCCCAGCGGTTTCGTTTTGGCTGGAACTTGCGTTGGTGGTCGCCGTGATCGGAGGGGCGTTCACATTAAACGCCATCACGCAACCCTGGCCGGCGACGAGCGTGCATCCCGCCGGAGTCCTGGTGGCATTAACGCTGGCTTCTATGCTCAAGAAGATCCAGTCTACGGCGTTACCGGTGGGTGTGCTGGCGCACGTTCCAGTCCCCGGATTGCACAACTCTGTGACCGGCGAGCACGTTGTACCAGCGACGGTCCCCAGAGCTGGACCAGTTGTTATGGTACCAATGGTGTTAGTGGTAATGGCTATCCCGTATAGAGTGGGGACACCGCCGGCATTCCCGCAGACGTAAAGATTTCCGGTCGGGGCTGCGTTCGTAAAGTATTTGTTGTCAAAGCTGCCACTAAAGATCGGAGTCGTCTGGCTACTGGTTCCGATCGCCGCGAGTGTGCCAGTCCCTCCTGCACTTATCGGGATCGTGAGTTGACGAACGCCGGCGCTGGCTGTCGTCGTAGCATCTCTTCCGACGAAGCTGTAGACCCTTGCCGCCGAACCGTCGATGATGGGTGCGTCCACCATGCCGACAGGAATCCCGCCGGTCGCCGGCGACAAGGTGATAGGGGCGTTGGTTGCCAGCGCCACATTTGCAAGGGTTGTATTCTGGATCGTGGTTGTAGTCCCTGGACCTGCATTGGTTGCGGACGCCGCAGGATTGACGGCTGTCACCTCGAAGCAAACCCCGGCGTTCGTGAAACCACATTGCGCCACGTTATCGTTAATCGCCGCCTCAATGTTTTGTGCATCTTGCGTATTGGTCCCACCATGAATGATGCAACCCGTCGTTGCCGTCGGAGCGGCGCAGGCGGCGGCGGTTCCATGAAATGTGTAGACGACGGTGCCCACGGTCAGGGTGGTGCTCGCCGCCGGGATCCGCAGTAACCGTCGCGGTGCCCGAGCCAGCGCCCAACTGCCCAGATCTTGTGACGACGCCCGTGCCGCTATTGACCTGATTGATGAATCCGCTCGAATCGCCCACGTACACATTCGACGTGTTTATGTCTAAGACCGGGCCAGTGAGAATATCGCCCGCATCCGCCGTGACCGGCCAGGGCGAGCCAATTGCTGCCGGAGCGCCAGCAAAGACCGGGTTGAATTTGTGAAGAAGTCCCTTGTTGTCTCCGACGTAAAGGGTGTCGTGCTGGACATCGTAGTACGGAGAAGAATTAGTATCAGCATTAGTCAGTGTAAGGGCGAACATGCATCCAGTAGTGCCAGGAACGCATGTATTATACGCGGCAGCCGAAGCCTGGACTGTAATGGCCGTAGGGGCGCTAAGAGTTCCGGTTGTTCCGGAGGTTGGCAACTTAATTAAAACGAGATGGGTACCCTCAGCGAACGCTATCTGCTTACCGTCTTGCGACAGCACCGGCGAAGTAACGATCGCGGCGGCATCGGCCGCGGTAGTATTGTACGACCAGGAGACCGTTGGGATCGGTGCGGTGCAGCCACCGCCGGTATATAAAGCTGTGAACCCTACGATGCTTGGATGAGCTGCGGTTGGTGCCTGGCCGGTCGGGTAGGCGACGAAATCGCTACAGCTCTGGCTGGTGGTGAAAAATGAGAACTTCGCGGGAAATACACCTTCGAGCGCGGTGCTCGCGGTGCCCTGCAAATTCATACTCCAGTCTTTCTTAAGCGGGACGGGCTTTACCTTTTTCTTTTTCTTCTTCTTGGAAGCCTTTGCATCCGCTACCGCCCCATCGGACGATGCCTGAGCGCGCTGGATCTGTTGCTTCCAGTAACCCGGATCCTGCTGGATCTGTGTTTTCGGCATCCGAGCCTGCTTCGGGCTTCGAATAGACGACGTGATGACTGCTCCAGTCGGTCGCAAGTCCCTGGAACGACTCGTGCGCAGCCGACTCATAGCCCGAGATGGCGCTATTGAGGGTCGTCGCCGAGTCCTGCGCCCATGCGGGCATCGCCAGGAGTCCGACTGCAAAAGCAGCAAACAAAACTTTTACGTGTGTTCTCATCTGACGATCATCCCTCCGAGTACTAATTCGATCCCCAACTAATTCAAACCAGCCTGCGTCAGCTTCACGGCGCAGAAGGCCGAGGTGGCGCCACAAACGGTGGTCGTCTTCGCCAGCGTGGTGAAGTAGATGCTCGAGGCCTGCGCCTGGATGGCCATATTGTCGATGATGATACCGCTGGTGCCGCCGGTGGCTGATGGATAGGCAGTTATGGGAGAGCCAGTGATAGCAGTCGCAGTGGTTCCGCTGACGGTGAAGCCGAACAGATCCGAAAAGGAGCCGGCGAGTCCTTCACCCAGGAATAAACCATCGTTGGTGTTAAAGAACTCAGTCAGCGGCGAGCACTGAGCATGGTTGGTCGTATTGATCGAGGTGGTGACGCCGGTGACAGTTCCGAGCAGAGCCGGAGTGCCGGTGAAGGCGATGTTCCACAGCTCTGGATGATGCGTGGTCATGTTGTTTTCCGCGCCGCACGCCCACAGATGGCCGGTTGACGGCGTCGAGAAGTACGTATTGTCAAATTGCGGAGTGTGGGTCGGGAACGTGGAGCCGCTGCCGCATCCCACGTCACCAGTGCCGATGTTGGCCGTCGCCGCCGCGGTCCAGCTAGTCCCGGTCGGACTGTTGGTACCCGTGGTGGCGGCCTGGACCACAACCGTATGCGTGCCGTCCGCCCCGCTAGTCGCCGTTTCAAAGACGAACCCGTCGGCGCTGTCGAGCAGCGGCGCATCGGCCAGTGCGTTGTTCCCGTTGGTACAGCCTGTCTCCCCGACCTGGAGAGTCGAATGGGTGGCGAGCGCCATGGTGCTCCCGACGACAGCGTAGAGCACTCCGTTCGCACCGCCAACGAAAACGAGCCCGCTCGGCGAATCGAAAACCGGTCCGCTGAGCTTGGTCGTCGCCCCGACGGCGCGGGTCGTCACCACCGGAGTTCCGGAGCCGAGCACGGGCGTGATCTTGTAGAGCGTCCCGGCGTCGTCGCCTACGTAGGCGGTATCGGCGCCGTAAACGTAAAAGACCGAGGAATTAGTGATGGTATGTGTCGCTGTTCCACCCAGGGGAATATTGACCAGGCATGACGTGATGCCGGTGCAACTGCTGAATGCGGTCTGGGTCTGGGCGGGAGCCTTGGAGACCGCGACTGTGCCGCCGTCCGCCGGGTTCGATCGCAGGACGTGAAGGATCGACCCGCCGCTGAAGTTTTCGACGAATATAATTTCTTTGCCGTCTAAAGAGAGCGCTGGCGAGGTGGTAACCGTTCCTCCCGCCTGCGTGGTTACGTTGTAGGCCCACAAGGGCGTCGGCGCAGTGCCGCATAATCCGGTGGGCGCAGTCCCTGAGTACAGATTGTCGAGCGCAACCAGGTTGGCCTGACCGCCGGTGGCACCTGCCACGTTGAGGCCATAGACCGCGAAATCACTGGTACAGTTGGCGGCGGTGAGGGTGGTCGAGCCTGCGTTGAAGCTGAACTTGGCGGGAAACATGTTCTGCGCGACCGTGCCGTTTCCCATCGAGAAGGCCCAATCTTTGTGCGACTTCGGAGCCCGATTCGGCTTGGGCTTCGCGGCGAGAGCTTTGAATTCGTCCGCAGCTTGCGCGCGCCGGATCTGTTGCATCCAGTATCGAGGGTCCTGCTGAACTTTGTCTTCGGCGTCTGAGCCAGCTTTAGGCTTCGAAAAAACGACGTGGCGACTGCTCCAGTCGACAGGAACGCCCTGGAAAAATTGGTGAGCGGCCGACTCGTACCCGCTGATCGAATCCCTCAGGGCGGGCGCCGAATCCTGCGGCCACGCGGGCATCGCCAACAGACCTAACATAAAAGTAGCAAATACGACCTTTAGACAGGCTCCCCTCAAGACGATTACTCCGCCCCCTATCCTAGAAAATCGACCGAATACCGCATTCGTCGCTTTGGGGCACGATGCTAGGCTTAAGCTTCATTTAACGCAAGCATAAACGGCAGGCTCGGCGAAATTCGGCGCGATCTCTGCTTATTCCATCGAAACGTTCGCACATATTAGCTTTGCGATGCAGCTATATAGTTACGTTTGCGAAATACCCGGTGCCGATGCCTGATCGCGACCAGCATCGGACGCGCAA
Organism: uncultured delta proteobacterium; assembly: GCA_963774665.1. GTDB lineage: Bacteria > Desulfobacterota > Binatia > Binatales > Binataceae > Binatus. The sequence continues at coordinate 570,083 of CAVZGB010000002.1, forward strand.
GGTAATACAGCGGATAAAGTGCCCGCGGCAGAGGCATCAGTGTACGATCGCTCAGCTTCGGCGCAGCCACGCGCTCGACCAGGTATCGGATTCGATGGCGGATCGACGCGATGGTTGCAAGGCCGATCAGCCATTCATCGAGTTCCACCGCACGCCTCAAATCGAAAATACCCCGGGTTACCCGGCCAGCCAGCGATGCGACGTGCGAATCGCCCCGGGCAGCATCGATCAGTTCACGCGGCACCTCGCAAAGGTTCAGCGAGTGCGCCAACTCGACGCCGAGCAGCAGCATCCGCAGGCTGCCCGCGCGTCGTGCATCATCGAGCAGGCCGGAGCAATCCACGGTCGGAGCGGAATCGAGCACGCGGGCAAAGTCGCAAATCTGGGCGAGCGTCATCCAGCCATGCTTGGAGCCGTGGCATGCCTGGAACAGAATCGAGTCGGCGGGGCCGAGCACGCGAACTCGCCGGCCGAGGATGTCGATGTCGGCGGTTCGATTCCAGACCTCATCGCCTGCGGGAGCAAACGGAAAGTAGCTGGGTGACAGCCGCCACTGGAGATCGACGACACTGTCCGGGCGCACGAAGTCGATCGAGACGTCGGGGAAGAATCCGCTCTCGATTGCATCGGCACGGTACGGAGGCGACGACGCGTAGCCGACTCGCTCGAGCGCTGCGGCGGCGCGCGGCAAATCTTCCAGCCGCACCATGAAATCCAGGTCTCCGAACACGCGCATCGCAACGTCGCCGTACGCGGCAATCGCGAGCGCAGGACCCTTGATTGCAATCGCAGGAACGCCGGCGGCCGCGAACGAATCGACGATTTCGACGGCGCAGCCGGCCAGATGATTACATCGGAGCGCGTTGACCTCGTAACTCAATCGGAGCGCGCGAGCGACTTGGGGAGTCAGACTGGCTGCGGCTTGGGCACCGAGACGCGCAGCGACCATTGGCGCCACGCCGTTGCGATTGGCCAGCGCGAGAAATCGATTCCAGTCGACACCGCGCTCGACCAAGGCGGATATTGCGCTGTCTTCCGCGAAGGAGCCGGTGACCGCGCAGCATCGCAGCAATAGCTCGTGCTCGGCGCCAGAGACGTCGTGAAATTCATTTTGATTGTGGGAGCGCTTCATCGGCCGCGAGAAGATCAACGATCACGTTATCTAACCACGGCGAGTATCAACCGAGAACCCGCAGCACTCAAGCGCACGTTCAGCATAGCGAACAAAGCGCTGCGCTGAGGGGAGCTAAAGCTAGCGGGGGCGGCTCAGTAGGGCTTGCAGGCGTTCGATCTTTACTGGCTTGGTCAGGTGCTCGTCGAAGCCGGCTGAGAGGGCGCGCTGTTTGTCGGCTTCCTGGCCGTAGCCTGTCAGCGCCACGAGCATCATGGTCTTCGCGTTCGGAAGCATCCGGATGCGACGCGCTACTTCGTAGCCGTCGATGCCAGGCAGTCCGATATCCACCAGCGCGATGTCGAATGCGCCGTCGCGGACCGCCTCGATGGCAGCAAATCCGTCCGCAACGACGGTCGGCTGATGTCCGAATAGCTCGAGTAACATCGTCAACGCCTCGGCGGCGTCGTAGTTGTCCTCGACGATCACGACTCGAAAATGGCCGGGCGCCTGGCTGTTGATCGCGGTCGCGGTCGTCTGGGGGCGCGTGATTGCCGACAACGGCAGGCGAACCTCGAATTCACTGCCCATGCCGGGCCCTGCGCTATGCGCCTGAACGCTGCCGCCATGCATCTCGACCAGCCGCTTCACGATGGTCAGCCCGATGCCCAATCCGCCATGCGAGCGGTCGAGCGGGCGCTCAGCCTGCGTGAAGAGATCGAATACTCGAGGCAGCAGGTCGCACGAGATCCCGATGCCGGAATCAAACACACGCAACACGACCTCATTGTCGGTGCGCTCCGCCACCACGTCGATGCGGCCGCCCGGCGGAGTGAACTTCGCCGCGTTGTGTATGAGATTGGTGATCACCTGGCGCATGCGCGCCGGGTCGGCTTCGATCTGCGCTTCCTCAGCTACCGACGATATGCGCACAGACAACTGATGCTGGCCTGGCTCGACCATGCATTGAGCTTCTTCGACCGCCTGCTTGACGATGCTCCCGACCTTGAGCGCTTCCTTCTTGAGGGCGATTCGGCCCTGCGTAATTCGTCCGACGTCGAGCAAATCATCGACCAGCCCCGCGAGCTGATCGGTCTGCCGGCGCGCAATCGTCAGGGCGCGATCGCGGCGGGTATTGTCAAGCTGAGCAGTCGCGATAGCGTCGAGCACTGCGGACAGCGGGTTGCGCAGCTCATGCCCCAGCATCGCGAGGAATTCGTTCTTGCGTTGATCGGCCTGCGCGAGTTCGGCGAGTCTGACCTTGAGTTCGCGTTCCAATTCCACGCGTTCGGTCACGTCGCGAATGAAGCATCGCGTGTAGACAAACTTGCCGTCTTCCCACAACCCGCTCGAATGGATGAGAACGTGCTTGATCGATCCGTCCTTGCATCGCAGCGCCGCCTGGAAGTCGTAGATGACCTCGCCGCGCATGAGCCGGCTCCAGAACTCGTCGAACCGCTTGCGCTCGACGTAAAATTCGGCGAGGTGGCGGCCGATGTACTCCTTCGCGGCGTAGCCGAGCAGTTTGAGCTGCGCGGGATTTGCCCACAGGATTTTTCCCTCGGGACCGACCTGGTGGAGGCCTTCGAGTGCGTTCTCGATGAAATCCGAAAGCTCCTTCTGACGCAGATGAAGCGATTTTTCCGCCTCCTTGCGTCCGGCTTTTTCCGCGTCGAGCACGCGGGCCTTCTGTTGGAGCAGGCTGATCGCGCGAAGACGATCGGCCTCTGTCGTGAGCGCGCTGTAACTCTCGGCGGGCAGGACCGGAGTATGCTGCGCGCATACTTTCAGAAACAACGACGCATCGGCGTCAGAGCCGAAGCTGTGAAGCGGATACGCGCAGCACAGTGCCAGCGCGTGCGTCTTCATGAAGGTGTTCCACATCTCCTCGAGGCGGACAGCAGCCTTCCGGTTTCCGTCGGCCCACAGGAGAGCGACCATCTCGCCGAATGCGCGGAGGTCGCGTGCCTTGGTTACGTAGCCGAGAACGCCTTCGATGGCGCGAGTGAACAAAGACTCGTCCGGCCATTCATCGACCATGAAGGTTGAAAGCACCTGCGAGGCGTCGCGGCAGATGAAGCGTCCCTCTTTACGAAGCTTGTCGAGATCGATGCCTCGGGCTGCGAGACGTTTTTCCAGGCTGATGAGATGCGATTCGGTCCCGATGTATATGCAACTGTCGCCAGCGCTCAGGCCGTCGGCGAACCAATGCGTCAACGAGTCGATAAGGAAGCCGTCATCCTCATAGAATTGAACGAGATGCGAATGAGGATTGACGTCCCCCCACGCGGCGGGCGACGCAAACGACGCGGAAAATGATGCTGCGAATGAGTCCGCTCTGAGGCCGAGCTCAGGTTCACTCGTACTCATTGCCAACTCCGGGGACTGCTTTTTCCCGCGAGAACGTCAGCTTCATGGCGCGGAAACCGTGATAATACATCAAGTGTCCATTCATTACGATCGACTCCCCCTGCACAATGCACGATTTCGCGCTAAAGAACGCAAACTATGGGCCAGCATCGAAAAAGCAGCAAAATCGATGCATTCGCAGCGAAGATACAGATGGGAGCCTCGGTAAGCAGAAAGGTTTACCGTAAAAAATAAACCGTGCCCCGATACCGTAGCGGCACTTTCTCGAGCGTAAAAGGTGTATGGACGAGCGCCGTCCGCTACAATCGCTAAATCATGCAGGGCGACGGAGACCGCGAAAACCCTAGCATCCTGGTCGTCGAGGACGACGAGGATGCGCGCGAAGCTATGGTTGCCCTGCTGCAGATGAAGGGGTATCACGCGGTACCGGCGGGCAATGGCAGGGAGGCGCTGAACTACCTGGACCAGGCGCCAGCGCCCGATCTGATCATTCTCGATTTGTGGATGCCGGTGATGGATGGCTGGCAATTCCGGTCGGAACAAACCAGGAACCCGAGAATCGCACACATACCGGTAATCGTCGTCACTGCATTGGCTGATCGCGCCGACGTTGACGCCAACGAAATCATCATTAAGCCCGTGGACGTGGATCGCTTACTCACGAAAGTAGACAAGTATTGCAGGCGGGAGCCGACGCCATGAACGAGCCAGAGAACCGCAACGTCGTGGAGCAAAAAGAAATCGAAGCGCTGGAGCAGCGGGAAGCTGAAGCGATGCTCGGATCCGACGCTTCAACGCTGCAGACGCTATGGGCCGACGACATGGTCGTCAACAGCACCGCAAACCTGATCGCGGGAAAGCAACTCCTGCTCGACCTGGTTAAAAATGGACGGCTCAAGCTGCGCATCTATGAGCGCCGGCCGGTCCGCATCCAAGTGTTCACCGATCTCGTCGTCAGCACCGGCAACGAAGTCTCCCAGCTGATTGGAGATACCGCGGTGTTCAAGCTCTTCACCAGCTATATGAACGTGTGGACGAAGCGCGGCGGAAACTGGCAGTTGCTCGCGCGTCATGTCGGAGTGATCCAGAGAGAGAGGCCCGAGCCTCTTCAGTGATCGAACTTCAGGCTAAGTACCCTGCGACGCTTTGTCGTTGCCCGAGCGACGAGCTTCGACCAGCCGCTTGATGATGGCGGCCAACTCCGCGGGATCGACCGGCTTCATGACATGACTGTCGAAGCCTGACGCAAAGACTTCGACCCGATCCTCGACGCGTCCGTACGCCGTCAGTGCAACGGCAGGCAGATGCTCGGACGCTCCCGTCCCTTTTTCCCGCGCTCGAATCTCCTTGATAAGCCAGTAGCCGTCGCGGCCGGGCATGCCGAGATCAGAGACCAGCACGTCGGGATACGACTCCGCCAGAACCGCGATCGCCCCCTCGACACTCTCGGCTGTCTTGACAGTTGCGCCAACGCTTTTGAGCAACGAGCGCAAAGCGTCGCGGGTTTCTTTGTCGTCGTCAACCACCAGCACAGAAATGCTTTCGAGACGCGGAATGTGAGACATCTGCGCGATGGACGCGACGGTCGGATGTCGGCGCGCGGGACTCGCCAAACCGGCGGTGGTAACGGGAAGCGGAAGACGGATTGCAAAGACGCTACCCTGGTTGAGGCCGTCGCTGTGGGCCGTCACCGTGCCGCCGTGAAGATTTACGATGTGCTTGACGATCGAGAGACCCAGGCCCATCCCGCGCTCCGGACTGTTGGGGCCGCCGGCTTGCCAGAAGCGATCGAAAACATTTTCAAGTGCGCGCTTGTCGATCCCCTGGCCGTTATCGGCCACGACGATTTCCAGGTGCGAATTGATTCGCTCGAGGCGCACCTGCACCTTGCCGCCCTTGGGCGTGAACTTGATCGCGTTGGACAGGAGATTCCACACTGCCTGCTGAAGCCGTTGTGAATCGCCCATGATCACGTCGGCGCGCGGATCGAGCACGACTTGTACCGCGATCGATTTCGCCTCGGCTGCCGGACTCATACTGTCGACCGCGGCGCGCACCACCTCAGCGGGATTGGTCGGTTGCACGTCGAAGCGCATCTGGCCGCTCTCGATCCGGGAGATGTCCAGCAGATCCTCGATGAGCTGCGCCTGCGCCTTGGCGGCGCGCCAGATTGCGTTGACGCCTTGATCGACTTTGCCCTGGAGCGCGCCGGTGGTCAGCAGCGCATTGCACCAGAGCAGTATCGAATTGAGCGGGTTGCGCAATTCATGCGAGACGACGGCGAGGAAATTGGTCTTCGCCTGGTTCGCTTCCTCGGCATCCGTCAACGCGGCGGCGAATGTATTGCTCGCGCTTCGGATTTCCCGCCACGCCACCCATGTGAATCCCACCGCGAGAATCAGTGCGACGATTGGGATACCCCACATCGCATTTTTGTATTGAGAATCCCGCCGCGCGTCTCTGGTTAGCCGCAGCTCGTGTTCGACGGCTGAAATCGCATCGAACTGACTCAAAACCTTGGTCGCGATCGCGGCCGCTCGCTGGGCAAGCTCGCGTTTCTCGGAATCGGCCGAGTTCTGATTCGCGCCATTGGCGGCTTCGAGCCACTGATTATGCAGGCCGTCGAGGGTTAATACCCGCTGTTCCTGGCTCGGATTGTCGGAAACGAGTCCGCCAAGTTCCTTGATGATTTCCTGACCGTTGTTCCAATGCTTCTGGATGGGAGCGCGGTCGTTCGGCTCTGAATAAAGCAGGAAGCCACGGAACGCTGCCTGTGCGGATAGAAACTCGGCCTTTGCGGTTTCGGTCTCGAGCATCACGCGATCCGTATGCTCGACCCAGTCCGTCTCGTCCATCTGGCGGTCTAATACCCACAGCAAAGCGATGGCCGCAAGAGCCATCAGGATGGCTGGAACCACGATTGTAGTCGTGAGGCTCTTTTTCAGTCGGTTTGATGGCACGCTGACTACCGCGCTCTCAGGGAAAGTCTTTTTAGTCCGCGCCGCGCGGCTCCGCAATAAGGGCGCAACGCACTCGCGCTACGAGATCAAAGGGACAGGTGTCCGAACGGTCGTTTCGCTAAATTTTGGGTTCAGGAGCGAATTTATTACTGGCGGTAGCAACAATTACACGATTCCTGCAATCCGGCGGTTAACTGTGCGTAAAACCGTGCAATCTGCCCCGCTTAAGTGGCATCTGCCTTGCTTTATTCGCGGGACGAGACGATCTCAATCGACCAACCACCCCTCAGGAGAAAAGAAACTTATGATCAAGAAGATTCTGCCGATCGGGGCACTTGCTATCGCGTTCGCCGGCTCAGCATGGGCACAGGACGCGGCCTCGCTTCTGAACAAAGCCAATCAGATGAACTACGAGGAAATCGAAACGGCAAAGCTTGCGCATGAAAAGGCAGGCGATAACCAGGCGCTGTTGACCTATGCCGACACTATCAAGGGCGACCATGAAGCCAATGAAGAGTCGGTTAGCGCGCTGTCACGCCAGAAGAGCGTCAAGCTCGAAGGCACCAATACCGACAAAGTCGAGAACGGCCCGCTGAAAGACCTTAAAGGCGGCGCTTTCAACGAGGCCTATCTCACGGATCAAGTTAAGGGACACAAGGAAGCTCTTGGTGAGTTCCAGCGCGCGCGCGGACAGTTCAAGAGCGATCCCGATATGGACCTCTACGTCGAGCAGAGTATTCCGGTCCTGCAGGCGCATCTGAAGATGGCCGAGAATCTGAAGAAGCATATCTCCGAAGCGAGCACGGAAAACCCGGCCAACAACAAGAGTACGACGGGTGGAATGGGCTCCTCAGCGCGAAACGAATAGCAACCTGGTCAGTAAGACCCCGCGGGCTTCGATGCTCGCGGGGTTTTTTTAACCCACAACTTTTTCTTACCTGGAGACTAAAATGAAGAGCGTTATTATCTTCGGCGCCGTGCTGGCGCTACTAGGACTCATCGCATTTGCGATGCCGACCTTTCATACTGAGGAAACCAAAGATGTGTTGAAACTTGGCGATGCCGTGAAGGTTCAGGCGAAAACCGAAGAGCCCCATGTCATTCCGCCGCTAGTGAGTGAAGGAGCTATGTTACTCGGCATCCTGCTAATCGGCGCGGGCGTGGTGATGAACCGTCAGTAGATAAGTCTACTGACGGTCATCCGTCTGCTTTCAAGCAGTCCTACACTCGTCCGAGTAATGCCAGGACGAGGACTATGATCAAAACGGTTCCCAGGACCCCGCTGGGATAGTAGCCCCAGCCCGCACTGTATGGCCAAGCCGGCAACGCACCGAGTAAGAGAACGACCAGTAGGACTAATAGTATGAGGTTCATAACTGTCTATCCTAAGTGGCTCGCCGCGACCAGGTCGCGGCTTTCATCTATGCAGATGACCACGGTTTGGGGTTTACAATACGTGGCCCAGCACGAACCAGATAATGATGATCGAAGCTGGAACACCTAGAAGCCATGCAATCGCATAACGCATTTTACTACTTCCTCTCTCCTGAATTCGGTCTTCGATCCACCAATGAATCGACAAGTCCTTAAATAGCAGGAAGCGCGCCAATCGATTTGCGCAGAAAAATGGCAGCAAAACACTAGGAATCGTAGGAAAGATTTACCTTCAGGTATGACATTTCTTACTGAGTTCGCGAGTTCACTGGGTTTTTATTTGCCAGTCGCTCACAGCTATCGTCTTCCAACGACCAGGTAACCCGCTGACGCGATGAGCAGGGAGCGCTGCAAGATGACCGACCTATACCGACGACCCCGTGAATACGACCTCGAGCATGTGGGTGATGACGAGGACGTAGTCTTTTACTTAGGTCTCGCGAAAAGCCTGCATCCGAAATCTGTACTGGAGCTAGCGTGCGGCACTGGCAGAATAACAGTTCCACTCGCCGAAGAAGGTGCGCGTTCGGGCTTTTCCGTGGTCGGGCTGGATAGTGAAGCCAATATGCTTAAGCAGGCGCGTGACAAGGCCCGGCATATGTCTGCGGCGGCGCGCAAACGGCTCAAGCTGGTGCATGGCGATATGCGCAAGTGGCACGGCCGCGAGCCCTTCGATTTGATAATCGTGCCTTGCGCCTCGATATCCCACTTGCTCGACCTGCAGGATCAACTGGACGCATGGCGGCAGGCCTTTCAGAATCTCGCGCCAGGAGGGAGGTTTGTGGTCGAGACAGTTATGCCGAATTTTTCAGCCTACGTAGACTCGTTCTTGAATCCGCCCCGGACGCTGATAGAGATCGATCGCGATGTGACTGACGAGCGTCGAAAGATCAGACTCGTGCGGCGTAAGACCGTAAACTATCTGCCGGACGAGCAGCGCGCACAGATCCGCTTTCTCTACGAGAAGTACCATCGCAAGAGTCTTATCGAGTCCTACATCGACGACTTCGAAAGCCACGTCTACTTTCCGCGCGAACTGCGGCTGCTGTTTCTTAACAGCGGCTTCGAGATCGAGGATGTGTTCGGGGACTACAATCGGCGGCCGCTGCGAGCGAGCTCCCAGCTCATGATCATGATTGGGAAGAAGCCGGCTGGCAGAACTTTCAAAGAGAACGGCAAAGATTCTTCGGACTAGGATTTCTTTTTCGGAACTTTGGCGCCGGCGCGGCGGGCCTCGGAGAGGCCGATCGCGATTGCCTGTTTCCGGCTCTTGACCTTTTTACCCGACTGGCCGGATTTCAAGGTCCCCCGCTTCATCTTGTCGCATCTCACGTTTGACCGCTTGGCCGGCCTTTTTCGAATACTTCCGACCGCTGGATTTCCGGCCAGTGGATTTCTTGGGGGGCATGAATACTCTCCTGGGAATCGCGAGCTTCTGTAGGAATCAGGAAAAAAGAAATCCGGCAAGACCAGCGCCGCAAACGGGGGGAGGACGTTGCGACGACCGACCCTGCCGGATCGGGGGAAGGAGACTTTACTTGCTGTCCTTTCCGCAGCAGTCCCGATAAAGCTTACCGGAACCGCAGGGACATGGCGCATTCGGATTCGGTTTATTCGCCATGGGGAACCTCCAACAAAAGCTAATGAGTTAAGATAGAAGCAACGTCTGTGCCATCATCCTGATGGGCAGAATCTCGCATCTTTACAGCATTTTTCGACTCTCGCTTTCTCTGAAAAGTGGGAACCATGTAATCCGTGCTGCAAAATTTTCCGAAAATACCGTGAAATACTGGCCGGTAACGTGATGTAAGTTGAGAGGATCGAAATTTGCTGCCGTATTAACCATGTACACATGAGGGCAGGCAAATGCGCTCAATCAACACTTCGTCGTCTTGGCAAAACTCTCTTTCTCCCGGGCGTTTAATGGCGACATTCGCCGCGTCGATCATCGTCAGTTCGGTCGCGCTTAGCGGATGTGCTTCGACGAAGACGAACTACGACGACCGAACATTCTTCCGCGACGAGCAGGGTCTCGACACCCACGGGCGCAAGACCTGGTTCGATCACTTGGTCGAGCTCGATCCCGGCGCCCTCAAGACCCATCTTGCAGCCGACTACGAACAGGTGGCGCCTGAGAAGATCGCGGTCCTGCCATTCTCCGACCACGGCGACGCGCAATACGTCGTCGATAAAATCCCACTGACGCATCGGACCGATGGGGAGCAGGCCGATTGGGCGTGGACGGATGCGAATCGTATGAGGCGAGCCGTCAACGGATACCTGGCGTCGCGCGAGTTCCTCGGGGCAAACATCATACAGGTCGACGCAATCCTCAAAGAGCACGGAATCGACTCGGAGAAAAAGTTGGACCAGGTTCCACCGCAAACCCTGGGCAAATGGCTCGGGGTCGACGCGGTCGTGTACGGCGATGTCCTCCACTACGAGGCGTATTACGCCATGCTTATATCGGCATGGCAGGTTGGGGCCGAGGTGAAAATGGTCTCCACCCATAGTGGCGAGGAGCTTTTCTCCGCCGATGGCAGTCGCTACAGCGTGAACTTCATGCCCGCCTTCGATCCGATGGACATAGCGATCAACTCGGGCCTTTCACTGCTCGAGCTGCGTGACGTGACGCTCGCACGCGCCGAGGAAGAGGACGCGCGCGAAATCGTGCTGCGAATTCCGCGATCCGAAAAGCTGAAGAGCGAGCTTATCGAGGAAGCGCGGCGTATGGACGCGCTCGAGGCGAGCGCCAGCGATATTCACTAGGGTTCGATTCGTAGCGATTGGATAGCGGCACGCTCACAGCTCGGGCCGGTATCCCGCCTTTTGGATTTCACAACGCATAAAAAGAGACGCCGCCGAGGTTCGCGGCTTTGGCGCGAATCGGCGGCGACTCGACTAACGAGTAGACTGACTAGTAGGCCGATCCGGTTGAATTGGCCACCATCAGCTTGTTGTTCACGCTCTTGACGCCATTGGTCTGCTGGGCGACCTGGGCGGCCTGCGCAGCCATATCCGGCGAAGGCACATTGCCGTTCAGGGTGACGACGCCGCCTCTGGTGTGGACATGAATGTCCGACGCAGGGAGCTTGTCTTTTTCAAGCGCGGCTTTGACTTCGGCCGTGATGGTCGTGTCTTTTACCGCGCGCTTGGTCGCATGGTAGGTGTCTGTCCCAGCTGCCACAGTGTCGGAACCGGCATTCTCCATTTCGTGACCGGCCGCCTTCATTTGCTGGCTCGCCGGCGCGTTCGGATCGGTGCCGGCCGGTGCGCTGCTATCCTGAGCGAACGCAGGAACCGACAGGACCATACCGAACAAAATCGCCGGTACGATCAGTTTGAAAGAGTATTTTGCGTCCATAGATACCTCTGGTTACTCGTTCATTCCTTGCTGCTTCAGCCACTTTTCGATGGCCTCGCGCTGGTCGCCTGAGCGTTCCTGGATCTTGCCGACGAGTTTCTCCATGCTGCCCTGAGCCTGGGTCAGATCGTCGTCGGTCACCTGGCCCCATTTGCGCTTGATTTCGCCTGAGAGCTGCTTCAACTTTCCCTTCATCTGGTCGGTATTCATAACGGATCGCTCCTTGATAAGTGAGTGTTTTTTCACGACCACCTGGTCGCGATTACTTAAAAGTGAGCAAGGACAGGGCCAGCGCTATAACTCACTGAGCCACAAGGTTTTTTTCGATCCGCTGAGGAGAAAATTCTTCCACGTTCCATAAACGCGAAGAAGTGGACTCGGGTTTATTTTTTGGCTCGAAGCTGAGGCTGACTAAAACTAAGCCGGTAACTATTACCGGTATCCGAAGCGTGAGGCTTAGGTTGATCCACCTGAACTGCGGTATTCATTGGCAGACGAATTGCTTTTAAAAAGTAGAAATCAAGCTTCGTAATTTTTAGCTCCGAAGGGGTTTCAAAAGATGAACACTTCAAAAGTAGACGTGGACGGCCTGATCGAAGAAGGCCGCGAGAAGTTCAATGAGTTCTCGGAAAAAGGGATGGATTACGTCGCATCGGCAAATTCATTTCTGACGGACTTCATCCGCGAGGAACCGCTCATCGCGATCGCCAGTGCGTTTGCGGTCGGTTACGTCGCGGCCCGCATCCTCAGTCACGTATCCAAGCGGTGACAGGTGATGCAAACGCAACACCCCGACTACGCCGAAGACCTGAGGGAAAAGATCGCCGAGCATCCGCAGCGAGCGTTGGCAATTGCGCTCCTGTCGGGCTTCGCGGTCGGCGGCGGGCTGAGCAGCAGGGCCTCGTTCCAACTCATTCTGTTGGTGCTCCAGGGACTACTTGGAGACCGGCTGATACCCGCACTGGTGAAGTCAGACGAGAATGGTAGACGACCCCGCAATCAAAGATGAGATAAAGGACGCCACCGACGACCTGCGCGACGCGTTGCATCAGATAAACGATCGCGTCGAGGAAGGCGTCGCGAGACTGCGGCCAGACCGCGGCATTCGCAAGCATCCTGTAACCAGCGTGTGCCTTGCGGGAGCGTTGGGCTTTGCCTTGGGCTCCGACTCGGCCGAAGTGGCAATGGTCGGGCTGGCGCTATTGGGCGTCGTCATCGTGCTTTCCAAAGAACATAAGAAATCCGATGAAACCGAACGACACTAACATCGTCACCGAGAGGGATCGGCACGAAGCCGAGTTGCCCGAGCTGGCGGTTCGAATTCTGTCGGATTTCGCGCGAATCGTTGCGGCCGAGGCCCGCCTGCTCGAGGCGAACATCGTCGAAGCTGCGAACACGCTGGTAGGCAGGGTTTATATCGCGGCAATTTTGATCGTGCTTGCGGCCGGTGGAGTGGTGGCGCTCCTGACCAGCGTGGTGTTCCTCCTGCATCACTGGATGCCGTGGTGGCAGGTGCTGGGACTGGTCGGAGTGTGCGCAATCTTGAGCGCAGAAGTACTCAGGCGCACGTTGATTCCCGCCCCATCCGCATCTTCGATCACCGTCGCTCGCCCGAGCTAAGCGCCAGTTTCCGCCCGTTTGCGTAACAGCGGAAAAAACTTCCTATTACTTTATTTCAAACTTATCTTTCATCAGTTCATTACTAATTAACTATTAGAGCGCCATGTTTTTGAACACGGCAAATGGCACACTAGTTGCTGACTTACTGAGTATCCAACGCGTGAGGTACTGAGTAATGCTGTATTACGCACTTGTTTTTCTAGTCATAGCTCTGGTTGCGGCGGCACTAGGATTCGGTGGCATTGCGGGCACGTCCGCGGAATTCGCGAAGATCCTATTCTTTGTATTCCTGGTACTGTTCGTGGTGTCGCTGGTCGCTGGGCGAGCGATACTTTGAGTGAGCTCCGCTCGCCGGCCTGCGTCGTTACCATCCAGCTGAATAGTAACTCCGAAACAAGCAATCCACAGAGCCTACGCTCTGTGGATTGCTTTTTTTACGGGCCGAGATTTTTTAGCCAGATTGCGTTAGACCGCAAAGCGAAGTCAGAACCCTCAACTACGGAGCCACGTATGTGGTCGTGGTCTGGCGCTGCACTTCGCCGTCGTCACTGGTAACGGTCCGAGTAGTCGTCTCGGGAACGGTAGTGACCACGGGAGGCGCTGAATAAACAACGGGCGGTGGATATGCGGAGTTGTATTGCGTGATGGTCTTCTTCTCGACCGTGCCGTTATTGAATTGAGTAGTGGTCGAAGAGGTGGTGGCGTTCGGTGGCACCGTCACCGCAGGCTCAGTTATCACAGGTGCCGTAGTTACGACTGCAGGCACAGGTGCTACCACGGGAGTGGTATCGACTTCACGAGTCGTTGTTTCAGTTACTGTCCGCTCGGTTGAGCAGCTCGACATCCAGCCCAGTGAGAGGCCGACGCAAGCAGCCAGTGTGACGTTGGTAAGGATTTTCATAGGATCCTCCGATTGACAGTGCGACGAAATAATTTCGTCCTGCGACGAGTCGTTGGAGTCTGCGCCAGAGCCGCGGGGGTGAATGGGGTGGGTTTTTATTTAAGCTGACCCTGGCGCATCCTCCGAACTACGTACAAAGAGAGCAATCGTTGTGCCGCCAAGGGGAGGGCTTAAAAACATTGTAAATAAAGCATTCCCCGCTTTCGCGAAATGACTACGCGCGATTTTTCTGTATTTCCTACCTACTTGGCGATTTTTGCAGATGGATTCTTCTGGAAAGAGGCGGATTCCGCCTTATTTTCGTGCATCCGTCGCAGGCTTTTTTTGCGCAGTGAGGTGGCACACCCGTTGCTGTCTATTAGCTAATGAATGCCGATACGAAGCATCAAAATCATAAGAACTTCAGTCGATTCGACAGCGATCAAAAGTCAGGAGGCCACAAACAAATGAGAACCCGGACATTGCTCTTTTCCGCATCAGTATTGGCCGGCACTTTTCTCGTTCCCATCGGAGCAAGCTTCGCGCAGACCGACGCGAATCGAGCCGCAAACAATACGGCGATCAATCAACGCGATAGCGGGCATGAAACTCTCACCCCGATGGATCAATCGAGCAAACCGGCGGACATCAAGATGACGCAGGAAATCCGTCGCGCCATCGTAAAGGATCAAGCGCTCTCCACTGACGCCAAGAATATCAAGATCATCACGATCGATGGCGCTGTTACCCTGCGCGGACCAGTCAAGACCGATCAGGAGAAAGCAGACATAGCAGCGAAGGCCGCACAACTTGCCGGCGATTCCAACGTTCATAATGAGCTGGAAGTCGCAGGTCGATAGCTATTCATACCTAGGAGTACTACTCACATGGCAGCAAAAGCAGTTTTTGGGATCGCGAAGAACGAAGAGCAAGCGACCCGTATAGTTAACGCATTGAAGGAAGCGGGCTTCTCGAGTGACGACGTATCGGTGCTGTTGCCGGACCGTGCTGGATCGCGCGACTTCGCGCATGAGCATCACACCAAGGCGCCTGAAGGCGCCGCTGCTGGCGCAGTAGCCGGCGGAGTCATGGCCGGAGTGTTGGGCTGGCTGGCGGGAATTGGTTCGCTCGCAATTCCAGGAGTAGGACCGCTGATTGCGGCCGGTCCTATCATGGCGGCATTGAGCGGTGCTGCCGCAGGCGGAGCTGTAGGAACGTTGGCCGGAGCGCTGGTTGGACTCGGAATTCCCGAATACGAAGCCAAGCAGTACGAAGGCAAGGTCAAAAACGGCAACATCCTGATTTCGGTTCATACCGAAGACAGCAAGGAGCGCAACGTAGCGAAGGAAATCTTTGAGCGCGCCCACGCCGAAGACGTCTCGTACACCGGCGAAGCTCGCGTCTAAGAAGTTGTGCGGATGAAATCCTCTTAACTGTAAGGCTCGCGGGCGATGGAATCGACTCCATCGCCCGCAAGTTCTTCCAACGGCAATCAGCAGCCAAGATGCCTGTAAGAAACAATACTCCCGACGTTAACCACGATGTGCGAATACTCGTCGCCTCCGATGACCGCTCTGGACGCGAGACACTGCGCGACCTGATCAGTTCGTGGGGCTTCGATGCCCGTGCTGTCGACCGGGACCAGGTGCTCGAGGAAGCCCAGAGCTTTGCGCCGAAAGTGCTCCTACTCGATCTAAAGGCGCAACAGAAAGACGGCGAGGCTCTCTTACCTGAGTTGCAGGCACGCGGAATCGAAGTCGCGACGATAGTGATGGCCGAAGAAGCGGACCTGCGCTCCATCGAACGACCGAACAAGCCGGGCTCCTCCGATATTATTTCCAAGCCGATCAAGCCTCACAATCTGCGTGTAGTGTTGAACGAGTTGGCGATTCAACTAAAAGTGAGCGAAGAAAACCAGCGGCTCCGACGGAAACTAATCGAGGCCGGAACGCTCGGACCGATGGTGGGGCAATCATCCGCGATGCGTCGCGTCATGAGGCTGGTCGAGGAAGCGGCCGCGTCGAATTCCGCGTCGGTCTCAATCGTCGGGGAAAGTGGCACCGGCAAGAAACTGGTGGCGCGTACGATTCACGAACTGTCGGCGCGCCGCAACGGCCCTTACGTCGCGGTCAGCTGCGCCGGATTGCCGGACGACCTGATGGAGAGCGAGTTGTGGGGTCATGAGCGCGGAGCGTTTGCGGGAGCCGACCGGCGTCGCGAAGGATTCCTTGCGATGGCCAATGGCGGCACCTTGCTGCTCGACGAAATCACCGATCTGAAGATCGAGCTCCAGGCCAAGCTGCTGCGGACAATCGAGGACAAGAAGCTTCAACGGCTCGGCAGCGTCAATGAGAGCGAAATACCATTGGACGTTCGCCTGATCGCGTCTTCGAGCAAGAGTCTTACCGAGGCTACCCGCTACGGCCGACTGCGCGAGGACCTATTCTCGCGTCTCAATACTTTCATCATCGAGCCGCCGCCGCTGCGCGACCGGCTCGAAGATATTCCCGCGCTGGTCGAGGCGTTTGTTGCGCAGTCCGCGGAGAAGAATCGAAAATCTATAACCGGCATCGACAATGAATGCCTGGAAATACTTCGGCTGAATCGATGGCCCGGCAACGTCCTGCAACTGCGAAACGTGATCGAGCGGGCAACAGTCGTCGCGCGCAGGCCACTGCTGGCTGCCGGAGATCTCCCGGTCGACATCAGGCGCGCCGGACGAAAGGGCCCCCATTTCGAACTGCGCATCGGGGAATCGCTGGATGAGGTCGAGCGCGAGTTTATTTTCAAGACGCTGGATTTCA
Source organism: uncultured delta proteobacterium (assembly GCA_963774665.1). Taxonomy (GTDB): domain Bacteria; phylum Desulfobacterota; class Binatia; order Binatales; family Binataceae; genus Binatus. Next base: position 586,626 of record CAVZGB010000002.1, read on the forward strand.
CCAACGGCAACAAAGTTCGAGCCGCCCAAATCCTGGGGATCAGTTTGAAGACGCTCTACAACCGCCTGGTCCGTTACCACGGGAAGGATCGCGATCCAGCGGTCGAATCATCCCGACACAACTGAACGGAAAGCGAGATAGCGACTTCAAGCGGTAGGTACTTCCGCCGCGATCTCCTCGAGCGACATCGGTCGCAGCGACTTTTCCGCGGCGAATTTCAGCACGGAATCGAAGTATGAAATCGCGCCCCGGTCCGCCCGCGGGAACCGGCGCAAAGAGATATCGCGGGGATGCGCCAGCGCGATCACCGGCATCCCAAGCGTCGCCAGCGCCAGCATTCGATCGCGGCTAAGCAAATCGATCGAGTCGCGATAAATCAGGCTGAACTCGTCGTCGTACGGCGATTCATCCTCGGAGTCGCGCAGACGGTAGTAATCCGCCGGCGAATCGCCGCCCATCGACTTAACCTCGGCCACGAATCCCGCCCGCCGCAGAAGGTCAGTGGCGGCGGGAGTGTCTTTTTCGTACGGAAAAATCATCACCGGTTGAAATCGAACGCCGTACTTGCGCTTGATTTCGTCGACGCGCGCGCGCCCCGCTTCGAGATGGGATTCGTAATCGGTAATCGTTCGATGATCAACATGACGCAGGAACCCGTGCCACACGAAACCCGCGTTGTGGCGGCCGAGCACCTTTAGATACTCGCGATGCGGACGGGTGTGAGTCGGCGACCACGCGAAATCGGTGTGGATGCCGGGGCACTGATCCTCGAGATGCTGCATGAACGCCTGCAACGTGCGTGCATTGAAGTAGTCGTAGTTGATGGGGCGATCGTCAATGACAAGATTGATGGGCGCCGGAACCGCAGGGTTGCGGCCAGCCGCCCAATCTACAGCGGCCAGCGCTCCGATGCTCGCAGCTCTTCTCGACGGCGCGGCGAGTTCGGAGAGCAGCTCGCGTTCATCGTATTGATTGTCGGGATGCAGATCGAAGATCGCGAGACCGGCCCCAACATCAATAGAAAAAATCGAAGGCATCCCCGATCCGGATCGATGCAGGCTCGACACTATCGGACGAACGCTGTCATCCAGGCCGGCCGCCATCGGCATGTTCAAGTGGGTGGTGATTCGTTCGCCGGCGATTGCCGCGGGAAGGATTGGATGCGTCGAGAATTGATAACCGTCGGCTGGCCTGTTCAAGAACTCGAATTGCTGATCAGAGAACGGCAGCAATGAGAGCCTGCGTCCCGGCTGCAGCGCTCCTCGCACGTAAATGGTCGCGCCGCTCTCGGCGGACTCGCGCAGCCGCGCTCGCATGTCGGGATCGAGCCGCGCCAACAGATCGAAATTGATCGCGATCAAATGATTGCGCGCCGCGGATGGTGTCCGCTTCGGCGCCCTATCCGGAAAGCCGATCTCGACCTCGAGACCACGAAGCCGCGCAACCTGCGCGGCGGCGGCCGGCAACTCCGAGCTATTGCCGATCAGCCAGCACTTTGGCCGGGTCAGACTCGCGGGAGTTGGAGACTGCCTCGGCGGTGGCGCTGGATCGAGATTGTAGTTCATTTGCGCGTCGTTCATTGGAATCCAGTATTGCTTCGAGCGCCTGCGACGGCGCGATCTGAAGCAGCAGTTTGATGTTGGGTATAACGCAGTGGCCACCGATGAAGCCGGGGAAGTAGCGCTGGCGCGGGAGGAAATCGACTTCATCGAAAAAATCGATCGCCTCGGAATAATCGCCGCCGACGCGCTCGGCATAGCGGTTCATCTCCTGCGCGAACGCGATGCAGACGCCGAAGTAGGTGGTCTCGGCGAGCTTGGCCAGCTCGAGCGACTCGACCTCCGTCATGCGCCTGGTCTTGATGCCGGCCGCTTGAAAGTGCGCCTCAGCGCTGGCCGCGTCGGCTCGACCTGGGGCCGCAACAAATTTGTAGTAGTGAACCAGGTCCTGCTCCATCTTCACGTGCTTGCCTCGCACCGGGCTGTAGGCGACTGCGCGGCCACTTTTTTCCGCAATAGCGCGGGTAGTTCCCGGCAATACGGTGCTGTTGATAATCGTCAGCGCGGGCTGAAAGCGATTGATGTATCCGAGCGCGACGGTTTCGAATTGATGGGGCGATTGGAACGGGATGCAAAGATGCATCGTCCCGATTGGTTCGTCAATCTTCACGCGGTCGAGGTCGTGACGCAGCACGGTTTCCTTGCGGTCTAATACCGCTGCGAGTGCTCCACCCACTTCGCCGAGTCCTACGACTAGAGTTCTCGCTTTCGGCTTACTGTTCTTTGCTTCTTTCGCATCCATTCACACTCTCCTGTTTCAGCCGCTTGCTTTTTGCAGGACTTTCCAAATTGGCAATCACGCGTGAAGAAGCGAATCGATTGCCTGATAGTATTCGTTGCGCTGGTTCTTCCAGTTCAGGGCGTCCAGGGCGCGTCCTGCGCGCTCGACGAGCTGCTCGCGCAAATCCGGATCGTTGTAGAGCAGCTTGATCGCGCGCGCGAGGTCGCTCACGCTGCCGGGTTCGAAGAGTTCGACAGCGCCGTCGCCGAAATAATATTCGACCGTCCGCAGACGCGCGGCGATCACGGGAATTCCAAGGGTCGCGTAGTCGAGCAGCTTCACCGGCAGCATCAGATGCGTCGCGCTGCTCGGCCGATATGGAACCAGGCCGACGTCCGACTTGACGAGCAGCGCCGGCAGCTTTTCGACCGGGACGAGATCCATGAAGGAGACGCGGCCGCCGAGCCCGAGGCGATCGACGAGCGCGCGAGACTCGGCCAGCCGATCGCCCTCACCTATCACCTTGAGCCGCAACTCGGGGATTTCGGAACGCAGCGACGCGACGGCAGAGATGGCGATGTCGAGGCCAAGGCGCTGCGTGACAGTGCCGTGACAGATCAAGGTGAACTGGTTCGCGGGCGCGTCGCCATTTTTGTGCAGGTCGAAGATCCTGGTATCCGGCGAGTTCATGACGACGTGGATCTTGCCGGCAGGCACGCCCGCTTGTTGCAGCCGGTCGCGATGCAAATCATGCACGGCCAGAACGCGATCCGCCCACCACGAGCTGGCGCGCTCCTCGAGCATCAATAATTTTGCGCCGGCCGCCCCGCGCGCTCCGCCGAATTTATCGCGATAGAGCTCCGGCATCGTGTCGTGCACGTCGAGGACGACCTTGCTGCCGAGCAATTTCGGTAGGATCGCGCAAACGATCACGGCGTCGGGCATCGTGCACACGATCACGACGTCGTAGCGTTGCTTCATCGACATCCGGGCCGCCCGCTGCGCCGCCATCGAAAAGAATCGCATGTAACTTCTGAGATAGGCGGACTTACTCTCACCCCGATAACGCCGCATCGGCAGACCGATCACGTTGACGCCGTTGGTGATCGGCTGTTCGTCGGTGTCCAGGCAAATCACGTCAACGTGATCGCCGCGCTCGGCCAATGCCTCGGCGTGCCGCTTGACGCGGCCGTCATGCATGTAAGTCGTGTAGGCAATCATCAAGAAGCGCGCCAATGGAATCACCTCAATGAGTTATCGGTTCGCTGGAGAGCATCTTTGCGACCGCGCGCTCGGAGCTCGGCCCTTCGATCGATGGAGAGTCGCCGCGAACCGTCAGCTTCATTTGATCCCGACAGCGCCACCATGCGGAAACTTCAGAAGGCAGCGCCCGCCACGCTGATTGGTAATCGTTTAGCTGCTTGAGCAGAGTTTCGTATTCGTGGAAATAGTGGCCGGAGCCGCAATAGTCGGGATGAACCAGAGTCAGGATCATCCCGCCCAGCGACTCGATCCATTTCGCCTTCATTGCCCAAATCTGCATCGGGCTGCGATGCAACAAATGAATCAGGGTGTGATCCTGCGGCATGGTGTAGGGCAACTCGACCATGTGGGCGAGAAAAAAAGGAAACACGCTGCAAGTTCCGCCCGGTTGAGGCTCGTACGGATCCGAATCCGAGAAGCTGCAATCGAAATCGAAGGAGAGTCTGCTGATCCATTCAGCGCGCCGAAGCGTCGAGGGTGCGCGGAAGCCGTTCAGGCCATGAGTGCGCGCCCGCTCCTGGAGCAGGGGAGCGAGTTCGCTGAAGTCGCTCTCGCTGCGGAACAAACGGCCGTCATGCGACAGTCCGTGTGCGCCGAATTCGAAGCCGCGGTTGCGGAGCCGGTCGACCAGGTTCCAATCGATCTCGTATTGGGCCAGCGGCAGGTTCCACGACGATCGGAAATTGTAACGTTCCTCGAGATCCGCCATCCGCTCCATCTGGCTCATTCCGAGCGGACCTTCGACGTCGTGGGTCAGCACGATGCAGGATTTCATTCCGTCGGGCCAGAATCCGATGTGCCACGCGTCGGTCTTCTTCAAACTGTGGAGGCTCATCCGCAGCCAATCGCGCCAGTAGTCGATCAGCGCGCTTTCGCATGGCCATCGCGGGAATTCACGCTTCGCGCGCATCTTGATCGCTGCGGAGTTCAGCCGATGCCGCACGGCAGCGGGAATCAGACTCTTGATCCGATAGTAGGCCTGCATCGTGGTCGGCGGCTGGCGATCTTCGCGTGCGAGGTACCCTTCGAGAAGATAGCGCTCGGCAATAACCCTGGACTCGGCGATCGCTGAATCGAGCGAGGCCTTCCAATCCTGCGGCGGTTTCCAAAAAGAAAATGCGTCGTTGCTCCCGGATGCAGCCAAAGCTGGCGCAGCTTGAACCGGGGGTTCGTGGACGTCGACTGAAGCGGTCAACGCCATAGTGACTCCTGCAAGAGCAGCCTGCGGTGCTGATGCCGTCGGATGAAACTTACAAGTTCAGGTTCTGCGCAGCGCCGCTCGCGGCGCAGGTATCCATTGATAAATCCTGCGAGCAACAACGCACCCTCAGCCGGTGATGGGCGCGTAAACGTCTCACGCGCCGCACGCGCAAGCATAAACAGCGGAGAATAACCGACTCTGTATGCCGCGAGCCCTGCCCTCATCCGCGCCTTCCATCCCGACTCTGTGCCCTGCGGCCGATGATGCCGCGCGGTGATGTGGCGGAAGCCGCGAGTGTGAAAGCCGTGCAACATCGCGCGCGCTTCGTCGAGCGTGTCCCATCCAACGTCGGGATCGAGTTCGCCGATCGCGTTGAAACATGCGAGCGAGTACATCTTGGCCGGGCCGCGGGTATGGTATTCGGGCTGTCGAATCTCAACCCACTCGGATCCCTTGGGCTCCCACAAAGTCGGGCTGGCGATTCCGAGCTTGGGGTCGCGCGCGAATTCCTCGAGCAGAAGATCGATAAAGCCGGACTCGAAACTGACGTCGGCATCGAGCCGCAGAATGTAGTCGTACTCCTGGCAAGCTTCATGCGGCAGGAACTGGGTGATCACACACTCGCCGCCGGGCGCGCGCGGACGGTCGCGCGGCAGATGATGAGGTTCGATCCACGGATAGGTGCGTGCGGCCTCGTCCAGTATCTCGGCGGTCGCATCGGCAGAGCCGTCGTCGATTACTATCCAGCGGTCGGGAGTCCAATTCTGCGCCGCCATCGAAGCGATAAGTCCCGGCAGCAATTTTTCCTCGTCGCGAGCCGGAGTGATTGCGATATACCGAGTCATGCGAGGTACCTGTAGGTGACGTTGTTGAGGACTCGAGCGACCGGCAGCGGCAGCTTTCGCCACACGCTGGAGGCGGTCTGCCACACGCCCGTCAAATTTTCGGCGCTGGTGACGTTCGGCATCTGCGGAAAATAGCTGTATGGCAAATCAGTCGCGGTGGCGCCCAGCTCGCGCTTGAAGCGCGACAGTCCGCGATTGCGGCTGTCGGTGCGGCCGAAGTCCAGTGAGCTGGCATGCTGAGCGTGCTGCTCGGCGATCGACATGAAGATCAAGTGACTGGAGCCGTCGGGACTGCCGGCTGCGCGGGCCGACCATTTCGCATGCAGGTCATCGCCGTCGCGCAGGACGACCACGGCGGCGATACGTTTGCCCTGGTGCGATCGCGAACCATACCTCGATCGAGTCGCGTTGCGCGAAGACCTCGTGCACCGTCCTGAAAAACTTGAGCGGCTGGGACGGTACTCCGAGACGGCGGCGGCTCTCCAGCTGGAGATTGGAAAAGCAATCCATTGCTTCGGCACCGCGTGAGCATTCGACACTGACGCCGGCCTCGCGAGCGCGACGCAGATGGCGCCGCACTTCGCGGTCTGCCGCCTTTTCGATCGCACTGAAAGGACGCGACAAATCAAGCGTCCAGCGCTGGAAGTGATGGAGAACATTCCACGGATAGAGTGCCGCTGCCCCGCGAATCTCGAGCCGTGGCTGATTTCGAATTACCGCCAAGCTCGACAACAGCGAGTCGCGGGCCGAATCGTTCACGGCAAGCGGCGGACAGAAATCCGAGAACGGCAACGAGATAAGGCTGCGTCGAAGTGGATTGCCGCCCGGGGCGAGCAGGCAGGCGGCCCTGGTCGAGCCAGAATCGCCGACGATTGCGACGGATGGACGAACTCCGAAAGCGCGTCGCAAAACTTCAAGCCACGGCGCGCTGTGATAGAGCGTCGCGTCGGGGTGCCATCCGGCGAGCGAATCCCACTCGGCTCGTGCCTGCTCAAGCGGAACAATCTTCAGCCCTGGCTCCTGCGAGATCACGCGAAGGTTTGCAACCTGGTTCATTGAAGCTCCTGCGCCACGACGATCGGCGCGGTCTCGCGGCCACCGAACGTGTCTCCGAACATCCGCATCGCGGTTGAAGACTCGCGCCAGCAGTAAACGATCGCAGGCGGTCCCATGATGAGCAGCAGAGTCGCGATTCCCTGGGTGCCGCACGCGTTCGCCGTTATTTTTCCTGCGATGACAGCCACTGCGCACATCAGCGCCAGTCTGGCGCCGGGCAAAATTGCCACGACGAGATCGGTAAGTCCGATGCCGAGCAGCATGCATACGAGCCACTGCCCGGCGATGCTCATTACGACCTCGACCGCGCTTCTGCCCATGCTCACGCCGACCAGGCCGGTCTTCGCGAGACTGAAAATAGTTGCGACGACGAGCACCAGGCGGGTGGCATGAACGTAGAAGTCGAACTCCGGATGGTTTTTTGCGTAGTAGACGGACCCGATGGCCAAGCGCAGGCCGACGAGCAGCAATCCGCACGCGAGCAATTGCATCGGCACTGCGGCCGGCAGCCATTTGGGGCCGTATATAATTTTGATCAGTTCGGGAGCCGCGATCGCGGCACAACCAACGATCGGCAGAATGATCCGCGAAAGATAGCCGGAGAAATTCAGGTAAGCCTTCGCGAGCTGATCGGTCTGATCCTGCAAGTGGCAAAAAGTCGGAAGTGTTACGCGGCCCGCGATTCGGAAAACGCGGTCGGGGATGAAGCGCAGCAGATCCCAGGCCATCGAATAGAAACCCAGCGCCGAGCTTCCGAGCAGGCGGCCAATCAGCACGAAGTCGACGTTCGACGAGAGCGCGTCTACGGTTCGTCCGCCGAGAACCTTGGTGGCGAAGTGGCCCAGGTCGCGCGCGGCGGCAGATGTAGGAAGGCCGAGAGGAGCTCTTCCGCCGGCGAACAGGATCGTGATCGCGTGAATCGCAAAGCGCGCCGCCAGGCCGCCGGCGAGGGCCCAGGTCGGCATCCGATTCCACAGCAGTACGAGTGCGACGGTAAGAAACGCGACCTCGGCGAGGACGTCGGCAGCGGCGAGCGCGCTGAAGCGCAGGTCGCGTCGCAACCGCGCGTTGGCGGTGACTGCAGCGCCCTCGAGCAGAAAGGGAATGCACAGCAGGCGCATGCCCTGGCGCAGCTCGGGCATCTTCATCAGATGCGCGAGCGCCGGTGCGCCGCTGTAGAGCAGGCTTGACGTCAACAGCGCGAGTCCGATGCTCATCCACCATGCGGTCGCATGATGCGCAGGGGTGAGGTCGCGGCGCTGAATGAGCGCGTCGGGGATGCCAGCCTCATTGACGAGCATCGCGAAGGTCGAGACGACAACGAGAATTTTGAAGAGGCCGAAGTCGTTCGGCGAAAGCGCTCGCGCGAGCACCACCATTCCGCCGATGCGCAGCGCCTGCACCACGAACTCCGCAACCATGTTGTCGCGCACCGAGCGAGCGAACGCACTCCACAACCAGCGGTTGCGCTCGGCGTGCTCGGGAGCATCGCCGATCACAGGCGCGCGATCGTTCACAGTCCCTCTCCCCGAAGGAGAACCGGAATGGTGCGAAATAAAATTCTGATGTCTGTCGTCAGCGACCAGTCTTCCAGGTACTTGACGTCGAGCTTGACCATCTCGTCGAAGGAAATCTGGTTGCGGCCGCTGACCTGCCAGAGGCCGGTGATGCCAGGCAGTCCCTCAAGGCGGCGGCGGTGCCAGTCCTGGTAGTGCTCGACTTCGTAGGGAAGCGCGGGACGCGGGCCGATGAGGCTCATGTCGCCGCGAACGACGTTGAACAGTTGGGGCAGTTCGTCGAGGCTGAACTTGCGCAGAATCCTGCCGACGCCGGTGACGCGCGTATCGTTGGCAAGCTTGAAGACCTTGCCGCCACTGTCGTCGGCGTTCGCATTGCGACCGTCGGAGATCCAGCGCTGGACGTATTGGCGATGGACAGAATCGGCGGCGGAGGTTTTCATCGTGCGCAGTTTCAACATTTCAAATCGACGGCCCTGTGCGCCGATTCGCTGCTGGCGGAAGAAGATCGGCCTGCCGTCGAAAATAAAAGTTGCGAGAGCGGCGAGCGCGATGATCGGCATCGCGACGATCAAAATGAGCGAGGCGCAGACGACGTCGAAGATACGCTTGGCCAGGTAGTTCAGTCCCTCGACGTTCGAGCCGCGGCGCCCAACCATTGGTATGAGGCCGACAGTATCGACGCGGAGTCCGGTCGGCGCCGATCGATAGACCCACGGCACGACCCACCATCGCAGCCGCGATTCTTCGCAAAGCGCGACCATCCGCGCCTGATCGGCGAGCGGTGCGTCGGGAATGGCGACGGCGGCCTCGAGACATGGATGGACCCGACGGATGTCGGCCAACTGCTCTGGACGTCCGAGCACCGGGTAGCCGCGGTAGTCGCAGCCTAGAGCGTCGGCGTCGAGAAAGCCGAGGAATTCGTACTGCGTCAGCTCCTCACGAATGCTGTCGCAGAGAAGATGGGCGGTCGGATTGAACCCGATGATCACGAGCGGGATCGAGATACGCGGGCTCGAATAAAAATGCTGTATCAAGCGGCGCAACGCCCCGCGCATCCCCAGTTCAGTGATGATGCTGAAAGCGTAGAAAGTCGCGACTGCCAGGCGCGAGATGTCGATGTGGAACGCGAAGGTGGCGAGCAGCATCAGGCCGGCTGCGACCGAGCACGCCTTGACGATCGCGATTACTTCCTTGCGACTGCCGTTTCGCATGCTGAAGAGGTCGAAAGCTCGAAAGACACAGACCCAAAGCGCTGCGGCGATCGCGCTGCATTCGGCCAGCGTTTGCGGATCAGTGTCCTCGAGATGCGCAAGTATCGCGCCGTCCGGATCGTGAAGCGTCAAAGCGACCCCGAAGGCGAGCGCGAGCGCGACGATGTCGGCTATCGCAAACAGGACTTTTTGTTTTCTGCATTCGCTGGCGAACATAACAATCTGCTCACGCGTCGGAGGATGCGCTCCCTACGGCTGGGGAAGAATTGCGACGCTGCACCGCGAGAGGTTCATTCGCATTCGCCAGCACACTCGCCACGGTCTCGACCGTTCGCAGGATTTCCTGTCCGTCGAGATGCGGATGCATCGGCAGCGACAGCGTTGTATCAGCCAACGCCTCGCTCGCCGGGAAATCACCGGACCGGTAGCCGAGGTAAGCCAGCGCGGGCTGAAGATGAAGCGGGACCGGGTAGTGAATTCCGCATTCGATTTCCTTTTGAAGCAGCGCGTTGCGAATAGCGTCGCGGCGCGCGCTGCGAATGACGAAGAGGTGATAGCAGGACTGCACGTCTGCGGGTTCGAGGATCGGCTGAGCGTCCAGCGGCGAGAGCAACTCGCGATAAGCGGCGGCGACTACGCGACGTCGTTCGTTCCACTCGTCGAGCTTTTCCAGTTTCGCGCGCAGAACTGCGGCCTGGATCGAATCCAGCCTGGAGTTATAGCCGCAAATTTCGTGCGCGTAGTGGGAGAGGCGGCCGTGATTGCTGAGGAGCGACACGCGCTGCGCAAGTTCCTCGTCATTGGTCGCGACCGCGCCACCATCGCCCCATGCGCCGAGATTTTTGCCGGGGTAAAAGCTGAAGCATCCAACGTCGCCGATAGTTCCCGCCATCGCCATCCCGTTGCCAGTGCGGACGCGAGCACCATGAGCCTGGCACGCATCCTCGACCAGTTTGAGATTGAACTCGGCCGCGATTTCTTTCAGCTCGACGATCTGTGCGGGCAGACCGTATAGATGAACCGGAACGATCGCTCGTACCGCTCTGCGCTCGGTGCGCGGCAGCGATTCCAGAAAACTGCGCAGCGCGGGGATACTGATGTTGCCGGTCGCAGGATCGATATCGACGAACTTCGGCCGCGCGCCGGTTTGCACGATCGAAGCCGCAGTGGCGATGAAGGTCATCGGTACTGTTACGACTTCGTCACCCGGGCCGACGCCGAGCGCCATCAGAGCGATGCGCAATGCGTCGGTCCCGTTGGCGACGGCGACGACACGCTTCACGTTCAAGAATTCGGCAAATTCCCGCTCGAAGCTTTCGACCTGATGGCCGCCAACGTAAGCGGTCGCGGAATGAACCGCCTCCAGTTCAGATGCGACGCGCTCGCTGATTTCCAGGTTCTGCGCCGCCAAATCTACGAATCTTATTTTCATTGAGACTGCCTCTTCTTCAACTCGACTGCCGGCCCGCGAAGGCGTGCAGGGTGTCCCGCGACGATTGAGCCCGCAGGGACGTCGCGCACCACCATCGCGCCGGCGCCGACCAATGCACCCTCTCCAATTTCCACTCCGCACATCACGATCGCGCCGCTTCCGATCGACGCTCCCTTCCTCACCACGGTGTGTTCCATCTTCCAGTCGGCTTCGGTTTGCGGCGCACCGTCGGCCGCGGTCGCGCGCGGATACCGATCGTTGATGAAGATGACGCCGTGGCCGATGAAGACCTCGTCCTCGATGGTGACGCCGGAGCACACAAATGAATGACTCGAGATTTTGCAGCGACGCCCGATTTTCGCGTCGCGTTGAACTTCGACGAAAGCTCCGAGCCGGGTGTCGTCGCCAATCTCGCAGCCATAGAGATTTACGTATGACGCCAGCCGCACGCGTTGGCCCATGCGGACGTCGTCCGCGACGCACGCGAATTGCGGAACCTGGCGCTGTTCAGTTGCCGCGCTCATCGCAGTGCATGCCCAAGGGGCACCATCAGACCGCCCCGACGCAGTGAATAGTTGGCGGCCTCGAGCACGCTCACGACGCGGGCGCCGTTGACGCCGTCGGTGTTGGGCGTCTGGCCGCTCTTGATGCAGTTGACGAAATGTTCGCACTCGCAAAACAGCGGCTCCTTTTCCTCGATGCGAGGAATCTGGATGTCGCCGTAGCGATACGAGAACTGGAACTCGCCGAAAGTGTCGTAGTACTTCTGCGCGGTGACGCCTTTGTCGTAGATGCGGATCTTTTCCTGCGGCGCGGTGTCATCGTAGACGAGCATCTTGCGCGATCCGACCACCGTGGTGCGTCGAATCTTGTCGGGGTCGAGCCAACTGACGTGGATGAACGCGATCACGTTTCGCTCGAATCGCAACGTAATCATCGCGACGTCCTCGACGCCCTGACCGTAGTGGCTCTCGCCCTGGCAGCTGACCGCTTCAGGCTCGTGGCCGCCCATCAGGTTGAGGATGATCGAGATGTCGTGCGTCGCGAGATCCCAGGTCACGTTGACGTCGCGCTGAAAAAGTCCGAGATTCGCGCGGACGGAGCTGATGTAGAAGACGTCGCCGAGCTCGCCCGACGCGATAATGTCGTGCATCTTCAGGACCGGCGCGCTGTATTCGAAAGTGTGCCCGACCATGAGGATGAGATTTTTCTCGCGCGCGGTCTTGACCAAATCATTGGCGTCTTCGTTGGAGGTGGCCATCGGCTTCTCGACCAGCACCGACTTACCCGCCTCGAGCGCGCGCTTTGCCATCCCGTAGTGCGTGCCGACCGGGGTCGCGACCACGATGCCCTCGATATCATCGTCGTTCAGCAAATCTTCGAAGTGACTGGTGGTCTCGAGGTCCGAATACAATTGGCTGACGTGCGTCCGCCGCTTTTGATCGAGATCGCAAGCTACGATTCGTCGTGCCGCCTGACTCTGATGTAGATTTCGAACCCAGTTGGGACCCCAGTAGCCGAGACCTACGACGCCGACTCCGCGCAATTGAGCGCGTTGCTCTTTGACTGCGGCAGCCGGACGGGAATTCACGTTTGCGACGGGACGTTGGAGCTCGATCGCGCTCTTGCCGTTCACGCCGTTGACAATTTCCACCTTGGGCAAACCGTTTGCTTGCCCGTTTTTGGAGACGCCGTTGCGGTAGCCATTTTCCATCGGAGGATTTTTTTCATTAATCATGATGAAGTCATTCATTGGGCGGGTACTCCGCGGAGGAATTTCGCGACCGCTCCGGCCGCGCGTTTAAAATCACGCCTGCGACAGTCCTGTCTGCCGCACGCAGCGCGGCTGCTGTAGTTGCAAGCTCCTTGCGCTCGGTCTGTCCGTAGCGAACCACCAGCAAGATCGGGTCGGCAGGCCGCATCAGCGGCAACATGCGCGAATCGAGCCGCGCCACACCGAGATCGATCACGGCGGCGGGAAATGTGCTGAGCACCGCTTCGAGTTCCGCGATCGCAGTTTCGCGCTCGTCGTCGTTGCCGCTCAGACAGCAAGTCGCCAGCGTCAATCTCTGCCAGCCGGTCGTGCGAAGTTGCAGCGAACCATCCAGCGTAATCTGCGCGAGCGTCCTTTCGGCTGGCGAAACAACGCGGTGCAGGGTGGGACTCTGGAGATTCGCATCCACCAATATGGTGCGCATGGAAAGTCGCTGGCTGAGATCGAGCGCCAGCGCGGCCGCGATCGAGGACGCGCCGTCGGACGGACGACATCCCGATATTGCGACCCGGCACGACTTGTCCACCGCTGCCGTCGGCGCCATCCGCTCACTCAACTGACGGATAGCGTCCTGGCGAGCGAGCATCGCCGGCAGATCGTACGGCAATGGTTCGGGCAGGAAGGTGTTCTCGAGCGCGATCTCGTCAGTCCTGGGCGCTACTTCGCGAACAGGCTGTTCGATCAGTTCGCGCGTTTTCGAAACCAGTTTCGCGCTCGGACGGACTGGCGGCAGCGGTTCGCGAGTGGTTGCGAGGTTTCGGTTGATCGCGTCGTAATATTTACTCACTGAACTTCTCCGGCCAGGTTCGTCACTTGGTGTGCTGGCAAATAGATCGTCTCGCCGACGAAGAGATTGTCAGGATCTTTTATTTGCGGATTGGCGTGGATTAATTCCCAGGTCCGATCTTCGGAACCCAGATACTTGGCCGCCAAATCGTGAAATGTGTCTCCAGGGCGAATCTGGACAGTCGCATGACGGGGCGCAGGCACAGGCTTGGGCGGAAGGCTTGGCATCGGAGCGGCGGATGCATCCGCGACTGACGCGGCATAACCAAGTGTGGCCGCTGCGCTCTTAACGTCGCCCGTCGACTGCGACGAAGCTTCAGAACTAACCGGGGCGGCCTCGATCCGATGAGCCATCCGATCAAATTGCCCAGACCAGTTGCTCGTCTTTGCAACAAACACACTCCCGAAGCCAATGACCGCGAAGGCAGCGCAGGTGGCTGCAACAAGTGCCATCGGCCGCCGCGGGCGAATCTCAGGCTCGGCGCGAGTCGCATACTCGATGATCGATGACTCGACTCTATCCAGTCCGGGCAGCTCTTCGACTTTCGAAACCGGGAAGATTCCCTCGTAGTCGGCAACGACTTCGCGCGCCACTTCCAACGTGACCGCGCTTTTGTTTTCCGAATACGCGAGGAGCAATGCGTTGTGGCATAGAACATTCAGGCGCCGCGGAATTCCGGCGGCCGCGTTGACGAGATGCTTAAGCGCGGTGGGTTCGAAGATTCGCGCCGATCCGTTTTGCGCCTTCAGACGGTAGTCGATGTAGCCGATGCTCTCTGTGGGGCTGAGTGCGGGCAGAGATACCTTGGTCGAGATTCGCTCGCGCAGTTGCCGCAGATGATGTGCGGAGAGGCGATCGAGCAGCTCAGGATGTCCCATCAGGACAATCTGCAGTTCGCGGTCCCGCGCACCGACGGTGTTCGCCAGCAGGCGAAGATCCTCGAGGGTTTCGTCGCTCAGATTCTGCGCTTCATCGATTATGATCGCGGTGCGACTGCCCTCCGGCCGATTTGCAACCGCGCCCTCGAGCGCTTGAATCAATTCGAGCTTGCCGCGTTCGTTGGTTGCAACGCCCAGCTGCGGCAGAATGACGCGCAAGATTTCCTGGAAGCTGAGCTTCGGGTTCGGCACGCAGGCGAGCTGAAGATTTGGAAGCTGGCGCGCGAGGACAGATTTCAACAAAGTTGTCTTGCCGGTTCCGGTTTCCCCCAGCAGCAGCATGAATCCGCATTGATCGTGGAGCAGACCCCACTCCAGCGCCGCGAGGCATTCGCGATGCGCCGCGCCGAGGTACACGGCCGTCGGCGACGACGTGAAACGAAACGGCGGTCCATCGAGCCCGAAATGCCTGTAGTACATAGGCCGTTACATCCGCTCGCTTAGGACTGCGACAATCGGAAGCCCCGTAAGATTGTTCACGACGCCCGACGAATAGATCTTCGAGTCGCTTTCTTCGGCCCAGTAAGCGGCCGCCGCACCGAAGAGTGCCGCGAGGACCAGGCCAACTGCCAGGTTGAACGGCACGCTCGGAAACACCGGCTGCAGGGGAACGATCGGCGGCTGCGCCACGCTCACGTTGAGAATCTTGTTGCTGTTAAGCGCCTCGGACGCGCGCGCTTCTTCGGTTTTGCGGACGTAAGCCTGGTAAGCATCGGAGTCCGAGGTCACCTGCCGCTGCAGGCGCTCCATCTGGACGCCGTTGGTCACGAGCGCCGCCAACTGCTGGTTGGCAGCATCGATCTGCCTGTTAAGCTCGTCGCGCGTCGCCTTTCCCGAAGACGCATTGGTGCTGGCCTGCTTGAGGTTCGTCTGCAGCGTGATCCATACCGGATTCACATCGGTCGACTGTTCGTTAACCTCTAGATGGTTCTCGTTGTCGAGAATCTTCTCTTCGGATGCGAGCTTGGCGTCGATCTGCTTGATGCGCTCGCTACCCGGCTGATAGCGGGTCAGCAGCTCGGCCCTTTCCGCGCGCAACTGCATCACCTGCGGCTTCAATTGCTGCAGGGCGAGGTTTTGAACTTGATGGGTTTCTTTCTCAATCCGACCCGGCGTACTGCCCAATTGCGATTGCAGGGCTGTCACCTGCTGCTGATCTCCTGAAATCTGCGCATCGGTTTTGGCTGCGGTAGCTTGCAGATCCGAAATACGGGTGATGAGTGCCTGCTTCTGCTGGTCGAGATTGCCGATGCCGGTCTTGAGTTGAAAGTCGCGAAGCTGTCCCTCCGACGCTTCCAGCCGAGTCTTCAGAAGGTTGACCTGCTCTTCGTAAAACTTCTGCGCCTGCGGGTCATGCGACAGGCTGGCGTGAAATTCCAGGTATCGGCTCATCAACCGATCAAGAAAATCCTTCGTCCAACGGCGATCGTGCGAACTAAACTCGACCGTAATGATGTTCGAGCGCTTGATGACCGTCGCGTCGAGATTGCGCTCGACGTCGATTGCCCACGCATCCCGCGGACTGACTCTCGGTATACTGTGCAACACGTGGTAGCCGTCGAGCGGCAACCGGATTGCGGCTTTCACGACGGCCACTGCCATCCCCGATCCGCGCTGATAGGCGGGCGGAACCGGCAGGCCTTCCAGCGCAAGACGGACCAGGTACAAGCTGGTGATCAATTCGCGCTCGGAATTGAGATCCTGCTCCTGTACCGGATTGTTGACTGCGGAGGAATTTGGAGGCGCGTTGCCCTGCAAGTCGGGCGACACCAGCAACTGCGCGCGATTATCCTGCACCAGGACCTGGCAGTCAGATGAATAGAGCGGAGGCCATAGCAGTGTCCCCAGCGCCACGACACCAAAGACCGTCAAGCCTGCAATCGTTGCGATACGGCGTCGCCGCCAGGCGATATCGATCCAGTCTTTGTAGTTAGTTGGAAACATAGTCTTATCGATTCCCAGTAAGGTTCATGCGGCTAGAATGCCGGAGACAGATACGGTTCCACCGGCAACACGTCTCTTATGTGCTGCTTCACCCATAGGTCCGCGTTCGCGATCCCGCTGCGTGGCACGACGACTACGTCATGCGACATCAACGCCACATCTTCGGCCGAGCCAGGCTTTTTGAGAGCGGAAGCGAGATCGACCGTGGTTCCTTGCGACTGTCCGCACGCGTCGCGGCGAATCAGGACTGTTTTGTCCGGGGCTGAGTCGACGGTTACGCCGCCGGCGAGCGCCAGCGCCTGGACGGCGGTCATTCCCGGTTGAAGCGGAAACGCGCCTGGCTTCGCTACTTCACCCGTGACGTAAATCTGCCGGTTGGGCGAATTCGCGAGATGAACTACTGCGCCAGGATTTCGAAGCTCGTTCCGATACGCATCGTCGATTGACGAGGCCAGTGAAGCCGGTGTCAGACCAGCGGCCTGTATAGGACCAACCATCCGCAACACGATTTTCCCTTTGGGATCGACCGTGGTGGTGTCGTTGAATTCAGAATTCATGTAGAAGTCGAGCGCGAGTTGATCGCCGGGCTGGATCCTGTAGTCGGCGTCCTGCGCCGCGCTTTCCTGAATGCTGGCGTTAGCCGCGCACGCCTCGGCCGACATAGGCTTTGACGCGAATTCTTTGCTGTCGCGGCTGTCACCCTGATTCTTGCTCCCCGCGGAGCATCCACTGAGGACCGCCGCAATCGTAATCGCGCATGCGATCCGTTTTGCACGGTTGGAAATCCGATCCCCAGTTGCGTAGTCGGCCCTCATGGCAAAATGCGTCCTCATGATGTTTGCGATCGGCTCGTCTCGATCACCCCTCAATCGGTGCCACGCGCGTTCGCGCGTTCGCCTTAGCAATGGCAACTCGCGTGCCATAGCCTGCGACAACTGAAACGATGCTAATTCGGGCTACTTACGTTTGAGGGGGCGCGTACTGTGAAAGGATTACAAGCCTATGACCGACTGCTGCCATGGCATGGCAAAAATTCAAGAAAGCAGCCTTGCTCTTTTTAGACGAGATGCCCGCAGAAAATGTTCGAACGACCGCGGACCCATATGGAAGAACGGGCCCACACTGAATTGTAGTAATTTCAATTCAGAAGTGTGGGCCCGTCCACATCGATTGTCGCGATCAATTAGATCGCTATTGTTATTCCGCTAGTACCCTACTCCTCCTGAGAGCCACGGCTGTGAGGATAGATATCCCTTAACTTGCGATATGTAGTTCACAGCGCCGGAATCGTACCAATGTCCGGAATACCACCATCCAACGCATCCCCACATCATTTGGTCAGGCGTGCCATTGGGATATGACGGGTAGCCTGCCGGCGACTCACCGATCATATAGCTGACCTTGCCTTCGAAACACGCGCGCTGCTGAGCCAGCTTATAGTCAGCGGCAAAGGCCGTACTGAGGTACGAATAACAAGTCCTATCGGTAACCAGTGACGTGTTCTGGCTCGAGGCGACCGCTTCGCAGCTCGACGGATAATCGCGCGACTTGATTTGCAGGATTCCGATGCTGGTCCCGTTACCGATGTCTCCGAGCTCGGTCTGCCTCCAGTGAGTCTCGTTGACAGCAGTAGCTCGCGTCACGTTTTCATCAAAGCCCCACTTGCATGAGGCCCACTTGAGGATCGCGTCGGTAGTACCGCTAAACTGGCCGTCCGCGCGGGTCAGATAACTCCCCGGAGCGCCACCCTCGCCGCCGGACGCTTTGGAAACGTAAGCGCTCAGATCCGAGGCGGACGGAGTATAGGTATTCTCCGCGGCGTTTTGGGGCACCGGCTCAAAGTTATCGCCCGAAGCTCCGGACGCGCACTGGCTATCGGACGGGAGCGCGGAACCACTCGGCAGCAGCGAGTAGTAGCCGCCCGGAGAAGCCGTGGCCGACGGACTGGCGGTGGGCTTTGGCGTCCCACTGCCGGTGGGCGCAGGAGTCGGCGTCGGGCCCGATCCATTCTGGACGTTCACATTCGTCGCAGCGGTCGCGACCAGCGCGTTACTGCTGTTGTATCCGTTAACTGCGATGGCGTGCTGACCGTTGGCCACGCCGGTCGAATTCCAGGGCATCGAGTATGGCGGAGAAGATGCGACCCAATTGCCGTCGACGTAGAAGTTAAGCCAAACGACCGGCGCAACGTACTGCGCCGCGATAGATACTGTGCCGGAAACGGTCGCGCCTGACTTCGGCGACGAAATAGTCACTCCACCCGCAGGCGTAGGAGTTGGCGCAGGTGTGGCGGTGGGCGGAGGAGTGGGCTTTACCGTCGGAGTCGGAGACGGAGATGATCCATTTTTAACGTTCAGCCTGATCGAGGTACTCGCGACCAACGTATTGCTGGTGTCGTAGCCGTTGACCGAGATGGTGTGCGAGCCGTTCGCCACGCTGCTCGAAGTCCAGCTGAGAGAGTATGGCGGAGAAGATGCGACCCAATTGCCGTCGACGTAGAAGTTAAGCCAATTGACCGGCGAGGCGTATTGCACCGCAACAGACACCGTGCCGGAAACGGTAGCGCCATTCGAGGGCGAGGTAATTCTCAGCTGACCAGTCGGTGCGGGTGTCGGCGTCGCAGCCGGTCCATTTTTTACGCGAACCAGTCTCGATGCCGTTCCGACTACCTGGTTCGCTGAGTCGTAGGCTTTCGCGGAAATAGTGTGAGCGCCATTGACCGCATTGGTCGATAGCCACGAAATCGCACTTGGTGTGGAAGCGAGATACGTGCCATCTACGTATACGTTCGCGAACGAGGTCCCGGCCTTCATCAGGAGAGAGATCGGAACCGTGCCGCTCACCACGCTATTGTTCGCTGGCGAACTGATCTTGATCTGAAAGGCAGCTGCGTCCTCAGGTACGCCCAACTGGAGCGTCAGGAAGCCGCAAAGAAGAATTACGATTAGACCGACGAAACCATAGCCGTCTTTGAATCCGCGCATAAAACATCGCCCTCCCCAGGCGTGCGCAATTCTGTCTCGCGGGCAGCATCGGGCCGGCTTCGGCGATCGCGGTGGAGGAGTACACATCACCGGTCGCCGGACTAACGCCGACGCGCTTCCGCGGCTAGGCGCGGGCTATTTCAGTGGCGTGATGCCCTTGGCAGGTCTGAAAATGAAACCCTATCCGAACAGGTCTCTCCCCGTGGACCTGGACTCACAGCCTTTGAGTCTGAAACTCCCCTCGCGTTTGAGTTTTACAACCGTGCCCAAACCGCGCCGGCTTAAGATGCGGTGATCGAAAGAAGATGTAACCCTGCGTGCCTTGAGCCTAACTATGTCTGCGGCGCCACGACTCGCCGCGCGCGCAACAATAGCAGGGCAATACTATTGGTTCAACTTTTTTCAGATGCAGGCCGAATCTTTTTTTGTATATTTTCTAAGTATGTACTATTTACAATGTTGTATATTTTACAATCCGCAGAGCGAGTCGAAGCCGCATTTCGACGGGCGTCGCCGATGAATGCAAACTCAGTTGATACCGTATTGAGTAGTCACTTCGAATCGAACTGACTATAAAGAGAAGTAGTATATTACCGCGGCAGAAGCGCTCCGCCCTCCGCCAGGGTCTCGCGCCGGCCATTCACATAAAAGATCGGTGAATCGCCCCATCGATTGTTTTCGAAGTTGCCGCCAGCGTTCGCCTCGAGTACGGCGTGACCCGCATGGCTTACAACATTGTCTCTCGCGGTCGCAGGTGTGATCAGATAGATGCCGGTCAGGACGTTGGAGATCGAATTGCCAACTATCGTCGCGCCCGATGTGCCCGCGTCGATTTGAATCCCCGATCCACGCCCCGGCACTGAGCCGCTGACGTTGTAGACCACGTTGTTCTCGATCATCCCGTTGGCGCAGTACTCCTGGTAAATGCCGTTGGCCTCGGTCGCGTCATGCGCGGTGTTACCGCGAACCAGGACTGACGCCGAATGCTTGGTATCGAAGCCGTTGTGATTGAAGTGCTCCGCCCGGTTGCCGACGATTCGAGCGCCGTCGGCCATCTGCGAATTGATCGCGTTACCATGTCCGCCGCTATACGCGATGCTATTGTCTATGAACTCAGGCGCCGTGTTCAGTTCGACATGCTCATCGAAGTGGATTGCGTTGTAGTACTCGCCTCCATCAATCTGCCCGGTCCCGGTCTGCCTCACAGTATTATTGCGAATGACTACTCCAACCGGCCCCTTTCCGCCTTCGGCATTCGAGTAGAAGTAGATCCCGTATCCGCCGGTGCGTTCGAACGCGAGACCATCGACGACGATGTTACCCTTCTCGCCCGCGTCGGCGGTCGCGTTCATTCCATAGATTCGCACTGCTGCTTCCACGACATGGTTCGCGGGATTGGAGCCGTCCGGCAACCACACGTACAATTCCGACGTTGCTGGATTCCAATACCAGGTGCCAGCCGTCATTGGTCCCGTCGCGCAGAGATCTGATCGAGTGCATGACTCCCCCGGCATGACAGCATGCGCGGGTCAGTCCCCAGCCCGGGCCTCCATCAACGTAAACGTTGTTGGGCTTCGAGGATCGAGCGTGAAAGATCGATACATCGGTCGAACTCCAGCCCGTGACGATATCGCTGCCGCTGATAATCGGCGCCGGTCCGCTGCCATAGGCAGTAAAGGTGACGGGATGGCCTGGGGCGCCGCCGTTGCGCGGTTCCAGAGTCTCGCGCCAGATTGCGCCGCGTCGAAGATAGACAGTGTCTCCCGGAGCGAGCGCAATCGAATTAACTTTTGCGATCGTACGCCACGCGCTGGAAGGACTACGGCCGGAGCTCGAATCGTCGCCGGTGCTGGAATCGACATAATACGCGTGCGATGCCCCGCTCGGCGATTGAGCAAGCGAGTTAATCACGTATGCGAGCGTGACAAGAACGAGTGATACGCCGCTCAGCCAGATCGCAGCCTTGATTTTAATTTCACGAGGCATGCACCCCCTGCAGAGCCCGGACGACCGGCGTTTTCGATTCCTCGACGACTGTCGCGTGCTGGGCGGCTTGTTCGCGAGCGAACAGTCTCTCGCGCTCGAGCAATGCCCAAGCGAGGGCCAGCAGGATTCCGGCAAATGAGCGGAAGTCCACCACCGATTCGGTGAAATCCAAAATCAAGACCGGCAGAACTGTGAGCGGCACCATCGATCTCAACTCCCACGGATCCCCATCACGCAAAAAGCAACTAATCGACGGCCGCAATACAATAAACAGCCAGAACAGTAGCGCCGGTATTCCGAGACTAATGGCGCGGGAAACATAGCCGTTATGCAAAGACGACTGGTATCCCAGGCTCCACACTGCATCCCAGCCGGGAAAGTATTGGCTGCTGAGGATTTGTCCCTCGACCTCGTAGCCGTAGCCCACGAGCGGGCGCTCCTTAACCTTGTTAATCGCAAAATCCCATGCGACCTGCCGGCCCGTAAAGCTCGCGACGTCGCCGCGATCGAGGTACTCATGCATGCCGGAAATCACGTGCTCACCTGCGTAAAAAATCGCGCAAAGAATGACTATGCTGATCAGACCCTTGGCTCGATATTTCCAGACCAGGTAAACGCCAGCGCCAATAACCAGCCCGACTATGGGCGATCGCGAATCGGCCATCGCACCAAGCACCAATGCACCAATCATCGCCGCCGCAGCCAGAACCTTCTTCCCTTTGCTCGCAATCGGCCAGTAGCCGACTCCCGCGCCAATAGTCGCGAGCATCAAGTTGCCGATTTCATTGGGCTCGGTGAGAAATCCGACGAACCGCAGCATCCCCTGTTCAGTATCGATCTGCCAGGCCGTGCCTGGTTGAATAAAAATTGCGAGGTAGTTGGCCGCGACCACGACTCCGCAAGCGGCGAGTAGAACTCCCATCATTCGACGCGCGTCTTCTCCGCTCCGGACTTCCGAAACAATCGCGCAGAAAGCCAGGAACGGAAGAATCGCCGCGAATGCCCGCGCGATCGAGACGGCAGGCAGGATCGAATAGGACACGCTGAGGAGTGCCCAAATCAAATAAATTCCGTAATCTCGAAACCCGCCTTGGCGAAGAATCCCCGACCTCCACAAAGAGGCGATAAACGGCAGGATGAAGAGGAAGCTCAATGGATATCGGACAAGGGCTCCTATCTTCGCGTCCGAACCCGCGGCGAAAGCGCTCGCGGCCACTGCCTCGATTAGTACGAGTACAAAAAGCAGCCAGCTGACATGACGGCTCGTGCAGTAAATGCTCCACGGGAGAATCACCGCTCCGACGATCGCGAGTCCAACTATCCCGCCGCCGGTTGGATACACCAGCAGACCGAGGATCAGCAGGCCCACCGCCGCGGCAATCGCATATTCGATATGTGGAATCGAGAGCAGGAAATCTTGCGCGCGTCGATCGCCATTCTCGGTGAGAATTTTCGACCATTGCACTTCGACCGCGCGATCGCGAGGGGACGGTTGTAATTTTTGCAGCATGGCCCGTGCTGGAAAAGCAATGAAGATGCCACGGCGCTTGACCGGCGGCTGCGTTATCCCCGTTGATGAATGCATCTGTGAGGCGCAGGCCTCGATGAGTCGGGCGAAATTTTTTCACGAATACATGCCAGGCGGATCGAAACACGCTCTGACTCCCGACGCCTAGAACTAAAGAAACAATCTATACTCGTACCTAGACACGCCAGTTGCTCACAAGCGTCTGTTTGAACGCGAGGCGGCACGCAATCTGCATATCTCCCACGAGAGGATTGCCGACGACCAGGTAATGATTCTGACTTTTGGCTCCGGTGGGCTGCGGCTGACCGATTAGCTCCCCACCACGACGATAGGCCAGATCCCGCGCCCGCCCGGAGCCTTTTCATACCACCCACGTCATTTGCTGAATTCAGCAGGTGACACTCAGGAGCCGTTAGGGGCGGGCAGATGTTCGTTCGTCGAGTAGCTATTACCTTAACTGCGGTGTTGGTGTTGCTGGAATACGCCGCCGCAGCCAGCGCCGATACAGTTTCTGTCTATTGGGATAACATCGCGCTCGACTACATTCAGCGAACGAACGCCGAACCTCCCACCGCCGCGCGAATGCTCGCGACTATGCACGCCGCTATGTACGACGCGTGGACGGCCTACGATCCGATAGCAGTACCGTCGCGCGCCAACGGCATTCTGAAGCGTCCGCCGGAAGAGACAACCGACGCCAACAAGATCGAGGCGATAAGTTTCGCCGCGCACAAGGCTCTCGTCAATTTGTTGCCATCGATGACCGCGAGCATCGACGCTGCTCTCGCGAGACTTGGGTATAACCTCGAAGATGTGGCCAGCGCTGACACCTCGACTCCGCCCGGCGTCGGCAATGTGGCGGCGGGGGCGGTGATCGACACTCGTCACTATGCGGGCAACTCCAAAAACTACTTAGCGGTCCACCAGCCCGATCCGAGCGACGATCCTGATGCCGCCTGGAGACCGGTTCGGAAATTTGAAGACAGCCGTGTAGTCCAGCGACGACTCGGCCAATAGCCTGAACCCCTGAACCAATGAAAATTCACTTCATTGGGCACGCATGCATAGTCGCTGAATGCGCTGACACATCGATCCTGATGGATCCGTGGCTGTCAGGGAAAATTTTCAACAATTCGTGGACGCTACGCCCGGACCCAGTGCTGGATCCGTCGCTGCTGGACCGTATCGACTACATTTGGATATCGCATGAACATCCGGATCATTGCCATTTTCCAACACTGGGCTCGTTTCCCGATTCCTTCAAACAACGCGTCACTATCCTCTTCCAGACTCGCGATTCCGCCAAGATGCTCGCTGCGTTCAAGGGTCTTGGATATCAGCACTTCCGATTGCTACCCCATCGCGAGTTAGTGCCGCTGACCGCTCAATCAACCTCGACCCGCGGCACGAAGGTATACTGTTACCATGCAGGCTTGATGGATTCGGCGCTGGCTGTCATCGACGATCAACAAGTTATTCTAAATGCGAATGACGCCCGTATCAGCACTTCCGAATGCAAGCTGATTCTCAAGGACCTTAAGCACGTCGACGTCCTTCTCAACCAGTTTTCGCTGGCAGCCTACGCGGGTTTCGAACCGCCGGAGCGTTATTTGCCCGAGCGCGCCTTGCAGGTTCTGCGCAACGTGTCCGAGGTTCATCGCGCACTCGATGCCAAGGTCACGATACCGTTCGCGAGTTTCATCTACTTCTCGAGCGAGGACAACAAGTACGTCAACCCATTCGCCAACACTGTCGGCGATGCGTATGACTATCTGAATAAGCAAGGTCAGGCCGCTGCGGTTCTTTATCCTGGTGACATCTACGAGATCGGCGCACCGCATGACTCCTCGCAGGCCCTGCAGCGTTATGCGGCGTTGCCCGGCTGGGATGAGTTAGTCTATGACCCGATCGAAACCAAACCGCTGAGCGACATCTTCGATGCCTACAGGGTTATGTCGCAGCAGATAATTGAGCGTTATCCTCGCGCCCTGCTGTTGCTACTACGCCCGGTGACCATAAGAATTCCGGACCTTGATAAGACTGTTGAGTTTTCGCTGGCCAAGGGGCAGATAGCGGAGACTCAAGAATCCTATCAGCCAGACCTGTCGATCAATTCTCAACCGCTATGGTTCGGATTCAAGTTCCCATTCGGGATTCAGACTCTCGGAGTATCAGCTCGATTCAAGCTGCATCAGAATTTCCGAAACTGGAAGATGCATCGAATCCTCTTCTCGTTGAACAACGGCGGCATCTTCCTGAAACCGAAGTACGTGTTCACTACGGATTTCATGAACTACGTGCGCAGCAGGCTCGCCGGCGGCATGACCCAGGCCGTTCACTACTACCGAACTTCGCTGTAAGAGACCCGCGACGAGTTCGATACGCTGCAAGTTAGACCCAAAAGCCGGTTCCCCTTCCCTCGAGGGAAGGGGCATAGGGGTTAGATTCCTCGCCTTCGCCGCTATTAACTATTGCGAAGCCAGTTCGATGGTGTCTTCGACGCGAGGTTCTTCTCCCCTCGCGACGCGCAAGGCTCGTGACGCCCGCTGCCAGAATAGATTGTCCGGATAGCGTTGCACCAGCCTATCTACGACCGCATCGCCCTTCCACATCAGGAACGGCTTCACCAGTGGATTAAAGACCACGTGGTCGGTGTACGGCTGCATCTCAAAGCCCATGCTGGTCTTGAAGTAGTCGAGCCCCTTACCGACAGCGAGAGCTTTGGGCCCATGCGAGATGTAGCCGACCTCCGGACACGCCAGCTTGGTTTTCATTACGGTGAACAACAGCGCGTTGTTCGGATAGTACTTGAGTAAGTCCGAAGCACTCTTCTGTAAGTGTATGTAGTAGCAGTCCTCCACCAGCATCCCGACGATGAAGGTCGCCAATCGATCCTCGACAAAGGCTCCCCACGCCTCGAAGTCCGGCGAACGACTGGCGTTCTCGCAGAACAGGTGCCACTCCGCCTCTGTCGTGCTCGGCATCTTGCCCATCTGGCGCAAGGTGGTTTCCGCCGTCAAAGCATGTCCATGCTGTGCCAGGTATGAGAAATCGATTTGCTCGATGCGGCATCGCGCGAGGCCTCTGCGCGTGCGGCTGCGGACGTTCTGCGAGGTCAGCGCCTGGATGTCGTAGTTGCGGTTGGAACAAACGTACATTCCTCCGCGCGGGCCGCTCTTGTCTGGAGTCATCGGATAACGGAGCGCGAACGCCGGCCCCTTAATCATGACCTGCGCTATCTCCGCGGTTGAAGGATCCACGAAACGGTGAACCGGCAGACTCTTATACAGGAACGGTTTGGGATTGTACCAATAGCAGCTCTCTGTCTGTATGACTCTATTGCCAATGGCGCTGAAGAATTGCGCCAACTCAGATGCCTTCATCGTTTTCCTCTCGCTAACTAATCGGCAGCTATTGCCGGCTCAACCAGATTTCGCGCCAGTAGTGATAGTTCGCTCGCTGACAGAATGAGCGCTGACCTTGGCAATACACCGATTCAAGTACTATGCACGGACTGCGGAAACCCTTAAGTTCACCGCTCCGTTCGTCGATTCGCCGCGTCATGTTGATGATAACCGGGTACTTGCGGCCGCAGAACTGGAACATCTCGGGCTTGAATTCCATGCCTCGGTTACAGCCCTTGCGATCCAGCGTCCGTAGAATTTCGAACATCCCGCGCACCCGCACCACTTCACCCGGCTTCAAATCAAGCGGCGTGGCCGGAGTCTTATGGTATCGGTCGGCATTCCATGGCGCTCGCGCCCACAGCATAAACAGACCAAGGATCACTTTACCCCAGAAGTAAGTAACGAGCTGGCGTAGGTCCTCGACACTTCTTTTGTTCGCGGCGCAATCTCGCGCGACCTTGACGAAGTAACTCGAAGAGCTGCCGAGTGGCGCCGGACAAGTCGCGGAATTCAACTCTGTCGACTGACACATAAGAGTGTTATCCGGCTTCTGCGCGAACTCACTAAGAAGGCGGTAAGCGCCATCCTCGATGCCAACCGGCGCAATCTGTGTGTCACTGGATTCTTCTGCGCTGTCAGTCACGCGCCGAAGCCACGCTTCCTTCCATAGAAAAAGACAGCCGGCCTCGCATCCGCGATGCGCCGAGCCGTCGCATCTCAGTTGTCCGAGATGGACCGTGTTCTCGATTCGTCGAGGCTGGCCCAGGGCGCATGTGTTATCTGCTCTCTTGGAAACGCGCAGGCGACGTCCGCAAAATGCCAGCATCTCGGGCATGAACGGCAGGCCGTCGAGTTTACCGTCGCCGTCGAGGCTCGATACAACTTCCGCCGCACTTCTGACTTCGACCAGATCTCCGGGTTCAAGAGCGATTGCCGCGCGCTCGAACCCACGTACCCCATCTGATTTCAAGTCTGGAGTGGCGTTTTTCGATAGGCCCCCGCCGCTTGCTGTGGACTCCAAGGCTGCGTTTGCCTCGAGCATTGTTTACACCTGCGCCCACCCTTTCGGTTACGGGCGCCAAGATAAAGCAAGAGATGTACTCAGGACGCTGGCTGGAAACTGCTTAGGTTTTGCCGATTTGGATGAGGCGCAGGCGTCCAGTTTCACTGCAACCCTGTGAAGCATGTAAAAAGTACTCGGTGCGGTAACTATTCCGCGATCGGAAAATTCAAGATGATCGAGGCGCCTTGGGGAGAACGATTTTCAGCGCGAATCTCGCCGTCCAGCCTGGTCATGACGTCGCGCGCCATCGAGAGACCCAAACCGGTGCCTAAGTCCTTTGTCGTGAAGAAGGGATCGAACATTTTCGGAAGAACATCGGCGGGGATGCCGGTGCCTTCATCGGTGACGGAAACCTCGACGGTAGTGTCGATCGGCCTTGCTTCGATTAATAAATTGCCGCCATCGGGCATAGCCTCGCGGCCGTTGATTAGAAGATTCGCGAACACGTGTTTCACCTGGCTCGGAAAAGCCCAGACCTTCGGCAGCGAAGCGGGAATGTTACATAGGAGTTTCACCGTGCCGCCTTTGACCGTCGGAGTTTTTTCAATCAGGAAATCCACCATTTCGATCGCGTCGCCAATGAGGATCGACAGATTCGCCGCTTCGAGATTTTCCTGCGGCCGCTCGTTGACAAATTCCTGAAGTCCCCGCACTCGCTCGGCAGCAGCGTTTACTGTCCTCGCCAGCGCGTCCACGTCGTTGAGCAAATCATCGCCGGCCTTCGATCGGAGAATGTTCAATCTCAGCGAGCCCGCGTTCAAAATATTTCTGAGGTCATGCGCAAGTCCTGATGCCATCTCGCCGATCGCACGCAGTCGCTCGTTTCGAAAGAGCTCGTCGCGCAGATGAAAGAAGCCGATCAGAGCCGACATTTGCTCGGTGGTCTCGACGCCGACTGCGGCGACGTGGTCTTTGCCGTCGATAGCCAAGGGAAATCTTACGACGAAAAGAGATTTTCCCCGCTCGATCAGATCGGTTGAAACCAATGGAGTGCCAGTGGAAAAGACCTGGAGGTCCTTGCGCCAATAGACGTGACCGACGTTTGGAAACAGTTCTTCGTCCCGCGCGCCAATCCATTTTTCAGGTTCGATACTGAGTTCCGAACTAAGCCGTGAGTTGACGAACACGTATCGCCCCAGTGCGTCCTTTATCCAAACGCGGGCGGGGAGGTTGCTCATCAAAAGCGAAAACAGTCGTTCAGGATCATGCTGCGAATTGAGCAAAGCCGTGATTTTGTCGTGCTCGGTCATTGGACTTCGCGGCTTAAAGAATCGCGGCAGGAAATTGATTTTATCGTAGATTTGGCGAATCGGATCGCCGAAGGCACCGGTGACTCTCTGCCATTTCTGGCCGCACCGTCTGTCTCTCGAAGTCTCAGATCAGACATGAACCGTCTCCAGGAACCAGTGTCTGAGAATTTGCGCGACAGTTAATTCACTAAATGTTCGAAGAGACAATTAACTGCGATTCAGTCGCGCGTCAAGCGGCGCTATTTGCGAAAACCAGGCATACATAAACCGCCGTAAACCCAGTTCCGGCAGAATGGTTCTAAAAAATGACGCTCAGAGCATCTCCCACGATACGGAACGGCGCCGCGATTATGGTTCCGGCTGCATGAGCCGTGGATCCCACCACGCTGTCGTGATCATCCGTCGTGCTGTACGTTGTCGTGGTGGTGCTCTCCACCGGCGCCTCATCCGGAGCGCTCGAATAGGTTGTCGTTCGAGTCGTAGTATCCGCGCAGGACGCGAGCGCGAGGCATGCGCTAAGTATCGCGCTCAGACTTATAGTCGAAATAACAGATTTCTTCATTGATGGTTCTCCGCCGCAGAATCGGATTGCGAACGCGCGCGCGGTTTTTTAAATCCGCGCGCGCGTCGTTGAAACCGACGTGCCTATGGCTATGCACCTACGGCGTGGTGTACGTCGTTGTCCGTTGCCGTTGCACCAATCCATTATCGGTCGTTGTGGTTGTGGTGCTCGAGGTCTCAGCAGGTGGTACTGCCACCACCGGTGCGGGAGCCGTTTCAACCACGGGCGCCGGAGTCGTCTCATCCACATTCTTGTGGTAGGAGAAGCATCCAGCGGCGATACCGCATGCGGCAACGGCGGCTGGGAGTATTGCGATACGTTTCATAAGACCCATTTTTTGAACCCTCCATCGGGAACTGAGCCTTAGTTAGAGCAAGAAGCCGGCCACATGGGACTGTAGAATTCCCGTAGCCAGAAACCGCACAATGCCTTGGTTTTTTCGGTAATTCTTTCGCGGTCGCGGGTTAGGAGAATTGATTCCAGCAAAAGACGAACGGAAATAGCTATCCCTGTGCTGCTCTGGCTTGGGCTATTTCTCGATCAAAGCCCGGGACGATTGCATCGACGAATGCGTTATAAAGAAATTGCCCAACTGCTTGCCAAGGATCCACATTTGGGTTTTTGATCGGACCCGAGATATCGATCCTGGTTGCTAATTCTTTTGTCTGTGGATTCTTCAGCAGCTTGGCCGCTCCGCCGATAACTACCTCGTAAGCCTTCTTTAGGAGCGGTTTCTTCTTATCCTTTTGCGGGTCGTAGACCTTGATATCGGTGAACAATGGTTTCACATAGCCGTTGACGTAATGGTTCTTCACACTGACTTGTGCGAAGACCGATACCTTGCCGGAAGCTACATCGAATTTTCCGTACGCTCTTAGCAAGTCGTTAAGCGCAGTGAGATCGACATCACGGCTAGCCAGGTCGAATTCGAAATCTGGACCATCATGCGCAGGGCGCAGAACCCCGTTCAGCGTAGCATCACCCGATCCAATTAGTTTTCCGTTGAACTGGAATTTTGCCGGTCCCGCACTTAGGTGGTTCGACAGATTTGTCGCACGCATATTCGCGTCTGAAATGAAGAGTTGGTAATGAGGATTCGCCGCGTCGTTGATGAACTTCAATTCGCTGTTCGTAAGTGCCACCTCGCGGGCCCTCAGTTGGAGGTCGGGTGTGTTGGTCACCTTCGCCGCTACCGCCTTGACGGTGTGTATTCGACTGGTCTCGGCCTCCGCGGACTGTGAGGTATGCACGTACTCGAGACGAATCCCATCGATAGTGGCATTCGCGAGATCGACCCTCTTTATCGTCGGCGAGTACTCGACGACGCCCTTACTCACAAGGATTCCGCGATAAACGTGGAAGTTGGCGCGTTGAACTTCGGGCTCGAATTGATTTAGTGGAATACGCTCGACCTGGTAGTTCGCGAGAATGCCCGGGAACGGCTTGGCGAGAAAGTTCGCCTTGCCATCGATAGCCATTCGTCCCTTATCGAATACTACCGACTCAGCACGAAACGGCGATGGATACACCTGGTCGGCGTAATGGATGTTGCGAATGTTGTCGGCGGTGAGCGAGATCTCCGATAGGTGAAGCGGCCGCTGCGGATCGGTATCGATATAAGTCGCCTCACCGTCCCGAATCCTGAACAAATTTATTTTGAAAGGATAAATCGC
The DNA here is from genome assembly GCA_963774665.1 of uncultured delta proteobacterium. Classification (GTDB taxonomy): domain Bacteria; phylum Desulfobacterota; class Binatia; order Binatales; family Binataceae; genus Binatus. The sequence continues at coordinate 617,330 of CAVZGB010000002.1, forward strand.
CTCGACCGCATCCTGCCAACCCTCTTTGCTGAGCGGCACCGGGTTAGCCTTTTCGGCTCGCAACTGAATGAGATTGATATGCACGTGAGGATGGTTGAGCAGGACCTGGCCCACCACTTTTCCAAAGACCAACTCGCGCCATTGGAGGTCAAACGTCACCTGGGGAAAATCCGCGACCGGTGGGTCGGGATGAGCGTTCTGCTTCACGACCAGGTCGTTGAGAATCAAGGTCGCGCTGAGCAACTGAATGTGCGCGTGCCCCAGTCTGGTGTGATAACCCACCAGCTTCTGATTCATCGTATGTTCGACCCGCGACCGAACTATCGGATCCAAAAAATACGAGGCTACGAATACTGCGATGACGAGCACCACGAGTGTGCCTATAACCCATCCGGCGGCGCGAGATCCTCGCACGTGGCGCGGAGGCGCCACCTCTGGGGACATCTTGTATGCTGATCCGGCAGCCATTTTGGTTATGCGCGTAGACCCTTTGAAGGCAGCAAGATCGATACCGCACTTCCTCAAAAACTTGGCGCCAACTTTCGAGGCGCACCTAAAATCGCGCGGACACTTACGTAATTTTGACCGGTTCCTCCAAGCGGCCGAGTCTCTAGAGCAGCGGCTGGAGGCTCCCGGCGATGGCTTCCTCGATTCGCTCGAGAACAGATCGTTGTTGCCAGGTGGCATAGTCGAGTTGCTGGGAATTCTGCAAATCGCGCGCGAACGAAGCGTTCATCTGCTGTCCAAAACGGACGCTCAGGACGACCGTGTTGATTTCGTCGTTGCGCGCGATGCTCCACCAATCGAGATTCGAGGAACCTACTGTCGACCAGACCCCGTCGATAGTCGCGGTCTTCGCATGCAGCATTTCGCCCTGCCAGAGATATATTTTCACCCCCGCGCCAAGCAGCTCGGAAAAGTGGGATCGCGCCGCCGGCTGAATCAACGGCTCGTTGCTGTGTCCGGGAAAAAGCAGGCGAACATCTACGCCACGCCGCGCTGCGCCTTCCAGTGCTTCGAGGACCTGCGAATCCGGCGCGAAGTACGCGTCCGTGATGTAGATGTTAGTCTCGGCGTTGCGAATAGCAGAGATGAGCGTCACGTAGATCGTGCTGAATTCCTGGGGCACGCTCCCGAGCACGCGAACGATCTGGTGACCCTTGGCATCGAGCGCCGGAAAATAATCCCTGAACCCAAGCGGCTCACCGCCTTGCTGGAGCCAGTTGGCGATGAACAGTTCCTGGTATTCGGGCACCACCGGACCCTCGACCTGGACGTCGGTGTCGCGCCACGTTTTCAAAACTTCCTCGGACGGATTTTTCCCCCTTGAGATGATGCCGCTTGAATAGACCCCCGAGATATTTATGCCGCCGGTGATTGCGATCGCGCCATCCACCACCATCAGCTTACGATGGTCGCGATGCAGCGGCGCCCATCGAAAGCCCGCCGCAAACGGATTGATTGGGTCGAACTCAACCAGCCGAATTCCGTTCGATCGCATCCGATTGAAGAAGCTGCGAGGCGTAAGGATCGAACCGAAGCCGTCGTAGATGACATTGACCTGCACGCCCTGTTGATGTTTCGCGATCAGCGCGTTCGCGAACTCGTTCCCGATCTGATCGCCGTCGAAGATGTAGGTTTCGAGATTGATGTTATGCGTCGCGCCCTCGATCGCGGCGAACATCGCCTGGTAGGTCGCGGCGCCGTTCTCGAGCAGGCTGACTTGATTGCCCGTCACCAGGGGACTTCCGCTGATTGCCTGTTCGAAAGCGAGATGGCGCTCCAGTATGTCGGTCTTGCCGCTCCGTGCCTCGAGTCTTTGGATGATCGCGCGACTCTCGATGGGCGAAAGCGGACCCTGCGGGCTCACGACCTTGAAATGGTGCCAGTACAGCGAGCGGTCGTGCATGAGCGCGTACGAATCGGGCACGGTCCCGCATCCACCAATGCAGACCAGGCCGGCGATCAGCGCCAGCATTCTCCAAAGCCAACCTCTTAAGCTGCTTTGGATCGCGTCAGCCGTTTGATTGCAGGTGCAAGCGGACGTTCGGAGTCGCAGTAATCTTGCCATGCTTTGCTCTTGGCGATGAGGCCTGGAGCCGTGCGGATCGTGAAGCGTAGGGGATCGAGCCCGGGGCGCAACTGCGTCCACTGGAGCGGCATCGATACTGGCGCGCCGTCGCGAGCGCGAGGCGACAGGGGAGCTACCGCGGTCGCTGTGCGGTCGTTGCGCAAGTAGTCGAGGTAGATGCGGCCGGTGCGCTCTTTCTTCGCCATCTTCGCGAGATAGCGTTTGGGATTGTCGGCGGTCATTTGCAGGCAGAGGTCGCGAGCGAAGGATTTGGCGTCCGCCCAGGAAAGCTCACCATTCTTCGAACGGCTCAGCGGCGTCACCACATGCATCCCTTTGCCGCCCGTCGTTTTGCAAAAGCCCACGAGGCCAACGGTTTCCAGCCGCTCGCGAATTTCGCGAGCGCCCTCAATCACGTCCGCGAAATCAACGCCGGGCGCCGGATCAAGATCGAAAACCAGGCGCCCAGGGACCTCGGGATTCCCCGGCTGGCAGTTCCATGGATGCAGCTCGAGGCCGGCCAGTTGCGCAATTTCCGCGAGACCTTCGAGTCGATCGATCTGAAGGTAGGGCTCCTTGCTGCCCGAATCTTTAGTCAGCGTGAGACGTTTCGAATTTCCCGGCATCGCATGGCGCTGAAAAAAATGCTGCCCGTGGATGCCGTCGGGCGCGCGAACAATCGAGCACGGCCGCCCCTTCAGATGCACCATCATCCAGCTTCCGACCGCTTCGAAGTAATGCGCCAGGTCCAGTTTGGTGACCGGCTTGCGATCGCCGGCATCGGGCCAGAGAATTTTATCCGGCTTCGAGATCGTCACGCCCATCACGACCGCATCGCCGACCTGTTTCGTCACCGGCGTGGAACTCGCCTTCGATTTGGAGTTCATTTTCCTGCGGTCCGCGAAGTTCGGGCGGCTTTGTCACGATTCGAATTCCACACCGCGTCAGCCGCGCGCGCTTTTCTTGTTTTGAGCATAAAGGGCTTCGGCCTGGGGCCCTTGCCGCTGGCGATCTCGGCCATCGTGCGTCCCGACGCTACCGACTCGATCGTCGTCCGAAGGCCCGTTGTCGCTGTCTTCGCGCGCGAACTCGTCGCGATGCTTGATCAGCAGCCAGTTGGTGCGCTTGCCGCCATTGCGATCGCGCTTCATCCGCACCAGCACCCAACTTCCATGCAGGCGCCGGCCATCCAACCTGAACTTCAGGTTTCCGGATTTGAGCTGCTCCTCGGCCGATTTGTCGCCTTCAGGCTCCCAGTAGCCGCGATCCCAAAGCATCACCGTCCCGCCGCCGTACTCTCCTTCGGGAATAGTGCCCTCGAAATCGCCGTATTCCAGTGGATGATCTTCAACTTCGACCGCTAGCCGCTTTTCCTTGGGGTCGAGCGCAGGTCCACGCGGCAGCGCCCAGGATTTGAATACACCGTCGAGTTCAAGCCGGAGATCGTAATGCAGATGCGACGCGTCGTGTTTCTGAATCACGAACCGTGGACGAACTGAGGACGCGACAGTGCTCTCTCCGCTCGGTTCGGCGGTTTTGCTGAAGTCGCGCTTCGACCGGTACTTTGAAAGCTTGCCTTCAGCCATCGACTGCTACTGCTCAGTCAATATTCTGCTTGGGGACGAATCCTGTCGCTCCCTTCATCGGTCCATCGGTGACTGTTACCACCGCGCCATTGTCATCGCTGCTCACAATCTGCACTGGAGTCTGGTCATCGATCTGCTTCGCTTTTAATTGTTCCTTCACATCGCCAACCACTCCGACCAATCCGCCCTCTTGCTTCTCATGAGACGTGTGCAGATAGGTCTGTTCATCAGGATACATCGGCACCGCATGCTGATTGCCGGTCGCAACCACTTTGTGGGGAATGACCGACCCGACCGGCTGCTGACAAGCGATGATCGCCATCGAGAAAAGAGTGCCGATCACAAATATCATTGGCAGGTATTTCATTTCCTCTCGAGCCTCCAGGGAGAGTGTTATCGGTTAGAGGAAATGAGCATTGGACGTGCCAGCTTCCGAAGCCGAAAATCGCGAGCATTAGCCGAACGTGACAGAGCGATCCATGTAGAAATTACCCATCCGAAGAACCATCACCCATCGCCGCTGAAAACCACTTGCGCATGATTGAAGAAGGCAACCAACGAGACTCCGCCGATCGTGTTGCCGATCAAAACCGGCGTCAGGTAATCGCCCAGCATGTGGCGCCATGACATCGCCCCCCGGGCAACAAGAAAGAACCCGTCCACCGATCCGGCGATTCCATGCGGCAGATTGCCGAGCGCCACCAGGTAGGTCATCACGACGATAATGAATGCGCGCGAGGAATCGGCGCCGGGCATCATCCAGACCATCAACGCGATCAGCCATCCCGCGACCACTCCGCGTGCCAGCAACGTGGTCCATCCGACCGAGACGGCAGTCGTGGCAATATCGGCGAACGATCCCGTCGCCTCGGGACTGAAGAGATTGAAACTGGCCAGCGCCCACGCGAACATGCACGCACCGGCAAGATTTGCGATCAGCACCACGACCCACAGCCGGATCACCTGCACGAGAGTCGGCAGATTGCGGAGCGTCAGCAGCGGCAACATCACCGTCAGAGTATTTTCGGTGTAGAGCTGTTGACGTCCGAGAATCACGGCCAGGAAGCCGACGCTATAGCCAAAGCTCGCCACCAGCGGCCTCCAGCTCGTATCCGCGAGCTGAGCCCGGATCAGTCCGCTGGCAACCAGCGAGAATCCAATCGAAAGACCCGCCGCCATCCCGGACCAGACGAGTGCGCTGATCGGCCGTCGTAACTCGCCCTCACCCTCGGATCGAATCGCCTCATGAATCACCGCCGCTCGAGGCGCCGTGCGTTCCTCGGCGACCGCCGCTCGGCTTGGCTCAGTTCACCCGCAGGGGCTCCGGTGCGCGTCCCCCGACATCGTCGTGGCCGTCTGTGTTTTCGGTGCCCGCGATGCCTTGTTTGCGCAGAGTCCGTCGATCTGTTCGACTGCCATTTGTGCCTGCGTCGCGGACTTAAGTACTGTCGCGATGCGACGAATGCGAGGCGCGGCAATCATCGTGGCCGCAATGGCAATCGGTCGCCCCTTCATCGCGCGTGTCGGACTCACATTCGTTAGAACAAAACTGGTTCCCGGGTTCTGCTTCGCAGGAACAAGCGTCATGCCGGCATTTCATAGCTTTTCACCTCGAGCTCAATTGGAGCCGTCAGCCGGGGAACGAGCAAGTCCGCTGCCATCTCGCCTGTTCATAGCGCAACACGCATTAATCAGAGGATTTGCGGCTGCCTTGGCGATTGGTCGCGGTTGAGGGTGTAATTCTTTCAGCTTTGTCATGCTTTGAAATTTGACAAGCAAAGATTTCTCGAATGAAATCTGGCCCACCTCTTGCGTTTATTCCCTCTCGATCGACACGGAGCAATCTCATGTTGGAGTTGGGATACGCGCTGTCCAGCGAAGAATTCGGCCCGACCGATCTCATAGCGAATGCACGCACCGCAGAGAGCCTTGGTTTTCAGTTCGCGCTGATCTCAGATCACTTCCATCCGTGGACCAACCAGCAGCCGCACAGTCCTTTCGTGTGGAACGTGATCGGCGGGATTTCACAGGCGGTAAGGAATCTCAGCCTCGGCACCGGCGTGACCTGTCCTCTCATGCGCTATAACCCGGCGATCATCGCGCAGGCTGCCGCGACTTCCGCAGTAATGATGCCCGGCAGATTTTTTCTCGGCCTCGGCACCGGCGAAAACCTGAACGAGCACATCACCGGAATGCATTGGCCGCCCGCCCCGCAACGCCAGGAAATGCTCGAAGAGGCCGTCGCCGTCATGCGACTATTGTGGCAAGGCGGATGGCAAACCCACCGTGGCAAATTCTACACCGTCGAGCAGGCGCGGATCTTCACTATGCCTGACCAACCGCCTCCGATTATGATCGCAGCGTCGAAGCCGCGCTCGGCCGATCTCGCCGGTCATATCGCCGACGGACTCATCAGCACTGTGCCCGAGCGCGAACTGGTCAAGCATTTCGAGCGCGGCGGCGGCAAGGACAAACCGCGCTACGGCCAGGTGACCGTCTGTTTCGCGTCGAGCGAAGATGACGCCGCGCGCATCGTTCGCAAGCAATGGCCCAACGCCGGCATCGACGCGCCGCTGATGACCGATCTGCCGTTGCCGAAACATTTTGAGAAAGTCGCGGAGTCGATGCAGCCCGAGAAGATTACCGAGGACGTAATTCTCGGTCCGGAGCCGCGCCGCCATATCGACGCCATCAAGAAATTTGTCGATGCCGGTTACGATCACATCTACGTGCATCAGATCGGCCCAAAGCAGAACGAGTTCCTGCGCTTCTACGCCGACAAAGTTCTGCCGCGCTTCAACCTCGACGCGAAATCGTCCAACGGCTCGTCCAACGGATCAAAGCGAAAAACCCGCCACAACCCTCATCGTTCAGGCGAATCCCATGCATGACATAGGAGGATCTCGATGACCAACCTTGAAACCCTGGATAACCTGATCAAGATCTGCGTCGACAGCGCAGAGCGTTATCGTCGAGCCGCCGCCGACGTCAGCAAAGAAAACCTGGTGCAATTCTTCAAACGGCAGGAAGCGATGCGCCGCCGCTATGCCGACGAACTGAACCTCGAGCGCAAGCGACTGGGCGGTGAAGGCGAGAAGCCGGGTAAGGAATCCGGCAGTGTCAGCGGCTTCATCGATCGCGCCGAGATGGATCTGAACGTGGTAATGAGCATGGGCGATACCGGCGTCGTCGAGTGGTGTCTCGAGGATGCCAAAGAGGTTATCTCCGAGTACCAGAAGGCCTTGCAGCAGGATTTTCCCGCGACCACCCGCGCGACGCTCGAGCGTCAGCTCTCCGAAAATCAGGCGACGCTGACAGCACTGGAAAAAATACTGAAGCCATACGGCCACCCGCGGTCATGATCCTCATCCTGACGATGGAGCAACGCGAGCGCCTCGCGACAACACGAGCGGTGATTGTGTCATCCTGACAAAGCGAGCAACACGAGCGCATTGTGTCATCCTGACGATCCGAGCAACGCGAGCGGAGGAAGGACCTCGGACAGCTTCGCGCAAGCGAAGCCGGTTCCGGTCTCTGAAATCGCGGAGCGCTCCATCTTAACCCAAACTGACTGGGCCTCAGTAACCGCTCTCATCAGTATCGGATACGGATCGATCGCCTCGCCCTTCCACCAATTCTTGTCGAGCCCGAGCTTGAAGATCGCGAAGTGCAGTTGCGGCGCGTCCGGCGCCGCATCGCCGGTCGTGCCGACGTATCCGATCACATCGCCGCGCTCGACTGGCATTCCTTCGCGAAGCTTCTCTGCGTAATGGTCCAGGTGTGCGTAGTAGAAACAGTAAACGCTCTCTCGATCGAATTCGTAGATAGTCAGTCCGCCTTGCCGGCTCATGAAAACCTTGCGAATGAAGCCGTCGGTAACTGCGCGAATCGGAGTGCCGCGCGGTCTCATGATGTCGATCGCCTCGTGGCGATGCCCGTGATGAATTTCGTTGAAGGAATCGTGCAGCTCAGTCGTCTTTAGAGAATCCAGCGGCGGGCCAATCTTCAGCGGCGAATCCTCAGCGCCCTTCACGACGCTTGGTAGGAAAGTGCATACGCAGAGCACTACGACGACCAGCCTCTTTGAAGAAACTACCCCGGGATTGAAAAGATCGCGGATACGCGAAGCCATACTTTCGAGCAAATCATGGTCCGGGAATTTCAAATCGTCGAGTCTCCCCCGAGCGCCGGATTTCGTGAACTGTGAAAAAATATCCGGAAGGTTTTTCCGAAATTCCGGAACCAGCCTATGACTGAAATCGATACTCGGGTTCTACTTATATGGGGATACGTTAGCGTTTAAGCAGTCTTTCTTAGTTTTCTAAATCTGCCACCTCAACCGGCACGTTTTCTGCTTGCTGCTGGTAGCTTTTCCTTTTGCGATAGGCATTCGTTTTTGTGGCCATGGACGGGCCCAAAATGTCGGGGAGAATTGAATGTCCGTAGTCCCTGCGAGCAGGGTGCAACAACTTCGCCTTCCGGTTCGGATTATTCCGAACTTCCTCCACATCTCATTGCACCCTGCTCTTTATTTTCAAATTTTCAATCCTTCAGTTTTTGGACGCCAATCAAACGGGGAGTTCTCCAAGGAGCTAACCAGGTGGAAGTGAACGATTCGAACCGGAGTCAGCGGTCGGCCGATGCGGGCCAATTGGCAGACAATGAGACTATCGCCGGAACCAAGACCAACGGCAAATCCCGTCGAAACGGGCACCGAGCTCCCAACGAAAATGGAGGATCGGATGAGCGGCGGTTCAAAAATCTGATCAACGCCTTGACCGCCGCCGGTCAGGGCGATTTTTCGGTTCGGCTCAAGGTCACCCACAAGGACAAGCTGCTCGACGAGCTAGCGCTGGGTTTCAACGCCATCGTCGAGCGCAACGAAGCGATCACCAGCGAGATAATCCGCGTCGAGAAAGCGGTCCGGCGCGAGGGGCGAATGACCGAGCGCGCGACCGTGAGGGGCGCCCGCGGCGGATGGCAGGAAATTGAAGATTCGATCAATTCGCTGATCGGCGGCCTGGTGCAGCCGACGACCGAGGTCGCCCGCGTTATCGGCGCGGTCGCGCAAGGCGATTTGAGTCAGAAAATGGCGCTTGAGATCGACGGGCAGCCGGTCAAAGGCGAGTTCCTGCGGATCGGGACCACGGTTAACGCGATGGTCGATCAGCTGAGCTCGTTCGCCGATGAGGTTACCCGCGTCGCCAAGGAAGTCGGCACCGACGGCAAGCTCGGCGGCCAGGCGCAAGTCAAAGGCGTGTCGGGCACCTGGAAGGATCTGACCGACAACGTCAACGTGCTCGCGCGCAACCTGACCGACCAGGTCCGCAATATCGCAACCGTCACGACCGCGGTCGCCAACGGCGACTTGTCGCAGAAAATCACGGTCGATGTTAAAGGCGAAATCCTCGAACTGAAGAACACCATGAACACGATGGTGGATCAGCTGCGAGCGTTCTCCGCGGAAGTTACGCGCGTCGCGCGCGAAGTCGGCACCGAAGGAAAACTCGGCGGCCAGGCCGAAGTGAAAGGCGTGTCGGGCGTCTGGAAGGACCTGACCGACAACGTCAATTTCATGGCGTCGAACCTGACCACCCAGGTGCGCGGCATCGTCAAGGTCGTGACCGCGGTCGCCAACGGCGACTTGTCGCAAAAGCTGATCGTGGACGCGCGCGGTGAGATCGCGGCACTGGCCGACACGATCAACGGCATGACCGCAACGCTGGGCCTGTTCGCCGAACAGGTTACCGACGTGGCGCGCACCGTCGGCGTGGAAGGAAAGCTGGGCGCGCAGGCGGAAGTCCCGGGCGTCGCGGGCACCTGGAAGGATTTGACCGACAACGTCAACCTGCTCGCGAACAATCTCACCGCGCAGGTCCGAAACATCGCGGAAGTTACGACCTCGATTGCAAAGGGCGACCTCTCGAAGAAGATCACGGTCGACGTCAAGGGCGAAATCCTCGAGCTGCAAGAACACCATCAATACGCTGGTCGATCAGCTCAACTCGTTCGCATCGGAAGTTACCCGCGTCGCGCGCGAAGTCGGCACCGAAGGAAAACTCGGCGGCCAGGCGGAAGTGCGCGGCGTATCAGGCGTCTGGAAGGATCTGACCGACAACGTCAATTTCATGGCGTCGAACCTGACTACCCAGGTCCGAGGCATCGTCAAAGTCATCACGGCGGTTGCCAACGGCGACCTGTCTCCAAAAACTGGAAGTCGCAGCCAAGGGCGAGATCGCGGCATTGGGAGACACGCTCAACGGCATGACCAAGACTCTCGCGATCTTCGCCGAGCAGGTCACCAGCGTCGCGAAGACCGTCGGCGTGGAAGGAAAATTGGGCGCGCAGGCCGAAGTGCCCAACGTCGCGGGCACCTGGAAGGATCTGACCGACAACGTCAACCTGCTCGCGAACAATCTGACCGCCCAGGTCCGAAACATCGCAGAAGTCACGACCGCGGTTGCGCGAGGCGACCTGTCGAAGAAAATTTCGGTCGATGCCAAGGGCGAAATCCTCGCAGTTCAAGAACACCATGAACACGATGGTGGATCAGCTGCGGTCGTTCGCAGTCGGAAGTTACCCGCGTCGCCCGCGAAGTCGGCACCGACGGAAAACTCGGCGGCCAGGCGGAAGTCCAGGGCGTCGAGGGCATCTGGAAGGATCTGACCCAAAACGTCAACGTGCTGGCCGCCAACCTTACCGACCAGGTCCGCGGTATCATCAAGGTCGTTACCGCAGTCGCCAACGGCGACCTGTCGAAGAAGATGTCGGTCGACGTCAAAGGCGAGATCCTCGAACTGAAGACCACGATCAATACTCTTGTCGATCAGCTGAATTCATTCAGCGCGGAGGTCACGCGCGTCGCGCGCGAAGTCGGCACCGAAGGAAAACTCGGCGGCCAAGCGGAAGTCAAAGGCGTGTCGGGCGTTTGGAAAGATTTGACCGACAACGTCAATTTCATGGCGTCGAACCTGACGACCCAGGTCCGCGGCATCGTCAAAGTCGTGACCGCCGTCGCCAACGGCGACCTGAAACAAAAACTGGTCGTCGATGCGCGCGGCGAGGTCGAAGCGCTCGCCGTCACGATCAACAACATGACCGACACGCTGAGCACATTCGCCGAGCAGGTCAGCACGGTGGCGCGCGAGGTCGGCGTCGAAGGGAAACTCGGCGGCCAGGCGCGCGTCCCCGGCGTCGCCGGCACGTGGAAGGACCTCACCGACAACGTCAATTTCATGGCCTCGAACCTCACGACCCAGGTCCGCGGCATCGTCAAAGTCGTGACCGCGGTCGCCAACGGCGACCTCACCCAGAAACTGATCGGTGTGGAAGCGAAAGGCGAGATCGCGGCATTGGCCGACACGATCAACAGCATGACGGAAACTCTGAGTATCTTTGCCGACCAGGTCAGCACGGTGGCCCGCGAGGTCGGTATCGAAGGTAAACTGGGTGGTCAGGCCCGTGTGCCGGCGGCAGCAGGAACTTGGCGCGACTTGACCGACAACGTCAACCAACTTGCAGGTAACCTGACCACCCAAGTCCGCGCGATCTCCGACGTCGCGACGGCAGTTACCAAAGGCGACCTGACGCGATCGATTAAGGTCGAAGCGCTCGGCGAAGTCGCGGCGCTGTCGGACAACATCAACCAGATGATCGTGAACCTGAAGGAGACGACGCAAAAGAACCAGGAGCAGGACTGGCTCAAGACCAACCTCGCGAAATTTTCGAGCATGATGCAGGGCCAGAAAAACCTCGAGGCCGTTTCGCGAATGATCATGTCGGAGCTGACGCCGCTGGTCTCGGCGCATCAGGGCGCGTTCTTCATGATGGACGCCGACGAAGGCGCTCCGATCCTCAAGCTCACAAACACTTACGCCTATCGCGAGCGCAAAGGCGTCGCGAATCGATTCCGCATCGGCGAGAGCCTGGTCGGTCAGTGCGCGCTCGAGAAAAAGAGCATCCTGGTGACACACGCGCCGCACGACTACATCCACATCAGCTCGGGCCTCGGCGAGGCGCCGCCGCTCAACATCATCGTGCTGCCGATCCTGTTCGAGGGCGAGGTCAAGGCCGTAATCGAGCTGGCGTCGTTCAACACCTTCAGCGCGATCCATCAGATCTTCCTCGATCAGCTGACGGAGAGCATCGGCGTCGTCCTCAACATGATCATGGCGAACATGCGCACCGAGGAATTGCTGCAGCAATCGCAGAGCCTCACGCAGGAGTTGCAGAATCAGTCGAAAGAGCTGACCCATCAGCAGGACACGCTGAAGAGCACCAACACCGCGCTCGAACGGCAGGCCCTCGAGCTCGAGGAAAAAGCCAAGCAGCTCGAGGAACAGAACACCAAGGTCGAGATCAAGAATCGCGAGGTCGAGCAGGCAAGGAAGTCGCTCGAGGAGAAAGCCGAGCAGCTCGCGCTGGTCTCGAAATACAAGTCCGAGTTCCTCGCGAACATGTCGCACGAGCTGCGCACGCCGTTGAACAGCCTCCTGATCCTCGCCAAGGTCCTGTCCGACAACAAGGAGGAAAACCTCAGCGAGAAGCAACTCGACTATGCCCGCACGATCTATTCTTCAGGCACCGACCTGCTGAAGCTGATCAGCGAAGTTCTCGACCTCTCCAAGGTTGAGGCGGGCAAGATGGCGATCGAGGTGCGGCAGCTTCCGACCTCGGATCTGGTTGAATTCGCCGAGCGCAGCTTCCGCGCGCTGGCGGAGGAAAAAGGGCTCAGCTTCTCGATCGAGGTGGCGCCGGGCGTCGCACAAGAGATTCGCACCGACCGTCAGCGAATCGAGCAGGTGCTGAGAAATCTGCTGGCCAATGCGATCAAATTCACGGAGGCCGGCTCGGTGAAATTCCGCATGGAGATGGTCGAGCCGCACCGCGATTTCGACAGCGAGGCTCTCAGAGGCCCGGGCAAAGTCCTGGCGCTGTCGGTTACCGACACTGGAATCGGAATCGCAAAGAACAAGCAGCGGCTGATTTTCGAGGCGTTCCAACAAGCCGACGGCAGCACCAGCCGGCGCTACGGCGGCACCGGTCTCGGACTCTCAATCAGCCGCGAGATTGCGCGCGCGCTCGGCGGCGAGATTCACGTCGAGAGCAGTCCCGGCGAAGGCAGCGTCTTCACGCTCTACATGCCCGTCAGCTACGGCAAGGACGTCGAGTTGTTCGGGATCCGCGAGGACGACGCTGAATCTCAAGCGCGGCTGGCCGATCAGATCGAAGAAAAGGTAGCTGAAACGACTAACGCGGTGCGTGAGTTCCTGGCCGCGGAACCCCCGCTGCCGCGGCTCTCGAGTGAAACGCTCGACAGCCTGAAGGGCAAGACCGTGCTGATCGTCGACGACGATCCGCGCAACATTTTCGCGGTCAGAACCCTGCTCGAAGGACATGGGATGAAGACCCTGCACGCTGAAAACGGCCGCGCCGGAATCGTGATGCTCGAGCGTCATCCTGAAATCGATATCGCGCTGATCGACATCATGATGCCGGAGATGGACGGCTACGAAACGATGCGATTGATACGCGCGAATCCTGCGAAGCGCTGGCTGCCGATGATCGCGGTGACCGCCAAGGCGCTGAAGGAAGACCGCGATCGATGCATGGCGGCAGGCGCGTCGGATTACCTCGCCAAGCCGATCGACGATGGGCAGCTGGTCGAGCTGATTCGAATCTGGGCGAGCGGATCACCGCTCCAGGCATCAGTGTAGGTACGGAAACTCAGGCGAGCGGACGATCTCGGGCGTAGAACCGGTGATGAGGCTGGGGTTACGAAATGAAAACACTGCAGCAAACGTCGCGTCCTGAGAGATTACCAGTGCCGGGGGTGAAGGCCAGCATCCTGCTGGTGGATGATCGCCCGGCCAATCTACTGGCGCTCGAGGCAATCCTCGATCCGCTCAATCAGCGCCTGGTGCGCGCCACCTCGGGCGAAGAAGCACTTCAGAAACTCGAAGACGAGGAGTTCGCCGTCATCCTGATGGACGTGCGGATGCCGGGGATGGACGGGCTGCGCACCGCCGAAGTGATCTGTCAGCGCGAAAGCGCCGCGCGAATTCCGATTATCTTTCTGACCGCTGTGTCGATTGGCAACGCCGACGTCGTGAGCGGCTACGAGCGCGGCGCCGTCGATTTCCTGCTTAAGCCTTTCGATCCGGAAATTCTGCGCTCGAAGGTGTCGGTCTTCGTCGATCTGCACCAGAAAGAGCAGATGATCAAGCGGCAGGCCGCGCTGCTGCGTCAACGCGATCGCGAGGCGTTCGAGCGCCGCAGCGAGCTGCGCTTTCGTTCGCTGATGGACGCGCTGCCGCAATGCGTCTGGGTCGCACGCGCCGATCTGACGTTCTACTACTGGAACCAACGCGCCGTCGAGTATATCGGCGTTCGACACGACGATGGCGGTGCCCTCCGAACGCTTGTTCGAATTCGTGCATCCGGACGATCTGCCCACGCTCAAAGCGGAATGGGAACTTGCGACCGCCAACCACCATTCGGCCGAGGTCAAGGTTCGTTTGCGGCGGCATGCCGACGGTGAGTACCGATGGTTCCTGATGCGCGGTGTTCCGCAACTCGACGAATCGGAAAGTGTCGTCGGATGGATCGTCGCGGGCACCGACATCGATACGGAACATCAAGCGTTGCAGGAAGCCGAAGCTGCCAGCCGGATGAAAGAGGAGTTTCTCGCGACCGTATCGCACGAGCTGCGCAACCCGCTCAATGCGATCATGGGATGGGTTCACCTGCTGCGCTCCGGAAAACTCGACACACCCAAGTCTTCCAAAGCGTTGGAGACGATTGAGCGCAACGTGCATATGCAGACCGCGCTTATCGACGACATCCTGGACGTCTCCCGGATCATGCGCGGCAAAATCAACCTGACTTTCCGAACCGTCCGCATGAGCACTGTGGTCGAGGCTGCCCTCGCTTCCGTCCGGCCCACGGCAGACGCGAAGGGCGTCACGCTCGAATATGAGATGGCGGCCGATTCCGACGAAATCAGCGGCGATGCGGATCGGTTGCAGCAGATCGTCTGGAACCTGCTGTCGAACGCGATCAAGTTCACACCGCGCGATGGCCGGGTCACGGTGCGGGTGGAACGGGATGCCAGTGACTTGACGCTCACCGTGCGCGATACCGGCCAGGGAATCTCCCAGGACTTCCTGCCGCAGGTGTTCGACAGATTCAGCCAGGCCGACGGCGGGAGCACTCGCGCGCACGGAGGCTTGGGGCTCGGGCTCGCGATCGTGCGTCATCTGGTCGAACTCCACGCTGGCAGTGTTGAGGCGAGGAGCGATGGCGCGGGCCAGGGGGCTACCTTCTCGGTAAGGCTGCCGATCAAGCAGAGCAAGGCAGCAATCGCCGGGGACCTTCAAGGTGAGGACGTGGCACAACCAGGGAAGCTCGAAGGCGTTTCGATATTGGTCGTCGATGACGAACCTGACTCTCGCGAAGTGCTGGCCGAGCTCCTGCGGCAATATGGCGCGCAGACCCGCACCGCTTCGTCCGCCGAGGAGGCCCTCTCCGAAATCGCCCACAACACACCGCAGGTCCTGCTCAGCGACATCGGCATGCCGTCCGTCGACGGCTACGAACTTGTCCGCAGAGTTCGCGAGCTCATCCCGGATACCGACATGCTTGCGATGGCGCTGACGGGCCTCGGCAGCGCGCACGATCGGAAACGAGCGCTTAACGAGGGATTCCAGGTTTGCATGGTCAAGCCGGTGGAACCCGAACATCTGGTGGAAGCGATCAAGCAGCTGCTTCGCCCGCGCCAGCGATCGACAGTCTAAGCGCGTAAGCCTCCGCCAAGCCTGAGATCGACGGCATCTCCCTTGCATTATTTGCAGGGAGGTAGTCGTGGCCGAGCCGGACTTCAAAACTCAGGACGCGTTGAACGAGAGCCGCATCCTGGTACTCGGCGTCCAGGTGCTACTGAGTTTTCAATATTCGTCCTTCCTGGAATCTACCTTCAACAATCTGCCGCGCTCATCTCAATACCTCGAAGTCATCGCGCTTGGACTGCTGATCATCGCGTTCGGTTTGTTCGTCGCGCCGGCTCCAAATCACCTTCTGATTTGGTCAGACGAAGACAGTCCGAGTCTGCAAAGGTTCGTGACGATCGCAACAGCGATCGCGCTGGTGCCGTTCGCAATCGCAATGGCGCTCGACGTCTATGTCACAACTGAGCGCGTGGGCCACTCAATCCTTGCGTTGATACTCGGCGCGGCGACTTTTGCCTGCGCAATGTTCTTTTGGTACGGCCTCGAGGCAATCCACGTTCGCACCAGGGGTCATCAATTTCGATCGCAGGTCAGGAATAATTCGATGCCAAATAAAAAACACGAACGACCCAGCATCGAGGATCAAATTCAGCACGCGCTGACCGATGCGCGCGTTGTTCTACCCGGTGCCCAGGCTCTGCTGGGTTTTCAGTTCGTCGGTGTGTTCCTCGGCGGCTTTGAGGAGTTGCCCGCGAGCTCGCAGTACCTCCACGTCGTAAGTCTGACGTTAGTCACGCTCAGCACGATTTTGTTGATGATGCCGGCCGCCTATCATCGACTCGTCGAACAGGGGCAGCCGTCCGAGCATTTTCTGCGCCTGACCCGCATCGCGGTCGTCAGCTCTATGATTCCGCTCGGCGCCGGCATATGCGGCGACTTCTTCATCGTGATCAGGAAGGTCAGCGGGTCGGTCCTTGTCGCGAGTTCAACCTCGCTTATGCTTCTCGCGATGTTTTACATGCTCTGGTTCGGCTTAAGATTGATGCGCAGTGGAAATCGAAAGGCCGTGCTGGAGTTCGGCTAGTCTAACTCTCAGGCCCCGGCAAAGAAGTCGCGATTCTGCATCGGCAGGATCGCGAACTTCTACTGCAGGGTTCGGTCGGACCATTCGTTATTGAACCGGAGGAGGACTCAGACTCGGCATGCCATTAGGCTGTCGCGTAGTCGAGTTCCCGGTCGAATCGCTTGAGCCGGCGCTCGTTCCTGAATTCATGCTCGAAGGATTCGGGGGATTTCCTGGATTCATAGAACTTCCGGGGTTGCCTGCGCTGGGGTTACCCGCGCTGATACCCGGATTGCTTGGAACATCCGAGCCCGAAGGACCCGGCACCGAGCTGCCTACGGAACCCGAGCTTCCGGCGCTGCCGCTTCCCATGCTTCCACTTCCCGCGCCACCGCCGGCCGCACCAGATCCTCCCGATGCGCCTGCTCCGGCGCCACCAGCTCCACCTGCCGCCGCCACCGGCTCCTTGAGCAAATGCGTTCGCACTAAACGTCGCCATCGCGAGCGAGATAGTCGCTCCGAGCAAAATCGTTGGTAGTTTTTTCTTCATTGCTACAGCTCCTTGAGGTTCATCCAATTTTGATGAATTTGGACGGTTCTCTACAATTACGCGCTGCAAACTCGCTGCCAGATTTGTTTCGCTACGATACAGCTTCGCGCGAGAGCATTCTGTGAAATCGGTAAATCGAGCGTGTGTCGGTTCAGCGAAATTCGAATCCGGCT
Source organism: uncultured delta proteobacterium (assembly GCA_963774665.1). GTDB lineage: Bacteria > Desulfobacterota > Binatia > Binatales > Binataceae > Binatus. The sequence goes on from CAVZGB010000002.1 coordinate 634,499, forward strand.
GGCACGTCGATTGCGTCACTATTAACGACTCCGCGATCAGCCACCTGTGCTTGTCATGAAGACTCCGCATGAACTGCAAACAAACTTGCGCGAAAACGGGGCAATCAGATGAATTCATCCAAAACCGGAAGCGGTCTGAACGATCCAACTCGACGCACGTTGCTGAAGTCAGCGGGAGTGCTCGTAGGCGCGTCTGCACTAGCGTCTTCAATGCCAGTAAGGGCGTCAAATATGTCTTCTGAGTCGACTCCAGGTTCCCGACGTGGAGGTGCCTCTGCCACACCTCCTATCCACAAGCCCATGGTGGGTTTCATGCTTGCGCACGAGCAATTTCCCGTTCCGCAACTCGTGCAGTTTGGCGTAGCTGCCGAACAGGCAGGATTCGATCTGCTGGCCACCAGCGATCATTTTCAACCCTGGCAAGCGAACGAAGGTCACTCGGGAGAGGCCTGGGTCACGATGGCCGCGATCGGTGAACGAACCCGTCGCGTCTGGATAGGGCCAACAGTCACCTGCCCGACCTTTCGCTACAATCCCGCCGTCGTCGCTGAGGCGTTCTCTTCGCTGAGCCTGCTCTATCCCGGACGAATATTCCTTGGCGTCGGCTCGGGCGAGGCCTTGAACGAACAGGCAGCAACAGGAACCTGGCCTAAGTGGCCCGAGCGTTCGGCGCGATTGGTCGAAGCAACCGAAATAATCCGCAAGCTATGGACCGGTGAGCAGGTGGCTCACGATGGTAAGTATTACAACGTCAACGCGAAGCTATACGACCCACCTGCAGCACCTATACCGCTTTTGATGGCGGCTAACGTCGGCCCCAAAGCTATGTACCGCTCGGGGCAATTCGGAGATGGCCTCGTCACCGACCCTGAGAGCTGGAAGAAGCACAAGGCGGAATTCGAAAAAGGTGCAAAGGATGCCGGCAAGGACCTTAAGCAAATGCCGGTATTGGTAGAGCTATTCGTTGTGGTCGGCGACGAAAACGATGCTAAGACTTCCGCCGATCTCTGGCGCTTCCTGCCCAATGCATTCAAGAGCTATTACAACATTCGCGACCCACAGGAAATTCAGAATAAGGCTACAGCAGATCTACCGCTGCAAAAGGTTTATGCAAACTGGCCTATAAGCACAAATCCTGATGTGCACGTCAAGGCGCTCATGGAACAGTTTAACAGCGGTGCCACCATCGTTAACGTCCATTCCGGGCAAGCCGATCAAAAGCATGTGATCGAGTTCTACGGCAAACACGTTCTGCCCCGCGTCCACGAGCAACTGAAAGAAGCGTGACCTGCAATCGGTTAGTTAGCTCCCGGCATGCCGCGGAAAAAGAAAGTCTTGCCGACGCCGCTCGACCTGATAGAGCCCGACGCGTCTCTCGATGACCTTCGCGAAGCCGTGCAACGATGCCGCGGCTGCGACATCTGGCAGCGCGCCACGCAGGCAGTCTTTGGCGAGGGCGTGCCCGGCGCCGAAGTAATGTTGGTGGGCGAGCAGCCCGGCAATCGCGAAGATCTCGAAGGCCGCCCCTTTGTGGGACCGGCCGGAAAATTACTCGATACGGCTCTCGCAGAGGCGGAAATCGACCGCAAGCACGTCTACGTCACCAACGTCGTCAAACACTTCAATTCGACCACGCGCGGTAAACTCAGGATTCACAAAAAACCGAACGCCGAGGAAATCGCAGCCTGCCGCCCCTGGTTGGAGGCGGAGATAGCCCGAGTCGGCCCGAAGGTCATCGTATGCCTGGGAGCTACCGCTGCGCAGGCGCTGATCTCGCGCGATTTCCGCGTCTCCCGTCAGCGCGGCGAAATGATGAAGTCTCCGCTGGCGCCTCTGATTACCGCGACCGTTCACCCCTCATCGATCTTGCGCGCCCCCGACGACGAATCCCGACACGCCGAAATGCGCCAGTTTGTCGCCGACCTCAAAAAAATCGCGCGCCATCTCCCTCCGTCTGCTCTGAAGATAAGATAAGTGTGAAGTCTGATACCCCTCTCCAAAAGGGAGAGGGGCTAGGGGAGAGGTTACTGGATAGGTCCCGTAATACTCTCACTCTCGAGATCGCGCGGACCCTTACCGTTCGTCATCGCGTATACCGACGCTGCCAGCACCCGCTTCAAGCGTTGATAGTCCTTCATTTTCCGGATCGACAGAATGTAACCGCGAGAGGATTCCGCCAGCGCAATCTCTTTTTCTTTCGTATCGCGGATGACCTTGATCGCGCTTGGATCGCGCGGAGTCTCCGAGAAAGTCTCGAGTGCAACTCGCCCCAGCATCAGCTCGTCGTGCCATGCGCCGACCCGGTCCTGTATAACTTTGAGCCATTTGCTCGCAGTTTCGAGCTGTCGATCGGGATAGAATTTCTGACTCAATTCTAGCGCGTATCTCAGCGTCTTGGTCTTGATACGCACCTCGTGTAGCTCGGGCGCCGCGGCCTTGGCGACGAAAGCGTCGATAGCTCCGGTCCACTTATTCCAGCTGCGCTCGAGCAGCCGCCTGAGGTTATCCATCATGGGCTCGGATTTGACTGTCTCTTTGACCAAGGCTTTCGCCTTGTTCCCGGTCGCGCTGACTTTGAGCGATTTATGTTTTCTGCAAAATCTCTCCACCACTCGACGACGCTGTTTGACGATTCTCTCGGCGATCTCAGACCAGCACTGGCGCTCTTGTTTGGTCCGCGCTTTTCGTCGCGCTTTTTTAAGTTCCACGAGAAGGACATCGCAGTCGCGCCAATCGCTCAGCGCATGCCGGCTTCGTCGCAGTCGGCGGATAATCTTCGTCACCTTGCGCGATGGGCGACGAATCCCAATTGCATCCACGATTGTTTGAAGCTCGCGTGTGGCTTTTCGGAAATCATGGACCGCTTCACCGTCAAGCCTCCGCACAATTTCCTTGAAGGTCGATTTGAGCTGGCGCACTCGCTTGCCGGCGTTGCTCTCGAACTCCTTCTCGAATTTTTTAGCGGCGTTCAAAACTGCCCTCGCTCTTCGATGCGCAAACGCGTGCCTTTGCTCTTGTATCTCACACAATCCGGGCGAAATTTTTCGTGCGCAAAATTTTCGCACTTCCCGTTTTAAACTATGGATAAGGCGTGGGTCGTATTCCAATCAGGATGGCATAAGAGTTGCCCATTTCTTAGCTAATTCTATCGCTCCATCGGTGAAGCAAATGCCAGAAGAAGAAACTCTGAGAAGGGCCCGCAAAGACGAGGCCGAAGGCAAATCTCCTTCCGTCCAGGCGGGCGAATTCGTGCGCGAAGAAATCCATCACGTGCGCGAGGGAAAGCATGGCGCGCGGTCTGCCAAGCAGGCGGTTGCGATCGGACTCTCCAAGGCCCGTCGCGCTGGCGTTAAGCTGCCGCCACCTGATCCCGACCGGACAAGCAAGAGCACGCGCCAAAAAGCCAAGGCCGATTCCGAGCAAGGCCGCCATCCCCACAAACCGTCGAAAAAGCGCTCGCGCGCAACGATGAACGCGCTTAAGCGAGAGGGACGCCAGGCGGCATCGTCCAAGGCACTGTCGCGGCAGACCAAGTCGAGCGCGTCGAAGCGAACCAAGAAAGATCGGAGCGCCTCCGCGAAAAAGGCTGCCAGGACGCGAGCCGCACGTTCCTGACTAGCGACGGCGTCAACTGTCACAGTCTCTTCGCGAGGCTGGCGACAACAGTCGCGAGTTCTATTGGCTCGATCGGCTTCGGCACGTGCATCTGGAAGCCCGCCGACAATATTTTGAGTCGATCCTCGACGCGGGCATAAGCCGTTAGCGCGATCGCGGGAGTTTGGCCGCCTTTGCCCGCCGGCAGCGCTCGCACCTTGCGTATCAGATCATATCCGCTCTCACCTGGCATCCCGATATCCGAAATTAAAACGTCGGGCTTCCAGCGTTCGACCAAATCGAGGGCCTCGCGAGTACTTGATGCGGTCGCCAATTCAGCGCCGGCTTCACCAAGAATCACCGAGATGATCTCTCTCGCGTCCCGCTCATCATCCACCACCAGCACGCGCACGCCGGCGAGCGCGGGGACGCCTCCGGACAAATTTCCACCGGCGCTCGGATGAACCCGTTCCTCGCCAGGTTGCGAAGTCCGGGCCGAAACCAATGTCGGGAGCTGTACGATGAATTCGGCCCCTTTGCCCGCTCCTTCGCTGTAGGCGTTGACCACGCCGCCGTGAAGCTCGACCAGGTGGCGCACGATCGCCAGGCCCAGGCCAAGTCCGCCATGTTCCCGAGTCGTGCTGCTGTCGCCCTGCCGGAAGCGCTCAAAGATGAAGGGCAGCAACTGCGGCATCGATGCCCCTGCCGTTGTCTGAGACGGCGACTTCGACGTGAGAGTTTATCCGCTGCAAGCGAACTTGAATTCGGCCGTCCTTCGGGGTGAACTTCACCGCGTTGGACAGCAGGTTCCAGAGAATCTGCTGCATGCGGTCGGGATCGCCAGCGATTGGTCCCGCCGATGGGTCGAGTATCGTCTCGATACGAATCGACTTCGCTTCTGAGGCTGGTCGCACCACTTCAATCGCCGCTTCGATCACGGGAATCAGCTGAAAGTTTCGGACTTTGAGCCGGAGCTGACCGGTAACGATCCGCGAGACGTCGAGCAGGTCCGCGACCAGCTGGGTCTGCGTTTGCGCATTGCGCAGGATCGTCTCAATCGCGTGCTTCGTTCGATCATCCAGTTGGCGCATCAACAGCAACGACGCCCACCCGGTAATCGCATTCAGCGGCGACCGAAGCTCGTGCGATACCACCGCAAGGAACTCGTCCTTGAGACGACTGGCCTCCTCCGCCTGCCTGCGCAATTGTTTCTCCGAGGCGAGCAGGCGTTCGAGTTCTGCTTCGGCCCGCTTGCGATCCGTTATATCGCGCGCGACTTTAGAGGCCCCGACGATCTTCCCGCTTCGATCCTTAACCGGCGAGACGGTGAGTGAAATGTTGAGCAGCTTGCCGTCCTTGGCGCGCCGTATTGTCTCGAAATGATCGACTTTTTCGCCACGCCCGATGCGGGCGAGGACCTCGTCTTCTTCACCCCATCGATCATGCGGGATGATCAGCCTGATGTTCTGTCCGATTGCCTCGGCCGCCGAATAGCCGAAGAGGCGCTCGGCGGCTGGATTCCAGGACTTGATCACGCCCTCGAGAGTCTTGCTGACAATCACGTCGTCGGAAGACTCGATGATCGAAGCAAGATGAGTCTCGACGTCGAAAAGTGCAGTGGGATGGCTCAAGATGCAGCTTCCGCGCGCGGTCAGAACTTCTATTTCAGATTTATCGAATTAGGTCATTCGACACTAGACCGAAATCCGAGCGCTACCGCATCTGCTTGAAGCAGTTCCGGACTTCGCGGACGAATGTTTCGGGCTGCTCGAAGGCGGCAAAGTGTCCGCCCTTGGTCAGCTCGTTGAAGTACTTCAGGTTGGCGAATCTCTTCTCGGCCCATCGTTTCGAGGTGCGGAATATCTCTTTCGGGAAAATCGAGCAGCCGACCGGGACCGTCACCGGATCCGTCAGCGTGGCGCGGAAGCTCTCCCAGTAGAGGCGCGCCGAAGACGCCGCGTTGGCCGGCAGCCAGTACAACATCACGTTATCGAGTAGTTCGTCACGCGTCAGCACCTTCTCCGGATGGCCGTCGCAGTCGGTCCATGACCAGAACTTTTCCAATATCCAGGTGAGCTGGCCGGCTGGAGAATCAGTAAGCCCGTAGCTCACAGTCTGCGGCCGCGTGCTCTGCTCCTTCGAATACCCCGAATCCCAATCATTGTAGTGCTGCATGCCGGCGATCGCCGACTTCTCCTTTTCGGTGAGATCGTTCATCGTCGCCGGATCGGGCATCGCGATCGGCATGTTCAGATGGATACCGATGCAATTGGCCGGGTCCTGGATTCCGATGCAGGTGGTTACGATCGATCCCCAGTCTCCGCCTTGCGCCGCGTATTTTTTGTAGCCAAGCCGCGGCATCAGCTCCGACCATGCGCGCGCGATACGCTGAACGTTCCACCCATTGCTGGTCGGCTTATCCGAAAAGCCATAGCCGGGCAGCGAAGGACAAACGATATGAAACGCGTCGGCCGCATCGCCGCCATGAGCAGTCGGATTCGTCAGCGGCTCGATCACTTTTTGAAATTCGACGATCGACCCCGGCCATCCATGCGTCATCACCAGCGGGAGCGCGTCGGCATGCGGCGATCGCACGTGGATGAAATGAATCCCGATCCCGTCGATCGTCGTCTTGAACTGCGCGAAGCGGTTGAGTCGAGCTTCGCGCGCGCGCCAGTCGTACTTGTCGAGCCAATAGGCGGCAACCTCCTGCGCGTACGCGAGCGGCAGCCCTTGCGACCAATCCTCGACGCACTCGCGCTCCGGCCATCGAGTCTCGCGCAGCCGCCGCTTCAGGTCCTCGAGTTGCGCATCCGTCGCCGCGATCTTGAAAGGTTCGATATTGTTGCTCATGTGAGGCCTCTTGGCTGGATCTGTTGCCGAACAGGTTTTCTGAGTCAAGCGCGACAGCCCTGCGCCCGCCTTTCGCCTGGAAAAAAAATAGGTGTACTGTCGATTTGGCCTGAGTCGCTGAAGGAGCCAACCTGATGATTCCCGCCGATGCCGCGCCGCTTGCAATTGCGCTCCTGGGACTGGTTCTCGGAATGCGCCATGCGACCGATCCCGATCACGTCATCGCCGTCACAACTATCCTGAGCCGCGAACATCGCCTGGCCGCTGCCACCCGCATCGGCGTCATCTGGGGACTCGGTCACACCATCACCGTGCTGATCGTCGGCGCCGCGATTATTGTTTTCAAAATTGCGATCCCGGCCCGGCTCGGACTCGCGATGGAATTCGCGGTGGCAGTCGTTCTGATTCTGCTCGGCGTCGGCGCAGCCGCCAGCCTGGTTAGGAAGGGAGCGCGTCGAATGCGCGGGGCGTCGCCGCAACCTGACGAACTCCTCGTCCACGCGCACGCGCACACTCACGACGGCGCGACCCATGTACATCCGCACGTTCACATCGGTGATCACGAGGATGCCCACGAAGATATCGATGACGCGACGCATCGCGATCATCGCATCCCGGCCGACGCTATTGCCGTCATTCGCAGCGCGGCGGCCGCTGCTGAGATCATTCGCAGTGGGACTCGTGCACGGACTCGCAGGCAGCGCCGCGATCGCGTTGCTGGTCCTGAGCGCGATTCCAAATCCGCTGTGGGCGACGCTCTACCTGGCGATTTTTTGCATCGGAACTGTTATCGGGATGGGATTAATCACGACCGCGATCGCGACGCCATTCATGGTCGTGTCGCGGCAGGCGTCGTGGATCCGCCAAGGCCTCGTCACCGGCTCAGGCCTGTTAAGCTTCGGCTTCGGCCTGTTCCTCGCCTACCAGATCGGAATCGTCGATCATCTCTTCAGCACCGCTCCGATCTGGATCCCGCAATAACGTCACTTTTTATCCGGCTCCCCTTCCCGCTCGGGAAGGGATTAGGGGTTAGGTTCCTAGGTCCCTCTGCTCCGCTGCGATGCGATGACGGCCATCAACTGAGACTGATCCGTCATTTCAACGGAGCGAGCAACGCGAGAATTTGCTTCTTAGGCTATTTTCACATTCAAATACCTATTCGAAAGGCCAGTTCACTTAGAGAAGCGGCGCACTGAGATGAATCATCGCACACAAGTCGGCATCGTCGGCGCGGGCCCCGCGGGCCTGATGCTCTCGCATCTGCTCCACCTCGCCGGCATCGAGTCGGTCGTGCTCGAGGCTCGCAGCCGCCAGTATGTCGAAGAGCGGGTTCGCGCCGGCCTGCTCGAACAAGGCACCGTCAACCTGCTGGTTGAAACCGGCGTCGGCGAGCGCCTCAAGCGCCTCGGCCTGACGCATCACGGCATCGAGCTGCGCTTCGGCGGCCGCAGCCATCGCATCGATCTGAGCGGTCTGACTGGAGGCAGCACAGTTACGATCTATGCTCAGCACGAAGTCATCAAGGATCTAATCGCGGCGCGCCTTGCTGCCGATGGTCAGATTGTTTTCGAGGCCGGCGACGTCAGCGTCCACGACTTCGATGGACCCACGCCGAAGATTCGCTACCGCATCGACGGCAACCTCAACGAGCTGTCGTGCGATTTCATCGCGGGATGCGACGGCTTCCACGGCGTATGCCGCCCGAGTATCCCGGCCGGCGTACTGACTATGTACGATCGCATCTACCCATTCGCATGGCTGGGTATTCTCGCCGAAGCTCGCCCGTCGTCCGACGAACTGATCTACGCCTATCACGAGCGCGGCTTCGCGCTGCATAGTATGCGCTCGCCGGAGATCACCCGGCTTTATCTACAATGCGCACCCGACGAGGATCTCGCCAATTGGCCCGATGAAAGAATCTGGGAAGAGCTACAGCTAAGACTCGCAGCTGGTAAGGATTGGAAACTAAATCGTGGCGCCGTCATCCAGAAGGGAATCACCGAGATGCGCAGTTTCGTCGTCGAGCCGATGCAATCCTGCTCGCTCTTCCTCGCCGGCGACGCAGCTCATATCGTGCCGCCGACAGGAGCGAAGGGCCTCAACCTGGCAGTCGCGGACGTTCGCGTCCTCGCCCGCGCGCTGACTGACTACTATGCCAACGGTAATCGCGAGCTACTGACTAAGTATTCAGAAATTTGTCTGCGCCGAGTCTGGAAGGTGCAGCGGTTCTCGTGGTGGATGACTTCGATGCTGCATCGCTTCGCCAACGAAAATGCCTTCGACCAGCGCCGGCAACTCGCGGAGCTAGACTACGTAACCAGCTCGCACGCCGCGTCGCAGACCCTAGCCGAAAACTACGTAGGCCTCCCGATGGAGTGAGATACTTCGGGACATGCGACTCTGAGCGCAGCGATCAGCGCGAACGCAGCGACGCGGCGAGCGCGAGAATCCTGCGCGCCTGCTTCAGATGAGGCATGTCGAGCATTTTGCCATCCAGTGCGACGGTCCCGACGCCCGACGCGAATGCGTCGATCACGCGATTTGCGTACGCCACATCTTCAGGCGACGGCGTGAACGCGTCGTTGATGACGTCAACCTGATCGGGATGAATCGCAATCTTGCCGGTGAAACCCGCGCGACGTGCGGTCTCCGACTCCTGGCGGAGCGCAGCGGCATCCTTGAAGTTCACCGAGACCGTGTCGATCGGCTGGACGTCGGCAGCAACCGCGGCCAGCAGGCACAGCGAGCGCGCAAGCTGATAGGTGAAATCCAGATTGCCGGACGCGTCGCGATTGGTAGTCGCGCCGACAGCGGCCGCAAGATCTTCTGCGCCCCATGTCATGCCGGCCAGCCGCGGACTGCATCCGGCGAACCCCCCCAGCGCAAACATCGCGGCCGCCGTCTCGGTCGCCACCGGAATGATCGCGATCGATCCCTGCTCGACACCGTCGCGCGCTTCCAGCGCGGAGAGGAAGTGATCGAGCATCAGCGACATCGTCGGCCGATATAACCTTCGGCAGCATTATTCCGTCTGGCGCGCCGGCTACGATTACCGCGAGATCGAGGGTCGCCTTTGGCGTCGAGAGCGGATTGATTCGGACCCACAACTGAGTCTTCGATCGATCGCGATGCGCGCGCAGATACTCGAGCACCATCGTGCGCGCCACTTCGGTGCGATCCGCGGCGACTGCGTCCTCGAGGTCAAGCACGAGTGCGTCGGCGCGCGAGGATTCCGACTTCGCGAGCTTGCGTTCGCTGTCGCCGGGCACGAACAGGAGCGATCGGAGAATCATGACGCAGGCCTCTTGCGCATCAGCGCTGACCGCTTGCAGTATGCGACTTCCTCGGCGCGCTGGTTGAAGCATCGATGGTCGAACACGACGATTCCCGAGTCGGGCCGCGAGCGGCTCTCGCGCTTCTCAGCGACCGTCGTCTCAGCGCGAAGTGTATCGCCGATAAACACCGGATGCGCGAAGCGCGTATCGGCCATGCCCAGGTTGGCGATCGTGGTGCCGAGGGTGGTGTCTCCCACCGATACTCCGATCATCAGCCCGAGTGTGAAGATGCTGTTCACGATGCGCTGGCCGAACTCGGTGCCCTTGGCAAATTCCGCATCGAGATGAAGCGGCTGTGGATTGTGCGTCAGCGCGCAAAAGATCAGGTTGTCTGTTTCCGTGATGGTGCGCGTGATCGCATGCTTGAATACCTGGCCGATTTCGAATTCGTCAAAGTATAGTCCGGACATGTTACTCTCGCTCCTTCATCATCGATTGCGCGACTTCGAGACTGACCAGCCGCGCGATCAGAATCGCCACATACAATTGGCCGACCACCGCCTCCATCACCGAAAGACTACGCGCGCCCTCCGAGACCGGCGAGATATCCCCGAAACCCGTCGTCGTAAGGCACACGAAGCTGTAGTAGATGAAGCTGTGAAGCGACGCGATCAAAGGCGCGATATGGCCTGCGGGCCTTTGAAAAAGCGCGGCACTGAACGAACCGGGACTTCGCAGTTCGACGACTGCGAACCCGTACGCAAACGCGACGGCCATCAGCAGGTAGGCGCAGATCGCAGCGCTGATGGTGTCGAGCGTGACGCTCTTCACGATAAACAGCCGGGAGACCAGTGCAATGACCGTAACCGCCAGGAACATGCACGACGAGATCGCACTGACCATTTCGAGCATCGGAATCGGCGTGAACAGCAGCGCGAACCGGCATCCGACCGAAGGAACCAGCAGAACTAACGCAACAGCGAAGTAGATCCTGGTCGCACGAAACGCGTACAGAGCGGCCAGCAGAACGAGAGAGATCGTAACGGTTGCAAGATTCTGCGCGAAGGCGTGCCCCGAGAACATCGGCTGAGTTACCAACAGCACCAGAATCGTCGCGAGCAACAAGGTAAATCTTCCCGGCCAATTATGATGCGCCAAACCCAGCTGACTCCATAGCGCGGAGTGGGTAACGACGTGGCTCGTCTCCGTCATGATTGATCCGTTTCGCGCAACGGCACCGGCAGTGTCAAGGCGAGGATTCCGGCCACGACCAGCGAGCCCGCCATCAGGATCATTCCGCCGGCAAAGCTGTGTGTCGCCTGCTTCACCATCCCGACTACGTACGGACCCGCGAATCCGCCAAGGTTTCCAATCGAGTTGATGAGCGCGATTGCACCCGCCGCCGCCGTGCCGCTGAGAAACTCCGGCGGCATCGCCCAGAATGGGCCGAAGGTTCCCCAGATTCCCGCCGCGGCAATCGAGAGCGCTCCAAGTGACAGAAACGGCGAGTGAGCCATCGACGCGAGTATCAAGCCGACGGCTCCGACCGCCGCAGCAAACCGCGAGATGCCATCGGCGCTCGCCGCTCAGGTCCGACGCCCTGCCGACGAACACCATCGCGACCGCCGCGCCGAAAAACGGGACTGCCGACAGCATCCCGATTCCGAAGTCGCTGCGACTCCCGAAACTCCGGATAATCTGCGGTAGCCAGAAGGTTACGCCATAGAGTCCAAATATGATTGCAAAATAGACTAGTGATAGTATCCAGATCGTCGAGTTGCTAATCGCTTCACGAAAACTCCGCTGGCGCTTCTGAGTACTACGTCCACGCTCTCTTTCGAGCCGCATCAATAGTGCGGCACGCTCGTCAACCTCAAGCCAGGCAGCCTTATCAGGACCATCGGGCAGATACCGCAATACCAACACTCCAAGAATCACCGCGGGCAGGCCTTCGAGGATAAATAGCCACTGCCATCCGGAAAGTCCTGCCAAGCCGTGCAATTCGAGCAATGCTCCAGACACGGGGCCTGCGATCAAGCCGGCCAGCGCAGTTGCGGTCATGAATAGCGCGACCGCTCGCGCTTGTTCACGCGCCGGGAACCAGAACGTGAGATAGAGAATCACGCCGGGGAAAAATCCTGCTTCGGCTAATCCCAGGACGAATCGAATCGCGAAGAAGGACCCCGCGCCTCGTACTGCGACCATCGCCATCGCGACGACGCCCCAGCTGATCATGATTCGCGCAATCCACACGCGCGCGCCGACCCGCTCGAGGATCAAATTGCTCGGCACCTCGAAAATCGAGTAGCCGAGGAAGAACAGTCCCGCGCCGAGGCCAAACACCGATTCGCTGAGTCCAAGCTCGCGATTCATCTGCAACGACGCGAACCCGACGTTGATTCGATCGAGGTACGCCACGAGGTAGAGCACGAACAGGAACGGAATCAGGCGGCGTCGCGCCTTTGCCAGCGCGGCATCGGCGAGGCGCGATTGTGCGGCGGTCTCGAGGGTACGAACTTCCTCGACCAGACGATCATGTTCAGCTTGAGCCATAGCGCACCGAGGGCAAGCCACTGCTGTACACGCCTCTGAAGCGAAAAGCGATTCATACTTCAGAGCCTGAGCCGAGGCCGTCAGCGCTTGGTTGCGTGAATCGAAGTGTCGGCACATGTCCCAAAGAGCGACATGGCGCTGGCACCGCAAGCTATGGGATGCGGGCTGGCTGCTGGTCCGCGCAGATTCAGGCTTTGCTTATCATGGCCGCAAGGCACGAACGTTGCGTAACCGCCATAGGTTCAAAGCTGCCTGGTAAATGCATTGCGCTGGGCGGGAAGACTGTTCCGGTACTTATGCATTCAAAGGGGGGCTGGGTTCCGAATGGACCAGATCATTCAGAAGTCTTTGGCGGGCAGGCGATTCGCTCTGATGGGATTCGTATCGCCGGAGGCGGATTCGATCATCGTGGCATTGGCGACCGTCCGCGGAATCGGCCACGTAGTCGGAGGCGCACCGAGCATTCCCGGGCTCCATTCTTTTTCCGCCTTCGATGCTTGCTTCGTTAACGCATCGGCCGCCGGTATCGGCGAGCAGCCGGCCCCCATCGAGATGATCGCCCGCAGTCGCAAGCCGGCGGTGATCATCGGATCGTTCGAGGAACTGATAACGCGGTTCGCAGCCGTCGCCGACCTTAACCGCGAATTCGTTTTGCGGCCGTGCCAGCCTGAGGATTTGTTGCTCAGGGCATACCGCGTCCTCAGATTCTTCGAGAGTGCGGCGGAGGTTGTGATTCAATCGGCGGTTCGGAACGGGAGCCGGCGGGTAGTGCTTGCCGATGACGACGCCACGACCGTCGTTATGATCTCAACGATCCTGAAACACTTCCGCTACGAGTGCGACATCGCCCACGACGGCGAAGAAGCAGTTGATATGGCGCGCAAGACGAGACCCGACCTGGTTCTGCTGGACGTGTCGATGCCGCGTATGAATGGATTCGAAGCCTTGACTGCGCTGCGCGGCAATATCGAGACGAGGAACGTGCCGGTAATCCTGGTCAGCGGACATCGCGACGAAGCTGAGGTGGTTAAGGGCTTCTCGCTCGGCGCCGATGACTACGTCACCAAGCCGTTCAACTCGGGCGAGCTGATGGCTCGGATCAACCGTGCGTTGCGCGAGCCGGAACAGGCCTGAGCGGACTGGTTGTCATGTAGCGCTCGGCTGTTTTACTGTTCTCGTCGTGTTTCGACTCGATGGAAAGACGGCGGTTGTCACAGGAGCCGGCTCGGGGATTGGCCTCGCGATCGCGTCGACGTTCGCACGCAACGGCGCGCATGTCTTCGCGCTCGATCGCGATCTCAAAGCTGCCAGCAATACCGTCGAAGGCATCCGCGCGGCTGGCGGCACAGCTTCCGCGCTCGAATGTGACGTCGCACTCGCTGACTCGGTGGAAGCCGCCTTCGCGCGCATCGATTCTGACCGCAACGCGTCCCGCGTCGACATACTGGTGAACAACGCCGGTATCGCGCACATCGGCACCGTCGAGAACACTCCGGAAGAAGACTTCGACCGCGTCTATTCAGTCAACGTGAAAGGGATATTTCTCTGTTCGCGCGCGGCCGTGCGACGGATGCTCGCGAGCGGCGGCGGCGTGATTCTCAACCTCGCTTCAATCGCGTCGTTGATCGGACTCACCGACCGCTTCGCCTACTCGATGAGCAAAGGCGCCGTGCTGACGATGACGCGTTCGATCGCGGTCGACTACGTCAAGCGCGGCATCCGATGCAACTGTATCTGCCCCGCGCGCGTTCATACGCCGTTCGTCGACGGATACCTGCGCAACACCTATCCAGGGCGCGAGGCCGAGATGTTCAAGCAGCTCTCGGAGTATCAGCCGCTCGGCAGAATGGGCACGCCCGAAGAAGTTGCCGCGCTGGCGCTCTACCTGTGTTCGGACGAAGCCTCGTTCATCACGGGACAGGCGTATCCGATCGACGGCGGCGTGCTCGCATTCTGATGAAACAGTACGGCCGCACGATCAACCTGAAGGACGATCCGAAGATCATCGAGCGCTACCTCGAACACCATCGCGCAATCTGGCCGGAGGTCGAGCGCGGGCTCAAGTCCATCGGCATCGAGCGGATGCTCATCTTCAAGCTGGGCCGCCAGCTCTTCATGTTCATGGAGACGACCGACGATTTCGATCCCGACCGCGACTTCCCACGCTACGAGGCGAGCAATCCGCGCAATCGCGAATGGCAGGACCTGATGGCCTCGATGCAGGAACCAGTCCCCGGCGCGCAACCGGGCGAATGGTGGGCCGAGATGAAGCTGGTCTTCTCGCTCTGAAAAGAAGCGTGCGAACGGAGCGTAAATCCCGAATCGTCATTTTTTTGTGTCATCCTGACAGAGCGAGCAACGCGAGCGGCAGGAAGGATCTCGGACAGTTTCGCGCGAGCGAAGCCGGTACCGGTTTCCGATTATCGCGGAGCGGTCCAATTCTGTTTGCCGCGCGAGCGCGGGCCATTCGCTTAGGATGCGGCGACTCCTTTCCTTTTCCATTCCGAACCGCCGGGAAACTCGAACGCATCTAACGACGCCGGGAGCATCTCGATACTGAATCCAGGCGCGGTCGGCGGCATGTAGCGGTCGCGGCGCATCACTACCGGATCCTTGAAATGCTCGTGCAGGTGATCGGCGAATTCGATCATCCGATTGTCGAGAGATCCGCTCACGCAAATGTAGTCGATCAGCGAGACATGCTGCCCGTATTCGCAAAGTCCGATTCCGCCCGCATGAGGACAGACCGGCACGCCGAATTTCGCGGCGAGCAGCAGGACGGCAAGCGCCTCGCTGAGTCCACCGAGCCGGCAATTGTCGAACTGGCAGAAGTCGATCGCGCCGGCCTGCATCAATTGCTTGAACATCACGCGATTGGCCGCATGCTCACCCGTCGCGACTCCTATCGGCTTAATCGCGCGGCGAATCGCGGCGTGACCCAGGACATCATCGGGACTGGTTGGCTCTTCGATCCACAGCGGATTGAAGCGCGCGAGCGGGCGCATCAACTCGATCGCCTCGCCGACGTCCCACGCCTGGTTCGCATCCATCATCATAGTGGCGCGCGGTCCGATCTCTTCGCGCACGATCGCCGCACGATGCACGTTGGCGTCCGAGTCGCGCCCGACTTTTATTTTGAACCGGGTCCATCCCGCCGCGAGCGCCTCGCGGCACAGGCGTCGAACTTTGTCGTCGGGATAGCCCATCCATCCGGCGGACGTGATGTATGCCGGGTAACCTTCCTTGCGCATCTGCGCTTCGCGTTCCCCGCGCGTCGCGAATTTGCCGCGCAGTATTTCGAGCGCTTCGTCGCGAGTAAGTGCGTCGGTGAGGTAGCGAAAATCGATGCATGAGACGAACTGTTCCGGCGTCATGTCGGAGACAAGTTTCCACACCGGCTTGCGCTCGATCTTGGCGTACAGATCCCAGACTGCGTTTACGATCGCGGCAGTCGCCAGATGGATCGCGCCCTTCTCCGGACCGATCCACCTGAGCTGGCTTTCAAAGGTGAGACGCTTCCAGAAGCCGCCGAGGTCGCCGACGATGTCGTCATATTTCGAGCCGACGATCAGATGCTGCAAGGCGCGAACTGCCGCCACCACAACTTCGTTGCCGCGCCCGAGCGTGAACGTCATCCCGTGGCCTTCGATGCCGTCGCGCGCGTCAGTCGTCAGCACCACGTAAGTGGCGGAATAGTCGGGGTCGGTGTGCACGGCGTCGGAGCCGTCGAGCGTTCTGGAAGTTGGAGTTCGGATATCGCGGACAGTGAGCCCGGTGATGGTGCGCGCCATGATCGCTTCCTCTGCGCGGCATGGTAGCATCGCGCGACCGGCGATGACGACTCAATTGCCAGCCTCGATTCGCGATCTGCGCCAATCATGGCCGCGTCCGTCGGCGTCGCGCCCGATCGTCGTGATCGGCGCGGGCAGTATCGTTCGCGACGCGCATCTGCCGGTGTACCAACGGCTCGGCTTTCCGGTCGCCGGCATTTTCGACGTCAATCCAAAGGTCAGTGCGGAGCGCGCATCGGCGTTCGCGATTCCGCGCGTGTTCGAGTCGATCGATGAAGCCGCATCGATGCGCGACGTAATCTTCGACGTCGCGATTCCGCCTGAAAATATCGCCAGTGTTCTTCAGCGGCTGCCGTCCGGCGCCGCCGTACTGATTCAAAAGCCGCTCGGCCGCGACTTTGTCGATGCGCGCCGGATAGTTACGATCTGCAACGAGCGAAAACTACGTGCCGCGGTGAATTTTCAACTCCGATTTGCACCAAACATGCTGGCGATCAAGGACGCTTTCGGGCGCGGCTTCTTCGGCGACGTCCTCGACGTCGAAGTGCGGATCAATCTTCATACGCCGTGGAACTACTGGGCGTTCCTCAAGGGCGTGCCGCGCCTCGAAGTGCTGATGCACTCGATTCACTACCTCGATTTGATTCGATCACTGATTGGCGAGCCGCGCAGCGTCTATTGTAAGGGCGTCAGGCATCCCGCGATGCCAGATTACTCCGACACCCGCACCAGCATTGTGCTCGACTACGGCGACACGATTCGATGCAGCCTGACGATGAATCATGCGCACACGTTTGGCGGGCGCTACGGCATGTCGCAGCTGAAAATCGAAGGCACGGGTGGCGCCGCAATCGCGAAGATGGGCGTGAATCTCAACTATCCCGAGGGTGAGCCCGACACGCTCGAGATCGCGACCGAAGATTCAAATGGCTGGGAGGCGATCGCGCTGCGGGGTTCGTGGTTTCTCGAGGCGTTCGAGGGACCCATGTCGAACCTGCAGCGATTCGTTGCCGGCGAGGATTCAAAACTGGTTTCGAGCGTCGACGACGCGCTTCGTACGATGGCGGTCGTCGAGGCATGCTACGAATCAAGCGCGCACGGCGCCATCCCGATTCCCTCAGTGCGCTAGAATCGCAATCATTGTCGGCGGAGGTTCTTCACTTCGATGGCCGCAGAACATGTTGTTTTTTTATTTGACGTCGATAACACGCTGATCGACAACGACCACATCGTTGCCGACATGAAGCGCAATCTCGAGCGCGACATCGGCAACGATCAGCAGCAGCGCTACTGGGATTATTTCGAGGAGCTGCGCACCGAGCTCGGCTACGCAGACTATCTCGGCGCGCTGCAGCGGTACCGGGTCAATCATCCGCGCGACTTCGGAATTATCGCGGTGTCGTACTTCCTGATGAACTACCATTTCGCGAACCGGCTGTTCCCCTGCTCGCTTGACGTGATCGAGCAATACCAGCAGTACGGCGAGACCGCGATCCTGTCCGACGGCGACATGATTTTTCAGCCGCTCAAGGTCGAGCGGTCGGGTTTGCGCGAAGCCGTCGATGGCAAGGTGATGATTTACATCCACAAGGAGCGGGAACTCGACGACGTGAAAGCGCGCTATCCCGGCGGACCATTACGTGCTGATCGACGACAAGGTACGGATTCTCGACGCAGTGAAGAAGACCTGGGGCGCGAACGTGACGACAGTGTTCCCGCGCCAGGGTCACTATGCGGTTGATGAGGAGGTCGCCAAGTACATGAAGCCTGACGTCACGGTGGACCGGATCGATCAGCTACGCGATTACGATTTGGCGCGCCTGCGCGCCGCAACGAAGGGGTGAGAATTGTGGTCGAATCGCAGAACCCTCACCTACCGGCCGCGTTGCGTCCGGCCTCCTCTCCAGTAAAGTAACGGGCGAGGTAAGATACTCACGCAAGATCGAAAAACAGGACTTCGGATGGAGCGCTGGCGGCTATCGTCATTTTTTCTTCGTTGCTGATTGCGGCGCCGTCACCTTCCGCGAGCGGGGTGCCATTCACGGTCACGGCGCCTCGTGCGACTTGCACCCATCCGTGGCGGCCCGGTTTGAGATTCGTCGTGGCGGTCTGCCGGGGTTCGAGCTTTGCGACTGACAGCGCGGCGTCCTGATGAATCTTCACTGACTGACCGCCGCCATCTGGCGTGCCTACCGGCGCGAAGCCACTATGCGCTTTCGCGTCATCGATAGTCTTCTGCTCGTAACCGGGAGCGATGCCGGCCGCGGCGGGCATGATCCAGATTTGGAGAAAGTGAACCGGCTCGGTTTTCGAATGATTGAATTCGCTGTGCGTAATTCCCTTGCCCGCGCTCATCCGCTGCGCTTCGCCCGGCCGAATGATCGATCCTGTGCCGAGGCTGTCCTTGTGCTCGAGCGCGCCTTCGAGAATGTAGGTGATGATCTCCATGTCGCGATGCCCGTGCGTCGGGAACCCTGCGCCGGGGCGTACGCGATCTTCGTTGATGACGCGCAGCGTGCGAAATCCCATCTGGCCTGGATCGTGGTAGTCGCCGAACGAGAAGGTGTGGCGGCTGTCGAGCCAGTCGATCTTCGTACGTCCGCGATCTGCCGACTTGCGCGGAGTAATCATTGGAGGTACCTCGTCAGGCGGCTTGGGCCGCCGGCTTCATCTTGAGGCGAATCGGCATGTGCTTGATTCCGCCGACGAAGCTCGATCGCAGCCGCTCCAGTGGACCCGCAGGCTCGACGTAATCGAGTCGCTTCGCCAGCTCCCTGAAAATAATCTTCAGCTCGAGCCGCGCCAGGTTCGCGCCGAGACAGAAATGCTCACCGATGCCGAATGCGATATGCGGATTCGGATTGCGGCTGATGTCGAACTTGAAAGGATCGTTGAAAACTTCTTCGTCGCGATTCGCCGACGGATAAAACAGGCATACCGATTCGCCGGCTTTGATCTTCTGGCCGCGGATGACGGTGTCTTCAGTCGCGGTGCGCGCGAACTGGATGACCGGCGTCGTCCATCGCACGATCTCCTCGACCGCCGAGTCGATCAGCTCAGGATTGCGCTTGAGCTTTTGCCATTCACCCGGATTGTCGATAAAGGCCTGCAGTCCGCCGGTGGTCGCGTTGCGGGTGGTCTCGTTGCCCGCGACGACCAGCAGAAAGTAGTACGACAGCATCTCGAACTGCGGTATCGGCTCGCCGTTCACCTTGCCGTTGGCGACGATACTGGTGATGTCGTTGGTCGGATGCTTCATCCGCTCGGCGACCATGTCGCTGAAATACTGGAACAGGCCGAGCCGCGACCGATCCATCGTCTCCTGCGCGGTCGTGCCGGCCTGGAACTCAGGGTCGCCGCCGCCGATCGTTTCGTTGGTCCATCGAAAGAGCTGTTCCCAATCTTTATGCGGAACGCCGAGCAGCTCGGCGATGACTGCGAGCGGAATCTTGGAGGATACGTCGGTGACGAAGTCGCAAACGTCGCGCCCGGTCACGTCGTCGAGCACCTCGCGCGTGATGTTCTCGATTTCGGGCCCGAGAGGACTCACACCGCGCGGCGTAAAATGCCGGCTGACGACGGCGCGATATTCGCCGTGATCGGGCGGGTCCATGTCGAGCAGATGGCGGAACGGCGGCGTCGGACTCTCCTCGAAGCCTTCTTCCTGGACGAATACGAGCAGGCGCGGGCCGTTGAGGAACAGCCGCGGCTGTTTGGAAATCTGGATGATATCGGCGTGCTTCGTGATCGCCCAAAACGGGTCAGTCTTCGGATGCTCGCACCAGAAAACCGGCTTGTGCTTGCGCAGGTAGGTCCACTCGCGATGCGGGTAGCCATTTTTCATGTAATGGTCGGGACCGATGATGTTCAACGATTCGAGCGAGAGTGCCTGTTCAGTTTCCATTAAAGGGTGTCTCCGCGATTTCGCGAGTGCTGTATCGATCCTGCATTCTGACCTGTCGCGCGAGTTGAGTCATCTAGTCGTCGCTGACCGTAATTGCCTGGCGAGGACACAGCCGCGCTGCGAGCTTGAGCTTGTCGCGCATACGCTCGGGCGGATTCTCGATCAACAGATGACTCTTGTCGTCGTCGCGCACCTCGAATACTTCCGGCGCGGCCTCCTGGCATTTCATATTTCCCTCGCACAGCTTCAGATCGACAACAACCTTCATCTGACTAGTCTCCTCTCTTCGTCGGCCCGAAATTGCCGCCCGGCGAACCCATCATATAGGAGGATAGTTATTGCGACTACGTTCGCGGGGCAAGTGCGCATCGCGACAGGCAAAAGGCGTTCCTTGCCCGACTATTTGTTTGCTCGGTATGACAAATAGATAGCAGACAACCGAATTAGCGCCCTCGTTGTGCTTTGGGGCACACACGTCTTGATCTCAATCCTTGCGCCGCGACGGTCTTTCCTGCGATACCGAGAGCTAAGGCGACTTGCCTCGATGCGCATCCAGGAGGATGTGGAAATGGCCTACGATCTCGTCATCAAAAATGGAACAGTTATCGACGGCACCGGCGCCTTTCGCCGGCGCGCAGACGTCGCCGTCCAGGACGGCAAGGTCGCGGAGATCGGCAAAGTAACCGACGGCGCCAAGGAAACGATTGACGCGTCCGATCTGATCGTCTCGCCCGGCTTCGTCGATCCGCATACTCACTACGATGCGCAGATCTGTTGGGATCCACTAGTCAGTTGCACCTCGTGGCACGGCGTCACGACTGTCGTGATGGGAAATTGCGGAGTCGGTATTGCTCCGTGCAAACCCGCGGCGCAGGAAGTGGCGGCATGGGATCTGGTCAATGTCGAAGCAATCCCCTTTGAAGCGCTGTCGAAGGGGATCAGGTGGGAATGGGAAACCTTTCCGGAGTTCATCGCGGCCGCAGAGCGCCGCGGCGCGGGAATCAATCTCGCGTTTCTGGCACCGCTCACTCCGTTTCGGCACTACGTGATGGGCGAGGAGTCGATGGAGCGCGAGGCCACCATCGACGAGACGGCGCGCATCGCAGGATTGCTGCGTGAGGCTGTCGACGCGGGCGCGTTCGGATTTTCCACGACGACTCTGCCGCAGCATATCGGCTACCAGGGACGTCCGCTGGCGTGCCGGTTGGCGTCTAGCGATGAGCTCAAAGCCTACGCCAACGTTCTGCGCGACGCGGGGCGCGGCGCGATCGAAATAGCACTCACGCGCCGATCGGGACGAATGTCGGAGGACGAGCAGGGGCTGCTCGAATTTCTACTCGACGAGAGCACCCGGCCTGTCACGTGGCTCGCGATGGCGAGTCGTCCCGACAAGCCCGAGGCCAGCGACGACACTCTCCGGCGGCTCGAGCCGTTGATCAAGCGCGGCGGTGTGCCGCAGGTGCTGTGCAAGCCGTTCGTGGTGCAGATGGATTTGCGCAATCCGTTCTCGTTCGCCGACATGGAGCTGTGGGGGCCGGTGTTCAATCAGCCGCTCGAAAAGCAGAAGGCATTCTATAGCGACCCGGCCTTTCGCGGCGCGTTTCGCGAGGAACTCAAGCGGCCGCATCTGTTTCAGGGCAAATGGAATCGAGTGGAGGTGCTTGAGGTCGCGAATCCCGCGCTGAAACAATATGAGCGCAAGACTGTAGGCGAGATCGCCGATCAGCGCCACGAAGACCCACTCGACACTTTCTTCAACCTCGCGCTCCAGGACGATCTGAATATCCAGTACACGATGCAGCAGTATCACGAGGAAGGAATTCAGCGGCTGATTTCAGACCCGCGCACGATGATCGGGCTGTCGGACGGCGGCGCGCACGTGAACATGCTGTGCGACGCCGGCTATTGCACCTACCTGCTTGGCACCTGGGTGCGCGAGCGGCAGGCGTTGACGCTGGAGAATGCGATCAAGCGAATCACGTCGGAGCCGGCAGACTTCTTCGGAATCAAGGATCGCGGACGGCTCAAGGTCGGGCTGCCCGCCGACGTCGCGATTTTCGACGAGCGCAAAATCGGCTCGGCCAAGCGCGCGCGTATGCAGAACGATCTTCCCGGCGGCGGCCGCCGACTCGTGATGCCGGCCGAGGGCGTCGAGTACACCGTCGTAAACGGCGACATCCTCTACCAGCACGGCCACCATTCCGGCTATCTGCCCGGCCAAGTGCTGAAGTCGGGCGCGCAATAGGCTCTGGCGTGGCCTTCTTATTCCCTCGCCCCACAAGGGGAGAGGGCTAGGGTGAGGGACCTCCGTGCGGCGCGATTGCCTGGCGCGCCGCACATTCCGCAAGGGACACAACAATGGCATCGAAGCCAGATCTCATTCGCGATACCGCGCGTCGACTGAGACGTGAACAGACCGAATGGGAGCACAGTTTGTGGGAGCGCTTGCGGCGCCGCCAGCTCGATGGATTCAAGTTCCGGCGTCAGCATCCCATTGGCCCATTCTTCGCCGATTTCTTCTGCCCAGAGGCGAGGCTGATTGTCGAGATCGATGGTTCCCAGCACGCGGACGAATTAGCGCGCGACAATAGTCGAACTGACCTTCTGCGCGATGCGGGATACGACGTGTTGAGATTCTGGAACCACGAGATCAGCTCCGACATCGACAGCGTTGTGCAGCGCATCGCCGATGCTCTGGAATTATCGTGCGCGACACGAGGAAAGAGAGTTTAAGATGTGCGGCGCGTCAGACAATTGCGCCACACAGAGGTCCCTCACCCTAACCCTCTCCCCACGTGGGGCGAGGGAACCAGAACTAAGGGCGAGGGACCAGGGAAGCGCGTCCTTCACTCCTCATTTTTTTCTGTCATCCTTATGATCGATGCTCCGAATTGCGCGGACGTTTTCGCTGATCATTGCGGTCCTCACTATGACTTCGACAATTCCAGCGCCACCCAGCTTTGCTCAATTGCCACCGCTGATTCCGCGCGACACTCTCCTCGGGAATCCACAGCGCGCCAATCCTCGTATCGCGCCCGATGGCAAGCGGCTGGCCTGGCTCGCGCCCGATGAACACGACGTCCTGCAGGTGTGGGTGCAGACGATCGGCGAGCACGATACTCGCGTCGTCACCGCCGACAAGAGCCGCGGAATCCATTCCTACGGATGGGCGTACGATTCGAAAACGATCATCTATGCGCAGGACGCCGACGGCGACGAAAACTTTCACTTGTTCGCCGTCGATCTCGATTCGCACAACGTCCGCGATTTGACGCCCTGGCAAGGCGTGCGCGCCGAGTCGATTGCGTCCAGCCCGAAATTTCCCGAGCGGCTACTGGCTGCGCTCAACCTGCGCGATCGCAAATTGATGGACGTCTATCGAGTCGATCTCCGCACCGGCGCCGTCGAACTCGATACCAAAAATCCCGGCGACGTCGCTGGATGGCTCGCTGATGACGACATGATCGTGCGCGCGGCCACCGTCACGACGCCGGACGGCGGCACCGAGCTTCGGATTCGCGACAGCGTGGCTGGCCCCTGGCGAACCTTGATGAAAGCCTCGATGGAAGACGACCTGGCGCCGCTCGATTTCACCAAGGACGGGCAATCGCTCTTTCTGAGCACCTCGATCGGCACCGACACGGCGCGCCTCGTGCGACACGAAATCGCGTCGGGAACGGAAACGGTGATCGCGCGCAGCGACGATGCCGACTTGAGCGACGTCATGATTCATCCGACCCGTCACGTCGCGCAGGCCGCTGCGTTTGACCCCGGCCGCAAGCATTGGACGGTGGTCGATCCGTCGGTTCAGCCGGACTTTGACGCAATCGCGAAAATCAGCGACGGAGATTTCACCGTCGTTGACCGCGACCTCGCCGACCAAACCTGGCTTGTCTCGTTCGAGCACGACCGCGCGCCGGTGCGCTATTACTCGTGGGATCGCGCGGTTCGTGCGGCGACGTTCCTGTTCAGTATCCAGCCCAAGCTCGACGACGCCCCGCTCGCCTCGGTGAAACCATTTCAGTTCACCGCCCGCGACGGAATGAAAATCAACGGGTATCTCACGCTTCCGGTCGGCGTGCCCGCGAAAAATCTGCCGCTCGTGCTCGAGGTGCATGGCGGACCGTGGGCGCGCGACAACTGGGGCTTCAATCCCTACACTCAACTCCTCGCGAATCGCGGCTACGCGGTGATGCAGATAAATTTCCGCGGCTCGACCGGATTCGGCAAGAAATATCTGCACGCAGGCGACCGCCAATGGGGCCGCGCGATGCAGAACGACCTGACTGACGGCGCGAAGTGGGCCGTGGATGCGGGAATCGCGGATCCGAAACGCGTCGCAATATTCGGTGGATCATATGGCGGCTACGCGGCCCTCGCCGGTGCGGCATTCACCCCCGACGTCTATCGATGCGCAATCGACGAATGCGGCCCGTCGAACCTGTTCACGCTGTTGGCGTCGATTCCGCCTTACTGGGAGGTTATTCGCTCGATCTTCTACACCAGGGTCGGCAATCCCGACGATCCCAAGGACAAGGAATTGCTGACCGCCGCGTCGCCGCTATTTTCCGCCGACAAGATAAGAATCCCATTGCTGATCGGCCAGGGCGCTAACGATCCGCGCGTCAAGCAGGCAGAGGCGGAACAGATCGCCGATGCGATCGCGAAGCATGGCGGGACCGCGGTTTACGTCCTCTATCCAGATGAAGGTCACGGCTTCGTCCGGCCAGAGAACCGGCTCGATTTCACTGCTCGCATGGAAAAATTTCTGGCCGACAACCTGGGCGGCCGCTTCGAGCCGATGCCAGGCGATCGAATCCCTGGCTCGACTGCAAAGATCCGCGTCGTTGGCGCGGCGCGAACGAACTAGACTCGCGCAGGCACTTCGCCGATCAATTGTGCTATGAAAAAATCTACGGTGCGGTGACAACTCGCGTTGCACGCCCACTTAATCCTGGAGGTATCGCCATGGCCGAATTCGGAATCTCGATGTTCCCGACCGACTACGCAATCCAGCCGATCGAACTTGCGCTCGCAGCCGAAGAACGCGGCTTCGAGTCGATGTTCTTTCCCGAGCACACCCACATACCCGCATCGCGCAAGACTCCATGGCCCGGCGGCGCCGAACTGCCCAAGGAGTACTGGCACACGCACGATCCGTTCGTCGCGCTCGGCGCGGCGGCCGCGGTGACCAAGAAACTCAAACTCGGCACGGGAGTGTGCCTGGTGATCGAGCGAGACCCGATCGTCCTCGCCAAGGAAGTCGCGTCGCTCGACATGATTTCCGGCGGGCGCGTGATTTTCGGAATCGGCGCCGGCTGGAACGTCGAGGAGATGGCGAATCACGGCGTGGATTTCAAGCGGCGCTGGAAAATCGTCAGGGAAAAAATTCTCGCGATGCGGCAAATCTGGACCAAGGAGGCGGCCGAGTTTCACGGTGAGTTCGTGAACTTCGATCCGATCTGGTCGTATCCGAAGCCAGTGCAGCCGGGCGGACCGCCGGTACTGCTAGGTTCGCAATCGCCCAAGACTTTCGATCGCGTCGCCGAGTACTGCGATGGATGGATGCCGATCAATTTCCCGCGCTACGATCTCGCCGCAGGTTTGAAGGCGCTGGCCGAAGCGGGCAAGAAAGCCGGCCGCGGCAAGCTTCCGGTCTCGATGTTTGGCGTCGGTCCCAACGAGGAACAGGTCAAAAAGTTCCTGGACCTCGGTCTCGATCGATTGATCTTCGCGCTGCCGTCCGCGACGCGCGAGACCGTGCTGCCGCTGCTCGACAAGTATGCCGAGATGAAGGCCAAGGCGCGCTGAATCGATCCTGACCTCTGCCCGTCCGAGGTGCAACGGAGAATCTCGACTGAGGCTCGTCCTGCGGCTGGGTGCCGGCCATGAGCATTCTGCTGTGGACCCTATCTTTGCTCCTGGGCGCTGTCCTGCTGGCCGCGCTCGCGCGCCGGATCAAGGTGCCCTCGCCGTCGCTGTTTGCGCTGGGCGGAGTGCTCGTCGCGCTTCTGCCGCACGGCCCGCGAATCTCACTGCAGCCTGATCTGGCGCTGGCCTTGTTCGTCGCGCCGGTGTTGGTGGATGCGGCATTTGACAACTCGCTGCGCGATCTCCGCCAGAACTGGATTCCCATCGCCAGCCTGGTTTTCATGGCGGTGGCCGTGACCACCGCTGCGGTCGCGCTCGTCGCGCGCTGGCTCGTCCCCGCGATCCCGTGGCCGGTGGCTGTAGCGTTGGGCGCCGCGGTCGCTCCTCCCGACGCCGCAGCCGCAACAGCGGTTCTGAAGGAAGTGCGACTGCCTCATCGCATGGTCTCGATCCTCGAGGACGAGAGTCTCCTCAACGACGCCAGCGCATTGCTCATCTATCGACTGGCTGTCGGAGCTGCACTCGCGCACACCGGCAACGCGATCGCAGTCGCCTCAACCCTGGCGTTCGTCCTGGTAGGTAGCATCGCGGTGGGCGCCCTGCTCGCTCTCACATACGGGAACATCGTGAGTCGTTTTTCGGACGTGCCGAGCGCGATCGTCATGCAATTCATCGGCGCGTTCGGAGCATGGATCCTGGCGGATCGGCTGTCATTGTCCGGCGTGCTCGTGGTGGTGACGTTCGCTGTAATATTGTCGCGCCGCTCGGCGATTCGGTTGCCCGCCGCGGTCCGCGTCCCCTCCTACGCCGTGTGGGAGTTGGCCGTCTTCGTCCTCAACGCGTTGGCGTTTATCCTGGCAGGCCTGCAACTCGGGCCGATCATGGACCGGCTTAACCGTACGCCCCATGTTCACTACGTTCTCTTCGCGACCGCGATTCTTGTGACGGCCCTCCTTGCGAGAACTGGCTGGGTCTTCACCTATAATCTCTCGCTACGGCTCGTGCACCGCGTCTTCGGCGAGAGCAGTTCATTGCCGCCGCCACCGCCATTCAAGAACAGTCTGCTCGTATCGTGGTGCGGTATGCGCGGTATCGTGACTCTCGCCGCCGCACTCGCGTTGCCCGACGCCTTCCCATATCGCGATCTGATCGTGTTAACAGCTTTCGCGGTCGTGCTGGGCACCCTGGTCGTGCAGGGCCTCACGCTCCGGATGCTCGTGATGATGCTGGGATTTGACGATGACTCACCAGTCGACAACGAAGTCCGTGCCGGCCGCGTCGAGATGTTCAAAGCTGCGCTCGCAATCGTAGACGCGCACGAGAACGACGACGCTGCCGCCGCCCTTCGTCGTGAATATACGGACGTCCTTCAGCAAATCGACGGCTCCAGCGGACGCTCCGAGCGAGAGCATCAAGCCAGGGTCGCTCTTCGCATCGCCGCCAGAACTGCCGCGCGCGAGAGACTCACCGCGCTGAGGGAATCGGGTGCAATCGGAGAGGCAGCTTTTCAGCAACTGGAAGCCGAACTGGATCTAAGTGAACTGGACCAGGAGGCTCGCAGCCGCTGGTAACGCGAGCGTGCCCTACTCGCCGCGATCCTTGAACGCGATCTCGATATTCTGCGCCAGCTTGAAATCCTTGTCGGTCACGCCGCCGGCATCGTGCGTCGAGCATGAGAACGTCACGCGCGTGTAGTTGATCGTAATGTCAGGATGATGGTCGGCGGCCTCGGCCATTTCGGCTACCTTCTGCACGAACTCGATGCCGTGCAGAAATTCCTTGAACTTGAACGTCTTGCTGATGGCGTTGTTCTTGTACTCCCATCCGGGCAGCGCCTTCAGCTTCTCCTTGATCTGGTCCTCGCTGAGTTTCGCCATCTCAGGAACCTCCTCGTGTCGACGGTCGCGGGCATCTCAACTCCCATCCTAGTCCCGCGCATCTCGATCGCAAACGACGCGGGGTTATACCCCTCGCGCGCGCCTGTGGTAATAAGTTGCCGATGCGCCTTTAATCCATTGAGGAACGAATTCATGGCGAACAAATACGTTACCGACGAAGCTCGCAAGCAAATCGGCAAGACCTCCGAACCGCGGACTTATGAGGTCGAGCGCGGCGCCATTCGCCGCTTCGCCGAGGCGATCGAGGACCGCAATCCGCTCTTCAACAGCGAGCGCGATGCGCGCCAGACCCGCTACGGCAGCATGATCGCGCCGCCGACCTTCTGCCGTTCGATGGGCTCGCCGATTCCAGACATCAAGCTCGACATGCCGACCTTCCGCGGCCTCGACGGCGGTTCGGACTGGGAATACTTCGTGCCGATTCGCCCCGGCGACCGTATCACCGTGCAGTCCAAGCTGGTCGATTTGCGCGAGGCCGCCGGCCGCCTCGGCCCGATGGTCTTCACTGTTGTCGAAACCACTTACACCAATCAGTTCGGCGAGGTCTGCGTCATCCAGCGCTCGACCGGAATCCGCTATTGAAATTTCACTGAAAAAACTGAAAAAACCGGGAAAAACGATGGCAAAGCAAATTTATTTCGAAGACGTCCAGGTCGGCACTGAAATCGGGCCGCTCGAAAAAAATCCGACCACCCAGCAGCTCGTCCGGTACGCCGGCGCGTCGGGCGACTTCTATCAAATCCATTACGACAAGGATTTCGCTATGGGCAACAATCTCCCCGGCGTAATCCTGCACGGCGCGTTGAAGAACGCGTTCCTCGGACACCTGATGACTGACTTCGCGGGCGAGCTCGGATGGCTGCGCAAGCTCGGCGTCCAGTACCGCGGGATGGATCAGCCGGGAACCAAGGTTGTCGCGCGCGGCAAGGTCTCCAAAAAATATACCGACGGCGGCTACAACCTGGTCGATTGCGAAATCTGGCTCGAGAACGCCAACGGCGAAAAGACCACCCCCGGCTCCGCCACCGTCATCCTGCCCTCGCGCGCCGCGAGTAAGTGAGGCACTGAGGTAACACGCGATGCCGGTCCGGCGAGAGTTCCCGCCGCGATCGCTGAACGCCGAGGCGCTCAACGAGGGCCGCGTCGATCCGCAGTACACCAGGGTACTGATCCGCCTGCTCGCCGCCCACGCGATGGCCGAGAAGCTCACTGCGCTCGGCTACCAGCGCGCGCTCGCGGCGCTCGACAATCCGGACCTGCGTCCAATCGTCGAGAAGAATTTCCAGGAAGAAAAAAAACACGCGCGGCTCATCTACCACGCGCTCCAGGAACTCGGCGTCAGCCAACAGGCTGCCGACCGCTCGATGATCATGGTGCTCAAGGCGCCCTCGTTCGACGCACCCAGTTACTTCGCGTCGAAAGCTGAAGGCGAGCTCGACCTGCTGATGGCATCGCTCAGCCTCGACACCACCGGCCTCATCATGATCGGCGAAAACTACAAAGACTCCAGCTACACGCCGCATGCGCGCGCCGCCGAAATAATTCTCGACGAGGAAGCCGACCACGAAATTTTCGCGTCACGGCAGCTCGGCGACGCCGTCGAAAAATTCGGCGCCAAGTCGGTCAACACCGCGCTCCGCCGATGGATCCCGCGCGCGGTAAACTTTTTCGGGCCGCCCGGCACCGGCTTCACCTACGACTGCATCCGCTACGGCCTGAAATCCCGCGACAACGAAGAACTAGCCGAGCTGTACATAACGATGCTGTCGCGCCGCTGCGACCAACTAGGCCTCGAGCTACCGACCCTCACCGCCACCTACCCCCACTCCCTCGCATAGTCTGACCTCGCCCGTTACTTCACGGGAGGAGGCGGCCGACCGCATCGCGGTTCGGTGGTGAGGGTTCCGGGATCGAGCAGAGTGTCCACCGTCAGAGGCTTTTTTTAAGATCTCACTCTCCCCCACTCGATTCGCGTCTGCACATTGAACGTAAGCATCCCGTCGCGAGCGTGACGACTCAGAATCGCCGTCATCGCAGTATCAAACTCCACTGACGCCTCCTCGCCAAGATGATCTTCCGACCACGTCGCACGCGAATGCTGGCAGCGAAGATAGTCCGCGATGCTCTGGGAGAACGCGACCGGCGCAGTGATCCGATGCCCGCGCCGCTCAAACCCCGGATGGATCAGCACCGGCTCGGCGAATCGCTCGCGCACCGTCTTCCACCATGCCGGACGCCGCCCGTCGCGCGCCGCGAGGAAGTCGATCATGAATTGAGTCTCTTCGCGCTCCCAAGGCGCATCGACGGGAGCGTCGCCGTCGAGCACCACCAGCATCGCACCGTCGGCTAACGCGTTGGCAAATCGCGGTAGTGTTCGATCGAGATCCATCCAATGGATACTCGACCCCGCAACGATCAGTCCGTAGGGCGGATCGAGCGGCGCATCTTCGATGGCAGCGTGAATCCATCGGATTTTTCCGCTCGCCGCACCTGGCAGCGATCGCGCCACGCGCAGCATCGCGTCTGACGGATCTACAGCGTCGGCACGCTCGATCTGATCGATCAGACCAAGCGTGATCTTTCCTGTACCGCAGCCCGCGTCGAGCAGAATTCGCGGATATCCGCGCATCAGCTCCAGGAGCGTGTCATACACTTCTGCCGGATAGGGAGGGCGAAACAGATAGTTCGCCGCCATTCGCGCCTCAGAAAAGCGACGCGCCCTGGCGCGATCGACGACGGCCCGGCCGCTCACGTTTTCAAATCAATCTTGAAAACATTCATCGCGTGATAATTCCTGTGACGTGACGTCCGCGCAATCGCGAAGCTAACTCGCGAAATGCACTGGCTTCGCCTTGTCCCGGGGAATCCATCCTTCTGCTGCAGCATACTGCGAGAGATACCTCGTTATCTGGTCGCTCGTCTCGCTTGCCAGGTAGTCGATTTGGGAAACATAGATCTTCTGTCCGCTCGAAACCGCATCTTCGACGCCCGTAATCAATGTGATCGGGCCTAGCAGCAGTTCTCCAAAGCCCAACGAGGCCGCAACTCCAGGCATCTTCCCGCTGTTAGCATGCGTCGTGAAAGCCAGTACTTCCGCTCTTTCACCATTCACAACGCGGAACACGTGAACCTCGGTATCGAGGCGCGATTCTCCTGCACCGAGACCAATCGCAACTCGCGTGAGGCGATTGCCCTCGTCAACATCCAGCAGGCGCCCGGTAACAAGTAGAAAGTTGCCTTCCATGGAAATATCGCTGTCTCTCGGGATCCGGACCGCGTTGAGGCCCGTCTTATCCAGTTTCTTAGCCGTCTGTTTCGAGATGACCGCGGCCACCTCGCGTCCAATCTCGTCCTGCCTTTGGTCCGCCGCGCTCCGACGGAACAGATCTATTCCGCGATTCAAAGGACTCCGGTTCTCGGTCACAGCGTTTACCACGAAATCGAAGTCCCGAACTTCTACGGCGCTCGGATAGGTCGGCTCCGCCTCGATCGCATTCATCGCAGCCGCAGGTTCGGGCGGCCGGATCGGTTGTGGAGTAACAGAAACCGTGGCGCATCCCGAAAGCAACGTCGCCAGCACCACGAAAATAGCGAACTCCGCGCCAGACCTGGTTGAAATTGATGTTGGAAAATAGGAGTTCATGGCTTGCACCCCTGTTGTGACGATTCCGCGCGGCGAATATTCGCGGAAAAAATCGCGTACAAAAAAACCGCGCCGCCGATTTCTCGACGGCGCGGCTTCACGCTTCAGACTCTAGTCGTTGTCATCACCGCGATGATGGCGACCGTAGTCGCTGTTATTCAGGTCGCGGTTCAGATCTCGCTCCGTTGCTCGTTTGTCCGTTCGCTTTTCCTGGATTTCCGCTTGCTCGCGGGCCGCCGCACTGAGATTGCCATTTTCCAGATCCTCGCGCTGTTCCTCTCTGTCATGATGGATACCGCGCTCGTCGTGTCGAATCTGGCTTGCGTCGTTGCTCATGTCCTCATAGTCCGCCGCGTGCGCGAACGGGAGCACCAACAGCGTGCCGAATGCGCCTGCTGCCACTGTGAGTGCTAGTCGTTTCATCGAATTCATCTCTCGCTTCATCAAATTCACCTCCTGAATTTTGGCAATTTTTACACGTGCACGCGCGGCCCTCGCTGATTGCCTTTCGGAGTATCGATGCAGGGCCTATGCCAAAAATAACCGTGCGCTCATGGTCGAAACTATTCGGCGCACAGTCGAGATGGGTAAATGTTTCTACAAAATGAACTCGGGTCTTTGTTAATCAGCGTCGTCCAGGGCTCGCAACGCGAGGCCGCGCGCGACGGATGTGAACTCATCGCCCATGCGGATCTTATTGGCGCCGAAGCGTTCGGTGAAAATTCGCCGCACCGCAGGCACGAACGATGACCCTCCGGTCAGAAAGACGCTGTCGATCGCGTCCGGCTTGAGCGCGACCGTCTTCAGCAGCCGATCGACACATCCGGCGATCTGTTCGAGATAACGCTCGATCCAATTCTCGAAATCCGGCCGCGCCACTATCTTCTCAATCAACACCGGCGGATCGGAAAACATAAAGTCCGCTGCTTCCAGCGCCGACAACTCGAGCTTGGTCTTCTCGACCGCTCGAAACAGGAAGTATCCGAGATCGTTCTCCACGATATGAATCAGTGCCGCAATTTTTTCGGGCTCGAACGATTCAAGCTCCAGTTCCTCGAATCGAAGCATCGTCGCACGAGCCTTCAGAAACGACAGATGGTGCCAACGCTCGAGCTTGGTGTACGGCCAGGTCGGCGCCGGTAGCACCATTCCATATGGCGATCGGTACTTCGTGCCGCGGCCTAGCGCGGGCGCGACCAGATGACGCATCACCCGGCCGTCGAAGGCGTCACCCGCGATGCTGACGCCGTCGTTGCCCAGGATCTCGTAGCGCGCGGCCCCGTGCTTCGCTGCCGTTCGCGGCCTGAGACGCAGCACCGAGAAATCGCTGGTGCCGCCGCCGAAGTCCGCGATCAACACCGTCTCGTCGCGCGTGATTCGAAGCGCATAGTCATAGGCGGCCGCTACCGGCTCGTACTCGAAGACCACGTCGGTCCAGCCCGCGCGCCGAATTGCGATATCCAGCCGGCTGCGCGCGAGCATCTCGTCCGGATTTCCGGCTGCCGCAAAATGAACCGGGCGACCGACTACGATTCGCGGCGGCAGTTCGCCGAACTGAGCAATCGCGGCGTCGCGCAGCGCGCCGATGATCGGAGCAATCAAATCGCCGAGCGTGTAGGTCTCGCCCATGATGTCGGTCGATTCGAAAGTCTTGTCTGCCAGGAACGACTTGAGCGATTGCACGAGCCTGCCGTTGCCCGCGGCTGCAAGGTAGCGGCGAATCGCGTCGTTGCCGACCGAGACCGCAGAATCAGTACCGCCGGTTTCTTCGGGCGCCTCGAAAAACAAAATCGATCGGAAGGTCTCGGACTGATCGTCACCCTCAGCAGCGGAAAAGCGCGCCAGGCGTGGCGATCCGTCGGTGCCGACAATTGCGATAGCGCTGTTGGTGGTGCCGAAATCGAGACCGACCGCCTCGACTTTGCTCGCGGCGCGAGCGCTGGAACCTTCCTGCATCATGGCTCTTACGATCGGGGCGCGCTGAAGTCTTGTCAACGTTGAGCATCGCGCATATACTCGCCAAACCCTCAGGATGACGATCGCGTTGCGACTGCTCATCCGACCTGGCACGGTTCCTAGCGGACGAGATTTTCCTCGTCCGTATTTTTTTCAGTCGCGCATCGCGCGGGAGGGGTGAAAAAAGAAATGCCGCCGCAGATTCGTGAGTCCGAAGTTGCCGCGCGATGGGACCACAATGCCGATGTGTGGACCGACCAGGTTCGCAACCGCTGGGACATCTTTCGCGAGCATTGGAACAATCCCGCGTTTCTTGAATTCGCCGGCGACCTGAGCGGCAAGTCCGTGCTCGATGCCGGATGCGGCGAAGGTCACAACACGCGGATTTTCACGCGGCGTGGCGCTCGCATCACTGGAGTGGATCTGTCCGCGAAGATGATCGAGTTTGCGCGCACAGAAGAACTCCGCGAACCGCTGGGAATCCGCTATGAGCGCACTTCGTATACTAACCTTGCGAACTTCAGCGAAGATTCATTCGATGCAGTAATCTCGACGATGGCGTTGATGGACGGTCCTGATTTTCCCGGCGCAATGCGCGAAATCGCTCGCGTACTGCGCCCCGGCGGCACGCTCGCATACAGCATTTTGCATCCCTGCTACTCGACCAGAGGTTTCGGCTGGATTAGAGACGATTCGGGGCGGGCCATCAAATTCACTGTCGCGGACTATTTCAACGAAGAAGCTTGGATCGATCGTTGGAAGTTCGGCCATGCGCCCAATGCCGATCACGTCGAGCAGTTCGCCATCCCGCGTTTCGATCGCAAACTGTCGGACTACATCAATCCTGTGATCGCCGCAGGCCTGCGGCTCGATGAGATTCGCGAACCGCGCGCGCCCGAGTCCGCGTGCGCGTTACATCCCGAGGCGTTCGTAAAATTTCGCGATCACATCCCGCTGTTCCTTTACGTTCGCGCATCGAAGCCATGAAACAAAAAATGATTCGCGCTTTGATCGGATTTTTCACTTGCATGACGCTCGCCGGATGCGGCGCGCAGGGCGAGCCTTATCAGCCGAGGGCGACGCCGGCGTCGCAGAGCGTCATCTACGTGTACCGGCCCTATGGGCTTCTGAGTTCGCAGACGAATCCAATGATCACCTGCGGCCATGACAGCATTGAATTGGAGACCTCCGGCTTTTACGAGTTCGTCGCTGACAGCGGACCGGTGACTTGCGCGGCCGCCACCGATGCTAGCGCGCAGTTAAAGTTTGACGCGCACGCCGGCGAGCAATACTTCATCAAGGAAGACGTCGGTTCCAACGGCCATGTACAATTCAAATTGATGGATGCCGATGTCGGTCGCGACCAAATCCAGCAATGCAACCGACAGGGAATCAGGCAGTGACTAAATTGCCGCGGATCGTAACCCTGCTGCCGAGCGCGACCGAGATAGTCTGCGCGCTCGGTTTCGAAGATCAACTGGTCGGCCGCTCACACGAATGCGACTTCCCGCGCTCCGTCGTGCGCGTTCCCGCGCTGACGGAACCGAAATTCAATCCCGAAGGCACCAGCGCCGAGATCGACCAGCGAGTGAAGAAGATCGTCGGCGACGCGCTGTCGGTCTATCGCGTCGATGCGGCCAGGCTGCGCGAACTTCGCCCCGACGTGATCGTCACTCAATCCCAGTGCGAAGTGTGCGCGGTCAGCGAGCGTGACGTCGAAGCGGCGGTGGCCGAATGGCTCGGCGCGCAGTCAAAGATCGTCTCGCTCGCACCATACGGCCTCGATGACATCTTCACCGACATGCAGCGAGTCGCGGATGCGCTCGACGCGCATGCACGCGGAACAGAACTAGTCGAGCGCCTACGCGCACGCCTCACGAAGATTGCGGACCGGACGCGCGATGCGTCTGATCGACCGAGCGTCGCCACGATCGAATGGATCGATCCGATGATGGCGGCGGGAAACTGGATGCCGACGCTGGTCGAGATGGCAGGCGGGGTAAATCTTTTCGGCAAGGCCGGCGAGCATTCGCCGTGGATGAAATTTGAAGAGCTGGCCGCCAAGAATCCCGACGTGATTTTGATTTCACCGTGCGGCTTCAGCATGGATCGCGCGGTGCAGGACCTGCCCACGCTGACGAATCGCGCGGAGTGGAACGGTCTGAAAGCAGTGCGCGCGCATCGAGTCTTCATGGCCGACGGCAACCAGTATTTCAACCGGCCCGGCCCGCGAATCGCAGAGTCGCTGGAAATTCTCGCTGAAGTAACACATCCCGAGCTTTTCAAATTCGGCCACGAAGGCTCAGGCTGGCGCAGATTGTAACCTCAGTTCTCTATTGGCTTCGCCAGCCGGACGAGAACCGCTCGCGCGCGATGAACTCACCGCGTCCGACAGTCGCATCGACCTTGCGATCGCTGACGATTTCTACACCGCGCGAGATTGTCATCTTCGGCCAGCCGGTAACTTCGAATCCTTCGAACGGGTCGTAGTCGGCGCGCGAATGCATCTCGGCCGCTTTGACGATAACTTTGCGGGTCGGATCGAAGATCACCAGGTCAGCGTCGGCGCCTTCGACGATCGCGCCTTTGCGCGGATACATTCCGAAAATTTTCGCCGGGTTAGTCGCCGTCAGATCGACCCATCGCGAGATCGAGAGCCGACCCTTCGCGACGCCTTCTGAATAGAGCATCGGCACCAGGGTCTCGAGATTGGACATCCCGGGAGGAATCCGCGTGAAGCGATCGGCGGAAATTTTGCGCTCGAGCGTCCAGCTGCAATGGTCGGTCGCGACGACGTCCACTGTCCCGTCCTCTAGCGCTGCCCAAAGTGCCTCGCGATCTTCGGCGCTGCGCAGCGGCGGATATCCGACGTACTTCGCGCCATTCGGCTCGAGCAGCCGCTCTTCTGTCAGGTACAGATAAATAGGCCGCGTCTCGGCGAGCACCGCGCGGCCGCGGTCACGCGCGCGACGTATTTCTTCGATAGCTTCGCGGCTCGAGAGATGCACGAAGTACGCTGGAGCGCCAGAAACCTCGG
This sequence comes from uncultured delta proteobacterium, assembly GCA_963774665.1. Classification (GTDB taxonomy): domain Bacteria; phylum Desulfobacterota; class Binatia; order Binatales; family Binataceae; genus Binatus. The sequence goes on from CAVZGB010000002.1 coordinate 670,874, forward strand.
TCATCGCGAGGGCACGTCTCACCGCCGCAGCCTCGGACAGCGGTGGACGGCTCGCGGCGAAATGCGTCACGTCGCGCTGGCCGGCGGCGAGCAGACGTTCAGTGCAGAATCCGATCAGGTGTTCGTCCTCGGCGTGAATCGCGAGCAGCGCTCCGCTGTCGCCCGCCACTTTGAACGCACGCATGTAGTCGCGCGCACGAGCTTCGAAGCCCTGCATCATGAAAATCTTGATACTGGTGACGCCGCGATCGATGACGAGCGGAATCTCAGCGATTGTCTCGGGCGACGGATCGAGCAGCGCGACGTGAAAGCTGTAGTCGACAATCGCGCGACCACGCGCTTTGGCTTGCCACTTTTCAATCGCGTCGTCGAGCGAGCCGCCTTGCGCCTGGAAGGCGTAGTCGACGATGGTCGTCACCCCGCCGGCCGCAGCGGCAAAAGTGCCCGACTCGAAGTCATCGATCGTGTGCATCGAGAACATCTCGGCGTCGAGATGAGTATGCGGATCGACCGCGCCCGGAATGAGAAGCATCCCACGCGCATCAATCGTGCGATGTGCGGATTCGAGCGCACCCGGCAGCGCGATGCTCGCGATCTTGTCCGCGACTAATCCAACGTCGGCGCGAGCAACGCCCGAAGGGGTTACGACAGTGGCGCCGACGATCGCGAGATCGAGCATCGCGGCGCTCTAGCTAGACGTGCTTACGACGCGAGCGACGAGTGACGGGGCGCAGTGTTCGACGGCGCCGGACCCGTTTGAGCGGATGCAGTTTCACGGTCGGTTTTTCGGCAGCGGTCGCTTCGACGAGCGGAGTCAGCGAGAAGCGCGATACTTCGGGCGGGCAGTTGATTCGAATTCTCAGCCAAAACGTGCCGAGGCCGCGATTGGTATAGATGTAGAAATCTTCGTAGCGGTTGAGGCCCGAATAGAATTCCTTGCCGATGCGCAAAATCGATTTGAGCGGCGATCCATAAAACGGAATTCGGACAACTCCGCCATGCGTGTGGCCGGAGAGCATCACGCCCGGCCTCAGGTGACGCGCGTAGAGAGCGGTGTCAGGATTGTGCGCGAGGACGATCGTGCAATCGTCGCTGTTGACGTCGCCGAATGCGCGCGCAGGCTCTGCCCTTCGCGACCATAGATCGTCGATGCCGACGACCATTATTTTCTCGTTGCGCAGGATGAGCCGGCGGCTGTCGTTTGCAAGCACGTCTGCGCCAGCACGCTTGAGCGCGTCGGTAACACGTTCCGCCGAGGACCAGTGATCGTGATTGCCGAGGATTGCGTACAGGCCGGACTTGGGGCGCAGATTTTTCAACGCGTCGCGGAACGCGCCGAGGTAGCGATGCATCGTGTCGGGCCCGGAAAAATAATCACCGGTCAGAAAGATTAGATCGGGCTCTTGCTGATTGATCGCTTCGACCGCTGAGGTTAAACGCGCGAGATCCTCGTCGCGATCGACGTGGAAGTCGCTAATCTGGCACGCGACCAGCCCGCGCAAAGCCTCGGGCAATCCGCGCACCGGCAGGTCCAGCGCCGATACTTGAATTTCATCGATCGTCTTGCGCCACATCCGATGCAGCGGGCGCAGCGCCAGCGGAGGCTTCGCCTTCGCGCGTCCGGAAGCAGCAGCAACCGGCTTGTGCGCGGGCAAGTCGTCGATTAGTTCGGCGGTAGACATCGGAATATCGATACTAGAATACTTCGACCAGGCGGCGAAAGGAGCTTAGTTCAATAATCCTGTCGCCGGCGTCATTGATTTCCTCGTGCTCGAGTTCCCACGTATGCGGATGCGGAATGAAAACGGCGCGCAGGCCCGCTGCCACCGCAGGATTGATATCGGAACGCGGACTGTTGCCGATCATAAACGTCTGCGACGGATCGAGGTCGGCGTCGCGCACCAGGCGACGATAAGCGTCAACGTCCTTCTCGCGCGGTGTCTCGACGCGATCGAATAGTGGGGCCAGCCCCGAGCGCGCCAGCTTCTTCAGCTGTTCATCGCGTTGGCCTTTCGTAAACATCAGCAGGCGGTGTCGCTGCGAAAGCTCCTGCAGCGTGGGCTCGACGTCGGGCAGCAATGCGCACTCGCGCTCGAGCAGATGCGCGCCGATTCGCTCGATCTCGTCGCGCAAGCCATCGTGACCAGCGGGCGCGAGTTCATCCGCCGCCTGATGCAGCGCCCTCACGTAAGGGCGGCGGCCGTAGCCATGCGTTTTGATCAGCATGATTTCGGCGCGCCGCACCGCAGCATGAATCTCGATGCGCGACAGACCAAGGCCCGCATCGCCCACGGCCGCAGCGAAATTATCGAACGCCTCGAGAAAATGAATATTGGAATCCCAGAGCGTATCGTCGGCGTCGAAAATGAGATTCAAGGACTCAGTCGCAGAAGAGAACATCTATGTACAGAGTACCGGCGCGCGCTCGACCGGGCAATTGGCTGGTCGCGAACGAGCTATGCGCGAGAATTAGGAAGTGCGGCGGGCAGCACGATCAGCGCGCCAGTCGACGGATTGCGGCCGACATACACGTCGGTCTCGTAAACGCGGCGCAGATTCTCCGCAGTCAGAACTTCGGCGGGAGTTCCGTACGCGACCGCGGCGCCATCGGCGAGGAGCAGCACGCGGTCGGCATAGAGCGCCGCCGCGTTGAGATCGTGCAGCGTCGCGACCACGGCCATGCCGTGCTCGGCGCACAGCTCGCGGAAGCGCGCGAAGATTTCAGCGACGTGCTTGAGGTCGAGAAACGCCGTCGGCTCGTCGAGCAACGCGATCTTCGGCTCCTGCGCGAGCGCGCGGGCGAGGAACGCTCGTTTGCGCTCGCCTCCAGACAGCTCCTGGATGTGGCGGGCGGCGAGATGCCGCAGGTCGAAACGATCGAGCGCGGCGGTTGCAATCTCCAAATCGTGCGGACTCTCGAAGCGGAACGCGCCGAGATGCGGCGCCCGTCCCATCAGCACGATCTCCAGCACCGTGAAGCGAAACGCGACCGCATTTTCCTGGCCAACCGACGCAACAGTGCGCGCGAATTCGCGGCGTTCGATCGAATTGAGCGGGCGGCCGAATAGTTCGACGCTTCCCGCCGCCGGCGTGATCGATCCGCCGAGCACCTTCAGCAACGTGGACTTGCCCGCGCCGTTAGGCCCGACGATCGCTAGCATCTCGCCTGCCTCTACTTCGATCGACACGCCGTGCAGCACGGGCACCCCGGGGTATCCCGCATGAATCGCGCTCGCACGCATCGCGACGGTTTCGCGCGACGTCGTCGTCATAGCGAGAACGGTTTCCGGCCTTCGCGGCGCAGCATATAGATGAAGAAGGGGCCGCCGCAGAGCGCAGTGATTGCGCCGACGGGAATTTCGGCCGGCGCGATTGCGACACGCGCGATCAAATCGGCGGCTACCATGAATGCGGCGCCGCCGATCAACGACGCCGGCAGCAGGAGCCGATGATCGGCGCCGAATATCAGTCGCAAAGTATGCGGGACGATCAGCCCGACGAACGAAATGATTCCGCTGACGGAAACTGCTGCGCCGATCATGACTGAGGTCGCGACGAAAATAGTGCGCCGAAGGCGGTCGACGTCGACGCCAAGTTCGGCCGCCGATTCGTCGCCGAGACTGAGCAGGTTCAGATCGCGCGCGCGATACATAAGAACGGCGAAGCCAGCGAGTCCCAAACCCGCGACCATCGCAGCCTCGCCATAGGTCGGCGCCTCGAGGCTGCCCATCAGCCAGAACAGAATGCTGTGCGCGTAGTAGAAGTTGACGACGCTGTTCACGAGCATGATCGCCGCGCCCCAGAATGCGTTGAAGATGACGCCGACCAGCAACAGCGTGAACGGCTCGAGCTGGCCGTCAACCATCGCGAGCCGGTAGACGGCAACCGTCGACAGGAGCGCCGCTCCGAATGCGCACAGCGGGACGGTCGCCTCGCCGCCGCCGATTTTCGCCGACAGCACCAGCGCGAGAATCGCGCCGAGCGCGCCGCCGCCCGAGATTCCAAGGATGCCTCCCTCGGCGAGCGGATTCCTCACGAGGGCTTGCAGAGCCGTTCCTACCGCGGCCAGCATCGCACCGACGATCACGCCCATCAGTACGCGCGGCAGTCGCGCGGCAAAAAAAATCGCATGATCGGGACTGTCGGGATCGGAAACCGCGCGCTCGAGGCTGATATGCGCGGTGCCAAACAACAACCCCGCGATCGCGCAGACGACGAGCAGAATCGTGAGCACGCCAAGGATCGAGAGTAGCCGCGCGCGCGTCAGATGCGCTTCGGGAGCAGGATTGCTTGCGGGCGCGTTCATTTATCCGCACCTTGTTCGCCATGCCTCGGGATGAATCTTGCGCGCGATTATTTCTAGCGATTGCCCCACTCGCGGGCCGGCATGCAGCATCGGATCTTCGGCGTATCCGTAGACGCGATGGTCGCGCACCGCGGGAATGGTCGGATATTTTTCCCAGAAGCTGGTCGACGACGACTGATCCGTACCCATCGCGCCGTCGAGGACAACTTCGGGACGCATCGCGATTATGAACTCCGTGCTGAGATGCGGCCATTGCTGGTCAACGGCGTCGGCGATGTTGTCGGCGCGCGCGATGCGCATGAGCTCGTCGAGGTAAGTGCCGGGGCCAACCGCGACGATCGGCTGATGACCCACGAGCATCAACGCCCGCAGTGGCTTTACGTCCGAGAGGCGATTTCGCACCGCGGCGATTTGCGATTGAATCTGGGCGACGAGCCGATGAGCGTCAGCCTGACGATCGATTCGCGCACCCACTTTTTCGATACTGGTTTCGATTTGTTGCAAAGAGTCGTCGCTGACCAGCAGCACCGGATAGCCCATCGAATTCAACGCGCGAATCTGGCGCACGTCCGATGACAGTTCAAGCCCGACGACCAGCGTGGGACGTAGCGCGATGATCGCTTCGAGATTCGGCGTCAGAAAAGAACCGACGCGCGGTAAATCGCGCACCTGCGGCGGGTAGTCGCAATACTGCGAGACGCCGACGACCTCCGGCCCCGCGCCGAGCGCGAATAGAGTCTCAGTCACGCTCGGCGCAAGCGACACGATTCGCATTTGCGCGGCCGCGTTCGCCGCGGAAGCAAGCGCAAGCATACACAGGCAGAGCGCGGCGGCGGCCGCGATTCGAGAAATAGCCACCTCGCGAAACTACCTGATCGGACCGGCGCCGGTAAGCCGTCTTCGCGCTTTGTTGCATCCTCGCGATGCGCTCAACTAGCCTCGTCGGGACGAGGAATATCGCCGTGCTCAAGATTGCCGTTTGCATCAAACAGATTCCGCTGATCGAAGAAGCCAACTTCGACGCCGCGACCAAAACGATCAAACGCGACGGGCCCAACGTGATCAGTGCGTTCGACCTGCGCGCCATCTCGCTCGCGGTCGCGCTGAAAAACAGTCACGGCGCCGAGACTACGGTCGTCACGATGGGACCGCCGCAGGCGCGCGGTGCGCTGATCGATGCGATCGCGATGGGAATGGATCACGCCGTGCACCTGGAAGACCGCGCGTTCGCGGGCGCGGACACGCTCGCGACGGCGCGTGCGCTCGCGCTTTGGCTGGCGCGCGGAAATTTCGATCTCATCATGCTCGGCAAGTACTCGCTCGATGCGGAGACGGGGCAGGTCGGTCCCGAGATCGCGGAACTGATCGGCGCCGCGCAAATTACAGGTGCGCGAAAGCTGGAGATCGACGGGCGCACGATCCGCGCCGAGCGCGAGAGTGACGAAGGCTTCGATGAGGTCGAGGCCGAGATGCCCGCGGTCATCACCTGCGCAGAGCGCGTCGCGCAGCCGGTCAAAGTCAAGCCGGGCGCTTCCGATGAGGCGGAGACCAAACCGATCCAGGTAGTGCGAGCGGCCGAGCTCGGCGCCGACGCCAAAGAATTTGGGCTCGCGGGTTCACCGACCTGGGTGCAGGAAGTTCGCGTCGTCACGACACCGAAGACTGAATGTAGATTAATCGACGCGACCGACCCCGAACGCGCCGCGACCGAAGTTATGTCGACGCTCGAAGGACTCGGCGCGCTGAAACCGCGCGTGCGCACTCAGCGTCCTGTTTCGGCGGCGCGTCGTGCGAGCAAGCGCGATCGCGACATGTGGATTATCTGCGAGACCGACCTCGAAGGCCGCATCACGCGCGGCACGCTCGAGCTGCTTTCACGCGGCGACGAACTTGCGTCGCGACTCGGCGGCGCCGTGGTCGCAGTGGGATTCGACGCTGGCATCGCGCGTCACGCCGGACTGCTCGCGAGTTTCGGCGCTGACCAGGTGATCGCGATCGATCATCCTGTGCTGAGTTCCTACACGCCTGAGGCCGCAGCAGAAGCAGTTGCAAAGATCGTTTCGATACACGCGCCGTGGGGGATTTTGATCGGCGCGACCGAGCGCGGGCGCGACTGGGGACCGCGGCTCGCTGCGCGTTTGGGGCTCGGACTCACCGGCGACGCGATCGATATCGAGCTCGATTCTGAGAATCGGATGGTCGCGCTCAAGCCGGCTTTCGGCGGCAATATCGTCGCGCCGATTTACTCGAAAACTTTTCCTCAGATGGCGACGGTGCGGCCGGGCGTGCTCGAACTCGCGGCGCCGTCGGAGGCCAAGCAAGCCGACGTTCAAACTGTGCGCGTCGAGGTGAGCCCCCCGAAGAGCCGGCTGATTAAGGCGCATTCCGACGCTCGATCCCACAATTGTTCCGCTCGAAGGCGCCGAAGTCGTCGTCGGCATCGGCACCGGAGTCGGCGGACCCGAGGGGGTCGCGAAGGTAGCCGCGTTCGCGCGAGTGCTTGGCGCGGCGATGTGCGCGACACGCCGCGTCACTGATCAAGGATGGGTGCCGCGCCAATTGCAGGTCGGGCTGACCGGCAAATCGATCGATCCGCGATTATATATTGCAGTTGGAGTTCGCGGCGCGCCCAACCACACCTGCGGGCTCAAGCGCGCGCAAACCGTAGTCGCGATCAACAACGACGCCGACGCGCTTATCTTCGAGCGCGCGAATATCGGACTCGTCGCTGATTGGCAGACAATACTGCCGGCGTTGCAGGACGCCTTCCAGCGTCGTCTTCAGTGATCGACTATTCTAAACGCGGATTTCGTAGAGCGCGGAAAACAAATCGTCGATCGGCAGCCGGCGAAAGTGCTTGAAGCCTGCCGCCGCGACCAACTCGCGCGCCTTCGCCTCGCCCATGCACGCGCCGATTCCCGCGCCGCCATGCGCGAGCGACACGGTCATGCAGTAGAGCGTGCTCATCGAGTACATCATGCGGCCCATCGGATTGATGTTGTCCTCGAGATTCGACGAAACGTTCACCTCGACCATCAGGTAAGTGCCGTCGGGCTTGAGCGCGGCGCGAATCGATTTCAACAGCGCGTCCGGATCGACGGAATCATGCACGACGTCGAAGGTCGAGATGAAATCAAACTGCGCGGCGGGCAGCTTGGTACAGTCGACAACTTCAAACTTGATTCTGTCTCCGAGGCCGGCGGTCTTCGCGTTTGCACGCGCGCGCTCCAATGAGCCTGCATGCGCGTCGAAGCCGAAAACCTTGGCCTTGGGAAACGCCGACGCGATCGCGATCGCTGCGCGTCCGCTCCCACAGCCAACATCCAGCGCCAATCCGCCTTCAGTCAGCTTCGCGACAACTTGCGGCATCGCCGGCAGCCACTTGCGAACCAACGAATGCCGGTACATCGAGGCTGACGAACGCTCCATCGCCTCCCACGTCTCGGGCGGATACTCGCTCTGCGAAACGCCGCGGCCGTCCTTGAACGACGCCATCACTTTCGGCGCGATCGACATTTGCGGGACGATCATTTCGATAAAGCCGCCGGCGAAGAACGGCGAGTCGTCGCGCGCCAGCACCATCGCATGCTCAGCGGGCATCGCGTAGGTCTTCGCCGCGACGTCGTAGTTCACATATCCTGCCGCGGTCATCGCACCCAGCCATTCGCGTAGATAACGCTCGCTGAGTCCCGTCTTCTGCGCGAGCTGTGTGCTCGTGACAGCGCCAGCTTCGGCCAGCGCGCTGAAAATTCCGAGACGATCGCCGATATAGCTCAGCGCACCGAGCATTGCAGCGCCGATGTCATTCGAAACCTGCTTCGAAAATTTCTTGATCTTGTCCCAATCGAGCTGCTGCTTTTCGTCGGCCATCCTTTTCCCTCCGGCGAATGCAGTATCGATCAATTCAGGCGTCCGCGGCTAGTGCTCAGACCTCGGGCTCTGCGATTGGTTCTTCGGGTTTGGCGGGCGGGGATCCGAACAGCGAGAGTTGCGCGGGATTTTCGTCGGTCTCCACAACCGGCACGAACAGGCCGGGACGCTCGACAAAGATCCGGAATTTTTCATAGAGGTCGGCGAGCTTGAACTGGTAGTACTCGACGTTCTCATCGGGATTCTGCGGATCGTAGTCCGCCGCCATTTTTGCCAATGCGTTCACGCTCGCGGTCGCCCGGCGGCCGGTGACGTAATATGAAATCTGATCGCCGGGGAGATACGGGCGCTCGGCTTTGAGCGCGAGTTCGTAAGCGGCCGCGAGGTTGCGGCTGTTGTCGCCGATTTTGCTGCGATACGTATCGAGCGAATCCTGCAGCGTCTCGGTTTTCATCAGGTCGGCCATTCCGATTTCATGGCGCGCGAGTCGCGCACTGTAGTTGTCGAGCAATTTCGGAATCTCATCGCGCCGATCCTCGAGCAACAGGCGAAACATCTGCTCCATGAAGCGGCGCTGGAAGCGTTCGAGTCCGCGCGATCGCAGTCCTGAGCCGCGAATCGTCATCTTGCCGGCGTCGTCCTGCAGCACGTAATTCTTCATTTTGTAGGAGAACATCGAAGCGTAACGGCCGTCGATCTCCAGCCGGATTCCCTCTGGCATGATCGAACCGACCTGCTCCAGGAGCCGCTCTGCGCTCTTCTCTTCCGACGCATCTGATGGCGGCACGAAGTAGATTCCGTCAGTGTCGACCTCGATAACCTGCGCACCGTGTTGCTCGAGTTCGGCGACGGCGCGCTGAATCAGATCGCGTCCACGTTTCGTTAAAGCGTTCGCCTCGCCGAAGTCATTGAAATGCCCGAGCGAAAATCCGAGGTAGCCGTAAAATGAATTGATCAGAATCTTGAACGTGAGTTGAAGCGCGTCCGCGTTGCGGCGCTCGGCGCCTGTGAGTTCGCGCGCGAGCGCTTTGGCCTGCACGCGGAAGCTGCGCAGATCGCCGAGCAGCTTGAGGAACACGCCGAGACGATCCGCGACCGGTGCATGCCGATATTGCAGCATCAACGACGGATACAGCGACGTCACGTCGCAGTGCAGGACGCCGTGCGCGACACCGCTTCGGCGCATCTCGGTGTATCCGCCTGCGACCGGCGCAGGCTCCGACGGCTGCGGAATCGAATGCTCCGCGGCGAGGTACGCGCGCATCATGAGCGCGTCAATCTTGGTCGCGTTCCCGCGCAACACCGCGCTCTGGTACGAATATGGAAATATCTGCGCCTGCACGAAGTAGCTGGGGGAGAGGGTCTCGGCGAGCGCGCGGGTCTCGCGAGCATCGTCGAGCGCGTACTCGTAAAGCTTTTCCGGTTCGTGCTCGAAGTAGTGGCTGATCTTCGACGCGTCGATATAAACGCGATCCTTGCGCGCCAGCCCGAAGTGTTGCGCGAGCTGCTTCAGTCCCAGGCTCTCGAGCTCACGACTCGAAATGTCGTAGTGCTGCGCGAGAATCCACGTATCGATGATGTTGCGGCCGGGGATGTCGTAGCGGCGATATGCGATCGAGCGTTCTGCGATTTGCATGCGTGACGGACGGGCACGAAGCTCACCGCCGTCGCGTCCCAGCTTGAGGGGCACCCGATGGCGGCGCGCGCGAGCCTCGAGGTATTCAAGATCGAAGCGAAACAGGTTGTGGCCCTCGACGACATCGGGATCGCGCTCCTGGATGATGCGCACCATCTCCTCGAGCATCGCGCGCTCGTCCATCTCGGTGCCCTTCAGCAGCCGCTCGAAACCGGTCGAGTCGGTCAGCGAGATCGCGATTACACGATCGCCCTCGCGCGCCGCCGACGGAAACTCAAACCCCGGCGATATGTAGGTCTCGATATCGAGCTGGAGGCGCCGTAACTCGGCGAAATCCATCCCGATGAAAAATGTCGTCCCCGTCAGCATCAGATGCTGCTCGACCGGATCGGCGAGCACGAGATACGGCGCGTCCGGCGCGTTGGGCGCCTGGCCAGTCACGTTTCTCAGATGACGCCTGGCGGCTTCCAGAGCGTCCAGCGAGTTAAAGGTGACGAGAACTTTGTACCGGAAATCCCCGTCGAGCACGCGCGTTTCATGGGGCGCCTTGAAGCCCTCGAGCACCGACATATTCTCGACGAGTGCAAACAGCCGAATCGGACGACGCTCGCGCGTAAGCTTGCCCGACAGCCGCTTGTACACGTCGAGCTCGGTTTTCGATGCTACCTCGACTGCGACCACGCCCGCGTCGGCGGGATCGCCGAACAGCAGGCGGTTGCTGTAAAACTGCGCCGATATTTCCTGGTAAGTCGTCATTACGTCCGTATCTCTCGATTGTGCACCCGCGCGGTCGCGTCAGACAACGCGCCTGCGCGAATAGATTCAGAACGCGCCGAGGTACCCGAGGCCGATTAGAAAGATCGCGTAGGCCGCACCGCCGATCATCAGCGTCGGCGTGCCGAGTTCCGAGTCGCGCAGGTTGATGAACAGAATCACCACCGACGCCAGCGCGATCGATCCCGCGAGCAATTCGGGACTCGTCAAGTTCCACGGCGAATACGCCAGGCCCAACGCGACCGGGATGCACGACTGAAAAACCATCGCGCCAGTGATGTTGGCGAGCGCGAGATGGTCCTTGCCCTGCCGAATCCAGACTACGGAGTTGTATTTCTCGGGCAGTTCGGTCGCGAGCGGGCTCAAGATGAGCGAGAGCACGCCGGGGTTGAGGTGGGCATGCGCCGAGAACACGATTATCTGATCGACGAACTCGACCGCGCCAAGAAGTATCGCGAGCACTCCCACTATTACCTGCGCAGCGATCGCCCATCCGCGCGGCTCGAGCGAATTTCCGCGCAGGATAGATTCGAAATAGAGTCCGTGCTCGACCTCCGCCCCGGCCGCACGCTTCAGCCGTAGCATCACCACCGAATAGCTTGCGTACACGATCAACAGTCGCGACCGCGAGCACGTGGCGAACTACAGGGCCCAGGTTGAGAGTGCCCGCGATTATCAGGCACAAAAAAACCGGGAAGAAGAAAGCGAGGTCCCGGCGTGCGTCCTCGCGAACCACTCTCAGCGCGATGCGTCCGCGACGCTTGCGAAACGCGAGCGCCGCGATGCCCATCACGAACAGCGCGACACTGGACAGCATCAGCGGTGCCCCGACGATCGCGCCGAGTCCCACCGCGGTGTGGGCTGACGCGGAATCGCGGCCCGTCAGCAACGCGACCGCCGGGATGAAAGTCTCCGGCAGTGCCGTTCCGACGGCGGCGAGCAGGCTTCCGACGGCTGCCTCGGCGATATGCAGGCGATGCCCGGCCCATTCGACCCCATTTGTAAATAGTTCCGAGCCTACGAGGATTATCGCGAAGCTGAGGGCCAGGATGATCGCATGGATTGCCAAGATTTCAGCTCGGAGAGGACCGCGTTCGAGGATAGGGTGGCGGGTTCACGATTTCCAGTGAAAAAGTGAAAAAGTGGAAACGTGGAAAGTGGAAAAGATCGTCCCGATGCAGCCAAACCGGCAAACGATGCGTATAATATTTGTAGCGGTCACCGACGAGAACGCGATTTCGCGATAAGACCGCAGGCAGAGCGCCAATGCTCGGGTGGGATGGCCGATGTTGGTTGACTCGGGCACCACGGATCTTTAGATTTGATCTTTGGTGTCGTTCACTTGCCTTTGTATTCTCGTCTGTATAAATGAGGCTACCTGATTCCGGGCTCGCGGTCGCAACAACGGCCGCTTTGCGCGCACATTTCTTTAAGGATCGGCAGCAACAGCCAACGCCCGCGCACAACGGATGCAAAACGAATGAAGCAGAAGTACGAAGGTAAAGACCTGCAAGGTCTTGTCGATCTCGGGCGCGAGCAAGGCTACCTGACTTTCGAGCAGGTGAACGACTATCTCCCGCAGGACGTCGCTTCGCCGACCGACCTGCGCGCCGCTCTCGACAGCTTCGAGGACCTTGATATCAAGGTGCTCGAGGAAGTCCCGAGCGAGAGCGCCGACGACGTCGAGGTCGAAACCAAAGAAGAGGCCGAAGAGGCGCCCGAGGCCCCGGCGCCGGCCGCAGATTCGCTTGGCGAGTCGTCGGACCCGGTTCGGCTCTATCTGAAGGAGATGGGCAACTTCCAGCTTCTGTCGAGGGAGCAGGAAGTCGAGATTGCCAAGCGTATCGAGGCCGGCGAGAACGAGGTCGAAGAAGAAGTGCTGGGCTCGCCGATCATGCTCGATTTCGTAATTCGAGTGGGCGAGCGCGTCGAGGCCGGCGAGGCTGACCTGCGCGACGTGTTCGAGGACGCGGCAGAAACTCCAGACGATCCCGACGAAGAGCGAGGGCCCGAGGCCGACGAACGCCAGCTCAAGAAGCTCAGTCTGGCCACCAAAAAGCTGACCGACCTGCGAACCAAGATCGACGCGATCGAAGAAGAACTCCGCAACAAGCCCGGTCCGCGCCGCAAGCCAAAGCTCGACAAGAATCTAACGCGCTACTACGAGCGCGTGAAAAAAGAACTGCGTGGGATGGGATTGTCGCGCCGCCTGATGGAAGCCGTCATCAGCGAGATGCGCGACTTCCTGCAACAGTACCGAATCGCGCAGCACACCATCGCGAAATATGAAGAAGCGACCGGACGCTCGCGCACGCATCTGCTGAAAGAAGCGGCCGAAGCCGAAGATCGCCGGCACGTACTCAAGATTAACGACGTGCGTGAGAACCTGCTCGATATCGCGGCCCGGATTCGCCTCGCGCAGAAGACGATTCGCGAAGTCGAAAAGAAAGCGAAGGACGACGGTGAGGAATACGCGCGCAAGCTCGAGACGATCGCGGCCGGACAGGACAAGAGTCGCCGCGCGAAGAAGGAACTGACCGAGGCCAACCTCCGCCTCGTCGTCAGCCTCGCCAAGCGCTACACCAATCGCGGTCTGGGCTTTCTCGATCTGATCCAGGAAGGCAACATCGGCCTGATGCGCGCGGTCGACAAGTTCGAATATCAGCGCGGCTACAAGTTTTCGACTTACGCGACGTGGTGGATTCGCCAATCGATGTCGCGTGCCATTGCCGACCAGGGCCGCACCATCCGTATCCCGGTGCACATGGTTGAGACCATCAACAAGCTGCTGCGCGTGACGCGCCTGCTCGTGCAACGGCTCGGTCGCGAACCGGGGCCCGAGGAAATCGCCGAGCAGATGGAGATGCCGCTGGACAAGGTCCAGAAGGTACTCAAGATCGTCAAAGAGCCTATCTCGCTCGAAACGCCAATCGGCGACGAAGAAGAAAGTTCGCTCGGAGATTTCGTCGAGGACGAGCTCGCGCCCTCGCCGGTCGAAGCTGCTATCCAGGGCAACCTCGGCGAGCAGACGCGCAAGGTGCTCGCCACGCTAACCCCGCGCGAGGAGCAAATCCTGCGCATGCGCTTCGGCATCGGGCAGAAAACCGACTACACCCTCGAGGAAGTCGGCAAGCAATTCGCCGTCACCCGCGAACGCATCCGCCAAATCGAGGCCAAAGCGCTCCGCAAGCTGCGCCAAACCGGCAGATCCCGCAGCCTCGAAGGCTTCCAGGAACGCGAGTAGCGCTCGGCTTAATTCCGGCTCCTCCGCAGAGCGAAAGGGTTCAGTCACCTCGCTCCACCTTCGCGATTCCGGTCCCCCTTCCCGCTCGGGAATGGGTCAGGGGTCACCCTCTGCCGCGCGACCGCGTCAGCGCGCTCGCATCTACCCCCTTCTTTTTGTGCTACGAATTCTTCGATGCCCTCGCGGCCGAACATCATCCTCATCCTCGCCGACGACATGGGCTACGGCGACTTCGGATGCTTCAACTACGGCGCGTCGCGCACTCCCACTCTCGATCATCTCGTGAACGAAGGCGTCAGCCTGACGCAGCACTACTCGGCATCTCCGGTTTGCGCGCCCGCGCGTGCATCTCTAATGACGGGCCGCTATCCGCATCGCACCGGAGTTATCGATACTCTCGAAACTCGCGGCCTCGATCGCCTTGCGCTGCGCGAATTGACCGTCGCCGAACTGCTGAAACGATCGGATTACAAGACCGGCCTTGTCGGCAAATGGCATAACGGCGCGTACGATTCGCGCTACCATCCGAACCGTCGCGGCTTCGACGAGTTCGCCGGATTCTCCGGCGGATGGCAGCCGTACTACCAATGGAACCTGGATCGCAACGGCACGATCTCGCACGCGGACGGCCGCTACCTGACCGACGTTTTCACTGAAGAGGCGATAGGGTTCATCCGGCGCCATCGCCGTGACGCGTTTTTTCTCTTCCTCGCATACAACGCTCCCCACTTTCCGTTCGAAGCGCACGAGGATGACGCCGCGCCGTACAAAGCCAGCGGGAATTTCACGGCCGCCGTCAGCCAAATCTACGCGATGATCGAATGCATGGATCGCGGAGTTGCGCGCGTGCTCGAAGCGCTCGATCAGTCCGGGCTCGCTGACAATACAATCGTGATGTTCTCGAGCGACAATGGTCCGCAGTTCGGCGGCAAGGGCGAGATGTGCACCGACCGCTTCAATTGCGGTTTCGCCGGCTCAAAGACTCTCGTGTACGAAGGCGGAATCCGGCTCCCGATGGTGATGCGATGGCCGGCAGGGCTCGACGGCCATCGCCAGGTCCACGACATGATTCATTTCACCGACTGGCTGCCTACGCTTCTCGCAATGGCTGGCGCCGAGCCGCCCCACTCCTTGCACCTCGACGGAATCAACGTGACGCCAACGCTGCAAGGCGAGCATGGCAAGGTCCCGACCGAGCGCTTCTGGCAATGGAACCGCTACACGCCCGACGCCGAATGCAACGCCGCGATGCGCGACGGCCGATGGAAACTGGTGCGCCCCGCAATTCGCGAGTTGATGCAGGTATCGAACGAAGACCTCGCAATGGACATCCAGTCAAAATACAACCCCGAAAATTTCCACGACATCGCACGCGAGCCCCCGATCCCGAACGCACCAAACCGCATCCCGCCTCCCGCGCAACTCTTCGACATCGTAAGCGACCCCTTCGAACGCAACGACCTGGCCGCGCAACACCCCGACCGCGTCTCGCACATGACGAATGCGCTGGCGTCATGGTTCGAAGTCGTCGAGCAAGACCGCCTCACCATCGAACACGACTCCCTGCCTAAGGGCTACGCTCGGCCGCTTCCTTCCGTTCCCTTATCGAAATTCGTAGGTTGCCAGTATCGATAGCAATGTTCGCAGCTATCCAATGCTGTCATGGGACCCGACGATCTTGGAGCCGCACGCGAAGCGGCGGTTAGAGGAGACATGCATGTCGGAATTGAATGACTTCGACTACGATCCGATCACGCCTTAGATTCCAATCTTCGCATCCGACATCGCCGCGCTCCACAGGGACAAGCTACTTGGGGCACCGTCCGATGTCTTTTTCTATGATGTCATCCGCACTCGATCTGAGATTCATCCACTCCGCGATGGTCTGATTTAAGAGTCTGTTACAAGGCACCTTCGCCACCGGCTTTTCCGATGGAGCGCAAATGAACGAGCAAGTTACCCGCCAGATCCTGTGGAACATCCCCGCGCCCTTCATCGTGCTGATGTACGGGCTGCTCGCCGCGCTGATGGTCGGCTGCGTCTACGCGTTCCTCAAATGGTACCGGCTGGTGACGCTCGGCGTCTCCGAAAATCGCCTCGACCATCCCTTCGAGCGCCTGATGCTCTCACTGCGCGATTCGTTCGGACAGGGCAGCGTGATTCGCGAGACGTGGGGCTGGATGCATTACTCGTTCTACGTCGCATTCGTCGGACTGTTCATCGGCACCACCATCGTCCTGATCAACAGCGACCTGCGCGACCTCTTCGACCTGTTCGGCCTCGATTTCTACTTCTACTACGGCGACTTCTATCTCTACTTCAAAGCCGCGATGGACACCTTCTTCCTGCTGCTGATCGTCGGCGTGCTGATGGAAGGTGCGCGGCGCGCGTTTCGCAAACCCACCCTGCTGAGCGATCCTCCCGCCGAAAAGATGCGCGACAATCTCGAGAACCGGCTCGGCTACGGGTTTCCGATGACGATGATGGTGCTGGCCGCCGTCACCGGCCTGATGCTCGAGGGCGCGCGGATCAACGCGGCGCATCCCGCGTTCCACGAATGGGCATACGTGGGACGCGTCGTGGGACGAATCGAGGGCGGCCTCGGCGCCGGCGCCACTTACCATCGATGGCTGTGGCTGGTGCACGTGCTGTGCGTGTTCGTGCTGCTGTTTTGTTTTCCGTTCACCAAGCTGCGTCATTTGATTTTCGGGCCGCTGAATCTTTTCTTCCGCAACCTGGGTCCGCGCGGACGGCTCGCTCCGATCAAGGATTTCGAAACCGCAGAAACCTTCGGCGTCTCGCAAGTCGAGCAGTACACCTGGAAGCAACTGCTCGACATGGGCTCGTGCCTCGAATGCGGCCGCTGCACGATCAACTGCCCCACCGTCAACACCGGCAAAACCCTGAATCCCAAGTATCTCGTGATCGAGCAGCGTGAGCATCTGCTCGACAAAGCTCCGTTTCTGCTCGCCGCAAAGGCGAACGGCAAGAACGGCGAGGCCAACAAAACCGAAGCGCCGGCGTGGAACGGTCCCGACATGATCACGCAGGTCGCGACCGAAGAAGCGGTGTGGGGATGCACGACCTGCGGATGGTGCGAAGAGGGATGCCCTGTCAGCATCGAGCACATTCAGCGAATCGTCGACATGCGCCGCTACGACGTCCTGATGGAATCGAGGTTCCCCACCGAGCTGACGGGCGCGTTCAAGGGAATCGAGAACCAGGGCAATCCGTGGGGCCTCGCGCAGGAGAAGCGCGCCGAATGGGCGAACGGATTGGAGATTCCCGAGATCGCCGAGCTCGAAGATCCGTCAGATATCGACGTGCTCTATTGGGTCGGATGCGCCGGCTCATACGACGAGCGCAATCAGCGCGTCAGCAAGTCCTTCTCGGGCTTGATGAAACAGGCGGGCGTCAAGTTTGCGATCCTCGGGCGCGAGGAGACTTGCACCGGCGACCCGGCTCGCCGGCTCGGTAACGAATACCTTTATGCCACGGTGGCCGCGCAAAACGTCGAGACGCTCAATCGCTACAAGCCGCGGCGAATAGTCACTCAATGCCCGCATTGCTTTCACAATCTGAAAAATGAGTATCCGGACTTCGGCGGCAACTATACCGTCCTGCACGAAGCCGAATTTATCGACGAGCTAATCCAGGCAGGACGCCTGAAACCGCGCGGCAAGATCGACGAGCGCATCACCTATCACGATCCGTGCTACATGGCGCGGCACAATCGCAAATGGGACAGCGCCCGCAGCGCGCTCGGCGCGATTCCCGGCGCCGAAGTGGCCGAGATCGAGCAGTCGAAGAATCGCACATTCTGCTGCGGCGCAGGCGGCGGATGCTTCTGGAAAGAGGAACATGAGGGCACGCGCATCAATCAGAAGCGCTTCGATCAATTGCAGGAAGCCAAGCCCAAATGCGTCGCGGTCGGATGCCCATTCTGCATGACGATGCTCGAAGACGCAGTGAAATCGCGCTCGCTCGAAGAAACGATGCGCGTCCGCGACCTCGCGGAACTGGTCGCCGAATCAACCGGCGTCACCACGAAGTGATCGCGTCGTGATATGATGCCGAACAGGTCGCGAGGCTGAACGATGAAACTGACGGCAGTATTTAAGAAAGTGCGAGAGGGATATATCGGTTTTGTCGAAGAGCTACCTGGCGAATACGCAAGGTCGCACATTGCGCGAGACTCGATCAAATTTGAAAGAAGCGATCGCGCTTGTGCGCGCAGCGAATCGCACCCTGGCGAGGAAAGTGGGCACGGCATCATCGACTAACGAAACGGTCACTGCACTCCATCCGATGAATCATGGATTCAGCTGGACGCCCGTGCGCGGGCCGTTTCGATTGATCACCGACGAGCAGGCACGATCGTTCAACGAGCGCGGCTTCTTCGTGCTTGAAAATGCGATCGATCCTGCGGCCATCGTGCGCGTTCGCGACGCGATCGATCCCTTCGAGGCGAAGGCTGAGGAGTTCCTTCGCTCGCGTCCCGACGGCCGGATGGGCATCGCAAAGGCCGACGGAATAACTTTCACCGTTCACCTGGTTAAGCTTTCCAAAGTCCTACGCGAGTTCTCGGCGAGCCGCGTCTTTCAGGATCTCTGCCACGATCTCATCGGCCCCGACGTGCGCCTTTACTGGGATCAGGCCGTGTACAAAAAGCCCGAGTATCCAAAGCCGTTCCCGTGGCATCAGGACAACGGCTACACCTACATCGAGCCGCAGGCGTACCTGACCTGCTGGATCGCTCTCAACGACGCGACCATCGACAACGGTTGTCCGTGGGTGATTCCGGGCGGACATCTGCGCGGGACGCTGGCGCATCGACTGTCGAAGCTCGGTTATGTATGCCGTGAAGAGGACGGTCCTGAAGCGCTCGCCGTTCCGGTGCGCGAGGGGAGCGTCGTCGTATTCTCGTCGCTGATGCCGCATCGGACCGGCCCCAACGTCACCGCGGGCGTTCGCAAGTCCTACATCCTGCAGTACGCGCCGGATGGCGCGCGAGTTGTGCAGACCGACATTGCCTGCGACGCGCCGGATCGCCAGTACCTGATTCTGAAGAACGGCGAACGCGTTTCTCCGCCGCCGCTGGAATAGGCGATCTACTTTTTCAGATCGGAAAGGAAATCCAGGATTGCCGCGTTTACCTCGGCAGGCTTTTCCTGCTGCGTCCAATGGCCCGAGCCCTTGACCAGCACAGTCTTGCGCAGGTTCGGCACCCACGTGGTCATGCCTTCGGCCATCTCCGGGCGCAGTACGATGTCGCGTTCCGCCGTGATCATCAGCGCGGGCTGCTCGATGCGATCGGTCTGGCCGGCGCTTTCCTCCCAGCTCCGATCGATGCATCGATACCAGTTCAGGCCGCCGCGAAAGCCGCTCTTCTTGAACGCGTTCACGAAGACCTCGAAGTCCTCATCGGTGAGAAACTTTCCATGCGGACGATCCGCGAATCGATCGAGCAGTCCTCCGCCTGCCGGCCCGAACACACCCGGTGCGGACTTACGAATCTCGGTTGGATCGACTTCCGGCGGATCCTGGTAGAAGCCGCGCAGCGATCGGGCGACATCGCGTTCGAGTTCTGCCTCCGCCACGCCCGGCGTTTGAAAATAGAGAATGTAGTGAAAGCCGCCCGCCGCCATCGCGCGCATCGCGTCGGTCGGTTTGATCGGTGCGCGCGGGATGAACGGCGTGTTGATACCGATCACCCGCTCTACGCTGTCACGCGCCATCAGCGCGGAATTCCACGCGACCATCCCGCCCCAATCGTGGCCGACAATCACGCACTTGCCGATTCCGAGCGCGTCGAGCATGCCGACAATGTCGCCGACCAGCTTGCGCTGCGTGTAGGCCTCGATCGGCGCGGGCGAGTCGGTCTCGCCGTAGCCGCGCTGGTCGGGCGCGATCGCGCGAAAGCCTGCTTCGGCCAGTGCCTTCATCTGATGCCGCCACGAATACCACATCTCGGGAAATCCGTGGCAAAACACCACTGGGAAGCCGTCGCCGATCTCCGCCACGTGCATCTTGATCCCGTTGGTCCGGACAAAGCTGTGCTTGATTTCACTCATCGTGGATCCCTCGAATAACTGAATCGTCTGGCCCGCGGATAGCCGCGGCATCGGGAATCATGCGGTAATCTTCGTATCGATGCCAGCACGCGGAGTGAGCAAAAACCGCAATTGACAGAAACGCGGACGCCGCCCTATGCTCTGAGATCTGGACTAACTAAACGCTCGTTCAATTAGAGCAGTCCTGGCAAGGTGGAGGATCATCCGATGAATCGCGATTTTGAATTCAAGCAACTGCTGCGCGCATACCGCGGTGGGATTATTTCCCAATCAACGTTCGAGGCCGAGATGGCATCGCTGGAAGCCGGTGCGTCGACAACCAACGGCCATGGGAATGGCAACGGCAGCGGCTTCAAGGCGTTCGGCCGCACTTACAAATCCGAACGCGCCGCAGTGGTCAGTTTTCTCGACAAGGTTCGCGTGGGCGAGGCCAATGGCGGCGAAGCGTTCTCGGCGTGGGCGGAAGTTTGCACCACCGATTGCATTCGCACCGGCATCCGCATTGTCGCCGAGCGCGAGGCCTATCACTCGCGGGTGTTCGCGCAGCGGTTGGCGGAACTCGGCGGTGAGGCGCGCGCGATGGTAACTGACGCCGGGCGTAAAGCAACCGCCTACCTGGGTGACCCATCGATTCCCGACAATGAAAAACTGCTCGACTTCACCAAGCGCGTCGGCAAGCCCGAGGATGCGATCAAACCTATCTGCGAGTTCGCCGCACTGTTGAAGGAAGATCTTTCGACCAAGGAAGCGTTGCGGCTGTTCGCCGAAGACGAACTGTCGACGGCAAAGTGGATCTGGGACTCCTGCGCCGCACTCAACGCGCCCAAGCAGCATCAGGCGTCGGCGTCAGACTCGATGTAGTTTTCACCTCAGATTGAAACGACGAGCGGGGCCCGTGAGGACCCCGCTCTTTTTTTATCTTCGACTCACGAATGCGCGCGAGTCAGTACCCGTAACTCAATGCGCTGCTGGCGATGCGCCTGTGTTTGGTGCGCCCGCGGGCGGCGGCATCTTCATTGCTCCCGGCTTCATCATCATGGATCCCGACGGCAGTTCTCGCTTGGTGAAGCCAGGGGGAATCGCGAACTCCGAATCTGCAAGTTTCTTTGATTCGATCTTCTCGACCGTAGTGCTGGTTGCGACCGGCGGACGTTTCGCCATCATCTCGTTAATCTTGGCCGCCTGATCCGGCGCCATCCCCGGAATGTTCACCTTTCCCACCTTCATCGTGGAGTCCATCGCTATGGGCATTCCGCGTGGAACTGCGCCGCCGGTTTTTATAGTGCTCCCGCTCGCGAGCTTGGCCGACCAGAGTTTCTGGAATGCAGCATATTCTTCGGCACCGGGCGGCTCGGTAGAAAAGCATTCCTTAACGGTATAGTCGCCTTGCGGTATATGAATACCGCCGTCGTAGTCCTGACATTTGAAGCCCGCGATCTCGCCGGGTGGTACCCGCTTTCTTGAAGTTCAGGGCCTCGGTCGTGCTCGCAGCCATCATCCCGCCGCCGCCTGGCGGCGGAAATGGGACTTCGAAATAGGTCTTCGTATTGGGATCAAGCGCATACATCATCCCTTTATCGAGATCTACGATCATCGTGTGCTTTTCACTCGCTATTTTCTGCTTGTTGCCCTGCACCGAAATCGTTTGTTCGGAGTCGCGCGAATTGGACCCACTGCTCGAGTGCACTTTTTGCGTTATGACGACCCCGGCGGCCGCGGGCAGCGCGGTCATTGCGAGCGTCATCCCCGCAACCAGGGCGGTTAATTTCCTCATAGCGATTGCTCTCCTTGTGCTCGTTGCATTTTCATCACAGAGTCACGCCCGGCAGGCGTGGCGCCCTTAATATCGCCGCGCTGCCGTATGATCGTCCGATGTATCATCAGGGCCAATAGCCCGAACAACACCCATACCATTTCCTTGATGCGCCGCAGAAACCCGACCGCGAAGCCGATTCCCGGCGGATACCCCAACATCCCCAGGATGAGCGCTTTACCGCCCTCCTGGCTCACCAGCTTGCCCGGAATCAGAAAGGTCGCGCGCTCGATCAGCAGCCCGACCGACTCGACCAGCAGCGCGGTCTGAAACGTCGCCGACTGATGCAGCAGCCTCAGCAGAATATAAATCTCGAGCGGACCGAGACTCCACGCCACCGCATAGCACAGGCACGACGCAACGAACCGGCCGCGATTGCGCGCATAGAAGTCGAGGAGGACAGCGTCGGCTTCGTCGGCGGAATCGCGGATTTCGTTAGTGTTGATTCTCGCGATGTCGAGCTTGGTCGCGGCTCGCCACAGATGCGAAAAAGGCCGCTTCATCTGCACGAAAAAGAAGCCGCCCGCCAGTCCGACCGCCAGCGCGAACCCGCCGACGATCGCCCAGTACAGATGAGCGGCTACCGGTATCATGCGCAGCGAAATTACCAGCGCGATCGACATGAAAACGATTTGCCCGACCGCTTCGGCCAGCGATGCGACGACTACCGTCGCCAGACCCACCGGCATGCGCAACTTCTCGCGCACATCCACCGCCATCACGAACTGCCCGCCGAGCTGCGCCGATGGCGTCACATAGTCGACCGCCTCGCCGCCAATTCGCGCCGCAAATAGTTCAAGGAAGCTCAGCTTCGGCGGATAGTCTTCAATCGTGACGCGCCAGCCGAGCGTGTTGGTGATTCGCGCAACCGCCTCCAGCGAAATCGTCAGCGCCAGGCCCCATCCCGCCATCCGCACGTAGCCAATCACCTCGCGCGGCCCGTAATGAGTCAGGAACCAGGCGTAGAAGGCGATGGCTATAACGATGAAAATAGTCTCGACGCGGCGCATCGGCAGGTGGGAGCCACCTCTATGGGCGGGCGGCAACCGATGCATTCTTTCAGCAGCGCCCCAACTGCGCAACCTGCTAACGCATGAGTTATCCGCAGTTTAAGGCGCGGGAAAAAACCGCGTTCATCCCTTGGCGCGGATCAGATTCGCGAACTTGTCCAGCTCCATCTGGTTCAAGTCGGACACCACCCAGCAATTCATCCCCGCGACCGTCAGTTGCTCGACGTTATATCCGTGTTCCGTCTCGATTCGCTCCGCACTGGTCGCGGTGCCGGTCGTCGGCCACATGAAAACGTTGATCACATGCTTGCCGTGCTGATAGACCAGCGCCGCCACCGGCCGCCCTTCGATATAGTCAAGGCGCCCGCCCACCAGCGGGAATCCGTCTTTCACGAAATCGTTAACCGGCGGTGAGAAATCCAGCTTGCCGTTGAACCACGGCTTGACCGTATGCTGATCGGTCGAAGCAACGTCCATCAAATGCGTCGCCATGAGCGATCGGACGTGGCTGGCGACTACCTGGTTCGCGAGCTGCTGATTGAGCGCGGGAGCCATCGTGCGCGGCGCGATGATCAACGCGAGCATCGCGCCAATCGCCATTGGCACCGCGAATCGAGCCGTACGTTGAACCCACGCACCGCGTCGCGCTTGATAGCCGTTCGAGCGCGACATCGTCGCCGCTGGGAGCGAGCGGCGAATCTTTTCCTTCAACGTCGCCGGCGCCTCGAATCGAAACGCTTCGTCCTTGAGACGCGAGCGCATCGCGCGCAGAGCGGCGTACTCGCTCACGCATCGCGGGCAGTCCTCGATATGCCGCTGCACCTCGAGGTCGTCGGCGAGCTCAAGTTCGCCGTCGAGATGGCCATGCATCAGCACTCGCGCGTCGTCGCAGTTCACTCTATCGCTCCTTGCCTATTCGCCCCTGGAGCGAACGCGCGAGCTTGCCGCGGGCGCGAGCCAGCCGCGACATAACGGTCCCAATAGGCACGTCGGCGGCGTCGGCAATTTCCTTGTACGAAAGTCCTTCGATATCCCGCATTACGATCACCTCGCGAAACTCGTCCGTCAGTTCATCCAGCGCCGCGCGGATCATCGCCCCATCGGCCTTGCGAACAGCATCGGCTTCGAGGCCGATTTCCTCGGTGGACCCGCCATGGATCTTCTCGTCGAACTCAGTCGGCGACTCGGAACCGCGGTTGCGCTTGAGCCAGGTGAACGCGGTATTGCGTACGATCGCGAGAATCCACGCGCGCGGATCGCCGCCACGAAATCCACCGGCGAACCTGAAGGCGCGCAGATAGGCCTCCTGCACGACGTCCTGGGCGTCGTGATCGTCACGCACCAGCCATCGCGCGAGGTTGTACGCAGCATCCATATGCGGCAGGAACGTGCGGTCGAAATCGACGGCTATAGTTTCGTCAGGCAATCGCTTTTCTTTCGCCCGCCTGTCCCCGTGTAGTTGTAGACCGCGAGCGCGCCAATCTTATTCCGTAGTGTAATCGAGCCTCAATCAGGAATTTTCTTGATGCCGGGTGAGTCCTGCTATGTGAAAGCCCTCAACGGCGCAAAGTGACTCTGCTTACAGACCTCCAGTCACATTCTCGCGGTTGTGCGGTCATTTTTCACGCCTTTAGTGACGGAAGGTTTTGAGAAGTGGAATTCAGTCGGAAAAAATCGCCCACACGGTCGAGACGCCCCCTTTTCTGTCCCCCTCCCCCGCAGAAAAATGTTTCACCGTGTGGGCATTCCCTTTTTTCGTGCCGGCTGCCTCGACCCTTAAATAGTTAAGCGATGGGACAACCGGGTAAATGGGCGTAACATAGAGGAATCACATGGATCGATTCGATGAAGTTAATAGCAAGGTCCTGACAGTACGTGACGTATCGAGCTACCTTCGGGTGCATCCGTCCACGATTTACAGGATGCTGAAGAGAAATCAGTTGCCCGCGTTTCGCGTCGGCAGCGATTGGCGGTTTACTGTTGAGGCTATCGACCACTGGCTCGCATCGGTCGCGCCCGGTGCACCGTCGCTGGGCGGAAGTGAGAACGAGCTGAGTTCGAAGTGACAGGATCGCTCGGCCGGATGAAAGTCCGTGTCGAGCGCATTGCTTTGTCGGAGCTCGTGCGGGAACTCAGACCGTTGGGGCCAGTTAACGATCCCGAGACAGAAATAGGGCTCAGATCAGAAAGCGGGGGTGCAGCTTGAGGAACGAGCTTCCATCGAATGGGGCGACGACCGCCAATCCAGGTGCGTCCAAAGCTGCGATTTCACTCCATTACGATCTGGGCAACGAATTTTTCAGATTATTTCTCGACCGCGAATGTTGTTACTCGTGCGCCATGTACGACGACGACTCCGACACGCTCGAAACGGCCCAGCAACGCAAACTCGAGTACCACATCCAGCAGGCGCGCGCGGAAGGTGCTGCTCGCGTTCTCGATATCGGATGTGGCTGGGGTGCGCTGCAGAAGAAACTGGTCAGAGAGCACGGAGTAAAGCTCGCGGTCGGATTAACCCTCAGCGAGAACCAGGCGCAATGGATTCGCTCGATGGGCCTGCCGGGCGTTGAAGTTCGTGTGGAAAGCTGGTCCGACCATGTACCGACCGCGCCATATGACTCGATCATTTCGATTGGAGCTTTCGAACATTTTGCGCGTCCATCGAGCCGCGAGGTCCGAGTAAGGGGCTATCGCGACTTTTTCGAACGATCCTACGGCTGGCTGAATCCGGGCGGATCGATGTCGCTTCAGACAATTGCGCTGGGGACGGTGGACCGGGGAGTCGAAGGACAATTCGTCGCCGAAAATATCTTCCCTGAGAGCGATCTGCCGCGCCTGGGCGAGATCGCCGACGCATCCGAAGGGATTTTCGAAATCGTTTCAATCAGAAACGATCGCGCCGATTACAAACGTACCAATCACGAATTCCGCGACCGGTTACGGAAAAACTGGGATGCGGCCGTCAGTCTGGTAGGCGAAGAGACAGTCCGCACTTTCGACAAATATTTTCGCGTATCGGCGGCCGGCTTCAGCCGCGGAACGACCAACTTATATCGAATTACTTTTCGGAGACTTGCCCATCCGCGTTTCGATATCGCTCTGTAATCGTCAATAAGCCGCTGCACCAAAGTATGTAGCGATTCGATCTCACCTGAATTCCAGCCGGATCGCACTTTCGCCCGTACGTCGCCAAAGAGTCCCAGACTGCGGGCGCTGCGATTTTATTCCCGACGGCTTTCCAGCTCTCAATCGCGGGAATTTTCTCTGCGCCATCTAGTCATCACCCTGAAAGCGCACATCAGCGCGAGGTGATTTTTGATGGAAAAGAAATTTGATCGTCGATCGTTCCTGCGCGTGTCGGGAACCGCGCTCAGCATAGGCGCGCTCTACAGCGTCTTCCCGGCCCTCACCCGGAGCGCCCGCGCTGAAGGAATAACCCGCACCCTCGCCGATCTCAACGGCGAAGCTCCGGCGCCATTCTCGTTCATGCAACTGAGCGACACTCACGTCGGATTCAACGGACCGCCCGATCCTCTCGGCACCAAGGCATTCGAAAGCGCAGTCGCAACAATCAACGGGCTGAAGAATCGCCCCGAGCTGATCATCGTCACCGGCGATCTGACCCACGACGCCGACTCGCCCGACGAACACGCGAAACGCTTCAAGCTGTTCAAGGAGATCTCGAGCAGAATCGGTGGCGCGCAAATCAAGGTTGTGCCGGGCGAGAATGACGCCGCGCTCGACAGTGGCGACATGTTCCGCGAATTCATGGGCCCTACGCACTACTCGTTCGACCATCGTGGCGTGCACTTCGTCGCGCTCGACAACGTCTCTGCCGGCCGTCCCGAGGTGGGCGCTGCCCAGCTCGCGTGGATGAAATCCGATCTCGCGCGCTTTCCGAAAACCGCGCCGATCATCGTGTTCACGCATCGTCCGCTGTTCGACCTCAAGCCCGAATGGGAATGGTTCACCAGCGACGGCGACGACGTGATGAACGCGCTCGCGCCGTACGAAAACGTGACCGTGCTCTACGGCCATATTCATCGCGAGAACTTTCACCAGGCTGGCACCACCAAAATGTACGCGGCCCGGTCGCTGATCTTCGCCTTCCCGGATCCCGCGACCGCGCCCATGAAAAAGCCGGCGCCCTTCGACAAGGCGGCTCCCTTCAAGGACCTGGGAATCCGGCGCGTCAACGGCAACGCGCTACGGCAACGATTTGCAAATCGAGGAAGTCGCGCTGGCGACGGCAGAGTTCTCGGGCACAGTCGGAATGGATCAGATGCTCAAACATGGAAACAACGACGCAAAGGACGAGTAGGAAAATGAAAACAACAGCCATCAACAAAATCGTCAGCATCATCCTCCTCGCTGGTGTATGCGAGTTTGGACTCGCCGGCGTCCCGGCGGTGATCAATCTCAGCCGCGCGAGTGACAATCCGAAGGTGATCGAGATCACCGCGAAGAAGTTCGAATTCTCGCCGAGCGAGATCACGCTCAAGAAAGGCGAGCCGGTAATCCTGCGGCTGACCAGCAGCGATCGCGTGCACGGATTCATGTCGAAGCCACTCAAGATCGACACCGACATTCCCAGCGAAACGACCAAGGATGTCGCCGTGACTCCCGACGCCGCCGGCAACTACACCGTGATCTGCGACCACTACTGCGGCACCGGCCACGGCAATATGAAGATGAAAGTCACGGTCGTCGAGTAAGAGTGACGTCATGTTCGCGCAATTGGTCAGCACCTATCACCTGCACCCGATCGTCGATCACTTCACCATCGCCTTGCTGACCTTCGGGATCGCCGCGGAAATATTCTCTGCCGCGGCGATCCTGCTTTCTCGCGGCCGGCCAGGCGGCCTACTGGCGGTTTGGGGCCTGAAACTTCGGAGCACTTCACTCCTGCTGATGATCGGAGGAGCGGCTGCCAGCGTCATGTCGTATTTCACCGGCGACGCCGAGGCCGATCGGCTCTGGGACACGATGTCGCCCGCCGCGCAGCAGATTCTCGCGTCATCGAACGGCGCACACGATTACCTGTCCCACGCGGTTCTCGGCCAGTACCTGATGTACGCGTTTCTGATTCTGGCCGTGTGGCGCGTGATGCTCGAGTTGTCGAGCCGCCTCGAACGCACCCGAATCGCTTTCCTGGTCGTGGCTATCGTCGCGGCGGGCGCCCTTCTCTACCAGGGCAAGACCGGAGGGGAACTCGTATACGAACACGGCGTCGGCGCTTCGGGCGTCGCCACACGCTAGTCGAATTTCCGCTTGGCCGCGGCTACTGCCTGGTCGGGCTCGGGAAGTTCTCGAAACACGAGGTCCTCGTGCCGCAGCGCCTTGTCGAAATTCTGAATTGCCTTGCGAACTTCAACCGGCGGTGGCCGTTCGAGGAGACCGCTGTCGAAACTTATCGTGTCGCCCGGTTTTATATTGTCCAAAATCAGGATGTGCCTGACGATGGGATAGTCGCGCTCGAAGGACTTGAGTTTCTCCCGAGCCTTGACGAGCCGGCTCCACGCTTCTTCCCATTTCTTGAGGGTGGCCGCCATCGGTCCAGTCTACGCTCTTCGCTATTCTCAGTCCCACGATGCGGTCTCTCACCTTCAGGATTGACAAAAACAAGACAGCACTGTTAGCTCGGCTGGCGAAAAACTCGGTCCTAAATTCTCTTCTCTCCGCTATTTCGTGCGCGCTCGTTTGCGTCGCAGTGATAGTCGTTCCGGCGAACGCTCGCGCCGACGGCGACTGCCCTACTCGCGCGGATCCCATCAACACCGACCGGCCCGGGGTCACGAATTCCAGCGTCGTTGTCCCCTACGGAAGTTTTCAGGCTGAGAGCGGCATCGACTGGCAGGTTACGGGCGGATCGAATGTTCTGACCGGAAGCGAAACCCGGCTCCGCCTCGGCGTCGCCAACTGCTCCGAATTTCTGATCGACGTACCCAGCTACGTCGGCGCGGTTAACGGCCCTCATCCTTCGGGCTTCAACGACGTCGTGGTATCGGCCAAGCGCCAGCTTCCGATTCCGTTCGGAATAGATATGTCAGCGACCGTGGGGGTCGCCTTTCCGAGCGGCTATCACAATGTCGCGGGATCCGGATACCAACCTTATGTTCAAGCGCCGTTGTCATACCAGATTTCAGACAAGTGGTCCCTGGCCGGGATGCTCACGCTGAACTGGCTTCCGAGCCAGTCGCAAAAAAATTATACGTTTGGGCCGGCCGTCTCGCTCGGCAGGACGCTTGGCGACAGCACCAACATGGCGCTTGAGTACGGCGGAACGTACTCCCATCAGAGGCCGATGCATATTCTGGACACGATCGGCCAGTGGCGATTAACGAACACGCAACAGCTCGACTTCCAGGCAGGATTCGGGCTCAACAGCAGCTCAGTCGATCACTTCTTCGGCATAGGCTATTCGTTCCGCCTTGACGGCCTGTTCGGAAATTGAAAACTGGGTGCAGAGCTTGTCCTGAGCGCAGCCGAAGGAGGTTACCCCTGCCCAAGGAAGCGTGAAACCCACGGCGGGTTTCACTACGATTAAGTTGACTCATCCCCCTGCTGGAACAACTTCATCAGCTCGTCGACGGTAGCCGGCGGTTTGCGCGCCGTCTCGAGCGTGTCGCGGACGTGATCTACAGACTTCATTCCGACGAGGGCCACGTCCACCCCCGGCGTCGAGCGTACAAACTGGATCGATCGCTGCGCGTCGGTTTTGAATCCGCTGAACGCGTTCGCGACTATTGGCGGCAGCCCGCGCGATAACTGACCCTGCAGCAACGACGCGCTCGCGCATACCGCAAGTCCGAACGCTTTCGCGGCAGCAAGCGGAGTCGCCTTGCCGGCATGCACGAATTGGTTCGATCGCGTGACTGCTTCCGGCATCGCGAGGTTGTACGGCAACTGGATCGCGCGAAAATGATGCGCGTCGCCGCCGACTTCGCGCGCGACTCGCATCAACTCGTCGAGCGACAGCCATCCGCGCTCGGTCGGCGCGGCGCGGAAGCCGTTCCAGGTCGCGGTACCGTACACGCCGATCTTGCCGTCGGCCACCGCGCCCTCCAGGAATTCGAAAGCCGCCGCGATCCGCCGAAGGAACTCCTTGCGATCGACGGCTTCGAGCTGCGTCTCAGGATTGTGGACGTAGTAGATGTCGATCGTCTCGAGATTCAGATTCTTGCGCGACAGCTCGAGCATCGTGCCGAGATACTTCGGCGTCATGCAATGCGATCCGTCGACAAGATCGGCGGGCGACACGATTCCCGTCTTCACGTAATGGTCTTCGAACCACGCGCGCGGATTCGGCGGCACTTCGCCGTCGAACGTGATGTACCCGCCCTTGGTCGCGACTACTACCTGATCGCGCTCGATCTCGCCCGCCGCGACCAGCTCGCCAAGAGCCTTGCCGATATTCCGTTCGCTGCGCTGGAAGCGGTAGTTCACCGCCGTATCGATCACATTGATTCCGCCGCGAAGACTCGCCTTGATCGCATCTTCGTAGGCGCGATCGGTCTCGTCGTCGGGCTCGCCCAGGTAGGTGCCGATTCCAATCGATGAAGCCGAAACTCCGAGCGCAGGCCGGAAATTTCCCGGGAGTTCGGGGAACCGTTTCGCGTATGTGGCAGTGGCTTCGGCGGTCGCGCGCCCTTTGAGCATCATGAGGTTTTCTCCTGTGACTACGAGAAAGACTGCGGGCTGATCGTCGGCTCATAGAGCGCCTGGATCACGTTACCGTCGGGATCGCGAATGTAGAACGACACAGAGCCGTCGCGATGATGCTTGAGCTCGTGCACTATCTCGACACCGATGCTCTTGGCCCACGCATATCCAGCCTCGACGTCGGCGATCGTTGGCACGATAAACCCAAGATGGTCCAGGCGCTGCGCGTCACCGGGCGCATCTGCTCCGCGATGCAACGCGACGTTGTCGCATCCCGAACTCAAGTACGCGTTGTCGGAGTCCGGCTGCCAGACTGTCTTCATCCCGAACACGCGGATGTAGAAATCCTTGGCGCGCTCGACGTCTGAAACCTTGAGCGCCAGATGACGCATTCCGCGATTCTTGATCAACTCTGTCCCTCGCGCGCCTTGTATCCCACCACCGCCCAGATAGGATCCGACGGCGGCGCAGTCGGCGCGGTGCGGTCTATGAAATCTATATTCTCAAACGCGCCGCTTTCCATAAAGTAGCTGCCGACCAGCTTGCCGTGGTCGTAGTCGTCGAGATGCTGCCAAATCGCGACCGCCTTGGTCGGGAAACAGCGATTTGAAAACGTCACGACGAACGGCGCGCCCGGCTTGAGCACGCGCGCGACTTCGATGAACGTCTCGATCGGCCGTGTCATGTATTGCACCGAGACCGTCACCACTGCACCGTCGAATTCGGCGTCGGCGAACGGCAACCTCGGCGCGCGATTTAGATTGTGAATGACGACCTCGGTGAGCGTCGGATTATTTTCCATCTCCGCACGATTCATCCCGAGCCCGACCACTCGCGACGGCCGGATATGCGCCGGCAGATGCGATCGCCAACTGCTCATCAGGTCGAGGATCGCGCCGCCCTGAGGCAGGAGTTGCGCGTAGATCTCACCGACCTTCGCGATTGCACCATCGTCGATATGAGTAACGAGTCGCGGGACCGAGTAAAATACCTCATCATCGTCGTCATCGACGCGTCTAAAATAATCGGCGGGAAATTGCTTCGGCATGCTGAAATCTTGTTTTGATAGCCTGCTGATAGTTGATTTTCGCTTTAAAGATCAGCTATTTAGCGCGAATTTCATCGAATTTACAAAGCGTCGTTGACAGACTTCACGCCCGTCGCTTAAATTAAAACACTTTTACATATTGCGGTGCGGTGCATCCTTTACTCCCGAATCGTAGTCACTGAAAAAAATGGTCCGACGCGATAAAACCAACTACGTAATCCAATCTGTCGCGCATGCGCTCGACGTGCTCGAACAATTCTTCGGCGACGTCGATGAACTCGGCGTGACGGAACTTTCCAAGCGGCTCAAGCTGCATAAGAACAACGTCTTCCGTCTCCTCGCGACGCTCGAAGCGCGCGGTTACATCGAACAAAATAAAGCCACCGAGAATTATCGCCTCGGCATCAAATGCCTGCACCTCGGTCGCCGTTACATTCATCATATGGGTCTCGTCAGGCAAGCGCGCCCGATCCTCACCGATGTCGCAAAAAAATGCCGCGAGAGCGCGTACGTCGCGATCGTCCGCCGCGACGGCGTCGTCCCGCTCGAAGCCGCCGAGGCCGAAGATCGCGCCGTGCGCATCACACCCCCAATCGGAATCACGCTACCTCTACATTGTACCGCTGCCGGCAAAGCGCATCTCGCCTTCGACGCCGAAGGTCAGCTCAGATCCGCGCTGCCCGACGCGCTCAAGCGATTCACCGATCGCACGATAACTGATCGCGCAATCCTGCTCGCGCAGCTCGAAGCAGTCGCGCGCGACGGTTACGCGACCGACTCCGGCGAGTTCATCGAGGAAGTCTCATCAGTCGCAGTCCCAATCCGCGACTACACCCGCTCAGTCGTCGGCTCAGTCGCAGTCGCAGGCCCGACCTACCGCATCGGCCCCGAACGAATCACCGCCGAAATCGCCCCGAGCCTCTGGACGCCGGCCGCGAACTGTCGCATCGCCTCGGCTACAACGACTGACGTTATCAGATGTGAAACCCACCGTGGGTTTCACGCTTCCCTGGGCAGGGGTGACCCCTGCACCAAGTTGAGGACAGTGGGGCGGGCCGCCGTGCCCGCCTCCGTCGCGCCGTCGTCAGCGTCCGCGCCGCTTCTTACCTCGCCCGTTACTTTACGGGAGAGGAGGCCGGCCGCATCGCGGCCGGTAGGTGAGGGTTCTGCGATCACAGCAACGCGCCCGCATGTTTGTGTCTCTTGTCTTTGTGTCATTCAGAGCGAAGCGAAGAATCCCGATCCTTCCTGCGCCCTTTGCGCGGCGCCCCTTCCATTAGTATGGTTTGACTGACTGGCGGGCCGCTGTTAGAAATTTTGCGTTTATCGGCTCGATTCCCTGTGCAACTGTTCAGTTCTCAGATTCTTTTCGATGCATGAAATCATGCGTGGAGTGTTAAGGCGTTGAAAATCCTGGTTCCAATCAAGCGAGTTCCCGATCCCGCGACCACTATCCGCGTGCTGCCCGACGGCACCGGTATCGCCACCGACAACGTGAAATGGGTCATCAACCCGTTTTGCGAAATCGCGATCGAAGAGGCGCTCCGTATCAAGGAGAAGCAGACCGGCGAGGTCATCCTCGTCACGGTCGGGCAGTCGACCTGGCAGGAGCAATTGCGCACCGGGCTCGCGATGGGCGCCGACCGCGCAATCCTGGTCAAGACCGACACCGCGCTAGACTCGCTCGCGATTGCGAGAATCCTCGCGAAGATCGCCGGCGACGAGAAGCCCGACCTCATCATATTGGGCAAGCAGGCCATCGACGACGACTCGAACCAGGTCGGCCAGATGCTCGCCGAGATGCTCGGATGGCCGCAGGCTACGTTCGCATCGAAGGTCGAGATTACTCCCGAGAAGACCTCGGTCGTGCGCGAAGTTGACGGCGGCCTCGAGACGATCGCGTTCAAGCTGCCCGCCGTCATCACCACCGACCTGCGCCTCAACGAACCGCGCTACGCGTCGCTGCCCGGAATCATGAAGGCGCGCAAAAAAGAGTTGAAGGAGATCGCGGCCGACAGCCTCGGCGTCGATCTCGCTCCCAAGCTGAAGATTAAGACGATGGCCGCGCCGCCCAAGCGTCAGGCCGGGCGCAAGGTCGCGTCGGTGCAGGAGCTGGTCGCTGTTCTGCACACCGAAGCAAAAGTTATTTGATTACGATCTTCTATGATTCCGAATCCGGAGTGAATTGAAATGGGTGACGTTCTGATTTTCGCGGAGCATCAGGGGGGACATTTCCCCAAGACTACGCTGACCGCCGTTCACGCGGGCCTCGACTTGGCAAAGAAACGCGGCGGCAAAGCAATCGCGGTCGTCGCGGGGGACGCGCCCGAATCGGCGGCGGGCGAAATCGCCAAGTACGGCGTCGCCAAAGTGATCGCGCTGGCGCATCCTGCCTTGAAGAACTATCTCGCCGACGCGCACGCACAGGCGCTCGCCGCGCTGGCGAAAAAAGAAAATGCGGAATTCGTGCTCGCGACCGCGACTGCAATCGGCAAAGATCTCTTTCCGCGACTGGCAGCGCGTCTTGGCGCCCCGATGGCGTCGGAAATCACCGCAATCAACGACGAACACACCTTCGTGCGCCCGACCTACGCCGGCAACGTGATGGCGACGGTCGAGCTCGACGGGCCGATCAAAGTATTGACAGTGCGTGGGACCGCATTCGACGCCGCCAAGCCCTCCGACAGCGCGGCTCCGGTCGAGAAGCAGGACGCCGAGATCGACGCGGGCGCGCTCAAGATGGAATTCGTTTCGTTCAACGCGACCAAGAGCGATCGCCCGCAGCTCACCGAGGCGCGGATAATCGTTTCGGGCGGCCGCGGCCTCAAGTCCGGCGAAAACTTCAAGACCGTGCTCGAGCCGCTGGTCGACGAGATGGGCGCTGCGATGGGCGCGTCGCGCGCAGCGGTCGATGCGGGCTTCGTGCCCAATGATCTGCAAGTCGGGCAGACCGGCAAAGTGGTCGCTCCAGAACTTTATATCGCAGTAGGAATTTCAGGCGCGATTCAGCATCTGGCGGGGATGAAGGACTCGAAGGTCATCGTCGCAATCAACAAAGATGAAGAGGCGCCGATTTTCGCCGTCGCCGACTACGGCTTGGTCGCCGACTTGTTCAAGGCGGTGCCCGAGATGGCCGAGGAAATCAAAAAGGTCAAGCATTCGTGATTTTAAACGGAACCCACCGTGGGTTCCGGCAGGGGTGACCCCTGCACCCAGCGTTAAGAGAAGAGGATCGCGCCGATGGCTGACCTGCAACATAAATTCGTCAACACCAACGGCATTCGGATGCATTATGTCGAGCAGGGCAGCGGGCCGCTGGTTGTGTTGTGCCACGGGTGGCCGGAGTCGTGGTACTCGTGGCGGCATCAGATTCCCGCGCTCGCCGCAGCGGGCTTTCGCGTCGTCGCGCCCGACCAGCGCGGCTACGGCCAGACTGACGCGCCTGCGCCGATCGAGTCGTACAACATCCTGAACCTGGTCGGAGATATCGTCGGGCTGGTCAACAGCCTCGGCGTCGAGTCGGCTGTGATCGTGGGCCACGATTGGGGCGCGCCGGTTGCGTGGAACTCCGCGTTGTTGCGCCCCGACATCTTTCGCGCGATCGGTTTGCTGAGCGTTCCGTATTCTCCGCGCAGTCCGATGCGTCCGACTGACGGGATGAAGGCGCTTGCCGGCGATCAGCATTTTTACATGCTCTATTTCCAGGAGCCGGGCAGGGTCGAAAAGGAACTCGACGCCGATCCGCGCCGCTCGATGGCGATGGTCCTCTATTCTGCGTCTGGTGACGCGCCAAAAGGCGGTGAGTTCTCGTTCCTGTTTCCCAAAACGAAAAAATTTATCGAGACCGGCACCATGCCGGACAAACTGCCGCCATGGCTGACGGAGGCCGACCTCGATTTCTTCGCCGGCGAGTTCAAGCGCACGGGTTTTCGCGGTGGCGTCAACTGGTATCGTAATTCCGATCGCAACTGGGAGCTCACTCCCTTCCTCGACGGTGCCAAGCTGCAGCAGCCCGCCGTGTTCGCCGCCGGTGAGCATGACGTGGTCGGCAAAATGATTCCGGGCGGCTACGAGTTGGCGGGTGCCTTCACTCCCAATCTGAAAAAGAAAGTGATAGTCCCCGGGGCCGGCCATTGGATACAGCAAGAACGGCCGAAAGAGACCAACGAGGTCTTGATCGAGTTCTTGAAGAGTCTCTAGCACCGAGCGCGGCGTGGCTTCGAGTAGCGCGTCCGATGGTTCCTTCCACAACGCGACGACATTGAGATAAGACTCAGCGCGGCATGCGCTTGATTGTTCGAATCGGTTTACTCGTCGTGGCCACGATTTTGGTAGCCGCCCGAGTGTTCGCGCAATCTGCTGGTTCGCCGGTGCCGAGCGCCGCTGCGACTCCCGCGGCTGTTGCTGAACTAAAGCCGGGGACGATCATCGCCGCCGACAACGTCGAGCAGTTCTCGCGCTATGTTCCGGCGGCGGCCAGTTTTGCGGTCGCGCATGGGTTTAAGATGCGCGTTCTCCCTGAGCGGCGCGTCGAATGGTCGCAAGGTTTTCAGCATGCGACCGAAAAATATGCCGCGCAGGTCACCCTCGACAGCGACGACTACATTAAGAACTACATCGCCGGCATGCCGTTTCCTCTGATCGAGGCGGGCGACCCGAAGAGTGCCGTGAAGATTGCGTACAACTGGCACATGGGTCCGTTCATGCCGGACGATTTTTCGATCGCGCCGTGGAGCAGCAACGCGTACACGTCCGATCCTTCCAGCCCGCTGAAAATCGTTCCAAACGGCGACGCCGACTACGCCTGCGAGCAGTTCGAGTTCCTGAGATTTGCTCATCGCACGGACGTCGATCCGCGCCCGACCATCGGCGACAACGCGATGGGCGTCGAGTGGAAAGCGAAATGCAACCGATGGATTAGCGATATCTCCGGCACTCAGAGCGAAGGCGCCGGCATCTGGGTGCGCTATCTTGACGCGAAGCATCCCGACGAATTTTTCTCATTCAATGAAGCGTCGCGCCGCATCCGGCGCACCGCGGTGAACCTCGCGTATCCGAGCGAGGGCTGTCGCGGATGCCATCAGCCTTTCTGGGCCTATGCGCTGCCCAAGACCGAGAACTACCTGTATCGCCTGCTCGGCACCACGACGCTGCTGGCTTGTCTCGCTGCCGATGACGAGCCGGCAGGATTCAAAACCGGATCAGACGGATTGACGCTGGGCGAGGAGCCGTTCGAACTTCGACACGCGTACATCCTCGAGATGCGCCCGCGATTTCCCGAAGGCTCGTCGGCGGCGCTGCGCACGGTCGTCTACATCGACAGCGAAGTGTACGTCTGGCTGGCCGCCGAGTTTTACGACTCGAGCGGCCTGACTGCCACCGCGATACCGCTATGGCGGATGCGGCCGGCGTCGGAGGGCGGCAGCCTGTTCGATCTCGCCGGCAGCTTTTATCATCCCGAAAATCGCGGAACGTTTTTCCGATCGCTGGTTCCCGCGCACAACGAGTTCCATCAGGTGATCAACAGCGGCGACGTGACCGAAGGCGCATTCAATCCGCTGATGATGCATTGATGCCGATCCCTTCCTCGGATTTTCAGGCTGTAACAAAATGCTTATCCAGCCCAGAAAACATGCGAAATCCTTCTTGCTGCAACCTTGGCGCGGCTATATATAGCTCTGCTAGTGCGTTGAGGGGGGTTGTAGCGATTTGGCGTATCAATATCAGTTTGCTTCGGCCAGCGAGCAGTTGAAACTGAGCGTGTGGGCCAAGGGTAAAATCGCGGACGGATACAACGGGAACTTTTATCGCCGCGACTCGCTCGGCGCCTGGATGCAGTACAGCGCGCATGGCGAAACGCTGTCCTACTTCGGTTGGGAAATCGGTCATATCACGCCGGTCGCACAAGGCGGGACTGACGACCTTTCGAATCTTCAACCGCTCCAGTGGCAGAACAACCGCAAACTTTTAGGCAACCCGAGATAGGTTGATTCGCGCCGAGTGCGCGGATATTTTCAACTAGATACAACACAGGAGAGATTGAAGGCGTGCGGAAGTA
Organism: uncultured delta proteobacterium; assembly: GCA_963774665.1. GTDB lineage: Bacteria > Desulfobacterota > Binatia > Binatales > Binataceae > Binatus. The sequence continues at coordinate 708,369 of CAVZGB010000002.1, forward strand.
GCTACTCCATCGTTCGTGTCTTCGGACAACAGCTCGTGCGATTTTTTCGGCGCGCGAGCATTTTTGTGGAGCAGCTATCATGTTCGTGCGACTTTCAGGTCTCTCTTTTTCATATACCGATTCCGTTTCCACCCTCAGCGACGTCACGCTCACACTCGCGACTGGATGGACGGGTGTAGTCGGGCCTAACGGCGCCGGCAAAACTACGCTGCTGCGATTGATCGCGGGCGATCTCGAGCCTACCGTCGGACACGTCAATCTCGATCCGCCGCGCGGGGTTATTCGTGCGTGTCCACAGACTGTCGAGGCGATGACACCCGAGATTGCCGCATTCGCGCATGCGACCGACAGCATCGCGCGCCGAATCCATGGCGAACTGCGCCTCGACGCGTTCTCACTTTCGCGATGGCCGACGTTGTCGCCGGGCGAGCGCAAACGATGGCAAGTCGGCGCGGCACTTGGTGCGGAGCCTGCCGTGCTCATGCTCGACGAACCGACTGATCATCTAGATGTCGAGGCGCGCGAGCTACTGATCGCAGGGCTCGAGCGCTTTCGCGGTGTCGGCATAATCGTCTCGCACGATCGCGCGCTGCTCGATCGGATTACGCGTTACACCGTGCGCGTGCACGACGGCGCGGCGCACATCTGGCGCGGCGGCTACTCGGACGCCAAGTGCGCGTGGGAGGCCGATGAGCGCGAGCGCTATGCAGAGTACGAGCGCCTCAAGCATCAGCGCGAGAATCTCGCGCGGCGGCTCGCTGACAAGCGGCGCCTGGCTATGTCGGCGGAGGCGGAGGCAAATGCCGGCACGCGCAAACGCATGAAGTTCCGCGGCGATCATGATGCGACCAGCATGCTTGCAAAGGGCAAGGCCATAATGGCGTCAGCGAGAATTTCCCGCGACGCGGCGGTGCTGCGCGCGAGCGTCGATCGCGTGTCGGAGAAACTCGGTGAGTACAACTTTCGCAAGGCGAAGGGTCGCTCGATTTTCGTCGACTACGTGCCTGCCCCCGTCGCCAAGGTATTCACGCTCGACGAGGCCGAGATATGCGCCGGAGATTCGCGAATTCTCGAAGATGTCCATCTCGCGGTGCTGCGCGATGCGAAGATTCGCGTCGCCGGCCCCAACGGAATCGGCAAGACCACCCTGCTGACCGCGATGATCCGCGGGGCGCATGTCGCGTCGGAGCGTATCCTCTACCTGCCGCAGGAACTCACCGCGCGCGACGGAATCACGATGCTCGATGCGGTCCGCGATCTCAATGCCGGCGAACGCGGACGCGTACTGGCGCTTGTCGCGGCGCTTGGAATCGATCCCGACCGCCTGCTCGAATCCGCCGCGCCAAGTCCCGGCGAAGCGCGCAAGCTCGCGATGGCGTATGGGCTCGGGCGCCAGGTATGGGCGATGGTGCTCGACGAGCCGACCAATCATCTCGACATGCCGGCGATCGAACGCCTCGAGGAGGCATTGGTCGAATACCCCGGCGCGATGGTGATGGTAACCCACGACGACGCCCTCGCAAAAAGGTGCACCAGCATCGAATGGCGCCTGGCTGGGGGAAGGGTCAACGTGAAATGAGAACCCGAAGTTTTGTGTCATTCTGAGCTGCTGCAGCGAAGAATCTCGACGGACGCTCTAGCGTCCGGCGCTGGTAACGCAGAGAACCTGCTGCGGCGCCGCTTACGCGCTTGCGCGCGAGATCCTTCGCTACGCTCAGGATGACACGGGGGAAAAAAGGCCGACCTGTTAGGCGATAGTGCCGTCGCTGCGCAAGCGCTCGAGCTCTTCCTGCGAATACCCAGCCGCTGCGAGCACCTCATCAGTATGCTCGCCCACCAGCGGCGGACGCGTGATCTTTCCCGGCGTCGATTCCAGCTTGGCGGCCAATCCGGTCGTCAGATATTCGCCGAGTTCCGGATGCGGCAGCTTCAGCAACATCTCGCGCGCCGCTGTTTGCGGATGCTTGAACATTTCTTCGATGGTCAGGATCGGCCCAGAGGGGATGCCCTCGCGATTCAAGAGTTGAATCCAATGCTCGGCGGGATGCGATACGAGCGCGCGATTTATTTCCTCGGTTAGCGTGGCGCGATTTTTTATGCGGCGGCCGCTGCTCGTGAATCGTTCGTCGGCGGCGAGTTCGGGACGACCAATCACGACCACGAACTTTTTCCACATCGCCTCGTTGCCGCATGCGATATTGAACGGGCGATCCGACGCTTTGAAGACGCCATGCGGCGACGACAGCGGATGATTGTTGCCGGCCGGCGCGGGCGTTGTCCCGGTCTCGAAATAGATCCCCGCCGACCAGGTCAGGATGCTGACTATAGACTCGAGCAGTGACGTCTCGACCCGCTGGCCACGACCGTCGCGATGGCGCGCCTCGAGCGCGAGCAGGATTCCATTCGCCGAGAAAATTCCGCCGAGCAGGTCGCAGATCGCGATACCGACTCGCGTCGGCCCGCTCTCTACCGTGCCCGTCACGCTCATCAGACCCGACATCCCCTGCGCGATTTGATCGAAGCCCGGAAAATCGCGCAGCGGTCCGGTCGAGCCGAAGCCCGAGATGGAGCACGTGATGATGCGCGGGTTGCGTTGCGCGAGGGTTTCGTAGTCGAGGCCAATCGCTTTCATAACGCCGGGGCGGAAGTTGTCGACGACGACGTCGGCAGCGTCTATCAGGCGCATCAGGATTTCGCGGCCCTCGGGTTTCTTGATCGCAAGCCGAATACTTTTCTTCGAGCGATTGGTGGAAAGGAAGAAGTAGCTGTCGTGACGCTTGGGGTCGCCGCTGTCGCCCAGTTCGCCACGCGGATTTTCGACCGGCTCGATCTTGAGGATTTCAGCGCCGTAGTCGCCAAGGATCTGCGTGCAGAACGGACCGGCCAGGTATCGCGTGAGATCGACGACCTTGATTCCCACAAGTGGCGGGGGGGCTGTATTGGGCATGACGTTTAACCTGTTTCGCTATTTAAGCCTCGTGTCATTCTGAGCGAAAGTTGCTGTAGCGAAGAATCTCGACGGACGTTCCGACGTCCGGCGTCTGCTGAAACGCGCTTCGCGCGAGATCCTTCGCTACGCAGACTTCGCTCAGGATGACACAAAAAACGAACCACAAAATTTCCGCGTACGGTTCCCCTTTCCCGCACGAGCCCGAAAAAAGGGGTTAGGGGTTAGGTTCTTCGAATCAATTCAATGCCGGCCATGGCTCATTTTTGCGCTCGAAACCTGCGCGGCGGCCGGTACGTCTAACAGGTGATAGTCACTGGAAACCTATCAACGACCGGATGATAATTGAGCACCGATGAAATTTTCGAAGAATAGCGCTTGGATGCTTGCGATTGTGTTCGTGGCAATCATTGGGGGCTGGTATTTCCTGACGGGCAGCACTGCGGCGCCGAAGATTGTTACCGCCAAGGTCACCGAGGGGCCGATCGTGCGGTCGGTTACGGCGACCGGGACCGTGAATCCGGTCATTACGGTGCAGGTCGGCACTTACGTGTCGGGGCCGATCACCGCGATTTACGCCGATTACAATGCGCCGGTGAAGAAGGGGCAATCGATTGCGAAAATCGATCCGCGCCCGTACCAGGTGACTGTCGATATCGCTCATGCGACGCTGGCGAACTCGAAGGCGCAGCTCGGCAAGGACACCGCCGATCTCAACTACAAGAAGGTCACCTACCAGCGGAACCTGGAACTGTTCAAAGCCGACGCTGTGTCGAAGGACGTGGTGGATTCTGCTTACAGCGCGTGGCAGATGGACGTCGCGCAGGTCAAGCTCGACCAGGCCAATATCCAGCAGCAGACGGCTAACGTCGCCGCCGCCGAAGTCAATCTGAACTACACCAATATCGTCTCGCCGGTTGATGGCACCGTGGTCTCGCGCAACGTCGACGTGGGCCAGACCGTGGCGGCCAGCTTTCAGACCCCGACCTTGTTTCTGATCGCGCAGGACCTGACCAAGATGCAGGTAGATTCGAACGTCAGCGAGTCGGATATCGGGTACGTGCGCGCCGGGCAGAAGGCGACCTTCAGGGTCGACGCGTTTCCCGATCGCGATTTCGAGGGCTCCGTCACCCAGGTTCGGCAGGCGCCGATCACCGTGCAAAACGTCGTGACCTATGACGTGGTCGTAAGCGTCGAGAATCCCGAGTTGCTGCTGAAGCCCGGCATGACGGCGAATGTGAACGTCGTCACGGCGTCAAAGGGCAACGTAGTGCGCGTGCCAATCGACGCGCTGCGTTTTGCGCCGCCGGGCCAGCCGCCTGCGGATTCCGCGGCAGTCGACGGAGCGCCGGGCCGCCAGACCCGGGTCTGGGTGCTTGCAAGCCGCAAGGTCACTCCGGTCACTATCACCACCGGCCTCAGCGACGGCACCTGGGTCGAAGTCGCCGACGGTGACGTGCAGGCCGGGGATCGCGTGGTAACCGACGAAGTCCGCAATGCACCGGCATCGCACGGCTCGGGATCGGGGTCGCACGGCGGTGGAATGGGCGGCGGCGGGATGCCGCACCTGCCGCATTGAGTTCGATGAACGCCGTCATCGAGCTGGTCGGTCTGACCAAGACCTATGTGCTGGGCGAGGTCGAGGTTCACGCGCTGCGCGGCGTCGATCTGACTATCGAGCGCGGCGAGTTTATCGCCGTGATGGGCGCGTCGGGGTCGGGAAAATCGACTCTGATGAACATGCTGGGATGCCTCGATCGGCCGACCAGCGGAAGTTATGTCCTCGAGGGCGAGGACGTCGCGAAGTTGAACGAATCGGAGTTGGCGACGATCCGCAGCCGGCGAATCGGATTCGTTTTTCAGAACTTCAACCTTTTGTCGCGAACCTCAGCGCTCGAGAATGTTGAGCTGCCACTCTTCTATTCGGCGTGGACCGCTGACGGCGAGACTCGCGCAGCCGATCTGATGAAGCTGGTGGGCCTGGCGGGCCGCGAGCAGAGCCATCCGAATCAGCTCTCCGGCGGACAGCAGCAGCGGGTCGCGATCGCGCGCGCGCTGGTGAATCGGCCGTCGATACTGCTGGCCGACGAGCCGACCGGAAATCTCGACTCGACCAACTCGGCCGAGATAATGGACGTGCTCACCAACCTCAATCGTCAGCAGAGAATTACAGTTATCGTCGTGACGCACGATCCCGACGTCGCGGCCTACGCGGACCGGGTCGTCACGTTTCGCGACGGCGTGATCATTTCGGATACGCGCAAAGAGGGCACCGCCGAGCGCGAAGAAGCTGCCGTCAAAGCGGCTGACGCGACCGCCGCGGCGACAGGGGCACCGAAGCGGCAGGCGGCCTCCGCCGTGGACGAGGCGTGGACCTTTGCGAGCATGGCTGTCGTCGCGGCCGGCCGCGCGATCAAGCGCAACAAGCTGCGCGCGGCGCTCACGATGCTCGGTATTTTCATCGGCGTCGCGGCAGTGATCACGATGGTCGCGGTCGGCGACGGCGCGAAGTCGTCGGTCGAGGCGCAAATCAACAGCCTCGGCACCAACCTGCTGATAGTGGTCCCGGGCGCCACCACCGCCAACGGCACGCGCGGCGGGCTGGGCAGCAGCTCGACGCTGACTGTGGGCGACGCGGAGGCAATCGCGCGCGGGGGTGGGCCGGTTGCGCTGGTGACTTACATGGATCGGCAGCTGGCCCAGGTGGTCTCGGGAAATCGCAACTGGAGCACCAACATCCAGGGCACGACGTCGAATTATTTTGCGATCCGCGACTGGCCACTGTCGATCGGGCGCATCTTCACCGATTCCGAGGAAAAGGCCGGCGCAGCGGTATGCCTGCTCGGACAGACTGTTGTGAACAATCTCTTCGGCGAGGGACAAAATCCGGTCGGCGCGACTATCCGGGTGAAGAACTTCCCGATGAAAGTAATCGGCGTGCTGAGTGTCAAAGGACAGTCCAGTTACGGGCAGGACCAGGACGACGTGGTGATCGTGCCGTTCAACACTGCCGAGCGCAAAGTTCTCGGTGTGTCTGCCCCGACCGCACAAGCGGCGCCCGCTGCCGTGGCGACGGCCAACGCGACCAATCCCTATGCGTCGGTGCCGACTACCAACTCGGTCTACAGCTCGAGCACCGAGGCAACCAGCGCGTTCGGCAGCGCGCCGAAGATCACCGGCGTCGTGAATTCGATGTTTGTCAAAGCGAGCAGCTCCGACCAGGTGGACAGTGCGATCGCGCAAATCACACACACGCTGCACGAGCGGCATCATATCCAGGCGAAGCAGGACGACGACTTCACCGTGCGCAATCTCAGCGAAATTGCCGCGGCGTCCGAAAGCGCGACTCAGGTGATGACGATGCTGCTGTTGTCGGTGGCGTCGATTTCGCTCTTGGTCGGCGGAATCGGAATCATGAACATCATGCTGGTGTCGGTGACTGAGCGCACGCGCGAGATAGGAATCCGGATGGCAATCGGCGCGCGCCGCATCCATATCATGCTGCAGTTCCTGGTCGAGGCGATGCTGCTGTCGGCGATGGGCGGGCTCGCGGGAATCGTGCTGGGAATTCTCGTATCGAAGCTGATTTCAGCGCTGGCGGAGTGGCCGACACTGGTCTCGCCAGTGGCTGTCGCGGGTGGTTTTATCTTCTCGGCGGCGGTCGGAGTGTTCTTCGGCTACTATCCCGCGCGCAAGGCGAGTTTGCTCCATCCGATCGACGCGCTACGCTACGAATAGCTTAGCCGGGCTCATTTGGCCCTGACCTTTCGTCGTGCTTTTCGGGCCTAAAATCAGGCACTTAGCCCATTAATCATGAAGCTTCACTATATTAGTTTGACTAATGCTGACTGACCACTCGTGAAGACAAAGTAATCTTTTCTCATTGTATCCCGGGAACAGATGTGATGACGTGTTTGTTCTAATTCTGTCAGGCCTGCCTTTCGCAGTCGCCAGGAGGTTTCCCAAAGAATGTTTTCTCGTGGTACCCGCATCGCATGGAAAGTAGCGGGTGTCGGCGCGCTCGTGATGAGCATTGGACTGTTCGCCGCCACCGCCCGGGCCGGAGTTAAGCCCGGAGACGTAATCACTCCTCAAAACGCGGCGCAGGTCAAAGACTTGGTGTCGCCCGGCGTCTACTACATGGTGACGCACGGAATGCAGATGGATATCGTGGCCACCCAGCGAATCGATTGGCCGCCTCCGTTTAAGGACGCGACCGAGAAATACTCCTCGCAGGTGCGCCTGACCGACGACCATCGCTCGCTGATCGGCTACGTCGCGGGTCAGCCCTTCCCGCTGATCGACACCAACGACCCGCAAGTCGCCAACAAGATCATGTGGAACAACGTGTTCCGCCCGATCAGCACCGACGACTACGACCTGCGCTTTTTCGATTGCCAGATCGAGTACGTCAATCCTGGGAAAGAGCAGAAGGTCATCAACGACATCCAGGTCGGCCACTACGCGGGCTACGATCTGGTGGGCCGCACCGAAGTAGAGCCGCTGCCGGTCGATCCCGACTTCAAAAAGACCGGCCGCCTCTGGCTGTTCGGACTGTATCCACTGCTCGCGCCGCAGGAAGCGCGCGGACAGGGCCTGATTCGATATCGCTATGCGGCGCCCAAGCAGGGTGACGACACGTGGTCGTGGAATCCTGGCAGCCGCCGCGTGCGACGCCTGAACGAGTCGCTCAACAGCACGGCGACCGGAGCGCAGAGCTTCGACCCCGATCACTATTCGGGATTCAATCCCAAGACCGAAGAGTACAACTACAAGTTCCTGGGCGAGAAAGAGATGCTCGCGGTGGTTCACGCGAAGCATTCGCCTGAAGTGACCTGCCCGACCGACGGCGGCGCGTCAGCGTGCCCCGAAGATTGGGAGATGCGCCACGTTTATATCGTCGAGGCGACCCCGAATCGCGAAATCGGCCAGGCGGGCAACGTGCTCGACAAGGACACCATCGTGTACATGGACTCCGAAGTATGGTTTGAGCCATACGTCGACGGATATGACCAGAAGGGAGCGCTGTGGCGCACCAATATCTTCTGGGCGGCGTACCGTGATCGTCCGGTGCCCGATGCCAAAGTGGCAATCTATCCCTTCAAGCGTGAGTTCATCGTCGGCTCGGCCCGCTATGACGTGCAGTCGGGTTTCGCGACAATGTGCTATCTGCCAGGACAGAACACGCCGGAGCGCGAATGCTGGTACATCAACATGGGCGCGGTGGACAAGGATTTCTTCACGACCGAATCGATGGTGAAAGCGGCTCCGTAAGCTACTTAGCCATTTAAATCAGGGACTTACGTCCCAGTAACCACCAGCGGGGCGATGCGGCAACAGGGCTGCATCGCCCCGCTCTTTTTTGGCCGCTTGAAGGTCAAGAAGTAGAATTAATAAACATTTTAGTTATATGGAGCCGTGCATGCTTGACTCCCTAAAGTTTCGAGACCCAAAATTGAGCCTAATCACGGAGGGAGGTGCTACCTGATGGTAAAGCATGTTTTGAAGAAGACTATGCTAGGCGTGGGGACGCTAACGATTGGATTATGTTTGGTCGCGGCTTCAGCCAACGCGACCGTGAAGGCCGGCGACATCATAGCTCCTAGTAACGCGGCACAGGTCAAAGATCTCGTTTCGCCCGGAGTGTACTATGCCGTCACTCACGGCATGCGAATGGAAATCCTTGCTCCCGAGCGGATCGATTGGCCGCCGCCATACAGAGAAGCGACGGAAAAGTACTCGCAGCAGGTGCGGCTGACCAACGATCATCGCAGCATGGTCGGTTACATCGCGGGCCAGGCGTTTCCGCTGATCGATCCCAACGACCCGTACGTCGCAACCAAGATCATGTGGAACAACGTGTTCCGTCCAATCAGCACTGACGACTACGATCTGCGATTCTACGATTGCCAGAGCGAGTATGTTCGTCCGGGACAGGACCAGAAAATTATCGACGACATCGAGATCGGCCACTACGCCGGATACAACATCGTCGGACGCACCGAGGTCGAGCCGATGCCGATCGATCCGGACTTCAAGCAGTCGGGACGTCTGTGGGCGTTCGCTTTGTACCCCGTACTTGCTCCGCAGGAAGCGCGCGGGACAGGGTTGATCCGCTATCGCTACGCTGATCCGAACCGCGGTGACGACAGCTGGGATTGGACGCCCGGCACCCGCCGTGTGCGGCGGCTGAGCGAGGCGATACTCTCCACCGCGACCGGCGCGCAGAGCTACGATCCTGACCACTATGCCGGCTTCAACCCCAAGACCGAGCAGTACAATTACCGGTTCCTGGGTGAGAAGGAGATGCTCGCGAGCGTGCACGCGCAGCATTCGCCTGAAAATACCTGTCCCTACGACGGCGGTGCGACCGCATGCCCCGAGGCTTGGGAGATGCGCCATCTGTACATCGTCGAGGCGACTCCGCGTCGCGATATGGGCGACGCCAGCGGCGCACTCGATAAATCGACCACCGTCTATGTCGACACCGAATTATGTTTCGAGCCTTACGTCGACACTTACGACCAGAAGGGCCGCTTGTGGCGCACGCACATCTATTGGCTGGCTTTTCGCGATCGCCCGGTGCCCGATGCGCGCGTTGCGATCTACCCGTTCAAGCGGGAGTTCGTGGTAGGTGCGGCTTCGATCGACACGCAAGGAAACTACTCGACGATGTGCTATCTGCCCGGCCAGCACACGCCCGAGCGCGAATGCTGGTACATCAACATGGGGGCAATCGACAAGGATTTTTGCACGGTGAAGTCGATGGTGGCGGCGGCTCCGTAAGCGCGTCCGCATCACCAGCCTGATGGATTGCTGAAACAGGCGCGGAGCAAACCGGCGTATCGCCGCGGCGCTCCGCGCCTGTGTTTTTTCATCTGTCCACAGGCTCCTTCGAAGATCGTTTACAAAGGGCGGGCAGCAGAATATATTCTGCGGCGTGTCGCGCTTGGGTTCAGGAACTCTCGCGCGATCGTAAAAAAAGGTCCCGTGTCCGACGCCGGCGCGGATGCGCCTCGCAGGTCCAACGAGTCGCTCTGCGCCGGCAACTTTTTATTCGCTTTATTTCTCCCCCCAAGAACCTGAGAGCAAAATCGCGTCCGCGCGATTTTGAGATTTCTTTTCTTAATACTGGGTGCAGGGGTCACCCCTGCCGCCCGCCGCGCAGGCGTCCGGTCTTTGTCGTTGACACCGCTCGGCGTCCTCCACCACAATCGGCGCATCCACTAATGGCTTTAGCAGGATTCAAAATCATCGACGCGGACGGTCACGTCACCGAGCCGGCGTCACTCTACTCGACGCACATCGATCCAAAATTCAGATCTGCGGCGGACGGGCTGCTTGCGCGGCTCGGTGCCGGCAATCTCGGAATCGTGCCGGCGCTGTATCCGAAGTGGCGATCGGCGGAACGTCCGCTTGGTGAAGCGAACGAAGTTCCCGGCCTCGGCAAACTTCCGTCGGGCCGCAACCATCCGCTTGCTTCGCCTGCGGGCGGTTACGATCCGGCCGAGCGCATCCGCGACATGGATAAGGAGGGCATCGACGTTGCGGTTTGCTTCGCGACGGTCGCGACTTCGGTATGCGCTGCGACCGATCCAGCGATGGAAGCCGCACTCGCGCGTGCTTACAACCGATGGGTTGGCGAGTATTGCAGCGCGTTCCCGTCGCGAATCAAGGCGGTCGGGATCGTTCCGCAGCGCGAGATGGATCGATGCGCCGAGGAGGTCGCGTATCTCGCGCGCGAGCCGTGGGCAGTCGGCATCATGACCTTCGGCAATCTCGACGGGATGCTACCCGATCATCCTTATTTCGATCCGCTGTATCGAAGTGCGCAGGACGCCGACTTGCCGATCTGTTTTCACGGCGGCACTGATCGTCCGCCGTTCGCGCCCGGCCGCGAGGACGTCGGCAACAATATGTTCATGATGCATTTGACGGGTCACGTGTGGCATCAGATGCGCGTGATGGCGGCGGCGGTCGGAGGCGGACTGTTCGAGCGCTACCCGACGCTCAGGCTGGGATTTTTCGAAGGCGGAATTTCATGGGTGCCATGGTGGGCGGAGCGGATGGACGGTCATTACAAGCACTTCGCGCGTCACACGCCGCATCTGACGCGTAAGCCGTCGGAGCACATGCGCGGAGAGAGATGCTTTTTCACGTTCGACCCCGACGAGGGGATGTTGCCCGAAGCGATGCGCCGCATCGGAGTACCGCGCCTGATGTGGGCGTCGGACTATCCGCATTTCGACGCCGAGTTCCCCGACGCCGCCGAAATCGTGGTCAACCATCCGCGCCTGTCTGCCGAAGAGAAGCGCGCAATCCTGGCCGACAACGCGCTCCGTTTTTTCACGCGCATAGCGGCGTAGCGGACTCAATCCGCAGGCTCTTAGTGGTGCGTCAATCTTGTATTGCGCCGACGCGCCGTTCGCCGATGTGCCAAAGCACTCCGGATGGATCAAAGACATAAGCGATCCGAAGGCCCCACGGCTGCATTGCCGGCGCGCGCGGAGGCTGAACATTGAATTTTCCGGGCAGATCGAGTCCCTCGATATGCTTCCACCAGGCATCGAGATCATCGACCATGAGCTGCATCATAAAGTTGTCAGCCCAGTCCTTTTGATAGGCGCGCTGAAGAATGAAACCGCCGGAACCGGCGTTGAAGATCGCCACTTCTCCGTCAAGAACTTTTTCGAAGCCCAGCGCCTCATAGAATTTCTTCGACAGATCAAAGTCCCTTGCAGGCATGAACGGGCGGGCGAGTTCTGTTCCAGTCGGGACTTGCTTCATCTCCTGATCCTTCAGACCTTGAAGCGGATGTGGATCATATCGCCGTCGCGCATGATGTAGTCGCGGCCTTCGAGTCTCAGCTTGCCGGCCTCTTTGACCTTGACGTCGGATTTGTGGATCGCAAAATCCTCGTAGCTGACAACTTCGGCGCGGATGAACCCGCGCGCGATATCGGTGTGAATCACGCCGGCGGCGTCCAGCGCCGACTCGCCGCGGCGCAGCGACCATGCGTGCGCCTCGGGCTCACCGGCGGTGTAGAAAGTGATCAGCCCGAGATGGTTGTAGAGCGCGCCGATCAGACGATCGCGCGCGGGCGCGTCGAGGCCCGCGTCCTTGAGCATCTCCTTCTGGCCGGCCTCGTCAAGTTCCCACAACTCCGACTCGAAGGCAGCCGCGAGCCTGAACACCTCGAGTCCGTGCGCGCGTACGGCGGCATGCTCCGCTTCGGTGACGTCGGCGGATGCGCGCTCCATTTCGCAGTTGACGGTAACCAGCGCGGGCTTGCGCGAAAGAAACCCAAAGCTAGAGAACGCCTGGGTCTCCTGCGACGTCAGTTCAAGTAGTCTCAGCGGTTTGCCCTCGCCCAGCCATGCGATCACTTTCTCAAGCGCCGCGCGCTCGAAGTCGCTGCCCTTTTCTTTCTTGAGCCGCTCGAGCCGCCGCTCGGCCTGATCGAAGTCGGCGAACACCAGCTCGCCCTCGATACTTTCGAGCGTCGCGATCAGATCTTTTTCCATGCCGCCGAACTGCGGAATCACGATCAGCAGCGCGTCCATGTCGCGCACCAGCGGCAGCAGGCTTGGGTCGAGCGCGGCGCCCTCCTTCTGCTCTTTCGGATTCGGCGCGAAATCGAGGATAGTGAGCTCGACCGGAATTTTCTTCTTCGAGCCGTACGCCTCTTCAAGCAGATCGAGTCGCGGATCTGCGACCTTGATTTGCCCGGGGCGCGCGCGATTGCGCCCCTCAGCCGTGCCCGGAATCGGCGCGAGTCCTGTCAATGCGTGAAATACAGTTGATTTTCCGGCGCCGCGCGCGCCGATAATGCCAGTCTTCAAATTGCGCCACCTTCGATCTACGGGATTCTACACGACCGCCGCGCGAGAGTAAGCCCCGCGCGGCGGTAAGGCTGGCTGCAATAGTGCGAGAAGAAGTTGAGGGGCGGCCGCGAGATGAAACCTCGCGGCCGCCCGGTGTTTTGAGGTCTACTCGATCAGAACGCCACTACAACATTCGGCGTGAAGGTGCACTCGTCCATGTTGACGCGGACGACCTTCGTCTTCAGTTTCTTGCCGACCTTCAGCTCGACCTTGATCCGATAGGTGCCATCCTTGAGTTGGTAGGTGTTAGCGATGTCGCCAAAATCCCCGTGGAACGAGAACGTCGGGCACGGCGGAATTCCGGTTACCGTCTGCAACGTCGCGTTCTTGATGGTCCTGATCGTGAAGATTCCAGATTGCTGTTCGGGTCCAAACGCCTGCTGCAGCAGGATTCTCTTCACGTTCCCCGACACCGGGACCCCGCCCAGGGTTACCAATACTCGCAGACCGCGACGCACGCCCTCTCCACAGAACGGCACGTGAGTGGTGGTGAGGGTGCCAGTGATCGGGTCATTGACGAACGTGACATCGACGGTGCCTGTGCTGAATTGCGCAATCGCGAACGGCGCGAAGACCAGGTCAAGGTCGCCAGACGCCGAGTTGGCCGCCCGCCGGCACCGATAGCGGCAACGTTGGAAGTCCGGTCAGCGAATAATCCAGGCCCGGAGGTGAGACACTCGTTTGGGTCAGGCCAACGCTGTTGATCTGCACCGGGCACGTGCCTGAGTTGGCGATCGGGACCCCCAGCGTCGCGGAACACGCCGCACTCTCCTGAATGACAGTCGGTGGGAACGTGATGCCGGTCGGGAACGTCAGCGACGCGGTCCCCAAAGCCGTATTTCCCGTGAGAGGAATAACGACAACAGGATTGATCGGGTCGTCAGTCGTGATCGTCAGATTGCACGACTTTGGTCCTCCGGAAGTCGGCGTGAATTTGACTCCGACATCGAGACCAGAGTCCGGACTTATCGTAGCTGGGAACTCACTGGGGTTCACCAGCGTGAAATCAGGACAGGAGATGACCGCCGATACCACATCCAGGTTGCAGGTGCCAACGTTGTTGATCTTCAGAGTCTGCGGTGGCGTTGTTCCAGAGCAGCTCGCCGTTCCGAAGTCTCCGCTCCCGGTTACGTTAATCGTGCCTGACCCCGTGCTGCACGTCACAGTAACGGGAGTGTTCGGACTGGCCGGATCGTTGCTCGCGATGTTGAAGGTGGCCGACTTCGCGCCGACGGTGGTCGGCGTGCAGGTGAATGTAAAGTTGAAATTGGCGTCCGGGCTGATGTTCACCGGGAAGGTCGGTCCGGTCGCCAGCGAAATGTCCGCACTGCCCGAGGTTCGCGTAATGCTGCTGATGAGCAGGTTGTCCGCTCCAGTATCGGCCACTTCCACCTTGCCAGTACCGGTCGAGCCCAAGCAGACGGGCCCGATTGCCAGCGGATTAGGATTGAGATTGATTTGCGGAGCCAATGCGACCTTGAAGAAAATCGCATCGTTGTTGGCGATCGGGTTTCCCAGCGCCGCGCCGTTGCCGGTGAAGACGCCATAGAAGTTCGCGCCTGCGCTGGCAGGCGGTGGGTCGTTGACGACCTTCAACTGCTGGTAGTCGCCAAGCACGCGCTGTTTGTCGTTAGGAACGCCGGAAGCTTTCGCCGGCGACAGGAAGGTCAAGAGCGTCTGGTCGGTGAAACTCGCACCCGCGTCAGTGCTGGACGCGAAATGGCCCGAAAAGATCGGGAAGCCGTCCACCGAAAAGCCATCGAACGAGGTGTAGAGAACGCCGACGGTGCCATTGGGCGCGACCGCTACCGACGGCATCGCCGCCTGCGCGCCTGGCATCGAAACCTGGTGCTGAGCCCCGACGATCGCCATGGTGGGTGAGGAGTTATCGAACGTGATCTGTCTGATAAAGATGGCGTTACCATCGTGCCCCGTTATCGGGTCAACCGTTCCGTTGTCTCCTCCATACACCACGAAGACGTTGCCGGTGGTGGGATTGACAGCAGCGGCATCGATACCGCCGAACAGTGCATTGACGGTACCGAACTTGGCCGCAAATGCCTGAACCGTCACGTTCGTAGAGACCAATATTCCGGTAGCAGAACCGTTGAGAGTCCAAGTAGTGCCGCCATCGAGCGAACGATTGAGCTTGTACCCGATCGTTTGGTTAAAGCCGTTGTTGGCTGGACATGTCTGATACAGGCTGTAGACCGCCCCGGTACGCGGATCGGTGGCGAGTCGATGGCCCGGATTGATGACGCAGCCGCCCACTGCCGTGGACACTCCTGCGACGTTGTCAGCCGTGAAATCAGGAGGACTACTGTTAGGAGCCGCCGAAACCCTCTCGTTAGGCGGCGACACGCCGAAGTCGCTGTACGCCACGTAGGTATCGGTCTGAGTAAGAGTTGTTGGATCAGCGTTGGTCAGCAGTTGTGGCTGATCAGCGCCCCCGAGCGTTCCATTGAAGTCGGTCAGTTGTGCGTTGCCGGCAACCAGGAAGTAGCTAAAGAGGCCGCCGAAAATGGGATTGGAGTTAGAAGCGGAGAAGACGTCTGTGTTACCGGTCAGATACGTCCCGTACAGATTGCCGTCCATACCCCAATCGTGAGTGATATCACATGGACATCCGGCTGTGTTCGGTGCGCCGGGCGGTGGCGGAATTTGGAACACCTGGTTCCAAGTCAGGCCGCCGTCGTTGGAAATTTCGTTGGGAGCGTTCCCATTCCAACCGCCGAATCCGCCGTGAACCACGATCTGGTTCAGGTTAGTCGGGTTGATCGCGATATCCGGCTCGCCGCCGGCAGAATTGGGAACTTCAACTACGAAGAATCCCGGTGCGGAAAGACCCTTGGCGGTTTTCGACAAAGCTGTGTCGCTCGGGACCGCAGGGCGCGCGTAGTCAGTCGTGTCAGGCGGGAAGCTCTTGCCCGATCCGGGCGTCTTCTTGCCCGAGCCCAAATTGTCCTGAGTCCACGATGTGAATGCTGCGGATACAATCAAGGCGAGCAGCACTACCAGTACGAATGCGTTTCGTCTGAACATGTTTACCCCCGCGAGGACCGTTGATTTGATCCTCGCTCCTCCTGTTCACAATCCTCAGTTAACTGTTTGTCGCTTTCTGTTCGGGCTCGGCTCTTGAGACCGTCTTCCTCCTCCTCACTCGAATGTTATCGTTGTCGATTGAGCGATCTCCTCAAACCGCCCATCGCGTGATCGAACTACGGCGGCGTTTCGCCCGGTCTTGCCGGTCTCGCGTAGTTAGTCGTGTCCGGCGGATAACTCTTCCCAGATAAGTACGGAGGTGATCCTGATGCTGGCGGAGTGATCACCGGAGTTGGTGCCAGACCGCTAACTGATGCGGCCGTTAGCGGTGCAGGCGTGCTCGGCGACGCGCTCGTGTCCGTGGCAGCACTTGCGCCGGATTCGCTGGAATCAGCGGTGCATGAAATTACGCCCAACATCGCAAGCAGACTCACCGTCAATGTCGCGATGAGGTGCAAGCTCACACCTTTGATAGATTTCTTCTGCCGCTCTAGCATAACGCATGCTGCGAGGTCCGTTCGGGGATACAGTCACCCTCGTCCGAAGTTAAGTCAACTTTTTTTACGAATTGTAGGAATCAAAGAAACGCATTCAAGCACGAAGAATCTATTCGTAACGTGGATTTACGAATTGAAACGTGAAAAAGATCACAATCTTCTAAGTGCTTCCCACTGATTTTACCAACAGGTATGGTAAACGGCCGAACGCTACGAAAGTTTCACAGCCATTGTTGATACTCGTGCGCGAGTGCGGGAGTTTCTGAACCATGCCGAAGGCGCCTGGCGACTACCAATTGCGCTACCCGATCGATTTCGGCGATATCGATCCGTCGATTCGTCAACAGCCCGTGCAACTCTATGCTGCCGACTTCGGCAAGCCGCGCGGCATCCTCTATATGCCGGCCACGGACAAGCCGCGCACCGTCGTGATCATGGCGCATCCGCGCGCCGACTTCAGCATGCACTACTCGATTCCGTACTGGGTCGACGCCGGCTTCGCCGCGTTCGGTTTCAACACGCGCTACCTGAACAACGACGCGATGATGCTCCACGAAAATCTGCTGCTCGATCTCGCTGCCGGAATTCGTTTCCTTCGCGAGGAGGAAGGGTTTGAGAAAATTGTGATGCTTGGAAATTCCGGCGGCGGCTCGCTGTTCGCATACTACGACTCGCAAGCGCGCACGCCGGCGGGAAAGCGTGTGACAACGCCGCCCGGCGGGGGTCCTCCTGATCTCAACAAGTTCGATCTCCCGACCGCCGACGGATACATCGCGCTCGCCGCGCATCCGGGGCAGGGAATGGTGCTGATGTCGTGCCTCGACGCGGCGGTCGTCGATGAATCCGATCCGCTGGCGAGCGATCCTGCGCTGGATATGTACGATGAGCGCAACGGCTTCAAGACGCCGCCGGCTGAGAGCCGCTACGCAAAAGACTTCATCGAGCGGTACCGCGCGGCGCAACTCGCGCGATGCGCACGAATCGATGCGATCGCGCGGCGGCATATCACTGAGGCGAGTCACGGCCGCGCCGCGATGCGCGCGCCCGACTTCGCAGCCTCAAGCGCGGACAATCGCAATTACCTCGCGCGGCGTGCAATGGCGCCGACGTACATGGTCGTGTATCGCACGCAAGCAAACCTCAACTATCTCGACTTGTCGATCGATCCGTCGGAGCGCGCGACCGGATCGATCATCTCGCCGCGTCCCGATCTCGCGAACTACTCGCCATTCGGCCTCGGCCGAATCGTTACGCCCGATGCGTGGCTGTCGACCTGGTCGGGACTTTCATCGTACGCGAAGATGGCGTCAAACCTGCCAAAGGTGACTGTGCCGACGTTGGTGCTAGGCGCGAATGGCGACCAGGACATTTTCAATTCCGACGTGCGTGGCGAATTCGAAGCGTCGGGTGCGAGCGACAAGACTCTCGCGTTCATCGAGGGCGCCGATCACTTCATGCGTGCCGGCGGCACCAAGGCTCATCTCGGCGATCCGCGCCCGCGTCTGATGAAAGTACTGACAGCCTGGACGCGCGAACGTTTCGCCGCGAGTTAGACTTCGAATGTTCTGTGTCGTCCGCGCTTTGTGTGTTCCGATAGGCCGCCGCGGCCTCCGATACCTCGCCCGGTACTTTACGGTAGAGCCGGCCGGCCGCATCGCGGCCGGTAGGTGAGGGTTCTGGGCGACATTCTATCTCGACGAAGTTCAGCGCTTTGCCGAAGAAGTGATTCCCGCAGTGCGATCGAAATATCGAGCGGTGATTACTACGCAGTCGGCAGCGGCGGCATGGGCAGCGTCGAATGGCGCTGCGATTCCGGCAAACGCACCGGAATCAAGATCGCGTTCCAGCTCTGTCAATCCCTTCGCAATTCCAGCACTCCCGAGCCGCCGAAATCCCGAGGTCGATTCGCGGAAACTCGAATCGAACAAGAGATGAGGCCGCGTGCGTGCCGCTTCGAAAGTAAGATCGCTTTGTCCCGAGTAACAAATCTTCGCTGCCGCGACGCGCGAAAAGCCGGCGTGAAACATCGCTGTGATCAAACTTCCAAGCGTCGGATGCAGCGGCAGCAGTACCTGGTCGATCTCGGGAAAATAATGGCGATACCACAGCGTCTCGAGATTCTCGCGGACTACCGCCTGCATCACTGCCCCCACGCGCGCGACACGCCTGAATTCGACGAGTGCGGCAGGACATGCGGGAAGATGGTGCAGCACATTGACCGCGGCAATCGCATCCACGGAGCGCGTGCGAATCGGCAAAGCCGACGCGTCGGAAAGAATCCAGCGCGCCGAGGTCTTGCGCGCGCCAATCTCAACCATCGCCGGCGAACGATCGAGCGCAGTCACCGAGAATCCGCTTGCCGTCAACGCTCCAGTATAGTTGCCAGTGCCGGCGCCAACTTCCAGGATGGATCGAGCGCCCAACAACCGCAGACCCTCGATCAGCTCGACCGCAACCGCCGGCTCGACGCACCGCGAATTGTCATATGCGGAGGCAACCTGGCCGTAGTCGATCGAAGTGGGAACTGGCACGGCAAAAACCCGACGATGTGCTCTGTCAAAACGATGCGCCCGGCGCCGCTTTGAGGCAACCCGCCAATGCGGTGCATGTTCAGGATCAGCCGACGAAGAAGCGGCAACGAGTCTCAACCAAAGTCTTTCTCGGCAGCGCCTGCTTCGCTAATCTGCTAATCCCGTCGTCGAGCACACGCGATGGAGAGCCACCCTAGCTCAGTTGGTAGAGCAGCTGATTCGTAATCAGCAGGTCGCCGGTTCGAATCCGGCGGGTGGCTCCAAAAAGTCAAACAGATTCAATAGGTTTTTCAATCTCGATACGCTGTTTGTTCGAGCGACTGCCAAATCGCTGCCAATCCGCTTCGGATTCGTCGAGCAGATCGGCATAGTTCTGATCGACTCCCGGCAATAGGTGGGCATAATGATCCATCGTGGTCTTCGGGCTGGCGTGCCCTAACTGCGCTGCGACGTAAACGAAATCACGGCAACGCGCCAGGAGCGTGGAAGCGTAAGTGTGCCTCGCATCGTAAAGGACGTGGCCGGCTTATCCCTGTCTCCTCCATCGCCAGATCGAACCGCTTTCGCAATCGGGAATCGTCGAGCGGAGTCCCAGAGGGATTCGAGAATACCAGCTCCACCCCGCCGCCTTCGCCTCGATCTACTTGAGTTCGCGTCGCGCGCTTGAGCATCCGCAGGCGCATGACGTCCCTCAGCGCCGGGCTGATATCGACGCTCCGTCCCAGCCCGGTCTTTGTTGGGCCGAACGTTGCCCTTGTCGCTCACCGAGTATTCGATTCGAATTTTTCGCCTCGTGAAATCAATATCGCTCCAGGCAAGCGCTCGACACTCTCCCGGTCGGAGTCCTGAACGAAGTAGCAAGAAAATCAGGTCGTGAAGTTCAGGATCGCGCTCGCTGCTCCATGACAAGAGTGCGGCTTGCTGGGCTTCGGTGAAGACACGTTCCTTGGCGACAGCGACTCGATTTGCGGCCTTCGCTTTCCGGCTATGCCGAGACACCTTTGCGTCGGGAACGGGGTTGCGATCAATGATTCGATCGTCGACCGCCGACGCGAAGACCACCGACAAGGTCGCCCTAATCAGCCTCAGTGTGCTGATGGATAACTTTCGCGTGGCATCTGCATCCTGCTCCGTCCATCGTTTCATCGTGGTGGAGTCAAAGTCGCACAGATCGATCACTCGCGGCTTCTTGGGGTCAGCGCTGACGATCTTGACGGTCGGGATCGGTTGGCGCTTTTCGATGAGAAACGTCTTGATCATCGGCGCGTTGATTTCGACCACCCTGCGCTTGCCGAAATACGGAAGGATATGAACGTTCAGATGCCCGCGATAAGAGCGGAGCGTTTTTTCTGCCAGCCCGTCGGCGGCGTTCGCGAGAAAGGCCTTCGCTTGCTCGGCGAACGTAACGTCGCGGCGTCCTGGGGAAAGTCCCCCGCCGCGTTTCTTGATCATATCGGCCAGCTCCGCCTCGGCCAGTTCCTTGGTGGCGAACTGCGGGCGCCCGAAGCCGAACTTCCTGCCGTTAACCTGCCAGACAGGATTGCCGGAGAGCTGAACGATTTTCCGGATATGATCCATCGGTGTTCTTGCGTCCCATTCGGGCAGGGACACACATCGCTCTAACGCGCGCCTGAATCCAGTGCCGATTTTTCGCGAGATTTGATGAAAGCCGCGACCTGCTGGCGGGTAAATCGCACTCCGCGACTGCCAACAATGCCCGTGCTGACGTGGCCAATCTTCCCGCGACGCGCCATTTCATAGACGACGCCCGTCGTCGTCCCTAACATCTCCGCAACCTCGGCGGCCCGCAGGAGACGCTGCGGATCGTCAATCGTCGTTTCGGACGCGCACAGGCCCGGAGGTGAGAAGTGCGGTCATCAGCGTCGTCGACACCGCGTTGCAAGCCATCAGCATGGCGGCGAGGATTTGGGTAGGGAGGCCGGCGACGGACGCGGGATTCTTGTGAACTGCATCTAGCGTCGGGGCGGTCATCATTCTATCGCCATTCCTTGGCGACCCCGAGCTTCAAACTTTCGCTGTATCATTCTGGTCCCGCTTCCCCTCTGCCACCGCCGCCAACCTTCCTAGCGAAAAGAACTCGTTCAGCGCAGTTTCTTCGCGCACTCCTCCGCAATCACTTCAGCCTTCTTTCCGGTCAGTCTCTCCCATCGCGAGATCGCGACGTCGACAAAGCGGGGTTCCAGCTCGATCGCGTAGCAGCGCCGCCCAAGCTGCTCGGCCGCGATGAGTTGCGATCCGCTGCCGCTGAAAGGCTCGTAACAAAGATCGTCGGGACGGGTGTGCAACTCCATCGGAATCGCAAAGAGCCGGTTCGGCTTCGAAGTTGGATGTTCGCTGCTCTCCACCTCGGCGTTCGGCACCTGCCAGACCGTGCCGGGATTGCCATACTTGCGGTCGACGACTGGCTTCTGGCCCTTGATCCAGCCGAAGAGGCACGGCTCGTGCGCCCACATATAAACGCTGTAAGTCAGGACGGGTCGGCTCTTGAACCAGATGATTTGTTGATGATTGAAAGCGCCGACTTCGTTCCAGACGCCTTCGAGCATCGCCTGCCTGGCCGACGCGTGCCAGCAATACCAGGCTGCGTTGGGTGCGATCGCGCGTTCGATCGCGACTTTGTAAAAGGCGAGATAGAACGATCGCCCGCCATCGCCGCCGCCGTCCTCGTTGTCGAAAGTAGTTCGGCCGGCTTCGTGGTAGACCTTCGACCAGTCCTTGTCGCGGTTGGCTTTGGCCCGGTTCGCCCTGGTGGCTGGATGCGAGCCGCCTGAGTAGCCGACTGCGTAGGGTGGGTCAGTCGCGAACAGGACCGCACGTTCATCGCCCATCAAGCGTGAAACGCATTCCGGGCGCGTAGAATCGCCGCACATGAGCCGATGCTTGCCCAGTTGCCAGATTTGGCCCAAACGCGCCACAGGGCTTGCCGGTGGCGCGGGAATGGCGTCCTGTGCGGCGTCCTCGGCCAAGCCGAGGCGCTTGATTTCCTTGGGATCGAACGCGGTCAATCCTGCGAGCTCGCCCAGTTCGCTTATCTCCAGCTTGAGTAGTTCATCGTCCCAGCGGGCTTCTTCGCCGGCGCGGTTGTCGGCGATGCGATAGGCGCGGCATTGGGCTTCGGTCAAATCGGCTGCGACGTGCACCGGGACCTCGAGAAGGCCGAGCTTGCGCGCAGCAAGCAGGCGAGAATGGCCCACCACGATAACGCCCTCGGCATCGACGACGATGGGCTGGCGCCAGCCAAATTCCTTGATGCTTGCGGCGACCTTGTCGATCGCGGACTGCGGAATCTTCCGCGGGTTCTTCGCGTAAGGAACCGGGCGGTCGATGGGCCAGAATTCAATTTCCATCACGAGGCGGTCTCCTCATCATCAACGCCATCGAGAAAGTCCGCGAAGAGATCTCTTCTGCGCGGGATTGAGCGATTTGACTTTGCTGCGAGAGGCGGGCGAAAAACCGAACTCAATTTCGATTTGATGCATCGCTTTCGAGCACATCGAGATCACGCTCATGTATGGGTTGATGTAGGGATTGCCGACGCCGTTGGCGCGCACCACGACGCCGCTCTGGTTGACCGCGCGCGAGGCAAGGTCGCGCTTGGAGTACCAGATGCACCAGGTTCCAAACATGGTCAGGTCGAGCGCGGTCAGAAGCCCGGCTTTGATCAGGCGCCGGCCTTCTGCTGACCAGGCGCGCTTGCCCTCGTCGTCGAGGAACTCTGGCGCCTGGCGGCATCCGCTTGAGCAGCGGACTCGACGGCTCCGCGGAGTTCAGCGGACTCCTGCTGCCATGCAGGATCTTCAGCGTCGAAGGCATCGGCCTGCGTCCTCTCATCCGCCCCACCTCCACATCACCATCGCACCCCCCACCCCTATGAATTCATTACACGCACGCGCTTGCTTGGCGTACGGTCAACGCTCGCTCGATCGTAGCGATCGGACCGGCCCTACCCGGCCAACGCGACTCTTCCGACGATCAGCACGAATATTAGGTCAGATAAAATCTTTCGCAGTCGAAACGAACCGACGGAGTCCGAACTTGAACCTCGATCGCCTCAGATCCCATCGATTCATTGTTCTTGCCCTCCGTTTTACCGGCCATCATCGCGACAGCTTCTTGCTCATCGCTCTTCGGTCCTCCAGAGTGCGTTGTGCCTTCAAAGTCGCCTCGTCGGGTGACGGACCTGCTCGCTCAACGACCTGCAAGGTGGCTTTTCCCTGCCGCTCGGGGTGCCCCCTTGTGACTCCCAATCCGTTTGGGTGTCCATCTCCATTTCCAGCTTCTTTATTTCTTTCAGTCTCCAGATCTCCAGTCTCGATCTCTATGCTTCGAAGGGCCTCCGGAGTCGCATCGCACTTAAAGTACTCGGCGACTTGGTAGCGCTCGCCGTATATCTCA
Organism: uncultured delta proteobacterium; assembly: GCA_963774665.1. GTDB lineage: Bacteria > Desulfobacterota > Binatia > Binatales > Binataceae > Binatus. The sequence continues at coordinate 731,686 of CAVZGB010000002.1, forward strand.
AGCAGTTGGTCGAAGAATGGCAGATCGCGCATCTTCTCCATTTCACGCCAGACCCAAGTTATGTTCTTGTCTCGCTTCTCCAGCCTCTCACCGATCTGAAACCGCGCCATGTTCACGACGAAGACGACCTCGCTCTCCTCGTCGTAGACGCAAAATCTGATCTCGCTAAGTTTCGCGATGCCGCTTCTGACCTGTTCGATCGTCATGCCTGTCTCGTGAGCTGCGGCTGGCAGTGGCAGGTAGTAGAGCCCGAGTGCATGAGCGCCGGGACCAGATATCAGGTACAGCGCGAGCACTTGGCACTCGTGTCCCAGCCGCCGGATCTGCCTGCCAGTGGTACCGTGCCAGAAACCTGGCCTCACTTGGGCAAATGTTCGCATCGATCAATTTGCCTTCCACCAGCACCCGGCTGTTGAGAACTCTTCGGATTTTCTGAGAAGATTTCTCGCATTTCAACCAACAAGGTGATTAGATATCGAAAACAGTGGGAGAACAAGCAATCTGATTATAACTTACTATAGTGATGCTATCGTTCGAGCGGATTTGCAGGCGCGATTAGGCAACAAAGCCATCATCGACAAGGAGTGGAATTATTTCGTCAAATGTGGGGATGTTCCAGCAGTGGTGCGGGGAGAAAAGGACATTAACTGGCTAGTTGATCGAGTCATCGCCTTCTGCGATGCGACCGATCGGCCAATCGAGCGGCGTGTATTGCCTGAGATGATATCTGCTGATCAGGGCAAGAAGCGTATCGAGCATCAAGTTCTGCTGTCCCGCATTGCAGCAGAAGAAGCTGCGCGTCAACCAAGCGTAATCTCTTTTCGCAAGGAGGTGCTGAAGGCCAGGCTCCTTGCTCCGGAACAACTCGAGTCCTGGGTAAATGAGCAGGCGAAGCTGGATGGGCGGCCGACCCACTGGCTTGGCGACGTGCTAGTACCGTCAAAGCATCAAATTGAATTCGATTCCAAATCGGGCACTCTTGTGCTTCGCCCCGAACTCCGGATTTCTCGCTTGGCATGTTCCGCAAGTGCAAAAGTTCTGAACTACGCCGCTTTACCCGATCTATGGGTTCGTAAACTACCGACTGCGGTGGGCGGCGTCCTTGATCGGCTTAGGCAACTGAGCGAAGAGCTGACTCGTTCTTACGATTGGGAAGATGCAGCCGCGACTCTGTTTATCTTGACGGGCCGCATACCGCTCATCCAGCGGCTCGTACTCAAGTTCACTTGGAGCGCAAGAACTTTCAAGCGCCGCGTTATAGACTTATCTGTCGATCCCGCGACGTCACCGGCTGAATCAGCCAAACAGTACGGAGCGCTCCGCAGTAGACTTATCTCTGGCCGGCGTGTTCGCCCTTTGTCTGATAAGCATCTTCAGCTGGCATCATTTCTCCTAGAAAAACCTGATGATAGTTGGGCGATCCGTCTTCATCGCTGGAATAAAGCTTTCCCGAAGTGGAAATACGTTCACGCTAGCAATTTTCGACGCGATGCCCTCAAGGCACGCGAACGAGTTCTAGGTCATCTAGTTCGCGAGCCTGCTCAGATCGGAGTCCTTTGAGCGCGCGGGCAGCTCAATTTGTAGAGGCTGTCCATCTGCTGGTAATGCTACCGTTACTTCCTCAGCCATTGCTTACAACCTCGTCCGGCGCACAAACCGACAGAACTCATATCGCCCTAGAGATCGGCAGCGTTTGTGGTCGATGGCGAATAATCGCGTGCAATTGAGTCCAGTTTCAGCGACAATTCGTAGACACAGGCGCCAAATCATCCCCGCAGATGTGCGATGATTTCGAGGTCACCAGATCGGCTATCTGGTGCAGGAACGAAGGTTCGGTGGCGTGCAATGATTCAGGCGGGGTTGCGCGTATTGAGTCGTGGTCGGGTGATTGTAGTTTCAAGACTGCGTTGCAAACCATCGAAGCAATCGCAGAAGTTCCGAGTCATGCGAAAATATTTTGCAAAGTACTTCGCCGTACTTTCCGTCGAAACGTCTTCGATGAAACGGAACCCTCGGTAACTCGCGTTGAGGCGCATGACATAAAAATAGTCGAAGATCGAGATCTTCATGCGTGAAGCAAATACGTCCTTATTCTTTCTGCCTTCAAGTGTTCGTAGTTTCCACCGCTGTCGCCGACCTTCGTTGGCCAGCTTGTATTTTCCGGTCTTCTTCATCAAGAGATTGAATATCAGGTCGTCTGGAGCGTACGGGCTGAGATGCACCCCGCTCCTCTCTGTGAAATCGAGAATTCTTTTGTCGAAGACGTGATTGAATCTGTCGTTCGAAAACGACAGCTCGCGATTGCCCAATCGTTGGGTCAGATTTTTTATCAACTTCGCGTGCGAGATCGTGAGATCGGGTTGACTGTCCGATAGGATGAACTCGACAAGCGACAGCAAATGATAGAGCAGGTAGTAAGCTTTCACTGGAAGCCACAGAACCGCTGCTTGCGAATATTGAGGATATCAGCATCCACAATCCGCTTTTCGTCTTCGAGTGACTGCCTCGTCAGCGCAATGAGTTGACGTTTTCCCGCCGCCAAGTCCAAACCGCTGCCATTAACTTTCGGTTGGGTTCGGCAGGTGATCGAGATCGCTTGCGAAAGCGATTCGAGCTTGCTCACGTAGTTGAAATGGGTTGTAAAATCTTCTTTTTCTTCAGGCATATTTTGACTTCGACAGTCGGCCCAACAGCGCCACGCCGCTGCCTGCTCATTTGATCGGGGTAGGCAGCGGGCCGCGTATGGCCTCTGTTGCATCTACGACTCCCCGTAAAACGGGATCTAGCACCTTGAACTGATCAGCGTAGTCGTAGCCTTGGAAGGTTGGAAATCTGGCTTGGTCAGCGTGTAGGGCTCTCTGATGGAACACCTGACATGGAGATCCGTCTGCGTCCTGATCGCCGTATGCTTTTCTGAGATCTCTGACTTTCGACTTGAGGTCTTTGTAAGGTTCAGGTGGGAGTCTTTCCACTCCTTAGACAGAGCCGTTAACAAAATACCGCCTCCCTGTCTTGTTGCTCTGGAACGAAAGATATCGCACAAAATCCGAGCATGGACGATTGCGCTTTCCACGGTCGCATTCTTGAGAACTTCGTCGTCGATTGCTGGGGCCTTCATCTTCGAGCGCGTGCCGAAGTACATCCAAACTTCGTAAGCAATGATTTGCCACGCCTGTTGGTCACGACCCAGATTGAAAAAGATGGTCTGGCCAGGAGGTGTAAACGTGGTAGTTGCTGTCTCCACCACTGAAAGCGATATTTTTGGTTCCTTGTTCGCCACACGGCAACGAACTAGCAAACCGTCGCGCGACCCACAAATGGCTCCCATGAACAGTGAGTGAATACGGTCGTTTTTTGTCCGAGTGAGGCGATCCGATAAAATCACAGCAACGTAGGTTTAGAGCATTTCGCGCGCGAGATCGGTACTATCCTTGCGTAGAGACCATGGCAGCATTCTCTTCTGCAATAATCGCGGGATTCTCCTCCGCTCTTCTATACATCGCCAATCTTTATCGAAACCGCGCGCGGGTCAAGGTGCGTTTGCTTGACGAACAGTTCTATTCTCAGAAGCCGCCCGGTCTGAAGTTTGAGGTTGAGAATCTAGGCATGACCCTTACCTCGATCGAACCACTTGTGCGTTTCCATGGATTTCTTCCCCGACCAAAAGAACGCGAGTTCGCCGACGGTGTTAAGTTGGTGCCCCACAGCCTTGAGTTCGAGATCGAGGAGAGCACCCAACGGACGCTGCCACCGAGTACGCCGATCATATTCACGGCGACGAACCGACTTAGCGCTGGGCGCGAGTTAAGCGGCAGTTTGGGATTTATGTTTTTCAAAACGTACACGTTCGAGTTCACTAAAGGCAGAATGGTTAAGGTCCGAATCCGATCAGCCGACCGCGAAAGACTTTCTTGGAAGCGGTAGTCTTTGAACGATTCCATTTTGCGCTTCGCGGCGTGAAGTCGCTGCCGAGGCAAGACGGACCGACGACGATTGAGTGGGAAGATTGAATCTAATATTCGTTCCTGAGACCGCCCAATCAAACGAACTAATGAGACCCTACAGATTCGTTTTCGATGAATGCGTGAGAGAGGCAGCGGCGCATTTCCCGAAGGGTCGAGTTCTCGCCCGGGCTAAAATGAAACTGGCCGATGGAGCTTCCGACGAGGAGATTGTAGAGGCCGCATACCGGGCTAAAACCATCATCGTAACCGCCAACGCCCAAGACTTCATCAGAATCATGAACCAATTTCTGAAGAAGCAAATGAAGGCGTATTGCCGCGACCTTAATGGGCTTGTCGTGATACCGAACCCGATTCAGCGGCGAGCTTTAGAACGCGCAGCGGAGCGAATGACTTTCGGCGGCGAGAAGATCACGTGGTTCGACGTTTGGCGTCGCGATCTGTGTGTCAAAATCTCGCCGCTTGGAGAGCCGCGAGTGACGCGCTTTCTGCCTTGCTATTACTGCAAGAAGAACGAAGCCAAGTGAGAGAGCAGACTCACAATCCTTTTAAACAGACGGTCCCGTGCAGCCGAAAAATGTGTCTTTTTGTGTCTGAGGCGAGCAAACTCGATACGAAACGAGGGCTCCCGATTCGGGAAACCCTTGCTTTTTCCTATCCGATACGATGCGAGCCGATGCCGTTAGACCCCCCTGACCACCTTAGCAACCTGCTGCCTTCGACCGGATCAGGCATCTCAAAGTTTGGAAAACTCAACTGGAAATCGAGAACGTCGAGGACTCCCTAGTTGAGCGGGTGACAGGCGGGCGGCCCGGAAGTGGACACCCTGTGGTCACTGCGGATAAAAACACCGTTCGCCGGCGGGTTTCGGTGACCCCACCGGTTTGCCCAACCGGTGGCGTCCGCACCTATGCGAGTGTAAAACGCCTATCGGCCTCAAAAAAGATTTCAGTGTAAGCGCCGAAAGAGAAGATTCTTTCAGTAAAGCAGCCGGATAGACCGGACGCGCCGGAGTGATCATCCGCTGCCTTATGTCCGACCGCGCGCACTCACCATACGTACAAATCGTTCGATTTTCGAAAATGCTTGGGCGCCTAAGATACGCCGCGCCCGAACTTCCCAGTTCGGCTCTTCGGTGCCTTACAGCGCACGTAGCGCAGTTCAGGCTTGATCCTGCAAAGCGCCTCACGTCAACCGATAGTCTCAAAAGCGCTTCGGCGGCAGGCTATGGTTAAACCATGGATCTGTGTTAGGCCTGTTGACCGAGAGTCTTGCCATAGACGCAGCGGCTCCGGGGTCGTATCTTGGACGTTGCCTCGAAAACAGCGGATCAATCGAACCGGGGGGAGGAGATTGATGGCTCACGAACACCTGCTGAAAATGCTGGTCGACGGCCTCGAGAATATGGCCCGCGACTTCGAGATCTTCGGGAAGCTTCTCAACCAGCGTGCGGAGGTCCACGGCTTTCCGCATCTCTTCAAGCCCACGGACTATCATCCGCCCAAGCCGTTTCTCAAACCGCCGAACTATCCCAGCAAGGAAGAATCACTGACCAGAGCCGCTGAATCTGCCTTAAAGGTAGCCGAAAATTACGCGCTTGTTGTGGCGTACTTTCACCTTGCGCCAAATCCGCCTGAACCGCTGAATCCAGAGCAAATTGGTGAAGAAGGCCTGCTGCATCTGATAACATCGTGGCAGGAATTGGGTGCGGGAGTCTTTAAGACGATTCTGAAGCTATACGGAGAAAGACCAGTGTCACCGCCGCCTTCGCCCGAGCCTGGTGCCTCCTCTGAGCTCAGATTGTGGGCCGAGGCGGCTGCATGGCTCGAGAAAATCGCCGCCGATTCAACTTTATTCACGGCCAGCCAGGAACTGTCGAAAACGAGCAAGTCGCGCCCGAAAAAAAATCCTTCGGTGCCGGTTCTCGACTCTCTCGCGCGTCTGGAACAAGCCCTTCACTGGACCACAGCGGACTCACTGCTGGTCGCCAACGCGCTGCCATATCATCTGTACCGAGCCGCTCACACAACTTATGAAACCGGCCCCAAAAAAACGGTCGCCCAATGATCGAAGGGATCTAGTTCAAAGGGGCAGATACATCGAGGATTGGATGCGTTGCCCGTGCGTCGGCGACAGGCCGAACGCACCCCCATTCTGGTGCCCACGTGGTCTGATCCGGTTCTAGAAGGCGGTACAGGCGTCAATGAAAGACGATTCGCCCACGCGCTCGGCGGGCTCTGAACCACCGTCGAACGTTCACCCGCAAAGCGCATTCGTTGGACGCGCGCGCGAAGCCGAGATTCTGCGCTCCGCTGTCAGCGGTCTGCTCGCCGGACAAGGTGGGTTGGTGATGCTCGCGGGGGAGCCCGGCATCGGTAAGACTCGCTTGGCTGAAGAAATTGCAAGCTACGCAACGGCCAAGGGGGCGCGCGTAATGTGGGGACGCTGCTGGGAGGGAGGCGGCGCACCCGCATTCTGGCCTTGGATTCAATTGATTCGGGAGAGCGTTCGCGCTTTTTCGGATCAGATGCCTGCCGAAGCAAGTTCCGGCCTGGGCTACATTGCTCGGATGGTTCCGGAAGTGCGCTTCTCGACTGCCACGGCTCAACCTGGCCGCGATTCCGCTTCACGATTGAAACTCGACGAAAGTTCGATGAGATCGGGGCCCGAGCGCTTCGGTCTGTTCGACGCCGTCACGAGCCTTTTCAAACAACTCGCGGCGAACGCACCTCTGATGATAGTGCTCGACGACCTCCATGCAGCAGACGAAGACTCGCTGATGCTTTTGCGGTTTCTCGCCCGCGACCTGAAACAGTCTCAAATCCTGGTGGTCGCGACCTATCGCGAGGTGGAAGTCAGGCTGTCAAAGGGGCGCGGCGCACTGCTTTCAGAAATCGCCCGCGAGGGCAACACCATTCTGGTTCGGGGACTCAGCGTCGATGAAGTCGCTGAGTTCATAGGGCAGACCTCCAAGCTTAAGCTTGACGATTCAATAGTATCTTCGCTCTACAATGCGACCGACGGAAATCCATTTTTTCTGGATGAGATCGTCCGTTTAATGGTCGCTGGGCACAGCCTTGGGCAAACGACTCGCCACGATTCGGGATTCACGGTTCCGGACTCTGTGCGAACGATCATCCGCCGCCGAATTGCGCCGTTCACAGAGCAAACGAAGTCTCTGCTGACTATCGCATCGTTGATCGGAAAGGAATTTGACCTTAGGTTGCTTGGAGAGGTTTCCGGACTTGCCAGTGAGCAGATCCTCGAGTCGCTCGAACCCGCCGCAGCTAATTCTCTCATCGCCGAGATGACAGAAACATTCGGCCGGTACCGCTTCGCTCATGAGGTGGTCAGGGAGGCGTTGCGCATCGAGCTTGGCAAGACCGCCCGCGTCCGGCTTCATCAGCGGATCGGAGCGGCACTGGAAGAGTTGTATTCTAGCGATCTCGAGCCACACCTCGCTCAACTCGCCTATCACTACATCGAAGCGCTTCCGCTGGGGACGCCGGAGAAAGCTTTTGAATACGCTGGTCGCGGCGCCGAACGGGCTCGAAATGAGTTGGCATTCGCGGAAGCGTCGCGGCTCTACTCGATGGCGCTGCAAGCCTTGGACTCGGTGCGCAACAGCGATGAGGCCCAGCGCTGCCAGGTTCTGCTGGCGATGGGCGAGGCCCAAGCGCAGGGCCAAAGCTTGCGTGAGGCGAGACATGCCTTCGAACGAGCCGCGGAGATTGCTCGCCGCCTCAGTCGAACTGATCTGCTGGCGCAAACTGCACTGAGCCTGGGAACCTGGTTCGGCGGATTCTTCAACGAGGGCCGGCCGCTGATCACGGTTATCTCGGAGGCATTGTCCGCGATGGCTCCGAATGACACTCCCATACGGGCCGAACTGATTGCCAAGCTTGGCGGCGAGCACTACTGGACTGGAGAGCATGACCAGGGTCTGTCGCTCTGTCAGGAAGCCGTCGCAATGGCACGGCGGACCGGCGATCCGCGGGCGCTGGTGTCGGCACTCTGGGCGCAGAGTGAGATCAGTTGGGGTCCGGAAAACGTGGAGGGCCGCCTTGCGACTGCGACCGAGGTGGCCTCACTGGCGGAATCGATTGGCGATCACCAGCGAGCGCTTAAAGCCCACGAAATGCGCTTTACGGCCCTGCTTGAGATAGGCGATACGGCGAGAGTCGATGCGGAAGTGCAGGAGTACGCCTTACTTGCAAAACGGTCTGGTGAGCAATTCGGGATCGTTGAAAGGTTTCAAGCCGCACTTGCCCTGTTGAGAGGTGACTTCGATCGCGCTGAACAGCAGACTCGGGAGTTGGGGCGGCACGCGCGGAGAAGGCAGGACCCTGCTTTGCGCGCGTGCGCCAGCTATCTAACGGAAATCTTGCGGCGCGAGCGGGAAGGTATCGATCCGGGCGAGTTTGAAGTCGTCAGAAGAGCGAGGATCGCAAAGTCTCCGACGACAGCCGCGGTGTTCCGAATCGAATTGGCCATCTTCTTCGCAGCTACCGGACGCGAAGCCGAAGCACAGGCTGAGATAGAGTCTTTAGAGAGAAACAATTTCGCCGCGATTCCGCGCGACTGGAACTGGCTCTACAACATGTGCGGTCTCGCGGTATTGTGCCTTGCCCTGCGAGACTCTCGACGCGCCGCCGCTGTCTACGAACTTCTTCTTCCCTACGCTGACCGCAACGTAACCGCCGGCTGGGGCGATCTGGCCTACGGCTGCGTAGGTCGATTCCTTGGCATGTTGGCCGGGACGATGGATAGGCCCGCGGATGCGCACAGGCATTTCGAGCAGGCCTTGCAATTCGATGATCGCATGGGCGCCAAACCGTGGGCCGCCTATACAAGATACGAGTATGCCCGCGTACTGCTTAAGCGCGGCGACGAGGCAGATGTTCAACAGGCACTCAAGCTACTGGGAGAATCGCGGGAGGTGACCTCCAGCATTGGTATGAGGCCGCTCGAGATGCGAGTGAAGTCGCTCATTGCCAAGGCCGGAGGGCCACGGGTCAGTGATATGGGCGCGGGCCACTCGGAGGGGGACTCGAATGCGGGCGCGAAGTCACAGCGCGTCGTTGCCACGATTCTCTTCATCGACATCGTTGGCTCCACCGAGCACGTTACCGAGCTGAGAGACCGGCGATGGGTTGAACTCCGCAGCCGCTTTTTCGAGACGATTCGAAAAGAGCTTGCGAGTTTCAGCGGACGCGAGATCAACACGGCGGGTGATTCAATGTTGGCAATTTTCGATCGGCCTGCCACTGCTATTCATTGCGCGTTCGCGATGTCACAGGGTGCACAGAAGATCGGGCTGCAGATAAGGGCCGGCATCCACACAGGTGAATGCGAATTGGTCGGTGGCGACGCCACCGGAATTGCGGTGCACATCGGCGCGCGTGTCGCCGGGTGTGCTTCTGGCGCAGAAGTCATGGTCTGGAGCACGGTGAGAGACCTTCTGGCCGGCGGCGATCTTCGATTCGCGGACCGGGGCGGGCATGTGCTGAAGGGTATTCCTGGAGAATGGCGCCTTTACGCCGTCCAAAGGCCCGAATAGCGCTTGCAGCAAAAGAGAACGCAATCGAGAAGCCAAGAGGTACCAATCAGCACCGTAGGAGAGGGCGACGCCGGGAACACCACGCAGACCTATTTAACTATCGGCACGAAAGGCCCAAAACTGTACGGAAGGGGGAAAAGCACTGAAGCCGAGTCCGAAAACTCCAGCGACGAAGACTGCTACAGACGACGACGCGTAGATTGCTGGCTGCGATACTTTGAAGAACGCCGATACTTGATTTCGGTCTTGCCGATCCAACAGCTCTGCCCAAGGCTCCTACTGCACGAACTCACCCTGCCCGCCCTTTGACCACGGGTCGTATGAAAGACAGAAGCGAATTCGATCGGGGATCGACGGGTGATCATAGAACAAGAAGATTTGGAGGCGATTCGGCTCCGGGTCCGCAAGATTCACATCGCCCAAAGCTTGGAACGATTGCGCTGCCACTTGCCCTGAATCCGGCGTCAGACCATGTGTCACCTCGAGTCCGTATTGGTCGGCTTGATGTTCGTAGTGACGGCTAACTGCGTTGGTGACCGGATTCAGAACGAAGGTGAAGATCGTCAAGAGGAGTAACAAAGCGGGAAGAGATGCCCAATCGTCTAGGCCGCGGATCCCCCACCCGCCACCCCAGCGGATCAGCATCCAGCCCATGCACCGATAGCCCAGATAAAAGACCACGAACAAGGTCGCGGCGCCAAATGCGAGCAGCTTAGGGATGTGATGGAGCACATAGTGACCGGTCTCGTGGCCGGCGACAAAAACGATCTGGGGGGTCGTCATTTTGGCGATCGTCGTGTCCCATACCACGATGCGCTTCGAGCCACCAATGCCTGTCACATATGCGTTCAGCGCAGTCGATTTTTCCGCCGCGCCCATCCAAAACATCCGCTCTCGCGGTATGTTCTCGCCCGCCCGGTGCACCATCTGTTCGAGCGCGACCGTGAGCATCGGATCCTTGTCTACGAGCGGCGAAAACTTGTGGAATAGGGGATCAACAACTAGCGGCTGAAGGAAAAACATGAACAATCCGATCGGAAGCGAAACAAGCCAGAAGTAGTACCACCAGCGGCGCGGGCTCGTCCGAATAACTGCGTAGAGAATCATGATGAAGATCGTCCCTACGATCACTGCGATGAGTTCCCCCTTTCCCCAATCCAAGCTCCACGACTTCCATCCTTGCACCGAGATTCCGTACTTTCGTGAGACCGAGTGCAGGTAAATGCGCGTGGGCAGTTCGAGGACGCCCACCGTAAGAATCAGGAGCGGCGAAAACACCATGGCTTGCACAAGGCGCTTGGAAGAAGAACGCTCGGCCCAATCGCGATACATCGGTGCAAGTCGCCACCGCAGGATCAGCCAAAGGACGACCAGCCCGTAGAGAAAGCCGATGATGGCGAACTGGAAATAAATCCGGCTCAGTTCGCGCGCCTTTTGGTAGCGGTCCGGCGCAAGCGTGTAGGAGGTAATCTTTCGGGGCACCTGCTGCGCCGCGACGCTGGGCGCGGAAGCCGGCGCTGCAGTTGAAATCGGCAAACCCTGTTCCGCAAAGAAGTAGAATCCCTGAGATGGTGGCCCGGCGGCGCGCGAGGGACTCGAGAAAAGCGCAAACGCAAAGGCGGCAAGAACGAGTGTGAGTCTTTTCACCTTGATGAGTATCGCCGGAACACAGGCCGAAGAAAACTAACACGCGGGTTCAAATCCCGTCTTGGGAGGCCAAGATCTCTTCCCCCTTCGAACATCTGACAGCGAGGTAGTCGGGCGCGATCGAAATCGCCTGTAACGGAATCTGCCCCATGTACTCGCATGCGACAGTCCAAGTTGGGCCAAGTCGCCGAATATCCATTGATTCGCCTATTCGATTTAAAGCGCAGCGGATGGCAAGTTCAGAGCGAAGGCGCCGAGAAAAGCTGGCGAAGACGGAAACAAAGGATCGAGCCGGGATTTCCGTTCGAAACAAACGCTCGACGAATCTTAATGGCTTAATTCGTCGAGCAGCGCCTTCGCGTCCTTCAGGTCGGCGGTGTCGAAGCCCTCGGTGAACCAGTTGTAGATGTCGGAGAGCATCGCGCGCGTGTCTTCGCGTTTGCCCTGAGGTTCGAGCAGTCGCGCCAGGACAGTTGTCGCGCGTAACTCGAACGACTTGCTGCTATATCTCTTCGCGATTTCGATTGCGGTCCTGACGCTGCCGATAGCATCCGCCGTGTTGGTCGGATCCTGCACGAGCAGCAGCGACGCGCGCGCCAAATGCACTTCCGGTTCATACACCAGCACCTCGTGCTCCTTGTTGAGGTATGGCGTGATCAGATCCAGGCCCTCCTGCGCGTGCCCGATCCTGGCGCACGCCTCAGCCAGCCACGCACGGTAATGCGGCTGCGCGCCGAATTCGCGAATCGAGTCGCGCGCAGCCAGGCCAGCTCGCAGCTCCGCGATTCCCTCCTCGTCGCGCCCCATGTACGCGAGTGCCCAGCCGCGGACTAGCATGCTTTCCGCCGCCCAGGTTGGAAATTTCTTCGAAGTTGCGAGAGCCAATCCCTCGTTGGCAAGTCCGAGTGCGATGCTAGCCTCGCGCCGCAGTATGTGAAACCGCGCAACCTGGTTGAGCGCGCTCGCCAGCGCGAATGCATCGTCGCCCAGCCTTGCGACGGCGAGTGCGCGCCGCGCCGCACCAAGTCCGCGGTCGGGATAACCCATGTACCAGAGAGTCCATGCCAGGTATTGCAGGCTGCCAGGCAGCATACCTCCAGTGCCTACCGGACCAAATTCGCCGCCCTGCATCGGTTCGATTAAGGCGATCGCCTTCTCCAGATACTCCCGCGCCGCTTCCAAGTCGCCCAGCCAGAACGACGGCATCGCAAAGTGGAAGAATGCGGTCGCCTGCCGCTCTGCGCTGTCAGTCTCGCGGGTCAGGGCGAGAACCTCCTTCCCGATCTCAAGCCCCTTTCGAAGGCGTGAGCGCAACATGTGATGAACCGCCAGGCCGGATTGCGCTGCTATCAGGTTCGGCCGGTCGTCCAATCGACGGCAGAGCGTGACCGCCCGACTATAGGCGTTCTCAACTTCGGGAACAGAAAACCCTTTGAGAGCAATGGTCACGCTGCCAATCGCAAGCTGCAATTTCAGCTCGATGCGATCACGCTCGAAAAAATCGGCCAGCGTTTTCAGCCGTTCGAGCCCGGAGCTCAATAGTGCAATTGCTTCGACGTGAGCGGATCGCTGAAGCGCCTGGTATCCCGCGAGACACAGGTAGTGAACCGCCTTGGCTGTATCGGCGGTCTGTTCATAGTGATGAGCGAGTTCAGCGTAGTGATCTTCGACGGAGTCTGAGTAGAGGCGCTCGATTGCTTCGCCGACTTGCAGATGGAGCCGCCGGCGCCGCGCTGCCGAAAGTTGCGCCAGCACCACCTGGCGAATCAGCTCGTGCGAGAACTCAATCCGCGCGTCGGCGTACTCGGTGCTCGAGCGAATCAGGCCGACCCGCCCGGCCTCGTCGACTGAGTCCAGCAACGTCTCGGGCTCCAACTTCGTCGAGGCTTCGAGCAACTCGAAGGCAAACGATCGTCCGATGACCGCCGCGGTCACAAGCACCTTCGCAGTCGCGTCGCTCAGCCGTTTGAAGCGCCGACCGACTATAAGGCGCACATTCTGCGGCGCCTCCGGTTCCTCAATCTTGAGTTCGGCGCGATAGCGCCCGGACGGGTCATAGAGCCGGTTCTCTTCTGCCAGATGGTGGAAGAGCTCCTCGACGAAAAACGGGTTGCCGTCGGTCTCGGTGCGAAACTCGTGGACGATCGCGGGGGGCGGTGCCTTTCCGCCTAGGTCCTTCAGCATCAGAGCGATACCGTCCTCGGCCAAGCCTTCCAGCCTGACTTGGGCGGCCAGCCGCCCGCGCACGAGATCTTCCAACGTGCGTGCGAGTGAGGGACCCACGTCGGCCTCACTCACGCGATGGGTCCCGATCAGCAACAAAGGCAGTTGTGCGTGACGCTCCGCTAGATGGCTAAACAACGCGAGCGTCGAATCATCTGCCCAGTGCAAGTCTTCGAGAATCAGCAGCAGCGGACGCTGGTCGGCTTGGCGCGCGACGAAGTTGCAGACGGAATCGAAGAGCTGGCGGCGGGCTTGCGCCGGCGACAGATCCAAAGGCGGCGGCAGCCCAGGCAGCATACGCATGAGCCTTGGTAGCAGCCGGGCCAGCTCCGGGCCTTCCTCGCCGATCGCGCGCCGGAGCTCTTCTATGTCCTCGGTGTGCTCGACGCAGCTCTCCAAGATTTCGACAAACGGCAGATAGGGCACGGCTTCCTGCTCCGAGGAGTGGCCGACAAGCACAGCCATTCCCTTGGCCCGTGCCTGTTCAGCGATTTCGGCGCACAGCCGCGACTTGCCGATGCCGGGCTCTCCCGAGACCAACGCGAGTCGCCCGCGCCCACTGATAGCGTCGGTCAGAGCGCTGCCCAGCTCGGCACGCTCGGGCTCGCGACCGACGAAGGAATTGCGCGGCGCGCGAACCAGCTTTGAGGCCAGCGCTGCGGCCATCGGGGCATGTGTGCGCGCTGAGTCCAGCCTGACCTCGGCGATGAAGCGATAACCGCGGCCCCGAACCGTCTCGATGAAGCGCGGTGACTGGGCGTCGTCTCCCAGTGCTCTTCGCAACTCGCGCACGGATATGGCGGGCATCGAATCGCTGACCGACACGTCCGGCCAGACCGCATCGAGCAATGCGGCCTTGGTCACCAACTCGCCTGGCCGTTCGACCAGGTAGCGCAGAACGGCGAAGGTCTTGCGCCGGAGGCGGACTTCCTCATTCCCCCTCCATAGCTGCTCATTTTTCGCATCGAGCCGAAATGGCGGAAAGCTGTGCAACTCCGCTCTCACAGGCGATCGACTAGCAGGGATTAAACGCTAATTAAACCCAGATTATATCGCGCCTTTAAGACGTCGCTTCCGTCCAGAGCTATCGTCCGCTCACGAACGATACCGTCCGTTCACTGATCGTTGTCGCTGAAGCTGCAGGACAAGGGACGAGTGAAGCAACCCACTGAAGAAACAGGAGGAGAAAGGTTATGGAGACGTCAGGACTGAAATTGTTGAGGCCTGTGATGAAAACGTCACGGGCAATGCTGGCGGTCGCGGTCCTTTTGCTCATGGGCCAAGCTCCCGCCCAGGCCAAAGGCCCCACGCTTATCCCCACGAAGAGCTTCGGGACCCTCACGATCACCAGCTTTATATTTGGCGGGCCGCCCGGATGCGATCCGGTCACGGGGGCTGGCTGCACCTTCTACGATCTCGCAGCTATGGTAAAGGGGCAGCATTTCCCATTCGGTCCGTACAACGGGACTGCGACCGCCACGGTCCTTCTCGATGTGACTCCGAACGGCGGCCACGACACAGATGGCAACCCGACTGAGTTTTGTACTCCCGAGTTAGGTACGGAGACCGACACATTTGCTGACGGCAGCACCCTGACCACTGCCTTCCAGGGCCTTAGCTGCTGTGCAAATACAAATTGCGCCGGAGGACCACCCAGGGTCAATCATGATTCGAGCGTAATAACCGGCGGGACCAAGAGGCTCAAAGGCGCTCAGGGTGGATGGTCGTGGAGCGACAGCCTGGGCCCCACGGGCGTCCTCCTCGAGCACGCCGAAGGAGTGCTGCAGCTGCCGTAGAATCTGATTCGATCTGCACCGTAACATGGAGGCACAAAGCAGGCTGTCGAAGAAAAATTTCGACAGCCTGCTCTTCCAAGACTCCTCGGCGAGTTGAGATCCTGGAATGTTGTGCCTGAATTGCTCGGTGAAGGAAGCAATGATGGTGGCGAACGCGTCGAGCGCTCTAGTCAGGAGAAAATACTGATGTCGGAAAAGAACAAAGAGATCATCCGTCGGCTCATCGATGAGGTGTGGAATCGGCGGGCATTCCATGTGGCAAATGACTTGTTTGCGCAGGAAGCCATCTTCTTTGAGAGCGGGGTCAAGTTACCCGAACCGGGGCCAGCGGGAGTCAAAGAAGGAATTGAAGCGCTTTGCAAAGCGTTCCCGGACCTCCGCATGGAGATCGACGATCTAGTCGAAGCCGGAGACAAAGTTGCGCTGCGCTGGAGATCGTTCGGCACCCATAAAGGCGAATTGGAAGGGATTCCTCCAACCAATCGAAAAATTGCGGCGAATGGTACGGCAATCTACCGACTAGCCCACGGCAAGGTCGTCGAAGAATGGATGAACACCGACAAGCTAGGGGTCTACAAACAATTGGGCGTAATTTCGGTTCTCTCGTCGCGAGGAGCCACATTGTAACGGCCCGATCGATATGATCGTACGGCATTTGGCGCGTTTTGAACTCGGTCCAGATTCGCGCCTATCAATTGGCCCGTCCACTCGCGATATTTGGCTAGCAGAGTGAGGCGCGCGCGATGCTCGGCGAGATTTATCGCAATTTTCGCGAGGCTCCGACACCCATAACCTCAAGGAACCCAAATCACTGCCAGAGGAACTAGCGCGATAGGCGCTTGGTGACTTGAGAACACTCGACAGACATGTGCACGGCCAAGTTTTGTGGAAGTTGATCTGCGAATAATATTGTTACTGCTTGCTGGCCTCCTGATCGTCGTCAGCCTTATACAGCCGCTGGCAAACCGGCTGCGGCTGTCCTCCTCGGTGTTGCTTGCGATGGTTGGCGTAGCGATTGGCGTGGTAGCGACCTTGCTTCTCCATGTGAGCACGGCGAACGAGTTCGACGGCTTCGCACGTGTAATCGTCGAATTGCCGATTCACTCCGACGCATTTCTATATATCTTTCTGCCGTTGCTACTGTTTCAGACTGCGCTGACGATTGAAGTGCAGCGAGTTATGGAGGATGCGGCACCTATCCTGCTGCTCGCAGTGGTCGCGGTTCTGGTTGCTACGATTGTTATCGGCGTCGCGTTAGCGCCGATCGCGGGCGTCTCTTTCATCGCATGCCTGATGCTAGGTTCCATAGTTGCCACCACGGATCCGGTGGCCGTTATCGGAATTTTCCGCGACGTCGGCGCGCCTACGCGGCTAAGCCGCCTGGTCGAGGGCGAGAGCCTGCTCAACGACGCCGCGGCGATCACCCTGTTTGTCCTGCTGCTCGAAATGATGGTCGCAGGCCATCCGATTCATATCGGCACCGCATCGCTCTTGTTCGTGCGCAATTTCCTCGGCGGCACCGCCGCCGGTTATGTGGGCGGCCGGCTGATTGTAGGAGTACTGCCTTGGCTGCGCGATATGCGGTTGGCCCAGGTGACTCTGACCCTGGCTTTGCCGTACCTGGTGTTCATTGTCAGCGAGCGGGTATTTGCGGTTTCCGGGGTCGTCGCCGCAGTCACTGCCGGCCTAGTGATGACCGCAATCGGCCAGCCGCGCTTTGCACCGGACGATTGGCGCTTCCTGCAGGAAATGTGGGAGCAGTTGGCCTTCTGGGCCAGTTCATTGATTTTTATTTTGGCCTCCCTGTTCGTGCCCCGCATGCTGCAAAATGTAGGCTGGCACGATTTGCTGCTACTCGGCGTGCTGATCGTGGCCGCACTGGCGGCGCGAGCAGTGGTGTTGTTTGGACTGTTGCCGGTGCTCAGCGGATTGCATTTGAGTCAGCAGGTCAGCAACCGCTTCAAGACCGTCATCGTATGGGGAGGACTCCGCGGTGCCGTGACCCTGGCGTTGGCGCTGGCGGTGACTGAGAATTCCGCGATCGGCCCGCAAGTGCAGCGCTTCATCGCTGTTCTCGCTACCGGTTTCGTACTGTTCACGCTGTTAGTTAACGGCACGACCTTGGGTCTGCTAATCCGATTGCTTGGTCTGGACCGCCTGTCGGCGCTCGATCAGGCTTTGCGCGATCAGGTGCTGACGCTGTCGCGAGACCGCGTGGCCGACGCGGTGGACACAATCGGAGCGCGCTATCATTTCGATCACCAGCTGATTGGCGATGTCAGCAAGTCCTACGCGGAGACCTCGAGCTGCGCTGATGCCGGTCCGGTTCACGCGCACACGAGCGTATCCAGGTCCGACACCTACCAGATGCTAATGGGGCTGGTGGCGCTAGCCAACCATGAACGCGATCTGGTGCGCTATCAATTCGCGGAACGCACAATTTCCGGCGGCATCGTCGAGCAACTTCTGGCGAACGTCGGGCGGCTCGTCGATCGCACGCGAGCCGAGGGGCAGACGGGGTATCTGAGAGCGTCGCGGCGGATGGTGGAATTTTCGCGACGTTTCCGCGTCGCGCACTTTCTGCATCGCCGGCTCAGGATCGACGGTCCACTGGTCGATTCCCTGGCAGATCGTTTTGAACTGTTGTTGGTAAACGGCATCGTACTGACTGAGCTGGCGCCATACGTCGATGAAAAGCTGGCGCCGCTGCTCGGTGAACGCATGACGCCGCTGCTGCACGAAATTTTACATCAGCGCCAGGACATGACCGGTGCGGCGTTGGACGCCTTGCGCCAGCAATATCCAGCCTATGCGGATCTGCTGGAACGCCGCTTCCTGAACCGGTTCGCGCTGCGCCGCGAAGATTTGGAATATCGCACGCTGTTCGAGGAGGGGGTCATCGGACCGGAGCTCCACAATTCGCTGCGTCGCGAAATTCAAACCGCTCGTAAGGAGGTTGAACTTCGCCCCCGACTTGATATCGGCTTGGAGACGCGCGACCTGATTGCCAAGGTTCCGATGTTCGCCAATTTCTCACAATCGCAGCTCGATGCCGTTGCCCATTTGCTTCGCCCCCGCTTCGCACTGCCGGATGAACAGCTCATCCAACAAGGTGATCGCGCGGATGCGATGTACTTCATCTCGTCTGGAACAGTGGAAGTGTTCGCGGAGGGTAAGAAATACAAACTCGGCCGTGGAGACTTCACCGGGGAGATGGCATTGGTCAGCGGAATGAGACGTCAGGCCGACGTCTTTGCACGAAGTTATTGCCAGTTGCTGGTGCTCAAGGAGGACGATTTTCAACGCCTATTCAAAGGCAATCCGGAAATCAAAGCCCAGATCGATAAGGAATCCGACGCCCGTTTCGAAATAAACCGTCGCGCCAGGGACGCCGCCACTGACTAACCCTCCGGACTGTGCTCGCCAATTGCGCGCTACCCACGATCCTTGCCCGCGCGCGCACCGCCTCGTGCAAATTGAGAGAGACAAAGTTGAGTTGTTGACTGCGCGCTGTGGCTACCAAAATCCCAAATGCGTCGGAAGGTCTTTAAGGTTTTGATTCACCGACGCATTATTCCCAGCATGCTTACGCCTCGTGCGATCGATCATTCCTCGGCATGCCGACTCCGTAGTCGGGCGGTTCTAGAACCAGAGAACTTCTGCTCCGTCACCAGCTGGAACCCTCCCCGCCGGCTTTGCCTCGCCAGTGCTACCGAAAAAAGGCTTACAACGGATCGGCCCGATGCACCGCGTGATAAACCAGCCCAAGTCGACTCCAAGTAACGTAATCGCCGTTGATTCTGTGAGGGAATTCCGCGCGCTATGAACTGTAGATCCAGTGCGTTGGTCCTTCAGAAACGCGCCGCCCCAGAGATTTGTTAGTTCGAAGAGCGACAAGAGACTTCGCTTTGATGGATCCATTGGAATTTGAGCGGTTCATTACCGGCCTTCCGCACCAGATGGGATTCGAGGCACAAACGACGAGGGCCAGCGGGGACGGCGGAATTGACATCGAAGCCGAACTCGACAGCCCAATAGTAGGCGGGCGGTATTTGTTCCAATGCAAGCGTTTCGCGTAGGACAGTCCTGTGGGGAGCGCCGCTATCAGAGAATTTTACGGAGCACTCATCGCCGACCGCAAAGCTGCCAAAGGCGTTTTCATCACGACTTCGACTTTTACGCCGCAAGCCCGAGATTTCGCGCAGGGACTTTCGATAGAACTGATCGATGGAAATCAGCTTCGGAGACTTTTGAACGAGCACGACAAGAAGGCGGGCTAGCAAGATTTTGAGTTCTGCGGTTTGCTATTGGAATGCCGCACCAATTTTGAAGCAAGCCAATCTCAAATTCCGCGCCGGGTTCGTAGAGCCAATGCTCTGCGTCGCAGTAAAGGAACTGCCCGAAGGGCCGAGGTGGGAATACGAGCTCAAACTCGACGGCTATCGCGTGCTCGGACTCAAGGGCGAGGGAACGGTGCGGCTGTTCTCCCGGAACGGCAAGGACTTCTCAGGCCGGTTCCCAAGCGTCACGCACGCGCTTGAGGCGTTGCCTGATGAGACTCTGATCGACGGCGAGGTCGTCGCGGTCGACGAAAATGGCCGACCATCATTCAGCAGCCTGCAGAATTTCGATCGCTCACCTGTGTTCTACGCATTCGACCTGCCCACGCTCGCCGGCGAGGACCTGAAACGGAGGCCTTTGGACGAGCGCCGCAAGGCTCTCCGCAAATTGACGAGCCAGCTCGGCGATACGATCCGCTTCTCGGAGACTTTCGACGCCTCGCCCTCCGACGTGATCGCGGTCGTGCGCGAGCAGGAGCTCGAGGGAGTTGTCGCCAAACTCCGGGACAGCCCTTATGAGCCCGGCAGACGTTCAGGCGCCTGGGTCAAGCTCCGAGTGAACCGGCGGCAGGATTTTGTCCTGGGCGGCTATGTGCCGCGCGGTCACAACTTCGATTCGATACTGCTCGGCTACTTCGAAGGTCGCGATCTCAAATATGCCGGCAGCGTCCGGGCCGGTTTCACGCCTGCATCGAGAGAGGCGCTGTTTAAGGGCTTCTCGAAGCTGGAGTCTCGCCGAATGCCCGTTCTCGAATTTGCCAGACACGTCGAAAGGCCGTTGGGGAACCGGAATCATGGCCGACAAGATGGCTGCGTGCCGCTGGCTCAAGCCGCGGATCGTCGTCGCGATCGATTTCCTGGAGTGGACACCAGACAATCGGCTGCGTCATGCTGCGTTTGGCGCGCTCAGCACGGGTACGCCAGCCAAGAACATCTCTCGAAGAGGTTGAAAGGTGCGACACCTGGTCGCGGAGACGGTTGACGGCGCCGCCTCCCTGTTCAGTGGTGAGACCGCCACGAACAGCGTAAAATCGACAGTCTCATGGCCGTACCCAAGAGACAGCACTTCCTGCCCCGTGCTGCACATCTGAGGTTCTTCTGCATCCGTGGAACCGAGCAACTCTACTTGTACCGACGAGATCAGAGCTCCAAAAGGGTAAGCATCGCGAACGTTGCGAACCGACGGTATTTTTACTCATTCGAGCAGAACGGCCGACTCAACCACGAGTTCGAGACGCGCCTGTTCGCAGCTATCGACGGCGAACTCGCGCCGGTTTTCATGAAGCTAAATACGGTTGGTGCAGATGCGGAGTTCGTCTCACTTACCTCCGACGAAATCGAAGCGCTCGTCAGATTCATTGCGTATCAATTTGTTCGCACTCCTGCGTTCAGAGATATGCGAGCGAGGAACGGAAGATTTACAGCCGCCTCAACACGAGAACTTAGCGACAGGCAGATACAGGAACTCCGGCAAATGGTTCCCCCAGGCGTCATCCCGAACGGCGTCGTCAGTTCAGATGAGGAGTTTCGACAATTACTTGTGAGCGAAGCGATTGTAGATGTTGAGGCGCATTTCGCCGACCCGAAGTCCTGGCTGGCCCAGATCCCGATGTTCGCCGAACGTGTGTTCGATGAACTCTGGGTCAAGGCTGTCGAATTGATCCGAACAGACGGAGAGTGCCTTATCACCTGCGATCAGCCGGTTGTGATCGACTACGACCTCGGCGTCGGCCCATCGGAAGTTTATTTTCCCATTGGTTCTCGCACTGCGATTCTCTTCCACGAGTCGCACTGGCGCGACTTGAAAGAGAATCCGATTACTATTCCGGTGCGAGCCATTGCTGACGCTGAAGCTGCGGCTTTCAATCGTCGAGTCATATTCGCAGCAGAGGATGAGCTTTACGGCGCGATTGACGACGAACAGACCAGCGACGCATTCGCGAACTCGTCGCGCCCGAAGCGACTGACCGCGCCGAACGCTGTCACGTTGTTTGGCCTCTCTCACAAATGAGCCCAGCCCTCGCCGCGGTAGTTTGCTTACCTTGCCGTCGGGCGGGCATTCACCTTTGCGAAGGCAAAAGTAAGGCGCGCACTTGAAGGGAAACGCCCCGCCAAGCGTCGATGAGCGGATTCTTCGGGTTCCGCTACGCGCGCGCGAGGATCAGGCTAACAGCCCTCCGTTTCTGGTGACCGCCCGCCGCAACAGTGCGATATCTTGAAAGAAGCACCCACGCGAAGGATACTGATTACATGAATGGAAAGAACAAGAGACCGGCGACAAAGATTCCAGCTAATCTGAGTAGCCGTGAATCGGTTGAGCGTTTCCGCGAAGCAGCGGCGGAGTTCACGAAAGAGGGGACGCGGTCGAAGGAATCTGCGATGAAGGTGCTGGTTGAGTCGGGGATCTATACGGAGTCCGGCAAGCTCAGCAAGAACTACCGGGCCTAACCCTTCGTCGCGCGCCGTCCCTTGCATCAGCTGGCTGCGAGCTTCATTCTCGGTTACCACGGATGCGATAAGGCAGTCGGCGAACGAATCCCGGAAGGCGAGCCCTTCAGGCAAAGCAACAACGATTACGACTGGCTCGGTCCGGGAATCTATTTCTGGGAAGCAAATCCACTTCGCGGTTTCGACTTCGCTCGCGAGGCCAAGAAACGGCGAGGCTCGAACATCGAGAAACCGTTTGTCATCGGCGCGGTCATCTCTCTGGGCCTGTGTCTGGACCTGACGACCACCGCTGGGATCGAGCAGGTTCGAGCCGCTCATAAAAGCTTGATTGAGTTAGCGGCTGCAGCCGGTCGCAAACTACCCGCAAATGCCCCCGAGGGTTTGTTGCGCGTGCTCGATTGCGCCGTGATTCAAATGGTCCACACTATCCGCCATGGCCGGGGCGATCAGCCGATCGATTCAGTGAAGGGCGTTTTTATTGAAGGGCGACCGGTTTACGATGGCTCCGGCTTCTACGAAAAGACTCACATCCAGATTGCGGTCAAGAACCCCG
Source organism: uncultured delta proteobacterium (assembly GCA_963774665.1). Taxonomy (GTDB): domain Bacteria; phylum Desulfobacterota; class Binatia; order Binatales; family Binataceae; genus Binatus. Next base: position 754,215 of record CAVZGB010000002.1, read on the forward strand.
ACTGCATCAAGGGTGTGTTCCGCGTGCCACAGGCTCGGCTTCGGTCGTTCGACAACCTTAAACTGCGCCGCCGCCGAAAACTGCGTCGCCGCCGAAGAAATGCAACTCTGGCACCAAGGTCAGTGGCGGATCCTCCTGCCTGATACTAAGTCCAGGAGTAGCGGGTAGCACTGACCGGCTTATTTTATGAGCTCGTTGGGAAGGCGCTGCGCCGACACCGCTCAAGCTGCCCTTCCGCCTGATTCGGCCGGCGTGGGCGCCTCTATCTCGGACGTCTCTGTATCGTTTACCTCGGAATCAGAAACGTATTCGAACATAAGGCGAGACGAGCGCAAATTCCTTGGCCCTCCAATCACTTCATCGATCAAACCCAACCAGAACGGTAAGTGGGTGGCCAAAGCCACCCGGCCAGAACTTCTAGGCTGGCACAAAAAGAGCGGCGCATGGCGTTCCGAGAAAGGGAGACGAGTCTGACCATCTTCCGGTGAACTTGTAATGCGCGAAGCGTTCGTCGTAGTCGGATGCTATACCGGAGGGAATTGCAGATTTTGTTCAGGAAGCGAATTGTCGTTTTGCGTGAGGAGAAGCCGATTGACACGAGTCCAGTGCTCGATCTGAAAGTGTTCGTGTCGGCAGAGGATTTTGACGTCCCCAAGAGTTTTATGCCGATCTTGGATTCACGCTCAATTGGGGTAATGGCCAGATTGCGGAGTTTCAGGTCGGGGGATACCGATTTGGCGCGTTCGGAGAATTGACCAAATGGCTCATCTGCGGACCCAGCTAGTGCAACGACTCGAGAAGTTCGGAGTGGAAGATCGCGCGTGGCCGGGGCGGCATGACGGATTCTCGTCCCTCTGCTATGGGGACAAAGCGTTTGCCCACTTCCACAGCGACAACGAACTGGACATTCGTCTAACCAAGAGCATCATCCACCGCGAGGGCTTGGTCCATCCCACTGATTCGAAAGTTCATCCCAACCGATCCAAGAATTCGCAATGGATTGAAGTCCGATTCGTGAAGGCTGCTGATCTTGAAAGGGTCGTTCACCTGGTGAAACTCGCCATTGAACAGATCTGACTCGAAGCCAATTGATCGGGGAGATGGACGCAGGGGGCTGCGGCACGCTTACCGGCGCGGGCACTTCGGTGAACGCCACCGCCGGCGCTGCCGCGCCCGCCGCCCGGAAGACCCGTCGCCACCAGCGCAGCGCGCTCAGCGCGATTCCACGCTGTTCCCCAAACTCGCGCGGCCGCAACCCGCTCCGCTGCCACTGCGCCAACACCCGGCGCACCTCCCGGGCCTGCGCCAGCTCGTCGATCCCATATCCCCATGGCTGCTTTCCTCGGCAGTAAGCGTGGGACCAACAGGGACCAACTCCACCGTCCAGCAGCCGATAGCGAAGAACGTGGTCGGAGATATCGGTCGAAAATAGATAGGGATTGACGAAACCGGCTGGAGGCGCGGCCCTATTATAAAAAACGGGCCGTTCAGGCGGCGGCGTCCGCGCCGGAATCACGCCGCAGACGTTTCCATTCTATCGGCGTTAGCTCCAGGAGCAGCCGCGCCGGATGGGTCGAGACGCGCTCGATCACATCGCGCAGATAGATGAACGGATTGATCTGCAGGTGCTTGCAGGTCTGCACCAGCGAACAGAGGATGGCCGTGCGGTGGGCCGCCGCGTCGCTCCCCGCGAACAGCCACGGCGGCGTTTCTGCGGTCGTGGTCCCCGGGGGTTCGGTTTCGGGCTGGCGTCATCGAACCCCACGCGGTCAAACAGCACGGGGTTCTAGTTTCCGCTTGATCGGTGGTTCCCGTTGATCGAGCGGCCAACCGTTTGGCGGCTCTCGTCGGCCAGCGCATGTTGCGCTTTTGTCGGCCACGCGAATGCAGTATGCGGAATTCTGACCACCACCTTGACCACCAGGGCACGTACTTCGGCGCGAAATGCTCTCCGGCGGACTGACTACGGTACGGGATTGCTTGGTATGGACGCTGGTGGACACGATTCTGTCGAACTTGAAAACCGGCAGGGATGAAAGTCCGTTCGTTGATTGCGCCCTGTCGTGTCCCAAATTCGCCCCAAATCAGGAAATTGCTTTTTTATCGTCGAATTCTGCGCGCTCAAGAACAAGCAATTTCTGGGGCGACGGTTACGTAGTACCAACCGCACTGGATCTCCAATCCGCAGCGCGCCGAATTACCGGATTGAATCAATCTCTATTTCGTGACTTTGACTGAGGTGCACCGACTTCGGGCCGCAAGGAGCCGTCTCCCGAGTAAGCGAAGCGCGTCCGATCGCGCAAGTCCCCACTAGTCCGGCTCTCAGCTTTCACGGCGTAATCCATCATAAGGTGGCAGCGGGAAAGTCTACATTTTGCAAGCCACCGAACCTTAAATTGTCTGTTGTGGCGCGCAGAATGGGATTTGAAGACCGGTGGGCACCGGGCCCTTCCTCCTCCGCCCTTATTTATTAAGTACTTACAGCGATCTGCGCAATCTCAAGCTCGCTCGAGTGCCCACTTACTGCCCACAATTTTTGATTTCGGTTTTTCAGATCGACTTTTTGCTTCAAAGTCAGCCTCCTCCGAAAGAAGAAAAGGCCGAGCGGCAAGGCGCGACGTCAAGAGTTTGACAGACCCGCTGCAGACGCGGCTACTTGCCTAGTTCGTCGACTAGGGCCTCGGCGTCTATCAGGTCAGAGGTGTCGAAGCCTTCGGTGAACCAGCCGTAGATGTCGGCGAGCAGCACGCGCGCCTCGTCGCGCCTCCCTGTATCACGAAGCAAACCGCGAGGCTGGTGGTCGCACGCAACTCCCATGACTTTGAACTCTGACTGCGTGCCACTTCGTGGCTTTCCGAAACTGTTCTTCAGCTTTTGACTGACTTTGGATTCTGGACCCTAAAGCCTTGGATCGCAGCCCCAGTACTCCCTTTAGAAGGTGCACCTCCGCCTCATCTCGGCGCTCTCCGGTTTTCTGCACCACAGCCAGCGCCTCGTCCAGCGCCCTTAGTCCTTCAACGGTATGCCCCGAAAAGCCGTAAGCCTCGGCCAGGAGAAGGAGAAGCTGCGCCCCATTTATTCCCGACCCCGTGGTTCTATAGATGTCCAGGCCGTGAAGTATCTGAGCGATACCCTCCTCTTCCTTTCCCCGACGGGCGAGTGCCCATCCGCGATAGACGGTTCCTATTCCTAAAAAGAACGGGAAACCATGCTTCGAGCAGATCACGATTGCTGCCTCCGCCGACTCCCCCGCGGCCTGCGCTTGTCCACACATCTGCTGGACTACAGCGGCGTGGACCGCCGCATAGCCCAGGGTGTACGGGTGAGCAAGCTTGCGAGCCAGCGCGACTGCCTCGTCGATCTTCTTGAGAGCCTGATCGGCATACCCTAAATACCACAGGGTCAACGCCGTGAAGCTGAGGCAGTCCACACCAGGGTCCTGAATCGCACGGAAAGATTTGGCACGCCGCTTTTGTGGGTCGTAGAAGGTACTACCCTGCTCCAGATGTTCTCGAGCGGAAGCGAACTCCCCGAGCCACAGTAGCGTGGTTCCTAGTGCCTCGTGGGCCGCAAGCCGAAACAATGGGTACTGCATACTCTTGGCTAAAGTGAGCAGCTGCGTACCAAGCTCGCGGGCCGCTTGAAACCTCGCCTGTACGATATAGACGCCCCAGAGGCCCGACGTTACCCGAAAGCGCAGTGGCACGTCCTCAACCTCTCGGCATAGGTCGTACGCCCGGACATATGCTTTCTCCGACGCTGAAGACCCCTGGCCGGTGGTCGCCGTCAGAGAAGACCCCAAAATAAGTTGCAGCGCGATTTCCTGCTTGATGCGCCCAGGCCCGGTAGGCCACTCGCGTAGCCGCTCGAGCGCGCTCTCAATATTGGTAACTGCTTGAGTGTGCGCAGCGCGGTGCGATGCCTGCGTCGCGGCATGTCCCAGGTAGACTACCGCTTTGCGAGCATTACCGCTGCGATTGTAATGAGATGCCAACTCGCCCCAGTAATCCTCCAGGGCGTCGGGGAAGGTTCGTTCGATCGCGTCGGCTACTTCGAGGTGAAGCCGATGGCGCCGCGCAGCCGACAAGCCGGCAAGCACAGCCTGACGAATAAGCTCATGAGAGAACCGAAACCTAGCCCTGGGACTTTCGGTGACGGAGAGAACCAAGGCAGCCTTTTCGGCTTCCTCGACACGCTCCAGAATCGAATCCTCGTCAGCTCCCATCGAAGCCTGAAGAATCTCAAAACTGAAGAAGCGACCAATCACCGCCGCCGTTGCGAGCATCTTTTGTGTCAGGTCGCTGAGCCGCGCCAGCCGCCGAGCAACGACCAGGCGCACACTCGCCGGCGCCTCCAGTTCGCTAATCTTGAGCTCGGAGCGAAATTGTCCCGACGAATCGTACAGGCAATTTTCCTCTTCGAGATGACGGAACAGTTCCTCGACGAAGAAGGGATTGCCGTCCGTTTCGGCATATATCTCGCTCACCATGGATGCAGGCGGTGATTTTCCACTCAGGCTCTTTAACATCGCGGCGACTTCATCGCGTGGGAGGCCTTTGAGCCTTACGTGCGTTGCAAGTCGTCCGCGGAGTAAGTCTTCCAGCGTTTTTGCCAACCCACGAGTGAGATTCATATCGGCGTCGCGGTAGGTACCGATCACCATCAAGCGCATATCGGAAAGCCGCTGTGTCAGGTGATCGAGCAGCGACAACGTCGAATCATCGGCCCAGTGAAGGTCCTCGAAGATCATCAACGTCGGTTGTTCTGAAGCGATACGAGCGGCGAAGTCGCAAAAGGAATTGAACAAGAGACGCCGCGCTAGAGCTGGTGACAAATCGGCCGGTGGCGGAAGCTCCGGCAGGATGTTCTTGAGTTTGGGCAGCAAGCGTGCCAATTCCGGGCCCTCGCCTCCCAGTCGCACGCGCAGGGCGTCGGGGCTGGCCGCGGAATCGATAATGCTCTCCAGGATTTCAACAAACGGCAAGTAAGGGACGGAATCGAGATGCTCGGAACAGTGCCCGATGAGCAGCATGAAGCCTGCTGCGTGAGCGAAGGTCGTAAGCTCCTCAGATAATCGTGTTTTGCCCACGCCCGCTTCACCGGAGATTAGGACGATACGCCCGCGCCCGGAGGATGCGTCGTCTAACGCGGCGCGCAACTCAACTATTTCGGGTTCGCGTCCTACGAGACGACTCTGCACCGGTCGGAGAGTCGTGAGCGCGCGGCTCCGCACCTGTGCGACGAAGCGGTAGCCCTTCGAAGCAATGGTAGCGACGAACCGAGGCCTTTCGGGGTCGTCGTTGAGCGCTCGGCGTACTTTGCGGATCGCCGAATTGATGCTGTTCTCGATGTCTACAAAGACGCCCTTGCCCCAGACGCGCTCCAGAATTTCGTCACGCGTCACGATCTGCCCGCGCCGGTTAACAAGGAGGAACAACAATTCCAGCGGAATTCGTTCAAGCTTCACCACGGCGCCACCGCACCGAAGCTCATGGGCGCTCCGGTCGAGCTCAAAGTCGTCGAATCGAACTATTTCGAAGGCCACTTGAATAACCCTACGGACTGGCACCGCCAGTCTAGTTCCGGGACCGACCAACAGATAGCGCCAGCATTCTTCAGCAATCCGTCAGGCCATCGTCAGCCGTTCTCCATTGTTGCAACCCCGCAGTCCGCCGATGATGCGCGAAAGAAGAGCGGCAACCGCTTCAATTGGGAGGAAGCAGTCATGACAAAAGTAGCGACACTGATTCTGCTGGGCGGGTGCGGGATTTTAGCCGGCGCGACGCACGCGATTGCGGGAGGCCCGCTAAACTTCCTGCCGTTCCCACAGAACTCGCCAGGCATCGCCCAAGTCGTGGCATTGGACGAATGCGATCCGACCACGTTCAACGCGGCAGAGGGCCCGGACTTCTGCAAGAACATCGCGCTTGGATACAGCACCACGCTTTCCGATCTACTGGCATCGGCGGAGGCTGGGACCCCCAATCCGGGCTGGGATTTCGAACCCGACACGTTGGTGATCAACCAGGGGACCGTCGTTTCCGTGGTGGACCAGGGCGGCGAGCCCCACACCTTTACGGAGGTGAAAGCGTTCGGTAACGGATTTTTGCCGCCACTCAATCCCGGCGGCGCGACGAGCGTTATTCCAGAGTGCTCCGGCGGCTTTTCGAACATCGCAGTTGCCAGAACCCGAATCCTTCAGGGTAGCCACCTCGATATCACCGGCCTATCGAAGGGCAAGCATCTGTTCGAATGCTGCATCCACCCCTGGATGCGCATGGAGGTAGACGTGAAGTGATCCGCGGGACTGGTACATGGATGTAGATGCGGTTGACAAGCGATTCTTCAACGACCAGCGCTTCAATGTGCGCGCGACTTGCTCCTCTGTGCTGCTCACCTTTCGCGCTCGAACTAAGGAGGGAATCCCATGCTCACGCCTCGCATGGCCATGAATCTAACCGTCGCGCTTGCGCTGTCGCTCTTTATCGACTCCGCCTACGCGTACATGCTCGGTCTGGATGATTCGATCTCGCAAGGCTCAGACGCGCTGTACGCGCTCGATCGCAATAAACGCGAAGTCAAGATTGCTCAGACTGGCTCTCCGGGTCCCGATTGGGTGGTTCTCGAGGATCTCGGGATGCCTTCTGTGGCATTGGATGGCACCGTTCTGTTCGGGGCGGCTAGAGAATGGAATCATCAACTTCGATGGTCGATCTTCGCTGCCGAACCCGACACGGGCGCGATCTCTCGTGTAGCGTTGCCGACGTCTTCCGAAGGCGGTTCCGATCTCGACATGATGGCCGACCCGGGTCCGCAGCCAATCTCTGACGGCGGGATCGTTTTTGTCGCTCATGAATCTTCGGGCGACGATGCCCTGTTCGAGCTGGTGCACGGAAAACTGAGGTGGCTGGTTCGCACCGGAGAACGCCTGCCCGATGGACGGATGGTCCGAGTGATTACCTTCGGCAGCGTCCGCCCTGAAAGGCACGGAGGGATTGCGTTCCTGGGCTATCTGGAACCTGGTGGTCAGGCTGAAATGATGGTTTCTGAAAGTGGCGCGATAACTATTCTGGCGGAGCAGGATACACAATTACCGAATAGCGAGCACTTCAGGAGCTTCGGACTCCCCGCCTCAACTGTTACCGCGGATGGGCCGTTAGTTGCGTTCACGGCGCGAACCGACCGCGGCGCCGGCCTGTTCACCTTTGCGCAAGGCAGCCTGCGCAAAGTGCTATCGCCATCGGCATCTTGCGGTATCGGACACATCGACTATTTGTCGCCCGCGAGTCCGGGTCTGAACGATCAGAGCGGGTTGGCGGTTCTCGGGCGATGTTCGGGAACTATGGGAATTTTTCTGGTAGAGCGCGGGACCGCGGAGTTCGTAGTTAACGTCGATGAGTCGACGGACCACGGCGTACGCTTCGATCGCCTGAGTGATCCGGTGCTTACTAAAGGAAGTATTTTCTTCGGAGCGCTCACTGCGGACGGAGTCGCCAGCTTCTTCAATATTTATGAAGGTAAGATCAATCGATTTGTGCCAATCGAAATGCCAGAACGTAACATAGCGGACTCTGGGGCCACCAATCGGCACACCATCGAGGTCGCGAGCGTGTCCATCAATCAGCGCGGTCAAATCGCATACTTGGGCAGCCCCATGAGATGAAGGCCAGTCCGGCAGGGCGTACTCTTTTCGTTTCCGATGCGGGTCAGCGCTTCAGCGCACTCTACGCAGGATTTCGACATCACCGGCGCCGGCGTTCAGACAAAGCGCGCTTAGGACACGCGACCCGAATGCGATTTTGAGGCCCGTTTGAAGATGGTTCGAGCCGCTGACTGCGCGTCAGCAGGAGCGGCGTGGATGGCGTAGTCCCGTACTTGGAGCGTAATCTCTCAGCCGGGAATCTCTATCGAGCGGGTGTTGAGGCGAAACTGGCAGCGAAGCGGCGGTCGACGCCCGATTATGGACTGATTACCGACAGATGGCGCGCGAGAAGGCCGCGGCGGTTCGATCATCGCAGCGCGTCTGCTCCCAAGTCGCCGGAGAGTCCAGTTGTCGCAACTTCGGCGAAGGGGTAGCTACTAGTGAGCGGGAACGGCCCTCGTAGAAATCCTGTACTGAGCGGGTCGCGACTCGTGAAAATGGTCTCCGCAATCTCACCAGAACGGGCCCGTTCAGTCGCCGCATTTGTTGGTCGCGAGCGCGAGCTGGCGGAACTCCGCGCCAGTCTGGACGATGCGAGCACCGGCCACGGCCGACTGCTTCTGCTGAGTGGCGAGCCGGGCATCGGCAAGACTCGTCTTGCAGAGGAGATCTCCAACGATGCGTCGACGCGCGGGATGCGCGTGGTGTGGGGCCGATCGTGGGCGGGTGGCGGTGCTCCGGCTTACTGGCCGATCATCCAGACGCTCCGTACCTGCATTGATGATCGCGACGGCGAACAGCTGAAAGCCCTTCTCGGTTCCGGCGCCAGTGAAATCGCGCGACTTATTCCGGAGCTCAAGCTTTCGGTCCCGTCGCTCGAGGAGACCAAGGCGACGACGGACTCAGAGTCGGCGCGCTTTCGGCTGTTCGATGCGGTCGCGACGCTGCTCAAGAATGTCGCGCGCATTCAGCCGCTGTTGATTGTGATCGACGATCTGCACGACGCGGCCCAGCCCTCGCTGCAAATGATCCGGTTTGTCGCGCGGGAGACCAAGGACGCGCGCTTACTAATAGTGGGCACTTTTCGCGATGCCGAAGTCAGGCAGTCACCCGAGCTAGGCAAGTTGATCGGCGACCTGATTCGCGAAGGCCGGACGCTTTCAATCGCAGGGCTCAGCCAGGCCGAGGTCGGCGAGTTCATCGAACGCAGCACGGCGAAGAAAGCAGATGACAAGCTGGTCGCAGACTTGTATCACGCGACCGACGGCAATCCCCTGTTCGTTGATGGCGTCGTGCGGCTGCTGGCCGCGGAAGGAACGCTTGCGCGAACAGGGTTCGATGGTAGCGCCTTCAAGATACCGCACGGAGTGAGGGAATCGATCCGGCGCCAGTTGGCTGCGCTTTCTCACGAAGCGAACGCGTTGTTGTCGATCGCGTCGGTAATCGGGAATGAATTCGATACGCGATTGCTGGAGCGGGTGTCCGGTCGCTCGCCGGAACAAATGGTCGAGCAGACAGATGAAGCAACACGGATCGGAGTTCTGAGACCTGGAGCTCCGGGGTTCGCGCGCCAGCAGTTTTCTCACGCGCTCATCCGTGAAGTGCTCTACGGTGACTTGGCAGCGAATCGGCGCATCGAGTTGCATGGCGAGATCGGGGCGGCAATCGAGGAAATCTATAAGGGCGACCTGAAGCAGCACTGGGCGCAACTGGCACATCACTTCAGAGCGGCCGGCGTCGCCGGGAAAGCCATAGACTATTCGATCGATGCTGGCGAAGCGGCCTACAGGATATTTGCTTACGAGGACGCAAGTCTTAGTTGGCAGGCGGCGCTTCAACTGATGGAGCAGCACAATATCGAGCCACAGAATCAGGCGCATTTGCTCAAGCGTCTCGCCACGCTGATGTACGTCATCGATGTCTCAGATCCGAAAGGCATGGAGTATCTGACTCGGGCATTGAACATCTACGAGGAGTCCGGCCAGACAGAGCACGCCGCTCTAGTGCATTCGCGGATGGGAGTAGCCTTGGCAACCCGCTCCGTCATGAATAATCCGTCGGGCGCAATGGAACACTATCGGAAAGCCGAGGCGATTTTGGGTAAGGGAGCGGACTCCCGGCGTAAAGCTTCGGTATACGCCGGAATGGGGATGGCTGCGGGGCAGCTCATGCTTCGAGATGAAGGGCTCGCATGGTCGCGCGCAGCAATGGACATCTCTGAGAGAATCGGCGACGAGCCGATTTGGATAAATGCCGCGTGTATACACGCGATTGGCCTATTCACCGAGGGACGACTCGAGCAGGCCCTGACGCTCGTCGATGAGGCGTCAAATCGTGCGGACCGGCTCGTAGGTGCTGCGTCGGTATCCAGCGCAGCATGGAATTCCGCAGCGATGCGGCTGAATCTACTGGACCCCACAGAAGCTCCGTTTTGGATCCTTCGTGAACTTGCCAAATCGAGGCTTGCTCACGCCACCGCCCCTCGGCGGACATTGTTCGGTTATCTACTTGAGGCATACGTTGCGACCGGAGATCTGGTGCAGGCGAGGCGCGTTTGGGAAAAATCGGACTTCTCGTCTGCGAAGGCCGCCATCTGGCACTTTGCGACGGGCGAATTTGAACAGGCCGAGATTTTAGTAACTAGAGAACTCGAATTGTCGCGGCGAGCCGGAAGCCGCGATGAGAAGGCGCCTTTTCTTGCTAGGATTCGACGGGAGCTTCGCGATCTCGCCGAAGCCGAGAGACTGGGACGAATGGCGGTCGAGGCGGCAACAGGGGACGTTCCAGGAGAACTGCATACGGGATCGTTACTTGCAGAAATTCATGCGGAGAATGGCGACCCTGAGCGAGCGCACCAGCATCTCAATCGTTGCCGCGAGATACTCGGAAATGGGGAGGACTGGCGCGGGCTTGTCGGGGACGTCGCGCGGGCAGAGGCTGTCGTCGCAGCGGCTGAGGGAAAAAACGAAGAGGCCGAGCGGCAGTTCGAAAAAGCAGTAGAGATTTTTCGCCGATATCATGTGCCATTCGAGGAAGCCGAGGCGCTGCATTACTGGGGTCGGGCGCTGAATGCGTCCGGTGAGCACGGTCGAGCCAATGACAAGCTCGACGCAGCGATCGAAATCTATCGACGATGCGGCGCAGGTGAGCGATGGGTTCAGCGGGTCGAAGCGGACAGGCCATCTTCGCCGGCGCCGACTGAGAAGGGAGAGCATCCATCGGATGCCCACGACCAAGCGATTTTCAGCAGGGAAGGCGACTATTGGACCATCGCCTATGAAGGCAAGACGGCGAGACTCAAGGACTCGAAGGGGCTCCATTACATCGCGCACCTGATCGCGCATCCGGGTGAGGAGATCCGCGCGCTCGACCTTGTGACTCGGATAGGTGGAAGCGGCGAGGAAACTGCAGAAAAAGAAAGTGCAGAAGACCTCTCCCGATCCGACACGGCTACCGGGGATTTAGGGCACGCGGGCGAGATTCTAGACGCACAAGCGAAGGCCGCTTATCAGCGCCGACTGTCCGAGCTCGAGGAAGAAATTGAAGAAGCCCGCGAGTTCAAGGACGAGGAACGAATCGCGAAAGCGGAAGACGAGAAAGAGGCGCTTGGCCGAGAACTCAGGGGCGCGATCGGACTCGCGGGGCGTGATCGGCGGTCGGCGTCAGCCACCGAGCGTGGGCGAATCGCAGTCACCAAAGCGATTCGCCTCTCGCTCCACAAGATCGCCGAGAATGACGCATCGCTGGGTAAACTACTGTCCACGACGATCAAGACCGGGACCGTCTGCGCGTATGTCCCCGATGATCGCTTCCCCATTTCCTGGCGACTGTGAGCCGCTTGCGTACAATTCCCCGTCACATCGTTACATAGCGCGAAACCGGTCCGTACCTTCCTAAGTTACGCCTCCTGTTTATACGCCCCTAGCGGGCCAAAGGAGGCAACGGTCATGGATATGAAGTATGTCGGACGAGTGGTCGGTCGGTTTGCGATGGCAGCCGGACTCGCGATGGCGTTGAGTGCCTGCAGCATGGCGGTAGAGGATCCGCCGCGGGCGATGTACGGAACGACTGCGTGGAGCGACGCGTGGCAGAGAACCTGCAGTGACCTCGATCCCGTCGTCGAGCCGAAACATCCCGGGTATGAGCATCTGAATAACGATTGCGCCCAGTACGAAGTGGCGCAGCGGATGCGCAACTACCAGCGGGAAGTCGCGGCCAACGAGGCACGCTGAAGGCAGACCCCTTGGACTCGACCTTCCACTCCAACAGAACGGCTGCGGCGGATTCGATCCGCCGCAGCCGTTCATCTCTAAACACCGTGATTCGAGACTATACACGCGCGCTGCGAAGCGCCGCACGGGGCGGACCAGATGTGGATCAGACGCGCGCGGCGAGACAAGTGAGTCACCGAAAGTCACTGACCCGCGCGGCCTACGCGTTAGCCGCTGACGCCTGATAACGTCGAGGCAAACTCGTGACCACCAGATCGACTGCCAAACGACTGCCAATCACGACTGAACAGGACCGGTCACTGCCGACCTCGTGTCCAAGGAAACCCTTATTTCTCGCGGATATTGTTGCGTGGTGATCAGTGGTGATCGCTCCTGGAATCATTCGTAATCAGCAGGTCGTCGGTTCGAATCCGACGGGTGGCTCCAGAAGCTTCATATCGAATCGAAGGTTTTTGCGACCTCGGGGGGCTTTATCGAGGCCGTGCGGCCATTGCTGCCAGATCGCTGCCTATCTGCTTCCGGCTCGGCCAGGGAGTCGGCATTGCTCTGGTCGATCCTGAAGTGAGAGAGGACAGCCCTGCAGATCAGCGCAATGTATTCGCGTTCGAACGCTGCGCCATATCCAATACAAACCCGTAACGCTTCCGGCTACAAATATTGTAGTCTCGGCTTTCGCGGCTCCCGGCTAAACGGGCGGTCGAACACGCGGATGGAGGCGCCCATGGAGCGTCGGTTCAATCGAACAGCAGAAGATCTCGGCAATATCGTCGCGCTGGAACACGTCAACGTAACGGTTCCCGACCAGCAGCAGGCGACCATTTTCTACATCGCAGGTCTCGGCCTGACTCGCGATCCCTTTCTAATGACAGGACCGACCAACATGTGGGTCAACGTCGGCCGCAGCCAGTTCCATCTGCCGACCAGCCCGGCCCAGGTTCTCCGCGGTCACACCGGAATCGTGGTGCCCAATCGCGAGGCGCTGGTTCGTCGCCTCGAACGAACTCGCAAACGGCTTGAAGGAACGCACTTCGATTTCAAGGAGCACGAGGAATTCGTCGAGGCCACCTGTCCGTGGGGAAATCGCATCCGATGCTACGCTCCCGATGAACGCTTCGGCCGAATCACGTTAGGAATCGCTTACGTCGAATTCGACGTACCGAAAGGTGCCGCCGACGGGATCGCGCGGTTCTACCGCAACGTGATGGGCGCCAGGGCTGCGGCGTCCGACGAAGGTGCCGGAAAAAACGCGAATGGAAGCATTCGAGAGGCGCGCGTCGAAGTAGGCATCGGACAGTATCTAGTGTTCCGCGAGACCGACCATGAGATCCCTCCCTACGATGGCCATCACATCCAGATTTACGTCGCGGATTTTTCTGGTCCACACTCGAAGCTGCTCGACAAGGGACTCATCTCTGAGGAAAGCGATCAGCATCAGTATCGATTCAAAGACATCGCCGATCCGGAAACCGGCGAAACCCTGTTTACCATCGAACACGAGGTGCGCAGCATGCGGCATCCGCTTTTCATGAGGCCGCTGGTCAATCGCAATCCGTCGCAGAGCAACATCAACTATGCGCCGGGTTACGACGCGTGGATACCCGGCATGGCAGCACACGATTGAGGGCGGGGCCAAGCCAATGAATCAGCTTCATACCGCGCGTGAGCAGCGCTTCATCGATATGGCGGGCGAAATGGCCGACGACTTCGCCAAGCGCGCCGCCATTCACGACGAGGAGGGATCGTTTCCGTTCGAAAACTACGAACGGCTGAAGGAGAGCGGCTACACGCGGCTGATCATTCCCGAAAGCCTCGGTGGACTGGGCGCCACGATGCTCGAGCGAATCAAGGCGCAGGAACGTCTGGCGCAAGGATGCGGCGCGACGGCTCTTGCGATCAATATGCACTTCAACACCGTCGGGCTGCTCGTCGATTTGTATCGCAAGTTCAAAGCACCAAATGTTGAGCATAAGCTGCGCCGAATAGCGTCCGAGCACCTGATATGCGGCGGGTCCGGCTCGGAGCCCGACAACGCGATCATCGCGTTGCGGCCTCGCACGCAGGCGCTTCAGGTAGATGGCGGATGGCTGGTCAACGGGCGCAAGATATTCGGCACCCAGAGTGTGGCAATCGATCACTTCTTTTTCGAGGCGACGTGTGAGGACGGACCGCACGGGCCCACCATAATCACGTGCTTCATTTCTCCGCGCGATACACCGGGCCTCAATTTCAAGGACGATTGGCATGTGATGGGGATGCGGGCGACCGCGTCGCGCAGTTCCGAGTTGAAGGACGCGTTCGTGCCCGACGCAGACGTAGTTCTGCAGCGCCGGGTCTCCAAGAGCGGACGGATCACGAAGGTCTTTGCGAAGGCACCATTCACAATCGGCGCGCCGTACATCGGAATCGCCGTGTCCGCGCGCGATTTCACAGTCGAGTTCATGCGGGAGCGGACACGCTTCCCGCTCAAGAATCCGATGAGTCATCTGCCGGCCGTTTACAACAAAGTCGGCGAGATGGACTTGCTGATAGAAGGTGCGCGCGCCGCGATGTGGAAGGCGGCTGCAGAAGTAGACGCCGACGATCCGGCGAGCTGGTCGCGCAAGGCCGTCGCCGCGCGGATGATCGCGGTCGAGAATTCAGTTCGCGTGGTGGACCTGGCGCTTCGCGCCGTTGGAGGGTCATCGTATTTCAAGCGGCTGCCGCTCGAACGGCTGTTCCGCGACGTTCGCGCCGGTCTCTACCATCCTTTCGACAGCGACGAGACGCTCGAATTTCTCGGTAAGAGCGCGTTTGGAATTCCACTCTTCGACGGTCTCGACCCGATCTGACGCATCGAGCAGAGATTCGAACATTCGTATTTTCAATGTTATAAGCCAGTCGTTGTGGTTGCCTGATACTGGGTGCTCAGCGACTAGGAGAATACGATGCTGGCCAACCGCTCGTAATCGATGTTTTCTTGTAGCTGGTACCGATGAAGCGACACATAGTCGTAGAGGTCAGGGCGCACCTCATCTACTGTTTTGACATTCCGCCAACGAAATCGTCTTACCAGCAAATCACCTGGATGACGGCTTAGGCAGAAATTGAAGTAGGTTTCGAATTCGGATGCCCCTGACCTCTCACGATGCTTGGGATCGACTGAAGCCAGGAAGATTTTCCAAAAAGCAGCTTGCCGGTGGTGTGCTTCGACGAGGTCGATTAGTTCGGCCAGCCAGCGTCGGTCGAACAACATGCAATGTGTAATTCCGGAATGGGCGCTCACCTTTTGAAGGCTCGGATGCATTCGCCGCATATGATCAAAATAGGGTCTATGAAATTCATCGCCAAAGTTGAAAACGACGCGCGCTCTCTCAGTGAAACAAGATTTCCTCAAGAAAATTGTATCAGCGTCAACCGTCAACACGCGGTCAATACACTCCGATACCACCCGCGGAAAATACAACTTGATTAGTTGCTGTAAGTACCAGCCGGCCCGTTCCTCCACGCCGAGAATGGTCCGAACAAGTTGAACGTCAAACGGAAAGGTGGCTTCGTCAACGAAGAGTGTACCGTCTATGTGAGGATCGTCTCGGCACACAACGTATATATTTCTCACCCCCTCAACAAAGCAGCGAACAGATCGGGCTGAAAGAATCGACGTATTGAGGTCGTTAGGACCTATAGGAATCATTGCGTCGATTGGTGTCATTGGTGCCGAAACGTCGCTGCCGCTGGCGACAGTCTGAACGTTAGTCGCGGCTGGCAGGACGTTTGACTTCAGCTCTTTTCTTTTGGCGCTGGTCGCGTGAGGAAGGTTCTGAACTGACGAATGTTGGCGCGCTGAAGGTCGTTGAGACGTTCCAGCAGCGCGACACCGCGACCGATCAGCCGGTCGTCACGTTTGGATGCTCGCGATTTTTTTCCGGCCTTACCCGATTGCTCATACAGCAATTGAATCTGGTTCCAAAGATCGTCAGTCATTTTCAATCTGGCTGCAATTTCATCGGCCTCAGACCGAAATATCGTCATGGTCTCGCCTGCGCGCCGTTTTCGTTCCCACTCGGCCATTACCTCTTGATACTCTCGCGCGCGGACAGCGAATTTCGCTGACGCACCGAATACTCGACGACGATCCATGGTAGGAGAGAATCCCATCGTGCTTTCCGTATGTCCAGTGCAAGACCAGCTATGTGCGTTGGCGACCCCGCCTGATGACCTTGGGCACGCTCCTGTATTATGCTTCGGAACGCCGGCGACGCTGCACGGCTCTGAAGTATGGAGAGTCCCAAGGGCGGTCTGCCCTACCGGTTGATTTACGAACTAGGCAATGCCTTTGCCAGCCGTCTTGAACTCGTCCCTCTGATCGAGCTGGTAACGAGCAAGTGCCGCGAAGTGCTGGACGCGGATGGCGTCGCGGTAATGTTGCTCGACGCCGATAGCCAGGAACTATACTTCCCGTACTTCTCCGATCGCGATCCCAAGGTTGCAGAACGTCTTGCACGAGTCCGCGTGCCGGTCGGCAAGGGGATTGCGGGCGAGGTCTTCCAGACTGGCCGCTCGGTGAGGATCGACAACGTTTCCGCCGACAAACACTTCTATTCCGGCGTCGACAAGAAGACCGGCCTCACCACCCGCTCGCTGCTCGCGGCTCCGCTGGTTGCCAATGACGTTCGCCTCGGTGTGATCGAGGCGGTGAACCCGCTGGGGAGGGAGGCGTTCTCGGACAACGATCTGGCCCTGTTGGAGGCGTTGGCGGACAGCATAGCCCTGGCAATCCACAACGCGGATCGGGTCGGCAAACTAAAGGCCTCCGCGGAAATACTGCGGACCGAAGTCGGCGGGCTGCGGCGCGACCTGGCCCGTCACGAACTGCTCGACGAAATCATTGGTGTCAGCCCCGAGATGGCCGAGGTCTACCATCTCGTGAACAATGCCGCGGTCTCACCGATCTCGGTACTGCTCGTGGGTGAGACCGGCTCTGGCAAGGAGCACGTTGCGCGTGCGATCCACCGCATGAGCGCGCGGGCCGACAAGCCCTTCCTGGCGGTCAACTGCGCCGCGCTTTCCGAGCACTTGCTTAGCAGCGAGCTGTTTGGTCATCGACGCGGGGCCTTTACCGGAGCCGACCGCGATCAACCCGGTTTCTTCCGCGCAGCTTCCGGCGGGATCATTTTTCTCGACGAGATAGGCGAGATGCCGCTCGCGATGCAGCCGACGCTGCTGCGCGTTCTCCAGGACGGAGAGATCATCTCGGTCGGCGATACGCGGCCCGAGAAGGTCGACGTAAGAGTATTCTCTGCGACCAACCGCGATCTCAAGGCCGCGGTCGCGGCGGGCAAGTTTCGCGCCGACCTTTACTACCGGGTCGCTGCTTTCCCGATCCAACTCCCGCCGCTACGCGCGCGGCGGCGCGACATACCGCTCCTGGCGGCTCGGTTCTTGACGATCGCAAGCGAGCGCCATCGGAAAGAGGTTCGAGAATTTGATCCCGCCGCCATAGATCTGCTTGAGAAGTACGATTGGCCCGGCAACATCCGCGAGCTCCAGAATGAGATCGAACGGGCAGTGGTCCTCGCGCCCCACGGTGAGAGCATAGGCCCCGAACATCTTTCTGACGAGCTACGAGGAGTGGCGACAGATTCGAAGGCGAAACCTCTCAAAGTCTCCGCTACGTCGGCCGCGAACGACGCCCCTTTGCGAGAAGCGCGGGCAGACTTCGAGGCTCGCCACATCGCCGAAGTATTTGCCCACAACGGTGGCAACGTGTCTCGCACCGCCACCGCGCTTGGCATCTCGCGCATCTCGCTTCAACGCAAGATCAAGGAATACGGGCTGCGCTGACGGTCGCTCCGCGAGATCTGGGGCGAGCGGACCATGGGCCGTTCGATCTTCGAGCTGCGTGCGGGGAGATATTCGCCAGCGGCTCGTGAGGTGCTTCATTTCTGAAGCAGCTACAGCAATGTAGCAGATCCTTGTTCGACATTTTGACCCGAGATTCACAGGCCAGCGTAGCTAGATCAAGCAAATCAGGGCGCTTTTTGGAGACTTGGCGTGGATGCATTCATGGCACGGGTTCTGCTGACCCGTGACGAAACAGATGCAATCTGGGAGGCCAGCGAAACATGTCGGCGAACGAATCGCCGGTCGCGGTTAGATGAGTAATCTTCGCGCCGAACCGACGGGGTCCGGCGAGTGGTTGAGTCTGGAGCATCTTGCGCAGGGGTCGGAACGGATCGCTGGGATGGTGGTGCGGTCGGCGCAAGTCCGCAAGGTACTGAAAACCATCTCGCTGCTGAGTCCGTATAAAGCAACCGTCCTGATTCACGGAGAGTCGGGGACGGGCAAAGAACTAGTAGCGCGGGCGTTGCATGCGCTGAGCACGAGACACGGCGGCCCGTTCGTTAGCTTCAATTGCTCGAATCTCGTCGAGTCACTCGCCGAGTCGCAGCTCTTCGGCCATGTGCGCGGCGCTTTCACCGACGCCCGCGAGGAATCCCTCGGTTATTTCCGGTCAGCCAACGGCGGAACGCTGTTTCTGGATGAGATCGGGGAGCTACCACAGCAACTGCAGCCCAAGCTGCTGCGTGCCGTCGAGACGCACGAGATTCAGCCGATCGGTTCCTCGCATTCCTACTCGGTTGATATTCGACTGGTCGCGGCCACCAATCGTGATCTCCATGCGATGGTGAAGGCCGGGCAATTCCGCGACGACCTCTACTACCGCCTCAGCGCACCGGCCATCCTGATACCTCCCCTTCGCGAAAGACGCGAGGCAATCCCAGCCTTCGTCGCCCATTTCATCCAGCATTACAACCGCCTGTTCGGTAAGGACGTACAATTCGTGTCGCGCGCCGCGATGGAGGCCCTTTGCGCCAATGACTGGCTCGGTAACGTCCGCGAGCTCGGCCACGCGATCGAGAACGCGATTCTGATGACGGACGGCGACCGAATCGATGTCGGCGATTTGCCCTTCTCCCATAGCGATGCGGCCGGCGAAGCGACCGACATACAGGTCGATGCGATGCTGGCGCCCGATCTAGCTGAGGCCGGCGCAATAGCGACCGCGAAGGATTGGCCCTACACGCTCGATGCCGTAGTCCGCGAAGCATCGAAGTTCGCGCTGATCCGTGCACTGCAGGCGACCCAAGGTAATTGCCATCGCGCGGCCGAGTTGCTCGGTGTATCGCGCTACACGGTCTACCGGATGCTGAATCGGTTCGACCTGGCTGAAGGCCTTACATCCAGAACATTCCGCAAGCCGACCGAAGTTTAGCGCACTAGTCGCAGAAATATCATCGGGGACCGGGCGGGCCACACCGTCGCTGCGGCAGAGGGGAAGCTTCCGATAGCGACGCGCTCGCTGGTCCCCGCCCCGTAAAAGCAGCCAACATTCAACAGCAGGATCGGAGATCACGCGACCATCACGGCAGCTAGGCCGGTAGTTTCGGCGCCCCCGTCGCACGCGAGGATATGGAGGCCGAGCGCCGCATGATAGAAAGCACCCTGAGGTTTTTCCGAAATGAACGATTCTGCGCGCGGCGCATCGAGGTCTCGCGCCAACCGAATTCTTTCCGGCATCGCTCTGATTTTCATCGGGGTCGCGGGTGGGCTCGTAATCGCCGAGCTCGGACTTCGCGTGATCGGTTACTATGTCCCGAGATTCTATGTGCCCGACGATGAGGTTGGCTGGGCTCCCAACCCCGGAGCCGCCGGATGGTACACTGATGAAGGCCGATCCTATTTCAAGGTCAACAGCCATGGACGCCACGACGCCGACATCGCAGTAACCAAGCCGCCGCATACAATCCGCATCGCTGTCCTGGGCGATTCGTTTACCGAAGCGAAGCAGGTGCCGATTGAACAGAACTTCTGCTCGGTGATCGGGCGCGAGCTGCCAAAATGCCCCGCTATCCAGGGCAAGCGAGTCGAGGTGATGAACTTCGGCGTCTGGGGCTATGGCACTGCGCAGGAGTTGATCACGCTGCGCGACCGCGTGTGGCAATACTCGCCCGATATCGTGGTGCTGGCGTTCTATACGAGCAACGACGTGTTGGACAACTCCCCCACGCTCGGACAGAATCGCATGCGGCCATTCTTCGTCAGGCGCAACGGCGAATGGGAGGTAGACAACTCGTTTCGCGAGATCCGGCACTATCGCAAATGGGTGGAGCGCCAGTCGTCATTGGGAACCTGGCTTAGCGACCACCTGCGCATCGTCCAGCTGATCGAACAGGTGCAGCGCGCTGTGACGACCCGCCCATTTCAGCCCGCGATTCATCGGTCGCCGGGATGGGGCTTGATTGCCAAGGAAAACAGGTACATGTACCGGCCTCCTTTCACTCCCGAAATCGGCACTGCATGGGACGCCACCGAGGATCTGCTGGACACGATGAGCCGCGAGGTGAAGGCGCATCAGGCGCTCTTTCTGATCGTTACGCTGAGCAACAGCGTCCAAGTCTATCCGGACGCCGCCGTGCGCGACAAATTCGCGCGCAACCATGAGTTCTCAGACCTCTTCTACGCTGACAATCGTGTCGAATCCTTCTGCCGTTCTCACGGAATTAACGTGCTAAGCCTGGCCGAGCCGTTTCAACGCTACGCCGACGCGCACCGGGTCTATTTCCACGGCTTTGAGAATACGCAACTTGGTTACGGGCATTGGAACAGCGAAGGCCATCGGCTGGCCGGCGAGATGATCGAAGCCCGCATTTGTGAAATGCTTGGTCGCAATCGGCAGGGGGAACCGCCCAGCGCGGGAGCGGGTCCGGATGCGCACTAGCAGCATAACGTCCTGACCGAAGTCAGTGGAAAGATCAGTTTCGCGATGTCCGGCAAAATCCTCGGAATCTCCGCATTCTACCATGACAGCGCGGCCGCGCTGGTGAGCGATGGCGATATCGTCGCGGCGGCGCAGGAGGAGCGCTTCTCGCGCCGCAAGCACGATCCGCGTTTTCCGCGCGGAGCGATCGAGTACTGTTTGCGCGCGGGCGGAATTGACATCGGCGGATTGGACTGCGTGGTCTTCTACGACAAGCCATTGGTTAAGTTCGAGCGGATGCTTCAGACTTACCTTGGGTTCGCGCCGCGCGGGTTAAGCTCATTCACGGCCGCGATGCCCGTCTGGATCAAAGAGAAGCTGTTTCTCAAGTCTCTGCTGAAGCGCGAGCTGGCGGCGACGGACGGATGCGACGGCGCCAGTCTACCGCCGATTCGGTTCACCGAGCATCACCAGGCACACGCTGCCTCGGCGTTTTTCCCCAGTCCCTTCGAGCGCGCCGGCGTTCTATGCCTGGACGGCGTGGGCGAATGGGCAACCACGTCGATTTGGCTCGGCGAGGGCAATCGTCTCACTCCGCAGTGGGAGATTGATTTTCCTCATTCGCTCGGACTGCTGTATTCAGCGTTCACTTATTTCACCGGCTTCAAGGTGAACTCCGGCGAATACAAGTTGATGGGGCTAGCGCCGTACGGCACGCCCAAGTATCGCGATCTGATCCTCGAGCGTCTGATCGATCTCAAACCGGACGGCAGTTTCCGCCTCAACATGGACTATTTTGATTTCGCAACCGGGCTGCGCATGACCAACGCGCGCTTCGACGAGTTGTTCGGCGGAGCGCCGCGAAAACCGGAGAGTCCACTCACCGCGCGCGAAATGGATCTGGCCAGCTCGATTCAGGTAGTGACCGAAGAAGTCGTCCTGCGGCTGGCGAACACGGTTCATCGCGAGCTTGACGTCGACTGCCTGTGCATGGCTGGCGGCGTTGCGCTCAATTGCGTCGCCAACGGACGCGTGCTGCGCGAAGGCCCTTTTCGCGACGTCTTCTTCCAGCCCGCCGCCGGCGACGCGGGCGGTGCGATCGGCGCGGCGCTGGCGGTATGGCACGAGTACGACGGCCAGCCGCGTACCGTCACGGCTCGCGACGCAATGCACGGCGGATACCTGGGGCCCTGCTACACCGATGAAGAGATTCGCGCATTCCTCGATTCGATTGGCGCGCGTTATCGCATAATCGTCGAGCGCGACGAGCTGTACGAGCAGGTCGCAAGGCTGCTCGCCGAAGAAAAGATTGTCGGATGGTTCCAGGGCCGGATGGAGTTCGGGCCGCGCGCGCTCGGGGCGCGCTCCATTCTCGGCGATCCCCGCAGTCCGCGGATGCAATCCGTGATGAATCTCAAAATCAAGTTTCGTGAATCGTTTCGGCCGTTCGCACCCGCTGTGCTGGCCGAGCGCGTATCAGACTATTTCGAGATAGACCGTGCCAGCCCCTACATGATGTTGGTGGCCGGGGTGCGCGAGGATCTTCGAACCCGTATGACGCCAGAGCAGGAACGGCTGTTTGGCATCGAGAAACTCAACGTGCCGCGCTCGACGATTCCTGCCGTGACGCACGTCGATTACTCGGCACGTATCCAGACGGTACATCGTGAGACCAATTCTCCCCTGCACGAACTGATCTCCAGGTTCGCGGCGCTCACCGGATGCGCGGTGCTGGTGAACACGTCATTCAACGTCCGCGGCGAGCCGATCGTATGCACGCCCGCAGACGCATACCGGTGCTTCATGCGTACCGAAATCGATCACCTGGTGATCGAGCGATTCATTCTCGACAAGAAGGATCAGCCGGCGATGCCAAAGGACGAATCCTGGATGAAGGAGTTCGAGCTCGACTAGAGCGCCGCTGTGGCTGGAACACCCGACAAGGATTTGAGGCGCGAGCTGCGCTCGTTCGGTCTGATCGTGGGCGGAATGTTCGCGCTGATTTTCGGCCTCGTGTTTCCATACCTGAAGGAGCGCCCGTATCCCCGATGGCCGTGGGCTCTGTGCGCTGCCCTTGCGGTGTTGGCGCTGCTATGGCCGATGGCGCTCAAACGGGTGCATGCGCTATGGACGCGCGTCGGTCATGCGATGGGCGCTGTGAATACGCGGATCATCCTCGGGCTGATTTTCTATTTGATCGTGACGCCGCTCGGGATAATCAGAAGGATGGTGGCGGGCGATCCGATGGCGCGCGAGAGGGACGCGACGATCTCGAGCTACCGCGTGCGGAACCGTCCACCGGACCGGCGCAGCATGGAGAATCCATACTGATGGGCGACTTCCTGAAAGACCTCTGGGGTTTCATGCGAGACCGAAAGAAGTTTTGGCTCGCGCCGCTGATAATCGTGCTGCTGTTGGTGGGCGCGATGGTGATCGTGGCCGAGTTTTCCGCCCTCGCGCCTTTCATCTACACGATGTTCTAGCTGCTTCCCGCGGCCTTGAGGCGGTTTCGTGGTCTCGATGAAAAGCCTGTCGTAAGATCGGGCTTGTCTTCGAGATGAAAACACCTTCGAGTCGCGACACGGACGTTCTTGTCGTCGGAGCCGGGCCGACCGGACTGGTGTTGGGCTTGTGGCTGACGCGGCTCGGCGTGCGTGTGAGAATCGTCGACAAGACGTCGGAGCCGGGGACGACGTCGCGCGCGCTGGCGGTCCAGGCACGCACGCTCGAGTTGTACGACCAGATAGGACTCGCGGACGAAGTCGTCGAGCACGGGCGAAAGGCCGTCGCGGCGAATCTCTGGGTGTCGGGTAAAAAAAGAGCACACGTCGTGTTTGGCGATATGGGCCGCGGTCTCAGCCCGTTCCCTTATGCGACCATCTTTCCGCAAGACGAGCACGAGCGCCTGTTGCTGGAGCGGCTGAAGGCGTGCGGCGTCGAGGTCGAGCGCCGGACCGAGCTCGTTAAGTTTGAGGATTCAGGCAGTCGCGTCCTCGCGCATTTGAGAAACGCTGATGGGACGACTGAGGCATGCGAGGCGGCCTACATCGCGGGATGTGACGGCGCGCATTCTGTTGTGCGCGAGGCACTGCAAATAGGTTTCCCCGGCGGGGCGTACACTCATCTTTTCTATGTCGCGGACGTGCAGGCGAGCGGGCCGACGATGAACGGCGAGTTGCATCTCGCGCTCGACACCAGCGATTTTTTGTTCGCCTTCCCGCTAAAAGGCGAGGGACGCGCGCGGCTTGTCGGCACCGTGGGCGAGGAAGCCGAACATCGGCCCGATGACCTCTCGTGGAACGACGTTAGCAAGCGCGTGATCGATCGGATGCGCATCGAGGTCGATCGCGTGAACTGGTTTTCGACATATCGCGTGCATCATCGGGTTGCGGATCATTTCGGTAAGGGCGGTGCTTTCCTTCTCGGCGATGCCGCGCACATTCACAGTCCCGTGGGCGGACAAGGCATGAACACCGGCATCGGCGACGCGGTGAATCTCGCATGGAAACTCGCTGCTGTGCTCACTGGGCGCGCGCATGCGTCGATCTTGGACAGCTACGAGCCGGAACGAATCGCTTTCGCCCGGCGCCTCGTCGCCACTACCGATCGGGCGTTCACGGGTGTGACGAGCCGTGGCGCACTCGCCCGGCTCGTGCGATTGCGCATCGTCCCGCTCGTGATCCCGCCGCTCTTCAAACTCTCGCAGGTGCGACGCTTGATGTTTCTGACAATTTCTCAGACACGGGTGAACTATCGCGGAAGCAGCCTGAGCGAGGGACGCGCGGGCGACGTTCACGGCGGCGACCGATTGCCCTGGGTGAAGATGGACGGCCTCGATGTGGACAACTTCAAGCCGTTGACGTCGCTGGATTGGCAGGTCCACGTCTACGGCGACGCGATGCCTGATCTTCGGACGTTGTGCGACTCGCGAAAATTACCGCTGCACATCTTCCCATGGCGGCCGGAAATGGGAGGGGTCGGGCTGCAGCGAAATGCATCGTATCTCGTGCGGCCCGATGGTTACGTGGCGCTGGCTGATCCTGAGGCAAGGGCGACAGCGATTGCGTCGTATCTCGACGCTCGCAAAATTATTTCTCGTAAGTAGCAGCGCGGGTCGCTTTTTCACGACCTACTTACCTACATTTTTCTTACTTTTTTTCACGCTATCTCGAAATGGCTCGCTGTTTTAGTCCGCCAAACAACGCTGGTCCGTCGATTGCTTCAAAGGTAGCCACCTCTCAAGTGGCGGTGCCTGAGAATATTCACCGACGTTTTCAATCTATCCCTGGGAGAATGAGGCAACAGCTATGAGAACCGGGAAAAATCTTCTGCCACTCCTGGCCATCGCAATGATGGTCGCACTACCGTCCTACACTTCCGCCGCGCAGGTGACCGTAACAACGACCACGACTGTGGACACCGTGCAGCCGGCGGACACCATCCGGCCGGGCGAAGTCATTACCACTACGAACGCCTCGACTGCGCGGACTTACTTGACTCCAGGCAGTTACGTGCTGGTGACGCGCGGAATCCCGGTTCGCATCGTCTCTTCGAGCCGGCTTGATTGGCCGCCGCCATATCGAGTCGCTACCGAAAGGTACTCGCCGCAGGTCTCCCTGAGTGCGGACGGCTCGCTGAACGGATACGTCGCTGGTCTTCCGTTTCCTCTGCTCGATGCGAACGATCCTGCGATCGCTACCAAGATAATCTGGAACTACACCTATCGGCCGATGTACTCGGATGACTTCGACATACGTTATCCTGAGATGGCGACCTACTCTCCGCAGAACGACTCGACGCCGGTCAACTACTTCATCGTGGGCCACATGGCTCAGTACAACAATGTCGGACGGGTCGAAGTTCCGCCGATTCCGACCGACCCCGATGCGCTGGCGAGCGGCATCCGTTCCAAGTTCGCGATGTTCCCGTTCATCGAGCCTTCGGCAATGAATGGTTACGGGATGCTTCGATTTCGCTACACAGATCCGAACCGAGCCGATGACATCTGGATGTACAACCGGGAAGCCCGACGGCTGCGCCGCGAAACAGAGTCGGCCCAATCGGATCCAATAGCGTCACCACCAACCTTCGGTGCGGGTGAAGGCGGCGGGACATTCGCTGGCGTGGCAAATGTCCCAGTGGCAGCCTTTGCCAATAACGTAGATTCAGATTCGCTCTTCGGCTTCTCCGCAAATCCCGCCAACTACTACTATCGATTCCTTGGCGAGCGCCGGATGCTGGCCCCCGTGCATGCGCTGCAGGGCGGGGCCTGCTCGAGCTATTACCAGCTGAACTGCGCGGAGAACTGGGAAATCCGGCATCTGTACGCGGTCGAAGCGGACGCGAAACCGAATACCAATATGACTATTCCCAAGCGGATTTTGTACGTCGATTCAGAGGGCTGGTTTATCACCGCTTCGGACCAGTATGACCGCAATGGCGCACTCTGGAAGTCGCTGGTGAACTTCGTAACCTACGAAGATCGAGCCGCGCCGGGCGCCCGCGTGGCTGTATATCCCTACAGGCGGTTTTTCGAGATCGGCATGGTCGATACAGATCTCGAAAGCGGATACACCACGGTAGCCTCGATGCCGGGATCCAGCGCTACTAGTCCGGACTCCTGGTACATCAACATGGGCGCCGTGGACAGCGCGTTCTTCACTACCGGCAACCTCGAAGTCGCGAGTAGCCGCCCATAGTTGGAGAAACGAGAGAAACAGATCCTGGTAGCAATGGCCCCAGGCCGTGCCGACGTTCACGCGGGACGTCGGCACAGTCTTATCTAGCGCTCGCAGACCTGCATCATCGCGGTTGACGTATTCGCGCGCATGTTGGATGTTTCGTTCGGCTGCGTGCCGAGAATCCGATCGTGCGAGGAGATGGTTTGCCCGAACAGAAGCCGATCAAAGTTGCCGTCATCGGTGGCGGATGTGCTGCGATTTCGGCGGCCTTCGAACTGAGCCGCCCCGCGCATAATGGCAAATACCAGGTAACAATCTATCAACTGGGTTGGCGTCTCGGCGGGAAAGGAGCTTCGGGCCGCGGGCCTGCCGATCGAATCGAAGAACACGGGCTTCACCTATGGATGGGATCCTACGAGAACGCATTCAGGCTGATACGCGAGTGCTACGCGGAGCTGGGTCGCGATCGCCGCAAATGCAGAATCGCCGACTGGCGGGACGCATTCTCACCAGCGCCTTTCATCGGCCTGGCCAAGCGCTCGCCTAACGGCACTTATTGGAATTTTTTGTCGTACTTTCCGCCGGGCGACGGCCTTCCCGGCGATCCTATCGGCGAGAACGATCCTTTTACCGTCACCTCCTATCTAGCCCGTACCGCCAGCATCTTGCGGACACTGCTGCTAGCTGTGCAAGCGAGTCGAAGCGCCAGAACTTCTACTGAAGCAGGAAGCGGCAGATCCAAAACAGGACGCTCGAATCAGTCGGTGCCGAACAGCGGCGAAACAGCGGCTGATCCTTCCAAGCGTATTGCGCGTCTCGTGGGGTTAGGCCTGATTGCGACGACGGCTGGTCTGGTCGAGGCCGTCGAGATGCTGGAGACGGTAATCGCGTCGCGTTCGACTTATCCAGTAAACGGGATTACGCAGCTTCTGGAAGTGATTGCGGCGAGTGCTCGCCGCCAGATAGAGGCAATGGTTGAGAATGACCCCGAGCTACTAGTGTTTTGGCACGGCATCGATTTGGCGATGGCGTCGATGCGGGGAATTATTCGATTCGGGTTGGTTTCTGATCCCCGAGGTTTCGACGCGATTAACGACTACGACTTTCGCGAGTGGCTGCGAATCAACGGGGCGTCGGAGAACTCGCTCGACTCACCGTTTATCCGAGGCGCCTACGATCTCGTTTTCGCGTACGAGGACGGCGACTATGAACGCCCGCGACACGGCGCCGGAGTTGCGCTGCGCGGTGCGTTGCGGATGCTGTTCAGCTCGCGCGGAGCGATCTTCTGGAAGATGCATGCGGGCATGGGGGATGTAGTCTTTGCGCCGATGTACGAGTTACTTAGCAAGCGTGGAGTAGCATTCCGATTTTTCCATCGCCTCGAAAAGGTAAGATTGGCGAATCCCTCGGACCTCGCGCCAGAAGAGCGCGCCTATGTCAAAGCACTCGAGTTCGACGTCCAGGCAAAAGTGAAAAACGGAAAAGAATACGAACCGCTAAGGGACGTAGCGGGACTACCGTGTTGGCCGTCGAAGCCGGACTACTTGCAGTTGATTGAAGGAGGCAAATTCGAGCGCGAAGAGCGGGACTTCGAATCGCATTGGGACCGCAGACACGTCGCCACTAAGACCTTGCGCGTGACCGAAGATTTCGATTTCGTCGTGCTAGGCGTGGGCCTGGGAGCTATTCCACACGCTTGCCAGGACCTTATCCAACGCGATCAGCGCTGGCGCGATATGGTAAAGCATCTGAAGACCGTGAACACCCAGGCATTTCAGATTTGGCTTCGCGAGGACATGGAACAGTTAGGATGGAGAGATCCACCACTGGCACTATCGGCGTTCGTACAGCCTTTCGAAACCTGGGCAGACATGAGCCATCTAATCCGCGAGGAGAGGTGGAAGAACAATCCGAAGGCGATAGCTTACTTCTGCAGCGTCCTAAAGGAACCCGTGTCTCCGCGAGAAGTGTCTGCTGACAGTTACCTCAGGCGAAGAAGGCTGGAGGTACGAGACAATGCTATTCGCTACCTTAATCACGAAATCGTCCAGCTATGGCCCAAAGTAACGCGGCGCGACGAATTCAGATGGGACTTACTGATGGACCCCAAAGAGAAGGCTTCTGGCCGCAAGGCTCACCGCTGCAGTGAAGCTCGTTTCGACTCTCAGTATTGGACGGCGAACGTAAATCCGAGCGATCAGTACGTTCTTTCGCTGCCCGGCACGCAGAAATACCGGATCTCACCACTCGACAACACTTACGACAACCTGACAATTGCGGGCGACTGGACCACCTGCGGGCTGGATGCAGGGTGCGTCGAAGCGGCCGTCATTTCCGGCAGGCTGGCGGCGCACGCGATTTCCTCTTCACCGGCGCTTGAAGAGATAGTCGCTTTCGACCATCCTTGAGCGTTGCCAGGAGAACATGAGCGATCGCAAACGACTTCATCGCGGTGATCCAGCGCGAGTTGGGCCCATCCGTGATTTCTCGAAACTTTACAGCCGGGCCGATTCCGCGAACGGCACCCATCCTGCTAAGCCGGTCTCGACCGATGCGCCGCGCAAAGGGGGCGGCAGTCCATTGGCGGAAGGCGTCGAACTTGCTTACAGCGTGATCGATAAGTATATCGCCGAAGGGCGACAAACCGCCGAAGGCTTCAGCAGTCAGCCTTACGCGACTCGCGCGACGAACGACAACCTGCAGGAGGTTCTCGAACGACTGTTGCGCTTCCAGACGGAAATGCTTCCGCTTTGGATCGAGACGATCGCCACATTGGTCAGGGTAGACCCATCGCGAAACGGTCACGCGCCGGCGCCGGATACCTGGCCGCATCCCAACGGCGGGCAGAAAGCAGACACTATGGCAGTATCGATCGAGGTAGTCTCGGTCCGACCCGTCCAGGTGTCAATCGAACTTCCGCCGAACTCCGACCCTAGGTCACTGGTTTCGCTGGGCTTGAACGCAGTCGATTCGAGCAAGCCAGCGTTGAGCGATATCAGCTTAGTTCCCGACGAAGTTCCGGGCCGGATTAAACTGCGCCTTCGAATACCAGAGAGTCAACCTGCCGGCACCTACTCGGGCGTAATTGTCAATCGAGAAAGCGGTGAAGCTCGAGGGACACTGAGCATTCGAATCGCCGACTAGTCACTAGCTATAGGACCTTGAGCTCTACTACATCATCCCTGGTCCCTGAGATGCTGCGTGAATATGGGGACCTTACCCGGGCAGCCCTCGCTAAGTATCTGCCGTCAAGAGAACCGCGCCGCTACTTGTATGATCTATTGAGTGACTATCCGCAACGCGGCGGAAAAATGATGCGCCCTTGCATGTGCATCGCTGCAGCGCGCCTGTTCGGCGCGCCACTCGAGAATGCAATCTACACCGCAGTCGCGATTGAGATGCTGCATAACGCGCTGCTCATCCATGACGATATCGAAGATGGCAGCGAGAAGCGGCGCGGCCGGCCAACCCTGCATCTCCTGCACGGTGTGCCACTCGCACTGAACGCCGGCGACACCTTGACACTCATGAGCTTCAAGCCGCTGCTCGAAAATCGGGTCCGGATTGGCGACAGGCTTACCCTCCGGATCATCGAGGAGACTCAGCGAATGGCCCGTGAATCTGCAGAGGGGCAAGCCATGGAGCTCGGATGGCGCCGATACAACACGACCGAACTCGGCGACGCCGACTACCTGGAGATGGTTCTCAAGAAGACATGTTGGCTAGCGACGATCTATCCGGTCCGCGTTGGCGCATTGATCGGGAGCCGCGACTCAGTAGATCTGGATCCTTTCGTGCGTTACGGATTTTTCCTCGGCGCTGCATTCCAAATTCAGGATGATCTGCTCAACCTTGTAGGTGACGACGGTTACGGCAAGGAGATAGACGGCGATATCTGGGAGGGCAAGCGAACGCTCATGTTGATCCATACCATCCAGGAATCGACGACCAAGGAGCGCGCACGACTATCAGAAATTTTATGCAGACCCAGAGAAAGACGAACACTCTCCGAAGTCCGCTGGATACGCAAGCTGATGGATAAGTATGGATGCACTGAGTATGCACGCAAGATAGCACATGGATTGGCGGGAGCCGCTCTGCACGAATACTCACTCATTAGCGCCGGACTACCTGACTCGCGCGACAAAACATTTCTCGAACAAATGGTCACGTGGGTAATCGAACGGAACTAGGGGGAAAGTATCATGGCGAAGAAGAAGAGCAAGACTAATCGAAGATCGAGACCTGCCAACGTTATCTTGCCTGAATTCAACCTGGCTCTCGGTGAGTTTCTCGCTCTACCGCCCCATCTCGAGCAGAAATACAGCAACGTGGTGACGCAGATATTTCCGCTGAAAGCGAGCATGAACCGGATGCAGGAATTTTGCGACAGCTATCTCAACCTGGAGGAGGATCTGCCGCTCCACTTCAAGCCCGCGGTTCCGTGGGTCTTGATGCAGGTAGTTGATTACGGAGAGATGGCTACCACATCGAGGAATCTAGGATGGTTTTCGCAGCATGAGCTGGCATTTGGCGTGCCGCTTAGATGCTACAAGAAGGAGAAGAGTGAGTGGGTGTTTGTCGATTGGGCGATGGTATTCCCATTTATCTTCGTGGATAACCCACTTTCCCTGTCCGGCGGTCGCAAGATTTACGGCTGGTCCAAATCCGGAATCAAGTTCGACTCTAGCCCGTCAATCTTCGAGGCGGGCAACGCACGCCGCCTTGCCAGCATCAGTCTCGTAACTTCAGGCACTAACTACGGCGAACGCTCGGACGCTGAAGAGTTTCTTCAGATCTTTCAACGCCGGCCTTTCGTGTCGGCCAGCTCGGCCGTTACCGATCTATTCAGCGCGATTCCGCGGGCAATAGCTGGTTCAATAACAGCTGCCTATAGCATTTTCGAAACTGCCGGCCTCTTCCCGGTCGGCTATTCCGATCGCGATCTCAAGTCGCTGGAGGAGATGTTGTCACGCTTTTATGGGCTAGCGAACTCGGTTGCCCCTCGCTCGTTCCGGGCACCTCCTGAAAAAGGAGCATCGCGTCCGCCCGAGGATCAAGCTCCTGCGCTTGCTCCCTTCAATATTATAACCATGAAGCAAATCCGCGACGTCCATAGTTCATCGACTGCATGCTTTCAAGCCATCGTCGGATCGAAAATGCAAATCGAGAGAACGATCGACGGTGGCTCACTTTTCGATCCGCTCGCGGGCGACATGTCCGGCGGAATTTACATCAATATGCTCGACACCGTAGTTCAGCCGATAGTCCGTACTCTGGGACTTGAGACCTCTGAACATTCCAGCGTCGGAGGCATGCCGGCATCGACAGTGCGGCCTACAATGCCGTTTTGGCTAAAGATGGACTTAGGCTATGGGCTGGCTGACTCTCAATGCTGGCGCACAAATACCACCAAATGGTCCAGCGGCGACGCGCTCCAAAAGATACCGCCTAGAGAGATCAAATATCTGAACCTGGGAAGCGGCGCGAGTGAAGAGGTGAGCGGCCCCTACAACTTCCCACAAATGACACTTCGCGTGATGCCTCTTAGAGCGGACAAGAAAACGCTTCAAGACTTGGTCAATAGGTACCTCGATAATGATTTCTTCGAGTTTGAAGTAACGGGGCAGATCAAGGACGCAGATGGATCACACGCGGTCGTATGTCTTATCGGCGCCAACTTCGAAGAGATGACCGCTGCCGGCGATCGAGAAACTAAGTATTCAGATCGCGAGCTGACATTCGCAGTGCCGGTTTCATGGTGGGAAAAGCGCGACCCTCGCACCAGGCGTCCAGCGCTGATCCCGCTGTATATCTTCGCGGGTACTGACTGGAATGCTACGACGTCGTACGAGGTATATGGGCAGCTATCTCTCAAGTCGAAATTAGTTGATCCAGACATTTCCTGGCTCGTCGCACCCTCGGGTCCGCACAAGCTCGAGCCGCTAGTGACTGTCGAGACCGAGCTCTTCCCCGAACTCGGCAAGAGTCAGGAAGCACAGGATATGAGGGTACTCGAAATTCTTCCTGCGCCTGGAACGGCAGCTCGTGGCTCAATCGCGACTTATTTGAAGCAGTTGGGGCTGGATCACTTCCTGACCGGCAATGAGTTTCATAGCATCTCACTGAAGCAGGTCATGGATGCCAAAGACTGTAGATTAGCTAACTACCAAGCTTTGGTAGGACTCCTTCGCCAATTCGCGGGAAGAAAAAGTCCGGCTGGTACGCCGGCTACAGGTCCGCTCGCGCCGCTGGCAATCAGAGTCTTCGATTATCCAACTTTTCCGATCGTAGGAACGCTCGGACTTATACCGGAAGAGTGCGATAACACTGGGCCATACCCGATTTATACACTGAACCCGATCGACTCGTTCTGGATATCTGGCGCGATGTTTGGCGATTCGGGCCTGGAGATGTGCTCGCGTGTTGGAACCGATTGGCGACGTAACGCGACGTTTGATGCGACCCTTGCAAATGGCAACAGGACCAGGGGAAATAAGACAAATCATCGAACGCTGCAGAAGAAGAAGCAGTGAGCTGGAAGGTTGGGAGACGCAGCCTCAGCAATAGCCAACCTGACGATACCATTTGATAGCATCGACCAGGGTTTCACTAAGAGGCCGCGGGGTTATGCCAAGCTTCTGCAGTTCATTGCCGGAAACAATGTAATCGAACAGAGTAGCCATCATCATGCCGCCAGCCGGTAGCCGCGTTTTTTCACCGACCATGCCTAGCATCAATTCCATAGTATAAGCACTGGCGATTGCTACCGTCGTCGCGGTGGAAATACGAGGGCAACGCACTCCGCCAAGCTCGCAGATCTGGGTATATAGTTCCTCGGTTGAGATGTCGTGACCGCTCATCTGTAGCGGCTCCCCATAGCATTCCGCGTCAAGCGCGCCACAGATGGCTGCAGCCACATCGCGCACATCGATCACGTTCAGCGTCTGGGTGATGGAAGAAGGGATCTCTCCGCTCAGCAGTAACGGGATCGTGCAGAGTTGTCGGTCGTGTAAGTCCCACGGTCCCAGGCAGTAGGTTGGGTTCGCGATGACGACTGGTAGACCGTGGCGGCTCGCTTCGAGCATTTGAGATTCGATAAGCTCCTTTACCTGAAAGTAAGGATGCGCGAGCCGCATCGCCTCATGCTGGAAACGCTGCGCACTGCTGCGAGGACGCACGCCAGTAACGAAAGACCCGACGTAGACAAGTCGGGCCTTGTGCCTCCAGACGGCCTCGAGCAGCAGTCGCGTTCGTCGCTCAGCGTGGGCGATTGGATCCTTGCCGGCTTCGCTGACAGGAGAAAATACATTGAGCGGATAAGGCGCGGCGGCGTCGACGACCAGATCGTGGCCGGCTATCCATTTCTCAAGCTGCCCCGATGTTTCGATGTCTCCCGACAGATAGCGAACCGGCAGATCGCATAAATTGGCCGGCGGAACACTTCGACGGCTGCACGCACTGACCCTGTACTGCCTACCCAGGAAAGCACGAACGATTGCGTTACCTATATGCCCCGATGCGCCGATGACAAGCGCTTTGATGGGTGAGCGTTGCGCCACGACGTGAGTTGGCTTCAGCGACCGAGCGAAGTAATAGGACGCTTGGGATCAGAATCGGACGCTGAGGTTGAATCGAGATCGGCCAGAATGGATTTGGCGGATAGGAGTTCCGGCCAATCAAATCCTTCGGTGAACCAATCATGAATCGGTTGCAACAGATGACGTGCCTCTGCATTTCTTCCGCTATTGACCAGCATGCGGCTTAGACCGGTGGCTGCGCGCAATTCCAGGGTTTTCGCACCGCGTTCCCGAGCTATTTCGATAGCCTTGAGAAAACTTTGTTCAGCTTCCGCCTCAGCCTTGGTTGCGATGGCCGAGGTGGAAGAGGCGTGCGCCGCCTGCTTCAACTTCAATTCGCCATGAATCCGATGTATTTCAGATTCAACATATCGCTCATCGTTGCGTTCCATCAATTCACGCGCTTCGGCAAGCAGTGCCAATGCTATGTCGACTTGCCCTAGATTGCCCAGTGCTTCTGCTATGGCGGATCGAGCCCAGGTATGCGCCAGCTCGTAGCCCGCCGCGGAGAATCCACCAGGATTGCCACCACCGGAAGTCATCTGATCTATTCTTCCCTGGGCTGCCGATCCAATAACGCGATACGCAATAAGTGACTCTGTAAAAAAAGAAAAGCCATACTCTTTGGTAAGCGTAAGACCTTCGGTTATTACTC
Organism: uncultured delta proteobacterium; assembly: GCA_963774665.1. Classification (GTDB taxonomy): domain Bacteria; phylum Desulfobacterota; class Binatia; order Binatales; family Binataceae; genus Binatus. Next base: position 788,742 of record CAVZGB010000002.1, read on the forward strand.
TTTCCGCTGCTGCATAGTCGTGGCGCATCGAGTAGTACTTGCCGATCATCGAGAGACACCAGGTGAGCGTGAATGGATATCCCAGGTCGCGCGCGAGCTTGATGGCCGCTTGCGCTTTTTTCTCGGCTTGATCGGGATAACCCAGAATCCAAAGTGTCATCGCGTCGAAACTGTGACAGCTCACGCAAGGATCCTGCCCGAATTGAAACGCCAGCGCTCGATGCTTTTGTTGATCGTACAACCCGCGGCCTCGCTCGAGACTCGCGTGCGCTTCGGTAAATTGACCCTTAAAAAACCGACTGCAGCCCGAGGCCCAGTCGGCCTGGATGAGCATTCCGTCATTCTGCATGCGCGGCGCCAGACGGATCATTTCATCGGTATAACTGATTGCCATAGTGTGCTCGCCGCGAACCAGGTGATAGCTCCATAGTCCTGAGAGCACCGAGAAAAGACTAGGGTCATCGTCAAGGCTCTGGCACAACTCATGAGCACGCCTGTAGGTGCTTCCCATTTCGGGCGCATACCAACCCTTAGTGGCTAGCAGCGCCAGGCCGTACTCTATTTGTATGTCGAGTTCGCGCCGCGCTCGCTCTTGTGAGTAAGGTAGTACCTTGAGCAGCTCCAATGCATTCTGAAAGTAACGAAGTGCTCCTTCATAAGCACTCTGCTTAAGTGCTTGTCTGGCTGCCAGCCCCAGGAACCGTATAGTCTTATCAGGATCGGCTATGCGGCCTGCTTGCCACAGGTGATGCGCGAGATTTCCGGCCTGATCCTCGAGGGCGTTGGCGTGAACCCGCTCGATTCCGCTTACCACGTTCAGATGTAGCCGTTGACGACGCGGAGCGGATAGGTCATTCAGCACTGCATTCCGAATCAGCTCATGAGAGAATTGAAAGCTCGCCTCCGGGTATCCCAAGGTCGAGTAAATCAGCCCCGACTTTTCTACTTCCTCAACCGAATCCAGCAGTGAGTCCGCGTCTATGTTGGTCGAGGCCTCTAGCAGCTCGAAGGTGAACGATCGTCCTATGACCGCGGCGGGACCGAGGATTTTTCGCGCTTCTTCGCTTAGCCGGGCCAGCCGCCGTCCTATGACCAGACGCAGGCTTTGCGGCACGTCGACCTCTGCAATATTGAGATCCCGACGAAACTCCCCGCTTGCATCCATAAGCTTGCCGCGCTCAACCAGATGGCGGAACAGCTCTTCGACGAAGAAAGGATTGCCGTTGGTGCCCGAGTAGATAAGGTTCACGACATCCTGCGGAGGCTCTTTTCCACTCAGCGCGCTAATCATTTCAGAGACCGCACTCTGCGACAGGCCTCGCAGGCTGATCCGCTCGAGCATATGGATGCGCAGTAACTCGTCGAGAGTCTGCGCGAGAGGCCCGGCGGTGTCGATCTCGTTATCGCGAAAGGTACCTAGTATCAGAACCGGAAGTTTCGAGATCGACCGCGCAATATGATTCAGCAGTGACAGTGTGCCTTCGTCGGACCAGTGCAAGTCTTCGAAGAGCATAAGGATCGGGCCACTCGCCGCGGTCCTGCCAAGAAGTTCTACGACCGCGTTGAATAGGATCCTTCGCGACTGTTCCGGCGAAAGTTCAAGCGGCGGCGGAATGTCCGGAAAAAGCCGCCGGAGTTGAGGCATCAGGCGAGCCATCTCGCCAGCGTCATTCCCGAGTGCGGTTCTGAATGCGTCCAGGCTCGTCGATTGAGCCATCGCCGACTCGAGAATTTCAACGAACGGGCTGAAGGGGAGAGAATTCTCGCGATCGTAACAGCTGCCGACCAACGTCGCGAAGCCACGGGCCGAAGCCTCGGCCGCGAACTCGGCAGCAATTCGGGTCTTGCCAACTCCTAGCACGCCTCCGATCATCACAACCCCGCCCTCGCCGCGAAGTGCACGCTCGAGCATTCGGCGAAGTGCGGAGCGCTCCGCTTCTCTGCCGACAAATGTAGTGCGATCGGCGAGCGACTGCACGAGACTGGTTTCAGGCCGGGAAAACACCGGCGCACTGATTTCAGCAACTGCCGAAGGCTTGACGGCCTCATCGAGAGAGAATCGCCAGGTTACCGGAGCACGTGGGTTGGCAAGATAACAACTGAACGATCCGGTCCTGATAGATCGATCCAACAGTTCGCCTAGTAGCTCGTTATGCTCGGAAATTTTCTGCAGCGCCGACTTGATAGCGCGGGTGACGTTGAGCCGCGCGCGCTCGGCGGCTGATCCTGCACGACGATCTCGCCCGCCCAGACCGACTGCACGAGCTATTTCGCGATGGAGAAAATCAATCTCTGACTCGACTTGAGCGGCACGCGACTCGTCACCGCGCTCGCGCAGTTCGCTGAGTTCCTCGCGCAGATCGACGAGTCGGCGCTGGTATTCCTGCTTCGCTTTGGCGTCGAGCATCTCGCCGGCATCGCCGAGTCCACCGATGCTGACAGTGGCGTCGCTAAGTAGGGCAGGCTTGTCCGCGCTTTCGAGTTCCGCGGCGGCGCTCCCACCTGGACCACTCAGGAGATCGAGTGAATGGAATTCTTCGCCCGGATGCTGCAGCAGGCGTTGAATGTAGCTGAGTCCCTTGATGTCCTTCAGCGAAAAACTGGTATTGCGATAGCCGAGCGTCCAGTACTCGCCACTGCGGACGAATATTCCAGTCTGCGCCGGTTGCTACTGGCTGCGCCCTCGGATGGCTTCGATGCTCGGTTGAGTCGCCATCATTCTGTGTCACTCAAATCCCCTCGATCGACCGCTCGCATAGCTCCGGATCCTTTCTGGAACGAGAAGAAATCCTGGGAGATGCGCCGTCGATGCCGCCCCCTAACGACATGCCTTCCGTACGACGCTACCATCGACATACATTAGTGTAAAACCGTGTAAAAGCGGATGCGCCAAACACATTTTCGAAGGAGACAACAAAGGTGCGAACCATTTAGTTCCGGCGGCGCGGTAATATGTTGAACCAAATCTCCGTGAGGCACTATGGATCCCAAGGGAAAAGTTGCGTTAATCACCGGTGGCGCACGAATCGGACAAGTCGTCGCGGCTGCTCTGGCAAACCGCGGATGCTCGCTGTCGCTGACTTACCGCGACTCGCGCGACGCCGCTGAAGCGACTGCGCAATCGGCGAGAGCCGCGGGAGTCAAGGCTACAGTACTTCGCGCGGACGCTACCGACGAGGCAGAAATTGTTGCGGCGGTCGCAGAAACGGTGAAGTCGCTGGGGCGCCTCGACATTTTGATCAACATGGCAGCGGTATATCAGCGAACGCCGAATCCGGACGGCGCACACTGGTCTGCTATACAGGATGCGAATGCGAAAAGCGCCTTTCTGTACTCGGTTCACTCGGCGCCATTCATGAAACAGGGCGGCGCCGGGCGAATCGTAAACTTTTCGGACTGGCTGCCTGTTACCGGCCGTCCACACTACAAGGACTACATTCCGTACTATGTATCGAAAGCTTCGGTCGCTGCACTGACCGAGGCCCTGGCGCTACAACTCGCGCCAGAGATTCTCGTCAATGCGATCGCGCCCGGTCCTATCCTTGCGCCGCCCGACCTGACCGTCGAAGAAAATGCGCAAGTGATCGAGGCGACTCCGCTGGCGCGATGGGGCGGCGCCGAGGAAATCGCCAAGACTGTATTGTTCTTCGTCGAGACGGATTTCGTGACCGGCGAATTTATAAGGGTCGACGGAGGCCGTCATCTTTTCTGAAAATCTGAACGGTCAACCCCAAACTTCCTTCGCGACTTCAACCACCAACGCAAGCTTGGCTCGCTGGTCCGCTGTCGAGATTTTGTTGCCGGGCGCAGTACTCGCGAATCCGCATTGAGGGCTGATCGAGAGTTGGTCAAGTCCGATGAACTTCGCGGCTTCGTCGATTCGGCGCTTGAGTGAGTCCTTCGATTCGAGCTCGGGAAATTTGCTCGAGACCAGCCCAAGCACGACCGTCTTATTTTTCGGCACGAGTCGGAGCGGTTCGAAACTTCCGGCGCGCGGCGTGTCGTATTCCAGAAAATATGAGTCGACGTCGATCTTGTTGAACAACGTGTCCGCCACCAGATCGTAGCCGCCCTCGGCGCTCCAATGACTCTGATTGTTGCCGCGGCAAATGTGCATCGAGAGCTGCAAACCTGGTGGACGTCCCGCAAACGCGCGATTCATCACGCTCGGATAGGTCTCGAGCAACAGCTTCCGCGCGTCATCGCCGCGCTTGCGCATTGGCTCCAAAATTCGCGGATCGCTCAGCGACGCGAGAGTGGTTTCATCAATCTGCACATATTTGCAACCAGCCTCTGCGAGTACCTTCAATTCCCTGTGGAACGCGTCGACGATGTCCTCCCAGAAAAGCTCAATGTCGGGATACGCGTCCTTGCTGATATTCTCGCGGCCAGCGCGGAAGTGAATGATGGTCGGAGATGGAATCGTGATCTTCGGCGTTCGCGAGGTTGCCGCACGGAGAAATTTGAAGTCATCCACATGGATCGGAGCATGCCAGCGCATCCGCGCCTGCACGCGCGGGACCAAGAGTGGCAACTTATGGCCTTCGCGGTCGATGAAATATACTTCGTCGATCGACGACGGATCGTAGGCAACTGTCCCGCCGCCAAGACCACGGAAATAGAAGTCTGAATAAAAAATCTCCCGGCGATATTCGCCATCAGTGATCGAATGCAGCCCGACGCTTTCCTGGAACGCCACCACCTCGCGAATCGATGAGTCCTCAATCGCGCGCAATTCTTCGACGGAGATTTTGCCGGCTGCGCGGTCGGCGCGAGCCTTCAGCAACTCGGGCGGGCGAAGCAGACTGCCGACGTGGTCGGCGCGAAAAGGAGGATCGTGCGGTGCATCGCTGGCCATCGAAGTCTCCTGATTGACGAATCGCTGCTATGCGAGCGCGGCGACCCGCGCGACGACTCGATCGATGAAAACGCCGGCCGACCCAAGGTATTGCGCTGGATTGAGGAGTCGATCGATCTCAACGTCGGTCAAGTGCGGCCGCAATTCGGGATCGTTACGAAGGACTGCCGCGAGCGGCACACCCTCGGCAATCGATTTGTCGCACGCGCGCGCAACCGCTGCTTCGGCTGCGGCACGACCCAGCTTGCCCACGAGCGCAGTGGCGATTGATTCAGCCATGATCAGTCCGCCAGTCAGTTCGAGGTTGCGGCGCATTCGCTCAGTGTCAATCGTCATACCTTCCGCAATTGAACGAGCGTTTGCCAACGCGCCGGCAGTCAGAGCTACGCATTGCGGGATCGCGAGCGACTCGCTTTGCCACGGCCCGGTCGCGCGCTCGTGATCCGCGATCATCGACCCAAGCATCACCGGCACCAACGCATGCACAGCGCGAGTCGCGCCGATAATGTACTCGCTCGCGATTGGATTGCGCTTTTGCGGCATCGTCGACGACCCGCCTCGCCCTTCCTCGTGCGGCTCGGACGCCTCGCCAACTTCGGTTTGCATCATCAACGTCATGTCGAGCGCAAATTTCGACAGGCTTCCGCAAATCAGTGCGAGCAGCGCGGCCGCCTCGGCAAAGCGATCGCGCTGAGCATGCCACGGCACGTCCGGAACGCCGAGCGCGAGTTCGCGCGCGAGGGCGTCGACAACAGCGGGTCCATCAGCGCCAAGCACGGCCAAGGTTCCCGCCGCGCCGCCAAACTGGACCACCAGGATTCTCGGCGCCGCCTGTTCCAAACGCTCGAGATGAGTGACTAACGGCGACGCCCATATCGCGCACTTGAGACCGAAAGTGGTCGGCACTGCATGCTGCAGATGGGTGCGGCCGGCGATCGGCGCGTCGCGAAACTTCACGGCTCGATCGGCCAGCGCACGCGCGATCGCGATCAAGTCGCGACGAACTATTGCGAACGCGCGTTGCAGTTGCAGCACGAGCGCGGTGTCCAGAATGTCCTGAGTGGTCGCGCCAAGATGGATGTAACGCGCGGCCTCGTCGCCCGCGATACGGCCAAGTTCTTTCACGATCGCGACGACAGGATAACCGACGCGACCCGTGCTGTCGGCGATGTAATCGAGCCGCAAATTCTCGACCCGAGCCGCGCGGCCGATCGCGTCCGCCACGTTCGCAGGCACCAAACCAAGCTTCGATTCCGCGCGTGCGAGCGCAGCCTCTACATCGAGCATGAACTGCAAATGAGCATTGTCGGAAAACAGCTCACGGACTTCATCGGTGCCGTAGAGCGATCCAAAAATCTGTGAGTCTGCCGGATGAATGCTCATACGTCGAAGAACACCGTCTCGTGCTCTCCCTGCAGCACGATATCGAATCGCAAGATGCCAGGTTGATCGAAATTCGCGACGAGCGTCGAGCGTCGCTCGGCCGCGACGTTGTTCAGCACCGGGTCGGCGTTCAACGAATCGTCAGGAAAATAGATCCTCGTGACGAGTCGCTTCAGCAGTCCGCGCGCGAAAATGGAAACGTTGATGTGCGGCGCTTGAAGCAGATTGCCGGGGCCCGGGACGGAGCCGGGCTTGATCGTGTAAAAGCGAAAGCACCCGTGTTCGTCAGTCGCGGCGCGACCGAAGCCGCGAAATTCGGGATCGATCAGTTTTTCCTGCGAGTCGTCCGGATGGTCGTAGCGGCCGTCCGCGTTAGCCTGCCAGATCTCGATCATTGCATCGGCAACGCCCATGGCATCACCGTCGAGAACGCGTCCCTCTATCGTGATGCGTTCGCCGCGGGACTTCGGTGTGACCAGCGATTCCCCTCCGGAGCGGATCAGCGCGGGCTTGAAAAAAGGGCCAACGGTTTGCGATGGCGTTTGCAACGGGCGCATTTCAGCCTGGAGTTGGAGTCGAGTCGCGGCCACGAAGTACGAAATCGAATCGATAACCGAGTGCGTATTCGGGAATAGTAACTTCGATATCGAAGATTGCTATTAACCGTTCGCGCGCGGCAGGGTCAGGGACGCTGTTAAAGATCGGATCAATCGCCAATAGCGGATCGCCTGGAAAATACATTTGAGTGATCAGTCGAGTGGCGAAACTCGGACCGAAAAGGCTGAAGTGAATGTGATTTGGCCGCCACGCATTGTGATGATTGCGCCATGGATACGCACCCGGTTTCACCGTCATGAAGCGATACGCGCCGTGCTCGTCTGTGACGACTCTTCCGATGCCCACGAAATGCGGATCGAGCGGCGCATCGTGTTGGTCTTCGGCATGGGCATAGCGGCCGGCGGCGTTCGCCTGCCAAATTTCGATCGCTGTGCGAGGAATCGCACGGCCGTCTTCGTCAAGCACGCGGCCGGTCACGATAATCCGCTCGCCCAGAGCCGCGCCGCCGTCGAAGTGCGCCAGGTCGGCTTCCTCGGGTGCGAGGGTCTCGCGCGCAAAAAGAGGTCCCGTGATTTCCGACAGCGTATGTTCGAGCCTCACCGGCGCATGATGCGGCGCTCGTTTGTGGGTGCTCGCGTAAGCAGCGTGATCGTACGGCGGGTGAACGCCAGACGCCTCGCGCCGATAACCGACAGGCGAATTCATCGCGCGTCCTCTTTCGCCATTTCCTCGAACGCAGACTTTGCGATCCGGAACGCGGAGTTCGCCGCAGGCACACCAACATAAACCGCGACCTGCAACAGAACTTCCTTTACCTCGTCGGCAGTCGCGCCGGTGTTGCGAGTGGCGCGAACGTGGAGATTGAGTTCTTCATTTCGACCGTCAGCGGCCAGCAACGCGATCGTGATCAGGCTGCGTGTTCGATGGTCGAGGCCGGGGCGCGTCCATATGTCGCCCCATGCGTGGCGCGTGACGAGCGCCTGAAAGTCTTCATCAAAGCTGGTCGCATTTTCCAAGGAGCGCTTCACGTGCGCGTCGCCCAGGACACGACGCCGTACGGCCAAGCCTGCCTCGTATGCCGGATCTTTCATGACGTCACTCCTGGACGGTCGAGATTCGAATTCTGAATCGATCCATTTGAAAGCTATCGCGCCGCAGGCTGCAACGTCAAAAGGGAATCGACGCGACGATTCAATCTGTAGTATTCGCAGTGAAGGGATTGAGAACCGGAGGTACATCGGCATGAGGCGCGAAGATTTTTCCTTCAACAGCGAAGACGGACTCGAGATTGCGTACTACCGATGGCGCGCGCCTGGGAAGGCAGCGGGAATCGTGCAGATCGCTCACGGCATGGGAGAGCATTCGCTCCGGTACGCGCATGTCGCGGAGTTTCTCAACCAGGCCGGTTTTCACGTCTATTCCAATGACCATCGCGGACATGGACGCAGCATCAAAGGCCGCGAGTCACTCGGCGATTTCGGCGTCGGCGGATGGAACGGTTTGGTCGGCGACATGGTGACGCTGACCCGCCTCGCGCGCACACGCGAAGGCCGGTTGCCGGTGATCCTGCTCGGCCACAGCATGGGATCGTTCGCGGCGCAGCAGTACGTGCTCGACAACAGCGCGCTCATCGCGGGCCTGGTGCTCTCGGGATCGGCGGCGGTCGACAAGTTGTCGATCGATCCGTCGCAAGACGCTGATCTGACTGCGTTCAATCGCGGATTCGAGCCGGCGCGAACTCAGCACGATTGGTTGAGCCGCGACCCGGCGTCGGTGGATGCGTACGAAGCGGATCCGCTTTGCGGGTTTGGAATCAACAAGAAGGCGATGGAGACGATGACGGCTTCTGCGATTCGGCTGATTGATCCGGCGGCTCTCTCGCAAATTCGCAAGGACCTTCCGATCTACATTTTCGCCGGCGACAAGGACCCGATTAATCACAACCTCGAATGGCTGAAGCCGCTCGCCGAGCGATATCGCGCGGCGGGAATCGAGAACGTCAGCGAGAAGTACTATCCGGAAGGCCGCCACGAGATGCTGAACGAAACAAATCGCGACGAAGTGATGCGCGACCTCGTGGGTTGGCTTCAGAAAATGATCGCCGCGTGAGCGACGACGAACTCAGAGCCGCAATCTAGTCTCGCGCGGCTTTCATTTCGCTAGGAACTGGCATTCGGTCAACTACAATAAGTCGAAGAAGAAATGTGAGACCATCGAGGTCTCCAAACCTTTGCGCAGGTATAGCCATCCGAAAAATACCCCGGCAAAAGGTCTGGGCCTGAACGAGTGGACGAATTGCAACCTTTCCCAAACCAACAATTCCTCTGGCCACGTGGAAATCAGACCTCAAGTGTGCGAGTCCAAAGAAATAGGCCTGAATAAAGTCGCGATCCAAAGCTGACCTCCGGTCGGTAGCTGATCCGCATCTCCTCTGATGATCGGTTCAAAGCCCACGAGAAAACTCCCATGAGGACGAAGCGAAACAGGATTTCCTCCTGCACGCCGGCTGAAGAGCGCGCCCGTCACCAATCGGACACGAAGCCAGAGCGTCGATGGCTTAACCGTCGGCGCACTGTTAGTAAGATCGGACCGTAAAGTCGGAAGGAAGGACGGGAAAGAAATACATCGAAAGGGCAACGCCAGCGGCTACACCAATATCAAGACGACCAGCGCAAGATCAAGGCCCAAAGCACTCCACCCAGCACAACTTCTCCCCATCCATACGGCTGCGGCTCGCGGTGTAGCGTAGCCGTGATCAGTGGCCCGCCGGGAAGATCGAGCTGATGATTAACCTTGACCGCAAACGGAATAGAGCAATCAGAACTCCAGTGATCAGCGATAAATTCAACCGGATTGGACGCGCATGTCCGCTCCAGGGTGCGAAGTGGGTCCGTAGCTGATGGAACCAAATCCCAATGGAATGAGAGTGCCCGCGCCTGCGAGAATCATCCACATCAACGACTCCCGCCGATCCCTTGCGCGATCTTCGGGCGTACGGTCGTAAGACATTTGCGTAGCGATCAACCGGCAGCAATGCGCCGGTTGATCATGTCGTCGATCGCGGAATCACAGTAGCCGAGCGTGAGCAGGACTTCGCGGGTGTGCGCGCCGACGTCCGGCGCGGCCTCGGGTTTTCGCTTGTCGCTTCCCGCGACGAAGACCGGACTGTTGATCGTCTGGATCGTGCCGTGGCCGGGATAGTCGAGATCCATAAAAGCGCCTGCCTCGCGCATCTGCGGGTCACTTACGACGTCGTCGAGTGCCGGCAAGAGCGACCACTTGATGTCGTACTCCTTGAACGCCTTGCGCCAATCCGCCAGATCCTTCGATTCGAACTGCGATTGCAAAATCGCGAACAACTCCGCCGCATGTTCAGTTCGGCCGGCGTCGGTCGCAAACATCGAATCGGTCGCAAGCTCGGGCGCGCCAAACATCTTGCACAGTCGCGGAAACTCGTGCTCGGGATCGAGTTGAATGAGCAGGAAAACTTTCCCATCGCGCGTGACGTATCCGGCTGAGAGTGGATTGATCGGATGCGGGCCTTGCGCCTTCGGAAAGGTCGCGCCCAGCATGCGCGCCTGCAAATCGCAGCTATGCGCCCACGCACCGCTCGCCATCAATGACGTGCCGACTTTCGATCCGCGTCCGGTACGTTCACGGTCATAGAGCCCAAGCATGATCGCCCCAAACATCGCCATCGCTGTCGGATGGTCGCCGATTCCCGGCCGCGGACCCGACGGCGTTCCATCGCGCCCCGTGACGCTGGTCATCAGACCCGAACGCGCCCAGTACGCCAGCGCGTCGAACGCGGGAAGGTCCGCATCGTCGCCTGTTTCGCCGTAGCCGGTGAGATGGGCGAAAATCAGCTGTTCGTTGATGGCGCGCAAGTCGTCCCAGTTCAGACGGAACTTCGTCAGCAGTTGAGCCTGATAGTTGGTCACGAAGACGTCGGCGGTTTTAACGAGCCGGATGAGAGCCTCGTAACCTTCAGGACTCCTGAGATCGAGTGCGACGCTCTTCTTGTTGCGCCCGGTGAGAACCCAGGCGTAGTTCAGTTCCGACTTGGGAGTTCCGGGCAAGTGCGGGAAGAGGCGCCACAGATCGCCCCCATCCGGGCGTTCGATCTTGAACACCTCGGCGCCGAAATCCGACATCACCGTAGTCGAGGCCGGCCCCGCTATATAAGTGCCGCAGTCGATCACCCTGATTCCCGAAAGGATTCCGTCTTTTCGCATGCGCCAAACCTCAACCCACGAAATGCTGTATCGTCGTTAGTACAGCGGTTCGGATTCGGCAATCCCCGAGAGTTTCAAGCGTCAAAGAAAAAGTGCTCCGGCGTTTGTGCCGGAGCACCTTAAGTTCGAGTTGCTGAAGTGATTCTCAAGCGGGCCCTGGAGCCCCACTCGAAACATGTTATGCGAGGTCATCATCACTTTATTGCGAGGTCATCATCACTGACACGCTGGCAGCGACGCGCCACTGCCGCCGGCTGTGACGGCTCCGTTCAGCGCCAGAGCTCTGCCATTCAACGTTGCTCCGCTATTCACGGTAACTGAGGTTAGAGCCAATATGTTTCCTTGCACGACGGCGGTAGTGTCAATCGTCGCCGAACTACCAACCTGCCAGAAAATATTGGACGCCTGAGCGCCATTCTCCAGGATGACCTGCAGACCGGACGTGACGTCGAGAGTCGATCCGATCTGGAAGATCCAAACCGCATTCGTGTCGCCCTGGGCGTCAAGCATCAGGTTGCCAGACGAGACGGCCAACGACGTCGAAGGGGCGGTATAGATGCCAGGGGGGAGCGTCTGCCCGCCGATGTTTCCTGTCTTGGTGGTTCCGGCCGGCAGTCCGGCGAGATTGTTGTATGCTGTCAGCAGATCACCTTGAGCTGCCGCCGCCGCTGTATTGTTGATATTTATGGCGCCATTCACGGTTGCCGGCGGAAAGCCTGTGACGGAAGTTCCCGGGAACAAACCAAGGTCTCCATTCACTACAATCGGACCCGGTGCGGTAACTGTAGTGGCGGCCAGAATCGCGTAAGTTGAAGCCGATCCTAGATTCACAGGCGACTGACCCGTTGTGGTCAGGCCGGTGGTGAAGGTCCAGGTAGCTGTCGCGAGCGCATTGCCCTCCAGATCAAAAGCTCCGGTAATCGTGGCAGTGAAGGTGGTGCTGGTTGCGAGCGGACTGGTCGGGGTGAACGTCGCTATCTTGTCGGTAACATCATACGAGACCTTGCCGACAACAACCGTTGCGCCAGGCCCCGTCACCGTGAAGGTTACGGGGTTTAGGGTCGAAGCGTCCATCGCTTTGTCGAAGGTTGCATTGACCGAAGCGTCGGTACCTACACTCCCGGCAAGATCCGCCGGGTTCATGAGAGTGACCGTCGGCGGCGTGGTATCTGTGGTGAGCCCGGTCGTAAAGGTCCAGACGAAGTTACTTGCCAGCGTGTTACCCGCCAGGTCTGCGACCCCGGTCGTGATCGTAGCGGTGTAGAGGATGCTCGTCGCGAGAGTGCTGCTCGGTGTGAAAGTCGCCGTGTTTCCTATCGTAGAGTAGGTCACATTGCCTATGACAGGCGTCACTCCCGGCCCTGTCAGGGTAAACGTCGTTCCGGTGATGGTTGCCGAGTCCATCACTTTGTCGAAAGTAACGACGATTTTCTGGTTTGTGCTGACACCAGGCGCCGTATCAACAGGATTCGTGGAGCTCACCAATGGCTTGGTCGTGTCTGGGCCCGCGCCAGTCGTAAACGTCCACACATAGCTATTCGCCAGCGGCAAAAGTGCCATGCTCAGGGCGCCAGTCGAGATAGTGGCGGTAAACGTTGTGCCGGTTGCGAAGGTTCCTCCGGTTGGCGCAAACGTCGCGGTATCGTTGGTCGTATCGTAGGTGACGCTTCCCGGAACTGGAGTCAGGCCAGGCCCGGTCACGGTGAATGTACCTGGGGCGAGGATCGACGCGGAGTTCATCGCCTCACTGAAGGTTACAGATATCTTCTGATTGGTCCCCATTCCCTGCCCGCCACATCCTACGATTGCAGGAGCCGACGAAAGCACTGTGGGCGGGATCGCAGTGGCAGTTGCGGTGGGAGTTGCGGTCGCCGTTGACGTTGCGGTTGACGTGGCAGTCGCGGTGGCGGTGGCAGTCGAAGTCGCGGTCGCCGTAGCCGTCGGCGTATCAGTTGGAGTAGCCGTTGCGGTCGAAGTGCAGTGGCGGTGGCAGTCGGAGTATCCGTTGCGGTGAGGTTGCGGTGGCAGTGTCGGTGGCCGTCGCAGTCGCGGTTGAAGTCGAGGTGTCAGTTGCCGTAGCCGTGTGCGGTACGTTGCCGTGGCTGTTGCAGTATCAGTTGCCGTGGCCGTTGCGGTTGACGTTGCAGTATCAGTCGCAGTGGCAGTAGCCGTGTCGGTTGGGGTGGCAGTCGCAGTAGAGGTGTCAGTTGCGGTTGGAGTCGCAGTGGCCGTTGCAGTTGCGGTCGAGGTGGCGGTAGATGTGTCCGTCGCAGTTGCGGTGGCGGTCGGGGTGGCGGTGCCCGTTGCAGTTGCGGTTGGAGTCGCGGTGGCCGGAGGCTCGACGTTCGGACCAGTGGTAAAATCGTAACCCCATCCATTGTCCCACAGCAGCGTGCCGTTCACGGCTCTGATCTTTCCGTGGAGCACGACCTCGTACCTGGTGTTGATTGCAAGATTGCTCAAGGGAGTAAGGGTCGCGCTGGTACCGCTGCAAGAGACGCTTTCCGCTGCGAGACGACCGTGCCTGACCTCCTTCAGTCGAAAGTTGTTTCTGTTAATTGTTGCGCAATCCATCGGCAGGCTGAAGTTTACCGTGACGCTGGTATTGATGGGCACGTTGACGGCGTCGTCAGCGGGAAACGTAGAAACCACAATCGACTTCGGTTTCTTTGAAGCCGACGCGATGCCGGCCATGGCTACGATTACTATAAATGCTGCCAGCGAAATCCTGCTTACTATATTTTTGACTATCGTCGTAATCTTTTTGCTTGAGAACATGACACTCATTTCCTTGGTTACTTGCATATGATGAAGCTCGAAGTACTTCGCGGCATTGTGTATTGACTATTTGGTATGAGCGCTCTCATTCGATTGGATACCTGCGCGGGCTGGCGGCGCGCGCCGCAATGGCTACGAGGAGAACCGCCGACATAGCGAGCGCAATTGAGGCCGGTGTAACAATCCGATCCGGATCCGCTTCCCGACTTAGCTGCTCAAGGGTCGCAAGCTTCGCGATCGTCGTGCTTGAGGATGAAAGCTCCTGAATACCGGCATACCCGCTTGCGCCGACGACGAGCATGACCGCGAGCATCAGGCTGCACGCCGCCACCAGGTATCTGTCGAATTGCAAATTCGGCCGCACACTTCGAGTTGACGCGAGCTCTCGCGACCAACTCCACTTGCCAGACACCGCTGAGCTCGACTCAGTTCGAATGCCTCCCTCCCTTCGCACCTTCATGGTTCAATTCCCCTTGACGAAACACCCCGGCGCCGACGGAAACTCCAACGCTCGGCGCGATCCCGCCGGTTACCGTAAAGGCAAGATCCATACCTCTGGATGAGTTGGCGATTTCGGTTATTCGGGTAACCGCGAGAAGGCAGGGCGAAGTAGTCAGAAGCTCAGGATTGGCTCCAAAGCAAGTCGCAGGCGATAGTCAGTCGAAGGAAAAGATATGTCAAAGTAATGCCGCTCAAGGATCGCGATGACAAAAAAGTGACTATTGGGATTGGTACTCTGAGGATCAAATCCTCAAGGCAGTTTGACGCCCGCACTGCGCAAGCGGTTGTAGGTACGGCTTCCTGTCACGCAGATCGCCAGCCAGCATCCACCTAATGCAAATCCTCCGACGATCGCGCTAAGTGCAAGTCCTGAGTAGATGCCCGCGAAGCCGATCAGCGCGATAACATAGAGCGCTCCTGCGACGCTGAGCGTTTGCAGGCGCCAGCTATCCGTCTCGGCTGCGAGCAGGTAGCTGAGCATCCCGTAGCCTGCGGTTGACGCTGTCAGCGCGGCACTGGGAAAGCCTGCAAAACCGTTTACCAATACCAGTTCGGGTTGATGAGCGGCGTGCTTCGCAAACATCGCCTGTAGACTGTATGCGAGCAAGTATGCGCTGCCGAGAAACAGCAGCGCCGCGATTGACAGGCTCGCCTCACGCCGGCGCGCATAGCTGATCGCTCCAACTCCGACGATGAACGCGAGCCAAATCGGATTTGCGAGCGTCGCGATCACGCCGACGGCCGAGTCGAGCGCCGGCGTACGCTGAGCGGTGACGAACAGCGCCACGGTACGGTCCAGTCCTCCCAGCGGACCCTGATCCGAGATGATGTCGACGATGCCGCCGAACAGCCATGCCAGGGCAGCGACCGCGATCAAGCCAACCGTGAAATGAAGGCCGAGGTAGCTGCGCGGCGAGAATCGGGCGCGGACGAAATTCACAAACGGAGTCAGATCGACGCCGTAGCGCCCGGTCAGATACCGTTTCCACGCGGCGACGATCTGCGTCTGGCGGCGGGCGACCGATCGCCACATCCCGCCGACCAGGCCGGTCAAGATGGCGAGCACGACAATGCCGAGGCTCAACGACTTGAGCCACTTCTCGATGAGGCTCCAGTTGGAACCCAGTGTGTAGCCGAGGCCGACCACAACCGATGACCACACCAGGCCCGCGAGCACGGACATCGGCACGAACTTTCGGATCCGCATCCCGGACAGACCCGCCGTGAAGGGCACGAACGCGCGTCCCACCGCGACGAAGCGGCCGACGAACACCGTCGCGCCGCCGTAGCGATCGAAGTAGTACTCGATTCGCTTGCGATGCTTTTCATATTGGCGGCGCGCAAACGCCCATCGCGCCAACACTGCCTTGCCCTTGGTGTGGCCGATCGTATAGCCCGTCAGGTCGCCAATCATCGCGGCCAAGGCTACCACTACGAACGCCGTCCACGGTGAAAAGAAATTGTCCGCGGCCATCGCGCCCGCGATCACCGCCATCGCCTCTCCGGGGAAGATCAAACCCAGACCCACTGCCGACTCGAGGACGATAACTATAAAGACCACGACCAGCGACCAGGGTCCGGCCTGACTGAGGAATCTTTCAATCGCGCCGAACATCGATCGTAGTTAAACACGAAGCGGCCCCGCCGTCATAAGGACCAGCGAGGCCATTCGATCAGGGTATCGACACGCCCTCTTAGGCGGAATTGATGCCGACTGCAGGTTTCTTGATCGCGTAACTCGCGATTCCTACTATCATGATGGCGACGCCCGCGACTCCGAACGACTGCCAAAGCGGTAGCCATTGATGGAGCAGCAGTATCGCGGCGCATAGCATGCACACTCCGCCGCAAATCATCACAGCTACTATCGTTAGAGTAGCTATTGCACTAGCTAGTCGTGTCTCCAGCGCCGCGCCCATGCTGGTCTGCAACATGTGCGCCTCGGACTGCAGGATGCGGGTTACGTCGTCTACTGCCCTGCCCACCAACGTCGGCCAATCCTGTAGAGTCTCCGGCGCGCCGTTGGCATGATGCGGCTGTTTTTCTGTCATCGAATCAGCGTGAGTCTCTTCATGAGACTTCAACGCTCCTCGTTTGAACCATGTTTCGAGATCGCGACACCGAGCAATGCCGCGATTACGATCGGGCCCGCGCCGCGGCTGTTGACGATCGATCCGAACAGAAAGCCCAACGCTCCCGCTATTAACGAGGCTCCGACCGGATGACTCTCGATGACGTGGTCGGGACGCATCTCGTCTTCGGTGCGTTCAACTTTCTCGTTGACCTCGGCCAGGGTGTCGCGCAGGTCCTGGCGCGCGTCGTCGCGTTCAGTCTGATTCGCTGAAATCTGTTCTTGGTTTGTCATGATTTCCGTTGCGATGGCTTCGGCCGCGAGTTGTTGCGCGGTCCGGCCTTTGATTGTCGTGCCTGCCGGCGACCAGGTCGAGAATGAAATTGGTAGCCACACCGCGCAGGGCGATTCGTCCCACTACGCTCAGCAGTGCGAGCCCGACTCGGGTGTTGGCGCCGCCGCCAAGGATGAATCCGGCGCCACTGGCAATAGCCAGCGAGGTCAGCGGTTCCTCTTTTATGTATTCGCCGATGTCGCGATTCTGCCGATGCCGTTTCTTGTCTGCTTCCATTGCGGTCGCCCCTGCTGAATTGTTCACTGACCTGCGCCCGGCTCAGGAGACGCGTCGAACAATCCGCGCGACGATGTAGCCGACCGCAAACGCGGCCGCGATTGCGAACCACGGTTCGCTGCGCACCATCTCACGCAGGTCCAGCTCGACTCCCTTATCCTTGACGTATTGCTGCGCCGCCTCGTAGCCATCCTGGATTACCTGGCTGGCTTTATCTGCTGCCTGACGGCCCTGATCCATTGCAGTTCGAACGCTGGCATTTGCTGTATCTTCCAATGTCATCTCTCTTACCTCTGAGCTAACGGTCGACTATCTGAGAAAGTTGGCGGGCACCGAGGGACGGGGGAGTCTTCCCCGATGCCCGCCGTATCACCCATCACCTCGCAGCGAGCGCCGCTCGGAGATGGAAGTATCAGGAGGCCCTCAGAGGCCGCCGCGACCGATCAGCAGCCAGACCACTACGATCACGAGCACGAGAGGCACTAAGCCTCCGGCGGCACCGTAGTTACTATAGCCGTAATAGCCACCGCCGCCGCCGAACAACAAAACCAGAATAATGATTAACAGTAACATGCTATTCTCCTCTATCTATTTTCAGACTCGAAGTCCGCCGTTGATTAGCCAGACGATCAACACGATCATAAGTATCAGCATCAGCAAGCCGCCCGGATCCCTGGCGCCATGATGATAAGTTCGGTAACCGCCACCGCCGCCAAATAGAATCAGCAAAATGATCAGAATCAATAACATCGTGATTTTCAGCTCCTACCTCAGCGGCAGTCTGCTAATGCCTTTGCTAATGCCACGTTAGTTGATCGTTTACCGCGGTGACGCCTTCCGCGGCGGCCGCAATATCACCGGCATGCTTTGCGTCCCCAGCCGATTTAACCACACCGCTCAGGAGTATCTTGCCATGGTCGCAATCGACGGCGATTAGATAACCGTCGCCGACGCCGTCATGTGCAAGCGCGCTCTTGACCTCGGTGATCAGCAAATCGTCATTCGCGCGTTCAGCCGGAGAGTTGTAATGATGCTCGGCCTTGACGTTTACCTTGTCGTTCTCGCGCGACACTGAGTTTGAAGAATCGGTAACGCCCGGTTCGGATCGCGCGTTGGAAGTAAGCATTCCACCGCCAATCAACAGCGCGATCGCAAATGCCGGCACCGCTGTTCTTTTTCGATTGCGTTTGTTTCGCATCGCGAATCCTCCCCGGGCTGAGAACTAGTTACTCGGAGTGACGGTGGTGGATTCGCTGTGATGGGAACTCGAGCTATCGACCGATCCGCCGTTGCTCGACATACTCGAGTCGCGTGACTTGTCTACCGACGTGCTGGTGGTCGTAGTCGGAGGAGTGACTACCACTTGCGGCGGAGACTGCACGACGACTTGAGCCGGCGCGGGTGGAAGATAAGTGTTAGTGTCGACTTCCTTGGTACTGGTGCCGCATCCTGCAACCCAAGCCAAGGCTGCGATACCCATGACGCTGACAGCAATTCGTTGGATTGAATTCATTTCTTCAGTTCTCCCTTAAACTTTTAGGTCGTTGGTTTTGCGCGATATGCCGGTTGAGGGCATATCGCACCTGCAATTATTTCCTCGCTTCGCGGACTCCGCCCCCACCACCCTGGTGCTCACCGCCAGCGCTCTGATGCCCACCACCTTCGTGGCTCGCACTCGACTGCCTGTTCTGTTGAGGCTGCTGCCGGACGAATGCTGTTCATGACTCGCCTGCTGATGCTGCGCCTGCTGCGGACGCGCCTGCTGCGGACGCTCCTGCTGCTGATGCGCCGCCTGCTGTTGTTGATGTTGCTGTTGCTGATGCTGCGCTTGTTGCTCGTTGCGAGAAGCCTGCTGCTCGTTCTGAGTGGCGCGCTCCTGATTGTGCGTCGCCTGCTGCTGGTTGCGAGTAGCCTGCTGCTCGCGATTCGCCTGGTTCTGCTGCCTTCGCGCGACGCCTGCTGCTGGCGATTCGCCTCGTTGCGCTGATTGGTCGCCGCGTTCTCTGGTTCACTCGCGTCTGCTGCTCGCGCGACGCCTGCTGCTGGCGATTCGCCTCGTTGCGTTGATTGATCGCAGCCTGCTCATTTACCCGGTTGGGCTGAACCGCAGCCTGTTCGCGAGCGCGCCCGTTGCCCTCGTTCTCGGTCCGCATCGCGGCCCGATGGTCCTGGACCTCAGTATGATTCGCCCAGTTGCGATGCTGGCTGATCCAGTTCGGATGATTGTCGAGACCCAGTTCGGGTTCTGGTTGTACCACCACTGGCCGTAGTGCCAGTTGTGCTGCCCATCGTAAGCGCCGTCCTGGTCGCGCCAGTTCGGTTCCCACGAAATCCAGTTGGGATGATTGGCGTAGAAGAAATCCGGGTTGTTCTGATGCCACCAGTAGGCGTCGTGCCAGTTGTTGTCGTTGTCGTAGTCGCCATCCTCATTGAGCCACTGCGAGTCCATGACAGCCCATTCCGGATGATGCCGGTAGAACCACATGATCTGATGCTGATGCCACCATCGTGCGCCTCGCCAGGTGCGACCATTGTCGTAAGCGCCCCATCCAGCTTCTCCGGGTCCGCCGTAGTAGCCCGGGCCGTCGTAGCCGGGACCGGGACCGTATTGCGCGAAGGCAGGCGCTGCCATTCCGAACGCGAGAATCACGCCGGACAAGGCAATCGTCTTTTTCAGCTTGTTTTTGAGATTGATTTTCATAGGCGGCAGTATCGGAGACGGGGCGTCTCGCGCAGACCTCCTCAAGCCTTGGCAATGACGATTTGACGATGGTCTAGCGAAACGTGGTCGAAGGCGAGCGGAAAGGCCACTGTTGGGCTGGATCAGAGCCGGACTCGAATCCTATATCGATTCCGACTACTAGATAATAGTCATAGTAATTCAGAATGTCAGTAAGATTAATTCCGTAAATACTATTTAGGTACTCAGAAGAACAATATATCACTACGCAATCTGAAGTAGGCGGTTACTCGCTCAATTTCCCCCTTTGCCTAGCAGAAATTGCCGCATCGTTTGAACGACAAACGCCTCATTGTTGATGAAGATATAGTGAGTGGTCCAGGGCGGCAGTTCTACGACGATCGGTCCAGGGTTTCTCGGATTGCTGGATCGGAACCTCTTGATTGTAACTCGTTGCCATTCGACGATACGTTTGAAGTTTTGATCGAATGCTTTTTTCTCAACGGCACTGAGGTACCAGTAATAGGACTGCCTCGTTTCAGTGGTGTATAGGCCGAAGATGCCGAGACGCGGCGCTGCGATGTCTTCCCAGTTCACCAGTGGATTTGCCGGCGCCTTTACTCCGGCCAGGACTTTCTTGCCGATCGAGTCTGGCGTGGTGGAATCCACAATTTTTCCGCTGCTATTAAATGTAACCTGCAAGCAAACCGATGCGTCTGGTCCGCGCACTGCGAGCAAGCGCGCTCGGGCTGCTTGGAAAGTCTCGAGAGAATTCAGGTCCGCTGGGACAAACGTTGGTCCGGGCAATTCGGGAAGTTGAAATCGCTCCGCTACATCGTAAGCATCGAGGTAGACTAGCTTCTCCACGCGATCCCTGTGCGCCTTGGCGATTTCACTCAATTCCGAGGCCGCGATGGAGTGTCCGACAAATACGGCCTTCTTGATGCCTAGTGCGTCGAGAACCTTGATATCGTCGAGCGCCCTCGTCGGAACGTCGTAACCATCGTCAGGCTGGCTCGACGGAAGATAACCTCGGCGGGTGATGCCTATGACGTGAAAATAATCGGTAAACTGGAACGCAAAGTCATCGAAGATGTGCGCGTTGTCGCCCAGACCGGTGAGCAGGACCATCGCCTTCGACTTGTCCGCGCCGCCCCAATCCAGCACTTGCAGCTGGACGCCCGGCGCGACGGTGACCAACCTCTCGGTGTGCGTGGTGGTATCGAGGCATGCGGCCGGTAGAGACGAGTTGGCGGAGCCGTTCGCGCAGAACGTGACCAGTAGCGTCAGGGTGATGGATGCGTTGCGAAGTGCTCCTGGCATCTTCGTTATCCTGTTTAATGTCGATCTGACTAGCTGTTTGCGGTCCGGGTATCAGCGATAGGGCGGGCGCTAACGTTTTGCGATGATCGAGAGACTGAACGTCTGAGAGCGTACAGCCGTACGGCGTGACGCACTTCGCCCCTGCTGCCGCAGATTTCCGTGGCTCCCGCCTCGAGCAGTTCCGCGCGATGCAACAATGCGGACGGGCCGCCGGCAATGATGGTCAAGCGGGGTGACTCCGCCATCAACGCGCGCACCAACTCGACCGCTGCGGGCATGCATTCCGTCGTGGTGCAGGAAACAAAGACCATGTCGGGTGCGTATTGCTTCACGAACGCGCAAATTTCCTCCGCCGATTTATCCATGCCAAGAAAATTGGCCGCGATCCCCGTCCGCCGCAGCAGTTCCAGCAGCATCAGCAGCCCCAGGCTATGAACCTCGCCCGGCGGCGCGATCCCCACAATACGCAGGCGGCCTCTGAATCGAGGTTTGTTGAACCGGTCTCCGAGTTCCTTCACCAACTTGACAGTCGTGTCGAAAATCAGGCTCTGATTCTCCTCGCTGATATGATTTTCGAACCGCTCTTCGCCTGCGAGAATAACCGCAGGCACCAGTACGTCATCGAAAGTCGGTTCGAGACCATTTTTGTCGCAGTACCCGACGACGATTTTTCGCGCGCTCGGCTGATCGAGCTCGAGCAGGCTGCGGTAGTAATCGTGATAGTCCTCACGAGCGCTATCGTCTCCGAACAGCACCGAGAAGAAGCCCAGGGCGGGAATATAATCGCCGGCGACTTTCAGGCACGCGGTCAAAGATGTCGCGAGCAGCAGTCCCGGAAGTCCCCACAGCCATCCCCAGAACATCGCGGAAAACAACAGACCAAGGGGAGACAACCCGATTCCACGGCCAATCAAAAAAGGCTCGACCAAGTAGCTGACGATCTGATCGAGAATGACGAACGCGGCGAGAACCTCGATCGACTCACTCCATCCGGGCGATACCGCAAATGCCACGAACATCGGCAACAGCGCGGCAATCGGAACCCCGACGTACGGCACGAAACGAAAGAGAGCAGCCAGCGCTCCCCACAGAATCGGGTTGGGCAGCCCAATCATCCAGATAGTCAGTCCAATAGCTACTCCGTACCCGAGATTAGTCAGTGCGAATAGCAACAGGTAATGACCGACCGCTTCGCCCGCGGTCCCAATCGCCTCGGCCGACAGCGTAATCCGGCCGCGTGCCGCCAGCCGCACCAGCCGATCGCGCAAGTCGTTGCGCCCGTAAAGCAGAAAGAACATCAGCACCACGATCAGCAGCGCTTCAAACAGGCCGGACAGAATTGGGATAGCCGGCTTCACAGCCTGTTCCAGGTCTGACTGAGAAGCAGGCACCTGGATGACGCTGGCAGGTTTTGGTTTTGAGCGGTTCGCTTGCGGCGTCACTTCGTTAAGCTGCTGTTCGACGTCCTTGATTCCCTCCTGCACCCGCACCATCCACTCAGGCGTACTCCCCTTCAACGCGGTCAGCTTGGTCGCGATATTGTCCGTATAGTCGGTGACCTGAACCGCGACGTTGGTAAGCTCGACCGTGACGAAATAACCAATCCCGGCAACAATCGTGACCGCTGCGAGCACGACCAATGCAGCGCTTACGAAGCTTCCGACAAAACGGTCGAGCCGGCTGGCTATAGGACTGAAGATGACCGCCAGCAGCACAGCCATCGTCAACGGCATCAGGATGTCTTTCGCGAAAGAGAGGACCAGGGTCGCGACGATTATTGCGATTACCGGACCGGCAGAACTATTGCCATCGAAGCGTTCTTCCTGCTCATGCTCGGCTATGAGTGGCGCGGTCGAGAGTTTTTCCACAGTTGGCGCTCAAGGTCTGAGAGCAGCGACACTTCTATCGTTTCTGATACAGACCGCCTGCCACCATAACCAATCCCACGATTAGCGCTGCCCCGCTGAGAATCGGCGGTATCGCATGTGAGGTTTCTTCGTTTGCCTGGATCTTGAGATCGCCAAGCGTGGCGACGTTCTTCGTTTGATTGGTGGTGAACACCGGCTGAGCAAGCGCGAGGAGGCCAAGCAGCGCGATAATCGCGCCAATCATTACCATCGGTTTCATTTGTATAGAGTCTATTTTGTAATCTGCCAAATGAGTAATCCCGCCAATATGAATCGGGTTCTTTCGAGAACGAATTGAGTGAATAGACGTGACTACTCAATTTCGTCGTCGGCAAACGCCGCGAGTTTCAGAACTGTGTTCCAGTTCCGAGCCGTTCCGCGAATGCCAAGCTTTTTTTCCAGTAGCGCATTCGTCAGCCGCGATCTGCCGATACCGTCCGGGTAGACAATGTACAAATGCCTGCCGTCGCCGCGAACTATCTCCGGACCCGTTATCGCCGCCTGCACGGCCTTCACGTCTTTCTCGCTCGCCGCGCTCTTCAGGAACATCACCACGAGATGGCCCGAGTCGCGCTCGGCTTCTTTCCGAAATGGATTGCGCGCGACGACCTTCCGCCATTCTTCACCACTGCGAATCAGGAAGTCGCGCGCGAAGACCCAGTCGCTTCTCGGCCTCCATCTCCAGCATTCTCTCCAAATCGACGCCCGTTCGCGCATCGCATCGAAAGACCAGGTTGCCGCTCTGAAGGATGGAGCGTGCGCCTGCGAAGCCAAGTTGCGTGAGTAGGTCCCGCAGATCCGACATCGCGACGGCATTATGCCCACCGACATTGACGCCTCGAAGAAGAGCTATCTGGATCGTCATCGCCGTATCGACTGACCTACCACGTATCGAGGCGAGGCGCCCAACTTGCGCCTGAAGTCCAGCTTGCCAGCTTACGATCCCATTGCCAGACTCGAACCGAATTTATTCGATGGTTGCGATGCCGAACGAGCAAACTAACAGTCAGCGCCGATTCACTGTGATCGAACTGCCGGTTCTCCCGATCGTCAAGGAGTCGCTGCTGCTGCCCTTCAAGTATCTGCCGGAACTCGTGAAGTTCGGCAAAATGCCCTTCATGCTGATTCTTGCGGTGGACGTATTCTGCTATGGGCTCGAGCGTCAGGATGTATCCAAAAGTCTGACGGGCAGCTTGATGCTGATCGCGCACTTTATTCTGTTCACGCCGTTCGCGGTGGCGTGGACCAAGCTCGCGATCCGCGGCCGCCAGGCCGTCGCCCAGCATCCGGCGTTCGCCTACTCGCGAACCCAACTGATGTACCTGCTGGCGACCGCAGCGATGGTCCTCGCGTTGACAATTTGCGTCGGCATCCCTTTCGTCCTGGTACGCAATTTCCAGCGAAATTTTGAGAACCAGCTGATGCTACTCGCAGGTGGAGGATTTTTCCTGGGACTCTGCATCTACCTGATCGGATACCTCCGGCTCGGATTTGTCTTTCCCGCGATTGCGGTTGGGAGGTACGCGGGCATCTCCGCCGCCTGGAAGCAAACCGCGGGGAACATCGAACGACTCGCGGCAATTGTGGTCCTTTCGTACCTTCCCTACTGGCTCATTCGGCAGGTGTTTGAATGGTATATGGGCTATCACCCGCCCGGCGTTGTCGAAACAGTAAGGGGAATCATCGACATGCTGCTGGTCGCGATGGCGATGACCGCGCTCGCCGGGACAGCGCTCGCGTACAAGACGTTAGTGCTGGATCAGCCTCAGGATGAAGTCACAACGCCGGCGATCAGATCCACCCCGTAGTCCGTCAACTGCCAGCCCACCCGCGCCGGTGGAGGTCCTCGAGCGCATCGTTGAGACCCTCCTGAATGTCCTTCCGCATTTCCGCCGGACTGTCCTCCGGCAATATCGCCAGCGCCTCGCGGTAGGTTTGTACCGCTTGCTGGAGATACTTAACGCCAGATCCTTGCTCGCCCAGGTATTCCAGTGCCTCGCCGATTTCGTACTTCACTGTTGCCCATTGCAGGGGCTCTCGATCGGATTTGAACACCTTCAGCGAATCGTTATAGGCCTCAATTGCCTGATTCAGAGAGGAGATGTCCGAGTTGTTATGCCCCAATTCTTCGAGAGCATTTCCTAATCCTTGTTTTGCCTGTGCCCAACCGATTGGGTTGTCCTCCAATCTGAGTTCCTCGAGGCTGGCGCGATATGCGATCGCGGCCTGCTGCGGATACTCGTTTCCTGATTTCTGATCGAGATCATAGAGTCCCATGAGCGCATCACCAAGAGCCGCCTGGAGTTCTGCCCACTCCATAGGAGTGTTTTTGCGGGGGTAGCCATCGAGAACCCTTCCCAGAAGCGAGATCGATTGACGAAAATCGTCGGGATTTGATGTCTCCTGGCCAAGCTGATTGAGACACTGAGCGATTTGGCCCTGCGCTTCTGCCCATCGAATAGGATCGTCCTGCTTTGAATAGACAGTTAATGCTGCCTTATTGGCTGCGATCGCATCCTCGATGCTCTTGGTGCCCTTGTCCCAGAAAGCCAGAACTCTGAGGGCGTTCGCGAGCTTGAGCTGAACGTCCCCCCAATCATCGGGGTAAGTGCGCGGATCGAATCCTTCCGCCGCTGCGCGATAATGGTCCACCGCCTTGCTCACGTTGTCGCGACCCGGCTCGTAGCGGCCGATTATTTCGTAACTACTCGCGAGCCCCAGCTGGACATGCGCCGAGTCGAGCCGATCGGATCGTGCCTGATATATGGCCAGCGCGTTCTGATATGCAGTCATCGCCGGATGCAACGGTGCATCATGCCAGTCAAGGCCAAACTGTTGGCCAAGCGCATCAGCCAGATTTCGCTGCGTCATTGCCCATTCGAGCGGATCGCGATCGCGCGTCCAATCGTCCAGGGTGCGTTGAAAATTTGCGACCGCGGCATTGAGAGAATCCTTCGACTTTAGTTCGACGCCGGAGGTGCGGTTGGCAATCCCGAGGATCAGGTTCATGCGTGCGCGCGTATCGGCGCTCCAGCCGGCAGACTTGCGAGGATCGGTGACGATCGCGCTAACCTCGCGAATCAAGGGTTCAAGCGCGTCGCCGAACTTTATCTTGTACCTCACCATGAACTCGGCGCTGTCCGTCGCGACGATTAAGCGAAGGACCTTGCAGAGATCGTCGGGCGGCAACGCTGGCAGTTTAAAGTCGCCAGGGAGGAAGGCCCCGCCGAACTGCGGATAGTCGCGGAATTTCGTCGCATAGAGTGGTCCAACGGCCGCATTGGGAACGCCCTTCACACCACCCCATATAAGAGATTCGACGCGCACCCCGCTTACTGCTTCGAGCGCGTCGAGATGCGCGATACCTTGCGGACGTCCCGAAGCCGAAATCGTCCGATTCAGGATGACCGGGGTGACTTTCAAGCGTGGATCAAGGCCCGCAAGCGCGTCGAACAGCCGGCCTTCGATACGCTTGCCGTCGTCGCCCTCGAGATGCGCGATCGCGACGACGACCCGAATCTTCCATTGCGCGAGCTTCGGGTAGGGTGCGAGTTCCGGCGGCAGTTCGCGAAGAATGTTCGGGCCCTGAAGATAGATTGACGCTTGCTGCAATAGTAGAAACGGCAGGCAAGATAGGGCGGCGATGCCGGCGATTCGCCGCACCGCCTTGTAGCGAAGCTTGAACCGTCCGATCCGGACGCGGGCTTCCCTCCAGAAGGTCAAGCTCCAAACGATTGCGGCGATCAGGCCGGGAATCGCGGTGAGGAAAACCAGATCGACCATCAGCCGCGCATGAGGCCAGACGGAAACCGCGATAAGCGCGATCACAAACGCCACCGCGATTGAGTCGAACAGGTTCAGCCACGGATACCTGTCGGCCATGTATTGCTTCGGGCTTCTCATCTTGCCGCTTCAACAATAGTGGGCGACCATATTACCGCAATGCCAACGCGTGACCACCAGTTTAGCGTCTCGTCGCAATGCGAACTGCTGCCGTTCCTGATCACGCCTGCCGCTCGGATTGTCGCGCAAGGCGGCGAAGGATCTTCTGCGCTTCCGCGCCGTGACGGTCACGCGAATGACTACCGTCAAGCACGACACTCAGTTGGAGCCGGGAGATGTTGTGACGATTGCGGCGGGCAAGCAGGTCCCGGCGGCATCGATCGAGCGCCACGGCCTGAAAATCGTCTATCTCGACGATGATATCGTGGTGGTCGACAAAGCCGCGGGCCTGCTTTCGATGGGATCGGAGGGCGAGAAGGAGCGCACCGCGCATCGAATCCTCAACGATCATCTGAAGGCGCTGACAAACTCGCCGGCGCAGCAGGCGTTCATCGTGCATCGACTCGATCGCGAGACCTCCGGCCTGATGATGTTCGCGAGAAGTCGCTCGATACAGGCAGCCCTTCAGCAGAACTGGAAGAGTGTCACGAAAAAATACCTGGCAGTCGTCGAAGGTGTCCCGCCGAAAACCGAAGGTACCCTGCGCGACAACCTTGAAGAGAGCAAGTCACTCCGGATGCATCGCGTCGAGCGCGGCGGCGAGTTGGCGATCACTCACTACCGAGTCATGCGAAAGGGTCGCCACAACTCGTTGATCGAGCTGACACTCGAAACCGGCCGCAAAAACCAGATCCGCGTGCAGATGGCCGGCCTCGGCCACCCTATCGTCGGCGATCGTAAATATGGCGCGACTACCGATCCAGCGCGACGGTTGGCGCTCCATTCATGCGAGCTGAAGTTCCGTCATCCGGTGTCGGGCATCTTAATGAACTTCAACAGCCCACTACCCACCCGCCTCAAAAAGACCCTCGCTTAAGCCATTTCCGAGCCCAAGGGCCTACATTCCGGTTCCCCTTCCATCGACGCGTTTTGGACTGAAGGGACACGGTTAGCGGAATGTGCGGGGAGCGAGAGGTAACACATTTCTTGAATCGGGATAAGTGGCCTCGGACTGGGTGATTGAGATCGACGGTAGCGACGGGTTGGTGACACGAAGAGGACCGGCCGCGAGATGCCGGGTGCGCAGTGACGCAGGGCGACCGGCAGAGCCGCGCATGGGCCTTGGAAGACCAGGAACAGACGCGCCAGCGATAACTGAACCAGCCCGTCGGCCTGAACGCTTACGCACCTCGAGGTCATCCGAGGTATCAATGGGCGGATCATGACGATTCAGGAAACGGAATGCTGGTCTGGGGCGTGACGGGAGAGGGAACGCGAGGCCGATGCGCGTGCGGGCGCCCAGATGATAGCGATCGCGAAAGGAATCGAACGTCGCGCTGGCAATGTTCGAGCGCTGCGTGAAGTTAGAAGTGACGCGGCAGCTCGAACCTGCGCATGCGATGGATCCTCTCCGAACGGTCCCGGATCGGCGAGAAAGGATCCCAGGATGACGAGCACAACGCTCCATAATCCGCCGGCTCCCGCCGCATCCGCGATCCAATGGCCGGTGGGTCCGAGGAGAAAAGCTGGTACCAATGATCGATGCCTGGTGGCGTTTGCGCGATAGCGGCGTTGACGAGTATCGCGACCACACTGAGCATCGGGATACCGACCAGGATCGCAGGGTACCATTGGATGCCGATTCGCCAGCGGAGAAATCCGCCGAGGAGTCGCCGGCTTCCCGCCGCTCCCTCGCTGAACCCGGTCACGACGATCGCCGCGGTGCTGGGCGCGTATACCGCGAGCATGAACGCTGCTTCGTCACGGATACTTTACTGAAGACCGCGGTCAACTGGGCCGGAAATAGGGCGAAGCTCGCGCCCAAGCCCCAGGTGAGGCCGAAGGTCAATGCAAAGAACGCTGTAAGCGGGCGTCGTTTCATCGGAGCCCTCCTATCGAAGTAAGCAGACTGTTTCAGGACGGAAACTCGGCGGTCAAGGGGTAGAATTCACTGCGCGTGCAATGGGTTGACTGCGTCGAGCTGTAGTTCAGGCGGGATTGAGATTCGAGCTGACGCAGGCTCAGTATAGAAATCATGGCGGCAATGTCGCTGGAATGGTTCCTCGAAAATTACCGCGACCCGATTGATCGCCTGTTCTCGATTAGCAACGCGACCGCATGGCAGGTATCGCGATCATCTTTCGCCACCGCATTGTGGCGAAGTTTCGAGCGCCGCTTCGATGCTGATACGAATGCTGTCGACCGCATTGAAGGCACGCGCTTTCTCGATTCGCTGCATGTTGCCGACCTCGCCCTCGCGATCGGATGCCGTGACGGCGACGCCGACGCCTGGCGTCACCTCGTATCGACCTATCGAGCGCCGGTCGACGCGTTTGCGCGCGCCGTACTCGGCAACTCCTCGCGCGCGAGCGAGATCGCCGATTCTCTCTGGGCCGATCTCTATGGTTTGCGATCCTCCGATGGCGCTCGCCGTTCTCCTCTCGAACATTACGGCGGGCGCAGTTCGCTGATGTCGTGGATGCGAGTAGTCGTCACTCGCCTCGAAGCCGATCAATGGCGCGCGACGCGGCGCACCGAAGCTCTCGACGATGAGCGCGACGGCATTTCCACCGTCTTTGAAAATGGAACTGCTGCGCCCGATCCCGATCGCGCAAGGCTGATTGACGCCCTCCAGCGATCGCTGAATGGAGCTTTGAACGCACTGTCGCCCGACGACCGCCTGCGGCTCTCATATTACTATGTTCAGGACCTCACACTCGCGCAGACCGCGGCTTTGATCGGTGAGCATGAGTCGAGCGCATCGCGCAACCTGGCGCGCGCGCGGACTGCGATCCGCGATCACGTCACCCGCACTCTGCGCCGCGATTATCGTTTCAGCGACGATCAGATTCAACAATGTTTCGAGTATGCGACTGGCGACTGGCCGTTCGACCTCGGCCGCGCGCTCGCGCTGGGAAAATGATGTCCGACGAGAAGACACAAGATAAACGCCTTGACGCGATGATTCGCACCGGTCTCGCGTC
Organism: uncultured delta proteobacterium; assembly: GCA_963774665.1. Taxonomy (GTDB): domain Bacteria; phylum Desulfobacterota; class Binatia; order Binatales; family Binataceae; genus Binatus. The sequence goes on from CAVZGB010000002.1 coordinate 818,533, forward strand.
CGGCCTCGACGCCTCAGGCGCCGCATGTCCCGACCCCGACGTGCTCGCGGCGTTTGCGGAGAACACTCTCGCATCCGATGAGCGCGCGAAATGGAATGCTCACTTCGCCGGATGCGCGATTTGTCAGCGCCAACTCGCAGCGCTGGCGCGGGCCGGAACGATCGGCGCACCTCTAGCCGCGGTCGCAACGCAACCTGAAGTCGAAACCGTTGACGCCGAGGAGGCTCGCGAAGAGGCGGGCGGATTCTGGCCCGCAATTCGCAGCGCGGTTCGATTTTTGATCGGTCCGTTCCCGCTCTCAGTCGCGCTCCACGTAGCTCTCTTGCTGGTTCTGATCATCACGATCCACGAACAGCGCGGGCGCGAGTTGATCATGGTGAACCTCGAAGCAGGCGGCGGCGGTGGCGGCGGCAACGAGATGCAGGATCTCGATATGCCCGAAGTTCCGATGCCGGACTCTGCACCGCAGCAGATGGAGCAGCCGACTGCGGTCGACACCTCCCAGGCCGTAGGTCTCGCCAATGACTACGTTCGTGCAGCCGGCGGTGGCGGTATCGGAATCGGTCGCGGCGGCGGGATGGGCTCGGGCTACGGTCACGGCATCGGCTCGGGCTTCGGCGGATTCATCGGCGAGCTTCGCCGAAAAGGCCTCGACGTGGTGATCGTTATCGACGGGACCGGCTCGATGAAACTGATCATCGACGACGTCAAAGCCAAGATGCAGCAACTGGTGCAATCGATTCACCGGCTTGTGCCGATCGCGCGAATCGGAATAATCGTGTTCGGCGGCAAGGGCGAGAAGATGAACGTCCAGCCGCTGACGCTGTCGCCGCAAAAGTTGAGCGAATTCTTGAACGGCATCCAGGCGATGGGCGGCGGCGAATGGGAAGAGGATACTCTTGGCGCAGTCCAGACCGGGATCAACAAGATGGACTGGAAGCCATACGCCAAGAAGGTCGTCGTGCTGGTGGGAGACTCGCCCCCGCGCACCGAGGACTTCGCTCCACTGCTCGCGCTGATACGGCAGTTCAAGACCAACAACGGCACGTTCAATACGGTGGACGTCGCAGCCGAGGAGCACGAACGCTTCGAGCGCGAGTTCTGGCTGAAGGTCCATCGCGAGGAGCCGCCAAAGATCTCGCCGTTGCCCGCCTTCTATCGCCAGACACAAGCCGCGTACAAAGTGCTGGCCACCGCAGGCGGCGGCTCGATGAAATCGTTGACCAAGGACGCCCACATCAACCAGCAGGTCCTAATCCTCGCCTTCGGCGACCAATGGCAATCGCAAGTCTCCGCCTTCGGCCGCGGCCTCAACAGCGGTGGTTCGAGTCCCAGCCCTTAGGGGCCAAGAGTCGGCTCTTAGAAAACCGGTTCCCTTCCCTCGAGGGAAGCCCCACATTCCGGTCCCCTTCCGGCTCGGGCTCTCTCTCAAATCAGGTCCCCCTTCCCGCTCGAGAAGGGGTGAGGGGTTAGGTTGCTCGCGTCACAGCGAGGCCCACGTCGTCACTCTTTTGCGTCATCCTGAGCGCAGCGAAGGACCTCGCGCGCCAGCGCGTCTCGGTCATTGTTCAGGAACAGTTCTGGGTAATGGCGGTTTCGAGCAGAACCACATGGGCACTAGGGGGGCAAATTTGGTTCGCCGGACCAGAGTGACCAAGCTGGTCTGAGCCGGATGGCTAGTCTCCGATGCGACGGGGATCGATAGTCGGGTTTGTGACAGCATCCTGCATTCGCTGCCTCACCTCTTCTCCGTACCGCAGCAGGCGCCATTTCTTAACCGTCTGATAGATTCCTTGAACCCATATTGTGAAAGCGATCACGCAAGCGGTTTGAAGATTTCCGCGCTTAACCAATGCAAAATAAAGAAGACCAACCGCGACCAAACATTCTACGGCGATTATCGTCACGAATACGGCGAGGCGACGAGGCTTTACCTGTCTAGAATTCATTTGTGCGCCAGTCATAGTACCCCTCCCTTTGAGTATCCAGCATTTCACCCCTAGTGGTATGGCGTCCACGAGACCATCGCCATGAGGTATGCATACGCGGATAAGCCAAAATAAATCGCAAGAAAATCGCCTCCTTCTCCGATCTCAGTTTCAGGAGACGCCAACGCCCGAGCCGAAGTTGGCGCGAAGGAGGATGCGATGATTGCGATCCTGATCGTCTGTCTGGCCGTATCCAGCTCGATATTGATCGTCGCCTTTGCATGGAACCGAATCCGCGGCGTTCCCATATCCGCAATCATGCCGCCACGCCTTCGCAGCGCGGCTCGTTTCGCCGGTGGCCCGTTTTCCTTTTCAATTGCGATTCACCTCGCGATTATTCTCACGCTCGTCGTCGCCGTGCATGAGACACGCGCGCGCGAATTGTTAATCCTCAAGCTGGATGCGGGCTCCATTCATCCGCCTGAAGCCTTCGAGCCACTCGAATTTACAGATCCTCCAATGCCGGAGCTCAAGACCAAATCGCCTGACGATTCGCCGAAGCCGGTGGACGTCAACAAGGTGCTAGGCGCGAACCCGAGCGATCTTGCCGCAACTCCGTCTGACACAGGACTCGATATTGGCCATCGCCATTTCGGCGATTACCTGAACATTCATCCTGGACTCGGCGGCAACGGTGGTGGGACCTTTCCATGGTACCTCGACACACTGCGCCACAAGGGTCTCGATATTGTGCTCGTGATCGACGGCACCAAGTCGATGGACTTCGTGATGGCTGACGTCAAGGCGCGGATGACGCGGCTCGCGATCAGAGTTCGCCAACTGGTTCCAATCGCGCGAATCGGCGTCGTCGTATTCGGTGGCAAGGGCGAGCCGCTCGACATGCAGCCGCTGACGCTTTCGACCGCGAAGCTGCAAACGTTCCTGGGATCGATTCAGGCGAAGGGCGGCGGCGAGTGGCAGGAGAACACGCTCGGCGCGGTGCAGGCTGCCGTCACCAAAATGGATTGGAAGCCTTATGCGCGCAAAGTCATTGTGCTGATAGGCGACTCCCCGCCCGAGCCGCAGGATTTCGCACCACTGCTCGCGCTCATCAAGGACTTCAGGCGCAACAACGGCACGCTGAGCGGCGTCGATGTCCAACAGGAGGAACACGAGCGCTTCGCGCGCGCATTCTGGATCAAGGTGCATGGCCAGGAGCCAACGCCGCCGAGATCGGGCCGCTTCCTCAGTTCGCAAAGCAGGCGCAGGCGGCCTACAAGGTGCTGGCGGCCACGGGCGGCGGCTCGATCCGCAGCCTGAGTCATGATGCAGAAATCAATCAGCAGGTGATGATCCTGGTATTCGGCGACAAATGGCAGGACGAGGTCAGCCGGTTCGCGTCGAGATAGCGTTCGGGAGTGATTCTAATCGCGCGGAGGTAAACAAATGACACAGCGACGCGATTCTGACTCGGCGCGAGACTGGCGCTTTCATATTCGCGTCGCCGATCACGACTACTCCTGCTAGTACCGCGCGCCGCTGCCGACCACTGCCAATCAATGGTGGAGTGCGGTGATGGTTAGACGAGTGGTTACCATGCCAACGGCACGCAACTTGGATCGTTTGATAGCGTGAGCACTGAAGCTACCGGCGTTCCCGCGATCAACATGAGCGCGATTATTCAGCTGGCCGACAACGATGATACCGGCGACCAATTTGTCGTCGAAATCATCAACGTCTTTCTCGACGACTTGAGCAAACGTGTCCTCACCATCGGGTTACAAATGAAGCAAAACGATCGTGCGGGGGTTGCGGCTACCGCACACGCTATCAAGGGCAGCTGCGGTCATTTTGGCGCGGTGCGCCTGATGGAGCTGTCGCGTGATCTCGAAGACCTGGCCAGACGCGAACCAGCTGCCGAGATTGAAGTGGCGATCCTTGCGATGGTCGCGGAAACGGAACGAGTCCGCGCCGCGCTGGAAGCTTTTCGATCCGCGAACGCACAACCTGGCTAGGAATCCGTCATGATCATGCAGTCGCCGTTTGAGCGGATGCGCCCCCTCCCCCACTTCCAGCGCTCAACGCCAGCATCACTTCTGTCCAGCCGTCGAAGATCATATCGATGCCGATGAAGAGCCCGATGACCCACAGTCCTGAAACCGGCCACGAGCTCATGATCGAGAATCCGAGGAACAGCGAAATGATGCCGTTCAGCACCAGCCATCCCCGATGAGGTATCGGAGTCGAGAAGGCCACGAAGATTCTGAAGGTGCCTGCCACTATCAGCAGCATCGCGATCATGAAGGTGAGCGTCACCGCCGCTACCCCCGGATGGGTGACCATCAGCAGCCCTGTCACAGCATAGAGCAGGCCGCCCATTAGGTTGACGAAGAAGCCACCCCACGCGCGGCGGGCAAATCCGTGAACGATTTCGAACAGCCCGCCAAATAGCAGCAGCCATCCTATGAACATCACCGAAACCATCGTCATGACTTCAGCGCTGCCTATTGCGATGGTGCCAAGGATTATCAGCGCCACTCCCATAAACAGAAACCAGCCGCGATGTGCCCTTACCTCTTCGATTCCCAACACCGGTACAAGCAAAGCCATTTCGGTCTCTCCTTGGCTACCTGGTTTGAGTAAACAATCTATGCGTCAACTGGCTGGAGGTTGCTTAGGTTGAGTGGAAGGCGCCGGCTCGCCGGTGAAATGAACCGCGGTGCCGGCGCATTCGAAGTATCCACCTTCAGTGTAGGGCTCGTATGCGCCGTAGTCGTCATCTGAAACGAACCATACGCTCGTGTTCACGATCGCATCGACCTGATCGCCATACTGGCGATACGCCGCTGCCCTAAGTCCGTCGCCATGGATTACCTGGCCGCCTGTAGAATTCGGCAGGTTGAAGCAGTAGCCCTCGGCACGTCCGAGGGCTGTGTACTGCGGATGACCTTTGACGGTAGCGCCATGAACGACCTGTATCTTCCTGGTCGCGGCACTGATCGCATCTTGCTCCTGCTGAAGATGCGCCACGTCCTTATCGACGGTAGCGCATCCAACCAGTGCGACCATTGCAACAAGGAGAAGCACGAGCCTCATCGAAATCGCCTCTCGCCGATTTGACCTGGCCAAAAAAGCACGCACGAACAGCGCGATACTGTTCTGTGCGAGCGATTTAAAGCTGTCCCTAAGCGCCCTTTTTCCTGCGCTCAGCCCAACGCTTCTTCATCGCAATCGAAAGGCGCTTTCTGCCCTCTGGCGTCAGACCTCCGCGCTTGCGCTTCTTCGTGGTGGCTCCCTTAGGCCTGCCCATTCGCTTCTTCCTGCCGCCGCCGCCAGACAAGGCCGCTCCAGCCGATCCCAGTAGGGCAGTGATCGCCCGGCCAAGCCTGTCCCGTTCCTTCGCCAGGTCCGACACTAATTTTTCAAGGTCCAAGTGTTGCTCCTTTGACGCGACCGCGTCCTTCTTAACAGTTCGTTACGATTAACGTCCTATAGAATAGGTGTGCACGCTTACTAGCGTCAGTGCAATACCTACTTTTTTACGATTTGAGCCATTCACGCAAAATTTCGACAGCCTGGTCCGTTGAGAAACGATATCAACAGGGCTCGCATCATTCGGTAGCGAACACCTCACATTGCGGATAGAGTGGGGCCGATGTCTTTCTGGCAAGAGCGTGAATCAAGCGAACCGCACAAAATTTCTCGTCGAGCTCATTAAACCCTCGCACTACGACGACGACGGCTACCTGATCCAATGGTGGCGCGGATTCGTGCCGTCGAGCTCGCTGTCGAACCTCTATGGCCTCGCGCTCGACGCACAGTCGCGGCGCATCCTCGGTGACGGCGTCGATCTGGACATCGAGGCGCACGACGAGACCAACGCGAAAGTGCCGGTCGGTGGAATAGTCCGCCGATTCAAACGCAACGCGAACCGCGGCATCGTGCTGTTGGTCGGAGTGCAGACCAACCAGTTCGCGCGCGCGGCCGATATCGCGCGTGAGTTGCGCGCCGCCGGCATCCAGGTCGCGATCGGCGGATTCCACGTCAGCGGATGCCTCGCGATGCTGCCCGAGATGCCGCCCGAGATGAAAGACGCGCTCGCGCTCGGGATAACGCTGTTCGCTGGCGAGGCTGAGCACCGGCTCGACGAGCTGCTGCTGGCCGCGTTCGAGAATCGTTTGCCTCCTGTCTACAACTTCATGGCCGATTTGCCCGGGATGGAAGGCGGACCGCTGCCATTCCTGCCGATGAAGTACGTCAAGCGCTACGCCGGCGCGCTCGGATGCTTCGACGCGGGGCGCGGATGCCCGTTCAGTTGCAGCTTCTGCACGATCATAAATGTGCAGGGTCGCAAGTCGCGCTATCGCAGCGCCGACGACATCGAGCAGTTGATCCGCGCGCACGCGGCCCAAGGCGTCAAGAGCTTCTTCATCACCGACGACAATTTCGCTCGCAACAAGAATTGGGAAGCGATTCTCGACCGCATCATAGAACTCAAGCGCCGCGACCGGCTGAAGATAAACATCATCATGCAGGTCGACACCATGTGTCACAAAATTCCGCACTTCGTCGAGAAGTCGGTGCGTGCAGGGTGTAAGAAGGTTTTCATCGGCCTCGAGAACATCAATCCCGACAGTCTGAAGGGCGCGTCGAAGGGTCAGAATCGCATCACCGAATATCGCAAAATGCTGCAGGCATGGAAAAGCGCGAAGGTGCTGACCTACGCCGGCTACATCCTCGGCTTCCCGTCCGACACACCTGCGAGCATCGAGCGCGACATCGCGATCATCCAGCGCGAACTCCCGATCGACATCATGGAGTTCTTCATGCTCACTCCCCTGCCCGGCTCTAAGGATCACCAGGAGATGTACCTGCGTGGCGAGCGGATGGAAGCCGACACCAACAAGTATGACGCCGAGCATGCGACCGCCGACCATCCGCGGATGAGCGCCGCCGAATGGCAGGATATCTACCAGCGCGCATGGCACCTCTACTATTCGCCGTCGCACATCGAGACCTTGATCAAGCGAGCGGTCGCAAGTGGGATGCGCTCGCGCCGGATGACCTCGATGATTTTCTACTTCTACGGCAGTCACGCCTTCGAGCAGGTGCATCCGCTGCAAGGCGGAATCCTTCGCCGCAAGCCTCGCACGCAGCGCCGTCCCGGATACAAGCGCGAGAACGTCTTCAGCTTTTTCGTACGCCGCACGCGCGAGAGTCTAACGACCTACCTGCCCGGACTATGGTTCTTCTGGAGGCTGGAACGCCTGCGAAAGAAGATCGAGAACGATCCCGCGTCGAAGCACTATATGGATGTAGCATTGAGCCCGGTCGTCGACGGCGAGTTCGATGCCGACCTTGAGCTATACCACGCCTCGGACTCTGCCGTACGCGCGGCCGACCAGGCCCGCTCGCACGCCGACGAGATGCGCAAAATCGAACTCCGTCGCGCGGCGGCCAGCTGATCTACTTCGCGACCTGTTGCTGATAGAGGCTGGGTAAGTCTTTCTGAAACTGCTCGAGTTTCGGCAAATCGTTGAAGAGGATGTAGGGTTGATCCGGATGCAACTCGAGGTAGTTCTGATGGTAGTCTTCAGCCGGATAGAATCCTGTGAGCGGGACCACCTTGGTGACGATTGGTTTTGAGAATGCGTGCTTCTGATCCAGTTGCGCGATGTAGTCCGTCGGCCATCTTCTTCTGAGCGTCATTCTCATAGAAGATCGATGACCGATACTGAGTCCCTGAGTCTGGTCCCTGGCGATTCAGCTCGGTAGGATCGTGCGCGACGAAAAAGAACACCTTAAGCAGATCGTCGTAAGAGACCTTCGACGGATCGTAAGTGACCTGCACCGACTCGGCATGTCCGGTCGTTCCCGTGCTGACTGTTTCGTACTGCGCAGTGTTTGCCGCTCCGCCCGCATATCCGGAAACAACCTTGTTCACACCTTTCACGTGCTTGAAGACAGCATCGACGCCCCAGAAACATCCGCCCGAGAAAACCGCAGTATCATGGTCACTGCCAGCGGTTTGCGCGAAAGCATCGATCGGCTTCATGCCGAATAACAGCCCCACGGTAACAAAAAGCGCCAGTATCCACTTCGTTCGCGATTCCATGTTCATCATATTAGCAACGCCCGAGCGCCGCGTCTGGTTCCCTGCAGCAGGTTGAATTTGACCGCCTGTATCTGAGCAAAATCCACCCATGCGATTCGCGCCGATTCTTCTTGCCCTGGTAACTCTCGTCTCCACCGGCTTGGGCGGGACCGCCGCTATTCGCTTGCGCGACCGGCTTCATTTGCTGCTCGGTTTCAGTTCCGGCGCCGTCCTCGCCGTCGCTCTCTTCGACATTCTGCCGGAAGTTTTCGCATTCGACCACGGCGCATCGTATATGCCTATCACCGCGCTCGGATTCCTCGCGTTCTTTGGACTCGAGAGATACACCGCGATGCATCGCGCGCGCGAACACCCGCATTTGGCGGAGGCTCACGAGACGGAACTTGGCGCGATGTCGGCGGCGGGCCTCGCCTTCCACAGTTTCCTTGACGGAGTTGCGATCGGCGTCGGCTTTCAGATGAGCGTCGAGATCGGGTCTTCTGATTGCCTTCGGCATTATCGCGCACGATTTCAGCGACGGGTTGAACACGGTGACTGTCGTTCTTGCGCATGGCAATTCGCGCAAGGACGCGATCTTCTGGCTGATAATCGACATGTCGGCGCCCGTGGTCGGCGCGGCCTCGACGCTGATGTTCAATCTGAGAGCGGGTCTGCTGCCGGTCATGCTCGCATTCTTCGCCGGTTCTTTTCTCTATATCGGCGCGTCGGACTTGCTGCCGGAAGCGCGCGAGCACGACTCTCCATTGGTCGGCGTCGCCACCTGCCTTGGGATGTTCGCAATCTATCTGATCACTCACCTGCTGCGCCGATAGGATTAAAGACGCCTCGTCGAGTTCGTTCCTCTCTGCCCGAAAATCTTGGCTATACTAGCTACGAGACCCTGCAACAATAGGAACCGACACAATCGGAACGAAATTGGTATTCTATACGGTTCCTGAATGGTCTTGGACGGCGCTATGGTCTATCCGCCTATCCCACTATGGTTCGTAAAATGGATCATGAGTCCTGCTTTGATCATAGTAGGCATCGCTCATTGTCGGTTCGCATATCTGAAATGCTATGATACCAAGCGCTTTCGTATCCGAGATCTCTTTAGGCGCGTGCCGATTAGAGAGTCGACTAAGCAACAACTACTCATCGAAGGGCTAGTATGCATTGCTCTGGGCGTTGTTGTCTTCACGATTTTCTAACTTGAAAATAGAGCTCGTGGTTGACAGCACCAGAGGAAAACCTAGCATGACTCGGCGTTCTTCCCCTCTCCCGAAGGAGAGCATTTAAGGTGAGGGACCTTGTTCAGCGCGCATTTTTCGCGCGATTCAAGATTCCATTCTGCTCCGAAATCACGCGGAGGTAACGAGGGGAGAGGCAAATGCTACGTGAGCTCGCCTTTGTGACGGCTCAGAAGTATCGCCGTGCCCCAACTGAACGCGAGCGCAAAAACGATGTAAACGAGGCCGAAGATCATCTCTCCCTGCGAAGCCGGCGGCGGATTCCGCACGGAGAAAAGCGCCAGGTTGATCGTAACGTAGATCGCATACGCGTAGCCGAGGTACAGCGCATAACGGCGCATCCGCCAGATCCCAGCCGCGTAGATCAAAAGAATGATTCCCAGTATCGGTCCAAGGATCGCGTCAGGAGTGCCGCTCAGCCGTTTGCCGAAAAAGACCAGCCCGGTGGTCGCGCCCTCGAGATGAAGCGGCTTGAGAATGTCGGACACCGCAAGAATTGCGAACAGAATCGCCAGGATTGTGAGCGCCCCGCTGCGCCGGGAATTTGCCATCGCTATAGACCTCCGCGTATCTCTAGTACTACGAGGCGACTGGCTCAATCGTCATTTGTCTGGTCCAACAGGTAATATAATTCGACGATTTCAGAAGCGGGAGACTGCCGATGCCACATTGGTATGAAGACAATTCGCGCTCGATCGGACACACGCCGCTGGTGCGGCTGAACCGCGTCACCGACGGCGCGCCTGCCATCGTTCTCGGCAAAATTGAAGGACGCAGCCCAGCCTATTCCGTCAAAGACCGTATCGGCGCCGCGATGGTCTGGGACGCCGAGAAGCGCGGCTTGCTGGGTCCGGGCAAGGAGCTGGTGGAACCGACCAGCGGCAACACCGGCATCGCGCTGGCCTTCGTCGCGGCCGCCCGCAAAATCCCGCTGACACTCACGATGCCGGATACGATGAGCCTCGAGCGCCGCAAACTGCTCATCGCATATGGCGCGAAGCTCGTGTTGACCGAGGGCGCGCGCGGCATGTCGGGAGCGATCGCGAAGGCCGAGGAGATCGTCGCGTCGGCGCCCGGCCGTTACGTCCTGCTGCAACAGTTCAAGAATCCCGCCAACCCCGCCATCCACGAAGCGACCACCGGTCCCGAAATCTGGAACGACACCGAAGGTGCGGTCGATATTTTTGTGGCGGGAGTCGGCACCGGCGGCACTATCACCGGCGTCTCGCGCTACATCAAAAAAACCATGGGCAAACCGATCACGTCGGTCGCCGTCGAGCCGACTGCGAGCCCCGTCATCACGCAGCAGCGGAGCGGCCAGCCGCTGAAGCCGGGCGCGCACAAAATCCAGGGCATCGGTGCGGGCTTCGTCCCTGAAAATCTCGACCTCTCGATGGTCGACGTCGTCGAGCAGGTAAGCAACGAAGAGGCGATCGAATACGCTCGCCGTCTAACCCGCGAAGAAGGAATCCTGTCGGGCATTTCATGCGGAGCCGCTGCCGCAGTCGCTGCGCGCATCGCCAAGCGTCCGCAAAACTCCGGCAAAACGATCGTCGTGATACTTCCAGATTCCGGCGAACGATATTTGAGCACTGCCCTGTTCGAAGAAATCTCCTGATGAAGTAGCTGCCCGCGTGAGCTCGATGTCAGAAAAAAACCCACCCTCCACGCCCGCCCTCAACCACTCGCATTGGGGCACGTTCGAGCCAGTCGTCCTCGATGGACGCGTCACCGAGGCGCGCCCCTTCGCCCGCGATCCTGATCCTTCTCCCCTACTTCACTCGATTCCCGACGCGCTGCATCACGCCTGCCGCGTCTCGCAGCCCGCAGTGCGCGCAGGATGGCTCGAGCAAGGCCCCGGCGGCGCTCGCGATCGTCGCGGATCGGATCGATACGTCCCGGTGACGTGGGATCGCGCGCTCGATTTGATCGCCGACGAACTCAAGCGCGTCATTCGCGATCGCGGCAACCACGCCATCTACGCCGGCTCCTACGGATGGGCCAGCGCCGGCCGCTTCCATCATGCGCGAACGCAACTGCAACGCTTCCTCGGCGGCATCGGCGGATTCACCGGCGCGCGCGACACCTACAGCAACGCGGCAGGCGCCGTGCTCGTGAAGAACGTGCTTGGCAGCCTGCATGCGATGAACGGTCCCGGCACCAGTTGGAAGAGCATCGCCGACCATGCGGACCTGGTCGTGATGTTCGGCGGCATTCCGACGCGCAACACTCAAGTGACTCCCGGCGGTGTCGGCGAGCATACGACTCGCGGCTGGCTTGAGAAGGCCAAGGCCGCGGGCGTCGAGTTTTGCAACATCAGCCCGATGCGCGACGATGCGGCCGCGTTCCTCGACGCCGAATGGATCGCGCCGCGCCCGCATAGCGACACCGCGCTGATGCTGGCGCTGGCGCACACGCTGATCGTCGAGGGATTGCACGACGCGGATTTCCTCGCGCGCTACTGCGCCGGGTTCAATCGCTTCCGCGACTATCTCCTGGGCGCCGAGGACGGCGTCTCGAAGTCAGCCGAATGGGCCGCCGGCTTGAGCGAAATTTCCGCCGACAGGATTCGCGGCCTCGCGCGCAAGATGGCCGCGTCGCGAACCTTCATCAACGTCAATTGGTCTCTGCAGCGCGGCGACCACGGCGAGCAGCCGGTTTGGGCAGCCATCGCACTTGCCGCAGTCCTCGGCCAGGTCGGTCTGCCCGGCGGCGGCTTCGGCTTCGGCTACGGAAGCATGGAGGGACTCGCGACCATGCTGCCGGATATGCCGATTCCGACTCTGCCGCTCGGCCGCAATCCGGTTCGCAGCTTCATCCCGGTGGCTCGAATCGCGGACCTCCTGCTCAATCCGCTTCAGCCGTTCCAGTACAACGGGCAGGACCTCGTCTATCCCGACATCGATTTCGTCTATTGGTGCGGTGGCAATCCGTTTCACCATCATCAGGATCTCAACCGCCTGATCCGCGCATGGCGCCGCCCTTCGACTATCGTCGTCCACGATCCCTGGTGGACGGCGACCGCGCGCCATGCCGACATCGTGCTGCCCAGCACCACGACCCTCGAGCGCGACGACATCGGTGCCAGCGCGCGCGACAGATTCATCATCGCGATGAAACAGGCGATCGCACCGGTCGGCGAAGCACGCGACGACTTTGCAATTTTGAGCGATCTCGCCGACCGCTTCGGCACTCGCAAGTCGTTCACCGAAGGCCGGACCACCATTCAATGGTTGCGCCACATCTACGACGCTGCGCGCGAGCACGCGAATCGTCACGTCGCGGAATGGCCTTCCTTCGATGAGTTCTGGCGCCGCGGCTACCTCGAGATTCCCGAGGCCTCGACCCCGCACGTCCTCTTCGAAGAATTCCGGATGAATCCCGAGGCCAATCCGCTGCCAACTCCGTCAGGGCGAATCGAGATCTTCTCTGAAAAAATCGCGAGCTACCACTACGACGACTGCCCCGGACATCCCACCTGGCTCGAGCCCGCCGAATGGTTAGGCAGCGAAGCTGCTCGCAAATACCCGCTGCATCTTCTGACCACGCAGCCGAGCACGCGCTTGCACGGCCAGATGGACATGGGGCGTCTCAGCCAGCAGAGCAAAGTCGCGGGTCGCGAGCCGATGCGAATGAATCGCGGCGATGCGGCCGCGCGCGAAATTCGCGACGGCGATGTCGTCCGGGTTTTCAACGATCGCGGCGCAATTCTCGCCGGCGCAGTTCTCACCGACGACATCCGCCCCGGCGTAATTCAGATCTCGACCGGCGCGTGGTACGACCCGCTCGAACCAGGCACGATCGGCAGCCTCGACAAGCACGGCAACCCGAATGTCCTCACGCTCGACAAGGGAACCTCGCACCTGGCCCAAGGTCCAAGCGCCCAGACTACTCTGGTCCAAATCGAGAAGTTCGAAGGCGAGCCGCCGCCAGTCAGCGCCTTCAATCCGCCACTCCTCTTTTTTAAAAGAACCTGAGAGCAAAATGGCGTCCTCGCCATTTTGCGATTAACACTGGGTGCAGGGGTCACCCCTGCCCAAGGAGGTGCGGAACCCAGGGCGGGTTCCGCATTAAATCAATTCTGGTATCAGCTCGCGCTCGCGTCGTTGTACTTCGGCGACGACGCCTTCATGAAGCGCAGCAGCATCCTCATCTCGGCGACGCGCTTACCGTCCGCTTCGTTCAGCGCCGTCTCGAACCACATGTATTCGGTCTTGGGACTCTGACCCAGCGCGACGATACTCCCGCCAACGCGATACGGATGTTCTGCGCGCACCGGCCCGTTGATATTGCGCAGCTCGATCGCACCGAACAGTCCGACTGCCCGCCCGAGCTTGGCGCGCAGCGTCGCGATCGATTGCGAATACAGCAACTGCACCATCGCGGCCGGCGTTGCGATCGCACCACCCCACGGCGAGGGCTTGGTGTACCAATCCATCGGTTCGGTGATGACCTTCATCCGCTCGGCCATAGCATCTTTGGTGAGAAACGCGTCGCATTCCTCGAACTGATCGCCGACTTTCAGTCCGCCAAGAATCCGCAGATCACCCGCGTCGAATCGATCGAGCGGACGCCGCAGCAGCGCGCTTGGCTCTTCGGGACTTCCGACCGACGCGGTGCCTTCCGCTACTCGCATCCCGTCATCGCGCTCGATCCAGATTTCGACCTGCGCGTCAGCTGCATCGAGCGCTGGCTCTTTCACGAACGCGCGCACCGCCTCTCGATCGGTCGTCGCATTGAGGAAGTACATCGAGATCGTGCCGCGCTCAAACCATCGCTGGCCAAACGCTCTCAGCAACAGCGGCGGAAACAACTCCAGATGGATCGATCCGGCAACCGTGCCTCCGCGAAACCCAAGCTTTGTAGCCGTCGCGTCATCGTGGATGCTGCCCGCGACTTTGCTGGCGTTGTTGACGGATCGCCGCAATGGGCCGACGAACAGATGGTCGCGCAATTCGATTTCCGAATTCATGATACTGTCCTCAAGCCGGATTCAAGCACGGTCCCGCAGCGTTCGGCAAACTTCTCAGCATCGATGTGCTAATTTCGACGCGTGCCAATCCCTTCACCGATCGAAACCACATCATGGACACGCGAGCTGCTTGCCTCACTCGGACGCGCGGACACTTCAAATCGACACACGCTCCAAATAGTCGGACAGGATCCCGTTATCGCGACCCGATTTCGCGCCGGCGAGGCTGCCGCCGCGGTCCTCGCCGCGAATGCGACCGCGGCCGCCGAACTGTGGTGCGCGCGCGGCGGACGTCCGCAGCGTATCGAGGTCGATGTGCGCGCCGCAGCCGCATCGCTCGTGTCGTTCCTATACCAACGATGTCAGGGCGCCTCATTCGACCGCAGCCCGCAGCCCACGACCGCTCTCTATCGAGCGCGCGACGGGCGCTGGGTCCATCTGCACGGCGGATTCAGCTCGCGCGAAGGCACGCTCGCACTTTTGAAATGCGACGATGAAGCCGGCGCGATCGCGAAAGCGGTCGCGTCGTGGGATGCGCAGGCGCTCGAAGACGCGCTCGCCGACCGCGGCGTATGCGGCGCAAAACTCCGCAGCGCCGACGAATGGCGCGCGCATCCTCAAGGCGTCGCGCTCGCGCAAGTGCCTGTTGTCGAGATTCTTCGACTCGGCGACGCGCCGCCCGAGCCGATTCCGGGACCGCGAGCCGCCGAGCAAGGCGCGCGTCCGTTGTCAGGTGTGCGCGTTCTCGATCTCACGCGCGTGCTCGCGGGACCGACCTGCGCGCGTACCCTGGCCGAGCACGGCGCCAAGGTGCTGCATGTTCGGAGCCCCAAGCTGCCGTCAATCGAGCCTTTCGTTATCGACACCAATCCGGGCAAGCGCTCGTGCTATCTCGATCTCGATCGCAAGGAAGACGTCGAGCAACTGCGCTTGCTGGTCCGCGGCGCGCACGTATTCTCGCAAGGTTACCGTCCCGGTGCTCTCGCGCGCCGGGGCTTCTCACCGGAAGAATTGGGTGGGATGCGGCCCGGCATCATAGCAGTATCGATCGACTGTTACGGACACGAAGGCCCGTTCGCGCAACGTCCCGGATGGGAGCAACTCGCGCAGACCTTTACCGGCATGGCGCACGAGCATGCGGGCGACGAGCATCCCGCTCTCGTACCGGCCGCGATCAACGATTACACGACGGGCTACCTTGGCGCGCTCGGCGTGATGTGTGCGCTCGCGCGACGCGCCACCGAAGGCGGCAGTTGGCACGTTCGCGTGTCGCTCGCGCGCACATCGATGTGGATCATGTCGTTGCCGCGCACCGCGCCGGACGACAAGCCAGGCGGATTCGACATGGCATCGATCGCTCCCTGGATCATCGAGATGAATACCGCCTGGGGACCTCTCACGCGTCTCGGCCCGATCGCGCGCATGTCTGAAACGCCGCCGCGATGGGATCTTCCGCCCGCGCCGCTCGGGAGCGATCCGCCGACGTGGCGCTAGAGTCGTGAGCCTGCGAGTCCAGTGAAATCGTTTAGTCTCGCGGTCGAGTCAGGTCTTTCGTTGCGCGCCGCGAATCAACTCGTAAACCGATTTGACATTGTCGACCAGATCGAAGCTGGGTGGGGCATTGCCTCCTGACCCGGGCCAACCGCTGCCGGCGAAGTTTGAAGACTGATTCTGCGCACCAAACGTAATGGTTCCACTCCCGTCCGCGCGCTCGTTCATCGAAAAGTCGGTCATCGTTCGCAAATCAAGGCTCTTCACTTTGCGCCTGCCCAAACCCGCAGCCAGCGATGTTACCGTCCCAATGCTGGGAGACAGTTCGCCCCCGACCAGCCCGGTCACAATAATCGCTCTGCGATCGGTTAGGCCATAACAAGTGTGCTCGCGTCGGCGTGCATCGACGATGAACCGGAAGAAAATCATGTACAGGCCGATCAGTACGAAAGGGATTCCCCATAACACCATGAATAGCGACATCGTCTTTCCGCCTTTGCGTGCTTGAGCGAAAACTGATGTCTCCCAGAAAATCGCAAAACCACCCCACATGATGCTGAACGGGATCAGAAAGACGTCGGAGCTTCGAAATACGATGCCCTTGCGAGGCTGCCCCGACCACAGCAACGGTTCGCCCACCTCGAGCTCCCGTGCGATCACCTGGCTGCAATCAACCGTCATGGGTCTTCCTGCTGTCGCGCAAAACCGCGCGCTAAACGGCGGCTGGTCTTCACGTCGCGATAGATGAGCGGGGCGTCTGCTCCGGTGTCATCTCGCATCGACTCGACTATCCCGTGATGCGGTGACAGTCGGCAGATCGGATCGGCTTCCGCGGCGTTTCCGGCCAGCATGAAGGCCTGACAGCGGCATCCGCCGAAATCGATTTCTTTCCTGGCACAGGTGCGACACGGCTCCATCATCCAATCATCGCCGCGGAACGCATTCATCGCGGGCGAGTCGCGCCAGATCTTTTCCAGCGCGCTATCGCGGACCGATTCGAAACGCAGGCCCGGAATTACCGCGGCGGCGTGGCATGGCATCACCTCGCCAGTCGGGTTGACGCACATGTAGCTGCGGCCCCAACCGCCCATGCATGGCTTGGGCTCGCCCGAGAGGTAGTCGTTCTGCACGAACGCGATTTCAAGCGTGCCCCGATATTTCGCGATCGCCTCGCGCGCGATTTCTTCGGCGCGAACGTATTGCTCCCGCGTCGGCATCAGCGCGCTACGATTCTCAGCCGCCCATGCATAGAACTGCGTATTCGCCAGCTCGAGTCGATCCGCTCCGATCTCCAATGCGATCGCGATGAGTTCGGGAACTTCGGCAATATTCAGCCGATGGATCACGACGTTGAGCGTTAGCGGAAAGCCGATCTGGCGGATGAGCCGCGCGACTTCGAGTTTTTTTCGATGCGATCGCACGCCAGCGATCATCTCGGCGCTTTCGCGCGCTGCCCCCTGGATGCTCAGCTGAATATGGTCGAGGCCCGCATCGCGAAAGAGCCGCAGCTTTTCCTCGTCGAGCAGCGTGCCGCCCGTGATCAGGTTGGTGTAGAGATCGCAGGCCCGCGCATGTCGAATCAGGTCGACGAGATCGGCGCGCAGGACAGGTTCGCCACCCGAGAGATGCAACTGCATGACGCCCAGTTCCGCGGCTTGTGAAAAAACGCGGCGCCAATCGTCGGTCGTCAGTTCCTTGCGCGAGCGGTGGAAATCGACCGGGTTGGAACAGTACACGCATCGCAGCGGACATCGATAGGTGAGCTCGGCGACGAGCGTGTATGGTCGCGGCGCGACCGTCATTGGAGCAACCCGCGCGTGCGAATCGTGTCGAGGAAATCCATCACCTCTCGCATCAGCGCGTCGCGATCGGCGTCGCCGTATTTTTTTGACAATTGATCGACGATTCCATCGATCGAACGTTCGCCGTCGCACAGCCGCACGATCGCCGCGCCCGTTTCATTGAGAGCCAGCGCCGCTTCCGGGAACAGGAGCATTTCCTGCTTCGCGATGGGATCGAACTTCAATCGTGCGCGCGAGGCCAGCCGTGGCCGCCATGCGTTGTCGTCGGCGCTCATCAAAGTTTCCGCGGATCGTGCCATAGCGGAGGCAAATATCCGGGTGAAACGTAGGCGTAGTGAATGGCGTCGAGGAGACCCCACAGTATGTGGCACTTGAGCGTGAGCGCGTCGGCGGCGCGATCCTGCGACTCGCGCGTCGTGCAATGCGCGACGACGTAATCCAGGCCGAACTCGGAATCGCGCGGCGCCTGCACGAGGCGTCCGCGAAAATATTCGAGGCCGCGGCTGTCGAGCCACGGATATAACTTCTCGAGGACTGCGATTCGATCGGCCATCAAAGTCGGCGCGAACAATTCCGTCAGCGACGACGCGACCGCCTCGGTCAGCGGACGCGACGCGCACAGATGCAGGTACGCGTCCACCGCGAAACGCACGCCGGGCAGCACGTAGCGCAGGCTGGCGACGTCGTCGACGTCGAGACCCGCGGCCTCCGACAGCTTGTACCACTTGCGGATGCCGCCCTCGCTGTCGCCCATCCCGTCGTGGTCGATGATTCGAGTGATCCACGCGCGACGAAATTCCGAGTCGTCGGCCTTGGCCAGGATCAGCGCGTCTTTCTTGGGGATCGTCCACTGATAGTAGAAACGATTTTCGATCCACGCCTGCAGTTGCCGCTTCGTCAGCTTGCCCTGATGCATCAGGACGTGAAACGGATGCTTGTCGTGGTAGGCAGCCTCGCCAATCGCCCGCAGGCGCGCAACAAATTTTTCCGGTGAGTCAGCTTTGCTTTCTGTCATACCGTCTACGCCCGAAGTCACACTGTAAAATCCATGCCGTCTTCGGCGACTTCCCATCCCGCGCTTTCGACCTCGCGGCGCTCGGCCGAAGTCTCATCGAGAATCGGATTGGTGTTGTTGATGTGCGTGTAGATTTTTCTAATTCGAAGATGGCTGAGCTGCGCGAGGCTGCCGGCCGGTCCCGAGATAGGCATGTGACCCATCTCGGATGCAGTCCGCGTTCCGGTCCCGCGACGCTCCATTTCGTCGTCCGACCAGAAGCTGCCGTCGAACAGAAGACAGTTGCACTCGGCCGCCGCCGCGATAAACCTTTCATCGATTTCTTTTATCGCAGGAACATAGAGAAGTGACGAGGCGGTGCGTTCGTCGATGAGTTTGTAGGCGACCGTAGCCCCATCGCAACTGGCTGCCGGCCTCTTCACATAGGTTGGAACTTTTCCCTTGACGAAAATCGCCTCGAAGCCGAGTCCACATCCTACGGTCTCGACTTTGCGATCTTCCAATCTCGTCACGTGGAATCTATCCGGCTGATTCAACGCAGCAAAAATCGGATTCGGTGCGAATACCCATTCGAAAACCTGCGGCGTGCAATACAGCCGAATTGGCTGAGCCTCTCGCAGCGAGAGCAGGCCGGTGATGTGATCGAGTTCCGCGTCGGAAAGCAGTACCGCGTCGATGGCCGATCCTCTAACGCGGCTCTTTGGCAGCAGTTCGGGGAATGAAAAAATCTGCGCTCGAAGGTCAGGGCTCGCGTTCAGCAGCGACCATCGCGAGCTCGTCCGCGCTGACTGCTACCGAGCATTGGGTCCGCGCTTTCGCATGCAGCGCCCCGGTCCTCAGTCCAGCGCAGTTGACGCAGTTGCAATTCCACTGCGGGAAGCCGCCGCCGGCCGCGGAACCAAGAATATGGACCCGCACTGACCGCCGGTCTTAGGATTCCTGGCTGGTTTCGGATCCGTCGTCGCGAATCAACGGCTGCTTCAGGACTCGCACCCTGGGATCGTCCCCCAACGCCGAACTGTAGCAGTTGATTTCCGCGTCCATCCGGATCTCGACGAACTCTGGCTTCTTCCAATCGTTCATAGTTGTACCCCCGATTCCCGAAGCAATTTTTTACACCATGCACTTAACTCAAGGCAACGAGCCTCTACATTATGGCGATCACTTGAAGATCGGCGCCAACGGAATCTTTATCCCCGCATACAAGGTGCGGCGCGGGCCGTACGACGGCGAGAAAACGCCGATCCCGCTGCCGTTGCGAATCTGGTAGGTGTGGTCGAATACGTTGAGCATACTGATCCGTCCCTCGACGCTGCCGACGCCCGGCATCCGAAAGTTGCGCACGACCGCAGCGTTGAACTGCAGTATCGGAGGCAGCTCGCCACTATTCACAAAGCCGCGACGAAGGCCGCTGCCCCATATAGCGTCCGCAGTCAGCAGGAATCCCCACAGCTTGTAAGACGTGCCGCCCGATCCCACGAACATCTGATCGTCGTCGAGCGTGACCCAATGATTCGAGATGTATTTGATTTCGTCAGCATTGCCGGCGAGAAAGGCCCCGGCGCTTATGTGCTGTGCTTGCAGAACCGCATACGAAAAATTCAAGTACGCCGACAAACCGCTGCGCTCAAAGGTCACGCTGAAATCCGATCCCCACCCTCGACTTTCGCGATAGTTAAGCGGCGCCGTCACTACGCTGCCGGCCAGTTGGGCAAGGTCGAGTTGGTCGTGCCCGATTTTGTAGAAGCCATCGACGCCGACGTTAAGCCCGTCGAGCACGCGCTGCCGTATGCCGACGTCGAAGTAGTCGTCGGTCTCTGCCTCAATCTTATCGTTGCCGCTGTCGATCGGCGCGGCGTTGGTAGTGCTCTTGAATTTCTGTACGGTCTTGAGCGCGACCTGATCGAACGGTGGCACCTTGAAGTAGCGCGCATAACCCGCGTGCAGGATGGTGCTATGAGTCAGCGCGTATTCGATCGCGAACCTAGGACTCCACTGATTCTGGGTCACGAATGCGCTCATCCAGTCCCACCGCAGCCCGAAATTAATT
This sequence comes from uncultured delta proteobacterium, assembly GCA_963774665.1. Classification (GTDB taxonomy): domain Bacteria; phylum Desulfobacterota; class Binatia; order Binatales; family Binataceae; genus Binatus. Next base: position 839,135 of record CAVZGB010000002.1, read on the forward strand.
GTCAGCTTCTGCGTCGGATGCCATTCGTCCTGTGCGTAGAACCCCAGCAGCCACGCGATTTGATTGTTGTCGTCGACAATTGAAAACGGAATGTCGCTGGTCTGCTTCCCACCCATCGTCGCGTGAAAGGTTCGCGCATGATCGTCGAGCTCGATCGCCTCGCCGCTCATGTAGAATCCTGCCCGCAGCGTGTGCTGCGAACCCAGCTTGTAGCTGGTGTCTTCCTGCATCCCGTTTATAAAGCCGGTGTGCAAGATCGTCGCGGCGACGCCGTTGTAGATGAGGTCGCCGATTGGATCCGGACTGTACTTCAGCTTGTAGTAGCGGCTGAACGCCGCCACCTGGTAGTTGAGATTCTCGCCGACCGCCCCCTGCAAAGACAGAATGCCGTAGTAGTTCTGCTCGAGCTCGTTTTCCTTGACTAGCGACGACGGATAAGTCGGCACGCCCACGAGCACAAACTGCTGCGGCAGGCCGGGCTCCGGCGGAATCTCAAACGAATTCACCGCCACGCCCGTCACCAGGGACAGCCGCGTATCTGAGTTGAAAAGATACGACAGGTAGCCGAAGCCCTGCCCCTGATCCGAGTAGTCGTGATTAGGATCGGGGCTGTCCGTAGGAGCCTGCAGCCCGAGACTGGTGTGCTGGTAGTAACCACTCAAGTAATAGCTGAATTTGCCTTTGCATCCACCAAGCTCGAAGCTCGGCTGGACGGTCTCCCGCTGCCCACCATACATCTCGATGTTGTCGTTGTCGGGACCGCCGTCGATGCATCCGTCCTTGGTGCGAATATCGATAACGCCCTCGTTGCGATATCCGATCTCGGCGGGCAAAACCCCGGTCAGCAGCGTGATGCTATGCACGAAACGCGGGCTGAAAATCTCGCCGAAGCTCGTCACTGCCTCAGGCAGAAAAATATCGTTGATGCGGTATTGGATGCCGCCGCCGTTTTCTCCATGAATATGAATCTGCTCTTGCCCCTGCCCGTACGAATCCTGGCTGACACCGGGCGCCTGCTGCAGCACCTGTGCGAGGTTCGAGTTTTGCCCCTCGGGCAGCTTGTGAATCGCCTCCTGATCGAACCGGTACGCCGTCGCACCGATCTCCGGCGCCAAATCGTTGCGCGCCTTGTTCAGCCGTTCGGTGATCAGCTTGAGCGTCAGCGGCGCCGTCGCCTCCATCGCGAGGACCATCGGCTCGTGGCTTTTCCCGACATCAACCACAACATTCTGAACTGTCGGCTTGAATCCCTGCTTCTTCAAACTGATGGTGTAAATCCCCGGCGCGACCGTCTTGAACCAAAACGCGCCCGCCGAGTCGGTCTGCGTCCGCGCGATCACGCGGCCGCCTTCTTCCAGCTGCACCTCCGCGTCGGCGATCGGTCGCCCCAACGCGTCCTGGATTGCGCCGCGCAATTCCGGTGGGTGCACGGCAGCAGCATTAGTATCGCTGGCACAGCAGAAATTTGCGGGGAAAAAGATCGAAAGCGCAACGAAAACTGAAATCAGCACGACGCAGACGCCACCATAACGGTGGTCAATCGCTTTGCGAGAACGCGATTCCGGTCTGGCCATTCGCTAGCGAATTAACACCGACCCAGTTGAATACCGCAAGAGCTTTGGCGAGACTTTAGGGATACGGTCGCAGTTGAAGTGTTGGAGTGTCGAGGAAACGTTGATGTCGGGCCTGTTTGAAGAGGCGAATCGTCTTGAAGCGATTCCGCTGCCCGACGCGGAAGTCTACTACCAGAGCAATTTTGACCTCGGGCGTCATCCCGATGAAATTTTGCGGGACCTGATCTCTGACGTTCCCTGGCGACAGCACAAAATTCTCGTCTGGGGCAAAGTGCATTTGCAGCCGCGCCTGGTCGCCTGGTACGGAGACCCGGACACGGTTTACACCTATTCAGGTATTACACTGGAGCCGCTGCCATGGACCGGCTTGCTGCTCGATATAAAAAAGCGCGTCGAGACAGTGACGGCGGCGTCTTTCAACAGCGTACTGCTCAACTACTATCGCGATAATCGGGATAGCATGGGATTCCATAGCGACTTCGAACCGGTGCTTGGTGACAGGCCTGAGATCGCATCTGTGAGCCTTGGAGAAGAGCGAACCTTTATCCTGAAGCACAAGACCAACAAGCTTGCCAAATCTGTCCGGCTGAAACTTGCATCTGGGAGCCTTCTACTGATGAAAGGTGAAACGCAGCGATATTGGCAGCATGGAATCGCGAAGCAGACGCGTCCATGCGGGCCGCGGATTAATTTGACGTTTCGCCGCATCTTGACTTAGATAGAGAGCTACCGAGGAGTTACACCATGATAGTTGTCCATCACCTCAACGATTCACGTTCGCAACGTATCCTATGGCTGCTCGAGGAACTCGGACTGCCCTATGAAATCAAGCCCTACCAGCGCGATTCGCAAACGCGGCTGGCGCCGCCGGAATTAAAGAAGGTCCATCCGCTAGGCAAGTCGCCAGTCATCACCGACGGGTCAATGACGATTGCCGAATCGGGCGCAATCATCGACTACGTGATTCGTCGTCACGGCGCAGGCAAGCTCCAGCCCTCCCCCGAGACGCCGGCGTACGACGAGTATCAGCAGTGGATGCACTATGCTGAAGGCTCGGCGATGCTTCCTCTTATGCTTAACCTGTATGCCGGGCGCCTGGGTGATGCGGCTGCGCCGCTGATGCCGCGAATCGAGAGTGAGATCGCCAATAATCTCGCTTACATCGATAGCTCATTGAAGGGCCGGCAGTTCCTACTGGGAGATAAGCTGACCGGCGCCGATATTCAGATGAGCTTCGTTGGCGAAGTGGCTGGTGCGTTCGGCAAACGCGCGCAATATCCCAACCTCGACGCATGGACCAAACGCTTGCACGATCGGCCTGCCTACAAGAAGGCAATCGAGAAAGGTGGCGCGTACAACCTGGCTAACTAGTCTCTCCGCGCGAGCCTGAGTGTGCAGAAAAGGCCACTGTGATCGGAATAGGGGACGTCGGCGCAATCATTCGCAATCAGCTGCAGGTCTGCTGAAACCGTCCACGCCTCGGAATTGGCGGCTACGATATAGTCGATCCACTCGCGACGGCCGTCACGTGTATTCGCAGTAGTCCCGCTATTACTTAGCAGGCGCGCGTCCGCGGTCAGATCGGTCCCTAATGCTGTGACGTAAGAATAGAGAGGCTCGCGTGCATCAGTATTGAAGTCTCCGGCAACTATCGCGGGTAGCGATGAGTAAGAGTTGGAAACGAAGTTTCGCACCTCGATAAGTTGCGCTTCGCGAATTTCTGCGTAACTACTGCCTGAGTATTGCGACTGGAGATGAGTATTGACTGCGAATATGCACTGCTCACCACGTTCCAGCTCGACCGCCAAAACCCCCTTCCCGCCTAGTCCATCGCCCTCCCATATTTTCCATACCGGCGCGCTGGCGGCAAAGGCGTGAAACTGCGGATGAGAGCGTGGGACCCATCCCTCAGAGACGTTAACAAACGCGAGCAACCCGCCCTTGGGACCGCCGCGCCGGCGCTTGATGCAGATAGGTATCCAATCGGGCTGGAGCGCCAGTGTAAGCCGATCGACGTATGCGCTGAGCCAGACTTCCTGCAATAGAACAAGGTCCGGACGTAGTTCCCGCACCTTCGAACTTACTCGATCCATCCGGCCGCCAGGATCTTTGGATAACGGCCACGCGAGTCCATGCAGGTTCCATGACAGGACCTTGAGGCGGATCTCGCGCATCGGTGCTATCTAATGAGCGAGTTCGCCAGTGTCCGGTTTTAGAAACAGTGGCCGCGTGCGATGCCGTCCCACGAAATCGAACATGTTGCTTAGCGGACCGGCTATCGCGTCGTACGAACCTCCGCCTAGCTGGCCAAGTGACCAGTTGTCTTCGATGAAGCGTGTTATCGAAGTAAGGTCCGTAATCGTATGATCTACGAAATTACGCCTCGCATAAGGCGATATGATCAGCAGCGGCAACCGTGGCCCGTAGCCGCATCGCAGCTCTGCGTCGCCAAGCGAAGGGTCGCCCGATCCGCAGATGCCCGTCCCGCTTAGCGCATCGAGCGGCGAGGTCGATCCGTTAAAGATAGGACTCATTTGATGATCATAGTCGCCGTCGCTGTCGTCGAACGCGATTACGATAGCCATGCTCTTCCACTGCCGCGTCTTCTCGAGTGAGTTGATTGTCTTGACCAGGAATACCTGCTCGTCGAGCGGATCCGAAATGCCGCCCGCGTGTCCAGTCTGATAGCGCTCCGCCTTGACATAGCTGACTGCAGGCAGGTTATCGGCCTTCGCAGCAGCCAGGAGATCATCCAGGTCATATTCATGGTTGGCCTGGCCAGGATGCCCTATCTCGGAAACATTGGAGGGCCGCATGTGAGTCAGGTTGCTGGTCTGAGGATAATACTGAAACGGTGTGTACTGGCCGTTGTAATCATTCACGACAAGCATACTTACAGGATTGGTATGACTGCGCTGACATCCCGTGGTGCCATTTGGATTTACTGTCTGCAGATTGAAACCGCCCTCGAACGAACCCCAGCTTATATTTTTTGCGTTTAGCAGATCGCCTATGTTGATTCCGGACATCTGAACGGTCTGGCTGGCGCTTGCGAAGCAGACATCGCCTGTCGGCTGCGCGTTGGCGATAAGGGTGCCGTCAAGGACGAGCTGCGGATTGGGCGGAGTGGGAATAGCACCGTTGGTCTGTCCCGACACCAAATTGATATGTCCCGGCAGAGTACTGCCAAAGGTGGTGCCGTACGAGTTATCGCTCATCGCAAAGTGCTGCGCGTAGTTCCACAATGCAGTCACAGTGTTGCCGTCGAAGTAACCCATGACGAAAGCGGCGCCGTGACCATAGTCAGGGCATCCGGCGGGAACCGTGGTAAACGTGACGAACTGATCCATCAGTCCGAAATCAAACTGTTGCTGCTCCGCCATGTAGCCGTTCAGCCCGTCGCAGGTAAACGCTTGCGAGCGATCGTAGCGAAACGGATTTACACCATTGGGATTGAAGTTCAGCAGCGTCGGGGTGAACCCGTTAACCGACGGTGTTTTATGGGCAGGAAAGAACTGAGGCTCGCCGGGAGGATTGGCGGCGTTGGGGTAGGTTCCAAAATAGTGATCGAAGGTTTCGTTTTCCTGGAAAATGATCACCAGGTGCTTGATAGGTGTAGCGGTAGGAAAGCGATCCGCTTCGTCGGCGATAGCACCCGTCGTCGACAGGCTTGCGATCAGTCCTATGGCGAGCGCGAGCGCGCCCAGCGCCCTCGAAATCGATCGATGCATTTACGTCCCCCTCGCAACGCCGATGGAATCGGCACAGAGGACGATTCTTATCAGAGCCGGAAGGGGGGAACGAAACGTCCCCCATATCGGGCGATTCTAGTTCACGACATTGACGGGATGCCCGTCCAGGAACGCTCGCAGATTGGCGACGGCCGCCTCGAGCAGCCGCGTCCGCGCTTCTTTGGTGGCCCACGCGATGTGCGGTGTCACGATACAATTCTTCGCCCGTAGCAGCGGATTGTCGGCTGCCGGCGGCTCGCTCGAAAGGACGTCCAGCGCAGCCCCTGCCAGACGCCCGCTATTCAGCGCATCGGCCAGGTCCTGCTCGACGACCAGCGGTCCACGCGACGTGTTGATGAGAAAGGCGCTCGGTTTCATCAGAGCCAGGGACTTCGCGTTGATAATTCCCTGGGTTTGCGGCATTAGCGGACAGTGCAGGCTCACGACGTCGGAATTCGCCAGCAGTTCATCGACCTCGTACCATCGAAAGCCGGGCCATGGGGGAACTGGCCTCTTAATCTCGTCGGCGGCAACCACGCGCATTTCAAACGCCACGGCTAGCTCGGCCACGCGCTGGCCGATCCGACCCATGCCCACTATCCCGATGGTCTTGCCGGCCAGCTCGATCAGCGGCGTTTTCCAGAAACTGAAATCCGCAGATCGCGACCACTCGCCGGAGCGGGTCGCCTCGCTGTGAAGGCCCACGTGATGGCATAGCTCGAGCAGCAGCGCGAAAGTGAATTGCCCTACCGAAGCAGTACCGTAGGTCGGGACGTTGGTGACGGCAATCCCGAGCTCGCGCGCCGCCTGCACATCGACGGGATCGTATCCTGTCGCGAGTACGCCGATATAGCGCGTCTTTTTGAGTTGCCTCAAGGTTTGCGCAGACACCTGCGTCTTGTTGGTCAGAACGATTTCGGCATCGTGCGCCCGCGCTACGATTTGATCCTCTGCGGTACGATCAAAAACTTGCAGCTCACCGATTGCTTGTAGTCCTTCCCAGCTCAAGTCGCCTGGATTCAGTGCATGGCCATCGAGGACGACGATCTTCATGAATAATGTCCCAGGTTTCCCGTTTAGAACAGAGCTATCGCTGCACAACTACATCATACGCCAGATCGTTGTATCTGACATACAGACTTATCGCTGATTACGGCGCTGCTCGACTGCTTTGGCTACCTGATCGCCGTAGTTGGTATCAGCCTTGCGGAAGTTGGCGATCGATCGCTCGATGATGTCCGGTTTACTGACCTTCGCGAGGCTACCCGCAATGTTAGCGATCAGTCGTTGTTTCTCATCACTGCTCATCAGCCGGTAGAGGTCGCCTGCCTGTACGAAGTCGTTGTCATCGCGATGGTGCACCGGCACGTGATCTCCGGTAAGTCCGGCAACTTCGATTGGCGCCCATTCCGGCTCGCCGGTTTGTTGCGGACCGCCAAAGCTGTTCGGCTCGTAATTTTTCTCGCGCCCGTGATTGCCGTCCGTGCGCATCGAACCGTCACGGCCGTAGTTGTTCGCGTGAGTTGCGTGGGGCTGGTTGACCGGCAGTCGCATGTGATTCGCGCCCAGCCGGTAGCGATGGGTATCGCCGTAGGAGAACAGGCGGCCTTGCAACATCTTGTCGGGGGAGGGACCGATGCCCGGCACGAAGTGTGCGGGATTGAAGGCCGCCTGTTCTACTTCGGCGAAATAATTTTCGGGATTGCGATTCAGCACGATTCTGCCGACCGTAATCAGCGGGTAGTCGCGATGTGACCAGACCTTGGTCACGTCGAATGGATTGAAGCGGTACTTGGCGGCATCCGCCGCCGGCATGATCTGCATCTTGAGCGTCCACGACGGATACTCAGCCCGGTCGATCGCCCGCAGCAGATCGCGTTGATGATGGTCCGCATCGATGCCGGCGATGCGTGCGGCGTCGTCGGCGACGAGATTCTTGATCCCCTGGTCAGTCTTGAAATGATACTTCACCCAGAACACTTCGCCGCGCGCGTTCACCCATTGAAAAGTATGCGAGCCGAAGCCGTCCATGTTGCGAAAGCTCGCCGGGATGCCGCGATCGCTGAACAGGATCGTAAATTGATGCGTCGCCTCGGGACTGAGCGAGAAAAAGTCCCAGATGTTGTCGGGCTCCTGGATATTCGTGTATGGGTCGCGCTTCTGCGAGTGAATGAAGTCGGGAAATTTCAGTGGATCGCGAATAAAAAAGACAGGTGTGTTGTTGCCGACCAGGTCGTAGTTGCCGTCCTCGGTGTAGAACTTGATCGCAAAGCCGCGCGGGTCGCGCAGCGTATCGGCGGATCCCTTCTCACCCGCGACCGTCGAGAAGCGGATGAAAATCTCGGTCCGCTTTCCGACTGGCGCGAGAAATTTCGCTCTCGTCCACTGCGTTACGTTGGTCAGCACTTCGAAGTAGCCGTAGGCCCCCGAGCCTTTGGCATGCACGACGCGCTCGGGAATCCGCTCGCGATCAAAATGCGCGAGCTTCTCGATCAGGTGATGGTCCTCCATCAGAACCGGTCCAGCCGGGCCCGCGGTCCGCGAATTCTGATTGTCGGTGACCGGGGCTCCGCTGTCCGTTGTTAGAATGCTCTTGGGATCCATCACTTTTCTCCGACAGGCTGTCATACTGCGGCGGAGATTTCGGATTGGGCCGATCCTCCGCCGCATTCTAAAATCGCGCTCGTTACCAAACCCTGACTGGTTGAAGCGCTTCGTCAACCTGCTGCTGATCGACCTGCTGCCCGCTCTCCAGGCGCGCCACGACCTGATCGATCTCGTAGCTCTTCTGCCCAAAGGCGGGGTTGTTCTTGTTTCCGTCGCGAGCTTCGCGCTGCGCGGCGTCCGAAGCCTGCTGCAGATCGGCGATCGTCTGTGCGTCGGGCTGTGCGGCTGGATAACTCCTCGAAACTCCGACCGAGCCGGCCAGAACCGGCGTCGACAAAGCCAAAGTTACGAGTCCAGCGGTAAACATTGTTGATAGTTTCTTCATGGTACTAAACCTCTTGTTAAATTGACCTTATGCGTAGGTCTCATATTCCCGTTCGTTCTAACTCCTAGGCGTGAAAATTGATCGCACAATACCTATGCCTCTTGATTAGCAATTTGCATGAATTCGCCCGGACGACGCAGCGTCATGCCGCAGGTCCAGCGCCTTGGCCGGCGGCGCCATGAACTCCGGTCCGACCGGATCCGCGATTGCCGCCTCTGTTATGCGCACGATTTGCTCCCGCTCCTCGCGGGTAAGGTGCCATCCCATCACTTCGTCAATCGGATCGAGCTGATCCGGCCGGCGTGCGCCCCATAGCGCGGCGCTCACCCCGGCTCTATCCAGGACCCATCGGAGCGCGAGGTGGATAACTCTCTTGCCGTGTTTCTCGCGAGCGAATCGATCCAGGCGCTCGACCGCGTCGAGGTACTGGCCGTAGCGCGGCTGCTGAAATTTGGGGTCGGTGCGGCGCAGATCGTCGCCTGAGAAAACCGTCTGAGCGTTCATCCGCCCGCTCAGCAACCCGCGGCAGATCGATCCGTACACCAGGGTCGAAATGCCGTACCACCAGCAATGCGGCAGTATGTCGCTCTCGATGCTTCGCTCGAACAGATTGTACGGCGGTTGCGCGATATGGATCGGCGCCACGTTAGTGAACCGAATCATCTGCGATCGCGAAAAATTGCTGACGCCGATCGCACGAATCTTTCCCTGCTTCAAGAGCGTAGCCATTGCGTCCGCCGTTTCTTCGATCGGCGTCGCGGGATCGGGCCAATGCACCTGGTATATGTCGATGACGTCGGTCTTGAGCCTTTTCAGCGACGCCTCGATTTCCTTGAAAATCCGGCGAGGACTGGCGTCGCGGATAGGCTGAGCGCCGCGCCAGTCGAGTCCGACCTTTGTCGCGATCACTGCTTTGTTCCGCAGTCCCTCCGCCAGCGCTTTGCCGACGATTTCTTCCGACCGCCCGAATCCGTACACCGGCGCGGTATCGATCAGGTTGATGCCGCGGTCGAACGCCGATCGGATAGTGTGGATCGATTCCTTTTCGTCGGTTCCACCCCACATCCAGCCGCCGATCGCCCACGTCCCAAGACCGATTCGCGATATCTCGATGCCCGTATTGCCAATTCTGCTGAATTCCATTTTTTTCTCCTTCAAGATTTGCTCGGACTACTACTCTCGACCGGTTGAACCGGTTCGCCGTCGCGCGCCGCCTCTCCGACGTTCACTGCGATCTGTTCGCCCGCGCGAAGGTCGCCGTTGACTTCGACCGTGTAGCCGTCGTCGTGACCGAGCGTCACCTCGATCAGTTTGAGATGGTTGTCACGCACCACGGGCAAATAAATTTTGTCGTTGCGGAATACGAGCGCGTCGTCCGGCGCCGTCAGGCTCGAGACCGTCACGTGCGCGGTCATCTTCATGTTCGCGTACATCCCTGGAAGCAGTGCTCGATCCTGATTTGCCAGATCGACTTCGACCTGCATCGTGCGCGTAACTTGATCGATTGCCTCGGGATGACGCGTGATCGTCCCAGTGAATTTGCGGTCCGGATAGTCGATGACGGTTACCGTCGCGGGATCGCCATCCTTGATGAACGACGAAACGCTCTGCGGTACGAAGGCGTAAATTCGGAGCGGCGACTGGCTTGCCAGCGAGACGATCGGCGTAGCCGTGCTGTTAGTGGTGACAATTGCGCTCGCCACGGAGGAGACGGGCGAGGTAGCCGCCGGAATCAACGTACCGGGATCGACGAAGCGCGCGGTTACGATTCCGTCGAAGGGAGCCCGCACTATCTCGTATCCTTGCATCGCGAGTTCCTGTTCGTAGGCCGCCCTGGCTTGCAACATTGCGGAATGCGTCTGGTCGGCGGTTTGTTGCGGAACTACCTGCTGGCGAACGAGTTCCTGGTTGCGGATGTCGGTAACGTTTTGAATCCAATAGAAAGAGCGAGCATCCGACACCATCTTGTCCGTCTCCGGCGATTCGATCACCGCAATGACCTGTCCTGCCGTGACGTGATCGCCTTTGTCTATGTTGATGGTCTTCATGTAACCGGCGACCTTCGCGTAGACCGGAGTCTCGATGTAGCCGTGAATGGTCGCTGGCAGTTCGATCGTGCGCGACGTCCCGCCGCCCGATATCCGCGTCACCAGCACGTGCGGTCCGAGCGCCGCGGTCTGAGAAAGTTGCGTCGTCTGCCGTTGAATGAGCTGCTGCTTCGCGAGCACGAATCCGCCGGAAACGATGAAGGCAACAATCACTGCCGCAAGCAGCGCGATCATGAGTAACCGGCCGGACTTGGGTTTATTGCGATCCTCTTGTGATGACATTGTTGAACGCCTCCCTCAGGCTCCTGGCTCGGCGATCGCTTGTATGCGTTCGTCGCGCTGCTTCTTGGTGATCAGCGTGCGGCTGAAGATTGAATAAACGGCGGGCACCACGAACAGCGTCATCACCGTCGCGGCGAAAAGTCCGCCGATAACCGCGCGTCCGAGTGGAGCGTTTTGCTCCGAGCCCTCGCCCAGTGCGAGCGCCATCGGCAGCATCCCGAGAATCATCGCGAGCGCTGTCATGATGATCGGCCGGAAACGGACGTGGCCCGCTTCGATCGCGGCCTCGACCGGTCCCATCCCTTCCTCGCGCATCTCGTTGGCGAAAGTGATGAGCAGGTTACCGTTGGCGACGCCGACGCCCACCGCCATGATCGCGCCCATCAGCGACTCGACGTTGATCGTCGTGCCGGTCAACACCAGCATCCACAGCACGCCCGCCAAGGCGCCCGGCACCGCCATTATGATGATGAAAGGCTCGAGCCAGGACTGAAAATTCGCGACCATCAGCAGATAGACGAGGACGATCGCGAGGATCAGCCCCAAGCCCATCGTCTTGAACGATTGGTTCATCGCCTGGCTTTGCCCGCGAATGACGACGTGGGTGCCAGCCGGCAATTTGCCGAGACTGTCGATCGCCTTTTGAACCGCGCTGGTCGTGCTGCCGAGGTCTCGTCCACTGATGCCGCAGTCGACGTCGATAACTCTTTGCACCGTGTAATGCGCGACCACCGCAGGGTCGTTAGCGTGACTAATCGACGCAACGTTGCCGAGAAATTGTACCGCCTGCGTAGTGGTGCCGTTGGTGAGCGGAGTGTTGGCGATTTGATCGACAGACGCAGTCGTCTGAATCGGCGCCTGGGTCACGACGTTGTAGTTGACGCCGTTGACCGGGTCGAGCCAGTAGTTCGGCGAGATGAGCGTGTTACCGCTCAATGACGAGAGCAGTCCCGACGCGACCTGCTGTTCGGTCACTCCCAGCTCAAGCGCTTTGGAACGATCGACCTTGACCTTGAACGACGGGTAGTCGAGCGGCTCCGCAATCCGCATATCGGTGACGCCCGGAATCAGTGCCATCTTGGCGGCGAGGCGCGTGGCGATCTGGTAGTCGCTGTGGAGATCGTTGCCGTTGATCTGAGCGTCGATCGCCGCCGGCAGCCCGAAGTTCAGCACCTGGTTCACGATGTCGGCGGCCATGAAGTAGCCTTCGACGTTCGGAAACTTTGTCGCCATCATTTCGCGGATGCGATCCTGGTAGCCGGCCGTTGGATGATGATTAGGCTTGAGCTGGATCAGGATTTCGCCATCCTGGGGGCCTATGTTGTCGCTCGGGAAAAACGCGATTGCATACGGCTGCGGCAAATCGATGTCGTCGCTAATCTGCTGCAGCTCGTCAGCCGGGATTATCTGCCTGATCGATCGCTCGATCTCATCGACAATCACCGTCGTCCGCTCGATCCGTGTTCCGCTCGGCGCGCGCACGTGGAATTTCATGAGTCCGGCGTCGACCGTCGGAAAGAAATCCTCGCCGGTGACGTAGAGCAGCGGGATCGTCCCGACAATCATCAGCCCGGCGAACGTCAGCGAGAGGCCGCGATGCTCGATGAAGGTGCTCACCGCCGACACGTAATGCTTGCGGATGCGCTCGAAGCCGGCTTCGAACCCACGCAGGAACTTCTGCCAGATGCTATTGCCGTGGACTTCCTCGTGTCTCTCCGGCAGCAGGTGAGACGCCATCGCGGGGACCAGCGTGCGCGACAACAGGTACGAGGTCAGCATCGCGAACACCACCGCCAGCGCCAGCGGAGTGAAAAGAAAACGGGCGACTCCCGTCAGCAGCACGACCGGGAAAAACACAATGCAGATTGAGAGTGTGCCAATAAATGTCGGCGTGGCGATCTGATGCGCGCCGTCGAGAATCGCCACCAGTAGCGGCTTGTTCATCGCGTGATTGCGATGGATGTTCTCGATCTCGACCGTCGCATCGTCGACCAGCATTCCGACTGCAAGCGCAATCCCGCCCAGCGTCATCGTGTTGATCGTCTGGCCGGCAAGGTGCAGGCATGCGATCGACGTCAGGATCGACAGTGGGATCGACGCGATCACGATCAGCATGCTCGCGGGCGATCCGATGAATATCAGGACCATCAACGCCACCAGTCCCGCCGCGATTACCGCCTCGCGCACCACCTCCCAAAGTGAAGCGCGGACGAACGCGGATTGGTCGAAGGTGAGCGCCACCTTAAGTCCCTTGGGTGCGACCGCGAGAATCTCCGGGATGCGCGCTCGGACCGCATCGACGACTGACAGGGTCGAGGCGGCCGCGTGCTTGATTACCAGCAGGAAGGTGGCAGGACGCCCGTCGATACGCACGACGTTGGTCTGCGGCTGATGAGTATCGCTGACCGGGGCGACATCGCCGAGAAAGATCGGGATGCCGTTGGTTACTCTGATCGGCAGCCGATTGAACTCGGACACCTTGGTCGGATTCATGTTTAAGTCGACGTCGTACTCGTAGTTGCCCATCCGGGCGGTGCCCGACGGGATGACGACGTTGGTCGTCGAGAGCGCATTGCCGATGTCCACCGGCGAGAGGCCGTTGGCGTACATCTGCTTCGGATCGAGGTTGACGACGACCGCCCGCTGAACGCCGCCGATCGGCGCGGGCGACGAAAATCCAGGTATCGTGAAAAGTTGCAGGCGTATGAAATTCAGACCGTAGTCAAAGAGCTGCTGTTGCGAGAGCGTCTCGCTGAAGATGTTGAGCTGAGCGACCGGAACGTTGGCTGCGTTGTAGGAGATGATATTCGGGGCCGTGGTTCCCGAAGGCGCCTGGCGCAGGATTGTCTCCGAGACCGAATCGATTTGCGCGATAGCGGCTCCTATATCTGTGCCCGGCTGGAAATAAACCTTGAGCACGCCGATCCCGATAATCGACTGCGATTCGATGTGCTCGATCCCGTCGACAGTCGTCGAATAGGCGCGCTCGCTGATGATCACCAGCCGGCGCTCCATGTCGACCGCGTTGAGCCCGGGGTAGCTCCAAACCACCATCACGACCGGTAGATTGATTGCGGGGAAAATGTCCACGTTCATCAACGTGAACGACAGGACGCCCATCACCAGCATCAACAGCGCCATCACCGCCACTGAGAGTGGGCGCCGCAGCGCCAGTCTTACAATCCACATCATGGCTGATATGCCTCCCTCGGCGCTTTCAATCGCTCATCGCGCCGCCCGAGTCTTCAATCTCGAAAGCAGGCTGGTCGGCTGAGAATTGCCGCGGACCCGCGCCATGCGTTCCATCTCGCAAATCACGCTCGAGAAATCCTGGTCGCCATTGACCGCGTTCCTCGCCGCGTTGATCTGAAGCGCGGCTGCCGTCAGCGGCATCGGTGCGCCCACATCGCCCGCCTTCTCGAGAATCAATCTGAAATCCTTGTTCATGAGCTTGAGCGGGAATTGGGGCGAGTAGTCATCGCGCTCCGCCCGCAGCAACTTGCCCTGGTGTGCAGGTGCAATGACGGTGGTCTTCGCGAGTACTTGCAGCAGCAGATCGCGATCGAGGCCCGCCTTCTCTCCGAAGGCGACCGCCTCTGCAATTGCCTGCATATTCACGCCGAGCAAGGCGTTGACCACGAGCTTCATCGCGGTCCCGGAACCGCTCGGCCCCATGTGGAAGTATTGTTTCGCTATGGCAGAAAAGATTGGTTGGCAGGAGTCGAAGACATTCGCGTCGCCGCCGCCGAGGAGCGTCAAGGTGCCCTGCTCTGCCGCGGGCGTGCTGCCGGAAATTGCGACATCGAGGACTTCGATTCCGCGCTCTATGCCAATCCGATGAAGCGCCCGCGACGTATCCGGCGAGATGGTGCTCATCTCGATCACGATGCTTCCCACATTCGCGCAGGCCAGAACGCCTTCCGGACCCTGATAGACGCTGAGCACCGCTTGGTCGTTGGGCAGGCACGAGATGATTACCTCGGCTTTCCTCGTGAGCTGGCGAACGCTGGGAGCTGGCACCGCTCCCTTGGTAGCGAGCAGCGCTGTTTTACGACTGGTGTGATCGTACGCAACCAGCTTGAAACCGCTGCTCAGAAGTCTTCGCGCCATGAGTTGTCCCATCGCGCCAAGCCCTATGAATCCAATCGTGGAATCTTTCGAAATCATTGCCCTATCCTCCTAGAGGACCGAAAAAGCGATCAGCATCGAAATCGTTGCTACTGCCATCAGCGCCAATCCGGTCAACGCCAGAACGAGCGCCATGGTGTCCTCGTCGTACGAGCCGTACGGAATCGCGTGCGGGTGAACTACTTTCGTTTCGTGGGGCGTAACCATCGTAAAATGCCGGTAATTCGCGGCTAATCTCGGTTCCATTTTCTTCAACCTTTCATTCAGAGGGCGTGACAATCCGCCGCACGATTGGCGTGCTATTCGATCTCACAACGAGACGCTGCGTTTCAGGAGTTCAGTGAATGCGGCCGTCGTATCCGCCGACCGGGCTGTGGAATCCGCCGGCAGGTCTGGCAAATGCATCCGGCGCGATCAGCTCAGGACTGGTCGGGGAAATCGGCGTAAGCCCAGGCCGCTCGATGAGGCCGACTGGCCCTTGCGGCACGAACATCGATTCCGGCGCGGGCGCTTCCGCCTGCTCCGGCGCAGGCGTCAGAACCGAATCGTCACCCCAAGTCCCCTCGTACGGAGGAAGGGTAGCGGCGTATGACGGAGCTATATCTCCATAAAAGGGAGCGGTATCGCCGTATTCAGGAGGCATCGCTTCCTCGGAATAGGCGGGGCCGGGCGCCGCAGGCAGTTTTGGCACAGGCGCCAGAAGACCGTCACCCCAGGTCTCCGCGTAGGAGGAACGCGTGGCGGAGTTTGAGGGAGGGACTATGTCGGAATCGACCGGGTCAGACGATCCCCACGCGCCGCTTCCAATTTCCGCGATCGAATCGTTGTCGGTCTGTGCGAAGACCGGTTGGATAAAGAGAAGCACCAAAGCTCCCACAAGTGTTGCCACTAATATTGTTGTTTTCATTTCTCTACACACACTTTGAGTGAATTCGTTCACTGCCGAAGCACCGGAACATATTCGATAATTTGTGGTGGCGAGTTCAGATTCTCCCTGAAGGTAAAGCGCCGTATGAGATGACCATCGCCGTCGAAAACGTCGGCGAAGCCCCGGCCCGCGCCGGCTACATCGTCGATCCTGGCGCCGTTCTCGAGGACATTAATCGCGACGCGGATTCCGTTGATTTTCGCGATCCCCAATGACGAGTATCCTTCAGGACTGCCGGGGTCTCTGTGGCCTTCATCGACGCTCTTAAACGCAGCACGCGGATTTGCGACGGCGGGAATAGACACGTCGGAGGCAACCGATGCCGAGCCGATCAAGAAAGCGCCAATGGATGCGACTAGAGCAAATTTTTTGGCGTCCATGCTGCTTTCTCTCACTAACGATCCAGAAAATGCGGGAAACACTCTTCGAGTCTTGATTCTTCACTGTTGGAGGCGTGAAAAATCGCCGCACAATCCTTGGAGTTCCGACCGCCCGAAAAGGGTGTGTGCAGAGAAATGCGCCGATGCTAAGATCTTTGGAGACGCGGTTCCCCTAAGTTTTCCAGAACCCGCCTGGAACGAATCCACATGCCACATGAGACGCGCAGAGCTCTGTCTGGATCAGCTATTGGCGGCTCGGTGCCCAGCGCTCGTTCCGCGCGAACAGAGAAAGGCGTCTTCCGCAAAGAGGGCGAGTACTGGACCGTCGGCTACGGCGGAAAAGCCTTCCGCCTGAAAGATACCAAGGGACTCGGCTATCTCGCCCATCTGTTGCGTCATCCTTCGGTAGAGTTTCACGTGCTCGATCTCGCAGGTGGAATCCGCGGTCAGCGCGACGACGACGATTCTGATCAGTCGGCGCACGGCTTGCCGCGCGGTGATGAGAATCTCGAAAAGGCGGGAATCCATATCGCCAGCCTCGGTGACGCGGGCGAGATGCTCGACGATCAAGCCAAGGCCGCATATCGGCGCCGGCTCTCTGAGCTGCGAGAAGAATTGGAAGAGGCGAAGGAACTAGGCAATGTCGATCGTGCGGAGCAGGCGGAGCAAGAGATCGAGGCATTGACCTCCGAACTCTCGCGCGCGGTCGGACTCGGCGGACGCAACCGCCGCGCAGCGTCAGCTTCGGAACGAGCCCGCCAGAGCATCACGAAAACGATCAAGGCGGTAGTAGAGAGAATCGCGCAGAGCGACACCACGCTCGGAGATTTTCTCTCGCGATGCATCAAGACCGGCACCTTCTGCTCCTATGTGCCCGATCCGGATTTTCCAATCGCGTGGGAATTTGGAGCCGCGAATATCGAGCCACATGAGCATCCAGATGACCAGCCGGCTGCAAACGGCGACACCGGCCCCGTGCACGTCGAGCCTCAGCAGACCTCGCCAGTGGTGCTGGAGGTTTCTCCGTTCTGGCTCGCGGCGCGGACGGCCTTTGTCGGGCGCGAAACCGAACGCAGCGCGATTCGCACGGCGCTCGATCGCGCGCTCAGCGGACACGGCTCGCTGGTGATGCTCGCGGGTGGGCCCGGCGCCGGCAAGACTCGCCTTGCGATGGAGATGGCGGAGTATGCGTCGCGGGTTGGCTTCAGATGCCTGGTGGGGCACTGCTACGAACGAGACGAACCCTTCCCCTATCTCCCGTTCGTCGAGATCATAGAGAACAATCTCGCGCAGGCGGCGAGTCTCGACGACTTTCGCCGGCAGATGGGAGATAATGCCGCCGAACTGGCTCAGCTCGCGCCGAGGCTTCGACGAGTCTTTACCGATATTCCGCAGCCACTCGATCTGCCGCCGGTGCAGAAGCGCCGCTATCTCTTCCAGAGCTTTTCAGAGGCGATCGGGCGCGCCGCGCGAACCCGGTCCTACCTCTACATCGTCGAGGATCTTCACTGGGCCGACGAATCGACCCTGGCTCTTTTGATTCATCTCGCCAACCGGGTGGGCCAGCTTCCAATCGCAATTATCGGCACCTATCGCGAAGGCTATTCGCAGAACAATGCGGCGCTAACGAGAAGTTTGGAAGAGTTGATTCGGCTGGGTATACGTCCGCTGAAGTTGGGCGGTCTTTCGAAGGACTCGGTCGCGGAGATCTTGAAAGGGCCGGGCCAGCTTCCTGTTCCCGAGAAACTGGTAACCGCCATCTTCGAGGAAAGCCAGGGAAATCCGTTCTTCGTCGAGGAAGTATACCGGCATCTGATCGAGGAAGGAAAAATCTTCGATGCGGCCGGTCAGTTCCGCACCGACATCGAGATCGACGAGAGCGACGTTCCGGAAAACGTGCGCCTCGTCATCGGCCGCCGTCTCGAGCGGCTCGACGATCATGGAAAGCAGGTGCTCTCAGCCGCCGCGGTGATCGGGCGCAGTTTCAGCTTTCAACTCCTGGCGGCGATCAGCCAAATCGATGTCGATGAACTTTTCACGGCTATCGAGAAGGCCCAGGAGATGGGAATAATCGTCCCGAGCGCGGAGGGACCGGAAAGGCCATTCACATTCGCCCACGAACTGGTCCGCCAGACTCTGCTCGCAGGCATTTCGTCTCCGCGCCGACAGAATCTGCACGCACGCGTTGCCGCGGAGATAGAGCACCAATGTCCGGGAGCCATCACCGAATGCGCCGGTGAGATATCTGACCATCTTCTCAAGGCCGGATCGTTCGCCGATAGGAAGAAACTGGTCCGTTGGCTGACGCTCGCGGGCAACAGCGCGCTCGAGGCTGCCGCCTTCGAAGAAGCGGGTCGCAGCCTCAAGTCGGCATTGTCATATCTAGGCACCGAAGATGTGGGTGAGAGGGCCCACCTGTTGACCAGCCTTGCGATGGCCGAACTGGGTCTTGAACACTGGGACGCGGCACTCGCCAATTTCCGCGAGGTGCTCGACATCTATACCAATCTCGGCGACCGGGAGATGATCGGCAACAGCTTTGCCGAGTTGGCCGATGCCTTTATCTGGGTCGGTCGCTTTCAGGATGCAAGCGAAACGGCGCGTCGCGGGCTGGATTTCCTTGGCAAGGACGTCAGCGCCAACCGGCTACGCCTGCTCGCTGTCCTCGGGCAGGGCAGCGTGGCTTCCGCAGGCCGTGAGCCGGCTTGCGCGGCGCTTCGGGAAGCTCTGGATATTGCGACTGAGCTGGCCGACCCAAAGCTTGAGGCCAGGGTGCTCGGCGCTCGGTCGATAGTAAATCTGCATTTCTTTCGTTTGAGAGAGGCTGCCGAAGACGGACTTCGCAGCGAACAACTGGCCGGATCGGAAGCGCCTCCATGGCAGCGCGCCCTGCAGCTACGAGTTCTGCATCAGATATTGCTGACTCTAGGGCGATTGGAAGAGGCTATCCGAATAGCGGACGTACTGGAGCCCCTGGCGATCAAGATAGGGCAAGCTTATTCCATCGCGCTTTGCCTCAGCACCCGAACCTGGCTCGAATTTGTCCGAGGGCTTGACCTGGCCAAATTGGATGCCGGCTTCCAGGAAGTATCGAAGTCCGAAGCGAAGGCAAGGTTTCCGTTCTGGGACGTGCTCTCGGAGGTACAACTAAGTGCCTTGGACTTCATTCGCGGCAACTGGGCAGCCGCTCTTTCGCATGCTCAGGCCGCCGTACGAATCGACGCAGCAGCGAGTTCAATGCGTGGATTTGGTGAGGGAGCGCTTTTTCGACAGATGGCTTACTCCGGCGATCGCGATGGCGCGTTGGCAATTCTTGAAAAAAACCGCGCGCTGTTACCTGTTGCCGGCCACGAGAACTACCGAGGTTCGTGGTGGATGCTCACGCTGGTTATCGAGGGTCTGGTTATGCTCGGCGAGCAAGCGCAAGCCGGACAGCTCTACCCGCTTGTTCGCGAGTTGATCGATACTGGAGCAGTAGTGGGTTGGCCGATCCCACGCTACACACAGACTATCGCAGGACTCGCCGCGGCAGCGGCACATCAATGGGAACCCGCCGAAAAGCATTTTCAGCTCGCGAGGCGGCAAGCTGATGTCTTTCCGGATCGCCCCGAACAAGCCGAGATATGCCGCTTCCACGCCATGATGCTGCTGGATCGCGCCGACCGCGGCGACCGCGAAAGGGCGCAAACATTAGTCAGTGAGGCGCTGGAGACTTACACCCGCATCGGAATGCCGCGCCACATCGCCATGCTTCGGAATCTTCAGTGACGCGGCAACCTCGCACGATCTAGCTCTGCTAACAGCAGTCCGGCTACTTCAGCGCTTTGCTCTTGGTCTCGATTGCGCTCATCAGATCCTTCCAGGAGTCGACGAAGGACTTGGCCCCCTCCGTCTGCAGATCGGCGCCCAGCTTTTTCACGTCGATTCCGACCCTTCCAAACTCGGCCAGCACTTGTTCGCAATCCGCGCCGTCACGGGGAATAGCGCTTTTTACCTGACCGTGCTCGCCGAACGCGAGTAACGTTTCCTCCGGCATAGTGTTGACGGTATTGGGCGCCGCCAGCGCGCCGATATAAAGAACGTCGGAAGCCTTGGGATCCTTGGTGCCAGTGCTTGCGAACAGAAGCCTTTGTGCGCGAGCGCCGGAGTTCTCCAGCCGCTGCCACCGATCCGACTCGAGTACGTCCCGGTATGCCTTGTAAGTCTGCTGGCCTATCGCGACCCCCAGTTTGTCGCGATCGCGATCGGGCACTTTGTCCATCGTGGCCTTGTCCCATCTGCTTATGAAGAGCGACGCCACCGAACGGACGTCGGGGCTGAGACCGGCTGCGATGCGCCGCTCCAGTCCGCGCATATAAGCCTCGGCAGCGGCCACATAATGGTCGCGCGAGAAGAGCAGCGTCACGTTCACCGCTACGCCCGAAAAGATCGCTTCTTCGATCGCAGGCGCTCCTTCCTTCGTGCCCGGAATCTTGATGAACAGGTTGCGCCGGCTGGCCTTCTTGTGAAGTAGTTTGGCCTGCTCGACCGTATTCTTGGTGTCGTACGCGAGGAGGGGCGAGACTTCAAGCGATACGAAGCCGTCGACGGTGGCGGTGCGTTCGTGAATCGGCGCAAACAGATCGGCGGCGCGCGACAAATCCTGCACTGCCAGCTCAAAGAACAATCCTTCGCCGGAAAGCCCGGTGCCGACGAGCCGGCGAATTTCCGGATCGTACGATTTACTGTGCGTGATAGCGTGGTCGAAGATCGTCGGATTGGAGGTCAACCCCGTGACCGAGAGATCCGAGATGTAGCGTTTCAGCGTGCCGCTATCGAGCAGTTCGCGCGTGATGTTGTCGAGCCAGATGCTTTGACCCAGGTTGTGCAGCGTTTCAGTAGCCTTCATGATCTTGCCTCCGAAGCATTTATTTTTTTCTGATGTCGTTCACGATTCCACGTGATTTGTATCGTTCCACAGTTGAATTACCGGCTGGGACAAATTGTGTTCGTAGCCAAGCTCACTCAAGCTCGCCGTGCTCAGCAGGAAGTACTGGGCGCCGACAGGTTCCAGCCCCAGCCAACGCGCGGTCAGCACTCGCAGAATGTGCCCGCTCGAGAAAATCAGCACGTTGCCGCGAATCGCGCGTATTCGTTTAATGACTCTATCAGCACGTGCGCCGATCTGCTGCGGTGATTCGCCGCCGGGACAACCGTCGCGAAACAATTGCCAGTCCGGGCGCTTTGCGTGGATTTCTTCCGTCCGTTTCCCTTCGTACTCGCCGTAGTTCCATTCGACCAGGTCAGGATCGATTTCGGCTCGATCGCCAAAGCCCGCCAGCTCACAAGTACGCCGCGCGCGTTGCAACGGGCTGGTGAAAACCTTGGCGAAGCTCAGTCCTTTCAGCCGTTCACCAAGCCGTCGTGCGTTGCGCTCACCGCGCTCGGTCAACGGCAGATCGGTGAGTCCGGTGTGCTGACCAGAGAGACTCCATTCAGTCTCGCCGTGCCTCGCGAGGTAAACGACGGGCAGCGATTCACTCAAGTGTTGCTCCTCCAAAATTCCGGATTCGCCGAGGTGAGCAGGAGCTCGAAAGCGGGAACGCTATATCTGCGTGTTCATTGATAACTATCTGCGCGACAGATGAATTTGAAGGTCGTTAATGAGTATCGCGCGCAACTTTCAGGTTCACTGACGCAAGCTTTTCGATCGCGGAACCGGCTGCAGAGTCCTCGACTACCAGCACTGCATACCTGGAGGTCAGCTTGGTACCGCTGCGAAGTTCAAAACCACCGTCGTGCAAAACGGTGAGCGCCTTTAAAAAATCAGCCGCAAGTACGTTGTGACCAGTCGGTGGTGGGTCGACGATTATTCGTGCCATAGGAACAACTTCTCCTAAGGATCGGAGTCTGTTGATTACCGGTCCTGCCAATCTGTGTCTATCGCGCCGGTCTGCTTGAATTGAATGCCTGAGCGAGCACTTGTTGCGACTAACTTCAGTGCGGTTTACGGTCGGGCTGAGGAGAGAACAAGTGCTCGCAACCAGCAAGATTGCAAACGCAACGAAGATTGTCGTTGGAGTATCGCTGCTAATCTCGATGACATTCGCCAATACAGAAGCGGCTGACGGCAGGCCTCATACGCCGATCACCCCGATTCGCCATTTGATCGTTATCGTCGGGGAGAACCATAGCTTTGATAATTTGTTCGGCGCCTATCAGCCGGCCGGCGGACAAACTGTCTCGAATCTGCTCTCGAAGGGAATCATAAATGCGGACGGAACGCCGGGGCCTCATTTCATCGATGCGCAACAATGGCAAGCGAGCGACACCGACAAGTACTCGATCGCTCCTCGGCGCACGCAGCCGTTCGCGACGCTGCCGCAGCCGAATTCCACATTCGCATTCGGACGCAAACCGAATGAGCCGGATTCACGATTTCCCGCCGACTTGCCCGACGGGCCATTCCAGCTAAGCCACTACGCCCCGTATCAACTCTCGTTCACCGGCGATCCGGTGCATCGTTTCTTTCAGATGTGGCAGCAATTCGATGAAGGCCGAAGCGATCTGTTCCCATGGGTAGCGACCACTATTGGAATGGGCAGCGAGGGCAAACCTCCGCCGGTTCCCTTCACCGAACAGAGTACCCATCAGGGCAGCGTCTCGATGGGCTTCTACAATATGACTCAGGGCGACGTGCCGGTTTTCAAATTTATCGCGGACCACTATGCGATGAGCGACAACTTTCACCAGGGAATTATGGGTGGCACCGGCGCCAGCTTTATTTACCTGGGCACCGGCGATCTTGCTTACTACAGCGACGGCAACGGGAATCCCGCGACGCCGCCCGCGAGGCTGATCGAAGATCCAAATCCATGGACCGGTTCCAACAACTGGTACAAGCAGGACGGTTATGAGAGCGGCTCATATGTGAACTGCGCCGACGAGTCGCAACCCGGCGTCGCGCCGATCGCGACCTATCTGCGCAAGAAGCATCTCCCCTCCCGATGCGATCCCGGCCATTACTATCTCGTCAACAACTACGGGCCGGCATACAACGCAGATGGAACTCCGGTCGATGTGAAGCTGCATCCTTATACGCTGCCGCCGCAGACTCTGCCGAACATCGGCGAGGCGATGAGCAAAGCTGGAGTTTCGTGGAAGTACTACATCGGCGGGCTCAAACGCGGCGGGGCTCAGCACTCGGGCGCGAACGACACCTGGTGCTCGATCTGTAATCCGCTGCAGTACAGCAAGAACATCATGAGCACCGCACTGCGCAATAATATTGTCGACGTTTCAGAATTCTACCGCGACTCCCGGAACGGCAATCTGCCCGAGGTCTCCTTCGTGCGGCCGTACGAGCCGTATTCAGGGCACCCAGCTAACTCTGCCGTGTCTGCCTATGAGTATTTCGTTCTGAGCATCGCGAACAACGTGATCAGCAGGCCGGACCTCTTTGCCTCAACCGCGATCGTAGTCACGCTCGACGAGGGCGGCGGCTACTACGACTCCGGCTATATCCAGCCGCTCGATTTCTTCGGCGATGGGACCAGGATTCCGATGCTCGTGATTTCCCCATACGTCAAGCCGGGCACGATCGACCACGTCTATTCCGACCACGGATCGATCCTGAAGTTCATCGAGAAAAACTGGGGCCTCGCGCCGCTGTCACCGCGGAGTCGCGACAATCTGCCCAACCCGATCGCGGCGTCTGACAATCCTTACGTCCCGACCAACGGTCCAGCAATCGGCGACCTGATGGCGGTCTTTGATTTCGCTCACCCACAGTCCAGCCCACCACTGATCATCCCCGGGGGAATCTGAGAGGAGTCTCTCCGGATGAACTTTACCGCCTGACCCCGGCAGACTTTCCATGGTACCTGTAAGGGGTATGCATCACGCTGCCTCACACTCGCCAAGCTCGCCTGAAATCGGGCGAACCCCGCTGGCGGAAAAAACAATTTCTGACGGAACAAAGCTACCGATGGTAGTAGCGGCGTCTCAGAACCACCACCTATGGTATGAAAACTAAAACTAGTGAGTTTCCAATGGGACTGTTAATCGACGGCGTCTGGAAGGATCAGTGGTACGACACGAAGAATAGCGGCGGCGAATTCCTCCGCGGCGAGTCGGCATTCCGGAACTGGGTGACCCCTGACGGCTCGCCGGGCCCATCAGGCGAAGGCGGGTTTCGAGCCGAGCCCGGCCGCTATCACCTTTACGTTTCGCTCGCCTGCCCGTGGGCTCACCGCACACTCATCTTCCGCAAGCTGAAACGGCTGGAGTCGACAATCTCTGTCTCCATCGTCGATCCCTTCATGGGTGAAAACGGATGGGCGTTCGCGGCGCCCGACGGTTCGCTCTCGCCCGGCTCGACCTGCGACGATCTTTTTGGATCGCGTTATCTTTACGAGATCTATCTCCGCGCGAATCCGCGCTTTTCAGGGCGAGTAACTGTGCCTGTCCTATGGGACATGAAGCGTGCGACGATCGTCAACAACGAGTCGTCCGAAATCATCCGAATGCTGAACAGTGCGTTCGATGCATATGGCGATGCTTCGATCGACTTCTATCCCCAAGCTTTGCGCGGCGAGATCGATCGTATCAACGCCCTGGTTTATCCGAACGTCAACAACGGCGTTTATCGATGCGGATTTGCGACCACGCAGGCGGCGTACGATAAGGCGTTCGATTCGCTGTTCGCCGCGCTCGACGAACTCGAACAGCGCCTTGCGCATACGCGCTACCTGGCTGGATCGCGCATGACCGAAGCTGATTGGCGTCTGTTCACCACGCTCGTCCGCTTCGACTCCGTCTACTACGGTCACTTCAAGTGCAATCTCCGGCGCATCGTCGACTATCCAAATCTGTGGAACTACTTGCGCGAGTTGTACCAGGTGCCGGGCGTGGCCGAGACCGTCAACCTCGATCAAATCAAACGCCACTACTACGCCAGCCACGCGAGCATCAATCCGACCCGGATCGTCCCGAAGGGTCCAGCGATCGATTTCAGCGCCCCGCACGATCGTTCGCACTTCGAACCGGCCTGACCTTTATCGAAGTCGGAATCTGTATATTGTGACGCGCGCTTACGGCGGGATTTTTTGGCTTCTTAAAAGCATAGCGGACGGCAGTTCGCGTCCGTATCTCAGCAAATGTTTGTCACACCTTCAGTTTTGCACTTTTCAGCCATTCTTAAGTGAGTAGGAGTACGAAAAGTAGCATTATTACCCAAATAGCTTCCATTGCGAGTGAAAATACGCTAGACTGCACCGTTAGTATCGTTAGGGGGAGAACTAATGATTCTACGGTTGTTGACGTGTGTCGCAATGGGCTTTGCCTTGTTTGCGACCCCTGTTCTGGCGTCCGGTGTCCTCGTCACAGGTCGTGGCGCAAAGTGCGACGGCATAACTGACGACAGCAGGGCGATCCAGGCTGCCATCAGTGCCGCTGGTGCACAGTGTGATAGCGACGGCGCGCATCAGATGTGGAACCAGTCGTACATTGAGCTGCCCAGCGGATCGACCTGCAAGATTAATAGCGGTCTGAAGTTTGACGCTGCTTGCGTAGGGCTCGTTTCCAATGGCGCGACTCTCGATGCTACCGCACTAAGCTCCGGCGCTGCGATCTCAGTCACTAGCTCGCAGCCCCAGTCGCCGTTTGGCGAGAACGTACCGCCCTGGAGTGGAGTACACGTGATTGGTCCGGGTCCCAGCACCAACACAATAGGCATACTGGTTCAGGCCGGCGCCGTCGTTTTCGACAAGCTCAACGTTTCCAATTTTGGCGTGGGACTGCAGTTCGGGGGTTATGCCTTCCTCGATCGCTTTGAAACTCCGATGATTTTCAACTGTGGTACGGCCGTCAATTTTCCATCCGGCCTCAGCGGCAGTGCCGGCGAGAATATTACTTTTCAAGGCGGCAGCATCTTCGGAGCTCAGGTAGGGTTCAGGAACAATGGCGGCGAGTTGAACATCGAAGGTATGTCCATCGACGGACTAAGTGATGCAGCGATTGTAAATCTCGATGGAGCCGTGAGGGTCTACAATACACACATCGAGTATTTCGCGCCGATCAAGACTTCGCCGCTGGAGATCGAAGGTGGATGCAACGCCTGGACGTTTATCGACCTTAGCGGTGGTCTGATTCAGAGCGATACAGGAACTACGAACGTTCGCAGTACGATAGACATCCGGCCTCCCAGTATCTGCGGAGGTTCTGGCCCATGGGTAAGCCTGCAGAAAGTTTTCCTGGCGGGACTCAATCCAAGTCCTGGATGTTCAAGAGGGGCCGGCTCTACTTGCGTAACGGGTACCGCACCTATGAGCGGGACGGGAATCGGACAGGTCGTGATTACCTCGAGCACCGACGGTTCGGGTGGCGGCACGATGGGGGCCGCACACCTACCTTAGATCTTCAAGGTAGCGAGACTCAGTCTGCCGGAGATTCGGGTCGTTGTGCTTTAGGGAAAGGAGTGAAAGGAGGGTGGAGCTACGAGCTTTACCTCGCGGCTCCGGCGGGCGGGTAGGAAAGGAATGATGTATCGACATTGCGAACTCGCTCGATCATTCGAGTTGTGCTCTGTCCGTCCAGCATCGGCGAGTAGATCACGCGTCCGCCGTATGCCTCGACAAACTCTCGACCGTCGACCGTCGAGTTGTGGAAGTCTTCGCCTTTGACCAGGAAGTCAGGGCGCACTGCTCGTATAGTATCTTCTGCGCGAAGGTCGTCGAATATCACGACGTAATCCACGATTTCCAACGCGGCGAGAAGGCGAGCTCTTTCAGCGACCTTGCACACCGGGCGCTCGGGGCCTTTGAGCTGGCGAACACTCTCGTCGCTGTTCAGCGCGACAACCAGAACGTCGCCTTGGGAGCGTGCAAAACTTAGCGTTCGTAAATGCCCGGTATGTAGTAGGTCGAAGCATCCATTGGTGAAAGCGATCCGTCGACCACGCATCCGCTCACGATCGACAGCATCGACCAGTTCGGCGATAGGCAGAATCTTTCGCTCAAATTTGTCGTCTTCGCCAGCGAGCGACCGCTCGAGAGCTGCACGGGAGATTACTTCTGCACCTTGAAGCGATACCTCGATGCCCGCCGCGGCATTGGCGAAGAAGGCCGCCGAAAGCAGAGGCTCGCCCGAAGAGGCGACGAAACCGAAGACCATGAGCACCACATCACCCGCTCCAGTCACGTCATACACGTCGCGCGGACTGGTCGGAATATGATGTCCTTGACCATCGCGTTCCAACAGGTACATACCGTCGCGATCGAGAGTTATCAGGCACGCTCTAAGGTCTAGTTGTTCAACCAACTGACTAGCGGCTGCGTACCAGCCAGCTTCGCCATCAAGGCGAATACCGGTAGCCTTCTCGGTTTCGAAACGATTTGGCGTAATGACAGTAGCACCGCGATATATTGAGAAATCGTCGGTGAGGCGGGGATCAACGAATACCGGCGTTCCACGCTCGCCGGCGCGCTCGATCAAAGCTCTCAATAGCCTTGGGGTGAGCACACCTTTGTTAATGTCCGATATCAGTACGCCGTCTGCTCGATCGAGTTCTACGTCCAGTCGATCTATCAATGACTGTTCAGCGGCAAATGCTAAAGGACGAATTTCCTCCTCGTCGACTCTGAGTAACTGCTGGGTCGCTCGATTCGATGATTGAACGGATCCCAGGAAGCGTTCCTTTACCGTGGTTGGACGTAACGGATCAATAACTATCGATCGGGTATCGATCTCGAGCGCGTTCAGCTTTTGGCGCAACAGTTGACCGCTTCCGTCCGCTCCAACGACGCTCAGTGCTATCGGTGAAGCACCCAAGGCCCGAAGCCCGCACATCACGAATCCGGCGTTTCCAGGTCTCTCTTCGCGTTTGCGCACCTTCAACACGGGAACGGGAGCTTCTGGGGAAACGCGCTCGACCTCACCCGATACATATCGATCAAGGATAACTTCGCCTGCAACCAACAACCGTAACCCCCCAGGCTCAGGGAGTGTTCTTATCGTATGGTTCATCACTATCATTGGCAGATCGCCGCGGGCCTGAACTTTACTCATGGAGTCTCAACCTGGCCGAGCCATCGTAACGACTTACTGATCGAGCGCCCTTTGAACGCCATTTCTGCTGCTGGTTGAGGTCGCTCGATCAGGTGCTCGTTCGGTAATGACGCGATGAAGCACTTCGAAGGTTTCCCGAGCGCACCT
The DNA here is from genome assembly GCA_963774665.1 of uncultured delta proteobacterium. GTDB lineage: Bacteria > Desulfobacterota > Binatia > Binatales > Binataceae > Binatus. Next base: position 867,390 of record CAVZGB010000002.1, read on the forward strand.
CTCCCAGCTGAATTGTGCTGCTCTACATAGACCTCGATGACGAAGCTGCTCGCGCATTTCTGAGTTCTCCGCCAGCATTTTGACCTTGTCGGCAATATCGCCCGGCTCGTTTGGATTGCAGTAAAGGGCCGCGTCGCCACACACCTCTCGCATAACTGGTATGTCCGAGGTTACGACGGGACACCCATAGGCCATCGCTTCTATTGCCGGTAAGCCAAATCCTTCGTAGAAGGTCGGGAAGAGTAAGCAAACGGCGTTCCGATACAGCTCCATGACATCGTCAGACGAACTAATTCGGTTGGCAAATTGAATCGTATTATGATTCACAGGTACTCGAATCTCGGGTTTCTGCATCCCCCGATGACCCGATCCAACCACAATCAGCGGGAGTCGCATCTGCTGGTTGACTAGCACCGCCGCATCGATCGCACCTTGGGGGTTCTTCCTGGAGATCAGCGATCCTACCCACAACATGTACCGCTCGGTCGGTTGATTGTCTCGCCGCTCCTCTTCATTGGCCGCGGCCGTTTGTGCCGACCGTGCACCTAGATGGACAACGGCAATTCGATTTCTAGCGCTGGGATAATGCCCCAATATGTTCGTTCGCTCCGCCTCAGTACACGTAATTAGTGCCGTGGCATTGCGAATGCCGTTCGAGATAAGCAAGCCGTAGAGTATCCGGAACGGTGTCGTGTGAGCGCGCGGAAACAATTTGAACGTGAGATCGTGAACAGTAAGCACACTCGGGCCGAGGAACGGCGCCAATAGAGGCTGGAGGTTGTCGGGCGAAAATAGCAAACCGTTCCGCGACTGCGCTGGAAGCTCGAGTTGTGTCCACAGTTGGCCTTTGAATCTGCCAACCTCTCTGACTCTAATGTGGCGAAGTTTCGGCGCATCTACCTTTGCACGAGGAACAAGTACCTCGATAGTCACTTGATCGGAGTCTATCTCTCCCGAATCAATCATCTCATCCCACACCCGCAACAACTCGCGGCCGTAGCGTTGGATTCCCGTGACGGGCTGCTGCAGAAACCTCCCATTGACGTATATCCGCGCTGGTCGAGGCGAATCGCGCGCCGCCCATCGCCCCTGCCGAAACCAACTAGCCACTTCTGCTCACCCTGAAGTTGCTGTCAGGACTAGGCCGTTCGCATCTCAAGTCCGCTAGCACTCGAAGACCACTATCCCACACGCCTGAAAACGACCTTTGAATTGTCCCGGTTCGCGCCTAGCAACTCGAATCGCATTTGGGTGTCCAGAACAAACTCGGAAAACGCCCGGAGCTCGTTCTCCCTGTCAGCAAACTCATCAAAGTAAATGTAGGTCCCCGGCACTATCAAGGATTCGAGCGTCTTTAATACGTAACCAGTCGATGAATACAAATCTGCGTCCATATCCAGTACTAGCCGATCGTGAGTAGGCACCTGATAGCCAGGCAACGTCTCGTTGAACCAACCTTTGAAAAATCGGACGCGGGGATCCTCGATAATGGGGATCATGCCGTTGGTGCTGAAGTGCCCTCGTGGAGAATCAATATTCCAGCCTTCGGGTAGTCCTTCAAAACTGTCGAATCCGTGAAGTTTGGCGCGTGGATTCCTCAATCGTTGCGACCAGTAGCGCATCGAGTCTCCGCGGAACACTCCAAACTCAAGATATAGGACGTCCTCGTCTGCTACTTGTTCGAGAACCAGGTCGAATAGTTGATGAGCACTATCAACCCGCGTTTGTGGACGAAATTTCTGGGCATTTAACCAGCGACCGGTTTCGATATAGTTGATCGCGGCGTTGAACCTGTGCACCGTCCTCGCGGACAGTCTACTGCCTGCGCGAGTGAGAATTATTTTCATCAAGTCCTGCATAAGCCTCGGTTAACCGCGGGGCGCATTCCCGCATCAATCGTGCGATGTGTTGCAAGAGACAGCGGGAGCTACAAAAGTCGGATTACGCTCTTGCCGCTGATACCGCTCGCGCTCCTGTCGACCTCGTTCTTCTGAAGGCCATCGCGAGGGTCCAACAGTGATTCGGCTCGCGGTGTCGGGACGAGCTCATGCGCCGAATCCAGCGCAGATTGTAGCGAGTCATGTTCGGGTAATCGCCCTGTTTTCGTTTTGCTTCTCGCCCACTCAATTCTCTATGATCAATCTCGCCAAGCCAGACTTTGCCGACCCCAGTAAGTCCGTTAGCGTTGGCCATTTTTTCGAGCTCGCTCGGCAGATAGCCCATTCGAACGTGTCCTCCATCCTGAGCGGGACGAACCGCGTCGAAGCCCGGAAATTGCGCGGCGTTTCGGCGAACGAACTCCTTATGCGGTGTCGTAATCAGGAGAGTGCCAGTTTCAGAAAGGTGGCAGCATAGTCGAGAGAATAGACGAGAATCAGCGTTCAGGTGCTCGAGCACCTCGGAGCAGAACACAAGATCGAACTGTCCGAATTGCCATGACGAATCCAGATCGATGTCTTTGAAGGTGTGCGGTATCCCGACGAACGCATAGCGGGCGCGAAGCTTCCTGGTATTGAGATCCAGACCAAGATAGAAGCTGATTTTGTTTCGCTGATGCCAGTGAAGATAAAGAAGCGACAGGGCCGAGCCACATCCAGCGTCCAGAACTTTGAGAGGTCCGGGTTCGCGATCTATCCAGTCAACCAGGAATCGCATTCGTTCGTGGATCATCCAGTCGCGAGTAAGAAGCGCATAGCTAAGGCCGAGATGCCGGATAAGAAGGGAATCGACCGCGCGCGCGAGTTTATTAGGCATGGGAGCGTTGCCTGTGCTAGTTTTCGGACAATTCCAGAGCTATCGGCTCAGAGCCCACTGGAGCACTATCAATAGTAACCCTGGTCCCAATTCGGGCGACTTGCTTGGTTTCCGTTTTTCCTGTGACAAGATTTACGATCTTTGCTGCGTTTGCATGGTCGATCCTGACAGATATCTTTCCATACTGCGTTTCGGGCGACATAGGACCTGCCTGCCAGAGAAAGGCAATGTACTTCTGGCCGGTTTTAAACCAAACCAGCTGAGGACCGGTTGTTGTGTCGCTCGATCCCGGTTTGTCAATTGATTCGCCAGGCAGCTGGAGAGTCGCGTCGAACCGAGATAGAGACTCCCAGTTGCGACCCATTATCGCTGAAGTCCGCTGTATCGCTGAGTAGGCGGCTTTAGGTTTGAAGCCTTGGGCGGCGGAATATGTGATTCCAAAGTTCTGCTCAACATCGCGCGCGTCCTGACCGTCGTCGGCGAGCTCATAAGGAGCCCATACGCCGACACCTTGGGACAAGCCCAGAATCAGTCCTCGAACATGGTAAGCTGCCTGAGTCTCTTCGGATACACAGGCGAAATGCTCGGGATGGCTGGACTGGTCGCAGGTCGGAAACCCATATTCCGTAACCCAGGTCTGCAGCGGCCGCTTAAGATACTTCTCAGCATCAAGGTGTCCTTGTATCTCCAAAGTGGACACCAGACTTCCTTCCGAATCGGCAACGGATACGCCGTCGCGAAGGTAGATCGCCGTTCCTCCCCACGGTACGCGTTCCGCTGGCAACTTTCCTGGATAGGGGTGGAATGATATGCCATCGACGTTAGCAAACTCTGCCGGGGACTCTTCCATTGCGTCGATCAGTGGAGGTCCTTCGAAGCTGGTGGTGATGGTTGCCTTGGGATCGGCTTGCCTGATCGCTTGCGCGGCTTTCTCGACCATATCTGAGAACTTGCTAACCCATGGAGCGTGTCCACGACCGTTCCAGGCGCCCCCATAGTACTCCTTTACGTCAAAATTCGACGGCTCATTCCATATTTGATATGCCGCCACCGGCATCCCGCGGAAGGTCGTCGCCATCCATCCGCAGTATCGCGCGAACGCCGCAGCGTCGAGTGGATTGCTATAAAGGTTGTTCTTTCTGAACAGCAGCAGAATCATCTTCATATCCGAGGCAGCGATTTCGCCTGCTACTCGTCGCACCTCAGGATTGAGACGATATTGGCCCGGCGTTGTTTCATTCTCGGCCCATTCGCCTGGGGTCCACATGACGATCTGCACTCCCAGAGCCTTCATGAGATTTATCTGCTGGTCATCAATGTCTTTGGCCTTACCCAGCTTTGCGACCATCCCCAGGCTTCTAAGTTGAATAGAAGAAACCTGTGTTGAAGTCGGAGGTAACGGGGCGTCCATCTGGGCGTTGCATGTTGACCGATGTGGAGTAGTCAAGGCGATACAAACAGTAACAACCATGACAGCGATAATCGAGCGAGGCACTAAGCGGATCGATCCTGAAGGGTGCGAGTAACTGCTATCTTCCTTTTAAAGGCGAATCTCCGTTTGAGAAGTCGGCGAATGAGTGTGCGACGTTGTCTCGAGGCATCTGGCGGTGCGAGGCAGATTCATCGTTCGCGGCTATATCTGGCTGGACGCCGTTGGTTGGCGTTATTGTCCGCTCACTAGGAAAGAGAAGGCGATCTGATATCTCGCGATGCCGCACTGCATAGGCCCTCGAGCTGAGATCGTCCAAAAGGATCCGCTCCTGCGCCGCGCAGGCCAAACGAAAACGCAAATCGTCGTCGTCTGCAAGCGAGCGGATCGCGTGGCGAAGCGCAAGGAAATCACCTACCGGCACATATTTAACTTCGCGGCCTGAAAAATAGGAGCGCAGGCCTCCCGTGTCGGTCGCAATTACAGGAACGCCTGACAAAGCCGCCTCCGCCAGAACCGTTATCCCCGATGCGTGCATGTTCGCGCGAAGAGGGAGCACTACTATGTCCGCCCAGGCATACAGGTCGAAAACCTCCCTCGCTGTGGTCGCTCTGATGAGCTCGATCTTACCTGGCTGGGCTGCCACCCGCGGTACATTTTGGGTAGCTGCTATTCGAAGGTACCAATCGCCGCAGGGTTTGATTGCCTGGATTAGCGTGTCCCAATCGCGATGCATGTCGCGACCCAGGGATAGGACTCTCAAAGGCTTATGGCGAATCCGTTTAACAGCTGGCGTGATGGCTCCTGAGTCGATGCCAAAGCGAACGAACTCTGCGGGCTTGTCGGGAAATAGCTCGCGTGCTCTGACCAGATTATCGGGAGAAAGCACGGTCAAAATATCGGCCTTGGCGAGCAAAGTCTTATACAACCATCTTTTAGGTGCAGGAGAAATCGGTCCACCGATCGTACAACCAGACGCTTTGGGCAATGAGTTTTGGCCGCGACACCGGCTTGGTTAAGCACCATAGCGACAGCACTCCAAGATGTTCCAACTCAGTGTGAGTCCATATGATATCCGCCGCGTGAAGACCTACCCGATTTCGCCATGCGTGCCATAGGTCAAATCCTAGTGCACGGCGGAGGGCCAGTCGTAGAAAACGCGTGACCCGACCTTCATTCGCGTCCTCTGAATATTGGATTTCATACTGGTGGTCGGCCGCGTGGTAGTAACCATAAGGAAGTTTATCCAGTATGCCGGGCATTTTCCCTTTATCCCACGCTTCACTCCATCGTCGTGCTCCAAACCCGTGAACCAGATGCACGAATACCTTTATGCGCCGCTCCGGGGAGTTTACCTGTTCGATATGTAAAGAAGAATCCGGAAGGCTAGTCATGGAAGGATTCCTGAAAGCGGGCGCTAGTGTGATGCCGAATTGCGAACACTCTCGTTGCTTCTATGCGAGGGCCTCTTGTGACGAAGGGCTGCACGGCATGCAGTGAGGACAGTGTCGAATGATAACGCATTCATGCAGTCAGGCACTTGACGCGGAAATTCAAATCCTAGATCGAGGTAGCCGGCTCCGGGCATCGGCGATTGAAGTGCGATCGATGTAGGGCTGACCGGACCCCATCGTCGTGCGTTCGTTGGCCCATGCAGCGCGACTAAGGAAGCGCTGAGTGCGTCAGCCATGTGCATTATTCCAGTATTCACTGAAACCACTAGGTCAGCACGATGAAGCTCGTTGGCCAGGTCGGAGAAATTGCATCCGGCGATGTTTGCGACGGAGGCTCGAGCGAAGGGGTTGAGTCCCGCGATCAATTCCTCATTCAGCCGGAACTGCTCGCGACTTCCTGTAAGAGCTATTCCGTAACCGTCATGAACGAGCACCTCCGCTAAGGCCTGCCACCGGGGTTGCGGCCATTCCTTATGTGACGACCCTGTACCTCCAGGCCACATATGCAGGACAACGTATCCTCGGCGACCTCGTAGCCCTTGAACAGTAGAATGAGAACCCCACCGAAGCGAAGGCATGTGACGAGGTTCGGCATCAGCCGCACGCGCCAGCCGTCTAAAATTTTCCAGCTCATGCTTAAACGATGAATGCTCGACGGTTACGTCATATGCGAAATGCCGATATTGGCCGCGAGTCCTGAATCCGGCAATAAATCTGGCCCCCGAAAGGGCAGCGATAATCGAATTCAATCTTGGCCACGGTCCGAAGTCCAGGAGAACAGTGGGGTCTTGTCGGCGGGTCTGACGAATGGCATTCAGAGGATTGAAAATATCCAGCAACACCACCAGGTCTAGCTCCGGAATCAAATGCGCCACTTCGTGGTTGCTGGGACCTGCAAGCAAAATCAATTCGGCATCGCTATATCGGTCCCTGAGGTCGGCGACAACCGCACTCATCAAAATCGTATCGCCAATGGCGGCGGTGTTAAGCAGAGCGATTCGCGCCGGCCGAGAAGGGAGGTCGCGCTTTTTGCGTAGCAGGCCCGCGGCGGCTACCAGTGGGATACCTGCATAACGGTCCAACAGGCGACGGGCTTTGCTCCCCCGACCAGACGAAGTAGTACCTCGAGTTGCGATGCGGGGCGACTGTGCATTCACTGTTACCTAACCTCCGAGAGCACGTTCCAGGTAGCTCGTGCTGTTTTGTTCCAATCGAATATTCGGCTGCGTGCTAAGGAGCGGCGACTCAGTTCCTCTCTAAGATCGACGTCGTTCACCATGCGAGTTATCGCGTCAGCAATTGCGTCAACGTTATGCGGATCAATGCAAAGGCCCGCATCGCTTACAATTTCGGGCAAGGATGTGTTGTCGCCGACGATCGGCGGGACGCCTGATGCCATCGCTTCAAGCGCGGGCAGGCCAAATCCTTCGTACACGGATGGATAAACGAGGGTCAGGGCATTTCGATAGAGAGCGGGCAGCTCACTCTCAGGCACATAACCCGTAAGGTGAACTCGACGAGGGAGTGACATCGCAGGCGCGTTCCGAAAGACCTGGCTAGCTCCCTTGATGCCGCTGATTACAAGCCAGACCGACGGCGGAATATGGTCGACGCATTGCGACCAAGCCTTTAACAGTCTCGCAAGGTTCTTGCGCGGTTCCAGGCTTCCGACGCTAAGGACATAGGCTGAGCGTGGCACGGGCAAGCGTCGCCTTAGCTGCCAACACTCGCTTCGGCTTGTGTGGTTGAAACGTTCGTCGACTCCATTGGGAATCACCGCGATCTTCGAGGCGTCGACACCTAGAGCGTCCATTAACCTGCCCTTAGTGAATTCTGATACCGCGACAATCCTCTTTACGCGTCGCGCAAGCCTGGGAACTAGCCAGCGATACCAAGCCGCAAATCTTTTCCCGAACCATTCCGGATGGTCCAGCACTGCGATATCGTGAAAGGTTACAACCTGTCTCTCAAAGGACACCGGACCAGCATTAGCCGGGCTCCAGAGCACACGGCCGGCGGCCAACCTGGGTAAACACAGTTGTTCCCACAGATGTCCCACCGGTCCATGCATGGGACGTCCGGGAGATACGCGCACAATCCTTCCGTCCAGGCGCTTGCACAGCTCGTCCGCATAGCGCTGCACACCAGTGAGACTGGCGCTCAAAGAGCGAGCGTTAACGAGAATGTCAGTGGAAGGCACGGACCGCACTACGAAAACCCGATTGCCGGGCCTTCGCCTTTGCTTAAAGATCAGGACAGAGAGAAGACGGCGACCATCTCGGTTCGTTCGTCAGGTGATATCAAGCAGAACCACATAACCAGGAGCGCACCAGTGAGACCGAAGACGAGATACAAACATCGAGATGCAAAGGACGCCCAAAACAACATCCCCGCAACCGCGATGATCGCAATGCATATCGCAGCCATCAAAGCATCTTTTTTGATGGCCTTTCGCGCATCGGGCAGAAGCCTCCAGGTCATAACGTGAAGAACCAGGCAATTTACGCTCATGCGGAGCACCCAGGCAGTGCCGGCGCCTTCGAGACCGAAACCACGAGTTAGAAAGTACAACACAACAAGATAGCCGGGTGCCTCCACTAGCGCGAGTTTCGCTGGTAAATCAGGACGGCATGCGACTAGTAATGTCCAGGGTATTCTGGCGATGCTGCTAAGAAACACGCCAAAAGCCAACAACGCCAGCACCCTCGCGCTGTGCGCAGCAAAGGCTTGAGAAATCCACACGCTAAGAATCTCGCGCGGAAATAAAATGATCACTAGCACGGGAGCTAGAATTGCCGGGAATAGGTAGTTTCCAGCCTTCTCGAGGAGAGAAATTGCAGCTTCACGGCCTTCTCCAAGAGTCCCTGCATAGTTAGGAAACAGAGCGGCGTTCAACGCATCAGGAATTAACCACAATCGCACCACCATATCGAAGGGAGTTGCGTAGTAGGCGACTGCGCTCACGGAGGCAACGACACCCAGTATGAATCGGTCTGAATATAGAAAGATAGGGTCTGTAAGCGCGGACAATGACATCCATCCGCCGAACGTGATCAAAGGACGAACTGTTTTCCATCGAGGACGAGGTAGATAACTCAGTGAAGGCTCTACTTGAAAGCACATCCACAGATACGCGCTCCACGCCAGCACCTTCCCGACGACCAGGGCGCCGACTATGTAGACGAGGCTGTGAGAAAAGAACAAGACTGCCACTGGACTTAAGAAAGAGAAGAGCCCTGCGGCAATTTGAACGCGGTTGATCAAATCAAATCGCTGATAGGCGGCGAGAGTTCCACGGAAACACGAGCTGGTTATTACAAATGGAAGTGCCACCGAAAAAGTGCAGAACACAAGAGCAGTCTCGTGAGCCAAGTCGCCAGGCACTTTGAACCAGCTGTACGCCAATGAATGCGAAAGAGCGGCGAGAATGATTCCTCCCACAACTCCCGTAGTCGCCATAATTACGAAACCCGTGTAGATCAGATCGCGAATCACCTCCGATCCCTTTCCGATCCGCTCGGCGATGAGTTTGGTCAAGGCATTGTCGAGTCCTATGTCGAAGAATCCAAAATATCCCACCAATCCCCAGGCAATTGTCAAAACACCATACCGGGCGGTTCCCAAGCTGCGAATCAGGATCGGAATCACCGCAACGGCCGCAATCAAGGGCGTCGCATATCCAGCGAGATTCCATAGCGCGTTGCGAGCAATTAAGCGCGCCGACGGCGGCGGCGCCTGATCGTACTCGTAGAGCGCGACTCCTTTCGTTCCTGATGACACTAGATTTCCCCTATCTGCGCTCGCGGGTAGATGCTCTGGCGTACTCTACATGGAGCTATCTCTAATCGCCTTTGATGAGTCTGTACGAATCGGTTTCAAAATGCTCGGTTGAAAACTCGAACAGCTCAGAATCTTCAAGCGCTTCCATTTGATGTACCAAGCCTGGCGAGACATCCATGCAATCACCGGGTGAAATTTCGAACTCGTCGAGATGATCACTATCAACTGATTCTTTTACTCGAATCTTCAAACGTCCCCTGTGCAGATAGAAGGACTCAGTCTTGAGCTTGTGATAGTGCAGAGAGCAACGCCGACCCTTCCGAATTTCCAGGATCTTTCCGCAATATAGCGGGTTGTTGGCAATCCAGATTTCCCGGCCCCAACCCTTTGGTTCGATGTGTACTGGTTTCCTCGCACAGGCGATCATTGAGTCCTCACTGGTCGAGCTCATCGGCTATTTAACCTCGGAGTTGTTGAAACTGTCTTCTAGGATGCGAAATGAAGGGCGATATTAACAAAGCTACCCGACGCGGAACTCGGGAGTCAGAAGGACGATCTTCTCTTTAATCGTACCCATAGCACCGTTATTAAGTTCCGACGTCGAGATCGGTCGAGGAGCGTCCAGAGTATACCGTGCGAAGCCCACGACCAGGGACCACAGGATCCACAAATGCGGTGAACTTATATCGGCACCCGAGATAGACATCGCCACGCAATACATTGCCAAGGCCCACGCAGCGCTTCTCATATAAGCTTGAATCTTATTCGAGGTTTCGACGGCGCGCATTGCCCTGACAAACATCCGACGAGTAGCGAATATCAGCCCGAGGATTAGGATGCTTCCCGGAATGCCAACGTTACTTAAGATGTAAAACAGCATTCCCGATGGCCGATTAGACCCCAAACCGACCCCAAGTCCGTAACTTTGCGCGGCCACATCCAGCGCGACCAATATCGTCGAGTGTCGCTCGTGACCGGAGTGCGATTGGCTCTTGTACCAGAGAATTTCGGAAAGGAGCTGATGGAAATCCGGTATCAAGAGGGCGGCTGCGCCCAGCGCCGTAACGATAGCTGCAAATGTGAGTAAAAGCTTTTCGTTGACGTACCCCTTGGTCGTCAGAGTGCCGAGTTCTTTAAAAATCAGAAGCGCGATCAAAATGAATGCGGTTATGTAACCGGTAGTCGAAGTCGTGAGTATTAACATTACGATTCCACACCAGAACAATACCCACAGAACTCCGGTGACAGATCTTCGATCGATCGTCAGGAAAAGCAGGTAGGTGGTCCATGCGGCAAAGAAAATGCCGGCGCTGGATGGTTCATTGAAGGTTGCGGACACTCGCCAGGCGCCAGCGACCTTTTGACTCACCAGCTGTTGCCAACCGGCATTACTGTTAAAGACTTCCGCGGGAAATCGAAATCCCAGAACATGAGCCGCAAGCTGATATGCGCCTACTGCTGCCGCGATTGCGCCACACCAAACGAATGAGTTCGCAAGCTGGTCGATATAGTCAAACTCAGTACTCCGCCACATCACATAAATCACGAATATGCTATTCAAGATCAGGTATCCCGCCTGGGCAGCATTGCTCATGCTCCACTCCAAGGGCGTAGTCGACACAGGATCCATACCCAGACGAGGCGTATCGACATGTATGCCTGCGAATAGGTGGGGTAACAGAAAGGCAGATGCCACGCCCCAGGCCGCGAGCATCAAAAGAGGGCGCGTAAGGTCAAGCGCCATGTCGCCGCGCTTAAAACTGAGACGTCCTTCCAGAGATGCCACGGCAAACCGGACCGCGACCAGGCTGACGACAAAAAAATATGGACTAACTCCAATTGCAAAGCCCCCGCCAATGTTGACAACTGACGCCGCCTGAAATGCCGAAACGATGATCGCCCACGAGATCAGGTATTTCGGACGAAAATAGAATATGAACAAGCTCAGCGGAATGAGTATAAAGCCGAGTGGTGTTATGGACATGGTGGTGAGAAAAGAACGCGAAGACCCGGAGGGGTCGCGGCTAGTGTGCGCCTTTTCGAAGCAAAACCGCCGGGACCGTGCGAAGGAGAATCTCGATATCCTTGCCAAGCGACTGATCGCGAATGTATTCCATGTCCAACTCGACCCGCCGGCCATATTGTTCAATTTCGCTGCGCCCGTTTATCTGCCAATGACCGGTCATTCCGGGCTTGGCTGATAGCAGGAGCTGTACACAATCGCCGTATTTTTCCACCTCGGCGGGAACCACTGGCCTCGGCCCGACCAAGCTCATGTCACCGATGATGACGTTGAACAACTGCGGAAGCTCATCCAAACTGGTAGCGCGTAAGAAGGCGCCGATCCGGGTTATTCGGGGATCCCTCCCCTTGGGTAACTTGAAGTTGTTGGTGACGTACAACTCACGAAGCTTCGAGTCGCTCTTAAGCATCTCCTCGGCATCGGCAATCATAGTACGGAATTTGTAAATCTTTATGAATTCGCCCTTCTGTCCGATTCTTGTTTGTCTGAAGAACACCGGGCCTTTTGACGAGCACTTGATACAAAGTGCGGTCAATGCGAGAACTGGTGAGGATAGGACTACCAGCAGGCAAGCACCCGCGAGGTCTGCTAACCGCTTGGCGACAAGCTGTGCCCTGTTCAGGCGTCCTGCAAGTAATGAGACAACCGGGATTCCAGCGACATCGGTTAAGCTCTGTCGAAACAGCCTGACATCCAGCAACTCGGGCACTACGTGCACACGTTTGCCCCTTTTTAAAAGGTCCAGCGCGTGGGTTTCACCTTGCGGCGCATCGCTTAGGATGAATGCTTCGTCAATGTCTTCACTGGCCTCCAGGACACGCTCTGTTTCGTCAGGTTCTCCGTCTAGTGGACACGCGACTATGTGGTAACCCATCGGATATGCGTTGCCAAGTAAGGCCATGAAACGCTCACAGCCTGTGCGGCTGCCGACTATCAAAGCGGTCCGCCAATTGTATCCGAATCGATGAAGTCGGCGCAGCGCAACTATAGTCACGAATTGCCGAGCCAGAACGAGTGAAGCGGAGCACGTCAGAACGTAGAAGACGAATTGTCGGCTGATGTTAGGCAGGTTCAACAGAAAGACGCTGCCGATTGTAAGTAGGCTCCACAAGGCAAGAGTCTTGCCGAATTGCCAGAGTGAAACCGCGATCCGCTCTGCGCGATGCGAGTGATATACGCCGCTATGCGCACTCGCGACAGGCCATAACAACAACGCCGCAAATAACAAGACACTGTACTGACGTTGCCAGTCGGCCGGATATACGAATAAAGTGTGCAAACTAAGCCAGCTGACTAGTGCTAGTCCGATGCAGTATCCCGTCAGGATGCAACACAAATCAAACGCCTTTTCGAAGGCTAGTGTATCTTCGTCACTACTTGTCGTGAACATAGGATGAAGTCTTCAGGGTGTTTGGCCTACATATGAGACGCTGCGTGCTAAGATACTTGGCTTGCAACGGAGAGATTGGCGGATTTGATAAACTTCATCGCCAGAATTCCCCGACCGCGCACCTGTGAAATACTCGAACAACGGCGCCAATATCTCCCGACATCGACTGACTCGCGCCATCTCGAGGTTGTTGGTAGGGCGGGCTTTGTAGAAATAGCATCTATGGAAGTCGCGACGCCGTCCTCGCCATAGATAGTGTAGCCTCGCGGTTCTCCCAGGAGATCCAATACATGACTCTTGAAAAGTTTCGAATCGTAGGCCCATGCCGCTGAGCCTGGAGAGCGTCTGTCTCTATCCGTGCGGTTTTCATCGCTGGTGCACACTACTGATAGGATTAAAGTGCCGCCGGGATTGAGCGCCTCCCACAAGTTTCGCAGCAGCTCTCTCTCTTTGTCTTCTGTCGACAAGCGCGCAAGGCAGGTTATCGTGTCGAAAGATTCGGACAATCCTGACAAATAGCCGAGCTCCTTCGTCTGAACTTTTGTGCCATTGCGTTCTGTTTGCTTTGCGAGGTGCCTGAACACGTTTCGCGTGCTGCTGGTGTTGAGCAACATTGCCCGATTAGGCTTGAACATTCTTAGTACGTAGAAAGGGAAGACCCATGGTGAAGAGACATCCAGGTAGGAACCGATTCGAGACTGAGCGCGGAGGCTCTTCAAGGCGAAGTCACTATCCAGGTACAACGTAGCCGGGAGCATTGAGAACTCGCGGCGCGCCGAGTCGGGCGTCCGAATGAGCGAGAAGGCCAGGCGAAGCCGATATCGTTGAAGTTCCAGGCCAGGGAGAAAATACCAGTGTGCTAATGCGCAATTGATAGTATCGGACGCGAGGCCTTTGATCAGAGCGCTGCTCCGATTGGATTGAGAGCGCCCCCCTATGCGTCGTCGCTGCGAGAAGTTATTTGCGTTCGTCAGAAGTTTGGCTGACTCGCCATTCGTATAGCTCATCGTTTCATGATCCTTACGTGAGGGAACAGGTGTAGGTAGTGGATGGGGTGTCGATGTTTAGTTTGCAGCGGCGCGCCCGACATAAGAGGAATATTGGGCGTAGTTACCGGTATGACTTCTGAAGGCTGGTTCTCTCGTATCAACCCTGTTCATTACAACGCCAAAAATCTTTGCTCCGGCATCGGATAGCCGGCGACAAACTGCCCGCACAGTGTTCTTTGGTGTTTCGGTGCCCGCGATCACTACCACCCCATCAACCATAGTGGCGAGCCCCAATGTGTCACTCGCAAAAGCGACTGGAGCAGAGTCCAACAACACAAACTGGTATTGGTTGCTTAGCTCACGAAGCAGTTGGAACATACTCGCGGAGGTGAGCAATTCGCTAGGATTAGGAACTGGCGCGCCCGCTCCCAGGAAAAACAGTCCTTCGACCGTCGCGCCGTCGTTCGATTTATTTCCAAGGCGTTGAATTGCGTTCTCAGGCGAAGCCAGATCGACAAGTACTTCACTCAATCCGGATGAGTTATCAGCAGTCAGTACTTTGTGACAACGAGGCTCTCTCAAATCTGCATCGATCAATAAAGTACGCGCGCCCGTCTGCGCGAAGGCCCAAGCCGTCCCCGAGGCTGTCATGGTCTTTCCTTCGCCCGGAACGGCGCTGGTGAAAAGTATCGTCTTGGGTGCTCCGCCAGCGTTGGAATACATTAGAGCAGTTCTGATTGATCTGTAGATGTCCATCAAGTCGCCAGGGCGGCGAATTGCCAGGTCTGATTTGGACGGCTTATCGACGGTGCTGTTACTCAGCCGCGATAGAGCTCCGGTCAAGGTATGATGGGACAGCGCATCGGAGGCTTGTGGCTTAGCCAATATTCTCGCCAGGTCGGGAACGATGCCCAGTTCCGGCAGATGCAAGAAGGTTTCAATTTCCTCAGGGCTCTTGATCCTATCGTCTGAACGATCCAGGAAAAAAATGAGCCCGATCGATGCTATCGCAGCAATCAAACCACTCATCGCCAGGTCCATCGCTTTTTTCGGACTTGACGGCAACGATGGCGGTACTGCAGCCTCGGCCAGCGCTATGTTAGGAAGTGGAGCTTCGCCATTGACACTACTCTCCTGCATCCGCTGCAGCACGTTCTTGTACAACTGACGGTTGGTATCGACTTCGCGCACCAGGACGGCATCCTGCAGTGATGCGTCATTGCGCGCGAAGTCCTGCGCCTTTTCCTTTTCAATTCGCTGCTCCAGCTCCTGTTGTCTGGCGAAGGCAGCTGCATAGTGCCGCTGGATCGCGCGAGCGATTGCGCCCATTTCGCCCGCGAGCCTCCTTTTCGCCTCCTTCAGTTTCGCAGCGAGTTCCCGAACCCTGGGATATTCATTCGTATATTTGCTGGCCGACTCCGCATACGCAGCCTGCAGTTGGTCGACCTGAGGTTCGAGATTTTGAATCATCAGATTGTCGACCACCTCGGGCAGAGAGTTGTAGTCGCCTGACTTGACCAGCTGCATCTCGGATTCGGCCTTGATCCTTTCCGCCTCCGCGTCGGTCAGTTGCTTGGTCAAGTTGATCATCGTTTGTTCGGCGATCGCGTTCTTTTCCTGATCGTGGATACCAAATGAAACAATGCCCATTTTCGCTCGATAGGAATTCAAGATGGCCTCGGATCTTTCCACCTTCTCTTTAATCGCGATCAGTTCCTTCTCGAGAAATTCGCGCGATGCGTCGTCTCCTTGAGATTGCAACTGACGCTGGAGAGCAACGTAGGCACTCACATGTCGGTTAGCGATCTCGGCCGACAATGTAGGACTCGGCGATTTGAATGACACTCTAACCAGGCGCGTTCCGCCTTCGGGAGCGATCGACAGACGCGACCGGTATGAATTGATTGCGCGCGCCGTGACTCCTAGCCTCTCCGTTCGCGGTGGTTCAGACGAGAGGAACTGCGACCACACCGAATAAATGGAGGAAAGCGGGCCTGGATCCTTTGATCCGCCGAATATTGGTAGTTTCTCCAAATCAAGATCCGAAACAACGCGGGCGATCAGTTGATCGCTTTGCAAAAGGGAAAACTGAGTCTTACGATAATCATCTTCGTCGCCATTCTGAATCCTATTCAGTAAGCTGGAGGCGTCCATTATCCGTGGTGGCTCGGGATCAATCAGTAACGTCGCCGTCGCCGTATACTGCCGTGGCATAAGAAGCACCACAATCGCAGTCAGCAGCACCGCAGCGCCGACACCATAGGCAAGAATCTTCCAGCGCCGTGCGATGACTTTGCAACAGTCGCCCAGACCGATCCCTGCCTCACCCTGAGTTAAAGGTGGAGGAACGAAATAGACCGGGTTCGCAGGCGAGCCGTTACGCTGAATAAAGTATGGAGATAGATTCGACATTAAAGACCTGCAGCTGGCGCGAGATAGAGTCCTGTACCGAACTTGGACATCAAGGTGTAGACGCCATACGGTACGGCTCCTATTGCGGAACTCTTTATCAACACTACGTCGCCACCCTGTACGGGAAGGTCGGATGCCTTGCCACTTTCTACTTCCGAGAGATCCAGTGGAATCGAAACTCGACTACCTTTCTCTGTTCTGAGCAATTCTGCATTCGAGCTGAACATAGCTCCGCCTGTCGCCGTCACCGCCCCGAGTACTGTCATGCCCGCGGTGACATCGAAGGATCCGGGGTGCGAAACCCACCCATACACGCCGACCTGGCCGGCCGCGGGCACCAGAATTATGTCGCCAGGACGAGCAGGTAAATTGAGGCATCCCGTCATCGTTGGGTTACTTAGATCTATGACGATAGGGACGACAGAAGCACCGCGCGAATTCGAAATGGAACTGTCAGCGTTGGATGTACTGACCTGGGTCACGCCGCCCCGTGGGTCTGTTAGCTGCGGATCATGTGCATTCGCCGTTTGGCCTGAAGCGGACTTCGCAGTCAGGGTCTGGGAATTACCTTTGTCACTCTTGGGATCCATAGCGTGTGGAAATAGAATTACTCTCTCGGCTGCGCGCTCATCTCCGACGCCTTTTGTGCCACCTGCGCGTCCCATCACGCTTAGGATCGACTCGCCAGGGCCATTGAGCGAATAGGTGCCCGGACGTGCAACCATACCCATTACTTCGACATTCCTACTCGCATAGTGTTGAATGAATACGTGAACTCGAGGCTCGCGTTGAAATCTGCGAGCTTTCTGACTCAGTAGGTCTTGAGTTTCTTCTTCGGTCAGTCCCGCAACGTGCACTTCGCCTAACAACGGCAGCCCTACTGAGCCGCTTCCATCGACCCGTGCATCAACTTCGCGAAGTTCGGGGAGATCGTCCATTGAAACGCGTACCACGTCTCCAGGTCCAACCGGATAGTCGTATGAATCTCCTTGATTCTTGCGAGCTTCCCATAGCTGACGCAGTGGGCCACCGGTCTCGCACAAAGCACTTTGCTCCGCCGCACGGCTAATCGAGTCAGCTTGAAGCGAACTGTCGCTCGGTTTAATCGTCGGAGGATTATCGCTTGAACATCCGTAACAAGGACACATAGCTAGCAACACGACAGTGAGCATTATCAGTTTGCTATACCTCATAGGTTTTTCCTAAGCCGCGCGGCGACTTAGCCCTTTGACATGAATGGAAGATGTTGGTGCTACCAGGATTGTGGCCACGCGTCCGCCATCCCTTGGAGGAATCTCCAAAGGAACGAGAGACTTCTATCCGCCTGCTCCAAGGAAAAAAGTCGTATCTTCCCGGAGTACCAACTGAGTCCAGCTTCTCACTAGGTCTCAGTCAGCGGTCGTATAGATAAGGGGCGGTTCGAGACTCGCTGCGTCGTTGAGCCCAACCGCAATGGATGTAGGTCGGGTGCAACAGGTGTGCCTATCAAGAACGGCCGATGATGATCTGCATGCTCTTGAAGCAGGTGCTCGTCGCGCGCACAACCCAGGACCATGAGTGAATCATCAACGTGCGCTTGCTGTTCGCAGCAGCCTTCGATGGTCAGAACGATGACCGAGAGTGATTAAGAGTCCAGCGCGGCGGGCAGGGAATGAAGGTAACGTTCTTAGTGACCGATTTAAGTACGTCTATAACTGCCGTCAGTCTGCGAATGAGTCTATAGATGTGTAGAGTTTTTTAAAGCGTTGCGACATGAAGATGTGTTAATGAGCAGTCTAGAAAACCGCGCAAGTAAAAAGTTCCGGTTACACACCATCGAAGACAAGCCAGCAGGATTGAGGTTGTACGGTTCGCGAATTGAAACGCAACTTGTAATCTGCGAAGCGCGCGAGAGTTGACGCTGTTATTCGTCGATATTGCCGGCCTAAACGACTGTTCGCTCTTACGTGTTACGATTGCGTAGTACTTTTCGTACTGGCGCTACGCACAGCGATCCGAATAGTTTGAGAGCAGCCCGCCGTTTTCTGGCTCGATATCCTGACTCTTGATGGAAAAAATCGCTGTAGGCTAATATTTGTTGCACAAGCACCTGAGTCCCGTTCCAAGCTTCCTCGTGACGTTCGGAAACAGTCAACCTTCCCGCTAAAACAACCGGCCAATTGCGCTTATAGATGTGAGGAGCGTGGCCGCACCTTGTGCCATCATTTCTCACGCCTTTGTCGATGAGACGTACTCAGAACCAAATTGCGATGCCTTCGAGGTATTTCCCCGATGAGCGCAAGTGTCGAGCCTAAAACGATAGGAAGCACGCTCCCCGTGATTTCCCGACGCGACTTCATCAAAGGAGTTATCGTCGGCGGCGCGACCGTCTCCTCGGCTGGCTATTTATTCCGAGCCTCCACGCTACTGGCGCAGTCCAGCGTCGTTGGCGGACGGTTAATCACAATAGACGTTAACGGACAACATCGACGCGCCGACGTTATGAAGCAGGAAACTCTTGCATGGACGTTGCGCCATAAACTGGGCCTGACCGGTACAAAGTTGGGATGCGACCGGGCCGAATGCGGCTCGTGCACCGTGCTGATTGATGACGTACCGCATTATGCATGCTCTGTGCTCACACACACTGTGCGCGACCGAAAGGTTCTGACGATTGAAGGGCTGGCGAGTGCCGACGGAACGCTGCACCCGATACAGCAGGGCGTGGTCGAGGAACAGGGGTTCCAGTGCGCGTTCTGCATGCCCGGTTTCATCATGGCCTCCGTTGGATTTCTGAAGTCGAATCCCAGCCCCACCCGAGCACAGTTGGCCAACGGCGTCTCGGGCAATCTGTGCCGATGCCAGGACTACGACAAAATCCTCACCGCGTTGATGCGCGGAGCGGACAATATGAGGAAGGTCAGCCATGCCTGATAGCAAGGATGCAATTCCCGCCGCGGCGGCCCCGCGCGAGTACGGTGTCGGGCGAAAGCTGATCGGCAAAGATTACGAAACTCCGGACCTGTACGCGAAGGTCACCGGACAAGCGAAATATGCCGAGGATTATCATGCCGATGGCATGCTTTTCAGCAAGTTACTGCTCAGTCCTATGCCGCATGCGCGCGTAAAACACATCGACGCACGCGAGGCTCTCGCGATGCCGGGTGTTAGAGCAATTCTCACGGCGGACGATCTTCCGCCACCGGCCGACAGCCTCACCGACAACGGCACGGTGATCAAAGCCAATCCGAAAAGCGAACGCGCCCTCACGATGGAGCCGGTGTACCAGGGCGAGCCGATCCTCGCCATTGCCGCGGTTGACGAACTCACGGCCGCCGATGCGATCGAGAAGATTCATCTTGATCTCGAGCCGCTGCCGTTCGTGCTCGATCCGCTCGAGACTCTGCGGCCGGGCGGACCGAATCCAAGAACCGACGGGAACATCTGGATTATGCCTGCAACGCCGCCACCTGGATCGCCACCAAGTCCTCCGCCTTCTATCGGGGAGCTCAAGTGGACCGAGGAGGATTTTGCAAATGCCAGGAATGGTCAGTTGCCGATGGGCAAGACGCCTGACCAATGGTCTTACGGCGACCTCGACGCGGGCTTCGCGAGTGCAGCGCTCGTCCTTGACGAAACTTTCGTCACGCCGGACACCAGTCATCAGACACTCGAAACGCGCAGCGCCATGGCCTATTGGCAGAATGGAAAGGTCTACGTTTACACCGGCACGCAGAGCACCGCGCAAACAGTACCAGCCATCGCAAGATGGTTGAATATCGATCGCGGCAAAGTCGTGCTGATCAGCGAATACACAGGCGGCGGCTTCGGCAGCAAAGTCACTGCCGGCGTGTCGCTGATCATCCCTGCGCTTCTATCAAAGAAGGCGAACGCGCCAGTGATGATGCGCATCAGCCGCGAGGAAGAGACCTTCATTGGCCGCGCGCGTCCCAGTCTGATGGGGCGCATGAAGGTCGGCTTCTCCAGGGAGGGACGCATTGTAGCCCTCGACATGTTCGTTATTTCCAACAATGGCCCCTACGACGCGCAAGGCGATGTCCCCACATCCGGCCGTATCGTTTCACTCCTCTATCAGCCGCAATCGATGCGTTGGCGCGGTGCGACGATCCTGACTAACACTCCGCCCCGCAGCGCGCAGAGTTCGCCGGGTGGCTTGCAAGGCATCACTATCATTGAACCGATCATCGCGAAGGCTGCGCGCAAGCTCGGGCTGGACCAGGTCGCGATCCGGCGCATCAACTGTCCTGAGGGCAAGGCTCCATTCGGCGGACCGGTTGATGGAACGCGGCTGCATGCAACCAGCGCGTTTATAAAGGAGGCTCTCGATCGCGGCGCGGAGCAGTTCAAATGGCAGGACAAGGTGGCGCGGACTCCGAAACGGATCGGCTCGAAGGTCCGCGGCGTCGGCGTCTCGCTCAGTTGTTTCGTCGGCGGCACGATCGGCTTCGATGGGCTTCTCATTATAAAGCCGGACGGCCGCGTCACCTTCCAGTCCGGAATCGGTAACCTGGGAACTGAATCGGTAATCGACGTCCATCGCGCGGGTGCCGAAGTTCTCGGTGTGCCATGGGAGAAGTGCGACGTTGTCTGGGGCAACTCTGCCAACAATCTTCCGTTCACCTGCGTCTCCGGCGGCAGCCAGACTACCCACGCGATGACGCGTGCCGCGTACGCCACCGCGATGGATGCGCGCAAGAAGCTCCAGGAAATTGCAGCTAAGAGTCTCGGCGGCGGGCCCGAGGATTACGAGGTCGCCAACGAGCGCGTCTTCCGCAAGGGCGATGGCCGCGGCATGACGCTCGCGCAGGCAGCTCAACGCGCAATTCAACTTGGCGGCATCTATGACGGCCACGAATCTGCCCCCGACCTGCACAAACTGACCAAGGCGTCCGTCGCAGCGCTCGCGGGCCAGGGTCTGGTGGCTGCTGCGAAGGACAACTATCCGCGCGACGGTCAAACGTTCTCTTATGTCGCGAGCTTCGCCGAAGTCGAGGTCGACGTCGAGACCGGCAAATATGACATCGTGGATTTCCTCGCGTACGCCGACGTCGGCTCGGTGATTCATCCGCGCTCGCTCGGTGGCCAGGTCCTCGGCCGCTCAGTTCTTGGGATGGGCCATGCGATCGGCCAGAAGTGGGTGTACGACCCCCATTACGGCGCGATGCTTTCGACGCGGTTCTACCAGAACAAGCCGCCAACGATTCTCGACGTGCCCGTGAACATGCAGTGGGCCGCGCTGGATATTCCTGATCCGGAAACTCCCGTGGGCGCGCGAGGCGTCGGCGAACCTCCCGTTGGCGGCGGATGCGCCTCGATCTTGAATGCGCTGTCCGATGCGCTCGGCGACGAAATCTTTCAGCGCGCACCTGTCAACCTCGACACCATCCTGACCTCGCTCGAAGCCGGGCGGCCGATGCAACATCCGCTGATGGCGTACATTTAATAGGAGACAGTTATGGCTGTAATTCGAGACGTCATGCCAACGTTCGAGCTGCTTCAGCCAGACTCCATTGCCGAAGCGCAGATCCTGCTCCAACACAACGGCAGCGATGCATGGGTGCTGGCTGGAGGTCTCGACAGTTTCGACTGGCTCAAAGACCGCATCAAGCGACCGAAGACCGTGGTTGATCTAAGCGGTATCCCTGAACTTCGCGGGATCCGCACCACCAGCGACGGCATCGAGATCGGCGCGATGACCACACTCACGGAAGTCGCGCAGCATCCCGTCATTCGGGAGAAATACTCGCTACTGGCAGAAGCCGCTGAGCTGGTAGCTTCACCTCAGATCCGGAACCAGGGCACGCTCGGCGGTAACGTGTCGCAGGATGCGCGATGCTGGTATTACCGCGCCGGCTGGCCCTGCTACCGCGCCGGCGGAAACATCTGCTACGCCGACACGCCCGAGGGCCGCAATCGCGAGCATGCGATTCTGCACGCGGATCGATGCGTTGCGGTAAATCCTTCCGACACCGCCCCGGCACTGATCGCACTCGACTCGAAATTCGTTATCAACACGCGCAAAGGGCAGCGCGTCGTGGATGCCGAAGAATATTTCATCGGTCCCGACATCGACATCACGCGGCTGCACATCCTGCAGCCCGGGGATTTGCTGACGGCTATTCGAATTCCGTCCACTTGGGCCGGTGCGAAGTTCTATTTTGAGAAGGTACGCGACCGCAACGTATGGGATTTTCCGCTACTGAATGTCGCCTCTGCCATGATGATGTCCGGAGGCAGAATCGGGCAAATCCGCATCGCAGTGAATGCTGCCGCCGCTCGTCCGCTGCGCCTGAAGGATGTCGAAATCGCAGTGCGCGGCATGCCGCCGAACGCTGCCACCGGTGAGATGGCCGGTGAACTGGCCGTGCAAGGCGCGGTCCCACTCCAATTCAATGCCTACAAAATTCCGCTGATGAGAAACCTGGTGAAGCGCGCTATCGGCGGAGTGGAGCAAGCGACATGAACTTCCTGCAATGGGCTATCGACCCGTGGGGCCTGAGGGTTCCGATTCACATCGCATGGTTCCTCATATGGGTGGCAGTGATTGCAGGGGTTGCGTTCTTCATAGTTCATGCCACCTATCTGAGGTACTTCGCCAAGCCGCGACAATTCGCGCCGGAAGGTCATCCAACCCCATCTGCGATACCAGCACGTGTGCCCCGGCATTCGCAGGTGGCGCGGATGTTCCACTGGATCATGGCAGCGTCGATGCTGACGCTGCTCTTCACCGCGTTCCTTCCCAGGGTAGGCGTCCAATTTAACTGGGTGACCTATCACTGGATCGCGGGCACGGTGCTGACCGCGTCGATTCTCTTTCACATCTTCCATGCCTCGTTCTGGCTGGACTTCTGGTCGATCTGGCCCGACAGAATCGATATGACCGACGCGTACCACAGAGTTCTGCGGGCTGTAGGGCGACCGGCGCCGCCGCCACGGAAGTTCGCCAAGTACCCACTCGAGAACAAGCTCTACCATGGCGCCATCATCGTGGCCGGTCTGTGCGCGATCGCGACCGGCGTGTTCATGATGTTTCGCGTACGCACGATTTTCTTCCCCCGCAACCCATATCTCTTCAGCGATATGACCTGGGGCATGGTCTACGTGCTACACGGTCTTGCGGGGGTAGGGCTGATCGCATTGATCATGGTGCATATCTACTTCGGGGTTCGTCCGGAGAAGCGCCCGATCACGAAATCGATGATCTACGGTTGGATGAGTCGCGAGTTTTACCTGGAAGAGCACGACCCCGAGCGATGGGTTGTCAGCCCGTCGAATGCGGCGCGGCTCACCGAATCGAAAAGCGAGGACTAAGCGATGCCCGCCGAAATCCTTGAGCACTGCAACACCGTCGAAGAGTGCTACGAATTCATGCTGGCTTACGCCGCGCAAGGACATCCGAGCGATCAGGGCAGCAAGTCAGGCGCACAGATTCGCGAATTTCTACAGCGCGCTGCAACAGCTATCGTGGCGCTGCCCGAAGGATACTCGAAGGTTGTGAAAGACGAATGCTTCGAGCCGGCCGAGAAATATCACGCATTCCTGAGCGTGCTCGATCGTGACGCGCGAGACTCGCTCGCAGCCATCGATCTGGTGCTCGCCCAGCCCATCATAAGCTCGCAACTGGTCGACAATCTCAACGCTTCTGTCCATCTCCGCGCCCTGCTCACGGATCTATTTCTGGTGAGCGACATCCTTAGCTCGCACCTCGTCTCCCGACAAATTCGCTGAGAGCCGTTCGAAGACGGCGCCTGGCGCCTATTGGATATAGCACTCGGCTGAGTGGTATTGTTCGCGCCGCTATGCGGTCGCGGCAGCCTACAGAGAAACAGGCGTGGATTGAGGAGCGACGATATTTCGAATCGTGCGGTCGCCCACTATATAGTGCGATGTATCGCGCTGAGCGGCCTGGCGCGACGCTGGTGCTGTTCTGTAACAGCTTTTCCGAGAATCATTGCGAGGGCAGAGCCGAGGCGATCGCGGCTCGTATCATAGCGGCCAACGGCCACTCCGCCTTTCTCTTTCATCCGCGCGCGCATGGCGATTCAGCGGGCGACCTGGAGGACGTAACATTCGAGGATTTGATCGATGACGCTGTGAACGCCGCGATTTACGCACGCAATCGAACCGGCGCGTCGCAGATCGTGTGGGTCGGGATTCGATTCGGAGCACTGGTCGCCGCGAATGCTATCCGCCGAGTTACCGGCTCAACCGCGCTTGCGTTGTGGGAGCCCGCGCTGAGCGCCCGCGACTACCTTCTCAAGTCGATGCGCCACGTCATCTATTCCGAGATGTCGCTCGGCGAGCGGCCGTCGTTGACGGTCGATCAGATGAATCAGCGACTTAAGCGCGAGGGTAAAATCTCCCTGCTCGCCTTCGACCTCTACCGGAAGTTCTTCGAGAGCGCCGAAAAGGCAGACCTGATGGACGCGCTTCAATACTGGTGCGGCCCCACCATGATCGCGCAGTTTCAGAAGCATTCAAGGCTCTCGCGCGCACATAACCAGTTGCGTGAGACTCTCGTCGGGCGCGGCCTGAGTGTGCACGCACTGCTGCATCGCGGGCCGGACGGAACCGACCCCTGGTGGACGCCGGAGGAAATCGCACAGCAGACGGGAGACTGGCTCGATGAATTGGCGTGAAACTCCCGCCACGCTGAGCCGCGCGTGCGACGAGCAGCCTGTTGTATTCACCGGCCCGAAGGGCGTCCTGCACGGGATCTTCACGCCGCCAGCTCCCGACGTCCCCCCTGCGCGAGCTTGCGTCGTATTCCCCGGACGCCCGCGTTCGGGCCTTCGCCGCCATCTGGTACTCGCTTCACGAATCCTTGCCGCGGAGGGATTCGCGGTTCTGAGATTCGATCTGCGAGGTCGCGGAGAGAGCGCCGGCGAGGTTGAGCGGCCGAGCCGCACTGAGCCACGCGGCGAAGACGTGGTCGCCGCCATTCGTCACCTGCGTGAAGCGCACGGGCAAAAACAATTTCTCCTGGCTGGCTATTGCTACGACGCGCTGACCGCGCTCGATTCATTCAAGGACGAGGCCGACGCGATCTCGGGCATCTTCTTTGCCACCGCACCCGTGCTCGAGGAGAAGCTTGGCGGATCGCCCGCGGACAACCGCGTACGCACGGCAGCGTTGCACCTGCGCTCGATGGTCAGGAGCGCGCGTGCCCCAAAAATAATGGACAGTTTCGAGACTCCCTTCAGAGCGCTCGCGCGATCGCATGCGCGCGCTCTCTTTCTGTACGCAGAGCAAGACCGGCTGCGCGCGGAGTTCCACGTCGCAGAGGAGGTTCTGTTCTCGCAGCTCGATAGGGCAGCGCGTGAGCGGCTCGAAATCGAGATTTGGCCCGGTCGCATTCATACCATCGAGGGCCAGACCGCCGTTATCGAGCGTGCGATATCCTGGCTCCGCGAGTTTCATCCCGGCCAGAGTGAGCGCGACGACCTGCGCGCGCGGCTTCAACCGAGTTTCCAGGATTCTTAAGTCGATGCCAACGCTGGCGTCCTTCCTCGATGCGGCGGCGTCACGTCACGGCGCTCGACCAGCGCTGTCAATGGACGGCCGGGTTCTCACCTATGCTGAGCTCGACGCCAGCGCCAACCGGGTTGCGAACCTGCTGATCCGCCAGGGAGTCCGCACTGGAGATCGGGTGGCTCTGTGGATGCCAAAGTCACTCGAGGCGATCACCTCGATCTGGGGCATTCTCAAGGCCGGGGCCGCCTTCGTGCCGGTTGACCCTGGCGCGCCCGTGTCACGGCTCGCGACCATCGCGCGTGATTGCGAGATCCGGGCTCTGGTCACGGCGAGGGAGCTCGCTGGGGATCTACAGAATGAATTCGGCGACGCTGCGCCGATGCGCGCGGTTCTCTATTCCGGCGATGACGCTGGTCCTGTGCGCGTAGCGCCGTGGTCCTCTCAGACCTGGAATGACGTCGAGGCCGAGAGTGCGAATTCGCCGCCGGTTCACATCGACGACGACGCCCTCGCTCTCGTGCAGTACACTTCGGGTTCCGCCGGGGCGCCTAAGGGCGCGGCGATTTCGAATCGCGCTCTCGTCGGGCAGGCGGAATGGACCGTAACGGCGCTGGACCTTTCGAGCAACGACCGCATCCCCGGCTACACCCCTCTCAGCAGCGCGATGTCTACCTTCGAACTCTTCAGCGCCGTGCTGGCCGCCGCTTCTGTTTTTCCAGTCGCACCGCGCATCGCGCCGTTCCCTGCGGCGGTCGCGAAAAGCTGGAGCGATCAGCGCATCACCGTCATCTACGTTGTCGCGAGCGTGCTCCAGATGCTGCTAAGCCGCGGAAATCTCAGCGCGCTCGATTTCTCCGCGCTTCGATTTATCCTCATAGGGGGCGAGCGCTTGCCGGCTCAGCGGCTCGGCGAGCTGATGCGCCTTCTGCCACATATTCGTTTCGTGATCACGTACGGCCGCACCGAGGCGAAGCTGCGCTCGCTGCACGAAGTGAAATCTCCGCCCGAAGAGATCGACACTCGCACCATCGGCAAGACCTCGGCCGAGACTCGCCTGCTGGTGCTCGACGAGAAAGAAAATCCCGTCGCGGACGGCGCGATCGGAGAGCTCTGGATCGCCGGTCCGGGCGTGATGCTTGGTTACTACGGACTCCCCGAGATGACCGCGGAGTTCATGCGCACCGTCACGCTCAGCCCTGAAGACAGTGTGCTCGCATGCCGCACCGGAGATCTCGTGCGTCGACGTGCGGACGGAACGCTCGAGCTGCTTGGCCGTGCCGATGAGCAGATCAAGGTGCGCGGCTACAGGGTTGAAACCGCGGAGATCGAAACCGCACTCTGTCGACATCCTGCGGTCCAGGCCGCGGTGGTGATCGGCGTCCCTGATCCGGAGATTGGCAATCGGCTGAGAGCTGTCGTTGCGCTGAAGAACGGTTCGGTTGCCGACGAACCAACGCTGCGCCGTCATTGCGCGGCGGAACTGCCTCCCTACATGGTGCCGGAGGCGATAGAATTTCGCGCGAGCCTGCCCCTGATGAGCAACGGCAAAGTCGATCGTCGCAGTCTCCGCGAGAGCGCCTGATGCCCACCGCGAGCGTCGAAAATATCATCCGCGAATTTCTGCTTCAGCTCCCCTCTGCGCGGAAAGTCCGCAATCTCAAACCTGGCGACTCACTGTTCCGACGCGGCCTGCTCGATTCGCAGGGAATCATCAATACGGTGGCATTCTGCGAGGAGACCTTCGAAATTGAGATCCGCGACGAGGAGGTCGTCCCGGAAAATTTCGAGAGCGTGCGAGCCCTCTCGCGGCTGATCAAGCGTGCGCAGTCGCGATGAACCTGCATTGAATTTTGGAACGGCCTACAACAACTGATCGAAGATATTAAACACGCGCTCCCAGTGTTCAGCCACGGGATGCTTCAGCTCGGGATCCATGATCTTGAACGCGCGCGCGAGTGCAACGCTTAACCCACCCGCAATCGCCGGCAAGCGGGCGTCGGTCTCCACGCTGAAAGGCCGGTCGAGATCCGCTGGACGCGGGGTCTTCCTGTCAAGAATGGGCTCGAGTCCTATATCCACGTCAAGCTTCTCAAAAGCATGGATACTTTCTTGGAGCCCCTTGGTGATGGGAAGGTCCCACGGTTCTACGATATCTCGACCGTTCGCGCTGGCCGCAGCCTGGCCCATGAGGAGCAGATCGGACACTTTGTGGTCGATAAAATCGTAGTAACGCTTAACGTCGGATTTATCGATATCCAAACTGGCAGCGACCCGAAACAAGTGCTCAACCTGGGGGAAACCTCCAATACGTTTATACGGATTCAGGTTTCGAACTACCTGAATTTGAAGCGAATCAGGATCTGCCATTTTCGTGCTCATCTGTGGCCCCTGCCCCACCTATGTAGATTCGATGTCTACATGGCAGGCGAAAGTGCGGTTGCGGTGAAGTCATGTTTCCGGCTCGAGTGCGAGAGGATGCGAATATCGGGCCACGCCCCGCTGCCTTTTACCTTCAGGACTTGAGAGTACCCGCGATTCGGTAACACCCACTCCAATCTGTGGCCCGAAAAGCTGCTGCGGCGCGGATTTTGCTCTCAACACAAGACACGATCCGAATGGAGGTTTCACATGGCTCAGCAAGCTCAGCAATGGAATTGGCTGGACATTCCCATGAGACCTGCCCTCCCCCCGCCTCCCTCTACCGCCGATGTGTACGAACCCGCTGGCGGTGAGGAATATGTCATAGAGATGCACGTCCCTGGTTTAAAGCCTGAAGAGATCGTCGTTGAGGCCACCCCGGACGGCCTGAGAGTGTCTACGCACCCGCATCAGGAAGAAAACTCTGACCGGATGTACCTCCAGCGCGAACAAGAAAACCGCGCATGGTCGCGATTGTTCGACTTCCCGATGGAAATAGATCCCGACAAAGTGCAAGCCAAGCTCGAGGCCGGGATTTTAAGAATCAACGCGCCCAAGGCATTGTCCAGTCCGACGCATGTTATCCAGATCAAGGAACAGTCAGGACAGGCGGCCCATGCAACGTGAGGCGGTTCAATGAGTGTCACCGGCCTCGAAGTTTTCGATACTACCGTTCGCAAGACCAACACATGGCTCCACGATCTGATGGAGGAACTGGGCTGGTCGGACCGGCATAAGGCATACCTGGCCCTAAGAGCCACCCTGCACGCTTTGCGCGACCGACTTACTGTGGACGAGGTTGCGCATCTGGGCGCGCAACTACCAATGCTGATCCGTGGCTTCTACTACGAAGGCTGGGTTCCGTCTCACACGCCTTTGAAGGTGCGCCGCAGAGATCAGTTTCTCGCCTTGATCGAGCGGCAGTTCAGTGACGACGAGATCGATACCGATCTGGTTGCCCGTGGAGTCCTCGCTGTCCTGAGCAGACGCATCGCGGACGGCGAGATTGAGGACGTGCGGCGGGTCCTGCCCGCCGAGATCAGGGAGCTCATGTCCTGAGCGATCAGAAAAGGTCGCAGGCCTATTTCGGGGTCGTCCCCGCAAGGGTCTTTGCCCGTCAAAAGTGTCCGAGGTTGATGCTATCGACCGCGGCTTGGGTGGCGGGTTGCCTTTCTCTCTCACCGATGCAAGCCAACTGCGGAGGTATGATCAGGCAAACCTTGGTTCTCTGCCGGAAGACTTTGTATCGACTCCGCGCGATAATGAGAAAATAGTCAGTCCGTTCTCGGCACGGAAAGCGTTGATGATCCCGGCGGTGTTGACATTCGCCAGATAGCGCCAGCAATCGCACAACCGATTTTTCAAGATTCAACATTTGCATGGTCACCTGTTTGGCTTACTCCATTGCCGCGTAACGACTGATCCGCGTGTGGCGCAGACGCTAAAAGTATGACGGCCCGAGAATTTGAACCCGGAAAAGAACGGCATGCGTCCGATGCCACTGTTTGTCGTTCTTTGTCGCTCTGCTTGTTTCTAATCGCAGACCGAAGCAAGATCAGGCGGTGACTGACGGTGGGGAAAATGCGGGGAGAAAAAGCGAAAAGCGGTTGAACTCCTGGAAGGAGATTGCCGCCTTTTTGCAAAAGGACGTTCGCACCGTCCAGCGCTGGGAGAAGAACGAGCGCCTGCCGGTTCATCGCAAGCCTCACGACAAGCTCTCAAGCGTGTACGCCTACGAGTCGGAGCTGGAGGCATGGTGGGGTCAGGGGAGCCATCCTGTTTCGTCGATAAGCGCCGTATCAGGGGCGGCGTCCGCTGGTGGCCGGACCTCGCTGGTCGTCCTGCCGTTGCGTAACCTGAGCGGCGATCCGGAGCAGGAGTACTTCAGCGACGGGCTAACCGAGGAGCTGATCGGCCAGCTGGCCCGAATCGACCCGGAACGCCTGGGCATCATCGCTCGCGCTTCCGCAATGAAGTACAAGCAGAGCTCGAAAGGAATTTCCCAGATAGCGCGGGAGCTCGGCGTAACCTATCTGCTCGAGGGCAGCGTCCGCCGCGACGGCGATCGCGTACGAATCTCAGCCGCGCTCATCCGGGCCTCGGATCAGACCAGCCTTTGGACCGACGCCTACGATCGCGACCTGCGCGATATTTTGAAGCTTCAGGCTGAAGTTGCGGAGTCTGTAGCCAAGGAGATCGCACTTAAGGTTTCGCGCGGCGAGCGCGCCCGGCTGGCGCGAAGCGGGCAGGTCGATCCGGAGGCCTTCAGCGTCCACCTGCGCGGGCGCTATCTGTGGAATCGCAGGACGCCGGAGGCGATTCAAAAGGCGATTCAATGCTTCCAGGAGTCGATCAAGCACGCTCCCGGCTATGCCCCCGCCCATGCCGGCATCGCTGACTGCTACGCGGTCCTGACCATGGCGCACTTGGGAGTGATGCCGCCGAATGAAGGGATGCCGCGCGCCATCGCGGCCGCAGAGAAGGCTCTTCAATTGGATCCGGAGTTGTCCGAGGCCTACGCGTCGCTCGGCAATGCGCGCCTTTGGTACGAATACGACTGGCCTGCGGCCGAATCCTGCTTCAAGCGCGCGCTCGAACTGAACCCCGTCTATGCTTCGGCGCTCCAGTGGCATTCGTCATACCTGCAAACCGTCGATCGAATCGACGAGTCGCTGGCAGAACTAGGCCGCGCGCTCGAGGTCGATCCCTTCTCGCTGGTTATCCGGTCTGCCGTGGCAGCCAGCTTGTACCTGGAACGTCGATACCAACAGGTGATCGAGGAATCGCAGAGGATAGTCGAGCTGGATCCCACGTTTGTAACTGTCTACTTCAATCTCGGACGCGCCTACACGCAGATGAAGCGCCATCGAGAAGCAATCGCAGAGCTGAAAAAGGCCCGCGATCTCTCCGGCGAAAGCCCTGCCATGACCATGCAACTCGGCTACGCCTACGCGATGGCGGGCAAGGCGGCTGAGGCCAAGAAGATGCTGGCAGCGCTCGCCAGGCTAGCGCGCAAGCGGTACGTCCCTTCGTTCTACTGGGTGGCGATTCATACGGGCCTTGGCGACATACAGAAAGCCTTGCAGTATCTCAAGAAAGCCCGCGACGAGCGATGCGACTATCTTGTCTACTTGCCCAAGGAGCCGGCCGCTGATCCGATTCGCGACACGCCCGAGTTCGCCCGGCTAGTGCCGCGCCCTGGTCATCATTAGATCAGAAACCTGGGCCCTCGCATTTCAGGCAACTTTCGCCATTCGATGACCTTGAGATACTTATGTCCCGGGCGCAGGCGTTCGACCAGGATCATTGCCACGCCAAGGCACATCACGCCAAACACAATCACAACTGTCCGATAAGTCATTGAGGTTTTTCCTCCCGAGCGCTACGCGCTGCGTTAGGAACATCCTAAGAAGCGACTGTCAGATAGTTAAGAAGACATGCAGCGACATAGGTTCCGTGCCGCACTTTGCCGCTCTTTGCCGCTAGTCGTGAGATGCGGTTAGGCCTATGCCGATAATCAGTTAACAGAGTAGATCTCCGGGAGAACACAAGATCGGCGCCTCCGCTGCGGTTGACGTCGTCACCGCGGTAGATGCCGCCGTTGTTCAAAACCAAATGGTAACGGCAGATGGTCTCGATCTCCATTCCGCTGAAGCCGAACGCGCTGTTACCCTCGACGGCGACAACGGGCTTGCCGCTCACGACGGTCGCGCCGATGGCGTAAGGGGTCGCAGCCTCGACCTCTCACGTAGTGCCGCTGGACGGATAAAGATGACCCACGAGGGAGTATGCCGCGTCCGGGTTAGTGCAGTCGGTGTTCCATTGCACGACTCGCCTTACCTTCGGCGCACTACGTATCATGAGCGCGGACGCCATTCTTCGAGACGTCGAAGGGTGTCGAATCCATCCGGGCTCGTCCACAGAATCTAAAATGGCCGACGGAAGGTAGGCGCGTGGTGTATCCAGAAGAAATTGAAGAATGGTTGGCCGTCACTCTCGCCATGATCGCCGGCTTCCTGGATGCCTATGGCATGATCACTTACCGGACCTACTTGTCATTCATGAGTGGGAATACAACGCAAGCCGGCTATGAAATCGGTCAAGGTAAGTTCGGGCCGGCACTGTATTCGGTACTGCTGGCGATTGTGTTCTTCGTGGGCGGTTCCTTCGCTGGAGCTTTGCTCGCACATTCCTCGGTGAGACAGATTCGGCGGCTGGTTTTCGGGGTGATCGCGGCCTCGCTGGCCTTGATCATCGGCTTCGCGCAATTCGGCTTTTCATCCAATTGGGTTAGCATTGCGGTGATCAGTTCTGCGATGGGCGCAATGAATACGGCGCTGTCCCGGATCGGCGACAAATCGGTGAGTCTCACCTTTGTCACCGGAACGTTGAGCAGGATTGGATTTCAACTCGCGCTCGCGGTCAGACGTGCACCCGTCGAGGACAGCCAGGGAGCGTGGGATACCCATGCGCGTCGCGCGCTCCAACTGGCGGCCATCTGGGGTGGGTTCCTAAGCGGTGCATTGTTGTCGGGGGCGGCGACACCGCGTTTCGGCGTGTGGGCCTTGTTGTTCCCAATGCTGGCCCTTTCGGTGCTGGTGGGGTTCGACGGCTCTTCGAGCGAACCGGCTCAACGGGGTGAGGAATTCAAGGAAATCCGCGAGGGCCAGTGATCTGATCGACGAACGTGTCTCATTGCCGCGACCTGGCATCCGGCAATCCGGAACGCTTGAGGTTTGAAGCGGTCATTTTTTCACATCTCGAGGGTTGGGCAGCGTTGCTGTGGGCTGCGAGCGCCCGCGAGGCTCGATCACCAGATAGCTGTCGGCACCGATACTGAAATTGGACCGCTTCAAGGAATAGTGCGATAGCAGTTCGGTTACCTCTTCATACAGGTCCTCGGGATCGATAGAACTGAATTGGGGATTGGTCTGTTCCGCAAACGGATCATTTTCTTGTGCGAGATCCACGTATTCACCCTCCTCGAACAGATGAGAAGCGACATATACTTTTCCACCAGCCGCGAGGACGGAATCGATCCGATCCTTTAGCACTGATTGCCAACTCTTGGATGAGTTCGGTTGAGCTATGAGGTCATCTGCGATAGAGAGCCCGTGAGTTGGCGGAGCCATTTTCAGAATGTCGAGTAGCAGTCCATAGTCGGCATCGTTGTGAGCTGCTCCATTCAGAACGACAAAAATATCGTCTCGGTGCACGTTCTGCGTAATCGCCCTAAGTCCGGGATCGGGGAAGCTAACGCTGGCTTCCTTGTCGAATGCGTGGTTTGCGTAGAGATTCCATCCGCTGATGACTGAAAGGGCGATAACGAATCCGCTCAGGCCGAACCAGCGCTGCTCCTTCATTATCGTCCCGATACAGAAAAGAAAGGGGAAGTGTGCCGGGAAGCCAATAATGTTCGGTCGCGCCTTCCCATGAAAACGCGAACGCCCACCAGGCCAGGGTCGAGAATGCAGCAAGTGCAAATAGAGGGCGTTTTCGAGTCAGCGAGAAAATGCACTTTCGGACGCTTGGCCTCGTGAACAGGAACACCGTCATACCAAGCAGACCAAGTCCTAGTACCGAATAGCGCCCGAATACTTCAGACTTAGGCAGGTTCTCGGTGAGACTGGCCTTCAGCCATGCTGTTTGAATCAGCGATCCCGAAAATCCAGCGACTGCGCGCGCGAACACTGGCAACACACCCATTTGAAGAATCTGTGGTGGATGTAACTCTTCCGCATAGCTGCTCGACCATCTTAGAAGGCTGTCGTCAGGATCGATCGTTTGCCAGAACCAGACGTAGACGCTCAGAATCGAAATACAGACGGCGGTTGACCACAACGAAGAGCGTAGCAACCTCGCTCTCAGGTCTTCCTTACCGTATACGACCAAGACCACCGCCGCAGGAAGTATCAGCAGGATTAGAGCCTGATGGAACAATGAGGCAGCGCTCAAACAAGCTCCCGCCGCCACGAGTCTCCAGGTTGACGGAAGGTCGCCCTCGCGTGATTGCCAGCAAAGGAAATAGAAAACCAGGAACAACAGTGCGAGCGGGTAGGGATGGTTTTGTAGAGTTACGAACCAGAATGCTGGAGTGAATGCCAGGAACAAGACCCCGGCGCCCGCAAAAACTCGGTTGTCCAAGGTCTTCCGCAGGAACGCGTAGAAAAAGAAGAGGACCGCACAGCCCGTGAGAATCCCGACGACCTGGAACGTTACTGTCGTCGGGTGGCCAAGCGAATATGCGAGATTCGCGATGGCCATCTGCCAGACGTTCCAGAGCACATGATGCGGATTTGCGTTGTCCCAGGCCTCGGGGGCGGTGGCCCATAGCCTGTACATATATCCGTCATAGTCGTACAGCGGTGGACGGAGAATGAGATAGGTTACAAGGCAGCCTGCCGTGATTGCGCCGCCAAATATCCAGTCGACTAGATCGAGGCTTGCCGGCCCAGGCTGAAGACGTTCTCCTATTTCTGATCGTGTGGCGTTCACCGACGTAGGTTCAGTCGGCCAGTTAGTGTGCTGGAGTAGATTGCTCGCAAACCTTTTTCAGGGATTCAATCGTGTAGATGGTTTCAACGAAAGGACGCGTATCGAAGTCTCTCGCTTCTGCGATTTGCTCCAAAAAAGACAGACCCCCTTCGTTTGGCAGGTTAGGATTGATTTTATAGATAGGATCCTTGAGCGCTTCCTCCAGCGGAATAGGTTTCACTCCTTTGCTTCTCCATTCCCGCAAAATTCCGTCCAGAGTCAGTGCGTCGAACGCGCCAATGTGAATGAGCAGAATCTGATCGATGTCGCGATGGAAGAGTTTTCTCGCCATTTCAACTGAAAGGCTCAGGTAGCGGTCGGCCGCCTCGTTGATGTGCGCCCGAAGCCAGGCGATCGATTTCTGGTCGTTGTGAATCAGGCATCTCCTGTATGCGTCGGTCCAGGTCCAATCCAGATAGTCTGTAGTCACTTCCGCGACTCGATAACCTTTACTGGAGAGGTAACGCCGAACCTCATTACGCTTAGCGAGGGTGCTACCCTCCGCAAGAAACGGGTAGCGGAACATCCTGCGCTTGGCGATCAATGGAGAAAAATTTGCGAGCGAGGCCAGGATCTGATCCTGATGCGCTATGTCGGCCGTGTAGGTATGCACGTCGACGTTATCAAGATCCAAATGCGAAAAAGTATGATTTCCCAGTGGATATCCGGCACTTAGCCATTCTCTGAGGATATCCATCTCCTTCTCGTCCCAGGCCTCATTGGTAAAACCCCACGCGCCCTTTACATTGTTGTTTGCGAGTGCCGCGAGTATTGCTCTGGAAATTGCGTCACGATCTATTCCTGGAAATGGATCGCCATGAGTCGGCAGGTCGTCAACCGTGATCGCCTCCCTGACCCCCTTAAGCGATGTGACTGGCCGCGGTTTGGTCTGCGCGGAACTGCGACCAGTCCAAAGAACCACGGCCAACACCAGGCTAATTGCCAGACTTGGAAAGAAGGCGAGCCCGGCCAATATTGCTCTGTTTGCCGATCTCTTGGCTAGCAAACGAAATCCGATGTTCCAGATCGCAACAGTCTTGCGCCACTCACGCGCGGCGAGCCTCGAGCGATGGTATACCGCGGCCAGCACCAGCCAAATCAAGGGCAAGGGCAGATTGTCCATAAAGGGAATTGCGACCATCAGCGCCATCGCGATTGCAGATGAGACTGAAGTCAAGCCGTAGAGGCGCAAGAAGACCTCAGGAATCCTGCTTAGGCGATTGCT
The DNA here is from genome assembly GCA_963774665.1 of uncultured delta proteobacterium. Classification (GTDB taxonomy): domain Bacteria; phylum Desulfobacterota; class Binatia; order Binatales; family Binataceae; genus Binatus. The sequence goes on from CAVZGB010000002.1 coordinate 903,272, forward strand.
GGTCGTTGCCGCGTATCGGAGCAGCTTCGGCACGATCAGGAGTGGACCATTGGCCCAGCGTCGACGCTGGATAACCAGCGCTCCGAAATCTCTCGGAGTTGCCGAGTAGGATAGACGCTCCGGATGGTTATAGATCTGCCATCCACGAACCACCAGATCTATCGCTGACTCCGTATCCTCGACCAGCGTGTGATCGTGAATGTACCTCTTAATAGGATATCCACGTTCGTAAACGATTTCAGAGATGTCTTCGAGCGCCGCGCGTCGGAGCAGGGCGTTGGCGCCTACCCAGAATGACGCGTTGAAGAACGTCGACCCCTGGCTGGCGATCCATTGCACGTCGGTTTGTGCCCCGGCCATCCGCTCCAGCGTTCCGGGGCTGCCAGGAACGGCGCTGAACGGAGACTGCACGACGCCAAATCTGGCAGACTCCGGCCGGCTCATGATGTGGGTAAGATTCAAAGCGTACTTGCCTAACAACATGCTGTCGGCGTCGACAGTTATAATGTAGTCGGCATCAGGTACAACAAGCTGTGCCGGTTCGCTCTCACACTCCACCAGGTGCAACCTACCCGCCCGAACAACTTCATGGAACCGCTTTCCCAGCAATCCAAGGTAGCTGTTGAGATTCATCGCTTTATTGGACGCATGCGCGAGATTCTCGTAGCGCTTGCGTTCAAAGCTTGTGAGCCGCGCAGAAAACAGAGCAGCCAGCCGGCGATATTCATGCTTAGCTTCCGCTAACGACAGACTTGACGTTGAACGGTCTCCAGCATGCGATCGTCGATGCGCTCGGCAGGTTCCAGAAGAATTCGCGCCACGTAAAGCGTATCATAGTGGTCTTTGCTTTTGTATGCGGCCGCCTGGGCCTCGAACCACAGCGCGACACTACCGTATAGCCCTGCGAGACGTCGCGCTTCCAAGGCACTATCAAACGAAGACCGCCTTCGGTCGTAGAACTCTTCGAGCTCGTTGACATACAGCGTTTCCTGCTCTCGAAGCATCGCGTCTATCTCGGCGGGCACTCTTCGGACTGTGGTCAGCCGTCGCATGTCGGAAGAGTCACCGGAATAAGGAGGATCATCGATCAGAAGTGCAATTCGTTTTCCAGAGTATTCCATGAGCGCGGCGGACATTAGCGTATGCCGAACGACGCGTTCCTCCTCCTTATAGGAGGGCACCAGCACGGTCAGGGACGGCGGCTTATCACAGTCATAGATCGATTCAAGCTGTTCGCGCGTCAATGGAGCGTGCTCGCGCAGCCGATACAAATAACCGAGGCGCACCACCTGGTAGATGAAACTTCCAACCATCAGGCATCCCAGGCAAGCGAAGAAGAACAGGTCGGCCGCAATCAAAAATTTGTCGTGCCGTTCGAGTCGATGGAGCAGAATGCGTCCCAACCCGTTTGCAACGAAAATCGATACAACAGCCTCGAACCCGATCGCGAGCCAGGTATAAACGATCTCGCGCGTGACGCCTGGATTCTGAATGTCTGGCGCGTCGTGCGCCTTAGACGACGTAATACTCAGAGTCATTGACCCAGCCATGAACTAATCACTCCCCCGTACTGCTTTTCGTTAAGGTTTTTGAATCTAGAATAAGTACTTGAGCGAGATGCCAACATTCATCGAGTTCCAACCCGGAGAACCGTTGCCTGTCCAGTAGGTTTCCAATTCAGTCCCCTTTATCAGTCGAATTCCGAATGCCACCCCAGCGGAAGCTCCTGGGCCACTCGTCGCAGGACCGTTCGACAGGTTTCCGATCTCGCGCACAGATTCATAATCGAGGCCTAGCTCGGTCCGCGCATAGTATAGCGTGCGGTCGAAACTCCAGGTCGCGGACAGCCCATGTGACAGCGCCTTCTGCGGGGCCCAATAGCCGCTGTCCGGATTCCTGGCGAACGCCAGGTAGCTGAAGCGATATCCCAGCGCCAATTTGCCGAGCGGCAAAGCGAACGTATAGTCAGGCGAGAATTCGATCTGGTTCGAGCTGTTGCCGTCGCTGTAGGTGTGGTGATGGACCTCGACATCGGCACTGACATGTTCGCTCAGCTCATCGGAAAGATTCAGCCCGAAGTCGGTTTGCCTGATGCCCGCCTGGACGGCTTGCGCCGACTCGAGCAGCATCTCGCGCGCAACACTGGCGGTCACCGAGAAGCCCTTATAGTTGAAATGCGACTGCAATGATCCGACGAATTCGCTATGCTGCAGGCCGCGTGCCGTGCCGAAGCCGCCCCCAATCCCCCACAACTCTGTTAACTCTCTACTGAACCCCAGCGTCGTGATTTCCATCGCTTGCGGGCCATTGGGATCGCGCGCCTGCAGCGAGTCTCTCCTTAGCGACACCATGAAGCCCTGGTAAGGAGCCGTAGCGAGCGACGTCGTCGTGATATTCACGTAGCGCGAAGAGTCGGTGTAGTAATCGAAACGCGATTCCAGGGTGGGGCGATCATCAGCATCGACCTTATCGGCATCGTCGGAATCATCGTCGGCGACATTCGCATCGTTCGAGCATCCGTTGTCGTCTTTGCTCTGATGAGTCGTGGCGGCCGCGCGATCGTGATCCGAATCGTTTTGATCAGCGTCGTCTTTTTGATCAGCGTCGTCCGATTGATCGTCTCCCGAATCGGCGTCCTGCTTGGTCGGCTGAGCACCGCCTTTGTTCGTATCATCGTCAGCAGCCGTGGTTTCATTGTCGCAATCTTGATGATTGCCAGGACTGACGACACCGGGAACCTTGGATTTCGGGTCGATAGCTATGGAAGCAGCGAAACCATAGCAACTGAATGCGGGAATCGCGAGGCAAACGAACGCAAACACAGCGCACATCGAGTTTCCGTGCAACGCTGCAGATTCGCGCCGTCTCAAATACATCGAGTTCATCGCTCGTCGCCGGATTCAACTGCGTAGCCACTGACCTACTTGCCAGCGCTCCAGCAGTTGCAATTTTCGAAAAAAACACGACTCCGTTAACGAACTGTTACAAGCCCAAACCGAATCAACAGGTTGTGGACGCCAAGTGGTGAAGCTCCGGCACAATCGAAAATCAGTTAATCGATAGCTCGGCGAAGTATAGGTAACAACGAGGTCAGTGTCTAGAACAACTCGTGCTTTAGCGCTCAAAAGAACGGCTAAAAGTCTCGACCAAGGAGATCGAACATTAACGAGTGTTAAGGTGTTAGCCGAAGCTGAGGGTCCGCTATGCTCTTAGATCGAACGCAGCTCGATTACTTTATCTTCATATAGCTGATCATCTGGCTCCGCGTCAGAGTCTTTGCTGTAAGAGCCTGAACTTCGTGGACTGCCAGGGAACGGCCGAGTCGTTTGGTTTCCATCGCAATCACAATACTCTTTTGCAAGTCGTTCGTGGCGACATCGGGCGCCACCCGCCATGCCGCGAGACTTTCCAACGGTGTTGTAACCGGAAGATCGGTGCGCGGTGTAGTGCGCGTCAGAACGTTTCCAAAATCAGGCGCGGCCTTGATTCGAGCAGCTAGGTAGCATCTTGTCGCTCGGGACTTTCAGCCATTGGCGGATAGTAGCCAAAATCGAAGTATGGTCGTAGGGGACTCCGGTCGTGCTGCGAAAGACCGTACCCGGTTCGATGTAAGGGGAAATCAAAAGAGCCGGGACTCGCACTCCGAAGCGGTTGAAACAGAATCCTGCCTCGCCTGGATTGCTTTGGGAATCCGGCGGCGTCGCATTCCATGGAGGCGGCACATGATCATAGCACCCGCCGTGCTCGTCATAGGTGATCAGCAATAGCGTCTTAGCCCAGTCTTTGCCCGTGCTGACAGCCTGATAGACGTCGTGAATGAACTGTTCACCAAGCCGCACGTCATGCGGTGGATGCTCGTCATTGGGATCGATCGTGAAACTAGGTTCGATGAAGCTATAGGTTGGAAGAGTGCCGTCGCCAGCGTGTTGCTTGAAGGTCGCAAAATCATGGAAATGACCGTCGAGTTTCGTATCCCAGAGTCGAGGCAGTTGTAGGCGCGTCAGCGAAGGTAGAATCGTATCGTTGTAAACACCCCAAGTGACCAACTCGCCCCAAGGCGTGAAGTTCAGTCCTTCGAGTACGTTAAAGATCGTCGGTACGTCGTAGTGAAATGGATCGTTAGGCGCGTTGTTCACCTTGCCGAGCGACGTGCCGAGGTGGACGAATGCGCGGTTGGGCCAGGTTTGGGTCGGACTGGATGCGTGCCAGCGATCGCTAATCGCATAAGCACGAGCGAGCGCAGTGATGACTGGTACCTGAGCGGCGCTATAGCACTGCATGATATTCGCCGCGCTGCAGTTCTCGAGCGATCCGTAATCGAGCGCAAAACCTTTCATCTGGTGAGAGTCAGACTGCGTCGGAGAGGTGACTTTAGGCCCGAAGAGTTGCGAGTTCATGTGAACGAACTCTTCACCTGGGTCGGAAATTGGCATTCTAAAGTCCGTCACAGCCTCAGTCGCGAAAATTTTGTCTGGGACCGCCGACGGGTCGCCGAAGAAATCTGCGTTACTCGGATTCCAGAAATCATTATCTGGCGCGGGTTTGCGCAATCCATCATAAGTTGTCGGGGAACTCTCCGCCGGCTGCGGAATGTTGATCGGCGGACGGTTCCCATCACCGGCATACACGTAGCCGACCATGTTGTCGAACGAACGATTTTCCAGCATCAGTACGACCAGATGCCGAACCAATTCCATGCCCATAGATTGTCTCCGAGCGCTTATCTCATGCAAAGAATACTGGCGTTGCGGAAAACGCCACAGGTCCGTCTCTTTCAGCCATCGCTCAGGTGCTGAAAAGTCTTATGGACTACGAACCCCGCGAGCAGGTTAGTCTTTGAGCAACCATACGTAAAGTCGAGTATCTCCGGTTTGATTCTGTCCTTTCGCGAAGGAAACAGCAGGTTGGCGTTCTATTCGGCGTCTCGAAAACAGGAGCGAAATGAATTTTTCATCGTTGTAACCGTCGCCCGGTGCATCCGGGATGTCTTGATTGGTTTCCGAACGGCGACAAGTTACAATGTGGAGTTTGAATTAAGCGTGTTCGAGTGTTAGGCACACTCTTCGGCGTTCTTCGAGGGTGCCGGGTCCGTGGTATAGCCGCGTCAACGCTTTGCCGTTTCTGTGAGCATAGGATTAAATGAAGAGATTCGTCAGGATTACTGAATTTGCGATCATGTGCGCAGCGTGTTTCGCTTGGGCGCCCGCTTACGCCACTTTGGCACCGCACCTTCAGCGAGGTGTAAAGCTCGTGCAGCTCCCCGTGCCGGGTAGAAACGCCGAGGTTTGTGTGGTTCCCAAACACTTAGTCGACGCTGGCTATTCCGACGAAGACGCCAAAACGGAAGCTCAACTTTGCGACATCGACGTAAATTTAAATGCGGCCGTATGTCCAAAGTTGAACAGCACGAATCCCGGGCTGGACATGTATTCCCTGCCCCAGGGTTCCACGCCTCAGCAAGTCCAGGCCTCGCGGTGCAAGATTTCTGGCTTAAAGAAAATCGCTAAATACAAGCTGAGCACCAGTTGCAGCTACACTCCCTCGATCCTCGGTTACTATCATTTGTCGCGCGCCTTCGGCGGAATCGCAAACGTTCCGCCGTCCGTTCTGCGCACCTTCGATCTCAAAAATCACATCGCGCTCGGCCGCGCCGCTTTGGCGGAGACTGCCTCTAGTGCCTTGATACATCAGACGTGGGCGGCGTTGATGGCGCAGCTGACGGCAGGGTCCGCCGCCAGCCGTCGCGACTTGTTGCTCACCGACGACTTCAGCCAGTCCTATGGTGCGCTCAGCGTCAATCCGACCGGTGAAAGCTTCTACACCGAGTTCTTCAATGGCGGTGCCAACAACGTCGCGCGTGCCATTAACTTTCGCGACAAAAACCCCATAGTTGCAATGCTGGCACGCAACGTCGACATCGGCACCCTGGTAGGCCAAAGTTTCACCGTCGAGAACGTGCAGAAAATGGTGCAGCTCCGAGACGCTGCGAACTTGATTGTGATCGACACACTGATGAATCAACAAGACCGCTTCGGAAACATTCACTATGTTGAAACCTACTACTATCGCGACCCTAACGATCTGAATCCCGATGGCAGCGCCAGGCTGAAGTCGAGTCGCAAGTTGACGCCGGATGCCGTCTCGAAGGTTGGGGCGGTGCAGGTGAAGGAGATGATGCTGAAGGACAACGACTGTGGCGTCGCGAAACAGAATATCGCGCGGCAGGCCGGACTTATCGATCGCATAGCTCACATCGATCCTGACGTTTACCAACGCGTCCTTCGGTTGGACGCGACCGCGGATTCGCCGCAAGTTCGAGACTTCTTCCTCCAGGAAGTAGTGTTCACTTCCACCGACTATGCGAGCTTCCGCAGCAATCTCAAGGATGTGGCGACCAAACTACACCAGGGATGTACTCAGGGCCGTGTCAGGCCGGATCTCGATCTGCAGTCGCACTTCTCTGGACGACCGTTGAAGCCCCGGAGTTGTGATCTGCAGGATGCAGGCCCGAAACCGTGAGCGAACCTGCAGCCATCAGGTGGGAAAATGAATAATGAATCGACGAGGAGCGACAAATTCCAACAGGTCGCGGACTCCAAGGACCTCTCGCAACTGGTTCGCAGTAACACGGTCCATTACTGGACCACCATGAAGAATAGCACTGACCTGAGCGGACTCAAACCTTACCTCGGCTACGAGGGTATGCTTGCTGGCGATCCTCATGCCGGAAACTTCGCCGTGCTCCCGCTCCGCAAGATCGACGGCTCTCGCAAGATGAGATACGTCAACGTCGACTTCGACGACGCCGGCCGCGGTCCATTCGTGCTCGATTTCATTCGCTTCGTGATCGCGTCGAAGGCCACTGACTCAGAGATCAAGCGGCGGCCGCAGGAAGAAGCGTATATCAAAGGACTCTCAGGCAAGGAGTTCGACCCGCCCAAGAAGGTGCGTGATCTGCTCGACATGCCTGCATCTCAGTACGACGCTATGGCGACTGATTACTTACATAAGAGATCTTCGGATAAGGGGTTTGTCTTCAAGGAGGGCGAGATTCAACCTTACACAGCGAAGATCGACCGGGCGAGCATCGAGCGCGTGTTTCCTGGCGTCAAAGTGATCGACATTGGGATTCGTCCTGTGGAACGCGGAGGCAGCGAAGGAGAATTGCGAATCTGGGTACTGATCGAGGCTGCGGACGCCAAGCGCCGGATCATGGAGTTAAAACAATATGAAGAACCAGCTACCGCGAAGTACCAATCTCAACCCGCTCCGCAACAACGGCTGAAAGAAATTCGCCTCGCGTTCTGGCCTGGCCTCGACGGTTCCGACTATGACCTCGTCGGGTTGCGCGGCGGTGGCTTGTTCTGGATCCGCGAGAAGCGTGTCTCGCTGATCGACGTACCCTATTCGAGCACGGAAGCGAAGAAGCTCGATTTTCTGGATGAGCTTGAGGTTTACGACGCAAACCAACTCGGGCTCGCGCATAGCCGCCAGCCTGACGCGCATCGGTATCACGCGGCGATAAAGGCGGACCCCGAGGTCTTCCACCAGGCAACTGAACGGGTCGAGAAAGCATATCTCGACATCGCGAAGAAGGCGTTTGGGGCGAAGTAAAATGACCAAATTCCCCGGAAAGGCAAAGGTGATGCGACGATTTGTATTAATCGTTCTGATAGCAGCTTCACTGAACACCCGTACCGCACTGGCGCAAAACAAGATCATGCAACCCGGGACGCCCTTTCATGGGATTCGCGATTACCGCGAGGTAATGCCAGGAGCCCTGTACCGCGGCGGCGCAAACAATGGTCGTGCTCCGCTCAACCAGAGTGAGCTAGATGCGCTTTGCGACGCAGGCATGGGAACCGCCTACTATCTCTATAGCACTGGCTTTCATGGTCCGGCTGTAATCCACTGCTCGAAAGGGGATCTGGACTACAGCTATGAAGGATGGGAAGGCAAGGGGCGCGCGATCGTTCATCAGCAGATCTACAATACGATCAAGTCCAAGGGTAAACCGGTTTTCATCCATTGCTGGAACGGGATTCATGCTACCGGAGCGGTCGCAGCCACGGCGCTGATGCAATTCTGCGGTATTTCAGCAAAGCAGGCGGTTGACTATTGGAAGGTGGGAATTGCTCCCAAGCTCCAATATCCGAGCGTGATCCAGAATATCCAGAGTTTTCAGCCAAATCCAAAACTGGAATTGACTCCAGAAGAGCAAGCGACCTATTGCCCCAAGTTCGGATCGCCTGACAATCATCCATAACTCAAGTCTGGTGTCATGAGACAATCGTCATGGCGAAGGAGAAATGTATTGGTTGCGCGAACCGCACTATTGTTATCTCTGCTGACTCCCGGAATCGCATGCGCCGGTCAGTTTCAGGGAACGCCGATAAGTCATGGGAAAGAGCAGTGCATCGCACTCAACCGCTTCAGCCAGCAGTCGGGCGCCAGGTATCTTCCAAAGGATGCAGACGAAGAGCAAAAGCTATGCGGCGTGGCCTTCGATGACAAAGCGATTGGATTGTGCCCAAAGACCTGGAGCACCAGCCCGGGGACGATCGTCTATGATATCGGCAAATCGAAATACAACGGGAACCCGGCTCTGTTTGAAACGGAGTATTGTCCGAAGCAGAGAGCGCTGAAGGGAAAAATCGAGGGTATCGACAAGATCGCCTCGTTCAAGCAATCGGTCAACGGACAATTCCATCAGAGAACCAGCGCGACATACTCCCAAGCGTCTCCCCTCTACTACCATTTCTCGCGCTACTTGAACACGACCGTCGATGTACCAGTTGCTGTTATCAGAACCATGGATGTCCAGGACCACCTTCATCGGGTCGCGAGCAAAGGCCTTGGTCTCGTGCACACAGGCATGATAGCTGCCGGTTGGAACGTCGTAGTCTCGGCAGAAAAGAATTCCTCGGGATATATTCCGACCGATGAGTTTTACTACGGCGATCCGAAAGACGGTTTGCTTTACGGAACGATGCTCAAAGGGCCGGGAACACGGGCGGGAGCTGAGTTTAACGGCGATATCGCGGGGAAGGGATATACACAGCAGTATGTCTTTATCCAGAAGACCCCGGCCTTCCTGGCGCTGAGCGATCCGAAGGATTTTGCGTCCGCGAGCACCGAGGGATTAAGCTCAAGCAAGGCCGATCCGGTGGTCGCGAAGGCCTTGGGCGCCGGAGTTTCCTCCCAGCAAATGATGTTCTGGATGACAGAGTTATCCGACGTCATGTTGATGGACTATATTTTCAACCAACAGGATCGTCCCGGCAACATCGACTATCAATGGATCTGGTATTACGTCGATCCCAGCGGCAAGCTGAAGACCACTCGCATCGACTCCGAGGCGAGCCGGTCCGCGATGGCTTCAGTCGAAACACCGCCCGAGGTCAAGAACAGTGCGAAGTCATTTCTGATCCAGAAGATTCGGATCAATGACAACGATGCCGCCGGCCGAAGATACACTAACTTCACAAGGAATTTTGGTTTGCTCGAAAAAGTGCATCATTTGAACCCGGTCACATATGGTCAGTTGATTCGTCTAGCGAACGATTTCCAGGTCAAGGGACCGCTGTACAACTATTTTCAGGGCACTTTCGACCTGCCCGACGCCTACAGCGCCGTGATTGCGCAGAATGTAATCCAGGCAGCACTGATCTTGAAAAATACCTGCAAGAGCGGAAGTATGAAATTCGATCTGAGTCCGGAATCATATCTTGCTACCGGCCAAGTCCAGGCCGTGAGCGTCGACTGCGAAGCCCCTAAGTGACAGCCTACCGCATTCCGGTGATAAGGAAGGCTAGGACTGTACCCGCAAGTCGATCAGTGATAGCACACCTAATCTAATATGCTGAATAGCACGATATTGGACGTGGCAATTGGTCTGGTTTTCACGTTTCTCGCGATGAGTCTCGCGGTTAGTGCAATTGTCGAAGCAGTAGCGTCGGCCACCAAATGGCGATCCACCATGTTGCTTCAGGGCGTGAAAGATTTACTCAACGACGCGAGTTTTAAGGGCCTTGCGCTCCAGGTCTACAATCACGCGCTAGTCAATCCAATGGACTTGGGAGTAGCTTTGAACGAAAAGGATCTGAATCATCTACCATCATACATTGAACCAAGCCAGTTCGCAGACGCGTTGATGGACGTTCTCACGATTGGTCAGAATCTCACCAGCGATATAAAGCAAAAGATTACTGCCAATGTTACCGACCTGCAGCTTAGAAGTTTTCTGACCGGGCTGGTAGATAGAACTGGCGGTGATCCAGTGAAATTTCAAGCTGGCGTGGCCGAATGGTTCGATAACGCTATGAATCGGCTTAGCGGCACCTACAAACGCAAAACACAAATCTGGACGTTCGCGATTGCTTTAATCATGGCGGGATCGATGAACGTCAGTTCGATCCATATCGGCAGGGAACTATGGCTGAGACCTATGCTGGCCAGGACCATATCGTCGAATCCCAACTTGAAACCCATAGATGCCTTCACACAATTGGAAACACTAGGCGTCCCTGTCGGTTGGACGTCGCAAAGATTAAGTGAATTAACGAGCATGACCGGGCTTGAAGTGTTGCTCGGATGGCTTGTTACTGCCGCTGCGACGCTGTTCGGAGCCCCATTCTGGTTTGATGCCCTGGAAAAGCTCGGTCGAGTCAAAGGAACCGGTCCGAGCCCTGCCGAAAAACCTTCCGGCACGGCCGCCGCCCGCTAATCGTTGTTGAAAGGCTCGCGTGGCGGGCTTCTGTACTTAAGCGGCCAAGCTGCCTATAAGACGGGATGCGCGACACTTTGTTTGTAGGCAGGCGGCCGGCTCGAGATGATTCGTGTGCCGCTTCCGAGCAGAAACGCAGTCCCCGCATGCCATCCGGGGTGAACGATCGAAGGATTAGGGCGTAGCTATGGCACGCGGAAACCTCGCCGTCACGGTAATCCTGCTGGCGACCGTCGGCGGATCAATGGCGTTGATGACGCCGAATTCCGGGATTGCCGGCAAGTCATCCGGGTCCGTGCCGGCGCAATCGACAGCGCGGACCGATGCGAGTCCGCCGCCCGGCACGTCAACATACTCGCTGACGCAGACCTTGAAAGAATTTCTCTACGGTCAGGATATGAAGCTGCCGCCGGGTCAAACCGCGAAGGAAGCGCTTGGCAAATTCATCCAGGACCAGAGCGACCCGCGGTTCAAGTACTCGGTAGATTCGATCATCGCGACGCTGCCGGATCCGATCGAAAGCGGCCTCAGTGACAAGCTCGACGATCAGATCGACGCGATTCAACGAGCGGCCGAGTCGCAGGGCTACGTGCTCGATCGTTTCAAGCTTCCATGGCCCACGCCCGGCGAGCGCGCGGCGAAGGGCGGAGAGGCTGAGATCGATCAGTCCGAGGACAGTGGGCCGGCGACGGGCGAGACCGCCCAATCAGGAGCCAAATCGGGACAACGGTCCGAGCCCGGCGTACTTTTATTCCGCGACGGCCATACCCGCCGCGCGCTCGTGGTTTTCCTCGTCGGCGAGACTCCTACCTCTGGAATTCACAAGCCGGCCCTGCGCAAGGCTCTCCGGCAGGCGTGCGAGCTGCGCAACTCGTTCGCTTCCGCTCTTCCACGCGGCGACTGCGGCAACAACTGCCCGCCAATCAGCATCATGGGGCCGGGATTCTCAGGTTCGCAGGACTCGGTGGAATTCGCGCTCCACGATTGGCGCGTCGAGGGCAGTGTTGGTGACGGCAATACCAATTGCCGCGACGTCAAGATCAAAATGATCTCCGGCAGCGCTACCAGCATCGATCAGAGTCGATTTCAGGAGTCGGACAATATCGATTTCAAGGCGACGATCATCCCGGATAGCACTACGCTGTTGGAACTGTCCGAGTGGATCAAAGACCGTGGAATGGGATCCGATACCGGCGAGCATGTCGCGATCCTGAGCGAGTCCAACACCGGCTACGGCGGCGGCGTCCGCGCTGCTCTATCCCGGACGACCACGCTGCGGCTGCACGCCTTCGCGGCTGCGCTCTCGCTGAAGTTTCCGATTCACATCTCGGAACTCCAGAAGGCTCGCGAGAGTGCGTCAGGCCACACCGGTACTGCTGATTCGCTTTCTCTCGCGTTAACGAATCCGAACGTGCCGCTTGCCCTTGCCGCCGGTCGCGAGCGCCGCGACGTAATCCCTATCTACTCAGCGTCCGAGGTCAACTCGATCGAGCTGGTGCTCGATCAGTTGCTCGAGTCCATCAAGCAACAGCGAGTCGGATGCGTGATCATAGCGGCGTCTAACGTCGAGGATACCATCTTCCTGGCCCGGGAAGTGCGCAACTCGAGTCCTAACGTGATGGTGATATCGCTCAACGCCAGCGTTTTATTTCTCCACAGCCAGGTCAATCCGCAAGTGCAGGGAATATTCGTCGCGAGTGGCTATTCGCTGTTGAGCGCGAACCAGGTGTGGACAAACCCCTTCTGGGGCTCGCAACGCCGCGTTCAATTTCCGTCCGACACTGCGGAAGGCACTTACAACGCGACCGTAGCTCTTCTCGGCGGCGATAATAATCTGCTCGACTACGGCGATCCGTTCAATGCCGACGCGAGAATCCCACCCCTATGGGTCACGGTGATCGGAAAAGGCGGCCTCTGGCCGCTGGCGACGATTCCAGTCAAAGACGACAACCACTACCTCTACCAGCGCGCGAACTGGTCGACCGCGCAATACACTTACTACGCATGGCCCGGATGGCCCGCGGCCGCGAGGTTGGAGCTTCTCCAATTTGCGATGCTCCTCATGACTCTGCTGCTCGGAGCATTGTGCGCGATCGCATCATGGAAGCCGCAGCTATTGCCGGCGTCGCTCGATCAGTTCTTTGCCGGCGCGACCATCGACGATCGCCCCATGGAGCGACGTATCTACCAGGCCGCCATCCTGCTCCTGTTGATAGTCGAGTTGGCCGTCGTCGCGCACTATGTCTCTGCTCACCGATTTTACGGCCTGTCCAAGGCAACTCCCGATGATGCAGCCGCCGCGCTTCTGGCCTTTCGCGCCTCGAGCCTGGGTAGCCGCGTGTCTCCGCTGTCGCCGGTACTACTCGCGCTGGCAGCTTGCGTCGCGCTCTGCCTGGGAGCGTTGCGACGGACGCGTCTGAGGGAATCGCGCCAGGTGCTGACGCCGTTCCTTGATTTCGAGACGCCCTCTTTCAGCGGCGTTGCGGATTTGGAAACGCATGTACGGCGCGCGCTCGCGAGCATCGCATTCGACTCTCCACTGTTATGGCTGGCCACGCTGGCGATTGTCGCGATCTACGCGTCGCTCTATTGGTGGAGCGGGCGATGGCCGATCGACGGACCAAGGTTCGCCGGTTTGTTTTTCGCAATCTCACTCCTTGCCTACGTGGGAATCGCATACGCGGTTTACAAGCTGATCGCGGTTTGGCTTTCCACTCGTCGTTTGTTGCGCCGCCTGTATTGGCATCCGAGCCGGCCGGGCTACGAGAAATTCCGCGGCGAGATTCCCGCCGGCGAGGACGGCGGCATCGATCTGCTGTCATCGGCGCCGAGCCTGACCGCTCTGGAGATCGGCCTCGCCCAGGTCCGCAAGATTATCGCCGCCGGCGCGTCGGCGACGGCCTTAGCCGCGCGAATCGCCGCAGTGCGCGATTCCCTGACCGAATTGCTCGATAAGGCCGAGCGAACGCTTGCCTCTACCATGGCAGCGTACGGGCAATCGCGTTGGCGCGACGAGATCCAATTCAAGCGTGACACCGAAACCGATGTCTCTGCCCTGTCCAAGGTCGTCGCACGAATCTACGAACCTTCGTGGCGCGGCGGAACGCCGGCCTCGCAAGAGATCGCCGTAAAGGACGAAACGTCGCCGCTGGGCTACGGCGAAGTCTATGTCGCCAGCCGTGTCGTGGATTGGCTTCGGCAAGTGATGCCCCAGTTGCAGGCGCTCGCATTCTCCGCGACTGTCGCGATGCTGCTGATGCTCTTCGCGATCAGTTCCTATCCATTCCCGATGTCAGACCGATTGCTGTGGTTTAGCTGGGCGGTCGTCGTCGTGACGGTGGGAGCGATGGCGTGGATGTTCGTTTCGGCGAATCGGGATCGAGTGATAAGCCTGATCTCCGGCATGACGCCCGGGCGCGTCAATTGGAACGCGTCGCTACTCGTCAATCTCATCACGCATGCATTGTTGCCACTGGTGGTTCTGCTCGGCGCAGCTTTTCCAGAGCGCCTGTCGCGATTGGTATCGTGGCTGGGAGTCGCGTTCGGAGGGCAAGGCTGAGATAGCGCGCGGAAGTCTATTTCGTCCTGGCCTTGGTGTAGATCCCGCTGAAGCTGACGTTCAGGCCGCCGCAGTTGTTGTTATCGGATGCGACCAGGTAGGGTCCGCGCCGATGGAGTTTTACAACGCAGGACGATTCGTCATTGCCTTCCTTGAACACCAACTCCTTCTGTCCTGCGGCCAACGGAGCTTGGGCTGAAAAGCTTCCCTCATTGACGGTTTCAGCCGTCTGATAGTAAGCTTGTCCATCCCCGCTGACTTTTCCCGCTGCCGAAGCTTTTATCTCGATCGAGTTACTTTCGTACTTCCACGTCCCAATCAAGAAATCGATCGACATGCCGTTGTCCTCAGCGATCGCCTTAAGGTTCTCGGCCGGAATGAAGCCGGCGACGATTTTACCATTGGAGCTACCGTAGTAGACGCATCGAAAACCTCGATTCGGTGGACCCGCAAAAACTACGTCACCACCAACCAGGTAGGCCTTTTGACGCGATCCACACGGCTTGTCTTTCGGACATAACTGAGTCTGCTTGTATAGATAGGCGCGTTCCGCACCCAGGTCCGATTTGACCACGAACAACGGTGCGTTTTCATAGGCGGAGTCATAGCTTAGACACTCCTGCTCCACCTTGGGTTGTTCGTCGGCGAGAGCGGCTTCGAAATTTGGAACTATCACTCCGAGCAATACGGCGAGCAAGAATGTCAGAAGAACTCTTCGCATCATAGAAAGAGTCTGCTCGCGAAGGATCCCTGAATCAATTCGGCTAGCTCGGTCTACGGATTAGTCAGTTCGGGGTGCCAGCAACCGAAACCGTCCAGATTCTTTTGGGGTCTTCCACCAACTCAATCTCCACTTCGAGAAATTGATTGATGACTTCCAGATTCGTCGTCGTGTGACGCGACAATGGTCCAGTGCGAAATCTTCCTGCGCCTGCGAGCGCCAGGGGAATGAGAAGCTGATCCGCCAGGTACCTGCCTATTGGCGCTCCTCGAGCGATATAGTCACGAGCCTCCTGGGCTACTTTGGTGGCGACGCCTTCGGCGCGAACGTTCACCTCACCGAATCCGGTGAATACCTCAGTGTGATGTTCCGTCTCGATCTCGATTGTGACAGCGTTCCCCGGTCCTATTGCACCGCTGATCTCTTCGACGATGAGCGAGTCATCAGAAAGAGATAGAAGGCGGCCGACCAGGTTTACCTCTCATACTGCAATTGATCGCCACAGATTCGCGACGACCGCACGCGCCTTGATACTTCGTATCGCTCCTCTCTCCAGCATTTCCAGCGGCAGCAATCGCGCCGCGGGTACAATGGTGACGTTGAAGCGTCCTCCGCCCGCCGGATAAAAGCCCGGGCGTTCCAGCTCTGCCATCACCGTCGGTCCCATCCGATTGATCAGCGGAAGGAAAGACTTCAGCAGGAAGTCGAACGGCGGCGCCATCGGATTGTGCGTCCCACCCTCGAGTACCAGCTTCGAAGCTGCGGGCGCTGTGAGCAACGCGGGAAGGACGGTCTGCAAAACGAGCGTTGCACTCCCAGCGGTGCCGACAGCGAATGCGAACTCGCCCGGAGTAACACTGCCCGGTGTAAATGTCACCGCTCCCGCTCCGAGTTCAGCTCCGTCGACGGTCGCACTCGAGATGCTGGCAGCCGCCTTGACGGCGGTGAGATGCTGCCTGAGAAGTCCCGGCTTCGGTCTTCCGGCGCGGATCTTCTCGATGCGAAACGGCTTGCCCGTCACGGTCGAGAGTGCGAGCGCCGTCCGCAAAATCTGGCCGCCGCCTTCACTTGCGGAGCCGTCTATCGTCAACATCGCGTCATCCCTTCACGCAAACGACCTGGTGCAATGTATGCACGACCTCGACCAGATCTTTCTGCGCAGCCATCACCGCATCGATCGGCTTGTAAGCCGCTGGAGTCTCATCAATCACATCGGCATCTTTGCGGCATTCGATGCCCTTGGTTGCCGCCTCGTGGTCCGCGATTGTGAATCGCCGGCGCGCCTCTGTTCGCGACATGCTCCTGCCCGCGCCATGGCTACAGCTCATGAAACTGTTCGGGTTGCCGAGGCCTCGCACGATGTAGGAGCGCGCGCCCATGCTGCCCGGGATGATGCCGAGATCGCCGAGGCCTGCACGCACGGCGCCCTTTCGCGTGACGAAAACCTGCTCGCCGAAGTGAGTCTCATGCGACACATAGTTGTGATGACAGTTCACCACCTCATCGGTGGTCGTGAACGGAGGAATACCTTGAGCCGACCGCGCCGCTTCGAGAATCGCATGCATCATCAGCTCACGGTTGAGGCTCGCATAGCTCTGAGCCCAGCCTACCGCCTCGACGTATTCGTCGAAGTGCTCGGTGCCTTCTTCGAGATAGGCGAGATCGCGGTCCGGCAGATTGTTAATGAGATTGCGCATGTCCTTTTTCGCCAGCTCGATGAAGTAGCTGCCGATTCGATTCCCGATACCGCGCGACCCGCTATGCAGCATCAGCCAGACGCGATCACTCTCATCCAGGCAGACCTCGATGAAATGGTTACCGGTACCCAACGTACCCAGATGCGCTGTGGGATGCGCGTTGCGCGAGACTTTCTGATGCTTCGCAACGATCTGCTTGTAGCCGCGTTCGAGTGACACCCATTGCGCGCGATTGCGCTCAGGCACATCGTGCCATGCGCCAATGTCGTTGCGGCCTCCGTGATCGGTTCGTCCGTGTGGCACCGCCGCCTCGATCGCGCTTCGCAGCGATTTGAGATCATCGGGGAGGTCGGATGCGACCAGGCTCGTGCGCACAGCCGCCATGCCACATCCGATATCGACGCCGACCGCAGCCGGGATGATCGCTCCTTTGGTCGGGATGACCGAACCTACAGTCGCGCCGATTCCCATATGCACGTCGGGCATCGCAGCAATCCATCTGAAGATGAAAGGTAGTTGCGCTGCGTTGCGGAGTTGCTGCGCAGCCTGGTCCTCGAACATAACGCCCTTCACCCAGGCTCGAATTGGCGCGCCACCGCCCGAATCGATCTCCAGGTAATTGTTCTCTTGAGTCATGTTGTTAACACCCTACTCTTCCGACCGGCGACCGGCACGACAATTTTTGTCCGAAATCTCTATTCAGCGCTCTTACCAGTTGAGCTACGGCGCACTCTCAGCGGCCGGCGGGATTTGAACCCGCGACCTCTGAGCTCATGTAGTTCCGACTGCATTCGTGCCGATCCCGACGCCTCAAAGGGTGACAAATTCGGCGAGATATAGACTGCTTTCGCAGTGAGGGGTTTGAACCCTCGAAGGCGTTAGCCCTCCCAACCATGTAATCCCGCTAGCATTCACCCTTACCTCACTCATTGTCGCTCGGGGCCGACAACCTACTGCCGAGGTTTTGTTTCGTTACAGGAAAGTAACCACGACATGCATTCGGCCCCGAGTCGATCTCATTGTTCTCTCACTCAACCTCATCCGTCTGCTTCACTGACGGTACGACAAGAATTGCCGAAACTTCTGCTCT
This sequence comes from uncultured delta proteobacterium, assembly GCA_963774665.1. GTDB lineage: Bacteria > Desulfobacterota > Binatia > Binatales > Binataceae > Binatus. Next base: position 921,065 of record CAVZGB010000002.1, read on the forward strand.
ACCATCTGAGCTACGGCCCCACCGTTATGGAGCCGGCGGGATTCGAACCCGCGACCCGTGTAGTTCCAACTGCATTCGTACCGGCATCTCACTTCAAATCTCGACAGATTCGATCACCGCCACCCAATGTTCGCCTGCCAGCCTTCCGTCAGCGAACTCCGCGATCCTCTCGAAGACCTGGTCCGAGAAGCCGCCGACATTCAGGATGTCGTCTCGCTCCGCTGCCTGCGTCGTGCCGTAGGGCTGCAGGTCGATGCATACGAGCCGCGCATCCGGACTTCGCGCCTTGAACCGATTCCATTCGACCATCGTTGCGGTCCCTCGCAGCCGCGCCCTTGGAGCGTCGAGCCAGGACTCGTTGTCGGACACATAGACAATCATATCGCCCTTCGCGCCCCGCTCATTCAGATGAGCCAGTGGAGCGCTGCAATTCGTGCCGCCCCGCGGTAACGCCGCAAGCTTCGCCGCGTTGGTCATCACGCTATCCCGCGGATTCAAGTCGATCGGCATTGGTCGGTCGTTGAACGGGATCACCTCCGCGTCCGGGTTTCTCCGCAAGATCGCAGCCGCAACCAGCGCCGCTACATCGAGGCATCGAACCGCACGTGGTTGCACTGCCTCGACTGCCGGTCACCGGCGAATGCATCGAGCCAGATACGTCGGGCAGCACGTAAAGCTTTCCTGCGATCGACGGCACATTCTCGAGCGCAACTTCCATCGCGTCCTGGATAGCCTCCTTCACAACAGCCGGTACTCGCGCATCAGCGTTCGCGTACGCAACCATCAGCTGGTACGGAAACGCTCGCGCCTTCGCGATAGCCGCTCGATCCCGCAACCGCTCCGCGACGATCTTTGCGATCTCGATCTGCTTGTCGCTCCGCGAGGCATCGTCGCCGAATACGCCATGCCGCGCGAAGGTGTTGAGATTCATCCGCGTAGCCTGCCAAGGCGCATTCCGCGCGATGTCGATCCAGTCCGACTTGCCCAGCGGCAACGCTGTCAGCATCGCGAGCGGCACCTTCGGAACCTTCAGCGTCTGGCCAGCCTTGAAGGCCTCCTAGTCGCGAACGAACTCCGGCAAAGCGTCGGCGTGACTCGACCTGCCTATCAAGTAGGCGTACAAGGCCTCGCGACCCGCAGCCGCCGGCTTCGGATGAACCATCTTGATCACGTCGGCCAGCGAAGGACTCTGCCCTATCGACGCTGCGAACAGCGCTTCCTCGCTTCGCCCTTCGAGCCATCGGAGAACCATCCGCTTGGGCGCGCTGCCGAGCGACTTACGCCCGGTCACGCCCGACCGAATCATCTGGACGAAGTTCCGCAGCATCTTCGCGTTGTCGATCACTCGCGGAAAAATCGTCTCGAGCAACCTGGTATCGCGGCCGGCAAGCACGGCGCAGAGCAGAGCCGGTGCATCCTTCATCCGGCCCTGCTCACGACTGAAAATCGCCGTCCTGGCGATGAACTCGGAATCAACCTCACCGCACAGCGCGAGTATCGTCGAAAGCTGCTCTTCCGCACTGGCGTAGAACGTCGCGTTCAAGCAACCCGTCGCCACATACTGGGCGAGCGCGTGCTTCGGAGCCAACGCGTACGCCGGACCGTTCGCCTCATTGACTGCGTCGGGCTGGGGCAAAAGCTTTCCAGCGATCGAAGCGAACAGATTCTTGTTGGCCATTTCCTTCCTCCCGCGATGCTCTGGCTGAGGCTCTATTCCAAGCCTCATGCCAGATCGCCAGGGGCGGGCTATCAAGACTATTTCAGTGCGTTTTCAAGGGCTTTATTGAATTGGCCGCAAAGGCCGTGGCTGTACTTCTATTGTTATGGATACTGATTTATCCAATAATCTACAGATGCCAACAGTAGTTATCGGGCTAATCGGCACCAATCTCGATTCCGGCGACGGCGCCGAGCGATGGAATCGATGGCGTCCCACTGTCTCCCTTTGCCAGCACGAGGAGCTCCTTATCGATCGCCTCGAACTGCTCTATCAGCGGCGGGACTCCAAACTTGTTGAGAGCGCTCGCGACGATATTCGAAGCGTCTCGCCCGAAACCGAAGTGCGGCCCCATCAAGTCGAAATTCGCGATCCCTGGGACTTCGACGAAGTCTTCAGCGCACTTCACGACTTCGCGCGCGCGTATCCTTTCGATCCCGAGCGCGAGGACTACCTGGTCCACATCACGACCGGCACCCACGTCGCCCAGATTTGTCTTTTCCTGCTGACCGAGTCGCGTCACTTTCCGGCGAGACTTATCCAGACATCGCCGGCCAGGCGTCAGCGATCGGGAGAACCGGGAACCTTCAAGATCATCGATCTCGATTTGTCAAAATACGATCGCCTGGCTTCGCGGTTCGCGCGCGAGCGCGAGGAGGCTACGTCGATTCTCAAGTCGGGCATCGAGACCCGCAACGCGGCATTCAATCGCCTGATCGAACGAATCGAGCAGGTTGCTTCGAGCTCAAAGGCGCCGATCCTTCTCACCGGTCCGACCGGGGCCGGCAAGTCGCAACTGGCGGAGCGTATCTACCAGCTCAAGAAAGCGCGCCGTCAGATCGAGGGGCGCTTCATCGAGGTCAACTGCGCGACCTTGCGCGGCGACGCCGCGATGTCCGCGTTGTTCGGGCATGTGAAGGGCGCCTTTACCGGCGCGCTGCAGGATCGCCCGGGCCTTCTCAAGGCTGCAGACGGCGGCACTTTGTTTCTCGATGAGATCGCGGAACTGGGACTGGATGAACAGGCGATGCTGCTGCGGGCGATCGAAGAAAAGCGCTTTATGCCGATGGGCTCGGATCGCGAAGCGAAGAGTGATTTTCAATTGATCGCTGGCAGCAATCGCGATCTGCAAGCCGCGGCGCAATCGGGCAGCTTTCGCGACGACCTGTTGGCGCGAATCGATCTGTGGGCCTTTCGACTCCCTGGTTTGCGCGAACGTCGCGAGGACATAGCGCCGAATCTCGACTATGAGCTCGAACAGCACACGCGCCGGAGCGGTGTCCGCGTAACTTTCAATCGCGAGGCGAGAGAGCGATTCCTCTCCTTTACTGCGTCACCTGAGGCCACTTGGGAGCGGAACTTCCGCGATCTGAGCGGCGCCGTTACCCGGATGTGCACGGTCGCCGCGGGCGGGCGTATCACAGTCGAAGTGGTCAACGAGGAAGTCGAGCGCCTGCGCAAAGCATGGTCGAAAGCGGCCGCGCCTTCCGCTCGCGAAAGTATGCTCGAGGAAACGCTCGGCTCGGAAGTGGTAGAGCGCCTCGATCTGTTCGACCGAATGCAGCTCGCCAACGTCATCGAAGTCGTTTCGACGAGTCGTTCTCTCTCCGATGCCGGCCGCGCTCTTTTCGCCAACTCGAGAGAGAAGAAAACCAGCTCGAATGACGCCGACCGCCTCCGAAAGTACCTTTCCCGATTCGGAATCAGTTGGGACTTGGTTAACCGCCGAAAAGCCTTCGTGGTTGATCGAAAGTACTAAGGCAGGGGCGCGGGATCATACGCACCGGAAAGTATCGCTTGACAAAGCCTTGCCATGCAATGTACTTTGCGATGCAAAGATACTTCGGCAGCATTCTCGAAGTCGCTAATCATGAAAGATCTGAATGAAGCACTGACAGAGATCACCGCGATTCGCAGGCAGATTGTGCGTACTGCGGAGTTCCGCGGCTACGGACCCGTCACTGTCGCGATGACCGGTCTCGTGGCTATCGCAGCGGCCGAGGTGCAGGCGCGACTTCTCCCGGCGGCTGCGCACGACGTGGTTACCTATCTGATTCTCTGGATCTCGACCGCCGCGATCGCGACCAGCCTCATCGGTTTCGAAATGGTGATTCGGTCGCGAACAATCCATTCGAGTCTCGGATCGGAGATGATACTCCACGCTGTCGAGCAGCTCGTTCCTTCTGGTGTAGCTGGGGCCCTCGTCACGGCGGTGCTCATTCGGGTGGCTCCCGAATCGGTCTGGATGCTCCCGGGACTGTGGCAGATTCTCTTCAGCCTTGGCGTATTCGCCTCAGCGCGGTTTCTGCCGCGAGCGGTATTCGCGGTCGCGGCCTGGTATCTCTTTGCCGGACTCATCTGCCTTTCGCTGGCCGCGACCGAGCGCACGCTGTCGCCATGGATGATGGGATTGCCGTTCGGCATCGGCCAATTGCTCGCCGCCGCGATTCTCCAGTGGAGCGAATCAGGAACAGATGGCTCATTCGAATAAAGATAAGGAGTCCTTGGGCCGCTTTTCCTACGAAGGCCTCGACCGCGTGATTCACGAGCGCGCGCGGCTCAGTATTCTGACTTCTCTCATCACTAACAAGCGCGGCCTCTTGTTCGGCGATCTGAAGCGACTATGCGCGCTCAGTGACGGAAACCTGAGCCGCCACCTCCAGGTTCTTCAGGAGGCAAAGCTAATCGCCGTCTCCAAGGGGTTTGAGAAAAATCGACCGCAGACGGTGTGCCGGATCACTGCGCTGGGGCGCACGCGCTACCTCGAATATGTCGAAGTCCTCGAGCAGGTGGTGCGCGATGCGGCGGACGGGATGAGCGAACCGGCGCGACTCGTTGCGCAGCGCCTCGCGCGGGCCTGAAATTTTTTTGGTTGAGAACTTTGCGATGACAAGTACTCTACAATGCAATGCTGATCTTCACGTCGCGATCATCATGGATGGCAATGGACGCTGGGGCATCCGGCGCGGACTGCCGCGCTCCGCAGGCCATCGCGCCGGTATCCAGGCGGTGCGCCGCGTGATCGAGGCCGCTCCCGACTGCGGCATCAAGACGCTCACGCTGTTCGCTTTTTCCTCCGACAACTGGATGCGCCCTCGCGACGAAGTCAGGTCGCTGATGTGGCTTCTCCGCGGCTATCTCCGGAGCGAGACGCGGCGCTTCATCGAAAGCGGCGCCCGCCTAATCGTGATCGGTCGCCGCGATCGGTTGGCCGCGAATCTGCGCAGCGAGATTCGCCGAGTTGAACGCGCGACTGCGCACGGTCCGCGCCTGACTGTGCGGGTTGCCATCGATTACTCCTCGCGCGATTCCATTCTCCGTGCCGCGGCCACGCTGCCCGCCGGACGATTGTCGTCGCGCGAGGATTTCGCGCGTGTCCTGACGCGGCGGCCGATTGCGCTTGCCGATACTGTCTCGTCGGTTGATAGCGAGGTCGACCTCCTTCTACGAACCGGCGGCGAGCATCGGCTTTCCGATTTCATGCTGTGGGAATCGGCCTACGCGGAACTGCTCTTCAGCGATCTGATGTGGCCGGAGTTCGGAGCTGACGAGCTCAGGGCTGCGGTTGAAGAGTTCCATCGCCGCGAGCGGCGCTTCGGCGCGCTCCCAATCCCAAAATCCAGCATGGCCTCCGCGCAAGGAGAATCATGAATCGATCTACGCAGGAATGGGTGGACTACTTCCGATGGAATGGCTCCGTCGCGATGCGCGTGCCGTGGCATATAGGTCCCGAATTGAGCGACGCGGAACGCGCTGCAATCGCTCATTCGATCCAGATGTTCCAGCTCGGCGAGCACTCGGAGGGGCGACACCTGATGCGCTACGCGAAAGAGTGGGCCGATCGCACCGGCGACGCCGCTTACCCGGAGGCCATCAGGATGTTGATCGTCGAAGAACAGCGCCACGCCAGCGTGCTCGGCCGCTTCATGGAGATCAATGGAATCGCGCGTATCAAGCGCGGCTGCTCCGATGGAATCTTCTGGTGGGCGCGAAATCTTTTCGGCAGTCTCGAGGTCTCGATCAGCGTCCTCGTCACCGCCGAGATTATCGCCAAGATTTACTATCAAGCACTGGGCGAGGCGACCGCATCCGTCGTCCTTCGCGCGATTTGCGATCAGATTCATCGCGAGGAGATCGCACACGTGGAGTTCCAAACCGAGCAACTGGCACATATTCGAGTCGGACGTCCGGCGGCGTACGGCATCTGGGCTGCGCGCTTTTTTCACCGCCTGCTCTTCTACCCGACCCTCATAGTAGTTGGAGTGTCGCATCGAATCGCGTTGCGCCGCGGAGGCCTATCACTTAGGCAGTTCTTCGTGCGATGCCACCGCGAATTCGTGCGCGACCTTGCCGCAATGGTACCGCGGGAAAGTTCAAAGGTGAGTAAACAAGCCGTTCGCGAGATCAGTGCTATACGGAAAATTCCATCAAGGCCTGAAGCGTAAGCTGAAGCTCATTGGATGTTGCCGAATATATGACCTAATCGCTTCGCGACAATGTGCGACAAACAGCGGCATAGCACCGATGCCGTTCTTTACCTTCCACCATACAATCGCTTTTCGCTTGGAGCTGGGTTCATATGAGGGAAAGGTTCCTATGGAGGTCTCGATGGCAGCACAACTTCAACAACTTGACATTTTCGTTAAAGAAGCTCTGCAAGGCGGCAGCACAAAGGGCGAGATAGCGAAAGTACTGGAGGGCGCAGGATGGACCAGCGAGCAAATAACCAGCGCATCAAATGCCTATTCAGATGCATCGTTTCCAGTGCCTGTACCAAAGCCACGTCCGTCCCTTTCGGCGCGCGAAGCCTTTCTCTATCTCTTGATGTTCAGCACTTTGTACTATGGGGCCTGGAATCTAGGGAGCCTGTTATTCACTTTTATCAATCGCGCTTTTCCCGACCCTACTGAGGCCAAATACATTGCTTTTTACTGGGATGAACAGCGATGGTCCACCGCTGCTATCATCATTACTTTCCCAGTCTTCTTCTTTATGGCGCGTTATATCGGCCAGCAAATCACGCGCAATCCTCTTAAGCGCCTCTCTCCCGTTCGGCGCTGGCTTACCTATATTACTTTGTTCGTGTCCTCCACCGCGTTACTCTGTGATACTACGACACTGATTTATAATCTGCTCGGCGGAGATCTAACGATTCGATTCGTGCTTAAAGTTTTGGTAGTTGCAGCTATCGCAGGATCGGGGTTTGCCTACTATCTTCTCGACTTGCGCCAGGAAGAAAGAGAATGAATTTGCAACACAACAGTGGAAAAGTGTTATCTGTCGTTGCTGCACTGGTAGTGGTTGCTGCGGTTTCAGTATCCATCTGGCTCAATCCTCCCTCAGAAAATAGAGCTCGCGCTCTTGACGAAGAACGTCTGGATGGTCTGAGACTTACCAAAGAGGCCATAAACGATTACTTTGACATCCACCACTCCTTGCCAGCAGACCTCAAGGTACTCGATAGCGAAAAGAACCAGCCTATTGAAGCGAACTGGCATGACCCTGTAACGCATCAACCCCTTGAGTACCGAATCGTAGGTGAAGAGTCTTACTCGCTATGTGCCAGGTTTGCTCGCAATTCCGAAGGGCAGAAACCTGAAGGCCACTCATTCAAGAGGCATAGCGCTGGGCGCGACTGCTTCGAATATAATATAAGTCTGCGCCGGCAATGACCTGGTAACCCGAGTAACATTGTGAGCGGACAGGTTACGCCAACGAGCGCTTCGCAGCACACGAACACAATCACTGCGACGTGGCCGACGCTAAAATAGGGGTTCTGAACCCAATGCCATTCCGCTGCCCTGCCTGCCAGAATGGCTACGAATCCGATAACCACAAACGCGACGTAACCCACGTGAATCAAGTCCGCTGTCACCAGCCATAACATCGTATTCTGTATTTGCTCGCTCATTGGGGCGGTTCGAACCAATCTCCCCAACATCAACCGGCAAGGAACCAAATACGAGTGATGCGAGCAGTTTGTCTTGTGAACTTTAGATCATAAGAGCTGCCGTTTCTCAAAATCTCCCCCAGATGATGGACGCAACTGGTTTGCGAAGTTGCCATAAAGAGTTTAGGCGTGCTATGCAGTCTTCGGTCTCGTATTAAGCGCAAGACGGTCATCATTAGACGCGAATCTCTGTCCTGTCCTGCAGAGAGACTCTGGGATCAGCAGCGTGGTTAACACCGAGGGGGAGCTGGCTCGACTGGCGGCACGTACGATGCGCGCCGACGAATTGCTGCAAACATCCAAGCGCATCGTGATCGGCGCCGACGGATCGCATTGGAGTCAGGCCGCCGCACGTCACGGCAAAGCTCTCTACGCGCGAGGCCGAATCGCTGATGCCCTCGCGATGTTCGAGCAGGCATGGCAAAGCGCCGACAAGCTCGATGATCCAATCGCTGGCGCCCTCGCGGCTGGTCTCGGCGGCGGATGCTGCGCCACGCTTTACGACTATCCGCAAGCGGAGCAATGGTATTCGCGCGAACTCGATCGCGCCCGCTCACGGTTGGTGGCCAGCCTGCGGCGATCGCTGACCGATCTACTGGCGTCAGCCCACGTCAGCCAGGGGAATATCGCGGGAGCACGCGATGTGCTCGCCGAATTCGAGGGCGCCGCATCCAATCACTTCCTGCTCGCCTACCACGAAGGGGATTGGGAAAGAGCAGTTCTGTTATTGCGCAGGGAGCTCGACGCATCGCGGGCGAATGGTCAGGTGCACGCGATTGCTGATTGCGCCTCGATCCTGGGACGTTTCGCACGCATCGGCAATCAGCGCACCGAAGCCGAGACATACCTCAACGAGGCCCTGGTAGCATCGCTCGCAGGCCCCGACCTGAATCGTGAGTTGTTCACCCGCATCGAGCTTGCTCTCGTCGATGCCGACCTCGGCCGCGTCACGCACGCCAAAAAACAACTCCAGAGGTGTCAACAGATCCTGGACAACGGGGAGGACTGGCGCGGCCACAACGGCTCTTTTGCTTATGCGTCGGCGGTCGTTAGCGCCGACAATCACATCCGGAAGCTCAAGAGCTCCGACGAACTTATGCGGCTTTCGGCGGAGAACGGTGCGTCGCTACGGCTTCCCGAGGAAGTCGTCGACGGATTCCGCGCCGCAATCGAAATCTTCCGTCGTTACAACGCGCCCTGGGAAGAAGCCGCCGCACTCATATTTTGGTCGCGAGTGCTTTCCGACTCTTCGCGCCATCGGCAGGCGGCCGAGAAATTCAATGCCGCCTTCGCAATATTCGAGCGCCTCGAAACGCCGCAGTGGTCCGAACGCTTGTACGCCGAGTTATTCCGCTTCCTCAAGCTGGACAGTCGCTTGGTGTCGCTTAGGGATGGACGACGGCTGCGGGTCGAACATATTCCGCAAGGAAGGGGACTATTGGACCATCTCGTTTCAGGGCTGCGTCTTCAGGATGCGCGACACCATGGGTATGCATTACCTCAGCCGTCTGGTCGCCAATCCCGGAATGGATTTTTCGGCGCTGGATCTGGCAGCAAACGCGCACAGAAAAAGTCTTAGACATCGAACCAGAAAAAAAACCCCATTCTCGGCAAACGATGCACACGCGAACGGCGATCGCGACGATCAGCACGAGGCGGCCAGGGAAGGCGCGCGCCTGAGGGTCACCAAGCGGATCAAGGATGCGATCGCAAAAATTCGTTTGACCCATCCTGAGTTGGCCCGCCACCTCGCTACTTCCATTCGCACCGGCTACAGCTGCAGCTACGGCGGAGATGACAAATGTCCGATCCGTTGGCTAACCTGAACAGCTCTCCGAAAATCGCATCTCGAAATTCCGCTACCAAACAATTTTGTGCCAGCGATTGGCACATTTTTCCGTTGCGACCCGCTCTTGAACGCGATGAATTGGCGGTCATGCGATCTGATGTGACCGGTGTTTAAGTCACGTGATGAGCGGCTCATTCGTGACGCCGCGTGTTTGCGATAGCGATAGGGGGTTGGAAATGTTTCGTGGTTGCGCGCGATGGCTTGTCGTCTGTCTCTTCGTTTTGCTTTCAATCACGTCCGCTCACGCTATGCCAGCATCGTCCGAGACGGGAGCAGTCCGTCTGCCGGGCCATGTACTGCCAGCGCTGGCGAAGGCCACTCTGGTTCCATCGAAGCCCGAAAGCGACGCGCTACCGATCACGCTCACCATCGTCCTTAAGCGGGACGATCAAACCGGTTTCGACCGCTATCTGCATGAAATCTACGACCCGCACTCGAAATATTTCCATCGCTATCTTTCGCAGGACCAAATCGCCGATCGTTTCGGCCCCAGCCAGCAGGATTATTTCTCGGTGCTGGACTATATGCGCGCCAATGGACTTGAGCTGGTTCGCGGATCGGCCAATCGACTGACACTCACGGTCCGAGGAAGACGCATTGATGCCGAACGCGCTCTGGCGACTCGAATTGCCGATTACCGGATCGGCAACGATACATTTTATGCGAATCAGACGGAGCCCCAGTTACCCGCGGGATTGGCTGCCCGCGTCCAGACGATCACGGGTCTGTCTAATCTCGCGCGACCTCACCGCGCGACAAAGGCGATCGCGCCATGCCATCTGCGCGATACTCGGAGGCTTCTGCACTCTTGCAGGTCAGTTGAACCAGACGAAGCTCGACGAAGTGCCACGCCGCTTCGGAAGCTGGAAATAGTTACGACACCTGGTACGACATCTGTTCAGGCGCTACGCCGGCGCCCACACCGATATTCGAGCGGCGAGACGCGAGCCGATCAATTGGCGCTCCAGCTTCTCACGCCAAGGCTGTTCCTGCCGTGTCCACACCATGGAGCAGCGTAGACGGCGCGGGTCAGACTATAGGCTTGCTCGAGTTCGATACGTTCGTGCAGAGCGACGTCGTGAACTCCCTGGCGTTCTTCGGACAGCCGGCAACTCTGATCAACAAGTTGAGCAAGGTCGACGTGAACGGCGGCGTACCGACGCCGGGACCCGACCAGCAGGAAGTTTTGCTGGACATCGCAGCCACCCTGGGTATCGCACCGGGGGCGAAGACGGTCGTGTACGACGCTCCCTTTGACGGCGGCGCCAGCTTCGAAGCGTTAGTCAACCAGATGATCACCGACAAGGTGACGATCATCAGCAATAGCTGGGCGTATTGCGAGGACCAAACCACCCTGGCCGACGTCCAGGGTATCGACACGGTCTTCCAGAACGCAGCGATGGCTGGAATCACCGTTTTCAACGGCTCCGGCGACAACGGCAGCACCTGTCTGGACGGGGCTCCAAACACTCTGGCCGTTCCGGCCGATTCGCCAAATGCCACCGCAGTCGGGGGCAGTTCCATGAACCCGGGCCCGTCTTCGACTTACACCACCGAGACTTGGTGGAATGATTCCAACGACACTCCGCCGGCGGGTATGGGCGGCTTTGGCATAAGCAAGTTCTTCAGCACGCCGTCGTACCAGATCGGGTTGACCGGCCCGATGCGCTCGGTGCCCGACATAGTGGTCAACGCGGATCCCTCATTCGGCATCGAGCTTTGCCAGGAAAGTGCCGGAGGCTGTCCCACGGGCCTTCTATATGGAGGGACAAGTTTCGCCGCTCCGGCCTGGGCGGCCTTCTCCGCGCGATTGAACCAGGCGCACGGGGTCAACCTCGGGTTTCTGAACCCGTCGATATATCCATTGGCGAACACCAGTGCCTTTCACAATGCCACGGCGCTCAGCAGCGATTTTGCCCATGTCGGATTGGGCTCTCCCAATCTCGACGTGCTTCACCTGATGCTCGGCGGTCAGCTAGCAGGCACGCCCGACGCGGCGATGTCTTCGCTGGCGTTGTCGCTCGATACGCCTCCGGACGGAATGGCACCAACCGGTATCTCCGACGACGGCAAGACGACCGGGACTGTCACTGTGTTCTTGCGCGATGCGAATGGCGATTACGTCGGCGGCAAGACAGTGACGCTGCACGGCACCGGCGCAGTTCAGATCACCCCGCCAAGCGGTGTCAGTAGCATCGATCAAGGCAAAGTAAACTTTCAGGTGACCGACGAGACTGCGGAGGACGTGACCTTCACCGGCGCCGATACCACCGACGGCGTCGTCATCACGCAACAACTCCCCGTTGGATTTATCGTCGCGTCGGCGACCGCTGCCAGCATCGAAGCTGCTCCTCCCAGCGTCAACAATGACGGCAAAGCGCAAACCACGATCACCGTCACACTGAAGGATACTCTCGGGCGGCCGACCCCCGGTAAGCTCATCGATATTACGCAAACCGGCAGCTCGGTTATCAGTGGTCCGAGCCCGCAGGTGACCGACGCCAGTGGCACCATCCAGTTTTTCGCAACCGATCTCGTGACCGAGACGGTAACCTACAATGCAGTCGACGTAACCGATGGCAACCTGGCGATACCAAACTCGCCTTCGGTGACCTTTACGGGCAGCCCGAGCAATAATTGCGGCAGCGGGATTCCGCCATCAGCGCCCGGCTTTGTAGTTACCCCCTACGCCACCGGTTTCTTGCCCCAGGTTATCTCGACCGGCGATGTCAATTTCGGCTGTACGGGAGCGACCGGTCTTGCATTCGACGCGTCGGGCAATCTCTACGTCAATGAATTCCCCTCGGGCAATATTTATAAATTTCCGCCCGGCGGCGGCGTCGCGGGACCCAGCACACTGCTCACTAGCACCTCGCTCGGTGTAACGCTGGCCGGCCTCGCCTTCGACGGAAGCGGCAACTTATTCGCCAGCCGCGACGTGACCACCGGCAATTTCACCACGGGCGCGGTAATGCAGATCAATCCTTCCACCGGCGCTGAGACCAGAACGATTTCCTCCGGATTGACCTGTCCGACTACCATTGCGATTGATCCGCTCAGCGGGGATCTCTTTACCACCGACAGCTGTACCGGCGCCGGATCGGACAACCCCGGGATCTTCCGCGTCACCAGTCCAGGTGGCATGTCACCCTCGACTTCCCTGTACGCCAATCTGCCGTCGACTCCCAACGCGACCGTGGCATTCGCTCCCGGAGGAACAATCTATGCCTGGGCGTTTTTGCAGAGCGACGAGGTGCCGAGAGTCGCCAAAGTGAGCGGCACGAACGGTCCGATGACGCCGACTGTCAGCGTCCTGCCCGGAGTGCAGCTTGGAGCCTCGGACTTCTGGCGGGAGGGACCGGGAGCCGGGACGTTTCTGATCGCGAATCCATTTTTGAACAATACTTCCCTCGGGATCGATAGTGTGGATTTGACTACCAATCCACCGACGCTGGGCAGCATGTTCGCCAAGAACTCGGGCGCCAACTTCATGACTTTCGGCCCCGACGGATGCATCTACGCCGCGCAGCTCACCGCGGTTTTCAAAATCACCGCTGCCGACGGCAGCTGCAACTATGCCTCATCGCTGGCGTCTCCGACGCTGGTGCTGTCGCCGACCTCAGTGTCGCCGAATCCAGCGCAAGGAACGTCGCAAACCTTCGATGCAATGGTGCACTACGCGAGTGCCCCGGCAGGAACGCAGGTAGTGTTCAGCATCGCGGGAGCGAATCCACAGAACATTGCCGTGAACACCGACGCCAATGGACTTGCAACGCTCAACTACACCGGTGTGCGGACCGGACAGGACACGATCGTTGCCTCGGCGACGGTGGGCAAATCTATCCTGACCTCGAACCAGGCACTAGTAACCTGGGGGCCGGGCAGTCACACAACCTTCCTGAGTCTCAACCAGAGTCCTACGACGGGGACGACCGCCCGGACTGCTAACCTGGCGGCGTCGCTGATTGACGTATCGGCCGATCCGGTAGCGGTGCTGAACGGCCAAATGATCGCGTTCAGCGTTGGCGGATCCAATTGCTCGGCTTCCACCAACCCGAGCGGCGTCGCAGCCTGCCAGGTTACGCTCGGGCCGCCAGGTACGAGCACTCTGACAGCGACATTTGGAGGAACCGCGGATTTTCTCCCGTCCACCGCGTCGCAGGGGTTCAGCGTACTTGCGCCAGCGGTTGCGAGTCCGACTGCTACGCCGACAGTCACGGCGACTTCGACACTTACGCCTACTGCGACCGCGACTCCAACCGATACTGCTACCGCGACGACAACGACAACGTCGACGCCGACATCTATACCTACCGCGACCGCAACGGCTACAGGTACAACTCTGCCGACTGTTACTCCTACCGCGACTCCTACGCCCGGCGGTAGCGCAACTCTCATTCAGAAAGGCAGCGGCGGCGGGAAGCCGGGAACGACGGTCGACCTCGGAAGTTTCGGCTACGCAGCGTCGGATGCAAGCGAGCAGATCGTTTCCTCAGTCAGTGTCTCTGTCAGCAAGCCCGCGGTTTTCAGCTCGTTGACGCTGACCGCCTCAGTTAATGGCACGCAGATCGGGACGTCGACCGTCGATTCGCCCGCAATCACCTCAACGACGGTCTTCACGTTCGCGCCTCCCCTCACCCTTCCCGCGGGCTCAGGCGAGTCTCTCACGTTTGCTCTCAACGGCGTTATCTCGGGGCGTCAGACTGGCCGCCTCGATCTTCCTAATCAGGTAAGGCTCGCCGGCGTGATGAGCGTCGGCAACAAACACGCCGGCGGATTCGGAGGTACCGGAAGCCTGATGTTCGCGCTGAGTCTATTGGGGTTCGCAATGTTCCCGCTGAACACCGGCATGCGGCGGCGTACCTCCATCCTCGCAGCAGTGATGCTGATACTGGCAACCGGGCTCGTCGGATGTGGCGGCTCATCTGGTGGCGGCACGCCCTCGACTGCGCAATCTTCGAGACAGAAAGTCGTTACACTGAGCGTAACCGAGAATGGCAATCAGGTAGGAGTTTCGGGTCTGCCGATCGATCTCGGCAAGATTACTAAGCAGTGAGCCCAATCCGCGGATCTTCAATCCTCGAGGGCCTCGGGACTACTCAATCTTAAATGCGAGGGTTTCGTCGATGAGCTGTTTCAGCCATTCCATATAAGGAGTGCCGCCGGTCCCGCGAGGATCGTCGGTCCGGCGGTTGATGTATTCCTGGGCCCATCCGTAGTGCACTGACCGGAACTCCGCCATCGCATCGAGCACCGCGTTGTAGTTCTGTTTGCTCGTCATCGCGCGGATGCTCGGCATAGCCTCCACCGCCGCTATCAGCGCGCGATGCTCCGCCGGCATATAGTTGCGCATATCAATCAGATGATTGGTGAGCATCGATGGACGATGCGGAATCTTCATGAACGCCACCAGCAGCGGCATGATGCTGCTCTGGGCCCCGGTTTCTCCGCGAAAGTTTATACTCAGTCGCGCAGCCGAGCCGGCTGCAACACGCCCGCCTGCCACCTCGGCTTCGTACTCGACGTTTTCAAAAAAACGGATATAGGGCCGGAAGGTCTTGTAATAAAGTGCCGGGTCCATCTTCTCCGGGATTCGCCGCAGCACCGTGACCTGTTCATTGACCGCGCCGGCTATGTTCCGAACCGCATCGTCGATGAGGGCGGGCTCGTTCGCATCGAGCGATGCCTGCACCGTGGCGATCGCGTCCAGGATGCGCGCGGCGATTGCCTCAATCTCGACGTGGACAAGGATGAACCAATGCTCGTCGTACAGGTGCACGAAATTCTGAATGGTGTCGATGTTTCCCAGCGCGATCGGACCGTTCTTGTCAAATCTTTTCCAGTTGTACAGGGCGTAGCCGTCGTAGCTCAGAATCGGCGGACGGTTCAGCAGCTTGCAGGCGCGGCTTAGCGGTAGCGCGAGATTTGCCGGCAACACTTTGCTCGGTTGCTGGCCCACCTGGTTGACATAGGCGGAGGCGAGGAAGCCCACGCGCACGTAGTACAGCCTCAGTTCCGGAAGGTCGCTCGCCATCACGCGATCTTCGGGCCATAGCGGGATATCCAATGAGCGCGCGTAAGCACGAAAGCCCGAGTCTTGCAGGAGGCTTGGAATATCGCGGCCGATTTCGTCCAGCCCAACAAATTCGGAATTGGAGGGAAAGCCGATCAATGGATCGTGCTCGGGAAGAAAGCCGTGCGATCGCAGGCTGGAACTAATCAGCTGTCCGCCTGTCGTCATTTCCTTTTCGCTGCCCCTGAAACTCGTACCGCTAAGTACTCATGGTCGGGCGTTGCTCAATCTTCCTGCTCAATCGACTGCGACATGCGCTCGATCACATGGGGATTGGCAGCTAACATCTTGTAGAGCATAGCGCATTTTAAAGGACTAGACATGGATCGACTTTTACGATGGCCGGCGAGCGCCAGCATAGCGCTGGGATTCCTTCTTGTTGCGTCATGGCATGTATCATCCGCCCGAGCACAGAGCTCGATTGTGAACCCGGATCCCTCCATCCGGTCTGACTTCAGTGAGCCCGTAATGCTCACGAGCAAAGACGGCGTTCTGGAGGTGACGCTCACCGCGCATCAAGGCCACGCTCGGTTGGACACGGTCGCGACGCCAGTGCAGAACTTCCTCGTTTTCGCATATCACGTCGTTCGCGGCACGTCGTCCAATGGACAAATGTCGGGCGACAATCTCTACCCCCCACCTACCCTTCAGGCTTTCCCTGGGGAGACGCTCATCGTTCACATGAACAATGCGTTGACCGGCCTGACGATCAGAGACTACTTCAATCCTGCTTATACCTCGAAGGGCAAAGAGGTGCCGCTATACCCCGAGCAAATGACCTCGTCGCCGCTTAATCTTCACATTCACGGAGTTCACATCAGTCCCAAGGGTAACTCCGATAATGTAATGCTTCACATCTCAGCTGGGATGTCGAACACCTATACCTATCACATACCCAAGGACATGCCGCAGGGTGCTTATTGGTACCATAGCCACCTTCATACCCTGACTACAGGACAGACCTACTACGGGCTGGCCGGGCTTCTGGCGATAGGGCGCACCGACGGCAACCTTCCACTGGTTACCGCGAATCATATCCCAATCCGAAATATGGTCCTTCAGTACAACGACGTCTTTGATCGCGCGGGAGGCCTGGCACAACTCAACAACCTCTTTTGGCCTCAATTCGTCAGCACCCTCACGCCGCCCAAAGAGAGCGAATTGGCCAATGGCACGTACCGTCCGCTGATGGTTCCAGTGAACTTCGCGCAATCGAAAAAGGGGACGCAATATTTCACGGTCTGGTATTCGGGCCCACTATCGATCCACAACTATCGCGGTTTGTTTCAGTTCGTACCGAGCAATCTACAGCACTTCACCGCGGGTTCAGGCCAGTCGAACAACGACGTGCCAGCCAACCCGCAGCTTCCCGATTATCAGCGCGACGTTCAGTTCACCGTCAATGGTGCGTTCGAGCCGACTATCAAAATCAAGCCCGGGCAGACCGAGATATGGGTGCTCGCGAACATAAGTGATCTCGCGTACATGAACGTCGAGCTTACCGAGACTGCCACCGGCAAGCATCCGCCGATAGCTATCGTCGGGAACGATGGAAACCCATCGCCCGCGGTGCACTACCCGATAAGTCACAACGGTACTCAGTTGCTCATCCCGCCAGCCACCCGGGTCGCGATCGCGGTGACGATGCCTGCTACCGGAGATCTGCAACTGGAGATGCCGCCGATTGAAGGCGCTAAGACGAGGACCGCGCCCGGGATCCTTTACACCAACGACGGCACCGCTAATCCACCGGCCGTGCTAGGTACTCTGAGTGTGGCACCTTCAGCAACAAGCTACTTCGACGGATTCTTCGTGTTCCCGACGCAGGTACTGGTAAAGGCCGTTGCTGCGGAAGGTAAAGGCCTCACGACCGCCTTCACCGACGGGCAACCGTTGCAAGCCTACACCTCATTCGAGGACCTTTCGCACCTCACTCCCAACGTCCGGCGGCAGATCCTGATCTCCGGCGGATTTTTGAACGAGCACGCGAGTAAGGCGGATCCAAAGTCCTTTGTCTATGCATTCGACAACAACGCATTTCCAAATGTGCCTCTGATCCAGCCCCGGCTTGGTTCGGTTGAAGAATGGACCTTCACCAACACCAACAATGACGAACATCCGATCCACGTTCACGTCAATGACTTCCAGGTCACCCAGTCCTACGACCCCGTGGTGCGCCTCAGGACCGAGCCCGATATGTGGGGAGAGGACAACGCCAACGTGCCAGCACCGCTGATGGCCGAGAATGAAAATGTGATCGAGCCAGGGACCTTGTCGATGCGTACCCGGTTCGTCGACTACACCGGTCTCTACGTAATGCATTGCCATCGCCTGAACCACGAAGACAATGGCCTGATGAGCTTGATCAACGTCATTCCGGCAATCTCGACCTATGCGGTAGCGGTTCCCGGTTCGCCAGGACATTCGGCGGTCGTCAAAATCTATGATGGTAACGGCGATCGACTCATCGCCACGGTCACGCCGTTCCCGGGCTTTGAAGGTCTCCCCAGCGTGGCTATGGGCGACATCGATGGTGACCAGGTGCTCGACCTGGTCGTCGGTGCCGGCAAAGGTCACAGCCCTGAGGTGGTGGTGTATTCGGGCGCGGCGAATCACGGCAAGCCTGCGTTCGCGACCGAACTTGCTCGCTTTATGGCTTTCGATTCAACCGAAAGCGGCGGCGTAAACGTGGCGGCTACCCAGATCGACGGATCGACTACCGACAATATCATCGTGGGGTCAGGACCCGGCGTCCCTGACCAGGTCCAGGTTTACGACTCGCGTCTGCCGTCGTCACCGGGCACTGCTCCCGCGCTCTTCTCGACCTTTAATCCGTACCCTGACGATCGATCGGGAGTGACCGTCGCCGGCGGCATCGTTGATTTCATGTCAGGTCGCAACAGCATCGTCACCGCTCCCGGCCCCGGGAGCCCGGCGCAGATAAAGGTCTTCCACTTTTCATTAATGACGCCGATCGACAACGCGCCCAAGCGTGACGCGTCCATGGACATGCATGAGAGCATCGGCGAGCCGATGAGCGACGCCGGGTTTACACCGTTCGGCAACACCTATCGGGGCGGCGTCTCGCTTGCGACCGGTTGGCTTACCGGCGCTTTCGGTGGCGCCCAGAGTATAGTAGTCAGCCAACTGGCCGGCACCGGCGCAGTGAAGGTTTATTCGAGCGGATCGGGGCTGCAGGGTGAGCCGACGATGTACTTGAGTAGTCCGGCTCACGACGACCCGATCAACTTTAGCGCGGTATCCGATTTCACTCCTTTCGTTGGATCCTCAGGCGTGCGCGTGGCTACCACCAGCACGACTGCCGGCGCCGACTTGCTCGTGAGCGGCGTGGCGTCAGGGGGCAAGAGCGTGCAAGTCGTCAGGTACCGACTTGTACGACCCAATCCGAAAGCTGTCGTGCTGCAACCCGTAAGCGAAGGCAATGTCGAATCGGCATCGGGCTCGCAACCCTACGCGCTTGGCGGCAACTGACTACGCTCTTCATCAGGGGCGCCACCGGCGATTCTGCGGAACGAGATCATCGTTCCTGTTGCTGGAACTTATTGTAGTTTCGATTGTCGCCGGGCGCGTGCTCGGTTGTACCATCGCCAGTAGGTCAGCGAGCCGCTGCAGCGCGCCTGCCGCAGCGGCTCGCCTTTCGGGGGGTGGGGGAGGTACATGGGGCGCACTAGATGCAAATCTTAGGTCTGGAGGAGCCTCGTTCGCGTGATAACTTGTTCGCGCGATCTAAACGCGCGCCTTCATTTGTCGTTCATCGAGCGTCGCTCTCGTTGGTTGCCGGCGCGTCGCTATGCTGTGACGCCGCCTCTTCCCTGCTTTCCTTCTCGTCACCAGAGGCTTCCGCGGCCGAGGGGCTACCTGCTGTTGCCGGCTCGTTGAGCTGGTCCAACGCGTCTTCAAGAGAGCCCGGCATGCTTTGAGCAGAAGCTTCCTCGGCCTTGGTCCCCTGGCTAGCGCTTTCAGATGTTGCTGCGGTTGCGGGTTTCGGAACGGAGTTGGCTGCAGCCTCTGGAGTTGCGGCAGTTCCTGCGGCCGATGTCGCCGCAGGAATCTCCTCGGCGGTGCTCGCCTTCGGCCACGCGATATCAGCGATGAGCAAGCCCACTAGCGCGAGACCGCTGACTACAATTAAGACGGCACGCTTCATGACTTTTCACCTTCGAGTTCTATATACGAGATTCTTGTTTCTCAGGTCAGGTGTCACGTCAAAGCTTGAGCAAGGAGCGGACCAGTCCGAAAGGGCCGACAGACTCAGAAAGGACGATCAGATCTTCGGGGCGAATCGCTACGCCGGTCGAGGCGGTTCACCTCATTATTCGAAGCTGCGCGAGATGCCTTCTGAAACCGATCGAATTAACACAGCGGAAAATATCGACGGAATCAGGGTGATCAGGCCGGGGATCTGTTGGTCGCGGTTGGCCGCCGGCTTGCTAAGAAAATTGTTAGGAAGGGCTAAGTGGCAAACGCACTTCGACTGCACGTCCAACCAGATGTCACGACGTCCGAGCGATGAAATTCAGACGAGACACTATTTTTTACGACCGGGTTTTACTGGCGTTGTGCGTGGGCACCGCAATCTTCGGGCTCGTCGCAATCTTTCTCCTTGAGTGAACGCACGACCTGCACACGCCGCGGTTCGTCCGGCCTTAACTCCGCGCTTCGGCAGGGTTCCTGCATTGGCTGTGAGGCAAAATCGTAAGGATTCTGTTAGCGGGGACCCTAAACTATAATGTGGTTCGTGCGAGTCGGTACTCGCGTGACATTTGTGTTGCTACTGGCACTCGCGCCTGCGGTGGCAACCTACACCTATTGGAGCGTCCAACGATCGACGCGAACCTATATCAATGATTTGAAGCGCGAAACCCGTGCGACCACGCGAGGTCTGGCGCCTGCTCTGGAAAATGAGATCGGTGAAGGTCGCTGGGATCAGGTTCGAAGTGTCCTGGCGCGGATCAGCACTGAGGGCACTGAAAGCGCGCTGCTCGGCCGCGACAGCAAGCTCTCGTACGCTCCGCACGATTTCCCATCTGAATTGATTCCGAACTCTCAGGAGTTCGCGCGCGCTAGCTCGAAAGGCTTTGTCGAATTCGAGAGGACCGCGAGTGGACGGCAATGGTTTTGCCGGCTGATAACATTGAGCGGCCAGAGTGGCCAACTCGTCGGTTACCTGCTGCTCGCCCAGGACTGGACCGATATCAACAATGACTTGAGAGCGCGCACGAAAGTGTCGGTCGCGGCCGCACTGGTGCTGGTTGCGGGCATCGCCACGATCATACCTCTCGTGGTCCGACGTTATGTTTCTCGACCGCTGGCCGAGTTGACCGAGAAAGTGACGAGCTTTTCCAATGAAGGCGAATTTGACAAGGGTCCTGCAGCCGACGAACTAAGACTACTGACCGAGGAATTTTGGAGGCTCGACGACCAGCTCGTGAAGGCGCGCGCCGATCTGCTTGAGAGACATCGGCGGGAACTCGAACTCGAGCGGAGGCTACAACATGCGGAAAGACTCGCTACCATCGGCACCCTCGCGTCCGGGCTGGCTCACGAAATCGGTACGCCAATGGGCGTCATTCGTGCTCGAGCCGAGTATCTGCTGAAGTTTAAACTGCCACTGGCGAAGAATCAGGAAGGCCTCGAGATCATAGTCGGACAAAGCGATCGGATTTCGCGCATTGTCAGGATGCTGCTGGACTATGCGCGGCCTCGCGAATCGCTCAGGGTCGCCTGCGATGTACGGCCGATCATCGAACGCGCGCTGGGTCTGGTGGAAACTGAAGCCGTGCGACGCAATGTAGCAGTCTTAACAGAACTGGGTGATAAGCCGCTGATAGTGGACTGTGATGGCGACCAGTTGCAGCAGGTCTTTGTGAACCTGGCGATAAATGCGCTCGACGCCATGGCTGACAACGGTGGAACTTTTCGGGTAACCGCCGAAACCGAGAACTCCGAGCCGCTCCTGAAGATTACTTTCGAAGACACCGGGACTGGCGTCTTGCCGCAGCACAGGGGCAACGTCTTCGACCCTTTCTTCACGACCAAGGAGCCGGGCAAAGGCACGGGAATGGGATTGGCCGTGAGCCAGTCGATAATGCGCGACCACAACGGTGAAATAACCTTCGACTCCGGAGCGTCGGGCACTCGATTCTACGTTACATTGCCAATGACACATACAGACGCACACTCCTAGGGACGCAGCGATCACTTGTTTGTTCGCGTAGCGGAATGCCACACCGGCTGCGGCGTTTCTCCACTGCTTTCGACTACCTCTCCTTCCCCACTCATGCGATTTTCCAAATGCGCAAGAAAGCTACCCGCGTGATGGTCGCGGCTCGGTTGGTCGATCGAGAAGGCGTAGATCTTGCACCAATTGTTCGCGACAGAGAGCGTCGTGCAGGAACTGCAGCAGGCGCGGTTTTTTGGAGTTAGTTCACCGTGAAATCAATAAAAAATTGTAGCGGGCTTCTACTGGTGCTGGCGTTCCTGGCGACTTGCGTGCCTTCATTCGCTGAGGTCCAACCTGGAGACCTCATCACACCCGACAACGCTACCAAGGTCAAAGAGTTGGTGTCGCCCGGTGTCTACTACAAAGTCGTCAACGGAATGTCGATGAAGATCGCCGCGACCGATCGAATCGAATGGCCGCCGCCATACATGAATGCGACCGAGAAATATTCGGGGCAGGTCCGGCTCTCGCAGGATGGCCGGAGCCTCGCAGGTTACGTCGCCGGCCAGCCGTTTCCGTTTATCGACGCCAACGATCCGCAAGCGGCGACCAAGATCATGTGGAACAACGCGTTCCGACCGATCACATCCGATGACTACGACCTGCGCAACTATGGATGCGACAGCTTATATACCGCCCGCGGCAGCGAGCCGCGCGTGATCGATCATTTCCAGATCGGGCACTACGCCGGTTACGCATTGGTAGGCAGGACCGAGGTCGAGCCGATGCCATTCGACCCTGACTTCAAAAAGACCGGCCGCTACTGGCTATTCGGCTTGTATCCAATCCTGGAGCCGCAGTCTCTCCACGGCAGCGGCCTGATCCGATGGCGCTATGCCGACCCGAATCGCGGTGATGACAGCTGGAGCTGGACTACCGGCAGCCGGCGCATCCGGCGCTTGAATGAAGCAATCCTGAGTTCCGCGGTGGCGCCCGCGACTGGACGCTCCGCCAGCATGACTACCTTCGATCCGGATCACTATTCTGGATTCAATCCCAAGGTCGAACAGTACGACTACAAGTTCCTCGGCGAGCGCACGATGCTCGCTCCGGTGAACGTGGCCAACTCGCCCGCACTTACGTGCAAGAGCGACGGCGGCGCCAGCGCCTGCCCCGAGAACTGGCAGAAGCGTCACGTCTATCTGGTCGAGGCAACTCCGCGAGCTGGCTACGCGGGGCAGGCGCTGCACGGCAAGACAGTCGTCTATATCGACACCCAGATGTGGTTCAATCCGTACGTCGACAGCTACGACGCGTCCGGCCATCTCTGGCAGAACCACATCTACTGGATGACCTATCGCGATCGGCCGGTCCCCGATGCGCGAATCGCGATCTATCCTTTCAAGCGCGAGTTTGTCGTGGGTGCCGCTGCGACTGACGTCCAGACCGGCGCGACCACGATGTGCTACCTGCCGGATCGCAACTCGCCCGAGCGCGAGACCTGGTACATCAACATGGGCGCGGTCGATCGCGAGTTCTTCACGACCAATGCAATGGTTCGCGCGGCTCAGTAGGCTGCGCGCCGATCCGGCTGCGGCGCAGACTGTCTCGATGAACGGTCTGCGTCGAGCCGCACCGGCGAAGGCTTGAGTAGTCGATAATGTCCGACATTTCGCGCGTCCATCCTCGACGACTACAATAAAAAGTGGAAATGGAAAGTGTTGGCACCCCGGTCCTCTGGGTCGGCTTCACCGTCTTCGTCCTGGCCATGCTGGTCCTCGACCTGGGCGTCTTCCATCGCGACGCCCACCAGCCCAGCGTCCGCGAGGCGCTCGGCTGGACGGCAGTCTGGATTTCGCTCGCGCTGCTTTTCAACCTCGCCGTGTATTTCTGGTTCGGGTCGGAACGCGCGCTCGAATTTCTGACCGGCTACGTGATCGAGAAGGCGCTCTCGGTCGACAATATCTTCGTCTTCCTTGTCATTTTCTCCGCCTTCTCGGTTCCGGACGAAATTCCAGCATGTCGCGCTATTTTGGGGAGTTCTCGGCGCGCTGGTGATGCGCGCGATTTTCGTCATGCTTGGCGCAGCACTGCTTCATCGGTTCCACTGGGTGGCTTATGTGTTTGGGGCGTTCCTTGTCTTCACCGGGTTCAAGCTCCTGGTGCAACGAGGCGGCGAAACCGACCCTCGACAGAATCCAATCTACCGGTTGTTCCGACGCCTGATTCCCACGACGGACGACTACGGAGCCGGAGGCTTGACCGTCGTCAATAACGGCAGGCGTTACGCGACACCATTGCTCATGGTCATCGTCGCCATCGAGGCTACCGACATCGTTTTCGCAGTCGACTCAATCCCTGCGATCTTCGCAGTCACGAAAGATCCCTTCATCGTGTACACGTCGAACATCTTCGCTATGCTCGGGTTGCGGGCGCTCTACTTCGCGCTCGCGGGCATGATGGAGAAGTTCCACTACCTCAAGGTCGGTCTGTCGCTCGTGCTGGTGGGCGTCGGCGCGAAGATGCTGATTGCCGGCGTGTACAAGGTTCCTATCCTGTTGTCCCTGGCTGTAATCGGGACGCTGCTGGCGGGTTCAGTCGTGGCGTCACTGCTTTGGCCGCTAAAGAAGCCGGAACTGCGCACTCAGCATACTCATCCGGGGTCTTCAGACCAGGCTGCTGAGGCAGGACGGTGATCGATCAGGAAGCCGGCCGCGTCGATAAAGCCTCCGCCACGACTTCCGCCCTCCGTTTCGCACGCAAGGTCGCAGTGGCAGTGATCGGATCGACCGTTCTTCTGTTCGGCATCGCGCTGATCGTGTTGCCCGGCCCGGCATTTGTCGTCATTCCGCTGGGCCTCGCGATTCTGGCGACCGAGTTCCTCTGGGCCCGTCGACTTCTACGCCGCGTAAAACAGGGAGCGGCTTCGGCTTATCAGAGGGTGCGCGGCAATTGAGTGAGCGAGATTGCCTACTTAGCCTCCGTAGTGAATTTCGACCGTGTAGCCGTCGGGATCGGCGAGATACGTATGTGACAGCATCCCGCCATGCTCGCACCGCGTGAGCAACCGGCCCCCGAAGTCACTGACCGACGCGATCACGCGTTCGTACTCGTCGCGGGTTGGCAGCATGTATCCGAAATCGCTCATTCCGCCCTGTACACCGGGCAGATTTTCCTTGAGTTCGCGCTCAGACTCTCTCGCGCATCCGCCCGGAAACCCGAAGGCACGGCCAGTCGGATTCAGCGTAAGAAGGTCATTGCGACCCGGCGTTTTCAGAAATACGAGATCCCCGTCTCTGATGAAGTCGCTCACCTCCATTCCCAAGAGGTCGGTATAAAATCTCAATGACTTTTGAATATCGCGAACGACGATATTTGCATGAAAAATTCCTTTCCCAATCATGGAACCCTCCGGTCTAGTCATCATTTGCGTCGTGCACTCGATCACGACAACGTCTGGAAAACTGAACCAGCGCAGATCGGTACGGAGGCACTACCGCAAAGCTCGCTCAGCGCCGAATTTTGGTAGTCGTTCCCCCCATAGCCCACGACCGCGTTCCGGTCTGCGTAGCTGACTTTTCGCTGGGCCGCGGAGGCATTCATTGCCCCGGTCGTCCGCCTGGGCCGCCGCATCTCGAAGTACCGCAGCAAGTGCGATGCTGTCCGAAGAAACTTGTGCCTCGCAGATTCCGCGCAACAGATCCGTAGAGTCGGTCATCGGCTTGTGTGGGTCCATTTATCCGCCCTAATGCAAGGATTGCCTGTTCCAACCAGGACGCTTCAATCGCGCCAATTTTCGCAAGCAATGTGCCCACCAAAAGTCTCGACAAGCCTGACGGCTAATTCTGATGACCGTGGTGAAATTCCCCAGCAACCGCGGCGTTTCGCCACACTCCTTAACCTCCAACGAATTAATCTTGACGAGTGCTATTGAGCGATGGCTTTGGCATGGCTCTGGCTCGTGACAGTGAAGGTAGCGAAGGGCAAGGTGCGCACGATTGCCGGGTACCGATCCGCACGCGTCGCTCTGCATTGGCAGAGACACTCCCTCGGCGCGGAGCGGGAGGTACCCGGTGATCGTCTTCGTCAATCGAGCCCGAATATAGTGCCCTCGTGAAGAGTTGGTCCCCGCCAGACATTGGTCACGCTCGCATGTGTCGCTCCGGTTATTGGCAAGCTACAGGTGTATGCTTTGTTGTGACTCTGCCGCTGATGGCAGACCGGGATGCCACCCCTTCGAAATGCGATGACTAGCGAACTTAGAAAGGCGACAGTCCTCGTGGTTGATGATGACCGCGAGATGGTCAGCATGGTGCGCGACTTGCTGGAAGCGACTGGCTATCGTGCTCTGGCGGCGTACTCGGGTGCCGAGGCCCTCGCGACGGTCGAGCGCGAAGAACCCGACCTGATGATCTCGGACTTGCGGATGAGTGGAATGAGCGGCGATCAGCTGCAGACGCAGGTGAAACGAATCGCGCCGAGCCTTCCGGTCGTCATCATTACCGCGTTTGGTTCAATTGCGACCGCCGTCAAGTCCATGCGGCTTGGTGCTTTTGACTACGTCACCAAGCCGTTCAGCAACGACGAGTTGCTGCTGGTAGTAGCGCGGGCGCTGGAGGACCGCGAACTCCGCCGGGAAGTGCTCCGGTTGCGCAGCGAATTGGCCCACCGATTTGGACTGGACCAGATAGTCGCGCGAAATCCCAAGATGCTTGCTCAATTTGAGGTCTTGCGGCAGGTGGCTGACAGCTCGGCCAACGTGCTGATCACAGGCGAAAGCGGGGTAGGCAAGGATCTCTTTGCTCGCGCATTGCACTATCACAGCCGGGTGCAAGGTGGTCCGTTCGTCGCGGTCAACTGCGCGGCGATCCCGGAGAACCTGCTCGAGAGTGAATTGTTCGGTCACGTCAAAGGTGCATTCACCGACGCTCGACAGAACAAGGCCGGCCTCTTCCAGGCCGCGCACCGAGGGACGCTCTTCCTCGACGAGATCGGCGAATTGCCGATTGCTCTACAACCGAAGCTGTTGCGCGTTATCGAGGACAAGCGCGTGCGTCCGATCGGTGACACCGAAGAAACCCCGGTGGAAGTCCGAATAGTGGCCGCCACCAACACCTCGCTCGACGACGCAATCGCCGCTGGAAGGTTCCGCGCCGACTTATATTATCGAATCGCGACAGTGACGATTGCGATTCCGCCGCTGCGCGAACGAACCGAGGATATTCCGCTGCTGATCAAGCATTTCCTCGCACGGACCAGCAGCGAATCTGGACGGCGGATTCCCGAAATCTCCGACGAAGCGATGGAACGCCTGCTCCACTATCCATGGCCGGGGAACATTCGGGAACTGCAAAACGCGATTCAGAGGGCCCTCATCCTGTGCCATGACGGCCGCGTAAAAATCTCTGACTTGCCGCCGAAGGTAGCGGGCGAGTATCGGCCCTCGGTGAATCTCGAATTCGCCGTGGCGCGAGCTATGACTCTTGACGAGTTGGAGCAGGAGTATATCCACGCGATAATGGCATCGGTGGGCGGAAACAAAACCGAAGCCGCCGCTCTGCTCGGCATCGATCGCAAAACTCTCTATCGGAAACTCGGATCTTCAGACGCCGAGTGAAATCGGCGTGACTGCTTTTCATATTCGACTCATTTCTCGCAGATCACCGTCGCAGCGGATACCCTAACTTCAGGTTGGTGGGGCGAAATGCCTCGGCGGCCGTAGCCTTTCGCGCTGCACCTGTTTGATTTCCTGACCTGCGGCTCGAAATCAGCCGGTCTTTTTAGCTGGCACCATCCCTGCTTCTGCTTCCTCCTGTCTCCGACTGCGCTTCGATGCGCGATAGCTCTCCACAAGGTTCCGTTACGATGCGCCCAAAACACTCATATGGGTTCATCGATCCGAATTTTAACCAAGGAAGGAACTCGCAAAAAATGAAGACTAACTTAATCAGTCAACGTGAAGTCTTCACAATACTTCGGGCAAGCCTGAGCCGTTTGAACCTGCCAAAGAACCTGGTCGAAGAGCTGATCGAGCGCCACATTGCGGTTGCCTTCGACAAGGGCGCGCTGGTGTTCTGCGAGGGTAATACCGACGGCATGCTCGCCTGCATCTTGAGTGGGTACGTAAATGTGTATTGCCCGGTCGGTGATGGGGATCGCACCTTGGTCCGAATGGCTGGACCGGGAGAGATCATCGGCTATCCTGATTACGTCGACGACAAGGGCCGTCATGCGCGCCTGTTCGAAGCCCAGGCTGCGAGCAAATCCACGTTGGCTCTTTTCAGCTGCGATCATGTGGCGCGGCTGCTGGCTGGTCTTCCGGCGGATGCTTTAATCTCGATCCTTGCAGCCCTGAACACTTTCTGGTCCGAGAACCTCCGCTTCTTCACGATACTGCTGAACATTCCTTTCTGGGACCGGCTCACGATGGTGTTGAGCGATTTGGCGCAGCGCGTCGGGACAAGAGACTCGGAGGGGATAATCCTGATTCCGGAAATCGGTCACGAGGATCTAGCGGAGATGATCGGTTGCTCCAGGCCCTTGGTGAGCCGAGTGATAGCCGAAATGATCGAATCCGGACTGCTTACGCGGCGAGGAAAGCAATATGTTCTGCTGAAGAATTGGGACTTCAACCAGAGTAGTCGCAGCCCACAGAAGGCGATCCGGCGATTGCCAGCCGTCCCTCCGAGAAGACCGTCCACCTTCGCGGTAGCCTCTCAGAAACGCAGCGTCGTGACCTCATCACACCCAGCTATGACTGAGCGATAGGCTGTCGGCTCCGGTCTGGACGAATGGGACGAATGGCCTGTCGATTGATCTTCGCAGTTCGATTGTCCGCAACCTGATGCGCGTCTCGATCCCGCCGTCGGAAATTTCGATCAAAACCTGAAGCGTTAACTGAAGCTCCTTGGTGAGCCGAATGTAAGGCCCAAACGCTTCACGACAATCTGCGACAAACAGCGGCATCGGACCGATAGTCGTTCTTTACCCTCCACCATACAATCGCTTTTCGCTCGGAGCTGGGCTCATATAAGGGAAAGGTCCGACGTAATTGAAGGGCGAGTCCGAAGCTTGAACAAAAAAATATGACACTTGTCATCTTGTTAATTTTTGCGCTGGCAATTTGGTTGGTTGCGCGCGCCGTCAGCACAAAGAATCACATCGAGGAGCTTTCCCACCGGCTCGGTACGCTCGAATCGGAAATTGCTCGATTGAAACAGGAAAAGGAATCGCCAAAGCCGGTCGAATCAGATTCCCCGCTTCCAGCGCATCGGGAAGTTGTCACTCCAACTCCAGTCACGCCGCCAGGACCAATCGAGACTCCCCAGCCGGTCTTTTCGCCGCCACGTCCGCCGACTACCGCATCGACGCCCGTTTCGAAGCCACCGCCCAGGCCGACTCCGAAAATCAATTGGGAACAATTCGTAGGGGTGAAGGGTTTCGCGTGGGTTGGCGGACTCGCACTGTTCCTCGGCGTTGTATTTTTCGTCAAGTACTCATTCGACAACAATCTCGTCCCGCCCGTGCTGCGAGTAACGATTGGTTTCCTGGTCGGCCTCGGCCTGCTCGTCGGCGGCGTGGTGATGTCTCGCAAACGTTTCCCGGTGCTTTCGCAGACTCTGTGCGCGACCGGAGTTGTCATCCTCTATAGCGTCACGTTCGCGTGCCGTTCGATTTACCATTTTGATTTCTTCGGGCCGATTCCAACTTTCCTGCTGATGGCGCTCATAACTACCACGGCGTTCCTTCTCGCCATCCGGCTCAACGCCCTGGTCGTCGCAATTCTCGGAATGCTGGGCGGATTCCTCACACCCGTTTTACTTTCCACTGGTCAAGACAATCCGCTCGGACTTTTCGGCTACATCGCGATCCTCGACGTCGGACTCATCGTCGTCGCGCTCAATCGCCGCTGGTATTTTCTCACCGCGCTCGCTGCTTTTGGCACGGCAATCATGGAAATCAGCTGGGCCGGTGAATTCTTCGTCAGCGAAAAATATTTTGAAGGAAACAAAATTCTGATCGCGCTCGCCGTGCTGCTCGGCTTCAACGCGCTTTTTCTCGCCGCGAACTGGTGGGCAAAAACCTGGCGTCCTTTAGATAATGAAGAATCTTTGATCTTTGGAACCGTCCGAGTTCGTGCAAGGGAATGGCTCCTATGTTCAGCGCTTGGCCTGGTCGCCGTGGCGCTCGCGTTCACCGCGTGGTTTTTGGATTTCGCGCCGCTCGCGCAACGCCCGTGGTTGATGTTCGGGTTTATTTTTCTCGTCGACCTGGTCGTGACTGCGCTGGTGCTGACCGATGAAACAATCGCCGTCGCTCAATCGATCGCGGGACTCGCCGTTTTTGGATTGCTGGGATTTTGGACGCAAGAATGGCTGACCGACGGACTACTCAACGCGGCGCTGGCGTTTTATTTCCTCTTCGCCATTGTCCACTCGGCCTTGCCCGCGTTCCTCCAACGCCGGCGCGGTGCGCTAACCCAAACCTGGGCGAATCATATCTTTCCGGTCCTCGCGCTCGCGCTCGTACTGGTTCCGGTTTTCACACTCGCGGAAGTCTCGTTCATCGTCTGGCCGTTCATTTTGCTGGTGGATTTGCTGGCCATCGCGCTCGCTGTGCTTACTGCCACGTTGCTGCCGGTGCTGGCAGTGCTGTTGCTTACGATCGCCGCGACCGGCGAGCTCATCTTCAAAACTCCGTCCGACCTCACCGGCCTGCCCGTTTCATTTCTCTTGCTTGGCGCGTTCGCGGTTTTCTTTGCCGCAGTGAGCGTTTGGCTGGTGAAAACATTCCAGCCCGAAGCATTGAAAACCGGGATCAAGTTCCGGACCGATTTTGCTGCGCCGGGAGATTTGGCTGCGATTTTGCCCGCGTGCTCGATCGTGCTTCCGTTCCTGCTGCTCATCATGGCGACGCTACGGCTGCCGCTCGACAAATCCGTCGCCGGTCTTCGGCCTTGCTCTTTTGCTGGTCGTTTTGTTGCTCGGCGTCACAAAACTGTTCTCGCTCGACTGGATGCCCGCCGTTGGTCTCGCCTGTGTGAGCGGGCTCGAATGCGCGTGGCATTTCAGTCGTTTCGATCCCACGAATCCAAAACAGCCGCTCGATCTGGTTTTGACCTGGTATTTGATTTTCTTCGCCGCGTTCGCGTTGTTCCCGTTTCTGTTCCGGAAACAATTTTCCAACAAGGTTGTTCCGTGGGCGACTGCAGCGATGGCCGGACCACCGCAATTTTTCCTTATCCACCGCTTCGTATCCGCCGTCTATCCGAATCGAGCGATGGGATTGTTGCCCGCTGCATTTGCTATTCCCGGATTGTTGAGCCTCGTCGCTGTGTTGAAACAAACTCCCGCCGAAAACAAATCACGCATGGCTCAACTCGCGTGGTTCGGCGGCGTGGCCCTGTTTTTCATTACACTGATTTTCCCGATCCAGTTCGACCGGCAATGGATCACCATCGGCTGGGCGCTGGAAGGCGCGGCGCTGCTGTGGCTGTTCCATCGTGTGCCGCATCCGGGTTTGCGGCTCACCGGCGTCGGCCTGCTCATCGCAGCGTTCCTCCGCCTTGCGTTCAATCCCGCCGTGCTTGACTACCACGCGCGCGCCGCGATGCCGATTTTCAACTGGTATCTCTACGCTTACGGCATCGTGACGATCTGTCTGTTCGCCGGAACAAAACTTCTCGCGCCGCCGCGCAACCACATTTTGGACTTCGATATTCTGCCGATCCTTGCCGGATGCGGCACAGTGCTGGCCTTCTTGCTATTGAACATCGAGATCGCGGATTACTTCAGCGAACCGGGTTCAACGCTCACATTTGAGCTGGGCGGCAACTTCGCGCGCGACATGACCTATTCCATAGGATGGGCGTTGTTCGCGCTCGCGTTGCTCATTTATGGCATTCGGAAAAAAATCCCTGCCGCACGCTATCCCGCGATGGGCTTGCTGTGCGTGACGCTGCTGAAACTTTTCTTCCACGACCTCGCGCAACTCGGCCCGCTGTATCGCATCGGCGCGCTCGTCGGCGTGGCTGTGATCGCGATGCTCGCGTCGTTTGCGTATCAGGAATTTTTCGCAACTGGTGACAATGACAAGAGTATAGGCAATGAAACGCCTGGTTAATTTCTCGGCAAGCGTGCTCTACGTTTTCGCGCTCTTGTTTGGCGTTTCTGCAGCCGCTGCGAATCTGCCATCCGACTGGCAGCGCGACCAATCGTTTGATGTTTCGACAACCGGACTTGTGAAGATGAGTTTGCCGGTTGAAACGCTCGACGCTGCGCGTCCCTCACTCGAAGACTTGAGGCTCTACGACAACGCGGGAAATGAAGTGCCGTACTTGATTGAACGTCCCGCGCAGGTCGCGAAGGCCGCGCAAGCGGTAAAAGCACTTCAGGTCTCGCTTAACGCAAACACGACCGTCATCACCGTCGAAACCGGACTTGGCGCAACCGTTCGATGGCGTCACGCTGGAAACTCCGGCGATGAGTTTCATCAAAGCCGTGCGCGTTGAAAGTTCCGAGGACGGCAACCGCTGGCAAACTCTCGCGCAAGGCCAGCCGATTTTTCGTCAACCCGACGGCGCAAGTCACTTGCAGATTTCCTTGCCGCCGACCTCTTCAAAATGGCTTCGCCTTACCGTGGACGATGGGCGTTCGCCGCCGGTTCCGTTCACCGGCGCGCTCGTCCATCCGGCCATGGACAAGCCTCCGCCCGGAGAATTGATTCCGGCCACAGTCACCGAACGTGATGAGAATCCCGGAGAAACGCGGCTCGAGTTGAGCCTCGGCGCGGCGAATTTGAGTGTCGCCTCCGTCCAACTTGAAACCGCCGAACCGCTTTTTATGCGTCAGGTCATCGTCGCCTTCCCGAAGGTGTCAGAAGACACCATCCGCGAAGAAACCATCGGGCAAGGCACCGTCTATCGTATCGCCGTCGAAGGCCAGAATCCTTCTCAAAATCTTTCCGTGCCGCTGGACAGTCTGGTTAGCTCGCGCGAATTGTTCCTTCTCATAAAAAACGGTAGCAGCCCACCGCTGCCGATTTCTGCCGTGCACGTGGAGCGGCGTCCTGTTCATCTCGTTTTCCTCGCGCGGCAGCCGGGCGCATATCATTTGCTCACCGGCAATGCTCATTGCGACGCACCGCGATACGATTTGGCAGCGCTCGGGATGAACCTCAAAGACTTGGCGGTTTCACCAATTAAAATTTCACCGCCGACGGATAACCCGGATTTTCGCGCAGCTGAAGTTTTGCCCGGACTTGAAGTAACCGGCGCGGCGCTCGACGTTTCGGATTGGAAATTCCGCAAGCCGGTGAAAATTTCCAAAGATGGTGGAGCGCAACAAATCGAACCCGACCTGGAAGTACTCGCGCACGCGAGACCGGGCTTCGAGGATTTGCGCGTGTTGGACGGCAGCAATCAAGTGCCTTACATCATCCAGCGCACATCCATCAGCCGCGCGCTCACGCCGTCCGTCACGCCGACGAAGGATGCGAAAGATCCGAAGTTGAGCCGCTGGATCATCAAACTTCCCCAAAGCGGTTTGCCGATCGCACGCCTGACTTGCGTCTCGCCAACGCCGCTCTTTGAGCGCTCGCTGTCGCTTTACGAAGAACTCACAGATGAGCGAGGTGACAAATATCGCCGCGTGTTAGGTGGCGCGACCTGGACACAAACTCCGGAACGCCAGTCGAAAGAGTTCACGCTGACGCTGGACGGCACGTTGCAGAGCGACACGCTGTTTCTCGAAACGGATAACGGCGACAATCCGCCGATCGAACTGGAAAAATTCACGGCATTTTATCCGGCCACGCGAATCTTGTTCAAAGCAAAACCGAAGGACGAACTGTTTCTCTACTACGGCAACCCGCAAGTGGCGCCGCCGAGCTATGACTTGAGCCTAGTCGCGGAACAATTGCTGACGGCGGAAAAAAATGTCGCGTCGCTTTTCGCCGAAGAGCAACTCAAAGAACCTTCCTGGTATAAAAATCAGATGCCGAGCCAGGGCGGCGTGCTCTTGTGGGGAATTCTGGCATTGGTGGTTGTCGTATTGGTCTTCATCATTTCACGGCTGCTTCCGAATTCGCAGCCGCCGTTATAGTAACGAGATTGTCGCGAATGCCACGTTGATCCCAGGTCTTGCTCAGCCGGGATCGCCTACGCCACCAGGCGCAGGCCCGCGACGATCGTCCTGTGAACCGCGAACCACGCTGGTACCAGCGCGCTCAGTACTCCGACCAACCACGCAAGACCGACTCCCAGCGGGATGATCGCTTTGCTCATTGGCAGCGGCACATTCACCCCTGGGAGCGACGGCGCGAATTGTCCGAGCACCAGCCACGTGATCAACCCGCCGAGTATCCCGCCCGTGATCGCTACTAACGAGGATTCCGATACCAGGTAGACCAGCACGCTGCCCGCGCGAAATCCGATCGCCCTCATCACCGCAAGTTCGCGACCACGTTCTCTAATCGACATCGCGGCGGTGTTGGCCGCCACCAGCGTAACCACTCCTACGACGATCACGCCGAGGACCGCAGCCAGCGTAAAGATCGACGCGAGGCTGCTGAATACGTTGCGTGTGAATTGTCCTTCTGCGTCTGTCTTCGTCTGATGCTCGGAGTTCGAGAACGTCTCATCGATCGAAGCGATCACGCTATCGATCGAAGAGAGACTATCTGCCTCGGCCCAGATGAGCGTCACCAACCCCGGAGTGCCTTTGAGAGATTCAAAGTAGTCGCGGCGGAACACGAACATGTTCAGCGGGCCGGTGGACGAAGCCCCCGGATTCAATTCGCCCACGATCTGCACCGGAACGTCGATCGTCGGGATCGTACCGTGCACTATGATCTGCTGGCCGACGTGCCATCGGTGACGACGCATCAGCTCGGGGCCGACCAGCGCCGCGGTCCTTTGATGTTGGAATGCGGTCGCAGCCGACGTTGAGACGCCCCACTCCGGCCACAGTTCGTGCATGTCGACTGGATCGACAGCATAGCTAAGAAACTGATCGGCGGCGCCGCCGAACTGTGATGGCAGAAATTCCCAAGCTTGGACGATCTTGACGTGCGGCATTACCGAAATCTTCCGCGTATAGGACTCAGGCAGCGAGTAGGTCATCCCCGCAGCATTGCTGCAGACCAGCCGACGCGATCCTGCGTTGCCGCGCATCAACAGCGCGGGAATCTCCGCGATGCTCGCAAGGCCGCAGAACATGAAGATCGAGATGGCGATCGAGATGGCAGTAAGGATATTGCGTCGTCGATTGCGCCGCAGGCTTCTCGAAATGAGCCAGATAAATTTCACGATTTGCCGCCATTCTGGATCACCACGACCCCAGCGACAAGGCGCAACCGCGTCCGCCGCTCCAACGCGCGAAAAATGTCGCTGCGATCCAATGTCAACCGCCACGTTACCGCGCCTTGACGGCGACGTTTACCTTGCCGCCCTTTTCAAGTAAACCTCGGCCAGCGCTTGGTAGGCTGAACCACGAACGCACGCGTGCAAGGAGCCCGGCGAAACCATTTTCGAACCTTGGGAGGGTATAGTGACGAAGAAGGCGTTTATTACGCTGGCGGCTGTCGGATTGCTTTTGTTTTCGCAGCATCGCGTCTTTGCGCAAGACGTACTCGGGGGTACTTACGTCTTTCAGACTACGGGTACCGCCTTGCTCACCGACGCGGGCGATTGTAAGGCGACGGGCACCGTCCCCGCCGGACTCACCCAAGGATTCATGCACCTCGATGGTCAAGGCAACATCACGGGAGGAGCGGTGGGAATCACGCTGGGAGTAAATGACTGCACATTTTCCAACTACAGTCTTACCGGCAAATACGTGATCCAAAAACATGGCAATGGAGAAATCCAGGCCGGCGGAAACCTGACGACCACGGTTCAGGGCAAACTGCCGAATTGCACTGGTACGATGCTCGTAAACCAGGAGTTCACCCTGATCGGGAAGAGCAATGGCAAGGTGGTAGAAGCCATTACGATTGCGACTGAAGGCGCGGGTGCTGGCTCCACTTACACGGAATCACCTCCGCCGGGTCCTATTAGCTGCACGGCGACGATTGCAAACTTCGTAACCAGTGGCGTCGCCACCCGGGTAGTTAAGTGAGCAGTGCTCCGTAAATCGGGGCATACCATGGTGCGAAGATCCCCGTCCGTACTGCGTCCGTCTTTCACATTGCCCGTGGGACTGCCGCATAGGCCGCTCCTCCGCTAGTTACGGACACCTTGATGCCTTCGCTCCAGTACGGCAGCGGCTAAATGGCGCTGGCGCACAGGTCGAATTCCTGACCGAGCCTCTGCTGGTCGCACGATCCATTGGCCGCTCTTCAAAACTCGATCTTCCCTCTTGGGAGCCGCTTGACGTGCAGCAATGACTTTGAAACTCTTGAATAGAATCGTTGATGAGCGCTAAGGGTTGGTTCAACTATACGATTCGGCGATAAACGAATTATCACTCAGGAACTGGAACGCAGACGAGACTTAAGTTACGGGGGCTATGATGGCTAATGAAACCAAGTACGGCTTGCCGAGCGTGATGACGGTTAAGGAATTGTCCGAGTATCTGCGCGTGCATCCATCGACGGTCTACAAGCTGCTCCGTCGCGGCGAGTTGCCAGCCTTTCGGATCGGCACCGATTGGCGTTTCAATGCCGAGTTGATCGACCGCTGGTGCCTGGAGCGCAATGCGAAGGCTCCAGACGGCAGCTCTTCCAGCCAGAACTGAGGCGGGCGTTCTTCGAGGTGTATCTCCGGCGGCACGCCTGACGTCACCTCGGAGAAGCTTCTATCGCTTTACGGTCATGCGCTTCAACCGAGCGATCCGTAGAGCAATCGATCGGCCAGACTTGTGCCAGGAGCGCTGGTCGCTCCTCTAAGCGCTTCTGCATCGCGAGTATTAGAATGAAAACGTCTCCTCGGCCATCCGAGGTTTCCAGCTCCTGCCCGTAGGTGCAAGGCGGAGGAATTCCGCCCCGACGTAGCCTGCGGCGTCTGCGAAAGTCAACGGAACTCTTGCGGCGCGAGGGCCTCTGGGAGCAACTTTGGAGGCACCATGAGCACGTCTCACCAATCGACATCCGCGTTCGCTCGCAAAATCCAGTTCGCTTTCACCGACGAGCAGCAACAATTCCGCTCGGCGGTTCGGCGATTTCTAAACGACAAATCTCCTGCTACTGAGGTTCGGCGCCTGATGGCGACTGCCGAGGGTTACGATCCTGCGGTGTGGCGACAGCTAAGCGAGGATCTGGCACTGCCCGGCATCCACGTACCAGAGCAATACGGTGGCGCCGGGTTCGGCATGGTGGAGCTTTGCATCGTTACGGAGGAGCTTGGCCGCGCACTGCTTTGCGCTCCGTATTTCTCTTCGGCCGTGCTCGCCGCCAATGCGATTCTCAACGCTGGTACCGACGCGCAGAAATCTGCGTTGTTGCCCGATATCGCAAAAGGCGCACGCCTGGCGACGCTTGCAGTCACCGAACCCGATGGTAATTGGGATCCAGCCGGCATCAAGGTTGTCGCCACTCCCGATTCGGACGGATACCGTCTCGACGGAGTCAAAAGTTTCGTCGTGGACGGCCACGTGGCGAAGCTGTTGATCGTCGCTGCACGTGCCCCGAAGACTACCGGCCTTGAGGGGTTGGCGCTGTTCACGCTCGATGCGAATTCCGCCGGCGTGGAACGACGCCTCCTGGAATCTATGGATCCTACTCGCAAGATCGCGCGCATCGATTTTCGAGGCGCTCATGCGAACCTGCTCGGCAGCCTCGATGATGGTGCGGAGCCAATCCTCCGCACCCTCGATCGGGCGGCGATCGCGCTTGCTAACGAGATGGTGGGCGGCGCCCAGATTATGCTCGACTCGGCGGTAAATTACGCGAAGCTGCGGGTGCAGTTCGGACGGACGATAGGCTCGTTCCAGGCCATCAAGCACAAGCTCGCCGATATGCTGCTGGACCTGGAGCTGGCCAAGTCAGCGGCCTACTATGCAGCTCAAGCCGCCGCGGCCGACCATCCCGAGTGGCCCGCGCTCGCCAGTCTGGCCAAAGCTGCGGCGTCAGAAACGTACCTCCACACCGCCGTCGAATGTATTCAGATTCATGGCGGGATCGGCTTTACCTGGGACAACGACACGCATCTATGGTTCAAGCGAGCCAAAAGTTCGGAGGTGTTCCTCGGTCAACCGAGTTATCACAGGGAACTCTTGATGCAACGTTGGGGAGTTTGAGCGATGAGCAAAGTCAGCGAAGCCGAAGTGCGTGACGAAGTGCGCGAGTGGCTGGCGGCCAACTGGGATCCTGATATGTCGCTGGTGGAGTGGCGCAGCAAGCTCGCGGATTCCGGATGGGGCATGCCGCAATGGCCGAAGGAATGGTACGGCCGCGGGCTTACGCACGCACTGGCGCGAGTGGTGGAGGAAGAATTCGCCAATGTGGGCGCTGTCCGCGCCGCCAGCTCCGGAGTGAGATTGCTGGCCGCGGCCACGCTGCTGGAGCA
Source organism: uncultured delta proteobacterium (assembly GCA_963774665.1). Taxonomy (GTDB): domain Bacteria; phylum Desulfobacterota; class Binatia; order Binatales; family Binataceae; genus Binatus. The sequence continues at coordinate 959,342 of CAVZGB010000002.1, forward strand.
CGGATCGGATCTGCAAAAGAAGAAGTTCCTTCGCCGTATTCTCACCGGTGAAGATACCTGGTGCCAGTTCTTCAGCGAGCCGGGCAGCGGTTCCGATCTCGCCGGCGCGACCACACGGGCGGATTTGAAGGGAGATTTCTGGATCGTCAACGGACAGAAGGTGTGGACGACCAGTGCGCATCATGCCGACCACGGTCTGTTGCTCGCCCGCACCGATTGGGACGCGCCCAAGCACGAGGGGCTGTCGTATTTCGTGATCAACTTGAAGCAACCCGGTGTCGACGTGCAGCCGCTCAAGCAGATGAATGGCCACGCGTCGTTCAACCAGGTGTTCTTCACCGACGCGAAAGTCCCGAAGGAGAATCTGGTCGGGCGTGTCGGCGATGGATGGAAGGTGGCGATGACGACGCTCGCCCACGAGCGCCGCGGCGCTGACGGGATGAGCGGCACTGCCGAAGGAGCGGGACGCCGAGTCGGACGGATATAGCTCGAAGAGCGAGCCGAAACCGAAAAGGCGAATCAGCCCTACAAATGGTATCCGCAGCGCGCGGGCCGCGTGGACCTCATCATCGATCGCGCGAAGGAGACGGGCGCGAACAAGGATCCTTACTTCCGACAGGAGATAGCCAGGCTGATGACCCTGGCCAAGTGCGCCGAGTGGACCGCCCGCCGCGCGCGCGCCGCTCAGCAACAGGGACGGCCGCAAGGTCCGGAAGGCTCGCTCGGAAAGCTGGCAGCCAGTCACGTCGCGCGAGCCTGCTCCCGCGTACATACGCTGATGACGGGGACGGAAGCGATGCTCACTGGACACGAAAGTCCGCGGGAAGGAATCATCGCCGAGATTCTGGTCTCCGTGCCCGCCGTTTCCATCGCCGGAGGCACCGACGAAATCCAGCGCAACATCATCGCGGAGCGTGTGCTCGAGCTGCCGAAAGAACCCCGGTTCGACACCGGCCCATTCCGGAACGTGCGAAAGAATTAAAGGCTCGGGGTGCAGTCAGATGTCCGACAAAATCGCAGTGACCGATGTGAAACTGAAATACGCGACCATCCAGGAAGCGAAGACGATGTCGGGGCTGCGTCTCGTCCTCGGCGCGAGCACGGTCCCGGGTCCGTGGCGTGAAGCATGCAAGGGAATATTTTATGTGAAAGGAGTTCCCTACACTCCGGTCGCATCCGCAGGTCAGGATGGCTCTCAGCGCGAGCTGGTTGAATGGACCGCGCAAACGAGTGCGCCGGTAGCCATTTGGAATGACGAACGCCCGCGCTCGACCTGGATCGAGCAGCTCTATCTCGCCGAGCGCCTGCAACCCGAACCGGCGCTGATTCCGGCAGACGCGGACGATCGCGTTTCGATGTTCGGCCTTATCAATGAAATCGCCGGGGAGAACGGCCTCGGATGGCAACGGCGACACCTCCTGATCAAAGGCAACGTCAGCAAGGCCACCGATCAACGAGTGAAGGATTTCTGGCAACGCTTCGGCGGAAAGTATTTGTTCAGCGAGGAAGCTGCGGCGGCTGCTCCCGCGCGCGTCGCATCGATTCTGAAATTTCTCGCCGAGCGTCTCGACCGACAGAAGGCCAGGGGCCGCAAATTTTTCATCGGCGATAAGCTCTCAGCGGTCGATATCTATTGGGCCACGTTCGCCGCGCTGATCCGTCCGATGCCGCTCGAGTTGTGCCCGATGTCGACGGCATTTCGCGAAATGTACACCGAGAAAGATCCGGTGGTGGTCGCGGCGACAGCGCCGTCGCTGATGGAGCATCGCGACTTCATCTATAGCGAATACCTGGAGTTACCGGTGATTTTCTAGCGATATTCGTCGCCGCAGTCGCCGATGACCTTCATCAGGTCGCGCGACTTGGCGAGTACCGCATCGATGCCGCTGCGATCTTCCGCATCGAGCACAAAGTTGAACACGCGCGCATTGTCGGCGATATGCTCCGCGACCCCGAGCCGCGCGCCCACGATAACTCCGGCGACAGCGGGACGATCCAGGATGTACCGAATGCCGACGTCGGCAACACTCGCCTGATGCTTGTCTGCGATCGGTCTCAACGCGCCGAGCAGTTCCTGGAACAGTGTCCAACCGCCCCAAGCATCGATCATATTGTTGTACTTTTGCAGCGACGCAGTATTGAGCTCACCGCGATGTGGCGCGGGACGACCGTGGTATTTTTCCGACAGCAATCCGCCGAGCACAGTGCCATAGGTGAGCAAGCGTGATGTTGTGATCGCGGCAGAATCCCGCCATCGCCGCTTCGGGACGCCGATCGATCAGCGAGTACTGCACCTGGTTGGAGACGATGCGAATGCCGGCATCGGTGATAGTGCGCAGACGCTCGGTGTCGAAATTGGTGAGCGCGAGATGACGTATCTTGCCCTCGTGCTGCACATCGGCGAGATGCTTGAGCGCATCGAGGTAGCTGCGATCGGCGTAATCCCACCAATGGAATTGCAGAAGGTCGAGGCACTCAACGCCCATGCGCGAGAGCGAGCGTCCGATCGCATCGTCGACCATTCGTCGCGTAACGCGACCCGGCCGCGGTACCCATTTGGTGAACGCCTGAATCTCCGAAAGGCGCTGCGCGCCGTGACGCATAACAAATTCGCGCCGAAACTCGCCGATGAAATCCTCGGCGGGGCCGTAGTGGTCGGCAAGATCCCAGCTCGTGAATCCGGCGTCGTGATACGCAAACATCTCGGCGATCGCGCGCCTGGGATCGATGTGCCCGTGCGCACCGGAGACCTGCCACATGCCGTTGAGAATGCGGCAAATGCTGAGATCGGGGGCAAATTGGAAGCGGCTCGATACGGGTAATGCCATGGCCGCGATACTAGCGCTTGCAGACTCCAGCCGCGAAGTTCGCGGCGCGACCGATTCCCGTGATTCGGTGCTAAGCTTGCAGCGACTCAAAGACGCCAGGCAAAACCACAAGCGAGGAGATTCGTCGATGAAAATTGGCGCATTGGTTTTTCTCACAGAGCAATCCGGCAACCCGGGCGCAATCGCGCGCGAAGCTGAAAACCTCGGCTTCGAATCGTTCTTTGTCGCCGAGCACATGGTGTTGCCGAGCACCTACACCACCCACTACCCGCGCTCACGCGACGGAAAAGTCCCTGAGTTCTATGCGCGCCTGATCGATCCGTTCGTTGCACTCGCGATCGCGGCGGACGCGACCTCGCGGATCAAAATCGGCACGGCTATTTGCCTGTTGCCGCAACGCGATGTGATCGAGACTGCCAAAGTGACGGCATCGATCGATCTCTATTCGAAGGGCCGGCTGATTCTGGGCGTCGGCGCCGGATGGTTCCGCGAGGAAGCAGAAGTCATGGGCGTCAACTTCGCGCGGCGCTGGCAGCATCTGCGCGAATCGGTCGAAGCGTTGCGCAAGCTGTGGAGCGGCGACGACGTCAGCTATGCCGGGCGAGATCGTGAAGTTCCCGCCGGTAAAGCTCGGCCCCAAGCCGGTGCAGAAACCGGGGCCACCGATATTGCTCGGCGCGCACGATCCGAAGTACGCGCTCAAACGTGTCGCGCGCTACGCCGACGGATGGTGCCCGGGCGGCCTCAGCGCCGAGAAGGCGCGCGAGTGCATTCCGCAGATCAAAAAGATGGCAAAAGAGTTCGGCCGCGATCCTGACCATCTCGAGTTCTCAGTGCTACTGGGCGCGGAGGGACCGAGCGCCGATGTGATGAAGCAATACCAGGAGGCGGGCGTGACCCGGTTGGTCGTTGCCGCGTCGGCAGTATCGGAAGACGGCGTCAAAGTGGTGCAAGGACTGGGATCGGTCGTCGAGCGCGCGGCGAAACTGTAGCGGACTCGATCAACTGTCCAGATTTTGAATGAGTAACGGAAACGGAACTCACGATGAAACAACTGATCGATCTGAAAGGAAGACGTGCGCTGGTTACGGGCGGTGGTCGCGGAATCGGCCGCTCAATCGCGCTTGCGCTCGCCGACTCTGGCGCCGACGTAGCAGTGGCCTCACGCTCGCTCAGCGAACTGGAAGGCGTCGCACGGGAAATCAGGGACCGAGGCACGCGCGGTTTCGCAGTCGTCATCGATGTCATGAGCCGCGAGGGGATCGTGGCTGGAGTCGATGAGGCGGCGCGCAAACTCGGCGGGCTGGATATTCTAATCAACAACGCCGGCGGCGTAGTCGCGCAGAATCCTGCGCATCTCAATCCGCTCGATCACGATCCACAGGCTTTCGAGGACAACCTCTTCCTCAACCTCACCCAGGCGTTTTACGCGACCCATGCTGCGCTGCCCTACATGATCAAACAGAAGTGGGGGCGCATCATAAGTATCGGCTCCGGCTACGCAAAAAATGGCGGCGGTCCCCTCGCCTACTCCGCGGCCAAGCACGGTCTCATCGGCATGACACGTTCGCTCGCTTATGCCTCCGCTCCTCACGGCATCAACGTCAACGTGTTGTGTCCCGGATGGACCAACACGAAGCTGGTGAATTGGAACGTGCTCGGCGAGATGATGGGGACGAGTGCGGAAAACGCAAAACGCTCCGCCGAAAGTCAGAACATCCAGAAGCGCATCGTGGAGCCCGAAGAACTCGGCGCGATGGCGGCGATGCTCTCCTCCGATGCCGCCGGCGCAATTACTGGACAAGTGATCAGCGTCGACGGCGGGTTTATGGTGTAGATCACTCGAGACGATCGATCACCTTGCCGAAGCCCAGCGTCATCTCGCTCAGCACATAGCTCGCTTGAATCACGCGCTTGACCGGCAATCGATTCCACGGATCGAGGCGCGAACTTTCTGCGAACGCGATCGAGCCGGTGCCGGTCCAGGCCTCGTGCACTTTGACCTCGGTATGAGTCTCGATGATTTCGGCGCATACCGGACGCCCGCCTTCTTCTGCGGAAGGAATCAGCCGGAAGCTTACCGCCGGCGGCGCGGAGGAATGTCCATTGGTCGCCGGACGTTCGGGTCGAACAATTGCGCTGGCGAGGCGGACTCCTGCCGGACGTTCCAACGTGCCATAGACCATATCCTTTTCGCTCTTGAACTCGATTTGCGCGAGTTTCTTCGGAAAGCCCCAGATTTCGCGGCCCGCCAGCATCGGCGGTTCGGTCGTCACCGCGATGTGCATGATGTAGGACATTGGGCGGCCCTTGTGCTCGACCAGCAGCGAGAGAATCGCCTCGTTGTAAGCACCAAATGTGGTCCAGGGATATTCGTAGAAGGAAAGCACCGCGGTGGCCGGCTCGGCAATCGCGAGTGGCGCCGGCAGCGCTTGCAGGGCCGCCTCAATGTCGGTCTCGAACGCGACCGAGATCGACCGCGTGTTGCGATAGTAGAAGGGCGGGCTCTGATACGCGGCTGCATCAGCCGGCATCGAGTATTGCGCGTTCTTGAGATTGAGGTGTCCCTGTTTGGCCATCGTGAGATCCTCCGTGGCGCGGGTTCTTAGCGACTCGTTCCCATTCCGCTGCTATAGCGCCTCACTGAATTGAAGGCCAGCGCCGGAGCACCATTGCGAGGTTCCTCTTCGATCGCGCAAAATTTCCGGGGCAGGAGACACTGATGAAGGCAATTCAATTTGACCGCCTCGGCGGACCCGAGGTGATGGAACTGCGCGAAGTGCCAAAGCCGGAACTACGACCCGGCACGGTCGTCGTCAAGAATCGCGTCATCGCGCTCAACTACGGCGACGTCTTCTTCCTCAAGGGCCAGTACCTGGTGAAGCCGGTCTTCCCCGACATTCCCGGGATGGAAGCGGCGGGGGTCATCGAGGCCGTGGCGCCGGATGTGACCGGCCTGGTGCCGGGAATGCGCGTCGCCTACATCGGCATGGGAGCGTACGCAGAGTTCACGCGGATACGCGCCTCGCGCGTCATTGCAATTCCAGACACAACGACCTTCGAGCAGGCCGCGGCGTTTCCAATCGCGGTGCTGACCGCATGGCACCTGATTCATTCGTGTCACAACACCAGCGCGAATCAGATCGTCCTGGTGCATTCGGCGGCAGGTGGAGTAGGAATCGCAGCGGTTCAGATCGCGCACGCTGCAGGCGCTCGTGTGATCGGAACCGTATCAAGCGATGACAAAGCAGACCTCGTCCGGAAGTTCGGCGCGCAGGAAGTCATCAACTACGCGACGCATGATTTCGCCGCTGAGACGATGCGCATCACCAATGGCCGCGGCGTAGATCTGATCCTCGACGCGGTCGGGAAGCCGACCTTCGAGAAGGGTCTCGCCTGCCTCGCGCCCTTCGGCCATCTGATCCTTTACGGGAGCGCCGGCGGAGCGCCGGATCCAATCGACCTTCGCCGCCACCTGTTCGCGAAGTCGCTCAAGGTTAGCGGCTTCGTCGTCCCGATGGTGTATGGGATGCACGAGATACATCGACGCGGCCTCGATGCGGTTTTCCAGCTCTCGCGCGAGGGTCGCCTTACGATTCCGATTGGCAAAACCTTCCCGCTCGCCGAGGCGGCCGAAGCGTTGCGCTTCCTGCAATCGCGCCGCTCCACGGGCAAGCTCCTGCTGATTCCGTAATCGCGCGTGGACTCTGGCAGCGATTAGCGGTGAGAGCTTTTTGCAGGACGGTTCATCATGCGATGATCGACGTATGCAACCAACTCGCCCTTCTGATTGGTGAGCGTCGAGCGCACCACCGCAAAGATCATCGTTCCCGTACGACCGGTTTTTTCATAGGTCTCCTTCAGTTCGGAGGAAACGTGAATTGAATCGCCGGCACGAATCGGCGCGCCCAGTTCGATGTCGATACCGGCCATGAGCCCGCCGTGAGCGAAGGCCGGGAGACTATCGAAAACATCGTCGGCGTAACGAAACGCGGCCACGAATGCGGGTGGAGCGATGATCCCACGATGAGGACCCGCGGCTGCCGCTGCATGATCGAGATAGAGTGGATTGGTCTCGCCGACCGCGATGCAAAAGTTCGCGATTCGTTCGGCGGTTACCACTAAGGGCTCGTGCACCTTCAAGATGCTGCCCGTTACGTTCGACTTGCCTGTCGCATCCGCCATAGCTAAACGTGACGCCGCAGAAAGTCGAACATAAGCCGCAGTCCCTCGCGACACGCCGCGAGCTCCGTCATTTGCATGAACGCGTGCGGCATCTCGTCGACTATGTGCAATTCGTTCTCGATTCCCGCTCGACTGATTGCGTCGGCAACAGTGCGCGATTCTCCCACGATGCCATCTGCCGTGCCTGCGATGATGAAGCTCGGCGGTAACGCGCCCGGCTTGATTGCGCGAATCGGACTCACCCGCGGATCGTTCAGGGCCGCAGGATAGTTGGCGCCGAGATAGGCCTTGGCCAACGGTTCCGCGGCTTCCTTTGCCATCGCCACAAGACGCGCAAAATCGAAGGCGCCATAAATCAGGATCGCCGCCTTGAATTTTGGCCCCTTCTGAGTGGAAGCAATCGCCGGCAATGCGGCAGCGGTCAGATTGCCACCCGCAGAATCGCCGCCCATCGCCATCCGCGTCGCATCGCCGCCAAAACGGCCAGCGTTCTCCGACGCCCAGTGGGACGTGAACACGCAATCGTCGAACCCGGCCGGAAATGGGTTCTCCGGCGCGAGTCGGTAGTTCGGTGCGATGGTTAAATATCCCGCCTCGGCGAACTGCTTCACGAGCTTGCGATGCGTCGTGGAACTGCCACGCGTCCACGCGCCGCCATGAATGTAGATTACGACCGGAAAAGGAGCGCTCCCTTTCGGCACTGCGATATCGGCGTAGAGCTCGGCCTTGAGCTGCACCCCTTCGTGGTATGCGCCGATCACCGGCGGATTGGCATTGAACTCCTCGAAATAGTCCGCGAGCCTCTTTCTCTGCTCGAGCAGAGATCCCTGGGCCGGCTTCAAATAGAATTCATTCCAGCGCCGAATTATGTCCTGCTCGTGTGATGTCAACATCGCGCACCTCCCGGCAATGAGTGCCTCAGCACTCGGACTCATTTGCAACCTTCCTACTCTCTCGAGAATCAATTTCCACGACGTTCTTCTTTCGCAGCGGCTGCACCGGATTGAATCAGCCGGTCGATCTCGGCCGCGCTATAACCCACCTCCTTGAGAACCTCGCGCGTATGCGCGCCGTAGTCGGGTGGCGTGCGCGGCTTCTGTTTTTCGCTGTCGGCGACGAAGATTGGACTGTTCACGGTTTCGATCACTCCATGGCCGGGATATTCGAAATTTGTGATCGCACCGCAATCGCGCATCTGCGGATCGCGAACCGCTTCGTCGAGCGTAGGCAGCGGTGACCACTTGATATCGTAAGTACGAAATTTCTCGCGCCAATGACTCAGCGGTTTCGATTCGAATTGCGAGAGCAAGATCGCATGCAGCTCGGCGGCGTTCTCCTTGCGTGCTTCATGGTTAGCGAATAGCGGGCTGGTCGCGAGCTCGGGTTCATCCAATGCCTGGCACAGGCGCACAAACTCGCGCTCCGGGTCGAGCAGCGCGATGATCATGGCGTGTTGATCGCTGCTCGGGTATGCGGCGATCAGAGGATTCAGCGGGCGCGCTCCGGCCTTGCGCTCCGGAAAGTGCGCCGCACAGAGCTTGGCCTGGATATCGACGCTGTTCGCATAGGCTCCCGCCGCCATCAGCGAGGTGCTCACCTTGGAGCCCTTTCCCGTGCGTTCGCGGCGATACAGTCCGAGCATGATCGCGCCGAACAACGTTGCCGCAGTCGGATGATCGCCCATCGCGGGACGAGCGCCGGCCGGAGTACCGTCGGCGCCTGTCACGCTCGTCATCAGGCCTGAGCGCGCCCAGTATGCGAGCCCATCGAAGGCCGGTGAATCCGCATCCGCTCCCTTCTCGCCGTAGCCGGTGATCAGCGCATAGACGAGCCGCGGATTGACGCGACTAAGGTCGTCCCACGTCAGTTGGAATTTTGCGAGCAGCGAAAGTTGGAAGTTGGTGACGAAAACGTCGGCATTGGCGACCAGCTTGAGGAGCGCGTCGCGCCCGGCCGGCTTGGTCAGATCGAGTACGATGCTTCGCTTGTTCCGACTGGTCAGAAGCCAGGTGTAGTGGAAGTCTGTACTTGGATAACCCGGAACTGAGGAGAACGTGCGCCAGAGATCGCCGTCCGGCGGCCGTTCAATTTTGATTACATCGGCGCCGAAGTCAGACAGGATGGTGGCAGCCGCCGGTCCGGCTACATAAGTTGCGCAGTCGATCACTTTCAGCCCGGTCAGAACGCCGTCATCTGTTTTCATAAGACTCCCTTGCAGCCCCGAATATTTTGGCCCTAGCGACCCATCTTCAGGAGATCGTCGCCCGCCCATCCTTCTTTCAGCGGGACCATGAAGAATGGAGTGAGACTCATTTTGCTGAAGCGCCAGTGCCCGTCGCGCTTTACGTACTCGTCGTTGTAGCGAGCCGCGACGACGTAGCTCTCGCCATTATAAACCGGCTTGGCTTCCAGGTAGGCGTAGCCCGTGGCGCGATCGCCGTCGATCTTCAGGACATGGTTATGGATGAACTGGCGGACGCGATAAAGACCGCGGCGGCTGTCAGGTGCGGAACGATCGCGGCCGAGGCCCGAGAAAAACGCCTTGATTTGTTCGCGGCCTTTGGCCTTACCCAGATGCGCGAAATCAAGTTCGCCGTCCTCGGTGAAGAGGTCGGGAATCTCCGCCATTTGAGCTTCGTTGATACATTCATGGTAGCGATACCGCAGATCGCGGAGCGCCTCGCGATCGTAGAGGTCGGCAACCTTCGCTTCGAGCTCTCTCACCTTGTCTTCGAGATTTATAGCCATCGTTGTGATCCTCGTAGCTATAGATTGTGCATGATGCTGGCTAACCTGATTTTTCAATCCTTGGCTCCGCCGCTTGATGATTGCAAATAGACAATTATTAAACGGCGTTGGTATATTGGTGCACCGCGCTTAATCCAAGCGGACTGTATCCGCCGCCCAGCTGGAACCGGTACCGCGTGGCTCGCAAGGAGTGATTCATGGCCAGCACTCAGCAGCGCTTTTCCGTCATCGGCGATAAGAATCTGAACGACCTTCGTAAGCTGATTAACGTTCCCATCGAGGACTCGCTGGAGCCTTGGTGCCACGAGGCCAGCCGCGACAATATCCGCCATTGGGCCCACGGTATCGGCGATGACAATCCTCTATGGTGTGACCCGGACTACGCTGCCAAGGGCCCGCATGGGCGCTTGGTAGCGCCGCCCTCGTTCATCTTCCCTCTCAACCGTTCATTTAGTGGCTATGTAGGCGGGCTCGCTGGGGTCCATGCGATGTTCGCCGGTATCGACGTTGTCTGGCATCGCCCGATGCTTCTCGGTGACGAATTTACCACCAAAGTCTGGCTCAAGGATTTGGTCGAGCACGACACGCGCTTCGCTGGCCGCTCGATTCAGCAGATTTACCGTTGCGAGTTCCTCAATCAGCGCGGCGAATTGGTGGCCGAGGGCGATAGCTGGTGTTTCCGCACCGAGCGCGATACCGCGCGCGAGCGCGGCACTAAGTACGCTGAGACGAAGCAAAGGCCCCCGGTTAAGTATTCCCGCGAGGACCTCGCGAAAATCTTTGCTCTCTACGAAGCCGAGGAAGTCCGCGGCGCAACTCCGCGTTATATCGAAGACGTCAAGGTCGGCGACAAGCTCAAGACCATGGTCAAAGGCCCGATGACCATCACCGGGTTCATCGCGTTCGCGCAAGGCTGGGGCGGTCTTTATATTCGCGCCAACAAACTTGCCTGGAAGCAGCTGCAGAAGCATCCCGGCCTCGGCATCGCCAATAAATTCGGCATCCCCGACGTTCCCGAGCGCGTCCATTGGGAAGACGATCTCGCAACTCTCGTCGGTACCCCCGCCGCTTACGACTACGGTCCGGAGCGCTGCTCCTGGATGACCCATCATCTCACGAACTGGGCCGGCGACAGCAGCTTCCTGCGCCATATCGAAGTAAAAATCCGCCGCCACAATCCGGTTGGGGATACCCTTTATATCGACGGCGAGGTCACGCGGACTTACACCGAGGATGGCGCGCACTACGCCACCATCACGCAAAAGGCGGTGCAACAGGACGGCGAACTCTCCGTTCTTGCGACCGGCACCGTCCGCCTCCCGTCGCGCGCTGCTTAACCGCCAACCGACGACCAATCGCTAGATCGGGTTTTCTTCGAAGAGACGCGCGACCATCGCCGAGTCGAGATAGGCCCTCACTCGGTCGATGGTGTCACCATCGAAGTGGACGACCCAGCAGTATCTGTTGTCGAACCTCAGTCCGTTCTTCGCCGTGGCCAAGGAGTGAAGTTCCACCACAGCCTGGTCATCCTTCACGAGCAGATGCTCGACGATGAGTTGAGCCCCGTTGGGCAGAACCTTGCCGAGCTTCGCGAAGGTCCCGGCCAGGAAATCAGATTTCGACTTGTAGTGACCGGCCAGTGGATGCGTGCCTTCGACGATCCAGTCGACCTTGTCGTCTACATGCTCGAAAAAGCCCGCGCCATCGCCCTGCTCAAGCCCCTTGAAAATCTTTCTGACGTAGTCTTCGGTGATCATGAGATCCTCCTGTGTCTACGCGAGCAATTGCTCGCGCGACGTAGGACGGACTGTCCTGCTGGTCTAGTTCGGCACCCAGGTGACAGCGCGAATCTCGCCAAACTCGCGGCGCACCTTGGTCCACGAATCGCCCGAATCGGTCGTCAAATACAGGTAACCGTGCAGACTGTTGGCGACGACGACGTCGGGGTTCGCCTGATTTGTTCCGAACCAGTAAATCGTGGAATTTGGCTCGACCGGCAGCTTGCATGCTTCCCAGCTAGCGCCGCCGTCCCGCGATCTTTGGATTGCGCCGCGCTTGCCCGGGATGAAGTCGCCGTTGCCCACGAAGATCGTGTCGGGATCTCCGGGCTTGAGTGCGACTCCGCGGCAATAGGAGATCGTGTCCCGTTCTGCGAACCTGGGGAATCCGTGCAGCGACCACGACTCGCCCTCGTCAAGGCTGCTCCAGATTCCGTCCGGCGTCGTGACCAACAGCTTGGTCTTCGAGTCCAGTCGCGAGCGCCACACCATGTACGTCGCGGTTGAGTTCCTTGTCGCCGATCTTTGAATGTTTCCAGCGTCTGGCCGTCATCGCGGCTGCAGTAGACCCCGTCGATTTCGACACCCACCCATATCGTGCGCTTGTCGCGCGGATCGATCAGGATATTGGTAACTTTTGGCGCGCCAGCCAGGCATCGCTCGGCCATCGGCACCGCCAATCGATGCCAGCTCTTGACCGCGATCGTTCGATGCGGTAGACCCCGGGCTCCTTGGTGCCCGCGAGCATCGTGTCAGGATCGGCGGGATGGAAAGTCGCCGACCAGATCTGTTTGCCTTCCATCGGCGAGTCGATCCAGTCCCAGGTCGCACCATTGTCTTCGCTTCGATAGAGTCCCGCTTCGGAACCCGCGAGCAGGTGATGAGGATTGTGGGGTGAAACGGCGAGTGTGCGAACTTGTATTTCGCCGGGCTCGGCATAGAACGGCAGCTTCATCTTGCTGCGCCGCCAATGGTCGCCGCCGTCAGGGCTGAACCATACGCCGGCGCCTACCGTTCCAACGCAGATTGTAAAGTCGTTCGCCATTGGACTGGACCTCCATCCGCTCAGCGAAGTTCGATTTCATCCCGACGCTAACGACCGCATCGGCGAAAAGTCAAATCTCAAACTAACCGCGTGCTTCGATGTTTGGGATGCTCCAGCACCGCCGGATTCGCCACCCGGATCGGCGCGCCATCGGCGAAGGCGACCACCGCGTCCAGCGTGTCGGTATAAAACGCAGTGAGCGTCTCGTGCGTGACGTAGCCGAGATGCGGCGTGACGATGACGTTATCCATCGTGCGGAAAGGATGGTCGGGCGGCGGCGGTTCTTCATCGAACACGTCGATTCCCGCGCCCGCGATGCGACCGGATCGCAGTGCAGCGAGTAGATCCGCTTCGACTACGATCGGCCCGCGCGAGGTGTTGATCAGGTAAGCGTCGGGCTTCATCAGCGCGAGTTCACGCGCCGTCACCAGCCCGCGCGTCCGATCGCTCAACACCACGTGAATCGAGAGAACGTCGGCCTGCCGGAAGAGAGCATCCTTATCCACGCGCCTCGCACCGACCGACGCCGCAGTTTCATCGGTGAGATTCTGACTCCATGCGATCACATTCATCCCGAAAGCGCGCCCATACGCGGCCATCCGCTTGCCGATACGCCCGAGCCCCAGCAGTCCGAGCGTGCGTCCGGCCAGGATGCTACCGACCGTGCTCTGCCATCCGCCTTCGCGCATCCGCCGCATCTCGAAACCAAGATGGCGAACGGTCGCGATCATCAACCCCCACGTAAGTTCCGGCGTGGCGTTGGCGATGTTGGCGAAGATCGGGTTGGCAAAATTGGAATGAGCAACGATCACGCCGTGCTCGGTCGCCGCCGCCAGGTCGAGGTTGGGCAGCGACATCCCGATGATCGTCACGAGCTTCAGATTGGGCAGGCGCTGGAACAAGCTCCGCGGCAGACTCATCCGCTCGCGGATGGTGCAGAGGACGTCGAAAGGTCTGAGCTGCGCCGCGGCTTCGTCCTCGGACAAATGCCGATCGAAGACGGTAATTTCCGCCTTGCCCTTGAGCACCGACCAGTCGGCCGATTTAAGCGCGACCCCGGCGTAGTCATCGAGAAGCGCGATCTTAAGCATTCGGTCGCTTCACAAAATGCGGCAGCACCTCTGACACAAATAGATCGAGCGAATGGCGTGATTGCTGGTAGCTAAGTCCGCCCCACGCAAACGACAACACCAGGTAGTTGGCCCCGCTTTCCTCAAAATAGGCTGCGATCTTTTCGCGGGCCGATTTCGGAGAGCCGACTATCGCTGCGTCGGCTGAACGCGCACGCAGGAGATCGTCGGTGAACAGCGTTGGGACAGTACCAAAATCGCGCCACAGCTTGACGATGTTGTTGTAGTAGACCCGATACGCGGGTATCGCAACTTCCTCGGCTTCTTTGTCCGAATCGGCAGCGAAGAAGTGTCGCACGGCGCCGATCTTTGGCTCCTTGACGTGAGGATTTAGATTGTCGGGGTGGTCGCGAAATGTTTCCAGCAAGTCGCGATAGGCTTGCGCGGTTCCCTTAACGATCGCATTGGGACCGCCGGTAACAATCTGCATTCGATGGCGTGCGGCGAAAGCCAGACCCTCCGGAGTCGAGGCGCCATACCAGAACGGCGGATTCGGCCTCTGTTTTGCCGCGACTTCGATCGGCACTCCGGCAAATTTGAAGCGCTCGCCACGATTCGAAATCTTGCCCTCGCGCAGACCCTGAACTATCGCCTTGAGCGACTCCTCGAAGATCTCGCGCGATTCGAGGAAGTGCACATCAAGGTATGCGAGTTCGTAAGGTGAAATGCCGCGCCCGACGCCTACCTCAAGTCGTCCGCCGCTTAGCTGATCGAGCATGCAAATCTCCTCGACCAGCCGAATCGGGTGATAGAGCGGCAGGAGATATACCAACGGTCCCAGGTGAATCTTGCGCGTGCGCATCGCAACCGCGGCGAGAAACACACTCGGGGAAGGGCTCATCCCCAGTGGCGTCGCGTGATGCTCGGCGAGGTGATAGCAGAAGATTCCGGCCCGATCCGCGGCCTCAATCAGTTGCAGACGTTCCTCGTATAGCTGCTCGAGAGGAACCTCGCGGCGCTCCAGGTGATCGAAGATTCCGAATGCAACTTCCACCGCGCGGTTCCTCGTTCAGTTGCGATTCATGTCCCGCTAATTCAGATCGATGTTGTAGAGCTTCGCGGCATTGTCGCAAACGATTTTCCGCGTTACCGGCTCGGGCACGCCCTCGAAATCCTGCTTGATCACTTTCAGCGAATTTGGCCAGGTCGAGTCGGTATGCGGGAAGTCCGACGCCCACATGTAATTGTCTTCACCGAAGAATTTGTAGGTCATCGGACCGATCGCATCGTCCTGGAACGTAGCCCAGATATTCCGCCGCACATAATCCGACGGTTTCATCTTGAGTTTCGTATCCTCGCGCATCGTCCCGAACTTCTCGTACATGTGATCGCTGCGGTACATGAAGTGCGCGATCCAGCCGGTGTCGTTCTCAGCGGAAACCACTCGAAGCTCGCGGAAAGCGCTCGAACACCTTGCCGAAGATGAAACTCGAGAGCGTGCGCTGCACCTGGTAAACCGGCTGCATCGTGCCGAGCAGCATCCTGATTCCACCGCTCAGGACCTGGTTGTTTTCCTCCTGCTGGTTTTCGCCGGCCCGCTCGCCGGTCTTGTCGCGACGCCGTCCCTTCTGGTCGCGCTGCGTGATGACATGCAGCGACAGCGGCATCTTCATTTCCTGCGCCGCCGCCCAGAACGGATCGTAGAGCTCGCTATAGTAGGGCTTGTCCTCCGGCGGCACTCCCCAGATCATCGCGCCCTTGAGTCCCAGTTTTGCGCATCGCTCCAGCTCCGCGACGGCCAGCGGGATGTCGTCAAGCGAGATTAGCGCAACCGGATGCAGCCGCTTGGGACTGTATGAGCGGAATTGCCCGACCCAATCGTTGTACACGGCGAAGCACGCTCGGCGCAGTTCATCGTCGTCGAGCCCGAACAGCGGCATCCCGAGAGTGGTGTAGATCACCTCGGCCTGCACGCCGTCGATATCCTGATCCTTGATTCTCTCCGCCGGGTCCCAGCCGCTCGGCCGCGCCGCCTCGTAGCCTTTCTTCAGATGCTCCTTCAATTCTTCGCCGCTCTTGCCGATGCCGAAGCCGCCCGCGACCGGGAATGGCCGCACCCCGGGTGCGATAAAGAGATAGCCCTTACCGCTCTCGCTCTTGATCACTTTCGGCGCCCGCTCGCGAAATTTGCTGTCGAGCCGCGTCTCCCAGAGATCGGCGGGCTCCATCATGTGGGAGTCGGCGGAAATCACACGCATGTCCATTGGGAGTCCCTCCTGATTAGTGAAGGCTGCCAGTCTGCCTCAGTTTTCCTAATGGGATGTATCGCACCTCCTTACCGTTGAGGGCAAGTCTGATCAGAACCGAGCGCGGCGCTTGGAGAGCTCTTTCAGGCGGTGGTATACGGTTGTATGACGGACTCACTTCATAACGCATCGGATGCTCAATCAGGACGCTTCGAAAACTTTGACGCGATCGTGATCGGCGCGGGGGTTTCGGGACTGTATCAACTCTATCGCTTGCGCGAGCTCGGGCTCCGGGTGCGATGCCTCGAGGACGGCGGCGGCGTTGGCGGCACCTGGTATTGGAACCGCTATCCGGGATGCCGCTTCGATTCAGAGAGCGAAAGTTACGGCTATTCGTTCTCAAAAGAGCTCCTGCAGGAGTGGGACTGGAAGGAACATTATTCCGGCCAGCCGGAGAACGAGAGATATCTAAACTACGTAGCCGACAAGTTTGATCTGCGCCGCGACATCCAATTCAATTCGCGGGTCACCTCCGCGGTCTTCGACGAGCGCGCAAACCGATGGGAAGTCCAGTTGGAGAGCGGACAGCGGATGCGCGCGCAGTTTCTGATTGCTGCAGTCGGAATTTTGTCGGCGCGCAATATTCCGCCGTTCGAGGGTGTCGACAGCTTCAGGGGTGAGTCATTCCACACATCCAGATGGCCCAAGGAGAAAGTCGATTTCACCGGGAAGCGTGTTGCAGTCATCGGCACCGGCGCCACCGCCGTCCAGATGATCCCGATTATCGCCAAAGAAGTCGGCCATCTCACGGTCTTCCAACGCACCGCAAATTACTGCGCACCGCTCAGAAACTCGTTGGTGAGCGACGAGACTCAGAGACGGTTCAAGGCGACCTACCCTCAGATACACAAAAGGTGCAAAGAAACTACCGGCGGATTCCTCCATGATTTCGACCGGCGCGCGGCCCTGGATCTTCCGCGCGAGGAACGGCGCTCGGTGTACGAGCAATTGTGGGCGCAGCCAGGGTTCAGCAAATGGCTGGGCAACTTCAGGGACATCATGTCCGATCGCGTCGCCAACGAGGACTTCGCCGAATTTGTGCGCGAGAAGATCCGCGCGCGCGTGAAAGATCCGTTGGTAGCGGAAAAGCTGGTGCCCAAGGACCATCCGTTCGGCTCCAAGCGCGTGCCGTTGGAGACCGAATACTACGAGGCCTACAACCGCGACAACGTTCAGCTGGTCGATCTCAAGGAAACTCCAATCGAACGCATCACGCCCAAAGGCATCAAGACCAGCGACCGGGAATACGAGTTCGACGTCATCATCTATGCGACCGGCTTTGACGCAATAACCGGATCGATGACTCGGATCGATTTTCGCGGCGAGGGCGGTCAGAGTCTAAAGGAGAAATGGGGCGACGGGATGCGCACTTACCTGCAACTCGTGACGGCCGGGTTCCCGAACCTTTTTATCGCCACCAATACCGCGTTTTGCAACTACACCGTTTGCGCTGAGACGATCGTCGAGTGGATCGCGGACTGCATTCGCTACGTTCGCGAAAACGGCTACTCACGCATCGCAGCCACACCTGAGGCGGAAGAAGCCTGGGTGACGCACAGCAACGAGGTCGGCAGTCGCACTCTCCTGAGCAGTGCCAACGGATGGTTCGTTGGCGGCAATATCGAAGGCAAGGCGCGCGCGTTCCTTCTCTACGCAAACCCTGCTCCCGCCTATCGCGCCAAGTGCGCGGAAGTAGCGGCGAAGGGCTACGAGGGTTTCGTCTTGCAATAGAGAAACCTGATCGCGCGCTCACTTGCCGGCGAAGTGCGGTTCGCGCTTCTCCAGGAACGATCGAACTCCCTCGCGATGGTCTTCGGTCTTGAACAGTTCGGCCAGGCTGGTGCTGACCCACGCCCCAAGTTCCTTCCAATCCGGATCGAGTGCGCGGCGGAGTCCATTCTTTAATTTTCTGATCGCAAGCGGCGGATTCGATGCGATCTTGCGCGCGAGCTCGGTCGCCGTCGGTAGCAACTGTTCATGTGGCACAACGCGCGACACGAGCCGGATTTGCAACGCTCGATTGGCATCGATGATGTCGCCGGTGAACAGTAGTTCCGCCGCAGTCTCGCGCCCCACCAGCTGCGCGAGCCGACCGATTCCCGGTACGTCGCAGCATAGTCCGCGCTTGATGAAGAGTTCACCGAAGCGCGCCTTCTCCGACGCCACTCGAATATCTGCCATCAGCGACAGCTCCATTCCCCACCCGATAGCGGCGCCATTCACTGCCGCAATGATCGGAATGTCGGTATGCAGCAGCGCGTCGGCTGCAGGCGTCAGCCGTGGTGCGAGATTGGTGACAGCAGGACGCGCGCCCTCACCGCCGGCCATGATCTGCTTTACGTCGTCGCCCGAGCAGAACGCCGGATCGGCACCCGTGATGATCAAGCATCGCACGGCCGCGTTGCGTACCGCATCTTCGAGTTCGCGGTAAGTCGTGAAGGTCAGCGCATTGCGCGCCTCGGGGCGGCGCAGAGTGATTACGCCAACATGTCCGTCAACGTCGTAGCTCAACTCGGTGTACATATCGCTGTCGCTCCTCGATGGCTAAAAGAGATTCGCTTCTTCCTGTGAGAATCCCACGCACGCGGCGGTGGCGTCAAAGGTTTGCTTGATCGCAGCTTGATCGACGTGTGTTTTTTTTCGCTTTGCGCTAGTAGGAGACAGAGGTCGCATCGGTCGTTGGGCGCGGCGCGCTCGCGTCGGCTCCGACAGGAGGCTGAACATGGGAATCCTCGACGGTAAGGCAGCGGTTGTAACCGGGGGCGGACGCGGAATCGGTCGCGCCGTCGCGAAAGCGATGGCGGCTCACGGTGCCGCGGTCGTGGTCAATGATCTTGGCGTGACGGTGGACGGCAAAAGAGAACCTTCGTCGCCCGCGGATGAAGTGGTGGCGGAAATCAAGGCCAGCGGCGGAGTTGCGGTTGGCAACGCGATGGATATCGCCACCGTAAGCGGCGGACAGGGCGTCGTTGATCACGCAATCCGGGAATTCGGCAAGCTGGATATCCTCGTCAACGTGGCCGGCATCCTGAGAGATCGAATGATCTTCAACATGGCTGAAGAAGAATGGGATGAGGTGATCCGAGTCCATCTCAAGGGCCACTACTGTACTATCCGACCGGCCTCCGCACATATGCGCGAGCGCAAGCAGGGGCGGATCATCAACTTTTCGTCGGGCGCCGCGTTGGGGGCTCCGGGACAACCCAACTACGCCGCCGCGAAAGCCGCCATCCTGGGGCTGACCTATAGCAGCGCCGTGGCGCTGGCCAAGTACAACATTACGGTCAACGCGATAATGCCCGGCGCCTCGACTCGAATGACGGATTCCATTCCCGAGGGTCGGATGCCGGGAGGGAACTTTGGTCAGAGTACACGGGCGGCCAATTCAATCATGGATCCGGCAAACGTGGCGCCGGTGGTAGTGTTCCTCGCTAGTGACGAAGCCCAGTACGTCAATGGACAGGCGATAGGCGCGATGGGTTACCGGGTCACCCGCTACTCGCACATCGTGCCCGAGCGAGTGCTAATGGGCGATGGCCCGTGGACCGTGGAGCGGCTGGCTCAGTCGTTCAAATCCACGCTCGGCGTTGATCTGAAACCGCCGCGGATGTTGTAGTTTCTTCCTGGAATTCCGAAACCAACAAACGGCGATCCCAATCGATTTTAGATAGACCGTTTCGATTTCACGCAACCGACTAAAGTGACAAGGAGATTTCGATGAAACTTTATTACTCACCCGGTGCATGCTCGCTTTCACCTCACATCGTCGCGGTCGAGGCCGGCCTCCCGGTCGAACTGGAAAAGGTAAACCTCGCCGAACACAAGACCGAAAGCGGCCAGGATTACATGAAGATAAATCCGAAGGGCTATGTTCCCGCGCTGCGTCTTGACGATGGCAGCGTTCTCACCGAGGGTCCGGCCATCGTTCAGTACCTCGCGGATCAGAATCCGGCGAGCGGACTCGCGCCAAAGGCCGGAAGTATCGAGCGTTATCGGCTCCAGGAGTGGCTCACGTTTATCGGCACCGAACTTCATAAAAGCTTCGGCGCTCTGTTCAACAAGGCTTCGTCGGACGATGCCAAGAATACGGCGAAGACCAACATCAACAAGAGGTTGACGTACATCAACGACCAGCTCGCGAACCGCCAATATCTGGTGGGGAGCAATTTCACGGTTGCCGATGCTTACGCCTTCACCATTATCAACTGGACCAACTTCGTCGGGATTGATCTCAAAGCCTATCCGAATGTCGCGGCCTACCACGCTCGCATTGCCGGACGCCCGAAGGTGCACGAAACATTGAAGGCCGAAGGTCTCGCGAAGTGACCAGCCGCGGAGAACTAAGATGATTGATCTATACTTCTGGCCTACCCCAAACGGGAAAAAAATTACTATCCTGCTCGAAGAAGCCGGTATCCCTTATAAAATCAAGGCGATCAATATCGGTCGTGGCGATCAACTGACTCCCGACTTTCTGAAAATCTCGCCCAATGGCCGAATGCCGGCGATTGTCGATCACGAACCGATTGGTGGCGGCTCGCCGCTGGCAATCTTCGAGTCAGGCGCCATCATGGAATACCTCGCCGAGAAGAGCGGGAAGTTCTGGCCGAAGGAACCGCACAAGAAATACGACGTCGCGCAGTGGATGTATTGGCAGATGGCCAACCAGGGACCCAAGATGGGCGAGCAGGGGCACTTTCGGCGCACAGCCACCGCCGGGAAGAACGGCGATCAAGCCTACGCGTTGATGCGCTTCGACAACGAAGTCCATCGCATCTACGGAGTGATGAATCTCGGACTGCACAAGAAGAAGTATCTCGCCGCAGGTGAGTACACTATCGCCGACATGATTTGCTATCCGTGGGCAACAACCTGGCAGAATCGCAATCTCGATCTCAACGAATTTCCCAACGTCAAGCGCTGGCTCGATGAGATCGGCGAACGGCCGGCGGTGAAAAAGGCGATGGCTGCTGGTCCCGAGTATCGCGAAGACCCGGCTTCGGTGACACCTGAAGAGCAGGCACGCCGCTCCAAACAGCTTAGCCATCAACGCGCGCAAGCCGTGCCTAAGGAGTGGTCGTAGCAAGCGCCGCTCACGACAGAACTCGGTCCGTAGCTTACCGTCAGCTCATCGGATCGATACGTCGCGAATCTCTCGAATGGACGCCGGCTTCTCCCCTGCCTTTGGTGGGGAGAACCGACGTCCGGGTGCATGCTCTGTGGTTCAACGAGGACCAGCGTAAGCTCTTCGCCTATTCACGCCGGTTCAAGCCACTTCGAACAGCCCGGCGGCGCCCATCCCGCCGCCGACGCACATCGTGATCACAACGTATTTAACGCCGCGCCGCTTGCCCTCGATCAGCGCATGCCCGGTCATCCGCGATCCGCTCATCCCGTAAGGATGTCCAATCGAGATCGCGCCACCATTCACGTTGAGCCGCTCGTCGGGAATACCCAGCTTGTCGCGGCAGTAGATCACCTGGCATGCGAACGCCTCGTTGAGTTCCCACAAGCCGATATCGTCGATGCGAAGTCCGTTGCGCTCGAGCAGTTTTGGCACCGCAAACACCGGTCCGATTCCCATCTCGTCCGGCTCGCATCCGGCCACCGCCATGCCTCGATAGATGCCGAGCGGATGCAACCCGCGCTGCTCGGCCTGCTTTCGCTCCATCAGCACGCAGACCGAGACGCCGTCGGAGAGTTGGCTCGCGTTGCCGGCCGTGATGAAACCTCCGGGTCCCTTGACTGGAGGAAGCGAGGCCAGACCTTCGAGCGTGGTCCCGGGCCGATTGCATTCATCGCGCTCGAGCGTGACCTCCTGCTTGATCGTCTCGCCGGTCTTCTTGTCGTCGAAGCGCTTGGTCACCGTGGTCGAAATGATCTCGTCCTTGAAACGGCCGGCTTCCTGCGCCGCAAACGTCCGCTGCTGACTCTTGAACGAATACTCGTCCTGCGCCTCGCGCGAGATCTTGTAGCGCTTTGAAACCACTTCGGCGGTATCGATCATCGCCATGTAGATCGCAGGTGCGCGCTTGAGCACGATCGGATCGGCCTGCCGAAAAGAATTCATGTGCGCGTTCTGGACCAGGCTTATCGACTCGACGCCTCCGGCCACCACTGTCTGCATGCCGTCGGCGATGATCTGTTTCGCACCCATCGAAATGCTCATGAGCCCTGAAGAGCACTGGCGATCGACACTCTGTCCCGCGATCGCTGACCGGCAATCCCGCCGCTATCACGCACTGGCGCGCGACGTTGAAGCCCTGCGTTCCCTGCTGGAGCGCAGCGCCCATGATCACGTCGTCGATTTCTCCGGGTTCCAGGCGCGCGCGCGAAATTGCTTCTTTGATTACCGGAGCTGCCATCGATGGCGACTCGATGTCGTTGAAGGCGCCGCGATAGGCTTTTCCGATCGGTGTCCTCGCGGTGGATACTATTACCGCTTCTCGCATCTTGAACTCCTTGATTAGGCTGGCGCATTTGAAAGAACACCAGCCAACAGTTGATTGTGTGCATACTCCCGCGACTGGCGAGCGTTGGCAAGTACACAAGCGCGAGCGATCGCAACAGAATCGATGCGCTCCGCTAATCCAGCCGCTCGATTTCTTCCGCGCCCGTTCGCTTGTTGAGATCGCTTCGCCGAGAGGGACTCGCCAAGCGCTACATCATGCGCCTGACGAAAATCGCGTTCGTCTCGCCAGGCCTTGTAGACGCAATCGCGGAAGGCGTCGTAGCGACCGGGACCAATCTGCAAATCCTCATCGGCGCGGGATTTTGCCAGGACCATCGGTACCGGTGGTATCGAGATTGTGGAATCGGACTCTATTTCACCGGATGTGCGCAGCTGCGGTGAACAGGCAAGCGTTCGGAAAGTTGCGATCCCAAACGTACTCAAAGCTCTCCTGATGTTTCTCCTTCAGAGCGTCAGTATACGTAACAGTTCCCCAAATCCCGAACTTGAGCTGCCCCGCGAGAATCTTCTGAAACGTTTGTTCGGGTGGAACATTGCCTGAACTCTTCGAGAGCATGTCTCTGACCGTTCCTGTGGTTCCGCCTGGTATGCTCGTATCTGCGCTTAGCGAAGCAGCACTGACTTCGCTTGATTGTTCGGTCGGCGTATCGCCGGGAATTCCGGCGGCGAAAGACGACTCAAAGTCGTCGGCAGCGAGTTCTACCCGAATTGCGGTACCGCAATCTCAATACCGTATCGAGGCTCAATGGACCGCGAGGAGAACAGTAGATTGCATCTACATTGACGTGCGCAGCTTCGGCGATTACCACCATATCGCGCGCACTGCGCGCGGAGAGCGCAGCAGCGTCCGCATCGATCTTGCTGCCGTCCGCCTGGCTCTTGATGTTATCCGCCTGCGATTCGACCGCTTGGGAGGCTTGTTTGGCGGCGGCCGCCTGCGCCTGCACTTCTGAAATGGTTTGTTGGCTAATTTCGCGCTGCTTGCTGATGATCGTGTTGAGCGTAGCTATAGTGGTTACGTGCCTTCGATAAGCGTCGACTAACTTATACAAGACCCCAAGAGTCAGCACCCACAGCAACAGACTGGCGACCGAAATGCCGATGGCCACCTTTGTGCCGGTTCTGGTTCGACGCTTGCGCCTTTTACGCTGCTCGGGTTGAGAGGCGACTTGGCCGTACAGACCGTTGCGCGCGGCGCCCAAACCCTGGCTCTTGTCTTTTTCCTCCTCGGTCACGCGATCGTTTATTTCGCGTTCCTCGCTCTTGTTTCCCGACGGGCCAGACGAGGGATTCTCCGCGCGCTCGAGCGAGGAAGCGGCGTCCAGGAGAAATGGGACCCTGATTTGCTCGGGCGCAACTGTGGCCTGCGGTTCCGCGGGCTCACTCGCCTCGCGAATTTGGCGGAGCATGAACTTCACGTCTTGCTCGCAAGTCAAAGATCCGAGCAGAGACGCGTTGGACAACGCCTTTAGTTCCTCAGGAGTCAGCCGGAAGCGCTCGACGACTCCATGGTTGCTGCAAAATCCTTGAACGATCCCGTAATCGCCAGATTGAACTTCGAAGCCCGGGGTCTGTGAATTATCGGCGATTTCGAGTTCCGGGATTTGTTCTGGCTCTGGCTCGTCGACATCTGAAACGCCCGGCATAGCCACAAGAAGCGTGGTTGCCTTCGAACGGCCGCCGCGCGATTCGGGAGGTTCCTGCTGCTCTTGTTCACCAGGCGGCGAGGAACTGAGCGGCGCCTGTTTTTTTTGGAGCGACTTTAAGGCGTCGACCAGATCGCGCACCACTTGTTCGGCGCCGACAGCCGCTTCGGTCACTTTCGGTTTGTCCATTACCCTGCGCTCTGATCCCGCGGTTGCGAGTTTTCTCTATATTTCAAGCTTGCTCCGATAGCCCTTGTGAGCTTCGCTCGAAACCCTGCGCCAGCGCCGAGAAGTCCTCGCGAAGGGTCTTCGCCGGTTCAAACGCGTTAGCGAGATGCGCGAGTCTGTCCTGAAGCGTCACCGCCGGTTCGAGCGCAGTGGCAAGCGAGCTCAGGCTTTGGCAGAACCCTTCCGAAAGTTGATCGAGTTCCTGATCCAGAGCTTGCAGGGGGCCAAATTGATTCAGAACCTGTCGGAGCTGGTCCTGGAAACTGCGCATCGGTTCGAGCAGTTTGGCCAATTCCTTGATTTGCGTCCCAAACTGGCGCAGCGGTTCAAACACATTCCCAAGCTCCGAAAGCTGTCCGATGGGTTCCAGAATCGACGCTATCTGAGCGAGTTGATCTTGAAGCGGCTTTACCTGCTCAAACACCGCCTCTACCGCGAGCGTGGGGTGAAACGAGATCTGCTGATCTGCCATTCGAGTCTATCCTCCCAACAACACCACTTTCGTTTGACCGTTCGATTCGGTTGTACCTTGCCGTCAGGCCACAGCAATAGCAACTTGGCCCCTGTGGATTGTCGCGACACTGCGGCTTGCGAGAGACGTATGTATTATTCGATGCTGGTCGGTCGGATAGCTAAACAAGAACTGAAGTTCTATCGCCTATTGGACGCATTTTTATACTCAATAGGTCTTAAAAACAATACAACTATATCTTCTACAATTAGTCTCAAGGCGCGCTGCAATTTCGACTGCAACGATTCGCCACCAAAAAGACTAGGGACGGATTAAGATGGCAACTCAGCGAACCTCATTTGAGCCCGGTCTGGCGGTATCGACGGTCTTCGATCAGATCGGACCGCTCCAGGAGCAGTTGGCGCAGATAGTGGGTATCCTCGAACCGATACAGCAGCTCTCTGAGCTTGCAAGCGTGTTCGAACCTCTGCGCGAGTTCGAGGGACGGATCAGAGACCTGGCTAAAGTGCTCGCACCGATGCACGACTTCCAGCACCAACTTCAGCAGGTGTTGAAGCAATTCTCACCGCTGGAAACGCTTGACCAGGAACTCAACCAGCTCTGCTTGTCGTTCCGCGAAAGTCTGAGCCAACTCGCCACGGCTCTCGAGCCGGCTGCAGCTCTTCAGGATCGACTCGCCCATCTTTGTATTGTATTTGAGCCGGCCAAGGCTCTTCGCCAGGAATTCTCTGCGCTGGCTAAAATTTTCGAGCGAAGCTCGACGGACCTGCCCCAGTAAGATCGAAGCAGGCGGTCCCGTAAGTCAGTGGTCCCCTACCATAGAATCGAACCGGCGATGCTGGAAACAGCCGAAAAGGCCGAATGGATACGTAGCGAGACGCCGGCGAAACCAAGGAAACGGGAATCATTGCAGCACGCGCGCGTTCGCGGCATGCTGGAGCAATCTGCCATCCTTCCTTTATTAAGATGATGTTGAGTCGGCGGCATCAGCTGTCGCCAAGTGAACGCCGGTCCGCCCATTTTTCCTGGCGCAACGTGGGGCGCGAGTCTGCGATTGTGGGAAAAGCATCAGGAAAAGCAGGATGATACTGTTTGATATCGAAGCCGACCTGTACGGGCCGCCTTCAAACGAGCGGGAAGATTCCAACGCGTTTCAGGCCAGACCGGCGGTATCGGCAGTTTTTGACCAGGTCGAGCCTTTGCAGGCGCAGCTGGCTCGTATCGCGTCTTTTCGCGAACCGATACAGCGGCTCAGCGAGCTGGCAAAGGTGTTTGACGAGTTACGCAAGTTCGCGATGCAGGTCCGCGACCTGGCCAGAGTGCTCGAGTCAATGCACAACTTCCAGGACCGCCTTCGTCCGGTCCCGAACCAGTTTGCCTCGCTGGAGGCTCTCGATGAGAAACTCAAACGGCTTTGCGCGTCGTTCGCCGAACATCTGAGCGAATTCGCCGACGCGCTCGGACCGGCGGTTACGCTTCAAGACCAACTCGCGTCTCTAGCTCGCGCGTTCGAGCCGGCCAAGGTTCTTCGCGAGGAATTCTTGGGATTGGCCCAGAGTTTCGCGTTGGGGTCACCCGCAATGTCGGACGGTCGAGTACGGCGTCTTCACCGAGCAACCCGGCGACGCTGACCAACGATTTCTTCGTCAATCTGCTCGACGTGAAAACGACGTGGCAGGCCTCCCTGGCGGCACGGCCGACTGAACAAACAAAAGCACCACCGAGCCCTCGCATGGGAGGGTCCTCAATTGATTGTGTTGCGTACTGCCGCTCCGGCTGAGCGTTGGCAAGTAGGTGATCGCGGCAGAATCGATGCGCGTCGCTAATCCAGCCGCTCGATTTCTTCCGGCTTGCTGATCGTCACGTCCAGGTCAGTCACCAGGCCATTCGCCAGTGAATAGACCCAGCCGTGAACCAGGAGACTCTGACCGCGCGCCCAGGCATCCTGCACGATGACGTCAGACGCTACGTTGATAACCTGGCGGATGACGTTGAGCTCACACAAACGGTCAGCGCGAGCATGCACGTCCGCGATCGCGTCAAGCTCTCGACGATGCCGGTGGTGGATCTCGCGGATAGGCTGCAGCCAGTGATCCACGAGACCGCGCCGCTGGCCGTCCACCGCCGCGCTCACTCCACCGCATCCGTAGTGCCCAACTACCATGATGTGCTTGACCTTCAACACGTCGACGGCAAACTGCAGCACCGAGAGGTAATTGGCGTCTTGCGGCGGAGCCAGGTTAGCCACGTTGCGATGAACGAAGAGCTCGCCCGGTGCGAGACCCACAATCTCGTTGGCTGGCACCCGGCTATCGGAGCATCCGATCCACAAGTACTCAGGCGCCTGCTGGCGCTCGAGCCGCTTGAAAAAATAGGCATCGGCCGCAACCATGCGCGCCGCCCACGCGCGGTTATTCGCTTTTAAGTGATCCAGCGTGTGTGCAGTGACTTTCAAAACTTATCCAAGTCGCCAGAGCGGGAATATTTCAACGGTTTCAGTACCTAAAGCAAGACTGTCTCCGGTCTAGACGAGACTCTTTGTCAATGTACGAGATCGCGTAGCCGGCGAGGGAGGCGATACGACGAAAATTCAGTCTCACTCCTCCTTGAGACGGGGATCGTCGGTAGAAACGCATATCGAGCCTGTTTTTGCCACATCATCGTGACACAAGTACGCCAGCGAGCGATCTGAAAGGCAATCATATTCCGCTTGAGTAAAGGCTTCGTTCTTCAACGCGATCAAGGCCGAATCACAATTGTCCGCAGAGTCGTAGCTGGCAGAGCGGCTCCATTCCGAAAGCGGCGCGGGAACCAGAACAACAGAAGGGCTGACCGACGGAGTCATCAAGTGCCAAACGACAAGCGCGAACGCAGCGGCGTGATGAGTTCTCATGACAGATTTTTTAGCCGAGAGGCTGGCGCGACTGAAAGTTATCGCTAACCACTCTCGCGGACGCCGTTGTTCTTTTGAGCCACAACCCGCGAAAGCGATCGTAGATCGACCGCCATCGACCGAATCCAAGCGTCTCCGGCGCCCTCAGATCGAGAGAATCCGCGAATCTCCGCGCTCTGATCTTCAAAGCCGAAAGATTGACCGCGCCCGGCGCTCCGTCCGTCAGAATGAACAGCCCGGGCGACGCCACTTTGTCTAAATCGCTATAGTCGCGTACGGAGTGTACGGCACAGATTCGCCGTCGCATCGAATGAAGCGCAAAGACCCAACTGTCTTCTGGATGGGAGCGGCATTTGCGAGTGGCGCTGGCCCTGACCGGCGCCGTCTTTACCGTCAAAGGGATCGACATCGTGCAGGCACTACGGCTCACGGCGCGATGGTCGTTCCTCCTGTTCTGGCTGGCCTACGCGGGCGGAGCGATGGCGACGCTATTTGGCCCGGCCTTCAAACCGATCGCGTCGCGCGCTCGGGAGTTGGGCCTGGCCTATGCCGCAGCGCAACTGGTTCATCTTGGCCTTGTGGTCTGGCTTTTTCACGTTTCTTCGCGTCCGCCGCTATCCGGCAGGCCGTTCGTTTTCTTCGTCGTAGCAATAGTCTGTACCTATTTGTTGGCGCTCTTCTCTTTTGGTGGTATCGCGAAAACTCTTGGGTCGCGCGGCTGGCGTGCGTTGCGATTCGTCGGAGTTAACTACATCCTGCTGGCGTTCGCTTCGGATTTCGTACCCGCGGCATTCCATAGTCCCGCAGACTACGGAGTCGGCCGTCTGGTGCAGTACACGCCGTTCGCTGCGATGTGCATCGCGGCGCCGCTCCTGGTTCTCGCGGCCGCGGTAAATCGTCGATGGGGACTGAGGTACGCTCCGGCGAGGGTAGGCCAAGTCGCGAACTAATTCCGAGCGCGCAGACCAAGCTGAAATTGAAGACTGGGTGGCGGATGGCGCAGTCTGATACGAACTACTCTCCGCCTCAATGCCGAACAAGAATTATTTTACAGAATCAGGGAATTTGCAGGCGATAGGGAAACTCGTCCCGCGAACGGATGCAGCGCGAAATCAATTCTTCTCCGCTGAGGCTTGAGTATTGAGGAGGGACCGGCTTTCGATGCGGGCATGAACGCCGCCCATCAGGAAATAGCGGTATAGCAGATAAAGATCGAACAGAATCACCAGGCCCCAGATTCCATAAGCCCCCAAAGGGCCGAGCAGCCGCAGATCGAGAAGCGTCCGTGCCAGTCCGAACCCGACTATCCACGCATCGAAACTCATGCACACGCGCCGGAATGCCTCGGTCGGCACATGCCGAATCACGTACGAACCGAGCGGAAGTCCTAGCAGCACCGCGGGAGCGATCGGCATAAGCAGGTGAATGCTTCGCGAGGTGAAGAGCCCAAGGAAGCCGTATACGATCGCGGTAGCCGTGGTCTCGACGATGCGCACGGTTCCGAGCGTCGCGCGAAATTCGTTCTTCTCGACGCCTTGATTGTTGAACATCAGCGCGAGAGGAGGTCCGGAGATCGTCGTGGTCGAGTAGAGCACTCCGACCCCGACCCCGAGCGGAACCCCCACCGCGCGTTCAGCATGAATCGGTCGCCGGTAGCCGGCTGCCTGCGAGAGGATCAGCGGAAGCAGAACAACATACGTCCAGAACTTGAGGACGCCTGGATTCGCATTGTTCAACAGATAGCTGCCGATGAGGATGCCGGGAATCAAGCCGACGACGATGGGCATGGCGCGCCCTCGCGCCGCCGCCAGATTCTCGCGGTTCGTCGCCACCAACCAGGAGTTGATCGCCAGTTCCACCAGAACGAGCGCCGGGCTGAGAATTCTGTTCGGGAAGAAAAGCAACGCGAGCGGAACCGTCAGCGACGAGAACCCGTAACCGAGCGCCCCATTCACGGTCGCCGCAAACAATGCGACTCCGAACAGAGCCAGAACCGCGCCTTCTACACCGGCCATCTCGAGCCCTCAATTGGTATACTTAGCAAGCCTTATAAGTCATGTACCATTCTTTAGGCGAGAGCACACCGGCAGTTGAAGCAATTGTACGAAAGCTTGCCACCTGCGCTAGATTTCACCCCGGAGGCAGACTATGCGGCTTCAGGAAAAAGTTGCGATCGTGACCGGCGCAGCGAGCGGCATCGGACGTTCGACCGCCATCCTGTTCGCTCGTGAAGGTGCGCGCCTCGTACTGAACGATATCGACGCGCAAGGGCTGAACGAACTCGCGCGTACGCTACCGAACGATGGTGTGCGCTGCGTCGTCGGCAGCGTGGCGGACGAAGACGTTGCACGAAAGCTCGCGCGTGATGCGATCGCGGCTTTTGGCTCTGTCGATGTTTTGGTGAACAACGCAGGGGTTCATTTCGTCAGGGACATCACCGATATGACCGTGGAGGAATGGGACCGGCTGATGGACGTCAATCTGAAAAGCATGTTCCTGTGTTGCAAGCATGTCATCCCGCACATGCTCAAGCGCCGGAAGGGAGCGATCGTCAATCTCGCGTCGATCTCGTCCTTCATCGGACAGGAGATGAATGGGGCGAGCACCTTCGCCTACAACATCACGAAGGCGGGCGCACTGCAGCTCACGAAGTCACTCGCGACGCGTTACGCATCCGACGGCATTCGCGTCAACTGCGTATGTCCCGGCAACGTCGAGACCAACATCCTCAAGCGGCCCACGCAGGCTGAAGTTGCGGAGTTCTGGCGCGACGCGTCCCGCGCGGAGCCCGTCGGACGGAACGCGCAGCCCGAGGAGATCGCTAACGCAATTCTGTTCCTTGCGTCGGACGAGTCCTCATTCGTCACCGGTGCCCCGCTGATCGTAGATGGCGGATATCTGGCTCGCTAGAAAATCCGACGAGGCTTGCTAGCGCCCCAGCTTCGCATACAGATCAGCCTCAGCCTTCGCGACCGGCGATTCGTGCGCCTCGTCCAGCAATTGATGGAACTTCGGCGACCCTGCAGCCTGCTCCGCCGACCAGCGCTTCGCGAATGCGCCGTTACGGATCTCTTCGATCGCTTTACGCATCAACGCTTCCGCATCGGTGCCGATGAACTGTGCGCCATGCGTGAGTTGTCCGAACTGGCTGGTGTGCGAATGCAACTTGAGCTGGTTCCAAATCCCCATCGACGCCATCGCACGACCGATCTCGCCCAACTCTCCCGATGCGTACAGTTCCAATAGCGCGACCTCAGAACTCACTCCCGCCTCTGTCAGAAGTTTGTACGCACGTTCAAGCAGAAAGAGCATCGCGCCGGCCCAAGTATGCTCGGAGAACAGATCGACCAGCGTCTCCTCCTCGAAGCTCGATTCCACCACCGCGCCATGCGGCAGAAAGGCGCCGATTCCGTGCGCGATCGCCAATGTCGTTGCCAGGGCGCGACCGGAGGCGTCCTGCTTGACTCCTACCAGGACAGGAAATCCCTCGCCGCGTGCGGGTAGTTCGAGCACGCCCTGACCAATCATCCGCGGAGCGACGAGCGCGACGTCGACCTCTGCAGGCGGCACAATGAATTTGTAAGTGATGTTGTATCCGCTGGCGAAGACCAGCGTTTTGCCGCGGCTCAGCTGCGGTTCGATCATGCGTCGGTAGATGTCGGGTGCGATCTCGTCGGGCAACAGCAGCAGGATGACGTTCGCGCGAGCGGCGGCCGCCTCCATCGCGAGCGTCTCGAAACCGTCGGCCTTCGCCTGACGCCAACTGTCGTCCTCCTGGTTGCCGACGACTACCTGATGACCTGCTCGGCGCAGATTGATGGCCTGAGATCGTCCCTGATTGCCGTAACCGATTATCGCGATGGTCCTGCCGCTGAGGACCGCGGGATCTGCTTCGTTCGCGGTGAAAAACCTGGCCATTTGTCGTCCTCTCTGCGGTGGAAGTTTGACGGAATGCCGTTCGCGTTGCTCCATGCCAGCGTTCTCCAGGATAATCGACATCGCGCGCAATGAACGATCCGCTGTACAGTGGCGAGTGTAACGCGCGTAGAGATTATGCCAACCAATATGAAGATTTGTCGAATCGCCAATCTCGCGTTGCTTTCGTTTGTTTTATCAATTGCGCTGGCAACGGCTGCATGCGCGGACGACAAGGCGGTGCCGGGATGGGATCCTGCTGTGTTCCGCGATGCGAGCACTATCCAAATAATGACCACCGAACCGGAAGTCGGAGAGCATTGGTCGAAGTTGTGGGTGGTCGTCATCGACGGGCAGCCGTACGTCCGGCTTGGCGATCGGTCATACGGACGCATTCAGAAGAACTCCACCAGCCCCTACGTGAAATTGAAGGTGGCTGACCAGGAGTTTGACAAGGTGAAGGTTGAGGAGATGCCGGATATGAAGGAAAAGGTTGCCGCCGCGATGGCCGATAAGTACTGGATGGACATCCTCATCCGGCACGAGTCGCATCCGATGGTCGCGCGCCTGGTTCCAGAGGCCACTCCACCCGCGACATCTTCACATTGACTGCGCTGCAGAAGCCGCTGCGGTCGGTATTCGAGGGTGATGAAGTACGCATTCGACATTCCCCAGTTCGGCGCCTATGCCCACCCCCGGCTGCTTGCTCAACTCGCGCGCGAAGCAGAAGACGCGGGCTGGGATGGCTTTTTCGTGTGGGACCATATCCAGGTTGGTTGGCCGGACGCGGTCTCCGATCCCTGGATCGCGCTGGCAGCGATGGCAGTGGCAACGAGTCGAATCCTCCTGGGCCCTATCGTCACGCCGCTCTATCGGCGTCATCCATGGAAGCTCGCGCGCGAAACCGTCACGCTCGATCATCTATCTGGCGGCCGAGTCGTCCTTGGCGTCGGTCTCGGCGATGATGTCTTCGGCGAGATACGAACCTTCGACGGTCCTATGGACCCCAGGACGCGAGCGGAGATGATGGATGAAGGACTCGCGGTGCTGCTCGGACTCTGGAGTGGCGAGAAGTTCTCATTCGAGGGAAAACATTTCACTGTCCGCGATGCGCAATTTCTGCCGGTGCCTTTGCAGCAGCCGCGGATTCCGATCTGGGTCGCTGGCACGTGGCCTCGCAAGCCGCCATTTCGGCGCGCCGCCCGTTTCGAAGGCATCTTTCCGATTTTGGGCAATATCGAAACTCCGCTGGTGCCTTCTCAGGTTCGCGATCTTGTCGCGTTCATAAAAAGTGTCCGCACCTCCGATGATCCATTCGATGTAATTCAATCGGGCAATACCACTGGCGAAAACCCGGAACAGGATCGCGCAATCGTTTCATCCTACGAGGAAGCTGGGGCAACCTGGTGGTTCGAGAGTCGGGTGCCATGGCAGACCTCGGTGGAAAAAGTGCGAGAGAGAATTCAGATGGGTCCGCCGCGGTTGTAACGCACCTTTATGAGTGGGACTTCGGGCTCATCAGATCACAATCCGCCCGGCCTACTATTTTCGTGCGGTCGTTGCCGGAGGTATGTTCTGGTTGATGTGAAAAAAATTGTCGGGATCGAATTTGGCCTTGAGCAGCGATAACCGATGGTACTTCTCTCCATAGGCAGCGCGGACTCGAGCTTCGCCCTCGTTCTCCAGATCGTTTACGTATACCGCGCCCGTCGAAAGCGGCTCCATTGCGCGATAGAACTCCTCGACCCAGTCCCATGATTTCTCACGCTCCGCGGCCTTGCGCCAATAGGAATGAATCCAGAACTCAAAGCCCGTGCGCCGAAAACCGAAGGCATTGTCGTGAGGCTTGGCGCACCACGGTCCGTGCCAGTACATCATCGTTATACCGCTCGCTTCATGCGGCGCATTCGAGGCGTGTTCGATGATTGTCTCGACGGTGTCGTCTGTAAGCCTTTTGAAATGGCCCGCGCGTCGATGACTTGAATATTCTCCTTCAGGCACGTCGAAGCCGGCTCGTTGTTCATCGAGATAGGCTTTCGGCTTTATCGTATCTTCGAACGGTCGGAGGTACTTGCGGAGGGGGCGCAGCAATCTTTCTCCTTTTTTCTTTTCGCCCATCCACACGACTTTGATATCGAGCATCCGCTCGCCTGGATGAGGCAGCACAGCCGCGATTAGAAATAATTCAGCAGGAATTCTAGGCGCAAAATCATCGAGAAAGTGCAGGATCTTCCTGGCCTGCCGAATTGGATACCTTAGACTACCCGACAGAACAGTTTCGATTGGATGGAGTTGGAATTCGATCGACGTGGCGATCCCGAAATTCGCCCCTGCACCACGCATCGCCCAGAACAGATCGGTATTCTCACGGGCATTGGCTCTCAAGACCTTAGCATCCGCAGTCACAACTTCGAGGCCGACAATGCTATCGCATCCATAGCCGAACTTGGGTGTGAGAGAACTCTCGCCTCCACCAAGTGAATAACCTGCTACCCCAACGGTAGGGCATGAGCCGAGCGGTACCGCCATCCTGAATGACTGCGTTAGACAATCCAGCTCGCCGGCGACTATTCCCGGTTCGATGCGAATTTTCTCATGAACCGGATCGATCCAGGCACGCTTCATCAGCGATAAGTCTATAACGAGTCCATCGTCGCAGACGCCGTGACCCGCGAAACTGTGGCCGCCCGATCGTACTGCGGTTACCAGGTCTTTGTCGCGAGCAAATTCAACTGCTAGCTGGACGTCTTTCGAGTTCGCGCACCGCACAATGATTGCCGGACGCATATTGACAGCATGATTACTGACGCGGCGTAGTTTTCCGTACCTGCGATCGTGCGGCAAAACCACTTCGCCGGTTAGAGACTTGGCAAAGGTAGCGATGCCAGAAATATTCATCGCGGTGTGTATCGAAAGCTGACTGGGTTGCTCGAACGCCAACGGCTATTGTGGAAGAGCGGCACGCGCAGCTTCCATCAGCGACAGATCAGGCGCCTGGGTGCCCCACGGCTCCGCTACCACCGCCGAAATTGAACTCTGCGGTGAGCCGTGGATGATGCGGTCAGTCCACACCACATACACAAAACTTTTGTGCGGCGCGTCCCAGAACCGGCTGACATGCAGCCGTTTGAACAGCACGGAACGTTTTTCGGTAAAAGCGTCCTCACCGTTGTCGAATTTTTCCTTTACCCTGATAGGTCCGGTTTGGCGCACGGCGACGGAGGCGTCGGATGTATCCTCTGCCAGCCCGAGCGCGCCTTTGATTCCCCCCGTTTGCGACTTGCTGATGAAAACCGTGATGCCGTCGATTTTCGGATCGTCGTAAGATTCGATGATGATTTTATGATCCGGTCCGATGAGCTTGAACTCCGTATTGACGGAGCCAAGAATGTTCCGCCTCTCGGTCACATTATGCCAATGCAACAGCAGCCCAAGCACAACCATCGCTGCTACGAAACCGAGTCCCCACTTCACTTTCCAGCCTTGGGTCATCATCTTCACCCCGGTTTGCTACAAAAATCAGTTGCAATTGATTTTGCAAGAATGCTGCCGCCGGCTGGCTGGAGGCCACACGTCAAATCGCTTCAATGAACTGCGATTTCGGTGAAAGAACAAGAAGCAGGTCCAACGCGTGTGCCCCCGTGTAGAATGTTCCCATGCACCGCGCGGCCAGACCTCCACCGGCGGTGCGAGTATTTGGGCCATTTTTGTCGAGGATACTCGCGAAGACTTTGATTGCTTACGATCGCGTCGCTATTTCGCTTGTGGCATTGCATCGAGTAGGGCCTTGGCCCGCGCCTCGATCAGTGGTGCCATGATTCGATCGGTGTGGATATAGAGGCGATCGCTCTTTACGGCACCGAGGACCATTTCGCCAACCTCGTCTGGATCGGCGCCCGCGGCTAGAAAGGCGCTGGCTTGGGAGATCGCGGCCTCCCACTTTTTCGTTTCCTCAACGCTCACCGGCGATGATGGCTGCGTTTCACGGCTGTTCGAGATGATATTTGTATTGACCGGACCGGGGCACAATACGCTGACACCAATCTGGAACGGTTCCAGCGCAAGCCGCAGAGATTCCGAAAGACCCACCACCGCGAATTTCGAAGTTGTGTATAAGAGACCGGAAGATGTGGCGGCGAGTCCCGCACCAGAAGCGGTGTTGACTATATGCCCGCCACCGCCTTGTTTGAGCATCCGCGGCAGGAAAGTCTGGACTCCATTGATCACTCCGTTCAGATTGATTCCGATTACCCAGTCCCAATATTCGTAAGTGAGGCGCGTAACGTGGGGGTCTCCGGCCACTCCGGCGTTATTGCACAGAATTGAGACTGAACCGAGTCGAGATTCCGTTTCGTCGGCGACTCGCGCGTAAGCCGAGCGGTCGCGCACATCGAGCAAGAACGTCTCTATCGATGTTAAGGCCGAGAGCTCGGATTTTGCCGCGGCCAGCGAGGCTTGGTCGATATCCGCAATCGCCAGCTTTGCGCCGGCCCGAGCGAAGGCGCGGGCGATACCCAGTCCGATCCCGCGCGCTCCTCCAGTTATGAATGCAGTCTTCCCATCAACCCGATCCATACTCCCGACCTCCGTCTCGGACCTAAAGGACCTTCCGCATTATCCGCCGTTTGGATTTGCGTTACACCCTGTTTGAAGCCCCCAAAAGGGTCCATTGAGTCCGCGCACCGCAGACTCGCGCGGAATTTGAAACGGACGTAGAAATTTTGCTTCATACAGGACTATCGTTTCTGAGCGACTTGCCGAGAGCCGTACTCATCGGCCATTAGCAGGAGTTGAGGACACGGAATGAGCCATCAAGCGTTCATCGGCTATTCAGTCTCACGCCGACCTCAATCCTTTCGAATGAGTGCGATCGTACGCTTCGGTTTGGCGTTCCTGGTCGCCGCCGGCATCTACGCGTGCCGGCATTCCGAGCTCGATCCATCGCCGACAACAAAGAATCCAGCCGTGGGCCGGTGGCAGGCGGAAATTTCCAGCCCGGGCGGCCAGCGTCAGCAATGTCTGATGGAAATCGGCGCTATGGGGCAGATCGTCTATAGCGATTCGTGCCCGATGCCGCTGACAGGTCAGCAGGCCACAATCACAACTGCACCGAACGGCGCTTATGCGCCGAACCTTTACGCCACTGGCAAAGACAGTGGCACATTCATGATCATGGGAGGCACCATCTCGGGGATGGCCGGGGCATTTCGTATCGAGGGCCGCAAGCATATGACGACCCGAACCGCCCCCGGCGCCGATATCGAATGGACCCGCAGCTCGTCCGAGGCCCCGATGCGTAGCGCGGCCGCAAGCCAGGTGCTCCCGGGACAAGTCCAATGGCCGGTGAGTGACGTGCCGGCGATCGCTCAGCGTGCAGTCGCGTATGTTCGGACTAAATG
Organism: uncultured delta proteobacterium; assembly: GCA_963774665.1. Taxonomy (GTDB): domain Bacteria; phylum Desulfobacterota; class Binatia; order Binatales; family Binataceae; genus Binatus. The sequence continues at coordinate 996,327 of CAVZGB010000002.1, forward strand.
GCAACCCGACGCCTTCCTTACGGAGATCCAAATGGAGCTGACCACGGGGATCAGCAATGCGCAATCCCCGGCTGGCGGTGTGTTGGTTCAGTTCAACTTCTACTCTCCGGGACAGCAGCAGACGCTCACCTTTATGCCTAACTCGCCCGCCAGCGAACTGATGCCCGGCTCTAGCGCCGATCCCAACGATCAACGCGCGTTGCCTGTCAGGTTTGTAGATCTGCCCGACGCGGTGGCCAAACTGCGAGCGAAAGGGCTGCGCGGCAAGCAGATCAAGAGCGCGCATCTCGAAAATTATGGCCGCGGCTCATACGCCGCCGGTGACCTCGGGGTGTTCGGCCCCGAATGGGTGATCGATTCTGCACTCGACGAGCATGGCGCGGTTCTCGCAGAGTTGCCGGATCGCGACGAGGCGAGAATTTCCAACCCCGACCAGGCCGAGGAAGGAGATCAATCCGGGAACCTGATTCATGTCGAAATCACCGGGCTGCGAAATAACCGGGGGCAGGTCTATTGCCAATTGTTCCAATCAGCCGAAGGCTTCCCCTCGAACTCCGATGGGAACGCGGCGAGCACTGCCTCGACGATCACCAATCGGCGCGCCGCCTGTGACTTCGAGAATCTGGACTCCGGATCTTACGCCATACTGGTATTTCACGACGAGGACAGCACCCACGTGCTTGAGCTGAACCCGAACGGCACTCCACGCGAGGGCGTTGGACTATCGAACAACCCCAAGGCTACCTCAGCATTACCCGGTTACGACGCGGCGAAGTTTCCTTACAGAACCGGCAAGCTGAATCTGACGATCAACGTGAGCTATCCTTAAAGACTGCCAGAGCCAAGGGTCGAAACTTTGAGAGCGAATCGAATTCTCGTGTTATCATCATGATCGGTAGGGGAAGAGACCAATAGGAGACGGAAGATTTGGGCAGCGCCATTGAAAACGATCTGCTGGACGATTTCAGTCACATCGATGGTTCCCTGCTTTATCTGGCCGATCCGGCGGAGAGGCCGGGAACGACCGAATTGAACGAGCCCCCTGATGCGTCGGCATGGCCCGGACGATCCCGCCGATATACGGTTTCAATTCGCGATGGACGGCGGCTCATCTCGGAGTTGTCTTTGGACGAGCAAGGATTCGTTCTTGCGCACCATCAGACTGCTGTCTCGAATTTCTACGATGAGTCACAGGTTCGCGGGTTCTACTATCCGGAGGTTGAGCGGCTGCTCAAGCAAGCCACCGGCGCAACTAAGGTCTTGGTGTTCGCCCATGACGTACGCAGCTCTCTGCAGGCGAGGCAGGGTGAGAAGGGGGTTCGCGAGCCTGTAGCAGCCGTGCACAATGACTACACAGTCAAGTCCGGGCCACAACATGTGAGGGAACTACTTGAGCCGGATGAGGCCGAGCAGCGTCTCAAAAATCGGTTTGCAGAAATCAATGTCTGGCGGCCTATCAGGGGTCCGGTTCAAGGCACGCCACTGGCCGTGTGCGACGCCAGAAGCATCGCACAAAAAGACCTCGTCCCCACCGACCTCAAGCATGAAGTCTACATGGTTACTTTCAACCCCAAGCACCGCTGGTATTACTTTCCAGGCATGGAAACCAACGAGGTGCTGCTCATCAAGGGTTACGAGTCGATGGAGGACGGTCGGGCGCGGTTCACCGCCCATGCCGCGTTCGAAGACCCGACGGCGCCGTCCCCTGTCCCAGGTCGCGAGAGCATCGAGGCCCGCGCGCTTGTCTTTTATAGTTAGAGTCTCTCGACATTTAGACAGCACTGTCAGCGCCTGACGAGGGAGGATTTGGTGGATGTCGTCGAGCGCTTCGAGAAGTGCACAAGCAAATCCTCGGTGACGTTCCACTACTCAGCACGATATTCGAATACGACGGTGATGCGAAGGTTTAACAATCCTTCGAGCCCATCTTGGAGGCCGTTTCACCTAACTGTAGGAGCGACGGAGTAGAACTCGGCAGTGCCTTGCCTTCCGGATTTGTCTCAAGTTTCGGCATAATCTTGTGCTCTGCCGGTCGCGAACCGCTGTTAAAGCCCAGGTGTCGGGAACCGGCAGTGAACTCTGCAGATTGAGTTTTGAGAAGGGCGCGGACTACGATTTCCGTTGCCCGCGCACCTCTCGATCACGGGTGGTCGGCGTCAAAGAGCTTAGGCGCTGCGCGAAGAGGTTCTGGCTGATAGTGTCCATCGGATTTCGCGCGACGGTTCGTGAGAGCAATCTCGAGTCGTCAGAGCAATTTCGAGGAGCATTTTGAACACGGAAGGTTCCATAGCTATCCAAAATCCAGCCGCCAAAACATATGCCTCGAACAATCCTCGCCCGGTCTTCGGCCGCGAGCGTGAGGTCGAGCTGCTCTCTGAAGCGATGCGACAATCAGGGCCGCGCGTGATTCATGTCCACGGCATCTCCGGCATCGGCAAGTCTGCCTTGATCTCTGAGTTTGCGGCGATCTGCCGTAGCAAAGGGCGGACGGTGCTTTTGCTCGATGGTCGGACGATCGAACCAACCGAGAGCGGCTTCCAGCACGAATTGTCCCGCCAGTTGCGGATAGGCAAGCCTACACTGGGCGGCATTGTTCGCAAGCTCTCCGGGAAAAACAGAGCCGTGGTGATTGCTCTCGATTCATACGAGTCGCTTGGTTTGCTCGACGCCTGGCTGCGACAGGTCTTCCTGAGCCGGCTGGGAAAGAATGTGCGTCTTATCCTTGCGAGCCGCTTCGCACCTGCACCACAGTGGACCGAGACACCCGAGTGGCGGGGATCGTTCCGCTCGCTCGAGTTGGGACCGCTTGATGACGTCGCGGCGCTCGAGTTGCTGGGAAGTCTCGGCGCAGATGAAACGAGATCACGCGCGATAGCCACGTTCGCAATGGGTCATCCGCTCGCACTTGTGATTGCCGGCGCCGCGTCCACGCAGCGACCCTCGGGAACCAATCGCACTCCCCAGAGCGCGATCAGGGCTATCGCACAGAGATTTTTAACGGAGGTCGAAGAGCCTCAATTGCGGGAAGCGGTGCGCGCGGCGTCGGTTGTTCGGCGAGTTACGCGGAGTCTGCTCCGGGCAATAATGCCCTCACTTCAGGATGATCTGCTATTCGATCGGCTAGCCCGCTTGCCGTTCATGGAGTCCGCGCGTGACGGTCTAATGATGCATGACGCAGTTCGCGAGGCGATTCGTACAGACCTTGAGGCAATCGATCCTTCAACCTGTCAGCGCTATCGCAGAGCCGCGTGGCAGCAGCTTAATCACGAGGCGAAATCGGCGGCGTTTGGAAGCCTTTGGCGATATTCGGCCGATCTGATTTTCCTGATCAACAACCCCGCGATTCGCGAGGCGTTCTTTCCAAGAGACGTCGCTAAGTTTTATGTCGAACGTGCGAGCGCCGGAGATGGGGTCGCGATCGTGTCGATAGCCGCTGAACACGAAGGCCATGAAGCGGCCCTGGTCATAGAGGACTGGTGGAAGCATCTGCCAACGTCGTTCTACACCGTCCGCGACGCGCACGGCCAGATCGCAGGATTCTATTGCCTCCTGGATGCTGAAGACGCGGCGCCTTCGGTGGTACGAAGTGACCCGTTGGCATCGGCTCGGGTTAGACATCTGCGACACCGTCCGCTGTCGAAAGGGAAGACCGCCCTCTTTCTGCGTCGCTGGCTAAGCCGCGAGCGTGGTGAGAGTCCTTCTCCGGTTCAGGCTGCCGCGTGGTTGGATATCAAGCGCCAGTATTTGGAGCGGCGCCCGAGACTGGAGCGCGTGTATCTCGCGCTTACAAACGTCACTCCCTATGCAGAAGTTGCTTCCGGCCTCGATATCCAGGTCATCGACGAGCCCGAGGTGCGCATCGGTGATGCGAGTTATCGGAGTCTCTCGCTTGATATGGGCGAGCGATCGGTGGATGGGTGGCTCACCCGTTTGGCCGCGGCCGAGCTTGGCACCAGGGAGGACGGCCTGCTCGATGAGCGACGAAGAGCTCTCGTGGTGCACGGCCGTGCGATCGTTCTGACGCGAAAAGAGTTCGACGTGATGCGCTACCTCGCGGCGCGGCAACGTGAAGCGGTAACGCGTATTGAACTTCTGAACGACGTGTGGGGCCTCAAATACGACGTGGGCGGAAATGTGGTCGACGTTGTAGTCGCGACATTACGCAAGAAGTTGGGAGACCTGGCTGGAGTAATAGAGACTATACACGGTCACGGATATCTCTATAGAAGTCCAGCCCTTGATTTGGGGGTCGCGGTGAAAGCCCCTGTGCCGCGCAACCTTCAACACAAAGCCAAGCCGGAGCGCGTCTCGTCCCGGGGTGCGCGACGGCAAATCTCATAAATTTCTCATAACTATATCGTGCATTGCCGGCTCGCAGCACCTAGGATCGTCTTGCAACGTTGCTGGCTGCGCATCCGGGATGGCGCAACACTCACCGCCACCATCGCCCGAACCGCTAAGGTGGTTTATGTGTCGGGAGAAAAACAACCAGGAAGAGGAGAACGAGAATGCCACTAGTTCAAGTACGAGTGATTGAAGGTGTGTTCACTGCACAACAGAAGAATCGGATGATTGAGAAACTCACCGACGCGATGGTCTCCATCGAGGGCGAGAATTTGCGCGGTGTAACCTGGGTAACGATCGAGGAGGTACCAAGCGGTGATTGGGGCATCGGCGGAAAAGCTTTGACTACGGAAGCGGTCAAAGCACTCGCGTCAGGCAAGCCCGCCGCATAGAACGGCAACAGAGTGAAGGGCCCGAGGAGGCAAGCTCTTCGGTCCTTTCGCTTCCGCTTCTGCAAGCCAGGCTTTCCCTCTCTAGCATTTGTTCTGACCCAGCGATTGCCTACTTCGTGTCAGTCTCCTGCCATCGTCACAATACTGATAGCCGTGATCTTGCCCTGCGGGTCGAGACCGAACAGGACGCTGGCAGCGTCGCCACGAGGGAAGAGGAGCTTCACCATGTAAAATGTCTGGGTCCCTTCCGAACGCCTTTTCAAGATTTCGGCGCGCGTCGGCGAAGCCCCGTACTGGTTGAGGTGGTGCGACATCGCCTTCACCGCGTCATCCGTCAGTAAAGCGCCATAGGCGGGGGTATATTGCGTACGATCGATCTTGCCTGCCTGCATCTGCAGAAACCATCGAAGTGCGAGAGCCTTCACGCCATCCTCCGCCGACGTGGTCGCCGACTGCGCTGGATCGACATGCCCGGCGACGACACTGCCTATCAACAACGCAGCGACCAATACCAACAAGCTGAAATGTTTCATGAGATTCCCGCCTCCCATAGGTCTCGATACTTGCAGCTTGAGCTAGCTCTCACGCTGATTCGGGCCTGACGGGCGTCCTATCCCAGGACGCCCGTCTCGATGCGATTAGTCCGACCCACCGGCGGTATGCGGTTCTTTGCCACCCTTCAACAGTGGCAAGGGATTGTCTGGATGCTGAAGGTTCGGAACCAGGTCGTTCGACGCGCCACCCGGATACCTCTTGATGTTCGGATACTTCATGATCGTTTTGTCGAATTCCAGTATGACCGGCTCAATCAGCGACAAGACCCAACCATTGTCTTGACCGGAATATTTTCCGGGCGACGATGACAGCACGCGAGTCGGCGCAGCGCCATTGAAGGTCATGTCGTATTTCTCGTAAGGATCCATAGTGAGGTTATACGTGGCGCCGATCGAACCTAGGTTCGCCTCCGAGCCCAGCCACGAGTCCTTGGCTGTGTACAGATACTTCCACGCTATGTGCACCCATGGTTCATTTGGATCCCCGCCAATATCCGCTCGGGCACCCTGAAAGTTCTCGCCATCTACATATATCCACGAGTCGCGCGCCGAGTGAGGAGATTTCCCCAGGATGTACGCACTGTTGTCGATGCTGTCGAAGTAGATCCCCTTGCCGTTATTGTCGACCCAATCGTGCGGCGGCGGAGTAATACCGGACATCGTGGCAAGTGTCGCCCAGCAATCGATGTGCGACATCATCTCGTCGTATCGCACTCCCGCAGGAATGTGATCCGGCCACCACATGATGCCTGGGACGCGCCAGCCGCCTTCAAATGGAGATCCTTTCTCGCCACGGAAGGGTATCGTTCCTGCGTCGGGATACGCATCCAGCCAGGCGCCGTTGTCGGCTGTCACGATGACGATTGTATTGGGCGCGTCCGCGCGGATTTCATCCATGATCCGGCCGATGTCGGCATCGAGCTCCATGATGGAATCCGAGTAGTCGCCGAGGTGCGACTTCCCCCTGAACTCCGGCGCCGCGTTGGTAGGGTTGTGCATCTTGATGAAGTTGACGTCCATGAAGAACGGCTTGTCACCCTTCGCATGCGCCTTGAGGTAGTCAATCGCTGAATCGGTCTGCCGGACATCGAAAGTCGCCAGCGAGTCGTAGGTGATCGTGCCGACTTTTTTCGCGGGCTGGCCAGACACGCCTTCCCACTCACCAAGATTGACGATGTCGTCGTACATCTTGTTGTATTCGGGGTTGTACGACGGGAACCAGGGATGAAACCACTTGTCGGTGTTGTTGTAAGAATAGACGCCGGCATAGTAGGCGGCGAAATTCTTCATCTCGTCGAAGCCGTGCTCGATGGGATAGGCATCCGGCTTGTCGCCCAAATGCCACTTACCCGAAAAATAGGTAGTATAACCGTTCTTCTTGAAGAACTCCGCGATCGTCGGAGTTTCTTTACGCAAGCGATTCTCGTCTCCGGGCGCCACCACGATCGAGAGCGCTGAACGGATCGGAATACGCCCGGTGATGAACGAGGCCCGTCCCGCCGTGCAACTCGCCTGGCCGTACCAGCTAGTGAAGTAGGCGCCTTCCTTGGCGATACGATCGACGTTAGGAGTCGGATGGCCCAAGCCGGCACCTCCTCCCGAATAGGCGCCAAAATCATTCCAGCCCGTGTCGTCGGTCATGAGCATGACTATGTTAGGTTTCTTGTCCTGCGCCCACGCAGCGTGCGCGAACGAGACACCGAGGATTGCGCCTATTAAAAGTGCTGCCGCGAAATATCTCTTCTTCCAACTACACATTAAAATGCTCCTCCTGTGTTGCTATTTTGTCTTCAGCTCAGTTGGCCGCCGCTGTCGTGGCTCCTTACTCTCGATTGATAGTCCTTTACTCTTGCGCTCTCGCGCACGCGGTGTTGCAGGAAAGTGTCGCACTCGGAGTGTGCGTCGAAGGCACTAGCTGGAGCAATTGGACCTTAGTTCATTGTACGAAGGTGTATTGAACCAAAGTACAATAGAACCATGCGTCCGTTTGTGTGCAGTGTGAATCACAGCTAGCCAGAGGCAAAATCGTGAGACTTACCTCGTTAGTGTTCACCGCGACTATTGTCCTTGTGTTGTTTCTGACTGGAGGCAATTCGATCGCGGGCGTAACCGACGAGCATGTCTGCGATGTCCGCGCAGACTATTCCCTTGGCGTCGAGGACTACACAGAAGCAGTACGTCGTCACGTTCAGGTTCTGAACCGGCATCCGGATAACGCGGTCGCTCACTATCATCTGGGATTTGCATTGGGAATGGTGGGCAACACGATGGCGGAAATCAGAGAGTATCGACGAGCCGAAGCGCTTGGATTAAAGACTTGGGACTTATTCCTTAACCTCGGGCTGGCTCAACTCGAAAATGGCGACCTGGACGCTGCGACCAACAGCCTGCGACGCGCAGTTTTCTCGGGTGAGAATCACTCGGAATCGCATTTCAATCTCGCCCTTGTCGATGAGCGACGCGGAATGTTGACCAACGCTGAGCATGAGATCCGCTCTTCGCTGCTGCTGAATCCTGAGCAGCCGGACGCGCGCAATCTGCTGGGTGTGATTTATGCCCAGGAGAGAAAGAATGCCGACGCATCTCTGCTATGGCGTGAGCTTGTACGCGACGTGCCGGATTAGGAGCCGGCGCGCGCGAATCTGGCAATTTTGGGCAGCCCGAGCAAGGTTGCCTCTGGCGAGACGGTGGCCGTTGACCTCCCCCAACGGCCGCTGTCAACGCCATCAGGGATGAGCACTGATTAGCGACATGCCTGTCTCTGATACGGGATTTCGCATGGAATCGACATGGGCGTATTGCACTTTGGTGCAATAGCGCGGCGTCACATTTTCGTCACACAATCCATGCGCATCGCTGGTTCGGAGGGAGAACTACCTCAAGAGGAGTCCGAAAAGTAATTTGAAAATCAAGATTTTAGCGAGCCTGGCGACTAAGGAGGGGGGGCGGTCCGGGCGGCCATCCAAGAGGGCCAAGTCCAAAGTTCGCTACGGAAAAATGGTCGGAACCAGGCGTCCGGGAACCGTGCTGGTAGTGGACGATGATCCATCCGTTCTTAGATCATTGAACAGGCTGATTTCTGCCTCGGGTTTTACAGTCAAAATGTTTGCCGGGCCATCTGATTTGTTGGCTAGTGAGATTCCAACGTCAAACGCTTGCATGGTGGTAGATATAGACATGCCTGAAATGACCGGAATCGAGATGTGCGATGCTCTAAAAGGTTCTGGACGCGGCCTGCCTGCAATACTAATTACGGGCCGAACTGATGCCAACACCCGCTCGCAGGCGGCGCAAGCGGATGCCGTCGCAGTTCTGTTCAAACCGTTCGACGAAGAGCCATTACTTGATGCGATTGGCCGTGCGCTCGCTCTTTCAACAAGAGATCCATCTGGCGTATAAGAACGAGACTAGGAGTGGTCGTTTGGGGTCCACCACGTTACAATCCGGACCCGCACCGAACCTTATGGCTAGTCGCTCCGGAGACGAAAACGGCGGCGCGGTGTTAGCAACTGCTTCGCCCGCTGAAATCGCTGGAAACTCCGAGCTCGTGGATTTCGAGAGGCTTCTGAGTGAGTTATCCGCGGCTTTCATCCGAATATCTGCTGAAGAGGTCGACGCCGAAATAGAGCGATGGCTTCAGCTGATCGTGCTTGCGATGAAGATCGATCGCAGCACCGTCGTGCAGGTAGATCCGTCGGATGGACTCATTTACACGACGCACCAGTGGGCGCGAGACGGTTTGGATGCACCGGAGAGAGGCCAAAGGGTGAACGACACCGGTTCCTATCCCTGGCTCACTGCCCAAGTACTCTCCGGCGAGGTTGTAGTAATCCCGCGCCTTGAGGACATGCCTTCGGAAGCCTCTAAAGATCGGGACAGCTTCCGTCGTGACGGAAATAAGTCGAACGTTACGATTCCCTTGCGGATTGCCGGAGTTGTGGTCGGAGCGGTTCTGTTCGGTACTCTTCTTTCGGAGAGAGCGTGGTCTCAGAAGGAAGTTCAGCGTCTTAAGCTCGTGGCGGAAATATTCGGAAACGCGCTGGAACGAAAGCGCGTTGAAGCCGAGATTCGCCGGCTGTCCGAGGAATTGCGGCAGGTTTCACAAGTCGTGACAATGGGAGAGATTACCGCTTCCCTGGCGCATGAATTGAACCAGCCGCTCGCAGCAATCCGGAACAACTCGCAGGCCGCTCTTCATATGCTGACGGCGAAGTCGCCGGACCTTAAAGAGGTTGTGCTCGCCCTCGAAGACATAGTTAGAGACAACACGAGGGCGGCAGACACAGTTCGCAATGTGCGCGCGCTATTTCAGCGCGGCGAAACCAGGATGTCATCCGTCGATGTTAAAGAGCTTCTGCTGGATGTCAATCGCATCGTAAGCACCGACGCGAGCATGAGAAATATATCTCTGTCGATGAAGGTGTCTGATTCTCTACCGCCGGTGCCAGGCAACAAGACACATCTGATGCAGGCCGTCTTGAATCTGGTCCTCAACGCATTCGATTCAGTGTGCGAAAGTGACGGACCGCGCGAGGTCGCTTTGTTTGCGGGCGGCAATGAACGCAACCACGTGCATGTGTCTGTTCGAGACTCGGGTAAGGGCATCGATGAGAAGGTCATGCCGCATCTCTTCGAACCCTTCTTCACAACCAAGCGGACGGGGATGGGAATGGGGCTCGCAATCGTGAAGTCAATCGTCGAGAACCACGGCGGCCGACTCCGGGCAACACAGAATTCTGACCGGGGAGCGACGATGGAGTTTGAGCTCCCCGTCGAAATAGATACTCCGCACACCGGCTAACTCGAGTCGCGAGAGGGGAGCATTTTCATGAAAGTCGCCGTAATCGATGACGATCAATCGGTGCGCAGTTCGTTGGCGCGCGCGATCAAAACCGCCGGGATGGAAGTGGCTTCTTTTTCGTCGGCGGACGAGTTACTCAACGATCCATGTCTTAATCAAATCGACTGTGCCGTGACGGATGTGCGGATGCCCGGTATCGACGGCCTCGCGCTGCAAGAAATGCTTGCTCGAACTCAACCCCATCTATCACTTGTGTTTATTACAGGCCAGGGTGACGTCCCGATGGGTATCAAAGCGATGAAGAGAGGCGCCGTCGATTTTCTTGAGAAGCCCGTCGATCGCAAAGCATTGCTTGATGCAGTTTACCGCGCTGCCGAACGTAGTCGCGCCCAAAAGTCATCGGATTCTGTCCTGCGCAACCTCCAACGCCGGTACCAGTCTCTCACGCCACGCGAGCGTCAGGTTTTCCAGTTGGTCACCGCCGGGCTCCTCAACAAACAGGTGGCCGCCGATCTTGGCACCACTGAACAGACGATCAAAGTTCACCGGGCTCGAGTGAGGTTCAAGATGAACGCCGAGTCCCTCGCCGAACTGGTGCGCATGGCGGATCAGTTGCACGCCCGGCCAGCAAGCAAAGCCAATTGAAAGAAGGCACAGGAGAAGATTGGCGCTTGGTGTTATAGGCGCAGAAACATAGGAACGGCCCGATCGAACGGCAGGACCGAGCAGCCAGGCTCGTTTACCAATCGTGCTCTTAGTCCAGTGATTCCGTAAGTCAGCGCGCCGGAAATATTACACCTTAGTCCAATGGTCGCATCCTGCCACGAGATGCATAATGTGGTGCATCGGTAACGGAATGCTTCGCGGATGCAGCTGCGAGAAAGCAACCGCTGACGAGGGCTAGTCGATACATTGGAGGGAACACGGATGTCGCAGTTTTGCCAGGCTCTCGCATTTATTCTGATTTGGACACAACTCATGTTGTCATCGCCGCTGATTGCTTACGGGCAAGCATCCGGAGACACACAGAACTCGGGGCCTACCACCGCTGAACTACATCAACTGGTAGCCCCGATCGCGCTTTACCCCGATTCGCTGGTAGGCCAAATTCTGGCGGCTTCTCAGTATCCAACTCAAATCGTCGAAGCCCAGCGTTGGGTGCAGGGCAATTCTGGCCTCTCGCCCGCTCAGTTGGCTCAAGGGGCGAACTCCCAATCCTGGGACCCTAGCATCAAATCGTTGACCGCGTTTCCGAAGGTCTTGGACAACATGAATACGAACCTGTCGTGGACCTCCGCTCTCGGCGAGGCCTACTACAGCGATCCGCAGGGGGTGCTAAAGGCCGTACAGGTCATGCGCGCTCAGGCCCAGGCGGCCGGTACGCTGCAATCGAACGACCAGCAGAAAGTGGTAACCCAGGGGCAGACGATCATAATCGAGCCGGCCAATCCGCAAGTCATTTACGTTCCCCAATACAACCCGACCGTCGTTTACGGAGCGCCCGTGGCAGCCTATCCGGGTTATTCCAATAGTGACCTTTTGCTGACCGGCGTGTTGGCTTTCGGCGCCGGGATCGCGGTTGGCGCTCTGATCGGTTCGAGTGACGGATGGGGTTCGAACAACTGGGACTGCAACTGGCATGGCGGTAACGTTTCGTACAACCACAACGTTTACGTCTCGAACAGCAACAACTACCACGGGTGGAACAATAACAGCAGCAACTGGAACAAGAACAACAGCTGGAACAGCCACACGAACAGCTGGAACAACAATAATAATTGGAACAAAAACAATAACTGGCATAACGCAAATCACAACCAGTCTGGAAATAATTGGAACAAGAGCGCGAGCAACTTCGACCGTAGCGATCGCGGATATGGCTACTCTGGGGGCGGAGAACACTCCAACGCGTTCGGCGGATCTCGGCCCGGCGGCGACGCTTGGGCCGATAGCGGTCGTGGCCATTCAAGCTTTGGCGGTGGTGGCGGCTGGGGTGATCGAGGCGGTGGCGGATGGGGCGGTGGCGGCGGGCGCAGGGGAGGAGGTCGACGCTAATGAATCAATCGATGCCCAAACAGAAAAAGGATCGGACTATCTTGCGATCTTTGCGCAGAATCGCGCTAACAATCGGCGCCAGTGTTTTGATTCTGTTGCTGAACACGGCCGCGCAAGGTTGGGCCGCCGCGGATGAGCAGCAAAAGACGTTCAGCTCGCCCGAGGCCGCGACGCAGGCGATGGTCGATGCGTTGCGCAAAGACGATCGGCCGGAGTTGCTTGCCATCTTCGGGAAAGACGCGAAAGGTATACTCACCGGCTCCGGCGATCCGGTTGAGGATAAGAACTCAGTGCAGGGATTCCTCAAATCCTACGATCAGATGCATCGTTTCAGCTACGGACCCGATGGCAAACTTTTCCTGATAGTAGGTGCGGAAAACTGGCCTACGCCCATTCCGCTCGAGAAAAATTCCAGCGGTTGGTATTTCGACACGGCCTACGGAAGGCAGGAACTCATTTTCCGGCGAATCGGGAGGAACGAGCGCAGCACCATTCGGACCTTGAACGCAATCGTAGCCGCACAGCACGAATACTACGATCAAAACCTCGCCAAGGATGGTAATAAAGAATACGCACGTAAGATCTTGAGCGATGAGGGCACGCATGACGGTCTGTACTGGAAGACTACGACCGGAGAGCCGGATAGCCCTATCGGACCGCTGGTCGCGGAAGCCTCGCTTGAGGGATATCGCAACATCCCGCAAGGTCAAAAGATGCCGGTGCGCGGCTACTACTTCAAGATGTTGACCAAGCAGGGTGCGGATGCACCTGGCGGAGCTAAGGACTACCTCGTCGACGGAAAGATGACCGGCGGTTTTGCAGTGCTCGCATATCCGGCGAAGTATCGATCGAGCGGAGTGATGACGTTTCTCGTCGACGCGGACGGGAACGTGCAGCAGAAGGATCTCGGGCCGAAGACCGACGACCTTGCGAAAGCCATAGAGTCCTACAATCCAGACAAGAGCTGGCAGCCTACGCAATGATATCCAGTATGAGAATCATTGGATAACGAGATAGTCAGCACGGCAAAGGCGGATGATCAAGTCGGGAACGAAGCTTTCGACACGATTGATCTCATCACGCCAACGCGTTCCAAAAGGACTAGGCGAGTAGTTGCACCTGCCTAGGAGGCATGAATTGAGGCCTTGAAAACGTTCGCTAGGAGGAATCGTCATGAGGGAAAGTGACAACCTAAGTCTTAGAGCGACTCTGGGATTGCTGGTCCTGGCTGGCGGAATATCAGGATGCAGCGTGTTCTCCACCTCGAACGCTCCGGTAGATTGCGATGCGGTGAAGAATCAGGAGCAAGCGGGTTTCACTGACGCCAAGATCGCATCTGATCTTGGCTCTACAGTCGATAAGGTCGCAGCATGCCACGGCCCGAAGACTGCGGTAGGGCCTCAGGATTGACAGTGAATGATGGCGAAAGCCGCCTCCCATTCAGCATCGACTGTAGCTACCTGCGCTAGCCCCGCGCTCAGGTCTCGGAATCGGACTGTCGAATGTCCAGCGCGCTTGTTAACGATGTCGCGGCGGCTGCGCGATACCAATCGCCGAGATGAGGCGCGCGCCGTGCTCGCGGAAATCTACATCTGGTTCACCGAGGGCTTCGACACGCACGATCTGAAGGAGGCCAAGGCGCTGCTCGACGAACTGCGCTCGTAGATCGTTAGTTCAGGCACACGGTTGACGAAGCGTTTACAAATGAGATTAAGATTTAGCCAATAAGACAATTCAGCGAGGAAATTCGATGGATCGACTCAAAGGCAAAGTTGCTCTGATTTCGGGCGGCGCGCGAGGACAAGGCGCTGCTGAGGCCCGCCTTTTCGTTGGCGAGGGGGCCAAGGTCGTGATCGGTGACGTGCTCGACGACCAATGCCGCAAGACCGCCGACGACATCAACGCCCACGTCAGCACGAAATCCGTCATCCCGCTTCGTCTCGACGTCACCCGTGCCGCCGACTGGCGCGCTGCAGTAGAGAGTTGCCAGCGCGACTTCGGTGGTCTCGACATCCTCGTCAACAACGCCGGCATCGCGAACGTCAAAGGCATAGAGGAAACCAGCGAAGAGGAATGGGATTCCATCGTCAACATCAACCAGAAGGGCGTATGGCTAGGGATGAAGTACGCTGTACCCGCGATGCGAAAGCGCGGCGCTGGCTCCATCATCAACATCTCGTCCATCTATGGTCTCGTCGGCTCTTCCGGCTCCGCCGCCTATCACGGCACCAAGGGCGCCGTTCGCCTCCTAACCAAAGCCGCTGCGATCCAGTACGCGCCTGACAAAATCCGCGTCAACTCTATCCACCCGGGACTGATCCTCACCCCGATGCTCGACATCGTCGCGCAGGAAGAGTTGCAGCCGCTCATCGATGCGACTCCCCTCAAACGCGGCGCCCAGCCCGAAGAGGTCGGATGGTGTGCAGTGTTCCTTGCCAGCGACGAAGCCTCGTTCGTCACCGGCTCCGAACTTGTCGTGGACGGCGGCTACACCGCGCAATAGACGATGGGCGCCCGATGCTCGCCAACATCTACAACTGGTCTACCGCGAAGCGACAACCGCGGTCCGTCGCGTATATCTCAATGAATAAGTGCCGACCCCAGTTCTCTCAGCCAGCAAAGCCAATCTCTGCTCGTGATTCATGGGCTCCCACGGAACAAGTTTCTCGGCAAGCACATCCATTCTTCGAAGGAGGGTCAGCTCGAGGAAAAGTCTCATAAAATCCAGGTCGCGGAACACTAAGGAGCCGGACTCTCTCATCCTGTCACGAATCCGCTCGAGATGGACCGGCATCTCGGTCCAGTGCAGGCCAGCTCTGTGGTGATGACAAAGATGGTATCCTTCGTTCATGAAGTTGACCTCATCAAGAAGGGTTACGGTATGCGCGAAATAGTCCTCGGGCTGTTCCGAGTCGTAGAAGGCATGCTGGACCCATGCGACTATTGCCGTGATGAAGTTCATGCAGAGAAGAGGAACTAACACGAACATGGTGGCGATTCTCCAGTTGTAGATAGCGACAGCTCCGAAGTAGGCATAGTACCGCGCCATCCCCCAGAACAGGCGTCTTCGGTTGTCTCCCTCGCCTCTAGCCTTAAAGTAGGCGTATGGAGCAATCCCCGAAACCGTCCAAATGTTGTTCGAGAGATACCGCAGGAAATCTAGTCGACTCGTCCGATCGTAGCCCCTTGACTCTGCTGTGTCATCGAATCCGCCATTCTCTCTATGGTGGAGACGGACATGAACCGTCCGATCCAGTTCCGGAACGTTTCCATACAGATATCCTAGAAAGAATTCGACGTAGCGGCCGAAGATCCTATCGTACTTCTCTTTGAAGTAGCCCTGGCGCCGGTGCGCTTCCAGGTGTTTGGCGCTGAACATCCTCACAAACCGCTGGAACCTGAAACCATAAAGGGAAATATAGAAAGCGATCGCGAGCAGCAGTCGAGGTTTTCCTAAAACGAGTTGGATCAGGAAAATTGGTATAGCGGTAAGACTAAGGGAAACCATGAGCCGTAAGGCAGGCGCGTCTCTGGGGTCCTGCAGAACTTCCTGGCCGAGCTGATCGAGTAACCGGTCGTAAGCCCTGGAGAGAAATTGATAGGCGCTGCGTAACGGACCAATCCTCCGGAGAATCCTGACCGCGCCGTACCCTCCGAAGGAAAGCAAGGCCACGAGCGATATGGCACCAGTGCTGGCCAGTGCGATCGGGACTCCACACCACCGAAGTCCGACTTTGGGATTGGCTCCAAGATTCATCGTTCGATCTCGACAGCGAATGCTCTCGATGTCTTCCGTAGACCACTTGTTCTTGCCAAAAATCCAAGCCCGACCGTACTGATGATGGAGCCAAAGAGGATCGTTAGCACGTTGGTCACGATAAGACGGTCGGTGGCAAAACTTCAACATTTACAGAGCATAAGGAATCATGAGCAGCCACAACTGTAACCAACGTTACCGAAGTACGGTGACCAGCGACGCTTCGCAGCCGATCTCGTTCGTCAGCGGCTCTGAACTTGTGGTGGACGAGGGCTACACCGCGCGATAAGAAAAGGGGGCGCGCATAGGCATGTTTCTTATTTCGTTAGCCTCGCTCGAAAAAATGGTCAGCTTTGAGAGGATCGCATGAAAGTCAGCATCGGCATTGGCGGCGCCGCGTCGGGTCGGAAGCGCGACTTCGACGAACAAGTCGACTACGTCGTCGAAGCGGAAAAGCTCGGGGTGGATTCCGTCTGGTCCGCCGAGGCGTGGGGGCATGATGCTATTTCACCGCTCGCCTATCTCGCTGCGCGCACAAGCCGGATCAGGCTCGGCACTGGCATCATGCAGATAAGTGCGCGCGTGCCGGCGATGATCGCGATGACAGCGCTGACGATGGCCTCAATCAGCAACGATCGCTTCATCCTGGGGCTCGGTGCGAGCGGTCCGCAGGTCGTCGAAGGGCTGCAGGGCCGTCCATTCAAGGCGCCGCTCACCCGGATGAAAGAAACGGTGGAGATCATCAAACTGGCGTTTGCCGGCGAAAAAATCGAATACCACGGCAGGTATCACGAACTGCCGCTGCCAGGCGGGCAGGGCAAGGCGCTCCGGTTGTCACAACCCGGCAATGCTAACATTCCGATTTATCTCGCCACGCTCGGGCCCCGCGCGTTGGAATACACCGGCGCCGTGGCCGATGGTTGGCTCGGCACATCGTTTACGCCGGAGCATGCTGCTGCGCATCTCGACTATATCCGCCGGGGCGCAGAAGGGGCCGGTCGCAGCCTGGCGGACATCGACATTCAGGTCGGCGGGACAGTTGCGTTCGGCGATGATGTCGATGCGCTCGTGGAGCCTTTGAAGCCTGCAATGGCATTTACGCTCGGTGCGATGGGATCGGCGACGACGAATTTCTACAACGATGCATTCAAACGGGGCGGTTGGGAGGAGGCGGCGCTCGAGGTGCAGCGTCTCTGGATTGCCGGGAGACGTCCCGAAGCGATCGCCAAGGTGCCGCCGGAAATGGTGATCCAGGCGAATCTGCTGGGCGATACCGAGATGGTGCGCAACCGCATCCGGGCCTTCAGGGATGCAGGAGTCACGACGCTACGCGTCGCTCCCCAAGGTCGCGACCTCGCGGAGAAACTCGCGACGCTCGGACGTGTGATGGACCTGGTGCGCGGTTAACGCGCACTTTACCTCGGCCAGGGTTTACGCCGACGATGATCGATTTTTTTGCGCGAATGCTGCCGCAAGCTCCCCCGCAAGGCGCCCGCTGGCAGCCGTGGCGGCTGCGAGCAACGAGTGCGATCCGACCCAGTCACCAGCTATGAACAGACCCGAAAACCCTGGCACCTCGACGCTCGGCCGCCCTGCAAGACCTCCAAACCGGGCGAGAGGCTCCGCGCACATAACCGGCATCTTCCATAAGAATTGACGGGCGCGAACAAGCGAGCGCCAGCCGGGTTGGACCAAGTCGGCGAAGCCCTCGAGTTCCGCGAGCAGGAACGCTTTATCGAAATCCCGATCCGGCTCCAGGTATCGTACGACGTGCACCAGCGCGCCGCCCTCGGGCGCCAATCGAGCGGCTTGACTGTGAACAGACAGATAGAGTGGTTCATCGATGCCGAGAGCAAATTGATGCCTCGGCTCTGGCAATCGCGACAGTCCGAGGTCGAGGCATGCGGAATATACCGGAACGCATCGCTCGGCAGCGACCCGAATCGCCTCCGCGTAAGGGACCAGTTCCAAGGTGTCGTGCGGCGGCAAAGCAATCACCACGGCAGGAGCGGAAGCTGAGTTCCCATCGCTGGTCTCGACGCTCCACGTGGGCCCCGGTCTAATCGCAGTCACGCGCCGACCGACGCTGAAGAGACATCCGCCGGCCTCGGCACGGGCCGCCAGCGCCGAGACCAATTGATTCCAGCCGTCGTCGACGTACAAGACGCTCTTCGATGACGACCGATGAAGCTGCGCGAAGTGCATCGCGCCATCGGCAGCATCAGGATCGTGAATGTAACTCGACACGCGGGACAAAGCGAAGATCAGCTCTCGGACGTGCGACGACGGCGAGAACTCCTCCATGGCTTCGCGGGCACTCACGGCTCGGCCGACCTCGGGCGCCGACTTGCCGAGTCGGGCAAGAGCAGCGCGGACGTCCGGCTTCGCCGCCGCGGGATACAACGTTGTCTGTTCCAGCCCGGACGCGCTGAACGGGGCCAAATGCAGCGTTCGATCCCGAACTAAATAGAAATATCCAGCCGTCAGGTTGGGCGCCTTGGCTCTTGGAACTATTCCCAGGTCCCCAAGCGCAGTGTCCAGTGCCTCGCCGCGATAAAAGGCGTGTGGACCGTAATTGAAACAAAGTCCTTCCTTTACCCGGGTCCGTGCGCGCCCTCCGAGATCCAGCGAAGCCTCGTATAGCGCAACGCGGGCCCCAGCGCTCGCTGCAAATGACGCGGCGCACAGCCCCGCAAGACCTCCTCCGACCACGACGACATCGAAGTCTCGCATGCGATCGATCCTCCAGGTCAAATTCGGATACTTTGCATCCTAATTAACATGGATGATATTTGTCCGCAATGAGAATCGCAGAAGGTGTCGAATGGGCGATCCATCTATGCGGCGTGCTCGGCGTGGTACCGGCTGGATTCGATCTGCCGGCCGGGCGGCTCGCCGAGTTTCACGAGCTGCCGCGCGCCTATTTGGCCAAGCATCTGCAGGCGCTGTCGCGCGCGGGAATTGTAACGGCCAACCGCGGCGTGAGCGGCGGCTACCGTCTGGCCAAGCCGGCCGCCAAGATCACTTTGCTGGACATTACTTTGGCCATCGAAGGGCCGGAACCGGCATTTCGGTGTACCGAAATTCGTCAGCAAGGGCCGTGCGCGGCAGCACCCTCAGCATGCAAGCAGCGCTGCGCGATTGCGAAGGCCTTCCTGGATGCGGAGACGCAATGGCGCAAAGCCCTCGCTTCGATTTCTGTCGCAGATATCATCAGGACAGCCGCCAGCGAGTCATTCGTCAGGGAGCGCAGACGTACATTCCAGGCCTGGCTAAACGGCGCCATGAAATAAGCGGCAGCACTGCGGCATACGCACACCGCCTTCGCTGTGAAGCAAGACGCCGGCGATCATGCCGCTAGCGATATTAGATTTGCGGCGGCGGCGCCGGAGCGCCCTCAACAATAGTAGAATCTTCTGTTCTGCGCCTTGCTTAGGATAGGCGGTTCCAAAGTGCTTAAAATGAGCTGCATTCGATGTCTGAGCCACATGGGAGAAATCTTCTGTCAGCGGCCTTTGAATTGGGGCTTGCGCTTTTGGGCTTTGGCCGCAAATGCCTCGCGAGTGTCTTCGGTTTCGAACATCCTGAAGTGGCGTTCGCTTTCGAGCGCAACGTACCCCGCAAAGTCCATCCGTTCCGAGTCGACGAAGTTCGCCTTCAGTGTGCGCAGCGCGATCGGCGCACAATCGGTAAGCCGGTTCACGATTGCATCGACTTCTTCCCGAAATCGATCATCCGGAAAAACGCGCGTGACCATTCCAATCCTAAGCGCCTCGGCCGCGTCGAACTTGCCGGGCAGGAAATAGAGTTCGCGGGCACGCGCTGAACCGACGATTCGCGAGAGGCTCCATGGTCCGCCCATATCGCCCGCAACGCCGACATCCAGAAACGCGACGTTGAAGCGCGCCGACTCCGCGGCAAATCTGAAGTCGCACGCAAGCGCCCATCCGAGACCCGCCCCTGCGCAAGCGCCGTTGACCGCAGCGATCGTTACGGCCGGCATGTTGTGCAGCAGAATCGGTACGCGGAAGTCGTCGGCCGTGAGAGGATCGTCCGGCGCCGCGGACGCGACCTGGCCGATGTCGGCACCGGGACAGAAGCCCTTACCCGCACCGGTTAGGACGAGCACTCTGAGCTCGCGATCCTCGGCGGCGGTCGCGAGGGCATGGCGCGTCTCGACCAACATCCGATTGGTCATTCCGTTGAGCCTGTCAGGACGGTTCATCGTGAGCCGCGCGACCGGGCCCGACTTCTCATAGACGATCGTTTCGAAGTGCTTACCGCTCATCGGCTTTCTCCTCTAATCCGCTTGAATCGTGGCGCGCGGCGCTCGACGAACGACTTGACGCCCTCTGCCGCATCGGGATGCATGAGCGCCACTTTCATAAGCTCATCGGCGTCACGAAACGCTCCTTCCATCGCGAGCGACCAGTGGCGATAAACCTCGGATTTGATCACTGCGAGCGAGTTTGGCGAGACGTTCGCCGCCAGTTCACGCAGATAAGACTTGGTCTCGTCGAGCAGGGTTTCGTGCGGCACCAGGCGATCGACAAATCCAATTCGATACCCTTCGGCGGCATCGAAACGCCGCGAGCTCCACAGCAGATCGAGTGCGCGACTCGTGCCCACAATCCGCGGTAACAGCCATGCCGTGCCATGCTCGGCTATCAACCCGCGCTTCGAGAATACGGTCGTGAAGCTCGCGTCGGACGCCGCGAACCGCAGATCGCACATCATAGCGAGCACGAAGCCTCCGCCTGCCGTGATGCCGTTGACTGCCGCCATCACCGGCTTCGGCACGCGCAGCAAATAGCTGAACAGCGCGGGCAATTCATCCGGAGCGGTATCGCGAGCGCTCGGCGGCGCTCCGCCCTTGGTCGAGCGCGAGAGATCTCCTGCGTCGAGCCCAGCGGAAAAGGCGCGACCGGTTCCCGTAATAATGATTGCGACCACGGCTTCGTCCGCGGCAGCGCGCTCCACCGCCTCGCGAATCTGATCAATCATCGCGAACGTGAAAGCGTTGAGCTTCTCGGGCCGATTCAGCCGCACAGTGGCGATTGATTCATCCAGCTCATATTCGATGTTCGATGCTTCGGAATTCATGCCGACACCATGATTTTGGATGCGTACTCGACTTTGACGCATAGCGAGAGTCTATCCCTGAACGCAACCGCTCGTGCGTCCGTTCCGTTTTTCGGTAGCGTGCAGGGCCATGATTTCTTCATTTTAACCCCTCCCCTGCACAAGAAATCAGGTAGCTGACAAAAAGTGCGGGACGAACCGGAACGAAGACGGATCAAGTGGGATCGCGAGCCAGAGTGGACTACGCCGGACGAGGGCGGACGTTATACTAACGTTCGGAGTATGATTTCATTAAGTCGGTGCCTTTCCTGATGCTTGAGTGTGCAGGTCGACTTACGGCAGGTTGGGTATCGCATTAACGATCTTCAAGGTACGCCGCACGAAGCCGGTCAGCTGGTTGACGTCGAACTCCTTGGTGGCATCCCCAGCAAGATCATCACTGCACAGATAGTCCCACGAGTAGTCGTGGATATCGTCGAGCTCATCGAGAAGTGCGCAAGCAGGATGCTGTTCTCCAGTATTGCGAATTTTTTCGATGATGCTCGACAGCGTGTCATCCGAACCGAAGAAACCGGGATATGTCAGAGTGCAGTAGGTCTCAATTATGAAATGCATCTTCGTGACCATATCCCGTGGCCTGCCCACTCCTGTTTTGTAAAAGTACAACAAGTCGATGATGTCGGACGCCACGCGTTGTTTGCGTGTTTCCTCGAGGTCGAGCTGTACGATTTCCGACCTCATCACTTACTTCATGCTGGTGCGATTGTTCGCCGGATTCTGCGAGCTGCCCTGCGCGGAGTGGTGCTGCAGGTTCTCTGTCATTGCAAGATTAGCCTTCAGAATCGGCAACGTCTGGTCGATGTAGAGCTGCATATCGCGATCGTTACGGAAACTGTGTCTGGCAGTCGTGTATGCTTCAATCGCGCCCTTTTGGTCACGGACGGACTTCGCAAAGAAAGCCGAATTGAACTTGGCGCCATTCAATTTCGACATCTCGTCGCTTGCGGCAGTATCCTTCTTGTACGCGTTCAACGTGATCTTCCGTGAATCGGCGAGCGCCTTCACTGCTTCCTGGTTAGCCTTAGCGTTGCCGCTCATCGTATCCGCCAAGGTGATCATTGCTTGGTTGTCGCCGGCTTTGCTCGCGAAGCATTGTCGCCGCGTCCTGTTGTTCACTGTTCATCTGATTCGCACCGTTCAGCATCGTCATCGCGTTTTTTGAGGTGGCGGAGGCGAATTGCGGAATACTAAGTGCGGTAACTAGTGCGAGAAGTGTGGCGGTCGATTTTACTTTCATATTAGTAATCTCCTTGGTATGTCAGTTACTATACTGTCGTGGATCACTGACCATATCAGTCAATCACTAAATATACATGTTCGAGTCGTCTCTCTTCGTTATTCGGATAACCAATCAATGCGTCTGGCGATGGCTTTTCGTATGAGGCCGAATGTAGTCTGGAGGAGTCGGATCGACATAGGAATCGTAGTCCGAATTTGATCGCGCTCAGCAGTGGCTCTTTCACTCGCCTTCGGCCACGTTGCGCTAGACCAACCCCCACCGCCAGAAGTGAAGGCCCGTCGAGAGGCCGTTATGTATCTGCCCATTTCTCTTGGAACCATCGTGCTAATCATAGTCGTCGTCTGGCTCGTTCGCGGTCTTTAAAAAAGCTCGACGATCTCCTGGTCGAATAGTCACTTCGTTCGATGGCGAAGCGGAGCCGATATATCAAGTGACTATTTCGGGACTCGTCGGAGAATAGCCATTGATGAATAGCAACTCGGGTTTACACATCATTCTTGGAGCCCTGACGCTGATCAGCCTGTCGCTTGCAGTTTCATGTGCGACGCCGGCGCAACATGAATTGCCGCAATCGTCCTCGCCTCGGCTTGGTTTGGAGACGTCTGCGCCTTCTCTTTCCGTTCCGGTAGCCCCACGAGCCAGCGCGAAGTTGTCGAGAGCTGTCAGAGCTACCTACCAGGGAGACGCTTACGCCGGGAGCCAGACCGCCAGCGGCGAACCGTACGATCCCGACGCCTTGACGGCGGCCTCTCGCAGTTTGCCGATCGGTTCCTCAGTTATGGTTACCAACCCAGCGACCGGCCGTTCGGTGAAAGTGCGTATCAACGATCGCGGCGGTCCCGGGGTTCATGGACGGGGCTCACGAGTAATTGTGGATGTCGTCTAGCTCGTCGAGAAGTGCGCAAGCAGGGTGCTGCTCGCCGGTGGTACGGATTTTCTCGATGATGCTCAATAGCGTGCAGTAGGTCTCGACAACGAATCGCATTTTCGTGACGATGTCCCGTGATCTCCCCTCTCCGGTTTTGTAAAAGCACAAAAGGTCGATGATCCCGGACGCCACGCGCCGATTGCATGGATCCTCGAGGTCGAATTGTACGATTTCCGAATTCATGCGTCACCGTTTATTACTGGAAGCCTTGCAGGGAAAGCTGGAATGTTCTTAGACTCAACAGCATTCTGCTTCTATAGCTA
The DNA here is from genome assembly GCA_963774665.1 of uncultured delta proteobacterium. Lineage (GTDB taxonomy): Bacteria > Desulfobacterota > Binatia > Binatales > Binataceae > Binatus. The sequence continues at coordinate 1,019,803 of CAVZGB010000002.1, forward strand.
TTTTTCTTTATCGACACTTTCACGATAGCAGCCTTAGTCGGCAGACGTACATCTTAAGTCGTCGATCTTCGTTATTCAGATAACCAGATAGAACGTCCAGCGATGGCTTTTGAATCTCACCCAATGTAAGTTTAAAAGACTCGGGATCGACATAAGAATCGAGCCCGAATTGATCCAGCCCAAAACGGCGGTTCTTCCACTCGCCTTTGACCGCGTTCCGCTAGACCAACCAAACATTCCGACCCGCAAGGCCTGAGGAGTCGATATGTATCTTCCCATTTCTCTGGGAGGCATCGTGGTGGTCGTTCTCGTACTCTGGCTGCTAGGCGTGGTTTGAAGATATGCGATTGATTATCATCGCCGGACTTCTGATGGGCGTTTCGCTGGCGATCCAATCGGCGCATAACGCAAGAGTGGGTCGCGCAGCAAGCGCTGATCGCGTTCCCATCAGCGCGCCATGGTACGTCGCAATGAATGCTGGGCGCACCGAGCCGCACACTCGCGCAATTCCCTCAAGAGGCCTGATTTAGTCGCGTCTTAGTAAGCGCCATATAGCAGTAACCATCCAGGAACTGGACTCGCACCAGACCTAACCCATTGGCGCGCGACAGTTCGCGAAGTGACTGAATGACATCCGAATGCTCCAGCAACCTGCCGTTCCATTTCGTCCTAGGTGAACAGCCGCGACGCTCTTTGCTCGAAAGACCTTCTTTCAGTAGTTCGGCGAGCTCGCAGATAAGGTTTTTGCGGCGCATCCAGGAAATGGTATGGGTGTTGTTCGGGCTGTTGGCCCTGATGCTACATAGGATGTCGTGCCGCAGCGCGGCGATATTAAGAGCGCCGCGCCGGTCGGCATGACACTGCGATGAAAACGCAACGAGCACAAGGAGAGCGATCGCTATGAGGAGACTAAGCGCCCTGGTTGCGGGGATAACGCTCGCAATGACCGCGCTTCCCGCGGCTGCCGGGGTCGTGATCACGCAAAAGGTACATATGACCAACGGGACGAATTCGCGCGACTCTGAGCAAACCATTTCGCTGCAGGGTAACAAGCAGAAGTTGGTGGATGAGCGTCACACGATCATCCTGGATCTCGACAAAGGTATGATGTACGCGCTCGATCCGAAGGCCAAGACCTATTTCGAAATAGAGTTCCCGGCCAAAGGGCAGCAGGCGGCGATGATGGCGGAAGCTGGAATGGGCTTCAAGAAGGCCGCAACCACGCACGAAATTGCGGACTACAGGTGTACCGACTACGACGGCAGCATGCACGTCATGGCGGGCGACTACACGGTCAAGGAGTGCTTCTCGACCAGTGCGCCGGGCGCCGAAGAGTTCGCGGCGTTCGAGAAAAACATGGCGGGCAAGCTCAAGATCGCGGGCAACCCTCACGCCAGCGGTGAGATTCCAGGTGGGGTGCCGCTCGCGTCGGACGCCACGATGAAGACGGGCAAAGTCAACATCGCGGGAATGGCGCCGGAGGAGGCGGCCAGGATTAACGAGATGATGGGGAAACGACCGCCAATCAGAACAACCTTCGAAGTCGAGAAGATCGAATCGAAGAGGCTGGCAGACAGCGATTTCCTGATTCCCTCAGACTTCACCAAGCGCGACTTGCCGGCGCCGGATTCAATGAAGATGGCGCCACCTTTGGGTGGACCGAATGCGGGCGCGTCACCGGCGGCCCCTTGAGCCACCCACGCTGCATCGCGGGTTATTCATACGATCGTCGCGAGTGCGCTGAAAAAAAAGAAAGAGCGAACGACGCCATCTTACCGTGCTCTTCTGCGACCTCGTTGTCTCGACGCGCTCCCGGAGCGGCTTGACGAAGAGTGGCGTGGTGTCATTGCGCAAGTACCAGCAAGCCGCGGCCGCCGCCGTCGCGCGCTTCGGTGGCTACGTTGCCAAGAATCTGGCAAGTGACTGACGCTTTCCCCGCCTAGGTCATCTGATTCGTGATCGCGACGGAGCCTTCGGCCCACCCTGGCGGCGTAGGCATTGTCTTGCACGGTCGTTTGACCTAGACGTTTCTGGTGCTTCAGCAGTCTTGCGGCCTCTCTCTCGCAAGCAGGGCTTTGACGGCGTTTCCGACCTGGAGGATTGGCAAATGTTAAAACGAGCCATGTTCTTCATCACAATTGTCGCTTTGTCGTGCGCCGTCCAGAGTGCGAGGGCGCAGGTTGAGGCAGGGCTGGACAACACCGCACCGGAAGCAAAGAAGCCAGTCCTGGTGCGGGGATGCTGGCAGGGAACAGTCTTCAATACGGCCTCTTGTTCGGGCGATTGTCCTCTCACGCTTGTCTTCGCGCAGAAGGGGAAGTCGATAAGTAAACACGGGAGCACGTACGATATTCAGTACGATATGAGACCAGAGCTCACCAATGTCATCTCGGGAAAAACAGCCTCGGGAAAGTCCCCTATAAAATTCCACGGCGCCGCCTTCAAAGGATGCGAAATACAATTTGTGGGCGATTTCCCTCAGCCAGGGTTAATGGATGGCAACTTCCACTTTTCGGGCTCATGCAACGAGGACCAGCTGAAGGGGGACTTCTCGGCAACGTTCGTTGCAGCAAGTTGCCCGTGAAGGCGGAACATAGCGCTAGCCGGATCGCACCGGCTCGATTTCTCGACAGAGAGAATCGACCATAAATCAGCTGCTGGTGGCCGAATTAAGCTTCTTCGGTGCCCCCAGGTTCGAAGATCGAGTTTTCTGCAGAGAATGGCGGGCCGACCATTGCTCCTCAGAGTCAGGAATCGAGCAACGCGGCATCGAAGCCGGCTCGGGTGAGTGCACGGCGTGCAGCCGATTCGACCTTCGGACCGTCCACGTGTGCGGCGGCCGGCACTTCCGGCGCGGCGCGAAGGCGTCCAACGAGCGGTTCCGAATCGGTGTCGGCTATACGGTCGCATTCAGCGTACACACCGTCAGGCCCCTCCTCGACTCGATTGTGTATCGCCAGCACCGTCTTGAGCGCCCGCAAGACCGCGCCCCGTGGTGTGGGCACTAGCAGCGCCGCGATAGCACCGTGATCCAACCGCAACCTAGTGGCGATTGGGAGCGGTTCGCCGCACCGAAGCCGTTGTATAGCGGGAAGAAGAATCTTCTCCTCCATGCCGATGTGCTTCAGAAGTCCTCGGCGAAACTCGCCAAACGCCGCCATATCGATATTCTCGGGATCGCAGCCCGCGCGAGCCAGCAGTTGATCGAGGCGCTTATGATCTCGTTCGAGGAAGCTCCGGATTGTCTCTCTGTCTTTCACTGACCGCACGCTGAAGCCCAAGGCTAATTCAGGAACGAAGCATTTTCGGGCCGAAGAAGGCCAGCCAAACCGCCGTGCCCGCGATCCATACGGCGGCCGCCCATCCGAGGTGAACGTAGTAGGTGTTACTGGCGTCGGCCGCCAACCTTGCGCTCAGCGCAATCAAGAATGCTGCGCCCAATATGACAACCGCGCGGGGACGACCGAGGGCAAGTTGTTCCATGTTCATGTGGCTCATCGCGACGTGGCTACCCACTCCAAAAACCAAAAGGCTGAAGCCGCCCATATAAAGGATGTGCATCGCTGGCACGCGATAGTCGGGCCAGATTGCCGAGGCGATCAATCCCATTGGCATCAGCCACACCGCGAGCCACACTAGCTTGCGATGCGCACCCGGCTTGCCGGGCAGGCGCCATGCGCCGCCGCCGATTCCCAGCCCGATCGCGACAACGATCGCACGAAGCAATGGACCGCTTCGGTCAAAGCCAAGCTGCTCGAGCAGCAAGCTCAAGAAGATCGCAATGCCGGCAGCCGCGTATGCCAGTGCCTTCCAGGTTTCGCCAGGCGCGGAACCAAGGTCAGGTGGTGGAGGAGCGCCGCCCATGAGCGGCAGAACGAGACTGCCAACGCCAATAGCAAGGCAGAGAAATACGCCTTGTTCGACCAGCAGCACACCGAGATATCCGGTGGATGGAAGCACGGCGTTCGCGTCGGCTGCGGCAATCAGAGCGGCGCCGGCTATCCCCTGCAACGCGGCTATAGGCAGGACCACAAAGGCGGCTGGGGGGCGGCGTCCCGCTTCGCCAGCCAGAAATCGACGCAGCGCGAACTGGATAAGCAGTCCGAACAACAAGGCGTAAGCGATTTCAGCTAAAATCCACCAATTGATAATCGCGGCGCCAGTAGTGAGAATCAACGCTGCCGCAAACGCTCCCATCTCCATTCGTCCAACTACCGGCGATTGCGTGCGGCGCGGCAGGGCCGTGAGAAGGAACCCTATGGCAAACGCCATCATGAACGCCTGCATTTGCACCAAGCCGTGAAAGCGGCACGAGTAGGTCGTCGTGACTCCGGTAGTGTACAGTAGCCAGTGGCCTACACCGATCCACGCAAAGAAAACGCCTAGCGGAAAGAACAGCCGGAACGGTTCGCTCCGCCAACGCGAGGTGGCAGAAGCCGGCGGCGAAACACCTTCGGTATTTTCCAGCGGCGTCATAGAATCATCTTCAGCACGTTTCGATTCGGTTGGCCGGAACGACGAAGCTCACCAGATGGATTCTCCTTTTGACTCATGGTTCCTCAAAACCCAATCCGCGTAAACGGAAACGGTGACATCAGGAATGGGTGTGGCTCCTCAAAACCTCATCCGCGCCCACGTAGTTCGCGATCGATCCTTCGCCTACAGCCGCAGTACCGAGCCTTCCAGCGCCAGTAAGCGCGGAAGCCTCGTCGATGCCAGCTGAGCAAGGTATCCGGTTTGCCGAGGACCACAGCATCCAACCATGATGGGAACTGGCGGTACAGCCAGACCAGCATCAGATGATCGATGTTCCGGAGTCGGCGGCGCACGGGCGACTTGCGGTTAAGAACCAGCAGCTGTTAGCGCAAGACCAGGAACTCCGCCTCACGCGAGGCACGCGCCTCGACTACCGAGCGCAAATGCACGCAGAAAACGAGCCAGCAACGAGAACATAGCGCGTTGCAGTAACACACTAACAACGCTTCGTCACGCGGACGAGGTTTTGAATAGGGACAGCGTAATATCGACGTGAACGGTTACTCATAGCGGAGCGCTTCGATGGGATCGAGTCTCGACGCCTTGCGTGCCGGATACCATCCGAAGAACAGCCCGACCGCTGCTGCAAAGGCAAACCCGCCGAAAACTGCGACCGGCGAAATCAGGGTAGGCCAGGACGCAAGTGCGGACAGTATCTTGGACGCGACTATTCCCAGCGCGACACCCGCGAGTCCTCCCACGATGCTAAGCAGCGCGGACTCCACCAGGAACTGAAGAAGTATCTGCACTCGTCGCGCTCCAACTGCCATGCGGATTCCGATCTCTCGCGTTCGCTCAGTCACCGATACCAGCATGATGTTCATGATTCCGATCCCACCGACCAGCAGCGAAATCGACGCCACCGCAGCCAGCAACAGCGTCATCACCGCGCTCGCACTTTCCGAGGCTTGTGCGATTTCGCTGAGACTGCGGACGGTAAAGTCGTCGTCCTCACGAGGACCGATGCGATGGCGCCGATGCAGCAATTGCTGAACTTGTGTTTGCACTGAATCGACTTCCGAGGCGGTGCGAGCCTTGATGAAGATCAGATTTACGACGCCTGAGATCTTTGACGAACCACCGAACGGGTTAATCATTGTGATACTTGCCGCATAGATCGGACTGGTGGCGGTGGTGCTCGGCACCCCGATGTACGGGTTGAGTACAGGATTGCTCGATCCCGTGGAGCTTGCGGGAACGCTCGCAGTTACTTGCGAGGTACCCAGCACCTTTCGCTCCGCAGTGTTGAAGGGAAGGAGGACCACGTCGTCCTGATCAGTGCCGAAGCTGGACTGTCCCTTGACGCCGAGGACGCCGACAACGCGCAGGGGAAAATTCTTCACCCGGACGATCATGCCAACCGGATCCTCTCCCGGACCGAACAGATTGTTAACGACCGTACGTCCGAGCAGACACACGGGCGCGGCGCTGCGCTCTTCCTCGTCCGTAAAGTTGCGCCCATCAACCACCGGCCAGTCGCGAATCGTCAGGTAGATCGGAGTGGTGCCGGCGATGCTGGTGCTCCAGTTCTGATGCGCGTATACGACCTGCGCGACCTGGTGGTTCGGCATAGCTGACGGCGGCAGCGGCAAGCACTTCTTTCTGGATTGCCTCGCCGTCTGCGACTGTCAGAGTCGAGATACTGCCCGCCCCCGCACGGACACCGTTGGCAGTCGTCGCGCCGGGCAGCACTACCAGCAGATTGGTACCGAGGCTTTGGATCTGCTGCTGCACCGAATATCGCGCGCCATCGCCCACCGCCACCATCGCGATCACTGCCGCAACTCCTATGAAAATGCCGAGCATGGTCAGAGCGGCGCGCGTCTTGTTGCGCCTGAGCGCTCGTGCCGCGGCGCTCAGCGCCATCGTGCCGAATTTGCGCGCGCGGCCCAGGCCGTTGCCGTTCGCCGCCTGCTCGAGAGACCCGCGCATTGCGGGCACGGTTTCCGTCTTGACTGGGGCGCGTTCGCTGACGCGCGTTCGAACGTCCGAGAGAATCGCGCCGTCGCGAAATGTCACCACCCGATCGGTGTAGGCGGCGACGTCTGCATCGTGGGTCACCACCAGAACGGTGATCCCATGCTCGCGGTTGAGCCGGCTGATGATCTCCATGATCTCGGCGGAGTTCTTGGAGTCCAGATTTCCAGTGGGCTCATCGGCCAGCAGGATCGCGGGCTGATTAATTAGCGAGCGCGCTATTGCAACACGTTGTTGTTGGCCTCCGGAGAGCTGATTCGGATTGTTGTTCTCGCGACCTTTGAGCCCGAGCATTTCGAGCAGCTCTTCGGCGCGTTGCTCGCCATGGAGGTTGCGCTCCGAGTAAAAGAGAGGCAACTCGACGTTCTCAATGGCGCTGGTTCGCGCGAGCAGATTGAAGGTCTGGAAAATGAAGCCAATTCGACTGCTCCGGATCGCCGCCAGCTCTTCTTCTTTGAGCGAGGCGACATCGACGCCTTCGAGCAGGTAACGGCCACTGGTGGGACGATCGAGGCATCCGATGACGTTCATCAGGGTCGACTTGCCCGAACCCGACGCGCCCATGATCGCGACGAACTCGCCGCGCTCGATGCAAAGCGAAACATTCCGCAGGGCCTGCACTTCGACTTCACCCATACGATAGGTCTTGTTCAGGCCTTCGATCTGGATCACCGCCGACATCGTGATGCTCAATGCGCGAGCCGGAGTGGAGATGATGAGGCCGTCAGCGATGCCGTGGGACTCGTATCTCCTGACCGCAACTCCGCGGTTACGACCAAATCGCCCTGCTTGAGCTCGCCGCTCATGACCTCGACATAGTGGCCATCGTCGAGACCGGTCACGATCGATGCTGGCTTGATTGCACTCCCGTCCGCTATCCAGACTCGCTTTTCGCGCGAAGCTGAAGGACTCGTGGAGTTACCCTTCGCGAACGTCGGCGAGAACTGTAACGCTTGAATTGGAATGCGAAGCACATTGTCCCTGCGTGCAGAAACGATTGTCACATTTGCGGTCATGCCAGGCTTCAGGAGGAATTCAGGATTGGGTACGTTCACGACGACGTCGTAGGTCGTGACGTTCTGGATACTGATAGGAACCTGGCGTACCTGCCCTACCGTCCCTTGGAACACGCGGTCAGGGAATGCGTCAACGCCGAAGTCCGCAGTTTCTCCGTCTCGCAGATCGCCGATATCAGACTCGCTCACGTTGGTATCGACCTGCATCTGCGTCAGGTCCTTGGCGATCAGAAACAGCGTCGGCGTCTGAAAGCTGGCGGCCACGGTCTGGCCGACGTCGACATTGCGCGAGACCACCGTACCGTCAACCGGCGAGATGATGTTCGTATAGTCGAGATTGACTTGCGCCTCCTCAAGGTTGGCGATCTGCTGCTTGACCATCGAGCCGTCCAGCGCAACCTGAGATGCTGCCTGTTGATATGCGCTGCGCGCATTGTCGAGGGTGTCTTGCGAGATGACGTTTTCGGCCATCAGCTTGCTGTCGCGGTCGAAAAGGAGCTTTTTGTAGGCCAAGTCCGCTTGGTCTTTGGCGATCTGTGATTGCGAATTGCCGAGCGCGGCCTGAGCCTCATGCACTTTGACAGTGAAGGGTCGGGGATCGATTTTCGCGATCAGCTGCCCTGCCTTAACCGGCGAATTGAAATCCGCGTAGATGGCGATAATTGGCCCCGAGTCGTAGGTTCCTACCTGCACAACTATCACGGGATTGACGGTGCCGGTCGCTGTAACGGAACGGACGACCGAACCGTGGTCCACTTGCGCCGTGACGTATCGAGACTCTTGCTTGCGTTCCGTTATCCACCAGAACGCGACCCCTGCGGCGATCAGCAGCAAGGCTCCGATCGGCCACAGCCATTTGACACGCGGTAAAATCATATAGCTTCCGCAGGTCTAAGCATCCGCTGTGCCACGTTAAATCAAGCGAATTCTGCCCTGGATGCTCGCTCGCTGTATCCGATCGCGCCACACCGAAGCGTGCTCGCAGTTCCTTTTCGAGTCAGGCGTTCCGATAAGTTGGCGATATCCCTCGAGAAGGCCGGAGAAGACGATTCTGGGGGGAAAGCTATTTAAAATCGGGGCGGGACATACGCATTAACTGTCACGGCCTCTGTAAAGTCCTGCGCCGATAAGGACCACACCCAAAGCGAGTGCGCCCGCGCTCAAAGCCTGGGGAACCACGTGGGTAGATTGTTCGGTGTTCTGAATTTTAAGATTGCCCAAGTCTACTACGTTCTTGGTTTGTGAGGTCGTAAACACCGGAATCGCGAGGCCCAAAATTCCCAACAACGCGAGCAGCGCACCAAGCCATGTAATCGATTTCATTGGTACTACTCCACTAGACACCGTTTACGATTTGTCGTTGCCGTTGCCGTGCTGCTTGTCCTGTTGCTGACCCGGCGGTTGCTGCTGATGTTCTGGACGGGTCGCCGCCTGCTCGGGCTTCTGGTTCTGCTCGTGCGCCGCTTCCTGTCGCTGGTTCTGCTGATTCTGCTGGTGCGCGGCCTGCTGCTGCTGAGCATTCCGCTGCTGCTGCTCGTGCATCGCCTGACGTTGCTGGTCCTGCTGCTGGATCTGCTGATTTTGTTGGTGCGAGGCTTGCTGCTGCTGTGCGTTTCGCTGCTGCTGCTCGCGCGACGTTTGCCGCTGCTGCTCCTGTTGCTGATTCTGCTGTTTCTGTTGATGCGCAGCCTGCGGTTGCTGAGCATTACGCTGCTGTTGCTCCTGCATCGTTTGCCGCTGCTGGTTCTGCGGATTTTGCTGGTGCGCGGCCTGCTCTTGCTGTTGAACGTTTCGATGTTGCGGTTCGCGTGCCGCCTGCCGTCGCTGGTCCTGCTGTTGGTTCTGCTGCTTCGACGCCTGGGTTGTCCAGTTCTGGTGTTGCTTGAGCCAATTCGGATGATGGGTATTCACCCAACCTGGATCCTTCTGGTACCACCATTGCCCGTAGTGCCATACGTGCTGTTGGTCGTAGTCGCCATCACGGTCGCGCCAGCGTGGGTCGAGCGAAATCCAATCGGGGTGATTGTCATAGAACCAATCGGGATTGTTCTGATGCCACCAATAGGCGTCGCGCCATTGGTGCTCGTCATCGTAGTCACCCCATTGTGTTTCGGCCGGTCCTGTTGACCAGTATTCGTTGTTCAGAGCCTGCCACTCGTAAGGATGATTCTCCAGGTACTGCTCCAACGCCGGATATTGCGAGCGCCAATTGGCGTTGTAGAGCAGGCCAGGATTCCGTGAGAGTGCTTCCGCGATATTCGGATGATTTGCGAGAAACCAACGAAAGGTCTGATCTCCCTGGTACTGCGGGACATCGTTGAACCATGGATAGTAGTTAGAGAAGCCAGGCACCTGCGGTGTCCCGATCTGGATCGTGACCTGCGCCCGAGCGGGAGCAGCGATCACAAGCGTGAACAGTGCAGCGCTAAGCCATACAATTGATTTTATCTGAGTTTTTCTTGAGCGCGACATTTATCTGTCCTCCCCTGCTGTTTGAGATCCATCGAAAATCGAAAGCAACTTGCCCTAATGGGAGTGATTCATCGACTCGGATTGCTCAATTTCGCGATTTCACTTGTTATGAGGTTCCTCTCATCTGTGATCTTTCTTTCCGCATCCTGAGCAACCGTAAAGGCGTCGGTTGCTTCATCCATTTCTTTTTGAAATCTACCGACAGTCTCGCGCGCTGAAAGCGTATTCAGAACAGCTTGCGTCCTCGCATTGTAGAGGCTGGTCAATTTTTCCCGCATCGGCGCCGAATGATCGTCTGGATTAGCATTCAGATAACTTAGGCAGTCTATGTAAGCCTGGCGTGCTTTGGCTCCATCAAAGACAGCTCGGTCCAAGCGCTCCTGGGCGGCGTGAATGTTAGCTCTTGCTCTTTCGAGAAGAGTTCGGCACTCCGCCGTACGCTGGTCGCTTGCTGAGATTTGTTCAGTTGCAACCCTCAGCATTTCCTTAAAGGTCAAGAGACGTGTATCGCAAGGCATATGAATTATTTGCCTCCGTTGATCGGATGACCGCCCTATTTTTGCGCGGCAACGGTCGCTTTGCTCGCCGGTTGCCAAGTAGCATCCGGATCGTACGACACCATTGTGCTGGCTATCTGCTCCGTGTTGGAACCCAGGTCTTTTTGATAGACCTGACCGTCCTGATCGACGACGAAAGTCATCACTCCTGACGCGCGATAGTTCACCGGATAAGCCACCAGCGCGAATCCTCCGGTCATCTTGCCATTGGCGATATAGTTTCGGGCGCCCCCCGGTGCGTTGGCTCCTTGACTGGTCAGTATCCGGTAAACGTAGCCGTGAAAGGGATGCGGCTCGCCGTTGGTGTTATGTTGGTAGCCTTCGTAAGCCGCCTCAGCGACCAGGGGACCCAGCGGACTCTCCGGTTGTGTGTTTGACTTGACCTCCCAGTATAAGCCGTCCTGCATTCCTGCCGTGCTATGGAACTTCTGAGCATACTGATGTTCCGACGAACCGTCGTGCAGCGTGGAGTAATAGTCCCGCTGAGCATCGGCGATTGCTCCGCATACTTTGATTGCGTCTATCTCATCGGAGCCGATCCGCCGATATAAGATTTCCTGCATACCGTAGTCCGTATCAAAGTACCATTGAGATCCACTTTGCCGCAGAGGTATAGGAGTCGGCCAATTCTCTGTACCTATATAGAGGAAGGTTCGTCCGTCGCCAGCGGCAGCAAACTGGTGCGACGCATGATACTGGGCAGTAAAGGAATCCTGTTTGTTCTTGTCGGCGACCGGATCGCCAGACGAAATCAGGTCCTGGCCGGATGCTCCCAGAATGGCCAGCATCGCCGCTTCATCGTGATTTTGCACGGCTGCGGCGAAAGCGTCCGCCGCCTCTGCAGCCGAACTGAAAGTTTTCTGGCCCGGCTGTTGTGCCAGGGCCGCGCGGCCGCTTCCGAGCCCAAGTAGGAGGCAGACAGACAAAACCCGGATAGCATCCCAACCCGTTGCAATCTTTCGACTACCACTTAGCGAATGAAGCATTGCTTTTTCTCGACGTCGACGATTAATGGCCATGATCGCTGCCTCCATCGTGTCCTGCGCCACCTCCGGTGCTGCCGTGTCCACTGTGTCCACTGCTCTCGCCGCCACCGTGTCCACTGGTCCTGGCGCCGCCATGTTCATCGCTTTCGCCACCACCACGTCTTCCGTCGCCGTAGCTGGTCCGGCCTCTGCTGCTATCGTCCCAAGCCTCGTGAGCTGGAGCGTAGCCGCCGAACAGCCCGGGCTGCGGATAACTGCCGTAGCCCCGGTAGACATTCTTCGAGTAGTAGGTATTCCCGTAGCCTGGACTTGCGTAGTAGCCTTGGCTTCTATAGTAATCCGTATTTCCGTAGTAGCTCGGACCTCCTCCTCCCCCTGAGTCGTAACAACCCATCAGAAGGGTTGCTAAGAGCAACACTCCGAGGATCCTCGTATTTCGGCTGCCGATAGATCCCTTTTTCATTTTAAACCTGACTTTCCGCCTTTACTCTCTGAATTCAATTTGGAGATCATCGGCGAACCGGGATTCGATCGTACTTTCATGATGTTCCGGCTATTTTTTCGCGCGCCTCTTTACAACACTCGTCGCTTTGTCGATCCCGCGCTCTACGACCTCTTTAATTTTGCCGGTGGCCTGGTCCAGCTTTCCCTCATTCTTCAGACGCCGGTCATCCGTCAAAACTCCAACTGCTTCTTTCACACGGCCTTTGATCTTGTCGCTTGTTCCGCTCATCGCACTGTTCTCCTCTTTGGTTTTGGGTTTAATGTCCGGCTGTATGGAGTCGCATATCAGCTTTGACTGCGCTGATGCCTCCGGAACTGCAGGACACTCACCGCATCATTCCTCCACCCATCACCAGCCAGACCACCAAAACGATTAGCACTATGGTCATTAGGCTCATTCCTCTTCCGCCATAGTAGCCATTGCGATATCCGTAATAGCCACCGCCGCCACCGAACAGAAGGATCAGCAGAATAATCAAAAGCAACATAGGACGCCTCCCAAATCAGTTATTCTCATTTGACAGATAGTTGTGCTCCCTTCTCCATGAGAAATTAGCTCAGGCCCTTGCGAACGAATTGTTCACGCGGCGAGATACTGGACTGGCGAATCGTTCATGAGCCAACGCTTTCACTGCAATAGCCCCTGCCATCGAACGTGGGCTATAGAGTTGACCTATTGCCGGAAAATGCGGTGTAACAGCTCCTTCCAGTGAGTCATTCGGCTTGTGCGGTGGAACGTTGATCGAGCTCTCGAGCTTGTCCAGGCGCACAATCATCTGCCGACCCTGTCGAACAAGCAGATTCTCACGCTCGAACTCGGCTATATGCTCGGTGACTCGCGGCCGTGACGCTCCGACCAGGCCAGCCAAATCATTGTGGCTGATTGGGACGCGCAAAAGCGTACCGCGGGACTCTTTGACCCCGAAAATCGAACACAATTGAAGAAGCGTAAATAGAAGACGCTCGCGAAGGTCGAGGCTCCCTCCGAAGAACCGATACCGTTGCGTCAGATTGTTCTCGTGAAATCTTCTCAAATCAGATCTGGGCGCGTCCCGGGTGATGACATCGAATTGGTCCCAGCTCACGCTGCCGACCCTGCAATCGCTATGAGCCTCGCACCGAAAATGCCACCTGCTCACTGGGAGAGAAACAAAATGTGGGATAGGACCTGGTGCGAGTAACGCTATAGTTACGCGCTGGCCGGTCGGGTTCAGGCAAGTGATTTTCGCCACGCCTCTTAGCAGGATATGGACACCTGCCGCGAGCTCTTTTTCAGGAAGGATAACCTCCCGCCTACTGAAGTTTGACGAATCGAGGGCCATCGCAAGTTCGTGCAATGCAACGGGTGACAGAAACGACAGCGGTTTCAACTGATTCAACAAATCGAAGTCCGTGGGAGCCGTGTTTTTCTGTCTGTCCATTTTGCTTTCCTTTCCTGCGACCAAAATGCCTATCGAGAGTAAGGCAAGGACCATACCAATCGTCCGACAAGGCGAGATGAGTTTTTGCAGAGGTTCCGGCTGTCGAATCGCGGACGATATCACCGAGCCGTTTTTTTGTGCTACCAAAATGTATCCGATGGAACCAGTATGGTGTTCTTTTAGATACAGGTGTTCGTGGACGCGACGGTGCGATTGCCTATCACTTCAGGCAGTCACTTCACCTGACCTGCAATCCACTCGGCGGGATCGCGGATGCCGCAAGTGTTTTAGTAAACGCAGCAAACGCTATGGATCAGCGGCACGGGAGCGGAAGGCGAAATTCAAGAAGTAATTTGACCAAGACGTGGGAAGGGACCGGGGCTGACAGTCGATTTAATGCCAAGTCAGCTGATTTTTTACCCCTGTGACGCCTTGTGCTGCTGCCGCGATATCGCCGGCATGCTTTGCGTCCCGGGACGACTTAACCACACCGCTCAACAAGATCTTGCCATGATCGCAGTCGACGGCGACGGGATTACCGTCGGCAACGCCGTCACGGGCGAGTGCGCTCTTGACCTCGGTGATCAGCAGCGCATCGTTCGCACGCTCAACCGGGGACTTGTAATGATGCTCGGCAGTGACGTTTACGCTGTCGTTCTCGCTGGAGGCAGAGTTCGAGGATTCGGTTGTGCCCGGTTCGGCACGGACGTTGACGGCCAACGTTCCGCCAATCAATGACGCGATCGCGAGTGTCACGACGCTGATGGCAAATCGTTGGATTGACTTCATTTCTTTAGTCCTCCCTTGAACCTTGAGAGTCGGCGATCAGACTTTTCCGACCCGGCAATTGTTACTCTGAACACAAGGCTCGTTCCTGAAGTGCTGTCGAGGTAACTGACCCTCAGAAGCCGCCACGTCCAACGAGCAACCAAATAACCAGTACAACAAGTATGATCGGTACCAAACCTCCAACGGGACCGTAGCTATTATAGCCGTAGTAGCCACCGCCGCCGCCGAACAACAGAACTAAGACAATAATTAATAGTAACATGACATCCTCCTTGGTCTTTTTTCTCGACGAACGCTCTACGGCGTTGGATACGTCGCAGTGGTTCGCTTCTGTACGGTTCCATTATTTGTATCAGTGGTTATGGTGGTTGTGCTCTGATCAGGCGTTGCGTTAGGACCCGGCTGATACCAGCACAAATAGCCACTGCGGAATTAGTTGTGTATTTCATTGTTCAGGCTCCTGTCTGAGCTTTACTCGATCGCTCTCAACTGTACTTCCTGTTGGGACAATTCTCTTTCCATTGCCCCGGTCCGCCTACTGAGTTCGTATGCGCATTTGGTAGTTGTGCTCACGATGCACCAGGCCAGGATGAACACGATCAGCGAAAGTACCAACATGTGAATCAAGCCGTCCAAGTTGAAGACTTCCGAGAGGTCGCCGATTTGACCCGGTAGTAGGCGCCGATGCGTGTATCGGTCGATCACATAAACGCTAGGAGGGGTCAGAGCATGCGCGAAGAAGGTGGCATATATCGAGTATGTCCATCCTGCGACTAATCCAGCGAGACAACCCAATCGTCTTGCACCTTTGGAGTGTTCCTCTACGTTCGTGATCGCGAACGTGGAGTCAAAATCTGCAACTTTCGTCTGCATGTTCGCATCTCCTCTCAGTAGCTATGCGAAAACGGTTCCCCACCAGAGCGCTGAAGGGTCTCTTTTGGACTTGGGTAATTTCGCAGCGCTTCCAAGGGGACCGTAGGCATCGACCATACCACTCAAAGACGGTCCCGTACTCGGGGTGATTGAACAGCACCCGCGCAAAGGCGATCTGCTGCTGCTCGCCGAGCGACAGAAGGTCATCCCACTTGACCTCCGCGTCGAACCCTCCTAGACGCTCGGGCAAATCTTTGAGGTTGACCATCTTGAGAATCGCCAGGAGTTCCTCGTCGGTTACCTGGCTCGCGTGCGGATAGCAGAGTTGGTCGTGAAGCGAGCCAAGAATCATGTAAGGCCGCTGCGGCAGGAACATCACAGCGGAGAGCGGTGGCCGAATGATAGTTCCACTACCCGTCCGCCATAGTCCCGACACCGCCCGCAGTATCGAGGTCTTGCCAGCTCCGCTTTCACCGACAATCAACAGCCCCTCGCCGGCGCCGACTTCGAATGACAGCGCGCGCACCAGCGTTTTTCGGTTGGCCGGAGTTTTAAGCGTCAGCTGCTCGACCGCGAAGCGCTGCGCCTCGACGGTTTCGATTTGCGTTCCGATATCCGCATCGATCAGCTCGGCAGAAACCATCTCAGCCGTCGCTTGCGCAAGCCGTCCGCTTTCGGCCACCTCGAGGTATCCTCCGAGCCGCTCGACGACTGCGGCAAAATTACTCAACGAATTGAATTGATCGATGACTATCGACAACGAGATGCGCAGCGTGATGAACGCACCGCTAGCCTGGGTGATCTTGCCGAACTCAATTTTGCGGCGAAAAAAGATGGCGCCAGGATGAAATAGGGCAGTAGCGGCATCAGGAAATCGTACCCATATGTGAAGAATGCAAGGTTCCTTTGCCACGAGATAAGCAGATTGAAGTTTTTTATCGCCGCGTACAGACGCTCCAGCAACTCGCCTTCTTCGCGCCGTTCGCCACCGTAAAGCGCGATCGCCTCCGCGTTGTCCCGCAGGCCCACGAGGCCGTATCGAAAATCCGCCTCGCGCCGCCGCTGCGCGAAATTGATTCCGATCAGCGGTCGGCCAATCACGATGGTCAGCAGGGAGCCCAGTCCTACGCAAACCGCAAGCACTCCGACCAGCGTCGGCGAAATCAGCCACAGTACGACCAGGAACGCCGCCGCGGTAACCAGTCCCTGCAGCACCTGCATGACGAACGACACCGTGAAATTGGCGAAGGTCTGCAGGTCCTCGCTGACTCGCTGATCGGGATTGTCGATGCTCGCGTCCGAGCTAATCCGGTAGAAGGCGCGGTCGTGGAAGGTTTTGCCGAGGAACTGCTCGGTCATCCATTGCCGCCAGTTAACCATCAGCTTCGCAGCCACGTATCCGTCGATAGCGACGACCGGCGCCGACACCACGCTATAGATGATTACGAGAAGCATCGTGTGCGAGAAAACGTGCTCGTTTTTTTCCGCCAGCGCGGTCATCAGGTCCCGGTTTACGTAGCTGAGCACAACGTTGCCGGCCTTGATGGAGCCGCTCAGGAAAACAGTAAGGGCTGCCAATCCGTACGCTGCGCGTTTCTGATCGGACACCCAGTACGGCTTCGCCAACCGCCAGAGCCTGCTCCAGAACAACCGGTCGAATCTGTTCATCCCGTTCTCCCCCAAGCAGCGGGCATCGCTGCAAAACGCCTCTCCTTGCGGCATTCGCGGCAAGATTACTACGCGCCACCGTCCGAGGGCGTTAATCTCTTCTTCGGGTTTTGATAGTGAGATTTCTCGATAGAGAAAAGCGAGGATTTACTGTCGATCGAATGAGAATCAGGGGATCAATGGACGAACGGTTCACCAGTAACGTCAGCCACCGCGGCTGACGCAAGGTCCGTGATCCCACAAAGCGAGGTAGACCTTAATCGGAAGTCTCCGCAAGACGAGCAGCGCTCAATAGTGCAAGCTGACCGTCATATCCAGGGTTTGTCCATCGTACGAGAAGCTGGTCGCATCGAATGAAGGTGTGCCGAGCGCGGCTTTGGCGTCGTTTGAAAACCCGTAGCCTTCCGTTGGTATCCCAGCCAGTTGGTGTCCAATTTGCCGTTGGAATTTTCGTCATGAATGACAGCCAGCGCATAGGTTCCCGGCGGAATAGCTTCGAAGTCGCACCGCGCCTCCGTATATCGAACCTTGATTACCATAACGTTCTGTGCCGAAAGCAGAAAATCGCGAGGGAAGCCCTCTGAAGAGTCGAAGAGCGCGCAATCCACGGTTCCATTGCGGTTCCTAATGTTCAGAATCTTCACGTGGATTCCGGGACAACGTGATGTTTGAGCGACGACGACACCGGGAAGAAGACTCGCGAACATCAACGCTACAAACAACGATCTACCCTGAACTGGCATGAACGGGACTACCTGCTTTCACCGCCAGAAGCTTCAAGCGCGCTCGAAGGGGACGCCCAAGCGTCTACGAATACGCGCAGCGTTGACGCCAAAAGGCTCAACCGTCTGTCTCCATCGGCACATCTGCGCGATTCGCCCAATCGTACACAAGGGGAACAGCTATCGGATCTGGGAGGAAAGTGAGGGCACAGAAAATGCACACATGGCAGTATAAATTACTGGAGGATGGAGGGTCATATGCACAAAGGTTTAACAGCAATCATCATGAGCTTGGCGTTGGCGGGTTCGCTGATTGTTGCGGGATGCTCTGGACAGCCGCTCACGACTCGCGAAGAAGGCACCATCGGCGGTACCGCCTTGGGCGCGGGTACTGGGGCAATCGTGGGCGCCGCCGTTGGCGCTCCTCTCGCGGGCGCCGCGATCGGCGGTGTTGTAGGCGGCGGTACTGGCTACGTAGTCGGCAATGCGATGCAGAATCAGGAAAACGCCAACGCGCAGACCCAAGAGCAGGTACAGCAGCAACAGCAGGAAATCGAGAAGCAACACCAGCAGATTCAACAGATGAAGTCGGAGTCCGAAACCGAGTAATCGACCTGCTCGATCAAGAGAGCGGTGCCGTGTTCGGCGCCGCTCTGACAGGCGTTGTTTCATGCTTTCGCCTTAATGACATTACACATCAATGAACGCGGCTGAAATCACGCGAGCGAGCAGCGCCGCGAATCTCATCGTTGCGACTTTGGCGCTCTTCCTCGCAGGTTTTGGCGCGATCGCTTGGTGGGTGGCAGCTCATCCACAAAGGGTACAAATCTTCATCTACGGAGTGCGCGATCACCCGCTAGTAGTACGAGCCGAACAGCGTTATCGCGGTCAAATCAAGTTTCTCGTTCGTCGCCTCAAACCGGAAGGAGCCTTCGGCCTTTCGTTTACCGTCGGACTCGCAGCACTTGCGGTCAGCGTCTGGATCTTCGGAGGAGTAGTGCACGATGTCCTGGCGCATGAGGAAATCGCACTTATCGACGCGCCGATTGTGAGCTACATCGCAATTCACCGACTGCCCTGGCTGACAACGTGTATGGAGAGCATCACCTATCTCGGCAGCGCGGCGCTTCTCACGGCGATGGTCATTGCAGGTAGTCTGTGCCTGCGTCTCCGAACTGGTTCCTGGCGTCCTTTGCTGCTTCTCGCCTCCGCTGCGGTTGGCGCAATGACACTGGACACCGTATTGAAATTTTCCATTGCTCGTCCTCGACCGGCCACGGAGTGGATGGTGGGCTCGGCAGTGGGCTGGGCGTTCCCTTCTGGCCATACGACAGAATCGACGTCTGTTTACGTCGCACTTGCGTACTTGATCGCCGAGACTCAAGCCGCTTGGCGTAGGAAAGTCCAGTTGCTGGCATTTGCCCTTATGGTCGCCTTTCTCATCGGCATCTCACGCATTTACCTAGGTGTCCATTGGCCCACAGATGTGATGAGCGGTTGGGCCCTGGGTGTAGCTTGGCTGGCGGTCGTCTTCACATCTTCATCGACGGTTGAGAAGGCCCGCCGCTGTCGCCTCGCCGTGACTAGTTCCACTACGCTTTCGGCCTCCATGAGCTCTAGCAGGCCTGTCCCACGGGAAATTCCGGGACCGAAAGGGCCTGCCTTTGCAATGTCGTTGTTGATTTCAGGGGCGATGGTCGATTCCGAAGAGCGCCTTCTGGATCGTTGGGAAGAGCCTGCGCTCTTCGTTATCGATCGCATCATCCAGGCTTACCGCGATTCCGCTCAACGCTCGGCCCACCTCACGAGCCTGTGGCTCGGTAAGACGGTCCGCGCCAGCGTTGGCCATAACGCCAATGATAGTTCGCAGCCGGTCATGGTACTCGCGGACCTTTCGCCCCGCTTCCGGCGAGAGACCGCCGCGCCGCTCCAGCCAGGGCAGTAGCTCCTTGTCTTCCGTGTCGAGGTGATGGGACAGCATCGGCCCGATCGTCGCCCAAAGCTGAGCTGCGTCTTGCCTGAGCTCGCGCGACTCCGGATTGCGCTCAAGGCGTAGCCCCGCGAGCGCTGCGTCGAGCAGGCGTGATCTCAGCCTGGAATCTTCGCGATTCAGTTCCAACCAGAGACGACGGATTCCAGCGTCGGTCGGCGCTGGGCTCTGGACGCTCGATTCTTTCACTTTTGTACTTGGCTTTCCGATTGCGGAGGGAGCGGCTCGTCCGTCCACCTTTTGCGTTTGTAAAAATGATTCCAACACCTGCCCGAATCGCTCGAACGACAAAGGCTTCGAAACGTAGTAGTGAGAGCCGTTTGCGCGGGCGCGCCTCTCATTGTCGTCGCTCGGACTGCCAGCTACGTAGAGCAACGAGACGCCTGAGAAGTGCTTACGTATCTGCGCGAGCAGCCGTCCACGATCATTCTCCTCGACAGTCTGATCGTCGAGTATGGCGAGGCGCACATTTGGCTGTGCAAGCACCTCGCGATTCATGAATTTGTCGGCTCTATGGCAGATCAGCTTCCAGGGACGTTTGACGAGCCCGCGCACGAAGTCCGTCAGAGCCACGTCATCTGAGAGGAGCAAAACGCTGGGCGCGAGGCGTTCATATTTCAAATCAGTGTTCACTTTCAATCGAGTCCGTTTAGGGGCATATGACATTGACGAAGAAGCGTGATAATTTCGTGTAGTTTTTACCTGCTCTAATAGAAGCAGCAGATGTGCCAAAGGCTGAGCAGTCGTTTCACCAACCTTATGCGGGCGAAAGGATGCAATCTTTCATAGATGTCTCCATCGGATACAGCGAAAAAGGACCAATCGAATCGAGCGGAACGGCCTGAAGCGGCACCGCGCCACTACCACCTCCTTTGGGATGAGGAGCTGGAAGCGCTCCGTCCGGTCCTCGGCTTAGTTCTGGAGCACTTGCAGGAGGTGATAGAGCATTGGTATCAGCTCTACGTTCTCCATTTTGGCGACAGGCGGAGTCTGTCTGAGCCGGAGTTCCGCGACCTCTTCTACAACGCCCTCTGGCGAAACACGAAGGACCTGCTCGAAGGAGATATGGATCGGTACGCGATCGATACCATACGAACCGGCGAACTGTTGTGCGAGCGAAACGTGCCGTTTGCGGAAATCGTCGCTTCACTTCATCTCTACGAGGAAAGCGCCTACACGGCCTTCCCTAAGGACCCGCCACCGCCGCTCGAGATCTATACGGCCTTCGACAAGTTGAGTCACATTCGTATGATCCTGCTGGCGGACGCCTACTTCCGGTCCGCATCAGCGAGCGCAGGCGCGCGCATACAGGCGCTCGAGCGGCAAGCAACATTGCTGGCGCGCGAGAACCGGAGCATCTTTCATGGCCTGGTTGGCTCCAGCCCCGCGATGCACCGGCTTTATGACCGCATCGAAGCCGCAGCAGGGACCCGCGGCACGATCCTGATTGTCGGCGAAAGCGGAACCGGGAAGGAACTGATAGCGCGTGCGATCCACGAGTGCGGTGCTGTTCCGACGGCCCCGTTCGTGGCCCTGAACTGCGCCGCGATTCCGAAGGACCTCATTGAGAGCGAATTGTTCGGATACAGAAAGGGCGCGTTCAGCGGTGCGAATGCCGACTATCTGGGACTCTTCCGAGCGGCCGAAGGCGGCACGCTGTTTCTCGACGAAGTCACGGAGATGGCGCCGGAGACTCAAAGTAAGCTGCTGCGCGCAGTGCAGGAACGAAGCGTTCGACCAGTAGGATCGACCAAAGAGACGGCGGTAGACGCGCGTCTTGTAGCGTCGACAAACCGCGATCCCGAGGAAGCTGTTCGCGCAGGAAACTTGCGTCAGGATCTTTATTACCGATTGCAGGCCGGCGTTCTTAACGTGCCGCCCCTGCGAGAACGGTCCGAGGATATCCCGCTGCTGGTCGAACACTTCATTGAGTACTTCAACGAGAAGCTCCAGCCGCGCATTCCAGTGCGGGGTATCGAAGAAGATGCACTCACGGCTATGGTGGAATATCGCTGGCCCGGTAATGTTCGCGAACTTTCGAACTGCATCGAGGCTGCATTCACCTTCGGCCGCTCACCTATGATTCGGCTGCAAGACCTTCCCGCCAGCTTGGCGGGGAACCGGTCGAATAAGCCTTCGCTCTACTCGCAGACCGTCGCGCCAGAACCTGAGCAGTCGATCGGCACCTTTGCCGAGGCAGAACGCGAACTGATCTCACGGGCACTCAAGAGTACCGAGGGCAACAAGGTCCAAGCCGCTGCTCTGCTTAGAATCTCGCGCAAGAAGCTCTACGCAAAGATCGAAAAGTACGGACTGTAGAGTAGACGCGGATCGCGTTTGATCGTTTCGCGATGCCTCAAGCTTGTTACCGGACCTGTCGCATAATTTTTCGTAGCCATCCCCCGTCGATTGGAGCGGTTCTCGATGGACCTGTGTCCGCTGGCGTCGCATGCTCAGGGGTGGCGCGATGGCCGGTAATCTGCACGATGTGAATGCGGTAGAAGAATGGCTCCAGCGGGCGTTCTGAATCGCCGACTATCGTTCTCGCGTAACCCGGCTCCCACCAGATGGGGTTGCGTTGCACGAGTTTCCTATGGGCATATTCGCGAGCGGCGCGCCATTCGGGAGAATCCAGCATTTCCTCAAATTGACCGAAGACTAGGACACTCACCCATTGCTGCGGACTTATCACCTCGTCAACTTCGACGCAGGCGTTGGGGTTGGCGCGCATCCATTCGATCTTTTGCCCGAACGTAGAGAAGCTATAGACGTAGTCGTTATCGTAAGCGAAATAGATCGGCACGATGTATGGCATCGACTCGCGGACGCACGCCAATCTACCGAGACGCGAACGCGCCAGCAGGTCCAAGCTTTCCTTCCTGCTTAGTTCTCTGATCAGCACGATTGTGATTCTCCTACCTAAGCTATAACTAGCGATTGTCGTGCCATGTCATGACGGCAGTGAAGTGTATCCGATCGCGCCACCTAGCTCCTTGGCCAGCCGATTCCGCCAGTCAAGGTGGTTCGAACTGGCGAACGGGTTCTATTAAAAGAGCCAACCAAACTGTCCACTGCGGTCTCTGACCGGTCTACAGCTACGCCGGGCGCTTCTCCCTTTGCTCGTATGTGTCCCTGAGCGTCACCCAAGGATCTTGCTGGTGCTTTACGTACCGATAGTCTGATGTTTTGAATAACGTCTT
Organism: uncultured delta proteobacterium; assembly: GCA_963774665.1. Classification (GTDB taxonomy): domain Bacteria; phylum Desulfobacterota; class Binatia; order Binatales; family Binataceae; genus Binatus. Next base: position 1,042,514 of record CAVZGB010000002.1, read on the forward strand.
CGGCGGGTTCCAGCGGCTTTCTCGGAGTATCGGCAGTGTCGGTCGTGGCATGCCTGATGCTCTCTGCCTGTTGAATTGAATAATCGGGAGAGGAAAATGAAAGAGAAATCCTTTGTTCGTGAAGTGGCGCAGCTGGTAGACTGTGATGAGCGGCGGGCCGAAACCCTGATTTTTGCAGTTTTCCAGGAATTGCGCGATCGGCTTACGTCCAACGAGGCCGCCAAAGTTGCCTCGCAACTCCCTTCTTCGCTGAAAATGCTGTGGATGTCTTTTGATCGACCAGATCGTCAAGTCCGGCGCGTTCACGAACCGCAGTTCCTCAGCGAGGTGTCGCGAATGGTTGCGCTCGACAACGAAGTCGAGGTAGAGCGGGCCGTCGTCGCGGTATTTGGCGCGCTCCAGGATGCCTTGGGAAGCTCGACAGGGACTGCGGGCGTTGCGGGACATCTTATGAGCCAGCTTCCTGGCGATCTCAAGCAGCTGTGGCTGGACGCGGGAAGGCGGAAACAGATCTAGGCGAGGGAGAGGCTACGAAATCGCAAGAACAATCCAACGGTGCGGCCGACAGGTGTATGAGGCTGCAGGCGACTATGGGAGTACCTCCGCAGTGGGTAGTCGCATAATATCCCTGGTCGACTATCGTGAGCCGCTTCGCGGGGAGCGCATGAGAAACCGGGAAAGGACGGTTCTTCTGTAAAAATCTGAAGAGTGGCTCACAATCGCGGCCAATGAAACCGCGCCAGCGACTCGTCGGTTCGCACTGCGCTTCAATCGATTCAGCAGAGCCAGATCTAATGGTTTCGTGGACAGATGTTAGTCAGAAACGAAACCATAGGACTTCTTGTTACAGCCTTGTTCTTTGCAGGGTGTCTGATGCTCGTAGCCTTAGGGCTGTGAAATGGTTCCTTCCTAAGCCTTTCTTGAGCGTCCCCTCGCGGTCATTCACTCCACGTACTCCAAGTCTACCGTGGGGCTGCTCCCGCCGATGAGACGAGGTTGACAGATAGCCGCGAGGGTCGTCGCGAGCCTTTCGCCGCCGACCTCCCTCTTTCGGCCGGCTCCCTTCTCGCGCTGGACTTCTCGAGCGATGTCGTTGAGCGACACGACTCCAACCACGTGTCCACTAAGGTTGACCACCGGAAGGCGGCGCACCTGATTGGTTCTCATCAGGGCTTCGGCCTGCGCTATATCGTCCTCGACGTGACAACATATGGGCTTGCGGGACATTACGCGCGATAACGGGATCGCGAGCGGCGGTTTGCCCTGCACATATGTGGCCATCGCTATGTCGCGGTCGGTAATGACGCCGACTAAGCCGCCATCGCCGTTACTTTCGATCACTGGAATGAAACCGCAATCGCGTTCCCACATTAGCTGGGCGGCACGATTTAGCGTTTCGTGAGCCTTGCAGACTTCGATTTCACGAGTCATTAGCTGTTCGACTTTCATCGAAAATCCCCTATTAGCTTCGCACCCCTGGTCGGGCGGCGCGATCGTTGAGCCCGGCGATTCGTGATCGCCAGGCTCGCGACTGTTGCTAGTGCTTCGAGATATCGACCTTCTTTTCTGATGGGGTCTCGATCTGCACCTTCTTGGCCACAGTCTCCTTCGCCAATGGAACGGTGATTTCGAGCACACCATTCTTGAAGTTCGCTTTGATCTTGTCGGCGGCTGCTCCTTCCGGCAGGCTCATTCGCCGTTCAAAGGCGCCGTAGGAGACTTCGCGGCGCAGGTAGTCCTCTTTCTTCACCTCTTGCTCGCTTTTGCGTTCACCCTTGACGGTGAGAACATTGCCGAGGATCGAGACGTCGAGGTCTTTTGGCTCGAGGCCCGGTACATCTGCGCGGACGACGAGATTGCCATCCTTCACGTAGCTCTCGATCGCGGGTGTGAACACGTCGCCGAATTTATCCTCGAAGTCCTCGAAAAGGCGCGGGAAAGGCGATTCAAAGCGTCGGGCCATCCTTTCGAGCTCCCTAAAAGGGCTCCATGCTGAGAGTGCTCCCATTCTCCTGTCCTCCATCTTAATTTTTTGGTGACGAGAATTTTCGTCCCTGTCTTGCTACAGCAAGCAACGCGCCATCCAAATTCAGGCGACAGAGACCCAAGCGCGCCAAACGATGTAGCCGATCGCGCCATCGCTTCGTGAGCTCTGACGCTTATGGAACCAGCGAATGTCCGGCCTCTAGGGGCGATGCTCGTCCTGGGCCGACTGGGTCGCTTCGCCGCGTCAAAGCCGCTCCGGCAGAGCATCTTTCGCTGATCGTTCAGCCCTCGTTTGATTCGACTCGGCTTGGCACGGCTGTAGCTAGAAGAACCTCGAGGACTCCGAAGATGCCAGTAAATGTCGTCAGAACCCCCGAAGAGGAGATCGCGTGGGAGCGCGCGAAGGCCCGCGCTCGCGAAGAGTATCCTGACGCTTCAGGCGAGCGCTTCTATCGGATCGTCATGGCTATCTACAAGAAGATGGCTCACTACCAGCCGCGGGCGCTCCAAGCGCCTGCGAGGAGATTTCGATGAACAAGGGACTCGTACGAAGCATGGATCGACGTGGATCGCGGTCGGATAAGAGCCCGGCAGTCGCCCAAAAGCAGAAGTTCAGCGATCCGTCGATTTGCGATCGATGCGGCGCGGTGTATTCAGGCAAAAGCTGGCGGCGTGGCCCGCGGTTAGCGCGCGAGGTCATTGACAAGGCTCCTTGGGTGACATGCCCGGGATGTGCGCAAGCGGCGGCCGGCGAGTATCACGGCCGGGTGCTGATCGCGGTCGGCGATAGTGCGACTGTCGAGGCCGTTTCGGCCCGCATCGCCAACGTCGAGCAACGCGCGCAGTTCACGCAGCCTGAGCGGCGGATCGTGTCAACCAACTGGGATGGGAAGACGCTCGAAATACTGACGACCTCGCAGAAGCTTGCGCACCGCATCGCGCGTGAAGTGGAAAAGGCGTTTGGCGGCAGCGCACATTTTTCGTGGTCCGACGATGATGGCAGCCTCCTGGCCGCCGTCGAGCTTCCGCAAGCGAAGAAATCAAGATGAGCACATTGGGATTTCGACGATTGGCGTGGAACGCCGTGGGATGTGCCTTCGTCACGAGTTTTCTGATGCTCGGGACGCCAATCCACGCTGCATCGAGCGCCGCTTCAGAGGCAGTCTGCGATGTCAAAGCAGACTATGCGTTAGGCGTCGAAGATTATCCGGAGGCAATCCGCCTGCACGAAAATCTCCTGCGGCAGGATCCTAATGATGCGCTTGCCCACTATCACTTGGGTTACGCATACGGAATGAATCACGACGCGGCGGGAGAGTTGCGTGAATATCGGCGTGCCGAACAGCTTGGCCTGCTTCAATGGGATCTCTTCCTGAACCTGGGCATTCTTTACCTCGAGGATCAAAACACCAGCGCTGCAATTGACGCCCTGAGGATGGCAGCGAAGCTCGGACCGCGTCATCCGGAGGCGCACTTCAACCTGGCGCTCGCCTACGAGCGCGCGGGTCTACTACAGACGGCGCAGAAGGAAATTCTCGCGTCGCTGGCGCTCGAGCCCGATCAACCGGATGCACAGAACACTCTAGCGGTCATCTACACGGAAATGGGCAACGACGAGACTGCTCGCGCCGTATGGGCGAAACTGGTTCGCATCGATCCGGACTACCAGCCTGCGCGCAGAAACCTGGATGTCCTCGACCGCACAACCACGAGTGGGAGGCCGGAACTTCGGCTGAGCATGATCGCCGACTCGTCACAGAGTCCACGCTGAGCAGGGAGGTATCGCAACGATGCTTGATCTAACAAGCGAACGGCTTCGGATGGTTCGCGATCAAATTGCGGCGCGCGGAGTGAACAATTCTGCTGTGCTCAAAGCAATGCGACGCGTCCCGCGCGAGGCTTTCCTTCCGGAGGCACTTGCCGAGTTTGCATACCAGGATACGCCTCTGCCGATAGAGGCCGACCAGACAATTTCGCAACCGTACATTGTCGCGCTCATGATCGAAAGCGTCGAGCCGCGCGCGAGCGATCGCGCTTTGGAAATCGGAACCGGCTCAGGATATGCGGCCGCGGTCTTGTCGGAAGTCGTGAGCGAGGTCTACACCATCGAGCGGCACGAGCAACTTGCAAAGCTCGCGAAGGAACGTTTGGACAGTTTGGAGTACTCAAACGTAAAGGTTCTTCATGGCGACGGCACTCTGGGTTGGCAGGAGCATGCTCCCTATGACGTGATAATCGTGACTGCCGGCGGTCCGCAAGTACCGAAGCCGTTGCTACAGCAACTCGCGATTGGCGGCCGGCTCATCATACCGGTTGGCGAAACCTCACGACTGCAACGCTTGGTTCGAGTGACCCGGACGAGCCAGGATCATTTCGATGACGAGGACCTTGGTGGGGTTCAATTCGTCCCACTTATAGGAGCAGAGGGTTGGGACGCCGGCGTTGCAAAAGGCGCGCGCCCTTCCACTCAACGCAGTCGTCCCGCGACAATCGCCAAGTTGATTCGCGAAACTGCGGCGCCGATCGAGGACATCGAGCACGCCGATGTGAGTTCTTTAATGGAGCGGATAGGCGATGCGCGAGTCGTCCTCCTCGGCGAGGCGACCCACGGAACTTCAGAGTTCTATCGGATGCGCGCCCGAATCAGCAAAGAACTGATCTTGCGGCACGGCTTCAAATTCGTCGCGGTCGAAGCTGATTGGCCCGACGCCGCGCGAATCAATCAATACATACGTCATGCCCCGGCAACCCAGGAACAATGGAAAGCCTTCTCCCGGTTCCCGACCTGGATGTGGCGAAACCACGAAGCGCTGGATCTGGTCGAGTGGCTGCGCGCCTGGAACGCCGAGGTATCGGAGCCGGAGCGACGAGCAAGCTTCTACGGACTGGATCTGTACAGCCTCTTTACGTCGATCAATGCGGTTATCACCTATCTGAGCAGCGTCGATCCGGAGATGGCCGCGGTTGCGCGAAGCCGGTACGGATGCCTGAGTCCGTGGGAGCAGGATCCCGCGGTATATGGTCGGGCCGTGCTAAGCGGGCGTTATCGAGATTGCGAAGCCGCGGTGGTCGCGATGTTGCGAGACATGCTCAATCGGCGAATCGAGTACTCGCAGCGCGACGGCGATCGCTTTTTCGACGCTGCGCAGAATGCCCAGTTGGTGGCCGCTGCGGAGCGTTACTACCGGGTGATGTACTACGGAAACGTCGAGTCATGGAATCTGCGCGATCAGCATATGTTCGACACGCTCGAGCGGTTGCTGGAATTCCACGGTCCGGGCAGCAGGGGCATCGTGTGGGAGCACAATTCACACGTTGGCGACGCGTCGGCGACTGAGATGGGCACGCGCGGTGAGCATAACGTCGGACAACTGTCCCGCGCGCGATTTGCCGATTCGGCATACCTGGTTGGCTTCGGCACGGACCATGGGACCGTCGCCGCCGCCTCGGACTGGGACGGGCCGATGGAAATCAAGCGAGTACGGCCGTCGCACGATGCCAGCTATGAACGGCTCTGTCACGACTCCGAAATCAAGGCTTTCATGTTGCATCTCAGGGACCCAGTGAGACAAGCAGTTCGCGACGAACTGGAATCCGCCCGCCTCGAACGCGCAATCGGCGTAATTTATCGACCCGAATCCGAACTCCAGAGCCACTATTTCCAGGCGTGCCTGCCGCGACAGTTCGACGAGTACATCTGGTTCGATGAAACCCGCGCAGTTTCGCCGCTCCCATCCGTCGTCGTTCCAGGCGTCCCGGAGACATATCCGTTCGGCGTCTAACTCTCGACAAGAGATGCCGAGGGAAAATCACATGACTGCAAATATCAGGAAAGTATTGAGCAAGCTCGACTGGATGCGCGAACAGCGCATCTGGCCAAATGGCACGCGATACCTCTGGACCGACGCGTTCGGTGTCGTTCTGTTGGTTTCGCTCTACCACGAACTGAAGCAGAAAAAATTCCTGGATGAAGCTCAACGGGTTGTCGCAGATGTCGAGCGAGTGCTAGGTCGCCGGCGCGGTTTTCGAATCGGCGAGGCTCCGGATCGCGACGGCCAGTACTTTCACTATCTGGCGATGTGGGTTTTCGCGCTAACGCGTCTTGGCAAGGTCATTCCCGAATACCGCGCGAAAGCGATTCAACTGGTGAAGGACATCCATCCCGCTTTCATTATTCCGGGCAGGGGCGTGCACTGGAAAATGATCGAGGACTTAAGTGCACCGTACCCAGGCTTCGGACTCGGCGCACTCGATCCGTTCCACGGATACGTCGTCTACAGGCTGCTTGACGAAGATGCGCTCGCGGATGAAATCCGAGAGATGAAGGTCATCATCGAACGAAGCTACCGAGACCTTGTCATCACGCAGGACCTGGGTCTTGGAATGATGTTGTGGATGACAAGCTTCTTTCCCGAAGAGCGTTGGGCAGTTGTTCACCGCGAGCGGAGTCTCGCGATGCTTGACCGCATGTGGATCGATCCTCCCGGGTATTTCTGTCGCGAGCTGGGAGTGCCTTTGGTCAAATTTGCTTTCACGAACTATGGCGTGTCGCTCGGCCTCCAGGCCGTTGAAGCATGGCCGAAACGCGTCGCTCGACTGAATGCATTTTTCGAAACGTACCGCTCAGGAGACGAATACGACACCGATGCGATTACGCACGTGATGGCGTGCGTGTCATCTTTTCCCGGTGAGTTCATACCACGGCGCATCGGGCCTAGCCTCCAATGACTCCTCCGGGCAGCGCGACAGTTCACAATCACTCGCTGCTTAATTCGCTCCGACTACTTCTGACGCGAAGGTTCGGCTCGTTCTGGGCGGGAAGCCTTCTTTCCAATCTCGGGACGTGGATGCAGCAGGTAGCCGAACCATGGCTGATCTTGAGCTTGAGTGGTTCTTCGTTCCTGCTGGGCCTCGACGCATTCGCCATGGACGCGCCGGTTTGGATTCTGACCCTGTTGGGAGGAGTCCTTGCAGATAGGCGCGACCGGAGAAAAGTCATCTTTTTCTTCCAGGCGATCCAGATGCTCTGCCCTATGCTCCTGGTCCTGTTGATTCTGACGGGAACGATTCATGTCTGGATGATTATCAGCTTGTCGCTCATCGTTGGTATCACGGATGCGCTCTCGATGCCCGCCTTCCAGTCGATCGTGCCGTCAATCGTCGCTCCCAACCAGATCGGAACCGCGATCGCTCTGAATTCCACCCAGTTCAATTTATCCAGGGTGCTGGGTCCGGCGATTGCCGGCGTGGTGATGGCCCGGTACGGGCCTGCCTGGTGCTTTGGGGCGAACGCGCTGTCGTACATTCCCTTATTGCTCACGGTCTATTGGATTCAAGTGCCCCGCAAGGTCGACCGCCGATTTGCTATGAGCAGCGGTCAACCGTGGTTCGCAGAGATCCGCAGGATCGGACGCCAACCAAGACTTCTGGGCGCGCTGTGTACGGTCCTCGTCACGAGCCTTCTATGTGGTCCTCTGATCGCCTTCAGCCCTGTCTTGATTAAACAGGTGTTTCACTCCGACGCCCTCCATTTTGGGCAAGCAATCGCTGCATTCGGAGTGGGCGGTCTGATTGGCGCAACAGGGATTCTAGCTGTCGAAGGCCGCGTCGATCGCGTCAAGCTATGTTCCGGTGCTGCTGTTCTGTACGGCATCCTTCTTTCGCTGATCGCCCTGAACCGTTCGCTACCGCTGTTGAGCGGCCTGCTGGTGCTTTGCGGAGCCACGATGACAGCAAGCAACATTTCGGCGAACTCGATCTTGCAATACACGGCGCATGACCGGATTCGGGGACGGACTTCAAGTCTCTATATGCTCGCGATGCGAGGGGGACTGTCACTCGGAAATCTCATGGCAGGTGTCTCGATAACCTATCTCGGAGTAAGTCATGTGTTTCTGACCAACGGGATTGCGGCAATGCTGATCCAGATCTTGATTTACAGGAAATGGGTTGACGCTGCCGAGGCTGGCCAGCCACAACTTCTACGTAGTTCGGAGGGGACTTCGGGTCTCCGCCCTGAGAGAAGGCCGCGAATAGATTGCGCCTTGTCAACCAAGGGGAACGTTTCGAAAATAAAGCACGAAGAGGGATAGTAGTATCATTGTAGTTATTGGTCCGCTGAGCACGTTCGGGTTCAGGACCAGGCTGTTCGATTCGACGATGACGACCGGCGAATCATGCCCGTTCGGCGTTCATTTCCAGAGCGGAGCGTTAATCTCACTACCTAAATCCACGATTGCGGAGCCGGAGTTATGAACCTAATTTCCAGAAAGACAGCACTTCGACTTCATCGCACTCTGCTGCTCGGGTTTTTACTACTGACCAGGCCCGCGATTGTCTGGGGCAACGATATACCCAAAGGTCGAGAATTGTATTTAGAACATTGTGCGGCTTGCCATGGAGTTAACGCCGATGGGCACGGACCGCTGGAGCATGAACTTACGGCACCCCAGCCGACTTGCGTCTGCTAACCAGGAAATACGGAGATCCGCTCCGCGAGGACGAGATAGCGCAGTTCATGGACGGCCGCTCCGACGTAGTAGCGCATGGCCCTCGTGACATGCGGGTGTGGGGATGGGAGATGTGGCAGAATCCTGAAGGGAGTGGAAACCCGAATCAGGTGAGCGATAGTGTCGCCCATACAATTCACTATCTCCAGTCAATGCAAATTATCGGCGCTCACACCTCTAGCAAACAAACGCATTCGCACGTTCCCCTATCAAGTGACACCAAGTGAACCAACATGGGTTTTGTTGTACCTGGACAATATTCTTCGGCGAAAAACTCTGTATTGACTGCCGTGGCACGGGTGATGCTCGTTGCATGAGGATGAGTGGTCCTTTCTCTTCGGAGGAATCGTGATGAACGTCGAACAGATCATGAATCGTGAGGTTAGAAGCTGTGGCCCGCACGACCCGCTCAATAAAGCGGCGCAAATAATGTGGGACACCCCTTGCGGTGCGGTTCCAGTGGTGGACGAGCAAGGCAGACCGGTCGGCTTTCTCACGGACCGGGATGTTTGCATGGCCGCCTATACTCAGAACAAGCCGCTTTCCGAGTTGCCGGTCGAACGAGCGATGGCGCGAACGCCTGTGTGTTGCCGAGCTGAGGACGATCTCGATTCAGCGGCTCAGCTGATGCGGCAACATCGCACCAGGCGTGTTCCAGTAGTCGACGGGAACGGAATCCTGGTCGGTCTGCTCACGCTCGACGATCTGGCCTGCGAGGCGGCCAGGCCGCTGCGCGGTGGAAGGAATAGCAAGCTGGGAGAACTAGTGCTTGAAGTGCTCTTGTCGATCAATCGCGGACGCATACGCCTACACCCGGCTGTGTAAGTGAAAGGATCTATCGCTATGAAAGCATTTGTGATGAAGAAGTTGGACGCCGTAGGGTTCGTGGACAAACCAATTCCTAAGCCTGGGCCAAACGACGCGGTCATTAAGACTACGAGAGCGTTGATTTGTACGTCAGACTCTCACACCGTCCATGGAGCCATCGGCCCCCGCCAGAATTTAACTTTGGGTCATGAGGCTGTTGGCGTAGTCCATGACGTTGGTTCAGAAGTTAAGCTGTTCAAACCGGGCGACCGAGTAGTTGTTGGCGCGATCACTCCCGATTGGGGCGATCTGGCATCTCAAGCCGGCCACTCTTCGCAATCTGGCGGCGCTCTTGCGGGTTGGAAGTTCGCCAACGTGAAGGACGGCGTCTTCGCCGAGTATTTTCACGTCAATGAGGCCGACGCGAACATGGCGCTGATTCCGTCCGATGTCCCCGACGAGAAGGCCGTGTACTGCTGCGACATGATGTCCACCGGCTTCATGGCAGCTGAGTATGCCGAAATTCCGATCGGAGGAACCGTCGCAGTGTTCGCGCTAGGCCCGGTCGGCCTGATGGCAGTCGCGGGCGCGAGGTTACGTGGCGCAGGCCTCGTGATCGGCGTCGACTCAGTACCCAAACGCCAGGAGCTGGCGCGCTTCTATGGCGCCGACGCTATCGTCGATCACACAAAGGAAGATGCGATCGCTCGAATAATGGAACTCACGAATCGTGAAGGCGTCGATTCGGCGATCGAGGCGTTAGGGAGTGAGCAGACTCTTCAGAATGCCATCAAGGTGACCAAACCCGGCGGCACGATTTCCAACGCGGGCTATCACGGCAAGGGCGAGTACGTCGCAATCCCGCGTCTGGATTGGGGCGTGGGCATGGCGGAGAAAACCATCCGCACTGGTCTTTGCCCAGGCGGCCGGCTGCGCATGGAGCGCCTTATCCGGCTGCTTCAGACGGGGCGCGTCGATCCCACCAGGATGACGACGCATACATTTGAATTTGGAGCGCTAGATAGAGCATTCGAGGTGATGTACAAGAAACTCGACGGCGTCTTGAAGCCATTGATTGTTTTCTGATCTTGAGCAATGGCTGAATCGATGAAGCCAAAAGAGGTCGGGTCAACGTTCGCGCTTGGTGCTGTGCGCTCCGTTTCACAGTCTGCGCTATCCGGCGGCAACGGCGTTTCCGACGGGCATCCTAGAACCTATGCGACGGAAATTGCTCGTCGATCCACTCTTCGGCCTCTGATTCCTTGTCAAACTCGACGGCCTGTTTCTTTCCCTTCCAGGAAATCTGCCAGCGTCCAGTCTCAGGGTTCTTCTCGATTAGATATCCTTGATACTCACTCATGTTGGCCCCTTCCAAATGGAGTTAAGCGAAAAGCATCCTTCTGAGCGCTGGTAGCAGGCGCATTTCTTCGCTGTCGATCAAATCGTCTAGCTTGACCGCAAGTGCGCACAGAGCCTTGCCCGCCATCGAGACGACCTTGTCCGAATCATCTTCGAATGACACTCCGATCAGCTTGCCGATCAGCGAGCGCATTTCCCGGTGGCTCTTCTTGATTCGGTTCATGACCTCGGCAGAGATACCGCCTGCGCCTTCGGCCCACGGCAGCACGGTTTCGTCCTCGCTCAGCAGATGCTGATTGAGTTGTGGCTTGAGGATTTCCCAGCATCGCTGCGCCTGGGTGCGCATCTCGCGATCCGACGGCTTGAAGCCGAGAATGACGCCTGCGACTGCGGCGTCGAGCAGAGGCATCCCGAGGCTGTACTCCTCCCGGCTCAGTTCCTCAGTGAGGTTTCGGATTTTCCGCGAGTCGACAAACTTTCCGGCCCCCCGGGTTGCTGACGGTTTCTTAGAAGAACTCATATTCGTTTTGATAGTCCTCACCGGCGCGACGCTTCAATTTCCAACACGGGCATTGTCGTAGCTGTTACGACGAAAATAAACTTCGCGGCCGTCGATAGTTTCGAGAACGCCGTAATCGTTCGTCGGAAAGATGGTGGTTACTCGAACGTCAGGTGAAGGTCCCTCGATTTTCACGTCGTGGCGGACCTTGTGGACGTATTCCTCGAGTTTGGCGCGCGCCGCGGTGAAGGCCTGGGTTATAGCTAGCGGCAGGTCGACACTGTTCTGCTTGTCAATCGTGAGCTCACCCCCCGACACGTCGAGATGGATTCGAACGCGGCCCGCTTTTTCAAGGACGATGAACCGCAGGTGCTGCAGGCACCTGGTGCATCCGGTCAGGCCGTTGACGTAGTCCTCGAGCCCTTTGACGTGCGCAAGGATCTGGGTCTCAATCGCCTCGGTCATCGCGGAATCGGCTGAACTGATTTGAATTTGCATTTCCCTCTCCCAATCGTTGCGGATGGTTAAACGCCGATGCTGCTCCTCTAATCCATACTTCGTGCCGAGCACTGGCGGCGATGAGACGCCCGATATCGGGCGAAATTCGAGCGGCAGCCGTAGCGTGTGTATCCGGTGGACACAGACGCCTGCCCCCCTTGGCAACACTTGGCTGGAAGGGGCGGATATGACGCTTCCGGTCTCGAGAAAAGGCAGCGCGAGCAGTTTCGTTCTTTGGAGAACAATTACTTTGGTTCTTTCCGCATCGAATCGCTCCGATACTTCCGACAATCCATTTGTTTTGCGAGAACGTCTCGGGGGTGGGCGGCTGAGCGCGAGTCCGGGTTATCCGCATCGGGTATCCACTGATCTCGGCGCTCGCCTTGGGGCACAACCATTGCTCTCAGACGGACGCGCCGATCGATACGGCGCAGATCGGGGGAAATATGCGAGCAAGAGGAATTTTCTCGACATTTCTGTTCGCAATCGGAGTCGCTGCGCTATCGCTGGCAGGAATTGCGCACGCCGCCGACAGCGACGCCACCGACGCTGCCGCGCTCAAGGAGATCAGAGCCGAGATGCGCCAATTGCGCGAGGAGCGCAAGCGTGACCGCGAAGAGATTCGCTCGCTCGAGGGCAAGGTTCATCAACTCGAGTCGAAGGATTCGAAGGTCGAAGCCACCACTCAGCAACTGCAGAGCACCGATCAGAAGCTGAAGGAGACTACACTCGAGCTTCAGCAGACCAACCTGCAAGTGAAGACGTTGCAGACCAAGGTCGACGCGCCGATCCCTCCGGCGCAGTTCACTAGCGTTGTCGATCGATACCTCGGATCGCACACCTTCACCGTAACCGGTGCGGCGGGCGGTCAATTCATCTTCGACCAGCAGAGCGGCGCGCTCGACAATCTCCATCATGCGTCGCAGAACTCGTTCTTCTTCGATTGGGAACCGATGATCCTGTATCGCCCGACGGACTGGATCCTGTTCCAGGGAGTATTCAGCGCCGGCTTCGGCGCCAACGGCACGGGGACCGATCTGTCGACAGCCGATTTCCAGATCTTTCTCAACGACTACATGACGGTCGAGGCCGGGCTTTTCGATCAGCCATTCGGCGACTGGTACGAGACCCAGAGTCCGATGTGGGTAAACCGGTTTGTCACTGCGCCGCTGCCGTTCGGAGTCGAGCCAGTGGTTCCACCGGGCGAGCTTGGAATCCAGCTTCGCGGCGGAATGCAATTTGGCGCACTCGGACAGGATTTCGATTGGACGGTCTGGGGCGGTAATGGTCCCAACTTCAGCTCAAACGTACTCGGCGCCGCAATGTCCAGTCCAACCGCGGTGGCGTTCAGCCAGACCAACGGCAAGTCGATCGGCGCGCGCTTTCGAATCTATCCGCTACCCGTAGATACAAAGTGGGGACGGCTCGAGCTCGGCGCCTCCACCTACAACGGCAAGTGGAACAACGGAGATTGGTTCAACTCGTGGGGCGTGGATTTCAATTACTTCGTCGGCAACCTGCAGACCCGCGGCGAGTGGCTGTCATCGTATCGCCAGATGCCGATGGGGCAGGCGTCCGACAATCGACAGGGATGGTACGTGCAAGCCGGCTACTTCTTGAGCGGAGTTAAAGTCCCCGGCCTTCCCGAGGTGATCAACAATTACCTGCGCCGATTCGAGCCGCTGGTGCGCTACTCGGGCGTCAACCAGCGCGGCGTTTCCACCGACGACATCCAGGGCGCGACCGGCGTCGGCCTCGGCGGCACGCAGGTGGGACTGGTCCCCGATTTCGGCATCAACGGGTCGCCGGCAACGTATGCGCCGCATTCGCGCGAGGTGGCGTTGGGTCTCGACTACTGGATCGCGCCGTCGATCGTCTGGCAGAACGAATTCGATATCGAGTTGCCGCGCGCGGGAGGAGTATTCGTCTCCCCAACGGGAGCCCAGACGGCGGTCGGCTCGGTCCCCAACGACCACGCATTCCTCAGCCAATTCACTATCGGATTCTGAGGGGAAGTCACGAACATGAAAAAACTATTCGTGGCAATCGCATTTGCAATGCTCCTGATCGGAACGGCACGTACTCCCGTACTGGCGCAGGCGCAAGAAGATATATCTCCGGCCGAGCACAAACGCCTGTTCCGTGAGGGCGCCAAGCTCTGGCCGATCTACTGCAACACTTGTCATAACGCGCGCCCGGGATCGGAGAAGGCACCTTACGAGTGGGACCAGATCATGATGCACATGCGGACGGTTGGAAACCTCCCGCCAGACGACGCCAAAGCTATTTTGGAATATCTTAAGGCCCGTTGAATCAGATCGTGCAGCGCAAACAATGAAACGGAGGACGACGTGAATCGAATCATCTCAACTCTTGGCGCGTGCGCGATTATCGCATGTGCGTTCGCGCCCGCGCGCGCCGCCGACATGGCGGCCGCCAAGACAGAACTACGATACGTTTTGCGTGAAGTGCCATGGTCCCGGCGGCAAGGGTGACGGCCCCGCGGCGGCCACACTGTCCACCAGCCCGCGCAATTTCACCGATTGCGCCGCGATGGCCAAGATTTCCGATGACACGATGTTCAACGTGATCAAGAACGGCGGTGCCGCCGCTGGTCTCAGCAAAGACATGCAGGCGTGGAGCTCGGGCTTCGAAGACCCCGAGATGCACGACCTAGTCGTATACATCAGGACCTTCTGCAAGAAGTAGATCGATGAGCAGTGGAAATTCTATCGACGCGATCCCGCGCGACTTGTGGTGGTTCCGCAAGAACGTGCCGTGCCTTGATGCGTGCCCGGTCAAGACCGATGCGGGCCGCTACGTTCAGCTGATCGCGGAAGGACGCCTGGCGGAGGCGTACCGCGTCGCGCGATCGCCCAATCCTATTGCCTCGATATGCGGGCGCGCTTGTGGCGCTCCATGCGAGGACGCATGCCGCCGTGGAAAGATCGATGCGCCCGTGACCATTCGCGCACTCAAACGTTTTCTCACGGATCAATTCGGTCCCGAAGCGCTCTCGTCGAAAGGAGTGCGCGAGATGATCGCGGGACCGACGGGCGGCGGCAGCACAACTCCCGGTCATATCGACCTTCCCGGTGCGCGGCCTGCCGCCGACGGGTCGAAGCGCAAGGTGGCGGTCGTCGGCGCGGGGCCGGCCGGTCTCGCGTGCGCAAATGATCTGGCGCTGATGGGCTACAGCGTCACGGTGTTCGAAGCGATGGAGCACGCAGGCGGGATGCTGCGATACGGCATTCCCGCGTACCGGCTGCCGCGCGACGTTATCGATTGCCAGGTCCGCGAGATCGAAGAGCTCGGTGTCGAGTTTCGCTACTCGACTCCTCTCCGACCCGGCTTCGGAGTTCGTGAGCTGACGGAGCAGGGCTACGAAGCAATCTTTCTCGCTGTCGGCGCGTCGCGCGGGCGTGCAGTGCCGATTGAGGGCAGCGACGCCGACGGTGTGATCAAAGCGATCGACTACCTGCTCAATATAAATCGCGGCTACCGGGTTCCTCTCGGCGGCAAGGTCGTCGTGATCGGCGGCGGCCTCGTCGCGATCGATGCGGCTCGGACTGCGGTGCGCGCGCTCGTGCCCGGCCTGGTCATGTCCGAGGAGGAAGAGCAGAGCGTCGCTGCCGGCACGATGCGCGTGGCGCTGGACGCGGCGCGCGAAGCGGCGCGGCGCGGCGCGCTGGAGGTCACGGTCGCCAGTCTCGAGTCCGGGGCCGAGATGCCCGCGATGAAATCGGCGCAGGGCCGCGAGGAACTTGACATCGCGCGCGAAGAGGGCGTCACCTTCATGCCCGGCTGGGGACCGAAGCGAATCGTTGTCCGCGACGGCCACGCGGTCGGAATCGAGCTGGTGAAATGCGTCAAGGTATTCGACGAGGCGGGTCGCTTTCGTCCGCAATTTGACGAGAACGACAAGCGAGTCGTCGATGCCGACGCGGTGATTCTCGCAATCGGGCAAGCACCAGACCTGTCGTTCGTCACGCCGGAGGATGGAGTCACTATCACGCCGGCGGGAACGCTCAAGATCGATCCGGTCACGCTCGAGACTGGTATCCCGGGTGTATTTGCAGGCGGCGACGCCGCCTTTCCGCCCTCCCTGCTGATCACATGCGCACAGCATGGCAAGGTCGCCGCGCGCGGTATCGACGCGTACTTGCGCGGCAAGCCGCTCGGCCAGCCTCGGATGCACGTCACAATCGAGGAGCTCCCGACCGACACCTATAAGATGGTTGATCGCTACGAGCAGAAGCACCGGGACATTCCGCTGGTGCCGCTCTCGCGCCGCACAGGAATCACCGAAGTCGAGTCCACGTTCACTGCCGACGACGCGCGCGAGCAGGCCGAGCGATGCCTCTACTGCCATATCCATCCGATCTACGACGGCGCGAAATGTATCCTGTGCAATCGATGCGTGGACATCTGCCCCGAGCATTGCCTGCATTTCACGCTCGCCGATGAAATCGCCGATCAAGAGCGGGTTGCGGGCGTGACGGCGGAAGCGCAGATGCGTAGTGCCTTTCTCTACGACGAGGCGAAATGCATCCGATGCGGTCTCTGCGCGACGCGATGCCCGACTTCCGCAATTACGATGGAGCGCTTTCAGTTCGAGGAAACGGCTGGCTGATGGACGATGATCGGCGAAAGATCCTGCGCTTCATCGGCAAGGGGTCGGTGTTGGCAGCGTTCCTCGCGCAGATTGGGGCTGCAGGCAGAGCATTTTTCCCCAACGTGCTCTACGAGCCGCCGAGCCGCTTCAAGCTCAAGCGTCCCGACGATTACCCCGACGGCTACACGCTCGACGAGGCGCATCGGCTGTATGTGATCCGTCAGAAAGATGCGTTCCACGTGATCTCCGCGATATGCACGCATCTCGGATGCAACGTGCAGTGGCGCGACTCCGAGTTCGACTGTCCATGCCACGGCAGCCGCTTCCGTCCCGACGGCACGGTGATATCGGGACCCGCGCCGCGTCCGCTCGATTGGTTTGCGACGAGTGTTTCGCCCGACGGGTACCTGGAGGTCGATAGCGCGACCGACGTCGCGCGCGATTTCCAGCTCGTTGTCGGCGGAAAGGGTAAGGCCTGAATCGGTGGGCGACAAAATCAGGGCGCTCTGGCGCAAAACTGCGTGGGCATGGTCGCCCGATAGCGATCGCGAGTCGTCCGAAGCGATCGTCAAGAACTTCTGGCTCCACTGGTTCCCCGCGAAGGTCGCGCGCGCCAGCATGGACTGGAACTACTCGTTCTGGCTCGGCACCGCGTCCGCGTCGCTGCTGCTGATCCTGACGGTCACCGGCGTGATGCTGATGTTCTTTTACGTCCCGTCCACCGAGCGTGCATACGGAAGCATCAAGGATTTGCAGTACGCCGTAAGCTTCGGCCGCCTGCTGAGAAATCAGCATCGATGGGCGGCAGAGGGGATGGTCGCCGTCGTTTATATCCACATGGCGCGAGTGTTCTTCACCGGCGCGTACCGCGGCCCGCGCGCAATCAACTGGGTCGTGGGCGTCGTTCTCTTTCTCGCGACGTTGTTCCTGTCGTTCACCGGCTACCTGCTGCCGTGGGACCAACTAGCATTCTGGGCAATCACAGTCGGGACCAGTATCGCGAAGCAGGCGCCCCTCGTCGGGCCGACGATCCAATTCCTGCTGCTCGGCGGCCATGAGATCGGACAGCAGACGCTGCTCCGATTTTACGTGCTGCACGTCTTCTTCCTGCCGGTGTTCGTGTGGATCCTGTTCGCCTATCACATGTGGCGCGTCCGCAAGGACGGCGGTCTCGCGGCAGTCGAGGGAATTCGCAACGCGCGCGTGATGGTGCCTAAGGCGACGCCGAAGACGAAGAGCTACTCGCTGTTTGGCCTTACGCCCGGTACGTCGGTGGCGGTGATGAGTTCGACCGGGCTGGAGGAGTCCGACCAGGTTTTCTCGTCGCCGAATATGTCGCGGCGAATCGCGCTGGTTTTCCTGATCGTGTTCAACGTCACGCTGCTGGCCGCGATCCTGTTCAACGCGCCGCTCGAGGGTCTCGCGAATCCTTCCGTGACGCCGAATCCGGCGAAGGCGCCGTGGTACTTCGTCTGGCTACAGGAGCTGGTCGCGTCGACGACAGTTCGTTTCGGCGATTTCACTGTCAGCGGCGCGTTGCTGGGCGGAATACTGCTGCCGGGATTTCTCCTCGGAGTGCTGACGCTGTGGCCGTGGCTCGATCGTTCGCCGCTGCGCGCAGAGGGTCGATGGCTCGCGCCCGAGCGAAAGCGTCAGAACGTTACCTTTGCCGTCGCGACGCTCGCGATCATCATCCTGATCATGGTCGGGGTTTATTTGCGCGGTCCTTACTGGCGGATCTACTGGCCCGGCCAGGCTCGCCCCGAGACGCCGCGGCTCTACTGACATGCCCGACCGGAAAGAATCTTTCGAGACGAAGGACTTCGGCTGGATGGTCGCGATGTCCATCCTGCTCCTGTTACTGGTCGCGGTTTGCTTCTGGCGAGAGTTCAGCACCGAGTGGGTAGGCTATCAGAAGAAGTTTCCGCAACTGCTAGGCCACTACGGCAAAGTCGAGGAGGCTCGCGACTTTAGGCCGGGGATTCAGCAGATCTGGATTCCCAAGATCAGCGTGACCGATCGATGCATCACGTGCCATCTCGGCTACGAATGGTCTTCGGTCCTTCCCGCCACAATTGCCGAGCCGCTGAAGCCGCATCCGATGAACGACTGGATGGCGAAACATGAGTTCGCGAAGTTCGGATGCACGCCATGTCACGGCGGCGACGGAGCAGCAACGACAATCGCTGGGGCGCATCAAGGTGGACGTGGATGGGAAGATCCGATGCTCTCGAACACACTCGCAGCGCAAAACGGGCTCACGATGAACGAGATGATGCAAATGCGATGCAACTTTTGTCATCGTCATGATCTAGCGACGCCGGGGATGGACCAGATCAATCTCGCCAAGGTGCTCTTCAAGAAGAAAAAGTGCCTGCTCTGCCACGTCGTAGAAGGACGCGGCGGCGCGACCGGATCCGAGCTGACCTTCGAGGGCGACCGGAATCCCGAACTGCTAAACTTCGCGCACGTGACCGGTGAGCACACGATGTTCAACTGGAACGTGCAGCATCTGACGAAGGCAAGCGCGGTTTCGCCGAACACGCAGATGCCCGATTTCAACTTCAAGCCCGAGGAATCGAGGGCGCTGACGCTGATGCTGTTAAGCTGGCGGCGGCTTACCTATCCGCCGGAATACATCCCAGATCCCGAAGTAGCGGCGGCAGCGATGCAACCATCGCCAACGTCAACAACGACACCGACTCCGAGCGCGACGCCTATCGCCCATTGAGCATTTCGACTAAATGGTGAATCGATGAAATCAAAAGTTTTAGGATCAATGCTTGCTGTATGTGTCGCACTCGTTTTCGCGCAGTCTGCGATTGCTGCGGGCGATGACGTGGCGGACGGGCATCGCTACTTCGTTCGCTACTGCGCGTCGTGCCATGGCACCGACGGCCTCGGAGACGGGCCGGTGGCGAAGACCCTGGTTACGCCACCGGCAAATCTGCGCAAGCTCGGCGACAAGTATGGAATGCCGCTGCCGGCGCATAAGATTGCCGAGTTCATAGACGGTCGCGATACGCCGCGAGCGCACGGGAATCATGAGATGCCCGTCTGGGGGGAGAAACTCTATGAGATGGGTGCGGGCGAAAGGGGCGAGTACGGGATCGGCGAGGTAATCGGCAAAATAATCGCCTACCTCAACACGATTCAGGATCGTCGAACGGCGATGCGATAGACAATACTTTTGACCGCGATTGCCGGCGATTCAATCCGGGACGATCCGGAATACGGGATAGCGCGCAGCCACCTTCTCGAACTCCGCCAGCGGCGCGTCACGGCTGACATCAAAGTGCGGACGAGCGCCAGGTGCAACTTGCAGATAAGCCTTGAGGATTGGCGCGCGCTGCGACACCGGGACATCCTCCAGCCTCATCTTTTCTGTAGTTCCATGCCGGAGGACGGCGGCGCCCGCGCTGGCGCGTGCATTGCGCACCCAATCGGCGTTGTCGCCGAGCATCGACACCAGGTATCGTTCTGCGCCGACCCGCGCCACAACAAGCTGGACGAGGCAGGCCTTGCCGCTTCGCCGCCCTCTTGTTTCGAGGGCGACCATAAGTGCTGGAAAAATTCCGAGCGCGGTTAGCCGCGCCTGTCCAGAGTTGAGTCGTTTTGTAAACGCGTTCGGTCTGCCGCCGGGATAGAAAAGCGCCCTGTACCACGAGCGCGGCATCGTCCACGGCAGGGTAAAGAAAACCACCGAGGCACATAGTACCGCTCCTGCTGGAAGATACGGACTCATTGGTTGCCCGGTATCTTAAGTAGCTACCAAGTGCTCGAGTGCGTCCTCGATTTCGGCGATCAGGTTTTCGCGTTGGCGAGTGGTATCGAGGCGCAGGTGGTTTCGCGGCGGAATCTCGTGTATCGGCTGGAACTCCGCGCGCTGCCTTCGGTGCACCTCTGGCGTGGCGTCTGACACTTCACTTTGTGCCGATCCGCGACGTTCCAACCTGCGTATCGCTTCTTCTTCACTTACAACACATTCGACGAAGAGCACAGGCACGCCGTGCCGGGTCGCGAGAGAAAGCGCGAGTTGACGATCGGCAGACGCCTTAAAGGTAGCGTCGAGAATTGCTCCACAGCCGCTGCGAATGAGGCTCTCCGCTTCGGCCAGCATCGTGTCGTAGGCGATTTTCGTAAACCTGGCGGAATATATGTTCGCGCCATAGTCGGTGAAAGAGTGCTCATGAGCGGGCACCGCTGCCAGGCGCTTACGGACGCGATCAGAGTTGATCACTTTGAAACCTTTGCGATGCTGAAGAAGACGCGCGACGGTCGATTTGCCCGACCCCGAGAGCCCGCATATCACGATCAAGGCCGGCGACCTACATGATGCGTAGCGCGACGCCAGCTCGAAGTAGTTGCTTGCGAGTTGACGGGCGCGTTCTCTTTCCGCAGCTTCCACCTCGCGCTCGAGGCTTTTCAGACTCTCGACCTTGCCGCGCACGCACGCGCGATAGCACTTGTAGAAAAGAACGAACACCCCGAGGTCCTCATCACCACTTATTTCGGCGTAGACTTCAACCAGCTCGTCCGCGAGCCGAGACGCGCCAAGTCGATCGAGATCCATTGCGAGGAATGCGATCTCGGAAGCAGCGTCGCAGTAGCGCAGCCGTTCGCTGAACTCGACGCAATCGATCACATCAATTTCGTTACTATCAAGGCAGATATGTTCGGCGCGCAAGTCGCCATGGCCTTCGCGGACTCGGCCTGCGTATGCTCGCTCATTGAGCGCTCTCCAATGATTATTGACGAACGCGCGGCAGAAAGCGTCGATGGCAGTGAACTGGTCTTTGCTAAGGGTGCGACCGACGAAGTCCTTGTTTCGTGCGATGTCCTCTATGATATCGCGCCATATCGACAAGGCTGAACCGTAGGTCCACCCACGACTCGACGGTGCGCTCGCGTGAAATTCCGCGATCCGCTTCGCTATCGCGCGAATCGTGAGGCTGTCCACCTGACCCACGGCGATAAGCCTGTCCAGCATTCGGTCTTCGGGCAGGCGTCGCATCTTGACCGCGTACTCGACGGCATCGGGATGCTCCGCGGTTACCTCGGGTCCGAGCACGAAGGAGTCTCCACGCTTAAGAATTGCGAACACGCCGAGGTACACGCGCGGCGATAGCCGCGCGTTCAAACGCACCTCCTCGCAGCAGTAGTGGAAGCGCTGGGCGAGTTGGGAACAATCCAAAAATTCGAAATGAACTGGCTTCTTCACCTTGTAGACGTGGTCTCCGGCGAGGAACACGTATGATATGTGCGTCTGCTTGAGTTCGACGTGTCCCGGAGAATCCGGATAGAACCCCGGCCGCATCATTGCTGCGACCATCCGCGGGACCCCGCCAGCTCGAAGGCCGTCCGGCTTCGGCGTTATGCTTCCTTGCGTCATTTCGCCGATCTCCACGAAGTGTTCCCAGCTACTCGCGGTGGTTGGCCTGCGTCAACGCCTCGAGCACATCGTTAGTAGTTATCACGCCGACGAGCATGCCATCCTCCACCACTGGCAGCGCTCCAATCTTCCGCTCACGCATCAGACGTGCAGCCTCCCGAATATCACTGGCGGGCGTCACGGTTATCAGCGGCTCGCTCATCGCCTTGAACGCCTCAGTTTGATCGAGGTAACCGGTATGCTGGCGGATGTCGCGGTCGGTCACAATTCCGACTGGAGCGCCATCACTCAGGATCGGCACGCATCGAAAGCCTCCGGCGTGCATGTTTGCCGCGATAGAAGCGAGCTTCTCGTGCGGAGCCGCAGTGACCGGGTTTTTCGTCATCCAGGTGGCGACCATGTCGTTCTGGGTCGGCGTGCAACGCACGGTCAGGACGGGGCAGGTGGATTCGCGCAGGACGACTTCGGCGATGCTGCCCAGCAGGAAGCGCTTGAAGCCTCGCCGCCCGTGCGTGGCCATGACGACCAGATCGGCCTTCGTTCTCTTTTCGGCATTTAAGATGGAACCCGCCGGCTCGCCCATATGAACCAGGAGTTCGTACTTGAGACCGTTCAGATGCTTGTGCGCGATCTCGAGAAGCTTGGTCCGGGCAGCCTCTTCTTGTCCTTTGTAAAGATCTACATAAACCGGCATTCCGGTTGGCTCGATGATAATCGGAACCACGTGGAGCACGAAGATAGCGCCGTTGCTGTCGCGTGCGAGGTCCGCGGCGGTATCGAGTGCCTTCATCGAGTTATCGTCAAAGTCCACCGGACATAAGATTCTGCGGAATTTCTGTTCCATAAGATGCTCCTTCGTTGTCACGTCTCACCCTCATAGCCAATGCCGTGCCATTGCTCGGCCTCCAGATTCGCCTCTCGCAATTTCGGATTGAACAGCAGACAAGCGGCGATCTGTATCCGATCGCGCCACTCAGAAAGGTTGATGGAGCTAAATGGCACCCTTCAATGCGAGGGCCTTCTTCCCGAAGGTCACAAAGTTAATGGCAAGCGATTTGCACACTGAGCAACTGAGGCTTTTGGAGGACAAACAGATGCAGATCGTCAATCTGATGACCCCGGACCCGGTTACGATCGATCAGCACGACACGCTGTCGAAGGCGAAGACCATTATGGACGCCGGCCGCTTCAGGCGCGTGCCAGTGATGGGTGATGGGCGCCTCGTCGGCATAGTGACCGAGCGCGACTTGCGCGAATACACCGGTTACTTGGAATCGACACGGGTGACCGCAGCGATGCGCACTCCGCTCATCACCGTCACGCCCTACAACACCGTGGAAGACGCGGCCCTCCTGATGCTGAAGCACAAGATCGGCGGACTGCCGATTGTCTCGGACGGCACGCTGGTCGGCATTGTCACCACGACAGATCTGCTGAAAGCATTCCTGAACGTCGTCAAGGCAACCAGCGAGATCGTGCAGAGATGAAGCCAGCCACGCGAGGAGATCAGACAACCCTCATAGCGGATTTCACAGGAGGCAATTTATGCTCATCCGGGAGTGCATGACGAAAAATCCAGTTACGATTGAGCCAGGAGATACTCTCGCGCGCGCCGATGCGAAAATGAAGGCGGGAGGATTTCGCCGACTACCGGTCGTACAGCACGGCGAACTGATCGGCATCCTGGGCGAGTACGACCTGCGACGTTACCTCGAGTCCCTCAACTCGACTCTGGTTGTCGCAGCGATGACGCCCAATCCTATTACTGTTTCACCTTGGGCAACGCTCGAACATGCAGTAGCCCTGCTCAGAGCGGAGGGGATTGGCGCCCTGCCCGTCGTCGAGCACGGACGCCTGATCGGCATCATCACGGCAAGCAATCTGTGGTTCCCAGAGCCCCGTCCCTTGCCGGAATGGGAGAAAAGAAGCTAACTGCCTCCGCGTTACTCCCGCTGTAGGCTCTCGACATATCGCGCCATCGATTCGATTCTCTTCTTCACCTCAGCATCGCTTTCGGGCGTGAACTCCTCGCCCGGCTTCTGAAGTGTCGTCCCGAGAAAAGGCATCTGAAGGCGCTCATGCGACGGTATATTCTTGCGGCCGTCAATAATGTTCACGACCTCATCGAAGGGAAACTTTCCGCCATTTTTCTTCGCCAACAACGTAAGGTCGGGTGGCGGGGGGTTCATAGGAATGGTCTGGAGCGATGGGCCGTTACCCTTACCATCGGAGCCATGACAATCGGCACAGTAGGCTTCGTAGTCGCGTTTTCCGGACTGAGCTGCAGCAGGCCAGGCGTTAAGACTAAATACCATGATCAACACCACGAATGCGGTCATGCCGTCCCGAGCTTTCGTGAGCATCGGTTACATACCTCCGCGCGCGATCAGAGAGACGAAATCTCCCTCGGTCAGGATGCCGACCAGGCGGCCATTTTCGACCACCGGAAGACAGCCGATCTTTCGCTCCGTAAGGAGTTTCGCGGCATCGACCAGGGGAGCATCTGGTTTGATCGTGACCACATCGGTGGCCATCACATCTTTGACCGCGAGCGTGTCGAGAATCTTGCGCTGAGCGTGCCTGCCATAGCCAAGCGCCTGCGCGAGCGCGTCGCGAAAGAGATCGCGCTGGGTCACAATGCCAACAAGGAGCTGACCATCATCATCGAGGACTGGCAAATGTCGAACTCGGCCCAAGCGCATGATGTCGTCGGCCAGCGTCAGCTTGTCGTTGCGCTTGAGGGTGGTCGGATCGGCCGTCATTGCATCGCGAACTTTCATTTCTTTCATTTTAGTTCTCCTGGAAGTTTACAGGTAACCCAATTGCCTTGCGCCGAGACGAAGTCCCTCGCGGAATTCCGGATGTGCTATAGCGATCAATGCCTCGGCTCTTTGCGCGGTCGATTTGCCGATAAGGCAAGCCACCCCATATTCAGTAACGACATATTGGGTATCGGTTCTAGGATCGGTAGCAGGCCCTTCAATCTTTGGCACGATGCGGGAGACGGCACCGTTGCTAGCAGTCGAGTACGCGGCGAGAATCGATTTGCCGCCCTTGGATAGCTGAGCGCCGCGCACAAAGTCCAACTGGCCGCCCGGAGCACTGTATTGCTTGCCCATGATCGCTTCGGAATTAACCTCGCCGTCAAGGCCGACCTCGAGGAACGCGCTGATCGAGACTACAAGATCATTCTGTCCGATGACGCTCGGGTCATTCACGTAATCGACAGGGCGGGCTTCCATGCTCGAGTTGTCGTTTAGAAATTCGTAAAAGGCCTCATCGCCGGCTGCCAGCGTATAGACGTTCTTGTACCGATTCAGATTCTTATATTTGTTCGTGACGGCGCCCGACTGAATCAGCGCCGCCAAAGAAGGCATCATCAGCTCGGTGTGTATGCCCAAATCTTTGTGGCCGTGAAGGGCCGCGCATACAGCATTGGGTACGCCACCGATTCCCACCTGGAGCGTAGCGCGATCCGGGATCATCCCAACGATGTGCTCGCTGATCGCACTGTCCGTTGGCGTCAATGGCCGTGAAGGCATCGAGAACAGCGGACTTTCGTTTTCCACAATCGCGGCGACTTCGGATATGTGCACCGACGAGTCGCCGAATACGCGCGGCATTCTTGGATTCACTTCTATGATCAGCTTCTTTGCTGTCCGTGCGGTGGGGATCGTGTAGTCGGAGTTGGTGCCGCAACTGAAGAATCCACCCTTGTCCATCGGCGCGACCATCACTACGAATGCGTCGATTCCTATTTCGGACAATGTGCGCGGCATCGCGCTGAAATTGCCCGGCATATAGAAAACGACGCGCCGATTGTCCTGCTGGCCCAACTCGAAGAGCCGCCTTTCAATGATGGTCGGAAAGAACGGATGCGGCTTGATGACGTTCATGTACTCGTACTTGAGAATCGTGAAAGCGGCGGCCGTGATCGAGTGCGAATAGTAAACGCGAAGCTCCTCGATCTTGCCGGCCTTCACTCGATCCTCGAGTGCCGTCAACAAAGCAGGCGGTTCGCTGACCGCCATACCCATAGAAAGGGTGCCTCGCGACGGGATCAACTCGACCGCGTCCATGGGCGACATCAATTTCGACCTGTATTCGGCTTCGTACACGATCAGGGAGCCTCCATTATCAGACCGTCTTGCGGCTTTCGTGCCACGGCAAAACGACGCGCCTTTGAAGGCGCCAATCGGCATCCGAGGACAACCGGATACAGCCATGTGTATCCGATCGCTCCATTACGACCACGCCTGCTGTGGCAAGTAGTTTGCTTTATCGTAGCGCGTCGCAATCACGAAGGAAGACAAAGCTCACAGACCGGTCTGGAAGGGAACGCATAGGGAGGTCATTGAGGGCATGCAATCACATTCGAATGCGAAGGATAGCTCGAACCTGGCGCCGGAGCGTCCGGAATTAGCGCCGGGCGCGGGCGAAAGGACGAGTACTGAATGGCCGCGGCTGCTGGCCCGCATAGTTGAAGGAATAGTCAGCGCGGAGCTGCATCAATTCGAAGAAAACGTGATGGCATTTCTCAACTCAGCGGCTGCGGATGCCTACGCAGGATTCGTATGGCTGTTTGCACGCGTTGTCGGCGCTTGTCTTCTTATGACCGGGTTGATCTTATTCGTAGGAATATTCTTCGAGTGGTGGGCGACCTTCGCGTTAATTGGCGCAATTGTCATCGCGCTCAGTTTTCTCGTAAATCCCAAACGTAAGCGGTTGATCTGAGAAGGGTTACAGTCTCAGGGTCAGGCTATGATTCCGAGCGGACCAGGCCGCCACCATGCGATGCACCGGTACGGGGTTCTTGCGGCTCTCTTGCGAACCTCCTTGCTGGTCCGCGAATTGCTTTGTGTATGTCGGGCAGTGACGAACAAGCGGCGTGAGGAGGACAGAGGCTATGAAGTCCAGGACCAGCCACGAAACCAGGATGCCAGCGAGAATCGCAACCGATGCCCGACTGAGGGCGTTGAGCGACATGCTGACTCTGGAGCTTGATGCCGCGTTCGCCCGATTGCACGCGCTCCGCAAGGAAGAAGAAGAGGATGCGATAGTACTGCCGGCTGACGGGTTGGATGTGGCCCATTCGCTCGAAGAAGTCGAGATGGAAGCGGGGCTGATCGAACGATGCGAAGACAAGCTGCGCGCAATAGATGACGCGTTCAGACGCCTCAAGCGCGGTCGCTATGGAATCTGCGAGAAATGCAAGCAAGAGATCCCCGTCGAGCGGCTAAAGGCAGTGCCATTCGCCGCGTATTGCATCGACTGCCAGAAGAAGCGGAACGAGCTGAGGCGGCCAGGTGAAGGGCACATCGACGAGCCATCGCGCCATGTTTGGACGCCTCCTGAAGGACTCAAGGAATCGGTAGAGGAGTAAAGCATCCGGATAAAAGAATGGAGGCAGCAATGATTCAGCTCTTTCGTAAGATCCTTTGCCCGGTTGATTTTTCGGAGCACTCGTTGGCAGCCCTCGACCTCGCAATCAAAGTAGTCCAGCAGAACGATGCGAAGTTGTGTCTGCTTAATGTCGCGCCTATGCCCGCTGGCGCGGCCGGATTCCAGCCTGTGCCGATGGATCCCTACCCATTCGCAGAGAAGGATCGGCAAGAGCAACTGGTAAAGCTCGCGCGGCAACGGATTCCTGCGACCGTGCGCTACGAAACGCTCGTCACGCGAGGCGATCCGGCTGAGCAAGTGCTCAACGCCGCGCGCAGTCTCGAAGCCGACTTGATCGTAATGGGCACGCACGGACGCAAGGGGTTGAGCCACCTGGTCCTCGGCAGCGTCGCCGAGCGAGTAGTACGTGAGTCACCGGTACCGGTGCTGACCGCGCATGCGACGACGGGGGCTCGAAAGGGGTAACCACTCTGCTTAAAACAGATTCCAAAAAGCGCCGACTGAAGCCCGGCCGCGGAGCTGTGCTAGCCCTCGTCGGTTGGTATCTGATGGTGCCAATAAAAAACCACCTCGATGCGCCGATGAGATATTGGTCGCTGGTCGAGAACTACCGTTCGGCAAAAGAATGCAGCGAAGCTCAGGCGGCCTTACTCAAGGAGAGCAAGAATCCAGATTCAAAACTACACCGCCTGACAGATGAAGTCGCACTGAGTGAGTGTATTACGAGCGACGATCCGCGTCTCAAAGAAAAGTAGTTGCAATCTGAAACCCACACTTAGGACACTTCGCCATCATCACTGATGGTCGCTTGTCCTTTAAGACAGTGCCGCCTTGGGATGAATCGTTAAGACTGGGACCGGTGATTCGCGGACGACGCGCTCCGCGACGCTACCCAAAAGGAAGCGCTTCACACCCGTGCGGCCGTGCGTACCCATGACGATCAGGTCGATTTTTCGTTCGGCGGCGAGATTGAGGATTTCGGGTGCCGCGTTCCCGCTTGCGACGAAGACCTCGTGTCGAACTCCCGCCAGTTTTTCCCGCGCAATTGCCTCCAACCGGTCGCGGCATTCTGATTCAAGTGGAACATTTAGCACTGGGACGGGTGGAAGCTCGGGGGCGGGGATCAACGGTTCACCGATCACGCTCAAAAGGTAAACCGTAGCGGAGTTCTGTTTCGCTATCTGGCAGGCCAGATCGAGCGCATCCATCGAGTCACGTTCGAAGTCGATTGGACACAATATTTTCGAAAAAATCGCAGTCATAGCAGCCTCCGCTACAGTCTGATGGTTAGGCAGCCTTCTTACCGGCATCCGGCTTCTTTTCCTCGACTTGAATCTTGACGGTCTTGGCCGCCCGATTCTTTGGGCAAAGGAGCGCTCAGTTCGAGAACATCGGCATGATGCAGCGCCTTCAAGTTCTCTGCCTTGACTCCCTCGGGCAGACTGATCGATCTCTCGAATGCGCCGTAGTGGATTTCGCGGCGGATACAGACGCCTTGCTCGATTCGCGCTTTTCCTCTCGCTCCCTTTAACCGTCAAGATGCCGTTTACGACCTGCACATCAATGGTCTTGGGATCGACTTCGGGCCAGATCGACGCGCACGACGAACTTGTCCCCGTCGATGGATGATTCAATTGCCGGGCAGTTCAACGCTGTGGGCCAAGTCTTGAACTCGCCGCGATCGAAGCCGAATCGTTCGAGCAACGCATCTAACGGTCGGTTGAGGGATTCCACTTCTTGAAAAAACCCATTGTCCTTCTCCTCCTTGAGTACTTATGGTTCCACTAGCAAGGAGTCAGCATCAGCCGTGCCAAAGGGGCCCTGAATCGATTGCTGGAAATTCGAGCGTCCCAATTGCGAGCTTGTGGTGAAAGGAAGCAGCAGCTGTCCCAGCTGGCTCCGAAGGAGACACCACCCCTTGGCGCCGAAACCTTGCGCCTGTCAGGCGGCAGTGGGCGAAATCGACCGCTGTCAAATTCTCGGGTTCTTGATTTCCGCTGTTACCTAACGCCGCATTCGATCAAAAAGAGTCACCTCGTGGGAGTCGATTACTGGTCCGCGAATTGCTTTACCGTTCTGCGTAAGACAATTCACAAGCAGAAGAGAGTATCTCAATGGAATCCAAGACAGGGTACACCGATGATTCAACTCTTTAAGAAGGTCCTATGTCCGATCGATTTTTCGGAGCACTCTTTGGCGGCCCTCGATGTCGCACTGAAAATCGCGCAGCAGAATGGTGCCGCTCTCTGCCTGGTGAATGTGGTGATTTTGCCACCGACAGCGGGTCCCGTTCAGGCGGTGCCAACGGAGCCTTACCCCGACCTCGAGAAAGAAAGCCATGAACAATTGGTAAAGCTCGCGCGCAAACGGATTCCCGGTACGGTGCGCTACGAAACGCTTGTGGTAAACGGCTGGCCCGGCGAGGCGGTGCTCAAAGCGGCGCGCGATCTGGATGCCGACCTCATCGTGATGGGCACGCACGGTCGCACGGGATTGAGTCACCTGGTTCTCGGCAGTGTCGCCGAGCGAGTAGTACGTGAATCGCCGGTACCGGTGCTGACCGCGCATGCAAAGACTGGGGCTCGAAAGGGGTGACCACTGTGCCCGCTAAACCGGACCTCGCTGAGTTATCGCGGTTTGATCCGGCAACGGCGCCGAAGCCGAATTTGCGCTCCATACTACCGCCAGTGATCATGGATGGAGCGCTGCCGGTGCTGGCCTTCATCCTGCTGACCCGTGCTGGCGTTTCGACGCTTTATGCGTTGGTCGCTGGTGGAGTCTTCCCCGGCCATAAACATCGCGCGCCAATGGGTAAATAGTCGGCGCTTGGACCCCTTGGGCATCATCGTGATGGGTTTTCTCGCACTCGGCGCGGCGGCGTCTTTGATTTCCGGAAGCGCATTCTTTGCGCTCACCAAGGAATCGTTTCTGACCGCCACATTCGGCTTACTCTGCCTGGGATCGCTGTTCGCTGAGCGTCCCTTGATGTTCTATCTCACGCGGCAATTCGTCCCGGACCAGGCGTGGTGGGACGGTCTGTGGCAGTACCCGGGTTTCCAGGCAATGATGCGAAAGATCACGACGGTATGGGGTGTCGGCTATATCCTGGAGGCGACGGTGCGTGTCGCATTGGTCATAGCGTTGAGCCCGGCCCTGGTACTCGTGATTTCACCGCTGATGATGTTCGGCGTGATTATCGGACTTACCGTGTGGACTCGACGTACCTTGTTCGCCGCGCGAGAACGTCGCCTCCGCGAGCTTCAGAGCGGCTCTCCGGCATAGTCGACAGCATCCGGAACTTCGCTTACTCGGCGGCCTTGGGATGAATCGTCAAGACCGGTACCGGCGATTCGCGAACGACGCGCTGCGCGACACTCCCGAGGAAAAAGTGCGATACGCCCTTGCGGCCGTGTGTGCCCATCACGATCAAGTCGATGTGTTGTTCGGCGGCGAGGTTGAGAATCTCCGGCGCAGCGTTACCGCTTGCGACGAACACCTCATGTGAAACCTCGGCCAGTTTTTCCTGCGCGATTGCTTCCAATCGCCGGCGGGTCTCTGCTTCAAATTCAGCGTCAGGGAAGATAGGCACGGGCGGCAGCGCGGTGGCGGCCGCAGGCGGAATGCCGACCACCGTTAGCAGGCAAACTGTCGCGGAGTTCTGTTTCGCTAACCGGCAGGTAAGTTCAAGCGCGTCCATTGAGTCACGCTCGAAGTCGATTGGGCACAGTATTTTCGAAAAAAGTGCAGCCATCTGGTTTAATCTTGATCCGAACTCAGCATACTTGAGAGCATCAGCCGTGCCTAATGCTCACATGGATCGCGCCGCCCCGCCAAGATGACCCCCACTCGCAGATTCGCGCTCGCAGTCTCGCTGGTCGCGCTGATGACTGTGATCGGCGCCGCCGGCTACATCCTGATCGAGCACATGTCGCTTCTCGATGCCTTTTACATGTCCGTCATCACTATCTCGACTGTAGGCTTCCAGGAGGTAAAGCCGCTCAGCCCCGCCGGTCGTCTTTTTACGATTGGACTGATAGTCACAGGAGTCGGAAGCGCGATCTACCTCT
This sequence comes from uncultured delta proteobacterium, assembly GCA_963774665.1. GTDB lineage: Bacteria > Desulfobacterota > Binatia > Binatales > Binataceae > Binatus. The sequence continues at coordinate 1,073,649 of CAVZGB010000002.1, forward strand.
TCACGGTAATCGGGGAGCTGGTCGTTGAGGGACGGCTTAGAGACTTTCTCGGGAAGACCGCAATGAGTCGCAGAATTCACAATCTCCAGGAACACGTCATCGTATGCGGCTACGGACGTTTCGGCCGCGCCGTTGTCGAAGAGCTGACTCGCAACACTGTGCCGATGGTGGTGATCGAGTCGGATCCGACGAAGCAAGTAGACCTGGACACTGCCGGCGCGCTACACGTTGCGGGATCGGCGCTGGAAGATTCGGTGCTCGAAGATGCCGGCGTCGGTTCAGCACGGGCGATCGTCGTCGCAACCGGATCGGATGCGGACAACGTGTACATCACGCTTTCAGCGCGGGAAAAAAATTCGAAGATTCTCATATACGCCCGCGGCGATTCGGACGCTGGCCTGCGTCGGCTCAAGCTCGCGGGAGCCGACCAGGTCGTCGCTGCCTATCAATGGGCTGGATTGAGAATCGCGGCGAGCATTCTGCGCCCGTCGGTCGTGGATTTTCTGCAACTCTCCGTGCCTGGTAGCGAATCCGAGGTCGATCTCGAGGAAATCAGGATCTCGCGGGACAGCCCAGCGGCCGGCAAGACCATCGAGGCAGTAGAGCGTGAGAATCCGCGGCTTCGGATCGTCGCGATGAAGCGCAACGACCAACGGCTCGAAATGATTCCCGCGCCCGAAACGCGAGTCGAGCCCGGCGATTTGCTAGTAGTGATCGGCGAATCCGACAGCCTGAAACGACTGGCGTCGGCTTAAGAACCTTCGTCGTAACGGACGAGATGTTGCACCGAATTACTGTAATCAAGCGCCGCCTGCAGTTGAGAATCGCTTTCGGCGTGGATCTCGAAGATCGGTTCGCCCTGCATCACGGTGTCGCCGACGCTCTTGTACAGCCTCACGCCTGCCGAGGCATTTGATGGTGCACCCGCACGTTTTGCTACTCGCGAAATTTGCCAGCAGTCGATCTGGGTAATCCTGCCTGCTTGTCCAGTCGCAACGTCTCGCCGCCAACGCGCTTCTGAAGGCATCTCGCGTCGTCCCTGCGCGTCCACGATTCGGTCGAAGCGTTTGAGAGCGGCGCCCGAATCGAGTGCTCGGCGAGCAGCCTCGTAACCGCGCGACTCCTGCTCAACGCCGGTCATTTCCAGCAGACGTCCGGCGAGCATCAGCGATTTTTCGCGGAGGTCAGCAGACGCCCCAGGTTCGCATCGGAGGACCGAAAGGACGTCGAGCGCTTCCAAACGCGGCCCTATCCCGAAGCCGATAGGGCCGGATGCCCGCGTAGTCACGATTTCGAGCTTCAGACCAATCCGCTCGCCGACACCCTTGAACAACCCTGTGAGATGCTCGGCAAGTTCGAGAGTTTTCACTTTGGCCGAAGAGCCGACTGGTATGTCGATCAGGACGTGCGTCGCTCCAGCGGTCTTCTTCTTGGCAAGAATCGAAGCGACCATTTGCGCCTCTGTGTCGATCTCCATCGGGCGTTCGACAGTGATGAGGATGTCGTCAGCAGGCGCCAGCTCGAGCGCCCCTCCCCACGCGATGCATCCGCCGACTTCTTCGACGACTCGGTATAGTCGTTCAGCCGAGAGAGCGACGTCTGCCAGCACCCCCATCGTGTCGCCGGTGCCTGCAGGACTCGTAATAGCGCGCGAGGAAGTCTTGGGAATTTTGAGTCCGAGCTCGGCGAGGATCGGAACCACGATCATCGTGGTTCGATTGCCAGGAACGCCACCGATGCAATGTTTGTCGGCAACAATCGGTCCGTCGAACGTGAGTTGCTCGCCGGTGGCGATCATCGCGCGCGTGTAGTCAGTCAGTTCTGACAAATCAAACTTTTGGAAGGCGCCCCCCAACACGAACATCGAAAGCTCGACGCGCGAATAACGCCGTGCCGCGACGTCCGTCAGGATCGCATCGAAGTCCTCGCGTCGGAGGCGTTTACCTCTCAGCTTGGCCCGGACCAAGTCCACGCTGGCCGGCGCGACCGCGAAAGTTGCCCCTACTGCGGCGCCCTCGGGCAAGCCGAGATCGCGAAATGCTTCCTCCGAGACTCCGATCTCGTCCGCTTCGAGCAGCTTGTCGCTGCATACGTTAAGGACGCCAGTGATTTCGCGCGGCTCGCCGGTCTCGCGATCCACGCCGAAGACGCGTGCTCGATCGAGCGGGTGCAATCCCAAGTCACCACTTCGCAAGGCGTGTTCGTGAATGAAGATCACGTGCTCGCGCAGCGTATCGAGTGGCAGATGTCTCAGCCTGAAGGGGGTCACGACGGCTAGTTTATACGCACCTGCTCGAGATTGCGCGGCACTACGGCGTTCCATCCCAGCTCATGCGTGATGCGCTCGCGAAGCGCTTCGGATGCTGGGGGCTCACCGTGAACGATATAGACGATCCGTGGTGAAACTGTGGCGAGTTTCAGCCAGTTGAGTATTTCTCCCTGATCGGCATGCGAAGAGAAGCCCGGTACATCGACGATTTCCGCAGCCACGGGAACGTAGTCCCCAAGCATCTTCACCATTGAAGCGCCATCAAGTAGCGACCTGCCACGAGTTCCCGCGGCCTGGAAACCGACGAGAATAACTGTGTTACGGCGATCAGGAAGGCGTCTTTTGAGATGATGGAGAACGCGCCCGCCCGACGCCATTCCCGAAGCAGAGATTATGATCATCGGTCCTGACATCGAGTTCAGACGCATCGACTCTTCGACGGTTTTGATCTCGGTCAGGTCCGGGTCATCGAAGAAGCTTTGTGTGCGTGCGATATCAGTGCGGATTTCGGGGCTACCGCGGGCGATCGACTCTTCGTAAATTCTCAGGGCAGCAAGCGCCATCGGGCTGTCCACGAACGTTGGAGTGCGCGGCATTCGGCCTGCCTCGCGCAGTCGCGCGAGATTGTGCAGGACGACCTCGGTTCGATCGACCGCAAAAGAAGGAATGATGACGACTCCGCTGCGTTCGAGTGTCTTTGAAATCGCAGTTTCGAAACGCTGGAGCGACGCAGCATCGTCATGAATACGATCTCCGTAGGTGGATTCGATCACTATAACGTCGGCGCCCGGCGGAGGGGCTGGAGAACGCAGGATCGGATGCGTCGGACGTCCCAAATCTCCTGTAAACAGCATTCTGGTCCGGCGTGGGGAATTTATTTCAACACTGATAAGAGATGCTCCGAGAATGTGTCCGGCCTGGAGAAACTGCGCAGCTATCGGACCGAGTTCTACCTTGGTGTCGAATTCCGCCGGCGAAAAACAATCAAGCGAATCCCACGCATCTTTTTCTGTGTAGAGGGGCAGGGCCGGCGAATGCTTGGAATATCCTTTTGCGTTCGCATAGCCGGCTTCTTCTTCCTGCAAATGGCCGCTGTCCGGAAGAAGGATGCGGCACAAGGACTGCGTTCCGGGTGTCGAAAACACCTTCCCGCGGAAACCGTCGCGCACCAGAGCCGGGATGAAGCCGCTGTGATCCAGGTGTGCATGAGTTAGCAGAACCGCATCGACATCGTGCGCGTCGATCGGCAACCGCTGCCAGTTCATCAAGCGTAGTTGCTTTAATCCTTGGAACAAACCGCAATCGACAAGCACGCGCCGATCACCGACTGTCAGTAGAAACTTACTGCCAGTGACCGTTCCTGCAGCTCCGAGGAATCGGAGGACCGAGCTGCGCGCCTTCACTATGCGGTTCTCATCAGGGCTTCAGCCAGCAAGGGAGCTGTTTTGATCGCATTGGTAGGATGGCCGATGGTGTCACACGAAACGATCCGTCGGACTCCGGCGCCTCGAATTCGCCCGATCGCACCTTTCGCAAATAACGGGTGCACGACGACGGCATCAATCGAACTATAGCCATGCGTTCTGAGCGTCCGAGCTACGGCCGCGAGCGTCACACCGGTGCTCCCGATGTCGTCGACTATGACGGCGCTTCTCGGCGTCCGCAATCCATCGAATTCGACGATTACTCTCTTATCGGCAAGCCGGCGCTTTCGCCCGGCGATCCAATCGGTTCCTGCAGCTTTGGCTACATCACGAACAAGGTCGGTCGATTCAACGTCGGGACCAATCACGATCGCATCCGGGCAATGGATGCATACCCACCGCGCAATAGGTTCTGCTGCTGATAGATGACAGGTTCGGCAAGGAATCGCCGCCCTCAGAGTCCGCAAGCGATGGAGATGCGGATCAATCGTGATTACACGGTCGAAACTGTGGCCGATGAGCTCACCGAAGACCTTTGCTGAAAGTGCCTGACCGTGGTGAAAGACTTTGTCCTGCCTCAAGTAAGGGAAATACGGAACCGCCAAAGTTATTTCGCGCGCGCCGGACCGTCTCAGAGCGTCGGCAACGAACAAAGTATCCAGAATTTTCAAGTTAGGGTGGTCCAAACGCCGCACTAAAATCGCATCACGACGAGTGCGCTGCTGTCCGATGCTGGCCAACGTCTCTCCGTCAGGGAACTGATGGATCGAAATTCGGCACAACGGAAAGCGCAGCAAGCGCGCGATTTGACGAGCGTAGGGAAAATCTTCGGGGAACGAGAACAGTTCCTGACCGGCGCTACCTTTCCTGGTTCCCGCTGGCACGCGCGTCACAACTTGTTCAGAGCTCTTCATGCGACAGAGGCGTGGCGCGACTCGGCCTCTGATTGCTTAACAGGCCAGCGCCAAATAAGACAGCTATTCATCGTGGTGATTGTCGACAACGAATGGCTCAGGTTGGCAGAGGCCTGCGCCATCGGCCTACTAATCGGAGTCGAACGAGAACGCAACAAGGGTAGCGGACCGCATCGCGCGCCTGCCGGGATTCGAACTTTCGGAGCAGCCGCGCTCGCAGGTGCTTTGGGCGAGATGCTGGGAGGCCCTCTACTGCTCTCCGCACTCGCATTGGGGACCGCAGCTCTTCTTGCTGTCGCTTACTATCGTACAACCACCGACGATCCCGGTTTGACCACCGAGATTGCGCTACTGACAACGCTGCTCCTGGGCGGACTCGCGATTAGAAATCCCGCGCTTGCGGGTGCGAGCGGAGTTGTGGTCGCAATCCTGCTCGCCTCCAAAGATTCGATGCATCGGTTCGTTCAAACGGTACTGAACCAGGACGAGGTCAATGATGCGCTCATCCTGGCAGCGGCCACATTTATAGTCCTGCCTATCCTTCCAGACCGCGACATTGGTCCCTTTAGCGGTTTCAATCCGAGTGTGATCTGGCGACTCGCTATCCTGCTGATGGCGATCCAGGCGGCTGGCCATGTAGCCGCGAGAATCGTGGGAACGCGTTATGGGCTTCCGCTTGCAGGATTCATTGGCGGATTCGTTTCCAGCGCGGCTACTACCAATGCGATGGGTGCGAAAGCGAAATCCAACCCGAGCGTCTTGAATGCTGCGTCAATGGCTGCGTTGCTGTCCAGCGTGGCGACTTTTGTGCAGCTCTTTATTATCGTCGGTGTGACGAGCAGAACCGCGCTCGCTATCGTTGCGATACCGATCGTCTGCGGAGGACTGACCGTGATCGCATACAGCGCCCTGTTTGACTTCCGAGCTAGAGGGAAAGCCGTCCCCGACTACGAAGGAAGCGGCCATGCCTTCGATCTCAAAAGTGCTTTGGTTGTAGCGATTAGCCTTGCTGCGGTATTTGTTCTCGCTGCGGCTCTTGACGTGCGCTTCGGCAGGAAGGGTGCGACGATAGCAGCCGGTATCGCGGGCTTTGCAGATGCTCACGCCGCGGCTGCATCCGTTGCGGCATTGGTCGCTGCTGGGAATATGAACGCGAGCGACTGCTTGATCCCGATTTTGATCGGACTGACTACTAACACTGTCTCTAAGGCGACTCTCGCGGTAGTAAGCGGTGGATCAAGATTCGCACTCAGAATTGTACCCGGATTGGCATTGTCAATACTGGCGACTTGGATCGCGGCTGGATTCGGATCTTTTTGGCACTAGAAGATGGGTCAAGTAGCCCACGCGGAGCCGAAGGATAGTCTTCCGAGGGGAGATCAATCCGAAACCGGTCTTTCTAGTACAGAGGCGGAACGCCTCCTCGTTCAATTCGGCCCTAACGAACCTGTCCCGGCGAAGATCGCGGGGCCGCTCTTTCAATTCCTACGCTTCTGTACCAATCCCCTTGTCTTAATACTGCTGGTCGCAAGCGCAATCTCGGCATTTCTGGGCCAGGCGGTGGACGCGATCATTATTGCCGCAATGGTCGTGATGAGCGTCGTGCTCAACTTCATCCAGGCCTACCGATCGGAAAGAGCGGTGCAGGGCTTGGGGATTAGAGACGATGATAGGCGCCCGGATTCGATTCGCCGACCAATGTCGCCTCAGGCCGCGGCCTTCTTCACTACCTCCCGCTCGTAAACGAGGACGAAAAGTTTGATTCGATTCTCGAGTTCTCGGAATGTTCTTCTGAACGCGACGGCTTTCTCTACTGGCTTGCCGCCCACCATTGGCTCACTGATGCGCCAATGAATGATGCGTGGATTGCCGGGCCATTCGGCGGGCAGGTCGTTGGATAGTCGCTCTCCGATGCTGATGATGAAGTCCATATGCCGTGCATCATGCCTGAGGAATTCGTTGCAGCCCTTGGTTTGGAAATCGTGTCCCCAAAGTCTCTGCGCCTTCAGCAGATCGATCGCAAGTGGATGCACCTCGCTGGCAGGATGAATTCCGGCGCTGAATGCTTGGAAATCGTTGCCGCCCCATCGTTTCAGAATGGCCTCGGCGATAATGCTGCAAGCTGAGTTATCGCGGCATACGAAAAGAACCTTGTAACAGTCCTTAATGCTGTCCGGAACGCCTGCGTTATGTCGGGAGGCTCCAAGTGGTTGTTCACTCGCACTGATTTGCATCGACGATCCTCCATCTTTTAACGCGCCTTGCACCTAGGCCATTGTTCTAGCGCGAACCGTGCCAAGCACAGGCGCGCTTTACCAGCTCCATTTAGTGCCTGGATCTGATTGATGTGCTACCGAAAATTTTCTCGGCCTGTATCGGTACGCACCAGCGCAGTCAGGTCCATGGCGCCAAACGCTACAGTTTCGGAAGACATCCGAATTAACAATCCCGTAACTATGCCAGGATTTCGCCGAAGTCGGGCAGATGCTTTTTGTTACGAGCAGATTGCAGTCGGACCGGCACGTCGATTGCGTCGCGCTTTGTTGCCGTTATGAAAAATGAAATAGGATTGCCCGTCGCAAGTCGAGATTCGTTCGAAGTGCTGATCTCTAGACTTCATGAAATCCTTTGTTCGCTGGTAACGCACGAGAGCGATCTTCGCGAGCGGCTATCGACCGTCCATCCCGCATTCCGGAAAAGTGCCATCAATCTGATCCATTATCTCGCGCTGAGACACCAGGATATTCGGACGCTGCAGGACGAACTCGCTGCTCTCGGCCTCTCATCGCTCGGCCGGACCGAAGCTCATGTAATGAGCACGCTAAATGCGGTGCTCGTCGCTCTCCATCATCTTGCAGGGCGTAAAATTGCGGCGCAGGTAACGTCGGAATTTCCGGGCTTTCGCGAGGGCAGATCGTTGCTCGCCGCGCATACTGAGGCGCTACTCGGTCCTGCGCCGAAGCATCGGAGCGTCCGCATCATGGTGACAATGTCTGACGCGGCCGCAGATGACTATCCCTTGGTGCGCGAGCTTGTTGCCGACGGAATGAACTGTATGAGGATAAACTGCGCGCATGACACACCGGAAATCTGGGGCCGGATGGTCAATCATCTGGAACGCGCGCGACGCGAATTGGGTCTGCCCTGCCGTATTCTAATGGATATTGCCGGGCCGAAGCTCCGCACCGGAGTGATAGAACCGGGGCCTAGAGTGGTCGTGTGGCATCCTAAGCGCGATAGTTTTGGACGCGTAGAGGAGCCGGCGCGAATTTGGCTTGAGCCCGCGGAGGGAAGCGCCTCACTTCCGGCGGATGCGGATGCGGCATTGCCCGTACCAGCCGCATGGCTTGCAAAGGTGCGGTCCGGAGAACGTGTTCACTTCAAGGATGCACGCGGGAAACGACGCGTTCTCGAAGTGGTCGGCAGCGGCGACAAAGGGCGATGGGCTCGATGCAGCCAAACCGCATACATTACGCCGGGGACGGTATTGCTGCGCGACGACGCGGGCAGTGACGCAAGCCGCGAAGCGCAGGTAGGAGATTTAGCGCCGCGCGAGCAAGGAATACTGCTTCACAAAGGCGACTTCCTGCTACTCACCCGCGATCCCATCATGGGGAAAAGCGCTTCGATCGATTCGGGAGGCCGGACGCTCACTCCTGTGACGATCTCTTGCACGCTGCCGGAGATTTTCCCTGCGGTTCGCGCGGGCGAGAAGATTTGGTTTGACGACGGCGAGATAGGCGGAATCGTGAGGGAAGTCGGGCCGGACGTGCTTCGCATCGAAATTACCCAGGCCAAGCCAAGCGGAGACCGCCTCGGAGCGGACAAAGGAATCAATCTGCCGGATACGAAGATTGACCTGCCCGCGCTTACGAAGAAAGATCTTAACGACCTTGAGTTTATCGTGCGACACGCGGATCTGGTCGGGATGTCATTCGTGCGCCGTGAGCGCGACATCCTTCAACTTCAATCCCGACTGCGAGAGCTTGGCGGCGATCATTTGGGAATCGTGCTGAAAATCGAGACGCGCGAGAGCTTCGAGCGTTTGCCCAGCCTAATGCTGGCCGCGATGCGGCAGCATCCGGTTGGAATCATGATCGCGCGAGGAGACCTGGCGGTAGAGTGTGGTTACGAAAGGTTGGCCGAAGTTCAGGAAGAAATTCTATGGATCTGCGAGGCGGCGCATTTGCCCGTCATCTGGGCCACGCAGGTACTTGAGTCGCTGGCCAAGAAAGGTCATCCATCTCGCGCGGAGATTACCGACGCGGCGATGGGAGAACGTGCGGAGTGCGTGATGCTGAACAAGGGACCGCATATAGTGGCGGCAGTTAGCGCGCTCGACGACATCTTGCGCCGCATGCAGGACCATCAGTCCAAGAAGTCGTCGCGCCTGCGCCCGCTGCATTTGAGCGCAACACAGGAATCGGAGTAACTGTAGCTCTTCGCCACGCTCATCAGGTTGCGATGACAGAACTCTTCAAATCGATTCTATGCCCAATTGACTTCGATGAGTTGTACCTCGACGCTCTTGAATTGAGCAAAGACCTGGCTCAGCAAAACAATGCGAAGCTCTACGTGATCAACGTCATGTCTGATTATGATTCCGATCATGGCTGGGAAGCGGGTGTAAGAGTCAGCCTGCAACAGCACGCAAAGACTCATCTGGCAGGCCATGTTCCATATGAGTTTGTGATCCGTACCGGCGAGGTCGTTAGTGAAATATTGGCGGCGATTGAAACGTTCGAGGCGGATCTGATCGTTATTCCAACCCATGGGCGCCGTGGTCTCAAAAGGGCCATGCTGGGGAGTGTAGCTGAGCGGGTCATTCGTGAATCGCCCGTGCCTGTGCTCACGTTCAGAGCGCAATAAGAGATGCAAGTCATCGGGCGGAGCAGATGGGTCAAGTAGCTCGTGCTCTGGAGGCGGGAGATAAACTCTCGGGCACTGCCGAATCCGAACCTGGCCTCTCTAGTGCGGAGGCGGAGCGACGCTTCGCCGAGTTCGGCCCTAACGAACCTGTCCCGGCGAAGATCGCGGGGCCGCTCTTTCAATTCCTACGCTTCTGTACCAATCCCCTTGTCTTAATATTGCTGGTCGCAAGCGCGATCTCGGCATTTCTGGGCCAGGCGGTGGACGCGATCATCATTGCCGCAATGGTCGTGATGAGCGTCGTGCTCAACTTCGTCCAGGCCTACCGATCGGAAAGAGCGGTGCAAGGCCTCAGGGATCAGGTGGCGCCCACCGCGACCGTCAAGCGTAACGGAAAGTGGATCGAACTGCCGCGCCGCCAGCTCGTGCCGGGCGACGTTGTGCGGCTTTCAGCCGGCGATTTAGTTCCTGCCGATGCTCGCTTGCTGCGAAGCCAGGACCTTCATGTTCAACAGGCGGCGCTGACCGGTGAATCGATGCCGGTGGAGAAGTGCGTTGGCGAGGGAGAGTCCGACGAGACCGGCGCAACGCGGCCCGACCTGGTCTTCCTGGGCACATCGGTGGTCAGCGGCACGGCTACCGCCCTGGTGATTGCGACCGGGCCGCGCACCAGCTTCGGCGATATCGCGGCGCGACTCTCAGAGCGGCCTCCCGAAACCGAATTCGACCGCGGCACGCGCCAATTCGGAATACTGATCATGAAGACCGTTTTCTTTCTGGTGCTCTTCATCCTCGTGGTCAGCGTTGGGATGCATAGGAATGCACTAGAGTCTTTGCTGTTCGCGGTGGCTCTAGCGGTGGGCCTGACGCCGGAATTCCTGCCGATGATCACGACCGTCACGCTTTCGATGGGCGCGCTGAGAATGGCGCGCCGCAAAGTAATCGTTAAGCACCTCGATGCGATCGAGAATCTCGGAAGCATCGACCTGCTCTGCAGCGACAAGACCGGGACCTTGACTTCGGGTGAGATGGAATTGGACTCCTCGCTTGACCCTTTCGGTGAACCTTCCGAACGCCCCTTACAACTCGGCTATCTGAACAGCTGCTTTGAATCGGGAATCAAGAGCCCGCTCGACGCGAGCATCTTGAAGTGTCCGCGGCCGCCGAGTGTCGAGAAATGCGAGAAGACTGATGAGATTCCTTTTGATTTCGAGCGGCGCCGGCTCTCGATTGTGGTCCGGACGAATGGCGCCTGCATGATCATTACGAAAGGCGCGCCGGAGGGAGTGCTGGCCGTATGCACTTCGATCGAAATCGGTGGCGAATGCCGCTCGCTGGTAGATGAAGAACGCGAGCGATGTACTGAAACGTTCCGCCGGCTCAGCGCGAATGGTTTGCGAGTCCTCGCAGTGGCCTATCGGCAGGTTGATCGCGCCGGGGGCTGGAAGCGTGCGGATGAGTGTGACCTGGTGCTTGCGGGATTCCTCACGTTCCTTGATCCGCCGATTAAAGGAGTCGGAGACACTATCGCCGCGTTGCGGGCGGATGGCGTCGGAATAAAGATTGTCACTGGTGACAACGAACTGGTGACGAAGCACGTCTGCGAACAGGTCGGAATAGACTGCGCGAGGATTGTGCTGGGCACCGAGCTGGAGCATGTGACAGATACTGCGCTGTTCCACATCGCCGAGGAAGCCGACGTATTTGCGCGGGTGTCGCCCGGCCAGAAAAACAGAATCATCCGAGCGCTCAAGAGCCGCGGCCACGTCGTCGGGTTTCTCGGCGACGGAATCAACGACGCGCCATCATTGCATGCCGCCGACGTTGGAATTTCAGTGGCGGGCGCCGTCGATGTCGCCAAAGATGCGGCGGATATCATTCTCCTGGAGCACGCGCTCGACGTCCTGCACGGCGGAATCATCGAGGGCCGCAAGGCGTTCGGCAACGTCTTGAAATACATCCTGATGGGCACCAGTTCGAATTTCGGCAACATGTTCAGCATGGCTGCAGCAACGCTGTTCCTTCCGTTCTTGCCGATGCTGCCGACGCAAATCCTCTTGAACAACTTCCTTTATGATCTCGCGCAAGTGACGATTCCTACCGACAACGTCGATCCGGTGTACATCCAGTCTCCGCAGAAATGGAACGTCAGGATCATTCGCAACTTCATGATAGCGATCGGGCCTATCAGCTCTATCTTCGATTTTCTGACATTCTACATACTGGTGGCGGTCTTTCGCTCTTCAGAGGCTTTCTTCCATACAGGATGGTTCGTCGAATCGCTCGCCACGCAGACCCTGGTGTTATTCGTGATTCGCACGGCCGGCAGACCGTGGAGCAATCGCCCGAGCCTGCCACTCGCATCGACTACCGTTCTGATCGTGATCGCCGGCTTGGTGCTGCCCTTCTCGCCGCTAGCGAGACCTCTTGGGTTTGTACCATTGCCGGCCCTTTTTTTTCTCTTTCTCGCGGCAGCAGTCATCAGCTACCTGATTCTCGTCGAGTTAGTGAAAGCGCGGCTGGTACGATCATTACTGCTGCGGACCTAGCCGAAGACCTGCGCATGAAGGGAGCCAAGCTTGCGCACCGCCTTATGCCTCTTCGTCAACAACCGGCTGGCTAGTTTTTCTGCCGACTCGTCGAGCCCCTTCTGCTTTCCGTGGCCAGCCTTCCGCCAGCTCTTACTTGCCATCCATTGAGTCATCCGCGCCACAAGCGCCGAGTAGCAGGCTGAACGAATCGCCCTGCGCACTACCACATAGCCAGTCTCTCTTTCCGCCTCGGCTGCCAGTCGCAACTCGGCCAAGCCAGTATCGCTAGCTCTGGAGACCTCAACCGGCGTGAGCAACTCGGAGAGAAAGACGCAGGCAAGGCTGGGCAAGCGGACGGCACTTAGCGAGCAGACCTCAGTGATGAGCGCAATCAAGGCAGCACTGAAGGAACTCGCACTTCACGATCCGGTGCTAGCCCAGACGCTCAGAACCCAAATCAAAGGCAGGAAAGTCGTTCGATACAAGCCGAGGTGAAGGATTGTGCCCTTCGGCCGAAACGAGCAGTCAATGACATCAGTACCATCGTGCGTCCAAAGGTCGACCATCGGATTGGTGACCAGACTCTTGAGTATCGCCTCAATTGACATCGCGACAATACTGATATGCGTGACTCAAATCGAAGCGAAGGTCGATCCGACCCTGGTCGCAGACCGTAAATATGATGCTCAGGTCGGAGAGCGACTGCTGCTGCTCGGGATGAAACGATTCTCGAACTTAACCCGGGCGGAAATCATTCTGCTCAGATTTCTTGACGTAGATAACGTTGCTCGCGGCCCCGGCTATGCAATTTGTGGCCCGAGCTCTATAGAAGACGATCCTTCCAACGATCCTGCACAAGCGGACAAATGAGGCCCAGATCGGGAGATTCGCGCCGAGCTGCTGCGGTGGCTATCGGTTAGTCCGGAAGCGATCGCACTGCGGCCCGCCTCGCCCAGTCCACGGCCTTCGGTCCTGCTTTCTATTTGGATGCGGTCCACTCAAATCAACTCAGTGACGGGACAAGGCTCCACGTTCCAGATGTCCTTTGCGTACTCTGCAATGGTTCTGTCGCTTGAGAATTTGCCGGAGGTCGCCACATTCAGGATCGCCCTACGTGCCCATTCTTCTCGGTCTTCGTATAAATCGAGGAGCTTGCGGTCAGCGTCGAGATATGACTTGAGGTCCGACAAGTGCATGTAATAATCCCCATGCGTGAGTAGGGTGTCCCGCAATGGCTCAAACACGCGACGCTCATTAGAGCTGAAGTGATCTGAAAAGATTAGGTCCAAGGCAGCTCGCGTTTCGGGTTCATTGTCATAGTGCCAGTGCGGGTTGTACCAGCTTCGGCTAGCGGCCACCTGCTCGGCTGTGAGGCCGAACAAGAAGAAGTTTTCCTCGCCCGCTTCCTGCGCCATCTCGATAGTAGCTCCGTCGCGTGTGCCGATAGTCAGAGCCCCGTTCATCATGAACTTCATGTTGCTGGTGCCGCTGGCTTCGTAACCGGCGGTTGAAATCTGATTGGAAACGTCGCTGGCGGGAATCAGCTGTTCCGCCAGCGAAACGTCGTACTCAGGGACAAACACGACTTTGATTCGACCTCGCATCGCAGGGTCGTTGTCGATCTTATCGGCCACGTTGTTAATGAACTTTATGATGAGCTTGGCGAGTTGGTAGCCCGGCGCCGCCTTCCCGGCGAAGAAGAAGGTCCGCGGTTGTATCCGCGCATTGGGGTTTTGCAGCAGTCGGTTGTACAGCACCACTATGCGGAGGGCGTTCAGTAGCTGTCGCTTGTATTCGTGGATGCGTTTAACCTGGCTATCGAAAATTGAATCCGGATCGACCGTTACTCCGGACTTCGACTTAAGCCAGTCAGCAAACCGAACTTTCGTCTGACGAGTGGCCTCACGGAAGTCATCGCGAAAGGCTCTGGTCGCGGCAAGCGGCTTCAATCGGCTCAACTGGCTCAGATCGGTAATCCAGCCTTCGCCGATCGCCTCCGTGATCGTGCGGGCCAACGCTGGATTCGCCAGCAGCAACCAGCGCCGAGGTGTGACGCCGTTGGTCTTGTTGTTGAAGCGCTCGGGAAACAATTCGGCAAGATCTTTGACCGTGGTCGTGCGCAGTAATTGAGAGTGAATCTCGGCTACACCATTGGTGCTGTGCGACCCGACGATCGCCAGGTTGGCCATCCGTACGTGCTTGTTCGGGACCTCCTCGATCAGGCTGATCCTGGCGATACGGTCGTCGTCACCCGGAAAACGGGCCCGAACGTCATCGATCAACCGCCGATTGATTTCGAATATGATCTCTAGATTGCGCGGAATAAGTATCCGAAACCACTCAACCGGCCATTTTTCGAGAGCCTCGGGTAGGAGTGTGTGATTGGTGTACGCGAGTGTTCTTCGCGTCAGGTCCCAGGCCTCGTCCCAACCGAGCTTCGCTTGGTCGAGCAGAATCCGCATCAACTCCGGCACCGCCATCGCCGGATGTGTGTCGTTGAGCTGTATCGCTACTTTCTCAGGAAGGGTGCTCCAATCGGGATTGTCGTGCCGGAACCGTCGCACAATATCGGCAAGCGCGCAGGCGACCAGAAAATACTCCTGAACGAAGCGCAAGCCCTGCCCCAAACTGGTAGAGTCGTCGGGATAGAGGACTCGGGTGAGGGATTCAGCCCCCAACCTCTCAGCAACGGCGCCGACGAAATCGCCGTGGCTGAACTCCAGAAAGTTGAACTCGTCTGGAGCGGCGGCGGCCCACAGTCTTAGCGTGTTTATCGTCTTGCCGCCATAGCCAACCACCGGACGATCAAAGGGAATCCCGATCAGCGTCGAAGGCCGATCGCTGACCGGATGTAGCGCTCCCCCGCTGACCTCAATGGAGCAGTTGAGCTGCACTTCCACGGCCTCGTGAAGGCCGAGCCACTTCCCAAGGGTCCGGGCGACGCAGCCAATTGTCCGGGCGTTCCTGCTGCCAGCCATCTCGAATTGATTGCTTGAACATCCCGTATTCGTAGCGCAGCCCATAGCCCATGGCTGGCAACTGCATCGTCGCCATCGAATCCAGGAAGCAGGCCGCAAGCCGGCCGAGGCCTCCATTGCCAAGACCGGCGTCCGGTTCCTGCTCCAACAGACCCATCCAATCGAGATCCTTTTCTTTGATGAGTTGCGTGGCGATGGGATCGAGCAGCAGATTTTGAACATTATTGGCGAGCGATCGGCCCAAAAGAAACTCTATCGACAGATAGTAGACGCGTTTTGGATTCGTGCGCTGATACGTTTGCTCGGTACGGATCCAACGTTGAGAAAGTACGTCGCGTACGGATCGCGCGATAGCTTCAAACCGATCGCGCGCGTCGGCAACCTTTACGTCCGTGACAGTGTCGAAAAGAAGATGGCGCTCATATAAGGCTTCGTCAGTTCCGGTGAATTTTATTGGACCGCACCCATATTGCTCCATGAGCTTCGTGTCGGGGTGCGCCGCTCTCACAATAGTTGCCACTTCTTTTTCCTTGTAATTGATCGTCGAGTTTCGTGACGGCAGTCCGGCAACTTCAGAACGGCCACTGCCAGTCCGTGATGTCCTTGGGATCGATACCGAACTGGTGCGTGTGGTTTTTACTTTTATCTGCTGGTTGAGCAGAAGCTCCGTAGCTGCGCATCCACGCCTCGAGCAGTTTCAGATGGCTTGGGTTGGTCGCGATATCCGCAATTGGGATCTGGCGCGCTCGCCAGAAGCCTTCCAGGTAATGGCCGTCAATCTCCCGCGGAGCAGTCCAACCCTTGGGGCTGCGTAGTATGATCATCGGCAGCGGGCGGGACCATACGCCGATATCGTAGATGTCTTTTCGTCGTAAAGGACGGCCTCCGACTTTCTTGCGACTGTGGTTCATGGCCCGCACGTTCTCCTTTGAGCGCCGTGAAGTGAGGTAAGCACCCCTAGAGCACAAATTCGGGCAGCGACGTACCCAACAGATATCCGCCCACTGCCTTTGCGAGCGGATCGGGAGACAGGTACGCGTGCGCCATCGCCGCCTGGATGTCCTGGAAGCGCTGCTGTAGCGGATGATCGAAGAACACCGCGCGTCCCGTTGACGCCCGAAACAGATCATCGATCGCCTGGGCGACCAATTCGCATCCGCGGTTCATGTTCCAGCGCACCTGCGCCCTCAGTTGCATCGGAACCGGCGTGCGGTCCTGCGCCATCTGCCACAATTCCGCGATGTCGGTTCGCAGGCGAGTGATCGTGACGTCGATAAGCCAGATCGCCTCGGCGAGCCGACGCTGCATGAGCGCATCGTCGGCCGCTCTTCCGCCCAAGCTCAACTTGCGCTCGCGCGTCTGCGAAATCCAGGCATCGACGAACCCGCGCGAAGCACCCAGCATCGAAGCAACCAGCGCCGTGTTAAAGACTACCGACCAGGGTAATCGATAAAGCGGGCCGCTGTTGCGCTCCTGCCCCGGCAGCGGCGCATTCATCGCATAGTCGATGTGTGACTGAGATCGATACTCAGGTACGAAAGCGTTTTCGACAACGATGTCCTTGCTGCCGGTGCCCTTGAGTCCCGCAACATGCCAGTTGTCGTCGATACGATATTGGTCACCCAGCAACAGAAAAGACCTGAAGTCCGGTATTGGTCTGCCCAGTACCTCAAGCGTGCCGCAAATCGCTCCCAGCATCACGCCGTGACAATGATCGCATCCAGATGAGAACGACCATCGCCCCGAAAGCTTGTAGCCGCCGGCTACTTTCTCGGCCTTGCCGGTAGGGTTGTAGGACGAGGAGTGCATCCGGGCGGGGTCCTTGCCCCACATCTCCTGCTGCGCTCTTTCATCAAAGAGAGCGAGCTGCCATGGATGTAACCCGATCACACCGGCGATCCATGCAGCAGACGGCGAAACGCGCGCGAGCTCGATCGTGACGTCGACAAATTCCATCAGCGATGCTTCGCCGCCACCCCATCGCGCCGGCTGTAGCGATCGCAGGAAGCCGTTGTCCATTAAGATTTTCCAGGTGCGATCGCTGAGCCTCCGGAGTGCGTTGTCCTCGGCGGCGGTCTCGCCAAGCTCCGGCGCGATCCGTCTGGCGGTCTCCACAAGTTCGTTCGTCATCGACTTACCTCCCGGATGAAGCGGCTTGGCTTGCACGCTCAGGCTGCATTTCAGCCTCGATGGATCCGATGCGGTCTATCTCGACACGCACCTTGTCGCCTGCCTTGAGCCACTGCGGCGGCTGCATCGCAAGCCCGACGCCGCCTGGAGTCCCCGTGAAGATTATGTCGCCGGGTTCCAGCGTCATGGCGCGGCTCAGGTGCGCAATCTGATCGTACACGTTGAACACGAGGTTCTGGGTATTGGAATTCTGGCGCCGCTCGCCATTGACGAAACATCGGATGCCCATCGTGTGGGGATCGCCAATCTCGTCGGCGGTAACAATCCAGGGGCCGATGGGAGCGTGCGTATCAAACGACTTGCCCAGCACCCATTGCGCGGTCTGCATCTGCCAGTCGCGCACCGACACGTCGTTGCCGGCGCAGTAGCCGAATACAACATCAGCTGCGCTCTCCTTCGGAACGTGCTTGCAGCGCTTGCCGACAATCACCACCAGCTCCGCCTCGTAATCAACCTGCGCCGAAGCAATCGGCAGCTCGATGGGATCAAACGGTCCGTTGATAGAGGTCACCGCCTTGGTGAACCAGATTTGATGAGACGGCGTCTTTTGACCTGTCTCCTTTATGTGGTCCGCGTAGTTGAGACCGATCGCCATTATCTTGCCCGGTCGCGCTACCGGGGCGAGCAGCCGGACCTTTGCCAAAGCTGCATCCGGCGCACTCTCTGAGACGATCTTCTCCAGTTGGGGCTTAGCTTCGCTCCACATTTGGATGAGCTCGATTGTTTTGTCGGACAGAGAGGGGAATCGGCGAGTTAGATCGATGACGCCGTCGTCTTTAACTGCTCCAAGTTTGACGCCGGTTTCATCCTTGTATCTGACTATCTTCATGATAGCTCCTTAAGATCCCATGGTGCTGGGAGCCATCGACCCCCATTGGGTGCCGACCACGTCCTGAATTGAGGAAATTCGCGAGCCCCACGCCGCGTCGAGCAAGTCGCCATCGGTCCAATGCTCCAGCGTGTGTCCCCAAGGGTCACGCCAGTAGTCGAAGATTTGGCTCCCAAGCAGATGGCGCCCGACGCCCCATTCATGTCGGCGACCTTTCTCTTGGAGCCAGTCGTGACCCGACATCAGGTCATCGAAATCCGCTACTTCAAAAGCTGCGTGGTTGAATCGGGGCGTACCGGTGCCTAACAGAAACAGGGTGTGATGGTCGCTCGGTACCGCTCCTCGATCACATCGCAAGAATGCACCTAGTGCCCGCTCGGGCGACTCTAGATTGATCTCGTCCGAAGTAATCAAACCAAATCGCGACTTGTACCAGGATTCCGACTCGCCGAAGCTCTTCACATTAAGCACGCAATGGCCGAGACGCTTCACATGCGAAGGTCCTTTTGCGAGGCGCTTGAGCGCGTTGAGCCGTGGCGTTGCATAGGCGTCGTTCAGAGGCGCTCGTGTGGGGGGCTCGATTCGCGCAGCCGGCGCACGTGCCGCGACTACTTCTATTTGAAAGCCGTTGGGATCCGTTAGCTTTAGTAGAGAGCCGCCGCCGGGACCATCCAGATGATCGAGCGACGCTTTTTCTTCTCGAGCGAGCGCTTCGAGGTCTTGCATCGATGCGGCTTCGAAACCGGCTGCGACAAATCGCGGCTGGCCATGGTGCGTCACATGAAGAAACGCATCTCCGTCGAGGCCGCGCATGTAAAGCGCGTCGCCAGTCCGGTCTGCACGGACCATCCCGAACTCGGTCAAAAACGTTTCCATCTGGTCGAGATCCGGCGCCTGGAACCTTACGTATGCGATATCTTGAATCTTGATTCCCATGAGTTACTCCTCACTCCCTTGGGAGAATTGCTTCGATCGCGTCGCGCATGATGCGCTCCGCCTCCGCGCTTTTGAGGCCAAGCCCATGAAGCAGAATTGTGCCAAGTCCCTGTGCAAATTCGCGTACACGGCCCGCCGGTAGGTCGAGCGAGCGGTTCACTCCGGCCATGAAAACACCCATTACGCACGCGACCACTGCATCCTCGGAGGTCGCGACGATCCGGCCTTGAGTCATGCCTTGCACGGCATCGCGACGCACCCCTGCGTTGCTGGGCGCCGCAGGATCGGTCGCGCGCGGGAATAGCCGCATCATCGCGGTAGCCTGCTGCGGTGCGGTGATGCCGAGGTGTAGCACGCTCAGGAATGCGCGTGCGATTCGCTCCGGCGGATCGATGATTCCCTCGTTCACACGCGCGATCTCAGCTTCGATCCGCGCACGCGACTGCGACGCGAGTTCGCGTTCGAGCGCATCCTTGTCAACGAAGTAATTGTAGAAGGTGCCCCTGGCGACGTCCGCACGCTCTACGATGTCGTCGACGCTCAGCGAATCGAAACTTCGCTTGGCGAGCAGAGCCTGAGTCGCGTCCAGTAGCGCCTGGCGAGTTGCCAGCTTGCGCCGCTCGCGGCGGTTGGATAACCGTCGCAATCCTGGTTTTGAGTTGCGAACTTTGCCTTCCCCTCTCACAATGTCACTGACTATCTTGTTCATAGTTGACATTAACGTCATATTTGGACGCCGTTGTCAAGCGGGTTTTCGGAGCAACACCGAGGTTTCCTCTCTCGAAGCTTAATTGACGATACTGTTCATACTTGACAAGAACGTCAAAATTAGACATAGTGGTCAGAGAGAGAGGCCACAGAAAGAGCGCTGCTAACTACCAGCCGGTCGGAGGATCGAATTCGATGAGAAGCCAATTGATCATCGTAAGGGTGTCTATCTTCGTGGCAGCGATTGCCGTTGTTCTGTCGGGCTGCAAAAGAGCAGCGGCGCCGGTCGCACTGCCTCTTCCGGAAGTTGTGGTCACCGACGTTGTCCAGAGGAACGTTCCTGTCTATTCGGAGTCGGTGGGGACCACTGAAGGATTCGTAAACGCGGATATCTATCCGAAGATAACCGGCTACCTGCTCAAGCAGAATTACAGTGACGGTGACCGAGTGCGCGCCGGCCAGTTGCTGTTCCAGATAGATGATCGCGAGTACAAGGCGGCCCTTGACCAGGCGCTCGGTGACCTTGGCCAGAAACAGGCCGACTACAAGAAGAATCGGCAGGACCTCGACAAATACACGCCGCTCTACGAGCAACAAGTGATCAGCAAGCAGGAGTTCGATCACGTCACCCAGACGACTCGCGCCAGTGCGGCGGCGGTCGCGTCGGCGCAGGCGGCGGTCGAGACGGCGAAACTCAATGAACAATGGACGCAGGTGACTTCGCCGATTGACGGCATAGCCGGGATCGCAAAGGCGCAGGTTGGCGATCTCGTTTCACCGACTATGCTGCTTGCGACCGTCTCCCAACTCGATCCGATCAAGGTCGAATTCCCGGTCAGCGAGAAGACCTATCTTCACTTCGCCGATCAAATTAACCAGGACCCGCTCGGAAAGAACTCGCCGAAGCTCGAAATGATCCTTTCCGATGGGAGCACCTACAAGTATCCGGGTCATATTTCCAATGTGAATCGGCAGGTCGAGATCCAGACCGGCACGATCGAAGTTCAAGGCATCTTTCCGAATCCCGGCCATGTTTTGCGCCCCGGCATGTACGCAAAAGTTCGCGCCGCCGCGGAGGTCAGGCAGAATGCGCTGCTCGTTCCGCAGGAGGCTGTGCTCGAGACCCAAGGGCAATACCAGGTCGCCATCGTGGGCTCGGACGACAAAGTGACGATGCGCACCGTCGTGGTCGGCCAGCAAGCGGGTGGCCTTCAGATCATCGAGAAGGGAGTCTCTCCCGGCGAACGCGTCATCACCGAAGGACTGCAGAAGGTCTCCGACGGGATGAAAGTGAAGCTGCAGTCGGTGCGTCCGGAGCCTGCCCTCGCCGAATCTCCAACGTCGGCCGACCAGGCGCCCTCGGACGCCGCGACGCCCGGCAGCAGGAGCTAGCACGATGTCGAAGTTTTTCATCAACCGGCCTATCGTCGCGATGGTTATCGCGATCTTTTTCGTGATCACCGGCGCCGTGATGGTCTTTCGGCTCCCGGTCGCTCAGTTTCCAAATATCGTTCCGCCGCAAATTCAGACGACAGCTACCTATCCCGGCGCGGACGCACTCACCGTCGAACAATCGGTCGCCACTCCGATCGAGGAGCAGGTGAACGGCGCGAAGAACATGCTCTACATGCAGTCGATCAACAACAACGACGGCACTATGACGTTGCAAGTCAGCTTCGCAGTCGGCACCGACGTTGACCTCGATCAGGTGCAGGTGCAGAACCGCCTCTCGCAAGCGACCTCGAGCCTGCCGAGCGCGGTGAGCAACTACGGCCTCACGACCCAGCAGACCGTCGGAATTCCGCTGCTGGTGTTCTCGATCAGTTCGCCGAACCGGACCTGGGACCAGACTTTTCTCGCCAACTACGTCGCGATCAATATTCAGGACGAGCTCGCCCGTATCCCTGGAATAGGCCAGGTCAAGCTTTTCGGCGCATCGAGTTATGCGATGCGAATTTGGGTCGCGCCGGATATCCTCTCCAAGCTTCAATTGACGGTGGCAGACCTCGAGAAGGCGATCGCGGCCCAAAACGTGGTCAACCCCGCTGGTCAAATTGGGGGCGCGCCGGCGCCGCCCGGCCAGCGACTCACCTACACCGTGCGCGCGCAGGGCCGCCTGCTGAACGCGGACGAGTTCGGAAACATTATCGTTCGCGCCAACCCTGACGGATCGCTGGTACGGCTGAAGGATGTCGCGCGGATTCAGCTCGGTGCGGAAACCTACACTCAGCAGGCGAATACCAACGGAGCGCCCTCAGCGATCGTCGGCCTGTATCAGAACCCAGGTTCCAATGCGCTCGAGGCCGCCAAGCTGGCGAAGGCCAAGATGGCCGAGCTCGCGCGTCATTTTCCTTCCGATATGAACGTAGCTCTGACCTTGGACACGACCGTGCCCGTAACTGAGGGTGCGCGGGAGATCGTGAAGACGCTTCTCGAAGCAATCGGCCTCGTGATCCTGGTCGTATTCATCTTTTTGCAAAACTGGCGGGCGACGTTGATCCCGATGCTCACTATCCCGGTCTCACTGGTGGGAGCCTTCATGTTCTTCCCGGCGGTCGGGTTCTCGATCAACACGCTTGCGCTGTTGGGGCTGGTGCTGGCAGTAGGCCTGGTGGTCGACGACGCAATCGTCGTGGTGGAGGCGATCGAGGCGAAAATCGAGCAAGGGCGGTCACCGAAAGACGCGGCACTGGAAGCGATGGACGAGGTCGGTGGAGCGCTGGTCGGGATCGCACTCGTGCTGTCCGCGGTCTTCATCCCAGCCGGATTCATGGCGGGAATAACGGGATCGCTTTATCGCCAGTTCGCGCTGACGATCGCCTTTTCAGTCCTACTCTCGGCCTTCAACGCTCTCACGCTGAGCCCGGCGCTCGGCGCGCTACTGCTACGTCCGAGAAGCACCGCGCCCGGTCGCGGGCCGCTTGCGCGTGGCTTCGCGCTGTTCAACGCGGGTTTCGCGCGGGCGCAAAATGGCTACGTTCGGACCTGCGATCTGCTCATCCGCAAGGTCGCGATCGCGATCCTTTTGCTGGTGGGCTTTGCCGTCCTCGCCGGCGGGCTTGGAAGAATTCTGCCGCAATCATTCCTGCCCGACGAAGATCAAGGCTACTTTTTTATGAACGTGGAGCTCCCGCCCGCCGCTTCGCTTGAACGCACCAACGCTGTGATGAGGCAGATCGACGCTATTCTGAAGAACGAGCCCGGTATCCGCTATTACAACGCAATCTCCGGCTACAGCATGCTCTCGCAGACGAGCAGCAGCCGGAACGGAGTATATTTCTGTCAACTCCGGCCCTACGGCGATCGCACCTCTGCTGCGCTGCAATCCGAGGCGATCGTGGCCGATGTAAACCGCAAGATGGCGGCGCTGCCCGATGCCCAGGTCTTTGCATTCTTGCCGCCCGCTATTCCCGGAGTCGGCCAGGCCAGCGGCATCGATTTCTTCGTTCAAGACCACGCCGGCAAAACTGTCGACTACCTTTGGCAGAATACTCAGAAGTTCCTCGCCGCGGCTAAAAAACGCCCCGAGCTGGGGCCTATGGCCCTCCTGTTCGACCCGGCGACTCCGCAGATGTTCGCCGCGGTCGACAAGGACAAAGTATTCAAGCTCGGCATCCCTATCGAAGACGTTTACAGCGCCTTGCAGACGCTGCTCGGCGGCTACTACGTCGATCAGTTCAACCGCTTCGGGCGCGTGTGGAAGGTGTTCGTCGAAGCAGAGCCGCAGTATCGCGCCAAGACTACTGACGTCGGCCAGTTCTACGTCCGCAACAAGCAGGGCTCGATGGTGCCGCTGTCGACGCTGGTCGACATGCACCGCGTGTTCGGTCCCGAATTTACCACGCGCTTCAACGAGTACCGCGGTGTCGAGATATTCGCACTCCCTGCACCCGGCTACAGCACCGGCCAGGCGATGAATGCGGTGACCCAAGTCGCAAATGAGGTCCTCCCCAAAGACATGGGCTACGCCTGGAACGGCATCTCGTACCAGCAATCAGTTGCGGGCGGTGGGACCGCCGTCTTCGCGCTGTCGCTAGTGCTGGTATTTCTGATACTGGCCGCTCTCTATGAAAGCTGGTCGCTGCCCTTCAGCGTGCTGCTCAGCGTCCCGGTCGCCATATGTGGCGCGTTCTTTGGCCTGTGGTCGCGCAATCTCGACAACGATATCTACGCCCAAATCGGTCTCATCATGCTGATCGGTCTCTCCGCCAAAAATGCGATCTTGATCGTCGAGTTCGCCAAAGCTGAGCTCGAGAAGGGCGCCTCGGTAGTCGATGCGGCGCTCAACGGTGCGCGTGTGCGTCTGCGGCCGATTCTCATGACCTCGTTCGCGTTCATCATCGGCCTGTTTCCGTTGTGGTATGCGCTTGGCGCCGGCGGAAAGTCGCGCCAGCTCATCGGGACGGTCACGATAACCGGCATGATTTTCTCGACCGCCTTCGCTATCTTCCTGGTTCCGGTGCTCTTCGTAGTTGTCGAGTGGATGTCGCATCGCATTAAGGGCCAGCAGGTTGAGTCGTCGGCAACCCAGCGGCGGGCTCCCGCGCAGGTGGTTCTGCTTCGCGATCCGGATAAAGGGCCGCTGAGCTCGCCGGGCGTTTGAAGATGGCAGGCTACCAGCCAGGTTACGACGTTTCGCGGGCCATGTCTGGGAAAGCTCGCGTAGTCTCCCGTTCACCGATTTCGCTATCGTCGATTGTTATGGGAACTTTGTACAGATGACGCAATTCAGTTTTGGAGGATGCCACATGGCAAGTAACAAGACCTACCTGGAGTTATTCGACGTTTCCAAAAAGACGCAAGTAGGTAAGGCGCCCCTCGCCTCGATTAGATTTATACCGCGAATAGGTGAGCGCATTTTCCTGCCGCTCGACGAACCGAAACATTGGAATTCCTACACCGTGGTGGCGGTTGAGTACTTTCTCGGTGGCCGGTCTCCGTCAGAAGGTATGGACCGGGTGACTCTCTACGTCGAGGAGTCAAAATAGAATTGTGGATCTTAGGTCGATAGCGGCCGTCGGGCTCCTCTTCTTCGGCGTAGCTTTGATGCATTTCCGGCGGATGCTCGTTCAGAACCAGGCGTAACGGTTATGGCTGCTCCTTCCGCCCAGGACGTCGCGATTGGTTTGCCACTGACGGTCTCCGTCATAACGATCTTGGTCACGATCTTGATTCACGCACTAGCGCTGCTGGGCGTCTTCCATTTCGTTCGCCGTCAGCACCTACTCCGGCGCACCGGCGTCCGATTCTGGAGCGACCTGGCAATTGTATCCGGCGCAACCATGCTGGCGGGTGTGGCCCACCTCGTCGAAGTGATCATCTGGGCGTTCGTGTTCGTCTTTTGCGGGGAATTCGGCCATTTCGGCGGCGCCCTTTACCACTCCGCTATGAATTACACTACGCTAGGGTACGGTGATGTGATCATGAGTCCGTCTTGGAAGCTGTTCGGACCGCTAGAGGCTGCCGATGGCATGCTCATGTTCGGAGTATCCACCGCCATGGTTATTTCGGTAATACAGTTGATATTTCGGACCAGGTTCCGAGATCTTCCTGACTTATAGGCGCAATGGACATTCTGCGCTCCCCGATCAGCCAGAACTTTGGCATGGGTTCAAATGACTTGACCCTGACTCTCGGTTCATTTCCTGGGAATCGTGCTCTGGGTTACTGATAGCTGAAACAATTCAGTGGATCGGGACGAATGCGGCAATTCCAAAGGAATTGCGCAAAGCCAGTATCGGGGTTCTGGGTGAAATCAGCAACCTCGGCCGCAGTTTGCAGGTCTGACATTTGAAGGTGGGTTGGAATCAGCGCCGGATCGGACCAGAAGTGAAGACCGCACCATTCGTCAACCCGGCACAAGTGCTTGATCGCATCATCATACAATTTCTGATCTGATTCCGAGATTTTTTTTACCAGAACAAACTGCTCTCGCCCCTGAAGGCCTTTCTGAGTGCCGACGAGTTTCCAGCCATCTCCCAAGGCTATCCCGACTTTGTCAATCCGGCCTGACGCTTCGTATCGGCTCGGAAGTCCTTTCAGCGGCCGCGCCCATCCGCCGTAGATTAGAGTGCCGAGCAGGAAAAAACCCAACCAGGTGAGGAAGAATCGTCGAGCTCGCGGTTCCGCTATTCCTATGCTACTGCCCCGAGCTTCGATCCGTTTGATCGTCATCACGGCGCCAATTGCATGTGTATCGTCAAGCGCGGTAGCCATTACAATTCACCCCGTCGATTCTAAGTGTGTCCTCTCACTCTCAAGGCGTTATTTCGCGATGAGCTTTTTATTCAACGGCTTGAAGCCAGCGGCGGGATGACGAAGGGTCGATAAACACAGCACGTTTAGGCAGCTCGGCCATGCCTCTCTGCGCACCAGGTGCTGTTCACCTCTGGCTTGACGATCCAGTTACTTTGATAGCCTCTCCGCTGCAGGTCACTTCCGACCAACAGTCCCGTACTAGAGAATTCAACCCCGGATTGTTGCACGTAACGTTGGTCACGCCGTTGGCATTCATAGTTCGAGCCCGATTCAACAACTGGCTCATTACGTCGGCCTGAGTCGGAGCGGGATCCCATATCATCCATTTGCAGGAAGTGACTTGAACCGGTCCATACGTCGTGTAATTGACTCTGTGCAGATAGCCCTGCTCATACACTTTCACTTCGGCGGCAACCTGAGAGGCGGCTTCGGGGTCCAGGTGGGTGCCTTCGCGAGCACCGCACCCACCGACGAGCAAAAGGAACAAGAGTGCCGCTGCTCTTCCAATTGAACGCTTCAATTCTTCACTCCTGACAAAACCATTCCGACGCAGAGCAGACCTTGAGATCTTGCAGGCTGGCCGGGTCTGTAGTCGCTCTCAAACTTCCCGCCGGCCAGAGCATCCAGAACGGTGAACCCCTTCCTCATGGTGTCCAGCGATTTTGGCTCGGAGAGTTAGCCAGAGGTCTTGGCACCGCATTCGTGGCAGGGCTTTCTGCTGCCGGCGTCGTGACACCGTTGTCAGCCGCTTCCCCCTGGTTCGGACTCCCGTCTTCTGAAGTCTTCTGCGCAACCGATTCCGATGATGTTCGCCCGGGGGACGCTTCCCCTGGTGAGGCAGGAACGAGTGTGACTTCGATGTCATCGCTCGAGAGCTCGTTTGAAGCGCCGTCTGATTCGTCCACGATCGCACCCACGACTCCGCCAAGAAGAAGGTTACCCCAAACCAGTCCCGTGCCCCTGGTCGTGAGAGCTTCGTGCGCTTCCTGGTAGCCAGCCTTGCTGAACACCAATGTATGGGGATCGCTGCGGGTCAAGTCGACGTCGGCAGGCGTTGTTAAGCTCTGTGCGTTGTCGATGGTTACCTCGGCGCCAGTGGGGGCCGAGTTAAGATGAATCTTCTCGGTGGTTCCGTGGACGACGGTAGCGCACCCAGCAAACCACATGCTTACGCTCGCCAGAGTTACTGCCGCTATCATAGACGTGAGTTTCATGATCCAAATCCCTCCCCCCTAAGAATGCGGGACAATCGCCGTCCCAACGGGACACGAATCGGCACGAAGTCAGACCCGAACCTGAGCGCCACACCGAGGTAGCGCTCGCCGACTCGATCATCACTCGGCGACGAGACGCTGCGGATCGGAGTTCGGTGTGTAAAAAAGCTCCCCAGCAGTCCGGAATGCGATATCAGGTCAACTTCGCGAGGTCGCGCAGCATTCGGTCGGCAGTCTTGAGGTAGTAGGAGACCTGATCAGGATGATTCCTTGTCGACCAGTCAACCTGGCGAACGATCATGTGCGCAGCGTATAGCCTGATCGCGGAGCCACCGGCTCGTTCACGAAGTTCGTCGAGCAGGAGCTTGCGCATCCGAGCGTCGGGGTAGCAATAAAAGAGTAGTGTGACAAGGTCGAAGCATGCGTCGCCGACCCGCACTCCCTCCCAATCGATAACGCCGGTAATATGCCCATCCGCGATCAAGATGTTTGCCGGGTTGAAATCCCAGTGCACTATGTCGCCGGTGGGAGAGGCGTTGTCCCAGGGGGCGGCTGCCGCCGGTTGAATTGCGTTGAGCACGCGCAACGTTTCGGCAGAGTGGGTTCTGAGGCTGTCGACGCGGCAGTAGGTCTCATACCCGACCAGCACTGAACGACAGAGTTCCACGTGCCAGTCGTCGTTCGGCGGCTCGCGCAGCCGGTGCATCCGGTTCAGTTCGATTGCTTCTACGACGATCGAGTGAGTGAAGATCTCCTGGCGACTGGGAACACCCGGCAGTTGTTCCTGCACCGCATAGGTCCAGCGATTGTGCTTTCCGATTTCGGTGTAGACCGGCGCCGGATAGCCAAGAACCCTCAATCGCGTGGTCATTCGGGCCGCGAACTCAGGGTTGAACTCAACGCCGTAGCCGAACTTCAGGATGAATCGCTTACCGTCTCGATCCTCAAGCAGATGGGCGCTGTGCGATTCACCAGCATCGATGGCGGAGTGCAGGTGATACGAGGTTCCGTGTCGCAGATTGATTGCATCAATCAACGAGACGACGAAGGGATGGGGAGGGATAGAACTCACCACGGTCTTTTAAATTTCTGCTTCGATGCCTTTCTTGAGCGTCTCATTTCGGTGCGCGATCGCAAATCCCTCGCGGTTCTACTACTCGATCACCTCGGCACGGCTATGCTGGTTGGGAGATGGCTTGGCCCTGGGATTAAGCGTGGATCCGAGCCCCATCCGCTCGATCAGTTGGGTTAGAGCGTCCAAACGATGGGATGGTCTGAATCGGGAATGTAAGCGCAGATGGTCCCCGTCCTGATAGTACTTTCGAGCAGGCGGCCAAGAGTGGGATCGTTATCGCGGATTCGCCTGAGATCTGCTCTGATCCGCTTGGTCACCATCCATCGTGCGCGCTCTGAGTGCGAAGCAACGCGTCGGTCACGCCCGCCCAGTCCGACCGCGGCCGACAGTTGTTCGCTTAGAAGCTCTATTTCCTCGCGCACGCGCTGGGCTCGGCCCACATCGTTGTCGCGCTCGGCATCTTCCAACTCCTGGCGAAGATCGGCTCTTCGGCTACGGTATTGAGCCTTGGCCCGTGCATCCAGCAAAGGACCGCTATCACCGAGACTCGTGACGACCTCGCTCTGCTCAAGCCCAACTGTTGCGCGAGTGGTAACCGGGTTACGACCACGTGCCTCGATTGCGGCAGCGAGGTCGAGTGCCAAAAACTGCTGTCCGGAATTGCGCAGGAGATGGGCGATGTAGTTGAGTCCTTTGGCGTCCTTCAGACGTATCACCTTCCCGCGATACGACAGACTCCAATAGTCGGCCTCCCTGCGGAATATGGCCGGTTCGGATGTGATCACGCGTGGTTGGCTAAGCTCTCGGTCACCTCCGACCACGACATCGCGATGAGCCATCGCGCGATCGAGCCACTGTTGATTGGCTCCGATACGCCGATAGATTTCGAGAGCTGGACCGAACTTCTCGCCTGCCGCCACTCGATCGCCATCACTTTTAAGCGCGAGGCCCCAAAGTTCCAGGACGTCAGCTTCCTCCCAGGGCAGTTGGTATTGGCGGAAAGCCTCGATTGCTGCGGCGAATAGCGAACTGGATCGCACCGGGTCGCCGCGAGAGGACGCAAACACGGCTTCGGCGCGAAGCAGATTTCCGCGTAGGCCGCGCCAGTCTTCGCCTGCATCGACGATCTGCCGGCATCTACCAATCTCCGCCTCGGCGCAGTCCAGTTCACCAAGCGCGGAATGTACCAGCGCTGCCTCTGGTCTCAGCCACATTTCCACCGTTAGCAATGAGCCCTGTCCGAACCAAACCAGGGCTTCGGCAAGCAATTCCCGTGATCGCCGACTGTCTCCGGTCGCGCGAAGCGCCCGGGCCAGCCAGTAGGAACAATCCGCTTCTCGCACTCGCGATCCGGCGCGGCGCGCCGATTCGATCCCTCCGCTGAACAATTCTGCCGCCCGCGCCCAATCGCCATCGTGATAGGCGACCACACCGAGGAGCGTCGTCCGCGGAACCTCGGCGGACAAACGGCGCGCTTCTGCCATGTCCGCCAGCATCGCCTTCGCGACTCCCATGTGCACCAGAATCATCCGGCGGTGGAGCGGTACGAATCTGAGCTGCGGATCGCGAAGGGCCTCTTCCCAGCGCTGCGCCGCTGCGCCCGGCTCCCAGAGGAGAAGACGGAGATTTCCGCCGTGCTGCGCGTGGCGAAGGCGGGCTAATGGGGAGGGAAAGAGCGCGACGCGCGGTGCCGCTGTAGCCTCCATTTCAAACGCTTCCGCCAGGTGTCCGCCGTACAGCAAAAGTACTGCACGGCCGAGCATTCCCGAGACCACGGCTTCCTCGTTAACTCCCTCGCCGCCAACCTCGCTCGCACGAGCTCCAGGTTCCATGCCTGCAGCGGGATCCAACCGCTGCCACGCCGCCCACGTCTTCGCCATGTACATGTGCGCGAGCGCAAACCCATGACGACCGTTGCGGAGCACCGGTTCCACTCCTTTTAGATATTCGATCGCGCTGTGAGTGTTGGTCAGATTTTCGTCATCGTCCTTCACCTGCTGAAGAGCTAGATCCGCGCGCGCGGCTGCTGCTCGAACATCGTCATTGAGCTGGTCGTACAAGCGCACGGCTTGATCGAGATATTGTTGGCCAGTGGAAAGATCCGAGCCCGTCAGGAGCATGTAATGACCCAAGCGATCGAGCAGATTTGCTCGCCGTCTCGAGTCGCCGCGCTCTCCCAATAGCTCCAATGCTGTCTGCCAGTGAGCGAGCGCCTCCTGGAGTGCGTAGACTGCCTCTGCCCGTTTGCCGGCACGGATCAGATAGTCGATTGCCTTGGCAGGGTCTCCGCCGCGGGCTGCCTCCCGAAAATGATGCGCCAGCTCGGCTACCGGAGGATCCAGATCGGCGTCGTATTTCAGTTCGAGGGCTTCGCCAATTTTGCGATGCAACGCAGGACGTGCCGATAGCGGAGTTGTCTCGTACAGGGCGTTCCGAATCAGCGCATGTGAAAACCGGTATCGTTCTTCGCCGTCCGAGGTTCGTGCTAGCAATCCGAGGTCGCACGCTTGTGCGATAGCTTCCAATACGTGGTTTGGCGACCGGTCCGACACAAGCTCCAACATGCGCGGGGCGAACTCGTTGCCAAGTGCAGCCGCCGTGGGAAGCACCGCCGCCGCCTCCTCCGGAAGCATGGCTATGCGGCTGCGGATCACCTCTCTCACGCCATCCGGAAGATTGATCGTAGTTAAATCAACGGCGCCGGCGGGGCTCGCATCCGCGCGAGCAGCGAGCACGCTTAGGACTCCTTCTATGAACAGCGGATTTCCCGAGGTTACGCGATGCAACTCGGCTATCGCTGCTTCGTTTAGCTGTCGCCCGATGCTGTCGTCCGCAAGCTTTTCAACGTCGTCCTTGCTAAAGCCGGTTAGTGGCAGTGAGGTCCCTTCGCGCAGGATTGACCCAAGCATTCGGGCCAATTCCGGTGAGCGCTTCACCTCCTGGTCGCGGTAAGTGCCAACGATAGTGATCGGATCGCGCTTAAGCTCACGCGCCGCGAACTTGAGCATCATCAAGGACGAGGAATCTGCATCGTGGAGATCGTCAAGGACCAGTAGAAGAGGGTGTGGCCGCGCCAACTCGCGCAACAACCTCGCCAGCGCGTCGAACATCCGGAATTGAGCTTCGTCCGGTCCCATGCGAGTAACCGAACTCGCCGGAATCGCGGAATGTGAGCCACGCACTTCAGGCACTATCTGTGACACCGAGTCGATCGCGTCGGCTACGCTCTCGGAGGCCTGAATCGTCTCGCGCAACTTAGTCACAAGTTCGCGAACTATCTGTATCCAGGGCCAGTACGCGGGAGCCCCTTCGCCCTCCCAGCATCGTCCCCACGCCACGAACAGTCCGCGCGCGGAGGCTTCCCTGGAGATCTGGTCCGCCAGCCGTGTCTTGCCAATGCCAGGTTCACCGGAAATGAAGAAAAGGCTGCCGCCCCCTGCAAGGGCGTCTTCGATTCCGATCAGCAGCTTTTCGCGCTCACGCTCGCGGCCGAAGAACCGACTGCGTTGAAGGTCGTGGTTTGAGGACTTCAGCGCAGGCACCGGTGACGAGCGTTTTTCTTTGTTCGGCAAGGGCGTCATATCTCTTGCCTTATTAGCAAAATGACCTTCTTAAGCGAAAAGCTGCTTAGAACCAAACGAGACGAAGAGAATGCGCAATATTCGGACCGCTTCCCCGTCAATTCCAACCTGATGAGGACTCGCAGTTCCGCAGGCTCGGATGTCTCGGTGATCGTCCCGCTGGGACGCGATTCGTCCCGCCCTGATAGGTGGAGGTAATTGCTATGAAGCTCTCATCGAGCCGTAGAGTCCTGAAGGGCAGCGCTTTGGTATTGATGCTGGCGGTGCAACTTTTTCTCCTGGGTTCTGCACAGGCGAAGCCGAATCAGCCGCAGGTCGACTTCTACGCCGACCTCAGCACATTTCTTTTCACCGCTGCGCCCTCAAACCAGCAAACAACCGGAGCGTTTTATGTGGAAGGTCCCATCTACCCGGGCGGCACTCTGGATGGAACCAAGACGCAACTGCCGAGTCCGCCGCCAGGCGCAATCGGGATCGGGCGATGTTGGGGCTGGTTCCCGTCGAACAGCGATCCCGCCTTCCACGTTGCATCGACCAACATTGTCTTCAACGATGGCAATACCGTTGAAACCAACGGACCGGGTGAGGTTGCTCCCGGCCAGGATCTCCTGGTTCCGATCGTCGGAGGAGCCGGGAAGTATCTGAGAGCCAAAGGTCAAGTCGTGCACCATTTCCTTGGCGGCGGCGGTCCGAGCGATACCTCGGCACAATTCCGCTTCACGTTTGTGTTCGAGGATGCCCCTGACAAGGTTCCGTGATGAGCGTAGCGGCGGGCCGCGCAGATGAGCGAGCGCTTTCATCAACGCCGGGGTGGCGGCCGAAGAACTCTTCGTTTTTCTTCCGGTTGTCTTCGGCCGCCACTTGATGCTCCGCCTTCATCGAGCCGATTTTTCCGATCCACGGCAGGAGCCCGGCCGTGCGTCGCGTCTAACGCAAAAAAGCGACGCGCCCTTCCAAAATTTTGCGAGGTGCAAGCATTGCCTTTTCCAGCGTCCTACGTGGCATAGTTTCGCCTGAAGTCGTGAGCCGGGTGACCACACGAGGCGCAAGTTGTAGGAAACGCATTAGAGGGGTTGGATACTGCCGCGAGGAAAAAACGTGAACGATCTTTCATTCCGCGGAGCGTCCGAACTTGCGAACCTCATCCGCAATCGCGAAATCTCCAGCCGCGAACTCCTGGAGCACTACCTCTCGCGGATCGAGGTACTTAACTCCAAGCTTAATGCTGTCGTTACGCTAGATGCCGAGCGGGCCCGCAAACGCGCCGACGCCGCCGATGAGGCGCTCGCGCGCGGCGAGTCCTGGGGTCCGTTGCATGGCCTTCCGATTACGGTCAAAGACACCTTCGAGACGGCAGGCGTTCGCACGACCGCCGGTGCGCGGGGATTCTCGGAGTACGTTCCCATCAGCGATGCTGTGTCCGTCGCGCGTCTTAGGGCCGCCGGAGCAGTGCTGATGGGCAAGACCAACACGCCGGTCTTTGCGTCCGACTGCCAGTCTTACAACAACATCTTCGGCACCACTAACAATCCATGGGATCTCGCGCGTTCGCCGGGCGGTTCATCCGGTGGTTCAGCAGCCGCAATCGCCGCCGGAATGACGGCACTCGAATTGGGCAGCGACATCGGAGGATCGATCCGCGGCCCGGCTCACTGCTGCGGCGTCTACGGGCTCAAGCCCACCTATGGAATAGTTCCGATGCGCGGCCACATTCCGCCAATTCCGGGAACGATCGCCGAATACGACGTCGCCGTGGTCGGACCTATTGCACGCACCGCCGATGACCTGGATCTTGTGCTGGGCGTTCTTGCCGGTCCCAGCGACGAACGCAAGATCGCGTGGCGTCTCGAATTGCCCGCGCCGCGCAAAAACGCACTTCGCGAGTATCGCGTCGCAGCCTGGCTCGACGATCCCGCTTTCCCCGTTGATAGCGAGGTGCGCACCCGCCTTGAAGCCACGGTCGATGCGCTGCGCCGCGCCGGAGTGAAGGTTGACGATAGCGCGCGTCCTGCAATCGATTTCGCCAAAGTTGATATCACTTACAATCAGCTGGTCATGCCGTTGCTTGCCGCCAGCATGCCGCCCGAACAATTCAGCGCGCTGGCGAAGCTCGCGGACTCTGCACCTTCCGATTCGACTGATATCAAAGTCTTCGAAGCCCGCGCCTACACCGTGCGCCATCGCGATTGGATTTCGGTCAATGAGCGGCGGGAGCGGTATCGCGCGAGATGGGCCGAATTCTTCCGCGACTTCGACGTCCTTCTGTGCCCGGTGATGTCGGTCCCTGCGATCGCGCACGACCATAGCGAGCCCGTCGGCCAGCGGAAGCTGGTCGTCAACGGCGTCAAGCGTCCTTACTGGACCGCGCTGGTTCCGTGGCCCACGCTGATTGGAACAGCTTACCTTCCATCGACCGCCGCGCCGGTCGGAACCACAGCGACCGGACTCCCGGTCGGCGTGCAGATCGTCGGGTCCGTACCTTGAAGACCGAACAACCATAGATTTTGCACGCAGGCTCGCCGAAGTGGTCGGTGGTTTCGAGCCTCCGCCGGGATATTGATCAACTGCAATCCCGCGCGAAGGCGTCTTTGGCGCGAAACTAATGTCGACTCTTTCAATCGAGACCCGTGAGTGATTCGTATCGCGTACTCACTTCAACTGACTAGATGAATGTCGTCGTAACGAGCTTCGGTTCCCATGGAGACTTTAACCCCCTGCTGGCCATCGCCAGCGCTCTAGTGCGCCGTGGCGTCACCGTAACGTTCGTCGCCAACCCGTTCTATGAAAGCCGTGTGAAGAGCACCGGCAGCCGATTCGTCGGCGCCGGGAATTATATCGACGTCTTCGCCGCGCTCGAAGCCAACCCGCGCTACTTCAGTAAGCGCGCGGGCGCGATTGCAGTTTGGAAGGAACTTATCGTACCAAGTATTCGAGCAATATATCCGATCGTCCGCGATACGGTTTACGATGTAGGTGCAACGTCGGTCGTCTCGCATTTTGTTTCCTATGGCGGTGCGTGGGCGGCTGCGGAGACCGGAGTTCGGAGCGTCATAGTGACAACTTCCTCGTCGGCGTGGCTGTCACGTCATCAGCCGGTCGTCTTCGCAAATTGGCGTGCTCCACGAGTCGTACAGGGTGTGTTGACGACAGCAATACGCGCTATCAGCTGGATCGTGCTATCGCGAGCGCTCCGCCGACTAGCAGTCGAAATCGGGGCGCCGACTGTAGATACCATGCGCGTCGCCGAGCTCAACCTGGGAGTCTGGCCGGAATGGTTTCGACCTCCGGCATCGGATGATCCACCGCGTTCGCGGATGTGCGGCTTCGTCTTCGACAACGTCGATGCGTCGGAGCCACTCCCTCCTAACCTCGAATCCTTCCTCGCCGGTGCTGACGCACCGGTAGTCGCAAGCTTTGGCTCTGCTGCGAGCTTGCACGCGACTGATCGCTATCTCGCAGTCGCAAGCGCTTGTGGAAGACTTGGTCGCCGCTGTCTACTGATAGGTCCGTCGGCTGACGTAGTCACACCTTCGCCAAACGTACTGGTTGTTATTTCTGCTCCCTACGCAAGAGTGTTCCCGGCTGCTTCCGTAGTCGTCCATCATGGAGGCTTCGGCACCTGCGGGGAAACACTGCGCGCTGGTAAACCTAGTATCATCACGCCGTTCGGCTTCGATCAGTTCGACACCGCGGCCCGGATGCAGAACCTTGGTCTCGGCCGCTGGCTGACTGGCGAGGCGAATAGCGTCGCACTAATGGCCGCGGCGCTCGATTCCACTTTGCGCGACGCGTCGATCGCGGCCGCGGCGCACGACGCGGCCGCGAAGATCGCAGCCGCTCCGGACGGTGCGGATCGCGCGGCCGAGCTTATCGAGACACTCTAGGGTTGACGAGAATGCTCGTGACAAGTTCTGACTACACCTGAATCGGTGTCGACACGCATACTCTGTTTCGCTCTACTCTGCTAATGACCGGCGTGCCAGTTCCAATTCAGCCGAGCCGAGGCGAACACTGCCGATCATCGTGCATGGAGTGAAACCAGCTGCACGTGCGTTCCCCTCACGTCGACCAAAGGCGTACTTTTTTGATTTCTAGTTGGCAAGCTCCTCCTGATCTTTCTGTCCACCCTCAATGATATAGAGTCACACGCAAGGGGCGCCGGCTGGACGACTTGGATGATGAAGGAATCGGTGAAATAGCAACCTGGCGGCAGCGATGCTCTGGCGAATAGATTTTTTTGGCCGACGATGGTGCGAAGGGGCACCGGCTCGATTCTCGACAGAGAGAATCGAGTATAAATCAGCTGCTAGCGGCCGAATATAAGACTCTTCGGTGCCTCTAGGTCGAAGGAAATGCGCGAGCATGCGCATTATTTTCGAGTTTCCTGCGGAGAACCCGAAATCGCGGACTGGTTGGCGGATTACGCAGTCTGATGCGAATTGCTCTCCGTCAACCTGTCAACCGGTTGACACCCAAGCGGTGGTTGACAAAGCGGTGGTTGACGCAGGGTCGTTGGATCCGCCTGCTAATCTAGAACGATGTTGCTTTCATTAATAAGGTTCGCACACGGCGAGCCCATCTTTGCGCGGACTACCTACTACGTGCGCCAGCGGACTTTCGGCGCTTTGAAAGCCGCCAGGACGCACGCTTGCCGCAACTTTTGCAGAAATGAAGCCGACCTTCCGCGATATGCCGTCGTGGGCGGTTGTCGGTACCGAAAACCTGATCCCGGGTGACGAGGGCAGTCGGACTGTGATAGTCGAACGCCCGATGGTCGAGTTTCTGATCAAGCTGCTGCTCGTAGCGCGAGCCAAACTGAAATCACGCGCGCGACTCGAGGCCGAAAACATTGTCCTGCGTCAGCAGGTGATCATACTAAGCCGCAAGGCTCGATCGCGGGTGCGACTAAGGAACATTGATCGGCTAATCTTCGTCTGGATATACCGACTGTTCCCTTCGATTCTGAATGCGATCACTGTCGTTAAGCCGGAGACCGTGATCCGCTGGCATCGGCGGGGCTTTAGCGCCTATTGGCGCTGGAAATCTCGCCGACGTGGTGGCCGCCCCAGAATCGACCGCGAGATCCGCGACCTCATCCGACGGATGAGCAGGGAGAACCCGCTGTGGGGAGCGCCGCGGATACATGGCGAATTGCTGATCCTCGGGATCGAGGTCGCCGAATCAACCGTGGCGAGGTACATGGTCAAGCGGCAGGGTCCGCCTTCTCAGGGTTGGAAGATATTCCTGCGCAATCACACTGATGGCATTGCCTCACTTGATCTTTTCGTGGTGCGAACGATCTCGTTCAGGCTGCTCGACGGCTTGGTCATACTTCGCCACGCCCGAAGGCGACTGGTGAGCATCAGCGTCACGAGTAATCCGACAGCCGAGTGGATTGCAGGTCAGGTGACTGATGCTTTCCCCTGGGACGAAGCGCCGCGTCACTTGATTCGCGACCGCGACGGAGTCTTCGCTCCAGCCTACACCCGTCGCATTCGTGCGATGGAGATCCGAGATCACCCTACCGCCGCGCGATCGCCATGGCAGAACGGCCACGTTGAGCGGTTGATCGGATCGATACGCCGCGAATCTCTGGACCACTTCATCGTGTTCGGCGAAGCGCACTTGCGCGACGTCCTGAAGGCTTACGCTTCGTACTACAATGAGATCCGGACGCATCTATCGTTGCATAAAGATGCTCCCTATTTTCGCCGGACCCAAAAGATCGGTCGCATCGCAGCGATACCAATCCTTGGCGGGCTGCATCATCAGTATGTCCGGGTTTAGGTTTTGAATAGGGACACCCTTCTGATGAGCTCGAATCCCCAAAGTCTCGACCGCTCGATCTCTCGATTCTTGCGAGATCGAGAATTCCGTTGATTAGGTCGAGTAGCGCGTCGCCGTTGTTGGTCATTATCTCGAGCTATCTTTGCTGGTCGGCGTCGAGCTTGGTCTCTTCCAGCAATTGCGCCATGCCGAGAATCGCGTTCATCGGAGTACGAATCTCGTGCGACATGCTCGAGAGAAATTCCGACTTGGCGCGCGACGCGTCCAGCGCCGACTCGCGTGCGGCGACCAGCTCGCGGGCGGTCTCGCGCAATTCGGCCGTTCGAATGCTGACCTCATTCTCTATTTTCGCATTGACCCTTTCCAGCCGGGCACGATCGACGGCGATCGCTCATCTCGTTGAGGCTCTGCACGATCGAAATAATCAAAAAGAAATCTGTAAAGACGACCCATCCGATGTGCTCAGTCCATCGCCACGGCTGTACCGCCGCCGCCCCATACATCGATACCGGGAAATAGCGGCCCCTAACGACATGGTCTGCGGCCGCGACAACCGAGGCGGTTATCAGCACATGCCAATCGCGATAGAACGCCAGGAAGGCAAGCGACCCGAAGTAGTGGAAATGTGTCTTGATCCGTCCCCCGCTCAGATGTATCACAAGGCCCGACGTGAGCATTTGCGCGATCGCGATGACGTGGCGAGTAAGGGTGCGGCCCGGCATAACCGCACCATTGCGAGCGGCGCTATCGCGATCGCCCCACCGAGAAATATCGCAGCACACACGTGGATGTGCGTTTGGCTTTGTTCACCCGCCCAAGTGGTTGGCGAGAGGAGCAATGCGGCGACGATTCCGAGCCATTGAAACACGAACAGCCCGGCAAATAATTTGTCGGTGCGCCGAAAGATTCCCGCGCGCATTTCGATGAAGAGCGTGCCGGCGCGGCCCGCGACGTCAGCAGTAAGCTCGCGCTTCGGCTTATTTCGCGCACTTGTCTTGCTCACTTTTGCGATTCGTCGATCTCGCGAACAGCGGGCATCCAAAAACCGGAGTGGTGGCCGTATAAACGACCGACTTGTTCCTGTAAGCAGCCCTCGTGGATCCGCCAGGATCGGGGACATCGATCAATCGGGCGATAGCGCTCACGCCGGCGCTGTCGACGAAGTGTCCACAAGCGGAGGTGATGCCGCCGCTGAATAGCAGCCGTCCGTGCGGATCGTAAACCATCGTCTGGCCCGAAGTCGCCGCACCTAAGAGTTTCGCCTCGGCGCCCTGATCGACAACGCTAGTTACACCAGGTATCGATTCGGCGCTCGACCAGAGATCGCTTTTCGTCCAGTTTTCGTCGAAGCCAGGTGGCTGGACGAAGACAACGAAGGCCGCGAGCCTGCCGCCAGTGTGCGCCATCAGAATCGCCAATTCGTCCATGCTCGCTCGCGAGCAAGGACAGTGCGGATAAACTGCCATCACCAACGTGAAATAGCGGGATGGGCGAGAGATGAGACTCTCGGATGGCCACGATGCATGCGGAGTTCCAGCACTACTGGGTGTCAAAGAGTAGTCTCTAAGCATGCCTATCCCGACAATGACCACTTTGAGCCAAATTGCCAGTTCCGATGGCTAGTAGGATTAATCATTTCGGATTCATCGAAGCCGCGCTCTCGAAGAAGAAAGGGCAACTTCTATGCCGAACCAGGCTCTACCTTTGAACTCTTACAAAAAAGCTCGGTTCCGAACGTCTTGAAAGGTGCCGATGGCGACACACCTAGATGAAAGTGCGCCGAAAGGTGCCCCACGAAGACAGGTCTTCGCGCGCAATTGACCGGTCAATTTGGAACATCAGCCGATTGCGGCACAGTTATCTCTTTATCTTAACATTCCTGAGCCTCGCAGTTAGCTTGCGTTGACCCGGGTCACTCGCTCCGCTCGGCATGAGTCTTGGACTATGAAAACCCGGAGCCGCCTGCGGGAGTGAAGTGAGAGGTGCAATCTGTAAGCAAAGTTAAGGTTGGGAAACCGGCCGGCCCAGGCAAATTGGGGCACGGTACCAGGCTGAAGACCAGCGAAGACAAGTTTCGAGCCCTGCTCGAGTCGGCCCCGGACGCGATGGTGATCGTGGGTAAGAACGGTCACATCACGTTGGTCAATGCGCAGACTGAAAAGCTCTTCGGATTCGGGCGCTCCGAACTACTGGGCAAGACGGTCGAAATTCTGATGCCGACGCGCTTCCGCGACCAGCATCCGCACCATCGCTCCGTGTATTTCGCCGACCCCAAGGTGCGTGCGATGGGTTCCGCTCTGGAGCTCTACGGTCTGCGTAAGGACGGTACCGAATTCCCCATCGAGATTAGCCCGAGTCCTATTGAGACTGACGGAGAAACGCTCGTCTGCAGCGCGATCCGCGACGTCACTGAGCGCAAAGGGTCATTGGAAGAAGTCCGGGCGCTGAACGAGTCCGAGCGGGAGCATGCACTACAACTCGAAGCAGCCAACAATGAGTTGGAAGCCTTCTCTTATTCGGTGTCGCACGATTTGCGCGCGCCGTTGCGGAGCATCGACGGTTTCAGCCTGGCTCTAATGGAGGACTGTGCCGACACGCTTGACGTTGAAGCGAAAGGCCTCCTTGAACGCATTCGAGCGGCCACCCAACGCATGGCTCAACTGATCGACGATCTCTTAAAACTTGCTCGAGTATCGCGCAGCGAGAAGCGCAACGAGATGGTGGACCTCAGTGCTATTGCGAAGGGCATCCTTGCTGAGTTTCGGATATTGGAGCCGCAGCGCCGTGTGGAATGTGTCGTCCACGAAGGAGTTAGCGGCAGCGGCGACCCTGATTTGCTGCGGGTGGTACTCGAGAATCTGCTCGGCAACCCCTGGAAGTTCACCATGAAGAAGTTGCAAGCAAGGATAGAATTCGGAATGCTTTCGCAAAATGGACAGCAAGTGTACTTCGTCCGCGACGATGGCCAAGGTTTCGACATGACCTATGTCGACAAGCTATTTCGGCACCTTCCAGAGACTTCATGCAACGACAGAATTTCCCGGTACCGGCATTGGCCTAGCGTCCGTCCGGAAGATTATTCATCGCCACGGCGGAAGATCCTGGGCTGAAGGTAAGGAGTACGAGGGAGCGACGTTTTCATTTACTCTGCACGAGAGTGAGGTAAGTTCCGAATGCAAGATAAATTGATCTTATTGGTGGAGGATAACCCTGATGACGTCGCGCTGACATTGCGCGCACCCAAGAAGAATAACATCAGCAACAAGATCGTGGTGGCTTCCGACGGGGTTGAAGCGCTTGATTACCTCTTCGGGACGGGACCGCATGTCGGCCACGGAGTCGTCCAACCGCAGCTCATTCTCCTAGACCTGAAACTTCCCAAAGTAGATGGCTTCGAAGTGCTCAAAAGGGTACGCGCGAATCCTCGGACCAAGTTCCTCCCAGTGGTAATACTAACCTCCTCGAAAGAGCAGCGGGACGTCGTGGACGGGTACGGCTTAGGCGCTAACAATTATATTCTCAAGCCGGTCGATTTCCAGCAGTTCGTCGAAGCCGTGAAGCAACTCGGGCTGTACTGGTTGATCCTGAACGAGAGGCCTTGCGACGCTCCGGAGCACAGCTGATGGGCGCAAAGCGACATATCCTGATTGTCGAAGATTCTTCCAACGACGCCGAGATGGTGGCGCGGGTGCTACGGCGAGATGGTTGCAACCTGACCTACGAGCGTGTGGAAACGGCCCAGACGATGCTAGCGGCGCTAGTGCGCGAGAAATGGGACCTCGTTATCGCGGACTACTCGATGCCTCACTTCAATGGGCTAGCGGCTCTAAAGCTGCTGCAAGAGCGAGGACTCGACCTTCCCTTCATCCTTGTCTCGGGGGCCGTGGGCGAGGAGATCGCAGTGCAGGCTATGAAGGCGGGCGCGCATGACTATGTGTTGAAGGGCAACCTGGCGCGGCTGCCACTCGCGGTCGAGCGCGAACGCGCGACTGTGAAGTGCGTGGTGCGCGCAAACACGCGGAAGACCTTTACAGCAATCTGGTCGAACGCGTGCCAGTGGGTTTGTTTAGAACCTTACCGGGAGGAGCAATTGCGGAAAGCAATCCCGCGTTGATCGAGATGCTTGGATTCAGCGATGCGGACAGTCTTAAGGCAGCCAACGTCTCAGATCTGTGGTTGCGGCCAGAGGAGTTCGCCCGAATTCGGGAAATCCTCCGAAGAGACGGTGTGGTCAAGAACTTTGACATGGAGATGCGGCGCGCCGATGGAAAAATTCTCTGGTGCGAACAGAGCGCGCGCGCCGTCTATGATACCACAGGAAAGATCGCGCATTACGAAGGGGTCGTGGTGGACATCACCAGCCGCAAACGCGCCGAGGAAGAGACCAATCGCGCGCGCGACCGAGTGAGGGACCTTGCGCTGGAAACGGCTCGGCTGCGGTCGGACTTTCTGGCCAGTATGAGCCACGAGATTCGAACGCCACTTGCGGGGATCATCGGAACCGCAGAACTGCTGTCGCTTTCCGATTTGACTCCCGAGCAGCGCCGCCAGACAGATACCGTCCGATCGAGCGGCGAGCTGTTGCTGACAGTCGTCAATGACATACTCGATTTTTCGAAACTTTCAGCTGGCCAGGTTGTGCTCGAGAAGCTCAACTTCGACCTCATTGAATTGACCGAAAATCTTGTCGATTCCTTCGCGGCCGTTGCACATGCCAAAGGAATTGAAATTGCACTGCATGTGGACACGAACATGTTACCGGGTTTGAGAGGTGACCCGAGCAGGCTGCGTCAAATTCTCGGCAATCTGGTGTCGAACGCGATCAAGTTCACTCAGCAAGGCGAAGTGACGATCCGAATAAGGAGTGTGGAAACCACTGACGACGATGTCGTGGTGCGCTTCGAGGTCACCGACACGGGTATTGGAATTCCTTCCGAGGAGCACGGACGCCTGTTTCAGCCGTTTGTTCAGGCGGAAGGATCGACGAGCCGGCGCTTCGGCGGCACCGGGCTGGGGCTTGTCATCGCCGCGCGGCTGATTAGTCAAATGGGAGGTGAGATCGGATTTGAAAGTGCGCCCGGAAGAGGATCTGTTTTTCACTTCACCGCACGACTCCAGAAGGGACCTAAGATTGTTCGTGCGTGGATGACTGCGACAGCGATCTCAGGCTTCCGCCGACTGCGCGCGCTGCTCGTCAACGATAGTCCTACTGGTCGTCAAAGCATCTCTGAATACTTATCGTCGTGGTGAATTGAAAGTGTTGCAATTGGTGACCAGACGCAAGCACTCGATTTCCTGAAATTGGCACGGGATAGCGACGACAAGCAGATCGTGGTTCTCATCGATGAGCAGACATCAGGCATGCACGCTCTTCACCTCGCGCGCGCAATTAAGGACCAACCCGAAATCAAACATAACAAGGTCATCATGTTCAGCACGGACAGCGCTGCGAAGAACATGACCGCGGTAGTGGATGCGTGGATTACAAAGCCCGTGCGGCCGTCGCACCTGTTCAGCTGCCTTCTCAAGCTATACGGAAGCACCGATCGGGTGGAAGCCGAGACAATCGAGGCAGTGTTGAGAAGCCCAATTGGCGACGAGCAACCGCAATGGCGCAAAGCAATACGAGTGCTGTTGGTCGACGATAATCTCGTGAATCGAACTATGGGGGCGAAGCAGCTCTCGGTCCTCGGCTACACGGCAGATGTTGTCGATGGTGCGCGGCGAGGATTGGAGGTCGTGCGGAGCGGGAGATCCGATATTGTCTTGATGGACTGCGAAATGCCGGAAATGGACGGCTACAAAGCGGTCGCGGAGATTAGGCGGCAAGAAGGAGCCGCCCGGCACACTGTTGTAATCGCCCTTACTGCGCATGTAACTGAAGACGAGCGCAGGAAATGCCTCGACGCCGGGATGGATGACTATCTGAGCAAGCCCGTGAAACTGCATACGCTTGGAGTAATGCTGGACAGTTGGGTGCAGCGCAAACACCGATATCCAGAAGGGGCGCCGTCTACACGATAGCCGCAATTGGCATTGTACGGATCAAATCATTCAACAATCCTTAGCCCGCAGGAGATTCGGCTTGATGGGATTTGAACCGCCTGAATCGGATTCGGTCATCGCTGCGTTGGATAGCGTTCGTGGAATTAGCAACGTGATCGGATTCGAAACGAATATTCCTGGACTCAACTCCCTTTCTCGCTTCGATGCTTGCTTCATCAATGCCTCCACGGTCGCGGGCGGGCAACCCTCGCCGATCGAAACGATCGCGCGCAGTGGCAAGCCGGCGCTCATCATCGGCACGCTCGACGAGCTGATGACGCAATTCGCGGCCGTAACCGACGTTTATCGCGACTTCATTGTCCGGCCGTTCGAATCCCAGGAATTGCTACTCAGGGCATACCGCATCTTGAGATTCATCGAGGCCGCAGAAATTGCTGTTCAATCCATAGCTCGAAACAGCATACGCTACGTATTATTGGCCGATGACGACGCCTCGACTATTATTATGATCTCGACAATCCTGAGGCACTTCAATTTTGAATGTGAGATCGCGCACGACGGTATGGAAGCACTCGACATAGCCCGTAGGAAGAGACCCGCCTTGGTGTTGCTGGACGTGTCAATGTCAAAAATGAATGGGTTCGATGCGCTCGAGGCGATGCGCAAAGATTCGGCAACCAGAAATACGCCGGTGATCCTGGTCAGCGCCCAT
The DNA here is from genome assembly GCA_963774665.1 of uncultured delta proteobacterium. Taxonomy (GTDB): domain Bacteria; phylum Desulfobacterota; class Binatia; order Binatales; family Binataceae; genus Binatus. Next base: position 1,117,930 of record CAVZGB010000002.1, read on the forward strand.
CGAGACGAAGCCGATGTGGTTAAGGGTTTCTCGCTCGGCGCAAATGACTACATCACGAAGCCCTTCACATCTGGCGAACTGATGGCTCGGATTAACCGGGTTTTGCACGAATCTGAGCAATCTGAAGATCCACAACTAAGGAGACATCAACAAACCTAAGTTCTGACAGATTGTCGCCTCTGGTGTGGCTTCTAGAAGTTTTGAAAGTGGCGAAACATCTGGATTTTTGGGATTGCACGGACTCGGTACTGAGCTAACCCATTCGGCGCGAGCTGGCGTGTCCGTGTCGAATTCCAATTCAGGCGCCAACTGGGATCTGAAATAAGCCGTTGCAATGTTGCCGCTAAGAATATTGTTAACCTTGTTCCTCTCGTCGATTAGCGGCCGGGGCGCGCGCTTGGATGATCGCCATCTAGTTCGCGGGTCCTGCGAGCAAAGTTCATTTGGAGAAGCCTCGATGCCTGGAATACCGGGCAGGGAACACATCTTTCGATCGCTGCTTTATAACGGTACACCCCTCCGCGTCGTTGCCTGGCCTGGCACCGGCAAGACTTTTGCTCTGATTCGGCGCGTCGCGCGGCTTCTGGAGGACGGTAGTCTTGCGACCGACTGCCATTCTCGCTGAATGCGGATTGCAATGCGAGCAGGGTCTGGCGATGCTTCAACGTTATCCGGTTGCGATTTTCCATCAGCACGCTCTCGGTGTAACAGAGCTTAGCCTCTTTGCCGGCGCCCTTCTTCGCCAGCCTCGCTTCGGGGTCGGTGGTCGACTGATGAGTCGCGTTTTGGCGCCGCTCGCCGTGGAAGTTCACGCTCGGATTGTCGGAATCATCCGGTGGCGTGCGGTCGCTGCGCTGCTCGCCCCTGGGACAAGCACGCTCGACAACTCCGGAGTTTCGGACGCGTCGGCTGATGCTATCGAACGCGCGCCGCGAACCTTTCGGGCCTGCTCGCTCGGGAGCCATCGTCCCGTTTTCTTTGGAGGCTCAGTTGGGTGTTAATTCACACGCCTGTTATATCTGCGCTAGTGTGGCAAGTTCATCGATACTGAAGATTCGAGACCGGGCCTCGGCTCGGTGTAACGGAGGAAAGTCATGCGAGAAGTCGTGATTGTAGAAGCGGGCCGGTCGCCTATTGGCAAAAAGAAAGGCGCTCTGTCGAGTGCGCATCCCACGGAAATGCTCGCCCAGGTGATGGTCGAGCTCCTGAAGCGCGCGAAGGTCCCATCTGCTGCTGTTGGCCAGGTGATCGGCGGATGCATCAACAAGGTCGGCGCGCAGGCGTTCAACGTGACCCGGACCGCGTGGCTCACCGCCGGCCTCTCACCCGACGTCGCATGCTCGACGGTCGATTCGCAGTGCGGCTCCAGCCAGTTTGCCGTAAACCTGGCGGCGAACATGATCTCGTCGGGCGCGGAGGATATCGTGCTGGCGTGCGGCGTCGAGAACATGAGCCTGTTACCGATCGGCTCGGATGCGATCGCGGGAGTGCAGGCGGGTATGGGCAAGCCGATCACGCGCAAATATCGCGAGCACTTCGAATTCACCAGCCAGTTTGAGGGCGCCGAGCGAATCGCCACCAAGTACGGGATTACGCGCGATGACACCGATCATTTCGGCCTCGAGTCGCAGCTTCGCGCGGCGCGTGCGATTTCCGAGGGGCGATTCGACTCTCAGCTCGTGCCCGTCGAAGTTCCGGTCATCCAGGAAGGCGGAGAGCGTACCAGCGAGAACGCGTATCGTGACGCGCGACGAGGTTCCGCGGCAGACCAGCCTCGAGGCGCTCGCCGCACTTAAGCCGGTTGCCCGTCCTGACGGAATCCACACCGCAGGTACATCCTCGCAGGTGGCGGATGGCGCGGCTGCCGTGCTGCTGATGACGGCGGAGAAAGCGCGTGAACTGGGCTGCCGCCCGCGCGCACGAGTGGTCGAAACGTGCCTGGTGGGATGCGATCCGGTGCTGATGCTCGAAGGGCCGATTCCGGCCACGAGCAAGCTGCTTAAGAGATCTGGTCTCAACATCGCCGATATCGACGTGTTTGAGATCAACGAGGCGTTCGCCTCGGTGGTGCTGGGCTGGGCGAAAACGCTGGAACCCGACATGAAGCGGGTAAATCCGAACGGCGGCGCGATCGCACTCGGGCATCCGCTCGGCGCGACCGGATGCGGGCTGGTGACCAAGGCGCTCAACGAGCTGGAGCGCATCGCCGGCAAGCACGCGATCATTACGATGTGCTGCGGCGGCGGTCTGGGCACGGGTACCCTGATCGAGCGCGTTTAGAGCTGCCAACTACGGCGCTGCGCGTGTCGGGCGCCTTACTCGAGCTGGTCGGGACGAGATTGGTCATCAGCCCAGGCCTCGCTAGCCATCGCCTTCGCAGGCATCCGCTTTTCCAAGCGCCTGGTGATCGCTCGCGACCCAGAGACTTCTATGGCTTGGTTAAATCGAAGAGCATTCTTGAAACTGGCCGGAGTGGCGGCGCTACTGCCGATGCTGCCGCGCCGGATCACGGCGGCGGCCACCACCATCAGCCGGCGTCGTTCTTCCGATCCCGCGTGGCCGTCCGAGGTTGCGTGGAAGACTCTCAACGATGCGGTCGGCGGAAACCTGATCAGGGTGGACTTCCCGCTTTCGATTCTCAAGACCGACCCTGATAGCGACGCCGCCAAGGAACTCGCGAAGAACCTCAAAAATCCCTACTTCATCGGCGATACGCCAGGGCTCACAGAAACCCTGGGATGGGTCGATGCGTGGGCGACGCAACCCAGCGTGTATGCGGTTGCGGCGCGCAACGCACAGGACATCGCGGCGGCTGTGAATTTCGCGCGCGAAAACAACCTGCGTCTCGCGGTCAAAGGCGGCGGCCATAGCTACCAGGGCACGTCCAACGCTCCCGATTCGCTACTGATCTGGACGCGCCACATGCACGACATCCAGATGCACGATGCGTTCGTGCCGCAGGGATGCGAACACACCATGCAGTCGCAGCCGGCGGTGACGGTCGGCGCCGGGACATTCGGGATGCAGGCGTACACCGCGGTCACCACCGAGGGTGGGAAATACGTGCAGGGCGGGGGATGCACGACCGTGGGCCTCGCGGGGCTGCTGCAAGGCGGCGGCTTCGGAAGTTTCTCGAAGCACTATGGAACTGCCGCGGCAAGCCTGCTCGAGGCGGAAGTCGTCACCGCTGACGGACAGATCAGGATCGCGAACGCATGCACCAACTCCGATCTGTTCTGGGCGCTCAAAGGCGGTGGAGGCGGCACCTTCGGCGTCATCAGCAAGATTACGCTCAAGTTGCACGACCTTCCCGAGTATTTCTGCGTGGCCAACTTCACGATTAAGGCGCCGTCCGATGATGCGTATCGGCGCCTGGTCCGTCAGTTTGTGAGCTTCTACCGCAAGAGTCTCTTCAACGATTACTGGGGGGAGCAGGCGCGCCTCAGACCCGACAACTCATTCGAGATCCAGATGCTCGCGGTCGGCCTGGACTCGGCGCAGGCGAAAGAGGTCTGGCAGCCCTTCCTGGACTGGGTCAGCCAATCGCCCGAAGGATATTCGCTCAAGTTTCCGGTCATCATAGCGGGCATACCAGCGCGACACTTCTGGGACGTCGAGTGGTGGAAATCGCACTGGGCCGAGGCCATGTTCCCAAATCCAAACGGAAATCCGCTGCGCGGTCTGTTTGACTACGGCCTCGAGCACCTGATTGGGCAGCCGGTATTCACCTTGGATCCGCGGCCCGACGCGCCAGCCAACAAGTCGTGGTGGAAGGGAAACACCTTCGAGTGCGGCTGGTTCATCCGGGCTTACCAGTCGCTGTGGCTGCCCGAGTCGTTGCTCGGGGATGACGCATCGCAGCAGCGGCTCGCCGACGCATTGCATGCGGCATCGCGGCATTCAGGTTTCGAGCTGCACTTCAACAAGGGGCTGGCGGGCGCACCGCCCGATGCGATCGCGGCGGCGCGGGACACCTGCACCAATCCCGCAGTGCTGACGGCCTTCACGCTTGTTATCGCAGGCGACGCCGAGGAAGGACCCGCCTATCCCGGAATTCCCGGGCATGAGCCGTCGCTCGATGAGGGCCGCAAGGCCGCCGAGCGCGTCGAACGTTGCATGAATGAGCTTCGCGCGATCGCGCCCAATGGCGGCGCATACGTGAGCGAGAGCAATTTCTTCGAGAAGGGCTTCCAGCAATCGTATTGGGGCAGCAACTATGCGCGGCTAGCGGAGATCAAGAAGAAATACGATCCGGACGGGCTGTTCATCGTGCACAACGGCGTCGGCTCCGAGCAGTGGAGCGCCGACGGCTTCACAAAACTGTGAGAGAACACCAAAAGGTTGCTGTGTCGATTCAAAACATCGGCGGGACGAAGCGCGATAAATGTGTTACGGCAACGCCCGATGCTCGCATTGCTGATTCGGTTCCTTAGTGCTTACTGAAAATTCTCACGTCACTGCCACCTCGGTAAGCTCGTTGACCATAGCCGATCCGTCACGCCAGCGGCCATCGCGGGCGCATCGGATGAGATTCTCGGCCTCAAGCCGCGCTCGCCCTCGTGGACACCTGTTTTGAAGTCCAAAATCTCGCAATCCTCGTCTGAGAGTATGAGTAGATCGCCCGTCCCTTTCCATTTTATTGTGGGTGCTTCAAATCTAAGCTCTGACTCCCAGTTGCAGTGGGCTTCTCTGAGTTCCGTGTGCGGCTTGATACGGAACGGACCTTGGATGAGGCGAGAGTTTAACGCGACCAAGTAGACCCTGAGCTTGTGCTCGAAGTTCAGGAACTTTAGCTCAGAGAGAACTTGTGGCCATCTCAAGGTGTTTACTCGCGCGAACGTTTCCGGTGTAACGTTTCAGTACCAGGTCGATAGAGGCATTCACGAGCTTTGTGTAGCCACGCAAGTCCCTGAGCACTCTCGATGCTGACTGGTCGTGCACGTCTGAACAGCCAGCTCGCACGAACGCTCGTGTGAGCGTTTCCAGAACATGATGTAAAACGCTACCTCCGATCGCCGCCATTTCAAGTCTTGGGGGATAGCCTCTCTGATTCCATAGATCCGGATAATCAGCCCACTTCAAGCCCCATCGTCGCGGACAAGCTTCAATGTCGCTCAGCGTTGTAACCGTCATCTGTTCCGGCGGCGACGGCCATCGTGTTCGTGGAATCGCTTTCAATAAGTTAAGCGAGCTT
>CAVZGB010000003.1:0-225137 GCA_963774665.1 uncultured delta proteobacterium
GGCGAAAGGGTCGGGAGCGACGGGAATCGCGCATACGCGCGAGGAACCTAACCCCTAATCCCTTCCCTCGAGGGAAGGGGAACAATCGCGGAGCGAGGAGGCTCAGTGCTCACTCCCCAAAGAACCTGAGAGCGAAATGGCGTCCTCGACATTTCGCGATTTCTTAACACCGGGTGCAGGGGTCACCCCTGCCGAAGGAAGCGTGAAACCCACCGCGGGTTTCACATTCAATAGTTTCCTCGACATCGCCTTGACGATCGCCGCTGTCACCTCGCCCGTCGACGCTTTCCCGCCCACGTCACGGGTCAACACTTTGCCCGCCCTCAGCACCGACGCGGTCGCCGCGCGAATCTTCTCGCCGGCCGCGTGATGCCCGAGGTAGTCGAGCATCATCGCACTAGACAGGATCATCGCAATCGGATTCGCGATACCCTTGCCCGCGATATCAGGCGCCGTCCCGTGGACCGCCTCGAAAATCGCGCCCTTGTCACCGTAGTTCGCGCCCGGTACGAGTCCCAGTCCTCCGACCAGGCCCGCACACAAATCCGAAACGATATCGCCGTAGAGATTTTCCAGCAGCAGCACGTCGAACGATTCGGGTTGCGTCACCAGCCGCATACAGGCAGCGTCGACAATTTGCTCGTTGTACCGAATGGCCTTGTAGTTCTGCGACACTGCGCGCGCGCATTTCAGGAACAGGCCGTCCGACAGCTTCATGATATTGGCTTTGTGAATCGCAGTGACCGATTTGCGCCGATGGGTCCGCGCATACTCGAACGCGAACTTCGCGATTCGCCGCGACGCGCGCGCCGTGATCACCTTGATACTCTCGACCACACCCGGCGCGATCTCGTGCTCGATTCCCGAATACAGATCTTCGGTATTCTCGCGCACCACGATCAGATCGACGTTGTTGAACGGCGTATGGACGCCGGCGAAGTTCATCGTCGGGCGCACGTTGGCATACAGGTCAAAGGTGCGGCGCAGATGCACGTTGATCGAGCGCCATCCCTCTGCGACGCGTGTTTCGAGCGGTCCCTTGAGCGCGACCCGGGTGCGCTTGAGCGATTCGATCAGCGCGTCGGGCACCGGAGTTCCGAAACGCCGGAATGCGTTCATGCCGGCCGCCTGCCGATCCCATTCGATCTTGACGCCGGTCGCGTCGATCACCGCGAGCGCTGCGTTCACCACTTCCGGCCCGACGCCGTCCCCGGAAATCAACGTGACTGCGCGATTGTGATGCGACTTCACGCGCCGCGATCCGGTGGAATTGATTGACGTCGCTCTCGATGCGGCCGTAGCGGATTTTTTTGTCACGGTATTCCGGTCTAAGTGATCGGCGGGAGCCATTCAACGTCAATGCGCTATTGAAGCGCGACTTTTTGGTCTCTCGGCGCCTGAACCACCGGCCGCTTCCATTCGTAAACGCCCAGAATAATCATCCAAACGATCAACAATGAATTGGATGGCATCCCGAGCACCATCGCGGCGTTGGAGAAGCCGGTGTGCGCCATCACGATGCCGGCAATCGCCGTCGGAACGCCTCCCACGATCGCGACCACTCCTATCCATCCTGGAAAGCGACCATCGATCAAAAGAGCGATCCCGTAAATCGCCGACGTGAGACCCAATAGCAAACTCGTCATGCTGGCGAGTCCCACTTCGATTTGCCGGACGCCGAGTGCCGCGCTGAACATCGCAGGCTCGGGAGTCGCGGCCCACATATCGACCATGAATTTCAGCGCGACCCCGTCGACAGCTTGCAACGCCGCCGCGATTGCCACGCTCGCGATCGCTCCCGCCGCCCCTAGCGTCGCCCACTCCGCCGCCGGACCGTCAGCCATTGTCCGCGAGAGCAGCACGAGCGATGCGGCTATCAGCAAGACGCCGAACAGCTGCATCAGGTGGATCGTTACCCAATGGCCGCTGGCTGCGTACTCGGTGAAAGCGGCCAGCGGCACGTTCGGGTCCGCACTCATCGGATGCAGATACGTTCCGACAAATAGAAGAAGCGCGCCGGCGATCGCAGTGACCGGGCCCATTCTGCTGTCAGGTCGCGTCTGCATCGATTTAGTAATTCACCAGCCCGATAAAAACGTCGCTGACATTGGTGCCGGTCGGCCCCGTCACGAACAGCCCGCCTGACGCTTTGAAAAAGTTGTACGCATCGTTGCGCGTCAATGCGGTCGCGGCGCTGACTCCCGCGCTCTCGCCGTCTGCCACCGTACGCGGCGACGCGAATGCGCCCGCGGCGTCGGTCGGTCCGTCGATTCCGTCGGTCCCCGCGAACAGCGCCTCAATTCGTTTTCGTTTCCCGCGCCCGACTTGCGACAGCTCGATCCCCATCGCGAGCGCGCAATGCTGGGCGCGTCCGCCCTTTCCTCCTCCGCGCACCGTCACGACAGGCTCGCCGCCCGCCACGACGCACACGCGCTCATCAGCGATCTCACATAGAAACTCCGCGAGTGCACGGCCGGCGTCGTTGGCCTCACCCTGCAACGCTTTCGCTCGTCGCGGATTGTATCCGAGTTCGGCCGCTGCCCGCTCTGCCCCTTCCAGAGCCAGGTCGCTGTCGCCGATGATCACGTTGGTCACGCACTCGAGGATTGGATCTCCCACCTTAACCGTGGCGCCGAATTCTCCTGCAACCGCCCGCTCCAGGTAATCTCGCACCGCCTCTGGCGCGCGGCCCCACACGCTGCGCCGCTTCAGCACCGCGACCGCGTCTCCGAAACTGCTCCAGTCACCGGCGGTCAGCCCCGATCCAATCGTCGCCAGATCGTTGCCGGGCACATCGGAAATTATCAGGCTGAGCACACGGGCGCCTCCGCAATGCTGCAACAGGCGCCCGCCTTTCACGGCCGACAGATGCCGGCGCACGATATTCAGTTCGCGAATCGAGGCTCCGGCTTTGAGCAGCGCCTGGTTGACCGCAATCTTGTCCGCCAGCATGAGCCCCTCGGCCGGCAGCGTGAACATCGCCGACGCGCCGCCACTCAGCGCGACGATCACCACGTCGTCCGGCGTGGCCCGATGCAACATCTCACACGCCAGCCGCGCGGCCTCTTCCGACGACTCATCCGGCACCGGATGCGCAGAAGCGACCACTCTCACTTTTTTCTCTTTTTTCAGTATTAAGGCCGGCTCCGTTGTCGCCACGGAACCTTTTGGAGTCACCGCGATACGCATCGACGAGCTGGTCGCCGATTCGGCGCTCGATCTCGGACGCCATCCCGAGCGACGCCTTGCCCACCGCCAGCAGCAGGATTCGCGACGCGCCCGCAATCAAATCGGGAACCTGCTGCGCACCAGGGCAGCCGCCGTCCATCGCGCGACCGACGAGTCGCGCCGGATCGACCGCCGCAACCGCAGCGCGATAAATCTTTTCGAGGTCAGCCCTCTTGGCATCTTGCGTCATCGTGAGGTCGTTCCTAGATCCGGTTCCCCTTCCGCCAAGGGAAGGGGTTAGGGGTATAGAGTTCCGCGCGCGCCTCGCGCGCACGCTCTGTCACCCTGACGATGGGAGCAACGCGACCTGAGGAAGGGGTTCGGACAGCGGCGCGCACGCGCCGCCGGTTCCGGTTTCGAAATCGCGCAGCGCTCCTTCTCACTGCTTCAACGCGCGAATCTTCCCCGATGCTTCCGCCACCAACACGACATCCGCCATCGCAATGAACAACCCGGTGCCGACTACGCCCGGAATCGCGAGTAACTCGCGATCCAGCCGCGCCGGACTCGCAATCCTCTTCACAGCGCAATCGAGAATCACGTTGCCGTTGTCGGTGACGAACTGCTTGCCGTCATTTTCGCGAACGCGAGGCTTCAACCCCAGCGCCTTGACCTTCGCCGTCACGAGCGGCACTCCAAACGGCACCACTTCGACCGGGATACTCCCGCGATCGCCGAGCCTCTTCACCAGCTTCTCGTAGCCGACCAGCACCACGAATCGCCGCGACGATGCCGCGACGATCTTTTCGCGCACCAGCGCGCCGCCATATCCCTTGATCAGATTGAGTCGCGGATCGACCTCGTCAGCGCCATCGATGTCGGTATCGATCTTCCCCGCCTCAGCCAGCGTGACGATCGGAATCCCCACCGATCGCCCGAGCTCCTCCGCCGGCGAGGAGGTAGGCACGCCGCGAACTTTGATCCCGCTGGCTCCCAGGGCTCGAATAAACGCACTAGCCGCCCGCCCGGTTCCCAGCCCTATAGTATGCCCCGGCTTAACAAACCGAAGCGCATACTCCCCCAGCGCCCCCAGCGATGCGTCATCCGCCGCCATCGTCATGGGCACTTGCAGTGTGTATTAGCGTGAACTAGCATGCACATGAAGGTAAAACATCCATGCGGACCAATATCGTAATTGACGACCAGTTGATGAAAAAGGCGATGCGCGTGTCGGGCGCGAGCACCAAGCGCGAGACGGTCGAGAAAGGGCTCGAATTGATGGTGCGGCTTGCAGGAGCAAGAAAAGGCTATTCGGAAGTGCGCGGAAAATTTCGCTGGGAAGGTGACCTGAAAGCGATGCGCCGCGACCGCAAACCGCGCCGATGATCGTGGTCGATTCCTCGGTATGGGTCGACTATTTGAACGGTCGACACTACCGATCAGAAGCCGATGCACTCGAGCCGACTACGCCCCGCCGCAGATCGTCATCGGCGATTTGATAATGACGGAAGTGCTGCAGGGACTTCGCATCCGAAAGTGATTTTCAAGGGGTGCAGGGGCTTTTCGCAACCTTCGAGTTTCGTTCGATGGGCGGACATAAGATCGCGATTGCCGCTGCGCGGAATCATCGCGCACTCCGATCGCGCGGTGTTACGCCTCGCAGCACCATCGACACGGTCATCGCGACGTTTTGTATTGCTGAGGGCCATGACCTTCTTCATTGCGACCGCGACTTCGATCCCTTCGAGCGCCATCTTGGCCTTCGCGTGCTAAGGACCTGACACTCTCAGCCCTCCCCCCAAATTCGCGTTTCGTTCTCCTGAACTAAAAACGTTTCACGTGAAACGTTTGGCCCTGGATCCTGGGAAATAACCCCTGTTTCGCGAAATGCGCCGTAATCGCGACGCCTACGGCTTGCCATTTCTCAGCAGTTGCATGAATTCCTGGCGGGTCTCTGTATTGGTGCGGAATACGCCCAGCATCGCTGACGTCGTGACGAAGGAATTCTGCTTCTCGACCCCGCGCATCCGCATGCATAGATGCTCGGCTTCGAGCACCACCGCGACGCCGAGCGGGTCGATCTCCGACATGAGAGTATGTGCGATCTGCGTCGTCAGCCGCTCCTGCACCTGCAGCCGCCGCGCGTAGATCTCGACCATCCGCGCCAGCTTCGAGATTCCGACGATTTTGCGATTCGGCAGGTACGCGACGTGCGCCTTGCCCATGAACGGCAGCAGGTGATGCTCGCACAAGGAATAAAAATCCAAATCCTTGCACAGGATCATTTCCTGGTAGTCTTCTTCCGAGAACAGCGCGCCGTTGATCGCTTCCTTCGGATCCTTGGCGTAGCCGCTGGTGAGAAACTGGTAAGCCTTGGCGACGCGCGCCGGCGTGCGCTCGAGTCCTTCGCGATCCGGATCTTCACCTATAAACCGCAGGACGACGCGGACCGCCTCTTCAACCTTTTCGAGGCCGGCGGCACCATTTTTTTCCGCGCCAACTTTGGCTCGTGAACCATTTGCCTGGGTACGGTTCATTTACCGATCTCCTTGCGCCATCGGCTGAACTCAAGCGCCAGCTCGATTGCGAGTGACGGTCCGCCACCGCTCATGATGATGAACCCGGCGGCGTCGCGAGCCAACGACTTCATCAACGCCAGGTTCTCGCGCACTGACATCGCGCGCACCTCTTCTTCGCTCATCCCGGCGAATCTGTCCAGATGGCTCCGGGCGCCGCTCAAGTCCTTCACCCGGTCGATCAGGTAGGTTGCCATCGCCTCGCGCTTGACCGGCAGGATTCCGAGCATCGTCTTGACACCGACAGTGTTCGCCCTCGCAACAAACCGCCGCCCGGTCTCGGCGTCGAACACCGGCTGCGTGATCACGAAGCATGCGCCTGCTGCGGCCTTGCGCTCGAGCAACTCGAACTCGCGCTCGATATTCTTGCGATTTGGATTTGCGACCGACCCCACGACAATCGACGGAAGCGCCTTCAACAGCGCCTTGCCCTCGCCCGTGTCGCCCCGATTCAGTGCAGCAACCATCGCAAGCAGTCCGTATGCGTCGATATCATGCGACACGATCACATTGCCGTCGGCGCCGGGCGTAATCTTGTCGCCGTTGAGCGCGACTATCGCGTCGATCCCAATCGCAGCCGCGCCCAGCAGATCGGATTTCAGCGCGAAGCGGTTGCGGTCGCGGCACGACATGTTGAGCACGACCGGAATTTTTAAGCGCTCCTTGATTGCCGCGCCGAAAACCAGCCCCGACATCTTCACCTTGCCCAATGCGTTATCGGTCAGATTAATCGCGTCGACGTGTCCGGTCAGCTCACCAAGTCGTCGCAGCAGCGGCGCCGGATTGATTCCACGAGGGGGCGAGACTTCGAGCCATAGCGCGGGTGCGGCGGCGTTCAGGCTGTCGAGGATTGAGGGCAACGGATTTCTCCGCGGATGCGCGAGTCAGTTGGCCGGCGTCAGGCCTGGCGGCGTTCGGTCGCTTTGACCTTCTGGTATTTGCGGTAGTCGTATCCCGTCGCCATCGCCATCAGCAGCGGCTCCATCCCGCCTTCGCGCTCGCGGCGGAGCACTCGCAGGCGTTCGAAGAATTCACGGAAGTCCTTGTCCACGCGATTCTTACCGTCGACCGGCGAGAGAAAGAAATCGTGCAGGCGCGTGACAGTGAAGCGCAGCGACGAAAATCGCAGCTCGTTGGGAAACGCGTCCCATTCGGCGAGCGACAGCGTCCGCACCGACTCATAGCCCGACAGCAGATAGCGAAACCGATCGAGCGAGTACGCGCCGTCGACGAAGCACAGGGCGTTGACCGCGGTCGCGATATCGAAAATGAACTTGCCGCGGCAGGCCGCGTCGAAATCGAGCATCGCGGTCATCTTCTCGCCGCGAAAGAGCAGGTTGTCGGAGAAGATATCGCCGTGGATCACGCCCTTGGGCAGCTTGCCCTCGAGGTATCGCGTCAGGTACTCGACTTCGTCGTCGAGCGTGCGGCAAATTTTACGAAAATAATTCGGCAGCCGGTTGCGCACCGTCAGGTACAGGTCGGCGATTCGTTCGAAGCTGAAGCGGTTGTCGATTCCCTTTTTGTAAGCCTTGCCGATCACATGCAGGTCGCCGAGCGCATGGCCAATCGTCTCGAGCTGGCTCGGCTTCATGCGCGCGGGCGCGAGCACCTTGCCTTCCTGGTACTTGAACAGCGATACGCAGCGGTTGTTGTAGTTGCGGTAGAAGCGGCCCATCCGATCCTGCATCGGATGCGGGCACGGGAACGCATGCTTGCGCAGGAACGACAGCAAATCGATTTCGCGCTTCAGCTCGTTCTCGCCCTTGACCTCGTCGACTCGCAGCAGAAACTTGCCCTTGGCCGCTTCGAGCACGTAGTTGGTGTTGACCGATCCTTCCGGGATTCCGGTGGCGCCGGCCACGCGGCCGAGACCGTAGTCGTCCGCCAACTCTTTGAGAAACGGTTTGCTTAACTCGGTATAAACGGCCATAGGGACGTGGGCGCGATCAATTGGGGACTGTCAGCCCGCCAAGTCTAAGGGGTGACTGGCACCTCGTCAACTGGGGGCGATGAAACCCTTGTAAAATGAGGGTTTGATGAATTCCTGAAGTTTCCAAGTTGCTACAATCTTCGAGCGCGACTAAATCACTCTCATGCCGACATCCAAAAAAATCGCCGCGAAAACTCCGAAAAAGTCCGCAACCGCGACGCCGAAGAGCGCCAGCGCCGCGCTCGAAGGAAAGAAGGCGCCCGCGTTCGAGCTCTCCGACGCCGACGGAAAAACCGTCGCGCTGAAGGATCTGCTAGGCACGAACAACCTCGTGCTTTATTTCTATCCCAAGGACATGACGCCCGGATGCACCACCCAGGCTTGCGGCTTCCGCGACAATATCGCGCCGCTCAAAAAGCTTGGCGCGAAAGTCGTCGGCGTCAGCGGTGACTCGAGCGATTCGCACACCAAGTTCATCGCGAAGTACGACCTCAACTTCCCGCTGCTCGCCGATCCCGGCAATAAGGTCTGCAAGCTCTACGGCGTGTACAAAATGAAGTCGCTCTACGGTCGCGAGTTCATGGGTATCGAGCGCACCACTTTCGTCATCGACAAAGCGGGCGTGGTGCGGCGGGTGTTTCCGAAGGTCAAGGTGAATGGACACACTGAGGAAGTGCTCGAGGCATTGAAAGAGATCTCGTAGCCGCCAGCGACCTAACCCCTAACCCCTTCCCATAGTGGGAAGGGGAACCGGACGCGGATGGGAAGGGGGACCAGATTGGGGAGAAAAAGGCGACGCGCCGGCTGTTTGGCCGGCGCGTCGTTTACCTATCCAGCGATCTGCGTACTGACTACGGTCCATCGCTCGGCGGCGGATTTACGAACGGGCAGTCGTGCTCGGGTACGACCGGCGCCGGCGCCGTTCCGACCGTGGCATTGAGCGACGGCGAGTTCGTGAAATCAAACATGTCGAGTCCCGGGTTCGCGTTGGCATCGCGCAGTGTCAGATGCGCCCCGCCGAGGAAGCGCTGTTCGATAAGCGCCAGCATCGAGGTGTGATCGGTGACCGTGTGCGAAACATAATGCGGCTTCGCAAACGGTGAGATCGCAACAAACGGGACGCGGAAGCCAAGCTGGTTGAAGTTCGCGCAAAACGACGGGTACGGCGCGGTCTCGTCCGTGAATGTCGAGCAGATCGCCGCGACGTCGCTCTCGCTGAACTCACACTGCGCGCCGCCGCCCGGCATCAGGCTCGCCGGCGGATTGGAGAGGTCCTCGCACAGGCCCGGATCGATTCCGTCGGGATTCTTCGCTCCGCCTTGGGGGGCGCGCGGTGGCGGCACGTGATCGTAGTCGCCGCCATGCTCGTCGTAGGTCAGCAGGATGACGGTGTCTTTCCAGTTCGGACTGTTTCGGACCGCATTGATGATTTGGGAGACGATATACTCGCCCGCCCGAATATCGAATGGCGGATGTTCGTCGGTCTCGAACGTGACTCCGTTGATCTTCTCGTCCTGTGCGAATGAGGGATCGACAATCGACACCTGAGGCAGCGTGCCGTTGGCCGCGTCCTGCAAGAAATTGTTGCCTCCGAACGGATTAGGGGTAAACACCGTGCGGGTGTGCGCCGCCAGAAATGGAATGTGGTTGCCGCGGAAGATCACCGAGGTGGGAAGATCCTCGTAGTAGTTGGTCCAGGTCACCCCGGCCTTGTCGAGCAGATCGAAGATAGTCCCGGTGGCCGGCTGGTACCCGATGCTGGTGTTTAATGGCGACGGGTTGGCAGGGTCGATGCCCGGCGGAAAGATCTCGTTGGTGGTGACGTGGCCGAACGAGGTCGCGGCCAGTTCGTATGAGCGATTCGGCAACGTCGGCCCGACTACCGAGCAGAAATGCCGGTCGCTGACCGCGAAGGTCTGCGCCAGCCCGTAGTAGAACGGCAGATCGGCCTGATTGTAGTAACCCATAGTGTCATTGTGGCCAAAATCCGGCGTCCCTGAGACTTGCTCAGTTTGCGCGTTGACCGCCACAAAGCCGTCATTGAGCGAGAAAAAAACCGCCGCGTCAGGATCGAAAAAGTTCGCTTCCATATGACTGCCCTGCCAGTCGTGCTGCAGGTCAGGACCGGGACAGTAGTTGTCGTCGTGAAACGCGAATATCGGCCGGAAGTTTTGATCGAAGTTGAAGTTCAAGCAGAAAAGATTTCCATGCTGGAAGCGGAAACAGGTCAATCCGTCGACGCACGAATGATCGTTGCTACGACATGGCCCTGGATGGTACGGACCGCCCGATACGTAGGGCAGCACGCCAAAGTAATTGTCGAACGAGTGGTTCTCCTGCATCATGATGATGATGTGGTTAACCGCGTTGAGGTTGCCGTCAGCGCGGGCTCTTACGACCGACGTGGCAATTGTGGCCACCACGAAAAACAGACTCACCGCTACAATCGTCGTGCGCCTCATGGTTTCCTCCCATCGCACGGGGTGGTTGCGTAGGCCTGCGCTACCCCCGAAGCGGCGCAGGTCATCGTGCCGAATTAAATTGCATGGCGATTAAAATCGCAGCGATCGCCGAAACGCAAGGCAAAATCGTACCGGAACGCGCCGAGAATGAGCTTAGAGAAGTTTTAGTGATTCAGATCGGGTGAGGATTCAGGAATCGGCGTCATGGAGCAGCGATGCGTTCGTGTCCGCGGCATTGTCGCGCAGGAGGATCGCGCACATTCGGGCTCGACGCATGTGTCCGCTCGATGCCGGCAACCTAACCCCTAACCCCTTCCCATAGTGGGAAGGGGAACCGGACGCGCAGAGAGGATAGAGCGGAATGGCGTCTTCGACATTTAGCGATTTCTTATCACTGGGTGCAGGGGTCACCCCTGCCGAAGGAAGCGTGAAACCCACGCGCGGGTTTCACATTCAATCAAGTGATTTCTTCTACGACGCGGCGGCGCTGGTGGTACCGAGCAGATTGTCACGCAGGAATGCGCGCAGTTCGGGCTCGACCCGCTTGCCGAGATCATGCGACGCCTGCGGGAAGTAGTAAGTCTCTACCTTCGCGCCATGTGCCCGCAGCGCACTCGCGAGCGTGACCGCCTGTCGCACCGGCATCCGGTTGTCCTGCTCGCCGTGCATAATCAGCACGCTGCATTCGAGCCGCGCCGGCAGATGCGCGATCACGCTGCGCTCCTTCAGGATGCGTTTGCTCGGCCATACTTCGCGCAGAATCGAGAGCCTGGTGCTTAGCGGCGCTTCCCGAAAAATAGCGACTGCGGATCGTAGCATCCCGATTCAAGAATCAGCGCGCGCGGACGCGTGTCGTAGTCCATCAGCAGTCCTGCGGCGACTGCGCCATGCCCCAGTCCCCACACGGCGAGCCGAGTCGAATCGACGTCGGTGCGGCCCGCGAGGAGGTCCAGCGCTTTGCGCGACGCCAGCACTGACGGCTGCCCCACGAAGCGGCTCGGTCCGGAAGAATTGCCATAGCCCGGGATACTCACGCACGCGACCTGGATACCCATTGCGGCGATTCCCTGGCTCATCTGAACGCATCGTTCGACGTTGCCCTCGCCACCGTTGAGCACCAGCAGTCCAGGGCGTTTCCCCAGCTCGGCGCTGCGCGTCAGGTATCCTTCGATATGGTAATTCTTCGGCCCCTGAGCGACGTCGAAGTTGAACTGATCGACGTTTTTGTAATTTGACGCGATCGACTTGCCGGGAATCCGGCACGCGATCATCGAGGTTGCGAGCACGATCGTCACAATAGAAAGCCGGACTGAAAATATAGTTAGTCGTCGCAGAGACAGCGGATACTTCGCTGCCGATGAACGCGGTAAAGGTCTGGGAAGCTCGTCTGACATCGTCCGGTAATCTACTCGCCTTATCTACAATTGAAAACCGTCTAAAAATTCGAGACAAGTCCGGCGCGGCCGGCCGCATTGAATCGAACCGCCGTTTCACTGATACTTCTTGATTCGCAAGCGTCTTTTTAGACAAAGGCGCTAATCGTCAATTCGGTGGCAGCAAATGGCGACGCAGGCAGAAAAGACCAGTTCAGCATCGGCGGAAATTGATTTCGACAAAAATGGCGGCGTCGTTGCCGCTATTGCCGTCGATCACCTGAGCCATCGAGTGCTGACCGTCGCCTACATGAATCGCGAGGCCTTCGAGGAGACGGTCGCCACCGGCCGCGCGTGCTACTTCTCGCGATCGCGCAACAAGCTGTGGCGCAAGGGTGAAGAGTCCGGGAATTTTCAGATCGTGCACGAGATTCGCATCGACTGCGATGCCGACGCGGTCGTAGTCGCGGTCGAGCAGCGCGGCGACGGGGCCGCATGCCATGAGGGCTACGAGTCGTGCTTTTTCCGCAAGCTCGATGGAGGCGCATGGAAGATCGTCGATCAGCGCAAAGTCGATCCCGCCAAGTACGGCCCCAACTACGGGCATAAGAAGAAGTCGGCCGGTTGAGATAAACATGGCTGATCAAGTTCTGAAATTCGGCATTCCGAAGGGCAGCCTCGAGGATCAGACGCTCGAGCTGATGCGCAAATCCGGCTGGCGCATCACGGTCGGGCTCGCGCTCATATATACCGACCACGGACGACGCGACGCTGAGCTGCCGAATTCTGCGTCCGCAGGAGATGCCGCGATATATCGCAGACGGCTCGCTCGACGCGGGCATCACAGGCAGCGACTGGATCGTCGAGAACAACGTGACGCTCCATCAGGTCGAGAGCTTCATCTACGCCAAGGCGACGCTGACGCCCTCGCGATGGGTGCTATACGTGCGCAACGACTCTCCGGTCAAGCGGCTCGAAGATTTGCACGGGAAGAGAATCGCGACCGAGCTGGTGCAGTTCGTCAAACGAATCCTGGCCGAGCGGAAAGTTAAAGCAGAGGTTGAATTTTCATGGGGCGCGACCGAGGCCAAGGTCGCCGAAGGAATTATCGACGCCGCCATCGACGTGACCGAGACCGGCTCGTCTCTGCGCGCCAACGGATTGCGTATCGTCGAGGAATTACTCGTCTCGAATCCGGTGCTGGTGGCCAATCCGGCAGCATGGGCCGACCCATGGAAACAGGCCAAGATTCGCCAGCTCGGTATCCTGATTCGCGGCGCGCTCGACGCCGAGAATCGCGTCGGCATCAAGATGAACGTCGCCAAAGCAAATCTCGAGAAAGTGATCGCGCTGTTGCCGTCGATCACGGCGCCGACAATATCGCACCTCTATCCGAGTCCCGCGCTGAAGGGCGTCGAGTGGCTCGCGGTCGAGACTGTTATCGCGGAGCAAACAGTGCGCGAGCTCTTCCCGAAGCTGCTGGAAGCCGGCGCCGTGGGCATCGTGGAGTTTCCGCTGAATAAAATCATCGGATGAGAATTGCCTCGCCCCACGAGGGGGAAGCTTCGCCGACGCTCGACCTTGAGCGGCGGGTGAGGGACCAAACTTTCTTTATTTTGCGGGCGCGGTAGCGGAATGTGCGGCGCAAAAGGCAACAGCGCCACACAACGGTCCCTCACCCTAACCCTCTCCCCTCGTGGGGCGAGGGAACCAGAACAGATTCCACTTCTCTTAAATTTGTGGCACAACAGAATCACTTACTACGGAGGTCGGCATCATGGGTCTACCCAACGGAGTCCATCACCTCGCTATCTGCACCAAGGACATCAAGAAGCAGATCGAATACTTCTCGCAGGTCGTCGGGATGGAGCTGGTCGCGCTGTACTGGATGCATGGCGTCGACAACACCTTCCACGGCTTCATGAAGCTGAGCGACAGCTCGTCGATCGCATTCGTGCAGCATCCCGAAATCGCCAGCATTCAGCCGATCAAGGGCGTCTCGCACGCCGGCCACACCACGCAGAACGTCGCGCCGGGCGCGATGCAGCATCTGGCGCTCAACGTCGACAGCGAGGCCGACCTGATGGCGATTCGCGATCGCGTCCGATCGCACGGGCATTGGGTGATGGGCCCGCTCGATCACGGTTTCTGCAAATCGATCTACCTCGCCGCACCCGAGGGAATCATGCTCGAGTTCTCGACGTCCGAAGGCGGCTCGATCGATGCGGAAGCGTGGATCGATCCCGAGGTGCAGGCGCTGGCCGGAATCAGCGCCGAGGAAGTCGAGCAGTACAAGCATCCCGCATCGTTCGAATCGAAGGGCGGCAAGGTCGCGCAGCCGAAGCCTGACCCGTCGAAGCCGCTGATGGACTATCCCGCCGACGATCGCCTGTGGACGATGAGCGACGAGGAAGTAACTCGCCGGATGAGCAATACGACGCCGCCGGTGCAGAAGAAACCTAAAGCCGCTTAACCAGTTCGCCAAGAGACGACGATCGGAATCTACGCCTCCCCCCCTCGTCGGGGGAGGCCGACGCGCGTCCACGCGCGGCGGGTGGAGGACCAAAATTCTTCAGTTCCGAAGGCGGTTCAGAATGCGCCGCGCGACAGACATCCGCACGGCACAATTGTCGTCCACCCTAGCCCTCCTCCGACGAACGGAGGAGGGAATCAGAATGTGCTATATGCGATGCGCATGAAGACTCTGCGCACCGAGACTCGCAACGGCGTCGGCACAATCACCCTCACGCGCGCCGATGAGTACAACACGATCACGCCTGAGCTCCGCGACGAACTTGCCAACGCTATCGACGATTCCGACGCCGACCACGACGTCCATGTGATCCTGCTGCGCGCAGAGGGGGCCGCATTCTGCGCGGGCTACGCACTTGGAGGATCGACACGCGCGCAAGCCGGGGAGACCTCGCGCAAGCGCGTATGGGATTCCGTCGCCGACTACGGGATGATCTCGCAATACGTCAACGTGTACATGAAGCTCTGGTACGCGAAGAAACCGACAATCGCGGCAGTTCACGGATGGTGTATCGGGGGCGGCACCGACATGGTGCTATGCGCTGATCTGATAATCGCCGGCGCGTCCGCGTCGTTCGGCTATCCGCCGTCTCGCGTATGGGGCACGCCAACCACCGCGATGTGGGTGTACAGGATGGGCCTCGAACGCGCCAAGCGCTATCTGCTGACGGGAGACGAAATCTCCGCGCCGGAAGCCGCACGCATCGGACTCATCCTCGAAACTGTGCCCGACGACGAACTCGACACGCGCGCGATCGCGCTCGCCGAGCGGATGGCGCAAGTGCCAACGAATCAACTGCAAATGCTCAAGCTGCTCTGCAATCACACTGCCGAGAACATGGGACTCGCAACGTCGCGGCTGGTCGGCTCCCTGTTCGACGGAATCGCGCGGCACACGCAGGAAGGCCTCGATTTTGTCGCACGCGCGCAGGCCGCAGGCTTTCGCCAGGCTGTGCGCGAACGCGATGATCCATTTGGCGACTACGGATCAGGACCGCGATCGAAGAATCGAGCCGCGAAGAAGATAGGGAAGAAGAAAACCTGATTGAATGTGAAACCTCCGTGGTTTCACGCTTCCTGGGCAGGGGTGACCCCTGCACCCAGTGAGAAGAGAGGAATCGCGAAATGTCGAGGACGACCTTTCGCTCTAGGTTCTCTTGGGGGAGGCGGCGTTGGAATTACCTCGCCCGTTATTTTAATTATTTTACGGGAGAGGAGGCCGGCGGGCGCAGCCGTCGGTAGGTGAGGGTTCCGGGCCTCAAGCAGCACACCAGTCTTGTCCACCTCCGCGATTGTTCCCCCTTCCCTCGAGGCCCGAAAAAAGGATTACTCCCAACACTCTGGTTGCCCTTCCCGCTCGGGAAGGGGTTAGGTTCTTGATCTTCACCGCGAGCATGAGGCAACATGAGAGGTAACAGAAGAGGAAACAATACCGGAAACGGCTCATATGAAATCATCTGCACACGCCGTGAAAAACCTCGATCGAGCGGTCGAGGCTGGCGAGGTCGTCCTTAGGCTTCGCGACTACGGACTCACTCAAGCCTCAATCGCAAAGGCCACCGGAGCCACTGTCCGTTCGGTGCGCAACTGGCAGGAGACCTCGGCTATTCGCCCGCAGAACGATGAGCGCCTGCGCGAGTTGCGCGAGATTGTTCTCCTGCTAAGAGATACGCTGACGCCGCGCGGCGTCGGGCAATGGCTCACCGCGCGCAACCGCATCCTCGGCGGTCGCCGGCCACTCGACGTGATGGCCGAAGGGCGCGCCAAAGCCGTTCGCGACGCTGCCAATGCGTATGTCGAAGGCGCTTACGTGTAGGCTAGCGCGCGTCGTTGAAGATTCCTCGCGAGCGACCGGCGGCGCGCCTGCTCACTGCGATCGTCTGGCATCAATGCTCACCGAAACGCGCGCTGCTCGACGCCGCCGACCCGGCGGTAACGACAGGACGGTACCATCGAGCCGGCGATCCGGGCGTCTGGTATGCGTCCTCAAGCGAAAATGGCGCGTGGGCTGAGTTGTTCCGCCATCACGAGCCCGGCGGAGTTTCATCGCTGGAAGTCATCCGGCGTATCGGCCAAGCGCGCGTCAGGAGATTGAGGGTTCTTGATCTAACGGACGCTCGCGTGCTCGAGAAACTCGACGTGCCTGAACGGGATCTGATCAGCGATGACCTTAGTACTTGTCAGCAGATCGCCGAGTACGCACGCAATTCCGGGTTCGATGCCATATTGGCTCCTTCGGCCGCGCTCGAGAGTAATCGTACCATTGCAATTTTCTCGTCGGCTATGCGCAAGATCGCCGAAGGACGCTCCCGAGTAGGATCACCACCGGCGCGTGCGCGGCGCATGCTCGCACGCGTCCGCATGTGACTCTCGCTGGACGTGTTCACTGTTCGCTTATGATGAGGCTATTCGATGACCACCACTGATATCACCTTCCCCTCTCACGATGGACGGCCGATGCGCGCTGCGTACGCGGCGCCTTCAGACGGCCAGAAGCATCCGGGCGTTATCGTTATCCACGAGATTTTCGGGCTCAACGACGACATCCGGCGAATCACCGGCAAGATTGCTGACCTGGGGTACGCTGCGCTGGCGCCGGACCTCTACGATCGCGACGGCGCGCGCCTCATCTGTATTGCGCGCACTCTGATGACGCTGAATCGCGGCGAGGGTGACGCCTTCAAGGACCTCGACGCGGCACGCAAGTTTCTGCAGCAGCAGCCTGGCGTCGATTCCGCGCGCATCGGAGTGATCGGCTTTTGTATGGGCGGCGGATTTGCGCTGATGTTCGCGGCGCGCGCACCGATCGGCGTCGCCGCGACTTTTTACGGAGACGTGCCCAAGTCCACCGATCAGTTGCGCGGCGTATGTCCCGTGCTCGGCGGCTACGGCGGGCAGGATCGGCTATTCGCGGCGCAAGGCCGCAGGCTCGAGAAACTGCTTACCGAGATGGGGATCGATCATGACGTGAAAGTTTACGAGGACGCCGGCCACAGCTTCATGAGCCGCAACAGCGGATTCCTCCCGTGGATAGGAAAAATCGGCCCGATGAAAGCCGACTACGATCCCGAGGCCGCCGAAGATAGTTGGAAGCGTATCGAAGCGTTCTTCGGCCGCCACCTCGGGCATTGAAGAGAGCTACTTACTCAAGCCGACAGCCTGCCGCGATTTCAAGATTCGCTCGCGCGATGCTACCAGCGCTTCCACGTTCTTCGCGCCGCGATAGCCCATCTGATCGGCCAGGTATTCGGCCAGCTTGCGCTCCGAGATATTCGGCCTCTGTTTGCGTTTGTCCTCGGCCAGCTCGGCGAGCGTGGTCCTCAGGGTATCCTCGGAGTCCCTGAGCGTCTCAAAGATCGGAGAGGGGATCACAGAATTTATGGGCATACTGTCACCTATGTTGGTTATCGTAGCACAATCGCGAAAAAATTGTGCATGCCATAAGTCAAACGAATTTCTCGACGGTTCTTGAAAGTTCTGTTCTTCGAGCTACATTTCTGTTCGGAAAAAACGAACCCATACCTTCTTTTGATACCAATATGCAGGGGTAACCCTTCTAGCCAATAAGCGCCAAACATGCGCTGGTTTCACATTCAATTAGTTTCTCTGACTTTATCGGCGATTGACGCAGCGTGTCTTAGCGGGCATTCTGCTCGGAACCTTAATGCCACGAATCAGCCGTCGCGAGTTCTTGCTCAAGGCCGGTCAGGCCGGTCTCGGCCTAGGCTTTGGATCGCAGTTGGTCGCGCTAGCCGGATGCGGCGGCAGTAGCGGAAGCACAGTCACCGAGACGCCAGGCGGCTTCGACGCGATCATAGTCGGCGGCGGCGCTGCAGGTGCGATCGTCGCTGCAAAGCTGCAGGCCGCGAGCGGCGGCCGAAAGCGCATCCTGATCATCGAGGCCGGCGGCCCGACCAGCGCGACTATCGGCGGCACCGACTTTCCGCCGTGGCTCCCGGCCGGCCGCACAGATCTCACGACTCTCGACGTGCCCGGGGAGTACTCGCTCCTGGCCTTCCAACCGGCCGGCGCGAAGTACCAGCTCACCGACACTCCGTTCACTTGGCAAGGAATCGGTCTCGGCGGCAACGCCATGTTCAACGGGATGCTGTTCAATACCAATCCGTCGGCGATTTTCGATCAGGATTGGCCGGAGGGATGGCATTCGGCCGATCTGGCGCCCTACTTCCTGCGCGTTCGCGGAAATATTCCGGTGACGAATACACCATCGACTGACGGTGTCCCGCAAAATACTGGGCCGGCGGATATCATCCACCCGCTCTACGCCGGCAACGGATGGGTCGAGGGCGACACGAGTTTGCCTATCGACGGTCCGGGAGGCCTTTACAGCCGGCCGTACGTCGCGGCTACCAACGGCCGGCGCGCAGGACCGATCAGCGGATATTTCGAGGCTGTCGATCCGGGCGGCGTACCGGCGGCGGGCCTCGAAATATTGCTGTACGCGAAGTGTAATGGAATCGACTTCGACGCCAGCGGCACCGCGGTAGCTGTGAATTACATTCGGCGTCCAAGCCTCGATCAGTCACAGCCTGGTGTCCAACGCGCCGCCTTCCTGAAGCCGGGCGGCATCGTGGTGATGGCGGCGGGTGCGCTCGTCACTCCGCGCACATTGCTGTTGAGCGGGGTAGGTCCGCGCGGTCGCGAGAAAGAATTTTTCCCCAACCGTGCAAAGGTCCCGCGATTTTCGATCGACAATCAAAAAATTGGCGTCGGCGTATTCGACCATGTCATGACGATGGTCACCTACAGTTACGACGGACCGGTGCCTTACCAGGCTTACAACTACGGTGACCTCGCTACGAATGCGGCCGACCTGGCGGCGTACCTCGCGAATGGCAGCGGTCCATACGCGCAGTATCAGCCGGTTTCGATTCTGCACTATGGGCTCGGCAGCACGACGGCAAACGTCGAGATCTTTCTCAATCCCAACGGCGCCGGCACGCAAGGCGGTCCCTACTATGGACCTCGCACCTTCTCGGCCTTCTGCATGCTACTCGATCCGAAAGCGCGCGGGATCATCGCGCTCAACGAGATGGACCAGGTGAACTTCCCGGACACCTACTTGCCCAATACGCCCGACGGTGCGGACGATACGACGCTGATGGCTCAAGCCGTGTTCGATATGATCCAGTTGTTCGCGCAGAATCCGAACTTGAAGATAGTGTTCGGTCCGGGCAGCTCGAGCCATCCCAACCTGGATCCCAACAACCTCGATGACATCCGCACCTACGTCACTGCCGCGCAACCCGTGGACGGCGTCTTCTACAATAGGCTGATCATCAACCACTTCGGCGGCACCGCCGCGCTTAGTGACGGCCCGGGCGGCGTCGATCCATCGACGCTCATGGTCAGAGGCACCACTAACGTCGCGGTGGTCGACGCGTCACTGCAACCGACCATCGTAGTTGGGCATCCGGTGGGCACGATTATGGCCGTCGCCGATCGTGCCGGTGACATTCTCGCGGCTCGCTGGAGCTGAGCAATCGTTAACGAGGTGTCGTCGATTCCCCGCCTCACTCGAAGACGACTCCGGCGCGGAACCTTAGGCGTCATTTTTCTTGCGATGACGATCCTTTGCGGCTGTGGCGGCGGCAGCAACTCGAACAATTCCGCAACGCCATCACACAGCGACCCTTGTGCGCCGCTCCCGGCCGCCGCGGATCCGAAATTCCTGGTTCACCTGACTCCCTTCATGAACAATCTCTGCTATCAGAAACAGAACTGGCAGCATGACGCGCAGGTGCGCACCAGCGACGGCGTTCATCCATTCGTCAGAGTCTGGTACTCGCCGTCGCTGTTCGACTGGATCACGGTGAAAAACCGCATCGGGCCGGTTCCCGACGGCGCGATGGTGGTGAAGGAGCAGTTTCACGGCCCGACCGATCCGCTGTTCGAATGGACGGTGATGGTTAAAGACTCGAACCTGTCGTGGGACGGATGGTATTGGGCCGACCTGCTGAATCCCACGCCCAGAAATCCAAACGCGACGCCGACGCCGTCGCCGGGCGGTGGATGTGCCGAGCCGCAGGTCCAGTTCAATGGCGCCGGCTTGTACTGCCTGAATTGCCATGCGTCGGCGATCGCCAATTCGGGGACCTACTCGAGTACCGCCTATCTGAATCCGGCGAGCGCGGCGGTCGCAGACGCGTCGGCGATGATCGACGACATGCACGATATTTCCTCGCGGCAGTCGCCGGAGACGTTGGAAGCCGAGCAGGCTCCGATGTTCGTCACCCGCGTACCGAATTCTGTCTTTGCCAATCTCAGGTCTATCCCGAGCGAGTCTGCACCTTGCATGGTCTCGCAGGCATTCGATCACGTTGTACCCGCCGCGGAGTCCGCTGGCGGTCCCGAGGAGTTTGTCACCGCTGACCAATGCGCGAACTGTCACGACGCGACCGGCACGCTGGCCGGCCTGGTCCCCAACATGATCTTTGGCGCGCAGAGCTCGACGCCCGCCAACCTGTCCCAGTTCGGCGAATGGCGTTACTCAATGATGGGTCTGGCGGGACGCGACCCGATCTTTTTTGCGCAGCTCGACACCGAGTCGACCCTGCACCGACATCTGGCTGGCCATGCTGACGGCGCGGCATTCGTTCAGGACTTCTGCCTTCGATGCCACGGTGTGATGGGTCAGCGTCAGTTTCACATCGACAAAGGCAACGGGCCGAACACGTTACTCACGCGAGCTGTCTTGCAGGATCCGAAATCGAAATACGGCGCACTCGCGCGCGACGGCGTCTCATGCGCGGTCTGCCATCACATGACCGATGACAAGCTGGCAGACCCATCTACAGACACAGGACTCTTCAACGTTGGCCCCGCGAGCGAGGTGTACGGACCGTTCCCTTCCGATAGCGTCATCCCGATTCCGATGCAGAACGCCGAAGGAATCACGCCCAGGGAAGGTGCGCAGGTACAGAATCCGAGCCTGTGCGCGTCATGCCATACGATCCTGCTGCCGGTGTTCGATGCGAACGGCAATCGCGTGATCGAAAACGGCGAGCCTAAATCCGAATACGAGCAGACTACTTTTTTCGAGTGGCTGAACAGCGGCTTCATAATTATTCCGTGCCAGCAGTGCCACATGCCGGACAGTTACCAGGGCAATCCGCTGCAATTCAAAATCGCGAATATCGAGGACGATACGTTCCCCGCCGTGCCGGAGCATGGGCCCTCGACGCGCCTGCCCGACGCCGATCTGATGCTGGAATCGCGGTCGCCGTATCGGCGTCATCAACTGCTCGGGATCAATCTGTTCGCACTCGAGATGTTCGATCAGTTCCGCGCTGAGCTCGGGCTTTTCAAATTCGATCCGAACTTGCCGAATCCATTGGCCAAGCAAATCTTCAGTCAGAAGACGGCGGTCGCAG
This sequence comes from uncultured delta proteobacterium, assembly GCA_963774665.1. Lineage (GTDB taxonomy): Bacteria > Desulfobacterota > Binatia > Binatales > Binataceae > Binatus. Next base: position 21,439 of record CAVZGB010000003.1, read on the forward strand.
AAGCGGTGACTCAAGCTCAGACGAGTACTGCCGAAGTAACTGTCATGTCAGCGACCAGGATGGGCGCGACGCTGCAAGCCGATGTGCAGGTGCAGAATCTTGCGGGGCACAACTTTCCTTCGGGAGTGAGTTTTCGACGCGCCTTCCTGAGTTTTCAGGTGCTCGACGCCGGCGGGAACGTGCTGTGGGCCTCGGGCAATACCAACTCCGACGGCGTCATCGTGGACAACGCGGGCAATCCGCTAACGACCGAATTCTTCAGCGCTACGCAGCAGAATTTTCAACCTCATTTCTGGACGGACAATCCAATCACGAGCGACAGCCAGGTTGAGATCTATGAGGAGCTGGCGACCGACCCACAAGGCTTGCTGACGACCAGCTTTCTAAGTCTCGACCACAAGGTTAAAGACAATCGCATCCAGCCGATGGGAAGATCGTTCAACGGCCCCAACGCCGACATCACCGCTCCGATCGGTACGGGCAGCGATCCCAGCTACAAAAACGGATGCGGCTGCAGCATCGTCCGCTACGAAGTCCCGCTGCCAGCCAACGCCGTCGCAGTGAGTGCGACGCTGTACTATCAAAGCATCCCGCCCTACTACCTGCGGCAACGTTCTGAGGAGGGTCACGGCCCTGATACGGCGCGGCTGATCACTTTCACGAATCAGTTGAATACGAGTCAGTATCCGGAGATTGCAAATTGGAAATGAAGATCGCGACATCAGGACGGTGAATATCCTGAGCTCGTAGTCCCCTCTGACCAAATCGGATCGAAGGCGGACGGCGACATTGCGCATTTGTTGCTCGAATCGCGGAACCCTCACCTACCGGCCCGTGTCAGCCTCCTCTCCCGTGAAATAACGGGCGAGGAAATCCACGCCAACCTGGGAGCAAAATGGCGTCCTCGCTATTTTGCGATTAGTACTTTTCACTGGGTGCAGGGGTCACCCCTGCCCAAGGAAGTGTGAAACCCACGGCGGGTTTCACATTCAAATCAAGTTCCTCGCTAGCTCTGCGGATCCTTCAGGTGTGGGCGGGTGGCGTAGAAGTAATCCATGCCGGGGACGCCGCGCGGGGTCTCGTCGTCGAAGAGGATCGAGACTACGCCGTAGAATGCGACTATCGTCCAGAAGGCGCCCGTGCCTATTGGGGGGAAGGCTGCCGTGGTCGCGAGGACGATCAGTGCGGCGACTGCGTCGTGTAGTAGCCAGAGTTCATTCATCGGGGTCGCTACTCCGAAGAACCTAACCCCTAACCCCTTCCCCTAGTGGAAGGGGGACCGGATTAAAGAGAGTCTGCGATGACGCGACACTGGCGGCGGCGCGGACATCTTGCATCGGGTGCCCTGCTCTACTCGCCGGTCCAGTTGGGTTTTCGCTTTTGCGAGAATGCCAACGGACCTTCTATCGCGTCTTTCGATCTGAAGAGTTTCGCCTGTAGATCGTAATGCTTTGCGAGCGCCTCCTGGATCGGCAGGCCGAGTCCGTTCATCGCTGCTTCCTTGGAGGCCTGCACCGACAGCGGCGAGCATTCCATGATCTCGGCCGCCCACTTCTCGGCGGTTGGGATGAGATCCTTCAGCGGCACCACCTCGTTGGCGATTCCGAAGCGCAATGCGTCGGCGGCTGTGATGTGCTTGCCCGTCAGCATCATGCCCATCGCAATCTTGAGCGGAATCTGGCGCGGCAGACGATGCACGCCGCCCGCTGCGGCCATCAGGCCGACGCGCGGCTCCGGCAGTCCGAAGCGCGCGTGCTCCGCAGCTATGATGATATCGCACGAGAGCGCAATCTCGAATCCGCCGCCGAGCGCGAATCCGTTCACTGCTGCGATGATCGGCTTGTAGATGTCGAAGCGCGCGGTGATTCCCGCGAAGCCGCCCTTTGAGCGAAGGCCCTCGAGCACCTGCCCGCGATTCTCGGCGGTCCAGCGCAAATCGTTGCCGGCGGAGAATCCCTTGTCACCGGCGCCCGTGACAATTGCGACCCACGCCGATTTGTCGGCGACGAAGTCGTCCCACACGCTGTCCATCTCGACGTGACAGGGCGGATGCAACGCGTTCATCCGCTCGGGGCGGTTGAAGGTGATGTAGGCGATATGGTTGCGCTTCTCGTATTTGATGAATTTCAGATCCATTGGATTCTCCGCTTCTGTCGGTTGATTCTCGACGACCTAACCCCTAACCCCTTCCCATAGTGGGAAGGGGGACCGGATTGTTTTAGTTAACCCTTCCCTCGACGGAAGGGGAACCGGATTGACTAGTTATAATTATTTTCTAGTTCATTACTTTATTGCTCGTCGAGCAATTCGAAAAATGCGTCGATGCTTTGCAGGAGTTGGCGGCGGATTTGTACTCGCGTGCCTTCTATCAGATGCATCGTGACTCGTCCGCTGGTGCCGTCGGCCAGGCTGACCCGCGCATCCTCGACGCCCGCGACGCTGCCCTGGCTGAAAATCCGCATCCCGTAAACCAGCGATCCGCGCTGCGACGCCCCTTTCACCAGAGTCAGCTTACGCGCCATCGGGGTCTCCCTCGTTCATATTGGTTGCTCTATAGCATACCGTTGACAATCAGGGATGGCGCCCACAGAATCGCCGCGATGGATTCGATGTCGATAAGTTCTCAAATCATGAAAAAAGTCCGATTTTGCCGCTTTTTCCTGCTCGCAATAGTGTCGACGACGCTAGTTTTCGCCGGATGCGGCCTCTTCTACCAAGCCGGCACCCGACTCAAGGCGACCCGCATGTCCGATTCGCTGCAGGTCGGCCAAACCTCGCCCCAGGTGCACCATTCGTGGGGTGAGCCTGACATTCGGACCTATTTGCCGGGCGAAACCGAGGTCTGGAGCTATCCCTACAAGCCGAACAGTAACGACGTCACCGCGGCGCTGCTGTACACCTCGTCGAAGGACGGGGACAAGGGCACCTTTTTAGATTTGAAGTTTGTGCAGGGCAAACTCGTCTCATGGCAGGAAGCAGAACACACTCTGCCTCCCAAGGGACATACGGGCTTCGGCTTGGGGATCAACCAGGGACCGATCGGGAACGGGACCGAGACGCAGCCGGGGGCAGTGCACTACTAGATTGCAGTGGGGAGCTGCAAAAACGGGTCGGTGCCATGGGGAACGCATACTTGCAACTAGGCGGAACCATCGTGTCTAATTGAGGCCCAGATGGGGGGAATGGTGGTATGTTCGGTGGGGTGTCATTGTCGTTGAAGATGACTCGATATGACCTGACTCGACGAGCCGTGGCTCCCGCGACCGGGTTCGCCTTGAGACTTGCCTGATGGCGACTGCACGCAAGAGTTTCGAGGCAATTCTGCTCGACCGATCGTGGGTCTCGGCGCAGGATCTCGACAAGGCTCGCCAGCGCAAGAAGCCCGGGCAGGAGCTGGCCGACGTGCTGGTCGAGATGGGTGCGCTCGAGCCTCAGCGTCTTGCTCGCGCACTCGCACAAGAATACCGGCTGCCCTTTCAGGCTCATATCGACGAGAACTCGCTCGATTCGAAACTCGTCTCCAAAATTCCGATCAACTACGCGAAGAAGAACCGGCTGCTGCCGCTCTCGAGCATCGACGGCAAAGTCACGGTTGCGATCGCCGACCCGGCCAACTTTGAGCCGCTCGACGATTTGCGAATCCTGTTCGGCGCGGAGATAAACGCGCTGATCGCGCCATCCGAAGTAATCGCGGAAGCGATCAACCGCGCATACGACCAGGCGTCGGCCACTTCGGCCGAGGACCTGATGATCGACCTCGCAGGAAGAGCGGCTCGACGTGGTCGCCAATGAACTCGCATCGGAGCCGCTGGACCTGCTCGAGTCCGACGATTCGGCGCCTATTATCAAGCTCGTTAACGGCGTGCTGTCGCAGGCGGTCAAGGACCGCGCGTCAGATATTCACGTCGAAGTTTTCGAAAAAGAAATGGTGGTGCGCTTCCGCGTCGACGGCATGATGTACGACGTGCTGTCGCCGCCCAAGCGCTTTCAGCCGGCGATCACGTCGCGCGTCAAGGTCATGGCGGGCCTCAATATCGCGGAGAAGCGGCTGCCGCAGGACGGCAGAATCCGGCTGCGCATCGCGGGCCGCGATATCGATTTGCGCGTCTCATCGATTCCGACCGCGTTCGGCGAGCGCATCGTGCTGCGACTGCTCGATCGCGCGCAGGCGGTCGAAGCTATCAACCTCGACCATCTCGGTTTTTCAGGAGACAATCTTCAGCGGCTCGATCGTTTGATCAGGCAGAGTCACGGGATCATCCTGGCGACCGGTCCGACTGGATCGGGAAAATCGACGACGCTCTACGCGTGTCTCACCCGAATCAACTCTCCTGAAAAGAACATCATCACGATCGAAGATCCGATCGAGTACCAGTTGCGCGGCGTCGGCCAGATGCAGGTGAATCCGAAGATCGAGCTGACCTTCGCCAGCGGGCTGCGATCGATTCTGCGCCAGGATCCCGACGTGATCATGGTCGGCGAAATCCGCGACAGCGAGACCGCGGAAATCGCGATCCAGGCCGCGCTCACCGGCCATCTCGTGTTCTCGACGCTCCACACCAACGATTCGTTCGGCGCGGTGACGCGACTGGTCGACATGGGAATCGAGCCGTTCCTGGTTTCGTCGTCGATTCTCGCGGTGCTCGCGCAACGCCTCGTCCGCAAGCTCTGCCCCGATTGCCGCGAGCCGTACAAGGCCAGCGACACCGAGTTGGCGCGAATCGGACTCAAGGGCGTCGATACGACCAACAAGGTCTGTCGTCCCAAGGGATGCCGCAATTGCCGCAACACCGGCTATCGCGGCCGAATGGCGATCCAGGAACTGATGATCATGGACGACGAAATCCGATCGCTCGTGATGCAGAACGCCGACGCCGCCACCCTGCGGCGCAAATGCACCAGCGTCGGCATGACGTTGCTGCGACAGGACGGCGCCGCGCGCGTGCTGCGCGGCGAGACCTCGATCGAGGAGTTGCTGCGGGTCACGCAGGAAGACATCGACTAGAGCGCCCCGCGTTTAATTTTTTTCACGCATGCCAGTATTTGCTTATCGAGGACTTGGCGCCGACGGACGTTCCGTCAACGGCGTAGTTGACGCCGACAGCGCGCGAACAGCGCGCGGCAAGCTGCGCGCGTCGGGAATTTTCCCGACCGATCTCAACGAGGAATCCAACGCCGCCCAGCGCACGGCCGCCAGGCGCGAATGGCTCCCCTCGCTGTGGCGGCGCAAGATGCCGGCGTCGGACCTCGCGCTCCTGACGCGACAATTGAGCGCGTTGCTCGGCGCGGGCGTGCAGTTGGTCGATGCGCTCAGCGCGCTCAGCGATCAATCGTCGCGCGCCGCGACCAAGCGGATGCTCTCGCAAGTGCGCGAGCGCGTGCGCGAGGGTTCGTCGCTGGCCGACGCTCTGACCAATCATCGCGACGTCTTTTCAGACCTCTACATCGGGATGGTGCGTGCGGGTGAACAGGCTGCCGCGCTCGAAGCAGTGCTGGACCGGCTCGCCGAATACAGCGAGCGCCAGAATGAATTCGTCACCAAGGTGCGCGGCGCGCTGACCTATCCGATCATCATGATGTGCGTCGGCACGGGAATCATGGGATTCCTGGTGGCGTACGTGGTGCCGCAGGTCGCGACTATTTTCGAGCAGCAGCATGCAGCGCTGCCGCTGGCGACGAAGATCCTGATCACATTTTCAGGGCTCGTCACCAGTTACTGGATTCCGCTGGGCCTGCTGCTGGTCGGCATGGTGGCAGGATTCACCGCCTTGATGGCGACGCCGCGCGGCCGCCGCATGTACGACACCACGATCCTGAAGGTGTATTACATCGGGCCGACGATGATCCGAATCATCTGCGCACGCTTCGCGCGGACGCTGGCCACCCTGCTCGCCAGCGGCGTCCAGTTGTTGCCGGCGCTCGATGCAGTCAAAGGCGTTGTGACCAACGGTCTGCTGAAGGACGCGGTCGAGGACAGCCGCGAGAGTATCCGCGAAGGGCACGGCATGGCGCAGACGCTGTCGCGCAGCGGGCTCTTCCCGCCCCTGCTGATCGAGATGATCCGGGTGGGAGAGCGCTCCGGCGAACTCGAACGGATGCTCGAGCGGGTCGCCGACAACTACGAGCGCGAAGTCTCGCACTCGCTCAGCCAGATGACCACCGTGCTGGAGCCGGTGATGACGCTGGCGATGGCCGCTATGATCGTGTTCATGATGCTGGCGGTGCTGATGCCGATCTTCCAGCTCAACCAGTTGATGCAGTGATGAAGATGCAGCCACGCAGCTATAATTCCGGATCCATCAGTGAGGTCGCAGGCCCGCTGATTTGTTCAACCCCCTCTAGGCGGTCGTTGGTTAGGCTCTTAGTGGCCATAGCTGGCGCGCTGGTAGGGCGATGGGACCGCCGCCCTGACAAGGGATCCGTGAGCGAGCTTGGTAGCGCCCTGACTTATCCGATCATCATGTTGTGCGTCGGAATGGGAATCACAGCGTTTCTGGTGGCCTACGTAGTGCCTCAGGTAGCGACGATCTTTGTGCAGGAGCACGCGGTTTTGCCACTGGCGACAAAAATTTTGATCAGATTCTCGGCGTGCGTCACCGGTCACTGGCTGGCGTTCGCAATCTCATTCGCCGTGATCCTCGTTGGAATCGCCGGCGCGTTGGCAACGCCGCGCGGACGGCGTTTCTACCGCGACTGTGACCGTCGACTTGCCCAATCGCCCCAGATTACCGAGTGGTTAGAGCCGGTGATGACGCTCGCGATGGCTGCTATTATCGTGTTCATGATGCTGGCGGTGCTGATGCCAATCTTCCAGCTCAACCAGTTGATGCAGTGAGAACGTGAAAGAATGAAAAGCGCGCCGGAGGTAAGGGCGATGAAGTCACGCCGATACAATCAGGATGGTTTCACCCTGATTGAAATCATGGTGGTTATTCTGATCCTGGGCCTGCTCGCGACGATCGTCGTTCAGAGTCTCCGCGGCGCAGCCGACAAGGCCAAGAGGACCAAGGCGCAGGCCGACCTCGCAGAGATCAAGACCGCGCTCGATCGCTACTACCTCGACAACGGCTACTACCCAACCACCGACCAGGGATTGAGCGCGCTGGTTTCGCCGCCGACCAACGGCCGCGTACCTGCCAACTACGAAAGTGGCGGCTATATCGAGCGCCTGCCGCAAGATCCATGGGGAACCGCCTACTTCTACCAGAGCGACGGGAATTCGTACGTGCTGAAGTCGTTCGGCCCGGACGGGGTCGAAAGTGCCGACGATATAGACGGCAGCCAGTCCTCGTGACGATGCGATGAAGTTACGGCCCGGGCCAGCTCCTCGGCGCGCGAAAGCGATCGTGCGCCTGGGCGTGTCGTCCGCATCGCCGGGCTTCACGCTGCTCGAGCTCGCGGTCGTGATTTTTATCATGGGCCTGATGTTGACACTGGCGCTGCCGTATCTCGGCGGATTTCGTCAGGCCGCATTGAAAAGCCAGGCGCGGCGGCTGGCAGGGCGCGCGACTTACATGTTCGATGAGGCCACCGGCCACAAACTCGTGATGCGGCTCATTTTCGATATCGACAACAATGGCTACGCCGCGGCGCAGCTCGATCCGTATGCGGTCAAGCCGGTGTTCGCGCCCGACAACACCATGTCGGGACATCCGGTGATGCTGCCGGCGGCGATTCGGATTCGCGACGTCACCGTCGAAGGAATCGGCACCTTCAATAAGGGCACTATCGCGACCAACTTCTATCCCGAAGGTTATGTCGACGCGACCGTGGTGCATCTCGAGGACGCATCGGGCGACGTGATGACGCTTGAATTTTCTCCGCTGACGGGCCAGGTCGCCATCATCAGCGGCGACGTGATGCCTGCCGGTATGAGGACGACGTCGAAATGAATCCTCTTCGCCGGCGCGCGCCCGCATTTACGCTGCTCGAGGTGATGGTCGCGATCGCGATCCTCGGTATCGCGCTGCTCGGCCTGCTCGGACTGCAGCATCAGAGCATGCAATCCGTCATTCGCGCTCAGCAGTCGACCCGGGCCTCGATGCTTGCGCAGGCGGTGATGACCGAAGCGGAGCTCGAGCGGTGGCCGGATCTCGGCCTCACCAGCGGCGATTTCGAAGCGTCGTTTCCCGGCGAGTTCCCGGACTTCCGCTGGGAGCGCGCGGTCGCCAACTCAGGCACGTTTCCAGACGTTCGGCAGGTCAAGGTTCTGATTCGCTACGGTCCCGCGCTCAAGCAAAATTTCGAGCTGGTCGAGTTTCTGCATTCGCCGATCCCGCCCGATCCCGCAAGCTTGCCGGGAGCTGTGGTTGCTCCGGGGGCGCATCCATGACGACGCCGCGCATCCCGACGCATCGCGCACCTCGCGGCTTCACGCTCATCGAAATGATGCTCGCGATAGGAGTGCTGGCTCTCATCCTCGCGATGCTGGCCAGCTCGTTCAGCACCGTCGCGCATAGCAAAGTGCACGCGGAAGGACGGCTGATGGTCGATCGCGAGGGCCGCGCCCTGCTCTGGCAACTGACCAAGGAACTGCGCAACGCGGTCCAGACTCCCTATACCGCCAGCAACGTCGTCCTGTTCGGCAACGGGCACATGAGCAGTGGCGTACCTGTCGATACGATCACGATGTCCACCTTCAGCGGAGGGCATCGCAAAGCGCTCACCGGGATGACGCCCGAGACGATCGTCAACTACAACTTGATCTCGAATCCCGACCAGCAGGGCTGGTACATACTGCAACGCTCGCAGCAGAGCGGCTTGCTGACGGGTCAGATCTCGCCGCAAATGACGACGCTAGCGGGCAATGTGCTCTCGCTTCACTTCCGCTATTTCGACGGTCAAAGGTGGGGCGAGAGTTGGGATTCGGCGAGTCTGCCGGCGGGACGCCAGTTGCCGGTCGCGGTCGCGATCCAGATTAAGATGGCGGCGCCAGGCGGCCAGGTGATGGATTTCGCCACGCAGGTCACGGTGCCGATGGCGATACAGCAATGGTAAATCGCCTCAAAAAAAGTGAGCGCGGTGTGGCGCTGCTCGCGGTTCTGCTGGGAATCGCGCTGATGACGTTGATCGTCGTGGACTTCGCGATGACTTCGGGACTCGGATTCGTCTCGGCGGCGAACCAGGCCAACGAGCTGCGCGCCAGCTACCTGGCGCGATCTGGCGTCAATATCGGCCTCGCGCTGCTGGCGGCTGACGCGCGCGCCGACCTGCAGTCGCAAACCCCAATCGACACCTTGAGCGATGTGTGGGCGGTGCCGTTTCCGCCGATGCAGCTGGAGGGCGGTACTGTCTCATTGTCGATCGTGGACGAAGGCCGCAAGATCAATCTCAATTCGATGGTGCAAAACAGCGCGCCGAACCTGGCCGCGATTCAGAAGGTACAGCGGCTTTTCGCGATACTCGACGTGAGCCCCGACTTGGTTCAAGGTATCATCGACTGGATCACGCCGAATAATGGGACTGGGCTTGGCGGCGGCATCGGGGATTATTACGCGGGATTGAAACCTCCCTATCAGCCGCGCTACGGCGCGATGCCAACGATGGGCGACTTGCAGATGGTCAAAGGCTTTAACGAGGCAATTTATAATCGCGTCAGCCCGTTTTTGACGGTGATGGCCGAGACAGCGGTGAATGCCAATACCGCGGCGCCGCAAGTGCTGGCCGCGCTCGAGCCGGAGTTGACCGAGGATCAGAAACTGGTGCTGGCGTTAATCGATGCGCGCGCGATTCGGCCGTTCAGCCAGCCGACTGACATCGGGAACATTCCGGACCTCGCCAACGTCGGCCAGAAGCTCATGAAGGACGTTGATATGCGCAGCCAGTTCTTCACGATCACCGGGACCGGGACCTATGCGGGCGCACGCAAAATCATTACGGCAACGTTTCATCGCGAGAGCACCGGCATCGGCACGCTCGCGGCGTGGCATGAGGACTAGGGTCAAGGTCGCTTAATGGCTCAACGAATACTTGCGCTGGAGTTGGTGGGCGATCGCGTGCGCGCGGCCGTCGCCGAGCGCTCGTGGAATTCGTTCACTCTCGCCGGCGTGTACGACAAAGTTCGCGCCGACGACGAAGCCGATCTCAGCGGCGCGCTGTCGCGCCTGGTGGTCGAGGCTGGCCAGCCTGACATTGTGATTTCGGCGTTGCCCGTCGATCGCGTCGTCAAGCGACTGCTCGAACTGCCGTTCAAGGATGCGCGCCGGCTGCATCAGGTCGTCCCGTTCGCGCTGGAAGAGCATCTGCCGTTCCCGGTCGACAATGGCACCGTCGCATTTACCCGCGTCGGGCGCGAGGGTGATAGCACGCTCGTGATGGCCGCGATGGTACGCAAGACAGATCTCCAGCAACACCTCGATTTGCTGCAAAAGGCCGGACTCGATCCGAAGACCGTCACGCTCGCGCCGCTCGCGCTGGCTGCCATGTTCACGCGCGCGAAAAACGGAAACGGCAACGGCGCGAAGCCGATGGCGCACCTGGTGGTCGAAGGCGACGAGTCGTCCACCTCGGTCGTACTGGTCGACGTTGGAGGAACGCCGCGCGCGCTGCGCTCGATGCCCGCCGGCCTGATGATGTCCGACGGATCGGCGGTCTCGCAGGACGCGGCCGCGCCGATTCTCAACTCGGTGCGTCAGACCCTGCTCGCGCACGGCGAGGAAACCGATCAGACCGACGTGATCGTTGCAGGTGCGGCGGCGGCCTTTCCCAAGGTTCGCGGGCTGCTCTCCGATTCGCTCGCGATGTCGGTGCGCGACGGTGGCGCCTTCGACTACACCGGCCTGTTCGAAGGTTCGGTGCCGAATAACGGCAAGTTTTCTACGTGCATCGCGATGCTGCTGGGCGAGATGCCCAGTCAGCCGATCGATCTTATCAATTTCCGTCAGGGCGAATTCATGTTTCGCGGCCGCGTCCGCGGCGATCTCAGCCCGTTTTACACGTCGGGAATCCTTGCAGCCGCGCTGTTGGCCGTCGTCATTTTTCATTTCGCGCTTGGTGTCTCCGCCAATCTTCGTCGCCTGAGGCAGGTCAACGCGGAAATCGCCGCGGTCGCCGGGCCGGTCCTCGGCGAAACCGATCCGGCCAACGCCAAGGCGCAGTTGCAGAGCGGGATCGCGAAAATGAACAAGCGGCTCAATCTGATCGGCGGTAACCTGACTCATTCTCCGCTCGACACGCTGATCGCCGTGTCGCGAGCGCTGCCTCCGCGATTTCCGGTGCAGATGGCCGACGTTCAGATCGATTCGCAGGGCTTGCGCGTCACTGGCCAGGCCGATTCGTTCACCACCGTCGATCAAGCCAAGCGAGCGCTCGACAAGAGCGGCTACTTCGGCTCGATCGAAGTCGCGCATGCCAAGGCCGGATCGGATCCGAGCAAAGTGGATTTTCGGATGGACGCAAATTTCAAAGACGCCATTCCGGCGACTGATCGCGAGATCGAAGAATAGCCGCAATGCTTAGAGAATGGATCGACAATTTGCGCGCACGAATGATGGACTTGCTGCGTCCGCGGCTGAAGCAGCTCGCGATCCTAATCGATCCGTATGTCGCGCAGGGCCGCAGCCGCTACCAGAAGCTCGAACCGCGCGAACGCATCCTGGTGCAAATCGCGGGCGGGCTGCTCGCAATTTTTCTCATCTACAACCTGGTCTACACGCCAATCGTGGATCTGAGCTCGGGTCTCGAGGGTAAGATCGCCCAGCGCCAGCAGGACCTCGCCGAGGTTCGCCGTCTTGCCGGCACCTATGCGCAGCTCAAGGCAAATCTTGCCAAGGCCGAAAAGCGCACCGTTCCGATGGGCAAGGATTTCTCGCTGTTCTCCGTCCTCGAAGCGTCAATGACCAAGAGTGTCGGACGCGACAAGATTGGCTCGATCACGCCCGGCTCCGATCGCAAGCTCAGCGACGGGTTCACCGAGTTCAGTGTGCAGTTGAAGCTCGCCAACGTGAATCTCACGCAGCTGGTGGATGCGCTCTACGGCATCAATTCGCTGCCGATGCCGATTGGCGTCTCGAATATTCGCATCCAGCGCCGCACCCAGGACACGCATTCGTACGACGTTGACCTCACCTGTGTTGCGCTCGCGAAGAACACCTGAGTCGCCCGCCGAGGCGCCCGCGCCCTACCGCGGAACGCGTCTCATTCGATTCGGCTACGTGGCCGTCGGCTTGTCGCTGTTCGCCGCGTATCTGATTTCCACCTTCCCCTACTCCACCACTCTCAGCAACGTCCTCGCGCCTATGGGACTCGAGGTTTCGAGCAGCAGCCAATCCGCCAGCTTTCCTTTCGGCGCGCGGTTGTCGGGAGTCCGCTTGATTTCGACCCGCCCCGCGTCGGGCGGCCTACTGGTCGAGAGCCCTGCCGTCACCATCGCGCCCGAGTTCCTCTCGATGCTCACGATGCATCCTGGCGTACGGGTGAAAGCCGCGCTCTACGACGGCCTCGTGAACGTCACCCTGCGACCCAGCCGTCTCGGCACCGCAATCAGCTACGACCTCGACTCGGTCGAGCTCGCGCGTCAGCAGTTATGGACGGTTCCCGGCGCGAGCGCTGCCGGCGCGCTTTCAGGCAGCGGCAATCTCCTACTCTCTCCCAATGATATCGCGGAGACCGGCGACGGCGTCCTGAGCGCCGCGGGACTGACATTCACCTCGGCGTTCGCGTCGTCGCCAATCCGTCTTGGCGAAGGCCATTCAAAATTCAAATTGGATCAGGGCACGCTGACGATCGAGCAACTCACGACCAGCGGCGGCGACTTGACGATCACCGCCGAGGGCACCGTCCAATTTGCCCCCGACCCCGGCCAAAGCGAGCTAGCAATCGAATTCACCTTGTCGATCGCCCCGGCCGCATCCTCGCAGTTGGCAGTCCTGCAGGCAGTCCTCCCGCACCCCCCCGGCCCACAGCCGTACCACCTGACCGGCACCCTGAACGCCCCCCGAATCAGCTAGCCGGTCACGCGTCACGCCGGCGCGGACTTGAAAAACTCCAGCACCGCTTCCTTGTAATGCTGGTCGCTCGGCGCGCTCAAATGATCCTGCCCTTCGAGCATCACGAGCTTGCTCCCGGGAATCGAATCGTGCAGCAGCTTCGGATTTCCAACCAGCAGATCCTTCGTCCCGATAACGATCATGACGGGCACGCGAATTTTTTGCGCCGCGATGCGCTCCGCAGTAAAATCCTCGCGATTCGATCCCATGCACGCCGCCAATGCCTTCAAGTCGTTGCCGGTTGCCTCCGCAAACTGGCGAAACTCCCGCGCGCGCTGTTCCTTCACTTCCGCAATATTCTCGGCGAGCAACGCATTGACGATCGGCTTGCGGTCGAAGGTCGGCGCCATCGCAGTAGCTGCCCCGATTCCGCCGAGCACTGCCGCGCGCAGACGCTCCGGATGCAACATCAGCAGGCCAGTCACGATTCGCCCGCCCATCGAATAGCCCATGATGAGCGTGCGTCTGATTCCAAGATGATCTATCAGACGGATCACATCGTCGCCCATCGTCTCGCCGCCGTAGGCCGCCGAATCGTGTGGCTTGCCGCTCTTGCCGTGACCGCGGCAATCGAGCGCGACGACGCGATAGTGCGCCGCGAGCGCGTCGAACCAACCGCCTCCCCAGTTATGCTCCGCGCGCGACGCAAACCCATGCACCAGCACGACCGGTTCGCCCTTCCCGTGTTCCTCGAAATAAATCTGCACGCCATCGGAATCGAAATAAGCCATCGCTCAACACTCCTGTGTCTTGCAGCCATAATCGAATAACCGCACAATCTGCGCAAATCAAACTCGCACGGAACTTCAGATGCCATCGAATCAAAAGCTTGGACTTCAGACTAACGTCGGCGTCGGTGCCGACGCGCTTGCCGGACGCCTCGCTCTTATCCGCGAGGCCGAGGATCTCGGCTACACCTCATTATGGATCGCGGAAGTCAGCGGCCCCGACGCGTTCGTCAGCCTCGCCGCACTCGCGGTCAACACGCGCAAAGCCGAACTGTCCACGGGCGTCATCCCGATTCAGATTCGCACGCCGGGCGCGATGGCGATGGGATTCCTGACGATCAACGAACTATCAGGCGGGCGTGCAATTGCGGGCCTCGGCGTGTCGAGTCCGATCATCGTCGAGCGATGGCACGGCGCGTCGTATCGCAAGCCGGTCACTGCGATGCGCGAGTGCGTCACGATCATGCGCCAGTTGTTCACCGAGGGCCGCTCGAAGTTCCAGGGCGAAGTGTACAAGTCCGATTTCAAGTTAAGCATGCGCATCACGGCGCCGCATCCGCCGAAGATTTATCTCGCCGGACTCAACGCTCCGATGCTCCGGCTCGCCGGCGAAGTTGCCGACGGCGTCCTGATGAACTACTCGCCGCCCGAAGCGATCGCGCCGATGGTGCAGCACATTGCCGAAGGCGCCAAAGCCGCGGGCCGCGACCCGTCCGCCGTCGACGTCGGCATCTACATCCGCATGTGCATCACCGAGGACGAGGACAAAGCCGTCGATTCGTTCCGGCGCGAGCTGGCCGGCTACGCATTCGTGGACAGCTACAACAAGATGTTCGCGCGCTACGGCCTCGCCGCCGAGTTCGAGGAGGTGCGACGCCTCTGGAAGGAGGGCAAGCGCGACGAAGCGCCGAAGGCCATCTCGGAAGCGTCATGCCGCAAAATCGCAGTGTTCGGTAAAGCTCAAGCGGGCCGCGATTTCGTCGCGAGATTCCGCGCCGCCGGCGTCACGCATCCCGTAGTCTTCCCAATCGGCCCCGCCGCCACCACGGCGCGCGACTATCCCAATACGATGCGCGCTTTGGCAGGAGCCTGAGGTTCTACCGACCCTTGTAGTTCGGCTTGCGCTTCTCCATGAACGAGCGCGGGCCTTCCTTCGCGTCCTCGGATTTCATCACTTCGCGCGCAATTTCGTTTTCGATCTTGAACGCCTCTTCGTATGGACGCCCCGACGTTCGCCGCACCGCCTCCTTGATCTTGCGCACCGCAAGCGGCCCGTTCTGCGCGATCGTCGCCGCGAGTTCCTCTGCTTTCGCGATCAATTTCTCCTGCGGCACGACGTAGTTCACCAGCCCGAGCCGCCACGCCTCTTGCGCATCGATCCGGTTGCCGGTCAGCAGAATCTCCATCGCCTTGCAGTACGGAATCTGGCGCTGCAACCGCGCCAGCGATCCCGCCGCCGGGATGATCGCCCACTTCACTTCCTGCAATCCGAAGCTAGCGTTCTCCGACGCCACTCGCAGATCGGTGCCCTGGATAAATTCCATTCCGCCCGCGATACAAAATCCGTTGACCGCCGAAATCACCGGCTTGTCCATGTCGTAGCCGCGCAGCAACGCGATGTCGCCGATCTTCCTGTCCGCGAGCAACTTGCTGTCCCACTCGTCCTCCGGCTTTCGCGCGCCAGTGAACAGCGGAATCAGTTTGCCCAGGTCCGCGCCGGCCGAGAACGCAACCTTGCCCGCGCCAGTCACGATCGTCGCGCGAACCGCGTCGTCGCTCTCGATCTCCTTCCACGCGCGCCGCAAGGCTCACGAGCATTTCCGGATTCAAGGAGTTGTGAACCTCGGGCCGGTTGAGTGTGAGGTAGGCGACGTGATCACGCTTTTCGAAAATCAACGCGGGCATTTGTGCGCTCCTTTTCCTTACTGTGCGATGAAATCGTGAACTCGCGGCGGCTCCGCGAAACTACCATCAAACGGTCTACGCGAACCACGGCCCTTTACGCGCTGTTTCGCGGGCCGTTATGATCTTGTCAGCCTTGCAACCTGGCACCTGTCAAACTCGTACCTGTTCAAGGAGAAGTCATGAAACTACGCGCCGCATCGATCGTAACGTCGCTCCTGCTTTTGATCCTCGCGTCCGCCTATGCAATCGACACACCGCGCATCGTCCCGCGCATCCAGGAGATCCCAAAGCCGGTTGGAGAAGTCTTCACCACCTTGAAGAAATATTTCACGGATGCGTCGAGTCATTTCGAGCTCGTCCGCGCCGACGAGCGAACCCATACCCTTGTCGCCAAGCAGACTACTACCGACGACCTGACGTGGCGCCGCTGGGCGTTCTGCGAGACGGGTCCGGTTGAGATGATCTACAAGTTGCAGGACGGCACGGTAACGGTGACCGTCAAGCTCGAGAAATCACCGCCGCATTCGACGCTCGCCACGGTGTCAGCGGATTTCCAGGGCCGCTATGCGCTCGGCGGCAATCAAACCACCGTCGCTTGCACGTCGAAATTCGTGCTCGAAGACAGCATACTGGCCGCCGCTGGCGCCGCCCCCAGCAAGTGAGTCCCTGTAACTAGATTGAGCGCTGAACCAACTATCACCGCGCCCCCGTCTGCCAGCGAGATCGCGTTCCCCGACGCGCGCCGACTGCGTTCGCGCGACGTCTTCCGCCTGGTCGCGCGGGTCTGGCCGTTCATCCGCCCCTACCGCCGTCATCTCGTATATCTCTTCCTGGCGACGCTGCCGGCTCTGTTCGGTGGACTGATCGGACTCAACCTGGTGCGCATTTTCTTCGACGTCGTCGGCCAAGGCGGCGCCTTGACGCGCGGGGAAGCGTGGATGCTTCGAGTGCCGATTCACGCCGATCGGCGGACCGTGCTCATTCACGCATGCGTCGTCGGCGGCGTCGTGTCGGTCGTGGGCCTGACCTTTCTCGGATTCCTTTTAGGTTACGCGGTCTGGATTCTACAGCGCATCAGCAATCTCTTCCGCGTCAATCTCTACACACGGATGCAGGAACTCAGCGTCCGCTTTCATTCCGAGGAAAAAATCGGCGACGCGATCTTCCGGATGTTCCAGGACTCCGCCGCGATTCCAAATGTTATCGATGGCCTGATCGTTCAGCCGCTTATTTTCTTTCCCGCTGCCGTCGGTTCGATCCTCTACCTGCTCTGGTACGACACGCGGATGGCGCTGATCGTCGCTATCCTGATGCCGGCGAACTTCGTACTGGCGTGGATGTACGCAAATTCGTTGCGCGCCGCATTCATCGATGAGCGTGAGACCACAGCCCGCGCGACAACGCGCATCGAGGAAACGCTCGCGTCGATCAAAACCGTCAAAGCCTTCGGCACCGAGGCTCGCGAAGCGGAAAACTACGCCCGCGAGAACTGGGACGCGTTCCTTGCCGGCCGCCGCGCACGCCTGATGCTCGCGCGATACCGCGTCGCGACCAACACTGTTCGCGGTCTGGCGTATGTCGCGGCGTTGTACATAGGCGCGAGGGAAGTGATGGCGGGTGGAACCGCCGGTCTCGGGGGCGTCGCTGTTTCGCTCGGACTGTTCCAGGGATCGATTACCTTGGTTTCAAACGTGAGCAAGCGCACGAGAAATATTACCGACCAGTGGGGCAGCATGCAGGACGTGGTCGTCGCGATCTCGCGCGTGCTCGAGATGATCGGTCAAACGCCGGAACAGAGCGTCAGCAGCGGCAGTGCAATTCCACCAAAATCCGCGACTGCTCTGACCTTCGATCACGTGACCTTCGGCTACGACCCGCGCACTCCCGTCCTTGCCGATGTGAATCTCGAGGCGCGCGTCGGTGAAATTACCGCAATCGCCGGTCCCAGCGGCTCCGGCAAGAGCACCATCATCTCGCTGGTCGTGAGATTCTTCGATCCATCGGCGGGCAATATCCTGCTCGACGGCGAACCGATTTCGAATTTCGAACTTCCGGCGTGGCGCGGGATGCTGTCCGTCGCGCTGCAGGAGAATCCGCTCTTCACCGCAACGATTCGCGACAACGTCGCATACGGGCGCCCGAACGCATCGACGGTCGAAGTTGCCGAAGCGATTCATCGCGCCGGTCTCGGCGACTTCGTTCGTTCTCTGCCGGCAGGTCTCGATACCATGCTCGGCGAAAAGGGATCGAAGCTTTCAGTCGGGCAGGCGCAGCGCCTCGGACTCGCGCGCGCGCTCCTGCGCAACGCGTCGATTCTTTTGCTCGACGAACCGACCTCCTCGCTCGACGTGGCGACCGAAGACGCGGTGATGGTCGGGCTCCGCGATTGGGTGAACGAGGAACCCACCCGCCGCATGGTGATACTCGCGACGCATCGCCGCACTACCGCATCCCGCGCCGATCGAATTTACCAGATTGCGGCCGGCCGTCTCGTTGCGGCCGACGGATCGGTGCTCGACGACGTCCCGATTCGCGAGGTGAGCAATGCCTGACAACGGCACGCCGCGCGACTCGCGCGCGAATCTTCTCTACGCCGACGAGCAGGCTCCCCTCACCTGGCGCGAGGCCTGGCGCGTCCTCGTCAAAAGCTGGCCGTTCGTCAGCCGCTTATCGTCGACTGGTTGCAATCAAGTGCGTGCTGGTTTTCGTCTCGCTGACCTTTTATCTGATGACGCCGTGGCCGCTGAAAATCGTCATCGACAACGTCATCGACGGCCATCCGCTGACCGGCATTCCAGGCGCGATTTTGACCCCGATGGTCGGCGCCAGCCGCACCGGGCTGCTGATCGCCGTCACGTTATTTCTGGTGCTGACGGTGATTCTGATCGGAATGATCCATGGCGACGCGGAGTCGCTCGGCACCAACGTGAACAGCGGCGGACTCGATCAAGCCGGCATCACGGCCAACGACGCCAACGAGGGCGGCAGCCTGTGGAACGGCCTTTTCGGCTACCTCGAATCGCACGTTACGATCGATCTCACGCAGCGGATGAACCAATCGCTGCGCACCGCGATCTACGAGCGATTTTTGCGATCGCCGCTGGCGCTTTACGCCGATCAGAAAATCGGCGACGCCGTCTTCCGCGTGATGTACGACAGCGCGTCGATTGGGCCGGTGTTTTATCGCGGCGTGCTCGCGCCAATCATGTCGGTGTTCATGTTCGTGATGGCAATCGTCGTGCTCTCGATACAATTCAGCAATGAGCCGGTGATCATCGTCGTCGCGATTCTGTTTCTGCCGGTGGTCGCAATCGGCAGCACGCTTTTCGGACGCGCGATCCGCGATCAGAGCCAGTCGATGCGTGAAAGCGGCAGCGACGTGATGGCCGCCTTCGAGGAACGCGTCGCGCAGGTGCAACTCATCAAGGCCTTCGGACAGGAGTCGCGCGAGACGGCGGTCGTCGACGCCGCAAGCTGGCAGTCCTTCCGCTCGACGCTCCGAATGCTCGCGATCTTTTTCGTGATGGTGATTGTGCTCGCGCCCGTGTGCTGCGTGCTGATTGGATACAGCCTCTACTACCTGATGATGCAAGTGATTGCGGGCCGGATGACGCTCGGCGATATCGTGCTGCTCGCGAGCTACGGCGGAATGCTGGCGAATCCGATGGGGATCATCGGCGGCACGTGGGCCTCGATACAGGCGTCCGTCGCAGGGCTCAGGCGTGTACATAGCGTACTCGACAATCTGGCAGAGCCTGTCAGCGACGGACGCGGCGACGGTCTCGGCGCTCGCGTCAGCAATCTGGAATTCGACGGCGTCGCGGTCGGCTACGGCGCTACCACGGTGCTGAGCGGCGTCACGATGTCGATGCGATCCGGCGAAATGGTTGCGCTGGCGGGTCCGAGCGGATGCGGCAAGACGACGCTCATCCACTCGATCCCGCGTTTCATCGAACCGTCGGCGGGAACGATCGCTTTCGACGGCGTCGATTCGCGGGCTGTCGCGCCAGACACGATTCGCGCGCGAATGGGATTTGTATTTCAGAACGAGTCGCTGTTCTCGACCTCGATCGAAGACAACATCCGCTACGGCAGCGATAGCGCCTCGATGGCCGACGTTCGCGAGGCGGCCGCGATGGCAGGGGCGGCGGAATTTATCGACCGGCTTCCCGACGGTTACGCGACGATGCTCGGGCGGCGCGGCGCGCGCCTGTCGGTCGGACAGAAACAGCGAATTGCAATCGCACGCGCCCTGCTTCGACGCCCGGAAATTATCGTCCTCGACGAACCCGCTGCTCCACTGGATCCAGCTTCGGAATCCGACCTCCTGAAAACGCTGACCGTGCTCGCGCGAGATCGAATCGTAATCATCGTCGCCCATCGCGCTGGCACACTCGCCGCTTGTGACAAAGTCTTTTTCATTCACGGCAGGACGATTGCGGCGACCGGGACGCATGAGCACCTGCTCGCGACCGACCGCGACTACCAGGCCTACCTCGCGCAATCCGCCGCCGAAATTCCGACCTGAGTCTGGCCCGTCGATTGCTCTTCAAATGACGTCCGCCGCGCTGGGGTGATGATTTCCGCGCCAGTGGGCGGCGATGGGGTGAGCTCGATGGATTCGACTGTTTCCGAAACAGGCAAGGCGGTGCCCGTTTGGGCGGCGTACAAGCCTGACGCGAATGTTTTCGACGAAATGATGGACCTCTCGAGCGAGCCGCGATCGGGCTGCCAGGGGGTCATCGACACGATGTTCTCGATGCGGCAGGCGCAGTTCACCGAGATTTGCGCGCGCGCCGACCGAATGTTCCGCCGGATGGGCGTGACCTTCAACGTCTACGGCGCCGCCGACGGCTCCGAGCGGATCTTTCCGTTCGACCCGATTCCGCGCGTCATCGACGCTGCCACCTGGGCCACGCTGGAGGCCGGCCTGATTCAACGCGTGCGCGCACTCAACGCATTCGTCGCCGACGTTTATGGTGAAGGATGCGTCCTGGCAGACGGCGTCGTCCCGCGCGATCTCGTCCTCGGATGCCCGCAGTTTCGCCGCGCCGCAGTCGGCATCAAGCCTCCACTCGGTAATTTCGTCACGGTTGCCGGGATCGATCTCGTACGCGGCGCCGACGGCCGCTTCTACGTCCTCGAAGACAACGTGCGCACGCCGAGCGGCGTTTCTTACGTGATTGAAAATCGCGTCGTCATGACGCGGCTCGTCCCGACCCTGATGCGCGCATCGCGGGTCCGCAGCGTCGAGCGTTATCCGGCCGACCTGCTGCAATGCCTGAAGGAGCTCTCGCCGTCGGGCAAATCCAATCCGACTATCGCGCTGCTGACGCCCGGCCCGTTCAACTCCGCGTTCTTCGAGCACGTCTTCCTCTCGCAGCAGATGGGCATCGAGCTGGTAGAAGGTCAGGACCTCGTCTGCGTCGATCGCAAACTCTACATGAAGGACGTTCACGGGCTGCGGCAAATCGACGTCCTCTATCGCCGCATCGACGACGATTTCCTCGATCCACTGGTCTTCCGTCCCGATTCCCTGCTCGGCGTCGCCGGACTCACCGCTGTTCTGCGGACTGGAAACGCCGCGATTGCCAACGGCGTCGGCACCGGAGTCGCCGACGACAAGGCCGTTTACGCATACACGCCGGCGATGATTCGTTACTACCTCGCCGAGGAGCCGATTCTCCCGATCGTCGAGACCTATCTGCTGCGCGATCCTGAGGTGCGCGAGGAAGTGCTGAAAAATCTCGAGCGCTACGTCGTCAAGCCTACCGGCGCGTCCGGCGGCTACGGCGTCGTCATCGGTCCCAAGGCCAGCGAACAGGAACTGGCAGAGTCGCGCGAACGAATCATCAACGATCCATCTGCCTTCATCGCGCAGCCGGTCATCGCGCTCTCGGTTCATCCGACGATCATTCACAACGGATCTGCCAGCGATATGAAGATGATGCCGCGGCACATCGACTTTCGCCCGTTCGTACTGTTCGGCGCCAAGCCGCGCGTTCTCGCCGGCGGTCTGACCCGCGTCGCGCTGCGCGAAGGCTCGCTTGATCGTGAATTCATCTCAAGGCGGCGGCAGCAAGGACACCTGGGTGCTCGAGGCCTGATGCTCCGGCGAATCGCGAGTCATCTTTTCTGGACAGCCCGCAATTTGGAACGAGCCGAATGGCGCGCGCGATTGCTCGACGTCAACTACCATCTGCTGATCGAGAGTCCGCCGCGCGACGCGCAGCCGTGGGCGCCGCTGCTCGCGATTTTTGGTGAGCGCGAACTCTTTGGCGAGTACTACAAGACCGCGGACGATGCCTCGGTCCTCAATTTCTTCGCGCTCGATACCGACAATCCCAACTCGATTCGCAGTTGCATCAACACCGCGCGCAACAACGCCATCTCGCTGCGCCATTACATCTCGTCCGAACTCTGGCTCGACCTCAACACGCTCTATCTGAGCGCGCAGGAATGGACGCCTGAACTTTTCATCACGCCCGGCGTGTTCGCATTCTTCGCCGATCTCAAGGACAGCTTCTATCGGCTTGCCGGCATCCGTCAGAGCACCATCCCGCGCGACATCGCTTACGACTTCATGCAACTCGGCATCATGCTCGAGCGGACCGAAGACGTTTCACGGATGCTCGACGTCAAGTATCACTTCCTGCTGCCGCGGCTGGAAGACGTCGGCGGCTCGCTCGACATACTGCAATGGGCGGCAGTGCTGCGCAGCGCGTCGGGACTCGAGGCTTATCGCAAGCGCTTCGGCAACTCGATCAGAATCGACAACGTGGTCGAAATACTGCTCTTCGATCCGACTTTTCCGCGCTCGGCGCGATTCTCGCTCGCGATACTCGAAACTTCGCTCAACCGCATCCAGAGCCAAGGTCCCGAACCTACGCCGCCTTCAACCCAGCTCGAGGAACTGCTGGAGCTGATGCGCTCGAAGCGATCGCTCGAGGTGATCAAGGCCGGTTTGCATCAGTTTCTGCTTCAGATTCAGGACGGATGCGCCGCGCTGAGTGACGAGGTCTTTCAACGCTACCTCAGGACCGATTGAATAGATGCGATGCTGCTGCGGATCTGCCACATCACCCGCTTCGAGTACCAGGCGCCCGCCTACGATTCACACAACGAGGTGCGAATGCGCCCGCTCGAAAGTGCGGATCAGCGATGCGTCGAGTTTGATCTGGACTTGACCCCCGACGCGTCCACATTTGAGTACGACGACTACTACGGCAATCGCGTTTACGGGTTCTCGATCCACGATCGGCATCCTGAGCTAATCGTCGCGGCGAGATCGCTGGTCGAGCGCGTGCAAGCGCCACATCCTGCCGCGATTCCGACTCCGTTCGGTGAATACTTGCTTGACGATCACGTCCGCAATCGAATCGAGTACGATTTCCTCAACGCCAGCCGCCACGTGCCGTTCAGCGAACCGCTGCGCAAATTCTTCTGGTTGGCGAAGCCCGACCCGTCCGAAGACGTAGCCGCGTATGCGAACCGCATCGTCGCCTTTATTCGCGACCAGTTCGTATATGAGCCGGGGATGACGAAAGTGCACTCGACGGCCGACGAAATTCTCAGCGTCGGCGGCGGCGTATGCCAGGACTTTGCGCATCTCACGATCGGCGTGCTGCGCCTCGCCGGTATTCCCACGCGCTACGTCTCGGGCTACCTGGCGCCGGCCGCGAACTCCGCCGCATCGAGCATCGGCGCGCAAGCGAGTCACGCATGGCTGGAAGCGCAGTTGCCCGGACTGGGATGGACGGGGTTCGATCCGACCAACGGATGCATGGTGGATGAGCGGCACATAAGAGTCGCCATCGGCCGCGACTACTCCGACGTCCCGCCCATGCGCGGCGTCTACAGAAGTCACGGCGGCATGCAACTGATGTCGGTAGACCTGAAAATAGAACCGCTGCCGGATCTCGCTCGCCCGATGGATCCTAACGACAGATCCAACCAACAAAATCAGCAGTAACTATTCTTGTAACCTCTCACCTCGGGGAGACGCGCCTCCGGCGCGGATGAAGGAGCTGGCATTCAGCTCGATGCGCGCGCCCGCACCCGTGCGCGACACAAGTGTCGCCGCACGACCTCTCCCGAAGGGAGAGGTAAATCCTCGCTACCAACTTCCTATAGGGACGAAGTCCCGCATCTTATTTTATTGGGTGCAGGGGTCACCCCTGCCGAAGGAAGCGTGAAACCCACCGCGGGTTTCACATTTGATAGAGTGATTTCCTCTAACCTTCGACGCCCAGCGCGAGCGGCGGCATCGACGTCGATTCTTTCTCTTGCCTCTTGCGCTTGAGCAGCCTGCGCGACCACGCCTTCGCGATAAGCTTCAGCAACGATGCCTCGAACAGCGCGGACGGCGGCTTCATCATGTTGATCACTTCGCCGATACGCTCGCCGATCGCGGGATCGTCGTTGGCGACCTGGAACATCTTACCGATCAAGGGATCCATCACGCGGCTCATCAACGGACGCTTGCCCTCGGTGCCCGGAACTCTGAAATCTGACGCGGTCGCGAGTCCCCACGGCTCGGCCTGGAAACGCGCCTGCGCCGCGAAAAATTTTCGGGGAACCTCGACGTCGTTGATCCCGTTCTGCTCAAGGCACTCGCCCAGCATCAGCGCCGACAAAGCGCCCGACGTCATCCCCTGTCCGTAGACGGGATTGAATGCGCACGAGGAATCGCCGAGCGCGACGAAACCGTCGAGCCGCGCGCCCCATTTGTCATAGTGCCGCCATCGATTTGCCATCTGCCGATACGAATAGACCTGCGACATCGGCTCCGCCAGCGCGACTTCCTCGGCGATTATCGGCGAGCGCAATTTCGCGAGCATGGCAGTGAATTCGGCCTCGTCGCTCGGTGGATAATGTCCTCCGATCCCCGCCAGCGAAACAATCATTCGATTGCCCTCGACCGGGAACAGCACGCCGGCGGTCGAGAAGCTCTCCGCAATCGGATCGATCCAGATTCCCTTCCACCACCAGTCCTTCGGGCGGCGCTCGGGGTTCACGTTGTACCATCGCGACGCATACCCGGTATGCGAATCCACGACAGTCTCGGGCGGCGACGGCAAACCCATCGCTTCGATCCACGACGGAACTTTGGTCGTGCGCCCACTCGCATCAACGACGAGATCCCCGTTCAGGGTGAACGCAGCGCCGCCGTCGCGTGGATTCACTTTCACCCCGCTCACCCGGAGCGCATCGCCGCGCACCGTCTCGAATCCAACCGCTTCTGCCCGTTCGATCAGCTCGACGTTTGGAATGCGGCGAAGCAACTCGCGCACAGTCGCCTCGATCAGCACGCGGCTCGCGAACAGCGTTGTGATCGAGTTCGGGCGCCGCTCGGCCCATCCGTCGGCCCTGAGCGCGGCAAAATCGCGACCGAAATTTATCTCGATCGCGCCGCGCTCGAGCATCGTCTTCTCGAAACCCGGGAACAGCCGATCGAGCTCGAGCCGCCCGCGCATCAGCAACGCATGAACATGCCGGCTCTGCGGAACTCCGGGCCGCTCATGCGCACCGGCAGGATAAGCATCCCGATCGATCACGGTAACTTTGTCGTAGAATTTGCTCAGCACGCGCGCAGCACAAAGCCCCGCCATGCTACCGCCAATCACAATCGCGTGAGTATTTTCCATTTAGGTATTTGTCCTTCGAGTCGACGCGAGAGATTGTCCGCGTTTGGATTTCTTTTCGCTGAGCCCGTTCAGAATGATGTCCAAGGTTTGCGCGACTCCCCCTTCGATATCGATCTTTCCGTCTTGCCGCACCCATGTGTAGATGAGCGCGAAAAAGGCCGAACATGCGGTCAGAGCCGCAACCGTTGGGTCCGTGCGCCGGCGAAACTCGCCGCTCTTCTGCCCGCGCCGGATAACCCCCGCAAGCAGATTGACCAGATCCGCCGCGCTTCCGTCGTGCTCGCTGAGAACACGCGGCCGCGCCAGCACTTCGCGAATCACCAACCGCACAACGTCGGGATGCCGTACGTCGCGCTCGGCGAGCATCTTGAATGCCATCCGAAGCGTCGCGGTCGCACTACCGCGATACGCGGAAATAGCGGCAGCGAGTTCGTCGTTGGCGCGCTGACCATACTCGATCAGCAGAGCTTCCTTGGCTGGAAAATGCAGAAAGAAAGTCGCCCGCGCCACGTCGGCGGCGTCGCAAATATCCTCGATCGTAACCGAATCGAAACCGCGGCGCACAAATAAATTCATCGCGGCGGTGTAAATATCAGCGCGGGTGCGCCCCTTTTTGCGCTCGCGCCGCGAGACCGGCGTCGCGGCAACCGCATGAACACTGGAGCTCTCGATATACTCAGCCATATAACTAGACTCCAGTCTATTAACTGACCGCGATACACGAGGCAAGGGCAGACGTCGGGCACAGAGTTCGCCTTTGGTCGGCGCAGCACGGCCTGTTAAACTCGAACCAAGAGACTCGTTAAACCTTTGCCGAAGAAAAACAAAACTGATAACGCGACTGAGCAGCCGCGCGTCGTCGTCGACTTCGAGCTGCTCCGCAGTTTCGCTGCGCAGAATTTTCGCGATCTCGGCGGGCATCCAGTCGCCAATCAGCGCCGTGTGCGTGCCGGCAAGATATTTCGCTCTTCGCATCTCGCCGAAGTCCCGCCCGAAAGTCCCATCAGTCAGCTGAAACTTCGCACTCTCGTGACGCTCCAGAGCCGCGCCGAAGTCAAACACCTGGGCTCTCCTGTGCCGGCCGCGCGCAGCGACGTACGATGGGAGCACATCCCGATGGGCGACGAATGGTTCAACGATCAGGGCTACACGCGCGTTGCGCCGGAGCCCGGCCGCGAGCATCTCGCGCTCGTGATGCACTTTCGGCACGACTGGCGCCGCTTCTTCAAATTGCTCGCCGAGCGCGACGTATACCCCCTGCTCTTCCATTGCTCAGCCGGCCGCGACCGCACCGGAGTCGGCGCCGCAATGCTGCTGTCGATGCTCGGGGTCGAGCGCGATCGAATCGTCGCTGACTTTCTCGAAAGCAACCTGGTCTTCAAAAAGATTCCGCTCGCAGCCGAGCAGCTCGATCCGGTCTTCGAATTGATCGACGAGAACGGCGGCATCGAAGGCTTCATGCGCGAGGTAATCGGCCTCGCACGCGCGCGAACTCGCGATCATTCAGGAAGATTTGCTCGAAGATTGAACGATCAGGCGGGCAGGTAACCGTCGCGCAGGAGCGACTTCGCGATGATCATCCGCTGCACTTCGCTGGTGCCTTCGCCGATTTCCGAGAGCTTGGCGTCGCGCATGTAGCGCTCGACCGGAAAATCGGTGACGTAGCCGTAGCCGCCGTGAATCTGCACCGCTTTGATCGTCGACCACATCGCGGTTTCCGATGCGAACAGCTTTGCCATCGCGGCCTCGCGCGCAAACGGCTTGCCCGCATCCTTGAGCGCGGCGGCGCGGCAGATGAGCACCCACGACGCGTCGATTCGCGTCGCCATGTCGGCGAACATCCATTGGATCGCCTGGAACTCGGCAATCTTTTTTCCAAACTGCCCGCGCTCGAGCGCGTATGCACGAGCTTCCTCGAATCCGCCGCGCGCGATTCCCGCCGCGAATCCGGCGATTCCGATTCTGCCCGCTTCGAGCACCTTGAGAGTCTGCCGATAGCCGGCGCCGAGTTCGCCTACCAGGTTGCGCGCAGGCACCGTGACGTTTTCGAAGATGACTTCGGCGGTGTCGGACGCGCGCAGTCCCAGCTTCTCGATTTTCTTTCCGTTCGATAGGCCCGCGGTGCCGCGATCGACGATGAATGCCGACACGCCGTCGCGACCGCGCGCCTGATCGGTGATCGCCATCACTACGTACACGTCGGCAACCGTGCCGTTGGTGATGAACATCTTGGAGCCGGTGATCGAATAGTTGTCGCCGATGCGCGTCGCCTTCGTATGCATCGCGGCCGCGTCGGAACCGGAGCTCGGCTCGGTCAGGCACCATGCGCCGATCTTCTTCGCTTGCAGCATGTCGGGGACGTAATGATTGCGCTGCTCGTCGGATGCGAATCCCGCGATGTGCCCGGTCGAGAGCGACATGTGCGCGGCGCACGTCAGCCCGATCGACGCGTCGTAGCGCGAGAGTCCCTCGACGACGAGCACCTGAGAAAGCGTGTCCGCGCCGCCGCCGCCGAACTTTTCCGGAAATGCGACACCGAGAAAGCCGAGCTGGCCGAGCTGCTCGACGATATGCCGTGGGAAGGTCTCTTCCTTATCCCACCTGGTCGAGTGCGGCTTGATTTCGCGCTCAGCAAAATCAGTCAGCGTCTCGCGGATGCGCCGCTGCTCTTCGGTCAGATCGAAATCCATTTGAACCTAAGCGCGGGCCGCGACGTTGTCGCGCACCCACTTGACGATGTCTTCGGTCGATGCGCCCGGAGTAAAGATCTGCCGCACGCCCAGCTGCTTGAGCTTGTCGGCGTCGTCGTCGGGAATGATCCCGCCACCGAAAACCGCTATCTCGCCGGCGCCGCGCTCTTTCAGCAAGCGCATGACCTCGGGGAACAGCGTCATGTGCGCGCCCGACAGTACGCTGAGCCCGACCGCGTCGGCGTCTTCCTGCACGGCGGCCTCCGCGATCATTTCGGGCGTCTGATGGAGCCCGGTGTAGATGACCTCGAAGCCGCCGTCGCGCAGTGCGCGTGCGATTATTTTCGCTCCGCGATCGTGGCCATCGAGTCCGGGTTTCGCGACCAGAATTCTGAGTCTCTTTTCCGCCATCGTCTAAATCCAGCCTGGATCGGTGTACACGCCGAACTCGGTACGAAAGATATCGCATACTTCGCCGACAGTCGCGTCGCGCCGCACCGCCTCGCAAATCGGTTCCATGAGATTTTCGCCGGATCGGCACGCCTCAGAAACGCGCGCGAGCGCTTCTTTGACGGCGACGGAGTTTCGCTCGCGCTTGACCTTGCGCACGCGCTGAATCTGCCGCTCTTCGATCTCGGGATCAATCTTGAGCGTCGCGATCGGAATCTCCTCGGGGATTGAATACTTGTTGACGCCGACCACCGTCTTGATCCCCTGCTCGAGCTGGCGCTGAAAGTGAAATGCGGCCTCGGCGATCTCGCGCTGCGGATAGCCGGTCTCGATTGCCTTGACCATCCCGCCCATCTCGTCGATGCGCCGAATGTAATCATTGGCCTCGCGTTCCATCCTGTCGGTCAGCGCCTCGACCGCGTAGCTCCCGCCGAACGGATCGATCGTATTCGTCACCCCGGTTTCTTCGGCGATAACTTGTTGCGTGCGCAGCGCGACCATCACGGCCTGCTCGGTCGGCAGCGCGAGCGTCTCGTCCATTGAATTGGTGTGCAGCGACTGGATTCCACCGAGCACTCCCGCCAGCGCCTGTATCGCGACTCGCACCACATTGTTGATCGGCTGTTGCGCCGTCAGCGACGCGCCCGCGGTCTGCGCATGCGTCCGCAACATCATCGATTTCGGATTCTTCGCACCGAAACGATCCTTCATGATTCGCGCCCACATCCGGCGCGCGGCGCGCAAGCTTGGCAACCTCTTCGAGAAAATCGTTGTGCAGATTCCAGAAAAACGACAGACGCTGCGCGAAGTCGTCGACGGCGATTCCACGCTTTACCGCCTCATCGACGTAGCAAATGCCGTCGGCAATCGTGAACGCCAGCTCCTGCACGGCGGTCGAGCCGGCCTCGCGGATGTGGTAGCCCGAAATCGAAACGGCATGCCAGCGCGGAACTTTGCGCGCGCAGAATTCGATCATGTCGGTGACGATTCGGAGCGCCGGACGCGGCGGGCAAATCCATTCCTTCTGCGCGATGTACTCCTTGAGCATGTCGTTCTGAATCGTCCCGCCGACGCGATCCCACGGAATCCCGTTGCGCTCGGCCACCACCAGGTACATCGCGAGCAGGATCGATGCGGAACAGTTCACCGTCATCGAGGTGCTGACCCGGTCGAGCGGGATTCGATCGAACAGCGTCGCCATGTCGTAGACCGTCGAGACCGACACGCCCTCGCGGCCCACTTCGCCGAGCGCGCGTTCGTGGTCGGCGTCGTAGCCCATCAACGTCGGCATGTCGAATGCGGTCGAGAGTCCGTCCTGGCCCTGGCCCAGTAAAAAATGGAAGCGCGCATTGGTGTCCTCGGCGAGTCCGAAGCCGGCGAACTGGCGCATCGTCCACAGGCGCCCGCGATACATCGAGCCGTACACACCGCGTGTGTACGGAAACTCGCCGGGATTGCCGAGCGCGTCGTCGTACGAACCGCTCACGTCGTCAGGCGTGTAGAGCGGGTCGAGCTCCATGTCGGACACGGTCGAGAAACGCACCGGGCGCTCGCTCGCCTGCTTGTAGGTCGTCTCGAGCCATTTCTCTTTCTTGCTCACGATAACAATCCTCGGCGATTTGCCTCAGCGATTTGCCTCACCGATTTTCGAGCACGCTGCCCGCGATCACCAGGCGTTGAATCTCCGACGTTCCTTCGTAGATCTCGGTGATCTTGGCGTCGCGGAAAAAGCGCTCGACCTTGAACTCCTTGGTGTAGCCGTAGCCGCCATGAATCTGCACCGCCTCGGTCGCGGACTTCATCGCCGTCTCAGCGGCGAAGAGTTTCGCCATCGCGGATTCCTTGGTGCAAGCCTCGCCGCGATCTTTCAGCGTCGCTGCGCGATGCGTCAGTAGCCGGGCCGCGTCGATCTCGACCGCCATGTCGGCGAGCTTCCACTGGATCGCCTGGTACTGCGCGATCGGCTTTCCGAACGTCAGCCGCTCCTGCGCGTATTTCAACGACGCCTCGAGGGAAGCGCGCGCGATTCCGAGCGCCTGCGACGCGATTCCGATCCGGCCGCCGTCCAGAGTCTTCATCGCGACCTTGAACCCCTGCCCTTCTTCGAGCAGCAGATTCTCGCGCGGCACGCGCATATCCGAAAAACTCAACTGCGCGGAATGCGCGCCGTGAATTCCCATCTTGTCTTCGACCCGCGTGACCGCCCATCCCGGCGTATCGGTCTCGACCGCAAACGCGCTGATCCCGTGATGGCCCTTGTCGGGCTGCGTCATCGCAAACACGATCGCTACCTTCGACTGCGGCGCGTTGGTGATGAAATTCTTGGTCCCATTGATCACGTACGAATCGCCGTCGAGCACGGCGCGCGTCTTCTGACCGGCGGCGTCCGAGCCGGCTTGTGGCTCGGTCAAGGCGAAGCACCCGAGCCAGTTGCCGGTCGCCATCTTCGGCAGAAAATGATTTTTCTGCTTCGCGGTGCCCAGTCCGAGAATCGGCCACGACGCGAGCGAGCAGTGCGCCGACATGATGACAGCCGTCGACGCGCACTCGACTGCGAGCTCCTCGAGCACGAGCGAATACGCGACGTGATCGAGGCCCGCGCCGCCGTACTGCTCGGGAAGGAAGATGCCGAGCATCCCGAGCCGCGCGAGCTCGTCGATCGCTTCAGCGGGATATCGATGCGAGCGGTCGGCCTCGACGCCGATCGGTCCCAGCTTCTCGCGCGCGAAGCGCCGGGCAACGTCGCGAGCCCCGCGTTGCGCTTCTGTTAGTTCAAGATCCATTCCAATCCATATGTAGCTTAGAGCGATGGGCGGGGTCGATAGAACCGCACGCGGATTTTACACGACGCTCTGAACGATAGTTCTGACTGATCGCTCCGACGATCATTGCCGGCGCAGCCCGCGAGGTGGGCACTATGCGGATTGGATTGCCGCGCGCATCGGAATGTTCGCACGGTCATCTGATTCTGGACCGAGTCGACCATCACGGCGCCGTCGAGGTCGGTGCGCATCAGGATGGCGCCTGCCTCGATGTATCGTTCAACGACCGCGGGCGCGGGGAAATGAAAATTGTTCAGGTATCCGTCAGAGATTACTGCGGCCTCCGGATGCACCGCTGCGATGAAGGCCGTCGTCGAGGAACTCGCGCTGCCGTGATGCGGCACCTTGAGTACCGTCGCGTGAAGCTCGCCACGGTTCTCGATCAGCGCGCGCTCTCCAGCCGACTCGATATCGCCAGTGAACAAAATTGACGTGCTGCCGAAGCTGAATCGCAAAACCATCGAGCTGTTGTTGTGCGACCTCGCGACGGCAGCGGCCCCATTCAGCGACGAAATCGCGACTCCACCGATGGACGAGACGGGAGCGGTGTTGCCAACCACAACCATTGGAATTTTCGCGCGCTCGAGGTCGTCTACAAAGCGTGAGTAACTGACGTCCAGGCTCGACACGCCAGTGGTCCAGAACGCGCGCGGCGCGAAATTCATTGCGATAAAATCCAGACCGCCAAAATGGTCGAGGTCGGGATGGCTCAGCGCAATGTAATCGACGCGCATGATTTTCTGCGACCACAGATACGGCGCGACTATTCGCTCGCCCGCGTCAAAGCCGCCGTAGGAGCCACCGCCATCGATCAGCATCACGTGGGAGCCGGGAAATCGCACGACCGCGCCGTCGCCCTCACCCACAGACAGAAACGTCACTCGCAAGTCGGGATTGAAGAAGCGGTCGTAGGTCCAATAGCCCGCGTCAATCGTCATTACTGCGGCGAGCGCAATCACGCATCGCGCACGCCATCCGAATCTGCGATTTCCATTCGTGCTGTCGGGAATCTCGTCGCGCGAGCGCTTTCCGGTTATCGCGACCGCAAGCGGGGCAAGTAGCCAAATCATCAACAATGCGTAGGTGATTGTGAGTTCGAGAATTGTCGGAGTGAAAATGCGGAACCACGCGAGTGGCCAATCGACGAACCACGCAGCCAGCCAGTTGCCTGCCGCGAGTGCGCTCGCGCCGAATAACAGGATCGGACGCGCGGCCGGCTCCGAAAAGAAACTTACCGCCGCCGCGATCAGTCCACTGACCGTCGCGCCGAACGCCATGATCGGCACCACCACTGCGTTCGCGACGATTCCGACAATCGCGAACTGATTGAAATGGTATGCGGTAAGGGGAGCCGTCCCGACCATCGCCCAGAACGACACCGCCAGGTAGCCGGTCGGCGCTTCAATAAATCGCCAGCGCGGCGACGACTGCTCGCCGCGAAGCCTGCCAAGGCGTTTCCGGTGAGCAAACCACGCGGCGCATCGACGCATGCCGAGCACGATGGCAATCACGGACGCGAACGATAGCTGAAAGCCGATGTCGGCGGTCGAGCCGGGGAGCGCGACGCAAATCACAATTGCAGCAAGCGCCAACGATGCGATCGCCTCGCGCGAACGATCGATCGCCACCGCCAGCATGTACGCAAGGACCATGGTGAGCGCGCGCACCGTCGACACGTGATGCCCCGCGATCGATGCGTACGCGCACACCGCAATCATCGCAGCGAGCGCAGCCGCTTTGTTTGCGTAACCGCGGTTCGCCAGCCCCGGTAGCAACATCATCACAAGACGCACCACGGCGAACATCGCGGCCGCCACGATGCTCAAGTGCAGGCCGGAGATAACCAGCAGATGTGCCATCCCGGTGCGCGCGAACGTCTGCCGCAGCGGCTCGCCGATCTCGCCTTGATCGCCGATCACAAGCGCGCGCATCTCGGCGTTCTCGGGATAGGCGAGGTTCCGATCGAAAAACTCGCCGATGTGCGTCCTTATCGATTCGATCTGGCTCGCAGGAAAGATCGAACGATGCCCGATGAGTTGAAACCGCGCGGAACCGAGCGAGTTTTTAGGCGCCGTCATTGTCGCGTCAATGCCGTCACGCCGCATGAGTCCGACGTAGTCGAACTCGCCGGGATTCCCGTAGTTGCGAGGAAAATGAATCCGCGCACTCAGACGGATTTCGTCGCCTAGCTTGAAAATGCCTCCACCGAGCACAGCGATTCGAACATTGCCGCTCGACGCTGACATCGTACTGCCCTGCTCTGCGGCCCGCGCGACCTTGACGTACAGCCGCTCGCCATAAGGTTCGTGCTCGGTGTCGCGATACACGCGTCCTTCGATCGTGACGCGCGAACCCTCGATAAATGTCGCGACACTATGCGCCTTGAGGGGCGGCTCGAGCATTTTCGCGACCGCAACATTCGCCGCGAGCACCATCGCGAGGTACGCCGCTACGAGACCAAGCGTCGGTCGGGAATTGAGAAACACGCCGAGCGCTACGAGCGCGACCGTCGACGCGAGCCACAGCGGAATCGCCACATTGAAATTGCCGAGCGCATCGCCGATGACGATCGAGATCGCGACGAGGTAGATCGGCGCAACCCGTTCAACCAGGCTGACCGCGGGAATCGGAGGCAAGATCTCGCGACGCCTGGTCGATTCCAGTGCGACGGGTCGCGAGACCGAGCGTCTTGGGGAAAGTGCTCCCGCAGCGATAGTTACGCACTCCTTTGCGCACCACTGGTGGCATGCGGTCAGTGTTGACTCGAAGATTATGCGCTAACACAAGCAGACAGGGCGACCAGGATGTGTGCTCTAAAGAACCTGCGCGTCAGTCATGCGCGGGCGTGTCGTTGACTCGCGCGTCGGTGTCCTCGGCGGGAGTCGCGGGCGGCTCGAGTGGGAGTTCCGGTTGGTCAGCGGGATCGGCGGATTCTTCGACGTCGAGCAGCGCCGTCATTTCGTCCAGATGCCGGCGAATCTCAGCCGCAAGTTCGCGGTTGAGTCCCTTGACCTCCGCGATCTCATCGGCCGTCGCCTCGCGAATCCGTTTGAGACTGCCGAAATGACGCAGCAGCGCACGCCGGCGCACCGGACCGATGCCCTCGATATCGTCGAGCACCGAACGCAGCCGCGCGCGACGCCGCAGTTCGCGGTTGTAGGTAATCGCAAATCTATGCGCCTCGTCGCGAATCCTCACGAGCAGGAATAGCGCGGTCGAGTTCTTCGGCAGCACGATCGGATCCTTGCGCCTGGGAAC
This sequence comes from uncultured delta proteobacterium, assembly GCA_963774665.1. Lineage (GTDB taxonomy): Bacteria > Desulfobacterota > Binatia > Binatales > Binataceae > Binatus. The sequence goes on from CAVZGB010000003.1 coordinate 55,925, forward strand.
GAAGACGCGCTCCTCGGATTTCGTCACTTCCTTTTCACGCCGGTCGTTCAGTACATGCTGCTTGGCCAGCGACACGCAATCGATCTGATCGAGCAGCCTGAACTCGCGCAGCACTTCGAGCGCAACGTTCAGTTGTCCTTTGCCGCCGTCGATCACCCACAAATCCGGGATAGACGTTTTCGCGCACCGCGCGCTCGAGACGGCGCTTCAGGACTTCGTACATGCTGGCGAAATCGTCCTGTCCTTCGAAGCTGCGAATCCGGTAGCGGCGGTAGAGATTTTTGCACGGCTCGCCTTCGTCGAAGGTGACTTGCGATCCGACCACCATCGAGCCTTGCAGATTCGAAATGTCGTAGCATTCCATCCGCTTGGGCGTGTTGCGCAGGCCGAGCTTGACGCGAAGATCCTCGAGCATCTGCTCGCGGGTTTTTTCGTTGTCGCGCCGCGAGGCAAAACTCTGCCGCGCATTGTCCATCGCCATTTCGAGCAGGCGGAGCTTCTCGCCGCGCTGCGGCACTATTATTTCGCATTTCTTTCCGCGCCGCTCTGAGAGCAGCTCCGCGCGCACGTCCGCATCTTCCAGCTCGACCGGCACGATGACTTCGTCGGGAACAGTGCGGGCGCCCGAGTAATACTGCGTGAGCAGATCGGAAAGGATTTCCTGCACGGGAAATTCCAGATCCTGGAAGCTCCAGCTCTGCGTGCTGGTCAGCTTTCCGCCGCGCACGATCAGCACGATCGCCTCGATGTAGCCGCCCTCGCGGTAGATTCCGAACACGTCCTCGTCGATTCCCCAATGATGCAGGACGGTCTGGCGCTCGACGGTTTTCTCGATCGCGTGCACGCGGTCGCGAATTCGCGCCGCGTCCTCGAACTCGAGCCGTGACGCGTGATCCTTCATTTGTTCGCGCATCTCGCGGAGCAGCTCGAGATTTTTTCCCTCCAGCAGCATCTGCGCCGCATGCAGGTGGCGATCGTATTCTTCGCGATCGACCGGCAAACAGCACGGCCCGAGGCATCGCTTGATCTGATACTCGAGGCACGGCCGCGAACGATTGCGGAAGACCGCGTCGGTGCAGGTGCGCAGCGGAAAAACTTTGCGGATGACGTCGATTGTCTCGCGCAGTCCGTCGGCCGAGCCGAACGGGCCGAAGTAGCGGCCGCCGTCCTTGACAATCTTGCGGGTGACGGTGATTCGCGGCCACGCGTGATTCGTGATCTTCGCGCTCAGGTATGATTTGTCATCCTTCAGTCGGATGTTGTACCGGGGCTTGTACTGCTTGATCAGGTTGTTCTCGAGGATCAGCGCTTCCTTCTCGCTCGCGGTGACGATGGTGTCGAAGTCGCGCACCCGCTTCATGAGAAAGCGCACCTGGAAGCGTCCGTCGCCACCCTCGCGAAAATAAGCGCGCACGCGGGAACGCAGCGACCTAGCTTTGCCGACGTAAAGCACTTTGCCGGCGCGATCGCGCAGCAGGTAGACGCCGGGTTCGGTCGAAGTAGCTGCTAACTTCTGATCGATAGCGTTCGATTCGTCCTCGAGGACCAGCGCCTCGCCGCTCTGCGCGGGCACATCTTTGGGATATTCGATCAGCGAGCTGTAGTGCGGGCCGGTTGCCTTTTCGGCGGCGGGCTCGAGCGGAGCGTCGTTGACGTCGCGCTTTTCGTTTTCGTCTTCGTCTTCAGGGAACATGAGCGCATTCAGTATATCATCGTGGCGCGATTGTCGGTGGTTTGCCGGGCAGCCTTGCGGGCGCTACCCGACTTGGCTGAATCATTGCTATTGAGATTTTACGATTCACTAAATTACCGCGCGACCGGATGCGCGCAGGAGAATGGCAATGGGCAGAATCCAGGGAAAAGTTGCAGTGATAACAGGGGCCGCGAGCGGGATGGGGCGGGCGACAGCGCTTCGCTTCGCGAAGGAAGGCGCGAGTGTGGTCCTTACCGATTTGAACGCGCAGGGCGGGGAAACCGCGGTGGCAGAGTGCGCCGCGGCGGGCGGACGCGCCGTATTTCAGCGCACCGACGTGACCAGCGAGGCGGATATCAAGTCGGCGGTCGCGCGCGCGGTCAAGGAATTCGGGCGCCTCGATATCATGTTCAACAACGCCGGCGTCGCGGGCGCCGTCGGGCCGATCGAGAAAGTTGAATCGGCGGACTGGGACCGCACCGTTGCAGTGCTGCTTCGCGCGGCGTACCTCGGGATGAAGTATTCGATCCCCGAGATGCGCAAGGCGGGCGGCGGATCGATCATCTCGACCGCATCGGTCGCAGGACTGCGAGGCGTCGGCTATCTGGCAGCATACAGCGCGGCCAAAGCGGCGGTCGTGAATCTTACGCAAGCAGTCGCGATCGAAGTCGGCCACGACAAGATTCGCGTCAACTGCATCTGCCCCGGCGGCGTCAATACTCCGCTGATCCATCGCGGGAGTTCCGGGCGGCGAGGAACGCTCGGAAAAGTCGATGGCGCGAATGCAGCCGATACCGCGCGCCGGCAAAGCCTGACGATATCGCCACGATGGCGCTGTTCCTGGCGAGCGATGAAGCGGACTGGATCAGCGGCACCGCGATGGTCGTCGACGGCGGAATCAACACCGGCAACGCGCGCTTCCGCCTGGCGGGCCTGCCGGACAGCGGCTTTTCCGGCCCGTCATTTGAGATGTGATTCACCGGGTTCGCAACGAGTCGTACGCATTGGGATTCCAACTGGCGTAGGAGTCCCACGCCGCCGATCCATAGTACGCGTCGAACTTCTCGGCCTGTCGGGCGGCGGGCATCAGCACCGTAGCCGGATCGGCGTTCGGCTGGTAGTCCCAGCTGTCGATCTCGACACCGGCGATTGTGCGCGACAACGCTATAGCTCGTGAAGCTTGCGCGAGCGTCTGCTGATCCGACGGCGCCGAATGCATCCAGAGAAACGTCGCGAGCAGCGCGGCGAATCCCGCCGACACGACTAACCCGATCTTTGCGCGACGTTTGCGTGCTCGAGTCGTGTGCGCAATCTCGATCACGCGCGATGCGAAATCGGGCGGCAGGCGCGGCTCCGGCCCCGACCCGACGTTGGTCCATGGGAATCCTTCATTTTTCATTGTTCATCTCCGCTGGTCAGCGCGCGCAGACGAAGGCGGGCGCGGAACAGCCGCGATTTAACCGCGGTCGCGCTCACCCCGGTTATTCGCGCGAGGTCGCCGTAGCTCCAATCGTTTTCGCGCATCAGCAAAATCAGTTCGCGCTGAGCGGCCGGCAGTTGGATCAGCGCGCGTTCCACATGAGCAAGCCGTTGATCTTCGACCTCGCGCGCGGGCGGAGTGACCCGGTCGTGACGCGGCTCCCACGGAATAAATATTCGGCGCCATTTCCGACGCCTCAGATGATCGAGGCTGGAATTGCGCGCGATCCTGAAGAGCCACGACTCGAAAATGTCGACTGACTGAAGCCGCTCGATTCCCAGCAACATCTTGACGAAAGCCGCCTGTGCGACGTCTTCCCACTCGCTGTCATCGCGCAGCATCGATCGCACGAATCGTCCGACACGCCCCTGGTAGAGCTCGATGATCGTGCGGATCGCGGCTGGATCGCCGGCCCGCGCCCTCTCGACCGTCGCAGCGAGATCGGGCACGGGCTCGTGCCGCATCGCGGTATTAAGGGGCCGGTGGCGCATCCGGTGGCCCGAGGATCGCATCGATTTGCGAATGGATTTGCTTGAGCTTCTCATGCGCAGCGGCCACTTTGCTCAGCTGGTCGGCGGTCAGCACCCCACGAATCTGTATCGTCGTGGACACCATCTGAGTGTCGAGTTGCTGCTGGAGCGCGGATTGCTGCGCCAGTAACGCCGTCAAATCAGAAGCGCTCACGGTGCCCGGTGACAGTAGCTTGTCGGCTATCTGCTCGCGAATCGAGTGCATCTGATCCATCTGCGAGGCGGTGCTGGTTCGGCTCGAGTTCAGGATGTCGTGAACTTGCGTCTTCTGCGCGTCAGTAAGGTTCGCGGCTCGCAGCGCCATCATCAGAGGCGGCGGGACCGGCGGCGGCCCGCCCATCATTCCGGGCGGCGGCCCCATCCCATCCTGGGCACGCGCCGCGCCCGCGATCATGCAGCTGCCAAGGATTGCAGTCGCGATCAGCATCGAGAATCCGGATTTCAACATTTTAATCACCCTCGCCGGCTATTGCCGGTTGTTCCTGGCGAGACAGACGAGCGAGATCAGGAAAAGTTCCGCTCCCGATTCGAGAAGCCTTTGTCAGCGCAAAGCCTCGCCAAGTGTCGCACCATTAACGGCTTCATACCGCGGTCTGATACTTAAATCGGTGAACGTCATACGCGATGCGTGCCGACGTAATTTTTCAATCAGAGGGAAATCCAAATGGACAGGCTCAAGGGCAAAGTGGCGGTGATCACGGGCGCGGCGAGCGGAATCGGGCGAGCGACCGCGATCAAGTTTGCGGGGGAAGGTGCGGCGGTGGTGATCGCGGACCTTAACGTCGAAGGCGGCGAAGCCGCGGTTCGCGATTGCAAGGAGAACGCCGGGCGCGCGGTCTTTCAGAAGACCGACGTCTCCGCCGAAGCAGAAATCAAGGCGCTCATCGCGCGCGCTATTTCGGAGTTCGGGCGTCTCGACATCATCTATAACAACGCCGGAATCGGCGGCGCGGTCGGACCGCTCGAACAAATCTCGGTCGAAGACTGGGACAAGAGCCAAGGCGGTGTTGCTGCGCGGCGTGTTCCTTGGGATGAAGCACGCGGCGCCCGAGCTGCGCAAAGTGGGCGGCGGCTCGATAATCTCGACCGCATCGGTCGCAGGCATCCGCGGCTTCAACGGCTTGCATGCTTACTGCGCGGCGAAAGCCGGCGTGGTCAACCTGACGCGTTCGGCAGCGCTGGAATTCGCCAAAGATAAAATCCGCGTCAACTGCATCTGCCCCGGTGGAATCAACACGCCCATCATCCATCGCAATCAACCGGGTGTGAAAGATGCGATGGAACAATGGATGGCGAAGGGGCAGCCGATCCCGCGCGCGGGCCATCCGGAGGACATCGCCGGGATGGCGCTCTACCTCGCCAGCGACGATTCGGAATTTGTCACGGGACAGGCGATGATCGTGGACGGCGGCCTGACGTGTCGGCAGCCAGTTCGCGCCGCTCGACCAGGCGGCAGCAGCGCAGACGATGCCTCCCAGCAGTTTCTCAGGCCCGTCGTTCCAGGGGTGAACTAGAAGTAGGACGGAATTTATTCCGTCGTCTTGGCCGTCCAGGACGAGGGCGACGGTCTTGGCCGCCAGGCACGAGGGCGACGGAATAAATTCCGTCCTACTAAGCCCGTTCTCTTTACTGACGCGGGTAGCCGGGGAGGCGCGCCTGCATCGCGTCGGGATATTCGGGCGGCAGTGCGCTTGCCTTGTTGAGCGCCGCGAGCTCCGCTGCCTCGAGGCGAAATCCGATCGTGCCGAGATTCTGCTCGTTCTGCTCTTCGGTCCGCGCGCCGTAAATCACCGAGCTGACTCCCGGCTGCTGATTCACCCATGCCAGCGCGACTTGCGAGATTGGCCGGCCGCGTTCCTTCGCGACCTGTTCGACTGCTTCGAGCGTCGAGTAATTGCGCTCGTCAGCCAGCCGATTCCACATATCTATCTTCGCCAGCCGGCTATCTTCTGGCGGGCGCTGCCCCGAACGATACTTGCCGGTCAGAAATCCGCCGCCGAGCGGACTCCACGGAATTACGCCGACGCCTTCGTAGCGGCATAGCGGCAAAATCTCGCGCTCGATCTCGCGCGAAATCAAACTGTATTGCGGCTGCAGACAATCAAAACGCGCAAAGTCGTGTTTATCGCTGACCCACAGACTTTTCATCAGTTGCCACGCGGTAAAATTGGACGCGCCGATGTACCTGACCTTGCCGTGACGCACGAGGTCGTCGAGCGCACGCATAGTCTCATCAATAGGCGTTTCGAAATCCCATGAATGCACCTGGTAAAGATCGATGTAGTCCATCTTCAGCCGCCGCAGGCTTGCTTCGACTTCCGACATGATATGGCCGCGCGACAGGCCGATTTGATTCGGCGCGACCGTCTTGCCCATGAAAATATTCGCGTTGAAGCGGACTTTTGTTGCGACAATCAAATCTTTTCGCCGTTCACCGAGGATTCGGCCGAGAATTTCCTCTGACGCTCCCGCAGCATAAACATTCGCGGTATCAAGGAAATTACCGCCAACCTCAATAAACCGATCGAGAATTTTTCCTGCAGTTTTTTCGTCTGTCTCTCGTCCAAACGTCATGCATCCAAGACAAAGCTCAGAAACCTTCAGTCCGGTTCCACCTAATCGCCGATATTCCATCGCTTTTTCGTAGCCTCCGCAGTGAAGTCTATTCCGAGCAGGAGCCGCTGCAAAGAATTTTTTTTCAATCTTGAATAATCACTGAAATGCATCGTCTCTAAATATAGGTGCGAACGGCTCTGGCACCTGGCCGGTTGGTTTGTTCCTCCCAACTAACCGGTTACCGTCCGCAGCGTACGCGGACGGCCGCTACGAACAGGCGGGCATTGGAGAGTCCCCCCCCTCTTCAGTTGCCCGCCATTTTTTTCTTTTTAGAATCTTGCAGCGCGCTTTTGGTGATCCAGCGTTCCTGGATGATGACATCGCACACCCGCTAATTCCCACGAAATCAAAATCTCTATATCAGTGACTTGTAGCTAGCCTTTCGTCAGCGATTCCGCGAGGTCGAAATCGCGCATCAACTTGACACCGCTCGGCGGCATCAGTCATAGGTGTTGGCTTGATGTTGTCGCGGTGGCTCAGATGGCTAGTGGTTACGCCGGTTGTGTTGTTCGTTTTCGGAGCGATTCTTCTGAGTTGCGGCGGCAGCAGCAGCGGAGGACCTACGGCGACCAGGTCGCCGGGATTTTCGCTGGAAGCTATCACGATTGCGAACGGCCCTCCCGCCACGCCCAGCTTCACCCCGACGTCAACGGCGACTCCGCCCACGCCGAAACCGACGGCCACCCCCAAAGTGCCGACGCCCACGTTGACGCCGCGCCCGGCATCGACCAGTACGACCATAGCGCCGGGCAGCGTTCCGACCGGAGGGACGGTCGCGTTCAACGCCATCGGCACCTTCACGAAGAAAACCAAAACCAAGTTCACCGATATCACTACAGCTCCGTTCACTCTTTGGACCTCGTCGAATAACACCGTACTGCAAGCACCACCGTCCGGCCCTTTGGGCGGCGATGTATACGACCCAACTGGCAGGATGCGCCTGCATCCTCGCGAGCAGTTCCGGGATAAGCAGTCAGTTCGTGGGCATCGGCGTTTACGTGGACGTCGATACATGCCCGCTATGCGCTCCGCTGGCACCGACACCGACTGCCACCGCGACCTCGACTACGATGGCCCGGCAAACGCCGGCGGCGTCGAGCACGACGGCAGCTACAGCTTCGGCGCGCAATGCCGGCGTCCTGATGTGGACCTTCGATCCTGGCTCGGAGTTGCGCGGCCGAATCGCGGCCGGAGCCGACGGCTCGATATTCTTCATCACGCGCGACGGCGTGTTGCACGGGCTTGATTCCACCGGCAAGGAAATTATGCGTCGCGATGCGGCCGGTTCGTCGCCCGCAGTGCTGCCGGACGGGACGGTGATCGCGATGGCGTCCAGTTCCGCGCTTGCGGCGATACGTCCCGGCGGCAACGCGTTGTGGAATCTTGAAATTGGCGGCAGCGCGGGGCCGGTCGCGGTGACCGATCGTGCGATCTACGCGTCGGTCAGCGGCGACCTGGTGTCAGTCAGCACCGCGGGTTCTCTCAATTGGCGCGTAAATGTTGGTCCGGTGACCAGCGCCGCGGCGACCACAGACGGAGTCGTAGTGGGAACGTCGCACGGCGCGGTCACGGCGCTCGCATCGGACGGCGCGGTGATATGGACATTCCAGCCTGACGGCGGATTTTCGGGATCGGTCGCCTACTCCGGCGACGTGGTCTACGCGGGCTCGGCCGGCGGCGGCGTGTATGCGATCGATGCGCGCACCGGAAGTCCCGTTTGGCACGTCAATTCGACGCGCGCAGTCACCGCGGGGCCGGTGGTCGCTCCGTCGGGCGCAATCTTTGCCGGCGCAGACACGACCTACGGCGTCACCGCCGACGGTCAGATCCAATGGAAAAATTCTTCGCTGAAACCCGGCGATGCCGGTCTGATCGTGCTTGGCTTCGACGGCATGTTCGAGGCGGCGACCGGCGATCTGGCCGCGGTGCTCACGGGTGACGGCAGCTACGTCTGGACCGCGCGCAGCTTCGGAAAAATCACGACGGCCGCATCGTCGCCATCGGGAATGTTGTATGTCGGCATCTCAACCGGCCGGATTTTCGCCGTCAGATAGCGCGATTCCCTTGCGGACGCTTGACCGCGCGCGCTGAAATAGCGTGACAATAGAAGCATGAGCGCTATCGACATCATCAAGCGTCGTCTCAAGGAAGACCGTATCCCGGAGACGCCCGAAGAAGTTGGACAAAAGAAAAAGCGTCCGCGCGAAGTCGCCTTCATGGACGTGAACCTGTGCTTCCCGTGCGGCAAATGCCCCGAGTTCTGCCCGGTGCAATGCATCGAGTACCTGGCCGCCGGATCGGTTCCGGGCCGCGGCGTGCAGCCGGTGCAGGATCGCTTTCAGGAATGCATCGGATGCTACATTTGCGTCGAAGTATGTGCGCTCCTGACGGACTACGACGCAGTCCGAATGTACGATACGAGTCTCGTCGAGGACGTCCTCGGCGTGAAGATCACAGACTCGCCGGGGCCGGAGCCGATCCCGGCGCAGCCTTACGAGGAATATTTCTCGGAAGGCGGACTGTATCGTCACGTCGGCAAGGGCTCGCGCATCCGCGAGAAGATGACGGCCGAAGAGCGCGCAATTTTCGCCCGCGAGCGCGTGCGGGGGTGAGGGCGAAAATCCTGGTGGACACGCAGCAACCTAACCCCTAACCCCTTCCCTCGAAGGAAGGGGAACAATCTCGGTTTGAGGGGAGAACTACTTGTGAGGGGCGCGCCAGACTTCGGGCTTTTTGCCGGTCATCATTTCGGGCAGTGAGGTCAGCTCGACGCGATCGGGTGTAATCAGCATCAGGCCGAAGTTTTTCGACTCGGGACCGTCGGGGAAGAACTGCGAGAGTTCGTAATCGAAGACTTTGCCATTCCAGATTCGCTTTTTTTCGGTGACGTCTTCGACGAAACTGGCCTTGCCGGTGACCGTCAGATGAACCATGTCGGCGGCGATTTGGTAGAACAGCTCGACGCTTGGATTCTTATCGATGTGGCCGGCCTTGGCCGATGCGCGTCCAGTCGCGACCCATACGCGCTCGCCTTCGAAGGCGGGATGCACAACGCGAACCTTAGGCTGCGATCCTTTGGCGGTGGCGAGATATGCCCATGTCGCCTTCGCTGCGGTCGCGTGGACCTTGTCCCAGAAGTTTGAATCGCTCATCTGAATACCTCCGAAAGAGTCTCGTAACACGATCACGGAGGAGAGGGTAATCGGTTGTACGGCAGAACGGCGATTTGGCGGGCGTCGCGAACGATCCAGACAACCTAACCCCTAACCCCTTCCCGAGCGGGAAGGGGAACCGGAGTTGTGATTTATTTCTCTGAGAGCAAAGTGGCGCGCAGCGCAACTTTGCGATTGATACCGGGTGCAGGGGTCACCCCTGCCGAAGGAAGCGTGAAACCCATCGCGGGTTTCACATTTAATAATGTGATTTACCCTTCCAAGCTTCCCGATTTGACACTGCGCACTATCCCGAACTACGCTTTAGGTATTCACGGAGAAGCGATGGAACGTCAAGCTCGACGCGCGCAGGTGTTGCGTCACGCCAAGCGCATCTTTGCTCGCAAGGGATATCACAGGACCAATGTCGCGGACATCATTGCCCGCGCCCGCATCGCGCGTGGCACGTTCTATCTTTATTTCCAGAACAAGAAGGACTTGTTCGAGGAACTGCTCGAGCAGGTGGTCAACGAATTGACGCAGAGGATTCAGCGGCTGCGTCCGGGACCGGGAGAGCCGGACCCTGTCGATCAGTTGCGAGCGAACCTGACGCGAGTGCTGACCTACGTCCTGGCGGAGCGCGAGCTCACCGACATTTTGCTCAACCATTCGACGGGTTTCGATCACGAGCTCGACGACAAGATTCAGGATTTTTACGATCGGATCGCGGCGCTGATTAAACGCTCGCTCGATCTTGGAATCGAGATGAACCTGGTGCGCAACTCGGACACGCGCGCGGTTTCATACGCGATCCTGGGAGGAATCAAGGAAGTAATCGGGATGCTCTCGCGCAGCGAGGACACCGACATATCGGCGCTGGTCGAAGAAATACTGCAGTTCGGGCTCGGCGGCGTCGCGCGTCCAGAGCTGTTGAAATTCGTACCATTGCGGAAAGAAGCTGCGAGCGAGAAACATCCGGGCAATCTCTCTTTTTTTGGGTCTAAACTAGACTGACATGTCAGTTTACGGTCACAAGAAAACGTCCAACGGCCACGCCCCCAAGGCGGCCAAGACCCCTAAGCGTCGCGCCGCTTTTTACGATCTCGACGGCACGCTGGTCGATCTGAACCTGGTGCATGCGGCGGTTTTCACGCTCGCGAACGTCGGCGAGTGGAGCGGGCGCATCTCGTACCTGCTCGGATTCGCGGCGAGAATCCCGCGTTTGTACGTCGCAGAGCAGCGCGATCGGCGACTGCTGAATACGGTCCTGTTCGAGGCGTTCAAGGGCGTCTCGCGCGACCGGCTGTTTTCGCTCGGCGAGGAATATTGCGAGCGCATCCTGGTCGGCCATCTTTTTCCGCGCGCGGTGGAATTGATCGAGGCGAATCGCGAGGCCGGGATCGAGCCGGTGCTCGTCACGGGATCGCCGGACTTCATCGTGGCGCCGCTCGCGCGTCATCTTGGAATCGCCGACTTCGCCGCGAACCGATTTGTCTTCAGCCGCGGCCGCGCGACCGGCCGGTTGGCCGAACCCGTGATGGCCGGCGACGAAAAGGCAGTCTGGTGCGACGAGTACGCCAGTGCGCACGAAATCGATTTGGCGGATTGCTGGGGTTATGCGGACTCGCATTACGACACCGCGTTTCTCGCGGCGCTCGGGCATCCTGTCGCAGTCAATCCCGACCGCAGACTGCGCGCGGCCGCGCTCAGCCGGCAGTGGCCGGTGATCCACTTTGAGAAGGCAGCGGATTCCGAGCCTCGTGACGATTTCGACGATCACCAAACTCCACAAGACAAAGATTTAAACGACGACAGCGAACGATCGACGCGAGGCTCGGATGGCGCGACCTGAGGCGAAACTCAAGGAACTGAAAACCGCGGAGCTGCGGCATGAGGTCGGCGCGCGCAGCGAGCTGGTCGTCAAGGTGAATCGACGCTCTGAGCGTCGCATCATCCCTTACGGCGAGGAATTTCTGTTCGAGAAGCTGCCGGTCGGCACGCGCGTGATTTATCCGCCGCCGCCACTGGACCCGCTCGCCGACGCCGACCAGGCGATTCGCTACGCCCTGCTTCATCCCGAGAACCAGGATCCGCTGTTCGCGCAGCTGAGTCCCAACATGCGCGTGACGATCGCGATCGACGACATCAGCCTGCCGCTGCCGCAGATGCGCCGGCCCGACATCCGCGAGCGCCTGCTCAACCAGGTGCTGCAGACGCTGGCCGACTACGGGGTTGACGACGTTCATCTCGTGATCGCGACCTCGTTGCATCGGCGGATGACGGAAGCGGAGATTCGCCGTGTCGTTGGTGAGCGCGCGTTCAAGCAGTACTGGCCGGACCGGCTCTACAACTTCGACGCGGAAAATCGCGCCGAGCTTGCGATGCTTGGCAAGACCGATCATGGCGAGGAAGTGTGGCTGTCGCGGCGCGCGGTCGAGTCCGACCTGCTCATCTACCTGAACATCAACCTGGTGCCGATGGACGGCGGGCACAAGTCGGTCGCCGTGGGACTCGCGCCGTACCAGAGTCTGCGACATCACCACAACGTCGGCACGCTGCGCGATTCGCATTCGTACATGGATCCGACGCGCTCAGCGCTTCATCGCTCATCGGACCGGATGGGAAAGCTGATTCACGAGTCGGTCAACATTTTTCAGATCGAGACTGCGGTGAACACGCGGATGTACGGCGGGATGCTCGACTTCCTGCACAAGAACGAAGATCACTTCACCGATTGGGATCGCACGCGGCTGAAAGGCTTTCAGTGGACGATGCGGAACATGTCGAGCGAGATGCGGCGCACCGTGCTGCACAACTACGCTGCTCCGTACGGAATGATCGGCGTGTGGGCGGGAGACACCGAGGCGGTGCATCAGAAGGCGCTCGCGCGAGTGTTCCAGCAATACGCGGTGCCGGTGAAGGGTCAGGCCGATATTTTGATCGTGGGCGTGCCGTACATCTGTCCGTACAACGTCAACTCGATCATGAATCCGGTGCTCGTGCAGTGCACTGGCCTCGGCTACCTGTTCAATATGTATCGGAACAAGCCGCTGGTGCGCGAAGGCGGCACGATGATCATCTGTCATCCGCTGCGCGACGAATTTCATCCCGAGCATCATCCAAGTTACATCGAGTTTTTTCATCGATGCCTGGCCGAAACCACTGATGCGGTCGAGCTCGAGAAAACTTTCGAACGCGAGTTCGCGCGCAACCCCACCTACATCCACATGTACCGCTACGGCAACGCGTACCACGGCGTGCATCCGTTCTACATGTGGTATTGGGGCGAGCCGGCGCGGCAGCACGTCGGGCGCGTGATCGCAGCGGGATGCGAGGAGCCGGAAGTCGCGGCACGGCTTGGATGGGAAGCAGCCGACACGCTCGACGAGGCGATCGCGATGGCCACATCGGATCTCGGTCGCTCCGCCGAGATAACCTACCTGCACCTGCCGCCGCTGGTGATCGCGGATGTCGAGTAACAACGGCAAACGCAGAGGCGGGCACGGCGGCCGCCCCACTCCGCTATGCCGGCGCTCGAGCAAGTTCTCAAGGGCCGTCGCATCCTGCTGACGGGAGCCACAGGATTCCTCGGCAAGGTGTTCCTCGCGATCCTGCTGCGATGGCATCCTGAGATCGAGCGCGTCTATCTGCTGATTCGCGGCGACCGGCGCAGCAGTGTCGGCCGCTTTCGTCGCGAGATTCTCGACTCGCCAGTGTTTGCGCCGCTGCGAGAACATCTCGGCGATAAGTTCGATCGCTACATCGAAGAAAAGATCGTCGTCGTTCCCGGCGACATCACCAACCAGGGTCTCCTCGGCGAAGAAGCGAAGCCGTTCAAGCCGGGCAGTCTCGACGCGGTCGTGCATAGCGCGGGGCTGGTGAATTTCGAGGCGTCGCTGGAGAAGGCGATCGAAGTAAACACCACCGGCGTCGCCAACGTAATCGAGTTTTGCGGCAAAGTCGGCGCCGCGATGATGCATGTGTCGACCTGCTACGTCGCGGGAATCGCCGACGGGCATCGCTACGAAGACGACATCCCGCAAGACTGGTGCCCCAATTCGCGCAAGTCGTTTCGGCTCGAGCGCGAAATTCGCGACGCGTTGGCGGCGGTCGAGCGGGTGCAGGCCGAGTCGCGCGATCAACTGCGTCACGCGGAGTTTCGCGGCGATGAGGACGACGACAGTAATCCGCGCGAGTCGGCGCTCGAGCATCGGCGCAAGCAATGGCTCGAGGAGCGCCTGAAGGACGTCGGCCGCAAGCGCGCGCAGAGTTGGGGATGGCCCAATACGTACAGCTACACCAAGAGTCTTGGCGAACAGCTGGTGCTGGCAAATCGAGAAAGGCTCGACGTCACGGTGGTGCGCCCGGCGGTGATAGAAAGCGCGCTTCGCGATCCGTTCCCCGGATGGAACCAGGGCGTCAACACCAGCGCGCCGCTGACTTATCTCGCGGGCCGCGGCTACCGATTTTATCCCGCGAAGGCGGAGCTGGTGCTCGACGTAATCCCGGTCGATCTCGCCGCGCATGCGATGATTCCGATCCTCGCCGCGCTGCTATCGCGCAAGCACAAGCCCATCTACCAGCTCTGCACTTCGGATCGAAATCCGCTGCCGATGCGCCGGCTGGTGGAGCTGACCGCGCTCAGCAATCGCCGCGAGCATCGCAAGGACGGCGGCACGATGCGCTGGCTGGGACCGCATCTCGAGGCCGTCGTGGTGTCGCAAAATACTTACGACCTCGCCAGCAACACGATTCCGCAAGTTCTCAAGCAAGCGGCGGCGTTCGCCCGCAGTGTGGTCGGCGAGGAAAATCAGCGCGCGAAAAAGATTGAGGCGGGGATCGACAAGTTCAAGGAGAACACCGACCTCGCGCGCGAGCTGGTCGAGGTCTATCGCCCTTACATCCAGGAGCTCGTCTATACTTTTCACGCCGCCAATATTCGCGCGCTCTACGCGACGCTCAAACTTGCGGACGCCGAGCATCATCCGTTTCGTCCCGATCTGATCGATTGGCGCGACTACTGGATCAACATTCATCTGCCGGGATTGCGCCGCCATATTTTTCCGCAGCTCGATCTCCACACACGCGGCAGGGCCAAATCGCTGCCGCGTCATCGGAGCCTGGTCGACATGCTCGATCGCGCCGCGGACCGCTACGGCTCACAGCGTCGCGATGATTGCGCGGCGGCCGTCAGGCGAGCAGACGCAGACCACGTATCGCGAGCTGCGCGACAAGGCGCATCGCGCGGCGCTGCTGCTCGCGACGCGCGGAATCAAGCCGGGCGATCGCGTCCTTCTGATCGGCGAGAACTCGCCGGATTGGGTGCTCGGTTATTTCGCGATTCTGTGCGCCGGCGCGATTGCGGTGCCGCTTGACCAGTTGATCTCCGCCGAAGAGCTCGCGCCGATTTGCAAAATTGCCGAGCCGGCCGCGGTGCTGCGTTCGAGCGCGGTCCACAAGCGTCTTGGCTCTTCTCTCAAAGATGCGCATCCGAAGCTCATCGAGATCGACCTCGGCGAGCTGGCGCGCCCGTTCATTTTGCGGGGCGACGCGAAGACGCCGCCCGCGCCGCCCGAGCGAAAAGCGCTCGCGTCGGTCCTGTTCACCTCCGGCAGCACCGGCGCGCCCAAGGGCGTGATGCTGTCGCATGCCAACTTCGCCGCCGAAATCGCGATGCTCTCGCGAGTCTTTGTGCTCGGCGCCGACGATATTGTGTTGTCGCTCTTGCCGCTGCATCACGCGTTCGAGTTCACCTGCGGGATGCTGCTGCCTCTAGCCAGCGGCGCGACGATCGTCTATCCGCTCGAGGTCGATGCGAAGACGTTGTCGCGCACGCTCGCCGACGTCCGTCCGACTGCGCTGATAGGAGTGCCGGCGGTGTGGGAGGCGGTCCATCGGCGCATCGTCGATGAAGTCGAAGCGCGCGGTCCTTTTTTTCATGCCGCCTTCGACAACCTGCGCGATCTCAATCGCCGCCTCGATGCGAGCTCGGGCCTCAACTTCGGCTCTATTGTTTTCCGACAGGTTCATTCCGCGCTGGGCGGACGGCTGCGGCTCGCGGTCAGCGGCGGTTCCGCCCTGCCCCATCGCGTCGCGGAGTTTTTCAACGACATCGGCATTCCGCTGCTCGAAGGCTACGGTCTGACCGAAGGCGCACCGGTTCTGGCTGTCGCGCGGCCCGACGAACCGCTACAGGTCGGCGCGGTGGGACGTCCACTGAACGGCGTCGAGATCAAGCTGATGCCGGCGACGGGGTCGATCGGCGAGATAGTCGCGCACGGGCCGAACGTGATGGCCGGTTACTATCGCAATGAGGCCGCGACCGCCGAAGTTCTGCGCGACGGATGGCTTCACACCGGAGACCTCGGACGCTTCGATGACGACGGGCGTTTGTACGTTGTCGGGCGTGCCAAGGAAGTTATCGTCGATTCCGGCGGCAACAATATCTACATCGAGGAGCTCGAGGAAATTTACGGCCGATCAGAGTACGTCAAGGAGATGGCTGTCGTCGGCCTGAAGGTCGGCCGGGGCGAGCAGGTCGCGGCGCTGATTGTACCCGCCTATTCACGCGGCGAGAGCCGGCGAGCGGTGGAAGATCGTCTGCGCAGCGACTTCGACAAGGTCGCGCTCGAGCTCAGCACGCACAAACGCATCAGGATTCTCCGCTTCACCGACGCCGAACTGCCGCGGACGCGCACTCGCAAGATCAAACGCGCCGACGTTGTCGCGACGCTGCGGCGGATGCTCGACGTTCGTGCGATCGAGGCAAACGTCGATAGCACCAACTCAGAGGTCGAGACCTGGCTGGCCGAGGCGCTGGCGTCGGTCACCACCGAGCCCGTCAATATCACGCTATCGACGCGGCTGATCGAGGATCTAGGCCTCGATTCGCTCGCACTTGCCGAAATCGGTGAGCTGATTGGTGAGCGCGCCAGCCGCGATATCGCACCCGAAGAAATTGGCGACTTGCGCACCGTCGCGGACCTCCAACTCCTCGCGACCCAGCCCGCCAGCAACGGACGTCCTCGCATGCCTTCGTATGCGAAGTTCGCTGAGCCGTACACTGTGCACTTGCCGGCGCCGCTGAAGTGGCTCGGACGTTTCGCGGTGCGCGGAGCCGAGCGCGCGATTTTCGACGGATGGCTGAAGCCGAAGATCCTTGGGCGCGGCAATATCCCCGCCAATCGCAATTTCATCGTCGTTGCGAATCATTCGAGTCATCTCGACTTCAGCCTGGTCGGCTACGCGCTGGGCGCGATTGGCGACGACATCCGCGTGCTGGCAGCCAAGGATTATTTCTTCAACACGCCGGCGCGGCGTTTTCTCGCCTCGAACTTCACGTCGCTGATGCCGTTCGATCGAGAGCGCGCGCAACTCGAGTCGCTGGAAGACGCGCTCGCCGAGCTCGCGCAAGGCCGCAGCGTCCTGATGTTCCCCGAGGGTACTCGCTCGGCTGACGGTGAGATTCACGAGTTCAAGAGCGGTGCCGGATTTCTCGCGCTGCGCAGTCGATGCGACGTGCTGCCGGTCCTGATTCGCGGCACTCATGACGTTATGGGCAAGGGCAGCCTCGTCCCTCGGCGCCATCCGGTGGAAGTCCGCATCGGTCGCGCGATAACAGCATCGGAGCTTCGCGAACTGGCAACGAGCTCGGAAGGCGCCGGCGCCTATCGTAAGATCGCGGACCTGATGCGCGCCTCGGTCATCGCGCTTTCCGGTTCGCGTTCAAAATTGACGCCGGCCAATGAGACGGATACCGCAACCGCGAATGGCGCCACCAAGGCTGCCAAGCGAGCGAGCGCCAAACTCGATCGTTCAGCCGAACATCCTCGAGGCCACGCCAAAGCGTGATCTGGAATACTTACCGCCCGGATGGTTACATTTGAATCATGGTTGATTGGTTCAGCAAACGCCCCGACCACACTCCGCGCCCGACTCGCAACGGACGGCGACCGTCGGTCAGCGTAATCTCGGACGAGTTGTTGGTCGGAGAATATCCGGGTCAGGCTGATATCGCATGGCTCAAGGACACCTACGGGATTACCGCGGTTCACAATCTGCAGGACGACGACGACTTGCGCATGAACGGGCTAGACGACCGCGGGCTTAGCGCGGAGTACACTGCGCAAGGGATCGATTACGTGCGGACTCCTATCCAGGATGGCAGCGCGGACGCGATGGCCGAGCGGCTCGAAGTCGCGCTGCATAACCTTCGCGATCTGGTCGAGCCTGGCTCGCGCGTCTATCTGCATTGCAACGCCGGAATGAATCGCGCACCGACGCTGGCGATTGCGTTTTTGCGCGCGTATCGGCAAATGTCTCTCGAAGAAGCGATGATACTCGTAAAGAAAAATCGCGCATGCGGACCGTTCATGACGGTGCTCGAAGAATACTTCGGGCCGCGTGACTACAAGCCGGACAAATGACTTGAATACGTCAGGCGCAGCCGGAAGTCTGCCGCGGGTGTTCCCGACGCAGAAATTTCTCACGGCCTGCGCGTGGGGCGTACATCTATATACCGCTCTCGGCGCCGCACTCGGCCTGCTCGCGATCTTCTTCGCCTCGCGCGGCGACTTCCGCGCGTCGTTCCTCGCGATGGGCGCGGCGACGATTATCGATTCCAGCGACGGTCCGCTCGCACGATGGCTGATGGTCAAGACTCGCGTGCCGACCTTCGACGGCGCGCTGCTCGACAACATCGTCGACTATCTGACGTACACCGTCGCGCCGGTTTTTCTGATGCTGGAAGCCGGCATCATCCCGACTTCCGCATGGGGCCTGGCGCTGGCGTGTTTCGTCATGCTCGCGAGCATCTACGGATTCTGCCATACCGAAGCCAAAACCCCTGACCACTACTTTCTCGGTTTCCCGAACTATTGGAATCTCGTCGCGTTTTATCTCTACTGTCTCGGCAGCAGCACCGCGTTCAACGTCGTCGTACTTCTGGTTCTCGGCGTGATGGTGTTCATGCCGCTCAAGTACATTTATCCAAATCGAACCGTGCCGCTGCGGTCGATCACGCTCACGCTGGGAATCATCTGGGGATTTTTGACGGTCGCCTCGCTGCTGATGCTGCCGGCAGTCAATCCGATCATGTTGTGGGCCGGTCTGAGTTACATCGCTTACTACTTCATCGCGTCATTCATTCTTCACGCCCAATTCGTGCTCAAGTCCAATCGAGCGGCGTCGACCTGATGCCTGAGTCCGAGCTCCATACCACGACCGTCGCCTCGGAGTCATGGCTCGAGGTAATAGATTCCGATTCGCCCCTGCTCCTGATTGCACCGCACGGCGGACGCGCCGAGCCGCGCACGCGCTCGATGCTGAATCCCAAGGTCAACGACCTTCACACGGCGGAGATCACGCGCGGACTGGCGGCGCGGCTCGGCGCGTCAGCGCTGATCAATGTTGCGATGGATCGTAATCGGCTCGACTGCAACCGCCTCTCGCAAATCATCGAGCGAGCGCCATGGCTGCTGGAACTAATCGCGGAGCGTGTCGGCGCGATCGTCGCGCGTCATGGGCGGGTGACGGTGCTCCTCATCCATGGATGGAACATCATCGAGCCGCGCCTCGACTTCGGACTTGGACTACGAAATTCGGGCGGCGAGTTGTGTCCGCCTGGTTCCGCTTGCGTCTCTGCTTGTGACGATTTCATCAATGGTCCCCTCGCCGGCCTCGCCGACCGCTTGCGTCGACATGGAATCAAGCCGACTTATGGCATGCGCTACCCGGGCGGCGGGTTGCAGAACCTGCTGCAGGCCTTCACCGCGCGTCATGGGCAAAGTTCGAACGCGCCGCTTCGCTCGATTTCCGAAATTGCGATGAGCGGCGTCGTCGATGCGGCTCAACTCGAATTGTCGGTCGCACTGAGAATGCCCGGAGAATTACGAGCCCGATGCGAAGACGCGATCGCCGAGGTTTTTTCAGGAAACGGGCGTCCGCATGTGTCTCAATCACCCATCGCAATAAATCGCGCGCCGCGACCGCCAGTCGTCAGATCGGAAATCGGTGCGGCCGCGACGGTCGCAGCGCCCGGACGCGTCGGCATCGAGTTCTACGATCCTGCCGCGCGGTTTGGTGCGATGGCGAGCTTCGATGTCGGCGGTGCGGGCATGGGCGCGCGAATCATGATGCTATTCGATCACCATCGCGCGGCATTGTTCACCGCCGAGGGGCGTCCGACGCGTTCCGCGAGCGCCGTCACTCATGGCCCGCTCTCTATGCGTCGCGAGGGCGAGTCGATCGTGCTGGCGTTCCGTGGACCCGCCGTCATCGTGCCTGACGCGACCGCGTATTTGAGCATCGAGCGCGCGCTGGCTTCGGGCCGGCTCGATGGCGAAACGGAAGTCGAGATGCGCTTCGAAATCGATCGCACAGGCGGGGAGTTCGACTTCGACCGGATTCTATCCTCGCAAGGCGGTACGGCGGATGCCCTGTCGTCGAGCGTCGCGTTCGGTCGTGTTTCGGGAAAGGTTTGCCTCGACGGCGTGTCGCGAACGGTCAACGGATTTGCGCGCGCCGGAATGTCGTTCACCGGACTAGGTCCGCAGAAATTCACCGCGCGCCGAATGATCTGGGCACGTTTCGAAAACGAAGATGCGCCCCTTGCGGTCGAAGCCCGTTCAGTCGCCACGGCAGACGCACCGCCAAATCAGAGCGCCAGGATTCTCGAAGCGGCAGGATGGTCGCCCTGCGAGCTGCGCAATCTCACGATCGAGACGCCGTCGGTCGAGGAACCACCGCATCGTATTCTCGCGTCGTTGATACGGGCCGATGGAACTTCATGCGAGCTCGAAGGCAGTGTCGAATGCTTCATTCCGCTGTCGCGCCCCGGGCCTGAGCTATCGCGCATCTACACGTCACTCGGATTCGCAAGCTTCCGCATCGGCGCGCATCGCGGAGCCGGGATGTTTGAATATTCGCGTGTCGCCGACTCGGTACTGACCGCATCCGATGAGAACGAAGATTCCGATAGCGATTGAAACTTAGCTGGCTGTCGTGTCGACCGCGCGAGTGCGCGCGGCGACGATCGTGTCGATGTGGCCGGCGATATCGGCGAGCACTTTGCCGGTCGGCGTGGACGCGTACTCGCGAACGAACAGCACGCCGCGATCGGTGCTGTCTGCAAGCCGCGGTTCAAAGGCGAGCCGTCCGAGAATCGGAACGGCGGCTTCACGCGCGATTCCGTTGAGATCGCCTTCCGGCCATAGCGGCCGCGCCGCGCGACATCCGTCGCAGTTGAAGCCGGCCATGTTCTCGACAATTCCGACGAAGGGTGCGCCGATTGCGCGCCCAATCTTCATCGCATGACGCGCCGCACTCGCGTCGTGCGAGGACGGATGAGTCAGCAGGAGAACGCCGTCGAGCGCTACCACTGAAGCAAGCGCGTACAATCGATCGAGGCCGCTCGCAAGATCGATTATCAACAGATCCACGGCCCCGAGCTGCGATTGCGCGAGCATTCGGCTCAGCGCTCCGCGATAACTCAGTTCCGCGGGACGGGTCGATACGGGTGCGACCGGATCGCCGCCATTGCCGTCGATCTGATCGTGATCCTGCACAAAGCTGATCGGCGGCGCTTCACCGCCGGAAAGCTGATCGCTCGAGACCACGCGCAATCCATGCGGCCCGGCGGCCGGCTCAATTCCCTCGATCATCGGATAGCGCCGCTGCGGTTTCATCCCGAGCATCGCTGCAACACTCGGCGAATTGAGGTCCGCATCGATGATGGCGACCTTGCGGCCCTTCATCGCGGACGCCGCCGCGATATTCACCGCAAGCATGCTCTTGCCGACGCCGCCGCGAGCACTGGCAAGGGCGATCGTTGCGCCAACGCCGGAAAGGTTGGTGCGAATTTGTTCGCGAACGCCGGCTGGATCGGCTGATCCGTCGTTATCGATATCGGAAAATATTCTCATTAACTGGCTGCTGAAATCAGCGGCAATCCTGACGATGATTGGGGTGTGCGGGTGTCACGCGAGTTGTTCTGATCAGGATGACTGTTTTCAGCAGCCCGGTAAACAACGCCCGGCGATGCGCGCTGGCGCTATCTAGGCGCTGTCGTCGTCGGCGTCGGTGGAACCTACTTTGCGGTATGCATTGGGCTCGTCGTCGGCGGCCCGCCGCTGTGATTTTGCCTCGCGCTCCTCGTCCTGCTGACAATCACGGCACAGGCGCGAAAACGGCATCGCTTCGAGGCGTTCTTCGGCGATCTCCAGTCCGCACGATTCGCAGACGCCATAAGTGCCTTCGTCCATCCGCTCGAGCGCGTCGTCGATTTGTTTGAGCTTGACGCGGTCGCGGTCGGACAGGATGAAGTTGATCTCGCGATCGCGTTCTTCCGACGCAAGGTCGTAGGTGTCCATCCCTTCGTCCTTGTTGCCTTCGCGTTCGGCCCGCAAGGTCGAATCGATCTCGGCGAGCAGCTTTGCTTTCATCTCCAGCAGTTGTTCGCGCATCTTGGCAAGGAACTTCGCTCGGTCCGCGGCAACTGGTTTCTTCGTCATTGGATTCCGACTCCGGGTATATTAAGCGGCCGCGCCGGCGACCGTTGCATGCAAATCATAGCTGAGCGCCTTGTCGATTCGGGCGCGGACGAACTCGCCCGCCTCCGCATCGCCGGCAAGAAAAACCGAGCCGTCGATTTCCGGCGCCTGGCCCGAGGTCCGCCCGCGCAGCCGTGTCGAACGTCCGGGCATCGGACCCTCGACCAGCACCTCGATTTCGCGACCGACCAGCCCGCGATTCTTTGCGAGCGAAATTTCCGACTGCGTCGCCATCAGGCTTGCCCGGCGCGCGCGCTTGACGCGTTCCGGCACCTGGTCCGGCAGATCGTAAGCCGCAGTATTCTCTTCACGCGAGTAGGTGAACACTCCCACACGATCGAACTGCTCAGCACGAACGAAATCCGCCAGCCGCTCGAAAGCGGCATCTGTCTCGCCGGGGAAGCCGACGATGAACGAGGTCCGCAGCACGACGCCAGGAATTCGCTCGCGCACGCGATCGAGCAGCTTTACGAGAGCGGCGCCGGAGCGCTCGCGGCGCATCGCGCGCAGCATCGCGTCGTCGGCATGCTGCAGCGGCATGTCGATATACTTGACGACCTTGGGCAGCTCGGCGATCGCGTCGAGCAGCTCGGCGGTCACGAAATTCGGATAGCAGTAGAGGAGCCGTATCCATCGGAGATCGTCGATGGTCGACAGCTCCCGCAGCAACGCCGCCAGCGAAGAGGGCTGTTCGAGGTCGCGGCCGTAGGCGGTCAAGTCCTGCGCAATCAAATTGATCTCGCGAACGCCTCCGGCGACGAGGTTGCGCGCTTCAGCGACGAGGTCAGCGGTCGGACGGCTCTCATGCAGTCCGCGAATTTTCGGAATAATGCAGAATGCGCACTTGTGATTGCAGCCTTCTGAAATCTTCAAGTAAGACGTGAAGAAATCTCCGGTCTTGATTCGCGGGATTGCCGCGGTCGGCAGCAGATGCGCCGCGCCGGCGTATGGGATCGGCCGCGACTCAGGCGCTTCGGTGCGTCGCAGCAGCTCGGGCAAATCGAGAAAATTGCCGGTGCCGACGAACACATCCACCTCGGGCATCGTGTCGGCGAGCTCAGTCGCATAGCGCTGCGACAAACATCCCGCGACCACCAGTCGCTTGCCGAAGCCCCGCTTCTTGACCTCAGCCGCCTCGAGGATCGCGTCGATCGATTCTTTCTTCGCGGCCTCGATAAACGCGCACGTATTCACCAGCAGCACTTGCGCCTCTTCGGGATCGAGCGTGATCTCGAACCCGGCGCTCGTCAGCGCGCCAAGCATCAGCTCGCTGTCGGCAAGATTCTTGGGGCATCCAAGCGTGAGCAGGTGAACTTTTTCCATTAGCGGAACCGGGAAAACTACGGGGCTTTTAAAAATACAGCTCGCATAATCGCGAGGCAATCGCGATCAGGCTTCAGTGCCTGAATTGCGTTGTTAGTGTATCAGATCGTTACGGCGAGGGAGGTGCCGTTACAATGTCCGCGCCCGCCGGGACTTTGAACGCGAAAAGCGAATCGGGCAGCGCAACATTGTCACGAATGTCGCTGAAATCGATTTTGGTCACGTCGCCAAGCTGGTCGGTGAGCGTTAACGTCATAAGATTGTACGTTTTAGGATCGAGTCCAACTTCGATTTTGTAGCCGCCTGTTTTCGCGTCGAGGATCAGATCGACGAGACCGTTCGGCGCCGGAGGATTCGCAAACGAGGCTTTGAAGTCGTGGTTGATATTTCCCATTCCGAGCAGGAACGAAGTCGCGCTGCTCGACTTGAGCGCCTGCTTCAGCGGAGTCTCGACTACCTGGTTGAGATCGGGATCGTAGCTGTAAAGCGTCTCGCCGTCGCTGACGATTGTCTGCTTTTCCGGGCGTTTCGAACTCCCATCGCATGCGCCCCGGCTTGCGAAATGAAACCGTGCCCTGACGCTGCTTCTTCGGCGCGCCGACCGTCGCGATCTCCTCGTTAAATTTCGCCGTGAACGAATGCGTGTCGCGGTAGTGACGCTGCAGGCGATCGAGCACCTGCTTCAAATCTTTACTGACGGGAGGGCCGTTCGGCGCCATCGTATCGGAATGCAAAGGCGCCGCGGCGAAAAGGATAATGATAGGCGAAAGGAAGGCCAGCAACACTTTCCTGAAAAACACTTTCCTGAAAAAGGAAATCATCGAGCGCTGTGCAGCCGGACTTCGCGCGGCTTGGCGCCGTCCGCGGGCATCACGATTCCTTCGCGTTCCATCTGCTCGACCATCCGGGCCGCGCGATTGTAGCCGATTCGAAGCCGCCGCTGGATCATCGAGATCGACGCCTGGTTGGTCTCCATCACGATTCTCACTGCTTCATCATACATCTCGTCCTGCACCTCGCCACCGAGTGCGTCGCCGCCGTCTTCGCCGGGCGGCTTGGTGTCGAGGATTTCCATGCGGTACTCGGGCGCGCCCTGCTCGCGCAGGAAATCGGTGAGCTTGCGAATCTCATGCTCGCCGACGAACGGCCCATGCAAGCGGCGAAGTTTCGCGCTGCCAGGCGGCATGAAGAGCATATCGCCGGCGCCGAGCAGGCGTTCCGCGCCGATCGAATCGAGAATCGTGCGCGAATCGACGCGCGACGTAACCTGCAGCGAGATTCGCGCCGGCAAGTTCGCCTTGATAAGGCCCGTGATCACGTCGACCGATGGCCGCTGCGTCGCGAGAATGAGATGAATCCCCGCGGCGCGCGCCTTTTGCGCCAGGCGCGTGATATCGCGCTCGACAGTCTTGCCCTCGCTCAGCAGCAAGTCCGCGAGCTCGTCGATAACGATCACGATTTTCGGCAGCTTGCGATGCTCGATCGCGCCGACCGCCGGCTGGTTGGGATCGTCAGACGCCGGCGCGCTCTGCCCCGCCATCTTAAGCTGCGCGAGCGACGTGCCAGACGCCAGCGCCTGGTTGTAGCCGTCGATATTTCGCACGCCCAGTTCGCGCATCCGGAGGTAGCGACCCTCCATCTCCTGCGTCGCCCACAGCAGCGCGCTCGCGGCCTTCTGCGGATCGACGACGACGGGCACCAGCAGATGCGGAATATTTTCGTACACTGACAATTCGAGCATCTTGGGATCGACGAGAATCAGGCGCACGTCGTCGGCGGTCGCGTTGAAAAGAATCGAAGCGATCATCGTGTGCAGCGAAACCGACTTGCCGGTTCCGGTCGCGCCGGCGATCAGCAGATGAGGCATCTTAGCGAGATCGGCGGCCACCGGACGCCCGGCGATATCCTTGCCGAGCGCAATCGTAAGCTGGCTCTGCGTGGACGAAAATTCGTCGGCTTCGAGAATCTCGCGCAGAAAAACACGTTCGCGCTTTTTGTTCGGTACTTCGATTCCGACCACGGCCTCGCCCGGCACCGGCGCCTGGATTCGCACCGCGGCAGCTCTCAGAGCCATCGAGAGATCGTCTGCCAAATTCACGATCTGGCTAACTTTGATTCCGGAGCCCGGCTCGAATTTGTACATCGTGACGACCGGGCCCGGCTGGACCTCGACTACGCGCCCCTCGACGCCGAAGTCCGCGAGTTTCTGCTCGAGCACGCGCGCACTACGCTCGAGCTGACTCTTCGTCCACTTGCGCATGCTCGGCGGGCGGCAAATCGAGTAGAGACTGCGGCGGAAGTTTGAACGCGCCCTTCTGCCGCGGCTTCGACGCCGCCGCCTTGTCGCGCTTCTCGCGAATATCGAGCAGCCTGACCTTCAGCGGTGACGGTTTGCCGTTGACGCCCTCCGAATCGGTCTCGACTTCATCGCCCTCGCTCAGCGAGAACGGAACTCGCGCAACGTCTTCGAGTTCGAACTCGTCACGATGCGGGCGAATCTTGGCAGCAACTCCCGCGAGCAACTCGGTCGGCGCCCGCTTGAGCATCAGGGCAAGCCCGCAGATGAATCCGAGCGCGACGACGATCAAGCCTCCCGCGACGTTGATCGAGTCGTTGAGCAGAGTCGCGATACTCGCGCCGACTTCGCCGCCCATGCGCACATCGTGCAAATCCCACAACGCGCTGGCCGTCGCGAGCGCGAGAATCAAAAGCACGCCGCCGCCAATCTCGCGCGCAACCGTGACGGCTCTCGCGCCCGTCCATACCCGCTGCGCCAGCCACGCGACCAGGATCATCGCGGTGTACGACTGGTATCCGACCAGGCCGCCGAGCATCGCCGCGATTGCCGCGCCGACCGGACCGCCGAGGTTGAGGCTCCGTCCGATATCGACGCTAACGAGGCTGACCGTGCCGAACGCGGCGAACGCGAGCAGCGCCAGCGCACATAGCTCGCGAGCGATCCGGATGCTCGGCGACGGCGCGGGCGAAACCTCCTCGACCACATTGGGCAGAGGCAGCTCAACGACCGTTTTTTCCCTGCGCGCGATGGCGGCCCTAGACCTCCGTCACGTAAGGAATCACCAGCGGCCGCCGGCCCAGCTCGTCGCTGAAGTAGCGCCGAATCGCGCGCACGATTTCTTCTTTCACCCGGGAATCGTTTGCATGCAGGGGACCGCCGAGCGCGTTCAGGCGCCGCGTCAATTCTTCCTTGGCGCGACGCATATGCGCCGAAGTTCCATCGCCACTCACCAAACCGCGCGAGAGCAGATCGGGACCCGCGACGATGCGCCCGGTCTTCGCCGACAGGACTACCACCGCCGTTACGGTGCCGTCGCGCGCGAGTACCCGGCGCTCGCTAACCACCGCAGGATCGCCGCCGTCCGCGCCTTCGAGCATCACGCGGCCCGCCTCGACCGTCGATCCGCGACGCGCCTCGCCACCGTTCAGCACGAGAGAATCACCGTCCTCGAGCAGGAAGCAGTTTTTTTCAGGAATTCCGGCACCGATCGCTAACGCGACGTGACGAGACAGATGACGGTACTCGCCATGAATCGGGACGAAGTGCCGCGGCCGCGTCAGCGTGATCATTTCGGTGAGCTCGTCCTGGCTGGCGTGACCCGAAACGTGAACCGGAGCGACCGCGTCGTAAACCACGTCGGCGCCCTGCTTGTAGAGGCGATTCACCAGCGTGTTGATCGTACGCTCGTTGCCGGGGATGAAGCGCGACGACAGCACGACCACGTCGCCATGCTCGATACGCACGCGCGGATGCGCATCGCCGGCAATTTTCGCCAGCGCGGAGAGCGGTTCTCCCTGGCTCCCGCTGGTCAGGTAGCTCAGCCGATTGCCGTCGAGAAACTCGGCCTCGCCCGGCTCGACGAACATCGCCTGCCCGAACGGAAGCTGTCCGGTCTCAAGACCCAGCCGCACGCTCTCGGCCATCGCGCGCCCGAGTGGAACGACGCGGCGTCCGAATTCGCGCGAAACCTCGACCACCTGGCGAATCCGATGCAGATGCGACGAAAAGGCGGACAGGAAAAATCTGCCACGGGCGCGCGACGTCAACTCGCGCAGCACCGGCTTGAGCGAACTCTCGGAGCCCGAACGTCCCGGGCGTTCTACATTGGTCGAATCGGAAAGCAGCAGCGCGACGCCTTCCGCGCCAAGCTCGGCAAAGCGCTCGCGATCGAACAGCTGACCGTCCACCGGGGCGTCGTCGATCTTGAAGTCGCCGCTGTGAATGATGATTCCCGCCGGCGTGCGAATCGCCAGCGCGGTCGAGTTCGGCGTCGAATGCGTGACTCGTATCGGCTCGACCGTAAACGGGCCGGCCTCGAATACCTTGCGCGGCACTATCGTCCGCAGATCGACCGGATCGTCGAACTGCTCGTCAGCGAGGCGCCGCCGCGTAAACGCGAGCGTTATATCAGAGCCGTAAACGGGAACGTTGAAGCGGCGCAGCAGATGCGCCAGCGCGCCGATGTGGTCCTCGTGCGCGTGCGTGAGCACGATAGCCTCGACCGCGACGTGGCTGTGCTCGAACCACGTCATCTCAGGGATATAAGTCCCGATTCCGAGCGCGGGCTCGTCGGGGAACATCACGCCGCAATCGATCACGATCGCGCGCCCGGCGCATTCGATCGCCATCAGATTGAGGCCGATCTCGCCGAGCCCGCCGAGGGCTACGATTCTGACCGGCGCGGTCGTGGAAGTGCTTGCCGCCATCGCCTATCCTGCCTCCGCACCGAGCCGAATTATATCGGTCACAGATCGACTGCGAAAGCCAATCCCGGCCGCGCAGCAGCTATCCACAGGCTTGAGGGACTTCGCCTTGCCTTGAGTACGGGGCGGGACTACTTTTTTGGATGAAGAGGTGGCGAAGATGGCGGCGTCGGTAAACAAAGTAATTCTCATCGGAAATCTCGGGCGCGATCCGGAAACTCGCTTCACCAACTCGGGTTCCTCGGTCACGAGCTTTTCAGTCGCGACCACGGAGCAATTTGCCGACAAGGGCGGGACGCGGCAGGAACGAACCGAGTGGCACAATATCACCGTGTGGGGCAAACAGGGCGAGGCCTGCGCTCAATACCTGAAGAAGGGCAGCTCGGTTTATATCGAGGGGCGAATCACTTACCGCGAATACGAGGCCAAGGACGGCAGCGGCAAGCGCAAAGCCACGGACATTGTCGCGATGCGCGTGCAGTTCCTGAATTCACGCGGCGGCGCTCCGATGGGCGATGACGCCGGAGGTTTCGGCGGCGGTGCAGCTCGCGGTCGCGCACCCGTCGGGGCAGGCGGAGGCGCGGGCGACGACGTCGCGCCGATGGACGACGAAGACATCCCCTTTTAGAAATCCTCTGCGCGCGAATCAGAACTATTAAATGCTGCACCTGACGGCGGCATCTGACTGCCGATTGTACCAATCATTCCGATCGACATACTGAAAATACTGCGGAAATGAAGGTACGTCATTTGCATTTGAGCGGGCGTGTTTTGAGCTGGTATCCAACCCGGCCGCCTGTGAGCCGGGGGGCTCTGAGATTTGATCCAGCTTTCGACGACCAGCACCAACTACAGTCGAGTCTTTGCTTTTGTTATCGGCGTCGCGATCGCGTTCAGCGCCAGTGACGCCTTCTCGACGACGCTCCTGCCACCGGGATCCTCGACCACGACCTGGTCAGTCGCGAGCGACCGCAAGACAATCCTGCTGTCGGTGAATGGCGCCGCACCGGCTCCCTTCGTCATCAAGGGGGTCGACTACTCGCCACGCCCAATCAACGACGCCGCGATGACGATTCCGGGATCGGATTACTTCTGGGGCGATCCCAGCCATCTCACCTACGGTCCGATCTGGATACGCGATTTGTGGGGCACGACCTACAACGACAACCTCGCGCGCGTGAACTTTCCCGACGGGCTCGTCCGTCAACTCGGCGCCAACAGCATCCGCACCTACGCATGGTGGAAATGGGTTCCGATGACGCCGGCCGACTATTCGAAATGGAGTACGCTCGATTGGAGCGTAAGTCCGCGGGTCCGCTTCGGCGCTACGACGACTCCCGCAGGTTTCGCGGGATGGCCGGCGCACGACGGCGGCGACCAGTTCCTGGACCTATGCTGGAATCATGGAGTCAACCCGGTTTACGTCGTCATCGGTATCGCGCTCGATCCATGGCTGGCCTTTGCCGGCGCCAATCCCGACCCCGCGTCATTGCACGACGAGCGAATGTACATCGAGCACACTACCAAGTGGCTGGCGCAGCGTTACGGCAATCATCCCGCGGTACTCGGATTTGCAATCGGCAATGAAACCAATCTGCAATCGGCACGCGGCACCGATCGATATCTCGACTATTGGCAGTATCTGAATCATCTCAGCGCCATCGCCAAGCGTTATGCGCCCGACAAAATTACTATGACGGCATTCGCTGACTATCCTTCGGGCGAGACGCCGATGCTTCTCAAGCCGTTGGTCGCTTTCAAAAAAGCCGCTGACACGCATCCGGGCGCGCCGACGATTCCGGTCTGCGTCGATAAAAGCGGCGCGAACCCGGGGCCCGACTGCTCGTCCGCGCATCGACGGCGAGCTTATCCCGCCGACATCTACGCGCTCGACGTCTGGGGATTCAACGCGTATCGCAAGCCCGAGACTGAGGACCGTGGCAAACTTCAAACGCTGGATAATCGACGGCCACTACACTAGCGGCGGTGGTATTGAGACTGAACTACCGAATCCCGCACCCAGAGCCGATCATTCTGACCGAATGGGGTGCGCCGGCTTCGATTCGAACTCGCGACGGACAGCCACCGCCTCCACCGAACCCGCAATGGGTCAGCGTGAGCCCGCCGGTCGCCGACGAATTTCACGGCGCGCCCGGCTATCGCGCGGCCAGGCTGATTCAACAGATCGCATCCGACATCTACGGACCGCGTTCGACACTTTCGACGACACACGGCGGCATTCTGTCGGGCGGGTACGTCTTCGAATTCCAGGACGAATGGTGGAAAGAAGCGGCGCTGCGGCCCGCCACGTGGTCGTCGCACGATACGACGATAGAGAAAAGCAAGTTTCCGTTCGGCGAGCCCGGCAGCGGCTTTTCATCTTACTGGGACGAAGAATGGTTCGGTCTGATGTCGGTCTCGACCGGCGCGGGCCGCCGTCCTGACTCTCCCGTCCTACTCACCGCCGCGCACGGTGAGAGGTCGCTGAACGGCGGCGCTGACGTGCTCACGCCACGCGCTGGATATTACGCGCTGCAAGCCGCATTCGGAGGCGAGACGCTCTCGCCCAAGCCAATAGCCAATCCTGGTCGAACGCACCTCATTCCAATATCGTTCCCGTCGCGCAAATAGTCACTGACTATTTCAGTTCATCCGAGCCACTTGAGATTTCTCGACGTTCCGTCGAACGTGTCGCGCGTCTTGTAGTATTCGAACTGGCCACCGACCGCCGCCTGCGCGGTCTTGGCCAGGATCGCCGCCACCTCGGTCTCGCTCAGCGGATGAAATGTCCGCACTGCGTTGAGTGCCTGCTGCACATATCCGATCCATTCGCATCCGACGACGAGCGTGCTGATAGGAAGGTTCATCGTGTAATGGAGCGCCTCGAGCGGCGTGACGGTTTTGCTCTGCAGAATGAAATTGTCGCCGAAGCATTTCATCGCGATCACGCCCATGTTCTTTTCGAGCGCGACCGGCAGCACGTTGTGCTGGAAGCTGTCGTAATGCGCGTCCATCACGTTGAGCGGCATCTGCACCGTGTCGAAGGTGACGCCATACTGATCGGCGAGCCGGATCATCTTGAGCAGCATGGCCGGCGTCTTGTGCCCAGAGAATCCGAAGAAGCGAATCTTGCCGGCTTTTTTCGCCGCGATCAGCGCCTCGATCGCGCCGTCTTTTCCGAAGACCCGATCCGGATCGTTGTCGCGGATCACTTCGTGAATCTGCAGCAGATCGACGTGGTCCGTCTGCAAGCGCTTCAACGACTCGTCGAGCTGCCAATCAACCGTCCAACGCGTGCGCCCGTCGACCTTGGTCATCAGGAAGACTTTGTCCCGATAACCGTCGCGCAGCGCGTTGCCCATTCTCAGCTCGCTCTCGCCAAGATGGTAATCCCACGAGTTGTCCATGAAGGTCACGCCGTTGTCGATCGCGGTGCGGATAATCGCAATTCCGTCGCGCGGATCCTTGGGCTGGCCGATATGGTATCCACCGATCCCGATCAGCGAGACCTTCGCGCCGGTGCGGCCAAGCGTCCGATACTGCATCCCGCCGGAGCGCCCGATTGACGCGAGCGCTTTGCCGGCCGTCATCGACACGATCGCACCCACGCGCGCCGCCATCGCGATGAATCGTCGTCTCGTCACAAGACTTGAGCGCTCCCCACAGCGCCGCATCTTATACGCATCAGGATTCCGACTCGAACCGGCGAGGCGCGTGCACGCATTGCGCTCAATACCGTGGGGCGCGCACCTTCAAGAAAAGGGCCGCCAGAGTTGGCGGCCCTTTTGTTTTTCGAGCTAACTGTTTTGCAGGAGCTTGCTAGTCGCGGCCTTCGGAACGCTCGACTGCTTCGTGCTGTCGATGCGCGCGCTCGATTGCATGTCCTGCTCCGCGCGTCTCGGCCCCGACCTCGTCGACCTTGCTGTCGATCTTCCCCTCGACAGTGTGATGCCGATACTCGTTGCGTTCATGCCGGCGATGGGCCGCTTCAACGGCGTTCGCCGCGCCACTAGCACCATCGTGGATCTCGTCAGCCTTTTCATCGACATCGCGTTCGACCTGGGCGAGCTGGATGCCGCTAACCTTGTTGCCGATGTATTTCGTAGGCCGTACCGGCGGCACTGACGCGCTCGCTGGAATTGTGAAACCTCCGAGAGAAAGCGCCAACGCCGCGCCAATCAAAGTCTTTCCATTAATTTTCTTCATAATGCGGCCTCCTTGGCCTAATTCAAGGAAACAGCAATAACCGTTCCATCCAATGAATATAAGGGTTTTTCGCGATCGAGCGAGAATTCGAGCGCATTCAGACCGTGCTCTCGGAAACAATTACATGCAGACTGAAATTTAAGCTGGAATTTGCGCCTCGACTGGCAGTTAAGCGCGCGGATGCAATAGCATTGGCCGCGCTTTCTCTTTCGTGATCATGTTGGGGAGACGCATCAAAATCGATAAGGCCAAAAACCAGAGGCCCTGGCATTCACCGGCTGCGGGCACTTCACTGGCGGTCAACTGCGGGGACATATAAGTTTAGCGCTCACTAGGATTGCTGCGTAACCGGAGGCGGACGCTCCGTTCTTCGTTTGGGGGGAACATGACTGGGACCAGGACAACTACGATTCGCGCGTTGACGCTCGCGATCATCGCGACGGTCGTTTTCTCGATTCAAATTGCAGCGGCCAAGACCAAGCCCAAGGCGCAAGGATTGTGGGTAGGCGGGGAAAAGTTCTTCTCGGAATTTCAGGGAAAGGCCCTGACGAAAAGCGGCACGCCGCGCGGCAACCTGGTCTTCGGGAGCAACGTATACTTCGCTCCGATTTCCATCGCTTTCGACGGGCAGCAAAACTTCTGGGCGGTTTTCAGCGGTATCAACAATAATCTCCCTGCGCCGGCTCTTGAACTCACTCGCGGCGAATTGGCGGCGCTCAAAGGGGGCAACCTGGTAAAACCCAAGGTGATTATCAGTCGCCAGGGAAACTCGACAGTCCCGTTCGTGAACCCTGAAAGTATCGGCTTCGACGCCGCTGGCGATCTGTGGGTCATCGACGGTGGTCAACAGATCGTCGAGCTCCTAGCCAGCCAGATTAAAAAGAGCGGCGGACCAACACCGAAGATTACGATCACATCGTCGAACGCCAGTCCCTCGAAGTTACGTTTTGATGCGTCCGACAATCTATGGGTGGCGGAGTTCCAACTGCCGTTCAACCCGACCAACCCGATTCAATTGTGGAGATTCGCGCCTGGCGATCGCACGTCGAGCGGATCGGCGAATCCGGGGCTGATCGTCGACTTGCCAGATTTGTTTTTCTTCGTGGACCTTGCCTTCGACAGCTCCGGAAATTTGTGGATCGCAGGACCCGGCTCTCATGGCGACGCGCTCGAAATGATCTCGGCGAGCAATCTGACCGGCACCGGAGAAATCTCTCCTCCGGCCGCAGTGACGATCACGTCTTCCGCGTTCGGCACATTGGTTGGCTCTGGTTCCTGCCTTGGCGGGATCGACTTCGATAATTCCGGCGATCTCTGGGTGTCGGTTGGCACCAACAACGCCGACTGCAACGGGAACACCGCGACACAGATCGTAGAGTTCACTCCCGTGCAATTGAGCACCGGCGGAAATCTCACGCCGTCATTGACGATTGGCCAGAATAGTAAGCAGACGAATTTGTTTCTCCCAGGTCCACTGAGGTTTGGTCCGTCGGTCCAATGAAAGGCGCCGCGACATTGCTCGCTTGAAGGTTGAATCCAGTACCCTCACCTACCGGCCGCGATGCGTCCGGCCTCCTCTCCCGTAACATAACGGGCGAGGTATCAGAGGCCGCGGCGGCCACTCAAAAACGACCAAAAGAAGGAGCCGGGATTCTTCGCTTCGCTCTAGAATGACACGGAGACTGAACCAGGAGCGAAATGGCGTCCTCGACATTTCGCGATTTTCTTATCATTGGGTGCAGGGGTCACCCCTGCCGAAGGAAGCGTGAAACCCACCGCGGGTTTCACATTCAATAGTGCGATCGTTTCACCCTACTTTGGGTTGTCAGGGATCAGCTTCAGCCTGGTTTGTTTGGCCGGACGCGATGCGCCTGCGGCGGCGCCGGTTGCGGCGCCGGCGCCTCGGCGGCCGCGGGTCTTTGCCGCGAGGCCTTTTTCACTGTCCTTTGTCTTCGACGATTCGTATCTCGGCTGATGCGCTGAGCCGGGGGTTGCGAGGGTTGCACCGGATGGCGCGGCTGATCCATTCCGAATGCGTGCCGCTCCAGCTTTTTGATCTGATCGCGCAAGTCGGCGGCGCGTTCGTAGTCGAGTTTTTCTGCGGCTTCCATCATTTCCTGTCTAAGCGCGGTGATTCGATCCGGCAGCTCGTGCGCCGGGATGAACTCTTCCTCGCGCTTGTCGTCGCCGATTTCGGGCACGACCGCCCACTCTGGCGAGTACATCTCGACCAGTGACGCGTCGATCGCCTTGATTATCGACGTGGGCGTGATGCCGTGCTGCTCATTGTAGGTGACCTGCTTGGCGCGCCGGCGGTTGGTCTCGCCGATCGCCTGCTCCATCGACTTGGTGACGACGTCCGCATACATGATGACGCGGCCGTTGATATGGCGGGCGGCGCGGCCGGTGGTCTGGATCAGCGAGCGGGCAGAACGCAGATAGCCTTCCTTGTCGGCGTCTAGAATCGCGACCAACGACACCTCGGGCAGGTCGAGCCCTTCGCGCAGCAGGTTGATTCCAACCAGCACGTCGAACTCGCCTTTGCGCAGGCTGCGGATGATCTCGACCCGCTCGATCGTCTCGATATCCGAATGCAGGTAGCGCACGCGGATGCCGAGGTCGTGGTAGTAGTCGGTCAAATCCTCGGCCATCTTCTTGGTCAAGCAGGTCACCAGCACGCGCTCGTTGACGGCGACGCGTTTGTGAATCTCTTCGAGCAGGTCGTCGACTTGCGTCCCTGCCTTGCGTACCTCGATCTCCGGGTCGATAAGTCCGGTCGGGCGAATGAGCTGCTCGACCACGAGCCCACCTGATTTCTCCTGCTCGTAGTCGCCGGGCGTCGCGGAAACATAAACCGCCTGCGCGATGTGCGATTCCCATTCCTCGAAATTAAGCGGGCGGTTGTCGAGCGCCGACGGCAGCCGGAATCCGAAATCAACCAGCACCGATTTGCGCGAGCGGTCGCCGCGATACATCCCGCCAATTTGCGGAACTGTCACGTGACTCTCGTCGACAAAGAACAGCGAATTTTTCGGGAAGTAATCGAGCAGCGTCGGCGGCGCCTGTCCGGGGAGTCTTCCGGTCAGATGGCGCGAATAGTTTTCGATTCCGGGGCAGAAGCCCATCTCGGCCAGCAGCTCGAGGTCGTACATCGTGCGCTGCTCGAGGCGCTGGGCTTCGAGCAGGCGATTCTCGGTGCGGAAGAACTCGAGCCGCTCCTTCAGCTCGGTGCGGATATTGCGCACCGCGTTTTCCATCCGATCCGACGTCGTCACGTAATGCGACGCCGGGTAGATCGCGACGCTCTGCAGCTTGCGGATCACCTTGCCGCGAAGCGCGTCGATTTCGTACATCGCCTCGACCTGGTCGCCGAAGAACTCGACTCGCACCGCGCGCTGCTCTTCGTATGCGGGAAAAATCTCGACGGTGTCGCCGCGGACGCGAAACGTCCCGCGATGAAAATCGTAGTCGTTGCGCTGATAGTGGAGATCCACCAGCTTGCGCAGCATCTTGTCGCGGTCGATGGTCTGCCCCTCTTCGAGGAACACCACCATTTCGAAGTACACCTCGGGCTCGCCGAGGCCGTAGATGCACGAGACCGACGCTACTATCAGCACGTCGTTGCGCTCGAGCAGCGCCTTGGTCGCGGAATGGCGCAGCTTGTCGATCTCGTCGTTGATGCTCGCGTCTTTTTCGATAAACGTGTCGGTCGACGGCACGTACGCTTCGGGTTGGTAGTAGTCGTAATACGAGACGAAGTAGCGGACCGCATTTTCGGGGAACAGACTCTTGAACTCATTGTAGAGCTGCGCGGCGAGCGTCTTGTTCGGCGCCATCACGAGCGTCGGCCGGTTCACGCGGGCGATTACATTGGCCATCGTGAAAGTCTTGCCCGAGCCGGTGACGCCGAGCAGGACCTGGTGCGGGACTTTGTCGTTTAGGTTCGCCACGATCGACTCGATCGCAGCTGGCTGGTCGCCCTCAGGCTTGTAGCCCGAGACCAGCTTGAAGGTTCCCTCTTTGCCGCGCGCCAGTGAAAGCATGTTGAATAAGACAGTCTAGCAGGGTTGCGCCTTTTGCGGAATTCGATCATCGACTGGACCGGCGCAATTGCCCCGCATCGGACAACGGCTGACAGTGCGATTAACCGAAATTTGACATCGCTGCACCTTTTCGGAAGTCGCCAAGTTCCCTCTGGCGGGAGCTTTGAGGCAGATCCCGGCGGATTTGCTAAGTATCCGCCGGCGGACTATCGATGGCATATCGATTGCTGTGTCATGCGTACGTTCCAGACTCAGGAGAACCATATATGAAACATCTCAGACTCGTGCTGGCCGTTGCGATCGTGATGCTCGCGATGGCGATGCCGTCGATTTCGGCGGCCCAGTACCACGAAGAGCGTTTGGACCATTTTATTAACGAACGTCCCGACTTGAAGGCTCAGCTCGATCGGAATCCCAACTTGATTTACGACAGGGCGTGGCGGGAAAAGCATCCCGCTCTGCAAAGTTTCCTGCAGGAACATCCTAACGTCTGGAGAAAGATGCCCGGCAGCGAGCGATGGGGCGCCTATGGTCCCGATAACATTTGGCACGAGTCCGACTGGTGGCACGACCACGATCGCGCCTGGATGTGGACCCACCATCCCGAATGGGCTGACAATCACCCTGACTGGAAAGGCGACGGCGACTTCGATGACCATCATGAATGGCACGATCGCGACTGGTGGCACGACCATCATCCCGACTGGGTCAATGCGCATCATCCGGATTGGTACAAGCACCCGTACGAACATCCGATCGCGGCCGAGGAGCACAAGCACGCCGTCGAAGAGCAGCACCAAGAGCACCATCACGACCACGACCATCATTAACTCGGACTCAGGCGACCGCGCCGGACACCTTTTACAGGGTGTCCGGCGCGATATGGGCCGCGCTTGATGGGCAAGCCTCACAACTTCACCCGATACTTATCCACTAGTTATCCACAGGAACCTGGGTTCGCGTTGGGCGTGATGCCGCCCGGGTCCGGCAAAAATCTCGGCGCACGCCCCTCGGACGTGTTGCATTCTTGTTACAAATATAACTATATTTCCCCGTCAATTGGGTGGGGTTATACCCTTTTGCATATCCGTTCGCGGGTCGGGGGCGAGTGAGGGGTTCACTTCGCGATTAGACGCACTTGGGTGAGGAGGAGTTCATGAGACTGAAATCAAGGCTTTTGAATGCGGTCGCCGCCGTCGCATGCATGGCGCTATTCGCGTCGAGCATGACCGGTTGCGCGTGGTTGCAACAGCCGAGGCATTGGGGATCCTGCGCACTGATCGGAGGCGTGCTTGGCGCAGGCGCGGGCGCCGCAATCGGAATTGTCATCGTCGATAATACTCAAGGGTCGCACAGCAACAGCAGCAATGACTCCCGGGCTTGGGCCGGTGGGGGTGGTGCAGCAGGAGGCGCGATACTCGGTGCGCTCGCTGGCCACTACATTTGCGATGAAGTAATCGTGCCGCCACCGCCTCCTCCGCCGCCACCGCCTCCTCCACCGCCGCCACCGCCTCCACCGCCGCCGCCGGTCAAGGAGAAGCTGGTGTTGCGCGGAGTGCACTTCGACTTCAACAAGTCGAAGATTCGCCCGGGTGATGCCGCCATTCTGGATGAGGTCGCAACGACTCTGAAGAGCACTCCGAACGTGACGGTGAACGTCAACGGCTACTGCGACGCGATCGGCAGTGAGGAGTACAACCTCAAGCTGTCAGATCGGCGTGCGGACGCTGTGGTGGATTACCTGGTGAAGGCCGGTATCCCATCGAGCCAGTTGATTCCGCACGGGTACGGCAAGACCAACTTCGTCGCGACCAACGACACGCCTGAGGGTCGTGCGCAGAACCGTCGCGTCGAACTGGTACCGAATCAGTAGGCTGGACCGAGACTGAGAACTGTCTGTAAAGCGGCTGCAGTCCCCCATCAAGGGGCTGCGGCCGCTTTTTTGTGTCAAATCTTTTAAATTGCCAAACTATTACGAGTCCCGAGTTATGAGACGGCTTGCAGTGCTCAATAGACCCGGACTCCAAAAAAAGGCAGAATGGCTAACGTTTAATTCCCGGATAACTTGAACCTGATGGAGGGGTACTTGGTGACTAGTTGGAAAAATTGGATTGGAGCGGGGGCGACCGTGGCACTGCTGACTGTCTCCTCATGCGCGTCATGGACGCCTGCTCAGAGAGAGTACACAGCGGGCGGAGCAGCCGCTGGTGCGGTTATCGGTGGAGGACTGGGTTGCGGGATTGCCGCAGGCATAAGCGGTTCCGCGGAGAGTTACGAAATAGGATGCCCGACGGGCGTCGTGATAGGCGCTCTGCTCGGTGCTGTGAACGGCTACCTGCTGGCTCCGAAGCCGGCCCCGCCTCCTGCGCCACCACCGCCGCCACCCCCGCCGCCGCCGCCTCCGCCACCGCCGCCACCCGTAAAGCAGAAGCTGGTCCTGCGCGGTGTGCATTTCGACTTCAACAAGTCGAAGATTCGCCCGGGTGACGCCGCTGTCTTGGATGAGGCCGCATCTACTTTGAAGGCCAATCCGAACGTGACGGTCAACGTCAACGGCTACTGCGACGCGATCGGCGGCGAGGAGTACAACCTCAAGCTGTCAGATCGTCGCGCCAACGCCGTCGTGAACTACCTGGTGAAAGACGGAATCCCGTCGAGCCAGTTGATTCCTCACGGCTACGGCAAAACCAACTTCGTCGCCCCAAACAACACGGCCGAGGGACGGGCCCAGAACCGTCGCGTCGAACTGGTGCCTAACGACTGAGTCGAGCCGAGGCTGAAACGTCTGCAAACCGGCCGCAGTCCCGTCGAGGGGCTGCGGTCTTTTTTTGAATCATTTGAATGAATTGTTCCGCAAGGAACGCGTTTTGGGACATCTCTCTCCGCCTCGTGAGAGATCTCACATCTCGAAAATGACAGAATGCGAAAGTCTTTTTCGAGAATGATCTCAACCTTGGGAGGGGTTTCCGTGGCTAAATCGAAAAATTGGATTTGCGTAGTTGCTTGCGCCGTTTTACTGACGGTGTCGGCGTGCGCGAATCTCTCGGCTCCGCGGCGCTGGGGCACATGCGCGATTGTCGGTGGACTCGTTGGCGCGGGCGCGGGCGCAGGAATCGGAGTAGCGATTAACGAAAATACTGGCGATCACGAAAACAACGTTGCATTGGCCACCGGCATCGGCGGTGCTGGCGCGGTTCTAGGCGCTCTGGCCGGACATTATATCTGCGATCCTATAATCCAGCCGCCGCCACCGCC
Organism: uncultured delta proteobacterium; assembly: GCA_963774665.1. Lineage (GTDB taxonomy): Bacteria > Desulfobacterota > Binatia > Binatales > Binataceae > Binatus. The sequence continues at coordinate 95,493 of CAVZGB010000003.1, forward strand.
TCCGCCGCCACCACCACCCCCGCCGCCTCCTCCTCCGCCACCGCCGCCGCCCGTAAAGCAGAAGCTGGTCCTGCGCGGTGTGCATTTCGACTTCAACAAGTCGAAGATTCGGGCGGGAGACGCCGCCGTTCTGGATGAGGCCGCAACAACTCTGAAGGCCAATCCGAACGTGACGGTCAATGTCAACGGTTACTGCGATGCTATCGGCGGCGAGGAGTACAACCTCAAGCTGTCAGATCGTCGCTCGGACGCCGTGGTGGATTACCTGGCGAAGGACGGTATCCCGTCGAGCCAATTGATTCCGCACGGCTACGGCAAGACCAACTTCGTCGCCCCCAATGACACAGCTGAGGGTCGCGCGCAGAACCGTCGCGTCGAACTGGTGCCCAACGACTAAGTCTGCCCGAGACTAAAAGCGTCTCCAAGCGGCCGCAGTTCTTAGCAAAGGACTGCGGCCGCATTGCTATGTGAACGAACTATTACGGACTAGCCCTGTATAGCAGGCTGATGTCCTCAATGGACCTGACTAGCTAAAAATGGCAAAATCTACCAAGCTCGTAAGCGCAACGTTTGAAAACCTAGGGAGGGGTCTTAGTGTACCAGTGGAAGAATTGGGTCGGCGCGTTTGCCACCGTCGTGCTCTTGACGGTCTCGTCATGCTCGTCGTGGACGCCTGAGCAGAAGGAGTACACTGCGGTCGGAGCCACGGGCGGTGCGCTCGTCGGCGGCGGCATAGGATGCGCAATCGGTCTCCAAACAGATGAAGATGATCCCAAGGCCGTCGGTCTTGGATGCGGATTAGGTGTTCTGACTGGCGCAGTCGTCGGCGGCGTGGCTGGCTATCTATTGGCCCCGAAGCCGGTGCCGCCACCGCCGCCTCCTCCTCCACCGCCGCCTCCTCCACCACCACCGCCTCCACCGCCGCCGGTCAAGCAGAGGCTGGTGCTGCGCGGAGTGCACTTCGACTTCAACAAGTCGAAGATTCGACCGGGTGACGCCGCTGTTCTGGATGAGGCCGCATCTACTCTGAAGGCCAATCCGAACGTGACGGTCAACGTCAACGGATACTGCGACGCGATCGGCAGCGAGGAATACAATCTGAGGCTGTCAGATCGTCGCTCGGACGCGGTCGTGGATTACCTCACGAGGGCCGGTATCCCGTCGAGCCAGTTGATTCCTCACGGCTACGGCAAAACCAACTTCGTCGCCCCCAATGACACAGCTGAGGGTCGCGCACAAAATCGTCGCGTCGAATTGGTGCCTAACGACTAAGTCTGGCCAAGACTGAAACGTCTGTTACCGGCCGCAGTCCTTCACGGGGCTGCGGCCGCTTTTCTTTGTAAAGGAACTGTTACGAAGTCCGCGCTATGTGGCGGTAAGCCTCCTCAATAGACCTAGCCTCTCAAAAATGTCAAAATTCGCGGAGTTTAACTTCGCAAAATAGTTCGAATTCCGGGAGGGGTCTCAGTGTATCGATCGAAAAAGTGGATTGGAGCAGCTCTCTGCCTCGTTCTTTTGACGATCTCGTCGTGCTCGTCATGGACGCCTGAGCAGAGGGAGTACACCGCGATCGGAGCTGGTGGCGGTGCGCTCGTAGGCGGAGGGATAGGATGCGCAATCGGTCTCCAGACTGACGAAGATGACCCCAAGGCGGTCGGTCTTGGATGCGGGATAGGTGTGTTGACTGGCGCAGTCGTCGGCGGCGTGGCCGGCTATCTGCTGGCCCCGAAACCGGTGCCGCCGCCTCCACCACCTCCACCGCCTCCTCCGCCACCGCCACCGCCGCCACCGCCGCCGGTCAAGGAGAAGATTGTACTGCGTGGAGTGCATTTCGATTTCAACAAGGCAGTCATCCGGCCGGGTGACGCCGCCGTTCTCGATGAAGCCATCACGACTCTGAAGGCCAATCCTGGCGTCGTGATCGACGTGAACGGTTACTGCGACGCGATCGGCAGTGTGGAATACAACTTGAAGCTGTCTCAATACCGTGGAAACGCGGTGGCGAATTACCTGCTGAATGGTGGAATCCAGGCGACCCAGTTGAGGGTGCACGGCTACGGCAAGACCAACTTCGTCGCCACCAACAGAACGGCTGAGGGTCGCGCTCAGAACCGCCGCGTCGAGCTGGTGCCCGAACAGTAACCGGCGCCGAAGCTGAATCGTCTGTTACCGGCCGCAGTCCCCGCTCGAGGGCTGCGGCCGTTTTTTTTCATCGCGCATCTCTTCAGGATGCTGACGCATGGGCGTATTTCTGTTATAGAAACCATCGCTATGAAGTTAACGTCGAAAGTCGGAATAGGGGTCGCGGTCGTCGTGCTCGCTTTTGCCGCCTTGATTGGCGCGTCGCCGGCCTATGCCCAATCACAAGCACCTGGCGAAGCCGCATCGACATCGTCGATCCCGACGGGAAGCGCGGCTCTGACCGCCGTGGCCGTAGCGCCGGCCGAGAAGAAGACGCTGGGGCAAAAGGTCAAAGCGCTGGTCGCGCAGCTCACGCCCGATCGGATCAAACGCGATATCGAATTCAGAAAGGCGTCCGCGCTGTTCCCGGATTTTTGCAAGCACTGGGAGCAGGATCTGCACGACCGTGAAACCAACAATCTTTCGAAGCTGAAGTTCGTTCCGAAAGAAGGGTACGAGACTGCAACCTATACCGCTTATGGCAAGGTATCCGGCTGCGAATCGCATCAATCGAAGGACGGCTACTCGATCGGCAAGATTACCTACGAGGAATTCCAGTACTACATCGTCGGCAAGTCCGAGGACGAAGCCCGCCACGCAGCGCCGAGAACCGTCAGCGACACTCACACCACGGAAATCTTCCGCTGGGACAACGGCAAGTGGTTTTACTAAATGCGGGGCTGCGCGCCCCGCGCCCGCGGCAGGGGTGACCCCTGCACCCAGTATTAAGAAAAACAAGATGCGGCTTTACGGCCTGTTAGAAGTATTTCGAGGAGGACGGTCGAGGTGTGTCGGCGCCGCCGGGCACGAGTCCGCTTCGCGTCCTCGCGCCCAAACTTCCTAACAGGGCGTCAGCCCGCATCCCTTCTTTCTGATTACCGGGTGCAGGGGTCACCCCTGCCGCGGGTTCGGGGCGCGCAGCCCCGTTTTAATTTAGTTCCTTGCTGCTGTAGTTAAGTATCCGGCGCGCGATGATTATCATGTTGATCTGCTGCGTGCCCTCGAAGATGTCGTTGATCTTCGCGTCGCGCATCCATTTCTCGACCAGGATTTTGCGCGAGTAGCCCAGCGGCCCGAGTAGCTCGACCGCCTTCTGCGTGATCAGTGTCACTGCCAGGCCTGCCTTGGCCTTCGCCATCGAGGCCTCGAGGCTGTTGCGCTTGCCGGTATCGAGCATCCATGCGGCCCGCCAGGTGAGCAGTCGCGCAGCCTGCAGTTGCACTTCCATCTCCATGAAGTCGCGCTCGACGGCGGTCAGACGCCGCGGCGAGATGCCGTAACGAATCGGCACGTTCTGCTGTTTGAGGAAGTCGCGCACGAAGTCGAGCGCCGCGCGTCCCACTCCGATTGCCATCGCCGCAACGATCGGCCGGGTCGCGTCGAAGGTCGCCATCACGTCCTTGAAGCCGCCTTCCTTGCGAACCTCGGCGCTGCCGAGCAGAGCGTCGAGCGGAATCCGGCAGTTGTCGAAGATGAGCGCGGCGGTGTCGGACGCGCGGATGCCGAGTTTGTTCTCAACCCTGGCCACGGTCATGCCGGGCGTGTTGTGCTCGACGACGAACGGCTTGATACCGGGGCGTCCCGCGGTTTTGTCCACGGTAGCCCACACCACGACGAAGCCTTCGGACTTCTCAGCCGCCATCTCGCCCGCGGTGCAGAAAATCTTGGTGCCGTTGATCACCCAATGGTCGCCGTCGCGGGTTGCGGTGGTGGTGACCTGCGACGAATCGGAACCGAAGCTGGGCTCGGTGATCGCCATCGCGCCCCACTTCGGCTTGCCTTCCTTGAAGCGCTTGAGGAAGCGCTCCTTCTGCTCCGGCGTTCCCGCCGCCATGACGGCCGCACCGCCGAGTCCCGAGTTGGGGGTCGACAGATACAGGCCGGCGTCGCCCCAGCAGAGTTCCTCGGTGCTGAGCACGGTCATCAGATTGGCGCGTCGAGGCGTCGACGATGCGGCGCCATCGGCCTTCTTACTGCGGTCGTTGCCGACCTGGATATCGGCGGCGGCGGACGCCTGCCACATCGACTCGTAAAACTGGGTCGGCTTGGTGTGCTCGTGCTCGTCGCAGTCGCGCGAAATCGGACGCATCATGTGCTCCGAAACCGCGTGGAACATCTGCAGCCGGCTCAAAATTTGTGGTTCGAGTTCAAAATCGATCATGATTATCTCTCCGTCGCGGCCAGTTAGACCGTCGCGATTCCTTCGATTGCGGAAAATCCGCGCGCGTTGCGCAGCCACATTTCGACCGGATGCTCGCGGATATAGCCGTGGCCGCCGAGCACCTGCACGCCGTTATCCGTCACCTTGAGCGCGCTATTCGCAACATAATTTTTGGCGAGGTAGCTTTCCTTCAACGCGTCGCCACCCTTGTCGAGCTTGTACGCCGCTTCCCACACCAGCAGGCGCGCCGCGTCGATCTCGATTGCCATGTCCGCGAGGATAAACGCGATCGCCTGCTTGGTCGCGATCGGCACGCCGAAGGCCTTGCGCTCCTTGGCGTAGTCACGCGCGTATTCGAACGCGGCATTCATCACGCCCACGCCCATCGCGGCAAAGGCGACCCGCGACTCGCTCATCAGGCGCGAGAAGTCGATTCCCTTGTCGCCGCCCAGGCGCGCGTCGGCAGCAGACGCGACAGTCTTTCAACGTGAGTTCATAAGTCGCGAGCGCTTTGAGGCCCATGTTCTTCTCGCGATCGGAAATCGTCACGCCAGCCGCGTCGCGTGGAACTATGAAACCGTCCACACCCGCGAAACCCTTCGACGCGTCAGTGGTGGCGTAGATCAGAATGGAATCCGATTCAGCTGCGAGGGGCACGTAACACTTGCCGCCGTTCAGGATGTATCCCGCGCCATCGCGCTTGGCGGAGACTTGCTGCGCCGACATATCGAAATCGAAGCGCGGCTCCATCACGGCTGCGGTTGCGGCGGCGAAGTCGGCGCCGGTGAATCGCTTCAAGTATTTGGCGCGCTGATCGTCGGTGCCCATCTCGACGATCGGAAATGCGAACAGCCGCGGCGCCAGCATGTGCAATCCGATCGAGATGTCGCCGAAGCCGAGCTCTTCGGCAACGATCGCGCCGGTCACGGCGGAGCGCGCGTCACCGCCGCCGCCGAACTTCTCCGGAATCGCGCCGCTGACAAATCCAAACTGCCACGCCTTGGAGACCAGCGCGGCGGGAATCGCGCCGCTTTCGTCGGCGGGTCGGGCGGCGGGACGAATCTCCTCGCGCGCGAACGCGCCGACACTGTCGCGGATCATCTGCTGTTCTTCGCTGAGTTCAAAATCGATCATGAATTGGAATGTATCCTCACTTGAAGTAACGCTTTAACTTTTTATTTGGACCGAAACGCCCGTGCGCGCCGACTCGTATGCCGCCTCAACTATACGCTGCACCGCGACGCCGGCCGCAAATTCGGGATCCGGATCGCATGCGCCCTTCAGCGCGGCAATAAAAGTCGCATCCTCAGCGGCGTAGGGGATCATCAGACGATCTCTGATTGGCGCGAGGTACGGCCGCTCACGCAGAATTTTTTCCGTAAATCTCGCCATCACTTCGTCGGCAGCAATCGTCTCCTCTTGAGCGCCCGTGCCGCGCTGAAAAACAATCGGCCCGAGCGTATCGGCGTCGCACGCAACAAACAAGTTCTCGGCGAAAACCTCAAGCCGTCGATTACTCGCGCGCGCGATCATGCGATGCCAAATGGAAGTGAGCTGGCCGTGCCAGCCGCCGGCAAATTCGACCGAGGTCGCGCCGAAGTCCTCGACTCCGTTAGCACCGTTGACGTTGCGGGTGCGGCAATAGAGACTCGCCACGGGCCCGAACATCCACGTCAGCAGATCGAAGTCGTGAACGCTGTGCTCGATGAGAGTGCCACCGGCGGTGAGCGTCGGATCGTTGCGCCATGCGCTCGCATGCGCACCGCGGGTCGGAAAATCCTGGTCGTCGCGCATCGTGACGCTGAGCAATCTGCCGACATCTGGCGCTTCGAACATCGTCTTGATCACGTTGTACACTGGCGAAAATCGCAGCACGAGGCCGACCTGGCTAATCACACCGGACGCTTTGATAGCAGCGGCCATCGCAGATGCTTCCGCCGCGGTCATCGCGAGCGGCTTCTCGCAGAAAATATGTTTGCCGGCTTCCGCTGCGGCAATACAGACCTTGCGATGCATCGCGGTCGGCGTGCAGATCCATACCGCGTCGATCGAAGGATCCGCGATTATCTCTTCGGCCGACTTGAGCGCCCGCGCACCCTGCCATCTCGCTGCGAGACTCTCAGCCGCTGTGTGCGAGATGTCGGCGACCGAGACCACGCGCACGCTCTGCTCGGTGCGATCGGCGACGTAGCGGAGCATCATCGAATGCAACTGGCCGATGAGGCCGGCGCCGATAAGTCCGACTCGAATCTGTCCGGTGACAGGAGTTGGCATCAGCGTTTGTCTCCTCTCCCGGTGAGGGAGAGGATGAAGGTGAGAGTACGAATACAGCGCCTCGCGCGATTCAAGATTCTTTCTCTGCTCTGAAGACGCACCCTACTCATTCAAGTCTCTCTCGCGGCGAAGTTTTTCCAGCTCGCGCTCGCGCTTGTATTTGGTCGGGTCCTCGATCGTCTTCGACGGCGGCGCCATCGGCTTGCGGATTTTTTTAATCAGAGCTCCCGCGCGAAGTTTTTTTGGTTTGCGTTGAGGCATTTTACGCGGCGAAGCCGACGAAGCTCATCTGGAGGCCAGTGGTCTGTTCCGGCGGCCGCGCGTGCGCGAGAAAAAACGATCGGGGGCGCATCGAGTGCATGGGCCGACGCTTGCGATGTTCGCGGGCGCGAGGCCTGCGCGTTCGAGCTGATCGCGCACGACGGCGCGCAAGTCGATGACGGCTTTGCCGGGACGCCCTGCCCTCGTGTGATTCCGCGCGCCCGCGATCTCGCGGCCAAAGCGATCGCCAAGCTCAGCGTCGACTTCGAAGCAGCATTGGCCGATCGAAGGGCCCATCGCGGCGCGAATGTCGGAGGCGCGGGCGCCAAGCTGGACCATCGCACGGACGCCGGCATCGGCGATATCTGCGATGACTCCGCGCCATCCTGCGTGCAAAGCGCCGGCTATTTTGCGTTTCGAATCCGCCATCAGTATCGGCACGCAGTCGGCTGAGAATATTCCCAGCATGATGCCGGGCTCAGCGGTGACGAGGCCGTCGCCCGGCGGACGAAGTGCGGCGGTGTCGCGAGTCGCGGCGTGAACGACGTTACCATGCACCTGGTTGAGGCGCGCGACGAGCTTGAGAGCCGGTACTTCGCGGCGGAGGCGTTCCCAGTTGGTATCGACGGCGCGCTCATCGTCGCCGACCCAATAAGAAAGATTCATCGAGGCGAACGGGCCGGTGCTGACGCCACCGGAGCGCCCGATGAATCCATGGCAGATCGATTCGTCAGGCCATGCGCGAAGGATTTCGACGGTGGCGGAGCCGGGTGGTGATTCTGTCTGAGTGTCCACTTGTAGATAAGTTATACCTCTGGCGTCAGCGCGAAAATATATCGAGTTCGAGAGAGCATCGCGGCGTAACCGCTTCCTTCAAGGGAATCATTTAAGTCGCGCAGGCCGCCGTGCCCGCGGCTAGGGGAACAATCGCGGAGAGGTGCGTCAGAATTTGTGAAGAATCAAACTCACAGACTTTCGGGGAAACACAATAAAAAGGACGACACAAAAAAGTGAACAGGCGCGGGTTTGCGATGTAGCCCAGAACCCTCGCCCTCCGGCCGCGATGCGGCCGGCCTTCCTCTCCCGTACGAGTAACGGGCGAGGTATTTTTCGGAGTGGTTCGTTTTCCGTGTGGATAATCTGAACGGTGGCTCTGATGACACAGCGCGAGCGGATGCCATATAATTCTGATCTTTAGGACTTTGAGGTTTGGCGCCTATGAATGGCTACGAATACCTGGTGGCGCGAAATCGCCTGATGCAGCGGCTCGAAGAGGAATTGGCGCGGCTCGCTCCGCTGCCAGTGGCCGAACGCGAGGCCGAGACTCGGCGCATCCAGGCGAAGTTCGACGTCCAGCTCGCCGAGTTGTACGCAAAAGTCACCGACGAATATCCGGGTGAGCGCAAGAAGAAAGCCCGCCCCATCGTAGAGCCTCAGTAAGCGGCTGGGAGCAAGCTTGGATCGCTCAATCAGTATCCGGGGCGCGCGCACTCACAACCTGGCTGATATTTCGCTCGAAATTCCTCGCGAGAAGCTGACTGTCGTCACGGGAGTTTCGGGATCGGGCAAATCGAGTCTCGTTTTCGACACCGTTTATGCCGAGGGGCAGCGACGCTACGTGCAGAGCCTTTCGACCTACGCGCGGCTGTTCCTCGAGCGGATGGAGCGGCCGGACGTCGACTCGATTTCGGAGATTCCGCCGGCGCTCGCGCTGCGCCAGAAGAACACAATCAAAAATGCGCGGTCGACGGTCGGCACCGTCACCGAAATCAGCGACTACCTGCGCCTGCTGTTCGCGACTGTCGGGCACACCGTTTGTCCGAAGTGCGGCGGCGAGGTGAGCCGCGACAGCGTCGAGAGTGCGGGTGCGCGAATCCTCGAGGCGCCGGGGCTCTACGTCATGCTGGCGCCGTTCGAGGCGGGTTCGCGATCGATTCCCGACGCGGCGGGCTACCTGATTCAGAACGGGTACCATCGCCTTTACGCCAACGACGCGATCACCGAGACGGCGGAGTTTGCTGCTCGCGCGATCGCGGCCGAAGCGCAGAACGGTACAGCGCCACCGATCGACAATACGATGATGGTCGTCGTCGATCGCATTTCAGTGAACAACGAAAGCGAAGGCGTGATCGAACGCGTGCGCGAGGCGCTCGAGAAGGCCTTCTACCTCGGCGCCGGGCGTGCGCGAGCCGTGCGCGTCGAGCGCGATAACGGCAATACACATAGCGTCGGCGCGATCGATTTCGATCGCCGCTTCAACTGCTCGCGATGCGCGACCGCGTTTGCCGAGCCGACCACTGCGTTGTTTTCCTCGAATAGTCCAATCGGCGCGTGTCCTGAATGCGAAGGCTTCGGCCGCACGGTCGAGCTCGATCTCGACAAGGTGATTCCGGATCACACTCGGTCGATGCGCAACGGGCTGGTCGCGCCGTGGCGGACGCCGGCGTATCGCGAGATGAACGACTGGATGCTGAAGCTGGCGCGCCGGAGAAAAATCCGGACGTCGGCGCCGTTCCGCGAGATGACCGACGAGGAGCGCACCTGGCTGCTCGACGGTGACGAGGGTCCGCGCGCGAAGTGGGACGAAGACAAATGGCCGGGCGTGCACGGCTTCTTCAAGTGGCTCGAAGGGCGCCGCTACAAGACTCACGTGCGAATTCTCCTCGCGAAATATCGCCGCTTCGTCACCTGCCCCGCATGCGGCGGCGCCAAGCTCAAGGCTGAAGCGCTCAACGTGCTCGTTGACGGCAGGTCGATCGCCGACGTCGGGCGGCTCTCGATTCGCGATCTCGTCACGTGGCTCGACAAAATAGAATCGATCGCCGAAGTCGCGACGCGGGCGGCGATCGTGATGCGCGAGCTGCGCAATCGCGTCGGCTACCTGGTCGAGGTCGGGCTCGGATATCTGACGGTCGAGCGGCAGGCGCGCACGCTGTCGGGCGGCGAGGCGCAGCGGATTCATCTGGCGAGCGCGCTCGGCAGCGTGCTGGTCGGGACGCTCTATGCCCTCGACGAGCCGACTGTGGGCCTGCACGCGGCCGACGCGCGGCGCCTGCTCGCGGTGCTGTACAGCCTGCGCGACTTCGGCAATACGGTGGTCGTCGTCGAGCATGATCCGGCGATGATCGCGGGCGCCGATCACGTCGTCGAGCTCGGCCCCGGCGGTGGCAGCGAGGGCGGCGAGCTGACGTTCTCGGGACCGCCGGCGAAGGCGACACTCGACAGCATGGCGTCGTCGCCGGGACGCGTCCTGCTGATGCGCGCGCTGGCGAAGCGGCGCAAGTTCACCAAGCACGATCCCGCGATTCGAATCATAGGCGCGAGCGAGCACAATCTCGCCGGCATCGACGTAGCGCTCCCGGCTGGCCGCATGATTTGCGTGACAGGAGTTTCCGGATCGGGAAAGTCGACGCTGGTCGAGGACGTCCTCTACAACAACTATCTGCGCCGATCGGGCAATACGTCGGCGGAGCCCGGTGAGTGCGAACGGATCGAAGGCCTCGAGCTAATCGGCGAGATGGTGCATATGGGGCAGGAGTTGCCGACGCGATCGATGCGCTCGAATCCGGCGACTTACCTCAAAATCTACGACGACATCCGCAAGCTGTTCGCCGCCAGTCCCGAAGCGCGGCGGCTCGGTGTGCAGGCGCGGCATTTTTCATTCAACGTCACCGGCGGGCGATGCGAAAAATGCAGCGGCACCGGCACCGTCACGATCGAGATGCATTTCATGGCGGATCTCGAGGTGAAATGCGACGCGTGCGACGGCCGCCGCTTCCAGAGCCACATCCTCGGGATTAAGCTGCGCAGCTACAGTATAAACAAGGTGCTCGATCTCACGGTCGAGGACGCGCGCGCGTTTTTCATCCATCATCCCGCGATCGTCAAGCGGCTCGACGCGCTGATTGCGGTGGGCCTCGGCTATATTCGGCTCGGGCAGACGACCTCGACGCTGTCCGGCGGCGAAGCGCAGCGTCTCAAGCTCGCGCGTTTTCTGCTGGCGGATCTCGAACCCGCTCCGGCGGGCGAAGACGGGAAGCATCTGCCGCGGATGTTCATCCTCGACGAGCCGACGACCGGACTCAGCTCGACCGACATCAAGCGGCTGATCAAAGTGCTGAACCGGCTGGTCACCGAGGGCAACACGCTGGTGGTGATCGAGCACAACCTCGAGTTCATCGCGAACGCCGACTATGTCATCGATCTCGGACCGGGCGGCGGCGACGAAGGCGGGCGTATCGTGGCGACTGGCTCGCCGCTGGATATCGCGGCGTGCGAGAAGTCGGAAACCGGTCGCGAGCTGCGGCGCCTGTTCGGATTGCCCGAGCGGGGTCGGCAAGTACGTTCGGCATTGCGCACGGCGGCGGGAGTATAGTGGTGAAGCGGGAAGGAGAAAGAATGCGGGGACTCAATCGTCTGGCGCGCGGCGCGACGCAACTCGGCTTCGTGGATATTCTCACGGCAGCGATCCTGCTCGGGGTTCTGCTCTACGCCGCGACCCTTCAATTTTCCGTGTACGACAGGACGCCAGCCGCCGCGTCGCCAGCCGCCGTCGCGAGCCACTAGCAGCTGCGCCGCTTTCTCTGACTTAAGACGATAGTCATGAACGCCTACACGCTTGACCGAGCCGTCATACTGCCTCGCCTGATTGTTTGGATAATTTTTGTGGCGGGCATGATGAAAACGGCGGTTCCTAAAAGGATTGGACGGCTCTATTCGCGCAAGGTGAACCTGCTCGCGATCTTGCCCTTCAGTTCTCGATGGCAGCAGGAGATCGCGCCCGAGCATGTGACCGTCTACAGGAAGTCCCGGAGATGGTTTTTCGGCGGCATGACGGCGCTCTTGGCCGTGTCACTCTTGCAATTCGCATACTTCAAGTTCTTTTTCATGAAGGTTCACGGCTTCGATCTACTCGCGAAGAATATGGCGCTGCACGTCGAGTACACCGCCCTGCGGCCCGAGAACGACGCGGACAAGGCACGTGCGGCGGCTCTGGTAACTAATCTTCGGGATGCGCTAGCCAAATACCAGGACTATCACGTCGCCGAAGCCGACGGCTTCGCACCTTTTGCTCCCGAAAGCAAAGTTCCGGTCGTCCGCTTCTGGAAGCACTCGAGCAGTCTGAAACCCGCTGTCACGTTCGATCCCGGCGAGCCGTATTCGCTGCTATACCAACCCACTCCTGGCGGCGGCTATAAGCTGATCGGTGCGACCTACGTCAGTGAGAAAGGCGCCAGCGAAGATCAGCTCAACCGGCACGTCCCGTTGAGCGTCGCGCGACGGAGTCGCGACGTTAACCTATGCCGCCCGGCTCTTGGCACCGACGCGAAGACGACGGATTGGACGAAGTTCGATTCGATCGCAACCAGGCAAGCCTGCGATGCAGCCGGCGGACGTTTTATCCCGCTGCTGTCCGACTGGACGGTTGAGGTTCATCCTTGGGAACAGAACCCAAGCTTGTGTGGCAGCAGTGATCTCATGACAGACGCGGTAAAAGAACGGCTTGATCATTATCTCGTGCGGACTGGGTTTGCGCATTGCGGCGCGTTGCGCAGGAGTTGGTCGAGCGCGGGTTGGTGCGGATCAACGGGCGGCGCTCGAAGAAAAGCGAAATCGTCAGTGCCGACGATCGCATCGACGTGGCCGCGACCAATCGACGCGCCGTGCTTTGCGGCCCGATCCACCTGCCGTCAATCCTGCCGCACAGTCCGATGCTCTACGCGGTCCTGCGGAAGACGCACACAGTAGTCGCATACCTGTTCTTCACCACGTTCATAGCTCACTCAGCGAAGTTCTATTCCATACCGTGATCTTGCGCGACCATCTGATCGACCGGATGGTGCCGTGGAAGGTCCGCTGAAGGCCGCGGGCTCTCTCAATTTTTCATTGTTGAGCGCGGCTTCAGCACAACCGGGATGCCTTTTGCGCTCGGGGTTCCCGACAGAGGGTCGTGGAGATTCAACGGTAGCAGTGGATTGGTCTCAGGATAGTATGCTGCGCAGGAACCGTCAGGGATGTTGTACCGTACTATCTTGAAATCGCGGACGACGCGCTCGATTCCGTCTGAGGACATGTGTGTATGTCGACGCGATCTTCTGGCGCCAGGCCGCGCCTTTTGATCTCTTTGTCGTTCAGGAACAGCACGTCGCGCTGATTGTATACGCCGCGATACCTATCGTTGTTGCTGTAGATGGTTGAGTTGTACTGATCATGGCTGCGAAGAGTGCTGAGCCAAAGGACCTCAGGATTGTTTTGATGCTTATCCTCATCCAGTCCCGGGAACAGCAAGAAGTTTGCCTTGCCGTTCGGAGTCATCCAGACTCTCTCGCTTGCGGGATTGGCGAGGCGAAAGCCGCCGGGCACTTTAATGCGCGCGTTGAATCCTTGAAAAATCGGAAAGACGGCTTCGATTTTGTCTCGAATGCGAGAGTAGTCTTCGACCATCCACTCCCATGGAACGACCGATTTGTCGCCTAGGGTTGCTCGCGCCATGCTTGCAACGATCCACGGCTCCGAACGCAGATGAGGGGTCGCGGGTGCGACCACTCCTCGCGACGCCTGCACCATCGACATCGAATCCTCGATGGTCACTTCCTGCACCGTGCCGTTCGGTGCTCGATCTATTGCAGAGCGCGCGAGACATGGCAGGATCAAAGCGTTGCGGCCATGCACAAGGTGAGTTCTATTCAGCTTCGTGGTTACGCTGACTGTAAGGTCAAGTTTGCGGAATGCGTCACTGGTCAAAGGAGTATCTGGTGATGCGGCTACGAAGTTACCGCCCAGGCTGATAAAGGCCTTGGCCTCGCCTCGCATGATCGCATCGAGAGCGTGCACGACATCGTGGCCGTGATCTCGCGGCGGGTTGAAGCCGAAGACCTTTTGCAGTTGATCCAGGAATTCGTTGCTCGGGCGCTCGTTGATGCCGACAGTGCGATCACCCTGCACGTTCGAGTGTCCTCGCACCGGGACAATGCCCGCGCCGGGTCTGCCGATGTTCCCTCGCAGCAGCAACAGATTCACAATCTGCTGTACGTTTTGAGTGCCGCGAAAGTGTTGGGTGATACCCATCCCGAAGCAGGCCATGACATTGTTGGCCTTGAGGTAGACTTGGGCCGCCTCTTCGAGCTGGACCCGAAACAGGCCGGACTGCTTTTCGATTGCAGGCCACGGCGTCGACCTAAGGTCTGCGCATAGGGCTTCGAACCCGGCGGTGTGACCTTCGATGAAGACGATATCCAGAACGCGCGGCTGGTCCTCGCGAACTGCGCGATCATCGGCCTCGATTGCAGCCTTCATGATGCCTTTGAGGGCCGCGGTGTCACCTCCGATCTTCACCTGGTAATAGTGGGTCGCGATCGGCGTCGATCTCATCGTCGCCATCTCGAGCACGCTCTGCGGTTGTTGAAAACGCTCGAGCGCCCTCTCCCGCAATGGGTTCAGGACGACGATCTGTGCGCCACGCCGGGCGGCGTTGTGGAGCTCGGTCATCATACGAGGGCTGTTGGTACCCGTGTTTTGCCCGATAACGAAAATCAAATCGGCGTGATTGAAGTCTTCAAGCGTGCAAGTCCCCTTGCCGACTCCGATCGCCGGAGGCAGCCCCTGGCTGGTAGGTTCGTGACAATAGTTAGAACAGTCCGGAAAATTGTTAGAGCCGAACTCTCTCGCAAACAGTTGGTAGAGGAACGCCGCCTCGTTGCTCGATCGGCCGGAGGTATAGAACTCCACCTGCTTGGGATCGGACAAAGCGCGGAGTTCCTTTCCGATCAGGGCGAAAGCCTTGTCCCACTCGATAGGCACATAATGATCTGTATCCCGGTCGTACACCAAAGGATGGGTGATGCGGCCCTGCTGTTCGAGCCAATAGTCAGACTGGCGGCTGAGTTCGGTTACTGAATGCTGGGCGAAGAACTCCGGAGTCGCGCGTTTCGCGGTTATCTCCCATGCCACGGCCTTGGCGCCGTTCTCGCAAATCACCAAAGGGTCGGCGTGTTCCGGTGATGGATCAGGCCAGGCGCAACTCGAACACTTGAACCCGCCGGGTTTATTCATGTGGTAGAGGGCCAGCGCTCCTTTGAACAGGACTTTCTGTTCCAGGAGCACTTTGCCAGTCGCGATGGTCGCTCCCCACCCGCCGCCGGGCTCATGATATGGCTTGATTCGCGGTTTCCGGCTCATGGTCGTACCGTGCTTGTCGTGGCACCGCCTTCTCGAACGGTACGACTACAGCGATTCCGGGTCCAGCGTGGCGGAATCGCGCGAATTCAATGGAGGTGGCGTCATCTTCCCGTAGTCTCTGGAGCGAATAATCGCCTACGCGGCGGGCGCAGGGGTGACCCCTGCCCCAGTGAAACGCAAGTTCGCGCGGTCGCTCTTTGCCCTCTGGAGCGTGCGAGAATGCGGCGTCGAATGCGCCGTCGGCCATCATCTCAGATCGCTTTCGCATGCACTCCCTTCTCGACCGGGAACGGGAACCGGAGCGGGGTATCGCATGCCTCGAGTTGGCAACGATAAAATGAAGCGAGATTAAGGCTTCACCTGCCACCGGGGTCCCTCGGCTTCGCTCGGGATGACAGATTAGGAAACGCTGACGATCCGACAACCCGGTTAATCATTTGCCCGACACATCAAAAGAACGGCTTGATCATTATCTCGTGCGGACTGGGTTTGCGCCTTCGCGGCGGGTGGCGCAGGAGTTGGTCGAGCGGGGGTTGGTGCGAATCAACGGGCGGCGCTCGAAGAAAAGTGAAATAGTTGGCGCCGACGATCGGATCGAAGTTGCCGCGACGAATCGGCGCGCCGTAATCGAGCCGAATGCCGACCTCACGCTCGAAGTTCTTCACGAGGATGCGGCCGTCATCGTCGTGAACAAACCGGGTGGCGTGCCATGCCATCCGATTCATGCCGATGAGCGCGACACTGTGATGAATGCGGTCGTCGCGCGTTTCCCCGATGTCGCGACCGTTGGCGTTAAGCCGCTCGAAGGCGGGCTGGTGCATCGGCTGGACAACGGCACGTCAGGGGCGCTGCTGATCGCGCGCAATCGCGGGACGTTCGACAAACTGCGCGACGCGATTCGCGCGGGGCGAATTACGCGTCGCTACGAGGCGCTGGTGGCCGGATCGCTCGAGCGCAAGACCGAGATCGATACGCCGATTGCCCATCACGCGAAGAACGCGCGCAAGATGATCGTTGGCGATCTATCCAGTGCGAATCCGAAACGCGCCGGCCGTCCTGCGAGCACTGTCGTCGAACCGATACGACGCGTCGGCGAGTTTACGCTATTGTCGATCGCGCCGAAGACTGGCAGCCGCCATCAGATTCGCGTGCATCTCGCAAGCATCGGACACCCTATCGTTGGCGACGTGCTCTACGGCGGCCCGGCGAGCGATACGCTCGCGCACGGGCGCTTCTGGCTGCATCTATGCGACGTCGCGTTCGATTCGCCGGCGGTCGGTCACGTCAAGGTGACTGCGCCGATCCCGCCGGATCTGAAGAAATTTCTAGACCAGGCCTAGCGTAATAAGACAACGATCCTTTCAGGATCAGTCTTCGGCGGCGCCGCGGAGCGGAATCACGGAGCCGGGCGCGGCATCGGTGTGTATCGTCTCCCACTTGATGAGTTTCAAGTCGAGCACGAATATTCCGTAGAACACCGGCACCAACAGCAGTTCTATGAAGGTCGCGACGCTCAGACCTCCTATCTGCGCGTAGCATAGCGGCTCCCACAGCGGACCGCCGCGAATCGAAAGTGGAACCAATGCGAGCACTGCAGCGCCAACCGTGATCAGAACCGGACGCAGCCGCTCGATGCCCGCGTCGAGCACCGCCTCCATGAAGGGCTCACCCTTCTCGTGCATCTCCTCGATGAAATCGAACAGCACGATAACGTGACTGACGATGACACCTATCAGACTGGCTATACCCAGGAATGCCATGAAGCCGAACGGCGTGCCCATCACGAGCAGCGCCAGCAGCGCGCCTACTACGCCGTATGGCACGCACATGAACACCAGTATTGGTTTGATGGCACTGTTGAACTGGATGACCAGCGCTACATAGATCATCAGGCAGGAGATCAGCAGGATGACGCTGAGCTCGCCGAATCCGGTTTGCTGCTTGGCATACTCGCCGCCGATTTCGATTTTATAACCGGTCGGCACGGTAGCCTGAAGTTCCTTGATCTTCGGTAACGCTTCGTTCAGGACTTCTGAAGCGAGCACGCCGGGCGCCGTGAAGGCCGCGACTGTTATCGTGCGGTAGTGCGCGCGGCGGCGAATTCGCTGCGTCTCGAGGCGGTACTGCACTGAAGAGATTGCCTTGAGTGGAACCGGCTTGCCGCCGCCGGACGGATATACGTAAAGATTTTCCAGATCCTGCACGGTTGCGCGCTCGCGCCGGTAGAGGCGTGCGACGACGGGAATTTGCTTGTCACCTTCGAGCAGAGTCGCCACCCGAGTCCCGCTCAAGCTGGCGGCGGTTGAAGCTGCGACATCCTCGTTGGAAATCCCTGCCAGGTTTGCGCGGTCGGGATCGATTTGGAGCCGCGCGACCATCGTCTGCCCGAACCAGTCGTTGCGAACCCGGCGCGCGTCCGGGACCGCGCGCAGAATGCTTTCGACTTTGTTGGCGAGCTTGCGCAGCGTCTCGATGTCCTCGGTCTCGCCGCTAAGGGTGGACTCCGCGCGGCCGCTTACGAAAATCTCGATGGGATTCTTGGAGCCGTTGGTCTGCAACTCCTGCACGTCGACGTATGCGCCGGGAATCGCCGCCGTCAGTGCGGGTTGCAGCTCCTTTGCGAACCGCGACATCCGGCGCCGGTCGTCAATCTCGATGACGACTTGCGCATAGTTGACCTGTTGTGGTTCGGGTGCGAGCGAGTACCAGAAACGCGGACCGCTGCCGCCGACGAAAGTAGTCAGCGATTTCAGCAGGTGACTCGCGTGTTCGGCGTCCGATTCCTCGACATCGACCTTATGCGCCTGCTGCTGAATTATTTCGCGCGCCTTCGCCGCCGCCTGAGTGGTATCGCTCAACGCGCTGTCATTGGGCAGAAAAATATCCACGGTGGACAGGAACTGTAGATCGATCGGGAAAAATGCCGACTTAAGCAGACCGCCCAACTTGAATCCCACGACCAGGAAGACAATCGATGCCACCAGCGTCAGCCATCGATGCTCCAGACACCAATGTCCCGTGCGGTAGTAGTAGCCAGTGAAGCCCTGGCGGCGCTGCTCTTCGATCGGCAGGGGTTTCTTCTTTGCCGGGCGCAGCCAGTAATAACCGAGCATCGGGATGAAAGTCATCGAGACCAGCCGCGAGGCGATCAACGATGCCGTCATCACGACCGGAAGCGAGATGATAAACTTGCCGGTGTCACCGCTGAGCAGGCCGAAGGGCAGATAGGCGACGATGTTGGTGATGGTGGCATACAGGATCGCACGTGCCAGCTTGGTCGGTCCCAGCCACGCCGACACGATCCGGGGATGGCCCGCGTCGAGGTCGCGCTTGATTGCGTCGCCGGCCACGACGGGGTCGTCGATCAGCAGGCCCAGCGCGATGATCAGTGACGCGATCGAGACCTGCTGAATGTCCCATCCAACCACGTCCATGAAGCCGAACGTCATGAGAAGCGTCAACGGCATCGACACCGCCATCAGCAGCGCAGAGCGCCATTCCCAGAACCCGATCAGCGCCGTGATGACGACCAGCACGATCGCTTCCTCGAGCGCATGATTAAGGAGCTCGACGTTCTCCTCGACCTGCCGCGGCTGGTCCGAGGTTCGCGCCATAATCAGATCCGACGGCAGTTGCTGGCGCAGCAGCGCTAGCTGGTGATCGACGTTCTCGCCGAATAGCGTGGATCTGTTCGCCGGAACGCATTTGCACGGCACTCGTGATCGCGCGATGCGTCTGCCATCTGCCGGCGGAGTCACGCACGGTGTAGTAGTTGAGATATCGCGCGGGGTCCTGGTAGCCGCTCGTGATCGTGACGAGGTCGCGAAGATACAGCGGCGTACCGGTATCAGACTTGGCAATAATTACGTCTCCGACGTCCTTTTCGCTTCTGAACTCGCCCGACGGCAGCACGATGAGATTGCGGCCGTTGGTTTCGATCTCGCCGCCAGGCGCCACGATATTTCGCGCCGCCAGTACCTGAGAGATTTTACTGGGTGTGATGCCATAGCTGGCGAGCTTGAACTGCGAATATTCGAGATGGATCCAGCGCGGCAGGTCTCCCGAGATCAGGATCTTCGATACCTGCGGCACTCCGGTCAGCCCGCGCTTGATCAAATCGGTGAAATCGTCCAGTTCACGGAAGCTGTATTTATCGCCCGCTACTGTATCGAGCCGCGCCTGGGCGTCGTCGGGAGTGCGAATCACGACCGGCTGCCAGATATCAGGATCGAACGAAGCGGAGCCGTATTTTTCCTCGACGCA
Source organism: uncultured delta proteobacterium (assembly GCA_963774665.1). GTDB lineage: Bacteria > Desulfobacterota > Binatia > Binatales > Binataceae > Binatus. The sequence continues at coordinate 114,811 of CAVZGB010000003.1, forward strand.
TCCGATGAATGCCCGGTAGAGATCGTCGTCGGAGTTCGCGATTCCGTCAAGGCCAACGAAGCCTTTGCCCGTAATCGGACGGATATCACCGAGCGCGCCGCCCTTCGCCAGGCACGGTCCAAGAATCCCGCTCACACTCTCGCCGATATTTGGCGCGTCGAGACTCATCGGGAACGGGACCACTACCGTTGCGCGCTTCGACGCGTCGGCTGCGCTGCCCCGCGTCGCCTTTATCGCCGCTGCTATCTCCTTGGCGCGCAGCGAAATCGCGACCTCGGTTTCCTTCGGACTGGCCACCGTCAGCATCAGCGCCGCCGTATCGCCAAAGCCGCTGAAGAACTGGATCGGGCCGGCACCCTTGGGCAGGTCGGTGATGGTTCTGAGCTTCAGGTCCATCTCGTTGAAGATGGGCTTGAGGTCCTTGACGTTATAATCAACCTGCACGTTGACGACGGAGAGTCCGTCGAGCGTCAGCGATTTTATCGAGTACTCTTCGGCTCGACGGGGCGCGAACCTCGGAGACCTCCGCGAGTTTCTGCTCGATCTTGCGCGTTACCAGCTGCTCGACGCGGTCGGCGCTGACACCCGGCCATGCGCATATGACCTGCGCTTCCTTGACCGGGATATCGGGATCCTTGCGCTTGGGCATCTTCTGGTAACCGTAGATACCCCAGGCGATCACGATCAGCAGCGCCACCCACGAAATCTGGCGGTTCTCGGTAAAGAAGCGCGCCGTGTTGTGAGTCGTCGCGATTATTTCAGCGTCAGGTCGGTGCGCCATTGGAATCGCACCTAAGGAACGACGGTAATACTCGCGCCGTTGAAGACTATATCCGCGCCCCTGACGATCACCTGCACACCCGGCTCCAGCCCTGACTCGACCGAGACCTGGTCACCAATGACGGGACCGATTTCGATCTTTTTCAGCGTGGCAACCATCTTGCCGTCGGCGTCTTTCTCCGCGACGTAGACCGCGTAGCCCTTGGGATCATCGGGCGGCCGCACTATTGCCCGCGTCGGTACCACCACCATGCTCGTCGCCTGGACGGTGGCCGGCAGATGAAGCGCCGCGATCATCCCGACCCGCAGCCGGGCGTCGGGGTTGGGAATCGTCGCCTCGATATCGAATACGCGAGTGTTGGGATCCGCCACTGCGGCAACTTTGGAAATCGTGCCCTTGAAGGTCTGGCCGGGGAACGCGTCGACAGTGGCCGAGATCTCCGCTCCGGGCTTCAACTCGCCGACAATTGCTCCCGGCACGCCGAACACGACCTTAACCTTGCCGGTGTCGCCAATTTGAAAGCCGACGGTGTTGGGCGACACCAGTGTGCCGACCTCGATCTTGCGATCGAGTACCAGCGCGCTCATCGGCGATTTGAGTTTGCAGTCATCGAGATCGACCTGCGCCTGCTGTACCGCGGCTTGCGAGGAGCCGACCGCGGCCTGCCCCGAGTCGTATTGCTGTTTGGCAGCGTCATAGTCGGCCTTCGCCACGACTCGCTCCTCCAGCAGATGCGTGTAGCGGATGAAATCCGCCTTCGCCTTGCTGAGTGAGGCGCGCGAGTTCTGCAACTCGGCTTGAGCCTTCACCAGGCTGTTGCGGTAGGTGTCATCCTTGACGACCGCGAGCACCGCGCCCGCCGTGACGCGATCGCCGGCCTGCACATTGCGCAGCTTGCCGTCCGCACCCTTCACCTGGAGGATCGATTGCACGTAGCCGTTAACCTTGAAGGCAACGTCCACCTGCGTGTCGGCGATGATATTCGCCGAATAACCGCCGCCGGCCGCGCCCTTCGCCAGGGCCACAGACTGTACGGTCACGGGAACCGAATCTTTTGCGGCAGGAGCTTTATGACCGCATCCGAGGATCGCTACCGAAGCAGCGAGTTGAACGAGAACGAGAAGCCGCGCCAACTTTTTCATAGTCGCAGAACTGGATTGCGAGCGGACCAGCAAGCTCATACATACCTTCAGTTGCAGGGCAATCGCGAAGATTGGCCCGTCAATCAGTGACCTGCGGAGGTTGCGTCAGAGGCGTGTGTCCGCCGACAGCGCATTCTCGTTCGGCTTGAAATCGGCGCGATACCCGCGCACAGGCAGGAATGTAGCTGGGCGACGGCGCATTGCCAACCCAGGCCATTCGTTCCGGTCTGGCGCGAAATTCATGGTTTGGTCTCGCATCGTTGAGCGTTCTTGATTAGTCTGCCGTCGAATCGGCCCATTATAGATTTGCGCGACTTTTAAAAACGTATTCGGATCGCAAGCCCGCCCATCGCCCAAATGAGACCGCGGGAAAGATTGGCTTAGTATCCCGGTCGAGTGCCCGCAAGGATGACTATACCCAGGCAGTTACAGGATTCATCGGCAGCCGCAGAGACAAGTGCAGAGAGCGAGCGCTTGCGAGCGTCTCTCGAATCACACGTTCCGTGGAAGAAATGGGGTCCATATTTGAGCGAACGGCAATGGGGGACGGTGCGCGAAGACTATAGCGAAGACGGCAACGCGTGGGACTGCTTCTCCCATGATCAGGCGCGCTCACGCGCTTACCGCTGGGGCGAAGATGGCCTGGGCGGAATTTGCGACGACCACGGCGTACTTTAATTCGCGCTCGCATTATGGAACGGCAACGATCCGATCCTGAAAGAGCGGCTCTTTGGCTTGACCACTGGCGCGGGCCGGTGTGTGGGTCCCGGTCAATGCGCTCATCCTCCGCGCGCTACTAAGCTTTTACGAATATTACGGCGACAATTTCAAAATCGAATGCCCAACCGGTTCGGGTCGTCTGATGAACCTGTTCGAGGTAGCAAAAGAGATCGTTGGACGGCTCGCTAAAATTTTCTTACCCGATGGAGATGGGCGCCGGCCTGTGTATGGCGCTACGAAAAAGTTCCAGTCCGATCCGCACTGGCGCGAGAACATACTGTTCTACGAATATTTCCACGGCGACAACGGCGCCGGGCTAGGTGCGAGCCATCAGACGGGGTGGACTGGCCTGGTCGGCACTCTGATCAATCTGTTCGGCAATCTGGATCCCGCGAGGATTTTAAGCGAAGGAAGGACCGCCGCGTTCAAAAGAGATTAGCGGCATCACTTCCCACGCGTCAGTTGCACGCGCATCGCGTGCATTCCGTCGACAATTGCGTTACCGACGAGCGCGGCAAGACGACGTTTTGTCCCACCGACGTTGCCACCTGCGCGCGCTGCGTGAACGCGGTGCCATTGTAGATTTGTTGATGCGCGTTACTCGGCGTCGTTCCCTCGGGGACGATGTATGGCGAAGGCGCGTTGGCGTTGAGCAGGTAGTTGGCGCACTGGCCGCGCGCGGCCTGACTCGCGAGAACATAGTTGGACGACGACACCAGGCCCGCCCACTCGGTCCAGATTCCCGGCGCCCCGCAGGTGCATCGAAATGCGCGCGGTGTAGGCGCCACGCTCGCAGCGACATTCGGCGTGAAACCCGGTGCCGCCGCGAGAGAGGGCAGCGCCCCGACCGTCGAGAACGCAGCCGGCTGACCCGGAGCGACAGGTGCAGTCAGTGGCACCGGCCCCGGCGCCGCGGTAACTTGCGCGAAGGGTTGCCGCGTGAGCTTCGACTCGCTCAGCGCCAGCACAATGATCGGCGACAAGATGAGTACTACGAGCAGAAGTCTGAATCCGCGCATACCATCTCCAAACATAAGTCGCGAAGAAATCCGGCCGCATTCGATTTCGCAAGACAAGCCTGACGGCCTTGGCTATAATCGCGACCTGCTTGGCGCCGCGCAAGCGCTTCGCTTCGATTCGGCGCCGGCGAATCGATCCAACTGTTGAATCCAATTGAGTCCAATTGCGTAATCGGGGTGTTGCGGAACTGGCGGGCCATCACCGGTGATGGCAACAGGGACAAGGAGGTCCGTTAGAATGTCGAGAAGTAAATTCGTTTCCCTCGCAATCGTGATTGTTTCGATGCTGCTGATCGGAACCTCAACCGGATTCGCTCAGCCTGTGACTACTACGAGTCCGAATCCGGCGAATCCATTGAAGGTCACGGGCACGCTGCCGACCACGCCCTTGCCGCCGCCGGATTTGAACGGGCCGATCCAGATGCAGTCGATACCGGTACCGCCACAGCCGCCGCCGCGGGGCAGCGTGCCGCCGAGCGCCGCCAACCAGTTCGAGCATCATTCTGATTTCTTGAACCTGCCACGCATCTTCGCGCATCAATGGTCGCCGACCAGGGATGTCGTGCCCGACAACGTGATCAGCGAGCGCTACATGCGCTCGGAAGATCCGCAAGCGCGCGGACTCACACTGAAGGAAGCGATCTACATCGCGATCCAGAACAATCCGTCGTTGAAGGCGTCCCAACTTGATCCGATCGCCTCGATGGAAACCGTGCGCGAAGCCAACGGTACCTTCGATCCCAATCTCACGGCCCAGGGCGATATCGAGAAGAACGTGATACCCGTCACTTCCGCCCTGCAAACGGCAGGCGCCAACACGTTCGTGCAGAAATTTTACGATTGGAACTTCGGCCTCAACAAAGTGTCCGCGATCACCAATGGCACCTTTGGCGTGACCTTCAACAACGATCGTGGGCTGTCGAATTCGACTTTCGCCGGTGTCAATCCTTCTTATACCCCGAACCTTGCACTGTCGCTCTCACAGCCACTGCTGCAGAACTTCGGCTGGGACTTTGCGACTATCAACGTCCAGATCGCAGAGTCGGGTCAGAAGCAGGCGCAATGGACTTACGGACAGGCACTGCAGGATTTCGTGCAGAAAATCGGCGGCGATTACTGGAACGTCGTGCTCGCTGAAGAAAACCTCAACGTCGCGCGCGCTGCGCTGCGCTTCAACCTCGACCTGGTCCGTCAGAATGCCATCAGCGTCAAGGTCGGGACTCTCGCACCTATCGATTTGCAGGAAGCGCAATCGGCGGCGGCAACTTCAGAGGCCAACGTGTATACCGCCGAGGCTAACTTGAAAAACTCGCGCACCCAGCTTCGACAGGACGTGATGCTGAATCCGTACGGCACGTTCCTGCCTGAGGAAATTCAGCCGCTCACGCGGCCCAATCCGCAGGAGCAGGCGGTAGTCGATGAGGAGCGGGCACTCGAACTGGCGGTGCAGTATGTGCCGTCGCTCGGGAGCATGCGCGAGGCGATTCGCGACTCATTGCTGCAGGTGAAGTTCTCTGAAAATCAGGTGCTGCCGCAGCTCAACCTTGGCGCGCAATTCGGCCTGACTTCTACCGCCGGAACCACGCCCTGCCAGGCGAGGTCAGCTTTCAGGCAAGCGCGGTACCCGAATTCAAACTGCTCGATTCCTGCAGGCGGTTGGGACGCCCACACCCGGCACCAAACTCCCGTTCGGCGGAATTTACGGCGACGCGCTCGATCGTCTGTGGGGTTTCACCTACTACAATTACGCCGCCGTGCTGACCTTCCAGATGCCGCTGGACAACGCCGTGCCGCGCGCCGCTCTCGCGCAGGCTCGCGTGCTATACGAACAGCAACGCGTGCTGTATCGAGCGGCGCTGTCGCAGACGGTCGTCAATGTGGAGAGCTCGCTCGCCAATCTGTATGCCGACTATAAGCGCGCGGCCGCGACTGCGTCCGCGACCTACTACGCTCGCCAGTCGCTCCACGATGAGCAAATAAGATTCCGCGTCGGCTTGGCGACCACGCACGACCTGCTCCAATTCCAGGAAGAGGAGGTGAGTGCCGAGGGCAACCAGGTACAAGCCGAGGTCGATCTCGAGAACGCCAAGCTCGCGCTCGCTCATTCCGACGGCACGTTGTTGCGGCAGTTCCAGATCAACTGGGAAGTGCAGAATCCGCACGAAGTCCCCTGGTACGCCGCCTTCTAGCAGCGTAGTCAGCCAAACGAAAATGCGGCGCCGGATCGTATCGCGATCCGGCGCCGCTTGTTTCTAGGCGTTACCAGGAAATCTCAACGATGGCCGCCACCACCGCCGCCGTGGCCTCCACCGCCGCCACCGCCGTGAAAGCCGCCGCCGCCCTGCATGCCCGACGCTGCCGCCTCCGCTGTGGTAGAACTCCGTATGGTGGCCGCCGTATCCGTAATGTCCCTCCCAGGAATGGTGCTCGTCAAAGTCAGGATGATAGCCCCAGCCATTTCCCCAACCCCCGCCCCAGCCGTATGAGTACGGCCCATAACCATACGCAGGGTACCCTCCGCCGTAGTAGCCGCCTTCGTCATAGCAGCCGCTCACACCGAATCCGATCGCTCCTATCAATAGGACAGCCCCGATCATGCGACCCAACTTGAGATACGTTCCCTTGGTACGCATATCAGGGAACTCCCCACGCCGGCTGGCCGTCGTCCTTATAGAACGCTAAACCGGCCGTCTTGCCCGCTGGAACATCGAGACTGGTTCGCAGATGGCCATTTGGCCCGTAGAGACCGAGTCCGGGTTGACCAGCATCGCCGAGCGCCATGGTCGCGCGTACCTTGCCGTCTTGATCGTACAGATCCACACCCGGGGTGCCGTTCGAAGCGAGGTCAACGGTTATTCGCGTGCGGCCGTTGGGATCGGAAAGATTCAGCCCGACTGCGCCGTCGGACAAAACGCCCATCGAGCCGCGCAACTTGCCGGTGCTGTCGCGCAGCAGGAATTGCTGCGCTTCCACGGTATCGGTCACCGTGCTCGTCTGCGCCATCGTGAACAGCGCACCGCACAGCAGCAACATCGCGCCGGTCATCATCCGCAGATGCTTGTTGCTGCGCTGGAGCTTGGCCTGCTGCGATTCCAGCCGTGATAGCCGTTCGATCAGCGCGCCTGTCGATTGATCCATAGGTAATCCTCGGCCTCCGTGAGGAAGGCCACGCTGGGCTTAGACTTCAGTCTCCTCTTTGCCGAGGAAACCGGAGCTGCTACAAGAAAATGCTATCAAAGTGTGAATGCGGGTCCAGCGAAACTTTTCAGGCGCCGCGGATGAGTCTTAGTGATGCCCGAGGATCGTCACCTGGCGGCTCGCAAAGCGCCATCCCGCAGGAGTTTTGCGCAAACGGTCAGTGTAGTAGCCCACCGTCGATTGCTGCACCTTGCCGTCCTTGCAGTGGTAGTAGAGCAGGTAGGACGTGCCGGTGCCGCTGTCGCCGTCGAGGTCGAAGGCAGGATTGGCGACGACGTGGAGCACTCGCGCGCCGCCGAGCGATTCCTTGTACATCGCCGTGAACCGCTTAAGGCCGTCGCGTCCGCTGTGCTTGCCGAAGCGCGGGCTCTCGAAGACGCCGTCCTCGGTGAAACAATCGATCCACTCGTCGTAGCGGCAGGTGTCGATCGTCAGGCAGTAACGCGCGTGCAGCACGCGAACTTCTTCGCGGTCTTCGATTGATCCTGTAATCGGCATTTGCATCACTCCTCGAGGTTCAAATGACGTTGGCCTCGCGCAGCCGCGCGATATCGTCCCATGAGTAGCCGAGCATCTCGGTCAGCAGCAACTCGGTATGCTCCCCAAGCTCCGGCGCATGCCCGCGCGGCTCGCCCGGCGTCGCACTCAACTTCACCGGCATCCCGAGCAGCGTGAGATTACCGAGCGCGGGATGATCGTAATCGACAACGTAATCGTTGGCCCTGACCTGCGGATCGTCAGGCAGATCGGTCACCGAATTTACAATTGTGTAGATGAAGTCGCCGCGACCCTTGAGGATTCGCATCCACTCGTGGCGGGGACGCGTCGCAAACACCTCGTCGAATATCGCGACAATCGCCGCGGAGTTCTTGCCGCGCGTCTTGACGTCGGCAAAACGCGGATCCTCAATCAGTTCGGTCTTCCCGATGACTTCGCAGAAATTTTTCCAATAGCGGTCGGGCTGTAGCATCGCCAGCGAGATCCACTTGTCATCGGCGCATCGATAATGGTTCCACAGCGGATTGTAGGCGTTGGCGCGCGTGTTGCGCGGAAACTCCTTGCCCATGATCGTTCGTGCGACGACGTTGAGTCCCTGCAGCGCCATCATCGAGCCCAGGTGCGAGGCGTCAACTTCCTGCCCGATTCCCGTCCGCTCGCGCGCGAACAGCGCCGCCAGCACTCCGTAGGCCAGCATGATCGCGCCCATCTGATCGGCGATGCCCCCGTAGACGTACGTCGGCGCAGTGCTGCCGCTGCCGATTGCGTTCATGATTCCCGAGCGCGCCTGCCCCAGGTAATCGAACGACGGCTCGCCGCTGTCGGGTCCCTCGGGGCCGTACCCGGACGCACTCGCATAGATTATCCGCGGGTTGATCGCGGCAAGGTCCGCATAGCCAAGCCCCAGCCGATGGGCGACGCCCTTGCGGAAATTCTGCACGAAGACGTCACTGCGCGCGGCGAGTCGATGCACAATCTCGCGCGCTTCGGGCTGCTTCAGATTCAGCGCGATGCTTTTCTTGTGCTTGTTGTTCGCTTCGAAATAATAATTGCGCCCGCCCTTGACGGTCGCGCTGCCAGCCACCGCCGTGATTCCGCGGCCGGGGTCGCCGCGCTCGCGTTCCTCGATCTTGATCACCTCGGCGCCCAGGTCGGCGAGCATCTGGGTCGCGACCGGTCCCTGCTGCCAGATCGTCCAGTCGATAATCCGAATTCCGTCAAGCGGTCCGCTCATGATTTTGTCTTATACCACAACCCTCTTGAGTTTGGGCGCCGCCGGACGGATCAATCATATATGCCCGCGCTCGCGCAAACTTTTTCGCAACAGCTTTCGACAGTCCTCGACTTTCTCTATCCGCCCAAATGCGCCGCGTGCGGAACGCCGCTCGGCTCCGAGCCTGGACGCCGAGTCTGCGCTGGATGCGTCGCACGCGTCGAGCTGGTGCCGAATCCGCGCTGCGAAGTTTGCGGAGGACCGCTCGAGTCCGCCAGCAGTGACGCGACCAGGTGCGCACGATGCCTCGCGCATCCGCCACGCTACCGAATCGCGCGCACTATCGCACGCTATCGAACGACTGCCGAGGACGAGCCCGGCACCCTGCCCGCGCTGATTCGCCGTCATAAGTACGGCCTCGATCAATCGGTCGGGCGCGCGCTGGTGGAGTACCTGGGCGACGAGCTGCCGGTGTCCGCCGACGATTACGACGTCGTAATTCCCGTGCCGCTGCATTGGCGGCGCTTATGGTGGCGTGGGTTCAATCAAGCCGCTCTGCTCGCCGCCGAAGTTGCGCGACGTCTCAATCTCCCGCTCGATACCACCGCGATGTCGCGCCGGCGCTTCACGCCGCCACAGACCTCGCAACATCACGACGAGCGCATCCGGAACATGCGCCGCGCCTTCATCGTCACGAATCCCGAGCGCATCACGAATCGCCGCGTGCTGATCGTCGACGACGTGATGACCACCGGCGCCACCGTCGACGAATGCGCGCGCGTACTCCTCCTGGCCGGCGCAAGCTCCGTCGACGTCTTCACGCTCGCACGCGTGCTATGAGCGAAGCAGGACACGCTGACTGGGATGAACGTCATCGCGGCAAGCCGGCCGGGGAAACGGAGCCGTTCCTCGTCGAGATGCTTGCGCGAATTCCGCGCGGCGTCGTGCTCGATGTTGCGGCGGGGCGTGGTCGCAATGCACTCGCGCTCGCACGTGTGGGCATGCAGGTGGCCGCGGTCGACTACTCCGTCGAGGCGATGCGCCTGCTCGCGGCGACTGTGCACGACTCTCGACTCGCCATATGGCCCATTGTCGCAAACTTGGATAGCTTTCATCTCAAGGACGAATCTTTCGACGCCATTGTGAATATAAATTTCCTCGACCGCGCACTGTTCCCGAATTTTGTGCGTGCGCTCCGGCCCGGCGGCGTTCTAGTCGCCAGCACATTTCTCGTCGACCAGGCTTCGATCGGTCATCCGCGTGATCCGCGTTTTCTGCTCGCTCACGGCGAGCTTCGCACACTCGCGGATGGACTCGATGTCGAAGAATACCGCGAAGGCGTGGTCACCTATCCAAACGGCGAGCGTGCCTTTCGCGCCTCGATGGTCGCGCGGCGAAGGAAATCGGACTGATGGCGCCAGGGATGACATACAAGGAAGCCGGCGTTGATATCGCGCTGAAGCAGAGCCTGATTCCGCTGTTCGGCTCGATCGCGAAGACAACATCCGGCGCGCATGTCATCGGCGGCGTCGGCGGATTCGGCGCGCTGGTCGGACTCAACGGTGCCCGCAAGATGCGCGCGCCGGTGCTGGTCGCGGGAACGGACAGCGTCGGCACCAAGCTGATGATCGCGTTCCAGACCGGGCGCCACGACACCGTCGGCATCGACTGCGTCGCGATGTGCGTCAACGACATCATCTGCCACGCCGCGCGCCCGATGTTTTTTCTCGATTACATCGGCTCCGGCAAGCTCGAAAAGAAAATCGCCCTCGACATCGTGAAGGGCGTCGCCCGCGGATGCGATCAAGCCGGCATGAGCCTGGTCGGCGGCGAGACCGCACAGCTTAGTGGACTGTACAAACCTGGCGAGTACGACCTGGCCGGCTTCGCGGTGGGAATAGTCGAGCGCGCGCGAATCCCTGAGCCGTCGAGCGTGCGCGCCGGCGACGTGCTGATCGGAATCGCATCCAGCGGACTCCATTCGAACGGTTTCTCGCTCGTGCGACGCGTTGTGCAGCGCGCGAAACTCAAGCTCGCCTCGCGCGTCGACGAACTCGGATGCACGCTTGGCGAGGAACTCCTGCGTCCCACGCTCATCTACGCAAAAGTCGTGGTCGAGCTGTTCGAGCGCTTCAAAATAAACGGTCTCGCCAATATCACCGGCGGCGGCGTGCTGGAAAATCTGCCGCGCGTGATGCCCAGGGACACTCGCGCAATCGTCGAGCGCGACAGTTGGCCGACGCCGCCGATTTTCGGCTTGATTCAGCGCCTCGGCAAAATCTCGCGCGCCGAGATGGATCGCACCTTCAACAACGGCCTCGGGATGGTCGCGATCGTGCCCGCGCGCGAGGCCGACCGGGTCGTTGCTCATTTGCGCCGCCGGCAGTATGCGGCCTATGTTATCGGCGAGGTGGGGCGCGGTAAACACGGAGTGTCGATTCGCTGAGCCAGTGAGCAACGGCTAATCCTATGGCGGAAAATCCGACGGTCAGACTCGGCGTCCTGATTTCCGGCACCGGCTCCAATCTGCAAGCCATCATCGACGCTATTCTGCGCGGCGACCTCAAGGCAGAAATCCGTCTCGTCATCTCGAATCGCCCGGACGCGCAGGGACTCGAGCGCGCTCGCCGCCACGGAATCGAAACGGCGGTCATCGAGCATCGCAAATTCCCGTCGCGCGAGGACTTCGACCGTGCCGTTCTCGCAGCGCTACGGGCACGCTCGGTCGAACTGGTCGCGCTCGCGGGCTTCATGCGCCTGCTGTCGCCGGTGATGCTCGAGGCGTTCCCGGGCCGCATCATGAATATTCACAACAGCCTGCTGCCGTCGTTCCCCGGAATCCATGGGCCGAAGGACGCGATCGCATACGGCGTCAAAATCGCAGGATGCACCGTTTTCTTTGTCACGCCGGGCGTCGACGTCGGCCCGGTGATCGTGCAAGCCGCTGTCCCCGTGCTGCCCGGCGACGACGAGCAATCCCTCGCCGCGCGCATCCTGCATCAGGAGCATCAAATCTTTCCGCACGCGATCGCGCTCTACCAGCAGGGTCGCCTCGAAATCCGTGACCGCCAGGTAATCATCAAAGGCGATTCGTCCGCGCCAAATTCGTCGCCGCTGGTGAATCCGCCGGTGGTTCGATTTCAAAATTGAAACAGCTTTCAGCAATCGTGCCGATGCTCAACGAGTCCCCGAATATCGGCGCGCACCCTGAACGCGCTTCGGCGCGGCGCTCCCAACGCCGAGATCATCGTGGTTGACGGCGGCAGCAGCGACGCCAGCGTCGCGATCGCGCAACCGTTGTGCGACGCGTTGATCAGCGCCTCGCGCGGCCGGGCGCGTCAGATGAACGCTGGCGCGCGCGCATCGCATGGCGACGCGTTGGTTTTCGTGCACGCAGATACATTAGTGCCAAGGACTTTCGCGAGGGACATCGCCGCGGCACTATCGGATCCTGCGGTGGTCGGCGGACGCTTCGACGTCAGGCTCGACGAAAGCGGCCTGCCCTATCGCATCATCGGCGCGATGATCAGCATCCGCTCACGGATCAGCCGCACCGGGACCGGTGACCAGGCTATCTTCGTCCGACGCGACGTCTTCGAGAGCCTCGGCGGATTCCCCGAGCTCGAGCTGTGCGAGGATCTCGAATTCTCGCGACGCTTGAAGCGCGCTGGACGGGTCGCGTGCCTCCGCACTCGAGTGACGACGTCAGCGCGGCGATGGGGTCGCGACGGTGTCGCGCGAACCGTCGTAAAAATGTGGATCATTCGCGCGATGTACCTGATGGGCGTGCCGCCCGCTCGCCTCAAACGGATGTACTCCGACACCCGTTAGCAATCGGACGATCAACGCTGGACAGGGTTGTCTCGCGCGGATAACAATGACTCTAGCGAGGTACGCCGTGGCCAAAGTCGAAATCTACACCACCACCTACTGCCCCTTTTGCACGCGGGCCAAGAGCCTGCTCAAGAGCAAGAATATCGCGTTCGTTGAAATCGATGTGACCGAAGACGACGCGTTGCGCGCGAAGATGATCGAACTGTCCGGCGGCCGCCGCAGCGTCCCCGAGATTTTTATCAACGGCAAGATAATAGGCGGCTTCGACGAATTGAAGGCGCTCAACGACGCCGGCAAACTCGACGGTCTGCTGGCCGAGTCGGCGCCGCCGGCCTGAACTCTCGACAGTCAGAACTGCCGAAACACCGCGCAGACGTCCTGTGTCAGAGCACAAAGAGCGCGTCGCGGTTTGATTGCCGCGCCGCGCTCATCTTCAGATCCGCACTCTGTCGCGAGGAGTTAGTTGCCGTTTGGCGACGCGACCATTCCCTCGTTCATATGATGCAACGCTTCGCGGTCGACCGACGAATCGTACTTGATCGCCTTTGCCGTAACCGTGATCTGCGAGCCGTCGGCCGAAGTCGTCTGATTTTCGTTTACGATCGCGTCGATCGTGTCAGGCCACTTTGCGAAGGCCATCGCCTTCAGCTTGTCACTGATTTTCGCTTCGTCGATCGCATCGGGCGTGAACGGTTCCGTATATGTCAGATCGCCGAGCTCCGTGTACGGCTTCCCGGCTGCGGGCGCTTCGGTCGTGACCCAGATATGCGCCATGTCAACGCGATGCTCGAACACCTGTTGCTTTTGTACCTGTTCCTGACGAGCGGCCTCCATCGCACCGCATGCAGAAAGCGCGAACGCGAATCCAATCGCCAACAATGGAAGAATTCTCGATGACCTCATATTTTTCCCCAATGATTTTTCCCCATCGATTTCAATCGATGTAATTCAATTATAGTCCCGCCGCCGTGGATGTCTATTCGGTCTCGGCGCGTTCCCCGCTGACATTTTATTTCACCGAATGGCACGACGGGCAAGCGCAACAGTGTTCGCCGTACGCCGTGATCGGTAGTATTCCGGCGTGACCAGATTCGCAGCTTGCTTCATCCTCGTCTTCGGAGAACTCGCTTGGGGCGGGCTCTTCGCCCTTTCAATTCCGCCGTTCTTCAAGGTAGAGCGCGGTTTTTACAAATCGAGCGCTTCGGTCTACCTGGCCGCATCGATGACGACTGCGATCGGGCTGGGATTGCTGGCATTGCGCGGCGGCGCGTCGGCAGGACCGGGCGAAAGCTCACTGTGGGTGGCGGCCGCGCTGTGGACACTGGCGAGCGCGGCGGTCGCCGTCTATCTCTACACGCTTTGGACCGAGCACGGTCCGCTGCGATCACGAGCTTACGCGCTAAGCCTGGGACTCGGCCTCATCGCGCTGATCGTCAACGTGACGCTCCTGATGCCGGCCGGATTCGGCGCGGTCGGGGCAATCGCATACTCCCTCACCGCAATCACCTCGGCGCTGGTCCTCGGACTGGTCAGCGGCGCGATGCTCTTCGGCCACTGGTACTTAATCGATCTCGATATGCCGGTCGACTACCTGCGCAGCTACGTCCGGATACTGGGAGTCGTGCTGATCGCGGACCTGCTAGCGCTCGGCCTCGCGATCCTGCTTCCGGTAATGCTCGGCAACGCCAGCGCAGCCGCCGCGGTACATGATCTATTCGCCTCACATGCGGGACTACTAGCAGTCCGCGTGATACTAGGCCCGATCGCGACAATCATCCTGGTCTGGATGTGCTGGCAGACGCTAAAGATCCCCCAAACGATGGCCGCAACCGGCCTACTCTACATAGCAGTGATGTCGGTCCTGGTCGGCGAAATGCTGGGCCGCTTCATCATGTTCCGCACGGCGATCCCGCTGTGAAGCAGCGCCTCAAGACCTTTGCATGACTCGCCGCAAGGCTCTTCCCATCGCCATTGAAAAGGGAGTTTTATTTGAAAGTCTTGTTACCACTAGTCGCTATTGCATTCGCGCTCTCGCTGGCTCCTTCTGCGTGGGCGCGGCGTAGTCAGGGTCCGATAGTCATCGGGATTCAGGGAGCATCCGCTTCCAAGAGTCCAAACGACGCCGGATTCACTAGCTATCTCACGGAGTACTACAGCTATCTCACCGGAAAATATGGGAGCAACGTGAGGGAGTTCAGCTACATTGTCGGGGGAACTGGAAGCGGTCAACGGGTAGGCGACCCCAATAACTGCGGCGCTCCGCAAGCGCCGTTTAGCGTGACTCAGGCGATTTCCGATCACATCAAAGTGCTCATTGTTCGCCCGCGAGGAAGCGACACTATCTCGGCAGGCTGCTCTGCGGGGCAAACCGATGCTGCGCTTCAGAATATTTATAACGAAGGCACGGCTGCGGGAATGAAGGTGTGGATGGAGACTGCCGCGCCGGTAGGGACAGACCTAACAATGGCGGCAACACGCAAGGCGATTCACGACTACGAGATCGCGCACTTCCCGAACATCATTGATATGACCACTGGCTTCGCGAACGCCGACTATACGTCGAACCCGACTTACTACGATAGCGGGGGCAATCCTCCTTTCTCGAACTACAACATGGCTGGCAACACACTTGGTGCGCAACGTCTAAAGGCGGCGCTAGGATATTAAAGGGCAGAGGGCCACATTTCGCCCGCGATTCAAAATGCAGCTGCGTGGCGCGCCCGGAGGGATTCGAACCCCCAACCCTCAGATCCGAAGTCTGATGCTCTATCCAGTTGAGCTACGGGCGCTTTCGTGAACGACTTTCGAAGTTCAGGAGTTTAGGCAGGCATATCGGGCCGCGCAACCGGTTCCCCCGTCACTCGTCTGACTGGTTGACTCCTCGTCCGCCACGATTCAGAATATGACTGACTGGTCAGTTTATGGATAAAAACACTACAAATTCGGCTGGAATTACCAACGGACGCCCTTTTCACGTTCACGACGAACAGGCCGCCAAGCGCGAGCGTATCCTCGCTGCGGCGCTGAAACTCTTCGCGCACGAGGCCTACCAGGCCGTCACGATGGACCGCGTCGCGGTCGCCGCCGGGGTCGCCAAAGGGACGCTATATCTCTACTTTCCGTCGAAGGACGCCCTCTATCTAGGCGTTTTGAGCGACGGCCTCGACACCGCATATCGCACCTACATGGCGAGCGCCGATCCGAAGTTGCCGGTGGTCGAGCGGATGCGCCGTTCGATCGCGGTAATGGTCGAGTTCTATGATCAGCGGCGCGACTTTCTTCAGTTTTTCGCGACCGAGGAGCCGCGACTGTCGGAGGCGCGCAACCGCATTATCGAGGGTTCGCGCGAGCGCGGCTTCAATTTTTTCGCGACGCTGATCGAGGAAGGAATCCGCATTGGCGTGTTCACGCGCGTCGATCCGCGCCTCGCGACGTTCGCGATCCAGGGCGCGATTCGGTCCCTGCTTTTGTACTACGGACCCAGCCGCCCGGTCTCCGAGATAAGCCGCGAGCTCGGCAACCTGATGCTCCGATCGCTCGGCGCAGACCCGGCGCAGGTCTCCAAGCCGGGGCATCCGCAATGATTCGAACCCTCATCCGCAGGGTAATTCGGCTGGCGATCCTAGGCGGCGTCATCTTCGGATTTTATTTGTTCGGTCGCGCCTATCTGTGGCCGCCCGAGGATCGCTCGACCATCAAGGTCGTCGGCATGATCGAGGCGCCCGAGGTAAATATCACCAGCCGAATCGGCGGGCGCATCAAGCAACTCGATCTGATCGAGGGCGATCACGTGAAGAAGGGACAGGTGATCGCGCTGAATCGAGGATATCGATCTGAGAAATCAGCTCGCGAAGTCGCAAGCC
Organism: uncultured delta proteobacterium; assembly: GCA_963774665.1. Lineage (GTDB taxonomy): Bacteria > Desulfobacterota > Binatia > Binatales > Binataceae > Binatus. Next base: position 131,079 of record CAVZGB010000003.1, read on the forward strand.
GATCTCGCTCATGCGCAGGCCAACCTGGCGCAGGCGCGGCGCGACCTCGTGCGCAATGAGGCTTTGGCGAAAGCAAACGTGGTTGCAACCAAGGTTCGCGATGACGCGATCACCCTTGTCCAGCAAGACGAAGCAGACGTGCTCAGTGCGCAGGCCAACGCGAAGTATTATGCAGATCAGATCGTTGACACCGAGATAAAATCTCCGGTCGACGGGGTCATCGTCAGCAAGGCGCTCGAAGTCGGTGAATGGGTGACGCCGGGCGTGCCGATCCTCACGGTCGACGACCTCTCGACGATTTGGGCGCGCGTCGACGTCGAAGAGACCGACCTCGGTTCGCTCTACATCGGCAAGTCGGCGCAGGTTCAATTGCCGACGACACCGCCGCAGATTTTCAGCGGCCGCGTGATGGCAATCGGACAGGAAGGCGAGTTCGCGACCGAGCGCGACGTGCGGCGCGGGCGCCAGGATATCCGCACCTTTTACGTCAAGGTGCAGGTGTTGCAGGCCGAAGGCGAACTCAAACCCGGGATGACCGCGGAAGTCACTTTTCCGCGCAATGATGGAACCCGACTCACTAGCAATACAAACCAAAGACCTGACTAAGCGCTTCGGCGCTTTCACAGCGGTCGATAAGGTCAACTTCGAGGTCCGTCGCGGCGAGGTCTTCGGACTGCTCGGGCCCAACGGCGCCGGCAAGACGACGCTGGTGCGGATGCTGACCACGCTGATACCGCCGAGCGGCGGGCAGGCGTTCGTCGCGGGCTTCGACGTCGCGCGCCATCCGCGCCAGGTGCGCGAGAATATCGGCGTCATCCCGCAGGCGCTCACTTCGGATCTCGATCTGACGGGATGGGAGAACGTCGATATCTACGGCGAGTTCTTCGGCCTGTCGCGCCGCGAGCGCCGCGAACGCGGCCATCGGCTGCTGCACATGGTCGGGTTGACCGAGCGCGCGAACGATCTGGTTGCGACCTACTCCGGCGGGATGCGCCGCCGCCTCGAAATCGCGCGCGGCCTGATTCATTCACCTGAGGTACTGTTCCTCGACGAGCCGACGATCGGACTCGACCCGCAAAGTCGCCGCGCGGTGCACGACCTGCTCGAGGCGCTGCGCAAGGAAAGCGAGATCACGATCTCGCTCACAACGCATTACATGGACGAGGCCGAGTCGCTGTGCGATCGGATCGCAATCGTTGACGGCGGCAAGATTATCGCGCTCGACACGCCGGTCGGACTCAAGTCGACGGTGCCGGGTGCGGACCGGATCGATCTGGTCGTCGAAAAAGATCCCGTCGCTATCGCCGAGATGCTCAAGCCGATGCCGTATCTGCGCGAGGTGAATCTCGACGGCGGCAACCGCTTGCAGCTTTCGTCCAACGACGGTGCGCGCGCGATCCCGCAAATTCTCGACGCCGTGGAGAAAGCCGGCGACCGCGTGACCGCCATCACTGTGCAGAAACTCTCGCTCGAAGACGTCTTCATCCATTTCACCGGGCGCACGCTCCGCGACGAGCCGGCCAAGAAGGTCAGCATGTTCGTGGGCGCCGGGATGCCGCAGCAGCGCTGAGGAGGGCCGCCGATGTTCGGGCTGAAATTCCTCGCAATCATGCGCCGCGACCTGAAGAAGCTGACGCGCAATCCGATCACGCTGATCTCGGTCATCCTGATGCCGATTGTCTATCTCGTGATCATCGGCAACTCGTTCCAGGGCCAGCTCAAGCATCTGCCGATTGTCGTCGTCGAGCAGGATCACGGACTCTACGCACGCCGCATCGTCGAACAGTTGCTCGCGCTGCAGGCGGGACCGAAGACCGTCGACGTGACCTTCGAAACCGATCCGGGCGGCGCCGTCGACGAAGTGCGCAACGGACTCTACAAGGGCGTCGTCGTAATCCCGCCCGACTTCAGCCACGACGTCGCCGAAGGCCGCATCGCGCAGATAGGATTGTTCACCGATAACGTCGACAGCATCAGCTCGCAAACGCTCGAGGGCGTTCTCGATCAGGCCGCCGCAACAATCAAAGTTGCCTACGTCACTGCGCGCGAGCCCAAGCTCAATGACATCTCACTGCGCCCGAGCTGGCTGTTCCCGTACGTCGACTACGATCGATCGCTCATCCCCGGCGTCATCGTGATGGCCATCTTCATGGGCTCGCTGATGTCGGGCGTGTTCAACTGGGTGATGGACAAATTCATGGGCGTCACCGAGTGCTACCTGGTGACTCCACTCTCGCGATGGGACATCGCCGGCGGCATCCTCGCCAGCGGCGTGACGGTGACGAGCATCGGCGGCGTACTGGTCTTGTTCCTGGGCCTGATGATCACGCGCGGGCGAATCCTCGGCGGCCCAACGGCGCTGTTGATGCTGATCGGAATAATCATCATCAGCGCGACCGGCCTGCTCGCGATGACATTCTCGATGCTCGGCCGCGCGGGCCATCCGCGCCTGGTCGGAACGTTCTCGGGATTTCTGAACGTGATCCTGTTTTTCCCCAGCGGCGCTATTTATCCGGTCGAGAGCTTCCCGCCGTGGCTGCGAACCTTCGCGCATTTCAATCCCGAAACTCACTCAGTGAGCGCAATCAAACAGATCCTGTTCAAAGGCGCAGACTTCACCGCAGTAAGCGGCGACATAGGATTCCTGCTGGTCTTCATGGTCCTGATGTTGGTGCTAGCAAGCGTCTCGTTCAAGCGCACCCTGTAGTCTCTCCGCGCAGGTGGGTCCCTCTCATCTGGTCCCCCTTCCCGCTCGGGAAGGGGCTAGGGGTTAGGTTGCTGCGCGTCAACGGCAACGCTCGCATCAAGAGAAGGAGCGCTGCGCGATTTCAGAGACCGGAACCGGGTTCGCGTCGCGCGAACCTGTCCGAGGTCCATTCCTCCCGTCGCTAACGCTCCCGTCGTCAGGATGACAAGAACTTCGCTCGCGCAGCTCCCTAAGTCGGAGAACTGCGCTCACCGCCCCAGAGCTTCGACAATCACCCTTTGCAGTTCGGCGATTGAGACTGGCTTCAGGAGGGAGATGTTGGCGCCGGCGGCGTGGGCGGCGTTGTTGAGTTCGGGGGCGTTGTGGCCCGACATTACAATTATCGGAGTGGTCTGCGACTTTGCGCGGATGTGACGGATTATTTCGATGCCGCTGGTGTCGGGCAGGCTCAGATCGGTTATCACCAGGTCGGGCGACTCGGCGTCGATCAACTGGATTGCTTCGTTTGCGTCGAACGCAGCGAGGCAATTGTGGCCTGCGCGCTCGAGCAGTCGCACGTATGCGTCGACCAGGTCGCGCTCATCGTCCACGATCAGAATTTTTGCTGGTGCAGCCATCGGCCTAGCGGCTCGATCGACTGCTTCGCGCGGCTGCAATCAGCGACGGCGTCGGCGATTCATCGCGCGAAGAAAGCTTGATGCGCCCCGATGACGAATCGCCCATCGTCGGCAGCGTTATCGCGAAGGTGGTGCCCTTGCCCACCACAGATTCGACGCTGACACTGCCGCCGTGGTCCTGGATGATCCGCTGGCTCAACCACAGGCCCAGGCCGGTCCCTTTCGCCTTGGTCGTGAAAAACGGCTGGAACAGTTTGGTGAGCACATCGCTCGCGATTCCCGCGCCGTCATCGGAAATCGACAACCGAAGATGACCCGCGCGTCCCGGCGCCGGCGCCACCTCGATTCGGATCAAGTGCGCACCGGCGTCGCGTGCATTGAGAATAAAGTTGATCAGCACCTGCTCGATGCCGGTCGGCTCGGCCATCACCGGCGGCAGCGACCGATCCAGGATGGTCTCGTATCTCAGCAAGCCGCCTTTGGCCTCGGCGCCGACTATCAACATCGCATCCTCGACCGCGACGTTCATATCCACCGCCTGGCGCGAGCCGGGCCGCTGGCGCGCGAGCGAGAGCATGTTGTGCGAGATGCGGCTGGCGCGCTCGATGTTCTTTTGCAGGACCAGCAGATCGTCGCGCGTCTGGATGCTGAGATCCTGGTCCGACGCCAGCATCAGCTCGATTCGCGAGGCCATCACGGCCAGCGGGTTGTTCAATTCGTGCGCGATTCCGGCTGCGACGGCCGCGAGCGCGTCCACCGTTTCATTGCGGCGCGCCTCACGCTCCATCGCGCGGCGCTCAGTGATATCGGTGATGAACGCAATCACCAGCTTGCCGCGATGCGTATGCACGACGTTGAGACTGACCTCGACCGGAAATTCGGTGCCGTCTTTTCGGCGTCCCGCAATCTCCATCCCACGGCCCATCGCGCGCGATCTTGGAGCTCCGAAGAACGCGCTGCGATGCGCCTCGTGCCGATAGTGGAAGCGTTGCGGAACCAGGATCTCTATCGGCTGACCCACCAGCTCCATTTCATGGTAGCCAAACATCTCCTGGCCACGCGGATTGAGCTGGCGAATCATCCCCTTGCTGTCCGCCGAAATAATTCCCTCGACCGACGACTCGAAGTAGCCGCGCGCACGGACCAGCGCTTCCTCTCGCGCCGCAACCGAGATTCGAATTGTCTTCATGTAGCGGGCTGCCACCAGGTAGAGCAGCAGCGCGTTCACGCACACGAACATGAGGCGGTTGAGCGTGTACGAATGCGCCGGCATGAGCGACAGCACCCGATCGGAAACCATTACCCAGATGAGGCCGCCGAGCGCATAGTAGAGCGCGATCCGCACTGGCCGGCTGCGATAGGTCGGCACATGATTCAATGCGCCGTGTTCGGTGAGTATGTGAGAGCCGTTATCGTGCGCCATCAGACCGGATACTTTAGTCTTCCGGGGCGCGCCAAGGTAGCCATTCAGGAGCCGTCGATTCGCCCGCAAGAGGCAAGATTCTCATTGCCAGGACGCCTGGATCGTCACATATGACAGCTGGCGATCACTGATAGAGAAGCTGGGTGCGGAGCTCCTTCCTGACGGCAATCGCGAATTTCTTGTAGTCGGCGGCGACGGCGGGGGCGCATACCGGTCCCGGCGTTCGATCCTCGATTTCCCGCACGGCAGTCACGGTGCCGTCCTTCGCCTGATAAGTCGCTTTGTAGGTCTGGTATTTGCCCCTGATCTCAGCGTCCTTGGGCATCGCCAGAACCTTCACGTCTTTGGGCAAGCTGATGGTGACGACACTCTTCGAGAAACCGCCGCTGCACATGAAATTCACGGTCGGATCGGGTTCGCTTACATCGGAAATAAAGCTCGCAACTTCGCCGACTCCGTCAAAGGGTGATTTGATAGACGTCGCGCCCGGCCCCGGCAGGTTGATTGCATCGCTGATCTTGTATTTGACGCTGTAGTTGTAGTTCGCGGTGCGGCCTTTCAGATCGCCCAGGTCGACACTGCCCGTCCCCGCGAAACCATTGGCCTCCAGCGCCCGGCGCAGCCATTGGTCTTCCATATTGGGCTGCATGTAGATCATCCCGTATCGCCATCCGTCGGCGATTTCGCCCTTCGAGTGAATTCTGGTGGTGCCTTCGCCGGTACCGTCCTCGTTGATCTTCATCACGGTGGTGGAAGTCGAGCCGTTGTCCTGCCAATTCGGTATCGGGGTGTGCTCGATACCTTTGAAGTCGACGGTCCTGACGACAGGCTTGCCAGCATCGCCCGGTGGCAGCGATCCGAACGAAGTATATGGCGACGTCGAATCGGCGTAGAGGTTCAACGACGGGATATAGGTGATCACGTGATTGAACGCTTCGATAGTAGGAGCATCGGGCAGAATGTACGCGTCGCCTGAGTTGATCAGCGTCGGCGTGCTCTTGATTCCTTTAACCGCGAGGAGGGCCTGCAGCAGCGTCGTGTGATCCTTGCAGTCACCCATCTTGTTCGCCAGCACGACATCGGCGTCGTGAGGCACAACCGAGCCGACTCCCACACAATTGCCGACGAATTTGATATTCTGCGACACCCAATCGTAAAGCGCCTTGGCAATCTCGCGCGGCGTGCGCGCATTTTGCGTCAGTTGGTTCGCCAGCTTCCTGATGGCGTCGGTCGGCGCCGCCTTGGCTCTCGCGCGCGCATCGTAAGCAGTCGCCAACGCGCCGTAATCCTTGAACGTGGTCGCGATAATCATCGGGCCGTAGTCGAGCGATGAAACCGCGCCGGTCTCCGGCGTCGCCATCCGCTCGTTTTTGTAGGTCCAGGCCCAATTGCTGCGTCCGCCAGTCGACGGCGCCTCCCCTCCCTCGACGCCTCGTGAGTAGACGCGCAATCCGAGAGATTTGGGCGCGCTCAGGCTGACTTGGGCATCGTCGTAGACCTGGAACTTGGAGAACGATTCCAGCGTCGAGAAATTTCCGGGAAAGGTCGCTTCGACCTGCGTCAGCTTGTACGACATCACCACGGTGTCGCCGACTGCAACGTCGGGATACGCCACCGTCCGAGTCCGGAGGTCGGAGAACATCGGCGCGACTTTGCCCTTGCCTGTATTGGTTTCGTCCTGATAGTTGGTCGGCGGAACGTTGATTTTGCGCCCGTCTGCCTTGAGCGTATATGCCGAGAGAATTTCGAGCTTCTCGAGGCTGTCGCTGACGCTGACCGACGCTTGCTGGGCGCGAGCAACTCCCTGCTCGCCCAGCACCTTGAGCGCCCATGAGGTCGTCTCGACGTGGGTGCCGTCGGCATTGACGTCATAGTGCGCGTGGTACCAGACATACTTTGTGTAGCCGGCGAATTGCTTCTTCGCGTCTTCGGCTCGCGCATGTGACGAAGTGAATAGCGCAGCGGTCGCTGCAATCAGGGTCAGCAGAACGATCGAACGGACAGTTCTGTGGCGCATGCCCCCTCCGAACGACAAATAAAAATTACTCATCTCGTATGTGGAGGCTCATTATAAGAAGAAAATCCGATCTTAAAGCAACAACTCCACGCCGCCGCGGCGAGGCACTCCTCGCGAGTCCCGCTCGTGAAGCGTGCTAGCGGATGCTCAAAGCTGGCGCGTGGCGCGGCGGATGCGACGCATCGCGCGCACTTGCCATGCCGGCTTCGCGAGTCGGTTTGACAATCGCAGTTGCGATGAATGCCACGTTGGATATCGGGCCGTCGCCTTGACGCATCGGCAATATCGTCATCGAGACCGGAACTTCGGCGCCGTCTATCCGGACCAGCAGCATCGGAAAGCGCGGCACGATTTCCCCGCTGAGCGCCCGCGCTTGCATCCGCCGGATTTCATCGCGGCGTCCGGCAGGCAACAGAGACTCGTTGGCGAGTCCGACGATCTCGGGCTCGGCGTACCCGTACATCTGGCGAGCCGCCGCATTAATCGCAGTGATCCTGCCGGACGCATCCACGCTATGGACCGCGTCAGGAATCGAATTGACGATCATCGCCATCAGCGCGTTGAAATCCTCGCGCCGCTTGCTCTCCATCGCGGCTCCTGCAACCGCCGCCAGATCCTCGAATCCGTCCGGCTTAAGCAGATAGCGATACAGCCCATGCTTGAACGCACCGGCCATGACCTCTTCGCCGCCATTGCCCGTGAGCATGATCACGCGGCTCTGTGGCCATCGCTCCCACACGCGCTGGAGGATCGACAATCCGTCGCTCCAGCCCAGCCAATAGTCCGTGATCACAACATCGCAGGCGTCGCGCTTGAGATGCTCATTCATTCCGATCGGATCGTCAGCGGCCAGAATCTCAGCGGTCGGAAACGCGTGACGGAGCCGAGCCTGGATAATCATCCGATCGGTAGGATTGTCTTCCACCAGCAACAAATACATTCGAATATCCCCCGCCAGCCGCCCGCCATCTGGACAGGAGGGAGCAATCACTATGCCGACACGGATGCGATCGGCGCTATTTCCGAAAAGGCTAGAGCTAGCTATGAATTAGAATCCAAGGGCAGCGAAGAGAATCCGAGCGTCAACTGATGTGTGCCGCAAACGACTGCGGCGCGTCCCGCGATGACACACTATCAGGGCTGTCAGCTGGCGCTCGACGATTGCAGCTGGATGTAGTTCTCGATTCCGATCTGCTTGATCAGGTCGAGCTGGGTCTCGATGAAATCCACGCTCTTCTCTTCCTCGTGCATGATTTCTTCGAGCAGCTCACGCGAGACGTAGTCTTTCACCGATTCGCAGTACGCTACCGCGGCGCGAAGATCGACCAGCGCCTTGAGTTCCAGCTTGAGGTCGCATTCGAGCGCTTCTTTGACGTTCTCGCCGATCAGCAGCTTGTCGAGATCTTGAAGATTGGGCAGGCCCTCGAGAAACAAAATTCGCTCGATCACCCGGTCCGCATGCTTCATCTCGGTGATCGATTCGTCGCGCTCGTACTTGCCGAGCTTGGACACACCCCAATGATCGAACTGTTTCGCGTGCAGGAAATATTGATTGATCGCGGTCAGCTCGTTGCGGAGCACGGTATTGAGAAACTGAAGTACCTTGGGGTTACCCTTCACGGAACCTTCTCCGGGGCAAAGCGGCTATGAATAGTTCAGCTTAGGGCAAATCAGCGAGACAGAAAACTTGCTTAACCTTCGGCGCCGCACGCATCCTGGCGAGATTCGACAGAGTTGGCCTCTGCGTCGAGCAGCTCGCGAACCAGCGGGACGCATTTGCCGCATTTAGGTTTGACGCCAAGTGCGCGGTAGAAAGCGGCAACCGAGCATGAAGCAGCGGCGCGCGAACGCGCCTGGTGGTCGGTAATTGCGTTGCAGATACACAGATACATTGGCAGGGAACCTCTCTTGATTATGAGAATGAGTATCAATTCTTCTCAAACTATTCAAGAGAAGACTACCTCATCATTATTGTCGTTGAATTCCCTAGGCTTTTACCATGGGCCCTAGCAGAGTTGCTTTCACTACGCATACCGGCCGGAATTGCCAGGCTGTCGAAGGAACCGTGACGCCAAGGCCGAGGTTCCAGACTTACGGCTTCAGGTACGTGGGACGATAAATCTTTTCGATAAAAATGTCGTTCTGCCAGGCTTCGTAACCTAAGATCGAGCCTTGCGCTCGCTCGAACCCTTCACTCTGACGACATTTGGCCATCGGTGCGCGTATCAGTAACAAGGCAGAGCGACCACGCGTGACTCTTGCGATGCGATCGCGGAACCATCACGGCCGGCCGCGATCCGGCCGGCCCCTATCCCGTGAAGTTCACCCTCACCCGCTCCTTCGGCGCGGCCTCTCCCGCAACATAGCGGGCGAGGCAGGTAAGAAGTCGCGCGGAACGCTACATCCTAATTGGGCGAGGTAAAATCCAACCCGATCGCCGGTGAATGAATTCTTAGCGCGCCTTCTTCTGAACCATCGGCTTCTTTGCTTTGGGCGGGCGTCCGCGACGACGCTTTTCGACGCCGGTCGCTTCCAACTCGTCTTCGTCAGGGCCGAAAGCGCTGTCTACCTGCACGTCGTCGTCGGCGGTGGGGACTCGCTCGACGTGTTCTTCCGCGTCGTCCGGATTGCTGAGCTCTTCGGGTCCGGTCCATCGGCCGCCGAACGGCTTGGCGAGTCCGCTTTGACCGCTGCGAGCTTCGGTATTCGCCTCGTTCTGACAATCGACACAAAATTGCGCGAACGGGATCACCTGGAGCCGCGCCAGCGGGATTTCATCGCCGCATCGCGCGCACGTTCCATACACTCCAGCTCCCAGCCGTGCGATTGCCGCGTCGATCGCGCTGAGCCGCTCCTGCGCGCGATCGAACAGCGCGGCGTGCGTCTCGACTTCGGAAAGCGATCGCGCCACATCCATTTCGTCAGCGGGCGGCTGGCCGCCGTTGCGGGCCTGCTCGCGCATCAATTCTTTCACTCGGGCGAGCGTATCGGCGCGCTCTTTGGTGAGCAGGCGCTTGAGCGCATCGATCCTTCGTCCGCCGGTGTTGACTGCGGATGCCATCTTGGTCTTCTGCCTCTTTACAGTTTTTGCAGGTACGGTTTTTGTGGGTCGATTTTTTGTTCGAGTCTTCATTTTGTCCGGCCGTTCAACTTCGATCTTTTAATATCAGCATTGATCGTGCCTCGCGCCACTTTCCGGAGAACGAGCGGACTTAATACTCTTTCCGCGCACGATTCGAGTCCAGTAGTTCCATATACGGAAATTGTTTCAATTTGGTTGCTTAACGATTCCCGGACCGCGGCAGTTTATCCGGATTTCAGGGCGGGGGCGAGAGCCTTTCGAAGATTGAAACGGACGTCCATGCAAATTCAATTGCACAGCCGAGAGTCGCACTGATGCCGCATAATTGAGCAGATTCGCCGTCGCCAGCGTCTCGAAAACTCTGATTTCCTTGCTGATTTCTCGCTTAGCTTGCTCAAGCCACGTTGGCACAGACAATGCTGGCAGGGCAGGAGTTTCAATTCGGCTCAAGGAGGGTCCAATTAGAATGTCTGCAGTTGCGCCAGAACAGGTTCTCCAATACGGCCCTTCGAATCAAACTCGGGTGATGAACGAATGCTCAGGGCCCGATCCGTGGCTCAGCGCGCGCTTCGAGCCGGATTTTCTGGTGCCGGTTCAGTTTTTCGATCTCACCCGCCGCCGCTCGATGCTCGACGGCGAGACGAGGCTGGTGTTCGCGGTGCTGGAAGACGCGGTCCGATGCTACGTCAAGACAGTGAACTCGATGCGGCGATGCGATCGCGAGCAATACGACGAAGTTCAGCGATGGTTCAACGCGGAAGCGGGAATCCACAGTCCGTTTTCCTTCGAGTACGTATGCGATGTGCTTGGAATCGAGCCGGCGTCATTGCGCGGACGCCTCGGGATGCTGAGCGTTGACGATCTGCCGACCAAGCAGATGCGCTCGGTTGGACGCCGGCAAGTCGTGCGTGCCGGGCGCTCGTCGCGCAAACGATCGAATGGCAGCGATCACAGTTCGTCTGCCCGAGGGATTGGGATGCGGGAGGGTGCGAGCCTTTAGAAACCCGAAAAGGTTGAAAATCGCGCAGTCTGATTTTTCCCACGCCGGGCGCAATGTTATCGTGATACGCAGCCGCGATATTCTCTCGCTGCGAGGACGATGAATAATCCGCTCGGAAGATTCGAATTCCGGATTTGGGGAAATCACCTTAGCCAGTTTCGAGATCGGCTGGCCGCAATCGCGGCGGCGGCGGAGCCGCTCGAGGGCGCGGAAACCTACATCCTTTCGCGCGCGACCGACACCGCCAACGCAAAAATCCGCGCGGAGTTGATAGACGTCAAGCTGATGACCGAGCAGGTCGGCCGGCTCGAGCGATGGCGGCCGGTGTTGAAGTCCGCGTTCCCGCTCGACTCACGCACGATCGTCGAGCAGTTGTTTCCGCATCTCGGGGTCCCGGTCGGGCAGATCACGCAGCCGTCGTATAGTCACGGCGAGTTGATCCGAGACCTGGTGCGCCCGCATCGCGACCTCGCGATCGTCGAGGTCGTAAAAGTACGCCGCCAGTTTACAACCGAAAAGTTCACCGCGGAATTTGCCGAAGTTCAAATCGGAGGAGGCGCCACCTCCGAAACAGTCGAGATCGAATCGGACGATCCCGCCGCCGTGCTGCGCGCGATCGCAAAGCTTGGCCTGAACTCGCACGCGAATATAAACTATGTTCGTCACCTGAAGCTGATGACTGGAATGACGCCGCGCGAAAGTGCCTCGGCGAGCTGAGAGCGCGCTTAACGGCGGCGCGTTTCGTGAAGTCGCGAAAGCTCGAGCGCGTGGATACTGAAAAAAAATGGCGAAAGAAATCGAACGTAAGTTTATCGTTCATCCGCGCAAATGGAGCGATCTTGGCGCCGGCCTTCCGATTCGCCAGGGATACCTGTGCGCCACGAAAAAATCGTCAGTCCGCGTGCGGACTTACGGGGACCGCGCGTACGTCACGATAAAGGGACACACATCAGACATCACTCGCGACGAATACGAGTACGAGATACCTTTGAACGATGCGAATGAGATCCTGGACAACCTGTGCGAGCATCCGCCAATCGAAAAGACCCGCTACCGAATCTTGTACAAGGGCCATACCTGGGAGGTTGATGAATTCGGCGGCGAAAATCACGGACTGACGGTCGCCGAAGTCGAGCTGAAGGATCCCAAAGAAGAGGTTGAACTTCCCGACTGGATCGACCACGAGGTGAGCGGCGATCCGCGCTATTTCAATTCGAACTTGTCGATCAAACCATTTTCCACCTGGAAATAATTCACCGGCGAGAGCCGATTTCAGGAGCACAATTCTTTGAAAGTCGCTGATTTGATGACCCGTGACGTTTACACCTGCACGATAAATGATTCGTTGAATGGCGCCGCCCGCATAATGTGGGATCACGATTGCGGATGCGCGCCGGTGATCGACGCGCACGGCAAGCTCGCTGGAATTGTCACCGATCGCGACATCTCGATGGCCGCATACACGCAAGGCGTGCCGCTCGATGCTATCCCCGTCGAGCGCGTGATGTCGGCGCGAGTTATTTCATGCGGGCGGGGCGACGACCTCGAGACCGCGCATCAACTGATGCGCACGCACGAGATTCACCGCCTTCCGGTGGTCGATACCCGCGGCCGGCCGATCGGAATCCTGTCCTTGAGCGACGTCATAAATCATTGGCATGGAGATCGCGCAGCCGAGCAGGCAGTCGAGATCGCGGCGACGTTCTCAGCGATTCGGCGCCGCCGCGAGCGCACCGCAGCCGCTCATGCGTCGTCGAATGGCGGTACGCCCAATGGCGATGCGTCATCGTCGCAAGGATCGGCCAAGCCGCCTCCGAAAAGAAAACGAACGCGCGCACCCAAGCCGTCCGCCGATCTTAGCTAGACGCTCGTTGGCTGATTCGTTGTGATTTTCGCAACGCTGCGCATCAAGCCCGTACTCTGGTAGAATCCGCCAATGGCCGAAGGGCAGCCGCGAATTACCAACGCGGGCACGCGCGCCGCCGCCGCGTACGGACTGATGATCGGCGGCCTCGTGCTGCTGTATCTGTGGATTCGCTCGTACGGCGACACACTCGGCGCGCCTGCGCCACCAGGGAGCAACATCTTCGGATCCGCGGCCTCGCGCGCGAGCCAGGGCGACCTGCTGCACGTCCTGCTGGCGCTGGTGGTGGTGATCGCAACTGCACGCGCGATGGGCTGGGTGTTCCGCAGCGCCAGGCAACCGCAGGTGGTCGGCGAAATTCTCGCCGGGATTGTGCTCGGGCCTTCGCTGCTCGGACGCCTGGCGCCGGGCGCGGAAGGATACCTGTTTCCGGCGGCGGTCGGGCCGTTCCTCAATATCATCGCCCAGGTCGGCGTCATCCTCTACATGTTCCTGGTCGGGCTCGAGCTCGATCCGGCGCTGCTGCGCAAACGCGGTCACACTACAGTCGCAATCTCGCACGCGAGCATCATCGCTCCGTTCCTGCTCGGCGCGGCGATCGCGCTCTACCTTTATCCGAAGCTCTCGACTCGTGACGTGCCGTTCACGTGCTTCTCGCTTTTCCTCGGCGTATCGATGTCGGTGACCGCATTTCCGGTGCTGGCGCGAATTCTGACCGATCGCGGAATTCATAAAACCCGCATGGGCGTGATCGCGCTGACTTGCGCCGCCGTGGACGACGTGACCGCGTGGTGCATGCTCGCCTTCGTGGTTAGCGTCGCGCGGGCGCAGGCAACCGGCGCAGTCGCGACGATTGCGATGGCGCTCGGATTTATCCTCCTGATGATCCTCGTGGTGCGGCCTGCGATGGTCCGGCTATCGCTACTATATGGAAATCGCGGCCGGCTGACGCAGGGCGTGATGGCGTCGATATTCATCGCGTTGCTGATCTCCGCGTCAGCCACCGAACTCATCGGCATCCACGCCGTGTTCGGCGCGTTCGCGCTCGGGGCCGTGATACCGCACGACAGCGGGATGGCGCGCGAGTTGACGGACCGCCTCGAAGATATCGTGATCGTGCTGCTGCTGCCGGCCTTTTTCGCGTATACCGGCCTGCGCACGCAGATCGGGCTGGTCAGCGGATACGAGGAATGGATGATGTGCGCGCTGATCATCCTGGTCGCGTCGGCAGGGAAGTTCGGTGGCAGCCTGATAGCGGCGCGGCTCACAGGGCTCGACTGGCGCGACTCGTCGGCGCTCGGCGTGCTGATGAACACGCGCGGCCTGATGGAATTGATCGTGTTGAACATCGGGCTGGAAATGAACGTCATCTCGCCGACGCTGTTTGCGATGCTGGTGATTATGGCGCTGGTCACGACTTTTGCGACGACGCCGATTCTGCACCTGATCACGCGCAAGCAGCTTCCGGATGTTCAGCCGTTCCCGGATCTCGGAACATTTTCGCCCGAGCCCGCCGTTGCGCCGCAAGCTGCGGTCCGCGTCGCGCAATACCCCACGCCGCATCCCGCGCCACACGTCAGTCCGCGGTCAACGCAGCCGCCGTCGCGTCCGATGCTGGTCGGAACCGAGCACAGCGCCATCCTGGTGCCCGTGTCGAATCCGGAGGGCGTTGCCGTTCTGATCGAACTCGCGCTCGCGGCGACGCCGCATGACGCGCCGCCGCCGCGCGTGCTTGCACTCGTGAAAACGCCGTCGGGCGGAGTGCGATCGGGATTGCGCGAGGCCGACCAACGGGTGCCGCCCCGCTCTCTCGCGCTGTCGGCTGCCCTGGACCTGGCGCTCGCGCGCGGCAGCATCATCACGCCGCAGGCAGTCTGGACGACCAATCCCGCGGCGGACATCCTGTCGTTCGCAAGCGAGCCACAAATCGGATGGCTGCTGATGGGATCGCATCGCGCGGTCTTCGGCACCGATTTCATGGGCGGCGTAGTCCGCGAAATTCTGGACAAGGCCCGGGCCTTGCCGGTTCATGTCGCGGTCGTAATCCACGGCGGCGAGCGTCCGCTGGACCGGGTCTTTGCGGTGGTCGATCGCGGCACGCATGGACGCGCGGCGCTCGACCTCGCATTGCGGGTGGCGCTGCGCAAGAAGTCAGGCCTGCACGCGGTGCTGGTTCCAGAGGACGGGAACGCGGAGGACGCCGAACTGCTCGACCTGATTCGCGACGCCGGCCGCGCGCTCGGACGCCGGCTGCATACCGATGTGCTAAGCGCGCCGACCGCGGCGCAACTCGCGCGTCAGACCCCGGGCGGCCTGGTCGTCGTCGCGACTAACCTGGCGGACAAATTCGGACTCTCCCCCGACAGTCGCTCCGATCCGAAACGATGCGTCGTTGTAGTCCAAGGCTCAGAAAGTGCCCCCGCAAGATTAGGCGCCCGCACCATAGAGCATCACCGAAGCGCGAAACCGTGAACTTTTCTCCTCTCTCGAAATGGGACAGGGAATGTCCGAGAGTGGAGTTCTTTCACGGTCCGTCTTCGTAGCCCCTGCGATTGCTTGGGAATTTTGGGGCATATCTTTTGCTCGTTTTTATGGTGTCTAAAAACGCTTGAGGCGCGTGGCGCCGATTGCGTCGTCGTAGGCTTGTGATCGCGAGCCTGACTGCCGGTTCCTGCGCACCTCACGTCGAGGTTCTCTCTGGAGGACAGCAACATGGGCATACAGAAAAAGCTTACAGTTTCGAGATATTTCTTTGTTGCAGCGCTGGCGTCGGCTGCGCTCGGCGGTTGCTCTGCCACACGGCAGCAGCCGACGCCGGAGGCCAACGCTAATGCCGCCGTAGCTTCGCCGGCCGCGCAGCCGACCCAAGCGGCTGAGGCCAAACCTCACGTTACTCATGTCCCTTCGTCAGAGGTTTCGAGTAAGAACACCAGCGCGTCAATTCTGGAGCAGATGCATCAGGCGAATCTGAAAGAGATAGCAGTCGGCAAGCTAGCCGAAGAAAAAGCTTCAAGCGACGAAGTTCGTGCCTACGCAGTTCAACTGGTCAACGACCATACGAATGCTGATCAGATGGTAACTGCGACGGCGCAGAAGAAAGGCGCGCATTTGCACGATTCCGCGGCAGATCGCGAGAACGCTCACGGGAAATCGGCGGTACGAAAACTGTCGTCGGCGAATGGTGCTCAATTTGATCGGCTCTTTCTCGAGCAGACCAGCGCCGATCACAAAAAACTCATCAGCGAGCTGCAGCAGGAGCGCGAAGATGCCACCGACGATGACATCGAGGCGCTGATCGATAAGATCGTGCCGATCCTGCAGCAGCACAATGACCTCGCCCAAATTCTCATGAAGAAGGAGCAGGCCTAGCGGGCCTGATTTGGAATCATGAAAACTGACATGGCAAGCGTTGATCCTGCAGATCGCGTTTCGTGGGGCAGCCGACTAGTTGCCGGAATCGCCGACGGAATTCTCAGCGGAATCCTGATGATGGGCTTCATGATGGCCTATTCGAGCGCCACCGGTGCGGGCGTGACAATGCCGCTCAAGGCGCTCGGGGCTCTGGTGTACGGAGTTGAAGCGTTGGTTGCCGGATCGATGGCGATGTTGGCTGGCGCCGGCATTCAACTTGGCTTTTCGATCGTGCTCGGAATCCTGTTCGCGCTGTGCACCTCGCGGCGAACATCGATAGTTGCGGAGATGTTGGTCGGCATCGCCGTTGGCATCGTCATCTGGGTGGCGATGGAGCTGGTAATGCTGCCATACATGAATCCGACGATGGCGGCACGGATAGCGCTGATGCCGCTGGCGTACTTCATCGCTCACCTGCTGTTCGGTATCGGGCTCGGATTGACGCCCGTCTTCGTGCGGACCTTCGGCAGGAAGCCTCACGAGCGTCGCCGCATGGGACGGCCAACCGAAGCTTTACCGACTTGATTGAGCGGGTGTGCGATGCGCGGCTATCGAAAGCATCCGGTTCTCTTCTGGGTCGGCGGGATATTCGCAACTCTGATCGTTGCGGTATTCATCGCCTCATTCTTTCTCGATGACATAGTCCGGGCGCGAACCCAGACTGCGATGAACCAGAAACTCAAGGGCTACCATGTAGCACTCGCCCATGCGCACCTGCAGTTGCTCGGCGGAATTCTCACGCTGAACGGCCTCAAGGTAATCCAGGAGGAGCATCCGCGGCCTCCCATCGCCGACATCGCGACGATGCGCTTCACGATCCAAGTGAAGGAACTCTTTTCGCGACGCGTAGTGGCAGACGTGCTCCTTTCGCGGCCGAAGATCCACATCGATCAGACGCAGTTGGCGGCGGAAAAGAAGAGCAGCGTCCCACTTAAGCAAAAGGGATGGCAAGACGCGCTCGAGGCCGCCTATCCGTTTAAGATCAACCGCTTCACTATCTATGATGGGGACGTCGTTTACATCCAGGACCGGGTGAATCCGCCGCTACACCTGGCGAATCTCAACTTTACGGCCGATAACATCCGCAATATCCACGCGCCCGAGAACGATTACCCGTCGCGGTTCCACGCCAACCTGGTGATTTTCGAAACCGGGCGAGCCACTATCGATGGGCATGCGAACTTCCTCGAAGAGCCTTTCCCTGGCGCCCGAGCGAAGTACACGATTGAGAATGTGCCGCTGAGCGCGTTCGATCCCGAGATTCGCCAAATCAATCTCGAGGTGCACGGAGGGCGGCTATCGAGCAATGGCCTGCTCGAGTACTCGCCGAAGATAACCAGAGTGGAAGTCGACAACGCCACGGTCGACGGGGTTAACGTCAGCTATGTGCATACGCCGGCGACTCAAGTGGCAGAAGCGAAGCGGGTGAAAGAGACCGGCAAGGAGATTGAGAAAGAGAACAATCGCCGCGCGGTAGAAATCAGCGTCCGGGATCTAGACATAACTCACAGTAATTTCGCGTACACCGACAAAACCGCGAACCCCAACTATAAGCTCTTCATCAATGACACCGAGCTAACGATCAAGAATCTGTCCAATCATCAGACTCATGGCCCGGCGGAGCTGACGCTGCGCGGCAAGTTTATGGGCAGCGGCGATACCAATGTGGCGGGCGAATTTCTAGCGAGCCAGCAAGGGCCCGCATTCAACCTGAAGGTCGCGATGCAAAATGCCGACCTAACCGCGATGAACGACCTCCTGCGAGCGTTCGGACGCTTCGACGTCGCGGCCGGCCAAATCTCGGTTTTCTCGCAGGTCGCTATCAAGAACGGCAACATCGAAGGCTACGTAAAGCCGATGTTCGCGAACCTGAAAGTCTACGACTACCAGAAGGACAAGGGCACCGGCGTGCTGCATCAAGCGAAGGAACTCGCGATTGGCGGCGCATCTCATCTCTTCAAAAATCACAGCACCGACCAGGTTGCGGCCGACGTGGACCTGAAGGGAAAACTGACGAGCCCGGATATCGACACGTGGCAGGCGCTCGGCCAAGTGCTGCGCAACGCCTTCATCGAGGCGATAATCCCCGGCTTCGATCGTGCGGTCGGGTTTAACGCTGGTACGAATCCGGTCAGACAAGCCGAGGCGCACTAGCCGTCGCGGATTGGCGCCTTATCGGTGGCATCAAAAGTAAGGCACGCTCGATCCACTACGGGTGGTGCTACCGAGCGTGCCATTAACTGGGGATGGGGAAGACAGGGGCCAGCTAACAAATCTAGTTTTATCCAGAAGAACGTTTAACGCAATCCTGTTTTGTCAAGCCGGACAGTCTGAATTTCGTGTTCCCTAAAGAACAAACCTAAGACGATTGCCTGACGAAAAAGGCGACGGCGAGCCGTCTCTGATCCGCCGTCTGCTTACGACGTCATTACTGCCGGACAGGAGCGAGTGCACGAGGCGAGGGCTACGCTGCGGTCTTTTTGTCTTCGCGGCCCAGCTCTTCGGTGATCACTTCCTGGGTGCCGAACCAGTTGTAGAAGAAGCCGCCGATTGCGGCTCCTGCGATCGGCGCTACCCAGAAGAGCCATAACTGCGACAGGGCCCATCCGCCGACGAAGAGCGCGGGACCGGTGCTGCGCGCAGGATTCACCGAAGTGTTGTCGACCGGAATGCTGATGAGATGGATCAGCGTAAGCACGAGACCGATAGGAATTGGTGCGAAGCCGACGGTGACACGCTTGTCGGTCGAGCCGAGAATCACGATCAGGAACATGAAGGTCAGCACGAATTCAGCAACAAAGGCCGCGCCTAGCGTGTAGCCGCCCGGCGAATGCAGACCGTAGCCGTTGGCGGCGAAGCCGTTGCTTAAATCGAATCCCGGCCCGCCGCTCGCGATTACGTAGAGCACGGTCGAGGCGAGAATTGCTCCAATCACTTGCGCGATGATGTATGGTGGGACCTCGCGCGCAGGGAATCGCTTACCGGCCCACAAGCCGATCGTCACCGCCGGATTGATATGGCATCCCGAGATGGTTCCGATCGTGAATGCCATCGTAAGCAGAGTCAGGCCGAACGCAAGCGCCACTCCCAGGAATCCGATTCCGGTCTTCGGGAAGCCGGCCGCAAGCACAGCGCTGCCGCATCCTCCGAAAACCAACCAGAATGTGCCGATCAACTCCGCTGCGAAACGCCGCGACATACTCATGGCTGACTCTCCGATAAGCCTGAGACGTTAGATCGGTTTAGCCCTATCGCTGCGCAGAGTTAAAGGCAAACCAGACGGGGGCGTCGAAACGAATTGCTACTTCTTGATCGCCTCGACGTCGATTGAGATCGCGACCTCGTCGCCGACCATCACGCCGCCCGTCTCGAGTGGCTGATTCCAGGTCAGGCCGAAGTCCTTGCGGTTGATTTTCGTCGACGCCGATGCGCCCGCGCGCGTATTGCCCATCGGATCGGTGATTGGCGTCCCGGTGCCTTCAACGTCGAGCACGACTGGCTTGGTTACGCCGTGCAGCGTGAGATCTCCCGTCACTTTCCATTTTCCCGGCCCGGCGGCTTCGACCTTGGTCGATTTGAATGTGATCGTCGGGTACTTGTCGACGTCGAGAAATGCGGGACTCTTCAGATGAGCGTCGCGCTTGTCGACACGCGTGTTTATCGACGCCGCGTCGATGGTTGCATCAATTTTCGCAGAGGTAGGGTCGTTGCCGTTGATAGTTATGGTTCCCGAAGTTTTCTGAAACTGCCCCTTTACGTTCGAGATCATCATGTGGCGCACGCTGAACTCGACGTTGGTGTGCGCGGGATCGATTTGCCACGTGTCGGCATGCGCGAGGACAGGTAAGGCGATCGCGATAGCGATGGCGACAGTAGTTTTCGAGATCCAGGACTTCATGGGCAGGCTCCTCCGTTTGGCGGTTAGCGAGCATTCAACACGCCAAGTGGGCGTCTGGCAAGGAGGAAATTACGATGGCTCCTCGTCCATGCCGACCGACTTGAGGCTGGTAAGGAGCACGATACCGGAGATCAGAATGATCAATCCGCAAATCACGACGGCTCTCATCGGGCCCAGGTGTGAGCCCATGTAGCCGACCTCGAGCGCGCCGATCGGCGTCATCCCGACGGCCGCGAGCTGATAGGTGCTCATCACGCGGCCACGCAGATCGTCGTTGACGAACATCTGCACGAGGGTGTTGTTGCTCGCCCTGAAGTTGGTCAGTCCTGCGCCGATCACAAACTGCGCGGCTAGCGAGAGTGCGAAGGAGCGCGACATTCCGAAGACCACGATTCCAATCGCGGAGAGAAAAAGCCCGATGAGGAGATTATTCCTCATCCCGCGCGTCGACACGCGCGTGGCCAGCGTGACCGCGCCGACGACCGAGCCGAGTCCCTGAATCGCAACCAGGAATCCGTAGGTGCGCGCATCGCCGTGCAGCACGTTTTTCGCGAATAGAGGAACCAGCACGAGATACTGGTAGCCGAAGCCGTTGGTCACTGCGGCCAGCGCCATCTGGTAGAAGATCGGACGGTTGCTCCATACGTAGGCGAGGCCCTCGCGCAGTTGATGAATCATGCGCGTGCCGACGCCTGCGATCACGCGGGTCGGGATTTCCATCTGGGTCAGACTCCAGATGACGGCGAGGAAACTCACGCCGTTGAGGAAAAAGCAGGTGCCGATTCCCAGCCACGCGATCAGCAATCCGGCGGCCGCGGGACCGAGCATGCGCGCGCTGTTGAACATCATCGAGTTGAGCGCGATCGCGTTAGCGAGGTCGTCGTAACCCACCATCTCGACCACGAACGATTGGCGGCCCGGCATGTCGAAGGAGCCGACGGTGCCGTTGAATGCGGCGAGCAGTATGACATACTCGACGCGGACGGTGCCGGTCCACGTCAGCGCGGCGAGAGTGAAGGCGCTCAGCATCAGCAGGATTTGCGTCGTGATTATCAGGCGTCGGCGATCGACGCGATCGACAATTACCCCAGCGAACAAACCGACCAGCAGAATTGGAGTGAACTGCGCGAACGATACTACTCCGAGCATCGTCGCCGAGTTCGTCAGTTTCAGAACGAGCCACGCCTGCGCGGCGCTCTGCATCCAGGTGCCGGCGAGCGAGGTGAGCTGGCCGAAGAAATAGAGACGATAGTTGCGATGGCGCAGCGCGCGAAACGCGCCGCGGCTCTCGCTCGAATCCTCAGCGGGCGGTTGGAGCTGGTCGGGCTGACCGGTCTCCACCGCGGGCGCGGCTTCGCTCTCAGGCACGGCGCGCCGACTTGTTATTGAACGCGGCGATACGCTCGCGCATATCGGGACCGACGCCGGGGTTTCGATACACCTCGTGCGCAAGGCCGGCGCCTAGCGGCAAGCCGTCGGTCTCGATCAGCAGGCGCTTGTTCGCGCGATGACTGAACCACGAATTGGCGAGGATCGTGTCGGCCAGCGCGCGCAGTTCCTTGTCGAACGAATCGTCGGGCACGCAGATGTTGGCGAGTCCCATCGCAGCCGCTTCGACGCCTGAGTAGGTGCGGCAGGTCAGCATCATCTCACGCGCCTTGGACGGGCCGACGCGCCGCGGCAGCCGCTGGCTCATCCCCCAGATGGGAGTCAGCGCCCATCGTGCGTGAGTGTCGGCGAACTTCGCGGACTCTGCCGCGACGATAAGATCGCCAGCCAGCGCCAACTCGAGCGCGCCGGTATAGCAATGTCCATGCACAGCGGAAATGACCGGTTGCGGAAGGTCTGCGAGGCGCTCGATCGTCTCGGATTGAAAATTCGGCTTCGGCGGACGCTCGCCCTTTGCGATGTCGGCGAGATCGTGCCCGGCAGAGAAGCACTTGCCCGCGCCGCGCACCACGACCAGGCCGATGCGATCGGTCTCGCGCGCAATCTGGTCAACGTGGGCGCGCAATTCAACGAACATCTCGACGTTGAGCGAGTTCAATTTCTCGGGACGATTGAGCGTGAGCGTGGCGAGACCGTCCCGGTCTTCGCGAAGTACTAATCCAGCCATGATTTGTCCTCCGATCGATATCGCAGAGTAATCAGCACTTCGCAGGTTCGCAAATTAGCGAGTCCGAAATTCATCCTGGCGTTTGACAGATTAGCCGGATCTTTAGTACGCATTGAGCACGCTCAAAACTGAGCACGCTCATTCGCGAGGGAAAATGTTGAACGAAACTCCGGGCCGGATCGAACGCAGCAAGCGCGACAAGCTCGAGCGGATAAAACGCGCAGCGCGAAAACTGTTCGGCCGCAAGGGTTTCGAAGCAACCACCACGCGCGAAATCGCGGCAGCCGCCGACATCGGCGCCGGCACCCTGTTCCTCTATGCAGGAACCAAGGAGGATCTGCTGGTACTGCTCTTCCGCGAAGATATGAGCCGGGTCGTCAGCGACGCGTTCGCCACGATGCCCTCGCGGGCGCTGCTCGACCAAGTGCTGCATCTTTTTGGAGCCATGATCGCGCTGCACGAGAAAGATCGCGGGCTGGCGCGCGTTTTCGTAAGAGAACTGCCGTTCGTCGAGGATCGCCGTCACGGCGTGGCCGAAATGGTTGCGACGCAGCTCGCGGGGATTGCCGACCTTATCGAGCAGGCGAAGTCGCGCGGCGAACTTCGTGCGGATGTCCCTGCAAAACGTCTCGCGCACAGCCTGTTCGCGCTCTTCTTCTTCCAGTTGCAGCGATGGCTGGGCAGCGATCCTGTAACCAGCCGGAAACGCGATGAACGGCTGCGCGCCGCGCTCAAACTGCAGCTCGACGGTCTGCGCAACGAGCCTTCAAAAGCGCTGGCAATCAAAAAATCCAATCCGGCCCGCCGCGCCGCTTCCATCGTCGCGGCGAGACGGAACGGACGAGGAGGTCGCTGATGGCAGCACGGACAGGACGCGAGTTTCTTGCGGGATTGTCGAAGCCGCGCGAGCTATGGGTCGGCGACGACAAGGTTGCCGACATCATATCGCATCCTGCGTTCGCGGGTGCGGCGGAAACACTGGCGCAGATTTTCGATCTCCAGCATCAGGCGCGCGACGTCTGCCTGATGCCGGATCCCGACACCGGCGAGCCGATCAACGTGAGCCACATGATTCCGCGTTCGCTCGCCGACCTCGAACGCCGTCACGCATGCCTGCAGACAATCGCGGAGTTCACCGTCGGCCTGATGGGGCGCACGCCCGATTATATGAACGTCACGTTCGCGGGCTTCGCAGGACGCGCCGACGAATGGGCCGTCAATGGCAACGAGCGTGGCGCCGCGAATCTCGTCGCGTACCAGAAGGTCCTCGCGCGCAAGGACCTCTCGCTGACGCACACAATCGTTCATCCCACTATCGACAAGGCCAAGGGCGACGTGCCCGAGCCGGGCAACGAGGTCGCGCTGCACAAGGTCGCTGACACTGCGCATGGGATCGTCGTGCGGGGCGCGAGAATCCTCGCGACGCTCGCACCGTTCGCCGACGAAATCGCAGTCTACCCTGCTATGCCGTTGATGGAAGGCACTGATGCGTACGCGCTGTCGTTTTGCGTGCCGATGGACACGCCGGGGCTGAAGTTCATCTGCCGCGACAGTTGCGCGACCGCGCCGAATCGCTTCGACCATCCGCTGTCGAGCCGCTTCGACGAGCAGGACGCCTTCGTGATTTTCGATGACGTCGAGGTCCCGCGCGACCGGGTTTTCATCAACGCCAATCTCGTCGCTTACAACACCGTGATGGCGACCGGCTGGTATCCGAACATCATGCAGCAGACGATGATTCGGGCGCAGACCAAGCTCGAGTTCGCTTACGGGCTGGCGAGCAGGATGGCGGAAGCGATTAACGACGTTTCGCCTGCGACCAAGCAGATGCTCGGGGAAATCTGGACCTACGCGGAATTCACCCGGGCCGCGATACACAGCGCGGAGGTGGAAGCGTTCGAATACGGCAACGGCGTGTGGTTTCCCAATGGCGGTCCGCTTGCGGCCCTGCGCGCCGCACTGCCGACATGGTTCCCGCGCGTCGGCGAAATCATCACGCTGATCGGATCGCACAATCTGCTGGCCGCGCCGACCGATGCGCAGCTCAACGATCCGAAACTGCGGCCTCTCATAGACCGGTATCTGCGCGGCGCGGCCACGATGAACGCCGAGGAGCGCGCGCGAATCTTCCGGCTGGCGTGGGACTTCGTTGGCAGCGCGCTGTCCAGCCGCAATGAATTGTACGAGCGCTTTTACCTGGCGTCGGGCGCGCGAAATTATCAATTAGCCCATACACTCGCGCCAAAGGAGCGTGCCCGGCGGCTGGTGGACGAACTGCTCGGGTTGAAACCACGCGACTCTCGCGGCCACGCTGACCCCGAAAAGAAAATAATTGGTCTGCCGCGAACCGCAGCGGAGTTTGCGCGAAAATAGGGAGGTTCCCCAAATCAAATTCTCGACCGTGGTCAGAATTGACTTTAGTCATGAATGGGGCTAAGCCAGCCTTTGCGGAGCCGTGTCCGTGCGGTCCTGCAAATCCAATTCAACAGCGGGAGGAAATCGCGATGTTCGTCCGCAATTGCTGGTACATGGCTGGCTGGAGCCGCGACTTCGGGCGCGACGAGTTGAAAGCAGTCACGATGCTGAACGAACAGATAGTTATTTACCGCAAGCATGACGGCGGCCTGGTCGCACTTCAGGATCGATGCTGCCATCGCTTCGCGCCGCTCTCGCTTGGCCGTATCGAAAACGACGACCTTCGATGCATGTATCACGGGCTGAAGTTCGCGCCGTCGGGAAAGTGCATCGAGATTCCCGGTCAGTCCAAAATTCCGCCGCAGGCGTGTGTCCGCGCCTATCCGATTACCGACAAGAACAGCGGCGCGTGGGTCTGGATGGGGGAGCCCGCGCTAGCTGACGAGTCGCTGATTCCCGACTTCGTTGGAATCGACGATCCGCGCTGGGCAATGCTGCCGGGCCGGATGGATTACAACGCCAACTACATGCTGATCAACGACAACCTGCTCGACCTCTCGCACATCCCGTTTCTGCATCGCTACAGTCTGGGCGCGAGCCTCACGCCGGAAGGCGTCAAGCGGCCCGTGGTGACGAAACTTGAGCGCGCGGTGCGCGTTCAGAACTGGTTGATCGGCGAGCCGTCGCAAATGGACGCGGCGATCCGCGGCACGCAGGACCGAATATCTGGCAAACCTATGACTTCGTCGTGCCGGGCGTTTTCCTGCTTCGCGCAGATTTCTATCCGCACGGCACCGCCGACAGGTTCCCGGAACGCGAGCCGCAGGGAGTGCAGCCGATACACCGCCAATTCACATGTCAGGCAGTAACGCCAATCACCAACGATCGCGCATGCTATTTCTTCGCATACGGACCGTGGGACAGGAGGCTAAATTGATGGAACACTTCTATCAACTCGGCCTGAAGGCATTCAACGAAGACCGCACGATGATCGAAGCTCAACAGGCGAATATCAATCGGTCGCACGGGGCCGCGATGCTCACGACCACATCCGACAGCGCTTTGTCCCAGTTCAGAAGAATGATGGACAAGATGATGAAGGATGAGGCGCAAGGAATTGCCGCGGGATCATCGTCGCTCGAAAGAGAGGCGCGGGCGTGATGGCAGCCGCGGGAATCGTGGAAGTCGTTGGCCGCGCGGAACGAAATAAGCGCGACAAGCGGGCGCGTCTGATCGCAGCAGCGCGAGGACTCTTCCGCACCAACGGGTTCGAACAAACTACTACCAGCGAAATAGCCGATCGCGCCGACGTCGGGAAGGGAACGCTCTTCTTTCACGCAAAATCTAAAGACGAGCTCCTGGTGATGGTCTTTCAGGAAGACATGGGCCGCACCATCGATCGCGCCTTTTCAACTGTGCCGACGGGACCGCTGCTCGACCAGGCGATGCACGTATTCGACGCGATGCTGCGGCAGGATCGCCGCGAACTCGAGCTGGCGCGCATCTTTGTGAAGGAGCTGGCATTCGTAAAAGGCGATCACCACGGGATCGACGCCGTCACCGAGAAATTCTTTAGCCGCATGAGCATCCTGATCGAGCGGGCGCAGCGTCGCGGCGAAATCAAAGCGTCAATCGATCCACGGATGCTCGCCTATAATATGTTTGCGCTACACTTTTCGTTTCTCGTCGTATGGCTCGGCAGCGGTTTGCGCGCACCTGACCCGACGAAGCCCTCGATGCGCCAAATGCTGGAACTGCAACTTCTCGGATTACTTGAATCGCCGGCGGTTGGAAAACCGGGCAGTCGTAAACCGAGACTCGTGGAGGTCACCAAATGGAAAGCACCAAAGTAGCGGGAGTTGATGTATCAACTGCGCATTTTATCGACGGCAAACGCGTCGCGTCGAAGCGGACGTTCGAGGTCTGCTCGCCGATCGATGGAAAACATCTCGCCGATGTGAGTGCCGGCGGTGCCGCGGAGATCGACGCGGCAGTGTCGGCCGCGCGACGTGCATTTCCGCAATGGGCGGCGCTCGGCCCCGACGGACGTCATCGCATTCTGAAAAAGTTTGCGCAGGCGATCCTCGATCATGCGAAGGAGCTCTCTGCGGTCGAGACTGCCGACAACGGATCGTTGCTGATGGGCAATCTGGCGCGAGTGATTCCGCGCGCCGCTCAAAATATCGAGTTCTTCGCCGACCGCGCACTGAAGTTGAGTCACGAGCAAATCGATTCGCCCGAAGTTGTGAACCACGTGCGCTTCGATCCTGCCGGAGTCGCGGCATTGATCACGCCGTGGAACGGACCCTTCATGCTCACGACGTGGAAAGTCGGGCCTGCGCTCGCCGCGGGCGATACGGTAGTCGTCAAACCGCCCGAATGGGCGCCGCTCACGTGCTCGATGATGGCGGATCTCGCCACCGAGGCCGGCATCCCCGCAGGAGTCCTCAACGTGGTGCAGGGGATAGGTGAAGAGGCGGGCGCGGCGCTCGCGGCCCATCCCGATATAGACAGGTTGAGTTTTACCGGGTCGACCGACACCGCGAAGTTGATCGGGCAGTCTACTGCGCGATCGCTCACTCCCGTCAGCTTCGAGCTCGGCGGCAAGTCTCCTTATATGGTGTGCGCCGACGCCGACCTCGACGCGGCCGCGCAGACTGCCGCCGGCCAGTACATCAATGCGGGCCAGGTGTGTCTTGCGGGCACTCGGCTGCTGGTTGACGCGTCGGTTGCCGATGAATTCCAGAGCAAGTTTCGCGCGGCTGCCGCGCACATGACGGTCGGCGATCCGCGCGAGAAGAGCACGCGCGTCGGTCCTCTCATCACCCCGGAACATTTTCGACGCGTCGAGGGATTCGTTGATCGTGCGCTAAAGATGGGTGTGAAGCCGTTGTGGGGAGGCAAGCGTTCCAGCGTCGGTGAGCTATATTTCGAGCCCACGCTGCTCGACGGCGCGCGGCAGGACATGGAGATCGTGCAGCGCGAAGTATTCGGCCCCGTGCTGACATGGCAGACGTTTCGCGACGAGGATGAACTGATCGCACTCGCCAACGGCACGCACTACGGACTCGCCGCGATGGTTTTCAGCAAGAATCAGGAACGCGCGATGCGAATAGCCAGTCGCGTCACTGCCGGCACGGTGTGGGTGAATTGCTTCTTCGTGCGTGAGCTCGCCGCTCCATTCGGCGGCAGCCGCGATTCCGGCATCGGACGCGAAGGCGGCAACTGGAGCTTCGACTTCTACTGCGACGTCAAGAACATCGCAGCATTGAAAGGATCGTTTGTGTAAGAACCTAAGCCCTAACCCCTTCCCGAGCGGGAAGGGGAACCGGAAGAGGGTTAAACTGAGTAATCGGAGAATAGCCAATGAGTGTACTTGACGGCCCGAGACAGGAATGGCGGCGAGTCCTGCACGAGGGACAGCCGAAGTGGGTGCGTCCCGAAGGTGATCGCCTTCTGCTTGGCGATGGTCGCCACATCGCCGATTCGGAGGCGACGTACTTGCCGCCATGCGACCCGACCAAGATTCTCTGTATCCATTTGAACTACGATTCGCGGCGCGTCGAGTTCAAAGCTCCCATGCTCGAGACGCCGACCTACTTTCAGAAGCCTGTCACAGCGCTGAATTCTCATCGCGGCGTGCTATGCCGCCCGGCCGGACACAAATTTCTCAACTACGAAGGCGAAGTCGGCGTGATCATCGGCAAACCCGCGCGCAATGTCAGTCGCGAAGAAAGTTGGGACTATATCGCCGGATTTGCGCCTGCCAATGACGTCGGATGCCAGGACTATCGCGACACCGATGCCGGCTCGATGCTCCGGGTGAAAGGTCAGGACGGCTTCTGTCCGATAGGTCCTGGAATAGTCAGTGGAGTAGACATTCGCAAATCCACTTTGCGTACCTACATCAACGGCAAGATGGTGCAGGAAGGCGCAATCTCGGAAATGCTATTTCCGATTGACTATATCCTCGCCGACCTGTCGCGGTTCATCACCCTGCTTCCCGGCGACATCATACTATCCGGCACGCCGAAGAATTCACGCCCGATGAACCCCGGCGACCTGGTCGAAGTCGAGGTCAGCGGCCTCGGACGCCTGTCGAATAAGGTTGTCGAAGCCCCTGCGCCCGTGCATAAAGTTGGTCATCAGCCGACTGATACTGATTCGGTTCGGCGGGTCGCTCTTGGTTCCGATTGGGTTCGCACAGAAGCTCGATGAAACGCTCGGAGGAAATACAAATGATCCAGGTAACAGAGTTGGGCTACATGGGACTCGGGGTGAAAGATCTCGACGCGTGGAAAAATTTCGCGACTAACATTGTCGGATTCGAGCTGGTCAATGAAGGCGAGTCCGATCGATGCTACCTGCGAATGGACTACCTGCATCATCGGCTGGTTCTGCATGCCGACGGCAGCGACGACCTCGCATACCTGGGTTTCCGCGTAGCGGGCGCCGACGAATTCGCGCAGATGCAACGTCAGCTGTCAGAAGCGGGGATAAAGTTTCGCGTTGGCTCCGAGGACGAAGCTCGAGGAGCGTCGAGTGCTCGAAGTCCTCAAGCTGAGCGACCCCGACGGCAATCCGGTCGAGATTTTTCACGGACCGCTGACTCAGTTCAGCAAGCCGTTCCATCCCGGCCGCGCGATGCATGGGCGGTTCAAGACCGGCACCGGCGGACTCGGCCATTGCATCGTGCGCGAGCGTGACGTCGATGCGGCCCAGCGCTTCTATGCTCACCTCGGAATGCGCGGCGGCGTCGAGTACAAATTTCGCGGCGGCAAGCGGACGATCGGGCTGGTCTTCATGCATTGCAACGACCGCGATCATACGGTTGCCTTCGGAGTCCCGGGGCGATCGCCGGCTCAACCACATCATGCTCGAAGTGGACAATCTCGACGACGTCGGCATGACCTACGACCTGGTGCGCAAGAACAAAGTCCCGGTGACTATCACTCCCGGCAAGCACTCGAACGATCACATGTACTCATTCTATTTCCGTAACCCGTCGGGATGGATGTTCGAATACGGCTGGGGCGCGCGCGCTGCCACTTACCAGTCGGAATATTTCGGCGAAGACGTTTACGGGCATCATCCGGAGGCGGGCGGCTTCGATATCAACGATATGAACGCCGATATGAACGCCGAAAAGAAGTGAGCGGATAGCGGGAACCTTGAATCGCGCGGGCAGAGCTATTAACACCTGATGTAACTATGGAGAATCTTGAAAATTTTCGGAAAGAGACGCGCGCGTGGCTCGAGGCGAATTGCCCTCCCGAGATGCGCCGGCCGACGCAAACCGAAGAAGACACTTGCTGGGGCGGGCGGCATTGGAAATTTCAATCCGACGCGCAGCGACTGTGGCTCGAGCGCATGGCGCAGAAGGGCTGGACGGTACCGGAGTGGCCGCGCGAATACGGCGGCGGCGGACTCTCGCGCGACGAGGCTAAAATTCTGCGCCAGGAAATGCGCGCGCTCAACTGCCGCTCCCCGCTCGACAGCTTCGGCATCTGGATGCTCGGCCCCGCGCTGCTGAAGTACGGCTCTGAAGAACAGAAGCGCGAGCATCTGCCGAAAATCGCGCGCGGCGAGATTCGATGGTGCCAGGGATATTCCGAGCCCGGCTCGGGTTCCGACCTCGCGTCGCTACAAACGCGCGCCGAGGACAAGGGCGATCAGTTTCTTGTCAACGGCTCGAAGATTTGGACCTCATACGCGGACAAGGCCGACTGGATTTTTTGCCTGGTGCGCACCGACCCCAACGCGCCCAAGCACGAAGGCATCAGTTTTCTGCTATTCGACATGGAAAGCGCGGGCGTCTCGACCAAGCCGATCACTTTGATCTCGGGCGCGTCGCCATTTTGCCAGACATTCTTCGACGACGTGCTCGTGCCCAAGGCCAACCTCGTCGGCAAGCTCAACAAGGGATGGGACATCGCGAAGTACCTGCTGACGCACGAGCGCGACATGATCGGCGGCATGGGCAGCACCTCGGAAAACCGATCGCTCGGGCAGATTGCGACCGACACCGTCGGTACCGACAACGGCGTGCTCGCGGACACTGTGCTGCGCGGACAGATCGCCGCCTTCGAAATCGACGCGCTCGCGTTTCGCCTCACGATGGATCGCGCCGGCGACATGGCCAAAGTCGGGCAGGCTCATCCCGCGGTATCGTCGTTGCTGAAATACTACGGCACCGAGCTCAACAAGCGGCGAATGGAATTGGTGATGTCGGCCGGCGGCACGGACGCGCTGGAATGGGAAGGCGAGCGCTCGCGCGAAGGCCGCAACGCACGCGCGTGGCTGCGCTCCAAGGCCAACTCGATTGAAGGCGGGACCAGCGAGGTTCAACTGAACATCATCGCCAAGCGCATCCTGGGCCTGCCGGGTGCGTAGCCGCTGATGGCGCTAGTTCTTAACGACGAACAGACGATGCTGCGCGACAACGCGCGCGGCTTTTTGGCCAAGAATGCGCCGATCGCTCATCTGCGCGCGCTCCGCGACAATCGCGACGCGGAGGGATTCTCTCGCGCGCTCTGGAAAAACTTCGTCGAGATGGGCTGGGCCGGGATTCTCGTGCCGCAGGACTACGGCGGCCTTGGACTCGGTCATGTCGAGGCAGGAGTCGTGGCCGAGGAACTGGGCCGTACGCTCACGCCCTCCCCTTTTCTCTCGACCGCCGTTCTCGCCGCAACCGCGATCGCGCGAGCTGGTAACGACAAGCAGAAAGAAAATTATCTGCCGAAAATTGTCGCCGGCGAATTGATCGCGACGTTGGCAGTCGACGAAACTGCAAAGCATCATCCGGAAAAAATCGCGATGCCCGCCGCTCGCGCAGGCAACGGCTTCAAGCTGAGCGGCGCCAAAACTTTTGTGATCGACGGCCACGTCGCGAATCTTCTGATTGTTGCGGCTCGAACAGCGAGCAATTCTGACGATACCAACGGCATCACGTTGTTTCTGGTTGATGCAAACGCGCCGGGAGTTCGCGCAGAGCGTACTGCGACCGTCGATACTCACAACGCGGCGCGGATTACATTCGAGGACGTGAACGTCAGCGCCGACAACGTGCTCGGCCAGCCTGACGCGGGTTGGAACGTGCTCGAAGGCGTGCTCAATGTCGGCCGCGCGGTCGTGGCGGCAGAAATGGTCGGCGCCAGCGAGGAAGCCTTCAGCCGCACGGTCGCTTACCTGAAAGAGCGCAAACAATTCGGCAAGGCGATCGGCGAATTCCAGGCATTGCAGCATCGCGCGGCTCATCTCTATTGCGAACTCGAGGTCACGCGCGCAGCCGTGCTCAAGGCGCTGCAGACCCTTGACGACTCTTACGATCGCGCCGGGGCGATCGTGTCGGTGGCGAAGGCTCGCGCCGGCCTTAGCGCGACACTCGCGGTGCAAGAAGCAGTGCAGATGCATGGCGGGATCGGGATGACCGACGAGTTCGACATCGGCCTGTTTATGAAGCGGGTTCGCGTATGCCAGGAGCTGTTCGGCGACTCTAACTTCCATGCCGATCGTCTGGCGCGCCTCAACCGCTACTGAAATTCCGCAGACAAATTTTGCAAGGGGTGCTCCGATGAGCGATCGAGACTCCGTGACGGTTGCGATCGTCGGTTCCGGTGAGATGGGCGCCGCGGTAGGACGCAGGCTGCGCGAAGCCGGCGCCCGCGTCGTGACGTCGCTCGCGGGGCGGAGCGCGGAAAGCGTCGCGCGCGTTCGTAATGCCGGCCTCGAAGTGGTCAATGACGACGATTCGCTGGTACGCGGCGCGAGCTTCGTGCTTTCGATTGTTCCGCCGGGCGTCGCCGTTGATGTCGCCGAGCGCCTTCGCGGTCCGGTCAGCCGCGCCGACGAACGCCCGGTCTACGTCGAATGCAACGCGATTTCGCCCGCGACTTGCCGCCGCATAGGTGACCTGTTCGACGCCACCAACTTCATCGATGCCGGCATCATCGGCGGGCCGCCCGTCGCCGGCACACAGGATCCCGCGAAGGGTCCGCGCTTTTACGCATCTGGCCGTGACGCTTATCTGCTGACGCGCCTGGCCAGCTTCGGTCTCGATATCGCTATTCTCGACGGTCCCGTCGGCGCCGCGTCCGGATTGAAACTCTCATACGCCGGGCTGACCAAGGGCTTCACCGCACTATGCGCGACGATGCTCGGTGCCGCCGAACGCGAGGGACTTGCAGAGGCATTGCGTGCAGAGCTCGCGCGCAGTCAGCCTGGTTTTCTTGCGCGGATGGATCGCGCCGTTCCCGACATGCGTCCGAAGGCCTACCGATGGGTCGCGGAGATGCGAGCAGATCGCGGAGTTCGTCGGCAATCCGGACGACGGCGCGACGATCTACGAAGGCGCCGCCCTGCTCTATCAGCGGATCGCCGGCTCAACTTGACACTCTTCCGCTCCCCAAATAGCACTAAGATTCGTCAAACAGCGCAACAACGGTTTTGCGAACCCGGAGCGTGAGTAACGGGAATGACGAGCGGTACTCTACGCGTCATGCGCAGTTCGATCTTCGCGATCCTCGTGATAACCACTGTCGCGCTGAGCGCTTCGCTCCTCGTCGAGCGCCTCCGTCAACAACATTCCAAGCATGATGTCGCCGCGACGCGGATCAAGGTAGCGCGTGCATACGGGGAACTGCCTCTGAGTTTCGAGCCGAACGTCGGCCAAGCGCGCGCCGGAGTGAACTACCTTGCGCGAGGCGCCGGATTCTCGATCTACCTGACGCCGACTGCGGCAACCCTGGCGCTTGCGCCAGCGAGTGCCTCCGCACACTTGAGCGCGTTGCGGATAAATCTCGCGGGCGCAGATCGCGATGCCAAAGTTTCGGCGGGCGAACGCCTGCCTGGTGTCTCCAATTATTTCGTCGGATCGACTCCCGCTGGTTGGCATACCGGAGTTCCGACTTTTGCGGAAGTGAGATATCGCGCGGCGTACCCGGGAATCGACGTCGTGTACTATGGTCACAACGGGCGCATTGAATTCGACTTCGACGTTGCGCCGGGCGCGGATCCGTCGCGGATTGTCATGGACATGGATGGCGCCGATGCAATCAGCGTAAATCGCGACGGTGACGCAGAGATGCGCGCCGGCATAAATTCGATCGCGCTGCGAAAGCCGATTGCCTGGCAGACTCGCGATGGACGACGTCATCCGGTGGATGTGCGTTTTCGAGTCGTTGGGCGCCACAAGCTCGCGCTTGCGCTCGGCGGGTACGATCGCGGCAGCACGCTGACAATCGACCCGGCGATCACCTACTCCAGCTACGTTGGCGGATCGATCGCGCAGGCCAACGCGATTGCCGCGGACCCCAACGGCAATGCGTACATCGCGGGCTGGGCGGCAGACGATTGCGCCGCCTGTACGAATCCATTTCCGACCACCGTCGGTCCCAGCTATGCGGGCGGAAACACCGACGCGTTCGTGCTCGCGCTGAATTCCACTGGCACCTCCGTGATCTACTCAACGCTGATTGGCGGCAGCGATTTCGACCTTGCTAACTCGATCGCCGTCGATTCGACCGGCGCGGCCTACGTCGCGGGCTACACTCAGTCCACAGACTTCGCCCAACCGACCAACACTTCGACCTTTGGCGGCAACGGCGACGGATGGGCAGCCAAGTTCGATCCCACCGGCGCGCTGGCGTGGGCGAGGTACATCGGGGGTTCGAACGTAGACTCTGCCGCGAGTATCACGGTTCCACAGGGATGCGCCGGGCAGTGCGCCCCGGTAGTTGCGGGTTTTACGGACTCGTCCAACTTTCCGGTCAACCACGGCTCGTTCGTCGGCAAGGAAGACGCGTGGGTTGCGCAGGTCGCGGCAGACGGGTCCACCGTGACCTCGACGCTGCTTGGCGGGTCCCATCGCGGTCGTGCAAGCGGCGTTGCAGTTGACGGCGGAGGATCGATCTACCTTACAGGCGCCACCGACACCGCGGACTTCCCGTCGGACTTAGCTGCGTCGGCGGGCACCTTTGGCGGAACTACCGACGCGTTCGTCGTCAAGCTGAACCCGGCAGGATCGGCGGTGACCTACCGGACCTTTCTAGGCGGTGGCGGCTATGATGAGGGAACCGGAATCGCGCTGGTTCCAGGCTGCGCGAGCAATTGTAATGCGTACATCGTCGGCACGACGCTCTCGCCCGATTTCCCTTTGACCGCGGGCACCTTGGCGCAAAGGAATTTCGCGGGCGTCGCCGACTTGTTCGTAGCCGAAGTGGATTCAACCGGCTCAACGCCATATGTAACGCTGCTCGGTGGCGCCAATGGACTCAATCGCGCGGCAGTGAACGGAATCGCCGTCGATTCATCGGGCGACACGTTCGTCACCGGTGAAACCAGCTCGGCTTCCTTTCCGATCAGCGCCAACAAGGTCGAAGGCGCGAACCTGAATCCCAACGGCAAGCTGTTCGCGAGTGTTGACGATTTCACAAATTTCGAGAGCACTAACTGGACGAACGGAAACGGTGCGCCGCTTGCCTTCGAGCAGAATGGCACCACCGACTACGTCGGCTCGACCGCCGGTCTCTTCTCGAGTACTGACGGAATCCATTTCGCAAAGCTCGCGGCCAGCGGCCTTCCCGCCGGCGCGGTAAGCGCGGTTCATTACGAGAGCGGACTCACTCCGCAGGTTCTCTTCGCCGGCACGCCGACCGGACTTTTCATCTCGACCGACGGCGGATTGACTTTTTCAGCGACCGGGCTCGGGAGTCACCCAGTAACCCTCATCGAGGACATTCTCGCCAAGGCCACCAAGAAAGTGAAACCAATGCTTTCGAACACGCAGGTCTTCGCAGGCACCACCGACGAAGGATTGCAATTCAGCGGCAAGGGCGGGACGTCCTTCGTGGCATGCGCGGGCCTCCAGCCGCCGGCCGCCTTCGAGGTCTTTTCGATCGCGAAGGATCCGGTGAGCGGGACCGTACTGGCCGGCACGAATCGCGGCGTGTTCTCGAGCACCGACGTCGGTGTGGCGACTCCGCCAAACTTCACGCCGACCAAGTTCAACTTCGACGCCGTATTCTCGATGGACGCGGACAAGGCCCTCGACGTCATTTACGCGGGCACGCTCGAGGACGGGCTGTGGAGCAGCACCGACAACACGAACTTCAGCAAGGCGACGATTTCGCGACCCAACCCGACCGTGTTCGCAATCGGACACGACGGCGGCACGACGCCGACCACGATCCTGGCCGGCGTAACGAGCCAGTACGAGAACACAGTGTTCACGAATGCGAACCAGGGCGTCACATTTACGTCATCGACGACCGGAATAAACAATTTCGGCGGCTCGATGAGAGCTCTGACCAGCAACCTCGCCGGAACCTTCCTGCAAAGCGACGCGTTCGTCACAGAAATCAACCCCGGCGGCAGCGCGATTTTATTTTCGTCTTATTTCGGTGGCCCGAGCTTTGACGCAGGAGCGGGAATCGCAGTGAATCCTTCCGGCTCGACAATCTTCCTGAGCGGCACCACCTTCTCCAGCAGCGGATTTCCGATCGAACCCGAACCGGGCGCCGAACAATCGACCTTCGGTGGTGTGGTCAACGGCTATGCGGCGCGGATCGACCTCACGCCTCCACCGACTCCGACTGCGACCGCCACTTCCACTACCCCCGCGAGTCCCACACCGACTTCTACAGGCGCCACCGCGACGCCGACTGCGACTGCAACTGTAACTCCGACC
This sequence comes from uncultured delta proteobacterium, assembly GCA_963774665.1. Classification (GTDB taxonomy): domain Bacteria; phylum Desulfobacterota; class Binatia; order Binatales; family Binataceae; genus Binatus. The sequence continues at coordinate 167,315 of CAVZGB010000003.1, forward strand.
GCGACCGGAACTCCGACGGCCTCACCGACTGCCACCTCCACTCCGACTGCAACACCGTCGATGGTGCCGGAAAAACTGACGATTAAGCCGAAGACGCTCAAATTCGGCAAGGTCGCATCAGGATCCACCAGCACGTCGAAGAACGTTTCGATCACCAACAAGAAAAGCAAGAAGCCGTTGCCGGTGCTGATATTCAGTCCGTCGATCAGCGCTAGTTACATGACGGTGAACAACAACTGCCCGGCGTCACTCGCCCCGGGTCAGAAATGCGAGATTGGCGTGGAGTTCAAGCCCACCGGTCCCGGCGCGGCTCCCGGCACGCTCACGATTCACGACAACGCGACAGGTAATCCGCAGACCGTGCATCTTGCCGGGACTGGTAAATAGCCAATCGATCGATCAGGCGGAGCGTTGGATTGAGCCCGCTTCACTCGCAGCTGGATACTTAACGCGGTCTGCGAGGACATTGCACCAAAGATCAATATCCCGCGAGTTGTCAGAAGGGCAGACTGGCGGGGTCGGCGGCGCCGGCGGGGCAATGGGACTGTGAGGAATCGAATATGCGTCAACGTTTCTTTCGGGGTGGCGCTTTTCATCATGTTGGGCTGCTCCCTCAGTCTCGCCCAGCAGACCGGTTCGGCAAATACTACGGAAGCAGGTCTGGCCGAGAAGGAATACGATCCGACTGCCTCTCTTACTCAGTTCAAGATCCAGGACATTTACACACCTTCCGAGTACGGCACGAACGCTCAGCCGAACACACTGCAAATTCGGCCACTGCTGGCGGTCCGGCCACAATTGTTCACTCCTCTCGAGCAGCTTATTCGGCCGTCGATTCAAGTCGTGACGGTTCCGCGCAACAAGGGCGCGACGACTACTACCGCACTCGACGACTTCCAGCTTCTCGACTTGTTCGTGATGCCGTGGCCGAACGAAAAAGAGACTCGCTTCCGATGGGGCGTCGGAGCCTATTTCGTATTTCCGACCTCTACCAGCCAGTACACCGGGCATGGAGCATGGCAGATGGGACCGGCCTGGGCTTTCTCTTACCGGAAAATTCCCGGATTGAATATTGCGGGGTTGTTTCAGCAGGCTACATCGTTTGCGTATTCGTCGTCTCATTCGGTGCCTGTCAGTTCGCTCCAGATTCAACCAATGCTGTCCTATCAGATAGGCCGCGGGTGGTATGTGAAATCGAGCGACGCCACCTGGACAATAAACTGGCGTCATAAGACCTCAACGCAAATGCCGCTTAGTGCGGGATTCGGGAAAGTCTGGAAGTTCGGCGAGGGCTACGCCATCGATACGTCGGTCTCGGCCGAGTGGATGGCCTATCGACAGTTTTCCACTCAGACCGAACAATTCGCGTTGAGGTTCCAAATGAACCTGCTGTTGCCTCAACTACAACTGTGATTGGAATTGATACGAAAGAAAGTTAGAAGAGAAACAACGTCAACAAGAAGAGGAAAAACCATGCGGTCTACTATCCTTAAAGGTACCTTAACACTATTGGCCGTGGCGACGTTCGGCTGCGCGGGAGCTAAGGTTACTCAGCAAAGCTCCGCAGCACCGATCACTGCAACGATGCCAACCGTGGTCGTCGTCTATCCGTTTGCAGTAGATACCTCCGATGTCTCACTTAACTCGGGCATCTTTCAAACCGCCTACAGAAACATGTCCGGCGAAGATCAAGGCGCCGAGCAACTCCAGCTAGCTCACCAGACGGCCCAGAACATTTGTGTCCAGGTTGCGACAAACCTGACGCAAAAAGGAATTACTACTACTTGCCTGCAACGCGGAGTGCCTCCTACTGGAGACAACGTCCTGGTGCTGGATGGGCAGTTCACTGACATAAGTGAAGGAAATCGGCTTCGCCGGATGGTTATCGGGCTTGGTGCGGGAGCGTCCAAAGTCGACACCGTGGTCCAGGTTATTCAGAAGACGCCTCAAGGATCGAGCGAGCTGCTGGACTTCGCCACGAGCGCGGACAGCGGATACATGCCGGGAGCTGGAATCACAGGACCGGCAGGTGCAGCTGCGGGCGGAACTGCAGCAGCGGTATCGCTGGGCGTGAACGTCGCAGCAGGCGGTGTGAAGAACATTACGTCATCAACTGGCTACCTCGTCGACAAGACGAGCGATCAGATCGTCCAACAGATGGTGAACTACTACAATCGGCAGGGATGGTCGTCCTAGAGAGTTGAATGATCTCGAAGGAGTCCTATCGGTCGTCGTCGAGGCGATCGATAGGACTCCGCGTTTTCAAAGTGCGTTGACGACGGCGGCGAAGCGGCGGATGCCTTCGGCGATTTGTTTCTCAGGCATTGACGCATAGCCGAGCAGGAGTCCAACTTGTTTCGGCGGGTTCAGATAGAATGGCTCGACGGAGTACACGCCGACGCCGGCGCGCGCCGCACGCATTCGCAACTCGCGCGATCTCGACGCAGGCAGGTCGTGCAGCCACAGCATCAGATGAAGACCGGCATTGATGCCTGATACCTGCGCGCGGCTGCCGAGATGGCGCTCGATCGCGTCAAGCATCGCGGCGCGACGACTCGCATTGCGCGTCCGCGTGCGATGCAGGTGCCGTTCGAAATGCCCTTCGCGGATAAAATCGACCAGCGCGGCCTGCGCGAGATTCGGTCCGCCTGTGTCCATCAGCGCCTTGACTGAGCGGATCGGCTCGACCAGACGCTCAGGAAGAATCATGTATCCAAGGCGCAGCGAAGGAAACATCACCTTCGAGAAGGTTGCCGCGTAGAGCACGCACCCGCTGTCATCGAGCGCGGCGAGCGCCTCGATCGGCCGCCCCGAATAGCGGTACTCGCTGTCGTAGTCGTCCTCGAAGATGCAGGCGCCAGCGCTCCGCGCCCACGCGAGCAGCTCGAGCCGCCGCCCGAGCGGCATCACGGCGCCAGTGGGAAATTGATGCGACGGAGTGACGATGGCGAGACGACTGAGCGTGCGGCGCTGCGCGAGTTCCGCGGTGCGCAGGCCATGCTCGTCGACTGCGATCGTTTCGATCTTCGCGCCGGCCGCTTTCATCACCGTGCGCGCGCCGCGATAGTGCGGCTCCTCCATCAAGACGACGTCGCCGGGATCGACGAGTACTCGCGCGGCCAGGTCGAGGGCCTGCTGTGAGCCGTTGACGACGAGGATCTGCTCAGGGGTGCAAGCAATCGCGCGGGCACGGCCGACGTATTCGGCGATCGCCTCGCGCAACGCGGGCAATCCCTCCGGCGAACCGTAGTCGAGATCGCGAATCGTAACGCGGCGAGCGCGACGGGCCACTACGCGGCACCACGTGTCGTGTGGAAAATCGGTGAACGACGGCGGACCGTAACGGAAATCGTATGCCAGCACGTCGCGCCGCGGCGCCCATGTGAACTGCCCGCCATGCGAGGCGTCGAGCACTCGGTGCGCGTATGCCGACAGATGGACGGGCGCGGCGGTGCGCGCGGCGATAGGACGGCGTCGAGCGGCGACGGTGGTCAGATGGCGCGGCAGTTCGCGCGCGACAAAAGTGCCAGAGCCCTTGCGCGCCGTCAGGTAACCTTCGTCGCGCAATTGCCGATACGCCATGATGGCGACGTTGCGCGAGACTCCAAGATCGCGCGCGAGGTCGCGGGTGGCTGGCACTCGTGCTGACGCGGCCAGTCGCCCGCCGAGAATCTGACCTCTGAGAGCCCGGTAAACCTGATCATACAAAGCGCCGTCGGCATCGAGCTTCAGGAACATCAGCGCACCTCCAGACAGCGACCGTACTACGCTCGCATCGACGGCGAAAGTGGATCCTTAGGTTTTTCCTAAAGTGGAACCGTGGATGGTCCACTCGCATTCGCCAGCGAGCGCATGATGACCGCATGGACGCAATCGAACAACTCAATCGGGAAATGTTGCCCTTCGCAAAGCTGCTCGGAATCAGATTCGTCACGGCGACGCCGGAATGCGTGACGGCGGAGATGAAGGTTCGCGAGGACATGTGCACGCGGCCCGCGATTCTGCACGGCGGCGCGATGATGGCGCTGGCCGATACACTCGGCGGCTGTGCGACTTCGTTGAATCTGCGCGACGGCGCAATGACCACCACGATCGAATCGAAGACCAACTTTATCGGCCCTGCGATGGTCGGCACTACCGTGCGGGCGGAGTGCGTCGCGATTCATCGAGGCCGGCGCACGATGGTCTGGCAGACGCGGGTGACCTCGGAGAGCGGCAAGTTGCTGGCAGTAGTCACGCAAACGCAGATGGTGTTGCCGGGCGAGCCCGGAAAGTGATCGCAAAACATTTGAGATGGAACGGAGGAAGGACATGAAGCTCTACTACTCTCCCCTCAGCGTTTACAGCGCCAAACCGCGGATCGCGATGTTCGAAAAGGCGATCGCGCACGAAACCCGGCTGGTGAACTGGACGCCGGGCACGGGATGGATCAAGCCGGAGGAACTGCCGCGGCTCAATCCCAAGGCGCAAATCCCGGTGCTCGTCGACGGCGACGCGGTGATTCCCGACTCAACGATCATCCTCGAATACCTCGACGAGCGCTTTCCGAAGCCCGCGCTGTTTCCCAGCGGTGCGGCCGAGCGCGCGCGATGCAGGGTACTCGAGGACCTCGGCGACATGCTCCTCGCACCGAACCTTGGCGTGCTGGTGCGCGAGGTGCTGTTGAAACCGGATGCGTCGACGCGAGATCGCGACGGGGTCGCGCAGACGAAGGCCGAGCTCGCGCGCCAGTATCAGCGACTCGATCGCGAATTAGGCAAGAACGAGTACCTGTGCGGCGAATTCAGCGTCGCCGACATCTCGTGCTTCTCGCCGATCAACATCGCGTCGTTGATGGAAGGGGCACCGTCGCCAGAGTTCAGCAACCTGGCGAACTGGCTGTCGCGAATGCAGAAACGTCCGAGCGTTGCGCGGTACCTGGCGGAATTTTCCGAAGCGACGGCGCCATTAAGAGCAGCGACGCCGGGGGCATCCGCGCACGCATGATGATTCGGCCTGCTGTACCCTAGAAGAAAGTCGGAGTGAGTGGGACCGACGAGAGTCTCGCTCACTCCGTCGTTGCAACATAGATCCAACAAAAACCTGATTCGGTTTGCGTGGCCGCTGCCAGCGTTCGATGATTCAACGTTATGGCGGCTGTGATTGTCGATGGACCGAAGACGGCGGCAAAGACATTTTTGTTCGCGCATGGAGCCGGTGCGCCGATGGATTCGCCGTTCATGCAGCGGGTCGCGGAAGGAGTTGCAGCTTCCGGCATTCGTGTGGTCCGGTTTGAATTTCCTTACATGCAGCGGCGGCGGGAGACTGGCAAAGGAGGAGCGCCAGATCCGCAGCGAGTGCTGATGCAATCGTTTTGCGACGCTATTGAGGGGGCCGGCGGGAGGAAAGGGCTGGTGATCGGCGGTAAGTCGATGGGCGGGAGAATCGCGAGCATGGTCGCGGACGATGCGGCGGTGCGCGGCGTGGTATGCCTCGGCTATCCGTTTCATCCGCCGGGCAAGCTGGAGAAGACTCGCACCGATCATCTCGAAAATCTACGGACTCCGACTCTGATCCTCCAGGGAACGCGCGACAGCTTTGGCAGTCCCGAGGAAGTGCGAGGCTACAAGCTATCGAGCGCGATTCGGATTGAGTGGCTCGAAGACGGAGATCATTCCTTCAAGCCGCGCGCACGCAGCGGCCGCACCGAGGCCGACAACGTCCGCGCAGCTATCGCACTCGTCGCTGAGTTCATAGCGCGAGCGTGAACACCGTCAGTTCTTCTCAGTGTGATTTCCTCGATCGGAATCCTTGAGGGACACTTTGTCGCGATCGTAAGTGGAGTGCGTCGGCTCAGTACGCACTGCAGCGCGGTCGTGATCGACGGTTACGCGATCTTCCTTGCGGTCGCGATTCGAATCAGCTCGTACCCCATTCTGATATCCGGCGCTGTAGGAATTTCCATAGGTCTGTGGATGCGAGTATCCACCGCTTCGATATGCATAGGAGTTATCATAGGTACGGTAGCCACTGTTGTAGCCATAAGGATCGTTGGAATAACCGGACCCGCCGCCGCCGTAACACCCTGCGACGACAGTCGCAATCAGGACTCCGGCCAACGTCATTACGATATTTCGATAATTACTTGTTTTCATATGTTCTCCATCAAGATTCGTGAGCGGCTTCGGCTTTTGCCGCTGCCTTTGCTCTCCGGTCCTTCGCGGCCTGAAGCGCTGCCGCGTTCAGACCGATCTGAACCACCGTCACCGTAGTGCCGTCCGTGGAATCGGTCGTTATCGCCAATCTGGCCGCGTGTTGCGGCGTAGTTTTCAGTCCACTCAGGGTGGTGCGAGACAACCCAGTCGTGCTGATTATGAAGCCACCAACTCGCATCGTGCCATTGCTGCTGACTGTCATAGTCGCCCCATGACTTTTGCCATGGAGTTGCCGACGCGGGTGCAGCGAATGTCAAAAGCATCGCTCCGGCAATGGTGATCGCAGCCAGAGTGTTCCGGATTGGATGCAAACGAGGTCGTCCCATTGGGGTCTCCCTCAAGCCTTTCTGTCCTACAATTGATGTTGGTCTAGCGGAGAGTGGTCAAAGGCGAGCAGAAGGGCCACAGGTCGGGCTGGATCAAAGTCGGGCTCGATTCGTTTTACGATTCCGACAAAGACAAGGCTACTCCTTCTCGTCGAAGGATGTCAAATTAGCCACGCTAATTAGCTAATGACTATATCAAGTGAGTAATCACTTAGTATCAGGGAATCGGGCCGAACGTCAGCTGCGCGGGTTGATGGATGTTGGTTCCGAAGATGTCGGAATCAAGGAACACCGCCGGCGACGGGCTGCCCGAGCTCGCCAATTGCGCCGACGTGAACTCCGCGAGGCTGCCGGCGTTGTCGCTCTCGAGATTGGCAACCCACGCGTTTCCAGCGGCATCGAAGGCAATCCCCTCAGGAAAATCGAGGCTCAGAGCGATCCCGTCAAGCGTGACCACCGGAGTCGCGGTAATTATCACCGTCGGTGTCGGAGTGCCGCTCATGGCCAAATCGGCGGCGGCAAACTTTAGCAATTTGCCGGTCGCATCGGTGAGCCAGAGATTACCGCCGGCGTCGAAGGCAATTGCGCGAGGGTCGCCGAAACTCGGCGACGAGATGATGATATCGGGATTAACCTGGCCTGAATGACCTAGTGCAGTGGCGAGAGTAGCTGCCTTGTAACCAAGGATTTCCTGGTTCTGGTTCTCGACAATCCAGAGGTTTGCACTGGCGTCGAAGGCGATACTCCTGGGGCTGTCAAAGGAGGTTGAGGTTATCGTGGTGTCAGGAGTTAGAGCTCCGCCAACGGCGAGTTGCGCAGGACTGTAACTCACCAGGTCGGGGATCGTCCGGTTGGTTACCCACAAATTGCCCGCAGCATCGAACTGCTCGCCCCATGGGCAGCCAAGAATCGTTAAGGAGCCGTCGTCGAGCAGGGTCGTGTTTGGATCCGGCATGCTGTTACTACCGAGGTTCGCCAACTGTGCGGCAGTGAACTCGGCGATGGCGCCCGTCCCAAATACAAAATCAGAGCAATTGGCGACCCAGAGATTCTGCGAGCTGTCGAAGGCCAACCCAGCCGGCAGAAGCAGAAAGGCGCTTTCATTGGAGAATTGCGGAGGCGGGTTTCCGCTGACGGCGCGAGCAGGAGGATCGAATTCGTTTACCGATGGCCCGAAGATATTCGGCACCCACAAGCCATCAGTTTTGGACGGAGTCGAAGTGGCAGTGGCTGTTGGAGAGATAGTCGTAGTAGCAGTTGCGGTCTCAGTCGGAGTAGGCGCGATGGTCGGCGCCACGGTAGGCGTCGGCTTCGGACCGCGATGTGACGAGTCATCGCTACTTGAGTTGCATCCGCCAAGAGCGATGCCGAGCGCCAGGACCATCGAAAGGACTTTTACTCGATTTGGCATTCGTTACCGCTCTAGGGTTGTCCCCTGCTCCGCCGACCAGCCTTAGTTATTAACGTTTGAGTCATCAGGGCCGGTTGTATCCGGACGGCTACTTGTGTCGTCGGGGCCAGCGCCAGTCGGATTAGTGCAGAAGGTTGACGGATTCGTGCTCGAGTAGTTACAAGTCGAGCTATTGGTCGTCAAAGTCCAATCGACGTCGTAGGGTGACTTCGGCGGCGGGGTTGGCTTGGTCAAGCACGCAACTTTTGGCGCCACCGGGTTCGGCGGAGTATCGCTAGTCACGAAATTATCAGTGAGCTTAAACCCGAATCCGTAGCAGCCACCACTCGGACAGCCGACATCCTCGGAGCCCCAATGGCAAATGCCGTTAGTCTTGGCACATTCGGCGCTCTGAAAAGTTGACGTCGGAGGTGAGAATATTGAATCTGCACACTGACAGTTATCCTCACCCATCTCGGGATTCGCGATCCATTGGCAGAACGTCTGCGGTTGGCACTGGTTTTTCTGCTCGGTGGCGTATTCAGTCGCGAACTTTGGGAACCTGCTGATGTCCATAGTTACGGTCAGGATGCCGGTACTCGAGTCGTAGTTCGCCAGATCCTGCGGAAAAGGTTGTGGCGGCTGGAACTCATAGGAGCTCGGCAGTTGTACTCGCGTCAGCCACAACTGGTCCATTTTAGTCTTATCGAAACCCTTTCCGACGTAGATGTCATAAGTCTGCTTCGTCCCCGGAGTATTCGCCGTTTTGGGCTTGGCAAATAACAGGAAGACGTAGTACTTGCCCCCCTTCCGGAAGACGTTGAACAACGTGATATTCTTCGTTACTGGATTGGCCGCCTTCTGTGCGACCAGGCTCGGGCTGGTGTCGACGTAGTATCTGCCGTTATTGACCGTAAGACTGCTTCTCTGGAAGGTGGCCTGGCCCATCAGCCGGATTGGGACTCCCTTCGGCGAGGTCTCGATCTCACCGGGAATCAGGTTTTCCCTGTATAGCGGCACTCCGTAGCAGTTGGGATTGGTACAATCTGCGGACCAGGGCGAAATGGATTGCGGCTCGTTCTGCTCCGCGCACTTGTTTCCCGAGGCAGCACAGTTTGGAAATACGACAGTGGTCACATAGTCGTAAGGACTCGTGACCGCGGTGCCGGCGTAGAGTTTCGGATTAGTTACAGAGTTCGACGGAGTTACGTTCACGTCGGACAAGCACTCCGGAGTCTGCAGGGGCGCATTGAAAAACGGGTCCTGGTTGACTGAGACGGAGCCTACCAGTCCGGTCTGCGCGGTAGGGCCAACAAGTCCGGTCAAAGTCCCGTCGTCGTCATTGAGCTCGGTTTGCCGATCGACATCGGTAAAGCCGGTAAACATCGACGGGTCATAGGTGCAGTATCTCGCCCTGGACTGGACTGGATCGCTTATGAAGAGGCCGGTCGACTTGAATAGTGGTTCTATGACGAAGTGACGGATATCGACATTGTTGAAAAAGAGATTGTCCGAGTGGAAAGCAGGCGGGTAATAGAATCCGTTTGGCTGTTTCCACGCGATTGCGGCGTTGGGCAGGTAACAGACCTTATTAACTGAGTCGTAAGGCATCCCCAACATCTTACCGGCCTGCGAATAGACGCTATTGGCGCAATTGTGGTCAGGGGACGGATCTGAGTCAGGTTGCGGGTTGCATCCTTTGATCGGGTCGTTGGGTAGATTCGAGCGCGTGATATCCAGATAGGCGTTGGAATCCTCGTAAGCGGGCCCGTCGTAGATGCTGAACATGCGCTGGTTATTGGCGAAAGTGGCCAGCGCGAACGAAATGCCATTGTCTTCGTCGAGACAGTAGTTGCCGGGCTTGCCGATGCCCTTTGCTTCCGCGCAGGTGAGCTTGGTCCCCGGATTGAACGGTCCGACGTTCGAGGCAAAGCTGTTGGCGGCAGGATCTTGCGTGTTCCCGATAAAGACATCCTTGCGCGCGAGGGCCCAATGTCCGTTGATGGCGTCGGATTTCGTGTAACCGCCGCCAGTCACGAAAGTAATTCCTCCGTTCTGGATATCGGTAAGGGCGCTATTGATGAACAAGTACCATAGCGGCCGCAGCCAGACTGCGGCGAAGTTTGTCGCCTGCCAATTGAACGAGCTGGTGTAGTGGTCGATGTTGGTGATTACGCAATTCGTCTCATCCAGCGTGCTACAAATTTTTTGCTTGCTGCAGTCTCCCGTACCAACACACCTGGTGGGGAACCGTCCGCCACCGCCGACATGCGGATAGTAGTTGTCAGTGGTGAACCCGTTTTTGTCCGGCGGCATGTTTTTTGACGATGGCGCCAGATTGAAATCAGGCGACGAAGGCACCGCCGCCGACTGGTTCAAGACCGGAAACGCCGGGTTGTTGCGGTTCGGTCCGATTTGAACGCCATTGCAGGCCGTCGTATTGGCGACTGTCAGAAATGAAGACATCGCCGAAACGCAACTGTTGCCAGTAAAGATCTGCAGCGGCGTGGTACCGCCGTCAGTCTTACTGTCCGGCAACTGTTGCTCGGATGCATAGGACGTCCAGTTCATCATCCGCGATCCGCCGCTGTTGATACCGGGCAGCATCCAGTAGCAGACACCGCAGGTGCCCGCGCCGGCCGCCATATTGTTCTCGAAATCGTTCCAGGCGTTCATGATCCAGAACACGGTCGGATGGTCCCAGTCCGTATGGTAAGGGACCACATCGTCCGAGGGGCCAGTCTGCAGAGGGCCGCCATTTTCGGGAGGACGGTTGATGATCGGATAGTCGGGAGCCGCGAGGATGCCCGGGACGTTACGGGGATTCTGGGCGTTGGTGACCGCGGCGCGCGCAAAGACTCCTATGTTGGCGTACAGCTTATTGTCAGTCTCGGTGCCATCTTCCAGGTAGTAGCCATGACCGATCGAGGCATAGCCGACGTTGCGCGCCATCAGCACGCCCTGGGTGGCGTGTAGGACGTACCATCGAGTCATCGAATCCCAGACCGAGTTGTCCTTCAAAAAGGTAGTCGAAGGAACCTTGCGCGCCATGTGGAAATGCACCGGGTAGTGACCGATCTTTCCACCCTGCCCCATCTGGTAGAACTCAACTCCCTGGATCTGAACCTTCATGAATCCCTGGCGGATTACCATGTGTCCGCCGAACCAGTAACCTTGAGTAGCCGGGGTTATCGGTGGCGTTGGCGCGGAAGGAAAGGGGGTCCCTACCGTGTCGCCATCTGAAACGATACGAATGCTGCGGGTCAGCAGCGCCACCGACGCTCGAGTGTCGACTGACGTCCAACCAGTTGGCACCTGTCCGCCAGTGATCTTGCTCAGGCTGTAAACTGACGCGTTGTGTGGAAACTTCAGCGCCGGCGTAAAGGTCATCTTTCCGGGGCATTTCATAGGGTCGTTGATGCAGTTTATCTCGACCTGCTCGGCATGGCCGGGCAAATAGTCGGTCGAGCTGATTACGATTTTGTCGTTCACCTGCCAATCGACAGGTTTCGACAATACCAGCGTGTTGGCACCGGGCTGCAGCACACCTTTGTTGCACTGCTTGGATGGATCGTTCACGGCCGGATTGCAGTTGTTCAGGCGAACCCAGCTCGTGCCGGTGTTTGCCGGGTCGACCGTCTTGTCGTAGGTCGCACCTTTCTTTCCGTAGAGCTGAAGCGTCGCTCCGTAGCCTACCCCCAACACCTTGTAGCCGTAGTAGCCGCAGTTTCCGTCGCCCACCGAACACGACCCACTGCCGCCGGTAGTTTTGCCGTAGTCGAACGGCATCGTGTCGTATCGGTAAAAGCAGTCGTCGACGCCGCTACCTCCAAGGTCTTTCGTCACGTTACAGCTGTCTGGGTACATCGTCATGGATTTGTTGGATTGCCAGACGTCGCTGCCGTTTTTGTTGGGAACGCCGCAGGTCGGATCTGTGCAGCTCGCTCCCGCACCGCCCGGCCCCTGGTTTGCGCCATAAAGATGAATCTCGAGCGGCCCGGTAATCGGCGTTATATCGCCGGTGTTGGAGTCGACGGTGCCGGCGCGCATCGTTCCCTGGTTTTCGATGATGATATTGGCGGCGTTCAGCGTGATCTTCGCGTCGCTGAACTGCAGAATTCCACCTTTGATAATGTTGATGTTGTGGTACATGTACGAACCTGCGTTCACGACGCAGGTACCGTTCTTCACCACGAGGTCGACAGAGGCAGTGCCGGGTCCAAGCGGGTCGTTATTCGTGTCCGGGCATACGTCTGGCATGGCGTCTGGGAAGGTCGGCAGGCGTCTGCGGGCAAACGATGAGTCATCTGCAAACGCGAGGCGTTCGGGATTCGACGAAAGCGCGGCTCCGCTGGCGGAAACCGTACAGACGAAACCGATCGAGAAAACGATTGAAATTGAAAGGAATCGAGCTATTCCGCCCAGACCCGCTTTAGTCCAACGGGTTGAAACCCAAGCCATCTACCGTTCCTCCCTCGAAACAACACTTCACAGCACCGAAAAGCGATCAGGGCACATTCAGAGAGCTCAGGCGGGTAAACGGTCGAGCAGGTATTCTCCCCCAGACTGCCATCATCCCCAAACTGAAACACGCCCCACTGTCAGCAGCCTCCCACTACGGCGCAATTGGGAAGCCATATGCATTCCACGCGGCACAATAGCGTCTCAAAGCAGGTTTGTGCAAGATCTTTTCTTTTTAGAGCGCAGATTACCAACAGGCTATAGCGCGCAGGGAAGAAGCGACCAGGATTTGACGAATGGCTGCGGAAGCGGTTTTGTGCCGAACATCTCGGGGGATCCACAATCAGCTGGCTTTATGGTTTATCGAAAAACAGCGACCAGACGGCACCCTCACCCATGCGCTGGTTTATCTCGGACCACACGAAATAGATGGCAAAGATGAGGGTCACCCCCAGTACCCACGCCATGAACCGATACAGATTTGACTGGTCGATCATCTGCTGGATGGCCCCATCGAAGCTGCCGGACCGGTAAAGTGCTTCCAGAAATCTCTCGAGGTAGCCCAGCAACAGCGTTCCCAATCCGTACAGGAGCGTCTTGACGGCTACAGCAACAATCTTGCGATAGCGCTCGAGGCTCCGTCCGATGCGCGTCTCGTCGAGTATCAGGACCGCCTTGGCGGCAAACAACGCGCCGACTACAGCCTTGGAAAATGCAGTTATCGGAATAGAGAATTGCGCGACCGCCAGCTTGATGATCAAGAACTGGAGCATGAATGCGATAAGAAAGAAAATGAATACCGGGCGGGCCGCGACGAACTCGCGATGTAACCATTTGCCGGATGCCGCGATGCTTTGTGGTATGGCGCTCATACTACTTGCCGACACTGACCAGGGCGTTGCGCAGCGGAGCGCTGGAAATCTGAATCAACCCGCCAAATGGCCGGTCAAGTTCCATGATCAAAAAGATCGCGCCCGAAACCGAAAGCGCACACAGGAATAGTGTTACTACGACTGTCGCATTGCGAGGTGCGAAAAGCCCGAAGCTCAGAAAAATAACCGTCACCCAGAAGATCAATAGCACAAGAAACGGCATCGGGATCGAGCGGCCGCCCTGCTCGAACAGCAACAACCGCGCCTGCCCAATCCCTATGCTCAAATTAAGTGCCTGTGCCTGAAGCGAGTGCTGAACTTCGTTCTTTGGCGTGAGTTCCTGGATTTTGTCGAAGAACAATTCTCCGCTCGCTGTGGTAGGTCCTAACTTCGCATTCTGCACAGGGTGACTAGGCCACATTCGATCGATCATGCCGGCGACGGAGAGCTTCAGAAGATCGCGAGCTTCTTTCGTCTCCGGGCCGTAATGCGCCAACACGCGATCGAGCAGGATGACGTTGGCGGCAGCTTGCGTCACCTCGTTTCGCTGCGTGTCGTAAGAACCTTTTGCCGAGTTAGTAAGCAGAGCCAACACCAAGGCTGACATCGTCGCAATCAGTCCCATCCCGAGCTTGATTACGTCCTTGGACTCCGCGCTCAGATGATTCTCGGGTAGCAGCGTGTGAATAGTCATCCCGAGCATCGCGCCTCCAAAGACACACACCAGGACGATGCAACCTACGCCGATTGGGTTCACGAGTATTTCCTTCTCAGCCCTCTGCGCTAGCGTGCCGTCGAGTTCCAGAAATTAGGATACAGCAGCGAGAATCCAAATGTGATGACGTAACCTGGAGCGGGGCCGTCACCCGACACGTTCCAGGCCGGCTCGACGAAGCAGTTCACGTATTGCAGGCCAATTTTGAAGACCCGGCCCATCCCGCCGTCAATCGGCAATTGCTGCTTGTTGGTCTCCCAATCGAGAATCATCTGCGGCTCAGACCTGAGGTACCATCCATTGCCGAGCTGGTAAGTGATGAACGGTTGAAGAAACAACGCATTCGCCGCGGACCGAGCGGGATCTCCGCCAATTGAGATCGGATTTTGCGCCAGCACTCCAATAAGCCAATTGCGTGGCGCGAATGCCGCAGCAGCCGCGGGTCCGACCTGCCATTTGCCTTGGCCGGTGCTGATTTCGTTGGCCGTGGGGAAAACAAACGTGGGGCCGACTCCGAAGAGCAAGGAATGGCCTGCATCAAGTATTGCGAGATCGACGAAGCGGATGTCACCGAACCCGGTAAGTGATCCGAGCGGAAGCGGCAGCGTAACGGCGGCGGGAATCGTTAACAGCGATAGCTGCGGAATTGGCAGCAGCCGAAACTCCGGCAGCGGCATACCGACAGCGATCGAAAAGAAATTGCCTTGGCCTCGCAGCCCGCCCTGAAACGAGGGCGCGTATGAGTCCTGAAGCCGAATTTGAAAAAGGCTCGAGATAGGGGCGTTCGCCTGCTTCACCAAATCGGATTGACTATGCGCCGGGGCGGCGTTTGTATTGTCTGCGCGCGCGACACCTGCTCCTATACTCGCGCCTGGCATCAAGGCGAGGGTCAGGGTTGTCGCGCAACACCTCATTTCTCTTGTGTGCCGGACTCGAAGGCTTCTTGTTCTGCGTGTTGAGTTGGAGATTGAGTCATCTGCATTCCGACCAGCCGCGCGACGAGGATCGCCAGATAGAACTGTCCGGCGATTCCCTCGGCGACCGCAGCGTAGCGGGCTTGAATAGTCAGTGGAGTGATGTCGCCAAAGCCGATGGTGGACAAGGTCGTCAGGCTGAAGTAGCCAAAAATCGGGAAAAGATGCTGGAACTCGGTCGACCTGACCTGGCCTACGGTCACGATGCCTGAAAAAGCTTCCGGATGTCGTTGGTATATAAATGCGTACAGCAGCGCCCAGGCAAAGCCGAATAACAGGTAGACCGAAACCGCCATGCAAATGGTTTCTCCGGTCACCTCTCTTTGCCTGAGAACGCTGCGCAACTGACTGGCCGCGATGAACACGACGAATAGGAACCAGATGATAGTACCCGAAATGTCCAGCTTGGGGTTGTGTACAAAGATCGTCGCTATTCTTTCTACTCCGGCTGCTATCGCAAGCATCCAACCCAACAATCGCCGATGCTTGGCCTGAGTCAGCAGCAGACCTCTTTCACCGACCAGCTCATCGACGTTGATGTTGTAAAGAGCCACCAGCAGGAGAAACACGAGCGCGATGCTGAATAGCAAATAACCCGCTCCTGTGTCGCCGATCAGGGGACGGGCTACGAACGCAGTGATGAGCGCATATAGCAGGGCGCTATGTCGGTGCGGCGCGAATCGACGATGGGCTTCCTCTCGAAGTTGCCCGAGAAAACTTGTCTCGACTGACTTCTTTGCCCGGCGCGCCATCTTGCGTGCCTACTCGTCCACTTCCTGCCAGGTCTTATCGGGATTGTACTCGACGATTGCACTCGCCAGCGTCGCGGTGTCGGGGCCAAGATCTCTCTGAACGATGACTCCGTCCTGGTTGATCATGAAAGTCATCACACCCGAAGCGCGATACTCGGCGGGATAGGCCAGGAATGCGAACCCATTGGTCATTTTACCACCGACCAGATACTTCTTTGCGCCGCCCGGAGCGTTCTTGCCCTGCCCTTCCAGTACTTTGTAGTAGTACCCATGGAATGGGATAGGACTTCCACCACTGTTCTTCTTGTAGCCTTCTGCGGTAGCGCTCGCGACCAGAGGTCCTATAGGACTCTCAGGCTGTCCTTCGGCGGTCTCCCAATACAAGCCGTTGTGCTTGCCGGGATCGCTCAGGATTTTCTGCGCGAATTGACCTTCGGCGCCATCGTGCGCTTCGCTCGCATATTCCGACTGGGCATCAGCGAGATCTTCGAGCACTTTGATCGTGAACAGCTCGTTCCGACCTATCCGTCGAAAGAGTAACTCATCTTTGCCGGCCGCCGTATTGAAGACCCAACCGCCATCCTTCTTTACAAGTGGAATGGGGACGGGCCAGTTCCCGGCGCCGATATAAAGAATGACGCGACCTTGATCGTCGTAGGCGAGGCGATGCATCTCCTGGTAGCGGCGAGCGAAGTCCTCACGTGCATTTTTATCGGCGACTGGATCTCCTGATGAAAGGATCTGATCCGAGTCCGGACCCAATATGGAGCTCAATGATTTCGTGTCGTCCGCTTTGTCGGCGGCGACCAGCGCGCTGACTGCGGCGTGAGGCGACGGAAAGACCTTCTGCGCGGAGGTATCATCTGCTGACGCAAATGGCGCCACTGATAAGCACGCAAAAAGAAGAACTGATAGAGGTAGGAAGAATCTAAATCTCATCGTAGTGATTTTATTCGCCATTTGAATTCCTCATCTGCCGCTTTTCCCACCGCCTCGATTCCCACCGCCTCGATTCCCGCCACCGTTTCCGCCACCACCTCCACGATTGGCGTTACCGCCGCCGCCACCATTGCCGCGTCCGCCAGCGGGTCTTTGATTCCCCTGGAAGCTTGATTGCCCTCTATCGCGTGATGCTCGCGCATTTCCGCCGGGCTCATACCCGCCTAAAGCGCTATTGCGTCCGCCCGTGCTGCTGTTGTCTTTCGCGAAGCCTCGGGCCGGGTCTGCTGCGCGATTGGCAGGCTTGTTAGCTGGCAGATTCCCCGCGCTAGGATTAGAAGGCCGATTTGCCGCGATGGAATTACCAGGCTGATTGGGCCGATTCTTCGCGAGGTCCTTATTCTTCAGATTCGACTCGCCTGGATTGTTAGGCAGCGTGCTGGCTTTGGGAAAATTAGGTCTGGCAATATCCGGGTTGGCCGGCCTCGCCGTCTTCTTGTCGTACGGCCGCGTCGCGGGAATTCCCGGGTTGCCAGGATTATTGATTCCGCCTCCACCACCGTAAGCAGGCCTGGTGGCCGGATAAGGCACCGGTCGTGGCGGGTATCCAGGGCGCGGATAGTTTCCATTGGGTGGGCGATACGCCGGCGGCCGGTAACCTCCGCCTCCACCAGGATAGCGTCCGGGATACACGTTGTTGTTAGTCACATAAACATTGTTGTTGTACTTGACCGAGCTGTGGTAGCCGCTGCCGCCGCCATACCAATTGCAGCCCCAGTTATTGTTGCCGTTGTTGATCAACGACCCAAGCAAAATTCCTGCTCCAAACGACAATACACCTGTTAGAAGAAGATCGCTCCCCGAATATCCCGCGGGCGCTGGAACAGGTGCTCCATAAGCGGTGGTCGGATTATATTGAGGGACATAAACGGTGTTCGGCTGAGCCGGCTGGATGATCACCGTCTGCTGCACTGAGGGTTGCGCGCTGCCTTGTGCGGCAGGAGGAGTCGGTTGGACTTCGACTTTCTGTTGCTCAGTGGACTTAAGAGTTCCCGCCGCCATCGCCTTGTTGCGCAAGACCTGGATAGCATTCATCACGTCGGCGGGTTGATTGTAGTAAGCCTCGCCCAGCGCCGAGGTCCACGCCAAGCTATCGTTCATGGTTTGCAGCACCGTAGGAAATTGAGTCAGCGACTTGATGCTCGGATCCCATGATTGCTGGTTCACCTGGCTCGCCAACTGATCACCGGTCAGGTTTGGGTTCTGCTTTAGCCAACGATCGGCTTCCACCACCTGAGTCGGATAGGTTGATCCGGCCAGGATCTGTGCAACCAGCACGTCAGGGTAAAGCGCGATGGGCGAGACCAGCTCCTGCAAGTCTTGCGGAGTTGCCGCACCCGGGGGTGGACCAGGTTCGGCGGCCGCAGCAGGAGGAGGCGTAGCCGGCTCCGCAGTCGGAGCGATACTCGCCTGAGCCTGCGTCGACGGCGCAGCCGCAGGTTGTTCGTCCCCGCGCGAGCAACCGGTGATCATCGGCGATGTGGAAATTAGGACTGACACCGCGAGTATCAGTGGCAACGATCGGCCCTTAGGCCTCGATAGTAGTTTCGTCCTCGAAAATCCGCGCCGTCGATCAATTGAAGATTTCAACATTGCCACCTTGCTCATGATTTTTGCTCTGCTTCCGCGCGGATTGCTGCCGCTATGTCGCCGCTCATCTTCGCTATCGCCTGGCTATGCGCTGCTGCTAGCGCGTCGAAGCTTTGACCCTGCACGGGCTCGCGCGCGACGGTGCGGCCCGACCGGATTTCCCCACCTGCTGTCTTACGCACCGTCCACACCGCCTCGACAACTGCCGCCTGTCCTTGTATCGACTCGAAGCGCTGCACGTCGATTGTGACTCTGTAGTCCGGAACGAAGTTAGCCAACTGCGAATTGGCTACCTCCGGCGTGCCGAGCAGTATGACGAGATCGCCGGCGACGGCGCGGGCTATCGAATCGTTCAGCGGCGAGACCCATCGATTGAATTCGTCGACCTGGACGCGGTTCGGAGCTACCTGCACCACGAATTCAGGCTGATCCACCGCGGCGGGAATCGTGACTGGTCCCACCATCACCTTGGTCGCCGTAGCCGGCGTGCCATCTGGAGTCGCCGTCGAGGCCAATGAGTAGAAGCGCGATGGGGAAGTGCTGCATCCGACAGCTACTAACGCCATCAACGCAATCGAGATCAGTTGAGCGATACGTCGTGACATCACTTCGCCTCCCCGGGCTTGCCTCGCAAGAGCGCGTCGGGATGGCGCTCGAGATAGTCTGCCAGCACGCGCAACGATCGCGCCGCGCGGCTCACTTCCTGCAGAGTGTTGCCGATTTGCTGGACCTGCGAGGAATTCGGCTCGGTAAGCGCGCTGGTGTTTTCCAGGGTGCCGCGCGCGCTCGACAAGGTGCCTTGTGCGGTCAGCAGGGTTGCATTTAACTGGGCAATAGCCTTTTGCAGGTCCTCGCCGATCTCCTGGAAGGGCACCGTATCGAGCTTCTTGATGATGTTCTCGACGGTAGCCTCGGTCGCCTGGAACTTTCCGGGAGTGGTCGGAATCTGCGGGGGGCTCTGCGACCAGTCCACCGTGGCGGGCGGCGCTCCGGGGAAAAAGTCGATCGACACATAGGTGGCCCCGGTCAGCAGGTTGCCCGTCGCCAGCTGCGCACGAGCGCCGTGAGCTATCAGGCTGTCGATCAACCTCCGGCGCACCGTCTCGAGATCGACGCCGGCCGACGAGTCAACGACTTTTACTCCGAGCCGTGTCGGGTCCAGGCGGATGGTTACCGGCACCGAAAACTCGAACGTCTTCACGTCAATCTGCGCCCGGACATCTGCAACCTCTCCGATAGGAATACCGTGGAACTCCACAGGCGCTCCTACCGTCAGCCCTCGCACCGACTCCTTGAAGTTGAGCACATAGGTTTGCGGATTGCGCGGCGGCGGATTAAAGGCCTCGGTCCGGTTAGCGAATAGAGTGAAAGACCGTGTTCTCCTCGGCCGGCGGGTAGGACCGGATCGGTCGCGGCCGTCTCAAACGCGACACCACCTATAAGAATCGACAACACCGACTGGGTCTGCACAGTTAGACCGCTGGCCGAAAGCGACACGTCGATTCCGCTCGCATGCCAGAAGCGAGTGTTAGGGTTGACGTACTGGTCGTAGGGCGCTTGCACGAACGCTTTGACAGTCAGATTTTTGCCGTCTTTGTCGAGCGCATAGGACGCGACCTGTCCGACCTGTAGCCGCCGAAAGTAAATTGGAGTGCCGGTGTCCAGCGAGCCTAGGTCAGGGGTCTTTAAAGTGAAAAAGCGGCCGGGAGTGTCTCCTGTAATCACGGGCGGCGTTTCGAGCGCTACAAAGTCGCGCCTCTCTTCTTGCGAAGATCCTATCTCCACGCCTATGTAGGCTCCGGAGATAAGAGTGCCTAACCCAGAAACGTTGGCGCCGGATATTCGTGGCCGCACGACCCAGAACTTCGTATCCGCAACCAGGAATTCTTCCGTCTTGGGCGCCATCTGCGCGGTCAGAATCACCCGCTGGTGATCGGTCGACAGCTCGATCTTCGAGATCGTGCCGATATCAACGCCGTTGTAATGGATCTTGGTCTTGCCAGCCTCCAGTCCTTCCGCCGATTTCATGACGATCGTTATCGTCGGGCCTTCGCTCATTATTCGTGTAACTGCCACCCATGCGCCGACGACCGCTGCCAGAATCGGGATGAACCAAACCAGCGAGAGTCGCGTGCGCTTCTTAGGCACGTTCCTCGATTCAGGGACTGACGAGCGTGGTGGATCGCGATCAGGCATACGTAACCTCTTTCGAATCTGCCTCTTGCGAACTTATAGAATCCCAGATCAGCCGCGGATCGAACGATTCGACCGCGAGCATCGTAAACACCACCACCGCCGCGAAGAAGATCAGGCCCGGCCCCGGCTCGACCGACATGAGCGGTTGTAGCTGGATCAGAGCAGCGGTGAAGGTGTCGACGAACACGTCGACCATCGACCAACGTCCTATGAACTCGACCATCCTATACATACGAATCCGCTGCTCGTTGTTTGCGACGGAACCGCGCTGGGTCGTGACTAGCAGGTAGCCGAGCGCCAGGATCTTCGCGCTCGGTATCATGATGCTCGCGACTAGCACGATGATCGACAGCGGCCATCCCGTCGGCGACCACAGCAACACCACTCCTTGCAGGATAGTGTCGGACTCGGCGCCGGCCGCGGTGGTCGTCGTCAAAACGGGAAGCACATTTGCCGGGATGTAGCAGACCGCAGCAGCGATCAGGAACGCCCACGTCCGCTGGAAGCTGTCGGGCTTTCGAAATTCAAGTTTCTCGTCGCATCGCGGGCAGCGTCCTTCGTGCTCGCCCGGTTCGGGACGCGAGAGCAAGCCACAACCTTCGCAACTCTGCAGACCTTGCTGCATCGCTGTAATTCCCGTCGGGCTCACAACGTCCCCTCCACCAGACTCTCGCCGGCGGCATCGCGCTGCGCTTCGTCAGCCCACTGGATCCGTTCCCACACATCCCGAGAGTCGAAGCTGGCCGACATCCCGGCCAGGACGAAGACAAGTATCCAGAGCACGAATAGCGCCAATCCCGGAATCACCGTCGCGTAATCCGCAATCTTGACCAGAGCGACCAGCACGCCGACCATCATCACCTCGATCATGCTCCAGATGCGCGTGGTCGGGTGATAGCGCAGCAGCGTTCCCACCCATTGAGGCGGTCGCGCGCGCATCCCGCCGAGCACGATCGCCAGCATCAAGCCAATTTGCAGGGCAGGTGCGATAACCGCCGTGAACAGCACCAACACCCCGACGATCTTCTGCCCGTTGTCCCACAGATGCAGCGCGCCTCCTATCACCGTGGTCGAGGCGTCACGCCCGACGATCGTCAGGCCGAGCATGGGAACCGAGTTCGCTATCAAGTAAAGCAACACTGCGCCGAGCGTCAGCGCGAACGTCCGGTTGAGTGAATCCACACGATGGCGCCATAGCTCTTTGTTGCATCGCGGGCATCGCGCCGACGCGCCGGGCTCGAGCTCCGGAATACGCTGCAGCAAATCGCAATGCAGACACGCGATAAGCGATGTGTCACCGATCGGTTGGTTATAACTCATTGCGCGATCGCTACTGACGCCTATTCTCTGGCTCTTCAGCGCGGGTTAAATCTCGAACGCTCATGATGCACCAGGCGGTCATGGCAGCGTGCAGCACGACCGCCGGCCACAACGCTACGCCGACGGGCCGCGACCCGATACCAAATGCTCCAAGGATTAATGCCGCGCCTGAGATTGTAGAGCACCATCGCGGCGATCAGTCCTTTCGAGGCGCGACTTTGCGCGTCACCTCGAGCAAGCCAGAACGCTGCACCCAACGTGAGTAAAGCCATGCCGCCGATGCGTGCTACGGTCAAGGCGTCGGGTGCATCTAATGGCGCGCCTAGCAGGAGCTTCGCCGCATCGGAGGGAAAACCCAGTAGCGCGACGCCGGCCCCTGCTTCAATCACCGCAGTCGCTGACTGCAGAGCGTACACTGACGAAGAACTATTCAGCAAGACGCCGGCCGTCTCCATGATTGCAATTCCATTGGTCTAGTCCCTGGCTCTAGCCATTTTCTCGGCGATGGCTTTTCGATCCGAGTCTGTCAATTGCTCGGGACCGAGATTGAAGGTTAGCTTGTCAATCGTGCCGGTAAAGCGGAACGGCAGCTTGTAATCGTCGTTCACCGCCGTGCGGGTGTCGCTCCCAACGTCGAAGGTCTCGTCTATGGCCATCAGTAGCGGAATCGTGTGCGGGATCTTCTTGCGAGCTATCTCCTTGCCATCGACCGTAAATACTCCCGTGCCGCCCTTACCGGGTCCCGGTCCATCGTATTTGAAGTCGAACACTATCGTGTGTTTGCCCGGCTTGAGCGCATCAGCCGTCAAGCCGTGGCCTAACACTCCGCCCTCCCAGCGGTAGTGCGTCATATCGAGCAGGTTATAGTCGAAGACCGGCTTGCCTTTGAGCAGGTAGAGGCCATAGCCGCCGAAGCGACCGCCCAAGGTCACGATCATGCCTTCCGCCCCGCCTTCCGGGATCGTCACATCGGCAGTGATAGTGTAGTCCTTGTCCAAAATGCTGGGAGCATTTCCGACGGGAATGTTCGTATTCTCACCGGTATAGGTGAAAACAGTTCGCCCGGCGACTGCGCTCGGTCGCGGCGTAAGGAGGCGCGAGAAGCCCGAGTTGTCGAGTGGCAGGACCTGATATTTTGCGGCTTCAGTCAGGAACAGCGCCTGCATTTCTTTCAGCTTGTCCGGCATCTTCGCGGCCAGGTCGTTGTTTTGCGAGATAGTCTTCGGTAATGGTGATAGAGCTCCCAGTTGTAGTCGTTGACGTCGGTCAGCTTGCCTGTCGCCAGAAGCCATGGCGCGGCGGGCGGGGTCGTCGAGGCGATCCAACCGTCATGGTAAATCGCGCGGTTACCAACCATCTCGAAATACTGCGTCTCGTGCTTCGACGGAGCGTTGGCATTCGCCTTGTCGAACGTATAGGCCATGCTCACGCCTTCAATCGGCTTCTGCTTGATGCCATTGACCGTCTCAGGCGCCTTGATACCCGTCGCTTCGAGAATCGTCGGCACGATGTCAATAACATGGTGGAACTGTGGGCGGATGCCGCCAACATCGGTGATGTGACCGGGCCAGCTTATCGCCAAGCCCTGCCTAGTCCCTCCGAAATGCGACGCTACCTGCTTGGTCCACTTGAACGGGGTATCGAACGCCCACGACCATGCCACCGACATATGCGGGTAGGTCTTATCCGAGCCCCAGTTTTCGTAGTGCAACATCTGCAAAGCTTCCGGGAGGGTCAGGATGCCGTTGTAGGCGGTCATCTGGTTGTAGGTGCCCTCAAGAGTCCCTTCGGCACTGGTGCCGTTGTCGCCGCTGATGTAGATGATCAGCGTGTTGTCGAGCTTGCCCTCGTCCTGAACCTCCTGGATCACGCGGCCAATCTCATGGTCAGTGTAGGCGGCATAGGCGGCAAAGACCTCGGCCTCGCGCGCGTAGAGCTTCTTCTGGATCAGCTGAGAGTGAGTCCCACCTGGGCAGCTTTCGCGCCACCGTACGCGGCTTGCCCGTCGGGCCAGGGAGTGAGCTGGGTATTCGCGGGAATCACGCCGAGCCGCTTCTGGTTAGCGAATATCTCGTCGCGCAACTTTTCATAGCCCATGTCGAACTTGCCTTTGAACTTGTCGATCCATTCCTTGGTCGGCTGATGCGGCGAGTGAGTGCCACCGGGTACGTAGTAAACGAAGAACGGCTTGTCTGGTGCGGCCGCGTTCAGACTGCTCATATACTTGATGGCATCGTCCGCCATGTCGGTGGTGAGGTTGTAGCCCGGCTTGCCGATCCATGGGAACACGGGGGTCGTATTGCGATAGAGATAGGGCGTCCACTGGTCGGTCTCGCCGCCGAGGAACCCGTAGAAATACTGGAAGCCCATGCCGACCGGCCATTGGTCGAAAGGGCCGGCCGCGCTGTATTGAAAGGCGGGAATGTTGTGGTCCTTGCCGAACCACGACGTGGCGTAGCCGTTGTCCCGAAGGATGGTGCCGATGGTGGCGTTGTCCGGCCCGATAATTGAGTCATAGCCCGGATAACCGGTGGACAACTCGCCGATCACGCCGGAGCCGACCGAATGATGGTTGCGACCCGTGATCAGCGCCGCGCGCGTCGGCGAACAGAGCGCGGTCGAGTGGAACTCGGTATAGCGCAATCCTGCGTTGGCGATGCGATCCATCGCGGGCGTCGGGATGACGCCGCCGAATGTGCCCGAAACGCCGTAGCCCTGGTCATCGGTCATTATGAGAAGGACATTGGGCGCGCCCTTGGGCGGTACGACGCGCGGCGGCCACCACGGCGTGGAATCTTTGGCGCTTTCCTTGATCACGCCGCCAAACGGCATCGGTGGCGGCGGGAGTTGCTTCCCATCAAGCGTCACAGTGGAGCTGGGCGAACCCGGCACGCCGTTGATTTGTTGCGCTGGCGTTGTGCCGAATCCGACCGTGATGAACAGCGCAACCAGGGTCAATGTAAGAACAGCTTTTTGCCGTTGAGCGTTCATCGGGCCATGCTCCCTATGTGCAATCTTTGGACACTTCGTAATCGTTCAAAAATCATTGTCTACTTCCAATCATACCGGGGGAGACACTACGCGATAGTAGACGCCATTCGCGCCGTAGGATGGCAGAAACCAGGTGTTGGTGTTGCTGTAAAAGTAGTAGGTCGTGCCATTGACGTATTGCTGGGTGCATCCGGCAGGTGTCGTCGGATAGATTGCCCCCATGGCGTACGCAGTGTTGTAGCTGCCGGCGGCGTAGCCGGAGTTATACGCGTTCGCTGCGGTTGCGTTCGAGTTCGCGTTGGCTACGGTCAGCACCGACAACCGCGCCGACTGCGACTCCCGCGGCAGCGGCACCTGCGGTGTTCCAACCTCCGCAATTGTAACAACCGCTGCCGTAGTAGTTCACGGTGGTAGGTGGATGGTAGGTGCTATAGCTACCGCCGTAGTAAGCGCCGGAGGTATTGTATGTAGTCGTGGCGTAATTATTAGTCGCATGGTAGGTGTTATATCCACCCGACGCGGTACCGCCGTTGGCGCCAGTCCCATGCCAGGAGCCACCGCCGCCCGAAGCTGAACCGCCATAGGCACCGGTACCACTCCACGAGCCGCCCCCACCGGATGCGTAGCCGCCCTCTGCGCCGTGGGCGTGCCAGGAGCCATCGCCGCCCGACGCCGAGCCGCCATAGGCGCTATGCCCGCTCCAGGAGCCACCCCCTCCAGAGGCCGAACCACCGCGGTAACCATTGCGTTCCAAGAGCCGCCTCCGCCGGATGCAGAGCCGTACCTGCCTGCATGCGACCAGGCCCCGGCGAGACTGGGCATAAGCGTCGCGATCGAGAGACCCAGTAAGCCGATGAATGCTTTTTTCATGATGCTGCTCCTCAATTTGCTCTTTGATGACGTGGCTCGCTTCGGAGGCTTGATACCTGGCGGAAGTTGAGGATCGGGTCGGTTGAACGAAATTCGCTTGGCGGATGCCAGGCCGGGAGAAGTGAAGGCGTCTGGCGCGATGACTGGGTCTATTTGCCAATTGGAGAACTCGATCTGATGGCGCAATCCTACAGGGTCGGCGTGGAAAACCGCGCGTACCATCCGAGGCAGCTTGTCATCGGCTCCAATCCAGAGTTGTTCAAATACCCAGTTGTTGTTGACTGCGACCATGTCTGTCGTGACCCCTCCCATCACATGCGATTGTCCGATGTAGAAGGCGGTCGTCATCCCATCGGCGATTCCCTCATAAGGATCGGTGACGATCACATCGGTGAAGGGGTAATAGATGGCGGCATCCCTATAGGCCGCCTCCAACATGGCGTCAATCGTAGGCGGGGCGCTGGCCACCGCAACGAGGTTCTCGGCCGGCGCGTAGGCGGACATCGTCTTGCCGTCATAGTAGAACTCGCTGGCAGGACCGTCACCCGGGGTTATCACCTTGAGCTTGTCGGGCCGCTGCAGAGTTACATCATCGCGTACGGTGTAGATGAGTGGCGGGCCGAGCCGGCTCGGGTTCTCGTAGCTGATCACCGCTGTGAACGACATCGAGTGGGCTGCGGCGAGCCGAGCGCAGGCTGCTTTCAGAATCTCGATCGCCTTGGGCTCGAGCACCGGCGCAGGCGGGGGCAGCGACGGGACCGAGGCCTTGGCATGTTTCGAGGCCTTTGACGCCGTCGGCGGCGTCTGGGCGTTGACGGGCATGGCTAGAAGGACACTTAGCGCGACTAACAGAGCGCGCGCAGTTGACTCGCGACGAACGTCGATGAACGAGTTCGAAGTGAATCGCTGCGCATGAAAATTCACAGCCTCCTGTTCCCGCTGCGATTTGCTGTCCTCGCTCTGCCATGCTCGCAAGACGAGTTCTGGTATTTCTGGACTACCTTGTTGGCGACCTTGTCCAGCACACTAACAAGAGCAGGGGAAGGACGCCGAGTACCAGCACGACGATTCGGCGGAGCATCGCTTTTGCGTTCCACATGAGTGTTCTCCTTGATCCCACTTCTGTTCTCTGCGGTTCAGACCCGGCAGAGAGTTGAACTTGAGTTTCGAGGAGCACATTCTGCGTCGCGCAGAGGTTTCCGGCTATTGTACCAAAGTACAATACCTGCGCCCGGAATCCGACGAAGTTTACGACGACTCAAAACCTCTATGAGACGGGGCACGGCGCGCTACATCCTGCCCAGGCGAGCAGCGACAGGTATTTTCCCATTTCGACAGCGGCGGCATGCAAATATGCGAGATTCTATTTGCTCGCGCCTGCCATTCGACTATACATTTTGTAGCAATATGATTCGGACCCTGACATCGCGCCGTTTGTTATCTCTGCTCTCGGTTCTGATGCCGCTTGTTTGCGCCCTCGCGACACCCACCCTCGCGCGCGCGCAAACGGACCAGTCCGTGTACACCGACGCCCTCATCAACGGCTGGCAGAACTGGAGCTGGGCGACGGTGAATCTGGGCAACACTGCGCCGGTACAATCCGGCACTGACTCGATCAGCGTCAGCGCGGGGCCTTATCAGGCGCTCTATCTGCATCAAACCGCCTTCGATTCGACTCCCTACACAGCACTGGTTTTCTGGATTAACGGCGGCGCGACCGGCGGCCAATTGCTGCAAGTCCAGGCGACGCTGAACGGCGCGGCGCAGACTGTTGTGACGCTGCCGGCCCTTGCGGCCAACACCTGGCAGCAAGTCAGTATTCCGCTGTCATCGCTAGGTGTGCAAAACCAACCCGACCTCGACGGCTTCTGGATCCAGGACCGCAGCGGCACGACACAACCAACATTTTTCGTAGACACGATCTCGATCAAAGCGCAGCCCCCTCCGAGTGTCGTAAACGTTACGGTGAACGCGGCTCAACCGGTCCGCACCATCGACCCGCGTCATTTTGCAGTCAATACTGCCGTGTGGGACGCGGACTTCGACACTAACAACACTATCAATCTGCTGACCAGGATGGGCGCTCTGGCCCTCCGCTTCCCGGGTGGGTCGCTTTCCGACGACTACCATTGGGCCACTAACACCACAGACAGCAACACCTGGCAGTGGGCGACGTCCTTCGACAGTTTTGCGCAGGTCGCCACCACGGTCGGCACGCAAGCCTTCATCACCGTCGACTACGGCTCAGGCACTCCAGCCGAGGCGGCCGCATGGGTCCAGCAATCCAATGTCACCAAGCACTACGGCTTCAAGTACTGGGAAGTCGGCAACGAGTGCTACGGCACGTGGGAGACCGACACTAACACAGTAGCACACGATCCCTACACCTATGCGCAGCGCTTCCAGCAATACTACACCCAGATGAAGGCCGTCGATCCTACGATTAAGATTGGCGCCGTAGCCGTCACGGGCGAGGACAGCTACGCGAACAACACCAATCATCCGGTGATCAATCCGCGAACAGGGCAAACGCACAATGGATGGACGCCGGTGATGCTCGCCACACTGCGCAGTTTGGGCATCACTCCGGACTTCCTGATCTATCATCGCTATGCGCAGGGGCCGGGTGCGGAGAGCGATCAGGGATTGCTGCTTTCAAACAGTACTTGGAGCACCGACGCTGCTGACCTTCGCCAGCAGCTGAATGACTACCTTGGCGCCGCTGCCCCGGGCGTCGAGCTGGACTGCACTGAAAACAATTCCGTCTACACCAACCCCGGCAAGCAGACCACCAGTCTCGTGAATGGTCTATTTCTCGCCGACAGCATTTGCGCCGCGATGAACACCGAGTTCAACTCGGTCGTCTGGTGGGATCTGCGCAACGGCCAGGAAACCAACAACAACAATTCCTCATCGCTCTACGGGTGGCGCCAGTACGGCGACTACGGAATCACCGACAGCGTCGACCCCGCCGGCCCGGCTGACACCTATCCTACCTTTTACGTCGAGAGGCTCTTGCAACACTTCGCCCGTGGCGGCGACCAACTCGTCAACTCTACCAGTGACTATCCGCTCCTTAGCGTCTGCGCCGCGCAGCGCACTGCCGGAGGCTTGACGCTGCTGGTCGTGAACAAGAGCCCGAGCATTGCATTCAATACCAACATTACTGTCAGCGGCACGTCACCGGGCAGCAGCGGCACTTTGTATTCCTACGGCATCCCACAAGACAATGCGGCCAAGACGGGCGTCGGATCGGCCGATATATCTAGTAGCCCTATAACGGGTCTATCGACAAATTTTTCATACAACTTCCCGGCCTACTCGGCCAACGTGATAGCATTCGGCACCGGCGGAGCATCTTCACCAACGTCCACTGCGACGAGGACTCCCACTGCCACCGCGACCGCCTCGGCTACAAGGACTCCGACCGCCACAATCACGGCAACGAATTCTTCCACGCCGACTTCCACCAGGACGACAACTTCCACGCCAACTACTACCGCTACGTCCACGACGACGGCTACTGCAACTCGGACTGCGACACCTACGGCGACTGCGACCGTCGTCGCAACGGCTACGCCCGACGGCAACTCCGACGACCACCGTGTCCGTGACGGCTTCACTCGCGTACGGCAACGTCGCCCTGGGCCAGACACTTATCAAGAATCTGACGGTCGATAACACTGGCGCGGCTCATTCGCTAATCATCGCAAGCGCGACGTCGTCCGATCCGGCTGAATATGCTCTAAGCGGCACGGGAACATGCGGTGCTATCCCAATCACGGTGGCGCCCAAGACCACTTGCACGCTGGGAGTCGCGTTCACGCCTACCGCGCTGGGTGCGCACGGCGCAACGCTGATGATCTTCGACAACGCCACCACCAGCCCACAGCATTCGACGCTTTCAGGCGCCGGGATAGCAGGTCTGGCAGTATCGAAGAGCAGCCTGGTATTCGGAAGCGAGAAGTTCGGCCTCAAGCCTGCCCTGTCCTTCAGCGCGACCAATCATCAGACACGGACAGTGACTCTAAGCGAGAGTTTCAGTGGAGCGAATGCCGCCGATTTCTCAGTGACGGGCGGCACCTGCACTACGACCCTCGGCGCTGGAAAGGCATGCACGATAGTTGTGACGTTCAAGCCCGGAGCGCTGGGAACAGAATCGGCGACGCTGTCGATTTCCGACAGTACCGATCCACTGAGTCCTTACACGGTGGCGCTCAGCACCGGACCTACCATTCCGGCAACTGTAGCTCCAACTTCTATTGCTTTCGGGACGCTTAAGACGGCGTCGAAGAACTTGAACGCGACGGTCACTAACCTATCTGAATTTTCGCTACCGCTGAGCGAAAGTTTCAGCGGCGCCAATGCAAGCGACTTCACAGTGGCAGGCGGCACCTGCGGCGCAATAGCGGCGGCACACTCGTCGTGTACGATAGCAGTGAAGTTTACTCCCACCGGAGGCGGCTCAGCGGAGAGCGCAAGCATGGCGGTAAGCGTCGCGAACGATCCAACCAGCCCGCATAGCATCAGCCTGACGGGTAAAGGGCCCGTGATCGCGTAGAGCGTCGGTATCAGCTTTGTCCTACGCTGCTTGCGGACTCCGCCCATTGCTCGAGAAGGCTGTAGCCCAGGGCCACCAGTGTCGGTCCCAGGAACATCCCGATAACGCCGAAGGCGAGCGCTCCGCCTAACACTCCCAGCATGACGAGAATCATCGGCGTCGATCCGCCACGGCTGATTAGTAGCGGCTTCACGACGTTGTCCAGCATCCCGACCATGAGTCCCCAAGCCAAAATGAAGATCGCCCACCCCGTCGAGCCTTCACGATACAGCCAGAAGGCCGCCGGCGCTGCGACTATCAGCGGACCGCCCGGCAGAAACGACAGCACAAAGGTCGCGAATCCAAGCGACACTGAGCCCGGGACTCCAGCGATAGCGAAGCCGATAGCAGCAACGACACCCTGCAGAAGTGCTGTCCCTAGAACGCCGTAAACGACTGCGCGAATCGTCGCGCCCGCGAGTTCGAGCAGAGGATCGCCTCTCTCGCCGGCTATCCGATGAAACGCGGTATGGAGTTGATTCGCAGCGGCTTGTCCATCCCGATAGAAAAAAAAGGCAATCAACAGGCTCAGAGCTATCTGAAAGACGCCTGTAGCAAGTGCGCTTCCGCCCCATAGGGCGACTGTCTTTGCTGCCGGCAGCAGTCTGGCCAACTCTTGCAGCCTTACCGCGCTACTCTCGTTCAGATAATTCCAATAGTCGGCGATACGGCTGCCAACCAGCGGAATGTTCGCGACCCAGTCGGGCGGGCTAGGCGGTCCCTCAAGGATGAGTTTCTGGCCGGCCTTGATCAAACTCGATACATTGTCGGTCAGCGTAGCTCCCAGGATTAGTACCGGCACGACTATGACCGCAGCCAGCAACAACGTGGCGATCAGCGCCGCCAGCGTCCGTCGTCCACCGAGCAACACTTCAAGCCTTAGAAACAGCGGCCAGGTCGTGAAGCAGAGAATCACGGCCCACAGCGCGGCGGATACAAATGGCCGCAGGACGAGCAGACACAAAAATCCCAATACGACGATAGCCGTGCCGCCAATCCACAGATCGAACGGGCTTCGCCTAGCGCGATAAACCGGTGTGTCAGCCATGTAAAAGCCCGCCGGACGAAAGACCCGCTGCGCTTCGAGGCTTCAAACTTTGCGCCTGTCACTCACTTTTAAACAGCTGAACTGTGCCATGGCAGTAGTAACTTTATCAGGATTTCGGTTTTGAATCCTGCAAATGCTCATGTAGCTCTTTCAGCATCTGCAGGATCTGCTGGTTACCCGGCTCTAGCTCGATCGAGGCGATTCGCATAGGTCAGCGCTTTCGCTGGATCGCCAGACTGTTCCAGGAAGTTCACCAGCGCCATGAGTGAGTCGTGGTCATAAGGATGCGTCTTGATAGAACTCTCCAGCGTCTCGATTGCTGCTCTCGTCTTTCCTGAATCGTTTAGCGCGACCGCATAGACGTATGCATAGCGCGCATTGCCCGGTTCATCGCGCGTAGCTGCTCCGAGAAACTCCAGCGCTTGTGCATCGCGCTTCTGACGCACCATCAATAGACCTAGCGCGTGCTCGAGCGATCCGTCGTGCGGCGAGCGGCTGATTGCATCCCTGAGGACGCGTTCACCCTCATCGTCCCGATTCTGGGCGCGATAAAGGTCCGCAAGATTGACGGCTCCCGGCGCAAAGCTCGGGTCGAGCGACAATGAGATCTTGAGTTCCTGCTCCGCCTTGTCGAATTGATTCTCTCTCGCATAGAGCAACCCGAGATTCATATGCGCCTCGGGACGATCCGCGTTCAGTTGCTGCGAGCTGATGTACTCATCAGTAGCGCGATGGAGAGCAACGGCAACATTTGTGGGAAGGTTCCGCGCGGGCAAGCCGGCAAGCACTTCTGCCGCTTCGATCCGCACGGCGCGGACGGGATCGCCGAGAAGCGGCGCCAATGCATTCGCGCTGGTTGCTGGATCGGTGTTCGACAGCGCGTGAGCGGCGGCGCGTCGCACGAGAGCCCATTCGTCGCCAACTCCGGCGCGAACCGCCTCGTTGGTCGGAGGCGGAGCGAAGTTCGCGAGCAAGGACAGCGCAGTCGCGCGAGCAATCGCAGGCTGCTCGCCGTCCGCGACCAATCGCTCGAGCGATTGCTGCGCGCCCGGTGCCCCAGCCTCGCCGGCATGCAATGTCTCCGCGAAGTGCTGAAACCCCTCAGTCGTATGCCCGTACCACTTATCAACTGAATCCAACGCCCATTGCGCCGACTTGTCGGTGTGACAGTTGGTGCAAGCGTTGGGAGTGCCGATCTTTACCGACAGGTCGGGACGCGGAATCCGGAGGCTGTGATCCCGACGCGCATCGACGACCATGTAGGTGCGCGTCGGCATGTGGCATTCGACGCATCGCGCGCCCGCTGATCCGACTCTGTGAAAGTGATGCGTCGCCGAGTCGTACTTCTGCGCCGAATGACACTGCTTGCAAAGGTTGTTGCCCTCAGCGCGGAGCCGTGAACTGTGGGGCTCGTGGCAATCGCTGCAGGTCACTCCCGCATGGAACATCCGGCTCTGGCTGAAAGAGCCATACTCGTAGTCCTCCTCCTTTATCTGCCCGTCCGGAAAGTAGTGATCGTCATCAAGCAACGCGACGCGGTAATCGTCGCCCACCCGCTGACCGTGCACATAGTCCTCGTGAATCTCGCCGCGCCGCGAATGGCATCGCGCGCACATCTCAATTTCCTGCTCTGATTTACGCGGCGAGCTTCGACGCGCATTGCCAGTGACCGGATCTATCGGCCATGCAACGCCTTTGCGCTCATCAAGCGCGATCGTCAGGCCCTGCGTCGCATCGAGTTTTTGCCAATCGCTCTGCTTCTTCGCCCACGACACGTGATTCGATCCCGGACCGTGGCAGGCCTCGCACGATACATCGATCTCCGCATAGGCAGTCGAAAATGTGCGAGTGCGAGCGTCGTAGTTCTTACGCAGGTTGGTCGAATGACAATCCGCGCACATGTAGTTCCAGTTCTGATCGATACCCGTCCAGTGCCGCGTGTCTCGCGCCGTGATCTTCTGTCCGGGATACAGAAAGAACCACCGCTGGCCCCCGTTCTCGCGCGTCCTGCTGTCCCACGCGATCCCCAACGCCTGCAAACGTCCGCCCGGCATCGCGATTAGATATTGCTGAAGCGGATAAACGCCGAATGTGTATCCGATTTCGTAGTCATGCAGTGCGCCGTCCGGACCGTCGGTGCGCACCATGAACTTCGGGCCATTGCGTGAGAAGGTTGTCGTGACGCCTTCGTTATCGAAGCTGGCGTGATTGAAATCGCCCAGGACGGTTGAATCTCTCGCCGGTTGCATCGCCAGTTGATGATGCGATCCGCGCCAGAGAGAATTCTCTTGCTCGTGACAGGTCGCGCACTCCGCCGCTCCGACGAATTTCGCGCCGAGCACCGCTACTGTTGCCGGCGCCGGTCGCGCGGGTTGATGCAACCGTCGAACAATGAAAGCGATAGCCACGACCGACAGCGCAAGTATTGGCAGCAACCAAACGACGGAACGAAACCGAAACTTCGACGACTCCACAGACGATGGCGCTTGTGGCGGAATCTTTCCAGGTGCTGCGGCGCTCGGCTTGCTATTTCGCGGCTTTTTTTTCTTACTCAACCTTCAACTCTTCTGAATGATACTTTAGCCGCGATCACCGCACACAATTTGATATGTGACAAAAGTCCAATTGCTCGATGGCGTCAACAATATGTACTATTCCGTCACGTCTGTTTGCTTGCTGAATGACCTGGGGAGGGAAAGTCGTGGCGATCGCAAAGAGTCGAGTTGGACCTCAGAACGGCAGCCGGGAAGACGCTCAGGACACCGGAACTCAGGCAACGACGGGACGCATTAGCGTCGCATTAATCGAGGACGACGATAGTGTGCGGCAAGCCCTCACCTTCCAACTCCGCACCGCTGGCATCGCGGTCGCTGCCTACGCCTCCGCAGAAGAACTTCTCGAGGCTTCCGATGCGAACCAATTCGATTGTGTCGTGGCTGATATCTACCTGCCGAAGATGAACGGGCTCCAGCTTCAGGAGGAGCTCAGCCGCACTATTCCCTACGCATCGATCGTTTTCATCACCGGTCACGGCGATCTGTCACTCG
Source organism: uncultured delta proteobacterium (assembly GCA_963774665.1). GTDB lineage: Bacteria > Desulfobacterota > Binatia > Binatales > Binataceae > Binatus. The sequence continues at coordinate 201,660 of CAVZGB010000003.1, forward strand.
GGATGCACGCGATGAGGAAGGGGGCCGTTGATTTCCTCGAAAAGCCGGTTGACGATCATGCCCTGTTGAACTCGATAGCTCGCGGCGCCGATCTTTCTCGCCGGCGTCGCGCTGAGCGATCGCAGCTCATCGAACTTGAAGAGCTGCATCGCTCCCTCACCTCGCGCGAACGTGAAGTCTTCGCGCTCATAACCTCGGGCTTGCTGAACAAGCAAGTCGCCGCCGAATTGGGCACGACCGAACGTACCGTTAAGGCGCATCGCGCAAGCGTAATGATCAAGATGGGTGCTGGCTCACTGGCTGACCTGGTCCGTATGGCTGGAGTCCTACAGCCGCATTCCGGCTGAATGCTCGAAGGAGACGGCCAGAAGGTCAACGACCCCGCCGCATACATTCAATCGACGCGTCTCGATGCGGTTGCTCGTTTCCTTTCAGCGACCGGGAGCGTGAAGGTGAACGTGGTGCCCTGGTCCGGATTCGGCGATGCCCAGATCCTTCCGCCGTGACTCTCGACTATCGAGCGGGTCACGAGCAAGCCCAATCCCATCCCCTCGGTCTTGGTCGTAACGAATGGCTCGAACAGGCGTTTGGCGACGGCAGAGTCAATACCCCCGCCGCTATCGCATACGCTAACCCCCACCCATCCGATCTTTTCCGGAGCCACCGTGATTGCCACATCACGTCGAGGGGAACTGGCTTCCGTGATCGCGTCGAATGCGTTCATCACAAGGTTCAGCACGCACTGCTGGAGCTGGATCGAGTCGCCGATAACACGTTGTCCGGATGGCGAGACCTCGATCTGCACCGCGATCTTCCGGACGGAGGCCTCGCCCGCAGTAAGCTTCACCACTTCGCCGATCAAGCCGCCGATGCCGATCGCGGCTTTGTGTTCGACCTGGTTCTTGAACATCGCGCGGATCCGCCGGACGATTTCAGCCGTCCGCTTGGTGTCCTCGATCGCACTGTTGACCGCCTCCAAAGCCATGGCGGGCTGCGGATTTCCCTGGGTCAACAGGCGCGCGACACCGCCGAGATTGCTCAATATTGCCCCAAGCGGCTGATTGATTTCATGCGAGAGCGAGGCGACGAGTTCGCTCATGACATTGCGGCGCGATGCGACCCTGAGTTCGGTGCGAACCGCCCGGATTGCCATCTCGGCTTGCTTGCGCTCGATCGCGCTGCCAAAGAGCCGCACCGCGAGGGCCAGGTGATCGAGCAATTCAGACGGCCATTTTCGCGCCGATCGGAACTTGCCGAAGCTCGCCGCTCCGATGACTCGGCCACCGGCCCACATCGGAATGGCCGCAGAAGCCTTGGGTCCGTATTTCGCTACCAAGCGCCTTGTATCCTGGTTTTCAGCCGGAATGTCGCTTGGACGCGCGAACACAAGCATTTTGCCCGACATGACTAACTGGGTGCTTTGCTGAATGAGCTTCTCCGGATCGTAATTCCGCGGGAAGGGCGGGAAATTCGGTCGAACCCAGGTATGCGTTGCGCGTACCGGTTGATCCGGCGAATCGCGCTCGTATACGGCGCTCCGGTCGAGATCCAGCGCCCGGCAGATTTTGCCCAGCCACGATTCGATTTCGCGGTCGACTTCGTCAGCCGGCGCTCGCGCCATCGCCGCCGACAGCTCGCCTATCAATGATTCGAAGCGCGCAACCTCATGCCGTTCGCGACCGACGCGCGCACTCCTGTCACGCTTCGGCTCGACGGTCGTGTTGGTCGATCGTGGTTGCATCAGAAGAGTTAAAACCGCTCGCTGAGATTCAGTCTCGGAGGTTCGTCTCTTGGATCCGGGCCGGAAGTCGCAGAGGGTGGCGGCGGAACGCGATCCTTTCGTTGGGCAAACTTTACAATATGTATTCGCGATAAAGCGAGCGCGGCGGCACTAGTAGACGCGCGCAAGCTTGGGGGTCACGAGGATTTAACGAAACGGCTTGATCGCGTCTACTGAGGGTTGACGGCGCTTAGTGGAGCAGATTCGACTGATTGGGCAACGCCTTCCGGATGGCTCGCAGCAGGCTTTTTTCGTCGAACGGCTTGATCAGGCTGGCGATCGGCTTCGCCTCGCGCATCAGTTTCCTGGTCTGCGCATCGTCCCGGCCGCTGATCAGAATCGTCGGCAGGCGCCGTCCGGCCTCAGTCATTTTTTTGCAAAGTTCAATACCGGTCATCCCCGGCATATAAACGTCCAGCAGCAGGCACGCTTCGTCGGCCGGAATCTCGCTCGTCAGAAATTCTTCGGCGCTTCCGAAGTCCAGTACGGCGAACCCCAGGATTTGTAGTTGTCGTCGCAGCGCCCGCCGGATGGACGCGTCGTCATCTACCACAATAACTGTGGCCGTTGATTTCTTCGCCAACTGACGATACCGGCTCCGTGGGAGAAGCGGCTTCCCGTCATCCACACGGTTCCTCGCAAGGTAACTATGCATTGCGCGGCGCCCAGTCGGCCATTGTACCAAAGTACAATATCGCTCCCTGAAAAATTGGACGAATCTTGGGCGGCAAGTGAGACAGGAATGTCATACGTCATTCGCGGCAGTCGGGTTACAAATTGCTCGGAAGCGAAAACAGACGGCTCAGCACTGCAAGCCGTCGATCCCAAACGCGTAAAAGGAATTCCAAGGAGAAAATGAATTTGAACTCTCGAAGTATGAAGCGTGCGACGGGCTTGCTGTCCGTTCTGCTCATGGGATTGTTGCTGGCGAGTTGCTCGCAAACCTCGTCCTCCGCACCGAGCCAGGGTGCACAAGCACCCGCAGTACAGGCCCCGCCGCCGCCAATGACCAGCCATGCAGCCCGTCGCAACCCGGCGCGGCTGGTGGACAGTACGAAGAACCACCCGTCGTCAACGTGGCCGACCTGCTGCCCACGACTCCACTTTCGGGACAGGGATATACCGTTCTACCGCAAGCGCCGACTAACGGCGCGATGGGCCAATACACCATCGTCGCCGACCCGAGCGTGTTTCATGACGACGCAGGCACCTACTACGTCGAAAGCCTCGACATGCTGAAGATACGGCTCTCCGAGATTCCAGCGATCGCTCAGCTCGACAACATGAGTAACAGCAGCGTGTTCGCCAAAGCGCTGGCCACGAGCGCCGTACGTCCTGTAACCGCCGCCGCAAATATGGTCATGCATCCGATGGATACCGTCACCGGGCTGCCGAGCGGAGTCGGAGATTTATTCGGACGCGTAAGTCTGGGCGCGGCAAACGATAGCTTCGTCGGCCACGAATTCCTTCGGCAGCGGCAAAGCTGCCGGTCAGGCCGGCAACGGCGACGCTCACAGCTTTGGGCTACGACCAGGTGCGTCGACAGCTCGCGCATGAGCTACACGTCGATCCTTATAGCTCCGATCCGATTCTCACCAAGAAGCTGAACCATGTTGCGTGGGTCATGTTCTCCGCCCGCATGACGGTCTCTGCGGCCATGATGGCGGTGCCTGGTTCAATGATCATCACTGCCGTCACGGTCACTAACGATCTCGTCTATCAGACACCGAGAGCGGACCTTATTATTCTGGTTCAAAAGAAGCTGAAGAGCTTTGGTCTGTCGCAGGAAGAGATCGTGGCCTTTACCACCAACACTGCGATTCCGTTGAGTCTGCAGGTTGACGCGGTCAAAGACCTCGAGGCGCTCGGCAACATTCCGGGTCGTCGCGCGGCAGCGGTCGATCTCGGCAACATGATGACGGAGTACCAGGCGCGTTTCCTGGTCACTTCGCTGCACATGCTTGGCCAATGGAGCCAGCAAACGAGTCCTATCACCAGGATTTATGCCCCCGGTGTGCTGGTCGCGCGCGATCAGAATCGCCACCATGATACTGCCCGCACCGGTCGATTACCTGTCATGGACACAGCGCATTGCTGGTTTTGCGACCGATCCCCAGTTGATGGCCCAGCACAATCGCGTTCTCTTGATCACACGGCAAAATGACACCGCTCGCGCGTCAACAACTACAGCCAACGGCTGGAATGTGCGCGAAGGCGAATGAAGTAGAGGAACCTTTCCGATAGTCGAAGGGAAATGAAACTCCATCAGATGAGGAGCATGTAATGCTGACCAGGAAAAGTAGATATTTCGCGATCCTGTTCATGATTGGCGCAATCGTAGGTCTGTCGGTCGCGAAAACAGCATCGGCGGAGGACAAGAAGCCTAACATTGTCATGCTTATGACGGACGACACCGGTTGGAATGATTTCGGTGCATATTCGGGCGGAGGCGCCGGTCTCGGCCATCCAACACCGAACGTCGACCGCATCGCCAAGGAGGGTGCCTACTTCACGAGTTGGTACGGGCAGGCGAGCTGCACCGCGGGACGTGCCTCGTTCATCACCGGACGCATTCCCATCCGCTCCGCGCTCTCCATCGTAGTCGCGCCTGGCGACGAGAACGGCCTGCGTAAGGAAACTCCGACGATCGCGGAGTTCTTCAAAAAGAACGGTTACACCACCTACTTTTCAGGTAAATGGCATCTGGGCGATAAACCGGATGCCTATCCGATCGAGCATGGCTTCGACGAAATGAAGAATTTCGCCGCCTATTATGCCGGCGTTTATTCTTACAACGACACCGACAAATGGTTTCATCCCTGGTTCCCGTCGTACAACCCGGAATACAACAAGATGTACGACGACATCGTCAATCTAGGTGAGTGGGAAGGTGTTTCCGGTCAGCCTGCGAAGAAAGTCGGCACGATTACCTACGACTCGCTAGCGACTTTTGATATCCGGCAGGCCGATTCAGCGATTGACTACCTCAAGGCGCATGCGAAAGGCGACAAGCCGTTTTTCATGGACGTCAATTTTATCAAGATGCACAACCCTACGAATGCGGCGCCGGAATTCAGGGGGAAGTCGCACCTCGGCGACTACTCGGATTCTATTATGGAGCTCGATGCGGACATCGGCAGGATCATGGATGAAATCCGCGCGGACGCGCCCAATACCATCGTCATAGTCACTGCCGACAATGGCGCCTGGCTGGATGCCTATCCGGACGCAGGAACGATACCCTTCCGCGGCGAGAAAGGGTCTCCATTTGAAGGCGGCTGGCGCGTTCCAGGGATTATGTGGTGGCCTGATCACATTCCGGCCGGAGTGCGATACGACGAAATGATGTCGCACATTGATTGCTGGGCGACGCTGGCATCGATGGTTGGTATTACACCGCCGCCCCACGATTGGACCGACAACGACGGCAAGGGAATCTACTTCGACAGTATCGACAACAGTGCGTATATCCTGGGGAAATCTCCCCACTCGGCGCGGGACTCGTGGATATATGTAGATGGTGAGAACTTTCAGGGCGCGCGAGCGGATATTGGCGGGGATCCAAACGAACCTTGGGTGCACATAGCGTGGAAGTATCTTTACACGGCGAAAGACTCATGGCTTGGCTCGGAGGCCAACCTCGGTTCGATCGGCGCGACCTACAACCTCACGATGGATCCATACGAGAAATACGATATGACTTTCAATGGCGCTGCGCCGACTCGCGTGCTGTCATCGTCGCCCGGAAAATATTCGGGTCAAGACAATGGTTGGGTCTTGTCTCTGATCGAACCAGTAATACTCGAATTCGACAAAACGATCATGAAGTACCCAAACATCAAGAGATACCCAGGCGGTGCCTCGAACGACGTAGTTCCAAATCTTCAGCATCCAGATAACCCGTGTCCACTTCTGAAGACCGGCAAGGAACCGCATGTCGGCGGAGGCGGCGGCTGATCGCGCGGCTGACGGGTGTCCTACCATGGGGCGCCCGTCGGACCCGAATCAGCGAGAGAGGTAACTCTAGCTACAACGTGTCGAAACCGGTGGGAGTCGCGAAGAAAATGAAGGATTTCAGATGGTTGGTCTTGGTCGCCGTACTGTCTACAGCCTGTGTCAGCTTTGTGCGCGCCGATACCGCGCTGTCGGCAAGCGCGCCAACGCAGGACAGCGTCAAGGCTCTCGCGCTCCAATGGTTTTTGAAGATGCAGGCGGGCAAGATGGATCGAACGCAATATACCCCAGCCAATAGCGCCTTGTTGACAGATGACGCCGTGAAGGCGATGTCGCACCACCTCAACGAGTACGGGGCTTCGCCGACGAGCGCCGAAATCCTGCAAAGCCGTTCAACGGGCGGCCAGACGTTCTATATGGTGAAGCTCTTATTTCCGCGCGGTGATGCGGCCAGCATTCTGTTCGGTCTGGACCCGCAGGGCAAGATCACCGCCATAAGTATAGTGACCATGGCAGGAGACTGACCGCAGTAACGGTTAGTGTAAGAAGGAGCATTTTAATGCTTGCTTGGAAAAATAGATATTTAGCGATCGCGCTCATGATCGGCGCAATCGTAGGTTTGTCAATTGCACACACGGCCTGGGCGCAGGACAAGAAGCCCAACATCCTCGTCATCATGGGCGACGACATCGGCATGTGGAACATCGGCGCCTATCATCGTGGCATGATGGCGGGCACGGACGCCGAACCTCGACAAGCTCGCCAAAGAGGGCATGTTGTTCACCGACTACTATGCCGAGGCAAGCTGCACGGCGGGTCGCGCGAACTTCATCACCGGCGAGCTGCCTATCCGCACCGGCATGACCACCGTCGGCCAAGCCGGCGCCAAGATAGGCATACCGGCGGAAGCGGTGACAATCGCCACGATACTCAAGTCCATGGGCTATGCCACGGGCCAGTTCGGCAAGAACCATCTTGGCGATCTCAATGAGTTCCTGCCGACCGTCCACGGCTTCGACGAATTCTTCGGCTACTTGTATCATCTCGATGCGATGGAAGACCCTGCGCATCCCGACTATCCGCAGAACCTGTTGAACGTCGTCGGCCCGCGCAACATGGTTCATAGCTGGGCCACCGACACCGATGACTCCACCGAGATGCCGCGTTGGGGCAAGGTCGGCAAGCAGAAGATCGAGGATGCCGGCCCGCTCTATCCGAAACGGATGGAAACGGTGGACGACGAGATTCGCGACCTCGCCGTCAAGTTCATGGACAAGGCCAAAAGGACGGCAAGCCGTTCTTCGTCTGGCTCAACCCGACGCGCATGCACATCGTCACGCATCTCTCGCCGAAGTATGAAGCGATGCGCAACTCGGAGAACGGCTGGTCGGAAGAGGAAGCCGGCATGGCGCAGCTCGATGACGACGTCGGCCTGGTGATGAAGAAACTCAAGGACATGGGCGTCGACGACAACACCATCGTGGTCTTCACCACCGACAACGGCACCGAAGTCTTCACCTGGCCCGATGGCGGTCAGACGCCGTTCGCGCAGTCCAAGGGAACCGTCCTCGAGGGCGGTTTCCGCGTGCCTGCCTGCTTCGTTGGCCGGGCCATATTCCGGCGGACTCCGTCCAGAACGGCATCTTCTCCGGCCTGGACTGGCTTCCGACCTTCGCGGCGGCGGCCGGCAATCCGAATATCACCGAAGAATTGCTGAAGGGCAAGACGATCGGCGATCGGACTTACAAGAACCATCTCGATGGCTACAACCAGATGGCCGCCATCACCGGCAAAGGGCCATCCACGCGTCACGAAATTTTCTACCTCGGCGAAAGCACAGTCGGTGCGGTGCGCATTGACGACTATAAGTATCGTTTCATCGACCAGCCCTACGGCTGGCTGGGTGAAAAGACCCATCCGGACGTGCCTGACATCACCAACCTTCGCCTAGATCCGTTCGAGCGCACAGGCTGGCCCAACGATGGGACGAAAGAAGGTGCGGAACAATACTTCGATTGGTTCAAGTTCGAGTTCTGGCGCTTCGTATTCGTCCAGCAGTTGATGGGCAAGGAACTCGAGACCTTCCTCGACTACCCGCCGATGCAGCGCGGCGCGAGTTTCAACCTTGACGCGGTAAAAGCTGAGATGGCGAAAAAGATGGCGGAGGCGGAGGCGGCGAGCAAAGGTACTGGCCAGTAGCTCGCCATGACCGGAGTGGTTGGAGGTGGTTCAGTGGTAAATCAAAACTCAGGAGCCAGGACAGAAATGGCAAAGCGCATGATTTCGGCGATCGCAGTGCTAGGACTGTTAGCACTTGGTGGTTGCTCCTCGTCGTCCGAACCATCGGCGGCCCAGCAAGCGGCGCTCGCGAAGACCGAATTGCATTTCGATATCAACAAGTGCCAGCCGATCGAGCCGGGTTTGTACAAGTGTCCGGCGAACGACAAGCCGATTTGCAGTCCGGATTACAACGGCCAGGCCGAATGTGTCCGCATCGGGCCGAAAGGCAGCGTCTTCGTCCAGAGTGGATTTGCCAACTAGCGGATCCGCTTGATCTGATATCGCTGTTGATGCTCAACGTCATGTTCGTCATGCAGAGAGGAGCAACTCGAATGCGCGCGTTTGTAACTGTATCGCTAGGTTTCCTGCTACTTGTCTCAGGATCGGCACGCGCACAAGGTGTCGTGCTGCCGTTGCCGCCCCAGGACCAGCAAAATATAACTGCTCAACTCGGACCAAATGTGGTCGGCGCCGCATTGCCAAGTAACCCCATAAACGATCCGTCGATTTACTTCCCGCTTCAACAGAAGTCGCAACAGTTCCAGGTCGTCGCAGGCCCTAACGCCGGGACCGTTCAGACGCTTGGGCTCTGGCAAGCACGGCGCCCAGGCGGCAGGAAGGCATGGCGGTTTCAGATGACTCCAACATTAGCGGGGTTCATGCGCGAGACCGATCAGGGCGACATCATAATGGCCGCCCTTACCGACTCGGGCGAAGGAGTGGTAGTCGTCACGACGCCTGCCAATCCCTTCGTGCCTAAAGGTATGCAACCGGGGGAGACGAGGAACTACACGCAGCAAGTCTCAGTCAACTACCTTGACGACCCGAGCGATCAGAAATACTCGGGATCGATCAACGGCACCTACACTTACGTCGGCACCTATCAGGTGACTGTGCCGGCAGGCACGTTCCCGGCGGTCCTGTTCAGAGTCAACTGCGAAGGAAAGGTAGGTCCGGCTCATACGCATAACACTGGCTACAATCTTTTTGCTCCCGGCGTCGGCATGGTCGCGATGATCCTCGAGGAGGACGTAACCGCCTTCTGGCTGTTCAACATCGATAGCACTACCGGCAAGGTATTGATGTCTAAATGAAAGACCTGGGAGCATTGAGCCGCATTCACAGGACGATATGTCTTGCGACCGCCATTCTGCTGGCGTTCGTCACGTCTGCGCGCGCCGCCGGCTTGTTGCTGTATGAGACCGGCGCACCTGACCTGGGTACCGCTAGCGCCGGACGCGCCGCGATGGCCGCGGACGCTTCGACGGCCGCCGCCAATCCCGCCGGGATGACTCTCCTCGACCGTTCGCAGTTGCTGGGGGCATCTGGCGCGTTCCTTCCCTCAAATAACTTCGACGTGGCCCCGCAAACGACAACCGCGGGCGGAGGTGGTGGCAACGCCGGAGTGTTCATGCCCATCGGAGGATTCTTTTACGTTTACAGGCTCTCGGAACGCGTTCGGCTCGGCGTAGATGCTGTCTCCGATTTCGGAGGAAACTTCAACTACGGAAAGACATGGGCGGGACGATACTACGTGACGCGGGAGCCACTCATCACCGGCAAAGTCAATCCGTCAATAGCTTACGAGGTGAATGACTGGCTCTCGGTGGGCGCAGGTTTTAGCTTCTCAGTCGGACGTCTCCTGTTTCAATCGAAGATTAACAATGCACTTCCTCGCGTGCCGGACGGCGGCCTGGCGTTCGAGTCGTGGGATGAGGCATTCGGCGGTAACGTCGGCATACTGCTCAGGCCGATCGCTAAACTCCGCGTCGGACTCACCTATCAGTCGCCGATCGATTACAAGTTCGGCTTTCGGCCGCACGTCACAGGCCTCGGCCCGCTCCTTCTCGACTGCGGCGCAGAATCGGCGGAAGCAAGGTCAATATCCCGATGGAAGTGCCACAACAGGTAATGTTAAGCGGACTCTACGACGTCACTCCGAACTTGAGCCTGATGGGTAATGTCGGATGGCAGAACTGGTCGGCGTTCGGAGAGTTCCCGATCGGAATTTCCGCCCTCAAGCAAAGGACTGTTGAGGCCAACCTGCATTTTTCGGATACGTGTCAGATCGCGATCGGACAGCAATTTCGGTTCGGTGAAAAATGGCTCTGGTCGGCGGGATTTGCCTATGACAGTTCGCCGGTCTCGAAAGTGAACCGAGTGCCCAGCTTGCCTCTCGATCGCCAGCTGCGATATGGCACCGGCATTCAGTATCAAATCAATCGCGACATAACAGCCGGCCTCGCGTGGGAGTTGATGGACGCGGGGCCTGCTCCTTACAGTGCTCGCCGCGGACCGCTCGCTGGAACACTTCAAGGGCATCTTTCGTCCGACTATTACAACTTCGTCGCGCTCAACGTCATCTGGAAATTCTAGATTCAAAATACAATTGCGTCAGTCGGGGCCGCGAACTACGATCACTGTGAAATTTCTTGCAAGTCGTTGGATATGATGCCCTCATGGACAAGCACATAAGCAAGCATGCTGAAACCAGCATCTCGCCAGCGACGTAGTTCACTACCGCGAGTACAAAATTCTGCTGCAGCCCGATCGGTTTACCAGCAAGAATGGCTTCCTCGAATTTTGGGAGGCCGCGTCCAGGACTCTTAAGAAACTCCACATCAAGGTGGATATCGCCGATCACGCATTCGACAGCCAGGTTCGCGAAGTGCTCTTTTACGACACTCCGCAGTTTGACCTCTACAACAACCACTTCATTCTGCGAAAGCGCACCTTCTACGATCAGGGATGGCCCCGGCCCGACCACGAGCTCACCTTCAAGTACCGCGCGCCGGAGCTCAAGGACGCCGCGGCGGTTGACGTCCGTCCGCAATTGGGTGGACACGACGAGGTAAAATTCAAAGAAGAGTTGCTGCTCGAGCGCGACCGTCTCGGCGGGATGCGCAGCGTCTATTCGCATGGATGCGTGCTTACTTCCCCGAAGATTGAGCTCGACCGCGGTATCGAAGACATCGCCCGCGCCTTTCCGACCCTCAAGCACATAGACATAAAGCCCAGGACCAAGATGATGCTGGTCAATAACGTTGCGGTCGAGGAAGTGCAGAACACCATGGGCGTGATCCACTTCGGCCACCACTTCAAGGGTAAGACCACGATCGCGATATGGCGCAGCCGTGCGCTGGAGAAATCACTGTCAGGCGAGTTCGCCTTTCAGTGCAAGTTCGATCGGATCGACGAAGTCAGTAAGGAGTCTCTCGAACTCTCCGAAGAGTTCTACAAAAAGGTACAGCTTGACTGCGCGGAATGGATCAAACTCGGCACCACCAAGACCGCGATGGTGTACGGGCTCGGCGAGGGCCACAACTAAAGAATCGTGAATAAGTGGAGCGGGCGACCGGGGTCGAACCGGCGACGTCCAGCTTGGGAACGAATCGGCGCAGGAAAATCCGCGGAGGACGGAGACAGAGAGGGCCTCATCTTCCGCCAATTTCCCGCTGATAGCCTGAACTGAGCCTGAATACGTCCCCCCAGCCTCGTGGCGTCCCGTGAGAGTAAGCGCATGTATTTTTTCACCGACCAACAAACTTACCTATTTTTCCCTCTCGACCAACCCAGTCAGCGTTGGATCCCCCCACCCAGCGCGCACGAAAACAAACAAGAACTATCTCCCCCCCCCAACAAAGTTAGTCAGCCCTCCCTTCATCGAACCACGCCCCCCCCTCCGGACTGATTTCGATAGTTTCTTTCGCTCACTGAAGCGGTCAGTGTCGCACACGATGTTGTTAACCCAAGAATACGATCCTCTTCCCCCCCTCCACTGGTTCTTTCGCAGCCGACTCAAAAGGCTCAAACCGACCAAGCCAAGATAGTCAAGAACACGAGCAACTTCTGTCTACGCCTTAAACGCGAAAAGCGGGCGGACCAAACCCCTCAAATCCCTCAAAACCCATCCCCGGAATCCCACCAACCTCGAGAGGCTCCCTCGCCCCCATCTCCTCAATTCCCTAAGCGCCCAGCGCTCAGCCGCGCAGCTCAACGACGCCAACGCGTCCACGATATAGCATCAGCGGAAACCCCCCCCCCTCACGGCTGGCCCTATGAGCCGTTACTCCACCGCTCCACAGCCGAGCACCCACGGTCCCTCAGCCACCCAACGGGCCTGCAAACTAACACTCCAACTGTCGAACCCCCCTGCCGGCCTGGTTTCTCGATGCATTCAAGCCCACAAACCCAGACCCATTGACCAATCGAACACGCTAATACGCGAACACTCAGATTGCTGGGATGTTCATCAAGCATGGAGGCCACGCGATCGAAAAGAACTCGAAAAGTCGAACAACAGTACTCCACCACGAGCCTGCGAACCGGGAGACTAACGCGGCGAAGTCCGCGATGAGAACATAGGTCCCCTAGGTGTTCTATGGGCACCCCTCGAGGCCCTAGCACCATAGTAAGCATAGTGCAGATGGAAGAGAAAAAATCGCGAATATCTCATTAACTTTATTATTTCCTTGCTCCCGCAACGCTCGCGGAGAGCTCGGATGGCCTCGGAGTACCAACGGATACCGGCCAACTTGGTGAACAGGCGTTCAATTCGTTGTTGATGTCTACGACAGCTCGCTGACGAGGGCAGCGGCGAGCGCCGCTATTTCACGCCGAGCAGATCGACGTCGAAGATCAGCGTGGCGCCCGGCGGGATGACGCCGCCGGCGCCGCTCGCGCCATAGCCCAGGTCCGGCGGAATGATCAGCGTGCGCTTGCCGCCGACATGCATGGTGGCGAGGCCTTCGTCCCAGCCCTTGATGACCTGGCCCTGGCCGAGCGTGAAGGAAAACGGCTCGTTCCTGTCGAGCGAGCTGTCGAATTTCTTGCCCTTCTTGCCGTCGACGAACAGCCAGCCGGTGTAATTGACCGTCACGGTCTGGCCGGCCTGCGGCACGGGTCCGGTGCCCGGCTTCACGTCGATGATGCGCAGGCCGCTGGGCGTAGTGACCTCGCCGGCGGCCTGGGCCGCAAGGGGCGCTGCGGCGAGCGCCAGGAGGATTGCAGACACGAAGAGACGCGAGAAGGACATAAGGCCTCGTTAACTGAATGATAGGAGTTTCGCGGCCGGCAACCGCCGGACCCGATGGCGGCAGACACTAGCATTCATCGAGGTCGGTGCGCGAGAGGGTGCCAGGCCTTGACCCGTGCATCCAGTTGCACCGGATTCACGAAGCGCGGTTCGAGCGGGGTTGTACGTATGTCAGAAGATGTGTTTCAAATCCCAAAATGAAGACGTAAGGAACGACGGCGATTAGCGACAGCAGCAAGCCATAGCCGCTCGATCTTAGCTCCGATGCGCGCTGTTACCGGACGCTCATTCGGCGATTCGCTTCGAGTGTCCGATCCAGTACCGATCCTTGATTAGCCGCTTATAGAGCTTGCCGGTCGGATGACGCGGCAGCTCCGCATCGAAATCAATTGTCCGCGGACACTTGATCGCGGACAGGTGCGCGCGGCAGAAAGCGATCAGCTCCGCCTCGAGAGCCGGCCCGGCCTCATTGATGTCCACCGGCTGCACGACGGCTTTGACTTCCTCGCCGAAATCCTCGTTAGGCACGCCGAACACTGCCACGTCCTCGACCTTCGGATGCGTCGCGAGCAGGTTCTCCGCCTCTTGCGGATAGATGTTCACGCCGCCGCTGATGATCATGTTCGCCTTGCGATCGGTCAGGTAGAGGTAGCCGTCCTGATCGAGATAGCCGATATCGCCGAGCGTCGACCAACCTTTGTCGTTGCGCGAGCTTTTCGTTTTTTCCGGATCGTTGTGGTACTCGAACACCGCGCCGCCCTCGAAGAAGATCGTCCCCGCCTCGCCAGTCGGCAAGCTCGACTCCGTCGTCGCCAACGATATGCAACTTTCCCATGAGCGGCTTGCCGACCGAGCCCTTATGCTGCAGCCATTCCGCGCTGTTGATCGCGCAAAACCCGTTGCCTTCGGTCCCCGCGTAGTATTCGTAAATCTTCGGCCCCCACCATTCGATCATCTGTTCCTTGATCGCGATCGGACAGGGCGCGGCCGCGTGGATCACCACCTTCAAGCTCGAGTGATCGTATTTGCGGCGGGTCGGCTCCGGCAACTTGAGCATTCGGATGAACATCGTCGGCACCATCTGCGTATGCGTCACCCGGTACTTCTCGATAAGCGCGAGCGACTGTTCCGCGTCGAAGTGCTCCATGACGATCGCGGTGCCGCCAATCCGATGCACCGCCATCGTGAACTGCAGCGGCGCCGAATGATAAAGCGGCGCTGGCGACAGGTAGATCATCTCGGGAGACGCCTGGTAGAGCCCGGCCAGCAGCATGCCGATAGGATTCGGCGCGCCCAGCGGTTGTCCGCTCAGCCGATGCTTCACGCCCTTGGGCCTACCTGTCGTGCCCGACGAGTAGAGCATCGCCGCGCCTTCGGTCTCGTCGGCAATCGGAGTCGCCCGCTGCGCGCTTACCGCGTCCTCCCAGGATTCATAGTTCGCGATCGGGCCGTCCATCATGTAGCGCTTGATGGTGCGCGGAATCATCCCTGCCGCGTCCATCTTGGCCGCGACATCGGCCATCGCGTGCGTTGTGATGAAAACTTTCGCGCCGGAGTCATTTACGATGTAGGCGGCTTCCTCCGCCGTCAAGCGTGAGCTGATCGCCGTGTAGTAGAGTCCGGAACGCTGCGCCGCCCAGAGAACCTGGTGATAGCGGTGATGATTCTCGGCGAACAATGCGATGGTGTCGCCCGGCTTGAGTCCAAGCGAACGCAATAGATTCGCGGCGCGATTCGACTCATCGTCGAGCTCGCGATAAGTGACAACCTTGCCGGTCGCCGCCATGATATAAGCGGCCTTGTCAGGATTACTCTTGGCGTGAATTCCGGGATGCATCAGTTGTCGATTCGTTCGGGCTTGTCCTCGGCTCACCTACCGTCATACGAATCGATGTCATCGGGAAGGAGAACCGATTCGCCGCCCGCCTGCCCTTTGATTTTGACCAGGTTGCGGCCGAGGTTTTGCATCGTTCGTATAATTGAGAGCGGCTCGTGTGGCAAGTGCACCTCGCCAGTCAGTGGGGCGGGCCGCCGTGCCCGCCACCCCATCCGCGCGGGAAGAGGTCCGCGGATCGCAAACCATTCTTTGCAGAGTCGCCGTCATCTCAGTTCTGCTCCTTGGTCCACCAGCTAACCCGATAGCAAACTCGCCAAGCACTGCAGTTGCGTGCCGGAAGCCGAAATTTCGAAAGAACATCTGCGCGCTTTCGATAAGGATCACCAGGTTCATGATTTTTAGATCACCTCGAATTTAGCTGGAGCGACCGTCTCCGTTAGTGTCCGATCGGTCTCGCAAATCGCGACTGCTTTGGCCGTTCGCGAATCAGTCTTCGTCGTTATCTCCAATGGTGACGTTCATTTTTCTACCGCGATTCCTTGTATATACAAGACCTGGACCATATCAGTCGGGTGGCATCCAGATTGCTGAGCCAGAATAGGCAATCAACATGAGACATCCGCAGGAAGAGACCCAGATGACGCCGTGCGACAGCCCTCTGCCCGAGCTCGAGGTTCCGATGATCAATACGATGGTGGCGTGCCTGGGGATCGAACACCGAAAGTTGAACGACCTGATCATGCAATTGGCTTGCGCTGCCACGAGGCTCGCCAACGATCCCGACGCGGTTGCGGCAAATGAACGTGCTCTCCAGCTGAGGGACGAGATACAGCACGCGCTACGGTCGCATCTGCAAATCGAAGACGGGCTTGTTTCCTGGGGCAAGGAGCATCACGCAATTTCAGGCGCATTGCTCGATATCGTGAAGAACGAACGCCTGGAGATGCGCAAGTCGATGGCCGCTCTGCGCACGTTGTCGTCTGGCGTAGATCACGAACCGCAAACGGCTGAAGACCGTAGCGGCTTCGCGCAGACGTTGCTGGCTTTGGCCCGGACGCTCGACTCGCACGTCGAGCGCTACGATGCGGACGTCCTTCCCTCAATCCTCCGCGCGTTGTCCCGCCAATAGCGCCGCGAGCCACCGTGCGAACGGTTGCAAAAATGCTCGACGCAGCTTTAGAAGAGCTGGTGGAGCGTAGTGTGCTGATGGGAAGTTAGTTTTAAATTCTTTCGCTTCGTCGAGAGTTCAAACGGGAGAGACAATAAACAATCAACGGAGGTTCTTTAAAAAATGGAAGCCAGCAGCGTGAATCAATGGAAAATTGGCGACGTTAAGATCACTCGAGTGGTCGAGTCGGAAGGACCTTGGGACGGTACATTTATATTGCCCAACGGAACCGCGGAGAACGTCCAGAAGGAACGTGACTGGCTATACCCGGTTTTCTCCGACCAAAACGGTAAGATCCGCATGGCCATCCAGGCGCTGGTGATAGAATCACAGGGCAAGCGCATCATCGTCGATACCTGCATCGGCAACGACAAGGTGCGTTCGAATCCCGAATGGAACAAGCTGCAATTGCCCTTCCTGCAGGACCTGCAGAAGATCGGAAGTCCACGCGAAGCGATCGATCGCGTCATTTGCACACATCTTCATATCGACCATGTCGGCTGGAACACTATGCTCAAGAATGGCAAGTGGGTGCCGACGTTCCCCAACGCCAAATACCTGATCGGTGGCACCGAATGGGATTTCTTTTCGCGCGCGGCCGACCCGTTCCTGAAGGACCCGGTCGACGACTCGGTTCGTCCGGTGATGGCCGAGGGGATGTCGGAACTGGTCGACGACAAGTACCGGATCACCGATGAAGTCTGGCTCGAATCGACGCCCGGCCACACCCCCGGTCATTTTGCGGTGCGCATCTCCTCCAAGGGTCAGAACGCGGTCATCACCGGTGACCTGATGCATCATCCGATTCAATGCCGCTATCCCGAGTGGGATGACAATTTCGACACCGACGGGCCGATGGCAAAGAAGACTCGGCGGGCGTTCTGCGAGCGTTACGCCGACTCGGGAGTGCTGGTGTTCGGGACGCATTTCGCGCTGCCGTCGCCAGGCAAAATCTCGAAGAAGGACGACTCCTTCCGCTTTTCGCTGGCGTGATAAGAAGACAGCCAGCGCCGACGCGACGCGCGGGGGACGATTCTCGATGCTTTACGCGACAGTCCGATATCTTCACGGCGTCCCCCGATTCAGCGAAACGCGGGGATCACCTCGGATGCGAAGAGCTCGAGATGAGATTGAACCCATCGCGGCGGCAATCCAGGCGGCAACGTCCACGAATAGAAGTGGGTGATTGGGACGTTATTCGTGAAGTCCCGAATCATGCTTACCGCCCTGTCAGGGTCTACCACCTGGAGAAGCCCGCTTTGCCGCAACTGTTCGCGATCGCGCAGATGCTCGGAAAGGGGACTGAGTCCGGCCGCGGAAAGCCATGCTGAGTAGTTGTTCGCCTGGTAGATGATATGGTCGGCGGCTTCGGCAAAGGTCTTCTCGGGATCCTTGGAGACGATCAGGCACCAAACGGCGCTCGCGAATCGAATGTTTTCGGTGGGCCGATTCTGCTTCTTCAATTCGGCGACATATTGGTCGTATACCTCGCGAGTCGCGCCTGGCACCGTGAAACCATCGCCGTAGCGGGCGGCACGCCGCAGGGCAGCTGGGGTGAAGCCTCCCAGCCAGATGGGTGGATGCGGTTTCTGAATCGGTTCCGGAGTAACTTTGACGTTCTTGAAGTCGAAGAATTCGCTCTTGTAAGTGACCGTCTCTCCGCTGAGAAGGCGCCTAATGATTTCGAGCGATTGATTTGTCCGTGCACCGCGTTCCCTGAAAGGCACGCCGAAACCATCGAACTCCTCGTGTTTGAAGCCAACTCCGACGCCGAGCTCCAAACGTCCACCGGAGATCACATCGACTACTGCTATATCCTCGGCCAGGCGTACGGGGTTGTGAAAAGGCATCAGAAGCACGCCAGAAGCGATGCGGATCCTTTTGGTGCGTGCGGCGATGGCAGCGGCCACAGGCAAGATCGAAGGTAGATAGCCGTCTTCGATGAAATGGTGCTCCGAGAGCCAAACGTCGTCGAATCCGTGGTTCTCGCCCCACGCTATCTGATCCAACGTTTCGCCGTAGAGCCGATCGTAGGGCTGCCGCCATTGCGATGGATTCCGAAAGTCATACCAAAGACCAAAGCGTATTTTTCGATTACCTTGATTCATAGCTCATCTCCTATGCCCGTACTTCCACATCGCGGGTAACGCGGCGCCTCGAACCTGGGGTCTCGGGGGAGAGAAAGCCCGAGGCGCCGCTGCGGTCACCCTCAGGGGGCGCTCTTCATGCGACTTTTCCTTTCCGAGCGATGGGCTCGCCCTTGGCTCGCATTGATTTCATGAGATCGGCCGACGACGCTCCTTCGAGCGACAATCCATAGCCAACTTCGTGCACGATCCGCTCCTTCAATGGTTGAATAAAATGGATGCGGGTGGCGCGGCGCGTCACTTCAGGGGCCTTCAAATACAGCTCCGCCAATTCCCGCGCCCGGCTGAGCGCCGCACCATTTGATACAACTTCGGCAACTACTCCCCACTCGTATGCGGTACGCGCAGGCAGTGGCTGTGGGTTCAGCAGGAACGCCTCCGCTCGTCCTGCTCCAGCACGGTAACTCCAGGTGGTAAAGATGCCGTCACCGGGAGCGACGCCCGCGGCAAAGTGGGCCACATCCTGGAAGGTCGCGCTCTCCGCAGCCACAATTACACTGGCAAGTAGTGCATAGTCTGAATGCACATGCGCGCGTCCCTCGATAGCCGCGATGACCGGCACGCGTATGTTGGCTATGTTTTCCAAAACCTGAAGACCTTCGTCGTGAACCTGGCTCCAAACGCCTGGATGCCGCGACGTGACGCCGAAAGATGACCAGAATCGACATCACTAATGAACTGGCCGCCTGCGCCGGTCAGGATTACGATCTTGTTCGCGCGATCGATTGTCCTCGATCTTGCGCCCAAATCCGGTAGAAAGGCATCGACAAGTTCTGTGTGAGCTTGCGCGGACATAGTGAAAGGTCCGCCGTTGCTGTGGAATTCAGCAACCAGCACACCGTTGGCATCTCGCGTGAGCTTTAGGTTGTGATAGGCATTGAAGTAGTCAGCTTGAAAGGTTTGCATAGGATTCTCCTCTCTGATTCATCTGCTCGGAGTCACTCAATCTAATGAGACAATTCGTGGCTGACCCCCGAAGGGTTCATCGCGCCGGAAGATTAGCCATTAACTGGCTCAGTCCTTCGGACATCGTCGGATGAGTCAGGATTGCATCGTGCAAAACCGTGTAAGGCAGGTGACCGAGCATCGCGGTTTGCATCGCTACCATCAGCTCGCT
This sequence comes from uncultured delta proteobacterium, assembly GCA_963774665.1. Taxonomy (GTDB): domain Bacteria; phylum Desulfobacterota; class Binatia; order Binatales; family Binataceae; genus Binatus. The sequence goes on from CAVZGB010000003.1 coordinate 220,978, forward strand.
CGCTTCGAATCCGAATGCGGTGAAGCCCAGAATCTCGTCGCTGTTTTTGCCGACGAGTACTTTCATAAAGCCGCGCGGCTCGGAGATCGTTTTCGTGCGTAGCACTTCGGCCATCGGCAGCTTGGCCAGCCGATATTCGATGCCCTCGCGACGCGCTTCGACTTCGTTCTTACCGACGCGCGCCAGCTCCGGGTCGGTGAACATGCAGAAGGGGATCAGGCGATTGCGGTTGGTGCGATTGCCGCCGTTTAGGTTCGCGTGCACGATGTTGTAGTCGTCGAGGCCGACGTGTGTGAATTGTGGACTGCCTGCGCAATCGCCCATCGCCCATATGTTTTCAGCGGTTGTTTCCAGCTGGTTATTGGTCTTGATGTATCCGCGCTCATCGAGCTGAACACCGGTTTTATCGAGACCGATTCGGTCGCTGTTTGCCTTGCGGCCCGTCGCGACGAGAAGATCCGTGCCCTCGATTGCGCGATCACCGCGCGCGTCATTCACGTAGACTCGAACGCGAGTGCCGGAATTTCCCTCGACACGGCGAACCTTGGAGTCCAGCAGGACCTCGATTCCCTCATCGACGAACAAATCCTTGAGCGCGGCGCCGAGGTCAGGATCCTCGAGGCTGGCGAGCTGCGGACCAATGTTCGATCACGGTCACATTCGAGCCGAACCGACGAAACGCCTGCGATAGTTCGAGGCCGACGTAACCGCCACCGAGCACGATCAAATGCCTGGGCAGGCGATCGAGCTCAAGCGCCTCGACATGCGTCATTGGCGTAGCCTCAGCCAGGCCGGGCACTTGCGGAATTGCCGCGCGCGAACCGAGGTCGAGAAAGACGCGGTCTCCCTCGATGGTTCTCGTACCGCCATCGCGCAGCTCGATCTCCACTGTGCGAGGAGCGACGAATCGCGCAATGCCATAGATCAATTCCGCGCCGCTGGCTTCGGTGTTGTCTTCGTGTGCCTTGCGCAGCTCTCGGACCATCGTGCGCTTGCGGCGCTGGACGGCCGCCATGTCGACACTCAACGAATCAGTCTTGAGGCCGAACTCGATGCCGCGCCGGGCCAGGGAAATTACCTTGGCGGACCAGATCATGTTCTTGCTTGGCAGGCAGGCGACGTTAGGACAGGCGCCACCGAGCAGTCCGCGCTCGACGATTGCCATTCGACGACGGCTATCGCGAGTCCATGCAGTAAATTTGCCGGCGATTCCGCTGCCGATGATCAGGTCGTCATACTTCTCAACGTTGGTCATCTGATTCGCCTCCTTGGCCCGACTGTCTCGCGTGATTCGTGATGCGGAAAGTCGATTGGTACGCGCGCGACGTGGCTCATATAGTTCTCGAAGATGTTCAGCGCGACGTTGGCGACCGTCTCGACGATTTCACCGTCACCCAAACCGACGGCACGGGCGCGCGCGAGGTCCGCGTCGGTCAGTTCCCCGCGCTGCACGACAATGCTGCGCGCGAGTTTGAGGATGGCATCGGTTCTCGCGTCGGCCGCGCTCGCGCGAATCGCATCGTCGATTTCAGCTTGATTCAGTCCGATTTTCGCGGCCATCAGCCGTGTGCGCGCTTAAGCAGTAAGGGCAAAGGTTGCTCTCGGCGATCGCCAGCGCGAGTTGCTCGCGAATTTTTTCATCGAGGGCTCCGCGGGCGAGCGCCGAGCTCAGACCCATGAGTCCTTCAAGCGCCGCCGGCGCATTCGCAAGAACGCGAAACAGATTCGGCACCAGCGCGAATTTCGTGCGTATCTCCTCGAAGAGTCGCCTGATCGCGCCGGTTGCATGATCGGGATCAACTGGCTGGATGCGATTCTGGTCTCTGGATCCGCTCATCGATCGCCTCTCGGCTGATTGCTCGAGATCGAACACAGCTTTCGTGCCAAGCGGCGCGTCGCCGAAAAGCGCCTCAGAGCACGGAGTTTTCCGGGTGGTTGACGAAAAGCGCTGGACTACGAAGAATCGTAAAATTACGATTGTTCGCAAGGATCGTAAGAATTTGCGATCGGCGACCGCCCCTCCGAGAGTTTGTGATTGCTCGGACGTTGATGCCATGAAACCCGCACTCCCCGAGAACGAGGCTGAGCGCTTGAACGCGCTCCGGCGGTACCAGATCCTCGACACGCCGCCGGAACCTGCTTTCGACCGTATCGCTGAGATGGCGGCGAATTTCTTTCACGTGCCAATGGCTGGTGTGAGTCTGGTCGACGAGGACCGCGTCTGGTTCAAGTCGCGGCTCGGCATCGAGGCCAGTCAGACAGCGCGCGACGCTGGGCTATGTTCTTCGGCGATGCTCTCACAGGGGGTTTTTCATCTGCGGGATGCCGCTCGACGACGAGCGCGCAACTGCCCATTCTCTCGTCCACGACCTCGGCATCCGATTCTACGCAGGCTGCTCCCCTTCGCACCGAGCAAGGCCTGAATCTTGGGACAGTGTGGGTGATCGACCAGAAGCCGCGTGAGCTGGCATCGGGCGAGGCAGAAATGCTCCGGGCGTTGGCGGCGCTCGCCATGAATCAGATGGAACTGCGACTGTACGCGGAGAAGGTCGCCCGGCTGGAACGCGCTGAACGAACCATCGGCGAGCAACTGCGTGATGCGAACGAACGACTACGCCAGAGCGAGGAACGATTCCGCGATTATTTTGAGGAGGCACCGATCGCCTACGTTGTGAGTAGTAAAAGCGGGATTATCCGTGCGAATCGCACTGCGGCGGAAATCCTCGGGGTCAAGCCGGAGGAAATCGCAAGCTTTGATTGGCGATCCCTGTTCCACGACAATCCGGACGCCCAACGCCGTCTTCGCGAAGTCCTGAAGCTGGTTCAAAGCGGGAACGAAGCACGCGGGGAAGAGCTCGAGTTGCGTCGAAAGGAAGACGGTCGCCCGCTGGCAGTTCGGTGGTGGTCGAAGAGCGAGGCGAGCAACTACTCGCGAATCATGTTCATCGACATTACCGAACAGGTGCTGATGGAACAGCAAAAAGCGCGGCTCGAGGCTCAGAACGCGTACCTGCTCGACGAGATTCGCACCGAACAGAATTTCGGCGACATCATCGGCGGAAGTTCCGGCGTGAGAAAGGTGATGCAGCAGGTTCAACTCGTGGCGCCGACCGATGCTACCGTCCTGATCACCGGGGAAAGCGGTACGGGAAAGGAGCTCGTCGCGCGGGCCATCCACGACCAAAGCGCGCGACGCGAACGCCCCCTGATCAAACTGAATTGCAGCGCGGTGCCTGAAGGTCTTTTCGAGAGCGAGTTCTTCGGGCACGTAAAAGGGTGCGTTTACAGGCGCACTCAAGGACAGGCCGGGCCGTTTTGAACTGGCCGATGGCGGTACGTTATTCCTCGATGAAATCGGCGAAGTGCCGCTCGCGATGCAAGCCAAGCTGCTCCGCGTGTTGCAGGAACAGGAGCTTGAACGGGTCGGCGACACCCGCACGCGCAAGGTTAATGTACGGGTCATCGCCGCATCCAATCGGAACTTGAAGAAGGAGGTCGACGAGGGTCGCTTTCGCCAGGACCTCTTCTACCGGCTCAGCGTTTTCCCTATCGAGCTCCCGCCGCTCAGAGAGCGCCGCGAGGACATAGCTCCCCTTGTCGCTAATTTCATCCGCCAAAGCGCGCGCCGGATGAATCGTCCTGAGCCCCAGCTCAGCAAGGCGGCACTGGATCGACTCGGCTCGTACGACTGGCCTGGTAATGTGCGTGAACTTCAAAACACGGTCGAGCGCGCCATCATCCTGTGGCGGGAGGGTCCGCTCACCTTCGACCTACCCGCCTCGCCGGCACACCAAAATACTGAGCAGCAGCCGAAACCAGCCGCGGACGCCGCGCTCCTTACCCGCGACGAATTAAAGCGGCAGGAACGCGAGACGATTATAAACGCTCTCAAGCAGACCAACGGAAAGGTCTCTGGACCAGGGGGTGCAGCGAAATTGCTGGCGATGAAGCCGTCGACCTTGGCTTCGCGCATCTCGTCTCTTGGCATCAACCGCAGGACGCTCAACTGAGAAAGGTGATAGAACCGCACGGTTCTGTACTCCTCCTTGACTTGAAGTGTACGCAGCCAATCTGGCGAATCCAGCGCAGCGCAGGAGCCTTCGCGCTGGTCGCGATTTTCGCCGCTAGCCGCTAACTCTTCGGATTTGCAGCGAAAGAAT
>CAVZGB010000004.1:0-76588 GCA_963774665.1 uncultured delta proteobacterium
CGGTTGATTCCCGCAATCGCGGTATGTTTATCTGTAAGGTTCAACCGCCATGAATGTAAATATTGAAGAACCCAACAGTCTCCGGCGTAAGGTTACGATTGAAGTCGAGCCCGACGAAATCAAGCATGAGCTGGATCGCGCCTACAACGAACTCAAACGCGGCGTGGTGCTCAAGGGCTTTCGTCCCGGCCATGCGCCGCGCAATCTGCTCGAGCGATTTTTCGGCGAACAGGTCCGCGGCGAGGTAGTTCAGAAGCTCGTCGAGGAATACACCAAAAAGGCGCTCGAGGAGCACGACCTCAAGCCTCTGGTCGCGCCCGAAATCGTCACCGAACAGACCGACCTGCAGAAGGACCTCGCGCTCAAGTTCAGCGCGACCTTCGACTTGCGCCCGACAATCGAGGTCAAGGATTACGAGGGCCTCAAGGTGCCCGAGTCCAAGGTCGAGGTCACTGACGAGCAGGTCGAAGAAGCGATCGAGCGGTTCCGCTTGCGGCAGGCGACGCTCAAGAAGATCGAGGATCGCACGATCGTCGAGGACGGCGACTACGCACTCGCGTCGATCGAGGCGTTCGAGGACGGCAAGCCGACCTCGAAGACCAAGCAGGAAGATCGGCTGGTCGAGGTCTCCGAGCGCGCGCTCGCGCATGGCGTTCACGAGGCGCTCATCGGCGCCGAGATCGGCAAAGAGATGAAGTCGTCGAAGACGTATCCCGACGACTACAGCCAGAAAGAGCTGGCCGGCAAGACGATCGAATGGCACGCGACCCCCAAGGAAATCTATCGGCGCGAGCTGCCGACGGTCGACGATGATTTCGCGAAAGACCTCGGCGACGAAAACCTCGAGGCGTTCCGCACCCGCGTTCGCAGCGAGCTGCTCGCTCATGCGCAGCAGGAAGCCGACGCGCGCGTGCGCCAGGGATTGCTCGATCTCGTGATCGAGCGCAATCCGGTCGAGCTGCCCGAGTCTCTCGTCGCCCGCGAGCTGAGCGCGATGGAAGCCGAGCTGCATCAGACGCTCGAAGCCGGTGGTCTGTCTCATGAAGATGCGACCGAGCGGGTCAAGCAGAATGCCGACGACCTGAAATCGCGGGCCGAGAAGCGCGCGCGCACGGCGCTGATCGTGGACGCGCTCGCGGAGCAGGAAAAAATCGAGATCAATGACGAAGAGCTGGGCGATCGCGTCGCGGCGATCGTCACGCAGAGCGGACGCAATCGCGACCGCGCGGCCGAGTTTTATCGCAAGGAAGAAAGTCGCGAGGCGCTGCGCCAGTCGATGCGTCGCGAAAAGGCACTTGATTTCATCTTGAGCCGCGCCAAGCGTGAAGATGCATCGGCTGAATCGCGTGCAGATTCACCATCCGAGACGCCTGAAGAGGGTTCATCTGAGCCGAAGTAGCGTCATTGCTACGCGGTTCGGCCGCAATCAAGGTTGCTCGACCATTTCCGAGTGGTTACAATTTGAAGGCGTCAGCGGCCTCTTCTCAATCGTCGTCGGAACCGGGCTGTGGCGCGGGTTGGAGGTATGAGCAACCTGGTACCGATGGTGGTCGAACAGACCGGGCGCGGAGAGCGGGCATACGACATCTATTCTCGCCTGCTCAAGGACCGGATCGTCTTTTTAGGCACCGAAATCAATGACGACGTCGCCAACCTGGTGACGGCGCAGTTCCTGTTCCTCGAGTCCGAAGATCCCGAAAAAGAAATCAACTTCTATATCAACTCGCCGGGCGGGTCGGTTACGGCTGGGATGGCGATTTACGATACAATGGAATTCATCCGCCCGCCGGTCTCGACGCTGTGCCTCGGACAGGCGGCGAGCATGGCCGCGATCATGCTCTTGGCGGGCGCGAAGGGCCGGCGCTATGCGCTGCCTCATTCACGCATCATCCTGCATCAGCCGCTCGGCGGGATGCAGGGACAGGCGAGCGACCTTGAGATTCACGCGAAGGAAATTTTGCACGCGCGGGAGGAAATCAACAACATCATAATGAAGCATACCGGACAGAATCTTCGTAAGATCGAAAAAGATACCGATCGCGACTACTTCATGGCGCCGCAACAAGCGGTTGAATACGGACTGATTGATGAGGTAATCGTTAGCCGAAGGCCGTCCAAGTGAGCCGCGGAGGCAGTAATGGCCAAGCATGACGACCGCTCGGGCAATCTGGTTTGCTCGTTTTGCGGCAAGAGCCAGGACGAAGTTCGAAAGCTGATTGCCGGCCCAACGGTTTATATTTGCGACGAATGCATCGACCTTTGTAACGACATAATCGCCGAGGAGACCGACAGCGAAGAGGCGTTCAGCCAAAGCTCCGCGGTGCCCAAACCCGCCGAAATCAAGCGGGTGCTCGACCAGTACGTGATCGGACAGGAACGCGCCAAGAAAATTCTCTCGGTCGCGGTCCACAATCATTACAAACGAATCGACTCGCAGATGGTCACCGGCGACGTCGAACTGCAGAAATCCAACATCATGCTGATCGGCCCGACCGGCGTCGGCAAAACGCTGCTCGCGCAGACGCTCGCGCGTTTCCTGCAGGTGCCGTTCACGATTGCCGACGCGACCTCGCTGACCGAGGCCGGCTACGTCGGCGAAGACGTCGAGAACATCATACTGTCGCTGCTCCAGAACGCCGATTACGACATCGAGCGATGCCAGCGCGGCATCGTGTATATCGACGAGATCGACAAGATCGCGCGCAAGGGCGACAACCCGTCGATTACCCGCGACGTGTCGGGCGAAGGCGTCCAGCAGGCTCTCCTGAAGATAATCGAGGGCACGATGGCGTCGGTGCCGCCCAAGGGCGGCCGCAAGCATCCGCAGCAGGAATTCCTGCAGGTCGACACCACCAACATCCTGTTCATCTGCGGCGGCGCGTTCGTCGGACTCGACGACATTATCCGCCGGCGTATCTCGGGCAAGACGATGGGCTTCCGCGCCGACCTGACGCATCGCGATCCCAAGACCGTCTCCGAGCTTCTATATGAAGTGCAGCCGGAAGATTTGCTCAAGTTTGGATTGATTCCGGAATTCGTCGGCCGCCTGCCCGTCATCGCGACGCTGGGCGAGCTGGACGAAGAAGCGCTGGTGCGAATCCTCAGCGAGCCGAAGAACGCGCTGGTGCGTCAGTATCAGAAACTCTTCGACATGGAGAACGTCCACCTGAAATTCACCCAGGGTGCGCTGCGCGCGATCTCGCGCGAGGCGCTCAAGCGCAAGTCCGGTGCTCGCGGACTGCGCGCCATCATGGAAGCAATCATGATGGACCTGATGTTCGACATCCCGTCACAACCCAACATTAAGGAGGTGCTAATCTCGGAAGAGGTGGTTACTCATAAGGAGCAGCCACTGCTGGTCTACCAAAAGACCGCCGAAACCGCATAGCTCGGGGAGATTCGAGAAGTAGATGCTTTTTCGTAACGATAAGAAAGATAACCGCGATGCAACGTCGAACGTGGTTCCACTGTTCCCGTTGCGCGAGCTGATTGTATTCCCACACGAAGTCTATCCAATCTTCGTCGGCCGCCAAAAGTCGATCAAGGCTCTGGAAGCCGCCGAGGCGAAGAAGACCCCAATCCTGCTGGTGACGCAAAAAGACCCGAAGGTAGCTGAGCCCGCGCCCGGCGATCTGTACGCGGTCGGCACGCTCGGCGTCGTCGTGCAGCTGTTACGTTTACCCGACGGCACCGTCAAGGCGCTGGTCGAAGGCAAGAAGCGCGCACGCGTGCTCCGGTATGTCGCCGACGAGGAGTATTTCCAGGTCGAGGCCGAGGAAATCGAAGAGGTCAGCGACCGCAGCACCGAAGTCGAGGCGCTGATGCGCTCCGTCGTCTCGACCTTCGACAACTACGCGCGGCTCAACAAGAAGATTCCACCCGAGATGGTGACCTCGATCGCGGCGGTCGACGATCCCGCGTTCCTGGCCGACAAGCTGGTCGGACATCTCGGCATCAAGCTCGAAGACAAGCAGGCGTTGCTCGAATCGACCAATCCGGCCGAGCGGCTCGAGAAGATTCTCGGGTACATGCGCTCGGAGCTGGAAATTCTCGAGGTCGAGAAGCGCATCCGCTCGCGCGTCAAGAAGCAGATGGAGAAAACGTCCAAGGAGTATTACCTCAACGAGCAGATGCGCGCGATTCAGAAGGAGCTCGGCGAGAAGGACGAATTCAAGAACGAGATTCAGGAGTTGGAAGAAAAACTCAGGCAGAAGAAGATGCCCGCTGAGGCCCGCGAGAAGTGCGAGCGGGAGATCAAGAAACTCAAGATGATGTCGCCGATGTCGGCCGAGGCCACCGTCGTGCGCAACTACCTCGACTGGTTCCTCGCGCTGCCGTGGTTCGAGTACACCGAGGACAAGCTCGATATTAAGGAAGCTGAGCGCGTTCTCGAGGAAGACCATTACGGGCTGGACAAGGTAAAGCAGCGCATCCTCGAGTACCTGGCGGTTGAGACCCTCGTCGGCCAGATGAAGGGACCGATCCTGTGCCTGGTCGGACCTCCGGGCGTCGGCAAGACGTCGCTCGGCAAGTCGGTGGCGCGCGCGACCGGACGCAAATTCGTGCGCGTGTCGCTGGGCGGCGTGCGCGACGAGGCCGAAATCCGCGGGCATCGCCGGACCTATATCGGCGCCCTGCCCGGCAAGGTGATCCAGTCGGTGCGCAAGGCGGGATCCTCAAACCCCGTGCTGCTGTTCGACGAAGTGGACAAGATGTCCACTGACTTCCGCGGCGACCCGTCGTCGGCGCTGCTCGAAGTCCTCGATCCTGAGCAGAACTGTACCTTCAACGATCATTATCTCGACTGCGACTACGATTTGTCGAAAGTGATGTTCATCACGACGGCGAATACGCTCGACCGAATCCCGCGGCCGCTGCAGGACAGGATGGAAGTCATCCGGATCCCCGGCTACACGGAGACGGAGAAGCTCAACATTGCGAAGAAGTACCTGCTGAAGAAGCAGCAGGAGGCCAACGGGCTGCGGCCGGAGAACATCGAGGTGTCCGACGGCGCAATCCAGGGCATCATCCGCCACTACACGCGCGAGGCCGGCGTCAGAAACCTCGAGCGCGAGCTCGCTTCGATTTGCCGCAAGGTTGCGGTCGAAGTCGTCAAGACGGATCGCAATGCGCACGTCAAGGTTTCGAGCTCGAGCCTCCAGAAGTACCTCGGCGTGCCGAAGTTCCGCTACGGCACTGCAGAGACGGTGCCGCAGGTCGGAGTGGCAACCGGGCTGGCGTGGACCGAGCTTGGCGGCGAGCTGCTGAGCGTCGAGGTGACGATCGTCCCGGGACGCGGCAAGCTGACCATCACCGGACAGCTTGGCGACGTGATGCAGGAGTCGGCCCAGGCTGCACTTTCATACGTACGCTCGCGCGCCGAAGTGCTCGGTCTCGATCGCGGCTTCTATCATCGTATCGACATCCATATTCATATTCCCGAAGGCGCGATTCCGAAGGACGGACCGTCAGCCGGAATCACGCTGGCGACGGCACTGGTGTCGGCGCTCACGCGCTCACCGATTCGCAATGACCTTGCGATGACCGGTGAGATCACGCTGCGCGGACGGGTGCTGCCGATTGGCGGACTCAAGGAAAAGGTGCTCGCTGCCCATCGCGGCGGTATCAAGACAATCCTGATACCTCGGGACAACGCCAAGGACATCGAGGAGATCCCGCCGCAGATCATGAAGGGCATCACCTTGATCCAGATCGAGCATATGGATGAAGTGCTCAAGCACGCACTGGTGCTGACTGATCCGGATAACTTCTTCAAGGCGGGCAAGGGCGAGAGCGACTTGGCGTTCCTGCGCGAGCCGGAACCGAAGGTACCGCCGATGCCGCCCGGGGACGAAGACGATACGACGGTGTCGACCAACCTGTCGTAAGCTCTGAGGCGGGGGACTTCGCGCATTCCGGGGAGCCCCGGAATGCGCGGCTTAAATTGCGCGGTCGGGGATTTTTGGGAAGACCGCCGAAGGTACATATGACGAAGGCTGAACTCATAGAGGCGTTGTCAAACAAGCTTCCCCTCAACAAGGCAGACGCCGAACGCGCAATTAACATCGTGCTCGACGACGTCATCGCGGCGTTGCGGCAGGGTGAGCGCGTGAACATCTCAGGCTTCGGAACGTTTTCAGTATCGGAACGGCAGGCGCGCACCGGGCGGAATCCGAAGACCGGGGAATCGATCGAGATCGCGGCCAGCCGTTCGGCAAAATTCAAGCCGGGCAAGCAATTGAAGGACTCGCTCAATGAAGGCGTCGGCGCAGCGCCGGCGTCGTCATCCCCGTCGACGGGTTCGTAACCGGCTTGGGATCCTGAGGATCAACTAAGTTCAACAGGCGGCCCGTGTGTCGATGACACATGTGGCCGTCTTTTTTTGCTAAGATTTCGAGCGCGGGCGGTTAGCTCAGTGGTAGAGCATCGGCCTTACAAGCCGGGGGTCGCAGGTTCGAAACCTGCACCGCCCACCAAGTGACAAGCGACTTGCGTCTAAAATCTGGTGCGATAAAATACACGTCGACACGATGCTTCCTCGCCGACACTTACGACTGGTTGCGATGATTCTGGTCGGGATCAGCATCGCAGCATTCACGCCTCGCTTGCACCATCCTCACCTTCGCCTCTCCTGCGGATCGATCCAGGGCACAACTCTCCGCGGCGCGCAGCGGTTCACTGATAATTCGTCGCGTCTTCCCGATCTCAAGGCTGGCTACGCAGCGAATGGCGTTCCGTTGCCGCTGGATCTCAAGCTAATTTCTGAAGATCAGGTCGCCACACCATCGCTGAGGCTCAGCTTCGAGACTCCTTTCGTACGGCCTATAATAAGACGAAACAAATTGCTCCCCTTGCGCGCGTCAAGCCAAGACCCGCTCTAAGCAAACTCTAGACTCGTCATTACCTAGCACGCGAGGAGTTTTTCGCGGGCTGTCGTGGTCCAGTTTGAAATCCTACGGCTCATCTCAGCCGGGGATTGGGAGTTTGCATCGTGCCAAGTTTCTCGCTGCGCAATCCGTACATGATCATTGTCGGAGCGCTTGTGATCGTCATCCTGGGTGCAACCGCGTTCACGCGGATGCCCGTGGACGTCTTCCCGGATATTAAAATTCCAGCCGTAGTGGTGGCTACTTTCTACCAGGGCATGCCGCCGCTCGACATGGAAGACAACATAACCTTTCGCTACGAGCGATTTTTCACGCTCGGCAGCAACATAGAGCATATCGAGTCGCGTTCGCTGTCGGGCGTAAGCGTCATCAAGGTGTTCTTTCAGCCAGGCACCAGCATCGAATCCGCCGCTGCGCAGATGGGAACCCTGGCTATGGCTGACCTGGGAGTTATGCCTCCAGGAACGCTGCCGCCGCTGGTCCTGCAGTATGATGCATCTTCCCTGCCTGTCGTGCTGGTCACGCTCGAGGGTAAGGGTTACGACGAAACCCAGCTCGAAGATCAAGCCCGTTACAATATTCGGAACCAGCTCGCTACAGTGGCGGGCGCGTCTGCGCCGATTCCCTTTGGCGGAAAATTTCGCCAGGTGATGGCGTATGCAAATTCGCAAGCACTGCAAGCGCGCGGGCTTTCGCTGATGGACGTCGTCCATGCGCTCGACAGTTCCAACCTCATCTTGCCCGCAGGTGACGTCAAGATCGGGGCCAAGGACTACTACATCTACTCTAATAGTATGATCGACAAAGTGCCTGACATCGGCCAGATACCTGTGAAGATAGGATCTGGCCAGGAACCAGTGCTGATTAACGATGTCGCTAAGGTCGAGGACTCATCCCAGATTCAATACAACAAGGTGCTCATCAACGGGCAACCGTCGGTATATATCCCGGTCCTAAGGCAGGTAGGCGCGAATACCATTTCGGTAGTGGATGGCATCAAGGAGCTTCTACCGAAAGTATACGGGCTCCCAGCCGGGATGAAACTTAAAACCATCTTCGACCAGTCCATATACGTCCGGCAAGCAGTGAAGAGTCTGGAACACGAAGCCATTTCCGGTTCCGTTCTGGCGTCACTCGTGATTCTCATATTCCTCGGTAGCTTTCGATCGACCTTTGCGATCTTCTTGTCCATTCCACTTTCCATTCTGGCTGGTGGCTTCGGACTTTTTATCAACAACTCGACCATCAACATCATGACCCTGGGCGGCTTCGCGCTTGCGATAGGACGGTTGGTCGATGACTCGGTGGTTGTGCTCGAGAACATCAATCGCCATCTGGCAGAAGGCCAGGAACCCCACGCTGCCGCCCGCGATGGCGCCGAGGAAGTAGCACTTCCGGTCCTCGCGTCGACCATTACTACCTGCATCGTTTTCTTCCCAGTGATGTTTCTGTTCGGAGTCGCCAAGTATCTGTTCAGCGCGCTGGCGCTCGCGGTAGTGCTATCGATGGCCGCGTCGTATCTGGTCGCGATGAGTATAATCCCGCTCTACTGCGCCCGCTTTCTTACCAAAGAACAGGCGCTCGCGATGGAGCATGGCGAATCAACTGGCGTGACCGCCGCCTTCAATCGCGTGTATGAGCGCTTTGCTTCCGCTTACGAACGGCTTCTCGAAAAGGCGATGGACCATAAGGCTCTAGTTGTAGGCGGGGTAACGATTCTGTTCCTGGTGAGCCTCGCGATGTATCCCCAACTCGGTACCGAGCTATTTCCCGAAACTGATGCTGGAACCTTCACGATCAATTTTCGCGCGCCCGCCGGCACCCGAATCGAACTGACCACTGACATGGCGCGTCAAATCGAAGCCATCGTGCGCCAGGTGATTCCACCAAGCGACCTCGACATGGTTGTGTCGAATATCGGAATTGCTCCGAGTCTTTCCGCGATCTACTCGCCTAACGCCGCCCAGGACTCAGGTTTCATTCAGGTAGCGCTTAAGTCAGGGCATCGGTACGCCACCAAATACTATGTAGCGAGGTTGAGGAATCTGCTACCCGAGCAAGTTCCGAATGCTCGTACGCTGTTTTCCTCGGGAAGCATCATCGACTCGGTTCTCAATCTGGGAATGATTGCGCCAATCGATGTTCAGTTCGCCGGTAGCCACTTCAGCGAGCTTAGTAGGACCGCGAAGGAACTTCAGGAGAAGATTAGCGGCCTGCCCGAGGTTTCACAGAGCTTCGTCGTACAGGAATCGAGTTATCCAACCCTGAACATCCAGGTTGACCGCGTGCGAGCCGCGCGACTGGGCGTCAAGCAGCAGGAAGTTATATCGAACGTGATTACTGCGCTCGATTCGAATCTGTACATCAAGCCTTCGATCTGGATCGATCACGCAAACAAGGACGACTATTTTCTGACTGTCCAATATCCAGGCTCCCAGAAGGGCTACGATTCAATCGAAGTCCTGCAAAACATTCCAATCGAGACCGTCAACCGCGAAAACGGACACGCGCAGAGCCTGTTGCTGCGGGACGTAGCGACGATTTCTCCAGAGTTCCATCCCTCTGAGGCCGACCATTACAGCATTCAGCGCGTCGTCGATCTGCTCGTCGCGCCGAGCACCGAGGATTTAGGCGGCACGCAAGCCAAAATCCAGAACGAAGTGAGCAGGATGACCCTGCCGCCAGGAGTTTCTGTCCGGTACCGGGGAGCGGTAGCCTCGATGCAGAAGTCCTTTTCCAGCTTTGGTTTCGGCCTCTCGCTGGCAGTGGTTCTGCTTTATCTGGTGATGGTGGCTCAGTTCCGATCCTTCCTTGACCCACTAATCATCATGTTCGCTGTTCCCATGGGATTGATAGGAGTGATCTGGACGCTGTGGCTAACCAGCACCACCCTCAACATCGAGTCCTTCATGGGAATCATCGTGATGGTCGGCATCGTCGTCTCGAACTCGATTTTGCTTGTCGACTTCGCCAACGAACGACGCCGCCAGGGACAGGCTCTAAGGCGCGCTGCGGTCGAGTCCGCGCGAATAAGAATGCGGCCAATCTTGATGACCGCCTTGGCGACTGTCGCCGGTCTTATGCCGATCGCGATGAAGCTGGGCGAAGGCTCCGAAGCTTCAGCTCCTCTGGCAAGAGCCGCAGTGGGTGGCCTCATCGTTTCCACAGTGCTCACGCTTTTCCTGGTGCCTTGTGTGTACGAGTTCTTCTATCGGCGAATCCAGAGTGACGCAGCCGCGCAACCGGTCGTCGAGAACTAACGCCGATGTTTATCAACAACGCACTAATGAGAATTGCACGGATAGTTGTAACGACTCTCCTATCGATAGCTGTCTTAGGGGCGGCCGGCTGTGATGCGCCAGTTACTTCGATGACGACGACCCAAAAAGTAACTGTGGACGTCGTCCATCCGCTCAGGGGCGCGATAGCCAAGGACATTGACCTTCCGGGTGATGTCGTAGGTTTCTATGAAGCCGCGCTGCACTCGAAAGTCACGGGGTATTTGAAGAGCATCAGCGTCGACAAGGGCGACTCGGTCAAGAAGGGTCAAGTGCTTGCCCAGATCGAAGTACCGGAACTGGAGTCGAACCTGGCGCGCTCGCAAGCGAGCCTCGAGATCGAGCGCATAACTTACGATCGTCTGAAGAAGGTTCAGCAGGACGATTCGCGGCTAATCGCACAGCAAGACGTGGACATGGCTTATGCCAAGTATCGTGAGGCTCAAGCCGCGGTTGCGACTCTGCAAACTATGTTCGGCTATACGAAAATCATCGCTCCTTTCGATGGAGTAATCACGGGGCGATTCGCAGATCCTGGGGCGCTGATCCGCGCGGGCGGCGGTGATTCTGGAGTTGCCGAGACTTCGGGAGCTACCGAGGGTGCCGAGGGGCATCGCGAGGGTGGCGGTCCAATCCTGACGATCGCCGAGATAGACAAATTACGGATCTATATCTACGTTCCGGAAGCTTCTTATCCGTTTATCCATATAGGTACCCCAGCGAGTCTGCACTTCGACGAATTTCCGGACCGAATCTTCAAAGGAACCGTCGCCAGATATGCGTCGTCCCTCGATCTCGCGACCCGGACGATGCTGACCGAAGTCGACATAGACAATCCGAAGCGCCTGATCTACCCGAGAAGCTATGCGCACGTCACCATCGAGCTGGTGCGTCATCCGGACGCACTGAGTGTCCCCGCCTCAGCAATCCAGGGCTCAGGCAATTCGGCGCGCCTACTGGTCGTGAGAGAGGGTCGCCTGGTCGAAGTTCCAGTGAAAACCGGGATCAACAATGGCGCTTATGTAGAAGTAACGTCGGGCCTGTCGCCCAAATCGCTGATAGTAGCCACCTACAATAACACTCTTACTCCGGGACAGCAGGTGGAATGTCGGATCCAGAACGAACAACATGCAGGCCACGTCATCGGTTCAAAGCTCCGACTGACTCCGAACACTAAGCATCAAATCAATTTCGGAAAAGCGGGTGGCCTAACAATGAAATCAACGCGAATCCCCGTTCTTCTCTTATGCGCGCTCCTTTCTGCGCACCGAGTCGCCAACGCGGCCAATCCTACGGCAGTATTAGTCGGTGCACCGCAACTTGCGACCTCACCTGCCGGAACCCCGATGACATCAACCGCCAGCTCGACCAACCCGAGTGGAGCGCCCATTCCGTCGGGCTCCCAGTTGACGCTCAAGGAGGCAATTCAGACCGCTTTGAAGTATCACCCTAGACTCCAGGAAGCCGCGGACAACACTAGTGCGGCGCAGCAACAGATCGGCCAGGCGCGATCATACTTGGGACCGCAGCTGTTTGGCGCCACACAATATCTGCGAAGTACCGATAATGGCATCGGCAACACGAGCTACTACAATCCCGACGGTGCTTTTCCGCGAATAAGCGGAACGAATCACAACTTGCCCGCAAATGACACGTCGCAGAGTTGGGACACCAGCAATAACTACATGGGAGGTGTGATGCTCTCCCAGTTTCTGGTCGACTTCGGGCGCCGACATGGATTTGTTTCGGAACGTCAGTTCGAGGCCGCAGCCGCGGCTGCTAATCAGCAACTTACCGAGCTGGATCTGATCTACGAAGTCTCTCAACGATACTTCGAGTTGCTGGAGGCGAAACGACTGATCGCGGTTTACGAGAAGGCACTGGAGCAGCGCCAATATCATCTGCACGAGGCTCAGGTTAAGGCTAACGCCGGCCTGCGACCGCAACTCGATACCTATGTCACGGAAGCCGAGGTCGAGCGAGCTCAGTTGCATCTCGTCGATGCGCGCAACGGCGACGAAGACGCAAAAGTTGCCCTTGACAACGCTTTGGGCCTTAGCGACTCGGCGCCTGCCTACGAACTTGCGGACGTGTCTAACCTACTATCCAGTTAACGAGTCATTGAACAGTTTGCTGGACACGGCGTTCCGAAGGCAGGCCTGATTTGACGGCGCTCGATGATCAGGCAAAGGCTATGGGCGCTAGAATCGTCCAGTATCGCAGTGACTACTACCCTAGCGTTAACGCGGTAGCAGGATACTCGGCGATGGGAACCGGAACTCCTGCCGCAAACAATTTCAACGCCGGGATAGTAATCACATGGCCTATCTTCAATAGCTTTCTCACCACTGATCAAATTGCGGAGACCAGGTTTCGGCAACATGCGATCCTTCGCGAGATCGAAGACCTACGGCAAGAGGTAAGTCCTGCAGGTTCATACCGCATTTCTCAATTGGCAGGCTTCTCTTCAGCGAATCATGCGCGCGGAAAAGACGCTTGCAGCATCGCGGGCAGAACTCGAACTCGCCGAGAAGCGATATGAAGCAGGGCTGACAAGCATTATCGAACTTGAGGACGCGCAACGCAGTTACACTTTTGACGACGCTGCGTATACCGACGCCCTTTACGGATTCTCTATAACCAAGGCAGCGGTCGATAGGGCTACCGGTCGATCGCTCGCGAACTTCTAGCGACAGTTATGGTGAAATACCGCAAGATATTATGTCCGTTTGAATTCGAAGGACATTCAAAAGACGCCTTAGTCTTGTCGAGTGCGTTGGCAAAAGAGAGTGGCGCCACGCTCTACGTCATTCACATCGCTAGAGTGCCGACGTATGATATGGACGTCCCGCTTCCGTTTGATGCCGATCCGCGCTGGGAAAGGGAAGCCAGAGCCAAGCTCACAAAGACAGTCCGCGCTACCCTCAAGGATGAAGTGCGGTATGTTATCGACGTCAGAACGGGTGCGCCTGATATCGATATCGTGCGGGCCGCTAATGAGCTTGGCGTAGATTTGATCGTAATGTTCACGCATGGGCGCCACGGCTTCGAGCATTTGGTTCGGGGCAGCGTCACTGAGCATGTCATTCGCGAAGCCAAATGCCCCGTGCTGGTATTACACGAACCGTCAAGATCGAGCTAAGAGCGGGCGGGCGCGGTACCAGACGTATAGCGCGATCAGCAGGACGACTGGACTTTCGATTGATGCGATCTTCACGTGGATGCGCTGCGAATCTACTCCCAGGTTTGATGCGATGAAAATCACGTGGCCTGCTATAACTTGCGCCATGTAGAGGAGCGCGAGGATCAGCCCCCAGCGCTTGTGCATCAGGATTCCGATTGCGAAGGTGACAAAGATGATGGCTTGCAGAGCCATCGTGACGCGTGCCTGTTCCGCGTAGAACTTTACGCCGAGAAACACATCTTCGAAGGGAACTGTCGGAGCGCCGGCGCGCAGCGCGAAGATCGCGCGCACCAGCAGGAATCCGCCCCACAAAAGCGATGCCATGGCAAAGGCTTGCAGGTCACGAGGCCAGCCGTCGGCGGATACGAATTCGTGCTCGAGTTCGGCAGCCATCAGCGGGTCAGCCATTTGGGGTTGTTGATTGCGAGCGCGTCGGCGAGCGACTGGCGCACGTGGGCGCGTAGCGCGGGATCGTCGATCGAGATCGCGCCTGCACGAATCTTTTCCGCGAGCTCAACGCTCAACGTCTCGACATCTCCGTCGTGACCGAGCATCGCGACCAGTCGCGCATGCTCCGCTTCCGCCTGTGCGCCGCGCAGCTCCAGTTCTCGACGCACAGTGTTCAGCACATTGACGGTGACGCGGGTCTGAAAGCGATGGTAGCCGTCGAGCGTCGGCATCAGCTCAGTTTCCAGGTATTTGACCGCGGCCTCGAGAAGAGTTGCGGCCTTCGGGGTACTCTGTGGCATTAGTCAGTCCTATAGTCAGTGAGATAGTCAGTCGCGACCTTCGATCAGATTCAGAAAGTCCCACAATGGCTCCTCGACTCGGCGCCCGATTGCGCATCGCTCGATTCCCACTTCTTCAGTGCCGCGAGTGCCCATGCTGAAGCATCCTATGCCCCAGCGCACGCTGCCGTATGCTTCCCAGAAGCGCACGTGCGCCGGATCGACGGAGTGTCCGCTGGCCTTCTCGTAGGCCTCGAACAAATCCTCGCGAGTGCCGAAGCCGCCCACTGGTTTCTTCCCGCCAAAGCGCCACGTCTTGACGCATACCCAGCCGAGGTCCTGCATCGGATCGCCGCTCTGCCCTATTTCCCAATCCAGCACGCAGCGGATTCCTTCTTCGCCGACGATGAAGTTGCCGTCGCGAAAGTCGCCATGCACGACGGTGTGTCGAGTGTTCTGCGGTGCGTGTTGCTCCGCCCATTTGAGACCAAGCTCGAGCGCGGGCGAATGAAATCCGTAGAACTCGATGATGCGCCGCTGCGCTGCGATGTGTTGCGCGGGCGTGAGCTTCATAAGGAACGGAACTTCGGCGACCGGGATTCGATGAATGGCCGCGAGGATTGTCCCGCACTGTTTTGCCATCGTCGCGCGCGCGCCGGCGAAACGTTCTTCGCGAAGGATTTTTGTTGCGAGCGTCTCGCCCGCCACTCGCTCAGTGACGTAGCCGGGCCCGAGTCCGTCGTCAGGCGTTGAGAATCGCGCGGACGCGAGGGGCGGGCACACCGGCCTTCACCGCCGCGATCATCAGCCGCGCGTCTTCTTCCGCGATCAGATGCGGCGAAACGCCAGCCAGCGGATTACTCTCGTCGTTGGCGCGCGGGCTGGCGAGTTGCAGGATGAATTGCGCGCGCGTGCCGGCGACGTCAGCGTCAAACGACCACGTGGTTTTGTTCGCGCCGCCCGTCAGTCGTTGAAGGTCGTGGATCGTTCCGGGCGCGCCGACGTGACGCGCAATTGCCGCTTGCAGGCGCGCGGCGAAATCTTCGCTGCTCATGTTTCTGTCGCGCGCGAGTTTTTCACTGCCCTACTCCTCCGCCACCTTACGATCCTTGAAAAATCCGAACAGGTATTGCGCGACGCGCCGCATCTGGATTTCTTCCGATCCTTCCGTGATGCGGTAGCGCCGGTGATGCCGGAAAATGTGCTCGAACGGTTTATGCCGCGAGTAGCCGATCGCACCATGCACCTGCATCGCGCGGTCCGCCGCATCGCAGACCAGCCGGTTCGCACGGTAATTGCACATCGCGACCTTATCGGAGAGTCTGAGCGCGACTTCCGGCTTCGACATTTGATCCATCTGCCATGCGGTCTTCTGAATGAGATTGCGGATCATCTCGGCTTCGGTATGCAACTCGACCAGCGGCCATTGAATCGCCTGGTTGCTCGAGAGCGGTTTGCCGAAGGGCTTCCGCTGTTTGGAATATTTCACGCTCTCGTTGATGCAATATTGCGCGGCGCCCAGCGAACTCGCGGCCTGGCGAATGCGATTCTCGTGGACGAAAAGCTGCGCCACCGCCAGCCCGTTTTCCGGATCGCCAAGAATCGCGTCGGCCGGCACCGCGACGTCTGTCAGCGAGATGCGTGGGTGATCGGTCGGCATGTTGAAGGTCCACATGTACTCTTCGATTTTGAAACCCGCGCTCTTGGTCGGAACGATGAAGCACGTGATGCCGCGCGGGCTGCCGTCCTTGCCGCTGGTCCGCGCGAACACGAAATCATGCGTGGCGACGTGCAGGCCGGTGTTCCACATCTTGGCGCCAGTGATTCGCCAGTGATCGCCGTCGCGAACGCCGCGCGTCTCCATCCAGGTCGCGTCAGAACCGTGATTCGGCTCAGTCAGTCCGAACGCGATGCGCATCGAGCCGTCGAGCAGCTTGGGAATGAATTCTTTTTTCTGCTGCTCGTTGCCGAAGTCGCGAAACATCAGCACGGTCGGAAGGTTGCCGACGATCGAGCTTTCGTTCTGCAAATCATTGTGCAGCCCGAGACCCTTGGCCGCGAGGTACTCGCGGATGATCGCCATCGCGAGGTTGGTGCCGTCCTTGCCGCCGTATTCTTTCGGCAGCGCGTAGCGATAATGACCCGCCTTGTCGGCGCGCCGGCGCATCTCGCCGAGAAGCGCTTCCCATTCATGGCGCGGCAGCCCGTCTCGTTCGAAATCGGTGCGCGCCCATTCGCGGCGATGGTCGAAAAAACGGATGTTGTCGTTCTCGCGTTCGAGCGGCTTGATTTCCTTCTCGATGAACGCGTCGAGCTCGGCCAGGTAGGCGGTTACATCTGCGGGAATATTAAAATCCACGGCATTTCTCCTCAGTCGACTACATTATCTGCGAGGCGTACCAAAGTGCGGTCTCGAACGGAAGCAAAATCTACTTCGCGAGGAACTCGCGCAACTGTTTGGCGAGTTCCTCGGGTTTCTCTTCGGGGATGAAATGGCCGCAGTCGGGGACCGAGCCGCCTGACGCGTGAACTGCGACGCGGCGGAGCGATTCGACTACCAGATCGCCGCGGCCGCGCGGGCCTCCGCCGCCGAGTCCCAGCGTCGGCATCGGGAGTTTGAATCCGGTCGCGAATGTCGCGCGATTGTCGGCGACGTCTTTCGGGAGCGCGCGGTAAAAGTTGAAGCCGGCGCGCATCGCGCCCGGCTGCGAGTAGGTGCGCACGTATTCCGCGATGTCGTCGGGGCCAATCGCGCCGGCCTGATCGCATCCGTTCATGTAGAAGAATTCGAGATAGAGACGTTCGCGGCCGTAGACAAGCGCTTCGGGAAGATCGGGCACCTGATGGAACAGGTGCCACCATCGCTGTCCGCCGCCAATCGGGGCGCCCGCCGGCTGATCGCCGGGGACGGGAACATCGAGCAACGCCAGGTGCGTCACTTCGAGCGGGATGATCTGCGGCGAGTCGAAACGCAACGGGCGCGCCCCAATCGTGACCGACGACCGCGAAGCGCGCGTGCTTGAGATGATCGTGCATGAGCGTCCAGATATCGTTCGCTACAGTTTTCTTGTCGTAGCCGGAAGTGGGCCGCGACGAATCGCCGAGGCCGCGCATGTCGGGTGCGACGAGCGAGTACTTGTCCGCGAGCAGCGGCATCACGAGGCGCCATTCGTACCAGGTCTGTGGCCATCCGTGGAGCAGCACGACCGGCGCGCCCTGCCCCATCACGACATAGTGGATCCGCACACCTTCGAGATTGGCGTAATGATGCGAAAATTCTGGCATCAACAGCCGGCTCAGTTAGCCGCGACCCGATCGCGATGCGACTTCGTCAGCGCGTCCACGTCGAACTTGAACAGACGCGCCGCGTTGAGTCCGAGGATTTTCGCGCGCGCGTCTTCGGGCAGACCGCCCATCTCGCGTTCGATCGCTTCCGCCGAATGGGGCCAGCTGCCCTCGTGATGCGGATAGTCATTCGCCCACAGGAAGTTGTTGGTCAGATTGTATTTCACCGCCAGATCGAGACCGACCGGATCTTCCTGGAACGACGCGTATCCATGCGCACGGAAATACTCACTCGGGAGCATTTTGAGCCGCGGCAACGCCCACATGTGATGCTTGTGATAGGCCTCATCCATGGCTCCCAGAGCCCACGCGACCCATCCGATGCCGGATTCGATCGCGGCGAATTTGATTCCCGGGAAACGCTCGAGCACGCCGGACCCGCAGAGATTCGCCACCGGCTCGATAGTCGGGACCAGCGAATGTGAAACGTAGTTGATCACGGCACCGCCGTCTTTGCGCGCTGCTCGCGGATCGCGTCCGGTCGAAACGTGGAACGTGATCGGAAGATCAGCTTCCTGGATCACCGACCAGAGCGAATCGAAAATCGGCAGATTGTAATTGGGATGTCGCGCGTCATGCGCTCCGAAGATTGGCTTGCACGGCAGAGTGAGGCCGCGAAATCCCAACTTGGCGACGCGTTCGACTTCCTTGATAGACCCCGGGAGGTCGGCGGTCGCGATCGCTGCGAGCGGCGACATGCGATCGTTGTACTTCGCGAACGTCTCCCACGCCCAGTCGTTGTAGATGCGGCATTGCGCGTGCGCAAAGTCGGCGTCGGGCGTCGCCCACATCGTGAGACCCTTGTTGGGGAAAATAACTTCCGCATCGACGCCGTCGCGAATCTGATCTTTCAGCCGTTGCTCGGGATCGGCGCCTGCCTTCGAGCGCAGATGGTCCTCGCCTTCGAGGTGACTATCGAGCAGGCGCGAGCGCGCCCATCCTTCGGAGATTGCCCACTTGACGCCGTTCTCGTCGACTTCGATTCGCGGCAGTCGATCGCGAAATTTGCGATCGATTCGCTCGACCCAAAGATTCGACGGCTCATTGCAATGACAGTCCGCCGAAATCATCAGGTACTTGTCGGGGTCGCCGGGACGCGCGGTGCGCTTCCATCCGGAATGCCCGGGAGTTTCCAGTCGCCAACGGTTGGGTTCGTTGATTTCGCTTTCACTGATATTTGCGCCTGACATTACGATACCTCCGAAAGCGGCTACTTCGATTCGATTGACAATCCGTATGTTAGACGGACCCCGCGAACTGTCAAGGAAGCGCTGTACCGGCAGATGCGGGGCGGTCATGCGGTTGTCGATGGTCGATGGAACGCGCAATTCTGGAATCGAAAACATTCGAAAACGGCGACTACCACTACCCGTTGTGGTTTTCGGGAGGGTCGGACGCCAAGGGTAGCTTCGTTCCGTCAAAAATTGTTTTTGAAAGGAGTGGGCGCCGGCGCGAGTTCGAGAGGCGCGGGCAGGTGTGGCAGTTGTTCATGGGGTATACGTAGCATGTCGAGTCGGTGCGCATCAGGCTGAAAAGTTCATCGGGAGCGCTGGGCGATTTCAGAGCCGGAAAAACGCCGACGGAATGAATTCCGTCCTACTTCGGAGGGGAGGAATTTGCGCTGCGAAGAGGGTTGGGAGATTTCAGGAACGTCATGGTTGTGATCGTTATGGGAGTGACGGGGGCGGGGAAGACTACTGTCGGGCGCGCGCTGGCGGAGGCGCTTGGGTGGGAGTTTCACGATGGGGACGAACTGCATTCCGAGGCGAGCAAGCGCAAGATGCATCTTGGGATTGCGCTCGATGATGTGGATCGGGCGCCGTGGCTGGCTGCGCTTCGAAAATTGATCCAGGGCATGGTGTCGGAAGGAAGAAATGGAGTCGTCGCGTGCTCCGCGCTTAAGCAGTCGTATCGCGACGAGATTGTCGTCGATCCGAAGTTGGTGAAGGTCGTTTATTTGAAGGGATCGAAAGAGCGTGATCGCGCGAGCGGCTTCGCGGCCGCGCGGGACACTTCATGAATCCTGATCTTCTTCAGAGTCAGATCGACACGCTGGAGGAGCCGCGTGATGCGATTGTCGTCGATATCTCGGGCGCTCCAGAAGCCATCGTGAAAGAGATCAGAATCGCGGCTCGGGCTGTAGTCGGCTGCTCGGGTGAGAGAACAACCTAACCGGCATAACCCCTTGCCATAGTGTGGACTGGGAACTGGAGGTGCGAGGCTTCCCGTGCTTAAAGGGCGACAAGTCGGGCAGGAAGGTGAAAGCTAGCTTGTGTGTACTTCAAGCCCGGCACCCTCACCTACTGGCTGCATAAAGCGGCCGGCCGCCTCTCCTGTCACAGTAACGGACGAGGATAATTAAATGCGACCGGTTCCCCCAAGAATTGCTGTGGAAGATCGAAATCTCGGCCTCGAGCATTTCGCAGAAATTCCATTCCACTTGGTGCAGGGTCACCCCTGCCCAGGGAAGCATGAAACCCACGGCGGGTTTCACATTCGATTTAGTTCCCTCTGCTTCTGCAGCTGGAGGGGTCGGAAGGGATTCTGGGCGGGCGATTCAGTCCGTGGTGATTGGGGGGCCTTCGATGCCTGGGGAGAGTTCTTCCAGCGTCCTGCCGCGAGTTTCGGGGACGAACCAGTACACGATCGCTACGCCGATTAGCGGGCCTATCGCGAAGAGCGACGCAGCGTTGCCCAAACTGCCGAGCGGTCCTGAGAGCAATCCGATGACGACGGGAGACAGCATCCAGCAGATCTGCCCGATCACCTGCACGCACAGACTGTAGCCGGTTGCGCGTATCGCGGTCGGAAATAACTCGGTCGAGAGGGCAGAAGTCGCGGTGCGCGCCGCCTGATACGCGAACATCGTGAACACTTCCGCCATGAGGATCGCGCCGTAAGTGTCGCTGGTGAACAACACGTACATCGCGACTGCGGACATCAGGTAGAAAAAGCTGGTGGTGAACTTTCGTCCCAGCCGGTCCATCAGATATCCGCTCAACATGCTGCCGATGGTGCCCATCGCGTAGGCGAGAATTATTGCGGCTGCTACCTGGTGCGATTTCCAATGATGGTCGCGGCGTGCGTAGAGGCTGAAGTAGGTGACGGTCGGGCCGCCGATCAAACCGATCGAGTTCCATAATCCGGCCATAACCAGCAAGCGCGAGCGGTAAGGCCCGGCAAGGGGCGTCAGGCAATTGCGAATCGACGTCCAGAATTCGGGACGCGACTGGCCGGACGCGGCACGCGCCCGCTCGAGCGCATTGAAGCGAGCGGTTTCGCGCAGTCCGCGCCTTAAGAAGAAGACCATCACCAGCGGCGCGAGACCCAACAGGTACATGCCGCGCCATCCCCAGGTGGACTCCGCCATCATCGCGTAGGTGAGTGCTGCCGCAGTCACGCCGAGAAACGCAACCATGTGCAGCGCTGCGATCGCGCGCCCGCGCCGTTCGTCGGGAAACTCCTCGCTGATCATCGTCACCGCAACCCCGAACTCGGCGGCGAGGAATATCTGCGCCAGGCTTTGAAAGATCGTAAACGAAGCGACGCCAACCGAAAGCGCGGTGAACAACGTCAGTACGGTGTAACAGAGTACGGTTACCGAGATGATTGGTTTGCGGCCGTAGCGATCGGCGAGGATTACCACGAAGAACGAGAGCATGCCGCCGAAGCGCACGATCGACGCCATCGCGCCGATGGCGGGGTTTCCGAGATGAAAAGTGCGCGCTATCTCGGGCGTCGCCAGATGGAAGATCGTGATGTCGTAGCCTTCGAAAATCGTGGCCGACATCAACATCGCGAACAGTGCCGCGAGATAACGGCGCGGCCTCGGAATCCACTGCGCTACTTTTTGTTGTGATGAGCTGTTTGGTTGGGCGGCCTGCATCGCGGTTTGCGCGCGCATGGCGCACGTCGATTCGCTAAGGGTTTCAGATCAGGAAACCCCCGGCAAGCTGCGACTGATTATTTCGAACTGCCGAAGAGCTTTATGTGTTGCGGGCTGTTTACGGCGTTGTCATGGATTTCGAGAGTGCCCTGGTACTTGCCGTGTTTGTGCGGAGCGAACTCGACAGAGATGGTGCAGGTTCCTCCGTTCGGTGCGATTGTATTGCAGGTGTTTGCGGTCACGTTGAACGGCGGAGTGGCTGCAGGAGCGGTTGTGAACGATATCGGCGCCGGACTGTCATTGACGATGGTGATGCTCCGGGGGGAACTGACGGCTTCTGCCGATGTTTGCTCGAAGCTTAGCGAATTGGGCTTCGTTTTCATCTTCGGTGCGACGCCCTTGCCCTTCAGTTTGATTGCACGCACGCCGTACTTGGCGTTGCTGCTCAACTGAAGCTGCCCATTTTGCTTGCCCTTGGTAGTCGGGGCGAATGCGACTCCAATCGTGCAGGAGCCGCCAGGCGGCATCACCGCCGGGCAAGTGCTCGAGGTCACGACGAATCCACTACTGGCGGTCGGCGGCGACAGCGTTACTGAGGTGCTCCCCGCTGTGTTGGTCACCGTTACCTTTACCGGCTTGCCCTGATGGCCTACGACCTGGCTCGAGAAGGAGATCGACGTCGGGTTGGCATTCAGTGTCGCGAAGACCGGGCTCGGAGAAGCGGTCGGCATGGGAGTCGCGGTCGCAGTGGCCGTGACTGTCGGCGTCACGCTGGACGCGGTGCTGGTGGCAGTGGGCGTCGGCGGGCCAGTGGACGCCGTAGCAGTCGGCGTCGCAGCAGACGTAGCTGTGATGCTCGCAGTCGGTGTCGCCGTCACGGTGTCGGTGGCGGTTGCTGTAGTCGTCGGTGTCGCGGTCGCTGTATCGGTGGCGGTTGCGGTCGTCGTCGGCGTCGAGGTAGTCGTTACGGTTGCCGTAGCGGTCGCGGTTGCGGTGGGAGTCGGAGCGCCTCTTACACCGGGGAACAATCCGAACACCGCGAGTTGTGTCTGCGTTCCGACGTAAACCGATCCGTTGGCGACGGTGGGGACGGTGAACTTCACTGCCGGCCCGGGATTGTCCGCGCTGAACTGGTTGCTGTGGTACAGCTCGGTCAGCAGGTTGGTTGCGTCGAAGGCATGGAGAGCCGCAGGACCGGCGGACCTTCCATGCCGAACTATCGATCGCCCACAGGATGCCGCCGGTGGTGCCATTGGCGGAGATTACCGGCGACGCACCGGGGAAGCCAAAGGTGTTTACCGCGGTCGAGGCCGGTGGTGTCTGGAGCAGTCCGTTGGAGAGCACGAATATCTTGGGCTGATCGTTGACGCCAATCGTGTAGACCATGTTCTGCAGGCCAACGTTCGGCACCGTCCCTTGCCAATACGCAGGCGTGCTGAACATTCCACCGACGGCACTCGGCAGTTCCTGCACCATCTGATCCTGAGAGGCATTGAATCCGCCCATGCTGTCGCGATTCACCAGATAGAGCGTGCCCACCTTGCCCGCGCCGATCATCAGATCGGGATTTGGCCCCGGCTGAGTGGGCAGCAAAAGGTTTCCGCCCGCGCCCATGTCCAGATCCTCGTCGTCGAGAAGCAACTCGTTCAGCGGCGTAAAAAAGCTGGTGACCGACATCGTTCCGCCACCGGGCGTCAGTCGCAGAAAGCTGTCGCCATAGTCGACTGTGGGTGGGTTGGTATCGAAGCTTCCGTTGCCGGTGATCGCGATCAAATCGCCGTTGGTATCGACTCCCAGGCCGCATCCAGACATCCAGATGCCGCCATCGCTACCGTTGGCCGTGGTGTTATACACGACTTCCTGCGCCAACGTCTTTTCATCGTAGCCGAGAATCCATCCATGGTAGACCCCAATATCGCAGTGCGACGCGAAGCTCAGGTACACCACGCCGTTGGCGAGCGTCAGCGCCGGCCGGTCGTGCTGCAGCAGAGGATTAAAAGTGATCATCCCGTTCGAGCTGCCCCCTTCGGTTCCAGGTACCTTCGCTGTAATCGTCACGGGACTGTTCGGTTGCTCGAGGCCGGTGGTTATATCCAGCGCATGAAGCTGCTGCTTATAATTTCCCGGACTCAACTTGACCTTCGACACGACATAGAGGGTGCCATTCGTCGGATCGATTACAGGGGTAGCAGTGATCCCGATAATCGGAACCAGGTCGCCGCATGCTCCGAGATCGGTCGAGGGCACCGGGGTAATTCCAAGCGCAGGATTGATAAAGCTGGTCTGCCAAAGTGGAGGGCCCGGCTGGTCCGCGTCGAATGCGTACACGCTGTCGTTTTCCGTCGCGACGTACACGACGTTGTGCGTTCCCAGGTTGGGGATCGCAACGTTTGGCACATAAAGCGGCTGCGCGTAGGCGGCAGCGTCGATAGCATCGACGAACAGCAGGCCGAACTTGCTGGGATTAACGGTAGACGGAGTCAGAATACTTTCCGCCAGGTTTTGTCCGGTGCGGAAATTATCGTTGCGGTAGAGAAATGTACCGGTAAAACCCGGCTCCAATGCGCGCACGGCCGAGCTTGCGTGAGAAGAGCGCGATCGCCCCGCCACAATCTCCGCGTGACCGATAATGTCCGCGCCTGAGATAATTGCGACTAGAGCCGCCGCCCCCAGCACCAAACTCCGCAACGATCGCCCCGTCACTTTCCCCGTCCGTGAATGCTAATGCACCTTTGCGCAACGCATTTTACTGACGTGAGTGCAGTTCGTCTATGGCTAAAGGCGTTACGAGCAGATTCCTGACTGAGCAAAGAAACTACAAGCGCCAAAACGGAGACAGGCCCGGCATCCCGGGTCCTGCTCCTGGTCCAGTTTGCTCGCGATGCGTCTCCCCTCCCCGCATCACGCAATCCGAAAACGGCTCAATCAGTGTGGAACGAAACTGCTGTCCGCTACCATAACCGCCGTAGTGGTCATCCCCAGGCTCGGCGGCAAACGTCTCCAGTTATGGACCATCTTCGAAACAATCATCGCCAAGGCGATAACTGCGCCAATGATCAGAAACAGATCATGCGACGACCTAACCCGCGATCTTCCCACGATACGCATCGAACCCTCCCGGCGCGTTTCCCAAAAATCAACGCGTCATCACAAGAGATGTCTAAGCAAAAGAGAGACCGCTCAACTGTGCTGAGAAGAATCAGGATTGGCTGTAATGCACGTTATCTGCAAAAGTGAATTTTTCGCTTCAATTTGGCGGAAAATCCGCCAATCTTCACTTCGAACTGCCAATGTCTTTCTGTTTTATCAATCCTTCTATTTGTAGCATTTGGGCTCGATCCAGTTGCACCGATGCACCTGGTTCGTCGCTTCCTTCGCCTTAGTTACGCCCCTGCATCGCCTTCGGGGTCGGTGTCGCGGTCGGGGTGCGAGAGGGCTTCGGCGTGTGAGTCGGCTTCGGCGTGCGCGTCGGCTTTGGCGTCCGCGTCGGCTTTGGGGTGTGGGTCGGCTTCGGCGTGCGGGTCGGCGTAGGCTTTCGAGTCGGACTCGGCGTGGGAGTCGACGTTCGCGTGGCCGTGGCGGTGGGAGTCGGAGGATTTCCGCTGAGCGCGATCGTTCCCCACCAGGTTCCCCATGTATTGCCGGTGGCCGCGTATTCCTGAATCGTCCACAGGTCGATGTCGTTGATCGGGTCGACCGCTACGTTGCTGTAGTCGCCCCATCGATTGTCCCCCGTTCCGAAGTCCTTGAAGTACGGCGCCTCGCCCGCCTTGAAGACGGTGTCGGCCTCGAGCGTATTCGGCGGATCGGTATGCCGCCGATACGAGTAGTTGGCGCTCGCATACTGTGAGGCGCCGAACCGCGAGTATCCGATCATCATGTCGTCGTTCGCATTAACGTCCAGCGTCGGAAACGCGTAGTCGAACTGCCCCGACGGATCGTCGCGCTTCCCCAGTTGCTGCACGACGCCGAGGCTGCCGCTCGCAGTATTGATTTGCCACCACTGCGCCGATGATCGCGTCGGTGTGCCGGTCGCTGGGAAGTACACTGTCTGCGCAGCCCACAGCGATCCGTTTCGATATACGCAGTTCTCGATGCGGTCGTCGTCGGTATCTATCCGCGCGCTCGAGCCAAGCTGCGGGGCGAAGTTCTCGGTCGCGGAATCCTGCCAAGCCTTCGCCGCCTTCGGAAATGCGACGCCAGTCGTCAGCACTTCCGCGCCGATCGATCCCGTGATCGTGCTGACCCGAAGCTGACCGTTCGCGCCGTTCCAGTTTCTCACCAGGTACTCGGTCGCGAGCGTGTTGTCGTGGGTCACAGCCGGATAATCGGTAAACCCGGTTGGATCGTGGAACACCGTGTATTGACCGGTGCCGCCGGCATACAAGTCGGCTTTGTCGAATGCGTAAATGTAGGAGCCGAGATACGCGCCCTCGCTCACCGTGAAGACGTTGGTCTGCAGCACTATCCAATCCCCGTTGAAACCGAGCGTCGGATAATCGGCCCAGCTCGTGCCGTTCGCATCGAGCTTCACCTTGTAGAGGTTCCAGGCGCCGGTCGGATCATTGGTGTGCGATACGCCGATCAGAACGTACGCAGTCGGCGATGCGGCGTTGGCGCCGGCCGATATGATCCATCGGTTGGAGTGCGCATCGAACAGGACGCGCGGATCGAAGGCCTCGTTGATTCCGCCGAGTCTCGACCAGAACGAGGCAATCGGAATCGAGCTCAGGATGATCCCGGCGCGAGTTTCAATCGTCACGTTGCTGTTAAGCACCGCCATCAGATGATTCGGGCCGACGGTGCCTTGCGTGTCGGGCGGTGTCACCGATCCGTTGTCGGAACCCGCGGGAAAATTCGCCTTGCGAATACGATGGCGTCGCGTCGAGCTAAGCGCATCAGCCTCGCTCGTGGCGTCGTCACCGGGTTCGAAGCCGTCGCCCACGTCCTCAAAAATGCCCGCGCGTCCGGCAAGCGGGTGATGGATCGCGATTTGGGCGTGAGGCTTTTCAACCTGAAGCGTTCGGGATGCCGCGTCTACGAAATTCGTTATCGCTCGACCGGACGCGACCGACTGCTCACCCCTGATTTCCATTTGCGGAGGCGGCGGCGTCTGCGCATGAGCGGGCGTTACTAGTCTCGGCGCCCAAGCTAACGCCGCAATGAGAACGAGCGCGGCAATGGCCTGGTAGCTGATGGATTTGCTGGATGATCGGCTTTCTCGCAACTAAGAGTCCTCCGGGATGAGCAACGACTGCGCATCACAAGGCTAATTAGAGCAAGTGTTAAGCCGTTTAGATGATTGTTAATCGATCGATGATTATGTTTGCGAACACATGATTAATGTAGCTTTGATCGGCTCAGGAATTTAGATTGGCCCACCAACGCAGGTCCCGTCTTAGCTTACCTACGACATGCGGCGACCCACTCGACGTGTCCCGCATTGGGACACCTCATGCAACCGATCGCTACGTCAGTCTGAGTCGGCTTCCGTCTGCCTATCAGCGACCTGATTGATACAAATCCGCGATGCCGTTCGACCCGGCAGCGGTGATATATGAAATCGACATCTGCAAGGGAGTCCGCACATGAGCGAGAACATCGCGATCAAAGCGCACGACGGCGGAACGTTTAGCGGCTACCTTTCGACACCCGCGTCGGGCTCGGGACCGGGGATTCTCGTGCTACAGGAAATCTTCGGAGTTAGCGCGAACATCCGCTCGGTCGTCGATCGGTGGGCCGAGGAGGGCTATGTCGCGCTGGCGCCGGACCTGTTCTGGCGGCTGAAACCTGGCGTCGACCTGGGTTTCAGCCCCGACGACGTGAAAACCGCTCGCGAACTAGGTGGGCGCTTCGATATCGACCAGGGCGTGCGCGACATAGGCGACGCGATCGCGGCGATGAAGGCGCGGCCCGAGTTCAAAGGCAAGGTCGGCGCGGTCGGCTATTGCCTCGGTGGACGACTCGCGTTCCTGGCCGCTGCGCGGCTGGGAGTGGACGCGGCGGTCAGCTATTACGGCACGCGCATGGACGGGCACCTGGACGAAGCCAAATCGGTGCGATGCCCGATCATGTTCCACTTCGGCGGCAAGGATGCGGCGGTGCCGCCCGAAACGCGCGACAAAATTCGCGCCGTGTTCAACGCGCATGACGATGCCGAGTTTTACGTCTACGCGGACGCCGGTCACGCCTTCAACAACGATCGACGTGCCGAGGCATACGATCCATTCGCAGCGCAGCTGGCGCGCTCGCGATCGATCGGATTGTTTCGGCGCACGCTGGGCCCGCGCTACGACCTGAGCACGTTGTGGGACAATCACGCTGATCAGGAATTCAAGGATCGCGATATCGAAGGGACGATGGCCACGATGACCGCCGACGCCTACGTCAATCACGTCCCGACTCTGACCGGAGGCTATGGCTTCAAGGAACTGCGGCGCTTCTACAACAATCACTTCATCCCGCGGCTGCCGGCGGACACCAAGATCGTGCCGGTTTCGCGCACGGTCGGTCCCGACCGCGTCGTCGACGAAGTGATCTTCTGTTTCACGCACGACCGCGAAATCGACTTCATGGCTCCGGGCATCGCACCGACAGGAAAATACGTCGAGGTGCCGCTGGTCGTCGTGATCGAGTTTCGCGGCGAGAGGCTCTACAACGAGCATATCTACTGGGACCAGGCGTCGATGCTCGCGCAGCTTGGCATACTCGATCCGAAAGGTCTGCCGATCGCGGGAATCGAAAGCGCGCGCAAAGCCCGGGGCGAGCCGGTCCCGTCGAATGCGATGATGCCGACATGGAAAAGCAGCGAAGGTAAAAGCTAGAGCGCTATCTGGATGGGCGCGCATTGGTCGGATACGATCGCGCGATGGCTATCAAGCGAGTTTGTGTTTATTGCGCGTCGAGTCGTCAATGCGATGCCGCCTATCACGACGCGGCCGCGCGGCTGGGGCGTGAATTGGCGCGCAACAAGGTCACGCTGGTTTATGGCGGCGGCAGCGTTGGCTCGATGGGCCATCTGGCGGACGCAGCGCTGGCCGAAGGCGGCCGCGTCATCGGTGTGCTGCCGCGCTTCATGTACGACCTCGAATGGGGGCATCGCGGCTTGAGCGAGCTGCTGATCGTAAACGATTTGCATGAGCGCAAGCGCATGATGATCGCCGAAGTCGATGCGGTGATCGCGCTACCGGGCGGATGCGGCACGCTCGAGGAGCTGTTCGAAGCAATCACCTGGAAGCGGCTCGGATTGTTTGGCGGTCCGATCGTGATGGTCAACACACTGGGCTTTTACACTGAGTGTGTGAAGTTCCTCGAGAGCTGCATCGAGCGCCGTTTCATGGACGAGCGCCATCGCGAGATGTGGTCGCTGGTTGAGCGCCCCGAGGATGTCCTCGGCGCTATCTTGAATGCGCCGCCATGGCCACACGAAAATCGCGACTTCGCCGCACTCTGACGCGCTAGCTTTCGATTTTCTTTATGGCGGCGGTGTGGTCGTGAGACAGGTCGGCTTGCAGGAATTCTTCGGTGCCGGGGGTGCCTAGTTCGAACTCGGGCGTGTGATGGATTTTGATCGTCACGTCGTTCGTGAGGCAATCGAGCATGTGGCCGCCTGCGGTGCGATCTGCTGTGATAAAATGCAGGTGGTAGCCGGGGACGTTGACGCCGCGCAGGTAGTCGGGCGTGAAAAAGCCGACGATGGTGCCCTCCACGTCGTGAAACTCGAAGATTGGTTCGTCGCGGGCGGCATCCTCGAGGCCAACTGATTTGTTCTGCTTGGCGACAGCGCGCGTCTTCACGTAGTCGAAACGGCCTTCGATGCGGAGCGCGTGGAAAATGTTCTGCGAGGGGAGCATCGCAGCTACGGCTGCGAGCATTGCGGGCTGATCGCACGGGTGATCGAGACGCGCGCTCTCGTCTGCCTTGAAAAAGCTAACCGTCGCGAACGGCGTGCGCGCGGAATCTTCGACCGGATGCGCGTGGCCGTCGGCCCGCACCTGGAAGACCTTGCCGTCGAGCTCGATCATCTCGCCGTCAAGTCCGTCGAAAGTACCGAGGCCGAAATCGCCGTGAGTCTTAAGCTCGCCCATCGTCATGTCGCCGGTGGACGCGCCTTCCATCAGGGCGTCGACGGTCGAAGTTTGAAATACGGTCTTATCTTCGTCGCCGAGTAATCGCTCGAGCGCCTGAATAACGATGGCGGACAATGTCTGTCCAGTTTGTTTGCGTCGCGCGCCAAGTTGTTGCGCGAGTGCGGCAGGCAGATGCACGCGGAGCGTCAGGTGCTTGGGCATCGTGGGAGTTTATCGGAGTCGCGGGGTGATTAGGAACCTAACCCCTAACCCCTTCCCTCGAGGGAAGGGGAACCGGATTTGTAGGAGTCGAGGCCTTCCCATTTGGGAAAGGGAACAATCGCTTCAAAGAGACTACTACTTCGAGTTTTCTACTGGTTGGACGTTTTCGCCGTCGCGGGCGGCTTGGCCTACGTTCACTGCTACCTTGTCTGTAGGATTTATGCCGGATAGGACTTCTACTGTTTGGCCATTGTCATAGCCTAGTGTTACTTCGGCCAGGTGTAACTGGTTTTTGCGGACGACGGGGACGTAGACCTTGCCGTCGCGGAATACGAGAGCGTCGTCGGGAACCATCGGAGATCCTGTGCCCATCGCTATGGTAAATTCGGCGGTCGCGTACATTCCGGGGTATAGGACTTCGTTTTCATTGGGTAGGTCCACTTCCACCAGCATCGTGCGCGTGTCGGGCGAGAGCGCTTCCGGATGGCGCGTTATGGTGCCGGTAAATTTCTTACCGGTATAGCCCATCGCCGTGATTGTGGCCGCGCCGCCGTCCTTGATGAATGGCGCGACGTTCTGCGGCACGTAGGTGAATACGCGCAGTGGAGCCATGCGGGAGATTGTGATGATCGCGCCGGAGCCTGGAGTGCCGGGCGCGGTGTTTGCGGGGACAAGGTGTCCGGGATCGATGTAGCGCGCAGTCACGATGCCCTCGAAGGGCGCGGTGATCGTCTCGTAGGCCTGATAGGCGATGTCCTGCTGGAGGGTGGCGCGCGCTTGTAGCATCGTGGCGTGCGACTCATCGGCGGTCTGCTGCGGGATTACCTGGCTGCGTACCAGGATCTGGTTCCGCTTGTCGGTGATGAGCGCGATGTTGTAGTTCGCCCGTGCGTTGGCGGTCTGCTGATCGAGCTCGGGCGAGGTCAGGACCGCGAGCAGTTGGCCCTTGTGGATGCGGTCGCCCTTGTCGACCTTGATGGTCTTCAAGTAGCCGGGGACCTTGGCGTAAATATCCGTCTCGTCGAAGCCGCGAATCGTCGCGGGCAGCTTGATGTCACGAGTGGGCGGCTGCTGTAAAACGTTGGCAACGAGGACATGCGGGCCGGCCTGATTTTCGCTCTGGAGTGCGGACGTCTGCCGGCCAATCCATAGCTCGCGTGCGAGCACGAGGCCGGCAGTCGCGATCAATGCGACGATAATCGCGATGATCCATCCGGCAAAGAAAATTCCGCCGGGGGCAGGCACGCTGAAGGTTTTCGGATCGTCTTCTATCTCAGGCATGGATTAATTCTAAGCACCGGGCAGCGTGATTGCTTCGATCTCGGCGTCGCGCTGATGCTTGCCGATGAGGCTGCGGCTGAAGATCGAGTAGACCGCGGGCACGACGAACAAAGTCATCATCGTGGCAGCCAGCAGTCCACCGATCACAGCGCGTCCCAATGGCGCATTCTGCTCGGAACCGGAACCGAGCGAAAGCGCCATCGGGAGCATCCCGAGGATCATCGCGAGCGCGGTCATGATGATCGGGCGGAAGCGGATGCGTCCGGCTTCGATCGCGGCTGCGATCGGGCTGTAACCATCCTCGCGCAGTTCGTTGGCAAAGACGATTAGCAGGTTAGCGTTGGCGACGCTGACGCCGACCGCCATGATCGCCCCCATGAGAGACTCGACGTTGATGGTCGTACCCGTTATCGCGAGCATCCAGAGAACGCCAGCGAGCGCGCCCGGCACCGCCATTATGATGATGAACGGCTCGAGCCACGACTGAAAATTCGCAACCATCAGCAGGTACACGAGAATGATGGCGAGAATGATGCCCTCGCCAAGGGTGCGGAACGAGTCGCGCATCGCCTGGCTCTGGCCGCGGATGACGACGTGGGTGCCGGCCGGCAATTTGCCGAGGTTGTCGATCTCGTGCTGCACCGCGGAGGCGACGCTGCCGAGGTCGCGGCCCCGGACGGCGGCGTCGACGTCGATCACGCGCTGGACCGTGTAGTGCGCGACGACCGCGGGATCCCAATGATGATTTATGGTGCCGAGGTTTCCGAGTAGTTGGGCCTGGCCGGTCGTGCCGTCGACGGTGGTAGTGGTGGACACGTTCTGGCCGTTGATTCCGGCGGACGACCGGGGAGTGCTGAGAGGAATGTTCGACAGCGCCGCGACCGAGTCGATCAAATGCTGCGGCGATTGCGATATGACGTTGTAGTTAACCCCGGATTTTGGATCGAGCCAGAAGTTCGGCTGTAACAGCGATGCGCCGGAGAGCGTGGCGAGCATGCTCGAGGCGACCTGCTGCTGCGTGATGCCGAGCTCGAGGGCCTTGGCGCGATCGACATCCACCCCAAACGTCGGGTAGTCCTGCGGCTCGGCGATGCGCAGATCGCTGACGCCGGGAATCTGGCGCATGCGATCCTGCAGGCGCAGCGCGATGTCGTAGTCGGCCTGGAGATCGTTGCCGTTAATCTGCGCGTCGATGGCGGCGGGCAGACCGAAATTGAGCACCTGGCTGACGATGTCGGCGGCCTGAAAGTAGACGGTGACATTCGGGAATTTGCGTGCGAGGAGATCGCGGATTTTATTCTGGTAATCCGCAGTCGGCTGATGCTTGGGCTTCAACTGGATGAGCAGGTCGGCATCCTGAGGACCGATCGAGTCGGTGTGATAGAACGCGAGGTCGTACGAAATCGGCAGCCCGATGTTGTCGCTGATGCCGTCAAGTTCGTCGGCCGGGACCACGGTGCGAATCGCGCGTTCGATATTGTCGACCACGTACTCGCTATGTTCGACGCGAGTTCCGGTCGGCATCCGCACGTGCAAGCTCATCATGCCGGCATCGACGCTCGGGAAAAAATCTTCGCCCACGACCAGCAGCATCGCCAACGAAGTTAGAATCAATACAGCGACGCAGACCAGCGAGAATGTGCGGCGCGCGATGAACTTGGCGAGCGCGAAGCGATAGTGATGCTTGACCTGCTCGAAGCGGGCGTCGAAGGCGCGCACGATGCGAGCCCAGCGGCCGGGTCCAAGGTTTTCCTCGTGACCCTCGGGGAGAAGATAGCGCGCCATGCTGGGGACGAGGGTGCGCGAGAGCAGGTACGAGGTGAGCATCGAAAAAACGACCGCGAGCGCGAGCGGAGTGAACAGGAATCGCGCGACTCCGGTCAGCAGCACGACTGGAAAAAAGACGATGCAGATGGAAAGCGTACCGACGAAAGTGGGCGTAGCGATTTGCGATGCGCCGTCGAGAATCGCGACCAGCAACGGCTTGTGCATCGCATGATTGCGATGGATGTTCTCAACTTCGACGGTGGCGTCGTCGACCAGCATTCCGACCGCGAGCGCGATTCCGCCAAGCGTCATCGTGTTGATCGTCTGGCCGGTGAGCTTGAGGCCGATGATGGCGGTGAGAATTGACAACGGAATCGAGGTGATGACGATGAGCATGCTGCGCGGCGATCCGAGGAACAGCAGCACCATCAGCGCGACGAGGATCGCGGCGGTGACAGCCTCCTGCACGACATCGCGCAGCGCAGCGCGCACGAACTGCGACTGGTCGAACGTCAGCATCACGTTCAGGCCCTTGGGCGCGGTCGCGCGGATGTCGGGCAGCTTCTTCTTGACCGCATCGACGACTGTCAGCGTCGAGGCGTCGGCGTGCTTGACCACCATCAAGTAGGTGGCCTGCTGTCCGTTAAAGCGCACGACGTTGGTTTCGGGCTGATGCGAATCGGTGACGGGCGCAACATCACCGAGGAAAACGGGCGCGCCGTTCAGGTACTTGATCGGCAACTTGTTGAAGTCGGAGACCTTCGGCACCGACATGTTCAAGTCGACGTTGTATTCGTAATTGCCCATCTTGGCGGTGCCTGACGGGATGACGACGTTGGTCGCGGCGAGAGCGTTGCCAACGTCGTAAGCGGAGATCCCGTTGGCGTAAAGCGCGGTGGGATCCAGGTTGGCCATCACCGCTCGGCTGACGCCGCCGAGTGGAGCGGGCGATGAAAAGCCGGGAATCGTGAAAAGCTGAATGCGGATGAAGTTGAGGCCGTAGTCGAAAAGCCTGGCGGTCGAGAGAACGTCGCTGTAGACGTTCAGTTGTGCGACGGGGACATTGCTGGCGTTGTAGGAGATAATCTGCGGGGGCTGGATGCCGCGCGGCAGGTTGCTCAGGATCGTCTCGGAGACGGCATTAATCTGCGCGATTGAGCCGCCGATGTCGGAGCCGGGATAGAAATATACTTTGAGAATGCCGATGCCGTTGATCGATTCAGATTCGATGTGCTCGATGCCGTTGACGGTGGTCGAGTAAGCGCGCTCAGAGATGAAGACCATGCGGCGCTCGACGTCGAAAGCCGACAGCCCCGGGTAGTTCCAAACGACCAGCACGACCGGCAGATCGATCGACGGGAAGATGTCGACGTTCATCAGGTTGAAGGAGAGCACGCCGAGGACGAGCATCAGCAGCGCCATCACCGCGACGGAGAGTGGCCGGCGAAGCGCGAGGCGGACAATCCACATAAGATGCGCCGAAGACCGTGGTTAATTGGTTAAAGCGGGCGCCGAAGGTTACGCATATGCAAGCAGTACATTTTTCAAATTATGGGAGGGCGTCGTCCAAGGCAAGTTTGAATCGCTGAACGGAGCATTACGGACAGTCATTTGAGCGCGTTCCTACTGATTTGCGCGGTGCTGGTGCATTCGAAATTGCACCTTCATGATTCGCTTTCAGGGAGCGGGAAGGAGCTATTCGCAGCTTTTTATGAGGGAAAGGCTCGAACGGCTGATTCTAATCTGTGAAAGATTCTATTCCCGATTTTTTCAGTACAGAGACCGCTTGTGTCGCGTCTGACTGAGCGACCAGCACGACGGGGCAATCATTGATGATGCCGCCTGGACGCGCCGACAAGATCATGTGGTGCCGAAGCACCCGACAAGCGCGCATCTCCAGATCTCCAGTCGGAGAATCGGGATCAGGTGACAGTAGGAAGATTCGCATCAGCGCAACCTACAGTTGAAGAAGAAATTTTTCGTAACGAGGAGAAATTTACAACATTGGTCGCGTCTAAGACAAACAAAATTTACTCCCGTCGGATCACGAAAGGAGCCCTGCGGATCTAATTCGCGCAATTGTGGTCAACCAGCTGAGACTCAAACGATTCGCGCGACAGCCGGGATGCGGCGGAGAGATGCGCTGGTGCTCCAGCTGAGCAGCAGCACGCCCGCGAATACCAGCAGTCCTTTTGCGATGGCCGGAAGCGGCGCGCTGAGAATCGCGAGCTGCAGCCATGACACGAACATGTAGTGGATTAGATACATTCCATATTCGTTGTCGCTCAGGCTGTCCCAGAGCCAGCGGCGGCGCGTGGCGAAGCGCACGAACAGCGCCAGGAACGAGAACGATATTGCGCCGCAAGTGAGCGCGAACATCGCGCCGCCGACGGTGTTCAAAACGACCGGCGACATCGTGGCGCCCTTTGTAATGACGACCAGCATGAACACGACGCTCACCGCGAACACGACGAGCATGGCGATGGTCCACCGCATCCAATGGCGCGCCAGGATTCCGTCGGGTGC
The DNA here is from genome assembly GCA_963774665.1 of uncultured delta proteobacterium. Lineage (GTDB taxonomy): Bacteria > Desulfobacterota > Binatia > Binatales > Binataceae > Binatus. The sequence continues at coordinate 35,174 of CAVZGB010000004.1, forward strand.
GAGCAGACCGCGATCGATGCCGTAAGCGCCGACGCCGATTCCGGCAAGAAAGTAGACGGCGTAGTGAAACAGACGCGCAGTCTGGAATTGGAAGGGCCCGATGCTGGTCCATGACATCGCACCGAAGATCGCGAGCATTGGAATGAACACCGCGGCAGAAACAGTGACGAGCAGCAGGAAGAATCGCACCGGATGCTGTCGAGCGTTCGATGCGATCCGTCCCAGCGCGTCACCGAAATTCGGCCGAATCGCATAGAGCGCGGCGGCGACAAGATCGAATGCGAGCAGCAGCCAGATAAACCACGCCGGTCCTGTCGGCCAGTCGCCGAACGATAGCCAATCGTGAATGTATCCGCCCACGCTGTGAGCGCCGGTCGTCAGCAGGTAAGACGGATAGTACGCGACGGGCGCGATGATCGCGGCGGCGAACAGAAACGGAATGCCCAGGCGGCGCAGCCGATCGCGTTACGAAGTTTGCGTTGCCTTTGCGCTTAAGGCTCGACCATACGAACAGCCCGGAGACGAAAAACATCAGCGACATGAAGAAATCGTCGTTGAAGCCGGTGAACAGACTGAATCCCGCCCAGTGCTGAGAATCGACCACCATGAACGCGCGCCAGTATGGCGGCTGGACCAGCAGCGATTTGGCTTGAGGGGGGCCGTCGATGTACGCGAGCACCGAGTGATGCGCGAGCACGAGCACCACGAGGAATCCTCGCAGGTATCCGAGCGCGACGTTGTGCGCGGGTCGCACCACGCCGGCATCCTGTCTCTCGCTTTGCTGGGCCGCTACCGGTCTGACCTGAACTGCTTCTGACGAGGCCATGGTAATTACCTCCGCTGCGCGAACTACTTGCGAGTCGCTACGTTGAACAGCGTTGCCAATTCATTCGCATAGGTCTTGAGATCCAGATCGGGGTATGCGGCCAACTGCGGCGGCAGCGCGTCGATAGCATTCCTGATCGTCACCGCCATCACCCGCGTCGAGAACTCGCGAAACTCGCCCTGCTCCTGTCCCGAGCGCAGCAGGTTTTGCAGCGCCTGCACGGCAGGCTCGAAGGTCAGCGTGAGATCGATCATCGGCTTGCCATCGTCGCCGCGGGCTCCGCCTGAAATGTTCATCACGGCCATGATGTGGTTGCGATGAGAATCGAGAAATTCAAGGTTGCTCTCGATGTATGCGCGCAACATTCCGGCGGCGCTGTGCTCCGCGAAGATCCGGGGCAGCATCACGGCGCTAGCTTTCTCGACCACCGTATTAACGACCTGCTGCATCAACTCGCTCTTGCCGGCGAAGTGATATGAAATCACGCCCTTGCTGACGCCCGCGCGTTTGGCGATCTCGGCCAGCGAAGCGTTTGCGTATCCCAGTTCCGCGATCGCGTTAATCGCGCAGTCGATGATTTGCGCGCGGCGCGCATTCTCGATGAACGAGCGCTCTTCCTGACCAGTGGAAACAATTTCTGACTGCACGGCCAGAAGATTAGCCAATTGGCCAACGAATGGCAAGAGACTCTTAGGATGCGAGAGTTTGTGCATGCGCACCAGAACCCTCACCACTGGCCGCGATGCGGCCAGCCGCCTCTCCCGTGAATAAACGGGCGAGGGTATCCGCGAGGAAGGGAACGAGCGAAGCTTAAGGGACGGGGGCGGCGTTCAGGAGGCCGGCGGCTTCGTCGTAGCCCAGCATCAAGTTCATGTTCTGGACGGCCTGCCCTGAGGCGCCTTTGCCGAGATTGTCGATAGCGGTGATTACCAGCAGCGTTTCGCTCCGGCGATCGAGGATGAACGCCAGTTCGCAGTAGTTCGTCGCGCGCACGTTGCGCAGCTCGGGTAGCTCTCCCGGCTTGAGAATTCGCACGAAGCGCGACTTGGCAAAGCTCGCCTCGAAGGCGGCGTGAACATCGCTCTCGGTGGTGCCTGCCCGCGGACGCATGAAGATCGAGCTGAGCAGACCACGCGTGATTGGCAGCAGATGCGGCACGAACAGCAGCGCGATGTCGCGGCCGAGCGCGGCGGAGATTTCCTGCTCCATCTCGGGGACGTGGCGATGATTGCCGACCTTATACGCGCGGAAGTTCTCGTTGACCTCGGCGAACAGCTGCTCGATCGATGCAGCGCGGCGGGCACCGGTCGTGCCCGATTTCGCGTCGATGATGATCGATGACGGCTCGATCAGGTCGCGCCTGATTAGCGGTAGCAGCGCGAGCAACGCTCCCGTCGGGAAGCATCCGGGGGTAGCGACGAGGCGCGCCTCGCGCAGTTCATGGCGATGAAACTCGCTAAGGCCGTAAACCGCTTCCTTGAGAAGTTGCGGCGCAGGATGCTCGATACCGTAGGTCGTGCGGAACTGTGCCGCGTCCTTGAAGCGATAGTCCGCCGACAGATCAACCACCTTGACGCCCGCCTTGATCAGTTCTGCCGTATGCGCGGTGCCAACCGTCTCTGGCAGGCATGAGATCGCGACCTCGGCGCGACCCTGCACCAGGTCCGGACGCAATTCCTCGAACGGCGGCAAGTCGATGCCGGCCATGTGGCGGTAAACGTCGGCGACTTCGCGCCCGGCATAGTGCTCGGAGGTGAGCACGCTAAGCTCGACGAACGGATGGCTTGAGAGGATGCGAACCGCCTCGATACCCGAGTACCCGGAGGCGCCAACCACGGCCACTTTGACCTTGTCGTGCGTAGCCACTTGGGGGATTTCAAAGCTCCTTTGCGAAGTAAGGTAGAACCTATTCAGTTATCATGATTGAGCACGCCGAGCCAGTTAACGGCTATTTGCTCTCGAACTCGAAGACCATTTCGGTCGGCGGATGGTCGGGATCCGCGGCGAGTTTGTCGAGATAAATTCGCACCGGAGTGTCGTCTGGACGTGTTTCGCTGAGTTGTGTCAGCTCCTGGCGCGCGGAAAATACGTCGCCTGCGCGAATCATCGAGAGCGCATCGCTGAAGTGCCGATAGAACGAAGGATCGACGCCGTCGTTGTCGCGTCCGGCGACGTGGACGATTGGCACAAAGAGTTCTTTTCCTTTTACCTTCACCAACCCGAGCTCACGCCCGATGTAACCCGCGCCCGCTTCGCTGTAAGTCTGACGACTCACCAGCAGATGCACCTTGAAATGCCGCGTGAGTCCTTCGAGCCGTGAGGCAAAGTTGACGGTGTCACCGATGACGGAATAGTCGAACCGATTCTCGCCGCCAAGGTTGCCGACCACGACGTCACCGGTCGAAATGCCGATGCCGATGTCGAGATCCTTGAAGCGCGGATCGTTGGTTTGCAGCCCGTGCAGGTTCTCGAGCATCTTGAGCGCGCAATCGATCGCGGATCTCGATGGATTTTCGAGATCGTTGGGCGCACCCCAGAACGCCATGATTCCGTCGCCCATCAATTTGTCCACGACGCCGCCGGTGTTGAAGATCACGTCGATCATCGAAGTCATGTAGGTGTTGAGCAGCGCGAGCAGGTCCTCGGGCTCGGTCTTCTCAGCGCGTTTGGTGAAGCTGACTATATCGGCAAAGAGGATCGCGAGATGACGCTTCTCGCCGCCGAGTTTCAAGCCCTCAGGCGAATCGAGCAGCGAGGTGATGACGTCGGGGTTCAGGTAATGCTCGAAGGCCATGCGCAGGTACCGCTTTTCACGTCCCTCTGTGATGTATCGATAGCCGGCGAGAAACATATAAAGCAGAATCGCCGCGAACATCGGGAAGACGATCCCGACCACCAGACCCTGATGAAGCAATCGTTGCTGAGCGTAAAGGTAGTAACCGACCAGCAGGAGTAATCCCAACACCGCCGATGACATGGCAGACAGCCACGCGACGCCAAGCGACATCGCGATACCGATCAGCAGCGTGGCGACCAGCGCTATTTCCCTGGCCTCGATCGGCTGGCGCAGGAAATCGCCCTGAAGCAGATTGTCGATCGCGTTGGCGTGGATCTCGACCCGAGGCATATCAGGGTTGATGGGCGTGACCGCGCGATCGCCGAGGCCGTGAGCGGTCGCGCCGACCAGGACGATTTTCCCCGCGAGGTTCTCCGGCGCAACTTTGTGATTGATGATGTCGGAGATTGAGTAGTACGGGAACGGATCGCCGCCGCGACGGAAATTCACCAGCATCCGGCCGTCGTCACCGACCGGTATCCGCACGCCGGCGACCGACACTCCAGACACACCCTCCTGATCGAGTCCCAACACCATCGGCGCCCGTTGGGCAAACGCGTCGGTGATCGCGATAAACAGCGGCACGCAGAATTGGCCGTCGAATTGGATGACCGTCATCTCGGTCCGGACTTCGCCGTCGACGTCCGCATCAACGTCGAAGAATCCCATCGAGTTGGCCGCATCGTTGAGTAGTGGCGTGGGCGGCTCGATACGCACGCGCCTCGATCAAATCGTGAGGTTTGCCCGGCGCACGCCGTATGATTCCGTAGGTCAGCGGTCCCGGCGCTCGAATCTTGTCGAGGAACCCGACCGTTGTCACTGCGCCAACGTGTCTCTTCAGATGGTGCGTCTGAAATGCATACCCGAGCACGGTCTGGCCTTGCGACTTCATCGCGTTCGCAAATGCCTCGTCGTTACTCGCCCCAAGGACCTCGCGAATCGAATCCCCGGTCAGGCCTAGCGCCGCAAGCTTCTGACTTATGTCTCCGCGTGCGACATCGCTCTTGTCGGCTTCGGTCAAGATAACATCGAAGCCGATCACCTTGACCTTGTAATCCTTGAGCGCGTCGACCAGCCGGCCCAGCACGATCCTCGGCCACGGCCATTGCCCAAGTTGCGTAATACTGCGGTCGTCGATAGTGGCGATCGCGATCGCACCTGAGGACGGATGCGGCGCGATAGTGTTGATTCGAAGATCGTAGGCGATGAGATCCATCCGCTCGAAGGCGGCGTGGAACCGGTCGTGTACGACGAATAGGATGCCGAGCAGCACGATTCCGAACAGGAATGTGCGCCACGAGAACCTGGTACGTGACGATTTCGTACTCGCCATTTTTAGCGATTCGAGCTTAGCTCGCTGACGCCCCCGCCGCTAATCGAAAGGACGCACTTATTCACCTCTCCCCTCGGAGAGCGGAGAGCTTTGCATAACCTCGTCCGGATTTCTTCCCCTCTCCCTGTTAGGGAGAGGATGAAGGTGAGGGTCCTTTTACAGCGCGCTATTCCGCGCGCGATTCAGGATTCTGCTCTCTGCCAAGCGAGCGCGCGGAAGTTATGCAAAGCGCGTCCTCTCCCGAGGGGAGAAAGATGTGCCGTTTGCAGTAAACCTGTCCCCTACTCGAACCAGCTTAGCTGCTTGTACATGCTGATCTGACCGTACTGATGTGCGTTGCCGTAGCCAGCCTGCGCGCTCACGCCCAGCTGCCATGGACGATAGTAGAAACCGAGATCGGGACCGCCCTGCCCTTGCGCGTCGTTCAGGAATCCGCCGATGTACATCGCGCCGCCGACGCCGCCGAGGATCATGTACTTCTCGGTCGAAATCAGGACTGCCTCTAGATCGAGCGCGCTGCTTTCGACGCCGTTTTGCGAATCGTAAGTCGAGCTGAAAGATCCATTGATCGGATGCGCACTGTGACGCCATAGCCAACTCGAAAAATCGCCCTCGACCACAGCCGCATCGCTATCCGCCACGTCACGGCCGCCGGAAACATAGAGATGCGTACCGGGGAACAGCGTGAAATCGGCACCGCCCTGGAAGCGCCCGTAGTTCAGGCGCGGAAAATTGCCACTGCCCGGCGCCAGCGGACTCTCGAAGCCGTTGCCGATCCACAATTGGTAGCCGGTCGCGCGCCCAAAGAATCCAACGTATGGCGTAACGCTTTGCTCGACCTGCACACCCTGCTGGAGGGCGACGTATTTATCGCTGGCGAAGCCGCCGCTGAAAAGCGTCGCCTGGAGGAGTTGCGGCGTTTGCAGCGAGAAGAATCCGGGATAAGTGTCTTCGAACCATTGCGCATGTGCTGGCGACGCGATTGCAAACGCGCTCAGCGCCAGCATTGAGGCGACTATCACACCAACGCGGGAAACCAGATTCTTCGCCACGTTCCACCTCCTCTATGGTCCTGGATGCACCCCCACTCCCGTCACTACCGTTGTCACGTTTACGCATACCGGGCAAGTCGGAACCGGTGGAGGAACCGACGCGGCGCTCGACCCCGGCGCCGCTCCGGCGAAACTGGCGCCACCCGCGGAGGCGCTGTCGAGCGACACCGCCCCGGTCATCGACAACGGTCCGGCATCGGTCGGCGGCTTGTCGCATGGCAGCGTCGCTTCATAGCCCGCGTGAACATCCTCGCCCGCGGCGGGAGCCCCGGCAGGCGCGAGGTTGACATTACCCTGGTACACGGAGACGTCAGTATATTTCTCGCATCCGCGGTAGCCGGGCCGAATTACATTCTCGCTGTACGCGGTGTCGAACTTGGTCGCGCGCACTACTGCGATCGCGTTGGGAGTATGCACCTCGTAGTCTGGCGCCGCGCCCGATGCGGCATTCATCAGCGATCGCACCACCCCCGAGGACAAGTTCACTCGCATCTCGGTGGCTCCGCCGATGATCGTGAATTGATCGAGTGTGATGCTGCTGGCGGGTCCAAGCTCGAGGCGGCTCTGATCGTTAAGAATTATGACAGCGTGGCCGTTAGGCCCGGTGATGACTCGATCGCCGACGTTGACGCCAACGCCCGATGCCGCCCCGATAGTCGCGCCAAGGGCACGATCAATGTGCACCTGGCCGTTCACGGACTGGAAGGATCCAGCCGCCGTCTGCGCCACCGCGGTTCGAGACACGAGAAACAGCGCACTGAAGAGCAACAACCCAGCAGCCACCCCGGCGCTATAGTTCATTCGGCCTCGACCCATCTATTGGCGCTCCTCTGACGCTCGCGCCTACCTTACTATTTGTCGGCGTGATCGTTTGTCAAATGCCTCCGCTTAAGTACCTGTAATCACAGCACAAATGAAAAGGCGCGAGCATCGCTCGCGCCCTCTGAGGACTTGTAATTTGTTCCGCGCCGCACGCCGCGGACTCGATCTCTCTTCTAACGCTTGGAGTATTGCGGCCGCTTGCGCGCCTTGTGACGCCCGTACTTCTTACGCTCGACTTCACGCGGATCGCGCGTCAGCATCCCGCCCTTGCGCAGCACCGGCCGCGCAGTCTCGTTCGCACTAATCAGCGCTCGCGAGATTCCGAGGCGGACAGCGTCGGCCTGCGCGGCGATACCGCCGCCCTCGACGCTCGCCAGCACATCGAACTGCCCGGTGGTCTCGGTCACCTCGAACGGCTCCAGGATTCGCATGCGCGACGTCGGACGCGGGAAGTAGTCCTCGAGGGTGCGCTCGTTGATCGTGATCGTGCCGCTGCCGGGAAACATTCGCACGCGCGCTACCGAGGTCTTGCGCCGGCCCGTACTCCAGATGATGTTTTTCTTTTCTGCCATGGAAAGATCGTTACCTTAGACGTTCACGCTTTTGGGTTTCTGCGCTGAATGCGGATGCTCGGCGCCGCGATAAACTTTCAGCTTGTTGAAAATCTGATGGCCGAGGCGATTCTTCGGCAGCATCCCCTTCACCGCAATCTCGAGCAGCCGCTCGGGCTTGGCCTCGAGCATCTTGCCCGCCGAGGTCGTACGGATTCCACCGGGCCATCCCGTATGCCGATGGTACTGCTTGCTGAGCTGCTTCGATCCAGTCAGACGAACCTTGGCGGCGTTGATGATAACGACGAAGTCGCCGGTATCCTGGTTGGGAGTGTAGTCGGGACGCGTTTTGCCGGTCAGCAGGCTTGCGGCGCGCGACGCGACGCGTCCGAGTGCTCGCTCGCTCGCATCGATCACGACCCATTGGCGATCACGCAGTCCACTCTCGCGGGAGATGCTGCGGGTTTGTTCGGTCAGTTTCAAATTCGTGCACCTGGTAAAATCAATTTTTGGCGGGGCCGATGGGATTTGAACCCACGACTTCCGACGTGACAGGCCGGCGTTCTAACCGGGCTGAACTACGACCCCGCCCGAACCATCTGTTGTGACATTTTCCAGCCCCCGTAGCAACAACGCATCCGCGCAACAGGCGCGTCTTGAGTTTCCAAATAGCCTCTCTCTGTAAGGGAGAGGCCGCCGCGCGTCCTCGCGCGGCGGGTGAGGGTCCAAATTCCTGATCCCAGTTTTTGCAACTTGAGCGGAATCTCAGCGCGAGGAACGAAAAGATCCCCTCCCCGGCGGCGATGAGCCACCTGCACGCGGCCGCACTGGGACCAAAGGATCTCTAAGCAAACTGCTAATCTTCTCGATCACCTCGTCTGTCGATGCGAGCGCCTCGTTGTCCCAAAAACGAACGACACAATAGCCAAGGCTCTCCTGATATTTCGTCCTCTGTTCATCGCGGTCCGTCATCTCCAAGTGCTGAGAACCATCGAGTTCGACCACCAGCAATTCTTTCGCCGCGCAGAAATCCGCAAAGAATGGTCCGATCGGAAATTGTCTTCGGAATTTGACGCCGTGCAATCGCCCGCCCCGGAGGCGATCCCATATTTTCTTTTCGGCATCAGTCTGTGCACGTCGAAGGTCGCGCGCTCGATCTCGGCGCAGGTTGTCGTCAGCCACGATTGTCTTCTCGGTGCCTCTGAATGTTTCTGACCAAACCGCAGAATTAGGAATTGGACCCTCACCCGCGCTGGAAGCGCGGCCTCTCCCTGATAGAGAGAGGCTATTAGGACTATGCGACGCGGCGCATCAATTCTAAAATGTCGTAGCCGGTGATCTCGCGGCTCTTTGCCGACCAGTCGCGCAGCTCCGTCTCCGACACCATCCCGGCCTGCGCGCCCTTTGCCAGATCCATCAGGCCAATCTTAATCGTCGCCTCGTCGATCATCTCGCCGGATTTGGGATCTGCCATCGAGCCGCCGCCTTTCTCATGGTAGAGCTTGATCACGCGCCGCGCCTCTTCGACCTGGTCGACGCTCGGCGTGTAGCACGCGTTGGCAATCTCAGCCTGCTGCGGATGTATCACCCACGTGCCGTCCATCCCGAGGTTCGCTGCGCCGACGTTCTTCTCGCGCAGGCCTGCCTGCAGTTCCTTGACGCGCTCGGGCGTATCGGTGTTGCGCCACAGGCGCAGATAGACGTTGTCGATCGCATGGAGCCCGGCGGCCTTCGCTGCGACCACTACTGCCTGCTTCGAGTAGTGAAAATTCTGATTCTGATTCTCGACGATCTCGCGGATGCCGAGATTTGCGGCGTAGTCGGCGATACCGAACACCAATCCGCACATGCGATCCGACGCGGTCGCGATTTCATACGCGTGAATCAACGCATGTGGCGTCTCGATCAGCGATTCGATCTGAATCTTGTACTTCCAACCTGCCCGCTTTTCGAGATCGTCGAGCAGCTTCGACACCTCGCGAATTTCCTCGGGCCCGCGCGTCTTTGGCAGCATGATACCGTGAAAGCGATTCGGCGCGCCGAGCACAATCGCTTCCATGTCGCCCTTGAAAAACTTCGAATGGATATTGTTGGGGCGCACTGTCACGACCTTCTTGCCGAAGTCTAGCGTGTTGAGCGCCTCGACCATCACCTTGCGGCTCTTCTCGCCCTTGAACTCATACGGGCACGCATCTTCGAAGTCCGCCATCACGTGATCGACCGGCGCCTTCACCGGGTCGGCGGCCGTCGTGTGGAGCTTCATGTTGTGGCCGGGATAAGTCATCTCGGTCCGCGGAATTACGAAGCGTGTGCCTTTGTCCAATACGTACATTGATGGATTTCTCCCGCTGATTTTTTTATGCGCGCGCGTCAGGCCGGCAGGTAATGAGTCTTGCGCTTGATCAGAACGGTGCGCTCGATTTCAACCACGACAGTACCGTCGGGCTTCTTGCCGATCAATTTGAATTTCACCAGGCCCGCGTCGGGCCGGTCGGCGTCGCGCTTCTCGAGCACAGTGGACTCGGCGTAGATCGTGTCGCCGTGAAAGACCGGATTCGTATGCTTGCCGTTGTCCATCTCGACTTCGGCAATCGCGTTCTCGCTGGTGTCCTCCGACGCGAGCCCGACTGTGAACGCGAGCACGACGCCGCCGTACACCAGCAGCTTGCCCCCGACATACGCGCCGGGATTCCTGTCGATCAAATCCTGGTTGAAATGCAGCTCGGCCGTGTTCATGACCAGCGAAGTGAAGTTGTGATTGTCGGCCTCGGTGATCGTGCGGCCGCGTTGATGGATCAGCGTGTCGCCGACGTTGAAATCCTCGAAGTAGCTGCCGTCGCTGGTGATGCTCACGTTCAGTTCTGCTCCATGATACGCCGGCCGATGACCTCGTACTGAATTTCGCTGGTGCCCTCGAAAATCGAAAGCACGCGCGCGTCGCGCCAGAAGCGCTGCGCCTCGAACTCCATCGAGTAGCCGTAGCCGCCATGCACTTGCATCGCCTCGCGCGTGACCCGCTCGGCCATCTCGGCCGCGAACGCCTTGGCGAGGCCGGCCTCGTAGTCGCATCGCTTGCCGGTATCTTTCTCGGCGGCGGCGAAATAGCAAAGCTGCCGCGCCGCTTCGATCTCGACGGCCATGTGCGCGAGCTTGTGCCTGATCACCTGGAAGTCGCCTATGGGCTGGCCGAACTGCTTGCGATCCTTCGCATACTTGACCGCGCATTCGAACGCCGCCTGCGCGACGCCGACGCCGCGTGCCGCAGTCTGGATTCGCGCCGCCTCGTAACTTGCCATCAACTGGTAGAACCCGCGCCCTTCTTCGCCGCCAATCAGGTTCGCCTTGGGCGCGAATGCGTCGTCGAATTGCAGCGCATAGCTGCGCATCCCATGGTACCCAATCGTCGGAATCGGCGAGCCGGTGAGCTGCGGCGGCATGAAGTCGTCGCCGGGCTTCTTCTCGAACAGGATCAGCGACAGGCCTTTGTGCTTCTTCGACATGTCGGGATCGGTGCGCGTCATCACGGTGAGCATGTGCGCGCGATTGGCGAACGTGCACCACATCTTCGAGCCCTTGATCAGATAGCCGTCGCCTTGTTTTACCGCGCGCGTCTTGAACGACGCGGTATCGCTACCGGAATCGGGCTCGGTGAACGCGGCCGCGGTCAGAATCTCGCCGCGCGCGATCGGCGGCAGGAATTTCTTTTTCTGCTCGGGCGTCCCGTTGGCGCTGATCAGAGTGCCGGTGATGATATTTCGCGTCATCACTGAACCGACACTGAGCCATCCACGCGATAACTCTTCGGTGACAATCGCCATCGAGATGTAGTCGAGGCCCATGCCGCCTTCTTCGGCCGGGAAGATCACGCCGAAGTAGCCGAGCTCGGCCATCTGCTTCAGGATGCGCTCGGGAATTTCCTTGTTCTCGCGATCGAGGTCATTTGCTATCGGCTTGACCTCGGCCTCGACAAATTCGCGGACCGATCGCCGGATAAATTCATGCTCAGGCGTAACTAGCGGCATCGTATACTCCTACGCGGGCGGTGGATTGCGCTTGCGAATCAGGACTGGGCGCTCGTACTCGAGCACCTTTTCGCCGCGTTGGTTGTAACCGGTGGTGCGGAACTTGACGACGCCGCGATCGGGCCGCGAAGTGTCGCGCTTGGACAGCACCAGCGACTCCGAAGTGATCGTATCGCCGGGATAAACCGTCTCGTGCCATTTCATTTTCTCGTAGCCGAGATGCGCGATGGCGCGTTCGCTCAGGTCCTCGACCGAAAGCCCGAACACCACGTTCATGACCAGCATGTGATTGACGACCACGTTCTTGAACCCGAGCGACTGCGCGTACTCGCGATTGAAGTAGCTCGGGTTGAAGTTCATCGTGACGCTGGAGAAAAAGCTGTTGTCGCCCTCGGTGATAGTGCGACCCCAATGATGCTTGAAAAGATGGCCGACCTCGAAGTCCTCGAAGTAGTGGCCACGCTCGATTTTGCGCACCGCCATAGTGGTTCAGGCTACCTTCTTCATGTGGTCGAAAAATAGCGAAAAGTTGCGGAAGCCGAACCCCGTTTTTATGGAATTACCGGCAACGCGTCAATCTTATTACCAAGGTGCAGGGGTTACCCCTGCCGGGGAAGCATGAAACCCACGCTGGGTTTCATTAAAATCAAACAATGAGCGAGCGCATCCCCTTCCGCGTAAATCCCATGCTCGCGACCCTGGTGCCAAAACCTTTCGATCGACCCGGTTGGGTCTATGAGGAAAAATACGACGGCTACCGAATCCTCGCATATAAGGAAGGCGCGAAAGTAACCCTGCTCTCGCGAAATCAGCACGATCGCACCGCTACATTTGCCGTCGTAGCCGACGCTGTCGGCCAACTCCCGGATAGAACGCTGCTGCTCGATGGCGAGGTCGTCGCGTTCGACTCGAAGCACGTCTCGCGATTTCAATTGCTTCAGCGCGGCGACGTTCCACAGCACTACGCGGTCTTCGATTGCCTCTATCGCGAAGGTCGAGATCTTCGATCTGAACCGCTGTCCCGTCGCCGTGAGGAAGTAGAAGCGGTGCTTGCGAAGCCAGCGGAGCAACTCCTGGTCTCGCGCCGTCTGGCAAAGAACGGTCTTACCGCCTACAGCATCGCCAAGCGCAAAGGCTTCGAAGGGGTGGTCGCCAAGGACAACGATGCGCCTTACGAAGAGCGCCGCTCCAAAAAATGGCTCAAGGTCAAGGTGCATCAGGAGGACGAGTTCGTCATCGGCGGATTCACGCCGCCCGAAGGCAGTCGGCAATATTTCGGCGCGCTGCTGCTCGGCGCCTACCGCGGCAAAGATTTGCACTATGTCGGCAAGGTCGGCACGGGTTTCACTCAGCAGACCCTGGCGGAACTCGCAAAGGCGTTTCGACCATACATTCGGAAGGTCCCGCCCTTCGTCGATCCTCCTCGCGAGAAAAACGTGACCTGGCTAGCGCCGCGATTGGTCGCGCAAATCGCCTTCCAGGAATGGACCGCGGACCGAAAGCTACGCCAGCCAGTCTTCCTCGGGCTGCGCGATGACAAAAAGCCGACCGAGGTGGCGCTGCCGGAAAATCTTTGATTTTTCGGCAATATTAACCTCAGATTGAGGACAGATCCTGTACGTTCCCTAACGCCCGAAAGGTTAGTATTGTCAAATCGGCGGCAAACAGGTAGCTAATTCCGGCGCGCAATGCCGCATTCTCGAACAGGACTGGAGCCTAAGCCGGCCCGTATCGCGGATCAGCTAACAGATAAACAATTGAAATGAGTCACAAGGAAATCTACGAAATCGGGCAGGTGCCGCCTATCGGGCATGTGCCGAAACAAATGTACGCACAGGTGATCCGCGCGGATCGGTTCGGTGAACCCAAGCATGCGTTCAAGGTCGAGAAGATCGCGGTGCCGGAAATCAAGCCCGACGAAGTGCTCGTCTACGTGATGGCGGCGGGCGTGAATTTCAACAACGTGTGGGCGGCTCTCGGCTCGCCGGTCGACGTGATCGGCGCGCGGCAGAAAGCCAAGTACGATCATTCCGATTTTCACATCGGCGGCAGCGACGCGTCGGGCATCGTCTATGCGACCGGACACGACGTGCACAACGTCAAAGTCGGCGACCGCGTCGTGATTCATTGCGGAATCTGGGACCGTCACTCGCCCGCGGTCCGCAATGGCGACGATCCGATGTACGATCCTTCCTTCAAAATCTGGGGCTACGAAACCAACTGGGGCAGCTTCGCGCAGTTCGCCCGCGTGCAGGCGCATCAGTGCATGCCCAAGGCGTCGCACCTCACGTGGGAAGAGGCCGCAGGCCCGACGCTGGTGGGCGCAACCGCGTACCGCATGCTGATGGGATGGTCGCCACACGTCGTGCGCCGTGGCGACGTCGTCCTGATTTGGGGCGCGTCGGGCGGCCTCGGATGCATGGCGATTCAGATCGTCAAGGCCGAAGGCGGAATTCCGGTGGGCATCGTCGGCGACGATCGCAAAATCGATTTCTGCATGAAGCTCGGCGCCCGCGGATGCATCAACCGGAAAAAATATTTGCACTGGGGCATGATGCCGCACTGGAAGGAAACCACGGCGTACAACAAATGGGCGGCGGAATGCCGCGCGTTCGGCAAAGCGATTTGGGACATCGTCGGCGAGCGGAAGAGTCCGCGCATCGTGTTCGAGCATCCCGGCGAAGACACGATTCCTACTTCGGTGTTCGTCTGCGACACCGGCGGGATGGTCGTGATTTGCGCGGGCACCACCGGCTACAACGCGGTGGCGGATTTGCGCTACCTGTGGATGCGTCAGAAGCGCTTGCAGGGCTCGCACTTCGCCAACGACGAGCAGGCGTACGCATTCAATCAGCTGGTGCTCGACGGCAAGATCGATCCATGCCTCGCGAAGACGTACACCTTCGCCGAAATCCCGGAATGCCACCAGGCAATGCACGAAAACCGCGCCCCCGAAGGCAAGATGGTTGCGCTGGTCGGCGCCCCGAAACCCGGATTGAAGGACCTGCCGCTGTAATCGTCGGCGACTATCTGAGAATCCGCGATACGACATACACATACGCCGCGACGGTCGGATAGAACGTCGTGGCGAAGCCGAATGCGCGCGCCGGGCCTGAGATGTGATATCCAATCCAGAATGTTACGCGTCCGATCACGAACAGCATGACCAGAATCGCGACGACGCGGATCGAGTCGTCCGGCACCACCACGACGAACGCCAAATGCGCCACCACCGCGAGCACCAACTGCTCGAGCGTGTTCTCGAAGTATCGCCGCTCGATCTCGATGGACGGCGACGGACCGCCTGCGATCGCGTCGGGGATGAAGAACCGCCGATTCGCAATCATCCCGACCCCTGCGAGCAGACATAGCGCCGCAAAAACCTCGCACTTGAGTGCATACTCGAGGCGCCACGAGACGTCGATCCCACCCGGCGGCATCAAGCGGAAATCTGTCAGCCGAAACACCACCTCGAAGAACGTCGCGCTGAACACGATGGCTGCGATCGCCCCGATGACCACTTTTCTCTGATCGTTCGACATATCCCCTCCCCGTTTCACGCTGGTTGCTCGACTTGAATTACAATCATCGTCGATCATGACCGCAATTGCAGCGCTCGAATCTCACCTGCGCGCCAGATCGAAGGCGAAGTGCGCTTCGACGCGGGCACTCGCGCGGCCTATGCCACCGACGCGTCGAACTATCGTCAAGTTCCAATCGGCGTCGTGATTCCTCGGCACGAGGGCGATGTGATCGCGGCGCTTTCTCTGGCCCGCGAAAACTCGATGCCGATTCTCGCTCGCGGGGGCGGCACCAGTCTCGCCGGACAGGCGTGCAACGCGGCCCTGGTGCTCGATTTCTCGAAGTACATGAATCGCGTGCTCGAGATCGACCCGAACGCGCGCACCGCCCAGGTCGAGCCCGGCGTCGTCCAGAGCCATCTCAACGCTGCGCTAGCGCCGCACGGGCTGTTCTTCGCGCCGGATCCGTCGACGAAAGATCGATGCACTATCGGTGGCATGATCGGCAACAATTCATGCGGCGCGCATTCTGCCGCGTACGGCAAGACGGTCGACAACGTCGAGGCGCTGGAGGTCATCCTCTACGATGGCACCGAGCTCTCGCTACAAGGCTCGATCGACGACGTACAGCTCAGCACGGCAATCACGCGCGGAGGCCGCGAAGGCGAGCTCTACTCGCGCCTGCGCGAGCTTCGCAACCATTGCGCGGATTCGGTGCGCGCGCATTTCCCGAAACTGCCGCGACGTGTTTCCGGCTACAATCTTGACGAGCTGATGCCGGAGCGTGGCTTCAATGTCGCGCGCGCGATCGTTGGCTCCGAAGGCACGCTCGCCACAATTCTGCGCGCCACAATTCGAGGTGTCCCGCGCCCGAAGGAAGTCGGGCTGGCCGTGCTGGGCTTCGACGACGTCTTTATCGCAGCGGATCAAACGCCGTGGCTGCTCGAGCATCGTCCGGAAGCGCTCGAGGGCTTCGACCAGAACCTGCCCGAGTTCGCGCGAATCAAGAAGATGCCGGGTGTGCGGTTTCTGCCCGCCGGGCGCGCGTTTCTGCTGGCCGAGCTGGGTGGCTCGTCGCGCGACGAAGCTCGCGAGCGTGCCGAGAGAGTGATCGCGCAGGCACGCCAGCTCCGCGAATGCACCGGCGTAGCCTACCTGGCGGACGCAAAGCAACAAGCCGCGGTGTGGCAGATTCGCGAGTCGGGGCTCGGCTCGAGCGCGTTCATCCCGGGGCGTCCCCGCAGTTGGCCCGGCGCCGAGGACTCCGCCGTGCCGCCCGCGAATCTCGGCCCGTTTCTGCGCGGCTTCGATCGCATTCTCAGCAGCCGCAATCTCAAGGTAGCGACCTACTACGGACATTTCGGCGAGGGATGCGTTCATGCGCGCGTCAATTTCGATCTGGCGAGCGCGCCGGGAATCGAGACATTCCGCGCGGCGATGGTCGAACTCGGCGAGCTGGTCGCGAGTCTTGGCGGTTCACTCTCGGGCGAGCATGGCGACGGTCTCGCGCGCTCGGAGCTCCTGCCGATGATGTTCCGGCCCGCCCTGATCGACGCGTTTCGCGACTTCAAGCGCATCTTCGATCCCAACTCGATGATGAATCCGGGCGTGATTGTCGATCCGCATCCACTCGACTCACACCTGAAGCTAGGCGCGAACTATCGGCCGCGCGAAATCGCTACGCACTTCAACTTTAGCAGCGAAGGCGGACTCGCAGGTGCCGCCCTCAAATGCGTCGGAATCGGGAAGTGTCGCAAGACCGAGGCGGGCACGATGTGCCCGTCGTACATGGCGACGCGCGAGGAAATCCATTCGACCCGCGGCCGCGCACGCATTTTGTTCGAGGCTTTGACCACCGATCTGTTGCCCGAGGGTTTCGCCGATCCCGCGGTTAAGGACGCGCTCGACTTGTGCCTGTCGTGCAAAGGATGCAAGAGCGAGTGTCCGTCTTCGGTGGATATGGCGGCCTACCGCGCGGAATTTTTCTCGAACTACTACCGGAGTCACCAGCGCCCGCTTTCGTCGACGTTCTTCGGCAGATTGAACGAGGTCGCGCGACTCGCGTCGTTCGTGCCGTCGCTCGCGAATGCGCTCGCGCATGCGCCGGTGCTGGGAAACCTTGCGAAAAAAATGCTCGCGATTCATCCGGATCGCGAATTGCCGCGTTTTGCGCGGCGGACTTTCCGATCATGGTTCGAGCGCAGGACGGCTCCCAGTGCCAGCATGCGCGAAGTCGTGCTGTTTCCCGACACCTTCAACAACTTCTTCGAGCCGCACGTAGCGATCGCGGCGGTTGAAGTTCTGGAGCGGGCCGGATTCCGCGTTATCATTCCGCGCTACCAGTTATGTTGCGGGCGCCCGCTCTACGACCAGGGCATGTTGGATCTCGCAAAGCTGCGTTTGAGAGACGTGATCGAGGTGCTCGATCCTTTCGTCGCCGTGGGTATTCCGATCGTCGGGCTGGAGCCGAGCTGTATCCTGACGTTTCGCGACGAGTTGCCGTCTCTGTTCCCCGAGGACACGCGTGCGACTGCGCTCGCGTCGAATTCATTTCTACTCGATGAGCTTCTCGCCCGCGAGACGCCTGACTTCCTGCCGCCCGAACTGCGCTGCCGAACTATCGTGCAGGGTCATTGCCATCAGAAAGCTATCGCGGGTATCGGCGATGAAGTCGCGCTGCTGTCGCGCGCGGCGGGCGCAGAGCTCGAGGTGCTCGACGCGGGTTGCTGCGGGATGGCGGGCGCATTCGGCTACGACCGCGCTCATTTCGAAATATCGAAGACAATCGGCGAGCGAGTTCTGATTCCCGCAATCGACAAGGCGCCGCCCGACGCAATCATCGTCGCCGATGGGTTCTCGTGCCGCTCGCAGATTCGTCATTTCTGCCCCTCGCGCCGTCCGATGCATCTGGCCGAAGTCCTGAACGAACGGTTAGGCTAATTTCGACTCTCTGCGCTAGATTCCCGTTTCTGAGGAAACAAAAATGCGACTTGGACTCACTATCCCATCCGATCTTTTCACCAACACTCACTTTCCCGAGATCGTGCGCACGGCCGATCGATGCGGCTATACCGACGCCTGGTCGTACGAATCGTTTTCGAGCGACGCGTTCGCGCCGATTGCTGCAGCCGCGATGCTCACCGACCGGATGCGCTTCGGATGCGCGATCATCCCCGTATTCACTCGGCCAGCGCCGCTGATTGCGATGTCAGCGGTGACAGTCAACGAGCTTGCGGGCGGGCGCTTTATCCTCGGGCTCGGAATCTCGACCCCGAATATCGTCGAGCAATGGATGGGCGTGCCGTTCAACAAACCGGTCACGCAGGTGCGCGAAACGGTCGAGGCGCTCCGCGCGATCTTCAGGGGCGAGAAGGTCACGATGACGGGAGCGAAGGTAAAGATGGACGGGTTTCGCCTTGACCTGCCGATCACGAACCCGCCGAAAATCTATCTCGGCGCGCAAGGCGCCAAGATGCTGCGGATTGCGGGCGAGATCGGCGATGGCCTGATCACCAACTTCATCACGCCCGAGACGGTTGGCCCGATGCTCGAGCAGACACGCGAGGGAATGCGCTCGGCGGGTAAGGACCCGTCGAGCCTCGACGTCGTGTGCAGAATCATGTGCGCCGTCGACGAGGACGAGGACGTCGCACGCACGCTGTTTCGTCGGGCGTTGACTGCTTATGTCACGGTGCCGCAGTACAACAATTTCTTTCGCGAGATCGGTTACGACAAGGAGGCCGGGACTGCGATCGACGCGTGGAACAAGGGCGATCGCAAGAAAGCGCTCGAGACGATTCCCGACGAGATGGTCGAGAAAATTTTCGTGTTCGGCCCCGCTGAGAAATGCCGGCGCCGTCTCGACGACTACGCGCGCGCAGGAATCACGACGACTGCGCTGCAGTTCGCATCCTTCGCAAAGACGCCGGAAGAGCGCCGCGCGAAAGTGCTGAGAGCGATCGAGCGCCTGGCAGCAGTTTGAGCGGACGCCATCCGGCGCGGAACCTAACATCTAACCCTTTTTTCGGGCCCTCGAGGGAAGGGGAACAATCGCGGAGCCAAAAAAAGCGCCCCGCCGGGAGGGGGCGGGGCGCGCTTGTCTCAGCTAACGCGCGGGAAGGATACGCGTTTCGCTGTACACTCCTTAATGGAAGTACTGCTGAATCAGAGGTGTGAGCATCGATCCGCCGCCGTAGCCAGGCTGGCCGTATCCGCCACCATATCCGCCACCGTATCCGCCGTAGTTGTTGTATGCCGGCACTCCGCGGTAACCACCTTGGCCGCCGCCCAGTCCGAACAGTCCCCGTCCAACCGGCGCGCCGTTGGTGCAACCGCTGTGCAACGCCCACTGATTCTGACGAATCAAGGAAGCAGCCGCGGCCGGATGGCCGGTTGCACGGTCGCGCTGATAGGTGCGCATGATGCGCTCAGCACCGTTGCATCCTTGTCCACCACCGCCACCTCCATAGCCGCCGCCATAGTACGGCGCCGCTACAGGATAAACCGGAGCTACATAAGCCGGCGCGGCATAGTATCCGCGGTTGCCGTAATTCTGGTAGGCGTTGGCGTTCTCCCATTCGTGATGTTCGCGCCAGTCATGACGAGCGACGGCAGCCGGCGCAGGCATCCAGGTGGCGCCGTTGCGGAACTCATGTCGGGTCACGACAGCCGGGGCAACATATCGCGCATGCGAGTCATAATGATTGTGGTCCTTGGCAGCCGCCGCAATCGGCGTCGCCAGCATCGCGAAACCAACCAGCACCGTCATCAGACCTCGTTTGGAATTCATTGTTGGGTTACCTCTACCCGAGTGAGAGAGCATTAAGGATGCCACCGAGCCGCTTCTGAAAATCTTATGCATTGCACATGTACATACGCATTCGGACGAATCAGGTTGCACCAAATTCGAAATCAAAAAACGAAAAAACGTCAACGGAGAGAATGGGTTAACGCATGTTCAGGTTTGGACGACGTCGAATAAACGAACGTTCAGACAAGAGCCCTCGGACAAAGAATGAGGCTGGAGAAAATAAACGACGTTCAGATGTCAGTCACTGAAAAAATCAGACGAAGGTGCGGCGCGCGAGATAGTACATGACCGCGCCGACGATTGCGTAGGCTGCAATTCCTTCGAGCAGCGTCGCGCCGCTGGTGACCACGGCCACCCCGACGACCAGGACGGTAGCGACAATGGCGACGACCTGCTCGATGCGCTTCTCGCGAGCGCGGACGCGGCCAACATGCTCGCTGATGCGCGCGCCACAGTTAAGGCATACACCACCGCGCTTGACGACCAGGTCGGCGCCGCATTCGGGGCATTCGATTTTGGTTCGCAGAGGCATCGCAGTTAGAGGAAGACGCTACGAACAACGGAATTCGCTGGCAAGTGGCTCCTTGAGTGAGGAACCGAATCCCTTCCCCAGGTGGGAAGGGGAACCGGATAAAGCGCGCGCGCGGGTCGAAGACCCGCGCGCCGCTGTGCGAATGCAAAGAGCCGACGGCCGCGTATCGCGGCCGTCGGCTCTGGTTGTCTTTTACTATGCGCGCGCTTTGCGCAGCTTGTGCGCGGATGCGCGCTTCGCGATGCGAACGCGCTCCGGGCGGCGCTTGACACGCGCGGCCGCTTTGGCCGCGACCTTGGTCGCGGGCTTCTGCATTGCGGCCGCCGGAGCGGCCGCAACCGCCGGCGCTGCTATCGCAGCGACGGCCATCGCCGGCTGCGTCGCAGCCTCGGCCGCCGCGCGCTCGGCTTCAAGCACCATCGCCGCGCGGCGACGCGCGATCGCGTCGAGGCGCTTGTCTTTCCACCTGCGCAAACCGCCCCGCATGTATTCGGGATTGATGTCGAGCATGTCGCAAACGTTGTCGAACGAAAAGACCCAGCGCTTGTCTTCGTGCGCGATCCATTCGTCCGCATCGCGGAACAACCGCTGGCCCTTGCTGGTGGACGCGTCAATGCATTTCATGAAGCATTCGATCGCATCCTCAAGCACGCTCAGGATGAGCCGCTTTTCGCCTTCGAGCAGATGCTTCTTGCGCATCGCCTCGAAGTATTGAATGGGCAAAAGGGTGTCGGGCTCGAACAGCCCCGGCAATCTTTCGTCCAGTGTTTCCTTTTCCTGCATCTTCTCTCCGTTGTCCGTCTTCAATGTCGTGCTGCGTGCTTCTTCCACCGGCCCCACCTCCCCGTTAAGTTATGACGTAGCCACTTCTACGCCTATTCAGAGTCGTCTTCGTTCTGTTCCTTGTATATTTCGTGCCACGCCATCTGGATGGCTTCTAATTTTCCTTCAGTTGAGCCTTCGCGGTTGTCGTCAAATTCGTCGAGGTCGATAACCCATTGACGCAGGTCTGTGAACCGCGCGTCGAGCGGGTTGAGTCCTGGATGATTCTCCGCCAGCACTTCCGCGAGCTCTTCGGCCTGATCCCACTTGAGTCCCATAAACTAATGTACGTTCCTGTTCAGACTCTCGTTGCAGCTACCCCTGCTAGGAAAGTTCCTCGACTGATTTCTTTTCCAGCGCCAACTTAATAGCCGCGTCCATTATCCGTTCCGCGAACGGAGTTGTTATCTCGTTCAGCTCTTCGACGAGTTTTGCGATTAACTCTCGATCGGTTCCGGTTCGGGCCGCCTCCAGCCGCTCCGCCACCTCATCCATGCGCGAACGCTCATCAACCGACGCCAGCCGGCCGAATTCGCCGAGCTGCTTTCGAAGTGCGCCCAGAATTTGATCGGCGTCGTTGCGTGCCGAAATCAGCAGGCGCTCTTCGAGATCTTGCTCCCCAAGATCGATGGCCTCTTCGAGCATTCGCTCGATTTCATCGTCCGTCAGTCCGTAGCTCGGCTTGACGTCGACCGAGTGCTCGCGGCCCGTGCGCTCATCGCGCGCATTGACATTTAGTATCCCGTTTGCATCGATGAGGAAAGTGACCTCGATCCGCGGGACACCCGCCGGCTGAGCCTGGATAGGGCCCAGCTTGAAGCGCGCCAAGCTACGGCAATCCTTAGCAAGTTCCCGTTCTCCTTGCAAAACATGGATATCAACATGCGTTTGATTATCCACAGCCGTAGTGAATCCTTCAGTTATGCTGGTCGGTATCGTGGTATTGCGATGTATTAGACGTTCCATCACACCACCCATCGTTTCGATACCAAGCGACAACGGCACGACGTCCAGCAAGAGCATGTCGCCCTGAGTCCCCATTAGCACAGAAGCCTGCACGGCGGCTCCCAGAGCCACCACCTGGTCTGGATTTATCGAGCAGAGAGGTTCTCTATGGAACATTTCGGCAACGCGCCTGCGGACCAGCGGCATCCGGGTGGAGCCTCCCACGAGCACGACCGCGTCGACGTCTGCAGGCGTCAGCTTGGCGTCTGCGACTGCGAGTTCGCATCGCTTGAGGGTCCGTGCGATGAACGGCGCAGCCATATCTTCGAGGGCAGCGCGCGTCAGGTGCTTGCGAATCGAATGGCCGGGGAGTTCGACGAGGACATCGGTCTCGGTCGCGTCAGTCAAACGCTTCTTGGCGTCCTCGGCGGCCATGCGCGCGCTGTTCCAGACGTGGCGATCGAGCTTGAGCGTGTCGGGAAGTTCGGCAAGCAGCCAATCGACGATCGCGCGATCGATATCGTCGCCCCCGAGATGAGTGTCGCCGTTGGTCGCGAGCACTTCGAAGATTCCTTCCTTGATGCTGAGAATAGAAATATCAAACGTCCCGCCGCCGAAGTCGAACACCGCGACGTTGCCGGTCGCCATCTTGTTGAGACCGTAAGCCAGCGACGCTGCCGTCGGCTCGTTCACCAGGCGCACGACTTCGAGACCGGCGAGACGGCCGGCGTCCTTGGTGGCCTGGCGCTGCCCGTCGTTGAAGTAGGCTGGGACGGTGATTACGACGCGCTCGACTTTTTCATCTTTGCCGGCCGCAGCGAGTGCGCGTTCGGCGCCGTTCTTGAGGGCGCGCAAAATCTCCGCGGAGATTTGCGAAGGCGTGAAGACGCGCTTGCCGATTTGAAAGCGCACGACCGGGCCGCTCAGATCGGCGAAGGTGTAGCGCGCGCGATCTTCGGGCGCGATTTCGTCGCCGCCAAGTCCCATATAGCGTTTGACCGATCGTATGACCGCGCCATACTCGCCGCCGGCGAAACCGACTGCGCTCACGCGGCCGTCTCGCTCGACCGTCAGGTGCGGTTCCATTTCGATTGCGCGCTCGCCGACCGTCACAGAGCCATCAGGCGCGATCGCGACGACGCTCGGCAGCAACGCGCTGCCGTTCTCGCCGACCGCGATTACGCGCGGCTCGCCGTCTTCCATCGCGGCGATCAGGCTGTTGGTGGTGCCGAGGTCTATGCCAAAAATTCGTGCCATCTTAAGCAGTTCTACAGATTCGATTCAGACTGCGGGCACTTATATGCGCGGCCGCTGCCGGCGTAGCCGCTAGAAGTAGATCCACCAACCGTCATGAGGCCGTTGGCTCCGACCGTGGGCGGAGTGGAACTGGATACGCTTTTGATCTCATCGATGACTAAAAAATTGCCGCCCATCGCAGCGGTCTTGTTTCTCATCTCGTTCTTTACGGACTCCATGGTCATATGGGGCAAGAATGAACCGACAGAGACCTCGCCAATTTCCTTGCAATCTTTTGGAGCCTCACTTTTGGTCGAGTACTTGACGTTCTGAGCCGACTCATTCAAGCCAGAGCACGCAGCTAGAAGTAGTAAACAGGTAGCCATCAACAGATAGAATCCAGTTCTCTTCATATATCAGGCGGCCTTTGAGTTCTCGAGTGCTCGATCGACGTCGCGAATCAGGGTGCGCAGATAGGCGATATTCGAAAGAGTGGCCTTCAATTCCAATGTAAGCATTTTCTGATCTGCGGGCTGATCCCACTTCGCGAAATTTCTTTCGAGCTCGGCCAGCGCTTCATCCATTTTGAATTGAAGCTCGATTCGCCGTGCCGCGATTTCAGTTGCGCGCTCAAGCGCCGCTTCGGGGTCCGACGAGAGCTGCATCTCGGCGAGTTGCTCCTGCACTTCGAAGACCAGCTCGGCCAGCTCTGGCGGAACGCGCTTGTTGTTCTCGGCGAGCTTCTCATCGTTGAGTTCGAGCCAGTAGAGACCGCGAGCGACTGGATCGCGCAGCGTGCGATAGCTGCGAGTGAGCGTCGCAGTCGCACGCAGGCTCGCATCGCGGACCTTGGGGCCCTTCGATGCGAACCGGTCGGGATGAATCTTGCGGCTCAATTCATGATAGCGGCGCTCGAGCGCGTCGAGGTCGATAGTCAGCTTGCGCGGCAGACCGAGCGCGGCGAAACAATCGAGCGGCGCCGCGAGCGGCGACCCACACTCAGCGCAAATCAGCGACGGCTCTTGCCGCCTTCCACATGAAGGGCATTCGATCATCTTGAGACGCCATTCCCCACGTCCAGTCGTTCATACGACGAACGACTCACCGCATCCGCAACTGCGCTTGGCATTTGGATTGACGACCTTGAAGCCCGACGACATGAGTTCTTCGCCGTAGTCGAGCTCGGAGCCGTTGAGGTAGAGAAAACTTTTCTTGTCCACGATCAGACGCGCGCCGTCGCGCTCGAAAACCTTGTCGCGCTCCTTGGCGGCGTCGATTTCCATCCGGTATTGCAAGCCCGAGCATCCGCCGCCGACGACCTTTACGCGCAGCCCCGCGCCTTCGCCCTTGTCGGCGACGAGCTGCTTGATCTTCTGGGCAGCGCCCTCGGAAAGTGAAATCACAGCCACGAGAAGTTAGGCCTCCTTCGATTTGGCCGGCTCCGCGACGTCGTCGCCCTTGCGCTTGCGCCAGTCGGTGATCGCGGCCTTGATCGCATCCTCGGCCAGGACCGAACAGTGAATCTTGACCGGCGGCAGGTTGAGTTCCTTGACGATGACCGTGTTCTTAATCGTCATCGCTTCGTCGATATGCTTACCCTTGACCAGCTCGGTGACGTAACTCGAACTTGCGATCGCACTGCCGCATCCGAAGGTCTTGAAACGCGCGTCTTCAATCACGCCGGTGTCGCTGATCTTAAGCTGAAGCTTCATCACGTCGCCGCATTCCGGTGCGCCGACGACGCCGGTGCCGATGCCTGGCTCGTCCTTGGCGAAGCTGCCGACGTTGCGCGGATTGTTGTAGTGCTCGATAACCTTATCTGAGTAAGCCATAAATTTTTCCCTGCGGCGCGTCGAAACAGCGTCGAGTTACGATTTCCAATTGACCGACTTGAGATCGATTCCTTCTTTCGCCATCTCGTACAGCGGCGACATTTCGCGCAGCCGCTTCACTTCCTTGCTGACGCGATCAGTCACGTAATCCACTTCTTCCAGCGTATTGAAACGGCCGAGACCGAAACGAATCGAGCTGTGCGCGAGTTCGTCGTCGATTCCCAGCGCGCGGATGACATACGAAGGTTCCAGAGTCGCCGACGTGCACGCGGAGCCCGAGCTGACAGCGATATCGTTGATACCCATCAGCAGCGACTCGCCTTCGACATACGCGAAGCTCACGTTCAGGTTGCCCGGCAGCCGCTCGGTCGGATGACCGTTGACGTAGATCTCGTCGAGCCGCTCGAACAGTCCAGCCTGCAACTGACTGCGCAATTGAATCAGGCGCTGCGCTTCGTCAGGCATTTCCTTGCCGGCGATTTCGCACGCCGCGCCCAACCCGACGATTCCCGGAACGTTGAGCGTGCCCGAGCGCATCCCGCGCTCATGCCCGCCGCCGTCCATCTGCGGCGAGATTCGCACGCGCGGTCCCTTCGAGCGAACGTAGAGCGCGCCGATTCCCTTCGGCCCGTAAATCTTGTGCGCGGTGATCGACGCGAGATCGACGCCCGCCTTTTCGAAATCAACCGGCACCTTGCCAATCGCCTGCACCGCGTCGGTGTGGAAGACGATTCCTTTTTCTTTCGCGATCTTGCCGATCTCGGCGATCGGATGAAGCGTGCCGATCTCGTTGTTGGCCCACATAATCGTGATGAGCACGGTCTTGTCGGTGATCGCGCGCCGCACCGCGTCCGGATCGACCATCCCGTACTTGTCGACCGGCAGGTACGTGACCGTCGCCTTGCCCGCACGCTCGAGCGCGCGGCAACTGTCCAGCACGGCCTTGTGCTCGGTGACGCACGTGATGATGTGATTGCCCTTATCTTTGTAAAACTCGACGACGCCCTTGATTGCCAGGTTGTCGGACTCGGTGGCGCCGCTGGTGAAAATGATTTCCTTGGACTTGGCGCCGATCAGCGCCGCGATCTGTTCGCGCGAGCGACCAACGGCCTCCTCCGCCTCCCATCCGAAGCTATGGTTGCGGCTGGCGGCGTTGCCGAACTTCTCAGTGAAATAGGGGAGCATCGCATCGAGCACGCGCGAATCGACCCGCGTGGTCGCATGATTGTCCATGTAAACGGGCTTTTTCAGCATCTCTTTTTTCTCAGTATCTATTCCAGATCTATCCAGCACTCACCCGAAAATAATAGTGGACCTGTTAGGTATAATATAAGGCTTCCGAAGAGACAGTCAAACGGAATTTTAGCCTCATGGAATACTCGACCCACTGAGTCTAGTAAGGCAGATTGCGCCGGTGAGTCAAGGAGAATGTCAGCCTTACCGAACGGTCAAGAACACCGCCGGCGAGGCTATTTCGGACGTGGTTTCAGGTCCATCCGGCGCTCCTCGCGCCAGTCGCTGAAGCCCAGCCGATGCCATGCCGTCGCGCCCACCCAGTTGCGATGCAGGACGCTCAACGTGATGACCGTGATGCCCGCGTCGCGGAACCATTCGTAGGCGGCCTCAAGCATCGGCTTCATTAGCCCGCGTCCTCGGAACGCCTCGTCCATAAAAGCCTGGCTGATATAGCCGATGGACGAGGGAAGCGCTCCGTCGGCCTGGTGTTTGAGGCGAATCCATAGATGACCGACGAGGTGGTCGCCGCCGGCGTCCGCGACCCAGACCGCGTGATGTTCGCGATTGAGCACGAGCTTCAGCCAATTGGGCGCATCGCGGATTCCGTCCCAATCGAATTGCACGCGCGGGTCGAGCGCCTGCTCCCATGCGGCGAGCGCGGCGACGAGTCGCGAGAGTTCAGGGATGTCGGCTTCGGTGGCGCGGCGGATTTGGATGGGCATATCCGATCGTATAGCGCGAAGGGCGGACGGTAGAAATCACTTTATTGAATGTGAAACCCACCGTGGGTTTCACCCTTCCTTGGGCAGGGGTGACCCCTGCACCCAGTGTCTATCAGATGGCCTCACAACTGGTAGGGGTTGCCGGCTGATGCGGCGATCAGGTACCACGACGTGGCGGCAAGGTGAACATTTGGGAAGTAGGAGAAACCGGTTCCGGTGTTGAGGATGCTGGACGCTGCGACCACGCCTGATTGATCAGGAATCGCGACTGCGTTGATGGTTTGACCCTGGCCGAGTTCGGACTGCGCCAGGATGATGTGACTCTGGTACTCGGAAGCGGTCGCGAGGTCGCCATTGAAGGTCGGCAAATCGCGAGCGGCCTTCCGCCTGCGAGCGCGCAGGGCCGCTACCATGTGCCCGTTGCCCTCGAACCAGACGGCGTCGGGATCGGGCAATGGATCGAACGGGCCCGATGGCTCGGTTGCGCGCCGGCCTACGTCGCTGAAGCTCGGTCCGGTGAACCGCAGGTTACCCGTCAAGCGGGAGTTGAGAGATTGCGGTGTATCCGTCCCGACCAGGTTGGTCTTGGACCAGTCGAGCGCGTCCGCATAGCGGGCGTCCAGCATCGCGAGGTAAGCCTCTGACTGCACCTCTTCCAATACCACGGCAGTGTCGATGGTCTTCCCGTCGTTCGAGCCAGTGTAAAAGAAGCCGTCGTCGGCATTCCACATAAGCTCCACGAACTGGAGGGCGTGCTGGCCAAGATCGGTCCACTTCGAGTCACCGGTGAGCGGCGCCAGAATGTTGGTGAAGAACCCGTAGACGTCGGCGTTGTGCTCGGTCAATTTCTTCAAACTCAATCGCTGGTTCTTGCCGTCCACGCCGAAGCTGTAGCCGCCGAGGCCGACGGTGTCGAAGGCATTGTCGACGATCCACTGCGCCAGCCGAATCGAGCCGTCGAGGTAACGCGACTTGCGGGTGCGCGCGAACAATTGCGCCAGGGCGATCCCCACCCAGCTCATGTCCGAGACCGAGCTGCCTGTGAAGAACCACGGGGCGCCGACGAGATTGACGGTGCCATCCTGCCGCACAAAGTACGAATCGTTGCTGGTGAACGGCAGGGTGAACGGGCCAACCCAGTAGGCTTGCCGCACACGACCGTCGGTGTAGGTTCCGTCGTGCGCTTGTGCGTAGAGGAAACTGTCGCCGAGGAGCATCGCCCGCGCTACGTCATCGCCTTTCCGGCGCCTGAGGTAGGCGAGGATCGCGAGTGAGTTGTCATACACGAACGCAGTACTGCCGAGTTGTTGCGAATCGGCATAGCTCTGGACGAGCCGCGGCGTCTGACCCTGCTGATACGCGTCCATGGCGGTTGAGAGATACTGGTAGCCGCGACTGACTGAGCCTTTCTGGTTGGCGAGAGAGTCAGTGGTGGGGCCGTCCTCCGTGGGGAAGTCCCCGGCCCATGCCTTCGACCCGCCCTGGTCCGCCGTCACGCCGACGCCGATTGCTCCGGCCATTTTCACCCCAAGAGAAAAAAATTGGCGTCGATTCATTCGTCGATCCCTGATGAGCTTGATTTTCATGTTGAATCCCCGACGCATCGTGCCCACAACTTAAGCGGTTGCAAGTGCACGGGTGACGCGCGCTTTCGCGCGCGAGATCCTTCGCTCCGCTCAGGATGACGGAAAAAAAGCGCAGAACAGCAACCTCCCGTGTCATTCTGAGCTGCTGCAGCGAATCCCGATATTTCTCGATGTTGGCGGACGCAGCCTCAACCGCGAAGGCGCGGCTCCGCGCTTATGCGAATGGGCCGGGATGTGCGGCGTCGAAGGAGATTTCCAGCAGCTTGCGCTCGGTGCGGATCGATTTCAGGGCGGCTTCGCGGGTTTGTTCGAATTCGCGCTCGAGCCATGGTGCGATTCGTTCGATCAGTTTTTCTGGAGAGTCGTCTGCGCTGATCAGGCTGCTCGCGATTCGGAGTGTGAATGCGACTTTCTCGATTCCGTCCGCGCGTTCGAGGCTTAGCGTCAGCACTACCGAGTCTGCGATGCGTTCGATTCGTCGAGCGATCGCGATCGCGTAGATGCCGCGGGCGGTTTTCAATGTTGTTGGCATTGCGTTCGCCACAGATGCGGCCGCGGGAGCGTCCGTCGAGATTCTTCGCTTCGCTCAGAATGACAAAAAAAGCAGATGATCAGGCGACACAAACCGCCGTCAGGCGGCGCGGGAGGAGCCGGCGCCTTTCTGCGTGCCGCCCGTGCCGCCTTCCCAGAAAGAGCACGACCGGACCTGCGATGTAGATCGACGAATACGTGCCCGTGATGAATCCGATCAACAGCGTGAACGCCGATGGGCGCAGGATCGGGCCGCCGAATGCGAGCAGCGAGAGCAAAACTACGATGGCGGTGCCGGAAGTCAGGATGGTGCGCGAGAGAGTCTCGTTGATCGCGCGATTCATGATCGATGCGATCGGCTCGCGCCGGCGCTTGGTCGAATCCTCGCGGATACGGTCCGAGACGATGATGGTGTCATGCACCGAATAACCGATAACGGTCAGCACCGCGGCGAGCGTCGTCAGATCGAACTGGTACTGCGAGATGACCAGCGCGCACATCACGACCAGCACGTCGTGAATCAACGCGATCACGGCGCCCGCGCCGAAGCTCCAGCTCACGTTGCGGAACTGGATCGCGATATACACGCCCATGAACATGGTCGCGATGATGACGGCGGCAAAGCCCTTGCGCCGGAGGTCGCTGCCGACCTTGGCGCCGACGCTCTCGACTCGCACGACCTTGGCGACGCTCGGGCCGTAGGCTTTGTCGAGCGCGGCCTCGATCAGGACCCCGATTCCGCCGATGTTCTTGAACGACTGGAAGCGCGCAAGGAAGGACTGCCCCGCTTTGCCGAAATCCTGGACGGTGACTTCGCCGAGATTGAGAGGCGCGAGCGCCTTGCGAATCGCGTCGCCGTTGGTTTTCTGGGTGAACTCGATTTGCGCGACGGTGCCGCCGACGAAATCGACGCCGTAGTTGAGGCCCTTGGTGAGCAGCAGCACGATCGCGAGGATGTTGATCGCGGTCGACAGTGCGACGAAGAAATAACGCTTCCCGACGAAATCGAGATTGATGTCGGGAGAGATGAGCTGTAAAGACATCGGCCCTGTTTAGCTTTTCGTTATCACGCGCACAAGTACGGTCAACTGGCCGCGGCGCGCTTGCGTGGAGATCGAGTTGAACGGCGCGACGAGCCGCCGCTGCTTTCCTTGGTCGCCGCGGCCGCCGTGGTGGCAGCAGCCTGAGCCTTGGTGCATGCGCCGCACAGATTGTTCTGATTTGCGGGATCTTCGGTGAAGCCGTCGTCGAGCGAGTGACATACTTTCATGCATGAGGCGCAGATGAAGTAGATGCCCTCGATGGTTTTGTTGATTCGTTCGCGGTTGAGGATGCGGCCGCGCAGCTTTTCGATCCGGATGCCGAGCAGCTCGCCGTATTGGCGTTTGATTTTTCGCCGGCCGGCTTCGTCCTTGGGAAGGTCGGCATCTTCGTCCGACTCATCTGCCATGTCCCCGAACGAAGCGTACTTGTCACGCTTGGAGGTCTTGCTCTTGCGCGCTCTACCCATCGCGTGGAATCCCCCTGCCCGCTTAGCGCGTGCGTCCGACGAAGCCGCAAGCCTTCTCGCAGACGAGGTAGAAGCCCTTGCGGCCGAAGCCGGCGAACTTGGTCACCTTGCTCTCGGCGCCGCAACTGGGACAGACGTGTTTCTGCTGGATGCCCGCGTTTTTCTCGGCGGTTTTAGCTTTTTTCTCTGCCATGACGTGAATTGCTCTCGAGTTGGATTAGCGGCTCGCGAAATTTATATTTGGAATCGGATCAACGTTTTACGCAAAACGACCCGGCCACTGGATGATACCATCTGGCCGGGTGCATTCTCAAAGGTAAGTTCGCGGGGTTGCATAGTCAATAGGCCGCGCGCGCCGTCGGGGTCACAGAAAAAGATTACACAGAAAACTGCGTAGCCGCGCTTTTGTGATGTGGCCCAGAACCCTCACCTACCGGCCGCGATGCGGCCGGCCTCCTCTCCCGTAAAGTAACGGGCGAGGTGAAGAATCGGACCGCTCCACCCAAAAAAGTTCTAACAGGGACGAAGTCCCGCATCTTTTCTTTTTTATTGGGTGCAGGGGTCACCCCTGCCGAAGGAAGCGTGAAACCCACCGCGGGTTTCACATTCAATAACGTGTATGTGCTCTGCGTGTTGCGGGCGCTCGCGATGCGTGCAAGCGTTGAAGCATCTTGGACTCGCGCCTCAAAGAAAATGACGCCGTAATTTTTATCGATCGCAAGGGGCGCCGCTACATGAAGATGCTGCGGGCGGGCAAGAAGCTGCTTATCCGCGGCGAGTTGCGCGCCGACGATCTGTTCGGCGTCGAAGAGGGATCTCGCGTCAAGTTTTCGACTGGCGAGGCGTTCCTGGTGCTACGGCCGACGTATGCCGACCTGATTCCGCATCTGCCGCGCGCATCGCAGGTGATTTATCCCAAGGACACCGGGCCACTGCTGATTTGGGGCGACGTGTTTCCGGGCGCGACGGTGATTGAAGGCGGCACGGGAGCGGGCGCGCTGACGATTGCGCTGCTGCGAGCGGTCGGGCCGGCGGGGCGCGTCATTTCGTATGAGCTGCGCGAGGATTTTGCTGACGCCGCGCGCAAGAACGTGGCCGCATTTTTCGGCGACGCGCCCAACTGGACAATCAAGGTGCGCGATCTCTACGGCGGCTTCGACGAAACCGGCGTCGATCGGATGTTTCTCGATCTAGCGGAGCCGGGGCGCGCGCTCGCGGTCGCGGCGGCTGCGCTGAGGCCCGGCGCGGTGCTGGTTTGCTACGTGCCGACGGCGGTGCAGCTCAAGGATACGGTCGAGACTATTCAGGCGCGCAGCGATTTCGGCGAGATCGAAAGCTTCGAGACCCTGCTGCGGCATTGGCAGGTAAAAGGGATGAGCGTGCGGCCGCATTTCAGGATGATCGCGCACTCCGCGTTTATTATCGTATCGCGCAAGCTGGTCGCCGATACGTCCAGTCCGCAAGAGAAATTCGTCGCGGCCGACACCGCGGAGTCCGACGGTGCCGATATAGACGAACCGCTCGATTGATCACGAAACAGATGTGCAAATGCTAGAAGCCGAGCAATCGCGTATCAACGGCAAGGGAGAAAAATCGTGAGCAAATGGCAATTCAGCAAAGGGCTACATGACCTTGGACGTGGCGCGTACGCATACCTGCAGCCGTCCGGCACCTGGGGTTACAGCAACGCCGGATTGATTACCGACGGAGATCAATCGCTGTTGGTCGATACGCTTTTCGATGAACGTCTGACTGGCGAGATGCTTGGGGTAATGCAGGACGCGACCGGCTTTGGCGCCGATCGAATCGGCGTGGTGGTTAATACGCATTCGAACGGCGATCACACCTTTGGCAATCGGCTTGCGAAAAACGCGGTGATTATCGCGTCGGAAGCGGCGGCGCACGAGATGCGCGAAGAAGGCAATCCGCAGATGCTCGCACAGCTGATGAAAAATACCGACGCGATGGGCGAGGTCGGAGCTTTCTTCAAGAAAATTTTCGGAGCGTTCGATTTCGCCGGGGTTACATTCAGGCTGCCTGATCGAACCTTTACTGGCGAGGAAACGCTCAAGGTCGGCGACAAGCAGGTAAAGCTGATCCAGGTAGGGCCGGCGCATACAGCGGGCGACGTGATCGCGTTTGTCCCTGCAAATCGAGTCGTCTACACGGGCGATATTCTGTTCATCGAGGGGACTCCTATCGCGTGGGCAGGTCCTGTTAGCAACTGGATCAAAGCCTGCGACCGAATTTTGGGGCTGGACGCCGACGTCGTCATCCCCGGCCATGGCCCAATCACCGACAAGGCTGGCGTCAAGCGGATGCAGGACTACCTGGTCTATGTCGACAAGGAAGCGCGCAGGTGTCACGCGGCGGGAATGAGTTCATGGGAGGCGGCACAGAATATCTCTTTGGGCTCATTCGGCGGCTGGGAAGATCCGGAGCGGCTGGCGGTCACGGTGGATACGATTTTCCGCGAGATAAATGATGACCACTCATCGCGCAACATCCTCGAGCTGTTCGGCCAAATGGCACAGTTACGCAACCAGTATGCACGGACTAGCGGAAGCGCCGCCTAAGACGTTTTCATCGCGGGTGCTTTGCGTCCACTACTGGCGCGCCTACTTGCTTCCAGAGGTAAGCCGCAATCTCCTCGTTGGTCGACGGTGACGGATGCAAATCACGCTGAATGAGAAGTCCATTTTTCAGATCACTCACCGGAAATATAGAAGACATCGGGATCACATCGAATTGATTTGCCTGCAAGGCTTTCAGAATCGTCTTCGCCAGCTCATTTTGATCCCATAGGACAATCACAAAACGAGTACCGTTTTGTTCGAGCAAAGTTCGGGTCCTCTTCAGTACTGCCAAATACAGTGGGATGTCAGAGGGTTGCGATAGCTTCCCGGAGTGGCTTTCGAAGAACCTCACGATCCAACTTCTATCCATCCACCGCCGCCATATTGCGTAGTCTGCACTATGATACTGCCCTGAGTAACAAGCTTCGTTACCTTGGCATAGGTCGTACTTTGGCCCATCTTCCCACGGGGCCCTGCCAGCGACCCGTCGCAGGTGATCCGGGATTGCTTCATATATCGCCAGCTCGGGGGTGCCAGCCGCTCGGCGGACGAAGCCGGTTTCAATCTCCCTGAGCATCTGATGCGGCCCCCAGCCGTCGCCCGCGAAATTAAACCCCTCGAATGCGCCTTTTGCTTCCCGCAAAAAATAATAGGGAAGTGTCTGATCGTCCTTGACCCCATGACCAAACATAAAGGAACAACCGAAGAACACTACTCGATAAGGTCCTCCTTGAACTGCCGCAGGGATTTCTCGAAGACCGCTGCCATCGAATCTGTAGGTGACGTCGTCGATTCGCCGACCGCCTAGCGCTTCTTCAAATGTAATCGTCGTATTCGGCACTGGCTGAGAACCCATACCCGTCTCATCCCGGCGCCACTCTACCGGTATTGTCCTCGTGATAATGATCTGGGACCGATTAGCGTAGTACATACAGGTCTCGACCACGGCCATACTAAGGAACACTGAGCCACAGATCAGCGCGCCGTCGCGTAGGACCTCAGGACGAGATAGCAGCGCGATTGTTATTGACCACACACTCGCTACCAGAAAGTAAACGACAAAGGGAGCCTCAATCGTGGATGACCATTCCAGGAACACGACACTCGCAATCACAAGAATCGCGATAGCTAAGAGCCTGGATTGTCGCATGCTCTTTGCGGAGACTATCCGGTGAGACGTGGCCTGACGCCCGGCATAATCCGCGCCGCGACCTCGGAAAGTATGGCCGACACCATGAGATGAGCCTTATCAGTCGATGTTGGAGGAGGCATCAACGCCGGTGCCCCATAAAGCCTCGTGCGGATGCGTGACGCCTTAAAGTCGCTGCACCAGGCGAGGCCATCGGACCACACGTGATCGTTATCGAGTCTCGACAGTCGAATTGCGGCGGCCAGCGCTGACCGAAACTGCTGTTCGCCGAAGTGAGTGCCGATGGCAGCACACTCCGACAAGCGAAGATAATCGCTTCCGGGCATGCCGACCCGCCGCATCATGCGTCGTAGCGCGGCTTGTTGCTGCGCAAACGAGAATTTATAGAGGCTTGCCGTCTGCAATTTCTCTCGCGGGATTGGCCTATCAAGCCGGAACACCACGGACCAATCGCGACCGGCCTCAATGATGGTGAAATGATCTATGAGAAAATCCATCACTACCGGAAGATAGAACGCGGTAGGGTGATAGAAATCCTGGTGAATGACAATCGATTTTCCCGGCGTCAAATGTGTAAAGAATTCAGTCAACACCCTACCGCTGAGGGCAAGCGTCTTAGCCACGTCGACAAACAGTATCTCGATAGGCTTATCCGGGGGCCAGCTTTGCTCGAGTAGGTCTCCCGCATGAACCTCGATCAGATCGGCGAACTCGGCAGTGGCGCGTCGAAACGTCGAGGCGAACGACTGCCCCAGTTCGAGCGGCTCGTGGAATTGTTCGCGAATGAAGTCGACCAAGTACGGTTCGCTGGCGATGAAGCTGTCGTAGGCGTCGACGTGACGGCCCGCCGCTCGAGGATTGTCCCTCAGGCCCGCGGCGAGGCAGCAGGTGGATGCGCCGCAAAACGATCCGAGGTCTACCACAGCGCCTTCCCCGGTATAGGTATACCGAGCCAACTGGTAGAGCAACTTGCGCTCTTCCAGGCCGAGCAGGCCTAAGGCATAACTTCCCGCTTGCGCATTTGGATCCAGCCATGGTTTGGCGTCTACCATGAGTGGTCGCTACTCGAGAGTCGAAACAAGTTTCGAGAACTCTGAGTCCTTTAGCTGGCTAACAAGCGCATCGTAGTTCGAGAGCAATCTGGAATATGGGATATCAATTGCCTTCTGAAGACGCCGGTCGTAGCGAAATGTGAAAGAACTTTCGAGTGCTTGCGCGATATCCGACAACGGACCCGGCGCTGCTGGAATGTCTTCCTTGGAGCCGGCTCTCGCGATGTCTACAATCAGGCTCTCATAACGACAATTGACGAGCTTGCATCCGGATGCGGCCTCGATGAAAGCCTCGCGATGCTTCAGGATTGTCCGCGCGTGCGCGAGGCACTCTTGAATATCAAGATGGTAGCTGCGGTCGATCACGGCGCCATCATAGTTGTGCCAGACATTTCGTTGCGCGGCGATAAAAGTCGAAATCGCGCAGTGGATCACATTTCTTGTCGTGTGAATGATAGTAGCACCGCGAGATCGCAAGTAACCAGGAATAAATGCAGGAGATGAAGAACTCCAATTTGCCGGGGCGATGTCTCGCAGTTGATTGTACTTGATGTCCACACCGAAGGCACGACTTCGGTTCTTCCGGTTGTCTTCCCAATGGTTGAGAATCCGATACCGCACAAATTCGAAGTATCGATCGAGCAGCGCTTCAGCCTCGCGGACAGTCGCCGGATGAAGAGTGTGAACCGGCAGCGTACGGGAAAAGTTATCCCAGTGGGCGGGCGCAGGGCTAGGCGTGAGCACTTCGCCGAGCATCGCGATCTGCTCATTGGTATTGAGTATCTCGCGCAATATATTGGTCCCGGTTCGTTGAGCACCGATCACCACAAATAGACGAAAGCCACTCCCAGAAGTGTCAGCATCCAGGCGTCCATCGCTTTGCCCATCGAAACCAGTCATGCGGAACTCGCGCCACCGACTAGTCTTTCGACAGCTTTGCGGCTCCTTTCCCAAGCTTCCCAGAATCGAGGCGAGTCGTTAGCTGTTTGGTCGGTCGCCAGCGAACGCAGCCACAGGTATGCCTCCCGAGTCAGCGGAGGCAGATTGAGATCAAGTTCAAAGTCCGAGACGTTAAAGAAGCTATGCCGCAAATTCGGATCGAGGAAGTCGCTGACAAACTGATCGATTCCCGCCCTACTCGTATCAGTCAACGGAATTTTCAGACCCTTGGCGATACGTTCAAGCTCCTGTCGCGGATTGGCCATCACCAGATCGTAGTCGGCAACGATAAATGGCCGATTGGCTATCATGCTTAAGTTCGGAACCACGTAAACCAGCCACAGCAAGTGCGCTGTCACAGCGTCCATACCATGACGCCTGATAAGAGAATTCGCTACGCTGCGAGGATTTCTGATCACCAGCAGATAGGATTCATCTACCTCGAGCGAGCGTAGTACTGAACGCCAGAAGGGCAACAGCCGAATAGTGCGTGGATCCTTAAATCCCCACAAAGAATGGCTGACGAATTGCGATCTCAGATAGGCGACAGCCTCGGTACGCAGGGCCTCTACCCCCGGTGCGTCCCATCGGGCGTCGTCGATGAGCGCGACCTCTTCCCACTTGAGCCCGAAGACAGCTAGCAGGCGTTCGTTGATCTCGTAGATGTTCCTATCCTCCCAATAACCGGTAGGGTTATCGGGCTTGGGGCTTATGAAGTCGTTCCCCAGATAGACGCCAAGCATCTGCAGGCCGCGGGCAAGCGCACTGGTTCCACTGCGATGCATTCCAAGAACCAGTACAGCGCGTGAAGAAGGCATATCGAGACTAATCGGCTGTCACTTGGTCCTTCCCGCGGAAAGGAAATCCTCCGCTTGCATGCTACGCTGCGTTTCTCACTTTATCAGCCTGTCACAGCAGGACCCTGTTCTCCGCGCGATAGGGGAGTTCCAGTGTTAGCATCTCGCTCGAACTTCAGTCCCTGGCCGAATTGCACCACCTTGGACAGCGTCCGCTCGACGGCAGGCGCGACCTGGCGACCGGGTATGGTATACGGCCGAGCGCTACGAACCGCATTCACGAGCGAGTGCACCATGCTCTCACGATCCTGATCTTCACGGTGCCAGAGAAATACTTCCGGCATCGTTTCGATCCGCAGCCCTGCCAGAGCTGCCTTGGATAGGAGCTCCCAATCGTCAAGGGTTGATACAGCTTCGTCGCTGAATCCTCCGACGGTGTCGAACGCGTCGCGCCGCACGAGCGCGTTGGTGCTGCCGAAGCAATTCACGAAAGCACCGGTAGCGGCGTCTCCCCCGAGAAACGGACGGCGCGAATGTTCGAGGCGATTGTCCGACGCGCCGTTCGACGACCCGAGGAAAAAGCTGATTGCCGATGTGAGAATGTCGGCATCCACACGTTGCGCAACCTGCACGAAGACGGAAATCGCGTTGGGCGCCAACAACAGCGTGTGATCGTCGACGAAGAACAGGTATTCGCCTTTGGCCTCGCGCACTGCTGCATTTCTGGCCGCGCCCATCTCGTTTCCGCGCCGATAAATCTTGCGCAGTTCGTGGTCTCCTAACCGGCCATTGGATGCCTTTGATCCTGTCGAACCTTCGCTTCCGCATTCGGCCACAATGATTTCCAGATGCGGATAATCTTGCTGCTTCAGCGAGGCCAAAGTGGCTTCGGCGCCTTTCTCTCTGACGTTATACGCGAAACACACGCTCACCAACGGAAAGATTGATTCTCTTCCCGCCGTCCCGTTCCTTACGAGCGGGCTGCTCATTTTTGGCTCGATTAGAAAGGCCCGCATGCCAACGCACCCAGTTACCTTCGGTGTCAGCGAATGACGCCGACGGTCGCGCCGAAAACGCGCCATGTTCAAGAGCACCTCTGATTCGTTCCGCCAGCACGTCCGGCTGCGGCTCGAAGCAAACATTCTCTCGATCAGCAGGATCGATAATTTCCGGGATGCCTCCCACGTTGCTGACCAGCAGCGGTACGCCGGCGCCAACGCATTCCAGCGCAGTGTTAGGAAAATTGTCGGCGAGAGACGATACCACTGCTAACCGCCCATCTCCTCGAAGGTACTCGATTGCGGCCTTTTGATACTTATTGGAGACTAAGTGCCACGGAACGTTCCATGCCTTGGAACGATCGCTGATGTACCCGATACTCGAACGGCCGTAGAGCTGGGTTTCCTTTCCCAGGAAGGTGACCTCAAAATCGCGATGGTCAGGATCCGCGCAAAGTTCATCGACCGCATCGCAAAAGAGCTTGAGGCCCTTTCTGATCTCAAGTCTTCCAAAAAATACTATTTCGCGAACTTCCTTTCGCTTCTGACGCGGCGCCGAATCTTCCGATAAGACAGTCTTGGGAAGGACATAGGGCGCAACGTAAGTGTGTTCGGGAAGTTCCCAACCGTTTTGTTGCATCCAGTTGAGAAGGTATTGACTGGGACTCACGACGATATCCGCAGCGGAGACGCTGGTGCGTTCCATGAAATCAATCTCAAGCTCTCCCAGATTGCGTATATAGTCCTGGCTACCCTCCTTTACCCAGAATGTCGGACCGTGCGTACCGATCACAAAGGTCGCGTCACCGAAAGCGAGCCCCTGGCGCTTCGCCAGCAGGCTGTAAAATGCCAGACCCTGACACTCTGGAAAATGAATGACGTCGAAGTCGTGCTGATGCGCCTTCAGCCAAACATAAGTGTGATACGACACGCTCGAGGCCCACGCGGCATGAATCCTGGGTTCATGCGCCATGGGAAGCGGAATCAATTTCATGCCCTTCTCGGTGCGGTAGTAATCAACCCAATCGATCATGTTTCCATCAGTAGGATGGCATCCGAGCAGGAAGAGGATACTCACGTCGTAGCCGGCCCGCTTCAACGCGTCGGCGAGACTCGTGTACGCCGTACCGATGCCAGCATTGCGAGATGGTCCCTCGATTTCCCACGTGGCAATACAAACCCTTGGCAGGCGGGAACCGCGGGCCGCATCGACTTTGGGCAATGACGGAAACAGTGAAGCCATTGGTTATCTTCTCCTTCGAGATCTCGCCCCCATCAATGTTTGTCGTTTTATCTCAACCCGAGAATCCAAACTGGAGCGGCAGGATACGAATTTTGCTCTCGTGTTTCAAGTGATTTTGTCGAGTAAATTTTACTTTGCTCGTGTCACATAGGGAACACGCAAACTGCCGCACCGGCTATGCATCAGACGATAGCCGAGCATCGTTCGCGCGCGGAAAAATGGCGCTACGAACCGTTTGTTATGGACGTGCTCGTGGCGTAGGGTGGCGCGATGCTCGTTACCGTCGAGCGATTGACAAAAACCTACGGCAAGTTCACCGCGGTCGACGACGTATCCTTCGTCGTTCACGCCGGCGAAATTGCCGGCCTGGTCGGTCCCAACGGGGCCGGCAAGACGACCATCATCCACATGATGCTGGGCCTGATTTCGCCGAATGCCGGCAGCGTGCGTCTGTTCGGGAAGAATCTCGAAACGGACCGCGAACAGATACTCCAGAGATTGAATTTCACCTCGCCGTATATGGCATTCCCGGTCCGGCTGACTGTGCTGGAGAATCTGAGGGTCTTCGCGGGAATCTACAACGTTAGCAATCCAGTGGTCAAAATTAACGAGCTGTTGGAGAAATTCGGGATCGGGCGACTGAAGAAAAAACCGATGGCGAAGTTGTCCTCCGGCGAGATCACACGCGTCGGGCTCTGCAAAGCATTTCTGAACAATCCGGAATTGCTACTGCTCGACGAGCCGACCGCGTACCTCGATCCTCAGGCGGCGGTGCAGGTGAGAGAGGTTCTGCTCGATCTCCAGAAGAGCCGCGGGACTACGATCCTCTACACGTCGCACAACATGCACGAGGTTGAGCGGATGTGCGATCGGATTCTCTTTCTCAGCAAGGGCAGTATCATCGCGACCGGAACTCCTATCGAAGTAACGCGCGAAATTCTGAACGAGGATCGCAATGCACCTGCTCTCGAAGAGGTCTTCATTCGCATTGCGGGGCGTCGGCCAGATGAAGCTGTATCGAATTAGATCGGTCATCCTGCGGCACACTTACGAAGTGCGCCGCAACGCGAATCACATCACCTACATGGTGTACTGGCCGGTGGTGAACATCCTGGTCTGGGGATTCTTCACCCTGTATCTACGCCACGGCGACCGCTTGCAGCCCGGAATTCTCAGTTGCCTGTTAGGGGCCGTCATCCTGTGGGGGCTTTTCAACGCATTCCAGCGCGACATGGCAGTAGGATTTCTGGAAGAACTATGGTCGCGAAACCTTGTTAGCCTGTTTGCTTCGCCTCTCAGCGTATCGGAGTACGTGACCGGGCTGATAATCGTGACCCTTGCCAAGGCGATGGTCGGCTTATTCGTCGAGGCATTGATCGCCTGGCTATTCTACCACTACGACATCTTTCCCGCGCTGCCGACGCTGTTTCCGTTCATACTGAACCTGGCTCTGTTCGCACTTACGATGGGCATCGTCGTTACCGGCCTGATCTTCCGCTACACCACGAAGTTCCAGGCCATGGCATGGAGTTTCGCCGGCATCCTGATGCCGCTGTCGTGCGTATTCTACCCGCTGAGCTCATTGCCGAGCTTCCTGCGCCCGATAGCCTCGATCCTACCGACGACGCACTCATTCGAAGGTATGCGCGAAGCTATTGAGAGAGGTGGATTCTCCGCCTTGCATTTCAAATGGGGCCTTGGATTGAACATGATCTATTTCGTCTTTGCGATCGTCTTCTTCCGATGGATGTTCGAGTCGGCGCGATCGCGCGGACTGCTGGTGAAGATGGAATAGCGCTCCGCTTAGCGCGCGGGGTTCGACGCAGGTCCCGGAATTTGCGGGAGCCATCGATTCAACTGGGAGACCAGGTATTCGAGACGGCGCATCGAGTGCAATTCAGCGAGGACGGCGCGCCGCTGGTCGACAGTCCACGA
>CAVZGB010000005.1:0-15186 GCA_963774665.1 uncultured delta proteobacterium
CCCGGCCGACGGCTCATGAACGAAAACTTTCAGCCGGCTCTGAAGGCCGCGGACCTGGACGCGATCTGCGGATGTCCCAAGACCGATCTGCACAATCATGGATGGGCCGGCGCCGACCCCGCTTCGGTCGCGAAGATCCTTGATAGGGAACTTGGCCCGCTAGATCGCAAGCTGACCTCGATGGACGAGACGCACGCATGGGCTGGCGAGAATTTCGGAACTGTCGATCCCACGCTCAGGCCTCAGTTGTTCGA
Organism: uncultured delta proteobacterium; assembly: GCA_963774665.1. Lineage (GTDB taxonomy): Bacteria > Desulfobacterota > Binatia > Binatales > Binataceae > Binatus. Next base: position 255 of record CAVZGB010000005.1, read on the forward strand.
GGCGGCCTTTGTTCGCGCGACCCAAGACGGACTCGTGCGTTTCGAACTCGGCGACGACGTATGGGCGACTACGCTCGATGGTTCCGCGAAAAATGTGACCAACATCCTTAAGCAGGCACACGAACGCGGCGCGCCCGGCGTCGAATGGATTCCGCAACTCGGGATGTCGCGTCATTGCCGTATCGAGGACATCCGCCGGTGGATGGAGCCGTTTCTCGAGCTTGGCTTCTACCGGACTCTGGATCTGTCGGGTGACGAGTTCGCCCAGCCAATCGCGAACTTCAAGCCCCTCTATCGTCTCGCGAAAGCAAGTGGGCTCCGCCTCAAAGCCCATGTGGGCGAGTGGGGTGACGCAGATTCGGTATGGCAGGCGGTAGAGGAACTTGAGCTCGACGAGGTGCAGCACAGGATTGCGGCAGCCGACTCGCCAGCGGTGATGCGATTTCTCGCCGACCATCGCATCCGGCTCAACATCTGTCCGACTTCCAACCTGATGCTTGGCAGGGTCGAGACTCTTGCTTCACATCCAATCCGAAAGCTCTTTGATTCGGGAGTGCGAGTGACCGTCAACACCGATGACATGGCGATGTTCGGTCAGAGCGTTTCGCACGAGTTCCTCAACTTATACAAGGCCGGACGCCTGAATGAGATAGAACTCGACCAAATCCGCGAGAACGGCCTCTCGGATTAACCGAGCCTATTAATTTGCGGTTGTGGGTTTTATCTGAGAAAAATCCAGCTCAATGGTTTCGGCTCGCCCGAAAATTGATATCGTAACGCGCGCCTTCCCCTCTGCGGGGCGCACTTCCTTAATTGTTCCTTCAAAATCGTAGAAGGGGCCGTCCACTACCCTAACGTTGTCACCGATAGCGAGCATTTGCGAAAACCTCCTGCTTTCACGATCTGCCCATTTACCACTGTGCGCGTTCCTTGAATCGCGAAGGTGCCCGAATACTGGGTGCAGGGGTCACCCCTGCAGACCGGCTTCCGTCAATCGTTGTTCCAGCACTGGGAGGCGGTCGTGACCCCAGAACGGCTCGTCTTCGAACACGAAGATCGGCACGCCGAAGATATGGTCGGCGGCGGCTTCTTCCTGCGCACGTTCATAGTCGGCTGCACCCTCCCCTGCGAGATATGCACGATACTCGTCCGCCGAGAGACCCATTTCGGCAACTACCGCGGCAACCTGATCAGGATCGTCCGGTACCAGTTCGCGTTTCCAGAAGAGTTCATAAACCTTGAGATTGAAAGGCAGCAACCGGTCATGCTTTTGCGCGAACAGCCCGCCGATCAGCGCGATCCGTGTGTCATAGACCTTGAGTTGGCTGCGAATCACGAGGCCGCGCGATTTCGCCCAGCGCCGTGCGTCGAGGTACGAGTACCTGGTCTTGTACTCCGAGTAGAGGCTGCGCTGACCCTTGTCTTTCACGCGCAGTTGAAAGGGTATCCAGCGCACTCGGACGTCGTAGCGCTTCTCCAACTCGAGCCCGGGTTCGAACGCGAGATAGGCGAACGGACTTTTGTAGTCCGAGTACATTTTGACTTCCCTGGTCGCCATGACTCCGACTTCAATTCATCAGTTCGCCGCAGTCAACCGCCATGCTGCGAATCGTTCCCGTAGCGGAATGCCACACGTTGTGCGGCGTATCTCCCCGCGATCGGCCATATCGCTTCCCAGCTCTATGCTTCTCGTTCGTCGAGGATGAAGGCGTGGTTCTTGCACCGCGGTGCTTTAGTCAATTCAAACCCAGAAACCCGGGAGAGTGGAATGACACACTCACAGTCACGTTCTCAGTCGCGTCTCCTGCACGAGGAGGGTGGCTTAAGGTACGAGGTCGCTACCGACGAGTTCGGCGACGCCATCCTCACCGTTTTGAGCGAGAGTTTCTCTCGCGAGCCAATGATGGCGGCCCTTGGATACTCCCCTCGCGACCTGGATCCGTTGATCGCTCGCTTCATGCCGGAGTGCACCACGAACGGCCTTTCGGTAATAGCGGTGCCGGTGGATCACCCGGAAACGCTGGCCGGCGTTTTCATCAGCCGTGACTTCAAGTCACCAATACCGGAGGGTATTCCAGAGGAGTTCCCGCGGTTCCGTCCGGTTATCAAAGCGATTGTGACCGTGGACGAGGCCTACGAAGCCCGGCGCCCAGGCCTCTCATTCGGCGAGGCGGTGGATCTCTGGATGGTCGGAGTGCCACCGGCCGGTAGATTCGCCAAGAGGGGCATCGCGAGTACGCTCTTTCGCGTCAGCAGGGACCTCGCCCGTAACCGCGGCTTCAAACGCTGTGTGACTGAGTGCACGGGGCATTACTCGCAAACGGCTGCCAGAAAGGCCGGGTTCCATGAGCGCGCGCGCCTGGCCTATCGGGACTTCCGCTTCGAAGGACGCGCCGTGTTCGCCGATATCGAGCCCCCGCACACGCACCTGATTCTCTTCGAACGAGAATTCTGAGACGCGGTGATGTAGCCACACCGCTGATACTCGACTCTTCCGCCGCAACGACGAAGGACGCACAAGACGCAGGTCCATCGCGCATCTCCGATAACCGGCGCAGTCCGATTGAGCGTGGGCTTGAAGTCAGACCAAAGCGACGCCCGTAAGCTGCTCGCTCAGGCTCCAGAGACGATTGGCCGCATCCGGATCGACTGCATGCGGCATCACGCCGAGCGCCATCGATCCAATTGGGTTGGCTGCGATTTCCTCGGCAACCAGCGGCGTGATGTCGCTATTCTGACAATAGACGCCGCCCATCCCGTCGAGCTGCGGGCTCGTCGCGCACCAGACGCTGGTCGCAGCACCCTGCTCCACCGTCTTCAGATTCTTCGCCGGGTCGATGATCGGATTTCCGTCGTCGTCAATCACGCCCGCCGCCCGGAGCAGATCGCGCGAAACATACCTCGCTAGTCCCGTGACGATGCTGCCCGGATGGAGCGAGAAGGCTCGCACGCCGTGCGCCTTGCCGCGCTCGTCCATCGTCAGCGCAAAGAGAATGTTGGCCGTCTTCGATTGCCCGTACGCCATCCACGGAACATAGTCGCGATGCTCATAATTTGGATCCTCGAACACCATAGGCGCGCGGCTATGCGCCCACGCTGAAACCGCAACAACCCGCGCACCGTTCGCTTTGCGTAGCGCCGGCCATAGTCGCATCGCGAGCTGGAAATGTCCGAGGTGGTTGGTCGCGAAGTGTGATTCATAGCCACGAGCGTCGCGCGTCAGCGGCGCCCCCGCGATGCCCGCGCTATTAACGAGAATATGCAGCGGCCGGCCCGACGCGAGAAACCTCTCAGCGAAGGCGTCGATCGACGCCGGATCGAGCAGATCCATCGCCTCGATCTCGGCTTCGATCCCATCCAGCGCGCGGACCGCCTTGTCGCGGTCACGAGTCGGGACGATAACCCTGGCTCCCGCGGAACGCAGGGCGCGCACGGTCTCCACACCGATACCAGAATAGCCGCCGGTCACAATCGCGATCTTGCCTGACAGGTCGATCCCCTTGGTAACGTCGCTGGCAGTGGAAGCAGCCCCGAACCCGGACCCGATAGGCTTTTGCAAAGTCGCCAATGTGCACGCCTCCTGGAAGTCAATCTGCTCCACCGTACTGTACGTCCGAGCCGCCAGACTATGAATACTCAAGAGTCCGCATTACTTGCGCGCGAGTGCGATAGTCTCAGAGCGCGAACCTCGAGTCGTGCTTTCTTGGATTAAGCTTGGCGCGGTGATAATGCCTTGCGAGCAATCGCGTTAGAAACGCCGAGAAGTGGAAGTCCCAGTCAAGTACGCCAAGAGCGGCGATGTTCACCTCGCCTATCGCATCTTCGGAGAAGGTCCTCGCGATATCGTCCTCGTGCCTGGGACGCTCTCGCACGCGGAGTTGAGTTGGGAAAGAGCGGCTGCCAAGCATCTTCTCGAACGCCTGACCGCGTTCGCGCGCGTAGTCGTCTTCGACAAGCGCGGCCAGGGACTCTCCGACAGAAACGTCGCCGCCGAGCAAACCGTCGAGGAGCGCATTATCGATATCCGGGCTGTGATGGATGCCGCCGGTTCCGAGCGGGCCACCATCTATGGCTGGTCGGAGGGCGGCCCGGCATCGCTGGTATTCTCAGCGACTTACCCGGAGCGGGTTTCTGCGCTCGTGCTCTATGGCACATTCGCCTCGATTAAGGATCCTCCTTGGGCAATATCACGCGAACTTTGGGAGAGCTACGTAAGGAGTTGGGAGACGCATTGGGGCGAGGGCATTTTGCTCGAACTCAATGCTCCCAGCGTGTGGGGCAACGAAGCTTTCCGCCAGGGCACCGGCCGCTGGGAGCGCGCCACAGCCAGCCCGGGTTCCATCGGCGCGCTGATGCGGCTCAACTATGACCTGGATGCTCGGCGCGTACTGCCGGTTATCCAGGCGCCCACTCTGGTTCTTCATCGTATCGGCGACTCGCTGGTTCCATCCGATTGCGGACGCTATCTCGCCGAAAAAATAGCTGGTGCGCGGTTCGTGGGAATGCCCGGTACCGACCACAGCATAGTCGATGCTGAGACCCAGGATTTCATCGCGGATAGAATCGAGGAATTCATAACCGGCGAACGGCATGTGCATGAATCCGATCGAATGCTGGCTACTGTGATGTTTACCGATATGGTCGGATCGACCCAGCGTGCGGCGGAAATGGGAGATTCGCGATGGCGCGGTTTACTCGACGATTGGTACGCCGTTGTGCGCAGAGAGTTGAACGCTTATCGAGGACGCGAAATCGCCACCGCGGGCGATGGTCTGCTAGCCACCTTCGATGGACCCGCGCGGGCGATTCGATGTGCCTGCTCGATGCGCGATCGGGTTCATGAATTGGGTGTGCAAGTCCGAACAGGTTTGCATACCGGCGAATGCGAATTGACCAAAGATAATCTGGTCGGGCTCGCGGTGCATATCGGTGCGCGCGTCGCCTCAATCGCGCTACCCGACGAAGTGCTCGTCTCCAGCACAGTGAAGGATCTCGTGGCCGGCTCGGGACTCAAGTTCGGCGACCGCGGCGCGCATACGCTCAAGGGCGTCCCCGATGAATGGCGCCTGTTCACAGTTCTATAGAGCAGCGGTCGTTCCAGACTCGGCCCCTCTACCTGTCGGTATACGATAGAGCGACTGAGTTCCGCGCATTCCGGGCACGATCAGAACTTTTCTTTAAACGGCCGGACTTCGAGTTCCATCGTCCATGCGCTCGGATCCTGATGCGCCAGATGCCAGTACGTCTCCGCGATCGCTTCGGGCTTCAGAAAGTCGCCGTCTTTCAGGCTGGGCTTCAGTCCGCGCGCTCCCGGGATGTCGATACTGCCATCGACGTTGATCCACGCCACGTGGATACCCTTCGGACCAAGGTCGCGCGCGAGTGATTGCGCCAGCCCGCGCATTGCGAACTTCGCGGGTCCAAACGAGACCGACTTCGGCCCAGCCTTAATCCCTGCCGTCGCCCCGGTGAAGAGCATGGTGCCATGCCCGCGCGCAATCATCCCGGGCGCGACTTCTTTGGCTGCGACGAACGCTCCGAGGGCATTGACCCGCCAATCTGCTTCGTACTGTTCGGGCGTGATCTCAGTGATACTTCCGAATTTGCCCGTGCCGGCGTTGTAGAGCAGCATTTCGGGCTCGCCGAGGTCCTTGCGAATGGCGCGAAACACTTCTGCTATCTGCGCGGGATCGCTGACGTCGCACCTGAGTTCCAGCACGTTGGCCCCGCTCTGCCGTACCTCGCCCGCGAGTGATTTCAGATAATCCGCGTTGCGTGCGAGCATCGCGACCGGGTAGGCCGCCGCGAAGCGACGGACTAGCGAAGCGCCGAGCCCCGGACCAACTCCAATAACGACCGCAACCGGTTTGTTCGATAGAGTCATATTCCGTCTCCTTTGCACCTGACGGGTAGCGACTGCGAGCTAGTTGCAGCGCTCCTGCATTTCACTTCATCCCGCCAAAGCGAGCAATCCTCAAAAGGTTCCGGTTCCCCTTCCCGCTCGAAGGGAAGGTTGCACGGATCATCCGCGGCCCGACGCGCCGTCCCCTCACCGATCAATCGTCGCCATGATCCAATCGGCGTACCGCTTCCCCGATACTTTCCCCGGCGCCATCGCGTCATCGAGCACCTTCATCTGCGCCGGATCGAGCTTGACGTCCTGGGCGGCCACATTCTCTTCAAGATATTTCCGGCGCTTGGTGCCCGGAATCGGCACGATGTCTTCGCCCTTCTGCAACAGCCATGCGAGCGCGATCTGCCCCGGCTTCGCGTGCGTGGCCGCTGCGATCTCGTGAACCATCCGAGCCGCCTTTATATTGGCGTCATAATTCTCGCCCTGGTAGCGCGGATCGGTACGCCGATAATCGCCTTCCGGATATTCTTCCGCGCGCCTGACCTCGCCAGTCAGAAAGCCGCGGCCCAGCGGACAAAAAGGCACCAGCCCGATACCGAGCTCGCGCAGCACCGGAATTATTTCCGGCTCCAGGTTCCGTTCCCACAACGAGTATTCGCTCTGCAGCGCAGAAACCGGATGGACGGCATGCGCGCGCCGGATATTTGCGATGCCAGCCTCCGACAAACCGAAAAATCGCACCTTTCCCTGCTTGACCAGATCGCCGACCGCACCAGCCACCTCTTCGATCGGCACCGCCCTATCCACGCGATGCTGATAAAACAAATCGATGTAGTCAGTCCCAAGCCGGCGCAGGCATCCCTCCACCACTTCACGGATATGCTCGGGCCGGCTGTCCGCGCCGACGATCCGTTTGCCATCGAAACGCGATCCAAACTTGGTCGCGATCAATACCTGGTCGCGCCGGCCCTTGAACGCCCGGCCCAACAACTCCTCGTTGGTGAAAGGACCATAGTTCTCCGCCGTGTCGAAGAAGTCGCACCCGAGTTCAATCGCGCGATGAATTGTTGCGATCGACTCGCTTTCATCCGCGGGCCCGTAAGACTGGCTCATGCCCATACAGCCAAGCCCGATCGCCGATACCTTCAGTCCCTGACTGCCCAACTTGCGTTTGCTCAAAGTCATGATGTCGTCCTCCAAAACAACCGAACATATTCCCAGCTCTCCGAACTTTGAATGCTTGAACGTCCGCGTTAATTGCGCGAAAGTTCGGAAATCCTTGCTGACACCTGGCTTTTCAAGCGAACGATTTAACCGCAAGCACAAGATCCGAATCGAGACCAAGCGATGAGTATCTGCAGGAATCTGAACGTCGGGCTGCTCTTCCCATTTCGGAACCCGCCGGCGTGGCGCAAGCCATTCGCCGAGTTCTATGCCGATCAGCTTGCGCAAACGCGCTTCGCTGAGGACCTCGGATACGACGAGATCTGGCTGACTGAGCATCACTTTGCCGAGGACGGTTATTCACCGGCGATTCTGCCGATCGCGTCTGCCATTGCCGCGATCACCAGACGCATCCGCATCGGAACCTACCTGGTGTTGCTGCCGCTGCATAACGCGGTGCGCGTGGCCGAAGATGCGGCGACGATCGATGTCATCTCAAACGGCCGATTCGATTTGGGTGTGGGCCAGGGATATGCACCCGGTGAGTTCGCGGCGTATGGCGTCGATCGCAAGACCCGCGCGAGGCGCCTTGAAGAGGGCGTCGAAGTGATTCGCGGCGCGTGGACTAAAGAAGATTTCTCTTTCGACGGGCGGCATTACCATCTGAGGAACGTTCGCCTGATGCCGCGGCCCGTGCAGTCGCCGCATCCTCCGCTGTGGATCGGTGCTGGCGCGCCAAAAGCCATCGAACGCGCGGGCAGAATGGGATGTCATTTCATGGGTCTCGCAAATCCGAGCGCGCAAGAGACCTACGACGCAGCCTTGCGGCAGGCCGGCCGCGATCCAAAGGATTTTTCCGCGGCGCAACTCCACTTCACTTATGTCGGGCGCACCAGTGACGAGGCGTGGACGCATTCGCAAGAGCATCTCCACTACATGCTCAAATGGTACAGCCGATGGCTGGCTGAGTCGGGCGACTACCTCGGAGCCAATATGCCACCGTTGCCGGAACCGTCGAAGCTTCGCGATTCACAGCTCATGTTCCCGATGGTTGTTGGCGGGCCGAGCGAGGTCGCCGCGATGCTCAATGAATCGCTCGCGAAAGTAAGAACGACGCACCTGGTGCTCGGGATGCATCTGCCGGGTCTCGCGCCGGAGCGCAGTCGCAGTTCGATGGAGTTATTCGCACGCGAGGTAGCGCCGCAATTGAAGCCGTCGCTCACAGCTTAGCCACCGCATCGCAAATCAAAGGCAATTGAAAATGACCTCCGACCCTTTCTCCGACATCCTCAAGCTCACCAACGCCGAGACCTTCGTATCGGGCGGCTTCACGGCAGGAGGTTCATGGGCAATCCGCTTCCCGTCGCCGGACAAGATCAAGTTTTTCGCGTTGGTGAAGGGCAATTGCTGGCTTCGCATCGACGGCCGGCAGAAGCCAGTGCGGGTTGAAGAGGGAGATGTGTTCCTCCTATCGGCGCAGCGTTCGTTCGTGCTCGCGAGCGATTTGGCGGTCGTCCCGGTTGATGCGAACGGCTTGTTCACCGGCACTGTCTACCGGACCGCGAAACTTGGCCAGGGCGAGGACTGCATTCAAATCGGCGGCCACGTGCGGCTGGATCCGAGCAGCGGAAGTCTTCTCGCCGACGTCCTGCCGCCACTGATTCACGTCAAGGCGGCATCGCCTCATGCGAGCGTCCTGCGATGGCTCCTCGATCAACTGATCCGTGAGCCGGCGGCAGAACTCCCGGGGGCCAGCCTGGCGTCGGCGCAGCTAGCGCAGCTCCTGTTCGTTCACATTTTGCGCGTGCACGTCGAAATATCTGGCCTACTCGCGACAGGATGGCTCCGCGCCGTCGCCGACAATCGACTTGCTCCCGCGTTGCGCCTGATGCATGCCGAACCCGGCCGCGCGTGGCAGCTCGAAGAGCTGGCCAAAGCCTCCGCAATGTCGCGGACGACCTTCGCCCATCACTTCAAAACCGCAGCCGGAGTCCCTCCACTCACTTACCTAACGGAATGGCGTATGCGACTCGCCGAGCGCGCCCTGCGCGAGGAAAACACTCCCGTCTCGATCCTCGCCGGCCAACTCGGCTACACCTCCGAGAGCGCCTTCAGCAACGCCTTCAAACGCATCACAGGCAACGCCCCCAAGCGCTACCGAACCGCCTCGCGCGCGTCGTCCAACAGCCTGCAATAGTCTAAATCACCCCCACCTCCGCAACCGCCTCTCTTCCCCTTCCCTCGAAGGGATGTTTGTGCGCGGGACATGGGTAACAGGTGTGCGAGGACAGGGGTAACACCTAGGCGGCATGCTGGACCTCCGAGAGGAGGTGAACAGGATGCCGTGGCGGGAGGTTACCCGGATGTCGTTGCGGGAGGAGTTTGTGAAGTTGGCCATACAGGCCGGGACTAATCGGCGCGAGCTTTGCCGGCGCTTCGGGATCGCGCCGAAGACCGGGTACAAGTGGCTTCAGCGCTATGCGGCCGAGGGCAGCAGCGGGCTTGAAGACCGCTCGCGTCGGCCGCGACGCTCGCCTTTGCGCACTGCGGCAGAGATCGAGCATCGCGTGATCGGGCTGCGCCGCGAGGTGCGCGGCTGTTGGGGTGGGCGCAAGCTGGCACGGCGGCTGGTCCTCGCCGGCGGTCCCGAGCTGGCGCCGAGCACTATCACTGGCATCCTGCGCCGCCATGGTTTGCTCAACCAGGCGGGGCCGCCGCCGCGGCCCTTTCAGCGCTTTGAGCGCGCGGCGCCCAACGAACTGTGGCAGATGGATTACAAGGGCCACTTCCCGTCCTTGAACGGCGCCCGCTGCCATCCGCTGACCGTGCTCGACGATCACTCGCGCTACTCGCTGGTGCTCAAGGCCTGCGCCGACGAGCGCGAGCAGACCGTGCGCGTGGTGCTGACCGAGGCTTTTCGCCGCTACGGGTTGCCGGCCGCGATGCTGATGGACAACGGCTCGCCGTGGGGCGCGGCTGGAGCTCAGCCGTTCACCGCCTTCAGTCTGTGGCTGATTCGGCTCGGGATCCGCGTCGCCCATGGCCGTCCTTATCATCCGCAGACCCAGGGCAAGGACGAGCGCTTCCATCGCACGCTCAAGTTCGAACTGCTGCGTCACTTCAACTTCACCAGCCTCGAACATTGCCAGCGCGAGTTCGATTCCTTTCGCGATCGCTATAACCTGGTGCGCCCGCACGACGCACTCGGCCTCGCCACTCCCGTCTCCCGTTATCGCCCCAGTCCGATTCCGTTTCCTGAATCGCTGCCGCCCATCGACTACCCGGATGACCTCGAGGTGCGTAAGGTTCAGGCCGAGGGCTGGTTCAGTTATCGCGGCCGTCTGTTCCGGGTTTCCAAGGCCCTACGCGGCCTGCCGGTCGCCCTGCGTCACTGCGAACCCGGCAACTCGCGGCCCGAGGTCCTCTTCTGTCACCAACCCGTCGCTACCATCGATCTCAATCACCCAGACGGAGGCCACTGATCTCATTCAAAAATGTGTTACCTATGTCCCCGCACGTTCCGTTACCCATGTCCCCAGTCCAAACAGAGGGAAGGGGTTAGGGGAGAGGTCGCGCGCGATTCAAGATTCTGCACTCCGAATATTGCCTCGCTCCCTGCACGCCGACCTGGTTGCGGCATCTTGGCCCCCGCGATACGCATGGTCGTAAATTCGTGAACTTCTGCTTTTGCAGGAGAGCGGGCAATGTCTTCGAGCTTCGAGACTGAAAGCGGATTCGCGCCGTCCGGCGACGCGCAAATGTATTTCGAGACTGCCGGAAGCGGTCCGCCGCTGGTGTTTATACACGCGGGCAGCTTCGATCGCAGGATGTGGGATCCCCAGTTCGATCTGTTCGCACGCCGTTTTCGCGTCGTTCGCTACGACCATCGCGGACTTGGCAAAACCGAGCCGACCCACACGCCCTTCATGTTGCATGAAGATTTGCTCAGCGTGATGCGGCACTTGGATATCGCGCGCGCCGTGCTGGTCGGATGCTCGATGGGAGGTACTACCGCGGTCGACTTTGCACTCGCATATCCGGACATGGTCGACGCGCTCGTGCTGTCAGGGCCAGGCCTGAGCGGATGGACCTGGTCGCCCGAGATAGTAAAACTGCTGACCGAAACTTTCCGGCGCGTCGGCGCTGGCGACATCGACGGCGCTCGCCAACTTAATGAGCGCCTTTGGCTGGATGGACCGCGGGACTCGCAATCGATTGATCCGATCTATCGCGCTCGCGCGAGCGCACTCCATGCCGAAAACTTCCACCCCGAGCGCTGGACCATTCAGCCGCAACTACCGACTCAACTTTCGAGCGAGCGCCTGGCAGAAATCAAGGCTCCGACCCTGGTTATGATCGGCGACAGCGACGCGCCTGATTTGCACAGCATCGCCAACCTACTCGTCTCCGAAATAATCGGTGCCCGCAAGGTTACCATCCAAAACGCCGCTCATCTGCCGAACCTTGAGCATCCCGAACAGTTCAATCGAATTGTGATGGACTTCCTCGACGCGATTCCGCACTCGCAGAATGCGTGATGGCATTTACCTCGTCGGGAGCACAAAGCCTCTCGCCTGTAGGAGGGAAAAGGATGACCGGACGATGTTTTTGCGGAAGCGTCGCGTTTGAGTTCGACGGTCCAACCACGAACATCGAGATCTGCCATTGCTCGCGATGTCAACGCGCTACCGGCTCTCCGTTCGCCGCGGAATTCCGGGTTCGTGCTGACAGGTTTCGATGGCTCCGGGGCAAGGACCTGATCTCATTCTGTGACGCACCGATACTTCGCGAACCTCCCGCCTATCGCAGGTCCTTCTGCAGAACCTGCGGTTCACCATTGCCGGCGGTATTCGCCGGCAACCCGGTAATCGCAATCCCCACCGGCCTGGTCGACGGTGAGATTCCCGCGCGCGCTGCAGATCACATCTGGATGAGCAAGAAGGCGAATTGGCTCAATCTCCGCGAGCTCGGCAGGCTACCGGAACATGATGCCGACCCGCCCGCCGAATCCAGTGCGAGACTGATCGAGCCGCTAAAACTCAAGTAGCGCGCCGGCGATTGGACGCGACCACCGCGTGAGTCCCGTCGTGCTCGATCCTCATCAGCTAGTCGGCCGTTCCGATTTTCAAAATTTTCTTCGGCACCGGCGCGATCGCGATCCCGCGGCATCCCATGCCGCACGACGACTTCGGCGTGAAATATTCCGCCGAGAAAGCGAAATGGCGTCCATCCGGCGCCCACACCGCGTGATTGGCGTTCCGCCGGCAATCCGTAACCTGGACTGCTTTGCCGGTCGTCGAGGCTTCGATAAAAATCGCGTAGTTGCCGTTTAGGCATCCGCGCTTCGACTCGAACGTCAGGAAGCGATCGTTCGGCGACCAATCGGGCGTACGTCCCTGCAGCGGGTCGAGCTGATGCAATCCCGTGTCGAAGTCCGGCGGAGGGTTTGCCGGGATCAGCGCCTGAAGCCAAATCTGGTTCTGGTCATCGTCGTACTGACTTCCCGCCTCGGGCTTCTGTCCGGCGAACGCCAGCATGTCCCCGTTGCGCGAGATGGCGGATTCGCCCGTCCAGATCTGATCGGTCGAGGTCTGGGTCTCGAGCAGCATCCCGTCGGGCACGCCGATCAGATCGATAAACGGCGGGCTCGAGCCCTCGATGGTAAGCGCGGAACCGTCGGGGAACCACGACGGATAGCCGTCCGGAATCGAATCCACAGTTGGAAGCCGCACGGGCGCTTGCCCATCGGTACCCACCAGGTAAACGCCGTTCATGCCGGCGGGCCCCGCCTTCACGCCCGTGAACGCGATCGGCATCGCAACGTCGGAAGTCCAAAGCCAATTCGATCGCGTGGCTGAGACGTCTGTAATCTCAACCAACAGCGTGGGATGCCCGCCGCTCGCAGGTACGGTAAAGAGTTGCCAGAAACCGGCAGCCGCTCCGCCGGCACATCCGGTGGTCGCATCGCAGCGGCTGAACAGGATTGTCTTCCCATCCGGCGACCATCGCGGCCAGTAATCAACCAGTCCTTGCGGATGAGTAACGTACCGGAACGCACGTGCCGACGCTCCCGAAGCGACCAGAAGAATCGCAAACGATGCTATCAACGAAGCAGCGAGCAACGTCCTTGTCAGCTGATTTCGCAACACGCGACGCGAGGAATTCGTCCAAACCCTATCGCAGCTCATCCCCCAAACCCGCCCGCGAATATACCGGCGCACTAGCGCCGTCGCAATCCGCAATCTCCGCCGGCCGCAGCGCTGAGGGATGAACTGTTCAGCCTTACGGCGATCGATCCCCCATGGTAACAATCGCGTATGGCCAACAGACACGATGCCGCATGCTCTCACACTCGCCAGCCACTCCGCGCGGCGACTCACCCGCGGCACGCAACTTTGTTCAGGGAGTCTTTGTCGTCCATTCCTTCTGCATTCCGCTCAGCGCTTCTTCATCGCCCCGACAACTCCTTCCCTCCGCTGTTAAGCAGTGGCGCGCAATGAATCAGCGATGGCGCGGCGGGTGGCCGACAGCGCGGGAATCGCGGCGCTCACCAGTCCGATCACGGCCGCGACCGCGACGCTTTCGCTTGCGACTGCGGGCATCAGATGGAGACCGAACTCAGGCCCGAGCAGAGAGGGGCCGGCGATGCGAAGGGCGATGTAAGCAATCGTAGATCCTAGCACCCCTGCGATCAGACCCATCAGCAGCCCTTCGGTGACGATGAAGCCGACCAGGGTGCGGCGGGTGAAGCCAAGCGCGCGCATCACGGCGAGCTCGTGGCGTCGCTCGCGGACCGCCATCGCGGCGGTGTTTGCGGAGACCAGCGCGATCACGATCACGACGATCCCGGCAAACAATTGCGCGCCGACGAAGAGGAGACGCAAGTCATGAAGCTGCGATTGAGCCACGCCGAGTTCGGTTTGGGTCGAAGTCTCGGAGGGGGCGTTGGCGAATTGCCCGTCGATTTGCTTGAGCAGCGGCTGCGCGAACTCGGACGCATCGGCTTTGACGAAAAAGACCACGACCTTGCCCTGGAAGTCCGCGAGCTTGTTGAGCCGTTCAATCGGTACGATCACGAGATTGTCGGTCACCTGGTTGCCGAGCGTGCCCGCGATGGTGAAACTCAAGTCGGCGGGCGGTACGAGTCCATGCAGGATGATGTTGTCGCCAATCTTCCAATTGAAGCGCTTCATCAACCCGGGACCGACCAGCCCTACCGACCGTGAACGCCCGAGCGCGGCGGCGTCCTGGGACGAGGACCATTCCGGCCAGATGACGTGCAGTTGATCGGGATCGAGACCGGCCACGGGTATCAGTTCGCCGGCCTTGCGATAGGTGGCCATCATGACGAGGTACCCGGTCATGGCGCTGACATGGGGCAGACCGCGAATGGTTTCTCCGTAGGCGGCGGGCAGCAGATAGTTGAACCCGGCTTTGTTTGCGCAGATCAGACGCAGCGCACTCACGCGATCGCGCAGGAGCCGTGCCGCCACCGCGGGAACGCTCATCAGCGCGGCAAAGATAAGGGTCGAGACGGCGATCGACAGCAAGCTGAGAATTGTACGGCGGCGATTGCGCAGCAGGTTACGGATGATCAGCGGAACGAACTTCATCGATCGGCCCGCACCAGACTAGCTTAGGCTCTGGTATGCCGACATCAGCCGGCTGTTGATGAAAGCCTGACCCCGACGTCACCTTGCCTCACCGCACCTCGCCCGACGGGTTCAGGGATGAACTGTTCAGCCTCACTCCAATCAATCCACCATGCTAACGATCTCATAATGGTCAAAAGCCAAGACTTTGCAAACTCGCGCACTGCCCGAAAAAGCGACAACGACTATCGCGTTTCCGGAAAACTAAATTTGACGGAACGAAGCTACCCTTGGTGGTGCGGACGTCCCGAAACCACTAGAG
>CAVZGB010000006.1:0-5584 GCA_963774665.1 uncultured delta proteobacterium
GAACACGCCAGCCGGCAAGTAGTCCGCGCCCTCATTTTTCGAGCCCCACGTTTTTCAGCAACTCGATGAAGCGCGGATCGGAACGCAGTGGGTCCCAGGCAGGAAAGACCTTGAGAGGGGCCAAGCACCCGCTACGTTCTTGGTACGCCTTTTCAAGAAGATCCATTGCGGTATTGTTCTCGCCGAGTGCGATATAAACCGATGCCGGATAACACGGCGCAACGTAGGTCTGCGCTGGTAGGTGATTAAGCTGCTCGAGGGTTTTGCTCGCCTGCTCTCGATTTCCCGACCTCGCGTACCCGGCGGCGAGGGCGGCTATGGGGAAGGGAACACCGGATCCAACAGCGACGCCCTTTTCATACGCTTTCAACGCCTGGCCGTGATTTCCCATCCGCTCGTAACTCCAACCGAGACAAAAGCTGTATGCGGGCCAGAAGTTGGGATCGATCTCCACCGCCTTGCGGCATTGCTCCAAAGCCTTTGGATGGTCCCCTCGAACCTCGCGCAACATGCCCATAGCGACGTAGCTCCACGGATACAGGGGATCGAGCTCTTGCGCGAGTTTCAGTTCACTCTCGGCTTCGTCGAGACGCGCCTGGAAAAGAAGCATATTTCCGTAATTGGCGTGGGTGTCGGCGTTTGAGGGCGCCAGCTCGATTGCACGAAGATTCTCTCTCTCAGACGCAACCCAATCGTAGTCATAATCCCAGTGGATTATGCCGAGCAGCGAATGCGCGTCGGCATTCGTGTCATCGAGTCGCAACGCCGTCGTTAGTAGGTCTTTCGCCTTGGGCATCGCTTCCTGGTTGGAAACTACGACGTCCGCGGCAACAATGTATACCGCGGCTAGTCCTACATAGCCCCCCGCGAAGTCAGGGGCGATTTTGATCGCCTGTGCGTAATACTCGTTAGCTTTCTGAAAGCCGTCGCTCGTTTGCTTTTGCACGAAGTATCGACCCTTCAGGATAGCTTCGAGCGCGGCGGGGTTGACTGGACGCGGTTGAGCGAAGCGCGTCTGCTCATTCGGCGTCAACTCGACATCGATCTGGCGGGCTATCGTCGATGCTACCTCGTCCTGCAGCGTCAGCACGTCGCGTGTGTCGCGTTCGTAGCTGTCTGCCCACAGATGTTTGTCGGTGGGAGCATCGATCAGCTGCGCGGTAATTCGCACCTTGTCGCCGACCCGCAGCACTGAGCCCTCGACAATCGTGTTCACGTTGAGCGCCTTTGCGATTTCGGGCAGTTGCTCGCGATGCTCGCCCTTGAACTTCATCACCGAAGTCCGTGAGATCACTCTTAGCCCGCTGATCTTCGCAAGGTCGGTAATCAACTCATCAGTCATGCCGTCGGCGAAATACTGCTGCGCCGGATCGCCTGATAGATTCTCGAGCGGAAGGACGGCGATGGAACGCATCGCCGGCACACGTGGAGCAGTAGGCAACCAGCCGGAACCCAGACCCATCCACTTCCAGGTCGAGATGCCGACTATCGCGACAATCAGCAGCGCACTCAGACCCACGAGTCTGCTACGTTTCGATTGATCCGCATCTGTCGACGACCCAAACGGTGATCGAGGCTGGCCGGGAGCATCCGCAGCCGTCAAAGCATAGGCGCGAATCGGCCGCGCCACATTCTTGAGATGCTTCTCGCCGAGATCCTTGACGTGGAACTCGGGCTTATTGCGGATCTCCTCATAGACGCGTTCCGAAATACAGCAGCCGCCGGGAGGCGCCAGCTCGTGAATCCGCGACGCGATATTCACTCCATCGCCGAGCACGGTCTTGTCGGTGAAAACCACGTCGCCGACGTGAATCCCGATGCGCAAGCGCAGCTCCGGATCCTCCGCGAGGTTCGCCTGCAACTCGCGCGCGCAATTGACCGCGTCTACCGCGCTGTGGAAGCTCGACAGGGTGCCGTCGCCGATTTCGCCGATTAGTCGGCCGTTGAATTGCGGCAGCACTGCGCGCAAATGCTCGCGATGCTCGCGCACCGCACGCAATCCCTCACGCTCGTCGCGGCCCATGATCGCTGTGTAGCCGACGATGTCACTGAACATGATCGCCGCCAGCTCACGCGTGGGATTTGCCGCCAACGTATCCGAGGAACTCGTCACCGAGGTCTCCCCTTTGATAGCATCGGGCTGAAACAGGAGCGCCCCGGATACTACTCCGGCGTCCGCCACAGCGCGAAGCTCGTTCGCGCACCGTATCCGACGCTCCTGAGCATTCCAGCCGGCAAGTAGGAACGGTCGGTTCCTTCGCGCGGCGCTTTCATGGCACTGTTTGCCGGTGCGATTTTCCATACGGAGTGCATCTGATGTCTGATCGACGACACAAACTTGTGCCGCTGGCGGCGGAACTCGCGACTGACTTTGCCACTCGCGCCGGCGAGCACGATCGCGCCAATTCATTTCCGGTCGAAAACGTCGACAAGATGAAGGCGGCTGGATACACCGCGCTTGTCATTCCCGAAAAACATGGAGGTCTCGGCGCCGACCTCGAGGATTTTGCGCTATGCCAGGAGCAGCTCGCGCAGGGCTGCGCCGCCACGACGATTGCAATCAACATGCACCTGTTCGGCATCGGCAGCATGGTCGAGCGCGCCACTGGCCGCCCACAGGAGGAATTGTTCTTCGACGTGATCGGGCGAGGCCATCAAATACTCGGCGGCGGGATCAGCGAGCCCGAGACCGGCGGCGATTGGGGGTACTTCGCGACTCGCGCCCGCCGCGAAGGTGAGACCTACGTTCTCAACGGACGCAAAACCTTCACCAGCCTGTCGCCCGTAATCGATCTGTTCATGGTGATGGCGACGATCGAGGATTCGAATCCCCCCGCCTCGGCGACTTTTGTCGTGCCGCGCGGCACTCCTGGCTTCGAACTGATTGAGACCTGGGACGCAATGGGAATGCGGGCGACAGCCAGCCATGACCTGGTGATCAAGGACGTTCGCGTGCCGGCGATCGCGATGGCGGAGTCGCGGCCCATCGGTCCGGTCAACGATCAGGCGATTTCGCTGTTCGCATGGTTCGGTATCTCGGTCGCCGCGACATACACCGGCGTGGCGATTGCCGCACTGAAGTTCGCCAAGGAGTTTGCCGGACGCCTGAAACCGCTGACACAGCCGCGCACGATCAAATATCTACCCGGCATCCAATTCGCGATAGCCGAGGCCGAAGCGCTGATCGCTCAGTCGCGCGCGCTCTACCTCGGCGTCGCCAACGACTATCTTCATGATCGCAATTCATTCAAAGGCGAGGCGGGATTGGCGCGCGTCGTGATGCCGAAGTATGTCGCGACCAACAACGCTATCCGCGCGGTCGACTACTGCATGGAGGTCGTGGGCGCGCACGGGATGCTGAAAAAATTCCCGATGGAGCGCTACTACCGCGACGTCCGCGCCGGCCCGAATCATCCGCTCTCCAACGCCCGCGCCCGCGAGCTGATCGGCAAAGTCGCGCTCGGCATAGGCCTGGCAGAAATCCCACGCTGGTAGTCTTCTCTTCCCCTCTCCCTGCAAGGGAGAGGATGAAGGTGAGGGTCCTTGCAGCGCGCAATTTTTTCGCGCGCGATTCAAGATTCTGCTCTTGGCAACGCGCACCCCATACGGATCGGGTCACGCGCTGTCGATTGATCTGCGCTTCGCGCTGGACCGTTCACTCCGCGAGTAATACCTTCCTTTACCGTGATCAATGAAATCGAACAGGTTGCGCTCCGCGCCGCGCGTGCTGCCGGCAGAATTCATCTCAAACGGCTCAGTAGAATAACTATCAATCGCAAGTCGAACTCGATCGATCTGGTCACCGAAGCCGATCGGGAATCGGAAGCGGCGATCATCGAAGTTATCCATCGCGCATTCCCCACCCATGCGATCCTCGCCGAAGAAAGCGGGGCCAGCGCGCATCAGAGTGACCATCGATGGATCATCGATCCGCTCGACGGCACCACTAACTTCGCGCATGCCTATCCGCAGTTCTGCGTGTCGATCGCCTACGAACACCGCGGCCGCGTGCAGTTCGGCGTCGTCTTCGACGCGCTCAAAAAAGAATGCTTCATCGCTCATCGCGGACACGGCGCACGCCTTAACGGCAAAACGATTCGCGTAAGCGCGACGCCAAATCTGTGCTCCGCCCTGCTCTGCACCGGATTCGCGTACGACCGGCGCGAGCGCCGGCGCTTCTATATGTGCTTCTGGGAAGAGCTCATGACGCGAACTCAGGGCATCCGCCGCACCGGGTCGGCTGCGCTCGATCTCGCGTACGTCGCCGCAGGACGCACCGACGGATTCTGGGAGTTCGGGCTGCGCGCATGGGACGTGGCCGCCGGCTCGTTGATCGTCGAGGAAGCTCGAGGACGCGCGACCAATATGGACGGTTCTGCGCTCGACCTCGGTGGCGCGAATATCGTGGCGACTAACGGACGGCTTCACGGCGAGCTGGTTGAAACGATCGCGCAGACGCGTCCCGAGGCCGACCGCCGTCACGCCGAGATGCTTCGCGAGACGAAGGCCTCGGCATAGAAGTACAACTCGATTTCGGGAGGATGCCCAGGATGAACACACAGATTCGACGCGCGACTCGCGAGGATATCGAGATCCTCAGCGAGATTTGTTATCGCGCGTTCCGCGCGATCGGCGATCAGCACAACTTTCCCCACGACTTTCCCGACGTTGCGACCGCCAAGGGCATCGTCGGCAGCATGCTTTCCAACCCCGGCTTCTACGGAATCGTTGCCGAGGTGAACGGACGAATCGCCGGCAGCAATTTCATGGATCAGCGCGCGCCGATCACCGGCATCGGTCCGATCAGCGTGGATCCCGACGTGCAGAACAGCGGCGCAGGGCGCGCGATGATGCAGCACATGCTCGATCGCGTCGCGTCGAATCGGTGGCCGGGCGTCAGGCTCGTGCAATCGGCCTATCACAATCGCTCCTTCAGCCTGTACGCGAAGCTCGGCTTCGAAATCCGCGAGCCGTTGTCTTTGATGATCGGCCCGCTGATCAACGAGTCGATCCCAGGCTACAAGGTTCGCGCCGCTGCAGAAGTCGATGTCGCCGCATGCGACCGCCTCCACTTCGCGGTGCACGGACACGAACGCGGCCGCGAATTGCGCGACGCCATCACAGCTGGGACGGCGAATGTCGTCGAGCATCTCGGCCGCATCACAGGCTACGCGACGGCGATCGGATACGCGGGCTACGCAGTCGGTGAGTCGAACGAGGAGCTCAAAGCACTGATTTCTGCGGCGCCGGCCTTTCTCGGCCACGGCCCGCTGGTACCGTCGCGCAACGGCGAGCTGCTCCGATGGTGCTACAGCAAGGGACTACGCCTGATGCAGCTGAACACCCTAATGAGCGTCGGCCTCTACAACGAACCGCGCTCCCCGTTCATCCCGTCGATTCTGTACTAGTCCGCGTTCGCCTTGTCCGCGACGGATTGCTGATATAGTTGTGTCCCTTGTCGCACCGATCGCCCCGGTAGTGAAAAGGACATCACGGAGGTCTCCGGAACCTCAGGTCCGGGTTCGATTCCCGGCCGGGGCACCAAAATCCGGACAACGGGCCGAGTAGCCCACTCAGACCGCAG
>CAVZGB010000007.1:0-57246 GCA_963774665.1 uncultured delta proteobacterium
CGCGCTGGGGAGGGATCTCCGGCGACCGTCGGAGTCCTGGTCGACACTTCCGGCAGTATGACTCCGAAGCTGCCGCAGGCTCGTGCCGCAATCGAGCAGTTTGTAAAAACTCTCGACCCAGAGGACGACGTGTTCCTTTTCGCGTTTTCCTCGAAAGTGTTCCTGCTGGAACCCCTCACCAAAGACCACCAGGCTGTGATTCGACGGCTCCCCCTTCTTCATGCATACGGCCAGACCGCGTTATTCGATGCGGTTAAGGAAGGTATCTCCATGGCCCAGCAGTCCCACAACCAGAGAAAAGTACTGCTGGTGATAACGGACGGCATGGACAACACGAGTTCTTCGAACGCTGACGAGGTCGTGCAGGCTGCCAAGAGTAGCGGCGTGCTCGTCTACTCGATCGGAATTGGAGACCCGAACGCGCCTCGCGGAACGAACGTCGCGGTGGGGCCTTTTATTATCGGAGGCGATGACGTCGAACATGTCGATGCGGTTACGCTCTCGAGACTTGCCAGCGCGAATGGCAGCAAGAGTTACATCATCCAAAAAGTTGGCGACGGTGCGGCGCTGAAAAAAGCTTGCGAAGAAATCGAGGCCGACCTCAGCGACCGGCACTCGTACGCCGTCGGATTCGTCGCTCACACTCCTGCCAACTATGCACCGACGACGATACCCATTGCCCTGCAAGTTTCCGCTCACGACGACTATCTGGTCGATGCGCCGAAATGGATTCCGGCGCCGCCGCTTCCTGAGGAGTCACCCACCGTGCGAGCTGAATCGAGACTCAGCGACAGGACCGCACACTGACTGTTGCCCCACTGCGCTGGTCCTCAGGGGAAGACAAAACTACCGCCTTCCTGACAATTGCAGGGTTAGCCAGTCGGAAGTCGTCAATCTTCGGGTTCGGCGGATGGCACTTCATTTGCTTTGATTCGTAGATTTTGCAAAATGGAGTTCAAGAGCGATGCCCCGAGATCACGGTAGTTTTCCCGACCGCGCGCGGGTTGCGCTACTGTTGATCGACGTTATCAATGCCCTGGATTTTCCTGGCTCTTCTTCTCTGCTCGAACAAGCTCTGCCGATGGCGAAACGGCTTGCCATCCTGAAGCGTCGAGCCAGGGCAGCGGGCGTTCCTTCAATCTACGTCAACGATAATTTCGGGCGATGGAAATCCGACTTCCGGCACATCGTCAGGCATTGTACGAGCAAAAGCGCTCGCGGCGCTGTAATATCGAAGTTGTTGCGCCCACATAGTAACGACTACTTCGTCCTGAAGCCGATGCACTCGGGCTTCTATTCGACGACCCTTGAGGTCCTACTCGAATACTTGCACGTCGACACACTAATTCTGACCGGCATCGCGACCAACATTTGCGTGCTATTCACCGCCGACGACGCCTACATGCGTGACTATACCCTGTATGTTCCCTACGACTGTGTGGCGGCCAATACCGCGAAGGAAAACGCCAGCGCTCTCGACCAAATGAAGCGGATCTTGAAGGCTGACATTCGGCCGTCGGACGAAATTGATTGCAAGAAGATCGCTCGCGCCGCGGCCGGGAATAGGTTGAACCGCGTCGAACGCAAACACGCCGATAAGAAGCGCTGAGCCCAAGTACCATGAATATCCGTCAGGCAACTATCGACTACGAACGCTGGATGCGCAGTCATACGCGGGTTATCGAATCCGATCTGAAATCCAAGCATCAGCAGATGAGGAGCGACGTATTTTTATTTTTTCGCGGCACATTCTATCGCTGGGCCCAACAGTGGCCGGAAGTCTGTGCGGATCTTAATCACGCTCCCAAGGTCATCGCGGTAGGTGACCTTCACGTTAACAGCTTCGGTACCTGGCGCGATGCGGAAGGGCGCATGGCGTGGGGAGTCGACGACTTCGATGATGCCTATCCACTGCCTTACACCAGTGACCTGGTTCGGCTGGCGGCGAGTCTCAAAATAGTCAATGACCAGGGTGACCTGAATACCAGGTTGAAAATCGGTTGCGAGATTCTTCTGGAGAGCTATGAGGCCGCGCTGAAAGCTGAAGGATGTCCGATAGTACTGGCTGAGCATCAAACGATAATGGAACGACTCGGCATTGAATCGATCGACCCACCGGAAGACTTTTGGGAAAAATTGAATCGACGCCCGTCGGCTATCGGCGAGATCCCTGGCGATGCGAAGCGAATTCTGAAAGGCACGCTGCCTCACGAGGTTCATAACTATAAGGTTGTCTTGAGAAAAGCCGGGCTAGGAAGCCTCGGGCAGCAACGCTTTGTGGCAATCGCCGAATGGGAAGGCGGATGCATCGCGCGAGAAGCCAAAGCTATCGTCCCATCTTCATGCGCATGGCTCACGGGACACGCCGGCGACAGCAATCCTTACTATCAACGTGCGATCGCGTCGGCGAGGCGCGCTCACGATCCCTATCAGAAAACAATTGGCAAATGGATAATCCGGCGACTCTCGCCCGATTCGAATCCAGTGGAGATAGCATGCTTGCCGAAGAAGCGCGACGAAGAAGTACTTCTTCATGCCATGGGCACCGAAGCAGCAAACGTGCACCTCGGAAGCAGGCATCGCGTCAAGGACATCCTGAAGGATCTCCGTCGAAGAAAATCGAATTGGTTGCAGGCGGCAGCCAAGGCCATGGCCAAGGCTATCGAAAAAGACTGGAAGAACTACAAAAAAAGTTAGCCTGAGATCCAGATCGGATATGCAGCGTAACCTGGCAGAACTTCCCACCTTTGACGGCAAATCATCTTCGAATCTGAACGTAGTGATCGAGTCGCCGCGCGGAAGCGGCGCCAAGTTCGATTACAATCCCGAACGAGACCTATTCGAGCTCTCCTATGTCATGCCTTCAGGCATGGTCTTTCCTTTCGACTTCGGGTTTGTGCCTTCGACTTTGGCAGAAGATGGAGACCCTTTGGACATCCTCGTTCTCATCGAGGTTCCCACTTGCGTCGGATGTCTTCTTCTCGCGCGCCCGATTGGAGTGATCGAAGCTAACCAGACTCAAGAGGGGAGGACCTTCCGGAACGATCGGCTGATTGGAGTGGCGGATGCCGCGCATGAGCGCGCCAAGCTCAAATCTATCTCGGAGCTCGATTCCGTAGTCGTAGACGAAATCGAGCACTTCTTTGTCTCTTACAATGAGTTGCGCGATCGAAAGTTCAAACCAATCCGGCGCGCTGGTCCGAATTCCGCTCTGCAACTGGTTCGGCGCGGCATGCGCGCCTTCAAAAATAAGTCCAAAGCGCGAAGTTCCAGGTAAAAATGAAATCTACGTAAGCATAACTTCATAGGACAGGATGTAAGCCGGGGAGATTACGCTACGTTAACAAAAAGCCGTGCAACCGGAGGCGGCTTCGTTCGTATTTCATAGTGAATACATTTTCGAGGTTTGAAGATGAATTCCATTTATGCGGTTGCTGATGTCTCCCGGATTTCACGAGCTGCGATTATCACGTTCGCCAGCGCGTTTGCTCTTATTACGATGACCGGCTGCTTTGGCAGTCCTCGCGCAAATGACACGTTTGCTGGTGCTGCAATCGGCGCTGGCGGCGGAGCGCTGATTGGCGGCGCTGAAGGTTCACCGGGAGCCGGAGCGCTGATTGGCGGCCTCGGCGGCGGCGCCATCGGCTATATCGTCGGCACCGAGACGGAGAACAATCGGTACTACGGCCGCGGATACGGATACTACCCCGGCGGATACTGATTTCGCATCGTCACAATACGCGAACCATCAGCGCGGCTCTGTAAAAACTTCCAACGTTTCGAAACCCCGCTGACTGCCTCAGTGGGATTTTGTCGCTAGTTCCGTTCCAATTTCTGTCTGAGTGAATAGTCGGGAGTAGGCCCCGAAATTGCACTCATCTTCAAAGCCGATCAAGGCCTTACCGCAACCATTTTCAGGGGTACAAAATTTATGATCCCGTCCAACAGTTTAACTGTGCGTGCAACGGCCGCAGCGGCCACTCTTCTCGGTGCTATCGTTCTCGCCACTCCATTGTTCGCAGCTTCCGGCGACAGCATGACGACGACCAGGTCACGCACTGCGTCTTCAGGAGAGGAGATGGCATCGGCGACCTCGCCGGACTCTCCCGCAATCGAAACGGTCGAGACGCATATCAAGGACCTGCACAAAAAGCTCAAGATCACTGACGCTCAGAAAACCCAGTGGGACGCGCTTGCCCAGGTGATGCGCGACAACGCGCAGAAAATGGCGGACCTCGAGAAACGACGCGCCGCCGATGCGAACTCGATGACCGCGGTCGACGTCGTCAAATCCTATTCGGAAGTGATCGATGCGCATGAAGATGGAATGAAGAAATTTATTCCCGCCTTCGAGGACCTCTACAACAGCATGTCGGACTCGCAGAAAAAGATCGCTGACTCGCTCTTCCGAAGCAAGGCACGCAGCGAAGCAAGAAAAGAAGTCAGCAAGGCGAGCTAGACCGGCAATCGCCTCGGGCGACGGAGAATCAAATGGAAACCTCGATCACGCATAGCAAACAATCGCGTCCAGCATTTGCGAGATTCGGCAGGATAGTGTCGGCCGCCGCCTTCGCCCTCCTGATTGGCGCATTTGCTATCGGCACTGCGCGGGCCGACGATCATGGCCACCATGGCGGCGATCACGGCGATCATCATGACCGCGGTCATGACGAGGAGCATCACGAGTATCATGGCGGTCACGGCTACTACCGCGGACCCGACGTCGTTTACGGAAATCCGGACTACTATTACGCGCCCGCGCCCGACTACTACTACCAGCCGGAGCCCTACGATTACGGCTATTATCCGCCACCGCCGGGGTACTATCCGCCGGGGCCGTCGGAAGGAATCCGTGAGTTTTTCGGTCTGTGATTTTCGTGGGCCTCGCGAGAGGGTATACTTTCTAATGAGGCGTGCGGATACGAAATCAAGCGCCAGGCTTGCTTAAAATTTGAAAGTGAACACTTCGCGCGCCCCTCTATCTTCATTGGCGAAAATAGCGTACTCTAGTTATCTAACGCTCGGATTGTTCCTTTCTCTAAGCCCGGGAATTACGCCCGGGTTTTCTGTACGAGAGCTTCCCGGCAAATACTTACGGAGGGCAAAAATGCCCAGCAAATTGTACGTAGGCAATCTCGCCTACTCGGTGTCGAACAGCGATCTGGAAGAACTGTTTTCACAGGCAGGCCAGGTTCAAAGCGTGGCGGTAATCACGGATAAATTTTCCGGCCAATCGAAGGGCTTCGGCTTCGTCGAGATGGCGAATGCGGAAGATGCTTCCAAGGCAATCCAGACCCTCAATGACACGGATCTGAAGGGAAGGAACATCAAGGTGAGCGAGGCCAAGCCCCGCGAATCGAGCTTCGGCGGCGGCGGTGGCGGTGGCAACCGGCGCGGTGGTGGCGACAATCGCGGCGGCGGAGGCGGCGGCCGCTGGTAAATTTGATCTAAGGCTGAGCGGGCACACGATGCCCGCTCAGTCGTTTTCAGGGATGCGCGACTCCGAGTCCCGCTGTCCCTCAATATTCACTCTCTTCAAGCTCCCGGTTCCGGGAGCGCTGACAAGGTTCGCACGTCGCAACCAGGAGGGCCGGTGCCCAGAGTATATGTAGGAAATCTCGCTGAATCAGTTACACGCGATGATCTGCGGGCGCTCTTCTCGAAAATCGGCCGGGTAGCCGGCGCGTTGGTGATAACCGACAAACTCACCGGCAAATCCCGTGGATTCGGCTTCGTCGAAATGGTCGAAGTCGAAGACGCGATTAACGCCGCCGTCTACTTCAGCGGCACCGAACTCGAAGGCCGCAAGATTCACGTCGATCCATTTCGTGCGCCGGAGCCCGGTGCGCAGAAGTACCGCGGCGAACGCAAACGCCGGGCACCCGCCAAGCGCAGCACCGGTACCAGTAACGGTACTGCGTAGCCGAATCAGAAATTGAATAAGTGAAAGTGTGAACAGTCTAATCAGGAGTTGATATGCGCGAGGAAAGTTTGCCGCCGTGGAGAACGCACGACTGGAAGGTCCGTACTATCGAATCGATCGCTCCGGGAGGCGGCTCGCGGCTCGCTTTTACCTGCAGGAGTTGCGGCAGGATCTTCAATCAAACTACGATCAACAGCAGGACGTGGGCGGTTGACGGCGGCGGCGTCGCACTGTCGGATACGGTGACGAATCGATGGCTCGCGGAAAGCTGCCTGCGCAAACCGTCGGATGGCGACGAAGACGATCGCAAGCTTTTCAAGAACGGTCCGACGCTCCAGTAACGAGAATTTTTTTCGTTGTTTTTTTAAGGATGGCGCGATTGAAATTTAATCTCGGGTCAGTCGCGCTTGGTGCGCTGATCATTTTTTCGTTCGCTGTTTCCGCTTCCGCACAAACCCTGGTTGCTCCGCCAACGTCGCCCAATGACGCGATGGGTTCGGTGAAGTCCGTCATCGACCAGTCAATCGTCGTGTTCAAGGACCAGCAGATCTCCGCGCCCGATCGCGAGCAGAAACTCCGCGGAATTGCCGAAAGCCATTTCGATTTCAAGGAGATGGCAAAATCGACGATCGGATATCATTGGAAAACTCTGACGCCCGCGCAGCAGAGCGAGTTCGTGCCGCTGTTCACAACCTTCATCGAGGACGCGTACCTCTCGCGAATCGAGTCGTACTCGGTCGAGAAGGTGAACCAGCAGATACAATCCTCGATGATTCAGTTCATTAAAGAGACCAGCAACGGCCCGGATTACTCCGAGGTCTACAGCACGGTAGTGTTGAAAGACCGCAAAGATCCGATCGCCGTAAATTACCTGATGCGCAACGACGGCGGCGAGTGGAAGATTTACGACATCACGATTGACGCGATCAGCGTAATCGCTAACTACCGCAACCAATTCAATCGCGTCCTGAACAGCGACGGCTACGACAAGCTCGTCAGCATAATCCGCCAGAAGATCCAGGGCCTCCAGCAGCAAGCCACGAACTAGCGCGATCCCCTGAGAGCAAAATAGCGCGCCGCGCGCTACTTTGCGTTTTTCACTTTCTCACTGGGTGCAGGGTCACCCCTGCCGCCCGCCGCGCAGGCGATTAGCCTTTGCGTGATTTTCATCGCTACTTTCTTGATCGTTGCCGACTTGTCGAACCGACTGGCACGAACTTCTTTTGCGCTTCAGGCATAATCAGGAGCTATGCAAACGAGCACGGTTCGTCGCCTGCCGCTTCTGATCTATGACGGCGATTGCGGGTTCTGCATTTACTGGGTTCGGTATTGGCAGAGACTGACCGGAGATCGCGTAGCCTACGCGCCGTACCAGGAAGTCGCCGCGCAATTTCCGGAAATTCCTGTGGCCGCGTTCCAGCGCGCCGTCCAATACGTAGCGCCTGACGGAAAAATCGCGAGCGGTGCCGAAGCCGCTCTTCTTACTTTAAGTCACGCTGACGGCAAGGGCTTCTGGCTGACGCTTTATCGGCATGTTCCCGGTTTTGCAGCGATCGCCGAGCGCATGTACGCGTTCGTAGCGTCGCACCGTGCCGCGCTTTACCGCCCGTGCCTTTGGTTGTGGGGACGCGACTATGAGCCGCCACGATTCGATCTGATTTCATGGCTGTTTATCCGGGCGATAGGACTGATTTATCTGACCGCCTTTGTTTCATTCGGCGTGCAGGCGTTGGGATTGATCGGCAGCCACGGCATCCTGCCGCTATCCGAATTCGCCGACGCGGTCCGCAGCCAGCTTGGGTCTGCCAGCTATTCGGCCGGGTTCCGATGGTGTTCTGGCTGGATCAAAGCGACTTTGCGATTCAGCTCGCGTGCTGGGCGGGAGCCGCGCTGTCGCTGCTTCTGATCCTGGATGTCATCCCGCGGGTGAGCTTGTTTTTCCTGTATGCGCTTTATCTCTCGCTCTTTTACGCCGGTCAGGAATTCATGGGTTTTCAATGGGATTTGCTTCTGCTCGAGGCCGGCTTTCTTGCGCTGCTTTTGAGCATCGCGACCAAGCCGGGCATATGGTTGCTGCGATGGCTGCTGTTCCGTTTCATGTTTCTTTCGGGGGCGGTCAAGCTCCTGAGTGGCGATCCCACCTGGGCCAACCTCTCTGCGCTGTCGTACTACTTTCAGACCGAGCCACTGCCGACACCGCTGGCCTGGTATGTCCATCATCTGCCGCACGCTGTTCTCACAGCGGCAACGGTAGCGACCCTTTTCATCGAACTGATACTGCCGTTTCTAATTTTCTTTCCACGGCGGCTGAGGTTCGTCGCGGCCTTCGGCATTTTGCTCCTGCAAGTGGTAATCCTTCTCACCGGCAACTACGCATTTTTCAATCTCCTGACGATGGCTTTGTGCCTGGTGCTGTTCGACGATGCGGCGCTGCGCAGAGCTCTTCCGGTTCGGGTGACCCGGTTCGTGCAACACTATGTCCGCGATATCCAGCCGCGGAAAATCGTTTCGAATGCAGTCGGAGCGTTCGGGCTGTTGATTGTGTTCACTGGGCTGGTGCAGCTCAATGCGGTGGTCAACAGCCGAATCTCCCCCTTTGGCGCGTGGGTCCTCGGTGAAATAGCGCCTCTGCGTATCGTCAACACTTACGGTTTATTTGCAGTGATGACTACCACGCGGCCCGAAATTATCGTCGAGGGCTCGGACGATGGCGTTCAATGGCGAGAATATGGATTCAAGTACAAACCGGGTGACGTCATGCGGCGACCGCGCTGGAACGCTCCGCATCAGCCGCGGCTTGACTGGCAGATGTGGTTTGCCGCCCTGGGGACGGCGTCGGAGAATCCCTGGTTCTCGCGGTTCCTGCAGCGGTTGCTGGAAAATTCGCCCGAGGTAACCGCGCTGCTCGGGAGCAATCCCTTTCCTCGCAAGCCGCCTCGCTACGTAAGGGCTCTGCTTTACGATTATCGCTATTCGACTCCCGAAGAAAAAAAAGCGACAGGTGCGTGGTGGGTGCGGCAGCCCGAGGGAATTTACTATCCCGCGATTGCTCTCAGGTCGCCATAAAAAAATAATCGCCTGCGCGGCGGGCGGAAGGGGTGACCCCTGCACCCAGTGAGAAAGAATTATTTTCCGGAGCCTGTGGCGTTCAGATTGTGCGACGGATGCTTGGGGTCGTCGCTGGTGATGGTCAGGGTTTGTGGCGTGGCGGGACCCTTGGCAGTCGGATTGAATTTCACGGTCACATTCTGAGTCTTACCCTTCGCCAGATTTATTGTGCCGCTGCCGCCAGTGACGGTGAACGGAGGAACGAGGGTTCCGATGATCACCTGCAGCGGAGCTTTGCCCTTGTTTTTGACTTTGACCTTTTTGGTCTTGGCCGAGTTGACCTTCACTGCGCCGAAATTCAGGTTGCCCGAGACGCTCAACGTGCCGAACGGCGGCGTGGGAGTGGCAGTCGGAATCACCGTCTGAGTTGCGGTTGCCGTCGCGGTTGGAGTTGCGGTCGCGGTCGGAGTTGGGCTCGAAGTGGCGGTCGGTGTGTCGGTCGCAGTCGGAGTTGCGGACGTTGTCGGTGTGCCTGACGCGCTCGCGGTTGGAGTGCCGGACGCCGTCGGAGTCGGCGATATCGTCGGCGTTGCCGTGCTGGTGGCGGTCGGGGTTGCGGAAATTGTGGCGGTGGCGGTCGCAGTTGGCGTGGGAGTGGCAGTCGCAGTTGCGGTGGACGTCGGGGCGGCGAGGACGCGCGCCTTGGCGATCGATGTACCCCAATTGAGGGGTGTCGACTGCGACGTTGCGTACTCGGCCGTGACCCAAACCGCGGTCTCATCGGCAGGGTCAACGCCTGCGCCCGAATAGTCGCCCCATCGGAACGGCCCGCCACTCGTATCGTTGCTATTGTAACTCTTCGCGCCAGCTTGAAAGAGCACTGGCGTTCCGAGGGTATTCTTTGCGTCGCCTGCCAGGCGCCCATCGACGAAGGCGGACGGAAATTCGTTGGACGACGATTGACTGAACGACGTGATCAGATCGTCGGCGCTGTCGAGATCGACCGAAGGATAATAGTCATAGGCATTCTTGGTGCCGAATGAAAAATCCTGATTGACGACGGGGCTAGCGCCACCAGTTAGCACCTCGAAGAATTGCAGACAGCTGCGCTGGACGGTGTCTCCCGACGGCTTGCACGCGTCGTTGCCCGACGCCCACAGGTGCCCATCGCGAAACACCACATCCAGCAGACGCGAATCCGCAGTGTCTATATTGTGGGTTCCGTTCTTCTGCGGCGCGTTCGGGGGATCGGTAAAGTCCGTGATCGTTGCAATCGTGTCGGTGGCGCTGCTGCCTAATCCGACGCCTGGAACGCCGGTCACCGACCAGATATCCAGTTCGTCGAGTGAGAGGGGGGGAGGGGGATTCAGCTCGGTGCCGAAAGCCGAGAGCATCCAGAGTGTCGAGGTCGACGATCGGCTCTTGGCCGGGACGATAGGAAAGCCGGTGTTGTCTTCGCTCGGCGGAAAGAAATCCGTATCTATGGTCGCGTCGCCGGCTATCATCTCGCTCTTGTTCCAGACCAGGAACTCGTTCCCTTCGAATGGCCCGGTATTGCAGTTGGGAGTGCACGAAAACGAATTGCCGCCGGTCACAACCTTGTCGTCGTTAAATCCGAGCGACGGTTGATCAGGAAAGTCGCCCATGGTCTCGATGGAATAAACATTGAAGCCGTCCAGAGGATTCGAAGTCTTCGAGACCGCCAGGTTGAAAGATCCATTTTGAGCGGTAGTGATATCGGTGGTATCGAGGATCAGAAGCGAGACCAGCCATCTTCCGGAAATCGTGTCGTACTCGATTCTCGGATCGCTCGAGAACAGATCGATGTTCATATTGAAGAGGTGATTGAGGTTGAAGGCCGCCAACACAGTGTTGCCGCTCTTGTCGTAGATTTTTCCTGCGACGTTGATTACTTCGAAAATATTGTTCGGTCCGGCCGCCACTTGCGTGTCGGGCGGCTCACAATTGGGACCACATTGCGAGTCCGGAAATGCCAGCCCCGCGAAATTTGTCGAGAAGGTCGGGGTGGTGGTCAAGGCGAGCGTCGCGATCGAAGGAACCTCGGGAAGCGTCGCGCCACTGTCGA
Organism: uncultured delta proteobacterium; assembly: GCA_963774665.1. Lineage (GTDB taxonomy): Bacteria > Desulfobacterota > Binatia > Binatales > Binataceae > Binatus. Next base: position 11,058 of record CAVZGB010000007.1, read on the forward strand.
GCGCAGCTTTGCTCTGCCGATACGCGGCGGGATGCGCGACGCGGAACGGTCGCCAATGACTGCCAACGCTCGCCGTCGCCGGTGGCAATTCGAGCGGATAGACAGTTCCCGTTCGCGTCGCGATCAGATGTTGTGGCTGTCGTGGCGCCGACAGCGATAGAGTCGCAGCGCTGCTGCCGGCGCGTGCAGGAAGCGACATCCACGATGCAACGAAAGCGAATGAGAGAACTATCGCGAACGCCGCAACGGCTCGCCGCGGCGTCCACACAGAATTTCGACGGTCACTCATCTACTACCAGGCGCCGATATAATGTATGCGAGAGCAGGCGGTCGCTACAATCGTTCTTTTGCTCAAATGCACGGTTAGGTGAGGTCTCTCGATGATTTTGAAAGTTGCACGTCTCGGATTCCCGTCGCTCCGGACCGCATCCCGGCCGGTCCCGACGGATCGGATCAAAACCAAGGAATTTCAGCAGCTGATCGACGACATGATCGAGACCATGTACGAGTACAGCGGCGTCGGACTCGCAGCCCCGCAGGTCCATCTGCCGATTCAACTCGCCGTGCTCGAAGTGCACGACCATCCGCGATATCCCGACATGCCCGAGGTGCCGCTGACGGTCCTCGTCAACCCTGTGGTGACCATTCTCGACCGGACCCTGGTCGAAGAGTGGGAGGGATGCCTGAGCGTGCCGGACCTTCGCGGGCGTGTGCCCCGATTCAAGCAGCTACGCGTCACGGCGCTGGGGCGCAATGCCGAGCCAGTCGAGATCGTCGCGTCCGATTTCCACGCGCGAGTGATTCAGCATGAAACGGATCATCTGAAGGGCGAGGTTTACCTCGACCGAATGCCGGATATGCGGGCGCTGGGGTTCCTGCAGGAATGGCAGCGCTACCTGCTGAAGCCCGAGAAGCCGGAGGATTGAAGCGGCGGCGGGGGAATTACCTCGCCCGTTACTTTACGGGAGAGGAAGCCGGCGGGCGTAGCCGCCGGTAGGTGAGGGTTCTGGGCGCATCACAAACGCCCGCACCTCACTTCGGTGGCGGCGGAATTACGGGCATCTTGCCGGTGGCTTTGAATTCCGCGATTCCCTTGCGCATTTCTTCATTCTGAGCGGCCAGGATGTTTTGCTCGGCCTGAACTTTCGAGAGCTGCGCCTTGAGCTGCTCGTTTTCACTTTGAAGCTTGAGCAGTTGGTCGTTTAGCTGAGAAATCTGCTGCGTCTGCTGGTCGATCTGTGTGCGATAGTCAGTCGAATAGAAATAGAACAGCAGCGCCGCGATAATCGCGACGACCAATCCGCCAATCAACAATCGTCCCATCGGTACACCGTCCCTTCAAACTCAGGATAGCGCATCGCGACGCTGAAAAAACTGAATTGACTTCGCTGGTCAGCCGTCTCTAGAATGCCGTGGATCGATGGAACGCACTTCTTGCCGGGCGCCATTTGCAATACATTGACAATTATGCCCGAAGCCCGGCTCTGACAGAGGTGGGCTCGGAAATCTCGCACGCGGCAAGGTTAAAGCAGGCTTCATGATAGAGGTTCAGGAGCTAACCAAATATTTCGGCGCCACACTTGCCGTAAACCACGTTTCGTTCAAGGTCGAAAAAGGCGAGATCATCGGTTTGCTGGGGCCCAACGGGTCCGGCAAGACGACGATCATGCGGATACTGACCGGATTTTTTCCAGCGACGTCCGGGCGCGCGATGATCGGCGGCCTCGACGTTGCGGAGCACTCGCTCGAGACGCGTCGGCGCGTCGGCTACCTGCCGGAAAACATGGTGCTGTATCCCGACCTCAGCGTCGATGCGCTCCTCGAATTCGGTGCGCGCGTGCGCGAGATCGATCCGAAGACGACGCGCGATCGAATCGAATATTCGCTCGACACGTGCGGGCTCAAGGACGTGCGGCGCAAGCTGATCGGCAAGCTGTCCAAGGGCTATCGGCAGCGCGTCGGCATCGCGCAGGCAATCCTGAGCGATCCCGAAGTGCTGATTCTCGACGAGCCGACGGTAGGACTCGATCCGCGCCAGGTCGTTGAAATTCGCGAGCTGATACGTTCGCTGGCGGGGCATTCGACCGTCCTGCTGTCGACGCACATTCTGCCCGAGGTCAACATGACCTGCCGGCGCGTCGTGATTATCGATCGCGGGCGAATCGTCGCGCAGGACACGCCCGAGCAACTGACGGCGAAACTGCAGGGCACCGACCAGACGCTGATCACGGTGGCGGGTCCGTCGCCGGCGGTGCGGGAGGCGTTGACCGCCGTCAACTTCGTGCAGCGGCTCGAGGACCGGCCTGTCGACGCCGGCTCGAACGGAGTCTGCACGTTCGTCGCGTATTCGAGCGGTCATGGCGACGAAGTGCGATCGGCCCTGGCGGCGTGCGTCGTGCAGCACGGATGGGGTCTGCTCGAAGTCAAGCCGATGGCGCTAAGTCTTGAAGATTTGTTTATGCGGCTCGTCACTAAGGAAGAGCGGGTTTAATGTCTAACGGTGCAGCCACGATTGATGTCGCCGGAGCGGCGACCGAGACACGACGTGCGGCGATCCGCGCGGCGGGCACTGGCTTTTCGATAGGACGGATGCTGGCGGTGACGCGCAAGGAATTGCGCTCGTACTTCGCATTTCCGCTGGTGTACGTGCTGTCGGGCGTGTTCCTGGTATTGGCGGGATACTATGCGTACACCGACCTGGTTTTCTTCGTCACGATCGCGTTCGCAAAAGATATTATCCAGAACTACTGGTCGTTGTTGTTCACCGATATCCGGCTGTGCCTGCTTTTGACGCTACCGTTCATAACGATGCGGCTATTCGCCGAAGAGCGGAAGCTCGGCACGATCGAATTGCTCTACACCTACCCGTTGCGCGACGGAGAAATACTCGGCGGCAAGTACCTGGCATCTGTCACGATTTTCATCATGATGCTCGTGCTGACGATGCTCTACCCGGTTTACCTCTACAGCGTCCATTGGTTTCCGCTGTTTCCACTTCTCGCCGGTTACCTGGGCGTGCTGCTGATGGGATGCGCGTTCGTCGCGTTCGGCATTTTCATATCGTCCCTGTGCGAGAGCCAGGTGATGGCCGGAATGGGCACGATTCTGCCGCTGCTCTTTTTCTGGATTCTCAATTGGAACGAGGCCGCGTTCACCAACTCGTGGCTCGAATTGGTCCGTAGCTTCTCGCTGTTCGACCAGTTCGGCGGCTTCGCCAAGGGCGTGATCGATCTCTCTCACGTCACCTACTTCATTTTTTTCATCGCCTTTTTCCTGTTTCTCACGCAGCGCTCGATGGAGGCACGCAAGTGGACGGGCCGGCGCTAAAGGATTCGACCGCGGCCGAGCGCCGCTCGATCTGGATGAACTACGCGGTGCTGTTCTACACTGTGATTTCGTTCGCCGCCGTGTTGTTCGTCGCCAATGCAATAATTGCGACCTTCAACATCCGCTGGGACCTGACGCCGCAGAAGAAATTCTCGCTTTCGGATTTCGACAAGCGCGTGCTCGCTGGACTGAATCACAACGTGAAGGTGATGGCGTTCGTGCGCACCGAGGATCCCGCGTACCTCGAACTCGCGGACCTGTTGTTCCAGTGCGCCGCCTTCACACCGCGACTGACCTACCAGGTGATCGACGTCAACAAGGCGCCCGGGTTGGCGCGCGAGTACGGCGTGTCGAGTTACGGCGAGGTCATTGTTGAATCGCAGGGGCGGCGGCGCGATTTCGACAACGCGCGCTCCGACGAGTTGATCCCGGCCATTCTGCAAATCTCGACTGACGCCAACAAGCACATCTATTTCACGATCGGGCACGGCGAACGAGACCTGTTCAATTCCGATCGCCAACTCGGCTATTCGCAATGGCGCGGGCTGCTCGAGCAGAACAATTATGCGATCGACAACGTGTCGCTGTTCGCCAGCGGCGTGCCCGACGACGCCAAGGTTGTAGTCTCGCTCGGGCCGCAGAAGGATTTCCTGCCCGAGGAATTGGCGGCGCTCGCAAAGTACCTCGGCAAAGGCGGGCATTACATCGCGATCATAGATCCGTACGGATCGCCAACGTTGGTTGAGTTCCTGAAAAAGTACTATCTCAATTTCATCCCGCAGGTCATCGTCGATCCCGCTTATCGTCTGAACGCCGGTGAAATTCTCACGACGCAGATTCCGCTGCGCTCCGAAACAAACCCGATGAGCCGTTCGATGACTGCGCCGGCCGTGTTTTCGCTGGGACGTGGCGTGATGGTTACCGGCGCGGTTGGTGCGATCGCGCCCGACGATCTGAAGATCGCGGATGAGGACAAGTTTCTATCGTCGTCGCATGAGAGCTGGGCTTCCGGCGATTCCAACGCGCTGACCACCGGCATCACCGAATACAAAGAGGGGCGCGACGTCAAAGGACCGATTCCGGTGGCCTCCGAAATTGATTTCACGCCGGCATCGAATCCGCACATCCCGCTGCAGCAGATGACTCGACTGGTCGGAATAGGCAGCTCGGCGTTCGCGTCGAATCAATTTATCGAGATGCTGGGGAATCGCGATCTGGCGGTAAGCCTGATCAACGAGCTGGCCGGTGACGAGATGCTGATCGCGAGCCGCGAACGGCTCAACAAGAGCGAGACCGCCGCCTTCTACATCACCGATCAGGAAGCCCGTCACATGCTGGCTCTCGGATCGCTATTCGAGCCCGCGATTCTCTTCATGATCGCGATCACCGTGATGGTACGCAGGAGGTTTTTCGCGTGAGCGCGCGTCCTGCAATCTTCTACACGATCGCGTTTTTCATCCTGTTACCGATTTATTTCTGGATTCAACCGAGCATCAAGCCAACCAGCGCGCTCGAGCAGAAACAAGAGAGCCTGTTGAAGCTCAATAGTATCGACGCGGTTACTGTCACGAGCGGATCGGAATCGCTGCGCTTTCAGAAGGACAAGGACGGCAAGTTCTATAACCTCGTCGCACCGGCTGGGAAGTTCGTGCCGCATGACCTGATGGAGGCGATGGTGTCGCTGCTGACGAGTGCGAAGTCAGTCGAAGTGGTGGCGGAAGATACCACAGATCTCGCGCAGTTCGGCCTCGACCATCCGAAGTCGGAAGTAACTATCGAAGGCCCCGGCCAGCCGCAGCCGATCAAGATAGCGTTCGGCAACGAAAACCCGACGCATACTGCGATCTACGCGCAGATCGAAGGAATCCCGAAAGTGTTTTTACTGGGCCAGAACATCGAGTACTACCAGTCGCTGATGTTCCAGTGGATCGAAGGCAAGCAGGGCAAGAACGCGTAGCCTCCGAATACCTCGCCCGTTATTTCACGGGAGAGGAGGCCGCGGCAACGCCGCGGGTAGGTGAGGGTGCTGCGATTCTGGCTGCGACTGAGCATCGTCGCTTCACCCTCTAATTGTGGAAAAGAACGAATTGCCCCACGGAAGGCAGTCGATTTTGCCAGCATTTTCCTTGCGCCGCAGAACCCTCACCACTGGCCGCGATGCGGCCAGCCGCCTCTCCCGTAAAGTAACGGGCGAGGTGTTCGGGACCGCGTTAGTGTGCGATGCCTTTTTCGTCGAGCAGCTTCTCGAGCGCGTGCAGGAAGTGATCGTAGTATTCGCCGTGATCTGAGGTTCCATCGCGGGCGCGGATTCTATCTGATGCGCGGACTTCGGCGATCAGGCGATCGCGGAATTCGTCCCAGGTGAAATGTCCCGACCTGGAAAGCTGCAGCGCGATGGCGAATGCACGCGCCTCCCACGGCGCGCTGAAGACGTGGTCGGGATCGAGGCGCGCTGCCTCGATCAACTGGTTCAGCGCCGCATTGCTCATGCGCGCGGCGCCTCGACCTTCGCCACTCCGACCATCGAGTCTCGCGTCACGATCTCCGCCAGCTGGTCCTCGCTCATCTTCGCGGTTCCCTTCGGACGCTGCGGGATGACCAAATAGCGGATCTCCGCGCTCGAATCCCACACGCGGACCTCGACGTCGGGTGGCAGCTCGAGTCCGAAATCCTCGAGCACGCCGCGCGGATCGCTGACGGCTCGCGAGCGATACGCGAAGCTCTTGTACCAGACCGGCGGCAGACCCAGCACCGGCCACGGGTAGCATGAGCAGAGCGTGCATACGACGAGATTGTGGACGCGGTCGGTGTTCTCGACTGCCACCAGGTGCCCACCCTCGGGACCCGCGAATCCAAGCTCCGCCACGGCGCTGGTCGCGTCGGCGAGCAGGCGCTTGCGATACGCCGGATCGGTCCATGCCTTCGCGACGACGCGCGCGCCGTTGCGCGGGCCGACGCGAGTCTCGTAGGTGTCGACGATAGCGTCGATCGCGCTCGGATCGATCAGCCCCTTCTCCGTCAGCAGCGCTTCCAAAGCCTTAACGCGCGCCGCCGGCCCGCTGTCGTCAGTATTGTGATGATCGCCGCTCATTCCGTTTTACCTTCTACTTTTTCAGTGTCCACCCGGATGTCGCGCTGTTTTGCGTTTCGAGGTTTTCGCCTTGGGTTTCGACGCGATCGGTTCCAGATAATCCTCCCACAAATCGATGTACAGTTGCTCGCGGCTCGCGGGTTTGCCCCAGAGCTCGCGCGCGCCGAATAAGACCGAATAACAATGTTGCGGCTTGGCTCCCGCATGATGCGCGTTGGTGTCGGGGAAGACGAACACTCCCCAGTCGCGCGCGATGACGCCGGCCTTACCGCGCACGTATCGCGGCAAGCGCGTGTGTCCCGACGGATTGATGTTGCGTGCACGAACGCGATCGCCTTTGGCAAAACGGGCGCGCGGCAGCTTGGATCCGGGTTTATCTTTGACGGGAGCCGGGCCGTGAGTGGCGACCGCATTCGCGATCTGACGCGGATCGATAGCCGCATCTTCCTTCGCGAGCAGCTCGTCGCGGGTTGCGATGCCATGCTCGACGAGGACAGTCTCGGCCGCCGCGATCCATCGTTCGTAGTAGCTCGACGCGAGGTAGCGCGCCGGCGGAATCCGCTCAATAGCGTGGCGGAACTCATCGATATTTACCTGCGCCGCACCCATCACGAGGCTGACCAGCGCATATGCCCGCCTCTCCCAATCAGCGTGAAAGACGGGTTCATTCTGTTCGGGGACGACCTTCCCGAAACCGTCCATCCCGCCCATGTCATGTACTCCGTTCATCGCGACGATTATCGTGGAGACGCGTCGATGCGAGCAAGCCGCGCAGATCGGGAATCGTTTCCCTGAGCCGCGTCGCTGCGTGGCAATTTGATTGGTCTTGTTAGGTCTAGTGCCGCTCTGATAGGCTCCGAACAGCCGATGAAATCAAATCGTCAATCCGATCCAGCGCAACCTTTTTGGCCCTTCGATCTGCGCGTTTTCGCCATTGTGGCCGGTCTATGGAGCCTGTGCCTTGCGATCAGCGCGCTGATTCCGGGTCCGGTCGCCGATGTTGATTTGGTCGATCCGGTCGAGACAATTTTCGCCGGCGTGCGATTCGCCGGTTACGACGCGCGCGTCGTGCTGATCGTGCAGGCGGGAATATTCGCGGCGATCGCAGTCGGAATTTTTTTCCATCGTCGATGGGGACTGTTGCTGGCCCTCTGGTACATGGTCGAGGTCGTGATGAGCCACCTGGCGTTCGTGATCGCCTACATGCCAATCCATTCGGAATGGGAGAATGTGCGCGCGGTCGCATCGCAAGGGCCGATGGTGGTGCTGATCACGCTGTACCTTTGGATTCGCGGATACGATTTGATTTTCGGGTCGCCGCCGGCCGATGCGCGTCCGCAGAAAGCGTCAGATGCGAATCATCAGGCAGCGGTTCGTGCGGATTCCCCGTCCGGCGACGTTGCCGCAGTGGCCGACTATGTATCTGATTGGTGGCGACGGTAGGAGTCGCTACGTTTTCGGTCTGTTCATCCTATCGAACAGTTCCTTCGCTTCGAAATGAAGGCATACATTCTTCAGCTCCGACCGAAAGAGTGCTTCGTCTGAATCGGCTCGATGAAGCGCATCGCTCAGATTGCCGTAAACAACCCTTAGCGAAGGGAATTTCGAGTTGAGATCCTTGTCCTGTTTGCTAGCGTACTTTTCGCAGAGTTCGTCCCCTCGCAACTCATTACTCCCGGTCGCGGCGCGCATGTGCTGTTCAACTAGCGTTCTCAGTAGAAATAGGGCTGCCAAAACCTGATTGCTCTGGAAAGCGATGACCGCTTGCGAGTAGAAGCCGTGTTGAGCCTTAGGGATATATTGTGGAACTTTGACTTCCTCAAACTCACTCCGCCCGACCAGAGTAATTTTCCGACCGATTCTTCGCACCAACAGAACTAGAACTTCATACTTGCAACTTTGGCATTGAAGGGGGAGCCAGAAAACTTGTTCGCCTGGTCTACCCATCGAGATACCTTGCCGCAACGATTCTTCACCCAACAAATTGAACGGTTCAACGTCGTGACAGACTGTGCACAGCAGCCGGAGGGGAGGCAACGAGAAATAAAATGGATGGATTTTCTTCAGGTCGGTCTCCTATGTACCAGTCCTTCGCATCTAAATCTTTGAGCAACCCTTGTTTAACCGTGTCCTCTCGATTCTCTCGAGCGCAGGAAGATCGGCTCTTTGCCCCCTCAAGCAACAGCTTCGCGGGCCTCCTCCCTGACGCACGGCCCAAAGTCAACAGTGACGGATTGGTACAAATGTTTTGAGTTCGATCAATTCCTGAAGGGCCTTTTCGATTACCTCGTTAAATCGCATTGTCAGCCGCACCAGTTTATGAGTCTGGAAATGAGCCGGTTCCGACCTGGGTCGAAGATTGGTGGCGACGGTAGGAGTCGAACCTACGACACTGCGGATATGAGCCGCATGCTCTGACCAACTGAGCTACGTCGCCACCGAGAATCGTCAAATGTAGCGTGAGCGCGTGAGGCGCGAAAGACCGCGAGTTGCTCGTTTCAGCGCAGCGGGATGCTGCGGGTCTTGACCACGCGGTGCCCGCGCTGGACCTGGTAGAGCACGCCCTCGGTGAACTCGACACAGGTCAGTTTGCCGCCGTACACCAGGCCGGTGTCGATGCCGAGCTTGTAGGGCAGATCGATCATCACACCGCGCATCGGAGTGTGTCCGAAGACGACAGTCGCGTCGATTTTGTGCGGATTGAAAATGAACTCCTGCCGAATCCACAGCATGTCCTCGGTCTGCTGCTCCTCGAGCTGACGCGTCGGCATGATGCCGGCGTGAACGAACAGGTAGGGCGGCCGCAGGTAGCTGGTCGCGAGGCGATTCAGGAAGCCAAGATGCGGGTCGGGCAGGCGCTCGAAGGCGTTCTCGAGGTCCTCCTCGCGCACGCCGTAGCTGTCGAGCGTCGCGATACCGCCGTTGAAAAGGAACGACTCGCCGTAATTTCCCGGCATCCCGAGGTACGACATCATCATGTCCTCGTGATTGCCCTTCAGGAACACGCATTCGGCGTTGCCGCGTTCGAGATCCAGCGCGAGCTCGATAACGTCGCGCGCTGACGGCCCGCGATCGACGTAGTCGCCGACGAAGACCACGGTGTCGCCGGCGGTCGGTGCGATCGATTTGAGAATCGCGGCGAGTTCATCGGGACATCCGTGGATGTCGCCGATCGCGAACAGGCGTCCTTCGGCTTTGGTTTTTTTGTTGGCAGTCATGGTGAGGATGACGTCAGTCCGTGTGCGGTTTCGAGCTGCCGTTGTGGAGCAAATCGAGCAACGATTTGCGGTCTTCAATTATACGCCGCGCGGCGCTGTAAGGATTCAGCTTGCCCGCGCGAATCTCGCTCAGCACGCCAGGCGCACCACCGTCGGCCACGGCGCGAGCGGCGCGCTCTTCGAGCTCGGCAGACAGCACTTCGACGAACTCGCGCGTGCGGCGCTCGGACTCGCGCGCCGCATCGACATGCTCGTGCAGATACTCGCGATGCTTGCCGATTGCGGCGACTACAGCGTCGACGCCTTTGTCGACCGCGGCCTGCGTCAGGAGCACCGGCGCGCGCCATCCGTCGCCAGAGCGCAGATGCACGCTGAGTTCCAGCTCGGCCTTGACCCGGTCGGCGCCTTCGCGGTCGGCCTTGTTGACGACGAACACGTCGGCAATTTCGTTGAGCCCGGCTTTCATCACCTGCACGCCGTCGCCCGCTTCGGGCACGGTGACGACGACGGTGGTGTCCGCGAGATCCATGATCGAAAGCTCGGTCTGTCCGACGCCGACGGTCTCGATAATGATCACGTCGGAGCCGTATGCGTCGAGCAGCTTGACGATTTCGCGCGCGGCGCGGCTGAGTCCGCCGTGGCTGCCGCGCGATGCGAGGCTGCGGATGTAGACGCCGGCGTCCTTGTAATGATCGGTCATGCGCACGCGATCGCCGAGCACCGCGCCGCCGGAAAACGGACTCGACGGATCGATCGCAAGGATGGCGATCTTCTTTCCGAGTGCACGATATTTCGCGATGAGGCGGTTGACGAGCGTAGATTTTCCCGCGCCCGGCGGCCCTGTGATTCCAACCACCTGCGCATGGCCGGTCTTGGCGTAGATTCGCTCGATGATCGCGCTCGACTCGGGCGCACGATTCTCGACCATCGTGATCAGCTGAGCGAGCGCGCGCATCTCACCCGCGTCGAAACGCTTGAGAAGAGCGTCCAGCCGCGCGTCCTTGGACGCGGTAGTCGCTTCAGACGCGGCAGAATGATGTCGAGATTCAGCAGGCATACCAGGTTGTCCAGTAATGATAGCGGCTGGCGATCGACCGGCGCAACAAAACCTCGGCGTTGGATAGGGATTCGAGTGCAGGCAAGGAAATTCACTTCATTGAATGTGAAACCCGCCGTGGGTTTCACGTTTTTCACGTTCCCTGGGCAGGGGTGACCCCTGCACCCAGTGAAAAGTACTAATCGCAAAATGGCGAGGACGCCATTTTGCTCTCAGGTTCTTGGGGCAAGCGCGAATGAAGCTCGAGCCTCACACACCGCGGTTGATCCGTGATTTGGGTGCGTCGGCCGGCGTCGAGAAAGATCCGGGGTCCCTCGGCTTCGCTCGGGATGACACAAAAAATGCGCCGCGGGCATTGCGACCGGTCTCGACGACACCCAGAACCCCTTCTCTCGAGGGAAGGGGAACAATCGCTAGGAGGATCGGTTTTTGTGTCATTCAGAGCGAGGCGAAGAATCCCGTTGCCGCCTCTCTCAGCCAAGTTCCTTCACATAGTAGTGCGCGCGATCTACTTCGACGAAGCCGCATGACGGATACAGCACGCGCGCTCGCTGATTGATGCTCTCGGTACCGACCAGAGCGGTGTGGAGGCCGCGCGCCTGCATCCGGCGCAATCCCTCGATAGTCACGGCGCGGGCGTATCCTCGTCCGGCGAAATCGGGACGACAACCGACCGGCTCGAAGTGTCCGATGCCGTTTGCAGCGTCGCGCCATCCGATGCAGTAGCTGAGAAATTTGCCGGCGGCATTTTCCAGCACAACATCGAGTTCTGGATCGTAGATCGGCGCGGATCGGAGTCGGCGGTAAGTCTCGACGGTCACCTTCGACTTTCCCCACACCGACCATGCGTCTCGATGTACATCGACGCGCGCGTCGAGGTCCGCGTCGGTCGCATGTCTCAGGCGCAAGCCGGCATCCAGGTCAGGTTGAGCGATCGGAGCCTCGACGAGGCTTCGGGAATATAGAACATGGAATCGGTCGGTCCGCGAATAGCCGTTGCGGTTCAGAAGTGAGACGCGCCCTGGATCGCTATCCAGGGCCTTGGTTGAGAGCGTATTCTCGCCGAGCATCGCGTACGCCTTCGGGATCGTTTCCGTACCGAGCCGCCCAAGATTCCGCCGGCGCTCTTCGGCCCATCGCAGGATTTCGTCAGCAAGCGAATCATCCGGCGACGCTCCGGGCCGAATGTCAAAGTCCACAGTTAGCGGCGGCTCGAACAAGGCATACGCGGAGAGCCTACTGCCGTCGAACCAGAGCCGGATATTCGTGTCTCCGGGCTTCGAATCGCGTGAACAACGTCCAGACGACATCGCCGGCTTTCATGTAGGTCGATCCTGGCCAGCGGGCGCTGGTTGCCCGTTGTGCAAATTCAATCAGGCGGTGAAGGTCCGTGCTGCCGGCATAGACACGCGAAGTAAAGGAGGTCATGACAAATCTCCTGACGCGGTTCGAGGACCGCCTTCTCGGGAGTACTTCATTGCGAAACGAAGCGGGAGATTGTCTTAGAGAATCATGGTCGTGGTGAGAACCCTTGCCGCAGAGAAAATATCATCGGGCGTTCGCGCCGCACAATCTAATCACGCTCAATGATAGTTGAGATTCGGCGCAAAATTCGGAATACCGCCGCTCTGGATCTACTCTTCCATCACTCGAGCGCAGCCCGTCGTCTACCGCTTTCTGCCATTGCTGCGACGCGTAGTATGCACTGGCTCTGCGGCGATACGAAGTCCAGTATTCGCCGCCGGTCTGGATTGCTTGCGTGTATTTCTCGATCGCTTCCGGCCACTTGCGGGTGTCGGCGAAGTCATCGCCTTCATCCAGCGAAACCCATCCCTTGAGAAACTGCATCGCCGGATTCTGCTCCGCGTAGTACTGCGACGAATCTGCAAGTTGCTGCATTTCCTGGCGCGTACCGCCCCAGCGCGTTCTCAGCGCGTACATGATCTGTTCGCGCACCGCGAAGCTACCGGGCACGATCGACAGCGCGTCGCCTTTGGCATGAGCCAGCTCGTCGCCGGTGCCCTCGATTCTGGCGGCTTTGATCCGCAGCGCAAACGCAGGCGCTAGATTCGGGTGAATCTTGATCGCTTCTTTCGCGTCGCGAACCGCAGACTGAAGCTCCTTATCCACTGTAGCCTGGGTTTCCTTCGGAACCTCCGCCCCGGGCCGTTGCCTCTGACGCGCTGGGCGATGGCAACCTCGCAAGTCGCTCTTGCGACGAGAGCCGCATATGAATTCGGAGCGGCGGTCACCCAATCATTCAGTTTTGCCGCTATCAATGAGTTGCCTGCGTCAAAGGCCCCGAACGCGGCCATCGCGTTCATCTCAAAGCGCGGATCTTTTTCAGCTTTTGTTTCGTAGGCAGATAGCTTGGCATCCAGTGTGTCCCATCGACCGGTGATCAGCAGCTCAACGAGATCGACACGGCGGACCGTGACCCTCGGTAACGCCTGCGACAGCCCGTCGACCGGCGCCACGAGGGTTGAGGCCATCGCCATCAGGAACACGGCGAGCCCGACCCAACGTATGTTTGATAACATTTTGATTCCCCCCGGCGCCTACCTTATCTGTCGGACGAAGTATGAATCAATTTGTTTCGGGCCGATCAAACCAATTGGCCAACTCCGACGGTGAATAGATCGCTCAGCCCGGCATTGTTTTCCTTGCTTTCGCGCCTTAGTCTCGATTCGAGGAATGAAGCTTCCTGACTTATATACCGACTGGAAGATCGTGGTCGGCCTCGGGCTTATCATGCTCGGCGCCGCCAACTGGATCATCGGTGTGGAACGCACTCAGATTTACAGCCGCATGATCGTCGCGCATCAGCAGCCCGCCTCGGCGACGGATTACCGCAGTTTCGACGAACTCGATGGGGGCGCCGCGGTCCTCGCGCCGCTCACGGCAGAGCAGCGGCAGGCGTCATATGCGACCGCACGGATGGACTTTTATCACGCGGCATTTTTGGCGGGACGCGTGATGGTGTTGCTGGGGCTGCTGGTGACTCTTCTGGGTTTCATCAGCGTGATTCAGCAGGATTCGCGCCGTGCGTTTCGCCGCCCCGCGGACGACGCGCACCTGCCACCCGGATTGCCGGGCGCGCCACGCGCTCCTCAGTAGAATCTTCATCATGGTAACGGAGTTGTCCGGGCGCGCATGCGCGAAGATCAATTTGTTCCTACGCGTGACCGGGCGCCGCGTTGACGGCTATCATGAACTCGACTCGGTATTTCTGCCGCTCTCACTCGCCGACGAAATCCGCCTCGAAATCCGCGCGGCGGACGAACCCTCGGTCAGCGTCAACTGCAATCTCCCCGAACTGGCGAGGAGCAAGGACAACCTGGCGGCCCGCGCCGCGCGCTCGTTCATGAGCGAATTCGATCTGGTCGCCGGCGTTTCGATCGATCTCAAAAAACACATCCCGATAGGCGCCGGGCTCGGCGGCGGATCGAGCGACGCCGCCACGGTTTTGTGCATGATGGCTGCAGCGGCACAGCTCACCGACGACGAGGCGGCGGGCAGGTTGCGTCGAATCGCGCTGACGCTCGGTGCAGATGTCCCGTTTTTTCTCGATCCGCTGCCCTCGCGAGTGACGGGGATCGGCGAGCGAATCGAGACTATCGAGGGAGTTCCGCCGATGCCCATAGTTATCGCAGTGCCTCCGTTCGAGGTTTCGACCGCTGCGATCTTTCGCGCACTCGAGCCTGCGGGATGGAGCGGCGCGGCGCCGGACGAGCACCTCGAGGGGATCCTCCGCGGCGAGATCTCGCCCGAATTTCTAGTAAACGATCTCGCGGCGGTCGCCATCGCGCAGTTTCCGGAGATTCGTCGTCTTAAAGGGTTACTTGAAGATTCAGGCGCACGCGCGGCGCAGATGTCCGGCAGCGGCGGGGCGGTTTTCGGCGTGTTCGACTCGATCGAAGAGGCTGAAAGCGCCGCGACAAAGATTCGGAAGCGCGCGCCGTTCGCCAACGTGATTGCGACCTCAACCCTCGACGGCGAGTCCGACGACGAAGTAGCCTGATATCCACAAATTCGCCGTAGCTGTGCATGCTCGCACTGGCGGCGGATTGACAGCGAAAAACCGCATCAATAACATCTCAATTCCTGCACGCAGGCTGCTAAAGTCGAAAGTCCGGGCAGGTTCGGCGCGACGCAGGTTCCGCGCGACAGTTTGATTATACGGTGCGGTTGCGCGACAGTTCGGTCCGAACAGATTGGATTGCTTGTTTCGCCGGCTGAGCGCCCGAGTGGTGTTTCGCCGGCTGCTATTTTGACGATGTTGATATGGAGCAGCTCGGAGCCTTTGAATCCAAATGCGCTGGGCGGTCGCCAAGCTGGTAAGGCACCAGGCTTTGGACCTGGCATTCGAAGGTTCGAATCCTTCCCGCCCAGCCAGGCTTAACGACGGTTTGCGGCAACTGAAAACCGCACGATGATCGCGACGCGAGGGAATTGAAATGTCGGACAGGGTCAAAGACCAGCTCGAAGTTTTCACCGGGAACTCGAACCCCGCGCTCGCGCGCGAGGTCACGGAGCATCTTGGCGTGAAGATGGGCGAAGCCGAGGTTGGCCGCTTTCCCGACGGCGAGGTGATGATCGAAGTTCGCGAGAACGTGCGCGGCG
This sequence comes from uncultured delta proteobacterium, assembly GCA_963774665.1. Taxonomy (GTDB): domain Bacteria; phylum Desulfobacterota; class Binatia; order Binatales; family Binataceae; genus Binatus. The sequence continues at coordinate 26,374 of CAVZGB010000007.1, forward strand.
GCGATTGCTTCATCATCCAGTCGATCTGTACGCCGCCGAATGAAAATTTGATGGAGCTGATCCTGCTCACCGATGCGCTCAGGCGCGCGTCGGCCGGGCGTATCACTGCCGTGATTCCGTATTTCGGTTACTCGCGTCAGGATCGCAAGGTCGCACCGCGCGTGCCGATCAGCGCGAAGGTGGTCGCCGACCTGATCACGACGGCGGGCGTGAATCGCGTGCTGACGGTTGATCTACATGCCGGCCAAATCCAGGGCTTCTTCAATATCCCGGTCGACAACCTCTACGCGATGCCGGTGTTGATCTCCTACCTGCGCAAGCGGATCGACGGGAAGAAGGTATCTGTCGTGTCGCCCGACGCGGGCGGTGTCGAACGCGCGCGCGCCTATGCTCGGCGGCTCAATGCGAACCTCGCGATCATCGACAAGCGACGCCGGCGTGCGAGCGAAGTCGCCGAGATGCAACTGGTCGGTGAAGTTAAAGACTCGATCGCGCTGCTGGTAGACGACATGATCGATACTGCCGGCACGATAACCGAGGCGGCGAAAGTCGTCGTCAACGCGGGCGCGACCGAAGTGATCGCTGTCGCGACGCATCCGATACTGTCGGACCCGGCGTGCGAGCGCTTGAACAAATCGAACATCACGGAAATTGTTACGACCAATACGATTCCGCTGCGCGCGAAGGCACAGGCCGAACTGTCGAAACTAAAAATGCTGTCGGTCGCGAGCCTGCTGGCGGAAGCGATGAAGCGAATTCATAATTCGGAGTCGGTGAGCTCGCTCTTTGCCTGAGCGCGCGAACTATCAAGCGAGGAAACAATGGAGACCGGTGAACTAGCCTGCGAGAAACGTGCGACCCGCCCCAAGGGTCAGAACAACGCGCTGCGGCGCAATGGCCGCGTGCCCGCGATATTGTACGGACCAACGACCACGCCGATGGCGCTGGCGATCGATCGCCTCGAGCTGAAGGCCAGGATTTCGGCTGCCGCGCACACGCGCATCATCAAGCTCAAGTCGAACACCGCGGAGCTCGACGGCAGGCACGTGATATTCAAGGACCTGCAGCGCGCGCCGGTGTCGGGCGAAATTCTGCACGCGGATTTGTATGAGGTCGATCTCAATCGTCCGATTCGCGTCGAGGTGCCGTTCAAGTTCGTCGGCAAGGCCAAGGGCGTTGCGAACGGTGGAATCCTCGCGCCGCTCCAGCGCACTGCAACTGTGGAATCCCTGCCGTTGGAGATTCCTGATCAAATCGAGGTCGACGTCACCGACATCGACATCCATGACGTCATCCACGTTTCGGCGGTAAAGTTCCCCGACAAGGTCAAGCCGATCTTCGATACCGACTATCCAGTGGTCACCGTGCTGCCGCCGACCGTCGCGGAAGTCGCCGTCGTTGCGGCGCCGGAAGCCGTCGAAGGCGCTGCGGTCGAAGGTGCTGCGCCGGCAGAAGGCGCAGCGGCAGCCCCTGCAGAGGGCGCGGCCAAAGAGGGCGGAGACAAGGCTGCGGCCAAGAAGCCCGAGGCCGCCGAAAAGAAGAAGTAGTTTTTTCAGTATCTCGCTCGCGCGCGTTGTGAGCAAATCTTCGACGCGCGCGAGCAATACAGATGTGAGGGGAACGGGCGCGCGGCGCATGCTGCGAGCCCGGTGCAGGGGGAGGGGCCGCTATGAGTTTCGTCCATCTTCACGTCCACACGCAGTACAGCCTCCTCGACGGCGCCAACAAAATCGGGCCGCTGATCGACCACGCCAAGGCGTCGGGGATGGAAGCGATCGCAATGACCGACCATGGCAACATGTTCGGCGCGGTCGAGTTCTATCAGAAGGCGCGCGCGGCGGGCGTCAAGCCGATCATTGGATGCGAGGTTTATCTCGCGCCAGGCAAGCGCACCGATCGCACGCAAGTTCCGCGCAGCGACGACTTCGATGGTGGCGGCAATTTTCATCTGATCGTGCTCGCGCAGAATCGCGACGGCTACCGAAATCTCTGCAGGCTGCTGACGACCGCGTACCAGGACGGCCTCTACTACAAGCCGCGCGTCGATAAAGAAATTCTCGGTCAGTTATCAGATGGGTTGATCGTGCTGTCGGGATGCCTGTCGGGCGAAATTGCGCGATGGCTGCGGGCGGATCGCATGGACAAGGCGCGCGAGACGGCTGAGTCGTACGCGAAGATGTTTCCGGGGCGCTACTATCTCGAGCTGCAGGACAACAAGCTCCATTCACCATACAACGAAGCGCTCCGTGAGATCGGCAAGCAGGTCGGGTTGCCTCTGGTCGCGACCAATGACTGTCATTACCTGCATCGCGACGACGCCAAGGCGCACGAAGTTTTGCTATGCATCCAGACCGGTAAGACGATGGCCGACGAAACGCGCTGGCGTTTCGACACCGACGAGCTTTACGTCAAGACGCCAGAGGAAATGGCGACCGCGTTCGGCGCCGATTCTGAGGAAGTGCGCAACAGCGTTGAGATCGCGCGGCGAATCGATTTCGAATTCGAGTTCGGCAAGTTTCACTTTCCGGTTTTCAAATCCGGGCCGGGCGTTGACCTCGACGCCGAGATGGAGACTCGCGCGCGCGAAGGTTTGACCGCGCGCCTCGCCGAGATTCGCGCGCGACGCGCCGACGTCGACGAATCGCAGTACCAGGAGCGCATCGATCGCGAGATCCCGGTGATTCGCGACATGGGCTTCTCAGGCTACATGCTGATCGTCGCCGACTTTATCGGCTACGCGCGCGGGCTTGGGATTCCGGTCGGTCCGGGCCGCGGCTCTGTCGTCGGCAGCCTGGTTTCGTACGCGCTGGGAATCACCGAGGTCGATCCGGTCGAGCATCGCCTGCTGTTCGAGCGATGGCTGAATCCCGGGCGCAAGTCGATGCCGGATATCGACGTCGACTTTTGTTTCGAGCGGCGCGACGAGGTGCTCGAATACGTGCGCAAGAAGTACGGCGACGATCGCGTCGCGCAGATAATCACGTTCGGCACGATCAAGGGTAAGCAGGCGATTCGCGATGTCGGGCGCGTGCTCGGACTGTCGTTCGCCGAGACCGACAAGATCGTCAAGCTGTATCCGGCGCCCAAGCAGGGCCGCGATTTTCCGCTGGCCGACGCGCTCGACATGGAGCCGCGGCTCAAGGCTGAGCGCAAATTGCATCCCGATCTTTTCAACTACGCGTTCAAGCTCGAAGGCCTGCTGCGCCATGCGTCGCGCCATGCGGCGGGCGTCGTGATCTCCGATCAGCCGCTCACCGACCTGGTGCCGCTCTACGTCGACAAGGAACGCGACGAAGCCGCGCTGTCGATTACGCAATACTCGATGAAGGGCGTCGAGGAAATCGGGCTGATCAAGTTCGACTTCCTCGCACTCAAGAACCTGACGCTGATCACCGACACGCTCACGCTGATCAAAGCCGGTGGCAAAGAGGCGCCTGACCTCAATCGGCTCCGGCTCGACGACGCCGATACCTACAAGATGCTCTCGCGCGGCGACACGGTCGGCGTGTTCCAGCTCGAGAGCTCGGGGATGCGGCGATTCATCACCGAACTCAAGCCGACCTGCTTCGACGACGTGATCGCAGCGGGCTCGCTGTTCCGTCCGGGTCCGCTCGACGCGATCCAGGACGGCAAGACGATGGTGCAGCATTACGTCGATCGCAAGCATGGCAAGGAGCCGGTCGAATACGATCATCCGCTCCTGGAGCCAGTGCTGGCCGACACTTACGGCGTAATCGTGTATCAGGAGCAGGTCATGCGCGCGGCGCAGGCGCTGGCAGGATACTCGCTCGAGCAAGCCGATATCCTGCGCGCCGCGATGGGCAAGAAGAACAAAGCCGTCATGGAAAAAGAGCGCGTGCGGTTTATCGACGGCGCGAAGAAGAACGGCGTGAACGCCGCGCTCGCCACTACGATTTTCGAAAAGATCGAAACGTTCGCGTCGTACGGATTCAATCGCTCGCACGCCGCCGCATATGCGCTGACTACCTACACGACCGGCTACCTCAAGGCGCACTATCCGCACGAGTTCATGGCGGCGCTGATGTCGCTCGACATGGACGACGTCGACAAGACTTACAAAAATATCGCGGCGCTGCGCGACATGAAGATCGCGATCCTGCCTCCCGACGTGAATCAGAGCCGGGTTAAGTTCGCAGTCACCGATGGCGCGATTCGCTTCGGCCTTGCCGCGATTCGTGGCGTCGGCAGCAAGCCGGGCGAAGCAATCGTCGCGGAGCGCGAAGCCAACGGCCCGTTCGAGAGCATGGCGGACTTTTGCATGCGCGTCGGCACGCAACTGATCAGCCGCCGCGTGCTCGACGCTCTTATCAAGTGCGGCGCGTTCGATTCGGTGAGCGCGGTGCGCTCTGCGCTGATGGCTGAGGCAGAGAATGCAATCAAACTTGCGCAGAAGGCGCAGAGCGATGCCGAGAAAAATCAGATTGGCCTGTTCGGCGGCGCGATCAAAGTGCCGAAGCCGACGGCGCGCGAGTCGATTCCGGAATGGGACGCGCGCGAGAAGCTGAAATTCGAGAAAGAGGCGCTCGGCTTCTACATCACGGCGCATCCGCTGGACAAGTACGAACGCGAGCTCGCGCGAATCAGCAAAGTCACGACCGCGGATTTGTCATCGGCGCCCGACGGCAGCCCCGTCCAGATAGCCGGCGTGATCCACGCGGTGAAGCTGAAGAACAACAAGTCGGGCAAGCGCTACGCGACGTTCTCGCTCGAGGACCGCGAGGGCGCAGTCGAAGCAATTGCATGGTCGGAGACCTATCAGAAGTTCGAGGCGATAATCATGGGCGACGAGCCTGTGGTCGCGCGCGGCAAGCTGGACGTCGACGACGAGCGCGCTCAGATAATTCTCGAAGGCCTGGTTCCGCTGGATTCGGCGCTGCTCGATTCGATCCGTGAGGTGCGAATCACCGCTCCGATGCAACGCCTCGAGAACGGCGGCCTCGACGCGCTGAAGGCGATGCTCGCGCGGTATCGCGGCAAGTCGATGACGTACCTGCATCTGGGCCTCGACGACGGCCGCGAAGCAGTGATGCTGCTAGGCGACAGCTATCGCGTAACACCGACGGAGAGGTTCGTCACCGAGCTGGAGCAAATCCTCGTCCCCGGCGCAGTGGAATTGAGATAGGGCAGAATTCACATGATTTAAAGTGAAACCCACCATGGGTTTCACACTTCCTTGGGCAGGGGTGACCCCTGCACCCAGTATCAATAAAAAGTGTGACGTACCGCCTGTTCCTGGTATCTGATAGGCTGATGATTAGATTTTCTGCGAGGTAATCATCTGGCTAAGTCCTACGACGTTGCCCATGAGCATCACGAGAGCGCCGTCCTGGTTGGGATCGAACTTGGTTCCGACGCGGGTATTGGCAGCGACGAATCGCTCGACGAACTCAAAGCATTGACCGAAAGCGCCGGCGCGGAAGTCGCCGGGGTTGTTCGGCAGCGCCTGAAAGCGCCTGATCCGCGCACTTTTATCGGGAAAGGAAAGGCGGGCGAGGTGCGCGAGCTGGCGCAATCGAAGGGCGCTTCGTTGGCGATTTTCGACGACGCTCTCAGTCCCGCGCAGGCGCGCAATCTCGAGAGTGAACTCAAGATTCGCGTGATCGATCGCAGCCAACTGATTCTCGACATCTTCGCGCAGCGCGCGCATACGCTCGAGGGCAAGCTGCAGGTCGAGATCGCGCAGCTCAGTTATTTGCAGCCGCGGCTGACGCGTCAGTGGTCGCATCTTTCGCGCGTTCGCGGCGGCGGTGCGGGCGGCGGCGGCGTGGGTACTCGCGGACCCGGTGAAACGCAGCTCGAAGTTGACCGGCGCCGGCTGCGCGAGCGGCTCACTCGCCTCAAAGCTCGGCTGGGCCAGGTCGAACGCACGCGCACGATTCAGCGCCGTCGGCGTCTCGAGGTTCCATTTCCGACGGTTGCGCTGGTGGGATACACGAACTCCGGCAAGTCCACTCTGATGAACGCGCTGACCGACGCCGGCGTCGAAGTTGCCAATCGTCCGTTCTCGACGCTCGATCCCACGATTCGACGGCTCAAGTTGCCCGGCGGGATGAACGTGATGCTGGTCGATACGGTGGGATTTATCCATCGCTTGCCCCATATGCTGATCGACGCGTTCAAGGCCACGCTCGAGGAAGTGCGCACTGCGACTCTGCTGCTGCATGTCGTCGATGCGAGCTCGCCGCTGGCCGCCGATCGCATGACAATTGTCGACGAAGTGCTGCAGGAAATTGGCGCCGGAGCTGCGCCCCGAATCGTCGTCATGAACAAAGCAGACGTCGCCGAGCACGGAGCAAATCGCAACTGGGCGCATGATGCGGTCTCGATCTCGGCTCTGAAGCGTCAAGGCCTCGACGATTTGCTCGACGCGATCGAACGCCATCTCGGCGGCTCGCGCGAGGAAGTATCTGTCACTTTCCCTGCCCTGCGCGGCGACCTGGTAGCAATGGCGCGAAGGGATGGAGAAGTGCTAAGCGAGGAATATCGCGACGGCCTGGTTTCGATGCGAGCCCGCGTGAGCGCTCCTGTAGCGGGGCGGCTGCGCAAAGCCGCTGACGCCGCAAGCTGACCGCGCACAGGCATACTCACGATGGCAGCGCCTTCACATAGCAGCATCCGCACGCGTCCCGGCGCACAGCCCGCGCCGGACTCATACAGCAAACTGCTGAATCTGCCGAACTTCCTGACGCTATGCCGAATCGGGTCGATTCCTATCTTCCTGATATTTCTGACGCGACAGCGTTACGAGGCTGCCCTCTATGTCTTCGCGGCGGCCGCAGTGACCGACGGACTCGACGGCGCGGTGGCGAGATGGTTCGACTCGCGCACCGAGTTGGGCGCGTTTCTCGATCCATTCGCGGACAAGTTGATGCTGGTGTCGGCGTTCGTCGTGCTGACGATCGACGGCGAGTTGCCGGGCTACTTGCTCAGCGTCGTCATGATTCGCGATATCGTGATCGTCGTCGGCTACCTGATGATATCGTTCTTCACTGGCGAGCGGGTACCCGTGCGGCCGAGCTATCTCGGCAAGCTGAGCACGGTGATGCAGCTCGGCTGCGTGATCGGGGTGCTGGCGCGAGCAGGAAACTACTGGCCCGAATATTTCAACGCGCTGCTAATCGCCACGGTCGCCGTCACCGCGGCGTCGTTCGTACATTATATGTACCGCGGATTGGTCTGGCTGCGCTCGCGCGAGCCAGAGATGTTCGCCTAGTACTCCTCAATTGTCCGACGAGTCTTTGTCGGCGGGATTCGCGGCATGCCTTAGCGCTTTGCGAACTCGCTCGCGCAATGTGTCGTCTGCCTCAATTTTGTTCTCAAGCGATCTGAACTGCTCGACCGTGAGGCCTTGCTTCGAAGCGGCCTGCTCGACCGTCAGGTTATGGTCTTTCTGCATCGACTCGTAAACGCTGATGTATTTGTCGACCTGGCTGGTCGGAACATCCTTGTCATCCTCATCGGTTTCCTCGGGAGGCGCTGGAGCGGTGGAAGGCTCGGCCGCAAGTTGAAGAGCATGATGCTGGAGTCGAGATCCGGCCGGACGAGCGTCATCCGTTGGCATCGCCAATACCCGCGACGCCGGCAGGATCGCAAATGCTCCACAAACTATCGCTATCAATGCGGTCGCTGAGCCGTCGCGCACGAGTGCAAATGCCCTTTCGATTTGTTTCACGTTCAATAGCCTCCGCAGGGAAAATCCAGGTAGCTCTGCCGAGCTAGCTATTACGATCATCCTTGCACGCTCGGCCGGTTTCATAAAGCCGGCTCCATCTCATGCTCGATTCGCCGGTCTGATCGCCTATGGAGAGATATCGAACTCCAGGGGCAGAGTCTGATCGGGGCGAGGACCGTCGCATACCAGGTCGATCAACGTAACCTGGGTCTTCCAGTGGCCCGATTGGGTTGGCGTTCCCTCGAACATCCAATCATTTTGCCCGCTTTGCCGGATTCCTGGAGGAAGGCTGCGGGCGGCGACCAGCGCCTCTCCGGCTGCATGACCGCCACATCCGGCAGCTTTTTCATCGAGAATGATACCCGCATGGATGGGATGGCCCACCTGGCCTTGGGTTCCTTCTGTCTGAAAGGGCACTTCTCGAGTGGCACATCCTGCAACCAGAAAAATTAGAGCGATCGCAACAAAAATAGATGAGGAACGAGTTTGTTCTGCGCTGCCACTCCACACAAGCAGCGGAGAAGTGGCTCGGCAACCAGATTCAGTTTTCATTGTTCGATCGTGTACCTAAATCCTACCGCGATCGCTACTAGCGGGCGCAATATGACAGCTCTCCACTTGCATCGCGCGTAGCGATGTTTAGATTCATAGCGGTCCCTACGCCGCCGAGGTGGTGGCTTGTCCGGGATGAATCCAGGAACGAGATAGCAATACGGGGAGATATTTACATGCCAGCCAAAACGGTTGAGCTGCACGAGAGAGCACGAGTCGGAATCGTCAAAGGCGCGATGCTGGTGGCGGAAGCCGCGCGCATAACACTGGGACCCAAGGGCCGCAACGTCATGATCCAGCGGAGCTTCGGCGCGCCGACCGTCACCAAGGACGGCGTGACTGTGGTCAAGGAAATCGAACTCGAGAACCACTTCGAGAACATGGGCGCGAAGCTGATTCGCGAGGTCGCGCAGAAGACCTCCGACGTCGCCGGCGACGGTACCACCACCGCGACGGTGCTGGCGGGCGCAATTGTGCGCGAGGGTATCAAGATGCTCGCGGCCGGGTTCCCTGCGATGGAATTGCGGCGCGGAATCGAGGCCGCGGTGCTCAAGGCGGTCGCAACTATCAAGGAGATGTCGCGGCCGGTGAAGGAGCGCGACCGCCTCGAGCAGGTCGCGACGGTCTCGGCTAACGGTGACAAGTCGATCGGCAAAATAGTTGCGGACGCGATGGACAAGGTCGGCAAGGAAGGCGTGATCACGGTCGAAGAGGCGCGCGGGCTCGACACTGTCCTCGACCTTGTCGAAGGCATGCGCTTCGATCGCGGCTACCTGTCGCCGTACTTCGTCACCAATCCCGACAAGATGACGGTCGATCTCGACGAGCCACTGATCCTGTTTTACGAGAAGAAACTTTCGAACCTGCGCGAGATTCTGCCGCTGCTCGAAAGCGTTGTGCAGACCAGGCGCCAGCTTCTGATAGTCGCGGAGGATGTCGAGAGCGAGGCGCTGGCAGCGCTGGTGGTGAACAAATTGCGCGGCACGATCAAAGTCGCGGCGGTGAAGGCGCCGGGCTTCGGCGATCGACGCAAGGAAATGCTGCAGGACATGGCGATTCTGACCGGCGGAACTCTGATCGCCGAAGAACTCGGCACCAAGATCGAGAATGTCGACATCGCTTCACTTGGCAAGGCCAAAAAAGTTCTGATCGACAAGGACAATACGACCATCATTGGAGGCGCGGGCAAGAAATCCGAGATCCAGGGACGAATCGAATTAATCCGCCGACAGATCGAAGAGACCACCTCCGACTACGATCGCGAGAAGTTGCAGGAGCGGCTGGCCAAGCTCACCGGCGGCGTCGCTGTGATCAAGGTTGGCGCTGCGACCGAAGTCGAGATGAAAGAAAAAAAAGCGCGGGTCGATGATGCCGTGCATGCACTCCGCGCGGCGGTCGAAGAAGGAATCGTGCCGGGCGGCGGCGTCGCGTTGGTGCGCGCAATCGCGGCGGTGGAATCGCTGCGACTAAGTGAAGACAAGAAGGCAGGCGCAGGAATCGTTGCGGCCGCGATGGCGGAACCGCTCCGGCAGATTGCGCGCAACGCCGGTCACGAACCGGAAATCGTTCTCAACGCAGTGCTCGAAGGCAAAGGTGATTTCGGTTTTAATGCCGCCACCGAAGTCTACGAGGATCTCGTCAAAGCAGGCGTGATCGATCCCGCGAAGGTCGTGCGCTCCGCACTCGAGAACGCAGCCAGCGCCGCCTCCATGATGTTGACGACCGAGGCCGCGGTGGCCGAGGCTCCGAGAAAGCCTACGCCGATGCCCGCGATGCCAGGTGGCGGTGGAATGGGTGGAATGGGTGGCATGGGAGGTATGGGTGGCATGGGCGGAATGGGTGGTATGGGTGGCATGGACGATTACGGCGACGACTTCTAGTTGCCGGGAGGCAAAAACGGCGGCCAATCAGGAACACGCGCTGAGTGAATCGAATACTCGTTTTCGTGCGCGCCAATAGCTAGATCTTAACTGTTAAGAATAGCTACATACGACTAGGCCGAGCGCGAGAGGATTGGCAATGAGGCGGAATTACCCGCTGTGAGTGGATGTAAATGATCTCGACATAATCGACTAACCAGTGAGTGTTAATCGCCTCTTTATAACACGCTGTCGCGAGCAGCTAGATACTAATAGCCAGTCGGGTCAATAGTACACCCAGTAGCAATCCGCACAACCAAGACTTGCATAGGGCTAGGAGTTTATGAGACAAATTGAGAGTCTTAATGCAGGAGCCCGTTAACGTCTTAGCAACAATCCTGCGCATTCCTTAGGAGGAATAAATGGAAGGGTTAATGAGAAAAACTTCGAAACTGGTTGGTCTTGCCGGGGCTGTATTGGCCCTTTCGTTGCTCGCGGGATGTTCGTCGAACGAGCCGGATCCAGCACAGCGCGCCGTCAATGCGGCGAACCAGGCGGACCAGGCTGCCGCTCGCGCTGACGCTGCGGCTCAGAAGGCATCGGCAGCAGCGGCGCAAGCTCAGGCGGCGGCGAGCCGCGTAGAGCAGGCGGCCAGCGATGCGAAAGCGGCTGCGGATCGCGCAGAGGCAATCGCGTCGAAGACGATGACCGAGCATCATCCGATGCGTCATCGTCGCCACCGCGCAGCAGCTGCAGAGGCAGCACCAGAGGCCGCACCGGCTGAGGCTGCTCCAGCACCGGCTCCTGCGACTCCGTAATTTCGCTCAGGCTTGATAGTAACGAGGGCGGTTGCTTCGGCAGCCGCCCTCGTTCGTCTATCTGCTCCCGCCGGGCTGATTACTCAGTTGCGGCCCCGCCTTTTGCTGACTGTCTGGTTGAGTCGGATTTAACTCGCGAAAGTGACTATCACCTTCAGCGATTCCGGCTTTTGTGCGGTCGCAAACGCTTCGGTTATCTGCGCCAGCGGAAATTGATGCGTCACCAGTTCTTTGGCATTGATCACGCCGCGCTCGACCAGCGACAGTGCTTCGCGCGTCTCGTCCGGTCCGCATGAGTAGCTAGGGACAAGCCGGGTTTCATTGAAGTACAAGTCGTGCGGCTTGACGAGTAACTCGTCGTCGGGCGGTGTCGCCGTGAACTGCACGACGGTTGCGCCCTTACCGGCGGCCGCGATCCCTGCGGCGATTGCTTTCGAGGTGCCGGGTCCGACGATCACCACGTCAGCCATAGCGCCGTTGGTGATTTCGCGCACTTGCTCGATGACATTGTCGCCCTCGACCACAATTCCACGATCCGCGCCGAGCTCGATTGCGCGCTTGGCGCGTGAATGAAACAAGTCCGCGCCGATGATCGTGCCGGCGCCGAGATGCCGCGCCAGCTTCACATGCATCATGCCCATGATGCCGAGACCTATGATGAGAATTGACTCTCCTGACTTCAGGCCAGATCGTTTGAGCGACTTGACGACGCATGCGGCCGGCTCGATCAGCACGCCGTCGGCGTCGGCAATCGAGTCGGGAAGCCGCAGCGTGTCGCGCTGATTGGCCGCGCTCACAAGGAAGAACTCGGCCATTCCCCCCGGAATGATATTAGTAGCGCGCCAGGTCGCGCACTGGACGTATTCGCCGCGTCTGCACGCCGCGCATTGGAAGCAGGGTGCGTGATGGTGCACGAAAACGCGGTCGCCGCGCTTGAAGTCGCGCACCGCCGCGCCCGCCTGCTCGACAATTCCCACCGGTTCATGGCCAAGCACCAGCGGCGCCTTGCGCTTGATGTACCAGGGCATGATATCGCCCGAGCAGATGCCGCATGCGCTCGCGCGCACGAGAATGTCGCCGTCGCCGACCACTGGCCGCGCGCTTTCCTCGACGCGGATGTCACCGAAATCGTAAAGCCGAGCTACCTGCATAAAGTTACCGCCATGTTAGAATCGCATCATGCCACGCCCGAAGTGTCCTCCGGTAGCCGCCGACATAATCACCGAGATTGGCGACAAAGTCGTTTTGATCGAGCGTAAGAATTTTCCGCTGGGCTGGGCGATTCCCGGCGGCTTCGTCGATTTTGGCGAGACTGTCGAGCAGGCCGCCGTGCGCGAGGCGCGCGAGGAAATCTCGCTCGAGGTCGAGCTTCGCGCGCTGCTTGGCGTGTATTCGCGGCCCGATCGCGATCCGCGCGGCCAGACGATCACGGTGGTGTATGTCGGGCGCGCATCGGGGACGCCGCGCGGCGCCGATGACGCGAAGAACGCCGCGCTCTGCGATCCGCGCAATCCGCCGACTCCGCTCGCGTTCGACCACGCAGAAATTCTCGCCGATTACGTGCACTGGCTCGAGACCGGCGAATTTCCCGCTCCGTGGCGCAAGCACTAGCGCACATCTGACTGCAGCACGCGTGCACGAAAGATCAGCGCGGCGCCGAAGTACGAGGCTAGTAGCATCGCAAATTCTGGATGTGGCAGCGCTTTGATCAGCGCGGTTGCGATGCAGCCTGCGAAGATCACGCTGCCTGCAATCAACAAAATCTGACGAGTGGCCTCGCGTCGCTGGAAACCCTCCCAAGCGGCGAGCGCCCCGAACAGATACGCAGGCAGGAGAAGCAGGGTCTCGTGAATCCACGCCAGCGGCGATATCAGGAGCGCAAGCGCGACCCACATTCCGAACAGGAGACCGTCGAGATTGGCGCGTCCGCGGCTCATCGTCGTGGCGGCAGCAGCGATTGCCAGCAGCGCAAGGTCGATGAGTGCTGTGATAGCGATGACTGCTGACAGCGGCGCCGCGGCGACTGTCGTGCCGGCGAAGTGCGCAAGGCTTTTTCGCACAAACGCGAGGACGGTAAGTTCCGATAGCGCCACTTGCTGATAGGAAACGGACAGTCCCTGCGTCGCCAGTTCGATCCAGTGGGTGGGATTCGTCAGCAGCACGCCCGCGGCAAAGAATCCGATCGTCCAGCCGAGGGTGCGCCAACTGCGATCAAACAAAAAAAATCCGCCGACTGTCACAGGATAGAGTTTCAGCAACGTTGCCAGCGCCAGGCCAAGTCCCGCTGCCGCAGGACGCTCTCGCCGCGCGGAGAACCATGACGCAGACAACAGAAACAGCAGCATCGGCGCGACTTGGGCATACACCAGCTCGCCGGCGAACTGACGCGAGAGCAACACAAGTGAAAGAATGATGATCGTCGGCGCCGCGCCGAGGGGTGGATCGTTCCCGCGCGCGAGCAATAGCACGGCCACCACCAGGCATATCATCTGACTAGCTTCCCAGATCCAGAATGCGGTTCTCTGGTCGAGCCGGGCGAGAGATGAAAATACCTCGACGAAAAATGGCGTGTAATTGCAATCGCGTCGACGCGATAGGTGCTGCTGAGAATCGACCTGCTTACTTTGCCCGACCCACGGATTGATGCCGCTCGAATAATCCGTCCACCAACCGTAAAACGTGACGAAGTCGAGGTCGTCGTAGCGGTGCGAGGCCGCGGGAATGCGTTGCGCGAGCGAAACTGCTGCGACTATCGCGAGGACCGTTGCTGCAATCGTTGCAATCGGAAGCCGTCGCAGATAGGTGCGCCAACCCGCCCGCTCGGCCATCGATGCTAGCGCTTGAGCTTCGCGACAGCGCGCTCGATGCGATCGAATGCCTCGTTCAGATTCTTCACCGAAGTGGCGTACGAAAGCCTGACGTGATCCGGTGCGCCGAAGTCATTGCCTCCTACCAGGGAGACGTGCGCCTCGTCGAGCAGGAATGCCGCAAGTCCATCGCCGTCGGTGATTTGCTTGTCACCGAACCGGCAGCCGAGCAGATCTGACACGTTGGGGAACGCGTAAAATGCGCCTTGCGGAACGTTGGGCAACTTGAAGCCCGGTATTCGCCGCACACGCTCGACGACCAGCGCGTTGCGCTCGCGAAACGCCTCGAGCATTGGCTTGAGCACGTCCTGCGGACCGGTCAGCGCCTCGATGGCGGCGGCTTGCGTAATAGAATTGGGATTGCCGCTGTTCTGGCTCTGCAGGCGTCCGGCAGCTGCGATCGCTTCCTTCGGCCCGGCCGCAAATCCAATGCGCCATCCCGTCATCGCGTAGGTTTTCGACAGCGAATTGAACACGATGCCGTGAGACTTGAGCCGCGGCTCGAGATGGAACAAATGCGGCGCGAGCCCCCCGGTATAAGCGATGTGCTCGTAAACGTCGTCGGACATCACCCAGATGTCAGTGTCGACCAGGACCCGCGCGATAGCGGTAAGCTGTTCAGGCCCGTACACAGCGCCAGTCGGATTCGACGGCGAATTCAGCATGATACCGCGCGTGCGGGGCGTAATCGCGCGGCGCAAAGCCTCGGGCTCCAGCATGAAGCCCGACTTTTCCGAGCACGGCACGAACTTCGGCTCGGCGCCCGACAGCGAGACCATCGCGGCGAAACTCACCCACGCCGGGGTCGGGATGATCACCTCGTCGCCTTCGTCGAAGAGCGCGTTGATCACGTTGGCCTCGGCCTGCTTGCATCCGGCCGACGCGATTATCTCGCTCGGCTCGTAGTCGAGGTTATTGTCGCGCTTCAGCTTGAGCTTGATCGCATTTTTGAGCGCCGCAGTTCCGCCCACCGCCGTGTACTTGGTCTGTCCCGCCGCGAGTGCCTTGTCCGCCGCCCTCTTGATGTGCTCGGGAGTGTCGAAATCGGGCTCGCCGGCAGCCAGTGAGATGACGTCGATTCCGGCGAGCTTCATTTCGGTGGCGCGAGCGTCGGCAGCCAGCGTGGCGGACGGTTTGATAGCGGCGATTCTGCGATTGAGCTTCAGCATTTCCTGAATCCGATTTCTAAAATGATGCGCGCGGCGTTAGGTCGCCGCGAACGAAACGAGATTGTATCTTTCCCAGCGCTTTGAAAGAACCGCCTAACCGACTTTGAGCTTCGCGCGCAGCCGCTCGATCACGAGTTCCGGCACCAGTTCGGGCAGGCGCTTGCCGTATCCCGCGACTTCCTTGATCAGGTGCGACGAACTGAAGAACAGCCGCGGATTCGAGAACATGAAAATGGTCTCCACGTTCGGGCTCATCGTCTTGTTCATCTGCGCCATCTGCAGCTCGTAATCGAAATCGGTCACGGCTCGCAGCGAGCGAATCAAAACTTTGGCGCCGATTCGTTCCGCGTAATCGACCGACAGGCCGCTGAACTTGTCGACCCGCGCGCGCGGCTCGAGGTCGCGGATCACCTCGCGGATTATTTCAACGCGCTCGTCGCCGGAAAACAGCGCCGCATCCTTGTGCGGATTGTAAGTCACTGCGACGATCACTTCGTCGAAAATCGCGACGCTGCGCCGGATTACGTCGACGTGGCCGTTGTGGATTGGGTCGAAGCTGCCGGGGTAGACCGCGATCAATGGAGTGCGCTCTTTGCCTTTTGTCATTTTCCTTTAGGCCATCACTCTGCACTCGGCGCCGCATCGGGTCGCCGGTAAAAGGCGATCCGATGATCGCCGATAATTGCAACGAATGCGCGTTCGTGATCATCAGGAGCGGGCGGTGCCGCCGGCGCGCGTTTCGATTGTTCTACTACCACCCATCCGCCGGGGGCGACGAGATTTAATTCACCGAGCAGCGCCAGAACGTCAGCGCTCATGTCGTCCTTGAACGGCGCGTCGACAAATACCAAATCGAACGACTCGTGCGAGCGCGCGAGTTCGCCCAAGGCGCGATGCACATCGGACACAACGACGCGTGCGCGATCGGAAAGTTCGAGTTGGGCAAGATTTGCGCGAATCGCAGATGCCGCGTCGCGCGAGGAATCCACAAACGTCACATGCGCAGCGCCGCGCGAAAGCGACTCGATGCCCAACGATCCGCTGCCCGCGAAAATGTCGAGCACCCGCACTCCGTCGAGATCCATCCGCACCGCCAGGCGCGAAAATATCGACTCGCGCGCCCGCGCCGACGTCGGCCGCGTCAGCAAACCACGCGGCGCCTTGAGTCGCCTGCCGTGAGCGTGTCCCGCAATAATTCGCATCGCGTAAATATTCTCGAGGCGCCTTTAGGTCGAATCAATTAGAGCGTTTTGATCCGAATGGCTAACGCCTCTTGCCTCGGAGTCGCGGACGATAGATAACCCGTTCTGCCGGACCCCGCAAGTTCGCGATCTGCACAAGAGCTTGCACCTCTGGCGGATTGACGAAATTTTCGCTACCAATCATTAGATTCCTCGAACTGAAAAACTCCGACGCTGAAGGCCCAGTAATACTTCTGCCATGCCCGAGAACGATCAACCCAGGTTTTCCGACGCGGCGCTCGACGAGTACCGCCAATTGCTCGGCCGCTATCCGACGCGGCAGGCTGCGCTGCTGCCGACGCTGTGGATCGCACAGCGCGAGTTCGGATGGCTGAGCGACGCGACCCAGGATTACGTAGCGCATCTGATGGAATTGCCGCCCGCGCATGTGCGCGCAGTCGTCTCGTTCTACACGATGTTCCATCGCAAGCCGGTCGGCCGCTACCTGCTCGACGTGTGCACGAATCTTTCATGCCGGCTGCGCGGCGCTGACAAAATCGTGGACTGTATCCGGCGCAAATTGAAAATCGATCTTGGCGGGACGACCCCGGACGGCAAGTTCACGCTCGGGTCGGTCGAGTGCCTGGCCTCATGCGGCACCGCTCCGATGCTCCAGCTTAATCAGGACGCCTTCGTCGAGAATCTTACCGAAGAAAGCACCCTCAAACTTATCGACGAGCTTGCCGCACGTGACAATTGAACTAGTCGCCGGCGCGATCAAAGCGATCCTGATGATCCTGCTCGGATTGAACCTGTCGCTGTTCCTGCTCTATTTCGAGCGCAAGGGCAGCGCACTCATCCAGGACCGAATCGGCTCAAATCGCGTCACCATCACCGGCCTCGGCAAGCGCATGGGGATGCCAAACCTCGGCATCATCAACACCACCATCGCAGATCCGGTCAAAATGTTCACCAAGGAAGATTTCGTGCCGGCCGGCGCGGACAAATTCCTGCACACGCTCGCGCCGTTCCTCGCCCTGTTCCCGGTGATGATCACGTTCGTCGTGATCCCGTTCGGCGACACGATTTCGATTGCCGGCCATCGCATCGGACTTGAGGCAGCCAACTTAAATGCCGGTGCACTCTATCTGCTCGCGACAATTGGCCTCGGCGTGTATGGAGTCGCACTCGCGGGATGGTCCTCGAACAATCGATGGGCGCTGCTCGGCGGGATTCGCGCGACGGCGCAGATGATCTCGTACGAGCTCGCGATGGGACTCGCGATCGTGTCGGTCATCATGACCTTCGGGACACTGAACTTGCAGGAAATCGTGCGAGGGCAGGGCGGGGTCTGGTTCGGGTTTCTGCCGCGCTGGGGAATTTTCATGCAGCCGCTCGCCTTCATTCTGCTGCTCGTCGCGGGGGCGGCGGAGTCCAAGCGCATCCCGTTCGATCTGCCCGAGAGCGAGTCGGAGCTGATCCAGGGATATTTCACCGAGTACTCAGGCGGCAAGCAGGCCGTCTTCATGCTCACCGACTTTGCCGAGCAGGCGCTGCTCGCGATGCTGCTGACAACTTTCTTCCTCGGCGGATGGCAGGTTCCATGGCTGATGCACGACGGATTTCATCTGCCGGGCGGCGCATTCCTCGCGGTCCCTGCGCTCGCCGTCTCGATTCTCGGCGTCGTCGCGTTCCTGGTGAAGGTCGTCGCGCTGTGCATCTTCCTCGGCCTGGTGCGATGGACGTTGCCGCGCTTCCGCTACGATCAGTTGATGCGCCTCGGATGGAAAGCACTGGTACCGCTCGGACTGCTCAACGTGCTGCTGACCGCATTCGCGATAGTGGCATCCGGGAGAGTTCAGTGATGCCGCCGTTCCTCTATATATTTCTTGGCGCGTTGGCGATCGTCTCGGCGCTCGGCGTTATCATCCAGCGCAATCCGATTCACTCGCTACTCTCCTTGATCTCGACGCTACTGATCATCGCCATTCTATTTATCGGCGAGGACGCCGTCGTCGTCGGCTTCCTGCAAATCATCGTGTATGCCGGCGCGATCATGGTCCTGTTCCTGTTCGTAATTTGGTTGTTGAATCTTCAAGTCGAAACTGGCCCGACGGGTCACCTCGCGCTGAAGGCGTTCGGCTCGCTCGCGGCTGCTCTGCTCGTGACCGAGCTATTTTTTCTCCTTGCGCCGCCGCATCTGCAGGTGAAGTTCACTCGAGAGCCCGTCGGCTACGGTTCGCTCGCGAGCCTCGCCGGCAAGCTGTTTACCGACTACCTGATCGCTTTCGAGGTGACTTCCGTGCTGCTGCTAGCCGCGGTGGTGGGTTCGATAGCGCTTGCGCGCCGGCTGCCGGTCGCCGAGCAGGAGCCACAGCCGCGCGTCGTGGAGAAGATCGCATCATGATTCCGCTCACCTACATGATGTCGCTGAGCGCGATCATCTTCGCCATCGGCGTGGCGGGCGTGATCATTCGCCGCAACATTCTCGTGATGTTCATGTCGATCGAACTGATGCTCAATGCCGTGAATCTCGCGTTCATCGCAATCGGCAGCCGGCTCGGATCGATGGACGGTCAGGTGATCGTCTTTTTCGTGATGACGGTCGCGGCGGCCGAATCTGCGGTCGGTCTCGGCATCATCATCTCGACTTTCCGCAATCGCGAAACCGTTCACGCCGACGAATTGACGCTACTGAGATGGTGACCAATCCCAATGACCGTTGAGTTTCCAGCACTCGCGCTAATCCTGCTGTTCCCGGCGCTCGGCGTCGTGTTCAACATGTTCTTCGGCAACAGGTGGGGACGCACCGCGGTCAATGTCGTCGGGCCGGGCGTGATGTTCCTCGCGTTCGGCGTGGCGACGTGGGCTTTCTCGAGGTTGCTCGCGATGCCCACGGGAGGCGCTCTTGCGGTGCACCTCTGGGGATGGATCGAGGGCGGCCCCTTTCACGCCGAGTTCGGACTGCGCCTCGATGCGCTATCGGGCGTGATGGTGATGATAGTCACTGGGGTCGGCGCACTAATCTTCCTTTACTCAGTCGGGTACATGGCGCACGACGAAGACTTCGCGCGCTTCTTTACCTACATGAACCTGTTCGCACTATCGATGTTGATACTCATTCTTGCGGACAACTTGCTAATGATGTTCGTAGGGTGGGAGGGCGTCGGACTGTGCTCCTACTTGCTAATCGCATTCTGGTACACCAATCCTCAATTCGCCTATAACGGCCGCAAGGCGTTCGTTGTCAACCGAATCGGTGACGCCGGCTTTCTGCTCGCAATGTTCACGATCGTCGCGACGCTCGGCGCGCACGGCGTCTGGACTCTCAACTTCGTCGAACTTCGCAACAATGCGTCCCTGCTCGGCGGAGCGGGCGCGACCGCAGCCTGCGTGCTGCTGTTCATCGGCGCGACCGGCAAATCGGCGCAGATTCCGCTCTACGTGTGGCTGCCCGACGCGATGGTCGGCCCGACTCCTGTCAGCGCATTGATCCATGCGGCGACGATGGTCACCGCCGGCGTGTACATGATAGCGCGGCTGGGTTTTATGTTCTCGATGACGCCGAGCACTCTCGACCTGGTCGCGACGGTCGGCGCGCTGACCGCACTGTTCGCCGCGACTATCGCGATCGTGCAGCCGGACATCAAGAAAGTGCTCGCCTACTCGACCATCAGCCAGCTCGGCTACATGTTTCTCGGCGTCGGCTCCGGCGCGTATGCGTCGGGAATTTTCCACGTCATGACCCACGCGTTCTTCAAGGGCCTGCTATTCCTGTGCGCGGGTTCGGTTATTCACGCCCTCGGCGGCGAGCAGGACATGAACAAGATGGGCGGGCTTCGGAAGAAGCTGCCGATCACATTCCTGACGATGGTCATCGCGACACTTGCGATCTCAGCGATACCTCCGTTCTCCGGTTACTTCTCCAAAGATCTGATTCTCGATTCAGCGTACGAGTCGGGACATTTTTGGCTTTGGGTCATCGGCGTGGTCACCGCCGGGCTCACCTCCTTCTACATGTTCCGCCTGATCTTCATGACGTTCTTCGGCGATTCGCGCGTCGACTCCGACAAAGAGCATCACATCCACGAATCGCCGGCCGTAATGACTATTCCGCTAATCGTACTGGCTATTCTCGCGACGGTTGGCGGATGGGTGAACCTTCCCGGCGGATTGCTGTGGGGAAACGCATTCGTGCGATTCCTCGCGCCAGCAGTGGGCACCTTCACACCGCACCTGGAGCCGAGTTCGAGTTTCGCTGTACCTGCCGCTCGTTGCTTCCATTGTCGGAATAGTTCTCGCGTACGTACTTTATATTCGCTTGCCGGGCATCCCGTTCCTCCTCGCATGGCGGCTAAAGCCTGCGTACGACTTGCTACTCAACAAGTACTACATCGACGAAGTATATAATTTGATCGTCACGCGTCCGCTGTTCTGGATATCGGACAACGTCCTAAACCGCGCGATCGACAGCTATGCGATCGATGGCACCGCCGAGGGCGCCGGGCTTGCTGTCCAGACTTCGGGACAGGTGGCGCGTCGGGTTGAGACTGGCAACGTCCAGCACTACGCGTTCGTTTACCTGCTCGGCGCGTTGGGGATCGTGGGGTACTACCTCTTCCTGGTGACGGGACGATGAACGGCGGTTTGCTGACAGCGTTGATTTTTCTGCCGCTGATCGGCGCGCTCTTCATTCTGATGCAGAGCGAAGAGCGTGCGATCTGGAACTCCGCATTCATCTTCTCTCTGCTTCCGCTCGCGCTTAGTTTCTATGTTTTGTATGAATTCAATCCGCAGCTAGCGGACTACCAATTCGTCGAGCAGTACGAATGGATTCCCGCATTCGGTATTACATACCATATTGGTATTGACGGCATTAGCCTGTTTCTGGTCCTACTGACTACTATCCTGATTACTCTGTCGATCCTCTATTCCGGCGGTGGCGACATCGAGGAGCGTCCCCGCGAGTTCTGTTTCTTCATGCTGGTGCTTGAGACCGGCCTGCTCGGCACGCTGCTCTCGATCGATCTGTTCCTGTTCTACATGTTCTGGGAAGTGATGCTGATCCCGATGTACTTCCTGATAGGCATCTGGGGACACGGGCGCAAGATTTACGCCGCTATCAAGTTCGTATTGTTCACGATGGTCGGGTCGCTGCTGATGTTGGTCGGGATCCTGTACCTCGTGTACCAGGCGCACGTGCATTTCAACCGCACCAGCTTCGACTTGCCGCTGCTCTACCAGGTGCCGCTCACCGCCACTGAAGGGCGCTGGCTGTTCGCGGCGTTCGCGCTTGCATTCGCGGTCAAGGTGCCGATGTGGCCATTGCATACGTGGCTGCCCGATGCTCACACCAACGCGCCCACCGCAGGCTCGGTGATCCTGGCGGGCGTGATGCTCAAGATGGGGACCTACGGCTTTCTGCGTTTCGCGATTCCGCTGTTCCCAACCGTCGCCGTCGAGGCGATTCCATTGTTCATGGCGCTCGCGGTAGTCGGGATCATTTACGGAGCGCTGGTCGCGATGATGCAACCCGATCTCAAGCGGCTGATTGCCTATTCGTCGGTTAGTCACTTGGGTTTCGTGATGCTCGGAATTTTCGCGCTGAACCCCGTGGGCATCGACGGCGCGATTTACCAGATGCTCAATCATGGCGTTTCGACCGGCGGATTATTCTTGCTGGTCGGGATGCTCTACATGAGGCGCCACACCCGCGAGATTTCCGAGTTCGGCGGCCTGTGGAAGCGCGTTCCCGTTTTCGCCGCAATCTTTATGGTCGTGATGCTCTCGTCGATCGGTCTGCCCGGACTCAACGGTTTCGTCGGCGAGTTCCTGATCATGATCGGCGCGTTCATTCGAATCAGGCTGGCCGTAGTTATCGCCGTCGTGGGCGTCATCCTCGAGGCGCTCTACATGCTCTGGACCTATGAGCGCGTGATGTTCGGGCCGATCGTCAAGGCGGTGAACGAAACGATCAGCGACCTGACCGGCCGCGAGATCGCCGTGATGGTGCCGGTGATCGCGCTGATGCTGTTCATGGGACTCTTCCCGCGTCCGCTGATCAGCCGCATGGAGCCGTCGGTGACTGCGATGCTGGCGAGGGCAAATTTCGCGCAAGCTCAGCTCGAGCTTGAACGACGGCAGAATCGAATAGTCACTTTGCCGACATCGAAGCACGAACCTCAACTCGCGGCGGCTATTCGATGAGTCCTTTCAATCTCGCTGCGATCAACTTCGTCTGGCTGCCAATCCTGCCGATGGTCATCGTCGCCGTGGCCGCGATGATCGTGCTGCTGGCCGGCGTTCGCATCGACGACAGCGAAAGCGAAGGGCTGGGCCTGCTGACGCTCGCGTCGCTCGGAGTGGCGTTCGTATTCACGCTCGGGATCATCGGTCAGAACGGAATCGCGTTTGCCGGCGCGATCTCGATCGACAGCTTCTCGGCGTTTTTCGAGCTGGTGATTTTGATCGCCGCGATGTTCACCGTGATGATGTCGCTCGACTACGCCGCCGAGAACCAAATTCCGGGCGCCGAATACTATTCGCTGCTGCTGTTCTCCGTACTCGGCATGATGCTGATGGCGGCGGCCGGCGACCTGATAGTCATCTTCCTCGGTCTCGAGACCATGTCGATTACGGTTTACGTGCTGGCGGGAATGATGCGCCGCAACCCTAAATCGAATGAAGCGGCAATTAAATATTTTCTGCTGGGAGCGTTCTCGACCGGTTTCCTGCTCTATGGAATCGCGCTGGTGTACGGCGCGACCGGCTCGATCAAGCTTGGCCCGATCCACGAGGCACTTGCTTCCGGCGCGTTGAGCACGAACCCGCTGCTGCTCCTCGGGATTGGCATGATGGTGATCGGTTTCGGCTTCAAGGTTGCCGCTGTCCCATTTCACATGTGGACGCCCGACGTTTACGAAGGCGCGCCGACGCCGGTGACTGCGTTCATGGCGGTGGGCGTGAAGCTCGCCGCTTTCGCCGCTTTTATTCGCGTTTTCCTGGTCGATTTCCAATCCATGGGTCCGCACTGGCAGACCGTGCTGTGGGTAATCGCCGCGCTGACGATGACCGCTGGAAATCTGATCGCCGTCGCGCAGACCAATATTAAACGGATGCTTGCCTACTCGGCGATTGCGCATGCCGGCTACCTGCTGCTGGGTATGGCGGCGGGAGTGCAATCGGGCCCGGCGATTCTGTACTACCTACTTGGATATGCATTCACCAACCTGGGCGCATTTGCAGTAGTAATCGCGCTCGAGCGGCGCGGCGAAGTAGGTAATCAGATTAGCGACTTTCGCGGCCTCGCTGCCCGTCAGCCGTTGCTAGCCGGCGCGATGGCTATCTTCCTGCTGTCGCTAGCCGGAGTTCCTCCGATGGCCGGCTTCGTCGGCAAGTTCTATATCTTCAGCGAAGCATTGCATCAAGGATATACAGGACTGGTAGTAATCGCGGTACTCAACAGTGTAGTCGCTACCTATTACTACTTTTATGTATTGGTCGCGATGTATATGCAGGAGGGCGGCCTCGAAGTGCAGCGACTGAGTAATCGTCCCGCGCTGGTCGCCGCAATCGGCCTTGCAGCACTGGCTACTATCTTGATCGGTGTTTATCCGCAGCCGTATATGGCATCCGCCGCCAACGCATTTCATTCCGCCAGCGGCGCGGAAGGAATCCACACGGCAGCATTCGATCCGTAAGCACCTCTCCCCTAACCCCTCTCCCTTCAGGCGAGGGGAACAAACTGTCGCTACTTGCGGCGCGCGGGCTTCTTCGCTGCCGGCTTCCTTGCGGATTTCGGCGCGGGCTTTGCCGCCGCCTTGGGCTTGGACGTTACCGATGCTCGAGGCTGTGCGATGGCCGTCTGACTATTCGCGGCGCCCGCGTATGCGTCGGCTTCAATCTCGATCATCATGTCGGGATTCGCGAGCCGCCGTACTTCGACGACTGTCGATGCGGGAGGCGAGTCGGCGAAGAATTCCTTGTGCGCACGAGCAACGTCCGCAAAACGGTCCATGTCGGTGACGAACATCCGAGTGCGAATCACCTGATGCATCGCGAGTCCCGCGCGCTCGAGCGCGGTGCGAATATTCTCGAGCGCCTGGCGCGCCTGCACGTACATCTGCCCGGCGCCGACGATTACCCCGCGCTCGTCGGTGGCCGTGGTGCCCGAGACCGCGACCAGGTCGCCGGCCCGCACCAGCCGCGAGTAGCCGACGATTGGTTCCCACGGCGTGTTGGTCGAGATTCGCGAGATCGCGCTCATCTTAATCTCCCGCTCCGCGAGCGAAGCCGGTACGCGCCACTCTAGATCGGGATGTCGCGGCTCGGGAAGGCCTCTTCGAGTTCTCGCGCCACCGATCGCATCGGCGGGCCTACCAGCCGTCCCGACGGCATCAGCCAGTTGCGTATCCGCGTAAGCGTCGGCATGCCCGCTGAAGGACGCTCCGCACTCCGCACCATGTCGAGTTCATGCTCGACGATTTGAGAATTGTGTCGACTTGCGAGCCCGATGCCCGCGAAAATAACGCGCCGCTCTTCCACCCGACTACCTCCACCTCATCCGCCCCAAAAGACGGCGAAATAATGTTAGAATCTTACAGATGCCCGCGAAATAGTCAAAAAATTTCTCGCCCGGCAGTTACGAATATGTGCGAAAATAAATGCATGTTCAGGCGCGAAATTCGCGCTTGAAGTTACGTCGCACCTATCGTATTCTTGCCCCGTTTCGAGTTTCCGCGCTCAACGGAGCACCGAGCAACCAAGGAGAAAGCGATGCGCAAGGTCCTGCTTCTAGCACTAGTTTCGATGTTTTTCGCGACGGCTTGTAATAAATCGGAAGAGACGGCTCCCGCTCCCGACGCTGCTGCCTCCGCCGCGCCTGCGGCGATGGCTAGCGATGCCGGTGCCGCGGCGTCCAGCGCCGTGGCCAGCGACGCGGCAGCCGCCAGCCCTGCGGCCAGCCCGGCTGCGCCGTAATTCATTTCGTTTCGTGAGCGGGTTCCCGCGCGCCGTTAGAGCCGTCGGCGCGCGGGAGACTCGCCGACCGTCCTCGCGAAGTACCGTCTGAACCCCATTCACGCGGACGTAATCAGGTTCGCGCGTTTGGCCGCCTCCCTTCGTATTTGAACAATTCCAGCTATTGCTCCTCGTCAGGTTCTTTTTCATCGCCAAGGTTACCGACGGATTCTGAACTGCCAGTTACCGGCGGTTCGGGCGCCGGGTGAGATTCCTCGCTGCGAATTATCTCGACTGCGCGATGCGCCGCTTCGCCCGCAAGCTTTTTCAGCTCCTCGGATTTTCGTCCGAGCTCCGCGGTCGCATGCGATAACTCGGACCTCAGCTCCGCCGTCCTTTTCGAATACTCCGCTTTCAACTCCGCGATTTTCGCGAGCGCCTGCTGACGAGCGGCGTCGCGCTTGCTCGCGTCGCCCAGCGCCGACTTCAGATTTGTGGCGAGCTTGCGTCCCTGATCGCGCAGCGCCGCAATCTGCGAGGCGAGTTGTGCACGCGCCTTTTGCGCTTCCGTCTTGACGCGCGCCTCGATCTGTCGCGCCTTGGTCTCGCGCTCGAGCTTGACCCGCAGTTCCTTGACGGTCTTGCGCAGCTGCGCGAGTTGCCTCACCGCGGGATCTTTCTTCGAAGAGTTGCTTCGTGTCACGGGCTTTTTTCTTGTCGGCATTGGTCGCCTCACGTCCCCGGTCGTTTCTGGATCTTCAAACTAAGTCCGGTTGGCAGATCAGATCAATGTGGACACTACTTTCCGTACTCAGGTGCAGGCGCTTGCCGGGACTGCTACGATGCGTTCGCAGTGGCGACCGTTCCCAAACCTGCACCTTCTGCCGAGCAGCTGAAGCCGGGGCTTTCTCTGTTCGATTCGGTGACGCTGGTCGCCGGCTCGATGATCGGATCGGGCATCTTCATCGTCTCGGCCGACATCACCCGCCAGGTCGGCACTCCCTTTGCGTTGCTGATGGTCTGGTTGGTCGCCGGCGTGATGACGATTGCGGGTGCGCTCGCGTACGGCGAACTCGCTGCGATGATGCCGCAGGCGGGCGGGCAGTACGTCTACCTGCGCGAAGCTTACGGCGGGATGTGGGCGTTCATGTTCGGCTGGACGCTTCTGCTGGTCATCCAGACCGGCACGATCGCGGCTGTCGCAGTTGCGTTTGCGCGCTTCGCGGGCGTCATGTGGCCGGTATTCGGCTCGAGTCTATGGTTCGGCGCCGGCGGCGCGGGACTGTCGGGCGAGCGCCTCGGCGCGATTGCTGTGATCGCGCTCCTCACCGCGGCCAATCTGCGCGGCCTCAACATGGGCAAATGGCTGCAGAACTCGTTCACCACCGCGAAACTTCTCTCGCTATGTTTGATCGTCGTCGTCGGATGCGTGCTGCTGCCGAATCCCGTCGCGCTCCACGCAAACTTCGGCAGCTCGACCGCTTTCTTCGGCACTCCTTCGATGTCGATAGCGGGGGCCGGTATATTCGGCGCCGCTATGGTTGGCGCGCTCTTCTCAGCCGACGCATGGGCGAGCGCCACCTTCGTTGCTGCCGAGGTCCGCAATCCCAAACGCGATCTCCCGCTGGCGCTCGCGTTCGGGACCGGTGTCGTCATCGCGCTCTATATCCTTACCAACGTCGCATATCTCTGCGAGCTGCCTGCGTCGGGAAGTGCGGACGCCGCGACTGTCGTGGGGCGCGGAATTGCGCACGCGTCCAGCGACCGCGTCGCCGCGGCAGCGATGCAAGTGGTGTGGGGCAGCGCGGGCGCGAAGCTCACCGCGATCCTCGTGATGATCTCAGGCTTCGGATGCGCCAACGGACTGATACTGACGGGCGCGCGCGTCATCTACGCGATGTCTCACGACCGCGTGTTCTTCGCCTCTGCTGGACGTCTGAATCGCGCGAGCGTGCCGGCAGTCGCACTCGTGATGCAGGGCATCTGGGCGGCGGTTCTCACCTTGACGGGCACTTACTCCGAGCTGCTCGACTACGTGATCTTCGCGCAGTTGATGTTCTACGTGCTGACGGTGTCCGCCGTTTTCGTTTTGCGGCGCCGGCTCCCGGATGCGCCTCGACCATACCGCGCGTGGGGCTATCCGATCGTGCCGGCGCTCTACGTCATCGCGGCGTCGGCGCTGATGATCGATCTGTTGATCCTGAAGCCGCGCTTCACCTGGCCGGGATTGCTGATCGCGCTGAGCGGCGTGCCGATATATTACTGGACGACTCGCGATCGTTCCGTCCGCCGATAGTTACTGACTGCCATCTCGCCGGATGTCGGGATTGGAATTCTCCGGGCTCTCTTCGGAGTTGGTGGGTACCGGCGCTCCCGCGTTCGTGCAGTCGGCCTGACCCAGCTTGCCGCTGCGAAACTCCGCTACAATCGTGGTCAGGATGTAGTTGCTGCGCGCGGGCGACTGATTACCGGCGAGCTTGAACAGTTCAGCCGCATTGTGTGCGGCGTCGGTCGCATCGCGGTCGTTCTTGGGCAGTCCGTAGATCTGAAATACCTTGCACAGCGATTCGATTCCGTCTTTGCGGTCGCCTTCGGTAATCGGAGCGTCGGCACCCGAACTTTGCGCCGAGGGTGCTGGTTCGGTCGTCCCGCTCCCTCCGCCGAGGCCCCGCAACATTCCGCGAAGGAAGAAAAAAATAAGAAACAACAGGACCGCGCCAGCGACCACTCGGCCAGCCCTCTGGCTTGTGGAGAGTTCGCTCCAGGGGAGCAGCTCGAATCCGCCCCTGCCCTTGCCGCCTCCGCCGCTTGACGGTGGCGTCGCAAATGTTGGAGTTCGAATCTCAGGCTTGGGCGGCGGGGGAGGTGGCGGCGAGCCCCCGCGTATCTGAGGCGCAACGATCGGCTTGCCACCTGCCTTCGTCGACGACGATCCGGGAGCGCTGGCCGGCGTCCTAAGCGGAGCCGCACAGAATCCGCAGAATGCTGTGCCCTCCGGGTTATCTCTGCCGCATTGCCCGCATGCAGGCATCAGATCACCTTGGCCATCCCACCAAATTTCGCGAAACCGATGAAGAAATTGCTACTAGTTATCCCCAGCCCCGTCTCTCCCCGTATAACACTTTGCCTGCGCGACGAGGCGCAAGCTACAGCCGACGACTCTGTAGCTATGAAAGCTACAGCCGGAGCGCGCAAAGTCAATATGGCTGACGAAAATCCACGCGGTCGGTCTTTTACTCACGCTATTTCATCGCGACTGCTTTCTGATTAGCCGGGCGCCCAAGACATTTCTGCAGCCACTTCTGCGCATTCGGGGTCGGCGAAAGATCCAGTTGGATATATTGCGCAATACTCAGCACGGACGCCACGTTCAGGTCCGCAATCGTAAATTCTTTGCCAAGCAGATAATCGGATTTCTGCAAATGATCATCGAGCACCTTCAGCGGCGCCTTCAGCTTCTCGATTCCTGCCAATGCCACCTTTTCATCGCGCTGGTCGGCCGGCAGCATCATCCGATGATAGACAACGTCGAGCATCGGCGCTTCCACCTCGGTCATGCTCCAAAGGCTCCACTGGTAGCACGCGCCATGACCCTCGACGGTTAACGGCCACAGGGGGGCCTTCCCATATTTTTCCGCGATGTACAGATTTATTGCCATCGATTCCCACAGGATCGTTCCGTTGTCGTCGAGTGCGGGAACATGGCCGTTCGGATTTATTTTCAGGTACTCGGGCTTCCGCGTTTCGGCCACCAGTACATGCTCGAATTTGACGCCAACCTCTTCCAACGCCCACAGGCTTCGGCCCGCACGCGACCTGGACGATCCATACAGCGTAATCATCGGTTCCTCGATTTTCCGATTCGGTTGCCAGTTGATGCGATCATATTAATGCGCACGGCTCCGGATGCATTCCAAGGCCGTGCGTGTAACAATCAATCGGGATGTCATTAGGACACGCCAAACGGGCTTTCGCAATTGCGGCGATACTGCTGTTTGCAGCCGGAATCGTGCGCGCTCAGGATGGCTCGCTTCCGCCTCCCGATTCCTCGTACGGCTACAGTGTGAACAGCTATCAGTCTCCGACCGATCTGACGATGCCTGCGCCTGACGACTTCACCAATCCAGACACAGTGACGATTCCGATTCCAGGCGGCGGCGATATAACAGTTGATGGCCCCAACGCGCCGACCGACACGCCCCTGCCCAATCTGCCCGGCTCGCAGTGGGGTGTGATGCAGCAAACCCCGTTCTCTCACGACATCGGGCCCACCTTGCCGTAACCGGCGCCCGCGTTTTTTGTGTCATCCTGAGCGCAGCGAAGGATCTCGCGTCTTAGCACGTCTGACGCTGGCGCCGGACGCCGGAGCATCCGTCGAGATTCTTCGCTACAGCAGCTCTCGCTCAGAATGACGCAAAAAAAGTGGGACTTATCCGCGCCAATCTCAGCCTTCAATACGCTGCGTCGAGGATGCCCACCAACTGCTCTTGCGTTACTTCGACGCCGACCGTATTCGCGCGCTGCACTTCTTCGAGCACGGTTCCCGCTATTCGCGAGATCTCCTCGCGCGGCACGCCGACATCGCGAAGCCGGGTCGGCACTTCGAACTTGCCGATAAACCGAGCCGCGCGATCGGCGCATTCAAGCGCCGACGAGCGTGGACTGCGCTCGTCGAAGCGCACGCCGAATCCTGCCGCAATCGGTCCGAATCGGTCCGCGGCGACTTCCGCCATGAAGCGCATCACATGCGGTAGCGTGATGCATGATGTGACGCCGTGCGGAACGTTCCACATCGGACCAATCTGATGTCCCAGCGCGTGCGAGATTCCGCCGCGCGTATTTGACATGCCGAAAATCGAGAGCCACGCGGCGAGCTGACATTGCACGCGATGCTCGAGTTCGTTGTCGCCATGCGTTTGCAGAGACGGCAGCAGATGCGCGTTGAGCAACTCGATCGCTTTGCTCGCCAGCGTATCGGTGACCAGCTGATGCCGCGTCGAGTACGAACCTTCCACTGCATGATCGAGCGCGCGCATCCCGGTCGACGCCCACAGCCATGCTGGCGTCTCCGCGGTCAGCGCAGGATCCAGAATCACCGCCTTGGCCTGCAGGCGCGGGTCGGCAACTCCGCCTTTCACTTTGGTCGATTCGTCGGTGACGCCGCCTGCGGGCGTGAACTCACCCGCCGACAACGTGGTCGGTATCGCGATATGCAGAACGTCGCCGCCCTTTCCTGACTGTGCCGTGCCTTCGCTGAAATCTATCGTGCGCGAGCCGGCACGACCGCCCATCAACTGCCACGCCGCGTTCTTCACCGTGTCGATTGGGCTGCCGCCGCCGAAGCTCACCATCGCATCGGCGCCGACGCGACGCGCCTCTGCGACTAGTTCGTTGACTGTCTGCGAAGGCACGTGCTGCGCCGCGCCGGTGAATACTCCCGCCAGCGCGGAGCCGGCGGCGCTCTTAACCTTGTCCAGCAGTTTCGAATGTCCGAGCGTTTTGCCCGTAACGATCAGCGCACGCTTCGCTCCGCGGCGCGACAATTCGCGCCCGAGCGATTCGACTTTGCCCACGCCGAAGACAACCGTCTCGAGTCGCGTGAAATGGTATTCGCCAGCGGTCTTGTCCACTTTTTTCTCCCATGCTCCCGAGAATCGTAATTGGTGCTTACCGCCATCCTGACGCGGCGTCCAGATGTAGCGATGCCGTCCCCTTTCGAGGACGGCATCGCCGCTTTCCCGCTACGAACGGGCGGACTACGGAAGCACTGCCGACG
>CAVZGB010000008.1:0-172345 GCA_963774665.1 uncultured delta proteobacterium
TGGAGCGGGCGACCGGGGTCGAACCGGCGACGTCCAGCTTGGGAAGCTGGCATTCTACCACTGAATTACACCCGCTCTGAGGCGAGTCTAGGTACAGACTTGCGAACTGTCAATTGAGTCCTCGCCAACTTCGCGTGCAGGAGATCTCCGACGAAAACAAGCGCGCCTCGGGATTGACTTCCTCGTCCCCGATCGAAAACTCTCACGTATGACCCATCGGTTGTCGGCTGCCGCCGCGGGTGTACCTCAACTTCCGCTCCGTCGAATTATTCTCTCGCGAATCACTCTCGCGCTGATCGCTGGATCGATTACGCTGGCATCTTCCGGATGCTCTCATTTTGGAGCCAAGTCGACTTCGGCGAACCCTCCGACTCAGCAACAGATGGAGACTTACGCCGAACAGCAGATCGCCCTTCGAAATAACGCGAGTAATCCCACCGGAGAGACGCAGCAAACTTGCGATCAGCTCGCCACAGCCACGCCCGGCGTCGAGGAACTTCGTTTCAACCAGGGCAAGGTCGAGAGCCGCCAGTGGACGCTTATCGGAAATGGCCCCGATCACCGCTGGGTTTTCGTACGGGCTCCGGATGCCTCCGCCGGTGGCTGGGCGCCGAAGCCTGGCCTCGACAAGCTTGATTTTCAGCCGCCCCTCGAATCTGCTCTCGCAACGGGATCCAGTCACTTCCTGGCTTACGCTCCGGTCCAGAGCCAAAGTCTTGCGGAGAGCGAAAAGTCCGCCGCCATCAGCCAGGTCTTCGGTGCTCCGCAAGGTGAGTTTATGTGGCGCGGACGAAGGTACAGTTACACCCTGACTCCCCAATTGCCCTGCTTTCCGCAATTACAATAAAGTCGCGACGAAAATGTCGCTAAAGCTGACGCGCGATTTTTACGCCCGCCCGGTCCTGACGGTTGCACGCGAGTGCATCGGCAAAGTCCTGGTGCATCGCACCGCCGAGGGGGTCGCGGCCGGCCGAGTCATAGAGGTTGAAGCGTATCGAGGTCCTCTCGATCTTGCGGCGCATAGCGCGCGTGGACTCACCAAACGAACCGCCGTCATGTACGGGCCGCCCGGCCACGCGTACGTCTACTTGCTATACGGAATCAGTTGGGCGCTGAACCTTGTGACTACTGCCGATGGCGCGCCGCACGCAGTACTGATTAGAGCAATCGAGCCATTGCGAGGTATCGCTTTGATGGCGCGTCGTCGTCGTCAGCCGCCCGATTCTCGTCAACTGACTAATGGCCCCGGAAAACTAACTAATGCACTGGCTATTACAGGTGCCGACTACGGACGAGACTTATGTGGTGGACGGCTTTACCTGGAGGATTCCGAACTTCCGGTCGGACGAGTCGGCCGCTCCGCGAGGATCAACGTGGACTACGCGGGCATCTGGGCATCGAAGCGGTGGCGTTTTTATGAGCGCGGCAACCGCTACGTTTCGGTAGCGCCCCGCGATTAGCTTATCGGGGCCTTCCGCGGGCAAGCTTCGGGACGCGAAACCACGGTGACATTTTTGAACTTCGCGACGACCACCGGGTACTCACGGCGTATTTCGGCGGCTTCCTCGGGCGAGGCTGTCGGCGAAAGAATCACGACTCGAGGCGGCTTTCTTTCGGAGTCGTCGAATGGAAAGCGGATTATTCTCACGGTACGGCGCTGCGCCGCGGGCATGTAGTAGCTAACCAGGTAGTATTCGCTGCTGGCTCCGACGCGCTCCTTCGAACAGGAATTACTCAGCGCTATCTCGCACGCGTCGCGCCAGCGGTTGTCCCCGGGCCTGAAGTCCGACGACACTCTCAGTATAGAAAGAGTCACTATTGCGATAAATGCAACTGAGCGGATTTGTCGCGACTGTATAGACTCAATACCTATTGCAGTGAGTATAAATAACGGAACGAAAGAGGATATGAGGTAGCGCGTAACGAGCATCGGAGTGACCAGGTAGGATCCAGCGAAAAGGATGATCGGCGGCGCAACGATCCAGAGGATCAGCAACACCGCCTCATCTCGATGCGCGCGCCAGAGCCAAAATCCGCCCATGATCGCCAACAATGCAAACACTGGAAAGGGCAAGGTGCCAAGTCCGCTCTCGAACGTGGCGAATGGCTCCCATCGACCCGGTGGTTTGATCCAGTCGTAATCGCCCCGCGCTACTCCCTCTACGCCGTATCGCAATGCGGCGAAAAAAGGCAGTAACAACACCAGCGCGACAGCGAGCGCGACTCCAATCGTCCACGATGTCGCGCCTCGCGCTCGGTCGGCGCCTTCTGCGTTGAAAAGCCACAGGTAGATCAGCCACAGCGCCTCAGCCGCGATCACCAACGCCGCGGTAAAGTTGGTCGCCAGTGCAATCGCCGAAAAAATAGTGAGACCAACGTAGTTCGCCAGCCCGCCCAGCCGTCGCGCTCGAAGCAGAAAAATCACCTGCACGAGAATCCACGCCTCCATCATGGAATACATCCGTGCCTGACGCGCGATCTCCACCGACGGAAGCCCAACCGCAAAGATCAGTGCGCACACCGCCGCCACCGTGTTGATGCGGCCCTCGTCGCTCTCCTCCGATCGTCTGGAGGTGGCCGCCAACATCACTTCCACACCCAGGACATAAACAAGCACAATCGAAAGACAACCGATCAGCGCCGGCAACGCTCGCATCGCCGCCTCGCTCTCTCCGAAAATCCGCATCCATCCATGCTGCGCGAGTTCGTAAATCGGGAATTTGCCCGAGTCGAGCTGATGCTGCACGCGCAACACGGCCTTGACGTTATGTCCCGAGGACTCGGCCCACGATAGCGACTCGTCAATCGACAGCTCATGCGCTCCGAGCCGGAAGAAACGCAATATCGTGCCGATCACGACGGCCGTCGCCAGTACTGCTTGCGCCCGCCAACGCGATCCGGCAGGCATTAAGTCTCGCTTCATCGAACTTCCGGTACGTTCGAATCTGCTGTTTGGTAACAGGCGGTCTGCCGGAAATTGCGCGGCACCGCCGTTTCGCGGTCTACTATCTGCAATGCCGATACCCCTTTTACGCCCCTTTCCGGTAGCAATATTAACCGACTTCGGCTACCGCGACCATTACGTCGGTGTGATGAAGGGAGTTATCGCGACGATAGCTCCAGGAGCCAACGTTATCGACATCACTCACGGCGTCATTGCGCAATGCACGGTCGCCGGCGCGATCGCGCTACGTGAATCGTGGCGCTATTTCCCTCGGCGCACGGTATTCGTCGCTGTAGTCGATCCGGGCGTCGGCACTTCGCGTGCCCCGATTGCCATCGACACTCACGCCGGCGCCCGCTTCGTTGGGCCTGACAACGGTCTGCTTTGGCTTGCCGCGAACGATGCCGGTATCAAGCGAATCGTGAAACTTACGTCGCCCCGCTATCGTCTTACCCATGTGAGTGCTACCTTCCACGGCCGCGACATCTTCGCGCCTGCCGCTGCGTACATATGGCGGGGCACGCCGATTTCTGCGCTGGGACCCGCACTCGACCTCGACTCGATCGTGACGCTCGATCTGCCGTGTCCCGTGGAGTCGCCCCGCGAGGTGCGCGGCGAAGTAATCTACGTGGACGGCTTCGGCAATCTTGTGAGCAACATCGATCGTCCCACCGCCGAGCGGTTCGGAACTCGCTTTCGCCAGAAATCTCTTTCCGTTAGGATCAAACGTGGCGCGGTGATGCGATTACTTGACGCTTATGGTGACGCGCCCAAAGGTGCTCCTCTCGCAATATTCGGAAGTTTCGGACTGCTCGAAGTCGCGATTCGCGACGGCAACGCTGCCATGCACTTCGCCGCTGGAACCGGCACATCGGTATCACTGACCGCGCACTTGAATCATGGATGAAATAATCACACACCGGGACACCCCTACCGTTCTTACGGAAATTCCGCGCTACACCGCGCCTGCGGAACCTGCCGCTCGCGCGCTCGACCGCCCGCGAATTCCAACGCTCAACCTCGTGCTGCTGTTGCTCACTTTCCTGACCACCACTACAGCCGGCGCGTACATGAACGGCGAGGACGTGTCTTTCCTGCATCCGCTGCTCGCGATTGTGGCGCTGCGTTCGGGCCTCTCGTTCTCGATTCCTCTCATGATGATTCTGTTCGCGCATGAGATGGGCCACTACCTGACCTCGCGCTACCACAACGTCGACGCCTCCCTGCCCTACTTCATTCCGGCGCCGCCTTCGCTCTTCATCATCGGCACCTTCGGCGCGTTCATCCGGATGCGCCAGCCTGCGCGCACTCGGCGCGTGATGTTCGACATCGGCGCCGCCGGCCCGTGGGCTGGCGTATTGCTCGCGATTCCCGCCGTCATCATCGGACTCTATCTTTCCGACGTGACACCGCTGGACAAATCGGCCGGCGGACTCGAGCTCGGCAACTCGCTCTTGTTTTTGGGCCTCTCGCACCTGGTGCTCGGCGTCGATCCTTCGACGGTCAACGTCAATCTCAGTCCGATCGCATTCGCCGGATGGCTCGGCCTGTTCGTCACCACCCTGAACCTGCTTCCCGTCGGACAACTCGACGGCGGCCACGTGATCTACGCGCTGTTCCCGCGCCGCCATCGCACTATTTCGGTGCTGTTCGTAGTCTCGTGCGTGCTGATGGTGCTGGTGCCGCTCGCGCTCGGCTACAATCTCTGGTGGGGCTGGCTGCTATGGGCAGTGCTGGTGCTCGCGCTCGGATTGGGCCATCCCTCGACGATCGATCGCGACACTCCCTTGAATCCGCGCCGCGCTATCGCCGCGTGGGCTACGGTCGCGCTGTTCATCGTCACGTTCAGCCCGGTGCCGCTCGCGTTTGTGCAGCCCCAGGCGCCGGTGCCGACGGAGGAAAATAGTCACAGTCAGGAAATAATCCACCACGGGCCGCATTACGATCAGATGCTGCGGCAACTCCGCCACATAAAAATCTGAGTCTCGTTTGATCGAATCGATTGAGGGGAAGGAATTGGCCGAAAGTCCGACTGACAAACCGAATCTGCATAACAGGCCCGAACGTCCGAGCTGGGACCAATACTTCATGACGATCACGCGCGTGGTCGCGGAGCGCTCGACCTGCCTGCGCGCCCAGGTCGGCGCCGTCATCGTTCGCAACCGCAGTATTCTTGCGACCGGCTACAATGGCTCGCCGGCGGGATTGCCGCATTGCACCGAAGTCGGATGCCTCGTCTACGAGTCGCGCACCCCCGACGGCGAAATCGAGCAGAACTGCTTCCGCACCATCCACGCCGAGATTAACGCAATCTCACAAGCAGCTCGCAACGGCGCCGCCATCCGCGACGCCGACATCTACGTCACTCACACGCCGTGTATCCAATGCCTCAAGGTGCTCATCAACACTGGCGTCCGCACCGTTTACTACGCGCGCCCATACAAACTGCACACCGTCGCCGAAATGCTCAAAGGTGCGACTATCAAGCTCGTCGAAGTCCCAGCCGTAGCCTCCGCATGACGTCGACCAAGCCAGCGTGCGGAATCTGCGCGATGATCGATCGCATCAAGGCCGGCGCCTTCCCCGATTTTATTGCTGAGCTGAAAAGCTGCTACGTAATTCTCGGCGATCAGCAATTCTACCGCGGCTACTGCGTGCTGTTCGCGAAGCTTCACGCGACCGAGCTCTACCTGATGCCCGCGGACGACGCGCGCCTGCTGTTCGACGAGATGCGCCTCGTCGCCGAGGCGATAGCTGCCGTCGTCAAGCCGTGGAAGATGAACTACGAATGCCTGGGAAATTCAGAGCCGCACGTGCACTGGCATTTGTTGCCACGCTACGAGACCGACGAAATGCGTCACGGGCCAATCTGGCTGCGACCCGAATCCGAACGAAAGGTAACCCTTGACGAAAATGACCGCCGCTCGCTCATCGGTTCCATCCGCCACCAGCTTGCTATCCGCTTTCCCGATGCGCGCATCTCGACCTCTTAGCCGAATTCAGCGCGCCGCCTTCATTCTCGCGTTAGCCGGCCTCTTCGTCTCAGGATGCAAAGGCCCATCGCTGCCCGACGCGACGAGTCCCGCCGCACAGCTCTACGTAAATCGATGCGGCAATTGTCACGTGCCCTACCCTCCGCATGAAATGACGGCCTCGATGTGGGACACGCAAGTCGCGATGATGGAAGTGAAGATTCAGGCGGCCGGGATGCCTCCGCTGACGTCAGACGAGCGCGAGTCGATCCTCGAATACCTGAAACGCAACGCCGGCACCGAATAGTTGTCGCCCGACCGTTGCGGTCAGACGCGTATCACTGAACGCCGGCCTGGGAGAGTATCCAGCTCGGGACCTGCGTCGGCGACGTGATTGGACCTTTGTTCTTTATCGTCACGTTGACCGGGAACCGCGGGATGTAATCGTTTTCACAAATTTGCGGGCCAAAGAAATCAATCGGGTCGAGGAAATAATTGTCGGTATAGGTCAGATTTCCCACCGGAAGGCATCCGCCAAAGTCGGACCCGTACGGAACGCCCGTGATGGCGCAGAAATCCGGAATAGACGACCCCGTAAAGCACGGACCAAAGTCAGCAAATCCGACCGGATCATTGAGCGAGACGTTCTGCTGCAGGGTTACATATTGGCTGCCGCCATCTGTGTAATAGATGTTGCTCCCACCGGCTGGCCGTTTATTTTCGGCGACGTTCAGCTTGATCAATAAGCCATGGGCAAAGTCCGGACCCTGCGAACCGTTCGTATAAATCGCTCCGCCGTCCCAAAGTTTTTCTACGAACGACTCGAATTTATTGCTGCTGATTTCATTGTTGCTGACGATCGTCGGAGTACTGTAGTTGCCCCACATCCCGGGAATAGCGGTGGGCACTCCGGGAAAACTCGGATCGTCGAGCAGTCCCCATCCCCAGCCGATAGCCAGGCTGCTCCACGGCGTATGCATGATGGTGTTATGTGTGACGCGCGTGCCGGTGGTAAACGCGACGTATATTCCCGCTGTGTCGTAATAGTCCTGGCCGGTATAGGAAACAGTATTATTCTGAACCAGGTTGTTACTGGTCTTTTGCGCACCGTTTGGCCGCGCATCTATAGGCGACAGTCCGCCGACCTGGAGTGCGGTAGATGATATGTCGGTAAAGCTGTTGTTGATTATCGTGTTATCCTGGCTGCCCGTATCCAAATCGAGAGCCACTCCACCCAGGTGGCTGAAAGTATTCCCGGTAAACGTAATGTTGTGCGCGTATTGGAGGGTTACGTTACCCAGCGTCTTGTAGGTGATCTGCTGGTGCCCAATGGTATTCGGCAGGTAACCGTCGCCCATCAAAATGTAACTGCTCTGATCGGTTACATAGCCATTGTCGGTGTTGGGTTCCAACCAGGTCGCATAAGAGAACTGCAAACCTTTAAACGTTATGTCTGAAAGGGGCGGCTAGGTGTTCCCACGACCTCGACCAGGTTCTCTAATACCGGCAAGACTGCGTTTTCAGGACTGCCATTGCTGGTATTGTAATAGGTTAACTGCTGACTGTATGGGTCGAGGTACCACATGTTGGGTACCGTCACGAATTCCGGCGCGTTTTCCAGCCAGCTCAGGAGCTGAAAGTTCACCGGACTCGCGTAACTATTGGCATTCGTCCAACACGGAGTTTGCATGACGAGGGTATTGCCGGTCAGACTCGCGACTGGACACCGTAACATCTTCCACTGCGTGACCGAGACTGCCTCCATCAGTTCCGGATGAGTGAAAGTCTCGGGGATGAACTGCGTATAGCCATTCGGTACGCGAAGATAATTGAGATTCACCGCTTGGCCATAGTTCGAGCGCGCGCGGATAGCGCGTTGGCCGTTCGCATAAAACTGGCGCGGCATTAATCCAGCAGGCAATCCGTTCACGCTGCCGGTGCAGATGTTGCCGACCGTGCAGCTGAAATCTGTCACCGGAATTCCGCCGGAAATAATCACCGGCGAGCTATTACCGGCTGCCGCGCGGTAGACTACTTTCGCCTTTGGAGATCCGGAATCTCCCGAATCAAATACTAGTGGCGCAGTGAGCGCGTACGTGCCCGATCCGATATTAACCCTGATCGTGCATTGTCCTTTGCGTTTGTTCTGCCTGACGACCTGCCGGGCGTGATCGAGGGTCAGAAATGGGTCATCGACTCTGCCGCTTCCAGTGTCGCTGCCACTGGTAGAGACCCAATAATCCTTGTTGCACGCGCTAGCCCCCGAGCTAGAGCTCCCTATCAATGCCAGAAGCGCAAATCCTAACAATGTAGTCGTCTGAAACGATCTCTTGCACATATTTGCTTTTAATAGCCTTATCGAACGCTGGCAGTCCTTTGGAATAGCTGTATAGTGCTGAATCAGCCGAAGCAAGATGGTCTGCAGAATTTTTCAGATAGCGGGCTGTCGCGCGCGCGTCGCAGCTGAAGTCACCAACGTCGGGAACGCCGCCGCCTCGAAATTTCCGTGTGCTCTGTCGACGACGCTATGCCGGCGCCCAGTACTTGTTTCTCGTGACAATTGACTCTGCGACTCGGCTGGTCTTAAGTGACCGACAGGGTGTGTCGCACCAAAATCAACTCGAGGAATTGTTCATGGCTCGAATGATCAGACACGAAAAAAACTCACCGTACGAAGTACCGGAAGGCACCGAGCTTCCCCTCTACATCTGCGCGTGCGGACTCTCGAAGAACAAACCTTTTTGCGACGGCTCGCACAAAAAAACGCGCGACGAAAATCCCACCGACGTCTACGTTTACGACGACACCGGCCGCGCCCGCGTCAAAACCGAATACTAGTTCCAGCTGATTCGATTACCGCTCCTTCCGCGATTGTTCCCCTTCCCTCGAGGGAAGGGGTTAGGGGTTAGGTTTCTGCCTCTCGTTCCCTGAAGAGACTGCGCGCTCCGACGCCGAGCCGCTTCCTCGCCCGCGAGCGACGAGGCTCGCGACTCAGCCGCTCCTCCGGATTGGCTCCAGTACATCGCCGAGCCGCGCCACGCGTGGCCGATCCTGCTGATCGTCGGAGTCGCGCTCTACCTCGTAAATCTCGGCGGCTACCCGCTCTACACCAAGGGCGAGCCGCGCGAGGCCGTCACCGTCTTCGACATCGTCCACGGCGGCGGCATCATATTGCCGCAACGCGCCGGCGTCGAAATTCCCTCCAAGCCGCTCCTGATGCATTGGATCGCCGCACTCGTCTCGCTCGTCGCAGGCAGCGTGAACGAATTCTCCGTGCGGCTGCCGTCCGCCGGCCTCGCTATCGCTGGCGTGATCGTTTGCTACTTCTATGTGCGCCGCTTGTTCGACGATGTGACCGCGTTCATCGCCGCACTCATCCTCGCCACTACGTTTCAGTACCTGCAAGCCGGCACCGGCGCCCGCGTCGATATGACGCTGACGTTCTTCATGGAAGTGGCGTTCTTCGAATTCATTTTCATGGCCGAAGGCTTGACGCGCCGCCGGATGCTCCTTTACGTCGCGATCGCGCTCGCAGTTTTGACCAAAGGTCCCATCGGTTTGATTCTTCCCGGCCTGGTCGCCCTGATTTGGATCGCTCTCGAAAAACGCTGGAGCGTTCTGCGCGAAATGAGTCTTGTCCGTGGCGCGATCGTCGTGATTGTGCTCGCCGGAGGATGGTACGTCGCGGCGCTTATCGAAGGCGGACCCGGTTTCTTCCGCAAGCAGGTCCTCGCCGAAAACCTGCTGCGCTTCGCTGGCGGCAGCGATTTCCACGAAGGCCACATCCACCCCTTCTATTATATGGAACTCGCGCTCATGGCCGGCTTCATGCCGTGGACGCTTCTGCTGCCGATCGTAGGCCTCCAGGCCGCGCGCGCGCCGCACACAGTCGATCCGCGTCTCAAGTACTTCTTCGTCTGGTTCGCCGCCGTGCTGATCTTCTACAACCTCCCGCAGAGCAAGCGCGGCGTATATCTGCTGTGCACGTATCCCGCGCTCGCGACCCTGGTCGCGATTTATCTGAAACAAGCGATCGTGCAGCCTGTGACCTCCAGCAGCGTGGCCCG
The DNA here is from genome assembly GCA_963774665.1 of uncultured delta proteobacterium. GTDB lineage: Bacteria > Desulfobacterota > Binatia > Binatales > Binataceae > Binatus. The sequence continues at coordinate 9,984 of CAVZGB010000008.1, forward strand.
ATGGCTCGCCCGATTGTCCGGTTTCGCGATGCTGCTGCTCGGCAGTGCCGCGCTCGTCGCTATCGCAATGCTGGTAGCCTCTCCGCGTGAGTTCGCCGATCTTCTGCAGGTGGGAAATATTGGCGCACCCGCCTTCGCGCCGACCCTGGCTTCAACGGTGCGCGATCATTGGATGCTCGCGCTCGCGATGCCGCTGGCGGTCGTCGTCCTCGGCGTGCGGCTGATCGTCACGCGACCGCTGGTCGAACGAATCGTGTTCGCAATCGCGGCCGCGATGGTCTTCATCACCGTTGCGGTCAACGTCGTCGTTGTGCCGGCTATTGCCAACACCCTCTCGCTGAAGGACTTTACCAATCGCGCGATGAAAGTCGTCGACGACAGTTCGGTCGGCTACTTAAATGCGCTCAACTACGACGTCGCCTTTTACAGCCGCCGCACAATTCCGATCGTCTCGCAAAAAGATCCGGACTTGCCGCAGTATCTGATCGCGTGGCGCACTCTCTTCGATGCGCTCCCCGCATCGAAGCGCAGCCGTTTCGAAATCGTGATGGAGTCGAACCCCACTTCTCTCGACGGCAGCGACGACATGCTCCTGCTCCGCCAGCGCCCAGCTGCTCCAACCCCAACACCCAAACCTTCCGATGACTACATCCAGGCCATCAATCCGGTCCCCTTCCCTCAGGAAAGGTTAGGTTCTAAGACAGATTCTCCCGTCGAATCTCCGCAACCGCCTTCACCAGCCGCGGCAGCACGTCTGCCGACGTGCCGCGCAAGCTGACGTCGCATATCTGCGTGATTTCCGATTCGTAGAGATTCACCTCGACTAACGTCCCCCCGCGCTGCTTAACTTCAAGCGCGAATCCTGCCGCCGGATAAACCGTCGCCGAAGTCCCCGCCACGATCACCAGGTCCGCCTTGGCCGAATGCTCCGCGCACATGTTCAGCACGTCAGTTGGGATCGGCTCGCCAAACGAGACCGTGTCCGACTTCAACAGTCCCTCGCATCGCGGACACGACGGCGGCAGCTTTTCCAGGCTGATCGCATCGCCATGAAACCGCGTCCTGCAATCGAGGCATCGAATCAAAGTCCAGTTGCCATGAATTTCCGCGAGCGCCTTCTGCCCGGCCTGCCGATGCAGGTCATCGACGTTCTGCGTGATCACGAAGCGCAGCACACCCAACTGTTCCAGCTCCACCAGCGCCAGATGACCCGTATTCGGGCGCGCAACCGAGAGTGGTTTAAACAGTTCGTCGTTGCGCTTGCTGAGCCGTTCCTCCCACGCCTTTTTCGGATCGGCCATGAAGCGTTGAAAGCCATTCATCGGCGGCTCGCCGTATTTGGTCCATAGCCCGCCCGGCCCGCGAAACGGCGGAATGCCGCTTTCGACCGACATCCCCGCACCTGTCAGCGCTATCGCATACCGCGCCTCCAGGATCGTTCTCGCAGCTTCGCGAATCTCCCCGTCGCTTGCTCTCTCGCTCGGTTTTGCCATCGGGAACTACACCCTCCGCAGAAAATCCGACTAGTCAGTCGCCATCAACTGGCTACACATGAAATAAACGTGAATGCGTATACGGCCAGCCCTGCCGCGTCCGCTCGAATAGTCACTGCGCCTGAAACCACCGACTCATTCGCGACGACGCTGTACATCCGCGGCCGGTCCACCGTGATAAATCCGCGATCGCCTTCGAACTTTACGTCCTCGCCCGCGCTCTGCCCGCCCTCCAGTGTAATCTCCGCGCGCACGCTCGCGCCCGCCGGCGGCGCCATCACCAGGTTCACATCTTTCGCGGTGTACCTGAGCGAGATTGCCGCGCCCGGCGCCTCGCTGCGAGCGCTCTCCTGCTCCACGAGCCATCGGCCCGCGAGATAGCTCATACCCTCGACATGCGGCCCTGCGTCGCGATAGTCATGCGCTCGATCGCGGACCACGCCCTCAAAATTTCCGAACTGACCACGCGCATGACCGAGATACAGTTCCGGCGTGACCCGATAGCAGACTGCCCCCGGACGGTCGCTGTCGCGCACCGGCTCCATCGGCGGCGGCAAGCTCGCGCCAGGATTCAGTTCGCGGATCATTCCCTGAATAGCTAGTTCGGTTTCCCGGTACGCGCCTTCGCCGAAATGGTAATAGCGAATGCGCCCCTTCGCATCGACCAGGTATTTCGCCGGCCAGAACCGATTCGAGTACGCCCGCCAGATTGCGTATTCATTGTCGAGCACGATTGGGTATTCGAGTCCGAATCGCGCCGCCGCTTCCGCGACGTGCGATCCCTCGCGCGCAAAAGAAAATTCCGGCGCGTGCACTCCCACCACCACCAGGCCGCTCTGCTTGTATCTTTTATTCCATGCCACCACGTACGGCAGCGTCCGGATGCAATTGACGCAGGTGTAGTCCCAGAAATCGATTAGCACCACCGCCTTGTCTCGCAGCGACTTAAGGCTCACCGGGCCATGTTGAATCCACTGCCCGCCATCCAGTTCAGGCGCCAATACTGTTTCGGACAACTGTGGCATCTCGATCTCCTCGATGACCCGGAGCGTAGCATAGCCCCGGTTTCACCTCGAAGTAGAATTGACGGTGGGCCCATCGCGCGCTAGTCACTCGGCTATGAGTGAGTCTTCGCGCATCAAAGTGATTGCGATTGAATCGCCCGCTGACATGCAGCGCGCCTTCGCAATTCGTCGCCGCGTCTTTATCGAAGAGCAGCACGTTCCCGAAGAAATCGAATTGGACGCCGACGACGATCACGCATTTCACGCATTGGCGATTCTCGACGGCGTCGCAATCGGATGCGGCCGGATGCTCGAGCATGATGACGGCGAAGTAAAAATCGGCCGAATGGCCGTGCTGCCCGAATTTCGGGGAACCGGGATCGGCGCACATATCCTTCGCTTCCTGATCGATCGTGCTCGCGCGCGCGGACTCGGCAGAGCGATTTTGCACGCCCAACTTACCGCCGAAGGCTTCTATCTCAAGGAAGGATTCAAACCGGTCGGCGGCGTTTTCGACGAGGCCGGAATCGCCCATCGCAAAATGGAACGCGACCTCTAGCGTTACAGACTAGCCGCGAACTCTTCGATCGCGCGCGCAACTTCTTCCGGCTTCTCCAGGATCACGTGATGATGCGCGTCGGCGATCGTCACCAGCCGCGTCCGCGGATTCGACGCACGCGCATGCTCCGCCGCCTCCGCCGTCATGATGCGGCTGTGCTCGGCGCGCACCAGCATCGTGGGAACCGTGATCTCTTTGATCGTCTCCAGCACATCGAGCCCATCGCCGCCGAGAAAACTTTCGCGATCGAACTTGAGCGTCCACCGCCCTTCATCCGTGCGCGCCAGGCTTCTTTCCGCGATTTCGAGCCGCACTTCGTCGGGATATTCCACCCTCATTCGGCATCAGCCGAAATCGCGCCTTCGCCGTCGCGAGATCGGGATACGCCACCATCGGCAGTCCTTTCAGCCGTCGCAGATATCGATCCCGACCGCGGCTCGACCTGACTGCGACGTCAATCGCCATCGCACCACGCAGGCTCTCAGGATGCCGACGCGCAAACGCCAGCACGTTCAGCCCGCCCATGCTGTGCCCCACGACGACCGGCTTTTCCGCGTTGGGTGCGATGTGCTCGACGAATCTCGCGATGTCACCCGCGTAATCCGCCGGCGAGTATGCCGCCGGGCGCGCCCACTCGCTGTCCCCATGCCCACGCTGGTCGAGCGCCAACAGCCGGTACTCCGGCGCAATCGCGCGGGCCATCGGCTCCCACCACCACGCATTCGCCGAGTTGCCGTGCAGCAATACGATCGTGCGCGACGCGTGAGGATTCCATTCCAGGTAATGGAGCCGCGGAGCGCCTTCGAGCAGGTGGCTGTGCGGCGCCGTCACTTAAACTCGCCGACAAATTTTCGGATTACTTCGATCAGCGCCGCCGGATTGTCCAGCATCACGTGATGATACGAGTCGTCGACTTCCGCCAGGCGCGCGTCCGGAAATTGCGCCACCATTTTTTTCGCGACCTCGCGATCCAGCAGCGGACTCTTTGTGATTTTCACGATCAGTGCGGGGCACATGATTCTATGCAACGACTTCCATACGCGCGACGGTTCGCGAATCATCGTGCGCCGATCGATTTTATGCACCCAGGAACCGTCCTCGTCTTGCCGGAAGCTCCGGAGCGCCACGTGCTCCAGGATTTCCTTCTTTGCCAGCGTCTCACGCGGCAGGACCTTGAAATTCCGCGCCGCCTCGTCGAGCGATTCGAATCTGCGCGCCGGTTTCTCCGCGATCGACTGTAAAAATTCGACCGCCTGCTCCGTGTAATCGGGTGGCGGATCGAGCGCGACGATCGCGCGCAGTTTTTCGCTGTGCTCCGCAGCGTATGCAAGCACATTATGCGCACCCATCGAATGCCCAACCAGGATCGGCGCGGCCGAATGCCCACTGGTCAATCACCTGATCCAAATCCGACACATAGTGCCGCGAACCATACGCCCACTCACCCGCCCACTCGCTCTCGCCATGTCCGCGTTGATCGAGCGCCAGCACGTGAAAATCATCGACGAACGCCGGCGCGACAAAGTCCCACCAATGCGCATGCGCCGATCCGCCATGCAGGAACAGGAGCGGTCGCTTGCCCCCGCCGCCGTAGTCAAGACAATTCAGCACGAGCCCGCTGGCTGTGAAGCGATGCGTCCTCATCGTGCGCTTGCAATTTCCTCGCTCATCTCAAAGCCAACCTCCGCCAGGCACCGATGATACCTTTGAATCGCGCGCCTTTCATGCCACCATTTAGGGGCTACGTCCTGTGCACGACCTGATGCCATGCGAGATCGAACCGCGCTGAAACCACTGACTCTCGTCGCCGTCCTGATATTTGCGCTCGCATCCTTTCCATTTCCTGCGCACTCACAGGACTCCAACGCTGCCAAGGCCCGCGCGCTGGTCGACGCCGCTATCAAAATGAGCGACAGCGACGCCGCTGTAAAGCTGCTCTGGCAGGCCACCGACATCGCTCCGGCTGACGAAGACGCTTACGTTTATCTCGGCCTTTATTACAACTCGCGCTCCGACTTCACCAACGTCGTCAAGGTTTATCAGAAGCTCGTAAAATATCAGCCCAGCCAGGTCAGCGCTTACCTGAATATCGGCGAGGCCTACATGTCGTTTTCGCCGCCGAAGACCGACGACGCGCTGGTCTACTATCGCAAGGCTTACCAGATCGATCCCAAGAACACTTTCGCCGCGCTCAGAATTGGACAACTGCTCGCGCAGACCGGCCAACGCGACGACGCGCTCAAGTATTTGAAAATCGCGCTCGGCGACAGCGCGAAACATCCTACCGTAGCCTCGGAAGCCGAAAAAACGCTCAAGCAGATGGGCGCCTTCTGACCGAAAAGCGCCGCGCCAGCAATCACTCTGTAGCTAAATAAAACTGTTAGTTTTGTCTCTGGAGTGATGCTATGATGGCTGCTCGGGAGGGGAACTACGATGCGAATGCGGATCAGTTTGATTGCTTTATCAGCGGCCGCTTGTTTGCTTGCCGGTTGCGCGACTGCATATCAGCCCAACGGGGTTTCGGGCGGATATACCGATCAGGTTCGGAGCAGTAATACCGCGCAGGTTTCCTTTCGCGGCAATGGACTAACACCGCCGGAGACCGTTCACTCCTACATTCTCAGAAGGTGCGCGGAGGTCACGCTGGAGGACGGTTACAGCTACTTTGTGCTCGTGCATACACAGGCGCCAAGTGCAGAAACCGACAATCTGTACAGTATGAAGGTCGAAACGGCGACCATCGAAATGTATCAGGGGAACAAACCTCAAAACCTTGCCAACGCCTACGACGCGATTTCTACGCTCAGGACGATTCTTGCCGAACAGGGTGAGAGCGAGGAGCCGCTGCCGCCTTCCGTGGTTGCAAGCGACGACAAGGTAGCGAGCGCAAATGCGGTGTCGTTGTCGGCCTCGCGTTCAACCGTCGCAAACACGAATCCGAACGCTCTGACCAACGAGGCGGTCCATTTCGATCACTGGTAGATCGCGCGTGACGAACGTGGTGCTATTTGCCGGCCGTGCCGACGAGTGCGCGCACGGCGAATTCGACTGTCTGGCGCGCCTGCTCCTGGGTCAGTTTCTGATCGCGTCGAAGATGCTGCCAGGTCGAGAAGCTTAGCGCTTGATCGAGCGCCTCGAAAAATTCTCTCTTCTTTCTGAGTGATGCCGGCAAAGCTGCCTCGAGCGCGTCCCGCTCGGCGGCTCGCATCGTCTCGTAGTCCTTGCGGAGAAATACCGACCGGTGACGATGAACGTCGGCGGCGTTCTTGAACGGCATCGCACGCTCGAACAGAACCGCGCGCCGAACCACCATTTCGTCGAGCTTGCCCTTCCAGTCAGGCGACTCGAGCGACGCGCTGACGAGAGGCTGCAGTTCCTGGCGCATCGCCTCCGCCATCTCGCGATACAAGCTCTCCATATCGTCGAAATGCCGGAATACAGTACGCAGTCCGACGCCGGCCCGCTCGGCGACTTCCTCCGCTCCCGGCGAAATTGCGCCATCGCGCACCAGCTCGAGCATCGCCGCGACGATCCGGTGGCGATTTTTATGGCGCCGGACCTTGCGTCCGTCGAACATAGCCGTTGCCTGTTCGTGATAGATCGGCATGCGCTGGCAAGCCCCTGAGGTTACAGGCTCTCCGTCATGATCAGGAGCTGGCCCTCGAGTCCGGCCTCGCGATGCACGCCGATCTCCGCGACCTCTGGAAGCGTCACGATTCTCTGGAACGCGGCGCGGGACGGGTACTCCATTATCGCGGCGACGTCCCACATTCCCTCGACCTCGCCGATCACCAGGCCCGCGATTATGCCGGTGAACAAAACCTTGCCGCCCTCGCGCTCGACAATTTCTTTCATCGCGTTGCCGTAGCGCATATACGCTTCGCGGCCCGAGACGTTGTCGGACCGCCCGTCTTTGTAGACAGCCTTCTCGCGGAACTTGAGCAAGTTCAGCATCGCGACCTTGTTCGGCGACGCGTCCCGCCCCAATGCCTTTATTCCTTCGGCGCTCGGATAAATTGCATTCTCAACCTTCATTGTCTTTCTCCCTTCATTTTGTCGATGCGATAAATGAGTCGATCAGATCGGCGATCTCGTCCGGCTTGTCCTCCTGCAGGAAATGGCCGGCCTCCATGATCGTCACGTGCTTCTGCCCCTTCGCTCCCGGAACGCGATTCTGAAAAACCAGCTCGCCGCCCTTCGTCACCGGATCCGAATCACTGAACGCGGTGAGAAATGGTTTGCTGAACTTCTCCAGGACTTTCCACGCGGCTTGGTTTTCCGCGACCGATCCGTGTTCCGGCGTAATCGGGACCAGCGCCGGAAAGCGCCGCGCGCCCGCCTTGAACGATTCGTCGGGAAACGGCGCGTCGTACGCCGCCATCTCGGCCTCGCTCAAACCGCGATGGCATCCCATGCCCACGATCTGCCCGATCGGTAAGGTAGGTGTGCTCTGGCTGAACTCGAGCCATCGTTGAAATCCTTCGCTGAAGCCCTCGCCGGTCGGCAGCCCGGTATTCGCTACGACCACGCGTGCGAATTTTTCGGGGAAGGTTGCCACCAGCCGCAGTCCGATCAGGCCGCCCCAGTCCTGGCAGAAGAGCGTGATGTTCGTGAGGCGCGTCGCAGCCAGCCAGTCGCTCATCCACTTTACGTGTCTTTCGAAAGTGTAATCCGATTGCTCGACAGGCTTGTCCGAGCGCCCGAAACCCACGAGGTCCGGCGCGACCGCGCGATGCCCGCGCGTGGCGAGGCTCGCGACGATGCGTCGATAGAGAAATGACCACGACGGCTCGCCGTGCATGAGCAGCACGGGATTCGCGTCCGTCGGACCTTCATCGAGATAGTGGATTCGCAGCGGGGTGCCGTCGGGATCGTTCACCTCGCAGTAGTGCGGCGCGAATGGAAAATCCGGCAGATGGGCGAATCGTGAATCAGGAGTCCTCAAGATCTTCAAAGCGCACCTCTCGCGGAATCAGTTGGACCAATAAATGTACTCGTCATTTGGATGCTGCGGAAAAGACAGCGGATGATCGATGTCGATCGGCCCTTCGAGCAAGCGAGGGCCACAACGGCTTGGCCTGCTGACTATCGATGCCATCCAGCACTTCCACCATCTCCTTGAGCTTGGCCGTCTGGCTCGAGGCGAGGTTCGCGTGCTCGGTTGGATCGGTCTTCAAGTCGAACAGCCACATCTTCTGCGGCCGCGCCGAGACCTGCAGTTTCCACTCGCCATCGAGCAACGTCTTGTACGCTCCCGATCGCCAGAAAAGCGTGCTGTGAGGAGAACCAGTGCTCGCACCTGTGACAAACGGAATCACGTTGACACCGTCCATCACTCGATCGGTCGGCAACGGAGCCCCAGCCGCCGCCGCGACCGTCGCAAAGATGTCGGTGTGCGCAATCGGCAGATTGTATTTTGAGCCTGCCGCAATTTTCGCCGGCCATCTCATGAAGAAGGGCACGTGAATGCCTCCTTCGAAAAACGTCGCCTTCCAACCACGGTAGGGACGGTTGATATTCGGCAATCCGATGTAATTCGCGCCGCCGTTGTCGCTGGTGAAAATCACCAGCGTGTTCTTATCGAGCCCATTCTCCTTCAGCGCGGACATCACGTGACCGACGTTGCGATCGAGCGCGCGGATCATGGCGCCGTAAACGCGCAGGCGATGATCGTTTATTTGCGGCAGGGCGTCGTAGTCGGATTTCAACGCTTGCAGCGGAACATGCGGCGCGTTGAATGCGAGATACATGAAAAACGGGCGATTGCGGTTGGCGTTGATCGCCTTGACCGCTTCGTCGCCAAGGTAATCGGTCATGTACTCCGACGGATAAAATCGATGGCTCCCATTACGCGTCACGGCGAACGGCAAGTTGGCCCATATGAATTTGTCGATCGGATCGAAATCCTGGACCGAGTTCTCGACCGCGGGATCGTTCGCGCGCAGATACATCGACGCGCCAGCCAAAAAGCCCAGCGTCTCGTCAAAACCGCGCTTGTCCGGGCGCGTCGCGTCGGTCTCGCCGAGATGCCATTTGCCAAGAAAAATTGTGTGATAGTCGCGGGCCTTGAGCAGTTGCGCGATCGTGATCTCGCTCGTCGGCACCGCCTCATCCGCCACCGGCGGTTCATGACTCACCAACTCTTTGTGGAATATCGGCTGGTGCAGACCGTAGTCGGACAGGGAAATCAATCGCTCGAATGCCACCGGCGCCGGCGTGAACTCGAAGCCGAATCGCGTCGCGAAGCGCCCCGTCATTATTGCCGCGCGCGACGGCGCGCAAGTCGCGTCACCCGCGTACCCTTGCGCAAAAGACACGCCCTCATGCGCAATCGCGTCGATATGAGGAGTCGGCACAGCGCCGTCAGCAACCCCGCCGCCGTTGACCGTGATATCGTTGAACCCCAGGTCGTCGGCGAGAATAACGATCACATTCGGCGGACGCTGCTCCGGCGAAGCTGCCGCAACCGCGGGTCCGCTGTCCCAGGTCACAGGATGATTGGGCGCGATTGGATTTGTGATGCTGAGTACGAGACCCGGAATGTAGTACCAGTAACGCTGAAATAGCGCCCAGCCAACAGTTGCTACAACGACGAGCGCGACGATTGCGATCTTCCCACTTCTCCCAATCCGCATTGCCACCTTCTTGTTTTAGTGTTTGCTCGCGTTCCCGGAGCGGACGTTGCCGATCTGCGCCCGTTCGGTTTCCCAGGGCGGTCCGAACGGCCGGTTCAATGCAGGACGCGGCGGCTTCTCGTAGCTTGGAATCTTTCCGGCGTTATCGACGTAGTCGGCGAAGTACGAACGAATTCCCGCGCGTTCGAGAACCGCGTTCAGCGCATCGCTGCGAAATTCTACGTAGCGCGCGAGCAGGGTCGCGCGAGCTTCGGCGAGAAAAGGCGTGACCGCGATCTCGACCCGCTGTCCGCTCGCGAATCTAAGCTCCGCCTTCCCATCCACCGCGGCCTGGCTCACCCAGGGCAAGTAGAACCGCCCGAGTTCCGCCAGGATCGCGATCAACGTCTCGGGCACTTCGCCGGGCACCATCCACTCGCCGAATTCCTGGTCCTCTGGCTCCATAATGCGGTGAGTGTGCGCGACGATTGCCGGCGCGTCCGCATCGACCCATCGCCGACAAAGCGGATCGTTGATGAAGTGCGCGGCGTTACCACCGAAGAATGCAAAGTCCGCAAGCGATGGACGCGCGCCGAAGAAATATCGATGCGACGCGAGATGCATGCCGGTCACGCGAAACCACGGCCGCAGAATTTCATCGATCCATGAATCGATGTTCGCAGCCGTCACGCCAAAGGGCTCGCACGTCGCGGTCACATGTGCTTTGACGACCGCGTAAGCCTGATCGCCGGGAATCTCCAACTCATGGGTGGCGTCCCGGGCAAGCTCCCATCCACCCACGCGATGGTTTTCCTCGTAGAACCATCGCGATCCAACTGCGGCGCGGTAAAACCATTCGTCGAGCGCATCCTCGAGAATGTAGTCGACAAACCGCAACACCGGATTTACAGGGAACACGCTCGCTTCGGGAAAGCGCGACTCCAGGTGATGAATCATCGCGCTGGTATCCCACATGTATTCGCCGCCGGGCGTCATCACGACCGGCATCGCGCCGGGCCATCCGGCCTCGCGCGCCGCGCGATTCCCGCCCACGAATCGCCGCAGAAGAAACGGAATACCTTTGTAATCGAGATAGCCAGTCAGCTTGCGTGTGAAATAAGATTGGCTCATCCCGTACACGCGATACTTCGCGGCGCGCGGCGCGCGATCAGACGGCACTACTGTCTCCAGATATGGCGTTCATGTATTGGCACTATGAGTGTCACTTTCTCCGAGGGCGGTCAAGCTCGAAGGCAGAGAGCCTAAGCGACGCCTTTGGTGAGGTTTTAATTGCTTACCAAGACTTTGAACACATCAAAGACAGATATTTGCGGATCTTTTGGCTTCTTCCTCATTTCATGGCGGTTCGTGGCGATACCCAATCATCTATCAACGGAATAATTTCTAATCGCCTACTTTAGATTCGCTTGTACTTATGACAAAATCCTCACTGGCAGCGGGGACTTACGGAAGTCCAAGTTGGGTGGCTGAGGAGGTGGTCGGATGGCCGTTGTTAGATACCCTTTTCCTGGTATTTCAAGAGCCGACACAAACGATCAGGCAGCTCGGACCAATGTGGTCAGGTTGAGAGACACTGATCGCATTAGCGATGAGTCCGGCGACGTCGGGTTTCACCGCGGCCCGCGCGACACCTCTTCGATGTTTGTTTTTGAAACGAATCTCCGGGGTTCGTTGGGCAACGCTCAGAACACAAGCGAAATCGTCGAGCACGTGTCGCCGCGCGAGGAAGCCTGGTCGGGTCTCGACGTCGATCAGACCCTCGGCCAGCTGATGACCGCGACGCGCAAGCATCTGGGTCTCTCGCAAGATCAGGTGACTGAGCAGACACACATTCCGGCGTACTACGTCAGAATGATCGAGAGTGACAGCTACGACGCCATCCCCGATCAACTTTACCTGCTGCCTTTTTTTCGCCGGTACGCGGACTTCCTCGGCCTCGACTCACAGAAAGTGGTGTCGCGTTTCATCTTTGATTTCGAGAAGTCCGAGAACGCAGTGGCCGAGACGCCCGCTCCTACGACATACGGTAAGGCTTTACTGAAGTGGCGGCAGATTGCAGGGGCGATGGTTGTCGGAGGAATCCTGCTCCCATGCATAGCGTGGGGAGTTGGGGCGATGCGCGGTGCCTATAGTAGCCCGGCCGACAGTTCACCAAAGGTCGCCGTTTCGCCTGATACGCGGCCGTCAACTGCGATCGCTTCGACGGATGCGCAATCCGCGGTCGTGCAGGAACCTGCTCGAATTCCCGATGCGGTCGCGGTACCACCAGCAACAGCGCCTACCGCTTTGGCTGACGCAAATTCAGGATCTCAGATCGCTGCGCAGCGACCTGCTCAGGTAAAGGCGCCGCGAGCAAGTCACCATCGCAGGCTCACTCGCCATTCGAGGCATTCCAAGCGCCATCTCATATAGTCTCGCTCAGTTCTGAGGCGGTGGAGGTGCCGGCGCCGAGGGCACAGGCGCTCCTTGCTCAGGAGGCAGGTCACCCTCGTCATCGCCGTGGTGGCCGTGATGATGCTCCCATGGCTGGGTGAAGTCGCGATCGAAAATCTTCTGCTGATCGGGCGTCAGAATTCCGCGAACGTCGCTCATTCCCTGCCAGAACATCTGATGCCGGCGATGCACATAGTCCTGCCGCGCCTGCATCACTTTGAACCGGGTATCGCGCAGGATATCCGCGATTCGATCGCTTTGCGCAGGCGTCAGATTGAGCTCACGATTCATTCGCTCGATCAGCCCGCCTCCGGGCACGTGCAAGTAGTGATACCGGTACGCCATCGTGCTCAGCGCGAAACCAATCAGAAGGCACGAGGCTCCAATCAGGAAGCCGAACCAGATATTCGGCCTAGCTGGCAAGATCGCTCTCTGTCACTGGCATCTCCGGTGCCAACGGGTCGCCTGTTGTTTCGGAAGTCATGCTCGACTCGGGTACCGAAAACTCGTCACCTAAGAGACTCTCTCGGCGTGCGGGTCGAAAGATATGCCGCACTGGTCGCGAACACAAATATCGCCGCAGCCGCGGCCATCGGCAGCCATCGATTCGGACGCGACGCCTCGCGCGACGCCGATGCAAATCGCGCCGGCCTGTCTGCCAGCGAAAACTCGCGACGCGCGGGTCGCGATGCTTGCGAGGCCCGTTGCTCCATCTCGCCATGCAGAACCGGCGCCGTCAGTGCGAAGACGCGAAACGCATGGTCGCACTTCTCGCATCCCTTCAGATGTGCCAGCAGCTCGCCGCGCCGCTCCGCCGTTGCCGTCTTGCGCCACAGCGCGGGAAATTCCTGTCGTGCTTCAAAACAATTCATAACCGTTACCTGTTGCGACCCATTGCGAGCATCCGCTCAGCCTGCTTGCGCAGCGCCTGTCGCGCGCGGAATGCGCGAATCTTTACCTTGGCCTCACTCCACCCCAGCGTCTCGGCGATTTCGCTGACGCTTAAATCTTCACTCTCTTTGAGTACCATCACCATCCGATCCTCGGGCTTCAGCGTGTCGAGCAGTCGATGCGCCAAATCGTAAGCTTCGCGCCGCTCTTCGGCCTCACCAACCAGATCCTCCGGCGACGCGACGTGCGCCGTCTGCATCCATTGCACTTCCGGCGCGCTGAAATCTCCGACCAACTCTTCGGGTCGCCGCCTTCGCCGGCGCAACTCGTCGTAGCACAGGTTCACGACGATCGCGCGCAGCCATCCGCCAAACGGCATCTCGGCACGATATGTCGCCAGGGCGGTGTACGCGCGGATGAAACTCTCCTGCGCGATATCCCGCGACATCTCTTCGTCCGAAAAAAATCGCCTGCATAACCGTTCCACTCGGGGCCGATGCCGCGCCGCTAACTCAGAGAAGGCGTCGGTCTGCCCGCCGAGGACTTCGGTGATCAGTTCCTCGTCGGGTTTGTCGCTCAATCTCCGCCCTGCCCTTCGGCCAGCCCGGCGACCCAACATAACTGTTCATTAATACGCACTGACTCGCCAACGGTTACAAGCTTTCGCCAGATTTGCGCTCCAGTAGAGGAAATCCGCCGCGAGCGGCAGTTTGATCGAAACTCGCTCAACAATGACTCGCACACCCACAATTCTATATATCTTCCCGAAGATTTTCTGCCTTGCCACGTCATGGAACCCTCAGGTCTGCGAGAAATTGGATGCGGTACGGGTTCATTCACTGGGGGGCAGCGACAGGCCGGCGCGGGTTAGGTCGGCGGGGGTGTCGAGGTCGAGATTGACTCCTGGATCGTCCGAGTCGACGTAGGCAATCCGTGATGCGTCGGCGTTTACTACGTGGCGGGCGCCCTCTTCTTCCGGGGCGGATTGTAGTTCCGCGAATATTGCGCGACCGAAAATTACCGGGTGGCCGCGATGGCCTGCGTGGCGCGCGATCACGATTGGTTTGTCGAGTTGATTGTAGGAATCGACTATCGCCTGAAACGTTTCAACGCGGACTATCGGATGGTCTCCGAGATGAACGAGCGCGCCCGTTGAGTCTGGCTGAATCGCGCTGAGGCCGACCTTGAGCGAGGACAATTGGCCGCGCGAGTAGTTCGGGTTCTCGACGATCGCGATTCGCTCGTCGCGCGGAATCGCAGCGCGCACGCGATCGCCGTGCGCACCGAGAACTATTACCAGCCGCGGCACGACTGCGAGCATCGACTCGGCGATACGCTCAATAAAAGTTTGTCCACCGATCTTAAGCAGCGGCTTCGGATAGCCCATCCGCCGCGACTCCCCCGCCGCCAGTATGATTCCCTCGAGATGCTTCGGCATCGAGGCGCGCTACTTCGTGCGTTTGAGGTTGCCGAAGCGGACCCCGAGGGTAAACTCGTCGCGCTCTTCGGTGCGGCGCTCGCGGATAATTTCAGCGATGATCGAGATTGCGATTTCCTCGGGCGTCTCGCCGCCAATCGCGACTCCGAGCGGCGCGTGAACGTCGGCGAGCCGATCTTTGGGAACTCCGCTCTCACCGATTCGCTCGAGCGTGGCCTTCACCCGGCGGCGCGAACCGATCATCCCGACGAATCCGCACGGTTGCATCAGCGCCGCGCGCACAACTTCCTCGTCGAAAGAATGGCCGCGGGTGACGGAAACCAGGTAGCAGTGGCCGTCGAGTGCGAGCGAATCGATCGCGTCGGTGAAAGGCTTGACGATTATCTCGTCGGCTTGCGGGAATCGCTCGCGATTGGCAAACGACGCGCGATCGTCAATCACGGTGACGTGAAATCCCAGCATCGATCCGAGCGCGCACAGCGGCACTGCGATATGACCTGCGCCGACGATTATCAGCCGTTGCGCGCCGACGATAGGATCGACGAATAGTCGCACGCCGCCATTCGGTCCGAGACGCGTCACGGGTTGCGTGCCACCGGCTCCGTCAATCTCGAGCAGAGTGGGAATCGCGTCGGTGGTCCACTCGACAATTTGCGCGAATCCTGCATCGGGCAGATCGATTGGTCCCGAATCGCGGGCGCGCGAATCGCGGGGATCGATGAACCTGCGCGACCCGGCCGGTATTTCTGTTCGCGAACCCGCGTCGACCACCGTCAGCAGCGCGCCGGGAGCGCTGCGTTCGGCAGCGTCGGCCAGTTTTCGCGCGATTTCCAAATCGCGCACCGGCGACCACAGATCGACGAACACGTCCATTATTCCGCCGCAGGTGCCGATCTCGCGCTGGTCAAAATCGCCGGTCAGATCGACTTCTGCCAGCCGCGCGCCGCACTCATTCTTTTCTTCAAGTAACACACGAGCTTTTCGAAAGACCTCGGCTTCGCCGCATCCGCCGCCGATGGTGCCGAATTGCCCGTCATCGCGGACAATCATTTTAGCGCCGACTTCGCGCGGGGTTGAGCCGCGAACATTCACGACCGTCGCCAACGCAAACGGTTGCCCCCGCTCCAGCGTGCGCAAAGCCTCAGCCCAGATTTGATCCGAACCATTCATTTCAGAACTCTGATTAGAACTTACCAGAACCGGCGCGCGCGAAGAATGCGCCGCCTGCGCGCGTCATTCGGAAAACTGGCGCAGAATCGCCTGCGCTTTCAGCAGGCTGTCCTCGGCAGATTTGTAGTCGCCGGATTTAATCGCAGCCTCGCCCTTCTGCTCCATCTGACTCGCTTCGAAGAGCTGTTTGCGCTGAGCCGGATCGGTGGGACCGCTATCACGAACGTGGGCCAGCTCGAGGGACACCTGGCGTTCGAGATTGACGAGTTCCGGTGACGGCGAAGCGGCAATCGCCGGCAGGCCGCCGAGCAGAGTAGCCAGCGTGGCGATCGCCGCGAAAAATCGGGCGCCGTTCTTCATCGAGACGGAATTGTCATCGAAGCGACCAGCGTTTGCCAGAGCAATCACTTAATTTGATGTGAAACCCGCGGTGGGTTTCACACTTCCTTCGGCAGGGGTGACACCTTCGGTTCGCTCAGGACAGGCTCTGCACGTGTTAAAGAGTTGGCTGGATTGTGAGGCGGTGGGGATTTTCGGCGATGCCGTAGCGGGTCAGCATCCGGTAGAGCGTCGAGCGGGAGACGCCGAGCAAATCGGCGGCACGGCGGCGATTGCCCTCGGTCTCTTCGAGTGAGCGCACCAAGGTTTTCTTGATCACGTCGTCGAGCAGGAACCCCAGCGGCTCCGAGCCGAAATCTATCTGAGGCGCGGGATGCGCGGCGAGCGCGGGCTCGTGACCGTTGGCGGGTGTTTCCCCATGCGAGGTCAACAATTCGGCTCCGGTGCCGTCTACGATCTGTTCCGGAAGATCGGACACGAGAATCCGATTGTTCTCGCTCAAAATTATGGCGCTTTCGATTGCGTTGGAGAGTTCGCGGACATTTCCCGGCCATTGATAAGCGCATAGAAGGTCGATGGCGGCGCGGGATATATCCGAGACGTTTTTGGAGAACAGGCGATTGTATTGTTCGATGAAATATCCGATGAAGGCCGGGATCGCCTCGCGTCGTTCGCGTAAGGGCGGGATGAAAATCGCCGCCGCGCTCATGCGGAAGTAGAGATCGTCGCGGAACGTTCCCGCCTTGACCATCGCGCGCAAGTCGCGATTCGTCGCCGCGACCAGCCGCAGGTTAACCTTGTAGCAATGCGACGAGCCTACCGGCTGAACCTCATGCGTCTCGACCGAGCGCAGTAGCTTGGGCTGAAGCTTGAGCGGCAATTCTCCGATCTCGTCAAGGAACAACGTGCCGCCGTTGGCCGAACGGAAATAGCCCTGCGATTCGTCGCGCGCGTCGGTAAAGGCGCCGCGGACGTGACCGAACAACTGCGACTCGGCCAACGCCTCAACCAGGTTGGAGCAGTTCAGCGTCACGAACGGACCATTCGGAACCGGACCAAGAGTATGAAGTGCGCGCGCGATCAGTTCCTTTCCAGTCCCGGATTCGCCCGAAATCAGCACGGTCGCCTTATATGGACTTAGCTGCGACACCGACTTCAGGACCTTGCGTACCTGCGCCGATCGCACGACCATGCCGCCCAGCCGGTCCACGCTATGCACCAAATGACTGAGCGACACCATCTCGCTTGCGTCGGCTCCGTTGGCAGTAGCAGATACCGGCTGAGTTCCTGAGACCGGTTGAGTGTCGTCGTGCTGCACCAATCCTCCTGCTTCGGCCCGCCCAATGGCAGGTCGATAGACATCTTGAGAGCAAATGGTGGGCCAGTGTCGCGGAATCGGAACACTCACTGAACGATTGTCTGTGATTGTCAGCGGAGTGCGACGGGCAGCATACGACGCTCGATGCGGCATTTCGGTGGCATCGAGCGGTCAAGATGCGACATTGGTTTGCCGCTATTCAGATCCCGGTCAGTCGGCCGGGCAAAGCAGAGTCGGTAAGTCGCGCAAGTCGGTCAGCTCGATATCGGGAACACCATCACTATCGGTGAGCGTCCGTTTGTAGCGATTGATCCAGATTGTCCGGATGCCGGCCGCGTGGGCGCCAGCGATGTCGCGGTTGAGACTGTCGCCGATCATCACCGCTTCGTGCGCCGCGACTTTCAGCCGTTCCAGCGCCAATTGAAAAATCCTGCAGGTCAGGTTTTCCGAATCCGTGATCGCCCGAGATGATGATCGTTTCGAAAAAGCTGGCGAGGTTCGAGCCGTCGATTTTAGTGCTCTGGATATCGGGCGCGCCGTTGGTGATTAATGCCAGACGAAACTTTTTCTTCAAGTCATGCAGGACCTGCTCCGACTCGGCAAACACGACATGGCGGCGGCTTCGATCGATCGCGAAGAACTCCGCGAGCTCGGCGGCGAGTGCCTGGTCGTCGACGCCAACTTCTTCCAACGCGGCCGTCCACGAACGCAGCCTGTAGGTGGGCATCCAATTGCGAAGCTGGACGAGCGAGGTATCGTCGCCGATGAACGAACCCCACAGCGCTTCGCGCGCGCTGATGCCGATGTCGCGGCAGTAGTCGATCATCGGGCCGCTGAGAAACAGCTCGCGCGAACGTTTGCGCAAGGCAGTGAGGAGTGCGACGCGATCGATGCCGTAGCGCGCAACGGCAATCTCGGTAGCGGTCAGCGCAGAAGCGTCGTTGGAGCTCTCTTCCTCGATCAGAGTTTCGTCGAGATCGAAAATGACGGCGCGGACTTTCATCTGAGGAGGCGGCATCGATCAGACGCCAAGAATGTCGGCCAATACACGGGCCGGATGGTCGCGAGGATCAACCTGGTCGTATACCCGCTCGATGATGCCGTTTTCGTCGACAAGGAAACTCACGCGGTCAGGATACCTGGGATTCGATCCCGAACAAGCACCGAATGCAATCGCGACGGCGTGATTCGCGTCGCTCAGAAGCGGGAATCCGAAATCGTGGCGGCGGGCGAAGGCCGCGTTGTCTTCCGGCGAATCGAAACTTACGCCGACGACGCGAATGTTGTTTTCGTCGAAGTACGATTGATGGTCGCGAAAGCCGCGACCTTCGAGCGTGCAACCGGGCGTGTTGGCCTCGACGAAGAACCAGAGCAAAACTTTGGCGCCACGAAGACTCGCGAGCGAAAGATTTTCACCGTCGTGCGCGACGAGCGTGAAATCAGGCGCCGGCTCTCCAACTTTGATCATTTCAATTCAACCGGATTCAATTCGCGTCGATGTTCAATTCAACAGGGCGCGAAGTTGCGCCAGCATAGACGCGCAAGTCGGATCGCCGGGCGCAAATGCGAGTGCGCCTTCGAATTCGTCGATCGCCCGCTTTACCATTCCCTTGGCAGCGTAAATTCGACCCAGGTTCATGAACGGGTAATGACGCGGATCGTAGCGCGGCGCGGTCTTGGCTTTCTCGAGCCACGGGATCGCCTCGTCGAGCTCGCCCTTGGCAATCAGATAGGCGCCGATATCGTTGTACGGATTGCCAAAAGCGGGATCGACTTCAATGGCGCGGCGGCATTCCGCGATGGCGTCGTCGATTCGGCCCATCCCCTCGAACGCCCATCCTCGAAACGTGTAGGCCTCTGCGGTGGGAAAGACTTCGATCGATTTGGTGTAGAGCTCGACCGCGCGCTCGAGATCATGGTTCATGTGAAAGCGCATCGCCTGGTTCCACAACTCGAGCGCCCGCGTCCGCGGTTCCGAATCAGCCATGATCGATCGGTATTGTGCCGATCCGCCCGCGTCAAGAGCGAGCTCGCTACTGAGTGTGGACCCCGGTGAGGGCGCGCATGATTTGAATCATCGCGGGGCCGACGATTACGGCCATCATTGCGGGCAGAATGAACAACACCAGCGGAAAGAGAATCTTGACCGTGGTTTTTGCGGCCGCTTCTTCAGCGCGGAGGCGCCGGGTGGTGCGCATCGTGTCGGAGATCGAGCGCAATGCGGGGCCAATCTGTGCGCCCAGCTTTTCGCTTTGCACCAGAGTGGCGGCGAGCGGCTTGATGTCGTCGACGGCGGTGCGATCAGCGAAACTCCTGAGCGACTGGCCCAGCGTGCTGCCGGCAGCGAGTTCAGCCGAGACCATGAAAAGTTCGGCGCCTATTTCCTGCTTTTGGCGCAGCGATTCGGAGCCGACTATCTTGATTGCTTCGCTCAGGCCGAGGCCGGCTTCGACGCAGACTACCAGCAAATCCAAAACGTCGGAGAGTTGACTGGCTATTTGGTCCCGCCGGTTCCTGGCCTTGCGGCCGATGTAGTAACTCGGGGCGAATGCGCCAACGCCTGCGCCGACCAGCATCACTATCAGCGGCTTGATGCCATGGAGACCAAAAGCTATTGAGACGACCATCGCGAGGATCGCAGTTCCCGCGGTCGTCGAGAGGCGAGCGAAGTGGAAGGTGCGGACGGCGCCTGGCCCCGGAAATCCCGCGCGGACCAGGGTCTGCGAGAGCTTCTCACGCTCCGGAGTGTTGATCGCGGGTTCGGGAAGATGCTTCGCGACCCATCGAAAAAGCGAGTTCGCGAACGTATCGGAATCCATGTCCACGTTGTCGGGATTTCCGTATGCAACGCGCATCTTAACGCCCATCTCGGCGATGCGATCGTCAAATGGGCGATTGACCCCGTAGATGGCGGCGTAGATCGCGACCGAGACTGCCCCAACCAAAAAAAACACGGTCAGGCTTGCGTAGATTGATCCCATCGCAGGTACTTCAGTAATTCGCTTTCATCAGTACTTCACTTTCAACAGCTTCCGGATTGAAAGGAACGCAAGGACGTCGAGCACGGCTGCGACTTCGAGAATCTTCTGACCGCTTGGATCGAAGAAGAGCGTGTCCGTATAGCTTGGCTGGATGACACTGAACGCCGCTAGCATCACGATCGGCAGGAACCCGACCAGTATTCCGCTCATCTTGGATTGGGCCGTGAGCGCCTTGATCTGCTGCTGCAAACGCTGGCGGGTGCGGACAATTTCCGACAGGCGTCCGAGTATGACGGCCAGCGAGCTGCCGACTTCCGCTTGTACGCGGACCGCTACTACCAGCAAGCGGAGATCGTCCTGCGGCACCCGCTTGAGCATCTCTTCCAGCGCGCGCGGGAGAGGCAGTCCGAGGCGACTCTGTTCGATAGCGGAGCGGAATTCGGTGCCTATGGGATCGGCGAACTCCGTCACAACGACTTGCAATCCGCGCAGCAGGGTGTGGCCGGCTTCGAGTGACGATTTGATCAAATCGAGCGCGTAGGGCAGTTGCTTTGCGAACGCCTTGAGGCGCCGCTGCCTTCGAATTCGGATGTAGATGATCGGCAGGCTTCCTATCGCGGCGCCTATCGCAATCGAGGCAAGTTCCCGTCCCCAAATGGCTTCGCCCGCGAACAGGCCCGCCGTGAACATCAGCAGGATCACCAGCAGGACGTCGGCGATGCGGGCGTAGATTCCAGCCTGCCAGAGGTTCTCCTCGAGCTTTTGCAGCAAATTGAGCCGGTAGAATCGGCTCAGGAACTCGCGTCCGGTGAGGCGGCGAGAGTCGGTCTTGGTGATGCCACCTTCCTCGAGCAGGTCGGGACGCGACATACGTCGCATCACTGTGCGGTTGACGCCGGGGCGAACGCCGCGGCGCATGAACCACATTGCGCAGGCGACGAGCACGAAGCCGGCGACAGCGATCGGAATCAACAGATCAGGATTCATCGCGCGGCCGTTTTGATGACCTTGGACTCGGTTTTGTAGCCGGCGGTTTCGAGGCGTTGAGTGTAAGCTGAACGGATCCCGGTGGATTGAAAGGCACCGTTGATTTTTCCGGCCGCGGTCGTGTCGGCGCGGACAAATTCGAACAAGTCCTGCATCATAATCATCTCGCCTTCCATGCCGCTGATCTCGGAAATCTTCATAACCTTGCGCGAACCGTCGGACAGGCGGCTGACGTGAACAATTATGTTGATGGCGGAGGCAATCTGCTGGCGCATCGCACGTTGCGGAATCGAGACGCCCGACAGCAGCATCATCATCTCGAGCCGGCCCAGGCATTCGCGTGGGCTGTTGGCGTGGATGGTTGCGATAGACCCGTCATGGCCGGTGGACATGGCCTGCAACATGTCGAAGACTTCCGCG
Source organism: uncultured delta proteobacterium (assembly GCA_963774665.1). Lineage (GTDB taxonomy): Bacteria > Desulfobacterota > Binatia > Binatales > Binataceae > Binatus. The sequence continues at coordinate 31,652 of CAVZGB010000008.1, forward strand.
CCGCGGACCTCACCGACGACGATTCTGTCCGGGCGCATTCGGAGACAATTCTTGACCAGGTCGCGCTGCGTTACTTCGCCGCGGCCTTCGAGGTTGGACGGCCGCGTCTCGAGCCGCACAACGTGGGGCTGTTGCAATGACAGTTCGGCAGAATCCTCGATGGTAACGATACGTTCGTTTTCGGGGACGAACGCGGACAGACAATTGAGCATCGTGGTCTTGCCCGAGCCGGTACCACCGCAGACGATTACGTTGAGGCGCGCGCGAACGACGGCGAGCAGAAACTCGACCAGGTCCCAGGTGAGCGCGTCCCTTTCGACCAGCGCGCCGATGTCGAAGCGATGCTTGCCGAAACGCCGGATCGACAGCGCCGGGCCATCGAGCGCGAGCGGCGGGATGATGGCATTGATACGCGAGCCGTCGGGCAATCGCGCATCGACCATCGGCGATGATTCGTCGACCCGGCGGCCGACGCGAGAGACGATGCGATCGATGATCAGCATCAAATGCGCGTCGTCCTGGAAGACCACGTCGGTTGCATGCAGCTTGCCGCGCTTTTCGACGTAGACCTGGTTGTGCCCGTTGACGAGGATGTCGGTGATTTCGTCGTCGCGGAGCAGCGGCTCGAGCGGACCCAGGCCGAGCAGTTCATTCTTGAGTTCCTCGACCAGGCGTCCGCGGTCGGCGTCGGTCAGCAGGCGCCCGTCTTCATTGAGGATGTCATTGATGGCGGCGGTAACCTTACTGGAGACCATCGCGGGCTCGAGGGTCTCGAGCTTGGAGACATCGATGGTTTCGAAGAGTTTGTTGTGAACCTTGACCTTCAGTCGGCGCGAACTATCCGCGATGGCGTCCTTGCGGCGGCGCACGGTCGCGCCGATAAGCGAGCCGCCGGCCGAGGCGGTCTCTAGCGGGCGTCCGCCGTTATTAACACTCTGGAGCCGATCAGTCAGTCCCATCTTGCATACCTCATCGACTTTGATGCGTGACGAAGGCGGATTTGAGCCGCGAGATGAATGTTTCAGGAAGCGCAGCCTGCTCAGTATGCGGCATTACGAGAGCCGCGAGATCGAGCATCGCGCGCGCGACAGCGGACGATGGCGCAACCTGGAAGAGGTCCTGCGCTTTCATCTCGATCGTTTCGAAAGTGCGATCGTCGGCCGGAATCCGAGCGTAGATGGGCTTGGCGAGAGTCGATTCGATGGCCTTGTCGGTCAACGGATGCGACGGCCGGTAGCGATCGAGAATGAAGTGCGGCTCGAGCCGGGTGAGGCCGAGGCGCTCGAACAGGTCGATGAATCGCCATGCGGATCGCGCCGCCGCGATCGACTGATTGAGCACGTAAAAGAGATGGTCGGAGCGCTCCCATGCGGCAACTCCGTTTTCGTCCACGTGGTCGCCGCAATCGATGATCACGTAGTCGAACAACTGGCGAGTCAGGTCGAGCACCGTGCCGACCGTAATGTCCGACACCAGTTCGCCCTCTTCGATTCGCTTGGGCGCGGCCAGCAGGCAGACGCCCGACGGATGCTTGGTCAACGCGGATTCCAGCTGGATAGAATCGAGCTTATGCTCGAGGCGCACCAGCGGCATGATCGTCACTTCGGGATCGAGGTTCAGAAAAATCGCCAGACCTCCGGTCTGAAGATCCAGATCGATCAACGCCACGCGCTGATGCAGCGACTCGAGCGCCAAGGCGAGATTGGCCGCCATCGAGGTCACGCCGACCCCGCCAACCAGGCTGGTGACAGAAATGACGATGCCGCCTTCGCGGCGCTCGGTCCGCCAGCGCGCCTCGCTTACTTTCAGCAAGGCGCGGGTGGCCTCGCCCGGGTCCAGCGGCATGAACAGAATTTCGTCGGCGCCGGAGCGCAACGCTCGCTTCATCAGGCCGGCCGAGCGTGCGCTCAATAATGCGAGCAGAGTCGGGCGCGGCGAGTGGAGCGACTGGCTTTGGAGAAAGCTCAAGGCAGCTTCCTCGTTGCCATTGACCATCACCAAGGTTGCGTCGGGCGGCACGGAGGCATTCTCGGAAAGATTGGCGGCGGTGGCAGCCTCACCCTCAATTATCTCGAGTTGAGGCTCAACCAACGCCGCCAGAACCGCTTTGAGCTGGCTGCGCTGATCGCCAGGATCGCCGACCAGCATGACCTTCATCGTGCTGCGACGACTCTCACTCTGTGGTCCGTTGAATGGCACTCGATCTTTCTCCCTAGAAGCGGGGACGGGCTGCGTCCGGCGGCTCGAGGGTTTGGGTCCTGATCTCGTCGGGAGTCAACTCGCTGTGGCCGGTGGGAAGGTATACCTGGCCAGTCGGAGGCAGCGGTCGGACGATCTCCGGCGTAACGCTCATGATGAGGTCGGATTCCTTGTTCGACCAATAGGTGTTGCGGAAAAGACCGGCCAGGTAGGGGATGTCTCCCAGGTAAGGCACCTTCTGCACTTGCGAGACTTTTTCGTGAAGTATCAGCCCGGCGATGATCAGAGTCTGGCGATCCTTGAGCCGCGCCATCGTCTCAGCCCGCCGGGTTATAAAGGCCGGAACAGTGAACCCGAAAAGCTGGACGCCGTGAGTGTAGTCCGGTTCGGAGACCTCGGGTTTCACCAGCAGCTCGATATCGTCGCGGCCTACGACGGTCGGGATGAACTCGACCGAGGTGCCGAAGGTTTTGAAGACGATGGTCGAGTTCAGCGCCTGGGCGATTACGATGGGTATCTCGCCACCCGAGAGGAATTTGGCTTTCTCTCCCGAGTTCGCCAGCAAATGCGGCTCCGCGAGGACTTTGCCGAGGTTGTGAGCTTCGAGAAACTGGAAAAATCCCTGCCATTGAATGTTCGAGTTTCCCGCAGACAGGCCATAGGTCAGGTTCGGTGACAGCAGCAGCGGAATTAACTGGCCGGGACCGGGCAAAATTCCGCCCGGCGAGGTGGTTCCGGCCAACGATCCTGCCGAGCTCGAGCTCTGAAGAGTGCTGGCTGCACTGTAAGGAGTGGCGACCGCGCCGGGCAGACCGACCAGCGAGATGCCGATTTTGGTCAGCGCGACCGACAGGTTAACTCCCTGATTCTCCAGCTCGGTGCGGTCGAGCTCGGCCACGATAGTGTTGAGCATCACCTGCTGGCGGCCACTGGCATCGACTCGAACCGTCCGTTCGTTGTATCTGCCCTCGGCGTCCCAAATGGCGATCGTCGTAAAGCCGGGCTGATGGGCGATTAGATTGAGCTGGAACGGATCGATCACCTGAACGTCGGCAATCTTGGAGTCGGCGACGGAAACCCGCGTGATGCGGCGTTGAAAATCGATTACCTCAGAAGTGCCCATCATGAGCGATACTGCTTCCTCGGGCAGATAGTGCTTTCCGCCCGAGACACTGTCGTTCAGGTATCCCGGGCCCGGATCCACGACCGACGGATCGTTTCGATAACGAGCGGTGCTGATTGCGGACGGTGCAACCGACTGGCGCGGCTCGTAGGCCCTGGATCCCTTGTCCGGCTGAGGCGGCACATTCCAGGAGGCATCTTCGTAAGAAACAGGCGCTTTGTCGGGCAGCGTCGCGGTATACGATGAAGCGGCAGACGGAGTCGTGCGCAGTGAAGAAATGGTTCCCAACTGCGGCATTGCGGCAGATGTCGAGGTTGACGCGCCGGCTCCCGGGCGCGAGCTGAATCCCTCATCGCTGATCGATGGCGGTGCCTTGCCGGGGGTCAGTGGCGCACCGGGTTTCGCAACCGCGAACGCGTTGACGTCGTAGCTGACTTCGCGATCCGAGCTGTTGGTGACAGTAACTATCCAGCGGCCCGCTTCCGCGCTCAGCATCGTGAGCTTGCCCGGTGGCGAATCGTAGCTGACGAAGGCGCTCGGATTTTGCTCGACCCGAAACGATGGTTTGGTGCCCGGCTTGATATCATTGATCACGTAAGTTTCGCCGGCGTTCATCGAAACCGGCACCCAGTCGGACAGATCTTTTACCTGCGCCCGTGCGGTTGCTGCGCTGACTGTCAGCAGTAGTCCAGCAGACGCGAGTAGCCGACAAATTCGTTCTGCCGACCAAATGTTTATGTATCGGTTTTTGCATCCCCTCATGGCCTTTCCCCCTTAGCCACCTGCAATCATGGAACCTGATAAGTCTTTGGCGCTGGCATGTAGCCCGGATCTCCCGGTCTGAGCGGCGCGAAATTAGTCGAGACGTGGCCGACAATTGCGTCATTTCGAACTGCTGCGAATGCACTCGCGGGCGGTTCGGCGAAGCTGGCGGACCATACTGGCTTAGCGGACGAGACTGGAGATTCAGGCGTTTCGTTGTCCGGCTCTGCCGGCGCCGCGGGTATCTGCGGCTCCGAAACAGCAGGCGTTTCCTGGTGTGCCTGATACAAAGAATGCGCTCTCGCGTCCGCATGGACGAAAGAGATCGCTTCTGACGACTTGCCGTCGCGCATTACTTCGATTCGAAAAGCCGTGGGTCCATGCGCTGGACGAGCGGCCAGCGGCGGCGCCGGTTGTATCTGCATCACGGGCAAGGTTGAGCCGGGTGCGCCGCCTTCATGGAGCAGGTCGGGGAGTCCGATTCCCCTGGTCGCGACAATCTTGGCGTCGCTGTAATTGCGCATCGCCAGACGCAGCAATCCCTCGCGGCTGGCCAGGGTGAGCTTTTCGGCGTCGATTGGAGTCACCAGCAAGGTGACGACTTTGACCACTTCAGGCTGGTCTTTGACGTGTTCGATTTCCTGGGCGACTGCGATAACTTCGATGTTCTGCAGAACGATGCGCGAGAAGGACGGCTCGCCCGGGCCGGTGCCGGCTACCGCAACCAGGATGTCGACCCGTGTATGCGGCGCAACGAAGCCGGCAATATCTGAGACCTCGTCGACCGGGACCGACATCGCACGCATCCCGGGTGGAATCAGCAGCGGCATTACGCCGGAGGTCTTTTCGCCCATGAACAACTTGCTCGCGACAATCGGCTCGTTGGCTTCAAACTCGAGTCTTGGCGAACGTAGTCTGCGATCGCCTGCGGATCGGTGAATCCGCCTTGTGGAACGCTGTCGCGCGACCATCGAACGAGCTTGACGGAATCGGGCTCGAGTTTGGTACCGAGCGGTATATCGGTTGCCGCGACGACGATTTGGACCGTTTGCGCCATCGCGCGCTGCACTTCGGACTCGCGTTTTCTGATTGCGGAAAAGACCACAATCGCGGCCAGCATCGCACCCATTGCCGCCAGGATTACGAACACTATCGGTCGTTTCATCTACGCCCCCTGTTTGCGCGACCGGTCGTTACCGACTGGCCCCCACGCGCAAAATTCAATCGCTCGCACTCCCCCCTCGACCCTCGGGATTTGCGCGGCGGAGACTTAAGTCCCCGCCGCCTGTCCCGCGCGCTTTGATTCGGATACGCAGGGTTGAGGGTTATTCTCACGCACCCGACAGAGTCGCGGTCACGTTAGCGATGATCGTGTTGATCCCGCCTTCGAGACCCTGGTACGCGATGTACCCGGCCACCGCGATCGCCGCGATAATCAGCACATACTCAGTCATCGTCTGACCCTTCCTGGCTTTCGCGGACGCGGCTAACGAGTGTGTTGAAGTACTCCATTGCCGATGTCCTCCTTTCACGTTTGCGTCGGCGCATCTGCGACTTGCTTGCGAAAGCCAGTGCTCTACGCACCCTTCAGGGTGGTGGTCACGTTAGAGATAATCGTGTTGATTCCGCCTTCGAGGCCCTGGTACGCGATGTACCCAGCCACCGCGATCGCCGCGATAATCAGCACGTACTCAGTCATCGTCTGTCCCTTTTTGCTCTCGCGGACCCGAACCATGAGCTTGTTGATGTAGTTCATTATTGATGTCCTCCTTTGCGCGTTTCGTCAGCGCAATCGATTTCTATTCACGCCAACCGAACAGTAGCCGAGCCGGTCGTGTTGCCTGCCGAATCGACTTGGTCTCGCAGACAATCCGTGCTTCCACTTCGATCTCCGCTTCGCTCAGTTTTCAGTTTTTCAGTTGCGCGCCTTGCTGCGAGTCTCAAGTGCACCACTTGTGCCATCAGCCGATGCGAGCGAAAGACGGCTTAGCCGCCCTGCGCAAATCGTACGGGCCAATCTGAGACCGCCTTGTAGCGTCGCGGTACATCGAATGATTCACTCGCCGGACCGCGCCCCATTTCTCATCACTTTTGGTTAGGCAATCGGCTGCCTCCTTTGCCATAATCGGCTCATGCTTGGCCAAAACCGCACCACAGTAGGGCCCCACCCTTTCCTTCGATTTGCGGGCCAAGGGTTAATCGCAATCGCGCTAGCCGCCGCGCTGTCAGCATGCGCACCGTCGGCACTGACCTCGGCGCGTAGCCAAATGGCGGCCGCCAATTATCCGGCAGCCCGTCAAGAACTGGTCGCTTTGTCGGCGCGCTCCGACCTGAGCGATCGCGAGCGGGTCGAGGTGAAGGACGATCTATGTCTATGTGACTTCAAGATCGGACGGCCGACGTACACGCTGGCCGAGCAGCGCGCCGTATGCATGGACGCAACGAAAGAGCCGGGTAGCCAGAGCGCATCGATTGTCGCGCAAATCGTCGAGACCGAGCGCGTCAAAGATGCTCAGGTGGTAGAAGCCGCCTTGACTGAGCGCGATCTCGCCGACGCCGAGAGCGCCGCTACCGACTATCAGCGGTTGCCGGGTGCCGATCCCGCAAAGGTTGCGCGATGGTCGAAGGAAATATGGACACTTGCAGACACGCAGGTGTACGCGGATTCCGTCGCGAAGAAGCACTCACTTGGGCCCGCGATCTCTGAAGCACGAAAAAACCATCCGACCGTCGCGAAAATGAACCCAAGCCAGTTCAACCGATGGGTCGTCAAGACTTCGACGGTCTCGGGGACCGCGCTTGCGTCCAGCGTTGAGATAAAAGGCTCGACTCTGAATCTTTCGGTGGACGAGGACAACTTGCGGGTTGCCGCGCTCAGCCTCGATCGACTCGCGACGATAAACGACGGGATGATTGCGCGATGCGGTTGCGACGCGCGCACTAACGTCTCGGTGGCAGAGACCGGCTTTCCCGCCTACTTCATCAGGCTGGATCCCGAGACTCGCATGTCCGAGGTAATGATACTGCCGCGCGTCGATCACGCGATCGTGTCGGCCGACTCGAACTAAGCTCAGGCTCGTCTAACTTCTCGGCGTTCCTTGGCTGCTTAGTCATAAAAAATGTTTTGTGCTAGTCATCTCAACTGACTGATACTGGCAATTGCGCTGCCACGCCGGCAGTCGCGTTCTCAGGAGCTGCGAAAATCTTGCCCCCACGTCTGCAGCGCTGGAGCCTGACAATTGCCGCTATCGGTTGCGCCCCCGCTGCAGCATTGGCGAACGACTGGGGGATGGGCGAGTCGAACTCGAAGATTCCTCCGAGCAGCGTCTTCGATGCGGTCTCAACGCCCGCCCACGAAATCAACACCGTCGCATTCTTCGTAATTTCGATCACGGCGGTGATTTTCCTGATCGTCGCCGGGCTGCTCGCCTACAGTATCGTGCGATTTCGAGTCCGCCCGGACGATGACGGCCGCGAACCGCCGCAGGTCTACGGCAGCAATCCGATCGAGTTCGCCTGGACGACGGTCCCCGTCCTCATTGTATTGGTACTCTTCCTGGTCACCGTCCGTACCATATATGTGGTGCAGGAGCCGGCGCGGCCGCCCGGTACGCTTAGCGTCCATGTGATCGCGCATCAATGGTGGTGGGAGTTCCACTATCCGGACTCCGGTATCGTCACGGCCAACGAACTTCACGTCCCACTGAGCGATCCCAAAAGCCCGACGCCGACGTTTCTCGATCTCGAGTCGGCTGACGTCGCGCACAGCTTCTGGGTGCCTCGGCTGGCAGGGAAGACTGACGTCATCCCCAACAAAAGAAATACCATGTGGATCGATCCGCATGTCGCCGGCACCTACCTCGGGAATTGCGCCGAGTACTGCGGCACCGAGCATGCGATGATGCTGCTGCGCGTGATCGTCGAACCGCGCGCCGACTTCGATCGATGGGTTTCCGAGCAGAAGCAGCCGCCGGCCATGGACGCGTCTGTAGTGCACGGGCGCCAGGTCTTCGAATCCACCGCATGCGTGAACTGTCATACGATTCGCGGCACTGCGGCCGACGGGCGCTTCGGTCCCGACCTGACTCATCTAATGACTCGCGAGACGATCGGCGCCGGCGTCGCCATGAACACTCGCGATCATCTTAAAGTCTGGGTAAGCGATCCGAGCGTCATGAAGCCCGGCGCACTGATGCCGGCGATGAACCTGGGCGACAAGGACCTCGACGACCTCGTCGCTTACCTGGCGACACTGCGTTGATCGCGGAGATACGTGCATGGCAGGCACCATCGATCAGCAAATCGCTCTCGGCGCTGTAGACGACCCACAAGCGCTGCCGCTCGTCGGCAAGCTGCACGAATGGGTCGTCACCGTCGATCACAAGCGCCTCGGCCTCATGTACATCATGGGCGGCCTCTTCTTCTTTCTGATTGCCGGCCTGCAAGCTGCGACGATTCGGCTTCAGCTCGCGGTTCCCGACGGCAGCATCGTGCCGCCGCAGGTATTCAATCGCCTCATGACGATGCATGGCACTGCGATGGTCTTCCTGGTCGGGATGCCGATCCTCACCGGCTTCTTCAACTACCTGGTGCCGCTGATGATTGGCGCGCGCGACCTTGCCTTCCCGCGCCTCAACGCCTTCGGCTTCTGGCTATGGTTCTTCGGTGCAATCCTGCTCTATTTCAGCTATATCGGCGGCGACGGTCTCTACGGCGCGGGCAGTGCGCCCGACGTCGGATGGTTCGCATACGCACCACTCACTGAGCTGCCGTTCTCGCGCGGCAACAGTACTGACTATTGGATACTGAGTATTTTTCTGACCAGCGTCGGTACGACCGCGACCGCCATCAACATAATTACAAGCGCCTTCTGCATGCGATGCGAAGGGATGACGCTCAGCAAGATGCCGGTGCTGGCGTGGCTTGCGGTCGTGGTGGCGTTCATGATGCTCGTCGCATTGCCGCCGCTCTCGGCTGCGCAGGCGATGTTGCTATTGGATCGTTTTCTCGGTGCGCACTTCTTCGACACTCAAGCGGGAGGCTCGGCGATACTGTGGCAGCACTTCTTCTGGATCTTCGGCCATCCCGAAGTTTATATCCTGGTCATTCCCGCTTTCGCGTTCGCGTCCGAGATCATTCCGGTCTTCTCGCGCAAGGTGATCTTCGGTTACAGCGTGATGGTCGCGGCGTCGTGCGCAATTGCGTTTATCAGCCTGAGCGTATGGGCGCATCACATGTTCTCGGTCGGCATGACTGCCGCCCGGCAACTCGTTTTTCGCCCTATCCACGATGCTGGTTGGCGTCCCGACCGGCATCAAGATTTTCAACTGGCTCGGCACTATCTGGGGCGGAAAACTTCGCTTCAAAGTGCCGATGCTGTTCAGCCTGGGATTTCTGTTTCAGTTTCTCGTCGCGGGTTTGACCGGCATCATGCTTGCTGTGGCGCCCTTCGACTGGCAAGTCACGGATACCTACTTCGTGGTCGCTCATTTCCACTACGTACTAGTCGGTGCGATCATCTTCATGGATTTCGCCGCTATCTATTATTGGTTCCCAAAGGCTACTGGCCGAATGCTCAGTGAGACATTGGGCAGGTGGCATTTCTGGCTATTCCTGATCGGCTTCCATCTGACATTTGACACTATGCATTTTGCAGGTCTGCGCGGGATGCCTCGTCGCATCTATACCTATCAGCCGGGACGTGGCCTGTGGGCGCTCAATCTCGTCGAGTCGATTGGAGCGCTGTTGCAAGGCATCGCCGTGCTCATATTGGTAATCAATGTTGTACGCTCGCTCCGCTCCGGCGATCCCGCAGGCAACGACCCGTGGGATGCGTGGACGCTCGAATGGTCCACGACCTCACCACCACCTGAATATAATTTTGCCGAACCCCCGAAGGTGCTAAGCCGCCGCCCGCTATGGGACCTCAAACATCCGGAAGACCCGGACTGGAAGTACGAATGAAGGCGTTCTCTCATTTGCGATTGTCGCCCTTCCCTCGAGGGAAGGGGTTAGGGGTTAGGTAGTGGCCGCCGCACCAACCGCAATCCCCACTGCCGCAGTGCAATGGAGCGAAACGCTCCCACGACGCAGCCGCGTCGGTATCCTCGCACTGATTCTCACCGAGTCCGTCTTCTTTTCAATTTTCGTAGTCGCCTACATCTTCTACCTCGGCAAAAGCCTGACCGGCCCGTACCCCAAAGACGTCCTGTCGCCTCCAATCCTGAATACCATCTGCCTGCTGTCGAGCAGCATCACGATCGTTCTTGCGATCCGAGCCCTGCGCGCAGGTTCGATGAGCGCGTTTGCACTATGGTGGTTCATCACCTTCGCGCTCGGCGCCGAATTCCTGACTGGCACGGCGCTCGAATGGCATCGACTCATCTACCATGAGGGTCTGTCGATTCGCACAAACCTTTTTGGAACTACCTATTACTCATTAGTAGGTCTGCACGCGCTTCACGTCACTATTGGATTACTACTTATTCTGCTCGTGCTGACATTCACCATGCTCGGTTACATGAACGACCGCCACATCGAGCGCGTTGATGTCCTCTCATGGTATTGGCACTTCGTGGACGCCGTGTGGGTAGTAGTATTCCTGACCGTTTACGTGATCGGTCGATGAGCTAGTGCAATGGCTATTGAGGAAAATCGCGACAACGTAATCGAAGTTCCGGCACCGACGGCGTGGCCGATGATCTTTGCGATCGGCTTGACGCTCTCCTTTGCCGGCCTCGTCACCGCCATGACAGTCAGCCTGGTCGGCTTCGTCCTGACGATAGCGGGAGCAGTCGGATGGTTTCGCGAGGTGCTTCCGGTCGAGCATCGCGAGACGGTTCGCGTCACGCCCACCGTCGAAGTCATCGTTCCCGCAAAAATTGGCGTCGACTATCTGCAAGTCGGAGAGCTGGGCAATCGCGCCGTCCTGCCGCTCGAAATCTATCCGTATTCGGCGGGCATCAAAGGAGGCATCGCGGGCGGCGTCGCGATGGCTGTCCTCGCTGGATTGCAGGGCATCATTTTTCACGGCAGTCCCTGGTATACCATCAACATTCTCGCCGCGACCGCGATGGCGAATCTTTCCAACGCCGACACGGCGACGCTTTGCTCGTTCATCCCGGAAGCATTCATCGTCGCGCTGATCATTCACGCCTCCGCTTCGATCCTGGTTGGACTGCTCTACGGCGTGATGCTTCCGATGTTTCCCCGCTACCCCGCGCTGTGGGCCGCGATCGTCGCACCGCTGCTGTGGACCGGTCTGCTGTGGTCGTCGCTCCGTGTGATCAACCCCCTGCTCGACGCGCGCATCGAATGGCGATGGTTCATTCTGTGCCAGATTGCGTTCGGCGCGGTCGCTGGTTTCGTCGTTAACCAGACCGAGCGCGTACATACCCTGCAACATCTCCCGTTCGCCGTTCGCACCGGCATCGAGGCGTCGGGCCTCGTCGAAGAGCGCAAGGACTAGCACCAAGTTGAACGCGCGCAAGTTCAAATCGCTCCTCGCGAGCGCGTCGCTAGCGACAATCCTGATCGCCAGGCTGCGATTCGCTCCCCGGCCGTCCCACGCAGGCCGACCTTCCGCTGCGCCCTACTAACGTGACCGACTTCGCGACTCTGTACGGCGACGATTGCGCTGGATGCCACGGCGCCAACGGCAAGTCGGGCGCCGCAATCGCGATGAACAATCCTGTGTATCTCGCGATCATCGACGACGCTTCGATGCGCCACGTCGTTGCCAACGGAGTCCCCGGCACGGCGATGCCGCCGTTCGCCCAAAGCGCGGGCGGCGACCTGACCGATCATCAGATCGACATTGTGATCGCCGGCATCCGCAAAAGCTGGGCTGGCGCAGCGGATGCCGCGGGCGCGCCGCCATATTCCAGTTCCACGCAGGGCGATTCGAATAATGGCGCGCAAGTGTACGCGGCGAACTGCCAATCGTGTCACGGTCCCGACGGAAAAGGCGGACCGGCGGGTTCCATCGTCGATCCCTCATATCTTGCGCTGGTCAGCAACCAGTACTTGCGCACGATCGTGATCGCGGGACGTCCCGAGCTCGGCCATCCCGACTGGAAAAGCGCCGCCGCTGGACATCCTCTCTCATCCCAACAAGTCTCCGACGTGGTCGCATGGCTCGCTTCGAAACGTCCCGCACCGTTGGCACTGAGTAATTGAAAATGACTCCATCGCCTGAAAAAACTAGTCGCCGCAATTTTCTGTTTCGAATCGGAATAGTCATTAACGTAATAGGTGCTGCACTATTCGCAATACCAGTTGTGGGATACGTACTATCTCCCGCGCGCCGCTTCAGGTGGCTCGACTGGATAGCGCTTGGCCCGGTGACTGACTATCCGGAACAACAGACGCGACTGGCCGAGTATGTAAATCCGTTCAAAAAGGCATGGGACGGCGAGACCGCCAAAATCCCGTGCTGGGTGCGCCGGATGGAGGGCGATCAGTTCCAGGTCTTTGCGATCAACTGCACTCATCTCGGATGCCCGGTGCGATGGTTCGCCGAGTCCGCACTGTTCATGTGCCCATGTCACGGCGGCGTATTTTACTCCGACGGCAGGCACGCTTCGGGACCTCCGCCGCGCCCGCTCTATCAATACAAGTACAAGGTCGAAGCCGGCAAACTTTGGATTTATGCCGGCGAGTTGCCCACGCTCGGCGAGCCGGAAGCATGATGCAGGCGCTGAAATCTGCCTGGCGATGGATCGACCAACGTCTGCAACTCGGCCAGACCATCGCCGAAGTCGCCGCGCATCCGGTGCCGCGCAGCTCCGCGAGCTGGTGGTACGTATTCGGCAGCGCGACGCTGGTCGTATTCATTTTGCAGGTAGTCACCGGCATCTGTCTGGCGACTGTCTATACGCCGGCGGCCAGTCGCGCGTGGGACAGCCTGATCTACTTGAACTACCAACAGCCGCTCGGATGGTATCTGCGCGCGCTGCACGGCTGGGGATCGAACTTCATGGTGGCCCTGATGTTCATCCACATGATCCAGGTCTTTCTGTTCGGTGCCTACAAATACCCGCGCGAACTTACCTGGGTGGCAGGATGCGTCCTGCTTTTATCCACGCTCGGCATGGCGTTCACCGGCCAGGTGCTTCGCTTCGATCAGAACGCATACTGGGGACTGGGTATCGGCGCATCGATCGCCGGCCGCACTCCGATCATCGGCTTCAAAGTGGTGCATCTTATTCTCGGTGGGCCGATCATCGCCGGTGAAACTCTGTCGCGTTTCTTCGCGCTGCACGTATTCGTGATCCCGGGTCTGTTGATCGGCTTCGTCGGCCTGCATCTCTACCTGGTATTGCGATTAGGCATTAACGAATGGCCGATGCCCGGTCGAATAGTCAGACGCGATACCTACTTGCAGGAGTACCAGGAGTTAGTACACAAGGACGGCGAGCCGTTCATGCCATACGCGGCGCAGAAGGATCTCGTCTTCGCCGGACTGATTATCCTGAGTTTGGTTGTCGTCGCAGCTATCGAGGGTCCCATCGGCCCGAACGGCCAGCCCGATCCGACAATCATCCAGACTGTGCCGCGCCCCGACTTTTTCTTCCTCTGGCTATTCTCACTGTTCGCATTATTGCCGCCATGGACCGAGACCTTCCTGATGCTCACCGGTCCGGTCGCCGTCATCGGACTTATCTTCGCGTTGCCCTTCATCTCCCCTACTGGCGAGAAGAGCTGGCGTCGACGACCTTTCTCAGTCGTGATCGTGATTCTGGTCGTTACGACCATCGCCACGCTCACCTGGCTCGGTACATTTTCGCCCTGGTCACCGGTGATGGACGCGTGGAGCGCCGCACCTACGCCCATTGACTACGTTAAGGGCCGCACTCCGCTCGAACTGCAGGGCGCGCTGCTGGTGCAAAGCAAGCAGTGCCGCAATTGCCATGCGCTCGGCGGCGAGGGTGGACTGCGCGGTCCCGCGCTCGACGACACGGCGACGCGCCTCACGCGCGATCAGATCGTGCGCCAGATAATTCAAGGCGGCGGTAACATGCCGGCCTACGGCAAGAACCTCACTCCTCCGCAGGTCAACGCGATCGTCGCATTCCTAGCCACTATGCATCCGGCCGGCGAGCCTCCCGCGCGCGATTCGGCGCATCCCGCTGTTCCCGCATCGAGCAATTGATGTGAACTCGGCGATACAAAACGCCTTCGATTCATGGACGCCGCCCGTCACCACGATCGCGATACTGCTGATCATCGCGGCGATCTATGCGCGCGGGTTCCGTCGTTTGCATCGCCAGATGCCGGATCGATTCCCCACCTGGCGACTCGCGATGTTCATGGCCGGGATCGCCGCTCTCTTCATCGCGATCGCCTCGCCGCTCGAGGAGCTCGACGATCTGCTGCTTCAAATCCACATGACGCAGCATCTGTTGCTCATGATCGTGGCGCCGCCGCTATTGCTCGCAGGCGCGCCGGCGATCGCACTCGTGCGTGGACTTCCTCCGCGCGTCGCCAAGGCAATCGTCGGTCCGATTCTCCGATCAGATGTCGTGCGCCGATTCTTCACGTGGCTGACGGAGCCGCTCGTATGCTGGATCGCGTTCGTCGCTGCAACCTGGGGATGGCATCTGCCGGCAACCTTTCAGCTCGCGCTCCGCTCCGACGGATGGCACGTCGTCGAGCACGCATGCTTCTTCACGACCGCGCTGATGTTCTGGTACCCGGTCGTCCAGCCATGGCCGAGCGCCGCGCGATGGCCGCGATGGGCGATGCTTCCCTATCTCCTGCTGGCCGACGGACAGAACACTGTCCTCGCCGCACTCTTCATGTTTTCCGATCGGCTGATTTATCCTTTCTATGCGAGCGCGCCGCACATCGCGGGCTTCACTCCCCTTGGCGACCAGGTTGTCGCCGGCGCTATCATGTGGGTGCCCGGTTCGATTTTTTATCTCGTGCCCGCAGCGCTCATCATGTTTCAAATGCTCGCGCCGCAAAAACTTTCTTCCCGTCTTCTGAAAGGAAACGGGTTAGGGATGAGAGTCGCGCGCGATTCACGATTCTGCTTCTGCTCTTTAGAAGGAGTCCGTCATGCCAGCACCAACAACTTCGCTCACCAATCGCCCTGCGTGGAAGGCCTTGCAGGAGCATTACAATCAAATCCATAGCCGACACCTGCGCGCCATGTTCGCCGAGGATCCAAAGCGCGGCGAGCGGCTCACGGTCGAGGCAGCCGGCCTGTATTTCGACTATTCCAAGCATCGCGTGACCGACGAGACACTGCGCCTGCTGCTCGCGCTCGCCGATGAGGTGGGACTCCGCGGACGCATCGACGCGATGTTCCGTGGCGAGAAGATCAACGTCACCGAGAAGCGCGCCGTACTGCATATCGCGTTGCGTGCCCCGCGCGGCGTGTCGATCGGCGTCGACGGCGAGGACGTGGTGCCCAAAGTCCACGAGGTGCTCGATCGCATGGCGGACTTTTCCGCGCGCGTCCGCGACGGCTCATGGAAAGGTCACACTGGCAAGCGCATTCGCAATGTCATCAATGTAGGTATCGGCGGCTCCGACCTCGGTCCGGTCATGGCGTACGAGGCGCTCCGTCACTACAGCGATCGCAGCCTTACCTGCCGCTTCGTCTCCAATGTCGACGGGACAGATTTCGTCGAGGCGACCCGCGACCTCGACCCCGCCGAGACGCTGTTCATCATTTCGTCGAAGACTTTCACCACGCTCGAGACGATGACCAACGCGCATACTGCGCGTGACTGGTGTCTCGCCGCGCTCCATGACGACAAGGCGATCGCGAAACATTTCGTCGCGGTCTCGACCAACGCCGCCGAAGTGACGAAGTTCGGCATCGATACGAAAAACATGTTCGGCTTCTGGGATTGGGTCGGCGGCCGCTACTCGATGGACTCCGCGATAGGCCTGTCGACTATGATCGCGATCGGCGCCGACAATTTCCGTGCGATGCTTTCCGGTTTCCACTCAATCGACGAGCATTTCCGCACCGCGCCGTTCGCGCGCAACCTCCCGGTCCTGATGGGCCTGCTAGGTGTCTGGTACAACGACTTCTTCGACGCGCAAACGGTGGCAGTCCTGCCCTACGAGCAATACCTGAAGCGCTTTCCCGCCTACCTGCAACAGCTAACGATGGAATCGAACGGCAAGCACGTCACGCTCGAAGGCGCGCCCGTCGACTATCAGACCGGACCTATCTATTGGGGCGAGCCCGGCACCAACGGCCAGCATTCGTTCTACCAGCTAATCCACCAGGGCACGAAACTGGTCCCATGCGACTTCATAGGATTCTGTCGCGCGCTTAATCCCCTGGGACGCCATCACGACCTGTTGCTGTCCAATGTCTTCGCGCAGGCCGAAGCGCTGGCATTCGGCAAAACCCCCGAACAGGTAAAAGCCGAAGGCACCCCGGACTGGCTAGTGCCTCATCGAGTATTCGAAGGCAACCGCCCCTCGACAGTAATACTAGCCGACGAGCTAACCCCCGAGACCTTAGGCAAGCTAGTAGCCCTTTATGAGCATAGCGTCTTCACCCAGGGCACAATCTGGAACATAAACTCTTTCGACCAATGGGGCGTAGAGCTAGGCAAGGTGCTAGCGCAAAAAATAATCCCGGAATTGGAATCCCCCAAGGAACCCGACCTCAAGCACGACAGCTCCACGAATGCGTTGATTAGAAGGTATCGAGCGAGACGTGGGAGCTAGCGACAGTTCGCCTCGCCGTCCTTGCGCAGGTGCCAGATGACGGCCGAACGAGAGTTCAATACGCACCAGTCCAGCCTGCCAGCCGAACTCTCATGACTCTTTCGCGCTATGAAGACTTCGGCGCCGCAGGACGATCCTGCCACAGCTTGATGCCGCCGAGCAGACCGTCGGTGTTGCTCACTACCTTGACGTTCTCCGGCAGCTTGAAGTTGATCGTCGACGCATTGCCGCCCCCGATGTATAGCCGGTCGTAGTTGAACGCCTTCGCCAACTCGTCAATCGCTTCGCGCAGATGCCGGTTCCACTTCTTCTTGCCCTTCTTCCGGAACGCCTTTATACCGAGCTCGTCCTCGTAAGTATGGCCGTTGTGAAACGGATGATGCCCCAGCTCGAGATGAATCCGATGCCCATCGACGAACAGCACCGATCCAAATCCGGTACCGAGCGTGATTACCAACTCGTCGCCATGGCCGGTGACGCATCCGAGGCCCTGCACGTCGGCGTCGTTGGCGATTCGCACGGGCACCTTGAGCTTCTTCCTCAGCGCTTGTTCCAGCTTGAACCCTGTCCATCCCTTGCCGAGATTCACCGCGGTATAGACGACGCCATTTTTGATCACGCCGGGAAATCCTGCCGACGCGCGGTCGAACTCGCCGGCCATCTTCGCGAGTTCCTCGATAATCGCGATCACTTTCTTCGGCGTCGCGTTATGCGGCGTCTTGATCTTTTGCCGTTCGGTGATCATCTTGCCTTTTTCGTCGAGCACCGCCGCCTTGATTCCGGTCCCGCCGACGTCGACGGCGAGCGTGGTTATCGGCTTCGGCACCGACGTCGTCGCGGGCGGCGTTGGTAGTTTCACCACCGGCGCTGGTTTCGCGACGGGTTTGCCCGCCGGAATCTTCGCAAGTTGTTCTTCTTTCATTTGCTCACTCTTGGATTGAAGCGTGACTGGATTGCGCGCGTGCTCGCGTTGGTTCCTTTATATAGCAAATATATCCAAAAGCACTTGCACAGGTTGGGGGGCGCCTTTCGATTGGGATCGCGAATAGCAAACTACTTCGGGCTCGAAGCCGCCGGCACCACGTTTCGACGCGAGGTGATCGCGGGCGTCACCACCTTCGTCACGATGTCGTACATCATCGCGGTCAACCCTGCCATTCTGAAAGCCGCGGGCATCCCCGAAGGACCCTCGATGGTCGCGACTATCATGACCGCAATCTTGGGAACGCTCGTGATGGGTCTTTACGCGAACCGTCCGTTCGCAATCGCGCCCTACATGGGCGAAAACGCGTTCATCGCATTCACGGTGGTGAAGGTGCTCGGTTACAGTTGGCAAACCGCGATGGCGGCGGTGTTTCTCGCGGGCGTGATGTTCACCTTGTTGACCGTCGCGCATGTGCGGGCATGGATAGTCGAAGCGATTCCGCCCGGCCTGAGTTACAGCTTCGGTGTGGGAATCGGATTGTTTCTGACGTTCATCGGGCTCAACGAATCCGGGATCGTCGCGATCGGCGTGCCTGGCGCTCCGGTGAGACTTGGAAATCTCGCCACGCCTTCGGTCGAGGTCGCGATTTTCAGCTTCGCGCTGATCGCGTTCCTGATCGTACGCCGGGTGCCGGGCGCAATCCTGCTCGGGATTCTTATCTCGGCCGCGACTGCTTTTGTCACCGGTGTCGCGAAACCACCTTCGGCCTGGGTCAGCATGCCGCCGAATCCGGCGCCGATCATGATGCAAATCGATCTGCGCGGTGCATTGAGCGTCGGATTCTTCGGCGTGCTGCTGACGATATTCGTGATGGCGTTGATCGATACGATGGGTTCGCTGATTGGAGTATCCGCGCGCGCCGGATTTCTCGATGCGGACGGTACGCTGCCGCAGATCGAACGCCCGATGCTCGCCGACGCGATCGCCACGATGTTCGCGGGCCTGGCCGGCACGACGACTGCCGGCGCGTACATCGAGTCCGCCGCCGGCGTCCACGTCGGTGGACGCACGGGGCTGACTGCGGTTGTCGTCGCTGCGCTGTTCGCGATGTCGTTGTTCTTCGCGCCGCTGGTTGCCGCGATTCCGGCCGCCGCCTACGCGCCCGCGCTGATCGTCGTCGGCGCGATGATGGTCGCGCCCGTCGTCAAAATCGATTTCGAGGATTACACCGAGGCGATTCCCGCCTTCACCGTGATTGCGCTGATGAGCTTCACCTACAATATCGGCGTGGGCATCACGGCCGGCCTGATTCTCTATCCACTCCTCAAACTCGCCGCCGGCCGTTATCGGGAGATTCGCGCGGGATTGTGGGTTTTAAGCATTCTGTCGGCCTTGTTTTACGTTTTTTATCCATACCAATAGGCGAGCTGGAGAGTCTTCGAATCCTATGGATTGATTTAGGACGATTACGAGCTTATGTTCGTGGGGTGAAAAACTACTTTATGTTTTAGGGGGCCAGAATGGCTATTTTCACAAAGCGGTTTGCGAATGCCGACGAGTACGAAGAATGGCTGGGGCAGGCCAGTGGACGGATCAACGTCCTTTCGATTAGCAAAGCACCTACCATCTATGGTTCGTCGTCCATTCCGGTATCCGGCCCGGTCGTTTTGAAATATCACACCACCGATAAGTCGTTCGCTCCCGGGAAAGGTGCCAGGGCAAAGACTATCGAGTATGCGATCGTAGGTGCCGCGTTCTTCGCGCTGTTCGCCTACCTGGCTGCCGAGCTGTAGCCTCTACCGACCGCTGTCCGCGCTTCATTCCTAATCGGCCCGATCTCCGCTAACCGGCGCAGGACTCAAAGAGCCGGGCGCGCGCGCGATATGATCGGACTTCAGCCGCAGCTTGCGGGTCTGCTCGTTGAACAGTTGCGAGTAGACGCCCGTGCGTTTCACCAACTCGGCATGCGATCCGACCTCGACGATCTTCCCGCGATCGAGCACCACGATCACGTCCGCGTCGACGGCACTGGCGAGCCGATGCGCAATCAGGAACGACGTCCGCCCCTTCATCAGGCGGCGCACCGCGTCGTGAATCAGGTTTTCGACCTCGGAATCGAGTCCGGAGGTCGCCTCGTCGAGAATCAGAATCGGCGGATTTTTCAAAAACACGCGCGCGAGTGCGAGCCGCTGCCGCTGCCCGGTCGAAGGCCGCACACCGCCCTCGCCTATCATCGTGTCGAGCTTGTCGGGCAACGAATCGACGAAGTCGCGGATGTTGGCCTGATCGAGCGCGTGCCAGATCTCCGCGTCCGGCGCACCGGGCCGTCCGTATTGCACGTTCTCGCGAATCGACGCGCTGAACAAAATCGCGTCCTGCGGAACGATCCCGATCGAATCGCGCAGTGACTTGAGCGTCACGCTCGAAATGTCGGTGCCGTCGATCAGAATTCGCCCGGCGGCGAGCTCGTAGAACCGCGGGATCAGGCCGGCGAGCGTGGTCTTGCCGGCGCCCGAGCGTCCCACCAGCGCGACTGTCGTCCCTGCCGGCACCGTTCAGATTCACGTCGTCGAGCGTGATGCGAATCGGGCCGCCGTCGAGCGGCTTGTAGCCAAACCGCAGATGCTCGATTTCGACCAGCCCGCTATTCACTTTGAGCGCCGACGCGCCGGGCCGGTCGTGGACCTCGGGCGTCTCGTCGAAGAACACGAAGATACGTTCGATCGCCGCCAGCGCTGTCGCCACAATCACCGACAACTCGGAGAAGCGCTGCAGCGGAAGGTAGAGCGCGGGAAGCAGGCCGAAGAACGCGACCACGGTTCCGATGGTCATTTTGCCGTGCATGATCATCAGCGCGCCTGCCCAGATCACGATTAGCGGCGCGGCGCGCGAGATGAACTCGGTGAACATCTGATGGGTCGACGAAAGCTTCACGCTCTCGATCGTCAAGTCGTACATTTCGGTCGTCCGCTGATGGAACCGGCGCGCCTCGTCGGCCTCGCGCGCGAACGATTTGACGGTCGAGACGCCGGCCACGCGTTCCTGCAACTCGCCCGAGAATTCCTCGACGACTTCCTGCAGGTCGTGGCTGGTCTCCTTGATTCGCGGCGACAGAATCCTGATCACCGCGACGTAGAATGGAACGATGATCAGCGAGATCCACGCCAGCCGCGGGTTCAGGTAGAACAGCAGCCAGATGACAAATCCCAGCGACACGCCGTCCATCCAGATGTTGATCATCGCGGAGCCGACGAAGTTTTGCGCCATCGAGATGTCGGAAATGAATCGCGAGACCACCGCGCCCGAGGTCGTGCGATCGAAGAACGAATGCGACAGGCGCTGCATGTGCTTGTACAGCGCGTAGCGCAAATCGAAGATCAGCCGATGGCCGGCAGTACTCGCCCAGTAGTTGCGGTAGTAGGTCGCAATCCCCTGGACCACAAACAGTGCGAACATTGCGGCCGTCAAAGCTTCGAGTTTGGCCGCAGAGCCGGCGCCAAGATGCAGCGCCGCGGCGATCGCGATGCACCATCGATCGATTAGCGCGTTCAGAGCCTCGACCTGCGGCTGCGGAACCAGCAGAACGTCGAACACGTATTTGAAGGCGAGCGGAAACGCGAGCGGCAGCGTGAACTTCAGGATGCCCATGACGGAGCCGCCCGCCACCAGCCACAGATGCGGCCGCACGTACCCGAGAAATCGCACCAGGGCAGTGCGCGGAACGATACGGTCGAAGATGCGCTCGAAGAAACCGCGGCTTCGTTGGTCGGGTTCGTCAGGAGCGCCGCTGGGCTCCGCGGGGGAACAATCCACCGTCTCCGGCGCACCGGCGATTACAGCAGAACTACGATTTGGCATGCGGGGTAGTTTAGCAGTCGCGCAAGGACCAGAAAACACATGTTCAATTCTTCAGGCGTGTAGAGAATTTATACTTTCTGGCGCCGTCCGGGAGTGCCGATGATGCGAGGAACCTAACCCCTAACCCCTCTCCCGGCGGGAAGGGGACAGGATTGATATTGGGGGAAGAGACGTTACGCCGCGGCGGAGATGCGGTCGATCATTGCCGGGATCTTGCTGCGCTTGGCGTGGCCGGTCAGGCCGGCGGCTGCGATGCGCTCCATGTACTCGCGCACGGCAAGCTGGATGAACTTCGCTGTCGCGGCGCGGCCTTTATCAACTTGCGCCTTTTCGAGTCCGCCGCCGCAGATGATGATCATCGGCTCGAGCAACTCGGGGCTTCCAATCAATCCGAGCAAAGCGTGCTCGGTGTGTTCGAGATAGCCCTCGATCGCGTTCGCTTCGAGCGGGCGATGCTGCAGATGGTAGCGCAGTTGGCCGAGGCCGTAGGCGGTCTGGCGCGCGGCGTCCTGCATCGCGTAGCGCATGATCTTGCGATCGACGTTGGTCGGTGCGAATGCGCCCACCTGGCGATATAGAGTGAGGAGGAATCCGGCGAGCGACAGGTTGATCGACACCGAACCTTGCGGAAACTGATCCGCCCACAGCCATTCCTTGAGTCCCTGCTCCGCCGTCGCGCTGGCGCGTCCGAGGCCCGCGCCGCCGAAGAGCGCGCGTTTGCGGAACACTTCGAACAGCCGAGACGCGTCGAGCATCTGCGCGCACATCCAGCTTTTCAGCTCGAGGAAGTCCTGGTTGATGAGCGCGACCCACTTCGACGGAAAGTCCATCGAGACGATTTGGCATTCCTGCAGAAAGGTGTAGAGCTGTGCGCACGCCATCTCGAGATCGTGCGGGAGCGGCTTCGTATGAAGCTCGGTCCATGGGATATCAGTCGCGGGAACCCATCGACGCGCTTTCACCTCTTCGTAAAGTTCCGCGACGTTGTCCGACCATACGTCCGACTTGCGATTGACGACGTAGCCCATGTCGGGCAGCTTGCCGACCTTCTCGCTTCCGCGCGACACCATCGACTGGCTGGTGCGAACGTCCTCGGGAATGTTGGTATAGCCGTAGGTGCCGACGTTGAGGTCCTGGTAGGTAAGCCCGCGCTTCGGGTCCGACGGGCGACCAGCTAAGCGTTCAGTCTTGGCATCGTACCAATGCAGGCCTAAGTGTCCCTCCATCACCTTCTGGGCGGCCTGGAGGACTGTTTCGTCGACTGTGTAATCCTTGTCAGCGTAAAATGCCACTTAAGCTTGCCTCTTATAACTCTCGCCCTACTTCAAACTTGCTTCGCGTCCAAGAACCTAACCCCTAACCCCTTCCCTCGAGGGAAGGGGGACCGGATTGTTGGGAGTAACCCCTTCCCGAGCGGGAAGGGGGACCGGCATTAAAAGACTTAGTTCAGTTTGATGCCGGCGCTTTCGGCGGCGGCTCGGCCCATCTCGTACATTAGAAAGAGCTTCGAACGGTCGCGACGCTCGGGCATCCCACACTTATCCAGGCGCTCGAAGTGCTCCTGCATCTGCTTGAGATTGAACTGGGTAGTGATTTTGATGCCTTGCTCGATATTTTCCTTTTTCAGACCGCCACCAGCGAGAATAATGAAAGCTTCAGTAAGTTCGGTCGCTGCTGCGCCGGCGAACGAAATGTTTTCGGCTTCGTCGAGATGCGCGTGCAGCACTTCGCGCTTCTCCGGGAAAATGCTCGAGCACGTATTTGAAATGCTGCATGCCGTAGCCGACGTGACGCGCTTCATCCTGCATCACGAGCCGGAAAATCTTCTTGTCGACATCGGTCGGTGACAGGTATTCGCTGAAGCGGAACAGCGTCAGTACGTTGCCTTCCGCGACCAGGTGCAGCGCAACCGACATCTCGCTGAACGAATCGGCGTCGCGCAGATGCTTCAGCGCCATCTCGTTGATCGGACTCGCCTGCATCAGGCCCCATCCTGTCGTGAGCGCGCGCTTGCGAAAGACTTCAGCGTGACGCGCCTCGTCCATCGCCTGCGCCGCAATGAACGCGCGCACTTCGATAAAGTCCGGATTGAGGCGCGGCAGCCACATCGCAGGCGTGTCAGTCGCGATCATTTCCACTTCGGTAAGGAAGGTCATCAACTGCGACAGCGCCTTGCCGGTAACTTCGGGCAGCTCGACGCCGTCCAGCCTATCCCATGGAATGTCGGTGGTCGCATTCCACTGCCGCGACACCGCTTCCTCGTAGTAGCTCTCAGTGTTGAAGGCCCATAGCTCGCTCTTGCGCGAGACCCACGGCTGCGCGTCGGGCACGCCGTCGGGAATTTCGGCGCCGCGCGGCGCATAGGATCGATTGTTACGAACCTTCTCGGGAATGTCGGTGTAGCCATAGGTGCCGACGTTGAGGTCGCGATAGGTCAGGCCGCGGCGCGGGTTGGCTTCCTCAGGACTGATTTTCTCAGTGGTGGACTTCATCCACGAAAGGTCCATCTCGCCGGTCCTTATCGTGTACAGCCACTTGTCGATAAAGTCCTTGTCCTGGGTGAAGTCTGTGGTCGATAGGTATGCCATTGTCAGTCGCGCCTCCGCGCCTACTTAGTTGAAGCTTACTTCGAGCTTGCTCGACAGGTCGAAAAATTCCTGAATCGATTCCATGAAACGGTAGAGTTTGTCATGACCGTCGGGATCGTCGTAAACAATCTTCAGACGCTCGCCGAAGTGCGCGAGCGTATTGATGTCGTGCGATGAATCCGCTTCGCCGTTGCGCCGGATGTTCTCGATCATCTCGCGCCACACGCGCGTGTCGCCCTCGATCTTGAAGTCGACCTTTTTCAGATCGATCGCCGGCACTTCGCTGACGTTTTTGAGGTCGAAAACCTCGAACTCGAGGACGAAGTTGCGGGCCTTGCCGTTGAGGCCGACGCTGACGCCGAAGGTCGTGTCGATAAACCCGAGCCGCCGGAATTTTTCCTCGTTCGCAGCCATCTGCGCCTTGAGCGCCTCGAAATATTCGGTCGAAGGAAAGCTAATCGCCATAAAATCGATGTCCCTGCCGGAGTGCCAATAATTTGATCAATGCTGAATGAATTTAGGGTGAAATGAGCAAGGAAGGCAAGCCGAGGGGAACCTATCAGAATGTGACGACGAAAATCGCCTGCGCGGCGGGCGGCATCGACACCGTCGCGGGGGGTGACCCCTTCGGCTTCGCTCAGGAAAGGCTCTGCACCCAGTGAGAAGTGAAAAACGCAAAGTTGCGCTCGGCGCGCCACTTTGCCTTCAGGGGCGAGGGCCTTGCGCGATTCATACCTTTGGTTGTGGTCTTGGGGCGGCTGCTCTACCAAGGGTAGCTTCGTTCCGTCAAAAAATGTTTTTCGCGCTCGCGAGATGGCTGTCGGCCCGTCGTACTCGGGCGAGGTGTGGCGAATCTGCGGCAGCCTCACAGTTCTGCATACCGTATATGTAGCACCTCGAATCGGCTCGGTCAGGCTGAACAGTTCATCCCCAAATGCGATGTTGAAGCGTGCGGTCGCAATAGAAAAATCCGGCGCCAGCATGATGCTGGCGCCGGACTAAAAGTACTCGAGTCGCGAATTATCTACCGCGCGGATGCCTGCTTGGTGGTGCCGCCGTTCGCCAGCTCGTCGTTGATCAGCTCTTCGAACTTCGGAGCCGGTTGCGCGCCTGTCAGCGGGCGGCCGTCGATGAAAAACGCCGGAGTTCCGTCGACACCGACTTTCTCGCCAACCGCCTGGTCGGCTTTGATCTGGCTGTCGTATTTCGCGCTGTCGAAACAGGTATTGAACTTGGTGGAATTCATCCCGAGCGTCTTGGCGGTAGCCTTGAGATCGGCGGGCGCCAGCTTGCTCTGATCGGCGAACAGGGCGTCATGGAACGGCCAGAATTTGCCCTGCTCGTTAGCACATCGCGCGGCCTTGGCGGCGTCAAGCGCGTGCGAATGGAAGGGCAACGGGAAGTCCATGTGCACGACGCGAATCTTGTCGCCATATTTGTCGTGCAGCTGTTTCAGAGTCGCTTCCGTCGCCTTGCAGAACGGGCATTGAAAATCGGTGAACTCGACGATCGTAACAGGCGCGTCCTTAGAACCCAGGGCAGGATGCCCGCTGCTGTCCACCACCACGCGCTTGGGCTCGAGCAGAATTTTTACCGGCTGATTCTTGCGCAGACGCTCGAGCAGCGCCTGGCGGTTCATCATCTGAAGCAGTTGCGGTTTGATCTGATCGTACGGCGCAGTGCTCTGCCCCTTGTTTTTTTCGTAGAAAGCTTTCGCCTGTGCGTCGGTCACGGCATTTTTTCCGGAGTACTCCTTCTTGAGGTAGTCCGGAACGCTCAGCTTGTCGCGGTCGGCGGCCTGCTGGACCAGATAGTCGTCGGTCATCGATTCGAGCGTCTCACGCCGAAGATCGAAGGTCTTGTCGGCGATGAGCTGGTCGACGCGCTTCTCGAGCATCGCATGCATCTGATCGAGCTGCGGTTTCACCTTCGCGTCGAGATCTTTCTCGGTGATTTTATGATCTCCGACCGTGGCAACCGTCGCATTGGGATCGTCAGCCCATGTGCGGGGCGCATAGACGGCGGCGCACACGATTGCAGTAGCGGCAATTGCGGAAACGACAGGCCAGGCGGACTCAAGGCAGAATCGCCTTGCGTGATTGATAATCAGTAACATCGGATAATGTTCGAACTCCCTCGTTGAAGATAACCGCGGCATTGTATCATGCGACGACGGCGATGTCGCGATGCTAAAAAATGACGCATTTGCCCAAGTAACCGTGACTTCGCTACGCTGCCATTTACTTTGAAAACCAATTTCGCATCCTCAATCGTAATGCTCGCCCTGGCTCTTCTGATTTTTCCCGCGCAGGCGCGAGCGGCAGGCCCCGCAACCGACGCCAAGCTCAGCATTTTTGTGGATTGTCATTGCAGCGATGCGGTCGGCGGAGACTTCTGCTCGGCGCTCAAGGACAAAATCAGTGATTCGTCCGCGTATCGGCTGGTCGATCACGCCGACGCATACGGCATCGGCGTGCATCTGTGGTGCGTCGACATGTTTACCGGACTGCCGGGCATCAACAGCAAGCTCACCGGCACGATGTCCGCGGTGTCGGTCGCGTTCACGGTCTATGCGGAGCGGCTGCCCGGTGAAGTGTATGAAGACTCGTCGGTGTTTCGCGTCGGCAAAGAGGCCACCGACGAAATGTCGCAAAGAATTCTGACCGCCCTGGGGCAGCTCGCGACCGCGAACAAGGCGGTATTCGAACACGCCCAGCCTCCGAAGCCGACGGCTGCGCCAACCCAGCAGGTAATCCAGTGAGGCTTGATAGGCTGCGATAACGTCGTCGCGGAAACCTGACGCGAATTCAGCAGGCTGACGCGCCCTTCAATGGGCGCCGGTTTTCCAATATTTTCTAGTTTCGCGCGAGAGTGGCGGAATGGCAGACGCGCTGGACTTAGGATCCAGTGCCGCAAGGCGTGGGGGTTCAAGTCCCCCCTCTCGCATTCTGAATTCGGTGACAGTGCGGGGCGCTCGCAAGGATTGCGAGCGCCCCGTTTCGCGTATGCGTCTTTTATTCTTCGGGGACCAGTTCGACGCGACGGTTCTGCGCGCGTCCTTCGGCAGTATCGTTGGTCGCCACGAAGTTGGTCTTGCCGTAGCCGTGCGGATGTAGCCGGCTCTCGCTGATGCCGTCCTTGACCAGGTAATCCTCGACAGCGTCGGCGCGGCGGTCGGACAATCTCAAGTTGTACTCGACGCCTCCGATCGCGTCGCAATATCCGTTCACGTCGATATCAACGTCGGGATTGGCCTTCAGAGTAGAGGCGGCTTCATCCAGCACGGCCGCATCGCCGGGACGGATGTTCGATTTGTTGAAATCGAAATGCACACCGCGCAGTACCAGCTTCTGCTTCACTACTGGAGGCGGCGGTGGCGGTGGGGGTGGAGGAGGCGGCGGCGGTGGCGGAGGTGGCGGCGGTTGAACGATCGGATCGCAATAATAATGACCCGCGACGCCACCGATCACCGCGCCGATTCCCGCACCTGCTACGGCGCCTGCGATTTGCCGCGAGCGCGAGCCGTCATCGCCGCCCGAGGCCTCGCCGATACCGAAGCCGGCGCCGGCGCCAACCAGCGCGCCCGCGGTGGCGCCGTAAACCGTGCACCATCCCAACTCGCGTTGCTGCGCACATCCGCTCAAAAGCAGCGCGATGCCGGCCAATCCCGGCAACAGAAGTCCCGAAATACGCGATCGAATGTTCATGTCCCCTCCCACCATGGCGATCTGTGGCGTCGATGAGCACGTCTGCGCGAGCAGACACCTCCGCTCAACGAACGGCGTCACCCTAGTTCAGGGAGATGTCGGAACAATTAGTCGGGGATTAATAGAATGTGACGTGAGTACGAGCGGTATCCGAGTTGTTAACAAGATCCCGGGCGCTAGATTGTCAGGCTTTGCGCTTCCCAGAGGGCGCGGAAGCGGCCGTCGCGCAATGCGCTCAGCGTCGACCAATCGCCCGACTCGACCACCTTGCCGCCTTCGACGACATAAATCAGATCGGCCCATCGGATGGTCGACAGGCGATGCGCGATCAGCACGACGGTGAGTTCGCCGCGGCGGCTTTCGATCGCGTCGAGCACGCGTCCTTCGTTTTCGGAATCGAGGCTGTTGGTCGCCTCGTCGAGAATCAGCATCGAAGGACGGCGCAGGAATGCGCGCGCGAGTGCGAGCCGTTGGCGCTCGCCCTGCGACACCATCATGCCGCGATCGCCGACGACGGTGTCGAGTCCGTCTTTCAGTCCCGCGACGAAATCGAACACCGACGCCTGTCGCAGCGCCGCGAGCATTTCGTCCTCGCTCGCGTCGGGCCGCGCCCATTTGAGGTTCGCGCGAATCGTGTCGTGAAACAGAAACGTGTCGGGCGCCACGTAGCCGATCTGATCGCGCCATCCGCGCACGCCTTCGGGACCGAGCGGACGGCCGTCGAGTCGGAGCGTCCCCGAATCTGGCTGCACGAGTCCCATCAAAATGTCGGCGATAGTGCTCTTGCCGGCGCCCGACGGGCCGACCAGCGCGACGACTTTGCCGGCCGGAATCACCAGGCTCAAATCTCTGACGGCGGCCACGCGCCCCTCGTTGTAGGTGAACGAGATGGAGTCAGCGGCGAGTTCGCGCGTGAGCGAGAGCTTGTCGTGCGGATGCGCGGCAGGCTCGGCGGCCGCTGTGCATCGCGCTTCGATATTTAGCAGGTTGCCGAACGACGGCAGCGCGTTGACGAAGGCGCGGTAGTGCTGTTGGCTGCTCATGATTCGCGGCATCACGCGCGCGAACAGCAGCAGCAGGATCAGGATTGACGCGGCCGGCACTGCGAGCACTCGAATCGAGACGTATAGAACCACCGCGAGAATCATGACGGACCCGAGTTCGAACCAGGTCGCGGCGACCGCCTGCTGACGAGCACCGTCCACGTTGGCGCGGACCACATCGGCACTGAGGTCAGAGTAGATCGAAAAATTGCGCTCCTCGGCGCCGTAGGTCTTGGCTGCTTTCAGACTTTGCAGATGCTCGATGGTGGCGGCGTAGAGCGACTTGTTGGTGCTCGAGACTTCCTCGCCCTGCTCCTCGATCGCGTGCGTTCGTCCGCGAAATACCAGGGTCAGCAGCGCGCCGAAGACCAGCACCAACGAGGTCATCCCGGCCGACAGCGCAAACGCGATCGCCATGTACAAGACCAGCAGCACGATCTCGCCGGCGAATACGAGGGCGAGATTCGTGCCGTTGCCGATCCGATAGATCTCATGAGTGAGCGCGTGAGTGAAATCCGACGCGCGGCTGCGGCATACGAACAGCCAGTTCGCATCGGCAATCGCGTGATAGAGGCGCCGGCGCATGTGATGCTCGACTTCCTGCTGCACCGCGTACGTCCCCACGCTCTGGATTTGTCCGAGCACGGTGCGCGCGCCGACCAACGTCACGTATACGCCGAGCAGTAGTATCAGAGTCGGACGCAGTCCGATCGCAGCGAACGCGTTCGACAGCATCGCCGCGTAGCGCCCCGCCTCGCCCTGCCCTGCCATGTTGAAGCCAGCCACCTGGAGGGTGGGAAGCAGCAGTGCGATGCCGATGCTCTCAGTCAGCGAAAACAGGACTGCAACGGCGATCACGCCGACCAAATGCCAGCGCGAGACGTGCACCAACATCGCGAAATAACTCCGCAGCGTGCTCTTCGGCGGCTGGCTCGTGCGGCTATCGGCGAGGGCGTCCGGCCGGCCAACCTGGGCCTTGGAGGCAACTATGGTGGATGTCGTCAAGGTTGTATTTCCAGGAATCGCAACTGTCCGAGCGGCAGCGACGATGCGACGATTGCTCTAAGCGTCAGAACCCCTTACATCGCTAGTGAAAGCGACACGAGTTTACAGAGCGTCCGCATCACGGGCAAGCCGGAGCCTTCGACTACACCGGCATAAGGATGACTTCGGCGATATTCGAGCGCACGATTGTCAGTCAGAGTCATGATGTTAGGGCGGCGGAGATCGAAACTGTGAAAAGAACATTGCTCGATATCCTTATATTGGGCGCTGCGGTGATCGCGGTACTGATCGCGATATTTCTAATTTTGCCGTGGCTGAACTGGAGCGCGATTCGCAAGCCCGGTCAGCTGGAGAACAGATTGGCGGGTTACGCAACGTCCAATTGGATCCGCCGCAATGCCGGCACGCAGTCCAACCCGCTGCCTCCGACCCCGGAGAATCTGAAAGCCGGACAGAGCGACTTCGAGGAGCACTGCGCCGGCTGCCACGGTCTCGAGGGTGATGGCGAAAATCGTTTCGAAGCCGACTTCTATCCGCCAATCCCGAAATTAACCGGCGACACCCAAAAATGGTCGGACGGCGAGCTGTATTTCATAATAGCTAACGGGATTTCGATGAGTGCGATGCCGGGATTTGGAAAGAATCATGACCCTAAAGAGATCTGGGGAATGGTCCTGTGGGCCCGCCATCTCGCGCAACTTAGTCCGCCAGAAAAAGCAGGGATCGAGTCTCGCAAGCGGATGACAACTGAGCAGCACGAAGAGATGATGAAGGAGGCTCGTCCTGAATCTGAGGATATCCGTTAGCTCGCAATGTTGAGTACTGAGTTAGCGAGCGCGCGCTGCAGGCGATGCAAACGACCTAACCCCTAACCCCTTCCCATAGTGGGAAGGGGAACCAGATTGTTGGGAGTGACCTCTTCCTCGAAGGAGGTGAACCGGAATGGGTGGAACTAGATCAAAGATTGAACCCTCAGTAGGTCGGTTGTATGGGCATACCGCCACCGATGCTTCTGGCAGCAGGAAGAACTCACCTCTCACCTCATCGATAACGGCTGGGGCTTGCCAACATTTTCAACGATGATGCTGGCGGTTGTGAGCGCCAATCCCGTCGTCATTCTCTCGAGATGTCGTCAGCTTGAGCGAGTTGTCTGACCAATCATCAGATACGCCCATTTCTCGAGTAGGCGAGCGCTAGCAACGAGGTATCCGAAACGTGTTCAGCACAACCAATGCGGCCGCATAGATGACACCGTAGTCCGATCAATCATTAAGGATCAGAATTTCGTATAGGTTTGAGATCTGACTTGCCTGCTTCAGTTGGGCTATGAGCTTCGGCGGCATGACAGAAGATGCGACACCGCTGTTGGCCTCAGTTTTCTTGCGGTCGAGTATGGTTCTCCTGGTGTGCGGTGCTCGTTGCGCATCGGGCGTAGCCGACGACACTTTGGCTCTTCGGATGCGGCGCAGGAGAATGACGCTGGATCGTCCGAAGGCGTGAACGCTTTGCGATCGTTCAGCGACTCATCCTGACTAGGTGCTTTGGCATTCGAAAGCGACTACCTCGCGCGAGAGCTGCAATCGGCTGGCCAGTCATCGATGATCGGCGTCCGAAGCTTATTTCGTCAGTGGGCGCATCAGATCGTGCGCACGCGAAACTATCTGGCTTGTTTGCGCATCATCCCAGTTCGATCCGAACGACCAGGGAGATCATAAAGACGGTAGTCAGAATTACACTCGATCAGAATCGACCGAAAGCCTCGATAATCATGCGCGGAGGAACCGATAGTAACTGAGCCGCTAATGCACTCGAGGACGATCGCGGACGCGTATACTGACTACAAACATGTTCAACGAAACTTCCGACCAGTTAGTCGATCGGCTCGAACGTCAAGGAACTATGCGAGCGAGTAGGGGCCTCAGAGGCTCACGCAGAATTTCTGGGCGGACTTCGGTGTCGAAGCGGTCTAGGAACTTTGCGAGAGGGTCGGGGCCGATTGGGCTTATCAGGATTTCGTTGACGCCGATTGCGGCGAAGCGGTTCAGGTAGTCGGCGATTTCTGAGGGGGGCGCCAGGATGCCTTCGACGTAGCCGCCGGTGTCGGTCCATTTTGGGGCGAAGCCGAGATACACGCGATGACTGATCGAGAAACCGTCGAGATTGCGGCCTCGGCGGGCGGCGAGGTCGCGGATCCATCCGATGCGTTCGGCGACCTGGTCGGGATTCATCCGCGTCCCGTGCCATCCGTCGCCGAGTTCGACGGCGCGACGAATCGCGCGGCGGCTGATGCCTCCGACCCAAATCGGGATGTTGCCGGCGGCGGGACGCGGGCCGAAGCGCATGCCCTCGAGATTGAAAAACTCGCCATGAAATTCCGGAACGGCGGACGACCACGCCGCGCGCATCAGCTTGATTGCCTCGTCGGTGTAGGCGCCGCGCTTTTCAAAAGATACGCCGAGTGCGCGAAACTCGGCTTCGAGCCATCCACTGGCGACTCCCGCGATGACGCGTCCCGACGACAGCCGGTCGAGCGTCGCGAGTTCCTTTGCGAGATGAATCGCGTTGCGATACGGCACGACGATCACGCTGGTCGCGAGCTTGATTCGAGCGGTGACGGCGGCGACGTAGGCGAGCGTCGCGATCGGTTCCAGGATTTCGATCGGCGGCAGCCGTCCGCCCGACTCGGGCACTACCAGGTGGTCGCTGACCCAGATCGATTCATAGCCGGCCTGTTCGGCGCGCCGAGCTGCATCCGCGATTTCATTTGGAGGCGCTCCGATCTGCGGTAAATGAAGTCCGACTTTCGTGGCGGTTCTCCCTCGGCTCAGTAGTCCGGTTCGCCCGCGAGTATCGCAACCATACCGCGGCAAGTTGGAAAGTCGTAGTGCAGCGAGCTCATGCAGAGCTTCCACGCAGCCATGGCGTCACGCTTTCCGACGAGCGCGAGCAGCTGCGATTTGACGGGGTCCTTGAGATCCGCGACGGCCGCCTTGGCCCGGTCGTGAGCCTGAGCTTTCATGTGTTGCAGCTTGGCAAACCGCACCATCCCGGCATCGGTGGGACACGGCTGGGCCTCGTACCATTTGCCATCTTCCTGGCCAATCGGCAGGTTCACGGTGTCGTGATTCGCGTCAGCGTCGAACTCCATTCCCATCAGATGAGTCGGACGCAGCGGGTAGGTCGCGAATTTCGACGGGTTCATTATGTTGGGCGGTAGCTTGGTAATGGTCAGCTTGTATTTGGTGCTGATTGGCAGCGCGAGTTGCCGGTTGATCCGTTCCTGAAGAAAATCCTGGTGATTGCCGATGCACTTCAACGTGCTCGGCGCGAACAGCTGCTTCATCGCTCCGAAATCTTTCGACGACATGGCGTCTGCAACCTTGCGCGCGAACGCCTGCTGATCCGGCGTCCCCCTCTCAGCCGCCTCCTGCGCGGCCCGTTGCTGAGCCGACAGCGTCGGAGCACCGTGAGGGACAGCGGCCGGCGCGCGCATCGCCCACGGCGACTCCTGCGGTCTCGCAGACTCCTGCGGATAAGCAGGCGCGGCCAGCGCGGCGGTCATCGCCAGCAGTGCAAATGGTATTCGCAAAGACTTCAGCATCTCACTCCTTCGGCGTCGGCGCGCCGGGTGCCCGATCGACAATCCAGAAAATTTCACGATGGCGAGATTAATCTTTGTCGGGGATCGACTTCAATTGCTCGATCCATGCAGTCGCTTCGCTGTCCGACGGCGCGCGCCAGTCGCCGCGCGGCGACAACGATCCGCCCGAACCGACCTTCGGCGCATTTGGAATAGTACTGCGCTTGAACTGGCTCAACTGGAAAAACCGGTACAGGAACGTATGCAGATGTCCCTTGATAGTGGCGATGTCGTATTGGTTGCGGCGGTTGGCCGGGATGTCCGGCCAGTCGCCCGCATTCTTGTCGCGCCACGCATTGTAGGCGAGGAACGCGACCTTCGGCGGCGGATACCCGAAGCGCAGGGTGTAGTAGAGAAAAAAGTCGTGCAGCTCGTACGGCCCGATCGTCGCCTCGGTGTCGTGGCTCGAATGCCCGTCCGCCGAGGTGCCGGGAATCAGCTCGGGGCTGATCGGAGTCGCGAGGATTTCGAGCAGCGTCGCACTGGTATCGCGGCCGAGACTCTCACTCTGCGCGACCCATCGAATGACGTGCTGGATCAGCGTCTTCGGCACGCTCGCATTGACGCTGTAATGCGACATGTGATCGCCGACGCCGTACGTGCACCATCCCAGCGCAAGCTCGCTCAAGTCGCCGGTGCCGACCACGAGCCCGCCGCGCAGATTCGCCAATCGAAAAAGATGACTCGTGCGCTCGCCCGCCTGCACGTTCTCGAAGGTGACGTCATAGACTTCCTTGCCCTCGGCATAAGGATGTCCGATGTCCTTGAGCATCTGCATGCAGCTTGGCCGGATGTCTATTTCTTCGGTCGAGCAGCCGAGCGATTTCATCAGGCGGCGCGCCTGCTCGAGCGTGCGCGCGCTGGTGGCAAAGCCCGGCATCGTGACGGCGAGAATTTTTTTGCGCGGCGAGCCGAGACGGTCCATCGCGCGCGCGCATACCAGCAGCGCATGGGTCGAATCGATTCCGCCTGACACTCCGATCACGACACGCTCGAGCCCGGTCGCGCGCATTCGCGTCGTGAGACCCTGAACCTGAATGTCGAAAACTTCGGCGCATCGCTCGTCACGCGTCGAAGGATCCGATGGCACATATGGGAACCGCTCGTAGCGCCTCTGCAGCGGCATCTTTCCGCGTCGCGGCAACTCGCTTGAAAATGCGATCCGTCGAAAGCGCCGTATTCGCTCATGCTCGCGCTGAGCGGTGTCGCCGAACGTGTTTTGCCGCATCCGCTCCTGCGAAAGACGCTCGAGATCGAGTTCCGCATAAATCACTTGAGGCTGATCCTTGAAGCGCTCGGACTCTGCCAGGATGTTGCCGTTCTCGGCGATCAACGCATGGCCGTCCCACGCGAGATCGGTGGTCGATTCGCCGAAGCCCGCCGCCGAGTACGCGTACGCCGCGAGGCATCGCGCGGACTGGCTCGTAACCAGAGAGCGCCGGTAGTCGGCCTTGCCGATGGTGATATTCGACGCCGACAGATTCAGCAGCACGGTCGCGCCCGCCAGCGAAGCGTAGGACGACGGCGGAATCGGCACCCACAGGTCCTCGCAAATCTCGGCGTGAAACGCGAGCAGCGGCTGATCCTCGTGCTGGAAGATGAGGTTGTTGCCGAAGGGGACGCCTCGACTCCCGGCAAGATCGATCTCGTCGCGCGTGGCGGCGTCCGCCGAGGTGAATTGCCGCGGCTCGTAGAATTCGCGGTAGTTGGGGAGATTCGTCTTCGGCACGACGCCGAGAATCTTCCCGCGATGAATCGCGATCGCGCAGTTAAATAGTTGATTGTCTATTTGGAGCGGCGCGCCGATCACGCTGACGATCGCAAGCTTCGCGGTCGCCTCGAGCACCGAGGCGATCGCATCGAGGCATGCGTCGAGCAGCGCGCGCTGCTGGAACAGGTCGTCGCAGGAGTAGGCGGAAATCCCCAATTCCGGGAACAGCGCGAGGACAGCCTTGCGATCGGCTGCCTCGCGGATGAGCGCGATGGTTTGGTCGGCGTTATAGGCAGGATCGGCGACGCGGACCGACGGCACTCCAACCGCGATTCGCACGAAATCGTGGTTGTAAAGGTTGAAATAGCTCCCGTTCCTGGTCACGCCGCGTCCTCTTATAGGATGACTGTGCCGATTGTGGGCGGCCGGTACAAGATTGCCCGCCCGGCGTGATTTCTTCTGTCGTCGCGTCTTTTACCTTGTGTCTTTTTTCCTTGTGTCATCCCGAGCGTAGCCGAGGGACCTCGGATCTTTTGCGACATCGGGACTCTTCACTAACTGCTAGCGGAGACGAGTGCCTCCTATCGGTGATGGCGCCTTGGTTGGCGTGCGTCGGCGAGCGTCGAGAAAGATTCGGGGTCCCTCGGCTACGCTCGGGATGACACAAGGAAAAGATGACACAAGAAGAAAAGACCACGAATCTCTTTACTTTTCAGCCACTTAGCCTGAGACAGTTCATCGTTCCCCTCATTGAACAAATTGTTCAATCGAATGTAACGCCTATTTGAATGAAGGGGTCCAAAGAAGAGGAGGAACGGTGATGCTGTCAACAATATATCACGAACGCTTTGCCCCGACTGACGACGTACGCGCGACCAAAGACCTCAACCTCAAGGCCCGGCTCGGCGACCAGCTCGACGAGATCGCGGTCTTCGCCCTGGTGGCAGTCGCCGTCTTTTACATCGCAGCCGCTAGCTGCTGGTTCATTTTGTAAAGGCGTCAATCCCCCGAGCGCGCCCTGGCGGGGAAACTCTGTGATGAACGGAGTCCCCGCCAGGAAAATTAAAAGCGAACCGGGGAATTAGAAAATCTCTCTCCAGTCCCACACCAGCCGGTGCGTTCCCTAAGGGGGGCACGCGCCGGCTGGTGTCCTTTTGCATCCTCCGAAAGAGCATTCGCTCGCCTTGTCCGGCGTGTCGATCACTGCAATAAGGATGGTGTCGACGCCGGCTCCCGCGCCGGTCGAAACGCCGTCGAAGGAGGATCGCGATGCCATCAAGCTCAGCCGCCAACGGAAACGGAACCCGGCGCGTCGTACCCGCGAAGTTCGCGCACGCCGTGCTCGCCACCAAGCAGTTCAAGCCGATGGTCGATTGGTACACTACCGTGCTGCAAGCCGAGGTCGTTCACAGCAACGGCATGCTCGCGTTCATGACCTACGACGACGAGCATCACCGGATCGCAATCGCTGCGGTGCCCGGACTCGAAGACAAACCGCGCCACGCGGTCGGGCTGGACCATCTCGCATACACGTACGCGAATCTCGGCGACCTGGTTTATACTTACGAACGTCTCAAGCAGGCAGGTATCCTTCCGGTCGTGACGATCAATCACGGGCCGACGACGTCGATGTATTATCGCGATCCCGACGGCAACCGCGTCGAGCTGCAAATCGACAATTTCGATACGGTCGACGAGCTGAAGGGATTCTTCCAGAGCGACGCGATGCAGAAGAATCCGATCGGCGTGAGCTTCAATCCCGACGAACTCGCGCGCAACTTTCACGCCGGCGTGCCCGAGTCGGATCTCAAGAAATACGACGTCACCAAGGGCCTCGATCCCGAAACGATGCGACGACTTGTCGGCGGCAATCGATAATCAGAAAATAATTTTGACCGAACGAACCGGAGCGGCTGGAGTCGAATGAAACTTGCGACATTCACCCATGGCGGCGCGACGCGGATTGGCGTCGTGGTCGAAGACTCGATAGTTGACCTCGCGGCGGCGGCGACCGATTTGCCGCGCGAGATGATCGCGTTTCTGGAAGCGGGACCGCGTGCCATCGACCGCGCTGCCGGCGCGGCGAAGAACTCCGCGCATCGGATTGCGCTCGCGAGCGTCAAGCTCGAGGCGCCCATTGCGCGTCCGCCCGAGTTTCTCGCGATCGGACTCAACTATGCGGACCACGTCGAAGAAACCAAGATGAAGCGTCCCGAGTTTCCGATGTTCTTCAACAAGCAATCTAGCTGCGTGACCGGACCCGGCGATCCGATTCATCTGCCGCGTGCGTCGTCGGCGCTCGATTACGAAGGCGAGCTCGGATTCGTGATTGGACGGCGATGCCGGCATGTGCCCCGCGCTCGCGCCCACGAAGTGATCGCGGGCTACTTGATCGTGAACGACGTGAGCGTGCGCGACTGGCAGCGTCGATCGCCGACGATGACGCTCGGCAAATCCTTCGATACGCATGGGCCGGTGGGTCCGTGGATCGTGACGCCGGATGAGATTGGCGATCCGCACAAGCTGGACCTGAAGACGTTGGTGAACGGCGAACAGCGGCAGCATTCGAACACGAAGAACCTGATTTTCGATTGCTTCGCTCAGGTCGAAACGCTCTCGACGGTGTTCACGCTGCTGCCGGGGACAATAGTGTCCACCGGGACGCCCGGGGGAGTGGCGGCTGCGATGAATCCGCCCAAGTGGATGAAGGCGGGCGACGTGGTACGAATCGAGATTGAAAAAATCGGCAGGCTGGAAAACAAGGTGATCGAGGAGCCGGCCAGCACCGATTCAATCTGAGAATGGCGTGCGCTGACGGTCGCCAGACTTTTGGCGAGGCACCGTCAAATTCCTGTCGCTCGCATGAGTGCGATATCCAGCGCGAGCTCCTGGTCCAATCTACTGCGCGCGTGCTTCACGCACGGCAAGAAGCGTTTCTTGAAGTTTTGGAGTCGTAAGCTGTCGGTATCGACTCTCAGACTTCCGCCCACTTCTGATAGCTGAGGAACTAAATAAGTAGCGTCAGCGACAAAAATGTTGCAACAGTTCTACATTTTGTAGTATTTAGTTGACGCCGTGGAGCAACCGGGTGGCCGATTCAGGACACTATTAGCCGATTGCTCGTGGCACATTGATTGCTCGGTCTACTAACCAAGGAGAGGCGGTTCAGGATGGGCGGGATGTAAGTAGCAACGCACCTGGGGAGGGCGCGAAGATGCTGCCAATTGAGTCGATTGAGATCCGCTCGTCGGAACATGAGATTAACGAGGCAAGACCTTCGCACCCTGGAATGCTGGGCCGCCTTATCCTTAAATTTCGGCCACCGTGGCACGCCGACTACTTCTTCCAGAAGCCGCGCCGCGCGATCGACCGCGATGTGCAAGAGCGCTGGCCAACCGACTATTCGGTATAACACAGACTGGCTTCTTCTCTGATCGCGCGCGTCATTTTGACGCAGCGATTAACTATGGGAACCGGCCTGGTTGCGCGATGCCGGCGACCGGGACTCCTGGCATTTTCGCTGCCGCGGAATCTTGCCGGGCATAGAGCCTTGATGAGGCATCGTCGTAGATCAATTTCCAATCCGTGCGCGCATCCATCAGCTTTCGCGATTCAGAACCCGGCTTGATCAGCACAAAGTCAGTAGGAAATTCGGACAGCACCTTTTCGCCGCCCGGCTGATTGAAATTGAACAGCGCGAACTTGTAGATGATGTCGAGCGGATAGACGGTATCGTAGCGGCCGTCGATGAACACCTTCGATTCCGGCGCCATTTTCCAGATCAGATACTCGCCCCATTCGTACGTGTTCAGGATATTGCCCTGAAGCTCGTGTTGCTTCATGAACTCGCAAGCGCTCGCCGGGTATGGGTACGGAGATATCAACGAGCGCGCGAAGAATCCGCCTTGAACGAAAATTACGATCGACAGCGCGACGAGAATCGCCTGGTTAATCCATCCCGAGCGCTGCGGCCGCCGCGCGCTTTCCTTCGCGGACACCATCTTTTGCCACGCCCGCGGTAGATGACGCGCAAGCGGCGCCGCCAGCGCGATCATCGCAAGCGGAAGATTGCGCGTCGAAAGGAAAGCCGCGATCGTCATCACCACAGCTATCGCGAATAACGGCAAGTCGGCAGCTTCGATTGTGAGCGCCCACGAAATGACCGTCGCCGCCATCATCACGATCGCGATGTCGTAGTTCGAAATCACAAATTTGTGCTGTTGCCATTGCTCGAGCGCCGCCGTTGCGAGCGGCTGCCACTCCACTATCACGGTGCGCGTATAAGGATTTTGCAACGCGCGCCCGACCATCTCCCAGTTCCCGAATCCGTACGGCGTCGCGAGAGTCGCGAGAGTTGCCGCAACCGTGATGGCCGCGAGTCTTATCGCTCGAGCGATAGCCGCGGCCTACCATGACATCCTGCAATCCCGAAACTGCGCTGTAAGTGCCGATAGCAGCGATGCCCATGATGAATACGCCGTGCAGATTCGCCCATAGCGCAAGTATCGGAATCGCCAGCCATAGGCGTCCCGTCCGCCGATAAGCGTCCGACGTGAGCAGGTAAATCAGTACCGCTAGCAGCGCGAACGTGAATGATTGCGGACGAAACTGGATATGTGGCTTGATCACCACCGCCGCCCCAATCAGAACTGCAAATTGAACCAGGGTCGACGAGCCGGTTTCGGCGAGCGCCGCTGCGAGCGCAATAATCACGATCGCAGTGCACGCAAGTTTCAGGAGGATAAGGCCGAAGGCGCCGGCATGGTTGAAGATTGCCGCCATCAGCACTTCGGCAAGCCATTCGTGGTTGTTCCAGTAATGCCCAGCGGCCGAATAGGAATATGGATCGAAGAGCACGAGGTGATGCAGGCTCAAGACGGCCTGACCGAAGCGAATGTGCCACCACAAATCCGGCGGCGGCAGGCGAATCGAATCGGCAATCGCAATACAGACAAGTATCAGTCCGGGGGAATAGCGGAACAGCGACATCGACGCGGGAGGGTTCGGGGCCGGCTCGGACACCGTCTTCTCCGTCAACGCTGCGTTGTCGTTTCTCATCAGGCCAACGCTAAATAGCACAAAGTACACGCGCAGTTCAGGCGTCGATTTTCGCGCCGCGTGGCGTTTGTGCGCGATTCGGATTAAATACCGTG
This sequence comes from uncultured delta proteobacterium, assembly GCA_963774665.1. Lineage (GTDB taxonomy): Bacteria > Desulfobacterota > Binatia > Binatales > Binataceae > Binatus. The sequence goes on from CAVZGB010000008.1 coordinate 72,065, forward strand.
ACCGACAGTCTTCGCGACCAAAAAGTCTGATCGGGGTATCTAATGAAAATTTACGATTACAAACTCGCACCCAATCCGCGCCGCGTGCGCATATTCTTGGCGGAAAAAGGAATCAGCGTCCCGTTCGAGGAGGTCGATATCTTCAAGGGCGTCAACCGCCAACCGGAATTCCTGAAAAAGAATTCGCTCGGCGGGATTCCAGTGCTCGAACTCGACGACGGCCGGCATCTCGCCGAGAGCGTCGCGATCTGCCGCTACTTTGAACTGCTCCATCCGGAGCCTGCGCTGTTCGGCAAGGGTGCATTCGAGCAGGCGAGCGTCGAGATGTGGAATAGGCGGATGGAACTCGCGTTGTTCGTGCCGGTCGGGATGGTATGGGGGCATTCGCACGAGCTGACTCGCGCGCGAATCAAACAAATTCCCGAGATGGGCGAGCAGTCGCGCAAGGTCGTCGAGCAGCGCTACCAGTGGCTCGACCGGGAACTCGAGGGCAAGCAGTTTATCGCCGGCGACAAGTACTCAATCGCGGATATCAGCGCGATGGTGGTCATCGACTTCGCGAAGTTCAACAACATTTCGATTCAGCCGGAGCAGAAGAATCTGGCGCGATGGCATCAGGCGGTCTCGTCACGCCCGAGCGCGACCGCGTAGCCGGTGCGGCGGAGTCTTTAGTCGGCTCGTCCGGGGATTCCGCAGGTCGGCGCGATACCCATCCGCTCGTAATAGCGCTGGTGATATTCCTCGGCGCGGTAGAATTCCGCGGCCGGCACTATCTGCGTCACGACCGGCCGGCCGAGTTTGCCGGATTCGTCGAGGCGGCGCTTCGATTCCTCGGCCGCCTTCCGCTCGTGCTCATCGGAATAAAAAACGATCGAACGGTATTGAGTGCCGAAGTCAGGTCCCTGCCGGTTGAGCGTCGTGGGATCGTGAATTTGCCAAAATACTTCGAGCAGTTGCTCGAACGACACGCGCGCGGGGTCATACTCGACCTGCACGACTTCGGCGTGTCCCGTCTTGCCGCTGCAGACGGTTCGATAGTCGGGTTTCGCGACGGTGCCGCCCGCGTATCCAACGACGACGTCGACGACGCCCTCGACCGCGCGAAAAGCCGACTCGACTCCCCAGAAGCATCCGGCGCCAAATACCGCAAGTTTGTGTGTGCTGCTCATTTGCCTACTTAACGATTACTGTGGCCGCGAATCAACACCTCACATGCAATTAATCAGCTCGACATCAGTACCGATTCCTTTGAGTCGAACGCTGCCGGGCGTGGGATTTGCTGTCGTGCAAGAGTTGTCAGTCACAGTGGTGTCGCGGCATTGGCAGAAGCTGGTTGTCTTGACGCATGGGTTGGTGAACGAGCCGGCTCCGTCCGATAGAGTTACCTTGCCTCTGCATCCGCTGTAGATTGGGCCGGGATTTATGTCGCCCGCTGTCTGTGGCGGAATCCTGTAGAGCGGTTTGAAGGCTACCAGGTCTGCTACCCATTGCGCTGGCCTACCAGCCACGGTCGCTACCTTGTTTCCGGTCGGTGCGGCAGGATAGGACCATGCCTGTGTCGCAAGGTTAGGAAAGTTCGCCGGGCCGCTGTAACCGTAGTCATTTCGGACGGCTATTCCCATGTTGGAAGGCGACGTCCAGTCTCGCGATCCAATATTCGCATAGAAGGCCATCAGGTAATCGCCGACGCCCGTCGTCGTAACTCCCCTGGCTGTGAGCGTCGTACCGCTACCGCTGTTGTTAGAAGCAACATCCACGCCAGACACATTCGAGATGACATAGGTCCTGACATCATAGGTTACTGGAGTAAACCATCGGAATCTGTACGGTGGATGTTCGCCCGCCTGGAATTTTCGATAGTAAAGCACCTGACATAGCCCGTCGCCCTCAGCCTCGCTATTCGGGATGAGTGTCCATCTGTCGTCCTCCATGACCCATGCACAAGCGCTTGAGGTGCCAAGGATGACCTGGACCACGCCGACCAGGTTTTGCAAATTCGGTGGATTCATTCCGAGAGCAGCAAATCCTAGCGAGACCGCAGGTCCTTTGCCGGACCAGCTCGCAACGAGAGAATCTGTACCGTTAAAGTGTGAACCGCCGATAAATTGGGCCTGTACTGATGTAGAACGCATCAAGAGCAATAGAAAGATTCCTGCAAAGATTCGTGCTTTCACTAGTTGATAGGAATCTCCTCATTATAAACACTGTTCCATGTTGCATACGCGGCTGCTGAGTTGCCGGGATTTATGAAGCACACATGACCGGTAAAAACCCGTGATGCGGGACTGCTCGCAGCAACCATCTGTACCTGGAAGTTAGTGCAACCTCCGGCTGGGACCTGGACCGGAGCGGTCTGCGCGATAGCCGAGGGCCAATTTCCAATAGTGTTACAGCGAAAGGCCGCCAGCGTGGTAATAGCATCGTAGTTACAGAACTGGATGACGCCTGACTGGATCTCATAGTAGCTGACGACGCCGTTGCCTTCCGGTCCGAAGAATCCGCCGTTGTCGCCAAAAACTCCGGTCTCAGTGTTAGCGGGAAGAAAAAGGGCTTGTGCTGAACTCGCCCTACCCGGATGATCGCCTATGTTCGTACCTGCCCCCTGAATTGTCGGAGCAATCTGCTGGATACCAGAGCGGGATAAATATACCCACTTATCCAGTGCGGTGTCGTACTGGAATAGGATGTTTTCATGCGCGTTCGGGAAGGACAGCGGAACCAGAGTACCAGTAGAGTTAGCGCTTAAGGCTTGGAACATGAAGATGCTATCCCAAACAGGAACGTGACCGCCGACAGAGTCTTGTGCCAGTCGAATGGTAAAGAACTGTCCTTCGGCACCCGAAGGCATCGTGATCTCCTGAGAGCCTGTCAGGGTGACCGTTCCGATACTGAATCCTACCGGACTGCATAGCCAGGAATTTGATGCCAGCGTGCAGGCGGTGGGCCGTCGAGCATTAGTCGTCGTCATGGAGGAAGTGCCGGTTATAGGACTGTCCTGCCGCGATGCGCACGCGGTAAACGACGCGACAAAAATCGCGAGCATCGACGCTAGCCGAATGGTCTTCATTACAACTGTCTACGGAGCGACCTTAGGTTGCGTATCGCCGAACCATTCAAGCCACTTACCTACAGTGGTACGGAGGTTCGGGAGATCGAGTTTGTAGACTCTCTCGCGCCCGTGCTTTTTCACTCGGACCAGTTTTGCGTGCTCAAGGAGGCGGAGGTGGCGAGTGGTGGTTGGCCATGAGCATGAGAATCGCTCGGCGATCTCGCCTGCTGTCATTTCGCCCCCGCGGAAACGTAGCACCAGGAGAATCTGTCGGCGCTGGGCGTGCGCGAGCGCATTGAAGACCGTCTCAGTCTGCTGAATTTCAGAGGCCGCGCGCGAAGTCACAGCGCGAGGTCGGTATAGTGCGGAAATTCTGTTGCCGGGTGGCCGTCGCGCGCCTCGCACATTTGTTCCATCGGCTCCCATAGCGCGAGAACTTCGGGATGCTTGTGCGCGATCTCGAAGCCGCGGTCCTTCCACGCGAATACCTCGACAAAGCAAGAAGTCTTGTCGGTATCGCTTCCCTGCAGCGCCATTCGGGGATGATCGTGGACCAGGCCGAGTCTTTGCAGGGTGGGCCAGTGACGCCTGAGCAGCCCGATGAAGTCTCTCTCGCGTCCGGACTTCACGCGATAGGTGCAGACGACGACGGAATCATTGGATTTTGGCATGGTCCGATAGTTAGCACTTTTGCTAAATGATAATCAAGATTTACGTCGCTGAGGTCGGGTTTGGTGCCCCCTGCGGGATTCGAACCCACGGCCCCAGGATTAGGAATCCTGTGCTCTATCCATCTGAGCTAAGGGGGCGCCCGGACATCAGTGAAAGTTACGCCGATGCGCGGCGCGGGCAAAGAGGATGGCGGGCCGAGGCGGGGACACCATTTCGCGCGGGCTCGCGCTGTTGTACAAATCATTAGTCGGACTTGCATATTTTCGTCGAGCGTCACGCCGCGGGTTGCGGCCGGCGCAGGAAAGATTACATGGCGGATGACAAAAATTCTCTGAGATCAAATAGTAGCGTCCTCGTCGATGGGCCTTCGCGGGCGCCGGCGCGGGCCATGCTCAAGGCCGTTGGGTTTACTGACGAAGATTTGAGCAAGCCGCTGATCGCGGTCGCGCATACCTGGATCGAAATCATGCCCTGTACCGCTCATCTGCGGGATTTGGCCGAGCATGTTAAGCGCGGGATTCGCGCTGCAGGTGCCACTCCGATCGAGTTCAACACGATCGCGGTGTGCGACGGGATCTCGATGGGGACGCATGGCATGCGCGCATCACTGATTAGTCGTGAAATTATCGCCGACTCGATCGAGCTTACCGTGCGCGGGCATCTGTTTGACGGTGTCGTCGCGATGTCGGGATGCGACAAGACGATTCCGGCGACAGTGATGGCGCTCCAGAGGCTCGACCTGCCGTCACTGATGCTTTACGGCGGATCGATACAGCCGGGGCGCTACGGCGATCAGCAGGTTTCGATTCAGGACGTGTTCGAGGCCGTCGGAGCGCATTCGGCGGGCAAGATGAAGCTCGAGGATCTCAAGAAACTTGAAGACGTCGCGTGCCCGGGCGTGGGCGCATGCGGTGGGCAGTTCACCGCCAACACGATGGCGACGGCGACTGAGCTGCTGGGAATCTCGCCGATGGGCTCTAACAGCATCCCGGCGACGGACCCGAAAAAGCCGGAGAGCGCGTTCCAGGCGGGGCGGCTCGCGGTGGACTTGCTCAAGCGCAGACTCAAGCCGAGCCAGATAATCACGAAGAAGGCGATCGAGAACGCAATCGTTTCGGTCGCGATGACGGGTGGCTCGACCAATGCCGTGCTGCATCTGCTCGCGATCGCGCATGAGGCGGGAATCGCGCTCGACATCGATGACTTCGATCGGATCAGCTCGCGCACCCCGCTGCTGGCCGACCTGAAGCCGGGCGGCCGGTTCCTCGCGACTGAAATGTATGCGGCGGGAGGGATTCCGCTAATCGCAAAACGGATGAAGGAAGCCGGCCTGCTTCACGAAAACGAAATGACCGTGACGGGCAGGACGATTGGCGTCGAGGCTGACGCGGCGCGCGAGACTGCAGGACAGGAAGTCGTGCGCGCGGTCGCGAAGCCGCTCAAGGAAACCGGCGGTCTGGTGATTTTGAAGGGCAACCTCGCGCCGGAAGGGTGCGTGGTGAAGGTGGCAGGCCACGAGCGCATGATACATCGCGGGCCTGCGCGGGTTTTCGATTGCGAAGACGACGCATTCAAAGCCGTCTCGACACAGAAAATCAAACCGGGCGACGTCGTCGTCATTCGCTACGAAGGACCTCGCGGCGCACCTGGGATGCCGGAAATGCTCGGCGTCACGGCGGCGCTCATGGGACAGGGACTTGGAGAATCGGTCGGGCTGCTGACCGACGGGCGATTCTCAGGCGCCACCCGCGGCCTGATGGCCGGTCACATCGCGCCGGAAGCGGCGGTCGGCGGGCCAATCGCGGCGGTTCGCGAGGGCGACGTGATAACGTTCGACATCGCGAAGCGGCGACTCGACGTCAATCTCACCGACGAGGAAATCAAGACGCGGCTCAAGAATTGGAAAGCGCCCGAGCCTCATTATAAGAGCGGCGTGATGGCGAAGTATGCGAACACAGTATCCTCGTCGTCGCGCGGCGCTGTGACGCATTGAGGGAGACAGCAGAAATGCCGGCAGCGGCAGATGCGCGCGTGCGCTTCGCGCACGGGCGCATCTGCCGCGCATTGGCGACGCTCGCAGCCTGCGCGATGCTCGCAGTCGTCCTGTGCGCGCGCATCGCGCGCGCACAGGACGACTGGAAAGTCATCGAGCGGCATACGACGTCGCAGGCGCCGGCCGAGGCCGGCGCCGATGCAGCGCCGGCAGTCGCGGCCGCAGACGGCACCGTCCAGGCGTGCGGTGAAACCGCACGCCCCGCGGGCGACGCTTACAAGACTATCGTCGCGCAGCTCAACGATATGTGGAGCACGAATTTCAAGGTTTACGAATCGCTGAATTCCGGATCGCCGCACGCTCGCAACGGCGGATGCATTTTCTATAATCAGAAGTTCCTCGACAGCCTGTTTCAGCAGTGGATGAAAATCGACGACCCGGATGCCGTCAAGCCGATGCTCTACGCGATCTTCGCGCATGAAATCGGCCATCTGGCTCATAGCGACTTCGATTCCGCCAACGAGAACGTCCCGATCAGGAACAAGGAGCTCGCGGCGGATCAGTTCGCCGGCTACTCACTCGAGCGAATAGGTATCCGGCGCCTCGATTCGGTCGAAGTGACGCGCTACTACCAACTTACGGGCGACGACTTCGTCGGCCACGCCTCCGGGCATGGCAACGGCGAGGAGCGCACGACGGCGTTCGAGGACGGATGGCATCGCGCGGAAATCGGACTGCCGGAACAAGGCACACAACCCCCCGGCGGACTCGGCCAGCCGTAAAATCTTCGTCGCGATTCTGGAACATGAGCGCCTCTACAATTTCACATTCATCACAGACTGCGACTGACGCGATTCGCGCCGAATCAGTCGCGATCGAAGCGCACGCGATCGCTTTTCGCTACGGCGATCGCGAAGCGCTAAACGACGTAAGTTTTTCGATCGCTCGCGGCGAGATCTTTGGTTTCCTCGGACCCAACGGCGGCGGCAAAACCACCTTGTTCAAGCTGCTCTCGACGCTGGTGCCGATCCAATCGGGAAACGTGCGTCTGTTCGGTCACGACCTGGCAGGCGAGACCGGTGCGGTGCGGCGGCAACTCGGCGTTGTGTTTCAGCATCCGAGTCTCGACGGCAAGCTGACGGTCCGCGAAAATCTCGCGGCTCACGGTCATCTGTATGGCATCTCGGGCAAGCGGCTGCGCGAGCGCAGCGCCGCGATGCTCGAGAGACTCGGACTGTCGTCGCGCGAGCGCGATCGTGTCGAGACGCTGTCAGGCGGACTCCAGCGCCGCGTCGAGCTGGCCAAGGCTCTCCTTCATGAACCTGCGCTGCTGCTGCTCGACGAGCCCAGCACGGGGCTGGATCCGGCGGCGCGGCGCGAGTTTTGGAATTACCTCGAACATCTGCGCGAGCACGAGGGTGTAACGATTGTGCTGACGACGCATTACATGGAAGAGGCGGAGCGATGCGATCGCATCGGGATTCTGCATCAGGGGAAACTGGTCGCGATCGCGCCGCCCGGCGAGCTCAAGTCCGAAGTCGGCGGTGACGTGATCGTGATTCGAACTGAGGAGCCGGAGGTTCTGCAGCGGAAAATCCTCGCGCGCTTCAAGCTCAAGAGCCAGCTGGTCGACGGCGCGATTCGTATCGAGAAACTCCGCGCGCATGAGTTGGTTCGCGATCTGATCGACGCATTCGGCGAGGAGATCGAATCGGTTTCATTCGGCAAGCCGACTCTCGAGGACGTCTTCGTGCATCTGACGGGACATCAGTTCTTCGCGCACACGCCCGAGACGGAATAGACGGCGATGAACGAAATTTTTCTTCAGGCCCAAACGCTCTGGTATCGGGAGGTTGTGCGGTTTATCCGGCAACCGATCCGCGTGGTGAGCGCGATTGCGACGCCGCTGGTTTTCTGGCTGCTGCTCGGAGCCGGCCTGCAAGCGTCGTTCAAGCCGAGCGGGATGCCGGCCGGTATCGGCTACGTGCAGTATTTTTATCCCGGCGTGATCGTGCTGATGCTCCTGTTCACCGCGATTTTCGCGACCGCATCGACGGTGGACGATCGACGGCAGGGATTTTTGCAGGGCGTGCTGGTCGCTCCGATCTCGCGCGCGACGATCGTACTCGGGCAGGCGTTCGGCTGCACGACGCTGTCGCTGATGCAGGGAGCAATCTTTCTCGCGATGGCGCCGCTGGCGGGAATCCATCTCAGTCTCGAAGCGATAATAGTGTCGCTCGCGATGATGGGGCTGATCGCGTTCGCGATGACGAGCATCGGGCTCGCGATGGCGTGGCGGACGGAATCGACGCAGGGCTTTCACGCGTTCATGAACATGCTGCTGCTGCCGCTGTGGATGCTGTCGGGTTCGGTGTTCCCGGTGGCGGGCGCGCCCGGATGGTTTCAATGGACGACGCGCCTCAACCCGCTGACCTACGCAGTGGACGCGCTGCGGCAGGGCCTCTATCTGGCGGAGCCGGCCTCGAGCGGCGCGACGATGCCGATGGGATCGTCAGTGGCGATCGCAATCGCCTTCGCCGCGTTCGCATTCATCCTGGCAACCCGCGTCGCCCGCACCGCCTCGACGATTTAGTCGCGATGAAAAAACGCCCGCCTGAGATTGTCCGCGGGAGCGGGAACATCTATCGAGATTTCGATCTACCAGACGCGGACGTTCGTCAGCTGAAGGCGGTCCTGGCGGCTGCAATCATTAAAACGCTCGATCGAAAAGAGCTGAGCGTCCGCGGCGCGCAGCGCCTAACGGGAATCGATGCGGGAGATTTCTCGCGCGTGCGCAATGCTGATTTCCGACGCATCAGCGTTGAACGTCTGATGGCGATGATCAATCGACTCGGGGCGCGGGTCGACGTCAAGATCAAAGTGCGCCGAACGGACTCCACAGCCAGGGGCGTGGCCGCGTAGTCGACGATCTAGCGCGGCGGCATTCTGAGCGCGCCGTCGAGGCGGATGGTCTCGCCGTTCAGCATCTCGTTCTCGACGATATGGCGCGCGAGCGCTGCGTATTCTGACGGCTTGCCCAGGCGCTGCGGAAACGGAATCTGCGCGGCGAGTGCTTTGCGATTCGGCTCAGGCAGACCGGCCAGCATCGGAGTCTCGAAGGTTCCCGGCGCGATCGTGCAAATGCGGATGCCGAGCGACGCGAGGTCGCGCGCGATCGGCAACGTCATCGCAACCACGCCGCCCTTCGACGCTGAGTAGGCAACCTGCCCGATTTGTCCGTCGAACGCGGCGACCGACGCGGTATTGATGATCACGCCGCGCTCGCCGTCGGTGCCTGGCTGATTTTTCGCCATCTGCGCCGCGGCCAGCCGCGTCACGTTGAAGGTGCCGATGAGATTCACCGCGATCACCTTGCTGAACAGGTCGAGCGAGTGCGGGCCGTCCTTGGTGACGGTGCGCATCGCGCGCCCGATACCGGCACAGTTCACCGCGATATGAATCGAGGAGAACTTCGCGACCGTTTTCGCAATCGCTTCAGTAACCTGATCGGCGGAAGCGACGTCGGCCTCGACGAACAGCGCGTTGGCGCCGAGAGACTCCGCGACTTTGGCGCCGGGCGAGGACGGTAGATCGAGAATCGCGACCTTGGCTCCTGCCGCTGCGAATTCGCGGACGGTTGCCTCGCCGAGTCCGGAGCCGCCACCGGTAACCAGCGCGACCGCATTTTTGAGATTCATATCAACCTCGCGAAGTGAGCGGTGCAAACGCGAAAACGTTATGACTGCGGGGATGATTATGCAACCGCTGCGGGAAACCGATCGCTAACACCTTTCCTCAGGGAACTGTCGCTAGGGGCAGTTGCCGCCGGAGCTTTGCACGGTCGCGGTTCCAGGAGGGGGCCGGGTGAACACGATGGTGGCGCATCGTCGAAGCTTACTGCAGTACCGCTGTTGGTTGCCGTCGCGTGCACAAAGCCGCCAGCCTCACATTGTGCTTCCGCCGTCCCGCTCGTGGTGGCGTTTGCTGTGGCTGTGCATTTCCCTGCAGCTCCGAACGCTGATGCGTGCGCGGTGCCCGCTCCGCTCGCTTTGGCGGTCGCCTTGGCGTGCTAGTCGGAGGTAGCGTCCGCAGTGCCCGCTCCGGTCGCGATGGCGGTCGCGTGGACTTCGAGTCAGCACTAGCCTTCGCAGTGCCCGCCTCGGTCGCTATCGCGTTTGATTTGCCGTGCGTGTCAGAAATAGCTTCCGCATAGCCACCGGTCTTCGCGGTTGCCTTCGACTTGCCACCTGTAGTCGGCATCTGCTTCGCAATCGCTCCCATCGGTGCCCGTGTGCAATACATCGCCCTTGCTGTTCGACTTGCACACCGCTCCCGCCTTAGCATGGGCACTTGCCGCGACGAATACCAAAGCATTACCGCCATTAACCCCACCGTCATCTTTCGAGCTCTCACGGATTCCCCTCCGCACCGAGAAACCAGGTAACTTCGGTCTCGAGTGCACGCCCATAATGACCTAGCGCAGCGCAGTGTCAAACATCTGTACGAGATGACCTGTCGCTTCCAGCAACTCTTGAAGGAGTTACTACAGCGACGCCGCTTGTCGGGCGGGATGAGGCGTTTCGAGCAGGCGGCGGGCGGCGGCTACGGCGTCGCTCGAGCCTGCTAGTTCGAGGATGTCGCCGGGGCGCAGGATTTCGTCGCCAGTTGGGACTACCACTTCGGAGTCGGCGCGCCCTATCGCCACCACCACGGCGCCGCTGTTGGTGTGGAGATCAAGTTCAGACAGTTTTTTGCCCACGCCTTCGCTGTCGGCGCGCAGAGGGACCGGCGTGATCATTCCGATGCCGGGGACTTCGTATGAGTTGCTTCCCGCAACCGTGGGAGCGCCGCGGAGTGCGGTCGCGATCAGGCGCGTGGCGTTGCGGAGCTGGCCCTGCATTTGACGCGCGCTGCGGGTCACGATGACGATCATCAGCACGATCGTGATTACGATGATTCCGATTCCTTCGACCGGCGCCATGAACGGCTGAACGATCGCGAGCAGCGGCACGGCGGCCACCAGCAGAATCGTGATCTGCAGCAATTCGATCATCGCGTTAACCGCGGGTGCGCCACTCGCTGGAAGTTCGGCGAAGGCGCGCGATGCGAGCGCGGTCGCGAGGCGGCGCGACGCGAAATACATCGCGGACGCGGGCAGAGCGCATAGCAGGAGCACGAAAGCGTCCACGAACAGGCCGGCGCGGAAGTACGTCAGATGTTCGAGGCTCGCGACCGTAGTCGTTAAGTCGAGCGGATCCAGTTCGTTGACGATCAGAATCACGCCGATCAGGACTGCGCTAGCAACGATTGTAGCCGTAGGCCATGCGATTGAGTTGGCTTCCTTCGCCGGCTGTCCCGCGTTGCGAATCCGTTCGAGCCACGAGTCGTAGAGCGCCTCGAGCATCTTGAGCTGATGCGGCATCCGAGCGGAAACGAATTCGGCGAAGGGAATCGAGCCGCGAATCATGTAGGGCGTCAGGAAAGTCGTGACCGCCGAGACCGCGACGGCGAGCGTGTAGAGAAAATCGCGGGCAGCTCCCGACTTCAGCCCCGCGCCCGCGATGATGAACGAGAACTCGCCGATTTGAGACAGGCTCATTCCGGCTTCAATCGAAGTTTTGGTGCCGACTCCGCTCAGCATCGAGGCGAAGGTCACGCCGATAATTTTTCCGAAGACGACGGCGGCCGTCAGCACGATCAGTGCCTGCCAATGCTGCTGGATGAGCGCCGGATCGATCATCATGCCGACCGAGACAAAGAACACTGCGCCGAAGATGTCGCGCAGCGGCGCAACCAGATGCTCGATCTGCTCGACTTCGCCGGATTCTGCGACGAGAGAGCCCGCGAGAAAAGCGCCGAGTGCGACTGAATAGCCCGCGTGCTCAGCGAGCAGCGCGAAGCCGAAGCAAATGCCGACGACCGCGACCAACGTCGTCTCGGGACGATCCATCCGTACCACGAACCGCACGACCGGCGGCACGACGATGAAGCCGATGCCGACGAATGCCACCAGGAACAGGATCAGGCGCGCGATCGTCACCGTCATCAACGATGCCGAGACGCTCGCGCCCGAGGCGAGCGTGGTCAGAATTGCAAGCTCGACAACCGCAGTGAGATCTTCGGCGAGCAGGACGCCGAACACCAGTTCGCGCAGCCGGTCGGAGACAGGAGTCTCCTGGTAGGCCTTTGCGACGATAGTCGTGCTCGAGATGGAAAGAATCGCGCCGGTGAAGATGCTCTCGAGCGGCGTCCATCCGAGCGCGCGGCCGCATACGTAGCCGAGCCAGATCATGAAGCCGACCTGCAGCGCCGTGATAAAGCCCGAGGTCGGCCCGAGGCGAATCAGTTTGCGCACGCTGAACTCGAGCCCCAGCGCGAACATCAGGAGGATCACGCCGAGCTCGGAAAGCGTGTGAATGCGCGCGGGATCGGCGAGCAGAGGAATCGGGACGTTGGGACCTACGATCAGTCCGGCGATCAGATAGCCGACGACCACAGGCTGGCGGATTTTCTGAAAGATGATGGTGGTGATCGCGGCGACGCATAGCACCATCGCAAGATCTTCGAGAAATGTGTGTGATGTGAGTACGTGCACAGTCGAGTCGGGGCATTCTAACTTGTTACGGAGAGCGGGCGCGAGAGTGTGAGCGATCGCGAGCTACTGCTTGAAGACTACCGGAGGACCGCTGACTCGCTTCGCCTTGAGTGCGACGTTCACCTCGACGCGGTTGGCAATCTTGATGAAGGGAATGCCGCTGTTCATCCCGTAGTCCTTACGGTCGAAGTACAGCGTCCCGTTAATCTGGCCCGAGCCGGTTCCTTTGCCGGTCACAGTCAAGTGTCAGCTTCTCGGATCTGGTGACTCCGCGTATCGTAAAGTCGCCATCCACCTCGAAGGTGTTGGGACCCGTCTGCACAAGCTTCGTTGACTTGAACGTGATCAACGGATTATTGGCGGCATCGAAGAAGTCCGGGCCTTTCAGCTTGCTGTTCTTCAAGCCGCTTCCGGTATCAACAGTGGCAGCCTGGATCTTGACGTCCAAAACTCCTGTCGACACGTCTGGCGAAGCAAATGTCAGAGTGGCGTTCCATTTGTCGAAGGTGCCGTTGATAGCCACCGACGCTTGCACGTCGAACTTGATCGAGCTTTCTATCGGCGTGATCACGAAGACAGGCGCTTCCTGTGCTCGACTCAACGAGGGGAGCAAAGCGGACGCTAAGAGGCAGACGGCAATCAATCGCATGCCGGCCAATGTGAGTGTTTCGGGCCTCGCTGTCAATTGCGCGGGTGACCAGCAACCTAACCCCTAACCCCTTCCCGAGGTGTATGGACTGGGGAGATAGGTAACGGAACGTGCGAGGACATAGGTAACACATTTTAGAATGAGATGATTGGATTGAGTTGGGTGATTGAGGTCGATGGTGGCGACCGGTTGGTGGCAGAAGAGGACCTCGCGCAGCGAGTCGCAGAGCTCGGATTGACGCAGGGCGATGGGGAAGCCGCGCAAGGCCTTGGAGACGCGAAAGAGTTGGCCGCGATAGGTAAACCAGCCCTCGGCTTGAACCTTGCGCACCTCGAGGTCAGGCGGATACTCGACCGGCGGCAAGGATTCAGGAAACGGAATCGGACTGGGGCGATAACGGGACACGGGAGTAGCCAGGCCGAGCGCATCGTGCGGGCGAACCAGGTTGTAGCGCTCGCGAAAGGAATCGAACTCGCGCTGGCAGTGCTCGAGGGTGGTGAAGTTGAAGTGGCGCAGGACTTCGAACTTGAGCGTGCGATGGAAGCGCTCGTCTTTGCCCTGGGTCTGCGGATGATAAGGACGGCCATGGGCGACGGGGATGCCGAGCCGGATCAGCCACAGACTGAAGGCGGTGAAGGGATGAGCTCCGGCCGCGCCCCAGGGCGAGCCGTTGTCCATCAGCATCGCGGCCGGCAAGCCATAGCGGCGAAAAGCCTCGGTCAGCACCGCGCGCACGGTCTGCTCGCGCTCGTCGGCGCAGGCCTTGAGCACCAGCGAGAAGCGCGAGTGGTCGTCGAGCACGGTCAGCGGATGGCAGCGGGCGCCGGTGCAAGGACGGGAAGTGGCCCTTGAAGTCCATCTGCCAGAGTTCGTTGGGCGCCGCGCGTTCAAAGCGCTGAAAGGGCCGCGGCGGCGGCGCAGCCTGATCGAGCAGACCATGGCGGCGCAGGATGCCGGTGATAGTGCTCGGCGCCAGCTCGGGGCCGCCCTCGAGCACCAGCCGTCGCGCCAGCTTGCGTCCGCCCCAAGAGCCGCGCACCTCGCGGCGCATCCGGATCACGCGCTGCTCGATCTCTGCCGCAGTGCGCAAGGGCGAGCGCCGCGGCCGCCGCGAGCGATCTTCAAGACCGCTGCTGCCCTCGGTCGCATAGCGCACAGCCACTTGTAGCCGGTCTTCGGCGCGATCCCGAAGCGCCGGCACAGCTCGCGCCGATTAGCTCCCGCCTGCATCGCCAACTTCACAAACTCCTCGCGCAACGACATCCGGGTAACCTCCCGCCACGGCATCCTGCTCACCTCCTGTTGGAGGTACAGCATGCCGTTTAGGTGTTACCCATGTCCTCGCACACCTGTTACCCATGTCCCGCGCACAAACACCCGGCGGGAAGGGGAACCAAAAGAGATGGAGTAACCCTTTCCTCGAGGGAAGGGGAACAATCGCGTTGGGGAAAAACATCGCTAGGTCACGTTGGTGACGCGCGGCAGCACCTTGGTCCAGAACAGTTCGATCGTTTTCATCAGGCGGTCGTGCGGCATCAGGCCGTTGTACATCCATGCGAAGACCCATCTGATCGGCAGGCGTTTGAGCAGGTGCTCGACCTGCCGCGTCACGGTGTCGACGGTGCCGACGAATGCGAGGCCGTTGCTCCACAGGTCGGCGGGCTCGCCGGTCTTTGGATCGTCGAGGCCTTTGGAAAATCCGAACGGCTCGAACCATTCGTGGCCGCAGAAGTAGCCGCTCTCGCGCCAGATTGCGCGCGCTTCATCGTCGCTGTCGGCAATCACGATGTCGCGTAACACGCCCATCCCTTCGCCGAGCGGCTTTTTCGAAACTTCCGCGTAGACTTCGCACAGTTGATGCTCGAGTGACGGATGCAGCGGCGGCAGAATCGCGGTCACTCCCTCTTGCGCGCACCATCTGATACTGCGCTCGGACGACGCGAACGGCTGAAAGATCGGCGGATGCGGCTTCTGCACGGGCTTGGGCACGACCGAGACCGCGCGCACGATTCCATTCTCGATGCCGCCGCCCCATTTGGCGGTAGCGTCGAGCGTCCACGGAGTTTCGCCGGGCGGGACGCGCCAGTACTTGCCCTCGTACGAAATAAAATCCTGGGTCCACGCCTGCTTGATGATGCGAAAATTTTCTTCGAACGCCGCGCGATTCGCGTCATCGATTTGATCGTGCTGATGGGGCAGCGCGCCGTGAATTCCGTGCGTCTGCTGCGCCATGATATCGACCCATCGCCGCTGATAGCCGCGCGCGAAGCCGGCGTTGGCGCGTCCTCCCGTCATGTGATCGAGCATCGCGATGTCCTCGGCCACGCGCAGAGGATTTTGCGATGGCAACACGATACCGAGTTGTCCGACGCGCAGCCGCTTCGTCTGCATCGCAATGTACAAGTCGAGCAGGACGGGATTGTTCGAAAGCTCGAAACCCTCGACGTGAAAATGATGCTCGGTGAAACTGATGGAGTCGTAGCCGAGGTCGTCGGCGAGGCGTGCCTGGCCGGTAATGTCGTGCAGCATCTGATCGTAGAGATGACCCTGCAATCCGACGCGCCCTTTTTCGATGTCGGCTTTGCTGCCGACCGACGGTAAATAGAAGAGCGATACTTTCATAGCCACCGACTGTAGAACTCCTGGAATGAAAACGGCAAACGCGCAGCAACCTAACACCTAACCGCTTTCTTCGGGCCTCGCGGTAAGGGGAACAATCGCGCAGAAGGTGAAGCAGCTGGCGTGCAGCTTGAGGCCCGGAACCCTCACCTACCGGCGGCTGACGCCGGCCGGCCTCCTCTCCCAGTAAAGTAACGGGCGAGGTAAGCTACGCCGCGTCCTCTTCGGTCCAATTTCACGCCACCGCCTCTTCCTAGAACAGGGACGAAAGTCGTCTTCGCATTTCGCGCTTCTCACTTCTCACCGGGTGCAGGGGTCACCCCTGCCGAAGGAAGCGTGAAACCCAGCGCGGGTTTCACATTCAATTGAAGTATTCCGCCTTTGCCGATTTGGTCGGGGCGGCGCTATAGTCGGGGCGCGAACGATGCCGCGATCGGCAAAACTCTTTGGAAGAGGTTAAATCGAATGTCGCAACAACAACTCCAGCAGATAATTCAGATGCTCAAGGCGCAGCCGATCGCGGGACATCCGACGGTTCAGGACATGCGCGCGAATTTCGAACAGATGGCAGGATTGTTTCCCGTCGCGGCTGACGTCAAATGCGAGCCGGTGACCGCAGGCGGCGTTAAGGCGGAATGGGTGACGGCTCCTGGCGCAGACGCCGGCCGCGCGGTGCTTTACCTGCACGGTGGTGGCTATGTGATCGGTTCGATCAATACGCATCGCGCTTTGGCGGCACGAATCTCGACGGCTGCAAAAGCGCGCGTGCTGGTGATCGACTATCGTCTCGCGCCGGAGCATCCGTTTCCAGCCGCCGTCGAAGATTCTGTTGCCGCGTATCGCTGGATGCTGGCGCAAGGGCTGAAGCCGTCGCGCATCGCGGTCGCCGGCGACTCTGCTGGCGGCGGGCTCACGGTTGCGACTCTGGTTGCGATTCGCGACGCCAAGCTGGCGAGCCCGGGCGCTGGAGTATGCCTGTCGCCGTGGATCGATCTTGAAGGTATTGGCGATTCGATGAAGTCCAAAGCATCGGTCGATCCGATGGTGCAGAAGGAAGCTCTGCTCGAGATGGCCTCGCATTATTTGAAGGGACAGAATGCGCGCAGTCCGCTGGCGGCTCCTCTGTATGCCGACCTCGCAGGCTTGCCGCCGCTGCTCGTCCAGGTTGGCACTGCGGAGACGCTCATGGATGACTCGACGCGTCTGGCCGAGCGCGCGCGAAAGGCGGGCGTCAAGGTCACGCTCGAGCCGTGGGAAAACATGATTCATGTCTTCCAGGTTTTCGCGCCGATGCTCGATGAAGGTCAGCAGGCAATCGAAAAAATTGGAGAGTTCGTCCGCGCCAACGCCGCGTAAGACGGCAGCGTCGATCGGCGGCCGCATCGCCGGGCTGGACTGGGAGCGCATCGAGCGCGACCTCGACGCACAAGGCTACGCGACGACGGGCGCGATACTGCGCGCGGCCGAGTGTGCAGAGATGATCGCGCTGTACCCGAATCGCGAGCGCTTTCGCAGCCGCGTCGTGATGGAACGGCATAGCTACGGCGTTGGCGAGTACAAGTATTTCGCGCGGCCGATGCCGCCGCTGGTCGAGGACCTGCGCCTCGCGATGTATCGGAAGCTCGCGCCGACGGCGAATCGATGGGCCGAGCGGATGCGCTCGAGCGATTCTTATCCGCCGTCGCTCGCAGAATTTTTGAAAATCTGCGCGGCTCACGGACAGACGCGGCCGACGCCGCTGATCCTTCGCTACGAAGATGGCGGCTACAACTGCCTGCATCAGGATTTGTACGGCGAGGTCGCGTTCCCGCTTCAGTTCACCTGCGCTCTAAGCCGCCGCGGGCGTGACTTCGAAGGCGGTGAACTATTGCTGGTCGAGCAGCGTCCGCGGGCGCAATCGCGCGGCGAGGCAATCGCGCTCGATGCCGGCGAAGGAATAATCTTCGCGAATCGCTACCGTCCCGCGGCCGGCGCAAAGGGATTCCATCGCGTGAACATGCGTCACGGCGTCAGCACGATCAAATCAGGCGTGCGCTATGCGATGGGCGTCATCTTTCACGACGCCGCGTAAACCCAGTGAAAAGTGAACCAGCCTACGGATGGTCGTCGGCCGGACACTTGCCGTCGTTGCACGCGCAAGACGCGCCCTCGTTATCGGAGCGGTACTTCCCGCAGAAATCGTCGCAGGCAGTCCGGTTGTCGTCGGTACCGTAAAAGCCTTTGCATCCCACGGCGGCGGTTGGCGCCTTGGGATTGCTGAAGTCGGCGTGACGATCAATGTCTGCCGCAAACGCTAGCCCCACCAGCGCGACGGCAAAAAGTCCCGACATGATGAACTTACGCATCGATTAGACCTCCATGCACGAAGCCCCCAAGCCGCGTGCGCGAATCGTTTGACCGTATCAACACCCTCCCCTATTCACAAACCGGGCGTCGGTCGAGGGCGCACGAAACCACATCCCTTACGCCAGTTTTCACACTTTGTTGTCACCTGAGTAACGAATTGCTACCTTGCAGGGTATCGCAAACGTGTCTGTCTTCAGGCAAGGGGGAAATCTCAGATGCATCGGCGCTTGTTGGTTTTAGTTCTTTTCGTATCGACGGTTATCGCGGCGTGCGGATCGCAGAATGGGTCGAGCGGTAGCGGCGGTTCAAGTTCTGCTGCCGCATCGGGATGCGAAATTAACGCGGAACCAATCTGCGAACAGATGGCTAAGCAACCTGTTGTAGAATCAAATACTGGCCTGACCGTCGACTCGCGCGAGCGCGAAGGGGATAGCGCGCGTACCTCATGGGTAAACACGAGCATGCAGACGCCCGGCGGGACCACGATTGCGGTCAATTGCGGCATCAACAGCGAGCACAGTACTGTCGTTACTGCGCAGGCGCTCAAGGGGCCAACCTTAACCGATGCCGACGTGATGTACCTGCGCTCGCAAGGACTTTGCAAGAACTGATTCGATCAGGACGTGCAGTTCTTGCCGCGTTTCTCAGTTTCGGAAGGCTGATACTGATAGCCGCGACTGCACTCTGCGCATCGGCATGCTCTCAGCCGGTGCAATCGACGCAGCCGGCGCGACAGCCGATTATCGTGGAGCCCGAGAAGGAGTCCCGCACTGCTATGAACGCGGGGCCGGAATGGCTCTTGCGAATCAACGAAGCGCGCACCGCTGCGGGTCTTATGCCTATCGTCGATAACAAGTTTCTGAGCGACGCTGATGAGAGGCACGCCCGCTACCTTGTGAAGAACCACGCTCGCTTCGAACTCGGTGCGAAAATGCACGACGAGGATCCGAGCAATCCCTGGTATACGTCAACTGGTCAAGTCGCTGGCCGCACTGGCGACGTCATCCCGCCGAGCCATTCGGAACTCACTGATGATGAAGCAATCGAAGGCTGGCTCTTAGCTCCTTTTCACGCATTGCCGATTCTTGATCCAACATTGCGCGAGGCGGGCTTCGGCCGCTATTGCGAAGCCGGATGGTGCGCCGCGGTGCTCGACTTTGGGCGCGGCTCGAGCTGGTCCTTAAGTAACGCCGGACAAGCGGTGAACAGCTACCCGCAACATCAGCGCTTCACAGAATCGAGCATCTCTGCAGCAACCGAAGCGCAGGAGAGCACCCTGTTGCCCAAGCCAATCGAGTATCCTTCTGACGGCGAGACGGTGAAGCACGTGCGTTTCACCATGCGCGAATTTCCGAATCCGCTCTCTGCCTGCCCCAACTATGAAAGACCGACCGGGTCGATCATACTCATCTCGTTTGGCCGCGACTTCAGCCCGAATCTCAGCGATGTTTCATTAACGAAGGACGGTGAAACGCTCGAGACATGCACAGTCACCGCGGACAGCTATCGAAGCTCGGATCCTTCCCAAGTGCAGGCTGCCCAGTCTGGACTCAAGCACTACGCGGCCGCTCTTATTATTCCACGAGCATCGCTGCAGGCCGGAAAGTCGTACTCGGTTTCAGTCACCTCGGGTGAAAAGACATATCGATGGTCATTCAAGACTGATCAATATCCCTTCGATCAAGATTCTGACTGAACCCGGCTAGTCAGGCGCGATCGGCGACTCGCTAGCCGGTTCGTACCTCGCCAGTGGAATCAGCATCGCGAATGACGCGAGCGCGACTGCCAATGCGCATGCGATCGCGACGCGGTAGCTGCCGGTTCGATCGATGATCAGTCCGACAATCGGAGGACCGACCATCGCACCGATTCCGCCGCTGGTGTAGAGCGCGCCGAGCACCGTGCCCATCCGCTGCGTGCCGAACAGGTGCGCGATCACGGCTGGCGAGAGTGCGACGTAGCCGCCGTATCCCGCGCCCATCACGAGTGCGAACACGACCATCATCGGATACGAAGCCGCGGCCAGCCAGATGCCGTAGCTGAGCGCGAGCACGAGGAAGCTCGCCTGGTAAAGTCGCACCACTCCCGCGCGATCGGCCAGGCTGCCGAGGCCCATCCGCCCCACGACGCTCGCGCCGCCGATGATGCCGACGAGTGCGGCGCTGGCGAACTCACTCGCGCCGCGGTCGTGCGCGAACGACGGCAGATAGACGAACGGCACGAAAATCACAATCGAAACGGTCACCGACGATGCGTACAGAAAGCCAAACGCCGGACTGCGCAGCGCGTCTGCCAGACGGACGCGAGACGGCGTCACGTGGACGGGCGGCCGCTCGACGATAAAGGCGCATCCGAGCAGGATCGCAGTGGTGGCAATCGCGAATACGACGTACGTCGCGCGCCATCCGAGATGGTCGATCAAGGCAGCGGCAATCGGCGCGCCGAAGACCGTGCCGAATCCTATTCCCGCCACCGCTATTCCGAGCGCGGTGTTGCGCCTTCTGAGAAACCATCCGCCGACCACCGCGACCATCGGAACATACGCGCATGCGACTCCGACGCCGACCCCGAGCCCGTACGTCAGGTAGCCGAGCCATAGACGATCGATCATCGAGGTCAGCGCGAGACCCAGGCCCATCACGACCGCTCCCGTCGCGACCACGATTCGCGGGCCGAAGCGATCCGACAGATGGCCCGTCAATGGCCCGAGGACGCACCACACCAGCACCGTGATTGAGAATACCGCGGAGGTCGCGCTCCGATGCGCGCCGAACTCTGCCGCCATCGGCTTGAAGAACGCGCCGAAGCTGTACGCGACGCCGTACACCGCGCACATCGCGACGAATGCGGCCGCGACCATCCTCCACGCGCGCGGTGAATCGAACAGCTCGAGCGACGGGATCGGCTCGCGTGATTCGGTCGCACCCGATGCGCTCGCGTCAGTGATGATCGCCTTCATGCTCGAGTGCTTTGCGAGCTTCCTTCAGTTCCTTGCGCTGGGCGGCGGTGAGGACTGGATACTTGAGATTCAAGTCCTCGAGCGCACGGATGATCGCCTCTGCCACCACCAGGCGCGTGTACCATTTCTTGTCCGCGGGAACGACGTACCATGGCGCGTGCGGAGTGGCGGTGTGCTGGACCATTTCCTCGTAGGCCGTCATGTAGTCGTCCCATCGTTCTCGCTCCGCGATATCGGCGGCGGAAAATTTCCAGTTCTTGTCCGGTTCTTCAAGACGCTTCAGAAAACGCCTCTTCTGTTCTTCCTTCGAGAGATTGAGAAAGAACTTGCGGATGACGACGCCGTTGCGCGCCAGGTAATGTTCATACGCGTTGATATCGGCGAAGCGCTCATTCCAGATGTTCTTGGTGATGAGCGACGGCGGTATGCGTTCGCGCTCGAGCAGCTCCTTGTGCACGCGGACGACGAGCACCTCTTCGTAGTACGAGCGATTGAAAATGCCGATGCGGCCGCGCTCCGGGAACATTCTTGACCGCCCGCCACATGAAGTCGTGATTGAGTTCCTCGACCGACGGCTGCTTGAACGAATGCACCTCGCATCCCTGCGGACTGACTCCCGACATCACGTGCTTGATCACGCCGTCCTTGCCGGCCGCGTCCATCGCCTGAAGGATCACTAGTAACGCCCACTTGTCCTGCGCGTAGAGCTTGTCCTGCAAATCGATCATGCGCTCGATTCCGCGCGGCAATTCTTTCTCGGCGTCCTTCTTCGATTTGACTTGGCTGGTGTCCGCGGGATCGAAATCCTTCAAGCGGAACTTTTTGCCGTTGTCGACGCGATATGGTTTCGAGAAATCGGGGACGGCTGGCATTGAAGATGATCCTCCGGTTCGGTCGATCGTTACACCACGCCACGCTCAACAGTCGAGCGCAGCCGGACGACGCAACTTTCAATCCGCAACCGATTCGCGATACTCGGTTAGCATGAAAATTAAAGTTGCCCCACGACGTATCCTGACCGCAATCACTCTTGTGCTCGCGATGGCCAGCGGCCCGGCTCTGGCGGAAACCGTGAGCTGCGATTCCTACAACGGCGGGCGCAATACGTGCCCAGCAGACACGCGCAACGGCGTCGCGCTCGCGCGCCAGGTCAGCTCGGCCAAATGTAAAAAGGGCGTGAGCTGGGACATCCAGAACGACAACCGGATTTGGGTCGATCAAGGATGCCGCGGGATATTCACGACCGGCGTGATGTGGTCGAACGGCGGCGGCGGAGGCGGAGGTCAGCGATTAACGTGTGCGTCCTACAGCAACCGCAGAACCGAATGCCCCGCCAATACCAACGGCCAGGTGAGCCTGACGCGCAAATGGAGCAACGCCCCATGCATCCAGGGCACGAGCTGGGGCTACAACAACCGAATGGTGTGGGTCGACAACGGCTGCCGCGCCGATTTTTTGTTTGGGAAGTAGCAACTAGCCGCGCCCCACGTGGGGAGAGGCCCACGCTCTCCTCGGGCGGCTGGCGAAGGGACCATAATTTGCTGACGATTTCGGAATATGCGGCGCAACAGACATCCGCGCCGCAAAATGTCCCTCACCCTCACCCTCTCCCCTCATGGGGCGAGGGAAATCAGAAGGGGCATCTATTCTTAGTTCAACGAAATAGAATGGTGCGCCATGAGGGACTTGAACCCCCGACCTGATGATCCGTAGTCATCCGCTCTAATCCACTGAGCTAATGGCGCATCCGAACCCTAGAAATTTTCATATCGCGGGTCCGCGAGCAAGCCGATCGTTTTTCTTCAATGAAAAACGGGCCAGCGGGAGAAGTATCCGCTGGCCCGCAACTGACTGGTCTGGAGAAGTGTCAAACCAGTCAGTTCTACTGTAGGTAGCTGTTTCATACAAAAATGCCGCTCGTATGTCTATCCCCTTGATTCACCTCTGCGCGGCGGGGATCCAGACTGACACCGTCGTGCCTTCATGCACCTTGCTCTCGATTCGCAGCACGCCGTGATGCAACTGCACGATGTGCTTGACGATCGCGAGGCCAAGGCCGGTGCCGCCCAGCTCGCGCGAGCGCGCGCGATCGACGCGATAGAATCGTTCGGTCAGCCGCGGGATGTCCGCCGCCGGAATTCCCTCGCCCGTATCGACCACGACCAGCGCGACGCCCGGCTTTGCGCCGGCTCCGTTTGCGTCCGCCGCTTCGCGAGCCTCGACCGTCACCCGGCCCTCGCGCGGCGTGTATTTGATCGCGTTGTCGATCAGATTGAGCATCACCTGGTGCAGGCGGTCGCGATCACCCGACACCTTCGGCAATCCCTCCGGACACTTCACCGACAGGCGGAGGCCGCGCTTTCCCGCCTGCTCCTGCATCAGCTCGGCCGCTTCTGACAGCACGCGCGACGGCTCGAGCTGCTCAATCTTTAGCGGCGTCAATCCACGTTCCAGGTCTGACAGCGAGACCAGGTCGTCGAGCAAACGCGCGAGGCGCCGCGCCTGCCGCTCGATGATTCCTAGAAATCGCGTCGAGGTCTCGCGATCGTCCACGCCCTGGATAAGGGTCTCGGCGTAGCCATATAGCGCGCTCAGCGGAGTGCGCAGCTCATGCGTGAGATTCGAAATGAAATCTGCGCGCAGCGTTTCGTATGACTTGAGCTGCGTGATGTCGTGAAAGACGAACACCCAGGCTGCGCCGCGCGAGGTGCGAATCTGCGCGGCGCTCGCACTGACGTAGAGCGGTGCGGGATTCTGGATCATGATTTCCGCGCTGGTGACGTCGGTGCCCGCCGATCGCATCGAGCGTCCCGCAAACTCCTGCAGCCGCGGGTCGCGACATAGCTCGACGAACGGCCGATCGCGATAGTCCGTCTCGGCTCCCAACGCGAAGATTCGCCGCGCCGCGCCATTGAGCAGGATCACCTCGCCGCGCGAACCGGTCACGACCACCGCCTCGGCCATGCTGCGCAGAATCGCCTCGAACTCGTCGCGCTGCTCAGCCAGCGAGTCCACGTCGGCAACGATCGAGTCGGCGGCGTCGAGCAGATGATGCTCCGCGCGGCCCATCGCGTCGTCTCCGTTGGGCAGCAGATGCGGCGGTGGACGCCGGCCCTGCAGCGCGGTCGCGACCGCATCGAGCCTTTCCGCGCGTCGCGACAACGAGCGTCCGATTGCGCGCGCGAGAATCGCTCCGAGCGCAAGTCCCAGCGCGATCACGATCACGACCCACACCGGCGACACCGCTCCGGTGGCCGCGAGCACTACCAGTAATATGGCGGCAGGTGCGAGACCGATTCCTATCGCTGCGATCAGGCCGGCGGTCGGTGATCTATCCAAGCGCTTCGGGGTTGAAGCGATAACCTACGCTTCGCACCGTGAGGATCAATTCCGGATTGGCGTCATCGCGCTCGATATGCTGGCGCAGGCGGCGTACGTGAACGTCGACGGTCCGCGGTTCGACGAACGTGTCGCGGCCCCACACCATGTCGAGCAGTTGTTCGCGCGTATATACCCGCATCGGATGCTGCACGAAGAATTTCAGCAGTTCGAACTCGCGTAGCGCAAGCTCTCTGCGCTTGGTGTCGACGAATACCTGGTAGGTGCCAAAGTCCATCCGCAGCCGCCCTTTCTCGTACGCGCCGCCGCCGGAGTCCGGCTCCGAAAGCGGATTGGCGCGACGCAGCAGCGCCTTGACGCGGGCAACCAGCTCGCGCGGGCTGAACGGCTTCACGACGTAGTCGTCAGCGCCCATCTCAAGTCCGAGCACCTTGTCCACTTCGGTGCCCTTGGCGGTAACGATCAGGATAGGCAGATGCGCGGTCTCGCGCTCGGCGCGCATCTGGCGGCAGACCTGCAGCCCCGGCATCCCGGGCAGCATCAGATCGAGCACCATCAGATCGGGCACGCGTCGCTTGACCTTCTCGAGCGCCTGCGCGCCGTCGGCCGCTTCCTCGACGATAAACCCCTCTTGCGCGAGGTTGTAGCGGATCAGTTCGCGGATGTCGGCGTCGTCCTCGACGATCAGCACGCGGTACCGAAGTCCGCGTTGCGCGTCGGAGACCGTGTTCATGGCCTGGCTGGTCTGGTTCATCGGCTCACCCCCTCCACCTTGTAAAATCAAGTTCCCCGCTTCTTGGTTTCCACGTGACGGATCATTTTGCCCTTAACCATGAACGTCACCATCTCCGCGATATTGGTGGCGTGATCGGCGATACGCTCGAGATACTTCGAAACGAACAGCAGCCGCGTGGCCGACGCAATCGTATGCGGATCCTCGGCCATGTAGCTCAGCAGCTCGCGATAGACCTGGTAGTTGAGCAGGTCGACTTCGTCGTCGCGCGCGATCACCTGGTCGGCCAGGTCGGTGTCGTCGCGCATGAACGCATCGATACTGTCCTTGACCATCGACTGCGCTATTTCCGCCATTCGCGGCAAGTCGATGTAGGGCTTGAGCTGCGGAACTTCGTTGAGTTCGAGCGAGCGCTCGCAGATGTTGACGGCGTTGTCGCCGATTCGTTCGAGGTCGGTCGTGATCTTCAGTCCCGTGGTGATAAAGCGCAGGTCGCTGGCGGTCGGCTGATGCAGCGCGAGCAGCCGGATGCACTGCTCGTCGTTGTCGTTGTCCATCCGATTGACTTCTTCGTCGCGCTGGATCACTTCGCGCGCATGATCGCTGTCGCGATTGACTAGCGCGTCGACCGCCTCCGCGATTTGGCGCTCGACCAGCCCACCCATCTTGAGTAGACCGGCGCGCAAGCCGCGCAAATCCTCTTCGTACTGCCTATTCGTATGCTGCGGCTGGGTACTATCCATTTGCTCTTCCCCGAGATCAGCCGAATCGCCCGGTGATATAGTCCTCGGTCTCACGCTTGGTGGGGTTCGTGAAGATCTGCTTGGTCTCGCCGTACTCGATCAGATCGCCGGTGTACATGAAGGCCGTCTTGTCGGAGCAGCGCGCTGCTTGCTGCATGTTGTGAGTCACGATGACGATAGTGTACGCCGACTTCAGTTCTAGCAATAGTTCTTCGATGCGCGCGGTCGAGATCGGGTCGAGCGCCGAGCACGGCTCGTCCATCAGCAGCACCTCGGGCTGAACTGCGAGCGCGCGCGCGACGCACAAACGCTGCTGCTGTCCGCCCGACAAGCTGCCACCGGGACGCCGCAGACGATCCTTCACCTCTTCCCAGAGCGCCGCCTGGCGCAGGCTTTTCTCGATTATGGCATCGCGCTCGCCGCGGCCAACCTCGACCCCATTGAGCGTGAGCCCCGCCGCGACGTTGTCCTCGATCGACATAGTTGGAAACGGCGTCGGCTTCTGAAAGACCATCCCGATTCGCCGCCGCACCTGCACCGGATCGACGTCATCGTCGTAGATGTTGTTACCGTCGAGCAGCACTTCGCCGGTCGCGGTCGCACCGGGCACGACTTCATGCATCCGATTCAGGCATCGCACCAGCGTAGATTTGCCGCATCCCGATGGCCCGATGATCGCGGCAATGCGATCTTCCTCGAAGGACAGGCTAACGTCTTTGAGCGCGCGATTCTTGTGAAAGAAGGCGTTCAGATTTTTGACGACCAGCTTGTCAGCCATGGCTACCTTGGCGCTTTCGCCGCCCCGCCCGTCACCCATCGCACGCCCAACTCGAGCGCAAGGATAATACCCGTCAAAACCAGCGCGCCCGCCCACGCCTGCCGCTGCCAGTCGGCAAATGGCGAAATCGCGTAAGTGTAAACCTGCACCGTCAAGGTGTTGATCGGATGGAACAGCGACGTCGACCAGAACCGATTGCCGAACGCCGTGAACAGAAGAGGCGCTGTCTCGCCTGAGACTCGCGCGACCGCCAGGATGACGCCGGTGGTGATTCCCGACAGCGCGGTGCGCGCGACCACTGACAGCGTCGTACGCCAATTCGGCACGCCCAGCGCCAGCGAAGCCTCGCGCAATTCGGGCGGTACCAGCAGCACCATCTCTTCGGTGGTGCGGGTAACGAGCGGAATCATTATCGCCGCGAGCGCGACGGCGCCCGCCAGCGTCGAGAAGCCGCCGAACGGTCGCACGATAACTGCGTAGGCAAAAATTCCGACCACGATCGACGGCACGCCCATCAGCACGTCCGCCGAAAATCGCACCCAGTTGGCAAACTGGCTCCCTCGATTTGCTGCCAGAAAGAGACCCGCACCGACTCCGATCGGCACTCCAATCAGGCACGCGATTCCCACGACCTCGAGCGTGCCGACAATTGCGTTGGCCATGCCGCCGCCCGCTTCGCCAACCGGCGCCGGCATATGGGTGAAAAACGCCCAGTTGAGACTCGCGACTCCCTTGGTGAGCAAGTATCCGAGTACCAGGAATAGAGGAATCAGCGTGACGATAGTCGCGCCGACAGTGACCGCCATCATCGCGTCGCTCTTGAACTTGCGATAGCGATAACTGGTCTCGCCATGAAGACCGCTGACCGCGCCGGCTGCCGCCATTACTTGCTGACCTCCTGGTAGCGTCGGCGCTGCACGCCCAGCACCAACGCCCGCGCCACAACGTTGAGCACGATTCCGAGGATCAGCAGCACGAGTCCAAGCTCGATCAGCGCCGCCACATAAAGGTCGGAGGTAGCCTCCGCGAATTCATTGGCGATCACGCTGGCCAGTGTCGCCGCCGGTTTGAACAGCGAGAGGGAAATATCCGGCGAGTTGCCGATTACCATCGCGACCGCGATCGTCTCGCCGAGCGCGCGGCCCAAGCCCAGGATGATCGCTCCGATCACTCCGGTCATGCCGTACGGAATCACCGCTGTCTTCACCATCTCCCACTTGGTCGCGCCGAGCGCGAGCGCCGCTTCTCGCTGCGTATGCGGAACGACGCGAAAGACGTCGGTGCAGACCGACGAGATGTACGGGATGATCATGATTGCGAGAATCACTCCTGCCGAAAGCATCCCGACTGCCACTTTGGGTCCCTGGAAAAACGGCAGCCAGCCGAAATAGTGCGCCATCGGCGGCTCGACGTAGTCGCGAATCCACGGACCCATCACGAACACCGCCCAGAGGCCGTAGACCACGCTCGGAATTGCGGCCAGCAGATCGACGAGGAAACCCAGCCGATGGCTAAGCCAGTCGGGCGCCATCTCACTCAGGCATAGCGCGACGCCGAGGCTCAGCGGTACTGCGATTGCCAGCGCGATAAACGATGAAACGAAGGTTCCGTAGATAAACGGCAGTGCGCCGTACTTGTCGTTGACGGGATCCCATTCGGTGCTGATAAAGAAGTGCAACCCGAAGGCGCGAATTGCGGGAAAGCTGTCGGCGATGAGAGCAATCGCAAGTCCGAACAACAATGCGAGAATCGTCAGCGCAAGAATAAATGTCGTAGCGATGAAGATTCGATCGCCGAACAGACGGACATGCACCGGCGCTCTCGCGCTCTCGCGCCGGACCGCCGGGATGCTATCGGCCATCGACCCTTCTAATTCGGACAAACGATCTCTTCCTACAGAGTTTCTAATCTGACTCACATCGGAACCCGGCGCGCACGACCGGCCGGATCTGTCCGTCGTCTTTTAATCATACGCATCGATTGTTGCGGGAATGTTACGGACCCTGAAAATCGCAGTGAACCCGCGAATTTAAAGCGAAACCGCGATGAAACGTAATCTTAATACTAAGCTGCAGGGTTTAACCCCTGCCAAGGAAGTGTGAAACCCAGGTGGGTTTCACGTCAGATTAAATTTTCCCAATCCGTTCCATGCCCCCCATATAAGGCCGCAAAACTTCGGGAACGGTGACGCTGCCATCTTCATTTTGATAATTCTCCAGCACCGCAATCATCGTGCGCGGCAGCGCCAGCCCTGATCCGTTTAACGTATGCACCAGCTCCGGCTTGCCGCCCTTCGTCTTGAAACGAATCTTCGCACGGCGCGCCTGGAAGTCCGTGCAATTCGAAACCGAGCTGACCTCGAGCCACTCGCCGCATCCCGGCGCCCACATCTCAAGATCATAGGTAACCGCGCTCGCGAAACTCAGATCCGCCGTGCACAGCTCGACGATCCGAAACGGAATTTTCAGGCGCCGGCAGATCTCCGCGGCATCGTTCACCATCTTGTGAAATTCGTCGTCCGACGTTTCCGGACGCACCAGCTTGACCATCTCGACCTTGTCGAACTGATGCCCGCGCTTGATCCCTCGGACGTCGCGCCCCGCTGACATCTTCTCGCGCCGAAAGCATGGAGTGTACGCGGTCATGTAGACCGGCAAACTGCTTTCGTCGAGCGTCTCGTCGCGATGGAGGCTCGTGAGCGGAACCTCGGCGGTCGGGATAAACCAGAAGTCATCCTCGTCGTCGTGATACATCGTGTCCGCGTTCTTCGGCAGATGCCCGGTGCTGGTGGCAGTCTCGCGACTCACCATCAACGGCGGAATTATTTCGAGGTAGCCCTGCTCTCGAGTCTTTACGTCGAGCATCCAGGTAATCAGCGCGCGCTGCAGCCTCGCACCCGCGCCGCACAAGACATAGAACCGCGTCCCTGAGAGTTTCACTCCGCGATCGAAATCGATGATTCCAAGATTCTCGCCAAGCTCCCAATGCGGCAGAGGCTTGAACGAGGTGAACTCGGTCGGCGTCCCTTCGGTTTTGATTACCCGGTTGTCAGCCTCGCTCGCGCCGACGACAACATACGGCCGCGGGATGTTCGGAAGTGTAAGCGCCAGTTCCTCAACCTGCTTCTCGGCAGCGTTGAGTTGCGTGCCCAGGAGCAACAACGGATTGCTGGCCTCAACCGCTTCGCCCTTCGCGAGCTTCTCTTCATCCGCTTCCTCGGCCCGAATCTTCGCGATCTCGGCCGCGCGCTGCTCAGGCGGCAACTTGCCGACTTCCCGCGACCGCCGCTTACGATCGGCTCGCAGTTGATCGACCTCAGCCTGCAACTTCCGGCGCTTCTGATCGGCGTCGAGTAGTCGATCGACTTCAGCGGGATCGACACCGCGCTTGGCCAGCTCGCCCTTCACGAAATCGGGCCGTTCACGAATCAGCTTGATGTCCAGCATTCAGAATGCGTTCCTCAACAGTTCAATCTCCAGCCGCTCGCCCGACGCGTCAATCGCTACGATATCGAAGCGCATCGTGACGTCATCCGCACGATACCGCATCGCGAAAATTTCCGCCGCGCGCCGCATCCGCTTCTGCTTGCGCTCATCGACGGCTTCTTCAGGCGCGCCCGCCTCGCGGCTCCGCCGCGTCTTGACCTCGACGAACACAAGTACGTCGCCGTCCATCGCAACGATATCGATCTCCGCTCCGGCCGCCCGAAAATTCCTCGCAACGATCCGATAGCCACTGCGCCGCAGATGCTTCTCCGCAGCCCGCTCCCCCCGCCGTCCCAGCGGAAGCTGCGCCCGCAGCTCCGCGATCCACGCCGACGCGCGAGCAATCAGATCGCGCTGACTCATCTTATCCAACCGGCCCCTATTCTCGCGATACGCAACAAGGCTAAAAGCCAGCGAACATGACCGCAAGCGATCCGTCCCAACAACCTAACCTCTAACCCCTTCCCGAGCGGGAAGGGGAACCGGACGCGGAAGGGAATCGTTACAACCCTTCTAACAGGGACGAAGTCCCGCATCTTTCTTAACACTGGGTGCAGGGGTCACCCCTGCCGAAGGAAGCGTGAAACCCACCGCGGGTTTCACATTCAATAAAGTGATTTCCCCTTCCCCCCGACCTACGGCCCTGACATCGATCGTCCGGAATGTTACGATTCCCGGACACTGAATCATCATGGCTGAAACAAAAATCACCCTCGAACAGGTGCGACACGTCGCGCGCCTCGCGCGCCTGGAATTATCCGCGTCAGACGAACAACGTCTGCGCGCCGACATGGATGAAATGCTTGCCTACGTTGATAAATTGAACGAGCTCGACACCAAGGATGTCGCGCCGACGACGCAAGTCGGCGAGGCTGGCACTCCCATGCGCGACGACGAGGTAACGAATCGGCCGGACGCCGAGGCGATGCTCGCAAATGCGCCCTCGCGCGATCGCAACTACTTCAAAGTGCCGAAAATAATCGAGTAGAAATTTTTTCCGCATGACATCGGAACTGAACAAACTCACTATCGCCGAAGCATCGGCGAAACTTCGCGCCCGCGAGATCACCGCGACGCAACTCACGCGCGATTGCCTCGATCGAATCGACGCGGCAGAGCCAAAGCTGCACACATTTCTTACGGTGACCGAGAAAGAAGCGCTCGAGCAGGCGCGCGCGGCGGACGCGCGCCTCGCCGCAGGGGATGCGCCGGCGCTATGCGGAATTCCGCTCGGCATCAAGGATATCTACGCAACCAAGGGCGTTCGCACGACTTGTGCGTCTCGAATTCTGGAAAATTTCGTGCCGCCGTTCGACGCGACCGTGATCGAACGCCTGCGCGCAGAAGGCGCAGTCTTCGTCGGCAAGACCAACATGGACGAATTCGCGATGGGCTCCTCGACCGAGAATTCCGCGTTCGGCACCACTACCAATCCGCACGACACCGCGCGCGTCGCCGGCGGCTCGTCGGGCGGATCCGCCGCAGCGGTCGCCGCGCACGAATGCCTCGCCTCGCTCGGCACCGACACTGGCGGATCGATTCGCGAGCCGGCGTCCTTCTGCGGCGTGGTCGGAATCAAGCCGACTTATAGCCGCGTCAGCCGGTTTGGCGTCATCGCGTTCGCGTCGTCGCTCGACCAGGTCGGTCCGTTTACGAAGTCGGTGCGCGACGCCGCGATTCTCATGCGCACTCTCGCCGGCAGGGACGTTCGCGACTCGACCTGCTCGGCGCGTCCGGTGCCCGACTACGAAAATGCGCTGACGGGAGACGTCAAGGGACTTCGAATCGGAGTGCCGCGCGAATATTTCGTCGAGGGGATGCAGCCCGAAGTCGAAAAATCCGTTCGCGCCGCGCTCAAGAACTATGAATCGCTCGGCGCATCGACGGTCGAAATCTCGCTGCCGCATACTGGCTACGCGATCGCGGCCTACTACCTGCTCGCGACTGCCGAGGCGAGTGCGAACCTCGCGCGCTACGACGGTATCCGCTACGGCCTGCGCGTCAACGCTGAGGACAATATCGCGCTCTATGAAACGACGCGCGCACATGGTTTCGGCCCCGAGGTCAAGCGGCGAATCATGCTCGGCACCTTCGCGCTCTCGGCCGGCTACTACGACGCTTACTATCTGAAGGCGCAGAAGGTGCGCACGCTGATTCGAAAAGACTTCGAGCACGCGTTCGAGAAGTGCGATTTGATCGTTACTCCTGTCGCGCCGACCACCGCGTTCAAAATCGGCGAGAAGATGAACGATCCGCTCACGATGTACCTGTCGGACATCTTCACCATCTCGGTGAACCTGGCTGGGCTGCCCGGGATGGCGATGCCGTGCGGCTATGACGCGAACAATCTGCCGATTGGAATGCAGTTGATCGCGCCGCCCTTCGCCGAGGAAACAATTTTGCGCGCCGGCGATGCGTTCGAGCGTACGGGAGCATTCAAGCCGCGGACACCGGCGGTCTAACGGACAATTACGATGAATCGTGAAGCATACGAAGCGGTGATTGGGCTCGAAGTCCATACCCATCTGCTGACTCACTCGAAACTGTTTTGCGGATGCTCGACGACGTTCGGCGCCGGGCCAAACGAAAACGTCTGCCCAGTGTGCATGGGGATGCCCGGCGTGCTGCCAGTCCTCAATCGCCGCGCGGTCGAACTGGCTATTCGAACCGGACTCGCCGCGCATTGTAGTATAGCGCCCTACTCTATTTTCGATCGCAAAAGTTACTTCTATCCCGACCTGCCCAAGGGCTATCAGATTAGTCAGTACGAGACTCCAGTTTGCAAAGGCGGATACGTAGATCTCCCTCCGACTGAGAATGGCGATACGCGCCGAGTGAGGCTCACGCGAATCCATATCGAGGAAGACGCGGGCAAAAATATTCACGTCGAAAGCGCCAGCCTGGTCGACTTCAATCGCTCGGGCGTGCCGCTAATCGAGATCGTCAGCGAACCCGATCTCCGCTCCGCAGAAGACGCGGGCGCTTACTTGCGTCAACTGCGCGCGATACTTCGTTACGTCGATGCGTCCGACGGCAAGATGGAGGAAGGCAGTTTCCGATGCGATTGCAACGTCTCGATCCGCAAGCGTGGTGCAACTGAGTATGGTGTCCGAACTGAGATTAAGAATCTCAACTCGTTCCGCTACGTCGAAGACGCTATTGAGTATGAGGTCGGACGGCAAATAGAAGTTGTCGAGGCGGGCGGCAAAGTCGCGCAAGAGACTCATCTGTGGGATCCCTCGCGCAGGCAAACGCGCCCGATGCGCTCGAAAGAGTATGCGAATGACTATCGCTATTTTCCGGAGCCAGACCTGCCGCCGCTGATCGTGCCGGCCGAGATGGTCGAGCAGGTGCGGGCGTCGATGCCCGAATTGCCTGCCGACCGAAAAGCCCGCTACGTGCGCGAAGGCCTGACGGAATACGAGGCGGGCGTGCTGATCGCTGATCGCGACGTCGCCGACTACTTCGAGGCGACGCTGCCGGGACTCAAAAATCGCAAGAGCGCGGCGAACTGGGTGATGACCGAAGTGCTACGCGTCGCGCGCGAGTCGGAAAAGCCCTTCACCGAAGCGGTACCACCAGCACCAGAAGTAGGCGCGCTGCTGACAATGGTCGAAGGACAAAAGATAAGTCTCAACGCCGCGAAGACCGCGTTCGCCGCAATGGTGAAGTCCGGCAAAGGCGCAGAGGCAACAATCGCTGAGTTGGGCCTCGCACAAGTATCAGACGAAGGCGCGATCGCATCAGCGGTCGACAAGATAATCGCCGCCGAACCTGAAAAGGTCGCCGAGTACCGCGCAGGCCGCGATAAGCTATTCGGATTCTTCGTCGGCGCGGTGATGAAGGCGATGGGCGGAAAAGCAAACCCGAAAGTGATCAACGAAATCCTGCGCACAAAACTCGCCGGCTAAGCGAGCGGCGGACCGTCGTCCGTGTCAACGTAAATTCTTGAGCAACGATTGGGTACGCCGGCTACGTGATTTCCGCTATAGTTTGATTTTGGAGTTGGTGATCACGATGAGTAAATTTGTATCCGCGTTGACACTCGCACTCATTCTTCTGGGAACCGTGGCGCACGCAGGGATAGCGGTAGTGGATGGTGTCGCGACCAGTTCAGGTGCCGCCAGCAATGTCTCGAGTTACGCGATGAACCTCCCGACCGGGATCGCGGACGGCGACCTGGTCATCGTCGGGATCGCGAGCAACACTCGTGCAACGCCCGCTGCCGAAGGCTACACGACCGCGGTTGAGCAGGGTTTCATGGGAGTTGATCAGGGTTTCGAAGGTGACGGCGACGGTTGTTTCGAATTTTATCATGTATGGAAAACCGGCGATTCCACCAGCCCGACATTCAGTCGCTCGACGACGGGTTCCGACGCATACGCGGTAGTGGCGCTTTCCGGAGCCGCGACTGCGAGCACGCTCGTTGATACCTCCACCGGCACATCCTCGAAATACGGCACACGGGTAAATCTTCCGGCGATCACGACGAATAGCAATGGCGACATGGACGTCTACGTAAGCTGTGCGGAAGGCAGCGCGACCTTTTCCAGTCCTTCAGTCGGCAGTATCGCGGTGCAACAGGCTGATACTTCCAGCTCAGTTGCTATCAGCACTTATGAACAAGCGACGGCGGGACTACTTGGTACTCAAGCTACCTTCACGGATGCAAGCCTGGTTAACGGCTCGGCCGTGATGGCTCTGATCGCAGCGCCCACGCCGTAAGGACGCCTAGTTCGGAACATACACTCTATATGTGATGCCGCCCGCGCCTGGTTCGCCGGTCGCGAACGCCTGGACGTCGTTGAGCCATGCATACTTGCCCTTGGTCGAGGCTGCGAAGACCGGTGTTGTCGCGAGGTTGTGAGGAGCGCTCGGACCCATCTTCGCGCGACCTGTGTAGGTCATATAGATGTGGTCGCCATCGTCAGTTTTCAGGATTATGCGCACGTCGATGATTCCGATCTTGCCGTCGGAGCGAATCAGGAACCAATCAGCGCCGCTCGCGAGCACGCTACCTTTAAGCCGCGGTCCCTCGAATTTTCCGCCAGTGACGTGCACGACGACTCGGGTTCCGTCCGGGTATCGGGAATCAATATTGGCGGTGCGATTTGGGCCGTGATTGCGAAAAGTAGCTCCAGTTCCATCTAAGTGCCTCGTCGACCTTTCGAGCGTCATCCCTTGGGGAGACCCAGCGAGCGCTCGCCTATTATGTTGCGCTGGATTTCGCTGGTGCCGCCCGCGATTGTGTATTGGCGCGAGCTCAACACGCGGTTGAGCCATCGCGGCGAGTCGGGGAGGACGCCGGTAGGCTCGCCGACGAGGCCATAGGCGCCGAGAAGCTCAGTCGAGAAGCGCGCGATACGCACGCCGAGTTCGGAGCCGAACAGTTTGAGCATCGAGCCTTCGGGTCCAGGCGGCAATCCGCGCAGTTGGCGCGTGAGCGATCGCAATTGCGTATAGCGCGCGGCTTCGCATTCGATCATGAATTGCGCAAGCTGCTGGCGCACCCACTCTTGATCCCACGCGGGCTTGCCGTCGATACTTACGATCTTCGCGAGTTCCGCGAGGCGCCGCACCTGCGAGGCGTGGCCGCCACCGCCGGCGAACGAGCGCTCGTAGCTGAGCGTCGTCATCGCGACTTTCCATCCCTCGTTGAGGGGGCCGACCAGGTTTTCCTTGGGAACTTGCACGCTGTCGAAAAAGACTTCGTTGAAATGCGAGTGCCCGTTCATCAGGACCAGCGGGCGCACTGTTACTCCGGAGCTTTTCATGTCGAGCAGCAGGTAGCTGATACCGCGATGCTTGGGCGCCTCGGGGTCAGTGCGCGCGAGCATGAACATCCAGTCGGCGTACTGCGCGCCGGAGGTCCAGACTTTCTGGCCGTTGACGAGAAAGTAGTCGCCCATGTCGGTGGCGCGCGTCGAGAGGCCTGCGAGATCGGAACCGGCGCCCGGCTCCGAATAGCCTTGGCACCAGATGTCGTCAGCGCCGAGGATTCGTGGAAGGAAGCGTTTCTTCTGCGCCTCGCTGCCCCAGTTCATCAGCGTCGGACCGCACAGGCCGAGTCCAAAATAATTGGGCAGGACAGGTGCGCGGGCGCGCGAATACTCCTCGTCCCAGATGACCTGCTCGATTAGGGTGGCGGCGTGACCGCCGTACTCTCTCGGCCACGAGAGGCCCGCGTATCCGGCACTGTGAAGCTTGGCCTGCCACGCGCGGCGGCGTTCGAAGACCTCGCGATTGGGCGCGATGCGTTCATCCTGCGCGTCGTCGACGCAGAGATCTTTGGGGAGGTTGGCGTCGAGCCAGGCGCGGACTTTGTGGCGGAAGATTTCCTGCTCGGGAGTGTATTCGAAGTCCAATCAACTGACCTATTTGCTTTTCAGCATGAATCCAGAACCCTCACCTAACCTCTCCCGTGAAATAACGGGCGAGCGATCGAATACTCAGTTGAAGTTGAAGGCTTTGACCGCATTGTCCCACAAGATCTTCTTTTTGCTCGAATGCGGGATCGACTGCTTCAGTACCGCGTCGATACCCCATGGGAAGGTGCCGTCCGGATGTGGATAGTCAGTGTCCCACAGGAAGTTGTTATCGCCGACTATGTCGAGAGCGGCCTTCAAGGTCGGTTCGTCGCCGCGGAAGGCTACAAAGAAGTTACTTTTGAAATACTCAGTCGGACGTTTGGTCAAATACTCATGCTCCGAGTTGCCGCTGAAATCCCAATGCTGTTCCATCCGCTGCAGCCAGTACGGAACCCATCCGCCGTCGGCTTCGACCTGCACGACGCGTAGCTTCGGGAACTTTTCGATGACGCCGTACCAGATGAGACCGGCCATCGCGGCCATCGCTTCGAACGGATGCGACAGGATGTGGCCGGTGACGTGAGTGTCCATCCGATCGCCGAACGACTCGACCGACGCCGAGCCGGAATCGTGAGTGGAGATCGGATGTCCAAGTTTTTCGACTTCGCCCCAGAGCGGGAGGTAGTCGTCGTGGAAAATCGCCCGGCCGCGGACCGGGTTGGGGCGCACGTAAAAGCTGATGGCGCCGTTCTTCGCCGCACGATTCGCTTCCTTGATCGATTCGCCCACGTCCTGCATGGGCAAAATGGCCGCCCACTTCACGCGATCCTTCGTCTTCGAGCAGTAGTCAGCACTCCAATCATTGTAGGCGCGGCAGCATGCTGCCAGCAGTTGCGGGTCGCGGAACTCGCGCCCGAGCATTTGCCCGGCCGCAGTCGGATACACAATCTGGACGTCGACGCCCTGCTCGTCCATGTCGAGGATGCGGCTCTCAGGGCTGAATCCCAGCTTGGCAGCGCGCTCGAAGCGCTTCATCGCCTTGCGAACGGCGTCGAGGAAGCCGGGCGCCGCCATCGGGTATTTGCCTTTTTCGCGGGTGAACGGTTCGCCTTCGACCAGGAAAGTGCGGCGGCCGGACTCCGGCGCGATGCCCATTTTGGGCGCCGAGGATTTGTAGCGGTCGTCGATGTAGCGCTCGAATACATAGTCAGGCTCCATCAAGTGAGTATCTACATCGGCAATTTTGAATCCTTCTTTCATGCTATTTCTCCGAGTACTAGCCGATTAGCTAGTAGCTAATCGCTGGGAATAATCAGTGCCTTTACTCCGCGCCGCTCGCGCAGGAGGTCGAATGCCTCGAGGCCGTGCGAGATAGAGTAGCGATGGGTGACCATCGGACGTAAGTCGACCGCGCCGCTCGAAACCATCGCGATTGCGCGCCGCCAGGTTTCTGGGGTGCGGATGCGAGAGTTGATAATCGTCACGCCGTGGAAAAACAACGAGCGCAACTCTGCCGACTTGAGATCGCGCGCGGGCCATCCAACTTCGATCAGCTGGCCGCCGCGACGTAGTAGTTCGCGCGGCGAATCGATAGCACCGGCCGCGTCAAAGACGACGTCAGCACCGTCCGACGGAAGCATCGCGCGAACTTGCTCGATCCAATCGCGATCACCCGCCGTGGCAGTTTTAAATCCCATCGTCCTCGCGAGCGCGAGACGATCCGCGTCCACCGCGAGCCCCGTCATTACTATAGACGTGACGCCGAGGGCGCGCGCGGCCATTGCGATGCTGAGTCCGATCGGGCCGGGACCTTCGACGACCGCGCTGTCGCCCGCCTTGAGACACGACTGCTCGACCGCATGAAGTCCGGTGCCGAAGGGCTCGAGCAGCGCTGCCTGCTCGATGTTCATGGTGGACGGAACGAGGTGCGCGTTTTCGACCGGTGCGACGGTGAACTCGGCGAATGCGCCGGAGAGAGTCGTTGGCGTCGCGCAAAGGTGAAAGCGTCCAGCGCGACACGGACCGCAGCGTCCGCAATGGCCGAACGGATCGAGCGCGACGCGATCGCCGACTTTGAAATTCGTGACGCGTGCGCCGACTTCAACGACTTCGCCCGCGGGTTCATGACCGAGAATCACCGGGAGCCGCGCGACCATCCTCTCCGCGCCGAGTTCCCAATCGACGATATGCAGATCGGAGCCGCATACACCGCACGCGCCGACGCGAACGAGCAAAGTGGATTCGGCGGGCGTCGGCACCGGAGCGTCGATCAGTTCGGCGCCGGGAGCGGGACGAGTTTTTGCGATCGCTTTGATTTGCGAAACCTCTGAGTACCTTCAATACGCCGCTGCGCCGGTCCGCGTCAAAGAAAATGTGCGCGAGGAAAATCCGCGGGATGGAAATCCTACTCCCAGTGGCGGAGCGGAGCGCCGCGATAACGCATACGCGGACGAATCAAGCGGTTGTCGGCGTATTGCTCGAGCGCATGCGCGATCCATCCGGAGGCACGGCCGATAGCGAAGATTGCCGCAGGCATCGCGCGCGGAAAGCCGAGCATGCGGACGCATACGGTCAGGTAGAAGTCCAGGTTGGGGCGCAGGCGCTCGTGTTTCGACACTGCAACTTCGATTTTGGACGCGATCTCGAAGAGACGGCGGCCGCGGCGCTTGGCGATCGCCTGCGCAACTTGCCGCAGCAGTGCGGCGCGCGGATCGCCGTCGGGATAAATCGCGTGACCGAAGCCGGGCGGCAGGCGATGGTCGCGAGTGAAGACTGCTATGCACTCGTCGACGCGCGCGCCGGATTCGACTTCTGCAAACATCGCCTCGATACGATCGCATGCGCCGCCGTGGATTGGTCCGCTCAGCGAACACAACGCGGAAAGCACCGAGGCGAACAGGTCGGCGCCGGTGCTCGCGACGACGCGCGCGGCGAAGGTCGATGCGTTCAGCTCGTGCTCGGCGCATGCGATCAGCACGCGATCGAGCGCCTCGACTTCCCAGTCGGAGGCTGTCGAACCGGGGACCCATCCGAGCAAGCGTCCTGCCATGCCAGGTCCGCCGGGCGTTCCTGGAGCGGGGGGCTGCGCGAGTGCGAGCGGAAGTTGGCTGATGATCAGCTTGGCGCGATCGATTCGAGTACGCGGCGGCTGGCGACGATCCCACGCCGCGAGACTCGGCATCACGGCCGCGAGCCGCAGCAGCGGGGGCGCGTCATCACCGACCGCAGCGAGCGCGTCGGCAACGGAAGGCGGCATCTGCGCGCCGTGGATCTCGGCACGCAGCGCGGCGATTTCTTCGGCGACAGGACGCTCGCCACTCCACAGCAGGAGGCACACTTCTTCGAACGACGCGTGCGCGACGATCTCTTCGATCGGATAGCCGCGATAGGCGAGCTTGCCTTCGTTGATCGAGCTGACCGCCGATTCCGCGACGATGACTCCTGGCGCGCCGTCGTCGATGCTCTTCGGTTGCGCGACTGTGACCCAGGTCGATGCTGCAGGCAGGCTGCGTCCGCGACGGCCGCGCTCGTTGGAGACGACTCCGCGCAGCGCTTCGATATCCGCGCGTCGATAGAGAGCCTGGCGGCCGACTTTGCGGCGATAACTTTTCAGCCAGCCCCGGCTGACGTAGGCGTAGAGCGTGCCAAGCTTGACCCCGAGCTGATCGGCCGCCTCGTTGGCGGTCATCATGCCAGCAC
The DNA here is from genome assembly GCA_963774665.1 of uncultured delta proteobacterium. Taxonomy (GTDB): domain Bacteria; phylum Desulfobacterota; class Binatia; order Binatales; family Binataceae; genus Binatus. Next base: position 112,032 of record CAVZGB010000008.1, read on the forward strand.
GTTCGGAATTGGCACGTTCGGAGTTGCGAGTCGCCACCATGAGAATCACGCCACGCGCACGGGGCGGCGTCAAGTGGTGGCCGATCAACTTGCATCCAGATAGAGACAGTTCTATACAGTCAAGTTCACCGCAAAGCTCACCGGGAGGTGCCGGCGCATGAGCTCAGCAGAAGTACGGTTCAAGGAATTGCGCGCGGATTTCGGCAAGACCGCGAGCGATTATGGACGTCATCGCGCCGGGTTTCCCGACGAGTTTTTCGAGCGGCTCGCAGCGCCGAAAATCCTGAAGGCCGGAATGCGTGCGCTCGACCTCGGCACGGGGACCGGAACGATCGCGCGCGGGCTCGCACTTCGCGGATGCGATGTTACCGGGCTCGATCGCTCAGCGCCGCTGATGGAGCAAGCGGCCCAGCTGGATCGAGGCGCGGGCGTCGTCGTGAAGTACGTGAATGCGGCCGCGGAAGAGACCGGACTGCCCGCGGCAGAGTTCGATCTCGTGACCGCAGGACAATGCTGGCATTGGTTCGATCGTCCTCGCGCAGCCCGGGAAGCGCGGCGCGTCTTGAAGCCCGGTGGCAGGCTCGTGATAGCGCATTTCGACTGGATTCCGCTGCCCGGCAGCATGGTCGAGGCGACCGAGAAGCTGATCGAGAAGCATAATCCGAAATGGAAGTTCGGCGGCGGACTTGGAATTCATCCGATGTGGCCGCGCGATATGGCGATCGCCGGCTTCAAAGATATCGAAACGTTTTCTTTCGACATCGACGCAGTCTACACGCACGAGGCCTGGCACGGGCGGATTCGCGCGAGCGCTGGTGTCGGCGCGAGCCTTGCTCCAGAAGCAGTCGCGGCGTTCGATGACGAGTTGCGCGCGATGCTGGCGGAGCGATGGCCCGAAGATCCCATGCGCGTGATGCATCGCGTATTCGCGGCAATCGGCGTCGCCCCGTAGCTCCTCTTTGACGAGTGGCGGTGAAGGTCGGCTATAGTCACGTCGCGCAGAAGAAGGAGCTGATCATGGATTTCGGAACACTGATATTCACCAAGCCGGAACGCGCGATCACGGACGTCAAGTACGCTGAGGATCGCGGCTTCAGTCACGCCTGGATTCCCGACTCGCACATGATTTGGGGCGACACCTACGCGTGCATGGCGCTGGCGGCGGTGAACACAAAGAAGATCAAGCTCGGCACCGGGGTGGCGATAGCTTCGAACCGGATCGCGCCGGTGACGGTGCATTCGATCGCGACGATCAACCAACTCGCGCCGGGGCGCGTGATTCTCGGATTCGGCACGGGGCATACGGGGCGGCGCGTGATGGGATTGCCGCCGGTCAAGCAGGCGGAGTTCCGCGAGCAGGTGCGCGTGATTCGCGATCTACTCCGTGACGGCGAAGCTACTTACAACACCGAAGGATTGAGCCGGAAAATCCGTTACCTGCATCGCGATCGGCGCTTTATCAACCTCGACGACAACATCCCGCTGTACGTCGCGGCCAACGGGCCCAAGACTTTGGCGCTTGCCGGCGAGTTCGGCGACGGCGCAATCACGACGGGAGTGACGGACGCCGATAGAGTCGGCGCGGTGCGGAAAAGTCTAGAGGTCGGCGCGTCGAAAGCGGGACGGAGCGCGGACAAGATGCCGATCGTATCGCTCACTCACATTTGCGTTTTGAGGCCGGGCGAGAAACTCGACTCGCCGCGGGTGAAAGCGATGACCGGGCACTGGGTGATGGCAAGCTTTCATGCAATCGCGGCAGGTTATGCGCGCGCGGGCTATCTGCCGGAAGCGGTCGCCGAAGTTTACAAAGCGTACGAGGAGTACGTCGCGAAAATGAAAACGCCGGCTTCCGAGCGCTATCTCGAGTTGCACATCGGGCATTGCACTTATGTCGCGCCGCTCGAGCAGAAGTACGTGACGCCCGAGACGATCGCGGCGACGACAATCATCGGAACCAGGGAAGAGGTCGTCGAACGGCTACGAGCGATGGAGCGCGCCGGCCTGTCGCAGGTGTTCATCAATCCGCCGATGGACGGCTACAACGATTGCATCGACGAAATTTCGCGCGACGTGATCGCGCGGATGTAACTGAGCTTCGCGACTAGCTGGTCGGGGCGACTTCGGCCAGCGCGATCGAGCTGGCTGCGATGGCGGGAACGTAGTAGGCCTCGGGCGAGCCCCACACCGTCGCGGGACGCGGGCGCGATCCAACCGCGAGCGGATGCTCGAAGACCTGCGCGATGTTCGCGTTGATGCGCAAACAGTTGGGGGCGAGCGGCTCGGCGATTTCGCCGTCACGAATCAGGTATGAATCGCCGGTGACGGTGCAGGTGAAATCTCCCGCGCGCTGGCCGTTGATCGGATAGGTGTACCAGATGCGCCCGACGTAGATTCCATCGGCGACCGCGCGCACGAGTTCGCGATCGCTGACTCCGCCGCGCGCGCGCATCACGACGTTGGTGCCGGCCGAACCCGGACTCGCGTCGAAGCGCCTGCCTCCTCCTTCGCCCAGCCGATAGCCGCTCAACGGAGGGAAGTCGAGCTTCGCGGGGGCGCTCGGCCCCAGCTTCTCGGCGCGATGCTCGTCGGTAAGCATCCGATGGGTATCGTAGAAATTCGAGAGCAAGCCGACCAGCTTGCCGCCGCGGATCAATTCGACGCGGCGCGTGGGAATTCCTTCGCAAGTGATTCGACGCCGAATCGCACCCGCGCCAAACGCCGGATCGTCGACAAGGCTCAGGCGGGAATCCATCACCGGCGCGCCGAACTTTGCGTGATAGGCGGAACTGGCGGCATGAAATGCACCGGTCGTCAGCGAACCCATCACCATGTAGTTGAGAATTTCGGCGATCGGTTGCGGTCCGAGCACGACGCGAAATTCTCCCGCGCCGGGCCGCGCGCCGTGGGAAAGAGCAAGCGCGCGGCGCACGGCGTCGCGGCCCAGCGCGCGGGCGTCACGACGCATCGCGGCCGTGGAATCGCCGAGCGTGGTGGCGGTGCCCTTGGCGTCGAGCGATTCGATTATCGAGGTGACGGACGCGTTGAAGTGCGCGCTCTCGTCGATGCGAACTTCAGCGAAATTCGAGTTGAAGATCGCGATTCGATCGCGAATCACCGACACATCACCGCCGATGATCAGGCCAGGGTGTTCAGCGCGAGAATTACCGGGCCGCTTCGCGAATGCAGCGAGCGCGCCGTCGAGCACGTCCCACGCGGCGGCCGCGAGGGCACCGTCCCCAACTCTCGCCAGGTCGCTCTTTTTAGATGGTGCAGGCTTGCGTCCGAGAGGGACGGCCGGAAAGCCGGGGAAATGCGGATCGACGACGGCGGCGCTGCGCGCACGGCGGAGCGCGTCGCGAACAGAGTCGGACGTGAAATCACCGGCTTCGGATGCGGCGCCAACTTCGTGCGGGTCACGGCGCATCGCGATCCGCAACTGGAAGCCGTCGGCATGCAGCGACTTGAATTCCTCGAGGCCGCGGCTCGGAATGTCCGAAGTGTATGCCAGGCGGGCAATTCGATGCTCCGCGATAGCGCAGTAAATCTCGTAGCTCGCGAGGTCGCTCTCGCGCGCAAGAATCCGCGCCGCTTCGCGAGTGAAAGATTTGAGTTCCGCGAGCGATCGCATCAGTTGCCTGCCAGGCGTGCGCGCGAGCGCAGTGTCGGTCCGCCGTTGGACATTCGCTTGACCTGCATCGGCTGGCCCTTGCCGCAGTTGGGAATCGCGATAAGGCGGAGGTCGTTGCCGACGGCATCGACGTTATTGAAAAAACTCTTTGAGTCGGCGATCACGCTGCCTGAGCGAAACAGCCGCCTTATTCTACCGTGATCGATCTCGTAAACGCGGCGTGCTGAGATTCGAAAATTTTCGCGCGACTCGGAAATCGACGGAATCTGATGGCCGCAGACATAGTAACCGCGCTCGACGTCGGCGATGATTTTTTCCGGCGTCGTTTCACCGGGCAAAAAGAATGTATTGGACATTCTGATCAGCGGCACGTGGCATCCTTCGCTCGCACGCGCCGAGCCGTTGGGCTCCGCAGCGAGCACTGCAGCAGTTGCGCGCGAATTCAGGAAGCCGCTGAAAATGCCGCGCTCGATATGCATCACGCGGCGCCCGCGCGTGCCTTCGTGGTCGTAGCGATAGTGGCCGTAGCCGTCGAGACTCGGATCGGAGCAAGCCGATAGCAGCGGCGACGCGACCTGCTTTCCCAGCTGATTGTCGGTGAGCGAGCGCAGGAACCAACTGCGTCCGGCGTAAGCGGCTTCCATCTTGAGCGCGCGATCGGCTTCGCACGGATGGCCGATCACCTCGTGGGAGACGAGCGCATTGAAATGAGGGTCGGTAACGACCACAACTTCGCCGTCGGGCGGCTTGAGGACGGGAGCGGCGGCAAGCTCGCGCGCTTCGGTGGCAAGGTCGACGCAAAATTTCGCGAGTGACGGATTCGGCATCAGCTCGCCGCGCCATCCGTCGCTTAAGCACTCGAGACCGCGCTGCTGGCCGATCGAGTCGTAGCTTTCCTGGTGGCCGTCGCCGATTTGCGCGACCACGTAACAGTCGCCCTGCGAAAACGCATAAGCCTGTGAGACGACAGTGCCGTGGGTATCGATGAAAATTTCGCGGCGCAGCTCGGTCATCGCAGAGACGACCTGGAAGGCGATCGCATCGCCGAGCGCGGCAACTTCGTGCGAGGCGTCGAGCGAAAGTTTTTTGAGCTCGTCGGTCGAAAGTGAGCGCGGATCGCGACTGAAGCTGGCGTCGACGTCGTCACGAACCTTTTGGCGCGATGGAATCGGCGCAACGAGCAGACCTCTCGCCGCGTCGCGAAGGTGCAGGATGAGATCGGCCTTTTTGCGCGCACTGAACCGCGCTCGATCATAAGCCTCGCCCAACCCGCGGCGGAGCTCGGCAACTAATTTCGTCGGACGGCCCGCGAGCGCGCCAATCTCCGCGCCGGTTTGACCGTGACCAACCGGACCCGCCCGGTCCGCGACATGAACCGAGACGAAATACGCGGCGCTCTCGCTCTCAGAGCCATCACGCGGCTCACCGTTGACTGCCGCGCCTGAGCGATTGAAGACCACCTCGAAGCGAAGGTCCGCGTACATGATGCCACGCTTCGATCGGGCGAAACGTGCGAGGATGCCCTCGCCCTCGCGGCGCAGGTACTCGATTGCTTCAAACAGATCGCCGCGCCCAATCAAGAGAGCCGCATCTAGATGATGCCTTCGCGCTTGAGCTCTTCGAGCTGGCCCGTGCCGAGACCGAGCATCTCGCCGTAAACGTCGGCGTTGTGCTGGCCGAGGAGAGGAGCGGCTGTCACCTCGACCGGCGAATCTTCGAGACGCACTGGACATCCCGGCATCGTGAAGTCGCCGCGGTCGGGATGCTTGATCGTAACAATCATCCCGCGCTCCTTGAGATGGGGATCGTTCAGCAACTCGACGCTGTCGAGAACGGCGCCGCAAGGAACGCCCGCTTCGCCCAGAATGCGCATAACTTCGAACTTCGTGTGACGGCCGGTCCATTCGTTGATCATCTCGGTCAGCGGTTCGACGTTCTTGGCGCGGTTGCGTCCCTCGAAACGCTCGTCGCTTGCAACTTCAGGACGCCCGATTACCTTCCACAAGTTCTCGAACATCTCGGGCGAGGTGCACAGGATGTAGCAATAGTCGTTGTCGCCGCCGGGCGCGCATTTGTAGATGTCGCCGGGACCTCCGCCGCCGACGCGATTCCCGGTGCGCGGCGTGGGCTTGTGCGTGACGTACGTGCCCATCATCGGGACGCGCACGAAGTTCAGCACCGCTTCCTGCATCGCGACTTCGACCTTCTGCCCCTTGCCCGTTCGCTCGCGTTGGATGTACGCGGCGAGCACGCCGACCGCTGCATGCATGCCAGTGCCGGTGTCGCCGATTGTAGGTCCGGGCTTCAGCGGCGGCGAACCGGGAAAGCCCGTGAGCGCCATCGCGCCGCCGGACGCCTGCGCAATCATGTCGAAGCTTTTATATTTGCTGTACGGCCCGTGCGTGCCGAAGCCCTTGATGGTCAGGTAGATGAGGCGCGGATTTATTTCGCGCAGTCGATCGTAGCCGAGGCCGAGGCTCTCAAGCGTGCCGAGCGAGAAATTTTCCGTGAGCATGTCGACTTGCTTGACCAGGTCGATGAACATCGCGCGGCCCTTCTCGCTCTTGAGGTTGAGCGTGATGCCGCGCTTGTTGGCGTTGAGCAGAATGAAGTAGTACGAATCGACGCCCTGCTTTTCCGTCAGCAGCCAGCGGCCTTGCTCGCCCATCTTTGGAGACTCGACTTTGATGACGTCGGCGCCGAGCCACGCGAGCATCTCGGTGCACGAAGTGCCGGCCTCGAACTGCGTCATGTCCAGAACCTTGACTCCGCTCAGCGCCTTTTCCATTGCGATCCTCCTGCCGTCTGCAACACCTGATCTAGCGCCAGCGGCGGAGCGGCGGCAAGCCTCGAATGCTGCACGGGGTTAAGTCTTCCGCCGCGGTCTGGTAGATCATGATCAACAGACAATGTCAGACACTGCATTATCGAAGCTCGCGCGAATCCGCGAGGAACTGAACCGGATGTTCCTCGAACGGATCGATCTGATCGACGGCGCCATCGTGGCGATGCTGTCGGCGAACCACGTGCTGATAATCGGACCACCCGGAACGGCAAAATCGATGCTGGCCGACGAACTATGCCGGCGAATCGAAGGCGCGAACTATTTTCAATGGCTGCTGACGAAGTTCAGCACGCCGGAGGAAATTTTCGGCGCGGTCAGCCTCAAGGGACTCGAGGAAGACGACTACCGCCGCGTCACCACCCACAAACTGCCCGAGGCGCACATCGCCTTCCTGGACGAAATCTTCAAAGCCAACTCGTCGATCCTCAACGCGCTGTTGACGATCATCAACGAGCGCATTTTCCACAACGGTCGCGAACGCGTCGCGGTGCCACTGATCACGATGTTCGGCGCGTCGAACGAACTGCCCGACGAGGACGAGCTGACCGCGCTTTACGATCGCTTCATGCTGCGTTTCATGGCCGATTACATCACCGAGGAGCACGGTTTCATCCGGATGATGGCGGGCGGCCCGGAGCGCGCGCGCACGACGCTTAAATTTGAGGAGCTCGATGAACTGCGCGCGGCGGCGGCGTCAGTGACGGTGCCCGGCGCGATCCTCGAGGCGATCGCGCAAATTCGGCGCGAGCTTGCACGCGAGCAAATCGTGGTGTCGGATCGGCGCTGGAAAAACTCTCTCGGTATTTTGCGGGCGCATGCAATCTTAGCCGGGCGCAGCGCGGTGGCCGAAGACGATCTGATGTTTCTCGCGCACGTGCTGTGGAAAGATCCGGAAGAGCGGCCGAAGGTGGTCGAAGCGCTGCGCCGAATCGTGCGGGGATACGAGGACAAGCTGCAGGAGCTGGTGTTCGAGAGCCGCGAACTGCGCGAATATGCCGAGGGCGCGTGGGAGAGTGAGGAGCTGCGGCGGCGCGCGCTGACCGAGGCGAATGCGAAGCTCGCGAATATCGCGGCGCGCTTCGACGTGCTGATGAAGGAAGCCTCGGACTCGGGCCGTGCGATTGCCAACGCGGAGCGGATGCGCGTCGAGGTCAAGGACATTCAGCAAGCAGTCTTCCGCAGAAGCGTCGGCGACTAGAAATTCATGCCGATCGAAGAATCAACGCCGGCGATCGTGCTCCGCGCGCGCGACTACGCCGAGTCGGATCGAATCGTCACACTGCTGACGCTCCATGCGGGCAAGCTCAGCGGAATCGCGAAGGGCGCCAAGGCGTCGCGCCATCGCTTCGAGCGCAAGCTCGAACCGTTCTCGCACGTGGTCCTGCATTACCGCCGGCGGCCGCACGGGCAGTTGGTGTTTATCACGCGCGCCGAAGCGGCCGACCTGACGCAGCACGTGCTCGACGACGATCTCGCGAAGATCGCGCTCGGCAGCTATATGCTCGAACTTACCGACGCGCTGACGACCGAGGAAAGCGAAGCGGCGGAGGCCTATCGCGTGCTATCGGATGGCCTCGGCGCGCTCAGCACGCGGTTCGCGGATGCGGCTTTGCGGCAGGCTTTCGAGATGCGGCTGCTCGGATGGGCAGGATTCGGACTCGAGTTCACGCGCTGCCGGATCTGCGCGACCCTCAACGCCGTCAACGGCGACAATGGCGCGACGGTGTATTTCGTCGTGTCGCGCGGCGGAATCGTGTGCGCGAAATGCCGGCCGTCAGTGGCGGAGGGCGCAATCAAGATGTCGAGCAGGGGCGCCGCGATACTCGCACGACTGGGCGCGTTGCCGATGAGCGATTCGCCCGGCTCGGAAGCCGCGGGACCGGACGGCGCGCTCGCGCTCGCACGGTTCATCGGTTCGATCGTCGATCGCCGGCTGCGGAGCCAGGAATTTCTCGATTCAGTTTTGCCGGGCGCTGGCAAAGCTTGACGCTATCCGCCCGTTTCGCTCGCCGGAATTTCTCCAAACATCACTTCGGGCTCGCGGTAGCGGCCGCCATGATGCTCGATCACGACGATACCGCAGTTCGGCGGCACGTGCGCATCTTCCCATTTTCCCGTGACGTGCGCCCAGACCGCTCGCATCACGCCGCCATGACTGACGACTACGATCTCGTCGTCGGGATATTTTTTCGCAACCGCATCGAGTACCGGCGCGACGCGCTTGAGCACATCCTCATGGCTCTCGCCGTTGGGCGCGCGCCACATCCACGACCGCTTCGGATCGAAGGTGGGATCGTTCGCGATCGAGTCGTACGGCTTTCCGGCGAGATCGCCGAGACTCATCTCGCGGAACTGTTCTTCGTATTCGATCGGGATGCCCAGTTCTGCGGCTATGATGAGGCCGGTCTCGCGCGCCCGCGCGAAGGTGCTCGCAATCACCAGTGTCGGCTGGAACTTCAGCTTGATTCTGACGGCGGCTTCCAGAGCCTGGCGGCGGCCGAGGTCCGTGATTTTCGCCTCGCCCGAAGTGGTGAAGCGCCTAATCGCATTGCCCTCGCTCTCGCCATGACGAACCATTATCAGCTTACCCATAAGCTAGAGATTTTCTCCGAAAATTATGTCTGGTGCGAACGAAACGATTCCGTGTCTCAGGTCTTGGGTTTGTCGCCGCCGCCGCCGGTCAAGTTTGCGAACGCGCGGAACGGTTCGAACAGGTCGATCGGCATCGGAAAGACGGTGGTGGAATTGTTTTCCGTCGCGATCTCCTTGAGCGTCTGCAGATAGCGAAGCTGGAGCGTGATCGGACTCTTGCTCATGATCTCGGCGGCATCGGCGAGCCGCTGCGACGCCTGGAATTCGCCTTCGGCCGCGATCACCTTGGCGCGTCGCTCGCGCTCGGCTTCCGCTTGCGCCGCGATCGCGCGCTGCATGTCCTGCGGCAGATCGATATTCTTCAGCTCCACGAGCGTGACCTTCACGCCCCACGGCTCAGTTTGCGAATCCACTATTTCCTGGATACGTGCGTTGAGCTTGTCCCGCTGGCTGAGCAGCTCGTCGAGTTCAGTCTGACCGCCGACGGATCGCAAAGTGGTCTGCGCAAGTTGCATCGTGGCGAACAGGTAGTTTGCGACCTCGGTGACCGCGCGTGAAGGATCGACGACGCGAAAATACAGCACCGCGCTGACCTTGACCGTCACGTTGTCCTTGGTGATGACGTCTTGCGGCGGGATGTCGAGCGTCACGGTCCGCAGATCGATTCGCGCCATCCGCTCGAGCACAGGGATCACGAAGATCACGCCCGGCCCCCGATAAGGAGTGAGGCGCCCGAGTCGAAAGACCACGCCGCGCTCGTATTCGTTGAGAACCTTCAGGCCGCTCAAAACGAAAATTACTACGATGAAGACGACTATGCCGACTCCGCTCGCCATCGCGATTCTCCTTCGCCCCCAATGCGCGCGAGGCTTGTCGATACCCTACGCTATCTTCCTGACCCAGCGAAATCTCGTGAGCTTCACGCCTTCTGCACCTGTAATTCCAAACCGTTGATCGACTGGACTCGCGCGCGAGCGCCGGGACTGAGCGCGTCGGTGCTGACCGCGCGCCAAATCTCGCCATGCACGAACACTTTGCCCGGCTTGCCGGGAGCGATCGCCTCGCGCACTTCGCCGACCTCGCCGACGATGCCTTCAGCGCCGGTGGTCGCGCGATTGCGTCGCTCGCGCGCGACGATGTATCCGATGCCGAGAATTATCAGCGTCAGCGCGGCAGCAGCGCCGTATATGATGTTACGATTTACCGCCAGGTCGGTCTTCGAAGTGTCGATAAAAAACAACGAGCCGATCACGAACGCAGTGACGCCGCCCATGCCGAGAATTCCGTAGCTAGTGACGAAGGCTTCCGAGATCAGCATTCCAACGCCGAGAAAAATCAGCAGCAAGCCGGCAAGGTTCACCGGCAGCACCTGGAAAGACGCGAGCGCGAGCAGCAGGCATATCGCGCCGGCCACGCCGGGAAAAATCACGCCGGGATGCGCGAACTCAAAGTAGAGGCCGATCAATCCCGCCATCAGCAGCAGGTAGACGATATTAGGATCGGCCAGCACGTTGAGCAGTTGCTGGCCGGGCGTCATGCGAACGCGGCGCACCGCGGCGTCGGCCAACGCGAGCGTCACTGTCTTGCCTTCGACCTGCACCTTGCGGCCGGTCGCCTGCGTCAGCAGGCTGCGGATGTCGGGCGCGACGATGTCGACGACATTCTTGGCAAGCGCCTCGCGCTCGCCAATCGCAATACTGTGGCGGACCGCCTGCTCGACCCAGTCTTCGTTGCGCCCGCGCTGCTGCGCGATCGTACGCGCGAACGTTGCGGTGAAGTTCTCCATCTTCTGACCCATCGCGCCCTTGATATCCTCGCCGCTCCCTTCCACTGGATGCGCCGCGCCGATCGTCGTCCCCGGAGCCATCGCGGCCACGTGCGCGGCTTCAGTAATGAACACGCCGGCGGACGCGGCACTGGCGCCCGATGGCGCGACGTACACGATCACCGGCACAGGCGCGGCGAGGATAGTCTTGACGATCCTTTCCGCGGAATTGAGCAGTCCGCCCGGCGTGTCGAGCTCGATCACCAACGCGCTTGCACCGTCGGTAGTTGCGGACGCGAGCGAATCGTCGATGTAAGAAGCGACGGCGGGATTGATCGAACCGTCAATCGTGATCAGCTCAACCCACGGCGGCGTATGAGGAGCCGCTTTCGCGGGCAAGTCTGCGGCAAGAATTCGACGCGACGCGAACGATCCAATCGCAATCGCCAACGCCGCGACGACAACGATAACGAATCTTGAGCGCGCGCTCACGGCGCGGAACCGCCGCGGCGCGGGATCGGCATCCCGAGATATTTCATCACTTCCTGGATATCCGCCCACACCAGCCGCTTGTCACCGGGGGTGCGCAGCAGATACGCGGGATGAAACGTGGGCATGAATCGGATACCTCGAAATTCCTGCCAGTTGCCCCGCAGCTTGCTGATCGGAATCTTCACCTTGAGCACGGCTTGCACCGCGAATGTTCCCAGCCCGACGATTGCGCGCGGGCGCACGAGATCAATCTGCCGAAATAGAAACGGCTCGCATGCCGCGACTTCGTCCGGCTCGGGATTTCGATTGTCGGGCGGCCGGCATTTGATCACGTTGCAGATGTACACGTCGTTGCGGCTGATCCCCATGCCGCGCTCGATGATATCGGTGAGCAACTGACCGGCGCGGCCGACGAACGGCTCACCGCGGGCGTCCTCGTCGGCGCCAGGCGCCTCGCCAACGAACATCAAATCTGCGTTGGGGTTGCCGACGCCGAAGACGAGATTGGTCCGGCGCGGCGCGAGCTTGCATCGCTGACAATCGCCGATGAACTCGCGCAGTTCGTCGAGTGTCGAAGATTTTTCGAGTCCTGGATATTTCGAGAACAGTTCGGTCGGCATCGGCGCGCTGTCCGATTTGATCGATGGAGGAGCCGACGCGGCTGACATCGGACGCGGCGCGGGAGACGCCGACGCGGGCAAACCCTGCATCCCCTCCTCGCGCAACTGCTCGACGTAGTCGCGGATCGTGGCGACCAGTGTGCGGCGATCGAGCGATGAGGCGTCCATTCGAGGGTTATCTGACAGCGCGCAAACGCGAGGGCTTATCCGCGCGGCCCGACTTCGGTTTAGCGGCACGGAGTGCGACGATTCGGTCGAGGATAATGTCCGCGACCGCGTCCTTGGACATCTGCGGATGGCTCTGCGAGCTACCGTCGGCGCCGATGAGCGTGACGATATTGGTATCGACTTCGAAGCCGGCGCCCTCTCGGGTCACGTCGTTGGCAACGATAAGATCGAGTCCTTTGCGCTTGAGCTTGGCTTGCGCGTTGGCTTCCAGGTCGTCGGTCTCAGCCGCGAATCCTACAAGCAGGCGCGCGCCCTTCTTCGCTGCCAGCCGCGGCATTTCGTCGGCAATCGATTCCATCTCCAGTCGCAGCCCGCGCGCATCTTTCTTGATCTTGCCACGCGCCGGATTCGCGGGCCGGAAGTCCGCCACCGCTGCCGCCATCACGAGTGCCGTAGACCACGGAAAATTGCTGGAGGTTTTAGCGAGCATCGCGGACGCCGTCACCGTGTCGATTCGCTCGACGCCATACGGAGTCGCGAGCGCCGACGGTCCCGCCACGATTCGCACCGCCGCACCACGACGCCATGCCGCGCGCGCGATCGCAAATCCCATCTTGCCCGACGAGCGATTGGTGACGAATCGCACCGGATCGATCGGCTCCTGCGTCGGCCCCGCCGTCACGAGAATGTTTTCACCGGCGAGATCCTGCGCGGAGAGCATCTTCTCGATTTCCGCGACGACGATCGCCGCGTCCGGCAGACGCCCCTTGCCCTCGTAGCCGCACGCCAGAGCACCCTCGCCTGGCTCTATAATCACCGCGCCGCGCGAGCGCAGCTTAGCGAGGTTCTCGGCGACCGTCGGATGGTCGTACATGTGCACGTTCATCGACGGCGCAAATGCAACTTTCGCGCGCGTCGCCAGCAACACCGTCGTCAAAATATCATCGGCGATCCCGACGGCGGCCTTGGCGATCACGTCTGCAGTCGCAGGCGCGATCACGATCGCATCAGCGGTGTCGGCGAGTCGTATATGGCCGATTTCGGATTCCTGCGTCAGCGAGAACGTGTCGGTGGCGACAGGATTCGAGCTGAGCGTCTGCAGCGTAAGCGGCGTGATGAACTCAGTCGCGTGCCGCGTCATCATCACCCGGACATTCGCGCCCGAAGTCACCAGCAGGCGCACGAGTTCCGCGGACTTGTAAGCGGCGATTCCGCCACTTACTCCAAGCACGATCGTCTTGCCGCTAAGCACGCCCATCGATGCTGATTCTAATGCGGCGCGCGAGCGGTTGAAACGGCCTGCGTATCGACTGTCAGTCGTAGTATTCGAGCCCGAGATGCGTGATCAGGTCTTCGCCGCGCATCCAGCGCAGCGTGTTCTTGAGCTTCATCAGCTGGATGAAAATGTCGTGCTCGGGATAAATGTTCGGCGCATGCATCGGTGCCTTGAAGTAGAACGACAGCCATTCCTGGATCCCGCGCATGCCCGCGCGATGCGCCAAATCCATAAACAGCACCAGGTCGAGCACGAGCGGCGCTGCTAAAATCGAATCGCGGCAGAGAAAATTAATTTTGATCTGCATCGGATAGCCGAGCCATCCGAAGATATCGATATTGTCCCAGCCCTCTTTCGAGTCGCCGCGCGGCGGGTAGTAATTGATTTTCACCGAGTGGAACACGTCGCTGTAAAGTTGCGGATGCAGCTCGGGCTGAAGGATCTGATCGAGCACCGACAGCTTGGTCTCTTCCTTTGATTTGAACGAGCCGGGATCTTCGAGCACCTCGCCGTCGCGATTGCCCAGGATGTTGGTCGAGAACCATCCCGACATCCCGAGCATCCGCGCCTTCAGCCCCGGCGCGATCAGCGTCTTCATAAACGTCTGCCCGGTTTTGAAGTCCTTGCCGCAAATCGGCAGGTTGGTCTCGCGTGCGAGCTCGAGCAGCGCTGGCGTGTCGGTCGTCAGGTTGGGCGCGCCGTTCGCGTACGGAATTCCCATCTTGAGCGCGGAGTATGCGTATATCTGGCTGGGCGCGATTTCAGGATCGTTGTTCGCGAGCCCGGCCTCGAATGCCTTCAGCGTTTCATGCACCGCCGACGGACGATGGAACACCTCGGTCGATCCGCACCAGACCATTACGGTGCGCGCGACTCCGGTGCGCTTCTGGAAATCCCGGATGTCGTCCATCAACATCGCGGCCTTGTCCATCTTGGTGCGCGCTTCTTTCAGATTGGGGCCGCGAATGTTGCGGACGTAGTCCTGATCGAAAACTGCATCCATCGGATGAAGTTTTTCCAGCGGCTCGCGCACCTGCTCCAGGAGCCCACGATCGAGCACAGCGGCATTCAGCGCCGCTTCGTACGCGCTATCTTCGTAAATGTCCCAGCCGCCGAATTCGAGATCCTCGAGCTTCGCGAGCGGGACGAAATCCTTGATCAACGGCGTGCGTCCCTCGGTGCGTTTGCCGAGACGAACGGTGGCAAGCTGCGTCAACGACCCGATCGGCGCGCCGAGGCCGCGCTTGACCGCCTCGACTCCCGCGATGAACGTCGTGCTGACCGCGCCGATGCCGGGAAGCAGCACGCCGAGCTTGCCGTCCGCGGGTGCGATTCGGACGGGACCTTTTGTCGTCAAACTTCAGAGCTCCTTGGGGTCAGCCCTTTCGAAACCGCGAGGGAAATTCGGCACCGAAGGTTTGATCGGGATGGAGCACGCGAGCGCGTTCGATCAACACCTCTTCGGTCTCGGGAATGTTGGGATCGGGGATGCAGCAATCGACCGGGCATACCGCCGCGCACTGTTCCTGGTCGAAGAAGCCGACGCACTCGGTGCATTTATCGGGGACTATATAGTAGATGTCTTCTTTGATTGCAGGCTTGGTCGCGCCATTGAGTTCCCACTGCGCGCCACCCTCGTAAATCGCGGTGTTCGGGCACTCCGGCTCGCACGCGCCGCAGTTGATGCATTCTTCTGTAATCAGCGTGGACATCTTGCAGCTCCGAAATCGGTCCCTGTTTTGACAAAACGATCGGACCGAACGGCAACAATATCGGCGCGTGACAGGTGGAGCAAGTATTTCAAGACGCTAACCAGTCAGTCGGCGACAGCATTTGCGATGCGTCGAGCAAGCTCCAGGAACGCAATGCTCGCGGGATGCGCGGGATTGGCGACCACAATCGGCATGCCATCGTCGCCCGCCTGCCGCACGTCGGGATAAATCGGAATCCGCGCGAGGAGTTGGGTCCCCTCTTCTGCAGCCATCCGCTCGCCACCGCCGTAGCCGAAGAGTTCGTCGCGCTCACCGCAATCGGGACAGACGAAATAGCTCATGTTTTCGACCACGCCGAGAATCGGGCAATGCACCTGGCGAAACATCTTGACCGCGCGCGTCGCGTCGAGCAGCGCAACTTCCTGCGGCGTCGTGACGATCACACAGCCGTCGAGCGAGACCTGCTGCGCGAGCGTCAACTGCGCGTCGCCGGTGCCGGGCGGAAGATCGACGACCAGAAAATCCTGGCTGCCCCACAACGTGTCCTTCAAGAATTGGCGCACCGCACCCATCACCATCGGTCCGCGCCAGATAACCGGCGCCTTTTCTCCGAGAAAAAACCCTATCGAGATCAGCTTCACGCCGTACTTCTCGATTGGATAGAAATTCTGTCCGCCGGCCGACTTCGGACGCTGGTCACCGACCTTGAACATCATCGGCACCGACGGCCCGTAGATATCCGCGTCGAGCAGCCCGACGCTAAGCCCCAATCGCGCGAGCGCAACCGCAATATTCGCCGCGACGGTAGATTTGCCGACTCCGCCCTTGCCGCTGCCGACTGCGATGATGTGCTTGGTACCTTCAAGCCGCACGCGCCCGGTCTTCTCGCCGAGCTCGGCCTCAATTCGATGCACCCGGAGCTCGACTTTGGGCACACCGAGGTCGTGGGTGAGTGCGTGATGGATTTTCGCGGCGAGCTCGCGGATTACCTCGTCGCGCTCGCTGACTTGACGGAGCGTGATCGCGTAGCCGCCGTCTGGCGACGGCTGCGCGTCCTCGACGATTCCGAGCGCAACAATGTCAGCGGAGTAACCGGGATACTTTACGTGTCCGAGCGCCTCGATAACCGCATCATTAGGTACCTGACGTGCCACTAATGCGATTATCGCAGATGCATTGGCGCATCGATAGTTATGCGGCGGCGCGGAGGAGGCTAGCGCACCAGTGGCGCGAGTCGCGACGCGATCACGTCACGCGCTTCCGCCGCGATTTGGCGGACGATTTCAGCGGCGGGGACAATCTTGTCGATCATGCTCACCGATTGCCCCGCGTAGAATGGCAGTCCGCTGAGATCGCCCTCGACCGAATCCGACGGCGGATTCACCGAGTAGCGGGACAGAGGCGCGTCGATGCCGCCAAGATGAAGCCGCGCGATCACTTCGCCTTCGCCGGCGCGATCGGGGCTGGCAGGACTGCCCGCGCGTTCCCATGCGTCGACGAGCGGCGTGCGGATCACGCGATGAGCCGCATCGGGCCATCCGACGTCAAACAGCTTGGTGTGAACGGTGTCGCTTGCGTGCGCGTCAAGCACCGCTTGCTTGTACTCGCGATGGGCACACGACTCGCGCGAGGCCAGGAAGCGCGTGCCGAACACCGCACCGTCGGCGCCAAGCGCCAGCGCAGCCGCCAGACCGCGGCCGTCGCTGATTCCGCCCGCCGCGAGCATTGGCAAATCGCCGATCGCGTCGCGCACTTCCGGGATGAGCGCGAAAGTGGTCACGATGCCGCGTACGTGGCCGCCTGCCTCGAAGCCTTGCGCGATAATCGCGTCGGCGCCTGCGCGTTTCGCCGCGACCGCTTCCAGAGCCGATCCACATTGCCAGATGACTCTCAAGCCAAGTGATTTGCAGGCCGGAATGTGCTCGGCCGGGTCGCCCCAGAACAACGTCACCGCGGAAATCGGCTGCCGTGCGAGCGTCTCGAAAATTCCGGGCTGTAGAAACGGAATCAGCAGATTGACCACGATTGGCTTGGCGGTGATTCTGCGCGCGGCGGAAATTTCGGCGGCGATCGCGTCAGGGGAAAATCCCGCCAGCCCGATAGTGCCGAGGCCGCCCGCCTCTGATACCGCGGCGGCGAGATTCGCAAGTGCGACTCCACCCATACCTGCGCATACGATTGGATAGTCGATGCCGAAGAGCTCGCAGAATTTCGTTTTCAGCATCGTTTCAGGGTTTGCTCGCCTTGATCGAAAAGATCGTTTGAATCGGATCGCATCAGTGAGCGTCAGGAATTGACGAATCGTGCTGGCGGCCGTGGCGGAAGCCCCAATACATAAGCTCCGCAGAGCCCCACCAAACTACCATGCTCGCGAGGCTATAAATCCACGGCGATGTGCTGACGATGCCGTTCAGCCAGTCGCGCGGCGCAAACGATAAGAGAGCTAGCCATGCCGCGATCGTGATCGCGAACCCGCCCATCAGGGCGCCGAGCTTGTCTCGCTCGAGTTCGTCGACGAATTCGATGCACTCGGGGATTTTCGTCAGCTCGCAGGTTTTCCGCCGAAGCTCGCGAGTCGCCTCTTCGTGCTCGGGGCAAAGAGCCGGGTTTCTTCGCTGCGCCCGGACTATAAGTACGTACGAGATGACGCTGATGAGACCCCACGCCGCCGCCGAGAGCGGTCCATAGAACCATACAGAAAGAACGCCCAGGGAATCGATCCAGTTCGACGCAAAAGCCTGCGCCCCCGTCCAGGCCAGCACAATGATCGCGAGACCTGCGCTAAGCGCCGCAACCCGCTCTTTTTCGTATGTCCTCTTCATCGGCCCCGCGACACCTAGTCGCCTTTTGCAATCAAGGGTCGGATCAACTCTCCTTCCACCGCGGCCTGGCCCAGCGCGAGCGCTACGGTCTCGTCGCCCTTCAGGCCGCGAGTGACCTCGCAGGTGATACCGTCGTCAAGACCGAGTTTCACGTCGACCAGATGAATTCGATTATCCCGCACGATCGGGACATAGACCCGTTCGCCGTTGAAGATCAATGCCTGGTCAGGAACCCGCGGTGCACCGTTTGATCCTTTGACGGTAATCGCGACGTTCGCGTACATCCCCGGATACAATGAGAGGTCCTGATTCTGCAGATCGACCTCAAGCAGCATCGTTCGGGTCGCCTGATCCAGCGCGTTCGGATGCCGCGTGATCGATCCGTTGTAATCGCGGTCCGGATATTCGTTGACCGTGACTACTGACGGGTCGCCGTCATGCACCAGTGGAGAATAGGTTTGCGGTAGATATACGTAGACCCGAAGCGGGCTCAGGGTCGCGATGTTGATAGATGCTGGGACTCGATGTACTGGAGGCGGACGGCGTGGCGACCAGCGCCCCCGGGTATAGATTGCGCACGGTGATCATCCCGTCGAAGGGCGCGTAGACACGCTCGTACTGCTGCGTCGCAACCAGAGATTTCCAGCTCGCTAAATCCGCGAGCATAGTCAGGTGGGTTTCGTCAGCAGTCTGCTGTGGAATGACGGCATTCTTCACAAGAATCTGACTGCGATCGTCCGTGACCTTCGCCAGGTCGTAAGTCGCTTTCGCGTTGCGGACCTGCTGGTCGGTTTCAGGCGATACGATGGTGGCGACCAACTGACCCGCTTTAACCCGCGAGCCCTTGTCCACGAACATATCTTTCACGTAGCCGGAAATCTTTGCGTAGATCGGCGTCTCGTAGTAGCCATGGACTTCGCCCGGCAACATGATCGAGTGCGCGGCGTTCTCTGCGTGAAGTTTGGTGCATAGAACGGTACGCCCTCGCGCCGCTTCCTGTGCCAGGTCGCCTCGCTGATTGCGAAGCGAAAGCTCGCGCGCCAGCACGATTCCGGCTGCCACGATCGTGGCGATCAGCGGGAGTGCGACCCACTTGAGGTAAAAGCCGAGACCGCTGGAGGATGTGGTGGAGCTTCGTTCAGCCATGGAGTTACATCTGCGCTTCTTTCGCGGCTTCGGTCTGCTCCCAAATCCGCCGCATTTGCGCGTCGCGCTGCAGCTTGCTGATCCGAGTGCCGCCCACGAAGGAATACACTATCGGAATCACCAGCAGCGTCATGAATGTCGCCGCTATCAGGCCGCCGATCACCGCGCGCCCGAGCGGAGCATTCTCACCGCCACCGGCGCCAAGCGCCAACGACATCGGCAGCATCCCAAGAATCATTGCCAATGCGGTCATCAGAACCGGTCGCAGCCTGGTAGTACCAGCCTCGATCGCAGCGGTCATCGGATCGACGTTCTCCTTCTCCATGTATTCGTTGGCGAATGTGATCAGCAGATTGCCGTTGGTGGTCGCGACCCCGACCGACATGATCGCTCCCATCAGGGACTGAACGTTGAGCGTCGTATGCCAGATCACAAGCATCCACAGCACGCCGGCCAGGGCTCCCGGGAGCGCCATCATGATCAACAATGGGTCAAGCCATGACTGGAAATTTATCGCCATCAGCAAGTACACCAGGACCATCGCGAGGACTAGCCCCGAGCCCATTCCGCCGAATGCCTCATGCATCGCCGCGCTCTGACCGCGAATCTGGACCGTCGTTCCCGGCGGGATATCCTTGAGAGTAGCTATTGCCTTCTGCACGTCCGCGGCGACTCCGCCGAGGTCGCGGCCTTCGACCCCGCAGTTCAAGATCGATCACCGGCAATACGTTCATGTGCGCGATTCCGAGCGGCGTCACCGTGTGTTTGATCGACGCGATATTGGAGACGAATTGAGTCTGCGTGTTGGTGGTATTGGCGCTGGTGCTATAGCTGTTGCTGCTGACAAGACCCGGATTGATCGGAGTCTTCAGTACTTCGTCGAACGAGTTGATTACGTGCTGCGGCGTCTGTACGGCAACGCTGTAGTTGACGCCGGTGTCCCAATCCAGCCAGTTGTTGGGAGCCACCACGACGCTCGATGCGAGTGAATTGAGGAGATTCTGCGCCGCCAGGTTTTCCGAAATTCCCAACTGCAGCGCCTTGGCTCGGTCTATATTCACTTTCAGCGTGGGATAGTCGAAAGTCTCAGGTATTCGCACATCAACCGCGCCCGGGATGGCTTTGACCTTGGGGAGCAGCTCGACTGCGAGTTTGTACGATGAGTATGCGTCCCTACCCTGAAACTGAACGTCTATCGGCGCCGACAGGCCGAAGTTGAGCACCTGGCTCGTGATGTCTGCGGCCTGCGAATAAATCTGCACGCCCGGCAATTGTTCGTTCACCGCTTCACGGATCTTTCTGATGTATCCCAAGCTCGGATGATGCTTCTCAGACAATTCGATCTGCAGATCGGCGTCCTGCGGCCCAATCGTATCGGTCTGATAGAACAGCAGTGCCCAGTAAACCGGCAAACCGATGTGATCGGTCATCAGTTGGAGTTCGTCGGCAGGAACCGAAGCGCGCACGATGTTCTCGACCTTCGCCATGATCCGCTCAGTCTCTTCCAGCCGAGTTCCGGCCGGCACCCGCACGTGCAGCTTGATCTGACCCGCATCGACGTAAGGAAAAAAATCCTGGCCAACTGCCATAAACAGCAACAACGACGACAAGATCACTACCGCCACGCATCCGAGCACCAGCCCGCGATGGTTCAGCGCAGTCGTGAGCCCGCGCTTGTATCTCTCTTTGAAACGCTCGAAACCCTGGTCGAACCGCTCGAGGTACTCGCCTACCCGTCCGCCGATCCCGTGCTCGTTGGGATCTTCGGGCAACAGGTTTATCGCCATCGTGGCGACCAGAGTTCGCGAGAGCAGATACGACGTGAGCATCGCGAAGATCACTGCCATTGCGAGCGGGGTGAACAGGAATTTCGACACACCTTTCAGCATCGCGACCGGCGCGAAGACGATACAGATGCAAAGCGTCCCGACCAGCGCCGGCATCGCGATCTGATGCGCCCCGTCGAGAATGGAAACCGCCAGCGGTTTACCCATCGCATGATTGCGATGGATATTTTCGATCTCGACGGTCGCATCATCCACCAGCATTCCGACTGACAGCGCCAGTCCGCCCAGGGTCATGATGTTGATCGTCTGCCCGGTCACGTGCAGCGCGGCGATCGAGGTCATGATCGCGAGCGGAATCGACGTGATTACGATAAGGGTGCTGCGCCACGACCCCAGGAATATGATCGTCATTATCCCGACCAGCACCGAAGCGATGAAAATTTCCTGAAAGACGTCGATCAGCGACTCTTTGACGAACGTCGATTGATCGAAGGCCAGGTAAATTTTGGTGCCCTTCGGTGCGAGCGCCATAATTCGCGGCACCACCCCCTTGACGTCGTTGACCACGTCGAGCGTCGACGCCGACGCAAGCTTCAGTACGTAACGAAATGACGCCCGCACCCCGTTCACACGGGCTATGTCCGTCTGCACCGCATAGCTGTCGCTCACCGGCGCCACATCGCCAACGAAAACCGTTGCGTTGTTCTGATACTTGACCGGGATATGGTTGAACTCGTCGACCTTGATCGGGCTGCCGTTCAGCGTCACTACATATTCATAGTTGCCGAACTTTGCGGTGCCGCCCGGCAGAATGACGTTCGAAGTTTCTAGCGTGTTCAGCACGTCCTGCGGCGAGACCCCTTTCGCATACAGCCGCCCCGGATCGAGGTTGAGCATCACCTGCCGCGTCGCTCCGCCGAACGGCGCTGGACTCTGTACTCCCGGCAGGGTGAACAGGAACAGCCCGACAAAGTTGAACATGTAGTCGTAGAGCTGCATCTCCGTGAGCGTTTCACTGGTGCTGACCACGTCGATGATCGGGACGTTGGTCGCGTTGAAATCCAGGATCGTCGGAGGCGCGATGCCCTGCGGCAGAATATTTCTGATCGCGCTGCTGACTGAGGACAACTGCGCAATCGCGAGCGCGGTGCTCGCGTTCTCTTTGAAATAAATCTTGACCAGCCCAATGCCGTTAAAGGAGTTGGACTCTATGTGGTCAACTCCAGTGACGGTCTGCGAGGTCGCCCGCTCCGTGATGTTGACGATGCGCTTTTCGATTTCGGGCGCCGACATCCCGGGGTAGTACCAGACCAGGTTTACTTCGGGGAGGTTGACGGCAGGAAAGATGTCCTTGGACATCGAGAAAAATGAGTACAACCCAAATAGCATCATCAACGCGGCCATCGCGATGATGGTGACTGGACGCCTCAGAGCGAGTGCAACTATCCACATATAGAACTAATTCCTGACCCGCGGCGCTCGGACCGCTAAGCATCATGAAATCGCGCAATGCCTCCTGAGGCAACCTGCAATCGCACTCGATCGTTTCGAAGACTCGCGGAATCGCTCACTCCGTGAACCGCGCGTCTTGAGGAGTCAGGTCGCGAAGAGACGTGCCTCGAACGGATTGAGCGACAGGGACAGCATGCCAGTCATACCGTTGTAAGCAGGCGCGGCATTGGGATAGCCGATCTCTGTGAGCGTCGAGCCACTCCAGCGCCACCCTGGAACGTTGTAAGTCGGAAACGGTTGAGGCCCCATGTTGGCAATCACAATAACTTGCCCGACCGTGCCCAGGGGTCGACCTCCACTTCGGCAGTATGCAAAGACGCGAGGGGCGTCATTCTCGTCAAACTGCGGATGAAAATAGAAAAACTCTACTTCATCGCGCTGCAGCGCCGGATGCGACGTTCGTAGCTGAATGAGTTTCGCAACGTTGGCCTTGAGAGCCGCGTTTCCTGAAAACGCCGCCCGGTTCCATTGGACCGGGTCCTGCTGCTTCGCATTCACGTCAATGTAATCTGTGTCGTGCACGTCGCCGAACTCTTCGCCGGCCAACCACATCGGCATACCGACTGAAGTCATCAGAATTGCGAACGCCCCGAAGACCCGGCGCAACGCTGCCTGTACTGTTGCTTGCAGCGTCGGATTGGAAGAAGTGTCAGCGCCGTCGACTGCATTGCGGACGTTCTGCACGCCTCCATCACCGAGGCCGGCGGCTTGCAGCATAGGGCCAAGAATGAAGTTCATGAGGCGGGGCGCGTCTGCGACATCGTGTGACGTGATGTAATCGACCGAGCAGGCCATGTCCGCGTAGCCGGGATCGAAAGCCTGGTTCCAGTCGTTCCAGATACCCTCATTCGAAATCAGATGTTGCACGCGTACCGAGCGCGATGGCTGTCCCCATGTGGTGTTTATTGCGTTCGTCGCGAGGCGGCGGATTTCGTCCCGGTAACCGAAATTCCAGATTGCGTCCACCACTTTGCGCCCGGCGGGATTGAAAGGATCGTCCCCAGTGGTCACAAACCGGCGATCCGAATCTTCTGCAACGACGATGAATGGTTTCGCGGGGAAAAGCGCCAGGCTTCGGGCAGTGGCGCGATCGTGAAACTCCTGGACGAAATCCCAGTTGTTGATATCGGCGAAGTCGTCGATGCGGAAACCGTCGATATGGTAGTTGGACACCCAGAACTCCGCCATCTCGCACAGGAATTCTCGGGCCGCAAAGTAGCTGTCGTAGGAAGGCGTGTTAAACAGAAATAAATCCTGGCCCCAATCCTGGCGTCCTGCCGATCCCGGAGCGTAGAACCAATCCGGTGCGAGTTGGGCGAGAGGACACTTCGGCGCAAACATGTTCATCACCACGTCGAGCACAACACGGATGCCGCGTTGATGGCACGATTTGATGAAGAACTTCGCATCCACCGGCCGGCCAATGTCGAAGTCAGGTGCGAAAAAGAACCTCGTTCCATAACCCCAGTTCAAAGTCTGAGGCGAATCCTCGATCGGCAAAAGCTCGATGCAGTTCACGCCCATGCTGGCAAGATCATTCAGGTGCTCGAAAATAACCTGGTCAAACGTCCCCAGTTCAACCAGTGGAGCGTTCTCACCTGGATCTGAGGACATCCATTTGATCGGCATCTCATAGAGCGCAATCTGATTATTCTGAGGCAGGTTGATTCCAGCAGGTATTTCGCCAGTCCAGCGGAAGGGTTTCGATACTCGTTTGCCACCCGCAGTCGTGAAGATCCCGCGATATCCCCCGAAGCGCGTGATCTCATCGGCATACGGGTCTGGCACCGCTGTCACTCCATTCACCACAAATTCATATTCGTAATCGCCGTCGATGAGCCCGAGGAGGTCGAGATCGATCTCCCACCAACCGGGAAACGTAACGCTCTGTTTAAGTGGATGCAGCACCCATGAGGATGGACTGAACTGATCGCGGTCGGAGAGAGGTGCAAAGCGTATGTCCAAGGCATTCAACCCCGGACCGGGAATGCGGAGAAGCCCCAGGTGATCTGTCGGATGTGGCAGCATGAAGTCCCTCCGATATGGCAGATGGATGAGGCGGGATGCCCACTTTACGGGCTAGCGTTTTGGCGCGAACATGTCGGCCCGGCTCGCGACAAAGTCGCGGATACTTGTCGCCGGCCTTCCCGTGATCGCCTCAACGTCATGCGTGATGCGATCATAACGGTTGGCGGCATGAAGACGCGCCATCGTGAGTATGTGCGCAAAGACGTGCTCGGGCAGGTTGAGACTCCGAAGCTCCGTGTCGCGCCAATCCTCGAGGGGGACGTCCACATATGAGATTTCCCGGCCCAGCGCGGCGGAATATTCCGCCGCAACACCGGTCATGTCCTGCGACTTCGGCCCTGTCAGCTCATAGATTTTGCCGATGTGGACAGCCGGGTTTGCGAGAATCGTTGCCATAACCTCAGCCACATCTTGTGCCGCAACCGGAGACGTTCTTCCCGTGCCGAATGGCAGCCGGATCGTGTCGTTCCTTGCTATCGATCGGGCAGCCAGGTTCAGGAAAAGAGGATTTTCGAGGAACACCGTCGGGCGCACGTGCACGACCGGCAGTCCCGACCAATTCAACACCTGCTCAGCCATATATTGCTGCTTGTGCTGCGGAGAGTTCGTCATTTTCGTCAGGCTCATTTGCGAGACGGTCATCTGCGAGATATTGACGAACGCCTCAATCGTCGCCGCGCTGACGCGCAGCCGCGGCCGCGATTACTGTCGCCTCCAGGTACGGCGCCGACGCGCTCATGCCGAAGTAGATGCGCCGACAACCCTCCATCGCTCGCACGACATCGGGCGGAACCGTCAGATCGCCGACCACAACGTCAGCGCCGGTTGCACGCAAGCGCGCGGCGCGCTCGTCTTCGCGATGAACCAGCGCACGGACAGGCAGGCCGCGTTGACGAAGCAGCTCCACAACAGTGCGACCGACACCGCCAACGTTGCCCGCGGCCCCTGTGACGAGGATCGGGCTCTCAGTTTTTGAATCCATTTTCAGAACTTCCGCCCAATAGTCGGTCGAACACTATCGGGGCCAGTTCGGTGATGTGAATTGGGCTGGCGTCAGTACCGTGCTCAAATCCCGCACCCATCGTGATCAGAAAACCATCGGAGCGATGATTGCCTCGGCGTCCGTCGGTCAGTTGACCATCCAATGTTCCGATCAGAGGAGAAACGATTCGCGACGGTGGTGCGATTGGAGTCCACGTTATGATGGCGTCAGGCAGGAGCGAGCTCCGCGCACCGGACGCTTCATGGTTTGTGAAATGGATTTCATCGACGATCGCGTCATCAGTCGCGGCGTCGCGAAGACTCACAAAGCACCGGCGCATCCAATCTTCGTAACGCCGGCGCGTCTCGTCGTCGAGCATACCGTCGCGCTCGCGTCCGCGAAGATTGAAACGAACGTACCCGCTCCAATCTGATCGCAGCCCTATCGCAGGGGTGTAATTCCAATCGTGCCCCGCGGTGTAGGAGCGATCGACGACGGCATCTTTCACCGCAGCAGGTACGCGGCTCGCGACGATATTTTGAAGCGATGCGGGGACGACCTCCATCAAGCTTCTGATCACTCCGCGTTGTTTGGGACGCGCAGATCCGAACACACCCGGTTCGCGCGCCGCAAATCCTTCATTAACCCGGTCCATGATGTCCTGGAGAAAGTAGTTCTTGGAGTCGTTGACGCCCATCCCATGCAGAGAGAAAAGCATCACGGTGGTTTGCGATAGGTCGATTGCGTCGAGGACTACACCCACAGCCTGATCCACCTGCCGGTACACGTCCAGCTCCGCGGATGGCGGCGGAGATGCTTGCG
Organism: uncultured delta proteobacterium; assembly: GCA_963774665.1. Classification (GTDB taxonomy): domain Bacteria; phylum Desulfobacterota; class Binatia; order Binatales; family Binataceae; genus Binatus. Next base: position 138,229 of record CAVZGB010000008.1, read on the forward strand.
ACTGTAGTCCGTCGGGCCAGAGCACGTGCCCCGCACGATGGCACTCGGCAAACACCGTGATGAAGAAATCGCAGTCGCGCGCACCGAGGAGCCATCGTGATAGCTCGCCCTTGAGTTTCGCGCCCGCCAGCAGTTGGTCGCGGATACGGCGTAGCTCACGCTCCGTCCTGTCGACCGGAATCTCGCAGCCCATCGGATGAGTACCGAACTGTCGCAGGATGTCGCGCGCAAGGTTCGGCTGATTCGACCGTGGCTCAGAGAACGGATCGTGGACGCCGAAGTTGGTCACCTCGGTTCCACTGTCAAGATGGGTTCGAATGCTCACCGGTACGTCGAGCGCCGTCACTCGGATGCCATTGCGCTCGAGCTTGGCGTAGAAGGGCTCGGCGGGAAGCCAATCCGCGCTTACTCGCCGCATTTTCATCCGCTGAGGATCCCACTGGATATGATGGTAGATGCCGTGATCCTGCGGATTGCTCGCGGTGTAGAACGTCGGCCATACGGAGCCGTTCAGGAGAGCACTGGTCGATTTGAGCCGCCGCAAGACCCCGTTGCCGAGCACGCGGCGGAAGTTCGGAAGTTTCTCCAGATGCGTTTGGATGAAACTGAATTCGGCCGCATCGACGCCGATCATCGCGAGCTTTGGAGTCTTGTTGGTGTTCATCGAGGTCGAGACGCCCCGAATCCGCGAGCGTTGCTTCGACTGTTCCGCTTTGACCGCCGTCAGCTTAGTTTTCTGTTCTGATAGTTTCCAGCGGCGAAAATCGGTGGCCTTTTCGCTTCGGCTGCGCCAATCTCTCGCCCGATGGAATCCAGGACGCGCGAGATGGCGCATCGCAGCATCGCCGCTCGCCTATCCGACGCGCCCGATCTTCTCGTCATCGCGTTGTGGACCGCGCTGATTTGTTGTATCGCTGCGCTTCGCGTCGATTTCATCGGCGACGGCGTCCGCCATCTTCCTCCCATCCTGGCCGCGTCGCGGCCGCTGCTCGGCGAGCCCCGATGGCTCCTCTTTCCGGCGTTTCTGTTCACGATAATCAAGCCGCTGCAGATGGCCGGCATCGTCGATTCGCTCGATGGCGCCGCGCGAGTATTTCTGGCCCTGGATGTTTTCGCCGGCCTGGCCTACATGCTGCTGATCAGGAATTGGCTACTCGCCAGGTCTGTCCCTGCCCCTTCCCGTGCAGCAGCGCTATTGATCGCAGGGATGACGGTGCCGCTGCTTCGTTTCTCGAGCGACATCGTTGAAGTAATTATTCCCGCAACGATTGCGCTGGCAGGCCTCGTCTACCTCGCCTCGCGGCCGCTCGAAAAGGTGAACAGAGGTCTATGGGTCGCGGCGGCGGCGATCGCGTTTGCAGCTCTGCTCTACCAGGGAATTATTCTCGCAGTCGCGCTCGTCCCATGCGCCATTCCGCGCGGCGCTCGAATTCGGATGCGGACGATCATTCTGTTCTGCGCAATTCTCGCCGTGACGCCCCTGGTAATCGTGACGACAATCGTCGCAAGCGGCACCAGTCCTCGCACCGCGATTCATCTGATGCTCACCGGTGAGGAGAACGTGCTGTACAGAGATCGCCTTGCTTCCCATCGACTGCCGCGATGGGAGCGTCCGATTGCCGCGGTTTCGCTCGGTGCGGCGCGAAGTATCATCGAGATTCCCGACAACCGGGGTTTCCTGGGAGCTTTACAACTCATGTCGCATCGTACGACGTTCATGGAGGGCGCCGCTGAGGTCACTGGGTGTCTCCTTGCATTGGCGATGGTTGTGATGGGCGCCATTGTCGTGGTTCGTCGCAAGGATTGGCGCATCGCGATCGCATTCACCGGGATCCTCATGCTGCCGGTCCTTCGCGGTTACGCGTATCTCAAGTTGTACGGACTGATGCCGATTGTTGTCGCGCTGGTCGCTGCCGTTTCACCGCCCGCGATTGTTTTCGGCGCCGGCGCGATAGTTGGTTCTTTCAACGCGACCTACCTGGCTCGTGATATCGCGCGTTACCGTAAAATGGCGCGCGACATTGCGCCCTTGTATGAGAGCGCCGGCCCTTCGGCATGCTGGCTTACGACCGCGTGGGGACCGCCAGTCTTCGGATGGCCGGGTTCGATGTGCTCGATGAGCAAAGTGCTGACGGATGCGCATACAGATCAAGTCGCGACGATGATCGATGAGAACAACGCGGCGATGGTCGAGTCATTCCGAAGCTGCTTCTGCGATTCGAGCGCGGTGTACACCGACGATCTTACCGAGTCGTCCCGGGAATCCGTCGTCGCATTAGCAAAGTACTACAGATTCGCGGGATTCGATTTGACCCAGTTGCTATGGAATCCTCGAAGAGGAAGCACGGCGTTCGATAGAGATGGAATAGTCACTTATACCTACGCACGGCAATCGCAGTTGGAAATCTGCGACAGTCTGAAGTCAGCGACGACGAATAGCTCTCGCTGAATTCCAGGAGGTAATCGATCTCGCGAGATAGATTGCCGTGCCTGTCACCACGCCGAACACGGAGTACAAGTAGTAGAACTGTTGCAGCAGGAAGCCGTTGATCGAAAGTCGAAGCCCGCCTTTTCTGAACAGCAGGCGATAGAGATCCAGATTCAACCAGATAGCCGCTGCGATCAGGGTGGCGACAAGAATCCCGAGTTGGAATCTGAAGATCGCGGCAGGAATCAATATGGCGAGCGCGACCGCCACCACTGCGGCGATTCGCTGATCGATCGAGAAGTTCAGATCTGCGGGCAAACGTCGTCCCTCGAGTCGCAACAGCGTCCACGGAACTGCCCGGCGCCAAACGTCGGTAGCGACCAACGAGCCGAGAGTCCATCGCTTCAAATGCTTCACTTGCAGGCCAGGATCCAGAACGATCCGAACGCCTCGAGCTGTCATTCTGTAGCCGAGCTCGACGTCCTCGATCCCGAATTGCTGTTCGTCAAAGGCTCCCGCCGCGAAAAATGTTTCGCGCCGGACAAGCCCGCAGGCACCCCAGAAGGTCGTCGCTTCGCGGCGCGAGCGCTGGTGAAAGTAATGGTGCGCGAGATTCTTGAAGCGGCTGATCGTGGACTTCGCCGCCGGGTCGTCGTCGTACGAACCTATGATCGCATCCGCGTCACTGCGGGACATCGCGGCTTTCGCGCGCGCGATTGCGCCCGGTGCGATCGCCACGTCGGCGTCGATGAAGAACAGCACCGGCGCGCGCGCCATCTCCGCGCCGCGATTCCGGGCCGCCGACGGACCCATGTTTCGTGGCAACTTCAGGAGCCGCACGTCGTAGCGCGAGGCTATTTCGAAAGTGTCGTCGGTCGAGCCGTCGTCGACGACGATTACTTCAACATCGTCAGATATCTGCGCAGTTATCGCGTCGAGGCATCGCGCGATCGTCGCAGACGCGTTCAGCGCTGGAATGATCGCGGAAAGCGCCGGGACGTGCGATTCCGCTGTCACTGCCCATCTTGGCCGCGCATCATCTGTCGCGCGCAGACGGGGTCAGATCGAGCGTCGTCAGACTCGGGAGTTCCGTTGCTCGTTCGACTTCGTCAATCGCGGCGGCGCCCTCCGCGTCTTCTTCCAGGTATTCGGCGTCGGAATTGACGCGCCAGAGATCGAACGAACCTCCCATTATGTTTCGCGCCGCCATCAACCCGGTGAGCATCGCGTGATCCTGATTGTCGTACTTATGCATCCCGTTGCGGCCCGCTACCTGCAGATTGCTCGCTTCTCGCTCGAGGAAATCTCGCACCTTGGCCACGTTGATGCTGTAACTGTGATCGTACATCGGATAGGCCTTGCTCTGGCGAACCACTACCCCGTCAACTACATCGGCGATGCTGGCGAGCTCGAGCGTTGCAAGCTCCTTCTTCGCGATTGCTATCAACTCTTCGTCCGACGCTGACCAGAGCGCGTCGCCCTCGAAACAAAAATACTCCAGCCCAAGCATGGTGAAGCGCTGATCGGGGACCATCTCCGAACTCCAGTTTTTGAAGTTCTGGATCCGCGCCACATGCACGCGGCTGTCATGGATGTAGATCCAGTTGTCCGGGAAAACCTGCGCCTGCTTGAGGACTAGAGCGACAGTAATGAAGTCCCGATAACGCAATGCGCGTGCACTCGAAACAACCTCGTCTGGTGCCGCTGGCTCGAGCGCAGCCACAAGATCCGCTAAAGGCATCGTGGATATGAACTGCTCGCCCTCGTGAGTGGTGAGGGTCTCGCCGTTTTGAACGGTGACACTGGTCACTCGTCCTGCCGAATGCCTGACGCGCACCAGCCGCTCGCCCATCCGCACCACGCCGCCATTTTTCTGGACCAGCTCAGCGACCCTCGCCCACACTTCACCCGGTCCGTGCGGTGGATATCGAAAGCTGTCGACCAGGGTCTTGATGACCGCTCCATTGCGCGGACCTCCCGGCAGGAAGGTGCGCATGAGCGAGGCGATCGACAATCCTTTGATCCGCTGTGCGGCCCACTCCGCGCTGATTTCGGAACAATCCACGCCCCAGACTTTCTCCGTATAGCTGCGGAAGAAGATCTCATAGAGACGGCGTCCAAATGCGCGCACGACCCAATCTTCAAAGCTACGCATGGCCTCTTGGCTATTTCGCTGCGCATGCAAGTAGCTCATCAGGCAGCGGACCGCCTCGCGCGGCCCGAGTTTTCGCAGCGCGTCGAGCGGCTCGAGCGGATATTTGTAGAAACGGCCATTATAATAGATGCGCGAAAGCCGGCGCCGGACGCGCATCCGCTCGCCCATCAACTCCGTCCACAGAGCTTCGATCTCCGGGTTTTTTGAAAAGAAGCGATGGCCTCCGACGTCGAATCGAAACCCTTTATATTCGATCGTCCTCGCGAGTCCGCCCACGCATGCGGGATCTTGCTCCAGGACCAGCACCGGCCGCCCGTGTTGGACGAGCTCATACGCGGCTGAGAGGCCTGCGGGGCCGGCACCTACGACTACGACCGGTCCGCGAGACTTGGAATCCGAGATGCGCTGATCCATTGAGTACGCCAGTCGCTACACCAATGCGCCAGAGTACGTCAACCGATTGCGAAGCACGCTAGTGCGGCGTGGATGAAGTTCGCTTGTTCGAGCGAGTCGCAGCTAACCCTTGCATACAAGCTTACACTTGGCTTATAGAGCATCACGTCCGGCTCGATCGGAAAATTCAAACAGATTTCGTTTTGAATTTGGGGAAGTTTGCCAAATCAGACGACGAACAGCGTTGATGTCGCAACGGCCATCGCAGGCCGCCCTGCGTCGCCCGCTGTCGCGCAACACACCATCGGATTGAGGGGTGATCTAATGAATATTCCAACGCCGCCTGAAGGAGGAAATCAGTTCGAGGCGCAGCTCTTGTCGTGGAAAGTCCCGCCCGAGATCGTGCACGAGATCATGGAGTATCACAGCAAGCTCAGCTACGCGTCGGGCGCGATGATTTTCTGCCAGGGAGCGCCCGCCGACATTATCTTCTGGATCGTCAAAGGCGTGGTTAAGGAAAGTTGCCCGAGCCCCCGTGGCAATCGAATCATGATTCGGCTCGCGACCGCGGGCGACATGATCGGCTGCGCGGACCAGATCAACGAGAAGGGCCAGTGGATTCGCCGCTTCGAGGCGCAGGCCCTCAGCAAATGCGTCGTCGCGATGATTACCCGCCAGCGCGTGCGCGAGTTGCTGACCTCGCTCGATTCGGCGACGCTGCTCGAGGTTTCAGAGCGGATGAATTCCGCATGGTCGGGATGGGTCCACTACTATGCGTCGTTCCTTGGGATGTCGTTCCGCGAGCGGCTCGAACTGATGCTGGCTCAGCTCGGACGAAAATTTGGAGCGCCGGATGACGACGGTATCGCGCTGACGTTCGAGCCTGCCCATGGAGACCTGGCCGAAATGATTGGCTGCTCACGCCCGATGGTCAGCCGGCTGATGACGTACCTGATCAAACAGGGAGAGATCGCACGGCGCGGACGCCTCTACATTTTGTTAAGCGGCGGAACGATTGCCGCAACGATTGCGCGCAATACCGCCGAGGCGATGGCGCCGCCGCTGGAGGTTCGCGTACAGGACGGATCAGCATCGAGCCGGCGTCGCCGAGCGGCTTAGCTTTCACAGCGCTCGATCACAACGCTCCAATTACCCGCCTCAACCTTTGTGCTGCCCGTTCGGTGGCAGATGCCGAAAATTAAGACGCCGCCGATCGCACGCCCTGCAGCATTACACTGACTTCTGTTAGAGCAGGACTGGATTTCGCCTGTTTCGCTCACTGGCGTAAAGATTGCTTGTAAAATATTCGGGTGGGCCAACTCGTCTAACCCAGTAATTCCACCACTGGAGATTCATTATGAGTGCCCGACATATCTTTGCATCGCAGATTCCCGAATCGGTCGCCGAGGCCTACGACGGCGTCCAGTCGCTGGTGGCGCCCGACGGCTCTGCCTCGCTCGAGGAACTGCAAGGTGCGGTGGAATATCTGCTCGATACACTGAAGGCTGCGCAACCAGCACTGCATAATCATCCGCATCGACTGAACAAAGCTCCGTAATATCGCCGCCTCGGCTTGCGTCGGCGTGGTTTCGTTGATTCGTTGTGCCAATATATTCGCGACTAAATGTCGCAGGGTGCATCGAATCGATGAGCGGACTGGAAGCAAGTCGCCAATTCTGGGACGAAAAAGCTCGCGAAAATCCCTACTGGTATGTATCGTCGGCAGGCCCGTACGAGGGTCGTAACCTTGCCGAATTCTGGGCGTCGGGCCCGAAGATCTGGAACGATCTGAAGTCGGCCTCCGGCTACCTGCCGACCCCGAGCGACACCGTCGTGGAAATCGGCTGCGGTGTCGGACGCTTGACGCGCGCGATCGCGCCCGAAGTCGGCAAGGTGATCGCATTCGATCTGTCGGCCGAGATGCTGACGATTGCGCGCAGCTCGGTCGAGGCTGCCAACGCGTCGTTCCATCGCGCTGAGACGCCGGCACTCGCGGAAATCGCGGACAGTTCTGCCAATGCGTTCGTCGCGTACTGCGTCTTTCAGCATCTGCCCGATTTGGATGTCTTGCAGGAGTATCTGAAGACGGCGGCGCGCGTGCTCAAACCGGGCGGCCTGCTTATCTTCACGATGACGCCGCGGACGTGGCGCGACTCGATCGCGTTCGCGTTGCGGATGCGTCGATGGATGGTGGAGCGCCGCTCGTCGCAAGGCCCGCGCGGCCTCTATCGCAACGAATGGTACGGGATTCGTCCCACAGTTCAGGAGATCGAAAGTCTATCGCCCATCAAAACAAAAAATCTCCTGCTGCATGGAGACAAGTTGCTCTTCTTCGGCACGCGCTGAACTTGCCATCTCGCCGGTGCAGATCTAACTATTCGAGAGTCCAGTAGGAGGTCGATCTGCGATGAAGCTGCGGGGGGTCGCTGCTCTAGTTATCGGGTTCATTCTAATCGCGGGTTCAGTTCATGCCCAATCAACGCCGAGCCTCAACCTTGAGGGCACAGGAGATTTAGGACCCGGACCGGGTGCGTGCGCGCCGGCAGGATGCTCGGGTCTTTTCACCGCGACCTTGTCTGGCGAGCTGTCTCAAGCATTGAGCGCCGCCGCATTGCAAATGAATCTGCAAGTGGGAAATAGGTTCGTGTGCGGCTGCGGACCGTCTGTCGTTCCATGCCCTGCGATCCCGTGTCGGGCAGCAGCAGCCGCGCCAACGACGTCAGGGCCAACTGCGAGTCCTCAAACGGCTAAATCTGGGGGAGGTCGTCCCAACCTCGAAGCTCAGATCGTCGCGCTTCAGCAACAGACTCAACTACTTCAGCAACAAATGAACTCGATCATAGTTGGATTGCCTGGATGCTTCCCCGCGACTGGTAGCGGGACCTTTTCCGGCACGCAGTACACCGTGAATTTCACCGGTCAGCTCTGTTCCGATAATGCCAACCACCTCGTATTGTCGGGACCAGTTTCGATTGTCCAATCTCCGCTGTCTGCGGGCCTGATGACCTGGGCGGCAGGAACCCTGGTCGCTTCCGGATCGATCCATATCCCAGCTTCCCCGACCGGCAATCCGATACCAATCAGCGGGCCGATGGTAGTCAGCATCGTCGGCGCGGTCGGCGAAATTCCGGGACTGGTGCCGTAACACAACTTTGTTGCGTCACTCCCAGATCGGTCTGACCTCGATTGCCGCGTAGTCAGGGTTGCCAAACTGCGGCATCTTCATCGCCCACTCGAGCGCTTCGTCCATGGAGGCGCACTCGACAAGATACGACCCTCCTGTTTGCTCGCGCGTCTCGCAGTAAGGACCGTCAGTCACGAGCCGCTTACCCTTGCGAATTCTGACAGTCTTTGCCTCTTTGCTCGGGCGAAGACGTTGTGAACCGAGCAACTTTCCCTGCGCTTCCAATTGCGCATAGACCTTCATGTGCTCGTTGTACACGCGGTCCTTTTCGGCTTGCGGCTCTTCGTCCCAAGAGCGCGCGTCTTGAACCAGCATCAGCACGAATTTCATGGGCTCCTCCTGTTGTGTCGATCGACGACCTCACAATCTAAGTCGACCGGGCACCCGAGGAATCGACAAAATGCAGCTCGGTCAGCGTCCGATTTTCAGCCTCCGCGGCCTGGAGGTTCGCTCGCGAGTCGGGGTCGCTGCAATCGCCGAGCCCAGCCGCTGCTTTTACCTCGGCCCTTCGTGGGCGCCGACATCAGGTATCCGTCCTTGAGAATCGCCGCGGTCTGATCCCATTTGACTTTGTAGTCGATACGAACGCCCACCCATCCTTTCTTGCCCATGTATGGTGGAACGAAAAACCGCTTCGGATCCGAGTTGACGAGGATTTCCTGAACCATCGCGGGCGCCTTGACCCACACCGCAAGATGGCCGCTGTCATGGTGATTGTTATCGGTCATCGCGAACATGCTTCCGCCGGTGACGCGAAAAGTACACTCGCCCCACGCCTCCTTCTCGAAGGCCTCGGGGAATCGCGAGACAGATCTCGCGCAATTTCTTTATCGCGGGATTTGAGTCGTCGTACATTCTCGGATGTGCCATGGCCTGACTCGCTCACTTCTTATTGGTCGCAATCCACCACGTGTTGCCCGACGTATCCTTCACACCGCCGACGCGATCGCCCCAGGTCATGTCGGACGGCTCTCGAATCGCCTTGGCGCCGAGACTAATTGCGCGCTTGTAGGTCGCATCGACGTCGGGGACGTAAAGATAGATAGCCGCTGCCATCGAGGGGTCCGAAAAATAGCCGTTGCCAAACAGCAGATGCGCGTCGCCGATTTTGGCCTCGGCGTGGAATTGGCCCTGGGCATCGGGCGTCGGCGGATGCGTCACCTCGGCGCCGAACGCATTCTTGAGGAAGTCGGCCAGGTCGAGCTTCGCATACAGGTAGGGGGTGACTGTCGTGTAGCCGGGCTGAATATGCTTGTTCGGGGCGCTCATGGTTGCTCCTTGGCGGTCTCGTGACGCTCCACCCGCAAATCATTACTACTAGAACTCCAGGCTCGTCGGAATGTTACGGTTTCGATGCTAGGCTGAACGAAATAGTCGAACGGCCCTCGGACAACAAATGGACCGAAGGCGATGGAGGTGCGGGATGCGGGTGATTGTTGCGATACTTGCCCTGATCGGAACCATGACGGCCGGATGCTTGCAAGTGCAGCCGCAGCCGCCCTTGCCGGCAACCACAATGAGCAGCTGGGGACCGGCCGGAGGCTTCACCATGTCATCCGGGTTGACCTGTTCCGGTCATGCGACGCTCATGGCCGGACACACCTCGATTACAGATCCGTGCTTCACCGGCGTCGACAACGTAGTGATATGCACGGACAACTCCACACCGAGTGCCGTCCAATGCAGCCCCGGCTCCGGCTATCTTGTTATCTCCGGAAGCGGGAGCGACATGATTTCGTACTCCCGAGTCAAATAGTCGCGTCGCGACTAGATCGTTTCCTCTCGGCTAGTGCGGATGACCCGCTCCGACCAGGAGATAGATCATCAGGATGACGAGCATCGCCGGTACGAGTCCGCCGTACTTGCCGTGCTTTCGGAACCCATAATAGGTGAAACCCCCGCTAACCAGCAGAAGCAACAAAAGAATCAGCACCATAACCCTATCCTCCCTCGGTGTTCTGGGCGTCCACTAATTGGTCGCCACAAGCTGACGCCTAGTATGACATGGTTTCCTGTGATCATTCTACAGATAGTAGGGTTATTTATCCATAGGGCATTATCAGCTATTGTAGTCGCAGCTTCTTATGGTTCGCGTGCTGCGTCCGCTTTACTCTACGTCGAATTTGATGATGCGCGCTGTTAAGGTTCGAAAGCACTTGTTGGAACCGGCGCCGGTTCAACTGCAGCGTTAGTGAGGGGGAGGGACTAGTGGGATTCTCCGCGTGTTGGCGAAATATACTTTCGGCCGTGACTGTAGCCGGTCTGCTCAGTCTCGCGCCTCCCCTCGCTCAGACTGCACATGCTCAGCCGCCAGCTCCCGCGACGCCGAATGAAAAAGACATCCGCGCGGCGACTGTCCTCTTCTACGCTGCATTCAACAGCGCCTTGCACGGCAACCTCGCTCCGATGAGCGCCGTATGGTCCCATCGCCCGGACGTTACGAGCCTGAGCGCGGCCGGCGGTCACGCCAAAGGATGGAACGAGGTTTACGCGGGTTTTCAAAATATGGCTCGGCTCTATCCTGGCGGCAGTATCGAACAGCGGGACATGACCGTCGTCGCGGGAAAGGATATCGGCTATTCGGTCTGCACCGAGACCGGCCAATTGCGTTCGTCGGAGGGTCCAATGGTCAACTTCAATCAGCGCGCGACCAACATCTTCCGGCTCGAAGGTGGCACGTGGAAGCTTGATCCACCATCATGCAGATTCCAATCTCAACCCTTCGGACGTATCCGCATCCAGATAGGGAGTATTGATGGCTTTCGGCCACCATGAGATAGTTCGTTCGATTGGACTTGCTTTCAGGTCACATTTTGGTACTTTCACCACCCATCCGAAGCAACTTTAGGCCGTAGCGAATTGTTCATGATTGAGGGGAACGGTACGTATCGATGATTCGGCAAGTCAAGCGCATCGACAAATGGTAGAGAAATACTACCGACGGGCATTCGGTATCGTGCCTGCGATGTCGATCGTTGCGCTGGTTGCCGCGATGGTGCTGGCCAGCGGCGCTACCGGCGATCGCGTGCTGGGGCAGTTAGACTTCGTCCACGTGGCTCCCAACCTGGTGGATGCAAGAGGTCTGTTCACTCCTCGGACCGTCGCGATCGACGCCAGCGTCTCGCCGAATCGACTCTACGTTGCCGATGCCGACAATAATCGCGTGCTCGGCTGGAAAAATTCCGCCTCGTTCGCCAACGGCGCTCCGGCCGACCTCGTCATCGGGCAGCCCGACTTCATCTCTTCTAATTGCATCGGCGCAAGCGCGAGCAGCCTATGCGGGCCGGCCGCGGCGGCGGTGGATGCGTCGGGCAACCTCTACGTAGCGGACTCGAGTAACAGCCGCGTGCTCGAGTATGCGGATCCATTTGTCGCCTGCGGCAATACCTTCCCGTGCGTGGCCGGTCCTGCCAGCCTGGTGTTCGGACAAGGCGGGAGTTTCTCGTCGAGGGCGTGCGATAGCGACGCCGGCGGTGTCAGTTCCACCGCCGACGACTTGTGCGATCCGACCGGAGTTGCGATCGACGGTTCGGGCAACCTCTTCGTTGCGGATTCCGGGAACGAGCGGGTTCTGAAATACAACTCCCCTCTTGCTACCGACACCACCGCAGACACGGTCTTTGGCCAGGGCGGAGACTTCACTTCGAATAACTGCAATTTCGATACTAACGGCGGTAACCCCACAGCTCACGACTTGTGCGATCCTACCGCAGTCGCGCTCGACACGTCGGGCAATCTTTATGTGGCGGACACCGTCAACGAACGCGTTTTGGAATACATCGCTCCGTTCAGCAGCAACTCCGCCGCCAGCAAGGTTTTCGGCCAGGGTGGAAGCTTCACGCCTCGGGTGACTGCAATGGCGATACCACCGACATCGGCTCGAGTGCCGACGACTTGTGCGATCCCAGCGGCGTCGCCGTCGACGGCTCTGGGAATCTTTACGTGGCAGACACCAGCAATAACCGGGTGCTGGAGTACAACACCCCACTCACCAATACGACCGCAGACACGGTCTTTGGCCAGGGCGGCGATTTCACGTCGAACGTCTGCAATTTCGACATCAATTTGCTCTCCAACGGCATCGACGGCAGCAGTGCCAACGACTTGTGTTCTCCGCTCGGAGTCGCAGTGGATCCCGTCCCACAATCTCTTTGTGGCGGACTCCGAGAACAGCCGCGTGCTGAAATTCGACACGCCATTGACGACGGACACGACCGCGGACGCAGTGCTTGGACAACTCGATTTCACTCATCAGACGGACAACCTCACCGACGCTCGAGGGCTCGATCAATCCGGAGGCCGTGGCGATCGATGCGAGCGTCACGCCGAATCGGCTCTACGTCTCGGATTTCAACAACAACCGCGTGCTCGGATGGAACGACGCGTCATCGTTCGCCAACGGCGCGCCCGCCGATCTGGTGGTGGGGCAACCCGATTTCCTGTCTTACTTTTGCGACGGGTCCAGCGGCGCCATCGTCAGCGCGAGCGACCTATGCTTTCCGGAGGGCATCGCGGTGGACAGCGCGGGCAATCTCTACGTCGCGGACACCGACAACAACCGGCTGCTCGAATACACAACGCCGTTTATGGCCTGCAACAACACCTTTCCATGCGTCGGCGGCCCCGCGAGCGTTGTCGTAGGCCAGGGCAGCAGCTTCACTTCGAGCACTAAAAATAATGGTGGAGTCAGCGCCGCCAGCCTGAATTCCCCCGCGGCCGTCTCGGTGGACGCATCGGGTCACGTCTACGTCGCGGACAGCGGCAACAACCGCGTGCTCGAGTACAACGCTCCGCTTACCATCGGCGCCGCGGCAGCCACGGTCTTTGGCCAAGGCGGCAGCTTCACCTCGACTGCGTGCAATTTCGACACGGGAGGCACCTTCAGCAGCCCGCCAACCGCGATTGACCTGTGCGATCCATCCGGCGTCGCATTGGACGGAACCGGCAACCTCTACGTCTCTGACTACAACAATCACCGGGTGCTGGAGTACAACACTCCGCTCAACCCGAGCAGCGGCGAAAGCGGCGCCGGTGACGCCACCGCGGATACTGTCTTCGGACAAGGCGGCAGCTTCACCTCGAAGACCTGCAATAGCGGCGGCGCCACTGCCGGCAGCATCTGTGTTCCGACCGGCCTGACCGTCGATGGGTCGGGCAACCTTTACGTGGCGGACGGTTTCAATAACCGGGTACTCGAGTACAACACTCCGCTGACCACTGACACGCTCGCCGACCGCGTCTTTGGCACCTGCGGACCTTTCAAGTTTGCTTGCAGTGGCATCAGCGCCAACAGCCTGAACGATCCGACCGGCGTCGCGGTGGACAAGGCCGGCCGCCTTTACGTGGCGGACAATCAGAACAACCGAGTCATCGCGTACGACCACCCGTTCGCGTCACCCACGCCAACCGCAACTGCGAGTGCGACGGCAACTCAAATGGTCACGCCAACGCCCACTGCCACCGCCACCGCAACGCCCACCGCGACCGCGACCGCGACGCAGTCGGCAACCCCAACCGCGACCCCGTCGCCGGGTCCCGGACATATCTCGGTCAACCCGAAAAGCTTGGCCTTGAGCGCCGCTCCGGGCGCGACCGCGTCACGCAGTATCACGATCAGCAACACTGGCACCGGAATTCTGACCGCCAATGTCACCTCGCCGAAGCACAGCCCGATCCTGACGGAGCAAGGCGGCGGAAACGGAATCCCGATCGGTCCCGGTGGAACCCACAACGTGACAATCGTATTCTCGCCCGCGAAGAAAGGATCGACCAGCGATATGATCCTGATCACGAGCAATGATCCCAAGCACAAAAAGATCAAGATAAAGATCAAAGCCACATCGAAGTAGACTGACTAGCGAGTGCGGACAATCCGGCTGCAGATGACGAGGTCGATGAAAAGCTCCAGGCGCGCGTGGGGCGATTTGATGGTCAACTGACTGCGAGTGTCCTGACTTAGAGTTGCGGGCCCATCCCCGGACCTTGCGACCCTCTTTCATCGGTGCGGTATGGAGCGCACGCCTGCGCCACATTCGCGGGCCAGCAGTCTGCCCTGCAGGTTTCCGGCGTACCGTTCAAGCAGGCGCCTTCCGCGATTTTATTACAGGCTTGATTGTCGCCTGCTACGCACTGATCGCGAAGCTTTGGAACAGTGGCCTCAAATGCCGATGGTTGCTGCTGCGCGCATCCCGACCAAGCGAGAGCGAGAAGACCAAATACGGCGGCAGCGTGGTGATGCTTCATGGAAAGTGCCGTCATTAACAGATTCAGCGATTCAGGTCTTCGACTTGTTTCTTGATTTGCTCCCAACGATCAGTAGCTGCGATAAGGCGAGCGTACGCGACGTCCGTTCATTGGAAACGTCTCACGCCTAAAATTTTGCGATTGCAATCATCTGCGATTTGTAGTTGATGTTCCGGCGTAGTGTTCACCGGGGCATCAGGTTCGCTCCGCTTTCAGCTCCGTTCCATGGGTTGTATGCGCGCTTCGCGCAAGCGTCTGCAATGTTGATGCAGACGCTGTGCAGCGTTGCGCCCCGCCGCTATCGCGTCTACCGCCTGCTTTCGCGGCTGGCCGCGGATCGCTACGAAATTTACCGCGTCGAGGGCGGATTGATTTTCCTGAACCTTCACGAATCGTCCGCAATGGTTCAACGCGCGATGAGATCATACGAACCGCCAAGCACGCGATCATTCGCCGGCACTTGCGGCCCGGCATGACTTTCATAGACGTCGGCGCGAATAAGGGTGACTTTACGTTGTTGGCGGCGCAATTGGCCGGCAACTCTGGCAGGGTGATCTCGATCGAGCCGGAACCCGAGAATCATTCGATGCTCCAACGCAGCATCGCGCTTAACAACTACGCCAATATCAAGGTTATGCAGGTCGCACTGAGTGACGGCGACGGCACCACCACGCTGCAAATCGGTTCGACCAGCGGCGCGCATACTCTTTCGCCGGAATTCCACGGCATTCGCGCAGTCGAAGTCCCAACCAGAACGCTCGATGGAATCGTCGCAGAAGAGGAGTTGGGATCCGTCGATATGATTAAAATCGACGTGCAAGGGTTCGAGCTGGCCGTATTGCGCGGCGCCGCTCAAACGCTGCGCGCCAATCCTCGAATCATCCTGCTGCTTGACCTTCCCAGGCAGAGCGAAAAGCGGCACGCGATTGGCGAATACCTGGCGCAGTTCGGTTTCACTTATTTCCCGGAAAGCGACGAGGATACGCCGATGCGCAATCTTCCTGCTCAGGCTTTCGAGGTCGCCGCGATGCGGCTGCAAACGCGCAGCAATCGCGGTGACGCTTAGGGTTGGAATGCGTAGGAGTGCGGCCGCTTTCGCGGACGCGAGGCACATCTCGCCCCGCTGGCTCTTGCATTCCCCTGTTAGAAGAGCGAAGACACGTGGCCCACTATTGTCGTGATTATCGTTCCTGCGTTCTGGACGAGCGCAGTCGATACCAGCGCGATCGTTGCGAGTATCAACGCATACTCGGCCATCGTCTGACCGCGCGAACCTGCTATTTTCCGAACAACTCCCGTCTGGTGGCGCATTGACTTCCCCTCCCAGGGTGGTCGTATTTCTTGGATTGAGCTCTCAGCGGGGACTTGATCGCGGTCCCTGCTGAGAGACCATTCCCGACGACCGTCAACACCATCGAGACGACTGGAGGAGCCTTTAGTATGGGGTGGCGGATGGGTTACTTCCGCCACCCCGTTTGGGACTCTTGTCTTCCCCGTTTTTAGAGCTTGCCGTCCACGGTGGTCAGCAGCGTGGTGATGGTCGAGCCCATCGTCTGGTAGCCGACGAACACTACGACAGCGACTGCCGCCATGATCAGCGCGTACTCAGCCATCGTCTGTCCCTTCTGGAACTCCCGAGCCTTCACAAACATCTTCGTGATCTTGTCCATTGTCCCGTATCCTCCTTCAGTCTGTTTATTTGGCCGAAATTGGCCATTGTCCCCGTAATAAAACTGTTCTCGTTGCCGGCTCTTCGCGGTGACGGTCCAGTCACCTTAAATCCGCGTTAGATGGTCACAACCAACGGTTTCATTAATACACGTACTGTACGCTTATGTAAAGTGCCAAAGAGGCGGAATTTACTAAATAGACGAGAGTCGCCCAAAGGGGCCGAAAACCTATCTCTCCGTAGGGGCAAACGTCGATCGCCCGCGGGAACACTTCGCGACAGAAAGAGAATCTGTCTGCGCTTTGCGCCTGTTTGAATGCGATCTGGAATACTTTCAGAGACATCGGGCGGTTGCGCTCTACGAAGCGCAACCGCCGCATCGTTTAATTTCCAGTGCCAGCCAGCGAGACCTTCTGAGTCGTGGACGCAGCCCCCGTCCCCGCGCTGTCAACGATACTCAGCGCGGCAGAGACTGTGCCCGTCGTCGTCGGCGAGAAGTTGACGGCGATCATGCACGACGCTCCTCCGCCCGCCAGCGTGCTGCCGCAGGTGGTGCTGCCGAGATCAACCGCGAACACGGCGTTGTTCGTCGTGACGCTGCTGATATTGATTGTGCCGCCGGAGGCCGGGTTGTTGTTGACGAGCGCGACGAATTTGTCCGGACTTGTTGTTCCGTGCATCACCGCGCCGAACGACAGCGACGTCGGCGTGAGCACCAGCGGCGCGAGCGTGCCGGTCCCCTTCAGCGCGATCGTCGCCGGGCTGTTTTTGGCGTTGCTCGTGATGATCAGACCGCCAGTTTCAGCCCCTTGCATAGTCGGATCGAACGTCAGCGTAACCGTGCAACTGGAGTTAGCGGGCAGGACTCCGGTGCATCCGTCGGTGACGATTGCAAAGTCGCCTGAAGTCGCGACGCTGCTGATTGTCAGCCCGACCGAGTTCGGATTTGTCAGTGTCGCGGTCTTGGTTGGGCTGGTCCCGCCCACCTGGGTGTTTGCGAACGCGAGGCTCGGCGAGAGGTTGAGCGACGCCTGGAGGCCGGTGCCGCTGAGGTTAACCGTTTGTGGGCTGTTCGGACCACTCGAGGGAATAGTCGCGACGCCCGTGTAGTTTCCAACGCCGGTGGCGGTGAAAGTCAACCCGACCTGGCACGAGCTGCCGCCCGCGATACTCATGCCCGAACATGTATCCGACGCAATCTGGAAATTCGCGCCGGGTGAAGGTCCGGCGAGGGTTGTCGTCGTGACGGTGCCGATGAGAATTGGCGACCCGCTGGTATTCGACGCCGTGATTAAACGGACTGGCGTGGTGGTTCCGGTATTTCCGAAGGTCGAGAAAGCAAACTGAATCGAGAACGGCGTAACCGTCAGCGGCAGCGGAGTCGCCGTCGCGGTCGGCGACGCGGTTGCAGTTGCAGTCGCCGTGGCAGTGTCGGTCGCCGTAGTCGTCGCCGTAGCAGTGTCAGTTGCGGTTGCCGTCGCCGTTGCAGTCGGGGTGGCGGTCGAGGTTGCCGTCGCAGTGTCAGTCGCGGTTGCAGTGGCAGTCGCCGTCGGAGTCGCGGTCGAGGTAGCAGTCGCTGTGGCGGTATCAGTCGCGGTGGCGGTCGCTGTTGCAGTATCCGTGGCAGTCGCCGTGGCCGTTGATGTTGCGGTAGAGGTCGCCGTCGCAGTCGATGTGGCCGTCGCCGTCGGCGTTGCGGTAGAGGTGGCCGTCGCAGTCGCTGTCGGTGTCGCCGTCAGAGTGGCCGTGGCGGTCGGCGTCGCGGTCAAGGTCGCAGTCGCCGTCGCGGTTGACGTAGCCGTTGAAGTGGCCGTGGCGGTCGGCGTCGCGGTCAAGGTCGCCGTCGCGGTCGCGGTCTTCGTCGCAGTTGCGGTGGCTGTCGCGGTTGGAGTCGCGGTCAAGGTCGCAGTCGCCGTCGCGGTCTTCGTCGCGGTAGCGGTGGCCGTTGCGGTCGGCGTCGCGCTTAACGTGGCCGTGGCGGTGGCGGTTGCAGTGGCCGTCTTCGTCGGCGTTGCGGTTGCAGTCGCTGTCTTGGTCGGGGTCGGCGTGGCGCACGCGCTCACGGCCAAAGTGCCGGTGCCGGTACCGGAGTTAAAAGCGCCGCTGGCCTGGACCGTAAAGCTTGTGGTCGCGGCAGGCGTGGTACCGCAAGTAGTTTGGATGCTCAGCGTCGTGTTCCCACCGGTGCCGCAAGCAGTGGTGGAACTTGGCGAGAAAGACGCCGTCGCGCCGGCGGGCAGCGCTGTAGTAACGCTGTAACTAACTCCGAAAAAAGCAAGGGTGATTCCGCTGCAATTGACCGTGTAGGTTGCGATGCCTCCGGCCACGACCGGATTGGGTGACTGCGTCCCCACCGTGGCAGAAGCATCGGTGAACTTGTCCTGCGCCGTCTGGCCCGAGGTCTGCCCCGTCGCCGTCATCAGGAACTGCACGCCGCCGTCGGTGTCCTCAATCAGGTAGCTCGTGTCGGTGAATGAACCGGTCGAGTCTGCCGTGTCGGTGAGGAAAGTATCGTCGGAGTCGCTCTCCTGGATCTGGATAGTCACCGTCTCGCCCGGAGCCCATCCGGCTCCAGTTATCGTGACCGGCGAGCCCGGCGGGTAGTCGCTCTTGTCGGTGCGAATCGTCGGATATGCATACATCTCGGTCAACGCAAGCGGATTGCCCGCCGCGTCCGCACCGCCACTCATCAGCACCTGCCCGACTGCGGGCAGGGCGAAAAAATTCGCGGCGAACTCATCGCGCGCGATGCTCATCGGCTCGTTGGCTACGAAAGTACTGGTAATCGGATCGTAAACTTCGTTGTCCGTCACCGGCTGTCCCGCGCTGGTGCCGCCCGCGATCAACACCTTGCCGTTGTACGGCAGCGTCACTCCCACGTGGCCGCTGCGCGCGGTGTTCATATGCGCGGCGAGCGTCGTAAAACTGGCGGTCGCGGGATCGTATTCCTCGGCCGTATTCAGATCGACGCCGCCTGCCCCCTGCCCGCCTTCGACCAGCACGGTCCCGTCGAAGTTGTAGAGCGTCGAGGCGGTCGCGCGCGTGCGCGCCTGGCTCAAGCTTCCAGTCTGCGTGACCTTGCCAGTGACCGGATCGAAAATCTCAGCGCTGCTGAGCGGTCCTGAAGAACCAGCGCCGCCCGCAATCAGCACTGTGCCGTCAGAGAGCAGCGTCGCGGTGTGATCCTGCCGCGCATGCTTCAGCGGCGCCGCCGCGGTGAATGTTCTCGTGGACGGATCGAAAATCTCGAGATTGGCGATTGGCGCGGTACTGTACACTCCTCCAGCCAGCAGCACACGGCCGTCGGAGAGCAGCGTCGCCGTGTGATGGCTCCGCGCTACTTTCATCATCGGCAGCTTGATGAACCCGCCGATCGATGGATCGTAGAGAGCCGCCGTATTGACTGATTTGCCGGCGCTGTTCAGTCCGCCCGCAAGCAGCACGGTGTTGTCGTTGAGAACAGTCGCAGTCAAACCGGAGACACCGACAGCGAGGCCGGTCGGCAAAGTCGTAAACGTATTGGATGCAAGGCTGAAAATTTCGGCACTCGTGAGCGCTGTACCTGAACTACCCGTACCACCGACGATAAGCGCCTGGCCGTTCGGAAGTGTCGCAGCGGCATGGTTCGCGCGCGCGGCATGGAGACTCGCCGAATCCGTCCATGAGCCGGGTGCACCCGCCGACAGCGACAGCGGCATCGCCATCGCGATCAGCACGACCAGGGCTTTCAGGGTGATTCCACCGATTTGACCGGCGATATGCCGAAGACGTTGATCTGCCAATTTAATACCCCTCGAATTCGTAAGCGACGTGCTCGCGTGCGGCCCGATAAGTTAGAGTGTTGCTTCTACCCAAGTGCCCGAAAAAACATCAGTGGTGCGAACGGTCGCGAAACTATACATAAAATGCTATCAAGAGCCAAGATGAGGCGAGACAAGCTAATAGAGTCGTCTGGAAGTCACGAAAATTGCCTGCGACACTGTTCGACTAGCGAACATCGCGCGGTGACACTGGAATGACGAGGCGGATACTTCTGTGTGACTGCGTCGTTTCCCTGACAATCTTCGCGTGGGCCCTCCTCGGCCCGTGGGATCGGATCCTGGGCTTCTCCGTTTACCGCAGCCGAGGTAACGTCTGGCTTCCCACGCCGCCCGCTGCAGCCAGTTTTTTCCGCAGCATGGTTTCAAGCGGCTCTCTATTGTTTGCTGTTTTCTTTTTGCTCACTTCGGTTCTTATCTTCTACTTTAATCGCCGCGGAAAGGCTTCGGATGGTTCAAACCGTGAGGGCATTCTCTGCCATGCGTTTTATGGCTCTGCCGCGACAACTTTTTGTCAAGTATTCAGCCATTCTGCTCGTTTCGTTCATCTCGCCTTTCTTCTACAACTATATGTGGCGATTCCATGTTACGCGTTCGTTCCGCATTGCAGGCGGATTAGCGATCACCATCACGGTGTTCGTCCTAATCTTATTCGCCAGCTCGTTGGTCATTCGCACCACCGACGTTGCCCTCAGTCCTGACCCATTGGCCTAATCGGTTCACTCGAGGTGTTCGTCGATTCAGGTTCAGACAGTAAACTCTTTGAACCCAAACGTCCCTACAATTTGACGAATAAAGCAACACTAGGGTGAAATTGAGCAACAAATGTCTATTGACAGCAAAGCTAACCAAAGATAAAAGCTACGCTGTCATGCACCAATAGACTCGTTCGGGGGAGCCCAATGAAATCTACGTTGCCGAGGAGCTTTTGGCGCTCCTTAAGCTTCGTCGTGGTAGTCGTCACGGTCCTGTCGCTTCTCGCGACGTCGTATGCGCTTGCGCAGGTTGGTCCAACTGGACCGACCGGCCCTACCGGACCTACTGGCCCCACCGGCGCGACCGGAGCTACAGGTCCCAGCGGGGCCGTGGGACCCGCAGGGCCATTGGGACCCTCCGGACCGCGAGGACCATCGGGACCCACTGGACCATCGGGTGCTCTCTGGACCGGCAGGACCATCTGGACCGAAGGGACCATCGGGGCCGTCGGGACCGTCCGGGCCGTCGGGTCCGCTGGGACCATCCGGTGCTACGGGACCACGCGCCCTCAATTACGCGTATGCGTGGAAGACGAGCGTCAGTTACGCCTTCGCCGACGTCGTTAACACCGGACCTCTTAGCCAGGCCCAAACCCAGACCAACTCCAGCTATGTCTGCGTGACACCGGGAGGATGCCCGGCGGGTGAGGATCCGACCGTTGATACCACCGACTGGAACCTGCTTGCGCAGGCCGGCGCGGGCTTCATCTTCCAGGGCTCGTGGATGACCAATCACACCGATGTCCACGGCAATCCCAATACCTACGATTTCAACGACGTGGTTTCGGCTGACAGCAACAGCGATGCGGCCACGAAAACGGGCGCGAGCTATGTCTGCGTGACCGACACCGGTTGTCCAACGACTGACGATCCGACCGTGGACACCACCGACTGGAATATCATGGCAGTCGGCGGCGCGACCGGACCTGTCGGCCCGACCGGAGTGACCGGACCGACGGGCGACACCGGTCCGCAGGGAGTCCAAGGCGATCCCGGCGCACCGGGTGCGACCGGAGCGACGGGACCGACTGGTGCGACCGGACCGGCCGGGACCAACGGCACCAATGGAACCAACGGAACCAACGGAACCAACGGCGCTACTGGCCCGACCGGGCCGAGCGGGCCGGGATTCGTGTTCCAGGGGACGTGGAGCAGCGGTCATCAAGACGATGGCAGCAATCCTCAGTACGACTTTAACGATGTAGTTTCAGACGCCAACGGCTCCAGCTATGTCTGCGTGACACCGGCAGGATGTCCGACCAGCGGCGGCGATCCGTCCACGGATCCCACCAACTGGAAGGTGATGGCAGTTGCCGGCGCCACCGGGCCGTCCGGCGCTACCGGAGCGACGGGACCGACGGGAAATAGCGGGCCGCAGGGACCGACCGGAGCAACCGGAGTAACTGGTGCGACCGGAGCGCAGGGACCGCAAGGACCGACCGGATTGACCGGAGCAACCGGAGCGACCGGGCCGGTTGGACCGACGGGATTGACCGGATGCGACCGGACCCGTAGGACCGACTGGACTCACCGGAGCGACCGGGGTCGACCGGACCTGCGGGAGCTACCGGAGCAACCGGACCCGTTGGACCGACTGGACTCACTGGAAATACCGGCGCGACCGGACCTGCGGGACCTGCAGGACCGACAGGACCTGCTGGCGCGACTGGGCCTGCTGGACCGTCGGGAGCGAGCGGAGCGGCTGGACCGGCCGGATCGACCGGGCCGACCGGACCGTCGGGAGCAACCGGACCGGCTGGACCGGCGGGAGCGACCGGGCCTACAGGACCGACCGGAGCGACCGGAGCTGCGGGACCGAACATAGTGACGATGTATCTGACCGGTGGAACGACCTCGAGTACCGCACAAACCGCAGACACACTCAGCGCCACTCTCGGCAGTGTTACGGCAATGGGTCCGGGCACCGGAGACTGCTATTCGACCGGCGGGACTGGCTGTACGTACACCGTGGGTAGTACCGCAGCGCCGGATAACGCAGTCGCACTCGGCGCGGGAACGGTGGACCTTCTGAAGGTCCAGGTGAATGGCAGCGTTGGCGCAGCACCGCCAGGAGTTACACGTTCGAGGCGTGTTTATCTGTGGAAACGGGCGTGAGCACAACGACTCCGACATTTACCACTACTTGCACCGCCTCGGGGGTGGCGCCGGCGTACCAACCTCGGATGCGAGATTCAAGGGAACACTGCCAATGGCGGCTCCCGGTCAAACCAGCGCGTGGAGCTGTGCCGAACAAGGTGGGAACGCTGACATTACCGGCGTCTGGCGGCAACGCCGCGGTCCTGTTCTGGATTGAAGCGACCGCGACGGGCACACAACCCCGAATGCTGCGCGGCGACGTGGTCGGCCAGGTTCGTGGGGCAAACAACTAATCAATAGCGGGGAAGAGAGTGCCTGCCCGAAAGGGTGGGCACTCTCCGAGTCCTGTGGCGGCGTGATGCATCAAACGAAACGCGATGAAGAGAGAAAATCCCGCGAAGCTGGTATCTAGTGTCGTCCGGGGGAGCACAATGAAATTTGCGTTGCCGAGGAGCTTCTGGCGCTCCTTAAGCTTCGTCTTGGTCCTCGTAACGGCCATTTCGCTTTGGGCGCCGCTCAATGCTCTCGCGCAGGTTGGCCCCACCGGACCTACTGGTCCGACCGGCCCTACCGGGCCTACTGGCCATACCGGCGTAATCGGCAAGGTGGGACCGCGGGGACCATCGGGTCCATCCGGCCCGACCGGGCCATTGGGACTGACGGGACCATCGGGACCGGTCGGACCGCGGGGACCATCGGGTCCATCCGGCCCGTCGGGTCCATCGGGCCCATCTGGACCAGTCGGACCGCGCGGACCTTCTGGACCTACCGGACCAACCGGCGCCACCGGAAAAGCGGGCATCGTCAACCTGGGCCCGTGGAGCGCGTCGACTAGCTACGTCTACAGCAACGAAGTTAATACCGGCCCTCAGAGCGATGCTCAATTCAAGAACGGCGGCACCTACATCTGTGTGATCTTCCAGAACCCCAATGGTTGTCCGGCCGGCGACGATCCGAGCACTGACGCCAAGAATTGGAACTTGATAGCGCAATACGGACCGAGCTTCATGTTCCAGGGCTCGTGGATGACCAATCACACCGACAGCCACGGCAATCCCAACACCTACGATTTCAACGACGTCGTTACTGCGGACAGCGGCAGCAATGCGGCCACTATTACCGGCTCGAGCTATGTCTGCGTGAATAGCACCACGCCTGGATGTCCGACGACGGAAGATCCGACAGTAGATACGACCGACTGGAACATCGTCGCGGTCGGCGGGGTTACCGGACCGACCGGCCCGACCGGACTGACTGGGACGACGGGCGCAACCGGCCCGCAAGGTACCATCGGAAACGCGGGAGCGCCTGGATCAACCGGAGCGGCGGGAGCAACAGGACCATCCGGACCGAGTGGGACCAACGGGACCAACGGAACCAATGGGACCAACGGCGCCACCGGGGCAGCCGGGCCGACCGGGCCGGGCTTCGTGTTCCAGGGAGCGTGGAGCAGCGGACATCTCGACGGTAACAGCAATCCTCAATATGACTTTAACGACGTGGTTTCTGACTCCAACGGCTCGAGCTATGTCTGCGCGACACCGGCAGGCTGCCCGACCAGCGGCGGCGATCCGTCCGGAGATCCCAGCAACTGGACCGTGACGGCGGCAGGCGGCGCGACCGGACCGAGCGGGCCGACCGGAGCGACCGGAGCGACTGGAGTAACCGGGGCGACTGGAGCCAGCGGACAGACCGGAGCGACCGGACCGACGGGACCAACCGGGCCGCCTGGAGCGACTGGCGTAACCGGATCGACCGGAGTTACAGGAGCGACCGGACCGCAAGGGCCACACGGATTGACCGGACCGACCGGGCCGGCCGGGGTCACGGGACAGACAGGGGCGACCGGGCCGTCAGGACCGGCCGGAGTTACCGGGGCCACCGGACCTTCGGGGCCGAAGGGACTGACGGGACCGACCGGACCCACTGGACCGACGGGAGCGTCGGGACCGGCAGGACCGACTGGCGCCGAGCGGGCCGTCAGGACCGTCGGGAGCAAGCGGACCCAAGGGCGCCACTGGGGCATCTGGACCGGCAGGACCGACTGGATCTACAGGACCGGCAGGAGCGACCGGCGCGGCTGGAGCGGCGGGACCGACAGGTGCGACCGGACCCGCAGGACCGCCCGTCGTGACGATGTATATGTCGGGCGGAACAACCTTCTATACTGCTGGAACTAGCCGATACGCTGATCGCTGGCTTAACCACGGAATGGGTCCCGGCACCGGAGATTGCAACAACAATGGTGGCGGCTGCTCTTATACCGTGAACGGCACATCGGCCCCTGACAACGCGGTTGCGATCGGCCAGGGAACGGTAGACAAACTGAGGATACAACAGAACGGGGTCTCGAGCGCCGTCACTGGCAGAAATTACAACTATCCAGGCCTGCTTCTCCGTCGAATCAGGCGCTAGTACGACGACTCCGACCTTCGCCACCACTTGCACGACCATTGCCGGTGGGACAGCCGGCCTCAATCTCGGCTGCGCGATCAATGGGAATTCTGCCACCAGCGGGACACGACCAAACCAGCGCGTGGAGCTGCGCCGATGGCACCGGCACGCTGACTGTGCCGGCGGCCGGAGCCGACGTCCAAGTCCTGTTCTGGGTTGAAGGGACGGGGACCAGCAGCCTTCAGCTCAGTCCCTACGGCCACGTGGTCGGCGAGATTCGTCGGGCTGTCATCGAATCAGTAGCGATATGAGAGTGCCCGCTCGAAAGGGCGGGCACTCTTCTCATCCAAATCGCCGAAACAGATTTGTCGAGACTCACCGACGCCGGTCGACGCCGCGCGCGTCGCCGCTCTGCGCGGGGAGCAAGTTTGGCTTTAGCTGCCTCCACAGGCCGCTCCTTCGATTGCACCACGGGCGCCTGCTGCGAACTATCTTCAAACCAGCCACGCGCTGATACCGCGGCGGCCATCAGCAGAATCGACCAGCGAGCCGAGCGACAGCAGCATGCTGTTGCGCCGGACATTTGTCCGCCGCAGTTCGACGCGAATGGCGTGCTGGCCGGCGGGAATGGTGAAGGACAGCGTGCCGAACCCCGGCGCTGGCGTCGCTGCCGTCTCGCGGCCATCTATCAGTACGGTCCAACCGGGATAGTAGTTGGTAGCGTCCATGACTGTTGCGGCCGCGGGCGCCGTCACCGAGTATTCGTGCCGGTCTGGCGTCCACGACAAGGTTTGAACCAACATTCCAGCCGGCGGCTTCACCAACCCGTCGCCGGTGTAGGTCAGCGGATCCTTCACCCATCGCGGCTGATATTCTCCGTGGGTGGTGGTCTCGTAGCCGGTCTTCGCGATATTCGACGGTGCGAAGTATTCTTCGTCGAAAGCCTGGTAGCCGTTGGGCTCGGTGTGATGCAGGTTGAGAATCACCAGCAGCGCAATCAGAGCGATGGCCGGCTTGGTGCCGACCCGCTCGAAGACGTATAGCGCCAACAGTGGCATGAACAGCGCCGGCAAAAGCAGAGTGCGCCACGGAAATTGCAGATACTGGAGCGTGGGAAGTCGCGCCCAGATCGGCGCGCTCCATTCGGTGGCCATGAGTGCGCCGACCATCGCCGCGCCGGCAAAAACGATCGCATCGAGCCGGCGCTCGCGGCTGAGCGCGCGGACTCCGATGATGACTCCCGCAATCGCCAGCGCAACGTGCGGCAGGCCGAGCGAAAACGAAATGGTGTCGTTGGTTCCGGCGACAGAGTAACCGAAATTCCAATATCCCCATAGCAGTTGCCACGGCGCGATTATGTGAATGCGCCAATCGAAGTAACCGCTCAGCAGAAGCTCGGATTTCACGAAATTTTTTTCGAGTATGGCGGGCAGCCAGAAAAAGGCGCTGAGTCCAAGTCCGCCCGCAATCGCAGCAGCGCCGGCGGCAGCCGTACGGAGTGGTCGATCGGACACAATCGAGTGCACCACAACGATCAGCGCAAAAATCGGGAACATCAGCAGCGCAACGACGTTGTGTGCGAGCGGTACCAATGCGATCGCGGCCGATCCAAGCACGAGATTGAGCAGCGTCGGGCTCTTCATCACCGTGATGAGACCAAGCAACGCGAGTGGCGCGACCGCCAGCCCGGCCGATTCAGCCATCCGGCCGGTTACATACAGATCCAGCGCCTGGTAGGGCGCAAACAGCCATGCCGCCGCCCCGCCGACGGAAGCGAGCTGCGAAAATGACAGCTTTCGTCCGATCAAATAGACGGCGATCGCGCCGATCGCGAAGAGCACGATCAACCCGAACTGAAGCGCATCCGCCAACCCCATCCCACATTCGAAGAACGGCAATGCCGCCGCGTATACCAGTGGCGGTGAGAATTCGAACAGCGGCTGGCCGTGTCCGCTGCTCAGATCCGGCGCCCAGATGGGAGGGAGCTGAGCGCCGATTGCGCGGGCGTACTCGGTAAGACGCGGAGGATACGCCGACGAGTCGGTGCCATTCACGAGCACGCCGCGGAAAAGCGGCCGCGTGAACAGGAGGATCAACAACCCAAGCGCGATGAAGATTTTCGCACGGTCGGTGGAAATCCATTCGCCGGCCAGCGCAGCCCGGTCCGCCACCCATTGCACGCTTCGCTCCCAGTACGCGCCGAGCGAAGGCCGCCCCACCAGTACGAACATCAGGATACCGGCGAAAAACAAAATCGGTTTCAGCGGCCCCGGTTTGTATCGTACCTCGACCTCATGATGACCCGCCGTAAGCGGGATAGCTCCGAAATCGGGAAAAACGCGGATGATACGCTCCGCCTTGCCGTCCACCGTCGCGACGAGATCCGGAAAGTAGGTGATTTTGATCAAGGCATAGCAGGGACGCTGAGCGTCGATGGTCGCGCGATAGGTCTCGCCGGCTTTCGATTCCGCGACGATCGTGCCACGCGGTTGCGTGAACTCGATTGCCGGATGAGGCATCGGTTGCCATCGTTCGAGTACTGGGAGATGAGGCAAGGCTCCCTCATCGAGCGCAACGGTCTCGCCCGAGCGCATCATGGGACTTTGCATCCAGGTGGCAATCGGATCGAACCAGGCGGATGGCGGCCCGTCGTAACCCGCTCCGATATCGACGAGGCCGAAATAACCTTCCTGCGAGACTTCGTACACGGCGAAGCGGCCATGAACCGAGCGCCTGCGAAAATAGGACGGCAGTTTCTGCGTGGCAGGCGCGATCCTCGCCCGAATCGCGAACAAATCCTCGGTCGAGGGATTGTTCTGGTCGCGCAGAAACAGGAAGTCCGAGGACCGCGAAATCGTATGGTAGAGTTTGGAGACTTCGTCGAGTTGATTGCGAGTCACAAAAGAGTAAATGCTCGCGTAACCGATTTTGAAGTTTTCGCCCCAGTCGGGAGCATCGCCGGCCGATACCCGTCCCGGGCGCTCGGCGAGAATTGCCTGGACGTCGGCTAGCGCTGCTTCGAGGTCGCCACGCTCGCGCTGGAACGCCTCGAGGTTTGCCTCGCCCCACGTCGTGTTGACCCTGAGGAACTCGGCCCGGTTGAGCACGAGTAGCAGGACTCCCGCTCCTAGAGCCGCGCCCACGATGATCGACACGAATTGCGGCGCGCGCGCCGCCTCCGCGATTGCACGTTCGAGTCCCCATGCAGCCAGCATGATCGCGAACAACTCGAAGACAGCTTGCAGGCGGTGGAGATGGAACACGCCGGGAATTCCTACCACCAACAACAGGTGACCCCAGGTCTCGCGTCCGAAGAATAGCGCGAGCCACACTGCGGTCAGCGCGAGCAGGCGCCGCGCGAGCGCGTCTTTGAGATTGAACACCGCGAGCAGAGTTCCCAGCGCGACCATCAACGAGAGCACCGGCACCCGTTCGAAATCGAACAGACGCCCGGAAAACAGCTCGCGCAGAATGATCGGCGCGCCGTAGGAATCGAATTTGTAAGTGGGATCCCACCTGCTGCGATTGACCTCGCCGCCGGCCAGGATCATCGGCACTACGAACCACGCCAGCAGCAGCATCGCCATCGCGGCGATCGACGCAGCGCGCGCGATGCGTTGCGGTCGTCCCTCGCGCCTGCCCACCAGCGCCCAAACCGCTGTCGATACGAATGCGATGTAGCCGAAGAATGTGTGAGAAAGCGCGGTGACCGCCAGGCCGAGCGCGGCGACAATCTGCTTCTGGCCCGAGTCGATTGCATACGCCACCAGGCCAAGCGCGGGCATCATCACCTCGATCGCAAATAGTTCCGTATAGAGACCGGAACCGCGCCAGACGTAGGCGCCGTAACTGATTCCATAACGACCGAAATCGCCACCTTCGTTCGGCATCAACACCAGGATCGAGGCGAGCCCAGCGGCGATTGGATTGAAGCCCATCAGCCGCGTGCCCAGGTAGATGCTGACGGGAAACAAAACCAGCAGAACGTAGTAGTAGAAGGCGAAGGTCGAAGTCGGAGAGGCAAACGGACTGCATACGGCGATCACCGCGGCGGCGATGAGATGGGGAAGCGGCTGATAGATGCGCCATAGCGGAAAGCCCAGGGAAAATTGCGAGACCCATGGATCGAAGAACGTCTCGCCGTGCGCGATACTGCTGCTGAGGCGCTGCGAAGCGGCTATCTGGAAGGGCAGATCGTTTACCGGCACGCGCTCGATCCGTGCCTCGGGTGCGAGCAGGATGGCGTTGAAGAGGACCGCAAATACCAGCAGCAGAAGTCCGGCGACTTCAGGATACGGAGGCTGCGACGTCGCCGGTGTGCCTCCAGCGGCAGCTTCAGATGCGGAACTCTTCATTCGGCAGGCGATGATAGCGCCTTACCCGCCGCGCTCGAAAGCGCCCCCGGCAAGAGAGTCAGCTGAAAGAAGAAGGATCTAGCGCCGGCCTTTGCCGCTTCCTCTCAGCTCGACTACTTGCGGATTTTTGACGGCGTTGTCCCTAAGAGTCAGGGAACCCGTACGCGCGCCCATTGCCGTCGGTCCGAACATGATACTGACGATGCAGGTGCCGTGCGCTGGCAGACTGGCGCCGCACGTATTGGTTTGCACAAAGTCGCCGCTAGTCGGCATCCCGGTAAAGCCCACCGGCGCCCCGCCATCGTTCGTCACCTTCAGAATCTTCGCTCGACTGGTGGTGCCGAGTTTCTGAGCACCGAATTTCAACTTCCCCGGCGAGACCGACAGCGCACCGGGCGTGGCCGTAGGAGTAGGCGTCGCCGAGACTGTTGCCGTCGCAGTCAAAGTCGGCGTCGCCGTGATCGTGGCAGTCGCAGTTGGCGTAGCGACCGGGGTTCCGGTCGCGGTTGAGGTGGACGGTTGGTGCCGGCGACGGCGTACTAGAAGGAGTCGCGCTGGCGACCGTCGAAGGCGTTGGACTGGCGACAGTCGACGGCGTCGCACTTGGAACCGGCGTCCGCACCGGAGCGGAATTGCTGATCTGAAAGACGTGCGCCTGGTATGGCTGGAACACGCCGGCGAAGGTCGTGCTCGTATCTGGAGCGCTCGTCGCTCCGGTGTCGTAATCGACGATGCTGGCGGCGGGCTGCGCGAGCGTGAACTCTGCCGTCACGGGCGACGCGGTATAGTTGTACGCAAACAGGTAGCGAGTGCCGTCGCTCCCAACCTTGGTCTTGGTGAACACGGTGCCCGCCGCAGAGTTCGCGGTGATCACCAGGGCGTCGGGGCTCAGCAGCACCGGCTCGAGCGATTTTATCTCGGTGGTTACGTCGATCAGCTCCTGGTAGAGCGCCGCGTGCTCGACCGGATCTTTCACGGACGCGAGGCCGCGTATTCCGTACTCCCAGTAGAAGAGTCCGGTCGCGCCCTCGACGATCGCCATCCAGCTCATGTCGTGCAGCTCCTGCTCGGTCGGCCACGCCGATTCCAGATCCAGCTGGAAAAACTGGATCACCGTCCACACCGGGCGCGAGCCGTGTGCCGCCTGGTATGCTGCCCGAGTGCGGTCGGCCACTTCAGCCAGATCGTTGCCGGTAAGCTGCGCGAGCGGATAGGCGTCTACGCCCAGAATATCGACGGTGTCTTTCCACGACGGTAGGTCCAGCGGATGGTTAAACACCGCCAGGTTGAAGCCCGACGGATCGTTCGCCTTGATCAGCCCATACTGATGGAAGGTCTGCGGCTGGCGGGTGAGCGCGGGCTCGTCTCCGACGTAGTATCCGACCACGTTAGCGTCGGACGACAAGGCGGCAGCGTAATCTGAAATCAGCGTATCCTGATTCTGGGTCCCAAACTCTTTGGCAGGACCGGTCGGCCAGTTGGGTAGCCCCGAATAGAAGGCCGCTACGTCGGGCAGAAACGTAATCCCAAATTGCTTCATCGCATCAGTGTATGCGGTAATCGCCTGCGTCGGCGCATTGGTAATGTAGTAGTTGATGATCATGTTGATCGGCGCCATCGCGATCGCGGCCAACTCCGGCACGTAGTAAGCCTCCCGGAGTGAATATTGGGTGGTGTCGTAGATCCCGAGCACGAAGTGCGAATTGCCATCGAGGAAGTGCGCGCGGTTGGCCGGATCGATCCACGCCTTCATGCCCGCGCGCGCCGACGCGTCCAGCTTGACGATCGCATAAGGACTCTGCGTCATCAGGACGTTGCCGCTGCCATCAATCACTTTCCCCGCAAGCAGGTAAGTGCCTGGCGGCGAGGCGCTCAGATCGATATTCACGGTGAATTCAGTCGATGTGGGCGTGACCGTCTGGGTTGCGACAATGTTGCCGCTCGCGTCCTCGGCGTCGATTATGACTTGAAGGCTCGACAGCGAGATTCCCTCCGGCGGCGTGACGGTCAGGTCCACGCTTGCGACCTGGCTTTGATCTGAAAACATCATGCCGCGGTAATTCGGGTAGAGCAGGAACATCTGTAGCGCCGGCGATATTTCCTGCTGCAGCGACATGTTCGCAAACCATGCATCTCCACTGGTTATCGCGCCGTAAGTCTGCAGGCGGACAGAAGTATTCACACCGGCAGGGACGGTAATGTGCTGCAGGGTCGTGGTGGTCCAGTCGGTGGTGCCCTTCGTGATCGGCGAACGACCATAGCCGAGCAGATCGAACATCGCGCCGGCGTAAGACTTCGTGCCGACAAGACTTCCAGTCTTGAGCTGGCCGCTCAGCGTGTACACTTGGCCGCTCGTGACTTTGAGCGAGTTCACGGCGACGGGAGTTGAATTGTTGCAAGTCGCCGAATTACTCATCAGGAGACTGATGGCGCCGTTGGGCGCTGGCGTGGTCAGATCGAGACTGAAGCACGTGCTCGGAAACGTCCATCCGACAGGCCCTTGCGAGAAGTCGCCGTTCACCAGCAGATTGGGACCGATCGACCATCCCACTTCCGGTGCCGTCAAGCCGCCGTCGACCAATGCTTGAGCATCGGCGACAGACCCGCATATCAGCGAGAGAGTATATAGTAATATTACTAGTATGCAGCATTTAGCTAATGACGTAGTAGCTAATGCCTGAATAGCTAATGATGTACCCTGTCGGTACCGACGCGACATGATCGTTGTCCCCGCTTGAGTCGATGCGCACTGCGTAATCGCTCAAGGAGCAACTTCTCTGCCGCTGCAGGTGTGTCATCCGGTTGTTCCAGGTTGGAACACTCTGTCTCGCATCGACGCAGAATCTTCGCGTGGACATCGCGCGATCAGGATCCAGGTCGCAAAAATGAGAAGCGACGCGACGTGGAATTGGCGGTGCTGTCCAGAACCTGACAGCACCGAATTGGCTGGTGAGACTATGCCGCGGCTGCTGTCACATGGCATAGTTGCGGACGGCAAGGTTTTGCCATGTATCGGAGCGAGAATCGTCACGAATGCCCGAAGCGATAAACAAAGCGGCACCTCCGGTTGAGCCAGCGGAGGACCAGGCCGCCCACCCGATCGATGCCCAGAATGAAGCACCTGAGAAGCTCCGCAAGGCGCTGCTCAAGACCTTTTTCACCGGTCTTTCATGGACCGCGGCCGCGCGCGGACTGACCGCAGTCGGCACCGCCGCGCGCTACGTCGTCTTCGTGCGGCTGCTGAAACCTTTTGACTTCGGCGTTATCGCCAGTGCGATGTTGATTTGCACGGCGGTGAGTGCGGCGACCGACCCGCGCATGGGCCAGGCGCTCATTCAGCAAGAGGACAAAATCGATCCGTATCTCGATACTCTATTCACGACATACTTCGTGCGCAGCCTGATGATCGGCTTGATTCTGATTTTGTTCGCGCATCCGCTGGGCAACTTTTTCCATCTCGGCGACTCATACACGGTTTTCTGGGCGATAGTTCCGCTGCCAATACTGCAATCGCTTCAGAGTCCGCGCCTGATTTCTCTCTATCGCCGTCTCGATTTCCATTTCGTGACTATCCTGAACGTTTCGGAGGTTGCAGCCAGCTTCGGGTTGGGACTTTTGGCGGTGCTGTACTGGCGAGACTGGCGCGGTTTGGTTTTCTCGCTGCTGGTCGGAGCGGTAGTGCGCGACATTTTGACCTACTGGTTGTTTCCGCATTGGCCGCGGCTCGCCTTCAGCACGGCACGAGCGAAAACGATGCTGTCGTTCGGAATGTGGTTCAGCTTCGGCGTGCTGTGCGAGTTCATCGCGAAGCAACTCGACAATCTGACCGTCGGCCATCTGCTGGGTCCCGGCGCGCTCGGTAATTACCAGATGGCGTTTCGCGCGGGCGAGATGCCGGTCGCGGAATTCACCACGTCAGCCTCCCTGGTGACATTTCCGATGGTGGCGCGACTGCGCAATGATCGCCGCGCACGCGTGCGGCTGTATTGGTCGGTGATCGGCGTCGTGGCCGCGGTCGGGCTCGCATACGCTGCGTTCATTTTTGCCTTTGGCGACAGGGTCGTTCTGCGGCTGTTCGGCCCAGCCTGGGTTCATGCGGTGAACCCGCTCAAAGTCCTTTGCATCTACGGAGTCCTGCAAGGGATTCTGGTGGTCGGGCGAAGCTTTCTGACCGGACTCGGAAAACCGGAACGCTACGTAATCGTGGCGGCGATTCGCGCCAGTAGTCCTCGCAATCGCGATCTATCCGTTGACGGCGTTGCACGGCCCCACCGGCGCGGCGGTCGCGGGCGTAGTCTCGATCCTGATCGCGCTGCCGATAATGGCCTACCTGCTGCAGCAGACGGACTAGGACGATGCGATGAGTTCCCCGAGCAGCGCGACTGCTCCAGTCGCAGCAAACCGTACGGCCGCTCGTCAGCATCGTAATCACCAACTACAACTACGGCCGCTATTTGCGTGCCGCGATCGACAGCGCGCTGGCGCAGACTTATCCGAATGTCGAAGTGATCGTCGTCGACGACGGCTCGACCGACGACTCGCGCGAGAATAATCGAATCGTACGGCACGCAGCATGGTGCCGATGCTGAAGCCCAACGGCGGGCAAGGCTCGGCGCTCAACGCCGG
>CAVZGB010000009.1:0-82500 GCA_963774665.1 uncultured delta proteobacterium
CGCTATCGAAAGCAGCGGGCATCATGATGGTGCGGCGCGCGTGGTCGAATGGATGATGCGCGACGGGCGTCATCTGACGCACATGCGCGAGTTCGGCGACGAGATGTGCCGGCGGATCGTCGCGGCGGGCATCCCGCTGTGGCGCGCGTTCTGCTCGGTCAACACGCTGCATCCGCAGATCGCGGCGACAGCATATATCTGGCGGCGCGACACATCCCGGCGCAGTGCAGGTTCACGGCGGACCATGTCGTTCGCGGACGATCCTGAGTTCACGGCAGCCCGATCGCGGAAGTGCAACGCACCGGCATCATGATCCGGCGCCGGCTGTACGATCCCGCCTGCCCGCTGGATTACCCGGCCCTGAGCGAGTTCAAAGGCGACGGCGGCACGGACTACGCTCGCGATGCCGATGATATGTTCGAGCGGCGAGATCAACTCGATCACCTGGCTCTACAGATCGCGCGGGCGGATTCAGCGACGATGAAATCGCAGGGCTCGCTGCGGTTGCGGAGGCGCTGGCGATAATCGTCGAGCTGCAGGCGACGCGACGAATCGCGCGACATCTGATGGACACCTACGTCGGGCATCGAACTGGCGAGCGGGTACTGTCGGGCGCGATCACGCGCGGCAGCGGCGAGGCGATTCGCGCGGTGGTCTGGCTTTGCGATCTGAGAGGCTTCACGACGCTGACCGACTCGATGCCGCGCGAGCGCATAATCGCGATGCTCAACGACTACTTCGAAGCGATGGTTGATGCAGTGACCGCAGAGGGCGGCGAGCCGCTCAAGTTCATGGGCGACGGGATGCTGGCGATCTTCGAGCTGGGCGCGACTGAAGATCCTCGAGAGCGATGTTGCGGCGCGTTGAGAGCGGCACGCGCCGCCACCGAAAAGATAGCCGCGCGAAATCTGGAGCGCCGCGCCGCCGGCGATCCCGAGATACATTTCGGGCTGGCGCTGCATCTGGGCGACGTCAGTTACGGAAATATTGGCGCGCCGACGCGGCTCGATTTCACGGTGATTGGTCCGGCGGTGAATCATGCGGCGAGGCTCGAGAAAGTCGGCCACGAGTTGGGACGTCCGGTCGTAACGTCGGCGAGCTTCGCGGCGGCATCGAAGGAAGCGCTCGAGAGTATCGGCCGGCATAGCCTGCGCGGAGTATCGGAGCCGCAGGAAGTATTCGCGCCGAAACTTGACTCAGGGCGAGCGGGATCGGGCAAATCGTGACGAATTCGGAGCGTCAAATTTTGGCGGGAAGCCGAAAATATACAATATGTTGTGGTTTCGCGAGGATGGCCTACCAAGGGTAGCTTTGTTCCGTCAAAAAATGTTTTCGCAAACAGATAGTTAACGTCGCGATGTTTCGGACCGTGGGCAAGCCGGTAGCGCCCTGAGTTTTTGCTCATCCGAAATTAGTACAACGGTCGGACGAACTCCGTAAGGCTGAACAGTTCAGCCCTACGGCTTCTCACCAGTCGCCTTGTGTACGCGGGAGCCGTGACCTACGTTCCATGTCATGCAGTTAACGGCACCGGAGAAGAATCGCGCCGGCATCCGTATTCTTGTAGTTGCCGGTATGCTGGCGCTCGCGGTTGCCGGATGCACCTCTACTACGATGGCGCCGGACTAGATACCGATCAGCAGCCGTGAAGGCGGCTGAATTTATGCAGCCAAGGTCCGACACCTCCACCACGCAATTTTGCATCGAATCCGAACTACGTCGAGTTTTCTGTCGATGTCATTGATTCGACCGGTGCGCCGGCTAGCGGCCTGACGCAGTCGGATTTCGTCGCCACCGAGAATGATCGACCGATTCCGGTAGCGTACTTTCGAATCGAAGAAGGCCGGCCGCCGGTTTCAATTGGAATACTCGTCGATAAGTCGGGAAGCATGGTGACGAAACTGCCCGTGATCAGCGCCAGCGTCGACGCGCTGTTGTCGAAGCTCAATGCATGCGACGAAGTGATGTCTACGCATTCGGAATGGACCCGATACTGGTGCAGGATTTCACGACCGATCATGCGCGTGTAGGTCAACGACTGAGGTATGTCCAGGCTTTTGGTCAGACGCCTTTCTATGACGGGGTGCATCAGGGAATCGCACGCCTCGACAATCAGCCACTATCCTGATCGGGTAGCGATCATTTTCACCGATGACGTCTCGGGCGTTCTCGCGTCGTCGTCGCTCGACAACGCCAGCAAGAGCGTTACGCGCGACGACCTTGTATCGTCGGCGCTCAATTCGCAGAACCGCTTCTTTGTGGTCGGCGTCGGCCAGCCCGACGCATCACAAATTCCGTTGCGGTCAGTATAGGCTCCTGGAGTATCGGCGGCTCAGATAATGGCGTAGGCGCGGAGGATCTTAAAAAGTTCGCGACCGACTCGGGAGCAGGGTTCTTCCTCATCGCCGCTGAACCGGATAAAAATGCACCCAAGGTAGCAACCTCAGCGGGCCAGAAGTATACGCGGCTTGCGGCCGACCCGGGCGAGATTCAGCAGTTCGCGACGTCGGTCGCCGCTCAAATCGACAGGCATTACACCATTGGAGTGATTTCATCCGGGCAACAGTCGTCGGCAACGAATCACATCACGATAAAAGCGAATCGCCCGTCTGCGCGCACGACGTTTCATCAGATCACGTTGAGCCCTTCGAAGCCGTGAGGGTGCCGATAGCCTAGATACTGACGGACCGATTGACGGTCGTGCGTGAAGCGAAGGATCTCGCGCGTAGCGCTTTCGCAGGCGCCGGACGTGAGAACGTCCGTCGAGATTCTTCGCCCGCGGCGGCTCAGGATGACGGAGAAAAAGGCTAGGACTTCTGCTCGGAGCCTTGCGTCGGAGTCTTGAGGAAGTCGTCGGCTTTTTGCGATTCCATCACTGGGCGGAAGCCGTTGCGGGCCAGGTCGGGGCGCACTACCTCGATTGGGTCGCGGGTGTCGTCGACGTAGCCGAGCGCGTATGCGCCTAGCCGGTAGCCCATCAGTCGCAGCAGATCGACGGGGAGTGTGCGCGCGATTTCTAGCGGTACCGATAGATATTGATTTTCTTCCTGGCGGAGCCACGAGACGTTGTAGGTGATGTTGATTCCGGTGCGGATAGCTTTCGAGCGGTTCGCGCCGCCGGCGTGGTAGATGCTGCCGGTGTAGAAGAGGACAGACCCCTTCGTCATCTCGGCCGGCTCGGTGTCGGCTTCGGTGAATCGCAACTTGTCGTCGAAGCGGTTGCTGCCGGGGATTACGCGGGTCGCGCCGTTTTCCTCGGTGAAATCGGTCATCGCCCAGATTGTGTTGCACTGGACCTCGTAGCCGCGCGGGAACGGGAAGAAATCGAACGCCCACTGATCGCGATGAATAGTCTGGGCCGGCTCGCCCGGGCCGATAGAGATTATCTGCGTGAGATGGAGCTGAAAGCTGGTCGCATGACCGAGCATCTTGCCGACCGCGCCGAGCACGGTGGGATTCATCACGAGCTCGCGGGATTTTGGCGAGCGCGCGATCAGGCCGCCGGTCCTGCGCGTGCGGCGGCCGCTGAAGTCGTCAGCGCCGAGGGGCGTTTTTTCAGTAAAGGGACGCAGCTCTTGCGCGACTTCGTCCATGACTTCGGGGCGTACAACGCGATCGACAACGACGCATCCGTCCTCGTTAAGGGCCGCGCAGATCTCGTCGGCCGAAGCCGACACAGGCAGATGTATGATGCTCATGTTTGATGCTCCGTCCGGGAAATACTATCCCGCATCATTCGCTAAATCGATGCAATGCGATAGGTTCTGAACGTCGAATGGAGGACTGCCCCAATGGCTGATCTACTCGTCGAAAAAACCAATCACATCGGAATTTTGAAGCTCAACCGCCCCGACCGGATGAATGCGATCAGCGTCGAGATGCTCAACGACCTCGGTGAGGCGCTGAAGGATTTCGACAACGATCCCGAAGATTCGCGCGATCATCCTGACTGGCGAGGGACGCGGCTTTTGCAGCGGCCTCGATCTCAAGGACACCGCCGCCGGCCGCGGCATCGGGGCAGGACTGGCGGCGCCGGGCGCGTCGCATGTCAGCACGCGCGAGCTGCCGACCGTGACGCTGAATCGAATCGACTTGCCCGTCATCTGCGCGATCAATGGTGCAGCGGCCGGCTACGGATTCGACCTCGCACTCGGATGCGACATGAGGCTGATCAGCGATCGCGCCAAGCTGGTGCCCGCATTCGCCAAGCGCGGCATCGTGCCCGAAAGCGGCGGCACCTGGTATCTGCCGCGGCTGGTGGGATGGGCGCGGGCGTGCGAAATCGGATTCATCGCCGACGACATCGCCCCGGCTCGCGCGGTCGAGCTGGGACTCGCGAACAAGGTCGTGCCGCACGAAGAATTGATGGAAGAGGCGACGCGATGGGCCTCGAAGATCGCGGCCAATGCGCCGCTGGCGATTCGCGCGATGAAGCGGCTGTTCCGCCATGGGCTGAGCGAGGACTTCGAATCGCATACGCATCATGTGTTGATGCAACTGCTGGTGCTGTTCCGCTCCGGCGATTTCAAGGAGGGGCTCGAGGCGTTCATGGCGAAGCGGGAACCGAATTTCAGCGGGCGGTAACGCGAACAGTTGATCAACTGTCGCGGCGCGGGCCGAAGCGAAGGTACGTAAACGGCGTCGACAAAGGACCGCTGCGCGATTTTCAGAAACCTGAACCGGCTTCGCTGATGCGAAGCTGTCCGAGGCCCGTTCCCCCGTCGCTAACGCTCCCGTCGTCAGGGTGACAACATATGCGAAGTGTCCGGAGGCCAGATGCCAGTTCTGCCGCTCGCGTCGCTGGCTTTGATCAGGATGACAAAATTGGAGGTGGCGATCGATTGATCAGTCGTCGCGGCGGGGGCCGGGTTGCATGAAGGCGATTGCGACTCCGTCGATCGGATCGACGATTCGCGCGATCTGGCCGCCCTGAATCGCGAGCTTGGGTTCTGTAGCTTGCAGGCCGTTTGCGCGCGCTGTCGCGACAGCCTGTGCGATATCGGAGCACATCAGCGCGAGGCCCCAGCATCCGGGACGTCCGCGCGTTGCCGGCCCGACGACTTCGAGGACGGTTTGCTCGAGCTTGAAGAACGCCTGTCGCGCACCGTTGCCAACTTCGCGGATTCGCTTGCATGGAACGCCGATCGCTTCGTTGGCCATGATCGCGTCGCTCAGCACCGGAGTCATCACGACGATATGCTCGAGATAGTCGACCGTGTTCGCGTTGGTCCCGCAAAGCCGCGCGAGCGACTGTCGACGCGACTCGATGTCGAGAGTGATGGGAGCAGCCGCGGTCACGACGCCCGGCAATCCCGACGAAAGCATCTCGGCCTTGACCGAGGGCTGCGCCAGGCCAGGAAGCTGGATTGATTCTATCGATCCAGCTGAGCGTGCCTCACGCTCGTCCGAGATCAAAACGCCCTTTACGCCCCAGACCCATCCGATGATGCCGCCGCCGTCATTCGCGGTCGCATCGCGCAGATGTTGAGCGAGAGGCGATTTGGACTCGGTGGATCGTGTGGCGCAGAGATCGATTTCGACGGCGCCCGCCGCCAGCCTCGCGATCTCGATATCATCGGCGTCAAACTCCGTGGTCGCGACCGCGAAGCCGGCGCGTCGCCAGTTTTCGCGCGAGGCCGCCAGATCGCGCACGGCGACCAGGACTCTTTCAACACAAATTATGCCCACAATCTGAACCCGTAAGCGCGAGGCTATCGTCACTTACTCTGAGATGCCACCCGTGGCGACGGGAGCGCAATGACCCATGGCGACGGGAGCGCAGTCAAAAGAACGTCACAATTTACCGTCAGCGACCTCTGCCGGGTACTTTTAAATCCTGAGTTTAATAACGATAATCGACGTTCAAACGTCTATGCTGATGTTGTGACAAGTTGTAGTATTTTATGACAACTATCGACTCATTCGAAGGGGGAATTCGATGACGATCTCGTGGCAGGCTTTTCAAAATGAAGCGCTCGATTCTTTGCGCGCGCTGGTCAGGCTGGACACCACCAATCCGCCCGGCAACGAACGAATCGCCGCCGATTACCTGGCGGAAGCGCTGGGCGCGCACGGAGTGGAATTCGTGATTCGCGAAAGCGCACCGACCCGGGCAAACCTGATCGCGCGCCACAAGGGTACGGATTCATCGGCGGGCGCCCTACTGCTCTCGTCGCATACCGACGTCGTTCCGGTGGAGCGGTCGGGATGGACTCGCGAGCCGTTCAGCGGCGAGACAGCTGACGGTTGCCTGTGGGGGCGCGGCTCGATTGACATGAAGTCCAAATGCGCGATGGACCTCGTGATGATGACCGCGATGAAGCGGGCGGGCGTGAAGCCGAATCGCGATGTGATACTGGCGGCGGTTGCGGACGAGGAAGCGGGATCGGATTTCGGCGCGAAGTTTCTCGTAGAGCGGCATCCCGAGTTGGTTCGCGCAGGCTACGTGCTGAACGAGGTCGGCGGCTTCACGGTCCATCTCAGGAACAAGCGCTTCTACCCGATCCAGGTGGCGGAGAAAGGTTTCGTCACGATCAAAATGAAAGTCACCGCGATGCCGGGGCATGGATCGATGCCGCGCTCAGACACCGCAATCTCGCGAATGTCCGAACTGATCACGCGAATCGTGCGGACGCCGATGCGCAAGAATGTTTCGCCGTTCATGCGTCAGACGCTCGAGGAGATGGGCGTGCCGGTCGAATCGCCGGGGCCGCTGTTCGCGCCGATGCTCTCGAACACGGTCTCGCCGACGATTCTGCGCGCCGGTTACAAGGACAATGTGATTCCCGGCGAGGCGACGATCGTGCTCGACGGGCGGACGCTGCCCGGCGAAGATCCCGAAAGCTTCATGGCCGAGCTGCGGCAGATAGTCGGTCCCGAGCCGACCTTCGAGCTGCTCAAGACCGCACCGCCGGCCGAGACCAGTCCCGACACTCCGTTGTTCGAGCTGATCAAGAAAACCGTCGAGGCGGCAGATCCCGGCGCGCTCGCGATTCCCTGGATGATCCCCGGCGCGACCGACAGCAAGTTCTACTCGAAGCTCGGGGCAGCGTGCTACGGATTTTCGCCGGTCAAGCTCGATCCGCACATGCCGTTCGGCTCGCTGTATCACGGCAACGACGAGCGCTTGCCAATCGAGGGCTTTTACTGGGGACTGAAGGTGTACGCGGAGGTGGTGCTGAAATTTTTAGGCATCAAGTTTGAGGATGTGTTTGCGTGAGAGTGCTGTGACCCGAAGAACCTAACCCCTAACCCCTTCCCTCGAGGGAAGGGGAACCAGATTGAAGAGAAAAGCTACTTCGCGGAGCTTGTTTTCAGGGTGCCGGCTTGCGGGGTGAAAGTCATTAGCAAGCGCGGGGGGGCTTCGAGCGGGACTACTGCGAAGTGAGCGACCGGCTGCATGTTCAATGTCACCGTCGTTCCTGCCTTGGTGCTCGAGACGCTGCAGTCTTTGAAGATCGATTTGTCGAACACGAGGTGAGGCTGCAGTCCGGCGTCGGGGGTGACGTCCTTGAGCATCACGGTCGCGGTCGAACCGTCGGAACTACTCTGGAGGTTCTTGTCAAAGCTGACGGGACCGCTCAGCTCGAGAATCACCGACAGCGGCGGATTGTTCGATGACAAGCGGATCGTCTTGAGGGTCGCGGGACCGGCCGCCGGCGGTTCGCTCAATGACAACGGCGGTGCAGCATCAGCGCCCGCATTCATCTGATGCAGCGCGGGCTCGGCCTCAGGCGCAGGCGCGGGTGCATCGCCGCTCGCGGTCATCTGATGCATGGCAGGTTCCGGTGCGGACGGCTGCGCGTCTCCGCTCGGATTCATCTCATGCAATGGTTGCTGCGACGGAGCCGCGTCGGCAAATCCGGTCATAGCGCGCGCCTGCGCGTCCGCGGCGCCAGCGATACTGCCAGTGGGCTTCGGAAGTGTAGGGGCAGGCGCTCGCATCATGTCAGGTCCGCCGGTCCTTCGGCTGGGAAGATCGGGCTGCGATGGATCGGGCGCATTTGCGACGGGCGGGACATCCTGCGATGACGCTTTCACGGCAGCGCCCGGCGGGGTCGACGCGTCGAGCACCGGCAATCCGTCCGCTCCGTAAGTCGAGCCGCCACCGCTTGATGACGCGACGTCCGTGCCGCGCATGTCGGAGCGCTGGCGCACGACTACTCTGTCGGCGTTCGAATCATCGGGACTTCCGCCGTAGCCAGTCTCGGCAAGCACCAGCGGCAGTGGATCTTCTTCAGTATCGATCGGTTGGTGGAGCTTGGTCAGCTCGACCTGGGCTTTTTTCGCGTAGTTGGAATCCGGGAAATGCTTCTTCACGGCGGCGAAAGCCTGCGCCGCCGAGTATCGCTTGCCTTCCTTCTCGAGCGAAACTCCCAGCTCGAACAACGCGTCCGGCGCAACCGGAGTTTCGGGATATTTCTGCAGCAGCTCGGCGAAGCGCGATTCGGCGGCGCGGAAGTTGGCGCGCTTATAGTAATAGCTGCCGACGATCATCTGGTTGCGCGCGAGCATCTCACGGCATACCAGCACCTTGTCATGCGCCAGCTCGGCGAAGTCGCCCTCGGGAAAGCGCTGCTCCAATTCCTGGAAGCGCTTGAGCGCCGCCGTGGTCTTGCCCTGATCCTGGTCCTCGCGCCCGATCTGATCGTAGTAACTCAGCCCGATGTAGTAGCTGACGAGCTCGAGGTTCTTGCTGGTCGGATGCATCCGCTCGAAATCGTCGAGCGCGCCGATCGCCTCGGCGTAATCCTTCTGCTGGTAGTAGGCGAGGCCGATTTTCATCTCGGCGTCTTCGGCGTAGGGGCTGAACGGATACTTATCGATCACCTGCTGATAATTTTCGATCGCGGCCTTGTATTCTTTGGTCGCAAAATTAAGCTGGCCCTGCGCGTAGTAGTCTTCGCCGGAGGGCTTCTGGCGCAAACTACACGCGGCTGCAGGCAGCAGAACAAAAGCCACCAATATCAACAACAGGCGTTTCATCGGAGAGTCGCGAAAAGGTTAAACAAGGCCGTTCGGCATTGCAATCCGCGCGCGATCCTCGATTCACAGGCCAGCGGCGACAAGCTGGCGAATTCACATACTTTTGGACTCGCGCGGCCGCCGGAACGAGGCGGAAAAAACCGGCTTACCGGCCGCGACGTACTTGCGCGCGAACCCGGTCCGCTCGGCGCCCGGGGCAGCCTCGACTGCGCGGATGAACCCCGCCGCGAGCATCATCGGGAAAATTTCGGCGGCGTATTCACGCACGTCAGTCGCGACGTAAGCGGTCGCCCCCGGCTCTAGCGTGCGAAATATGCTCGCAGCGAGCGTAGGCGTGAACAGCCGATGCTTGACGTGACGTTCTTTCGGCCACGGGTCGGGATAGTAGATGTGGTAGGCGCTGACGCTCGCCTCGGGGAGCATCAGGTTGATGAGCGTGCGCGCGTCCATCCGCACCACGCGGAGATTGTCGAGTCCGGCGCGGCCACATCGCACGGCCAGCACGCGCGTGATCGTCGCGGAGAGTTCGACCGCGATAAAATTGCGATCGGGAAATTCAGCGGCGCGCTCGATGATGAACTCGCCCTTGCCCGCGCCGATCTCGATTTCGACGGGCGCGCGGCGGCCGAACATCGCCGGCGGATCGATCGCGAAGAGGTTGTTGT
Organism: uncultured delta proteobacterium; assembly: GCA_963774665.1. Lineage (GTDB taxonomy): Bacteria > Desulfobacterota > Binatia > Binatales > Binataceae > Binatus. The sequence continues at coordinate 9,651 of CAVZGB010000009.1, forward strand.
CGGGCGCGAACAGGACGCGCTCGCCAATTTCGCGCGCCTTGGGATTCCCCCAGATGCGTGCGGCTTTTCGAAGTCTTGCCATGGATGGATGACGATAGCTCCGGCGCCCTCCGCCATCAGTCACACTCGCGGCAGCCCTTCCGTCATCGAGCGAACGCTGCTGTACCGAAGCCTCCCCTTGTCCGAGCGGGCGTTCGGCGTCATGGACCGCTGAAGCGGTGTCGCCGGGAGGGGTACAACGCCGGACAGGGCAGGCGCGCCAGACTCGTTAACCGAGGGTTTGAGACAGGACGCATGCGAAACCCCAGCACGACTTCAGCATAGTGGGAAAGCGAGATGCCGCGACGAGTGAGCGTTGTACCCTTGCCGTCGGGCTGCGACCTAGTCGGCTCGCGCCGACCTCCCCTCGGACAAGGGGAGGTTAGAAGGACCTGATCAGTCGGGGCGTTTCAGGAATGCGCGCACTCTCTCTACGAGCGGCTTCAGGTCGGTGTTGTCGACCAGGGCGCTGGCCATTCTGACTGGGTCGCCGAAGAAGAAGCGCTCGTAGAGGACCTGGCGGCCGCCGAAGGCGCTGCAGGCGACGTCCCATGCTAATCGATAGAGAGCGACGCGCTCTTTGGCGGGGGCGTCTGCGGCGCCGAAGTAGCGCTCGATGTCCGGCAGCTCGGCGGGATTTGCGAAGTCGGCGGCGGATGGGGTCGCCATCAGAGAGCTCGAGCTGTTGAGTTGGATGATCTCGACCAGGCGCGGGTACAGGCGCGGGAAAAGATTGCGTGCGGTGTCGAGCGGCGCTCGCGCAGGCGTGAAGACGCCCCACTTGTCGGGCGCGGCATCAGCTTCGGCGGCGCGGAGGCATGCGCGCATCGTCTCGGTGGTCATGATCATTTCGGCGAGGCGCTCGCGGACGTGCGGCAAACTCATCGCGTCACTCGCCTCCGCGATTCGCGCCGCCAATCCCAAAACGAATTCGCTCTTGGCGACGTTCTTCACGGCCACCTGATGCATCATGTGGACGACGGCGCCGGTTCCCGCGTACAGCGCGTTGCATCGCGCGACGTCGCCGCACAGGAACACGCGCTCCCACGGGACGAGCACGTTGTCGAATACGACCACCGCGTCCATTTCGTCGAAGCGCGACGCGAGCGGATGGTCGAAGCGCGGGCGGCCGAGATCGTAGGTGTCGCGGCACAGGAACTTGAGGCCTTTGGCGTTGCAATTGATCGCGAATGACAGCGCGAACGGCTCTGCCGCCGGCTCGGCCTTCAGCACGGTCGAAGGGAAGACGAGCAACTCTTCCGAGAGCGGCGCGAGCGTCGCGAGCATCCGGCAGCCGTTCACGACGATGCCGTCCTTGGTCTTCTCGACCAGCTTGAGCGCGAGGTCGGCGTCGGTGTGCCCGGCCCATCCCGCGGCGCGGCTCGCACGCGGATTAACGAGGGTATGCGTCGCGCACCAATCGTGATGCCGCGCCTCGATATAATAGTTCCAGATATTGTCGCCGTGACGCTTGTCGCTCTCGGCAAAAAACTCGCGCGCCGCGGCCATCGCGGCGAGACTCACGTTGAGGTAGTCCGGCGTGCGCCCGAGCATCCCGCAGCCAAAGTCCGCCCACGTCTTCATCATGCGCGTGCGCTTGCGCAGGTCGTCGGCGCTTTTCGGGATGATGAACGACATCCCGGCGCGACCGCCGTCGTCGGTGCGGAAGGTCATCGTCTCGGGATGCTCCATCTGCATGTCGTAGAGCGACGCGACCGATCGCGCGCAGTTGGCGAACGCGGGATGGGCGGTGACGTCACCGGCGCGTGCGCCAGCGATCCAGATTTCCGCGCCGAGCTTTTTCAGCGACGACAGGTAGTTATTGCCCGAGCGCGCGCCCATCTCAGATGACCTCGTTGAGGAGAGGCAGGCGATTGCGGATTCGTTCGGCGGCGTCGGCCGGCGCCATGTACGGCGGCCGCGCCGGACCCATCTCGATGCCGGTCGCAACCGATGCGGTGACCTTCGTCGTGCCAAGATGGCCGAGCGTTTCCTCGCCGCCACGCGGGAAGCATCGATTGAGCCGCCGCTGAATTTCCTCGGCGCGCTTGTAGTCGCCGGCCTTGTACGCCTTGAGCAACGCGACGGCGGCGGGCACCGCGAAAATATTGATGAAGCCGCCGGCCGCGCCGAGCATCAGCCCCGCGAGCATCGCGCGAAACGTATTGTAGATGTCCGCGCGGCCGCCGACCTCGTCGTACAGCGCCTCGAGATGCTGCAAATCGGTCAGGACTTCCTTGAACGCGACGACGCCGGGTATCGTCGCCAGCTTGCCGGCGAACTTCGGCGTGATGTTGAATTTGCTGAGCGCGGGATTGTGGTAGATGACGACGGGCAGGTCGCCGGCCTCGGCAATCATGCGGTAATGGCGCTCGACTTCGGCCTCACCGCATCGCCAGTAGTACGGCGGAATCACCTGCTGCGCGTCGTATCCCAGGCGCGCCGCGATTTTCGCATAGCGCAGAGTCTCGAGCGTGGTCGCGCCCGAGGTCATCGCAACGGCGGAGAGATTTGCGCGATTGCTCGTCTCCTCGATCACGATTTCGAACACTCGCGTGCGCTCGGCTTCATCCAGATGCAGAAACTCGCCGATACTCGGCGCGGCGACGACGCCGTGTGCGCCAGCGGCAATCGCCCACTGGACTTCGCGCCGCAGCGCATCTTCATTGAGCCGGTAGTCGTCGGTGAACGGCGTCACCAGCATCGCCAAAATTCCGTGTGCAAGTTTCAAACGCGCACCTCCGGCGAACCGCGTCAGGCGGCCTCGCGCTCGGCTCCGCTGAACGAGGGTTGAAAGAAAAAGATCGCCTGGCCGGTTCCGATCGCGGCTTCGTATTTTCCGAACTGCTCGCCGCGCCAGGTCCACGAATCGCCGCCCATCGCGCCGGCCATCGTGATGTAATGCGAGAAGCGGCCTTCGGGCGAGCAATGCGCGCGGTAATCGTCGGCGGCGGCCAGCACGGCGTCATGCCGGCCCTGCTTTGAACCATTCCATGATTCGTTCGTCGTACAAGCGGTTGGCGGTTGATGCGATGTCCTCGGGCGACGCCGATGCGCGGTCGAGAATATGATCGTAGTCCCAGAACTTGTGCGACATGCCGCCCGAGGCGACGATCACGACGCGGCGATTCGATTTCCAGATAGCCTGTCCGATCGCAGCGCCATACGCCAAATCGTTTTTTACCGACGCGGTCTGACAAACGCTCAGCGAGAGGACGCGGCGGCGCGACTCGTGATTGAAATAGTGCATCACGTTGAGCGTCGGATAGTGAATCGGCAAGTTAGTATGGGCAGACGCGATCGCACGAATCCCCCGCTCCCGCGCCTCCATTTCGACTGCGCGCGCGAGTTCGCAGTCGCCTCGATAGTCGTATTCGAGGCCATGCAGCATCTCCGGCAGCTCTTCCGATGTATACACACCGGACAGCCGCTCGTGAGCATTGAGTACGTATTCCAAAGTAGAGAACCAGTGAGTATCGATCAGTAAGAAGGTGTCGAAGTCGAGATGACGAAGGCGCTCGCGCTCGAGCTTCGGCATCGCATCGTAAAAGGTCGTCACGCTGCGGCCCATGTAGGCGCGGCGCGCGACCGGATCGGTGATCATCAGGCGCGGCACGTGCGTGGTGAACACGGTCGCGACGACCTTACCCATCGTGATCCTCCTCGCCGTATGCGACGCACACGAGTTTTGGCTCCGTCCAGAATTCCATGCTGAAGCGGCCGCCCTGCCTGCCGAGCCCGCTCATCTTCGCACCTCCAAACGGGACGCGCAGATCGCGCAGAAAAAAACTGTTGATCCATACCATCCCGGTCTTGATCTTTTCAGCGACCCGCAGCGCGCGATCTACGTTCGACGTCCACACGTAAGCCGCGAGTCCGAAGCGCGTGGCGTTGGCACTGGCGATCGCTTGCTCTTCATCGTCGAAGCGCTCGACCGTCAAAACCGGCCCGAAGATTTCCTCGGACACGGCGCGCGATTTCGGATCGACACCGTCGAGCAGCGTCGGCAAATAGTAGAATCCATGCGCGGGTTCGGCGGGAGTTTTTCCGCCGGCCAGAATTTTTGCGCCATTGGCCACCGCGTCGGCGACGAACGAATGCACCCGCTCGCGATGTGCGCCCGAAATGAGCGGGCCGTAGTCGGTGCCGTCGGCGAGCGGGTCACCAATCTTGAGGCGCGGTATTTCCGCCGCGAGCAGATCGAGAAAGTCGGCGGAAATTTTTCTGTCGACCAACAATCGCGAACCTGCGACGCACGACTGCCCCTGGCTGCGATAGATTGATCGCGCGACGCCCGCGGCAGTGCGCTTCAGATTCGCGTCGGCGAATACCAGGTTAGGTGACTTGCCGCCGAGTTCGAGCGTGACGCGCTTGAGCGACTCCGCCGCGGACGCCATCACCCGCCGCCCGGTCGCGACGCCGCCGGTAAACGCGATCGCGTCGACGCCAGGATGCGAGACGAGCGCGGCGCCCGCATCGCCGAGTCCAGGAACAATATTCAGCACGCCCGGCGGCAGGCCAGCCTCGTTTGCAATCTCGCCGAGCGCGATCGATGTCAGCGGCGCAAGCTCTGACGGCTTGAGCACGCAGGTGTTTCCGGCAGCGAGGCACGGCCCGAGGTTCCACGTCGCGAGCATCAGGGGAGAATTCCAGGGGATGATGATCGCGCCGACGCCGACGGGAGGCCGCTGCGTGACGCTCATCAGTTTCAGATCGCGGCCGAGAAATTTTGTGTCGCTGTCGGCAGCCTCGTGGGTCCAGGTTTGTGCGACGGCCGCAAAAAATCGAATGTTGCGCGCGGCCCGCGCCACATCGTGATTGACGCACTCCGACACGGGCTTGCCGACGTCGCGCGCCTCGAGCATTCCGAGATCGCGCGCACGCTTCTCGATGCCCGCGGCCATCTTGTCGAGGATGCCGGCACGCGCCTCTGCGCTCATCCGCGGCCACGGCCCGCGATCGGCGGCCTCGCGCGCCGCATCAACTGCGCGATTCACGTCGTCGGCGCTCGCGCTCGCGACCTGTGCCAGTTCGCGCTCGGTAGCAGGCTCGACGTCGGGGAAACGTGCGGCCTTGGCCGCGTCGAGGTAACGGCCGGCTATAAACAATCTCGTTTCCATGTCGCTGTTAAATGAAGTCTCGCGGATTCGCTGAAACATAGCAAAACCGCGCGCAAGTAGTATCTCCGCGACGCTTTTCCTTGACCACGGATCGTAACGGCCCTAACCTGCTGATCTAACGTCGGGCGCCGATTGTAACCGTGGCCGCACTACCAACTATCATTCCGATTTTTCCGCTGCCGAACCTCGTGTTGTTCCCGGGGTTGAGTGTGCCGCTGCATATTTTCGAGCCGCGCTATCGCGAGATGATCGCCGACGTCGCCAACGGGCACGCGATGATCGGAATGACGCTGCTCAAGGGCGATTGGGAAGCCGACTACAATGCCTTCCCCGATATTTTCGAGGTCGGATGCGCGGGCAAAATCGGCGGGCTGCTCAAGCTCGCGGACGGCCGCTACAACCTGGTACTCGAGGGTATCGGCGAGTTCCGGATTGTTCGCGAGATTCGCGACCGTTCTTATCGGCAGGCCGAAGTAAATTGGTGCGCGGTGCGGCCCAACGCACTTGATTGCGATGCCGAGACGATGGACGCGCTGCGCGAGATGCTCTTCAGCTACCTGGGAGATGCCGCGCTCGAGGCCTGGCGCACAATAGTCGAGCAGCGGGGATTGCGCGGCGCCGAGCTGATCAACTTCCTGTGCTTTCATCTCGACATCACGCCGCTTGAAAAGCAGACCCTGCTCGAGGCGCTGGCGGATCGCGTCGACTGCCTGTTGGATGTGCTGACGTTCAAACTCGAAGAGCGCAAGCATGGCCCCGCCGGCACCAGCGGCGGTCCAGACACCGTTCAGTAGCGTGCGTTAAACCACGCAGCCAACGTATGGCACCCGTGCGACACAAAGCGGGCGCTTTAGTGGCCAAATCGTAACGCGTGTCGCAAATGAGCTATCGTGCGCACAAGCAAGCCTTTTCGCATAATGCGGAATGAATTTGCGAAAAGTTGGCTTATCTTATGAATTTCCCAGCGTCTGAACATCCGACTTTGGGTTCATGACCGCTTAACATACTAGATAAATTGTATTAGAGCAGTTGCCGATTAATACGGCATGATCATTGCGTACTTTGTGGTCGAACGACAAATAGTCGGAACCCAGCAATCGATCGCCTGACCCCGACAAGTCGGGCGCGGGGACGATCGCGGTGAGGACAAAGTACGATGGAATGGGAAAACAGCGCTCTGGGAAATCTCTTCGTGCCGGACGTTCTAACGCCTGAGCAGTTTTATGACAGCCGGCGCGACGACAGTACGATTCGACCAGTCAAGAAGCTGATGATGGCGATCCTGGAGGACGCACTTCGGTGCTTCCAGAATAACGCCGACGCCAAGGGCGGACCGCGCAAGCGTCTGTTCAACGAGGCCGAGCAGTGGCTGATTGGCGAAGGCGGAGAAGGGCCATTCTCATTCGAGACGGTCTGCGAAACGCTCGGAATCGAGCCGCAATTTCTGCGTCGAGGTCTGCGCGACTGGCGGACTCAGCAGCTTGCCGGCGTTTCGACGCGACGCCTTGCGCGCCGCTCGCCGGTGGTCCGCAGTGGCAGAATCAGCGCTCCAGCGCGTCGCGATGCAAAACGCACGGCGGCTGTGGCCCGCTAGGCTTACTTCGGCGCGAATCGCGTCTTCCTTAAACTCTGCACAATAGAAAAGCGGCGCGGCATCTCTCACGAGATGCCGCGCCGCTCAATTTTTTCTCAGGCCAACGCGTCGAGGACTCTGCCCTCAACGCGAACCGGCACTAAGCCTTCGCCCGTATCACTGCGGAGCCGGAGCAGGTGCACCACCAGCAGGGGCTGATGGACCTTTCGCCGCCATGGATCCGCCGGGAGGGGGAGGCACATAGCCCTTGGGCTGCGCCTGAACCCACTGCTCGCAAGCAGGAATATCTTCTGCTTCGACAGACTCCTGCTGCATAATCTGTTGATCAGACCAGCCGTGCTTCTTCTCCCAGTGCACGCCGGGACACTTGACGGCTAGGTTGAAATTTCTAGCCGTCGAGGCCGCCGCCGGGTTGCCAGCGGCGCGCGCCCGCACGCGCCGCCTGAGCCGCCTGCGCCGCCGCTTGTACTTTGACCCGAGCAACCGGCGATCAACAATGCCAGCCCTGTTGCCAGCGCCAATCCTATCTTCCGTTTCATGGCATCCTCCTTCAATCTAGAAACCCCTCCGCCGAGCTAACATGCCTATCCGCCGTTCGTTTAAGCAGGGCCAAAATACACCGTCTGAAAAAATTAGCAAACCCCCCTTAATCCATTCATAATGCCTGGAACACAGTTCGTTCACCCCTCTCTGATCGGCGCGCCCGGCCTTCAAAACAGGCAAGTTCCAGGTGCGCGAGGGTCTCGAATGTGGCCGCCATCACGTGGAATATCGGCCTTTCTTCGCCACCAAAGACTTGTTGCGCAATTTCGAACGCCGTCTGCGGTGACTTGCGCGTCAAATCGAGCATCTCCGCTTCTCGATACCGGTGATGCTCTATCAGCTGATTCGCACGATGCCGATGGTCGTGATAGACGCCGCCATGCGCGGGCAAAACCAGCTCGACATCAAACTTCTGCACCTTTAACTGCGACGCGATGAAGTCGCCGAGCGGGTTAGTTCCCGCAGCGTCCGGATAAATTCCGACGTGTGGCGTAATTTTGGGCAGCAGGTGATCGCCAACGATCATCACCTTCTCTTTGCGTAAATAAATCACGTTGTGACCCGGAGAATGCCCGGGCGTCCAGATCACTTCAAGCTCGCGATCGCCGATTTTGATCACGTCGTGATCGTCGATGTACTTGTCGGGCTGTGTGACCGGCCCGTACATCGAAGTTCCCATCCATGCCGGGCGCATCCCGATTGGCGAGAATTGTTCGATCGGAAATCCGTGCTTGGCAAAGAACGCGCGCGACTCGGGACGATCGTGCGGCGCCATTTTCCCGAACTCGATCATCCTGCCCGCGCGCTCGGCTTCGAGGCGATGGATATGTGTCGTGGCATGACTGCGCCGGCGAATCTCGCCTGACGCGCCGAAGTGATCGATATGGTGATGCGTCGCGACGATCGCATCGAGATCCTCGATCTTGATATCGAGTTCCGCGAGCGCTTCCTCGAGCGCCTTGATGCTCTCGGGGGAGTTCATCCCCGTGTCGACGAGCGTCCACGCGCCGTGACAGTCGATCAAATAAACGTTGATGATTGTCGGCCGCATCGGCAGCGGCAGAAAAATCTCGTAGATACCCGGATGAACCTCAACTATTTTCGCCATTGATTACTCTCGGCGGCTGGTTTCGCATGACTTGGAAGTCCTTGCGCTCCGCCGCTTCCTTCGTGACCGCAACTCAGCTCGGTCACTCGTGCAGTTCGTCCTTCACCTGGAAGGTCACCTTGATTCTCACTTTCCATCGCGCGACTTTGTTGGCCTCGACTAATGCGTCGATGCTCTCGACATGAGCGGTGTGGATGCCTTTGATGGTGACGCCGGCGCGCGAGATTGCCAATTGCACGGCGTCTTCAACTGAATTGGCCGAAATGCCTGTGAGGTCGATCGTTTTTTCAACCATGACGCTCAGCCGCTCCTGAAGGGGCATCCTTCGCGCGCGATTGTTTGACGCTTCCTCTCGCGCGGCGCTACGCTTGCCCCTGCACAGTGGTTAGCGCACGGCGTGAGCTGAAACAAGGTGACCCTCGCGATCCGGCTCTGAGACAGCCTGAACAGGAGCGTCCGAGTAGTCATCGAATCGGGAGAGTCTGTAGTTGTCAGTCAAAATCGAGTCGCCCGCAGGCGAAGAAGCGCTCACCGAGTTCGTTCTGTTTCAGCATCGGGTTTACGAATACCGCAGCGCGCGATGGGCCGCGATGGTCGCAGTCCAACTGCCGATCCTGATGGGCGAGGGACCGTTCGCCGCGGGCCGCAAGATTCGGGCGTTCGCGGCACGGGTTGACGGCAGCATCGTCGCGCGCGCCGTCGCGATAATCGACAGCCACTACCAACGTCACTGGAACGAATCGCTAGGGCATCTTGTGATGTTCGAGGCGATGCCCGGTACGCGCGACGCCGTTAATCAGATGATGGACGCGGCGTCTGAGTGGATGAAGTCCAATGGCGCGACAGCGGCGCGCGCGGGTTACGGACTGCTCGAATTTCCGTTCGTGATCGACGACTACGAAACCCTGCCGCCGGATATCGCGCGCCAGAATCCCGCGTACTATCACGCGCTGCTCAAGGATGCGGGTTTCGAAACTGAGCGCGGATGGGTTGACTATAAGATTGAAGTGACGCCGGAATTGGTCGCGCGCTACGAAAGCGCGCTCGAAGCGAGCCGTCGCGCAGGTTTCCAAATCGTCGCGCTAAGGGATTTGCCAGCCGCGCGCCGCGTCCGCGATTTCGAGCATACGTGGAATACCGCATTCGCGCGTCATTGGGGTGCGACGCCGTTTACGACTGACGAGCTCGCATTCCTGTTCGATTTCTTTGCGATGTCCGGTGCGCTCGACACCTCGGTGCTCGCGTATCACGACGGCCGACCGGTCGGCGCCCTGATGGTCACGCCGCCGAATTCCGAAGGCGCGATTCTGAAGCCGGGCCGCAAGCTCGCCGACAATGAGAAGCTGAACTTTCTAGGCATCGGCGTACTCGAAGAAGCACGCGGCCGCGGCGTCAACCTCGCTATGGCGGCGTATTCGTACCTCCATATGATCCGCAGTGGCTCGAAGTATCTGAGCTACACGCTAGTCCTGGACGACAACTGGCCCTCGCGCCGCACGGCAGAAAAGCTAGGCGCCAAAGTCTGCGCGAACTACGTGACTTATCGCCGCAACTTCTGAGCCTTTTTCGCGGCTCTGACGTACCGATCGTTCAATTCCCGTTTGCCAAACTGATCCGCGATGCTGTAAGTACGAAAAAGTCAGTGTAACTGGCCGCCAACCCCGTCTTCGAAGGAGGGATCTTTCGATGGCTGATTTAGATCTTCACATCAAAGGTGGAACCGTTGTCGATGGCACCCGCGTGCCGCGATACCGCGCCGACGTCTGGATCAAGGACGGCAAGATCGCGCAGGTGGGAGGCCGCGCCCCCGGTTTTGCGAAGAAGACCATCGACGCCGGCGGCATGATCGTCGCTCCCGGCTTCGTCGATCTGCACACCCATTACGACGCGCAGATTCGATGGGACCCCTACTGCACCATCTCGGGATGGCACGGCGTCACGTCGGTGGTGCTCGGCAATTGCGGCTTCGGCTTCGTGCCAGTCAAGCCGGATTTTCGAGAGCGCTCGATGCTCACGATGACGCGTACCGAGGCGATTCCCTACGAGTCGATGAAGGTCGGGATGAAGTGGGATTGGGAAACGATTCCACAGTACCTCGACTCGCTCGATCGGACCGCCAAGGGCGTCAACGTGATCCAGTACCTGCCGACCTCGTCGCTGTTGACCTACGTGATGGGTCTCGAAGCCGCGAAGACGCGCGCCGCGACCGATGACGAACGCGCCCAAATGCGCGCGCTGCTCGCCGAAGGAATGGATGCCGGCCTCGGTGGCTTTTCGGTACAGCGGCTCGGCCCCGATTCCACGCAGGCGGACTTCGATGGGTCGCCGATGGTAACAGACACGATGTGCGACGAGGACATCCTGAATCTCGCGCGAGTTCTGCGCGAGCGAGACGAGGGATTCGTTCAGATCACGCAAGCGACCGGGCACATCAAGGACGATCTCGCGTTCCTCGAGCGGCTGGCGGCTGAGGCGAATCGCCCGATTCTGCACAATGCGATCGCGCCCGCGCGGCACGATCCTAAAGTTCATCAGCGCAGTCTCGCGTGGCTCAAGCGATGCCGCGAGAAAGGTCTGCCGATTTTCGGTCAGACCGCAACGCTCCGCACCGGCTTCGCCTTCACGCTCGAGCATTGGAATCTCTACGATGCGAGCCCCGCGTGGCGCACCGTCACGACCGGCAGCAATGAAGAAAAAATCTCGAAGATGAAGGACCCGGCTCTGCGCGAGGCGATCAAGCGCGAACACGACGAGGCAAACAAAAAGCTCGAGGTGATCCAGAAGGGAGTCGGCGGCCCGATCCGTCATCTGATCGTGTCGTGGGCAGGCGACAAGCCTGAACTCGAGAAATACGTCGGCAAATCGATCGGCCAAATCTCCAACGAGGAAAAAAAGCACGAGATCGACACGATGCTCGATCTGTCGATCGCCGGCGATCTCAAGGTCGAGTTCCTCGGCCCTAATCGCGGCTTCAACGCCGAGTTCTATGCCGAGATGATCAACGACTCGCCCTACACGATCCCGGGTGTATCGGACGGCGGCGCGCACACCAAGTTCTTCACCGGCGGTGCGTACACAACCGATTTTCTTGGGTGGCTGGTTCGCGACGAACAACGGATCACGCTCGAGGAGGCGCACTACCGGCTGTCCGCGCTGCCCGCGCATGCCGCAGGCTTTCGTGATCGCGGCGTTCTGCGCGAAGGGCTGGCGGCAGACGTCGTCGTTTACGATCTCGCTCGGCTCGGCGTCGAGCCGGATTGGATCGGCGATATCGCGCACGACTTTCCAGGCGGCGAATGGCGTCGTGTGCAGCATGCGCGCGGCTATCGCGCGATCGTCGTCAACGGCGAGATGACATGGGACGACGGTGAATGCACGGGAGCGACGCCCGGCAAACTGTTGCGCGGAGGCCGCGGCTAACGGCAGAGATGGCAGTCCAAATCTACAGCATGACCTCGGTGGCCGACGCGGTCGCAACCGCAGAAGCAGGCGCCGATCTCATCGGCCTGGTCATAGCAGAGCCCGGCGTCGTCGCCGAAGCGATCGGCACTGACCTCGCGCGCAAAATTCTTTCCGCGGTTCGCCCGCGCTCGCGAGGAGTAGCACTGTCGCTGTCCGACGATCGCGACGAGATTTGCGCGATGGTCGACGCGGTGCGGCCGGACGTGCTGCACGTGGTCGCACGTGAGATCGAGCCGGAAGACTGCGCCTGGATTCGCGAGCGTATCGCGCCCGTCATGCTGCTGCGCGCGATCGCCGTGCGCGCCGGCGAAACCCTCACCGAAGCCGACGCGCATCAGCACTGCCTCGACTACCTGATGCTGGATTCGGGCGCAAAGGGTCCGCCCTATGCCGGCGCCACAGGCGAGACTCACGACTGGTCAATCAGCCGCACGGTAGTCGAGCGCTCGCGAATCCCGGTGATCCTCGCGGGTGGACTCTCCGCTGACAACGTCGCCGACGCGATCGCCACGGTCAGGCCATGGGGCGTCGATTCGTTCACGCATACAGATATTCCTGGCCATCGCGGAAAGAAGGATCCAGCGCGTGTGCGAGCGTTTGTCGCCGCCGCCAGGCGCGCGTTCGCGCAATCGTAAAGCCGCTGAATGGGGAGGACGCGATGAATCGCAGGCAGCTCGTACTTTCGGCCGCCCTGATCGTTTTGCTCGCGATGGACGCGTACTCGGTTTATCTCTACGGCTACGTCGGTTTCTTTCGCATGATGTTCGCGAACTTCGCCAGCTTCAATGCGCTTGTCGATCTCCTCGTTGCGCTGGTTCTCATCATGGTTTGGATCGGCGAGGACGCGCGCGAGCGCAATGTTTCCGCGTTGCCATACATGGTCCTCACGATTGCCGGCGGCAGCGTCGGCCCGCTGCTCTATCTGATTCGCCGCTTCGCAGATCGAACCGAACGCGTCGCATCTGCGACGCCGCACGCGGTCCGCAACTAGGCTTTTCTGCCTGCCAGTAAGGCGGCGGCCTCCTTCTCGACGCGCGTGCCCTTGAAGAAATTCGGGTTCGCCTCGCCCCAGAAGCGCACCGGGTTGACGAACATGAAATCGCGGAAGTCGTCTTTCGTGATCAGCTCGTCCTCCACCAGCTCGTACGCCTCGGGCACAACGTCCTTCATGTCCGGCACGTCGAAATGTCCGATGTCCGAGCCGAACAGCACATTCAGCTTCGCGCCGTAGGGATTCGCCTTGCGGTTGAACGCGTACGCATTGGTAGGATCGTCGGCTTCGCATCCGAAATAGAAATTGTTGACGAACAAATCGCGGATATCTTCCGCCCGTTTGATCTTGCACGCGGCGTAATCGTCGAGCTCGCGAAGTCCGCCAGTGGCGCCGCTTTGATCGCGCTCCAGAATCGTCTCGACGCTGCCCGCCTTCGGCTCAAGCTTGCCTTCCACCCACTTCCCGCCGTATTCGCGGATGAGTTGCGTCAGCATCTCGCGATTCAGGTTGGCCGGATTCGTTTCTTCGAGAGCCTCGCGATTGCGCTTCTTCCAATGACCGATCAGGTCGCAGTAGAGCCCGCAGGCCCATCCGACACCGCCTTCGAGGAATCCCATCTTGAGTTGCGGAAAGCGGCGGGTGACGCCCCCTAAGAAAATCGCCTTGCAGACTGCCTCGCTGGCGGCGGCGAAATGCCCGATGTGGTTGTAAACGAAATTGGTCGGCGAATTGCGAAGCCCTATCCCGCGCGATCCCGAATGAAAAGTCGGCGAGATTCCCAGCTCGACGCATTTCGCCCACACCGGATCGTAGTTGTACTCGCTGTCGAGCCCGAGCATGTCGAACCAGGTCGCGGATCGCGCCGCGACCGCGGATTCCGCCTGTATCTGGCGCCGCACCATGCTCGCCATCATCACGACTTTCAGCCCGAGTTCCTTCACTACGTACTCGAGTTCGGCACACGCTTCCTCCGGAGTGTGCATCGGGATCACTGCCGCGGGCGTCATCCGATCGGAAAATTCTCCGAAAAATTCCGCGATGAACCGGTTGAACGCGCGGCAGGTCGCACGCCGCGTCTCGTCATCAGGATGAAACGGAATACCAAGCCCGGCGGTCGGATACAGCACGGTGAAATCCATTCCGAATTCGTCGAGCCGTTCGTAAAGCAGGCGCGGCAGAATTTCGGTCGCGCGATCGCGCGTGTTCTTCGTCGGCAGCGCCCAGAATGCTTCCTGCGCGCGGCGCCTGCGCTTGCGGTCATCTTCCGAGGAGGTCAGTCGCTTCGACACGCGGCCGTTGAACGATCGAAATCCCTCGACCGCGCGACTGCCGCCAAATTTTTCCAGTTGCTCGATGATGATCGGCCCGAACTCCAGCCAATGCCCGTCGGCGTCGATCACCGGATGCGTGAGACTCGCGCGAATCCGCTGCGCTTCTGACTTACTCGAACTGGCCATCGCTGCGCCCTCCAACTTTATTCCCGAAGCTTAGTATCGACACCGCGCCGCCGCCAAGCGCATGACTCGAGGACGCCTGATGCAGTCGTCGAACTGCACCAGCTGGTTGACGCCCTCTAGGATCGCACCTGCCGAACGTCTACAATCCATCCCTTTCCAGCTCGCGCAACATCCGTTTTTCGACCCGGCACGATTTCCCCGGGAGGCTGAAGTGATCCCGATTCGCTACAACTTGCGCAGCCTGATGGTCCGACGCGCCACCGCCGCGATGACGGCGTCGGTCGTTGCGCTGGTCGTGATGCTGCTCTTCATCCTGTCGGGATTTGTCGCCGGCCTGCGCGCGACGGTGATGCAGAACGCGCTGCCCGACAACTGGATCGTGCTCAGCCGCGGCACCACCGACGAAGGCGGCAGCTTCATCACGCACGAGCAATACGAGATCATCAAGAGCCGCCCGCAAATCGCGACGACTGCCGACGGCCGCGCGCTGATGTCGCCGGAAATGATCACCGGCTTCAACGCGAACCCCGACGCTCCGCCTTCACAATCGCTGTTCACGTTCCTTCGCGGCGTTTATCCAATCGCCTACCAGGTGCATCGCGGCATGCGCTTGGTCAGCGGACGCTGGCCGAACGGCGGCGCGGCGGAAATGGTGGTCGGCCGTAAGCTGGCCGCGCGCTTTCCCAACCTGGCAGTCGGCACCGATTTCAAATTCGGACCGCGCACATTCAAAATCGTCGGCGTATTTTCCGATCAGGACAGCGCGCACGAGTCGGAAGTGATGACCGATCTCGGCATCCTGACCCAGGACGTCCACGTCGCCAACGGCTTCAATGTGCTGCACGTCGTCCTCAAGCCCGGGATGCACGACGACTTCGCCAAGTCGCTGACGACAGACTCGAGGCTCCGGGTCGACACGATGTCGGAGCAGGAGTTTTACGCGAAGCAGACCGCGTTCGTCGATCAGTTGCGGGCGCTCGGACTGATCGTCGCGCTGATTCTCGCGATCGGATCGGTGTTCGGCGCGATGAACACGATGTATTCCGCGGTTGCGCGCCGCACCAGCGAAATCGGCGTGCTGCGAGTGCTGGGTTTCAGCCGCTCGAACGTACTGCTCAGCTTCGTGATCGAGAGCGTTGTACTCGCGATCGCCGGCGGAATACTTGGCGAGATACTCGGCGTGCTGGTCGCGTATTCGACCGGCCTCAGCAGCCAGCTAATGAACGTGGGCGAGTTCATCTTCAGATTTCGGCTGACGGTGGGCGCGTTCGTGTCGGGGATGGTCGCTGCGATCCTAATCGGCGCGCTCGGCGGATTCATGCCCGCCTGGCGCGCCTCGCGCATTCGCCTGGTCGAATCGCTGCGGTCGGTTTAGGGGGCGCTATGTTCAACTGGATCAAACTAGTCGAGCGCAACATGCGGCGTAATCTGCGCCGCACGATTCTGACTATCCTCACCATCGCGCTGGCCACCTTCATATACACCGTACTGGTGTCGGTGCCGGCCTCGATGGATCGCGTCGTCAAGGATGCGTCGGGCACGCTCCGCCTCATCATCAACAACAAGACCGCGCCGTGGGAGGATCTGCCGGCGCGCTACTGCGACGACATCAACAAAATGCCAGGCGTCGCCGCGTGCGTCGCGATCACAGGATGGCCCGCGACGTGGCGCAATGTCAGCGATCCGGTTTTCGCCGTCGGCGCCGGCCCCGAGATAGGCGACGTGTTCCCGGACTATGCGCTCACCGGTCAGGAACGCCTGGAGACGTCAAAAGAAAAGCGCGGCGCCATCGTCGGCGACGTCTTAATGCGCAAAAACGGCTGGAAGAAGGGCGACACAATCACGTTGCGCAGCGCCGACGCGGATCATATGGAGATGACCTTCATCATCATCGGCCAGATTTCCTCCAAGCACTATCCCAACACCTTTCTCATGCGGCGCGACTACATGATGGCGGCGCGCAAGGCGCACGGACTGCCTGATCAAGACATCGCGTGGAACATAATAGTGCGCGCGACCAGCAATGACACGATGGCCACGCTCGCCAAGGAGATCGATGAGCATTTCGCCAACTCCGACGCCGAAACGCGCACGATGACCGAAAGCGACGCGCTGTCGTCCGGCCTCTCAGCCATCGGCAACATTCGCGCAATAGTTTTCGCCCTATGCCTGGTAGTATTGCTGACCGTCCTGCTGATTGCAGCCAACTCCACGGTCATGATGGTCCGCGAGCAAATCAGCGATGTCGCCGTGATGCGCGCGCTAGGCTTCAGCCGGAGCGCCGTAGCATTCCTGCTATTCGGCGAATGCGCCGCGATAGGACTCCTAGGTGGGATCATAGGCGCCCTCCCCGCCCTCTGGATGTTTTCCGGCGGCATAACACTAGGCGCGGCGCTGGGCGGCAACGGCGCCTTATGGGTAACTCCCGCGCAGACTCTGAACGCACTGATCGCGGCACTGGTAGTAAGTCTTATAAGTGGGATAGTCCCAATCCTTGAGGCAGTTCGAATCTCACCGGCGTTGGCCTTCCGTAAGGTGGTCTAGCTTTCGAGTTAACGGTTAGGTTTGCTCGCATCCATCGAGGGACGGTCTAGCTCGCTGTGAATCAGATGCAGACCCTCGCCCTCATCGCTGTGTTCGCAGTCATCAGTCTCGGGTTGACAATCCTCGGCATGGGCGGGATTGCGCCTATCTTCACTCATCCTCCGCTGATGGCGCTCGCGGTCGTGCTCTGCATTCTGTTGGTCGCATCGACGTTCACTTCCGGAAATTTGAGTCCAGGTGAGCGCGAGGATCGTGGCAACCGATGGGTCCTGGCAGTGTTCGTAGTGCTCCAGTTGATGGTCGCTTATCTGCCTCCCTATACAGATCGAATAAACTTCTTGACCTTCGACGGCGACACACTTCGATGGATAGGTGTAATTCTTTTTGCAGTAGGCGGTGTGCTGCGGATGTGGCCAGTCTTTGCGTTAGGCCGTCGGTTCAGTGGGCTTGTCGCCATTCAACACGACCACACTCTAGTCACAGGCGGCATCTATAGTATTATTCGCAATCCGAGCTACCTCGGATTCATCATCAACACGCTGGGATGGGCCTTAGCCTTTCGTTCGGGCGTCGGCGTGATCCTCGCCGTCCTCCACATACCCCCGATAGTCGCGCGCATCCGCGCAGAAGAAGCAATGTTACGCACACAGTTCGGCGCCCAATTCGATACCTACTGCGCACACACTTATCGGTTGATACCTGGCCTCTACTAAGGTGGGGCCGGTGCAAGCAACCTAACCCCTAACCCCTTCCCTCTGTTTGGACTGGGGACATGGGTAACGGAACGTGCGGGGACATAGGTAACACATTTTTGAATGAGATCAGTGGCCTCCGTCTGGGTGATTGAGATCGATGGTAGCGACGGGTTGGTGACAGAAGAGGACCTCGCGCCGCGAGTTGCCGGGTTCGCAGTGACGCAGGGCGACCGGCAGGCCGCGCAGGGCCTTGGAAACCCGGAACAGACGGCCGCGATAACTGAACCAGCCCTCGGCCTGAACCTTACGCACCTCGAGGTCATCCGGGTAGTCGATGGGCGGCAGCGATTCAGGAAACGGAATCGGACTGGGGCGATAACGGGAGACGGGAGTGGCGAGGCCGAGTGCGTCGTGCGGGCGCACCAGGTTATAGCGATCGCGAAAGGAATCGAACTCGCGCTGGCAATGTTCGAGGCTGGTGAAGTTGAAGTGACGCAGCAGTTCGAACTTGAGCGTGCGATGGAAGCGCTCGTCCTTGCCCTGGGTCTGCGGATGATAAGGACGGCCATGGGCGACGCGGATCCCGAGCCGAATCAGCCACAGACTAAAGGCGGTGAAAGGCTGAGCTCCAGCCGCGCCCCACGGCGAGCCGTTGTCCATCAGCATCGCGGCCGGCAAGCCGTAGCGGCGAAAAGCCTCGGTCAGCACCGCGCGCACGGTCTGCTCGCGTTCGTCGGCGCAGGCCTTGAGCACCAGCGAGAAGCGCGAGTGATCGTCGAGTACGGTCAGCGGATGGCAGCGGGCGCCGTTCAAGGACGGGAAGTGGCCCTTGTAATCCATCTGCCACAGTTCGTTGGGCGCCGCGCGCTCAAAGCGCTGAAAGGGCCGCGGCGGCGGACCAGCCTGGTTGAGCAAACCATGGCGGCGCAGGATGCCGGTGATAGTGCTCGGCGCCAGCTCGGGACCGCCGGCGAGGACCAGCCGCCGTGCCAGCTTGCGCCCGCCCCAACAGCCGCGCACCTCGCGGCGCAGCCCGATCACGCGATGCTCGATCTCTGCCGCGGTGCGCAAAGGCGAGCGTCGCGGCCGGCGCGAGCGGTCTTCAAGCCCGCTGCTGCCCTCGGCCGCATAGCGCTGAAGCCACTTGTACCCGGTCTTCGGCGCGATCCCGAAGCGCCGGCAAAGCTCGCGCCGATTAGTCCCGGCCTGTATGGCCAACTTCACAAACTCCTCCCGCAACGACATCCGGGTAACCTCCCGCCACGGCATCCTGTTCACCTCCTCTCGGAGGTCCAGCATGCCGCCTAGGTGTTACCCCTGTCCTCGCACACCTGTTACCCATGTCCCGCGCACAAACACCCATAGTGGGAAGGGGAACAATCGCAGAGAAGTAAACCCCTTCTAGTCTCAGATCGTGTCCGACACGCCGGGAATGAACAGCGGTTCCATCGCGTAGTGCTCGACGTCGGCCTCCATCTCCGCGCGGGCCGGTAGCGTCGCTTTCATGCTAGCGGCATCGAGAATATCGCGTAGGAGAGTCGCGTCGCTCGACGTATTCAGGAACAGCCCGGGCCGGCTCAGCACAAAATGCACGCCGCGCCGGATCGCGTCGCGGTCACGCAGCGGCTCGTACCAGCTGAACTTCCGACCGTTGCCATTCTGCCATCGGCGGCGAGCAACCGACTTGATTGTTTGTGTCGCCACTTCGCGCTCGCGGCAGACCTTCAGCAGCGCCTCGACATCTTCCTCGTAGGATTTAATTTCCAGCATCGTGAAATTGTAGGGAAACAGCACCGAGTCGAATGCGAACCGTTCCAGGCTGCGGCGATGCATCGCGGCAACCTGCGAGCCGTGACCGGTAATGCCTATAAAGCGCACCAGCCCCTGCCTTCGCGCTTCGACCAGAGCCTCGAGCGCGCCACCCGCTCCGAGCGCAGTCGTCCATTCATTCTCGGCGACCAGGTTGTGCATCTGGATCAGATCGACCTGATCGACGCGCAGCCGCTCCAGCGATCGGTGGAGACTGTCGCGAGCACCTTGGTACGTGCGATCTCCGGTCTTGGTGGCGAGAAAGAACTGCTTTCGATGCTCCCGCATCCACGGACCGATTCGCAATTCCGATTCGCCGTACGACGCCGCCGTATCGATATGATTGACGCCATATTCGAGCAGCACCTCGAGCACGCCGTCCGCCTTGTCCTGCTTCATCCCACCGAGCGCAGCCGCTCCAAAAATAACCCGCGTGCTCTTATGCCCGGTCTTTCCAAACGGACTTGTCTCGATCACGACTTCACCTCGCCAAAATTATTCGGTTTGGTCATCTTAGCGCGTCGCCGAACTTTATTCACGAACCGATCATCGATGCGTAATCTCGCAAAACTCTTGCGCTTGCTCTATGTACATGGAGAGATCGAATTGAGGATTAAAATTAGATGGGGCCAACAGGCAAAGCAATTTTTCTGACCAAGGGCGTCGGCAGGCATCGCGAGAAACTCACTTCCTTCGAGCTCGCGCTGCGCGACGCGCGAATCGCCGAGTTCAATCTGGTTCGCGTCAGTTCGATTTTCCCGCCGGGCTGCAAGGTCATCTCGATCCAGGACGGATTGAAGACGCTGACTCCGGGCCAGATCGTTTACACCGTCATGTACGACAACTCGACCGACGAGCCGCACCGCCTGATGGCCACGTCGGTCGGCCTCGCGATTCCAGCCGACAAGGATCAATACGGCTACCTGTCCGAGCACAAGAGTTTCGGGCAGACCGACGAGAAGGCCGGCGATTATGCCGAGGATCTCGCCGCGACGATGCTCGCGACGGCGCTGGGCGTGGACTTCGATCCCAACGTAAGCTACGACGAACGCAAGGACGTGTGGAAGCTGTCGGATAAAATCGTGACGACGCGGAACATCACGCAATCCGCAATCGGCGATCGCGACGGTCTGTGGACGACGGTCGTCACGGCCGCGGTATTCGTGAATCTGCCGACGGACAAATAAACGCGCGGACAATTACTATGGATATCAGCGACCTCGAAAAGCGGATCACGGTTCTCGAAGACATCGAGGCGATCAAGAAGCTCAAGGCCCGCTACTGCGCGATCTGCGATGATGATCACAATCCCGCGAAGATCATTTCGCTGTTCGCGCCCGACGGTATCTGGGAAGGCGCCGGCGTCGGGAGTCACCAGGGGCACGACGCGATTCGCAAACTTTTCCAGAGTTTCCAGGAACGGATCAGCTTCTCGCAGCACAACGTCATGAATCCGATCATCGACGTCAGCGGCGATCGCGCTACCGGCATCTGGTATTTCATCGGGCCATTCACGATGCGCAATGGAAATCGCGCGATGTGGCTCGGCGCGCGCTACGAAGACGACTACATCAAGCTCAACGGGGAGTGGAAGTTCGCGCATCTGCGCGCGATCGGGCGGATGGCTGCGCCGTACGAAAAAGGCTGGGCGAAGTAGCCGTCATTTCGAACTGAACAGCTCGAGCCGCGAGCTGACAACCTTCTTCACCGCCTCGACCGCGGGCTTCAGAATCTTATAGGGCGCCACTTCATTCGGGTCCGCTGCGAGGCCCGCTTCAACGCCCCGTCGCCATGCGATTCGGATTTCGGTGTTGACGTGGACGATCGTCATGCCGGCTTTTATCGCGCGCTTGAAATCGTCGTCGTTGGTGCCCGACCCGCCGTGCAAGGTCATGAAGATCTTCACCGCGGCCTTGATCTCCGCAATCCTCTCGATATTCAACCGCTTCTGAACCTTGCCGTGAACCATGCTTTCGAGCATCCCGTGCATGTTGCCGACCGCCGGCGCCAGCACGTCGGCCTTGGTCGCATCGACGAATTGCTTCGCCTCTTCCGGCGTCGTCAGAGTACCGACGCCCTCCGGGACCTTGTCCATCACGGCCGAGGACGCACCGATCCATCCGATCTCGCCTTCGACAAGAATCGCCGGGTTGATCGATTTGATCGCTTCGATTGCCTTCTTCGTCTGCTTGATGTTTTCCTCGAACGGGAGCGACGACCCGTCGAAGATGACTTCGTCGAAGCCAGCTTTCGCGGCCGCCTCAGCCTTGGCAATCGAGTGAGTGTGGTCCGCGTTCAGAAAAATCGGATAGTTGTACTCGTCGCGAACCGCCTTCACCAATGCAGCGGCCTGGCGAACGCCGGTAAACTCCCGCTCGCCTTCGGACACACCAACCATCACGGGCATCTTGTGATCGCGAGCGGCGGCAACGATCGCGTTGAACGCGACCAGGTCAGAAAAATTGAAATGACCGACGGCAACCTTGTCGGCCTCCGCCTGCTTTAACACTTCACGCAGCGATATCATCTTCAGCCCTCTCTCCATTTGCGGCCGTCGCGCTTGAGCAAGTCGGCGGCGGCGCTCGGTCCCCACGAACCGGCCGCGTAGTTGGGGAAGTCGGACGCCGGAGTCGCTTTCCATGCGTCCAGAATCGGATCGACCACACGCCATCCCGCATCCACCGTGTCGGCGCGCTGGAACAGCGTCGGATCGCCAATCATGCAATCGAGCAGCAGAGTCTCGTAGCCGATGCTCGGTGGGGCGCCGAAGTAGTCCGCGTACTTGAAATTCATATCGACGCCCCCGAGCTTGACCACCGGTCCCGGCACCTTCGCGTTGAAGCTGAGCGAGATGCCCTCGTTCGGCTGAAGATGCATGACGAGCTCGTTCTGCTCGAGGTGCCTGACGCCAGTCTGCCGGAACAGCAGCATCGGTGGCGCCTTGAATCTGATTGCGATTTCGGTGAGGCGCTGCGCCATCCGCTTTC
This sequence comes from uncultured delta proteobacterium, assembly GCA_963774665.1. Classification (GTDB taxonomy): domain Bacteria; phylum Desulfobacterota; class Binatia; order Binatales; family Binataceae; genus Binatus. The sequence continues at coordinate 32,003 of CAVZGB010000009.1, forward strand.
CGGTGCGCAGGTAGAACGGCACCCCCGACCATCGCCAGTTGTCGATCGCGAGCTTGAGCGCGACGTAGGTCTCGGTGCCGGATTTGGGATCGACTTGCGGCTCCTCGCGATAACCGGGCACCGGCTTGCCTTCGAGGATGCCGGGTCCATACTGTCCGCGCACCGCCCATTTCGGGACGTCCTCGGGTTTGAGCAGGCGGATTGCGCGCAAGCACCTTGGTCTTCTCGTCGCGCACCGGCTCGGAGTCGAACGAATTCGGCGGTTCCATGGCGGTGAGGGAAACCAGCGCGAGGATATGATTCGGCACCATGTCGCGCAGCGCGCCGGTCACTTCATAGAATGCGCCGCGATGCTCGACGCCGACGGTTTCCGCCACGGTGATTTGCACGTGATCGATATAGCTGTTGTTCCACAGCGGTTCGAAGAAGCCGTTGCCGAAGCGAAACGCCATGATGTTCTGCACGGTTTCTTTGCCGAGATAGTGATCGATTCGGTAGATCTGATTCTCGTCCAGACATGCGCCAATCTCGCGATTGAGCGCGTTGGCCGATTCCAAATCGTGACCGAACGGCTTTTCGATGATCACTCTTCGCCAGTGACCCTCGGGTTCTTTGGTGAGTCCCGCCGCAGCGAGTTGCTTAACGATCTCGCCGAAGAAACTTGGCGACACCGCGGTATAAAAGAGATAGTTTCCCGGCGTGCCGTGCTGTTTGTCGGTCTGCTCGAGCTCCGATTTGAGTCGCTGGTACGTCGCAGGATCCGTAAAGTCGCCCGACATGTACGAGATGCGCTGGTCGAACCACTTCCATAATTCGGGTCTGACCTTGGTCGTCGCGAATTGACCGATCTCGTCGCCGAGCTGCTTGCGAAAATCTTCGGAAGTCATCTTCACGTTGCTGACGCCGATGATCGCGAACTTGTCCGGCAACAATTTATTGGCGAGCAGATTGTACAACGACGGTAACAGCAGCCGCTTGGTCAGGTCGCCGGTTGCACCGAAGATCACGAACACACACGGATCTCCGGGGCGCCCGTGAACAGCATTGTTGGACGAGTGCTTTGGTTCTGGATTCGGCATCGCGAGTGCCTGCTAGGCTTTCTTCTCGATGTGTCCGCCGAACTCGTAACGCATTGCGGACAGAAGCTTGTTCGCAAAGTCGGCCGCGCCGCGCGATTCGAAGCGTTCGTAGAGCGCGGCGGTAAGCACGTGCGCCGGTACGCCTTCGTCGATCGCCGCGTCGATCGTCCATCGACCTTCGCCTGAGTCCGATACGCGTCCGGCAAATTTCTTCAGCTCGGGATCGCTGACCGTCGCGTCCGCAATCAGATCCAGCAGCCACGATGCGATCACGCTGCCGCGCCGCCATACCTCGGCGATGTCGGGAATATTGAAGTCGTACTGATACAGCTTGGGATTGCGCAGCGGCGTAGTCTCCGCATCGACTGCATGCGTCTGTTTGCCGACGTTGGCATTTTTCAGAATGTTCATGCCCTCGGCGTACGCCGCCATGATCCCGTACTCGATTCCGTTGTGAACCATCTTCACAAAATGACCCGCGCCGTTCGGTCCGCAATGCAGATAGCCGTGCTCGGCGGTGCCGCCTTTGACCTTCTCGCGGCCGGCAGTGCGCGGCGCGGAATCGATCGGCGGCGCGAGCGTGGCGAAGATGGAATCGAGATGCTTCACGACTTGCGGCTCGCCGCCGATCATCTGGCAGAATCCTCGCTCGAGACCCCATACGCCGCCGCTGGTCCCCGAGTCGACGTAGTGAATCCCCTTCGCCGCAAGCGCTTCGGCGCGCCGGATGTCGTCGATGTAATACGAATTGCCGCCGTCCACGATGATGTCGTCGCGCTGGAATCGGCTCGACAAGTCCGCCACGGTCTGCTCCACAACGGCGGCCGGCACCATCATCCATGCAACGCGCGGCAACTTGAGCTTGGCGGCGAAGTCGTCGAGCGACGATGCGCCGATCGCGCCCTCCTTTGCCAGTTCCTTTACCGCGTCGGCGCTCACGTCAAACACTACGCATTCGTGACCGCCCCGCAGCAGACGCCGCACCATATTCGCACCCATTCGGCCTAGGCCGATCATTCCCATTTGCATATTTGTTTGCTCCTTGTTGGACGGAACCCGTATTGAAACACTCTACCGCATCGCGGATGTTATGGCTCAAACGAATTTTGCACGAAAAGGAAGCGAATTTTGAGCGCCAGGAGCCTGATGGTAATGGGCACGGCGTCGGACGTCGGCAAGAGCGTGATCGTCACTGCGCTGTGCCGAGCCTTCGCACGTGCCGGCGTTCGCGTGGCGCCATTCAAATCGCAAAACATGTCGAACAACTCGGCGGTCTGCCCCGGCGGCGGTGAGATCGGACGCGCTCAAGCCGTGCAGGCCGAGGCGTGCGGACTCGAGCCGAGCGTCGACATGAATCCAGTTCTGCTGAAGACCGAATCGGACATGACCTGCCAGGTAGTCATTCGCGGTCGCGCGCGATTTCAGATGGGCGTGAATGACTATGAGCGATATCGGACTGAGGCATGGCCTGAAATAGTCAGTAGCTATAGCAATCTCGCGCAGAGATTCGAGCTGATAGTAATCGAAGGCGCGGGTGGCGCGGCCGAGATCAATCTGCGGCATCGCGATATCGTCAACTGGAAAATCGCAGAGCTAGCCGACGCGCCCGTGCTGCTGGTCGCGGATATCGACAAGGGCGGCGTTTTCGCCTCGGTCGTCGGCACGATCGATCTGCTCACGCCGGAGGAGCGCCGACGTGTTAAGGGAGTGCTGATCAACAAGTTCCGCGGCGAGGTGAAGCTGCTGGAATCCGGCCTTCGTTTTCTCGAGCAACGCACCGGCATCCCCATATTAGGCGTGATGCCATGGCAGGAGCACCTCGGATTGCCGCAAGAAGACGCCGCGATGTTGGACGGGACTACGAAATCTTCGGTGAACAAGCCACTGACTATTGGAGTGATACATCTGCCGTGCATTTCTAACTATACGGATTTCGAAACGCTCGAAGGCGAACCGGATGTCGCCGTGCACTACTTGAGCGATCCCGGCATCGCGCCTCGCGTTGATGTTCTGATCATTCCCGGGACAAAGAGTACTGTCGCCGATCTGAACTGGCTGCGCCGCATCGGCTGGGAGGATTTCCTTGTGCGGCATCGTCGCGCAGGTGGTTGGACAATCGGAATCTGCGGAGGCTACCAAATGCTTGGGCGGCGCATCGTCGACACCGAGGGCGTCGAGAGCGAGACACCTGAAACGATCGGGCTGGGATTGCTCGACATCGAGACCAGCTTTCAAGCTGAAAAAATCACCGATCGAATCCGCGCCATTCATCTGCCGACGAACCTGCAAATTTCCGGCTACGAGATTCACTCCGGGCGCATCACCGGCATCCCGGAATCCCGCGCACTGTTCAGATTCACTCATCGAGATACCGGCGCTGTAGATGAATTCGAGGGCATCCGATCAGATGACGCACGAGTGATCGGCACTTCGATTCACGGGGTGTTCGATTCCGCCGACTTTCGACGAAATTTTCTCGATGAGATTAGGACCTCGAAGGGTCTCGCGCCGCTCGAATCTGCTGAGCAAGTTGACACCGATGCGAATCGCCGCGCGGCCTTCGATCGAATCGCCGACGCGCTCGAGGATTGCGTGGAGTTGTCACAAATCGCAACGCTGGCAGGCCTTTCTCTCAAGTAGCGCGCGCGGCTGGACGCCCGAAGGCAAATCGTCAGGCCGCGTACGCTGCAGACAAATTCTTCATTGTGGTGAAGAACTCAGCGACCGTCTCGCTGACGATCTGAGCGACCGGCTTGACCGAATCGATACGCCCGCAGACCTGTCCGGAGAGCGCGATGCTCGCTTCCATGTCGCCGCCGAAATACAAATCCTTGGCGTGCCCGAACTCGCTCATCATATTGGGACCCGGCTCGCGTTCCAGCCGGCTCGTCTTGCTTGTTCTCAATGCGCGCAAGGCTGGCTTGGAAAATTGATTCAGAAAAACAGTGTCGGTCTCCGCCGCGGCGACGATCGCGCGTTTCCAGTTTTCGTGAACAGGTGACTCCGCCGCCGACACCATTCGCGTACCCATCTGGACGCCTTCCGCTCCAAGCGCAAACGCCGCCGCCATCGTGCGGCCATCGGCGATTCCGCCCGCCGCGATTATCGGCACTCGCACTTTCTCACGCACCAACGGCAACAGCACCATCGAGGAAACCGGCTGCGGATTCTTGAATCCCCCGCCCTCGCCGCCTTCGACGATCAGCCCGTCGACACCGGCCTCGACCGCTTTCAGAGCCGCTCTTAGCGTCGGTATGACATGGAACACCGTCAAGCCCGCAGCTTTGAGCTCGCCGCAGTATTTTGCAGGATCGCCGGCCGAGGTCGTCACGAAGCGTACTTTCTGATCGATCACGAATTTCACGATGTCAGGATCGCGGACGAAGGCTTGCGCGATGTTCACTCCGAACGGTTTGTCCGTGAGCTCGCGCATCTTGCGGATTTCATTCCGGACCGCGTCGAGCTCACCCGACGATGTCTCGATGATGCCCATGCCGCCCGCGTTCGACACCGCCGATGCGAGCTGAGCGCGAGCAATCCATCCCATCGGCGCCTGAATGATAGGGTACTCGACGCCCAGCATCTCAGTGATTCGGTTCGCGAAACGAGTCTTCACAGCCATCGCGGGCCTCCCTGCACGAGTTGGCCGCAATTTACACTGACTCGGTAATCGTGTGATAGCCTTCGTGACACTGACCAGGAGGAACGCGCGCTATGCCCGACAAGAAGCCATGGACCGCCGATGACATACCGGACCTTTCCGGCAAGACGATCGTCGTGACCGGCGGCAACAGCGGCATCGGCTATGAAGCCGCGCTGGCGTTCGCGCGCAAGCGAGCCGAGGTGGTACTGGCCTGTCGCGATCTCGGCAAGGCACGCACCGCAGCGGCGCAGATCACGGCGTCAGCGACGGGGGCGAAGGTCGACGTGATGGAGCTTGATCTGTCGAACCTGGCTTCTGTGCGCGGTTTCTCCGACGCGTTTCATTTGAAGCATCAGGCGCTGGACGTGCTGTGCAACAACGCCGGCGTGATGGCGATTCCGTATCGCCAAACTGCGGACGGATTCGAAATGCAATTCGGTACCAATCATCTCGGGCACTTCGCGTTGACCGGCCTGCTGCTGGATCGATTGATCGCCACCGAGGGCGCCAGGGTCGTCAACGTCGCCAGCGGCGCGCATCGCATGGGCAAAATTCGTTTCGACGATCTGCAATGGAAGAACGGCTACCGCAAGTGGATGGCTTACGGACAAAGCAAGCTAGCCAATCTTCTGTTCACGACGGAGTTGCAGCGCAAAGTCGACGCAGCCGGCAAGAAGCTGCTGGCCGTCGCATGCCATCCCGGATACGCGGCGACCAACCTGCAGTCCGCGGGACCGAAAATGTCCGGCTCGTCGATGCTCGAATCGTTATTCTCGGTTGGCAACAGTCTGTTCGCGCAAAGCGCCGCGATGGGTGCGTTGCCGACCGAGTATGCGGCCGTCGCACCCGACGTCCGCGGTGGCGACTACATCGGCCCCGACGGGATGGCCGAGTTGTGGGGGAATCCCGCGCACGTCGGGCGTAGTGCCGCTGCGCAGGACGCCGCAGCAGCCGCGCGGCTATGGGAAGTGTCCGAGCAGCTCACCAACGTGCACTACACCTTCTGAGCCGCTGATCGCGCTCTACGACGTCCGACCGATCACGAACTTTCCGATCTTGTCGATCGCCTGCTGCCCTTCCGGCAGCAACTTGGCAAACACGTGCCAGACATGGGGCATCTCGTCCCAGACTTCGAGATCGACATCGACGCCGGCAGCCTTTGCACTCTTCGCGACGCGCGTGGCGTCGTCGAGCAGAATTTCCGCGTCGCCGACCTGTATCAGCATCGGCGGCAGACCGCGAAAGTTCGCGTGCACGGGAGACACCAGCGGATCCTTGGGGTCGTGCGTGCCGTAATACTGTTTCGCCGACGATTGTAGATTGTCCTGCGTCACCATCACGTCTCTCGCGGCCCTCGTACGCACCGATTCCCCCGTGCCTTCCAGATCCGTCCACGGCGAAATCGGAACGGCGCCTGCCGGCATCGGCAACCCCGCGTCGCGAATCGCGAGCAGTGCGACGATCGTGAGGCCTCCGCCCGCGGAATCGCCTGCGATTACAATTTTGCCAGGCTTATAACCCTGCGCGAGCAGCCACTTGTATGCGGCGGTCGCATCTTCGACTGCGGCGGGGAACGGATGTTCCGGCGCGAGCCGGTAATCAATCGCCAGCGCGCGCGCATTCGAAGCGCGTGCGATTCTCGAGACCATCGCGCGATGCGTATTGATCGATCCGATCACGTATCCGCCGCCGTGCAGATACAGGATGACTCGATCCGCGGCCGCGCCGGGCGCCGCGATCCATTCAGCCTTGACGCCGCCTGCGTCGACCTTCTCGCAAACCACGTCGGCGGGGACGCGCTCGCTGATCCGCTCCATCCCGGCGCGCCGCTGCTCCATCGACGCGTTCGGATTCTGCGGCTGCGACTTGATTCGCTCGATTACCTTGTTCAGTTGTTCGCTCGCCATATTCCAGCCTCCGTTTCGATGCGCAGGTTACAGCGACGGCTATACCACGAAATGGCGGTCAATAGTCTGCGCACGGAGTGCTCTCTGAAAACCACAGGCCCGCCCCGCAGGACGCGAGACGGGCCCGGTCGGAAACTTCGCGCCGATCGACTAGATGCAGCCTGGTGTGATTGAGAAGGTTACGTTTTTGAAAAACTTCGCGCATTCGCCGCCGAACTTAGCCGTTCCGGTCATGCCCGATTCGTCACCTTTTCCGCTTCCACTAACGGGACAGCCCTTACCGGCGTTGCCTTTGAATTTGAATCCCTTCGAAGTTACCGTGCCCTTCATCGCTCCATGCGCGAAGGATTGATCAGGCCACTCGAAATCAAAACTGCTCGAATGCGTCAGTGTTTTGCCATTCGAACTCTGAACGAATTCGAAAAACAAAGTTCCCGTTCCATCTGCCGTGTCATTTACAGGGCCTTCCCAGCATCCTCCAATAGAGAGCGGAGGCGCTTTTGCTTCAGGAGCACTCGATTCGTCGGGATTTGCGGTTGCAGCAGTACCCCAAGCCCCTTCTTCTGCATCCTGCGCAAAGGTACGAGGCGACGATCCCAAGACCCCCGCTGACAGCAAACCAGCACATACGGCTATTCCAAGCGTTTTCGACAACTTCATTCCTATTCTTCCCCTCACAGACGATTATAACGAAACGTTAAAGATCGGACGGAATAACTATCCGTTATGTCTCATTAAATCAAGCTTCGAAGGATTGAAAGTCGCTCTTGCCCGCAAATACTCGCTAATTTAGGCTGGCGCGGCTCATCAAGTCGCGTCTAGTGGGGAGACTCGCGATTTTAGGCTGGCGCTACTCGTCAGGTCGCGCGGGGCGGGAGGCCGGCTGCCCGGTAGACGTCATCGATCACACGCATATTGACGACGCCCTCTGCGCCGTCGGTGGGAAATTTCGCTTCGCCGCGCACGGCTTTGACGAACGCGCGCAGTTGATGGGTGAAGGTCGTGTCGCCCGGCACCGTCTCATTCTTTTCGCCGGCCTCCGTCTTCACCGTGAGCTGATGCCCGCGATGCGGCGCGATCGGATTTATCACACGCAGTTCTCCCTGCTCGCCGCGCGCGATGAACGACGCGCTGATGACCGAGTCTTTTTTCATCGCGCAGGTCATCCGAGCCGTCACGCCGTCCGCGAGTTCGAGATCAACTTCCATCGCGATGTCGATGTTCTTCGGACCGGTCTCCGCTTTGGCGCTGATCACGCGCGGTGTCAGCCCGGAAAAATAGTGGATCATGTGAAGTGGATAGCATCCGAGGTCCATCGTCGCGCCGCCGGCGAGACTCCAATCGAAGCGGATGTTCGTTTCCGGAATCGGTACCGAAAAATTCCCTTCGACCCGGACCAGCCGGCCAAGCGTCCCGCCGCTGATAAGAGCGCGGACGCGATCCGCGAGCGGATGATAGCGATAGTGAAATGCCTCGCCGAGAATCTGGCCGCTTTCATCCGCGGCCTTCGACATCCGCTCCGCTTCCGCAGCGTTGGAAGAGAGCGGCTTCTCGCATAGCACGTGTTTGCCCGCGCGCAGCGCCGCAATCGTCCATTCGCAATGGAGTGAGTTCGGCAGTGGATTGTAAATCACGTCGAGCTCGGGGTCCTTGACGAGGTCGTCGTAAGTCGCGAGCACTCGTGGGATTTTGTGGGTGGCGGCGAATTCCCGCGCCCGCTTCGGATCGCGCGCCGCGACCGCGACGACTTCGGCCTCCGGCACATTGTGCGCCGCCTTGATCAATGCGTCCGGCGCAATCCGCGCCGCGCCGAGAATTCCAAACCGGATTGGTCGTTGTGCAGCCATAGCCTTCCTGCCTACCAAACCAGTTAATCGTCTTTCTATCTCATCTGGTAGATGACGCGCGACTTACTGCCTGGGGCGAGGCCTTCGCCGTGGCCATCTTGAAGCCGCTAGCCGCTTCCATTCGCGCCAGCGCATAGCGGTATGGCTCATTCGAGATTGTGACGAGACCCTGGTACGGATGCGCAAGTTCCAGAATCGCGAGAATAGTCATGCCGAGCAGAATCGAAAAGAACCCGCACATCAACACCTGGGCGCGAAAAACATTACTGCCGAAGAAGTAGCTGAATCCGATCGTCATCAAGCATCCAAGGTAGATCACCGTCCACACGACGGATGGGAGATCCTCTTCGTAAAAGTTAAACCGCTGGCCGCGCGCCTGGCTGATGAGGTTGAGCTGGTCGATCGATTTGTCCATCAACATTTGCTCGCGGCTATCGGCGGTGTGATATGAGAGCACCGTGGCCCAGAGTTCGTGGGCTCCCACTTTTCCACCTGCAAAGGTGTTGTCGGCCATCTCCGGCCATTCCTTGTCGACCACGCGGTGTGAGTATTCGAGGACAGCCGAATCGAGCTGGGATCGCATCGGCTCGGAGAAAGCCGACCCAAGTTTGTAAAGGCTCTCCAGCGCGGTCGCTTCCGTTAGCGCATACGCGTTGGCGTCATTAAAGCGCTCCCAAGCCGCCACAATCACGAAGGCGAGGACCAGGCCGTAAAAGGCGCCCAGCACCCCGAACGTAACGCCCGCCACTTCGTGGTTCTTTTGTAGCCTGTCCAGGGGAACCAACCACCTTACGAGGCACAGACCGGCTATGCTGCCACCGCCGAACGCCACGATGACGAATATGATCTGACCGGCGGCCCCCCAGTAGAGCAGGAAATTCATTTCTAGAGACCCCTCCCCGAGCGATCTGCGCCATTCAGAGCGAATCGCCTCGACTAGACTAGCTGTTCCGAGGCAAGCGATGCTATAAGCCGCCTAGATGACGAAATTTGCTCCTCAATGGAGAGAGCTATTCCTGGGCGATCGTGCTGTCTGGCCCGTCGTCCGGGTTCGGTGTTAATCTCGCGTCGTCGCGCGCTGCGTTTTCGACCACGTCCGCGATCGCCTTGAGCAGCGTCGATTTCTTGACCGGCTTGCTGACGTGCATGTCGCAGCCAACCTGAATCGCACGGCGCACATCGCCTTCGAGCGCCGAAGCTGTCAGCGCGATGATCGGCGTTCTACCGCGTTCGTTCTCCGCCTCCCATTGACGAATCATGCGCACCGCGCCGTATCCGTCGAGCACCGGCATCTGGATATCCATCAGGACCGCGTCGTACGCGCGCGTCATAAAATGATCGAGCGCGGCCTGGCCGTCTTCCACCTCATCGAGCACGTAACCGCTCTTCTTCAGATAGGCCGCGATCAGCATGCGATTGTCTGGTGAGTCGTCCGCCAGCAGAATACTGAGCGGACGGTCCAGCAAATGCGTCCTCGAACCTTTCGTCTGCCCTTCATGGCGAGGCTCGACGGCGGTGTCCGCAGGCGCGGCCATTTCCGCCATCGCGTCGGAAATCGCGGCGTACAATTCGCGGCGCTTGACCGGCTTCACCACGTAATGATTCACGCCCAGCTCCCTCATCGCATTCAGGCGAGTGGTCAGACCGCTTGAGGTCACGAGCATGACTATCGGCGCATTTCCATTCGGGCCAAGCCGCATCTGACGGATCATTTCAAAACCGTCCATCGTGGGCATCTGCAGATCAACCAGCAGCAGGCCGAATGGCGCGCGGTTCAGATTCGCAGAGATCGCGGCGAGACCTTCGGCGGCTGAGCTCGCCTCTGTGACGACCGCTCCGCTGGCGCTCAGCATCTCGCTGACGATCGATCGGCTGGCCGCGTTGTCGTCGACCACCAGCACGCGGACTGAAGAAAGTGCGAGCTGGGACGCCTCCCGCTTTTCGCCCTGATTAACGGCCGCAGGTGGCAAGCCGAGTTCCACCGTAAAATGAAAAGTGCTCCCCGTTCCGAGCTCGCTTTCGACCCAGACCCTGCCGCCCATCAGGGCGACCAGCCGCTCGACGATTGTCAGGCCGAGTCCGCTGCCGCCATATTTTCGCGTGGTCGATGAATCCGCCTGGGTGAACGCGGAGAAGATCTTCGGCAGCATCTCGCGAGGCATTCCGATACCGCTGTCGCGCACCGAGAACAGCAGACTGCCCGGATTGGACTGATTCGGATTGTGCGCGACGTCGACCACCACTTCGCCGCGCTCGGTAAATTTGATCGCGTTGCCGATCAGATTGGTCAGCACCTGGCGCAGCCTGAGAGAATCGCCCACCAGTGCGGGCGGCAAGTCGCTGTTGAATCGCACGCCAAGTTCGATCCCCTTTTCGTGCGCACGCACCGCGAGAGTGTCGGCGACCTTTTCCGTCAACTCGACCACGTCGAACGCAACGGCCTCGAGGTTCATGCGGCCGCTCTCGACTCGCGCGAGATCCAGGATGCTGTTAATCAGCTCGAGCAGCGCGTTGCCGTTGCTGATGATGGTGTCGAGATAGCGGCGTTGTTCCGAATTCAGATCGCTCTCGCCTATCAGATCGGCCATCCCGAGGATCGCATTCATCGGCGTGCGAATTTCGTGCGACATGCTGGACAGGAATTCGGTCTTGGCCTTCGACGCCGCCAGCGCCTTTTGGCGCGCCGCCTCGAGGTCGGTGATATCGCGCGCGATCGAGAGCGCGCACTTGCGTCCGCCCAGCTCGAGTATGACCGCAGAAATCAGCGCCGGGAAAGTACTGCCGCTGGCGGTACGGAAAGTCGTCTCGAAATTGCGCACCTCGCGCTGCTTGAGGAGGGTCGCGGTGAAGAGATCGAGCTGCTCGGTGCTTTCCCAGACTTTGACCTCGTCGAAGCGCTTGCCGACGATTTCATTTTTCGCCAACCCCAGCGACCGCACCATCTCCTTGTTCACATCGAGAATGATGCCGTTGCTCAGATCGGTCAACGCGATGTTGTCGACACTGGAATCGAATATCTCGCGCAGCATCGCTTCGCTGCTTTGCAGTTTCCGCTCCTGTTCCTTGAGCTTGGTAATGTCGCGGGCAATCGTAACGACGCGCAGCTCTCCGCCCAGCTCCACCACCACCGACGAGAGCAGCACCGGAATCTCGACGCCGCTCTTGGTCTGAATTGTCACTTCGAAATTCCTCGCCTGGCCGGTCGTCCGGAGCGGCTCTCGATACTCGCTTTCAAAACGGTTGTCTGCCACTCTCGGCGAGATCGTTCCGATGATCTCGTCGCGCGAAAATTCACTCAGCCGCATAAATTCGTCATTTACATCGACGAAGCGACCTTCAAGGTCGGTGATCGACAGCGGGTCCAGGATCGAGTCGAAGATTTTGCGCAGACTCGCCTCGCTTTCTTTGAGTCGCTGTTCCGCAGCGAGGAGGTCGGCGATGTTGCGGGTGATCGTCAGGCAGCTCAGCTTGCCGTCCAACTCAACCATTGTCCCGGACATGAGGCACGGAATGATGGTTCCATCCTTGGCGTAGAAGTTCGCGCGCATGTTGCGGACTTCGCCGTTGCGGATCATCAAGGCCGAGAAGTTGTCCGATTCCTCGCGGCTCGGCCAGACTCCCACCTCCCAATAGGTTCTGCCGAGCACCTCTTCGCGGCTGAAGCCGGTGGCGCGTGAGAATTCGTGATTGATGTCGGTGAACCGCCGCGTCAACGCGTCGGTGGTCGTCACCGAATCGAGATTCGCGTCGAAGATTTTGCGCAGCGTGGTCTCGCTGTTGCGCAATTTCCGCTCGGCTTCCCTGACGTCCGAGATCTCACGGACCACGATGATCGCGCAGTTCTGATTGTTCAGCCTTACGACGACCGCGGATATCAGCGCGGGCATCGGACGGCCATAGCCGATGCCGTTCAGCTCAAGCTCGAGGTTTTTTACTACCCCGCTCTCATGGAGTTCTTTCATGAACTGCGCCCGAGCTGCCGGGTCCGCAAAGAAATTGAAGTCGGTATCCATGCGACCCACCACCAGCTCCCGCGGCACCCGGCTGCGCACGACGAATTGATTATTGACCTCGAGAATCGCACCCGTGTCGAGGTTGGTGACCACCACCATGTCGCCGCTTTGCTGGAAAATCTGCCGAAACTTTTCTTCGCTATCCCTGAGTTTCTGATCGCTGCTCAGCCGGTCGGCGAGGTTTTGCGCGATTGCGCGCCGGTTCCTCGTTTGCAGATATACGTTTGATTCCGCCAGCCCGACCGCGGTCATCAGTCCCAGCCAATACATCGAAGGATCCAAATCAACGATCCCATGCGTGCGCCCCAGAACGAAGAAGCAGAATACATCCCAACGATGCTAATCGCCGCCTGCCAGCCCCAATCCCACGGCGCTATCGTCCCAGTGCCAACCACGATGACCAGCACCGACACGAACAGCGCCTCGACGCGCCCCGACGTGGTACAGATCGAGGTCGTCGACACGAGCAGCGCGGTGCAGACCGACAGGGCGAGTTGACGCCAATAACGTGGCATCGCGATGGTAAAGCTCGACAGAAAAAACAACACCCCAATCGCGATGTTGATCAGATGAAGTTTGAGCGTCGCGTCGAACTTCGACGCAGACGCGTAATGGTGTTCCGCGGCGTAGATCAGCTCGAAGAGAACCACCAACGCCGCGCCCGTCCTCCACAAGCGCACGATGTTTCCGTTCACTACCTGCGAAGTGGACAAAGTAGTGCGCGACCGCGCACGCGCTGGCTCGTCCAAAGTCGAAGCATCTGCTCTCAACTGGTCGCGCTCGGGATTCCTCTCGCGCGAGGCAATGTCGTGCTGATCGGGCGGTTCGCCCATCCGAATTCCTTCCCGTCCCTGGCTGGCGCAGAGATCCACTAGATGACAGCAAGTCCAATGCCCGAAGATCTGTCGCAGATCTGGAAAGAACAGGCCGATCGCCGGTCAATTTCTCAACGCGCGGAGCGATTCGACGCTGGGTGTCCCATTTTGGGATTTGGCTGCCCCGTCCGCTCCTGGGGCGTTTGTTAACTGCACATGAATTCTGCGACAATCGCGCAATTCTCAGTACCGAGGTTCATCCACATGAGCGCGACTGTTTCGATCCATCAGGGCAAACTCGAAGGCGACGAGCAGAACGGATTGTTCGTCTTCAAAGGCATCCCATTCGCCGCTCCTCCGGTCGGAGCGCGTCGGTGGCTTGCGCCCGAGAAACCCGCATCGTGGACGGGCGTCCGCGATGCTCGCCGTTTTGGCGCAGTCGCTCATCAGAACAAGATGATGCTCAGCGCGCTGTCCGCGATGGTGGTTGACGGCGAACAGTCCGAGGATTGCCTCACCCTCAGCGTCTGGACTCTCGCGCTCGACGGCAAACGCCGCCCGGTGATGGTCTGGATTCACGGCGGTGGTTTCACGATCGGCTCCGGCTCGCAGCCTATCTACGACGGTTCAGTTCTCGCGCGCCGCGGGGACGTCGTCCTTGTGACGGTCAACTATCGTCTCGGACCACTGGGATACCTGCGTCTTGCGGACGTGACCGGCGGCAAGATTGCGGCGAGCGGCAACGAGGGGATGCTCGATCAAGTCGCGGCCCTGGAATGGGTCCGCGATAATATCGCTGAGTTCGGCGGCGACCCTGGCAACGTCACCATCTTCGGTGAATCTGCCGGCGGCATGAGCGTCGGAACATTGCTCGCGATGCCGGCTGCGCGCGGCCTCTTCCACAAGGCGATACCGCAAAGCGGCGCCTGTCACACCGGCGCCCCCGTTGCGCGCGCAAATCGCACGGCGGAGCGAGTCCTGTCGAAGCTGCATGTACAGCCGGGCGATGCGGCCGCGATCCGCGCGCTGACGCCTGCGCAATTACTCACCGGCACTATGCTCGACGACGGCAAGACGCCCGACCCCGAACTCGGGATGGCGTATCAGCCCGTCATCGACGGTACGTTCGTGCCGCGCGCCGCGATCGAGATGGTCGCGGGCGGTTCGGCGTCGGGCGTGGCCGTGATGGTCGGTTCGACGCTCGAAGAATGGAAATTGTTCTCGATGATGGATCCTTCGCTGCACAAGCTCGATCGCGCCGGCCTCGGTGCGCGGATAAGCCGGCGACTCACCGCAGAAGCTGCAGACGCCGTCATCGATTCTTACGCGAAAGCTCGCGCGCAGCGTGGCGAGGCGGTCACGCCAGCCGAACTCTTCACCGCAATCGAGACCGACCGCGTTTTCCGTATCCCGGGCGTGCGCCTCGCGCAGGTCCAGCCCCGTCACGACGCCCGCGTCTACAGTTACCTCTTCACGTGGCCGTCACCCGCGATGGGCGGTGCGCTCGGCTCGTGCCACGCACTCGAGCTAGGCTTCGTTTTCGGCACCAATCATATGCCCGGGATGACCGCATTCGCCGGCACCGGTCCCGCCGCAGAAAAGCTCGCAACCCAAATGCAAGACGCATGGCTGGCCTTCGCAAGATCAGGCGATCCAAGTAACGAGAGCACCGGCAATTGGAAGCCTTATGACGAGGCGCGTCGCGCAACAATGATCTTCGGGGCAAGCACCAAGCTCGAAGAGGCCCCCCGCGACGAAGAACGCCGCGCCTGGGATGCCGTCAACGACAAAATCTTCGGCTCCCTCTAAAAATACCTCGCCCGTTCCTTTACGGGAGAGGAGGCCGGCCGCATCGCGGCCGGTAGGTGAGGATTCCGCGACTCAAGCTAAATGTCGGTCAATCACCGCGTCGGCTTTGCCGTCGGCGGCTGGCCGCTCGATCCCTTCGCGCGCGCGGGCTTGCCCTCCATGAAGCGATTGCATCCGCTGTTGCCAGAAACCCGCAGCTTGAATTTTTGCAGTTTCTCGTCGATGCACTCCCCCATCGTGGAATTCTTAATCGGCGCCTTGGGTTCGATCTGCCACCACTTACAATCTTTGCAGAGTCCCCATGAAGTGCTCATCGACTCCGGCCTCCATCGACTGCGTGCATCACTCCAACGACAAATCGACGCGCGTGGTCTTGCCCTGATCCTTGATCCCGTTGGCGTCCAGCTTCGGCGCAATAATAAACATCCGCCCCGAATCGACCTGCTTGCTGCTCAGATACGAACGCACCGCGTTCGCGCGCGCATCCGCAAGATTCTTCAGGTCCTGATCAGTCACAGGAGTGTTGGCGAGGATTAATTTCTTCATTTCGTCGGGCGGCTGCGTCTTTGCCAATCCGACTACGTCGCGTGGCTTCTTGAAATCTCCGGCGCTATACACCTTCTTCAGGTACTTGTTGTAGTCCTCGGTCGACAGCGCGCCTTTTTCGCGGTCCCATCTGCCGCTGTCGCCCTCGGCCTTATGCCTGAAAACCTGGATACTGTGGTCGAGCGACGCTTCCTTGTAGCCGTCGGTGTCGAACTTCGGATCGACGCGCCCCTCAATGTTGAGTTTCAGCGCTGTCCGATCCGCCAAGGCCTTCGCGACCGTGTCGAGTTTCTGCTGACTGTCCGTCGTCAAGCGTCGAATAGCCGGGCTTGAACTCGATGAATCCGAGATCCTGCTGCGCGCCGCCGCCACTGCCACCGAACGCAGCCGCGATCAGTGAGAATGGCGCCGTCGCCGCCTTGACGATCAGATTCATGAACGCGCCGAGTACGATGGCGCCGATGCTGAATTGCGGATCCGACAGCGATCCCGAAATCGGGATTCGCACGTCGATTTGTCCCTTCGAATTCTTGAGCAGCGAAACTGCGAGTCGAATCGGCAGATTGGTCGCGTCCGGACTGTCCACGTGATCGCCGAACGTCAGCTGATCGATGAAGATATGGTTGTCGGCGGTCAGCTTGCCGGTATCGAGCAGATAATGAACGTCAACGGTGAGAGTGCCTTTTGTGATCGGGAAGCCGGTGTACTTGGTCGTGTACGGTGAGAATCCAGTCAGCTCGATCGCGTCCGCTTTCGCCTTGATATCGACGAAAGCCGTCGGCGCGAGCGGATTTATCGATCCATCGATATTGATCGGCGAGCTGCCGTTGATCTGTCCATTTAGCGAAACCGGCGCGGGCTCAGTCGATTTCGTCCCGAACGCGCCGACACTGCCCTCCATGCCGGTCAGGTTCGCGGTGAAGTTGGGCTTGATGAAGTCGTCGGTGTAATCGACCTTGCCGCCCTTGAGCGTGATCTTTTTCAGCTCGACGTCGGCGTTCATCGGCTGCCCCTGGTAAGGTTGCGCCGGACTCGCCTCTGCCCCCGGAGAGGCTCCGGGAGCGGTAGCGGCTGCTACGCTTGGCGCCGCAGCCGGAGTCGGTGTCGAGGTGGGAGCCACAGGAACCGCGCCCTTCGATCCCGGCTCGCCTGCCGCCCGCGTCAGCGACGTGGGTGCTTCCTGCGGGTTCGCTGTGATGTCCTTCAGATTCAGCTTGCCGTCCTTGTTGAGAATGATCCGCGAATAAAAATCGTTCAGCGCGATCAACCCAACGTGCACTTTCGGCGGACCCTTCCCCATCGCGAAATCGATTCCGTTCACGTTGAGCGCGGTCATGCGGAAAAACAGATCGTTGGTCAGCTTGTCGAGCATCCGCACACTGCCGAGCGACGCGTCGCCTTTGTAGCTGACGAGAAAGTCCTTGTGCTCCTGCTCGAGCCCGACCGCGCCGTCGATCGTCAGGTTCGCGTTCGTGATCTTCGCGTTCATCCTGCTGCTCACGTACGGATCCGCGAAGGTCAGGTCGAGGCGTTTCGTGGCGACGCGCAGGTCGGCCTTGAGCGGCGCTATCGCCGCGGTGCCGGTGACTTTGAAAGTGCCCTTGCGATTCAGCGTGCCGTCGATATCGACCCCAAACGGCTTGGTGAAGTCGCTGGTCACGTCCTTGAGATGCAGATTCAACGGCGCGACCGCGACCGTCACGGGCTGCGGCGCGCTTTCGTCAACGAAGGTGGCGTCGGTCTGATCGAGTGAGACGGAAGCGACCTGGAATTGAAAACTCGGCGACGCCGGCGTCGACGGTGCCGCCGGCGGAACGGGCTTGTGCTCGCGCTCCACACGTCGGCGCTCGCGCGGCATTCGCCTCGGCCGGCGCTCCACCACGCGCTCGGTGGGAGGCGGAGCTTCGTTGCCGCGCATCAGAGATTCGAGACTCAATTTTCCGTCGCGCTCGCGCCGGACATAGAGATGCATCCCGTCGGCTTTCACTTCGGTAACCGTCGCCTGGCGCAACGCCAAATCGAACTGTCCGATCGCGACGCTGAAATTTTTCCACTGCACCGGCTTTTCTTTTTCGTGAGGGGCGTCGACTTCGAAATTTTCGATCGCGACGCTCGCCGGCTCGGAATGCACGTTGAAGTGACCGCTCGCAAAATGGGTTTGCACGTTGGCCTTCGCGCTGAACTTGCCCGACGCCACGGTAGCCGCCAGAACCTTCTGCGCGAACGGCTGCAAGGCAGGCAGATCGATCTTGTCGAGCGATACGTCGCTGGTAACCTGCGAATCCGCGAGATCCAGCGCGCCCGTCACCGCCAGCGCGCCGCCGCTGTGAATATTAGTGTTCACGTAGAACGTCGCCGGCGACTTGCCCAGCGTATGAAGGTTCTTTACTCCGACCTCGAGCGCATCGAGCGACGCCGTCGCGGGAGTCGCACCGCTGTTATCCTGGACGTTCACACCGCTTTTCGTGAGAACAAACGATTCCAGCTGAAAGTCCATCGGCGCTTTCGCGGGCGGCGCACCCGCTATGGGCACCGCCTGCTGCGTCACATTGCCCGCCGGACTTGGCGCGGCCGTCGGAGTACTGGCGGCTGCGACTTGCGCGGGGGGACTGGCCGGCGCAGCCGCGCTACCGCTCGCCAGCGACGAGAGATTGTTGGTGCCGTCGGCGATTCAGCCTGACATTCGCGATCAGCCCGTCGATCCAGATCGATCTCAGGTAGAACACCGCCGCGAGCGGCTCGACGTCGGTCAGCTTCACTTCCGCATGTTTCAGCGCGACCAGCGGCGCGTCAGTCGCGTCGCGCACGTCGAGCTGATCGAGAGCCACGGTCCCGTTCAAGCGAATCAGCGGCTGCCCTTCCGCCTGCACGAAATGCAAATAGAGATCGGTGGACAGCGTACCACTCGGAATTTTGACCGGCAGCTTCATCGGCGCGTAGCTGACGTAGAGCGGGAGGTCGAGCCGATGCAGTTTCAAATCGACCACCGAGTCGCGCGTTGCCTGGAACGGCTTGGCCACGCCGGCAATCCGGAGCGGGCTTCCGTCGATCACCATCTGCACCAGAGGCTGCACAAACACGTCGACGTCCGCGGGCAGGTTTGCGATGAACGGCACGTTGATCTGAATCTTCTCGACTTTGTGCTGCTTGCCGAGCAGTTGATCGTCGATAGTCACTTCGCCGTCGCGCAGCTGAATATTGGAAACCGCAAATCGCTGTGGGGAACTGGGTGCCGCGGGCTTTGGCTGCGGCGGCGCCGGCGCGCTCTCGAGCAAATCGGAAAAGTTGAATTTCTGCTGCGATAGCCGCACGACATGAATTTGCGGGCGCTCGACGATGACCTCGCCGACGACTGGCGCAAGTCTGAAAATCGACGTCCACGAAACCTTCACCCCGAGATGTCCCAGGTCGACGAACGGTTTCTGCGGATCGTCGCGCTCGCCAACGTGCAGTTGGTCGAGATCGAGTTTCAGCCGATAGAGATTGAAGCGGATTTTGCCGACGGTCACCTGCCGATGGATACTGCTGGCAACAGAGCCCGTCAGCACGTGTCGCAATATTGGCGGAACCGCAATGTAAGTTGCGAGGCCCAGGAACAGAACCACCGCAAGCACGATCACGCCGGTTTTGCGCACGCGCCGCGAACGCCCCAACTCCCTGGTGCGCGCAACCCACGGTTTGCTCGGATGAAACGCCGCCCTCAAATGCCCGAGCGCGGTTTCCGTAGACTCGATCGCTCTTTTGAGAAAGCCCGCCATGTTGCCCGCAATTATCGCCAAAGCCAGCAACCGGGAAAGGCGACATCGGAGCCGCTTCTCCAGATACTGGGTCGAGGGGTCACCCCTCGCTGACGCCGCCAGCCTGAGCCGTCGCCCGCCAATAGTCAATTCGTCGCAGACAGCTTAGATGTGGCTATCGGTTGTGGATACCCAGCCAGCGCCTCCTATCCACGACTATCGGCCGCCGGCTCTTCAAAAGCGCGTACGCTTCGTCAAGCGTCTTGCCGCGCCTGGTTTTCAGAAACCACGCGACCACCAGCGGCGCGCGCTCGCATCCTTCCTCGCAATGGACCAGCACCTGATGCCCCATTTCGAGCTCGTCGTCGATCAGATCCGCCGTCTGGTCGAGCGTCGCGACACCTTCCGCCAGGAACGGCATATGAATGGCCTGCGGCGGTTCGCTCTCAGGCACGTCGGGCAGTACGCTGATTATAGTCCCGCCAAACTTCTGCGCATCCTGCAAATCGCCGACGAACAGCCCCGGAATTATCTCGCTCTCTTGCCAGCTCTCCGCCATCAGAATGTGCAGCTTGACGGGCGAACAGACATTACGTCAACCTCGCGCCATGAACCTCCCGCGACTGCATATTGAAGGACGATGGTTCGTCGACGAGCACGCGCGCCGCATCATTTTGCGCGGCGTCAATCTGGGCGGCGATTGCAAAGTCCCCTACCCTGACGGCGGCACCAATTTCCCTTCCGACTTTTCCAACCATCGCGAAGTCTCCTTCATCGGCCGTCCGTTCCCGATCGCCGAGGCCGACGAGCACTTCTCGCGCCTGCGCGCCTGGGGCTTCAATTGCATCCGCATGCTGACGACATGGGAGGCCGTCGAGCATCGCGGTCCGAATGACTACGACGTCGAATACCTCGACTACTTCGCCGAGTTGTGCCGCCTCGCCGGTGACTACGGCTTCTATGTATTCGTGGATTTTCACCAGGACGTGTGGAGTCGTATGTCAGGCGGCGACGGCGCGCCCTGCTGGCTATTCGAAAAAGTTGGAATTGACTATCGCCGAATCGCCGAGTCAGGCTCCGCACATGTGATGCAACATCTATATGACTATTCACGCGGCGGACGTCAGGAGGATCGCTACCCGACGATGAGCTGGTCGGCGAACTCGCGCCGCCCCGCCAACGGCATCATGTGGACCCTGTTCTTTGCGGGCCGCGACTTCGCTCCCGGCCTGACTATCGACGGCGACAACGCTCAGGACTACATGCTCGATCACTACCTCGGATCGATGCGCGAGATCGCACGCCGCATCCGGGACCTGCCGAACGTCATGGGCTTCGACTCGCTCAACGAACCCACGCCCGGATGGATCGGGCAGTCGCTCACCTACCGTCATCTCGGCCCGAGCGAAACCAATCCGAATCGCGCGATGCCGGGGCTGGCGTGGTCACCGATCGACGGCTTGCTGGTATCGCATGGAGTCGCGCGCCCGATACCGGTACTCAGCTTCGATCCCGAGACGAAGGCGGTCGTGCACAAAAAAGATCGCACGATCAATCCCGACCGCATTTCGATCTGGCTCGACGATCGACCCGATCCGTTCGAGCAGGCTGGGGCGTGGAGGCTCAATAAAGACGGCACTTTCGACGTTTTGCGCGACGACTTTTTCCAGCGCGTCGGCGACCGCAAGGTCAACTTCATCGAAGACTACATGGGACCGTTTTTCGCTCAGGTCGCCGAGTGCATGCGCGAGATTAATCCCGATTGGATCCTGTTTGCCGAACTCGATCCGCATTCTGGCTTCTTCGGACCCGGATTCCCCGCCGACACTCCTCCCAACACCGTCAACGCCGGTCATTGGTACGACGTGGTCACGCTCGCGACGAAAACTTTCAATCCGAATTTCAGCCTCGGCACGATGACCGGCGAGATTGGAGAGGCCGCCGACCAATTGCAGGCGCGCTATGAACGTCAGCTCGGCAAATACGCGCGGATGTCAGAGACGGTGAACGGCGGCGCGCCAACTCTCATCGGTGAATGCGGAATCCCGTTCGATTTGAACGGCGCCGAGGCATACCGCGCCTTCAAAGCCGGCGATCGCAGCGATGCGCCATGGACTCCGCACATCATCGCGCTCGATCTAATGTATAACGCACTGGATACTCTGTTAATCAACAGTACGCAATGGAACTATACTGCATCGAATCGCAACGATCTGGCTATTGGCGACGGATGGAACCAGGAGGATCTGAGTATCTTCTCGCGCGACCAACAGACTAATCCCGCCGACATCAACAGCGGCGGCCGTGCTCTCGCCGGATTCGTCAGGCCGTATGCGATGGCGACGCAGGGAACTCCGCGCAAAATGAAATTCGATCGCGTTACGGGATTGTTCGACTACACTTTCGAGGCCGATCCGGCCGCGGCTCGCGCGACCGAGATATTCGTTCCGCACCTTCAATATCCACGCGGATGCGAGATCGAAGTCATCGGCGGCGTCGCAGAGCTGAACCTCGACAACCAGCGCGCCGTTATCAAAGTCGAGCAGCCCGGCGAAGTCCGCGTCGTCATCTGCCGCAAACCATGAACCGGGAGGTATTCGCGATGACCAAGGGAAGCTGCTTGTGCGGTGGCGTAGCCTTCGAGGCCGCGCGATCAAATCGAGCTGCGCAACTGTCATTGCTCGCGATGTCGCAAGGCGCGCGGTACGGCATTCGCTGCCAACATGTTCGTGCCGTCTGGATCTTTCCGGTGGATTCGCGGCGAGGACTTAGTGATCACCTATCGCCTGCCTAACACGCAACGATTCGGAAATTCCTTCTGCCGTAATCTGCGGGAGTCCGATGCCGCGCGCGGTTCCGACTCGCGACGTAGTGCTCATTCCTGCGGGCGCACTCGACGACGACCCCAAGATTCGCACGAGCAGTCACATCTACGTCGGCTCGAAGGCTCCCTGGCACGAGATCACCGATGCCCTGCCACAATATCCCGAAGGTCCACCGCCCGCTTAGTCGACTAGCTGTACTTCCGTTCCTTCCACCACGGAAAGTATGACGGCATGTCCTTCGAAACCTTGTCCGGAAATTTCGCCGGACGCTTTTCCAGGAACGACGCGACGCCCTCTTTGACATCCGCCGAGGAGCCGCGCGCAAAAATTCCGCGGCTGTCGACCTTGTGCGCTTCCATCGGATGGTCCGCGCCAGCCATCTTCCAGAGCATCTGGCGAATCAGCGCGACCGACACTTGCGACGTGTTGTCGGCGATCTCGCGCGCGAGCGCGCGTGCCGCCGGAATAAGTTGATCCGGTTTGTAGATTTTTTTGATGAGCCCGCCTTCCAGCGCTTCCTCGGCCGGGAAAACGCGGCCCGTAAATGTCCACTCGAGCGCCTGCGAGATGCCGACGATCTTCGGCAGGAACCAGCTCGAGCACGCTTCCGGGACGATCCCACGTCTCGCGAACACGAAACCAAAGCGCGCGTTCTCCGACGCCAGCCGCACATCCATCGCGAGCTGCATCGTCACGCCGACGCCGACCGCCGGTCCGTTCACCGCCGCGATCACCGGTTTCAAACTTTCGAAGATGCGCAGCGTCAGCCGTCCTCCGCCGTCGCGAACGCCCTCGTTGCTCCAATCCACTGTGCCGTCGGGCTTGATCGCGGCCTTCCTGTCAGGACGATCCTCGCGCGTCGCGTCGAACGTCCTGGGCCCCGCCGACAAGTCCGCGCCCGCACAGAACGCGCGACCCGCGCCGGTCACGATGACCGCGCGCACGTTGTCGTCCGCGTCGGCCTTGTCGAACGCGTCGAGCATCTCGTTCATCATGATGCCGGTGAACGCGTTGAGCTTCTCCGGCCGGTTCAGCGTGATCGTCGCGATATTGTCGGCGACCTCATAAATAATCTGTTCGTACGCCATCGACTGGCCTCCCGCCTACTTCACGAAAAGCATCAGGGCTTCGTAAACCACCGCCGGCTTCTGCTGTCCTACCACCTGGATCTCCGTCTCGCGCGTGAGCATCGTGCCCATCGGCCGCGGCTCGACCGCGATCAGCCGCGAGCGCGCATGAACGCTGGCGCCGGCAGGCACGGGAGAGACGAAGCGCAGTTTGTTCGCGCCATAGTTCACGACGTTGCGAAATCCCGTGACCGTGTATTCGTCGGTATTCTTGAATGCGGGCAGCAAGCTAAGCGTCAGAAACCCATGTGCCACCGGGCCGCCGAACGGACTTTCTTTTTTGCACCGCTCGATATCGATATGAATCCACTGATGGTCGCCGGTGACGTCGGCGAACTGATTGATTTTTTCCTGCGTCACGTGAATCGGCTCGCTCCACGGCCCGAACTCCTTGCCGATCCTTTTGGTGAGCGCGGGTATATCGTCGAACTTGATCGTCTCCATCGTCGTTCCTTTCTCCTATTTTTCGATTGCAACGCGAACTCTGAAGGCTTCCACGGTTCTAGCCGACTCGGGTTTCGAAATGCAACTAAAAAAATAGAGACGCGCCGCTGCGGCGCCATCGCAGTTCGAAAATTATTTTGCGGAGAGTAAGGAGCTGGCTCGATGTCGATGACTACACTTCAGTGACGCGGAATTTCGATCGGTCCCGGACAGAGGGTCACCTCAGGAGGGCGACGCGTTATGTTGAGCGAAAAGCCCGGGGCGTAGACTGGCACGTCGCCAGCCTGCAAATTCGCCATCTGCTGGAAGTCCGGATAGTCGGTACGCGGAGAAGTGTTGGGCGAGCATCGATGTCGGCGAACGTCGTCGCTGCCCCGGAGATCATTCTCAAAGTGAGAGTTTTGATTTTCGTCCGGTGAAATCCAGGACACAGGTGAACTTGAAGACGCGCGCGTGGCGTGCGTATAGCCGCAATTAATCGAATCAATAGATTCTGTGCACTCAGCACCCCATGCATTCTGGTATGCGTATCCAAGCGCGACGAAGAGCAAAATCGTCATCCAGAATCCCAAGGACAAGAATATCTTCGCCATGACCGTCTTCCTCTGCGGGGTTTAATGAGCATTTTTTGTGCCCAAGAAATCCCAACAGAGTTAGAGACGGTCTGCGCCGTGGGGCCTGTAGAATTTACAGCTCGCCGAAAGTGCGAATTACTAAATCTGACCTGCCTACTGATTCGCCACCTCGAGTTCGATCCTGTCCGCATACTTCTTGATCGCTGCCTCGCGCAGCCGCGGGATGTGCTGTGTCGGGAACAAGCCGTCGGTCGCCTTGTAATCGCGCAACACCTGGCGCGCGAGCGTAATCTTGTGGACCTCAGTCGGCCCGTCGGCGAGTCCCATGTGGAAACTCTGAATCACCTGCTCGACGAACGGCATCTCGCCGGTGGCGCCGAGCGAGCCGTGCAGGTGTAGCGCGCGCGCCGCCACGTCGTGGAATACCTTCGGCATGAGAGCCTTCACCGCGGCGATATCCTTGCGCACTTTCAGATAGTCCTTGTAGCGATCGATCTTCCACGCGGTGCGAAGTACCAGCAGCCTGAATTGCTCGATCTCCATCCACGAGTCCGCGATCTTTTCCTGCACCATCTGCTTGTCCGCCAGCCGCGAGCCCTGCGTCGTGCGCGACAGTACCCGCTCGCACATCATGTCGAACGCCTTGCGCACCTGCCCGATCGTTCGCATCGCATGATGAATCCGGCCGCCGCCGAGCCGCGTCTGCGCCACCACGAACGCGCCGCCGCGAGGCCCCAGCATATGGTCCTTCGGCACGTGAACGTCTTCGTAACGGATATACGCGTGACTGCCGCCGCGCTCATGCGTCCCGACGCCCAGGTTCTTCAAGATGTTCACGCCCGGAGTTTCCTTCGGCACGATAAACATCGACATGCGGTTGTATTCCTTCGCGTCAGGATCGGTCACCACCATCACGATCAGGAACGACGCGAGATGCGCATTCGACGAGAACCACTTCTCGCCGTTGATAACCCAGCTATCGCCCTTCAGCTCCGCATGCGTCGTGAACACTTTCGGATCGGCGCCGCCCTGCGGCTCGGTCATCGAGAACGCCGACACGATTTCGTTGTTGAGCAGCGGCTGCAGATATTTTTTCTTCTGCTCGGGCGTCCCGTAATGCGCAAGGATTTCCGCGTTGCCCGAATCAGGCGCCTGGCATCCGAACACGATCGGCGCGTAGGTCGCGCGCCCCAGAATCTCGTTCATAAGTCCGAGCTTGACCTGTCCGTAGCCCTGCCCGCCGAGCTCCGGCCCAAGATGGCACGCCCACAGCTTGCGCTTTTTGACCTCGGCCTGGAGCGGCCGCACGAGCGCGTTGCGTTTCGGATTGCGCACGTCATAAGGATGGCAGTCGAGCACGAACTCGAGCGGCTCGACCTCCTCACGCACGAATTTTTCGATCCAGTCGAGCTCTTTCTGGAATTCCGGCTCAGTTTCAAAATCCCAACTCATGATAGTTCGTCCTCCAATGTAGAGTGTTGTCCCGCCGAGGAGTCCGGCTGGAACTCACAAACGGATTCTCGCCAATGCTAGAAGTTTTTACCAGAGCGCGACGCTGTGTCCGATCTGTGCGGTGTTCTGGTTTTGTGTCATCCCGAGCGAAGCCGAGGGACCCCGGATCTTTCTCGATGCCGGTTTGGCGCACCGCAATCACGGCGCGACCGAGGTGCGTTTTCGTGTCATCCTGAGCGCAGCGAAGGATCTCGCGTGTCAGCGCGTCCCACGCATTTCAATCATGTTCTAGGCGTGAGAGGGATCCTCCGGCAGGCATCTACGATCACTCCATGGATGGGGCTGCGGTGTTCCGCATCGAGAAAGAGCCGGGGTCCCTCGGCTTCGCTCGGGATGACACAATAAAAGGACGAGGAGAAAAGGACGAGGAGGGAGCCAGACACTGGAATCGTTCGACGCTCCAACGCAAGATGACCTGTAAGCATCGCCATGAAACTTTCGATCATCGACCAGTGCCCCGTTCCTGCCGGCTTCACCACTGCCGACGCGTTTCGCAACACGATAGAGCTTGCGCGACTCGCTGACCGGCTCGGCTACGAGCGTTACTGGATCGCCGAGCATCATGCGACCGGCGCATTCGCGAGCCCCGCGCCGGAAGTTCTCATCGCGCGCGTCGGCGCAGAGACCTCGCACATTCGCGTCGGCTCGGGTGGCGTGATGCTTCCGCATTACAGTCCGATGAAAGTCGCCGAAAGCTTCCGCGTGCTGCACGCGCTGTATCCCGGCCGCATCGATCTCGGCATCGGCCGCGCACCCGGCGGCAGCCCGCTCGATTCATTCGCACTGCGGCGCGATCGCAACTCGCAACAAACCGAAGACGACTTCCCCAAGCAACTGCTCGAGCTGATCGCGTTCCTTCACGGCGGCTTCCGCCCCGATCACGCCTTCAGCCGCATCGAGCTTTCGCCCGCGATGCCCGGGTCGCCCGAGGTCTGGCTGCTCGGCTCGAGCATGTGGAGCGCGGCTGCGGCGGCGCAGCTCGGGTTGCCGTACGCGTTCGCGCACTTCATCGATCCGACTCACACGCGCGCCGCAATCGAGTACTACCGCTCTCACTTCAAACCATCGAATGAACTGTCCATTCCCACCGCCATCCTGGGAATCAGCGCGATAGCCGCACCGACCGATGCCGAAGCTCAGCGGATGGCGTCCAGTGTGCGTCTATTCGTACGACACGCGCGGCAGGGAATGCGCGGCCCGATCCCGACGCCCGAGCAGGCAATGGCAGAGCTGGGACCCGGTCCGTTACCCGCTGACGTGACGATGCGCGAGACGGGCGAATGGCCGCGCGCGATCATCGGTACACCCGGCCACGTCCGCGACACGCTGGTCGATATCGCAAGCGTCCTGCACCTCGACGAAGTGATGCTCGTGACCGTCGTCCACGACCATCAAGCACGCCTGCGTTCCCACGAACTCCTCGCGAAGGCCTTCAATCTCACGCCGCGTTAAGGCGCGGCAGCAGAGCCCTGTTCCTGGCCGGGATTCAGCGGCGCTACCATACCGACCGCGATGCGGGCTTCCTCGTCGGCGAGAGGCAGGGTTGCGCGCATAGCCAGCGCCGAAACTCCCGCCATCGCGACGAACAGAATCCAGGCGCCAGAGTAGCTGCCGGTAACATCGAAAATCCTCCCCGCAATGGCCGGCCCCGCCGCAAACCCGAATGTCGTGAACAGCGCCAGCAGTCCCAGGACCGAGCCGAGTCGCCGGACGCCAAGAGATTCATTTATCACCAGCGGCAGCAGATGCGTTTCCCGCACAAATCCGAATATCACGATGCACGCTACGACTGCCGCGAAGTGCGGGGCTCCCAGCAATGCAGCAATACCGGCGGCACTCGCGACGAACACCGCCGCAAGCATCACGCGCCCGCCGCGACTATCCGCCATGGAACCAATTACAAAACTTCCGATTGCGCTGAAGATGAACATCGCGGCAAACAGCCCAGCCGCAACCGTCGGCGCATATCCGATGCCGGCGAGATAGGGAACCAGATGGACCTGGACGCCGACGCTGGCGGTGGCGAACGAGACTTGGGCTATCGCGATCAGCCAGAACGATCGAGACCGGAGCGCTTCGCTCAACTCGAGGCCGGGCTCAGCAGTCGCGCCGGCCGAGGCGAGGACAGGATCATCTGCCTTGGCATCCGGCCGCGTTTTCACGAATGCGGCCAGCAGCGGAATCACTATCAACGCGATCGGCACGGCCATCGCGAAGTATCCCATCCGAAATCCGTAGTGCAGCACCACATAGTTCGCAAAAATTGTAACCCCGGTGCCGCCCAGTGGAATTCCCGCGAAAGCTATCCCCAGCGCGAGCCCGCGATTCTCCCTGAACCAGTTGGTGATTACCAGCGCACTCGGAATAATCGTCGAAGCAGTGACTCCGACCCCGAGCAAGACGAAGACTATCAGAAATTCAGCTGCCGAATTTGCGCGGCTGAGCGCCATGTAACCGAGCGCCACAGTCGATGCGCCCGCGATCATCATCTGGCGCGCGCCGATCCGATCCATCAGCCATCCAACCGCCGGACTGCTGAGCCCTGCCGCCAGCGGAGCGATACCGACCAGTAGCGAGAAAAATCCGCGGCTCCATCCGAAGTGCTTGATGACCGGGATAAAGAACACGCCGCCGGCGTTGATCGCTCCCCAAATCAGGAACAAGGTCGCGAACAGCGCACCGACTACAACCCAGCCTCGTTCATCCTGCTTGCTCATGAATCATCTCCCGGAGCTTCACGAATATAAGAATCCACCCTTCGCTCGATTCGGCAATTCTTGCGCACGGTGAGCATTCGTGAAAATTAGGTATCTGTGCACATCTGTCGTGCAAAATTTCACGGAGCATTCCTGCGATGGAACAATGGGACGACATCCGTTTCTTTTTGGCAATCGCGCGTGAAAGGAGCCTGTCGGGCGCCGCGCGGGCATTGCGCGTCGATCACGCGACGGTCGGGCGCCGCCTGACAGCGTTCGAGCGCCGCCTTAGCGCAAAACTATTCAGCCGGACGCCCGAAGGATTCGCCATCACCTCAGCCGGCCAGGCCATCTTGAGCCAGGCCGAGGGAATGGAAGCCGCCGCGCTCGCCGTCGATCGGCTGGCAACCGGCCTCGACACGCGATCGAGTGGACTGGTGCGGGTGACGACGCTGGAGATGCTCGCGCACCAGGTCATTCTGCCGGCCCTTGCCACGCTCCTCGAGAAACACCCGCAGCTCCAGGTCGACTTGCTGATAGGCCTGCCCATGCTCGATGTTGCACGACGCCAGGCCGATATCGCAGTGCGTACCGCGCGGCCTACAGACTCCAACTTGATCTGTCGCAAGCTCGGAGAATTTGGCGTCGCAGCTTACGCATCCCGTCGCTACCTCGCGGGCCATGGCAGACCCAAACGCGGCGCGGGCCTCCGAGGTCATTCTCTTATCAAGTACCCGGTCACCCCGCCGTCTTTCGGAATGCCTTTTCAGGGAGAATCGCTCGAGGACGCTCGCATTGCGATGCATACGACGGGCACTGCCTTCGTGCAGATGAGGGCCGTCGAACATGGAATCGGGATCAGCGAGTTACCGTGCTGCCTCGCCGACGAGAATCCTGAACTGGAGCGCCTTTGGCCACATGAGCGGCCGTCGATGCGCCCGATTTGGATGGTCATCCATCAGGATTTGCGGCGCGCCGCGAAAATCCGGCTGGTCTCAAACGCTATTGTTGAAGCCTTTGAACGCAACTCGGCAATTCTGCGCTATGGCCGCCCGCGCAAACGCGGCCTCCCGCATTGACGCAAGCGCGCGCCCATTTCTAAACCAGAGACAACGCCAGGAGGCCGGAGGTATGCAATGGCCATCGACGGAAACAAACTTCAACAATTGATGGATAAGATGTTCGGCGACGTCGGCGCCGCCATGGGCTCGGCGTTGGTGCTGCTCGGCGACAAATTCGGACTCTACAAAATGCTGGCCGCGGAGGGACCGCTCACTGCCGCCGAGCTGGCCTCAAAGACTGGCACCGTTGAGCGCTATGTGCGCGAATGGGCGGCGCAGCAAGCGGCGGCAGGCTATATCAACTACGACGCGAAGTCCGCTCGCTTTTCCATCTCACCCGAACAGGCGCTCGTACTTGCCGATGAAAACGGCCCGGCTTTTATCCCGGCCATGTTCGAGATAGTTGCCGCGACCCTTCGCGACGAACCCAAAGTCGCCAACGCGTTTCGCAACGGCGGCGGCGTCGGATGGCACGAGCACGACCCGAGTCTGTTCCGCGGCACCGAGCGCTTCTTCCGCCCCGGCTACGCGATGCATCTGGTCTCCGAATGGATTCCCGCTCTCGACGGCGTCCGCGAGAAACTCGAACGCGGCGCACGCGTCGCGGACGTCGGATGCGGCCATGGCGCTTCGGTAATCCTGATGGCGAAAGCGTTTCCGAAATCGAAATTCTTCGGCTTCGACTATCATCAGCCGTCGATCGATCGCGCCCGCGAAATAGCGCGCGAAGCGGGAGTCGCCGATCGCGCCATCTTCGAGCGCGCCACGGCCAAGGATTATCCGGGGACCTTCGACCTGGTCGCGTTCTTCGACTGTCTGCACGACATGGGCGATCCGGTCGGCGCGGCCGCGCACGTGAAATCCTCGCTGGCCGCAGATGGAACCTGGATGGTAGTCGAGCCGTTCGGCAACGACCGCCTCGAAGACAATTTGAATCCGATCGGCCGGGTATTCTACGCCGCCTCGACCATGATCTGCGTGCCGGGCTCGCTATCGCAGGAAGTCGGCAAAGGCCTGGGAGCGCAAGCAGGCGAATCGCGCCTGCGCGAGGTGCTCACAGCCGGCGGCTTCTCCCGAGTCCGCCGCGCCGCCGCGACCCCGTTCAACCTGGTGCTCGAAGCGCGCCCCTGACGGGTTTGTCCGATCTCAGTAAGCGACGAAGCCGCCGTTCTCGATTATCTTCACCGGCACGCCGTCGACGTCTTTCGGCGCGGCGGCTTGCGCCTGCGGCGTCATCTTTTTCACGTACACAATGATCGCGGGCTGACCGGGTTGATCTCCGACGCCGATTCCGGTGCCGACCGCACCCGGGATATTCATCAACTCATCCTCATGCCGGTCGCGCGCAGCGGTTGCCGAATCGACCGCCTCCTTCGACATACCCTCGCTCGCCGCGATCGCCTCTGCTGGCGCCGGTTCGGATGCTGCCATCGGAGTGCAACTGCCCACCATCGTGATGTTCAGCCCGCTCAGCACGGCTGAAATAGGATTGGCAATCGTCATGGATCCGTCGGACGAGCCCGCAAATAGCAGGCCGACCGCCTGCGGGCAGGCGTCCTGGGTGACGATTAGCGATCCGGAATCGCCGGGTCCGCCGAAGCCGTTTGAGTTGATCACAATCTGGTTGACGAATTTCGCCAGCTTCTTCCCACCGGTCTCGCTGTAATTGATAGTGCCGTTGACGCCGACCGCCGATATCGCCGCGCTCGTCAAACAGGTCGAACGACCCATTTTCTGAACAGGCAGACTGATCGTTGCCGTCGCCACTGTGCCGGCGATTCCACCGATATTCAGGATGTCGGCGCTCACGTCTCCTGTCTTAACAGCGGCGATAGCGGCATCGATGGTATTTTTTGCGTTCCCGAATTTAATTTTGACGGTGCGGCTGAAAGTCGCGACCGCATCACTGGGCGTCTTGGTGCATACCGGCCCCGTATCGACCAGTCCGGGCTGCACGATGAGGTCGCCGTGCTTGGCTTTGTTCACATCCGCCAGCACATGATTGTTGCTCAGGATAAATTGATTGTTGCTTTGGTCCTGCACCAACGATCCGAGTCGTGCCACTGGAGCAGCCCTTTTGGTGGCGGAACTTGACGAACGAGTTGATATTTCCACCTGAAACGCCAAGCGGAATCGGACGGGGCAACGTCGTTTGTTGATTGCAGGTGACGACGGCACCGGCCGGCATCGATGCAGCGACGATCGTCAAGACACATACCGGCAACGCGACCGCTATCGCTAAATACCTCATAGCGACCTCCCCTTTTGAAAAACGAATTTCGGGCAAATTACAGCACGAGCAGCAGGTATGCGCCAGAGCAAAGTTTTTTCCGGCAGTGAAGCATCGTGACGCGCGCCGGACTTGCCGGATCCGTCACTACCGGATTCGTCACTGATGAGTCATGTCGAAACTGCCGTGGTTGGACTGCCCTTTGCACCCGGTCATCGTATAGTTCCCACTGATTTCATTGCCGTTCTGAAATGTGCCGTGGAAATTGAGACCGCACTTACCCTTGATACTGAACTTCAGCCGGGCATTTATCGCGCCGTTTTTGATCTTTCCCTTCACGAATCCGGGGCCATAGTTGGTGGTTTGGAAGGTGGCGACAAAGGTTCCGGTCAGCTTCGAATGGATCTGGGAGATGGCCGCTGAAATCATGCCGTCACCCTCGCCACTATCCATTATGGCTCCCGAATAAACCCCGCTAGCACTCACTGCCGCTTCGCTATCGGCGTCGTCCTGAGCTGAAGCATCGTCGCCCGGATCATTCGACTCTTGAGCGCAAGCGACGGGATCGCCGAAGCCGTGATGTGCCGCGATGCTCTCAATTCGTCCCATCGCGAACATAGCCAAGGCTGTACTCGCAATCACTAAGCTAACTTTTGCCAGCATAGCTCCCCCATGCATTCGTTCTACAAACTTTAGTCTAACAACCCCTACTCACAGTAACTAATTAACGCGAATTGATACTACGATGCTAGACCATCACCCGAGGCAGCGCCATGCCTCCCTGGCCGGCAAGCCGATCAGCGGCCTCGCTCG
Source organism: uncultured delta proteobacterium (assembly GCA_963774665.1). Classification (GTDB taxonomy): domain Bacteria; phylum Desulfobacterota; class Binatia; order Binatales; family Binataceae; genus Binatus. Next base: position 64,682 of record CAVZGB010000009.1, read on the forward strand.
CCCGCTATGGCGCTCAGGCGCCCTGCGCGAAGCAAAGACCGATCCTTCAAAATCCGGATTCCGACGGTCTTGACGATTGACGCCAGCGCCCTACAATCAAAGAGGAATGAATTTCGCGACGTATGCAATTCCCGCGGTGACTGCGTGCTGATGTATCACTACACGGCCGTTTTCGAACCCGCCGCAGAGGGCGGTTACATCGTCTCGGTTCCCGCGCTCCCCGGGCTGGTTACCGAAGGCGATACTATTGAGGAAGCCCGAGCGATGGTGAAAGACGCCATTCGAGGCTATCTCGAGAGTTTGCTGAAGCACGGTGAGGAAATTCCGATCGAGTCGGGAGCGGCAAACCTGGAACGCATCGAAATCACGATCTAACAGCCGTGCCGCGCCTGCCCTCTTGCACGCCCACAGATGTTATTCGGGCGCTGCTTCAGGCCGGCTTTATTTGGACCACAGCTCCAGCTCGCATCGCTTCTTCCGCCATCCGACCAAATCAGGCCTTGTCATCGTGCCCTTCCATCGGCGAGACCTGAAGCGGGGCACGCTCAGCAATATCCTCAAGCAAGCGGGCCTCACGACAGCAGAATTTGTCAAATTGCTCTGACCCGCGAAACGTCAGGTGTCCGGTGCAACTCACAACTCGCAGGTCCCTAAGTTGAGCGCCTGCCTAAATCTGCGGATGCCGGTCCTTCCAGGGCCGCGAGCGTTCGAACTCGGCCGCCAGCGCGATTATGCCGGCTTCGTCGCCGGGACGTCCGACGATTTGCAGCGCGAGCGGCAATCCTGCCTTGCTGAATCCATTGGGAATCGAGATGGCCGGCTGACCGGTCGAGTTGAACGGGAAGGTGAACGCGATCCAGGCATAGATTTCGTCCGCGCCCGTCGCCGGATTCGACGCCAGCGTGCCGATACGCACCGCGGGCCGCGTGAGCGTCGGCGCTATCAGCGCGTCATACGGCATCAGCGTATGGATGATTTCACGCGACGTGTTGTGCATCCCGGTGACAGCGCGGATGTAGTCGGCAGCGGAAATTTTTGAGCCCCATTCGTAGCTTCCCCGCACCACCGGATCGAGCAGTTCCGGATTCGGGATGTTCAGCGCCGACACCGACGCGCCGACAATTACCCGTGCAAATTTGCCGAGCATCGCGCCCGGATCGAGCGTGATCGGTTCGATGCTATGCCCCATCTCGCGGAGCACCCCACATGCGGACTCGATCGCGCCGAGAGTTTCGTCGTCCACGGTGCCGAGCGCGCTCTTATTGATCATGGCGAGCCGGAGTTTTTTCGGATGCGCGGAGACTTCCTCGACGAACGAACGCGTATGCGGCCGCGCCGCGTACGGATCGCCCGGCAGCATCCCCGCCATCGCATCGAGCATTAGAGCCGCGTCGCGGACGGTGCGCGCAATCGGACCAGTCGTTGAAAGCCCGCCCCACGATTCGCCCTCCGACGGCGCGCGCGTGATTCGCCCGCGCGACGGCTTGATTCCCACCAGCCCGCAGCATGCCGCGGGGATTCGCACCGAGCCTCCCCCGTCGCTGCCCTGCGCTACAGGATGCAATCCGGCGGCCACGGCAGAAGCCGACCCGCCACTCGAGCCGCCCGCAGTATGTTCGAGGTTCCACGGATTTCGCGCCGGCGGACACAGCCCGCCCTCGGTGGTCGGCCGCAGTCCAAATTCCGGCGTGGATGTTTTCCCAAGCAGGATTCCGCCGGCGTTGGCGAGTCGCACCGCAAGTTCCGCATCCGCGGGCGCATGCCAGTTCTCGTAGTTCTTCGATCCGAAAGTAGTGCGAATATCTTTCGTCCAGAGCAAATCCTTGAGCGAATATGCGACGCCAAACAAAGGCAGCTTGACCGCATCTGATGCGCTCATCTTCTCGAGCCGCGCCGCATCCGCCAGCGCACGCTCCGCAGTGACGGTGATGAACGCGCCGAGCTTTGGATTCAGCTTCTCAATTCGCGCAAGAAAAAACTCCGCGACCTCGCGCGGCCGAACTTCCTTCTTGAGCACCAGCTCGCGCAGTTCCCACGCTTCGATGTACGGACTAAGCATCGCGGTGCTCTCCTATTGGTTACGCGTGTATTGGGGGACGACGCTCGCTCCAGCGAACTTCGTTCTCCAGCTGCGCGGCCAGACGAATCAACAAGTCTTCGCGGCCCATGGCGGCGACGAACTGCACGCCAATCGGCAGCCCTTCGCGGTTCCAATGCAACGGCAGCGAAATCGCCGGCTGCCCGGTGATGTTGAATGGCGCGCACAGCGTCAGAACTTCGGCGCTGCGCCGAAACGCATCGAGCGGCTTGGACGGGTCGGGTACCAGCTCGCCTATCTTCGGCGACGGCCGTGTAATGGTCGGCGTGACGAGGATGTCGAATCCGTTCGCCCACCACGAAGCCATCGAGCGGCTGAAGGTGTTGTAGGTCCCGAGCGCAGCGAGGTAGTCGCGCGCCGTTATCGCTTTGCCGATCTCGGTGAGAGCCCAGTTGTCGGAGTCCATGTCTGCGGCGCGAATTTCACGGCCGAGCATTTTGCCGAGCGAATCAACCTCATGCGCCTGCCATGCCGCGACGACAGTGATGGCGTTCTCCATCTGCTCGGTGATGGCGTGCGGGTGTGACGCCTCGACCGCGTGGCCGAGGCGCTCGAGCAGACTGCCCGCCAGACTCGCAGCCTCGCGGCAATCGGCATGCACCAGGCCGTCGGGAAAGGTATCCATCACGCCGATGCGCAGTCTTCCCGGCGGGGACCCGACCTCCTCGCGAAACGACCGCGTTGGCGTCGATGCGGTGTAGGGATCGCCGGGCATCACGCCGTGCACGCAATCGAGAAGCGTGGCCGTATCGCGCACGGAACGGGTGACCGCAAACTCGAACACCATCCCGGCCCAGTACTCGCCGGTGTCGGGTCCGAGCGAGATGCGGCCGCGGCTCGGCTTTAACCCGACGAGGCCGCACTGGCTGGCGGGATTGCGAATCGAACCGCCGCCGTCGCTGGCATGCGCGAACGGCACGATTCCAGCTGCGGCAGCAGCAGCAGCTCCGCCGCTGGAACCGCCCGAAGAGTGAGCAGGATTCCAGGGATTGCGGGTCGGTCCGTAAGAGGCAGGCTCGGTCGTCGACCATGCTCCGAGTTCCGGCACGTTGGTGCGTCCCACGACGACCAGACCAGCGGCGCGGAACTTGTTCACAAGATGAGAGGTGGTTTTCGCGCAGTATCCCGCGTCTTTGAGGAATCGAGTACCCCAATGAATTGGGTCGCCGGCGAGATTGCCCGCGCCGAGGTCCTTGAGCAGAAAAGGCACTCCGCGAAATGGGCCGTCGGGAATCGAGCCGCGAGCTTCGTCGAGTGCGCGCTGATAGCGCTTATAGATGACGGCGTTGAGCTGAGGATTCAGGCGCTCGATTCGATCGATCGCGGCCTGCACGAGTTCCACCGGTTTCGCGTCGCCGCGCCGCACCATTTCTGCTTGCGCGGTTGCGTCGAGTTTCGCGAGTTCATCCATGATGCAGGTTCCTCTGGTGCTTGTGATGTCGAATCAGTCGAGCTTCGGATGTTTGTCCTTCCATGGGCGTGCTTTTTCGAATTGCGCCGCCAGCCCGATGATCGTGACCTCGTCGGCCTGACGACCGACGATTTGCATCGCGAGCGGTAGCCCCGATTTACTGAATCCATTGGGCACCGAGAAGGCCGGTTGGCCGGTCGCGTTGAACGGGAACGTGAACGGAATCCATTCGGGCAGCTCGCTCAGGTATTTGCTTGGATGCGACGGCAACGTCCCGAGCTTCACCGCCGGCCGGCTCGTAACCGGCGAGATGACCGCGTCGTACGGCGCGAGCTCTTGCACAATCTCGCGCGACAGGTTGTGCATCCGCGTGACGTTCGAAATGTATTCGACGGCCGTGATTTTCTGGCCAGCCTCCCACAGCGCGCGCACCACCGGATCCACCAGGTTGATATCCTTGACCGGCACCGATGCTACGCCGGCGCAAATCAGCGACATCACGATATCGCGCATGCGCCCGCCCGGGTCGCAGCTGATCGGCTCGACGCGATGGCCCATATCCTCGAACACCTTCGCCGCGGAATTAAGTGCGTCGATCGTCTCCGAATCAACATTCGCCAGCGAGGTTTTCGAGATCATCCCGATCTTCAGATGACGCGGCGGAATTTCAACCGCGGCCTTGAACGAAGTAACCGGCTCCGGCGCCCAGTACGGATCGCCGACCACCGGACCATGCATCACATCGAGCATCGTGGCGACGTCGCGCACCGATCGCGCCATCGGGCCGAAAGTCGCGAATCCGGCCCACGCCTCGCCCGCGACCGGCGATTGCGAGACGCGCCCGCGCGAGGGTTTGATTCCGACCACGCCGCAGCATGCAGACGGTATGCGAATCGAGCCTCCCCCGTCGCTCCCCTGCGCGAGCGGCCCGAGTCCTGCGGCGAGCGCGCTGCCGGCGCCGCCGCTCGACCCTCCCGCGGTATGCTCGAGGTTCCATGGATTGCGCGCAGGCGGACAAAGGCCGCCCTCCGTCGTCGGACGTCCACCGAACTCCGGCGTGGTGGTCTTGCCGAGCAGGATCCCGCCCGCATTGCGCATCCTGATGACAATCTCGTCGTCGGCGGGCGCCATGAAGTTCTCGTAATTCTTCGAACCCATCGAAGTCGGGATGTCCTTGGTCCAGTTGAGGTCCTTGATCGAGTACGGCACCCCAAACATCGGTGTGCGATGCCGCTCCGCATCGCTCATCTTTTCGATTCGTTCAGCGTCGGCAATCGCGCGCTCCGGCGTGATAGTCATGAACGCGCCCAGCTTCGGATTGAGCTTCTGAACGCGCGCGATGAAAAACTCGGCAACCTCGCGCAGCTTGATTTCCTTCTTGAGGATCAAGTCGCGCAGCTCGTGCGCCTCGATGTACGGATTGAGCATCGCATCCACCTCCGGCAATAGTGCGTCGATTCAAAAACCCTAGTAGCTCAAAACGCCGCCGCCCGCCAACACACGTTTTCCCAAGTAGGACGGAATTTATTCCGTCAACTCAAAATATCGTGTAGCGGTCCATCCGCTCGCGTTGCTCGCTTCGCTCGGGATGACACAATGATAAGACTTATCCAACGGAGACCCTGCGATTGTTCGGAACCCTGATTCTCTGGACGCATGCCGCCGCCGGCGCCATTTGGGTCGGCGCGTGCGCATGCTTCGTGATCGCAGGATTTGCGCTCTCAACAGAAAGCGTCGAGCAGCGCAATTTCGCGACGAACGCGGCGCCCAAAATCGACGTGCTTGGACTCGTTGCGGCTGTAGTCCTGCTGATCACCGGATTCATCAACCTGATGACGGCAGGAGTCGCGCGACGGTTCGCATTCTCAACCGCCTTCATGACCGTGCTTGCGATCAAAATCGCGTTGTTCATCATTATGATCATGGTGATGACGTGGTCGATGAGAATCGGCGCCGTGATCAGAGCGGTCGTCACCCGCGGACGTACCGACGCGATACCGGGAGCAATGACTCGAATGGTTCGCGCGCACATCGCAATCGTCGCGATGGGCGGTATCGCGCTGATCCTCGGAACGTGGTTGATGGGATCATGAGGTGATGCGCGATTTCCGCAAGCGCAGACGGAGAGGACCGATGCTCGCGGCGATGGTGTTGCTCGCGCTCTTCGCTATCGGCGCGATGGCGGGACAATCGCCGCCGCCGAACCAGGCGCCGATGCAAATTCCGATGCAGACCGCTCCAGCGATACCTGCCCCTGGGCAGAAAAATGAATTGCAAATCCCACAACAGTCACCGCCCGCGTCGAGCTCGCTGACTCTCCCTGCGCAATCGATGCTCGATGCGGCGCGATCGCGCGACGCGACCGACTATCTGCATTCGCATCGTCTGCCCTTCGTCACCGCCAAGGTATTCAGCCGCGCGTCAGGAACGCCGGCATCTCTGACACTGTCGGGGCAGGTCGCAACCGAGTTCGGCCGCGAAGACGCCGAGCGCAAGGCGCTCAAATTTCTCGGCGTACGGGACCTCGCGCTCGACAATCAGATTCAGGTCGAACCCAATCTCGCCACGCGCGAGATTCCCCCCGGCAACCAGAACTCCGTGCTCAAACTGCCGAGTGTGTTCCACGGATGTTGGGAACTGGTGAACGATCAGCAGAACGGTCCCGTCCATCTGCAGCCTGGCGCGCCCGAGGGATGCATCTACACACACGACTCGGGACGGTTCTGCTATCAGCGCGGAGCGGACGGAAATTATGTGCCAAGCTTTTCGTCGCTGCGCCTGACGCCGGGTCTGTATGGAACCCAAACCGAACAGTGGTCGCGGCTTGAGCTGGTTTCGACCGACGGTGTTGCTTCGATGCGGATGCGGTTCCTGCTGCATCACAAGGAAGCAGGCGGCAGCTTTTTCGGGTTTGTTTTTTCGAGCCCCACCGCGATCGACGAGACTCACGAATTCTCCTGTCGCGTCGAGGGCGACACAATGCATTGCGAAGATCGCGAGTTCGGCCGCATCGGCGGGCAGCCGTGGTGTGACGCGGCGCATCTCGATGAATTCAAGCGGGTCGCAAACGTAGCGCACCGGTAGCGTATCGGCGCCGTGCGGGCTAGAGAATCGTACGGATGCATCTGGCAATGAGCGGCACACCTCCACAAATCAAAATCGGCGCGTTCACCGTCGCGTTCCTGGCCGACGGGCTGTGGCGCAATGACGGCGGATGCATGTTCGGCGTCGTGCCGCGCGAACTATGGAAGGGCAACCATCCTCCTGACGAGCGCAACCGTATCCGCCTCAATCTGACGTGTCCGCTTATAATGAAGGGCGGCGACGCTATCCTGATCGATACGGGAATCGGCAATCGGCTGAGCGACGTCGAGCGCAAGATTTTCGATCATGGCGACGGATGGCTCCCGCAGCATCTGAAGGCGTTGGGGATGGAGCCGGGCGACATCACGCATCTAATCGTATCGCATCTGCATTTCGATCATTGCGGAGGGATCGTGCGCCGGCGCGATTCCGGCGCGTTCGAGGCCGCGTTTCCACGTGCGCGAATTTTCGTGCAACGCGGTGAGCTCGAAATCGCCGACAATCCACGCAACGAACGGCTCCGCGCGGCATATCGACATGCCGAGGAGATTCTCGCTCCCGTGCGCTCGATGCTCGAAGCGATCGACGGCGACACTGACGTCGTTGCTGGAGTGCGCGCCGTCGTCACCGGCGGCCATACGCGTGATCATCAGGCTGCCATCGTCAGCGACGGCGGCGAATGCTTCATGCATCTCGCCGATATCGTGCCGACGCGCTCGCATATTCGCGGCCCATGGAACCAGTCGTACGATCTCGACGCGCTCCGCACGATGGAACAGAAGGCGCACTACCTCGGCCTCGCCCTCGAGAAGAGATGGTGGCTGTCGTTCGCGCATGACGACACCGTCTTCGCTGCGACGGTGCAGAACGATCGCGGACGTATCGTGCTCGGTGATACGATCCCGGTTTCTGAGCGCCTGTTTCAGTGAAGCGGAAAATCACATCTTGCAGGCCTGTTGATGCGCAGTACGTCTGAGTGCGTCCCTTGCGACTACTTTACTTGTTGCAGATAACCTTGTCCGATATACTCAAACCCAGATGGGCTCCAGAAATAGCACGGCCCGACCGGTACCCGCTCTCCCAGGCAGTATTACTGTTCAACATTCTATAACCCGAACCCGAAGGAGATAGCCGATGGCGGATCTCAATAACTTCGAGCGAGTGATCAAGGAAGACCGCGCTGCCCGCGAGTCCAAGCAATGGCGCGGCACTTTGCTCGAATATCTCGAGGTCGTGAAAGCCGACCCGATCATGACCAAGCTCGCGCACGCGCGGATCTATGACCTGATTATTTCGTCCGGTTTGCATCCGCTGTCGGACACCGACGATCCTCGCACCAAGCGGCTTTTCAAGGATGAGCCGCTGAAGGTGTTCGATTTCTTCTCGGAAGAATTCTTCGGGATCGAGCGCACCATCGCGCAGATCGTCCGCTATTTCCATTCGGCGTCGCTCAAGGGCGAAGAGAGCCGCCAGGTCCTCTACCTGATGGGCCCGGTGGGTTCGGGCAAGAGTTCGCTGGTCGAGCGGATCCAGCGCGGCCTCGAGCAAGTCGGGCTCATTTACGCGATCGAAGGATGCCCGATGAACGAGGAGCCGCTGCATCTCGTCCCGCGCCATCTGCGGCGCGAGTTCGAGAAAATGCTCGGCGTGCATATCGAGGGCGACCTGTGCCCCGTGTGCCGCTATCGCCTCAAGTCCGAGTTCAATAATCGTTACGAAGAATTTCCGGTGGCCGCACGCAACTTCTCCAAGCGCAACCGCGTCGGAGTCGGAGTGGTGCCGCCGGTCGATCCGAACAACCAGGACACTTCGGTGCTGATTGGATCGGAAGATATCTCGAAGCTCGATCAATATTCCGAGGGCGACCCGCGAGTGCTCGAACTGAACGGCGCGCTCAACGTCGGCAACCGCGGAATCGTCGAGTTCATCGAAGTTTTCAAGAACGAGACCGAGTACCTGCACGCGATGATCACCGCGACGCAGGAAAAAGTGATTCCGGCGCCCGGCCGGCACGGGATGGTCTACGTCGACACGTGTATCGTGGCGCATTCGAACGAGGCGGAGTGGCAGAAGTTCAAGGCCGATCACACCAACGAAGCGATTCTCGATCGTATCGTCGTCGTGAAAGTCCCGTACAACCTGCGCCTGTCGGAAGAGGTCAAGATCTACCAGAAGATCATCAAGAATTCGGATTTCCGCGCGCACGTCGCGCCGCATACGCTCGAACTCGCCTCGATGTACGCGATCCTGTCGCGGCTCGAGCCGACTTCGAAGTGCGATCTGATGACCAAGCTGCGGCTCTACAACGGCGAGGAAGTCGTCGAGAAGGGACGCACCAAGAAGATCGACGTGCAGGAGTTGAAAGAAGACACCAAGCGCGAGGGCATGTCGGGAATTTCGACCCGCTTCATCATGAAGGCGCTCGACAACGCGCTGTCGGACAACGTCACCGGCAACTGCATCAATCCGATCAACGTGCGCGAGGCGCTCATCTCGATGACCAAGGAGGGCGACCTGCCCGACGACACGCGCAAGCAGTACCTCGAGTTCCTGCAGGACACGCTGCACAAGGAATATCTCGACCTGCTGGAAAAAGAGATCACGCGCGCGTTCGTGTACTCGTACCAGGAGCAGGCGGAGTCGCTGTTCCAGAACTACCTCGATCACGCTGAGGCGTACGTCAACAAGACTCGCGTGCGCGATCGCAACACCAACGAGGAACTGTCGCCCGACGAGGGCTTCCTGAAATCGATCGAGGAGCAAATCGCGATCATCGGATCGGCGGCCGACGGATTCCGCCAGGAAGTGATCGCATACCTGTGGGCAACCTCGCGGCGCGGCGAAAAGATCAGCTACAAGAGCTACGAGCCGCTGAAGGAAGCGATCGAGAAAAAACTGATGACGATCGGTGCGTGACATTTCGCGCATCATCACCAAGGCACGCACCCGCGACGAGGAGCAAGGCGAGAAGTACAGCTCGATGGTGAAAAACCTGCTCGAGAACGGCTACTGCGAATCATGCGTAGACGTCGTCCTGAAGTACGCCGCGAACAACCTGTGGAAGGATTGAGTGCGAGACAATCGGGAGTGGGAGGCGGAGGGTTAGGGAATGTCAGACAAGGACTTTGTGAAAGATCTTCGGCTTGAACTGGATGCCCTGACGGATCCCGATCCGAGCAAGATTGTCCGGTCACCAGATCCGCAGGCTACCGCTCTGGTCTTGGCGATTCTCAAGGAAAACCAAGAGTGGCTGCACTCCGTCGCGATCACAGATTCGGATGGGCGCAAAGTCGATCTCATCGAGGCGATAGTCGATCCGCAAATCCTTGGCAACGTTCGTCACATACACAAATCCGGGCGACTGTTTGCAGTAGTCGAGAAGATCGGTCATTTTTCCGACGTTATTTCGCTCAACGGCAACCTCAAGCTTCAATTGGATTCTTCGGACAACTCCTCGCAACGTCTGCGACTATTTGTCCGCGGAATCGGTATGCTTACCCTCGATGAACGCAATCTCAGGAACCTAGCGGTCGACGATCCGCGTTATGGCGAAGCGGGTCGAATCACTGCCTAGAACTCGACGTCGGGCAGGCCAAGTGACCAATCAATGAGCGGCGATACTATCTTTCGCGAATACCGGGTCTCTGATGCTGAGCGATCTGATCGCTCGGCGGGCGACCGGCTGCGGCATCGGCAGAAGGTTCGCGAATCGATTCGCGAGAATATCGCCGACATCATCGCTGAAGAATCGATCATCGGCAAAAACAAGGACCGCGTCATCAAGGTTCCGCTGCGCGGAATCAAGGAATACCGGTTCGTGTTCGGCGACAACTCGCCCGGCGCGTCGCAGGGCGACGGCGACTCTCGCCCCGGACAAGTCGTCGGCAAGACCGGCAAGGACGGCCCCGGCAAGGGCGACGAACACGCCGGCGACCGGCCTGGCGTCGATTACTACGAGACCGACGTCACGCTCGAGGAATTGATCGAGATCATGTTCGAGGATCTCGAACTGCCTAATCTGGAACGGCGTGCGCTGCGCGAAATCCAGTCCGAATACTCGTCGCGCCGAAAAGGATACCGCAAGGTCGGCATCCGCATCAGGCTCGACAAACGGCGCACGGCCAAACAACGCGTAATGCGCATGCTCGCGTCCGAGAAGCGCAACGACGCCGTCGCGCGCGCACTGGAAGACTCGAAAGCCGACCGCGAGATTGGCGCTGATGCCGACGTCGAAGGTGCGCTGGATGAGGTCGCACTCGAGGAAGGCACACTGGACCAGGCGTCGCTCGACGAAGAGGGTCTCGCGCCTTCGCCCGGGACGGCAGCATTTCAGCGCGTTCGTCACCGGTATCCGTTCCATCAGAACGACCTGCGCTACAAGCACGTCGAGGTCGACACCAAGGAAGAATCGAACGCCGCGGTCATCTGCATCATGGATACCTCGGGCTCGATGGACACGATGAAGAAGTACCTCGCGCGCAGTTTCTTCTTCCTGCTCTACCAGTTCATCTCGACCCGCTACCGCAACGTCGAGATCGTTTTCATCGCGCATCATACGGAGGCGAGCGAGGTCACCGAGGAAGAATTTTTTCACAAGGGCGAATCGGGCGGCACCTTCATCTCGTCGGGCTACGCCAAGGCGCTGGAAATAATCGCCGAGCGATACCATCCGTCGCTGTGGAACCTGTACGCGTTCCATTGCTCCGACGGCGACAATTTCGATTCCGACAATCCCGCCGCGCTCAAAGACGCCGAGCAGCTGGCTGAGATTTGCAACCTGTTCGGCTACGGCGAGATCAAACCGCTGGGCTCGCGCTACTACGAGTCCTCGATGCTCAACGTGTTCCGCCGAATCCAGGCGCCGAATTTTCACACCGTGCTGATCGAGCGCAAGGAAGACATCTGGCCGTCGTTCAAAGCGTTCCTGGCCAAGGACAGGGTGAAGGAAGCATGAGCGCCACTCCGCTCGCGGGCACGTCGCCGAGCCACAAGCCCTGGGACCTGCGCGATCTCGTCGAATGGGATCGCAAGATTCGCGACAAGGTCGCCGAGTTCGGGCTCGACTGCTATCCGCAGGAGTTCGAGCTTTGCGATCACAACGGGATGCTCGGGTACATGGCGTATTCCGGCATGCCGTCGCACTACCCGCACTGGTCGTATGGCAAGTCATACGAGAAGCTCAAGACGCTTTACGATCACGGCGTCAGCGGGCTGCCGTACGAGATGGTGATCAATTCGAATCCCGCGATCGCCTACCTGATGCGCGACAACTCACTGCTGCTGCACATCCTGACCATCGCGCACGTGTACGGGCACAACGACTTCTTCAAAAACAATTTCACGTTCAAGTCGGCGACGCGCGCCGAATTGACCATCGAGAGTTTCAAGGCGGCGGCGATGCGCGTGCGGCGCTACGTCGAGGATCCGTCGATTGGCGTCGAGAAGGTCGAGCGCATCCTGGACGCGGCGCATGCGCTGTCATGGCAGTGCCGGCGCAATTTTGCGATCAAGAAGCTCTCGCCGTTCGAGCAGATGGCTCGCGCTGAAGATACCGCGCAGGGATCGCCCGATCCGTTTCAGAAAATCCACGCGCGCAGGACCGTCGAGGTTCCCGACTTCCACAAAGTCCCGCTCGAACCCGACGAAGACATCCTGCTCTTCATCCGCGATCACAACCCGTTCCTCGCCGACTTCGAAAAAGACCTGCTCACCATCGTCGATCAGGAAGCCAAGTACTTCGTCTCGATGATGGAGACGAAAATCATGAACGAGGGGTGGGCGAGCTACTGGCACAAGAGAATTCTGGAATCGCTCGACCTCGACCAGGGGCTTCATCTCGAGTTCATCGTGAATCACAACCAGGTCGTGCGCCCGATTCCCGGTCAGATCAACCCGTACCACCTTGGCCTCAAGCTTTGGGAAGACATCTACCGCCGCTACACGAATCCGACCGCCGAGGAAATCAAGCGCGACGGCAAACCCGCGAAATCCGGGAACGAGAAAATCTTCGAGGTTCGCGAGGTCGAGCGCGACGCGTCGTTCCTGCGCCGGTACCTGACCGAAGACCTCATGCGCGAGATGGACATCTTCGAGTACGAGGCGCGCGGCGAGGAACTGGTCGTCAGCAAAGTGGCCGACGACGACGGTTGGAAGGAAGTCAAGGCGACGCTGATCAAGAACGTCGGCACCAACTCGATTCCAGTCCTGAAGGTCGACGACGCCGACTTCGGCCAGAATCGCACGCTCTACGTCAAGCACGATCACGACGGCCGCGACCTGCACATCGAATACGCCGAGAAGAGTCTCAACTACCTGCAGCGGCTATGGGGCCGCGAAGTCGTGCTCGAGACCGTGCTCGACGGCAAGCGCTCGCTGCTGTGCTGCAACGATCGCGGCTTTTCGGTCCGCGCGCTCAAGTAGCAGTCACCTGCCCTCACATCAGGCGCGTCTATAGCGCGTGCCGCCAAGCTTCAGAACAGCTTCGCGGCACGTTGCTTTAGATTTGTTGGTCGGATAATTTCAGCACGGACGATGCGGTTCGGGTCGGCTGTAAGGAGGCGCGGATGATGGAGTGGCCGAAGTGCCAGAAGTGTAACGCGGGCGCGTTGATTCCCCTGTCCGACTACGGACAGGAAGGCGCTTCGGTGTTGTTCAAGGCATGGGTTTGCACGAACCCTGATTGCGGTTTCAGCCTGCGCGTAGACAAGGGCGAAGTTACCTACGGTAGGCGAATCGAGACGAAACACTAATTGCTTTACCGCTTTCGAATGACAAGGCAGTCCGCGAGGGCTGCCTTTTTTGATCTTCTTTCGCCTTAGCCCTTGAAACATTCGGCGACGCCGGTCGTCTTTATGTCATGCCCAATTGGTTTGCAATTTGCCGTCGCGCTCTTCCGCTCGCGGTGGTCGCGGCCGCAATGTGTTCGCTGGCCGGATGTATGTCGTACGGCGAATCGGTTGTCTATCGGCTCTATCAGGCTAACGCGGATCGATGCGCGCAAAACGAAACTGACGCCTGCGTCGCGATGCTCCAGTCGAGTTGCGAAGCTCCCGCGCGCCTTTGCACCGACTACGTCCCGGAATTCCAGGCGCAGGCAAGCAAGCAGCTCTCGCAAAAGTGTCGGGCTAACGACGAGGCAGCATGTCAGGCGCTCGACGCAGTCGCATGCGATGGTGGCGACGCTGCGGTATGCGATCGGCTCGGCGAGCGGTACACAAAACTCTACGCGTCGTGCAAGGCAAACAACGCGAACGATTGCGAATCGCTCTCACTCTCAGTTTGGCCGAAGAAGCAGACCGAGGTCGCCGACAATGCGTGCAAGAAGGGCGACTCAATCGCGTGCCGAGTCGTCAGCTCCAGCACCAGCGCGATGAAAGTGAACGTCGACAAGAACGCGCAGTTCGCAATGTTCTAGTCCCTTCGATGCGGCGTTACGCGCCAGTGTCCGCGTAAGAAAACTTCGTCTTGATTTCCTTCTGCGGCACCGCTGCTCCGTCGATCTCGGCGTAAGGATAAATCAGGTAGTTGAGCGGCTCGCCTTGCTGCGGAGGCTTCAGCACGAGATCGCGGCCCATCGTGAATGCGACCCGCGCCGCGTCGAGATGCCCGAAGTAGTAGTCATGCCGGTCGGGATGCTTCGACGCTTCGGACGCATCGACCGGCACCCACACTCCACCCGAGTAGAATTCCGCCCAGCAGTGGTAGCCGGGCACGTCGCCGGACTTCGCCGAGCCAATCGGAAACCCGATCGTGAACCGCGCCGGGATTCCGCGGGCTCGCGCGAGGCCAATGAACAGCGAATGGAAGTCGGTGCAGTTGCCGCGTCGGACGTCACACGCATAGAGCGCGTCGCCGCGGCCCCATCCGGTGCCGCTCTTGTCGTACTTCATGACTGAAGTCACGTACTCGTAATCGACACGCGCCTGTTTGAGCGGCGTCACGTCGGTCTCCGCCAGGTTCGCGCTGACCTGCGCGATTCGGCCTGTCAACGGCACGAGACGATTCGGTTCGAGATAGGCCGCGAAGTGTCCGTCGGTCGGTTCAGGTAAATCGCGCGCAGCCGCAACCATGTTAGCGGCCTCCTCGCGCCTGATTGTCGAGAACGTCATTGTGACCGGCACAGAAGTCGGCAGCGGCGCCGTGGCCTCGAGATGCGCGACGCGATTTCCGTTCGAACCCTGATCAACGATTTCGAAATGTACCGGCGTCTCAATCTTGAGATCGCGAATCTGCTGGAAAGCGTCGTCGCGCGGAAGCGGAATCCATGCTTCGAACTTCTTCGCCGCCGGATTCGAGACGGGGATATCAGCGTGATAGTTGAAATTGAAGCTGCGCACTCGATCGGGCGGCGGACTCGACTTGGTTGGAGACTCCGCACGCGCTCCCGCACTGAGGGTTAGCAGAAGAATGATTCCAACGAACGAAGTGGATAGCTGTTTCGCGTTCATGGATAAACTTCCTACGAGAATGAGTAGACGGCGGCGTCTGTGACCGCTTCGTAGCCGATTTTCTGATAAACGTGATTCGAGATCGCGTTGGCAAGGTCGGTGTACAGAAAGCAGAACTTACGGCCGTCGTCGAGCAGACTCTGGCTGAGCGCCGCGACGCATGCGCCGGCAAATCCTTTGCCACGATTCTCAGGTGGCGTGTAGACCCATGCCACGCGGATGCCGTTGGGCGTTGGGCCAGAAAATCCCGCCATCGAGACAGCGGTACCTTCGACCTCCCACAACAGCAGCCGTCTCGAATGCGGCAATGGCAGTGCAGCGGCCTCCCGGGCTTGTCCGGGATCCATGCCCTCAGCATCGATCGAGAAAGCAGCGCGCCATTCGCAAAGCAATGCATCATCGGATTGGTTGGGTTCGCGGAGATGCCCCGCAGCTCTCGATTCGTTTCGGACTCGGCTGAGCTGGTAAATCCGCTGCGCCATCTGGACGCGGAAGGTATGCCCCGAGAGTTCAGACCACTTCATCGCGAACTTCCGCGCGATGTCAGCGGAGCTGTTGACGCCGGGAACCGTCACCGCCTTTGCACGAAGTTCGCGAGCAATCGCTTCGAGAGCGGAATAGTCGGCCGTCCACGAAATGATGAGATTATGCGACGGCGTCATCAGAGCGACGGCCGCGACCTCATCATGATTTTCAACTGACGCCATCAGCGGCGACTCGGTACCCCACTGCTCGCCGGCCCGAAGCCCATCGAGCAGCCCCAGGATCAAGCAGTGCTCAGCCTCGCGCTTCAAGAGAAACGGCTGGACGCGTTCGAGGAACTCGCCGGCATCCGAGAAGAATCTTATTTGATTGGCCGAGGTCACCTTGCTGAACACTATTTTGCGATCTCGGCCGAGGCAAATATCATCGGCCGTATTTGCGCATCAGGTCGGCGAGGCGATCGTGCGGGATGGCCTCGACGCGATAGCCGTTGATTCCGACCATTGTGCGCGCCGCTACCAGCGCGTTGACTATCGCCTCCTCGGTCGCCTGCACGGCCGCAGTGAACAGCGGATCCATCCGCGAGTTTCGAAGCATCTTCACGGTCTCGACGTCGGAGCGCTTCCCGCCGACCGCGTTGGCGGTGGAGAACGCGATGAACAGATCGCCTGAGCCGTTGCCCGAGACGCTGCCGGTTCGCGCGAGGCCCATCGTGAGGCGCCGCGCGATTCGTTTCAGTTGATGCGGCATCAGCGGCGCGTCGGTTGCCGCAACGATGATGATCGATCCGAGTTCCTGCGTGCTGAACGGATCGTGGCCGGGGCGAAGCTCTTTGCCGACCGGGACGCCTGCGACTGTCAGCTCGTTGGGACGCCCGCAATTCAGCTGGACGAGGACGCCCAGCGTATAGCCGCCGGATTTGCGATCGAGCCGTCGCGACGCCGTACCAATCCCGCCTTTCCATCCGTAGCCGATCATCCCAGTGCCGCCGCCGACGCATCCTTCGACGACGCGCACGCCGCGCGCACTCGCAAGGGCGGCCCACACATGATCGGCGGTGACGTGGAATCCGTCGATGTCGTTGAGCAATCCGTCGTAGGTCTCAGCGACGACCGGCAGCGACCACGGCTGCGTCATCTTGCGATGTCGCACTTGCCACGCGATTACGGCGTCCCGCACGACGCCGACGCTGTGAGTGTTGGTGATCATGATCGGCGTCGTCAGCACGCCCGACTCTTCGACCCACGCCGTCCCTGTCATCTCGCCGTTGCCGTTGAGCGAAAAGTATCCGGCGAAAACTGGAGATGCGTCGCGCCTTCCGCGCGGCAGGATCGCGGTGACGCCGGTACGAACCGGCCCGCGTCCAACAATCAGCTTGCCGTCACCGCGAATGATCGTGGCGTGACCAACCTCGACGCCGGCAATGTCCGTGATGGCATTCAGCAGCCCGGGCTGTCCGTCGAACGGAATTCCAATGTCGCGCGCGCGAATGCTAACGACCTTACGGTGCGATTCCGTCGGCATGACGAAAAGACATAGCGGAGAAGCCTCGCGAGTGACAGAATGCGGGACGCCGACGGTGCATGATTAGTCGCCGACTACATTTGCTGTTGCTTCTGTTTGCAATCGCGTTCTCGATGCCACGTCAAGCAACTGCGAGCATGGTTTTTATTTCGCAGGCGGACAACGGGCGCGAGTTTGCGCTCGATCGCGGCGATGCGCTGGAGATTTCGCTGCCTGCGACTTCGGGGACCGGGTACGTGTGGCAGGCAGAGCCTATCGCTGGCGGGTTCGCCAAGCAGGTCGGGGAACCGGCGTTCACGCTCGACAATGCGATGCCCGGTGCGTCGGGACACCAGATTTTCCATTTCGGAATCGAATCGACCGGGACGGGCGCGCTCGAGATGCTCTATTTGCGGCCTTGGGAGAAGGGCTCGAAGCCGGCCAAGGTCTTCAAGATCATGCTCATCGTCCGCTAGCCACGCCGCGCGACAATACGAGCCTGAAAAAAAAAAAAGAAAGGGCGGAGTCTTTCGACTCCGCCCTCTCTGAGATTCCCCGGCCGCGTCCTACTCTCCCGTGACGCCTTCGGTCACAGTACCATCGGCGCTGAAGGGCTTAACTGCCGTGTTCGGGATGGGAACGGGTGTTTCACCTTCGCCATGGCGACCGGAAACCTGTAGGCCCTTACCGAGTAAGGGCTCAAGCTCCGACAAATCTGAATAGTAGGGTCTGCAAGTGCAGAGGTTCGAACCTTATCTGTGGCTCGACCTTTGCCGTCCTGTCCGGTTAGCGA
>CAVZGB010000009.1:90000-430049 GCA_963774665.1 uncultured delta proteobacterium
GGATTGCTCGCACGCGCAGACCAGCAAGGACTACACGAAGCAGCCCGAAGTGCTGCGGACGCTGGTCGACCAGGTTTGTGCCGGCAGTGGCGCGATCATGGGTGCGATGCTCGAGAGCAATATCGAAGCGGGCAGCCAGCCGCTCAGCTCAAATCGCGCCAAACTCAAATACGGCGTGTCGATCACCGATCCGTGCATCGACTGGCCAACGACCGAGCGATGCCTCCACGACGCCGCCACCGCCTTGGGTGCCTCCATCACGCTCGGGGCTGCGAGACACCGCGCATAAGCATCGCGCGCGTCTACACATAAATGGCCCGCTCCGATCGCCCCGACGGCCGATATGAGTCGATCGCCGCCTTTCTGGTTTACCTCGCGCTCTCGTTTCTGGTCTTTGGGCGCGGTGTTCCGGGCCGCACCGGCGTTGCGTTCATTGGAAGGGGAAGCGACCCCGGTATGTTCATGTGGTACTTGCGCTGGTGGCGCTACGCACTTGGACACCGGATCAACCCCTTCTTGACCGACCTGTTGTGGGCGCCGCTGGGGTTCAATCTCGCGTGGACCACCTTCATACCGATCCCAGCATGGCTCGTCATGCCGATAGGACACGCGCTCGGTGAGGCGGCCGCTTACAACATTCTAAGCTTGATCGCGCTTCCACTAGCCGCTGCTTTTACGTTCATGCTGTGCCGCCGCGTCGGGAGCGCCTTCTGGCCGTCGTTACTCGGCGGTTATATCTTCGGTTTTTCGCCGTACATGCTGGGTCAGCTGCTTGGCGGGCATATGCACATGGTGTTTGCCTTTCCGATTCCGCTGGCGATTCTGAGCGCATTGCGGCGTCTCGATGGCGACATTTCGCCGCGGCGCTTCACGGTCGAAATCGCCGCGATCCTGACGACTCAGTTTCTCTGCGGGATCGAGCTCTTCGCAACCATGACGATCTTCGGCGGCTTCGCGATACTGCTCGCCATGGTTATTTTCGACCGCGCCACCAGAACAAGACTGCTCGGTTTGATTGTCCCGCTCGCCGCTGCTTACGCGATAACCATCGCCGCAGTCTCACCCTACCTTTACTATCTCTTCGCGCTTGGTTTTCCGCACACTTCAATTTTTTCGACGAACAATTTCTCTGCCGACCTGGCGGCATTGGTGGTGCCGGCCAAGACGCTCATGCTCGGCACGACGCGCTTTGCGACAGATATCACGCGCACGTTCAAGGGCGACATTTACGAAAACGGCGCTTATCTGGGGCTCGCGCTGATCGTGTTGGTCGAGGTCTTTCGGCGCCGATATTGGCGCGACCCGGTCGGAAAATTTCTGATGATTCTATTGGCAGTATTCGTGGTTGCATCGATGGGTCCGTCGCTGCATGTCGCGGGGCGCGAGGGAATTTGGATGCCGTGGGCGATTTTTGGGCGCTTGCCGATTCTGTCGATCGCGCTGCCGGGCCGCTTCATGATGTACGCGTTTCTGGTCGTGGCGATAATGGTTGCGATGTGGTTCGCGTCATGGTCGGCTCGACCATTGACGAAACTCGCGGCGGCGGCGATCGTCCTGCTATCGATTGCTCCGAATCTGCATGCATCCTTCTGGGTAAGCAGTCTCGACATCCCCGCATTTTTCTCCGGCCGAACTTACGCAAGCGAACTTGAACCGCGCGCGATCATTTTGCCGCTGCCGTGGGGAACCCAGGGCGACAGCATGTACTGGCAATTGCAAAGCGACATGTATTTCCGGATGGCGGGAGGATGGACCGGAATCGCGCCGTTCGAGTTCGCTCGGATGCCGGTGGCGAACTACTTCTACGGCGGGATCGATCTGCCTGAAGCAGGCGATCAGCTGAAGGCGTACATCGCGCGCTTCAGCGTGAGGGCGGTAATCGCGGACCCGAAGGAAGAAAATTTTGACAGCTTCAAGCAGACGTTGGACTCGCTCGGAGTTGGGGGTCAGAACGAAAAAGGCGTATGGATTTACAAAATCCCGGGCGACTCGTTCTCCGCATACTCCAAACTTCCGGGTGCGCAAATCGAGGCGCGCGCCAACGCATTGCGATTCGATGCGATCGTCGAGGCTGCGGGAAAATATCTCGCCGATGGACACGATTTGCTGAAGCTCTCTCCGCTTGAACTCAAACGGCTCGATCTACTGCCGCGCGACTGGCTCGTCGATGCTGCGCCCAATGCATATAGCGACTGGCAAGTCGCGCCAGCGGGCGGTGACCAGATCGCCATCATAATCGTTGGCTCGTATGAAGGAGTGCGACCGCTGATCGAGCGCTACCGCTCGATTGCGTCAGAGATCGATTATCCCGCGCCGACCCGATGGACGCCTGATTCGCATCCCGCGCTCGATGTCATCAAGCCATTACTCGTGACCTTCGATTCCGCTCATCTCGCAGCGGCGGCACAAAAACTTCGCGATTCGCCGCCGCCGGAGAGGACGACGCCGTTCGTGGCTGGCGTCACTGCTGGCTTGTAAGGATCAATCCTGACGTTTTTGCGCGCGGAGCTTTTCGCTGATCGCCAGCGCGCTGAGCGCAGCGGTCTGCCGCACCGGAAATTCCGCGGGTCGCCGGAGAGTCTTGTAGCGGGCGTCGAGAGTCCTGAGTCCGTTCATCACCCGCTCGCGCGCTTCGGCCAGCGTCGGACGGGGCATAACGCGGCGACCATTTTCTAAAACGGTCTCCATCAACTGAACCGTTTTCGACGGTACCGGCTTGAATTCGCGAGCGACCGTAGTCGCGCCCTCGTCCACAATTCCGACCATGTCCGCAAAGAACGAGCCGTTTGGCGCGTAACCGCGGAACAACTGTTTGCGGCCTGGCGTTGAAGTTTTTCCAGTCGAGGTTTTGAGCCGCGCGCGATCCTTGTACTCGACGAGTTTGTAGACGAAATCGGCAGAGGGTGCGTCGTCGCTGACGGCGAGCGCGGTGCCGACTCCGAACGCGTCGATCGGCGCTCCCCCATCGACCAGTTCCGCGATTCGGTATTCGTCGAGGTTGCCGCTCGCAACAATCGCAATGTCGCCGAAGCCGGCCTGATCGAGAATCCGCCGCGCCTTGCGGCTCAAATCGTCAAGGTCGCCACTGTCCAGTCGCACGGCCTGGATTTTCACGCCCGTCTCGCGAACCTTCGCAGCGACTGCCGCCGCGTCTTCGACGCCGCGGATCGTATCGTAAGTATCCACCAGCAGCGTGCTGAGAGTCGGGAAGCTCGCGACGAAATCGCTGAATGCGTCGCGCTCGCTTTCATGCGCCATCACGAAGCTGTGACTCATCGTGCCGAAAACGGGAATGCCATAGCGCTTGCCAGCGAGCACGTTGGCGGTACCGTGAAAGCCTGCCATGTAGCTCGAGCGCGCCGCGATAAGAGACGCGTCCGCGCCTTGTGCGCGTCGGGGACCGAAATCCACCACGCGCCTGCCGCCAGCGACCGAGAAGCATCGCGCCGCCTTGGTCGCGACTACGGAAGCGAAGCCGAGCTGGTTGAGCGCCAGCGTCTCGATCAACTGGGCTTCGATCAGCGGCGCGCGGATCTCCGCGATCGGCTCGCCGGGAAAATAGATCGTGCCTTCGGGAAGCGCGCGGACCGAACCGGTGAAGCGAAGGTTTGAAAGAAATTCCAGAAACGCCGGCTTGAAGATATGCAACGATTCCAGATGCTCGATCGCGCTCGCGTCGAAACGATATTCCTCGAGAGCCTCGATCAGCCGTTCGATACCTGCGGCGATCATGAAGCCACGCCCCGGCGGCATCCGGCGCATCGCAACTTCGAACGACGCCGTGTCGTTGAAGCCATGCTCGAAGAACGCCGCGCCGACCGTCAACTCGTAGAGGTCCGTAAACAGCGCGACCTCGGCCGGGTCGAGTCGAAGATCTATCGGCATCGCGGCAGCCCTTCTAGCTCGGAGGCTCGGGTGGCGCCGGAGGTTTGGGTGCGGGGCTATTCGGCGCAGGCTCATGTACTACGCGAGTTTCACCGAGCGGGCGATCGCGCAGTATGTTGGCCATCTTCTTGAGGCGCTGATCGACGAGGTAGTTGATAGTGCCGGGCTGGTCGATCGTTCCCGCGCGCACGCCGGTCAAAGTCTCGATACCGCGATCGATATTATCGATTGGGTAGATGTGAAATTCGCCGCGCTCGATCGCGCCCGTCGTCTCGGGTTCGAGCATCAGGTTCGCAACGTTCGCGCGCGGCACCATCACGCCCTGCGTGCCGGTCAAGCCAATCGCCTTGCACACGCGGTAGAAGCCCTCGACCTTCTGATTGACGCCGCCAATCGCCTGCACCGTGCCGTATTGATCGACCGATCCCGTCACCGCGAGATCCTGCCGGATCGGAACGCCCGACAGCGCAGACATCAGCACGTAGAGCTCGGTCGAGCTGGCGCTGTCGCCGTCGATTCCCGAGTACGACTGCTCGAAACAGATGCTCGCCGTCATCGCGACCGGATGCTGCTGTCCGAATCGCGCGCGCAGAAATCCGCTCAGGATCATGATTCCCTTGTCGTGCGTCGATCCCGACATCCGCGCCTCGCGCTCGATGTTGATAACGCCGGCCTGCCCGAGTGCGACGGTAGCAGTCACGCGCGACGGGCGCCCGAAGCTGTAACCGCCGACGTCCAGCACCGCCAGGCCATTAATCTGTCCGATGCTCGTGCCGCGAATGTGTACGATGAGCGTGCCTTCCGCGATCAGCCTGCGGATTTCTTCTTCGATAAAATTGAGCCGCAGCATCCGCTCGGTGAGCGCCCGATCGACATGCGCCGCAGACACGCGCTGAGCGCCTTCACTCCGCGCGAAGTATGCCGACTCGCGCGCGAGGTCGTCGATCGGGCTCGAGCATCGCCAGCACGCGCGATCTGTCGCCGGCCATCCGCATGCCGAACTCCACAATCTTCGCCAGCGCTCCCGCGTCGAACGGTGGTAGATTCTCCCGGCGCGCCAGCGCTCCGACGCGCGCGGCATAATGCGCCGCGGCTGCACCGTCAGCCGCCACCGACGGCCGCATCTCGGCTTTGACTTTGAAGAGTCCTGAAAAATCCTGATCGTAAAAATAGAGCATGTTGTAAAGGTACGCGCCGCCCAGCGTCACGAGCTTGTTGTGAATCTCGATCGGCTCGGGCTTCAGACCGCTCATCGAGAAAAACGGAAGCGGCTCGAAAGTCTCGATCGTCATGCGCCCCGACTTGAGAGTGCGCTTGAGCGTCTGCCAGACGCCGGGCTCGACTACAGCGTCCTCGAGGTCGAAGACCAGGAAGCCGCCGTGCGACTTCAGAAACGATCCGGCGATGATGCGCGTGAAGTTGGTGCCCGACCGCCCCAGCGGATCGATCCACCGCTCGATCGTGCCGAACAGATTGCGATACGTCGGCGCGTCCTCGACCACGACCGGCGCGCCGCGCGTCGCCGAGTTGTCGACCATCACGTTGACCTGGTAGTCGAACCATCGCGCTTCCTCAGTTGCAGGAAGTCTCGGGGCCTGACCCTGCTCGGGCGGCTGTTCACGAAAGCGATCGAGATTGCCAAGCATGTGCTGCTCGACATCGTCGAGGTATTTATCGACCGCTGGATTATTAAAGTGATGCTTTAACTCTTCGATCGACGGCGTGATCAGCCGAGCCGCGAACGAGCGCTCGATTGCGCGAATGTCGTCGATCAGCTCGCGCATCATTTCCTGCTGGCGCAACGTCAACGTCGCCAACTCGTCCTGCAGCTCGCCCTGCGCTTTGGTCAGTTGCTCGCGCTCGGCGTCGGTCTTTGCCGCCATCGCCTTGTTAAGCGCTTCGGGCGACTCGGGCATCTTGCCGTCGATCAGCGGGATGAAAATCACCTGCCCGGTCGGCGCGGTCTGGATCGCAAAGCCTCGCTCGCGCGCCTTCGCTTCAAGATTGCCGAACAGTTCCTGTGCGCGCTTGTTGTACTTGTCGCGCAACGCCGCTCGTTCCTGATCGAAATCCTCGCGCCGAAACGCCTTGGGCAATTGCTCGAGCACGAAGTTGACGAGCTCGGTCATTCGCGCGCGCAGCTCGACGCCCTGGCCCGGCTTCAGGTATATCGCGACCGGAGACTCAGGATTGCGAAAATTATTTACGTAGACCCAGTCACCGGGGGTCGGCATCGTCGCGGCTTTTTCTTTGAGGATGCGCAGGACCGATTCGCGCTCATGCCGCGAGCGCAGACCGCTGACATAAACGTTGTAGCCGGGCGCGTCGATTCCGATAGCGAGCTTTATCGCGTCGAGCGCGCGGCTCTGCCCGAACAGCTCGCTGTCGCCGCCACTCGCCGCTGCCTGCTCCAGTGAAGCCGGATCGAGCGGTGCGTGCCCGTTGAGCTCTGAAGGTGCAAGCTCCGGCGGCGGTGGTACGTGAATGAGCGCGGCGCTGGCGTCGGTAGCGATGAGGTCGCTCTTGTCGGTCATATTTGCCTGCGGTGTTTCGCGGCGCGCGATCGCTAATCCTTGAGCGCGATTCGCCGGCCCTTCTTTTTCGGCACGGTGATGACGAGCGTTCCTTCAGACCATTTCGCGGTCGAGGCTTCGCCGTCGATCGAGTTGGGGAAAGCAAATGAACTTTCGAGCGTGCCGCCGAATTTGTCCGGCATGCGAAGCGCCAGCCGCTGACCTGAGACTTCGGCCTGGATCATTGCGGGATCGACGCCGACCGCGGCCACTCGCAGTTCGTAACGATCGGGATGGTCGATAACCTGCGCGCGTTCGAACTCAACTGCGGGCGTTCCGCACTTCCACCGATCGATCAGGAGTTCATCGAAGAACTCGTCGAAGGTGCGTTCGAAGTCTGCAATCCCAAATCCGCGACTGGTAGGCATAGAATCTCAGTTTCCCACGATTTTGCGTAAATTGTAATGCAGCGCCACCGCATCGGTCGAGTCGCGCGCAGAGCAAACGTCCCTTGCCACGATTGCGGTCCCGGCGTTATGGTTTCGGTGTGCCAACCTTTTCAAAAATTCTAGCCGCTACCGATTTCTCCGAAGACTCGAACCTCGCGCTGAGCTACGCCCAGGAGCTTGCCACCAAGTTCTCGGCCGAGGTCGTGGTGCTGCACGTAGATCAGCCGCTCGCGCCGGTCATGATGACGCCGGAGCTGGGACCTGCGATGGACGTCGGTGCGATGGGCCGGATTGCGGAAGAGCAGCGGATGCTCGCGCAGAAGGAACTCGACAAGATTGCGGGCAAGCTGCGCGAAGCAGGACTCAAGGTGAAGGTTCAGCTCAAGGTTGGCTCGCCGTTCCTGGAAATTCTGCATACGTCACAGAGCGAGAATGCCGACCTGATCGTGCTCGGCACTCACGGACGCACAGGTTTGGCGCACGTCCTGATGGGCAGCGTCGCCGAGCGCGTCGTGCAAAAAGCGCCCTGCCCGGTGCTGACGATTCGTCACCCCGACCGCAAGTTCAAGCACCCGCTTGACAAGTAGCTCCCGGCGCTGCCGGATTCCAAATTCGTCCTGCCCTTCTCCGTTCATGGGACGGAAGTTATGCCGTCGAGGTCGTTCTCAGGGCTACAGGACACGTCGCAGTCCTCACTTGCCCGTGAACTTCGGCGCGCGCTTCTCGACGAACGCCTTCACGCCCTCCTTGAAATCTTCCGAGTGCGTCATCATCTCCATCGACGCGTCGTCGTCGCGCACTCCGGTGGCGAGGTCGGTGAACAGATGCTGATAGATCATCTTCTTCGCCTGCGCGACTCCTAGCGGCGAGCACTTGGTCGCGATGCCAGACGCGATCTCGCGCACCGTCGGCATCAGCTTGTCCTGCGGCACGACGCGGTTGACGAGCCCCATCTCGAGCGCCTCGTTCGCATCGACGAGCCGGCCTGTAATCGCCAATTCCGTCGCCCGCGCCAGGCCGATGATTCGCGGCAGCATCCAGCTGCTACCGTGTTCGATCGCAAGCCCGCGCTGCGTGAAGATCAATCCCATCCGTGCATTCTCCGACGCGATGCGAATGTCCTGGTAGAGACAGGTGGTGAATCCCAGCCCCACGCATGCGCCGTTGATCGCGCCAATCACCGGCGTGTTGAGCGCAAGCGGCCACGAGTACGACGTGCGGTAGTCGGCGCGCTGCGCCGCCAGCCATTCATCGGGGGCCTCGGCACTGCGCGCCCCCGCGTGTCCGGCGGCGATATTCGAAAGCGCGCCCATGTCGGCGCCAGCGCAGTACGCGCGTCCCGCACCGGTGACGATTATCGCGCCGATGGCCGGGTCACGTTCGGCATCGAGCATCGCCGTGCGCATCTCCGCGCCCATCTTCGGCGTCCACGCGTTCATCTTCTCGGGCCGGTTCATCGTCACCGTGGCCACGCGATCCTTCTTCTCATAAATGATTTCGGCGAAATCCATTTTGTCCCTCCGATTGTCAGATCATGTCGGCCGCTACTCTAACGCGAGATAAGGCCGTCCGGGTAGGTTTGACAGGGCACGAATAAAGTCGGCGCGGCGGTCTGATACCGCCGCGCCGAAATTTTGTTAGCTGCCTGTCGCTGGACGCCGAGCTACATGATGAACAGCATTTCCTGGTAGGTCGCCAGCGGCCACAGGTCGTCCGCGACGATACCCTCGAGCATGTCCGCAGTCTTGCGCACCGCCGCCATCGCAGGAAGCACCGCGTTGCACAGATGCTTTGCGTGATCGAGCTTGCTGTGACCTCCGCCCTCGGCCAGCATCCCTTCGAGCTTCACGATTCCGTCCTGCAGGTCCTTCACCAGCACGGTGACTTTGTCGAGCGTGTCGGTATCGAACACGTAGCCGACAGCCTTGAGATTCGCGCAGGTCTGCGCCAGTTCGCCCTGGTAACGAATCGCCGCCGGAAAGATGATCGTCTTGGCCATTTCGATCACGGTTCGCGCCTCGAGCCCAACCACCAGGCAGTATTGCTCGAGGTACACGTCCATCCGGCTATGCAGTCTCGCGCTCCGTCAGCACGCCGTACTTGCGAACAGATCCGTCGCCTCTTTGGTTCCGAGCAACGGAAGTGCTTCCACGCACGAGCGCAGGTTCGGCAGGCCGCGGCTTTCCGCTTCCTTGTGCCAGGTCTCCGAGTAGCCGTTGCCGTTGAAGACGATGCTGCCGTTCTCGGCCATGATCTCTTCGAGCACCTTCTGGATCGCGCCGTTGAGCTTCGAGGGATCGCCGCCGACCGCTTTCTCGAGCTTGGTTGCGATATAGTCGAGCGATTCCGCCACGATCGTATTCATCGCTATCATCGCCCCAGCGATCGACTGGCTGGATCCGACCGCGCGGAATTCGAAACGGTTGCCGGTGAAGGCAAAGGGACTCGTGCGATTCCGATCGCCGGCGTCCTTCGGAATGACGGGCAGCGAGTCGACGCCGACCTTCAGCGTTTCCCCGCCCTTTGAACTCTTGGCGCCACCCTTGGTGACCTGCTCGAAAATGTCGTTGAGTTGCTCACCCAGGAAAACCGAAATGATCGCCGGCGGCGCTTCGTTAGCGCCCAGCCGATGGTCGTTGGAGGCGGACGCGACTACCGCGCGCAGCAGCCCACCCCATCGATGGACCGCGCGGATTACCGCCGCGCAGAAGACCAGGAACTGCGCGTTGTCGTGCGGGTTGTCGCCCGGATCGAGCAGGTTGCCCTGGGTCGCATTGCCGAGCGAGAAGTTCACGTGCTTGCCCGATCCATTGACGCCCGCAAACGGCTTTTCGTGCAGCAGGCACGCCATCCCGTACTTCTCGGCCACTCGCTTCAGCGTGACCATCGTCAGCTGCTGATGGTCGGCCGCGAGGTTTCCGTTCTCGAACATCGGCGCCAGCTCGAACTGCCCCGGCGCCACCTCGTTGTGACGAGTCTTGGCCGGAATCCCGAGCTTGAACAGCTCGCGCTCGCTCTCGAGCATGAAGGCGAGCACGCGCTCGGGAATCGCGCCGAGGTAATGATCCTCGAACTCCTGGCCCTTGGGCGGCGGCGATCCGAACAGCGTCCGTCCGGTCGCGAGCAAATCCGGCCGCGAGAAAAAGAAATGCCGGTCGATCAGGAAATATTCCTGTTCGCAGCCGGCATAGGAGACGACATGGGCTGGATTCACGTGTCCGAACAGTTTCAGAATTCGCTGCGCCTGGTTGTTCAACGCCTGCATCGAGCGCAGCAGCGGCGTCTTTTTGTCGAGCGCCTCGCCGGTCCACGAGACGAACGCGGTCGGAATACAGAGCGTCGTGCCGTTCGGGTTCTCCAGGATGTAGGCGGGACTGGTGACGTCCCACATCGTATAGCCGCGCGCCTCAAAAGTGTTGCGGATGCCGCCGTTGGGGAAGCTCGACGCGTCGGGCTCACCTTGGGTGAGAGTCTTGCCCGAGAACTCGGCGATCGCACCGCCGTCGCCGTCGGGCGACAGGAAGCTGTCGTGTTTCTCGGCAGTGAACCCGGTCAACGGATAAAACACGTGCGCATAGTGGGTGGCGCCTTTGGACATCGCCCAGTCCCTCATCGCCGACGCGACAGTGTCCGCGATCGCCGGGTCGAGGCGCGATCCCGTCTCTATCGTCTTCATCAGCGACTTGAACACCGGCTTAGGGAGCCGCTCTTTCATCGCCGACTTGCCAAAGACGTTCGAACCAAATAGCTCACTGGCCGAAACGTTCGCGAATGACAGGGGCGCTCCGGTGGGACGGTAGGTCGTGACGGCCTCGATAGCCTGCAAGCGTGCCGAGCTTCCGCTCAATATCGTGTCCTCCAAAATTTTGAGATACCGATCTCGCAGGCGACGATCCTGACGAGGTCAACCCGTCGAACACTGCAAGGATCGAGCCCCAGCGGAAGGATCGAAGTATCAACCAAAGGATGGAGATTTCGATTTCCTCCGCGCGTGCGATGCCTCAATTTCCAACATGATGCGCGGCAAACAAGCGGTAGTCGCTTGCGACAATCAAATCCGTTACGAATGATGTTGAGCGAGGAAGAATCGAATGGTGCAAAACGCAGTCGCGCGGAGAGTGATGTGATCGAAGCAGTGATATGGGATTTCGGCGGGGTATTCACGACCTCGCCGTTCGAGGCTTTCGCGCGCTACGAGCGCGAACGCGGCATACCGGTCGGCGTGATCCGCAAGATCAATTCCACAAACCATGAGAGCAATGCGTGGGCGATGTTCGAGCGCTCGGCTATCGACTTCGCCGGCTTCGACGCGGCCTTCGCAGCGGAAGCGATGATGCTCGGCTATCAGATTCCCGGGCGCGACGTCGTCGCGCTGCTGGCGGGAGACTTCCGGCCGGAGATGATCGAGGCGCTGCGCCGCATCAAGACCAGGTTCAAGACCGGGTGCATCACCAACAACATGCCGGCGGACGCGGCCGCCGCCGTCACCACCAGCCGCTCGATCTATTCGCGCGAGATCATGGAACTGTTCGACGAGCTGATCGAATCTTCAAAGATCGGAATCCGCAAACCCGACCCGCGCATCTACCTGATGATGTGCGAGAAGCTCGGGGTAAAGCCGGACGCTTGCGTTTACCTCGACGACCTTGGCGGCAATCTCAAACCTGCGCGCGCGCTCGGCATGACGACGATCAAAGTTGAGAGCGGCGCGCAAGCGATCTCCGAACTCGAAGCCGCCACCGGAATGAAATTGATCTGAACTGATCGCGACACGCCACTGTAGCTCTCGCCCCAGAATCAGTTGTGAAAAATTTTCATGCTTCCCCGCTCGATGCCATAGGTTACGGTAAATAGCGGCGTTTTGGCTACAAATCCGCTTGGCAGGTCTTTTGCTCACACTGGTGAAGCTGATGAAGACGCGCTGAAGAAGCGGAGGACAATCATGGAAGCCACCACATACGCAGCCCACGACGATCTGCCAAACATATTTAGCGGCGTGGGTATCCTGCCGGTTCAGTTCGGCGAGTCTCGACGCAGGAAGCTGCCGTCGGAAGGCGAACGCAAGCTGCTGTTCGCGGTGCTCGAGGACGCCATTCGGACCTACTTACGGCATCGCGACGCCGGCGCGGCGGCGCGCAATAACGAAGAGTTCGTCGAAGCGGTCGAATGGCTCAGTATCGATGACGACTCCAGTCCTTTCACGTTCCTCAATGTGTGCGAGGCCTTGGGAATCGACGCGGATTGCCTGCGCCTGGGAATCTCGAACCACACCGGACGGCTGGAAGAGATCCGCACCTGATGAGCTGACTGATCAACCCAGGGCGCGGGTAAATTCCTCCAGGAGGTCGCGCCAATGCTCGGTGCCGACGGAGATGCGGACCAGCGATTCGTTGATTCCCGCAGCCGACATCTCCTCGGGTGACAGTTCGCTGTGAGTGGTCGTCATCGGATGACAGATGAGAGTTTCTACACCGCCGAGGCTGACCGCGTTTTTGGCGATTTTCAGACGGCGTAGAAATTCGAACGCGCCGATCTTTCCCCCTTCAACTTCCAACGAGAGCAGCGAGCCTGGGTAGTCGGTCTGCGCGTCGCGAATAGTTATCTGTTCGGCGTCGGTGAACAGCGACGGGTAGATGACTCGCTTGACGCGCGCATGTTTGGCCAGTTGCTCGGCGATTCGCTGCGCGTTCTTGCTCTGCCGATTCATCCGCAAAGCGACAGTCGATAGGCGCGAGTCGAGCATCCAGCATTCGTCGGCCTGCAGGATATTGCCGAGCAGAGCACGCATGCCCGTCAGCGTCTGAATCAATTCGGGATCAGTCGCTACCACCGCGCCGGCCAGCAGGTCACTGAATCCGCCGAGGAACTTGGTCGCCGAGTAAATCGCGAGGTCCGCACCGTGGATCAGCGGATGCTGAAACGTCGGACCGAGCAGAGTGTTGTCGATCGCGAGCAGCGCCCGCTTCGGCCGTTTGCGGATTGCGGCAGCCGCTTGCGCGATGTCGGTCATCATCAGCGTAGGATTCGCGGGAGTCTCGATCAGAACGAGACTCAGATTGTTCGCATTCTCAATCGCCTCGGTCAGCGCCTTCGTATTGCCTGCCGGCACGCCGCGGGCGTCGAAACCAAGCGGCTCGATTACCTGGTGGATCAGGTGCTGGGTGCCGCCATACAGCGGCTGGGTGTAGATGATCGAGCCGCCGCGCTCGAGGAACGTGAGCATCACGGTGAAGATCGCGGCCATGCCCGAATTGAAGATGGCGGCGGAGTTGGCGCCGCGCTCGAGCGGCACCAGTTGTTCCTCGAGGATTTCGGCGTTGGGATGATTCAGCCGCGCGTAGATCAGGTCGGGACGATCGTCGCCGAGCGGCTTGATTTTCCCGAGCACGATTCCAAATGCGCGCTCAGCCGCTTCCGGACTTGGAAAGACGAAGGTGGAGCTGCGATAGACCGGCGGCCGCGCCGATCCGACCGACAACTCCGGGTCGAAGCCGCGCGTCAGCACGGCGGTCTCAGGCCGCACTCGATATGAAATCTTCGGCATCAGCGCTTCTCGCCGAGACCCGCTCTCACTGATACGTCTGCATAGCCGATCCCAAGGTGCATCTTGTAGCCGACGAGGTCGCGCACCCGTTTATCGAGTGTCCGCGCGATCTCGCCGGGGACGTCGATATACTGATTCTCCTCCTGCCGCAGCCAACCAAGCGAGTACGACAGGAAGACGCCGTAGCGCCACTCGTCGGTCCGATTCGCGCCGGCGCCATGCAGAGTGCCTCCCATCCAGAGCAGGACGGAGCCAGCCGGCATCGCAGCCGCAACGACCTCATCGGGGCGCGCGACGCGATCCGCAGGCCAGAGATGGCTGCCAGGGACGATCTTCGTCCCGCCGTTGGCCTCGGTGAAATCGGTGATCGCCCACATGCTGGCGAGAATCATTCGCGGGCGCGGTACTTTGAAAAATTGATACGGATCCTCTTCGCGATGCAGCACTTGCTCGCGCGCGCCAGGACCGATTTTGAGAGCCGCGGTCGCATGCACCTGGTAATGCACGCAGTTGGGTTTCAGAATCGCGTCGCACGCCGACAGCATCAACGGATGCGTCACAAAAGTTCGGAAGGTCTCCGATCGCGCCACCAGCGCGGTGATCCGCTTGGTCTTGCCGGGATAAAAATTCGCGGTTCCACCGTCAGCTTCATAAACCTTGTTGATGCTGGCGTCGGGATCCACCACTTCGAGATGCGGCGCGAGTTCGCGCAAGACAGCGTCGCGCGTGGCGCGATCAGTTACGCCCGAGACGACGACTGCACCGTCGCGCTCAAGCCATTCGACAACCTTGGCGGGAGAGTCCTTGGCACTGACTACGGGAATCGACGGCATCGACAAGTCCTCCGGCGTTGAGCGCGCGAGCAGGCATCGACCCGCGCGCGTCTCATCTATCTTTCTTATCAACTAGCGGCGACTGACGACACAGCCTCTGTCATCTGACGATCCTCGCGTCACTCTTACATCGAAGCGTAGACCGCATCGATCAGTGCGAGCGGGCGCGCATCGATCAGCAAGCTGTTCTGCATCTTGTTCATCGTGTAGCCAAACCCGATTTTCGCGTCGGGATCAGCGTATCCAAGCGAGCCGCCTGCGCCCGGATGTCCGAATGATTTCGGATTCGGGCCCAACGACGCGCCCGGCTGCGACATCATGAAGCCGAGCGAGAAGCGCGTGTTGATGATCAATAGCGCGTCGGGACCGTTGGACTGCTCGATCGAGCAATTCGCGACCTCGTCCTTCGACATCACGCGAACGCCATCCAGTTCACCTCCCCTCGCCAGCGCGCCATACAATCGCGCGAGTGAGCGAGCGGTGCCGTGCCCGTTGGCCGCGGGAATTTCTGCCGCGCGCCATTCGCGGGAGTTCACCAGCCCGGGCTTCGTCAGCACCGGTGGATTCATGAACGCCTTGGCGCCGGCCGACTCCGGGTTCTTCATCATCTCGGCAAACATGTTTGGCTCGCCCGGTCCCGGCGGAGCCGCCGGGATCAAGCCCGCGACACGAACATCATGCTTCGCGTCGAGGCCGATATGAAAATCCAGATCGAGCGGTCCTGCGAGTTCGTCTCGCAAGTACGTTCCCGGACTCTTGCCCGTGATGCGCCGAATCACCTCGCCGACCAGGTAGCCGAAGGTGACCGCGTGATAGCCATGCGCGGTGCCGGGCTTCCACCACGGCTCCTGCTCGGCCAGCGCGGTCGTCATCGTGGTCCACTTGAAGAGCGCGTTGTCGTCCAGAATTTTGCGCACCGCCGGAAGACCCGCGCGATGGCTCAGCAGGAATCGCACCGGCAGCTTGTCTTTGCCGGCCTGCGCGAACTCGGGCCAATACTTCGCGACCGGAGCGTCGATATCGAGCAGGCCTTTGTCGGCCAGCCGATGCGCGCAAATCGCGGTGATGCCCTTCGTGGTCGAGTAGACGTTGACGAGCGTGTCGCGCGTCCACGGCTTGGTCTTTTCCTTGTCGGCATGTCCCGCCCAGATATCCACCACGCTTTTGCCGTCGAGCATGACTGCCGCGGCGGCACCGACCTCGTTTCGCTTTTCGAAATTCTCGGCGAACACGTCTTTGACGCGATTGAATTTAGGATCGCAGGTACCTTCGATTTTCACCGCCATGAAACAATCTCCTAAAGGTTCGCGCGCCGATCGCACGCGCAGCGTTGGTTCCTCATATCATTTAAGTGAAAGCAGACCAAAGGCGGGCGTCTTATGCGATTGCGCCGCCACAGCTCGAGCCCGCGCCCGCGGTGCATCCGAAACAATGCGATCCGGTCGCGATGCGCGCGCCGGCGAGTGTGCCGACGTCGTCGACGTCCCGGATTGTCGATGCGGCGCTGGCGCCGAGCGGAATTTCCAGCATCTGGTTGAAGTCGCAGTCGTAGAGCCGCCCGTCCCATCCGACGCTCACCAGGTCGCGGCACATCAGCGCGTCCACGGTCGCGGGGTTGAAGTGATTCACCAGCAGGCTCATGTATGCGGCGTGATTGCCGGCGGCGCTCAACTGGTTGGCGAAGCGGGCGATCGGCATATTCGTGATTGTCAGCAGGCGATCGAAGACGATTCCGAAGTTGCGCGCGAGCTCGTCGCGATACTGCGCCTCAAGCTCAGCCTGCGGCGGCGGCAGCGTCGCGCCAACCGGGTTGTACACGAGATCGAGCCGCAATGTGCCGCTCCCGAACCCGGCGGCATTCAGATTCCTCAACGCCACGATGCTTTTGTCGAACACGCCCGCGCCCCGCTGCCGATCGGTGTTCTCGGCCGTATAGCAAGGAAGCGAGCAGACCAGCTCGACACCCGACCGACGATAAAATTCCACCAGCCATTCCATGCCGGGTTCCAGCGTCACCGTCAGGTTGCATCGAACGATCACCTTGCAGCCGAGCGCGCGCGCCCGCTCCACCAGCATCGCGAAGTTGGGGTTCAGCTCCGGCGCGCCGCCAGTGATGTCGAGCGTCTCGACTCGAGGATTCGCCGCGAGCACTTCGATCACCCGCTCCGCAGTCTCACGCGTCATCCTCTCAGTACGGCGCGGGCCCGCATCGACGTGACAATGGTGGCAGGCCTGGTTGCACAGCTTGCCGACGTTTACCTGGATAGTCGTGGGCGATTTGCGGTTGAGCGCGCGAAGACCATGACTAGCGAGCGTCGCGCTGAAGTCCTGGTTGGAGGATGACTCTAATACCGCGGCCATCGCGCGATACTAACACGCGCTGCGTACGATGGTCACGGCAGGCTCGCCCGCTCGTTTCACTGAAAAGAGAAAAAGCAGGAGACCGAGGGGGATCGGTCTCCTGCGCTGGGGAGGGAATCAAGCCGTCGCGACAGTTCTAGTAGTTGTGATGATGCTTTTTGTACTGTTCTGAGCGATGCATGAACCGGTAGGGGTGCGATTTGAAGTCGTGACGCACACCCGGATTGTTGTGGAGGTATTCGTGCAGGCCTGGATGGCTGTCCACGAACTGCTGATTATCAATCAATGTGGGATCTTTCCTAAGTTTCTGCGCAACGTCCGGATGTTCGTCAAAATAACTGGTGTCTGCGTTAGCGGCTGCTGGACGCATATGCTCTTGCGCCAATACCGGACCCGCCATCGCAAAAGTAAGCGCCACCGCCGAAAAAATCATCGTTGCCCGTTTCATTTTTATGGACCTCCTCCGCCCGCTAAGTTAGTACGACAATTGTAATGTGTGGTTTCAGATAACCGCAGCCAATACATTAGAAGCGATTTGCATGCCACTTCGCCAATGATGGTTTTCCCTTGAAAATCAGCCATTTTCAGGCTCAAGGCAGCAGCAGCGTGGCGAATTTACATATCCCAGATCGTGCGGGTGACTACCTTTTTACGCATCGCCAAGCGGGTTTCTTTGTTGCGAGTGCTGGGTTAAAAGAGCGCTGATGAAAAAGACGGCAAACGAACGAACCTATCGCGGCGGATGCCATTGCGGACGTGTCCGTTTCGAAGTCAGGGGCAAGCTCGAACGCGTGTCGGAGTGCAACTGCTCGATTTGCACCAAGAAGGGCTACGTCCACTGGATCGTTGAGCGTGCCGCATTCCGACTGCTCACGCCGTCGGACAATATCGCGGCGTACACCTTCAATACGAAAGTCGCGAAGCATCTCTTCTGCCCGAATTGCGGCGTCGCATCGTTTTATATTCCGCGCTCCGATCCAGAGGGTATCGACGTCAACGTGCGATGTCTCGACGGCGTCAACCTGGACAAGCTCGAGCGCGATCATTTCGACGGGCGGAACTGGGAAAAGAGTTTTCAGGAGCGGGAGCGCGCCCGAGTCGCGAAGTGAAGTGGGATTGGATTGATGGCGACGCTCGGTTTTCTGCGCCGCGACTTCGACGTGTTCGCGATTGAGGATTTCAGCGTCCGCTTGGCGAAGATCGACCAGCTGGTGACGCCGCGCCTGATGCAGCTCGCTCCCGACTTCAATCAAGAATTGGCGCGCAACCTTCAAATGGTTTTCTATCCGCATTACGTCCGGCATACGCACCGCGCGGCGAATCCTCCCGCTGAGACGTGGGTGGCATGGGGGCCGTCGCCGAACGGATACAAGCGCCACGGATATCTCGCGCTGTACATCTCAGGTGTGGGTATCCACGCGCGCGCTGTGGTGCAATCCGCAGCCGACCATCGTCCCGAGATGGCGCAAGCGATCAAGTCGAAGTCGGCTCATCTGGAGAAATCATTTCGAGGTACCAAAATTCAGCAATACCAAAACTGGGATGGCCGCGAGTTGCCGAATTCAATCGCAGCGAGCGCCAGCTTTTTCAAGGGACTCGGCGATGCGCTCGCGAAGAAAGCCGGCGCCATCGACGTCGGCTTCGGATGGTCCGTGCGCGACGCCCTGACTGTAGATCGCGCCGAAGTGCTCGACGCGTTTCGCGAGCTCGGACCGCTCTACCGCTTGATCCTCTCGGTCGCATCGTGAGTTCGACCGTCGGGCCGTTGAACGACGCGCGGTTGATGAGTCGCGAGGGGACGATCACGCGGCTGGCGTACTCCTGCATGCTGATGGTGGGCATCAACAGCGGCTGGATTGGCCCCTTCTTACCGGAGATCTCGCGCACGGTTCATCTACCGATCGAGCGCGTCGGATTGATCGTCAGCGCCGCGGCGGCCGGTTCTCTCATATCGGTGCTGGTCGCCGGCGAGATCAATCAACAACTGAGCGCGCAGAAGATCCTCGTTGGTGCGATGACGTTCTTCACTGCAGGAATGGCCGGGCTCGCCGTGTCTCCCGGACTTGCGGGACTGCTGTGCGCGGGATTACTGCTCGGCCTCGCCAACGGCGGTATCGACATCGGCGCCAACGCGCTGATCGTGGAGCTCAATCGAGAGAGGCTGGCCTCTGCACTCAACTACCTGCACGTCCTGTTCGGAGTCGGAGCTTTGCTCGGACCGCTAATCGTGAGCGCCGCGTTCGCGAGCCACGTGCCGTACTGGTGGGTGTTCGGTGGAGGCGCGCTGGTATGTGCCACGATCGCATTTCGTTTAGGTGTGACGCCGTCGCTCGAAGTTCGAATGGCGCCAACGCCCGGTGATGGATTCATCGCGATGCTTTCGCGTCCGCACATTTGGCTCATCAGCGGAGTGATGTTCCTTTACGTCGGCGCCGAAATCGGAATCGGAGCGTGGCTTTTTCTGTACCTGCGGATGGCGGGCGCGCTCGGCCCGATACTCGCGTCGTCCGGCGTCTCGCTATATTGGAGCGGATTGGTATGCGGGCGCGCGTTCGGCGGACGACTGGGACATCGCATCGCATTGCCCCAATTCACGGCGCTCGCCTCAGCACTGTCTGGCGCCGCGTTGGTGCTTTTGATCACCGCGCCGGCGGCGGGCGGGCTTGCAGCATTTGCGATATTCCTGATCGGCTTCGGATACGGCCCGGTCTTTCCCAACATGATCGCGGTCGGCGCGGTGCGATTCCCTGCCGAAGTCGGCAGGATGACGTCGATCGTAGTAGCAGGCGGCGCGCTCGGCGCTATCGTCGCGCCGTGGATCATGGGCCAAGCGATCGCGCACGTGAGTCCCCGCGCCAGCATGGAGATCGCGCTGGCATTCACAATCGCGATGGCAGCGCTGTCGCTCTCGCTACGCACGTTTGAGGTTCCCCGCAGAGACGAACTTTCCATTTAACTGAAGGCCGGATCTTGATCACAGGACGACAGGAAGGCAGCGATCGAGCGGCTGTTCTTCAATCTCAAGACGGGAACGTCAGGACCATACGCTATTCTACTCGCTTCGATCAGCGGGCGGTTGATTCGATCGAAGTTCCAAATGAACCGTAGCACCCTGGCCAGATTGCCAAATCGATGCTGTTCGCCGGCTTGAAACACTCGCGTGATCGCGCGCCAGGCGCAGAACATTTTGGGGCGGTCGAGCCAGATCACAAGAGTCGCGCGAGGCAGGCGGATATCGAAGGTTGCATGCGCAAAGTTGCCGTCGCTGATCCATGTTTCGCCGGCGTGAGCTTCCTCCACTAAATCTCGGAAGGTGGCGATGTCATCTTTGCCCCAATTCGGCTGCCAGATTGCGTCGAGGCAAATCACGGGTGTGCCCGTGCGCTCACCGAGCCGTCGCGCCAAGGTAGTTTTGCCGCTGCCGGCGCAGCCCAGCACGACGATTCGCGACGTCGGTAGATTCACGACATCTGCCGAGGTGTGGCGAGCGTTGAGATAGAACCTCGGCGACCTAACCCCTATCCCCTTCCCATAGTGGGAAGGGGGACCGGATTTTTTTGCGGCGCTGGACCTTTCAGATCTTCTGGTTGGTTTTGCGCCAGTCGGCCAGGAAGCGCTCGAGGCCCAGGTCTGTCAGGGGGTGGTGGAGGGTTTGTTTCAGGACTGCGAACGGGACTGTCGCGATGTCGGCGCCGACTTCAGCTGCGCGGATAAGGTGCGTGGTGCTGCGGACGGAGGCTACCAGCACTTCGGCTGGGTAGTCGTAGTTCGACAGGATCTGCACCATGTCCTCGACCAGCGTGAAGCCGTCCTGGCCGATGTCATCCAGGCGTCCGATGAATGGCGACAGGAACGATGCGCCTACCTTCGCGGCTGCCAACGCCTGCAGGGGAGTGAAGATCAGAGTGACGTTGACGCGGATGCCGCGCTTGGCGAGCGCGTGGGTCGCCTTCAGGCCTTCGATGATCATCGGGCACTTGACGACGATGTTCTTGTGAATCTTGGCGAGCTTCTCGCCCTCTTCGATCATCGCGGACGCTTCAATAGCGACGACCTCGGCGCTGACCGGGCCGTCGACGATCTCGCAAATCTCGCGCAGCACGTCGTGATAGGGACGGCCGGTTTTCGCCATCAGCGATGGATTGGTGGTGACGCCGTCGATGAGTCCCCAACTTGCGGCCTCGCGAATCTCGGCCACGTCGGCAGTATCAATAAAATATTTCATCGGGATGCCTCTTTCTTTGTTTTCGCTGGTTGCGGTCTCAGCAGGTCCGCTCTCGCGAGGGTAACACGAAACGGCGACTTAAGTCCTGCCAGCATTTCCGAAATCGACGCGTTGAGTTTCGGATGGATCAGCGCGGGCGCCAGCTCGCTCATCGGGGCGAGCACGAAGCGGCGCTCATGGAGGCGCGGATGCGGCACTTTGAGGACTCGGGTGTCGATGGTTTCTTTATTGAAGAACAGCAAGTCGAGATCGATGATTCGCGGCCGATACTTGCCACGAGTCTGCTTGCGGCCCTTGACGCGCTTGCGGCCCATGATGCGCTCGAGCGCGAGCAGCCGGCGCATCAGGACTTCGGCGGGAATCTCCGTCTCGATCTCGATGACGCCGTTGAGGAAAGCGCCCTTGAGATCGCCCATCGGCTCGGTCTCGTAGATCGAGGATTGGCGCACGACCCTCGTGTCCGGGATCGACGCGATCCGTTGAATCGCCTCACGATAATTGGCGGCTCGATCGCCTAGGTTACTGCCTATTCCGATAAAAGCCCGATTGGGCATTCTCGCCGTTACAACCGCAGCGCTTTTAGTCGGTCCACCGCCTCGACCAACCGTTCGCTCGTGAGTGAAAAGCGAACGTAACCCTCACCACCCTTGCCGAACCCGGAGCCCGGCGTAATTGCAATGCCGGCTTCCTTCAAGACGCGCTCGGTAAATGAAACCGAGGTGTAACCACGTGGAACTTTAGTCCAGACGTAAAAAGTCGCGCGCGGGTTCTCGCATTCGAGCCCGAGCGCGCGCAGCGCCGTGACGAGCAGGTCGCGGCGTTGCTTGTAGATTGCGCAATATTCGGAGAGCTTGTCACCGTCGCCCCCTGCAAGGCCGGTGATTGCGGCTTCCTGCACGGCCTGGAAGACGCCGGAGTCCATGTTGGTCTTGACCTTGCCGAGCGCTGCGATCAACTGCGGGTTGCCGATTGCGAAGCCGACGCGCCATCCGGTCATCGAGAAGGTTTTCGACAACGAGTGGAACTCGATTGCGCATTCGCGCGAGCCGTCGGCCTGGAAAACGCTCGGCGAGCGATAGCCATCGTAGGCAATCTCGGAGTACGCGCTGTCGTGCGCGAGGATGACGTCGTGCTTGAGACAGAATTTGACAGCGTCCTGGAAGAACGAGAGGTCAACGGTCGCGGCGGTCGGATTGTTGGGATAGTTGAGCCACAACATTTTGGCGCGGCGCGCGATTTCAGCGGGAATCGAGGCGAGGTCTGGAAGGAACGCATTTTCTTTTCGGAGCGGGAGGAAGTACGGCTCGCCGCCATTGAAAACGCATCCGGAGTAGTAGACTGGATAGCCCGGGTCGGGGATCAGCACGATGTCGCCAGGCTCGACGACCGCGGTCGCAAAATTTGCGATGCCTTCCTTCGAGCCGATCAGCGCGCAGACCTCGCGCTGGGAGTCGAAGCTGACGCCGAAACGGCGCCGGTACCAATCCGCAGAGGCTTCGCGAAATTGCGGCAAGCCTTCGTAGTCGGGATAACGGTGATTTTTAGGTTCGTCGGCGGCGCGCTTGAGAGTTTCGACGATGTGACGCGGAGTTGGCAGGTCGGGATCGCCGATCGAGAGGCTGATGACGTCGACGCCCTTGCTCGCGACCTCTTTCTTGAGGCGATCAAGCTCGGCGAAAAGGTAGGGCGGTAACAGAGCCAGTCTGGAAGCGGTCTTGATTTCCACCTGTCGAAGCAGCCTTAAAGCCTAATGATCCAGTCATAAGTAACATAGTTTCGATACCGTCGGAACTACCTGCTCCAATAAATCGTCGTTCTCGCACAATGGGAATCCACAGGCGGCTGCTCTCATAAGAGGAGGGCTAAGCACGGATACTATTAATTTAACTTGATTAACAATCACTCCATTGTTAGAAATTTTGACTGATACGCGGTGGCCATCGACCCTGTTTCGGATTAGTTTCGGATTTTTATTCATCAAATCTGAATCGTCAGCATGAACCGGTTAATCCTCCCGCTGGCCCTCTTGATGCTCGCTCTCGGCGGCGCCGTCATCGCGCTCTCGCAAAGGCCGTGGGCGCCCCGCTCTGACGTCGTCCAGCCGATACCGTTCAGCCATCGGATTCACGCCGGAGTGAACAAGATTCCCGTGCCAGTACTGCCACGCCTACGCGAGCCGGTCGTCTGAACCGGGGATTCCGGCGGTGGCGCGATGCGTCGGATGTCACGGAAACGGGATTGCTGGAGGAGGAATTGAGCCGGTGACTCGGCCGTGGACGGACGACACCCCGCAGGCGTTCGAGATTCAGTGGAATCGCGTGTACACGTTGCCCGACTTCGTGCGCTTTACGCATCGGCCGCATATTCATGCGGGAATCGAATGCCAGAGTTGTCACGGGCCGGTGCAGACGATGGATCGGGTGGTGCCGGTGCATGAAATCAACATGGGCTTCTGCGTGGACTGTCACACGGCGAAAAAAGCGACGCTCGACTGCGTCGGCTGTCATCACTGAGTGAGGAAAGTGAAAGTAGAGAAGCACGAGGGAACGTCGATCTCCAGGCGAGCGTTCATCAAGCTGGCCGCGACTGCAGGCGCAGCGGCGGCGATTCCCGGCTGCGAGCCGGCGGCGCGCAAGCTAATACCGTACGTGGTGCCTGACGAGAACGTAGTCCCCGGCATCCCAAGTTTTTTTGCGACGACGTGCGGGGAGTGTCCCGCGGGATGCGGCGTGGTCGCGCGAATCCGCGAGGGACGCGTCGTCAAGCTCGAAGGAAATCCCGAGGACCCCATCGGACAGGGCGCTCTATGCGCGCGCGGTCAGGCCGCGTTGCAAGGCCTGTACAATCCGGATCGGCTGGCTTATCCGCAAGTGCGCGGCGGCGACGGTGCGCTGCGAACCGTGTCGTGGTACGAAGCCGGGAAAATGCTCGGTGACAAGCTGGCGGCAGCGTCGAAGGCGGGCAAGGATCGCGTCGCATTTTTCGGGTCGCCGAATGGACCGACGTTCGGAAAAATCGTGCAGGCGTTTCTCGGCAGCTTCAATTCGTCACGCGCGATATTCTACGAAGCTATCAACAATGAGCCGGCTCGCGTCGCGGCCAAGACCCTGTTCGGGCGGCGCGATCTGCCGGTCTGTCGAATCGATCAAGCCGAAGTGCTGATTTCGTTCGGCGCGGACTTTCTCGAGACGTGGCAATCTCCGGTGGAGCTCGCGCGACAATACTCGCTGTTCCGCACGCCGCAAAAACGGCGCGGCGCGCTGACTATTGGGCGCGCCATTTATGTGGGCCCGCGGCTCAGCATGACGGCGTCGAAGTGCGACGACTGGATCGGGACGGCTCCTGGTGCGCAGGCCGACGTTGCGTGGAGCATACTCAACGTCCTGGTCAAGAACGGGAAGGTCTCGTCGAATTCGGGCTTCGATCTCACCGCGCTTGGCAAGGCGGTCGAGAATTTCGATCCGGCTGCGACCAGCGCGCGCACGGGCGTGCCGGTCGAAACGATCACTCAACTCGGTGAGGCGTTTGGCAAGGCGGACGGAGCGCTGGCGATCGCGGGCACCGACGATTCGTCGGCGCACCTGGCGGCGATGATCCTCAACTCGGTCACCGGCAACTTCGGCAAGACGATCATGTTCTTCGAAGAGGCCCCAGCCGAAGAAACCAGCACGCCGGAAGCAGTGGATGCCGCGGTCGACGCGATGCGCGGCGGCCAGATCGACGTGGCGTTCCTCGCGGGCGGAAATCCTGTCTTCACGATGCCGCCGTCAGCGCGAATCGCCGAAGCGCTGCAGAAGGTTCCGTTCGTAGTCTGGGCGGGCGGCGTGCCG
The DNA here is from genome assembly GCA_963774665.1 of uncultured delta proteobacterium. Classification (GTDB taxonomy): domain Bacteria; phylum Desulfobacterota; class Binatia; order Binatales; family Binataceae; genus Binatus. The sequence continues at coordinate 114,641 of CAVZGB010000009.1, forward strand.
GACGAGACCGCCGCGATGGCGAGTCTACTGTTGCCGGCGCATCATCCGCTCGAATCATGGCGTGACACGGCGCCGCGCGCTGGAATCCGCGGACTGGGACAGCCGGTGATGCAGCCGGTATTCGAGAGCAAGCCGGTCGGCGACATCCTGCTGGACGCGGCTGCGAAAACGTCGAACACGAAGCTCCCGTGGGCGACCACCGCAGGGGCCGTCAAGGCTGAATGGCTCGCGCTGGCTCCCAAAGCGGACAATGCGAATCCCGACGATTTCTGGACAACGGTCCGACGCGAAGGTGGACTGTTCGAAGAGCAGCATCTGTCTGCGCTTAAACTCGACACTTCTCCGTTCAAAGCTGCAGTGCCGACCGCGGCGCAGATGGAACTTTCGGTATACGCCTATCCACATATTTTTCTCTATGACGGGCGCGGAGCCGACAAGCCGTGGCTGCAGGAGTTACCGGAGCCGGTCACACAGATCGTGTGGGATAGCTGGGCCGAGATACATCCTGAGACGGCGCGCAAGCTCGGGGTCGCCAAGGACGACGTTATCGAAATCAAAACTGAGCACGGCGCGATCGAGGCGCCGGTGCTGGTCGAGAGCACTGTTCGTCCCGGCGTGATCGCGGTGCCCTTAGGACAGGGACATCGCGCGTACGGCCGCTATGCGAAAAACGTCGGCGCAAACGCGTGGGCGATACTGGCGAGCGGCGCGACTTACGCGGCGGCGACCGCGCGTGCGACCGGTAAGACTCGCACTCTCGTTACGCCGCTCGGCAACAGCGACATGATGGGCCGCTCGATCATCGAGGCGATGAGTATCGAGCAGCTCGCGGGCGGGATCGTTCCGAAGAGCGAAGCGGAAGAAGTCACGGGCCCGTCCGAAATGTATCCGCCGTGGAAATACGCGGGACACAAATGGGGCATGACAATCGACGTCAACGCATGCACCGGATGCAGCGCGTGCGTGACGGCGTGCTACGCCGAAAACAATGTTCCGTGGGTCGGCAAGGAAGGCGTCGATAACGGCCGAATCATGTCGTGGATTCGCATCGAGCGCTATTTCCCGCAGCCGAAGGAAGCGGCAGAGGCGCCGCAACTCTACCTCGCGCCGATGCTGTGTCAGCAATGCGATCACGCGCCGTGCGAGCCGGTCTGCCCGGTGTTCGCGTCGTATCACACTGAGGAAGGGCTCAACGGTCAGATTTACAATCGATGCGTCGGAACGCGCTACTGCGAAAACAACTGTCCGTATAAGGTGCGTCGATTCAACTGGTTCGTGCCGGAGTGGCCCGCGCCGCTGAATCTGCAGCTCAATCCCGACGTGACCGTGCGCGGTGCCGGCGTGATGGAGAAATGCACGTTCTGCGTGCAGCGAATCCAGTTCGCCGAGCTCAACGCGAAGACTGAGGATCGCGATCTGCGCGACGGCGAGATCGTCACCGCTTGCCAGCAGGCGTGTCCGACGCGGGCAATCACGTTCGGCGACAGCAATGATCCTGCCAGCGCGATGATGCGTCGTCGCGATGACCACAAGCTGCGCAACTATCGCGCGCTGGAAGAACTCAACACGAAACCCGCGATCACGTATCTGCGCGATCTCTATCGCGAGAAAGGGAAAGCCTGAAGTGGCGGCGGCGCCCAAAATAAACACGGAGCCGACTTACCGCGACATCGATCGCAGCGTGCTGCGAGTGATGGAACCGGCGGGCCGCGCGTATTGGGCGTGGATCGGATTCTGTTTCACGCTGGTGGGAATCGCGGCCGGGTTCTGGCTGCGTCAGATCTACTCGGGATTGGGCGTCACGGGGCTTCGCCAGCCCGTGATGTGGGCGATATACATTACCAACTTCGTTTTCTGGGTCGGTATCGCGCACTCGGGAACGTTGATCTCCGCAATACTATTTCTATTTCGCACCAAGTGGCGCACCGCAGTTTATCGCGCCGCTGAGACAATGACTATATTCGCAGTAGCTACTGCGGGACTGTTCCCATTAATACATCTTGGACGCGTGTGGTTTTTCTACTGGCTATTGCCCTACCCTAATGAGCGATCGCTGCAACCCGATTTCCGCTCGCCACTGGTATGGGACGCTTTCGCAGTTAGTACCTATCTGACTATCAGCGCGTTGTTCTGGACGATGGGTCTGATTCCCGACATCGCGAACGCGCGCGAGGCCGCGACTGGCTGGCGCAAGAAGTTTTACACGGTGTTGGCGATGGGCTGGCAGGGTACCGATCGCCAGTGGCGCCACTACTCGATGGCGTACTTGTTGATGGCGGGGCTGGCGACGCCGCTGGTGCTGTCGGTGCACTCAGTCGTGTCGTGGGATTTCGCGATGGCGATAAACCCCGGCTGGCACAGCACGATCTTCGCGCCCTACTTCGTCGCGGGCGCGATCTTTTCCGGGGTCGCGATGGTTATCACGCTGCTGATTCCGATGCGCCGGCTTCTCGGCATCGAGGACCTGCTGACGGAGTGGCATTTCGACAACCTCGCCAAGGTCGTGCTGCTGACCTCGCTGGTCGTCTCATACGCGTACATCACGGAAGCTTTCATGACCTGGTACGCGGGCGATCCGATAGAGCAAACCACATTCCACATGCGCTACTTCGGGCCGTGGGGGTGGATGTACTGGGTAATGGTGTTGTGCAACTGCGTAATACCATTGTTGCTATTCTCGCCGCGCATCCGGGTTAACCTGAGAGCGCTCTGGGTAATCACAATTTTCGTGAACATCGGGATGTGGTTCGAGCGCTTCGTGATCATCGCGGGATCGCTGACGGCGAACTTCGAGCCGTCGCAGTGGGCCAGCTACCGTCCGTCGATCACCGAAATCATGATCACGGTCGGCAGCTTCGCGTGGTTTGTGGGATTGTTCTCGTTGTTCTCGCGGTTCCTGCCGATCATTTCGATGACGGAACTCAAAGAAGGAATCGTCTGGCTTCGCAAGGCGCTCAAGATGGATCGGGCCAAGGCCGCATGAGCACAATTGCGATCATAAGTTCGTTTGCTAGATGAGACTCGATGCGCGCAAGCGATCGAGGAGTCTGCGTGCGGCGAAGGTCGGCGACTTCAATACTTTCTCGCCGATCCCGAGCCACAAGATCGAACACGCAATCGGTAAGAAGAAAAGCCCGGTGAGATGGATCGTTCTCCTCGGTGGAATTTCGGGGATTCTTACCGGTCTCGCCATAACGATCGGAACGACTTACGAGTGGCGCCTCAACGCAGGCGGCAAACCGCTGCTGTCGTGGCCGCCGTTCATCATCATCTGCTTCGAGTTGATGGTGCTGCTGGGCGGAATCTTCGGCTTTCTTGGAGTGCTGGGCCTCTCGGGGATTCCCGCGACGGAAATTGCACCGGGCTACGATGGGCGCTTTGGCGAGGATCGATTTGGGATCGTGGTTGTATGCGATGAACAACAGGCGCCGCGGGTCGAGTCGATTTTGAAAGATTCGGGCGCGGACGAGGTCGTGCGTGAAGGCGGGTAGAAAATTGCGATGAGCACCAGTCTTCAAGAGGCGCGTCGCGAGCATACGGCGATTAAGCCGACCCCGGTGGAGTCGGTGGCCGGCGCGACGATGCAGATAGTGGCGGTCGCGATGATCGTCGTCGGTGCGATCGCATTCCTACTTGCAGTCTTGCACGGCGGCGCCGCGATCGCGTGGCAGGCCTACCTAGTCAATCTGCTGTTCTTCCTCGGAGTTGCGCAGGGCGCGTTGGTCGCGTCGGCGGCGTTCTATTTGACGCAGGCAAAATGGGGAGGTTCGACACCGTATCGGCTCGGCGAGGCGTTCGCGCCGTTTCTGTGGGTGGGATTTTTTCTCTTCTTCGGATTGTATTTCGGTCGCAGCTTGATTTTCCCGTGGGTGACGCATCCGATCGCGCAGAAGGCCGCATGGCTGAACGTTCCGTTTCTTTTCGCGCGCGATGGAATCGGGCTTGGCGCGATGGCCGCGGCGAGTTACGCATTCATTCGCATCTCGCGCCGGGGCGACGCCCGAGCGTGGACGATCGCGACCGACGACATCACATTGCCACCGCATTCAATCCGGGTGTTCGCTCCGCTGGTCGCTGTTCTGTTCGCCGTCGTCTACACGCTGATCTCATTCGATCTGGTCATGTCACTCGCACCGGTTTGGCGCAGCACGCTTTTCGGCTGGTACTTTTTCGCCGGCGCTTTCTGGAGCGGAATGGCTGCGATGGCTCTCACAGCGGTCGTGCTGCGCGGCCGCTTAGGCGAGCACAACCTCTTCAAGAATCCGACGGTGATGCATGACTACGGCAAGATGGTCTTCGCATTCTCGGTGTTCTGGATTTACCTGATGTTCGCCCAGTACATCGTGATCTGGTACGGCGACCTGCCAGTCGAAACTTTTTTCATTGTCCAGCGGGTGCATCACATGCCCTGGTCTCCCCTATCGGTGGCCTGTCTCGTATTGATCTGGCTGATTCCATTCGTGGTGCTTATGAGTGTGCGGACCAAAAAGACGCCGATGATTCTCGGCACTGTGTCGGCTTTGGGGCTCATCGGAATGTGGCTCGAGCGATATGTGCTCGTGGTTCCGTCGCTGTCACTCGACGCGATTCCGTTCGGGTTGACCCAGTTTCTAATCTCGATCGGCTTCCTTGGCGCATTTCTCTTTTCGGCGGTGCCCGGACTTAACCGCGTCGCGCAGGCTGCAACCTCGGGAGAACCGGTTGGAGACGATGAGGAATGATCCGGCGGCGTTCAAATAGGCATTCGATCGCCTCACTAGCTATGCGAGTGGCTATTGCACTGGCTATTGCCGGATGCTCGGACACCGACCGACCGATGACAACGCTCGCGCCGAAGTCGGACCTCGCGCAGTGGATCCAGAGTCTCTACATCCAGGTGACAATTTGGGACGCGATCATTTTCGCGATCGTGATCGCCGCGTTCTTCCTCGCCGTGTTCGTCTTTTCTTCTCGGGTAGGCGAAGCGGCTCCAGCCTCGACCGCATCGTCCGACCTGGGGCTTGAAATCGCGTGGACGCTCGGCCCCACGCTGGTATTGCTGATGATCTCGGTGCCGACGATACGAACGATCTTCCGCTCGCAGCCGGCGGTTCCGCCCAGGGGCGCGTTGGAGATCAAAGTAGTTGCGCATCAATGGTGGTGGGAGTTTGACTATCCGGACGGAGCGAAAACCAGCAACGAGCTGCATATCCCCGTCAATCGGCCGATTCGGCTGTCGCTGGAATCTGGCGACATCATTCATAGCTTTTGGGTGCCGCAGCTCGGCGGCAAGCGCGACGTGGTGCCGGGCCAAATCAACGAGCTGACTTTCGTCGCAACAGTGCCGGGTGTGTATCCGGGGCAATGCGCGGAGTTCTGTGGCCTCTCGCACGCGAACATGCGTTTTCGAGCGTTCGTCGATTCGCCGGATGAGTTCGCCAAGTGGAACAAGGATCAGCTTGCGGGACCGGTCCCGATTTCGTCGAACTATTCGCTTGTATCCGATGGCGCAAAGGTTTTCGCCGACAGTCCGTGCACGACCTGCCACATGATCCAGGGCGTCTCGAAGGGATACATCGGACCCGACCTGACGCATTTCGGCGGCCGCACCACTCTCGCCGCCGGAGTGCTGAAGAACACGCCCGAGAACGTCGCCAAGTGGATCGAGGATCCGCAGGAGATCAAGCCGGGCGCGAACATGCCGCCGCTGCTGTTGCCGGGACCGAAGCTCAACGCGCTCGTCGCTTATCTCGAGAGTCTGAAATAGGGAGCGTCCAATGGCTGCGCAACCGAAACCATTGCCAGTGCATCAGCCGAGCTACCTCGAAGGCGGCGGGATCGTCGGATGGCTGACGACCATCGATCATAAACGCGTCGCCGTGATGTATCTCGCGAGCGCGCTGTTCTTCATGGCGTTCGGCGGACTCGAAGCGATGGCGATTCGCGTACAGCTCTGGCATCCCGACAATCACGCGCTGTCGGCGGCGACCTACGACGCGTTTTTCACGATGCACGGGACGACGATGATCTTCCTGGTCGTGATGCCGCTGCTGCTGGGATTCCTGGGCAACTTCCTGATTCCGTTGCAAATCGGCGCGCGCGACGTCGCGTTCCCTCGCCTCAATGCGTTGAGCTTCTGGCTGGCTCTCGTCGCGGGAATCCTGCTCCATCTCGGCTGGATTCGCGGCGGACTTCCGGACGCTGGATGGTTCGGCTACGCGAATTTGACCGAGCGCTACTTCACGCCCGGTCTCGCGATCGATTGGTGGGTAGTCGGACTGCTCGTGTCAGGCACCTCGACAGTCCTCACCGGTCTGAACTTCCTGACGACGATCATCGCGATGCGCGCGCCAGGCATGACCTATATGCGCATGCCGATGTTCATGTGGTCGCTGCTGGTGACGTCGATCTTGATCCTGATCGCATTTCCGGCGCTGACGATCGGCCTGATCTTTCTGCTCTTCGATCGTTTCTTCGACACGCACTTCTACGTCGCATCTGCCGGCGCCACGCCGATTCTCTGGCAGCATTTGTTCTGGCTGTTCGGCCATCCCGAAGTGTACATCATGGCGCTGCCGGCCTTCGGGATAATTTCGGAAGTGGTGCCGACTTTCTCGCGCAAGCCACTGTTCGGCTATCCGATGATGGCGTATTCGATCTGCCTGATCGCCTTCCTGTCGTACGGCGTGTGGGGACATCACATGTTCGCGACCGGGATGGGCCCGGTTGCAGACTCGGCGTTTGCCATCACCTCGATGCTGATCGCGATTCCCACCGGCGTGAAAATTTTCAGTTGGATCGCGACCGTCTGGGGCGGCTCGCTGCGCATGACGACCGCATTCTATTTCGCCCTTGGGATGGTCCTCGAGTTTACCATCGGCGGCCTCAGCGGAATCATGCATGCGTCGGCGCCGATCGATCTGCAGCAGACCGACTCGTACTTTGTCGTCGCGCATTTTCACTACGTACTGTTCGGCGGCACGATGTTCGCGATCCTCGCGGCGTTCTACTACTGGTGGCCGAAAGATCAGCGGCCGCATGCTCGGCGAGACGGATTGGCAAGTGGCAGTTCTGGCTGACGGTGATCGGCTTCAATCTCACTTTTTTCCCGATGCACTTTCTCGGGATGTGGGGGATGCCGCGGCGCACCTACACTTACGGCGCCGACATGGGCTGGACGCATCTCAACCAGCTCGAGACGGTCGGCGCGTTCATTCTCGGCATCGCGTTCCTGCTTTTTTACATCAATATTTTCAAGAGTCTCATCGATGGAGAGCCTGCCCCTGCTGACCCGTGGGACGGACGCAGCCTCGAATGGTCGACGCCGTCGCCGCCGCCTGCGTACAACTTCGCGACGATTCCGCAAATCCGCGGCCGCGACGCATGGTGGATCATCAAATACGGGCGCGCCGGCTCGCGCGGCGTCGCAGCCTACATGTCGGGACAGGCGCCAACGCCACCGCCTCCAAGCGACCCGGCATCCGTCGATCACATCCACATGCCCGCGCCTTCGATCTATCCGCTGGTGCTGAGTCTTGGCGTCGGCATGATGGGACTCGGTCTCATCATCGACTGGTATCGTATCGTTCTCATCGGCGCGGCGGTCGTCGTCATGTCGATCATTGGGATGGGATTCGAATATCCGAACTTCGGCGAAGAAACGCACGATCCCGAGCACGCGCCGTCGTCGGGTGGGATCGATGTGCGCAAAATCGGGATATGGTCGTTCATCGGATCGGAGTGCGTGTTCTTCGCAAGCTTGATCTCGACCTTCATCGTTTACAAATCGCGCAGCATCAGCGGGCCTGGGCCGGAAATCCTCAATATCCCGCTGACCTCGTTCAGCACCTTCATTCTGCTGATGAGTTCTCTGCTGATGGTGTTGGCGCTCGCGGCGACTCAGCGCGGTGACAAGCGATGGGAGCGAGTCTGGCTCGGCGGCACAGTCCTGTTCGGACTGATTTTTCTTTGCGGCCAGGTTTACGAATTCACCAGCTTCTATCACGAGGGCATGGGCCTGACGACCAACCTCTTCTCGCAGTCGTTCTTCGTGCTGGTCGGATTTCACGGCGCGCACGTTGCGATCGGCGTGCTGTGGCTATCTGTCCTGCTGGCCGCCGCGATGACCGGCAAGCTCGGCAAGTCGCGCGCGCTGTCAGTCGAGCTCGCCGGACTTTACTGGCATTTCGTCGACGTCGTGTGGATCATCATTTTTACTCTCGTCTATCTGATGCAGGCGGTGCCCGGAGCATGAGCGATATTGCAGACACCCACAGCACGCAGGTTCATCATCCCGGTCCTGCCCTCTATCTGATCATCGCGGTATTCCTGATCGTGCTGACCGCGATGGAGATCACGGTTTTCTACGTGCATGCGCTCCGTCCCGTGCTGGTTCCGGTGCTGATCGTGCTGGGCGCCGCCAAGTTCGCGCTGGTCGCGATGTTCTACATGCACCTCAAGTACGACGGATGGCTGCTGACGGGAGTATTCGTGTTCCCATTGATGATGGCGACCGTTTTGCTGGTTTCGCTGATTCTGCTGTTCGCATATCTGTCGCATCACATGGCGCCGATCGGATAGCCACTTCTTTTTGACGATGGACATTTTCGGCGAACATCCAAGCATCCCGATAGGAGTCGCGATCCTGATCGCGATTTACCTTGGCGCATGCCGCGTGACCGGCTGCCGACCGACGCGGCGTCAGGCGATGTGGTTCGCGATCGCGATGGGCGCGATCTTATTCACGCACACCGAGCTGGACGAACTCGCGGACGCGCGAATCTTCTCGATGCACATGTTGCAGCATCTGATGCAGACCTTCCTGATCCCGCCGCTGATCCTGCTCGGGACGCCGGGCTGGATGCTGCGCCCGTGGATTCTCAGCCGTCCCATCAAGCCGGTCGCGCGGCTGCTGACGACACCGGTAGTCGCATTCCTGATTTTTTCGGCGGTGTTCGTCACCGCGCACTTTCCTCCGATCTTCGACAAGATGTGCCGCGACGAGAACTTTCACATTTTTCTGCATCTTCTCTTCATGGCGTCCGGCATGCTGCTGTGGTGGCCGATCCTGAGTCCGCTCCCCGAGCTACCGCGGCTCTCGTACCCCGCGCAAATCCTTTACCTGTTCCTCCTGATGATCCCGATGACCGCAGTCGCCGCGCCGATCACACTCGCGACCCGCGTGATTTATCCGTGGTACATCGAGGGCGCGCATGGATGGGGCCTCAAGCCGCTCGAAGACCAGGTGATGGGCGGGCTCATCATGTGGATTGGGCAGGGCACCTACCTGATGTTCGTCTTCACGTTCATTTTCTACAAATGGCAGCAACGCGAAGACAGCGACGTTCCGGTTCTGCCGGCGTCGACGACCCCAGCTCTGCGAGTCGTACGGCCACGCCGCATCGCGCACTCATAAAATTTCCCCTCTCCCGACGGGAGAGGATTGAAGGTGAGGGACCTTGTTCGGCGCGCATTTTTCGCGCGCGATTAAAGATTCCGCTTCTGTATTCCGAAGGCTTGCGGCAAAGGTCTCTTTGTAAGAGACAGTTTCGAACTCCCCGACTGGGAGAGTAGACACAACAATACAATGTTATGGCTGGTGACAGCCGATCTCGTAACGGTGATTCACGCGGCCTACGTGGCGTTCGTGGTTATCGGATTCGCGGCCATTTTGGCTGGCTGGGCAGCCGGATGGTATTGGGTCCGGAACTTCTATTTTCGGCTGGCCCACGTCGCAATGATCCTGTTCGTTTGTTGCGAAGCGCTCGTTGGCGCAACCTGTCCGCTCACCATCTGGGAGAATATGTTGCGCGTGAAAGGAGGTGAATCCGGCTACTCGCGCGATTTCGTCGGATACTGGTTCGATTGGCTGATCTTCTATCAGGCGCCGCCCTGGGTATTCACGATCGTCTACCTAACCTTCGGCGCCCTGGTGCTCCTGGCATTTTGGTTCGTGCCGATGCAATGGCCGACTGCTAAGGTTTCGCGAGCAGCGCGTTCATGAACGCGGGATCGTCAAACAGTTTTGCGACTCCTTGCTCGAGCGCGCCGCTGAGCGCGTCGCCGAAATCCTTGGACACGCTGCCGAAGACCGCAGGATGGGTCGTGTCGGTCGCGTCGAAACTCTGCGAGTATGCGATCACCTTGCCCGGCCGCTCGACCTCGACGTGCACGGTCAGTTCAGCGGTATAACTGGAATAGAAGAGCGTGCTGAAAAAGTGACCATTGAGCTTTACGATCTGAACGCGGACTTCCGTGCTCGCAGGTCCATTGTCGATGACAAATCCGCGCGCCTGCAATTCCGATTGCACCGCGTCCCGCGCGGTATCGCCGACATTGTTGCTGGTAACGACGGACTGTTGGTCGTTCTGACCGACATTGGTCGTGTTCGCGCGCTGATCTTGGCCGACGACGTGCACGTGCACTGACGACGCCCCCGGAACTGGCGTGACGTTCGATGCGGGTTGGTAAGCGATCGGCATCGAGAGAGGAGCCATCAGACATCCACCGACGGCGATGGTCATCAGCAGCAACAGAGTTAAGGTCCGAGCGGAGTACTCCGGCATCATGGATTTACGGCTACTCTGCGCAGTTTCCGAAGTCAAAATCGTAAAGTCCGCGATGCTTGCCGGGTGCGGATCTTGTGCGCTAGTTGAGTAGACACGAGGTTAAGCTGGCCGCTTGGCCGGGCGCGTGACGAGGGAAGATGGAACACTCGAGGACGCGGATCATTATCGACGGCGCAATCGCCGGCATCATCGGCGCCGTCGTCGTCGCCGTCTGGTTCCTGATTTTCGATATGATTCGCGGCCACGCACTCGAAACGCCTGCCCTGCTCGCCGCCACTATTCTGCACGGATCGCACAGTCACGAGGTTCATCACGGCCTGGCGCTGCTCGCGCTCGAGTATTCGCTAATCCATTTCGGCGCATTCATTACCTTCGGAATCGCGGGCGGGCTGCTGCTCGAAGCGTGCGAGACCGAATCGTCGCTGCTCTTTTCGCTGGTAATTTTTTTCGTTGCGTTCGAGGTCTTCTTCATCGCAGTCGTGCTGTTCCTCGGGCCGAACGTGATGGTGGAGCTGACCTGGTGGGGCATCATCGTCGGCAATCTGCTCGCCACGGCCGCGATGCTCTCATATTTCTTCTGGCGGCATCCGGCGCTCGCGTTCAATTTGCTTGGCGGCTGGATCACGATTGCGCGCGAAGGCATTACGGCCGGGCTCGTCGGCGGCATCGTCGTCTCGCTCTGGTTCATGGCTTACGATCTCGCGTCGGGCAATTCCTTTCACACCCCGGCGATTCTCGGCGCGATGGTTTTTCAAAACGCGACGGTGAGCGACGGCATCCAGGCGACGCTGCCGCTCGTACTCGGCTACTCGATTCTGCATTTCTTCGCATTCGTGGGGTTCGGGCTGGCGCTGGCGGTCTTGCTCGCGGCGTCGGAGTGGGAACCGTTCATGGTGCTCGGCGCGCTGTTACTACTGGCAGTGTTCGAGGTTTTCTTTGTCGGATTTATTTCGTTGATCGATCAGTCAGCGCTGGAAGCACTCGGATGGTGGAAAATCGTCGCCGGAAATATCCTCGCTCTGATCGCGATGGCGACCTACTTCATCCGCGGCCATCGCGGACTCGGCGTCAAACTGGTCGAGCGATGGGCAATGCTCGATCACGAGGGCGCAGAGATGGGCGACCTACCGCCTCGTCCGCCGCACGATCACGAGCCCACCCATCCATCACATCTTTAGAGCGTCCGTCCTCCTGATCGAAGCGAGCAACCCGAGCCTCGTTCGCCTTCGTAAACGAAGTGAGCAACGCGAGCGCCCGTCCGTCATCCTGACGACGGGAGCATCGCGACCTGAGGAAGGACCTCGGACAGCTTCGCGTAAGCGAAGCCGGTTCCGGTTTCTGAGAATCGCGCAGCGGTCCTTTGCTGAGGAGACGGCGTCGCGAACGATGCGAAGAACCTAACTCCTAACCCCTTCCCGAGCGGGAAGGGGAACCGGATTTGTTTCGCTCCTTCCAAAGTGGGAAGGGGAACCAGATAGAAGATTAAATTCCGAGGACGTCGCGCATTGTGTAGAGGCCCGGCTTGCGGGTTGCCAGCCAGCCCGCCGCGCGGAGTGCGCCGCGGGCGAGAGAGTCGCGGCTTTGTGCGCGATGGGTTAGCTCGAGGCGCTCGCCCTGCCCGCCGAAAATCACGGTGTGGTCGCCGACTGCGTCGCCCGCGCGTATCGCGAGCACCGCAATCTTGCCGTCGGGCCTGACGCCCGTGATTCCTTCGCGGCCGTAAATCGCGTTCGAGGCGAAGTCAGTGCCGCGCGCCGATGCGATCGCCTTGCCGAGCGACAGCGCGGTGCCGCTGGGCGCGTCGATTTTCGTGCGATGATGAATCTCGATCACTTCCGCATCGAAGTCGGGAAGGATCGCGGCGACTTCGGCGACAATCTTGGCGAGCACGTTAACCCCGATACTCATGTTGGGTGCGATCACGGTGCGCGTCTTCTGCGCGAGCTCGCGCGCGCGGGTTTCCATCTCGGGCGTGAAACCGGTCGATCCGATTACGATCGCGGCGCCCGCTTTCGACGCGACTTCGAGATGCTCCATCGAGGCGGGAGCCGTCGTGAAATCCAGCGTGACGGTGTCGGGCTTCGCGAGCGACGCGTAGTCGTCGGTGATCTTCACGACCGAGCTTGCCGACGCCGGCCAGCTCGCCCGCGTCGGAGCCAAGAGCGCTGTTGCCGTGCGCTTCGAGCGCGCCGACAATTTTGTGCTGCGGATCGCGCGACGCGAGCGCGACCAGCAGACGGCCCATCCGGCCCGCTGCTCCAGCCACGATTAGATTAGCCATCGGAAGTCACTCTTCACGCTGCCCGCATGACGCGAGCGCGATGCGGACGCTATCGCAGTATCAGGCGGCTGGAGCTTCTGCCGGCGCCGCTTCGGCCGCGGGCGCGGCCGCTGCTGCATCTGCCGGCTTGCCGTGCTTGGCCTTGAAGTGTTCGTCGCACAGGCTCGAGGTGCCGTGGCGATGCTTGCGGCATTTCTCGAAGGTGCAGGTTTTGTAACGCGCCTTGGGCATCTCGCCTGCCTTCCAGAGCCGAAAATGCTGGCGGCAATAACCTTTGCCGACCGCCTCGCGTGCGCAATCTTTCGCTTTGCAATTTCCTTTAGTCGTCATGAATCCCTTCTTGGAAGCCGCTTTCCCGACGCGAGCGCCGAAAATCGCGGCTGAGCAATCCATCTACAATAGTGTTTGGCGAAGATGCTTCATAGAGGGTCGCACTTCGAAATTCGCGATCAGATTTGAAATTGATCGGTCACGATACTTGATGAGTTCATATACCCAGCCCAAAATCTGCACGACGCTGGCAAGATGCAGAGGCGAACATCATCATTGCCGTGAGTTCCTTCCAATTCCAATCGGGCACAAATCCTAGAACAAGAGGTGCGACGACAAAGGGTGCAGCGATGAACCAAGTCAGCGATTACGCGATTCCAGGCATCCGATTGAAAACTAAAGGGCGATACGGATCGCTTTCAAATTGCTCACGTCGAGCGTCGCGCATTTATCTACTCGTTCCGCAGCTGAGCCACTAAACTGACCCACTACCCTCGCCGAAGCGTGTCGCTCTAATTCGTAGCTGCGGCGGAGCGCTCTGCGATCAGACGATCCAACTCGGCGCGCAGCTTCGGGAGCACTTCTTCGTAGCCGAAGTAGCCCAGCTTGCGATCCTTCTTCTTGAGATTCACCGTCGTCGGACCGCACCACAGGCCGAGGTCGGCGTCGTCGGTCTCGCCCGGGCCGTTCACGCGGCATCCCATGATCGCGATCGTGATCTTGTACTGCTCGGCGTAAACCGTGAGCTCCTTCACCTGCTGCGCCAGCTCGACGAATTTCATGTTCTCGACGCGCGAGCATGACGGGCACGAGATGATATTCAGGCCCGCGCCGAAATCAGGCACCGAGATGAAGCGGCCGGCGGCGACATCCTCGATAATTTTGTGGCCGACTAGAACTTCCTCATGCTTGCGCTCGTTGGGCAGCGTCAGCGAGACGCGAATCGTGTCGCCGATACTCTGCGCGAGCAGCTTCTCGAATGCGATCCGGGTCTTGATGATGCCGTCGGGCGGCAACCCCGCCTCGGTGACGCCGAGATGAATCGGCACGTCGGGCCGCCGCTTCGAGAAGCGCCGATTCGCGTCCATCACCTTGTTGGGATCGGAATCCTTCAGCGAGACGACGAAGCGGGTGAAGCCGAAACTGTCCATCAGATCGCAATGGTACGCGGCCGACTCGACGATCGCGGCGAGCTGATCGCCCGGATACTTGTCCAGGAACGCCGGCGCGACCGATCCGCAGTTGACGCCGATGCGAATCGCGACGTCGTGGTCGCGCGCCACGTCGACCAGCCATTTCACCTTCTGCTCGATCGTCTTCGACTTCTCGATATGGTGCAGATGGCCCGGGGTTGTAGCGAATCTTGTCGACGTGCGGCGCGACCCGGTCCGCGATCTTGTAGTTCTCCTGCAAATCGACCGACAGCACGATGCCCTTGGTCTGCTCGCGGATTTCCTTGACCGCCGGGATTTCCTTCTCGCTGTCGATCGCGATGCGCACGATTCCAGCACCCGCGTTCGCCAACTGATGCGCCTGCGCCACCGTTTCGTCGACGTCGATGGTCCGCGTCGCGCACATCGATTGCACCACCACCGGCGCGTTGCCGCCGACCTTGGTGCCGCCAATCGTTATCTGCCGTGTCTTTCGATCTTTTAATGCCTGATCCATTCCTTCCTATGCTGCCGAATGCGCTGGCCTCTTGCTAGTGCTTGTGCTCGTCCGCCACCGCCATCGCGATTGCGCCGTGACTGAACGCCGCTCCCGCACGCATCGCGGCCGCAACCCAGACGGCCTCCGCGATTTCCTGGTCGGTGCATCCTTTCTCTTTGGCTCGCGTGACGTGCGCCTCGATACACCACGGGCATTGCGTCACATGCGCGGCAGTAATCGCCATCAGCTCTTTGGTCTTGCTCGGAATCGCGCCGTCCTTGAAAACTTCCTTGTCGAAGTCCAGGAAGCCCTTGAAGGCGTCGGGCGCATTCTGCCGCAGGTTGCGGAGATACTTCGAAGTTTCCTTGCCATAGAAATCTGCCATCGTGATTCTCCTGAAAGGTTTCGGGCCGTTGCTCTTCGATTATATCAGAGCCGACTCATTCGTATAGATAAACAAATGTTTATCTGACGCGCGCAAGCCGTTCGCGTGCGCTAATCCTGTGATCGTCATCAGACAAAGCTTGCTTATCTTAGGCGTGCGACGGTGATTTTTATCTCTGACTCTTCCCTTGCAATGAGTCACCGTTCTGAGCTAACTTTCTTTGTCCGTAAGATATTACATTAGACGGAAAGGGGCCCAGCATTAGAGATGGTGATCGTAGTCGTCCATCGCATGCAGCCAACGCTTCACGTTCAAGCTCTTCGCTCGGGGGAGGGAGGAAGCTGAACAAATGAGTACGGTAGTGTCCACAATCGTCGCTGCTGATCCGCGCCCGTTCCCGGACGTCATTCTTCGCAGCCAGTTCTTCGAGATGGTCGGCACGCGGTCGCTTTCGAGCGAACAGCGCCTGATGCTCGCCGTGCTGGCCGACGCGATCAATGTCGTGCAGGAATTTGGCGGCTCCTCGAGCATGCGCAAACGCAACTCGTTCAACGAGGCCTGGAACTGGTTCTTCACCAAGGGCGTCGCCTGCCCGTTGTCGTTTGACAGCGTATGCGACGCGCTCGGTATCGACGCCCAGGGCCTGCGATGGCGCCTGTCGGAGCTGGTGGCCGGCCGCGCGGGCACTCCGCTGCGTTTGCGCCTGAAGGAAGCGAGCCGGATGCAGCGCCTGACGGTGAATCGAGTGCGCCGTCGAGACCCCCGCAGAGTGCATCGGGCAACCCGCGCACGCTAGCGCTTCGATTCAATCGACCGATTAATCCGCGCAGATTCAAAATTCCGCGCGCGGTTTTCGCATTGGACTAGCGGAAATGCCGCGCCAGCTCCGATTGATATTCGACGCCAATCTTGTCGGCGTTGTTCCGGAGCCATTCGCTGAAGCGGGTCGGCGCGTTTGGCGATGAATCCGTCACCAGCAGATTGCTCATCAGGCCGCGAGCTTCGTCGAGCGTGAGCGTAACGTCGCGCACGAACCATCCGACGATCCAGGCGAATGCGACCGCGACACGCGGATCGACATGCACTATCCGCGATTTGCTGTGCACCGCGCTCGCGATCATTCGAACCAATTCGTCGAAGGTGAAGATCTCCGGCCCGACCGCATCGAATATGGCGGATTGATCGTCGCTCGAGGCGTTGGCGGCAATCTCACCAAGGTCGCCCGCGAAAATCGGCTGGACGCGATAATCTCCACGTCCCGGAATCGCGAAGAACGGGAATCGCCTCAGCAGCCATGCGATGTTGTTGAGCAAAATGTCTTCGACGCCGAAAATCAGCGCCGGCCGAATGATCGCATAACTGAGCGCCGAGTTTTTGATGGCCGCTTCGACCTGCGCCTTGCCGCGAAAATACGGCAGCGGTGACGACTCCGTCGCGTTGGTCACGCTGATATGAACGAACTTGCGAACGCCGGCCGCTTTGGCCGCATCGAGCATGACGCGAGTGTTCGCAACCGCAGTATCGAAAGTCTGCCCGCCATACGGAAACCTGATCCAATAGGTATTGAAGAGCGCGCGGGCGCCTTCAAGACTTCGCTTCAGCTCGTCGGGGCGATCGAAATTGAACGGCATCGCTTCGATCTGATCGCCAAATGGATTCGCTCGCGTCGGATGTCCTGTCAGCGTCTTAACCCGCCGCCCGCGCGACAGCAGCACCCGCGTGATATATCGACCGGTGTATCCGGATGCACCAGTAACAACATCGAAATTCTGGACATGCGATTCTCGCTCGGCATCATCGCTCAATCTCCTGCATCTTCATAGATACTAAGGTGCAGGGCTTAGCCCTGCCCAAGGAAGTATGAAACCCACGGTGGGTTTCATTAAGATTAGGTTCCTATGGACCGACCTCTCCAAGGAATTAAAGTCGTCGAAGTTGCGATGTGGGTTGCCGGCCCCTCGACCACCGCCGTGCTCGGCGATTGGGGCGCCGACGTTATCAAGCTCGAAGATCCGAAGACGGGAGATCCGATTCGCGGCTTCGTCACGCGCACGATGGGCGATCCCAACGCGCGCATCCGTCCGCCGTTCGAGCTCGACAATCGCAACAAACGATCTGTCGCGGTTGATTTGCGCACCACCGACGGCCACGCCTTCGCGCTCAAGCTGATCGAACGCGCCGACGTTTTCGTCACCAGCCTGCGCCTCGACGCGATCGAGCGGATGAAGCTCGACTACGCGACCCTCTCCGCGAAGAATCCGCGACTCATCTATGCGTCGATTAACGGCTATGGGCATCGCGGGCCGGACCGCAATCGCCCCGCCTACGATTACGCCGCCGCGTGGGCGCGATCGGGTCTGATGGCGACGATCGCAGAGCCCGGGCAATCGCCGCCTGCGCAGCGCCCCGCGATGATCGATCACGCCGTCGGCCTGGGGTTAGCAGGCGCGATCTCCGCGGCGCTGCTCGCGCGCGAGCGCACCGGCCGCGGCCGCGAGGTCAATATCTCGCTCTTCTCGATGGGCCTTTGGATGAACGCCTCAGATCTCACCGTCGGCCTGATGACGGGGCGCTCGCCGCAATCCGAGTCGCGCACCGAGCGCGTAAATCCGCTGTGGAGCTCCTACAAGTGCGCCGACGAGCGATGGATTTATTTCGTGATGATCCAAAGCGATCGGCACTGGCCGGACTTCTGCCGCGCGCTCGGCAAATCTGAATGGCTGGACGATCCACGCTTCAAGGACTCGAACGCTCGCGCGCAAAACTGCGCGACGCTCACCAGCGAAATCGATCGCGCCGTCGCCGCACGAACGTCTGACGAATGGGCGTCGATTTTCGATCGCCACAACCTGGTCTGGGCGCCCGTCCGCACCGACGCCGAAGTGCTCGATGATCCGCAGGCCCACGCCATCGGCGCTTTCGCCGCGGTCGATCACCCAAACATCGCCGGATGCCGCGTCGTGAACAGCCCGGTCGAGTTTGGCGACGCACCTTCGCAGCCGCATCGCGCGGCGCCCGAACTCGGGCAGCATACAGAGGAAGTCGCGCTAGAGATGGGGCTGACCTGGGACGAAATTGCGAGCCTGAAGGCCTCCGGCACGTTGGGTTAGGATCATCTGCGCTAACGAATTTAACTCATATCCAGACTGGCTAATTCGAGCTTATGCATAATCAAACGCCGGTATAAACTGAGATTTTGGCAACTCTGTTTGACTCTGACGAACGCCCCTCAATATGATCTTTCTTACACGTTCCCGGAGGTCCCCCGCTCGTGCGAATGATTGTCCCTCCTGTCGCTCATCGCCGCGAAATTGATCGCAACCTTGCCGAATTTTTCCGCGGCCATCGCGCCGCGCATTTCAACCGCGCCGTCTCCTCGATGTGCAAATATTTCAAATTGCGCCGCCCGCGCGTCGAATGGTTCGAGTACATCGATTGGGGCAAGACCGCCGGCCGCACCTACGAAGACGGCCGCATCCACCTCGTGCATCCCGAAAACTGGAAGCGCGGACGCATCTATTTCAGCGAACGCAAATGGATCCAGATGATCTACCACGAGCTCGGACATTTCCTGCTCTGGAGCGATCCCGAGCGCAAGGCCGACTTGTTCTCGCGCCGAATGATCATCGGCCTGAAAGTCCGAAACCGCCGCGCAGCATCGCGCACGCGCAACCGCGCCGGAATTTCGAGCACACGTCGCTCGGCAAGTCGCCTGCGCAAACGGCGTCCGCGGATCGCGAGCGCACGAAAATCGCGACGGACCACTCGTGTCGCGTCCCGGCGTATCACTACTCGGAAATCCCGGCGGGCCGCCTGATGCCGCAAAAGCCGACGGTCGAAAATCGGTGGTGGGTCGAAACCACCAAGAAACCGAAAAAGGTCAAGTCCGAAACCGAGATGCCGCAGTTGCCGGTTGCGATGGCCTTTTACCAGGTCGCGCGCGACTACGATCAGGATCGCGCCAAGGAAGATCTCACCGACAACAACCTGCGCATCGCGCGCGAGGCGAATCCTCCGCAGGGCGGTTGGGCTTACCTCGCGATGACCGAGCAGCACGCACCCGCCAACGTGATCAAGCGCGTCAAGGACGAGTTCCGCATCCCGCGCGAGGCGCGTGGCATCGTGATCGATCATGGCCGGGTCGTGCGCCTGCTGATTTGCGGACCGCAACTCGAGGACTGGATGCTCGACATCACGCTCGGCGACGAACCGTCGGTCGACGCCTACGTATGGTCGGTGATGTACCGCGAAAGAATCTTCCGCCGCGCCGAAGACGCGCTGCGCCAGGCCCGCAAATGGGCCATCAACCTGCTCCAATTCCCGCCCCCAAGAGACGAACCCTTCCGCGGCGCCCTGTTGATTTAGAAGAATATTTCGTCGATTCGTATCTTTTGCTTTTTCGTCTAGTCGCTTCGTATCTTTGCTTTTTCGGGACGGGCGTGACGGAATAAATTCCGTCCTACGACTCATCTTATGAACTATCTCTCCCTCGTGCTCCGAAACCTCGCCCGCAACAAGCGCCGCACGATTCTTACGACGTTGTCGATCACTGTCTCGATATTCATTTTCGCGTCGCTGATCAGTCTGCCCGGCCTGCTCAACCAGATCCTGCGCGACCGCGCCAACTCGCGTCGCCTCATCACCCACAGCAAGGCCAGTCTTTTCTACATGCTGCCCGAGTCTTACCGCCGCCGAATAGAATCCCTGCCGCACGTCGAGGCGGTCGCGGCCTACAGCGTCTTCCTCGCGACTTACCGCGACCCGAACGAACAACTCGGCGTCCTGGCCGTCGACAACGATCATATCGGCGAAATCTTTCCCGATTGGGATATCAGCGCGGAAGCCGATCACGACTTCAAAAGCATTCGCACCGCGGCCCTGGTCGCAACCAATCTGATGAAGGTTTACGGCTGGAAAGTCGGCCAGACGTTCATGCTGCGCGGCACGATGTATCCGGTCGATCTGCAACTGACGATCGTCGGCGTGCTGAACGAGGAAGCCGCCGGCCCCCGCATCATCTTCCGACGCGACTACATGGAAGAACTGCTGGGCAGGCCGGGGACAGCCAACCTGTTCTGGGTAAAACTCGATAGCTCGAAGTCGGCGCCCGAAGTGATCGCCGCGATCGACGAGATGTTCGCGAACTCGCCCAACGAGACGGCCACTGAAACTGAAGTCGCGCTGATAAAAAGCCAGGAGGGCGGCACCCTGAGCCTGTTACTTAACGGTGCAAAATTTCTCGCGGCAATCGTGATGTTCACAATCGCGCTGGTTGCCGCAAACACGGCCGCGATGGCGGTGCGCGAGCGTCGTCACGAAATGGCGGTGATGCGCGCGATTGGTTTCACACGCCGATCGATCGTCGCACGAATCCTGGTCGAAGGACTGATAGTCGGCGTCGCGGGCGGCGCACTCGGATGCATCCTGGCGCTGCTGGGCTTCGAACTGTTGCCGCGAGTCTCCGGAGCGCTGGGCCCGCTCGCACTCGCGATGACGCTGCAGCCGCGAATAGTAGCCTACAGCTTTCTGATCGCCGCCCTAATCGGAGCCGCCAGCGGCTTCATCCCCGCGACGCTGGCCACCCGCGGCGACATCGCAACCGAACTCCGCGCCATCTGAAGTCATTTGATAGCGATCAGCGGGCGAAATCGATAGTATGGGCATGAAGGGTTTTGCCCGAGTTGTTCTGCAACAAGACAGGATGTTGAGAGATGGGACGCGCGAAAATCGAAATACCGATAGAACGCGTTCGCGGTTTCTGCCGACGCCATCACATCCGCAGACTTGCGCTATTCGGCTCCGTTCTGCGCCACGATTTTCTGCCAGACAGTGATGTGGATGTGATCGTGGAATTCGAATCCGGCCATGTTCCCGGCCTCGACTTCTTTGCGATGCAGGACGAATTGTCGATCATTTTGGGACGGACCGTCGACCTTAACACTCCCGGGTTTTTGAGCAGTCATTTTCGCGACCGAGTACTCGCCGACGCCGAGGTTCAATATGTCGCGCCATGAGAGCATGGTGCGACTTCGTCACATGCTCGATCACTCGCGCGAAGCGGTTGCGATAACGAAAGGCAAGACGCGCGACGATCTGCGTACTGATCGCATCTTGAACCTCGCCCTAGTCCGATTGTTGGAAATTGTGGGCGAAGCTGCGAGCAGAACGCCGCTCGACGAGCGCGCGCAACATAGCGACATTCCATGGGCCCAGATTGTCGGACTGCGCAATCGGCTGATTCATGGTTACGATTCAGTCGACTTCGAAATCCTATGGCAAATCGTAAATAGTGACTTGCCAAACTTGATCGCGAAGCTCGAGCAGATCGTATCGCCAGGGTGAAGTTATTTCCTGAACTCGACTGTTGCCGTTCCGGTCACGAGGCGCTCGGCCTCCTCGTTCTCCATCCAGACGTCGATCTCGGCCGTGTGGTCCGCGGGATTTTTATTGGTGATGAAACCGTGAATCGTGATCGTATGATCGGGCTGCACCGGCACGCGATAGGTCGTACTCATCTGCTTCAGCCACGCGTTGCTCGAGCCGATCCAATCCGTCACCAGTTTCGACAATAGGCCCAGGCTCATGTTGCCCGGCAGGATCATCCCGGGCAGGCCTTCTTTCTTCGCCGCTTCGTCGTCGGTGAATCGACCCGCGATATCGCCCATGCCCATCGTCCTGGCGTACGCGCGACACTGATCCTTGCTGACGAACAGCTCGAGCGGGCCGAGCGTGTCCCCGATATTGATCTCTTCGAAACTTTTCACGTGCGGTTCATGAAGCGATGGTCGATATGGGCCAGCACTTCGTCCTTCTGGTTTTTCAGGGTCGAGCGGATCACGACGAATACCATCGTGCCCGTGCGTCCGGTCTTCTCGAAGATTTCTTTCACGTGCGAGGTCAGCGTCACCTTGTCGCCCGGTCTTATCGGCGCGACGAATTCGACATCCTTGCCGGCATCGAAACCGCGGCGTCCGAAGCGCGGGACGTTCTCGAAAAAATGCCGCCCGTTGCGGAACGTCACCGCGAACGACGGCGGCGCGACGATCCCGCCATACGGCCCTTTCTTCGCCGCCTCCTCGTCCGTGTAAATCGGATTGGTCTCGCCGAGCGCCGCGCAGTACCGCTGGATCTTGTCGGCCTTGACCTCGACCGGCTCAGTCACTTCGAAGACCTTGTTGATCAGCGCCGGATCGTAATTGACTGCCATCGTCATTGTCTCGCTGTCGAGTTACCGCGTTTCCATCGCGACCGCATGCGGCACGGCTTTACGCCGAGGCCGGAAATCCACCGCCTCGTAATTACCGGTCTTCAATTCCTGCACCAGGTCGTCGATCGTCTTGATATAGGCGTTGAACTTCGTCGCGCATAGTCCTATCAGGCTGACGAGATGGCTGTCGGATCCGCCGGTCGCCGCGAAACCATACTTCGCGATCAACTCCGCGCTGCGCTCATCTTCGCCTTTGCGCGATCCGCCGTTAAGCGCCTCGACCGCGACCACGTTCTCCAGCGGCCCCTTGCTCTGATAATGCTCGTAGAGCCCGATATTCGGACGTCCCGGATGACACGGGACGACGATTCCACCCATCCGCGCGACTTCATCGATCAGCGTCTGCGCGTCCAGGTGTACGTCGGCGAAATCGAAGCGCTTGGTCATGTCGTCGTTCACGCCGAATACCAGCATGTGCCCGTAATTGGTTTCGACCTCCGACGCGCGCAGCACCAGCGTGCCGAACTTGTCCTCGAGCGCGCGGTAATCGGCGTCGCGATTGAACTGGCGATGCTCGGTCAACACGATTCCGTCGACCGGCCGTTCGGTGGCTCGCAGCTTGATCCAGTTGAGGTAGGCCTCTACCGGTGCGCGGCTGTCTTCCGAAGCTTCACTATGCGTGTGCAGATCAAGGATTGTACTCACCAGGAATGTGCCCTCACCTCGCCGGGCGAAATTTCGCGAGCGTCACTTGTGGCGTGACGTCCTCGTATACGACCTCGACGGGCATCCCTATCTTAGCTTGTTCTGGCGCGCAGTCGATAATGTTAGTGAGCATTTTCACGCCCTCGTCCAGCTCGACGTACGCCATGATGTACGGCAACGACTCGCGAAATCCCGGCGCCTGGTTCTGATAGGTCGTCGTAAAGGTATAGACCTTGCCGCGTCCGCTGCACTTGATCCATTGCGTATCCGCCGACATGCAATTGGTGCATAGCGCTCGCGGATAGTAACGCAGGTCGCCGCACTTCCCGCATTTCTGGATATAGAGCTCGTGCCGCTGGAGCGCTTCCCACCATGGACGATTCTCTTCGTCGAGATGCGGCAACGGCTTCGAGTATTTCTTCGGTTGAGTCTGCTCCGCCATTTTTTCACCGTACCGTTTTACTGGTTACTGAGTATCAGCGTCGCGCCCGAATGCCGCGTGCCGAGGGTGCCGCCGGTCCCGTGTGCGAGCGCAATTTTGCAGTCCTTGACCTGCCGTGGTCCGCATTCGCCGCGCAGTTGCCTGGTCGCTTCGATCACTAAAAAAATTCCGCGCATCCCCGGATGGTTCGACGATAGGCCGCCTCCGTCGGTGTTGATTGGAAATTCGCCGTCGAAGCGCAGCCGCCCGCCCGATACGAACGCACCGCCCTCGCCACGCTTGCAGAAACCGAGATTCTCGAGCGTCGCCAGCACGGTGATCGTGAACGAGTCGTAGATCATCGCCATGTCGATATCTTTGTGCGCGACGCCCGCGCGCTCGAACGCCAGCCGTCCCGATTGCGCTGCCGCTATTTCCAGAAAATCGCGCTGCCCGCGCGCCGCGTGCCGCACCGTCTCGCCCGTGCCGAGGATATAGACCGGCTTTTTCTTCAAGTCGCGCGCCCGCTCCGCCGACGTGATCACCAGCGCGCCGCCGCCGTCGCTGATGATGCAGCAATCGAGCAGATGCAGGGGAGACGAGATGATTCGCGACGCGAGCACGTCTTCGACCGTGATCGGATCGCGGTACTTCGCGACAGGATTCATCGACGCATGCAGCCGCATCGTAACCGCGATCTCGGCGAGCTGCTCCGAGGTCGTCCCGTAATCGTGCATATGGCGCTGCGCGACCATCGCGTACGACCCGACCGTGGTCGGCCCGAACGGAATCTCGTACTGGTCGCACGGATCGCCGCTGCCGCCGCCCCCGCCGCCCGTGCCGATCGCAAACCGCGATGACGCCGCCGTCGATCCATAGACCACGACGCATACGTCGCATAGCCCGGCATGAATCGCGGCGGCAGCATGAGCGGTATGCGCGACGAACGACGATCCGCCAATGGAGGTCGAGTCGACAAAGTTCGGCGTCAGATTGAGATAGTCGCAGAAGCCGACGATTCCCATCCCGCTCATCCCGATTCCGGTGGTGCACAGCCCGTTCACGTCCTTGATCGTCAGCCCGGCGTCGTCGAGCGCGCCCCGCACGCTCTCCGCCATTATCTGGAACAGACTTTTGTCCGGCGCGAATCGCGTAGGATGCTCAAATACTCCGGCCACTGCGGTCTTGCGGCTTAAACTCATCTCGAAAACCTACTTTAGTCCGGCAACGAATTGCTCGATCGCGGCGTTGTACTCGGCGGGACGCTCGCGCGGAATGTAATGACCGGCGTCCGCGATAATTTTCGTGGTCGCGCCGCGAATCTTGCTCGCAATAAACTCAGCATCGGCCGGCGTGGTGCCCTTGTCGTCGGCGCCCGCGAGCACGAGCGTCGGCTTGTCGATCTTTGCGATCGCGTCGCGCAGATCGACCTCCGAGCACGCGAGGATGTCGGTATAGCGCACGCGCGGATCTGTCTTGATTTGTTCCATCCAGCCTTCGCGCACGACGTCGAAATTCTCCTTCGCCGTCTTCGGCGAGTAGCCGTCGGTGTTGAACGCCTGCGGTGCGCGGCCCATCGTGATCGCCCGCAATCCCTCGATTCGATCGGGCGTGAGATTGAACTTCGGCGCCGTGCAACTGAGGATCAGCGCCTCGACCCGCGCCGAATGCCGCAGCCCGAGATCCATCGCAATCGCGCCGCCCATCGAATGTCCGAGGATCACGGCTGACTTGATCTTCAACGCGTCGAGAAATGCCGCAACGAAGTCCGCGTAGTCATGAACCGTGCGCAGCCCCTCGACCCCCGCCGATCGTCCATGCCCCGGAAGATCAAGCGCGATCGGACTGTGCTGAGCGCCAAACGCCTCAATCTGTCGATGCCACGTGTGCCCGTTCGATCCGGCGCCGTGCACAAACAGAATCTTGCGCCCGCGCGAAAAGTCCGGCACCACATCCGGCAGCGTCGTCGCCCCATTGTAATAGTAGTAAGTCGCATATCCCTTAACGTCGGTATATTTCGTCTGCGTAGGCATCGGCGCAAAACTCTCCGCCACGTGCTTTTGAGGGTTAGCTACTAGGTTGAAGGCGCCCTCGTCAAACGCCTCACCCGTCATTCAGACTTCTTGTGTCATCCTGACGACCCGAGCAACGCGAGGGGAGGAATGGACCTCGGACAGCTTCGCGCACGCGAAGCCGGTTCCGGTCTCTGAGATCGCGAAGCGCTCCGCTACTTTCTCCGAAATCGCGCAGCGCTCCTTCCCTCTTTCAACTACGCCGCCTGCCGATGATCAGTGGCTCGTGCTGCGTCAGGATCTGCGGCACACCTGCCTTCGCGAGTTCCGCGAGCATCGCATCAGCGCGCCCCCGCTCGGCTTCCGGTATCAACGGCATCCACCTGATTCTGATCCATTCGTCGATATCCGCCCACATGACAGTGAACGGCGCGACGCGTTCCTCGACTCGCAGACCCGCCCTGGCGAACGCCTTCTGGTAGCGATCCTTTGGATGCGCATCGGCTTCGCGGCGCGCCGCGCGGCGAAAGATCACTTCGCGATATTCACGCCATCGTTCCTCACCGACGATCGCGCTCAGCATCTGCCGCACGCCGTCGTCGCGCTGTCCGGTTGCGATCAGCACTCCTCCGTCCTGAAGGCATCGCCTGAACTCCGCCACGACATCCTCGACGTCTCCGACGAACTGGAGCACGTGGCTCGCGAAAATAAAATCGAACGACTCAGGCTTGAACGGCAGTTGCGCGACGTTCGCACGGATCAGCCTGCACTTGCTCGCCGACTCGATTGCGCGCCGACAGCAGCATGTCGAAGGTCAGGTCGACTCCGGTGACGCGGCGATTTCCCGGCGCCGCGACGAACTTTGTCAGATAGGCGCCGTTGCCGCATCCAACATCGAGCACCTCGCGCGCATCCGCAAATTCCTGCGCGATCGCCTCGAGCACGGCACTGCGACGATTCCCGTAATACACACCGTCGCCGTAAGTGTCGGACAAACGGCTGAAGTACGCGGCTATCTGTGAAGGTCTACGATTTTGCGAGACTTCGTCTGCGTCCACATCGTCGAGGATGACAGAAAAGCGGGCGCGCGGAAAAGTTTGCGGGCTACTTGCGCGGCTTCCGGCCTTTCGGCTTTGCGCGCGGGCGTGGTGTGTCCGTCGCCGTCGATTGGACCGACTTGCTCGTGCTCCCATACTTCGATTGCCGCGCGGCTGAAACGCCATGCGCTGCCGACGCGGAAACCTGGGATTCGTCCTTCGCGCAGCAAGCGGTAGATCGTCGTCGGATGGACTCGGAGATGCGCGGACAACTCAGCGATGGTCAGGATGTCTTCGGTGGATGCCATCGTGCCACGCCTCCCGCTGGGGAGATCTCTTTTTTCCCCTTTAACAAACTGTATCGCTCAATGTCTCACTCAAACCCGTTTACCAGCCTCTAACCGTGCCAATGTTAAGTCAATACTGAAGACCGGCGCCTGTTAGACCTCGCGTATCTTGGCGAAGGTGCGTCAGGTTGCGTTATGGTTAGCGAGAGACCGGCAAAAGAAAGGCTCGCCTATAGCCGGAGCCGCGATTCACACGATTGAGTGACGAGAGTGACTCCCGATCTTCAGCTCAGAACCATGTTCGTGACAGACGCGCGTCGCCGCATCATAGCGTCTGCTGAACCGAATGCCCGTCCGGCCCCTTTGTTCGTGCTCATTCGAGGCACATCAAATGTTGCCTGGGCCGTGAGGCACGACGTCTCCGACGAGATTGCTAATGAACTCGATCGGCTCGCCAGCGAGGAACCGCCAGTAGGTGATTTTCAGGATCCGCCTTTGCATGCCGATGCATACTTATCGCTCATGGGCGGTCGTATCACATCAGGTCCGGCGTTCAAATTTCCTGACGAGATTGCGCATTCAGCCGATACCGCGCTCGTCGACAGGCTTGATCTGCTCGAGCGCAATTTTCGAGGATGGATCGCTGCGGAGATTCCCTGCTGTTCGCCGATCGTAGCAGTCATGGACGGCGGTTACCCTGTCAGCGTTTGTTTTTGCGCGACCAGGAATTCAGCGCCTGCGGTCGAGGCGGGACTTGAAACTGCCGCCGCCTTCCGCGGCCGTGGATTTGCCGCGCGCGTGACTGCAGCATGGGCTTGCGCAATTCGAGCATCCGGACGAATGCCCCTCTACAGTACCTCGTGGAGCAACGCGGGGTCGCTCGCCGTCGCTCGTAAACTGGGTCTGGTGCAATATGCCAGCGACTGGAGTTTGGTCGATAACAATAGGATGCAAGGAGGCTGAGGTCATCGGCCTTCTTCGAGACAAGATTGATGGAGGCGAGCTGCGATGGAATACGAGGCGATTGAAATCAAACACGACGGCGCGGTGGCGTGGCTGACGCTGAACCGTCCGCACAACCTCAACGCGCTCAGCGCGCAAATGGTCGCCGAGCTCGAGGACTTCCTGCATCGGCTGCCGAAGCAGACTGAGACACGCGTCGTCGTGATGAAGGGTGCCGGGCGCGCATTCTGCGCCGGTCTCGATCTCAAGGAACAGAATCGCGGCGGCACCGGCCTGGGCGCGTCGACCACCGACACCGTCGAAAGCCAACGCCGCATGAGCGATCTGGTCGTCGCGATGCGTCGCGCGCCGCAACCGTTCATCGCGGCAATCCGCGGACCTGCGGCCGGCGGTGGCTTCGCACTCGCGCTCGCATGCGACGTGCGTATCGCGGGCGAGTCGGCGCGCTTCAACGCCGCGTTCATTCGGATCGGACTGACTGCGTGCGATATGGGCGTGAGCTATTTTCTGCCGCGCGCCGTCGGAACGTCGGTCGCATCCGAGCTGATGCTGACTGGCCGCTTCATCAACGCGCAGCGGGCGTTCGCAACCGGCCTGGTATCCGAGCTGATGCCGGACGCTGAGGTCGATGCGGCAGCGGCAAAGCTCGCACTCGAGATGACGGAAACCTCGCCGCTGGGATTACGCCTGACGAAAGAATGCCTGTCGCTCAGCGTCGACGCCGGCAGCCTCGAGCAGGCGGTCGCGATGGAGGATCGCAACCAGGTGCTATGCGTTCGCGCCGGCTACATCGAAGAAGGCGCGCGCGCATTCCTCGAAAAGCGCAAGCCTCGCTACGCCCCGCGCGCCTGACGAAATAGAAAAACCAACGCCACGCTCTAGGCGCGCGGCGGGCAAAACCAGTAGGACGGAATTTATTCCGTCGACATAACGGCTGAAACAATGGCTGAAGCTGACAAATGGTCGCGATGGCTCGCGGAAACGCGGTTCGGCGGCGATCAGAAAGCCGCCGAATTGCAAATGCGCGGTCTCACCTTGTTGCGGAAGCGGCTGCTAAAGAAGGCCGGCCTCGGCGAAGGCAAAGTCGTGCTGGACGTAGGCGCCGGCGAGGGACTGATTGGCTTCGGCGCGTTGGAATTGGTCGGCGCGAGCGGGCCGGGTCATCTTCTCGGATATCTCGGAACGACTGGTTGAGTTCACTCGCGCTGCGGCCGAACAGATGGGGGTGCTCGATCGATGCTCGTTCGTGACTGCCGGCGCCGAAGACTTGAGCGCAATCGAAAGTGAATCGGTCGATCTCGTCGCGACCCGTTCGGTCCTTATTTTTGTCGATGACAAGCAGCGAGCCTTTCGGGAATTCTTCCGCGTGCTGAAGCCTGGAGGGCGGACGGCGCTGTTCGAGCCAATCGACGATCAACGCATGACTGAGTACTCCGAATATTGGCGCAGAAGGGGCTGGGCTGATCCCGATTCTGCCGAAGGCGCGGCCGTCAAGGACTTGATCGATCGCCTCGATGAACATTGGAAACGGCGATACGAGCACGTCAACGATGCGATGCTCAACTTCAACGAACGCGATCTTTTAATGATGTCTGTCGCCGCGGGTTTCGCGGGCGTGCACGTTGAACTCGATTTGGGCGCGGGCCCAATGCCGCCGATGAATTGGGACACGATGATGAAATCATCGGGGAATCCTTTGATTCCGACCAACGGAGAAGTGATTCGGGAAATCTTCACTCCAGAAGAGCAAGCGAGATTCGAGCATCACCTGCGGCCGCTGGTCGAGCGTGGCGGCCAATTGTGGCGCGGCCATGGATCGTTCACCTGGGCGTTCAAAGCACCGATTCCTGAGCCACCCTGGCCGGAAGAGTCGTAAATCGGCGCAACGCCGAAAAGAAATCGTAGGACGGAATTTATTCCGTCGAATGAAGTCTATTCGTCAAAATAAAAGAGGAGCCGAAAAGAAAAGGGGCGGTTCGATGAACCGCCCCTGAATCGCTCGCTACAAAAGCTCGCTCGATTACCGACTCGCCACTGTCGTCAGCTCGCCCATCCGCACCACCAGGTATTCCGGCTTGCCGTCACGCCATACGCGGAATTGCACCCGCTGCCCCGGAGAATAGTGCGCGATCAGCAGGTTCAGGAACCTCGCGTCGGGAACGGTATTGCCGTCGAATTCGCTGATCACGTCGCCCGTCTTGATTCCTGCCTTGTCTGCCGGCGATCCGATGATCACCCGTTTCACCTTCGCGCCCCAGACTGCGGGCGCCGACGCCGTCGTCACACCAAAGAACGCTGGGCCGCCGGCAGGTCGAACATCCGGATGCAGGAAGTGAACCCCATTCACGCCGTTCACGCTGTGCACGATATGCGAGATCTTGCGCGCTTCATCCATGCTGTAGACTTCACCCGCCAGATACGCATCACCCTTCTTCGACACCGACACGCCAATATCGGGGAACGCACGCAGCTTGAGCGTGTCCCTGATACGCGCTTCGAGCTGGTCCGACGACTTGAGGAGAGGCCGCGCCGACGCTTGCTGGACATTTGCGTCCGGAACGATGACCAGCGTCGATATCAGGTCGTCCTGGTTCATGATCGAAGAAGACGCCTTGAGCGCCGGCGTCGCGATGCTCTGCGCCATCAGCGCCGGTTGGTGTTCGCCGTCGTTGACGATCGGCACGTGCATCACCAGGACCGCCACCAACACCATCAGCGCGGTACCCATCGCGGTGAACGCGTAGTCGCGCATCAGTGCATGACGACTCGCCTCGTGCGCCATGACGCCCATCTCGGCCGCTTCGACGTCGTCGTCTTCGACTTCGGCACTCTCCAGCGTCGTTGCGGGAAAATCCTGATCGTAGGCTTTCTCGGCGGCCGCGATTCTCTCGAGTTCGACGAGCGTGCGCGGAATGCCATCGATCACCGCGACGATATCGTTGTCCGCCGGCGTTCCGGCGTTCGATTCGTCGTGCTGAGCGGAAACACTCGCGGCTTCAAATGCCGATTCGAGATAACCTGTCGCCTTTGCCTTGCGCTCGTGCTCAACCGTGGCTGAAAAGTCGACGTAATGAACGTTACCCTCAGATACGGTCTCGCTCCTGCTTTCGCCAGCCTCCTCCCTCTTCCGCTTGAAACGCATCAGCGCTTCTTCGAGCGTCAAGATGGCCTCAGTTGGCTTGCCATTCTTGCCCATCGCAGCACCGCCTCCTTGTAAATTGGGCGCTCCTGAAGTTAATCGAAGAGCCCTTACTACAGATAGCAGGGAATTACGTCTAGGCCAACCATGGATCGCACAATTGCCAACAGCCACGGTCAGACGCTTTTGACAATATCTAACTATCGTTAGATAGCTTCACTCACCGCATCTTCGCGCTGCGTCGGCTTTGGCCGCGACGCTAGCGCGGTGTAGTGCCGAATCGGTTCGCCGACGTAAATCTGGCGCGGCCGCGCGATTTTCTGCTCTGAATCGCGCACCATCTCGGCCCATTGCGCCATCCATCCCGAAGTCCGCGGAATCGCGAACAGCACCGGGAACATCGTCATCGGGAATCCCATCGCCTGGTAAATTATACCGGAATAGAAATCAACGTTCGGATACAGTTTATGCGAGATGAAGTAGTCGTCCTGCAGCGCGATCCGTTCCAGCTCGATCGCAATATCGATCAGCGGATTGCGCCCCGTCACCTCGAACACCTGCGCCGCCATCTCCTTGAGAATTTTCGCACGCGGATCGTAGTTTTTATAAACCCGATGCCCGAAGCCCATCAGCCGGCGCTCGCCCTCCTTCACCTTCCGGATCATCGCCGGCACGTTCTCCACCGATCCGATCTCCATCAGCATCCGGATAGCAGCTTCGTTCGCGCCGCCATGCAGCGGGCCGTAGAGCGCGGCGATCGCGGCGGCCGCGCATGCGTACGGGTCGGGCTGCGAACTGCCCACCGCGCGCATCGCATTGGCGGAGCAGTTCTGCTCGTGATCGGCGTGCAGAATGAACAGCACGTCGAGCGCGCGCTCGAGCACCGGGTCGGGCTTGTACTTGAGCTCCGTCATCTTGAACAGCATCGAGAGCAGGTTGCCGGTGTAGCTGAGCTCGTTGTCGGGATAGACGTAAGGCAGTCCCTTCGTATGCCGATACGCGAACGCCGCCAGCGTCGGCATCTTGCCGATCAGCCGGCGCGTCTGCAGCCGGCGCGATTCGAGGTCGTGAATATCGTTCGCGTCAGGATAAAAAGTTGAGAGCGCACCGACCGTCCCGAGCAGCATGCCCATCGGATGCGCGTCGTAGCGGTACCCTTCCATGAACTTCTTGATATTCTCATGCACCATCGTGTGAATCTTGATGTTGTTCTCCCAGCGGTCGTAATGCTCGCGATCGGGCAACTCGCCCTTCACGATCAGATACGCCACCTCGAGATAGTTGCTCTTCTCGGCAAGCTCTTCGATCGGATATCCGCGGTAGCGCAGGATTCCCTTGTCGCCGTCGATATACGTGATCCGGCTGCGGCACGACGCAGTGTTGGTGAACGCGGGATCATAAGACATCAGCCCGAAGTCATCTTTGCCAACTTTGATCTGCCGCAAATCCGCCGCGCGAATCACGTCGCCTTCTTCGATCGGCAGCTCATATTTCTTCCCGGTCCGATTGTCCGTCACACTGAGCGTATTGTTAGCCATCAACATTCCCTCGACTTGTACATGATGTTCGCGTTCAACATAAATACAGTACACCTGATTTTATGTCCAAGGCACTAATCTTCTTCCTTTAGACATAGCTCATCTCGCAACCGGCGCCGCGCCATGCCACTCTGTCCGCTTGCGCTTTCAGATTAAGCGCACGCGAAAAACATGCTCGACAAACTGATTAGCGCACTTTCCACTTTTATCATTGCGACGATTTCCTCGCTTGGCTACGGCGGGGTCGTACTGATGATGGCGATTGAGAGCGCATGCATCCCGCTGCCGTCGGAAATCATTATGCCGTTCTCCGGCTACCTGGTCGCGACGGGACGCTTCAGTTTGCAGATGGTCGCGATTGCGGGCGCCGTCGGATGCCTGCTCGGATCGTACGTCGCGTATTTCGTCGGCCAATACGGCGGTCGGCCGTTCATCGAACGCTATGGCCGCTACGTCTTGCTCTCTCATCACGAACTCGAGATCGCGGACCGCTTTTTCGAGCGATGGGGATCGCACACTGTCTTCTGGAGCCGGATGCTGCCTGTAGTCCGCACCTTCATCGCATTTCCCGCGGGAGTGTCACGGATGAAGCTGCTGCCGTTCAGCATTTACACGCTGCTCGGATCCTATATATGGTGCCTCGCGCTCGCATACATCGGAATGAAGCTCGGGCAGCATTGGGAGGATCTCGCGCCGTACTTTCATCGCTTCGACGCACTGCTCGCGGTACTGTTGATAGTCGGCGGCGCCGCCCTCATCTATAATCGGGTGAAGGGAATTAGGTCCGCCTCAAGCTCAACCAACTGATCCTTGCGAGCAGGAACCGAACCGAATGCCCGAAAAAGAAATGCCCGACCCGTCCGAACTCGAAGAAATTTTCGCCAGCATCGACCCGACTCCGGTCCGGATGGCGCATGACTATCTGAACGAAGCCGGCATCGAGTCGTTTGTCTTCGACACCGCGTCGTCGCGGATGCTCGGCACCACGGCCGGCGTCCCCGTCCGCCTGATGGTCCATCGCGACGCCGCCAAGGACGCGCGCGACCGCCTGAACGACCTCGGCTTCACAGAGAAGTGAGAGGTTTACGATGAGCGACAGTCATGGCATCCGCTTTGGACGAATCGCCGCGATGCTCCCGGTTAAGGACATCGCGCGAGCCTGCGACTTCTATACGAAGGTTCTCGGCTTCACGAAAGTTTTCGAGAACGGAAGCCCGGTCAGCTTCATGATCTTCAAAAAGGATCAGGCCGAGTTGCACCTGACGCTTCAGCCGAATCATAAGGCCGCGTCATTCAACGTCGCGCACATGATGGTGGACGACGTCGACTCGCTCCACGCAATCTGCCAGCAACAGGGACTGCGCATCATCAAGAGCCTCCAGGACAAGGACTACGGTCTGCGGGCCTTCGTGTTCGAGGACCCCGACGGCAACCGCATCGACGTAGGCCAGCCGATCTGAGCCCGCGCGACAGTGACTTTTCAGAATCCCGATCCCGACAAACTGGTCGAGGTATTCGCGAACACCGACACTACGCTGGTTATCATTGCGCGCGATGCGCTCGAGTCCGTGGAGATCGAGAGCTTCATCTTTGATGAACACGCCTCGGTCGGGATGGTATACGGCTTCCGCGCGCCGATGCGCCTGATGGTGTACGCAGACACGGCCGACGAAGCACGCCAGTGCCTGCGTGATCTCGGATTCGAGAATAGTTAGTCTGCGCTACTCCTCGTCGTCATCGAAATCGCCCACAGCCTTGAGCCCTTCGATCCAGGTTTCGCCTCCATTCTTCACAACCGTGTAGGGCTTGATGCCACCGTGCTTTTTTAGAGCGGCAGCCAATTGCTCCGAATGCGTCACCAACCATATCTGCGTGCGCGATGACGCCTGCACAATGAGTCGTGCAAGCGGAGCCAGCAAATCCGGATGCAGGCTGGTCTCAGGCTCGTTGAGCGCGATAAATGCCGGCAGGCGATACGCCATCAGCGTTCCAGCCAGCGCGAGGTATCGAAGCGTCCCGTCCGACAATTCTGACGCATCGAAGACGCGACCGCGAAATTCCGGGAAAATCATTCCGAAAGACGCGGTCCGCTCGGGTGGTGGCACGACCAGTTGAGCACCCGCAAACGCATCGCTGATCATTTGCTGCAAGCCTGCACTGTCCTGTCGAATATGGACCAGCGTCGCGAACACTGCGGCAAGATTCGAACCGTCCGATGATAACGTCGGAGAAGTGACTGCAAGGCATGGCCGGCGCAGGGGCGAATCGCGGTCGGTTCGTAGCACGTGATAAAAACGCCAATCGAGCAGCGTTCGCCGGATCAGCTCCAGATCCGGAAAGCGCTCGGGCTCCGCGATGGATCCCAGCGCCGTTTCCGACGCCATCGGTTCGACGCCGACATCTACCCGGAGTCCATTGTCGTCGCGCGCGACCACGTGCGGGCCCTTGCGCTCGAGCAGCTTCACAGGCCGCGCGCCATGGTGAAACGTAAGGGTCTCTTGCTTAACTTGCGGCTCGAGTTTGAAATGCAGCCGCGTGAACTTGTGGCTCGGCGTCGAACGCGGGTTTATGTTGCGGCGCAAGCCCGACCACCACCTGGTAGGCGAAAGCGTCGTCGACTCGTGTCGCCGTCTGCGCGAGGCGCAAACCGCGCCATCAGAGAGATCTCCGCAGTCTCATGCTTCTTGCGCGGTCCCGCCCACAGCGCCGATTCCATTCCGCCCTCGGCCGCCAACCATGCGAGAGCGTCCCCGCAGCCGAAGCCTGCAGCAATTGGAGCGCCTGATATAGATTGGTCTTGCCGGTGCCGTTTGCTCCTTTGAAGACACTCAGACGCTCTATAGGGAAGCGAATCGATCGCAACGATCGATATCCGGCCGCACGAACTTGGGTTACCACCAGGGGCATGAAAGATGCCTGCTGCTCGGCTAGCGCTCAGTGTGCCTCCCGAAGTGATCTGAACCCGGCACGGAGCTCGGCCACCAGGAGTTCGGGTTGCTCCCACGCAGCGAAGTGCCCGCCTTTTGGGAGCCGGTTGTAATGAATGAGCTTGGGATACGCCCGCTCTGCCCAGCTCCGCGGGGCTGGATAGAGTTCGTCAGGGAAGACGCTCACGGCAACCGGGATGGAGACGCCCTTGGCATTGAAAAATCCGAGTTTGCCCCAATTCTCCCAATAGAGACGGGCGCCAGAAAGCGCCGTGTTCGTCAACCAGGTGATCGTGATGTTGTCGAGGATGTCGTCGCGCGTGAGGCCGGCGGATTCTCCCGCAAAGACGCGTGAGATCAGCTCGTAGCTGCGTGCGTCGTGATCAAGGAAATAAGCCGCCAGGCCGACGGGTGAATCCACGATTCCGTACAACGTCTGCGGTCGGAGCCCCATCTGGTACCCGTAGGCGATTCCCTTTTGATATTCGAACTGCAAAGCCTCGTAGGCGATCTTCTCATCGGCTGAGAGACCCGATGGCGCCGGCGCCCCGGAAAAAGCCGCCTTGTCAATGTCGACTGGAAAGATGCCAGGCATGTTGGTGTGAATGCCGAGCAACTCCGGAGGCGCCTGCAGGCCCATTTGTTCGGTGATGACTGCGCCCCAATCGCCGCCTTGCGCCACGAATTTCGTGTACCCGAGGCGCTTCATCAGCACGACCCAGGCGCGTGCGATGTGGGCCGCGTCCCACCCGGGGGTGGTCGGTTTGCCGGAGTATCCGTAGCCCGGCATTGACGGAATCACCAGATGGAACCCATCGGATGCGCTGCCGCCATGCGCCGTGGGATTGGTCAGCGGATCGATAATCTTCATCTGTTCGATGATCGATCCGGGCCATCCGTGCGTTACGATCAGCGGCAACGCATTTTCGTGTTTTGAACGGACGTGAATGAAGTGAATGTCCAGACCATCGATCTCGGTGATGAACTGCGGCAGGGCGCTCATTTTTGCTTCGATCTTGCGCCAGTCATATTCTCTCGCCCAATAGAGCGCGAGGGCCTGAATCGTCGCGAGCTGTACCCCTTGAGATGCATCTGTGACCGTTTCTCGTTCAGGCCACTTTGTCGCGTTTATTCGTCTGCGCAGTTCGGTAAGTTCCGCTTCCGAAATATTCACATGAAACGGACGAATGACATTCTTATCAGCCCCTTGCTCGCCGCTTGGTTGGGCCATGATGTCCTCCTTATCAATCCGAACTTTCAGGTACCGATGCGGGAATGCCCGATCGCTCTCTGAGAATTAGCACTTGGTCAGAGGCGATTCTGGCGTCAATCTGAAGAAGTGTCTACGTATCCTGCGTTCGCGCGAGCCCTCCTCGTCACCTCTGTACGACACACCCATCCTGCACTATCTTGAAGCCGAAACGCGCAGGCGGGATGCCGCGCGAATTCTACGAGCACCGAGGTTATCGCGATGCCATATGCCGAAGGTCGAATCTTCAATGACGCCGACAGCCACATCATGGAGACTCAGGACTGGCTGATCTCTCACGCCGACCCTGACATCCGCGAGAAGTTGCATCCGCTCGCGATTGGATCGGGCGGCAGGATGGTCGCGAAGGCGATTGCGCATGCGAACGATCGGCACAACGATCCTGCGGCCGTCGCCGACGCGGAGAAGAACCTGATGCTGCGAAAGGGATGGGAAGCGCTGGGCGCTTTCGATCCCGACGAACGCCGCCGCGCGCTCGATCTGCTCGGCTTTCGCTCGCAGTTGGTCTTCACCACGTTTGCGATCACGCATTTCTGGGGCGAGTTCGACCAGGTTCGCTCGACGCCAGAGGTCCTCTACGGCGGCACGCGCGCGCACAACCGCGCGATCGCCGACTTCTGCCGCGGCGACAAGAGACTGCTCGCGGTCGGCTTCGTACCGCTCGACATTCCCGAGCTCGCTGAAAAAGAAATCGACGAGGCGATCAAGCTGGGATGCGCCGCGATCCACCTGCCTTCCCTGCCGCCCGCGAAAAAATCTCCCACCCATCCCGACTTCAACGGCGTGTGGGCGCGCCTGCAGGATGCCGACGTTCCCTTCATGCTGCACGTCGGGGGAGGCGGCCGCCCGATCCCGCGCGCATTTCATAACAACGATCGCCCGGTGACCGACTTCCTCGGGGGCGGCGAGAATATCCGCTCGAAGGATTTCATGGCGATCCACATGATGCCGGAAATTTTTCTCTCGACGATGGTCCTCGACGGCATCTTCGAGCAGTTCCCGCGGCTTCGCGGCGGATGTATCGAGCAGGGCGCGATGTGGATCGTGCCGTGGCTGCGCCGTCTCGACATCTCGCAGGAGACGTTCGTGAAATCGGAAAAATATCTGAGCCTGCCGATGAAGGCGTCCGACTACGTCCGCCGCAACCTGCGCTTCACGCCGTATCCGCACGAGCCCGTTGGATGGATCGTCGAGCAGGCGGGGCCGGAGCTGTGTATGTTCTCGTCGGACTACCCGCATATCGAGGGCGGGCGCAATCCGCTGAAGCGATTCGAGCTGTCGACGCCGAATCTGTCTGAGGCCGCGCGCGAAAAATTCTACGCGACCAACTATGCGGACATGATGGGCTCGCGCGCCGCCTGATTGCTGGCTCCGCGATGGCTCTACAATGGTGGCAGCGCGCCGTCTTCTATCAGATCTATCCGCGCTCGTTTGCCGATTCTAACGGCGACGGCATCGGCGATCTCGACGGCGTCACCGCGCATCTCGAATATCTGAGCGCGCTCGGCATCG
This sequence comes from uncultured delta proteobacterium, assembly GCA_963774665.1. Classification (GTDB taxonomy): domain Bacteria; phylum Desulfobacterota; class Binatia; order Binatales; family Binataceae; genus Binatus. The sequence continues at coordinate 152,792 of CAVZGB010000009.1, forward strand.
ATGCGATCTGGCTGAACCCTATCAACCCGTCGCCGCTCGACGACTGGGGCTACGACGTCAGCGACTACTGCGGAATCCATCCGGAGCTCGGCGATCTCGCCGCCTTCGATCGCCTGCTCGCGGAGGCGCATCGCCGCGGCATTCGTGTGATCGTCGACCTGGTGCCCAACCATACCTCAAATCTACATCCGTGGTTCATCGAGTCGCGCTCGTCGCGCAGCAATCCCAAGCGCGATTGGTACATCTGGGTTCCCGGTTCGCCCGATCGCGAGCCGAACAATTGGCACAGCAACTTCGGCGGCTCCGCGTGGAAATACGATCCGACTACGGCATCGTGGTACCTGCATATCTTCCTCGAGCAGCAGCCCGATCTGAATTATCGAAATCCCGACGTGGCCGACGCGATGCACGACGTCATCCGCTTCTGGCTCGATCGCGGCGCTGACGGTTTTCGTATCGACGTGGTCGCCGGTCTCATCAAGGATGACGAGCTACGCGACAATCCGATCCGCGATGCCACCGATCCCGATATTCCCTGGCACGTGAAGGGTAAGCAGGATCCTCTCCACAGCCATGATCGGCCCGAGGTTCACGACGTCATCCGCGGATTTCGTCAGGTCTCTGACAGTTACCAACAACGAATATTGGTCGGCGAGACCTGGCCGCGAGAGCATGAGCGGCTGGCCGACTATCTGCGGCCCGACGAGCTGCAGCTCGCGTTCAACTTCCGTTTTCTGCTCGCTGGCTACGAAGCACGCCGCTTCCGCTCCGCGATCGAGCAGACGGAAAGATCTTTCGGACCGGGAGCGTGGCCGACCTGGACGCTGTCGAATCACGATTTCTCGCGTCACATCTCACGCTACTCGCGCGACGGTGACGGTGAGGCGCGGTCGCGCGTCGCAGCGGTGATGCTCTTCGCGCTGCGCGGCACGCCGTTCATCTACTACGGCGAGGAAATCGGGATGCGCGATGCGCCAATCTCCGCCGATCGCAAACTCGATCCGGTCGGACGCGACGGTTGCCGCTCGCCGATGCAATGGTCCTCCGACGCTCCAACCGGCGGATTCTCCACCAGCCCCAACACCTGGCTGCCATGCGGCGACTTCAAAGCCGTCAACGTCGCGCGCCAGTCGAACGATCCAAACTCGATGCTCTCGCTCTATCGGCGGCTGATCCAACTTCGCAAATCGACACCAGCACTCGTAGAGGGCAGCTATCGCGTCTTCGAGGGCGCGCCCCAAGATTGCCTCGTCTTCCATCGCGATACTTCCGCGCAGCACGTTGTCGTCGCGCTGAATTTCACCGCCGAGCCGCGCGCGATAGCTTTGCCCGCCGGTAAAATCCTGTTGAGCACAGTTTCCCGCAGCGCATACTTAGTAAAATCGCAACTAACGCTCGCGCCGAGCGAAGGCGTGATCGTGATGCTCGATGCGTGACAGAAAGCATTTCAGCAATTAAAGGTCCTCCACCCGCCGCTCTGGGAAGAGCGTCGGCCTCCTCCGACTAGCGGAGGAGGCGAAGATCCGAAGATCCCATCCGGTCAGCATTGTGTTGGATGCCAGACAACCTGCTCAGCATCGCCACCGTGAGCCGGCTGCTCAAGCGGGTCGGACTGTCGCGGCTGAGTGCGCTGTCACCGCCGCCACCTGTCCAGCGCTACGAGTATTCCGCGCCCGGTGACCTGCTGCACCTCGACACCAAGAAGCTCGGCCGCTTCCAGCGGGTCGGCTCGCGCATAACCGGCACTCACCAAAAGCGCAGCCTGGGTGCTGGCTTCGAGGTCACCCACGTTTGTATCGATGACCATTCACGCCTGGCCTACATGGAAGTTCTGCCCAACGAGCGCAAGGAAACCACCACCGGCTTCCTCGTGCGCGCCCTCGATCACTTCCAGACCCTGGGGATCTCGGTCGCGCGCATCATGACTGACAACGGCTCCGCCTACCGTTCTCACCTTATTGCCGACCTGTGCCGCAGCCGCAGGATGCGGCACATCTTTACCCGTCCCTATACCCCGCGCACCAACGGCAAGGCCGAACGCTTCATCCAGACCGCCCTGCGCGAATGGGCTTACGCACGGCCTTACGATCATTCCCAACAACGCGCCCAAGCCTTGCTGCCCTGGCTTCATTCCTACAACCATCACCGTCCCCATCAAGGCATCGGCGGCCAAACTCCTATCTCGCGCCTTCCCAAGGACAACCTATTGCAACTCGACACCTAACCCCTAACCCCTTCCCATTGAGGGAAGGGGAACCGGATTTTTTGGCCGTTCTGCCCCAAACCTGAGAGCGAAAGGGCGTCTTCGACATTTCGCGATTAGTACTGGGTGCAGGGGTCACCCCTGCCGCGGGCGCGGGGCGCGGAGCCCCGCATTCAATTTTCCCGTTTGCGCGTGGACGCGGCGGTTCATAACATCACCGCCATGCATAAGCCGCGATTTCTCGATCAATTGGCAGTGGAGCTTGGCGACAGCGAGGCCTTTACCGTCGCTTTCGCCCGTGGACGCCGCGCGTTTCAACCGCAACACGTCGAGGCAAAATGGGCGCGCGACCGCGCCGCCAACATCAGTCATATCAAGCTCGAGGTCACGCTCGACTTCGATGCGAAAAAAATCTCCGGCACCGCGACCCATCGATTGTCCGCGATCACCGGCCCGCTCGATCGCCTCGAGTTCGACGCCAGCGAACTCGACATTCGTGCTGTGCGCGTGCGTAACGAACCGGCCACCTTCGACACTTCCGACGGCAAGCTGAAGATTGTGCTGCCGCGCGCGCTCGGCGCCGGCGAGGAAATCGAGATCGCGATCGACTATGCGGGTCAGCCGCGCCGCGGACTTTATTTTGTCGGCCCCGACGACGGCTATCCGAACAAGCCGCGGCAGGCGTGGACGCAGGGCGAAGACGAGGACTCGCGCTACTGGTTTCCCTGCTACGACTACCCCAACAATCGCACCACCAGCGAAATCATCGCGACCGTGCCCGAAAAATTCACGGCGGTCTCCAACGGCGGCCTTGTCGGCACATCGTCGAATGCGGCCGCGAAGACTCGCACCTTTCACTGGCGTCACGACGTGCCGCACTCGTCGTATCTGATCACGCTCGCAGCCGGCGAGTTCGCGCTGATCGAAGAGCGCGCCGGCAACACTCCCGTCACCTACTACGTTGCGCCCGGCCGCGAGGACGATGCGCGCCGCGCATTTGGCAACACGCCGAAGATGATCCAGTTTTTTGAGCGCGTGATCGGCGTGCCCTACCCTTACGCCAAGTATGCGCAGGTTGCGGTCAGCGATTTCATTTTTGGCGGGATGGAAAACACGTCGGCGACGACGCAGACCGACAGCACGCTGCATGACGCCCGCGCGCATCTCGACTTCAAGAGCGATCCGCTGGTCGCGCACGAGTTGGCGCATCAATGGTGGGGCGACCTACTGACTTGTCGCGATTGGGCGCACGCGTGGCTCAACGAGGGCTTCGCGACGTATTTCGAGGCGCTCTGGTGCGAGGAAAATCTCGGGCCTGACGAGTTCGCGTGGAACGTCAGGCAGGATCGCGAGTCCTATCTCGACGAGGACGCCAATCACTACCGTCGCCCGATCGTATGCAACCGCTATCGCAATCCGATCGATTTGTTCGATCGTCATCTCTACGAGAAGGGCAGCCTGGTCTTGCACATGCTGCGGCGCGTCACCGGCGACGATCTGTTTTACAAATCGCTCAACCTCTATTGCACGCGGCACCGCGGCGCCAACGTCATCACGCAGGACCTGCAGCGTGCGTTCGAGGAGACGACGGGCCGCAACCTCGATTTTTTCTTCGACCAGTGGGTTTACAAGGAAGGGCATCCCGAAATCGAAGTCTCCAGCTCCTTCGACGATAAGAAAAAACTGCTGAGCGTCACCGTCAAGCAGACCCACAAGACCGGCGACACGATTGCTTCCGCGTTTACGTTCCCCGTCACGATCGCGCTGATGGACGCCGACGGGACATGAGACCCGCCATCGCGTGGAGGTAAAGGAGCGCGAGCAAGGCTTCACATTTGCGATGGACAAGGCGCCCAAGGCAGTGCGCTTCGATCCCGAACACGACATCCTGAAAACGCTCAAGCACAAGCGCGGACGCGAGGCGCTCGAAGCCGCCCTGCGCCACGCTCCTGAAGCGATCGGCCGCGCCAATGCAGCTCGAGAGCTGGGCAACGAGGGCAGTCCGCAGGCGACGACTGCTCTGCGCGACGCGATGCTCACCGACAAATTCTGGGGCGTGCAGGCCGACGCAGCCACCGCGCTCGGCGCGATTCGTACGACCGCTGCTCTCGACGCGCTGATCGAAGGCCTCAAGCTGCCGCATCCGAAGGCGCGGCGCTCCGTCGTGCGCGCACTCGGCAACTTTCGCGGCGACGCGCGAGCGGCGTCCGCGCTGGCCGACGTCGCCGCCAAAGGCGACGCGAGCTACTTCGTCGAGGCGGAGGCCGTCCTCGCGCTCGGCAAGACGCGCGACGATCGCGCGTTCGCGCATCTGACCGACGCGCTGAAACGCGACTCGTATCTCGACGTGATAAGGACGCACGCGCTGTCCGGGATGGCCGAGTTGCGCGACGAGCGCGCAATCGACGTCGCGCGCGAATACTCCGCGTACGGCAAACCGTCGCGGGCGCGCGTGGCTGCGGTCGGTGCACTGGCGAGATTCGCGGCGCTCAAGGATAACCGCCGCGTCGAAATTCTCGATTTCATGGCGCCGCTGGTCGACGATCGCGAGTTCATGATGCGCATGCGTATCCCGTCCGCCTTCGCCGAGATTGGCGATCAGCGTGCGCTGCCCGCGCTGCGACGGCTGGCCGATCGCGATCTCGACGGCCGCATCCAGCGCCATGCCAACGACGCGATCACGTCGATCAGCGAGGGCCGCTCGCGCGTCGAGGAAGGGCAACGACTGCGCGAGGACATCGACAAGCTGCGCGACGACAACAAGAAGCTGCAGGAGCGGCTCGAAAAGGTCGAGGCGCTCGCACGCGATAAGCCTGTTTGAACAGGGAGCGATCGCGATGGAGAGTGAAAAGAAAATCTCCGTCTGCCTGACCTTCGACTTCGACGCCATCTCGCTGTGGCTCGGCGGATTCGGCGCCCGCTCGCTCAGTGCGATCTCACGCGGCGAGTTCGGCCGCGTCGGCGCCGAGCGGCTGATTGCGATGCTGCGCGAATGGCGAATCCGCTCGACCTGGTTCATCCCCGGACACAGCGCCGAGACCTATCCGCAAATCGTCGAACGCCTCGTGGCCGACGGTCACGAGATTGCAAATCACGGCTACCTGCACTCGCATCCGAAGAGCCCCGAGGATGAAGCCGCGATTCTCGATCGCGGCAACGAGGTACTCACTCGCATGACGGGACGGCGTCCGGTCGGTTACCGCTCGCCCGGCGCCGGTCTCAGCTACAACATGGTCGAGCTGCTGCGCGATCGCGGCTTCGTTTACGACTCGAGCCTGATGGGCGACGACTTCTCGCCCTACTACCTCCGCTCCGGCGACGAGGCTTCCACCGACGGGCCGTACATCTTCGGCAAGAATATCGACGTAGTCGAGATTCCGTTCACCTGGGGACTCGACGACTTCCCCGCCTTCGAGTACGTAACCAGCCGCGCGGGAATCCAGCCGGGACTATCGTCGCCGTCGGCCGTCTATGAGATCTGGGCAGGCGACTTCGACTACCTCTACGATCGGCTTGGCGAAGGCGTCTACACGCTGACGATGCATCCGCAGGTGATCGGCCGCGGCCATCGCCTGCTGATGCTCGAGCGCCTGGTACGTCACATCCGGGACCATCCGGGCGTCGAATTCCTCACGATGCTCGAAGTCGCCAGCAAATGGCGGCAATCACATCCGCTCGATGGCCCTCAAATGTAACTCACAGGAACATCTAACGGTCATCTATCGTTTGTTGATGGCTCTTCTAGCTGCTCCTGTCTGCAAACTAGCCACTACTCTTCATTCCTGCCCTTCTGATGAGTCATATTGCCACATACTAACCCAAGTGATATTTCACTAGCAATTCACCCGTTCGAGCGTCGCGAATCGAGGATTGGGGAGGTCTGAGATGAAGCGCATAGTGTGGTCGCTATTGTTTCTGCTGGCCGCGGGATTGATCACGTTGCGGTCGCTTGCCCTTGCTCAGGATGCTGAGCAAATACCCCAGGCTCCCCTGCACGGCTATTACACCTACGGAAAGCTGCGCGGCGTCACCACTGAACAGGCGATGCGCGGGGCTGCCGCCGCCACTTCGATCCCGCTGTTCTCCTATTCCGTCACATCGAACCGCGACAGCAATCACTACTCGGGCGTGATGGTGGGACGCAGTCCATTTTTCCACGGCGCCCGCACGGTCAATATCCCGGTCGTTATCATCCCGGTTAAGTTCACGATGACGGATCGAGGAAACCGGCGTCACTGGTGTTTGATCCGACTGCCACCGACGCGACCTGCTCGCCGCACGGCTCAGCCGCTTACCTGTTCCAGAACTCCCCGATATCTGCAGCCCGGTCAATTTCACGATGCCTGCAGTGGCGGCATCAATGTGGGCACCGGCCAGTACATCGACGAATTCCAGCGCGCCAACTTCTGGTCAAGCGTTTCCGTAACCGGCGATCGCTACCATACCGTGCTCAGTCTCCAGTCACCAGTCTGCCCAGTGCAGGCCGTGACGGTGCCGACCTGGCAGGGCAAGGGATACAAGCCGAAGCATTTTGGAGGCGGGTCTTTGCGGGGCGCTTAGGCGGATTGGATGGCTCGTGGTGGGATCCGGCGATTTTCGTCGGAGGCAGCGGCGGCGAGGCTCAGACGATCTGATCGCAAATTTAACGTCTGCCGGAAAAATCTCTCCGACCCAGTTTCCGATCTTTGTCTTTTACAACGTGGTCATGAACCGACTTGGCGAACTGTCTCGGTTCTGCAATGCTGCATCTCGGCTACCACAATTCGGAATTCAGTCCGGTGCAGACCTATGGAGTAGCCGATTGGACACGACAAAACTTTTCACCAGCCCTGGCAGCACCACCGGAAACAGTTCCGTCATGGCGCACGAGGTCGGCGAATGGATGGACGATCCGCTCGGCACCAACCCAGTCCGGCATGTTTGGACACATCGGGCAGCAGTCGCGGGTGCCAGAACAACCTCGAAGTCGGCGACCCTTGAGCGGCACACAGTCGTCCCGCCAGTGCTCTCTGAGCGGCATGAACTACGATCTGCAGGAGCTGGCGATCTTTTCCTGGTTCTACGGCGCTCCTTCGATCGCTGTTGACAGTAGTTCTCCAACAACGGCACGTTCAGCTCACGATGCAGGCCCAATATGCATGTAGAACAGCGTGCGCTCCGACAGGGCGCTTACCAAATGGGGGCATCGATGCATAAACCTGCGTTGCGCGGCCTCGCTGCCGCAATAGTTCTGATTCTGCTCGCAACCGCTTCCGCGCGTGCGGATAGCGTCGCGGTTGTGACCAGCCTCGGCGCCTTGGGCGCCAACGATACGATCGTATGGTCGCAGTTAGGCGCTGACGCGACCGCCTTGACCGCAACTCCAACTTTCACTTCCACTCACAGCTTGACCGGCTCGGTTACCTTGAACGGTCCTAACAGCCTGGTCGCCGTGGTATGCCCTGAGACTCTATGCAGTTGGAATCTTGGGGGCCTCACCGGATTCAGCGCGGGCGACAGCCTGATCTGGACGGCTGATACCGGCAACAGTGGCAACGGTCCGCTCACTTTGAATTTCACCTCGCAGAATGTGTCGGGCGCGGGCGCTTTCATCCAGGCCGACGGCCCGGCTCAATTCACGGCGAACATCCAGGCGTTCAACGGCGGCACCTCGCTCGGCTCGTTCCCGGTAACCAGTGATCCCAGCGGCGACGCCACCTTCATCGGCGTCCTCGACAGCACTGCCGCCAACATCACCAAGGTCACTTTCAGCGTCACGAGCTGCACCGGCGATTGCACCGACTTCGCGATTGATACGGTGTCGTTGAAAGTCCCGACCGGCGCGACTCCCACTCCGACGATCACGGCGACGCCAACCAAGACCGCAACGCCAACCAAGACTGCAACCGCAACCGCGACCGCCAGCGGCACGCCAACAGTCTCGGCGACGGCTACCAAGACCGCGACCCCGACGCCAACTGCAACCGCGACCGGAGCAACTTCCACCGCAACACCGACTGCCACGGCGACAGCGACAGCAACGGCAACCGCAACTGCAACTCGCACGGCGACGCCGACGATTACACCTACACCAACGCCGACTCCGGTGCCCGCGCGGCTGAAAACCAAGCCGACGCACGGGAATTTTGGCAAGGTGAAGGTCGGCAAATCCAAAACGATCTCATTCACGCTGAGCAATTCCGCCAAGAGCGGAGCGCCTATCACTTTCGGGAATCCTTCATTTACGGTCCCGCTGACCAACCCGCAGGAGTTCGGATTCCCTTCGGGTGCAACGACTTGTCCCCAGAATCTCTTCCCGAAAAAGAAGTGCAAGCTCAAAGTAATATTCGCTCCGCAAACACCAGGCGGCAAAACTTCCACGTTGACCATCTTTGACAACGCAACCGGCGCAAACCAGACGGTCCCGCTGTCCGGGACGGGGCAATAAAGCCGGCTCGCACTCCATCCGTCACCAGAATGAAAAGCGGCGGGCCGTTGGGCCCGCCGCTCTTGATCTGATATCTCTCGATCGCTGCTTACCCGTCGCAGTAGAGCATAAAAGTGAAGAACGCGGCGATTTTACTGAATGCGATAGCTGCGACACTCCTTCTCGCATTCAGCGTTTCGGTCTTCGCTGGAGATAGTGGCGCGACCAAGGCAGCCGACTCACGTGCCGTTCCGGTTACATGCAATGACAGCCCAAGGGTTGCGTTCCAAGTAATACGGTCGAATCGCAAGGGGTTGCGATTCCTCCCGGACCACCCGCAGCCGAACGAACTCTGCCATCGGATTCGGACTGCCAGAACGGAACGGTTTGCGTGAGCTGCAAAACCGTTTTGGACATCCTAAGCCCGGTACAATGCCCACCCGACGAGTTCTTCTGCGAGGCACCGCCGAAGTCGCAATAACGCGGCTCGTGCATCGAAGCTCCAAATGAAAAGCGGCGGGCCGTTGGGCTGTCGCTCTTGATCTGATATTTCTCGATCGCTGCTTACCCGTTGCAGCAGAGCATAAAAGTGAAGAACGCGGTGGTTTTACTGAGCGCGATAATTGCGGCACTCGTTCTCGCATTCAGCGTTTCGGTCTTCGCTCAGCTCCAAAATCCAGGTGGTACTCCCCCCAACTGTAGTGCCGGCTACGAAGTCATGCCCGCGCCGTCCGGTGCCCTCATATGCGTCCAATCACCTCGAAATAACGCGATCCGGTGAGGATTGGCCCATCGTGTCACAGCGATTCGGATTGTCGCGCTGGTGAGGTGTGCGTCAGCTGCAGTTCGTATAAAAGTCTGACGGAGGCACAATGCCCATCCGCCGAAGCGTTCTGCCTGAACAGCTCCTCTCGCTAGTCCCCAAGTAAAAAAAGCGGCGGGCCGTTAGGCCCGCCGCTTCTGTTTTGGTCGGCGCGAAGTGGTGTGCTTACGCGTCGTAATAGAGCGCGAATTCGTACGGATGGGGCCGCAACCGAATCGCGCTGACTTCGTTCGCCATCTTGTAATCGATCCACGTCTCGATCAGGTCCTCGGTGAACACGTCGCCCTTCAGCAGGAACTCGTGATCCTTCTTGAGGTTGCCCAGTGACTCCTCGAGCGACGCCGGCATGCTCGGCACTTCGGCCAGCTCGGCCGGCGTGAGTGCGTAGATGTCCTTGTCGAGCGGCTGGCCCGGATCGAGCCGGCGCTGGATTCCGTCGATTCCCGCCATCAGCATCGCTGAGAACGCGAGATACGGATTGCAGGTCGGATCGGGGAACCGCACTTCGATTCGCTTGGCCTTGGGCGACGGCGAATACATCGGGATTCGCACCGACGCCGATCGGTTGCGCGACGAGTACGCCAGGTTGATAGGCGCCTCGAAGCCCGGCACCAGCCGCCGGTACGAGTTCGTCCCCGGATTGGTGAATGCCGCGAGCGTCGGCGCGTGATGCAGAATGCCCGCGATGTAGTGCATCGCAGTTTCCGACATCCCGGCGTAGCCGTTGCCCGCGAACAGCGGCGTCTCGCCCTTCCAGATGCTCTGATGCGTATGCATCCCGGTGCCGTTGTCGCCGAAAATCGGCTTGGGCATGAAGGTCGCCGTCATCCCATGGCGCACCGCGACGTTCTTCACGATGTATTTGTACCAGGTCAGCCAGTCGGCCATCTTGGTCAGCGTCTGGAAGCGCATGTCGATCTCAGCCTGACCGGCGGTCGCGACTTCGTGATGCTGCTTCTCGACGCGGATGCCGACCCGCTCCATCTCGAGCACCATCTCGGTGCGGATGTCCTGCAGGGTGTCCACCGGCGGCACCGGGAAGTAACCGGCCTTGTTCTTGACCTTGAAGCCGAGGTTCGCGCCTTCTTTGACCGCGCCCTCGCGCCCGCTGTTCCAGTTACCTTCGTTCGAATCGATGAAGTAGTAGCTCGAATTCTGGGTGGTGTCGTAGCGCAGCGAATCGAAGATGAAAAACTCCGGCTCGGGTCCGAAGAACGCCGCGTCGCCGATGCCGGTGGTCTTCAGGTACGCCTCAGCCTTGCGCGAGATGTTACGCGGGTCGCGCGTGTAATCGGCGCGCGTGATCGGATCGGAAATGTTGGCGATGATGCTCAGCGTCGGATCCTTGGTGAACGGATCCATCACCGCAGTGTCGGGGTCGGGAATCACCAGCATGTCGCTGTTGTCGATCGCCTGCCATCCGCGAATCGACGACCCGTCGAAGCCCAGCCCCTCGTCGAAGGGAGCTTCATCCTTGAACTCGGAGATCGGGGCAGTGAAATGCTGCCACGTGCCGAGCAGGTCGATGAATTTCACATCGACCATCACCACGCCCTTTTCCTTGATCATTGCCAATACTTGTTTTGGCGTCATCGAACCCGTAACCCTCCTGGCCGCTTAACGGGGCGGCATATTTGTACCTGTTGGTTGTTCAATTTCGGAATGATTTTTTCTGTCACGAACGCTCTGCTAACGCAACGGGCATCTGACGCGCTTTCAAGCAGCATCGCACGCCTGAACCGGTGCGCCTCCATCGAGGATCGCGTGCATTGTGCGACTATTTCTCCCCTATCAACTCAGTATTTTGATTACAGCAAAATAAATGCCTAGCATCACCAGCCCCATCGGCACCCCGATCTTCGCCCACGCTGCGCTGCCGATTCTGAGCGCGCCGGCGCTCACGATGTTGGGGATATTGCCGGGGATCAGCATCCCGCCGGAGATGAGCAGCGACAGAATCGCCTCGCGCGCTCGCGGCAGGGTCATGCTGTGGACCTCGAGCGCAACCAGGGTCGCATTGTCGAGCGCGGCGGACACGGTGTTGGCCCAGAATAGGAGATCGTTGCTCATCCTGCTGACGTACTCGTTCGCAATCGGGCCGTATGCGCTGCTGATCATCACCAGCCCCGCGATAAACGCGAACACCTTGCCCGCCTGGAAAAAAATCGCGGCGTAACTCTGCCGCACATGCGCACCGGCGGGGGCGTCGTCGTATTCGCCGCGCGCAAATGCGCCTGCGACGATCGAGCTGACCAGCACACCGGGAAACACCCACGGCGCCAGCAAATGGAACAGTCCCATGAATTCGAGATCCAGCGCTCGTGCCGCCAGCGTCGAGAGCGGCTCGCCCAGAGGAGTCAGCGCAGCGCCCATGCCGATCGCAAAGCATCCCGCGACCGTCACCCGCACCCGCTTGTCGCCCGCGAGATGAAGCAGGCCAATCACCTCGACCAACACCAGCGCGCCCACGATCGCCGTGATGATGCTCGAGATAGACGCGATCACGAAAACTGAAGCTGCGGTGAGCACAGGTCGCGGTACCTGCTGACGCAGCCGCTCGAAAACCCGGTCGAGCCCTGGCCGCAGCCATCCGAACAACAACGCAGCGACAATCACCGCGATACTGATAGCGACCGGCTCGTGCAGCGCCTCGAGAATCAACTCACGCGTGAAGCCGGTGCCAAGCAACGTCGCGAGCACGCCCAGCGCAAGGCAGTAAACCTCGATATTGTGCTCAATCGTCGTAAGAGCCAGCGGCCCAAACAGCAACAGAGCCAGAATTACAACAGCGGATGCGTGATTCATGAAAGCGCGAAATAACTATCACGCACCGCTAGATTGCATCCAGCTCAACTCTCGATTGCGCCTTTTCCATCCGGTTGTCATGCGCTGCGCGCACCCGTGTTACGCACGCCGTCGAGTCACCGCCCCTGAGAGCAAGTAGCGCGCTGCACGCAACTTTGCGCTCTCACTGGGTGCAGGGGTCACCCCTGCCGCCCGCCGCGCAGGCGATTGTTTATTGCCACTTTCTTGTTAAGTTTCCTGAAAAAATGCGCTCGCTAACAAAAAAGAAGCGGCGGGTCCGATTTCTTCGGACCCGCCGCTTTCACGCATCGCTGCGCGACTGATGCTCTAGCTCCTCCCCGAGTTAGAAGGCGTAAATGAAATTGGCAGCCAACGTATCCTGCCCGCGCCACAGATGGTTATTCGTACCGGTCGCCGGGTTGATCGTGTCGTTGTTGGTGAACACGTTCTCGTCCGAATTGTCATGCCGGTATTCCAGACGCGCGATCAATCCCGTCACTTCGGGGATCTTGTAGCTCAACGTCTCGGTGATCTCCCACACCGTCTGCCCGGTTCCGGTGGTGCGCGCACCGTCCTTGTCCTGGAAGAATTCGCCGCGGGTCGCCGATTCGAGCGAAGGCGTGAAATCGTAAACCAGGTATTGTGCCGCTCCCTGCCACGACGCACTGTGACCGTTGATCACCGGACCTTCCTGCGAACCGTACAGGTACTCGGTCTGCAGCGTCAGATTCGGGACAAACTTCGGCTTCCAGGTGAAGATCGGATCGATTGCGCCAAGGTTGGAATTCGAAACCTGCTTGCCATTGGCGCCGCCGATAGCATTCGGACCCCAGATGCCGTTGACTACGAGGCTCAGCGACTTGTCCTTGTTGTTGAGCGTCAGCTCACCCTCGTAGTTCGGGCCGGCGTTGCTGTTCGCCGCCGGATCATCCCATCCGTTGTTCAGGCCTGCCGTGGCCGATACGTAGTCGTTGAACGTATAGCTGGCGCGGATGCCGGTATGTGTCAGCGGCTCGCCAAGGTTGAACAGCAGGCCGCGGCTCTCGTTGAAGTTCTGGTTGTTGTAGACCGGAATGATTTCGGCGCCGAGCAGCGTTACGAAGCGGCCGGCTTCAAAGTTCACTCCCGATCCGAGCGGCGCCGTGTAGGTCAGGTAGTACTGCGTCGGATCGATCCACTGGCCACCGACCGGCACCACGTTCGAGTAGTGCGTAGCTCCGGAAATCGAGTTCGCGACCTGGCCAACGTTGATGTCGGTCACGAATCCAACTGTTCCATCGCGCTCGATGTGCAAGTTGCCCTGCGTGAGCTGGAATCCATCCTCGTCCCAGGCGCGGAACACGTTGACGTTGTGGATCGGCTGGTTGAAGTTATGCTCGTAGCCCGCATCGACCAGCGCATGCACGCTGATACCCAGATTGTCCGACAGGTTCTTCTGGATAGACGCAATGTTCGTCTCGGCCAAGCCGACATGCTGACCGATGGTGGCCGGCGACGCGTTGGCCGCCGGCTGTGCGACGACCATCGCTGCCTCTATCTGTTTAACCTCGCTCGAGGTGTCGTTTTGCTGCTTCTGCAGATTGCCAACTTGGCCCGACAGCGCGTTGAGTCGCTCCTCCTCGTCGGGACCCGTAGCTCTGGTTGTGGTCGTAGTAACCACGTGATGGTGATGTCTCCTGGTGGTCGTTGTCGTTGTGGCTGGATCTTGCCGCCCACACATTCGCATTGCTCAGCAATCCGACCAGCGCGACTCCGGCAATCAGGCGGACCCATACAACGCCCCGGGTCGTCCTCGTTCTGTTCACTATTCCCTCCCTCCCACGATGCGCGGCTTGAAGCCGCGGCCTTCTGCGCCCACACGTAGCGGGCTACGGTGATTAACCGGCTGCCTTGGTTACAAGATTCATACCGGTGTAATAATTGATCGACGCCGAAAATCCTTTGTAATCATAAGGATCTTCAGCTGTCGGTCAGCGATTGGTGATGCCCTTATGAGATGCATTTGCCGCGTCATTAATCAGCCTTGCTCAGCGCAATCAACTTCTAATGGGTGCTTTCCGATTTGAAGATGAACTGTTCAGCCTGACCCTCGCTGACTTTCTATGCTACGCATTAAGCATGCACCACCTGCAGAATGCCCCAATTTTGTCGGACTGCTCGGAAGTCTGCCGACAACGATATCCGCTTTCTGCAGAACAATTTTTGACGGAACGAAGCTACCCTTGGTGGAGGGGCGTTTCAATACCACCACCTATTGTATGAGTTGAGAGCTATGCTTCCCGGATCCGGTCCCCCTTCCCACCATGGAAAGGGGCTAGGGCTTAGGTAACACTTCACCGAAGCAGGTTGGAACATGAATTTTGAACTGACAGAGGCCCAGGAAGAGATCGTCAGGCAGGTGCGTACCCTGTGCGCAAACTTTCCCGACGAATACTGGCGCGAGCATGATCGGCGCGCCGAATTCCCTAACGACTTCTTCGCCGCGGTCGCTGCCGCCGGCTACCTCGGCGTCGCGATTCCCGAGCGCTACGGCGGCAGCGGCCTGGGAATCACCGAGGCGGCCCTCGTGATGCGCGAAGTCGCGGCCTCAGGCGGGGCGATGGCGGCGGCCAGCGCCGTTCATCTGTCGATCTTCGGGGTCAGTCCGCTCGTTTTCCACGGCAGTGAGGAGCAGAAGCTCCGGTATCTGCCGAAAGTGGTCAGCGGCGAGATGCACGTTGCGTTCGCCGTCACCGAGCCTGACGCCGGCAACGACATCACGCATATCAAGACGGCAGCCCGCCGCGAGGGCGACAATTACGTCATCAACGGCCGCAAGGTTTTCACCACCAAGGCGCGCGAAGCAAAACGGATGCTCTTGCTCACACGTACGACACCGTTCGAACAAGTTGCTAAAAAGACCGACGGCATGAGCCTGTTCTTTGCCGAGCTCGAGCCGTCTGCCGTCGAGATTCGCGAGCTCGAAAAACTCGGTCGCGCGGCAGTCGATACCAACCTGCTGTTCATCGACAACCTGAAAGTTTCGGCGTCTGATCTAATCGGTGGCGAAGGCCGCGGGTTTCATTGTCTGCTCGACGGATTGAATCCCGAGCGTATCCTGGTTGCCGCCGAAGCGATCGGAATCGGCCGCGCCGCGGTCGCAAAGGCCGTCAAATATGCAAAAGAACGCGTCGTCTTCGGACGGCCGATCGGACAGAACCAGGCAATCGCACATCCGCTCGCAGATTCGTACTCGAAGCTCGAAGCGGCGGAACTCATGATGTTCAAGGCGGCGTGGCTGTTCGACAATCGCAAACCATGCGGTCCCGAGGCCAACACCGCGAAGCTGCGCGCCGCGGACGCCGCGTTCGAAGCTTGCGATCGCGCGGTGCAGACTCTCGGCGGCTACGGCTACGTTCGCGAGTACGACGTCGAGCGCTACTTCCGCGAATGCCGTCTGTTGAAGATCGCGCCGGTGTCGCAGGAGATGGTGTTGAACTCGATCGCCGAGCACGTGCTCGGTCTGCCGCGGTCGTACTAGACGCGTCACCATGCGTAAGGGCGCCTTCATCGTTCTGCTCGGCGCGATATGTTTCATGGTCTACGTGTTGTACTCGCTGACCGGCGTGGAACCGGTCAAGGTTGCAGACACTCGCATGGTGCGCAGCGGCGACCGCGTGTCGGTTGAAGGCGAGGTTCGCAACACCGGCGACGACACCGGCCCGCTTCAGCTCGAAGTGCGTTATTTCGATCGCGACGGCCATTCGATCGGCAAGGACGTGGTCTCGATGGACGGACTCCGCCGTGGCGCCGCGGCTCATTTCAGGAGTTCAGCCCGTCCCGACGATGGCGTCGCGGATTTTTCCATATATCTGAATCATGGTCGAAATCCCTACGGAAATTGAGCAAAAAAGCCGGTAATCCTGTCTTTAAAATGTTGAATATTTTCGAGGATTTCCAGTCTAAACAGTTTGTAGGGTTATTCTATCTGAATGTGTGATGCGGCCGGAGGAG
The DNA here is from genome assembly GCA_963774665.1 of uncultured delta proteobacterium. Lineage (GTDB taxonomy): Bacteria > Desulfobacterota > Binatia > Binatales > Binataceae > Binatus. Next base: position 169,022 of record CAVZGB010000009.1, read on the forward strand.
TCGAAATAATCCCTCCGTTGGTATGCTTGCCTTTAAGTCGTCTTGATGGTACTAACTGTAAGTGTCGAATAACACCATTTTGGTGTACGTGTGTGTTCGGATTAACTGAATCGACCGCATCATCGGCACATAAAAGGGGAAAGAGGTTTCAACATGGCACGTAACAAGGAACGTACGTTCGGACAGGTAATTCGTGAGCGGAGACGGCAACTCGACCTGACCCAGGAAGAAGTGGCCCGCCGCATCAAGACCTCCACGCCGTATGTCGGACATCTGGAGTCCGGCAAACGCCATCCTTCCGACAAGATTCTGACTCGCTTGGCGGAAGTGCTCGGGCTCGATCGCCGCGAATTGTTTTTCCTGGCCAATCCTCGAGCGCAAGCCCTGCTGAGTCCCGAGGTCGAGACGCCGGCTGAGTCGGCGTGGGAAGATTTCAAGAAGAACGAGCAGCTGCGGCGCGTTCACAACGTAACCACGAGCGAGATGGAGATGCTTTCGCGGGTCGCGTTGCTCGGCGACGTGCGTTCGCCGCGCGATTTCATCTACATTCTTAATACCGTCCGTCACGCCGTCGGTAGATAGCGTCGAGCGTCGATTCGATCACACATGATTAAGGCGCGGGAGGTTTGCCTCCCGCGTCTTTTTTTGGGCGCATCTCGCGGCATAAGCTCGATCGCATCATGGGTGAGCCTGCACCAGCGCGTGTGACCGCAAATGGAATTCCGCGATGGCCGCAACGCTACACGGTTGTCGCGTTGTTCTTTCTCGGCACCGCGCTTTGCTACATCGATCGCATCAGCATCTCGGTCGCGATAATCCCGCTCGCCCGCCAATTTGGTTACAACTCCGCCGCGCAAGGAGTCGTGCTCTCAGCGGTCTTCTGGGGATACCTGTGGACGCAACTCGTCGGCGGATGGATGGCGGATCGATTCGGCGGCCATCGCGTGCTGGCCGCCGGCGTCGCGATCTGGTCGATTGCTACGTTCGTCACACCGATCGCGGCCGCCGCGTCATTCGTCGCGCTGCTCGCGGCGCGCGTACTGCTCGGTCTCGGCGAGGGCGTCAACTTTCCTTCGATTCACAGCTTGACCGCTCGATGGACGTTGCCGTCGGAGCGTGCACGCGTGCTGTCGGTAAACTACAGCGGGATGTACGTGGGAACGGTCCTCGCGCTGAGTGTGAGTCCTCTGATCATCAAGGCGTTCGGATGGCCCGCGCTGTTCTACATTTCTGGCGCACTCGGTCTGGTGTGGGTCGCAGTCTGGATGTACGTCGCCGCCGACCGGCCCGAGACGTCGTCGCGCGTGACCCAGCCCGAACTCGAGTTGATCACGTCGATGCGCACCGCGGAGCCGCGCGCGATTCGAGTGCCGTGGGCGGCAATCGCGCGAGAGCGCGCGGTCTGGGCGATCGTCGTCGCGCATTTTTGCAGCAACTTCGGATTCAACATCCTGCTGCTCTGGATGCCGACCTATCTTCATCACACGTTCAGCGTGCCGCTGGAGCGCGTCGGCATGTACTCGATCATTCCGTGGATCACGACGTTCTTCACGATAAGTTACTCGGGCTGGCTCGCTGACACGTTGATCGCGCGCGGCCTCGCAGTCGGCACCGTGCGCAAATCGATGCAGACCGCCGCTTTCGCGCTCGGTGCAATATCGCTGATGGTGGTGCCCGCTGCGCACTCGCCGGCGATGGCGGTGGCTCTCCTTACGCTCGCGGCCTCGTCCAACGGTATCGGCTCCGCGGCTTTCGGTGTGAATCACCTGGACGTCGCTCCCACCTACGCCGGAATCCTGATGGGAATCTCGAACACCTTCGCCACCGTCCCGGGCATCATCGGCGTCGCCGCGACGGGAATGATCGTGCAGGCGACCAAATCGTTCAGCGCAGTCTTTTATCTGATCGCCGCGGTTTACGGCCTCGGGATGTTCTTCTACATCAGATGGGCCAGCGGCGAGCAGAGGATCTGAATTTTTGCGGTGGCGCACAGGCCGAGAGTCGCGATATACCCAGAGCACTAACGGGAGCGCGATCAGTCGATGAGCCAAACGAGCAAACTCTCGCCCTACCGATGGGTTATTGAAACTCTGCTGCTGCTACTGCTGACGGCGCAATCGTTCGCGTGGCTCGCGCCCGCGCCGATACTCCAGGAAATCAGAAACGGGCTCGGAATCTCGCTCAGTAGCGCGGGCCTGATCATCTCGATCATCGCACTATGCATCGGCATCTTCTCGCTTCTCGGCGCACTCGTGTCCGAGCGGATTGGACCTTTGCGCGCGCTCATTATCGGAATCTGGCTGATGGCTATCGGGCAGATCGCAAGCGGCTACGCGCCGAATTTCGTCGCGCTGCTCGCATGCCGCGTGCTCGAGGGCGTCGGCTACGGCCTCGTGATCGCGCCGCCCGGCACCCTCGTGATGCAATGGTTCGGCGAAGGCGAGTGGCCGTACATCAACATGATCAATTTCTCCTTCGGCTACGTCGGACTCACCGCCGTTTTCCGCGCGACGCCTGTCCTGTTCGCCGCGGTCGGCTCGTGGCGGACGACGCTGTTGTGGTTCGGCATCGGCTCGGCCGGCGTTGCGCTGTTGTGGTCGATCTTCGGTCGCGAGCGTCGCACCGAACTCACAACGCCGGCACCTGGTGCGATCGAAGCACCTGCGGAGCGCGGATCTGCGCTGATGGAAGTCGCGAAGATGCGCAACGTGCTGCTGGTCGCGGGCGGACTCTTCGGCGGAATGTGGGTGTTCCAGATTTATACCGCGTTCCTGCCTGAGTTCTTCCGCACCTACCGCGGCATGTCGCTCGCCGAAGCCTCGCTGATGACGCAGGTGCTGCCGTTCACAGGATTGTTCGCGGCCTTGCTCGGCGGCATCGGCACAGGAATGTCGGGACTGCGCAAACCGTTCACGTGGCCAATCGCATTTGCCACGCTCCTCGGATGCGCCGGCGCGCTGACGTTTCCCGATCCGACGTGGATTCGCCTGTCGTTGGTGCTGGTCGGAATCGGATCAGCGGGATCGCTCGCCGCAATCACGACACTACTGATGGAATTGCCCGGTATGAATCCGACCCGCGTCGGCGCTGCGCTGGGCTTCGTCTGGGCGATCGGCTACTTCGGCGCATTCATCTCGCCATTCCTGGGCGGCGCACTCGCCGCACACATCGGACTACGCACCGTGATGCTCGGCTTCCTGGTCTTCCAGTTCCTGCCAATCATCACGATGTACTTCCTCCCCGAAACCGGCCCCGGCCGCACCCGCTACGAAATCGAAGCCGCTCCCGCAGCCTAAGTTTCCGCGCTACTCCGGACATCGCTTTCATTTTTATTCCCCTTCCCACTATGGGAAGGGGTTAGGGGTTAGGTTCCTACGACTTCATCGCGCTCTTCGGCGCCACTTTCATCAATGCCGCGTGGAGGATCGTGTTGTCCGCGATCAACCCTTCGAGCTTCACATTGCGCTGATTGAACCGAAGCTCACGTCCCTTGATATCCGTGATCGTTCCGCCAGCCTCAACCACCAGCGCCGCGCCCGACGCGATATCCCATTCACTTTTCGGCGAGCGCGTAAACGTCGCATCCGCCTTCCCCGCCGCGACCATCGCGAGCTTGTACGCGACGCTTCCGGTCGGGCTCACGATCAGCATCCCATGAAACACCTGCCATTCGCCGCGCGCCGTTTCGCTGCGGCTGGCAAGCACGGTCGCGCGCTTGAGTGTCCGCACTCGAGTAACGCGCACGCTCCGCGTATTCAGATGACATCCGACGCCGCGCGCCGACCAGTACATCTCGCGCTTGATGGGATTGTAGGTGACACCAAGAATCGGCACTTCATCTTCAATCAGCGCAATCGCGACCGAAAACTCGGGAATGCCGTTGATGAACTCCTTGGTGCCGTCGAGCGGATCGACGATCCACACGCGCCGGCATTTCAGCCGGTCGTCGTTGTCGACTGTCTCTTCTGAGAGCCATCCATACGAGGGAAACGGATCGCGCAGCGCTTTCTTGATCGCGCTGTCCGCCTCGAGGTCGGCCTGCGTGACAGGATTGTCGTGCCCCTTCGATCCAACTTTGAGCCCCTCGCGCTTGTAATAACCGCGAAGAATCTCGCCAGCCTCGCGCGCCGCTTTTTTCGCGAGCTTCAACTCACGCGTCAAATCACTTTCTTCCATTGTTCCTTCCAGCGCCGAAATCCTATCTACACCCCGGCGCCGATTCCATCGCGGAGTTTGTTTGCCCTTTTTGCGATCATGAACCTAAGATGGCTTCGGGGATCGAAAACAACTCGCCGGGTCGGGGAAAGCATCGATGGCGGTTATCGCGATTAGTCAGCAGATAGGCAGCAGGGGTATCGAGCTCGGTGAGCTCACAGCGCGGGAATTGGGGTATCGCTTCCAGAGCGGCGAGCAATTGATTGCCGAGACGGCCAAGCGCTTCAACGTGAACGCCGAGCAGATGAAATGGTTCGACGTGCACAGCCCGCATTTCTGGGAGCGGAAGACGGACACCAGCCGTTTCGCCGCATATTATCGCGCCGTCTTCCTGCAAGAGGCTGCGCAGGATCGGATCGTCGTGGCAGGACGCGGTTCGTCGCATTTTCTTCCCGAAGGCGGATGCGGCATCAGGGTGCGCACGATGGCTCCTGTAGCCGATCGCATCAAGCAGGTGGCCAAGGAAGAAAAGCTCGCTGCAGCTGCTGCCGAAAAGCGCGTTCGTGACTTCGACACGGAAGTGAAGGCGCGCATTCAAACTCTGTTCGGCAAGGACATTGAGGATCCCGCGATTTACGACCTCGTGATCAACACTGCGCGCCTTCCGCTGGCGGCGCATGCCACCACGCTGGCGGCGCTCGCGACTCATATCGACAGCGAGAGCAGTCCGGAGCGCGCCAAATGCATGCTGGACGCCGCGATTGCGGCGCAGGTGCATGCGGCTCTCGTGGCGCATCCGAAAATTGGCGACGCGCAGATGTCGGTGAACTGCTCGGCGGGATGCGTGCGCGTGAGCGGGCCCGGACTCGTGCCGCCGTGGGACAATCTCGTGATCGGAGTCGCGCAGAGTGTCGCCGGCGTCGCATCGGTCGAGGTCGGCGCCGAAGAAGATCCTGTGACGTTGACTACAAGCTGACCCCTACAGAATGCGCGCACTCATCATCTTTTTCGCCACCGGATTTTATTCCGGCTACGCTCCGATCGCGCCGGGGACCGCTGGATCGGTGGTCGGGCTGGCAGTTGTTTGGCTCGTGTTCGGGCCGCTGTGGGCGCGTTCGCCGGCGCTGTGCCTGCTGGTCTTCGCGATCGCATTCGCAATCGCGTGCTGGATTTCCGATCGAGCCGAGAAAATTTTCGACAATCACGACGATTCGCGCATCGTTATAGATGAAGTGCTCGGGATGGCGGCGACGATGTTCGGCAATCCGATCACGTTCGGCTGGATGATGGCAGGTTTCCTTCTGTTTCGAATCGCTGACGTGATCAAGCCGTGGCCCGCGAGCCTGATTGATCGCCAAATGCGCAACGGTGCGGGCGTGATGCTCGACGATCTGGCGGCCGCGATTTATGCGAATATTGTGCTGCACCTGCTCGTGCGCATTCTCTGAAGATACACGCCCGCAAGGAGTTCACGATGATTCAAAACGCTGTGATTCTTTCCACCGGCGACGAGATCACCACCGGCAAGGTCGTCGATACCAACGCCAACTACCTTTCCGACAAGCTCGCGGAAATTGGAATCGATCTGGTTGCGGTGATTACGGTCGGCGACGTTCCCGATCGTTTGGAATGGGCGTGGCGCACAGCGATCGAGAAAGGTGACGTGGTGATTTCGACCGGCGGCATCGGGCCGACCGCCGACGACCTGACCACCGAGACTATTGCGCGCGTCGCGGGAGTGAAGTTGCGCCGCGACGAGGCCGCCGTCGAGCACATGAAGAGATTGTTCGCGACCATCAACCGGATTATGCCCGAGAACAATCTCAGGCAGGCGGACTTTCCCGAAGGCGCGACGGTGATTCAGAACCCTCTCGGCACGGCGCCCGGATTCAGGATGCCGGTGACGCTCGGCGGTCATACTGCGCATCTGATCGTGCTGCCGGGCGTGCCGCGCGAGATGAAACCGATGATGGAAAACACGGTGATACCGTGGATTGCGGCGAATCGCGGAACCGACCAGGTTTACGCGGTGAAGATTTTCCAGACCTTCGGGATGAGCGAGTCGGCGCTCGACGAAGCAGTTGCGGGATTGATCAAACCGGAGGAAGCGAAGGTCTCGTTCCGCGCGAGCTTCCCGCAAATTTCGCTGAAGATCAGAGTCGAAGGAAAACCCGGCGAAGTCGATCGCAAGCTCGACGAGTTGGCGCATCGCGTGCGCGAGAAAATTTCGCAGTTCATCTACGGCGAAGGCGACACCTCGATGGAGGAAGTTGTCGGGCAGCTGTTCATAGAGAAGAAGCTCACAGTGGCGGTTGCGGAATCGTGCACCGGCGGACTGATCGGGCATCGCATCACCAATGTTCCGGGATGCTCGCAATACTTTAAGGGCGACCTGGTGACCTACACCTACGACGTGAAGGAAGGAGTGCTGGGTGTTTCAGATGAGACGCTGAAGACGCACGGCGCTGTGAGTGAGGAATGCGTGCGCGAGATGGCGGCGGGAGTCCGCAAGCGGACGGGCGCGAACGTGTCGGTCGCGACGTCGGGAATCGCAGGCCCAGACGGCGGCTCGCCGGACAAGCCGGTCGGCACGGTATGTATCGCGCTATCGGCGGACGATCAGAACTTGACGCGCCGGTACCAGTTTCGCGGCACTCGCGACTGGATCAAACTGATCACGTCGCAGGTCGCGCTCGACTGGTTGCGGCGATACGCGCTTGGCCTGCCGATCGCGGACTCGGCAGTATTCCGCCGCTAGTTACTCATCTGACGCGCGCGTAGTTGATCTGGTCGCTGCCGTTACCGGCGAGGACCAGCTTCCCATTCGCGGCGACGCATTGGACGGCACTGGCCGACGACGCGTCGCTGCATAGCACAACGTTGGTGTCGCCGGTGAAGCAGGTATCGTTGACGGTCGCGTTGCCTTGAGCGAGTTGCACGCGTCCCGCACAGAGATTGGCCGTCTGCTTCACATCGACGTCGCCAAACACGCTGTTAGCCCATACGCCGTGCACATCATTCGATGGTGAGCCGGATTCACCATGCATCGGTGGAGGCCCAGGATGCGGCCCACGACCGCATCCAGAGCCAACTAGCGCGAATAATGAGAGTGCCGCAACAATTGTCGTTCCTGTTTTCATATTTTCTAATCCTGGTGATTGATCAAGCAACAGGACTCGCCCGCGTCACGGTCACGCCTCCGAACATCGAGTACGCAAGAATGTCCAGTGGTAGAGGAGCGTCCTCGTCCTCACTTATCGTAGCGCTCGACTCCGAACTGTTCGCGGCTGTTTGCCGCCTGCGCAGATCGATCTTGCGGCCTCCGAACACGCTAAAGCCATCGCATGTCACGTCTTCGTCGGGGCGCACTCTCACTCTGGCGCCGCCGAATATCGCGACGACGGTAACGGCGAGTTCGGGCGGCGCAGAGGTGAGGTCCAAATCAAGTCCACCGAAAAGAGCAAGCCCAAAAAACGACTCTCCACGATGGAGCATGCTCCCGTCGATCTTGTTTCCGGAAAAAATGGCCAGGCTCACCATGGTCGCATCAGTTCGCGTGCTTGATGTCGCCGTTGGCGGCGGCGTTGGCTGCTGCGGTGAAAATGTCCATCGGCGCCAGCGGCGGACGACGCTTGCGCTTCAGGTCCGCGAGCTCGGCCTGGGCCTTGGCCTCGGCGTTGCGCACACGGATTGCCTCGAGCTTGTCGCCCAGTTCGGAGCCGGCGATTTCGTGATTGACGCCCGCCTGCGCGAGCATCCGCTGAATCGACTCGCGCACTTCTTCGAGCGCGCGGACGTCGTCGTCGGACGAAATCTCTTCGAGCGCGCGCTGGATTCGAACCCGAGCCTGCGCGTTCCTCATCCGTGCGATCATCCGAACCTTCTCGACCTTGAGCTTCTCGATCTCGCCCTTGAACGAGATCAGATTCTTCTTCGCGTCCTCGGCTTCCGTCGTCAGCTCGCCGAGCTCTTCGCGCAGGCGAGTGCAATCGCCGTCGAGAATGTGCTTGCGCTGGATCAGAATCAGCGCGCATTGATCCTCATTCAGGTCGGCCGCCTGCCCCGCCTCTTCGTCGACTTCCTTCATCTCGGCGAGTTTTTCGCGCAGCTCGCGCTCGAGCTTGTTGCGCATGTAGATAACCCCGGCCGCCGCGGTCTTGAGCTGATGATAGCGCCGCACGCGATCCGAGATTGCGGACTCGTAAACCGCTTCGGGGTCGTGCGCCTCGCGCGCTTTGATCCAGCGGCTGAACTTGCCTCCGAGCAATTTGAAAAACCTTGATAACACTTTCGTTCTCCTTTCGGCTTGCGCGCTATGTGTCCGCGCAGCCGACTGTTACTGAATTTTCATATCCAACGCCGGACCCGGTACGTGTAGTCGCGATAGTCCTGGCCGAATAGCCGCTCCATCGTTTCTTCCTCGCGCGGAATCACCATCCGATCGATCACCGCAAAGAAAACCGCCGGCGCGAGCAGCATCACGATCGAGCCGAAGAAAATCGCCAGTCCAAACAACGTCGTCGCGAGGCCGAGATACATCGGATTTCGCGTCCAGGTGTACGGCGACTGCGACGACGAATGCGCTCGGCTCGCCGTATGGATTTCTTGGTGGTGTCGCGCGCCTGGAAAATCGCGGCGGCGAAACACGATCACGCCCACTCCGGCCGCAACGAACAGCAGCCCGATAAACTGCTCCCATCCTACCGTGCGTTCCTCGGGCAGCATGAAATGGAGCGCGAGCGTGATCAGCACAAGCGCGCCCGCCAGCAGCGGCGGATGAATCTTCATGGTCGTGAGCGTGGGGTTGGAGGCCTGAGGTTCTGTGGAGTTCATTGCTTATCGTCTCCCGTTTGCTTGAAATCAGTTTGCGTCGCTCTTGGGCGCGAGCCCGATATCGGCGAGCGTGATCCCAAGTTCGCGCATCTTTTGTTGAAAGCTCTGCCGGTACATCCCGGTTCGTTCCGCGGCGCGCGAGATGTTGCCGCCAGTCGCCCGCAACGCGCGGACGAAAAAATCGCGTTCCCAATCGCCGACGAATTTCTCTTTCGCCTCGCGAAACGTCATCGCCGATTCGCCGTTGTCGCTGGCCGCCGACACATGATTCGACAGCACTCGCTGCCGGCGCGCTCGCGTGATCGCCCTCCGGCTCCGAGCCGGCAAAAAGATCTTCGGGCGTAATATTTGCGCCCGACGACAGAATCACCGCCTGCTCGATTGCCGCCTTGAGCGAACGCGCGTTGCCTTTCCACGGCGCCTCGACGCATGCGCGCATCGCTTCGGGCGTGAGCTGCTTCTCGGGCGCGGAGAAACGTTGACGTGCTTCCGCGATAAAATGTTGAACCATCAGCGGAACGTCTTCGCGACGCTCGCGCACGGGAGGCACGCGAACCTCGACGACCTTCAGGCGGTAGTAGAGGTCCTCGCGAAACTTCCCCTGCTCGATCATCGCTTCGAGGTCCTGGTTGGTCGCCGCGATTATCCGCACGTCCACAGTTCAGCGGCTGATTGCCGCCGATACGCTCGAACACCTGCTCCTGCAGCACGCGCAGCAACTTGGCCTGGGTCTCGAGCGCCATGTCGCCGATCTCGTCCAGGAACAAGGTGCCGCCGTTGGCCGCTTCGAATTTTCCTTCGCGACGCGCGACGGCGCCGGTGAATGCGCCCTTCTCATGCCCGAACAGTTCGCTCTCGACCAGCTCGCGCGAGAACGCCGCGCAGTTCACAGCGATGAACGGCTTGCGCGCGCGCGGACTTCGAAAATGTATCGCGCGTGCGACCAGCTCCTTGCCGGTGCCGGACTCGCCGCGGATCAAAACCGTGACGTCAGTCGGCGCGACCTTGTCGATCGTCTCGAACACGCGCATCATCGCGCGCGATCGCCCGACCATATTCTCGAAAACTCCGGTCTCGAGGCGCACCTGCTCGAGCAGCTGGTTGTGCTCGCGCTTGAGCAGTTGCGTCTCCATCACCTTGCGCACTTTCATGCGCAGCTCGTCGTTGTCGAACGGCTTGGGCAGATAATCCTCGGCGCCGGCCTTCATCGCTTCGACGGCGATTCGCTGCGTGCCGAACGCGGTGATCATCAGCACGGCGCATGCGGGATCGAGCTCGCGGACGTGCTTCAACAATTCGAGCCCGCTCATTCCCTTCATGCTCAGGTCGGTGATGATCACGTGGAACAGTCCCGCCTTGACCTTCTCGAGCGCTTCCTCGCCCGACTCCGCGGTCTCGACTTCGTAGCCCTCCTTGGTGAAGAGCCCTTTGAGCGCGATGACGATTCCGCGCTCGTCGTCAACTACCAGCAATCGGCCTTTCAATTTCGTAGCCTCGAGGTCTGCGCGGACGGCCCGCCCGCCGCGAGCGGAACTATTGGCGTAGTAACCGCGCCGCTATTGTTGTTTCGTGCGCTGCTTTGCGGCGCCGGTTCTGCAGCCGCTTCTCCTACGATGTCCGGCGATTCGGCCGACGACTGGACTACGTCGTCGTTGTCGCGCACCGAGTCGCTGAGCGGGATCGCGAGCACGAACTCCGTGCCCTGCCCCACTTTGCTGTGCACCTCGATCGTTCCGCGATGCGAGTCGATCACTTTTTTCGCGACGCCCAGGCCGAGGCCGGTGCCGTTGGTCTTCGACGTGTAGAACGGATTGAAAATCTTCGCGATTTTGTCGTCGGCGATTCCGCAGCCGTTGTCGCGAATCCTGACCGCCGCCATGCCCGCGCCATTGTTCTGAATCGCGAACTCGAGCCGGCGCTCGCCGGTAGTCGATTCCATCGCGTCGATCGCGTTGTCGATGATGTTCGAGAAAACCTGGCGCAGCTTGTCGGCGTCGGCGCGCACTGTAGGGCCGCTCAGGTATGCGCGCGAAACGGCCACCGAATTCGCTTCGAGCTTGCTGCGCATCTGCGTCAGCGCGCCGTCGAGCACCCACGCGAGATTCACATTCTCGAACTTATAGTCTTCTTCCTTCGCGTATTTCAGCAGATGCGACACGCTGCGCTCGACGCGTGCGAGCTCGTCGAGCGCGACCTTCGCGTATTCGACATTTTCGTGCGAGGTGGGATCCTCGCCCATCTGCTGTACCAGGCTTTTCGCCGCAGCAATTGGATTTCTAATTTCGTGGGCGAAGGTAGCAGTCAGCTCATCGAGCGACGCCTGCTTCTCGGTGCGCAGCTGTTCCTTCTCCTGCAAAACTTCGCGCTGAACTTCGCGCGCGACCGCGGGCTGGAAAACGCGATCATGAACCCATCGCCAGCCGTACACGGCCGAGAAGTGGCTCGCGAGTCCAAACCCCCAGCCGAGTGCCGGCCACACGACCCACAAATATCCGGGAACCGTCATCATATTGATGATGAACAGGAAGCCGATGATGATTCCGTACCACATCAGATGTACGAAGAAGCCGGCCTCCGCCTGAGCGCGTTTGCGCGCGCGCTCGTAGGTCTGACGTTCGGCGTCGTTCTTGAACTGCGGTGGCGGCGGCGCATTCTCCGCAGGATCGGCGCTGACGCCGCTGTACTTCTGCGTCTGCTTGTCGAAGCGCTGCTTGAGCTTGCGCTCGAATCGCTCAGCCTTGGCCTCGAACTTGCGCGCCATCTTGGAATCGAAGTCGCGCTTTATCTTCGAGTGAAGATCGCTCGCGAAGCGCTCGGCCGACGCCGTGGTGGACGCCTTCGCGTCCTCCGCCCACTTCGACCAATCGCGCGACCCTCGCGAGCGCCCGCCGTACCGCGACCAGTCGTGCTTCGACCAGTCGTACTTCGACCAGTCGGCGTACTTCATCCAGCGCATGCGATTTCGTTTTCGATGTTGCACGACCGCGTAAATGATTAGTGCTACTAAAAAAATGCCGAACATCCTGCCTCACCTGGGGCCGGAAATGCCGGTCCGTGTAATTGACCTATCGAGTCGCCAGAACTAAAACAATCGCTGTTCATTTCAGGGGTCCTGACCTCTAAGTGCAAAGCGGATGCCGACGCGCGATGGCGCGAAAAGTCCAGCATCCGCGCGGATTCCGCAGATAATGCGCGCATCGCGGGCGTCTCGGTGCAGTCGGGTCATTGCAGCCCCCGCACTGCATCGAGGGCGAGCATGCCGGTTCCTTGACTTCGACCGCGATCGGAATATTTTCATTAAGCACGCTGGCCGGGGTTGCCCCCGATTGAGGGAACGATGACTCAGTACTGGCCATTTTCGGGTCTGGTGCGACAGAACACGCTGCGCGAGCGGCTGATCGTTTCGATGGACCTGCGCGATCGGGGCGACGCGCTCAAGCTGGTGGACCGCCTCGCACGAGTGGTCGGGATGTTCAAAGTCGGGCGCGCGCTGTTTATCGGCGGCGGCCCGGATTTTATTCGCGAGATACGGCGGCGCGGCGCAGAAGTTTTTCTCGACCTCAAATTTCACGACAGCCCGCAAAAGGTTCTGCGCGCCGCGGTCGAGGCGACCCGGCTCGGCGTCAAGATGTTCGATATTCATCCGTACGGCTCGAATTGCGGATCGACCGATATGATGACGCGGACGCGAGCCGAGGTCGCCCGCATCTGCAGGACGGAGGGACTGCGCCGGCCGAGTATCCTGGCAGTTGCGACGCTCGCCGATACGAAGTCGCCAAATTCGATTTCGCGCTTTCCCGGCTTGCCCGACCGCGTCACCGAAATCGCGCGCTTCGCCGCCGACGCGTCGCTCGACGGCGTCGTCACCTGGCCGCATGAAGTTACCCGCGTGCGCAACACTTGCGGGCGCCGATTCATTATCGTGACCTCGGGCGTGCAGCTTCGGGAACCAGGCGGCACCACCTCTAAAGCGATCACCGCTGCCGACGCGATCCGCGCGGGTGCCGACTATGTCGTCATCGGCAGTCCTATCTGGCGAGCCGCCGAACCGCTGCACGCCGTGCGCGAGATAACCGACGACATCGAGCGCGGATTGCGCAACAGTCCCCGACGCACGTTTGAAATTCTCAACCCCCGTCCCGTATAGTCTCGCTTCAATCTGTCCGCGATTGCCATTCTGATTCGATTGAACCACCAACGCGCGAGATGCGTGCACCCGGAGCCCTTGCTTGCTCGAAATCCTGATTAGCCTGATGGCGCTTTCGATCAGCGCCGGATTCATCGGCGCAATCTCGGGTCTCGGTGGCGGAGTCTTCATCGTGCCCGCGCTGGTTGTCCTCGCGCATATGCCGATGAAGGTCGCCGTCGGGGCGAGCCTGATCTCGGTCGTCGCGACCAGCGCCGGCGCCAGCGTCGCATTTGTGCGCGACGGATGGACCAACTTGAAAGTCGCGATGGTTCTCGAATGCGCGACCGTTACCGGCGCCGTCATCGGCGCTTACCTGGCCGGCGTCGTGCCGACCGTCGTGCTCGAATTACTCTTCGCCGCTATGATGCTCCAGTCCGCGTACTTCACGATCACCAAGCGCGGCGACGACATCCTGACCAAGGGCGACCCACTCGCAGAGCGGCTCGGGCTCGCAGGCGAGGTGCCGGACTACAGCGGCATACCGATCCACTATGAAGTCGTGAAGGTACCGCAGGGTGGCGCGCTCATGGTCGTCGCAGGCCTCATGTCGGGCCTGCTCGGGATAGGATCGGGCGCGCTCAAGGTGATGGCAATGGACTACATCATGCATCTGCCGCTCAAGGTTTCGAGCGCGACCAGCAACTTCATGATCGGCGTCACTGCTGGCGCTGGCGCACTCGTATTTCTCTCGCGCGGCGACGTTGCCACCACCATCGCGGCCCCGGTGGCGATAGGGGTCACGGCAGGTGCGCTCGCCGGCAGCCGCGTCCTGCCGCATCTCAAGGTAGAATCGCTGCGGATCGTTTTCGTGATAATTCTTCTGCTGATCGCGGCCGAGATGGGATGGCGCGCGTTGTCGGGGATCTAAGCGATGCCAATACGGGACGAAGATCGAATACTCAGGGTATGGACACCGATTCTACTTCGGTCGATTTTGATCGCCGCGATGATCACCCTCATCGCCGGACTCATCCTGACCTACACAATCGCGCCCGACTACTATGTACAGCGCTACCACGAAGTGCGGCAGGGTCATCTGATCGGGAAGGAAAAGCTGGGCACGCTGCTCGAGCGGATTCGGGAAGGCAATCCGCACGCGGTGTTGACGATCGGACTGTTCGAGCTGACGCTCGTCCCGCTGGCGCGCGTCGCATTCTGCTTCATCCTTTTCATCAAGGAACGCGACTATACTTATGTCGCTCTCACTGCCTACGTGCTCGCGGGATTGATCGTCGGGGCGCTGGTAGGGAGTGTCGGTTAGCGATCGATTAGCATTTTTCTTTTCTTTCGAACGGAGGATCGCGCGATGGAAATCAAAGGAAAAGTTGGCGTCATCACCGGCGGCTCATCGGGAATCGGGCGTGCAACGTCGGAGCGCCTCGCGAAAGAAGGAGCCGCAATAGTAGTCGCCGATCTCGACGAAGCAGGCGGCGCAGAAACCGTCAAACGGATTGAGAGCGCCGGCGGCCGCGCCGTTTTTGTGAAGGCGGATGTGACGAAGCTCGACGATGCGCGAAAGATGCTGAACACCGCTGTCTCGAAATACGGACGCCTCGACATCCTGCACAACAACGCCGGCATCGGTGTCGGCGCCCCCGGCTTTCCCGAGGCGCCACCCGAGCGATGGCACCTGGTGATCGAGATCGATCTGCAGGCTGTGATCCTGGGCACCGGCCTCGCGGCACCTCTGATGCAAAAGAACGGCGGCGGCGTGATCATCAACACGGCTTCGATGGCGGGTCTATATCCGCATCGGCAGGACGCAGTTTACGGCGCAGCGAAGGGCGGAGTCGTGAACTTCACTCATTCGCTCGCATCATGGGAAGCGGAACGAAAAATCCGCGTCAACTGCATCTGCCCCGGAATCGTCGACACCCCGCTGGTGCGCAAAGGCCTCGAACAAGCCGCGCAGCACGGCATCAAGAGCTGGATGCCATCAAAAATAATCCAGCCCGAAGAAATTGCAGACGCAGTAGTAAGCCTGGTCCGCGACGACTCCCTATTCGGCTGCGCGCTAGAGGTGCGCCCCACCGGCAGGCAAATCGTGGATCCCCGACCCGCCCCCGGCGCGCGAAGGTAGTTCCTGTCTTACTTTGTTGCGGGAGGGCGGCGGGGGAAATTACCTCGCCCAAGTTAGGATGTTGCGTTCCGCGCAACCTATTATTCGCCTCTCCCGCTTCATTGCGGGAGAGGTCGCGCCTCTGGCGCGGGTGAGGGGCTTCACGGAGAGCAGGTCGGCCGCATCGCGGCCAGCGGTGAGGGTTCTGGATTCAACCACAAAAGCCGGCACGCTCATCTTGGTGTCATTCTGAGCCGCTGCGGCGAAGAATCTCGACGGACACTCTGGTGTCCGGCGTCGATCTCAACGCGCGCAGACGCGGGGGATCCTTCGCTGCGCTCAGGACGACGCATAGAAAAAATCACGCGAAGAACGAAACAACAGCAAAGACAGCGCCCGACCTACCGAACGTGCTTCTTGAGGCGCGGAACCCTCACCTACCGGCCGCGATGCGGCCGGCCTCCTCTCCCGTAAAATAACGGGCGAGGTAAATCTTCGGACCGCCCCGCTTCACGGTCGTGCTTTCGTGATCTAGCTCAACGCGCGCCGGCTGCGGCTGATTCTGTCTGGAACTCCCGCGAACTCTGACTCAGTTTCGGCATTACATGCTTGCCGATCAGATCGATCGTTTGCATCACTTTTTCGTGCGGGATTGCGCCTACCTGCACCAGCATCAGGATCAAATCGACGCCTGCGGATTCGTAAATCTTCGCGACTTTCAGGCAGTCTTCCGGGTCGCCGACCATCACGGCGCCGGCTTCGATTCGTTTGTCGAGATCCGCGAGCGATAGGCGGTAGTCGCCGATTGCGACTGCCTGCTCCGCCATCTTCTTGTAGTACTCGTAGCCCTTCACTTCCTGCTTGGCGAACGGCGTGAACAGCTCCGCGGCTTTGCGCGTGGTGAAATCGATCGCGTCCTTCGCGATCACCTTGGCTTCTTCGCGCGTCGGCGCGCATACGCATACCGTCGCCGCGGCCGTGCGATCGTTCACGAATGCACCGACCGGCTCGCAGGTGCTAATCGCTTTCTTGTAAATCGCGATCAGCTTGTCGAGCATTCCCGGCTCCGAGATTCCGAACCCGAGCGCGCCGATCCCTTTCTGCCCTGCGATTTCCCAGGTCGAAGGCTGCGTCGCCGCGACCCACATCGGCGGATGGGGTTTCTGAATCGGTTTCGGGATTACCTCGCGCTCCGGCATCTTGAAGAACTTGCCGTCATGGCTGAACGTCTCATTCATCCACATCTTCGGGATCGCGGCGACCGCTTCTTCCCACATCGCACGCGAATCTTCCGGGTTGACCTGGAAGCCGCCGAGTTCCTGCTCGGTGATCGATCGGCCGGATCCGAATTCAACGCGTCCGTTCGACATGATGTCGAGCACCGCGATTCGTTCTGCCACGCGCACCGGATGGTTGAATGGGATCGGCAGCAGGCAGATACCGTGGCCGAGCCGAATCCGGCTCGTCACCTGGCTGAGCGCGCCATACCAGACTTCGGGCGCCGACGAGTACGACCATTCGCTGAGAAAATGATGCTCGACTGTCCAGACCGAATGGTAACCGAGGCGGTCCGCAAGTTTCACCTGCTCCGTCGCCTGGTGATAGATGTCGTACATGAACCCGGGATAGTGGGGGCGGCTCCGCTGAATCTCGTACTGCAGCGCAAATTCCATCAACTGTCCTCCGTCGTCTGTCAGGCGTGAGCCGCGTCCGGGCGCGCGGCGGGTTGGGCGGCCGTGATTCCGCCCGGCGTTTTCCACGAATGAATCTCTTCGAGTGCGTCGCGTCCGATCAGCTCGATCGACTTCATGATGCGATCATGCGGAATCCCACCGTACTGCAGAAAAAATAAAACCTGGTCAGCGCCAAGCTCGCGGTAGCGGCTCGCGACGCGCACCGCCTCGTCAGCCGCGCCGACCGCGATCAGATCGCCGTCCTTCAGAAAGTCGTAGTAGTCGGTCGTGAACTTTGCTGGATCGAACTTCGACGCGGTCTTCAGATATTTGTACGACTCGTCGGTCTGGCTCGCCGCCGCTACGCTCGAGACCAGCTCGAAACCCTTGCGCACGTACCAAAGCACCGCTTCGCGCGCGAGATGCTCGGCCTCGTACGGGTCCTCGCCGACCAGACCCATGATGTTCATCGAGACCTGGTTGTTTATCGTCTGCCCGACCGGCCGCGCGCTTCTTGATTCTATCGCGATAGATGTTGATGCGCTCCGAAACCTCCGCAAGTTCGACCCCGAGCGTGAAGCAAAGCACGCCGAGTCCGCGCTCCGCGGCGAGCTCGAACGTGGTCGGATTGGTGGCAGCCACCCACATCGGAGGATGCGGTTTCTGAATCGGCTTGGGAATCACTGATACCGGCGGGTCGACGGTCCAGTACTTGCCATGCATCGTGAACGGATCCTCGCGCCACATCCGCGGGATCGCCTCGACTGCCTCGGCCCATCGCGGCCGCGTCTCTTCAGGACGCACGCCGAAGCCGAGCAGCTCGTCCATCGTGGTCGCGCGGCCAGTGCCGAATTCGACGCGTCCTTTGGACATGATATCGAGCGTCGCGATCCGCTCCGCGACATGCACCGGATGATTGAAGGGCAGCACCACGACGCCGTGACCGACGCGAATCTGCTTGGTGCGCTGCGCGACGCTTGCGAGGAAAACTTCGGGCGCAGAGCAGTACGAAAATTCGTTCAGGAAATGATGCTCGACGGTCCAGACCGAGTCGAAGCCGAGCCGATCGGCCAGCTCGATCTGCTCCATCGTCTCCCAGAACACGCGATATTCGTGATCGGCGGCGTGCGGCTTGACCGACTCGATTTCGTAGATGAGTCCCGCCTTCATTTCGCGATGCTCCATTGGCGCATGAACTCGCGCGCCTGCCGTCGCAGCGAGCGGCGCAAATCGAATCGCGGTCCGTGCAGGTACCAGAGCATCGCGAGTCCGAGATAGCTGGAGAAAATCTGTGTCGCAGCCCAATTCGGATCGAGCTCCGCGTCAAAAACTTCCAGCCGCTGCCCGCGCTCGACCAGGTCGCGAAAACTCGCGAGGCCGTCCAGGTTCGCCTTGCGCATCGAGCGCAGGACGCGCGGCCCAATCTTGTGCGACTCCAGCGCGATGATCAGCAGCAGGCGGCTGACCCACGGATTCTTCTCGTTGAGCTCCGCGATCGTATCGAACATTCGTCCGAACTCCGCGCGAAATTCGACCGCGCTGGTCGCGTGCGCGGATTTTTCGAATATCAGGTCCCATTCGCCGAGCACCTTGGCGACGACCGCGATGAAGAATTCTTCCTTATCGGCGAAATGCCAATAGAGCGCGCCCTTGGTGACACCCGCTGCGCGCGCGATTCGCGCCAGCGACGTGCCGCGGTATCCGTACGACGCAAACAGATCCATCGCCGCGTCGATCAGCACCTGATCGAGCGATCCGCGCCGACGGACCTGCGGCGGCGCCGGCACCGCATTCTTGCGAGCTGGGGATATCATCTGAACGATCGGTATGGTGAGGCACTGCGGGTGCCGCGGTCAAGCGGGCAGTGAACTACACCGACCGCGACCGGCGGTGACCAAATTCGAATCGCTCGACCAAAGAGACGAAGATTACTCCGCCGAGAACGCGGCCGATGAGATACGAGTCAGATGCGATCAGATGATCGCGGGCGTCAGTTTTGGCTGGAAGGCCCGCCGTCGGGACCTTTCATGTTGCGCTCGAGGCACCAGCGGTCGATCACCTCGGCATTGAAGCGCCAGTCGGTGCCAATCCTGAACCCCGGCAGCTCTCCACGACGGAGCAGCTTGTAGATCGTTGATGGATGCACTCGCAGATACTCGGACAATTCCTTGACCGTCATCACCCGCGGCAAGCTATACTTTGCTTCATTAGCCATGATATCTCCCGGTAACGTAAGCCCCGTCACCCGCCTACTGCCTGGATTTGATGCTTTTTTTCGCATCGTTCGAATGGTTCATCCGCCCGTTACGCCCACCATGAGTCTCTTTGAATGTCTCAAAATCATCGATGGAGGTCAAGAGCAGCCTAAGGGAATTTGCGATACTTTTCGCTGGTTCTCTCTCTTGTATTACGTGATAAATCACAATCTCTTGCAGCCAAACTGGTACAAAACGCCTATCAAAGCCTCAAACTGCGCCTGCGAGCCTTGAAGAGATTTTAAGTATGCGAAATCTCCATCTAATCTCAATAGCACTAATCTCTACTTTATTTGCCTATACCAGCACGGCGCAAGCGCAATTTGTACTAACAAGTCCCGCCATCGCGCCCGGGGCCATGATTCCTTCTGATTATGCTTGTACTGGTTCTGATAAATCCCCCGCACTCGCATGGAGCAACGCGCCGCAAGCGACGAAATCGTTTGCGTTGATCGTTCAAGATCCGGACGCACCCGGTGGCACATTTATTCACTGGGTAGCGTACAATATTCCGGCTCAAATGAACTCTCTACCAGCAGGCGTACCACAAACCGCGGAAATTGCTGCTGGCGGAAAAAATGGAATCAACAGCTTCGGCAATGTCGGCTACAATGGCCCGTGTCCGCCGCCGGGGAAAATGCATCACTATCATTTTCTTCTGTACGCGCTGGACTCGACGTTGCCTCTCGGCGACAAGGCCGATGCGGCCGCGGTCGAGGACGCGATGAAAGGTCACGTGCTCGCGACGACGGAATTGGTCGGCACATTCGAACGATGAGGTGAAAGCGTCCAACGATGAAGACGTTAGTCAAAGTCCTGGCTGGAGTGATTGTGCTCGCGGTCGTCGCGATCGTCGGATGGCACTACTATCAACTGCGTCGCGCGAGGCAGGCCGGCCTGCTCACCGAGAACATCACGCATGACGGCGACATCTGGAAGGCGGATTTTACTGCGCGCATCCCGGCTCCAGAGCAGACCGTCTTCGATGCGATCAAAAATGTCGAAACGACGCATAGCGATCAGGTCAAATCGGTGCGCGTCGTATCTCAGAACGGGAACAAGAAGACCGTCGACATGGATATCGATGGGCCGGGCGGACAAGTGATCACCACCGAGCTCGCGTTCGAGTACATGCCCGACGAAAAAAAGATCGTCTACAACACGGTCAACAATCCGATCTTCGATACGCAGGCGGTGTACCAGCTCAGCGACGAAGGCGCGAGCACGTTTATCGACTATCATCAGAATACTCATATGCTGCAGTCGCTTCCCGTTCCCGACGGCGTCATCAAGCAGGTGATTCGCGGCATTTTTGTTGCGCAGCTCGAGACTTTGAAGCGTCAGCTCCACGTCAAGACCGCGGACGAGTCCGACAACGACGACGAACCCTGAGCGGCGATTGCGGTTGTCCGTGAATACGCGAATATCCTGATGAACGAAATCGACGCGCAGCTTGCCCTTGGCGTCGAGCTGTTCAATCGCGGCGAATTTTTCGAAGCGCACGAAGCGATGGAAGATGCGATGAATCTGCTCGATGACGACACTGCCGACTGGGATTTCTATCTCGGGCTGCTGCGCGCGTCGGTCGCTAATCACAAGCTCGGCGACGGCGAGCTCGCGAGCGCTCGATTGCATCTGCGCGCCGCGCTGAAATTCCTCGCGCCGTATCCGGACCGTCATCGCGGCATCAAGCTGCGCGAGTTTCGTAGCGCGCTGACGGCGGAGCTGGCGCGTCTCGATTCAAAGGCACCTACGGTCACGCCACCGCGCATCGAGCTCACCGGCTGATGATTCCGTTCACGACAGAATTCGTAACCTCGGCATTCGCGCTCGACGGATGCCCGCGATGGAAACGCGCAGAGGTCGCGCTCGCGGGCCGCTCGAACGTCGGCAAGAGCTCACTGCTCAACGCGCTGGCGGGAGTTAAGGGCCTCGCGCGCACCAGCAAGACTCCCGGCCGCACGCGAGCGCTCAATTTTTTCTCAGTGAACGACACGCTCGCGCTGTGCGATTTGCCGGGCTTCGGCTACGCGAAAATGAGCCACGACGACGCGGCGAAGATCGCGTCGATGATGCGAGGAATACATCCACGGGCCGCGCCAATCTCGCCGCGATCGCGATTCTGGTCGATTGCCGCCGCGGTCCGCAGCAGGACGAACTCGAACTGGCGGCGATGGCCGCCGAACGCGGCATCGAAGTGATTCCGGTCGCAACCAAATGCGACAAGCTGCGCCGCTCGGAGCGCGCCGCCGCGCTCAAACGTTTCGACTCGATGCGCGTGCCGCCAATTTTCGTCTCGGCAACTTCCGGCGAAGGCATCGACGACCTGCGCCGCCGAATCCTCGCCGTCGGTCGCGACCGACCACATCAAACGCGTGGAGGCGCGATGACTCCCGAAGTCTCGCGTAATCATCCCGACGTACAATCGGCGCGCGATGCTGCTCGAGGCGATCGAATCTGTGCTCGCGCAATCAGTCACCGCGTTTGAGTTGATCGTTATCGATGACGGCTCGACTGATGGAACTGCGCGAACATCTGGCGCGGCCTCGACAAAGCGATTCGAATCGAGCGCATCGAACATAGCGGTCCTGCTGCGGCGCGAAATCGTGGCGTCGAACTGGCGAATGCGCCGCTGATTGCATTTCTCGATTCCGATGATCTCTGGGCGCCGACCAAGCTCGAACGCCAGATCACGTTCATGCACGACAATCCCGCATGCGCCATTTCGCAAACCGATGAAATCTGGATCCGCAACGGGCGCCGCGTGAATCCTGGTGTGCGACATCGCAAGCGCCCCGGCGATATTTTCATCGACTCGCTCCGCACCTGCCTGATCAGTATGTCCGCCACGATGATGCGCGCCGACCTCTTCCGCTCGCTCGGTGGCTTCGACGAGATCGATGGATGCCGCTGAAGATTACGATCTGTGGTTGCGCATTCTCATCGACCACGAAGCCGGCCTGCTCGACCAGCCGTTGGTGACGCGCCGTGGCGGGCATCTCGATCAAACTTCGGCGACGACTCCCGCGATCGATCGCTTCCGCATTCTCGCGCTTACCAAGTTGCTCGCCGACGATCGGCTCTCGGCTGAGCGGAGAGCTGCGGTGGTCGAAGTGCTCGCCGAGAAGTGCCGCATCTACGCGGGCGGCCTCGCGCGTCGAGGCAGAATCGATCAGGCTCGTTTCTACGAATGTATCGCGGACCAGGCGCAAAACTGGCGAGCTGGCGAGATCGGTTGCGCTATCAAATCCATCAGATCGGCGCTCAACGAAACTTCGCATGAATGCTGACGAGATCGACGCCCACATTCGCGAGCTCGCCGCTGAGCGACGGCTGCCGGAGAGCCATATCGATCACTGGCTCGCGATGGATCCGCCTTCGCGCGCCGCGATGCTCGACATCGCACGGGCGTTGCGTCTTCGCACCGGTCAGTTGGTGACTGCGCTCGACACACTCGATGAAATTGCAGTGCGCGAACACGTCACGGTCGCAGCTATTCTCGACCAGCCCGATGTTCGGCGCATTGCCAATGGCTCCGGCTCGGCGCCGTCGCGCGCGAGCGCCCTGCTCGAAGCATTGCGAACGCTGCGGTACCCTCTCCTGAAAAGAATGCAGGAGCAGCTACGCACTGAAGTCTCGGCGCTGAAACTTCCGCGTGGCATTTCGATAGACTTGCCCAAAGACCTTGGCTCTGATGAGCTCACGGTTTCGCTTCATGTGCGAAGCGGCGCCGAACTCGCGCATCTGCTTGACGCGCTCGATCGCTCGCGCTCGGGATTGACGCGTATTATCGAAATGCTCGGCGGTAAGAAGTGAAGGCAGTGAAATTTGATCTAGACGCGGTCTTTGTCGAAGAAGGATGCGCCGACTCAGCGCTGGCGACGCGCGTCGTCCGTGCGCTTCCGCGTGATCTGCCCGTGACGCATATCGCTGATGCGCGCGAGGCATCCCGGCCCGCATCCGGTGTCGGCGATCCGTTCGGCGCGGGCAAGCGCCGGCTCGTAATCGTGCGCCGCAAGACTCCTTTCCTGATGCCGTGTCCAGCGGGCTCCTCGAAGTTCGCCTGTTGCGGATACCTGGTGCTCACGCTGGCGTCGAACTGCCCGATGGATTGCTCGTACTGCTTCCTGCAGGAATATCTCGCCGACAATCCCGCGTTCCAGATTTATGCGAACTACACCGACTCGTTCGACGAGCTCGATCGGCTCTGCGCCAACGCTCGCGGGCGCAGCTTCCGCGTGGGCACCGGTGAACTGGCGGATTCGCTCGCCTTCGATTCGATCACCGGGATTAGCCGCGACCTGATCGATTTTTTCGCCACGCGCGAAAATCTCACGCTCGAGTTCAAGACCAAAACGAACGAAATCGAAAACCTTCTCGACGTCGATCCTCGCGGGCGCGTGCTCGTTTCATGGACGCTGTCCCCCGAGGCCGTCTATCGCACCTCGGAGCATCTGACCGCCTCGTCATCGGCGCGAATCGCGGCGGCGCGCGCGGTGCTCGACGCCGGCTACCGCGTCGCGTTCCACTTCGATCCGCTGATCGCTTATCCCGACGCCGAGCGCGACTACCTGCTGCTGATCGACGAGCTGCTCGACGTTGTCTCTCCTAAACAAATCTCGTTCATCAGCATGGGCGGCCTCCGAATGACGCCGCGCCTGCGCAGCGCGGCACGCGGCCGTTTTCCGAATGATCCGATGCTCTGCGGTGAGGACGTGCTCGCCTCCGACGGCCGCTTCCGTACTTTCACTCCGCTGCGGCTGAGTCTTTACCGCGCTCTTGCCGATCGTTTCAAAAAAGCCGGCGCTGAAATTCCTGCCTACCTGTGCATGGAACCGGCCAGCGTTCACGAACATGTCTTTGGCGCGCTGCCGGCGCGACCGGCTACAATCGGCGAACGCCTTGCCCGCGCGTAAAATGCCGACACGCAAAAAATCTCCCTCACGACCAAGTTCGATTGCGGCTTCGAACGGAAATCTTCGCGGCGCGCGCGCAGCGATCGACCGTCCTATCGGCGTGTTCGATTCCGGCATCGGCGGCCTCACCGTGCTGAAAGAGCTGACCGCGGCTTTGCCGGCCGAGGATTTCATCTATCTTGGCGACACGGCGCGCCTTCCCTACGGCACCAAGTCCAACGAGGTCATCGTCCGTTACTCGAAGGAGAACACCGGCTTCCTGCTCGCCAAGGGAATCAAGATGCTGGTGGTCGCGTGCAATACTTCGAGCGCGGTGGCGCTGGACGCGATCGCGTCTGAGACGATGGTGCCTGTAATCGGCGTGATCGAGCCGGGCGCCCGTGCGGCAGCCAAGGCTTCGCGCATCGGCAAGATTGGCGTGATCGGCACCGAGGCGACGATCGCATCCGGTGCGTACACGCGTGCGATTCAGCGGCTCAGCCCGCGCGCCGAAATCTACACGCGCGCATGCCCGCTGCTGGTGCCGCTCGCCGAGGAAGGATGGACCGACAACGCCGTCGCGGAACTGACCGTCGCGCACTATCTCGAGAGTCTGAAGCAGAGCGGCATCGACACTCTGCTTGCTGGGATGCACGCATTACCCGCTGCTGCGCGAAATGTTCGCGCGAATTCTCGGCCCGCGCGTGAAGATCGTCGATTCCGCGACTGCGACCGCCGCGGACGTACGAGATCGTCTGCGGACGCTCAAGCTCGCGCGACGCGGCCGTGACGGCAGCCAGAGTTTTTTCGTCACCGAGACGCCCGATCGCTTCGTCCGTGTCGGCCGCAGATTTCTGGGCCCGCAGGTCGAGAGCGCCGTCCGAATCGAGCGGTAGCAAAGGCCTCTCTGCTGACACCCGATTTCGCGATAAGATGATTTCCAGTTAAACTTGGCGGATCGCATCGCGCCCAGAACCTAACTTCAAACTTCGTGGTTAAATTGCTCATATAAGATGGCTTCAGCTTTTTCCCTCGTAGCGCGAAAAATCTTCGGCTCGAAGAACGAACGCGAAATCAAGCGGGTCTCGTCCCGACCTGGACGAGATCAACCGGCTCGAACCCGAGATCTCCGCGCTGAGCGACGACCAACTGCGCGCCAAAATCGCCGAATGGAAGGCGAATATCAGCGCGATCGAAGACCGCGAGCAGCGCGAAGAAGCGATGCTCGAAATCCTGCCGCCGGTCTTTGCCGTCGTGCGCGAGGCCGCCAAGCGGGCTATCGGCCAGCGCCACTTCGACGTGCAGCTCATCGGCGGCATGATGCTGCACCAGGGACGAATCGCCGAAATGAAAACCGGCGAGGGCAAGACCCTGGTCGCGACTTTGCCCGCGGTGCTGAACGCGCTGTCGGGACGCGGTGTGCACGTCGTCACCGTCAACGACTACCTGGCGCGGCGCGACTCCGAATGGATGGGGCGAATTTACAATTTCCTCGGCCTGACGGTCGGCGTCGTCGTCCACGGCGTGACCGATCAGGAGCGCAAGGTCGCCTATCGCGCCGATATCACTCACGGGCAGAACAACGAGTTCGGCTTCGACTACCTGCGCGACAACATGAAGTTCAACATCGAGGATTACGTCCAGCGCGAGCACAACTTCGCGATCGTGGACGAAGTGGACTCGATTCTGATCGACGAGGCGCGCACGCCGCTGATTATTTCCGGCGCGTCTGAAGAGTCCACCGACACATATTATGTTGTCGATCGCGTCATCCCGCGCCTGAAGGCCGAAGAGCACTACACGATCGACGAGAAGATGCGCACGGTGTCGCTCACCGAGGACGGCGTGACCCGCGTCGAGCAACTGCTCGGCGTCGAGAATCTGTACGATCCCGCGCAATATCCTGCTGCTGCATCACGCGAACCAGGGCCTCCGCGCACACACGCTGTTCAAGCGCGACGTCGACTACGTCGTCAAAGACGGCGAGGTGATCATCGTCGATGAATTCACCGGGCGTCTGATGCCGGGGCGGCGATGGAGCGACGGGCTGCATCAGGCGGTCGAGGCGAAAGAGAACGTCAAGATCGAGTCGGAGAACCAGACCCTCGCGACCATCACGTTCCAGAATTACTTCCGCATGTACAAGAAGCTGTCGGGGATGACCGGCACGGCGGACACCGAATCGGTCGAGTTCAAGGAAATCTACCATCTCGACGTGGTCGTGATTCCGACCAATCAGCCGATGATCCGCATCGACAATCACGACGTCGTTTACAAAACCGAAGACGAGAAGTTCGACGCCGTGATCCAGGAAATCCAGGACTGCCATGAACGTGGTCAGCCGGTGCTGGTCGGCACGGTCTCGATCGAAAAATCCGAGCGCGTCGCCGAGAAGCTGAAAAAGACCAGCGTCAAGCATTACGTGCTGAACGCCAAGAACCATGAGCGCGAAGCGGAATTCGTCGCGCAGGCCGGACGCTTCGGCGCGGTCACGATTTCGACCAACATGGCCGGCCGCGGCACCGATATCGTGCTCGGCGGCAATCCCGAATTCATGGCGGCGGCTGAAGCCGGAACCAAGGAACCGACTGATCCGAATTTTCAGGCAGCGCTCGCGAAGTACGTCGAGCAGTGCAAGGGTGAGCGCGAAAAAGTGCTCGAGGCCGGCGGCCTGCACATCCTCGGCACCGAGCGTCACGAGTCGCGGCGAATCGACAACCAGCTTCGCGGCCGTTCGGGACGCCAGGGCGATCCCGGCTCGTCGCGCTTTTACATGTCGCTCGAGGACGACCTGCTTCGCATCTTCGGCGCCGATCGCCTCAAAGGCCTGATGAGCAAAATCGGGATGGAGGACAACGAGCCGATCGAGCATCGATGGATTTCGCGCGCGATCGAAAACGCGCAGAAGAAAGTCGAGTCGCACAACTTCGACATCCGCAAGCATCTGCTCGAATACGACGACGTCATGAACAAGCAGCGCGAGGTGGTGTACCATCGCCGACGCGAACTGCTCAGCGGCGCGTCGCTCAAGGACGACGTGCTCGACATGTGCGACGCGCTGATCGAGGAAATCGCTGGCGCCCACGGGAATAACGAAGTTGATCCCTCGGAATGGGACTGGAAAGCGATCGACGACGCGTTCTTCAAGCAGTTCAAGTTCCGCCCCGGCTTCAACGCGCAGACCGAAATCGAAGGCAAGCCGATCCACGGCTCCGACGATCTGATCGACCTCGCTGAAGCGCGGGTGCGCGAGCTCTACGATCAGCGCGAGACGGAGTTCACCGAGCCCGTCATGCGGCAGATCGAAAAGATCGTGATGCTGCAGACGCTCGACGCGTTGTGGAAAGACCATCTGCTCGCGATGGATCACCTCAAGGAAGGAATCGGGCTGCGCGGCTATGCGCAGGTGAATCCGCTGGTCGAGTACCAGAAAGAAGGGTTCACGATGTTCGAGGCGCTGATGGCGGTGATGCAGCAGGATGTCGTCGAGAAAGTTTTTTCAGTCCAGGTGCAACGCCAGCAGGACGTCGAGCAGATTCAGCAGCCCAAGCCGCAACGCGTCGTGATGAGCCATGGCGGCGAGACCGAGGCTCAAGCCGCGGCGCCAGCCAAGCGCGAAGAAAATAAAGTCGGACGCAACGATCCATGTCCGTGCGGCTCGGGCAAGAAATACAAACGCTGCCACGGCAAGTGACGCGGCAATTCCCACTTAGATGAAAGTCGCACTCGAGCCCGCCGCCGTGCGCGGATTTCGATTCGCCGGCGTCAGCGCGGGCCTGAAGACCAAGGCTGGAGCCCTTGACCTCGGCATCATCGCCGCCGAACGGCCGGCCTCGGCAGCCGCGGTCTTTAGCGCCAATCGGGTGAAAGCCGCGCCGGTTTATGTGACGGCGGATCGCGTCAAATCGGGCCGTCTGCAGGCGGTCGTCGCGAACTCCGGATGCGCCAACAGCTTCACCGGCAAAGAGGGAATGCAACTCGCGCGCGATTCGTGCACACACGTCGCGCAACTCCTCGGATGCGCGCCGGAACTCGTCGTGCCGTCGTCGACCGGTGTGATCGGACATCTCTACGACTTCGAGAAATTCAAAAGCGGCGCTGCCGACGCCGTGCGATCGCTGCGCGACGACGGTCTCTCCGATTTCGCGCATGCGATCATGACGACCGACACGCGTCCCAAGACTGCCTCGACTACCTTCAAGGCCGGCGGCGCGACGATCACGCTCGCCGGTGCGGTGAAAGGCGTGGGCATGATCTCGCCGAAGATGGCGACGATGCTTGGCTATCTCGTGACCGACGCGGTGATCGCTCCCACTAACCTGAAAAAATCGCTCAAGGCCGCGCTGCCCAACAGTTTCAATGCGATCACTGTTGACGGCGACATGTCGACCAATGACACGGTGATAATCATGGCGAGCGGCGCGGCGGAAAATCGCGCATTCGGTGCACGCGATCAGGCCGGATTCGATCGCGCGGTCGAGGAGGTATCGGCGGCGCTCGCGCGTGAACTCGTGCGCGACGGCGAAGGCGCGACCAAGCTGGTCACCGTCGAAGTGCGCGGCGCGCGCAATCCCGCCGACGCTGAACGCGCGGCACGGCAAATCGCGAACTCGCCGCTGGTCAAGACCGCGTTCTTCGGATGCGATCCGAATGTCGGCCGAATCCTGATGGCCGCTGGATCGTCGGGCGCGTACGTCGAATCCGACAAGCTGGTGCTGTGGATCGGCGGAGTGAAAGTCGCCGCGCAAGGGCGGCTGCTGACTGAGGCGCTTCCCGATGCGGGCACTGCGATGAAAGCGCGCGAATTCGAAGTGCGGCTCGATCTGCGATTGGGAAAATCGACCGCGACGATTTTGACTTGCGATCTGAGTTACGATTACGTGCGAATCAACGCAGAGTATACGACCTGATCGGAGGAAGATCCGGATGGCAAGTTTCGTCAAAGTTGCGAAGGTGGCAGACGTGCCCGAGGGCAGCGCTAAACTGGTCGAGGCTGGCGGTAAACAAATCGCGCTGTTCAACGCGGGCGGCAAGTTCTACGCGATCGACAACACCTGCAAGCATCGCGGCGGCCCACTGGCCGAGGGCGAACTGGACGGCACCACGATCACCTGCCCATGGCACGGATGGGAGTACGACATCACTACCGGCGCGAATCTCGACGACCCGAGCGTCAAGCTTGGATGCTACGCGGTCAAAGCCGAGGGCGACGACATACTCGTCGAAGCATAACGCGCGCGGCGTGATTCAGCGCGCGGCGAACATCCGGCCTGCGGCGTAAGTCGCGCCCGCGGCCGCTATTCCCACCAACATGCTTTCCAGTCCGCTGCGCCACCACGAGCGGCTGGTGATTATCGTCTTCAACGCGCCGACCGCGAACAGCACAACGACCGTCGAGATGGCGGACACGCGCAGCCCCTCTCCCGGCTCGAAAAAAATGTACGCCCACACCGGCACTGCCGCGCCGGCGAGATAGGACAGGCCGACGGCGAATGCGGAGCGGAAGGGGCTGTCGAAGGATTCTTCGTTGAAGCCCAGTTCCTCGCGCATCATGACGTTGCTCCAGCGCCCGGGGTCCGCCGTGATGTGTGCGACGATCTGATCGAGCAACGGCCCGGTGAATCCCTTGTTTCGATAGATGGTGCTGATCTCTTCGCGCTCGCGATCCGGCCATCGGCGGATTTCCTCGCGCTCGCGTTCGATTTCACTTTGATAGAATTCGATTTGCGATCGCGCCGAGATGTACGCCGCGAGTCCCATCGCGACTGCGCCGCCAAGCATCTCGGAGAGTCCCGCCATCATCGCGGCGTTGCCGGTCGAGAAAGCGGCGGCGACGCCCGAGGTGACCGCGAACGACGCGACCAGTCCGTCGTTCAACCCGAGCATCACGTCGCGCACCCAGCTTCCGCCGGCGGCGTGCACCTTCTCGGTGTGATGGTCGTACTCGCGTATGCGGATCGAAAAAGGCACTAGCGCGTTCCTCCAGCGAGCGGGGCCACGACGCGTTCGGTAGCTGGCACGTCGCGACGCTTGCGGCGATCGATCGCCTCGCGCGCCGCGTTCACTTCGGCAACGATCTTGCGCGCAGCCGCGCGATCGGGACGATGCCCCAGGTAAGAATAAAGAAAATCGAGACGCGCCGCGCGACAGAGAAAGCGCCCGATGCTGCGATCGAGATGCACCAGGTTCGTAATTCTGCGCTTCCACGAGACGTTCGCGGTGCGGCGGAAATCCTCGAGATCGATGAAGTACACGTTGAATCCGCCGTGTTCGTTATCTTCGACCATAATGTTGGTCTCTTGCAGATCGCGCGTGTAGAGACCGGACTCGTGCAGGCGCCGGATTTGCGCCGCCACCGTATCCGAGATTTGTTTGCGCCGGTGCACGTCGCGTCCCTTGATTTCTCCGGGGCCGAGCATGAAGCGGCTCAACGAGTCGGCGTTGATGAGCGCGCGGTTGACGAGATACGACGCGCGAATCGCGCCCGCCTGGTACAAGTCCATTGCCGCGAGCGGTTCCGGATGCGCGAGGCCGTGTGCTTTCAGCATCGCAGCGCCGGCAAGTGAACGCGCGGCGCGAGATCCGCGGATTCGCTCGAACACGCCGCGGCTCCATGAAGGAACCTCGACGCGCTTTATGAACGCGGCGCCCGCGCCGGGCACGTCGACGAATCCTGCGCGCGTGCGCGCCTCAGACTTGAGCACTCGAAAATCCGGCGACGCCATCAACTCGTCGGCACGCTCGACGAATCCGCGCCAATCCGGCGAGCGCGCATAGAGGACTACCGTGCGCATGCACGATCAAGCCTAGCCCTTTCCCGCTCCGTTGGCATCGGGGAGCGCGGGCGAGGCGCGATCAATCTCTATCGCTCTTGGTAACGTCCCTACTTCTTGGGTTCGACGATCAGCGAGCCCCCGATATGCGCCGGATGCAACTGACACGAATACTGGTAGACGCCAGCCTTGTCGGCGACAAAGGTGATCGTCTTCGGCGTGCCGCGCGTCACAACTTCGGCGATGTTGTATGCCGGAATGGTAAACCCGTGAGTATTCGACGCGCCCGGCACCTGGTTTTTGAGCGTGAGCTTCACCTTGTCGCCCTGCTCGACCGCAATCACGCTCGGCAGCCAGAATTTCGTGTCGTCGACTTCGACGGATACCAGAGTGAAGCTCTTCGTGCCGGGTTCCTCCATCGCGGGAGCGGGCGCTGCGGGGGATGCGCCCTGCGCCATCGCGATTCGGTTCGCGCCCGAAATCATCAACGAAGCCACGACCGCAATCGCGGCCATTGTTTTCAACATTCCCTTGGTCATCTCAAGTTTTCTCCTTGTTAGCAGACGAATGTATCACGACAATGGCGCAACTCAGCCATTAAAGCGCTTAGCGAGTTTTGCCCATTCGGCGTCGTCGGTCCCCGCGCGATATGGGATGTAAAATGCGACCCGGTCCAGCAGGCCGTCGTAACGCTCTCTCACCTTGTCCGCGATATCATCGAAAGTGCCCGAGACAGTGTACACATCGAGCATCTCATCGGTGATTTCTTTCGCCATCGCAACCCACTCGCCTTTGGCGGCCTTCTCGTTGAGCCGCTGCGCGACGTCGCCCCATCCGTGCATATCGAGCACGATTTTGTAGGTTCGCGTCGAGGCATAGAACGAGATCTGTTGCCGGACAGCTTCGCGAGTTTTTTTGATTTCGTCCTGGTTTTTGCCAACGATCACGAACGCCGTCGACTGGATTTCGAAATCCTTGCGCGAGCGCCCCGCTTTCTGGAGACCCTTCTCGACGTTCGGCAGCACGTACTCGCGCAGGTACTTGGGCGAGTTGAACGGATGCGCATGCAGGCCCTCGCACAGTTCGCCGGCGAGCCGGATGATATGTTCGTTGACGCCTGCGATGTGAATCGGAACGTTCGGGAAGTTGTGCCGCGCGGGAGTGAAGAACGGCGTCATCAGCGAGAAGTTGTAGTACTTGCCCTGGAACGAAAGCTTCGCGCCGCCCTCCGACCAGCATTTGAAAATCGCGCGCAGCGACTGAAGGTACTCGCGCAGGCGCGGCACCGGGGCTTCCCACTTGGTGCTGTAGCGCCGCTCGATATGGCCCTTCACCTGAGTGCCGAGCCCGAGGATGAAGCGGCCCTCGGAGAGTCCCGCGAGATCCCAGGCGGTCGCGGCGGTAATCATGGGGCTGCGCGGAAACGCGATCGCGACCGACGTTCCCATTTTGATTCGCTTGGTATGCTCTGCGATCAGCGCCGCCGGAAGAAAACCGTCGTTGCCGGCTTCGGGAATCCAGATCGCGTCGAATCCCGCGGTTTCAGCGGCGCGCGCAGCAGCCGGAACATCGCGCAAGTTGCGGGTCGAAAGACCGGTGTCGAGCTTCATAATTTTCGCTCCCGTGTAGATTGCTGGACGAGCGGGCGGAATCGTAACAAAGACAACGCCAAACTGAAAAGAGCGGTCAGTGCTGTGCGGATGCGCGGCGGCGAACGACTTCGAGTGCGCGATGCGGGTAGTCGCTGATCAATCCGTCGACGCCCATGTCGAGAAGTTCCGACATCTCGGCTTCTTCGTTCACCGTCCAGACGTGCACTTCGACTCCGACGCGATGCGCGAAGTCGACACTTTCCTTAGTGACGAGCTCCCACGATTCGTGGCGGTGCGGGATTTGGACCGCGTCGCCGGGCGGACGATAGCTGCCGTCGCGACCCACCATCGCCTGAATGAACTGGCCCGATTCCAGGTACGAAAAGTTGGTCGGAATTTCCGGCGCCAGCTTCCTCACTTCATCCAGCGGCTCCTGATGCTCGCTGGCGACGAGGACATTGCGACGCATCGCGGCGCGATCGATCACGTCGAGCATCGCAGCGACCACGCTCGGCGCGATTTGCTTGACCTCGACGATCATCCGCAGTTTGGGAAATGCTGCGAGCACCTCGGCGAACCGCGGCACCCTGATCCCCTTGTCCCTGAATGGAAACGTTGCTCCGTCGAGCGTGAACATCCGGCCCGCGTCGGCCGTCGCAAGCTCGGCATACGTCATCTCGGGGATCATGCGCTTAAGCCCGCACATCCGCGTGAGATGATTATCATGAGCCACGACGACTTCGCCGTCGCGCGTCATGTGTACGTCGAATTCAAGATACTGGACGCCGCTCGCGACTGCGGCGCGAAACGATTCTAGAGTATTTTCAGGATGCGTCCCCGCAGAACCGCGATGCCCAAAGACGCGCGGCAGGGCAGGTGTGAAGAAATCGGTATTGAGATGCTCGCGCATGTCAGGTGCGACGGGTCGCAATCTCAGCACTAGCCGGGAGAACGCGAACTGGCAATGGCGAAAAAGATTGGAGGAAAACGGGGAGGCGTTCAGATCAGAGCGCGCCGTCGGTGCTGTAATGGTCGCTCGAAACTCGCGGCTCGCGCAGGTGCCTGACCTTTCCCACGCTGTGATCGATGGTCACATGGTACAATTCGCCGAACTTCGAAATCGCCGGCTTGCGCTGTTCGCTGGCGATGGAATGGTTGCCGAGGTCGGGCAACTCCGCCAGCGCCGACTGGTACTGTTCCTTGATATCGGCGAATATCGCCCTCATCCGGGGCGATACCTCGTGGTTCTCGCCGAGCTTCTCCGTCAGAGGATTGACCCAGGCGCCGTTTTTTTCCATCGCGAAGTGGAGATGCGGTCCGGTCGAAAGGCCGGTTGAACCCACGTTTCCAATCAACTGCCCCATGTGAACCGAACTGCCCGGCTTCACCTCGGGACTAATCTTCGAGAGGTGACCGTAGATGCTGACCATCTGATGCTGGTGCTGGATGCGGATGCAATTGCCGAGCTCGCCGCCCCATCCCGCGCTTATGACCGTGCCGTCAGCGACTGATTTGACCGGCTCCCCGTACTTGGCGACCAGGTCGACGCCGACGTGCGGACGATACTCGTGCAGAATCGGATGATAGCGATGGAACGTGAAACCGGACGATATGTACTGGAAATTGAGCGGGAACTTCAGCGACTGCGGACCGAGCGCGTGACCCTGTTCATCATATAGATGAGGGCGTCCATGCTCGTCCTCGAACGAAATCGCCGTAAGCGTTCGGCTGCCAAAGCGGATTTGCGCCGCCTGCACGTCGCCGACCAGCGTGTACGAGCCGTCGCGGCTTACCTTTTCCTGGTAAATCAGCTTGACCGCCGACCCTGGCGCGAGCCGGTTCAGATCGTGACGATCCGAGAACGCGTCCTGCAGCGAGTCAACGATCGGCTTGGGGATTCCGTTCTCCCTGGCGTCATGCTGGAAGCTGTCTTTGACCGCAAACGTCATCTTGATCGGACGAATGTAGTACTCGATGGGCCGAATGGCGGCTTTCAGTACGCCGGCGCCGAGGCTTGCCCCGATAATAGTATTGTTTTTGTCGAGATCGTACTTGAGGCCGCGCATCTCGCCGGTCTCGGGATCCTTATACAGGGTCAGCGGGTGCCCGCTGTGAAAATACCGGTTCGCGGTAATCTGCTGGATGTACGAGGCCCACTGATGCGCGTCGTCAGCTTCCATCCCTGCTTCGCGAAGGTAGCTTTCGATAGGCGCGGTGCGGTCGAGCATCGTGCTGATGGTGATGGAGGGAGGCGCAGGCTGGGCAGATTCCGACTGTTCGACTATTTGGGGAACGTCTCTGCCGGCATCCATCTCGGAGCTGAGCGAATCGAGCGGGGAGGAAAAAGTCTGTGGATTTGCTTGGAAAAATAGAAACAGCGCGGTTGTCGTCGCAATCAAGGCAACGACTATGCCGATCAACGCGCGTGGATATCCCACGAAGCTCTTCCCCCGAGCTGCCATCAGCACCGAAGCTAGGTGATTCGACTACCCAACGCAACCCTTAGATGTCAGATGTGTGCTCTTCTGGTTACCTCAGCGACAGAAATTCACACATCATCGGTTACAAAGAGTACAAATTTACTGAGCGTCGTGAATCTATGTCGAAGTGTGCGGACCGAGCTCACTAGGGGCAATTTCGAGCCGCTCGATACCCGTTCTGCTCAGCAGCTTCGCGGCTCTGGAAGACGACGCGATTCGCGGGCGCCATCCTGTCGTAGCTGCCGCATCCCGGCCACGCATAAATTTTACTCCGCCGATTGCCAACGAAAACGATTTGGCTGTCGACGGTCTTCGCTGGCGCGGCTGGTGACGGCGCCGAGCCCTCCGCATGAGTGGCATCGTTCGTACCAGCGGGCTGCGTCCAGATCTCATTCAACAAGCTAGCCAGCCTGAATCCCGCTTTCGCAAGCTGATGACCCGCGACCGCGTCGGCGCGGTCGAGGTAAGCAGAGTCCAGTTCGACCGGATGCCCCGCAGGATTGAGGCAGACATTGGCTGTGGGCTGGCATGGTTCGACGGGAATTTGCAGCGCGCCGTAGATATCCGAGCGCGCCACCTGATTCGACTCCCACGCGATATCGTCCGCGGCAATCCACGAATCGGCGTCTTTCTCAGCCGCATATGTTCGTTCCAACTTGTGGGCCGTCGTCTCGGGCCGTCCGGAATCGATGCTGTACTCGAGACCGCGCACAACGGTGGTGTCCCAGGTCGCATGAAGATTCGTTTCTCGAGAACGCGAATCGACCTTGACGCAATTGCCGCCGAGGTCCGCGTCGTTCGCGGTATGCAATGGTTGATGGATGTCGCCGACAAAATGGATCAGAAACGCCAGATCGCCTTTGGCGCCCCAGCGATCGTAGTGGCTCTCTTTCAGGCGCTTCGAGTATTCGTCGATTTTCGCGGTCACGCATTTTCCGCCGGGGCATCGTGCGGGAATGTCGGCTCGCCGATCCTGCAAACAAATGTCGATGAAGTGCCATCGCGCCGTCGACCTATCTTCCTCGCGAAACTCGTTATCCGGACGATTCGCAGCAACTTCCATCGCAGTCGCAATCGCTCTTTTGTCCGCCGCGACACCCAGGATGTCCGCCACATGGCTCGCAGCCGCCGGCGTAAGATTGTCGGCCGCAATAACCGCGACGATTTTGTGCCCGTCTGGTCCCCAACCCCACGCCACCACAGGATAGAGCAGGAATGCCAGCAAAAATTCGCAATGCGGCGCGCCGATGAACGCATCGCGGAACCATAGCATCAACGGCCATGAAAATTGTTACTGTCGATTCGCCGATCTATGAATCGTGGATGCAGATAAACGAATGCCGATCGCCGCGCTTGATCTCGGACGCCGACGGATCGGGGTAGCCGTTACTGATGCGGCTGCGATGGCGGCGCATCCGCTGGGTATCGTCGAGCGACGCGCGCTTAGGCACGACCTCGACGCGATTGCTGCGATGCTGCGAGATCGTCAGGTCAGGACGATCGTCGTCGGCTTGCCGCTCAACATGGATGGCAGCGAGGGTCCGGCTGCTCATTCAGCGCGGAAGTTCGCCGAGCGGCTGCGAGAGGTGCTGGCGGTCGAGGTCGAGATGTTCGACGAGCGGCTGACCAGTTTCGAAGCGCGCGAGCGCCTGGCGGAGATGCCGGCACGGAAGGGCGCGCGCAAAACCGGCCTCGACGCGCTCGCAGCAGTCGTCATCCTCGAAGGCTGGATGCAAGCGCATCCAGAGAAAATCCAGCGTACTGATAGGTAGTTCGAGCAGCATCCGACGCGGTGAAAGTTGGTCGGGAGCCCCGGGCAGCCTGGGGCTCCCTTTGTTTGGTGTTTCCGCGCATCAGAGTGCAAGCTTGGCAAACGACATGACGATGTACCCTATCGTCATGATACCGAATACCAGGCCCGGGAACTCTTCCAACGCGCGGTAGCGAGCGATCCGCAGACCTTCTGAGACTTCGGCCTGCTCGACGGTCGCTGGGGTGCTGATCAACACCTGTTCGTTCATCGTGGAAGCCATGATCGCGTTACCTCCTTCGCCCTTTCGGGCTTCTGCAGAGGAGGCGTAATTTAGGAATGAACAGGCGGGTTCAGCGGTTTGTCACGTTGTAACGCGGTCTGAACTGGGGGGCGCGGCTCTTTACAGCCGCCAGGAGACGGGGAACCTCTCGTCAGGGAGGTATAAGCAGACCGCGCCGGTCTTGATAGTCGTGGAGAGCAGCCTCCCCAGGTCGCGGTTCTGTTCCGAGACTCGTTCCAGCGCCAGACGAATCGCCCGGGTTACTGCGGTGCGGGCGCGTTCCGCACTGGAGGCTGCGCGACGGTCGCGTCCGCCCAGACCAATCGCGCGACGCAGCTCGCGCGCGAGCGCGTCCTTCTCGTCTTCGGCTTTCGCTATGCGATCGTCGTTGCGGAGTTCGCGGGCCTCTTCGAGCTCCTCCTCGAGTTCGGTCAATCGGCGCTGATAAACAGCCTTCGCTTGCGCGTCGAGCATCTCGCCTGCATGCCCGAGGTCACCCGCGAGCACCCCGGTTCGGGCGAGGTCTTCGGCGCTTGCGGCGTCCGCGACGTCTTCGCCGGATCCGCTTGCGCGAGCCCCCAGATCGAGCGCGCGGATCTCCTTGCCGGGATGCGCGAGCAGATGCGCGATGTAATGGAGCCCCTTTGCGTCCTTGAGTCTTGCGGTCTTGCCTTCGTAGGTGATGGTCCAGAAGTCGCCTTCACGGCTGAAAATCGCCTGGTTTTGAGCGTCAGTTGGATGCTCTCCACCCTCAGTCCGCGATTCAGCGACCTCTAAACTCCGCAGCCGCGATGCGACGGCTGTCAGATCGAGCGCGCTTGAGAGTGCCAGGCCACGATCAATCAGCTGACCGGCATGAGCAGTATCAGTTTCATTCTTCAACCCGAGCAGCATCGAAGCATACGCGGCAAGGGACTGCGCGAGGAAAAGGAGAGCTCCAGACCGCTCGGTGGCTTCGAGCGCTTTCTCGAAATGCTCACGCGACTCTTCGGTACGCCCGAGCTGGGCTGCGAGAAGACCTAGATAGTAGGTCACGGGACCGTACGATACATAGATATCCAGCATCGCATTGCGGTCCGCATAGCGCAGAAGCAGTTCGTAGAACTGCTCCCACCGGTCACGATCGTTGAGGTAGACACTGGCGAGGGCGCCGAGCGCCATTGTCGCGAGCCATATCGAATCGCGCCGGATTTTGTCCAAACCGCCGGCTACCAGTCGGTCGTACTCTGCCTTTGCTTTGGTGAGTTCCCCGACCTCAACGTAGTAAACGGCCAGCAGCGCGCGCACAACGGGCACCCGACCGGTGACCGATAACCTTTGCGCCATCGGTTCCATCTCGCGCGAGCGATCCTGCTCACGCCGCAAGCTCAGCATATAAAACGTATGCGCTTCGCGATGACGGCGGCCGCGTAACTCCTGCCGCAGTCCGATTTGCAGCGCGCGCTCGGCCCATCGCTCGCCTTGATCAAGTTTTCCCTCGAATAGACAGCAGGAGGCACGCGCCAACTCGCCATATCCAATGGAAAAACCGGCTTCCCTGGCGATAGATGAGTACCTCTCGATTTCCTCGCGTGCCTCGGAAAGGCTGCCAAGTTCGAGCAGGTCAACCACCAGCAGATAGTGCGCGCGCATCGCCCAGATGTTGTATTTTGAGCCACTACGCTCGATCAGTTCGCGCGCGATGGCAATTCGCTCTTCAAGGTTATCCGGGCTCCAGGTCGCGTGGTGCTGGTAGAAGAGAACCTCGATCAGTGTCTCGTTGTCCTGAAGCCGCCTTGCGACCTCGAGCGCGGTTTCGGTAAGCGGGATCACCGACTCAGCCGGTTCCCACCAATAGAGCTCCCACGCAAGTCGGCCCATAAGCCTGGCGCGCAAGGGGTTGTCATTTTCACCCAGCATATCGAGCGCCTGCCTCAACATCCTCACCCGAGAGTGGTCGACCGTTCCCGCGTCGCTAGGCGTAACTACATAGCCGAGGATCAATCGGGCAGCCTCCTCATAGTCTCCGAGCCCTTGTGCGATTTGCGTCGCTTTTTGGAACCAGTCTCGCGACTGACCGAACAATCCCGCTGCGAATGATACTTCGCCCAACTGCCTCAGTATCTTGAGCTTCATCCGTGGATCCGCCGGGTGGATGAGATCAGTCGCATTCAAAGCCCTCTGGAAGAACTGCATTGCATCTTCGTAGGCGCACGACCTGCGCGCGCGGAGCGCCGCCTGCTCGCAGAAATGAACCACCCTATCGGCAGGACCTATAGGGAGCGACTCGCTGTAGTGGTGAGCCAGTTGCGCGAAGTGAGAGTCCAGATCGCCTTGATAGAGACCTTCCATAACCTGGGCGATCTGCAAATGTAGTCGTATTGCCTCCAGCTTGGGCAAGGTCTGGTAGAGAGTTTCTGCTACCAGGCCGTGCTTAAAGTGGTAGGAGTGGACTGATCCCGGCTTTCGACTGATAAGTCCCTGCGACTCTGCCTCGGAGACGATTGCAATCACTTCATCGAGCGATAGGGTGCTCGAGGCTTTAAGTAACGGAACATCGAACTTACCAGCGATCACCGACGCGATCCGCAGCAGATCGCGCGCCGGTTCGTGCAATGATTCCAGGCTTCGTTCGACCGCAATCCTGACTCCATCAGGAACCCCGGTTTGTACTGCTCCTCCACGGCGAATGCTTTGTAGAGTCTCCTCGAGAAAGAACGCGTTTCCCTGGGTACGATGGAACAGGATCTTCAGAAAGTCCGCGTCGGGCGGTTCACCTGTAACGGCTTGAACAAATTCGGCAGTCTCGCTCTCCTGGAGTCCGAACAGCGGTAGCAGCGTTCCTTCACGAGCAATTGCATCCAGCAGCTCGAGGCTCCTCGACGACTTATTAGTTTCAGGCTTTCGATAGATTCCGATTGCGAATATCCGATGATTGCGAATCTCTCGAGCGACGAACTTCAATAGCAGCAGGGAATCCCGGTCAACGCTATGAAGATCGTCGAGCACCAGAACCAGAGGCGTTCTGGCTGCCATTCCTTTGAGGATGGTTGTAATTG
Source organism: uncultured delta proteobacterium (assembly GCA_963774665.1). Lineage (GTDB taxonomy): Bacteria > Desulfobacterota > Binatia > Binatales > Binataceae > Binatus. The sequence continues at coordinate 208,997 of CAVZGB010000009.1, forward strand.
CGTCGAACAATCTGAAAGCCCGAAGGTCAGGCTCAGCTTTACTAGCCCCGGGATCGTCGCCTTCCGCGATTGTATGCTGCGAGAGCCGTGACCTTAGCTCAGCCCGCAACTCCGGAATCAATCCAAGGACCGAAGTTGCGGCACGCGCGCTTGCGGGCAATGCTGATAGGTGTTCGGTGCTTTGCAGAATCGTTCGCAGCACCTGCGTCCACGGCCAGTATGAAGGCGCGGAGACTTCCTCAAAGGAACTTCCGCGCAGCACCAAGGCTCCGCGCCCGCGAGCTTCTTCAGCTAGTTCGTCTGCGAGTCGGGTCTTTCCTACCCCCGCATTGCCGGTGATCAGGAACAGGCGGCCGTGCCCACCAAATGAATCGGACAGGCCTTGAACAAGCCTATCTCGCTCGTCTTTGCGGCCGACAAAAACGGTGGCCACGGCTAATCACTGCGACCTATCGCATCCCTGGAGTCGGTGGCGATCCAGGTCGAGCGGGATCGCTTGGGCGCTCGTGTCGTCCGGGCAAATCATTTCTTGAACATCTTCATGATCGCGAATTGATGTCGATAGAGTTCCTTGAAGACCTTGTTCAACCGAGCGGACAGTTCAGTCTGTTTCCGCAACAACCGCACGATCGCTTCCACGCTTTTGTGATGTTGCCTTATCGCAGCCGGCGTCATGTCCGGGTTGTGCGGCGCGGCCAACACGATACTGGTGTTTTCTGCGAAGGCCTCTATGGTAGTACTTTTGTCCGGCTCAAGCCCGAGGCATTCCACGACTCGATCCAGGTTTACCCCAATCTCGCGGCCATTCTTCTCCATCGCCGCGAAGATACGCTCCAACTCCCGGTCGAGCTTGATTATTGCTTTGAGGTGGTCGTCGTGTACTTTCCAGCCACGGCGGTCCTTTGCCATCACTGCGTGATCGCCCATATGTGACCCCCATTTGAGAAGCCGGCTTTGTGCAGACCATACTCCGTAGCCAGACTTAGGGGAAACCAGAGTCTATGAGCTGTGGTAGTTAGCGACTTGCGGGCGGCTGACGAGAAATTACTATCAGGACTATAATCTAAACCAGATGAAGCGGGCGGCGACAATTCTTGTGATCGTGATCGTCCTGGGCGCGTCGTATGCGGCGCTCTCGTACTACTGGCTTACTCCTACTGAAAAATTTGCGCCGCCGCGCGAAGTCACGATTGAAAAGGGTGAGTCGTTTCACCAGATTGCGCGGGCGCTCGCCGATGCCGGCGTCGTTCGAAGCGAGGTTGCGCTTCGTCTGTATGGCCGGATGAGCCTGACCGCGAGCCAAATCAAGCCGGGCGACTATGCTTTCAAGGGTGGCGAGCGCATTCCTGACATCATGCGCCATCTGGTCAAGGGCGATTTTATCGTCGTGACGATTACGATTCCCGAAGGCCTCACCGTTCATGAAATTGCGGAGCGGGTGGCAGCGACCGGGCTGGTCTGCGAGGACGAATTCGAGAACGCTGCCCGCGACGGCGAGATCGTCCGCGCGCTCGGCCTGATGCCGCTCGGCGCGGAAGGCTACCTGTTCCCCGCGACGTACAAATTCTCCCCGCACGCCAAGACCAACGACGTGCTCGTCGCGATGCTCGCGCGGTTCTATCAAATCCTGACGCCGCAGGTGGAGCAGAGAATGTTCGAGGTCGGCCTCGACGCGCGCCGGCTGGTCACGATGGCGTCGATCGTCGAGAAGGAGGCGAAGGCGCCGAGCGAGCGGCCGCTGATAGCAGGAGTTTTCTACAATCGGCTGCGGCTCAATATGCCGTTGCAATCCGATCCTACCGCTCAATACCAACTCGACGGGGCCAAGGAGTCGGCAGCGAGCGCTGTTCACACCACGTCGGCGTTCAACACGTATGATTTCACGGGATTGCCGCCGGGGCCGATCGCAAATCCCGGGTTGAAATCAATCGAGGCCGCGCTTAACCCGACGCAGACGGATTTTCTTTATTTCGTAGCGCGCGAAGGCGGCACTCATGTCTTTTCGAAATCTTACGACGAGCATCGGCACGTGATCGCGCTGGAGCGCAAAGAGCCAGCCGGCAAATCACCCTCGGCCCGGTAAAACAAGGTCCTTCGAGTCCCGATTGGACGGTCGCATCTGTGTCGAGTACGCTATAATTTCTAACCTGTGGACAATCCGGTCGAGACAATCGGCACTGCGCGCGCGCGAATCGCGCGACTAGCCGCAATCCGCGTGATGCTGTGCGCGGTTGCGCCTGCGCTGACCGCGATCGCGCTCGGAGTATTGCTCGAGCCGATCGGTGACGCGACCTGGGGGCAGTACGGATATTCGATCGCGCCGGATCGCGCCAACTTGCTGAGCATCGCCTTGGTCGTGACGGGACTCGTCGTGCTTGCGACCGGATCGGTCATGGCATTTCGCGCGTATCGGCGCGCCAACGATTTCGTCGCCGCCGCGGCGGAGCTCGACGACCTGCTGGAATGCAACCAGGAGATCGTGACGTTCGCCACGCTGGCGAATCCGTCGACGCCGGAGAGCAGTCGTGCACGGCGCACACCGCTTTTCCCGATTCTGTGGCGGCGAGCGATCGCGTTGTTCGGCGGCCTCGACATCCGCCGCGAATTCAAACTCGAAGTCGGCGAGCCGTTGAAGCGCTCTTCGATTTTCGCCGGTATGGTCGCGCTCGCAATGGTGCTCGCTACCCTGGGATTGGTGCGGGCGCCGACGCCGGAGAATAGAGAAGCCGCCAAGCTGCGAGCGATCGCCGAGGAGATAGCAAAGACCGCGACGAGTTCCGACGATACCGCGCTGGCAGATAAGATTCGCCAGGCCGCCAACGCGCTGGAAAATTCCAAGCTGCCGCCCGAACAGAAAAAGGCGCGCATCGAGGAAGCGATGAAGCAGGCCCGGAAGGCCGCTGAAAAGCGCAACAACAATCAGTCCGGAAAAAATCAAGGCACTGGCAAGTCGACCTCGCAGAGCGGAAAAGGTAACGGCAACAGCAAGGGCCAGGGCAACTCCTCGGGCTCGGGCAGCGGCCAAGGCAAGAGCGGGACGGGTGCCGGCCAGAATGTGGGCGGCAACAACTCGGGCCCGGGCAAAGGTGGCACTGGCAACAATTCAGGCAAGAACGACGGCGGAAAAGGCTCGGCGAAGAACGACAAGAACAAGAGCGACCAGACCAATATCGAGCTCCAAAACGAGCTCGCCAAAGCCGATGCGCAGGTCGAGACTGCCAACGCAAAAAATCCCGGCCCCGACAGCAAGCCCGGCGACGACAAGAATCAAGGCGGCGCCAACAAGCCCGGCGATAAGAGTGGCAGCCAGCCCGATCCTAACAAGCCCGGCGACATCCCGAGGCCGGGTGCCAACGGCGATCGCAATGCTCCCACTGCCGGCGGCAATCCGAAAAATAACACCGACATGGGCTCGAACCTCGGCGATACGCATCTCGGCGAGATGCCGACGTCGACCAACGCGCAGCGCTTCCTGAAGCCCGGCGAGAAGGGCTCGACGGTTGATATCAAGGATGCGCGCTACGTAGTGTTCCGGCTGCCCGGCACGCCAACTTCCGGTAACGGCGGGAAAACTGTGCTCGATACCGATCGGCCCAAGGCGACTACTGCTTACGTCAACGCTCCTCTAGCGCCGACCCGCGACGATGCGCCGCCCGACGAGCGACAACTGGTGCCGCCGCGCTATCGGGACATGATTCACTAGATTCACGATAAGGAAGGACAACGGATGGGAGCGGCTCCTCAGCAAATTTCACCCGATCAGCGGGTGGCGGATTTTCGCAAGATCTTCTCGCGCGCCGAGAGCGAAGTCGCCCGCGTAATCGTCGGTCATCGCGAGGTCGTGAGAAAAATGCTGACCGCGCTGTTTTGCGGCGGCCATATTTTGATCGAGGGCGTGCCCGGATTGGGTAAGACCCTGATGGTCAAGGCGGCCAGCGAAACGCTCGGACTCAGCTTCAAGCGAATCCAGTTCACGCCCGACCTGATGCCCTCTGACATCATCGGCACGCAGGTGCTGACCGAGGCCGAGGGGCATCGCGAGTTCCAGTTCAAGGAGGGCCCGATCTTCGCGCACATGGTGCTGGGCGACGAGATCAATCGCGCGACTCCGAAGACGCAGTCCGCCGTGCTCGAAGCGATGGAGGAGCATCAGGTCACAGTCTTCGGCACCACCTACATTCTCGATCCGCCGTATATCGTGCTCGCGACGCAAAATCCGATCGAGCTCGAAGGAACTTATCCGCTGCCCGAGGCGCAGATGGATCGGTTCATCTTCAAAGTCGTGATGGGATCGCCCAAGCCCGACGAGTTGCGCGAAATCCTCAACCGCACCACCGGCACGGTGCAAAACAAAATCCAGCCGCTGTTCGAACCTTCACACGCGCCGCAGGCGATCGAGGATCTCAAGGCACTCGTGCGCGAGGTGATGGTGGCCGAGCCGCTCGAACGTTACATCATCAGTGTGATCGGCGGGTGCACGCCCGGCGGTCCCGGCACTCTGCCGGAGGTCTCGCAATATCTGCGCTTCGGGCCAAGTCCGCGCGGTGCGCAGGCGCTGATTCTATGCGCGAAGGTGAACGCCTTGCTGGCCGGCCGCGTGAGCGTGAGCTACGACGACATCGACGACGCCATCATCCCGTGCCTGCGCCATCGCCTGCTGCTCAACTTCCAGGCCGAGGCCGAGAGCGTCACTTCCGAATCGATCCTCGAGCAGGTGATAAAGCGGCTCAAGAAGCCGCGCACGTAGCAATGTTCGGATTGCCGGATGAGTTTACGCCGGGATTTCTCGCCCGGCTCGAAAAGCTCAGGATCAGAACCCGCCAGCGCTATGCCGGGCTGGGCCGGGGCATGCACCTGTCGCCCAAGCGCGGCTCGTCGCTCGAGTTCAACGACTATCGCCATTACTCGCCCGGCGACGACTTCCGCTACATCGATTGGGGACTGTACGGGCGCAGCGACAAACTTTACATCAAGCTGTTTCAGGAAGAGGAAGACCTGCTCACGTACATCTTCATCGATGCGAGCGCGTCGATGGGATATCCGACCGGCGACCGCAAGTTCGAATCCGCGATGCTGACCGCGCTCGCGCTTGCCTACGTCGCGCTCGCGAGTGGCGATCGCGTGATGCTGCGTGTGCTCGGCGGCAAAGGCGGGAAGGTCAATCCGTCGTTCGTCAACGGGCGCCATCGAATCGTCGAGCTTGCGCGACGCCTTCACGATTTGAAACCGGGCGGGCAGTTCGATTTCGCTACCTCACTCGCGACCGAGCTGCTCTCGATTCGCCGGGCCGGCAAGGTCTTTATCGTTTCCGACTTCCTGATGCTGCTCAACTCGGTCACGAAAGGGCTGGGGATGTTCACCGCCGCGTCGATGGATCTCACCGCCGTGCAGATTCTCGGCGGGCGCGAGCTCAATGGGCAGGGACTCTCCGGCGACGTCGAGGTTATCGATTCGGAATCGGGCGAGCGGCTGCGCGTATCGATCGGCGAGCGCGAGCGCACGCAGTATCGCGAGACGATGCTGCGGCTGACTCGCGAAATAAAATCTTTCTGCCTCAAGCGCGGGCTGCATTACTCGCTCTACACCACTGACAACGACTTTCAGCAGTTCTTTGTCCGAGCGGTGCGCGACCTCGGCCTGGCGCACTGAAGAGTTAACCGATGGGACTGCTCTATCCAGGCGCGCTCGCATTTCTCGCCCTCGTGCCGGCGCTCGTGCTCGCGTACCTGGCCCGGGAGCGGCCGTCGCGGGTGACGGTCTCGAGCGTGCTGGCGTTCCGCGCGCTGCGTGGTTTTCGGCGCGAGCGTTTCGGCGGATGGCCGCGTCTGGACTGGATGTTCTTCGCCGAGGTTTTGATCCTGAGCCTGGTGGTGCTCGCGATGGCGAGCCCGTTCATCTGGAAGCGAAGTTCTCCGCTCGCCGTCGTGATCGATAATTCCGCCGCGATGCAGGCGCTGACGCCCTCGGGCAAGAGCCGTTTCGACATCGCGCGCGAAAAGCTGGACGCCGAATTGTCTGCCGAAAATGGCGGCGGCGAAATTTCCGTTTACGTCACCGCGCCGCAGCCGCGACGGGTCGCGCCTCCGTTCATCACGCTGACCGAAGCGCGCCTTGGCGCTGTCGCGAATCAAGCCAACTGACGCGCCCAACGATCAGACGACGCTGGAGAACTTTCTCAGCAATCTCGCGTCGGAAGCGCGCGTCGCGAAGGTGATTTTTGCCGGCGCCAACGCGCTCGCGGCTCCCGTCCCCGCACGCATTCATCCGATTGCGGTCGGCGACGCGGTTGCAAACGGCGCGATCGGTTCGTTCACTTTGAGGCGCGAAGTCCTTGGCGCGGAAGCCCTTCATGCGAGTCTGACCATCGCCAACTTCAGTCCTGAAACGCGCACGCTCGATCTCGTCGTCACCGGCGACGGCAAGGAAGTCGCCCACGCGAAAGAAGCGCTCGGCGCGCGCGAGACCGCCACGCTCGAATTTCCCAAAATACCGCCCGCGCGGATCTACCAGGCGAAACTCGCCCCGGACGACGCACTCGCGCTCGACAACGTCGCGTATGCGACGGCAGGATCCGTCAAGAACGTGTCGATTCTCTTCATCAGCCCGACTCCCGCCGATGCGGACGGGCTGAATTCGATTCCCGGTGTCGCAGTTACCGCAAAGGCCCCCGACGCATACTCGCCGGACGAACTCGGCAACTACGATCTCGCGATTTTTGAATACTCCACGCCCAAGGAACTGCCGGCCGTGAACACGATGCTCGTGATGCCGCCACCGGGCGATCCCGTTTTCGGATTGACTGTGACTCCCACCGCGAAGGTCGAGATTGCCGGATGGCGCCCGACCGACACGCTCACCGATTCGGTGAATTTCCGGCTGCTGAGTCTGCGCGGCGGCGAGTATTTCGGGACGCATCCGTGGATGAGCCAGGTGGTCGGCGGCGACGGCGGCGCGCTGTTGCTCAAGGGCGACCGCGGTGCGCATCGTTTCGTCGCGACCGGCTTCAATCCGTTCCCCTATCTCGGAAAGCGCAACCTGCCCATGTCGGTGCTGACGCTGAACGCGATCAGTTATCTCGCTGGCCTGGGCTCGACCAGTAGCGGCTACCGGACCGGACAGCCGTGGCTGGTGCCGGCGGGAGTCGATAGCGTGATACTGCCGTCGGGAAAAAAGAAGACGGCGCATCCCGGCACGCTCTTCACCGACGTTTCTGAGCAGGGTGTCTACGAACTCGTCGGTCCCGGCAGTGCCCAGACGCCACGTGCGGTGAATCTCGCCGACCTGACCGAGTCTGATCTCTCGAGCTCGCCGCTGCTCAAAGTCGAAGCCGCAAATTCCGGTTCTGCGTCCCAGCCGGTGATGGAAAAGTCGTCGCTCAGCGATTACATCCTCCTCGCGATCATCGCGCTGACGGCTCTGGAAGCGCTCATCGTGTATCGTCGCCGGCGTCTGGTCGAGGCCGCGCCGTGATTCCCGCAGGGATGCCGCGCGATCTGACGTTTGCGCATCGCGAGGTGCTCTACCTGCTCGCGATTCCGGCGGTCGTCCTGCTGTGGGGTCTTATCAACGCGCGTGAGATTCGTCGCGTGTTTGCACCGCTGATGCGCGCGATAGTGCTCGCACTGTTCGTCGTCGCGCTCGCGAATCCGCAGCAGGTGATGCATTCCGAAGGCGCGGCGCGGCCGGCAATCGTCGATGCGAGCGCGAGTATCACGCCTGCGATGCGCGCGTGGACGCTCAAGTTGCTGCACGAGGACCTTGGCCTGCGCGCGGGAGACCCTGCGTACATGTTCGCGAGTGACGCGGCACCGCAATCGATCGGCGCCGTCGAATCGGCGTTCGCCAACGGAACTGGATGCGCCGAATGCGGGCCTGGCGCCACCAACCTCGAGAGCGCGCTCTATCGTATCGCCGCCGATCCCGACGCGCATGGCGGACCGGCCGTGATGGTTACCGACGGATGGCAAAATCGCGGCGACGCGGACCGCGCGATCAGCGCGATCGTCAACGCCGGGATTCGCCTCGACATCTTCACGCCGCCGGGTGCGCGCTCGATTCCCAATGTCGCGATGACGGCGCTCTCGCTTCCGCCCGCGCTCGAGAAGGCCGCACCGTTCGAGCTCGGCGTCACGATGGAAAATCTCAACGACGCTCCCGTGACCGGCACAATCGCAATCGAGCGTGACGGCGCGCTGATCGATCAGCGCAAAGTGACGCTGGCGCGCGGCTCGCAGCGCTTCGACTTCCCGGTACGCACCGAAAACTCCGGCCTCGCTTCGTACTCCGCGACCTACAAGCCCGACAATCCCGCCTTCGACGCATACCGCGAGGACGACTCTCTCAAGGGATGGGTGGGTGTCGGCACCCGGCGCAAAATTCTGATTCTCACCGACAGCGCGAAGGACGCGAACTATCTCGGCACCGTCGTCAATCGGATGGGCTACGATCCGACCGTCGTTCCCGTTACCGGCGGGACCTGGGACGGCGCCGTCACCGGATACGACGCGGTGCTGATCAACAACGTGCCGAGCGAACGTATCGCGCCGGCCGCGCAGAATGCGATGGTCGCGTACGTCAGCCGCGGCGGTTCGCTCGCGATGATCGGCGGCGATTCGAGCTTCGGTCTAGGCGGTTACGCGGACAGTCCGCTGGCGACGGTGATGCCGGTGACGATGAAGCCGCCGCAGCATAAGGAAAAGAAGCGCGCGCTGGTTTTGATCATCGACAAGTCGGGCTCGATGGGCCGTAACGAAAAGCTCACCTACGCCAAGGCCGCCGCCGAGACCGTCACCAAAAATCTCAAAGACAACGATCTGATCGGCGTCATCGGATTCGACTCGCAGCCGTTCGTCGTAATCCCGCTGCAGTCGGTCGGGCAGAGCCGCGCGTATTTCGATCAGATGATCAATCGACTCTCCGCGCACGGCCAGACCTTCCTGATTCCCGCACTGCGCGAGGCCGAACGCACGCTCGGGAACAGCGGCGCGCAGGTAAAGCACGTCGTCATTCTCACCGACGGCGAGACGGGAGGCACCGCCGAGATGTACTACGACCTCGTTTCGCGGATGCATCATGATGCCAACACGACTATCTCGACAGTCGCGGTCGGCACCGAGGCCAACGTCGACCTGCTCCAGTCGATCGCCAAGTACGGCGGCGGCTCGTACTATCAGACCGACAGCGCGAGCAATCTGCCGCAGCTTTTTGTCGAAGACTTCAAAGCTCACGGCGGCGAGATCACGATGGTGGAAAAAGAATTCACACCGCGCACCGCAAGCCCCGACGCGATTCTGAAAGACCTCGCCTCACGCCAGATGCCGCCGCTCAAGGGCTACGTGTCCACCGAGATCAAACCGCGCGCCACGATGGACATGTACGTCGATCGCGCCGATACGCACGAACCCGTAATTGCGAGCTGGAAATACGGCGCGGGCAAGGTAATGGCGGTGACGACCGACGCCAGCGGCCGATGGTCCGGGACGTGGGTCACTGCGAACCTCTTTGCACCGCTGTGGGATCGCCTGCTCGCGTGGATGACGCCGGAGATGCCGGCCGAGCCGAAGATCGACGTCGCGCTCGGCTACAATGCTGGGCGCATCAACATCAAGCTCACCGATTACAGCGCCGAGCCCGGCAATGCGGCGCGCCTGGTGACAGTGCTGGTGACGCGGCCTGACGGAACCCGTACTGAAACCGCGCTGACTGAAGAAGTCGTCGGTGAGTTGTCGGGATCGATCGACGCGCCCGCGCCCGGCAACTACTACTTCGAGGTACGCTCGCCGGCCGGCAAGGACAAAAAATTTCCGCCGCTCGCGTTCACCGTCAGTCCGAGCGTCAATGCCGAACTGCCGCGCCCCGAGCCGAATTACGGCTTGCTCGAAAAGCTCGCGTCAGCAACCGGCGGGCGTCTCAATCCTTCGCCGGCGGAAGTCTCGACCGAGCGCGCGACGCTCGAGCGCCGCGTCTCGATGAATCCGTATCTGCTCGTCGCCGCGATGATTCTGCTTATCGGTGAAGCGCTCGTCCGCCGGCTGACTGCATGAAGAAACACGCCCCAATCCATGCCGACCATCGCGTGCAGCGCGACTATCCCGCCAAGGTAAAATTCTGTCCGCTGTGCGGCGCCGCGATGGAGTCGCGCATGCTGATGCCCGAGAACGCCGAGCGCAAAGTCTGCACGCGATGCGGCTTCGTGCTGTTCCCGGGACCGAAGCTGGTGGCAGGATGCTTCGTCGTCGACGCGGGGCGCGTGCTGCTGCTCCGCCGTGGTATCGAACCCGCGGTCGGCAAGTGGACGTTCCCGGGCGGCTACGTCGATTTCGGCGAGAACGCCGCCGACGCCGCGCTCCGCGAAACGCGCGAGGAAGTCGGCATGCGCGTCGCACTCGGTCCTCTGCTCGGAGTGTTCAACGATTCGGCAATCACCGTCGTCGTCTATCTCGCGACACCCGGCAAAGAGTCCCCATCGCTCTCAGACGAAGCAACCGAAGTCCGCTACTTCGCCCCCGACGACATCCCATGGCCCGACCTCGCCTTCCCGACCACCACCGACGCCGTAACCGCCTGGGTCGCCTCGACCCGGAAAAAATTTGGCATGTCGGGTCTTTTTCGGAAGAGATGTATTAAGAAAACCCCGCCAATCGCCTTAATTTTCGGTCATCGAGCATTAGCCCTTCTGACGCAACTGTGCTAATTAATTTATCCTGGTATCCCGGCACCTGCGGCCATTCCAGCAACGAGGAGGTGGCTTTTATGGAACGGGTTGAAGTGGTTTGTGGCAACGTTTTCGTAATTCGCACGCGCCAATTGGGTCCCGACTGGTGGTGCTGCGACCTTTACGAGAGGGTCGAAAGCGACGCCGGCGTCGAGGCCTTCGTGCTCGAGGATTTCGGCCAATCAGAAATCGAGGCAATCGGGATGGCGCTCAGCGACGCGCACGAGCCCAACCACATCCAGCATCACCATCACTGATTCGCGGCGCGCCGAACCTCAAACCTTTCCCGCCGACGGCAGAATCTTCTGCCGTTCGTAATCTGCCGTCACAGTATCGATTGAGTCCGCCTGCTCGGGCGATTTGTCGTCGCGGATGCGCACGATGCGCGCGAATCGCAACGCCATGCCCGCATCGTAATTCGGACTGCGCTGGATATCATTGTAGGCAACCTCGACCACGACCTCGGGGCGGACAGTCACGACGCCGTGCGACTCCGCGGTTTTGAGCGCCAGCAGCCGTTCCGTCATCGCGCGAAATTGCTCGTCGCTGAGACCCTTGAAGGTCTTGCCGAGCATCGCGAACCCTCCCTCCTTGTTACGCGCCGCGAGGTGGTAGTTGGAAAGCCAGCCGTGGCGACGGCCGTAGCCCCACTCCGCCGCGACGATCACCAGGTCGAGCGTGCGCGTGTGCTTTATCTTGAGCCATCCGCGGCCGCGCGCGCCGGGCGTATACGCACTCGCGAGCGACTTCGCCATCACGCCTTCATATCCGGCGGCGACCGCGTCAGCGTAGAATTTCTCGGCGTCGGCGAGATTCGGCTTGATGATTCGTTCAACGATTTCCAGCCCGGCTGACGCCTGCAGCTCGGCGAGCATCGAAATTCTCTCCGCCCAGGGACGATCGATCGTCAGCGCGCCGTCGAGCGCGAGCACGTCGAACACGTACAGCTTCAATGGCTGATCGACCCGCGCTTTCTCGACCTCGCGAGTGCGCCCAAACCGCCGCATCAAATCCTGGAATGCGGCCGGCCGCCCCGACGCGTCGACGCCGATTACTTCGCCGTCGAGAATCGCGTGACGCGCGCCGATTCGATTCACAACCTCGACCACGTCGGGAATGCTCTCGGTTATCTCATTCAGCCTGCGCGAGAAAATTCGCACGCCGCCATCTTCGTTGCCCGCATGATGAATCTGCACGCGCGCGCCGTCGAGTTTGTGCTCGAACGACAACTCCGGGCCCAGCGTCGCGAACGCTTCGGCGATATCGTCAACCGGAAACGCGAGCATCGGCTTGAGCGGCTTGACCGCGCGCGTACTCGGCGAAGAGTCGCTCGCCGCGGACTTTTCGGTGCCGGCCGGCGAGCGGATCATTCGCACGACGCGGCCGAGGTCTGCCTCGAGCATGTGCAGCCGGCGCACTTCAGTGACGGGCCGCGCGCTCATTTTTGCGATCGCCTCGAGCATCAGCCCCTCGCTCACGCCGTGCCGCATCTCGCCGATCAGAATCTTCGCGATGTACTTGCCTTCGAACGCCGAGGCCCGCGTGAACAGCTCGCGCAATGCGTCGAGCTTGCGGTTGCGCGCGTGACGCCCCTCGATCGCGGCGATCTCTGCGAATTTTTCATTGAGCTCGCGAATCGTAAGCGTGGGTTCGGGATCGCTGCCGCGAAGCTTGAGCGTCATCTCGACCGCCTCGCCGAAATCCTCGGCGGCGGTGAAGATGTCCTCGCCCTGGTCTGCGCTGTCGGTCATCTCGGCGACGATTTTCCAGATTGCGCGGCCGCTGATCTGCAAGCGCTTCTCTTCGCCCTGCTCGACCGCGCGTCCGACCATGAATCGCGCCGCGATCTCCGCTTCGCTCGACTTCAAGTGAGGCGAGGAACGTGCCCACCTCCCCGGCCATCTGCAGCCGGCTCTGAGTCTGGCTGAGCGATTGGCAAACGACCGCGAAATCGTAAAACGAAGGCATTAGTCATCCTGACGAAGCGAGCAACGCGAGCCTCGTTTGTCATCCTGACAAAGCGAGCAACGCGAGCGGCGGAACTGGCTTCTCGGACAGCAGCGCGCAAGTGCTGCCGGTTCCGGTTTCTGAAATCGCGCAGCGCTCCTTTCCGGAGCATTCCGAATGATCCGAGCAACTTAACCCCTAACCCCTTCCCATAGTGGGAAGGGGAACCGGACAGTTGGGAGTTACCCCTTCCCTCGACGAAAGGGGAACAATCGCGCGAGGAATATCCGAGCTCTCTTAGCGCGCAATCGGGTGCGACTTCGCGAACGGCTGAAATACCTTCAGAAACTCCTCGCGCCCGTCGGACATGAACGCGTGCCCGACGCCGGGGATGATGTGCAATTTCGCACCGGGAATTTGTCCCGCGAGTATCTCTGAGTTCTTCGCCGGGATGAGCACGTCTTCGGCGCCTGTGATGACCAGGGTCGGCGACTTGATTTGCGGCAGACGCTCGAAAGTCTGCAACGTGTACGTCGCTTCGAGCTGGCGCTGAAACGCGAACGGCGGCGTCGGATGCTTGAGCAGTCGCGGAATCGTAGCCTCGAGTACGGCACGATTCTCCGCGATGTACTTTGGAGTGTGCCCCAACGGCCATCCGCGGCGAATCACATCCTCCGGCGAAACCCCTTCGCGCGGCGCGGTCAGAATTTTCAGTGATTCCGGCGGCGGCGGCACCGAATGCTTGCCTCCCGCGGTGGTGCATCCGAGCGTGAGCGTCGCCGTTCGCTTCGGGTGCCGCAGCGCGAACTCCTGCGCGATCATCCCGCCCATCGACACGCCAAAAATATGCGCCCGCGGAATGTCGAGCTGGTCGAGCACGCCCGCCGCGTCATCGGCAAACATCTCGATCGAATACGGCGCGTCGGGCTTGTCGCTCTGCCCGGTCCCGCGATTGTCGAAGGTGATTACGCGAAACGTCCGCGCAAGATCGGTTATCAGCTCGGGATCCCAGGCCGCCGAGCTGGCGCCGAGACCCATGATCATCAGCAGCGGCTCGCCTTTCCCGGCAATGTCGTAGTTGAGGTTCACGTCGCCGACTTTGATCTTTGGCATTTCAATATCCCTCTACTTTTTAACGCAGAAACCCTGGCTCTTCATGTATTGGACGGAGTTATCGGTCAACGGCGAATCCGGCGTCGCGTCGGCTCGATAGACCGACGTATGCTGCGGATCGTAATAGCACATCAGCTTGATATTCTGGCCCGCGGGAATTTGAAATTCGATCGAGTCGGGCATATTCGGCGGTCCGTAGGAAGTCATCGGCATCGTCGCCTTCTGCTCAGTCTGTGGCGCCGACGAACCTCCCTCGGCCTGGCACATCTTGACCGCATCGATCTGACAACTGCCCGGTGGAGCTACCGACATCTGCATGCTTGCCAGATTCATCCCCGGCGGTTGCTCGCTCTTGCTCGAGCACGACGCGGCACAAGTCGCGATCATCATCAGGATAGTCAGCGCCCCGGTTTGCCTGCTCGTCATCATGATTTGCTCACGCTTCACGCCGCCGTCGATGCAACTGCGGCGACCTCGTCCTGCGCACGCGCCTCATTTCCAGTCTTGCGGCATTTAAGGATCAGCTCGCTGCGTGCGATGTAAGCAGTCTCCTCGATCACGATTCCGTAGCGCGCAAGGATCTCGCGGAGCGAGTCGAGCGTGTAATGCGTGATGTGCTGGTCCTTGTATCCGCCGGGCATCAGGAAGCCATAAATCGGTTCGATAATTCGCCAGCCTATCGTCGCGTAGTCGGGCGTGCCAAGGATCAGCGTGCCTCCCGTTCGTAGCACCCGTTGCATCTCACTGAAAATCGATTCGTCGTATCGGATATGTTCGATGACTTGCGAGCTCATCACGCAGTCGAACGAATCGTCCTTGAACGGCAGCGCGAAGGCCGATCCGTTCACCAGCGGAATCTCGTAGCGGCGCAGAAAACGGAGCTTCGGGTAGTTGAAGTCCATCCCGACCACGTTGTTAAGGCTCTGCACGATCAGGCTCGAGCCGCAACCCGCATCGAGCACCCGATCCGCGCCTCGCGCCCATAGCACCGTGATGCGATGGCGGCGGCGCTGCCAGTAGCGCTGCGGCGGGAATCTTGCTGTAGAAGGCGCGTTCGTCGTAATCGGCGGACATGAGCGAGTTGCGGATTTTCCACAGCGACAGCGACGAACGGAAGATCTTCCATCCGAAGCTGAACAGCTTGGCATGCGATCGGCCCGCGCCGCGCGGAAAATACGTGAAAGGAACTTCCACCACGCTGAATCCGGCTGGCGTACGACTTGACCAGCATTTCCTCCTGCACCTCGAAATTTGAGGAAGTGAGTTCCAGCTCCGCGAACACCTCGCGCCGGTACAGACGGTACCCGCTGGACATATCGAGCACCGGTATCGAGAGCATCCGCCGCAACGCCTGGTTCAGAAACCAGCTCGTCGATCGGCGGATGAAGTCGGAGTAAGCGACCCCGCCGAGCACGTAGCGCGACGCGACGACAATGTCCGCGCGCGTACGGGCGCGCCACATCTTGACGACGAAATCCGGGTCGTGCGACTGGTCGGCGTCAAGCGTCAGTACGTAGTCGCCGCGCGCCTCGGCAATACCGGTCTTCATTGCGCCCGCATATCCGCGTTGGCGCTCTTCAACCACGCGCGCGCCCAGCTCCCGTGCCACCTCGCGAGTGCCGTCGGTCGAGGGCCCATCGATCACGATTATCTCGTGAGTGATCCGCTCGCGGTCGAGCAACGCGGTTAGCCTGGGAATAAGGACCCGCAGGTTTTCGGCCTCGTTCATGACCGGTAAGATTACGGACATGTCCATGCGGGTTTCAGTTTCCTTTATGCTTCAACAAAATGGAATATGACGACTTTGCGAACGTCGCGTGGCGGGCTCTCGCGTAGTAGTTTATTCAGGCCGATGAGGATGGGTGTGCGGATAAAACCAATCTCGAAGACTATTGCGTTTGCGGTTATCGCTATTCTGGCGGCGAGCGCCACTTCTTCGTTCGCGAAGGTCATTCACCGCCATCCCGTCGCACCGAAGGTGCACGAGGAGGCGCCTGCCGTCCCGCTTACCTCGATTCACGTGCTTGGTAACCGGCCGGCTCCTTTCGCCCTCGATGCGAGGGCCGCCTTCATGATCGACGCCGATACCGGCACGGTGCTGTATGCGTACAACGAGCATGACAAGATGCAGCCCGCCAGCCTCGCCAAGATCATGACGTTCTATCTCTCCCTCGACGCGCTGAAGGCCGGCAAGATCTCGCCTTCAACCGACGTCACTATCAGCGAAGCTGCATGGCGGCTTTCGATGAACGATACCGTATCGCGGATGTTCCTGGGCGTTGGGCAAAAGGTCGCGGTGAACGATCTCCTGTACGGCCTGATGGTGTCGTCGGGCAACGATGCGGCCGTGGCGCTCTCGGAATATCTCGGCGGCAGCACCGACGCGTTCACGAAGATGATGAACGACAAGGCCAGCGCGATCGGCCTCAAGGAGACTCATTTCAACAATCCCGACGGCTTGCCGGAAGAAGGCGAGTTCACCACCGCGGCCGACATGGTCGCGCTTGCGCACTCGCTGGTGAATCACCATCCGGAAGCGCTCACGTACACCTCGGCCAAGGAATTCACCTTCGCCAAAATCTCGCAGCCCAACTTCAACAAGCTGCTGCTCCACGACCGGCGCGTGAACGGAATCAAGACCGGTCACGTTGACGAAGCTGGCTATCACCTGGTCGCCTCGGCGACCTCCGATGGAATGAATCTGCTCTCGGCCGTGCTGGGCGCTCCGAGCGAGGCGCGACGCGTTACAGAATCCGAAAAGTTAATCGACTGGGCTTTTCGCACTTTCGTCAGCTATCGGCCGGATCTGAAAAAGGCGATGCCCCCGACGATACCGGTGCACGACGGCGTCGCCGAGACGGTCGCGATCGGGCCTCACGGCGATGCGGTGTTTACGCTTGGCCGCGGCGAAGAGACCAAGGTGACAGTGCAATTCGAGCCGTCTGCACGATACGTGGAAGCTCCCGTTCAACCCGGCACGCAGGTCGGCGATTTGACGGTCCTGCTCGCCGGCAAGCCGGAGGCGACGATTCCGATCGTCACCAAGGCAAGCGTAGCGCGTGCTGGATTCTTCGGCCGCCTGAGCCAGAAGATCGGCCGCATGCTGTAAGCGCGGCGCGCTACGCAGTTAATTCTTCGAGCAGGGTTTTCGCCTCGCGCAGATCGCTCGTATCGAATCCCTCAGTGAATTCCGCGAATGCCGGCGCCAGCGCTGCGCGAGCCTCATCGCGCTCTGCCGGTTTTTAACAACAGCCGCGCCAGGCTCGTCGCCGCCCGCAGCCTCCATGACTTCGCTCCCTGGCGCACGCCAATCTCGATTGCGCGCCGGAAACATCGCTCGGCTTCGATGGCGCCGTCGGGACGCAGCAGAATCGCCTCCCCGCGGATCCTGTGAACTTCCACTTCGAGCAGGCGATGGTCCTTCTGCTCGATACGTTGCGCAATCTGGTCGAGCGCTCGCAGGCATTCGTCGGTCCGTTTCATCGTAAGATAAACTTCCGCCAGCATGATGAATGAGAACGTGTAAATCAGGTCGGCGCCGCTCGCGGCCAGGCTTTGCACCGCCTCTTTCAGCATCGCGAGGCCGGACATCATCGCCGCTTCGTCGCCGCGAAATTCGCCTTCGCCGGCTGTCGTGCGCGCCAGGCACATCTCTCCCGCCGCGAGCCAAAAGGGAAGCCCATTTTCGCGCGACAGTTCGATCAGAGCCTCCGAACGGGGCCGCACCTCGGCGTACTCGTGTCGAAAATGCATCAGCACGATCGCGTACAGGTTGCTGAATGCGACGCTGAAGGGACGGCGAAGCTGCAGCGCCATTTCGTTCGCCTCGTCCATTCGGCGTTTCGCCTGGTCCGGGTATCCGGCCATATGGAGCGCCCATGCAAGATTGCAGCGCGACGGTGTGACCGGAACCTGCATCATCGGCAGGTAGCGCGGCAGATCGCGGTCGAAAGCGTCGGCGGCGATCTCCAGGTGTTCGCGCGCCGCCGGAAATTCTCCCAGCCACAGACATGACGCCGCCCATCGCGTTGTGCGCGACCGCCGTTGCGAGATCAGTCTGCATGCGCCCGGCCATCGTGAGCAGTCGGTCTGCGAGCACCCGGCTCTCGCGCAATTGTCCGTTGGCGTGATCGAAACTCCACAGCGCCGCCAACACGCCGAAGATTTCGGGCGTCTCTCCCGCGCGGCGGCATAATTCCTGCGCGCGCTCGATGTTGGTCGCCAGCTCCGGCGACGAAAATCCCTGGACCGCGACCAGCAGCGGCCCCATCATCATCTGGATCTTCAGTTCAATCTGATCGCGCTCGCGCGAGTCCGGCATCGTGGCGATCAGTCGCAACCCCTCGCGCGCATAACCGATCGCGTCGTTGTACGCCGACCGCGCCCCCGCCTGCTCGGCCGCGCGGCGCAAATATTCGATCGCCTTCGGCGCGTTCGCACTGCGGCTGTAGTGATGCGCGAGGTCGGCTACGTGATCGTCGAGCGTCGATGCGAACATCTCTTCGAGCGCCGTCGCCGTGCGCTCATGAATGGTCCTGCGCCGCTGCATCAAAACCGAGTCGTACGCGACTTCCTGCGTCAGCGCGTGCTTGAAGGTGTATTCGTTCTCGGGAAAAGCCGGCTGCTCGTAGATAAACTCCGCGCCCTGCAGGTTCGATAGCATCGGCGTCAACTCGTCATCGGGTTTGCCGACCACGCGGCGCACCAGTCCGATCGGAAATTCCTTGCCGATCACCGCGAGCGATTGCAGCAGGTCCTTGTCCGCCGGCGCCAGCTTGTCGATTCGCGCCGCCAGGATCCCCTTGACGGTCGACGGTATCTGGATCGACGTGAGCGGCTTCGCAAGTGACACCGCAGCAGCACCGTCGCGCACCAGCACGCCCTGGTCGAACAGCACCTGCACCATCTCTTCCATGAAAAACGGATTGCCCTGCGTGCGCTCGATGATCGTCTCCTTCAACGGAGCCAGCGCCGGCGCATCGCCCAGCATCGCCGTCAGTAGCTCGGCCGCGTTGTCGGGTCCGAGCGGATCGAGCCGCAACTGGGTGTAGTAGCTCTTGTTGCCCCAGTTATGCCGATATTCGGGCCGATAGTTAACCATCAGCAGAATTTGCGCCGTGCCGAGCGAGTCGGCGATCAGCTGCAACAGCGCTTCCGACTCCGCGTCGACCCAATGAAGGTCCTCGAAAATAAGAATCAGCGGTTGATTCAGGCTCTCGCGCACAATCAGACTCTTGACCGCCTCGCGCGTGCGGCGGCGTCGAATCGACGGATCCATCCCCTCCAGACCGGCATCGCCGGACGGAATTCCGAGCAGCGCGAACAGATGCGGCAGCGTTTCCTCCAGCGCGCGATCAAGCGCCAGCACCTTGCCGGTGACCTTCTCGCGCCGCGTGCGCTCGTCGTCGCGATCGGCAATTCGGAAATAAGTCTTCAGCAGATCGACCACCGGCAGGTACGCCGACGCTTTGCCATGCGAGAACGAGAACGCCTCGAGCACCAGGCACTCGCTCTGCCGGCGCATCTTGAATTCGTAAAACAGGCGCGACTTGCCGACTCCCGCCTCGGCCATCGCCGCAACGATCTGGCCATGCCCACCGCGCGCCAGCTCGAGCGCCTTGTCGAGCTGCTCCAGCTCCGCGCGACGTCCCACGAATTTCGACAAACCTCGCGACGCCGACATCTGCAGCCGCGTCCTCAGCGGACCGATCGAGATCACCTCGTACACGTTGATCGGATCGCTGACGCCCTTGATTCGCGCCGCGCCGAGCGGTTTCAAATCGAAGTAGCCGGCCGTGAGTTTCTGCGTCTGCTCGGTAATGACGATCGATCCTGTCGGCGCGAGCGTTTGCATCCGCGCCGCCAGGCTCATCGAATGCCCAATCGGCGTGTACTCGGTGTGCGCGTCGTCGGTCCGAATCGATCGCACCACCACCTCGCCCGTATTGAGTCCGACCCGGATCTCGACCGGTGGATTCCCCGCCGCGCGCAGCCCGGCAGAATACTTCGCCATGTCCTCCTGCACGCGCAGCGCAGCGTAGAGCCCGCGCTGGGCATGGTCCTCATGCGCGACCGGCGCGCCGAACAGCGCGAAGATTCCGTCGCCGGTGGACTGCACGATGTAACCGTCGTAGCGATGCATCGCGTCGATCATCAGCTTGAGCGCCGGATCGACAATCGCCCGCGCCTCTTCCGGATCGAGCCCCTCCATCAGGTCCATCGATCCCTTGATATCGGCAAACAGCGCCGTGACGGTCTTACGCTCTCCGCCCGACGCATCCGCAGCGTCCTGCTCCAACCTGACGCGCACCGCGGTCTCGACAATCGGCGAAGCTGACTTGACGTCCACGATGGCTTCCCGAGCCACCGTCAGCGCCAATCCGCATTCCCCACAAAACTTAAACTCCGGCGGATTCTCCACCCCGCATCGCGAACACTTGTTGCGAAGCGCAGCCCCGCAACCGCCGCAAAACTTCATCCCGGAGGGATTTTCCGTCCCGCAACTAGAACATCGCATCGCGACTGAGTTTATCCCGCCAATGAGGATATGGCCTAGCGGATCAAACCAAGCGACAGCGACTTTTCTTCCCCTCTCCCTGTTAGGGAGAGGATGAAGGTGAGGGTCCTTTTACAGCGCGCTATTTCCGCGCGCGATTCAGGATTCTGCTTCTGCCGGTGTCAGCTCGTCTCAGCAACCCGGGACATTGACGCAGTTATCCGGCTGGTTGTTCTTCACCGGGCTGTTCTGCATGCTCGCGCTGCCTGAAAAGTTGTAGATGCCGCCACCGTCGGTGCTCGCGCTGTTGTCAGTGATCGGGCTTCTGTCCAGCGTCAGGCTCCCGCCGTCTGTTATGACGATCCCGCCGCCCAGCCCGCCGATCGGGCCGCTGGCGGTGTTCTGAGAGACCGGCTGCGCTTCAGTTGCACGGTGCCGCCGAAGACGGCCAACCCGCCGCCCTTTTGGCCGGTGGTGGTCGAGACAGCTTGATTTTTCTTTATGGCGCTGTCCGTCAGAGTGAGCGTGCCCCGATCATTGACTACCCCGCCGCCGTCGACGCCCGAGACGTTTCGAGTGATTGGACTGCTGATTAATTCCGCCGTGCTATGGAAGTCGTTGTATAGACCGCCGCCAGAGAGCGATGCCGAGTTATCGCGAATCAGGGTGGATGTCACCGAGAGCATGCCGCCAAGATTGTGAATGCCGCCCCCGGCATCAGCCGTATTGCCACTGATCAAGCTGCTCCTCACGGTCATGATCGGAACGTCCCGCACCGCTGCCATGCGGTTGTTATCGAGCCCGCCGCCACTGCCTAGAGCGCCCTTTGTCGTGTGATTGTCAACGATGAGGCAGCGGGTCACCTCAAGTTGACCATGATTCTCGATACCGCCTCCGCCCCCTGCCGTCCCCAATATCTGGTTGCCACTTACTATAGTGTCCGTCAGGGACGCTATGCCGAAGTTGCGGAGGCCGGCCCCCGCCGCAAGGGCGATCGGTGGTGGGTAGGGCGGCGGTGGAGGGGGAGGGAATGTGGCTACATTGTCAGTCACCGTGCAACGAATCAGCGTAAGCGTTCCATCGATATCGTTGGCGATGCCCCCAGCAGCCTCTTGCCCTACGTTTTGCCTGACGATCACCTCGATCAGCTTCAGCGTGCCGTGATTCAGGATCCCGCCGGCCGGCAGAGCTTTACCATTCGTGAAGGTCACGCCCCTGATGGTTACGACATAGTCGGTATCCACCTCCAGCACCACGTCTTGCTGGTCGCCATCGACGATCGTCTTGAGCGCGCCTGCCCCCTCCAAGGTTAGTTGCTTGGCCGCCGTGGGCGCGAGGATGCGCGGATTCTCGGTGTAGGTCCCGGGAGCAATCTTGATAGTGTCGCCTGTCTGGGCTGCGTCGATAGCGGCCTGGATTGTGCTGTAGGTACAGCCAGTGGGACAGACCTTCAAGGTGCCGGCACCAGCAGCCGACGGGAGAATCCACATCGCGGCGCTGGCCGCAACCAAGAGCATGATGAAACGCGTCACATATCCCCCTTGTAACCAGATGCATACGACGCGTCCGGGTCGAGCACTACCTGATGCCATCGCAGCACGGTCTCCATCTGCCTGATTGGCAGTTGGCCGCCATGATAGCCTGCGATATAGTACGAGAATAGTCTCTACATTTACGCAAGTTGTAGAGCGATACGATAATTTTTAAATTGCAATATCTATACAAATATACCTGCAATGCACTCTCTTTGATTCCTCTAGATACTCCAGCGTGGGATGAACTTTTCAGCCTGCCCGCCGAGCGCCCCGCCTGTTACCCTTGCCGAATGGTCAACACTCAAGATGCTCCCCAAACTTGCGACTCGCCCGAAAGGACGTCATGCATCGCGAAACAAAATTTGACGGAACAAAGCTACCCTTGGGGGTCTGGGCACCGCCGGACCACAATCAGTGGTAGAGATCGCGTGAACTCACCACTTCAAGCCCATCGCCTCGGTCAGGAACTTCATGAACGGTGCGGACGATGCGCACGCTTTGGAAAACAGATCCATGAACTCAGCCGAGCAGACGTCCTTGCGCGTGAACTGTGTGCCACCCACGAAATCCTTGCGCTTGAGATCCTCGATCATCGGATGCTCGGCGTCGTAGCCCTTTGGCGGGCGGGACAGCATGTCGCCCATCATGTCGAAGCGGGCTTTGAATTTTTTATCGTTGATGGCGCTCTTCCATTTCGATGGATGCGCTACGATCGCGTCACGAATTTTCGCAACCGTGTCGGCCTGCGGATGCCACACGCCGACGCCTGCGAAAGCCTCCGCGGGCGACAGCGACAGATAGAACGACGGCGAGTTGAAATGCGCGCCGTCGCGATGGCCGAACGCCGCGGACACGTTGGTGTGATACGGCGTCTTGTCGCGCGAGAAGCGCAGGTTGCGATAGATGCGCATCATCGAACCACCGGACGGCCGCGGATCCGCGACGTAGCATGCACTGATCTTTCTCAGTCGCGGCGCAAAGTCCGCGATGAATGCGAGCATCGGCTCGCGCACGTCGCGCTCATAGCGCGGCTTGTTCGGGATGAACCAGTCGCGATTGTTGTTGCGGCTCAGTTCTTCGAGGAATTCGAAAAATCGCGGAGTGAAGTAGCGCGTCGCCATCGCCTGCGCGTCACGCGAGGATAAATTCGTCGAGCATTTTGAAAAAGCGATCCGGCTGATCGCGATGCACCCCGTGGCCTGCGTTCTCGAACACTTCGAGGCGCGCAACTCCTGGCGCCATCGCAGCCGCGATGTCCTTCGAGTCGGCGACCGGCAGAATCGGATCGAGTTCGCCCGCGGTGATCAGCGTCGGGCACTTTATCTTCGCGAGGTCTTTCAGAAAATTGAAGGTGTGCGATTCGTGGAGAAAAAAATCGGCGGTCAACTTCGGATTCATCATCGATCGCTGCAGAAACTCGGGCGGCGATGGGGTCCGGTTGTACAGCGGGAGGCACTTCTTCTGATATTCGACCATCGCCTCCGGCCCGGGATTCTCGAAAAATCGGCGCGCCGCTTCGCGCACTTCCGGTCCGCCGAGCTTCTCGAACATCTCCAGCGATCGATCCTGCCGGCTTACCGCCGCCGTGCTGCTCAGCACCAGCTTCGCAGGATGATCGGGATGACGCGTCGCATACGATATCGCCACCATCCCGCCGAACGAAAGGCCGAGCACGATCGGATGCTCAATCTCCAGCGCCTCGCAAAACGCGCGCACATCGTCGCCCCATTGCGGCGAGATTCCATTTCGCCGGATCGCCGTGATCGCTGCGCCCGTTGCCGCGATGGTCGAGGTACACGACCTGCGCAGTCTCCGCGAGCCGCGAGAAGTCGGGCTTGAAGTTCGAATGGTCGAAGCCAGGGCCACCGTGCAGCAGCACTACCGTCGGCACCTCGCGCATCTTCGCGCCGTCGGGCCGCAGCTTCGCGCCTTCAATATCGAAGAACAGACGAACGTCACCAACTTGTACGCGCATGCGCGGATTTCTAACGCGAACGGCCAGTGAGGTGCAAACTACCTTTCGATGCGCAGATGGAAGATGCCGTCGCGCGCGGTCGACTCGAGTATCACGTAGCCTTCCGCCTCGGCTGCGCTCGGGATGTCGCGAGCACCGCGCGGATCGTCGAGCGTGAGTTCGAGCACCTCGCCGCGCGCCATCTGCTCGAGGCGCACCTTCGCGCGCGCCCAGTTGAGCGGACATTTGACCCCTCGCAGGTCGAGGCGAACGGCTTCGCGCGCTTTCATCTCACCAAGATTCTTACCACACAGTGCGTCCGTGAATCCGCTGCGCGAAATGGCTATGCTGCATCGATGTTCCTCGAAAGTCCCGAGCTCTACGACGCCATCTATCATTTCAAGAACTACGCGCACGAATGTGAGATTTTGCGCGCCGTGATCGCGGTGAACGCGCCGGGAGCGCATACGATTCTCGACGTCGCATGCGGCACCGGCGAGCACGATAAATTTCTAAAGGACCGATACGCAGTCGACGGCATCGATCTCAACGAGAACTACTTGCGCGCCGCGCGCGCAAAGAATCCCGCAGGGCACTACACGCGCGCCGACATGACCGACTTCGATTTCGCGACGACCTACGACGCCGTGACCTGCCTGTTCAGCGCGATCGGATACGTGCGCACCATCGACCGCATGAATCGCGCCGTCGCATGCATGGCGCGCCACGTAAAACCGGGCGGCGTGCTGATCGTCGAGCCGTGGATCACTCCGGATGACGTGGAAACCCGCCCATCACTTTCATTCATGCCGGCGAAATCGGCGCCGACAAAGTCTGCCGCATGAGCCTGAGCGGTCAGGAGGGCAATCTGTCGCTCATCCTCATGCACTATCTCAGGAGCACCTCCGCGCGGCATCGAGCACTACAGCGAACGCCTCGAACTCGGCCTGTTCACCCGCGACGAGATGACGCACGCATTCGAGTCGGCAAACATGGACGTCCGCTACGACACCGAAGGCCTGATGGGCCGCGGCCTATACATCGCGCATCGGCGCGGGTAATCTGAGAATCAGGAATTAAAAACCCTCACCCGCCACCGCAAGCGGGGAGAGCCGCGGGCACGGCGGCCCGCGCTACTGTACTGCGGTCGGAGGCACTTTCAGAACTGGCAGACTCCGGTTGATTTAGTGGCGCGGACGGCCCTGTCCGCGGCTCCGAAAAAAGCGGGCAGCTGCGAGAAGCAAACGGCGAAGTAATAGAGGAGCCGGGATTCTTCGCTTCGCTCTGAATGACACAAGAACTGATCGACACAAGAACTGAATGACACAGGAAAAAGAACCTGTGAGCAAAATGGCGTCCTCGCCATTTTGCGATTTCCTATCACTGGGTGCAGGGGTCACCCCTGCCGAAGGAAGCGTGAAACCCATCGCGGGTTTCACATTCAATCAAGTGATTTTACTATCGCCTTCAGCTCGCAAATCTGTCGGTTGCGCGTTTCAGAATCGCGCGCATCGCATCGAGGCTCTGCGCGCCCACCAGTGGATATTCGCCGATGAAAAATGTCGGCACGCCGCTGACTCCGCGCTGATGCGCCGCGAGCGAATTATTCTTCAGCCGCATCTCGTACTTCGGCGACTTTATCGCGTCCGCGACTTCGCCCGCGTCGAGTCCAACTTCTCCGGCCAGCCGCGCGACGATGCCCGCGTCGCCGATATTCTCGCCTTCATTGAAGTACGCGCGGTAGATTCGCTCTTCGAGCGCCTCGTCGCGGCCCGACTCACGCGCAAACTCAGTAGCCGCCAGCGCGGCCCGCGAGTTGGTCAGCACGGCAGGCGGCTTCATCGAAAATCCCACCGCGTCAGCCATCGCGCTGATCCGCTGCCAGGTTGCCTGCCGCGACGCCGCATCACCCATCTCGCGCAGCTTGTCTGCGGGAATTCCTTCAGCCGGCCAATCGGGATGAATCTGAAAGCCGCGCCACTCGAGCTGGAAATCGAATTCCGGCTTCAGCCGTCGTATCGTTTCAAAGCCGACGTAGCAGAACGGACAGATGTAGTCCGAGAACATCACGATCTTCAGCGCCATCGCACGATCCTCTTCGCTAAATATAGGACCTGCTCTCGGGCGCGGTCAAAAGCGCCACGCGCGCGCCAGCTGCTATTGCGTCATTTTCTGCCACGCCGCAGCTATGTTATTGACCTATTAGAAGCCGCGCTCGATTGAGGTGACGCCATGATTCTTGATTCTTTCAAACTTGACGGCAAAGTCGCCATCATCACTGGCGCCGGGCGCGGTCTCGGCCGCGCGATGGCGGTGAAGTTTGCCGAGACGGGCGCCGATATCGTCGCAGCCGCGCGCACCCAGTCTCAGCTCGACGAGACCGCCGAGGCCGTCAAAAAAACCGGCCGTAAGTGTCTGATCGTACCGACCGACGTCACCATTTCGGCGCAGGTTAACGCACTCGCCGAGGCGACGATCAAAGAGTTCGGCAAAATCGACATCCTGGTTAACAACGCCGGCGGCGGTGACAGTGGGGCGGGCAAGCAGCTCCCCGAAATCACCGACGAAGATTGGCGCCGCGGTATCGACACCAATCTCAGCAGCCAGTTCTACGGATGCCGCGCGGTCGCTCCGCAGATGGTCAAGCAGAAGCGCGGCAAGATTATCAACATCGCGTCGGGCTACGGCCTCCGCGGCGGCAAGCACAACTTCATGTACGCGTGCGCGAAGGGCGGCACTATCCAGTTGACGCGCTCAATGGCGCTGAGCTACGCGCAGTTCAACATCCAGACCAATTGCATCGTGCCCGGCGTGTTTCCGCACAACGAAGAGATGATGCAGTTTTTCAAGGGTGGCAAATTCATTCCGATCGGGCGCGTCGGCGAAGACAGCGAACTCGGACCGCTTGCGGTGTTCCTCGCGTCCGACGCTTCCAACCACGTCAACGGCGAACTGATCGCAATCGATGGTGGCGGACTCGCGGGCGGTATCGCGCCGACCGGAGTGTCTCCCGAAACTTCGAACTAGCGTGAGCAACTGAAAAAGCAGCGGAGCTAAAATGCCCTCCTCCAACTCATCGAATGACTTCTCCCTCGAAGGCAAAGGCGCGCTCGTCGTCGGCGCCGAACATCCCATCGGGCGGGCGGCCGCCGTCGCGCTCGCAGAGGCCGGCGCGAAAGTCGTGCTCGCGTCGCAGGAGCCCGGCACCGACAAGCAACTCAAGGAAGTCGCCAAGCTTGTGACTGCTGCTGGCTCAAAGGCCGTCGTTCGCGTGCAGGACGCGGCGACGCGCGCCGACGTGTCCGCCACCGCAGACCTGACCGCGAAGGAAGTCGGCGGTTTGCACATCCTGGTCAACGCACTCGACGCGCCGGCCTTCGGACCGGCGGAAGCGGGCGACGACACGGCGTTCGACAAAATCATCGAGTACAATCTGAAGACGGTCTGGATGTCGTGCCAGGAGGGCGCGCGCGTGATGCTCACGCGGGGCGGCGGCGTAATAGTCAATATCACGTCGGTGCTGGCGGAACGTGGAGTCCCCAACGCGGCGCTCTATTGCGCGGCGAAAGCGGCCGTGCTGAACCTGACGCGCGCACTCGCGCTCGAATGGGCTCGCAAGGGCATCCGCGTTAACGCAATCGAGGCCGGATGGCTCGACGACGAATCGAGTCCGGCCGCCCAAGACAACGAGTTCAGCAAGACTCTCCTGAAGTACCTGCCCGACAATCGTCTGGTGAAGCCCGAGGAACTCGGCGGCGCCCTGCTCTACCTGGTCTCGCCCGCGGCCGGCTTCGTAACCGGAGAATCGATCGCAGTGGACGGCGCCCTCCGCGCCCGCGTGTAGGTTCGCGCTTATCGCTCGGCGACGGTGAACATGTAATCGCCGCCGTCCCAGGCGTACTTGCGAATCACATCGTTGATGCGGCCGGACTTTATGTCCTCGGCGATGCGCTGCACTCCACGCTCGACTTCTTCCTGATCGGGAGCATCGGCAAAACTCGAGATGCCGCTTCTGATGCGTGGGTCCAGGTACCGCTCAGGCTGATGCTTCCCGCAATAGAGAAAAAGATCCTTCAGGTCGCGAGCGACGTCGTATTTTTCCTCGCACAC
The DNA here is from genome assembly GCA_963774665.1 of uncultured delta proteobacterium. Classification (GTDB taxonomy): domain Bacteria; phylum Desulfobacterota; class Binatia; order Binatales; family Binataceae; genus Binatus. The sequence goes on from CAVZGB010000009.1 coordinate 236,866, forward strand.
GATTCGAAAACCCGCCGACTGAACCACATCGACGGTCACGAATCGCTCGTACGGCGCTGTCGCTTTTTCGGTCATCATTCGCGGAAAATATTCGTTCAGCCAGCAATGCCGCATCTGCTCGGCTGTGCAGTTGAAAATCACGAACCGCGCGTGCGGCGTCAGCACGCGATGCACTTCCTTGAACGCTGCGACCGGGTCCGCCATGTGATGATGCACGAAGGTGCAGGTCGCGCCGTCGAAGCTGCCCGACGCAAACGGGATCGCCTCGGCGCGCCCGTTGTGCCATGCGATCGCCGGCGCCTTCTCCTTGGCCCGCGCGAGCATCGTCGCCGAAAGTTCAAGTCCGCGAATCGGCACGCCCGCCTGATGCATCGCGATCGTGTAGTTCCCGGTGCCCGATCCGATGTCGAGATAGCGCCCGCTCGCGCGCGGTCGCAGATGATGAATCAGTCGCGACAACAAGTACGGATCGGCTTGCCGCGTCGTGTCGTATCCGACTCCAATCCGATCGTACAGCGCCACCTACATCTGCTCTCCGCCGACCGTCAGCACGAGCGCACTCTCCTCGACCGCCTCGATCGAGTGCTCGATTCCACGATCCAGCGCAACAATCGTCCCAGCACTCACCAGCTGCGGCTTGCCCTTCGCGGTAAAACTAATCCGACCCTCGATCACCTGCACCGTGATTGGCGCGCGCGTGTGATGCTCCTGCATCTTCGCGCCCTTCTTCAGCACCATCAGCGCCACGTTGATCCCGTCGCCCTTGACCAGCGAGCTGCCATGCCGATCGTTGTCGGCCCACGCCGGCTCGCTCTTGAGCCGCGCAATCTCCGCGCGGACATCGACGGCAATCAATCCGCCTTGCGCCAGAAAATTCTCGTTGTGAGGATGCCGGGCGTGATGCTTTTCCTGATCAGCCTGCCGCGCCCGGTCGGAGTCTTTAGTTTGTTGCGCCATCGAAAACCTCCGCGATAAAAACCGACTACCACCAAATCGGAAACAAATCACCTGCGCGGTGGGCGGCAGGGGTGACCCCTGCACCCAGTGTCCATACCGAAAATCCCTGAGGACAGGTCTTTTCGAAAAAAGTTCTAACAGGGGCGAAGCCCCGCATCCTTCGCGTAGATACTGGGTTGCAAGGGGTCACCCCTTGCCGCCCACCGCGCAGGTGATTCAATATTCCTTATTCTGTATCTTCCCCGATATGAGTAAGCCTGTTTCCCCCTCTGCCAACCAGATTATCGAATACTCGAACTTCGCATCGGCCGTCACTGGCGAGGGCGACTGGATGCTTGCCGGTTTCCCCCTGCCCGACGGCGGCTTCTGGCAATATCGCGAGCCCGACGCGGTCGTAATCGTGCAGGACGGGTTTCTGCGTGTCGCCGCGGTGCCGTACACGCGCGGCCACGACAAGATCCAGTTTCTCGACAACGCCAAGCACATGTACTTCAGCACACGCACCTTCGCATGCCCCGAAGGCGGCACGATTACGTTTTCGATCGATCTCGCCGCCACTATCATCGACGGCGCGCCCGGCGATCTCTACGACGGCTTCGTTTCTTTCAACGTGCTCGACTTTTCGACCGGCGCCGCGCTCGACTTCTTCGTCGGCAACGAAACGATCGCGACGGTGTACGGCAAGCTGCCATTTCCGGGCGTGCCGATCATCGATCCCGCGCATGGCCCGCGCCACTTCTGCCTGTTCGAGGAAATTCGCGACGCGAGCGCGCCCGGCCAGCTCCATCATTTTGAAATCGCTTACGATTCCGCAGCCGACCGCGTGACCTTCTCGGTCGACGGCAAGCAGGTGCGGCAGTATTCCAACGTCCCGTTCAAGCTCGGGCCGTGCACGCTCGCGCTCGGCCTGATGAGCGAAAAAGATATCGCGCCGGGCAAGGGCAGCGTCTCATGCCACGGCCAGGGCGCGATCGGCAAATGGGGCAACATCCGAATTGCGACGATCGCGCGCTAGGCGCAGAGATCACGATCGACACGCTTCAGTGCTGCGTGGAGTCTAAAAAGATGGAATTTGCAGGATTTGGCCATGTCACGCTGACGGTCAGCAACTACGATGCGTGCCTGAAATTTTACGATCGCCTGATGACGCACATCGGGATGCGCCGATACTTCGAGTCGCCGCTCGGAGTCGGATGGTACGCGGACGAATACATGTTCGTCATGGGCCACGCGGCGCCGGCGGGCGATCGATTTTCGCAGTGGCGCACGGGACTGCATCATCTTTCGTTCCGCGCGCGCAGCCGCAACGAAGTGGATTCGTGCTACGCGATGCTCAAAGAGATCGGCGCGAAGATCATTTTCCCTGCGGAGCCCGGTCCGTTCTGGCCCGGCTACTATTCGGTGGTCTTCGAAGATCCCGATGGCACGCGCCTCGAGATGAACTACATCCCGCATGAAGGCTGGGCGGCGGTCGGAGCGGCGGCAGACGCGATCGCTAAAGGCAAATCGTAATCGTAGAGACGATCGATGAAGACGGTCGTCGCCGCCCTCGCCTGCATCGTCGCGGCCTCGTGGATCTATCTTCTCGCGGGCGCCGGAATGCCGAAGATGGATATGGGCGGCGGCAACGTGATGCTGATGCCGCCGCCATCGTGGACCGTCGGCTACGCAGCCATCATTTTTGCGATGTGGACCATCATGATGGTCGCGATGATGATTCCGAGTGCGGCGACGACAATCGTTCGTGTCGCGAACCGGGCGCACGGCCTTTCGATCGCAGCGTTCTTCACCGTCGGCTACCTGATTGTCTGGACGGGATTCAGCGCCGTCGCGACGATTGCGCAGTGGGCGTTCGACTCCGCGCATGTGCTGTCCGACTCGATGGCTCTTCGCAGCGGAGTAGCAGCAGGCCTTATCGTAATAGCGGCCGGCCTGTACCAGTTGTCTCCCGTGAAACGAAATTGCCTGCGCCGTTGCTGCTCATCGAAAAATTTATTCGGCGACGATCGAACAAACAGCCTTCAGTGGGGCGGGCCGCCGTGCCCGCCATCGATTCGCGGACAGGAGGCGGGCACGGCGGCCCGCCCCACAATCAAGTCAACCGCAATGCGACAAGGAATCCGCTACGGCCTCTCATGCCTCGGTTGTTGCTGGGCGATGATGTGCCTGCTGTTCGTGGTCGGCGAGATGAACATGGTTTGGATAGCGGTGATTGCAGTCTGGGTCCTGGCCGAAAAGACACTCCCGTGGGGCGTGCGCCTCGCACGCGTCACCGCCGTCGGGCTAATCGGATGGGGAAGCGTCGCTATAGCGATGAGCGTTCGCTAACGTCGAGCGGCATTGCGGACGACCACGCTTCTGTCGACCTTCAAGATCGCGATGCTGCCTGGCATCTGTCTGTTCGCATGGCTAATCTCCGAGTCATGCAAATTTTTCTTCGCTGCCTGGCGTCGACAATTGTAATTGCGATAGCAGGATGCGCGTCGTCGTCGCCTTCGCCATCCGTTGCGTCAACTCCCGAGCACATCAGCGCGCCGTTGAATCTGTGCGCTCCAACAACTGCACCGCCGAAAGATGTCGCTGCGCAAACAGGCTACATTCAATACGCGGTCACTGTCACAAACGCCGCCGGACAGCCGATTAGAGATCTGAAGCAGTCGGATTTCGTCGCATACGCCGGCACTCAGTGGCTGTCGATCAAGTATTTTCGCGAGAACAAGGGCAACACGCCGCAATCGATCGTGATCGTGATAGACGAGTCGGGCAGCATGGTGAACAAACTTGTCGTGCAAGACCCGGGCATGGTGCAGAACGTGCGCCAGCAGATTGCAGACGCGAGCGGGAAATTGAACAAATGCGACGAGGTGGCGGTGCTCGCGGTAGGAGGTCATCCGGTGGGCGATCCGGACGATAGAGACGCCGGCATCAGGATGATACAGCCGTTCACGACGGACCACGCGCTGGCCCTGAGCCGGATCCCTCAGCAAATCCCATACGGTCAAACGCCCCTCTACGACGGAATTAATCGAGGGCTCGAGTTAATCGAATCGGCGCACTACCCGAATCGCGCGATGATAGTGATCACCGACGGGTTCGATAACACCAGTAAAACGGAATCGAGCGCAGTACTCGACCGCGCGCAGAAGGACATAGTTTCGATCTACGCCATCGGGATCGGCGATCCCAAGGCGTCGGCCGGAGATGTGGCAATCTCGATCGGGCCCTTTGTAATGGGCGGTGACCCCGAGAACCAGGTCGATGTAAAAAATGTGAAGGCGCTGTCGGCGCCGAGCGGCGGGCAGTATTTCGTCGTGTCGGAGTTGGCGAAGGACAACGGCAGCAGCTTCGTCGATGCGGTCGGCAAAGTCGAAGACGCGCTCGGCTACGGATACTCGATCGGAGTGATAGCTCCGGAGTCGGCGGGAAAAACGGTCACGATTGGTCTGGCAAATCCGAACGAGCGGCGCGTGAGTGCGCGCCCAGTTGAATCGATCCCCACTTCTGCGCTGCGACAGATTCAGGCGGAGACTACTTCGCGCCGGGGAAGCTTAGAGTGAAGCCGCCGTCTACCATTATGGTTTGGGCGGTCAGGTAGCTGGCGGCGGGAAGGCAGAGCAGGCAGGCGACGGCGGCGATTTCGTCCAGGGTTGGGAGGCGCTTCAGGGCGCTGCGTTCGGCGCATCGGCGCTGGAAGTCTTCGTAGTTGTCGCCCAGGTAGTTCGCGTAGAAGCGCGCCGAGTCGGTGTCGATGTAGCCGACGTTGAGGCCGTTGACCGTGATGCCGCGCGGGCCGAGCTCGAAGGCGAAGTCGCGCACCATGCTCTCGAGCGCGGCCTTTGCAGCGCCGAGCACGCCGTGGCCGGGCAGGTGGCGAATCGAGTCGATGCCGGAAATCATCAGGACGCGCCCGCCGTCGCGCATCACCTTGTTCGCTTCCTGCACCGCGGCGACGAATCCGTTGACGCTCAGCGCAAAGGTTCGCGCGAGGTTGTGCGGCTTGGTTTCGAGCAGCGGTTTGAACGCGGTCGCGGCGGCGTTCACGATCAGAATGTCGAGCCCGCCAAGCTCAGAGGCGGCCCGCGTTACCATCGCGCGCACCTGCGCCTCGTCCTCGAGGTCGGCCTTGATGAGAATTGAGCGCGGCGCGATCGCGCGAACCTCGTCGAAGGTTTTCGCGGCGCTCGCTTCGTCGCGCCGATAGTTGATCGCAACGGTCGCGCCGAGGCGGGCGAGGCCGAGCGCGATTGCGCGGCCTAGACCGCGGGTGCCGCCGGTCACGATTGCGATTTTGTTGTTGAGATCGTGCATCATCCTAACGTTCCGGCCAATTCACTCTATTTAATGTGAAACCCGCGGTGGGTTTCACGCTTCCTTCGGCAGGGGTGACCCCTGCACCCGGTGAGAAGACAATCGCGAGAGGCTTTTCACTTGAGTACGATCGTGTCACCGTTCGGCAGGACCAGCGACGCCGACGTAACATTCCATTCTGAATTGTCTTTCTGCAAATCTACTCGTACAAGTCCCCTGCCTGCGTGACCAGTGGCGAAGATCTCTAATTGGGCGCAGGATCCCCCTCGGCGACACGTTTCAAAGGTGTAGGACTTTAGCGAAGTCGCGTCGATCGGGCCCAATCTCGTTGCGACGATTGGATTCATCCTAGTGAAGGAATCCGCCTTGGCGAAGCTTGGTGTGTGCAGCGCACAGGTTTTGGCGACTACGAGAAGCACGACGATGACACCCGCACAGTGCAGAGGAGGCAGGCGACGGCGGCGATTTCGTCGAGGGTTGGGAGGCGCTTCAGGGCCGAGCGTTCGGCGCATCGGCGCTTGAAATCTTCGTAGTTGTCGCCAAGGTAGTTTGCATAGAAACGCGCGGAGTCGGTGTCGATGTAGCCGACGTTGAGGCCGTTGACCGTGATGCCGCGCGGACCGAGCTCGAAGGCGAAGTCGCGCACCATGCTCTCGAGCGCGGCCTTCGCGGCGCCGAGCACGCCATGGCCGGGCAGATTGCGAATCGAGTCGATGCCGGAAATCATCAACACGCGGCCGCCGTCGCCCATCACCTTGTTCGCTTCCTGCACCGCGGCGACGAATCCGTTGACGCTCAGCGCAAAAGTTCGCGCGAGATTGTGCGGCTTGGTTTCGAGCAGCGGCTTGAACGCGGTCGCGGCCGCGTTTGCGATCAGAATGTCGAGGCCGCCCAGCTCGGAGGCTGCCCGCGTCACCATCGCGCGCACTTGCGCCTCGTCCTCGAGGTCGGCCTTGATGAGAATCGAGCGCGGCGCGATCGCGCGAACCTCGTCGAAGGTTTTCGCGGCGCTCGCTTCGTCGCGCCGATAGTTCATCGCGACGGTCACGCCGAGGCGTGCGAGGCCGAGCGCAATCGCGCGGCCGAGTCCGCGCGTGCCGCCGGTCACGATTGCGATTTTGTTGTTGAGGTCGTGCATCATCCTAACGTTCCGGCCAATTCACTCTATTTAATGTGAAACCCGCGGTGGGTTTCCCTCTTCCTTCGGCAGGGGTGACCCCTGCACCCAGTGACAAGAAATCGCGAAATGTCGAGGACGACATTTCGCTCTCAGGTTCGGGGGGAAAGGGGAAGAAAGATCGCACAGCTCCCCTGATCTAGAAAGTGAATTTGGACTTACCATTCGCATCTATGAAATCAGATTCGCGTAGAGGATTTGGCGGATGTCCTTGGCGAGCGAGGTGCCGTCGGCTCTTAGTTTGCGGGAGTTGAAGCCTTTCAACTCGATGCTCACCGTCAGCTCGGCGTCGGAGACGTCTGCCGGAGTTGCGAATGCGACGCGGCCGCTCTCGGGCGTTCGCGATTCCGCCAGTACTGCGCCGCCGCGTCCATGCAGCGTGACGCGGGCGCCGGCCAGAGGAGGATGCTCGCCGTCGGGGAGATGATCGTTGTCGAGCACGGTCACGCGGAGGCTGCGCAGGTCGCGTGCGCGCTCGAGCTCGACGCGCAGATCGCGCAGATAGATCATCGGCTCGGCGAACACGCCCTGGATTCCCGCGCGCTCCGGCTCGCGCGCCGGATTCGCCTTGAGCTCGACCCGCTGCGCCGCCATCCCATGGTCGGAGGTGACGACGAACAGCGTCGATTCGAGCAAGCCGCGCGCGCGGAAAATCTCGAGCACGGCGCCGATTCTCTTGTCGGTGCGATAGAGCGCCTCGCGCAGACCCTCGTGATGCGGGCCGTAGTCGTGGCCGGCGCCGTCGGTCAGCACGAACTCGTGCGCGACGAACACCGGAGCCTTTTCGTTGTCGCTGCAATGTTCGAAGAGGTTGATCACTTGCGCCATCCCGCGGATGTCGACGACCTCCTCGCGCGTCATCCCGGGCATGTTGTCCGCGGCCCATCGCGGGCTGACGTCGGAGACCATCTCGGCCGTGAGCGCCTTGAGACGCGCCTTGTCGCCGACGATCCGCCGTTCGAATACCGCGTGATCGGCGCCGCGCCCTTGCGGTTCGTGGATCGACGCTGTGATCGTGCCTTCGCCGCCGGCGCGTTTGAACGCCTCGTAGAGCGTCTCGACGTCGGGACTCAGATAGCGCTCGGTCTCGAAGACGTTGCCCTGAATCGGCACGGTCTCGCGATGCTCGCGCAGGTGGAAAGTCGGATTGACGACGTCGTGATGCCCACACCATGCACCGGTGAGAATCGTCGAGTGGCTGGGCCAGGTGATGCTCGGAAAGTTGACGATGGAGCCGTGCGAGAGCATCGCGCCGCGCCCGACGAGGCCGGCAAGATTCGGAATCGCGCCCGGATTGTTGTCGAGCTGATGGCGCAGCTCTGAATGCGACAGGCCGTCGAGCAGGAACATGTACACGCGCTTCGGACGGGCGGCATCGTCGTCGATTATTTCTTCGAGCGGCTTGCCGTCCTGCCGCTTCAGATAGACTTCCGCCGGCGAGCCCGACGCGTCGAGGCCCGTGATTTTCGGCAATCCCACAATGCGCGCGATCGTCGGCGCGACGTCGACCTGCGCAAGCATTCAGCTTGAACATCCCGCGGCGGACACCCGGCCCGCTGAACACCAGCGGCGCGCGGCATTGCACGACGTCGAGCGCGCCATGCTGCCCCGGCTGAATTCCATACGCATAGGCCTTGGGGCTGACGATCAGATCGGGCGCGCGCGGACTGTCGAACAGCTGCGCGATTCGTTCGTACGCGTAGGGATGGCTGATCACGTGGGGCTCGAAGTACGCGCGATTTGGATCGTCGGTCGGATTGCCGCTGCGGGCGGCGGCGTCCAGCTCCTCGCCGATAGTGGATACGATGAACGGATCCTGATTCGCGATCGGGTTTTCGCCGATTTGCTCCACCACCTGAAAGGAGAGCGCGCCGCGGTCGTCGGCAAAGCGCTTGAAGCGAATCATCCCGCGGCGCGACCAAACTTCGTACGCGTTTTCGTTGGCGCGCCACGTGATCGCGAGATCGACAAAATCGGCGGCGGGAGTCTCGGCGAGCAGCGCGAGGATGGTCGCGTCGCCGGAATCGTACTGATGCGGATCGAGTCCCTGGCCACCGCGGCGTTCAGGACCGTGCTCGCGCCTCTTCCCGGATTCACGATTCATCTTTTTTCGGGCCTCTCTTGTCAAAAAAAACCTTGCTCCACGCGACATGACGAGTGCAAACTAGTTACAACACGCTACTTTATGTTTTGTTCACATTAATGATCCATCTGGCTAGCATTGCGTGCGCGCGCGCATTCCCGCAATAGTGAAACCGCCAAGAGGGAAAGGCAATCAGAATATGGCGCTAAACGAAGAATTTGAATCACGAATCGGCAAAGGCACCAAGGCTTCGGGCAAGCTCAACTTTCGCGGCCCGGTGAAAATCGAAGGCGAAGCGGAAGGCGAGATCACCGGCGAAGAAGTCGTCATCACGACCGGCGCCGTCGTGAGCGCGCGGATCTCCGCGAGCAAGGTGACGATCGCCGGTTCGTTCAGCGGCGAAGTGACCGCGCGTGAGCGGGTCGAGCTGATGGCGACGGCGCGCGTGCAATGCACGATCAACACCCCGAGCTTCGTACTCAACGAGGGCGCGCAGTTCGACGGCGACTGCAAGATGCCGTCGAAGAAGCTCGCAGCGTAGGGGCGCGCGCTAGCAATCCGCGCGCGCCAATCCACTTTATTTAATGTGAAACCCGCGGTGGGTTTCACACTTCCTTCGGCAGGGGTGACCCCTGCACCCAGTAATAAGAAAGGATGCGGGACTTCGTCCCTGTTCGAAATTGTTTGGGGGAGCGTCCGAGTTTTACCTCGCCCGTTATCTTACGGGAGAGGCGGCCGGCCGCACGCCGCCGGTAGGTGAGGGTTCTGGCTCGCACACACAATTCACCTTCCGCCGATGTTCCGCTTCCCTCAGGCCCGATAACAGAGGTCAGGGGTAGGTTCCTCTTCTGGCGGCTCGCTTTCGACACCAGCACAGTTTCAACGCCGCGCGAGTCGCGCCGGCGCAGCACGATTCCCGCATCGTCAATCTCAATATCTTCGGAATCGCCCATTCGCGGCTCATAAATCCATAGATGCGGATCGCCACCGCGCTGGCGGCATGACTGCTTGCTGGTGACGGCGACGAGAGTGTTTGGATCGATTGCGGCAATCCGCCCGGTCCATCGCGTCTGCCCGCGCTCGCGAATGTGCGCGATGGTCAGCGCGCGGAAGATGACGAGGTCGGCGTCCACTTCGCCGTAGCGGCCGAGCTTGGTGGTCAAATCGTTGCGGCTGCCACCCGCGCTGATGTACCCGCGCAGAAAACTGTCGACCGATTCGTAAGCGGCGTTGCGAGTGAAGGGGCCGCGGCTGTAGCTCACTGCCAGCCGGCGGACGAGTCCGGACTCGTCGAGTTCGGCCTCGACTTCGTACACGTTCGAGCCGCTGGCGGGGCGCCGGACGCCGCGAATCATCCCCCACGCGAGCGATTCTGTTTCGACGGCTATCATCTCGCCGGCGCGGCGAATCTCGTAGCGGAAATCACCGTCGGCAATCAGCATGCTCGAAAGCTAACCGCTCGGCTTAGAGCGGACAAGTTTGCCAGCCTTATCGACTTGGGCCATTGTGGCTGCTCGAAGACCCTAATCTCCGAAAGGGAACGCTCAAATGAATTGGCAGGAGTACTACCGATCGCGCACGATTTCGGCTGACGAAGCGGCGGCGATGGTTAAGCCGGGGATGCGAGTGGATTTTCCGCTCGCGGCAGGGACCGTGATGCAGCGGGCGCTGGCGGCGCGAGGCAAGCAGATCGGCGGCGTGGTCGATCTCAGGATGTCGTCGCCGCTTACCGACCCGGGATGGATGGGCGGAGCGGTCGCTCCCCATTTCAGGATCGAGTTCGAGCTGTTCATCGGCAACCTGGGACGCGCCGCGCATGACCGACAACAGGCGACCTACCTGCCGAATTTATTTTCGACCGCGTTCAAGCCACACGACGAGCGGCCGGCCGAAGACAAGCCGATAGATTTCACTTTCGTAAACGTCACCACGCCCAACGCGAAGGGTTTCGTCAGCTTCGGGCCGCATCAGTGGAATAAGCGGATGTACGCACGGCGCGCGCGTCACGCGATTGCCGAGGTCGACGCGAACATGACGCGCACATACGGCGACGTGTACATGCACGTTTCGGAGTTCGAGTATTTCGTCGAGGGGACACCGCCGGCGCCGGATCAGACTGTGATCGAAAGCGCCCTGGCTACGATGGACACTGAAAAACGCGAAGGCTTACGCGCGATCATCGCGGAGGTGGGAGTCGAGCGAATCTGGCCGCTGGTTCAGTATCTGCAACGCACCCCGCTTTCGGATTTGCGGGTGCTGCTCGGCCTCACACCGCCGCCCGCGGAGTTCAAGGCGGTCGCTGGCTACCTCAGCGAACTTATCGAAGACGGCGCGACGATTCAGATTGGGGTCGGCGATCCGAGTTCGCAGATGCCGCGGATGGGCGCCTTCGATGGCAAGCACGACCTGGGGCTGCATACCGAGATGGTCGCGCCGGGAATCGCGCGGCTGGTCGATGCGGGAGTTATCAACGGGCGGCGCAAGACGATCCATCCCGGCAAGGCGGTGGCGGTCGCGTGGTCGGGATCGGACCCGGACGATTTGCGGATAATCGACGACAACCCGGCGTTCGAGCTTTACGATCCGGACTACGTGCTCAAGCTCGCGACAGTGTCCGCGAATTACCGGCAGACGTCGATCAACAATGCGCTCGCGATCGATCTTACCGGACAGATCAATTCGGAGAGCGTGCTCGGCGCGCGGATGATGAACGGTACGGGTGGGCAGCCGGAGACTCATATCGGCGCGTTTCTGTGCCCCGGCGGCCGCGCGATTACGCTGCTGCAATCGACGGCGGTCGGCGGCGCGATCTCGCGGATCGTGCCGCAACTCGAAGCGGGCGCGCTGGTGACGGTGCCGCGCTACTTTGCCGATACCGTGGTGACGGAATATGGAATCGCGCGGCTGCTCGGCAAGAATCATCGCGAGCGCGCGGGCGAGCTGATCGCGATTGCGCACCCGGACCATCGCGCCGAGCTGAGGGAAGCCGCCATCCGCCTATTCGGGTAAATTTTGCCGATTTTGCCTTTCGTCTGATCGCGATCCGAACAACATTACGTCCCAGTAAAGCTCAATCGGACGATGGAACTGTGCCGACTCGCTGGCACAAAGAAGCCCCGATTGAGTGCCGAATAGCACAAAGCTGCGCGGCATACCCTCGTAAAGCTTGACGTTGGGCGGGTTTTGTACAATAAGAGGGTCTATAGCGCAGTACAGGTTTTATGATAGGCTGTTTGCCATCCTAAGAACGGGTAGGCGCTTTAAAGAGGAAGTGAACGCATGCCATCGTCGACGAAGGTCCTGACTGTGAACGAGCTAGCCGAGTATCTACGAGTACATCGCTCGACGATCTACCGGCTGCTCAAAAAGGGGCAGCTGCCAGGCTTCAAGATCGGGAGCGACTGGCGCTTCAACGTCGAGGTAATCGACGAATGGCGACTGCGCCAAGGCCCCGGCGTGCTGGAAGAAGAAGTGGTGGAGTAGCGGACGGCTTTTAGACGCGACGGCGCGTTTCCGTCGCATTTCAAAGCTGCCCGATTCTCCGCTGACTCGATCCGCCGCTGAAGTCGACCGTCTGTAATTTTCGGTCAATTTCGACTTCAGGTAGAACTTCAATCGAACAAGTTGTCGAGCGCACGCGTGCGCGGCTAGACTGCGACTTCGCGCGGCAATCGCGCAAAGTCATGCCGACCGATATTTCCGCCAAGTCACTACTGTTCACCGAATCCGTGATCCGCGAGATGACGCGGCGGGCGCTGAAGTGCGGCGCGGTGAACCTCGCGCAAGGATTTCCCGACTTCGCGGCGCCGGCCGAAATCAAGGAAGCGGCGAAGCGCGCGATCGACGAGGAATACAATCAGTACGCGATCACGCATGGCTCGCCGAACTTCCGGCGCGCAATCGCCGACAAGGTGCGCAGCTACAACGGCATCGCGTGCGACCCCGACCGTAACATCACGGTAACCTGCGGCGCGACCGAGGCAATGATCGCGACGATGCTGGCGGTGATCAACCCGGGCGACGAGGTGATCATTTTCGAGCCGTTTTACGAGAACTACGGGCCTGACGTGATCCTGGCCGGAGCGACGCCGCGCTACGTGGCGCTGCGCGATCCGGATTTTTCGATCGACCGGGCTGAGCTGGAGGCGGCATTCGGGCCGCGCACCAAGGCAATCGTGATCAACACTCCGCACAATCCGAGCGGCAAGGTGTTCACGCGCGCGGAGCTCGAAGCGATCGCGGCGCTATGCCAGCGGCATGACACGTTGGCGATCACCGACGAGATTTACGAACACATCATTTACGGCGGCGCGCGGCATATCTCGATCGCGAGCCTCCCGGGGATGGCCGAGCGGACGGTCACGATCAGCGGGCTGTCGAAGACCTACTCGATTACAGGCTGGCGGCTGGCGTATGCGATCGCGAGCGAGAGAATCACAGCCGCGATTCGCAAGGTACATGATTTTCTGACGGTTGGCGCACCGCATCCGCTGCAGGAGGCCGGGGCCGTCGCGTTGCGGCTGCCGGAATCGTTCTACGCCGACCTGACTGCGATGTACGAACGTAAGCGCGGGGCGCTGTATGCGGCGCTCACGCGCGCTGGACTGGAGTGCAGCAACCCGGACGGCGCGTATTACATCGTGGCGGATATCGGCGGACTGGGGTTCAAGGATGACTTCGCAGCGGCGGACTTTCTGCTCGACGAGGTCGGAGTCGCCGCGGTGCCCGGTTCAAGCTTTTACCATCGCGCGGAATTGGGGCATCGGAAGATTCGATTCACGTTTTCGAAAAGCGACGAGACAATCGCGGCCGCCGCGGACCGGTTGGCACATCTGCAGGAGAAGCTGGCGCGGCGGTCGAAGACGCGAGAGCAGGTAAAGGAAATCGAATCAGGCGGACTTTTTGCCGCCCTGGATTGTGCGTAGGCGCGGGCGCTCTATTCCGCCTGAGAGGTAGACCAGCACGGTCCAGGCGCTGCGCGTGAGCGGGTAGCAGAGCAGGACGCTGCCGCATGCGACCGCGCACAGAATGAAAATCTCGGCGGCGTCAGACAGATGCGTGACGAAGGCGAGAATCGCCCAGCATACCAGGAACGAACCGGCTGCCACCGCGAAGTCCAGATACATCGCGCCGAGAGTCTCGCCGGGATCCTTCCAGAAGACGACGTGGCATCGCGGGCATTCGCGATTCATTTTGAAGTGCGATCGAAAAATCGCGCCGTTGCGACATACCGGGCATCGGCAGTTTAGCGCGCACTTGATCAGCGCAGATGCGGAGTCATTCGCCACAATTGTGATTTTACTCTGCGGCGCACTTGAGGCTAGCGATTATCTCGCGCGAGGATCAGATACTCCAGTTGAAGCCGACCTCAGGACCGTACAACTGCACGCGCAACAAGTTGCCCACGCCTGAGCCAGTCTGAGTGTACTTGGTGTAGTTGTAATTAAATCCGGCGAACGGCGAGAACCCGCGCCAGTCGCGGTTCGCGTAAATTACGCGCCAGTGCGTCTCGAAGCCCGACTGCGAGTCGTACACTGTCGAGCCGCCTTCGCTGCGGCCCGAGTTCCATTTGTTGATCCAGTAGCCCTGCGCCGTCGCTTCGAACGCGAAGTTGTACCCCAGCCAATGACGCTCCTCGAGTCCGATCACCGGTATCGGCAGTCCTTTCTCGTGGAAGCGGATACGCGCTTCGAACGGCGAAACCTGGCTGAACAGCGGGGTACCGTCGTTGATTCGGAAGTCGTTGTAGGTGAACTCGATTCCGACCTTTGCGCGCGAGTCCCATCCCTGCAGAAACTGCGGCAATCCCGCTTCGTAGTTCTGATACAGCGGCGTCAGGCGACGCTCGTAGTATCCGCCGAACGTGTACCACCTCGTGCCGCCGGGATTCAGCTTCTGATTCGGCGAAATTACCGTCCCGCCAAATGCCAACGGCTGCGTTTCGAACTTACTGCCGTAGATGCCGTAGTAGCGGAATTGGAACTGCACCGCGTTGACGTCGTCGAACCAGAACGAGAGCAGCACCTCGGGCAACTGGAGCTGCGAGACGCCGAGGTCGTGCTGCAGGCTGATAGCGCTATCGGGAGATGAGTTGATGCGCCGCCGCAGCGTACTGGGGCCGACGAGGAACATGTAGGCGTCGTCGGCTTCGATGTCGATTTGATGCCGCGCAGGCGTGAGCAAATCGGCTCCCGGATCGCGCAACGAGAAGAAGTCGTCGGCAAAGCAATTGGCACTCGTTAGCAACCCGATGATGACTAAAGCTACTGCCAGTTTGACTAAACGCATGGGCTGGCATGCTGTCCTACTAGCCGCCCAATTTCAAGACGTTCTAGTGAGTACTGGCGGACTTTGTCTTCTCATCGAGAGCCGGCGCGGGCGTTCCGGGCGCAGATTGAAAGCCGTCGGGCAAATCGCGCGCCGGCGAAATACGAATGACCACGATTTGGCCCGAGTCCAGCTTGGCGCGGGACGGACGCGCGAAACCGATCCGGGCGAGCAGGTATTTTTTGGGATATTCGGCGATCACCAGTTCCTGCAGCTTCTTGTCCGTGACGATTTCCGCCTTGCCGATGAACGCAGGGCCGGTGCGCGCGCCGATCCAAATCATCGCCGGGCTGCCGCGCTTGATTCGCTTGGCCTTCCAACTGGTCGGCGAGGTTTCGATAAGAACCTGGTGGTCGGCGGTGGTGATGAACCAGACCGGTGCGGCTTTGCTCTGGTTGCCGTCTTTGCGGACCGTCGCAATATAGATGTAGGTGGCCTTGGCGAGAGCGTCGGTGTCGCGCGGTGAGGCGGCAGCATTCGCAATAGCCGCGGGCGCGACGATCGCGGCCAGGATCGCTGCAGTGGCAATCAGATGAGGAAGATTTGCGGCGGAAATTTTCATCAGCTGCTCCATGTCCTCAATCGCCGAGATAGCGGCGTCGCACGAAAACTTCGCCCAGGAACAGCATGATTACAAGGGGAATCAGCCATGGATCGGCGCTGCGGCGAAACGCCACAGTCTGCCCAGTGTGACGGACGATGGTCGCAGCCGTCGCGTCGAAGGCGCCGTGTGTCGCGGTCGACAGCCGGCGCAGCAATTCGAGATTGGGCGGCTTGATGCGCAACTCGGCGCTGTCGGCTGGAATCGATCCGGCGGCTGCGAATTCGCGCTGCTCGAGGATTTTCTCGGAGTCGCCCGCTTTGAACATCAGCGTCGCGGTGTATTTGCCGCGCGGCAACGGGCCGACTTCGCCGCGATAGATCGAGGCGTCAGCCTCGGTCATCGCAACGTCGATAGCACGGCCCGGCCCGGTGATCCTGCAGACCAGGTTGCTGACGGGATCGGGATCGGCTTTTTCAGCCTCGACGGTGATCGCCCCATCAGGCGCGCCGTGGACGCGCATCGTGAACATCCCGGAGTCGCCTTGACGCATGGTCCAGTTTGCCAGCTGCGACCAGAATTCAACGTAGCGGTTCCATCGAATCCAGCTCAGCGTCGCGAGTGAATCGGGATCGCCGGCGAAAATCGCGGTGCGGCCGAGTCCGTATTGCCACGACGCCAGTAGCGGCGCAGTTTTGTCGGCGCGCGCGACCTTGAGCGTGACCTGCGCACCGTCCTTGGGCTCAGTCGCGGCGAAAAAATCGATCGGCGGAATGTCCTTGATGCCGATGCCGGAGAGCATCGCGGTCGCGTCGCCGGCTTCGACTGTAGTGCGATCCTGCTTGCGCCGGTTCATCGCCTCGCGCGTCAATCCCACCAGCAGCAACGGCAGCTTCTCGATATCCTGCACGCGATAGAATATGCCACCGGTCGCCTGCGCAAAGTCTTGCAGCAGTTCGAGGTTCGCAAGGTCGGGGCCGATGCGGATAGTCGAGACGGGAATGTGCTGGCGCGCGAATTCGGCGATCAGATCGTCGTGGTCGTGATACTGGCGATTTGTGTCGCCGTCGGTCAGCAGAATCACCTGGCGCACCGGGATGTTGCTCTGCAGAATCTCACGCTCTGCGATTTCGAGTGCGTCCTTGAAGTCGGTGCCGCCGCCGGGTTGGAGGCGGTCGATGCGATTTTCGAGCTCGCCGCGATCCTCACCGAGCGGCTGCAGATGCGCTAGCACGTACGGCTGCGAATCGAACGCGATCACGCCGGCGAAGTCAGTGTCGTCGAGCTGGCGCAGCAGTGCGATCGCGGCTTCCTTGGCGTAACGAATGCGCTCGCCGTCGCGCACGGCGGGATAGCGCGAGTCGTAACTCATCGAGTTCGATCGATCGATGCATAGGTAAACTGCAATCGGCTCGCGCGACGGCGGTGGCGGCTGCTGCACGAACTTCACCGGCAGTGCTTTTTCGAGATCGCCGCCGGCCAGAGTTTCTTCGCGCAGCGTATCTCCGGTGGCGACCAATCCGCCGCCGTAGTCGGCAACGTAGCGATTGAGCGCGTGCTGCGCCGCGGGCGTAATCGATCCGGCGGGCACGTCGTCGAGGATCACGAGCTGGTACGGCAAGTAGTCGACCGGATGCTCGCTCAAGCTGCGCGGCGAGACGAAATCGATTTTGTAGTTGCGCATCTTGAGCGCGCTGACGAGGCTTTCGGGCAGTGAATTCGAAGCGATCAGAATCCGCAGCGCACCGGTCACCGAAATCGGCGCCTCGACCTTCGTATTCAGCGCGACCCTCGGCGGCGCAATCGAGACTTCCGCACTCATCAGGTATGAGCCAGGTTGCTCGAGCCGATATGGCAGCTCGAAGTCGTTCAAGCCCGGCTTCAGCGTAATCGCTTCGCCGCCGATGGCGGTGCCGTCGCGGTAAAGCTTAAGCATCGCGGCAACCGGACTCTGCGATTCACTTTCAACCCCGATTCTGAATGCGAAACGCTGATCGGCGCGGACCGCATCCGGAGAGTAAAAATTGGTGACCGCAATTCTCTCGGTAGCCGACGGCGGAGGCGCGCCCGCGAAGATTCGCACGCCGTCCTCGAGCATCGCGGGAACCTCCGACATCGCGGAGTCCTCGGTTTCATTGCCGTCGCTCAGCAGCACGATTCGCTTGTCTGCCTCCGGAGCGAACAAACTCTCGGCCGCGGTCAGCGCGCTGGCGATGTTGGTGGCTCCGCCGTCGACGCCGCTGGCAAAATGGCCCAGCAGACGGGGATCGGTCAAAGGTGCGAGCAGGCGCGCGTCGCGGCCAAAACCGACAATCCCAAGCTGGTCGGTCGGCGCCATCGCGGATTTCAACTGCTCGATCCGGCCGCGCATCCATTCTTGTTGATCGGGCGAGACCGAGCGCGACTCATCCATCACCGCGACCACCGCGACGCTTTGCGCCGCGATATGTCCGGGAACGCGCAGGCCCGCGAGCATCGCGACGAGAGCCACGATGCACAGCGCGCGAAGCGTCGCAGAGGCAGCGCCCGCCCACCGCATTCCTGCGCGCATCGCGAGAATTCCCGGCGTTGCCGCGATCGGCACCAGCACGAGCAGCCAGAGCAGATGCGGCCGATCAAACATGGCGCATCCCCCAATGGCCGGCGTGGCTGATCAGCATCGCGGATTCAATCATCAAGGCGAGCAACGCGAGCGCAATCAAAATGAAAACGAGTGGCTGCACTTGCCTGGCGGATTGCGGATTCGAGGCGGCGGCTCTTTCCGCGGGCGCGCTCGCTTCGGCCTGCGGTTTCGCGCCGAGGTCGGACTCGGCCGCATCAAAGTAGTTCGCAAGCACCTGCGTCGTCACTCCACCTGACTCGACGGTATAGCGTCCAGCCTGCAGCGGACGGATTCGCACACGACCCCATCTGTCGGGAGTCATCGTGCGCACGGTCGCGTCAGGCTGAGAGACTTTTGCGGTTCCACTCGCAGGCACGCTCACATCAGCGCCGGTCGGCACGACGAAAATATCGCGCGGCGCGGTCAGTTGCTTCATCAGATCGACGGTCAGCACGAGCGCGTCCAGATGATCGGGCGCGAGCAGCAGATGATCGCGTACGTCAAAGGCAAGTACGCCGACCGGACCACTCGTCGCGCGTCCGATCGCCGCAATCGGAATCGACGAATGGCCGGGGCCAGCAGCGGTGGCGAGTTGATCCATCCATTCGGGAATCGCAACGATTCGCGTCGCGCCCAACGTTAGAGATTCCAAAGCGGGCGATTCGCCGATTGCGGCACCGTTAATATCGGCGCTCGCAATCGTTCCACCGACGGAGATTCCCACGCCGGCGGGATACGGCGAACCCTTCGTCGCATCGGGCGGATATATAAGGAGCGTGGACGCCGCCTTGATCGCAGGCAGATAGCAGTCGTGCATCACAGCGAGCGCGAGCGGCTTCGCGTTCGCGGCGGCGGGGTTCGATTCCACGACATACCTGCCGGGATCGGCGGTCTCGATCTGAAAATTCGAGTTGACCGCGAGCAGCACACGCGCGATATCGTCGCGCACCGCCGCGTCCGGCGAGAGCACCAGTACTCGCGCGGCGACATCAGATGGCGCGTAGGCGTAGCGGCTGTTGTCTGCGTCGATCGCGTCGCCAGTCAGTATTCGTGCATGCAGCACACCGCCCGTCTTGAGCGGTCCGAAGGAAGCGAGAATCTGCTCGCGCGGCGCGAGCATCATCGTCTGACGAAACTGCTCGGCGTCCCCGAGATCGATCGCCAGTTCCGCCGGATGGGGCCGCGCCGAGAAGTTGCGAATCACAGCACGGCCGCGCGTGGAGCCCGGGATACCGGGATCGAGCGACACGATCGCAATGTTGGAATCGCCGGAGCCGACCTGGTGGAAATTCACTCGCGCGGTCGAGGCGGCGTCGGCAAGAATTGCGGGAGCGGGCGGGCGGTCGGCGAACAGATCGATTTCCGACGCGCCGTGCGCTCGAATCAGGGCCGCTCTGAGAGCCGCCGTGCGCGCGGGCACCGCCATCGGAACCAGGTCGGCGAGCGCCTTGCGCAAATCCGCGAGGTTCGACGTCTGCGGATGCCGCACCTGCGCCTCCAGCGCGTATGCGATGACGCTGAACTCGTCGCCAATCGGAGCTTGATCGATTATTTCCAAGGCAGCGCGACGCGCCTGATCCAACCGCGTGCCGGAGCCGTCATGCGCGCTCATCCCGGCGCCGAGATCGAACACCAGTGCGTGACTACGGCCGTGACCGGGCGACGGCGGCCTCATCACGTACAGTCCCGCAATCGCGAACGTCAGGGCGGTAAGAGTCGCCATCTCGAGCCAGAACAGCGGGTCGAGTCGTACCTGACGAACGCTTGCAACCGGTGCAGGCGCTTCGTCGAAAAGCATCAGGCTCGAGACTTCAATAGTCGGACGCGATCGCGATCGCAGATAAATCAGCACCAGCAGCGCGAGGCTGAGGCCGTAAATGATGTTCTGTGGATTCAGCAGGCCCACGGCTTATCTCACAATTCCGAGGAGCGGCAGTTCGCGTTCCATAAAACTATCAAGGTTGCCGGCGCCGAAGGCCTGCGCATAGGTAATCGCGTGCATCGTACAGATCTGACGCAGATGCGCGACGATCTTTTCAACCTTGCGCCGGATAGCTGCGATCATCGTCGGGCCCAGCACGGTCTCGCGCACTTCACCAGTCTCCGCATCGCGGATGCGATACAGCCCGGGCGGGTATCCGGCCGTGCTCTCCTGCTCGCCCATCACGTGGATTACTTTTACGTCGTGGCGTGCGGCCACCAGCCGTTTGAGCGCATCCTCAATGTCGATTTCGTTCACGAGAAAATCCGAGATGACGACCACCGTCCCGGCCGGCCGGCGTTGCAACAGCAATTCGTCGACGGCCGCGCCAAGCCGGGTCTCGCCGCCCGCTCTCACCGACGTCACGAACGATTTGAAATTGAGGTACGACTCGCGGCGTCGATGAAACGGCGTCGCTTCGAGCTTCATCGACCCGCGATGCATCGCGAACGCGCCGATTCGCACCGCGTCGTTGTCGGCCATCCCGATGTACGCGAGCGAGGCGCCTATCGCCAGCGCCAGCCCGAGCTTGTCGTCGCGCGCGGGCAATCCCATCGAGGCGCTCGCGTCGATTAGCGAGGTGACCTCGACCTGCCGGTCGGCGCGATAAGTTCGCAGCATCAATTCGTCCAGGCGCGCGAACGCGTTCCAGTCGAGGAAGCGCAAATCGTCGCCGGGCGCGTACTCCTTGTAATTCTCCGGTTCGATTCCGAGACCCTGGACGCGGCCAAGCGCTCGCTGGCCGGCGCGAACCGTGCGGGCGCGCTTGATGCCGAGCACCAGCCGGTCCAGTTTGCGCAGATATTCGGGCTCGAAAGCGCGTGCCTCGAGCATCGTCGACCGCCTATACTTTCGCGGCGCGAACCGACTTGATGACGCGCTCGACAATGTGCGCGGCGTCGATTCCGTCGGATAGCGCGGCGTAGTTGAGCATTATGCGATGGGCCAGCGCGGCGACCGCGACGTGCTCGATATCTTCACGCGCGATATTGGCGCGCCCGTCGAGCAGTGCGCGCACCTTGGCCCCGAGGATTAGCGCCTGCGCGCCGCGCGGACTCGAGCCGAACATCACGTAGCGATTAACCATCTCGTCGTGCACCGCCTTGGCCTCGTCGGTCACGAAGCGCGAGTTCTGCGGTTGCGTCGCGCGCACCAGTCGCGCTGCGTAAACCTCCATCGCGGGTGCGGCCATCACTTCGCGCACCAGCCGCTTGAGGCCTTCGACATGCTCTGCGGCTTCTGCGGCGTGGAATATAGGCTCGATGCCGGCGTCTTCGGGCCCGGTGGTCGACGAGATAATTCGCGTCAGTTCGGCTTCGTCGGGATAGTTCAGCCGGACTTTGAACAGGAAGCGATCGAGTTGCGCCTCTGGCAGCGGATAGGTGCCCTCCATCTCGATCGGATTCAGCGTGGCCATCACGAAGTACGGAGGCTTCAGGCGATAGGTCGTGCCCGAAACCGTCACCTGCAACTCGGCCATCGCCTCGAGCAGCGCGGATTGCGTCTTCGGCGTCGCGCGATTGATCTCGTCTCCGAGCAGGATATGACAGAACGCGGGGCCGGGCTGAAAGGTGAACTCGCGCCGACCGTCCTCGCCCGACAGGATCACGCGCGTGCCGGTGATGTCCGCCGGCATCAAGTCGACGGTGAACTGAATTCGATTGAAGCTCAAATTGAGCGCGAGCCCGAGCGTCTTGACCAGCGTGGTTTTGCCGGTGCCGGGCACGCCCTCGATCAGCACGTGGCCGCCCGCGAACAGGGCAGAGAGCAGCTCCTCGACGGCCTGCTCGTGCCCGATAATCGCCTTGTGGATCTCGGCCTGAATCCGCCGAAACGTCCGGGCGAAATCCGCCACTGTTGGCGTTTCCGCCTGTACGTCGCTCATCGTTCGAATACCCGCTTGATTGTAGTTCGGTCGTCAGCCGGCACTGCGGCGCGCTCGACCGGCTCGTCCGGTTCCTGGCTCATGCTGAGCGGAGTGCGCACTTTGGGCGGCACGTACGCGTGACCGGCGCCCTTTGCACCGTGATCGATCGGCCGCGCCTCGATTGCGATCTCGAATCCCTCGTTGCCGAGCTTCGACGTCGCCGGCGCGCCAAACAGGCTGTCGGGATCCGCGCCGATTCCGTGTGCCTCGCCGCCGTTGCTGCTGTTCTCGCCGCTCTGCTGGATACTGCGATCGGAAGCGCTGTCGTCCTTGTTGGGGTTCTCCATACCGGAGTTTGACTCGACGCTCCCCGCACCCCGGCCGCCCGGCGAAGGCTGCGACTTCGGCTGGCGCGAATCGTCTTCCGGCGGCAGATCGAACTCGTGATTGGACTTCGGCTGGTCTTGTTTGAACTGTCCCGCCATCTCGCCGTGCCGATTCTTTTGCGTATCGGGCGCGCGATGAATTTCATTTTGATCGTGATCGCGTCCCGCATCCGCCAGCCGCAGGTTGAGCCGCTGCTTCGACGCCGCCTGCTGCCCCGTTAGTTTGTTCTGTAGATTGCCGGCCATGTCGCGTGCGCGGTTCATCAGCTGATTCAGCGAATTACCGTTCGCGTCAGTGCCGCCTGCACCTTCGCGAGCCAGCTTTTCTTCGAGCCGGCGCATGGTGGCGGCGTCTGCGGTGACCGGCATCCCGGATTCATCGCCCGGTTCCGCCGGACGCAGATGCAGGTCGTCGAGATCGACGGTCAGGTCGTCCTGTCCGTTGCCCGGAGTGATTATCGGCGCGCGCTTGATTTTTGAAATCGGAAACGCGATCGCCGCCATCACGAGTGCTGCAGCTAGCGCATAGATGGCGCGCGATACGCGGCGACGCTCGATCTTCGACGCCGCAAATTCATCGTGATGTCCGAGGGTATCTTCGACCAGGTACGACCACAGCGGGCCGCGCGTTTCGCCGTCTTTGAGCGCGACGATAGTCGAGAGGCGTCCCTTCAGCTCAGCCCGATCGTCGGCAATCGCGGCTGCCTTCACCGCGCTGGTCCGCATCCGCCACCCGGCCGAAAGGGCGCTCGCGATACCGCTGACCGCAAGGATTGCCAGCGCCGATCCGCCGATGAGGAAAGCGAGCGGCGACAGCAAGTAAGCCATCGCGAAAACGGCGGCGGCGGTCGCAATTGCGATCGCCAGCGTATAGAAAATCGCATGCTGCAGTGCCAGCGAGTTGAGTCGCGTGCGAACGGAACCGACTCGGCGCAGGATTTGCCCGAGTTTTTCGTCAGCTCGCGTGTCTTGTGAGGGAAACGACATCGAATGCGCCAAGCGCGTAGATCGAGGATAGTTTAGCTCCCTTGCTCAAGCAACGATAAATCTCTGGCAACTCACTCATGACGGGCGGCTAAAAGGTCCACCCAACAATCGATTTCAGAAATACCCCGTTACTCGCACGAGTCACGCCGATACCCACGCCGAGGTTCAGCTCGAGTTGCGGAATGAAATGAAAATTGAGCGTCGGCACGACGAAGTGCTGCTGCTCCTGCACCTTCGCCAGCGGCTGAATCGAACCCATGTCGCCGTAGTATTCGAGCGCCGGCGAAACCCAGCGGTCGAGGTCGTAGACCAACTCGCCCGACGGATTGAATTGAAACCCCCGGTGAGCACCCGGGCCGGCGAACGGATCAAAGAACGCGAAGTTCCCCACCAGCCGAAATTTTTTGTAACTGCCGCCGGCAATCGGCCGCAATTCGAGCCCCGTGGGATTATCCTCGGTCCCATGCCGCATATAGTCGAGCTCGATATTGCCGCCGAATTGCACCGGCCACTCGAAGGTTTGCGGTATACCGAAATGGACCTTGGTGCGCGAGCCCGAATATTCGTACTCGCCGTTCGAGAGCTTGGCGGTGGCGAAGTACTGCCCGACTTCGAGCCAGCGCAGCACTCCGTAAGTGGCTTCGACCGTTTCGTGAATTTGATAAACGTCTATCTGCTTTTTCGCTAACTCACCGGTCGCCGTCGAGGTCGTATTCGAATGCAATTCCAGCGTCAGATGCCCAGCCGGCGTGGTATCCGTATCGTAAATCTGGATTTCGTAGAAATCGATCGCGTGCGACGGATGGGCGCGAGCGAGTGTCGCCGCTATGCACAGAACGAGCGCGAAAACGTGGCGGACATATTTCGTCACGCGTGTGCCGATGAAATTCTTTAGTGCGATTCCTTGAGGCCGGCGTCGTCGGCTGCTCCGAGCGCGATCGCAGACCAGTCCAAATCGGCGCGTCCCTTCGCAATCGCCGAGACGAACCGATCGTGCAGCAGGCTCGCGGTCGGCATCGGCGCGGTCACCTCGGCCGCGTTCTGAATGACAAGGTTGATATCCTTGAGTCCGAGCGGCAGCCGAAAACCCGGCGGACTGAACCGTCCGTGCGAGATTAACGCGCCGTAGCCCTGGTACACCGGCGCCGCAAACAGCGTCTTGGTCAGCATGTCGAGCGCGGCCGACGGATCGACGCCGCTCTTGCGCATCATCGCGACCGCCTCGCCCATCGCCTCGAGCGCCGCCGCGATCATGAAGTTGCCCGCGAGCTTCACCACGTTAGCCGCGCCGACGTTGTCGCCAAAGTCGAAGATCGCATCGCCCATCGCCTCGAGGATCGGCTTCACTTTGGCCTTGGCATCAGCAGGCCCCGAAACGCAGATCTTCAACTGCTTCGCCTGCGCCGCCGTCGGCCGTCCGAACACCGGCGCCGCGAGCATCACGCTTCCATGCGACGCGTGATATGCGGCAAGCTCGCGCGTCGTCGCCGGCGAGACAGTACTCATCGAGACGTGAATACCATCGGGCGCGAGACGCTCGGCGATCGCATCCGGACCCATCACCAGCGCCCTGACTGCCGCGTCGTCGGCAAGCATCGAGATGACGATACCTCCCGGTTGTGCGACGTCGCCGGCACGAGCCGCCCGATGAGCACCCTTGGCAACAAGAGGCTCGGCCTTCGATGCGGTCCGATTGTAAACCGTCAGATGGTATCCCGCGGCGATCAAGTTCGTCGCCATCGGCAAACCCATCGAGCCCAACCCGACGAATCCAATTTTCTGTGCCATAAGCTCAGGCTACCACTCGCCCCGATTGGGGCAATGAAAAATAACCTCCGCGACCAGTTCCTCTTCGCTCGAAGCGCTCAGGGCTCATTTTAAATCCGGTTCCCCTTCCCACTAGGGAAGGGTGAAGGTTACCGCGTGCATTCAAGCGCCATCCCTCAGCGCGAGTGCACCACTCCTATCCTCGGACACACCGCCGCGATTTTGCAACGCGAGCACCACGGCGACGTCGGATGACAAATCGTCTGGCCGAATGCGACCAGTATCCCGTTGTACTCGAGCCAATGCCGCGCAGGCAGGACCGCGCGCAGGGCAATCTCGGTCTTGTCTGGCGTCTTGGTGCGCACCAGGCCCCATCGATTCGAAATGCGATGCACATGAGTATCGACGCAGATACCCGGCTTCGCGTACGCCTCGGTCACGACCAGGTTCGCGGTCTTGCGCCCGACACCTTTGAGCGTCAGCAGCGCATCGATCTCGTCGGGCACGCGTCCGTCGAATTTGTCGATCAGGTCGCGGCAAATCCCGCGGATGACGCGCGCCTTGGTGCGATAGAAGCCGACCGGAAAAATAAGCCGCTCGAGCGTCTTCGGCGACAGCGCGAGTATCGCCTCCGGCGTGTGCGCGCATTCGAACAATCGCGTTGACGCCGCCGCAGTAGTCGCGTCCTTGGTGCGCAGACTCAGGATGCACGAGATGAGCGTCCGGAACGGATCGCGATGCTGCACCGCGAAGAAGCTCACAATCGGCGCATTCCACCCCGGCGCCTCGCGCCGAGCACGGTGAGCGCACGACTAACCCCGCGCGCATCAAGCGACGCGCGCCGCGTCGTCTTCAGTTTCATCAAGTGAGCCGATCTATCGATGCCTGTCGAACGCGCAACAACCTTACGCGTCTGACGCGCTTCCGCGCGAGATCTTTTCAACTGCGCTCAAGATGACATGAAAAAGGACCGACGCGCGTTATGCTGAAGTGTTCTCTGCTCGATTTCCTCGTTCGATCGAGGGGCTGGTCTACACCGAGCGTTCAGGCCCGACGCTGCGCCTTGATCCGTTTCACCGCTTCGGGCCTGAGATTCTTGCGCGCCATCTTGCTAGATCGTAATGCGTCTGCAGGTTCAGCCAGAACTCGCGGACTGTTACCAAGATAGAACCCCAGCGCGGAGAACGGTATCGGCAATTATCCGGCGACGGTTATTCACGATCTCCGCAATCCGGTTCGAAGAGATACCAATCGCCTCGCAAGCTGGTTCTGCGACAAGCCGTACTCGGCCAGAAACTCCTCTTTGAGCATCTCCCCGAGAGTGACCGGCGCAAATCGTCCTTCATCGAGACTTTCCTAGTGGTAGTCAACGATTCGTACCTCCTCGGCGTCGCCATCACGCCATTTGAAAATCACGCGCCACTGATCTTCACTCGGATCGAATAGAACATACTTCAGGTCACCGCTTAGCTTTTCCAGCCGATTTCGACGTCGTGCACAATTCAGGTCCTCCAGCCGGCTCGGCCGCGTCGAGTGCCTCCAGCTTGCGCTTTGCGCGTCGCGCAACAACCCTGGAACTGGCGCACGAAGCCGTCGGCGAACAGTTCCCTGAGTCTGCCGATCACCGAACGAACCCGAATCACAAGGATCGGAAGAGCTATACCGAATCTCCGGTATGCGGTCAATTGCGGCGACTCTTGATCGCCGACGTTTCGCTCGTCACCTTACTTTCACCCATCAAGCGGTTGACGGCGTGCTCGCGACCGTGTTCCTTCATGGCGTGATCAAAGTCTTCTCTCGGCGCTCGATAACGCGCGCACCTCGATCGCGATTGCCGTGGCGTGCCTGGTGGCCTGCCTTGCGGTTTCTGCCACCGCGTTCGCCGCCTCACCCGCCGCTTCGCCGAGCGTGCTACCTTTCGAGTCCCGCGGCGTGACCAAGGCTCCTCCCCCTCAGCCGATCAATTGGGACAGGG
This sequence comes from uncultured delta proteobacterium, assembly GCA_963774665.1. GTDB lineage: Bacteria > Desulfobacterota > Binatia > Binatales > Binataceae > Binatus. The sequence goes on from CAVZGB010000009.1 coordinate 263,824, forward strand.
TCACGCAGGAAGCGACCGACCTCCTGTCCAAGTACATTCAGATCAACACCACCAATCCGCCCGGCAACGAGATCGAAGCGGCACGGCTGATCAGGGAAAAATTTCTCACCGACGGAATTCCCGCCACCACCTGGGAGCCGCAGCATGGACGCGGGATCGTCGCGGCCCGGCTCCGCGGTATCGGCAAGCACAACAAGTCGATCATCCTGCTGAGTCATCTGGACGTCGTGCCCGCCAATCCCAAGGAATGGGAAGTGCCGCCGTTCGCGGGCACCGTTAAGGACGGAAAAATCTGGGGACGCGGCGCGATCGACGACAAGGGCCCCGGCGTGATCGAACTGATGGCGATGCTCGCGATCAAGCGCGCGGGCATCCTGCTCAATCGCGACGTGCTGTTTATCGCTACCGGCGACGAGGAGGAAGGCGGCAAGAACGGCGCTGGATGGTTCGTCGATCACGAGGCCAGCGTCTTCTCCGACGCCGGTTACCTGCTCAACGAAGGCGGCGGGATTCATCCGTTGTCCGACAAGCGCAAGGTCTACGTGGTCTCCGTCACCGAGAAAACACCGCTGTGGCTGCGACTTACGGCCAGCGGGCCGGCTGGGCACGCGGCCGCTCCGCCGGCGGAAACCGCGGTCACGCGGCTGGTACGTGCGCTGGATAAGTTGAGCGGGTACAAGACGCCTATCCACGTCATCGGGCCGGTGCAGGACTACTATCATTCGATCGCCCAGCTCGAACATGGGCCCAGGGAGCAACTCGATCTCGCGGCGGCGCTGAAGGATCCCGAGTTTCAGAAAAAGTTTCTTTCCGATCCGACCCAGAACGCGCAGGTCCGCGATACGATCACGCCCACCGTTCTGTCCGCCAGCCAGAGGACCAACGTGATCTCCGAAACGGCCTACGCCGATATCGACTGCCGGGTGCTGCCGAGCAGTGATCCCAAGAAGGTCATAGGCGACATCAAAAAAGCGCTCGGCGACGACAGCATCAAGATCGATGTACTCCTGAACTTTCAGCCGATCTCGTCGCCGTCGCGCTCGCCGCTGATGAACGCAATCGAGACTCTCGCCAGGGTCCACGATCAGGCGAGCGTCGTGCCGTCGATGTTTATCGGGTTCACCGACAGCCATTACTTCCGGCAGAAAAAGATCGTGTCCTATGGTTTCATTCCGATCGAAGTTCTCCCGGCCGAGGGAAAAGGCATTCACGGCATCAACGAACGCGTCGGAGTGAAGGAACTCGCCGAGGGAATTCAGCGAATGGTACAATTGCTTAAGATCTTCGGAGGCCAGTAGCAGGTGTCGCTATGATTCGAGGCGGTGTCGGTTACTCGAACGCGCGCAATCCGCGCAGCGCTGCCGCCGAGGCAACTGCAGCCGCACTCGCGCAGGCGGGAATCAGTCGCGCGGCGGGAGCGCTATGTTTCGCGACTCCAGCCTACGGCGCAGCGTATCCTATGATCCTGCGCACGGTGGCTTCTGAAGCCCACACGCGCGAAGTCGCAGGATGCTCGAGCATGGGCGTCATCGCGGGCGAAACCGAGACCGAATCCGGCCATGCGCTCGCCGTACTGGTCTTTGGCGGCAATGAAGACGAAATCCGCGCAACCCGATTCTTCGTGCCTACGCTCCGAGGCCGTGCCGCTGGCGTCGCCTCTGACGTCACGGCCGCCGTACGCCCGAAGCTCGGCAAATCGAACCTGTTGATCCTCTTTGCCGATACTTACAACTTCGAAGCCGAGGCGACGCTCGAAGCTCTCGGCACTGAATTGCCCGGCGTTACGATTGCAGGCGGCGGCGCCAGCGAAGACGGTTCGATCGGCGAGACGTTTGTCTTCTGCGGTGACACGATCAGCTCGAACGCCGTCTCCGGGATGCTGCTATCTGGCGATTTCGAACTCACGCTCGCCAACAGTATCGCTTGCGGCTTGATCGGAACGGCGCATCGCGTGACCGCCGCGCGCGACAACATCGTAATCGAGCTCGACGGCCGCCCCGCTTACGAAGTCTTCGCGGAAGCCGCCGGTCCTCTGGCCGCCGATCTGCGCCGCGCGCTGACGTACATATTCGTCGCGATTCCGGTGTACGAGAACGCGGATACGATCGAGCGCGGACAATTCGTCGTGCGCAACATCGTCGGCGCCAGCGAGGAGCACGGCGTTATCGCAGTCGCGTTCCAGCCTAAGGTTGGTGACGTGATCGGTTTCGTGCTGCGCGACGCCGAGCGCTCGCGCGAGGACTTGAAGGCGACGCTCGACGATTTGAACGACCGCCTCGACAACAAACCGCCACCCGCATTCGGCCTGTACTTCAATTGCGTGTCGCGCGGCGCCGGCCTCTACAACATCCCGGGCCACGACTCCGCCTACATCAGACGCGCACTCGGCCCGGTCCCCATCGCCGGCTTCTTCACCGGCTTCGAAATCAGCTCGCTAGCCGAGCAAACCTCGCTGCTGCAGTATTCCGGGGTGCTGGCGCTGATATCGGGAAAGAAGTCGTAGAGTCTAATCCTGCTCGCTCTGATTCTCTCTCCTCCCACGTGGGAGGAGGGTTAGGGTGGAGGACCCTTGCGCGGCGCGATTGTCCGTTGCGCCGCATCCGGAGCGTCCTCGGAGCAGTTCTGGCGTCCAATTCCGGGATCCCCGCACGCTCGAGGACGAGCGTCGGCCTCCTCCGACGTTGGAGGAGGCGTAAGGATTAGAGCTTGCGCGTTACCAGCATTGCGATGCGATACGTGAAATACAACTCACCATCGATTCGCACCGGACGCGCGCCGCTTAGATCTTCGACGGCGTCGCGCTCGACCATCGCGATCGCCTTCGCCGCGCGCTCCGGCGACGCATTCGCCGCCTTGATCCACTGCGAGACCGGAGTGCGGTAGCCATGCGACGTGAACCGCACTATCTCGAGGCCGGCCGCGCCCATCATCTTGATCAACTCACTCATCGCGAGCGCGCTTGTGTGCGACGTGTCGCGCAGCCGTTCGAACTCATTGTAATACGCCGCGCGCTCGGGCTGCTCGCTGGCAATCAAATCCTCGACTGCCACCAACCCGTCAGCCCGGCACACTCGCGCCATCTCGGAAATAACTTTCTCGGGTGCGGCGAAATGATGAACCGCGAAGCGGCACACGACGACGTCGAACTCGCCGTCCTTGAACGGCAGTCGCGACTCAACGTCGCCCTTGTGGAAGTGGACGTTGGTAAGTCCCCGCTCCGCGCGCATCTTCTCGGCAATTTTGAGCGGCGCGTCAGTGAGATCGATTCCCACGACTTCGCGGCACACCGCCGCAAACGCCATCGCGACGTGTCCCGGCCCGGTCGCAACTTCCAGCACGCGCGCATTGGCCGGCGGTGCGACAATCTCGACCAGCTTGCGCAGATGCTCCGCGTCGCGAATCGCGGGCGCGGTAGCGTAGTCGTTCGCCTGCCGTGTGAATTCTTCGCGGACGAGATCTTTATGTTCCATTCTTTTCACTGAACCGTTGAACCCATTCTCGCGGTTCCCGCGCGCGAATCAAGCTGGCGACACGCCTTCTCTCTTGTGTCATCCCGAGCGTAGCCGAGGGACCCCGGATCCTTTACGACGCCGGACGACGCACCCTAACCACGCATCGAGTGATGTCCTTTGGAGGCGCACTTCGATCGCTCCGTGGTTGGGGTGCGTCGGCGGACATTCAGAAAGATCCGGGGTCCCTCGGCTACGCTCGGGATGACACAAGGCGAAGACAGAACGGACCCACATGGTTCGCGCTTACTCAGCTTCCTTGCGACGTTCCCGGCGCTTGCACGTCTGAAAGCCTTAATGGTACCTGAAACATGGATCTGAGCGGTTTCAGCCGCCGGATTCCCATCGATAAAACGGAGGCACGTAAGTTGGATTTCGGATTTTCTGAAGAACAAGAGATGCTTCGGGACGCGGCCAAGCGCTTTCTGGCCGACAACTGCCCGACCAAGTTTGTCCGCCAGATGATGGCGGACGCGACCGCACACGACCCCGCCTTCTGGAAAAAGCTGGTCGAGCTCGGATGGCCCGGCCTGCTAATCCCCGAAAGTTACGGCGGACAGGGTGGCAGTTTCCTCGACATGACGGTGATCGTCGAAGAAGCGGGCAAGGCTCTCGTGCCGGGACCCCTCTTCACCTCCGCGCTGCTCGCGGCGCCGCTGTTGATTGAAGGCGGCTCGGATCAGCAGAAAAAAGATATCCTGCCGCGGATGGCGAAGGGCGAGTTCATCGGCACCGTCGCGATCGCCGAGGCCGCGGGCCGTTTCGACGCCGAAGGAATCCAGCTCAAGGCGACCAAGAGCGGCAACGAATACACGATCACCGGCGAGAAATTCTTCGTGCCCGATGCACACGTCGCCAACGGGATGGCGGTTGCAGTCCGCACCGGAGGCAGCGGCGAGAAGGGAATTTCGATCCTGGCGATGAACGCGAAAACGCCGGGCATCACGATCACTCAGCTCAAGACGGTCGATATGACGCGGCGGCTATGCCACGTGAAATTCGACAACGTGAAAACTTCTGAACTCGTCGGCAAGGAAGGCGAGGGATGGCCGATTCTGCGGCGCACACTCGACATCGCGACCGCGGGTCTCGCAGCCGAGATGGTCGGAACGGCGCAGAAGGCGCTCGACATGTCAGTCGACTATGCCAAGACGCGCGTGCAGTTCGGCAAGCCGATCGGATCGTTCCAGGCCGTCAAGCACAAGTGCGTCGACATGATGGTCGCAGTCGAGAACGCGCGCTCTCTCACCTACTACGCGTGCTGGACGGTCGACACCAAGGGCGCAGAAGCAGCGACTGCGGTGCCGATGGCGAAAGCGTACGCATCCGACATGGCGAAGAACGTGACATCAGAAGCAATCCAGGTCCACGGCGGCATCGGCTTCACCTGGGAACACGACATGCATTTGTTCCATCGCCGCGCCCTCGCCGGCGAAGCAAACTTCGGCAACGCCCCCGTGCATCGCGAGACAGTAGCAAAATCGCTGTTAGGCTGATCGCGACGAGATAAGATCGATAGAGGGCCGCCGGTGATCGAACCCGCGGCCCTCTTTATTTCGAGGCGCGCAGGTCTGACCGAGATCGCGTACGCTACAGAGGTGGCAACAATTTTTTGATGGTCTTCGACTGATTCGAATCCCGTTCGCCGATGAACGAAGACAGATTAGCTAAGCGCCCGACGACCTTCCAGAATCTTTCGCCCAAAGGGGTTTCTGACATTCGTTGTCGTGCTTCCGGATTCAGCATCAAAGACCCTAGGGTTTCACTTTACGGCTCGCTCGAAGAGGTTCTGGTCCGAACAGGTGGTATCTGACGGATTGCATCGCGTCATCAGCCTGAGCTGCTCCGATCAGATAAAACTTAAGCTCGCCGTCTATCGTCACTTTGGCGAATCGCAATTTCGAGGTCATTGATTTCCGTTCTGGATCTCTTTCACGCTCCTCCTCTCCAAGTTCTTTCTCTCCCCGTTCGCGCGATAAGCCATCGGCACAATATTGGAGACGTTCAAGATGGTTGAAATCCATTCACTTGAAGCGGTTTAAGAAGACTGGAGAGGTCTCCCACCAGCGATATCGCGCCAAGATGCTCAAACCTCTGGCTTCCAGCTCTAGGTATCGATTGGGATCAAGCGCGTGCGTTCGCTCGGACTTGCTCTTCCAGCGCGATCTGCCAGCTTCGCCATGTCGCCGAGACGCACGGAGCAGGTGAGGAGTATCGGTTTGCTGTCTGACTCGTCGACGACATCCTAGGCGCACGAAAGCTCTCGAGAAGGATTGTTGGGAGGAATCCGGACCAAGTGCGTGAGGAGCGGCCATGGATGACGTGACGCAGGACTGTTCAGCTATGTCCAACTTAGATGTCTCTCTTTGCGCCACGCGAACATTCCCGTGAGGAAAGATCGGAGTGATTCTCATCGGAGCTCGCAGCCTACGCGATGGCTTTTGATTTTTCTGCTTCGGCGGCGGCGCTTCTTGCGGCCAGGCGGTCGCGCATTGCGCGGTGGCTGTCGCGGGTGATTGGGTAGCGCGAGAAGACCAGCGCGCTTAGCAGGTAGATTGCGGCGGGGCCGAGTGCGAATAGTGCGCGCAGATGTTCTCCCGCTGCCGGCGTGATTCCGCCGCCGCCGGGCTTGTAGCCTACCCAGCTTAAGACCGGGCCGACCATCAGGAGCGAGACTGCTACCGCCATCTTTATCGACATCGAGGTGATTCCCCCGTATGCGCCCTCCTGGCGCTGGCCGGTGCGCTCCTCGTCCCATTCGATTACGTCAGCCGACGCCGACATTTGCGTAACCCAGATTCCGATTGCCGAAAATCCGGTGAACGCCATCAAGAGGTACAGCGCTATTGTGCTTTGCGGCGTCATCGTCATGAACATCAGCGAGCCCATCGCGTTGCACAGCATTGCGACCACGAACGCCGGCTTCTTCTCGAACCGGACGGTGATCCTGAACCAGAACGGGTACGAAACCACCGAGCCGGCAAAGTACGCGATCAGCCATCGCGCCGCCGCGTTCTCGTCGTGGTACCAGTACTTGGCCAGGAAGCGGAGCAGGACGGTCGGAATGTTGATCGCCATGATCGCCAGCGTCGTTGCGATCAGCAAAATGATGAACGGCCGATTTCCCGCCATCGATTTGATCGATGCCCACAGCCTCGAGCGGTCGAGCGTCGAGAACTCGGCCCGCTCGCGCAGTCCCGCGTACGCGAGCATCGCGCCGCCGGCGACGACAATCGCGCAGATTGCACCGGTTACTTTGAAATCGGTGCCGCGTGCAAACAGGTACGTAGCCGCGAACGGCAGCAGCGCCCCGCTGATATCGCCGACGGTGCCGAGCAGCAGGCGGAAGGTCGAGAGCTTGGTGCGTTCATCGTAGTCGAGCGTGAGTTCCGGCATCAGCGCGCCGTATGCCGTCTCGTAAATCTTCCGCGACGTGAGCATGAGAAAGTAGAAGCCGAAGAACCATACGAACAGGCCTGCGTGCAGCCGCGGCGGCGAGAGCAGCAGGTAGTAACAGACCGCCATCGGAATCGCCGCGAAGAAAAATGGCCGGCGGCGGCCCGACTTGAAGCGAGCGCGATCGGAAATATTGCCGACCAGCGGATCGGTCACGGCGTCCAGCACCAGCGCGAGGAAGAATGCAAGGCCGGCCAGCGATGGAGAGAGACCCATGCGATCGCTATAAAAATAAAGCAGGTGAAGTCCGATCAACGTCACGCACAGGTTGAGGCCGGTCTGCGCCTGCGCGTAGATTAGCAGGGGACGAAGGCCAATCTTTTCGCTCGAATCCCGGTTTGCCACGGCTTGCAAAGACTACTCGATGGACATGCCCATATACAAAGCGATTGCGATTCCCCATCCGAGTCAGCTATCGGGATGGCGATGAGAATTTTCGAGCGAGGTCCGATGCGCGAACGCCGATGGCTGTTGTTGCCGGTCGTATTACTTTTGTCGATGGCGCTGGCGACGCAGGGATGCTCGCAGATTAAGTCGCTGGTGGGGTTCCGACGACGACTCGACCGATCTCGATGACGCCGCCAACGCCAACGAAGGTGAGCCGCTGCCGCCGCCGGTCGCCAACGTCGCTATCAGCTACCGGCGCCCGGCGACGCGCTCTCACGCGCCACCGTGATCAAGTTTTTCGGCGCCGAAGTGATCGCGAACCATCAGCGCGATTCGTCGCGTACCGAGTCGGTGGTGCGATTCGACGGCGGCGTTCCCATCTGGGAGTTCAAGGCCGACGAAGGAACGTTTGGCTCGCTCACCGGCGTCGGCGGATCCAAGTATTCGCTCAAGAGTATCGAGTACTCGAAAGTGCCGTCGCACTTCACGCAGGTTCTTCCCGAGGAAGGGCCGCCGGAACCACTGGACCGTGGCGCCTACTATGTCTTTCAGATTGAACGCGCGTCCGGTTCGACGAGCTACCAGGCAGTCAAGGTGCTCGCCGACGGCTCGCTCCAGGCTTACAATGCGCAACCGCGAGCGGGCAGCAGTTACCTGCTGTGCTGCAACGTGACGTCGGATTTTCCGGAGCCGGTGATTCTTCCCGATACGACGCAAGATGCGGGAACGGCGAATCCGACGCCTGACGAATCTCCCGATCAGTCCAGCGCTCCTCCCGACCAGTCTGCTCCTCCTCCCGAGGAATCCGCTCCGATGGTCGATCCCACGGCGCCGTAAAGCCTTTATCGCGCTTTTTCGACCTTTGATTGCCTGATTAAACTCTGGTCGAAGGCTACATTATGTAATGAATCCGCGCCGTTGGGCGCTACCAACGGCCAACTCATAAATGAATATTGATTCAGTATTGAGTGGATACTCGTAATTGACACACGATTCATTTTTCGCCTAATATCATCTCTCGATGGGACAAGCTGCGCGACAATCTGGTGATGCGCCGAATCGATTTGATCGTCGTCGCGAAAAGACGCGCGTCGATCTAATTCAAGCGGCCGAGCGCGTCATCTCGAGCAAGGGCTACCATCAGACGCGCATCGCCGACATCGCCACCGAAGCCGATGTTGGCCTCGGCACCTTTTACCTGCACTTCAAAACCAAGAACGAAATCTTTATCGAGCTGATCGAGCATGGCGCGGCTGAGCTCCGACGCACACTCGCCGAGGCCAAGGCGGGAGTCCATACTCCAGCCGAGAAACTTAAGATCACGATCGATACGATTCTCGACGCGGCGGCCGAGGCGCCCGAGCTGTTCCGTATTGTTTTCGGCCACAGCCCTGCCTTCCTCGATCTGATGGTTCGCGTCCACAATATTTTCATCGACGATCTGCGCGATGACCTCGCGCCCGCTGTCGGAGAGCGCGCCGACGCAATTGCGCATCTCACGATCGGGATGCTGTCGCAGGCGATTTCGTGGCTGCTCGCGAGCCGCGACCTTTCTCATGCGGAGCTGAAGAATATCACCGTAAATTTTGCTCTGGGCGGACTCGAGCGCGCAGCACGGCTCGCCGCCCCGTAATCTGGAGGATTCCCACAATGGCCCACGACCACACGATTGTTAACACCGACCTGGAAAGCGTCTTCCACTGGGACTACAGCGTGAAGTTCCCGCAGATGGACCGGTTGTACGAGAACGCCAAGCGCGATCAGTGGAACGTCTCGACCACCATCAACTGGGACCGCCCGATCGAGAAGGAAGTCCTGGACATGACGATGATGCCGATGTTCCAGACCGAGCTCTATCGATCGCTCAGTGAAGAGAACAAGTACCAGCTCGGACGCAAATTCGCGGCATGGCGGCTCTCGCAATTTCTGCACGGCGAGCAGGGCGCGCTGATGGTATGCGGACAATTGGTGGACGCGGTGCCCGATCTCGACGCCAAGATGAACGCGGCTGCTCAGGTCTTTGACGAAGCTCGCCACGTCGAGGGCTTCCGCAAGTACATCACCAAGCTCGATCGCATCTACCCGATCGATCCCACGCTCGAACGGCTGCTGACCACCGTCATGGCGCACGACCGTTGGGAGCCCAAGTATGTCGGGATGCAAGTCGTGGCCGAGGGGCTCGCGATTGCGGCGTTCCGCTTCATGCAGCGCGAGACCAAGGACGAGCTGCTCAAAGAACTGCTCGAGTACATCATGAAGGACGAGGCGCGCCATGTCGGCTTCGGGATGCTGGCGCTGCGCGACGCAGTGACCAAGCTCAAGGGTAAGGACAAGAAGGACCTCGAGGACTTCGCCTTCACCGCGTGCGACATGATGGTGACGAAGGTTGTAGACGGCGTGCCCAAGGACGGGTTTCTGTCGGGCGCGATGGTGTTCGAGGAAGTAGGCATCTCGATGAAGGACATCGAGGAAGAGATGCATCGCAATCCGGCGTGGGCGGCGGCGGAGAACGACATGGAGAAGCAGTTCAACTCGTTCCTGTTCGTCGACACGATCATCCCATGCCTGCGGCAAATCGATCTGATCAACGACCGCACCGAGTCCTGGTACCAGCAGCTAGGCGTGATGCAGATGGCGTCAGCGGCATAGCTCGCAATCAGCACAATCTGAATAATGATGAAGGGCCGGTCGTCGACGACCGGCCCTTCTGCTTTTGAGGGCTCTTCTTGTGTCACCCTGAAGCGAATCGGTAGGGTCCCGGATCCGGGATTCTACGGCCGTCGGCCTTCAGAATGACACAAAAAATGACAGCCCTCGCGTCGAGATCTACCCACACGCTTGCTACTTTCTGAATTTTGCGAGTGCCTCACCGCTTAACTTGTAGTTAGGCTCCCCAAATTCTTCGTCGACGCCGCCCGTCGGCCCGAATCCCAGGCTCACGTACAGCGCTGCGGCATTGAGGTTAGTTCGAAAGCAGGTTAGCTGCACGGCTTCGCATCGGGGATAGCGCGCGACGATCATTTTGAGCACTTCGAGCATCGCGGCGCGGCCGTAGCCTTTGCCCTGATGATGCGCGGCGATCATGATGTCGTCGATCCAGTAGTTGTCTGCGCTGTTCGGATCGCATGCGGTGGTCGCGTAGCCGACTACCTCATCGCCGGCGCGAATCAGGTGCGGGAGATGCTCGAAGTTGTCGCCGAACAGACGCACGTAACATCGCGCTAGCGTCCATCGCGGCGGCGTGACGAAAGTGATCTGCTCGTTCCGCAGGTGCATATTGAAAAGTTCGCGGAAGTTGTTTCGATCGATCGGCTCGAGAACAACTTTCTGATCGCTCTTCTTCATGATTGCACGTGCAGGAAAATGTCGCGGGCGTGTTCGTCGCTGATGCGCTTGACCGACGTGATTCGATCCGCGAACTGCGCCAGCGACGACGTCTCCGCCGATCCAACGTCGACCAGCACCGCGAAAATAGAAAAGTCCAGCTCGTCCTTGCGCTCCTTTAACCGCGCCAGCCATTCCGGACTGACCTGCGATTCGCCGTCGGTGATAATCACAATATCGCCGCGCTTGAGTTTCTTTTCGCCGAGCAGGTCGACTGCGGCGTCGATTGGAGTCTCGAAGTCAGTGCCGCCGCCGGGAAAGTACTCAGCCATCTCGACAACTTTGTTCAGGTCGGGCGCGTACCGCCGCTCGCGATTCAGGTCGAGCACCTTGAGGCTCACGTCGCCCGAAGAAAACATCACCGCGCGGAACAGCCGGCGCTGGCGGCGCGCGATATCCATCAGCGTCAGCGCGACCGCCTTCGACCACATCTCCTTGTCGCCCTGCATCGAGGAGCTCACATCGATACAGACGACCATCGGGCCCTTGCCCTTCTGCTCGTCGTCGCGCAGCCGGTACTGCAGGACGGTGCCTTCGAGCACGCGGCGATGGAAATCGCGCTTGAGGACAGGATGATGCATCGCGAGCAGCTCTGCTGGAATCAGGCGGCCAAGCTCGGAGCCGAGCTCGATGTCGTAGGCCTCGGCGACGCCTCGCTCGAGTGTCTTGCGCTTGAGCGCGCGCGCGTCCTGCTTGAACCGTCCGACCATCCGCGCCAGCTCGCCGAGTTTCTTGTTACGCGCGAGACGGCGCCCTAGCTCAAGACGCGCACCGGCTGCGACGCGTCCACCCTGCCCGAATTCACGGCTGAAGTCGTGACTGTCCTCGGCGGCCTGATCGATCTCGCCGGCCAGCTCGGCGGTCTTGAGCTGCATCCGCTTGAGTGCCGTTTGATCGGCGCCCTTCAGTTGAGTCTCGAATTGCCGCAACTTCTGATTGAGCCGCGCCTCTGAAACCTTGGCGGCGCGCTCGGCCGCATCGGCCATCTCGGCCAGTTCTTTTTTCGTGGCTTGATTCTTTTCTTCTTCCCCGGATTCGTTCTCGCCTTCTTGCGATTCCTGGATCTCGTTGACCGACTTCACCGCATCCGCGCGCGCTTCGAGATCCTGCTCCTGCCGCGCGAGATCCCACAGGTCAAGCATCTCGCTGCGGTTGATGAGCTTTTCGGATTTCACCATCTCGAGCGCATGCTCGCTCATCACGATCGCGGCAATCGCGGCCTTGTCTTCTTCCAGCGCGGTGCGCGAGCGGAGAGCCTGGAACGAGGCCGACGGCACGATTTGCTCGAGGATCGTTCGATTGAGCGCGGCCGCGAGGCGTACGTCGCCGGACTTGCGGAAGACCGGGTTCATTTTGAACAGCGCAAAGAAGAGATCCTGCACCAGCGCGCCGAAATGAGGGACGAGCCGCTCGCCAGTCTCCGCGAGGTCGGCGAGCGACGGCGCGTCGGCAACGATTTCGTTCCACGTTCGCCGGTCATAGCTGTCACTCTCGAACCACGATGTATTGGCGGGCACGACCGGAACATACACACGTCGCGGCTTGATGATTTTCGTTTTGCGCGCCATCGGCATCGATCCTACGTCACAGAATACCAGCCCGCTATCGCCCAAATTAGCGCCATTGCGTTACGGTGTCTCTTGAATGTATCGCTGGATGCGTAACAGAATTGAAACAGCACGAGATGACGCAGGAATCCTCAAGCAATCCGCTTTCGAACCGGCAGCATTCGCTGGTCATTGCGGCTGTGCAGGAGTTCATCTCGACCGCCGAACCCGTCGGATCCGCGCAGATCGTCGCGCGCCATCAGCTGGGAGTGCGCGCCGCGATGGTGCGCAACATGATGGCCGAACTCGAAGACGGCGGCTACCTACGCCAGCCGCATACGTCGGCAGGGCGCGTTCCGACTGAGAAGGCGTTTCGCTATTACGTCGATCATCTCGCGGCGGCGACGCGAATCGGTTTCGAAGATCGCGCGCAAATTGAGCTTCACTACTCGAGCGCGGTGCGTAGCCTCGGAGAAGTCCTGCGCGACACCCCGAAGCTGCTCTCTCTGCTGACGGGACAAGCCGCGCTGGTGATGGCGCCACGGCTGGAGGCCTCGATCCTCGAGCGGGTAAACTTCGTACGGCTGCGCGACAACCAGGTGCTCGCCGTCTTCGTCGCGTCGAAAGGAGCGATCCAGAATCGCATCGTCGACACCGAGCGCGATCATTCGCAGGACGAGCTCGATCGCATGGCACGCTACCTCAACGAATCACTCGAAGGCCGAACGCTCGACGAGGCGCGCCGGTGGATCGAGACGCAACTGCGCGAGGAGCGCGCGAACTACGATCGCTTCATGCACGACGCGCTCGCGCTCGGCGAAGCGATCTCTGATTACGTCGGGCGTCCCGAGCTGTACGTCGAGGGCAGCCTGCAGGCGCTCGAACAGCCCGAGTTTTCCGATCGCGACAAGATGCGCGAACTGTTGCGCGCGCTTGACGACAAGACCGCGCTGCTCGAATTGCTCGAGCGCAGCCTCACTAACGCCGGGCTTACGGTGTCGATCGGCTCGGAGAACTACGATCCGCGGCTGTCGTCTTTGAGCGTAGTGGCGGCATCGTACGCCAGCGGTTCGAGCGCGCTAGGCAGCCTCGCAATCGTCGGCCCGGTGCGGATGGACTACGACCGCGTAATCCCGCTGGTCGAGTACACGGCGCGCGCCCTGTCGCGGCTGATCGAATATTAAAGAACTAATTGAAAGTGAAACCCGCCGTGGGTTTCTCGCTTCCCTGGGCAGGGCTAACCCCCGCACCTTTAATTCGCCCGCCTGCACTGGCGCGATTTTGAATCGTGCTTAGCTTTATCTTCGTATCGGTTTGGACAAATGACCAAGCGACACAAGCATCCTCAGGACGGAAATCCCGGTATGGACGGAGAATTCGACCCGGCGAACCCCGGTCCCGAATCAGAGCAGGGCGAGGTGGAGTCCCTGCGGGCGCAGCTCGCCGCGAAGGACAAGGAGATTGCCGAGCTGAAGGACAAGTACCTTCGCACGCTCGCCGAATCTGAAAATGCGCGCAAACGAATCCGCCAGCAGGCCGACGAGTCGGTGCGCATCCAGCGCGAGAACATCCTGCGCGACCTGCTGCCGATCATCGACAACCTCGAGCGCGCTCTGGCAGCCGCTCGCAGTGGCACCGATCCCAAGACGATCGTCGACGGCGTCGAGATGACGGTGCGCGCGTTGCATGACTTCCTGCGCGCGCAGGGCGTGACGCCGGTGCAGTCGGTCGGACTGCCCTTCGATCCAAATCGGCATGAAGCCGTCGATCATGTGGCGTCCGAGGGGCATCCGCCGAACACGGTCGTCGATGAATTCCATCGCGGCTATCTGATCGGCGAACGGGTGCTGCGGCCAGCACGCGTGTCTGTTGCGAAGGGAAGTGACAGCGATTCTCGAAAGCGAAACGGAGGCGAAACTGACGCTTCCGACGTTGAAAATAGCTGAACCGTGATTATTTGTATCTTAAGTTTTATATCAGGGGACCTCTAGGAACATGGCAAAAGTTATAGGTATCGACCTGGGCACGACGAATAGCTGCGTCGCCATCATGGAAGGCGGCGATCCTGTCGTTATCGCCAACTCCGAAGGCAGCCGAACCACTCCGTCGGTCGTCGCATTTACGGAATCGGGGGAGCGGCTGGTTGGTACAATTGCCAAGCGGCAGGCGATCACCAATCCGACCAATACGATATTCGCAATTAAACGCCTGATGGGCCGGCGGTTCGACGACCCCGAAGTTCAGAAGGCGATGAAAGTGCTGCCGTACAAGATCGTGAAAAACGATGACGGTGCGGCATGGGTCGAAGTCCGCGGCAAGAAATATAGTCCGCCGGAGATTTCGGCGTTCATCCTGCAAAAGATGAAGCAGACGGCTGAGGACTACCTTGGTGAGAAAGTCACCGAGGCTGTTATCACCGTGCCCGCGTACTTCAACGACAGCCAGCGCCAGGCCACCAAGGACGCGGGCCGTATCGCGGGACTGACCGTACTGCGAATCATCAACGAACCGACCGCTGCGTCGCTGGCCTATGGTCTCGACAAGAAGAAGGACGAAAAGATCGCCGTCTTCGATCTCGGCGGCGGCACCTTCGATATCTCGATACTTGAACTCGGTGAAGGCGTCTTCGAAGTCAAAGCGACCAACGGCGACACCTTCCTGGGCGGCGAAGATTTCGATCAGCGCATCATGGATTACCTGGCCGACGAGTTCCGCAAGGATCAGGGAATCGATCTGCGCAAAGATCGGATGGCGCTGCAGCGGCTCAAGGAAGCCGCCGAGAAGGCCAAGACCGAGCTGTCCACGGTGACGGAGACGGATATCAATCTGCCCTTCATCACCGCGGATCAGTCGGGGCCTAAGCATCTCAATATGAAGCTGACGCGCGCGAAGCTCGAGGCGCTGTGCTCCGATCTGCTCGACCGGCTCGAGCCGCCATGCGTGACTGCGATGCGCGATGCGGGACTCAAGGCGAGCGAGATCAACGAGATCGTGCTCGTCGGAGGCATGACCCGCATGCCCGCGGTGCAGGAGCGCGTGAAGCGCCTGTTCGGCAAGGAAGGGCATAAGGGCGTCAACCCGGACGAGGTCGTCGCGATAGGCGCGGCAATCCAGGCGGGCGTGCTCAAGGGCGAAGTCAAAGACGTCCTGCTGCTCGACGTGACTCCGCTCTCGCTGGGAATCGAAACGCTCGGTGGCGTGTTCACCAAGCTGATCGAGAAGAACACGACGATTCCGACGCGCAAGAGCCAGGTGTTCTCGACCGCGCAGGACAATCAGACGGCGGTTACGATCCGCGTTTTCCAGGGCGAGCGCGAGATGGCGTCGGACAACAAGCTGCTCGGACAGTTCGACTTGATCGGAATTCCGCCGGCTCCGCGCGGGATGCCGCAGGTAGAGGTCACGTTCGATATCGATGCGAACGGAATCGTGAACGTGCATGCGAAGGACCTTGGCACCAACAAGGAGCAATCGATCAAGATCACCGCGTCGTCAGGACTCAACGAGGAAGAGATCAAGAAGATGGTGCGCGAGGCCGAGGCGCATGCCGCCGACGACCACGCTCGCCGTCAGTTGGCTGAGGCGCGCAACAAACTCGACAACCTGATCTATACAACCGAGAAGACGCTCAAGGATCACGGTTCCGAGATTGACGAGGCCGGACGCAAGCAGGTCGAGGATGCGCTCGCGGAGGCCCGGACCAAGCTCGAATCCAAGGAGCCCGAGGAGATGAATCGAGCGGCCGAGGCGCTCCAGAACGCGTCGCACAAGCTGGCCGAGGCGATGTACAGCAAGACCAAGGCGGGCTCCGGACCTCAAGCCGGCGCAGGCCCACAGGACGGTGGCGGCGCGCAGAGTGGTTCCCAGAGCGGGAATGGCGAAGGCGGTGCGAAAGAAGACGTGGTCGATGCCGATTACAAAGAAGTCAAAGATCAATAACTGCAAACGGGGCTGCGCTAGCGGCCCCGTTAATCTACGGTTCACAATGGCATCGCCTCGGATGTTCGCATAGAATCTTTCCGCGATGCCGCCTGCACACAAGCGAGATTACTACGAAATTCTCGGCGTCAACCGCGGCGCCGGCGAAGCTGAACTGAAAAAAGCCTACCGCACTCTCGCTATCCAGTTTCATCCCGATCGTAATCCCGGCAATAAGGACGCCGAGGAGCGCTTCAAGGAACTCAACGAGGCGTACCAGATTCTTTCCGATCCCGAGCGACGCGCGCAGTATGACCGTTTTGGTCACGCCGCGTTCCAGGGACCGCAGGGTGGCCCGGGAGGATTCGGTGGCTTCGACTTCAGCCAGGGCTTCGAAGAAGTTTTCTCCGACATCTTTGGCGATTTCTTCGGCACCGGTCGCGGACGCTCGCGTTCACGCACTCGGCGTGGCGATGATCTGCGCTACGATCTCGAAATTGAATTTGAAGACGCAGCGCGCGGAATCGAGAAGGTCGTAAAGTTCCAGCGCCTGACTCAATGCGAAGCCTGCAACGGCACGCGCGCTCGCGGCGGCTCCAGCGGCGCACGTCAGTGCCCCAACTGTCGCGGCAGCGGGCAGGTGCGTACGCAACAGGGATTTTTTTCGATCTCGACAACCTGCGGACAGTGCCGCGGCGAGGGCATGATCATTTCCGACCCGTGCCCCAAGTGCCAGGGCCAGGGTCGAATCCGCAAAGCCGAATCGCTCGCGGTTAAAATTCCGCCGGGTGTCGACAACGGCTCGCGACTAAAGCTGCGCGGCGAGGGGGAGGCCGGCTACGGTGGCGGACCCCAAGGCGATCTCTACGTCGTCATCCATGTCAAAGAGCACGAGATGTTCGTGCGCCAGGACAACGACGTGATAATCGAGGCGCCGATCAGCTTCCCGCAAGCGGCGGTCGGCACCGAGATAGAAGTGCCGACGCTGGACGGCAAAGTGAAACTCAAGATTCCGGCCGCCACGCAATCGGGCAAAATCCTGCGCCTCAAGGGCAAAGGCATCGTCGATCTTCACGGCTACGGACGCGGCGATCAGCTCATCAAGATAATCGTCGAAACGCCGCGCAGCCTGACCGCACGCCAGCGCGAACTGCTCGAGGAATTCGCCAAGCTCGACGGCAAGGCGGTCAACCATCCGCTCTCCAAGGGCTTCGTAGACAAGCTCAAAGAGATGTTCGGCTAGCCCGACGGGCTGGGAACATCCGCCAGATACCCATTCAGCTCAGACAATAGAAACTCAAGTCGTCGCATCGACTGCAGTTCCGCCATCATCGTGCGGCGCGGCTCGAACGGCCACGATTCCAATCGGGCGAACCCTCCCTCCTGCAGGAGTGAACTGAACTCGTTGAGCAGTTCCGCCAACTCACCGGCTGAATGTTTCTCTCCGATCGCACGAGCAGCCGGAGCGCTGAAGCGTTCAGTGCCGCTGAAGAAATCGAGCCACGAGGTTAGCTGCCCACGAATTGCGTTGAAGACCCGCTCGCGCGCAAATTCCGCGACGGGGTCGAGTTCAGGCATTTGAGTGAGAACCCGCGCTGTCGCGATCGAGGACATCCGGTTCGCAATGCGGCGAAGAGTCCCAGCCGCTTCGACGATGCCATCATGGTAGACGGCGCAGGTGCGTCCTTCCATCCGCGCGTCATCAGCGATCTCGAGGAACTCGGTCAGCACGCGCATCGTTTCCGAGTTCGTCTTCAGGATTTGATCCTCGCTGCTCGAAGCTGAGCCGCTTGGCGCCAACGCGAGCATATTGGCAAGGACTTTTCGCAGTCTGGGCAACAGGGAATCACCGGCGTATTCCGGCCACAGGGTGAAGAAGACCATCGCCACCACAAAGTCACCAAGCAGGAGGCCCCAAATGCGCCACAGAGGCTCGTAGATGTCGACAGATGGGCTCAACCCGACGAACACCAGGGAAAAAATGATTCCCATTTGCTTGCCCGCGTACGACATCCGCGCATTGCCGAGCGAAGAGTATGCAAACGGATAGAAGACCGCGAAGGCCGCAAGCATATAGGCTGGGAGCGAGTCGAAATTAGGCGAAACTATAATGATAGCGAGAAGGGAAACCGCTCCTCCGACTATAGCTCCGGCGATCCGGAGGTACATCTTGTGCAAGGTTGCGCCATAGGTGGGTGTCGCGGTTGTTAATACAGTTACCAGGATAATGAATAGGTCCGGACGCTGGGTAATGAGGCCGATTGTATAGCCGACCACGGTGCACAAGCCGACTTTCAAGCAGTAGCGCACCACTGCGGGATCTGCGGGAGCGTTCGATCGAGGGACGGCACTGTTCCGAGGGACAGCACTGTTCGACGGATCCGTGGTCGATGGCCTCGGAGGTTCATCCAGCGGGCGCTCCATGTGCCTGGCCAGCACAGCCAGCGAATCGATGAATTCCGCGAAATTTCCGATTTCCGCCGAACCGGCTTTGCCGATGTATGCTGGCCGGATCTCCATCACGCGCGCGGCCAGAGTGTCCATCGCCAAGCGCACTTGCGTCCGCGTAGCGGGAGCCAGCTCCTCCGCGCCTGCAATAATATGCGCCGGTAGTTTGTGAGAGATCTCGTCAAGCGCGGCGGCGATCGCATTTACTGTCCTTTGAATTTCGCCCGGGACCATCGTGCGAATTTCTCGAGGTAGGTTCTCGCGCGCCGTAGTGACTAAGCGATCCACTTCGAGACTGACGCGAGCCGTGCGCGTGATCGCGGCAAGCAGGATCGCCTGGCGATACTCGGACGCGCCCTCGGCCATCGCTTGATCGAGAAGCGCCATATGTCCGGGTAGGTCGGAAGTCGGTGCTGGCAATGGCGGTCGAGGCACACTTTCGCCAGCGAGGAAAAAGTTGGAAGCCTCGAGAAGCTGCGAACGGGCACGCGCGACGCTCGCAACGAGAGACTCGATCAAGATCGGCTCGCCCGGGTCCGGCCACAACCAGTTGTCGAACAGAACGATCACGCCGAAGGCAATCGCGCTACCGTCGAACGAGGCTGCTGCGTTCCAACCGATTTCCTGAGGTCCAAACACGACGCCGTAGAATGTAATGAGGCAGACTATCTGTATAACGAGCATGCCCGCGCCAAGCTTGCGCGTCGCTCCCACGTAAGTTGAAAATGAAATCCATACGAAGACAAACGGCAGCATCAACCACGGCGTCTCCGCGAATGCGCGCGCCATTACCACCGCCGTGATCAGAGCGAGCATCACCGCGATTTGCCATGTCAGGGCCTTGCGAAGCGACATCATCGGTCCTGCGCCCGCAAGGAGCCACACAATTACCGCGCTCAGCTGACTGTTGACGTGACAGCTCGCGTCCAGTCCGATTGCGATTGTCACAATCGTGGAGATGCGTAAGGCGGAACAGATCTTTCGGGTGCTTGGAGCAAGTTCGCGTGCGACTAGCGCTTCGAGCCGATCCAGCCAGGCAAATGGACGTTGGATGCCGAACGGTTGCTCTACGAATCCTGCCACGCGCTTGGCTCAGTGATCACCCCCGGTCTAAGACAACCGCGGTCGCCCACAGCCGAGGCAGAAAGAAACGCGGACATGCAGTGGCTCTATTGAGAAGCTCTCTTCTCGGCTCTGGATCGTGCAAATCTCCGGCGGCTCATTGGGAGTCGCGACGGTCAAATGCTGCAAAAAGAAAAGTGATCGCGAGTCAGGCGACGCGCCGCACTCGTGTTCAAACTTTGACTTCCCGTAATCTGCCTGTGGCGACGTCGAAAATGGCGCCGCGCACGGGGACGTCTTTGGAAATCCAGGGATGCGACCTGACTTTCTTGATCTGCTCCCGGGTATTTTGCTCGGGGTCCTTATAGGAGAAGAAGCGCATTGGAGCCGGCGAAGCATCTCCGGTCGAAGCGCTCAGCTTCGCGTTCAGCTCGTCATCTGTGAATGTCGTGAACCCGCAGCCGGTGTGATTGAGAAGCAGTATCTCGGTGGTTCCGATTATACGGTTGGACACAATAAGTTCACCGAGAACATCTTCTGTTACCGCGGGTCCGCCGGTTCGGATAACGTCGATATCGGCCTGCGGCAGACCCAAGATTCCAGGGAGGTCTGAGATCCGTGGATCCATGCAGGTTACAACTGCAATTTTGGGGGTCGGACGCCCCGCGTGCGTTGCATCGTAAGTTTTTGCATAGTTGAGGTTTGCTTCTAGCGCCTTATCGATGATGCTCATCGTTTTCCTCCTGACGGCCGACCGGTGCGGCCAAGCCGTAGTGTCACTCTTCCGAAGCTTTGTCGCCAACGAATCTTCTTGAACTTCTAAGCTCGCTGATGGTCAGACGCCGTCGGCACCGGGCTCGGCCTTCTGCCCATTAGCTGCAGGCCGCCACCCACGAGCCCGATCGCGAGCGCAGCAACGCCCCAGACAGGACCTGACCAATCGATCCCAAGGGAAGAGTCGGCGGATATAGCACCCGGACCCGTGAAGGCCACTGCCAACGCCCCAGTCGCGAGAGCGAGTGTGTACTCAAAGCCGCCGTTTTGAAGGAAGAAGCCTTTTGGCAAATGAACGCTCACTGCCGCCACAAACATGACCGAGACAAATGCGGCAGCGGCCAGCGGGGTCAAGAGGCCAGCCGCCAGCCCCACGCCAGCAGCTCCCTCTACGAGGCCCGCCATCACAGCCTGCAGCCGCGGTGGTCGAAAACCAAGTTGCTCCATCATCTGCGCGGTGCCGGCAATGCCGGGGCCCCCAAACCATCCGAATAACTTCTGAACGCTGTGCGCTGCCAGAGTTAACCCGAAGACGACACGCAGGATCAAAATTCCAAGATCCATGATCTACCTCGATATAGGGTCTGCAGCATTCAATGAGATCAAACCCGATTATCAGATCCTCGGCGTGGCGGGATGCACCCCCAGCAGGCGAGCCATTTTTTTAATGTCGCTCTTCCGACCGAATCGGCTGCGGTTGAGGGATTACACTCGCGGTGCTCCGTAGTGTCAATTGCTTCAACCCGATTCCCGATGACGAGGGACCGATTGTGGAGCGTGCTGAGCTCGTTGGCCGGCAACGATTGGTCATACCTCGGAGAGCTTTGCTACAATCGACTCCGAATCCAATTTGCACGGAGGTAGTGGTTTTATGAGTGACGCCGACGGCCTTCGTTATACAAAGATACCGCTCAATAACGGCTCTGATGAAATTCCGGCACTCGGGTTTGGGACACTGATTCCTGATCCGATCGCAACAAAAGAGGCAGTCAGGATCTCCCTGGAGGTGGGCTTTCGTCAATTCGATTGCGCCGAACGCTATCGAAATGAAGAACACGTGGGCGAAGCAATGCGGGCGGTGTTCAAGGAGGGCAAGGTCAGGCGGGAAGACGTTTTTGTAGGTACGAAGCTCTGGAACAACAATCATCGTCCCGAACGCGTTAAGCCCGCCTTCGAGGCAAGTCTGAAAAGACTGCAACTGGACTATGTCGATCTATACAGCATCCATACTCCATTCGCTTTCAAACCCGGCGACGAGCAAGACCCGAGAGACAAGAACGGTAATGTGATTTACGACGACGCGACGACTTTGACGAATACCTGGAAGGCTTTGGAGAGCCTGGTCGACGAAGGTCGGTGCAAGGCGATCGGATTGTCAAACGTAAATTTGGGACAGCTGAAAGAGGTGTTCGATATCGCTCGCGTAAAGCCAGCTACTGTTCAGGTCGAATCCCATCCGTATCTCCCTGAATGGGATCTCCTCGACTATTGCAAGAGTAATGGCATCGTGATGCAGGCCTTCGCTGCTTTGGGCCATGGTATTGAACCCAAGTTGATCGACGATCCTGTGGTCACCGCCATTTCGAAGCGCGTCAGCAAGACCCCCGCTCAAGTCCTACTGGCCTGGGCGGTGCAGCGCGGCACGGCTCCTCTGACCACAGCTACGAACGCCGGTTACATCGAGCAAAATTTTGATATCTCGGCTCTTCCCGATGACGCCATCGAGGAGATCACTCAAGGGATCAAGACACGAGTCAGGCTCAATCCGGTCGTGAACACGGGCATTCCCGGGTTCATTCCCAGGGCAAGCTGAACGTCCAAGGCGGGATTCCCCGCTGAGCTGAGTAATGCCGCCCTCAAGTCGACCATCGCTTACTTGAAATCCTGAGACCGAACTCAATGCTTTTCGCGCTCGTGATTTGCGGCGGCAAATCATGAGCGTGTTGGTTGTAGCAGACAACCTAACCCCTAACCCCTTCCCGAACGGGAAGTGGGAACCGGATCAAGAAGGCGCCGCTTCTCTACGACCCAACGCTTCGAACAAAGCTGCGCGCATCACACCGACCGGGGGCGCGACTCGATTGAAGAGCTTGAACGCGAGTTCACCCTGGTTCACGAGCATCCCGGCGCCGTCGGCCGCATTCCGGCCGGCGGCGAGCGCAGGCTTCATGAACTCGGTCGGCTCCCGCGAGTAAATCAGATCGTAGAATAAACAATCCGCCGGGGTTGAATCGTAATCGAGGCGCGCAAATCGTCCGGTCGTCAGGCCCATCGAGGTCGCATTGACGATCAACCGCGCGTCGGCCAGCAGTTCCGAGTCCATCAGCGCGTCCAGCCCGCGAGGCTCACCTGCCGTGCGCGCTCCTTTCGCCGAAAACCGTCGCGCGAGTGCGGCTGCGCGGGCGGGAGTGCGATTCGCGATCACGACACGGCTCGCGCCCAGCCGAATGCATGCGAGGACCGACGCTGCCGCGCCGCCGCCTGCGCCGATCACGATTGCGAGCCGCCCGCGCAACTCGCATCCGAGATCGCGCAAGTCGCGCTCGAGTCCGCGAGCATCGGTATTGTCGCCGCGCAGCACGCCGCGACGATTCACTACGCAGTTGACCGCGCCGAGCATGCGCGCCTCTCCGCTCAGGTCCTTGATCAGACCGAGCGGCAGCTTCCTTGTGCGGCACCGTCAGATTCACGCCGATGATTCCGAGTGGAGGTATCGCGCGAAGTGCCGCGGCGAGATTGCCCGCCGTTACCCGAAACGCCGCATACGTTCGGCTCATGCCGAGCGCCGCGTAGGCAGCATTGTGCATTGCAGGTGATTTGGAATGTCCGACGGGATCGCCGAAGATCGCCGCGACCGCGATGTCGCGATTGATTGCCAATCGAAATCAGCTCGCGATTGGATGCGCGGCGCGCTCGGCGCGCACCTCTTCCGAAGTGAAGACCCAGCTATACTTCAGCCCCGCGCGTGCGAACGCTTCGACCGCGCCCTCGCCGCGTTCCACCAGCGCGATTGCCGCGATTACGTTTCCGCCCGCCTCGCGCATCGCAGCAACAGCCTGCAGGCTCGAGCCGCCGGTCGTGATCGTATCGTCGATCACGGCGGTCTTAAGACCCGGCTTGAACGCACCTTCGACGATTTGCTGCAGCCCGTGCTGTTTGGTTTCCTTGCGCACGAAAAAGCCGCGGATGTCGACGCCATTGCGATGCGCCGCGGCCATCACCGCGTCCGTCACCGGCAACGCGCCTGCCGCCATGCCGCCGATTTGCTCGACGCCTGCCGCTGTCGCGAGTTCAAGCACCAGTTCTCCAGCGAGATACGCACCACGTGGCAGATAGAGCGTGCGTTTGCAGTCGACGTAGTAGTTGGACGCGCGCCCCGACGCCAGTGTGAGTTGCCGCTCGAAATACGACTCCCGCGCGAGCATCGCCAGCAATTCGCTGCGTTCTTCAGATTTCATAATTGAAGGGTGATATTAACGGATGTAGTGCAGGGCACAAGAGCGATATAATTCGGGTCGCGCGAGTGATAGCGTCAAAGGTGCGCGAAGGGAACAATCTAAGGTCCGTCGGGCACCAAAAGGAGAGATAGCGTTGTCGACATGAGTCCCGTGACTCGGACGCCACGCGATATAAGTGATAAGCAACGATTCACCCCGTGTGATCGGAACCGGCACCGCGTTACCCTCCAACTACGTCGATCAGGAACAGCTGACCTCGCGCCTTCGGGAGCTTTGGGAGAAGCGATGGTCGGATCTGCGTCGCTTCGACAAAATCCAGAGCGCGCTCGGAATCACCGGGCGTCATCTCGCCTTGCCGATCGAGCAATACATCCCGCTCGACACCTTCGCCAAGACCAACGAAGCATGGACGCGGGTTGCGCCTGAAGTCGGCACCGCGGCCGCTGAGATCGCGCTCAAGCGTGCCGGGGTGAAGGCTCGCGAAGTCGATCATCTATTCTTCGTCACCGTCACCGGCATCGCCGTTCCGAGCATCGACACTCGCGTCATCAGCGCGCTCGGGATGCGCAAGGAAATCAAGCGCACTCCTATCTTCGGGCTTGGATGCGTCGCGGGAGCCGCCGGCACTGCTCGCGCTGCCGACTACATCCGCGCGTATCCGTCGGAAGTCGCGATGCTGCTTGTCGGTCGAGCTGTGCTCGCTGACGCTGCAGCGCGAGGATCTTTCGATCGCGAACATCGTCGCGTCGGGCCTCTTCGGCGACGGCGCAGCCGCGATGCTGATTGGCGGCAATGCCAATGCGGAGGCGGGTCCGCAGGTACAAGCGACCCGCTCGCTCGTGTTTCCGAACACTGAGGAAATTCTCGGATGGGAGATCGTCGATAGCGGCTTCAAAATCGTTCTGTCGTCGAAACTCACCGAGCTCGTTCGCGCCAACATCCTGGACGAAGTGGATTCATTCCTTGCAACGCAAAAAATCGAACGCTCGGATATCAAGCATTGGATCGCGCATGCAGGCGGTCCCAAGGTGCTCGAGACCCTCGAGGGCGCGCTCACACTGCCGGAAGGCGCGCTGGCGCGTTCGTGGCGCTCGCTGCAATCGGTCGGAAATCTCTCGTCCGCGTCCGTTATGTTCATCCTGGACGAACTGCTCGAAGACAACGAAGCCGCTCCCGGCGACTACGGCCTGATCATCGGGATGGGCCCCGGGTTCTCGGTCGAGCTCGTACTGCTGAAGTGGTGATCTCGCTGAAGTCGTGATCTCGCTCCGCACTTATCTGATCCTCCTCGCGATCCTGGTCGTCGAGCGAATCTTCGAACTGGATCGCGCGCGCCGCAATGCGCATCGCGCGTTCCAGCATGGCGCGGTCGAAGTCGGGCAGGTGCACTACCGCGTGATGGTCGCGTTTCACACGCTGTTCATAGTGTCATGCGCCGTCGAGGCGATATTTTTCCCGCACTCTATACCGCGCGCAGTCCCCTGGATCGCGCTATGCGCTGAAATCGTCGCGCAGGCGCTTCGATACTGGGCAGTCGCGACGCTCGGCGATCGATGGAACACGCGGATCATCGTGAGTCCCGACCGCGCACCCGCGACCAACGGCCCGTATCGCTTCATGCGCCATCCCAACTACCTAGCGGTAGTCATCGAGATCGCGGCGGTGCCGTTAATCGGCGGCGCGATCTTCACCGCGATCGCGTTCTCGATCGGCAACGCGCTGATTCTCGCGGTACGAATTCCCGCCGAAGAGCGCGCGATGGGCGGGCGCTACGCTGACGCACTCGGCTCGCGCCGCCGCTTCTTTCCCGGCCTTCGTCACGGCTAAGATAGCCGCGTGTTTTTCGCACCCTTTCTCTTCTTCTATGCGATTCTCTTTTTCTTTATCCTGGCGTTCTTCTTCGTCCTGCTGGAGATCCATGTAATCAGCTACGCGTTCGTGACGCTTGGCCTGCCACCGGAGCTGGCTTTCACGGCTCTGCTGGTGAGTCTGATTGGCAGCTACATCAATATTCCAATCACGCGCGTCGCCAGCGGAAAGCCGCATTCGGCCGAGGTGGTCCGCAGTTTCGGCATTCGCTACCGGGTGCCGACTCGCTACGCGACCGACTCGACCATCGTCGCGGTGAATGTCGGGGGTGCGATCGTCCCGGTGCTCATCTCGCTGTATCTGCTGATGCAGATGCCATCGATTGTCGTGCCTTCGTTGATTGGAATCGCGATTGTTACCGCCGTCGTCCATCGTTTCGCAATGCCGGTGCCCGGGTTGGGAATCGCGACCCCGATGCTGATTCCGCCGATCGTTGCCGCGCTATGCGGCTACTTCCTCGGCTCGTCGCAGCATCATCGCGACGCGGTCGCATTCATCAGCGGCGTGTTGGGCACGCTCATCGGGGCAGACTTGCTCAACCTCCGCAAGTTGCGCGATCTGGGCGCGCCAGTCGCATCGATCGGCGGAGCAGGCACCTTCGACGGAATCTTCCTGACCGGAATCGTCGCAGTACTGTTGGCGTGATCTCGAACTATGCATAACTGTGAGATCGAGCTACAATGGTTCCAAAATGGAACCACTGGAGAACTGAGATGACTGTCACACTTTCGATTAAGAAAGTCCCCGAGAGAGTGGTCAAACGACTCAAGCGCAGGGCTGCGATCCACAAGCGATCGCTCCAGGGTGAACTGATGGCTGTTCTGGAGGAGGCGACGTCGCCAGGCAGTCTGACGGTTGAAGAACTTCGGGCGGCAGTACGTCGGTTCGGGCCTCCAGTTCCCGGGGACAGCACGAAAATGATTCGCGAAGATCGCGATGCCCGATAGGGTTGTCGATGCGTCCGTGATCGCCGCGATGGCGTTCGAAGAACCGCGAGCGGACGAAGCTGAGGATTTGCTCAGGGACGCCACTCTCTTCGCCCCCGAAATATTTCCATACGAGTTGGTGAGCGTCGCTTTGAAAAAAACGAAAGCCCTGCCGTCGCAGAGTTTCGATATAGCTATGCGCCTACGCGAAGCGCTTTCAATTCGAATTAAGCTGGTCTCAATGGCACCGCTCGAATTGCTTCAGTTGGCGCTCGAGATCCAATCTCACGATTTACGATGCTGCCTATCTACAAGCCGCGCACCGACTTGAATGCCCGCTGGTTACGTTCGACGCGAAGCTTGCACGCCACGCGCGACGCGTCACGCGGGCTTGAACTTCACCAGCGTGTGATCCGGCGTCACGTCGTCGAAGAAGACCTGGACCGGCATCTCGACGCGTACCTGCTCCGGCGGCGCGACGATATTAGTCGTCATCCGCGGGCCCTCCGCCAGTTCGACGATCGCCAGCACGTACGGCGCGTCGGAAAACGCGCGGCTCGACGCTCGCCGCACGACGGTATAGCTGTAAACTTTGCCGCGCCCGCTCACGCGCTCCCATGCAAGCTTGTCCGCGAAACATTTCGGGCATCGATCGCGCGGATAGTAGATGTACTCGCGGCACGCGCCGCATCGCTGAATCGTCAATTCGTGGCGCCGCGCCGCTTCCCAGAACGGACGGCTCGTCGGCGATGGCTTCGGAAGCGGTTTATAGTATTCGCTCATGATCTGCGCTCCAGCACGAGACTTGCCTGCTCACTCATAATTCCGCCGTTGCCGTTGACGTAGCCGAGCGCAGCGTTTTTGACCTGGCGCTCGCCGCCGCGTCCCATCAACTGGCGAATCGCTTCGGTCACGTGACTCATTCCGCCCGCAAGCCCGGGCTGTCCGAACGACAACTGCCCGCCATGCGTGTTGCAGGGAAAATCGCCGGCGTAGGTCAGGTCGTGCTCCGCCACGAACGGGCCGCCCTGCCCTTTCTTGCAAAAGCCCGCATCCTCGAGCGTGACGATCACCGTGATCGTGTAGCAGTCGTACGGACACACGAGGTCCATGTCCTTCGGCTGCAGCCCCGCCATCTTGAACGCGTTCTCAGCGGCAGGCTTGATCGGCGACGTCGTGATCGATGGCGCGTAGGTGATCGTCGAATGATTGGCCGCCTCGCCCGCGCCCAGCAGCCATATCGGTGGATTCTTCGAGCGCTTCGCCACTTCGGGCGACGCGACAATTATCGCTGCGCCACCGCTCACCGGACTTACGATTTCATATAGGTGAAGCGGATCGACGATCATGCGCGAGTTCAGCACGTCGTCGATCGTCAGCGGCTTGTCGTTGAACGTCGCCAGCGGATTCTTGAGCGCGTTGGTTCTCTGATCGACTGCGACCTTCGCCATCTGCCGCGCGGTGGTGCCGTACTCATGCATATGGCGATGCGCGATCATCGCGTAGCCGCAGTTCGCGCCGATATTTCCATACGGCGCCTCGAACTCGCGCTGCACCGATACGACCGGCGGGCGTTGGTCGCCAGTCTTGTTCAAATCCGCGACGACGCACAGCACCGCGCTGCACATCCCGGCGTCGATCGCCGCCGCCGCGCGCCAGATCATCCCGGCCGGACTCGCGCCGCCGATATCGACCTGGTTCAGCATCCGCAGGTTTAGCCCCAGCACCTCGGCCGCACTCGCCGGATAAATCATTCCCGGATCGGAGAACGGCACGCCGACCAGGAAGCCGTCGATGTCTTTTTTCTCCAGCCCCGCATCGGCGATCGCCTCGGCCGCCACTCGCGCCATCAGGCCGAGCGCGGTCAGGTCGCCAGGTTCCTTGACCGGCTTGAGTTCGCCAATTCCAATCGCCGCGGCTTTTCCCTTGAGGCTCATCGCATCGACTCCCGCGTTTCAGTTTCGCGCATCTGAATCTTGTCTACCATAAATTGCGTCCCGCGAGTCTGCCGCCGCGCGGTTCAATTCGTCGAAAAAATCTTATACCGTTGTTCGTTCGAGGTGCTTTTAACCAAATGGCATTTATCATCTGTGACGACCACAACCTTGATGTCGAAGCCGACGGAATCGATAACCCCGTTGCAAAACAATTGATGCTGATCGACGCAAAGCCGGACGCTAGTCCGCTCGAAAAAGAGATCATCGAGTTCGGCAGAGTACATCGCAATTGCAACATCAGGATTCTCGCCGGCTGATCTAGATTCCATTTCAGAGTCCGCGATGCGATCGCCGGCCCGATGCGGCGATCGTTGCATTCACACGCCCGCGCGCATTTTACGCCTTCGATGTTGACCAGCCGAGCAACCGGCAGATACACTGCCAAAGCGGGGTGGAGCAGTCTGGTAGCTCGCCGGGCTCATAACCCGGAGGTCGAAGGTTCAAATCCTTCCCCCGCAACCATTAAGCCCTGTTCCCTCTCAAATCGTCTTGCCCCAGGTGTCCGAGTACGCGAGTTGCTCGACGGGGCGGCGAATCAACGGGCCGTGGCCGCGGCCGACTGGATATCCGATCGGAATCGCGGCGGCGGTGTACCAGGGATCGGGGATCGCCAGCAGCTTGCGCACTTCCGGCTCGCATTCGCATAACAGCGTCGTCAGCACGCAACCGAGTCCTTCGGCGCGACATGCGAGCAGCAGGTTCTCGACGGCAGTATAAACCGAACCGCCGCCAACCACCGAGACGCGATCCTGCTTCGAATCCGTAATCGCCATGTTTTTCGGATTGAAGCAGAACATCGCGATCACCGGCGTCTCGCCGAAATGCGCTCCCAGGTAGTCGCCTGCCGCCAGCGTGCGTTCAGCCCGCGCCCGCACTTCCGCCGGTGCGCTCGCGGGAATCGCGCCGCGGTACTGCTTCGAGTACGCGATCCAGCGATCGTTGTAGAGCTTGCCGATCGGCTCCTTCAGCGCGCGATCTTTCACAACGACTATCCGCCATGGCTGGACGTTGCCGCCGGTCGGCGCCCAGGTCGCGGCTTCGAGCACGCGGTGCAGCACGTCGTCCGGTATCGGGTCGGGTCGCAACCGTCTGACGGCGCGCAGCGTACGCATCGTTTCGTAGATTCCCATTTCCGCCATCGCTGATTTCTCCTTTCGTGAGCGCGTGTATTCATCCCGCGCCGAGATGAGATCGCAACACCCCAATCGCTGCCAGAGCGAACAGCGCGAAGTCCATCGACGCGTGCGCAATGATCGACGCTTCGAGCCCACGCCGCAAATAGAGGCGTCCGAATACGACGCCCTCCCACGTCTGCGGCATCACCAGCGCGCCGAGCAGAAGTTTCGGTGTGCTATGGAACAGCGTCCCGGCGAGGGGCACCAGGTGAATCAAGCCGAACAGGTAACCCTGCACAATCGTCACAACCCACAGCGCGCGGCGTCCCGGATGGCCTCGCGAATCGCGCGACATCAGCCGCGCGATCCATCCAAGGATCGCATAGAGCACAAAGCGAAACTGGATTTCTTCGCTGACTGCGGCCGCGATCGCCACCGACGCTCCTACGAACGCGATCCGGCCGGGCGCCACCGTCATTATCGGCGTATTTGGCAATTTGAGGCTGCCGCCGCCGTGCTGAATCAGCACCAGCGGCACGATCACGAAGGCCAGCACACTCGCGCCCGCCAGCGCAGCCAGGAATGCGTAGCCAATCGAGACGCGGAGCAGGCTGCGGATCGAGAAATGTAATCTCTCGCCGGCAAGCTTTGCCGCGATCAATGGTGCGCCGGGCAATCCGAGCTCGTCGCTGAGTCTGAGCGACAAAGGTATCAACGCCGCCATCACGATAGTGACGCCGAGAAACGGGAGCGCGCGCACCAGTTCCGATCGGTCGAGCGATTTGAGCGCAAACGCGAGCGGATACTCGATCACCGCGCCCGCAATCGCCAGCGACGCGAGCAGCACTGACTCGCGACGCCTCGCCGAGCGAGACGCCGCGTCGGAAGGGTAAATCACTTTATCGAATGTGAAACCCACCGTGGGTTTCACGCTTCCTTGGGCAGGGGTAACCCCTGCACCCAGTATTAAGAATAAGATGCGGGACTTCGTCCCTGTTAGAACTTTTAGATGTGAAAACGTGGTCCATCCTTCAAATTACCACTGGGTGCAGGGGTCACCCCTGCCGCGGGCGCGGGGTGCGAAGCCCCGCATACAATTCCTATTGTTTCTTCGGGTCCACGTTTAGCGTTTCGGCGAACGCCATCATCTGAATGATCTGTTCTCGCACCTGCTCGGGATTGTTTCCCGCCGCTTTGTCCAGGTCGCCGATCTCTTCGGGGACGTACCAATGCAGCTTGTCGGAGTTGTAGGCCTCCCAGACAATCTTGGCGACTTCTATCGGATGAATCAGCCGGAACATCCCTTCCTTCGGTGCGCGCTCTGCCGTTCCGGGCGGCAGTATCGCGGTGTCGATCAGGCCCGGCAGGGTGTCGGCGGCGCGCACTCCGTAGCGGCGGAACTCGATCGACAACGCCTCGGTCAATCCCTTCACCGCGTGCTTGGTGGCGGAGTACACGGCGATTCCCGGCATCCCGTAAGTGGCGGATGAGGACGACGTGGTGAAGCAGAGCGAGCCCGGCGTCGCCTTGAGCAGGCCGATCGCGGAATGGATCCCGTTGAGCACGCCGATGAAGTTCACGCGCACGACGCGCAGGATGTCCTCGAACGGCTGCTCGTCGAAGAAGCCGCCGACGCCAATGCCGGCGTTGTTATACAGGATGTCCATCTTGCCGCCGGTGGCAGCACCGAACTCCGCGAGCGCCTTTTCGTAGTCGGCTTTGTCGGTGACGTCGAGCTTCCGCACGACGCAGTTGTCGGCGCCCAATTCCTTTTCGAGCGCGCGGAGTCCGTCGGCATTAACGTCGTAGCCGCCGATGAACCATCCTTTCTCGCGGAACAGACGCGCGGTCTCGCGGCCCATCCCGGATGCGGCGCCGGTGATAAAGATCGATTTGCGGCCGTTGGCAGTTCCCATAGAATTCTCCCGAATGTCGTTGCTTCAGGTCGAACATAGTCGAAGTTCGAGGCGGGTGGCGAACGGTCTGCAGAACCTCACCCCCGGCCCCTCTCCCTTTTGGAGAGGGGAGCAAAGACAGCGGGGAACGCTGAGATGGAATGCTTCGTATACGTTCTAGGCAGTTGCGGCACCGACGGATATCGGACGTACGTCGGATGGACGAACGATCTCGAGCGACGTATCGCGCGGCATAATGCGGGGACGGGAGCGCGGTCGACGCGTGGCCGCGTATGGTTCCTGCTGTATGCAGAGCGGCACGACTCGCGCGAAGAGGCGATGAGCCGCGAGTGGCATTTGAAGAGGAATCGAGGGTTTCGGAAGAGGTTGATGGCCGAGTAGGGAAAAGGCCCGAAGGGAAGCGTCCTTACTTGCGCAGTTTCGGGCCGTCAATTCTCCGAGAAGTCCACTTCTACCATGCGTTGCGCGTCGAGAAAGATCCGGGGTCCCTCGGCTGCGCTCGGGATGACACAAGGAAAAGACTCCACGCGAGATGACACAAAATTTGACTCGCGAGCGCTGAGCGAATACGCGGAACCTAACCCCTAACCCCTTCCCACGAGGGAAGGTGGACCGGATTGCGGGAGTTAGTTTCGCAAGCTCATAGTTATGACGAGAGAAAAGCCAGCTTACTTCTTCAAATCGATCGGTTGGGGGCAGGCGGAGCCGGCGGCGTTGTAGGCGAAGACCATTTCGCCGCCTAAGTCTGCGCCTGCGGCTATCAGTCCCATCAATGCTATTAGGCCGGCCATGAATAAGTAGCGGCCTCTTGTGGGCATGGGTCGCGATGCTAGCGCCCACAGTGTTAGGGCGGCGGTCAGGATCGACGCGGCTACCATCAGGTGTTTGTGGTGATTTAGTAGTTCATTGCGGACTGATTCTGAAATCATAAGGCCGGGTGCCGCGTAGAAGCCGCTGGCTAGTGCTGCTGCCGCGCTCAGTGCGGCTAGTATCAGCATCCAGAGTGCGGTCCATTGGAGCTTTTCACTTCCGCTGATCCATGCGAGGAAGTACATCAGCGACGCGCCGTAGATAAACGCGATCGGGAAGTGCACTAGCAGGGGATGGTAGTTCTGTAGCTGGGAGGCGCCAGGCAGAATGCGCTCTAGCACAGGCTCGACCGGCTACTTTACTGACTCGACGACCAGGTACTCCGTGCCGTTCTTGCTGTATTCCTTGCCGGTCACCGTCACCTCATCTTCCATTCGCGAAATCACGTTGGCGGGAAGCGGAGACGCGTCCTTGTTGGGTAGCAGGATGTAGGACTTGTCGGTGCCTTTTTCGATTAGCGTCACTGGGATTCCCGCCGAAGCGCACTTGATTGCGCACTGCTTGTGGCCGGCGCCCTTCGCGCCCATCGTGCCGTAGCAGTAGGAGTCTTCGAGATTGCCGGTGACGGATTTCTCGGTGGTGTCCGCGGCGATAGCCATGCCAGCGAGTCCGATCGCGACGACGAGTCCTAGTCCTAGATTTGCGAGGCGTTTCACGATGTACCTCCAGAGCAGAAAGACAGAATCAGGAACCTAACCCCTAACCCCTTTTTTTCGGGCCCTCGCGGGAAGGGGACAAGAGAGAAAAGAGAAAGGATCAGTGCGAGGCTTTGTGAAGCATGCAATGCGCGCCCATGCTGTGGCTGGGGCCGGGGCAGCATGATGCGCCTGGGCAGCATCCCTGCTTTTTCACGCAGCATTCGGGGGTGTCCGACGCGCGGGTGCCGCTGGCGGATGAAATCGCATACGGCGCAAACATCATGGTCGCGAGCAGAGCCATTAGTGCAAATTTCTTCATGATGAAGTTCCTCCCGTGCTGAAGTTTAACGTCGATAAGAACGTGCTTCGACGGTCGAGCCGACGTCGCCACCGCCGAGCAGATCGCGCCATCCCTTGCGGCGCGTGCCGGGCAATTTCGCACCCATCTTCTGCAAGTGCAGCTCGAGAATATTCTTGAGCTCTTCGTTGAGCCGCTCGATTTCAATTTCCTCGGGCATCCGGGGTCGCGGCTGTCCCTCGGTGATCACGCCGCGCCGGCGTCCATATAGCTGCTGCAACCGTAACTCCGCCTTCGCGAACATCGCCTTATACTTGTAGTCGAGCCGGCTGAGCGCGTCGGTCATAGCAGCCAGCGCCATGAATCTGCGCCGCATCCGCCACCATTCGAACATCGTCAGCAGCATCGCGCCCAACATGACGAGCGCGCCGATTCCGAGGCTGATGGCGGTCGCCTTCCACCACGGCAGTACCTTGACGGAGCTCTGCAAATCCTGGTTTTCGCCAGTCAGTTCCTGCACCTGCCCCTGTAGCGTCTTGATCTGATCGGCAGCCGCGTCAGACTTCTGCTCCGCCGCCTGCTGCTGCGCGCTCAACGTCTCGACCTGCGACTTGAGGTTGGAGACCTCGGTGGTGAAAGGATGCGGAATCTTGAGGACCTCGTCCACCTGGAGCTCGTCGTCGACGTGCATGCGGTTGGCGTGCGCGACTTCATCGGGTGTGACCCCAAACATCGACGCGATTCCGCCGACCGTGTCACCCGAGCGAACCGTGTACGGGATGATGTTAGCGGGATGATTCGGCTTGGGCGCAGTTTGGTCGGCAGGCTGGTCCGGCTCACTTGCGCTAGGAGGACGCAGGACTCGCGAGGGCGGCGATGACGGGGGAATCGTGCTCTCGTTGATGCCCTCTTGTGCAAACGCAAGTCCGCATCCGGCGACGATAAACGTCACCGCGAGGGCAAGTCTTGAGAAAGTCGACCTGTACCGTCCCGCGTTCATTATGGGCCCCTTTGCCTGCGAACCGACTCTAGTATCTATCAGATTGAGCCAAGGGTCTAGGTTGTAGCAAATACGCTACGGACGCGTCAGTGGATGCAGGGCGGCGTAGGCAGCGCCCACCACGCCCCCGCGCGGACCCAGGGCGGCACGCACAATCCGGGACTGCGAGGCGATCGCGGTGAATGCTCGCCCGCGCACTTGCGCCGCCATGGTTTTGCGCATGTACGGCAGTGCGCCGCCCACGCCTCCGCCAATCACGACCAGCTCGGGATTGAAGATATTGATGAACGAAGCGATTGCGATCCCGAGGTAGTGACCGGCGGTGGCGAAGGCTTCAAGCGCGAGCTGGTCGCCTCGGCGAGCCTGTGCGGATAGTCCGCGTACGGAGAAATTTCCTTCGGCATCAACGATTTGAGCTGGCAGGGGCTCACCATGCGGCAGGCCGAGGCGCTGTTCGATCAAGCCGCGCAGTCCCGACGCCGAGGCATACGATTCAAGGCATCCGTGCGAGCCGCAATCGCATGGAGGGCCTTCCGGATTGACGGTCACGTGGCCCAACTCGCCAGCCATGCCGCTGCGGCCGTGGACCAGCTTGCCGCCGACGATCAGTCCGCCGCCGACTCCGGTGCCGAGCGTGAGCAGCACGACGTCGCGACGTCCGCGCGCCGCACCGCGCCAGTATTCGCCGAGCGCCCATGCGTTGGCGTCGTTGTCGACGACTACCCTGCGGCCGATCAGCCCTTCGAGCTTGGTGCGCAGCGGGTATGAGCGCCATGCGGCGACGTGCGGCGCTTGCATCACGGTGCCGGTGTGCACGTTCAGCGGTCCCGGCACGGCGACTCCGATCGCGCGCGGCGATCCGAGTCCGCGCCCTCGCGCAGTGTCGAGCAGATGAAGAGTTTGCGTGGCGATATTTTCAGCGACGTCGCCGGCCTTGCGCGACGCAAGCGACGGACCGTGCTCCATTAGCAGGACGTCGCCGGCGACGGATACGGCTGCGCATCGGATATTGGTGCCACCCATATCCAAGCCGACCGCCCATGCGCGCGTCATTTTCCGGATTCGCCGGGAAATTTCATCAGCGCGAGATATTCGCGATTTCCTGCCGCGCCTTCAATCGGCGATTCGAGTGTGCCGACCACGTCGAGGCCTATCTTCTCGGCGAACTCAACGATGCCCGCGACGGCTTCGCGCCGCAGCTTTTCGTCCTTGACGACGCCGCCCTTGCCGACCTTGCCCTTGCCTACTTCGAACTGCGGCTTGATCAGCGCTACCAGCTCGGCTCGCGGCGCGACCAGGGCCAGCACCGCGGGAATCACCAGGCGCAGCGAGATGAAGCTGGTGTCGATCGTCACCAGCTCGGGCGCATGCGGAAGGTCGGTGGGCGAGGCGAGCCGGATGTTCATGCGGTCGAGCACGGTGACGCGCGGATCCTCGCGCAGCTTGAGCGCGAGCTGGCCGTAGCCGACGTCCATCGCGATGACGGCCTTGGCGCCGCGGCGCAGCAGCACGTCGGTGAAGCCGCCCGTAGAAGCACCGACGTCCATCGCGAGCTTGCCTTCGACCGAGATGCCGAAATGCTCGAGCGCGGCGATAAGTTTGTACGCTCCGCGCGAGGCGAATTGCGGCGCACCAGCCATCAGGTCGATCGGCGTCTCGGAATCGACCTTGAGGTCGGCTTTGTAGGCCGGGCGCGAGTTGACGCGGACGCGTCCCGCCATGATGAGGCGCTGCGCGATTTCGCGGCTGTCTGCCAGACCGCGACGCGCCATTTCGGCGTCGAGGCGGAAGCGGGCCAGCGGCGCGGATGCGCGCCGAGTCCTGGTTTTAGCCTTGGGCTTCGCGCCGGAACCGTTGTTAGAAGGGTGTTTCGTCGTCGTCCTTTGCGCCGGCGGAGTTATCGTCTTCTGACGATGGTTGAAAGGGCGCCGTGCGCAGTTCGCCGCCGGCGCTCCGCGTTAGCAGTTCGACCTTGCGCTCGACCTCGTCGAGTTTCCCATTGAGCGCCTTCACCAGCATCACGCCTCGTTCGAAGGCTCCGATCGATTCTTCGAGCGTGAGCTCGCCCGAATCGATCTGACTGACAATCGTTTCGAGATCCTTGAGCTCTTCCTCAAATTTTTTCGGCTTCGTGCTCATCTTCTACAGAGAGCGGCCGGTCGCGCGCGCGCTGAGCCGCCCTTTCGCCAGCCTGATATCCAGCTCGTCATCGAACTTTACGGTCGCCGCGTCGAGCACTGCGCGCGAATTTGTTTTGTTGATCACGACGGAGTAGCCGCGATCCAGAACTTTCAGCGGCGACAACGCGTCGAGGCGTCCGGCTTGCGCGCCGAGTTGGCGGCGTTTGGCTTCCAGAGCGGACGCGACGCCATGAAAAAGATTGTTGCTTAGCCGCGTAGTGCGAAGGCGCAGGTCGCGCACCGTCACGTCGGGACTGCGAAGACGCAGGCGCAATTCGCGGACACTGCGCCGCCCTTCCGCGATTCGCGACGACACCGCGTCGGCGAGGTCGGCCTCGAGGCCGGCAACGCGATCGCGCGCCTCGGCGACGATGCTGCCGGGATGGCGGATGCGCTCGGCCAGGTCGTCGACCGATTCGCGGCGGCCGGAGAGTTCACGCTCCATCACGCTCGCGAGCGACGCGCCGAGCGATTCAACGCGTTCCTTCAATTCGACGAGACTCGGCACCACCATCTGCGCGGCGGCTGTTGGAGTGGGCGCGCGCAGGTCGGCGACGAAATCGGCGATAGTGTAATCGACTTCGTGGCCGACGGCGGAAATTACTGGAATCAGAGATCGGAAAATCGCGCGCGCGACAACCTCTTCGTTGAATGCCCACAAATCTTCGAGTGACCCGCCGCCGCGTCCAACAATCAATACCTCAGCGCGGCCGTCGCGATTTAGATCGGCGATCGCGTCTGCGATCTCCTGCGCCGAACCGTCGCCCTGCACTCTCGCGGGCCTGAAAATCACCTGCACGCTCGGGAAGCGATCGAACAAGATGCGCAGCATGTCGCGAAGTCCCGCGCCTCCGTGCGCCGTTACGATTCCAATCCGTCGCGGCAGGAACGGCATCGCGCGTTTGCGCGCACGATCGAACAATCCTTCGGCTTCGAGACGCCGCTTCAACTGCTCGAATGCGACCTGCAGCGCGCCAACGCCTCGCGGCTCCATCTCCTCGGCGTATAGTTGCAGGGTGCCGCGCTGTTCGAAGACCTGCACGCGGCCACGAACGATCACTTCCATCCCGTCGACGACCTTGAAGCGCATCCGCTGAAACGCCGATTTGAACATCACGACGTTAATCGCGCTGCGGGAATCCTTGAGCGTGAAATAAAAATGATTCGACGGCGCCAGGCGCGCGTTCGAGATCTCGCCGACCACCCAGCCCTCGCCGAGGCCGGCGTCGAGCGTGTCGCGCACCATCCGCACCAGGTCCGATACGGTGATCAGCCCGGTGCGATGGCCGCGCAAAGAAAGATTGAGCTGGCCCGCCATTAGTCGTCTAGCCTATCAGAACGGGTTGCCAGGCACCTATATGGCGGATTAGACCAGCTTTTCGACGCATCAGGCCCGGGGGAGGGGGAATAGGAACTTATTGTAGTGAAACCCGCGGTGGGTTTCACGCTTCCTTCGGCAGGGGTGACCACCTGCACCCAATGAGAAGAAATCGCGAAATGTCGAGGACCCCATTTCGTTCTCAATTCTTACCCGTGTCATTCTAGAGCGAAGCGAAGAATCCCGGTTCCTTCTTTTCGTCGTTTCGAGTGGCCGCTGCGACCTCCTATACCTCGCCCGTTATGTTACGGGAGAGGAGGCCGGCGGGCGCAGCCGCCGGTAGGTGAGGGTTCCGGGCCTCAAGCTACACAGCAAGTTCACCTTCCGAATTCAGATGAGCTTTTCGACGATTGTGCGGGCCAGGGGCTCGCGATATCGCATCCGGCCGAGGTTGGGGGCTCTGATGTGTAGGAGTGACTCTTCGTTAACCGCTGGAGTTGGATCGCAATCGCAAAGAATGTAGCCGGCGAGTTTCAGTCCGCGGTGCTCGCAGCGTTGGATCGTGAACTCGGCCGCTTCGGCGCATCCGGGGCGATTTCCGACCACTACGATTACTTCGAGGTCGAACATCGCGGCCAGGTCCGCGAAGTCGAGCATACCGGCGCTTTCCACTAGCATGACGTCAGTTTGCGCGGCGATTTTGTTGAAGCATTCGGCGATGTGTGCGAGGTCGGGCGCATCCGCAGATGCGGGCGTTGCTGCATAGCGATAGGGGCAGATCAAATCCATCGGCATTGTGGAACCGACGGCGAGTGCCAGTGCTTGCGCATCCTGAGAGTCGAGGGTGTCAATCGGCTTCATCACACCGACCCGCAGCCCGCGGGCGCGCATAGCGAATCCTAGCGCACATCCGATTGTGGTTTTGCCTACGCGTGGGCTCGTGCCCGCGATGAGGAATCGTTGTGCCATGGAGTGATCAGCCTGCGGATTGAAGCTAGCATCAAGCCGGGGTTTCGCGATCCAGGATCGAGGGAGGAATCAATGGCTAACGACCACGCGCCAGTCGTCGAGAAATGGGAA
Organism: uncultured delta proteobacterium; assembly: GCA_963774665.1. Lineage (GTDB taxonomy): Bacteria > Desulfobacterota > Binatia > Binatales > Binataceae > Binatus. Next base: position 302,974 of record CAVZGB010000009.1, read on the forward strand.
CGGCAACGGATTCGGCACGTCCATCGGCATAAGCCTGTCATCAACATTAACCAGATTGATGCCGAGAAGCTGACCACCGGCCAACGAATCGCGGATCGGCTCGCCACCGTGATGGGCAGTTGGGCGTTCATCATCATTCAGTCGATCATCCTGGCGTTCTGGATCTGCCTGAACGTGATCGCTTACATCAATCATTGGGATCCTTACCCGTTTATTCTGCTCAACCTCGCGCTCAGTTTTCAGGCCGCGTACGCCGCTCCGATCATCATGATGTCGCAGAATCGGCAGGCCGCGAAGGACCGGCTGATGGCCGAGCAGGATTATGAGATTAATCTCAAGGCTGAAGAGGAGCTGAAAGCGATCATGAACCATCTCGAACAGCAGGACGAAGTGATGCTCGACATCCTGCGCCGGATGGAGGGGCAGCATCAGGTGATCATGACGAAACTCGGCACAACTGCTCCGGACAGCAGCGCCGCGCCAGCATAAAAAAGCGCCGGACATCGTTGCGATGCCCGGCGCGTTGCGAACTTCCTATTGTCTGCTTTCTAGTCGCCTTTCGACTTGCTCGCCTCGGCCGCCGATGCGGATTGCAATTCGCCTTTGGCAAGCTGGAGCTTGAACGTGTTCCAGTGCTTCAGGATGTCGATCGCTCGATCGAGCTGCACGTCCTTTTCCTCTTTAGCCTTCGCGCCCTTGGCGCCGGGTCCTTTGTTGCCCTTGTCTGGCCCGGTTGCAGGAGCCGCATTGTCGTCCGGCGCCGCATTCTTGTCTCCCTTCTTCTGCCCATTCTGGAAATGATGCGGAAGATCTCTCTCGTGGATTTCCGGGTTCTCGTCGAACTCGCCACCTTCCTGCGTTATCGACGCGATCGTTTCCTTGGGCGGTGCCACATCGACATCGGGCGTGATGCCCACGGCCTGGATCGAGCGGCCCGCGGGAGTGTAGTAGCGCGCGGTCGTCAGACGCAGCGCGGAATGATCGTCGAGCGGCAGAATGGTCTGCACGGAGCCCTTGCCGAAGGTCTGGGTGCCGAGAATCACCGCGCGCTTCGAATCCTGCAGCGCGCCGGCAACGATTTCACTCGCACTGGCGCTGCCGCCGTTGACGATCACGACCATCGGGTAGTCGACGAAATCTTTCTTCTTGTGCGAGAAATATTTCTGCTGCTGATTTTCCTCGCGTCCCTGCGTATAGACGATCAGGCCGCCATCGAGGAAATCGTCCGAAACTTTCACCGCCTGGTTCAGCAATCCGCCCGGATTGTCGCGCAGATCGAATACCAGTCCCTTGACCTTGCCGTGGTCCTTCGCTTCGAACTCGTCGATCGCCTTCTCGACGCCCTCGCCCGTGTTCTCCTGGAAGGTGGTTACGCGAATGTAACCATAGCCATCGGGCAGTATCTTCGATTTGACCGACTGAATCCTGATGACGTCGCGCGCGAGGCTCACCGTGAACAGCTCGGGCACGCCATTGCGATGCAGAGTCAGCTTGATCTTGCTGCCCTTGGGCCCGCGCATCCGCTTGACGGCGTCGGTGAGCGACATGTCCTTGGTGAAGTCGTCGTCAATCTTGATGATCTGGTCGCCGGCCTTGATTCCAGCGTGATACGCCGGAGTGTCCTCGATCGGCGCCACTACAGTCAGCGCGCCATTCTTAATCGTGATCTCGATTCCGAGACCGCCGAAGCTGCCGCGCGTCTCGACTTCGAGGTCGCGGTACAGGTCGGGCGTCAGGTAGGCGCTATGCGGATCGAGCGACGCGAGCATCCCGCTGATTGCGCCGTCGATCAGCTTTTTGGTCGTGACCGGTTCAACGTAGTTCTTCTGCACGATTGCGAGCACGCTCGCGAAGGTATCGAGCTCCTGGTAGGTGTCGTTCGAGAGCGCCTGGGCTCGGCGAACGGCGACCTCTTGCAGGACGAGGAAGCACGCGACCAGTGAAACCGCCAACGTGATGGACCACCGATGTCTTTTAATCATTCGACATTAACCACTGTCGGAACCCTTAATTTGAGTCGTTCATTTAAGCAGATGACGCGCTCTGATGCATACGCCCGCGGCATCGCTTTCGTTGCGTTGAAAGTCCGTAATTACCCCTTTTTTGAGTCGAGCAATTGCTGCAGCGCGTCCCTGACGTCGGGCCGCGACCAATCAAAAGCGCCCATATGGTGCGCCACAATCTGTCCCTTGCGGTCGATTATGAACGTTTCGGGCACGCCGCTCACGTCGTAACTCTCGCCGATCTTGTTCTCGGGATCGAGCAGAACTGTGAAGTGGTAGCCGTTCTTGGCGACATACGGCGCAACCGCCGCGCGGCCCTTGGTGTCCTGGCTTACAGCCAGCATCACGAAGTCTTTGTTGCTCTTGAAGGAGTCGTAGAGCGTCTGCATCGAGGGCATTTCCTCGCGGCAGGGCTCGCACCACGTCGCCCACACGTTCAGAAAAACAACTTTGCCGCGCAGCGATTCGAGCGACACTGTCGTCCCATCAAGCTTCTCGAGCTTGAAATCGGCCGCCTGGCTGCCTGCAGCCACGGGAGCGTCGGTCCCGCTGCCGATTCCCGACGAAGTCGCGATGCGCGAGCCGCGATGCCCGCTGAGCACGACCAGCGCGAGGCCCGTCGCCACGACGACGCCCGCGACCAGGTAGAGGATTCTATCTCTGATTTCCATCGGGTTCAGGCGCGAGCCGCTCCGACAGCCTGACGATTTACCTTCTCGCCCTGATCCGTTACGGCGGGAGCTTTTCCTTTGGTGAGAATCAAAGCAACTCCGCCGATCACCATCATCGCGATCGCAATCAGTTGCGCCTCACTGAGCATGTAGAAGACTCGTGGATTGATTCGCCAGAACTCGACGATAAAGCGAGCGGCTCCCCCGAGCAGCAGGTACCAATACATGATGCGGCCGGGCGGGTAAGACGTCTTGCGCATCGACCACAGTAATGTAAACACGCCAACGTACAGAATGGTTTCGTAAATCGGGGCAGGATGAACGCGGATGTTGAGGCAGTCGGCCACGCTGGAGCAAGCCGGCATCAACTGATAGTGGTCCCCCAGTTTTAGTACCGTCTCCGGATTCCAGCCGACGATCGCCTTGGGATACGACATCGCCCACGGCACGGTGGAGGGAAGCCCCCAGTCGCCATCGCCGGAGAGCTGGCATCCAATCCGGCCGATTGCCTGCCCGATCGCGAGCGCGGGACCGCACATGTCCATGGTCACGCCGAGCCCGATTCGATACCAGCGCGAAACCAGGTACGCGCCGATCAGCCCGCCGATCATGCCGCCGTAAAACACGAATCCCGAGCCCGAAAAGATCATCGACTTGGGATCGGCAAGGTAGGTCGGCAGGTCGTCCAGAATGGCGTAGATACGCGATCCGATCAGTCCGGCCACGGCGGCCGCAATCACGATTGACGAAGAATATTCGGGGTCGAGGCCACGCCGGATGCATTCGAGGCGGATAACGTAGTCGGCCGCCAGGAATCCCAGTGCCATCATCAGCCCGTAGCTGTAAACGGTCAGCGGGCCCAGGTGGAACAAGACAGGAATCATGGTCGGTCAAATTATAGTACGCGAGCGCCCGCGCTGACCACAAAGGTTTTTCGGTTATTCAAAGGTGAAGGGTGGTGCGTGGTTGGGGGTCTCTACTATATGACGCAAGTATGCGGGCAGTTGTTCAACGCGTCAGCCGCGCCGAGGTGCGGATCGAAGGGCGGGTCGTCGGCAGAATCGGGCGCGGATTCGTCGTGTTGCTGGGAGTAGCCGGCGGCGACAGCGATGCGGATGCGGCGTTCCTGGTGGATAGAATCGTCGGGATGCGGGTATTCGCCGATGACGCCGGCAAGATGAATCTGTCGATTGCGCAAGCTGACGGCGCGATGCTGGTCGTGTCGCAGTTCACACTGCTGGCAGATACCAACTCCGGCCGGCGGCCGTCGTTCACCAAAGCCGCGGCGCCGGATGAAGCGCGGCGCCTCTACGAGCATTTTCTCTCGCTCGCGCGGACTCGCGATGTTAAAGTTGAGACGGGTGAGTTTGGCGCCACGATGGAAGTGGATCTCGTCAACGACGGCCCGGTAACTATCATCCTCGATACTCGTGAGAACGTGAAAACATAATGCCGCGAGCGGGTTTCTATACCGTCGAATCGGGAAAGATCTCGTTTCGGCGCGACGGCAACTGGTACAGCGACGACGAGCGGATCGACAATCCACGAATCGCGCTGCTATTCAGCCAGAGCATCAAGCGCAATCCCGACGGCAGCTACTATCTGCAAGTGGCGGAAGAGCGCGCGTCGATCACGGTCGAGGACACGCCGTATGTCGTCAAGGCGCTGGAGGATGACGAGCTGGGCGGATTCGTGATGGTGCTGAACGACGACACTCGCGAGGCGCTCGATCCCGGCGCGCTCGAAGTGGGAGCCGGCAACGTGCTGTATGCGCGCGTCAAGGGCGGAGACGCTCGCGCACGCTTCCTGCGATCCGCGTATTACCATCTCAGCGACCGCTTCGAGTCCGACGACGCCGGCCGCTTCTACCTGAATCTGCGGGGTCGCCGGTATCCGCTCGGTGGCGCGCCCGCCGCAAATACCTGATGCATCTAGCTGAGCCGAATCTGCACATCGTCCTGGTTCGTCCCGAGATTCCGCAGAACACTGGATCGATCGCGCGGCTGGCCGCGGCGATCAAAGCTCGGCTGCACCTGGTGGGGCCGCTGGGATTCTCGCTCGAGGATCGCTATCTAAAACGCGCCGGGCTGGACTACTGGCCGCTGGTGGATTTGTGTACGTACGACGGATGGGACCAGTTCGTCGCGCAATATCACGATTCACCGCACGCGAAGTCGAAGTTTTTCTCGACCCACGGTCCGACCTCATATCTCGACGCGCACTTCAAGCGAGGGGACTTCCTGTACTTCGGCGGCGAGACGAAAGGTCTCGGCAAGGAATTCCTGTCTGAGAGGACGGACCGCGTTTATCGGATTCCAATCTTCGAGGCGGGCGTGCGCAGCCTGAATCTTTCGAACGCGGTATCGATCGTGGTGTATGAAGCGTTGCGCCAGACCGGCGCGCTCAAGACTTCTTGACGCTGCAACTGCCGCAGCCGGTGCTGCATCCGCCTTTCTCTCCCTCGGCAGGCGGCGGGCCGAAATAGTAACCCGCCTGCTCGAGTTCGCCGGGCGAAACCCACTTGAGATTCTCGGCGATGGGAGTATCGCAATGCACGCAGATGCGGCGTTCGGCGCCAGTGTCGTCAAGCGCGACGTACGTCAGCACCGATTTGCCGCAGGGCGCACACTCCGCCATCGGAAATGAAGAGTCTCTGAGGGCGAGTAGAGGAGTGGGCATCGAATCCACATTACACGATTATGCAAGTGAAATTCGATGCCCGTTTAGGTTAGCCGCGATGTCCGCCGCCGTGTCCTGAATGGGCGAACTCATGTCCGCCGCCACCATGACCACCACCCCATCCACCACCGTGACCCCATCCACCATGACCGCCAGCAAACTCGTGTCCACCATGACCCCATCCGCCATCATGAGCCCATCCACCGCCGCGGCCCCATCCATCATGATCCCATCCATGACCCCAACCGTATCCACCGTAGTAGGGATGGCCCCAACCGCCCCATCCGTATCCGGGGCCGTATGCGTAAGTGGGGTATCCACCGCCGTAACCGTAGCCGTATCCAGGGTAATCCACGTCGTAGCAGCCCTGAGTCGAAACCAGGCAAAAGAGGAGTGACAGAGCTGCTAGGCCCGTCAGTATTTTTCGTTTCATTGCTTCGTACCTCTATCTAGCTTAGACGCGGAAATGGGCGGACGGATACAAAGACGAAGAATCGACGAATATACTTAAATACTTTGATAAATTAGGTAGTTATGCTGACCGAATGACGGGAAGCAGTCGGTGTGAGTCGACTGGAATTATCGCAGGTTGCGAAGGGGCACAAGGTTGAAGAAAGGGATTCTTACAGGTTCTCGGATGCGCCAATTGGTCAGTGTCGCAGGGGATGCTAGAGAGCTTCTGCATGGCTCGATAGCGGAGCAGCGTCTATCCAAAATGAAAGAAGGGAAAACATGTTCCTCATCGGTATAGGAGCGATCCTTTTCTGTGGGGCGTTCCTTTCGCTGGCGTTGGTTGGTCGATCCTCCTACCAAGAAGCCACTTGACTTGATTTACTCGCAGGCTGTTCTCAAAGCGACATTCGGCACAACCGCAGTCGTTGTCTTCACTTACTTCTTAGGTGCGATCTTTATTTTCTGTGGACTACTGACCCTACATCCAACTTGGCTCGACGGTCTAGGATTGAAACGCATTTACCCATCCCCCTGAAACTGAAATCAGAGCAGATCTTGGCTGCGCTATAGGATGGCACAAGGACTGGACCACTCAGAAAAGCACGCGGCGGTGGCCCGGCGCGCTTGCATCTTAAAGCCAAGAACCCTCACCTACCGGCGGCTGTGCCCGCCGGCCGCCTCTCCCGTAAAATAACGGGCGAGGTATGAAGGACCGCGCCTCCGGCCCCTAGAACCACATCGAACAGGGATCCCTACGAGTACTCAGGGTAAAACCTCCGTCCCGCATCTTTTTCCTATCACTGGGTGCAGGGGTCACCCCTGCCGAAGGAAGCGTGAAACCCACCGCGGGTTTCACATTCAATCAAATGATCTGCGCTTTCCCTAGTTCCGCCGATAGGGCTCGCCCAGCGCGCTGGGTGCTGCCGCTTGGCCGCCGAATCCTGCGAATACGACCAGGGTCAGCGCGTAGGGCAGCGCGAGGAAAAGCTGGTACGGAACGACAGTGCCGAGGGCTTGCAGGCCGAACTGCAGCGCCATCGCGGCGCCGAACAGGAGAGACGCCGCGGCCAGGCCCCACGAATTCCAGCGTCCTACTATCACCACCGACAGTGCGACGAAGCCGCGGCCGGCCGAGATGTTCTCGACGAAGGTGTTGGCGTAGGCGAGCGTCAGGAATGCGCCGGCGAGGCCGGTCAGTGCGCCCGAGATAAGCAGCGCCTGCCAGCGGATTGCGATCACCCCGAGGCCGAGCGCGTCGGCCGCTTCGGGACGCTCGCCGCAAGCGCGAAGTCGAAGTCCGTAGCGCGTGCGTGCAATCACGTACCAGAGCGCGGGCACGAGCAGGAATGTGAAATACACCAACGCGTTGTGATTGAAGACCACCGGGCCTAGCAGCGGGATTCGGGCGAGAGGGCCGAGTGGGATTTTTGCGATCGGCGCAACCATGAACGCCTTGCCGGTGATGCCGAACAGCTTGCGATAGAAAACACCCGTCAGGCCTAGCGCGAGGATGCTGACCGCGGTGCCGGTGACGACCTGGTTGACGGCCAGATTTACGACCAGGACCGCGAAGATCGCGTTGATTGCGACGCCCGCCGCAATTGCACCAGCCAAACCGAGTGCTGTGCTGCCGCTGAAAAACGCGATCGTGAGCGCGGCGAATGCGCCCGAGAGCATCGCGCCTTCGATACCGATATTGACCACGCCGCTTTCCTCGACCAGCAGCTCGCCCAGGGCTGCCAGCAGGATGGGCGTCGCCATCGTGATCACGGAGACGAGGAACGCTTCAAGCATCGGGCATCTCCGCGACTGGCGGTACCGTGGCGGCGTCATCACCAGATGGGCCGAAAATATTCTCGCGCAATCCGCTCCACGCGGGCGTATCGAAGGCGAGGATTATCAAAATCACGAGCGCCTGGATCACCTGCACCAGCTCGGGCGAGATTCCCTGCGTGCGCTGCATCGCCTGCGAGCCGTTGTCGAGCGCGCCGAACAGCAGAGCGGCGGGAACGACCGCGAGCGGATTCAGGCGCGCCACCAATGCTACTGCTATCGCCTCGAAGCCCCATCCGGGCGAGAGCTTCTCGTACAATCGATGGGAAATCGCGGAGACCTGCACCGCGCCGCCAAGCCCAGCGAGGGCGCCCGACAGCGCCATCACCCAGACCGTGAGCGCTGGAATTCTGATGCCGAAAAATGTTGCGGCGCGCCGGTTGCGGCCCATCGCGCGCAGCTCGAATCCGGCGCTGGTGTTGAACAGCAGCATGTAGCACGCGCCGGCGAGCACGACCGCCAGCAGCATCCCGAGGTTGAGGCGGCTCGGCGCGAAGTAAAATTCGAGTTGCGCGGCGGACGCGATCGGCGAGCTGGTCGGATACGCGCGCGACGGTTCCATCAGTGGGCCGTGCACCATCCAGCTCAGCATCTGCACGGCGACGAAGTTCAGCATGATCGTGCTGATCACTTCGTTGACGTCGCGACGCGCACGCAGCCATCCGGCGATACCGCCCCAAATCGCGCCGCCAAGTACGCCCGCAGCGAGGATGATCACGACTGCTATAAAGTGCGGAAAATCGTCGAGATGCGTCCCGATTGCGCCGGCAGCGATCGCGCCAATCGTGAGCTGTCCGTCGGCGCCGATGTTCCATAGCGCGCCCGAGAACGCGATCGAGACGGCGAGCCCGGTAAAAATCAGCGGGCAGGATTTCACGATCGTGTCGACGCACGCGTACCAGCTGCCGAATGCGCCTTCACCGAGCGCAGCGAACACGCTGAATGGATTTGCGCCGAGCGCGGCGAGAACGATCGAGATCAATGCGAACGCGAGCGCCAACGCCGCGAAGGGTTTCGCAATCGAGGACACCATCAGTCGCGCGCCCCCGACATCAGCAGGCCGAGCCGCTCGGGATCGCGCTCGTCAGGACTCGTCTCACGGATTTTCCCACGGCTGATAATCAGCAGCCGCCCGCAGATCGCGAGCAACTCGTCCAGGTCGCTCGAAATCAGCAGGACAGCGCCGCCGGCAGCGGCGAAGTCGAGAATCGTGCGATGGACTTCGGCGGTCGCGGCGAGATCGAGGCCGCGACAGATATTGTGGGCAACGATCAGCTGCGGCTGCGACGCGACCGCTCGCGCCACTTCGAGGCGCTGGCGATTCCCGCCCGACAGCGCGCCGGCAATAGTCTCGGGACCAGGCGCGCGAATCCTAAAACGCTCGATCAGCTCGCGCGACAGATCGATCGCGCGCGAAGTGTCCAACCATCCATGCGACGTCACCCGCTCCCGGAGCGGACGCGCGAGAATCAGGTTTTCCCACAGGCGCATGTCGAGGATCAGCCCGTCGAGGTCGCGATTCTGCGGTATCACCGCCATCTCGCCGGCTGAGATTATTTTCCCGTCGCTCGGCTTGCGCACACCGGCGAGCAATTCGACCAGCTCGGTCTGTCCGTTGCCGTCGACCCCGGCAATCCCAACAATCTCGCGGGCGGCGACGCGAAACGACAAGCCATCGAGAATGCGTCGCCCAATATGATCGACCAGCGATAGATTTTCGATTTGCAGTACAGGCTCGCCCGGTTGCAATCGCGTCGCGGCCGCGTCGGGTTGAATCACGATTTCGCCAATCATCAAGCCCGCGAGTTTTTCCTCGCTGGTCTCGGCAGGAGTCGTGCGCGCCACCACGCGTCCGCGGCGCAGGACGGTGATTCGATCGGCTACCGCAATGGCCTCGGCCAGCTTGTGCGTGATCAGCACGACGATTCGGCCTTCACCGCGCAGGTTACGCAGCAGGTCGAGGAACGCGTTCAGCTCCGACGGCGCGAGCACGCTGGTCGGCTCGTCGAGAATCAGGACGCGCGGATTGAAGCTGAGCGCGCGCAACACTTCGAGGCGGACGCGCTCGGCAACGGAACGATTCTCGACAGTAGTGCCGGCAGGCGGCAGCTCGAACCCAAGCTTCGCGGCGAGCGCACGCGCCCGCTCCGCGACGGCAGCGAGGTCCAACAATTCCGCGCCGGTGTCGAAGCCGCCGAGCGCGAGATTTTCCTCCCACGTCATCCGCTCGAACAGCATCGGGCTCTGATGCACCGCCGCAATTCCGGCAGCCAGGGCAGCGCGGGGAGAGCCTGCCAGCAGGGAACGCTCATCGAGGAGGACCTCGCCACGGTCGGGCGCGAGTGAGCCGGCCAGGACATTCATTAGCGTGGTTTTGCCGGCACCGTTCTCGCCGACCAGCGCATGGATCTCGCCGGGACGCGCCTCGAAATCGACGCCGTCGAGCGCGAGCGTACGACCGAAGCGCTTGGTTATGGCGATAGCGCGGAGCAACTAGGCGGCGTAGTGGGCGCGCACATATTCGAGCGCGGCTTCGCGGGTTTCGAGCGCGCCGTCAAGCTGATGGTCCTCGACGTCTTTCAAAATTTCCTTGAAGCGCGGGCCCGGCGTGAACCCCAACTGTTTCAGGTCCTCACCGCCAATCAGACGCGGCGGACGAATCTCGGCGGGGGTCATCGTGGTCATCGCGCGGCGGCAGAAATGCCAGTAGCCGAGGTACGAGCTCGACGCCATCGCGTCCATGAACGCCACGTCCATCAATTCGTCGAAGCCGTCTTCCGCGAGCATGCGCTTGAGCGTCGCCGGACGCATCCGCGGCGCCATGCAGAGCTTGAGATGATTCTTCACCAGGTACGCGACGCGCTCCTGCACCGCGCGCGAGCGTTTCAGTCGCGCCAGCATATTCGCCGCGATGACGGCGCCGTCGTCGGTATGCCCATAGAACGTGACCTTGTCGCCGACGACCGCGCGGGATTGCGGCTTGGCGATATCGTGCAGCAGGATTCCGAACGCGACAGTCTCGGTGCATCCGGCGGGCAGCATCGCGACGCCAATCCGCGTATGGGTGTACACGTCGCCCTCGGGATGGAAATTTTCGGGCTGCTCGCATCCGCGCATACGGACGACCTCGGGCAAGAGGATTTGCATCAGGCCGCTATCCATCAGCAGGTCCATCGCACGCGCGGCGGCGCCCTCAGTCATCATCATCACGATTTCCTCGCCGATACGCTCGGCCGCGATATCGACAATCGTCGGCGCTGCGCGTTTCATCGCAGCCCAAGTGGCGGGATCGATCGTAAAGTTCATACGCGCAGCGAAGCGGGCAGCGCGCAGGATGCGTAGATGGTCCTCCTCGAAGCGGTCGTAAGGATTTCCGATCGCGCGGATGATTCCGGCGCGCAGATCGCGCATCCCGCCGACCAAATCGATCAGTCGGTCGGCGATCGGATCATAGAACATCCCGTTGATGGTGAAGTCGCGGCGGATCGCATCTTCTTCGATCGCGCCAAAGCGTACTGACGAAGGCCGGCGTCCATCAGTGTATTCGGCATCAGCACGGAAGGTCGCGACTTCGATCGGCTTGTCATGGTCCAGGACAACGCCGATCACACCGAACTTCGCCCCGACCGCGACCGTGCGATCGAAGAGTTTCTGCACGACTTCGGGGCGCGCGTCGGTGGCGATGTCGTAGTCCTTGGGCTCGACGCCGAGGACTCGATCGCGCACACATCCTCCGGCGAAAACGGCGCGAAAGCCGGAATCGACCAGGCGATGAACGATTTGCAGCGCCTCTTTCTCTCTGTCGGTCATGCGCGATGCGACTCTCCAGCGGGACATTTTATAGCCGCACGATTACAGGGTGCTATATGGCAGAAACGAGTGCCGTTGGGTTGAGTTTGGCGTATGCGATGCGCGATAAGTGGATCAAATGTTCAACGGCAACAGAGTAATCGACGCCGACGGGCATGTGATGGAGCCGAACGAGCTCTATGACGAATACCTCGACCCCAAGTTCAAGCCTGAGTTAGACGAACTGAAGAAGGTCGCGGCTACGCGCGCGTCGAAATATTTTTTCGGCTACTTCCATCAGCTGAACACAGGGCGGCCACTGGGTATCGCGGCGCCGGACAAGCCGCTGATGCGGACCGGACGCAAGCCGCACGGCGAGAAACCCGATATGCGCGGCGGCTTCGATCCCCACGTGCGCATCAAGGATATGGAGCGCGAGGGAATCGACGTCGCAGTGCTGTTCGCGACGGTGGTCTCGAGTTTCTGCGCGCTGCCCAGCATCGATTTCGAAGTCGCGATGATTCGCGCGTACCATCGATGGCTCGCCGACTACTGCGCGGCGTATCCGGCGCGTTTGAAGGGCGTTGCGATTGTGCCGATGCGCGCGCCAGACCGGGCGGCCGAGGAAATCCGGCGCCTCGCGAACGAGCCGTGGTGCGTGGGCATCTACCTGTCGGCGCATATGGAGGACAAGCTGCTCGACCATCCCGCGTTCCATCCGATTTGGAAAGCGTGCGCCGAAACGGATCTGCCCGCGTGTTTTCATGGAGGCACAGCGCGTCCGCCGTACGGAATGGGAACGTTTGAGATGGGCAACAATCTTTTCATCCAGCATTCGGCGACGAATCCGTTCGAGGTGATGCGCGGAATCGCGGCGCTGGTGGGAGGCGGCGTGCTCGACATTTTTCCGAAACTGCGCGTTGCGTTTCTCGAGGCGGGCGTCGGATGGCTGCCGTTCTGGATGGAGCGGCTCGACGAGCATTACGAGCTGATGCCGGAGTACGTGCCGTTTCTGCATCGCAAGCCGTCGGAAGTGATTCGCAGCGAGAATTTTTTTATCTCGTGCGATCCTGATGAGGAAACGCTGCCGTATGTGGTGGAAACCGTTGGCGCAGAGCATATTCTGTACGCGTCGGACTATCCGCATTTTGATGGCAGGTTCCCGCATACGGTGAGTTTGACGGCGGGGAGGAAGGAGTTTGCGCCAGGTGTGGCGGGGAAGATTTTGGATGAGAATCCGACGCGGCTGTATACGCGGTTGAAGCAGGCGACCTAACCCCTAACCCCTTCCCATAGTGGGAAGGGGAACCGGATTTTTACCTCTCCCCTCCGGAGAGGTCGACGTGAGTCCACGAGCGGCGGGTGAGGGCGCCGGCATCGAGCTCAATGCGAGCGCCCTCGCCCGCGCCGGAGGCGCGACCTCTCCCGAGGGGAGAGGGTATTTGAGTCGGATTTAGTAATGAAGATTGGGAAAATTGCGGCGGGCTTGATCGTGATTGCGCTCGTGGCTTGCTTCGCGCGGAATGCGAGGGCGCTGACTCCCGAGCAGGAGCAGGCGGCGCAGGATTTGCGGGACGCCGAGGCGGTCAGCAAGCGGCACCGCGCGGAGCTGATGAAGATTCCGCACGTGCGCGTCGTCACCGGCGAAGTCGATGGACGGAACGAGGCGGCGATTCTGATCGAGGTGGACGATCAAAAGAATGTCGATTCGGTGATGCGGCAAGTGCCCTCCAAGCTCGAAGGCTTCCCGGTCGAAGTTGACGAGGGCGCCCCCGAAAGCGAGCAGGTTGACTTGAACTACTCGCATCCAGGGTACTGGGCCACCGCCGACGATCGACAAGCAGGGCTACCACCATCACGAGTGGCTGAAGCCGTCTGCTCCCGCGACCAAGCCTGACGCACAGAATTGATTCGGCGGTTGATGCGTAGCGCGGGGAACGTCTAACTTGACTGCAATTCCGAGGACTCCCTATAGTTTAGTTTCGGAGTCCGGCGAAGCTGCGGTGCGCGCAGAAAACCCCCTTCAGACAACGGATTTGGTGCTCGTTTAAAGATGCAGCGAAGCGAACAAATGACCTTCTGGGAGCGGATTTATATCCCCGAGATCCTGAAAGGTCTTGCGGTTACCAACTACCATTTCGTGCGCAACCTGATGCTGCATACCGCGCATCTGTTCGGGTTGAAGAAGGACGTCAACGCGACTTCGACGACGCAGTATCCCGAGCAGCGCAAGCACTATCCCGACAATTTTCGCGGCAGTCATCGGCTGACGCTGCGCGAAGATTCTTCGGTGCGATGCACCGCGTGTTTTCTGTGCGCGACGGCGTGCCCCGCGCAATGCATATATATAGAAGCGGGCGAGTCGCCTGATCCGCATGTCGAGAAATTTCCGGTGCGCTACGAGATCGACACTCTGCGATGCATCTATTGCGGGCTGTGCGTCGAGGCGTGTCCGTGCGACGCGATTCGAATGGACACCTACGTGCATCCGCGCATCTGGGGTTTCGACCGCAAGGATTTCGTCGAGCAGAAGGAACTGCTGATGCATCGCTCGAGCGTGCTGGCTGAAAAAGGCCGCGACGGCAACATGAACGAGATGCTCGAGTGGTACCGCGAGCAGGACGCGAGGGTTTACGATCCGCAACGCCCCGAGATGAAGAACTTCACCAATCGCGAAGCGCCCAAGCATTACGCGGAGGCGCCGGACCATATCGACGACCTCACTGCCATCGACCGGCATCTCGTCCGCAGCGGCAAATAACAAGATGACCCGAGTGACCATTGGCCTGACCCTGGCGGGCCTGATCGTATTATTTATCGCATACGCGAAGGGCGTCGGCGTGATTCACGGCGGCGACGTGCTCAGTCATATGTACTGGGCGACAGGAGCGCTGACCCTGGTGGGGCTGGCGAATTTTATCGCGATCGCGCACCTCGCGCGCGCGGAGCGGATGATCCAGGAACTGCGCGCGCTGTGCGAGAAGAACGGCATCGAGTACGGCGACGATTGAGCTATACTAACGATCCAGGCCGTGCGCTTGACGGCCGCGGAGGTGAACGCGATGACGCAAATTGAGGCCGCTCGCAAAAATATAATTACCCGGCAGATGACCGAAGTTGCCGAGGACGAAGGATTCTCGCCAGAAGAAATTCGCGCGCTGGTCGCGACCGGCGAGGTCGTAATCCCACACAACCTCCATCACGACTTCAGGGCGATTGGAATCGGCAAGGGTCTGCGCACCAAGGTCAACGCCAACATCGGCGCGTCGAACTTCCATCAGCTCATCGAAGAAGAAGTCGAGAAGCTTTACACCGCGGTGCGCTACGGCGCCGATTCGGTGATGGATCTTTCGACCGGCACCGACCTCGATAAAATCCGCGTCGAGCTGCTGTCGCGCTGCTCGGTGATACTCGGCACGGTGCCTATCTACCAGCTCGGCTCCGAGCGCTCGATCATGGAGATGGAGATCGAATACTTTCTCGACGTCATCGAGCGGCAGGCGCGCCAGGGCGTCGATTACATGACGCTCCATTGCGGCGTTACGCGCGAGAGCGTGCGGCAGCTGCGCGCGCATCAGCGGATCGAAGGAATCGTGTCCCGCGGCGGCGCGATGCTGGCGTCGTGGATCGAGCGCACCGGCAAAGAGAATCCGCTCTACGAGCATTTCGACGAAGTCTGCGCGGTGCTGCGCGAGCATGACGTAACTATCTCGATCGGCGACGGACTGCGTCCGGGCGCCACCGGCGACGCAACCGATCGCGGGCAGATCGGCGAGCTGCTCGTGATGGGCGAGTTAGGCGAACGCGCACGCGCGATGGGCGTGCAGGTGATGATCGAAGGTCCGGGGCATGTGCCGCTCGATCAAATCGCGGCCAACGTCAAGCTCGAGAAGCGAGTCTGCGGAGGCGCTCCGTTCTACGTGCTCGGGCCGCTGACCTGCGATGTCGCGCCGGGCTACGATCACATCACGGGTGCGATTGGTGGCGCGATGGCGTCGGCGGCGGGCACCGATTTTCTGTGCTACGTGACACCGGCTGAGCATCTGCGGCTACCGGATATCGACGACGTGCGCGAAGGCGTGATCGCAACGCGAATCGCGGCCCACTCGGGCGACCTGGTGAAGGGTGTGCGCGCGGCGAAAGTCTGGAACGATCAGATGTCGCGATACCGCAAGGCGCTCAACTGGGAAGGCATGTACGCGATGGCGATGGACCCCGATAAGGCGCGCCGCTACAAGGAAGAAAGCGAAGCGGCGGGCTCCAACGTCTGCACAATGTGCGGGTCACTGTGCTCGATCAATATCGACAACGCGGCGATCAAGTTTACGAAACGGCGATCGATCGCCGAGGCTGAAGTGCATGCCGCCGGCTGACGCGAACGGCATTCCTGAAATCTCGACGGCGCTCGAGATCGCGGTGCCGGATGCTCGCGGCGAGATGCGCCGGCTCAAGGACTTTCACGGCCACAACGTCGTCGTTTATTTCTACCCGAAGGACGACACGCCCGGCTGCACGGTCGAGGGCAAGGAATTTCGCGACAGTATCGAACAATTCGAGGCGCTGGATTGCGTGGTCGTCGGGGTCAGCACCGATTCGGCCGAGCGCCATCGCGCATTCGCGGAAAAGCACGCGCTGCCGTTCATCCTGCTGGCGGATGAAGATGGAAAGCTCGCCGCCGCGTTCGGCGTGCTCAACGGCAAGTATGCAATGCGCTCGACCTTCGTGCTCGATACCGATCTTCGCGTGCGTCGCGCTTTTCACGAAGTGACGCCGCGCGGACATGCCGCGCAGGTGCTCAACTTCATGCGCACGCTGGTCGAATCGCATCGAATGATTGGCGGATGACCGGCAGCCGCGCCGCGTAGCATGACTCGCGCGGGTGATTATAGTTGTATATTGAAACTGAATCCGCCGACGAATGACGGGAAAACCTATGGCGAAAACCTCGAAGAATATTCTCGACGAAGCACGCTCGACGATTAAGCAGATCGGTATCGACGAAGCGCGCACCATGATCGATAAGCCCGGCACCGTGCTGGTCGACGTGCGCGAGAGCGACGAGTGGCGGCAGGGGCATATTCCGCAGGCGGTCGCGATTCCGCGCGGATTTCTGGAACTTCGAATCGAAGAGAAGGTTCCGGACCACAAGACTCCAGTGATTCTGCAATGCGCGTCGGGCACGCGCTCGCTGCTGGCGGCGCGGACGTTGCGCGAACTCGGTTACGAGAACGTCTACAACATGACGGGTGGATTCAGCGCCTGGAAGGATCGTGGACTGCCGTGGATTGCTGATCGCGCGTTTACGGCCGACGAGCTGACGCGCTATTCGCGGCATTTCGTGATTCCTGAAGTTGGCGAGAAGGGACAGGCGAAACTGCTCGACGCCAAAGTGCTGCTGCTCGGCACCGGTGCGCTCGGATCGCCGTCGGCCCTGTATCTCGCGGCTGCGGGAGTCGGCACGATCGGCCTGGTGGATTTCGACGTGGTCGACATGTCGAATCTTCAGCGGCAGATCATCCACACCACCGATCGTGTCGGGATGCCGAAGACCGAGTCGGCGCAGAAGGCGATCAACGCGCTCAATCCGGGCGTCAAGGTGATTCGTCACGACGTGCGGCTCACGTCCGAGAACGCGATGGACATCGTCAAGGATTACGACGTGGTCGTGAACTGCGGCGACAATTTTCCGACTCGATATCTGATCAACGACGCGTGCGTGTTCTCGAAGAAGCCGCTGGTGGACGGCGCGATTTTCCGCTTCGAAGGCAACACTACAGTTTTCTACCCGGCCAAAGGCGGGCCGTGCTACCGATGCCTGTATCCTGAGCCGGCGCCGCCCGACATGGCGCCGTCGTGCGCGGAAGCCGGGGTGCTCGGCGCGATTCCGGGACTGATCGGATCGATCGAGGCGCTCGAAGCGATCAAATTGATCATCGGAGCCGGTTCTCCGCTAATCGGCAAGATGGTTTACTTCGACACGCTGTCGGACAAGGACTTCGTGCGAATTTTGAAGATTCGCAAAGATCCGAAATGCCCCGTCTGCAGCGAGCATCCAACGCAAACGACGCTTATTGACTACGAAGCGTTCTGCGGTTTTGGCGCGCCTGCCAATGGAACCGCGCATGCGGAACCGACCGCAAGCACGAGCGCGGCAGCATCGGCACGATAGCGGGCCGGCTGGTTTCAACGGTCGAATATCTGGTTTGATTGCGGCGGGAGCTCATGAGGAGATCCCGCCGCGATTCTTTTTCGGGTGGCGGGCATTTCATCACGCGAGGAACTTCTGATGGCGCTGGGACCGTTTTACGTCGCTGACAAGCTGAAAGGTGGCAACGGGATGAGAGGAATCGCACTCTTTATGCGCCACGGTGAGACCACCTGGAACCGCGAAGGCCGGGTGATGGGCCGCAATCCAATCGAGCTCGATGCGGAGGGGCGCGCGCAGGTGGAAGCGTCGGTTCCATTCGCTCGCCTGTTGAAACCGGAATTGATCATCACGAGTCCGCTGGCGCGCGCGCGGCAATCGGCGGAGATAATCTCGGCCGGTGTCGGTGGCGTCCCAATCGCCGAGGATCCGCAGCTATCGGAAGTCCAATATGGGCGATGGGAAGGGATGGTGTACGACGATTTGCTCGAGGACGCCGACTACCTGACCTATCGCGATCATCCGCTCGACGCGCCCACGCCCGGGGGGGAGACGATCGCGCAGGTGCAATCGCGAGGGGTCGAGGCAGTGCGGCGCGCGATTGGCGAGAACAGCGGCCGGCGCATCCTGTTTGTCTCGCACGGCGACATCATCCGCACCGTGTTGTGTTATTTCATGCGGCTCGAACTCGCGCACTTCCGGCGAATCCGGGTAGACAACGCTGCGTTCTCCGGCTTTCAGCTGATTGGAGATTTCGCCGAAGTGAAGTTCCTGAATCTGTTGCCTGATCCGGACCGCGCTTTCCTGACGCCGTTTACATCGAAAAAAGCGTGAGTCGCCGGCGACCTGGATCGATCAGGGAACGCCGGCGAATGACGGATTCGGCGACGAGCCTGATCTACCGATTTCGATACCCTTGCGAACGCGAACGTCCGCACCCGGCTTGCCGGGAACATCGACTCTCAGGCTGCGGTAGCCTCCTGCGCTCGGGTCGGGCGCAAGAAATCCGACTGTGTACTGCTCGCGCAACTCGAGACTGATGTTCTCGCATGCGCGCCGCAGTTGCTCGCCATCCCCGGCTTCGCGAATGATGTAGGTCTTGGCGCCGCTTTCGGTCGAGAGAGTGTGAAGAGTCTCCGCGTCAACACGCTCGAAATCGTCGCCGCCAATTACGAATGGACCGAGCGTTATTGTAGATGAGGAGGATGGGTTCGGATTGCCGATTCCGATCGAGTACACCAGCACGCCCATACGCCGCGCCTGACTGACGACGTCATTCACCGTCGACGCGCTGGTATTGTCCATTCCGTCGGTGACCACCAGCAGCGCCTTCTTGTCGTAGCGCCCGCGTTGCACCATCTGCAGCCCCTGCATGATCACGTCGAACAGGGCGGTCTGGCCGTAGGCGTGCAGCAATGCGAGCCGGCGCATCACGAGGTCGTGATTCGTCGTGAACGGCTGGAGCAGGAAGGGTTGGCTGGAAAATGCGAACAGAAAGACGTCGTCCTTGTCGTTCAGATCGCGCAGGAATTGTGCGATCGCGGCGCGCGCCTGCGGAATCTTGGACGCCATGCTGCCCGAAGTGTCCACCAGGAGGCCGACCGAGACCGGAGTGTTGAGATCCTGTCGAAAGAATTCTATCGGGCGCTGCTGCCCGTCCATGTAGAGTTTGAAATCGCCTTTTTGCAGGCCCGTGACGTAGGTGCCGCTCGGCTCGGTCACCGTCACCGTGACTTGTTCGTAGCCCGGCTGCTGGCGCAGCTCGCGCGTCGGCACCTCGAGCGACTGTCCGGTCTGCGGAAGCTGTGGCGGGATGTTGAGGGACGAGGCACCCTGCTTCGGCATCGACGGAAGCTCGAGCGTCGAGTCTGCTTTGCCCTGGCTATGCGGGATCACTACCACCGGCGGATTCGATGGCGGCGGATTCGACAAGCCCTGCTGTAGCTGCGCGGCAGCGGGCTCGACCCCGCCCATCATGATCGCCAGCACGACGAGCGTGATGGTGAATCCGGAAATCAAGCTGCGTTGTATGGCTGAAAGAATTCTTGTTGTCATCGCAATGCGAGCGCTCCGCCGAAGCGGCGCAAAATCGTATCTAATGATCCTATTTGCTCCGGCCTTGAGCAAGCCGGACTTTTTTCGGACCGCTATCCGCGATCCTCTTACACTTTGACGAATTCGCCGAAGCAAAGTTTCAGGGCGCACGCCGGGTCTTCCAGCAAAACCTTAGCAATTGTTAATCTTGCTGAACGATCGTTTAGCGCCTCAGCTTCGCTTTCTTGTTTCTTCTTCTGATTTCGTCGTAACCTGATTGACCCCCGCGGCCCCAAACCGCCGCTTTAGACCTGCCCGGGCAAGGAGAAATGATGAAATTCGGAATTTTCATGGCTCCGTTCCACCGCGTCGGCGAGAACCCGACGCTCTGCTTCGAGCGCGACATGCAGCTGATCGAGTGGCTCGACGAGCTCGGCTACGAAGAGGCGTTCATCGGAGAGCATCATTCGTCGGGATGGGAAATAATCTCATCGCCTGAAATTTTCATGGCGGTCGCCGCGACGCGCACCCGGCATATCATGCTTGGATCCGGCGTGGTCAGCATCCCCTATCATCACCCGTTTCACGTCGCTAACCGCTTCGCCCTGCTCGACCATCTGACTCGCGGACGCGTGATGCTCGGATGCGGTCCCGGGGCGCTGGCCGCCGACGCGCACATGCAGGGAATAGATTCGACCACGCAACGCAAGCGGATGGTCGAGGGCGTCAGTGCGATCCTTCGGCTGTTCAACGAGCAGGGCAAAATTTCGATCGACGGATCGTATTTCAAGCTGGTCGATGCGCATCTGCAGGTGAAGCCGTTCCAGCAGCCGCATATGCCGATCTTCGTCGCGAGCACTATCTCGCCGTCGGGGATGGTCGCGGCGGGACAGCTCGGATGCGGCGTGCTGTCGGTGGCGTCGTATGCACCGGGTGGCCTGGACGATCTGATGAAGCGGTGGGCGATGGCGGAGGAGTCGGCGGCCGAGAATGGCAAGACGGTCGAGCGCAAGAATTGGCGGATGGTTTTCCCGATTCATCTCGCGGAGACGCGCGAAGAGGCGATGAACGATATTCGCGACGGCGCCAACTCGTGGATCCGCGACTACTTTATCGACACTCTCGGCACACGCGTGCAGTTTGAGGAATATCCGAACCAGCCGGTCGAGGAGATGAACATCGATCGGATGAACGGACGCGGCGGCATCATCGTGGGAACGCCGGACGACGCGATCGCGCGAATCAAGGAACTACAGCAGGCGACCGGCGGCTTCGGCGGTATCCTCGGACTCGCGCACGAATGGACTACGCGCGAAAAGACCCTGCGCTCGTACGAGCTGTTCGCGCGCTA
This sequence comes from uncultured delta proteobacterium, assembly GCA_963774665.1. Taxonomy (GTDB): domain Bacteria; phylum Desulfobacterota; class Binatia; order Binatales; family Binataceae; genus Binatus. The sequence goes on from CAVZGB010000009.1 coordinate 323,932, forward strand.
CGTCGCGCCGCAGTTCCAGGGTCCGGTGGTAGAGGGCGTCAAGTACTCGAACGAGTGGGCGCGCGAGAATCGCGACCTGATGTTCGGCAAGGCCGTCGCTGGAATTTTGACCGCGGTTCAGGACTACGCGCAGCACAAAGCCGAAAAGGGCGAGCCAGTGCCGGAGATGATCACACAGCCGGGTACCCGCATCCGCCCGTAGCAGGCAATGAAAGGTTACTTTAAGCGCGAAGTGATCGGGATGTATCTCTATACTTTGGGGGTACCAATCGTCGGGCTGGTGCTAACGATCATCGTTCAATCAGTACGCGGTGCACTCAGACATCATGCCCTCACGCCGTAACAAGTTCCGCTTCGAGTGTTCGCCCGTAGCATGAGCGACGATGTTCCGTTCGCGGTGCGGCGCGGCGAGCTGCTCGATCGCGCGGTAGCTATTTTTTCGGCTGATGCGCGCTTTCCTGCGGGATGGCTCGAGGGAAGCCTTGCCGATGGGTCCGCGGACTCGTACTCGGACATTGATTTGCACCTGGCCGTCGTCGAGAGTGCGTGGGACGAAGTGTGGAACGGGCGGCTCCGCGAGATCGAAAGAGTCGCACCTATCCTGGCATCGCTCGATATCATGGGTGTCTTCGGCGTCGGCTGTTTGATGGCGGGGCCAGTGAAACTCGATGTCTTCTTCGAGCGAGAAAGCGGCCTTTCCTCGAGGCCCCGCGTCGCCGTTAAGCGCCTCTGGGGCGCGCCGGAAATTTACGAGCGCTTCAAGATCGGTGACGACCTGGGTGACGCCGCGATAAAGTACGCGCTCCAGCTTAACGTGCTTGGATTTCTGCAGGGCGCGACCTGGCCGGTGAGAATACTAGCGCGCGGGCAAATCAACACGTTTCTGTACTGCGAAATTCTGCTGGTCGAGACGGCGATCATTCCGCTGATGCTGCTGGAGACAGATCGCCGCGCGCTGCATCGCAACATGTTCACACGCGCGAAGCTGATCGCGCCCGCGCAGCGCGAGGAATGCGCCCGGCTGGTCGAGCGAATCGAAACTTCGGTGCACAAAAGCGATCGCATCGCGATGCGCGATACGCATATCGAAATTCACCGAAGGATCTGCGAGCTCGCGAGGACAGCATTCGCACGCTACGGTCTTGAGTTCCCACGCCGCGTCGAAAACGAAATGGTCGCGTTCTATCGGCGCGAATGGCCGATGTGAAGGGAGGTCGTCATGGCCGACGACAGTGGCCTGAGAAATCTGCGCGTTGCGCTGATCCTGGTAGGCGTGATTTTTATCTTCGGAATTTATCCGCTCATGATCATCTGGCCGTCGGGCTGGACCTGGCATACGGGTCACTCGGACTACCCGCTGATGATCGTCGGCGTTTATGCCACGCTCGGCGTGTTCCTTCTGATGGCGTCGCGCGACCCGCTGGCAAATCTCAGCCTTATCTGGTTTACGGTCTGGTCGAGCATCGTCCATGCCGGGATCATGTTGATACAGTCCTTCGAGATGCCAGAAAATCACGGGCACCTGCTTGGAGATGTACCAGCGCTGCTGTTCGTAGCTGTGTTGCTCGCAGCTCTGACGCCGCGCCATGCGGCGCGCCGGGTTGGATAGTTCGCGCGCTCGATGCTACTCAGAATGCTATCCGCATCGAGAGGAGCACAGGGATGGACGCTCACGCAGAGATTGCCCGCGCGATCGATAACTACCGCGACAAGGTGGTCGCGCTCAGCCACGAGATTCACGAGCATCCTGAGCTGAAGTTTCAGGAAGTCTTCGCAGCCGGCATCCTGACGAAGGCGGCTGCCGAATTGGGGCTCGAGGTTGAGCGCGAAGTCGGCGGACTCAGGACTGCGTTTCGCGCTGAGTTCGGGGCGAAAGGTCCTGCCGTCGCGATTCTCGCTGAGTACGACGCTCTCCCCAACGGGCATTCTTGCGGGCACAACCTGATTGCGGGCGCTGCGCTTAGCGCCATCGCGGGCTTGAAGAGCATCGCGAGCCAACTCCCCGGGCGGATCGTTTTTCTTGGCACACCGGCCGAGGAAGGCGGCGGCGGAAAGATTATCCTGATCGACAAGGGCGCGCTGCGCGGCGTCGATGCGGCCATGATGGCGCATCCGACCGACGCGGAATTCTGCACTATGCCCGCGCTCGCTACGCAGCATCTCAAGCTGACGTTTCATGGACACGGCGCGCACGCGGCGCTGGCCCCGTGGGACGGATCGAGCGCCCTTGCTGCGGTTATCCAGACTTTTCAGAGCGTCGATGCGATGCGGCTGCATCTGCGCGACGGCTCGCGGATTCACGGCATCATCACCGACGGCGGGCAGGCGGTGAATATCATTCCGGAGCGGACCGAGTGCCTGTTCCTGGCGCGCGCCAAGACCAGCAAGTACGCCAAGGAGATCGGCGCGCGGGTGATTCGATGCGCGGATGCGGCCGCGATGGCGACCGGAACGCGGCTCGAGCACGAGATCGAAGGCGGCTACAAAAATCTGATCAACAATCTCAGCATCGCGCATCGATATGCGGCGCATAGCGAGAGGCTTGGTACGAAATCGGTCGAGGCGCCGGAGAACACGCCCACCGGCAGCACCGACATGGGCGACGTCAGTCACGTGATGCCTGCGATACATCCGTCGTTTGCGATCTCGCGCCACGGCGAAGGTAATTGTCACGAAGATGCGTTCGTCGCGCATGCCGACTCGAAGCGCGGCTACGACGCGATGATTCGAGTAGCGAAGGCAATGGCGATGACCGCGTACGACCTGCTGGCAGAGCCGGAGTTGCTGGCTTCGGCGAAGAAGGAGTTCGAAGCGCGCAAGGAAAGTTGAGTCCGGCCAGTTCTGTGATCCAAAGAGAATTAATCGCCTGCGCGGCGGGCGGCATCGATACCGTCGCGAGGGGTGACCCCCAGTGCCCCTGTCCTCAGCGAACGATCCTCTATTGTCGCAAACCGGGCCTCTTAGCATAGTGTCCCTTCGACGTCTTACCGCGGAGGTGTCGCCATGATGAGTCGCGAACCTACCCGAGTCGTACGCGATTGGGCTTGTGACAGCCGCCGGTGGTCCGGCTATAAGCCGCGCGAGGGCGATGTAGTGATAGCCACGGCGCCCAAGGTCGGGACCACCTGGATGCAGCAGATCGTCAACCTGCTGATTTTTCAATCGGCGCAGCCGCGCACTTTGGGGGAATTGTCGCCCTGGATTGACTGTCGTTTCAGAAAGCCGATCGACGAGGTGCTGTCCAATATCGAGGCGCAGACACACCGGCGGTTTCTGAAGGCTCATCTGCCCTTGGACGCGCTGCCAATCTATGACGAGGTAAGTTACATACACGTCGCGCGGGACGGTCGCGATGCGTGCATGTCGCTACTGAATCACAACAACAGCTTCGTTCCAGGAGCTTACGAAGCTTTCGATAAGATTGGGCTGGCGGACGAAACTATAAAGCGGCCATATCCTCGACTGCCGAAGACCGAGCGCGAATTTTTCCTCTACTGGATCGATAACAAGGAGGACCTGCCGACGAGAATGTCGGCCGGCTTCTTCATCCTGGAGCGATCGTTCTGGACCGAACGGCGGCGATCCAACCTGCTCATGATCCACTACAACGATTTGAAAGCTGACCTTTCAGGCGAGATGAAACGGATCGCCGACTTTCTCGGCATAGCAACACCGGAGGCGCTATGGCCGCAGCTGGTCGAAGCCGCGTCATTCGAGGCGATGAAGCGCGACGGGGAAATGCTGCTGGCCGGCAGTGAGCGCCAATTCAGGGGCGGTCACGAGACCTTTCTTTATCGAGGTACCAATAGCCGTTGGCGTGGCGTCCTGACTGACGCTGACCTCGATCTCTACGAACGCAAGATCAAGGCGGAACTTTCACCCTCTTTGATTCGGTGGCTCCGCGAAGGCAGGTTAGGTGCCGGCGATCCAAGGTCGTCCCCCGATTAGGTTTTCAGCGGACTGATATCATCAATCGCGCGAAAGGAATCGCGCCGAAGAACCTAACCCCTAACCCCTTCCCGAGCGGGAAGGGGAACCAGATATTGAGAAATCAGTGGCAGCCGCAGCCGCCGCCGCAGCATCCGCCGCCTGAGAATCCGCCGCCGTGTGAAGTGCCGGAATTTGCTATCGCGGATGCGACTGCGGCGGAGTTATCACCGTTGCTGCGGGCCGCGAACGTCGACATCTCGCGCGTCAGCGTGGAGCTATTGCAACGCGGACATTGTGCGCCGTCGTCGCCGGGGCGAACGAATGCCTCGAAGGAGCGGTCGCAGGTCGTGCATCGGTATTCGTAGATCGGCATGCTGTTCCTTCTACTCGGCGAGCGGCTGCGCGTATTCGACCAGCACGCCGCGGGTGGCCTTGGGATGCAGGAAACATATCATGCCTGCCAGGCCGTGGCGCGGCTTCTGATCGATCAGCTGGATTCCCTTGCTGCGCGCGGCTTCCAGCTCACGTTCGACGTCGTCAGTCTCGAAGCATACGTGATGCAACCCGCCGCCGCGCCGCGCGAGGAACTTGCCGACCGCATTGTTGGGGTCGAGCGGCTCGAGCAGTTCGATCTCGCTCTCTCCCGCCTTGAGCAGTGCGGCGCGGACACCCTGCTCTTCAATCGTCGCGCTCTTGGTGAAATGAAGGCCGAGCGTGTCGCGCCAGAATTTCAAGCCGGCGTCGAGGTTCGGCACCACGACGCCGACATGATGAATCTTCTTCAGCATCGCCGCGCTATTGATGGTGATCGAGGCACAGCGAGCGTTGCAGCTTGTCCCACCTGACCTTCATATCTTCTGAGCCCAGGGTGGGATGCTCGGCGCGCGTCTGCGCCAGCTTGCTGCATGCACCCTGCGTATTGCCCTGCTTCTCGTAAATCACCGCGAGTTGATACTTAGCCTCGTACCAGAGCGGGTCGGACTCGGCGGCAGTGTTCTCGACCGCGGTCCACCGCTCGTTTGCATTCTTCCAGTCGCCCTTGTCCTCCGCCCTTCGAGCAAGACCCGCGTTCGCATCGGGCGACGCCGGATCGGCCTTCACGACTTCCTGGAAGACCTTGTCCGCCTCGTCACCCTGACCAGTGGCCTGCAGAGCTTGAGCATAGATCGACAGCGTACCGGTCAGATTCTTGACTGGAATCTTGCCGGCATCGGCCATGTCCGAGAAGAACTTGTACGCGGTGACCGTCAACTTCGCGTTGGCCTTGTAGGCCTTTTCGTCGTTGTTATCCTTGGCCGCCTGCGCGGTCTTCCAGAAGTCGATTCCCAGTCCCTTGATGAAATCGCCCTTGGCGACATCGCCATGGCTGCGCTCGACGAGTCCTGCGACATCTCGATTAACTTCGTCATATCGGCCGAGGTGATCGAGCGCCGTGATGCGCCATTCGACCACATCCTGGAACTTCGCGCTCATCATCGGGTAGTTGGATTCGTAGCCGACCAGCAACGGCGCGACCTGCGCGTAATCGACATGCTCCTGGTCTTCCTCGAGGATCGAGGCGAGCATGTAGGTCGCTTCGCCGCGAATCTCACGGATCGCTTTCTTGGCGGCCGCATTATTGGCGGTGCTCTCCGCTTGCGGACCCATCTTGATTGACTCGTTCAGGTCCGCGACCGCCAGTTTTCTGAGCTGTTCGGTATCAATCTTGGGTCCCTTGCTATCCTTGGCAGCCGCGCCCGCTCCCACCAGCAGCTTGTAGTAGCATTCCGCGGCTTTGAATTTGGCGGTGAAGGTGAACTCGGCATCGCCCTTGACCTTGGAATACAACTCGGCGGCTCCCGGGAGATCGCCTTGCCGCTGCTTGCGGTCGGCCAGCGCCACTTGCAATTCGGCGGCATGCTCACCGCCTGGACTCTTCTGGAGGTATTCCTCGGCGTCCTTCACCCACTTGTCTTCGAGTGCCGTATCTTTCTGACCGCTCTTCTGCCATCGATCGTGATCGAGGCTGTACTCCAAAAATTTGGCTTGGGCAGCGTCGCCGCCGCCTTGACGTGCGATCTTTTCGAGCATCCCCTGAACCAGATCGAAGCGTTTCTCGCGCTGATAGATATCGGCGGCGAACCGGCAAGCCTTGGGATATTTTCCGCTGTCGCAGGCCTCGGAATAATACTTGGCGGCGCCGGCTTCGTCTTTGCGCGAGAGCAAAACGGCGGCTAGCAGCCACTTCTCGAACGGATCGTTCGAGTTGCCGAATTCCTCGACTGCGTTACTCGGGAACTTGGACGACGCTGCGACGTCGATCGCCCAACCTTCCTTGTCGTTTTCCTTCGACTTCATTACGTCGACGATCTGCTTGTGATATTCGGCTTTCTTGGCGGAGTCACCGGTGGCTTTTTCTGCGCTGAACAGGGCCTGTAACTGAAGCATCTGGTTGCCGCCCTTGCCACCTCCTGGGCCTGTGTTCGAGCCACAGTACTTCGTCGCTTCATCAGGCTTGCCCATCTTCCCATAGGTTGTGCAGAGGCCCTGCTCAGCGGCCGCGTACTGCTGCGTGCCGTGGCCGTCTTCCTGGATTTTCTTGAAGTCGGCGATCGCGTGGTCATATTCGGCGTGATCGAACTTGCCCAACTCGCGCTCGCAATAGGCACGGCCGAGAGTGTTTTCGCGAATCAGGTTGGGATCGGGCATCGCGAGCATGCTGGCAGTGAATCCATCGATCGACTGGTTCAGAAGTTTCTTCGATTGCTCCGCGCTATCGTCAAACAGCGTGGTTGCAGCAGTGAATCTCAGCCATGCAAGAGGATAGGCAGCGCGCAAAGCTAACTGCTCGGGCTGGTCGTAGTCGCATTGCCCGCCGTTGTCGATCTGCGCGATGCAATCGTCTTTCTTTTTGGACCAGGCCGTTTGCATCCGATCGAGCATCGACTCGAGCTGACGGTAGGCCGGTATCAGCGAGCCCTTATCAACCTTGCCACCCGACGTGAGTTTGGCGAAGGTTCCCTCGGCGCTGTCGAGCCGGGTGATCACCTGGTCTGCCGTCGACGCGTTCGATTCGGCTGACGACATCTGGCCCGAGACGCTTGAGATCTCGCTCTCGAGCTGTGCGACGCTCTGTGCGCGCGCGATGCTGGCGGTGAATGCAAGGGTAAAAAATGCCGTTAACATCACCGTCAGGCGATGCGAAAAAAGCGGACGATTCATTTGTCTAATCCCCAAATTCTGTTCCCCGGGAAATTGTGGCCTTACATAAGGACAACGGGGCGATAACGTCAAGCGAGATCAAATACTTGCGCAACCTCCGTGACGCTGGCAAGCGAGCAAATTCGAGCGGTGCGGCCCGCAATCGACGGCGCCGCCTGGTTCTCACGATCGATTAAGACGGCGGTCATGCCGAGTGCCGCCGCGGGCGCGAAGTCGAGATGCTCTGAGTCGCCGACGTGCATCGCTTCTCTGACTGTCACTCCAGCGCGCGCCAGCGCAGCGTCGTAGACCTCGCGCCGCGGCTTGGCAAAGCCGGCCTCTGAGGAAATGGTTATCGAATCGAAATAACGGGTCAGGTCGTGGCCGTCGAGAATTCGATAGAGGCGATAGTCGAAGTTGGAGATCACGCCCAGTTTAAGTCCATCATCTTTTAGACGTTGTAACATTGGCGCAGCTTCAAGGTCTGCAATCCAATGGTCAGGATTGGCGAAATATGAAAAAAGAGCGTCGAAGTAGGCGTCGAAATCAGGAAATTTGCCAAGCGGCGCGAAGGTCTCGCCCACCCGCTCGCGCCACCAGTGCCGCTCGAGGCGTCGAAGCTCGTCGGGCCGAAGCCCAAGCCCGAAGGCGAGACCCGGCGCGGCACCGAAAGCGCGGCGAAAACTGGCTGCGACCGCATCCTCGGAGGCCTCGAGGCCAAATTGACGCGCGAGCCGGGCGTAGGTGCGTCCGATAGGCTCGCGCGCCTCGAACAGTGTGCCTGCGGCGTCGAAAAATACGGCGTGGATCAAGAAATGGGAACCGTCACGGCGTTTCGTCTTTCACTTTTTCACTGGCGTCGGAGCCGGTTCCTCGGGGGAAGGATCGCGGCGTGCCCACCAAAAGACGTCGCACAGGACGCCGCACGCGGGGATGTAGATTTTGGGCGGCTCGACGGAAAGGTCGATCTTCTTCTCGGAGTCGGACGGCATAGAAGTATAATTTCGCATCGTGCTCGCTGCTGGGCAACCTAACCCTAACCCCTTCCCATAGTGGGAAGGGGGACCGGAAAAAAATTACCTATTGGAGACCGTCCCAGATTTGGATCAGGACGCCGAAGGCTGATTGCGGCGAGATGAAATATTGACGCTCGCCGCGCCAGTTTCGCTTTTCGTCCACCACCCGAACGCCGTCGCGCTTGAGCTTCTCACGCGTCTCGTCGAAATCCTTGAGATCGATCGACACATGATGCATCCCCTCGCCATAACGCGCGATGAACTTGCCGACGAAGTCGTTGTCGGGCTTATGCGTCGGGCTCTGGATGAATTCAAGTTTGAAGCCCGCGACCTCGAGATGGCCGAGGTCGAAGTTGCCCTCGGAATTGCTGGTGTGAATCTCGTGGCTGATTTTCGTTCCGGGAAAGTAGCGCGTGAAGAAATTGTAGGCCGCGCTGATGTCCTTGACCGCGAGCGAGACGTGATCGAAATACGCAAGGCCGTCGGGCGCCGGCTTCGGATGCGCCTGTTCCCAATTCGGTGTGTGCCAAAACTGGATCAATGCACCGAAAGCGGATCGCGGCGAGATGAACGCGGTGGCAGAGCCCGAATCATACTTCTGCTCGTCGACCACGCGCACTCCACCGGCTTTCAGGTTCGCAACGAGCTGGTCGAGACCGTCGGTCTCGATCGACAGATGATGCATCCCCTCGCCGTGCCTCTCGATGAACTTCGTAACGAAGCCGGGCTTGCCGGGCGGGTCTTCGATCAACTCAACCACGAAACCGCCGAGATGAAAATCCTGCCAGTAGAATGATCCGCTGACCTGCTCATCGAGCGATTTGGCGCCGCGTAATTTGATCGGAAAATATTTCGAAAAGAATTCGTATGCGCGGTCGATGGATTTCACCGCGATAGAAACATGATCGAACCTCAAGCGAACATCGTCAGTCTGAGCCATGCTCAAGGAGCCTCCCATTCGAGAAAGATGTGCGGACTATTTTGCGGCGCGTCCGGGCCGGAAGCGCCACAGTAGCCGGAACGAGTTGCGCAGCACCAGCGGCCATCCGTTGGCAATTTTCCCGGCGTACATCCGAACCGATTGGTCGACGCGAGACATCGTCGGCACGTCAAAGAAATTCGAGCCTCGCGTCCAGCCCCTCGCCGCCGTCAATCGTGCGCACAACTATATAACCGCCGCCCTTGAACGGGCCTGCGTTGAAAATCTGCGTCGCACCAATCCGATCGACGCCGGCGGATTCGTGGATGTGGCCCGAAATGCAAACGTCGGGCTTCACCTCTTCGATAAATTGGCGCGCGGCGGTGCTGCCGACCGGCTTACCGCTCATGATTCGATCGCATTTGGTGTCGAACGGCGGTGGATGACAGATCATCAGGAGCGGCCGCACATCGCGCACGAAGTCGTAGCCGGCGCGCAGTGTCGCGTAGATTTCGTCCTCAGTGAACTCGGTCGGCGTGCCGAACGGCGAGATATTCGACCCGCCGCATCCGAAGATGCCGACTCCGCCCGTCACCCGACCCTTGCCATGCAGCGCGATTCCATCGGCTTCGAGAAACGGGATCACTTCCCGCTGGTCGAGATTGCCGGGGAGCGCGAGCACGGCAGGACAGGCGCGGCGAACGTCGGCGATCACTTTGCGCGCGTCATCGACGCCGCCGAAGTTGGTGAGATCGCCGGACAGAATCACGAGATCGCAATCACGCATCACCTCGCCCATCCGGTCGAGATTGCGAGTCGCCATGTGAACGTCGCCGAAGGAGATTATTTTCATGAGTCCACTTTATTGTAATGAAACCCGCGGTGGGTTTCATACTTCCTTCGGCAGGGCTAAGCCCTGCACTTTAGTGATAGGAAAGATGCGGGACTTCGTCCCTGTTAGAACTTGGTAAGTAGGAAGCGCGTCGGGAATTTACCTCGCCCGTTATTTTACGGGAGAGGAGGCCGGCGGGCGCATCCGCCGGTAGGTGAGGGTTCTGGGCGCATCGCGAATGCTTGCCCGCTCACTTTTTTGTGTCGCTCCGTCCCCCTTCCCTTGCGGCAATTGGAACCGCATAACCAGAGGATGTCCTCGCCGGAAAAATTTGCGTTCGTGCTCTATCGGCCGCAGTCGGCTGGCAATATCGGCGCGGCGGCGCGGGCGCTCAAGAACATGGGCTTCGACGATCTTCGCCTGGTCGGACTCGGTCCTTTGAACGATCGCGAGGCCGTCAAGATGGCGGTGCATGCCGACGACATCCTCGCGAACGCGACCGTCTATCCTGATTTGGCGGCCGCCATTGCGGATTGCTCGATCGCGGTCGGTACCACCAGCCGCCGGGGCGGCTATCGCACCCGCGCGACTGCGCTGCGTCCGGCGGCGGTGGAACTCCACGCGCTGGCGGACACAAATAAAATTGCGATCGTTTTTGGCCGCGAAGATCGCGGGCTGACGAATCGCGAGCTCAAACTTTGCCATCGATTGGTCACGATTCCGACCGCGCCCGAGTATCCGTCGCTCAACCTGGCGCAGGCTGTGATGGTGGTCGCCTACGAATTGATGATGGCTGGGACCGCGGCGGTCCAGACGGCAGGCGCGCCCGAGTTTGTGGCCGCATCGATTAGCGATCCGATGCTCGAGCGGCTGGCGGAGGCGCTGGTTTCGATCGGCTTCATTCCCGACGACAACCCGGAGCATATCATGCTCGCGATCCGCGAGATTTTCGGACGGAGCGGATTGACCGCACGCGAGGTCGAGATTCTCAACGGGATGGCGCGGCAGATGCGATGGGTCGCCGACGGGGGGCATCGCACTCTCGCCGAGAAGCGCCGCGCCGGCAGGAAATTGAGATAGCAGTTTCCACCCACGGCCCTGATACGCGATAATCGTGTTGAAGACGTGAATCGTAGATGGCCGAGATAATCGATTTTGCGGAGATACAGGAGGCGCGGCGCAAAGCTCGCGCGCGTATCCCCGAGCGCGAAAATCTAGAGCGTGCCGTGCAACTGATGCGCGAGAACCTCGCCGCCGTTGCAGCCCAGCTCGCCAACGCGCCGCGCGAAGAGCAGGCCGAATTGCTGACGCGCGTCGAGCGGCTGGCTTCGATGATTCGGTACGGAATGCGAATGCTCGGTTTGGTTCCCTCGCCCCAAGTGGGGAGAGGGTTAGGGTGAGGGACATCTTTGCGGCGCGATTGTCTGTTTCGCCGCAAATTCGGAATCTCGGAAATTTGGTCCCTCGCCCGACGCGCGAGGACGCACGTCGGCGGGGCTTCCCCCACGAGGGGCGAGGCAATTCAAGAGAACACGAGCAAGTATGGACGAAGGGCTGACACTCAGAATCACCGGGGTTGAGCCAGGGGACGAGATTGCGGGAGCGCGCAAGATTACGATTGCGACGACCCGCGGCGCGATTCCGCTCGTGCTGCATTCGGCGCCTGAGAAGGGGCGTGCCGTGCTATGCGTCAGCGGCGCGATCGGCGGATTCGACGGACCCTCGATGCTGTATCCGCGGCTCGGGCTCGAGATGCCCAAGCGCGGACTCACGATTGCGCGGCTGGACTATCGCGCGCCCAACGAGTTCGGCGAATGCCTGGTCGACGCGATGGCGGCGCTGACGTTCCTGGGCGGAATCGGGAATCAGCGCGTCGCCCTGATTGGGCATTCGTTCGGCGGCGCGGTTGCGATCAACGCGGGCACGTTGAGCCCTGTCGTCACCACCGTGATTGCGCTGTCGAGTCAGCTCGCCGGCGCGCACGTGGCGGGAGAGCTGTCGCCCAAGCCGCTGCTGCTGATCCATGGCGGCGCGGACACGATTCTTTCTCATGAAAGTTCGCAGGCACTTTACGAACGAGCCGGCGAGCCGAAGACGATCAAGATTCTGCCGGGCGTAGGACACGGATTGGCGGAAGCGCAAGATGAAGTATTCGAGCTGGTCAGCGACTGGCTGATGCGGCACCTGCAATGACTTGAGTGACCGGGATGATCGGTAACAGTTTAGACCGGCATGATAGGTAACACATTTTCTGAGTTTGAGGGGGAGGAGCGCGAGGGGGGCTGCCCCTCTCGCGGGACCGTTGAAGTGCAGTCGGGTTTGCGCCGGCGCAGCTTGAGACTGACGCCATCGATGAAGCCGAGCATCATGGGTCCGAAGTAAACCTCCGCGTCTCCGTCATCGGTATCAACTATTCCAACTACTTCATCGGCCAGGGGCTCGCTCAAGAACACCAACTCGCCTTGCCACTTGATCTCGCCAGTATGGCGCACGCGGCGCCGCTGGTAATCGGCCGGATATTCTGGGTCCTCGAGCCTGGCCGGATAGCTGCGCGGCGACGGCGTGTAGTGCGTTGCCGGCGTGGTCTGGCCCAGCGCCTCATGCGGCCGCTGATGATTGAACTCAGCGCGGAACTGATCGAAGCGGCTCTGCTGCGCCTGACGGTTGGCCTCGGGCGGAGCCGCGCATTCGGCCTTGAGCGTCTTGTGCATCCGCTCGTGCCGCCCATTCTGCTCAGGCCTGCCCGGCTCGATTCGCTCCGGCATGATGCCCAGCTTCAACCACCACACTGCCAGCCGGCTGAGTCCCGTCACTCCGACCGATGCGAATGGCGGACCGTTGTCCGAGCGGATCGCGCGCGGCAGTCCGTATTCCCGAAACACCCGCTCCAGCTCATTGCGGCAGTCCGCATAGCCGGCTTTCTCCACCGCCTTGACGCTCAACAGGTAGCGGCTATAGCTGTCGCTCAGGGTGAAGGGGTCGCAGCGCACGCCGTCGCCGGTGCGGAACGGACCCTTGAAGTCAGTACACCAGAGATCGTTGGGTGCCAACGCCGTGCGCAAGGGCAGCGGCGACGGTCGGGCGCTTTTTCGTCGCTTGCGCGGCTCAGTGAGCTGTTGGCGGCGCAGCAACTCTCCGATCGTGCTCGGCGCCGGCCAACTCTGACCCGGCGCGCATTGGCTAAGCTTGGCTCGCAACTTCCTTGGTCCCCAACTCGGATGCGCCCGGCGCAGTCCCACGATCGCCTCTGCCTGGGCCTGGCTAATCGCCCATGGCACTACCTGCGGCGCGTGCGAAAGTTCCTTCAGTCCTGCTGCACCGCCTTCAAGGTAGCGCCGCCACCACTTGTACGCGGTCTTGCGGCTGATACCGAAGTCCTCGCACAATTCCGTCACGCTTTCCTCGGCTGCTGACAGCGCCGCCATCAATCGAATCTTCTCGTCCATCGAACAGATCTCCCGCCACGGCATCGCCTCGTTCCTCCTGCCGTGACATTCAATCTGTTACCCATCCTGCCGGTCTATTTTGTTACCGATCCTGCCGGTCTGTACCACTCTGATTCCCTCCTCCCACGTGGGAGGAGGGTTAGGGTGGAGGACATTTGTGCCGCGATTGTCGGTCGCGCGGCACTTTCTGAATCCGGAGAATTTGGTCCTCCACCCGCCGCTCGAAGACGAGCGTGGGCTCCCCCGACGAACGAGGGAGGCGAGAACTATTCACTCCAATAGCGACATCACGATAGAATCGCGCGATGGCCAGTGGACAACGAATCGCAGTGATTGGTGCGACGGGCGCGGTCGGGCAGACCACGCTCAAGATTCTCGAGCAGCGCAAGTTCCCGATTCGCGAGCTGCGCGCGTATGCGTCGGCGCGATCGGCAGGCACGACCGTGACGTTCGCCAGCGAGTCGTTGAAGGTCGAAAAACTCGACGCCAACTCGTTCAAGGGAATCGATATCGTCCTGTTCTCTGCCGGATCGGAACAATCGCGCGAGTTCGCACCGATCGCGGTCAAGGCGGGCGCTGTCGTTATCGACAAGTCCAACGCGTTTCGAATGGATCCAGACGTTCCGCTGGTAGTGCCCGAAATCAATCCCGACGCTGCGCGCCGGCATAAGGGTATCCTCGCATGCCCCAACTGCACGACCATCGTCACCGTGATGCCGCTGAAACCTCTGCATGACCTCGGGCACTTGAAGCGAGTCGTCGCGACCAGTTTCCAGGCGGTGTCGGGCGCGGGCGTTAACGGCGTCGCCGAATTGCGCGAGCAGACGATGGCGTGGTCAAAAGGCGAAGCAATCAAGTCGAAATTTTTTCAGCATCAGATTGCGTTCAACCTGATTCCGCATATCGACAAATTCGTCGAGGGCGGATACACCGGCGAGGAAATCAAGCTGGTCAACGAGATCAGGAAGATCCTCGAGCAGCCCGAATTGCTGATTTCGCCGACCACGGTGCGGGTGCCCGTCTTTACCGCGCATTCGATTTCCGTCAACGCCGAGACCGAGACGAAAATCGCGGCGGCTGACGCGCGCAAAGCGTTCGCGGATTTTCCGGGAATCCGGCTGTTCGACGATCCCGCACAGAATCGCTATCCGATGCCGATTCTCGTCGAGGGGCAGGACGACTGCTTCGTCGGACGAATCCGCGAGGACCTGAGCTGCCCCAACGCGCTGAACTTCTGGGTGGTCGGCGATCAGTTGCGCAAGGGCGCCGCGCTCAACGGCGTCCAGATCGCCGAACTGCTGATCGGCGCGCGCTAGCCAATCTGTTCGGTCGCCTGATTGGCGCTATGGCTCTTCTGCAAGCTAATTCGGCGTGCGCCTGACCGACAGGTTCGTCGATTGACAACGCCTGCTCTGGCATATTACGGTTAGTTTGACTGCAACGACTGCAGCCTTATCGAGAGCGGCGGAGGGACTGGCCCGCTGATGCCGCAGCAACCGGCCCGTGATGGGTGCTGGTGCTAACTCCTGCAGGGGTTCTCCGCGCGAGAGTCTCCTGGAAGATAAGGCGAGAGTATCAAGCCCTCGTCTTACCGTCTCCGCAGGATTTTCACCGACATCTCGTCATCAGTGACCGCGTTGCACTCTCGAGCGGCGGGAGATGCGCGAGTAGGTGGCTAAGGATCGAATACTGATCGTCGGAATGGGTGGACTTGGCGTCCCCGCATTGTGGTCGCTCGCGCGTGCGGGCGCGCAGCGGCTGACGCTCGTCGATCCTGACCCGGTCGAGCTGTCGAATCTCGCGCGCCAGGTTATCTATCGCAGCAGTGATATCGGTGTGTCGAAGGTGAATGCGGCGGCGCAATGGCTGGTCAAGCATTTCCCCAAGGTAAAAGTTGAGCGTCATGCTGTTGCGCTCGACGAGTCCAACGCGGCGCGTATTGTCAGTGCGCATGACTTTGTAGTCGACGCGACTGACAGTCCCGTCGCGAAATTTTTGATTAACGACACCTGCATCGCCGCGCGTACGCCGTTCGTTTACGGCGGCGTAGTTGGGATGGCCGGCCAAGCGATGACGGTGATTCCCGGCGAGACCGCGTGCATCCGATGCGTGTTCGAGACGCCGCCCGGTGAAGACGAAATCCAGAGTTGTCGCGAGGCGGGGATCGTCGGCCCGGTCGCAGGTGCGATTGGCGAGATGCAGGCGGGCGAGGCGATGCGCGCCTTGCGCGCGCAAAAGCCGT
Organism: uncultured delta proteobacterium; assembly: GCA_963774665.1. Taxonomy (GTDB): domain Bacteria; phylum Desulfobacterota; class Binatia; order Binatales; family Binataceae; genus Binatus. The sequence goes on from CAVZGB010000009.1 coordinate 339,497, forward strand.
TACTCTCAGGAAAAATTCTCACATATGACGCGTCCGGCCCGAGCCGGGTGCGTATTACGGCGGTTAGTCCGCGTCCCGGATGCGTTTGCGGCGCATCGAAGCATGAGCAGCGCGAATCGCACGCGCCGGGCAGGTAAATAAGAATCGAGGAAACGATGAGCTACATCACAAATCTGAAATGTCGCGAATGCGGCCAGGAGTATCCGATAAGTCCGCTCCATGTCTGCGAGACGTGCTTCGGTCCGCTCGAAGTCACTTACGACTACGCGCGGATTCGCGCGGCGATTTCGCGCTCGATAATCGAGAAGCGGCCGCACAATCTATGGCGCTATCGCGAATTGCTGCCGGTCGATCTCGACGATAAGTCGGAACTGGTCGGCCCCAACTCCGGCTTCACCCCGCTGCTGCATTGCAAGCGGCTGGGCGCGGAGCTCGGCCTGAAGCATCTCTATATAAAAGACGACACCGTCAATCATCCGACGCTGTCGTACAAGGACCGCGTCGTATCGGTGTCTATCACCAAGGCGCGCGAGTTCGGCTTCACTACAGTGTCGTGCGCGTCGACCGGCAACCTGGCTACCGCCGTCGCGGCACACGCGGCGCGCGCGGGACTTCAATGCTACATCTTCATGCCCGAAGGCGTGGAGGCAGGAAAAGTAGTTGGCTCGACGATCTACGGCGCAAAGGTGATCACCATTCGCGGCAACTACGACGACGTCAATCGGCTGTGCAGCGAGATCGCGGACAAGTACGGATGGGCCTTCGTCAATATCAACCTGCGCCCCTTCTACACCGAAGGCGCGAAGACCTTTGGCTTCGAAGTCGCCGAGCAGCTCGGCTGGCGCCTGCCGGATCATATTGTGGTACCGACGGCGGGCGGCACGATTTTGCCGAAGATCGCAAAAGCATTTAAGGAGATGAAGGAAGTCGGGTTGATCAAGAGCGGCGAGTTCAAGATTCACTCCGCGCAGGCCGCCGGATCCGCTCCGGTGATCCACGCGCTGCACAAGCACACCGACCTGATAACGCCGGTGAAGCCCGACACGATCGCGAAATCGATCGCAATCGGTAATCCCGCCGACGGCTTTTACGTGCTCAAGGCGGTGCGCGATTCCGGCGGATGGGGCGACGTCGCCACCGACCCCGAGATTATCGACGCGATCAAGCTGCTCGCGCGCACCGAGGGCATTTTCGCGGAGCCAGCCGGCGGCACCACGCTCGCGGTCGCTCTCAAGCTGGTCAAGCAGGGACGTATCAAGCCCGACGAGACGGTGGTCGTCGCGATTACAGGCAATGGCTACAAGACGCTCGAGGCGGTCGCGAGCGCGATCGATCAACCGTCGATAATCGACGCGCGCTTGAAAGATTTCGATGCGTTATTCGACCAGCTCACGAATGGAAAACGCACGGCCGACAGCGCCGCCTAGCCTTGTTTGAGCTATGCGGCCAGCATAAGTGTAGGAATTCAATCAGGAGGCTAGTCCCCACACATGGCAGTACGAGTCAGAGTTCCAACCCCACTTCGCAGGTTTACCGCGGGCGTCGACGAAGTCCCCGCCGACGGCGCGTCGATCAAGGCGGTTATCGAAGATCTTGAACGGCGTCACCCGGGGATGCGCGAGCGGCTGCTCGATGAAAAAGGCGACATCCGCCGCTTCGTCAACATTTATTTGAATGGCGACGACATCCGCTTCCTCGATGCGATCAACTCCAAGGTAAAGGATGGCGACGACATCTCAATCGTTCCCGCGATTGCCGGCGGACGTTAACCGCGGCGCATCGGTCGACGTGCACGAGCGCGTCGTGCCGCTCGATGAGATCGTCCCCGTCGGGCTCGCGAATGGCGTGCTCGATCTGGTCGGCAACACTCCGCTGCTCGAGGTCACGCGGCTGACTGCGGGACTGATTCCTGCGGGCGTGCGGATTTTCGCCAAGCTCGAGGGCTTCAACCCGGGTGGCTCGGTCAAGGATCGGCCGGCGAAGAAGATGCTCGAAGTCGGAATCGCCGAAGGCAAGCTGAAACCCGGCAAGGTGATCCTCGACTCGACCTCGGGCAACACCGGAATCGCGCTCGCGATGCTCGGGGCGACGCTCGGCTATCCGGTCGAGCTGGTGATGCCGTCGAACGTGAGTCGGGAGCGCAAGAAAATCGTCGAGGCATACGGCGCGAAGATTCATTTCTCGGATCCGATGGAAGGCTCCGACGGCGCAATAGTCATGTGCCGCAAGCTGATCGCGCAAAATCCTGAGCGCTACTTCAAGCCCGATCAGTACAACAACGAGGCCAACTCGCTGGCGCATTTCGACACCACCGGCCCGGAAATCTGGCGTCAGACGCACGGCCAGGTGACGCATTTCGTCGCCGCGATCGGCACCGGCGGCACCATCATGGGCACCGGCAGGTTTCTCAAGTCGAAGAGTCGTGCGATCAAGGTAATCGCGGTCGAGCCTGACGACGCGATGCACGGGCTCGAGGGCCTCAAGCATATGGCGAGCTCGATCGTCCCGGGCATCTATCACGAAGAAGCGCTCGACGACAAAATCCAGGTCGGCACCGAGGAGGCGTACGAGATGGTCTACGCGCTCGGGCAGACCGAGGGCATCCTGGTCGGCCAATCGTCGGGAGCTGCGATGATCGCGGCGCTCAAGGTCGCGCGATCGATACGCGAAGGCACGATAGTCACCATGTTCCCCGACTTCGGCGACAAGTACCTCTCGACGAATTTGTGGATCGGATGGCAGGAATGGCGTCCCGAGCGCCTGCAACAAGTTATCGCCAAGTGGCAGAAGAAGTAACCGCAAAATGGAACGTATCCACGAACGCTACTACCTGAGCTATCCGCGCACGCTGATCAAGGAGCCGATCCTTTACCAGCTGGTGAAGAAGTTCGATCTCGTTTTCAATATTCGCGGCGCCAGCGTTTCCGAAGAGATGGGCCTGGTCGCCGTCGAGTTCGAGGGCAGCTCCGATCAGATCGAACGCGCGCTGACGTGGCTGCGGAGCACCGGCGTCACGGTCGAGCCAATCGAAAAGAACGTGATCGAGTAGGCCTCGCGTGCGCGATGAGTCTCACTGACGCGCAAATCGATCGCTACAGCCGCCAGATTATCGTGCCTCGCATCGGCGGTCGCGGCCAGGAACGTTTGCTCGCCGCGCGAATACTGCTGGTGGGCGACGCGCGCGATATCGAAGCACCGCTCGCATACCTGGTCGGTGCGGGTGTTGGAACGATCTGCCTGAAGCTATCTGGCGATCAAGCTGTACCAACTGAAAAGAGCGAACTGAACGCCGACGTATCGGTTACCCTCGCGAATGAATCGCAAGGCCGCATCGATCTGGCGCTCATGATCATCGGAAGTGAAGCAGCGCGGAAAATTGCGGATGCGCGCGCGAATAGTCGCGATGTGCACGCGGCAGTCATCGCGCGACTCGATAAGCCGGGAAAGATCGTAGTCCTCCCTGATGCTCATGGCGCGAGAACAGTCGGCGCAGAATTCCGCGCGCGCACAGAAGCTGCGGACTTCATCGCGATGCTCGCAACTGCTGAGGCGTTCAAGCTGATCGCGGGATACGCGGAAAATCCAATGCGCGCGACGATCGAGTTCGACGCCTATGAGAGCAAGGTTCGCGTCAATTCGTGATGTACAAACTCTGGATGTTCGATTTCGACAATACGATCGCGCGGCTCGAGCCCGAGGTCGATTGGGCCGGCGGCCGGCACATCCTCGAGCCATACCTGCGATCGGTCGGCGCGCCGGACGAACTCTTCGCACGAATCCCGCGCGGCAACCTCCCGCTCTACGACGCCTACCGCAATCTCGCACTCGCAGAGTTCAGCCCGCCGCACATGGCTGAAGCGCTTCGACACGCATCGGAAATAATCGAAAAGATTGAACTCGCCGGAGTCGACCGCGCACAGCCGCTGCAAGGCGCAGTCGAAATACTCGCGGTGCTGAAGGCGAGCGGCGCCAAGATCACGATCGTGACGTCCAATTCTTCGAAAACAGTTCAGCGATGGTTCGACCGAAACGGCGTTACCTCAATCGATGCGATCATCGGGCGCGATACTCTGCTCGGACTCAAACCGGCGCCCGACATGCTCGTCCGAGCACTCGAATTATTTTCGGTCGATCGATCCGACGCCGCATTCGTCGGTGACAGCGACGCCGACCTCCGCGCCGCGCGAAATTGCGGCGTGCGATTTTACGGAATCGCCCCGAACGATTCCGCACGCGACCGACTACTGGCGGCGGGCGCCACAGAAATCTTCGGCTCGCCCGAGGCACTGGCGATTCACCTAAACTTGCCTGCGGCGCACGCGTAAACACGTACAGCGACGCCCGATCGGCAGACTTGTGTCATCCGATCAGGTTAAGTAACTTGTGAGGTTCAGTAAGTAATCTATTCCTAAGGGAGCATCAGTTTTAGCCGATGGATCAAGGGTTTACCTTGTGGTTTACAGGCCTGTCCGGGGCGGGGAAATCAACGCTGGCGAACCTGGCCGCCGAGGAACTGCGCAAGCGTGCGCATCGCGTCGAAATCCTCGATGGCGACGAAGTCCGCACCAATCTCTCCAAGGGCCTCGGCTTTTCCAAGGAGGATCGCGACATCAACATCCGGCGGATTGGCTACGTGTGCCATCTGCTGGCGCGCAACGGCGTGATCGCGATTTCGGCGGCGATTTCGCCCTACCGCGACGTGCGCGACGAGGTGCGGCGCAATCACGATAGCTTCTTCGAAGTGTACGTGCGATGCACGATCGACAAACTGGTCGAGCGCGACGTGAAGGGACTCTACAAAAAGGCGCTGGCGGGCGAGATCAAATCTTTCACCGGGGTGTCGGACCCGTACGAGGAACCGCTGAAGCCGGAACTTATCGTCGATAGCAGCACCGAGACCGTCGATCAGAGCCTGGGCAAGTTGCTCGGGCGTCTCGAGGAACTCAACTACATCAACAAGGGAGCACGGCGATGAGCGTGCGCGACGACGCAATCTCCGCGCACGGCGGTGGCGAGCTGGTCGATCTGAAAGCGCCGGCCTCCGAGCGCGCTGCGCTGGCGGCGCATGCGGCGAAGCTCGCGAGCGTGACGCTCAACGCGCGCGACATCGCGGACCTCGAGATGCTCGCGTCGGGTGCGTTCTCTCCGCTCACGGGCTTCATGGGCGAGGCGGACTACACGCGCTCGCGCGACGAGATGCGGCTTGCGTCGGGAGTGCCGTGGTCGATTCCGATCACGCTCGGCGTCGATGACGCGACTGCTAAGTCGCTGAAGACCGGGAAGTGAGATCGCGCTCGCGACTGAAGACGACAAGCGGCTGGCGATTCTCAAGCTCGCGGAAATCTACAAAGTCGATCGCAAGCTGGAAGCTCAGAACGTGTTCGGCACGTCCGAGGACGCGCATCCGGGGGCAAAGAACGTCACCTCGATGCCGCCGTACTGCCTTGCTGGTACTGTCACGTTGATCGAAGAAATACCGGGGCGCACGTTCCTGGAATTTCCGCGTGAGCCGCGACAGACGCGTGCGGCGTTTCGCGAGCGCGGATGGAAAAAAATCGTCGCCTTCCAGACTCGCAACCCGACTCATCGCGCGCACGAGTATATACAGAAGGCCGCGCTCGAAATCTGCGACGGTTTGATGATCCATCCGCTGGTCGGAGAGACCAAGGGTGACGACGTGCCCGCCGCGGTCCGGATGGAGACCTACAAGGTGCTGCTCGATGCGTACTACCCGAAGGATCGCGCGATGATCGGCGTGTTCCCTGCGCACATGCGCTACGGCGGCCCGCGCGAGGCGATACTGCATGCGATCGCGCGGCGCAACTATGGATGCACGCATTTCATCGTGGGGCGCGATCACGCCGGCGTCGGCAATTACTACGGCAGCTACGACGCTCAGAAAATCTTCGACCGCTTCGTCCCTGCGGAACTTGGAATCACGCCACTGATGTTCGAGAACACATTTTACTGCAAGCGATGCAATTCGATGGCGTCGTTCAAGACCTGTCCGCATTCAGACGCAGACCGCGTGATACTGTCGGGCACGAAAGTCCGCGAGATGCTGCGCGCGGGTGAAGCGCCGCCGCCAGAATTCACGCGTCCCGAGCTCGCGGCAATTTTGGTGCGAGCAATGCACGACGCAAAGTAGTTCGCGATCACGAGCACGAGCTTGCGCTCGCGGAAGAGTTGCGACGTTGCACGCTTTGCATCTTGAGTCGCGGAACCCTCACCTGCCGGCCCGATGCGGCCGGCCGCCTCTCCCGTAAAGTAACGGGCGAGGTAATCTCGGACGCAGCACAACCCTCCGTCAAAACTACTTCTAGAGGGACGAAGTCCCGCATCCTTTCTTTTCTCCTCACTAAAGTGCAGGGGTTACCCCTGCCCAAGGAAGCGTGAAACCCACGGCGGGTTTCACATTCAATCAAGTTCCTTGCTTGAGCGTGCGGTCTTTTGCGGCGCGCTTTGCGCGGGCGGGGTCGCCGGACCAGGTCCACGCGTGTTCGGTGCGGCTGACTCCGATCAGTACGCCTAGAAATGCGGATGGATGGATGAACAGTTCGGCGAGGCCGGCTTCGTCGCGAGTGTGGGCTGCGAAGCGGGAGGCGCGCGCTTGCAGGCGCTGTTCGAGTGCGCCGACGTCGTCGGTCTCGACGAAAAACATGTAGAGCGAATCGCCGCGGCGCTGATGAAAGCGGCCCATCGCAAGGTTGGGGTCGATGATTTGCGCGATCTCGATTCTGTCCAGGTGCGCTGGAGGATCGAACAGTGTAAGCGTGCCGGTGTAACCGAACTGCTTGCTCTCGATCGGGCTGAACTTCGCGGCGTTGAGGCCGAAGATACGCGCGTAGCGCTCCGATGCCGCTTTCCAATCGCCGACGACATTGGTGACTTCGTAGATCCATTTGATCGCGCCGACGGGCGCGCGTTCGTGATGCTGCGAGATGACGGTGCGCATGCCGAACGTCGAGGCGGGGTCGAGATAGAGTTGTCCCGCGGATTGATCGAAGTTGACGCCGCACTTTGTAAGATGATGAGCGGCGGCGTCGGGGTCATCCACCGAAAATCCGGCGCCGAAAAGTCCGCTGCCCCATTTGGCGACAAAGTCCTGGACCGGGCCCGCGCCATCGGGTTCGAGAAGCTCGATGAGGCTCGATCCCGCTTGCATCGTGCTTCGCTTCGCGGCGAGCGGCGCCGACTTGTCGCGACGGACGAGCTCTCCGCCGAAGACTTCCTCGATGACTTCTTCGGCCGCATTGCAATTCGCGACGGCAATTTGAACTCGGTCAACGCGTTTGAGCATCGTCGAGATTTTCTCCTTGTGCTATTGAAGCGGCGGCTCGTCGTCGGGCGGCGCGATCACCGGCGACCCATGATGCATCACCATGAACCATGCGTTGCCAACGCGCTCGAACACGTTGGTGGCGAGCACGTTGGTGCGCTGGGTGCCGTCGTAGCCGCGCTGGGTCAGGTTCTCCTCGACGACGACGATTGCGAGGTCGCCGCTGATCATCACTTCGATTTCGCCGAGCTCGAACTTCATCTCGAACATGTTGTCGAGGATGCGTTCCCAGCTCGACATGATCGGACCCCATCCCGAAAGCTTACGCCATCCGGGATGAATGCAAATGATGCGCGGGTCTTTGAGCCAGACCGCTTCCATTTTTTCGGCGTCGAGACTTTCGAAGGCGTCGTAAAAGGCGCGGTTGGCGGCGAGCACTGATTCACGATCTGACATGGCTGTTTTCAGCGTAGTTTTTCGGATGAGCAGGCGCCAGCCGCACGAGGTTCACGTCGGAGGCGACGTTTTCTGCGCGAGGGCGGCGCCGGACGCCTGGAATTTAATTGCGTCGTTGATAAGTGCGGCGATTTTGCGGGCGGCATCCGCGATTGGAATTCCGCTGCGATGAATGTTTGAGATCACCGTGCGGTCGGGTTCGATTGATTTGAGCGTGGGCCGGTAAATCACGTAGGCGCTCAGGCTTTCAGCGGTGACGAGGCCGGGACGCTCGCCGACGATCATGCATACGATGTCGGGGCGCAGTATTTCGCCGATGTGATCCTCGATTCTCACGCGCGCGTTGCGAATGAAGATCGGCTTCAGGAGCCGGTAGCGCGATGCGAGGATCTTCGTTAGTGCGCGCAGCGAGCGGCGCTGCATTTTTTTCGACGGCGGCGGAAGATAGTCCGTCGCCGATGCATATCAGGACGGTCGGTATCGGCGACTTCTCGCTGCGGCCTCGGAACCTAACCCCTAACCCCTTTTTTCGGACCCGCGCGGGAACGGGGGACCGGATTGGAGGAGGCTTGAGACGTGCGATGCGCTTTGCATCGACTTCGGTGAGACGGCGGCCGCGCTCGGGGTAGCGGATGTAGTCGTCGCGGGTGAGTGCTTGCGAGTGGACTTCGAGCAGGTTATTGCGTCGCGGCCAGTCGCGCGCGACTTCGGTCATCACAGCGTCGACTGCGCGGGCGTGATCGGCGCGCAGAGAAAGCATCGCGGCCGTGGTGTAGCGCGGGCCCGCGCGTCCGAGGCCGAGACGCGCGGGTGTAGATTTGCGCATCGTGTCGAAGTCGAGGCCGTCGCGCGGGCCGGGTTCGATTTTTTTCAATGCTGGTCCATCACGATTCGGGCGTCGCCAGCCCGCTGCGTCAGACGGCCGTCGTGGATGATTCCTCGACGCTCGCACCAATCCTCGAACTCGGGCGCGGGTCGGAGGTTGAGGACCGAGCGCAGCGCGGCGGCGTCATGATAGCTGGTCGATTGATACGAGAGCATCACGTCGTCGCCCATCGGCACCGCCATGAAGTAGTTGCATCCTGCCGCCGCAAGCAGCACGGCGAGATTTTCGCAGTCATTCTGATCGGCGCGCGCGTGATTGGTGTAGCAGGCGTCTGCCCCGTGCGGGACGCCGAGCAGTTTGCCCATCAGGTGATCTTCCAGGCCGGCACGCGTGATCTGTTTCGCGTCGTAAAGATATTCGGGACCGATGAATCCAACCACGGTGTTGACGAGCAGCGGCGCGTAGCGGCGCGCGAGGCCGTAGCATCGCGCCTCGAGCGTGACCTGGTCGGCGCCCTCGTGCGCGCCGGCGGATAGTTCCGAGCCCTGCCCCGTCTCGAAGTACATCAGATTTGGCGAGCGCAGCCGGCCGGTCTCGCGAATCATCGCGTAGCCGTCGTCGAGCATCGCGACCGTAATCCCGAAACCGGCGTTGCCCTTCTGCGTGCCCGCGAGGCTCTGGAACATGATGTCCATCGGGGCGCCAGCCTCGAGCGCGCGCATCTGGGTGGTGATATGGCCGAGCACGCAGTTCTGCGTCGGCACGCCGGTGCGATCGATGATGTCGGCGGTGAGTTCGAGCAGGCGGCGGATGTTGTCGGGCTCGTCGACGCACGGGTTGATTCCGATCAGCGCGTCGCCGGTCGCGTACGCGAGGCCTTCGTAAGTTGCGGCGGCGATTCCGGTGAGATCGTCGCGCGGATGGTTTGGCTGCAGGCGGGTCGAGAGCCGGCCCGCGAGGCCGAGCGTGGTGCGCGCGTGCGTGACGACGCGAATCTTCGACGCAATCGTAATCAGATCGAGATTGGTGCACAGCTTGGCGACCGCTGCGGCGATCTCGGCGGTGATTCCGCGGCCGGTCGCGAGAATCGCGTCGCCGGTGGTCGGATCGTCGAGCAGCCATTCGCGAAACTCGCCGACCGTCTTGCTGCGCACGGCGGCAAATGCGTTGAGGTCGAGCGCGTCATCGATAATGCGCGTCACCTCGTCGCGATCGTACGCGACGACCGGATTCTCGCGCAGGTCGTTCAACGTCAGATCGGCGAGCACGGTTTTGGCCGCGATTCGTTCCTGCTCGGAGCGCGCCGCGATTCCCGCCAGCTCGTCACCGGAGCGCGCTTCGTTGGCGCGTGCGAGCAATTCCTTGATTGAGCGAAAACGGTAGGACTTGCCGAGTAGTCGGGTCGAGAGTTTCATCCTGCGGCTATGCGTCAAAATGAAAAACGCGAACGCTGCTGATGAGCGCGTCGCGCCATTCGATCAGCTCGAGCACATGCGCGGGATTGGCGCCGTCGAGATTCGAATGACGGCGGTATTCGACTGCGGCGCGATCGCCGGATTCGGTGACGGTGAGGATTTCGAACTGCAGCTCGGTGTATCGCTCGAGGCCGCGGCGCGCGTACACGCCGATTTCATGATGGCCTTGTAGCGACAGGCGGCCGAGCTGCGGATAGATTTTCGCGATGAGCGCGCTCTGATGAGTTGCGTCGCGAGTGTAGAGCGCAACGACGCGCGCCGGGTCGCGGCTTTCCCACGCGGACTTCCATGCTTCAACGCGAGCACTTGAGGTGGGCATAAGACAACCTAACGCGGTGCGAGGATAAGTGGAAATGGTGCGCGCGAGGGCATTTTCGCGAGTGCGGGGCGAAGTTTTGATTGATCGAGCAAAGTCGGATACTGCACTTTATACGGATCAGGCTGATCTAGTTCAGCCATCGATTACAACAGGGGCGCATCATGGGGACGCAAGTAGAGGATGAGGCGCAGATATTGCGCCTGGATAGCGAGTGGAACGACGCGTATCGGCGTCACGACCGCGCGCCGCTGGGTGAGATCCTCGCGGATGACTTCACCGGGTTGACCGCGTCGGGCGAACCCATCACGAAAGCGCTGCTGATGATCAACCCGCCGGGGCGGGCAAAATCTGTGACCTTCAGCGAGCAATTCGTGCGCGTTTTCGGAAGCACCGGCATAAGCCGGGGACGCCTCCAATTGGAGTTGGAGGACGGCCGCATCGTCATCGACCAGCGCTTCATGCGTGTGTTCTCCAGGCGGGACGGAGTTTGGCGGGCGGTCTCGGTCGCGGTGACGCCCGTCGCCGCGTAAGTGGTGTGATCCTGAACGTAGCGAGCATCGCGAGTGGATTGGAAGGATGACTCAAAAAAGTGACGGCGCGGGCATTTTCTGATGCACCCGGAACCCTCACCTACCGGCCGCGATGCGGCCGGCCTCCTCTCCCGTAAAGTAACGGGCGAGGTAAGAAGGAGCGTCGCGAGCGATGCGGGCGACCCAACCCCTAACCCCTTCCCATAGTGGGAAGGGGGACCGGACGCGGACAGCGCGGCCTACCGATTTGATGCGATTAGAGGGAGGGTTACGTACGAGGCGAAGGTGCGGTCGTGCATTACGGTTTGCATGGCGGGGCGCATTTCTGGGTCGGCGAACAAGTCGTGGCCGGTGTTTGGATTTCGATCGAAGCGCGGGAAGTTCGACGAGCTGATTTCCAGGCGAATCCGATGACCCTTCTTGAACACGTTTGAGGTCGACCACATGTCGATTTTGAACTCTTCGACTTTGCCGGGCGTGAGCATCGACTGCGTGGAGCGTGAGTCGCGCCATCGCGCTCGGATAATTCCGTCGGTGAGATTCAGTGCGGTTCCGCACTCGCTCACGTCGACCAGCTTCGCGGTGAAGTCCGTGTCGGGGGCAGACGAGGACGCATAGAGAGTTGCGACGATCGGGCCGGTCACTTCGAGATCTTCGGGCAATGGATCGGTCGAGTAGACGAGCACATCGGCCCGATGCTCGACGGCTTGCTGGTCGAACGCGCCGCCTTGCAGCGCGCCGGGGTAACAGCACAGTCCACCGCCGACAGTAGGCACGGGGTCGAGGGGATTGTAGAGGAACGAATCGGGCGGCTCGACCGCTGGTGCATCGGTCGAGAGCACGCCGTCGCCGTACATACTGTTGGCGCGGCCGCGGCTATGCAGGTAGTAGCGGCGAAAATCGGTGCCGGGGAGCGGCCATTCTTTTTCGTCGCGCCACTGATTGGTGCCCATCACGAAGATTCGCACCGGCGATTCCGCCTCGGCACCGGCTCTGCCTTTCAGCCAGTGGTCGAAGAAGCGCAGCGTTATGCCGTCGATATCGACGGAAACGGGACTCGAGCGGAACCCGAAATCCACAGCGCCAACCAGGTTTTGAAATGGCACCGCGTGATTCCACGGCCCGATGATCAGACGCTGTCCATTTCGCGCCGCGTCGCTGCCACCGCGCGAGCGCATCCCGGTGTAGTTGCGAATCGTGCCGCCCTGAAAGATGTCGTACCATCCGCCGATGTTCAACGCTGGAACGTCTATCGCCGCGTGATGCTCCTCGATCGACAGCGCTCGCCAATAGTCGTCGTAAGCGGGATGCGCGAGCCAATCGAAGAAGAACGGCGCTCCGGCGCGAAACATCGGAAACTCTTTCAGCGGCATGAAGTTCATTTTCTCGCGCATCGAGTCGATCGAACTCATCACCGCACCCAGCTCGCCTGCTACAGCCGGATTGTCGGCGCGCTCGCGCAATAGGCGCGCGGGAGCGAGCGCCGCCATCGTCCAGCTCACGTTGAAGAACAGCGCGAAGGCGCCGCCCTGGTAAGTCCATCCGTCGTGATAGTCACTGGCAGTAATCGACGGCGCCATCGCCTTCAGGCTCGGCGGCGTATTGGTCGCGGCGAGCCATTGCGTCGCACCCATGTACGACGCGCCGTATGTACCGACCTTGCCGTCGGCCCAACTCTGGCGCGCGGCCCATTCGATTGTGTCGTAGCCGTCGCGCGCTTCGTCGGTGAAGCAATTCCACACGCCCGCCGACGCGAACCGTCCGCGACAATCCTGCACCATCACGTTGTATCCCGCCTCCGCGGCGCGCAGAGCGTCGAGGGTACCGCCGTACACCATCGGCATCGCTTTGTTGTAGGGCGTGCGATTGAGCAGCACGGGTAGCTTCTCGGGAGTATCGGGACGAAAGAGATCTGCGCGGAGCACACATCCGTCGCGCATCGGCACTTCGATATTTCTTTCGACAATGATTCGCGGCATCAGAAGACCTCGAAAAACTTGGATAGTCGATCGGCGCAAGGAAAATATCACAGAAGTGGTGACGCGGCGGTAGCGCGCGCTGGACGGCGCCCGTAAGATACCACGTCGCTTATGAGGAGAACTTTGCACGAGATTTGCAAGCGCATATGGGAGCAGAGCAGAATCTTGAATCGCGCGCAGAAAGCGCGCTGTATAAGGACCCTCACCTTCGATCCTCTCCCTCACAGGGAGAGGGGAAGACAGAAATGAGATCGATTCGACTGCTTGCCGTCGCTGCTTTGATCGCGGTCGTTTCGATTGCGTATGCGGCGCAGACTGGGAATCTTAAGCTGGATGTGCTGGGTGAGGACGGGGCCGGGGCGAAAAATGCGGCGCATGTGATTGCCGCGAATGGCAAGGAGGCTGGGCAGGTTACGGCGGGATCGTCGATTGCGCTGGCGCCCGGCGAATACAAAGTGGTGCTGCCGATTGTCGGCGGGCAGATCGTCAAGGACGGCGTTCAGATCGAGGCTGGACGTACTCATACTGTGATGATCGCGAACGTCGCGGTGCTGCAGGTCAGGGTGAAAGACAAAACTGGAAACGATCCAGGATTCGGAGTCACTGTCACGACCACTGACCCGCCGCACACGAAAATCGCCAGTTTTATTTCCGGTGACAAGTATCTCTTCGCGCCGACCCAGGTGGACATCCATATCGACGCACCGCCGCAAGGCTACGACTGGCATGCTGAGCCGCTCGCGCCGGGGCATCGCGCAGTGCTGACGCTCGATGAAGTGGTGAAGGCCGAACTGCTGGTGCAGCCGGTGATGTCGAAGATTCCGATCGACAACTCGACGCGGGTGGTAGTCCTGCGCGCAGGCACGCAGACCAAGGTCGCCGAAAGCGAGCCTGGCAGTGAGCATCGATTCAAACTTGACCCGGGCGACTACGACGTTTATGTGGAGAATCGGTCCGGCAAGGGCAAGTCGTACGCGACCTCGGGTGGAATTCATCTCGAGTCTGGCGCAAAGGTGGAAAGGACGGTCCCGCTGGACTAAAGAAGTAGATAAGAGAGGTTAGATGGCAAGCGAACGGCAAAAAGAAATCAAGCGGCGGCGCAAACGGAAAAAATCAAGACTGCAGGCGAAGACCAGGGAGTCGAGGAAGAAGGCGCGGAAGAAGCGGTAATTTTTTCAGTATTAAGGCCGCGCTCCGTTGTCGCGCGCGGGACCTCACAGCTAACCCCACCCCTTCAGGAGAAGGGAATCGGACGCGGAGAGTTCGCGATGGCTTACGAGACACTCCTTTATGACGTGGCGGACGAGATTGCGACGGTTACGCTTAATCGTCCTGCCAAGATGAATGCGTACACGACGACGATGGGCGCGGAGATTACCGATGCGATGCTTCGGGCCGACGCCGACGACAGTGTCCGTGTCGTCATCATTACTGGAGCGGGTGATCGCGCGTTCTGCGCGGGCGCGGACATGTCGATGTTCGCGTCGGACATCAAGACGCGCGAAGCGAAAAAAGCCGGCTGCGACCGAACGTCGCGCACGGGCCGTCGTCTCGCTGCCGCAGGTGATGCGCAATCTGTCGAAGCCCACGATTGCGGCGATCAACGGCTACGCGCTCGGGGTCGGATGCACGATTCCGCTGCTGTTCGACGTGCGAATCGCGTCGGACAACGCGAAGATGGGCGTCATATTCCCGCGCGTCGGACTGATGAGCGAGTTGGGATCGAGCTACCTGATGCCGCGGCTGATTGGGCTCTCGCGCACCGCCGAGATGATGCTGACGGGACGCCAATACCCGGCGGCCGAATGCCTCGCGATGGGACTCGTGAGCCGTGTCGTGCCGTTGGCCGAACTGCCCGCGACTGCGCGCGAGCTCGCGGGCGACATGCTGCAATGCTCGCCGACGTCACTGGCCTACACGCGCAAGGCACTGTACCAGGGACTCGACGGCAATCTCGAAACCGCGATGGCGTTCGAGGGATTCGCGCTGGAGAAGTGTTACGTGAGTCCCGAGCACAAGGAATACGTCGCGGCGTTTCTGGAGAAGCGCAAGCCGAACTTCAAGAAGGCGAAGGCGTAGCGGCGGATATCCACTCTGCCAGAAGGACTTGACGACCTAAAGGAAAAACGCCGTCGCCGCAACTGAGCGGAACGGCTCTCGTTTTTGATACATCGCGAGCCGCGCCTGGAAGTCGTCGCGATCTATATTGCGGCCGCCAACTTCCACGGCCGATGTCTGCCACTGAATTGCCTCTTTGAATTGTCCAGCCTCTGCGTAAGCGGCTGCCAGCGTATCCAGTTCATTAGCGTTCTTCCATGAACTCAATTCGCAGGCGCGCGTGGCGTACTGTATCGCCGCCGGTCCATCGCGATATGCGGCAACTGGGGATGTCGCCAGCGCCCAGCCGTAGCGATTGAATCCCCCTCGGCTGTCGGAAATCAGACTCGATACCTTCTCGAAGTCTGCCCTCGCGCCAGACGCATCGCCTCGCCCGCTCAGCACGGCGCCGCGATAGACATAGAGCGCGGGGATGGTCGGGGCGACGGCGATGCCAGCGTCGAAATTCTGAATCGCGTGGGTCTGATCGCCCTTGGCCTTGTAAGCGACGCCCCGCCCCAGGTAGTCGAACCACTTGGGATCGAGTTGGATAGCGCGCGAGTATTCTCCGATCGCGTCATCATATTTTTGGAGGCACACGAGAGCCTCAGCTTTTCCGGAAATCGCCTGCGCGTCGTTGGGCGTGGTGATCAGATATTCCGAAAACTCCGTATCAGCCGCTGAACAATCATGGCGGCGGAGCAATACGTAAGCCTTCGAGCGCGGATCCGGCTTGTGGAATGGAGCGTAGATCGCGCCGGCGCCAGCAACAGATAATTCACAGCCGCCAATACCAACCGCGGCAACGCCAGCCAGCATCGCCTTGGCAATGATCCCCCGCTTTTGAGTAGTCAAAATTTCCCCCCAAAGGCGATGGTATATTACTCGTTACTAGCTAAGTTGATCGAGCAGCGCCTTGGCGTCCTTGAGGTCGGCGGTGTCGAAGCCCTCGGTGAACCAGTTGTAGATTTCGGCGAGCATCGCGCGAGCTTCGTCGCGTTTGCCTTGGCGATCGAGCAGACGCGCGAGGCTGGTCGTGGCGCGCAGCTCGTAAGCTTTCGAGCTCATGCGCCGGGAAACTGTGATCGTTTCCCGGAAGTCGCGACCCGCCAGAGTCCCTTCGCCGCGCATCAGATGCAACTCGCCCCGCCACCACAGCACTTCAGGCAAAAAGATTTGCCGTTCTCCAACGGCGGAAAAGGCTTGCTCGACCGTGGCGAGCGCCTCTTCCAATTGACCTCCTCGCGCCTGCGCCTCGCTCGACACCCTCAGCGTTTCCGCGTTCGCTGGGAGGCCGAGCGCCGCGGCGGAATCGAGTACGGTGCGAATCAGCGCGACGCCTTCGTTCGTCCGACCCTGCTCGGCCATCGCCCATCCGCGATAAAAGGAGCCAGAGGCCACATACTGGGGCATTTGTAGTTCGCTCGCGAGAGTGAATAGGCGTTCGGCGACTTCGTGCAGGTGGACAGGCTCGCGAAGGTACACGTAAAAAGCGCTTGCCCCTTGCAGCGCGAAGGCCATATTTCCGGGCCTCTTCAAGCCTTCGGACAAGGAAATCGCCTCACGAATTTTCGCTCGCCCCTGATCGGCGTTCCCCAAGTGCCACAATGCCACGCCGATCCGCAACAGCGCCCCGACATGAGGGTCCACCATGACGTACCCGGTGAAGTCGGTCTCGTTGTATGACGCGATCGCCGCCTCGAAATGTTGCATCGCTTGAGTCAGCTCGCCGCGAAACTGGAAGACAATCCCCTGTAAGTGGTGGGCCAGGGTCAGGCCGTAGCGACTCCCGCTGCGTTCGGCAATCTCCAACAGTTGTTCGGCGATCTGCTGCGCGACAGTCATATCGCCCTGCTCAAGGGCCGGGCCCCAAGCGGCCCTCAGCGCGACTATGAGTTGCTCCGGATTGCCAGCCTTTTCGCCCAGCTCCCTCAAGCGTCTGCTCGCCCGTAAATTCTCAACCGCGCCCATGCGGCTTGTGAATGCGAGCACCTGCCAAAGCGCGTACTGGAGATTGAATTCGCGTCTTATGCGCTCGGGGGTCTCGGACGTAGTGCTCAGCGCGGCGATCGCCTGCTTAAAATGAAGCTCGGCTTCCTTGAAGACGCCGCGCATCATTGCCTGCCGGCCCGCCCGGTCCAGGTACTCGACCGTTTTCCCGACGTTCGAGCTGCGACTGTAGTGGTGCGCCAACTCGGCCAGGTGATCGTCGATCTGGATCGAGGCCAGAGCTTCAATCGCTGCGCCGATCTTTTCGTGAAGCACCTTTCTGCGCTCCACCAGCACCGATTGGTAGGCCACTTCCTGGGTCAACGCGTGTTTGAAGGTGTATTCGATATCGCCGGCGGCCGGCTGTTCGTAGATGAACTCAGCGAGCTGTAAATCGCCGAGCATCCGGTTCAGTTCATCGTCAGGTTTCGCGACGGCACTCCTGATGAGACCGAACGGGAATTCTCTGCCAATCACCGCGAGCGTCTGCAGCAAGGCTTTCTCGTCCGGTGGCAGACGATCGATGCGCGAGGCCAGAATCGCCTGTACTGTCGGCGGAATCTTCAACTCCGCCAGTGGCTTGACGAGCTTGATGCTCCCGTTGCGGATCAGTGCGCCGTCATCGAGCAGCACCTCGACCGTCTCTTCCATGAAGAACGGGTTGCCTTCGGTCTTTTCGATGATGAGACGCTTGAGAGGGATCAGACCCTTATCATCGCCTAGCAACGACGACAGCATCTCCTCGGCGGACTCTTTGCCAAGCGGGTCGAGGCGCAACTGCGTGTAGTAGGTCTTGCTACCCCATTGATGCGAATACTCGGGGCGGTAATTTACCAGCAGCAGGATTTTCGCCGTACCAATCGAGTCGGCGAGCAAATTCAGCAGCACCTGCGTCTCGTCATCGATCCAGTGCAGGTCCTCGAAAATCACCATCAGCGGCTGGTTGAGGCTCTCGCGGAGCAGGATGCGCTTGATCGCATCGAGCGTGCGTTGCTTCTTGATCTGCCCGTCCATCTGCGCCAGCGGGTCGGACGCTCCTGCGATTCCGAGCAGGCTAACGAGGTAGGGGATCGCGCCCTCGAGCGTATTATCGAGAATCGCGATTCGCCCGGCGACTTTTTCGCGGCGGGTGCGCTGATCGTCCTGCGAGACGATCTGGAAGTAGCTGTGCAGTAGATCGATGACCGGCAGATAGGACGAGGCCTTGCTGTGGGAGACCGAGAAGGCCTCGAGCACCATCCAGCCCGTCGCGCTGGTGGCCTTGAACTCGAACATCAGGCGCGACTTGCCTACACCCGCCTCGGCCATCGCGGCTACAATCTGTCCGTGGCCAGCCGTGACCTGCTGAGCCGCCGCGTTCATCGCGTCCATCTCGCGTTGCCGCCCGACGAACTTCGTGAAGCCACGCCCGGCTGCTCGCTCAAGCCGCGAACGTAGGGGGCCGAGACCGATCACTTCGTAAAGATTGACCGGCTCACTTACGCCCTTAACCTTGGTCGGACCCAGCGGCTTGAGCGGGAAATAGCCCTCGACGAATTTGCGCGTCTGCTCACTGATTGCGATCGAGCCGGTCGGCGCGAGCGCCTGCAGCCGCGATGCCAGATTGTTTGTGTGTCCGATGGGCGTGTACTCGGTATGGCCCTCGCCCGTCGTGATCGAACGCACGACAACCTCACCGGTGTTGGCGCCGATGCGCGCTTCGATCGGCATGCCGCCATCAGCGACGAGTTTTGCCGAGTAGCGTTTCAGCTCCTCCTGCATGCGCAGCGCGGCATACAGCGCGCGCTGCGGATGGTCCTCGTGCGCGACGGGAGCGCCGAACAGCGCGAAGATGCCGTCGCCGGTGCTCTGCACGATGTATCCGTCGTAGCGGCGGACCGCGTCGATCATCAACTTCAGCGCGGGATCGACGATCGCGCGAGCCTCTTCGGGATCGAGGTTCTGTTCGAGCTCCGTCGATCCTTTGATGTCCGCGAACAATGCGGTGACGGTCTTGCGCTCACCTTCGATTGAGGATGCATCGGCTCGCTCCGCAGCCACTCGAATCGCGGGAATAGATACAGCAGCAGCCAGACGATCTGCTGGAGCCCTCGAAAACGTTTAGCGGCGCGGCGCATTCGCCGCAGAATTTCGCGGTCGGTGCATTTTCGAAGCCGCACTTGGCACATCGCCGTGAGAACGGTGCCCCGCATTCGTTGCAGAACTTGAGGCCCACCGGATTTTCCGCGCCACATTTTGCGCAAGGTATAGTGGTCTCTGCAGCCATCTATCCTTCCAACTCATCGAGCAGTGCCTTGGCGTCTTTCAGGTCGGCGGTGTCGAAACCTTCGGTGAACCAGTTGTAGATTTCGGCGAGCATCGCACGCGCCTCGTCGCGGCGGTCGGTACTCATCAGCATTCGCGCGAGCGAGGTCGTCGCGCGCAGTTCGAGCGATTTCGCCCCCTGCTGTCGGGCCTTCTTGATCGCGTGCTCGACCGACGCTCTCGCCAGAGCCGGATCGGAAGGACTCTGACCCAGGAGCAACTCGCCGCGAAGACGATTAATTTCCGCTTCCCAGAAACATTCGCCGCTGCGACGGACCAGGTCCAGGGCGTCGCCGATTGCCTTCAAACCATGCTCGATGCGTCCGGCTCTCAGGCACGCGTCGGCGAGAGTCGCGAGACAAAGCGTGAGCCACAACTCCTCTCGGTTGGCCGCAAGTGCATCGGTTTCTTCGCGTATCTGCCCTATTCCCTCCTCCGCTCTTCCAAGCTCGGTTAAGGCCCACCCTTTGACAACTCGCGCATGGCGCAGAACGTAGAGGAACCCAACGTCCTCCGCTGTGCTTATCGCGGCCCCGGCGATTTCCAGCGCAAGCTTCGGTTCCAGCATCATGCGATGAACCAGTGCCTTCTCGTACAAGGCGAAGGCTGCCGACATGTCGTCTCCAAGTTCATTCGCAAGTGAAACGGCCCGCTCCGCGTATCGCCGCGCCGCATCGGGACGACCGCGCAGCCATGACAGCTGCGCGCCCCATGCATAACCGCACACGGCCGGATGATGAGCGGTGTAGAGCGGGACGGCAGTCGAACGAAGCTTCGACTCGAACAGCTCGAGCCCCCGCTCGACATGGCGTTGCGAGGCCTCCAGCTCACCTGCGGAAAGCGCCACCGACCAGTCATGATGGATCGCCTCGAGAAGGAAAACCGGATCGGGGTGGCGATCGACGAAATCCCAGATCGGCTTCTGCCGTTCGCGGGCTCCGCTCAAGTTGCCGCCGACGTAGAGCAGTCCAAACAATCCAACCAGTAGCGCGAACTGCTGCTCGGGTGTGGCTCCTGTCTCAGCAAGCCGCTCGGCGCGAAGATAGGCCCTCTCGGTTTCCGGCGCCGCCCACCCTTTGGTGGCCATCAGCGCGGGACCAAGGCTGGTTTGGAGCGCGAATTCGCGCCGGTCCCGCTCGGGGCTAGATGGCGTGCGTTCAAGTAATTCCAAGGCGGCGGCCAGGTTCCGCATCGCCTCGCCGTACGCCAGTCGCCGAACGGCTCGGAGACCTGCGCTTTCGAGATAGTCGAGTGCCTTCGCGGAATTTCCGCTGCGGCTGTAATGATGGGCCAGTTCGTCGAGGTGGTCGTCGATTGAATTTGTGTAGAGACTCTCGAGAGCCGCACCGATTCGTCCATGAAGTTGTCTGCGCCGTTCCATCAGTACCGAGTTGTACGAGACCTCCTGGGTCAGCGCGTGCTTGAAGATGTATTCAGAATCACCGATGGCCGGCTGCTCGTAGATGAACTCGCCGAGCTGGAGGACATCGAGCAGCCGCCTGGTCTCGTCATCCGGGATCGAGACCACCGCGCGAATCAGCGACAGCGGAAATTCGCGGCCAATTACCGCCAGCGTCTGTAACAGGTCTTTGGCATCCTGCGGCAGGCGGTCGATGCGCGCGGCGAGAATCGCCTGAACGGTCGGCGGAATCTTCAACTCGCTCAGCGCCTTGGTGAGCCTGACCGCGGCGCCGTCGCGAACCAGCGCGTTCTCGTCGAACAGGACCTGCACCGTCTCTTCCATGAAGAACGGATTGCCCTCGGTCTTCTCGATGATGACGCCGCTTGAGCGGTGCCAGCTCCGCGCCGTCGCCGAGCAACGCCGACAACATTTCTTCGCGCTGAGTCCTTGCCGAGCGGATCGAGCCGCAACTGCGTGTAGTAGGTCTTGCGGTTCCACTGATGCGAGTACTCGGGGCGGTAGTTCACCAGCAGCAGGATCTTCGCGTGCCGATCGAATCGGCGAGCAGGTTCAGGAGTGCCTGCGTTTCCTCATCGATCCAGTGCAGGTCCTCGAAGATCACCATCAGCGGCTGATTGAGCGATTCACGCAGCAGCAAGCGCTTGATCGCGTCGAGCGTGCGCCGCTTGCGAACCTGCGGATCCATTTGGTCGAGCGGGCTCTTTTTTTGCAATTCATGCAAATATTCGTCGAGACGATCGAGTGTCTGTTCCCAATGCCGGTAATGCTCAGCGTCTTCGGTGATTCCCAACAACGCGAACAGGTACGGAATCGTGTCTTCCAATGAGCGGTCGAGCGTCAGGACTTTGCCGTTGACCTTCTCGCGCCTCATGCGCTCGTCATCGCTGCCTGCGATCTTGAAATAACCGTGCAGCAAATCGATCACCGGCAGGAATGCCGACGCCTTGCCGTGCGAGACCGAAAAAGTCTCAAGCACCATGCAGCCCGATTGCGAGACCGCCTTGAACTCGAATATCAGGCGCGACTTGCCGACTCCCGCCTCAGCCATCGCGGCGACAATCTGCCCGCGTCCCGCACTTCGCCTGTTCGGCCGCGCGCTTGAGCGCGTCCATCTCGCCCTGCCGTCCAACGAACTTGGACAAACCACGCCCCGCCGAGCGTTGCAGCCGCGTGCGCAGCGGACCGAGACCAGTCACTTCGTAGACGTTGACCGGCTCGCTGACACCTTTGACCCTGGTCGGCCCCAATGGCTTGAGCGCGAAATAGCCTTCGACCAGCTTGCGTGTCTGCTCGCTGATAGCGATCGAGCCGGTCGGCGCGAGCGCCTGCATCCGCGATGCGAGATTGGTGGTGTGGCCGATCGGTGTGTATTCGGTGTGACCGCCGCCGGTTGAGATCGAGCGCACGACGACTTCGCCAGTGTTCACGCCGACGCGCGCCTCGATCGGCAGATTGCCGGCCTCGCGCAGTCGCGCCGCATAGCGCTTCAGCTCTTCCTGCATCCGCAGGGCGGCGTAGAGCGCGCGCTGCGGATGATCCTCATGTGCGACGGGCGCGCCGAACAGCGCGAAGATGCCATCACCGGTTGATTGCACGATATAGCCGTCGTAGCGGCGGACCGAGTCGATCATGAGCTTCAGCGCAGGATCGACAATCGCGCGCGCCTCTTCGGGATCGAGATCCTGCTCGAGTTCGGTCGATCCTTTGATGTCGGCGAACAGCGCCGTTACCGTCTTGCGTTCGCCGTCCGCCACAATTGAGGCGTTTTGTTCCGGCGCGATTTTTATCGATGGCTCCGAGGACGTTCGCGCGGGCGATTTCGATATGTCCGAAGTCAGCGGGGCTGCGCAGTCGGCGCAGAATTTCGCGTCAGGCGCATTCGGATGCGCGCACTTCGGACAGGTACGGCTGAGAGGCGTCGCGCACTGGTTGCAGAATCTCGCTTCCGCGGCGTTTTCGCTGCCGCAATTCGTGCAACGATTCGATGTGCTCATTTTTTCAGGGACCGAACGCCTTCTTATCACCTGCGTTAGCGAACGACCACAGCATTCGCGCCAAACGCAATCGCAAAGGTTGGCTATGGTCGTGATAGGGATGGAAGTTCCGTCGATTCGGCGGGGGCAATAGCCATCTTGACCGAAACAAAGCGAGAAGCTAGATAGATAACTTAGTAAGTATCCTTTATCATAATTAACGAAACCGGCTCGGCCGTTGAGTTTCGCGGCGGCGATCCAGTAATAAACTAAAGACAAATCGAGAGGGAAGGTAAGGATTATGGCACTTCACATTGGAAGCGTGGCACCGGATTTTACCCAGGAATCGACCGAGGGTCCGATCCATTTTCACGAATGGATCGGCGACAAGTGGGCGATTCTGTTTTCGCATCCCAAGGATTTCACGCCCGTATGCACCACCGAGCTCGGCACCGTTGCGAAGCTCAAGCCTGAGTTCGACAAGCGCAATATCAAGCCGATTGGCGTGAGCGTCGACGACGTTCCATCACACAAGAAGTGGGTCGGCGATATCGAAGAGACGCAGCAGACCAAGATGAACTTCCCCATCCTCGGCGATGGCGACAAGAAGGTCTCGAAGGCCTACGACATGATTCATCCCGAGTGGAACGACACGCTGACGGTCCGCTCGGTCTTCGTGATCGACAACAACAAGAAAATCCGCCTGATGCTCACCTACCCCGCCAGCACCGGCCGCAACTTCCAGGAAATCCTGCGCGCGATCGACTCGCTGCAACTCACCGACAAGTACTCGGTGGCGACTCCCGCCGATTGGAAGAAGGGCGAGGATGTCATCATCGTGCCGGCGCTGCAGGATCCTGAAGTTATCAAGCAGAAGTTCCCCAAGGGCTATAAAGCAGTGAAGCCGTACCTGCGCATCACGCCCGATCCGAGCAAGTAAGCGCACCGCGCCTCAGAGATCATCAAGGCAAATGCCGGCTCTCCTCGCGGGGAGCCGGCATTTGTGCATCACGCCATCAACGTCGCCGCAACTTGACAGGCGCCGAATGGATGCATATACAATGAACTATGAACGAATCAATCAAAGGAGTTGAAGGCGTATGCGTCGGTGGATGCGTCCGCAAGCTGAATCGGATGGTCACCGCGATCTATGACGGCGCGCTGGCAAGCGCGGGATTGAAGACGAGCCAGTTCAGCGTGCTTATCTCGGTTGCCAACCGGGGGAAGGCCAGGCCCGCGGAACTGACAGAACATCTTCAGATGGACGAATCTACGCTGAGCCGTAACGTTGAGCGGATGTGCGCGCGGGGCTGGCTCCGGCTCAAGCGCGAGAGCGATCGCCGAAGCCATCTGATCGAAGTAACCGACAAGGGCCAGGCGTTAATTCGCAAGTGCCTGCCAGCATGGCGGCAAGCTCAAGCAGAGGTCAGTAAGCGGCTGGGGGCGGGCACCCTCGCGGAGTTGCGGTCGGCGCTGCGCAAGCTGAGCGCGTGAACCAATCGCGTCCTCTGCCAACCGAGCGTGTTGGTTGTAGCAGACAACCTAACCCCTAACCCCTTCCCGAGCGGGAAGGGGAACCAGATAAAATGTGCTCGCGCCCTTTCTCTCTAGCCGATTCTCCTTCGCGAGCCGGAAGGGGAACCAGATAAATACGAAAACATTCTCAATCCTCTCTACTCGATTGTTCCCCTTCCCTCGAGGGAAGGGGTTAGGGGTTAGGTTCCTCGGGGGCAATCATAAAACTCCCTCTCGCGTCTGTTTTTTTGGTCCGACTCTTGTATATACAAGCTTCAGGGACAGAAAAATGAACAACATCATTGAAAACGGCAACAAATACACGTTCGCGAACGGCCAAAGCACTCGCGATTTGCGAGACAATTCGACTGACACTCAGACCGATCTCGAAGATCTGCGCGAGCACGCGGACTCGAGTGATGGGCTGGAGGCGCTGCGCAAAGATTCCGACGAAGATCTCGAGCGGCGCATCGAATTGCCCGACCGAATCGATGGAAAGCGCGGCACTTCGGGTGGAGGCCCGCTGTTCAGTCGCAGCAGTAAGCGAATTCTTTTGCTGGCGATGCTGATTCTCGCCTTGGGAGCGGTCGCGCCCTTCGCCTGGAACTACCTGCAGTCCTACGAATCCACTGACGACGCGCAGATAGACGGGCATATCGATCCGCTCAGCTCGCGCATCAACGGGACTGTCATCCGGGTTCATGCCGAGAACAACGATCGGGTGAAGGCGGGCGAACTGCTGGTCGAGATCGATCCGCGTGACTACGAAGTCGCCGTGGCGCAGGCCAAAGCACGGCTGGAACTCGCAGTGGCCCAGGCCGCATCTGCGAAGCAGGACTATGCTGCCGCGGTCGCGAATACGCGCGAGACCGATGCGGATAATTTTCGGGCGCAGCGGGACGCGCAGCGGTTTTCCGCCCTGCTCGATGAGCGGGTGGTGGCGCAGAACGAATACGATCAGTACACGGCGATCGCCCGCGTCGACGCGGCGAAGGTCGATTCCGCGCGCGAGGCCGCCGGCTCCGCGCTCAAGACGATCGCCGCGCGCCAGGCGGACGCCGATGCGGCAAAGGCCGCGCTCGATCAGGCCCTGCTCAATCTCAGCTATACGAAAATCTACGCCCCGGCCAACGGCATCGTCGGCCGGCGCACCGTCGAACTGGGCTCGCGAATCGAGCCGGGACAGACGCTGATGTTCGTGACCGAGACCGACGAAATCTGGGTGACCGCGGACTTCAAGGAGACGCAACTCGCCCGGATGCATCGCGGCGAGAAAGTCACAATCCACGTCGATACCTTCGGCCGCAACTACTCGGGCTACGTCAGGAACCTGCCCGGCGCGAGTGGCGATCGCTTCAGCCTGCTGCCGGCGGAGAACGCAACCGGCAACTACGTGAAGGTGGTACAGCGCCTGCCGGTGCGAATCGAGTTCAACCCCGGCCAGGACCCAGAGCATCGGTTGAATCCCGGAATGTCGGTGGAGCCCTCGGTATGGCTGCGCTAGCCGCATCGCGGACAATCGCGCGAGCCGCGATCGTAGAGGCGCCCGCAGAAAGGCCGGCGCACAATCCATGGGCGATCGCGCTCGTTGTGACGATGGCGACGTTCATGGAGTTGCTCGACACCAGCATCTCGAACGTCTCATTGCCGCATATTGCGGGCGGCCTCGGCACCAGCTACGACGAAAGCACGTGGGTGCTGACCAGTTACCTGGTCGCCAACGCGATCATCCTGCCGATGAGCGCGTGGCTCAGCCGCGCCTTCGGGCGCAAGCGCTACTACATGATGTGCGTCGCGCTATTCACGGCGAGTTCGTTTCTATGCGGCGTCGCACCGAGCCTGGCGATGCTGATCGTGTTCCGCGTGCTGCAGGGAATCGGCGGCGGCGGCCTCGCGCCGGTCGAACAGGCAATCCTGGTCGATACGTTCCCCAAGGAAAAACTCGGCGGAGCTTTCGCGCTCTACAGCATGGCGATGGTGACGGCGCCGGCAATCGGACCGCCGCTCGGCGGATGGATCACCGACAGCTTTTCGTGGCGATGGGTTTTTTTCATCAACGTTCCGATCGGACTGCTGTCGCTGATCCTGTCAAGCCGAATGGTGCACGACCCGGTCGAATTCACCGAGGAGCGCAAGCAGGCGCGGCGCAGCGGGCGCCTTCGGATTGATTACGTCGGAATTATCCTGATCGCAGTCGGATTCGCGTGCCTGGAAGTGGTACTCGATCGCGGCGAGCGCGACGACTGGCTCGAGAGCCACTTCATCGCGACGTTCCTCGCGATCGCCGTGGTCGCCATCGCAATTGCGATTTGGTGGGAGTGGCGCCACGACGATCCGGTGGTCGAGCTGACCTTGCTGCGCGAGCGCAACTTCGCGCTCGCCAACGTGTTCTACTTCCTGTTCGCATTCGGGCTGTTCGGCAGCACGGTGCTGATTCCCGAGATGCTGCAGACGCTGTTCGGATATACGGCGACGGACGCAGGCCTGGTGCTGGGACCGGGCGCCGCGGTCATCACGATTCTGGCGCCGTTCGTCGTGCGGATCGTCCCGCGGGTCGGCGTGAAACGCATGCTCGCCTTCAGCTTCACGATCGCCGCGCTTTCGTTTTTCTACTACAGCGGGATGACGACTGAGACTG
The DNA here is from genome assembly GCA_963774665.1 of uncultured delta proteobacterium. GTDB lineage: Bacteria > Desulfobacterota > Binatia > Binatales > Binataceae > Binatus. Next base: position 366,300 of record CAVZGB010000009.1, read on the forward strand.
ACTATTTCCACTTCGCGCTTGCCCGCGTCTTCCAGGGCTTCGGCTACGCCTTCATGTTCATTCCGGTGAGCCAGCTTGCGTATTCCTATTTGCCGAAAAACAAGAACAACAAGGGATCGAGTCTGACCAACCTCTGCCGCAACTGGGGCGCCAGCTTCGGTATCGCGTTTGTCACCACGACGCTCGAACGGCGCACGCAGTATCACCAGAGCGTGCTGGTGAGCGATCTCACGTCAGGCGACGCAAGCGTGCGGCAGTTCGTCAGAGCCTCGAGCCATTTCCTAGTCACGCGAGGAGCGACCACTCCCGACGCGATCCATCAGGCGTACGGAATGGTCCAAAGCACGATGACCCAGCAGGCGACGATGCTCGCGGCCATGGATTGTTTTCACTTGCTCGGATTGATCGTGCTGGCGGGCCTGCCGCTGGCGTTCTTTATCCGGCGTTTCGAAATAGGCAAAGCAGCGGGCGCCGGGCACTGAAACCATTTAGCCAAAGATCAAAGTGTAAGGAGATATAAATATGCGCCCTGTTCAGCTTACGGCTTATGGCAATCCTGTCGAGGGTCTTAAGTATGTCGACATTGCCGAGCCCGATGCTCCCGGCCCGAACCAGGTCCTGATCGGCGTCGAGTTTTCCCCGATCAATCCGAGCGACCTCCTGCTCGCACGCGGCGCCTATGGAATCCGCCCCGCGCTTCCAACCGTGATCGGCAACGAAGCTGTCGGCCACATTCTGGCCGCGGGAGTTGGTGTGAAGAACGTCAAGGTCGGCGACCGCGTCCTCGCGCCGCTTTCCAGCTTCACCTGGAGGGAGCGAATGGTGGTGCCCGCGGATGGACTGTTCGCTTTGCCTCCGGACGCGGACCCGCAGCAGTTGTCGATGCTGGCGATCAATCCTCCGACGGCGGCACTGCTGCTTAGTGAATACGTCAAGCTGAAGCCGGGCGAGTGGGTGGTGCAGAACGCCGCCAACTCTGCAGTGGGCAGATGGGTGATCGCGTTCGCGAAAACGCGCGGCCTGAAGACCGTCAATATCGTGCGGCGGCGAGAGCTCGTGCCCGAGCTTCAGGCGATTGGCGGAGACGTTGTGGTCGTCGATTTTCCCGACGTATCCAAAGAGATCAAAGCTGCCGTCGGTAATGCCGAGCTCCGCCTGGGGCTCGACGGTGTCTCCGGCCCCGCGACTCGGGTGCTCGCGTCGACGCTCTCGCCCAACGGCACGCTTGTCAGCTTTGCGGCCATGAGCGAGGCTCGGATGTCGATCAGCCCGCTCGACGTAATCTTCAAGCCCCTCACCATGCGTGGCTTTTGGCTGGGCCATCCGGAAACTGCCGCCAAGATTGCGCCACCGATAGCGCAGACGGCCGAGTTGATCGCGTCCGGCCGGGTGCACATTCCGGTGGCTGCCACCTACCCGCTCTCGTCGATCAAGGAAGGCGTTGCGCATGCGCTACGCGGCGGAAAGATTCTTTTGGACGTAGCCGGATCATCGAGGTGACCTCGGAACAGGCATCCGGCGATTGAACAGTGTCGACGAACAAGGGTGGTCACCATGCAAAACGACATCAGCCAGTTGCTGTTGCTCGCAATATTCTGCATCGCGGCAATAGTCGTCGCGGATTGGGCGATGCGTCCAAGGGATCGCGACGACGACGATTGAATTGCCCGGCCTGAATTTTTTTGGTCCGAGTCTTGTATATACAAGCGCTGACGGCTGAAAAATGGACTACATCACTGAAGATTGCGACGAAGACCAGTTCGCGAACGGCCAAAGCCGTCGCGATTTGCGAGGCTGCTGGGACGCAAGGGAACTGAAGTCTCAGCTGATGGAAGCGATCGACAACGTCGGCGACTTCGTTCGCTTCGTCGAGATTTCGTCGCGAGCGATAGCAATTAATCATCGGAGGTTACTCTAGAGATGGAAACCAGCATCCAGGAACACGAGCACGCGGGAATCGAAGTCGTGAGCGCGCGGCTGAACTACCTGGCGGAGGCGACGCCCAAGCCGGTCAACTTTGCCTACGATCCGCCGGCCGGAGTTCCACGCCGCTCCGGAAAATACGTCGAGCGAAGCGTCGTGATACACAACGGCCGCGAAATGCTCAATAAACTCTCGCTCGACACCAACGGTTTCGTGCTGACCGAGCACGAAACTGCGGTGAACGATTTCTATGATCCCGAAGAGGTCAAGTCGGTTTACTATCCCGAGGTCGAGCAGTTGATAAAGCGCGTAACCGGCGCCGAGCGCGTGCTGATTTTCGATCACATCGTGCGCAATCCGGTGCTGGCAGAACGCGGCAGAAAAAGGCGCGCGCTCGCCCGCCAAGCAAGTTCACAACGACTACAGCCTCAAATCCGCGCCGCGCCGCGTCCGCGACCATCTGCCGGAGGAGGCAGAACACCTGCTGAAGAATCGCTTCGCCGAGATCAACGTCTGGCGCGCGATTCGCGGCCCGATCGAGAGTTCGCCGCTGGCACTCTGCGACGCTCGCAGCCTGGACATCGAGGATAGCGTGCCGACCGATCTCGTCTATCGCGATCGCGTCGGCGAAACTCTCGGCTTCCTCTACAACCCCAGGCATCGCTGGTACTACTTCCCGCGGATGCAACGTAACGAAGCAATCTTGTTGAAGTGCTACGACTCCGAGGACGACGGCCGCGCCCGCTTCACCGCGCACACCTCGTTCGAAGATCCGAACAGCCCGCCCTACGCGGCGCCGCGCGAGAGTATCGAGGTGCGAGCGCTGGTCTTCTGGGCGCCGGAAGCGAATTGAGCGATCGCCGCGAATGACGTTCGACGAAATCAAAGATGGAGCAATCAATATGAGTGGAAAACTTGAAGGCAAGGTGGCAGTCGTCACCGGCGGAAATAGCGGCATCGGGCTGGCCACGGCGAAGCGATTCGTCGAGGAAGGCGCGTATGTCTTCATCACCGGTCGGCGTCAGGAGGAACTCGACGCGGCCGTCAAAGAGATCGGCAAAAACATAACCGGCGTTCAAGGCGACGTCGCCAAACTCAGCGACCTCGACAAGCTGTACGACGCGGTGAAGGCGAAGACCGGGCGCATCGATATATTGTTTGCGAATGCCGGCATCGCGGAGCTCGCCCCCCTGGGCGAAATCACCGAGGAAAACTACGACCGGATGTTTAATATCAACGTCAAGGGATTGCTGTTCACCGTGCAAAAGGCGCTGCCTCTGATCCCGAGCGGCGGATCGATCATCCTGAACGCTTCGATCGTGGCGTCCAAAGGCAATCCGGCGTCGAGCGTCTACAGCGCGACTAAGGCGGCGGTGCGGTCGTTCGCGCGCACCTGGACGATGGATTTGAAGGAACGGAAAATCCGGGTGAACGCCGTCAGCCCGGGCCCTATCCGCACGCCCGCTTATGATCGCCTCGCGGCGTCCGGACCTGCAGGCAAGCAGATGCTGGAGAGCATAGTGAACAGAGTGCCGATGGGTCGCTTCGGCGAGCCGGACGAAATCGCGAGGGCCGCAGTCTTCCTCGCCTCCGACGACAGCACCTTCGTCACCGGCACCGAACTTTTCGTCGACGGCGGCGCCGCGCAAGTCTGAGGAATTAAATGTGAAACCCGCGGTGGGTTTCACGCTTCCTTCGGCAGGGGTGACCCCTGCACCCAGTGTTAGGAAAAGATGCGGGACTTCGTCCCTGTTAAAGGGGTTGGGTAATCTGCTCGCACAAACGTGAAAAAGCGGCTCTCCAAAAAATGGAGAGCCGCCTTTTGCTTTTCATTAAGGTGCAGGGGTTACCCCTGCCCGAGGAAGTGTGAAACCCCCGGTGGGGTTTCACTTCAAAATCAACTTCCCTCACTGATGCGTCGCGAGGAAGGTTAGCATCGGCTCGGTCCAGGTTACTGGCCATTCGAGGTGATTCAGGGAGCCGACTGTTATGCCAGGGATGCTCGAGCTGCTGCCGTCGGGGTCGGTGCCGCATAGCGGATCGCAGAAGCCGACCTGCTGCTTGAGCGCGCCGATTATCACGTCCTCGTCCGGGTTGGCGCCGATAGTAGCGACCTGGCTGATGATCATCTCGCTGTCGGGGCATAGGCCGGCGATGTCGCAAGAGTTGTGGACCTGCAAGCTTTGGATTTGCGGATGAGGCACGGCGATCTCTGCGATGCTCGCGGGTTTATCTTCGACCGGAGTCTGCGGGCATGGATCGTTGAAGGCCTCGAACGGATCGGGCGCCGAATAGACTGCGATCGAATTCACATTGGGACGGTTGAGCGCATAGAGATACGACATCGCCGACCCGTTGGACCATCCGGAGACGAAAGTCTTATCCGTGAGGACGGTGCCTCTCGCCTGCACCACGCTGATGAAATAGTCGATAGTCGCGGCGTCGACGTTTTCAGGATAACTCTGGCCGCCGACCGTGATAGTGCGCGGAGAAAACTGCCGGTACCAGTTGTCCCATCCTGGCCCCTGATTGTCGGGGGCCGGATAGAAATGCGTCGTGCTGCGACCTTCTGGCGTCAGTACTACGAAGCCGGTGGTGCCGGGAGCAAGGCTGAAGTTGTTCTGGAATGCCAGGATGTTGGTCGAGGTGATCGAGTCGGCGGTTACGAGCGAAGGATGCAACCATACGAGCAGCGGCAGCCGATTGGTCGGCGAGGCGCCGGCAGGTTCGTACAGGCATGCATAGCGGGCGGTGCCGTTGGAGTCATACCACGGTCCGAGTCGCGTCCCGCCCAGACATATCGGCACCGGATCGCTGAGAAGAGTCTGCGGAGGATCGCCGAACGGAGTACATCCGATAGCCGCGGTTGCGGAACCGGGCGAGGCAGCCAGCGTCGCAAGCACAACCGCGGTGAAGATCGAACTGACGAGCCCAAACCATCGCGTCACGCGAATGTCGTCCAGATGAATTGCTCTCATTCGTGACTCCTTCGCCCCCGACAAGCGCGCGGGTTCAGATAAAAAGCAATTTCGAGACCTTATCGGCAAATTTGCGGAAACCGACGATATTTACAACGGAATTCGCCGAAAGAAGCGCCTTGGAGCACCAATCCGAGTGTGAACGATGAGGAAGTTTCTACAGTGTTTAAAATTCTGGATTGGCTCACATGGCGACTACGATAGACTGATCAAAAGTCTTTGAGGCCTCGCGGAGAAGCACACATGAAAATTCCGCAATCGTTGCGCGAAGTGGTCGACAAAGGACCGTACGCTCATCTGACCACGCTCAATCGGGACGGCAGTCCGCAAGTCACCGTGGTGTGGGTCGGAATTGAAGGCGAGGAGTTCGTGATCGGCCATCTGGCGATGCATCAGAAGGTCAAGAACATCCGGCGCGATCCGCGAGTCGCGTTGTCCTTTCTCAGTGATAAGACCAGCGCTCAGGGGATGCGGGAATATGCTGTTGCTTACGGCAACGCTCGCATCACCGAAGGCGGCGCGGTGCCGCTGCTACAACGCCTCGCGAAAATTTATCTGGGGCCGAAGGCTGACTTTCCGCCCGCGTCGATGCGCAACATCCCGGGTTTTATCACCCGAATCGCGCCGGCCCGTTTCACCGGAGTTGGACCGTGGGCTTCGAAGGGCGCTGAGTGAATTACGGCCCCAAATACGCGGGGACGAAAACGCCGATGTCGACTGTCCCCCAGCCGCTGGCTTTGTCGTAGCCGGTGGTTGCGGAGAATCCGGCTACGCCGTTGAAGTTCGTGTTGCCCGAGGTTACGTCGCGAATTCCGGTCGTCGCGCCGTTGGCTTTTGCCCCCAGCTGGTATATTCGCGTGTCAAGATTTCCGACCGCTATGCCGTGGGCCTGCGAGATCAGTTGGCTGATGCCGGCCCATGCCGGTGCGCCAAGGCTGGTGCCTCCGATGCAGCATACTACCGCCGGCGCGTTGTGAATGTCGCGGCCGCCGTAGAAGAAGCCGGGCGTCGAGGGACTCGCGGCGAACGAGATGTCGGGAACGTCGCGCTTTTTATCGTTTCTTGATCAGCCCCTTCTGAAACGTGGGCTTATTGAAAACCTTGCTTTGACCGCCGCCTGCCGCGCCGTCGCCGTCATCCCAGACGGTTTCCGGAACCGATCCGACGTCGTCGCCGCCCGAGTAATTTGGCGCGAACTCAGTGCCGCCAATCGCGGTCACGTTGGGCGACGCGGCGAGTTCATTGATGTTGCGCGACGTGCCTGTTACGCATACGCCCTTGCTGTTCAGCTTGAGTCCCGCGGCGCCGTCGTCGCCGGTTGCCACGAATACGGACTGACCTTGCGAGGCCGCCTGCGCGAAAAACCCGCTCTGAGTTTTGTAGAAGCCCTTCGAGCCGCCGCAGAAGCTGAAGCTGATACTGATGGCGCCGCACGGACTGTTTTTTTCCGTCACCGCAGCATGGATTGCGTCGAGAATCGCTGACGCCGATGTGTGCTTCTGATTGCCAAGGTAGATGCGGATGCTCGAGCCGGGCGCGACGGCATGCGAGTAAATCACATCGACCATCGTCTCGACTTTGTCGTTGTTCTGGCCCGGGTCGGTGCCATCGACGAGCACCGTACTGAAGTTCGTCCCTGTCAGCGCGGGCAGGCCGAACTGGGTGTTGAACGCGTCGGCGGCCGGCTGGTCGATGTTCGAATCCTCGACCACCGCGATACATCCGTTGCCGCTGCCGTCGATATTGGAATTCAACAGCGGCGTTTCATCGTAGAAGGTATAGATGTCGGGAGGGCCGAAAGCCGGCCCGGCGTTATTTACCACCGACGCGGGCGAAGTTGCGCTCGTCGCCGGCTTCGACACGTGACGCACCAGCGGCTTGCTGTGCAGCAGGTTGTCGAGGCCGTGGATCGATTCGATCACGGGCGCCAGATCGGCAGGCAGGACGGGATCGCTGGTGTTGGAATACAGGCGGCCGTCAGTGGTTGCGGCAATCTTCACGCCGAAAACATTTTGCGCCTGCGTGACCGTGCCGGTGAAAGAAACCTCGCGCGTCGAGGCGTCGGCAGAGTTGACGGTGAAACCTTTTTTCTTGAGCCATTGCGTGACTCGCGCAACGTCGGCGTCAGTGGGTCCGAAGCGGCTGGTGAAGGCGTCGGGAGTGAGCCATCGATGAAACTGCGGTGACGATGGATCCTGCTGATCGGCGAGCAGCTTCGTTAGTTCGTCGCGATTGCGCAACGCCATCGTGAGGCGCATCGCGAGCGCTTGCGACGGCGATACTGTGGCAGCACCCACGATATCGGCGGCATCGTCGGGATGGTTGCCCTCGAGGATGGTAGCGGGACCATCTGCGGCCGCCGCCCGTACGCCCCCGACAATCAGAACTAGTCCCGCAGCCACGACAAACCGGCGCAACGCCCCAACCCTACCCATAAAAATTTGCGGATCCTCCCATCTAATATACGGAATTCAGTGTGAATTGATTCAATGGTGGAAAAAGAAATCGGGCAATCATGATAATTTAACAATTTGTAGAGAGGCGTGGAAGGAACCGGTCAACCTGAGCTTGACCCCCTTCACCTCGATGCGAAGGGGGCCACCTCGCCCGTAAGATAAGAGCGAGGTATCGGGCGCTCTTCCTCCCTCGAATCGACACAGTCGTCCCCACGAACCTGAGAGCGAAATGGCGTCCTCGACATTTCGCGATTTCCTATCACTGGGTGCAGGGGTCACCCCTGCCGAAGGAAGTGTGAAACCCACCGCGGGTTTCACATTAGATAGAGTGATTTACCCTTCCCTCTCCGCTGGTGCGTTGACAAGAACCTCCGCGGGCCGGACAATCATCCTCTAATGGCACGAATTACCGTTGAAGATTGCCTGGAGAATATCCCCAACCGCTTCGAGCTCGTGCTCGGCGCGGCGCGCCGCGCCAAACAGTTACTCAAGGGTGCGCGGCCACTGGTGGAGTCGGACAACAAAGAAGTAGTCACGGCGTTGCGCGAAATCGCCGCCGGCAAGGTTACGATCGAAGAACCCGACGCCTGACCGGCGATCGATCCGACAAAAACCGACGCAGATCGTTGCCGCCGACAGTTCGGCGATTGTCTCCGTATCCCAGTTCTAGCATTTGGTGAAGCTGGAGCCTGCCCATGGCGCGCAAAACCGGCAAACCGAAACCTCCCAAGCGCACTACGAAACCAAAGCGCGCGGCTAAGTCCAGCGCCAAGGTTCGTCGCGCTCGCGTAGTGCCCGAACCGGTCGTCGGCGAAGAGTCCGAGATCGATCTCGACACTGAAGCCGCCGGCGACAAAGACAAGGACACGCCAATCGAAGTATCCGAGTTTCGTCCGGTTGAAAGCACCGACGACGACGAAACGGCGAAGAGCGCCGATCCGGATGCTGACGACGACAAGGCCGCCGACCGCAAAGACCGCGGCGCGCTGGTCGCCACCGATCCGCTGGGCCGCTATCTCGCCGAGATTCGCCGCTTCCCGCTGCTGTCGCGCGAAGAAGAGGCGGTGATCGCGCGGCGCTACATCAAGAATAAAGATCCCGAGGACGCTTACCGGCTCGTGACCGCCAACCTGCGCCTGGTCGTGAAGCTCGCATACGAGTTCGCGCGCGCAACCAGGAACGTGCTCGATCTGATCCAGGAGGGCAACGTCGGCCTGATGGAAGCGGTCAAGAATTTCGACCCCGAGCATGGAATCCGCTTTCCCTCGTACGCGGTCTGGTGGGTGCGCGCGTACATCTATCGCTACCTGATCAACAATTGGCGGCTGGTGAAAATCGGCACGACGCAGGCGCAGCGCAAATTGTTTTTCAACCTGCGCAAGGAGACTGAGCGGCTCGAGCGCGAGGGATTCAAGCCGCAGCCTTTGCTGCTGGCGCATCGGATGGGCGTGCGCGAGAGCGACGTGCGCGAGATGCAGGAGCGGATGGGCCAGAGCGAGGTGTCGCTCGATCAACCGACCGGAGGCGGCGAGGATAGCGATACGCGGCTGCTCGACGTAATCCCCGACGTCGGGCACAATCCGGAAACCGAAACGGCGGACCGCGAATGGCGCGACTTCGCCCGGGACAAGGTCAAGCAGTTTGCCGATACGCTCACCGGCAAGGAGCGGGAGATTTTCGATGCGCGCCTGCTGGCCGAAGATCCCGATACGTTGCAGGAGATCGGCGCACGCTTTGGAATCAGTCGCGAGCGCGTGCGTCAAATAGAAACGCGGCTTAAGCGGCGGCTGAAAGAGTTTATCGAGGCGTCGGCGCCCGACGTCGAGGGCTCCGGCCCGTCGTAAGCATTCTTTATCTACCCCATTGCCGCTGATAGGCGCGGCTTGCGATAATGCGGACCGAGGCGGATCGCGCAAGGAGCTGCACGTCGATGCGAGAACGCAGTTGCGCGCTGGTGGTGGTGGGTAACGAAATCCTTTCCGGCAAGGTTCAAGACTCGAACGCGTACTTCGCGGCTCGCGAGCTGCGCAAGATTGGCGTCGCGCTCGCGCGTATCGCAACTATCCCCGATGAACTCGATCTGATCGCGGGCGAAGTCGCGTACTGCTCGCGCAACTTTGATTTCGTGATCACTTCCGGCGGCGTTGGCCCAACCCATGACGATCTCACGATGGAAGGGGTCGCGCGCGCGTTCAAGCGCCGCCTCGTGATGAACCCGGTGCTCGAAAAACTCATCCGCGAACATTTTCGCGAGCGATCGCTCGACGCGGGTCTCAGGATGGCGCAGGTGCCCGATGGCGCCGTCCTCAACGACGCCGGCGATATCCGTTTCCCGACCGTGCAAATCGAGAACGTCTACGTGCTGCCGGGAATTCCGCAACTGTTCGAGGCCAAGCTGCGCGCCCTCAGCACTCGGTTCGCGACCGACCCGTACTTCATACGCGCGATTTATCTCAGCGCGAACGAGGGCGTGATTGCCGAGCACCTGAACGATTGCATGCGCAATTTTCCCGAATTGATGCTGGGTTCGTATCCGCGGATCGGAGATCCCGATTACCGCGTGAAGCTGACGCTCGAGTCGAAGAACGCCGACTACCTCGAGCGCGCGTTTCGTCATCTGATGGGGCTGCTGCCGGCCGAGGCGGTGGTCAAAACTGAATGATCAATTAACGTCTGAAGTGGTGGTGGAGGAAGTTATGAGGAAGGGAAATTTCAGATTCGCAGTGATCGCAATCGGGCTCGCGGTGATGCTCGCGATGCCCACAGGTCCGCTCGCAGAATATGCCGCGGCACAATCCGCACAAACCGTGGGGCCACCGGCGGCGACGCAGGTCCCGCAGCCGGCCGACAACAACGTTAACTGGCCGGGTGCTGGCTACGGCGCGGGCGCCCTGCTCTGCAACGTTGTCTACATCCCGGCCAAGCTGGTGTACGCGCTGCTCGGTGGAATCGTCGGCGGCGGGACATATCTGATAACAGCAGGAAATCAGCAGGCGGCCAACACGGTATGGCGCAGCTCGCTCGGCGGCGACTACGTGGTGACGCCGCAAATGCTCGCAGGCCAGCAGCCGATCAATTTCAGCGGACCGACCGACACTCCGCCGGAAGTCCCAACGGCAGCTCCAGTAACGTCGTCGTCGTCGAGCACGACGACCACAACCGCAAGCTCTGGTATCGCGCCGATAACGCCGATACCGGCGTCGGGCACGTCGATGAGTGCGTCGTCGTCCACGACGGGCGTGCATCCGCTCGATCACGGCACGGGGCCCGCGCCCGGGTCGCCATCGAGCGCAAATATCGAGTAGCAGATCAGTTGCTCGAATGTCGGAGGAATTCGCACATGAAGAAGATCCGTTTTCTGTGGAAATCGACTTGAACGACATGCCGCGACGCAAGAAGTTTCTTGCGTAAGGACTTGGGTGTCGAGCTCGACGAGCGCGACTACGCGAAAGCTCCGCTGACTGTAGCGGAGCTGAAAGATCTATTCGCAGGCCGGGACCCGCGCGATTTTCTAAACGCGCGCAGCCCGGCCTTCAAGGCGATGGCGCTGGCAGGCAAATCGCTAACCCCCGCCCAGGCGTTAGCGCTGATGGCGAAAGAACCGAATCTGATCAAGCGGCCGATCGTCGTCGCGGGCAAAGAAATAATCGCAGGCTTCGACCGCGACCGGCTGCGCGCAGCGTTGAAGTAGAGAACACGATGTGAAACCCACCCGGGTTTCACGCTTCCTCAGGCAGGGGTAACCCCTGCACCTTAGTATCAAGGGCCATCGCTGCTTGCCGGCGCGTGTGCATGAGGTCGCGCGCGTGCAATACCTCACGCGCGATGCTATTTCCTGAGTTACGCGAGGTGTTTTTTCATGGCATTTTCTGACGATCTGTTTTTTGCTCCCGCTCACAAACTGGCTGCGATGCTGCGGGCGCGCGACGTTTCTTCCGTCGAAATGGTCGACGCGTTTATCGAGCGGATCGAGTCGGTGAATCACGGCCTCAATGCTGTCGTCACCCTCGTCGAGGAACGCGCGGCGCGCGAGGCCGAAGACTCCGACCAGCGTCTGTCCGGCAAGGGCGAGGTTCGCCCGCTCGAAGGCCTGCCCATCACTATCAAGGATTCGATCATCACCGAGGGCGTGCGCTCGACCTGGGGCATGAAAATGTTCGAGCATCATGTGGCCAAGCAGGATGCGCCCACGGTCGCGCGGCTGCGTGCGGCGGGCGCGATCGTTATCGGGAAAACCAACACGCCCGAAATGACGATGGACTACGATTGCGACAATCCCGTGTTCGGGCAGACCAACAATCCGTGGAATCATGAGCGCGTGCCCGGCGGTTCGAGTGGCGGTGAGGCGGCCGCGCTTGCAGTCGGGATGTCGCCGCTGGGCATGGGTTCCGACTATCGCGGATCGATCCGCGTGCCGGCTCATTTCTGCGGTATCGTCGGGCTCAAGCCGACCTGGGGCACGATTCCCGGCAGCGGGCATATGGCGCCGAGCGTCGCCGCGCCGCCGCCGATCGCGCACATGGCGACGATCGGCCCGATGGCGCGCTTCGTCGACGATCTCACGCTGGCTTACAACGTCGTGAAGGGACCGCATCCGAGTACGCCGTACACTGTGCCGACTCCCGATGCGCATCCTGAGAAAGTTGATCTGAAAAAAATTCGATGCGCGATCTTCACCGACGCGTGCGAAGTTCCGGTCACGTCCGACACGCGCGCTGCGATCGAGCGCGCGGGTCGCGAGCTGCAGAAGATGGGAATCATCGTTGAAGCCGTGAAGCCCCCAATCGACGACGGCGAGCGCTTGTGGTGGGAGTACAACGGCGCGGACGGCAACCAGATGCTGGTCGAGGCGCTTGGTGAAGGCTTGAAGCATTCGCGCGATCGGCTGCGAAATTTCATGGTCGCTGGTGAGGGGAAATCGGCGGCCGAGTTTTTCAAGATCGCGATGCTACGCGACGCGTGGCGCGTGCAACTCGCAGAGTTCATGGAGCGATACCCCATCATCCTCGGGCCCACGTTCTGCGTGACCGCGTTCAAGCATGGCGCAACTGAAGTCGATATCGACGGAAAAAAATATCCGCACTTTCTCGCGGGATGGCCGGTGGCATGGGGCAACTGCGCGGGACTGCCAGGCGTCGTCGTGCCGTGCGGAAAAGATCGCGAGGGCCTGCCAATCGGACTGCAGATAAACGGGCGCGCATTCGGCGAGGAGACCGTGCTCGCAGTCGCAAAGGCGGCAGAGACCGCGCTCGGCGGGTATCAGCGGCCGCCTATGTGAGACCCGTGGAACTCTCGCCTCCCCCATCGTGGGGGGAGGCCGACGCTCATCCGCGAGCGTCGGGTGGAGGACCTTTGATTCTAAAATTCTGCGTCTGCGTCAGAACCGCCGCGCGACAGACAATCACGCGGCGCAGATGTCCTCCACCCTAACCCTCCTCCGACGTGGGAAGAGGGAATCAGAGTTTACACCGCGAAGCCGGTGGGGCGGCCGAGGATTGTGGCGCCTGCCGTCGTCAGCCATGACTCGGCGACGCCGGCGTGTTGGGTCAGCGTCTGAATGTCGCGCATGCATCGTTGGAGCGGGGAGCCGTCGTACGGCGATGTGCCGCCGCCTGCTTTGTAGCAGGTATCTACCACCGCCGCGCAGGTTTGGACCGCCCACGTGATCGAGGCCATCACCGGCGCGCGCCCATCGATAGAAACTGGATTCCCTGCGACTGCCGAATTCCAAACGGCATCCGCCTGACTGCGCAGCAGGTTGCGAGCGGCGCGCAGACTCGCGTCCGCGTGTCCCACTCGATATTGAAACAGCGGACTCTCCGCGAGCGACGCGCTCGCATAGAGGCGGCGCTTGTTGGTGTTGGCGAGTGCGACAATCTCGGTGAGCGCGCGCTGTGCAATCCCTATCGCGACCGCCCCGATATGCAGCGCGGCGTAGAGGAGCGGCTCCGCCATCGACGGAGTCTCGATGCACGCGCGTCCGAAAAAAATATCGAAGCTGTCGTCCGCGGGTACCGTGAGATTTTCGACCGCGATATCGTGACTGCCGGTCCCGCGAAGTCCGTTCACCGACCAGGTGTCGACGATTTGCGCTTTCGACGGCGGGAACATCATCGCACGCGCTTCCGCCGTACCCGGAATCACGCCTGCACGAGTAGTCCCGTTTTCCGTGACGATGCAGTTGCCGAACAGCCACTGGCTATGTTGGCATCCGCTCGCGAAACCCCATCGCCCGCTCACGCGATAATTACCGTCAACGAGTTCCGCCTGCCCCCGAGGCGCGAAAGCGCCTGCGATTATCACGTCGGGGCCGTTGGCGTAAAGGCTATCGAAGTGCTTGCGCGAGAGGAGCGCCAGCAACATCGGCGTCTCGGATCCGATCATCACGACCCATCCCGTCGAGCCGTCGGCGGTCGCCAGCATCTCGATGATTTCCATGCTGGCGGGCACGTCAATGTCCAGGCCGCCGTGACTCTTCGGCACGAACATCCGGAAGCATCCGGCTGCCGTGAGTTGCCCGAGCAAATCGAGGGGAAGCCGGCGGGCGCTATCGATCTCCGCGCTGCGCGCGCTGATCGACGGCACGAGGTCGCGGATGGAACCGATCAGGATCTTCGCTTCCGGAGTCATCGCGCTTTTTCTGATAGCACATATCCCCAAAATAGAAACGGCCGAGTCGCGATGACCCGGCCGTCTTTAATTGCTATCGAGCTGGGCCTTATGCCGTCTTCTCGGCCTTCTCGTTGTTCGAGTCGCTGTTGCGTTCAGCGCGCTCTCCGCGCGCAGGCCGCTCGGGCTTGTCTACCGTCTTGTCGCCGCGAGCGCGGGGCACGATATTGCTGGTCGTCAGCACTTCGATAAACTTGCGCACCGCGGGCGAGAGCTCGCGGCCGCGCTTGTAGATGATCGCGAGCGGGCGCAGAAACGTGCCTTCCTGAAATTCGAGCATCCGCAACGTGCCGCGCAGAACTTCGTTCTCGACCGTCATTCGCGGCACGATCGCGCATCCGAGGCCAATCTCGACGGCGCGCTTGATCGTCTCGATATTGTCGAATTCGAGCACGTAAGTCGGCTTGACGCCGTGCTCGCGCAGGATTCGATCGGAGGCCTTGCGAGTCGGGATGTCGCGTTCGTAGCCGACAAACTTCTGACCCACCAATTGTCCGACGTTCACCTTCGAATGCTTCGCCAGCGGGTTGTCGGGCGGCACCGCGAGCACAAGTTCGTCATGGCGAAATGGCACTGATACGATTTGGCTGCGCTTGGCTGGATACGCAACCACGCCGAGATCGACTTTGCCCTCAATCAGGTCTTCGTAGATTTTATTCGAGCGCAGATACTCCAGGTGAACATTGACAGCTGGATAATTGCGCAGAAATTCGGTCAAGTACGGCGGTAATTCGTGCAAACCGACGCTGTAAACTGTGCCGACGCGAATCGAGCCCGCGACCACCGAGCCGATCTCGCGCAGGCGATTCTCCAGTTCCAGGAAGCGGCGCACGATTTCCTTGCTGGCGGTATAAAGAATCTGGCCTGCCGGCGTCGGTTTGACTCCGGCTCGTCCGCGTTCTATCAATCGGCAGTCATACTTTTCTTCCAGGCTTCGGACCTGCTGGCTGACCGCCGATTGAGTAACGAAGTTTTGCGACGCGGCATAAGAAAAGCTTCCGCTTTCGATTATGTCGCAGAAGACCTTTAGCGTTTCGATATGCATACTGTTGAATCGATGTATAAGCCTACGTGATACCTAAAACAGAGGCAACTAGTAGCCGTGATAAGGCAAATTTTCGCTCCTAATCAGCCTGCGGAATGAACGCAGGCGGGTCAAGAGCACGCAATACTGAGGCAAGGATTCCAGTCACCCAAAGAACAGTCGGCGCGGACGGTTTTATGGCGATTGGCAGCCTTGAATTCGAAGTAAAACACCCTTCAAAAACTGCATGGAGCGCAAGATGTCGGATTTATTAAGAGACCTCGATTTTTTTCACCTCGACGACCTGCTCACCGATGAAGAGCGGATGGCGCGCGACACGGCCAAACGCTTCGTTGATCGGGAAATTCTGCCGCTAATCGAGCGCAATTTTGCGAGTGAAAC
Source organism: uncultured delta proteobacterium (assembly GCA_963774665.1). Taxonomy (GTDB): domain Bacteria; phylum Desulfobacterota; class Binatia; order Binatales; family Binataceae; genus Binatus. The sequence goes on from CAVZGB010000009.1 coordinate 381,752, forward strand.
CTTCCCCATGCATCTCGTACCGCAAATGGCCGAGCTAGGGATGTTCGGAGCTAATCTGAAGGGTTACGGATGCGCCGGCATGAACAACGTAGCGTACGGCCTGATTATGCAGGAACTCGAGGCCGGAGACTCCGGACTGCGCTCCTTCGCCTCGGTGCAGAGTGCGCTTTCGATGTACGCGATTTATGCAAACGGCAGCGAGGAACAGAAGCAACGCTACTTGCCGGAAATGGCGAAAGGAAAATTGATCGGATGCTTCGGGCTTACCGAGCCGGACCATGGCTCGGACCCGGGCGGGATGGAAACGCGGGCGCGACGCGACGGCGACGGGTGGATTCTCAACGGAACCAAGCGATGGATCACGAACGGCTCGATTGCCGACGTCGCAATTGTGTGGGCGAAGGTCGATGAAGGCATAACCGGGTTCCTCGTCGAAAAAGGGACGCCGGGATTCTCGACCCGCGACATCCATGGAAAATTTTCGATGCGCGCATCGATCACGTCGGAACTTATTTTAGAAGACGTGCGAATTCCAAAGACTGCGCACCTGGAAAAAGCGCGCGGGCTCAAGGGTCCGCTGGGATGCCTGACGCAGGCGCGCTATGGAATCGCGTGGGGTGCGATCGGCGCGGCGCGGTCGTGCTTCCATTGCGCGCTCGATTACACGAAGTCGCGCAAACAGTTCTCGCGTCCGCTCGCGGGCTATCAACTGGTGCAGGCGAAGCTGGTGAAGATGCTGACCGAGATCACCAAGGCTCAGATGGTTTGCCTGCGGCTGGCCCATCTGAAGGACGCGGGCAAGATGCGGCCCGAGCACGTGTCGTTCGCCAAGCGAAACAACGTCAACGAGGCGCTGAAAATCGCGCGCGACGCTCGCGACATGCTGGGCGCCAACGGAATCGTGAACGAGTACCCGGTGATCCGTCACATGCTGAACCTGGAGACCGTGAATACGTACGAAGGAACCTTCGACGTGCATACGTTGATCCTCGGCCGCGACATTACTGGCGAGAACGCATTCGAGTAAGCGCCGACACTTACCGCCGTCGCCCTCCGTCGTGCTAGAGAGAATCGAATGGAACTCAAGGGCAAGAACGCAATCGTCACGGGTGCGGCACGTGGAATCGGTCGCGGAATCGCGCTGAAGCTGGCGGCGGCGGGAGCGAACGTCGCGCTGATCGATCTCGGGAATCCCGCAGACCGCACGCTCACCTACAATCTCGGCGCGCAGGCCGATCTGAATCGCACCGTCGAAGAGGTTAAGGGACTCGGCGTAAAAGCGATTCCGGTACTCGCCGACGTGACTCGCTTCGCGGACCTCGAGCGAATGGCCTCGGAGGTAGTCGCGAAGCTCGGCGCGATCGACATCCTCGTGAACAACGCGGGCATCATCGCGGTCGGACCTGTTAGCGATTTCGCTGAAGACGCATGGGATCGCGTGATGGCAGTGAATGCGAAGGGACCATTCCTGTGCGCGAAGGCGTGCATCCCGCACTTGGCCAAGCAGAGCGAGGGCGCGATCGTGAATATCGCGTCGGTCGCGGGCAAGACCGGTCACGGCGGCGCGTCGGCGTACTGCGCGAGCAAGTTCGCGGTGGTCGGCTTCACGCAAGCGCTCGCCGAAGAGCTCGGACCATTGAACATTCGTGTCAACGCCGTATGCCCCGGGTTTCTGCGCACTGCGATGTGGACCGACGTGCTCGATCCTCTGATCGGCGCTCAGTACGGGGTGAATCGCGAAGCTGCCTTCGACGAATATATTGCGCGCAACACCTACTTGAAGCGCGAGCAGACCCCGGCCGATATCGGCGAGGCTGTGGTTTATTTGTGCCGCGCGGAAAACATTACCGGTGAGACCATCAACGTCGCAGGCGGCGGCGAAGTGCATTAGAAAAAAGTTCATCGGCAGGAGAACTCAAGATGATCAAATTGAAAGCATTCAATCATGCGGCGTTTCGCGTCAGTGACGTCGAGAAGGCGACTGCCTTCTATGAAAACGTTGTCGGACTGAAGCGGATCCCGCGTCCGAACTTCGGCTTTGGCGGCGCGTGGTACGGGATCGGCAACAACGCGCTGCATATCATCTCGAGCGAAAATCGCGGCCAGAAGCCCGATCCGCTCGGTGCTCACGTGGCATTCGACGTCGAGGACTTCGACGAGACCAAGCGCTCGCTCAAGGAAATGGGAATCGAGTTTCTCGAGGCGCCAGCAAACATGGGCGCAGGCCGACAACTGTGGATCCTCGATCCCGACGGCAACACCGTCGAGCTGCGCACGGAAAAGTAAGCCTCGTCATATTCCGATGAGCCTGGTTGAAGAGGCGAAACGGCTCGCGCCGTCGCTGGCGGCTAACGCCACCGAAGATGACCGGTTGCGGCGTTTGAGCGATTCCACCTGGAAGCTCCTGCTGGACGGCGGTTTCCTGCGATCGCTGCAACCGGCGCGCTTCGGCGGCGGCGAGGTCTCGTTGGTCGACTTCGTTGACGCGACGATTGAGATCTCGCGTGCGTCGCCGTCGGCTGGCTGGGTTGCAGGCGTTATCGGAGTCCATCCGTGGCAACTCGGGCTCTTCAATGAAAAAGCGCAGCAGGAGATGTGGCGCGACGATCCCGCGGCCATGCACTCGTCGTCCTACAATCCTACCGGCAAAGCCGAAAAAGTTGCGGGTGGCTACAAAGTTTCCGGACGGTGGTCGTTCTCGACTGGATGCGACCATTGCCGCGGCGTGATGCTGGGCGCGATTTCCGGCACCCGCGAGATTGGTGGAAACCAGGTTCGCGATTTTCGTTCGTTCCTGCTCATGCCCGATCAATATCGAATCGAAGACAACTGGCACGTCGCCGGTCTGAGGGGCACGGGCAGCAAGGACATCGTTGTCGAAGAAACATTCGTTCCCGAATATCGGACGCAGTCTCATCTCGACTACGCGATGAATGCTTCCCTACCCGGCCAGGAGCTGAATAAAGGTCCGCTGTTCCGGATGCCCTGGTCGGTGGTGTTCAACATGGCGTTGGCCGCGTCGGCGCTCGGCTCCGCTAGAGGATTCGTCGATGCGTGGATAGCCGCGACGCGCGACCGCAAACTCAATTCAGGCGGCCGAGCTGCCGACGATTCCCTGATTCAACAACGTCTCGCCGAGGCGATCTGGTACCTCGACGCTTCGGTCACGCTGGTGCGTGCTGATGCGATCGAATTGTGGCAAATGGCCGAAGCGCACGAGGCAGCCTCGATGCAGCTGCGAGCGCAAAAGCGCTGGAACATGAATCGCGGATGCGATCTGGTCGGACAGGCAGTTACCGATCTGTTTCGCGCGGCGAGTGGTCGCGCGATCTTTCTGGACCATCCGTTGCAGCGCCGTTTCCAGGATGTGCAAGCCGCGCTCGCGCACGCTTACCTCGTGCCTGATCCGCTGGCCAAGGCGGTCGGCGGTATGATCTTGGGCGCGACCAAGCCGGAGATGGTCCTATGACCCAGCCTCAGCTTCGTTTTGGCCCCGATAACCCGGCGGCAACCTATGTCAGCCACCTCTTTGCCGAAAAAACGATCGACACCGGCGACGCCGTCATCAACTACGCAGTGGCAGGTGCGCCCGACAAGCCCGCGTTGTTGCTGATTCCGGGACAAACGGAATCGTGGTGGGGCTACGAGGATGCGATGGGCCTGCTGCAGGATCATTTTCAGGCCTTTGCGGTCGACCTGCGAGGGCAGGGAAGATCGAGCAGGACGCCGGGGCGCTACACCCTCGACAACTTCGGCAACGACATGGTGCGGTTCATCGCGCTGGTCATTAAGCGGCCTCTGATCGTCAGCGGGCTCTCGTCGGGCGGCGTGATTGCCGCCTGGCTGTCAGCGTACGCGATGCCCGGCACGATCCGCGGCGCAGTCTACGAAGACCCGCCCCTGTTCGCCTCAGAGGTCAACACCTCGTGCGGGCCGCCGATGCCTCAGACCATCGGGCCGATCTTCAAGTTGATGAGCAAGTACCTTGGCGATCAGTGGAGCGTCGGCAATTGGGACGGGATGCTCGCAGCTGCGAAGACCGAACTTCCCGAGTGGCTGGCGAATGCGATCGTCCCGATGATGTTCAGTAGCGACGGCCAGGTCCCGCAGCGAATGAAGGAATACGATCCCGAGTGGGCGCGCGCATTCTGGGAGGGCAAGGTGTACGCGAGCTGCGACCATGCGCGGATGCTCGCCAGCGTGAAATGCCCGGTGCTGTACACGCACCATTTCCGTCGCGTCGATGAGAATGACGGTCACCTGCTGGGCGCCGCTCGGACGTGCAGGCAAAGCGCGTATGCGAACTGGTCAAGCTCGCGGGCCAGACGATCGACTACCGATCATTCCCGCAAATGCCGCACTCGATGCATGGCGAAGCGCCCAAGCAGTTCGCCGATCTGATCGTCGAGTTCGCGGCGAAACTCAAGGGTTAGCGCCGGGTCATCGCGGGTTCCCCGAGTCAAATCTCGGCTTCACATAACCCCTTCTAACAGGGACGAAGTCCCGCATCTTGCCTTACATTAGGTGCAGGGGTCACCCCTGCCCAAGGAAGCGTGAAACCCACGGTGGGTTTCACATCAATTAAGTTCTCCCACAGGCTCATGCTATTCCCGCGAGCTTTCGCGCGTAGGCGGCGACCGTCTTGAAGTCGTACTCGCGGTACGCTTGCAGCTTCTCCGCTTCGAAGCCGCCTTCAGCATGCACCGCCAGAACTTCCTGGTAGCCGCCGAAATCCGACGACGTCAGATCGCTAATCAGGTTCAGCAGTCGGAGCCGCTTCTCGGAGTCGAAGCCCTTCGCGCCACCCATGTATTTGAGCACGTAGGCGCGCGTCGCCTCGCTCGTGAGATCTTCAGCCGCCGGCCCGGTCACGAGCAAGCCGCCGGCGAGGTCCTGCACGATTTGCACCGCCTGATGGTAGTTGTGCGCGAAGTGATACTTCGCGACGTTCGTGAGCAGCGTATTCGGCACCGCGACGCCGTCCTCGTAAGTGCAGGTGCGTGCGGCGTGCTCGATCAGCCCACGTACCGTGGTGTGATACGCCGCCAGATGCGTCAGCTTGTCGCGCACGTGACCCGCGCGCGAAATTCCGTTGGCCTCCGCAATCGCGTGACCGGCGCCCGCCATCAGTTCGAGCAGGGGTAATTTGTACGATACCGCGGTGAAGCGATGGAACCGCACGAAGGTCAGCGCGAGCAATCCCGCGAAATCGATCTCGCCCTGCAGGAACACGCGCTCCTTCGGCACGAACACGTCGTCGAAGACCGTCAGCGTCTCCATCATTTTGTGGCGCGCGCTGATCGGATGCTCGAAATCATTTTTGTGCGAGCTTCCATGCGGCGACGCGAGCAGCTTGAGCCCCGGCGTATTGATCGGCAGCGCGAACGCGACCGCGTAAGCCTTGTCCTCGGCGCGCATCGCACGCGTCGGCAGCACGATCACTTCATTAGTATTGGTCGAGACGCTGGTGTGGACCTTCGCACCGCGCACGACGATTCCGTCGGGACGCTCTTCGACGATTCGCACGTAGTAGTCCGGATGGTCCTGCTGCGTGGGCCCAAGCGCGCGATCGCCTTTGACGTCGGTCTGCGCCACTGCGACTGCGAGATCGTTGTCGCGGCATTCGCGGTAATACTTGTGAATGCGTTCGCGGTACTCGGGCTTGCCGGCAGCTGCGAGCCGCTCGCCGATAATGTGCAGCGCAAGCAGAGCGTCGGTGCCGATTTCCTTGATCAGCACGACCAGCGTCGCACCCTCGCGGGTCGAGGCCGCGATCAGCGCGCTGCGCTTCAGCAGGTCGTCGCCATTTTGCGGAACATGGTAGTAGCGGCTGTATTCGTCGGCGCCCTCCTTCACGACCGCGAGCTCGCGATACTTGGGTTCGTGCGCCATCCGATAGTCGAGCGCCGCATGCTCGACTGCGATTCCGATTACCGGATGCGTCGTGACGTCCGCGACTTTTTCGCCCCGAAAAAATACCGCGCGCCCGTCGCGCAGCGAGCTCTTATACTGTTCAGCCGTCCGTAGTCCCATCGTCGTGATTCTTCCTCGTCGGAGATTGCGCAAATCGCGAACGCACCGTCTGTTGGTTGCGACCGCTGCGAAACGCCAATATAGAAGCGGTAAGCATTCGCTGTCCAACTGCCCGCGTAGGAGAAGCGCAATGGCAAGTCCAAAGTCGTTCGATTTGAGCGGTAAGGTCGCGGTAGTCACCGGCGGCAACGGAGGCATCGGGCGTGGAATTGCGCTCGGTCTTGCGGAAGCAGGAGCATCGGTGGCGATTCTCGCGCGCAACGAGGAGCGCAATCGTGAGACGCTCGCGATGCTTGAGAAGGCCGGCGTTCCTGCGATGGCCCTCAAGCTCGATGTCTCGCAGCGCAAGACGCTGAAACCAGCTCTGGAAGCCATCGAGCGCAAGCTCGGACCGATCGATATCCTGGTAAATAATGCGGGCTTCGCGATCCTGAAAGGCGTGCTCGATCATTCCGAGAATGACTGGGATTCAGTCATCGAAACCAATCTCACCTCGTGCTTTCTCCTCTCGAAGTATGCGGTCGAGTCGATGATCAAGCGCAAGGCGGGCAAAATTATCAACGTCGCGAGCGTCGGTGGCTACAAGGGCACTCCGATTTATCCTTCGTACGGCGTCAGCAAGGGCGGCCTGCTGCAGCTCACGCGATGCCTCGCGATCGAATTGGCGCCGCATAATATCCAGGTCAATTCGCTCGCGCCCGGCTGGACCACGACCGACATGACCGACTGGATTCGCAATGATCCGAAATACGCGGCGGTGAAAGATGAGATGATCACTCGCACTCCTGCCGGCCGCTTCGCCGAGCCGTCAGAGATGGCGGGAGCGGCAGTATTCCTGGCCTCGCACGCGTCGGACTTCGTTACCGGCGCGGATATTATCGTTGACGGCGGTTTCTTCATCCGCTGAACATGGACGAGGTGGGTTGAAAAATGGCTGCGCCGAAAATGTTTGATTTGAGCGGTGAGGTCGCCGTCGTGACCGGCGGCAATGGCGGAATCGGGCGCGGAATCGCGCTCGGACTAGCTGAGGCCGGCGCGTCGGTAGCGATCCTCGCGCGCAACGAAGAAAAGAATCGCGCTGTCGTCGACGAGCTTGCGAAGGTAGGCGTGCCGGCGATTGCTGTGCCGCTCGATGTGACGCGGCGCGATCAACTTGCTCCCGCAATGGAAGAAGTCGAGCGCAAGCTGGGACCGATCTCGATTCTCGTCAACAACGCGGGCATCGCGATCATGCGCAGCGCGTTGAAGTTAAAGGCCGAGGACTGGGATCGCGTGATCGAAACGAACCTGAACTCATGCTTTTTTCTCTCGCAGATAGCCGCGCGATCCATGGTCGCGCGCAAGCACGGCAAGATCATCAACATCGCGAGCGAATATTCGCTGTTCGGCAGTCCCGCCGTGATACCTTACGCCGCATCGAAGGGCGCGCTGGTGCAGACCACCAAGAGCATGGCGATCGAGCTGGCGCCGCATAACGTCCAGGTCAACGCGCTCGTGCCGGGATGGATCGAAACCGACATGACAGCGCCCGCGCAGAGCGGACCGATGTTCGACGAGATCATCATGCGCACGCCGGCCGGCCGTTTCGGCAGACCCGAGGAGATGGCGGGCGCGGCGATATTTCTCGCGTCGCACGCGTCGGACTTCGTGACGGGATCGATCGTGTACGTAGACGGCGGCTACGCGATCAGGTGAGAAACAATGTTGTCGACGAAATTTTACGAACTTCACGGTGTGCGCGTCCTCGAATGCGTGCCGGACGGAGCGCGGCTGCAGACCTACAACGACGCCGTCGACCTGGTCGGCAAGTCGTTCGAAGATCACGCCACGCTGATCGTGATTCCCGTCGATTGCCTTGACGACGATTTCTTTACGCTCAGCACGCGCATCGCGGGCGAGTTGATCCAGAAGATTGTGCAATATCGGCGGCGGCTCGTGATCGTCGGCGACATCTCTGGCTTCCTGGCTGAAAGCTCCGCCTTGCGCGCTTTCGTGGCCGAGTCGAATCGCGGCAAGGATGTGTGGTTCCTCGCGAGCCTCGAAGAACTCAGCGATCGGCTCGCGCGCACGGTTTAACGCAGGCGGCGCGGCGGCGTAAGATGCCGCATCATGGCTCGACGCAAAACCGCTTCTGCCGTTCATCCTGAATCCGCGCGCCATCAAAATGGTCTGCCGGCGCTGAAACCGCTGCGCGTGCTGGTCGCGGGCGAGGTAATCCTCGATCGCTACATCTGGGGCGACGTCTCGCGAATTTCGCCTGAGGCGCCGATCCCGATTCTTCGCGTGCAGCGGCGCGAGGAAAAGCCGGGCAACGCAGGCTTCGTGATGGCGAACCTGCGAGCGCTTGGCGCGGACGTCAGCGCACTCAGCGTGGTCGGATCGGATCGCAACGGCAGCCTGCTGCGCGAGATTTTCGCCGATCTCGGAATCGATACTCGCTCGATTCTGATCGATCCCGACCGCCCCACTATCGTCAAGGATCGGATGCTCGGTTCTGTGCAGGCGGCCCATCGCGCGACCCAGCAACTGTTGCGTGTCGACGACGAAGATCCGCGTCCGCTCAAGCAGCCCCGCGAGCGCGAGCTGATCGCGCGCCTCAAGTCAGAACTTCGCAACTGCGACGGCGTGCTGATTTCAGATATCGACAAAGGAATTCTGACTCCCGAGGTGCTTCGCGCGCTGATCGACGGCTGCCGCGCGCGGGGCATCCCGGTGATTGTCGATCCGCGCCGGACCGAAGACTTTTCGATCTACCGCGGCGCCACTGCTCTCACGCCTAATCGTCACGAAACCGAAGTCGCGACCGGGATGCGCTTGACGGACCGCGGCGCGTGGCGCAAAGCGGCCGAGACTCTCGTGCGCAAGCTCGGCCTCGAGGCGTGCCTGATAACGCTCGATCGCGACGGGATGTACCTGGCGGAGCGCGGCGGCAGAGATACTTACGTCTCGACAATGCCGCGCGAAGTCTACGACGTGACGGGCGCAGGCGACGTGGTGCTGAGCGTGTTTGGCATGTTCTCGATCGCCGGCCTCGGCTTCTCGTCGGCCGCGACAATCGCAAACCTGGCCGCGAGTATCGAAGTAACCCGCATCGGCACCGAAGTGATCACCCGCGAGGATCTCGCGCGAGCTTTGAGCCCCGCTCACGAAAGCTACGAGCACAAAATTCATTCGGCGGACGAGCTCAAAGCGGCGCTCGAGCGCGAGCGTCGCGCCGGCCGCCGGATCGCGTTCACCAACGGATGCTTCGATCTGCTCCATGCCGGGCATATCCAGAGTCTCGCGTTTGCCCGCGCGCAGGCCGACGTGCTGGTGGTCGGACTGAACAGCGATCGCAGCGTGCGGCATCTCAAAGGCGACGGGCGTCCGGTTTATCCCGCGGCGAGCGCGCGAGAATCCTGGCCGCGCTGGAAGCAGTCGACTACGTAGTGGTCTTCGAAGAAACCAACGCCGAGAAAATTATTCGCGCGGTGAAGCCCGACGTTCTGATCAAGGGCGAGGACTGGCGCGGCAAGCAGGTCGACGGTCAGGCATTCGTCGAGTCGCGCGGAGGTCGAGTGGCGCTCGCGCCGCTGCTGGGCGGACGCTCGACCAGCTCGACTATCGATCGTATGAGTTCTAAGGCGCGCGCGGAGAAAGACGGCGCGTGATTTGATCGGTGAACTGCTTCAGTTCCGGCAACGCGAGCATCCAGGCACCGAAAAAATAAAGTCCGCCGTAAGTCGAAAGAATCACCAGCCCCTGGATGCGCGGTCCGTATCCCGCCATGTGAAGCTTCATGAAGAAACCGACCGCAGCGGCTCCCAGGGCCAGCGCCCACAACTTCGCCAGGAACGAACGCTCGAGCCCGGTCCATCCGATGCGCTTGTTCAGCGCCCATCGCAGCATCGCGAATTCGACCCATCCCGCGACGCCCGCGGACACCGTCAGTCCGGCGACGCCCCACTTCTGCGAGATCCCGAGCATGTGCGGGAGCGGAATCGCGCACAGATAGCCGGAAATCACAGTCAGGACGACGCGGATGATGGCGAATCGCAGCGGAGTGCGCGTGTCGAACAGCGCGTAGAACGCCGAGTTGTACAAACGTCCCATCGTCGCGGCCAGCAGCCCGACCCCGGAGCCCGCGAGCACCGCCCACACATACACCGCGTCGGCGCGTGTGAATGCGCCGGACTGATAGATCATCGCGACGATCACGTCGCCGAGGATCAGGAACGCTGCCGACGACGGAACCACCATGAACGCGATTTGGCGCAGTCCGCGGTTGAGTCGCGTGCGCAGGATCGTGCTCATCTGCTCGGGCATCGCACCGGCCGCGCGCGACATCGCGGGCAGTTCGGACGCGGCTACCGAATAACCGAACAGGCTGATCGGCACCATGTACAGCAACTGGCCGTAGTTGAGCGCGGCGACGGCGCCGGTCGGGAGCAGACTCGCCAGCACGTTGTCCACGTAGGTAGTGAGATTGATCACACCGCGGCTGACGACCACCGGCGTCAGGTTGTGAAATACGGCGCGCAACGGCGCCGCGACGCGCGCGAAATCGATACGATGCTTTCTCAGCAGCGCCAGCGTCTGCGGGACCTGCACCGCGATTTGCAATGCGGATCCGACAACGGAGGCCCACGAGATCGCGATCGCGAGCCCGTCCTGCGATCGGCGCGGGCCGTAATAGAGCAATGCCGCGATCATCGCGACGTTCCACGCAACCGGCGCGGTGTACGAGACGAAAAATTTGTGATGGCTATTGAGCACACCCAGGAACCAGGCCGACATCACGAGCAATCCCGCGCCGGGAAACAGGATGCGCACGATTTGAATCGTCAGGTCGCGCTTGTCGCCCTCGAAGCCGGGCGCGATCACGTCGATGAGATACGGCGTCACCAATACGCCGATCGCGACCAGCACCGTCACGCCGATCGTCAGAATCGCGCCGACACCCCACGCGAGCATGTCGGCGGTCTCCTCGTCGCCCTCGCCGAGCAATTTTCCATAAACCGGAATGAACGACGCGGAGAGCACGCCCTCGCCAAACAGGTTCTGCAAAATGTTCGGGATGCGGAATCCGGCCTTGAACGCGTCTGCGGTGGCCGAGTCGCCGAGGAAATGCGCGAAGATGCTGTCGCGGACAAGACCGGCAATCCGGCTGAGCAGGACGCCCGCCGCAATCGTGCCGGCCGCGTTCGCACCTGACCCGCTCGCGCGCGCAAGTCCGGGACGCGGCTTGACGCCCGCTTCGTCAGGTTCCTGTTTTGGCGCGACTTCGGACAAATCTACCTCTGACGCAGGAAGTATACCGACCGATTCAAGCGCGTAGTAGCGGGCGCTCGAGGCGCGCTACAATTGTCGCGTGAGCTTTTCACTCTACGTGCACATTCCATGGTGCCAATCGAAATGCCCGTACTGCGACTTCAATTCGCATGCAGCGTCGTCGTGGCCGGAAGCGGATTACACGCGCGCGCTGATTTCCGAGCTTGAATACAGGGCGAACACGCCCTCGTATGCGGCCGAGCGCATCAGAACGATTTTCTTTGGAGGCGGCACGCCATCGCTGTTCGATCCCAAATCCATCGGCGAGATCATCGACGCTGCTGATCGCGTCTGCGGAATCGAGGACGACGCGGAGATAACGCTCGAGGCGAATCCCGGCACGGTGGACCTCGCGAAACTGACTGGGATGCGCGCGGCGGGCGTGAATCGAATCAGCTTCGGCGCGCAATCGTTCAACGCTGCGACGCTCAAGTTTCTCGGCCGTATCCACAACGCGGACGAGACGCGCGCCGCCGCAAAGATGGCGCATCGCGCCGGCTTCGACCGCCTCAATCTCGATTTGATCTTCGCGGTTCCGGGACAGACGGTCGCCGACGTTCTCTTCGACATCGAATCGGTCGCCGCGCTCGAGCCCGATCACATCTCGGCATACAACCTGACGTTCGAAGAAGGCACCGCTTTCTTCACCGACTTGAAACGCGGGCGAATCAAGCAGCTCGCGACTGACGAACAGGCCGCGATATATCAAACGGTGCGCGAGGAAATTCCGCGCCGCGGCTATGCGATGTACGAAATTTCGAACTACGCGCCGCCCGGCCACGAGGCGCGCCACAATCTGACCTACTGGCGTGGGCAGACCTACCTCGGAATCGGCGCGGGCGCTCACAGCTATGCGGGCGACGGTCGCGGCGGCCGGCGATGGTGGAACGAAAAACTCCCGTCGCGCTACATCTCAGCGATCGAAGATCGCGCGAACGCGGAGGCCGGTGCCGAAACTATCGACGAGGCTACCGCGCAAAGTGAGTTCGTCTTCCTGAATCTGCGCCTGCGCGACGGCTTCGCACTCGCGGACTTTCACGAGCGCTTCGGCCGCAACTTCGAATGCATCTTCGGGGTCGTCGCCACGCCCCTGTTCAACAACGGATTGCTGACGCTCGACCGCGGCCGAATCAAGCTGACCGATCGCGGCCTCGAAATGGCCGACTCAGTCTTCGCCGAATTCGTCTAAGCCCCGAGCGCCAGCGCTACGAGCCGCTCAAACCGGGAGCTCTTCGTAGAGATCCCCACCGACGATGTCAGCCGCCGGGTTAGCCGCTGAACGAATGCGTTCGACCGTCTGCACGAATTCAGGATCAGAACGAACCTTCGCGAGACCGTTCCAGTCCTTGTACTCGCTCACCGCTACCAGCGTATTGATTTGCGTACCAAACGTCTGGCGATGAACCCTGAAAGTACCGCCCGCGCGTTCCACCAACCGCTTTATACCCTTGAGGTTTTCCATCTGCTCGCCGAGCCGACCGTCCCGCGGGCGAAATGTTATCACCGCTGAGATTGCCATTTGCGGACCCTCCTGAGGCTGTTGGATGTTATTTTTTCGAAAAATAACAGCGCGTCCGCGTTAGGGCAACACACCGCGGACGCAGGATCCGCTACGCCGATCGCGCGATCGTTGCGTCGAGCAGTTCGGCGACGCGCGCTGGCGTCGCGAGCCGGATGAATGCGCCCAGGCGCGGGCCGCGCTCCTGTCCGAGAATCGATCGATATAGCAGCGGAAAAATCTTGCCGGGCTTGTCGTAGTTCTCGCGGCCGAGATCATAAATCTTCTTCTCGATCTCCTCGGCGCTCGCGTTCTGATTTTCGCGCAGGTACGCCGCGAGAGTCTTCAGCTGCGCGCGTTCCGCTTCCGACGCCGGCGTATAGATCTTTTTCGTCGGCTCGATGAAATCGCGGTAGAAGTTCAGCGCGCATTCCATCAGCGCCCGGCCCATCTTCTCGGTTTCTGGATCGTCGGCGATCGAAGAGTCGTAGCGAACGATATATTTCCAGATGAAATCGCGATCCGAACTGCCCAGCGCCGCGACGGCATTCATCATCAGGCCGAAGCTGAGCGTTGAATTGAAGCGGCTCGGTGTGGTGCTCTGGATCACGAATTCCAGCACCGATTCGCGGCGCTGCTCCTCCGATGCCGCCGCATAGGCGCGCAACGCATCGAGATATTCGTCGACGTATTGCGGAATCGCCTCGAGAAACAATTTTCGCGCACGTCGCGGATTGAGCAGCAGGAACATTTTGAGCACTTCGATCGGCGCATAACGCGTCCACTGCTCAACCGACACTCCCCGGCCGACCGACTTCGAAATCTTGCGACCTTGCTCGTCGAGCAGCATCTCGAACGGAAATCCAAGAGGCTGCCTGCCACCCATTACGCGAAGAATCTGCCCACCGAGCCGAGCCGAGTCGGTGAGATCCTTGCCGTACAGTTCGTAATCGACCTTGAGCACATACCATCGCAGCGCCCAATCGACCTTCCATTGCACCTTCGCCAAGCCGCCGAGCACAGATTGCTCGCCGCTAAAACCGCATCCCGAGGTGCCGCCCGCGCTCTTTTCGCATGTGAGCTCGATCGACGCGCGCTCGGGGTGATAGGCCGTCACCGCGCGCTCGACGACTTGCCCGCACTTCGGACAAATCGGCATGAACGGCGACCACCCCGCGCGATTCTCTTCGCGCAGCGTCGGCGCGATGATCGCGATGATCTCGGCATGCTTCTCGAGAATCAGCTTGAGGCCCTCATCGAAGCGTCCCGACGAGTACATCTCTGCCGATCGCACCAGCTCGTACTCGACTTCGACCGGCGCCAGAAATCCGTCGAGCTGCCCGATCATGTGATCGGCAAAACTCGCGCAGCATCCGAACGGATCAGGAATCTTCGACACCGGGATCCCCAAATACTTCTCGACGTCCTCGCGATGCGGCACGTTCTCCGGCACCTTGCGCAATCCGTCGAGATCGTCGATGAAAACAATCAGCCGCGACGGCCGTGACGGCTCGATCAGGTGAAACGCCTTGCGCACGAACGACGGGCGAAGAATCTCGGCCATCGTGCCGAGGTGCGGCAATCCCGACGGTCCGAAGCCGCTCTCGAAAATTACCGGACGGTCGGGCTCATACGCCGCGACGCGCTCCTGGAGCCGTCGCGCTTCTTCACGCGGCCATAGTTCCGCGCCGGCAACGTTGCCGGGTTGCGAATCGGATCTCGATGCGCCCGCCATCGATTGTGTCTCTTTCCTGCCTTACTCTTTGTCGGGATTCTTGCCGCGCAACACGCTCGCGACCGCCTCGTGAATCCACGGATCGATCTGCAAGTCGCGATTTTTTTCCGACGCGAGCCGAAGTTTAACTGCGCAATTGCCGCAGATAAAGGCCTGCTGCCGGAAGCCCGCAGTATCTTCTACCGCGATGCGCAGCAGCCACTCGGTGAACTCGCGACGGCATATCACGCAGTGAAATTTGCTAGAATCTGAGTTGGTGGAATCCATACGCGACGTTTATACTATCATTGCTTCAACTCTTTGCGCTGTGGTATTTCCCCCACGACCCCGATGAATTCCATAACGGTTCGCCAGGATCGGCATCGCGATAGCCATTTTCGGACCGCGCGTCCCGTTATTCTGCATATTCGCGCCCGACACGCCTGCACCCGAGCGATCTGCGATTAGAGATTTGATTTTACCTGTAGTCGCTCCATGCGACACGGGATTCTCTCACTTCTATGGATCAGGCCCTTACAAAACAGAAAATCAAGGATTTGCGCGCGATGGTCTCCGACGGCGATCGCGTCGCCATCGTGTTGCAGGACGACCCCGACCCCGATGCGATGGCGAGCGGGATAGCTCTGCGCACTCTGCTGGGACGCAACAAGCAGACCACGCCGCTGTTCGCGTTCAAGCCCGTTACCCGGCCGGAAAACCTCACGATGGTGCATCTGCTGGAAATCGAAATCCAGCCGGCCACGACCGAAGCCCTGCGCGAGTACGACAAGATCGCGATGGTCGATGTTCAGCCGCCGTTCTTCGGCGAGAAAATCCCGCGCGCCGATATCGCGATCGATCATCATCCCGGCTACCCCGGTGGCTCCGCTCCGTTCGAGGACGTGCGGGTGAAGTACGGCGCAACCGCGACCATCATGACCGAGTACCTGGTGACGGCTGACGAGAAAATCAGTGAGCGCCTCGCGACTGCGCTGATTTACGGAATTCGCAGCGACACCCTCGCATTGTCGCGCCGCGTCACCGACGTCGACCTGCAAGCGTTCACGCATCTCACCCCGCTCGCCAACTACAGCTTGCTCCGCCAGATGGATCGTCCCGAGCTGCCGCTCAGCTTCGCGCAAATCCTGGCGCGCGCGATGAAACGGATGCTCGTGAAGGATCGCCTGGTGGTGCTCAATCTGGGAACCGTCGAGCGCGACGATCTGATCGTGCAGCTGGCCGACTTCTGCCTTCAGTTCGAAGGCGTGGAGTGGGTTGCGGTCGCAGGCAAGCTCGGCAATCAGCTCGTGATAAGTGTGCGCAACCACGGCATGAGCGGCGAAAATGCCGGCGATGCCGTGAAGACTTTGTTCAGTGATATCGGCAGCGCCGGCGGGCATCGCAATATGGCCAAGGCTGTGATTCCTCTGCGAGCATGGCGTCGGCGCGAGGGCACCACCCGCGACTCGCAAATCGAACCGCGCTTGCGCGAGTTGTTCAGCACCGTCATCAAGACCCAGAAAGCTCAGGCTGCCGCCGCTCGTACCGCGCCCGCACGCAATGGCAACTGACTCTTTTTGCACACTCCGTATAGTCCGTCGTTTACCGGTTTTTCCGATTTCCATATCGTTTGTTTCATCCATGTGTTGTCTGTTTCGATGAGTCCGAGTTCCTCTAAAATCTCCGCGCTCGAGTTCCTCGCGCCGATGATCGTCGGCTGCGCGCTGTTCATGGAGATGCTCGATGCGACGGTCATCTCGACCGCGCTGCCCGCGATGGCCAAGTCGCTCGGCGAGGATCCGATCAAGCTCAACCTCGCGATCACGTCCTACCTGCTGAGCCTCGCCGTCTTCATTCCGATCAGCGGATGGCTGGCGGATCACTTCGGCGCGCGCACCGTCTTTCGCACCGCGATCGTGATCTTCACGACTGGCTCTGTGTTCTGCGGATTGTCGCAATCGCTGCCGGAGCTGGTCGCCGCGCGTATTTTGCAAGGCTTCGGCGGCGCCATGATGGTCCCGGTCGGCCGCCTGATCGTTTTGAAGACCATCGCCAAGTCCGAGCTGGTCACCGCGATGTCTTACCTGACCGTGCCCGCAGTGCTGGGTCCGGTGGTCGGGCCGCCGGTCGGCGGTTTCATCGTGACGTACTATTCTTGGCGCTGGATTTTCTTCATCAACGTGCCGATCGGCGCGCTCGGTTTCATGCTGGTCACCTGGTACATCCCCAACATCCGCGAGGAAGTCAGCTTCCCGCTCGACTTCCGCGGCTTCCTGCTCACCGGCCTGGGGCTGGCAGGCCTCGTCGCAGGCTTCGAGTCCATAGGCCGCGGCGTTATTCCCGCGAGCATCACAATGTGCGTGATGGCCGCCGGCGGTATCTGCATGGCGCTCTACATCCTTCATTCCAGGCGCATCGACTATCCGATCATCGATCTCAGCCTGCTGAAAATCCCGACCTTCCTGGTGGCTACGCTGGGCGGCGGACTTTTTCGCATGGGCATCGGCGCATTGCCGTTTCTATTGGCGATGCTGCTGCAAGTCGTTTTTGGCCTCTCTCCGTTCGCCTCCGGAATGCTGACGTTCACCAGCGCGGCCGGCGCCTTGTTCATGAAGGCCACCGCGACCCCGATCATTCGCCGCCTCGGCTTTCGCACGATACTGATCTCCAACGGCGTGCTGAGCGCCTTCATCATGGCGAGCTACGCGCTGTTCCGTCCGACGACACCTCACTTCCTCATCGTGGCGGCTCTCCTGTCGGGCGGATTCTTCCGCTCGCTCCAATTCACCGCGCTCGGAACCCTGGCCTACGCCGACGTGCCCGACCGATTGATGAGCAGCGCCAGTACTCTGTCGAGCATGGCGCAGCAACTGTTTTTGAGCCTGGGGGTCGCGCTCGGCGCGATGCTGCTGCACATGAGCCTGCGCGCGAGCGGCTCCGCTCATCTGTCGACGCACGATTTCACCCCGGCCTTTCTGGTGATGGGCCTTCTCGCGCTGCTGTCGTCGCTGCTCTTCGTACCGCTGGAGTATCACGCCGGCGACGAAGTGAGCGGCCGCCAACGCGGCGTCGAGCTTTCCCACACGCCGCAAACCGTCACCGAAGCCGATTGATCACGCGCAGTCGTTTACCGAAGCCGTCGATACCTTTATCGTAGTGCTCGTGAACGTGGCGGAGGCGATTGTGGAGGTTAAGAACCGGCTCGGACTTCATCTCCGGGCTGCATCCGCGCTCGCGCAAACCGCCGCGAAATTCGCCTCGAAGATTTTGATCGGCACCGGCGAGGATCTCGTTAACGCGAAGAGCATGACGAACCTGATGATGCTCGGCGCCGCCCAAGGCTCCAAGCTCAAGCTCCGATGCGAAGGCCACGGACGCCCGCGAAGCCCTAAAGGCGGTGCAAACCCTCTTCGACGACCGCTTCGGCGAGGAATAACCGCTGGGCAGAAGTTTATTTTGCTTTCGCTTGGGTCGGCGGGAGCGCGATCGTCTTGGTATAGAATTTCGAAGTAGCAACAATCGCTCTTCAGTCTTTCGAGCACGTCATCATCGTCCACCTTCCTTAAGTTCTCGCGGCTCCGTAGCCAGCGGTCGACAGACCGAGTTGAAACTCATAACAGCTCCCGTTTCGGAAAATATGATAATATTGCGCGATCGTTTGGTGGCCCAACCCTCCGTTGAACTCTTCATCTCGCTGAACTGTATTCTCTCCGATCCACACTGTCGGATACTCGTCGGGCTTAACTGCCTGCCGCAATCGTAAAAGGACGGATCGATAGCTATTCGAGAAGAGTAATGCCGGTATCGACGGTTACCTTTAGAAGAAGCACCTCCGAAATCGGCTCCACGATACAGAATCGCCAGGTACCTGTAGCGCCGCGAACCGTCACACCACCTTTCAAGGAGTTACCGACTGGCCGAAATATCCCCAACTAAATTTACTTGATCGCCTTCGGTTAAAGTCCAGTCGCTGGGATATTGAAAAGTAGAACTCCGAAGGTCCGGTTCGTATACGTTGTTACTTTCGATTCCGAGCCGGCCAGACTGGAACTTGGAACCGCCGCGAACGCGAGAGCGAACATGCAGATACCAGCCGACCAGCGGTAGTGCGACGGGATGTCGAAATCTCATGGCTGTCTTTCTTTATCGCAAAAACCCTCGGTGGCCGAATCTTCTGAGATTCTTCAAATAAACGTGAGAGCCGAATGCATCCAACACCGAACCACTACCTTGATTCTGTCCGATTGGTCAGTTATACCTTCAATACCGAAAATCTTGAGGAGCGCTGCTGATTTTTCGCGTCTCACTATCGCGCACGCGCTATACTCAATCCTCTGGAATTGAACACTATTGAACGCCTCAGTCGCGCGCGCCGCCTGCATAAGTTGAATCCGAATCTTGCCCGAAAAGGCGCTCCAAGGAGCTATCGCGAATAATGCCGCTTAAGGATTTCCTGTTCACGTCAGAGTCGGTCTCCGAAGGCCATCCGGACAAAATGTGCGACCAGATTTCGGACGCCGTCCTCGACGCACTCCTTACCGAGGACCCCAACTCACGCGTCGCCCTCGAGACCCTCGCCAAGACCGGGCTCATCGTCCTCGCCGGTGAGATAACCAGCCGCGGGAAACCCGACTACGTGAAAATCGCGCGACAGACCGCGCTCGACATCGGTTACAACAGCTCCGAGGTCGGTTTCGACGGCAACATGTGCGCCGTCCTGACTGCGATCGAGCCGCAGTCGGCCGACATCTCGCAAGGCGTGACCGAGGGCGAAGGCCTCCACAAGGAACAGGGCGCCGGCGATCAGGGCCTGATGTTCGGCTTCGCGTGCGACGAGACGCCGGAGATCATGCCGCTGCCGATCGCGATGGCGCATCGGCTGATGGAGAATCTCACCAAGCTCCGCAAAAGCAAGCAGCTCGGTTTTCTGCGGCCCGACGCCAAGAGCCAGGTCACGGTCCGCTACGTCGATGGCCGCCCGGTCGAAGTAACCGCAGTCGTCGTCTCGACGCAGCATTCGCCCGACGTCAAATACGAAACCATCCGCGAGTCGGTTATCGAGGAACTGATCAAGAAGACCATTCCCGCGCAGTACCTGACCCGCTCGACGATCTATCACGTCAATCCGACCGGCAGCTTCATCATCGGCGGACCGCATGGCGATTGCGGACTCACCGGCCGCAAAATAATCGTCGACACCTACGGCGGCTACGGCCGTCACGGCGGCGGCGCCTTCTCGGGCAAGGACCCGAGCAAGGTCGATCGCTCGGCCTGTTACATGGCGCGTCACGTTGCGAAAAACGTCGTCGCGGCGGGACTCGCGACCAAATGCGAAATCCAGGTCGCCTATGCGATCGGCGTCGCCGAGCCGGTCTCGTTGCTGGTCGACACCTTCGACACAGGCATCGTACCCGAGAATAAACTCTCCGCGACCTTGCGCGAGTTGTTCGATTTCCGGCCCGCCGGAATTATCAAGACGCTCAACCTGAAGCGCCCGATCTATCAGCCAACCGCCGCCTACGGGCATTTCGGCCGCAACCCGCACGATGGACTATTCCCGTGGGAGCGGACCGATATGGCCGAGACTCTGCGCAATGCGTTCGGTCTCAACGGCCGCGGCTGACAGCAACTGCAAACCTCTTCACCAGACTGAGTAGCAACTTTACTGAAAGAACTTTTTTTGGAGTTTTGAAATAGATGGCATCGTCGGCAAGAAAGCTTAAAGCACTTCCTAAATCCCGCACCAACGGCAACGGCCGTGACTTCGACGTGCACGACCTCGGACTCGCCGAGGCCGGCCGCAAGCGAATCGAATGGGCCGACAAGCAGATGCCCGTGCTGCGCCGCCTGCGCGATCGATTCGCGAAAGAACTGCCGCTCAAGGGCCAGCGCATGGGCGCGTGCCTGCATATCACCTGCGAGACCGCCAATCTGCTCCGCACTCTGAAGGCGGGCGGCGCCGAAGTGTTCGCGTGCGCGTCTAATCCGCTGTCGACCCAGGATGACGTCGCGGCCGCACTGGTCGATCAATACGGCATCCCAACTTTCGCCATCCACGGTGAAGATCGCGACACCTACTACAGTCATCTGCGCGCCGTGCTCGAACGCCGCCCGACGATCACGATGGACGACGGCGCCGACCTCGTCAGCCTCCTTCACACCGAGTTCGCCAACCAGGCCGACGACGTGAAAGCCAGCATGGAGGAAACGACCACTGGCGTGATCCGGCTGCGCGCAATGGCGAAAGATGGCGCCCTCAAGATTCCGGTGGTCGCCGTCAACGACGCGCAAACCAAGCACCTGTTCGACAATCGTTACGGCACGGGACAGTCCACCCTCGACGGCATCATCCGCGCGACCGGCGTTCTCATCGCAGGCTCAGTAGTGGTCGTCGCAGGCTACGGCTATTGCGGCCGCGGCATCGCGTCACGCGCGCGCGGCCTCGGCGCCGACGTGGTAGTCACGGAAGTCGATCCGATTCGCGCGCTGGAAGCCGCAATGGACGGGTTCCGCGTGATGAAAATGATCGATGCCGCGAAGGTCGGCGATATCTTCATCACCGCGACCGGCGACAAGCACGTTCTCACCTCGGCGCACTTCACCCAGATGAAGGACGGCGCGTTCCTGAGCAACTCGGGCCATTTCGATATCGAGATCGACGTCGCCTACTTGAACGACGCGGCGAAGAAAGTCGATCGCGACGTGACCCGCAACATCGACGCCTACCACCTCTCCAACGGCCGCATCGTGTATCTCCTGGGCGAGGGCCGGCTGGTAAACCTCGCGTGCGCCGAGGGCCATCCCGCACAGGTCATGGATATGAGCTTCGCCACACAAGCGATGGCCTCGGAGTGGGCGGCTAAGAGCCCACAGATGACAGTTAAAGTTCACGAAGTGCCTATAGAGATCGAAGAGGAAATCGCCGCAGTAAAGCTCGCCGCGATGAGCATCAAGATCGACACGCTCACCGCCGAACAGCGCAAATACCTGGCCAGCTGGGAATCCGGCACCTAGCCGGTGCGTCTTTCCGAAACCTCGCCCGTTACTTCACGGGAGAGGAGGCCTGCCGCAACGCGGCAGGTAGGTGAGGGTTCTGGGCGCAAGAGAAATGCCCGCGAGGTCAGCGCGATTGCAGCGTGGCATCGCAACTGTTTGAGGTCCCCAGCAATGAAGCCAGAACGAATCGACATCGAACAGGCGCGACGTGCCAGCGGACTCCGAATCGTCACGCTCGCGCACGTTCCCAGCCCGTGGAGTGAAGCGCTCAAAGGCATCCTGCACATCAAGCAACTCCCGCATGCGCGGGTCGGCCACGTCTTCGGCTCGCCGACCACGACCCTCATGGAATGGAGCGGGCAGGACAGCTTCCCGGTCATGGCGTGGAACGACGAGCGTCCCCTCGCCACCTGGATCGATCAGCTCAATCTCGCCGAGCGTCTCGCGCCGACGCCGCGCACTTATCCCGGAACGCTTCGACGATCGCGTCCTGATGTTCGGCTACTGCAACGAGCTATGCGGCGAGAATGGCATCGGATGGACCGAGCGGTTGCGCGGAGTGCATGAGCAAATCACGAAACCAGGCGGCGATCCGGCGGGTGTCTCCGCATACCTGGGAAAGAAATACGGCTATTCGCCGGAGATCGGGAAACGAGCGACCGAGCGAGTCGCGTCGGGTATCTCTGCGCTCGCAGATCGGCTCCAGGAGCAGAAGACCCGCGGCAGCCGATTCTTCATCGGCGACTCGCTCTCGGCGATGGACGTCTACTGGGCCGCATTCTCCAATGCGATGAAACCGCTCGCGCCCGAGCTATGCCCGATGCAGGCGACGGATTCGCGAGGCGTTCACTATCACCGAACCCACCATAGTCGCCGCGACGCATCCTATCCTGATCGAGCACCGCGACTTCATCTTCAAGAACTATCTCGAGCTGCCGGTAGATCTTTCGTAACGCTTGAGCATTGCCGCCACGGCTGGACGCGACTCTCGTCGCCATCTACCTTGCCTGTCGCTCCATCTCTGCCGCCATCATGCCCATGGCTTGTTCGATGACAGCAGGACCCGCGACCTTGGGATTCCCCGCATTGAATGGAGGCTCGGGATCATACTCCATCGCGAGTTGCGTCAACTTGGCAGCGTCGTCTCCGCGCAGCTTCGCGAGTAGCACCAATCCAAAATCGATACCGGCGGTGACGCCGCCTCCTGTCACACGATTTCGATCCACAACCACACGCGCATCAACCGGCTCTGCTCCGTACATGCGTAGCGCTTCGCGCGCCGCCCAATGCGAGGTGGCTTTGTATCCTTTCAGCAGACCGGCCGCTCCGAGCAGCAACGATCCACTGCAGACGGAAGTCACGTATCTGGATCGCGGCGCCCGATCGGCGAGAAACGCAAGCACCTCGCTATCGTCCATAATCTTCTGCTGACCGAATCCACCGGGCACGAACAGGACATCGAGCTCCCGCGGGCACGTTTCGAACGTCGCAGTCGGCTGGACTGCGATCCCGGTATCAGAGAGGATCAGGTCTTTTGTCTTCCACACGAGATGAGTATTGGCGAACCATGAAAAGACCGTCTGGGGACCGAATAGATCCAGCAGCGTCAGCCCCGGGTAAAGCAGCATGCCAATCTCGAGCGGTGGTTGGGTTTGTTTCATGATCTTCGTTTCCTCGCTGAACGGGTTTTGTTTTTCATGTTTCTACTGACGACCCTGCGCTCGCTGTTTGGCGGCATCGCGCGATCGACCAGAGCCTGGAACGCAGTCTGCGCTCGTCTGTCAGCATCGGCAGATCGAAGAAATCGATGGGCGGCGTGATGACCCAGGTAGATGCCGCAGAGCTCCCACACGAACTGGTCCACATCGAGATCGCGCCGGAGATGTCCCAGCTCGACGGCGCGCTGAACGAGTTCGGTCAACGTGAGACGCCATTGACCTTCCATCTCGAGGATCTTGTTCCTGACGCGGCCCTCGACGTCGTCGAACTCGAACAGTCCCGCCGCCACCGGACAGCCTCCCGGCAAGCCTGCCCGCTGCGCCCATCCGAACCAATTGCGAACGAGAGCCTGCAAGCGTGGCAGACCTTCGCCGGCCTTCATCGAGGGCTCGACGACATGCGCCATCGCGAATTCCGCCATATGCGACAGCAATTCGATCTGTACGTCTTCCTTCGAGCGGAAGTGGGCGAACAGCCCGCTTTTCGACATGCCGACCTGGTCGGCCAAAACTCCGAGGGTGACACCGGAGAGCCCCGATTGGCTCATCAGGGCGAGCCCCTGATGGAGTATCCGTTCGCGCGTCGAGGTTGCTTGATTCGACATGCGATCAGAAAAGCACGACCGGTCGTTCTTTGTCAAGCGCGAGGGACTGCCTCAGCAGCGCGACGATTCCTTGCTCACAAACCTTCGCGGGCGCGCTGATCCATGATGAATGCCGGATCGTAGGAGAGTCTTTTCGTCGTCGGCGTGCTCTGGTCGAGCACCCGCCATATCGGCGTAATTTCGCGCAGCTTCGCGCCCTGCTGATGCGCTTCGAAGGCAGCCTCCGCGACGGTCTTCAGATGGTATCCAGTGGTGATCGGGCAGGTCACTTCCGCCTTGTATTTTCGGGCCAGCTTGGCGCGCAGAGTTTTGACGTCCATGCTCACGCCCTTCGGAATCGTCCTGATGAAATCGTCAACGATTTTGGCAGTCGGGACCAGCATGACCTGCCCGACCTTTATTCCGGCGATATTGATCGGCGCCGGTTTGACTTCGTGCCGTTTCGGGGAATTCAGTTTTTCAGTCCAGGTCGTTTTGCTCTTCATCGTTTTGACCTTTGCGCATCCAGCCGATCAGCGCGCTTTGAGCTCAACGTCGGGCGTCTGATCGAGGTAGTCGCCGGCGGGAAGGCGGCGCGGATTGCGATCGCGGATCGCTCGCACCAGGTGAGTCAGCGCCTCTATCAATTCGTGCTCGCTTAGCCGCGGGTACAGCACCCGCGCGAGACGGCTGCCATCACGGGCGCCGCCCACCATCAGGACGTAGTCATTCTTGCCGTAGCCGATTATCCCAATCTCGGCGGTCGGCGGGCGCGAGCAACTGTTCGGGCATCCGGCCATCCGGATCATCACGTCGACGTCGCCGAGCCCCTCGCGCTCCAGTTCCGCCAGATAGCGCGGCAGCGCGCGCTCCGCATGCGTCATCGCAAGGCCGCAGGTTGGCTTGGCCGGACACGCCATCGCGAGCCGTTGGATCGCCGGCACGTCGCCATCAAACGCGACACCATGTTCGGCGAGCGTCCGCTCGATCCATTCGCGACGCGCGGCTGGAATGTGCGCGAGGATCAGGTGCTGATTGGGCGTTACGCGCACGCCGATACCCTCGACCTCAGTGACGATGCGCCGGATCGCACTGCGATATTTGATCGTCGCGGTGTCGCGGACTCGTCCGCTGGGAATCAGGATTCCTGCGTAGGAAAAATTCCCTTCGCCGGCTTGCCGATGCCATCCCAGATGATCGCGCACCGGCGGCAGCGGTACCGGCTCGGCATCTTCGATCGCGATTCCGAAGCGGTCGCGCAGCGTCCGCTTGACCGCCTCGACGCCAATGCGGCGAATCGTGTACTTCCATCGCGCGGCGCGCCGATTCCGGCGCTCGCCGTGCTCGCGCTGTATCGTCGCGATCGCACGCACCGTATCAACAACCTGCTCGCGCTTGACGACGCCCAAGATAGAGAGCCAGCAGAGGCATCGTCGCGGGCTGGTTGTGCGTCGCACCCATCCCGCCGCCGCTGTACAGGTCGTAGCCCGTGACTTCGCGACCGCTGATGCGCGGGAGGAAGCCGACGTCCTGCGTCAGCAGATCGACGCTGTTGTCGTGCGGATGCGCGAAGCCGACTTTGAATTTTCGTGGCAGGTATTGCGCGCCGTAGATCGGTTCCTCGGAGTTCAGGGGTGCTACCTGTTGCCCATTCTGATCGGCAAGAAACACCTGGTAGTAAGCGGAACTCCGCGGCGCCATCTCGCGCGCGACCGCATGCGCCAGTTCGTGCGAATCGAGCGGCAGCTCAGCATCGAGATCATCGATCGGACTCGCGACCGTGTTGCGATTGACGTCGCCGCACGCGCCGAGCGTGGTGAGCTGGTAGCCGTTCTCGCTCTGGCTCGTGTTGATGTGGCGAATCAGCCGACTCAAATTGTGCCCGCGCACAAAATGGAACTGGACGCCCTGGCGCGCGGTCAGCCGGATGCTGCCGTCGGCGTAAAGATCCGCGGCGTCGTCGAGCGCGAGCCATTGCGAGGGAGTGAGCTCACCGGCGGGAATCTTGACCCGCACCATGAAAATGAAATCGCCATCCTTCTTGCCGCTTTCGTTGCGCTCGCGCTGCTTGTAGATGCCGAAGTGCTTGGAAATTTCTTTCGCGTGCTCGCTGATCGTCTCGGCCTGACGCGCGCTCAGCGCATCGATTTCCGAGCGCATCGTATGCCGACTGTCATGCGTCGAATGAACGTAGAAAAACCCTTCGCTTGCATGCTTGAGCCGCTCGACGGTCGACATTTCCGCGACGCTCGCATTGTCGAGCGTTACCGGCAGATGGTCGCGGTGATGTTTGGATTCCATTGGGGCAATTCGCGCCGCGTGTATGTTCAACGCGCGACAAATAGATCGATTACTTACAAATCAATATCACGGAAGATAGTCAGGCGAGCTAGTCGTCGATTTTTACGCGGGTCCAGCGGCGGTAGAGCTCGCCGCATCCGATCGACGCGCCTATCAGCAGCAGCGCGAGGAAAAACTTCGGCGACAGCGGATGCCATAGGGCGTCGCCCAGAAAGGCGTACAGGATCGTTCCCGGAATCATGCCGATCATCGTCGCCCAGAAATAATCATAGAACGTGATTGGAGAGGCGCCGGCCAGCAGGTTCAGCGCGTTGTACGGAATCACGGGGACAAATCGCAGGTAGAGGATTATCTGGAAACCGTGCTTCGCGATTCTCTGCAGCATCGCGTGGAATCGCTCGCCGACGATTCGCTCGACGAACGACTTGCCGAGAAATCTTCCCGCCGCGAAAGCCACCACCGCGCCGATGTCGCCGCCGATGAGCGAGTAGACCGATCCCCACTTGGTGCCGAACGCCAATCCGCCCGCGATTGTCATCACCGCGCCGGGCACCAGGAACGACGGCCCCACCGCGTACAGCAGCATGTAGACGACGGGGCCCCACGCGACCCCACTTGATCACTTCGGCCTTGACCGTCGCGGGATCGCTGAACCAATTCCAGTGCTCGATGAGAAGCCAGATTGAGCCGCCGAAGATGACCGCGAGGATCGCCAGCTTGAAGACGTTCATCAGCCACGAGCCGTTGGCGCTCGGCTGGTCAGAATCAGTGCTGATAGGATTGACAGCGGCCACGATCCTTAAATGATATTGGGCAGCGGAGTAGTTAGACAAGGCTTTGCGCGCGCGTTGTGGGCGAATCGCGATGCTATTAAAGTCGGCGCAATGATCGGCACACAAAGTCGCAAAGGAAGATATTTCAATGAACGAACTGGCGGATAAAGTCGCGATCATCACAGGCGGCGGTTACGGAATCGGAAAACAGATTGCGCTGAAGTACGGCGCGGCCGGCGCGAAAGTAGTGATTGCGGCGCGTTCGGTCGAACCGATGAAGCAGACCTGCGCTGAACTCGAGCGCCTTGGCGCGCACGCGATTCAAGTGAGCACCGACGTTTCCAAGGAAGCCGACTGCGCCAAGATGGCCGCCGAAACGATGAAGGCATTCGGGCGCATCGACATACTCGTCAACAACGCCGGCATCTCGGGACCGACCAAGCGAATCACCGACATGTCGCTTGCCGAATGGCAGGAGACTCTCGATATCGACCTGACGGGGACGTGGCTCGCGACTCGCGCCGTGCTGCCGACGATGGACAAGCAGCGCGCCGGCAACGTCATCAACATCTCGTCGGGTGCAGGCCGGCGCGGTTTTCCTTTGCGCTCGCCGTACGCGGCGTCGAAGTGGGGAATGATCGGGCTCACGCAAACGATAGCCGGCGAATGGGGTCAGCGCGGCATCCGATGCAATTGCATTTGTCCCGGCGCAATTGAAGGTGAGCGGATCGAACGTGTGATGCGCGCGCGGGCCGAAGCGCTCAAGCAGCCTTACGAACAAATCAGGGCCGGTTTCGTGTCGCAGGCTGCGATGGCGAGAATGGCGACGGAGGAAGAAGTCGCGCGCGTCGCGCTGTTCCTCGCGCTCGACACATCGGCGGGCATGACCGGTCAGACGGTGAACGTCGACTGCGGCAGCATCATGAATTAGGCGCCGCTTCTGTGTCGAGACAGAGTCCTGCACCGCGCATCGGACGATCGCCGCATCACAAAGTTCTGATTGCCGGTCTCGAGAAACATCGGCGGAACCGCGCGCACTCCCAGGCGAACGACAGCTACTTGAGCAGCGGACATCGCTATTACGACGTCTCGGTTCCGACTCTCAGGACGCTGGCGAAAGCCTGGCTCAAGGAAAACGGGGACATTCCTGACGCAGAATTCCGAACCGTTCTAGACGGCCTCTATCGTGGGAAATCGTACGAAGAGAAGGTGCTCGCGAGCATCCTGCTCTCGTATCATCGAACCGGTCCCGGAACGATCGGGCCAAAGCTTCTCGATGGCTGGCTCGATCATCTTGTCGGATGGGCGGAGATCGATTCGCTTTGCGTATGCTCGTCGTCAGCGTCGAGACGGAATTTCACCGAGGACGAGATTCTGGACGATTGGAGCGAATGGGTGCGATTTATCCGCAAACTCTCGCGCGATAAGAACATCAACAAGCGCCGAGCGGCGTTGGTCTTCCTGACCGTTCCAGCGCGCTATTCGGAGGACAAAAGACTTGCGGCGCTTGGGTTCGAAGTGATCGAAAAGCTGAAGCCTGAGCGACACATCATGATCACCAAGGCAGTGTCCTGGCTGCTGCGCAGCATGGTGCGGCACCACGAGCGGGCGGTCGCCGCTTACATCAGGGAAAACCGGTACTCGCTTCCGGCGATCGCGGTGCGCGAAACTACGCGCAAGATCACGACGGGACGGAAGTAGACAACCGCCAGGGCGGGGAATGAATCAACGCGCGATGTCGTTGTCGCGGATGGTGCTGGCGAAGCCGCCGCTCTCGAGGCGCTTCATCAACTCGCGCGCGAGGACGGGAGAACGATGGCGTCCGCCGGTGCATCCGAGGCCTACCGTCAGGTAGCTCTTTCCCTCGCGCTGATAAAGCGGAATCAGAAAATCGAGCAGACGCCCTACTTCGTCGATAAAGCGCTGCGACTCCGGCTGCGCCATCACGTATTCGTGCACGCGCGGGTCATTGCCGTTGAGAGGCCGCAGCTCGGGGATAAAAAACGGATTCGGAATGAATCGCACGTCGAGCACGACGTCCATCCCGACCGGCAAGCCGTACTTGTAGCCGAAGGAAACGATCGAGACCGACATTCGCGATCCCGAGTTCGCGCCCAGCACCGCCGCGGTTACCACTTCGCGCAATTCGTGGACCGTGAGGGTGGTCGTGTCGATAACGCGGTTGGCGCGCTCCCGCATCTCCGCCAGCGCGAGACGTTCCATCCGAATGCTCTCGGCGACAGTCGCACCGCTCGCAGCCATCGGATGCGGCCGGCGGCTCTCAGAGTAGCGGCGCGCGAGCACGTCGTCGGACGCATCGAGAAAAATTACTTCGGGATGAATTCCGTCGGCGTCGAGTTCCGCGAATATCCGCGGCCATTGCGGAAAGAACAGTCGCTCGCGCGAGTCCACCCCGAGCGCGACGCCCTTCAGCGCCGGGTCGCGTCCGGCGGCGAGCTTCGCGACGTTGGGCGCCAGCGCTACCGGAAGATTGTCGACGCAGTAGAAGCCCAGGTCCTCGAGCACGCGCATCGCAGAGGCGCGTCCGGAACCTGAGACACCGGTGACTATTATCAGGCGAGGTGGCTGAGGCGCGCTCATCAGGGTTGGTGCCGCGGAATGCGGCGGCGCGAATTCGTCGCCTCAGTACTTGTTGTCTTCTTCCTTGATCAGGGAATACAGCTCGTCGGTGTCCTTGGCGGCCAGCAGGCGGCTTCGAAAAGAACTTTCTTTGAGCAAGCGCGAGACCCGCGCGAGGGCTTTGAGGTGCAGGCTGGCGGAATCCTCCGGCGCGACCAGCACGAAGAATAGTTGCGAGGGGCCGCCGTCGAGCGAATCGAAATCGACTCCTTCCGCATGGCGGCCGAACGCGCCGATTATTTTCGTCACTCCGCGCAGCTTGCCGTGCGGGATCGCGATTCCGTCGCCGATCGCGGTCGAGCCCAGCCGCTCGCGCTCGGCCAGCACCGCGTCAAATCGACGAGCTTGATCTCCGTGTACTTGGCGGCCAGCGCCTTCGCGAGTTCATTCAAAACGTCGGGCTTGGTGGTGCCCTTCAAATCGGCGATGACCATGTCAGCGCTCAGGATATCGGTAATTTTCATCTATCCGTCCAGATTAAAATCGAAATCGAAATGGCGAGCGCAAACTGCGGACCCCCGCGAATCAAATTTCCTCGCTGGCGCTCAGGACCTCGCCGGTCGAGAGCGATCTGACTTTCTTCGCCTTGAATTTTTCCAGATGCTTCTTCAATTGGCGCCCGACATTATCAGTGAGCAGATCGATCACCGAGTAGAGATCCTTGGTTTCTTCCTGCGCGATCACCGACAGGCGCCCTGATTTGACTGTAACTTCGCCGTGCTGCCGATATTTGTCAACCGTGAGAATCAGGTGAGCCACGCAGGCCCGTTTGATCGACCTGCCAAAGTGCGCGAATTTTTTTTCCGCATAAACCTTGATCGCATCGGTCGGCTCGACGTGTCGAAACGTCACCGTAACTTCAGTAATCGGGGCGTTCGCGATCCTCTCAGCGCGACGCTCTTTTCGGATTGATGCTCGCCCGCGCTTGCCCTTCCCGTGGTTTTTATTCATCTGCTTTCGCGCCTGTCCCAGCCCTCTCATCCGATCTGCTTGCGATTCGCCGACGGCGGGATTCCCATCGCCTGCCGATACTTGGCCACCGTGCGACGCGCGATATTGATCTGTTTGGCGCGCAGCATCTCGGCGATCGCCTGATCCGAGAGCGGGCTTTGCGGAGTTTCCGACGTAACCATCCCGCGGATCTGTTCCTTGACCGTCTCGGCGCTCACATCTTCGCCGCCGGCGCCCTTTACCCCCGAGGTGAAGAAAAATTTCAGCTCGAAAATTCCCTGCGGTGTATGCGCGTACTTGTTGGCGGTCGCGCGGCTGATCGTCGATTCATGCATCCCGATGTCTTCGGCGACATCCTTGAGCACCAGCGG
Organism: uncultured delta proteobacterium; assembly: GCA_963774665.1. Lineage (GTDB taxonomy): Bacteria > Desulfobacterota > Binatia > Binatales > Binataceae > Binatus. The sequence continues at coordinate 412,641 of CAVZGB010000009.1, forward strand.
TTTCAGCAGGCTGATCCCGTGATCGAAGAACGCGCGCTGGAATTTCACGATCGAGGTTGCAACTTTGAAAATCGTCTGCTGACGCTGGTAAATCGATTTCACCAGCCATCGCGCCGAGCGCAGCCGCTCCTGCAGATACTCACGCGTCTCGGGTGCGACGTCGACGTCATTGAGGACGCGCTGATAATAGCCCGCCAGGCGCAGGCGCGGCACCGCGTCGCGATTGAGAGTGACGACGTAATCCTCGCCGACCTTGTGGATATAGACGTCGGGCACCACGTAGGTCGGCTCGTCGCCGCCGTAGTCGCGCCCGGGCTTGGGCTCGAGCAGCGAGATTACCTTGGCGGCCTGCCCTACAGTCTCGACCGGCACGTTAAGGACCTTGGCGATTTCGGCGTAGCGATGCTTCTCGAGCAGGTCCAGATGATTGCTGATGATTCGCGCCGCAAGCGATTCTTCCATCCCGAGGTTCTGCAATTGCGCCAGCAGGCATTCGCGAAGATCGCGGGCGGCGACACCGGGCGGATCGAAGCGTTGTACACGCGCGAGCACGCGCTCGACTTCGGCGGGCGGAACTTCGAGCTGCGCCGCCAATTCTTCGATGGGCGTTTCGAGGTATCCGTCTTCGTTGAGATTGTAGATGATAGTCGCGCCGATTGGCTGGTCGGATTCAGGCAGGCTCGACATCCTCAGCTGAAACATCATGTGGTCTTCGAGCGAACTGCGGCGCAGGGGAGTGTTCTCGAGCGCACTGCGATGGTCGTCGTCGTTGTCGGCCGGCGCGCTCTCCTGCCAGTTGTTCGAGTAAGTCTCGAGATATTCGCGCCAGTCCAGCTTTTCGAGATTGTTGAGTTCTTTGATCTCAAGCGCGGCGTCGCGCGCCTCGACCTCGATCGTGGACGCGGGTTTTTCCTCGCGCGAGCCGGTTTCCCAGTCGTCGTCAGAGTTCGCGCCGTTAAGACCGTCAGTCTCAGGCGGCAGCGGTTCACCGTCGGCTTGCGCGGCGGCTTCAGGATCCGACGTTTCCGATTCCGAAGCGGCCTCGGCCGGACTCTGATCGAGCGGCTCGAGCATCGGATTCTGTTCGAGTTCCGACTGCACTATCGCTTCCAGTTCAGGGAGCGAAAGCTGCAAAATCTTGATCGCCTGCTGCAACTGCGGCGTCATCACCAGTTGCTGGCGAAGCCGCAGATCCTGTCCGAGTTTTACTTCCAACGCCATCGCAGAATTGCCTATTGTTCCGCCGTTGCCCCCGGGCCCGGGCTGGCACCCGGCGACGCCTCCGTATGTGGGAAAAGTACCGCATGAGCGCAATCGACTACGCTCCTGCTGGTATCGAGATAGACTGTAATCTTGCAGCCGGTGATCTGATCGTTGCCGTCATGCGCGACCGGACTACCGGTCAATGTAACCGTGCGCTTGGTCTGATCCATGACGCCGTGCTTGCCCGTCGCCCATCGTGTGCCCTGGCTCAGCCGCACGTTGCCGTCCGCGACCATGTCCTTCATCTGTTTGAAATCTTTGTCGAGATAGTTAACGCGTAACTGGTCGCTGGTGAGTTGCGCGTCGGCCTGGGTCGCGTGAACTTCTCCGGTCCAGAGGACAGAATGATTCTGGTAGTCGAGCGACATCGAGTGAGACTTGATGTTGATAGGCGCCTTGCTGTTACCGAATTGCATCCCGCCAAAGGCACCGCCCTGCGCCGGCGCATTCGATGCGACCGTGGTATTTTCGCCGCTCGCCGTGCCGGACGCCGCCGCCTTATGCGCCTTGTGTGGTGCAGCAGCAGGCTCGGCCGGAGCGCTGGCGACTTCTGGAGCCGTCGCTGCGGCGGGAGCTGGCGGAGATTCGGGACTGGCGCTGTCCGCCGGTGCAGGCGCGAGCACCATCGGCGGAGCGATCCCGCCGGGCGGAACGGTCGCTGCCGTCGTTACCGGCGTTGAATCGGGAACAGCCGCTGCAGGAGCGGTCGTTGTTGTCGTGGCGATTGAAGGAGCGGCGGCTGGAGCAACGTCCGCTGCGGTCACCGGGACGTCAGGGGCCGATGCCGTTGCGGGCGCAGGCGCGACGGCGACAGCAGGCGCTGGTGCCGTTGCGGGCGCAGGCACGACGGCGACGGCGGGCGCTGGCGCCGGTGCGGACGCAGGCGCTGGCGGAGGTTCAGGAGCTGGCGCGCTCGCGACGGCGGGCGCTGCGGGAGCCGGTGCCGAAGGCAGCGGCTCGATCGGCGCGATTGCCGTCGAGGGCGCCGCGGCGGGCGCGACGTCTGCCGCGGTCACCGGAACCTCCGGCACCGAAGGCGCCGGAGCAGGCGCGACTGCCACGGCAGGCGCCGCGGACGGCGCTTCTGCCGGCGCAGGCGCGACCGCAGGTTGCGCCTGCGTCGTATCCGTCGCAGGCGCAGACGGCGGCGCACCCGGCACTCCGCCGGTCACGCTAATCGAATCATCACTCGATTCGTCGCTGCTGGCGGGTAGCGGAGCGGACGCCGCTGGCGGCGCCGAATTCGCGGGTGCGTTGCGAATCGAATCGCCGACCGTCCCCGAACCGTGCACCGCAGCCGCCGCATCCGGCGACCCCATCGGCGTGTTGACGCCATCTTGCGCCCACGCCGGTGACGCGAGCGCCATTGCTACGATCGCAGTCGCGACGATTTGCGATACCCGGCTAACTTTGTTTGGGTTTTTCACTATCTTTCTTCGGCATAACTTCAGTCTGAACCTGCGTATGAAGGTCGAAGACCCGCGTCTTGGGATGCCCGCTGAGTCCAACTCCCGTCACTTTGAGTCCATCGCCGATGACGGTCACGAGACCGGGAGCTTCGACCCGATCGTCATCAGGCATGAAGGTTGCGGAATCAGTCGTGAGGACATAATCGCCAAAATGAATTACGGTGCCGCCGGTCAGGTAGGCCTTCGTCACGTGATTTCCGTTCATGGTCAAGTCGGCATGGGGCGAGTTCACGACAACAGGCTTGCCGTCGGATGAGACCATCGTGACCACCGCATCGGTCAGCTTCAGCGTCGTCTTGTCCGCCGAATAGTCCGCCTCGCCTGCGGTCAGCACCCACTGACGCTCGCCGGCTTTCATCTGCGTCCAGTGAAAATTGTGCGCCCGAAGGAGAGTTCCGGGGACCAGCCCGGCTGCCGTCTGCAACACTTGAGTGGCCGAGCGATGCCGCACGATCCAGACGGTCGAAACCAGCAGGACTACCAGCGCAATCGCGCCGAAACCTGCGAGAAACTTAGCGATTCGCCTCGGACTCAAGTTCAATTTCTCCAATCGTCCACGCTATCAGCCGCTTTTTTCAGAGTAAACCTAAAGGCAAATCGGCACCATACTTGCTTTACGACGCGAATCTGCACTCATTATTTCTGCGGAAGCCGCAAATCTAACTTCGTGCCAACACACTTAGTTTAGATCAATTCGCCCCTCGAGACAGGTGATGGATTTGCTTGAGGGTTTCGAGCAGTGCCGGCAGGTCGTCGAGCCGATATGAATTGGGACCGTCGCTCAGGGCGCGGTCGGGGTTCTCGTGCACTTCCATGAAAATTCCGTCGACTCCGGTCGCGACCGCCGCGCGCGCCAATGGCGCCACGAATTCACGCTGACCGCCCGAGGATATGCCGCCCTCGCCCGCTCCAGGAAGCTGCGCCGAGTGAGTCGCGTCGAAGACGACGGGGTAGCCGAAGCCGTGCATGATAACGAGCGAGCGCATGTCGGAGACCAGATTGTTGTAACCGAACGAAAATCCGCGCTCGGTTAAAATAATTCGGCGTGTGCCCGCGCTCTCCGCTTTCGCGACCGCCGCCTTCATATCCCAAGGAGCAAGGAACTGCCCCTTCTTGATGTTAACAGCGCATCCCGTCTTTGCTGCCGCATCGATCAGATCCGTCTGTCGCGAGAGCAGCGCGGGAATCTGGATCACGTCGACGACCTTTGCCGCGGCAGCCGCTTGCGACGGTTCGTGGATATCGGTCAGCACACTCACGCCCGCCTCGCGCTTCACGCGCGCCAAAATTTCGAGGCCTTCGATCAAACCCGGTCCGCGAAACGAGCTGTGACTCGTGCGATTGGCCTTGTCGAATGAAGATTTGAAAACGAATGGAAGCTTCGCGCGACGCGCGATATCCGCGAGTCGAGTCGCATGCCGCAGGCATGAATCGTAGCTCTCGATCACGCACGGACCCGCGATCAGCACGAGTTCCGGCCCGCCAAAGATGGCGTCGCCGGCTTTGACCTCGGCCACACTCACGAAACCGATCTCAGCTCCCGCACCTTCGGGCGCTTCACTCCGAGTTCAGCGCGGCGCTGAACGGCCGCGCGAATCAGGCCGCGAAAGAGAGGATGACAATCGAGCGGTCGCGATTTCAATTCAGGATGGAACTGGCAGCCGAGAAACCATGGATGCCCCTTCAACTCCATTATCTCGACCAGGCTGTTGTCAGGTGAGATGCCGGTCGCCACCAGCCCGACCTTTTCGAGCTGCTCGCGATACGAGTTGTTCACTTCCCATCGATGGCGATGGCGCTCGGAGATACGCGCCTTGCGATACAGCGACGCTGCCAGCGAGCCCGACGTGAGCACTGCAGGGTACGCGCCGAGGCGCATCGTGCCGCCCTTCTTCGACACGTCGCGCTGCGATTCCATGATGTGGATGACAGGGTCGGGCGAGTCGGGCGCGTTCTCTGATGTGTTCGCGCGCTTGAGGCCGAGCAGATTGCGCGACGCTTCGATCACCATCATGTGCAGGCCGTAGCAGATACCGAGAATCGGCACGCCGTTCTCGCGCGCGTAGCGGACGGCGCGAATCATGCCCTCGGTGCCGCGCTCGCCAAAGCCGCCCGGAACGATTATCGCGTGTGCCTGCGCAAGCCGCTCCTCGACGTTTTGCTTCTCAAGCTCTTCGGAATCGATGTAGTCGATATTAACCCGCGCCTCATTGCTGATCGCGCCGTGCGCGATCGCTTCGTGCAGGCTCTTGTACGCGTCTTTCAAGTTGACGTACTTGCCGACCACCGCAACGTTGACGGTAACCTTCGGACTCTGCGCGGCTTTGACGACTCGCCGCCATTTGGAGAGGTTCGGCTCGCCGGTCCAGATGTTCAGTCTCTCGCACACGCGCTGGTCGAAACCCTCGTCGTGATAGCGCAGCGGCACTTCGTAAATCGTCGGCACGTCCGGCGCCGAGATGACGCAGTTTTCCTCGACGTTGCAGAAGTGCGCGATCTTCGCCTTGAGTTTTTTATCGAGTTGGTGATCGCATCGGCAGAGCAGGATGTCCGGCTGAATCCCGAGCCCGGTCAGCTCCTTCACGCTGTGCTGCGTTGGCTTGGTCTTGAGCTCGCCGGCGGTCGGGATAAAAGGGACCAGCGTCAGATGCACGTAGAGAACATTTTCGCGGCCGAGGTCCCATCGGAACTCGCGCACCGCTTCGAGGAACGGCAGGCTTTCGATATCGCCAACCGTCCCGCCTATTTCGACGATGATCAAATCCGAGCCCTCGGCCGCGCTGAGAATGCGCCGTTTGATTTCGTCGGTGATATGCGGAATCACCTGCACGGTCGCGCCAAGGTAATCGCCGCGCCGCTCCTTCTGAATGACGGTGTCGTAGATCTGGCCGGTGGTGCAGTTGTTGCGCTTGCCCATCGGAGTTTGCACGAAGCGTTCGTAGTGGCCGAGGTCGAGATCGCTTTCGGTACCGTCGTCGGTTACGAACACTTCGCCATGCTGAGTGGGACTCATCGTGCCGGGATCCACGTTGATGTAAGGATCCATCTTGAGCATCGTGACCTTGAGCCCGCGCGCCTCCAGCAGTGCGCCCAGCGACGCGGCGGCCAGGCCCTTTCCGAGCGACGAAACCACGCCGCCCGTTACGAATATAAATTTAGTCTTTGCCCTCTCCACGTCGATTCCCTCCCCCATCCTCAACGAGTTGAATCCGCCGCCGTCTCGCGGGCGCGCGTAAGGTCCTCCGCGGTATCTACCTCAATCGACGGCGCCACCGACCTGACCACTCTGATAACGTAACCATGTTCAAGCGCACGCAACTGCTCGAGCTTTTCGATGCTCTCCAGCACGCCCATCGGAAGGGCGGCGAATTTCATAAGGAAGTCGCGCCGATACGCATAAACACCGATATGGCGGAGCGCCTCCTTGGGCATTCCGCCGTCGCGGGCATAAGGAATCGGGCTTCGGGAGAAGTATAGCGCGTGGCCGTCAGCGCTGCACACAACCTTCACTTTGTTCGGATCGGTCCATTCGAGCAGGTCGATTATCGGCGTCGCCAGCGTCGCCATCTGAATCGACGCATCGGCGCGCATCGCCTCTGCGAGCGCATCGAGATCGTCGGGCGCGATGAATGGCTGATCGCCCTGCACACCCAGATAAATGTCGGCGACGATCTTTGATGCGACCTCGGCGAGTCGGTCGGTGCCGCTCGCATGCGTCGGCGAAGTCATCATTGCTTCGCCACCGGCCTCGATCACGGGAGCCGCGATTCGTTCGTCGTCAGTCGCGACGATCACGCGCGCGATCGATTTTGCCTTCCACGCCTGCCGCCACACTCGCACGATCATCGGCACCCCGGCGATCTCCGCCAGCGCCTTTGCGGGCAAGCGGGAAGATCCGTACCGCGCCGGTACGACGGCGATCACCGAGACATCGGCCAGAAACTTTCTCCACTGTACGGGGATGTCGATCGAAGGGGCACATACATTGGTAACTGACGGCGGAGACCTTTGTCAATTTCGCGCGGTCCGATTACCAACATCTGGCGGATGCGGCAACACAAAACCGGCGGCTCTTGTGCGCCGCTGTCCGGAGACTCCAGCTCCATCCGCTCGCGCTGCTCGCTTCGGTTCAGATGACAAGCACGAAGCCAGCACAGACGCGTCAGAGTTGGTCTGTGCCTCTCGCGCGCCGTCTAGATTTCTCTAGTAGCGCCTTGCGGCTTGGTTTTTCTGAAGACTGCAAATCGCATTGCGGGAGCCCGGAATTGTCGCGCATGCGACCTCACCAGTTGTGCGGTCGTTTTTCACGCCTGTTCGACCGGAGGGTTTGAAAATCTGTAATCGCAATCGCCCACACGGTCGGACGTACCGCTCTCTGTCCCCCTCCTGAGTCAGAAACCAGCGCCGCCGTGTGGGCTTTTCGTTGTTTCACTGGCAAAGCCACGCTTGAAGGTGAATCAGGATGAGCGAAAGGACTTTGTACACGATGGCAGTGATCCTGGCGTCTGCCGCCTCGGTGTTGACCGGCGCGGCCGCGGCGTTGTGGATGTTGTAAGACGAACCGTCGAGGTGGTTGGTCATGGACGATGCAGTTACAAAAGTGGATTCAACGATAGTTACGGCAGGCGACGAACTTCGCGCCGATGCTGTTATGCCCGCACAGTTCTATCCGGCGCGGCGAGGCTCGGCTGCAGTCGAACCCATCATGCGCCTGATGGGCGGCATCCTTGCCGACGCGGTACGAACTTTTCAGCGTAATTACGAAGCAAAAAGTCCGAGCAGGCGACAGGAATTCAGGGAAGCCCGGTTCTGGATTTTCCATGACAAGGCAGAAGGACCTTTCTCTTTCGAGGATGTGTGCGATGCGTTGGGAATCGATCCACGCCGCCTGAGGTCTTTGATTCTTAGCTGGGAGAAAAACAAACGCCCCGGCGATAAGCCTCGAATGATTCGGCGCTCCGCGGTCCAGGTCGGAGGTCCGGTACAAGCACGCCGACGAAGAGGATGAGCAAGCAGCGATCGAAGCGACGTCTCGCAAACAGCGAGAGCAAAATGCAAAAGATGCCGTCACTCTTCTGGTGAACCGCATCTCTGCAAATCGTCCACCCGAGACAACTGCAGCAACCTTCGGCAGATTCACTCCGACCGTCCAGGAACGATCTGCTGGCGCACATTGTGCACCAAGTATTCACGCCTCCAGATAAGCATCGATAAGCCCGCGATCCTCGCGAGCAGCAATTAAAATGCGAATCAGCCCAGCAACTACTGCATTGCGCAACAATATTGGCGGGATAGATCCCGATACTCGCGATTCCCCATTCTTTCGGCATGAGCCAGCAGACAAAAAGGCTGTCGCACTGAGCGTTGCCGGGCTGACCAAGCGTTACGGGGCGACAACCGCTGTCAATGGGTTGAATTTCGAGATCCGCGAAGGTGAGATCTTCGGCCTGCTCGGGCCCAATGGAGCGGGCAAGACCACCACGATTGCGATGCTCGCGACGCAGCGCCGGCCCTCATCGGGAGATGCGACGCTGTTCGGCCATAGCGCGGACGGGGATCGGTATCGTGTTCGCCAGATGATTGGGCTTGCGCCGCAGGAAGTCTCGCTTTATCCGGCGCTCACCGCGGCGGAGAACCTGCAGTTCTTCGGCAGAATCTATGGAGTGAAGCAGTCCGACCTGCGCGAGCGTATCGACGAGCTGCTGGAACTGGTGGGATTGGATGCTCACCGTGACAGTCAGGTCGGCATTTTCTCCGGCGGCATGAAGCGCCGTCTTAATCTCGCGGTTTCACTGGTACATCGGCCGAAACTCATTCTGCTGGACGAGCCGACAGCCGGCGTCGACCCGCAATCGCGTGAGCAGATCCTGAAAATCATTGGCGGCCTGCGCGATGACGGCAACGCGATCCTTTACACCACGCACTACATGGAAGAGGCGGAAAGACTGTGCGACCGCCTTGGAATCCTGAGCGAGGGGAAACTCGTCGCCGTGGGCACTCTCGACGCGCTGCTGAGCGGCCTGGAATTCGCCGAGATTATTGAGGTGCGCGGACTGCCGGCCGGAGTCGATCTCGGCGCAATGCAGGCCCTGGGCGGAGTGAGCCGCATCGAGCGCGCCGACGGCGTCGTTCGCCTGTTTGTAAAACGCGCGACTGATTACCTGTGGCCGCTTCAAAAGATTCTCAATCGCTGCGATCAAAACGTGCGCATCAAGATTGCGCCGCTCAGCCTCGAAACCCTTTTTCTACATCTGACCGGAATGGAGCTTCGCGATTGATGCGCACCCTATCCATCCTGCTGGTGGTCTTGCTTCTGCTGGTCGCTCCGGCTCGGGCAGCGAGCCCGCTCGATTACACCCGCACGACTTTGGAGCAGGCGCGGGTGATCGTCGCGGGCAGTCAGACTCACAACGAAAAGCTGGCTGCCCTGTCCGTCCTGTTCAGCAAATTTCTCGACACCGACGAGATGGGTCGGGAGGCGCTCGGGCCGCACTGGTCAAGCTTCACGCCGGATCAGCAGAAGGAATTCCTGGGTCTGTTCCGCGAACTCCTCCAGCGGGTTTATGTGCAAAAACTCCTGCTCTTCGAGAATCCAAACTTCGTCTACGCGGGCGAGCAGTCGACCGGCGCAGGCGCAGTCGTCGATACGAAAATCGTCACGCCGCGCGATCAGTTCGACGTTACCTATCGGCTGAAACCCGTAGGCGAGACCTGGATGGCAACCTCGATCACGGTCGAAGACGTGAGTCTGACTGCCAACCTCGGCGCTCAGCTCAACGATCTCCTTTCCCGGAATAGCGTCGACGACGTGCTCACGCTGATGCGGCGGAAATACGGCAACGCCAGCGGTGAGGCACAGTCATGAAGACGGCTGCGATGATGCTGAAGGATCTGCGGCTCATCTGCCGCGACCGTTTCGGCCTGATTGCGCTGCTGATCGTTCCTATCGTGGTGATAGTGGTCGTCGCATCGGCCACGCAATCTGGCGATGGCAGCAAGAGCATCCTGTTCCCGGTCGTCAATGAGGACCAGGGGCCCGTCGCGACCGCTCTGATCCGCGCCTTTCGCGAGCATCTTGATGTGCGCATAGTTTCCCGCGCGTCGGCGCAGCATCTGGTCGCCGAGGCCAACGACGCTCCTGCCGCGCTCGTCCTGCCGCCTGAACTGAGCAAGCGTTACCTCGCGCAAAAGCCCACTACCGTGCAGATGCTCACCGATCCCGCACAGTGGCGGGAGCTCCAAGCGATCAAAGTGGTGATGCTGCTGGCCGATCGCGAGACCGCGTCGCTCGGCGATCCGTTCAGCCAGGAGCTGCTGAGCGTGAAGGAGCAAAACATCACCGGCGACAACGTCTCGTTCTCGTCGCTCGAGCAGAACATCCCGGGCTTCAGCCTGATGTTCGTACTGCTCACTCTTATCTTCAGCGTGTCGCTAGCGCTGCGCGAAGAGGAAGTGTGGGGCACAAGCGAGCGCCTCTCGGTCGCGCCGGTGCCGCCAGCATCGTTGCTCGGCGGAAAGTTACTGGCGCGCCTGGTAGTAGGCACTGCGCAACTGCTGCTGCTCCTTCTATTCGGACATTTCGTCTACGGACTCAGACTTGGTCATTCACCGCTCGCGATGATCCTGGTGGCGACTGCGGTGGTCGCCTCGATGACTTGCTTCGCCGCCGTCGTCGCCGCGTTCGTGCGCACGCGTGAGCAGGCGATCCCGATTGGTCTGGCAGTGGCGTTCGTACTGGCTTCGCTCGGCGGATTGTTCTGGCCTCTCTATGATTTGCCGCGATTGATGCAGCAGATCGCAAGTGCGCTCATCACCACCTGGTCGATGTCCGCGCTGCAGGACGTGATGCTGCGTGACAAAAGCCTCATCGAAGTCTCAACCGAGCTGCTGGTTCTCGCGGCTTACGGACTCGTATCCTTCCTGATCGCATTACGACTCTTCCGCTACGGAGGCGAAGCTCATTCGTGATGGAGTTTCAAACCTTGCACAGCAATTCCGAATCCCTGTCGGGGGGCGGAAAATCAGCAATCTACGCAGCTTCCTCACACGGACGCCTGGTCCTGTTGCTTGCGTTCGCGATTGTATCGGTCCTGCTCATCAGTTTGGTCGGATGTTCCAGGCAGCGTGATCCTTCGCAAATGCGCGATGCGCAAGAGCGGGAGGCCCTGGCTTCGGACATGCCATCTGCGAGCGAGGGGATGGACTACGATCCGTGGGAGTCGTTCAACGACAAGACCTTCTACTTCAACTTCAATGTAGCCGACCACTACGCGATAAAGCCGGCCGCCAAGGTTTGGGCGAAAACGTTTCCAGCGCAGGTGCGACAGAGTCTGGCTAACGCGTTCTACAACCTGGCGATGCCGAAACGATTCGTAAACAAGGTCCTGCAAGGCAGGCTGCCAGCAGCAGGCATTGAGCTAACGCGCTTTGTGGTCAACACCACGGTCGGCGTTGCCGGATTGTTCGACGTCGCTTCGCGCGTGGGTCTCGAGAAGAGTGACGCGGACACAGGAGAGACCTTTGCCCTTTATGGCGTTGGCACCGGGCCTTACCTGGTATTGCCATTGTTGCCCCCGCTGGATGTGCGCGACGCGTTCGGCTTCGCCGCTGACTCATTCATGGATCCGTTGTCGTGGTTCGTTACCCCGATCGGTGCCGACTTCGGGCGCGCCGCTGCGAGCAGGATTAATGAGCGCGCGGACAACATGAAACTGTACGACGACGTCGAGGACACTTCGCTCGACCTGTACGCCGCGGTGCGCAACGGCTATCTGCAACGGCGCCGCAAGGCAATTCAGGACGCCATTATCGATAGGGATCGAACCTGGGAACGCATCACCGATCCTTTCGAGCATCACGAGAAATCCACGCTCGGAGAGGATGCGCAGTCGACGGAATAGGCCGCTAGCTAAGCTTCCATCTAGCGAATCCCGGCATCACAGCATTGAGCCGCGAGTATTCACGCCCGATTGCAGGTGGCGATGCGATAATGCGTCGCCACCTGCGCCTGCAAACGAGTCGTCTAGCTCCGTAAATGCAGTAAATCCCATCGATTGCCGTATAGATCCTCGAACACTGCGACGGTGCCGTACGATTCGTCGCGAGGAGCTTCGCAAAACTTGACACCGCGAGCGATCATCTCGCGGTAGTCTCGCCAGAAGTCATCGGTGTGAAGGAAAAGGAACACGCGGCCGCCGGTCTGATCACCGATTCGCTTCGCCTGTTGCGGCGTCGACGCCTTGGCAAGAAGCAATCGGGTCTCGACCGAGCCCGGCGCGGCAAGAAGTACCCAACGCTTTTCGTCGCCGAGTGCGGTGTCCTCGACGAGTTCGAATCCGAGTGCGGTCGTGTAGTACTCGATGGCTTCATCGTAATCACGAACGACGAGCGCGACGTAGCCGATGCGTTGGCGCTTTTCCCTTTCCATTCTCTCGTGCCGCATCACAAATAAATGGGCGGCTCAGCGTGAGCCGCCCGTCGGAAATTATCGTGACGCGCGAAAACTACTTGCCGCGGATTCTGGTACGGCGCATTTTGCGCAGGCGGGATTTTGCCTGATGCGGGTCGCTCTTTTTTTTGCGCGCCAATTTGCGATTGCGCCGGTTTCGTTGTTTCGAGGCTACCTTCATTGGTTCTCCTACGGATTATTCTGTGGCGGCGCCGACGCGTTGTACGCCTCGCCCCCTAATGTGTGCGGCGGGGTGAACGCGATCGGGCTTATCGCCATCACTTCGGTCGCTCCCTGCCCCTCGTCCTGCGCGATCACTCGCCCCAGAGGTTCTCCGGTCGTGACGGGACCGTCAATCGCCGGGGCTACATCGTACACGACCCGTACCGACGAGGCATCGGCCTTCCGCACCACCATTTTGAGATCGCTCGCCGCGACCGGTTGAATCAGCGGGCCCTCATGGACCTGCACCTTGACCGGAATCGGTTGCCCGGACTTGAGCAGCGACACTGCAGTGAATTGGTCGAAGCCCCAGTTCATCAATTTGGCCGCCTGCGCAAAACGCTGCGCATTCGACGGTGCGCCAAGAATCACCGCGATCAGCCGCATGTTGTCGCGCTTGGCCGTGGTGGTGACATTGAAGCCCGCCTGGTAGGTGAAACCGGTCTTGAGCCCGTCGCATCCTTCGTAATGGCCGATCAGGTGATTGGTGTTGTTCAGGATGCAGACGCCGTTGTCGAAATCCATGTGCTCCTGACCGGACCACATCAGCAGGTTGGTCTCGCGGATGATCGCGCGGCCCACGATTGCGAGGTCGTACGCGGTGGTTCGATCCGCGTCATGAGTCGGACGCGGCGGGAGTCCATCGACGGTCTGATAGAGCGTGTGGGTCATCCCGAGTTGCTGCGCCCGCTGGTTCATCATACGGACCATCGCCTCGACCGAGCCGCCGATCTTCTCTGCGACTGCTACTGCGGCGTCGTTGGCCGATTTGACCAATGCCGCTTTCATCAGTTCGCGCAGAGGATAGACGTCGCCTTCCTTGAGGCCGACCCGCGAGCCGCCGGTATGTGCAGCGCGTTCAGAAATTCTGACCGGGTCATTGCCGCTGAAACGGCCGGCGTTGATTTGCTCCTGCGCGACCAGCAGGTTCATCATCTTGGCCATCGAGGCCGGCGGCCACTCCATGTCGGCGTTGTAGGCCATCAGCACGCGGCCGCTGTCGGCGTCCTCGAGCAGCGCGCCCTTGTAGAGCGGTCCGCCGGAGGTTGCAGCCCGAGCCGCATGCTTCGAATGATGAGTTGTCTTATGCACCCGGCGCCATTGCGCCGACGCGCTCGCGGTCGACGCCGCGAACACGACCGCGATGCTCAACATTGCTGCCGAACCGAACCAAGCTGTTGATTTCAAACTAATGCTCCCCCGAGCCCCTCTGGACAAATTCCACCGCTTCCCCAAATCCACCACCTGCCTTCGTCGTCAGCCTTGGTCCGATGCTGCCCCGCTCAAGGAATCCGAATGAACCCGGTAGATTCGGGCGTGGGCTTCGAGCCGCTGCTTTCGACGTGTTGCAGAATCGCGAGGTTGGTCCGCGCCGGCGTGTAATCGGGATTCTCCCCCACCAGCTCGTTCCATTCCTGGCTTGCTCTGACGTATTTGCCTTCCTCGGCGTAAATTGCGCCGAGCGTGTTGCGCGCCTCCGGTTGACTCGGATCGATCCGCAACGACAGTAGCGCTTCCTGCTCAGCTTGTGCGAGTGCCCCGCGACGCTCGTAAGCGAGCGCCAAATTGAAGTGCGTCTCAGGCCGATCCGGTCCGAGCAGGGCAGCCAGCCTCAGCACCTGGGTCGCATCTCGCGTCTGACCGCTGTCGAGATAGAGCAGGCCGAGGTTCAGAAACAGCTGCCAATCGTTGAGGCCAAGCTCGATCGCCTTTTGATACTCGGCGAGTTCCTGGCGATGCTCGCCGACGACGCCGTAAGCGAACCCCAAGTGATAGTGAGCGAGGGCGTTGCCGGGATCGTCTTCGATTACGACGTGATGACGGCGGATGGCCTCGGGGTAGTCTTCCATTCCCAAAAAATAGTCTGCCAGCGGATCGCAAACCTGCTCGTCAGACGAACTGCTCCTGGTGCTGGCGCGGGCGTTGATCGGCAACTGGAAAACCAGCGCCATCAGTGCAACCAGGCAAATGCTCGAACGCCGAAAACTAAACAACTTCTTAACTCCCTGCGGCCCACGATACCCGCAGGAAGAAATCAGATGCTAGCAGGAATGTTCGCGGCAAAAAAACGCGCAGCGTGTTTTATGACGCTGCGCAGGAACAAAAAGGCATCGTGCCAGCCGTCGCGAGCCGGACGAGTCCAGCTTCGCGCAACCGACCGAGCGCCGGAGGCAAAGCCGACTTTGCCCCCCGACCCTTAGCGGATCGATCTACGTCAGGCGATTCGAAACAGGGCGGCCGCCTTGCGCGGTCGCCCTGTCGAACTATCCGTCAAATTGTTACGGATTGGCCGGAGGAGCCATCGCCGGCGATGATTCTGCCGCCGGGGACGCCATGTCGCTGCTCTCAGCCGAAGCCTTCTTGTGGTGATGGCGACGATGATGCTTGGTGGTGGTCGGCGACGAATCTGCCGCAGGTGCCGCCATGCTGGTCTCAGCCGCAGGCGCTGCCGTACTCGGCGCGGCCGCTGGGGCTGTGCAAATGCCGGCATCGCCATCGCGGTGGCGAAGAAAGCTGCGGAGAGGATTGATAGGGTGCGCTTCATACTCGTGGATCTCCTTGATCGGGGCGGCCCTTAATGGGTCGCAATGTGACTATTAAGGGTATTGCTATACCCGTGCCATCGGGGGACGGCAAGAACTTGCTACAAGATTGTCGTAATTTCATCGTACTGGAACGGTGCTATGACGCAATCGGTCTACCGTCTATCCGCTTTGCGTTGGCGAAGTTTGCCCTCGGGGAGAGTTCCGGCCTCCCCTATTATTGCCCTGGGTGCTCGTCTCTTAACTCGCGGTACAGCGCTATCAGTTCCTTAAACGCCCGTGCGACCACCTTGAGATTGGCGCCCGATTGCTCGCCGGTCAGCCGCGGCAAGTGCTGGACGTCGACCTCTTTTACCTTTGCGTGACGGCCGGCCACCCGCGCCATCAGCTCGGTTGAGATCATCGCGCCATGCGCTCGCAGTTCCATCCCGTCGAGCTTCTCGCGCTTGAACAATTTGAATCCGCAATCGATATCACTGATCGTAATGCCCAACAGCACGCGGACGAGCGTCGTCCACGCCTTGCCGTTGACCCGGCGCATCAGATGGTCGGCGCGACGCGCCCGGCGGCCGCAGACCACGTCATACTCGGGAACCCACGGCGTCAATTTCTCGAGGTCTGCGGGATCGAACTGGCCATCGCCGTCGCATAGCAATACGTAGGGCTGGGTCGCAGCACGTATCCCGGAAATAACCGCACCGCCGTAGCCGCGATTCACCGGATGACGCACGACCTTGACGTGCGAGTCTTCGGCGGCGAGGCGCTCGGCAATCTCGCCGGTGCGATCGCGGCTGCCGTCGTCGACTACGATCACTTCGAAATTATCGGCGACGTGCGGGCATTCCGCCAGCCACGAGCGCACGACGCGCTCGACGTTGCCTTCCTCATTGTGCGACGGCAGGAAAACGCTGATTCCTGGGATGCGGGCGACTGCGCTCACGTTGGCGTATGCGGCCTAATCGCCAAGCTCGCGGTATCCGCCGCGAAAGAACAGCAGCGGCTTGCCTTCATGCGGCGTTTCGGCCTGCTCGATCTCGCCGAGGTAAATCGTATGGTCGCCGCCATCGATCGCGACCGTCACCTTGCATTCGAGGTAGGCGAGCGCGCCGTCGAGGATTGGTGCGCCGTTCGCGCCGATCTTGTAACTCACGCCTTCGAACTTTTGGCCGCCGCTGACCGCAAACCTGCGCGACAACGCCTCCTGGTCAGAGGAAAGTACGTTGACGGTAAAGATTTTGCTCTCCTCGAAGCACGGATAGCTGTCGGCCTTTTTGTCGACACACACCAGCGCCAGCGGTGGAACCAGCGAGACGGAAGTGAAAGCGTTGGCGGTCAGCCCATGCAGTTCGCCGGAGGTGCGAATCGACGTAATCACGGTAACGCCGGTTGCGAAATGCCCCATCACGCGCCGCAGTTCGTTCTTTTCGATTGCCATCCAAATCTCTCCGCGCGCGGATGCTATCAAACACTTGCCAACGGCAAAAGCGTAAGTGGGGCGGGCCGCCGTGCCCGCCTTCCCTTCCCTTCCTAAGCCCATCCGGAACGATCGCGCGCAATCACATTCTTGCCGCCGAGATAAACGTAGTCGAGATCGAGCGACGTCAACGGCCGATCGTCCTCGCTAATACGGACGCCCGCCGGTGACGCCACGAAAATTGTGTGATCGCCAGCAACGTGGCTATCGATCACGCGGGCTTCCAGAGCGATCATCGCGAGTTTCAACCATGGCACTGAGAGAGTCGGTGACAGTTCGAATTCGATCGAGTCGAGGTTGTTGTCGCGACGGGCGCGCGGCGAATAGAAGTAATCTTCCAGCTCGCGGCCACGCCGCCCCACGACGTTCAAGCCGAATGCACCGGTTCTCGCGATCACGGCATTGCTGAAGTGCGCGTTATCGACCGCCGCCGTGAACATCACGGGATCCCCCGAGACCTGCGCGACCCATGACGACGACATCCCGTGGCATCGCCCATTTTCCTGCGTGGTCAAAACGTATATTCCGGTGGTGAGGCCGGCCATCGCGCGCGCAAGATTGTCGTCCATTGCTAGAAAGCTCCCAAGGTCACCCCCAGATAAATCAAATATTTACGCTACTTTACAATTGACCTTCGCACCAAGCATTCACAAAATGCATAATGTGACCGCGATGCTGGAGCGTTGCTGGAGCTGATGGGCAGGATTGTTGGATCGATCACGGCCGGATTGATTGCCGCGACAATAGTACTGATATGCGCTGACGAGCCTGCGCTCGCCGGGCCTGCCGCGATGCTCGCGCAATCGACGACACCGATAACAGCCTCTGACGCGGAGAAAGCCGGCGTGCAGCCGCCGGCTCCGTACTACCCTCCAAGCCAGAAGTACGCCGTTTCGGGGATACCGCCACCGCCGCCGCCCGATGTCCTGGAGACTCCAACGCCGACCTCGACACCGACCGCGGCGCCAACTCCGCTCCCGCAAGTGAAAA
>CAVZGB010000010.1:0-624406 GCA_963774665.1 uncultured delta proteobacterium
CCCTACACGCAACTTCATTTTCCGACTCTGCCTGAGCCGTCGTTCCAGGGTAAAACCGGAAATGGCGACTTCGCTGATGTGCTGCAGGAGTCGGACGACTATGCGGGTCGTCTCCTCGACGCCATCGACCACATGGGCGTGCGCGACAACACGATTTTCATTTTCACGTCAGACAACGGCCCGGAAATGTTCGAACCATACTATGGCTTCAGCGGCCATGGCGGGGCACTTACTTCACCGCGATGGAGGGCTCACTGCGAGTACCGTTGCTCATGCGCTGGCCGGGACACATTCCGCCTGGCACCATCAGTAACGAAATCATCCATGAAATGGATCTGTTTCCACCCTCGCCCGAATCGCCGGGGGCAAGGTGCCACAGGACCGCATCATCGATGGCGTCGACCAACTCGACTTTCTCACCGGAAGGCAGCAACGATCAAACAGAGATTCGGTCATCATCTATGTCGGCAACGATCTTTTCGGCGTCAAGTGGCGCGACTGGAAAATGATGATGAAAACGCTTTCGCAAGGCTTTGGCGAGCCGGTGAGTAGTTTTAGTACTCCGTTGTTCTTCGACCTTCTGATCGATCCCAAGGAAGAGCATCCAACCGATCCGCGCGTACTGGAAGACTTGTGGGCTCGCTTCCCGATTACCAAGGCGCTAGCTGAACATTTCGCGTCGCTGAAGAAGGAGCCGCCTATTCCACCGGGTACTCCGGACCCTTACCTTCCGCCAAAACCTGCGCGGTAGGAGGCGCCGCGCGAGAGCTATACTTACTCGGTCGTGACCTTGGAAGCAGCGGACGGAAAAGAAAAATGAAGCTGTGGTTGACGGGTTTGGTGATCGTCATATCGGCCGGCACGTTCTGCGGAGTTGCCGGTGCGGAAGAAGCCGGTAGCGGTCATTATCAGCCTGGGGCGACCTCGTCATTTATTGATATGCTGCCTGACCGCGGAACCTCCACATTCGCGTACCTGAACGCGTTTACCTACTACCACGGGTCCACCGGCGCATCTCGCGACCTCCAACTGGGCGGGCAGATCGCGGCCAACGTGAAAGGCACGGCATATGCGGATACTTCGATCTTCCTTTACCAAGCTCCGTGGACTTTATTGGGCGGGCAGTATGGAGCCGCGTTGGCAGTCCCATATATATGGATGGATGTGACGGCAACCTTGCGCCTCAGCACCAGGCGAGGACGCACATTCAGCCGCCAAGCGCGAGGTACCGATAACTCGTTCGGAGACATTCAACTTCTGCCTGTGATGTTCGGCTGGGAGAAAGGCGACCTGAAGTGGCAAGGAACGTTCGGGATCTATGCGCCCACGGGTAATTTCGAAAAAGGCGCTCTTGCCAACGTCGGCAAGAACTTTTGGACCTTCGAGCCGGGTGTGGCGGCCAGCTATCTTAGCAGCAAATACGGCTTCGAGCTGACGGCATTCACCGGGTTCGACTTCAATACTGAGAACGATACAACCAACTACCAGACCGGTGATCAGTTTTATCTCGACGGCACATTAGCCCAACATCTACCGCTGTTTGGCGGATTCGTCGGCGCGGGTGCGAACGGATTTTTCTATCAGCAAATCACCGGCGACAGTGGCCCCGGCGCAAGGCTGGGCGGCTTCGAGGGCATGACTGCGGGTGTCGGCCCGGCAATCTCGTATGCATACAGCGTTGGAGGCCTGGATGTGGCCGCCGAATTCAAGTGGCTGCCGGAAATCGGCGTGTCGAATCGGCTCAACGGAAATACTCTCTGGTTCAAGCTGGCAGTCAGCTTCGGCGCGAACCGGGAAGACCCGCTACGCGCGCTGTAAGGCGTCTGCAAAAGGTAAATGCAAAGCGAATGAAACACGGAAGGATTATGACCAGCAAGCCCAACGCTCAAGCCAACCGCCGACCGGCCGCACTTAAGCGAAGCCTTGCGCTTATTGCCTTGGGGCTGGCCGTCGCGCTCGGTCACGCAGCGGTCGCGGGCCAGGACTCCACGCAACAACCGCCCTTTAGGCCCAAACCTAATATTGTTTTGGTGCTTATGGACAACCTCGGCTACGGCGAGCTTGGCGTTTACGGTGGCGGAATACTACGTGGCGCGCCAACTCCGCGCCTCGATAAGCTAGCGTCGGAGGGCATGCGCCTCCTGAACTTCAATGTCGAGGCGCAATGCACACCGAGCCGGGCAGCGCTGTTGACAGGACGTTACGCAGTACGCACGGGCAACGGATCGGTCCCCATCCACACACCGATCTATGGACTTGTTCAATGGGAACTCACATTGGCCAAGTTGTTGTCCGAAACCGGGTACGCCACTGGTGCATTCGGCAAATGGCATCTGGGCCAGACCAAGGGCCGCTTCCCCACGGACCAGGGCTTTGACGAATGGTATGGCATCCCAAATTCTACTGACGAAGCTTACTGGCCTGACAATCCGCTGTTCCGGCCAAATTCAGATCCGTTCGCAGTTGCCGAGCATGTGATGGAGGGAAAGAAAGGGGAGGAGGTCCCGAGAAATGTAAAGGTCTACGATCTGGCCGAGCGCAGGGTGATTGACCGGGAGCTTACCGACAAAGCCATCGATTTCATGGCGCGCCAGGTCAAAGCCGACAAACCCTTCTTCGCTTATATCCCTTACACGATGGTTCACATGCCCATACTTCCAGCTCCTGAGTTTGACGGTAAAACGCACAACGGCATGTGGGCCGATACGCTTACCCAGATCGACTCCTGTGTCGGCGCGTTGCTAGATGAGGTGGACAAGCTTGGAGTCAAAGACAACACGATCTTCATCTTTACGTCCGACAACGGCCCAGAGATGTTTGAGGAGTGGGCCGGATGGGCTGGCCCGTGGCGCGGGACTTATTTCACCGGTCTCGAGGGCTCATTGCGCGTCCCCTTCATCATCCGCTGGCCCGGTAAAGTTCCTGCCGGTCGCGTCAGCAACGAAATCGTTCATGAGATGGACATCTTCCCGACCGTAGCGCGTGTGGTGGGCGCAAAGCTGCCCACGGACCGAGCGATCGATGGAGTCGATCAACTCGATTTCTTCATGGGAAAGCAGGACAAGTCCAATCGCGACGGGTTCGTCATTTATGTCGGCAATGATATCTACGGCGTTAAGTGGCAGAACTGGAAGATGATGAACAAGGAACTAGATACGGGTACGGGCATAGTCAAAGATTGGAGCATACCGAGGTTCTTCAATCTCTATCTCGATCCGAAGGAGGAACACGCGCTCGCCTACGAAGTTCAATACCTGTGGGTACGGTTCCCGGCAGGGAAAATCCTGGCGGACCACCTAGCCTCGTTCCAAAAGTATCCGCCAATAAGGCCGGGGACTCCCGACCCGTATGTGCCGCCCCAGTAGGAGCAATGCATGATTGCGAGCGACTGACAAAAGGTATCTTCCTGTGGCAGAGCTGAAATCGGAACCTGATTTTGCAGTGTGCGTACATCCTCACAGATGTTGGTCAACCCTCCTGCTTGCTGTACTGATTGGCGGGTTCGTGGCAGCCGTGCTGCCTGACGCGATCGCTTCGGCGTTGGAGCAAAACGTCGAGAATCCCCCAACCCAATCGCTCAGAATCTCAACCAAAGAGGTTACTGATCCCGACGTGTCGGTGTCTTCTGACGGAAGTTGGTTAGTGCTTACCGCGCTTGGTCACCTGTTTCAGCTATCGACAACAGGTGGTGTAGCGAAGCAGCTGACTTTCGGTCCCTACTACGATTCAGCACCAGCGATCTCGCCCGATGGAACGCGAGTGGCTTTCATATCCGACCGCAAAGTGAACAGCCAGGCTAACCTCTTTGTGCTTGATCTCGCGAGTGGTCAGACTCACCAACTAACCGACGAGGTATGGGCCGATCGACCAGTCTGGTCGCCGGACGGCAAGAGCCTTGCCTTTCTGAGCTATCGGGTGACGGGTCCGATTGGTAACTACTGGTTGGTCGGCCCGATGACGATGGAAACCCAAGTACGCAGAATCTGGCTCGCTGACAAAAAGCTGGAGAACTTGACCGAGCCCGGCTTTGTGCGCGCTGTGGCTTTTCTCACGGATGGACGCCCCGTGTGGTCCGTCGTAACAACCGAGACCAAGGAGACGCCCGCCACCAGCCAACTTGAGGTGATGAGCCAGAAGAGTGATGTAACGACTGCGCTAACTGTTGAAGGCGTAGTGGACCGCCTCGCGGTTGACCCTGGAGATCCAGCTGGTGTCTATCTCCGGCTCTACAACTCCGCGTCACCAAAGGCAGCGATTGTACCGCAGCCAGAACACTTCGCCTATGTCACGCTCCCCCACGGTGGCGAGGCGGCAGTCAAAGGACTGTTGGACCGTCCAACAGACTTGACGAAGACAGTTGAGAGCCGCGGCCCAGGTACCCGCATCTATGCGTCGCAGCTTTCAAATCCGCAACCGCGCCCAGCGTTTGGCGTCGCCAAGGCCACAATCTATTTTGGTGAAAAAGGCAAGCTCTGGCGCATCGCGGCACTGACCGGCAACCGCGACGAGGTGCCGTTCTCCGCAGACATCGCCTTCGAGTTCTACCGGCGTTCACCGCCACCCATGTATTCCGAAAAGCTTCCCGACTCCCCCACAAGCATTCTTACTCCGCGTCTCACGCACGATGGCAAAAGCGTGATCTTCACCGCCGCCGGATATCTGTGGCAACAGTCAGTCTCAGGAGGCGCAGCCCGCCGACTGCTCAACACCGAGGGCTTTGAGTGGGGCCCTGCGGCACTCTCGCCCGACGGCAAGAGGCTCGCCTATCAACTCAGTGAAGGGGATACGCAGCAACTTAGGATCGTGGACCTTGCGACCGGTCAAAGCTCCACTTTGACGTCGGAACATCGGAGCGGGCGCTACGAGCCAGCCTGGAGTCCCGATGGTACGAAGCTGGTCTACACGCACTTCGAGCCCCCCGCTGCTCCCCTCCAGCCGAAGGTGCCCTGCGTCTACCTAGCAGATCTCGCGAGCGGCCAGCAGCGGAAGCTTGTTGACGGATCTCCCCGCTGGCAGCCAGCCGCCCAGTTTTCGGGCGACGGAAAATGGGTGTACTTCACTGCCAAGGGACAAGTGTATCGCTATCCGACCGAGACACCCGGCTCCGCCGAACCGATCACCGCGTTCTCAGCTTTCGCGGCGAATGGGCAAGTCTCTCCGAACAGGAAGTGGCTTGCCGTCCGTCGCAACGACGAGATTTGGGTAGCGCCATTCAATTCGCAACCGATCAAGGAAGATACGGCGTTCCGCTTCTCGCCTTTGGGCGGGCACAATTTCAGCTTCACGCCTGACGGTGCCTCGCTGGTCTACTCGACGGGCGCCGACGTGTGGCTGCGTCCGCTTAGGGATGGCGAACAGGAACAAGTCCCTATTCAACTCAAATTCTCGGCAGAGCCTCCACCACCTGTACTGCTCCGCAACGTGCGCGTTCTGGATTTCAAGGCTGGCGGCTTCACTAAAGCCATGTCGCTCCTTATTGAGGACGGCCGGATTAAGTGGATCGGAACCGAGGCGAGTCACACGCTGCCGGGAAACCCGAAAGTGGTGGATTGCGGCGGGCGGTTCGCTATTCCGGGCCTGTTCGACATGCACACCCACACCGCAACTCCCATCCATTCCCAGTCGGCCCGTGATGTCAGCCAGATGGATCTCTGGATCGGCTACGGCGTGACCTCGGTGGGCGATATGGGCAGCGATATCGGCACGCTCAAGGTTTGGGCCGACCGCCGGAGTGCTTTCGGGGCGCCTGTGCCACGGGTGTTCTCCTACGGCAGCATGATTGAGGGAATACCCTTCATCTGGGGCGGCTCGCTCTATGCCACCTCGGATGAACAAGCGCGAGAAATCGTTGACCTGGAGAAAAAAGAGGGTGCGGTCGGTGTGAAATCTTACTTCACGTTGTCGTGGCCGCTCCATCGTGCCGTTGCTTTCGAGGCGTTCAAGCAGGGGTTGCCTGTAGCAGCTCATGGTCTTTTCCGTGAGGAGATTGTCAGGGGGGCGATCCTCGGCCATGCGAGGGAGGAACACATGCTCCCAGTCAACGTGTACTACGATGATCTCCTGCAACTGCTCGCCGCAACCGGAACCTATTGGACCCCAACTTTTGCGGTCGAGTTTGGGCTTTTCCCGGAAGGGTCGCCGATTCGGGAGGCGATGCTTACGGAGCTGAAGCGCGCTTATCATGCGGGTGTTCCCCTCCTCGCGGGAACCGATTCACTCAATCCCCAAGACAACTATGGCCAAGCGCTGCATGAAGAACTCCAGAATTTCGTGCGAGCTGGCATTCCACCGATCGAGGTGCTGCATATCGCCACCCAGCGCAGCGCTGCAGCGGTGGGAGCGGGAGATCTGTTGGGCAGCCTGGAGCCGGGCAAACTAGCTGATGTCGTGCTTCTCGACGCGAACCCTCTGGATGACATCGCTAATACACTGACCATCTGGCGGGTTGTTGCAGGCGGAAGGGTGTTCGCCGAACCTCGGCCACCCACCACAACCGACCAAGGGCTGGACAATCCTGCGGAGGTGCATTGAAGTGAACACGCGAGTGATCCAGGAAATCGATAAGACTATTGTCTAGACTCGCTGGATGTCCTGGGCCACTTCCACCGTCTGTGTGCTCCTAGAACAGCCTACACGAAGATTATCGAGCGGAGTCTCTTGAGCCAATGCCTGTAAGGAAACTGACGGGGCCAGTCTTCGGTCAGCCTATGCAGGCATTCAGGCGGGAACTTCGCTGCTCGGCCCCCGATTAAGATGCCGAAGGCGCGAACTGTGGAAACTCCAAAGCGCGTCTCTGTGTTCAGGATTCAGGCTGATGCCAGGGGCGGGACTCGAACCCGCAGGCAGCTCTCGCTTCAGAGAATTTTAACTGCTCTCCATATGCCATTTCGTCGCCCCGGCCCGCGCTTCCCTGTTGTTCGCAGCAAATTCCCTGTTCGATCTAAATAATTCGCTGTTCGCATTTCAAAATTCCCTGTTCCGTTAAGTAGGGAATTTCGACAGAAACCCCAGAGTACACAGGGGCTTTTCGGCATCACGAAGGAAGTTAAATGACCGAAATCGCGATTATTCCCTGTATTTTCCCTGATGATCAGGGAATTTGACGCGGAGAGCACTTCGCATCAGACTGCGTCATCCGCCACCCAGTCTTCACGTTCAGAGATTCTCCGCGGAGTTCGCGTAAAATCCGCGCATTTCGGGCTCAATTCGCATCTCTTACGGCACCGGAGATCGCCGACTTCGGGTCACACCGCGAGGAGTTCGGCATTTTAAGCTCCTGAGCAGAATCGATTCGCAGCGAAACAGGTCGACGCTCCACACGGCCAGCCTTTTGATTTAAATTCAGCGATATGCAACCCGCACGGGTACGGTTTGGTAAAAAGGGAAGTCTCCGGGCTTTCGGAATTCTCATCGCAGCGTTAACGGCGGTTAGCCTGAGCGTCTCGGAGTCCACTGATGCCATCGCGTCGCGTAGCGAGGCTGGCACAGCCGCACCATCGAAAACAGCAGCCGCGTTTCTTTCACCCGAGGTGTTTAACAGTCACGTCGTCTTCTCTCCCAAATGCTCGAAAATCATATATTCGTCCAATCGAGACGGGTTCCTTCGACCATTTCTCGTCGATATGACGAAGCCTGCTCAGCCCCTGGTCTCTGAGATCGAGATCAGCGAGCCTCGTGATTTCGTTGCGCAGTCGCTGGCTCCCGATTGTCGGACGTTGGCGATGGTGTCGGACCGTGATGGCAACGGGCAGTTTGAAATCTATCTGTATGACTTGAGACAGCGGACGCTGGAAAACATTACGGAGAGGCCTGAACTGGACGAAGGGAAACCGGTATTTTCGCCTATCGGTCGATTCCTGGCGTACCTATCCGACAGCCATCTCTCTCTCTACGACTATTCGAAGTCGGCGCATATCGGGCTGGCACCTACACCGGAAAGGTTTAAGTCAGTGGTCTGGTCCGAGAGCGGTGCCCGTGTATACCTTGAAGATGAAGGGACCAACATTTGGGAGTTCGATCTTCAACCTGCGCGGTTCAAAAAAATCTGGAACGCGCCGCGGCTGAGTTATTCGCCGCGGGCGATCTCTCAGCGGAACGGACACCTTCTCTTCGTGTCAGATCACGAATCTGAATACAGTCAGATCTACCGGCTCGATCTCGAGAACGGCTCGCTAAAGCGCCTGTATAGTTCTTCTAGCGATCAGCATTCGCCCTTTGAGTTGAGTTCGAAGCACTACACCTTTCGCAACGTGGTCGATGCCAGCTTCATAGCCGCAGAGCTACGAAACGGAAAGTATCACGCGCTGTCTCCGCCTGTCGGAGTTGCCTATGACTTTTCTCTTGAATTCGGAACGCCGCTGGTATTGTATTCGAACGATCGACTTCCCGTTTCTCTATATTGGATCAACAAGGACAGGCGGACGCCACTGCTGCCGGTTGAATATAGGTCTCGTCAGCCTGACGCGATACCGATAAAGAACGCTAGCGGGATGACCAACTTTTTGTATCTCCCCTCGAAGGCTCCCAGAGCCTGGCTGATATGGCTTCATGGCGGTCCACACGAACAGGTTTCCCCCCGCTTCAATCTTTATTTCGACTTCCTCACCGGGAGAGACATCGCGGTCTACGCGATCAACTATCCTGGTTCGACCGGCATCGGCGATTCATACGCACTAAGCGGTAAGAGCGAACAAGAGAGCATGCAGGTGCAGTTACCAGCGATCGAACGGGACATCGCGCAGTTGCGTCGGCTCTACCCCGAGATCACTTCCTATGTGCTGGTCGGAGTATCTTACGGTTCTATTCTGGCGCATCTACTTGTAGCGAAGCATCCGGAGGTCAACCGTTTCGTGGACTTCTCCGGAATTGCTGACACCAACAGGATTACCAGTGCTGGATCGACCAAGCGATTCTATTCGCCGATGCTTGTAATATATGGATCAAACGATTTTGCGCTGCGAGATCCCGCCAGGGAGGATCTACTTTCCCGCTATCAGAGCCACGCGAGTGTGTCTCGACTGGTACTTCCCAACGAAGGACATTTCATTCAGCGTCGCGGGAATATCGATCAGATCCTACGGCGGCTAGACGCCTTCCTGACCCCATCGCTAGCGCCCAAAGATAAGTCCGGCGGCGCGATACCCAACCATCCTTGAATCGTATTTGTCGTTATTCAAGGGTGACCGGAAAGTTCTCTTCTTCGTCTGATTATTTCTTTTTTAAACCAGAACCAGCGACTTTCGCTGTCGAACCAATCTTTGTCGATAGCGATCCGCGAAGCGACCTGCAGGTCATCGCCACGGCCGCGTGCCATGAGGAATGCCGTGTACATCTCGTCGAGTATGTACATCCCCAGTGTAGCAGCGACTAGTAGCGGCACCACTACCAGTACAGTCCGGCGACGCCAGGTAAGGTTAAACGACGCAATGACCCTTTGTTGGGGTGCGAGCGCTCCCATCAAAAGAAAAAAGATCAAGGTAGGCGCGGCGAGCTGCAAGAACGCGTCGAGTGAACCAATGATGACGACCGTAGTCAGAATCGCCACGGCAAAAAGCGGCTCAAGCGAGCGTTCCGAACACGAAGGCTCGCGGACGAGACTTAGGAACGATTTCCAGCATGCCGCCGCAATACTCACCAGGGCTGCCAAAAAAAGAACCGTTGCAGGCATCCCCCTCTCAGCCGCCAGTGTGATCCAATCGCTGTTGGCACGTCGAGGGTACCATAGCCCTGGCGGACCTTTCTTCGGCAAATAACTAGGGTAGATCACTCTCCAATTTCCTGGGCCAACGCCGAGAGCTAGATGGTCGGCGACCATAGCTATCGACCTATTGTATTGCCTCAAGCGCGACTGCCCGCTGCCTCGATCGTAAGCTAAGAGACCTTCCGCACTCTCCAGGTAGGGGCTAGGCGACGTCCATCGGAGTTGAGTGGGGATCAAGACGCTCAAGATCAGGCCAGCTACAAGGGCGCCCAATGCGACGGAGCATCGGGCGGTTGATGCTACAGGACGAGACAGCCGAGAAGTCACGGTAAGAAGGACAAGGGGTAGCGCCGTGCCTAACATAGCTGCCATCCAACCCGCGCGCGAACGGGTCAGAACGAGGGCAGCGGCAGAAACAACTAGCGCGCCGAGTGCTATAGCTCTGCGCCTTGCGGTCTGACCAGCAAGCGACTGCAGCGCGAGCACCGGCATTCCCAATGCTATTAGATGAGCGGCCCAATTTCGGTTGCCCTGCGTGCCGGCCGAGCTAGCATTCGGGTATGTGAGCCCGTAACCGAATGCGTCTATAAGGACCGTAACTGAGACTAGGATAATCGCAATCGTGACGGCGTCCAGCAGTTGCTGCCTCCTCCCATGTCTCGCAAGGAAGCCGGAACTCCAGAGGACGGCCGCACCGGAAATCGTCAATCCGACCGTTCGCAACGATTCCAGTCTGTCAGTTGCGGCTAAAGTTGCAGAGACGATGCTGACAGCGAGAAAGAGGCTGAGAAAGAGATCTGTAAAATCGAATGTGAGACGCTTCGCCGATACCAGACATAGGCTGGCGGTAGTAAGGCCGATGAGGTCAACAACCAGCTCCTTCGGATCGCTATACAAGCAAATATGAGGAAGGGGAACCAACGCCAACACAGAGACAACGACGCCAGATTGGAGCATCAACGAAGCGAGGCGGGTGGATCGGGGCGAGCTCTCAGCGACTGTCGAACTCGCCGTGAGTCGTGCTCGCCTCCGGTCCCTGAGAGAGCGGTTATTTTTCGATTTGGCCCGCCGCGTCACATCCCACCATTACCTCATATGCGAACCCTGATCCTAAGAGAAAACTGCTTGTCCATTCTCAAAACCTGGTCCACGCGAACGAGGACGCGACAGGTCGCCGAGAATGCTCGCGGGATGGCTGATGAGTTCGAGGTGTCAGCCCGATCATGAAACCGGCATAATTGAATCTGGCGCGACTCTGCACTAACTTGACCTCTTGAGTCTCGCGAGGCCTCAACCGTGGCGACACTCAAGCTCGACGGGGCAGACTCCGTATAGGAACGGTGCCCCGAGAACCGCCTTCTAGCGCTCTCTTACAGCCACCAGACATGGAGGCGAACCGAGGCGCGCCCTACGCCACACCTCGATCGCGTTGGGCGGGTCGCGGATTAACTCTTTCAGCGTTCAGAGTCGGCTGTCGTTCGCCCGTAGCAAATCGCGCATCCGCGGATTCCATGAGATCGACCGAATGGGATGCGATATTTCGCGATACGAAGTAAGATCTGGCTCAGCCATGACACCACCTTTCGAACTTCAGCCGGGTTGCTTGTCGAACTTCGGCAGATCGTCACGGACGGGAGCCCACGGCGGCGCGCTCTTCATAAAGACCTGCATCATTGGCTTGAACAGCGATGGATCGTCGAGGCTGCCCGCCTTCAATGCAACGAAGTCCGCCATCGCAGGAAGGATCGAAATAATCGGCGAACCGAAATTCGGACAAAACCCGCGGCTGATCTTGTTCCCGCTATCGCCCGTAACTTCGTATTGCCTAAGCTCTCCGGTGAGCTTCAGCGCCGCCTTCGGAACCAGCAGAACCGAGGCCATTGCGGTACCAGTCGAGTGCTGGCAATCCTTGCAATAGCAGTTGGCAGCCATGATGGGATCGGCCGAGCATTCATATCGGACTGCTCCGCATGCGCAGCCGCCTTTCACTGATGGCATCGAGGTTTTCCTCCTGTCTCACAGACAATCCCGCAATGGCTATCAAGGGATCAAGGAAAAGCGGGTCGTTCTCTATCGTCCGAAAAGACGATGCCGCATTCTGATCGGAATGCCAGCTTGAACATCGGTTAACTGGCGGAGGGCCGAGCCATGGCGCTGACACATATGATCGAGGCATCGCCGATCGCGGATCGCTACGCTCGTGGATGGCATTGCCTTGGCCTCGCCGCCGACTACCGTGACGGCGCGCCGCACACCCTCAATGCATTCGGTAGCCGTTTGGTCGCCTACTGCGGCGAGGATGGACAGGTTCATGTTCTCGACAGTTATTGCCCGCACATGGGTGCCGACCTTAGCCGCGGACAGGTGCGTGGCAACTCACTGCTGTGTCCATTTCATAACTGGAGCTGGGGGGCGGACGGCAAATGCAACAATATTCCCTACTGCAAACGTATCCCGCCCAAGGCGCGCGTGAAGGCATGGCCGACTTGCGAGCAGAACAAGCTGCTGTTTGTCTGGAACGATCCTGAAGACAGCCCGCCGCCGCCAGAGGTTTCGATTCCGCGGATCGACGCATGCTTTTCCGACCAGTGGAGCGACTGGGTTATCGAGAAGTGGACCATCAATACCAACTGCCGGGAGTTGATCGACAACGTGGCGGACATGGCGCACTTTCCGGTCGTGCATCGCTCGCCAGTCGACTATTTCGCGAACATATTCCAGGGTCACAAGGCGACCCAGATAATGATCGGCAAGGGAACGCAGGGAAATCAGGGCAGCTTGGCAACCTGCGCGACATACTTCGGTCCCGCGTACCAGATCACCGAGATGAAGGGCGAGATGGGCGGGTTCCCCATCGATTCTATCTTGCTCAACTGCCATGTTCCCATCCATCTGAGTTGCTTTGATCTTCGCTTCGGGATGATCGTGCGAAAAATGGAGGGGCTGAGCGACGAGATGTCCCGCCAGATCGTCAGCGCTTACATCAAGGGCATTCAGCAGGGCTTCTACCAGGACGTAGCCATCTGGGATAACAAGGTCCGCATCGACAATCCGCTGTTATGCGAGGGCGACGGCCCTATCTACCAACTGCGCGAATGGTACCGCCAATTCTACCTGGATTCGGCCGAGGTCCCCGAGGAAGTCAGCAAGCGTCAGGTGATAGAGCAGAACGTCGGTTTGCCCGAGCCGCCACTCCCGCATCACGTATTTGAAGACTAGCCCCTCGCGTATCGCAGTTATCCGCGCCTTGGCGTAGATGAATGGGATGCGCAAGCCGGCCAAGCGTGCGCCTAGTGATTCGCATCACGATTCAGTCTCGCTGTCGCTATCAGACTTTAGCGAGCTGGTTGCCGCGATCTACGAAGGTCCGCTGGAAGCGGTTCCGTGGAAAAGTGCGCTGGACCTTCTGCGGCGTCATCTGCGCGCCAGCTACGTCACTCTGATGCTACGGCCGCCGTCCGCTGATCTCGCGCCGTTGATGGTGAACTCGGCGGGTGATTGGCCGATCACTCGCGAGGCCGAATACAACAAGCACTACTACGCGCTCGATCCCTTCATCGATTTACCGCAAGACCGCGTGGTCACAGTGCAGGAGTTGATCGGTGAAGCAAACTGGCGCGAAAGCGAGTTCTACAAGCAGTTCCTGAAGCCGCTCGACATCCTGCACGCGCTCGGCGCGGACATCCGCACAGACGACGGTATCGAATGCCGGCTTCGCGTCGCCCGCCCGCATCGCGAGCCCCCGTTTTCCGAAAATGACAAGGCGCTATGCACCGTCGTCCTGCCGCATCTCAAGCGCGCCGTGCGTCTGCATTCGCAGCTGGAAGGTGTGGATTCCGAACGTCGCCTGTATGCCGGGACGGTCGATCGCATGCTGGTCGGCACGGTGATGCTCGACGAGACCGGCTCGGTGCTGAAGAGCAACCCGGTAGCCGACGAAATGATCCGCGAAGGCGACGGCCTGCGACTCGTCAACGGCGCACTGCGGGCCGACGTAGCAGCCGAGAATCGCGAACTCCAGCGGCTCGTGAGACAAGCGCTCAACGACGGCACGCCAGCCGTGGTCAACGCGATCTCGATCACTCGCAAGTCTGCTCGCGGCAAGTTAGGAGTCCTGATCCGAAGCCTGCCCAATGCTGGTTCGTCGAAAACCAAGCGCCGTCCGTCGGTCGCGCTTTTCATTCGCGACGCCGAGAGGAAGTCCGAAGCCTCCCGCGAGATGGCGCGCCGACTGTTCGATCTGACGCCGGCGGAGTCGTCGCTTGCGCTGGCGCTCGCCAACGGGCTCACGCTCGACGAGGCCGCCGATGGACTCAACATCCGCAAGAACACGGCCCGCGCTCATCTGCGTTCGATATTTTCGAAAATCGGCGTGACTCGGCAGACAACCCTGGTGCGGGTATTACTCAGCAGTGTGATCTGGCTCGGCTGAGTTTGCGAAGTCATAGTCTTTTCGGACGATGAATCCTCGGAAATATCAGGCGACTCTTGCACCACGTGAATGTAAGCACCGAAAGCAATGAGACGGACCTCGCCAAGTCCCTGTTGGCGAGCGCGCGCGAGATGGTGCCGATTCTCGCGAAGCGCGCCGCGCTCGCAGAGCAGAATCGCTCGATTACTGCGGAGACGATCGCGGATTTCAAGCAAGCCGGCCTGTTCCGCGTCATCCAGCCCAAGTGCTACGGCGGCTATGAACTGGATCCCGGAGTCTTCTTCGACATCCAGATCACTCTCGCTGAAGGATGCATGTCCAGCGGATGGGTTTACGGCGTCGTCGCGGTTCACAACTGGCAGTTGGCGCTGTTCGACCCGCGCGCGCAGGAAGACGTCTGGGCCGACGACAACTCCGTGCTGATCGCGTCAAGCTACATGCCCAAGGGACAGGTCGAGCGGGTTGACGGCGGCTTTCGATTCAGTGGGCGATGGAGCTTCTCGAGCGGCGTCGATCACGCAAGCTGGCTTTTCCTTGGCGGTATCGTTTCGTCGAAAGACGGCGCACCGGACTATCGAACATTCCTCGTGCCGCGCTCAGACGTCTCGATCAACGATAACTGGCATACGGTCGGCCTCAAGGGCACGGGCAGCAAGGAAGTCGTCATCAACAGCGCGTTCGTGCCCGAGTATCGAACTCATCGCGCGATGGACGGATTCGCCGGAACCAGTCCCGGCTTGAGCGCCAATCCTGCCGCGCTGTATCGGCTGCCTTTCGGGCAGATATTCGTGCGCGCAGTCTCGTCCGCGTCGATCGGCGCATTGCAAGGCGCGCTCAATGCATTTCGCGAGTACGGCTCGAAGCGCGTGAGTGTCAATGACATGGGCCGCACGGCGGAGGATCCGGCGGCAGCACTCGCCGCGGCCGACGCCGCGCTGGCGATCGACGATATGAAGCTGGCGCTGCATCGCAACTTCACGGCCATGATGACGACGCTGCGGCGCGGCGAGGCGCTCGACGTCAACGACCGGATTCATTACCGCTATCAATCCGCCGCGGTCGCCGGACGATGCGCAGAGCACATCGATCGCTTGTTCCACACGTGCGGAGGGCAGGGAATCTACACCGACAATCCCATTGGGCGATTTTTCGTGGACATTCATGCGGCGCGTATGCACTACGCCAACAATCCCGACAAATTCGGGCGCAACTACGGCGGCGTGCTGCTCGGACTCGGCAATACAGACTTTTTCATATGAGCAGTGGGATGAGACTCGCCGCGCCGTCCGGCGATGCGCATTGGGATCACGAGTTCGACGTGGTCGTCGTCGGCTCCGGCGCGGGCGGTTTGACTGCCGCGATCGCCGCACATGACGTTGGCCAGTCCGTCGCGGTGCTGGAAAAGAGTGACCAGTACGGTGGTACGAGCGCGATCTCCGGCGGCGGCGTCTGGGTGCCATGCAATCATCTCCTGATGGCTGCAGGAGCCAACGACAGCCACGACGATGCGCTCACCTACCTCAAGGCCGCGACGCGGGGGATGGTTTCCGAAGCGCGCCTGCTCGCTTATCTCGAGCACGCGCCGCGCATGGTGCGTTACCTCGAAGAGAAGACCTGTCTGAGGTATCGCGCGATGCCCAACTATTCCGACTATTACCCGGCGCTGTCTGGGTCCAAGCCGGGTTATCGCACATTGGATCCTTTACCGTTCAACGCTGCGCGCCTCGGCGATGAATTCGCGCGGATGCGGCCGCCTCAGCCCGGCACGCTGATCGCAGGACGTGTCACCATGACGGCAGGAGAGGCGCACGTCATACTGTGCAAGGAGCGCGGCTGGACCACGCTCTTCATGCGCCGCATGGCGCGGTACTGGCTCGATCTACCGTGGCGTTTCAGGAGCAAGCGTGACCGCCGGCTTACGCTGGGCAGTTCGCTGGTCGGCTCGCTGCGGCGGTCGATGATGGATCGCAACATTCCGCTGTGGCTCAATACCGCGTTGGAGTCGCTGGTCACCGATGCGCGCCGTGTGGTGGGACTGGTCGCAACTCAGAACGGTGCGACGGTGCGAATCGCGGCTCGACGCGGCGTCATCCTCGCGGCGGGCGGCTTCGAGCACAACCAGGCGATGCGCGACGAGTATCTGCCCAAGCCCACGCGCGCCGAATGGACCGTCACCCCGCCCTCCAACACTGGCGACGCGATCCGCGCAGGGCAGGGCGTCGGTGCGCAGGTGGCGCTGATGGATCATGCGTGGTGGGCGCCGACGGTTTTCGTGATGGGCCGCGAGAAGCGCAGAGCGTTGTTCGTCGAGCGCAACCTGCCGGGATGCGTGATGGTCAATCGCATGGGCAATCGCTTCGTCGACGAGGCCGCGCCGTACAGCGAGGTCGTTTACGCAATGTACGCCGATCACCAGAAGAGCAACGCCAACATGCCTGCTTGGCTCGTCTTCGACGCTGAATTCCGCCGCAAATATCCATGCGGCCCGCTGCTGCCCGGCATGGTGCGTCCCGACAAATCACTGCCTGCGGCGTGGGCTGGTACAGTTTATTTCAAGGGCGAAACTCTCGACGCTCTTTCCGCCCAAATCGAGGTCGATGCGAAGGGGTTACGCGCGACTGTCGGGCGGATGAATCAGTACGCCGCGAGCGGCGACGACAAGGAATTTGGAAAGGGCAGCAACAATTTCGATCGCTACTACGGCGACGTCAACGTCAAGCCGAATCCGTGTCTCGCGCCGATCGCCAAGCCTCCCTTCTATGCGATGCGCATCGACGCGGGCGATATCGGCACCAAGGGCGGCCTGCTGACCGACGAGTACGCGCGCGTTCTGCGCGACGACGGGCAGCCGATTCCCGGCCTCTACGCGACTGGCAACACGTCAGCGGCGGTGATGGGTCCGAGCTATCCCGGCGCCGGCTCGACCCTCGGTCCGGCGATGACGTTCGGCTACATTGCTGCCCACCATCTGGCAGGAGTTTGAGATGCTGAAAGATCGAATTGCTCTCGTAACCGGCGCGAGCCTGGGAGTCGGCAAGGGTATCGCGATCGCACTCGGTGCAGCAGGTGCGACGGTTTACGTTACAGGGCGCAGCGGCAAAACGGGTGACAACCCCTTCGGCGGTACCGTGTTCGCCACTGCCGAGGAAGTCACCAAGCGCGGCGGACGCGGTGTCGCCGTGGTCTGCGATCATAGCGACGACAACCAGGTGCGAGCGCTGTTCAAGCAAATCGAGAAGGAGTCGGGGCGACTCGACATTCTAGTCAACAACGCCACCTCGATTCCCAACGGACTTACCGAAACTGGTCCTTTCTGGAAGAAGCCGCTGGATTTTGTGAAAGTGCTCGACGTCGGGCTGCGCTCCAACTACGTCGCGACCTGGCTCGCCGCACCGATGCTCATCCGCAACGGCGGCGTGGTGTTCAACTCGTCCTCGCCGGGCGCGAAGGCTTACGTGCATGGACCCGCTTACGGAGCCGCCAAGGCCGGCGTCGACAAGATGTCACACGACATGGCGCACGACTTCAAGCCGCACGGCGTCGTGGTCGTCTCGGTGTGGCTCGGCCTGGTGAAGACCGAGAAGGTGATGATGATAGACGTCAACCGGTCGAAGTACGGACCGATGCTGGCGGTGGCGGAGTCGCCTGAGTTCGGCGGGCGCATCATCGACGCGCTCTACAACGATCCCAACCGAATGGAATTGACCGGGCAGACATTCTTCTCCGCAGAGCTCGCCGACCGTTACGGCGTCAAAGACGTCGACGGCAATCAGCCGCCGTCAGGCCGCGGCTTCCTTGGCCCTCCGACAGAATTTTCGCCGATAGTAATCGAATAGAGGTTTTCCGTTGCCTCCAACCTCCAGCACCGGACCCGATACATCGATCGACGCGAGCGATTCGGGAGCCACTTCGATCAGTGCGCCGCTCCGCGCCGACGGCGAGCAATCCGTCGCGTGGGACGATCATTGCGATGTGCTGGTGGTCGGCTTCGGCGCCGCCGGAGCGTGCGCAGCTATCGAAGCTGCGACTGCGGGCGCCGACGTCGTCGTAACCGACCGCTTTGGCGGCGGCGGCGCGAGCGCCAAGAGCGGCGGCGTCGTATATGCGGGCGGCGGCACGCGATTTCAAAAAGCCGCCGGCTATGACGATTCTCCCGAAGCGATGTACGAATACCTCTGCATGGAAGTCGGCGACGCTATCGATCGCGCGACGCTGCGCGACTTCTGCGACCGCAGCGTCGAGATGATCGAATGGCTCGAGGTGCATGGCGTTGAGTTCGATTCCGCCGTGCCGCCGTGCAAGACCTCGTACCCTGCCGACGGCTACTACCTTTATTTTTCCGGTAACGAAACCGTTAAGGAGTATGCAGGCAAACATCCGCCTGCTCCGCGCGGCCATCGTGTCAAAGGCGCGGGGCTGTCGGGTGCGATGCTGTTTCGAGCGCTGCGCAAGAGCGTGCATGCCGCCGGCGCGCGCGTGATGCTCCAATCCTCGGTGAGGCGGCTCGTGGTCGACAACAGGACCGGAGCAGTGCTCGGCGCAGAACTCTGGCAATTCGAAAACGAAAGCCGCGCCGCCCGGCGCCACCGAAGGCTCAGCCGCTTGGCCGAGCGAATGTATTATCCAGCACCCGGCGTGTCGGACATGCTGCGCCGGCGCGCACTCGCGGTGGAACTCGCCGAAGCTCGTCCGTTGATAGTCCGGGCGCGCGCCGGAGTCGTGCTCAGCACGGGCGGATTCATCTTCAATCGCGAAATGGTGGCGCGCTATGCGCCGAAGTACTTGCGCAACTTTCGCCTGGGAACATCGGGATGCGACGGCAGCGGCATCCGCTTGGGCCAATCGGTCGGCGGAGAGTGCGCCCAGCTCGATCGCGTTTCTGCATGGCGCTTCATCAATCCTCCGCTGGCGTGGGCGCGCGGCATGATCGTCGACTCAAACGGCGTCCGCTTCTGCAACGAGGAAGTCTACGGCGCGAAGCTCGGCAACGAAATGTGTGAGCGTCACGGCGGCAAGGCTTGGCTGGTAATCGATTCGAAGATCCGCCGCGACGCAATCAGGGAAGCGTTGTTCGGCGGGTTGTGGGGATTTCAGAGCGTGCCCGCGCTCGTCCTGACTTATGCGGGAGCGAAGCGCGCCAGCTCGATCGAAGATCTCGCGCGGCGGCTCGGCGCTGATGCGACGGTGATGCTTCAAAGCTGGCAGGGCTACAACCAAGCCGCCCACAGCGGCGACGATCCCTTGGGAAAGTCGCACGATTTGCTGCATCCGCTCGAAGCGCCGCCGTTCTATGCGCTGGACATTTCAGTCGACAAGCGCGTGTTCCCTTGCGCTGCGCTCACGCTCGGCGGCCTTCGCGTCGACGAGACTGATGGAGCAGTAAAAACTGCCAACAGCACCGTGCCCGGCCTCTACGCCGCAGGCCGCGCCGCCGTCGGAATTGCATCGAATCACTACGTGAGCGGACTGGCGCTCGCGGATTGTATCTGGTCGGGTCGGCGCGCCGGCCGCTCCGCAGCGGCAACAATGACGCAAAGTGCAAAACATGCGGAAGCAACCGGGTAGAATTGGCATGAAACGCGTTGAAGGCAAAGTTGTCATCGTCACCGGCGGCGCCAGCGGTATCGGCAAGCAGGATGCGCTCCTGCTCGCCAGCGAAGGCGCTCGGGTTGTGATCACCGACCTTAACGAGGACGGCGGCCGCTCACTCGCGCGAGAGATCGGCGACGCCGCGATGTTCATCCGCCACGACATCTCGAGCGAGGACAACTGGAAGGCCGTCACTACTGCCACGCAGGAACGATTTGGCCGACTCGATGGCCTCGTCAACAATGCTGGCGTTTTGGTCATGGGGTCGATCGAGGACGCGACGCTCGAGCAATGGCAGCAAGTCCATCGCGTCAACGCCGACGGCTACTTTCTTGGCTGCAAGTACGGTGTGGCCGCGATGAAGTCGAGTGGCGGAGGCTCGATTGTAAACATGTCGTCGATAGCTGCGGATGGTCTCCCGTACGCCGTGTCGTACAGCGGTTCAAAAGGATCGGTAACTGCGCTCACTCACAGCGTCGCCGTCCACTGCAAGAGTTCCGGCTACTGGATTCGTTGCAATTCGATTCATCCCGACGGCGTGTTGACGCCGATGACGCTTCCGCTGCTGGGCAATCCCGACCCGGCGCGCGTGAGCTATGATGCAGACCCCAGATCGCGCTTCTGCGATCCGAAGGACGTCGCAAACCTGGTGCTCTTTCTCATTTCTGATGAGTCGCGTTTTATCAGCGGCGCTCAGCTGCGGATCACAAACGCGCACTGAGCCACTGGATGAATTTGTGACCGAGCCTGCTTACTACTCTCTGCGCGTTCGCGAGGTGATCAACGATACCGCCGAGGCGAAGTCCATTGTTTTCGAAATCCCTGCCGTGCACGCGGAAGCGTTTCGCTATAAGCCTGGCCAGTTTCTAACCTTGCGCGTCGCATACGACGGGCGCCACTTGCTGCGATGCTATTCGTTGGCGAGCTGCCCGATGTTCGAAGAACCGGCACGCGTCACCGTCAAACGCGTCGCGCAAGGCCGCATATCCAACTGGATATGCGATCAAATCAAAGCCGGTGACGCGATCGAAGTTAAGCCGCCGGCCGGCCATTTCACCCCGCACTCGATTGACTCTGACTTTCTTCTCTTCGCGGGCGGCAGCGGTATCACACCTATCTTCTCGATAATCAGGTCCGCACTAATCGCGGGTCGCGGACGCCTCTACCTTATATATGCGAACCGCGACGAGCGGTCGGTGATTTACCTCCACCAATTGAACGCGCTCGCGAATGATCACCCGACCCGGCTGCAGGTGATTCACTTGCTGGACTCGGTTCAAGGTTTGCCAACGGTCGAGCAGCTCTCGGAACTGTCGCGACCGTGGACCGGCGCGGACTGTTACGTATGCGGTCCTGAGGCGTTCATGGATTGCGCGCTCGAAGCTCTTCGCGGTCTCAGCGTCGCACCCAAACGAATTCATGTCGAGCGCTTCGTCTCGCTGCCCGACGAGGAAGATGCGGCACACGCCATTGACTTGGGCGCCACTGAAAAAATTCAGCTCGAGGTCGAACTCGACGGAGTGCATCACGAGCTAAGCTGCTCGCGCGGCGAACCTATCCTCGATGCGATGCTACGCGCGGGACTGAAGGCGCCGCACTCATGTCAGAGCGGCGCATGTGGGTCGTGTATGTGCACACTCGAAGCGGGCGACGTCCATTTGCGCCACAACCAGGTACTAGACAAGACCGATCTGAAGCAGGGTTGGATACTGGCGTGCCAAGCGATAGCCGACAGTGCGTCAATAAGGGTGCGCTTTCCAGATTGACGGTTTGGACGGGAAAAATTGAACAGCCCCGAAGCGGAGAGCTGTCATGATCGATATCAAGGTGCTCACCTAGGTCGTCGCGGAGTTTTGCTCTATGGTGCAGCAGTTTCGTCACACAAAACGGCGCCTGTACCTCTCGGTTGCAAACCACTTGGCGTTGGTGCGAGGCTTGTTCACGCGAATATGGAGTCCTAGGGGAGGTCTACATGACTCAAGAGCCGTACTTACTTATCACTGCTGACACCCACGGGGGCGGCAGCCATGCCCAGTACCG
The DNA here is from genome assembly GCA_963774665.1 of uncultured delta proteobacterium. GTDB lineage: Bacteria > Desulfobacterota > Binatia > Binatales > Binataceae > Binatus. Next base: position 21,762 of record CAVZGB010000010.1, read on the forward strand.
CGAATATCTCGATCCCCAGTGGCGGGAGGCATTTGACGAATGGCGTGGCGGGTACAAGAACCCGTCCCAGGAGCACTATGGCTCCAAAAAGATGCGCAACTGGGACTACGGCATCCGCAACAAAGACCAGGATAGCCAAGGCGTCGTCGGCGAAGTGGTTTTCCCCAACACCGTGCCTCCGTTCTATCGCAAGAGCATCGTCACGGCTCATCCGCCGAAGCCTGAAAACTACCAGCGGTGCCTGGCCGGTATCCGTGCCCACAATCGCTGGCTGAAAGACTTCTGCGCCGAGGACCCGGTGCGCCGCGCCGGGATTGGACTGATCCTGCCGAACGACTTCGACGAAGCGATAAAGGATATTGAGTTCATCGCCAAGTCAGGGCTGCGCGGCGGTGTTCTTCTGCCACTGATCCCGCCGGACGCCTACTGGCTGAAGCCGCTCTACCACCCGGCTTGGGACCCGGTGTTTGCTGCCATCCAGGACCATGGCCTTGTTCTCAATCAGCATACGGGCCAGGGTTTACCGGACTATGGCGACGACGTCGTGGGGCAATCGATCTGGATTCAGGACGTGGCCTACTACGGTCAAGCCGGCTACCGGCACCTCCTGATGGCCGGCGTGTATGAGAAGTTCCCCAAGCTTAAGCACATCTTGACCGAGTCCGGCTGCTACTGGGTACCAGAGGTGCTCAAGCAGCTCGACCGTGCTTACTACGCCATCAAGGCAGGCGCTTTGGGCGAGATGAACTACGCCGGAATGGAAATGCCGCTGAAGGAGCCGCCCAGCGCATACGCGAAGCGTCACTGCTACTATGGCGCTAGCTTCCCGAGCAAAGCCGATCTCGCCGGCATCGATGAGATCGGTGAGGATCACGTCCTGTGGGGTAACGACTATCCTCACTATGAGGGCACCTTTCCTTACAACCTCCAATCCTTGCGCCTGACGTTCGGTGATATGCCAGACTCGCGCCGACGAAAGGTGCTGGGGCTCAACGCTGCGGCACTCTATAACTTCGACTTGGAAGAGTTAAAGACTCGGGCAGCAAAAGTTGGTCCGACGCCGGCACAAGTGGAAACGCCGCTGCCGCGCGAAGAAATTCCTCGTGACAGCGCGTGTTATCTCTTCCGGGACGCCCTTCAGGGAGCATCCTAAGCCATGGGGATGCTCACCGACATCGGGATAGTCGATACTATGATCGGCTTCCCTGCTGAGGATTTCAAAGCGTACGACTTTATCCGCGCACAGCTAAAGGACCCTTCAGCGAAGTTCGATTTCCCGGTCGAGTACATGTTCAAGAACGTGCCGAAGGAGTTGTATGGATCGTCAAAAGATCCGATTTCAGTGACCCTGCACGAGATGGATCGATTCGGTATTGAGATGGGCCTTATCGGGGCCGGCGGTGAAGTCGCAACGAAGGCGCTGAAGGACCATCCTGACAGGTTTATCCCCATTGGTGGCGTGGACCCGAACCGCGGCATGGACGGCATCCGCGACATGGTGCGGCAATATGAAAAATATGGTGTGCGCGCTTTCGGCGCGTTCAACGCTGGCTACAATCCGCAAGTCGGTCTTGCCGACGCGTTGATGTATCCAATCTACGCCAAGTGTGTCGAGCTGGGCGTCCCGATCTTCGCCTGCGCCGGCGTCCCGGGGCCGAGGTTCCCCATGTGGCCACAGGAAGTGCGCCTGATCGATCAAGTAATGTACGATTTCCCCGAACTCGTCTTCGTGACCCGTCACGGCTGCGAGCCTTGGGAAGACCTGGTGATCAAGCTGATGCTGAAATGGCCCAACCTTTACTATTCGACCTCGGCCTTCGCCCCCAAACACTACCCGGAAGCCATCATTCGCTATGCCAATACCCGCGGCGACGGATCGGATTATCTATGCGGGCTACTTTCCTATGGGCCTCTCGCTTGAGCGAATCATGACCGACATGAAGTCCGTGCCCTTCAAAGAAACTGTCTGGCCGAAGTTCCTGCGAGACAACGCCCGCAAGGTTCTAAAGCTGAACGCCTGAACGAGCCCGCTGTCCACGATAGGAGCCGCGGACGGCATCTGATCCCGGCCCCGACGGCGGCAGCCTCTTTCGCCATCAGGACTAGGCGTGAAGGGCAGCCCCAGCCGCGCTTCGCCGGCTGACGATCCTCGGCCTGGCGGTAAGCCTCGAGTTCTGTCGTTAGCAGCGTTTTGCTACGACTGCTCCTTAGGCACGGCTTACGCGCGCTGATGAGTGAGAAGTTTGGAGCGGCGTGCCTGTTCGTCAGGTGTCACCGAGGCCGGTTCTTCGCGATACCCGCGACCAGCAGCCATCGCCTTTTTCCCCGCCGGCCGTTCACTGATCTCATCGAGCCAGCGAATTTCCCAACGTCAAGCACGACAGAGCCTCGCAGCAGTCCCCGACGAAGTCGAGCCCGAGGGAAGGGCCACGATGACCATCAGCTTTACGCCGATCAACTCCGCCGCCACCCGGCAAGCTTGATTTAAGGCGGGACGAGCGCGATGCTTTTTGCGTAGTGAAAACTCCCAGTTCAGGAGGTAGAAATCATGCCGACCTACATCCTGCTCAGTTCGTTGACTCCCGAAGGCAGCCAGACTCTGCATAAAGACCCCGACCGGCTCGACGCAGTGAACAAGGAGATCTCGGAGTTCGGCTGCAAGGTCGTCGCGCAGTACGCCTTGCTCGGCCTCTACGATTTCCTGACGATCGTCGACGCACCCGACAACGAGACCGTTGCCCATATGTCTGTCGATCTGTCGTCGCGCGGCGCGGTCAAGATCACGACTCTACCTGCGATTCCGGTTGTCCAGCTCAAAGCTAAGCTTAAGAGCCCTAAACAGATGGGTAAGCACTGATTCCAGAAACCCTACGGCATTCCGCCGTTTGTTCTGTGCCTGACGGGCTGCTGGGCACAACAACTCAATTGATGCGGGCTATTCCTTGAATAGTGCATTTCGATAGCCTCAGCGATCCGGGGGCAAGGACCATGTCGGCAAATGTTCTAAGCCGTGCATTGCATTTCACTTTCGGACTCGATTGCAGACCAAATTCTTCGCGTGATTCCGCGGCGCGGCGTTGTCCACCTCGCGTAAGACAAAGCCGAAGGGAGCGAACCTGGATAGGCGCAGTGCTTTTCCTCTCGTGCACCGCGGTAGCGATCTCGATAGTTCTACCTTTAGCTGCCGGAGGAACCGGGGCCGGGAGCGGTTTTTCGAACGCGAGCCTAAAGGGAACTTATGCGTTCCGTACCAGCGGTGATTCGCTCTTTACTTCACCGGACGAGGTAACATCCACGCCCGTGTTTCTGGCCGCAGTCGGTCTTTTCCAGTTCGACGGGCTAGGGCGTCTCACAGGATCGGTCGCGGTGAATGCCACCCGAAGCCGCAGTACTCCGTCGGGGAAGTACGGCGCTGCGTACAGTAGTCAAATCCACTGCAACGCTAAGATGGTAGGGACGTACACAGTCGATCCTTTAGGAACTGGAACGATGACGATCAATTTCACGCCGGAACGCGGATCTCCTACATGCGGTGCTAGCACCGGACTTTTCGACATCGTGTTGGTTTCAGATAGACTGATCGAAGTGGCGTCCTCCGGTCAGATCATGGCGGACCCATCGAAGGGCGAATTCAACGCCTATGTCGTTCACGGTGAGATAATCAAGCGTTCGGGGCAGCGAACCTCCGGGGCTGAGTAACGGCCCTTGTCGGAAGCCATGAAGAAGAGCTTGGCGGAACGCAAGAGAAAGAAGTCCTAACGTTCTTTATTCCCTGAATTGAGCTGGGAATCCCGCTTGCGTGGGGCGGGATCCCGCGTCTCGTGAGAGAAATCGGGCCGGCTCTTACCAAGGAACTCGTGATGACCTGTCGCCGATTCACTCCGGATGAAGCCAAATCGATCGGCTTCGTGAACCGCGTCGTGCCGCCGGCTCGACTGAAAGACGAAGTGGAAAAACTCGCGCAGCAGTTGACTGCGATGCCGTCGGTGCCGGTAGCGATCACGAAAGAGCATGTCAACTCGGTTGCGCGTGCGATGTCAGCGGGAACGACATCGTTCGCTGATGGTGACGTGCTGCTTGGTTCGTTTGGCGAGGAAGAATCGCGTGCCGCCGCGGCCGCCTATCGCGCGAAAACCTTCGGGAGAAAATCTCCCGACTAAATCAACTCCTGAGGGCGCGGATCGCGCCTATAGAGTTGCGACCTCCAACTTGGGCAACCACGCGTGGCGGTCCGTCACTCTCGAGTGGGCTCGCCAGTGGCCCTGCGAAGAAGTTTGGAAAGCGCGTAAAGTAGAATGAGAGCGCGATGATAGTAATTTTAGATAAGAGCGCAGGATTACATAATTTTTCAAATTTGCGTGTCGACGAATGGCCTCGACGAACCTGATCCCCGATACTCCCGCCGGGAGCCAAGTGCGATGGTATCTGGAGACCCTCGCCAGCGCGGGCAGGAACACATCCGCTGCTGACTTGGAACGCTTCAGCGCATCCGCATCGATCCACACTCCATTTCCCGGCCGAGGCGAGGATTTGATAGAGGGATGGCGCCGCGCTTCGGCGGCAATCGGCCGCTTCACACCAACGGCCATCGAGCAGAACGGGGACTTCTCCGTCACCGTCAGGGCTGATGGCGTCAACAACGCCAGAAGGTTCATTTTCCGTTGTGATGTAGAGGAGCGTGCTCCGCATCTGATCAAGATACTCGAATATCAGCGCCTGCTCGACGTCGATGTGACCGTCCGCGAGGCCAGCGAAGCCGATGCCGCCGCTCTTTCCGATCTCGAGCGCCGCTGCCCGATCGTCATGGGCGACACGTCGATGACGATCGATCGCGGGACGGACTACTTTGCCTTCACACGCCTGATGGAGGAGGCGATCGTCTCAATCGCTCTGGTCGGAGGAAAGGTTGCCGGCGTGAACTGTGGGTGCTACCACGACATTCGTGTCGGCGGGAAAGTCTACCGAACGCTTACCGCGCTTCACTTGCGCATCGATCCCCAGTACCAGAAGAAGGGTTTATGGGGAGCCGTCAGTTCCCTATTCCGGCAGAAACACCCCGAGGTGGTGCACAGCAACGCGTATATTTCTGTTGAGAACAAGGCGATGCAGGCTGGAATCGCCAATGCCCCGAACAAATGGACCGTCAATGCGACGCGGCTTCAGCTCTCATGCTCGTCATCGCTTGCAGGCCCATCGTACGGACGGCACGCGACACAAGCTGATGCACCGAGAATCGTCGAGATCCTTAACGCCTGCCACGGCAGCGAGGAGATGTACGTTCCCTACTCGGTGGAGGGGTTCACAGCGCGTGTCGAACGAGCCCCGGAGTTCTACTCGTGGGACCACCTCCTGATGACGGACCATGCCGTCGTAGGTGTGTGGCCCGCCGGTGAGAAGATCAGATTCGTCACAGATTCGAAAACCGGCCGCGTCGAATCACGCCGCGGCCTGGTCGTCGACTACGGGTTCATCGCCGGCGCCGAACAGGAGTTGGAGTCGTTGCTGCGGGCATGGTGCGCACAGCTCAAGGAGCAAGGCCTCGACACACTGACCATTTTTACTTCCGACGCGTCTCGCGGAAGCGGTCTCCTCAGCTCTCTGGCCGACGCCTCGGAATCCTACGTCGTCTGGACGCCGGGCATCGCCGAACCACCCTCCGCCGCCATTTATGGCATTTACGTTGATTCGATCTACTTCTAGCCGGTGGGTCAGTAGCATTCGAAATTCGCAAAAATGGGCCGGCATTTTACAACCAACCTTGGTCTCTCAGTCGAAAACCATGTCTGTGCCCTTCCTCGGATCGTCGGCCATATCGCGGGTTGCGTTTAGCGACGACCATAGCCGATCCGCTCCTCACAGGGTTGGACGTGAGATCGCCTTTTTAGCCAGAATGAGAGCGCGATAGGAAAACTCGTTAACCAAGGTAACCTGAAATGACAGACATTGTGAAAATAGCGGACGTGGGCCACGTTAGGACCATCACGCTCAATCGGCCGGAGAAGAAGAACGCGCTGAGCGATGCCCTCGCGTGGGGCGTGATTGCTGCCGTCGAGGATGCGGCGCGGACCGATGACGTGTGGGTGGTCGCCCTTACCGGCAGCGGCGATGCCTTCTGCGCGGGTCTGGATTTGTCCGGCGGAGAACGCTCGTCGCCGTTGTCGAGGCAGTCGGCTCAGCTCGACGACATTTCCTGGGTTGGAAATTTCCTCCTGGCGATTCGCAAAAGGTGCGACAAGCCTGTCGTCGGAGGCATCAATGGGGTAGCCGTGGGGGCCGGCCTCGGTCTTGCCATGGCGACCGACGTGCGGCTGATCAGCCGCAGCGCGAAGCTCATGGCCGGCTACACGAGAATTGGCGGTTCACCCGACGCCGGGCTCACCATAACGCTGCCGCAAGCCATGGGTTATGAGCAGGCGATGCGCTTTATGATGGAGAACCGCACAGTGCTGGGCGAGGAGGCGGTCGCGCTTGGCATGGCCGGAGAAGTCGTCGACGACGCGAAATTCGCAGATCGACTGGCCGGCTATTGCGAGGGACTTTGCCATTGGTCGCCTATCACTTTGCGGCTTCTAAAACGCGGCATGGTGAAATCTCTCGAGACCAGCGACATGGAACAGCAGCTCCGCTACGAACTGTCCAATATTCGCATCGCCTTCAGTAGCGAGGACGCGCAGGAAGCCCGTAAAGCCTTCTTCGAGAAACGGCAACCCGTCTTCAAGGGAAGATAGCGGAGAACACAAAACCATGCCGGTGCCCTTGTCAACGCCGATTGAATGTTGACCCACTTTGCCGCGGGGTCGCCGAAGTAAAGCTGACCCACCCTGGCGGGCTCTGAGCTCGCGCCGCCCCCCTCCCCGTCTTCAACGGGCGGAATCGTCAAATTTGCGATAGAGGCTAAAAACTCATAAAAGGGAAGAAACCCATGGAAGAATACGATCTCGTCGTGCTGGGCAGCGGCACCGGCGGCAAAATTCTTGCGGGGACATTCGCACAAAAGGGACAACGCGTGATTGCGATCGAGCGCAAATACGTGGCCGGTTCGTGCCCGAACATCGCGTGCCTGCCCAGCAAGAACATCATCCACAGCGCCAAGGTTGCCTCGTTCTTTTATCGCAGCAACGAATTCGGCATCAGCAAAGAGAATGTTCGCATCAACATGGCAGCCGTGCGTGAGCGCAAGCGCAAGATGGTGGTGAACGTTGTCGACATTTTTCGCGACCACTACTTCACCAAGAGCGGCGCGGAACTGGTGATGGGCACAGGATGCTTCATTGGCCCGAAAACCATCGAAGTTGCCTTGAACGACGGCGGGACACGCACATTCCGGGGTAAAAATGTAGCCATCAATACCGGCTCGCGCGCCACGCTTGAGCCAATTCCGGGATTGGCCGAGGCGAAGCCACTGACCCACATCGAGGCACTTGAACTTGATCACATCCCGAAACACCTCCTGGTTCTGGGCGCTGGTTATGTCGGACTCGAACTTGCCCAGGCCTTCCGCCGTTTCGGCGCCGAGGTCACGCTGATCGACCGCAATGGCCGCCTCGCGCACCACGAAGACGAAGATGCCTCGCAGGGACTGGAAGAATTGTGCCGTGATGAAGGCATCACCGTCGTCACGAATGCAAAAATAACCCGCGTCGAGGGCAACTCCGGCGATTGGATCAGACTCCTCGGCTCGCGCGACGGAGCCGACCTTTCTCTGAAAGGCACCCACCTGCTGGTAGCCGCAGGACGTACGCCCAATACGAGCGGCATCGGCCTCGAAAAGGCGGGCGTGGAGACGACCGACCGCGGCTATGTGAAGGTGAACGAGCGTTTGCAGACGACCGCCGAGGGTGTTTGGGCCATCGGAGATTGCGCCGGAAGCCCACAATTCACACATATCTCAACCGATGATTTCAGGGTTGTGAGTGACAACCTCGCCGGCGGCAATCGCGTGACGACTGGCCGCCAGGTTCCGTTCTGCATGTTCACCGACCCGGAGTTGGCCCGTATCGGACTCAGCGAAACGGAGGCCAAACGGCGCGGCATCCCTTATCGCGTTGCCAAGTTGCCCGTGGCTGCCGTCCTTCGCGCGATGACGATTTCTGAAACGCGCGGATTTATGAAGGTGTTGATCGAGGCGGAAAGCGACCGCATCCTCGGATTCACCATGTTTGGCACCGGCGCTGGAGACGTCATGGCAGCCGTGCAGATGGCGATGCTTGGCGGAGTGCCGTACACCGCGATACGCGACGCGGTCATCGCTCATCCCACCATGCCGGAAGGGCTTATCCTCCTCTTTGGTAACGTCCCCCCCATCTCCGCTGCCAAGCGTGCGAGGTAGTGCCAAATGCTCGTCACCGGAGATACGGTTAGACACGGCCGCTTTGGAACAGGTTGGAATAAGGCGCAGGGCAGGACCGCGTTCGTCTATTTCGTATAACGGTCATCATAGTTGATGGGCCAGCCATCAAGGAGAAATCATGAATCGCCGGCCGAATTCTTGATCGGTTCAAGGCTCACTTCGGGCAGGACAACGTCTTCATGGACGTCGACGGAAACAACCAAATCGTACAAGGAGACAGATCGTGAAGAGGGAAATTATCCGCGTCGAACCGTTTGACAGCAATTTTCAGAAATGGGGTGTACCGGTCTCGGTCTGCACTCGCGCCGGCGACATGATCTTCGTCTCGGGTCTGCCGCCCTTTGATCCCAAGACCGGAGAACTTCTCGTCCACGCGCCTTTTGAACAGCAGGCCGAACGCTGCCTGGAAGAGTTGAAGACGGCACTTGAGGCTGCGGGATCCGACCTCGAGCACGTCCTGAAGGTCAACGTACTCTGTGTAAACCCGGAGCGCTTCAAGACATTCAACGAAATTTACAAGCGCTACTTTCCTAAAAATCCGCCGGCCCGCATTTTCTTCTGTGTGCCGGTATGGACGGGCCCGTTTGATATTGAAATCGAGTGCATCGCGGTCCGGAAAGACTAGCCCTATCCCGTCGGTTCGTGGTTAGCTGGTCCATCGGCGTCGATTTTCGCGAACACCTTACCGAAGCGGTCAGCGGTTGCGATATTTCGTGGCCGTGATCGGCGAGCAGCGGCTGACCATCAACAGCAATACAGGCGTGCGCCGCCTGGAACCAGATCGTAGGGGTCACTGAGTTTGAATAGATAGTTCATCAACCCGCTCCCTCCGCGTTTACTGAAGGAGTCATGCCACGATGGCCTTGAGAGACTCGCCCAAGGACCACACTGAGCCGCCGAACAATACGATGTCCTTGAGCAGGAATTGTCCTGGCATTGCTGACAGCGCGGGAAAGCCACCCAAGGTGGGTTCCCACCCGGGAGTCGTGAGCAGAAAAGAGAGGGTGGTGGCGAAGAGGTCCGATCGCAAGCAGGTTCCCTGCGGCCGATGCGATAGGAGAAACGTAACGCAGGCCCAGCAGCGCCGACGTTGTGATTTCGATGCATCCGAGTAGGGCAGAGAAAGATCGAATGCTGAGGAAATCATACATCCAGCTAACAAGTGGGCTGTGAGCGACTAGCGGCTGGATACCCATTGCCTCGTACGCAGTGAATTTCATCGCGCCTATCCATGTCAGCACGACGACTAGGTCCCATCGGACGATTTCCCTGCCGATATCTTCGATTGTGACTGGTTCGGCCGCGGTGCGAATGCTGGCTATTGCTATTGATGTCGAACTCATGACTTTTGCTACTCCTTCAATGCGAGATTCATCGCGCGGGAACGTTCGCAAGTAACATACCCAGTCCTTCAGATATCGTCGGATGGGCCAAGATAGCGTCGCGCAGAACGGTGTAGGGAAGATGACCGAGCATTGCGGTCTCTACGGCGACCATCAGCTCGCTTGCTTCGACGCCGAATACCGTGAATCCGAGAATCTCATCGGTGTCTTTCGCGATGAGTGCCTTCATAAAGCCGCGTGGTTCCGCGGTGCCCGCCAGAACGTGCTTTTCTTTCCCGCTCTCGACCCGAACCGTGACGCGCTGTCCTGAACGTCCTTCCACCAGGCGAACGTGGGATCCGAGCAGCACATTGATTCCTTCGTCATGAAACAGATCGAGCAGTGCTGCTCCGACATCGGGATCTTCACGGTCGGCCAACTGCGAGGCCGTTTGTATGACAGTTACACCTGAGCCCAACCTCCGAAACGCCTGAGACAGTTCGAGCGCGACATATCCACCTCCCAGCACGATCAGGTGCTCGGGCAGGCGGTCGAGGTCGAGCGCCTCCACATGGGTCATGGGATTCACTTCCGGTGATGCCGGGAATCGGCGGTATTGCGGCTCGTGAACCCACATCTATGAAGACACGCTCGGCCGCGATGGTTTTGGTGCCTCCACCACGAACAGCGACTTCGATGGTACGGGGAGCGATGAATCGCACCTCGCCTCGGAACAGTTCAGCACCGCTAGAGACGCAGGCCGCTACGCGATAGGGCAAGAGTTAGTTATCGATGGCTATGAGCTCGTGGCTGACAAGCAATATTGTGACTGCCGATGCGGCGGCAGTTCGGCTCATCCTCTCTTTCCCATCTGGACAAATGAACATATAACTAGTACAAACGTACACATTGAACTCCGAACGACATGATCGCGCTGGCGCCTCAGTCGAGTCTCGACGCCGCGAAATACTTGTCGCCGCGCTGCGAGTGATTGCGGCTGGCGGTCCCGACGCCATTACGTTTCGGCGAGTCGCCGGCGAAGCTGGGGTGCCGCTGGGGTCGCTCACCTATTACTTCGAGTCGCGCGAAGATCTGGTGCGAGATGCCTTCCGTCACTACATATTAGCGACCGGCGCGTTCCTGTCAGAGCTTGAAAGTGAAATCCCTGCTGCCACGCCCGCCGATCTGGTGGGGTTGCTGGTCGAGATGGCGCGGCGCGAGTTCACCGATCCCGCGATGGTGCGCACCGAATATGAGATGATCCTGTACGCTGCGCGCGACCCTCAACTCTGGCGCGAAGTCTCGGAATGGGAGCGCAGCCTGGAAGCGCGCCTGGCCGCCAGCTTTGAGAGACTGGGCGCGGCGCGGCCAGTCGAGGCGGCCCGCACGACCATCAACCTGGTCCGTGGCTTCGAGCTGGAAAAGCTTTCGCGTCCCGCCGACATCGCCGACGACTTACGCCGCCGCCTGACTATTCTAATCAACGCGCTGATTCGTGAAGAACCCACGCGTACGCTACGGCGTCAAGTCGAGATGCCGCTGCGGAGCCAGATCAAACGACAAAAAACAAACACCCGCAAAACCCGGAGGAAGACATTATGAGTATTTTGCATTTGCCTGCTTCAACGACGGGCGAAGACGTATCGTCGGCTTTGACCGAATACGGCGCCGTCGTCGTCGACAACCTGGTAACCGCAGCCTATATGGATAGCGTTGCCGATGAACTGCGGCCGTGGATCGATGCGACGAAGTTCGGCCCCGACGATTTTACAGGGCGGCGCACAAAGCGCACTGGTGGTTTGGTGGGCCGTTCGCAAAAGTGCCGCGACATGGTTATGAACCCGCTGGTGCTCGCGACCTGCGGTAAGTTCCTGAATCACGCGACCACCTTTCAGCTTCATCTAACGCAGGTAATAGCGATCGGTCCTGGTGAGCCGGCGCAGACGATACACCGCGATCAGTGGGCCTTCGATTTCTTCCCGTTCCCGCAAGGCTACGAAGTTCAGTGCAATACGATCTGGGCGATGACGGATTTCACCGAGAAGAACGGCGCGACGCGCGTTGTGCCCGGCAGCAACAAGCTCGCGGACAAGCTGCAGTTCAAGCAGGAGGATTCTGAGGGCGCTGCAATGACAAAAGGCTCGGTGCTGTTCTACTCGGGCAGTGTCTATCATGGCGGTGGCGCCAACAAATCCGACGCAATGCGCGCCGGCATCAACATTACTTACAACGTGTCCTGGTTACGGCAGGAAGAAAATCAGTACCTGGCCGTGCCGCTTGAAATCGCGCGCACGCTGCCGGTCGATCTGCTGAAGCTGATCGGTTACCAGCGCGGTTCGTATGCACTCGGCTACGTAGATGACCTGCGCGATCCGATCGAAGTGGTGCGTCCGGACTTGAGAAAGCCGGGCTTCGGCGATATGGGCGCCGCCAACAAGCGCCTGCGCCAGGGTTCTAGTAACCGTGCTGAGCAAAATGGCCCGCGCTAGAGGTGCAAAGATGCAAGATCAAAAGCACGCTCTCGACGGGAAGGTCGCGATTGTTACCGGAGGCTCGAAGGGCATTGGAAAGGCGATCGCTCACACTCTCGCCGAACATGGAGCGCAAATTGCGCTCGTCGCGCGCGGGCGCGCCGCCCTGGATGCAGCCAAGGCGGAGATCGAGGCGACAGGCCGACGATGCCTCGCAGTATCTGCAGACATGGCCGACGAAAAACAGTGGGCTCGAATCGTGGAGGAAACAATCCGGACCTTCCACGCCGTAGATATTCTTGTGAACAACGCGGCTGCAGCGGATCGATTCGGTCCCATAGTCGAGACTGAAGGCGATGAATGGGATCACGTCATGCGCGTAAATCTGAAGGCCGCCTTCATGATGTGCAAGTTTTGCCATCCGCATATGAAGAGCCGCGGCGGCGGATCGATTATCAATATGACTTCAAATGAAGCGATGCGCCCGTCGGCCGGTCTTGGCGCGTATTCGATCAGCAAAGGGGCGATGGTGACCCTCACGCAGATATGCGCCAAGGAATGGGGGCGCGACAGAATCCGGGTTAATTGCATCGCACCTGGTCTGATCCGAACTGAAATGGCTGGCCCGCTGGTGAAGATGGTCGAAAAAAGTGGTCGCTATCCAAATGTGCTCAAGATGATCGGCGAGCCTGAGGACATCGCGGGCATGGCGCTTTTTCTTGCCAGCGACGCAGGCCGCTACGCGACGGGGCAAGCGTTCGTCATCGATGGCGGCGAGCTGGTGACCGCTCCACTGGATGACTGATGAATCGGAGCAACGTTCTGGGCGCCAATCGTGGGCGCCAGAGCTTCAAACCTTGAAGAAACGATCTCTCTACGCCTAGACGAATGGCACCAAGGAGACCCAGCTATGGCTGCTGAGGTAATGAACTCTAAACGCGAAGCCCCGCACACAGGTTTGACCACGGTTACCCGGAACGCGGGGATGGATGAGATTCTCGCGATCATCGATCGAGACGGCGGCGTCATCGTCGAGGACATGATCAATCCTGAAACTCTGCGCCGTCTGAACGCCGAACTCGATGAATCGATCGCGAGCACGGCGCCAGGCTCACGCACTGATGATCGCCTGTGGAAGATTTTTCACGGCGAGCGCACCGTGCGCTTCACCCGCATCGCGGCACGCAGCCAAAGTTTCGTCGAGTTGCTGCTGCATCCGGTGATGCTGGGGTGGGCCGACCACGCGTTGCTCCCGAACTGCGGCAGTTACTGGCTCAACACCGGCCAAATGATGGTGATCGGACCGGGAGAGCCCACCCAGGCGCTCCATCGAGACCACTCGAACTGGCCATTCTTCAGTCAGTTCGGACCGAAGGGACCCGAGGTCACGGTGAGCTGCATGTTCGCGCTCAGCGACTTCTCGGAAGAAGTTGGCGCGACCCGCGTTATACCCGGCAGTCACCTTTGGGACGATTACAACGTCGAAGGTGATAAATCCCAGACCGTCGGTGCGGTGATGAAGGCCGGCAGCGGCTTGTTGTACTCAGGCCGGGTAATTCACGGTGCGGGCGCTAATCGCACCGCAGGTCAATTCCGGCGCGGACTGCACGTGAGTTATGTGCTCGGATGGCTCGTGCCGGAAGAGGCATCGCCTCTTGGAGTGCCGTGGGAAATTGCGCGCAACCTGCCGAAGAAGGCGCGCCGCCTTCTCGGATACGAATCGTACGATCCAGCGCCGCATTATGGCGGCAGATTGTGGCTGGTCGATTTCGAAGACGCCGCGAAAGTCTATCGATGAGTTGTTGCTAGCGGTGTCGCCATCATAGGTCCGGCGCGCCGCATACTATCTGATCTTCTAAAACGAGCATGTTTGCCGATGAAAAAGGAGAAGACTGATGAGCACTGCCGACCGCTACGCTATTCCCGTTGAAAGTTACGAATGGAAGGTGCCCGAAGAGTTTGAGAGCCGCTTCAAGTGGGAATACGAGGACGGCAGTCCCTCTCTTCACCGCCTGTACGAAAAAGGCAAGCAGCAGCAATGGAACGCGAGCAATCGCATCGATTGGTCGCTCGATCTCGATCCAGAAAATCCCGAGGAGCTGCCCGACGAGTATATTTCGATCTTCGGCTCGCCGGTATGGGCGAGGATGACCGACAAGGAGAAAGCCGATCTCAGGCGTCACTCGCAGGCGAATGACCTTTCGCAGTTCCTGCACGGCGAGCAGGGTGCTCTGATTTGCACCGCGAAGATCGTTCAGCAGGTGCCCGATATCGAAGCGAAGTTCTATGCCGCAACGCAGGTGATGGACGAGGCGCGCCATGTCGAGGTCTACAAGAGGCTGCTGCACGAAAAGTTCGACCTCGCTTATCCGATAACGCCGCCGCTTAAAAGCCTGCTCGATCAGATTCTACGCGATTCGCGATGGGACATGACGTATCTCGGAATGCAGGTGCTCATCGAGGGTCTGGCGCTGGCAGCATTCGCGGGCATCCGCGACATGGCGAAAAATCCGCTCGCCGCCGCAGTCAACGCATACGTTATGCAGGATGAGGCGCGCCACGTCGCTTTCGGGCGCCTTGCGCTGCGCGAGTACTATCCGCACCTGACGCGGAAGGAAAAAGACGAGCGCGAGGAATTCGTGGTCGAGGCCTGTTACACGATGCGCGACCGGTTCAACTCGCATGACGTGTTCGAGCGGCTGGGGCTTCCGACCAAGGAGTGCATCGAATGGGAGGAGAACTCGCCGGGAATGGTTGAATTCCGCCAGGCGTTGTTCACTCGTATCGTGCCCGCCATCAAGGACATCGGGCTATGGGGTCCGAAAGTCACCAAGGCCTACTCGGACATGGGCGTGATCGCGTTTGGCGATATGAACATGGAAGAGCTTAGCGCCAACGACGAGGCGGTCGCCGAACAGTTCGACGCGCAGAGAGCATCGCAGGGGGCGCGCCCATAGAGGTGCGCTAGGACACAGCTGTATTCGCCGGCTGCGATACAAATGGTCTTCTATTGCTTCGCAGTCCTCCGGAGAGGGAATTTTCCAATCAACGATATTGCTCTGCGAGAATAGACTTAAGTGGACCGGATTTTTGGTCGCAGTTGAGCCAGCGCGATAACTTGCTAGTGATAGCCAGATGCATGACAGGTCGCTATTTTCACCTGAGCAGGGCAATCGATACTTTTCCTCGACGATTGAATCTCTATGAACTGCTTTCTCTGCGGCAAGACATCGATTCAGGCTAAAATTGATCTGTTTCCGTTGAGCTCCGCTGCCAGAAAGATGCTCCAAAAGCGATTCGGGATTGACCCCAATGAGGCTTTAGCAATCTGTCGCGAATGTATTGTCCTTCCGGAAAATCTCGGCGAGAAGGCCATCAGATGCGAAGACGACGAACAACGACGCGATATGATTAAGTACGCCCTATCGAATGGCAGGAATTGAAATCAAGACACATGCCCTGGCACCGACGGTGCATTCACTTTTAGCTTGTCTTCTAATGTCCGGCGGGAAAGAGGAACGTTACGCTCACGCGCACTATCCATTGCGGGGAACCATCCGGACGCTTCAGAAGGTCGTAGGCGCCGACCTGCAGACTCAGATTTTGGGCGCCGATATTGAAAGCCTTGCCGACATCGGCGCCCATCGGAATAGTCCACGCGTTGGCGGTATCGGCGGTCCAGTCGTAGGTCATCTGCGGATCGACGTCGGCGTACCATCCGCTCTCGAAGTTGTAGCTGATCATAGGCTCGATGTAGGTCTGATTGACGCTCCCGCGCTCGCGATTTCCAGCAAACGACATCAGTTGGTCTGTGAGGATGGCATTGAGCCACGGACCCTCCGAATAGACGAGCGCCGCAGTTGGTCCGGCCGACCAGCGGCCACTTCCCAATTCCGAGCTGCTGGCAGTGGGGAAGTTGAAGATCGGACCGACGCCCCAGATCCAGGTGGCCGTCTTGTGCGGGGTTAGAAAAAAAGAAGTCTCGAAATCTTCCAGCCCGGATTGCTCATGCGGCGCGGGGGCGTAAGAGATGGTCAGGCTGGGCCGCACCATCAAGTCCCAATCGGCATTCAGCGAGAACGGCAGTAGCGGCTCGATGTTCACGGCGTCGCCCGCCTTGTGAGCACGGCCTATTTGAAATCCGGTCGTGGACTGAATCGGAACTTTGACGAAATCCTCAAATGGATTGTGGACGGCAATTGCCAGCTCCTGATCGCTCATGGCGCTCGGCGACGGCTGTGCAGGCGTCGATGCTTGTTGCGCTTGTGCCGACGCCGCCAGAAAGGCGCTCAGCAGCAAACCCAAAAACGGAAGAGGACAGCAGAAATTGCAAAGGCCGCCACTTCAAGTTGGTTCTTCCTAAGGGGCTGCCGAACCACTTGTCGTAGATCTGCTGATAGGTGCCGTTCTCACGAAGCGCGATCAACGCGAGATTGATTTTTCTGCGCAACGGGCTGTCAAGCTGCACCATGATGGCGGCCGGCGCAGTATTAAATTCGGGACCGACCGTCTTCACCCGTCCCTTTCCCTCATGCGCCGCATAGTAAAGGAGCAATGGCGCCGGCAAGACCACCGCATCCACTTTCTTGTCGAGGAGAGCTTTATACACTTGATCAGTCGTCGTGAACTCCTGCAGCTGTGCGTTCTGCTGCCGAAGATAATCGGCGGCGGTGCTGCCCGCTATCGTGGCGACTTGCTTGCCCGGCAAATCGCCCGGCCCCTCGATAGAGCCGCGAATCTGCTCGACGGTCAAGGTGGTCGTTAGCTGGGCGGTATAGAACGCGACGAAAACCACACCGGCAAATATCCAGAAGATTGCGAACGTGCGAGCCACCCATTGATGCGGCATTCCCTCTGGCGATCCCGTCAGCGTCGAAATCGCCCAAAAGAATGCCTCGAAGATGCCCGGGAAGTAGTTCGGGCTCGAAACGATTCCGTTCGGGCGCCGCCGTTCGAACAGCCAGACGAGATGGGCCGGAATAAGGACGAGCAGCAGGGCGATGCCGAGCCACACTATGGTCGTTCGCGAAAACAGCAGACGGAGCATATCCCAAACCGGGCTTGCAGTTTCTGCTTTCTCGCCGGTATCGCGCACCATAACTTGCAAGCCTGCTTGCAATGTTGGGATCGAAAAATCGAAATCAGTGTCACGCGCCGAAGTTATAAAGAGGCCGACGGTAAGGTCGGCGTTTTTGGACCGCAACGCTTCTTCCAGGTGGCTCACGTCGGGCACGATCTGATAGCTCGTCTTTACCTTCAGCCGAGCGGCAATCGCGTTCCAAAGGTCGACGCTGAATCCAGTCAGGGTGCCGTTCTGTTCCATGACGCTCGGCGGAGCAATAATCGCGGCCACACGAAGCGGCGGGGCTTCGGCTGGCGCCGAGGCGTCCGGAGAACTGGCGGTTTGCGAATAGGCAGGAGCAGCGAGCGCAGCGCCGAGCGTCGCGATCGCCAGCAGACAAAGACTTTTCTTCAAGGATGTTCCTTTTTGATCTTCGCTAGTCTTTCAAGGTCCGATGCTGAGGGCGAACGTGCCCTTCTCTTTAGCGCCGCCAAATAACTCCACGCTCTCGAACGATTTAGCCGACTCTGGCCGAAGGCGATTTAGAATAAACTTCGTGGGCTGTCCGGGTGCGACATCCACAAGTAGATAGTTGTAGTCCTCCTTGGGAGGCTCGCCCTTCTGGTAGAGATTGGGCGGATAGTCGGCAGGCACCTTGACACTCGTACGGCCTGGGAGAATCGGGTCCTGTTCCGCGCCGCCACCGCCCAGCAGCAGATATTTCACACCGTCCACCTGGTAGACTTCGGTCGTGTGCACATGCCCGTTGAACACCACGATGCCCAGGTCCCTGGCATAGGACGCAAGAATCTTGTGGGGGTTCTGCGCGTCGGGGACGGCCCCGAATCCGGAGCGGCAAAAAGCGGGGTTGTGGAAGGCGATGAACACCTTGCGGATGCCCGCGACCTTAGCCTCGTTCAACCATTGCTCCATCTGTTTCATCTGTCCTTCATATGAAGGACGCGTGGCACCCCAAGCCCTGCGCACCCGACCAGACCAGGTCACCGGTACTGAGAATGAACTTTGCCCGCCCACTAATGACATTTTGCGCGAGCTCACGCGCGACCCAGTCGCCGCCCGAAATCTCATACATTGTTCGGTGCACCCCAGGAAGAAGTTTTACATCCTCGACCGCAGCCTTCGTGACCCAGCCTTTGTAAAATGTCAGGGTGGTGACTTCGCTCATGGTAATAAACGGCATGACCATTTGCCTGAGCTCATGGGTGCCGGGGTCATACATCAGCTTGACATTGTTTTTGACTAATTCCTTCGCACGGTCCGGAGGAAGTACCAGCTCAAACACTTCGGCCATGACTTGGCGAGCCTCCGCCTCCTGATCTTCCTTGTACGGCAGGTACATCATCGACCGCGAGACGCCTTAGACGGCGAAGGAAAACCGGGAATCTACAGGGTGCGGCTGCTGCGCGGCAGCATTGAGGGGTGCAAGTGCGAGCATGACAGCGAAGGCGGTCAGGATAGGGAAGACTTTCATTGTGTTACGGATTCCTCAGTACTGCTTTGGTTGCGGACATTTCTTTCTGCTCGCGTGTGAGTTCGCTGCTGCCGATGAAGGCGCGGCGTGATCGCCATTTCGATGTGCGATTCGCTAGTGCGCGCGACGACGCATAGGGGAGCGCGATCAGTACCGGTCCTATCAACAGGGCAGCCGCCGGATGGACCATCCGAAAAATGATGAGTTGTGAAACGACGTCGAGCAGAATCGCGATCGCCAGCAGATCGCGGACAGATGCCAGAGCGCTGCGCATGAGTCCCGTGCGATCAGCCTTGTGAAAGAGCAGATTCCTTAGGAATGGCGGTCTGGCCGCGCGGGCGTCCTTGATGCCGTCGCGCGAGCCCAGCACGATCGCGACCAAAGGTTGAAGGATGAATCGCAGCCGGCCGGGTCCATGGAGGCGCGCTACAATGTCATCTGCGAAGCGCCTCGAGAGCAGGTAAAATTCGCCCGTTTTGAAAAACTCTGCTACTGCGAACGGCGTTGCGATGACGAGTAAGGCGATTACAAGAGCAGTGAGGAGCGTGCTGCGAGAGAGCGAAGTCTTCAACGGAAACCTACTTGCTGAAATAATCTCTAAATTGCGGGAACGCGACCGTTAGACCGAAATTGATCGTGGTCTGCGGTGCGATCGGAGCGAATTGCCGATACGCCATCCACTGTCCTGTGACGAAAACGCTCATAGGTGGGAGTCCTGAACGCACGATAGTTCGCCCGAGCCCGATGCTCAGCGGCAACGTCGTGGGGTAATGACGACGCCAACCGATCATCCAGTTGGCTTCCGCGGATCGCAGGTACCATTTGTCCCACAAATGAAGCGCGAAGACGGGTTGGAACTGAAGCGTATTCTGCGGCAGACGATTGGGCGACGTGTACGCGAAGGAGACCGGGTTCAGAGCAATGAACCCAATCAGCAACCCGGGAATGCCGGTGTAAATTGCGCCGAGTGCCGGTCCGGCCTGCCACGCGCCCTGTCCTGCGCTCTTCGAGGTGGCTGTGGGAAACACAAAAGCTGCGCCGGCACCGATTAGAAGGCCGGTTTTCTTCCTGTCCGGCCAGGGCAGTACGGCGATATCGAAGATCGGCAGGTCACCGAACTCGGTCCGCGTTCCACCTCGGGAGCTTTGTACTGTTACCAATGAAAATGTTGGGCGGACCAACTGCGAAAAAGGGAGCAAGGATTCCGGCGGTATGCGAGGGATCAGTGGCCGAATGAGGAGCTGGTTGGTCTCGGCATTTCTGAAGCACACCTGGGATGTGCAGGGTCCTGGTCCATAGTTGGCCGGCGTGTAGCTATCGCGGACGAGCACTTGTGGCAGAGTAGAAAGCGGATCGGTGAAGTCCCGTTCCAGTTTCTCCTCCTCGGTGAGGGCAGGTGGCGCCGTTTGAGTTTGGGCGTACCCCGAAGCCGGCAGCGTCACGATCCATGGGGCTACGAGCAAGAGCGAGCACAACTTTGCACTACTAATTGCGAACTTAGGATTCAACAATTGCCTTGACCCATTCCTCTCTAGCCGCCCTGACAAAGGCCCTGCGCACCAAGCGTAGGATACTCTGGCTAAGCTCCACTTCCACTGTTAGCTCTGAACTCATCGCAGCGCCGTCGCGAGACGACTCGGGCTTACGTCGGTCTTCAGGCGTCCGCTGCGGACCGCCTTGACGAAGGTCTTGTAGTCGCGCTCTACCTCGTCGGCATAGGCGACGGCGTAGTCGCCAATCGCCTCGTCAAATTGATCGCTGCTGCCCAAGTACCCGGCAATCATTGCGGCATCACCCGCTTTGTCGTGCGCTCGCGCCAGCACCAGCCCGCAGAGCGTTGCATACGCGTGCATCACCTTCGGCGGCTGAGTTTCGATATCGGCCGAAACCTTCATGTCGCGGAGCTGGCGGACGTAAGCGTCGCGACCGTGGGGTCCCCTGCACCAGCCCAGGAAGATGTCGCTCGCAGACTGCATCAGGCGTTGCCCGACGACGACGCGTTGGCCATTGTGTGGTACGCGTGCATGTCCGGTATAACGTTCCAAGACCGAGGGGCGCGCCTCCTTGAACTGGAGGAACAAGGGATCGTCCGGTGCTGCAAGTAGAAGCGCTATGATGCAGCGCGTTCCGACGCTCCCAACGCCGACGACCTTGATTGCCCAGTCGACTAACTTGAACCTGTCGAACAGTATGCGGCGCTCCTCTGCTAGAGTTTCGCGATACTGCCTGAAGACCACCGCGACTTCACGTTCGTTCAGTAGTTGGGTGTGGTAGATCAGGGGCGGCTGGTCGACGATACGCGGCAGGCCTCTAGACGGGGTCGTAAGGTTGTGAAAAACGTGTTCGTGGGTGGACTTGCGAGCTTCAGCGAGCTTCTTCTTGAGGCGTCCACTCAGATCGATTTTGTCGCCGACTTCGGCGGCCAAGGCCTGCAGGTCGGAGACGGTAGTCCTTGAGTACCATCCTTCCAGGACGCCCGTAGTCTCGCGCTTTCTCATCGACTTGCGATATGAGGCGGCGGTCTGCACCGCCATTTCTCTTGCCTGAACATCCGTAAAACCGCGCCATCGAGCTGCGATGACAAAGCTCACGGCGAGCCGCTTCAGATCCCATTCGAACGGTGCGGGCAGGGTCTCGTCGAAATCGTTGATATCGAAGACGATATTTCGTTCAGGAGTGGCGAAGCCACCGAAATTCATCAGGTGACAGTCGCCGCAGGAATGAACAATTATCCCGCTGCTTGGCGTACCCTTTAGGTCGTGGGCTTGTATCAGGGCTGTGCCCCGAAAGTACGCGAACGCAGACTGAACCATCCGCCCATGGCGAACCGGGATCAGATTCTCGAGCCGGTCTTCGTTAGAAGATTCGATCAGCGCGATGACATCGCGCTCGCCCTGCCCTAGCACGACGTCATCATGTGATTTACGCGGGCATTTTTCGCGAAGAGCCTTGCCCGCTTCGTGACGTTGTTCTTTGGTGAGAATCTCTACTTTCGCCATCTCGTTTTGTGTCCTTCAATTGCAAAGGTTCCTCACGCCGCAAGCCATTCTCGTCGTCGCGGGCGCATCCTATTCGTTACGTCGGTCGCAAATCTCCAGACCGCGAGCGCGCTCGCGCTTGATGACGATTTCCGGTGTGCGCTTCGCGCGGCACGTTCTCGCGCAATGCCATGCCCTCAGCAGCGACGCTCCGACGCCGTGCGATATCGATCTTCAGCGCGTGTGCGGGACGATATCTCGGTCGGCTTCTCTTATCCACCAGATTTTCGGCCAGCACGCCGTACGAGACGCACATTGGGTTTGCGCAATCCATCCATCGGCTCGATCTCCTTTGTAGGGGCTTTGTAGGGGCCCAGGTAGCATCAAGCATGCCTAAGAGAACAAGCCTGAGCGGTTCGATTACTTCCACATAGTGTGAGCTTTGGATACAAACGCTGTACCCAACGGATACATTATTCGAGCTCTCTTCTGTACGCGTGCGTTCGATCTCGTCAGTCTGCGGTTGAGCGGACAGTGCGAAGTTGCCGTCACTGGATTCCCGCCTGCTCATAGAGGATGCGGCGCACCTCTTCGATCGTCTGCGGCATCGCCTGAGTTGAGTGGCCCGAGCGCACGACCAACTCGGACTCGACGCCGTTGATATGTGCGCTCTTGTACTCGACAACTCCGTCGTTTCCCCCTTCGACAGGACCGTCACCCTTCACCGAGATGATCGAGTTGACCTTCGCTCCAGGAGCGATCGGCGTCGCGGAGAGCGCGCTGATGAACTGGTTGGAGGCATCCATATTGTCCAGCGCTGTGGGTATCGTGAACGGAGTTTCCATCATGCCGGGCGCGCGAAGTTTTCCGAGCGCAATCGCGGACTTTGCGAGACCGCCAGGCAGGTTGATGAATTTGTCTCCGAACTTGACGATGGGATTGCTGGCCATGTAACTGCCACGATGCGGCGTTGCGATGAAGATCACGCGCGTCACGTACGGCTGCGGTTTGAAGAACATTGCGCGAGAGGCCAGGTCGCGCGTCTCCGGATCGAGCTCCGCTTCCTCAAACGGAACGGACGTGACGTTGTTCCAGAAGCGATTGCCGCTATCGACGACCATCATTTTCGTCAAAAGCCCGCCCTGACTGTGGCCGATGACGACCGTCTGGTTGAGCGCAGGATCCTTGCCGTCGGGATCGACGTCCTTGCCGCTATGAGCGATTCGCGCAACCGCATCGCAGACAATACGAGCGGATTCCCGCTGTTATAGATGAAGAACCAAAACTGATGGTGCGAGGCGATCGCGGGATCGCCGAGCAACTCGTTGGCCATCTCCGCCCATCGCGCGGGGCTCGACGCAGTGCCGTGAACGAACACGACCGGAGTCATATTCGGGTGGTACGGACGCAACATGAAGAGCCCGTTGAGGTCGCCGGCTTGGCGCCCAGGAAAGCGAAGTCCCCCCGGCGAAAGCCCGCGAGCTCGAAATCCCAAACCGGCGCGCCTTCCAGCTGATATGCGAGCGCGGTGCTGGAATCGGATTCGATTGGCACGGTATGAGAACCGACCTGCAAGGCCTTTATCCTGTCCTCGTCGTAGACTTCCACTGTCCCGTGCAGACGCCCATTGCTCATCGCGAGGCGTGGATTGTCGAAACGCACGAACGCGGTTACTGCGACTTTCGCAGTCACTGGAATCCAGCGGCTCGCGGCTTTGCCCGGCGCCGGTTCGACCCGCGCCGAGAGCGCGGCGCCGATGCCCGCTTTACGATAGGTGTTACGCAGCCCGCGAACCTGCAGGTCCGCGAGCGACACGAACTTCGTCAGATGATTTCCGCCATAAATGAACCCTTCGGGCTCAACGCCCAAATCGAGCGTCCCAAAAGGCAGATTCAGTTGACGCTCGCTAAGGTCAACTTGCTTTCCGTCCTTGGTCGCGAGCCCCAGAGCTATGCCACGATTGTAAAGGTCGACAGCTACCGTCAGGCGCGTATCGTATGGGCCGGGCGCGTCGGCTGGATTCGCCGGAAACAGGAAGGCGTACGCGTAGGCGGCGGATGCGAGGTAATAAGATTGATTTCCCGACTCTTCGGCATACGCAAACGACAGCTCAGAGAGCGCGAACAGCCGGTCGCGTTCGTCAGGTTTGCCAAGCCCGGAATTCAACTCGGCAAGGACTGTTTGCGGATCGCTTTTGAAACGCTCGGTTAGAGCGGATCGTTCCAGGATCTGCGTCGAGTAGTCGCTCGGGTTGCCGGTGGAGAGAACGTTCGCGTCTAGCTCGCGATGTGCAGCTTGCTCGTCGAGCCGCGTGACTCCGATGGGCGTAGCGCAACCGCTCGCAAAGAGAGCAATGAGTGTAAGTGCTGCCTTCCAGCTGGCCGTGGGTACCAATCGATATCGCAAACTACTCGCCCCCAAAGTTTGCGGGCGGAACATGAACACATTGTTCAAGGTCCAGGGCGTGAGGTTCCGAGAGAATTGAGTGCCTACGATCAAGAGACTTGCGTAGAAAATTGTGATGCCTAAGATCGCTCGGATCATCCGCCTCTGCCCGATTCGCAAACACTTCATCTATCCAGCATTCATCTATGATGATGAGTTGACGCGGGCCTCGGTGGCTGCCGGTCTGAAGGGTTCACGGAATCGACGGGCAACAACCGAGGTGACGGATCGCTCGGGCCTAAGCATACTGGCGGCACTACGGCGGCCCATCCGAAAATTCTAACTTTCCGGACGCATTCGGAGTTTTTGGTAGAAACGGGTGATCGTTAGTGAAGTTGATTACTCAGTGGTCAAAATGTTGAAGTCAGGCCCGCTACGGGTCTGGCCGCCGACACGCACATTAGTGACGATAAGCGTTGTCCCCGGCAAAACTGCCGCGCGCGCGTGTTCAAGAAATTCTGGCGCAATCGTTACACGCTGGGCCAGTTCTTTGATGTCCGGTGCGCGTGCTTGGCCGTAGCTCGCAGTAGAGATCCATTCCCGGAGCCCATTCGGGTCGAATTTGTCGAGGGCTGAATAGACGTGGCTTCCAAGGTCATGGTCCAAACCGGTCGTGGAGAGAGCGGCGCGTCCGATCTCGATGCCATTGCGATAGACGTAAGCTTCCTGGTCCGCAGTACTTAATATAATAGACAAAGGACCAGTTGGGGCTCTTTCCGGATGCCACTCAAACTGACCCGCGGATTCCGCCGGTCTGGAGGATCCGCCTGTCTCGCCCGATAGCAGCCGCCCGGGTTCCGCGGTTTCGCCCGGCGCAAATTTGTCGTCGGTAATGATCACACTCGTACCGTTGCTCGTGACGGAATAGAGGTTTTCAGCGAAATCTATCGGCAACCGCACGCACCCATGCGACGCTGGGTAGCCGGGCAAGTGACCGGCGTGCATGGCAATGCCCGTCCAGGTCAGCCGCTGCATGTGCGGCATCCGTGCCCCTTTGTAGATGCTTGATTCGTGTTTAACTTTCTTCTGCAAAATAGTGAACATACCCGTCGGAGTCGGATGGCCCTTTGTTCCTGTGCTGACGGTCGAAAGACCGATGCGGACACCATTGCGGTAAACGTACATTTTCTGTTCCGGAAGACTGACGATGACCACGACTGGTCCGGAGGGCGAAATCTCAGGGTGCCAGAGGTAATCACCCGGCTTGAACTCGGTGGTGTAGGGCTGAACGGCGTGGCCCTTCGTATGGCCGCCCGCAATTGCGGTGACTGGCGCGGCAAGAACCAAAACCCCCAGAAGTACGAGCTGGGATTTCATCGGAGTTGCCCATTGTTGATCAAGCGATGGGTGTTCACGTTGTAAACGGAGCTCGACGCGTAGGGCGCTATCGAACGAGAACATCCTATTCGGGGCATTATTCTACGTGCTCCATTGCCTGAACCGCCCATCGTCAGTTCCATGCGTCGATTCTGCGCCTGACCTTCCGCGTCTCGTTCGATTCCGCTTGGGCCTGCATCGCCGAAAATGCGATGCCACTCAGCTTGCGTTGACCGCCCGGAATCACGAATCTCATCACGTTGGCGGCCCGCTTCTTTGAAAGCACGAAGTTATTGGTTATCCCTTTGCGTTCGAGCCCGGGCCGATTTAACGCGGATTTAAGGAGTGCTCTTCGCAGGCTTCTCTTTGTTGAACGTCAGGTTCATGGCCGCAACTCCGGCCGCTACGTTCAAACCGTTCTGGCCTTCAATCGAAACCGGCTGCAGCGCGATCGAGCTATTGAAACCGCCGACCAGAACATTGGCGCCGGCTCCAACACCTACAGCAGCGCTAGCCGTCGCTCCGCCGTAGTGGCCCGCGAGCGCACCTTGGCCCAAGTTGGTGGTCGGAGCGACAACCGCCCAGATAATTACGCCCGACTGAAGGTAGCCAATGTCAGCGCCGAACTTCGTAATCGAGCCAAGGTAGTACTCGGTGTACCCTGGCTGGAGTGCATAGGAACAATCGAGTTTGCGCGATGAACCGAAGATGAAACCCCACCCGGCTGCAACGTGGCAAGTCAGATAGCCAGCGCGAACTGCGGCTCCGCCGCTCCCGCCGCCACTGGCTGCAGGCGCCGCCGGCGCTGCGCCTTCCTGGGCCCTTGCCGATAAAGGACTCGCGGCCAGTACAAGCGCGAACACCAGTGCGACTACCATTCCAGGCGTTTTGTTGTTCACTTTCCTCTCCCTATCTGATGTTGGGACTTTCAATTCAAGTTTGCTTCGACAATATCGTATCTTTTGAGTAGTCTGCTCGGATCTAGCTTCTCCGTAAATCCGACCAAGGTCTGATACTGCATTCTCGTGCGGAGCATCGGCTAGCGCACTAGACTCCGAGTGTGCATGGCCAGCTTAAAGGCCACGGGCAGCGACAAAGCGATGAAGTTCGGGAAGCTTAGATTCGGCTCGATAACGATAGATGGCACCACCTACAGCCATGACGTGGTCATCGATCGCGGCAGGGTCCGCAGACGCA
Source organism: uncultured delta proteobacterium (assembly GCA_963774665.1). Lineage (GTDB taxonomy): Bacteria > Desulfobacterota > Binatia > Binatales > Binataceae > Binatus. Next base: position 48,396 of record CAVZGB010000010.1, read on the forward strand.
AAAAAAGGCCTTCAAAGAAATATCGCGAGCAGTACGAGCACACACCGGTCTCGACGGAGGAACAAATACCGTGGAAGTGCCAGCGGCTTGTGATCGGAACAGGCAAATATGGTTCGCTTCCGGTTATGGATGAAGTGAAGCTTGAAGCGCGGAGGCGTGGAATTGAACCTGCTCTTCGATTCAACCGACGAAGCCATCGAAGCCTTCGTGGTAAATAATAGAGACACAAATGCCATACTCCATGTCACCTGCTGATGGACTGTGCGGTCGGCCAATACGCTGGTTTGTTTGTTACCGACGAGTGATGCTGAACCAAACTTACGGGCTTACCGATCCTTGTGTTGGACTGGCATGACAACCACCATTAGGTCGGACTTCGGGTAACAAATGCTGCACGCACACATTAAGCGGAAGGCTGATCAGGCGGAGGTGCCTTCAGATAGAGCCCGCTTCCTATTGGGGGCCCTCGCTCTTCCCGGTACGTTCATTCAATCCGGACTGTACTGCGCTTCGCACCGACGGATGAAAGTTCGCGGCGCCAATTCGCTCCCAATAGCCCGCGCGACTCAGCTTGTCACGAACCCCGACCTTGGCGCGTGCCACTGCGAACGCAATTCCTTTTGAGACTAGCTCCGACCGAATCTCCTCCAATGCCTCGAGTCCGGTCATATCGATCACGTTGATCGCTTCCATGTCGAAGACAAACATACGTAGAGGACAATCAGATGAAGCTACGACCTCATGCACGCGCTTTTTGAAGTAATCAGCATTGAAGAACAGAAGCGCGGCATCAAAACGGTAGACCAAAAGCCCTGGGATGGTTTCCGCATTCGGATATTCACTTATATCCGTAAAGCCATCTACACCGGGAACTTGTCCAAGGATCGCGTCATATGGGCTGGAAGCGCGCCTTATGAGAAGAATGAGGCTCAGGATTACGGTGAGGGCGATCCCCGGCAATACTCCTACAGTTGCGACACCTAAGGTCGCGATGATGGAAAGAGCAAATTCCGACCGGCTAATGTCTCGCAACTTCCACACACTCTTGAAATCAAAAAGCGATGCACCTGCCAGAACCAGCACGGCGCCTAACGAAGCAGTCGGAATATATGCGAGCGGAGCTGTAAAGACTGTAAGAACCGATCCCATAACGAGGGCAGCCGACAACCCGCTAACCTGTGACCGACCGCCGGTAAGGTCGTTAATCGCGGTGCGCGAATCCGTGCCCGCAATTGGGAAGCCACTTGAAAGACCGGAGGTAACGTTTGCTAAACCCAGGGCGATGAACTCCCGATCTGCCGCGACTTCGTATCCGTTTTTTACAGCAAAGCTCTTTGCAGATACCATCGACCCGCAGAAGCAAATCAAGGCGACTCCTGCTGCATGTGGTAGCAGATGGACCGCGTCAGAAACAAAACTAGGTGGCAAGTGAGGCCATAAAAATCCCGCCGGAACCGCGCCCAATGTTGTCACTGCCCATTTCTCTGAGTCCAACACGGCCATCATTGCAATTCCACCGCAAACCCCGACCAGCGCGCTCGGCAGGCGAGGGATAAGCTTCCCCATCACGTAGATAAGGACAAGCGTGAAAGTCCCCACGATCAAAGTTGGGAAATGGGTCCGTGGGAGCTTCGAGACAAAATCTGCGATCCGCAAGAAGAACCCCGTGTCGGTGCGCACCGCAAATCCACATAACTTTCCGAGTTGACCGCTGACGATGGTCAACGCCATTCCGTTGAGAAAGCCGACAAGGACTGGACGCGAGAGAAAATTCGCAATCGCGCCCAGACGTAACAGCCCACCGACTATACAGAGAGCCCCAACCAGAATGGATAGCGTGATCGAGAGGCCGAGGTAATGAGCCGGATTTCCATTGGCCAAGGGTTCGAGTGCAGCAGCAACCAAAGCGCAGGTCGCCGCGTCAGGACCAACAATGAGCTGTGGCGACGAGCCGACGATTGCATACGGGATTAGAGGAAGAATACTGGCATAGAGCCCGACGACAGGAGAAAATCCCGCCAACTCAGCGTAGGCAAGCGCGGTTGGAATCTCGACCGCAGCGACCGCAACGCCAGCGAGGAGATCGGTGCTCTTTACCGACGTTCTTCTTAGCAACTAAATCGCTCCACTCATGCTGCTTTGAATCGCTCTGTCGAGCCCCCGAACTATATTCCATCGCCTTCTCTAGGACAGCCTTAGTCGTCTACTTCATCCCAACTCTTGTCCGGATTGTATTCGGTTATTTCGTTGGCGAGTTTAGCTGTGTCTGTGCCAAGGTCCTTCTGAACGATAACGCCGTCCTGATTTATCATAAATGTCATGACGCCCGACGCGCGGTATGTAGCCGGATAGGCAAGGATGGCAAATCCTTGCGTCATTTTTCCTTGTACCAGATAGTCCTTCGCACCACCGGGGGCATTTTTTCCCTGGCGGGAGAGGATTCTGTAGTAATAGCCGTGAAACGGAATGGGCGCGGCGGCGCCGGTCTGGTAGCCCTCAGCTGTAGCGTCTGCGATTAGAGGCCCAATCGGGCTTTCCTCTTCTCCGGAGCTAACAGGCCAGTATAGGCCATCTTGTTTGCCGGGTGTGCTCTGGATCTTCTGCGCGAATTGCTTGACGCTTCCATTGTCGCGAATCTCGCTGGCATACTCTTGTTGCGCGTCCGCCAGGTCTGCAAGTACGTCGATCGTGTAAAGTTCGTTGCGACCGATACGACGATAGAGTAGCTCTCTTTTGCCAGCCTCCGAATCGAATATCCATCCGTCGCCGCTCTTCACTAGCGGAATCGGAAACGGCCAGTTATCAGCGCCAAGGTACAGCACTACTCGACCTCGGTCGTCGTAGGCCAAGCGCTGCATCTGGTCGTACTTGGCGACGAAATTGTCACGTGCGTTGTTGTCGGCAACCGGATCGCCGGACGACAGAATATCCTTCGCATCTGGGCCTAGAATCGAGGAGAGAGCGGTCATATCGTCGATTCGTGCCGCCCCCACCAAGGCCTTTGCTGCTGCTGTAACTGTTGGGAATACTTGCTGTCCTGACGATGTCGCAGCGATTGCGGTTGAGGCGAGCAAGAAGCAGCACGCAAGTGCCGGGATGGCGCCGACATATTTGTATCCGGCCGACGCAGTAGAGTTCTTTAGATATTGCATCGCTAGTCTCTATTTTGTTTCGCGGTTCCTTTTAACAGCTTCCTATTACGAAAGGACCTTGGGGCCCGAATGGCTAACTAGCGTCGTCGTCCGCCTCCTCCGCCACGACCACCGCCACCGCCGCCGCCTCGACCACCTCGGCCACCTCCTCCTCCGCCGCGGCCACCGAATCCGCCTCCGCCGACGCTGGACCTTCCGCGGTTGCTCGAGGCTTGAGCTCGTCCTCCTGGTTGATAGCCACCAAATGCACCATTGCGTCCACCTCTCGTATCCGCTCCGCCACCGAATCCTCGCTGCTGATTGTTGGCGCGATTCGCAGTCGCGGGTCCGTTGGATGCCATCCGATTGCCCTGCTGGGCTGGGCGCGTCGATGCTTGGGCCGGCCGATTTTGCCCCGGATTCCGCTGCGAATTGCCAAGCGCGGAACTGTTCGGGAGCGCTTCGGCCTTCGGGAAGGTAGGTTTCGCGAAGTTCGGATTATTTGCTGCGTACTTCCTCGCGGTGCTTGGGTTATATGGCCGGGTAGATGGTCCCGCCGGTCTGCCGATGCCCCCTGGACCCCCGACACCGCCCGGCCCGCCAACTCCCCCGGGTCTACCGACTCCGCCGGGTCCGCCAACTCCCCCTGGTCTGCCAACTCCTCCCGGACCTCCCACTCCGCCGACTCCGCCAACTCCGCCCGGTCTACCGACGCCGCCTACTCCGCCAACTCCCCCGGGTCGACCTGCTACGCCCGGACGGTTTGCAGGTCGGTTCGCAGGATAGTTGCCGCGTGGTGGGACCGGCGAATTGGATACGTAGACATTGTTGTTGTAGTGAACCGAGCCGCCGCCATCTGACCAACCGCAGTCCCAGTCATCGTCATCCTCGTTGATCAGCGCCCCGAGAGCCATTCCGGCTCCAAACGACAGCAATCCAGTCGCCAACAATTCAGTGCCAGTATATCCGGCGGGCGCTTGCACGGGGGCTCCGTAGGCTGTCTCGGGATTATATTGGGGCGCATACACGACGTCTTGTTGGGCGGGCTGAATGATTACTGTTTGTTGCTGTGCAGCGGGTTGTGCCACACCTTCCGATGATACAGGTGGTGGCGCAGGCTGAACTTCCACTTTTTGTTGCGCGGTGCTCTTAAGGGTCCCAGCCTCGACAGCTCGAGAACGCAGGGACTGGATTGCCTCCATCACGTCATCAGGCTGGTTGTAATACGCTTCTCCGAGCGCCGAAGTCCACGCCAAGCTGTCGCTCATCGTTTGTAGAACTGGAGAGAATTGTGCCAACGACTTGATGCTGGGGTCCCAAGGTTGCGCATTGACCTGAGCGGCCAGTTGTTCGCGAGGAAGGCTCGAGTTTTGCTTCAGCCAGCCATGAGCCTCTACGACCTGATCTGGATAGGTCGAAGCCACCAGGATTCTGGCGACCAATAAGTCAGGATACAGTGCGATCGGCGATACCAGCTCCTCCAGTTCTTTCTGAGTAGCAGCCCCCGGAGCCGGTCCGGGTTGAGCCGAAGCAGCGGCAGGTTGATCTGCGCCGAACGAATAGCCGGTCAAACTCGGCGAGGTGGCCGCTATTACTGCTACGGCGAGTATCAATGGCAAAGACCGGCCTTTGCGCCTGCCTAGTAGTCTTATTCCTGGAATACGCCGGTGCTGATCCACTGAAGCTCTGATCGTCATCACCTTTTTCATGAGATCAATTGACCTTGGGTCTGACCAGTCCTGCTGTTCTCAGTCTCGATCCTCAGCGCGATAATTGCCGAATTTCGAGGTGGGCTTCTATCGGACCAAGGTCTGATTTCCGGATCGCATGCCCGTGAGTCACAATTCCGTTGAATCGTGTTCGGAATTGCGAGGAGCGCCTGGAGTTGAGCGAGCAATGACGGAAAATGCATCCGGCCGGCCTGCGGAAGATTCGGTCGTTTTGAGCGATGAAGAGCAGGCTCTCGAGATACTGCGGAAATCGGTGTTCAGACTCTGGGACGTCGTGAATAATCTCACGCGATTGAAGCCCACGCGACGACCTGAGTTCCGTGTCTCCATTTTTGGCTCCGCTCGCATCCCCACGACCATTGGGTGTATGCCGCGGTTCGCGATCTCGCCAGGCAACTTGCGCAAATGGGCTGCGCTGTCATTACGGGGGGCGGTCCCGGATTGATGGAGGCGGCAAATGAGGGAGCGGCTTTAGCAGGAGCCACCGCATCTAATGTGGGCATTCGTGTTCATCTGCCGTTCGAGCAGGAAGTGAACCCGTTCGTCGACGAAAGCTACGAGCATCGTACTTTTTTCACAAGACTTCACCACTTTGTGTTGGCTTCAGATGCGTTTGTCGTAGTGCCCGGCGGCATCGGCACAGTGTTGGAACTCTCGACAATCTGGCAGCTTCTTCAGGTGGGAAAGGAGCGTCGTGAGACACCTTTGATTCTCATAGGAACGATGTGGGCTGATTTTGTAGCGTGGGCCCGCAGCTACTTGCTGCGGCCAGATTTTGAACTCGCCACACCCGAGGATATCGAAATACCTCGATGTGTTAATACGGTCGACGAAGCAGTTGCTCTCCTCAGGCCGCACTATGACGAATGGCTTCACAAATCGCTTAAATGAGTTAGCAGAGATTTTCGAAACTTCGGACGGGAAGTTTTCTGGAGGTCGAGATGACAATGAAACGATTGGCTATGGCCGTGTTGGTTCAAATCGTAGTAGGGGTGCCTTTTGGAAGCGGAGCGTTTGCGCAAGGGCCGTTGCGTGCTCCGAGTGCATCTGAAATCGATGGAAAAGTAACAGCAGCCCTGAATGAATTGTATTCACAAAACGAGGCCGCGAGAGCGCTCGCGGCGAAAGCAAAAGCAATCCTCGTCTTTCCCGACATACGAAAAGGGGCCTTTATAGTGGGCGCCCAGTATGGTTACGGCGCTCTTCGCAAAGGCTCACGAACGGCTGCCTATTACCGAACCAGCGCCGCATCGTATGGCTTTCAGGGCGGCGTGAAGAAGTTTGCATACGCGTTGTTCTTCATGACGGATTCAGCAGTGACCTACCTCGATAAGAGTGGAGGCTGGGCTATTGGTACCGGGCCCAGTCTGGTCGTGGTTGACCAGGGGATGGCGCGATCGCTCACTACGACCAACCTGCGCTCGGACGTCTATGCTTTCATCTTCGGCCAATCAGGCCTGATGGGTGGAATCGGCATCGAGGGCTCGAAGATCACGAGAATCACGCCAGGAGGCTGAGCAACGTTTGGGGCCTTCGAAACTCCTTCCAGGATCAGTTCGAAGACCCCTGTCAGCAAGCTTACTTCGTGGGTTCCTTGTCCAACGAAATTCCGGTCGCGCGCGAGGCAGTAATCACCAGATCGTCACCGGCTCTTAGATGAGACAAAATTTTCGGATTATTCGCCTTTACGGTTTCGATCGATCCATCAGCGCCCTTAATCGTCACAGTTCCGCTCGCGCTATCCACGTCTACCACTGAAACAACAGCTTTCAGATGCTCCTCCGCCACAGCACCAGGATGACCACCCGCCTTCGCTGTCACTACGCCACCGGTCACAGATAGGCTCGGTAGAGATTCACCAGGTTTCTTCTTCCGGACACTAACCACCTCGTAGTAGCGCACGACCACTCCCGCACCAACATTAGCTGCATCGAGATTGTAAGGATTGTCAACCTTTAGCGTGTACTTTCGACTATCAGGGACTTGAATAGTCACCAACTTTTCAGCTTTGTCGACGGCGGTCACCGTACCATGAATAGTTAGTACTGTTGCCTTGCGGATCCCTTCCGGATTGGCGGCTCCGGCGGACATAGTTGCATCTGGCTGCGCCGACGCCACCGTAAAACTCAGACCGATCCCGAATATCACCAAAATCAAAGCTGATAGAATATTTGGTTTTTTCATGATTCTCCTCCTCTTAAACGATAGTCAATTAATGGGCCTCCGGTACAAAATTGTATCGGCGATTCTTGGGCTCTGCGTAACCATGCGGCTTTTGTCTCTTTGGTAGTTTCACCGGTTCTCGCTTGGTCTCTTCGTAGGGAATCAGGCTCAGTAGGTGTGATATGCAATTCAATCGCGCGCGTTTTTTGTCGTCAGCATTAACGATGTACCAGGGTGCAAATGGGGTGTCGGTTGCGAGGAGCATCTCGTCCCTGGCTCGCGAATAATCGTACCATCGCCTATGAGACTCGAGGTCCATAGGGCTGAGTTTCCAGATCTTTCGTCCGTCATTGATGCGACTCAGAAAGCGCCTTGTCTGTTCCTGCTGACTGACTTCGAACCAATACTTAATCAATATAACCCCACTTTGAATCACAGCGCGTTCAAAGGCTGGGCACATCTCGAGAAAGTAAACTACTTCTTTCTCCGGGCAGAAGCCCATGATCCTTTCGACACCAGCGCGGTTGTACCAACTGCGATCGAAGATAACTACTTCGCCCGCAGCTGGTAGATGCGCAACGTACCGTTGGACGTACATCTGCGACTTCTCGCGCTCGGTCGGCGCCGGCAGCGCAACTAGACGGAAGACCCTAGGGCTGACCCTTTCAGTGATTCGTTTGATGACGCCACCCTTACCGGCGGCGTCACGGCCCTCGAAGATCACAACGACCTTCAACCCTTTGTGCTGAACCCACAGCTGCAGCTTCACCAGCTCGGCCTGGAGCTTCGCTAGTCGCTCTTCAAAATCTTTACGCTTGAGCTTCTCGGGCCGATTCCTGGAAACAGCAGAGGGGAGTTTTCGAGGTCGTTTGTCTTTCGATTTATCTGACAAAGTATTCAGCCTCCGGAAATCACTTTAAATGGTTCCACTCGGCGTCACTCAAGTTCCATCCGCCGCCGAGCGCCTTGTACAGAGCCTTTACTCGTTCCGCATCAGCAGTCGCAGCGTCGATCGCGGATTGGGTACGCACCGCCTGAGCTTGGCTACCTAGCAAGGCTGCTCGATTCACTTCCATATGGGCCCGATCGACATCTGCCTCTTGTTCACTTACCGCGCCGCGGCCGACCAACTCTTTCGAGCGTTTGTACTGCTTGTCTGAGTAGCTGAACTCCGCCTGCTTGGCGGCCACCTCGGCGAGCGCCGTGCGTCGATTATCCTGGGCCTCCTTGATCTTGGCCTCGTCGCTGCGCAGTTGCGCTTCCATTGGCTCGGTATCCATCTTGGCGACGACTTGGCCTGCATCTACGGTATCGCCTTCGTCGGCCAGCACTTCCTTGATACGGCCTTGGTACTTGGTGGCGATGTCGACCTGCTTGGCTTCGAGTCGCCCGTTCGCACCTGCAAAACCAGGAGGCAGGCCGGGCTGGCGGAATACAAACCACGCGACGGCGCCGCCGCCGACTGCGACGACCGCTACAACTATCAGAATCACTCTTCTCGACATTTTGGCGAACCTGCTAGAAGCGCTACGAAGCGCATTTGAACTCCTGAACCCCGAGTGGGCAGAGCGCTGCGGAGCGGCTCTATCTAACTCCTCTCCTTGAGCATCTCTTCCAGATTAGAAACTCGCTTCGAACGACATCCGACAAATGCTCTAGTCCTGTTAGTGCCAAATGTAGTAGGCGCATCGCTATCGGACTTTGGTCCGATGACGCAAAGCCAGCGCTGCAAGTACCTTCGCGACGAGTTTTTCATCGGCACGGTGATAGAGAAATGAGTGTCGTCGCAACGCCCGACGTTCGGCTGATCCGGCATGGCGAAACCGAATGGACCGTGTCACGCCGGTACACTGGCTTAACTAATCTCCCGCTGACCGATGCCGGAGAGAAACAAGCGCGGGCGCTTCGAAGTCGGCTACAAACGGTGAGCCTCGTGCGGGTTCGAATTTGCCGAGCAGAGCTATCGCAAGTGACTGCGCTTCCTTAACGGTCAAATGCGCCTTCCAGTTTCCCGCGAAGAATTGTCTAAGCATGCTGGTTACTCTGCCATTGTAAAACTTCTACAGGGTTACGGGATTATCGGAGTGCAGGAGGATAATATTACGAAGGCGACTGGCAGGTTTCTAAGCAACGTCCTCGACTGATGCGTCAGAAAGTGATCCTCTGCGAGAAATCGGTCGTTGAATAAAGTCGAACCGTTAACCTTAGTCCTGACTTCTGCTCTGCCTGTTAGGCCCATGCTCAACATGCAGGAACCTTGCAGCGGAGCACCATCCGACCTAAGTCCGATACCGTAAAGAAATCGTCAGCACTACCGTTGGCGGCAGATATCTCAGATATCAATATCAATTCGTTTGCAAATGAGGCGACTATGTCTCCGAAACATGAAGACATCCTAATCAAGAAAATGGACTCGTACTGGCGGGCATCAAACTACCTGTCAGTGGGTCAGATCTACTTGTTGGACAATCCACTCTTAAAAGAACCGCTCAAGCGCGAGCACATCAAGCCCAGATTGCTGGGCCACTGGGGCACCACTCCCGGTCTTAACTTCATTTACGTCCACTTGAACCGCATCATAAAGAGCCACGACATCGACATGATGTACATCATTGGTCCCGGCCACGGCGGTCCGGCGCTGGTTGCTCAGGCGTATATGGAAGGAACCTACAGCGAATTTTACCCGGAGATTTCGCAAGACCTGGAGGGAATGAAGCGCTTGTTCAAACAGTTCAGCTTTCCGGGAGGCATTCCTAGCCACGTCGCACCCGAAACACCAGGTTCGATTCATGAAGGGGGCGAGCTTGGATACGCTTTGTCGCATGCCTACGGGGCCGCCTTCGACAACCCCAATCTAGTAGTGGCCTGCATTGTTGGAGACGGAGAAGCTGAAACCGGTCCGCTAGCGACAGGCTGGCACGGGAACAAGTTTCTGAATCCGGAGCGCGATGGTTGCGTTCTCCCGATCCTTCATCTTAACGGCTACAAGATAGCAAACCCGTGTTTTCTCGCGAGAATTCCGACTGATGAACTGAGAAAGCTATTCGAAGGATACGGCTACAAGCCATTTTTCGTCGAGGGCCACGAGCCGACGAAGATGCACCACGCCATGGCCACGGCCCTTGACACAGCAGCCAGTGAAATAAAGCGCATCTGGAGCGAGGCGCGAGAAAAAGGTTTCAGTGGACGTCCGGCATGGCCAATGATCATTCTGCGCACGCCCAAAGGTTGGACTTGTCCTCCTGAGATAGATGGGAAGAAGTGCGAAGGCTATTGGCGAAGCCACCAGGTGCCGATGGGCGATATGGACCAGCCCGAGCACATCCGAATCCTCGAGCAGTGGATGAAGAGTTACCGGCCGGAAGAACTGTTCGACAGCAAAGGAGCTCTCAAAAGAGATCTCGCCGAATTGGCGCCCGAAGGGCACCGAAGGATGAGCGACAATCCTCATGCGAACGGGGGGGAGCTGCTCAAGGATTTGCGGATGCCGGACTTCCGTGAGTACGCCGTAAAGGTATCCAGTCCGGGATCCACAATGGCGGAGGCTACGCGCGTTCAGGGGAAGTTTCTTCGCGATGTGATGAAGCTGAACCTGGAAAGCGCGAACTTCCGGATTTTCAGTCCAGACGAGAACAACTCAAATCGCTGGCAGGATATTCTCGAAGTCACCAAGCGGTGCTACGTAGCTGCAATTCTTCCCGAAGATGACAACCTGTCGCCCGATGGGCGCGTGATGGAAGTGCTCAGCGAGCATCAGTGTCAGGGATGGCTCGAGGGTTACCTGCTCACGGGGAGGCATGGCTTCTTCAGTTGCTACGAAGCTTTTATTCACATCATCGACTCAATGTTCAATCAGCATGCCAAGTGGCTGAAGGTTTGTAATCATATCCCTTGGCGCCGCCCTATCGCGTCACTTAACTATCTATTGAGCTCGCACGTCTGGCGTCAGGACCATAACGGGTTTTCTCACCAGGACCCCGGTTTCATCGATCACGTGGTCAACAAGAAAGCCGAGGTAGTGCGGGTTTATCTACCTCCTGACGCCAACTGCCTCCTCTCAGTCACAGACCACTGCTTGCGGAGTCGCAACTATGTCAACGTAATAGTCGCCGGCAAGCAGCCCGCGCCGCAATGGCTTACTATGGATGAAGCGATAAAACATTGCACATCCGGAATCGGGATCTGGGAGTGGGCTTCCAATGACAAAGGATCGGAGCCAGATGTAGTTATGGCCTGCTGCGGAGATGTTCCGACCTTGGAGACACTCGCGGCTGTAGAACTGCTTCATACCTACGTCCCTACGCTTAAAGTGCGCGTCATAAATGTGGTCGACCTGATGACACTTCAGTCGCCGAAGGAGCATCCACACGGATTAGCGGATGCTGACTTCGACGCGCTCTTCACTGTTGACAAGCCGATAGTTTTTGCCTTTCACGGTTATCCCTGGCTGATTCACCGCCTGACCTATCGCCGAAGGGGCCATCCGAATCTTCATGTGCGCGGGTACATCGAAGAAGGTACAACGACCACGCCTTTCGACATGGTCGTGCTCAACCGGATGGATCGGTTTTCGCTGGTTAACGAGGTCATCGACAGGGTTCCGATGCTCGCGGAACGGGCAGCTTACGCAAAGCAGGCACTTCGCGACAAGCTGCTCGATCACAAGACTTACATCGCTCGATACGGCGACGATATGCCGGATATTCGCGATTGGCGGTGGGGAGGCAAGGCAGCTTCTGGCGAGATCGATACCTCGGCGGACAACGCCTGAAAGCCAATCTTTATGAAACCAAACGAGAAAAGCGTCGAGTTGAGGAAACCAATTTCGCCGCACGCCGACTCTCAGGATCTTGCGCAGTACCAATGCGGTCCACTGGACGTCGGCGATACGGATAGCTACGACTGTCACGTTGTATTTGATCACGCCGTGTCGCTTGAAAAGGCAAGCCACCGCGAGCGATTTGAGGCGGTCGCCAGGGCCCTTCGTGACTTGCTCACACAACGCTGGCTGCTTACGGAGCAGACTTACGAACGTGCCAATGCAAAGAGAGTTTACTATCTATCGATGGAGTTCCTCATTGGCCGTACGCTAATTCATAACATCATCAATCTGGGGGTTGAGCAGTTCGTCCGTGACGATCTTCGTTCCGATCCGCGACAGGACTGGACGGAGGTGATCGACTCTGAGCCCGATGCTGGCTTGGGCAATGGCGGTTTGGGAAGGCTGGCGGCTTGTTTTCATGGATTCAATGGCCACGCAAGCGATACCCGCGATGGGCTACGGCCTGCGCTACGACTACGGCATCTTTCGCCAGGAAATCGAAAATTGCCGTCAGGTCGAGTATCCGGACCATTGGCTGAAGCATCCAGATCCATGGGAGGTGGCGCACCCGAGGGAAACGGTGCAGGTCCCCATAGCCTGCGCCTTCCGCCTTGGGCGCGCAAAGCGATAATCAACGTTGGTTGCTCCGGTAAGTTCTCCAGCGATCGCACAATTGCGGAATACGCCGCAGATATTTGGAAAGCCATTCCGGTTAGGGTGAAGTGACCACGCAGCGCACGAAGAAGACGGTTACGCCGCTCAATGAATAATGTGGCGCGAGTGATTGGCGTTATTAACGCTGGATCCTCCTCCTTGAAATTTGCATTCTATTAGGGGGAACACCGGCTCATATCAGGTCAAGTTGACGGACTTGGCTCCCGACCCGCAGCAAGGGTTTTCGGGAAAGATGAAGAAGCGCTCGAGCCGCCCAACCTCGGCCAGACCCCGCCGGTTACACCGAGCGAAGTTCTGCCCGTCCTATTACCTTGGGCGAAAGAGATGCTAGGAGGGCGCCGGCTGGCTGCGCTCGGCCATCGCGTCGTTCAAGGCGGTGTGAGACACACAAGACATGAACGCGTGACACCTCAATTGCTTGCGGATTTGGAGACATTGATACCGCTTGCACCGCTGCACCAGCCGCACAACCTGGCCGCAATCCGAACCGCCCTCGCGCTCAATCCTGCATTGCCGCAGGTAGCTTGTTTCGACACGGCTTTCCACCGCAGCGTGCCCGAAGTGGCGCAGGCGTTCGCGCTGCCGCATGAGTTGCATGATGAAGGCGTCCGTCGCTACGGATTTCACGGGCTATCCTGCGAGTACGTTGCCTCCGTCCTGCCGGAGCAGGCGCCAGAGATAGCAGATGGGCGCGTCGTAGTCGCGCATCTTGGCAATGGCGCTTCCTTGTGCGCGCTGAAAGCCCGCAGCTCGATCGCTTCGACGATGGGATTCACTGTTTTGGACGGGCTCCCAATGAGGACCCGCTGCGGCGATCTTGATCCCGGCGTTGTTTTGCACCTTTTGCGGCATAAGGGAATCTCGGTGGATGCGGTGGAGGATCTACTGTATCGGCAGTCCGGTATGCTGGGCCTCTCGGGGGTATCGTCCGACTTCCGTGACTTGTTGGCTTGCCAGGATCGGCGAGCTCAGTTCGCGATCGAGGTATTCTGCTATGAGACAATCCGTCACATCGGCTCTTTGGCCGCTGCGCTTGGCGGATTGGACGGAATCGTTTTCACCGCGGGAGTAGGGGAGAACTCCGCACCGATCCGAGCCGCGATCTGTGGCGGTTGCCGATGGATAGGTCTGGAACTGGATGAAGCCGCGAACCGCCGGCACGGACCGCGCATCAGCACTGCCAGCAGCCGCGTAGCCGCTTACGTCATCACGAGTGACGAGAACGCAGTCATCGCGCGCCACACCCAAGACCTGTGCAAAGTCGTATGAGCCGGAGACCTGAAGCAAGAGGGGTCAGCGATGCAGAAAGATGTTGCAACCAATTCCGTTTCCGCGATCGATCTCATTGACGCGGCAAAGAGCGACTCCAAGGTGGGTTGCGGGACGAGTTCTCCGCTTGGCGCAACCGTCCACCCAGAGGGCGTCAATTTCAGTGTGTTCTCAAAGAACGCCACGCTCGTGGAGTTGTTATTGTTTGAGAGCGCAGACGCTATTGCTCCCACGCGCGTGGTTCCTCTGGACCCGCGGACTCATCGCACCTATCACTACTGGCACGTTTTCGTGCCCCGCCTGAAGCCGGGCCAAATATACGGATACAAAGCACATGGTCCATTCGAGCCTGAGCGCGGCCTCCGATTCGACGCTAACAAGGTCCTAATCGATCCTTACGGATATGCCGTCGCAGTCCCAAAGGGGTACAAGCGCTCAGGCGAAACCGCCGCCCCTGCGATGAAAAGTATCGTCGCCGATCCCGAGTCCTATGATTGGGAGGGTGATCAGCCGCTTAAGCGAGCGTTCGTGGAGACCATAATCTACGAGTTGCACGTTCGAGGCTTCACAAAGCATCCGAGTTCGGGCGTCACTCCCGTAAAGGCTGGCACCTATGCCGGATTAGTTCAGAAGATTCCCTATCTAGTCGATCTCGGAATCACTGCGGTTGAACTGATGCCTGTCTTTTCAGTTCGACGCTACTGGCGCCCCGGCGGGTCGTGTGAACTACTGGGGATACTCGCCCGTGTCGTTTTTCGCGGTGCACGGCGCTTACAGTTCGCGACGGGACCTGCTCGGTCCGATGGACGAATTCCGGGACATGGTCAAAGCCCTACACAAGGAGGGAATCGAAGTCATCCTGGACGTAGTCTTCAACCACACGGCGGAGATCAATCATCTCGGGCCGACCTTCTGTTTTCGGGGATTGGAAAACGAGGCCTACTATCTTCTAGAACGCGATCGAAGCCGATACGCCGACTACAGTGGCACCGGCAACACGCTCAACGCTAACCAGCCAATCGTGCGCCGGATGATCCTGGACAGTCTGCGGTACTGGGTCACTCAGATGCACGTTGATGGATTTCGCTTCGATCTCGCTTCCGTCCTTACACGTAACGAAATCGGCGCCCCGCTGCCCAACCCTCCTATCATCTGGGACATCGAATCCGATCCTATTCTTGCCGGGACCAAGGTGATCGCGGAGGCTTGGGATGCGGCCGGGCTGTATCAAGTCGGCAGCTTCGTCGGAGACAGCTGGCAGGAGTGGAATGGCCGCTTTCGCGACGACATTCGCCGATTCCTGAAGGGCGACCGCGGCGCAGTTTCGAAATTGGCGACTCGTTTGCTAGGCAGTCCCGACATATATGGGCATGAAGAGCGAGAACCCGAGCAAAGTGTCAATTTCGTAACCTGTCATGATGGGTTCACCCTCAACGATCTGGTGTCCTACAACGAGAAACACAACGAAGAGAACGGCGAAAGCAATCGCGACGGCATGAACGATAACCTGAGCTGGAACTGTGGCACCGAAGGAACGGCCGAGGATCCTGCGATCGATGCGTTGCGTCGCCGTCAGATCAAGAACTTCATCCTGTTGAACATGCTGGCTGTGGGTACCCGATGTTGCTGATGGGAGACGAAGTGCGCCGATCCCAGAATGGCAACAACAATGCATACTGCCAAGACAACGAGATCAGTTGGCTCGACTGGGATTTGCAGAAACGGCACGCCGACATTTACCGTTTCGTCCGAATGATGATTGCATTTCGTGGCCGCCGTGACGTCGTGATCGAAAACTCTCGCCTCACTCTCAATGAGCTGTTGGAGCGGGCTCGACTAGAGTGGCATGGTATCGATCTGAATAGCCCCGACTGGAGCGAGGACTCGCACTCGATCGCCTTCACCGTCAGCAGCCTCCGCGGACGATTTACGATTCATGTAATGCTGAATGCATATTGGGAACGCCTCACGTTCGCGCTGCCGACCATTGGCGAGCAAAGCGCCAGACACTGGCGGCGATGGATAGATACTGCTTTGCCGTCGCCCGACGACATTTGTGGTTGGGAAGAAGCGCCTGCCGTACCCGAACCGACGTACATTGTCGCGCCACGATCTATAGTAATTCTTCTGGAACTGGCTTGACTGCTTTCGTTTGGGCCGTTCGCCAGCCGGAGACCGAGAGAGTAGGTGCAGAGCGGTCCGTGAAAACGTAAAGCGCTAAGCCTTATAGAAGCATGCAAGTACGAACAATCGTGAATACTGCCTGACTAATGAAAGGCGCTAAAGTCAATACCCTGAATCGTGTTTTCTTGAAATGTAGTCGCGCATATTACAAACGGGACGGGCCAGCCTTGCTCGGGGGAGAATGACCAGCCCGTCCTTGACCGGCTTGGGGGATTGGTCGATTCAAGCCGAGTCATAAGTATTTCACACGTTCTCTAGCCACACATCTATCCGACCTTCGTCCGATGACTGGTTTAAGATTCAAATGAATTTTAGGTGGCATCATCAGATACTAGTGACAAGCGCGAGCGCAGCGACGTGACCAAAATCCTTACCTGGTCGGAGCAGGAGGAGGAGCAGCTGCGGAGGAGGCGGCTGGCGCCCTGAGGAACTGTCAAGTCTCGGCCTCTCCGCGCTTGAAGCGAGGTCTTGGTGCTGGCTTTGCCGGCAGCCTGCGCATGCCTCTTGCACCTATAGAAGCTCGAGGTTGATATTGAGAGATTCTTTGCGACCTCCTTGGGATGCTGGCCGCTGTACAATTCGTTCATGACGGCGTTGCAATCGACTTCGTCCGCTGCATGTGTCGGTCGAGCACTTGCCGCAAATACTATCGTCGCCACAAGCATCGCCAAAGCCGCCACAACTAGAGTTTTCTTGGTCACGATTTTGTCCATGAGGTTACTTAGTTTTCGAGCGAGATGCATATTCAAATTCCGCTGCCCCGTCAAAATGAAGGATTGGTAACATCGATCGCAACTAGCGTCAGAAACATTGTAGACAAGAGGTATCTTTTGATTGCGCGGCAATGGAGGTCCTTATGTTATTAACGGCCACCTAGCTCCTGTTCTGCGACTATCTGCGCTCGGGATCTCGTGATGAATTTCTTCTTGCGGCTGGTTCGCGGTCCTCTGCGCGGTAACGGCATGAATTCCATGAGCTCCCACGAAGAGTTGGTATCCTCGACTGCCGCGTAGCGCCGAACCAGCCGGCCTCTCTGATCGTACACGTCTCCAAAGCCGGTCCCGGAAATCGCACTGCCCTCATGTATAGTTCCGGTGTGGTCGACCATCAGCGCGAAAAAATCGGTGTCGATCTTCACGGAAACAAAGGGCGCGTATTCGGTTTTTGGCCGGCCATCAGCCACATTTTCGAGGCCATCATCGCAAGGCTGCGCCTCTCCCCCTACATTATGCGCATATACTATGACTCTTTGCTGATCGGCCGTTGTGAACCTGGAGCCTCCCCAGACGCCCGCAGCTATCGCCAGCGTCCCTAACGCCGTGTACACGGCGCCGACCAGAAGCTTACATCGCAAGGAAACGGCGTTGTCGTCGCGGGTGTGTTCGATGGCCATGCGTGCGAGACCTTTTTTCCGAGGGTGTTAAAAACGTTGCCTCTCGTTTCCGCACGTTCTGATGTTGACTACTACAACTCTGATCAGAACGCACAAATTGCGCCATCCGCAACTGGCTCCTGTTAGAATCGCTTTCTCTTTCTCCTGCGGCTAGATTGGCTTCGTCCGGAGTTAAGTCCTCGCATCTAAGTGTTGCCTTTCGAAGCAGTGTGGTGCCAAAAGTCTCAGAGCATAGTTTTCAAACTCAAGAGGAAATTAGGTATAGAGGCTCTTCACTCCCTACCGATTTTGCGCAGCAGTCGTCTCGCTGCCTGATTTCAATTGGTTCAAGCGCTGCGGAATCGCTTGTGCCCAGTAGTCCATGGCGTTTTGAGCATCACCCCATTGAAAAGATGCGGCGCTCTTCAAACCCATTCCACCGGCCCGCTGATCGACCGCTTCTGCGAGTATTTCCCCGCTCACTGAATCGGTCGCTTTCATTTCCGCTTCTGCCGATCCTACGAATGCGTAGCTATCCGTGGCCATCGACTGGGCGAGATTCAGCACGCGCGCCTGCGGAACGACCACGGAGATCGTGCGCAGGCCTGGAACTGCTGTGGTCGCATCCATCAGTGCAACCTGAAGCCGAATGACTCCGGGCCCAGGCTGATCCACCAACGTGAAACCTTGCTGCGGGATATTCGTCTTTAGAGAGTTGTAGAAATACTCGGTAAGTATCTGCTGGTCAGACGTTGAAACTTTGGAATCTGCTGCTGCCCAGAACTGAACGGGATCCAGCAAGATCTTGTTGTAGTTCGCCCATTGTACGTTCCTGTTTATCCAGACCAATGCCGCACCGCCCTTTGGTCCGGGCGCCAGCTTGGAAGCGTCTGGACCGAGAAAGCTCGTCACCGACCGAGGTAACGGCCCGCCCGACTCCACTGCCTTTGCTGCCTCCGGCTGGCTCTCGACGGTTGTGGAGCATCCGGTGGCAAACAGCGACAGTGCAATCCCGACCGCTATCAGTAAGCTCCGGGGGTCTCCCCAATTGCTCTCCATCTTCATATTCGATTCCTTTCGCGCCGGGTGTTCATCCGCATAACTCGCTCATTCTTCTTCGTCCTCTGGCTCTGCGTAAATCAGACCTTGGTCCGATGCTCGCTAGCGGAGTGAAGATCGAAGCTCACTCATTCTTGGCCGAGGTCTTCGGCGGCCGATTGATGTCAGACCAAGGTCCGATTTGCGCGCGACCAAATTTAAGGTCAGATGTCAGGTGGAGGTGTTTCGGGTGGCAAAACCGCTAGTAATCGTGATCGACGACGATCCGTCGATACTGCGCGCCTTGCGGCGGCTTATCACCGGGGCGGGCTTCGACGTTCGGACCTTCGATCGTCCAAGCACACTACTGTGCAGCGATTTACCAAAAGCAGAAGCGTGCCTCATAGTCGATATCGATCTGCCGGAGATGAACGGCGTGGAGCTGTGCGAAACGCTTGCAGCTTCTGGATGCAGGCTTCCGGTCATCCTGATCACAGCGCACACAGACGACGAGACTCGTGCGCTGGCTTGTGGCGCTCATCCAGTTGCTCTGCTCATCAAGCCATTCGGGCGGAAACTCTTGGTGAATTCCGTCCAAAACGCACTGCTCGCTGGCCAGCAAGGGTAACGATCATCCTGAAACCGCAGGGTCTCGATCTCCACGAATAATGGTGTCTCGACCTCCACGAATAATGGTGCGGCTTGGTTCCCCGCCGGAATGTGGCCGATCGGTCTGACCGAGTGATTTTGATGTATCCGTTCGATACATAAGGTCCAACTCTGGTAACAGACGAACAACAGAACAGCGATTCTTTCCAGTTTGACAGATAGCCGATCCGGCAGTAGTTGTACGGTGAGCTTTAGAGAACCGGCACTCGTTTTGCTTCGCCTCCTGTTATCAACGGATTGTTGACTGGGCTGGTTGGAATTGATCCTCCGAGCGTCTGACCAAGTGCAATAGGGGTTGGTGCCAATGTGCTTGATCCTGCTTCGGCTCGAAAACTGATTTCCAGAAAGCTCCAAGCGGAGCTAGGGAACCGGCAACCTGTTGCCGTTTCTCTCGAGGGAAAGGGTTTTGAGCGCTTCGTCGAAGCGCTATCGGCGTCGTTCGTACGCTCACCGGTCGACGAAATCGGAGGCGAAATAGACCGTTGGATCAGGGAGATCGTTCTCAGTCTTAATCTCGATCGAGGTGCATTGGCTCAAGTTGATCCTAAATCGGGCAAGTTGACGGTACGTCATTCCTGGGGGCGCAACCACCTCGTCAAACTTCCGATCGGTTTCGAATTCGCCCGACCCGCCCCGTGGTTTGACGGAATGTTGATGAAGGGGCGCACCGTTGTATTTTCCAGCGTGAAGGAACTTCCCCCGGAATTCCTTGCTAATGATTGGACTACGTCGTTCCGAAGATACGTTCCCAAATCCAATTTTAGCGCGCCGATTAGAATCGGCGGGGAAGTTGTTGGAGCACTTGGGTTTGCGTCTTTGAAAAAGGAGCGTAGTTGGTCACCCCGACTAATACGGCGCTTGGAAATGGTCGCAGAGATTTTCGGGAACGCGCTGGAACGAAGGATTGCAGCAGAAGAAATTGCGCTCCTTCGTGATGAGTTGAGTCACGTGTCGCGTACTGCAGCCATGGGCGAATTGACCGCTTCGCTAACTCACCAGCTCAATCAGCCCATCGCCGCGATCCTGATGAACGCAGAAGAAATTCAAAGCATGCTTGAATCTGCGGAACCCAATCTCGGGGATCTCCGGGCCGCCGTATGCGATATCATTCAGGATGATCTGCGTGCCACCGAGACCATCAAGGGGCTGCGCAACTTCTTTCGCAAAGGCGAGGTACAGAAAACCCCGCTCTACCTCAGGGAGGTGGTCGCTGAAGTAGTACGTATGCTTGGCAGCGACGCGTTGTTGCGAAAAGTCTCGTTGTCCTTTGAAGCTCCCGCTGCGCGGCTGCGTGTGGCCGGAGATCGAATCCAACTCCAACAGGCGATTCTCAACCTGGTTCTTAATGCTTTCGACGCGGTTTCTGATAGAGACGGCCTCCGCGAAGTCTCCATCAGCATGGACGTGGGTAGAGATGAGGTCAGGCTCGCTGTCTGCGATTCGGGCAATGGCATCGACCCTGTGACGATTGGGCAAATCTTCGAGCCATTTTTTACTACCAAGCCCAAGGGAATGGGCATGGGTTTGGCGATCGCTCGTTCGATAATAAAGGCGCACGGCGGGCAGATTTCTGCCCATCGTAACTCCGATCGCGGCTCCACATTCGAAATCATCTTGCCGGCGTTGCAAGAGTGAAAATCTAATGAAGGAAAGCGCAAACGCAAGGACGACGAACGACAGGGAGATTGTCGTCGTTGTCGATGACGACGATTCGATCCGAAAAGCGCTGGTTCGAACACTTACATCCGCCGGAATGGAGGTTTTGGCCTTTTCCTCTGCTTACGAGTTTCTCGCGGTGGTCGAAAGCGAACGCGTGTCGTGCGTAGTTTCAGATCTACGAATGCCGGACATCGACGGACTGCACCTGCAGAGTGCGCTGGCCGAACGTATGCCCCATGTTGCCATGGTGTTTGTTACTGGACACAGCGACGTACCTTCGACGGTACAGGCCATGAAATCTGGCGCCGTCGACTTTCTTGAAAAACCCGTCAAACGAGCAGATCTGCTGGAGGCTATCGCTCGAGCCATGCAGCGAACTCACCGCGCGGAAGCGGAAGCAACGAACTTGAATTCCCTGAGGCAGCGATACGCGAAGCTGACCCCTCGCGAGCGCCAGGTCTTCGCGCTGGTCGCAGCCGGCTTACTCAACAAGCAGATCGCCGCTGAACTGGGGAATGCAGAGAAAACCACAAAGCAACATCGCGGCGCCGTAATGGAGAAAATGCAGGCTGAGTCGTTGGCCGATTTGGTTCTTATGGCAGAGCATCTCGGTGTCAGACCGTCGCACATGGATTTCTCAAGAGCCAAGGGACTGGTTCGAGAGAACTGAAAATCGAAAAGGCGCGCAGGAACCTTCTGCTGATCTGCTCCGCTCTCACCGATCATCAAATCTGAGGACGTCAGACTGTCGCCGGTTGCGGCATAGTGCACGCGATCAGACCTTGGTCGGATAGACGCTGGATCCGAAATCGTCTTACTTATCGCCTAAGTAAGTTCTATGCGGCAACGGGGAAGGATGTGCAATTTGCGGGTGAATCCGGGACGCTGAGCTCCGCTCAGGACGTTTCGAAGCTGGCGTTCGAGTCAGAATTTCTAGATCCGGCCCAAATTCGCAGGCGATACTGGAGGCGTGGTGACGGACTCGTCGCGGCCGGCTTCGTTGCAAGAAGCTTTTCGATTCTGTTACTGCTCGCCGCGGTCGCAG
The DNA here is from genome assembly GCA_963774665.1 of uncultured delta proteobacterium. Lineage (GTDB taxonomy): Bacteria > Desulfobacterota > Binatia > Binatales > Binataceae > Binatus. The sequence continues at coordinate 70,153 of CAVZGB010000010.1, forward strand.
GCCTGAATCGCTCAGGTACCGCTCTCGCGCAATCGGAGGGTAAAGACGCTTCATTCATTGCGTCCGAGCGCGAGACAGTCACCGCGCCCGTCATCATTGACGGGCGCGTCCTGTTTCGGGTGCGCGGGGTCACTGCCTTCCCCGCCGACCAACGTGCTGCCACGATAGCCGGCCGCATCAGAGCACTGGCGAACGAGACGACACCACCCACTGCGCTCCATCTGGTTGCGAGCGAACACTCGACTGACATTGTCGCTGAAGACAATGGCATCATGTCGGTCTTCGATGCAGACGCCAAGGCGGAGGCGCCCGGGTTGCCTCGGCAAGCATTGGCACAGATCTATTTGAAGAAGGTTGCCAGCGCTGTAGAAGCGTATCGGGCTGAACGGAGCCCCGAGAAGCTGGCGCGTAACGCAGTCCTCGCCGGCGCCTGGACACTTGTGCTGGTGCTTGCCGTGTTCATCTTGTTCCGCAGCCTGCGCTGGTTGGTGGTTCGGATCGAGCGCAGATATCACTCGGCAATCGAGCATATAGAAAGCGGAACTTTCAGGCTGATCAGCGCCGGATCGATTTGGCTGGCCATCCGCTTCACGATCCGTTTTCTGACACTCGTCGCAGCGCTAGCACTCTTTTACGCCTATCTTCATATTGTCCTGGATTTTTTCCCGTGGACACGCCCGCTCTCAGCAAATCTTCGCGCTCTGACCGTCGCCCCACTGTTGGTGCTTGCTAACGAATTGCTAGCCGCTATACCGAGTCTGCTGATCATCTTCTTGATCGTTGTTGTAGCCCGCTACATCATCAGGCTGGCGCGGTTCTTCTTTTCTGCGATCGAGAAGGGAGATATCAAGTTTTCCGGTTTCGAGGCGGAGTGGTCTAAACCGACCTACAACATCGTGCGCGTGTTGATCATCGCGTTTGCAGCGATGGTTTCCTATCCCTATATTCCGGGATCTCAATCCGCCGCGTTCAAAGGCATCTCTATCTTCCTGGGTGTTCTTTTTTCGCTCGGCTCATCTTCGTTGCTCTCGAACATCATTGCCGGGTACACCATGGCCTACCGGCGTGCTTTCCACGTCGGCGATCGCATCCAGGTCGGCGATATCATGGGTGACGTTGCACAAATCGGTCTGATGGTCACACATCTACGTTCGATCAAGAACGAGGAGCTGGTAGTTCCAAATTCCTTGATTTTGAACAGCAACATAATCAACTATACGTCGCTAGCGCGAGAACGAGGTCTGATCCTGCACACAACGGTCGGGATTGGCTATGAAACCCCATGGCGTCAGGTCGAGGCTATGCTGCTGATGGCGGCTCAGCGTACGACCGGACTACTTCGAGAGCCACTTCCTTTTGTTCTGCAACGATCTCTGGACGACTTCGCCGTGACGTACGAACTGAATGTCTTTTGCGATAAGCCTAGCGAGATGTATAGGCTCTATACTGAACTTCATCGAAATGTGCTGGATGTGTTCAACGAATACAATGTACAGATTATGACTCCCTCTTACGTCACTGATCCGACTCAACCGAAGGTTGTGCCAAAAGGGCTCTGGTTCGCCAAGCCGGCTCAGGCGGCCGAGGAGCGAAAGCCCTCGGACGAAGACGAAGATGTATTGGCTCACAATCGCCGATCCGGATGAGAAGTTGCAAGGAATAGTCGGACATATTCGGTCCTTCACTTCTTGCCCGTCTTTTCTCCTCCAACCTGCTCCCTGATAAGCTTAGCGAGCACCTTCCCACGCTCGGTTTCCAGTAGAGTCTTGGCGTCGAGACGACCGAATAGGTCCAGGAAAGATGCCACCAAGCCCGTCCATCCCGTCTGGTGACTGGCTCCGAGCCCTTCCCCGTTGTCACCGTGGAAATACTCGTAAAACAGAATCAGATCGCGCCAATGCGGATCTTCCTGGAACTTGGCCGTCCCGCCGTAAACCGGTCGTCGTCCGTTGGCATCGCGCAGGAACGTGCCGGTCAGCCGGCGGACAATCTCCTGCGCCACTTCGAACAAGGTCATGTAGCAGCCGGACCCTGTCGGGCATTGGACCTTGAATTCGTCGCCATAGAAGCTATACAGGTTCAACAGTGCTCGGACGATGAGCGCATTGACGGGCATCCATACCGGCCCTCGCCAATTGGAGTTGCCGCCAAACATCCCGGTATTCGATTCCGCCGGTAGATATGGGACCGTGTATTTCTGGCCCCCGACGCGAAACACGAACGGATGTTCCGAGTGATAGCGAGAGAGAGAGCGAATACCATGCGGTCCGAGAAACTCGCTCTCGTCGAGCATATAGGCGAGAACTCGCTCAAGCTTCTGCTTGTTGAGAATAGATAACAGCCGCCGTTCCTTGTAGCCGATGAATCCCGCATCGGTCGGAGCGACATGAGAAACCAACTCGGGATGGCGTTGGCGAAACAGGCCGATCAGCTCCATAAGCCGCGGATAGCGAGTAACAGAATCCCCCTCGAACACTGTTGACGCGCACAGCGGCAACAACCCCACCAGCGACCTTACCTTCAAACGCATCGCCTGGCCGTCGGGGAGCCTCAGGAGATCATAGAAAAAGCCGTCTTTCTCGTCCCACATCTCGTCATGATGCTCGCCGAGGCGGTCCATAGCATAAGTAATCCACATGAAATGCTGTACGAACTTGAAGGCGACTTCCTCGTATATCGGGTCGTAATCGGCCAGGATGATCGCCATCTCCAGCATGTTTTGGGAATAGAATGCCATCCAGGCTGTCCCGTCCGCCTGTTCCAGCGAGCCGCCCGTCGGCAGTTGCGCGCTGCGGTCGAACACTCCGATATTGTCCAAACCGAGAAAGCCCCCCGCGAACACGTTGCGCCCAGAAGGATCCTTCCGGTTCACCCACCAGTTGAAATTCAACATCAAGGCCTGAAACGATTGTTCCAGAAATCGAAGGTCCGCCCGGCCTAGTGTAAGTTCGTATTTGTACAGCCAGAGCGTGGCCCATGCGTGCACGGGCGGATTTACGTCGCTGAAATTCCACTCATAAGCGGGAATCTGGCCGCTCGGGTGGAAATATAGGCTGCGCAACATGAGCAGCAGTTGCTCCTTGGCAAAATCAAAATCCACCAGCGCCAGGGAAATCGTGTGGAACGCCAGATCCCAGGACGCATACCACGGATACTCCCACTTGTCTGGCATGGAGATCACGTCGCTGTTTAACATGTGGAACCATTCCGTGTTGCGCACACCCGGTCGCGCGGACTCGAGCATCGGATGACTCTTGTGCTCGCGCAGCCACTCCTCCAGGTCGAAGTAGTAATACTGTTTACCCCACAGCATCCCTGCCAGTGCCTGACGGTGCACCCGGCGTTGATCTTCGTTTAGGGAATTAGGGACAATTCGATCATAGAACTCGTCAGCATCTGCGATCCGGCTGTTGAATACCTTCTCGAAATCGCCGAAAGCATCTTTCGACTTGGTTGCTGCCAGACGTAGCCGGACAGTCTCGCTGCCGCCGCCTGGCACGTCCAGGACATAGTGGGCCGCGGCTTTGGTCCCTGTCTTGTTGGGGTTCAACGCCTCGCCACGTCCGGAGATGATGTAGGCATGGAACCCATCTTTGACGTAGGAAGAAGCGTTGGGCTGGCCCCAAAGACGTCGGTTGTTGCTCTCATTTTCTGTGAAGAGCAACTCCGGAGAGCCATCGCAAATCAGCCAGTACTCTCCCAGATCATGGTGCGTGGCCTGAATGACGCCGGGCGCCACTTCGCGCAGCGAGGGCTTGCGACTATCTTCCCCCCAGGACCAGGTGTTACGAAACCATAGTGTTGGGAAAAGGCGCAGCCGGGCAGCTTCGGGCCCGCGATTATGCACGGTAATACGGATGAGAACGTCTTCCGGACTTTCCTTGGCGTACTCCACGAATACGTCAAAATACCGGTCATCGGCGAAGACGCCAGTATCGAGCAGTTCGTACTCAGGCTCTTCTCGTGATCGTCTCCGGTTGGTCTCGACCAGGTCACTGTAGGGATATTCTCGTTGCGGGTACTTGTAGAGGTATTTCATGTAGGAGTGCGTCGGCGTACTGTCGAGGTAGAAGTAGTACTCCTTCACATCCTCACCATGGTTACCCTCGCCGTTGGTGAGTCCGAACAGGCGCTCTTTCAGTATGGGGTCGCGCTCGTTCCACAGCGCTAGCGCAAAGCACAGCCGTTGCTTGTCGTCACACAGTCCGCCCAGCCCGTCCTCGCCCCATCGGTACGCCCGTGATCGCGATTGGTCATGGGTAAAGTAATTCCAGGCGTCGCCACTTTCGCTGTAGTCCTCACGGACCGTGCCCCACTGCCGCTCGCTCAGATAAGGTCCCCATTTCTTCCAGGGGATCCCCGCCTCGCGCGCAAGGTTCAACCGCTGCTGTTCCGTAACATCGACAATCGCTCGAGCCATACTTGGTCTCCAAATGCGCGGCTGACTTGGAAAATCGATGGCGTCGCGCGCCTCCGCGTTGATTCGATCTATCCTTTTCCTCGCGAGCACGACTTCGGTCAGTCTTCAAGATACGTTCTGGCAAATGAGCTAACACGGTATCGCTACTTAGACACCTGTGCCTACTCAAAACTAGAGTGGAACCTATTGATGATGGAGCCCGCCGAGGATTGGAATCGCTGCGATGCGGCCAATCTTCTGGATCTGCCGAAAATCCGGAGCATCTTTCTCCAATGAGAGATGGGTCCGGACTTCATTGTAGTACAAGGCGTAAGTCTTCAGGACAACGCGCAAGTGCGCTTCGCCGAACACGACATGGTCCAGAGATTCGCGACGTATCGATCCGATGAGCCGCTCGACATGGCCATTCTGCCACGGCGAGCGCGGCGCGGTAGGATGATCGCGGATCTCCATTGCACGAATGCGGCGGGTGTACGCTGAACCGAATGCTCCGTCGCGGTCGCGAATCAGGTGACGCGGAGCTTCCTCCCACGGCGCCAATGGGCCCGAAAGCCGTTTCGATGCCAGCGGATCACGGTCTCGGGCTTGATCACCGTGATCGCACTCAGAATCGAGGGGAACAGTCGGTACATCCAAACCAGGATCAGCCGATCGATGTTCCGGAGCCGCACCCGCGGCCGAGGCTTGCGGCTCAGTACGATCACCTGCTGACGCGGGACAAGGTTTTCGGCCTCGAGTCTCGCGCGCGATTTCAGTTTGGTTCGCGCGACGAGCAGAAGCTTGATCAGAAACTCGACCATCGGGCGTTCGAGTATCATAGTCCGACTGGCCCGTCACCCCGATCAAGTTTTCGGTACCGACAGGGGTGAGACGTGTCTCGCCGACAAGGATCCCGCGCTGAAAGGTAAGGGCACGAGCACGCCCTCGCAGACCGCGTGGGCGCTGATCGGATTACTTGCGGGAGAGGATGAGCTCAGCTAAACCGTGCTGCGCGGGGTGGCTTGGCTCGAGGAACGGCAGAACGACGACGGGCCGGTGGATAGACAGCGAGTTCACCGGCACCGGCTTCCCGAACACCTCTATCTCCGCTATCACATGTACGCGCATTACTTTCTCCTGATGGCGCTTGGTCGTTTCAGAAAGAGAGTCGCGCTCGAGGACGCGGCCTGCCCCCTAGGCCGAACTTAGCGATCCAGGTCTTTTGAAGCCGACCGCAGAATCTGCTGTCAAATCCTTTGCAGAGAGTCGGCTCGTTCCGGCCCGAAAAAACCAGTTGTCGTCACGACCTCGCAACTTGTCCCAGATTCTGAAAAGCAGCAATGAGTCCTAGGATTTTTATCTCTACTTTTGGGCCGTAAAGGTTTCCTCTTAACTACTTCCATGAATCAGGTGCGACGATTTCAGCCGGCAGTTTGGTTTTTTCGTCTCCGTGAGCTGAATTGATCTGTTCCTGTGACAAACTAGGTTCGCCAAATAGGGTCTTTGTCGTATCGGTGAGATCTGCTCCTTGTAAATTCGCGCCTAGCAGAATCGTTCCTGTGAGCTTCGCTCCTCTCAGTTGCGCAAGTCTTAGATTCGCCGCTTGTAGATTGACGCCATGCAGATTTGCGTGTTCAAGTACTGCGCCGGTCAGATTCGCCGCTTGCAGATTCGCTCCTTTTAGATATGCAGTCCGTAGATTCGCTCCGGCCAGATTTGCATTTTCCAGATCCGCTTCACGCAGATCCGCTTTGGTCAAGTCGGCTTGACTTAAATTCGCTCCTTTCAGATTCACCTCCTTCAGGCGCGTGTGTATAAGTGTAGCACCTTCTAAATTCGCCCCCTGCAGATTTGCTTTGTTCAGAACTGCCTCTGTCAAATCTGCCCGCCGCAAATCAGTGTTTGTGAGGTTCGCCTCGGCTAGGTATGCCCCCATCAGATGCGCCCTCTTCAGAAGCGCCTTCTGAAGGTTTGCCCCTTTCAAATTGGCGCTCTCCAGAAATGCTCCCGTCAGATCCGCCTCTTCCAGTTGAGCCCCAATCAGATTTGTCTGCCGTAGATCTGCCCCTCGGAAGTTCACGCCGCGAAGGTCCTGCTTACTGAGATCACCCTTCGACAGATTCAACTGCCTGCTGACAGGCGCTTCTCCTAGCAAGAGACCTACAGCTGCAAGAACGGTGAGGCCGGTAGTTCCACAAATCGCCAGCCAAAGGAGGGTTGAACCAGACCGCGACCGCGGATCAGGGCGTCGACGAATTTGTACAATAAGAAGCGCGAGTGTCGAAGTACCGAAAAAAAGGATCTGCCATGACGCGTCTGGCCGTGGCAGTGCCTTCCAGGCGAAGGTGGCGAGAATAACCGGAACCAGCCAGTAAAACAGAAAGTTCGAAAAGTATGTCGCCGTTCGTCCTCTAAGGTTGAATATGAAAGGAAGCCCTGGATGTGAATATTCCAATTGGCGAGAAACGGTCAGCCAATAGCCGATTAGGATCTGCAAATACAACGAGAAAGAAATCAACATTAAGGGTCCGACGATAAGGAACGTCGACATATAAATACTCGTTCCGGCCAGAGGCAGCACGATCCTGGCATCGTTGGCTACCAAAGACGTGTCCGGGATTCCGAGAATCAATTCACAAAGAAAAGCAAAAGCAACGAGGACCAATAGTGACTTACCGATTGCCCTTGACACCTCATCATGTTGGTGCCGTAGGTCTTCATCGGAGAAATTGACCTTCTCTGGCTCCGCCTGACACCAGCTCGTCACCCGTCTTTTGCTGTCTGCGAGTTTAGCTCGTAATGACGACCAGCGGTCCGCAGCCTTTTGATGTTCGAGAAGGTCTCCTTCTACAGGGTAAATCCCGGGGATATCGGGATTGCTTGAAGACGATGGATCGGAGTCGATCATGTGCCGCACCTGAGCGTGCGATCTTCTCTACTTAAAGTTCAGCTGAAATGGAAATCTCAAATCAAAATTAAGCTCAGCGTTCAGCATGAGACTAGCGACATCAGGACCACTTCACCCATCCTCGGGCATCGCAGATTAGGACTCATCCCTTTATGGATTTCCACTTAAACTAACTGTTTTTAATCGAAATCGCATGAAATTACGCTTTTAGACAGTTAACAATCTGGTTCTGATGAATCTACGTGTTCTGAGGCGCTCTCATTGACTAGCTATAGTAAATCATTAGCTGCGCGCCCACGGCAAGGTAATGCGTTAAATTTAACGAATTATAGCAGTTCTTAAAAAATTTACCTGTTCATTTCGAACGACATTTGTGTCTTTTAAGAGACGCGCAACGGCCTGCCTAACCTATCAATGGTTGCGCACGATGCTATCGAAGTGGCTCCAGGGCTGCGCGATCTACGAGATCAATTTCTCACTGTCACGAAGAACTAGTGTCGCGCAGATGCGACTCTTAGCTAGTTGGTGCTTAGCCGCCCAGTAACAACCTTAGTTGACTTAATGTGAAATTAGCGTCACAAGGAAGTTCACCAACTGCTTTGTGGTTCAGGCACATGTCGTAGGGGGCCTGTAGGCGTTGCCAAGCAGCAAAAAAAGGGAAGGGACGAATATCGTCGCGGCCGCTGTTCATATAGCGGGCGGTCCTCAACGAGTTGCACAGGCCCTGGGAGTGAGCCGCAGTCAAATTTACCGATGGCTCGCTGCGGGCACCATGTCACATGCGATCTACATTCACGTGTCCGCGCTCGCGAAGCTGTCCGGAATTCGGACGCAATTTCTTGGCGGCGAGATCCTTAGCGGTAGTAATGCCGCTGATTCTGAGCACGCAGAAGGATCTATCGCTTCAAAACCAGGTGTCCCGCCCTCGAAACTAACCAAGGTTCTCGCGAATCCGGATGCGCGGTCGCCAATAGCCCGTCTCACTCGCGCGGGCGCGAAAGCGGCTTCAGGAAGCTCCGTCGCTCCTGGAAAAAAAAACGGGCTCGCGTCAGTCGCGGTCGCAAACGCGCCCCGAGGGGGTGGGGCGAAAACGGAAATAAAGGAGCATGTGAAGTGAGCGGACGGTCAACCGCTCACTGTAGGGCTTAAACAACTTTCTGAAGGAGGACGAACGCATGTAACTGAGTGACGTGAAGAGCCGTTGGAGGAGCCTGCGCTTCTCCAAGTCAAAGTGTTGAGCCTCGAAAATGTATTCTGGGAGGAATCACATGAACAAGAGAGTTCGTTTATCGCTAGGATCGGCTATTTCCACAGCCGCGATAGCCACGTTTCTGGCAGCGAGCCTGGTCGCGGCGACGGCCCATGCAACCCTTCGCCATCCCGCCCCTTCAGGAGGAAACGCCGTCTCATCGCCTGACCCGAGCACGTTTAACGTGGGCTATTTTGATGTGGGGGAGCCTTACCCCGACAATGGAGTGGGCGTGGGAGACAATTTCGTAAGACTCATCAACCCGACCGCTGCCAATGGCAATCTGTGCGCGATGATCTACGTCTTCGACGACGACCAGGAGCCCGGCGAATGTTGCGGATGCTCGCTGAGTCCGAACAAGCTGCTTACCCTTTCGGTCATAAACCAATTGACCAGCAACTGGGAAGTCACCTCCAATGATTTCGAGAGTGGCGTGGTAAAGATCGTATCGGCGGTTCCAAACGGCGGCGCCTCTCCCGCCGCTCACGGCGGTTGCGATCCTTCGATCGCGTACACGCAAACGCCCGCGCTGGTCGGAAGCATTCTCAGATCAGAGAGGATCGGGAGTGTCACGAGCCTTACCGAGACCAACCTGTTTGAACAGGGTGCGCCGGACGCAACAGAAGCTGCGGACCTGATCAATGAATGTGCGTTTTTCGTCGCACACGGCTCCGGCAAGGGCATTTGCAACTGCGGGCCTGAGGGCGAATAGGAGTCTGAGATCTGACGTCAGGGTGAGCTTCTTTTCGTCAAGGACTTGATTCTCGAATACGCATTTTTGGGAGGAATCGCATGAACAGGAAAGTTCGCATATCCTTGGGATCGATAATTTCCACAGCGGCCGTGGCCACGTTTCTAGCCGTGAGTTTCGTGGCAGCTACGGCCAATGCAACGCTTCGACGGCCCGCCCCTCCGGGAGGAAGCACCGCCGCAGGGCCAGACCCCAGCACGTATAACGTCGGCTATTTCGACGTATCGGAGCCAGCTACCGAAAACGGAACCGGCGCCGGAGACAACTTCGTGCATCTTGTCAACCCGACGGCCGCCAACGGCAGCCTGTGCGCGATGATCTATGTCTTCGACGACGACCAGGAGCCTGGCGAATGTTGTGGATGCCTGCTGACTGAGAACAAGCTGCTTACTCTTTCGGTTGCAAACCAATTGACCGCCAACTGGGAAGTCAACGGCAACGATTTTGACAATGGCGTGATTAAGATCGTCTCGGCGGTTCCGAACGGCGGAACCTCTGCCGCTGCCAGCGGCGGTTGTGATCCTTCGATAGCGTACACGCAGACGCCGAACCTGCTCGGAAGCATTCTCAAACCGCAGACGGTAGTGGACGTAACCACGACCCTTACCGAGACCCCCATGTTTGAAGAGGGTGCCCCGGACGCGACCGAAGCCACGAACCTGATCAGCGAATGTGCGTTTTTCGTCGCGCACGGATCTGGCAGGGGTACTTGCAACTGCGGGCCCGAGGCCGAATAGCAGTCTGAGATGTTTTAGTGATGAGCCAGGTTTGCTAACGCCGCCGGGGAGTTGCCGGCGGCGTTAGGGCGGCTCTGCGCAGCGAAGCACTTGACTGAAACGGAAGACGAATAGGTCGGGAGGCAGTAAACAGTGTTTCTATCCGTGCGTTCCTGCAAGGCGGTCGCGGTCGCAGTGGCCTTTCTTTTGCCTGGACTGGTGACTTCTGTTCATGGTGCTTCGAGCGACGTCCAGAATAAGCCGGGGACGTCGGTTGTAGCACAGGTCGGCGACAGCCAGATCACCGAGAAACAACTGGAAAAACAATCCGCGGCCGACCTCGCTCGAGCCCGTGCAGGTCTTCTGCGCGCGCGGTACGAGTACTATTCGGCGGAGCGCGAAGCTGTCGACAAGGAGATTGATCAGGATCTGCTGGCGGAGGAGGCGCGCGACGAGAACCTAACAGTCGACGAGCTTCTCAAACGCCACGTCGAAAGCAAGATCAAGAATCCTAGTGAAGAGACCTTGCGCTTCTATTTCCTGAACATAAAGACCGATCAGCCTTACTCAGCAGTGCGTCCAAAGATTGTCGACCGGATCCATTCACTGCAAGAGAAGAACTACACCGAAGAGTACGTGAAATCGTTACGAGCAAAAAGAAAGGTTACGATCCTTCTGGAGCCTCCGCGAGAGGAAGTCGCGGTTGGCGATACACCGGTTATGGGTCCTTCCGATGCGCAAGTCACGATCATAGAATTCGCGGACTTTCAGTGCCCCTATTGCCGAGCAGCCGAGCCCACACTCAATCAGCTTCGCGAGCAGTATAAGGACAAGATTCGATATTCGTACCGCGATTTTCCGCTGCCCATGCATCCAAATGCGGAGAAAGCCGCGGAAGCCTCCAGATGCGCGGGCGAACAGGGCCAGTTCTGGCCTTATCATGATCGACTTTTCACCGGCGACGCGGAAAGTCTGTCCGATGCCCGCCTTCGGTCAACAGCGGCCGACCTCAAACTGGACAGCGGTAAATTTGACAAGTGTCTCGATTCAGGCAAGGAGCAGGCCGCGGTCGCGAAGGACTTCGATCAGGGCAAGAGCCTGGGTATCACCGGTACACCCTCATTTTTCATAAATGGCTACTACATCAGCGGCGCGGTTTCATACGACCAATTGCGCGAGCTAGTCGATCAGCAGCTAGCCCAGCGAACTACCAAATCGATCTCTGACGCAGGATCGCGAGACAAGCAAGGAAGCGGCGTCGCAAAAATCGCTTCGCCGGCCAAACCCCGATCCGCGAGCGAAGGATCGAGCTGTCGAACAACCTCGAACCATCGGCTACTGAGAGGAAACTGTAGCCTGACGAGAACATCGGGATAGACCGACGCGGCGGAGGTGTGCCGCGGAAAGGGGGGAGGAGGTGGGATCGCTTTAGCGCTTCTCGAAATACTTGAATTCGACGGGGGTGTAACGTGCGCAGTCAGCAATACCTTACGCGAGCCTTGAGAATTGTCGGACTGGCTGCGCTGGCCACGGTTCTTAGCACTTGGATCACTTGGGAAGCGTATAATTCGGGTCACCCCTACGCCGGAATAGCCGAAGCAGGCTCGACTAACCTCAGATTGAATCACAAACGATTGACTGGCCTACAGCGCCTGAAACGCGATGAGTTCTGGGCGAGCCGCCAGGGACTTCAATTTGGAGTTCCGGCTCATGGGCTGGCCGATGCGGCGGCTGAGATGCGCTCGAGCGAGTTGGGGATGCGCACCCCTTCGGGTTCGTCACAATTCGAAGACTTATTTACCGAATTCAGCGGACAACCTTCATTAGCGAGCTTCGCGGCAGCGTGGACTTTCATCGGACCTCAACCAATCCAGGAGAAGGCGAATTTCACCGGGTTACTTTTCGGAAACGATTTTGCAGCTACTGGCCGAATCACTTCCGTTGCCGCGGACTCGACTGGCCTGATCGTAGTGGGTGCCGCGTCCGGTGGGGTATGGCTCAGTCAAAATAGCGGGACCACCTTCAGCCCGGTCTTCGACACCGGACCAACTCAGGCTATAGGCGCTGTTGCGCTTGATACGACCACGACTCCCAGCACGATCTACGTAGGAACTGGAGAGGGTAACGGTTCGTTCGATTCGCTTTGGGGGCAGGGCATGTTCAAGTCGAGCAACCTGGGCGTGACCTGGACCGCGGTCGGTCCCGCCGGGACGTTCGATCATAGCTCGTTCACCAGCATCGCGATCTCTCCTACGAAGACTATTGGTACGCCGATTATCTTCGCCGGCACGACCACCGGATTCAGCGCCGGCAGAACTGATCCTGCTATTTTCGAGTCTGACCAAACCCTGTCTGGTCTGTGGATGTCTTCCAACGGCGGCACGAGTTGGACGCACTATCCGGCATCCACTTTCGGAGGCTGCGAGGTGATCGTAAGTACGAATTCCCCATGCCCTGCCGATGACGTTAAGGTTGATCCCACCAATCCTCAAAACGTGTACGTAGCTATCGATTCATTCAATGTCTTCTATTCTCATAACGGCGGCACAACCTGGACCCAGGCCGCGTTTCCAGGCGGTGTTCTCCATCAGGGCCGACAGGGGTTGGCGATTGGACCACCCGACGCGGCCGGCGAGCCGGGAATTGTTTACGCGCTGGTCGGAGCTCAAGACGGCGTGGAATATGTCGGGTTCTTCGCCTCCGTGGACGGCGGTGTAACCTGGAATCCGGGCACGTTCCTGGCCCCAACCGTCCCGTCGTTTACGCAGGGTGGCGTGACCATCGACGGTACAGGATCGGCCAACGACGCAGTGTCGTTTTACGACAATACGATTCTCGTTTCCCCGAGCAGCTCCTCCACGGTATTCGTCGGGGGCGTGGGGCTATACAGATCGACAGATCACGGACACACATGGACATTTTTGCCCGCTAACGGCGGGGTTCACACGGATCAGCACGCGCTGGCTTTCGATCCAGCTACCGGACTGATTCTCGAGGGCACCGACGGCGGCCTATTCGATTTCGATCCTACTACTTCCACACCAACGTTCACCTCATTCAATGCTCTGATTAGTGCCAGCCAGGTACAGGGGATAAGTGCTCATCCCACTGACCCGACCAAGCTGGTAGCGGGCTTTCAGGATAACGGCACTCAGGTCTATAGCGGGATGGTGAACACCTGGTTCGGAGCGGATAGCGAAAACGGCGATGGAGGCGTTGAGCTGTACGATCAGATTGATCCAACTCATATCTACCACGACTTTTCTGACGACAATAATGGCAACCCAGGGATCTCGGTTTCTACTAACGGAGGGTCGACTTGGTGCAGCGAGCCGGGTCCGGCGCCTTGCAACGTAGCAGATTCGGAGTGGACGCCTAATCTCATAACTCAATTGAATACCAATGCCGACATTCCGGCCGATGGCGGCGGATCGCTCTTTTATCCGCCCTTAGCGGTAGACCCCGCGGTCGCCTATCGCGTACTTTTCGCTGCACATGGAGTTTACGTATCGACCGATGCGATGGCGCATTGGGCGGTGCAAACTACTCAGGATCTTACGTCCCCAACCTGCTTTATGGCGCTAGATCCTACGAGTTGCGCAGTCGATGATATCGAGTTCGCTCCTTCAGATCACACCAAGGCGTGGACCGTCGCAGCGAGCAGCCCGGACGGCACCGTGCCGTTTGCTGTGAACAATACAACCCAGGCGAATATCCAGGTCGACGGTACTCACGTTAACGGTGGATTGTGGACTGATGTCACCGCGCACCTGAATGCGGTGTTCACGGTAGCTAATACTCAGGCCACCGGCATCGCGATGGACCCACACAACGCAAACGTCGCGTATCTGACCTTGTCGGGCTTTACCTCGGGCGCCAATATTGGGACCGGCGTCGGACACATATACAAAACGACCGATTTCGGAACGACGTGGGTTGAGGCAGATGGCTCGACCGGCAACGGCTCTGTTCCAGGCGCCAATCCATTGCCTGATGTGCCGGTTCTGAGAGTTCTGGTCGACGCAACCGACTCCAGTGGGACCTGCGGAGGAAAACCCTGTAGTAACAGCATCTTCGCCGGAACCGATCTTGGGATGTTCCACAGCTCAGATGGCGGTCAGGATTGGTTCCCCTATAATCTCGGCGTCATTCCGATGGTCCCTGTGTACGACCTCTCGCAAGATACGCTCGGAAACGTATACGCCGGCACGCACGGACGCGGAGTGTTCGCGTTGAACGTGCTCTCTGCCACGGCTACCCCAACTTCGACCGCAACGGCTACCCTAACGGCGACTGCAACCGCCACGGCAACACGAACAGCGACGGCCACCCCAACCGCAACGGCTACCGCGACAAAGACGGCCACCGCCACGGCGACTCCGACTGCAACTGCCTCGGCAACAACAACCGCGACAAAGACCTCCACTGCAACCGCGACCGCTACCCCGACAGCGACCGCGACGCCCACCGCAACGGTGACGGCTACGACAACAGCGACAGCTACGACAACAGCGACAGGCACGACAACCCCGACGGCGACGCGTACTGCGACGGCTACGGCAACCGCGACTTCATCTCAGACATCAACTCTAACAGCGACTCCTACCGGGACTGCCACCGCTACCCCGAGCGTCACGGCAACCCCGAGTGCGACAGCCTCGGCCTCGGCAACAGCGACTTCATCTCAGACTTCAACCGTAACAGCGACTCCTACCGCGACTGCCACCGCCACCCCGAGCGTCACGGCAACAGCGACTCCAACCGGGTCTGGGACCGCAACCGCAACTCCGACCGGGTCGACGACTGCAACTGCGACGCGGACGGGGACCGCCACTCCGACTGCCACCGTAACTGCAACTCCCACTGCGTCTGCGACCGCAACTGCAACTGCGACTCAGACCGCCACTGCAACCTCAACTTCGACGACCGTCGCCACTCCTACCCCCACCGCGACGCCAACACCGGTTCCTGTGAGCATGAATATTCCCAAAAGGCTGGACTTCGGCTCAGTCAAAGTCGGCGCGTCGAAGATGAAACACTTGAGCATTTCGAATCCTAAAGGAAAGAAGAATAAATCGCGCCTGCCCGTGCTGATCGAAGGTGTTTCCGGTGCACCAGAATTCAGCGCCACGACCGGAAACTGTCCGGCGATACTCGACGCTGGCGCGAACTGTGCCATCGACGTGACTTTCATGCCGACGTCCAAGGGAAAACAGCACGGTGTATTATCCATCGATGACAACGCCAATCGAGATCCGCAAGCGGTTAAATTGGAGGGCACCGGTAAATAAACGGCAATGGGACTCGCGCCGAAGGAGATCGCACTCTTAAGGAAATAGTCCTATAACGCGCGGACCAGGGAACTTTGCAGGGCGCCGGCAAAAGGCCCGGATTATATCCTTGTGGTCAGTGCCTAACATCGAAGAAGTAATATGCCGTGCAGAGTGCACATAAAGGAAACTCTGGCGAGCCGGTCGTCTACTGTAGCGTCAATGCGTGCCGGAGCGGAGACTGCCAATGGCCGCGCAAAATGCCGATTCAGCACGATTTGTCTCTGTAGCCAAGCAATTCGGTGCCACGAGAAAAGTGCAGCGAGCAGATTGATGCATGATCTGCGCGGCCGGATTGTGTCCGAGGATCCAGGCCGGGTAGGCCGCTGAAGCGAGCATTGGCACGCGGGTTCGGATATTACTCGGAACCAATCGGCGTATCAGCATCGACCTGCGCACGCTTCAGCAGGAGAGCCCAAGGCGAGAGCAGCAGTAGCAGTACCGCGGTGACGCGGTACACATCGTTGTACGCGAGTAACCAGGCCTGCGACTTCAAGATACTTGTAAGATCCCTGGATGCGGAGAGCGTCGCCATGAGCTGTGCTTCGTGGTGCGCGTGGCGCGAAGTCAGCAGGTTGGTTGCGACCGCGATTCCGGCCGCCGCACCGGTATTGATCATCACGGAGAACAGGCTTGATGCGAAGCCCATTCGCTCACGGCTGATCTGTCCGATGCCGAGTGCGGTAACGATCGGAAAGATTGCGCCCAGCCCGAGACCGAAGAAGAAGATCGGCAGCAGCACTTCGCTCTCGTGCACGCCGATTGTCCACTGCGACATTCGGTACGCTTCGTATGCGCCAACCACGAATCCCGCGCACACCAGCGGTCGCATCTCGAATTGGCGGCGCGATAATTGTCCTACCGCCAGCAGAGCGACCACCACCCCGAGACCGCGCGGCGCAACCGCAAGCCCGGCTCTCAGTGCGTCGTAGTGCAGGACGTTTTCGAGAAACAGCGGATTCAGTAGATTGACCGTCCACAGCGCCAAGCCCTGGAGTGAGATCAACACCACTGCGATTGAGAACCCCACAATTCTGAATATCCGCAGGTCCACAATCGGTTCCGGAAAGCGCAACTCATGAATAACCAGCGCGACCATCGAGAGCGCCGAAAGCGCGGCTCCGTACCTGACCCACGGGGCCGCGAACCAACCGTCATGTCCACCGCGTCCCAGTACGATCTGGAACAGTCCGAGCGCCGCGGCGATCAGTATGATCCCGGCATAATCAACCCTGCCGCTGCCACGTTGCTCTCGCAGATACCCCGGATCGTGCACGTACGCGTAGACCATGAAAGCGGCGAACGCGCCCGTCGGCACGTTGATGTAGAAGTTCCAACGCCAGCTCCAGGTCTCGGTGATCCAGCCTCCCAGGGTCGGACCGATCACGGGCGCGGCCATCATCCCGATCCCGAAGGTCGTCATTGCGAGCGTGTGCTCCTCAACCGGGAACGTCTCGAGCAGAATCGCCTGTGACAACGGCATCATCGCCGCGCCAGCAGCACCCTGGATCACGCGGAACACCACCATCTGGCCGATACCCTGGGCGAGCCCGCAGAGCGCCGAGGCGGCGACGAATAGCACGACCGAAATAAGCAGGTAACGCCGGCGTCCAATTCGCACCGCGATCCATCCACTCATCGGAATCATCACGCTGACCGCCGCCAGGTAACTCGTGACCACCCAGCTGATCCGGTCGACGCCAACGCCAAAGCTTCGCTGCATGTACGGCAGGGCGACGTTGACGATCGAGCCGTCTAGAATCGTCAGGATCGCGCCGAGTAACACTGCCGCCGCGACCAGCCACTTGTGCGGCTGAGGTTGCTCCGGCATTGACTCGATCGAGGCATCAGTAGCGACGGCGAGAGCTGGTTCGGAGTCCATATCTTGGTGATTGTCAACGTAGCGTATCTCTGGTAGCGGCGCAGCCAGTAATAAAAAAACAGAAGGAACCTGCCGGATCGCTCTGAGAGATAGTCCGTGGCTCGGCACGTCTTTCGTCGACCGACGCGCTCAGAGTTCGACCCCATCTCGCGTTGAATAACATGCTCCTGAATTTCGGAAGACGCAGAAAATCGGCTGTTCTGCATTCCTTCACCATCCAGTCCCTTAGTTTTAGTGCTCATCGGTCTGCGTTAACCAGGCAGAACCGTACAGGTATATATTCTGGCAAGACCAACAGGAGGGTTTATCATGGCGACCGACTACAGCGACTACGAATTCCTCAAAGTCGAAGTGGCGGAACGTGTCGCAACTATCACGATCAACCGGCCGGACTCGCTCAACGCGGTCAACAACGTGGTTCACCACGAATTGGAGCAAATCTGGATCGACGTTCGCGCGGACCGCGATATCAATGCGATCATCCTGACTGGCGCCGGACGCGCCTTCTGCGCCGGCGGCGACGTCAAGGGAATGGCCGGCGGAAACCTGGTCGGACAAAGTGGCAACAAGGGAAAAGGTCGAGGACGAGGTCCGATCGCGGCATCGAATGGGCGCCGCCTGGTCGACAATTTTCTCGATGTGGAGCAGCCCATCATCGGCGCCATCAACGGTGACGCGATCGGGCTGGGAGCGACACTCGCGCTGCTTTGCGATATCACGGTGGTGTCGGAAAAGGCGCGGTTTGCTGACACTCACGTCAAAGTGGGAATTGTCGCGGGCGACGGGGGCGCGGTTATCTGGCCTCTTCTAATCGGGCCTCATCGCGCCAAAGAATTCCTGATGCGCGGCAATTTCATCAGCGGCGCCGAGGCCGGTCGCATCGGCATGGTGAACTACGCGGTTGCGCCCGAGCAGGTTATGCCCAAGGCGCGCGAGCTCGCGCAGGAACTGGCAGATGGCCCGACGCTGGCGATTCGATGGAGCAAGCTTGCCGTCAACAAGTGGCTCAAGCAGCAATCCAATTTGATCATGGACGCCTCGCTCGCGTACGAGATGATGACCTTCAATACCAAGGATCATCAGGAGGCGGTCAAAGCGTTCGTCGAGAAGCGCAAACCCGATTTCGTCGGGAACAAGGAGTAAGCACCGGCATCCTGTTCCGGCTCAGCTTTCGCCGCGAGGCCGCAGTTTCGGAAAATCCGGATGCCTGAGCGGATCGCCTGCCTTGAGTGTTTCCGGAAGCTTCAGGAACACCGATCGGGGTTGGTCCGTCGTTTGGCTGGGCTCGGGGCGAACTTCGTCAAGTACGCCTTTGGATCGCGGAGTGTAGACCGCATCGTCGCCGAAGAATCGCAGCGACAATGTGCGCCGTCGAGCGCCAGGGCTGGTTGGAGCACCGCCGTGCAGCATCCCAGGATGAAAAACAAGCACGTCGCCGGGCTCGACGGCCCACGAAACGATATCCCATCTCGCACGTTCCGCTTCTATATTCGGCAGCCGCGGTAGACTTCCGTCACCATAGAGCGGGGCCGTGTCGTCTTGCGCATCGAATCGCGAGCCGTCGAACAGAGTTCCGCGATGAGACCCGCGAACGAACTCCAGGGAATGCTCTTTGGCGACGGCTTCGAAGGTTATCCACATCACGGCGAGCATATCGCCACCGATTGGAAGGTACGATGAGTCCTGATGCCACGGCGTGCGGCGGCTCTGACCACCCTCCTTCAGAAACACCTGCTCGTACATGAACCACACGTCGCGTGTGCCCCACAGTGCAGCCGCGAGGTCAGCAGCCGGCGATTCCTCGAGCATGCGCCTGTAAGCGCCAATCGCGTTTGGGTTGGCCAGGTCCTGGTAGAAAGTCGCTGAGGAATCGGGCTGGGAAAATCTCGACGCTCCAGACCCCGGATGAGCCAGGCTCCAGTTGTAAGCCTCTTCGGCCATGCGCAACGAAGCCGGATCGATCGCATTTCTCAGACAGACGACGCCGTTGTTCCGAAACGCTTCGCGATAGGATGTGAAATCTCGCTCAACCATGACACCACCTTTTCGAACCTGGGCGAGTCCTGAATTAATTAGGACACTACCAACCGTCCGCGCGAGTGCAATGGTCGCAAAATTAAGCGCCTTCGGCTCTTTGGACCGTTGTCGGGATGTGAGATATCCTGACGGCTACCGAAGATGGAGAGCCTATCAGGAGAGCGACAAATGACCCGCACGATTCCAATGCGCAACGGTATCTTCCTTGCCCCGTTTCACCCACTCGACCAGGATCCGACTGAAGCAATTCACCGCGACCTGGAACTGGTCGAGAACCTGGACCGGCTCGGCTATGAGGAGGCCTGGATCGGCGAGCACCATTCCGCCGGCTTCGAGATCATTTCCTCGCCCGAGGTTTTCATCGCCGCCGCGGCAGAGAGAACCAAAAAGATCCGCCTCGGAACCGGCGTGGTGTCGCTGCCGTATCACAACCCGCTGATGACGGCGAATCGCATGATCCAACTCGACCATCAAACGCGCGGCCGCGTGATGTTCGGCGTTGGCCCCGGTCTGCTTCCTTCCGACGCTATGATGCTGGGCATCAATCCGATGACTCAGCGCGACCGCATGATGGAGGGTTTGAAGGTCATCATGCGTCTCTTCGACGGCGAGGTCGTGACGGAAAAGAGCGATTGGTACAACCTCGTCAACGCGCGCGCACATCTGCTGCCCTACACCAAACCGCATCCGGAGATCGCAGTGGCGAGTGCAGTCAGTCCCTCAGGCGGGCGCGCCGCGGGCAAGTACGGCTTTGGAATGTTGTGTGTGGCGGCGACCAATGCGGATGGGTTCGATGCGCTCGCCACCAATTGGCAGATCGCAAACGAGATCGCGGCCGAGAGCGGACGCGCGATGGATCGCAGCCGCCTGCGGCTGGTCGGGCCAGTGCACCTGGCCGAGACTCGCGAGCAGGCGCGCAAGAATGTCGAATATGGCATCTATAAATTTATGGAATATTTCGCGAGGCTGAATCCGCTCGCGCCAACCCCCTCCAACGGTAAAGATCCGATCGACGACATGATCGAATCCGGCCGCGCCGTGATCGGCACGCCTGACGACGCGATCGCGCAACTGAAACGCCTCGAGACCAAGCAGGGCGAGTTCGGGGCGTTCCTGCAGCTCGCGCACAACTGGGCGAGCTTCGACAAGACCCTCAAGTCGTTTGACCTGTGGGCCGAGCACGTCGCGCCGGTGTTCAAGAACGCCAACGTGAGCCGTCAGGCGTCATACGATTGGACCATGTCGAATGCGAAAGACTTCATGGGGCAGGCGATGAACGCCGCCGGCGCGATGATTCAGAAGCACGCCGAAGAGCGCGCCGCGAAGCATGCAGCTGAAGAAGGCGCCGCCGCGACGCGACGGGCGCCGAAGTAGTACAGTGCCCGGCCCGATGTACGCGGATTCTGAAGCTGGCTCATTTGCTCAATCCGCTGCAAGGAAGGTCTTCGACGAAGTCTGCTACTGGGGTCGGACAGTGGTGTCCATAGCCTGGCGAGCGAGCGCGGCGGCCTTTGCTTCAAGAGTTTTCGGGTTACTGCGTTCGCGGTCGCTCAGCGGCTGGGTCAGAGCCAACTCTGCGCGTTTGCCCTCCCATCCGCTCAGCAGCTGAAGAGCCTCTCGCGCGTTCGATTTGAGTTGGCGAAGGCGTTCGGCATAAATGCTTCGCGTCGGCTCACCTATCTGAATAAGCTTGGCCAGAACGGTCTTTGGGAGTGGCCTTTCTGAGCGCTCGACTGATTTTGTTTTCGACATTCCCTTATATTCAGAATGCCACGTAGAGTTAGACGGCCCAACGGGCTTAGAGGCGGTTGACCCGCCTTTGCTGAACGACGAGCAGCAGGCAGAAAAACTGAGTCGCCAGCTGACGTCTGTTCAGAGCCCCACATAGATCGCGCGGACCAGATGAACACGATCACAGAGCCCGATGCGTTCGACCATTTCGTGCTTTCGCTTTCGCGATCGTTTCACGCAGCGACAACTTGGAAAGAGAATCTAATGAAGTCGCTTGAAACTATCCCAGATCTGGGGTAGCGGGTGCCGTAGTCCCTTGCATAGAATCACGACCCCATTTTCGTACGGCATCGTCAGCGGTGCCCCGAAAGAACCGGCCACCTTGGTCTCGCTGCAGATCTGGCTCCACTTCTCCATATCGCCATTCACGATGAGCATGACGCTGCCGTCGTAGCCATGAGGGCCCCAGAAATAGTACTGAAGCTGTCCGCATAGTGCTGGTGGAAGACCGTCGGCTCGTCCGTAGACGTCGAGTGCTGCGGCTTCACCATAGTCCATTGTCATGATAGCGGCTTGGGTCCGATCTTGAGAAGGCAGCGATCGATAGATTTCAGCTACCTGCTTTTCCATCGACCGCCATCCAAGTTCGTCGGAGAAAACCTGCGTTAGAGGGGCGCCAATGCTCTCTCTTTCGATCGGTCGCGGTCGCAAATGCGTTTTGTCCAGATAAGCGGCCAGTGCGGGCGGGTTCAGAATTGGAAGTACCACGGGAAGTATCGGAAGAGTTAGAGCCGTCGCTGCAGCAAACCATGCGACCCTTACCCAACGCCTCATGAAGCTGCACGCCACCGCTCCGACTGCGAACATCGACGGATAAGCAGGAGCGAGATAATAGTCCTTTCCCCTTGTATAGATGATGAGCACGGTGGTGACTACGAAAGCGATCGAGAGAAAACGCGCCGGCCTCAGCCTTTCCGCTGTAAATGGCGCGATGATTCCCGTGATCCAAAGCGGCGCCATCATGAAGTTCATCGCCAGGATCTGCTGGATTTCGAAGCGAACCGGCGTACCAGTAAGATTACGGTGTTCCCTTGCGTAATTAATCGTCGCCAAAAATGGCCATCCATGGGTCTGCTGCCAGAGCACACTTGGCGCCCCGATCAGCGCAAACGCGGCGATGCCGTACCAGAGTTGAGGCAATGACACCAGCTTGCGAGCTTCGGTCGCAATTACGCCGACCGCCAACCCGATAAGCCAGATCGCAATTCCATATTTGGTTTCGAAGGTGATACCGGCAACTACGCCGGCCCATATAAGAGCGTTTCGATCACCGACCAGCACCGAGCGCGTAATCAAGAACGCGCAAAGCGTCCACCCCAGCGGCTCAAACGTGGGAGTGCCAAGAGTCGTCCCAAGGCCTAGCAGCAGGGGTGCAATCGCGACCGCCAAGGCTGCCATCCAGGCTGACGAATTGTCGCCGCCGAGCATGCGGGCAAATTCGGCTGTGAGCGGAACCAAAACTACGGTGGCGATCATTGCCGGCAAACGCAGCAGCCATACGTTCGTACCGAACATCTGGGTGGCGGCGGCGATAAGAGGTACAAGCGGCGGCAAGTCTGCATAGCCGAATGACGGCCGTCGCCCACAAACAATGAAATACAGCTCGTTCCGGAAAATATCGTAACGGCTGGCCGTCGATACATAGAGCAGTCCGAGAACCAGCGTGATCAGCCATACGGTTCTATTTGACCGAGCAGGTTCGTTCGAAAAGCCCTTATTCATGAAAGAAAGTCCCATGAAGTTAGAATCAGAATACTGCATCGGCCTGCCAATGCTTTAAGACTATAGAAGAGCGCGCGTCGGCGCTGCGACTCGAACTTCACGCCGTTGCAAAAATCCTGTGTAAGCTCTCTGGCAAAGCCATGCCACGATCCCGATGATCGGCAGACACACGAACAACAGATAAGGAACTTGCGCTTTCTCGGTACTCGGAAACCAAAGGTTCTGCATCCAAAGATAGAGGGGACGATGCAGAAGGTACATGAAGAAGCTCGCCTCGCTGATCTGCGTGAGAATCGCGGGCGGTTTCAGATTCCGACCAGCTCGCATGACGACAACAAAGACTGCGATAGAGCCGAAAAGCGCCCAAGGCGCCGCACATGGATCGCCCTCCAACGTCCAGGACGCACGTGCCAGCGTAGGCACGAGAGATAGAGCCGCGAGAAGTGAGAGGCCGATGAGGCTTAGCGTCGATGACGGCAGCGACCGCGCGGCCAGAAATATGCCTGCAGCGAAGCAGGGGAAATAGAGGATAAGGCGTATATCTATCCTTCCTATCTCTGCTTGATACAGACCCATGACTCCGACGATCACGGCACATAAGGCAATGTAAGCCACCGCGTTCCCGCGCAAGCCGATGAGCAGCGGGGCAATCAGATAGAAGAGAACGATCATGTTTACGAACCACAGTGTGAACGGCGGCGGTGCGAGTAGCATGGCGACGAGTGTGACGCCCTTGAAGAGCGCCAGGGCATCGCTCACGCCTGCCGCCAGAAACAAGCCGGAGGCGATCACGAAGGGGAGATAGATGCGCCAGAACCGCGTCTTATAGAATCTCCAGATTTCGCCTCGGGCCAGGCCACCGTCCTGGCGCCCGGTCAGAAAGCCAGAGATCAGGACGAAAAGGGAAAGCGCTCCAACCGTGAGGCGATAGGTGACGGGGTTATAATGCCATGTCACAACTTTCGTATAGTCGAGCAAATGCCAGAATCCGACAATGTAGAGCATGCTCACCGCGCGCATGATATCGATCGGTACCTTGCGCATCGGCGAGGTAGCATGTGTTCCAGTTCCCGTGTCACTCACCATTGCACTGTCTTGCAGCTCCATCCGAACCCCCAGCGGGCCGCGCCGATTCCGTCCACGAATTCGGCAGTGACAGTATCCATAACGTTCAGAATTATAGAAGGCTGTTCTCGATGGATTAGTCATCTCAGCGCCTGCTGCGCGGGACTCTAAACATGCGATGTGATGTGTCCGGCTAAGAGATTCTCGGGCCAGTACTTGCTGCGGATAATCCTTGCGCGGGTGATAGGCAGGTCGCGAATTCTGAAATCGAGCGGCAGAAGGTTGACCATCTCACCAGAGTCGTCCTCCGAAACTGCCGCGTAGGTACTCGTGGGAATCACCCTTGGTTTGGTTTGCCTGAGATGCTCCACTGGATAATAGCTTTCGGAGACTACCGGATCACATCAGTACGCAATGGGCTTGGCGAGCTGTGTCCGGGCCTTTCGACGGAGAGGTTCGCAGCAGACTGACTGATCATCACGTCAAGTAAGAAATTGGCTCTGGTACTCCCCCCTCGGGCCGAGGCTTCAATGGTGACGAGAACTACGAAACCATGCCCAAGCCCTTGCGTCCAATTGCTTGATTGCCTCGTTACAATCGTCGCATAGGAAGATGCGGACATTCTGTGTCCGATACCGAGTGATGTTGTGTATCAAACGTCGTGTTCCGACGCTTCCACAGTGTTCACAAGTGTGAGTCGCTCCGCGCGATCAATTCTTCGATGGACCATAGCCGATCCTCACGCCAGCGGTCATAGCGGGCGCAGCGAAGCGTCCGATGCACGCGAACGAAATTATGATGCGCGTAGGGGCGAGATCGGGAATCGTCGCGCCCTCAGCCTCTGGAGGGGTTAGAGACTATGGCGAATGCCCTCCGCTAGACCAACGAAAATCATTAGACAGAAAGGCTCGGAGGCTCGTGCTCCAGGGAACAACCTCTTCTTCCCAGTCAATATCGATGATCAGTATTTTCTCTTTCCGCGGTGTTGAAAGCCGCCGGCCGAATTACCCGCATCGGATATCAGAGAGGAAAGATGGAAAACGACGTACTCGCACTATTTACGACCAAGTCAGCGCAGGCCTGTCTTGATGTTGGCGGTACTCAGCCATGGGCGCTTAATCCCGAGAATGCAAAAAAATGTCGCTACGCCGTGCTCTTCAGGAACCCTGACGCAGACTGGGGAGGGAAGGAACTACACAACACGGCATTTATGATAGGGCGCATCTCTCCCGTGGTTCCGTCGACTGAGAGGCCGGATCGTTGGATGCTGACTTTTGACGAATACGCCATAATCGACAAACCAGGGGTAAGGAAGGGCTGGAGAAATCCGGTACGCTATACGACGTTTGCGAAGCTCGGCATCAGCCTGGCAGAGATAAAATTCAGACCTATGCCAAGGAGGGATATAGAATCCGAGGCCACGTCACTTTCGAAGGCGGGAACACCGACTAAGATTGATATCGACACCGCGAAAAAAGGGCTAGCTGCTTACTATAATGTGAGTCCGGAAGCCGTCGAGATTACGATCCGCGGATAAGAACAAGAAGAGGCAAAAGCACTTTCACGAATCGGTCGGCCGCTACTAACTATTGTCTCGCGATATTCTCCACAGTAATCAGCAGTCCAGGCATCACTCGCAGAATTCCGAACAGCGATGGCAATCCTCGATTGACCAGATGAACACCGTGCGCTGCTGCTAAACCATTTTCGTGGCAGCTTCGCTCAATCAGCGCAAAGGGTACAAGGAATGACGCTGGATGCGTTTCAGGCTTCTCCGCCCGGAGGGCTTCCGCCTGAGCCGGCAAGTTGCCTAGTCGGACGCGCTTGATCTCATTCTCCAGTTCCTGGCCTATTGTCTCTGCTTCGATCTTTTTGTCGTCGGCTCTTGCCCTCTCGGCATCGGCTCTTCCCCTCTCGGCATCGGCTTTTGCCTTCTCGGCGTCGCTTCTTCCCTTTTCGGAACTTCGCTTCTGCCAATTCAGCGTCAGATCGATAGCACCGTGTGGACCGAGCGTTCCTGCTATGACAGGAGCAGAAATCACACCGACCCCGCAGGTAGCGAGTAGACTCAACCCACCGACGATCAAACCAGGACCGGTTGCGAGAAAGTCCACCGAGCCTGCGGCAACCCGCACTGTCGGCATCACGGCATCCGCGCCAAAGGAGCGATTTGCTGCCAAAAGCGATGTAACGAGTTCGGTCAGCGCCAATGAGGTGGCTGCGACTTCGGAAAGTGGCAGCCCACCATCGACAGCGCCGCGCATCGCCGGGTGGTTAAATCGAACAAGAAATTCGCGCGGCTCCAGCAGACTGCGGTCAAAAGGCAACATTCCGCTTTGAACGAGCTGGACCATCTCATCGTCTGAAGGATCGATTCTTCGTAAGAGGTGCGGGAGTATCTTGGCGCCATTTTCAGTTACCCAGGAATCGGCCTCTTCCACTGGTCCTTCTTCTTCGTCTCCGCGTAAGAGCGACGGCCTATCGTCACTTATCCCTGCCTCGCGGATGATCTCAAGCCGATCGGGTTCGGTAAGTTTAAGAATGAGCTCTCGCAATACTTCACTTGGCATGGCGGCCTCCCCTGGGCATCTGGCCCGCGACTGGCTTCGCATCGAGCGTACACTCGCCCACGATGTATCGAGAAAAGCTAATCGCTGAATTCTCCAGAGAGCCTTTCTCGATGTGATTCCTTCAAAAAGCTTTTCAGCCGCTCGTTGTCTACCACTACCAAGCCCCGGTCTCGTACGGAAATCAGGTGTTTCTGCATAAACTCGCTCAAGTGTTCCGTTACTCGCGACCGTGAGGCTCCAACCATGTCAGCCAGGTCGCCGTGCCGCACCCGCACGGTCAATCGCACTCCACCACGATGGTTGGGGACGCCGAAATTTTCGCTCAAATCGAGCAAAGCAAGTGCCAGACGTTCCTCAAGCGTGCAGCCGATTAAGTTAGAGCAGCGCAAGTGCACCCGGTCCCAGCGCCCCAAAAAACTGGCGGACATCCGCTTAAAGGCCGCCGAGTCGATCCCGAGACAGATCTTCAGGAAGCTATCCAATTCTATGGTTCCGACCGCGCAATTGGTAACCGCTTCGCAGCGAAAATTATAGGTAATGCCGGCTACCGCTGTTGGAAACTCCGGAATCAGTCCGGGCGACAACATGATCACCAGCGTTCGCCGACCTTTGCGATTGTCGCAAGTAATGCGGGCAACTCCAGAAAACAAAATGTAAGCGGATTGGGAGGAAGATTTGTCAGAGAAAATAGTTTCCCGCTTTTCGTAGCGGGTCACCGTCAGTGCGCCGGCAACTTTCTCCAACTGACCGGCCGTGAGCCAGGAAATGTTCGCGAGTTCCCCAAGCATTCGCGCTCTCGCTGTTCGCGCGGACTTCATTGTCCTGACTTAGGCAGTTCTCTTCGCCATATGCCAGACGCGGATCGTTCTGTAGAGAACTAGGGAGCGATTATGAGAGGTGCCATTGGCACACGACCGTGTCGCCCGGGATGTCCCGCACCGCGGCCGGAAATTTGTGTAGACGATCGACCAAGAGAAGCGTGCAGCTCCCGAAGGAACCGCGCCCTGCTACTGATGTCCTGTGTGAGTTGCCAGAATTCATCTCGAGCCCGTTCCCGCTGAAGGCGGACTGCTCCGCTAATAGGGGAGATTCGAACTTTTGCTTTCGGTCAATTCTCGAACGCGGATACTATTCCTCCGGAGTCGCCCGGAAATTGTAGGCACCGATAGTTCGACGGGTTTGTCGCCGGCCAACATCGCACAGAAGATTCATCGGACCAGAAAGGCTCTACTTCGCTATTTCTGAAGTAGAGATTGCCATGCCTATCCTTGATGATGAACAGCTTCGGGAGATATGGAGGGGTCAGGCCGTCACTGCGCTGCAAATGACTCCGGAACAGCTCCGCACGCGAGCCGCGCAATTCGAGGCATCCATTCGCCGCCGCAATCTGCGAGATCACGTCAGCTTTGTGTTGGCCGCGGTCATCTTCGCCTACGGGATTCTGCTGGACGTCGTGCAGGTGCGTGTCGGCTCTGCGCTGCTAATGACTCTACACCATGCTGCCGCGCTCGCGCGGGAGAACGGGCCAGCGAGAAAGTGAGGGAGGGGTCCCAGATCCATCCGCCAGCCCGAACACCAACTGGGGAACCGAGCGGAGAGTCAAACCCAGCCAGCAATTCTTGATTACCAAATCGCCGCGCGAGTATCTATCGACCACGGTCATTCAGGGCGCTCGCCTAGAATCGCCGCACTCAACCGGCTCGACGCCCTCGTCCGACCTTCCTTCATTGAAAGATCAGGTCTGGGTCGTTCAATAACCTGACAAACGTCGATTTTCACTCACCCGTGACGGGCGGTTTCGCCTGGAAGGACGAATCGATCGAGTTCTCAAAGTCGCGATTTGCGCGTTCTCAGCAGGAAAATCGAAAATAGGCGCATGTTCGCGCATTTTCTTCGACCTGAGGGCACCGGAGAAGCTTAGATTCGGCCGTCAGCAGCTCATTTACGCTCGATTCTCTCTGACGAGAATCGAGGCCGGTGCGCTTTAGGCGGTTTCAGCTCAGCGATTCGTCAGACAGTCGGATCTCCGCCTTCAAACGTATAGGGCTCTAACGTCGACTGAGCCTGGACGCGATACTTGTGCCACTTGCCGCCGCCGTAATAGGCGAGGCTCCCGGGTGCCGCGTTGCCTTCACCGTTATAGTAGGAGATGCAATCGCGCAGCGGCGCAGTCGCGATGTCGACGTCGCGGCAATGCTCCGCATACGCATCCTCCGGCTCCTTGCGGACGTCCACGATGCGCGCGCCGCGCTCGCGCATGGTCTGCAGCATCCACACGACATAGTCACTGTGCGCGTCGATCGCGTCGGTGAAGTTGAAGCTGCCGCCGCCGCCCTGCGGACCGGTGACGATGAACAGGTTGGGGAAGCCGTGGCTATGCAGGCCGAGGAAAGTTTTGGTCCCCTCGGTCTCCCACTTCTCCTTCAGGGTGCGGCCGCCGCGGCCGGTGACCATGTTGAAGGTCGAGGTGCCCATCCACTGGAACCCGGTCGCGTAGATCAGCACGTCGAGCGGATATTCGACCCCCTCATGGACGACGCCGCGCTCGTTGATCTCGCCCACGCCGCGCGGTGCGGTGTCGACCAGATGGACGTGCGGCAGGTTGAACGTCGGCAGGTATTCGTCGTGGAAGGTCGGCCGCTTGCAGCCGTACGGGTAGTACGGCTTCAGCGCCGCCGCCGTCTTCGGATCCTTGACGATCGCGTCCACGCGCGCCCGGATCTGCTCCATGATGCGGAAGTTGGAATCGAGCTGCTTCTGGGTCAGCTCCTCCGGGGTCAGCTCACGGAGGTGTTTCTTGGGCTTCTTGATGTCGCGAATCTTGCCCGCCAGGTAGTCGTCGTTGGCCTGGATGGCAGTGCGACCGGCCGATATCTTCGAGAAGCGCGCGCGCCTTGCCCGGGCCCATCCGGGCTCGTTGGCCCAGGTCGCCCGCTCTTCGTCTGTCGTCGCGCGCTGGTCGCGCACGTCGATCGAGGACGGCGTGCGCTGGAAGACGTAGAGCTGGCCGACAATCTTGGCGAGCTCCGGCACCGCTTGCACGGCCGTCGCGCCGGTGCCTATGATGCCGACCGTTTTGCCGCGCAGGTCGATGTTGTAGTTCCAGCGCGAGGTGTGGAAGGACTCGCCCTTGGAACTTCTCCATGCCCGCGATGCGCGCCAGCTTCGGCGTCGTCAGGATGCCGTTGGCCAGGATCACGAAGCGCGCGCGCATCTTGTCGCCGCGATCCGTCTCGACGATCCAGCGGCCGGATGCCTCGTCCCAGGTCGTCGCCTCGACCGTCGTGTGGAACAGGCAGTGGTCGTAGAACCCGAACTTCTGGGCCATGTTTTGGCAGTATTCGAGGATCTCGAAGCCCGAGGCGAACTTCATCGACGGGACGTAACCCATCTCCTCGAGCAACGGCAGGTAGCTATAGGATTCGACGTCGCAGGCGATGCCTGGATAGCGGTTCCAGTACCAGGTGCCGCCGACGTCGCCGCCCTTCTCGCAGAAACGCACGTCGATGAAGCCGGCTTCGCTCAGCCTGTGCCACAGCAGCAGTCCGCCGAAGCCGGCGCCGACCACCAGGATCTCGCACTCGTCGGTCAGCGCTTCGCGTGGGATCGGCGGCTCCGAATAGACGTCGTCCAGATATTTCTTGAACTCGCCTTCCATCGCCATGTAGTCGGCGGCGCCGCGGCGGGCTTCCTTGAACACGCGGTACTTGGCCTGCTCTTCCGCATTGAAGGTCGCTCCAGCCGGCATTTCCGGCAGCTCCTTCAGCTTCTGATCGGTGAGGACGGAGTAGCCCTTGCCCGTAATCTTCTCGGACGCCTTGGCCGCTCGCGTGTTGAAGACTTTCAGGCCTGTCTCAGGGTCGATACGGACTGTCGCGTTCATTTGGGTTCCTTGTGAGTTCCTTGTCCGCCACAAGAGATTCTCTAGCGAAGATCTGCCCTCAGCGGAAGCAATTCTCACATCCGCGTGATGGTGACGGTCAGTAAATGACTCTCTGCTCCATCAGATTTGCGATTTCCACGTCCGACAGTCCAAGCAGTCCGCCGAAGATCTCGCGATTGTGCTGGCCGAGATCGGGCGGCATCGAGTAGTTGAGCTCGGCGACATTGGTCATCCGAACCGGCATGTTCGGCAGGATGCGTTCGCCCACCTCGCGATGATTGATCTTGCGGAAAAATCCCCACTCCCAGAGATGCGGGTCGTCATGGATCTCGACGCTGTCGAGCACCGGCCCGGCTGCGACACCCGCGCGCTGTAGCTCATTGGCCAGCGCGATGTGCTCGTGTCCTCGCGTCCATCGCGCGAGGTGAGAATCGAGCTCCTCGGAGTTACGCCAACGCGAGTACTGGTCGGCGAACTTTGCATCGCGCGTCCAGACCGGATTTCCCATCGCGCCGCATAGTGCTTCCCATTCCGATTGCGATCCGACCGCAATCGCGATCCACTTGTCTTCACCGGCGCATGGATACGTGTTGTGCGGCGCCATCTTGTCGTCACGATTGCCGCGCTGGCGTCGATCGCGCCCATTCATCGTGTAGTCCATGTACCATTCCGGCATCTGGCCAATAACTGTCTCCCCCATGCTCGCGTCGATCCACTGACCTTCGCCGGTTCGATTGCGATGTCGTAGAGCTGCGAGGACATGGAAGGTCACGGCGCCGGCGATAGCATAGTCGGGCCAGGTGCCCCCGGTCTGGCGGGGTGCACCGCCCGGATAGCCCTGCGCGTCGAACATACCGACGAAGCAGCATGCCATCGGCCCCCATCCGACCCATGACGAAGGTTCGAGACCGGTTTTGCCGAGGAGCGAGACAGAAACCATGACGATGTCGGGCTTCACCGCGCGGACGCGTTCATAGGTGATGCCGAGCTTGGTGGCGGCGGGAGTAGGAAAGCATTCGATCACGAGGTCGCTCTTGCGAATGATGTCGTCGGCGAGGGCGCGGCCCCGGTCGGTCGCGAGATTCAAGGTGATCGCTTTCTTGCCGTAGTTCAGCGCGTGGTAGTAGCCGCAGCGGTTAGGTCCGGCGATGCGATCAGCCATCCCGGATGGATTGATGCGACCGATATCAATGTAGACCTGCGACTCGATCTTGATCACCTCGGCGCCCATCGTCGCGAGCCATTGCGCGATCTGCGGACCGTTGATGATCCAGCTGAAGTCGGCGACCCTTATTCCTTCGAGCGGAAGTCGGCCCATCGTTGTGCTCCTTCAGATCACGCCGGCGGCGCGCATAGCCTGTTGCTCTTCGAGCGAGTAGCCGAGCCGCCCGAGAATCTCCGCGTTGTGCTCGCCCAGCATCGGCGCGCGCGACGGCGTTGGCGGAGTGGCGGTCATCTGCACCAGAGAACGTGGATATTCGAAACGTCCCGCGACAGGATGATCGATCTCGACGAACGCGTTGCGTGCGCGCAAATGCGGATGCTGTGCGGCCTGCGCCACCGTGAATACCGGGCCAATGGTGAGACCGAGACGCTGCCCCTCGCTGACGAGATACTCGGTGTCGTACTTCAGCAGCTCCTCGCGGATCGCGGGGCGCAACACGTCGTCGTTGGCTTGACGTCCCGCCAGCTGGTCGAAGACTTCGCTCTCGAGCGCCGGTGGATTGTGCAGCAGATTTTTGAGCGCCACGTAGTGGCTGTCCGCCGCCCACAATGTGTAGATGTAGCCGTCCTTGCAAGGCAACGGTTCCAGGCCGACGGCGACGTTGCCGCGCATGCGGCTGAACGGAAGGCCCACATATGTGTATGCCGCCATCTCAATTTTCGAAGTGCTTGCGATCGCTTGCCAGCAGGGCACGTCGATCCATTGGCCCACTCCGGTTGCCTCACGATGGAAGATCGCGAACATCGAAGCGGTCGCGGCTGCAGTCGCGCCCATCATCTCAGCCTGATGGCCCGGTGCGCGCAGCGGGTTCTCGCGCTCGGCGTCACCGACCATCGTCGGCGTGTTATAGCCCGTCAGGCTCATCGCGAACTCAATGAGATCGGTCCCCTTCCAATCGCGATAGGGACCGATCTGGCCGAACGGCGTGATCGACGTGACGTATCAGGCGCGGATTGAGTGCGTTCAGGGTATCGAAGCCGAGGCCAATCCTATCCAGGTATCCGGGCGGATGGTTTTCGATCAGCAGATCGGCACGCCCGATGAGCGCGCGGAAAACCTCGGCGCCTGTCGGCGTTGTGGGGTCGAGGGTAAGGCTCTTCTTGCTGGTGTTGAGATAGAGAAACGCGCCGCTCTTTTCTGGATGTGGGATGTCGCCGGGGAACGGCGGATGCGCGCGCATCTCGTCGCCGGCGCCCGGCGGTTCAATCTTGATGACCGCTGCGCCCATGTCGGCGAACATCTTCCCGCACATCGGTCCCGACACCATCTGCGCGAACTCTACTACGGTCAAATCGTCGAGGGCTTTGCCGGCCAAGCGCGCACCTCCCGAGCAGGGAAGCGCGACTATAACCCAGAATTCGCCCCCGCGAGAAATCCAACATACCGATCGGTTTGTGTTTTACCGCCGGACGGATCGATACTGGCGCATAGCGTTTCGTCCCGCATTAACCTTTTCAAGAGAGGTGCTCGTCATGGCGGATTTCGACCTGGTTGTAAAAAACGGCATGGTGGTCGACGGTACCCGTGCGCCACGCTTTCGCAGCGACATTGGAATCAAAAACGGCAGGATTGCCAAGATCGGCCGAATCTCAGCGCATCAGGGCGCCAAGGTGGTCGATGCGGGAGGCCAGATCGTCGCGCCGGGGTTCATCGATCTGCACACCCACTACGACGCGCAAATCTTCTGGGACCCCTACCTCACGATCTCCGGCTATCACGGCGTGACCTCAGTCGTGCTCGGCAATTGCGGATTCGGCTTCGCGCCAGTGCGCCCCAAGGATGCCGAGCGCGCGATGCTCACGATGGTCCGCACCGAAGCGATTCCGCTGCGCGCGATGCAGGCCGCGATGCCGTTCGACTGGGAGACCTATCCGCAATTCATGGACAAGCTCGACCGCCTGCCCAAGGGCGTCAACCTGCTGCCCTACGTTCCGATGAATCCGGTACTCGGCTACGTCATGGGAATCGAGGAGTCGAAGACGGGTCGTATGCCGACGGATGACGAGCACGCGGCGATGCGCCGCATTCTGCACGAGGCAATGGATGCGGGCGCGTGTGGATGGTCGGCGCAGCGGCTTATTCCGAACGGCCCGAGCGCGGTTCAGCGCGACTTCGACGGCTCGCCGATGAACACCGACGTGATGCACGACGAGACCTGCCTCGAAATGGCGCGAGTACTCGGCGAGCGCGGGGAAGGATTCCAGGAACTCACGCTGGCGAGTTGGGATCCGACGCAAGGATGCGGATCACTTCGAGCAGATCGCCGAAGTCAGCGGGCGTCCCATAATGTACGAAGCACTGGTGACGAACGATCGCTTCCCGCATCGCCATCGCAACACGATGAGGTGGCTCGAACGATGCCGTCAGAAGGGTCTCCCGGTCTATGGCCAGGGAACAACCACCGACGCCGGTCTCACCTTCACGTTCGAGGACTGGAACCTGTTTGACGATTCCGACGCCTGGCGCGAGGCAACCACCGGTACCGTTGCCGAGCGCACCGAGAAACTCGGCGATCCTCGCCGCCGCGCCGCGCTCAAGGCGCAGATGCCGCGCGAGAGCCTGATCACCAACTACTTCGACGAGATCATCATCACGGAATGCCAAGTCCCGAAGAACAAGAAGTTCGAGGGCATGACGCTGCGCCTCGCCGCGAAAGAAACCGGCAAGGACGCCGTCGACACGATGCTGGATATAGCGGTGTCGGAGAATCTCAAGACCGAGTTCTTCGCGCCCGCAGTGAACTCGTCCGACCTGATGAAGGAGCTGCTCGACTATCCTTATATAACCTTCGGCGTTTCCGACGGCGGCGCGCACACGAAGTTCCTCACCGCCGGACGTTATCCCACCGAAGGCCTGATCCGTTTCGTGCGCGAGAAGCAGTGGCTGAGCCTCGAAGAAATCCACTGGCGGATGTCGGGACTGCCGGCCTTCTGCGCGGGATTCAAGGATCGCGGCTTCCTGCGCGAGGGCGCACCGGCCGATATCGTGATTTACAACCTCGAGCGGTTGAAGGTCCTGCCGGTCGAGATTGCGCACGACCTGCCGGGCGACGAATGGCGCCGCGTGCAACGCGCCGAGGGCTACAGTCATGTGATCGTGAACGGTCAGATTACCTGGGAAGGCGACCGCTTCACCGGCGCAACTCCGGGCAAGGTCCTGCGCCACGGAATCTCGGCTTAGGGAAAGGAGCATCCCGATGAAAATCAGTGGAGCCGTTTTCGTTCAGAATTTTCAGGAACTGCAGCAGGACCACGTGGTGTTTCTCGAAGATCTCAAGCTGGCGGACCAGTTCGAGCCGCTGGGCTTCGATTCGATATGGAGCGTCGAGCATCACTTTTCGCCGTACACGATGGTGCCCGATGTCCTGCAATT
This sequence comes from uncultured delta proteobacterium, assembly GCA_963774665.1. Lineage (GTDB taxonomy): Bacteria > Desulfobacterota > Binatia > Binatales > Binataceae > Binatus. Next base: position 105,053 of record CAVZGB010000010.1, read on the forward strand.
CCTGACCTACCTTTGCGGGCACACCAAGCGAATCGGCCTGGGCACGATGGTCGTTGTCCTGCCGTGGCACGATCCGATTCGCGTCGCCGAGCAAATCTCGATGCTCGATATCATGGCGAACGGCCGCTCTCTCACGCTGGGCTTCGGCCGCGGCGCGGGACGGATCGAGTTCGATGGATTCCGTGTGCCGATGAGTGAGGCGCGCGAACGGTTTGCCGAAGCGGCTGAGATCATCAAGCTGGCGCTTTCGCAGAAGCGCTTTTCGTTCAACGGCAAGTTTTTCCAGATTCCGGAAATGAGCATTCGCCCGCAGCCTATCGACAAAAACCTCGTTGACCGTATGTATGGCGCGATTGTATCGCCGGAGACTGGCGACATCATGGCGAAAGCCGGGATGGGGATGCTCGTGATCCCGCAGAAACCATGGGAAGAGCATCGAAAGGACTACGACGCGTATGTGCAGTCGTGCTTGCGCGCTGGTTTCAAAGCGAAGGCTCCCATTGCGGGATGCTGGGTCTATTGCGCCAGCAACGAGCGCGAAGCAATGGAAGCAGGACGCAAGTGGTCAATGAACTACGCCGAAAGCGCGCTGACTCACTACGAGTATCACGAGCCGGAGCATTTCAAAGCGGCGAAGGGCTACGAGTATCACGCACAGATGGCGCAGGCGGTGAAAGCGGCAGGCGGCTTCACTCAGATGTTCGCCGACACGCAGGTGATCGGAACGCCGGATCGATGCATCCACGTATTGCGCGAGATCCAGAATCAGATGGGCGCGTCGGAATTCGTCGGCGTCTTCAAATACGGAGGAATGCCGTACGAAGAAGCGGAGCGGAGTCTGAAGCTGTTCGCGTCGGAAGTGATGCCGGTGATCAAAGCTGAGGGGCGTCAGCCGTCCCAGACCGCCGCGGCTGGATCTTAAAGTATGACCCGAAGAGGAGATGCGCTACCGGCATCGCAATGCCACCGAGCGCGTGTTCTGCTTTTTCCAGCGTTGATGATAGCGGTATTGGCTTTCGCAGCCGGCGATTGTCAGTCGGGAGGTTTTCTCACTCCATCAAACCCTCAACTTTACTACAGCTCAAAGCGTAGTCCGTTTCGTGACACCGGCGGGCTGATCCTCGTTGGCTCCAACGGCTCCAAACCGAATTCGATTACGCCGCAGTCACGCGACGAGGCTCTCTCGATATTTGCCGAACGCTGCGCAGTGTGCCATGGGGTCGATGGAGACGGCGCGGGTCCAGCGGCTGCAAGCCTGAATCCGAAGCCGGCAAATTTTCGCAGCCGGAAATGGCAAAGTTCGATGAGCGACGAACGCATCGCAACGATCATCGTGAACGGAGGAACTTCGGTCGGCCTCAGCGCCTCGATGGCGTCGAATCCGGATTTGGAGGGACAGCCCGACGTGGTTGCGGCCCTGGTCGAACACATTCGCAAATTCGGCAAGTGAAGTTCACCAAGTGATCTGAGGAGACGGAGAGTAGCAGATGAAACGGCGCGAGTTCCTCAAGACGAGTGCCCTTGTGGTGGCGGGAACAGCCGTCGCAGCATCGGGGCTGGTGAATGTGGCCGGCGGCAGGTGAATGGACCGGACAGCTGACTACACTGAATCCTCATGAAGCGATCACTCTGCTCGCAATGGCCAGGCGAATATTTCCTCATCGAGGGATCGACGATTCCTGCTACTTGAAGGTGGTCGAAGTTCTCGACACGAACAGCAAGTCCGACCCGGCGGTCGCGAAGATGCTTAGTGAAGGTGTCGTGGCCCTTGACGGTTCGGGCGGCACGAAGTTCGCCGATCTAAAGGAGAACGATCAAATCATTGCGCTCGAAGCCATACAGACTACTGCGTTTTTCCAGAAAGTCCGCGGTACCGAGCTCGAGTCGCTCTACAGCAATCCCGGCACGTGGAAAGCATTCGGATACCAGGGTCCTGCTTACGCCTACGGTGGATACATTCATCGCGGCTTCAACGACCTCAATTGGCTACCCGATCCACCCGAGTTCGCGAGTCCCAAACCAGCCTGAGCTTCGGAGAGATCGATGGCACGACACGCACTCAATGACGATTCGGTAGCAGTCGTAATTGGCTCCGGCGCCGGCGGCGGCACGCTGGCCAGTGAGCTGTGCCAGAAGGGCATCAAGGTTGTATTGCTGGAGGCGGGCAAACAACAATCACCGGCAACATTTCGCAACGAAGAGTGGTGGGCGTTCAATCAGCTCGCATGGCTGGACAAGCGAACCACGTCCGGGACCTGGCAGATAGCCAAGGACTTCCCCAATCTGCCGACGTGGATATGTAAGACAGTAGGCGGCACTACCGTTCATTGGGCGGGAGCGTCACTGCGAATCCAGGAACATGAGTTCTCCGCGAAGACTCACTATTCGAATATCTCGGGCGCTAATCTTCTCGATTGGCCGCTGACGCTCGCGGAGCTCGAACCATACTACGCAAGGGCAGAGTTCATGATGGGCGTCACCCGGACCAATGATATTCCGGGCCTGCCGGGCAATAATAACTTCAAAGTAATGTACAACGGCGCGACCCGAGTCGGTTACAAAACCGTGAACACCGGCCGCATGGCGATCAATAGCCAGCCTCGCGACGGACGCTCGGCTTGCTGGCAGCTAGGGTTCTGCTTTCAAGGATGCAAGTCCGGCGCAAAGTGGTCCACGCTGTACACCGAAATCCCCAAAGCCGAGGCCACTGGCAGACTGGACCTCCGGCCGGAATCGATGGCTCTGCAAATCCAGCACAACCGGACCGGCAAAGTCACCGGCGTGCTGTATGCCGACAAGGACGGCAAACATCAAGTGCAGAAGGCGCGAATCGTATGCGTCGCCGGGAATTCGATCGAGACTCCGCGCCTGCTTCTGAATTCCGCATCCTCGACCTTCCCGCACGGGCTGGCCAATTCCTCGGGACAGGTCGGGAAGAACTATATGCGACACACCACCGGCTCGGTGTTCGGAATTTTCAAAGAGCCGGTGCACATGTACCGAGGGACCGTGATGGCGGGGATCATTGGTGACGAAGCGGAGCCCAATTTGAAGCGAGGCTTCGCTGGCGGCTTCGAGTTCGAAACCATTTCGCTTGGACTGCCGTTCACCGCGGCGTTCCTGAAACCCGGCGCGTGGGGCCGCGAGTACACGGATCTTCTCGAGCAATATCCAAAAATGGCCGGGATGTGGATCGTCGGCGAAGACATGCCGCAGCAAACCAACGCGGTCACGCTGCATCCAACTGAAAAGGACGCTTTTGGACTTCCCATTCCGAATGTTCACTACGACGACCATGCAAATGACGTCGCGATGCGTACCTACGCATACAAGCGCGGCGCGGCAATCTACGATGCTGTCGGCGCGGTGAAGACAATAGAGACTCCCCCCTATCCGTCGACCCACAATCTGGGCACTTGCCGACAGAGTGAGAAGCCGGCCGACGGAGTCTGCAATAAGTGGGGCCAGACGCACGACATCAAGAACCTGTTCATTTCGGACGGTAGTCAGTTCACGACCAGCGCCGCGGAGAATCCCACCCTGACAATAGTAAGTCTGGCAATAAGACAGGCCGACTATATTGCGGATCAGAGTAGCAGGAAGAATCTCTGACGCGCGGGCGGCGATAGCTCAGCAGGTTAGATAGAGAGACCGATGCGCACATCAAGGCGAGCGGAGTTGGTACTGGTGGCGATGCTGGCGACGGTTGGATGGCTGGTCAGCACGGACGCCTGGGCGCATCGCGGCGGCGGTCCCAACGATCCTTGCGAACGGCGTCTGGGCGCATCGCTGGTCCATCTCACGCTTTACCAGCCGAATTTCGATCCGGACGCCGAGTACTGCGACGAAGTTCCGCGCGAGGGCAAGACCGTGATGGTTGTGGATATCGAAGGCGATCGGCTCCGGCAAGCTCCAATTGCGCTGGAAGTGATCGCAAGCGACGGTTCCGGCCTGCGCAAAGTATTGTCGGTTCCTCCCAGGATCTATCGTCGTGGGGTCGCCGATGCGGAAGTGACGCTTGATTCGGGAAGCGATTACGTAGCTCGCGTTGTACTTCTCGCCGGTGCGGACCGGACGGCAATACCATTGACGTTTCCCATCCGGGTCGGGGCGTGGTACAGGCCAATTATAGTTCCAGCGCTGATCATTTTCGCAGTGCTGGTGCTGACGGCGATTCCAATCGTACGTCACTACATGTTCCTCCAAGGCGGTGAACCCGATTTGGATACTGACATCGCGGCCGCATGAAACACACGAACAAATCAGTTGCCGGATCGAACAACGATAGCCGATCAATCTGGTTATCGGCGTCGTGCGCGGCAATCATTTGCTGTTCCGTAACGATCGCGGCGTGTCATCGTGAGGTGATACACGAACCTGCTTCGCTGCCGAACGTCTCAGTGATCGATGACCACGGGAGACCAGTTTCGCTCGGATCGCTGAAGGGCAAAGTCGTTCTGCTCGACTTCATTCACATCGGATGCCCGGGAGTATGCGCCACCCTGGTGAGCAAGTTCGGAGAGGTTGCCGACAGCTTGAAGCCAGAGCTCGGAACGAAAGTGGTTCTTCTGTCGGTAACCAACGATCCCGAACATGACCGGCCGGACCAGCTTCTAGCCCTCGCCCGCAGCAGCGACGCTGACCTTGACGGCTGGTTGTTCGTGACGGGAAAACCAGGCGACGTCGATCAGGTCATAAAGGCGTTCGGAGTCAACAACAAGCGGATGCCCGATGGTTCCCCGGCGCATATCACGCAGGTTTTTCTATTGGGGATCGATGGACAAAAGAAACATGAGTATCTCGGGATGCTCATGAAGCCTCAGGCAGTGGTATCGGAGATTCGGGAAGAGATGACACCAATGCAAGGCGGAGCATCGTGATTGGAGTGACTACTGATCCTGCGCACTGAGGCAGGTCAAGGAGTAGTACAATGGCTCAACCTCAGTCGGTACGGCCACAGAGGAGTTACGAAACCGGCGAATCCGCGACGAGTCGTTCGCAGAATCCGACCGATTGGCTAGTCGGCTGGAAGTCCCTGTTCTGGGGATGCGCGCTGGTGATGGCGGCGAATCTATTTCTCTGGTTCTGGGATTATGAGTTCGCGTTTTCCGCTGGTCTGAATTCTGCCAGCCACGAGTTCACGCTCTACTATCGTTCTCTATTCTGGGGCGAGTTGATTGTCCTGGGAGTATTCACCGGCGTCTGGTACGGGTGGCTTATCAGGACTGGCCGCGAATTAGCCGACCAAGCGTACGAGCGATCCGAAGAAGTTCGTCGGATCGCAGTGCTGTGGAGCATCATCGGCGTAACCAGTCTCTCGATCTATATCGAGGCGAGTTTCTGGCCGAACTGGGACGGAGCGTGGCATCAGACGATGGTTCGCGACACCGCGCTGACTCCCACTCACATCCCGATGTTCTACTTCTTTTTCCCGCTGTCAGTCGTACTTGCCCTGGGCGCGTATCTGTACGGGATGTATCGAATCCCGGCACTTTACAGCAGAGACAAGGGTTTCCCGTGGTCATTCTTCCTGCTGATCAGCGCCGCGGTTCTTGAGTGCATGGAAGTCGCGTTCAACGAATGGGGGCACAGCCTCTGGATTTCCGAGGAATTTTTCGCGGTGCCTTTCCATTGGCCGTTCGTCGCTTACGGCTGGCTGGCCTCGGGGATGTTCGCGGTGTGGGGCGAGACGATTCTGCGCTTGTTCGAAATAGAAAAGGCGGAAGAAGAGTCGAACACTATAGCGCCCTCACGTCCTCAGGCCGTAGCAGATTGACGGAATAGAAAGAGGACCACGCAAATGGCGACGGCGACTACACCGGCGGCATTGGCCGAAGCACAACGGCGGCTCGAGCTTCGCGCCCTCTTGCAGAAGAAGTACAAGTGGATTGACGGCAAGTGGGATTTGGTTTTCTGGGTAACCGCCATCTTCGTGGTAGCCGGGGCCGCCGACATCACCAAGCAATTGTTCGCGGGCGACTGGGACTTCTGGACCGACTGGAAGGATCCTCAGTGGTGGCCGGTGATTACCGCCTTCGCCACGATCATCATTCCGTCCGCGCTTCAATATATTCAGTGGGCGGCATGGCGATTTCCAACCGGCGCTACCTACACCTCAGTATGCTTTTTCCTGGCAGCCTGGGTCGGCCGCTATTTTCAGTGGCATATTGCCGAGAGCTATCCGATGAACTTCGTGTGGCCGATCTCCACGGTCTGCGCGGCGATAATTCTCGACTGGATCCTGATGAAGACCAGGAGCTTCATCCTCACTTCGCTGTTCGGCGCGCCTATATGGGCACTGCTGGTCTGGGCTTTCAACTACATACCGCTCGCTCCATTCCTGCAGCCCGCGCATTTCATGCAGCACGTTCTGACCGTCTCCGACGTGCAGGGGATCGTCTACATCCGATCGCAGACGCCCGAGTATCTGCGGCATATCGAGCGTGGCGCGCTTCGCAGTTTTCTTGGCGAGACTCAATATGTTTCGTTGGCATTTGGCGGAACGTTGGCAGTGGCCGGCTACTGGATAGGTCAATTCATCGGGCGATATCTCGCGGTGTGGCCGATCCGCAGATATATCAAAACGCTGTAATCTCGCCGGGCAAATCAATTGGCAAGTCCATTGATCAAAGCAAACCGACTCATCCGGATTCCCTGGCACAGCGTGCGAATCGGAGTGGCGACGCTGGCCTCGATGCTCGCGTCGGCTTCGGCGGCACACGCACACGGCGGCATGGCCGGGCCTTCCGAGCTCGGTCCGCCCCTGCTGACATCGGGCGCGTTGGGATTCGCCTGTTATTGGCTGGTCATGTTGTGGCCATCAGCGAAGAACAGACGCAGAACTCCGGACGGCCCCGGCCCGAAGAATGGCGGCCGCGCGCGATCGAACGTGCAATCCAACGGCCGAAAATCGGCTCGCGCCAAACAGACGCCGCATCTGAAAATGGTTGACAGCACGATGCATGTCGAAGCCGGGCCGCGCTCGCGGGGAGATGTCATCGATGCTTAGGCGGATATTGGCCGGCATCCTGGCGGTCGCGATCGGAACGATAGTCAACGCGTCGTCAGCCTTCGCCCACGGTGAAGCGGGCGATGAACCATTCCTGAAAGATCTGACGACCGCGTTCTACGATGTCACCATATCGCCAACTGAGATCAGAGTCGGCGAGCCAGTGACTATTACCGGCTCGGTGCGAATCCTCGAGACCTGGCCGTACACGCTCACTCCTCCCGAGAAGGCTTACATAATGCCGGTAGTGCCCGGACCTGTCTTTGCCCTGAAAGAGAGAACCGTCAACGGGCAAGACGCTCCCGGCTCGTTCTTCGTCGAGAAAGGAGGAATCTACCAGTTCAGGATGGTGATGCTGGGACGCAACCCGGGACGATGGCATGTGCATCCGGGCATCGCAGTCGAGGGAACTGGCACGCTAATCGGCCCCGGCGAATGGGTAACCGTTCAGCCGGGCGCGGCGAAGTTCGACTTTCCGGTGACCCTGCTAAGCGGCCAGACTATCAACCTCAATACTTACAAGGGCCGATTTGTCTGGTGGTGGTCCTTCGCCGGTTTCCTCATTGGTGTCGTCTGGATGCTCTACTGGACGCTCACCCATAGGACCGTGACCAATCTGGCAGTGACTATTCAGCTAGGCGTCAATGACGACGCGCCCGATATTGGATTGATTACTCCCCGCGATCACATGTGGATGAACGTTCTCGCGGCTCTAACTGTAATCATGCTGGTAGTTGGATGGACCTATGCAGCGATGAAGTATCCGGTCCGATTGCCGCAGCAGACCGACTGGTTCACGCCCGAATTTATCTCGTCTGGCGAGAAGATGGCCGAGATTCACTCGAATGGTGCGACCTACGACGACGCCACCGACACGCTGGTGATGAACGTCAAGGTCAAAAACCTTAGAGACAGTCCTATCAACGTGAAACAGTACATTATGGCGATGGCGACATTCGTCAACGGTACCGATGAAGACAAGGCCAAGGCTGGGCCGCATGACTACGTGGGTCAGTTGGGGGTCGAGCCGTCGAGCACTGTCGCACCGGGCGAGACCAGGGATCTTACGTTGAAAATCACCAGCAAAATTTTCAGCGAAGAACGGCTGATACCGCTGCGCGATCCACAGCAGTTCATCGCGGGACTGATGCGTTTCGAAAACGGACAAGGCCAGCAGGAACTCGTGGTCCTGCGAACCAGCGTTATCCCGACACAATTCCGTTCGCAGTATTTACCGTAGCGCGACTGACGCGGCAAACTTCGACTTTTGGGTCTTCTGCATTTCGAGTGGGTGAAAAATGCGTGGTCGCGCGGTGCTAAGCCGCGCGGGACAAGGGTTTGGGAGCTTTGTTCAGACGGAGAAATTTGGCGTGAAATAGCGATGCGCAAGCGACGACGAGCAGGATGCGCCGCCCCCGCCCCGTCTTCAACGCGCGGAATCGTCAAATTCGCGCAAGAGGCTAAAAACTCACAAAAGGAGAGAAAACCATGGAAGAATGCGATCTCCTTGTGCTGGGCAGCGGCACCGGCGGGAAAATTCTTGCAGGGACATTCGCACAAAAAGGACAACGCGTGATTGCGATCGAGCGCAAATATGTGACCGGTTCGTGCCCGAACATCGCGTGCCTGCCCAGCAAGAACATCATCCACAGCGCCAAGGTTGCCTCGTTCTTTTATCGCAGCAACGAATTCGGCATCAGCAAAGAGAATGTTCGCATCAACATGGGAGCCGTGCGTGAGCGCAAGCGCAAGATGGTGGTGAGCGTTGTCGACAGTTTTCGCGACCACTACTTCACCAAGAGCGGCGCGGAACTGGTGATGGGCACAGGATGCTTCGTTGGCCCGAAAACCATCGAAGTTGCCTTGAACGAGGGCGGGACACGCACACTCCGGGGTAAAATTGTAGCCATCAATACCGGCTCGCGCGCCACGCTTGAGCCAATTCCGGGATTGGCCGAGGCGAAGCCGCTGACCCACATCGAGGCATTTGAACTTGATCAGATCCCGAAACACCTCCTGGTTCTGGGCGCTGGTTATGTCGGACTCGAACTTGCCCAGGCCTTCCGCCGTTTCGGCGCCGAGGTCACGCTGATCGACCGCAATGGCCGCCTCGCGCACCACGAAGACGAAGATGCCTCGCAGGCACTGGAAGAATTGTGCCGTGATGAAGGCATCACCGTCGTCACGAATGCAAAAATAACTCGCGTCGAGGGCAACTCCGGCGATTGGATCAGACTCCTCGGCTCTCGCGACGGAGCCGACCTTTCTCTGAAAGGCACCCACCTGCTGGTAGCCGCAGGACGTACGCCCAATACGAGCGGCATCGGCCTCGAAAAGGCGGGCGTGGAGACGACCGACCGCGGCTATGTGAAGGTGAACGAGCGTTTGCAGACGACCGCCGAGGGTGTTTGGGCCATCGGAGATTGCGCCGGAAGCCCACAATTCACACATATCTCAACCGATGATTTCAGGGTTGTGAGTGCCAACCTCGCTGGCGGCAATCGCGTGACGACTGGCCGGCAGGTTCCGTTCTGCATGTTCACCGACCCGGAGCTGGCCCGTATCGGACTCAACGAAACGGAGGCGAAACGGCGCGGCATCCCTTATCGTGTAGCCAAGTTGCCCGTCGCTTCCGTCCTTCGCGCGATGACGATTTCTGAAACGCGCGGATTTATGAAGGTGTTGATCGAGGCGGAAAGCGATCGCATCCTCGGATTCACCATGTTTGGCGCCGGCGCTGGAGACGTGATGGCAGCGGTGCAGATGGCGATGCTGGGCGGATTGCCGTACACCGCGATACGCGACGCGGTCATCGCTCATCCCACCATGCCGGAAGGGCTTATCCTCCTCTTTGGTAACGTCCCCCCCATCTCCGCTGCCAAGCGTGCGAGGTAGGTGCCGAATGATCGTCACCGGAGATACGGTTCGACACGGCCGCTTTGGAACAGGTTGGAATAAGGTGCGGGGCAGGACCGCGTTGGTCTATTTCGTACAACGGTCATCATAGTTGATGGGCCAGCCATCAAGGAGAAATCATGAATCGCCGGCCGAATTCTTGATCGCATCAAGGCTCACTTCGGCCAGGACAAGGTCTTCATGGACGTCGACGGAAACAACCAAATCGTACAAGGAGACAAATCGTGAAAAGGGAAATTATTCGCGTCGAACCGTTTGACAGCAATTTCGAGAAATGGGGTGTGCCGGTGTCGACCTGCACTCGCGCCGGCGACATGATCTTCGTCTCGGGTCTGCCGCCATTTGATCCCAAGACCGGAGAACTTCTCGTCCACGCGCCTTTTGAACAGCAGGCCGAACGCTGCCTGGAAGAGTTGAAGACGGCACTTGAGGCGGCGGGATCCGACCTCGAGCACGTCCTGAAGGTCAACGTAATCTGTGTAAACCCGGAGCGCTTCAAGGCATTCAACGAAATTTACAAACGCTACTTTCCTAAAGATCCGCCAGCCCGCATTTTCTTCTGTGTGCCGGTATGGACGGGCCCATTTGATATTGAAATCGAGTGCATCGCGGTCCGGAAAGACTAGCCTTATCCCGGCGGTTCGTGGTTTAGCCGGTCCATCGGCGTCGATTTTCGCGAGCACCTTACCGAAGCGGTCAGCGGCTGCGATATTTCGTGGCCGTGATCGGCGAGCAGTGGCTGACCATCAGCAGCAATACAGGCGTGCGCCGCCTGGACGACCCGAGGGGGTCCAGGCCCAATGAAGGTGTCAGGAACCGTTGTTGTAACTGATGATGGCCGAACAACTTGCTGCAGCCGACCGGGCCGCCTTCACGGTTTTCCAAGTTTTTCGCCCAGCAGGCGACCCGGCGGCTGAGCGTTTTCGTTGAACTAAACCGCTGCGCGGTGGTTGGACGCCGTGCGAGCGCCGCCGGCTTCGCCAGGCATTTCGATCGCTGTCCCGAACAGAGTTGGGCAGCGAAGACATCCGCAGCTAACACCAAACGGCTTCCTGGTCCCGATTCAATCAAGTGGTCTGCGCCTTGCGCTTTCTGTACGCCACCACGCTTTGTCGCTCAGAGCAGATGCCACGCATTCCCTACGGCAAGAAGCCCAAGAGTTTGCCCTGCGTGCTCAGCACGGAGGAAGTGGCGTCGCTGTTGACGGCGGCTCGTTACCGGCCCGCGCCGCCCCAGCCCCGTCTTCAACGCGCGGAATCGCCAAAATTCACCCACTCGATTTGCAGAAGAGGCCGAATATTATTCAGCGCACGCTCCAGCCAGGCTGCACACGGCGACGCCTCTGCGGCCCTCGCGTAGATCGTTGCGGTCGAAACCGTTCGTAAGATAGCCGAAAGAAATTCCGGTCGCCGGATCAGCCCATCCGATTTGCCCGCCAAAGCCCGGATGACCAAACGCCTCGGCCGAGTTCGTGCGTCCGAAGCCGCGCAGATTCGCCTTGCCGTCGCCGCCCGCGATCACGATGCCTAACGCGCGATTCGCGGTGATGCCGCGCGCCGGATCGATCAGGTCGCCGCTCCGGATGCGACGCGCCTCGCGCAGCATCTCGGATTGCCAGATACGTTTGCCGTCATGCGCTTTGCCGTCGTTGAGCAAGGCCTGGTAGAAGAGCGCGATATCGCCGGCCGTCGTCATCAAGCCCCCAGCCGGAAAATCCATCTCGCGGAGCTCGGGTTCGTTCATCTCCAGCACCGCGTCTTCGGTGATGGAGCCGAGACCAGCACGTGGAGGTGTAATGCCGAGCTTCCGATACTCCTCGTCCTTGGCGGGTTCGCCGACCCATTTGACGTCGGCCATCCGCGCCTGGACAGGACGCGGCAGTCCGATTCGCAGATCGGGCAGTCCGAGAGGTTCCGCGATTCGTTCACGTACGAATTCGCCGAGCCGTTTGCCCGTGATCCGTTCAATCGCCTCGGCAATCGGCCAGTAGTTCGCGTGGATGTGGTAGAAGAACTTCTCACCCGGCGTATTCACCGGACGCCACTGCGCGAACCGCTCCAGCCGGCGCTTGCGATCGCCCCAATCCTTAAAGGAGCCCGGCGCGGTGGGAATGCCGGCGGTGTGAATCAATAGATGCTCTAAAGTTGTCGTTTCCTTGCCGTTGGTCCCGTATTCAGGCACGTACTTGACGATCTTGTCGGCAGGATCGATTTTTCCTTCCTGGATTAGCAGCCAGAGCGCAGACGAGGTTATCGCCTTGGTCGCCGACATCGCGACGAAAACCGTTTCGTCGGTGGCCGGCTTTTCCACGCCACCCTGAACGGCGCGGCCGAAAGTTTTCATCGCAGCGATCTTCCCGTTGCGAGCGATCGCAACCTGACAGGCGGGAAGAACTCCATCCTTCACGTCGCGCTCGGCCCGATCCATCAGCGCCTGGACCTTGTCGGGATTAAGACCGACGTCAGCTGCACTGTCGGCAAAGAATTTTTCGGCGATCATGTTCTTCTCTCCTGTGCAGGAATTGCGATCATTCAGCCGCTGGCTGTCAATCCGCGATGCACGAATGAAAGCGGGAGCGGATTCGCCGCCCCCGCTTCGGATTCAAAACCGCCGTCCGGTATCAGGCGTGTCCGTGACGCAGCAGCTTGCCAGAGGTCGCTCCGGTACACTTGTCGTCGGCGAAGGTCTCGACGCCGTTCACGATAATTGAATGATAGCCCTTCGCGTGCTGCACGCGGCGCCATTCGCCGCCCGGCAGGTCCTGGGTCACTTCACCAATCCAATCTGGTTCGATGTCCAGGCCATTCAGATCGTAGACGACGACATCGGCCCACGCCCCTTCCCGCAGCACTCCTCGATCGCGGAAACCGGCCGCGTGTGCAGGCAGGGCAGAAAGGCGATAGTGCGCCTCTTCGAGCGTGACGCGCTGCTCGTCCCGAACCATCCAGCGGAGAAAGTCGGTAGTGAAGGAGCCACCGGTGAAGAACTTGGTATGCGCGCCGCCGTCGGAAACGCCGGGAAAGGTGTACATCGATCCGTTGATGATCTCGGCGTTGAACTCCGCGTTGAACTGCGGCTCAGCCTGGAGGAATTCAGCTTTCAAGTCGGTGGCAAGCGACAGATCGATCATCACATCAACCGGATGTCGCCCTTCTTCCTGGCCGATTTGCCCGAGTGACTTGCCCACGTACTTTTCAAGCTCAGGCTTGTTCTCGACCCATGAGACTATCAGCTTCACCAGCCGGCCGCCGATTCCAGGGGCGTTCTTATCCAGCGCCGCCATCGAGCGTTCGCTCTTAACTGCCTCGCGGATTGCGGGATCCTTCATCTTCGCGATCTTCTCTTCCCTGGAACCGGTCGTCATGTCACGCCATGGGGGCGCCATGTCGTAGAGATTCCAATGCTCGAGCGTAAACGCAAAGCCGCTGCGGACGGTGCCGGCCTGGCCGAAGATCGGCAGACCCTTGGCGCGCGCGTTATGCAGCCAGTTGAGGCTCTTGCGATGGATATCGGCGTTGCGCGTACTTGCGGTGATCGCCTGGAACAAGATAGGACGCTGCGCCTCGCCGGCGAGTTTCTCGACAAACGCCAAATCTTCCTTGATATGACCGGTGGCCTGCGTGATCTCGATGAAACCCTCGTCGCGCGCGCGCAAAACGCCCGCGAGATTCAGGATGTCCTGGTCGCACATCGTGTCGGTCACCATCGGCGAGCCGTCGAAGTCCGCCTGCGCAGAATGCTTGCCGAGGCGCTGTATCGAGAAGCCGCAGAGACCGGCCTCCATGCCTTCATTGAGGAGCCGTCTCATCTCGGCCCGTTCCGCTTCGGTTGCCGGACGAGTTTTCGCGGCGTCCAGACCCATGACGTAGGTCATTAGCGATGCGGTCGGCATGTACTGAATGCAGTTGACGCCCTTTGGTGCGCGATCGAGCGAATCGAGGTATTGGGGAATTGTTTCCCAATCCCAGCTCATGCCGGCTTTCATCGATTCGTAGGGAATCGCCTCGGTGCGCGTCATTGTGAGCATCGAGCGATCGCGGAAGTCGGGCTTCACCGGAGCGAAGCCAAAGCCGCAGTTGCCGAGCACCACCGATGTCACGCCGTGCCAACCGGAAATAGTGCACCACGGATCCCACCTGATCTGCGCGTCATAGTGCGTGTGCAGGTCGACGAATCCGGGAGCGACGATCAGACCATCAGCGTCGATGACTTTCTTCGCAAAGCCGGGGGCGCGGCCGCCGATCTGTGCGATTTTGCCATCCTTGATCCAGACGTCGCCGCGAAAACGTGGCACTCGTGTTCCATCAACTACGGTGCCGCCTCTGATCTGTAGATCGAATTCCGCCATTGTTCCCTCCTCGTGTGGGTAAGGACAATTCGAACTGTTGTGCGTCTCGCGCTGGCAGCGCGACTAATCCCAAGCGAAACAGATTCTTATGCAACTGCGGCGAAAATTCAAACTCAAACTCGCCGACCAAATTGCCTCACGTACTACGCCCTTGACCAAAATTGCGTCGCGAGTTTACCTGAGACTGAAGGTTGACAATCTTACATGATGTGCAGTACGGGTCAGTAGTTAGTTGCAGGTGAGAGCGGATATCAGCTGAACCCACGGATTGTCGAAGCTGTTGGGCCGGGAATAAAATTCGTCTGCTGGTGGTCTGGGATCCGTACGGTTGCTCGGCGAGGAGTGGCTCATGCGAGAAGTCCGGCTGGTGGATCGACGGTGGCGTGAGAGGTACGCAGTTCAACGACTCGGCGAGTTCGTCGCGCGGTGTCATGAGCGCGGGATCGCCGTCACACCCCAGCGGCTCGCAGTCATAGGGGCCCTCCTCGATTCGGAGCATCATCCGAGCACGGACGAGATCTGTGCGACAGTACGCCGCAAGCATCCCCACATATCATTGGCCACAGTCCATCGAATTCTGCAGCAATTTTGCGAAGTCGGAGAGGCACGCAAAGTAACCCTCCTGCACGATGCCGCGCGCTATGACGGCAACGTGGAGCCCCATCACCACGTCGTTTGCATCCGATGCAGACGGTTACATGACATAGAGATACCCGAAGTGGACAAGCTGCTCGAAGGTACACGCAGCCTGGGAGAGTTCACACTGCTGCGCTGTTCGCTGGAGATCGAGGCTCTCTGCCGGCGATGCCAGCTTGCCGAGAAGCGAACGCAGGCCAAACACCACGCCACATCAAACTGAGATCTCTGAATCGGTCCGAGAGAAGCGTCTGAGTTAGTAGTTCAATAGTAAAGAGGAAACGAACGAGACAATTCCTGAACGAATCACGAGGACAACCAACATGGCAATTGATCACGATCTATCAACTGGCAAGTGCCCGATGGGTGCTCGCAGAAACGCAGCGCCTGGACATCCGACGAATGCGGACTGGTGGCCGAATCAGCTGAACCTGAAGTTCCTGCACCCGCAGTCACCCTTGGCCGATCCGATGGACAAGGACTTCAACTATGCTGAAGCATTCAAGAGCCTCGACCTGAACGCCGTCATCAAAGACCTTCATGCCTTGATGACGGACTCGCAGGATTGGTGGCCGGCCGACTTTGGCCACTACGGCGGGCTGTTCATTCGCATGGCGTGGCACAGCGCAGGCACCTACCGCATCCACGACGGCCGCGGTGGCGCCGGAGCCGGCCAGCAGCGTTTCGCGCCGCTAAACAGCTGGCCAGACAACGCGAACCTCGATAAGGCTCGCCGGTTGCTCTGGCCGATAAAGGAGAAGTATGGCCGGAAAATCTCCTGGGCCGATCTCATGATTCTCGCCGGTAACGTCGCGTTGGAGTCGATGGGCTTCAAGACCTTCGGCTTTGGCGGCGGGCGTGAGGATGTCTGGGAGCCTGATGAGCTTTACTGGGGGTCTGAGCGCAAGTGGCTGGAGGATGAGCGGTACAGCGGCGACCGGGAGCTCGCGCTTCCGCTCGGCGCTGTTCAAATGGGCCTGATTTACGTGAATCCGGAAGGGCCCAATGGAAACCCGGACCCCGTCGCTGCGGCGCGGGATATTCGGGAGACGTTCCGCCGCATGGCAATGAACGACGAAGAGACCGTCGCGCTGATTGCCGGCGGGCACTCCTTCGGCAAAACCCACGGCGCTGGCGATGCGGGGCTGGTGGGCCCAGAGCCGGAAGCCGGCGGCATCGAGGACCAGGGCTTTGGCTGGAAGAGCAAATATGGCTCGGGCAAAGCGGGTGATGCGATCACCAGCGGGCTGGAAGTCACATGGAGCACGACGCCAACAAAGTGGAGCAACGACTTCTTCAAGCATCTGTTCAGCTACGAATGGGAACTGACCAAGAGCCCGGCCGGTGCGAATCAGTGGCAACCGAAAAATGGCGCAGCCGCCGGTACGGTGCCGGATGCGTATCGACAAGTCAAAGCGTCGCGCGCCAGCCATGCTGACCACTGACCTTGCTTTGCGGCTCGATCCTGCTTACGAAAAGATCTCAAGGCGCTTCTTCGAAAATCCTCAGGAGTTCGCCGATGCGTTCGCCAAGGCGTGGTATAAGCTGACCCATCGCGACATGGGGCCTCGCTCGCGATACCTTGGCCCGCTCGTCCCCAAGGAGCCCCAGTTATGGCAAGACCCTGTTCCGCCAGTCGATCATGAATTGATCGGGGAGCGAGACATCGCCGCTCTGAAGGCCGAAATCCTCAAATCCGGATTGTCCATCTCCCAACTGGTCGCGACTGCATGGGCGTCGGCGGCGACGTTCCGCGGCACCGACAAGCGCGGTGGAGCGAACGGGGCGCGCATTCGTCTTGCGCCGCAAAAGGATTGGGAAGTGAACCAGCCGGCTGGACTGGCGAAGGCGCTGCAGATACTCGAAGCGATCCAAAAGAAGTTCAACTGCTTCACAGTCTGGCGGGAAGAAAGTTTCGCTGGCCGATCTGATCGTTCTTGGCGGCTCAGCAGCCGTCGAGGAAGCTGCGAAAAAAGCCGGGCACGACGTGAAGGTTCCCTTCTCGCCGGGACGCACGGATGCATCGCAGGAGCAGACCGATGTGACCTCATTCGCCGTACTCGAGCCGACCGCAGACGGGTTTATTAACTACCTCCGGAAAGGAAACCCAATACCGGCGGAGGAACTGCTGGTGGATCGCGCGCAGTTACTGACGCTGACTGCCCCCGAGATGACAGTTCTCATCGGTGGCTTGCGCGCGCTGAATGCAAACTTTGGGCAGGCCAAGCACGGCGTCTTGACCAAGCGGCCGGAAACGCTCACCAACGACTTCTTCGTCAACCTTCTCGACATGAGCACGCAATGGCAGCCGTCCACCAGCTCGGAAGGCGTGTACGAGGGGCGTGACCGGAAGACGAACGAGGCCAAGTGGACCGGCACCCGTGTTGACCTGGTGTTCGGCTCGAACTCGCAGTTGCGCGCTCTCGCGGAAGTCTATGCGAGCGCGGACGCGAAGGCGAAGTTTGTGAAAGACTTCGTCGCGGCCTGGAGCAAGGTGATGAACCTGGATCGGTTCGACCTCGCCTGAGCTGGGCGGAAAATCGGTCAAGGACCGGGCTCGGGTTTGGCGGCGCGCTGGGAGCGGCAATCGAGGCGGCGGCCAAACACGTCGATCTCTCCTGACGTGGGCGGACCGCCGACTCAGGCGGCGGATAAAAATCGCGCGAGTGCGCAAGCGCTCCCAAGCCTGGCGCGCGCCCCGCTCTTGGAGCAGTCTCTCTGACTGTTCAGCGAAGGATTCGGCCTTTACTAATTGGCCGGCGACTTCTCCAGCTCACCATTCCGAGCACCGTGATAGAGCCCTTCAATCGCGGCGGCGACTCTCGCGTGCAGTTGCTGTTGGCGCGGAGTCGAGATGCCGGCCAGCAGCGTCTGACGAACAAGCTCATGGGCGAAGGTGAAAGGTGTCTCCGGGCCCTCGGCGCTAGAGGCGATTATTCCCATCTGCTGCGCCTTCTCGACGACGGAGAAGAGTTCATTAACGTGGATCTTGCAGGTGGCAGCTAGAAGCTTAAAGCTGAAGCTGCGCCCGATCACTGCAGCGGTGGTTAGCGCCCGCTTTTCATTCTGGTCGAGCCGCTCCAGTCGACGACCAATGATCAGCCGCACGCTTTCTGGAACGTCATTCTCGGCAATTTCGATGTCCGTGCGGAATTGGCCGGCCTCGTCGAAGACTTTTCCCTCCTCGATCAGATGCCGGTACACCTCTTCAACGAAGAATGGATATCCCTGGCTTTCCTCGAAGATGAGTCTCACGAGACTTTCGGGAGCCTGGCGCTGGCTCAGCCCATCTAACATCTGAGCGACGGCGTCCTTTGATAGCCCGCCCAGCTTGAGCGGACGCACACCCATCCGAATCAACTCCTCCAAAGTTCTGACCAACGCGGGATTGTTCTCCGTATACCCGTCGCGATAGGTCCCGATGATCACGACTGGTAGTTGAGCGATGCGATTGGCCAGGTGGATCAGAAGCGCCAGCGAGGATTCATCGGCCCATTGAAGGTCCTCGACTATGTACAACTGCGAATGTATTAGAGCCGCGCGCCGCGTCGTGTCGGAAACGCTCTGGAAAAGATGCCGGCGTTTCTGCGCAGGTGGCAGATCCAGTGGTTGCGGAATGTCATTAAAAATTCGACGAAGGCTCGGAGCGATCTCGGCGAGTTCAGCGGCGTTGTCCCCGACCCGTCGCCCGAAATCTTCGAGGCCCGACTCGGCGACGCTGCCTTCAATGATCTCCGCGAACGGGAGAAAGGGAACCGGTTCATCTCTTTCGTAGCAGTGCCCGACCAGGCATTTGAAGCCAACGCTCGATGCTAACTCCGCCATCTCCTTCGCCAGGCGGGTTTTACCCACTCCCGGCCCGCCGGCCAGCATGACTACCGATCCATGGCCAGCTAGCGCACGATCGATTGCCGCACGAATCGTACCGCGTTCAGATTCCCTTCCCGCAAAAGCGGTTCGTTCCGCGGACGAGAATGGAGAGACCTCCAGCGGCGGCGGCGAGGTCTGCGGATGATCGGTACGCGCTGGAGCCGGATCGCAACTTGAGGTTGAATGCGTTGCTGGCTCGATAGTTGCCGCATCGAATTCCCACGCAATCGGGAAATCGGGGTCTGGCTGGTAGGAGCAGAAGTTGCCCGTCTTGATGCAGCGCGAGAAAATATCGCCAAGCCGCGCATCGCTCTGCGCGATCCTTTCCACTACCGACTTGATCGTCTTGAGGATGCTCTGCCGGGCTCGTTCCGAAGCTGATGCCGCCCGTCGATTACGTCCACCGAGTCCCACCGCGCGCGAGAGTTCCGAGGTCAGTGCATCGATCTCCTGCTCCGCCTGCTCGGCGCGATCGACGTTTCCGACTTCCTTGGCCACTTCCAATTCTTCGCGCAACTCGGAGAGCCTGCGCTTGTAAGCGACTTTGGCCTGCTCGTCGAGCATCTCGCCCGCGTCACCCAGATTGGCGATATGGATTCCAGCCTTTTCGAGATCCTCTTCCCCAAGCGGCAAGCCATGCCCGGACTGACTGGTTTCGCCCGCCTCGCGTTGGCTGCCGATTCCCCGTGCCAGATCGAGCACGTGGAATTCGGCCGCAGGATGACGGAGCAGATGGGCGAGGTACCCGAGCCCTTTGGTGTGCTTTAAACGAAAAGCGTTCCCGCCGCGGCCTACGGTCCAGTACTCACCCTCTTTGTAGAAAATCGCTTGCTCGGGCAACGATGTGCCCTGGAACATGATTGCCGCGGCGGTTTTCACATCGCGATACTGAGTCTGCGTTTCCATCTGATTGCCCTCTCTCTCGTAAGGCATCATGTCCAGCAGGGAGCACAGTGCGCTAATTTTCTCGGACTCTTAACCCATCGATGCCGTCAGTCTCATCACCATTTATGCGCGAAGCGCCGAATTCAGAGCGTCGATCAAAGTCTGTTCGCTAACAGGCTTGTTCAAGAAGCTAATCGCTCCCGCCCGAACCGCCTGCTCTCGCGTTTTTGCGTCCCGGACATCCGTGACGAAGATAACGGGAACCGGATGCGTCGCGACCAACTGCTGTTGCAACTCGAGGCCATCCATCCCGGGCATCGAGACGTCGAGGATCGCGCAGGACACGTTTGGAAGTTGAGGAGACTCGAGGAAATTGCGGGCAGTGGCGAAGGTCGCCGTCCGGAAACCGATCAACCCGAGCAAACTTTCGAGCGCCTCGCGGAACGATTGATCGTCGTCGACGATCGCGATCAGAGCCGGGTTATTTTTTTCTTTGGGAGTATCCATCGCGGGAAAACATCTTCCGAGAGAAAATGTAGTCCCGCCCGCGAATCGAAAACTAGTTATACATTGGTATTACCTGGTTTTGGCGGATCGATCCTTCGCCGTCGGGATCTCCAGCCTTTCTGTCATCCTGACCAGCTCGGCCAGCGACTCGGCGCCCATTTTATTCATCACCCGGCCGCGATGAATTTTGACGGTGACCTCGCTGATCTTTAACTCGAAGCCGATTTGCTTGTTCAGCCAGCCGGCGACGACCAGGCTCATCACTTCCCTTTCGCGGGACGTCAGCACGTCGAAACGCTCGCGCAGTTCCGCGATTTCGCTGGAGTGTTGCCGCGCAGCGCGATCGCGCTCAAGGGCTTGTTCAATCGCGTCCAGGAGATCCTGATCGCGGAAGGGCTTGGTAAGGAATTCAAGCGCTCCGGCTTTCATGGCGCGCACCGACATCGGGATGTCGCCGTAACCAGTGATGAAGATGATCGGAAGTTTGATTCCATGCGTGGCCAGTTCGCGCTGTAGATCGAGTCCGCTCAATCCTGGCAGCTCCACATCGAGCACCACGCATCCCGGCAGATCCGCTCGTTTGCTCCGCAGGAATTCTTGCGCGGATCCGAAGGTCTCGACGCGTAGTCCAGCCAACTTGACGAGACTCTCGATCGCCTCGCGAATCGACGAATCATCGTCGACCACGAAAACGATCGCATCAGTGTCTTTCACGACACACCCTAACCGTTAGTCGGTACGGTGAATTGAAAAGCTGCGCCATGGTCCGGATTTGGGGACACCCACAATTTGCCACCGTGAGCCCTTATGATCGAACGGCTGATCGACAGTCCCATTCCCATGCCGCTCGGCTTGGTGGTGAAGAATGCGCTGAACAGCCGTTCCGCGGTCTCGGAGTCAATCCCGATACCGGAGTCCAGCACCGCCACGAGCACCTGGCCGGCCTCGGGCTGCTGCGATCGAATTACGATCTCACGGGGCCTATCCGTGATTGACGCCATCGCTTCAACGCCGTTCATCAGGAGGTTGATAACCACCTGCTGCAGCTGGACCCGATCGCCGAGCACAGGGGGCAACGCGGACGCGAGTTCCGTCCGCAGCGAGACCCCATGGCTGAGCACCTCACGCTGCACCAGGAGGGTAGCCTCGCGGATGACATCGTTGATGTCCAGCGACACCATCTGCGGCTCGCTCCTTTTGGCGAGTGCACGAATACGCTGGATCACTTCGCTCGCCCGATTGGCGTCCCTGACCATGCGCTCAACGGTGGTTCGCACGTCGTCCGGGCGTGGCGTCTCGAGCGCGAGCAATCGCAGACAGATTTGGCCGTTGATGACGACCGCGGCCAGCGGCTGGTTAACTTCGTGGGAGATCGAAGCCGTCAGCTCTCCCAGAGTCATCACGCGACTGACGTGTGCGAGATTCGCCTGTGTCTGACGAAGCGCTTCTTCGGCGCGCTTCCGCTCGAACAGGGAGGCGACCGATGCAAAAGCCAGAATGAGAAATGTAATGCCGGCAACCGCCAGCGCCAGATTGGTTTGTTCGACACTTGCGGTTACCTCGGCCTGGTTCGAACCGGGGCGTGAACAGTAAAAAATGGCCGCTCTCATACCCGTGTAGTGCATACCGGAAATGGCCAGGCCCATGACGACCGCGGCAACGAGCTTTTGCTCAAGATCGGTGGTTCGGAATGCCACCCACAGCGCCACAGTCGACGCGCCGATCGCTATGACCAGGGAGAGCGCAACGAATAGCGGGTCGTAGCTGAGTTCGACGTTCCCCCGCATTGCCGCCATGCCGGTGTAATGCATCCCGGCAATGCCAAGTCCCATGAAGATGCCGCTGAGAACGAGGCGCAGCGGCGATGCGCCCTGGCGACTAATGACGTAGAAGCCGACGCCGGTTACCAGGATCGCTACCACGAGCGAAAGGATGGTCAATCCGATGTCGTAGGACATCGGTATCGGCATGATGAACGCGAGCATGGCGACGAAGTGCATCGACCATATTCCGCCCCCCATCGTGAGCGCGGCAGCTACCAGCCACGCGCGACGCGCGAATCCCCGGGTGGGCCCCAAGTGCCCACTGAGATCGAGGGCGGTGTAAGACGCGAAGCAGGCGACCAGAATGGACAGAGCGACGAGATAAGGATTGTATGTTCCGGTAACGAACATCGGGTTCGCCCCACTTCGGACCAGAGACTAACGGACGACGGCGTCAGCGTCTTTCACGATACACCCTGGCCATTAATCGGACCGAAACGTGCACCTGGCCGCCTTCATCCTGCTCGGATCGAATCACGATCTCACGGGGCCGATCCGTGATTGGCGCCATCGCTTCAACACCGTTTATCAAAGGGTTGATCGCAGGGCTACGCGTCACGATCCTGATGGCGGTCAGCATTCTCTCCCGATAGGCGCTTAGCGTATCAAGGGAAGCCTTGATGCACTTGGCGCGACGCGTCTCAATGAACCGGAACCCCAGAGCCCGATAACTTCTCATCGGCAAGCATGGTTGCGTTCGGAACGCCGGGTGGGCCGAGCGGGCCCTCGAACTTGAGCAGGCGATGGCTCGAGTCGGCATCGAAGTAGGCGTCGAATGTCGGAACGAAGAAGTACGCCAGCGGTCGCAGCAGTAACGGAGTATCGACGATAGGCTTTAGCTTCGCATGAATCGCGTTCTTGTCGTCGCCACCCAGAGCAACTGTCATCATCCCGTCGCGATCAATGGTCAGCTCGTTCACCTCACCTGAAAAATCCATCACATGAAAACTCGCCTCGTCACTTCCCTCGGGCAGCAGACCTGGCAGGAGCGCGCCAAGCGTCATATCCGCCCCGTACAGATCCTTGGGAAGGTCCTTATCCGGATCGTTAGGGAAGGCGGCCTTGCGAAAGAAAATGAGATGCTTGCGAACAATCGCGCCGCTCGAGGCAAAACTGCGATCATCCAGATAAACTGTGGCCGGCGATGCGCCGTGATCGATTAGCGTGCGGCTCTCAGTTGCCAGCCCATTGCTGAATGCGACGCGAGCTACCAGCAGCTCGCCCGCGGGTGTCGACGCGCTGGCGAACGTCACGTGACCGGCGCGATCTCCCTGGGTGAAGCTGCCGGAGTTGATCGTATGGAGGCTTGGATGTTCGCTGGCAGAGTCGGCCTGCGCGAGTTCAGCAGATATTTTCGAATCATTGGCGGTCAGTTCGCTGATCGAGGCCAGCTCGATCACCGTGTTCTTATGAAGCTTGCTGTTAGGTGTGCCGAATCCCGACATCTTGAGCACGTAGTAAGGTTCGACACGCGTAATCCAAATCGTGAAATGCGGCTTGACCAGCTTGAGGAACAGCTCCGGCACGTGCGGAAAAACCTTGCTCAGATCGAGATCGATCCGAACCCGCAAAGCATCGAAGCTGCCGGCCGGGACAGTCAGCTTCTCGTTCTCTTCGGGTTGAAGGATGGCCCCTACTGATCCACTGTCGGACCAAATCCACGTCTCGATCTGACCGCCGCGCACCAGCGTCGGCAAATCGAGCGTCTTCTTCGACACGCATGCGCCCGGTTGCGCGTTGGCGGTAATCGGCTTGGCGAGAAACGGATAGTAGATAGGATCGAAGGTGTCAAAATCCGAGCGCTCGAGCTCACCCGTCTTGCTTCGCATGATCGATCTGAACGTCGTGGCCGCCCGCGCGAATCCATTTGCGAAAGTGCATTCGTCGAAGACTTCGGTTCCGACCGGATAGGTGATCGCCGTCAGCTCCCGGGCGCCTTGCGCATCCGATGCCTGCCACCTTCGCGACCGTTCCAGCTCTTCTCCCGAATCAACGTCGAGCGTTCGGTAGGTCATCACCTTTCCCGGAATCGATAGCTGCGCGAAAGATTGCGACGGGAGTAATAACCCGAATGCGGAAACGAGAAGCAATGCGAGCGAGGATAATCTCAACATCAGTGTGGGATATCCCTGAGGAATTGCTGCTCAGCCAGCTCCGATCAGCGCTGCAACGCGTTCGTGCACGAAGTCGCGCCAGGATTTGTCGCCAATGAGTTTGGGCAGCAGCGTATCCATGTGCAGCAAGCCCATCACGAATACGCAAAACAGACGCGCGGCGAATTCGGGATTGAGACTCGGATCAAGTTTACCTTCGCGTTGTGCCAGCGCGATCGCATCGGAGATATACTGCATCGCAGCTTCATCTGAAAGCGCCAACACGCGCCTGACCTCGGAATCTCTGCTTGCGGCCGAATGAACCTCGATCGAAAGCTGGCGAACCAGTTTCAATTCCGGTTCAGTGTACGCCGACGCAAGCCGTGGCAGGGCTGTAGCCGTTGCGCCTGCGGAGTTCTGCATGAAGAGCGGGGTGGACTCGAACGATCGTTTCACGACTTCGAGCAGCAGTTCGCCCTTGCTCTTGAAATGCTTGTAAATAGCGCCTGCGGTGATGCCGCTGGCCTTGGCGATCGCCGGCATCGAGGAGCCTTCGAAGCCATTCTCGGCGAACAGCCGTGCGGCTGAAGCCAGGATTCGTTCGCGGGTCGATTCGACTGGCTTCGCTCCGATGCGGCCGCGGCGCGTCTGCTTCGAGGTGCGCGATCGTTTTTTCGCGGATGGTTTTCCCGGTTTTCGAATCATCGCAAGAGTTTTCGGTTTTGATGCCCGCCCGGTCTCATACTGGCTCACTTGCGGTTGACAAGTAAATGACCATTTACTATTGTTCCGGTGACAAAGTAAACAGTCATTTACCGGTAACGGCTTGACTGGCGCTGAAGTTCAGGAAGTGAAGCCATATAGATGAAGGCGAACCATGTTGTCGTGATCGGCGGAGGCATCGGCGGGATGTGCGCGGCGCGCGTGCTATCCGACCACTTCGAGCGCGTTACCTTAATCGAGCGAGACGAATTGCCCGAAGGCGCGGCCCATCGCAAGGGCGTGCCGCAGAGCCGTCATCCGCATGGCCTGCTCGATCGCGGACGTCGAGAACTGAGCGCGCTATTCCCCGGTCTCGACGATTCGCTGCGGCAACGCGGTGGTCTCGACATGGATGCGGGCCTCGAACTCGCTACTTTGAATCCGGAAGGATGGGCCACGCGGCGCCGCACCGGACATCAGATGTTGTTCGCCAGCCGCCTGCTGATCGAGTCGGTCATTCGCGACCGCGTCAAGAAAAATCCCCGCGTCAAATTCATCGAGGGGACCGAAGTCACGGCGCTGTTGTTTACGCCGGGTGATACTCCGCGTGTGACGGGCGTTGAAACTCGGAAGGTGAGCGATGGCTCTGTGGCGCGCCTCGATGCTGACCTGGTGGTCGATTGCAGCGGTCGCAGTTCGCGCGCGTCGGAATGGCTGACGAGCCTCGGCTATCCGGAAGTCGAGCTCGAAGTCGTGGACGCGCAGGCTGGTTACAGCACTTGCTGGTACCAGGCGCCGCCGGCAGATCAGCGTCCCGCCAACTGGTGGTGGAAAGGGATCTTTCTTAGTCCGTCGGCCAAGCCGACGCGCGAAGAGGATTACTACGTCGCATTGATCCTGCCGATCGAAGGCGATCGCTTCCTTTTGACGCTGGCGTCGTGGGGCGGCCGTATGCTGCCCGCCGACCATGAATCGTTCGCGGCGCTCTGCGGAAGATTACGCTCGCCGATAGTGGCGGAGGCGCTGGCGATTTCGAAGCCGATCTCCCCGATTTTCCATCGCAAGGGAATGCAGAACATGTGGAAGCACTTTGAGAAGTGGCGCGGCCCGGCTGGGTTCGTTGCGATGGCCGATGCGGTCTGCGCGTTCAACCCGGTGTATGCGCAGGGGATGACGAGCGCCTCGGTATGTTCACAACTGCTTGGCACGTTGGTCGCCGAAATGGATCCGACCGACGCGAATTTCCCGGTGGAGTTTTTCAAGCGTCAGGCTGAGTTCGTGCGGCAGCCGTGGGGTCTCTCGGTCGCGCGCGATCGCCAGGCGCTTGGACAAGCTGACGCCTCCGACGGCGCGATGGCCGGCGAGGCCTGGGAACGCGTGCTGCGCGAAGGCGCGGGAGTCCCGGTGATCGCAGAGGCGCTTTTCAACGTCATCAATCTCAACCGTCCTCCGGAATCGCTGATGGCCGATTCCGAATTCCTTGCCGCCGTCAATGAAATCATGCAGCGGCCACCGAAGCCTTCGATTGATGAAGCGGACTTGCCGCCGTATCCGCCAGCCGCGATCGCCAACTAGAAAATAAATCTTCAAATTGAGGTTCAAAATGATTGAAGCTATTCGGCCAAACCGCCTGCGAGCCGGAATCTTTCTCGCTCCGTTTCACCCAACTGATGAAGATCCCACGCTCGCGATCCGACGCGATATCGACCTGATCGAGCACCTCGATCGCATCGGCTTCGATGAGGCATGGATCGGCGAGCATCACTCGGCCGGATACGAAATCATCGCGTCGCCTGAACTTATGATCGCTGCGATTGCCGAGCGCACTCAGCGGATCCGACTCGGCACCGGCGTCATCTCACTGCCGTATCATCATCCTTTGATGGTCGCGAACCGCATCGTGCAACTCGATCACATGACGCGAGGACGAGCGATGTTCGGAATCGGCCCGGGCCTGCTGCCGTCGGACGCGGAGATGCTCGGCGTGCCGGTCTCGAAACAGCGGGACAGGATGGCCGAGTCGCTCGACGTCATCCTGAGACTGGTCGCCGGTGAGACGGTGACCGAGAAGACCGAATGGTACACGCTCAAAGAAGCGCGCTGTCAGTTGCTTCCCTACACGCGGCCCCGGCCGGAATTCGCGGTCGCCAGCACCTTCACGCCGTCGGGCGGCAAGCTGGCGGGACGCTATGCCGCCGGGATGCTGTGCGTTGCGGCCTCGCAACAGGCTGGCTACGACGTGCTGGGCACCAACTGGCAGATCGCGTGCGATATCGCGCGTGAAAACGGACGCGAGATGGATCGCTCGGTCCTTCGGCTGGTCGCGCCGATGCATATCGCCGAGAGCCGCGAGCAGGCGATGCGCGACGTCAAGTATGGACTGAACAAGTGGCTCGCATATTTTACTGCGATTAATCCAACCGCCAGTGGCGATGACCTGGGCGCCAAGGATCCCGCCGAGGCGATGGTGGAATCGGGCCGCGCTGTTGTCGGCACCCCTGACGACGCGATCGCGATGCTCGAGCGACTGGAGAAACAGTCGGGCGGCTTCGGCTGCATCCTCATGCTTGCTCACAACTGGGCGAATTTCGATGCGACGAAGCGATCGTATGAACTTTTCGCTCGTCACGTCCTGCCGCATTTCAACGGTTCCAACATTGCGCGCGACGCATCACTGAATTGGGTCCGGGATAATGGCAAGGAACTGATGGGCAAAGCCATGGCCGCAGCCTCCGAAACCGTGCAAAAGCATTTTGCGGAAGTAGCAGCAAAGACCAGAATCTTCGCAGGACAAAGCGTCAGCTTGAAAAAATGCGCGCGAGATAATCGTGAAAGGCGCTCGCCGTTGCAGGCTCACTGCGGTAGCCGACGTAACCATCGGGACGGATGAGGTACATGCATTCCGTTTCGGCGCCATAGCGGTAATGGAGCGAGCGTTCGGGATCGATGATGAGGCGCCCGTGGATCTTCGGGTTCGAAGGAACGCTGCCGGCGTCGATGGCTACGAAGTAGATGTTGATCAGGTCGTCCAGACCGCTCTCGACCGACTGAGCCAATTCTGCCAACCGGTGCCACGACTTAGCCTCGTGGTCCGCGCCCGCGAACAGGAGCAAGGTGTGCTTCGGCCCGCGCAGCAACTCGAATAGAGTCGTCGGGCGATTGTCGTACAGCAACGGCTTGGCGTCGGGCGCCTCCTCACCCGGACGCGGGCCGGCCGTGAAGCGAGTCTTTCCAAAATGGCTGCCTTCGTGCTGATGGCATATCGGACTCTTGGTGTAGTTCAGGTCCAATTGCTCAAGGTGTCGTGCCATGCGCTTGGCGACTTCCGGCGGCACGACCATATTGATGTACATCTGCTGGCGCTGTTCGGGTGAAAGATGGCTGAACGCTTCGAAGCGGTCGGTCATCATCTTGGTGGTGGTGAGCACATCCTCGGCAACTGGCCGCCGCTCCTTCTCATAACTGTCGAGCAGGTCCGCCGGAGCGCGGCCGCGATGGACGAGCGCCAGCTTCCACGCCAAATTGTACGCGTCCTGGATGCCAGTATTCATGCCCTGTCCACCCATCGGGCTGTGGATATGCACCGCGTCACCGGCCAGAAAGATTCGTTCGTGGCGATAGTGGCGCGCGGCTCTGTAGTTGATTCGGAAGTAGCCCAGCCACCGCGGTTCGCTGATGCGAATGCCGGCCGGTCCCCGGTCGGATACGATTGCCCGCACGTCTTCCAGGCTGGGCTGCTCTTTGACCGCATCGTGCTGAGCCGGCAGGTCAGCCGCAATTAACCACCGCCGGTTCGGCAGCGGAAAGAAGAAGAGCAGTCCACGATCGGTCATAAAGGCGTGTATTTCGTCGTGGGCAAGCGCGCCTTCGATGACCACATCGGCAAGGCAATACTGATGCAGGTCTTCCTTGCCCGGGAAGTGAATGTTGTTCAGATGGCGTACCCGACTGTGGGCCCCGTCGCAGCCGATGAGCCACGGAGTCTCAACCACTTCTTCAGAGTTGTTGCCGTGGCGGATCGTGGCAGAGACTGCGTCGGGCCGCCCGGAAATCGCCACGAGCTCGGTCTCACGGCCGACGTGGATGTCGTAAGTGCGGAGCAGACGCTCCAGGGCCGCTTCGGTTTTGCACTGTTCGAGGTTTACGTTGTAGGGATATGGGCTGTCGATTTCGTCGCTGCTGGAGTGCATGAAGCGCTCGCCGTTGGCGTACTGGCTCATCCCCAGCACCTTGTGAGCCTGGGCGAGAATCTCGTCGACGATGCCGAAGTCGTGAAAGATCTCGAGCGTCCGCGCGTGTATAGAGCATGCGCGGCAATGCGGATTGATGCCGGACTGCTTGTCGATGATGCGGACCGGCGCGCCGTGACGAGCCAGCTCACAAGCCATTGCGAGCCCGGTCGTACCCGCGCCGACAATCAAGATCGGTGAGGTGTTAGCCATAAGCGCCGAATTCTCCGAAAGTAATTCTGGAGAAGTAGATTATGCTTGCGCATTCTGAAAACTCAAACCACGTTGAAAAATTATGCTTTAAGGCGACGACAACTATGGAGGTTTTATGAGTCAGGTGAGCATCGAAGGTGGATGTTTATGCGGCGCGGTGCGATATCGCATTGGGAGCAAACCGTTCAGCAGCGGCACCTGTCAGTGCCGTACTTGCCGAAAGATCTCTGCGTCTGCGATCGTGCCATGGATAACAGTCAACTCGGAGGATGTCGTATTCACCGCAGGCCAGCCTGTCGAGTACAACTCGTCGCCGCCGGCAACGCGAACATTCTGCGGACGCTGCGGGACACCGCTGACGTTCCGGCACACCAGTTACGAGGGAAAGAAGGTCGATGTCACGACAGTCAGCCTCGATGAACCTGAGGCTTTTCCGCCGGAGGGTCATACCTGGACCAGTCAGAAGCTTAGGTGGATGAAGCTGGCGGATGATCTACCCAGCTTCGAAGAGGGCGCGCCGAGCTAAGGCGGATAGCTGCTATTCCTCCGGCAGACCAGCTTTACGCAAGGCCGCTGCGAATCGCTCCCGATCGCTCTCGCGAGCGTAGGCTACCGAGCCATAGGCGTCCCTCTTGACCGAACTTTCGGGAACCAGGCGCAGCACCTCGGCAATGGCGCTCCGTGCTTTGTCTATCTGTCCGAGGCCGACATGACACGTCGCGAGACAACGAAGTGCCGTGGAAACTTTCGGGCGCTCACGCAATGCCTGCTCTTCGTAAGCTATCCCCTCAGCGTAACGTTCGGCCGCAAAATATGCGATGCCGTTACATCTGGTCTGGGTCGATGACCTTTCCGCCCTTTTGCTTGCACTCATCCTCGGTTATGAGGATGAAGCCTTTGCCCTTGCACGTGTTCATCGCCTGGCAATCGTGGTCGAAGCTCTTGCAAGCGCTTTGACCCTTGCAGCTATTGACGCCGAGACAAGCGATCAGCGTCAGCTGAGGGCTTGAGGTGGATTCCTCGGCGAGGGCCGGTTTGGCGATAAAGGCGACCGCAACCGCGGTCGCCAATATCGCTCCTTTAGTGGTTGCCTTCAATCTCGTTACACTATGCGCTTACGTCCGCTGTCCAGTTCATTTACACGCCTGAAAGTCCGGAATAACCGCGCTGGAACATTCGCCCGCGAGACCTGCCCCGACATTCGTCACACTAATGTTGAAGATGTCGTTCGGAAAACATGCCGGTGTGGCCTGCGGCCGGGGTTGATCTTTCGGAATCGTTTCGAATTCACTCGACATTTTAATCGAGAATCCGAAACACTTATCGTTCGGACATTTGACATCCTTGTTGGCCCAGTTGCTGCACACGTACTGGCAGTCGTTGAACAGCGGATCCTTAGAGTCCAATTGGCAGGTGCAAGCATTGCTATCATTGGGTGCACAAAAACCCGCGGGTGCGCACTCGGTTGCCTTGGATAGGTCATAGTCAGTCTTGAAGTCGGCGTATCCATTCATGTCAACGGTCAGCGTCTCGATGCCCGTGTTCCGATCGTAACCGATGCCCGGGCCGTCCGAAGCGTCGCGCTTCCACTGAGCAGGCCACTTCCCTTGATTGAAAACATAAGGAAAGCTGGGGAACTCCGCCCTGACCATGTGAACATTCTTTTTCGGATCCCACGTCGCACTCTTGCCTACGTATATCTGGTAGGTCTGCTTCGTGTTTGGCTTGGCAAACAAGAAATATGTGTAGTAGGTATTGCCTTTCTCGAACACGTTCGACGTTTGCGTATCTTTTCCAACTGAAGTGTCGATGTAGTACTGAGCGTTGTTGACTGTTAGACCGCTCCGCTGAGCCTGGTCCTGGCCCATCAAGCGGATGCTTGGCGTCGGGATCGCGACCGGCATTGGCGGACCGTTCTTTTCCTGCTCAGTCACGTATTGCCGGTAGATCGGAACACCGTAACAACTGGGGTCGGAACACCCGACCCGCCAGGGTTCATGCGGGGGATTGACGGTGTTGCATTTGTCGTCTCCCGGGTCCCGGGCGAAGCACTTCGGAAATATTGCAGTGGTAACATAGTTGTAGGGACTAGTCTTAACCGTTCCCGGTGGCAGCGGCGACGTGAGCGGATCCTTGTACGGGCCGGATGCGCATTCGACACCCTCGACCGGCGCGGTAAAGAAAGGATCGAGATTGACCGATACCGTTTGCGCAAAGCCGGTAAGGGAACCGTCGTCGTCGTCGAGCTCAGTCTGCCGATCGACGTCGGTCCAGTTAACGAACATGTTAGAAGTCTGTTGACAGTAATGATCCTTGACCTTGTTGGGATCGGTTGTGAGAGTACCCGGCAAAAACAGGGGCGAGATCACGTAGTGCCGGATATCTACATTGTCGAAGAACAGATTGTTCGAATGGAAGGCCGGCGGATAGTAGAACCCGTTGGGTTGTTTCCAAGCGATCGCCGCGTTGGGTAGATAGCAGTTGTCTGTCCCCGCGATCGTATTGTCGCGCGGAGTTCCAAGCTGCCGCGCTGATAACCATTTGCTGGTGGTACAGCCTGCGGCGTCTGCCTTGCAGTCGAGACCGGTAGTTTTCTTGATGTCCAGGTAAGCATTTGAATCTTCGTAGGAGGGACCATCGTAGATGTTGAAGAAGCGCTGGTTGCCACCGAAATTGCTGGTGGGGAAGCTGACTCCCTGATCCTGATCGAGGCAGAAGCTGGCGAGAGCGCCGTTCTTCTGCAGCTCGCAAGCAAGCTTAAACATACCCGTCTTCGCGAAGGTGGTCGGATTGAAAGGGCCACCGGCAAACGCGTAAGGATTGTCAGGCTGCGTTTGGCCCACAAAGACAGTCTTATACGCCAAGCCCCAGTGCCCGGGTATCTCGTCAGCGTCGGTGTAGCCGCCCCCCGTTACGAATGTAATTCCGCCGCCTTGCACATCGGTGATTGCACTATTGATCACAAGGTACCACTGCGGCCTGAGCCACAGTGCGGCGAAGTTGAAGTTGGACCAGTTAAAGGACGTCGTATAGTGGTCGAGAACCGTGGCCATGCAGTTCTGTTCCTGACCTGGGGCACACTTCGGTACTTCGGCGCCCTTCGAGCAATCCATTCCAGCGGGACACTTAGTCGCGAAGCGACCACCGCCCGTGTCAACATTGGGATAGTAGGTAGCCAGTTTAGCTATTTGTTCGGGTGTCAATAAGGGACCACCGTCTTTGAAAGTCTCGGGTAACTTCGGTATGCCGCCTGGGACGCCTTCGAGGTCGTTGTGCACGGGAACCATCCTGGGCGAGTTAGGATCTTGTCCGCCGGGTGGGACTGGGCCGGGGGCGATCGTAACTCCCGAACACTGCTCAGTATTGCCGACGGTCTGAAAGGAGTTCATCGCAGAGGAGCAGCTGTTGCCCAGGAATTTCTCTAACGGCGTCGTAGCAGCGCGGCCCATAGAACTCTGCTCGCCCGCATACGACGTCCAGAACTGATTGCCCGATGGACCGCTATTGAAGGCAGGCACAAACCAGTAACACACTCCGCAACTGGTGGCACCAGCGGCCATGTTGTACTCGAAATCGTTCCACCCATTGGTCATCCAGAACACGCTTGGATGATCGATGTCTGAATGGAAGGGAACGAATTCCTGGCCCTGGTTGATTATTCCTCTCAAAGGAGTGAGCTGCGAGGGATAGGCCGCCGCCAACAAACCCGGGACCTGGCGGGGATTCTGCGCGTTGATGACCGCGGCTCGCGCCAGTACCCCCAAATTTGAATAGAGCTTGTTGTCGATTTCGGTGGCGTCTTCGAGATAGTAGCCGTGACCGATCGACTCATAGCCGACATTGCGCGCGAGAGTTATATCGTGGGTTCCGTGGATCACGTACCAACGAGTCATTGAGTCCCATACTGAGGAGTCTTTGACGAAAGCAATCTGGTTAGAAGTAGGATTATTGGTAACCATGGTTTTTCGCGCCAGGTGGAAATGGACCGGATAGTGACCGATCTTGCCGCCTTCGCCCAGTTGATAAAACTCGACGCCTTGCACGTGGTAGAGCTTGAAGCCCTGGCGAGCGATGGTATGACCGCCAAAGAAATAGCCTGGAGTAGTGTTGGGCATCGGTGGATCGGGGAATGAGGTCGCAACGTTGTTGCCGCCAGAAACAATCCTGATGCTGCGGCGCAGTAACCCGACCGACGCGCGAATCTCGACTCCGTTGGCTTTGAACTTGGGGTCCAGCTTCAGGCGGTCGGGAACTTTGCTCAGACTGTAGGTGTGCCCGACATGCGCGTATTGAACCGGTGTCGTTACTGTTATGGTGTTCC
This sequence comes from uncultured delta proteobacterium, assembly GCA_963774665.1. GTDB lineage: Bacteria > Desulfobacterota > Binatia > Binatales > Binataceae > Binatus. The sequence goes on from CAVZGB010000010.1 coordinate 138,605, forward strand.
CGGTCGCATCTGCGGACAGCGTCAGCACCTCAGCATGTCCGGGCATATAGTCAGTGCTGGTAAGCACGATCTGATCGCCCATCTTCCAGGTGGAAACCGGCCGGTCCAGGGTGAGGGTCTGTTCGGTGCCTCCTCCCGCCAGGTCTGCGTTGAGGCGCGCCCAGCTGGTACCGGAATTCGACGGGTCGCCGTTCGTGGCAGTGTCATACGAAGCGCCTTTCGCGCCGAAGAGTTGCAGTGAGCCGCCGAAGGAAATTCCCAGGGTCTTGTATCCAAAGTATGCGTTGGAATTTCCGCCGTCGTAATTCAGCGGCTTGTACTGGTAAAAGCAATCGCTAACGCCGCTGTCGGTGCCGCCGCCGGGCAGATTATCTTTGTCGCACTTGACATCAGGCTTTGCGACCGGGTTCGAAGTCCAAATCCCATCAGGAATGCCGCAATGATTTCCTTCCTTGCAGGCTATCCCCACGCCATTGGTCTTGTTGGCATCCTCGGCTCCGTAGAGGTGAATTGTCAGGGTGTTTCCGCCGCAACCGAACGGCTTCACCGGATCGTTGCATCCCAGCGGTCCTGGTTCTGTGCCGTCGTCCCCAGCTCCTGCTCTCAAAGTCCCGCCGTTTTCCACCAGGATCGAGTTGGCCCAGAAATCGATCGTCGCGTCCTGGAAGGTCAGGGTGCCTCCCGGTGGTACCGGGTTGGCTTTCGTACCCGATTTCGTGGAGTAGATATTCACGTTGCGGTAGTAATAGTTGCCCGCCGGCACCATACAAGGTCCTGTCACCTCGAGGTCGAGCGGAGTGCCCAAAGGAGGCATGGCCATCGGCGTAAGCGTCCCACTAGCACACGTATCGACAGTGTCGGTGACCGTCGGCCGAAACCAGACGTAAGAAGAATCCGCCGAGAGACGGTTCGCGAACGGCGTCGCAATCAGAACCGCGACCGCGGTCAGTTGGGCGAGCCTGATCAATTTACGCATGGCGATTTTCTATCCCTCCCCAGGCTGGCTCATTCACACCCACCGGTTGGTATGAAGTCGATCTGAACAATGACCAGTCGGCGCGATTCTAAAGAAATCGCAGCACAGTGAAAACAGGTAATTGCGGAAATTTCTTGTAAATCAGGAACAATTGAACTTTCTGCGAGCAACACGCTTTCAAGCAGCACTATGATCGATTCCGTCCTCCCGGAAAATGAAATGACCCGTCATGCGTACCCGCGGCGTGATTCAAGCCGCTTTTCATTGCGGCTGTCGTAAACCGCTAACGCTGCAATACAAATTTATGTTATCGATCCGTCCGGACTCGCGGCGGATTCGTCGTCGTGGCGCGCTCCTTAAAGGAGGGTACTGCATGATGTCGCAGACCGTTGAGATAGACGAGATGGTTTCGCTCGAGCGGGGCGAGATCGATCGGCGTATCTACAGTGATCCCGCGATCTTCGAACTCGAGATGGAGCGAATCTTTGCCCGTTCGTGGCTGTTTCTCTGCCATGAATCGCAGATTCCCGAGGCGGGTGATTTTTTCCAATCAGTAATGGGCCGCGACAATGTGCTGGTTGTGCGGCAGAAGGACCGAACGGTTAAAGCGATGCTCAACACCTGCGCGCATCGCGGTAACGCCGTATGTCGCGCCGAGGAAGGCAACGCCAAGAGCTTCCTGTGCACGTATCACGGGTGGTCCTACGGCATCGACGGACAGCTTCTCGGCGTGCCGGGATTCAAGACCTTCTATGCCGGCCAGCTCGACAAATCGAAACACGGGCTGGCACAAGTGGCACAGGTGGCAACCTACAAGGGATTCATATTCGGGACGCACGACATTTCCGCACCGCCCTTGGAACAGTTTCTCGGCGCTACCGGGCGGCTCGGTCTCGATATGATTGCCGCGCGGGGCGACATGGTCGTGGTTCCCGGCATCCAAAAGTTCATCATCGATTGCAACTGGAAAATCGCAGTCGACAATCTTTTCGATTGGTATCATCCGCAGATCACTCACGCGTCGGCATTCATGCCCGGTGTGCTCGGGATCGATCCGGGCCGCACGACGAGTGAGAAGATCGACATGAGCGACGTGAACATGGACAGCGGCGGCGCGCTTGATATGCCAGGCATCGGCATCATCGGCACAAAGTTCGACCAGGTGGTTGTACTCGGTGAATATGGGCACGCGATCGGTGGGCCTACCGCGTCTTCTTTGGGCAATCCCGACTTCGACAAAGGCTGGCGCGCCACGCCGCAAGCTCGGGCCGCCCTGGGCCCGGTCGGAGTGGAAGTCGCCGGACACCCTAACATCTTTCCGACCACGTGGGTGACTTCGGTGACCGGACAGCTATCGCTACGAATACCGCGCAGCCCCGCTCAGACCGAGATCTGGTGGTTCACCTTGGTCGATCGCAACCTGCCGCGCGAGACACGCGATTTCATCGTCACCACCGCATGCCGCGTTTTCGGCCCGGCGGGCGTGCTCGAACAAGACGACGGTGAGAACTGGTCGCAGGCTACGGCGCAGACGCGCGGCGTCGCGAGCAGGCGGATGAAGCATCAGCTCACCATGGGTCTGGGCCGCGGCAAGATTATCAAGGAAGGCGGCCTCGCGCGCGTCGAGGGACTCACCAGCGAGCATGGCCAGTTGTGGACGTATCATTCGTGGGCGCAATGGATGAAGGGCCTCGGCTGGGACGATCTGCTCAAGGCGACCACGCCCGGCGATTATATCTAGCGAGCCATATAGATGTCCGCTGACTCAGGCTTGCGTCCGAACGACGACCGAATCGCGGCGATGGTTCGCCAGTACGAGGTCGAGCGCTTCTACTACGACGAGGCGGCGTTGCTCGACGCGCATCGATACGAGGAGTGGATCGCACTGTTCAGCGACGATGCGCACTACTTCATGCCGATCCGCCGTACTCGCATGCAACGCGAGCTGAACAAGGAATTTACGCAGCCCGGTGAGATGGCCTTCTTCGATGACGACAAGACTCTGCTCGCTGGAAGGGTGGCGAAGCTAAAGTCAGGGCGCTCATGGGCGGAAGATCCACCCTCGCGCACGCGTCATCTGATCACCAACGTAAGAGTGGTTCGCGACAGCGGCCGCGAGCTCGAAGTCGAGTCGAACTTCCACGTTTACCGCACCCGGCTTAACTCGGAGGAGAGCTCCTGGATCGGATCGCGACGAGACCTGCTGCGGCGAGTCGAAGGATCGTTCCAGATCGCGGACCGCAAGATTTTTCTCGAGCAGACGGTGTTGCTGTCGCGCAACTTGAGTAACTTTTTCTGAAATGGGCTGGCTGGAAAACAAAGTAGCGCTCGTCACCGGCGGCGCATCGGGGCTCGGACGGGCAATCGTCGAGCGCTTTGTCGACGAGGGTGCACGAGTCGCGATCCTGGATCGAGCGCGCGAGCGCGCCGAGGAACTGGCGAAGCGGCTCGGCGATCGCGTCGTGGCAATCGTCGGCGACGTCACGAACCTGGGCGACAATCAGCGAGCGGTGGCGGAGACAGTCGCGAGGTTCGGGCAACTCGACTGCTTCGTGGGCAACGCCGGAATCTGGGACTTCTCGATTTCGCTGGCAGCATTGCCCGACGATCGAATCGGCAACGCCTTCGACGAACTGTTCGGCGTGAACGTGAAAGGCTACCTGCTCGGCGCGAAGGCCGCTTACCGCGAACTGGCGAAGACCAACGGCAGCATCATCTTTACCGTCTCCAACGCCGGATTTTATCCATGCGGCGGCGGTCCTCTATATACCGCTTCGAAGCACGCCGTCGTCGGGTTGATTCGCCAGTTGGCCTACGAGCTGGCGCCGAAGATTCGAGTCAACGGCGTGGCGCCCGGCGCGATCCCGACTGACTTGCGCGGCCCGCGATCGCTCGACATGGGAGAGCAATCGATCGCTTCCGTGCCGCTTAAGGCGGCTGTCGAGCGCGGAATTCCGCTGGGCAAGCTGCCCGATCCGCGCGATTACACCGGATCGTATGTCCTGCTGGCGTCGGCAGAGAATTCTTCGACAGCGACCGGCGGCGTAATCCTCTGCGAAGGCGGTATCGGCATCAGAGGTTTCACTGACGCAGCCGGCGGCCGGAACCTGTAGCGCGCCGCTGTCCGGGCACTCTCAAATCAATACTCGAAATACGGACGCAGAACGCGGCTGTAAAAGACAAACGATCCGCTAAGGAGCGAAGTGCCGATACCCACGGCGACCGGATACAACGCCGTAGGCGACTCGATCACCTGCGGCAGCAACGCGACCGCGAGCGCGGGTGGAACGTGAAGATCGAAAACGCGCAGTATCAGGATTCCCCACCCCATACTGGAGAGCGACGCCAACGCTCCTACCCCCAGGTACCAGCGACAGAACAGCCCACCCGCAGCGGTGAGCGTACAGACTACAGGCAAGCTCAGGGTCCGCGTCGCCCAGGGACAGTGCTTCGTATGTAGGAACATCTCGAATCCGATCACGACTAACGGCGGGAAGAGCACGAACCGCAAATTCGTTAGCTTGACGACAAACACTGCAGCCAGGACCAGCGCCAGGAGCGGGATCAGGCGCCAGTACGATTCGGCACCAGGGGATGTGTCCTCGTCCTCGCTGGCAACGATCGAGTTTTGATCGACGTTCATTTGCTTCCAGAAAAAAGAGAGCAGGGCCAGCAGGGTTGTTCCGAAGACGATTCCCGCCGGATACCAGAGGCTCCTGACACCAAGCGTGAGCGGAAGCAGGCCCGCCGAAATTGCGGGCGCGATTGGAGATCGAAGTGCCAGAATAAGTCCCAGGGAGCCGCTCACTGTCAGCATCACTGAAACGTAGTCGTATGGAAGACTGCGCGTTACCAAAGTGCCGAGCACCGCGGTCAGCACCGGCGTAATCACCAGGAGGACGGGAGCGCTGGCCCACGATCCACGTGGTCGGGTGAAGATATCGTGCGAAAGGGCGGCGAGCTCGGGAAACAATATGTAGAAGGCCCCGCTCGCGATCGCGACTTCCGCAATGATTGCGATATACGCGAGTGCGATCACCTCGGCCGCTATCTGCCGTTTTCCGCGCAGGTCGGCGAGTTGAATCGGCGCCTTCGTCTCCTGAGAGTCCACTAGTTCAAGGTCTGGCGGGCCCGCGAACGATTCGCCATTAAGATCGATCATGTGGACGCGACTGCGCCGCCTCTGAGTAGAGCCATGAAAGTATCCATGCTCATATTCATACCTCGACGGCCATATGACGCCCTGCAGAACATCGCGCAAAATCGGCCTGGAAGCCAGCGAGTGTCGGAGATGAGTGACGAGATTAAAGACCTGACCTGGTACTTAGCCTATGGCAGCAACATGAACCGCGGCATCTTTCAGAATCGTCGCGGCATGCGCCCGATACAAGCGCAGCCGGCGCTGATCGAGAACTACCGGCTCTGCTTCAACCTGGCGATCGGCCCCGGCGAGCGTGGTGTGGCCAATCTGGAGGCCGAAGCAGGTGCTCGCACCTGGGGAGTGCTGTACTTAATCACGCTCGAACAGTCCGAGCATCTCGATCGTACAGAAGGCGTCCCAAGGGCATACCGCCGCATCCCGGTTAGCGCCATCGTCGATGGAGGCGAACAGATCGCAGCGTTCGCATATCAGTCAGACAGGATCAGCCTCGGGCGCAAGCCGTCTGCGCGTTACATCGGCTTGATGATCGAAGGAGCGCTCCAGCATGGCCTGCCGCCCGGCTATCTCCGCTATCTGCGAAATTTCAAGTTGGCGGTGGACGAGCGGCTGTCCCAGTCTCCGGCTTGAGGGATTCTCGGCATCAACCGAGTACGACCCGGACTCGATGCGTGACACCGTCGTCGGTGAGCGGGATTTGAGATGGGCGTTGCGCTAGCGCCTTGCCGTCAAGCTCGACGATGGACACTCCGCGACTGACGCTGCGCGGGTTTTCGACCGCGATTTCATAGCGCGTCGCGCCGTATCGATAGACAATCTCGAAACCCGGCCACTTCTTCGGGATGCACGGATCGATCAGCAACGTTTTGCCGCGCAGACGAAAGCCCAATATCCATTCGAGGCCCGCGCGATACATCCATCCCGCCGAGCCCGTGTACCAGGTCCATCCTCCGCGCCCGACGTGCGGTGGCATCGAGTAGACGTCGGCGCATGCGACGTACGGCTCGACTTTGTAGCGATGAATTCCGGCGCGCGTGTTCGCGTGATTGATCGGGTTCAGCATCGAGAACAGTTCGTTCGCCTTGTCGCCATCGCCGAGCATCGCAAACGCGATCACCGACCACAGCGCGCCGTGCGTGTATTGGCCGCCGTTCTCGCGGATGCCGGGCGGATAGCCCTTGATATAGCCGGGGTCCTGCGGAGTGTGATCGAACGGCGGCGTGAACAGCAGCACCAGGCCGTCGTCGCGCTTGACGAGGTATTGGTCAACCGCGGCCATCGCAGTTGCGGCGCGGACCGGACTCGCGGCGCCGGAGATTACGCTCCACGACTGCGCGATCGAGTCGATGCGGCATTCGATACTGCCGGCCGAGCCGAGCGGCGTGCCGTCATCGAAGTAACCGCGCCGATACCAGTCGCCGTCCCATCCGTCGCGATCGAGCGATTCCGCCAGCGCCGTCGCATGAGTCCGCCAGGTCGCAGCGCGCGCGCTCTTCGCGGCGAATATCAGCCAGCGGCGCGAACGCCTGGAGCGTGGTGTGGAGGAACCATCCGAGCCAGATGCTCTCGCCTTTGCCTGCCTCGCCGACGCGATTCATGCCGTCGTTCCAGTCGCCGGATTCGAACAGCGGAATTCCGTGGATTCCAACCGCAAGGCTTTGGTCCAGTCCAAGTGCGCAATGTTCGAAGACGGTGCCGCGCTGTTCGGAGACGGTGGGCTGAAAAAACGATTCAACCTCGCCCGCGTGCAGTTCCGGCCCGTCGAGGAACGGAACCGTTTCGTCGAGGATGCCGGCGTCGCCCGTCACCTCTATATAATGAGCGACCGCATACGCGAGCCAGACGCGATCGTCGGCGATACGCGTGCGAACACCCTGCCCCGCGGGCGGGAGCCACCAATGTTGCACGTCGCCGGCGACAAACTGCCGCGACGCTGCCCGAAGCAGATGCTCCCGCGTCAACGCAGGCTGTGCGGCCGTCAACGCCATCACGTCCTGGAGCTGATCGCGAAAGCCGTACGCGCCGCCCGCCTGGTAGAACGCGGAGCGCGCCCACAAGCGGCACGCAAGGGTCTGATACAGCAGCCATCGGTTGAGCATGAGGTCCATCGAGCGGTCCGGAGTCTTGACCTGCACCGTGCCGAGCAAGCCGTCCCAGTACTGCGTGACCGTGGCCAGCACCGCATCGAGGTCGGCGGCGCGATATTTCTTGATCGACGCAATCGCTTCCGGCCTGCTCGCCGCCTCGCCCAGAAAGAAAACGACCTCGCTCACTGTATTCGGCCGGAGCAACACCGTGGTTTGCAGCGCCGCGCACGGATCCATCGCCGCTCCGGATTTTGCGGACAGAGGCTTGCCAGCAGCGAGCGCGGCGGGATTGTCGAGCGTGCCGTTGCGGCCGAGAAACTCCGTTCGGTCCGCCGTCCATGAAAGTGAATTGCCGCGCAGGTCGGCGAATGCGATCCGGCTTCCGTACTCGATGCTGAAAGAGTTGCGCGCCAGTACCGCGTGAGTTTCGGGGTCGGTCTCGGTGACAATGTATGGTGCGGAGGCGCCGCGCGACGTTCCGAGCACCCACTCGACGTAAGCGGTGACCGACAGGCGTCGCGCGCGCGGCGAGAGATTGCGAATCTTCAGCCGCGAGATCTTGACTGAGTCGTCCAGTGGAACGAACTGCGTCAGCTCGAGCGAAATTCCGTGCGAGGTGTGCTCAAAGATGCTGTAGCCCTGGCCGTGACGAACGACGTACGGCGCACCATCTTCGCGAATCGGCAGCGCGGTCGGTCCCCACAGCTCGCCGGTCTCCAGGTCCTGAACGTAGAGCACCTCGCCGGGACGATCGGTCACCGGATCGTTTGACCATTGCGTAATCTGATGCTGCTGACTGTTGATCGCCCAGGTGTAACCCGCGCCTTCGACCGAAACCTGGAAGCCGAAGGACGCATTCGCGATCACGTTGATCCAAGGCGCCGGCGTCCATTGTCCTTCGCCAAGAATCGTTACGTACTCACGGCCGTCTGCGGCAAACCCGCCAAGCCCGTTAAAAAATTCGAGATCGCGCCGCGGCATCGCGATAATCCGCCTGGCGTATCGCGGGCGTTCGCCGCGGCGGCGGTCCCGCGGCTGGCTCGAACATCTCCAGCCGTTTGACTTGCTCGGACAGGGTCCCGCGGCGGCTCAGCAACACCGCTCGCGCCACGGTCTGCAGAACACTTCGCAGCTCGGCCGACACCAGGTCGGCGCGCAGCACGAACACATTTCCACATGAGCCTTGCCCATCGGCAGGCGATCGCGCCGGCACGGTCCGAACGAGACCCTCGAGCGCGGACTGCAGTTCCTGATGGTACGAGGGCGGCCGCTCGTTCAGTATCACCAGATCGACGGCGAGCCGCTTCATCCGCCAATACTCGTGCGCCCGCACCAGCTCGCGCACGATCTCAAGGTCCTCGGTCTCGTCGATCCGCACGAGCACGATGGGCAAGTCGCCGGATATCCCTGCGGGCCAGAGCTTCGATTGTCCACCCTCGCCGCGCCGCAGCAGGTCGGACGAAGGGCGCAGGGTCGGGTCCGAATACATCACGCGATTGGCGATACGCTGAAAAAGATGCGCTTCGTCGGCGTCAACCCGCAGGTGATGCAATTGCACTTGCGCCTGCGTCCACGCCAGCGTCACCGCGCGCTCGAACGCGTTCGAGTCGCGATGCTTGTCGACCAGGTCGAGCGCTTCGGTCCGCGACGGCGCGACGATAGTCCAGAACGCGACGCGCGCGGTCGCTCCGGCCGGGATGCGCATACGCCGGCGAACGCTGAAAATCGGATCGAGCACGGTGCCGACGGTATCCGAGAGCGGCCGTCCGTCGATCACCGAAACGGCGTCGCGGAGATTGCGCCCGCGCCCAAGAAATCGTGCGCGGTCGGTCTCGAACTGCATCTCGCCTACCGACTCGCCCTCCGTCACCGCCAGATGCGCCGCCCAAACCGGCACTTCCGTCGGCGAGCGGAGCCGCCGCGTCGCCAGGATCGCGCCGGCATCGGCGTCGAACTCCGTCTGCACGAACATCTTGGAGAAGGCCGGATGCGCAGTGTCAGACGCCTCGGTCGCCAGCACGATTTCCGCGTACGAGGTCAGCTCGACCTCGCGCATGCGACTGCCGAGATTGGTGATCGACACGCGCCGCACCTCGGCGTCGTCCTCGGCCGACACTGCGACTTCGAGCGTCGTCGTCGTGGTGCCGTCGCGCCGCACGATTTCCGCGCGATCCTCGGAGAACTCGACTTCGTAGCTGTCCGCCTCGACGCCAGCCGGCTGGAAACCGGCAGACCAGACCTTGCCGCTCTGCACATCGCGAACGAAAATGTAAGTTCCCCACGAATCGCAGGTGACGTCTTCGCGCCATCGCGTGACCGCCATCTCGCGGCAGCGGCTGAAGCCCGAGCCGGCCGCGGTGATCATCACGGTGTAGTTGCCGTTGGATAAGAGATGCGTGCGCGGGATCAGATCGTGCGGCGAATGGAAGCGGCGAATGGTCGGCGGAACGCTCTCGCGAACGTTGGCGTCCGCCTTGACCTCTTCGGCCCGCGGATGAGCGACGGCAACATCGCGAGGCGTCCGCTCCTGCAGCAGCAACTCGGTCGCCTGAATAATAGGCTCGGCGTGAAATCGCGCGCGTATCGCGCCGCGGTTCAGCGCGTCGGCGATTGCCACCAGCGTCATGCCCTGGTGATGCGCCATGTACGCGCGCACCACAGCGACGCTCTCGCCTTCGGGCACGCGCGACGGCGTATAGTCCAGCGCTTCGTACCAGCCGAAGTGACCGAGGCCACCTGCTGCGAGCAGCCGCGAGAAGTTCTGCGCCGCGCCTTCCGGATCAACCATGGCAGCCAGCGCCGTCGCGTAGGGTGCGATAACCGCGTTCTCGCTCAGCCCGCGCTTCAGACCGAGGCCGGGGACGCCGAAGTTCGAGTACTGATAGGTGAGCTCGAGGTCGCGCGCGTTGTATGCGGACTCCGAGATTCCCCACGGCAGCCGAAGCTCGGCGCCGTACTTCATCTGCCGGCGCACTATGAGCCGATTAGTCTGCTCGAGCAGGCTGCCGACCGGCGCGCGCATCACCAGCGACGGCATCAGGTACTCGAACATCGAGCCCGACCATGAAATCAGCGCCGAGCCGCGATCGACCGGCGTCATCGCACGCCCCAGCCGGAACCAGTGCCGCGCCGGAACTTCACCCTTCGCGATGGCGACGAAACTCGCCAGCCGCGCTTCCGACGCGAGCAGGTCGTAACAATTTGGATCGAGACTCCCGTCTGTGACGCGGTAACCAATCGAAAGAAGCTGGCGCGCGGGATCGAGCAGGAAGTCGAACTTCATCGCGTCGAACATCGCGCCCGCAGTCGCGGCGAGTTCCGTGATGCGCCGCTCAAGCGCTCTGGCAGCCTCGCCCGCGCGTGCGGCGACATCTTGATCGAGCGTCGCGGTATCATTGTATAGATCGGGCAGATCGCCAAGCTTCGGGATCGATTCGAGCGTCGTCGTCCCATCAGTTGCCAACGGCTCCAACAACTCGAGGTCGCGTTGATGACTGGCGATGCATGCTCGCAGCGCCTCCGCCCATACGAGAACGTCGGCGGCAGCAGGGTCGGCGCGATCCAGCGTCAACGCGCGCGCGATGTCGCCAATCGCATCGCTCTGAGTCTCGAGTTCCGCGAACCGACCGTTGAGTTCCGCGACGGTCGTCGGCGCGGACTGAACTAGCGTCGTCATCGCGTCGAGCGCCTGCTCGAGCTGCTTTGGGGTTACAGTGTGGCTGCGCCGGTCCGCGCCGAGCGCACCAAGCGACTCGCGAACCAGCGCGATCGAGTCCTCGATTACATTCAGCCAATTCCGATCGACGACCGGTAGCGCGATCATCTCGCGGAATGCGTTGCCGAGCGCGATCAGATGTCCCGCCAGATTGCCGCTGTCCACCGACGACACGTACTTCGGATCCAGCGGCCGCAGGTCGCGGGTGCCGTACCAGTTATAGAAATGGCCGCGAAACAACTCCATCCGTTTCATCGTGTCGAGCGTTGCGCCCAGCCGCTCGACGGTCTCATGCGTTCCGATCCAGCCGAAGTCGTGCGCCGCGATGATCGACAGCAGATACAGGCCGATGTTGGTGGGCGACGTCCGATGCGCCAGCACCGGCTTCGGGTCTTCCTGGAAATTATCCGGCGGCAGCATGTTGTCTTCCGCAGTTACGAACTTCTCGAAAAATCGCCACGTGCGGCGTGCCGCCAGGCGAAGCGTCTTTGCGTCGGCCAACGACAGCGGCTTGGCACCCGCGATTGACGGCGGTAGACTTGCCCATCGCGCGATTGCCGGCGACAGCATCCACAAGATCACGAAGGGCGCCGCGATCATTGCGCCGCCGTGGCCCTCGAATTCGAGGAAGACCACGGCAGCCGCTGCCAGTACCACCGCGCCCGCCATGGTTGCGTAAAACCCGCGAACATCGAGACGCCTGGTCCGCTTAGCCTGCGCCGCGGTGGTCCATTCGAGCATCAGCCGATGGCTCACGTATAAGCGGTAGAGGGTTCGCGAAATTGCGTCGGCCATCAGCCACGCCTGATGCGCCAGCAGCGTCAGCAACATTGCGAGCTGCGACATTCCCGCCGCGAGGTCCTTAAGGACGGCGAGGATATGACTGCGCTTGGAGATGTCGCGGCGCCGCGGAATGATTCCAGTGACGAATGGGAGCATCGGCGCCGTCGCGATCGTCGCGACGATGAAAGCGGTCCACATCGCTGCGGCAGCCGGCGGAAGCGTCCACCCGGCGACCAGTGCAAGCAAGGTGAATGGGGCAGACAGCGTGCGGCGCAGGTTGTCGATCATCTTCCAGCGCCCGAGTGTCGGTATCGACGATCGGCCGTCGAGCGCGAGCGATGTAGCCGCGTCAGCGTCGGAAGCGTGGGCACGGCCAAGAATCCACGGCAGCAGTTGCCAGTCGCCGCGGGCCCATCGATGCTGTCTGGCGGCGGCAACGTCGTAGCGCGACGGAAACTCCTCGACCAGCTCGATGTCAGAGACCAATCCCGAGCGCGCGAAAGTTCCTTCAAAAAGGTCGTGGCTCAGAAGCGTATCGTCGGGGACACGGCCCGCGAGCGCGGCCTCGAACACGTCCACATCGTAAATGCCTTTTCCGCTGTAAGAGCCTTCATCGAGTAGATCCTGGTAAACGTCGGAGACGGCGAATGCGTAAGGATCGATTCCGGCGGCGCTCGAGAACACGCGCTGGAAAACCGATCCGTCCCGCCCGGTCGGTAGTGACGCCGTGATTCGCGGCTGAAGAAGTCCGTGACCTTCGACGACGCGGCCGAGTTGATTGTCGAATCTGGGCGCGTTCAGCGGATGCGCCATCTTGCCGACCATCCGTCGCGCGGCGCCGCGCGGGAGGCGTGTGTCGGCGTCGAGCGTGATCACGTAACGTACGCCGTCAGGGACTGGCGGCGCATCGACAAAGGTCGTATCGGTTCCGCCGCGCAGCAGGCGATTCAGTTCATGCAGCTTGCCGCGTTTGCGCTCGCGACCCATCCACACGCCTTCGGCTTCGTCCCACACGCGCCGGCGATGGAGCAGCAAAAATCGCGCGCCGGCAGGCCCCGGCCCGTGACGTTGATTCAGCCGCGCGATTCCGGCCGCGGCCGCCGCGAGCAAATCGTCGTCGCCGGGCGCCGTCTCGGTGGCAGAGTCGGTCCAGTCCGACAAGAGTGCGAAGTACAGCTCGCCGTCCGGGCTCGCCAGGTAATGAACCTCAAGACGCTCTATCTGCTCGTCGATCTCGGCTCGCGCAGTCAACAAAGTCGGCATCACGACTATCGTACGGAGACTCGGCGGCACCCCTTCATGAAGTTCGAGCGCGGGAATCATGGCCGGACCGATGACAGTCGTGACGGCGCGATTTACGATCGCGACGGCCGCGTCCATCGCCGGAATTGTCGCGAGCATCGCGAGGATGAACCGGGTCCATCCACCGACGCTGGGCGCCCGCAATCGCAAGCAAGCCGCACGCGACGACTAGCGCGGTGACTAGCCGCGATCGTGCCGAGATACCCCTTGATGCCGGCGGCCGCGTTGGCGCGAGCTATCCAGTCGCGAACCGGCGCGCGAAATCCCAGCTTCTTTTCGAGCGCGTGACGTCCTTCTGAAATGAGGTAGTAACCCGGGTGATGCTCGCGACGCGCCAACACACCATCGTTTGGTTTTTCAGCCGCCGCACCTTTTGCCGAATCGATCGCGCTTTGTGCAACCTCGATTTCGCTGTGCCCCGAACCTCGCGCGAGTTTTTCGATCGCATGCCGATAGCGATCGCGCGTGGCAAAATCCATCGCGGCGAAATCGCTATTGGCGCGCATCACCGCATCCACCTGGCTCACGCTCTCGAAGAAATCCGCCCAATCGACCGCCGACATCATGCGCATGCTGGTGATGACGTTGCGTACCGTCACGTTCATCGCGCCTTGTCCCTGATGTACTTCGCGGACGATCTCGTCGGCGGTGGTTCCCTCGGCGGCTAGCCGTTGATCCAGCCAATTCAGCGCCGGCGTCACCTTGGGATCCTGATCGCGCAGGCGTTGAACCATCTCGACCGCGAACTCCGCCCCGATCGGCGACTTGTCGAAATCCTTGAACACGACCTCCGCTGGTTCAGCGTCGCGGCCGTTCGATCCCAGCAGCCGGTCCGCAAGCGCGTCCGCCTTCTGGCGTTGCACACGGCCGCGGCCAATGTGCTCGGCAGCGCGCCGCAAATTTTCGACCAGCACGATTCGAAGCGTGATTGCCACCGCCCACAACTCGCCGATCGTCAGCGGCTGTACGCGCTGGTACGCCTGGACAAACCTCGCGAGCGTCTGCGTATCGAAGTAACTGTCGGTATGCGCGACGTAGGCCCACGCGAGCCCGAACACTCGCGGATACCCTTCAAGCGGACCCTCCGCGAGCTTGGGCAGTTGGCGGTAGAATCCGCGCGGCAGGTCGTCGCGAATTTCGCGAATCTGCTCCTCGACCACGTGAAAATTATCGACCAGCCATTCGGCCGCCGGCGTGATCGCGCGCTCCTCGCGAATCGCAACCGCGATACTCCGATATGCATCGAGCAATACGCGCCCGTTCTCCCGTACGCGCGCCGCGATCGGCCTGCCGCCCGCCGGAGAGTCGGTGACGCGCTGCGCAACCGCGAGAGTCTCGCCGTGCTGCTCGAGGCGCTCGACGCTGAACAGCTCTGCGCGGATAGGCTCTTCGGTGTGCGCGAAACCGGGCGGCGGTGGTTTAGCCGCACGTAGAAATAACAGACTCAAACTTGCCTCTCGATCCGGATGACCGGCTACTGATGAAAATAGAACGAGCTACGCCAACAATAGCAGGCGATGACGTGGACGGTCGCCTTTCTGCGGCCGCCTCGTCCGCCAGACTATCAGAACATCGAGCATTGGCGCGAAGCTCAATGTACTTAGCAGATAAGAAGTGCTTCGAAGCACCAAAGGTTCAGACCAGCGCCTGGTTTGCGTTGACGGTACTAGTAGAACCTCGCATGCTCATTGGGTCGGGATCGAAATGTTGTTCGAGTCCGAGTTTGATCCAGCCGTAAAGTGGGCCACCTAGGCCTTCGACCACGATGCGCTAGACCAACCCAACGCGTCGATCAGCAAAGGCCTCCAGGAGCAGTAACTTGAAATTGAAAGGTGTTTCGATATTGGCAATTGTGACTGCGGCTACGCTGAGCGTCCTACCTATGACGCGGGCATTTTGCCAGGACAGTGTCGCGGGTCAGGAGATGCACAAGAGCGGACAGGACTTAAAGAGTGCCGCGTCATCGACCGGTGAATCCGCCGAGCATGCATTTCACGGAACCGCCGACCAGATGAGCGATGCTACGCTCACGACCAAGGTCAAATCGGCCCTGGTGAGCGACGAGAGTACTCGCAAGTACTCGATTCACGTCGAGTCGGATCACGGCAACGTTACTCTCGACGGTACCGTCGGATCGCGTGCGAAGGCCAAATATGTAGGCTCAGTTGTTGCGGCAGTAAGTGGTGTTCGCACTGTCCAGAATAAACTGACCTGGCCGACTTCGTAAGAGTGAAGCGAAGACCTACACGGAGAATAAATCGTCCTTTAACCTTAAGAGATGTGAATCAATCATGATGCAAAAACTACTAGTACCATTCGTTGCGCTGATGCTGGTTTCCTTGACTGGATGTTGCAGCGTTTTCGGCCTATGCGCCTCAGCCTCAGTCCATACCTCGATCGCCTCGCCGCAAACGTTTGCCCGGCAAGATAAACTGTCAGGGTCTGCGGAAGCGTTTGACATCGCGCAGGGCCCGACAACCACCTGCTCAAACTAACGCAAGGCGCTGTCCAAGGACGGCGCAACTCATTCAGGAGATTGTATAGTGAAACATAAAGCGAATTTCGCGATTGTTATTTCTGCGGGTATTGCGATGGCATGCCTGGCCGCCTGCGCGCCTACTACCCATGTCACCGAAACCACTACGACCAGACAGTACGACACTACCAATCCGCCGATTGTGGTGGCGCCGGTCGCGGAAGGAAGCACGACCACGACTACTCAATACAATAACGGCACCGTACAGCGCACCTATTCGCAGCCGGCTCCATATACTTCCGCGGATCAGAGCACAACTACGGTGACGACCGATGCAAATGACGGAACGGTGCAGAAGCGGACCACGACGACATACGCGGCACCATACTAGTTAGGAGTTGTCATCCGGAACGTTGCTCTGACTCAGACCAGAGTTTGATACTCAGGTTTGTAGAGGTGCTGCCGGATGAATGCCTCCACATTGGCCGGACGATCGACGCGGGCAAGGTTGCGCGCGAAGATCACTTCCGCGACCCGCTGGGCTGCGTGCAACTCGGTGTCGAGTATCGCTGATTGGGGCGGATAGATAAGGCCTACGTCGAGCTCAGCCTGAGTAACCTGGTCCGCCACCGCCCGCGCCGCCGCGATGAACATCTCATCGGTGACGCGTTTTGCCCGAGTCGCGTAGACGGCCAGGCCTATTGCCGGAAAGATGTACACGTTGTTCCCTTGCCCCGGCACGAAGGTCTTATCGCCGAATCGCACGGGAGGAAACGGACTGCCGCTGGCGAAAATCGCACGCCCCTCCGACCATCGATAAGCCTCCTCGGCGGTGCATTCCAGGTGCGAGGTAGGATTCGAGTAGGGGAAGATGATAGGACGCTGGTTAATTCTCGCCATAGCCTCGATCACGCGTTGATTGAAGGACTTGGCCACGGTGCTGACACCGATGATAGCTATCGGCTTGATCGTCTCGATTGCTTCGACGAAGTCCTTGGTTGGTGCGTGCCGGTGCGCATAGGGTTTCTGGAAATCAAGCAGGTCCTTGCGCGTCGATTCCAGCAATCCGTGTACATCGAACAACCAAATCCTCGCGCGCGCTTCTTCGAGTGACAGTCCTTCCGACGCCATCACCTGCGCCAGCATATCGGCGATCCCAATGCCGGCCGAGCCTGCTCCCAGAAACAGGAACCTATGCTGAGAGAGTTTGCCGCCTGCGATACGCATCGCGCCGAGCAGTCCGGCCAGCGCTACCGCCGCGGTGCCCTGCATGTCGTCGTTGAAACAGCAGACCTTGTCGCGATAGCGGTTAAGCAAACGGACGGCATCGACTCCGGCCCAATCCTCAAACTGAATACAGCAGTTCGGGAACTCTTCCTGCACGGCGGTGACGAATTCCTCGACGAACTCGTCTAACTCTGCGGTTGTCGGCCGCGTCTGGCGAAGTCCAAGATACAGCGGGTCGCGCAGCAGGGAGTCGTTGTTAGTGCCGCAGTCGATAAGGATTGGAAGTGAGTACTGCGGCGGGATGCCGGCGCATGCGGTGTATAGCGCCAACTTTCCGATAGGTATGCCCATCCCGTTGGCGCCCAGGTCGCCGAGTCCCAGGATTCGCTCGCCGCTGGTAACGACGATGAAGCGTACATCTTGCTTAGGCCAGTTCCGGAGAATCTCGCGAACGCGGCCTTTGCGCTTGATCGAAAGGTAAAGACCCTTGGGGCGGCGAATGATGTGGCCGAACTGCAGGCAGGCCTCGCCGACGGTAGGCGTATAGACCAGCGGCAGGAATTGCGCCGGGTCGGACATTAGCACGCGATAGAAGAGCGTCTCATCGGTATCCTGCAATTGCGACAGGTAGATGTACTTTTCGAGATCGTTTGGCTTCTTTGCCAACTGAAGGTGTACGCGTTGAAGCTGGGTCTCTTCGGAATCGATCCCTTCGGGTAAGAGACCGAGCAGGCCCAGCGCCTCGCGCTCAGACTCAGTGAACGCCGTGGACTTATTCAGTTGCGGATCGCGCAGAAGGGCCAAGCCGCGCAATGTGGTTGTCATTTTGCGGGCCTCCATTTTTAAGGTTCAGCCGAGATCGAGCCAGGTGTCATAGATACATCCGGCAACCTAACCTTCGATCGGTACATTTATTTTGAATCCTGCATCAGGCGCCAGGCAAATGCGCGAATTTGCCTGCACGATCAGGTTCTCCGCCAGCCGTTTCGGGGCGCAACAACTACCTCAATCGGAAGCGGATGATTGATCACATAAGAGCCGTAGTTCTGGTCATGGCTATCAGGCTGTGTGCAGCCTGTAGCATCTTTGGCGCGGGCCAGCAGCGTGTATTTTCCGGGAGTCTTCGGTGTAAGCCATTCAAATTTCCATCGTCGCCACGCATGCCGTCGAATCGGATCGATGAATTGTGCCGCGGCCCAGGTTTGGCCACCGTCAGTGCTCACGGCGATCTCGGCCACCACGTTCTCGCCCGCCCATGCGGCCCCTGAAACCGTATATGGCTGGCCCGGCGCAAGGGTTTCATAGGCGGCCGGGCGGGCAATCTCGGACTTCAGCTTCATCTCTCCCAGTGCACGCCGCACGGGTTTTCCATCCAAGTAATCCCAATAGGCATAGTCCGATGTCTGCCAGTAACCTTGAAACGGCACTCGTACAGCATGGATACCCGTCAGCCACTTGACGGAAGCCATTCCATAATGACCGGGGACAATCGCACGCACCGGATACCCATGATCCAACGGAAGGTCATGGTCATTCATCTGGTAAGCGATAAGTACTTCGCGCTGAACTGCTTTGTCTCGGGGCAAACTTCGGGCACACGAGATCGTACCCGGAGGTATAGGCTTTTCTTTCGGCGTTCCTTCATCGGCTCCTTCAAGCACGATCTCACAAGCGTCTTCTTCCAGACCCGCGCGCTTCAGCAAAGCGGCCAAAGGCACACCGGTCCATTCCGCGTTGCCGACTGCGCCGAGCTCCCATTGCGCACCTTCAACCTGGGGAACGAGGAAGACGCGACCATTGCCTGCGCACTCCAAAATGGCGATTCGCGTTTCGGACGGCATGTCGCGCAATTCCTGGTAGCTCAGAGAAAACGGATTCCGTACTGCGCCATCGATGCGCAATCGATAAGAAGCGAGATCCAACTTCGGCGCCGGGAAGTGACTGCGTATGTAGAACAACTCGGTAGGAGTCAGAAACGAGTCGATCTGATCGAACGGGGTCTCCAGATTTTTCGGATCCTGCTGTCGAATGATCAGGCCGCTCAAAGAGGATCGATGATCATTTTTGACCCCGCGCATACCTTTCAGGCGTGAGAAGTGCCTGCACAAGGGGCGACCGTAGGCATTTGAGCTCCGACCGTCAATACAATTTCGCCCAAAGTTCGTCAGGGCGATGTGCGTTGGTCTTCGACGACTTTGACGGCGGCCGCCGAGGGAGGGGGGACAACGGCCGCCGTCTCGCCACGGGCAACCTGCATTTGGCTGCCCAGCAACGCTAAATTCGTTTGCGCCGGCCGGTAGTCCGGCACCTCGCGTATCAGCTCACGCCAAATCAGTGACGCGCTGACAGTTTTTCCCTCGTGGGCATAGATCACGCCGAGCGCGTTCCGCGCATCAGGTTGCGCGGGATTCAGCCGCAGCGATGCCAGCATTTCGCGCTCCGCATCCGCATCCATTCCACGCCGCTCATAGACGAGGGCGAGATTGAAATGTGACTCGGAATGGTTCTCACCGAGGAACACAGCTCGCCGCAGACTGTCCGTCGCTGCGTCCAGGTCGCCGTTTCCGAGTTGAGCCAGCCCCAGGTTCAGGAACAAATCCCAATTTCCAAGTCCAAGCGCCGCGGCACGCTGATACTCACTGACCTCTGCCGTGCGATTGCCCATCATTCCTTGGGCAAAACCTAGATGATAATGAGCGAGCGCGTTCTCGGGATGAGTGCGCACGACTTCGGTGTGCAGACGAATCGCCCCTGAATAGTCTTCGACGCCGAGCGCATAATCCGCGTTTATATCGCAGACTTGCTGCTCGCCTGCGCCCGCCGCTGCGTTGCGCGCGATGCCTAATGAGAACGAGAGCAGCAGGACAGCCGCACTACACCATATTTTATGCTTTCCCATGTCCGTTCTTGTTCTCTAAAGAGCAGTTCGCATGCCAGGAGTATGCATCCATGGTGTCGTGTATGCGTACACCGGCGCCGCGGACACTATGATCATTGCGATCCCCAGGATCTGATCTGACCGCCGAAATGTTTGCAGCGCAGACCGCTCAATGGCCTCAGTTCCGCACACTGTGATGCGGGTCGATCACGAATTTCTTGGGAATGCCGGAGTCGAACGCCTGGTAGGCCTCGGGCGCCTGCCCCAGCGAGATCAGCTCGACATTTACTGCCTTGGCAATCTTGATGCGATCGTGAAGGATCGCCATCATCAGGCCGCGATTGTATTTCATCACTGGCGTCTGACCCGTCGTAAAGGAATGCGACTTTGCCCATCCGAGTCCCAGCCGCATCGTGAGGTTTCCGCTTCTCGCCGCCGCGTCCTTCGCGCCAGGATCTTCAGTTACGTACAGGCCCGGAATCCCGATCGCTCCTGCCGCGCGCGTCGCTTCCATTAGCTGATTGAGCACGACCGCGGGCTCGTCCTTGCCGCCATGTCCCTTGGCCTCGAAGCCTACGCAGTCGACGGCGCAATCCACTTCCGGAACCCGCAGGATTTTCTCGAGCTGGTCGGCGATGGAACCGCCTTTCGAGAGATCAATTGTTTCGCAGCCGAATGAGTGGGCATGTTCAAGCCGTGCCCGATTGAAGTCCGCGACGATCACCACCGCCGCGCCGAGCAGGAACGCCGCCGAGGCGGCCGCAAGTCCAACCGGGCCTGCGCCGGAGATAAGCACTGTAGATCCCGTGGTCACGCCCGCGCTGACGCATCCGTGATAGCCGGTCGGCAGAATATCGCTAAGGCAGGTAAGGTCCCTGATTTTTGCGAGCGCCTGATCCTTGTCCGGGAACTTGAGCAGGTTCCAATCGGCGTACGGCACCATCACATATTCAGCCTGTCCACCGACCCAGCCGCCGAGGTCGACGTAGCCGTAGGCGCCGCCGGCCCGGCTCGGGTTCACGTTCAGGCAGACATCGGTATGGCGCTCCTTGCAGTTGCGGCATCGTCCGCACGCGACGTTAAACGGCACTGAGACCAGGTCGCCCTTGCTGATAAATTCGACGCCGCTGCCGCATTCAATGACTTCGCCGGTAATCTCATGCCCCAGGACAAGTCCGGCAGGCGCCGTCGTGCGACCGCGTACCATATGCTGGTCGCTGCCGCAGATGTTGGTCGTGATCGGCTTGATGATGACGCCGTGGTCGATTTTCCTTCCCTGCGGCGTCTTCAATTCCGGATAGTCGATGCTCTGTACTTCGACTTTGCCCGGCCCGAGATAAACCACTCCGTGATTGGAAGCCATGCGATCTTCTCCTTTGCGATGTGCTCAAATTCAAAGGCGTGAGGAATGCGTGCGCGGAAGGTGTGAAAAACGACCGCTCACTGCGCGGGTATGCCGTAGTCGACGCAGTGTGGTACGGTTCAAACAGACGCGGTTTCTCCAAAAATGTCCTGACGCCCTGAGAGAAATTCAGATGCCAGGTGAAGAGTGGAGCGCTCAATCTAGCTCTTCTGGCGCTGGCGGCTCGACGCCTGGCGTCCGTGCTGTGCAAACGGGCGTCTTCCGAAAGGAAGGCGAATATTGGACCGTCGCCTACCGCGGAAAATCCTTCCGTCTAAAAGACACTAAAGGTCTCGGCTACCTCGCTCATCTCCTGCGCCATCCCACGGCCGAATTCCATGTCCTCGACCTTGCGGGCGGAATCTGCAACCAACGCGACGATGACGAATCGAGTCTGCCGCGCGGGGAAGAGGATCTCGAAAAGGCCGGCATCCATGTCACCAACCTTGGCGATGCGGGCGAGCTGCTCGACGAACAAGCCAAGGCCACTTACAGGCGCCGGCTTGCAGAACTGCGCGAAGAACTGGAAGAAGCAAAGGATCGAGGAAACGTTAAGCGCGCAGAACATGCGGAACAGGAGATCGACGCGCTGACGAAAGAACTATCTCGCGCGGTCGGACTCGGTGGCCGTAATCGCAAGGCGGCTTCCGCCTCGGAACGAGCCCGACAGAGCATCAGCAAGACGATCAAGACGGTGCTGGACAGAATCGCGCAGAGCGATGCGGCGCTGGGCGATATCCTGTCGCGATGCATCAAAACTGGCACCTTCTGCTCTTATCTGCCTGATCCCGATTTTCCGATCGCGTGGGAATTCGGCGAGACGATTTCCGAGACACCTCAACCATCAACTACAAGCTCTGATTCCCTTGCGTCGCGCGCAGATCTGCATTCGCCGCAAACCTCGCCGGCGGTGCTGGAAGTTTCTCCGTTTCTATTCGCCGAGCGAACCGCATTCGCGGATCGGGAAACCGAACGCGCCGCGATTCGCGCGCTTATCGATCGTGCGCTGAAGGGTCAAGGCTCGCTGGTCATGCTTGGCGGTGGACCGGGCGTGGGCAAAAGCCGCCTGGCGATGGAGATGGCGGAGTACGCGTCGAGCGTTGGCTTCCGATGGGCGGTCGGGCACTGCTACGAAAGAGACGAACCTTTTCCCTATCTACCATTCGCCGAGATTCTTGAAAGCAATCTGGCCCGGGCGGCGAGCCTCGATGATTTTCGACGGCGGATGGGTGACCATGCGGCTGAACTGGCCCAAATCGCTCCAAGTCTACGGCGAGTTTTTCCGGATATTCCGCCACCATTGGAACTGCCGCCGGCGCAAAAGCGTCGATACCTCTTTCAGAGCGCTTCCGAAGCAGTGGCGCGCGCGGCTCGACTACGAGCGCAGTTGTACTTACTCGAGGATCTTCATTGGGCCGACGAATCCACGCTGGGACTCCTGATTCATCTTGCCAATCGCGTCGCTCAGCTTCGGGTCGTAATCATCGGGACCTATCGGGACGAATATACCGAGAACAATCCTGCGCTGGTCAGAACTCTGGAAGAATTAATTCGTATGGGCGTCCGTCCGCTCAAGCTAGGCGGTCTATCCCAGACCGCCATCGCTCAAATGTTGCAGGGCCTGAGTCAGCGCCAGGTTCCCGAAAGCCTGGTGAGCCTTATCTTTGAGGAGAGCCAGGGCTATCCATTCTTCGTCGAGGAGGTGTACCGGCATCTGAACGAAGAGGGAAAGGTCTTCGATCAGGCTGGCCAATTTCGCACGGACATCGAAATCGCCGAGAATGACGTACCGGAAAATGTACGCTTGATCATCGGCCGTCGCATCGCGCGGCTCGACGAGAATGAAATGCGCGTGCTGGCGGCCGCCGCGGTGATCGGGCGCAGTTTCAGTTTTCAACTACTGTCTGCGATCAGCCAGGTCGAGATTGATGAACTCTTCACCGTCATCGAGAGGGCGCAGCGGATGGGAGTAATCGTCCCGAGTTCCGAAGGACCCGAGACGCCTTTCACCTTCGCCCATGAACTCGTGCGGCAAACGCTGCTCGCCGGCATTTCAGCACCGCGCCAGGAACAATTGCACGCGAGCGTCGCCGCCGCGATCGAGCGGCTCTATCCGCAAGCCGTCAATGAGCGAGCAAGTGAGATCGCTAATCATCTCCTGAAGGCAGGATCGTTCGGCGAGCGCGGGAAATTGGTCCGATGGCTGACGCTGGCAGGCGAGGGCGCACTCGAGGCAGCGGCATTTGAGGAAGCTCGGCGCAGTTTCCGGTCCGCCCTTTCGCATCTAGGCGCCGCTGACCCACGACAAAGGGCTGACTTGTTGGCAAGCCTCTCGATGGCCGAGCGCGGTCTTGAGCAGTGGGACGCAGTGTCGGCCATGTTTCCGGCCTGCGTGCGTGTGGCGTATAGTAGAGGTAATCAGGCGGACGTAGCTATACAGGCAGAATGTAAACATCACACTCCACATAAGCGAGGCGCGGTAAGTTGGCTCGCGGCGACGGTAGTAGAGGTCGGCGACCCAGTGACGGTCGCCACGCGCGGCCAGCGCGCAAACCTAGGCTCGCCGACATCAAGGGACCGAAGCCCGCTGTTTCCGATATCCCCATCAAGGCGAAGCGCAGTAACCGGCAATCGCGGCTGGGCTTCGCGGATCACGCCACCCCCGGTGAGAAGATCGAATTTTTGAAACGCGCGAGCGCGGCGGTCGAGCTTCGCATCATGGGCGCTTCGTTCACCGAAATCGCTGAGGAGTTAGGTTACGCAAGTCGCGGTGCGGCCTACGACGCTTTCAAAAAAGGTTACGCGGTGCTGACCGACGAAATCAGAGGCGAGGCCGCAGAAGCGATCAAGCACCAACTGGCGCGCAACATTGCGTACCGAAAAAAAGTACTAATCCAAGCCAACGCCAGTGGCGATCAAATTGCCGGGGCGATGGCGGCGCTCGCCATCGACAAATTCGACAGCGCGCTTCGCGAGATGGGGCCGGGTTCAGCAGCAAACCTCGATGCGGTTCCTGCTATCGCCGGTCCCGATGGCACCAGCGGCGTCTGTGCGAAGTGCAATTCACCCGTCACCGCTCTGACCGATCCGGCGTTCGAGTACGAGCGCATCAAGCAGATCAACGCCATCCTGTTGGAGTCGCACGTCGATCTAGTGCCGATCAAGGTTGATGACGCCGCGACGGGCTGGGAGTCCGAATCCGCCACGCCCGCCGAGAACGCGCCGCAGAGTGCTTCGCCGAAAGCCCCGGAAGGGTCGGGCGTCAGGTTTGCGCGAATCACCGACCGCGAGACGCACGACCTGATGAGCCACGATTTCGACCAAAATGAAATTCTCTAAGCGATGAGGTTCAACCTTTATGAAGGACAATCTACAGGCAGTGGCAGACGCGGCCTATGCGAACTCGGCGGGCGCATCCGCGCCAGCGTCGAGGCCGATCACTTTGGCGAAGTCGGACGCGCACATTCAGGCGGTCGCGCGGACCATGGCGGCAAGGGCGCGGCGGCTTAGGAATCCGAAAGGCACTCGCTACCCACAGGACGCCGAGTAGCGCTCGGTGGCGAAGCAGCCGGAAAAAAAAGAACGGGCCAGCGCGCTCGGGGAGAAGAGACGCCGGCCCGATGCCGGCCAGGAGAAGGGGTTTGCCAACCTAGCCAGCAAAATTAATTAAGCTTATCGCCGCACCCGACGCCTCACCTTGTGACCGGGCGTCGGAATCTGACTGCCGACTACCGCGTTGGTGATGTCGAAGCATCCCTGGTCGCCGTCCGGGTTGCTAAGCACCAATGCAAACGGACCGTCGCCCAGGCCGGAGGAATCGATCCCTGCCACCTCGATGTTTATGGTCCATTCTCCGCACGCCGGTGATGCGGGCGTCGGCAGTTGGACCATCCGGGCCGAGACCGTCTCCGGCGGCATCGATTGGAAGATTGTTCCGTAACTCATGTGGTTGACGGTGTGCACCACCCACGGCTGCAGCATCAGATCCAGTGACGCATCGTCAAGCGCGCCGCAACTGCCCGACCTTAGAAGCACACTGAACCCGTTGAACGCATTGTCGCCCGCGTCGCACGAAGGAAAGCCATTCTCGGTGAAGGTAAACGCCATGTTGACCTGATCTGAATTCGGAGTGGTCGAACGCGCTATCTGCAATCTTTCGCTGTTAGGCGCGAGCACGAAGGGCATCGTCGTCAATTCGAACGCGCCAGCGTCGCAGAAGTCAGGATTGCCCGGATCGGGCCGCGGAAATCCGCGCTGATCGGTCGTCAGCGCCACCGGCGGCATCGACTGGTCGGTGCAATCGGCGACCGGAATAAAATCGACCGCCTGGCTGTTCGGTTCGAGCGCGATTGTCTGGGTCGGACCGCCGTTGTTCGCTAATCCTGCGGGGTCCAGATGGAGCGTCATGCTGTTATTGATGCTGGTGCCGCTCGGCGCCATCTTGAATCCGCAGCTACCGTCATCCGAGATGTTATAGCCTTCGTCGGTGACCCGAGGAGTAGCGGTACCGCCGCAATTCCCGCCGGATTCGTCGGCCAGAATCGTGCTCTTAAGCGTTGCAGTACCAATATTGTGGATACCGCCGCCTAAGCCGGCCGCCGCGTTGTTGCCGGAGAAGGTGCTGTTGGTGACCGTCAGCGAGCCTAGATTCTCGATGCCGCCGCCTGAGTCGCCCAACGCGTTGTTGCCGGAGAAGGTGCTGTTGGTGCCCGTCAGCGAGCCTAGATTCTCGATGCCGCCGCCTGAGTCGCCCACGTTGTTGCCGGAGAAGGTGCTGTTGGTGACCGTCAGCGAGCAGGTTCGCGATGCCGCCGCCGAGGATGCCGCGCCGTTGCCGGAGAAGGTGCTGTTGGTAACCGTGAGCGTAGCTTGGTTTCTTATGGCGCCGCCTTCACCGAGGAACGCGCTGTTGCCGGAGAAGGTGCTGTTGGTGACAGTCACCGTGCCGTCGTTCGAGATGCCGCCGCCACCGCCAGCGAAACTCAGGCCGTTGGAAATGATCAGATTCTGCAGATTCAATGTAGCGCCCGACGCGACGCTGAAGACCGTGTTTGCGATGTGGTTGCCGCTCAACGTCACACTCTGTCCCGCCCCGTCAACGGTGGTTGTCCCGGAACTAATGTCGATCTGCGGCACGATGATCGTTCCACTGCATGTGAACGTCACGCTGCCGCCGCCCGTTAGCGCCGCTTCCAGAGTGCCGGCTCCCGGGCCGAAGGTGGTGCAATTTGTGACGGTGCCTGCCGCGCGACCTATCCCCGACATCGCGAGGAACAAAAGCGGCAGCGCGATTGCTGCAACCGTAAAGCGCCGATTCCGATCTGCCATGGACCCCTCCCCGCGGCGCGCACAGCCGCGTTGGCAAATTTCCACCACTCTTGAACTAACTCTGGCGTCGTAGCTTGGCGGACTCTCGCAGGGCACCAACCTACTGTCAATTCACAAAAGCAGAGGGAAGTGGCGCCATCCGCCTTCGCGTCCGCTTTTCTATCGCAACGCCGGTCACCGACTCATGTTCCGCGAACCACTGCTCCAACCGTGCTCGCCGCCACAGCATCTTCCGCCCGACTCGCAGGAACGGACAGAACTGGCCCGCATTGATGCGGCGCTGGAGTGTTTTGGTCGAGATGTGAAGTTCACGCGCGACTCCATCGCACGTCAGGAACTCGCCGGATGCGACCGGCGCGGATCGTTTCGAGGACTTCTGTCTCGGCATCCGAATAATCCACCTTCCTGCCCGGTCCGTGGCTTGGGCGAAGGTAGAATCTCGGACGGCACCTCGTTCAGTCAGTGGCGGACGTTGCATCCGCTGACTTATGCCCCATGACAGGAGCGATTCTATCGGACTCAATGTGGACGGGCAACGTCATTGGCGGAAGGCGCGCGTCAGTAAGACTGAACCGTGGAGAACCCAAGGTTCTCGCGTCTGGTAGGTGCCCTTTGGGAATCTTCGCTGCTAGGTAAGGCATTGGAGACCTATACACAGATCGGTATGCCTCGACATAGCGAGATAGCTCGGACCCGGCTCCTGTCGGCATAGCTCTTGCGCCAGCTGCCTACTATTGGGGCCCGTAGAAGTAATATTCGGCTGCATAGGAGATTCGGGCCTGCTCACCTTTGTGCGACGCTCCACAGCCGTCAGCAGGTGCCTTACCACCTTTTGTCTGCAAGCGCTGGATGCTCGAGACGTTCTTCATCACGCCGTCGCCGGTGTGACCGGTCGAAGTTAGCAGTAACCACGGAATCGAATCCGGATTGGGCGTCGCACTGGCTATAGGTCTGCCGGTTACCTGGCTTCCGTCCGACCATTGCCAGGTTGGCCCCGTGAAGTGAGACCCCACCTTTTGTCCGGCTTCATCAAAGAGGTTGGCATTGGGTCCGCTCAGCATCCATTTTGATCCGTCGCAGAGGTAGATCTGCTGCCCGGTAGCATGCGCGTGCGCTCGCAGGTGTTCGCCGGCGGGCGGTTTGAGATTCTCGGGTGCTGCAGGCACCGTCTGGCTGTGGGCGCTCTGCGATCCGACTACAACCGCAGCAAAGACTACAGCACCGAGGACGGCCAGTTCCTGCCCGAAACTGCTCGACCTATGCCGCATGAGTCTCCCAGTCATGATGGGTACGGCGCAGATCGAGCAGGGCGAGCGGGCCCAGGCGTAGTTGCGGCGGCGGTTCGGATGGAATCGGTTCACGCACCGTCTTTGTGTCGGCCGGCCCGGTAAGATGTCGACCGGCCGAATAGGCAAAGCTCGCCAGGATGCATAACACGATGATGCTAATCACTGCGAGCCTTACCAGGGCGGCGGTAGAAAGAGGTGGACGCTCGCCCTGGTACGATCGGCTCATCACATTCTTGCCTCTACGAATCGTGGTTTAGCGGTCAGCAACGATCTCCGACAAGAACCAGGTTCGGCGCTCGGTCTCGTCGATCCAGTTCTCGATCAGGCTGGCGGTGGCGACGTCGTCGTATTGATCGCAGACCTTATGAGTTGCGCGCAGCTCCCGGGTCAGCTGCAGATTGTCGGCGCGAAGCTCGGTCAGCATGTCCTGCGGCGGCACGAACTCGGAGTTGTTGTCTTTCAGGCGTTGATGCTCCGCGATGTCCCTGATCGAGTGGATCGTAGTCCCGCCGATTTTGCGCGCCCGCTCGGCAATCTCGTCGGTCATCGCGAAAATCTGGTCAGACTGTTCGTCGAGCAGCAGATGGTAGTCGCGGAAATGCTTCCCGCTCATGTGCCAGTGGAAGTTTTTGGTCTTTACGTAGAGCGTAAACACGTCAGCCAGCAATTTGCGAAGCGAGCCCGAGATTTCCACCACCGCGTCTCCGCTGAGATCGCTAGGCGCTTCCCAGGAGTGTTTCATTCGAGTAGCTGCATTGCTTTTCATTGTTCTGTTCTCCCTATTTTATTGGCTCTCTGCCTGCTGATAGGGCGTGAAAATTGGCCGCACAATCAGTGCGACGAATCGGAATTGGGCACTCCGGTCGCGCTCAATCGAGACCGGATTGCGGTCTCTGGAGGCTGTTTGTGGCATAACTGTGTCTCGACCATATCGGTGTTTGGAGTTGGGGGATCCTTATGATTGATGACTCGACTGCGCAGGGCGACGCGCACGTTCCGCAGCCTGCAACCGCGATCGCATCTCACCTGGTGCGCGCTGACAAGGCCGGCGAATACCAGAGGGCGCAGAACGCCATTACTGACGCGGCGCGGAAGTTCCCGGGCTTCATCGGTACGGAAGTCCTCGGCCCGATTCCTGGTCTGCAGGCAGAGTGGGTGGCGATTTTCCGTCTCGAATCCAACGCGGCGATGAAGCGATGGCTAAACAGTCAGGAACATGTGCAGCTAGCGGCGCGAATTGAGGCCTGTCTCTCGGAGCCGTCGCACATGTTGCTGCTCGCGAGCGACGACAGTGCCGAGCCGCCCGTCGCAATGGTTTTTACGCATCGCGTCGCCAAGGACAAAGTGGAGGACTATCTGGCATGGCGGCGCAAGGCGATAGCAGCGCAGACGCACTACCCTGGCTATCTCGCGACGGAATTCTTCAAGCCGCACGGCACGTTTCAAAATGAGTGGGTGGACATCGTGCGCTACCGCAGCGTCGAAGATCTAAATCGCTGGATGGAATCGGAAGAGCGGCAGGCGCTGCTCAAGGAACTCGATCCGATCGTCGAGAGCATGCATGAGCATCCGCTGACCGGGCTCGAAAGCTGGTTCGCGCTCAATCGCGGGCCGGGCGCGACCGTCAGCGGACCGCCGCCATGGAAGCAGGCGCTGACGGTATTGTTCGCGCTCTATCCGACGGTCATGGTCCTGACGTTTCTCAATCCGCTTTGGCGTAAATTGTCGATCGCGGAAGCGATGCTGATTGGCAATTTTCTTTCGGTCGGCTTGCTCACCTATCTGGTCATGCCGCGGGTGAGCCGATTTCTGAGTTTCTGGCTCGAGGCTCCGACGCGCGACTGGAAAAACGAGGCGCTCGGGTTGTCGACGGTCGCAATCGGCCTGTTCCTCTTCGTGCTCATATTCCAGGCGCTGTGATCGATTCTTGAAGGTAGGAGGGCCGCCCCTGAGCGGCATCTTCATCGCTCTTCCCGATTCAGGTTGAGTCTTGCCCGTTGGCGCTTTGGCTGCTCTCGTAGATCCGTCGATAGATGCGATCGGGCGTTAGCGATGAATCGTGGAAGCGGACGCCGGTGGCGTTCGTCAGCGCATTCGCAAGAGCCGGCGCGATCGGATAGATCGGCGCCTCGCTCATCGACTTTGCGCCGAGCGGACCGAACGCGTCATAGGTGTCGGCGAAATAGATCTCGGTGCGCTCGAGCGCGTCGGCATACGCCGGAATCCGGTAGTTGCGAAAGCTCGGATTGATCATGCGGCCGGTGTCATCGAAGACCATCTTTTCCTGAAGTGTCCAGCCGACTCCTTGCGCGATCGCGCCCTCAACCTGTGCCCTGCACTGCATCGGATTGATGATGACGCCGCCGTCGCAGCCGTGAACGCTCTGCAGGATGACGATTTCGCCCGTGATGCGATTGACCGCGATACGAAATGCCTGCACCTGGAAGGTGACGCTGCGCGGAGTGCCGTAAGCCTTGCGCACAGTCTCAAGCTGACGTCCGGCCTTGCGCGCGGCCGCGAAAAAGTCCGCCAGCGGAACGCGCGTGTCGTTGTAGAAGATGGCGTCGTGCTCGATACGGCAGGCGTCGCGGTCGACTCCATAATTTTTCGAGGCAAAGGTCAGCATCCTGTCGCGCAGCGCCTCGGCCGCCAGCCGCACCGCGTTGCCCGCAACCACTGTGCCCGCGCTGGCAAACGCGCCCGTGTCGTAGCCGGTTTTATCGGTGTCGGATTGGACAATCCGCACGCGCGAGGCGGTGCTGTTGAGAACGCTCGATACGATTTGCTGATGCACCGTCGTCGTTCCGTTTCCAAATTCAGCAGTGCCAATCGCGAGGTGATAGTTGCCGTCCTCGCCAAGGCCGAGCCGCGCTTCCGAACGATGCTCCGTCGGCGGCACCGATCCATGCATCGAGATCGCCATCCCCTGGCCTTCGAGCCAGTCCGCGCCCGGCGGACGCTTGACGCCGTTGCCGCGCTTCATCGCGGCGTCCACCAGGTCGATGCACTGGTCCAGGCCGTAGCTGCCGAACTCGGTGTCTGTCGCTTCGGTGCTCGCGGAGATCATCTGATCGTCCGGCTTAACGACGTTGATGCGCCGAAATTCATACGGGTCCATCTTCAGGCTGCGCGCGACTTCGTCCATCGCGCACTCGACTGCGAAGATCGTCTGCGTCATTCCGTATCCGCGGATCGCGCCGGCCGGCACCATGTTGGTGTAAACGGTATAGCCGTCAACTTTCTTGTTGGCGCATTTGTAGACCGCAACCGCCTCGCCGCACGCGGCGTACAACGTTTCGCCGCCGTGATTGCCGTAGGCGCCGGTATTGGAAACGACGCGCACCTCCATCGCGGTCAAAGTGCCGTCGCGCTTGGCGCCGACTTTCATCCTGACGCTCATCGGATGGCGCGTGGTCGCCGCGATAAATTCCTCTTCGCGGGTGAATTCGAGCATCACTGGACGGCCGGTCTTCAAAGTGGCAAAGGCACAGATGTCTTCGGTCAGCACTTCCTGCTTGCCGCCGAAGCCGCCTCCCACGCGCTCGCAAAAGACGCGAACGCTCTCGGGCATCAGGTCGAAGATGTAACAGAGCTTTTGCTTGGTGATGTACGGCGTCTGGCTGCTGGTGCGGACGTTGAGCCGACCGTTGTCGAGCCACGTGATCGAGCAATGCGTTTCGAGTTGCGCGTGTTGGACGCGATGCGTGGTGTAGGTGGCCTCGTGGATTACGTCAGCCGCTTTGAATCCCGTCTCGACGTCGCCGACGTTGCCGTGAATCTCAAGCAGGATATTCTGCCCGGGTCGCCGAATGCGTGACTCCGCGCCCTTGTCGTGAATGACGGGCGCGCCCTTGCTCATCGCTTCTTCGGGATCGAAGACCGCGGGCAGCATCTCGTAATCGATTTCTATTTTGCGGCATCCCTCTTCCGCCGCGCCTTCGGTTTCCGCGACGACTGCCGCCACTCGCTGCCCGACAAAACGCACGACGTTGTCGAGCAGGTAAGTGTCGTTGGGATCGACGTGATAGTCGTCGTGCGTTGCGGACGTATACAGCAATCGCGGCACGTCCTCCCAGGTATAGACGCCGCGGACGCCCGGAACCGCCAGAGCGGCATCCTTGCGAATCGCCGTGATGCGCGCGTGGGCGTGCGGCGATCTGCAGCAGCTTCAGATGCAGCATGCCCTCCATCGCGGTGTCGAGGGTGAAGCGGACCTTCCCGGTGACGATTGCTTCGGCAGCCGGTGCCAGCAGTCCAGCGCCGCAAGATTTGCCGGGCTTGTCCTCTTCGATCGAAGTGACGCCGTGGATCGCATTCTCGATCGAGTGATAACCGGTGCATCGACAGAGATTGCCCTTGAGGTAGCGTGGCAGGTCCTTGATCTGTTCTTCGCTCAGAGTCGCCGCGGTCATGATCATGCCGGCGGTGCAGAAACCGCATTGGAAACCCGCGGCCTGCATGAACGCGTGTTGCATCGGATGCAGGTCGCCGTTTTGCGCGAGCCCTTCTATCGTCGTGACCTGGTGGCCGTCGGCGCGAAAGGCGGGAATCAGGCAGCTATGCACTGGGACGCCGTCGAGCCACACCGTGCAGGCGCCGCAATCGCCCGCGTCGCAACCTTTCTTGACCCCGAACCATCCCATGTCGCGCAGAAAAGTTCGCAGGCACTGTCCTGGCCGCGGCTCTTCCGAGAAGGTTTTGCCGTTGACCAGGTAACTCACGGCCGCACCTTCTTCGAGAGTTCGCGCCGGATCTCTTCGGCGAAATAAAAAGTCATGTGCTTGCGATACTCGGGCGTGCCGTGAACGTCGTCGAAAAATTTCGGAATTTCACGCTCGAGGCGGACGCGCAGTTCGTCGGGATTTGGAAGTTTCGGAAACTTGATCCGATGCGGCCGCTCGGTCGAGGCGGAAACCATCAGCATGAAGACTCCATCGCGCGGATCCAGCGTGCCCGCCAGCAGCGCCGTCGATCTCCCGAGATGTGTCAGCGATACTCGACGGAAGCTCGATTGCTTGCGAAGCGCCGAAGTCGGCAACTCGATACTTCTAAGCAACTCGCCCGGCTGCAGCACATTCTTATGATTGCCGGTGACGAAGTCCTCGACCGGCACGCGCCGCTCGGTGCCGTCACGATTCAGAATTTTGCAGACGCCTTCGAGCGCGACCGTCAGCGAAATCATCGGACCCGCCGGCAGCGACATGCAGACATTGCCGCCGACGGTGGCTGTGTTCCAGATTTTGAACGACGACAGGAACGCGCGACAGCACTCACTGATCAGCGACGCTGCAGTCCAATCCGATGGCGAGGTCAAGGCGACCAGCTTGGCAATCTCGCAAGTAGCGGCAATCTCGAGTCCCCGATCGCTGACGGTCAACGGCTCCCAGCCAAGCCCGTGCAGATCGATCAGGCGGCGCAGTTGCGGCTGCGGCTCGGAGAACAGCCACGTGCCCCCTGCCAGCCATGCATCCCCTTCGCGCCAATCGATCGTTTCCTCCCCAGGTTTCGGACGCGCAATCTCCGCGATCGTATTTAAATCCACACAGCTTCTCTCAACAGCCGCTTCGAGTGTGCTAACTTCTTGTCAAGATGCGATCCCCAGCAAGTTGACTCACGCTCTGAAGAATCGCAGTCGCCCGCAACTCAGTGACGACCTTGGACACCGCTAGCGGGATTGCCAGGCCATCCGCTCCGCTCGATACGGATCGTTTTCCACCCGGCACTGATTGTCGAACATCATCGTAGGCCGCTGCTCGGTTGAGTACTGCGGCCAATTCGGAACATCCTGGTGATTCGGATTCCCAGTGCGCGCGAACGCCAGCCACGATCGGCTCATCTTGTCGGCCAGTGCGAATCGCGTCGGCGAATCTCCAGTCAGCCCAGAAGTCTGAACAGTGTCGAACACAAAAGGTATCTCGAGCGCGTGCGGCGATTTGAGCTTGCCATCCAGCACCGGCGTCTCCCACGTGAACATGTATACGAACACCGGCGCGCGCGTGCTGAGCGACCTTGCGATCCGCAGTGACGAGAGATGGCATTCGCATCGCATGGTCGGTCGCGATCGCCAGCACGAGGTCGCGCAGCGAATCTTTTGGTCGCGCGCGCCGGTAAGGCTCAATGATGCGGTCGGCTTGATCGCCGACGAACATCTGGACGCGCTTGCGCATCGCAGCTTCGTCCAGTTCGTCGAGCCACGGCGCGAGCCCGAAGAACAGATTCATCTCATCCTTGTTGGTCCCGATAATCAGTGGCACGTTTGCGGAAATCGCCGGAGCTGTCGGCTCGAAGGGACCGCCCGGAAGATGCTTCCCGTCGACCACCGGATTGAAACCGACGCGACGGCGGTTGGCGAAGGACATCATGCTGACTTTTTTCAGCACCGCGGCTTGCGCCTCTGCGAGCTTCTGTGCGGGAACCTGCCGCAACTCATTCACCTTGCCCGCATCGATTCCCAACTCTGCGAGCAGTTGCCGCGCGGTCTCACTCGCGTCGTCGCGGCTCGCCATCTGCACCGCCGGCCCGCTTTGAATGATCGCTTTGTGAAACAAACCATGCGCCGCCGGCATCGCCATCAGCACGCTGACTTTCGCGCCGCCGCCCGACTCGCCGAAGATTGTCACGTTGCCCTTATCGCCCCCGAAAGCCGCGATATTGTCGCGAACCCATTCGAGCGCCGCGACGATATCGAGCATTCCCGCATTTCCCGACGCCGCAAATTCTTCCCCGCCGAAATCGCCAAGGTGCAGATAGCCGAATGCCCCCAGCCGGTGATTGATCGTCACGACTACGACGTCACCCTTGCGGCACAGATTGGTTCCGTCGTACCACGGCGAATCGCCGGAGCCGGAGATGAACGCGCCGCCGTGGCACCAGAACATCACCGGCCGTTTGCGCCCGTCGTTTACCGCGGGAGTCCACACGTTGAGCACGAGGCAGTTCTCGCTCATCGGCGGCAGAGCACGCCCCGCGAACAGCTTGAGCATCGCAGGAGGCATCGCGAATGCGTTCTCGTCCTGCATCGCGCGATTGCCGAAGTCGAAAGCGTCGCGAACCTCCGTCCAGGGCTGGAGTTTTCGCGGCGGCGCGAATCGACCTTCACCTTCCGGCGGTGAGGCGTAAGGAATCCCTTTGAACACGTTGACTGCGTTCTCCGCGATGCCGCGAATCTTTCCGCAATTCGTTTCGACTACAACATGCTGCGCCATGGCTGATTCCCTCCGCGACGAACTATGACGGCCGCTTCATCTCGAACGAGGGACCTGACCATCCGTCTTCGAGCATCTGGGGCGGCGCATCTTGAGAGCCTCGCGCCAGGTTGCCCGCACCCATTCCCGACGTCACCGCGCCGTCAACCACCATTGCCTGCCCGCTCACGAACTCCGAGTCGTCGCTGGCGAGGAATAGCGCCATCGCCGCGATATCTTCGGGACGTCCCGCGCGCGGCCACGGCTGAAATGCGGCAAACAGTTGCGTCGCGGTTTGTTCGCCTCCCGGAATGCGATTGTACGTCAGCGGAGTCGCGATCAGTCCGGGGCAAATGCAATTGACCCGAATCTTGTCCTTGGCCAATTCGATCGAAGCCGATCGCGTCAGGCTGATGACTCCTGCTTTGGCGGCGCAGTATGCGTGCAGCCCGGGCGCGCCACGCAGCCCGGCGATCGACGCGGTCGAGATGATCGAACCGCCGCCCGTCTTACGCATCTCGGGCACCGCATGCTTGATTCCGAGGAATACGGCGCGCAGCAGGATCGAAAAACTGCGATCCCAGTTTTCCGCGCTGGTCTTTTCGAGCGGCCCGACCGCGCCGCCCAATCCTGCATTGTTGTACATGACGTCGAGGCGGCCGAATTCCTTGACCGCACGATCGACCGCGCTCTTGATATTTTCCTCGCTCGAGACGTCGGTGAGCTGGAAGACGGCGTTGCCGCCGTTCTCCTTGCAGTCTCGCACCGCAGCTTCACCACCCTCGCGATTAAGATCGGCGATCACGACCGCGGCGCCTTCGCCTGCGAATCGAATTGCGGTGGCCCGGCCGATTCCGCTCGCCGCACCGGTGATGACTGCAACTTTCTTTTCGAGTTTACCCATGAATTCTCTCCCGTATTGTTCTGAAGATCGCCCGCTCGAAGCTGGACGTCTCCTATCAATAGTCGGGCGAGGGCCAAGCTGCCAACCGCTGCGACTCAGCCGTTGGAATCTCACGCGCGCGAGGGATTAAGATCGGCGCGCCACTTCATTTTCGAGGAGCCTCACATGGAAACAATACTCGGCGACGTTCTTACCTGGTCATGGTTTTCCGAGCCGCATGGCTACAACTTCAACAGCCTGCTGATTCCCGATTTGGACGGTAACATCTGTATCGACCCGGTCGAGCCGACCGATCAAGTGATGAGCGAACTCGTGGAAACGGGTGTGGACAGTATTCTTCTCACCAATCGAAATCATGTGCGGGCCGCAAATCGGATTCGCGAGCACACCGGCGCCAGGTGCTACATCCATCCTGAAGACGCCGCATATGCAAAAGGGCAGGGCGCCGTGCTCGACGGCGAACTTGAGGACGGCGAAACAATCGGGCCGCTCAAGGTGATAGGCGTCAGCGGAAAGAGTCCCGGCGAGGTCGCGTTCCTCTGGCCAGCGCGAAAAACCTTGATCGTCGGCGACGCATTCGTAGGAAATCCTCCCGGACGCCTTAGCCTGCTGCACGAGCGCGTGATTGACGACCCTGCACGCCTCCGCCGCAGCGTCAATCAACTGCTGGCGCTCGACTTCGACACGATCCTGGTGGGTGACGGCGTCCATATCATCGCGGACGCGAAGAATCGGCTGAAAGAATTGGTCGATAGCTTCGGCAAGGCCCCGAGCTGATACCGTGGCAGTATGAAATGATCTCGTGCTAGTTTTTCGTTTCTTCTTGGTAGCGTTGGCGCGAGGAATGGTCCGTGGAACCCGATATTAAGTACGCGAAGAATGGCGACGTTCACATCGCTTACCGGATTTTGGGCGACGGGCCGCGCGATATCGTGCTGGTCCCGGGAACGATCTCGCATGTCGAACTGCTATGGGACGTGCCGACCTACAAATACCTCCTTCAGAGGCTTACTTCCTTTGCTCGCGTAATCGTTTTCGACAAGCGCGGGCAGGGGCTCTCCGATCGGGTGGCCGATCAGACCCTCGAAGAACGGACCGCCGACGTGGGCGCCGTGATGGACGCGGCCGGTTCCAGCAGCGCGATCGTCTACGGTTGGTCGGAAGGCGGCCTTTTGTCATTGACGTTCGCCGCCACCCATCCCGAGCGAACTTCGGCGCTCGTGTTATACGGCACTTTTGTATCGATGAAGCGCCGAGCCCTGGGCGCTGTCCCAATCGCAATTCGACGGTTTCCTGACCATTCTGGAAAAGCACTGGGGAACCGGCGTGCTGCTCCGTCTCAATGCTCCTAGCCGGTTGAAGGACGAAGCATTCAACCAATGGTTTGGGCGGATCGAGCGGGAATCATCCAGTCCTGCATCAATTCTTGCTCTGATGCGAGCCAACTACCAGATCGATGTCCGTCACCTGCTGCCCACGATCAGAGTTACCCACGATGATTCTTCATCGCGCGGGTGATGCGCTCATTCCGGTAGCGTCTGGCACGGTACCTCGCTGAAAATATTCCGGGCGCCGTGTACCACGAGCTGCCAGGCATGGACCATCTGGTGCTCGACCACGAGACGCAGGATCGCATCGCCGATCTGATCGAAGAATTCGTCGAGCGCCAGCCGATACCGTCCGGCGCGGCCGTCCGAAATTGCGATCGCGCTGTTCCGAAGGATCGGCGTGCCCGATCCACTACCGACAAGCCGCCTTCCACTCGCGCGAAGCCGGCCAACATGTTCCGGAACGAGGGCGAGTATTGGACGGTCTCATATGAAGGGCGCGTGTCCCGCTTCAAGGACTCCAAGGGCCTGCGTTACCTTGCGCATCTTCTGCGTCATCCCTACAGCGAGTTTCGCGCAACCGCGCTCGCGAGGGTGTCGCGACGAAGCGAGTCGACTGTCGAGGCCGGCGACATCAGTGAGTGTCCTTCGGAAGTGCTTGGAGACGCCGGCGAAGTCCTCGACGTCCAGGCGAAGGCGTCTTACCGTCAGCGCATCAAAGATCTCACGGAAGAACTCAAAGAGGCCAAGCGGACCGGCAACGAGAAGCGCGGGCTCAAGCTGGATGAAGAAATCGAGGCGCTATCAACTGAGCTGGCACGCGCTGTCGGATTGCGAGGCCGTGATCGCCGCGCTGCGTCGAGCACAGAACGCGCTCGCGTGAACGTCACGCGCACCATAAGGATCGCGATCGGTCGCATCAAGGAGCATGACTCTCACCTCGCGACCTATCTTGATAAGACCATTCGCACCGGCACCTTCTGCTCCTATCAACCCGATCCCGAGCGCCACGTATTCTGGAATCTCTGATTCGCGATCTATCCTGCGGAACACGATGTTACTGGCCTTCGCCCCGTTTTGGCACGACGTCCTCGTAGGTTGTGCCGATTCGGATTTCGTCGACGGTGAAAGCCCCCGACGAATAGATGCCTATCTTCGACACTGCTCCCAAATCGAGATCTGACTTCACAGCACCGCTGCCCGGTTCAGAACCCCAGGGCGCCGGGTTCGCATACAACGTGAATGTGTCGTTGCCTGACAGAAATTGGGCTTTGAGCACCAACAGCGCGGTGTGGCGCACGTCGGTCGAGGTGCCTGACGGAACCTGTCCGGACCCGCCCCGGGTCTCGATCACATATTGCTCCAGCGCTCCGCCACCGGGTTTGCCGATGAAGAGATCGCGAGACACGCCATTGAGCGTGACTCCGAAGAAGCCGTTGAAAATACCATTGCTCAGAATTCCATCCGGACGCAGAAGAAGGCTCAGGTAGACCGTTGTGTTGTCCGTTCCCAGCGGTTGCTCCAGGTTTCGGATGGCGCCGTTGATCGCGGAAAACGCACCGCCAGATACACTTCCTCCGGTGCTGGCCTCGAGTGAAGGGTAAAACAATGATCCCACATTCGACGTATAGCCCGACGCAAAGGCGTTGAAGCCGCCTGGCGCCCACGGGCCGCTGAAACCAACACCGTCATTTGCGTAGATTGGAAACGATTGACTGAAACCCTCGTAGGCAACCTCGCTGGCACGCGCGGATTGGCTCATGACCAGCAAGGCGCCCACAAGGGCAAGCAGAGAGCGGCATATAGACTGGACTCGCATAGAACCCCTCCATTCTGTGTCGACGACAGTTATCCAGCGGCTATCCGCCTGTGTTACTTCACGTCCACTTCCATCCGCATCCACGGATGAATGCAGCATTGGAATAGATGCTTCCCTTTCGACAGGCCAATGACATCGAGACGGCTGCCCTGAACGACTCGCGTCCTGGCCACTGCGATGTTCTTGAAGCCGCCGTTGCACTCCGGAATTACGCTCGTTTCGCTGCCAGGGTTGAGCGGCGGCAGGAATCCGTTGCCGAATGCTTTCACCTCGGTAAAGGTATGAGGCTCGCCGCCCTGGTCCACCACGGAAACGACGGTCCCCTGCTTTATCGTCATTTGGTCGGGCTCAAAATCCCAGCCCGGATCGGGGCTCCCATTCTCGGCGCCCATGAGAAGATCGCTTAGGCTGGTCGCAAAGCCAAAGGTCGCAAGCGCGACATTGTGACAAAAGCCACCCCCGCTCTCTCCCAGCACCATGTTGAACGAGGTCGGATCGCATTCGTCCAACGCGACCACCTGTGCCAAACCGCCATTGCCACCACCGCCGCCATTGCCTTCTGCCGCGACCGGCGCGGCAAGCGCCAGAGCTCCTATTAGAATCACTCCTGCCTTCAAACGCATTGTACTTCCTCCGCTGTCACTCTGATTAAAGTCGCCGCACCCGATTTCTCTACCGGCGTGCCCCGGCGGACGGCGCCTTATGCCGCCCCCCTCTAAAGACAGGGCGTAAAAAATCTGCGAACAAAGTGTTCGCTGGGATCGCACTGTGCTATTGCCCGGATGCGCGGCGACCGACGCCCGCGCGCCGAGGGGTGGATGTCAAAATTTTCGCGACGACTGATGCTGGCCGCAGCCGCGGTTGCGGCGCTTGCCGCCATTGCCTGGTGGATGATTCACATACCCGCAGTACAGGACGCGGTCTTCCGCCGGGTGATCGCGCGTACTCTGACCGCGACTCGCAACGACTTGCTCGAACAGGACTCGCTGCGAGTTCTGCTATGCGGTACCGGCAATCCACTGCCCGATCGCGATCGCGCGGCCGCCTGCACCGCGATCTTCGCCGGCGGCAACATCTACCTCGTGGATATCGGGCCCGGCGCGTGGAAGAACCTGGCGCTGTGGCACATCCCCGCGCCAAAGCTCGCCGCGATTATGCTCACTCACTTTCATTCCGATCACATCGGCGA
Organism: uncultured delta proteobacterium; assembly: GCA_963774665.1. GTDB lineage: Bacteria > Desulfobacterota > Binatia > Binatales > Binataceae > Binatus. Next base: position 178,651 of record CAVZGB010000010.1, read on the forward strand.
TCTCGGCGAACTTAACCTTGAGACCTGGGCGAATGGCCGGGACCATCCGCTGCGCGTTTACGGCCCGCCGGGCGTCGATCAAGTGGTGAACGGATTCGCCCAGGCCTACTCGCTCGATGAAGGCTATCGCGTCGCGCATCACGGCGCCGCGCTGCTGCCTCCCGCGGACTGGCAGATGCAGCCGCTCACGGTGAAAATCGATACTCCGCCCGGCCGTGTCGCCATGCGCCGGCGGTTCCGCGACGGTGCTCGAAGAGAACGGACTCAAGGTGACAGCATTCACCGTCGATCACGCGCCGGTCGCGCCCGCCTACGGCTATCGATTTGACTACAAGGGTCGCTCGGTCGTAGTCAGCGGCGATACCATCAAGTGCGCCAATCTCGTCGCGGCCGCGAAGGGAGCAGACGTGCTGATTAACGAAGCGCAGGCGGGACACCTGGTAAAGCTGATCCAGGAAGGAGCGGAACAGATTGGTAACGCGCGCGTCGCGAAAATCATGTCCGACATCCGCCGCTACCACACGACGCCGGTCGAGGCCGCATCCGAGGCGAACGAGGCCGGAGTGCAACTGCTGGTGCTGAGCCACATAGGTCCACCAACCTCCAACCTGCTCGCGCGCATCGCCTTCATGCGCGGCGTCGCAGACATCCGGCCCCACGGCGTGATAATCGGCTACGACGGCTTGCTACTAACATTACCTGCCGACTCGAAAGCCATCGAGACCTCGACGGTGCGGTAGCGCCCAGGATGAACTCTTCAGCCTTACCGCCTCTCCCTGGTGCGTGCTAATTGATCGGCAATGGAAACCACTCTGGATGCTCCTCGGAAGAAGCCAACGTTCCTGCCGAAAAACACAAATTTGACGGAACAAAGCTACCGATGGTGTACAGACGTCACTGAAACCACAATGGGTGGTAGAGAATCGCAACTATGACACTTCAATATGATCTGTTCTGGTCGTTTCGCTCGCCGTATTCCTACCTCGTTACGCCGCGGCTGATTGAATTCGAGCGCGAGTACGACGTGAAGACCAACGTCCGCCCGGTCTATCCGATCGCGGTTCGGATTCCCGGATTTTTCAAGCAGGTGAATCCGATGTGGCCGCCGTATCTGTTTCGCGATTGCACGCGTATCGCGGAGATGCTCGGCATACCGTTCGCGTGGCCCAGCCCCGATCCGATCGTGATGAACATGGCCACCGGCGAGGTCCCGACCGATCAACCGTACATACATCGATTGACCAGGCTAGGAGTGGCCGCCGCCGATGCCGGCAAAGGGCTGCCGTTCCTCGCCGCAGTGAGCGGCGCCATCTTTGGCGGCGTGAAAGATTGGCATCTCGGCGATCATCTGGCCCGTGCGGCGGATCGTGCAGGGCTGGACCTCGCGAAACTGGATTCGGAAATCGAGCGCGACCCCGATCGCTACGAAGCCGTAATCACCGAAAATGAGTCCGCGCAAAAGCTCGCCGGACATTGGGGCGTCCCCTTGATGGTCTTCAATGGCGAGCCGTTCTTCGGCCAGGACCGCTTCGATCTGCTCCGATGGCGCATGCAACGCAACGGACTCACGCGCCGCTCTTGAGCGTCAAAAAAGAAGCGCGACGCCTGCGGCCACGAACCACAGCGCCTGAACGATCAGCACGTCGTCGATTATCGGCTGGAGTACGCCGAAAAGTCCCACAAGTCCGAAGATCTGTAGCGTGGCGCCGATCGCCAGCGCCACGTATGCAAACACCCGCGGAAGGATCTGTGCGCCAAGGAGCACAGCCCCGAGCGGCAGGAGGAGCGCGGGCGCGATCAGAAAAACATGCTGCACCGCTTTGATGAGCGCGTTGCTAACCGCGCCGCTGGTCAAGTCACCGGCTTCAGCCGCCTGAACTGCACCGAGATAGAAAGTGATCTCCACCAGGCTCACCATGAGGATCGTGACCCCGGCCAGCAGCGTGACCCAGCCGGCAAACTGATGCGTCGTGCCGGCCAGGTGAACAAGCGCGATCGCGAAGAGCACGAGCAGCAGCGATCCCATCCCCTGAAGCCACGCGCCGAATACGATTCCGTTGTGATGCTGGATCGCGAAATCGCGCAGTTGCGACGTGGTGAACTCAGCAGGCGGCGCCGGATTCATGACGAAAGACGAAACCAGCGCTATAGCGCCGAAAATACCGCACAACCCGGCGACGATTCGGAGCCTTGGTGACATCGTTCACCTCCATTTGCATTGGCGCGCAAATGATCATCTATATCCAAAAAGAGGTCCACTGCTATGAAAGCAACGGCCGCTATGTTCCTCGCGCTGCTCACCATCGGCGTTGCTGAAGCGCAGACGAACAACACCTCGGATTCAAATGCGATAAAGGTCGCCCTCGTCGATCTGCATAGCAACGACGGCGAGGTCCGGTGTGCGCTGTATTCCTCCGCCGACGGTTTCCCCGACATTTTCACCAAGGCCGCAAAGACGACGACTGCGAAAATCACCAACGAGCAAGCTGTTTGCGAGTTCTCTGCTGTAGTTCCGGGCGACTACGCGATCTCGGCGTTTCAGGATGAAAATTCGAGCGGGAGACTCGATCGCAATTTTATAGGCATGCCGAAGGAGGGCGTCGGCGCATCGAACGACGCGAAGGGCAGTTTCGGCCCGCCGAAATTTGATGATGCGCGCTTTTCATACAAGGGTGGCCTGCACCAGCTGACGATCCATATGCGATACCTGCTGGCACCGCTGTGATCGCTGGCAACTACGCGAACAGGATCCTTCTCAGCGCCGGCAGCAGACGCATCTCTTCACTGTCGATCAGGTCGTCGAGCTTGACTGCAAGTGCGCACAGAGCTTTGCCGGCTACGGAGACAACTTTGTCCGGATCCTCTTCGAACGACACTCCGACGAGCTTGCCGATCAGAGCGCGGATCTCGCGATGGCTCTTTTTGATCCGCTTCACGACCTCGGCAGAAAGGCCGCCCGCATCCTGCGCCCATGGCAGCACGGTTTCGTCTTCGCTCAGCAGATGCTGATTGAGTTTCGGCTTGAGAACTTCCCAGCATCGCTGCGCCAGCGTGCGCATTTTGCGATCCGACGGCCTGAAGCCGAGAATGACGCCGGCGACTGCCGCGTCGAGCAGAGGCATCCCGAGACTGTATTCTTCCCGGCTCAATTCTTCCGTGAGGTTTCGAATTTTTCGAGTGTCCGCAAACTTCCCGGCCCGGCCTGGCAACGGCTTTTTGGCAGCGCTCATATTCGTTCTCATAGTCCTCCTGGGCCCGCCGCATCAACCTCCGGCAGTACTCGGAACCTGAAGAGTCGCACTCTCCACGAGCCCGAGGCTTACCGACTCTCGGGCCTTCAACGGTCCGCGACGCGCTGGGCCGATCCGAAAACCTGAACATGTTTAGACGTGGACCTGTATGCAATCGATCCCTACGCAGCAATCCAGGATGCCTATATCGAGCGTCGGCAGGCGCAGGAAGACAAGGTCAAAGCCGGTGAATGAGCAATCGCAATCCTCCGCACCGGGTTTGAAACCCTCCGCGTGCTCGCGACGTATAGTGTGCACGTCGTGGGTTCGCGCGAATACTGAACGCAACACCGGACGCGGTCATCGAATTAAGCCGGTCCCGCTTTAGTCAGTTGATGTTAGGTTTCGACGGCTTGATGTGTCACTCTGTTGGTATTGCGCTGACACGTAGGTCTGTCAGGCTTCTCCTCCGCGTCTCCCCGCTAACGATAACTCCAGGTCGAGGTGTCCGATTGTGTCGTCGATCCGCCGCATAAAAGAAAGGAAGCATGACATTATTAGCCGCCATGCGCAGGCGGATGATGTTAAAGCATTCACGCAAGTACTTACGACCTTGACGCTATTTGCGCTTCTTTGGTGGGCCGCTCTGATGAGTGTCCAGATTTCCTACTGGCTCACCGTCACCGCGGTATTGCTGATCAGCTTGTTCACCTTGCGCGCTTTTGCGCTGATGCACGAATGCGGTCATGGCAGCTTGTTTCGCACCCAGTGGCTCAATCGCGCATTCGGCTTTATCCTGGGCGTCGTCTCCGGCATGCCGCAGTACGTATGGTCGCAACATCACAATTTTCATCACGCCAACAACGGCAATTGGGAAAAGTACCGCGGGCTCTACACGACGCTGTCAGTCGACGAATACGCGGCGATGACCCCGGCGCAGCAGCTCATGTATAGGCGCAAGTGCAGCATCGCGACCGCTCCAGTTGCCGGCCTCATATATGTGATTTTCAATCCGCGCTTTAACTGGCTCAGAGGCAGCATCGGCTTCGTGAGCCATATTGTTAGAGGGAAAGTTGAGCGGCCAGACCTGTCGATCAAGGCGCACGCCGCCAGCTTTGAAATGCGCTATTGGAAATCGTATCGAGAGTACTGGCACATGTTCTGGAATAATGTCGTCCTGCTCAGCGCATGGGGGTTGATGTGCTGGGTAGTCGGTCCGGTGCTGTTCTTTACGATTTATTTAATCAGCGCATCGCTGGCCGGCGGCGTCGGAATCATTTTGTTCACCGTTCAGCATAATTTTGAGCACTCCTACGCGAGCGATGGCAAACACTGGGATTACGACGCCGGTGCAATTAAAGGATCGAGTTTTCTGATTTTGCCGCGCTGGTTAAACTGGTTTACCGCCAACATTGCTTATCACCATGTCCACCACCTATCCGCCAGAATTCCGAACTATCGCTTGATAAGCTGCCACAACGAGTACCGGGAGCTCTTTTCCGATGTTACTCGCGTGAAGTTGTCCCAGATTCACAAAGCCTTGAAATACATTCTCTGGGACAAGCGCACACAGCGAATCATTTCGGTAGCAGAGTACGAATCGCGTAGCTGTGCCGCTTAGCTGTCGCGCGCGATGAGGGCGACGAAATCGCCTTCGGTCAGAATGCCGACCAGGCGTCCGTCTTCGACAACTGGAAGGCAGCCGATCTTGCGCTCAGTCAAAACGCGCGCGGCATAGACCAACGACGCATCGGGCCTGACGGTGACGACCGTGGTCGCCATCACGTCTTTGACGGCGAGCGAGTCGAGCACCTTCCTTTGAGCGTCCTTGCCGTAGCCGAGTGCGTGCGCGAGTGCGTCGCGAAAGAGATCGCGCTGACTCACGATGCCGACCAGCTTCTGACCGTCATCATCAAGCACCGGCAGATGGCGAACTCGCCCCAGCCGCATAATATCGTCGGCCAGCGTGAGCTTGTCGTTGCTCTTGAGGGTAGTGGGATCGGCCGTCATCACGTCGCTAACTTTCAAATGTTTCATGCCAGCTTCTCCAAAACCATTTTACAGGTATCCCATCTGTCACGCACCGCTGTTCAAGTTCTGTGGGAGGCGTTGCACTCTCGAAAATAATAGGAGTAAAGTGTGGACAGCGACGCGGCGATTAAGATCCTCGCTAGGAGATTTGCACAATGCCTCTGAATTCTCGTACATCGCGCCGAATTGCGATTATTGGCTCCGGCTTCTCCGGGCTCTGCCTTGGCATCCAACTCAAAAGGCTGGGGATCGATTCTTTTACGATCTTTGAGAAAGCCGATCGGCTGGGCGGCACGTGGCGCGAGAACACCTATCCCGGCGCAGCATGCGATGTGCCGTCGTTTTCATATTGCTTCTCGTTCGAGCAGAAGACCGATTGGTCGCGGAAGTGGGCGCCTCAATCGGAGATACTCGAGTACATGGAGGATTGTGCGAAGAAGTACGACCTCCTTCGGCATATCCGCTTCGGCACTGAGATAGCCGGCGCGAACTGGGACGAAGCCGCGGCCGTGTGGAGAATCCGCACGACCACCGGTGAAGAAGTCCTGGCCGAGGTGCTGGTCGCGGGCGTGGGCCAGTTGAACCGCCCGAACATGCCGAAGTTGCGCGGCGCCGAAAATTTCAACGGCGTGTCGTTCCATTCGGCGCGATGGCGTCATGACGTCGACCTGACCGGCAAAACCGTCGGCGTAGTCGGCAATGCGGCGAGCGCGATCCAGTTCATCCCGCAGATCGCGCCCAAGGCCGGCAAAGTCTATATCTTCCAGCGCAGCGCGAACTGGATGGTCCCGCGAAACGACCTCGCGTACACCGACGATCAGAAGCGCCGCTTCGCGCGCAATCCCGTGCGGACGCGGCTCTACCGCTGGCTGATCTACTTCCAGCACGAGATGAACTGGCCGGTGTTTCGGCGAGTATCGTTTCTGTCGCGGCGGATGGCGCAGGCGGCCGAGACCTACATGCGCACGACAGTTACCGATCCGAAGCTGCAGGAGGCGCTGGTTCCTGACTATCCGATCGGCGGCAAACGGATCCTGATTTCTGATGATTATTACGCAGCGCTCAATCGCGAGAACGTCGAGGTCGTAACCGGCGGCATCGATCATCTCGATGAAAACGCCGTCGTCACGAAGGACGGCCGCGCGATTCAGGTGGACGTACTGATTTATGCAACTGGATTTGAATCCACCGCGTTCCTCGCGCCGATGGCGATCCGCGGCCGCGATGGTCATCTGCTGCAGGACGAATGGGCGGATGGCGCGAAGGCCTACCTCGGCATCAGTGTCGCGGGATTTCCGAATCTGTTTCTGATGTACGGACCCAACACGAACCTCGGGCACAACTCAATCATCTTCATGATCGAATGCCAGGCGAACTACATCCTCGACTGCCTGAGAAAGTTGGACGAGAGCGGCGCTTCGGCGATTGACCTGCGGCGCGACGTGATGGAGGAGTTCGACGCCGTACAGCAGAAAGAGCTGCAGCAGAGAGTTTGGGCGTCCACCGGGAAGAGCTGGTACAAGAACGAAGCCGGACGCATTACCAACAACTGGTCCGGCAGCACGATCCGCTACTGGTGGAAGACGATCCGCGCCGATCCGAAACTGTACCAACTCGAAACCCTTCGGGCATCCACGATCGTCGAGCACCCAGCGTCCGAAACCTCAGACCCCGCGCATCGCGCGGCTTAGGCGGGCAAAGAGGGTGGATTTGCTCAAAGGTCGGTAGGAATTACCGAGTAATAATTACCGACCTGGTGCTTCATTAGCACGGGCTTTTGAGCGAAAATCTCATATAAGTCATAATGTTTCCGGGTAGACTAGCAGTCGTGCACGGTTGTTGCAGTGCTTCGGCAAGATTCAGAAAGTCTCTCGCGTCTCGCTGGAAAAATTATGGCAAACGAAATTCGTGTGCTGATTGCGGAAGATGACGTCAACACCCACGAAGAGTGGCGCGAGTCGCTTGCGGTGTGGGGATTTCGAGGGGAGATTGCCGAGGACGGGGTCCGGGCGCTGGAGCTTATCAGCAGCTTCGACCCTCATATTCTGCTTTCGGACCTGAGGATGCCGCGCAAGAGCGGCCTTGAGCTCCTGCACGATATTCGCGAGCTCGGAATCCATTTGCCGACCATCATGATCTCGGGGCAGGGCGAGATACCCGACGCGGTCGAGGCGCTCAAGCAGGGCGCGATCGATTATCTGCGGAAGCCGGTAGATCCGGCTCATCTGCAGCGCGTGCTCAAGAACATCGCCGACAACATCAACATTCGCGAAGAGAACTCTACCCTCCGCCGCCGCCTGGCCGAGGCCGGCGAGCTGGGACCCCTGTTCGGGCGCTCGCTGCCGATGCGCAAAGTGATCACGGCAATCGAGCGGCTGGCGCAATCGTCGGCGTCGGTGGTGATAACCGGAGAGAGCGGCACGGGCAAGGAGCTGGTAGCGCGCACGATTCACGAACTGTCACCGCGGCGCGACTCGGCTTACGTGCCGGTAAACTGCGCGGCGATTCCCGAGACGTTGATGGAGAGCGAGCTGTTTGGGCATGAGCGCGGCTCTTTTACGGGCGCCGATCGGCGCAAGGAAGGATGCTTCGAGGTGGCCAACGGCGGCACCTTGCTGCTCGACGAGTTGACCGAGATGAAAGCCGAGCTGCAGCCCAAGCTGCTGCGCGTGATCGAAGAGCAGCGGCTGCGCCGGGTAGGCGGGACTGCCGAGATACCGCTGGACGTGCGAGTGCTGGCATCGTCGAATCGAGACATCGAGCAAGCGGTGCGCGAGAACAAGCTGCGCTCGGACCTGTTCTACCGGCTGAACGTATTCACGATCACGCTGCCTCCCCTGCGCGAGCGTATCGACGACCTGCCGCAGCTCACGCAGATGTTCGTCAAACATTATGCCGAGCAGAACAAGAAGGATGTGAGCGGGGTTGACGAGGAATGCATGAAGGCGCTGCAGGCGCATCCGTGGCCGGGCAACGTGCGCCAGTTGCGCAACGTCATCGAGCGCGCTTTGATCGTGTGCGAGGGCCGCACCATCCGCAAAACCGATCTGCCCGACGACTTTCGATCGGCAGGCGGCGGCGGCGACGGCGGCTTCATTAAGATTCCGCTGGGCACGTCGCTCGACGACGTCGAGAAAGAGATGATCACGCGCACCATCGAGTTCACCGCCGGCAACAAAACCCGCGCCGCCGAGATTCTCGGGGTCAGCGCGAAAACTCTATACAATAAATTGGAACGCTTCGGCGCCGACCGCACGTAGCTCGAACCGAGCCGAACGCGGCTCGGTAGAGGTTCGACTGCGGGGATTATTGCGCGAGGAGATCATGCATCTGCGAGCAAGACTAGCCTTGATTGCTCTTCTGCTGATGCTCGTTCCCACAATTACCCTCAGCATCATCTCGATCGACTCGCGAATCGCCACGATGATCGACGACATGTCGCGATCGACCGACTTCATGATCGCGCAGATCTTCGAAGAGGTGCGCCTGGCGCTCTCCCAAAGTGACGGCGACGTCGGGACAACGCTTCGCAGCAGTATGCCCGTGCGCAAGTTGCTCGATTCGACGGTTGCATTCGGTCCGGCAGTGGTGGCGGCGTCGATCGCCGCCAATGATGGCACCGTGATCGTTGCCGCCAACGGCGAGGGCGAGGGGAAGCCCGCGCTGAGCCTGCCGAGCGTCAAGGAATTGCAGGAGCAGGCTTCGCAATGGCTGCTGTTCACCTCGCTGCCCAGTCTCCTGACGGCGAAGGTTTACGAGGCGCGGCGCCGCGTGGACATCAATGGTAAGCCGGCTGCGGCAATTTCCGTCGGCGTTACCACGGCACTGATCGCGGATGAGGCTCGGCATCTGCTGGTGGTGATCGTCGCCACCGCCGGACTGGTGATCGCGGCCGCGATGCTCGCGGTAGTGCTGATCTCCAATCGGCTCCTTGAACAACTCGCCACCCTTCGCACCGGGTTCGAACAGCTCGCCGCCGGCAAGAGTCCTCCGGAGGTGAAGGTTTCAGGGACCGGTGAGCTGAGCACTCTTGCCGAGAAGTTCAATGAACTGTCGCGCCAGGTGCGGGCGGATCGGTCGCGATTGGACAGTGATCAGTCTCATCTGTTCGACGTTGTGCGATCGATCCAGGATGCTGTAGTGCTGCTCGACGCCAATGGCGTCGTGCTGTTCGCTAACAAGGAAGCGCAGGAGCGGCTGGCGCCGAAGAACGGCCCGCTCGAAGGCACCTCGCTCGTCTCTGCGCTCGATCGCGCGCATCCTCTGCTGGCGCTGGTGCAATCTACTGTGGAAGGCACCGAGGCGCACGACGTCCCGCTGACGCTCCCCGCCGGAGGAACCTACCTGGTTTCATTCTTTCGCCTCGGACGCGAGCGGGTCCCGGCCGGTCTGCTGATCGTGCTGCGAGATTTGAAGCCGGTCATCGAATTGGAAACCGCGCTCGATTCATCGAATCGATTGGCACGCCTGGGAACGCTGATCTCCGGCTTAGCTCATCAGTTGCGCAGCCCTCTCAACGGAATGAACATGAGGCTCGAGCTGCTGCGCCATGAAGCTGGCGAGGCGGGTGGAAAGCACATCGACAAATTGCGCCATGAGGTGACCCGGCTCGACGAAGCGGTCGAGGCGCTACTGCGGTTCATGCGGCCCGAACAGTTGAAGCTGAGTGGTTTCGACATGAACGAGTTGCTCAAAGAACTCGGCGGGCGCGTTAATCCGGAAAAGACTAAAGTCGAGTACCAACTCGACCCAGCGCTGCCTTCGGTCCAAGCCGATCGCGGATTGATTTACGAAGCGCTCTCCAACTTGATAACCAACGCCGAGCAAGCGATGCCGGACGGTGGAGAGATGACGCTTTCCAGCAGGTTGCAGGGACAGGCTGTAGAACTGACTATCGCTGACCGCGGTCCCGGAATTCCGAAAGAGCATCTGGATCGAATTTTCGACCTCTACTACACGACCAAAACCGGCGGCAGCGGCTTGGGTCTTCCGTTCGCGATGCGGGCGATAGAACTAAACGGGGGAAGAATAGCAATAGATTCAGAAGTTGGCCAAGGTACCGTATGTAAGATAACTATTCCTCTTGCTTCCAATGCGCCTGCTAAACCAGCGGTCTCCAGCGCGGCTTAAGCGAATCGACCGGCAATCAATCCGGGCGCTTGTCTATGTCCTCTCGTTATCACTGATTTGTCTCGCCGGATGCACTGGTGCTGGTGGAACCTCGGGCACGAACTGGTTTTCAGATTTCTTCAGCGGTGCATCTCCGACGCCGACTGAGAGCATCGAGCCAATTCCAACTGCGACGCCCACTCCGCATCGCATCTCCGGTGGCCGAAGAAACGCCGGGACACCTGAGCAAGAAAACCGCCAAGCAGGCGCGTGCTGCGTCGGAGAATGCTGCCATCGCTTCGAGAGCGGCTGCGAACGCATCTGCCGCGGCAGCGCTAGTCGTCGAAGCAGGCGGCGAGTGTGGCGAATCGGATCGAAGGATCGGGACCAACAAACGCCGACGTAAGCCTCGAGAGCAATCCGGCCACGATGCGGCTGGAGCATCCGAGGGAGCGATCGGAAATCGCGCCACGCCGGCATCAAAGTCCGTCACTGGCGATCGCCGACCCCACCGGTTCGTCGGCCGCACGACTTACAGTCAGCACGCCAGCGTTGGAATCTGCAGGGTCGTCGGGAGACTCTGCGAAAGCGGCAAAACTGATCCAGGACGTCGACAAGATGCAGCGACGAATCGATCGCAAGAATCTGTCGGGTGATGATTCTCAGCGCGACATTCTCGCGCAGAAATTATTGCAACAAGCTAGCAAGGCGCTGGCCGATCGCGACAGCGTCGCAGCGATAAGTCTCGCGACCAAGGCTTCGACGTTGTTCGCGCCGCTGCCGAAATTAGCGGATTCCGTCACGCCCCCAGCGCCATAGCGCCCGCGCTTTTGGTTCCCTATGTTACATTTCCGGCCGCGCATTATGCAGGACACGTAGTAATTTTTTCCACGCGCCCGGAAGCGTGAAGAAATTACTCCAGCTTAATCGCTACAAAAGGCATGTAGCGCGGTATTTGTGTGCATGGCCCTATACTTGCTCCCTTTGAATGTAGTCACGACATCGGTTGTAACGCCGAAATAATTCGTCCCTACTCGCAGTGATATGAAATGCGATCACAAATACGCACTCGAGTTAATTTAATGGGCTGCAGCGCGGGATGAGTCGTGATTCTGAATGGACGCGCGTTCGACCGTGAGCGAATGGTTGTGACCGCAAGCAGCGACTAGTTGGAGCTATCAGCTATGGAGAACCGTCCCCGATTCCAGTGTCACGAATCGGGAAGCGACTCTTATTCACGCATGCAACTTTTTAGAGATGCGGTCGAGTACCATGTTTGATGGCTCCGCGAGGTCGGTATGGAGTTCCGACATGACAAAATCGCGGAGACCCCATCCAATTGTTCAGGTGGTTCAAACCGCCGCCAGCGAGCTCAACGACGTTCTGAATGCAATCAGTTTGCGCATCTCACTACTGCAGCACCAGGCCGAGGCACCTACATTCGAGGCCGAGATAGCTCGCCTGGCCCGTTTGATCGAGAAAGCATCCCAGCGCATTCATCGGTTGGATGAGTATGCGCGGGCCGAGGAACTAGTCGCTTCGATGAGGTCGGGACGCGCTAGTAAGCGATCCGGGGCTGATCGAAGTCCGTCGCTTCCCGCCGAACCATCGCAACGTACTGCGCTCTTGATTACCGACTCGTCGGCAGGAGATAGCCCCATCAAGGAATGTCTCGAGCGTAGCGGATGCACTGTGGTGATAGCGGGATCCACCGATGAAGGATTGAGCCTGCTTCAGTCCGACCAGAGTTTCGATCACATCGTGTGCGACTCGACCTTTCTGGGTGAATCCGGCGGTAAGTTCACCATAGAGTTGTCGCGCGCTGCTCCTGAAGCGCGAGTGTATGTCCTCGAGCGTCCTGCGTTGACTGAGCGTACTTTCCACCGCGCCCATTGAATATCCTGCTGAAATCGCAAGCACCTTCGGAACGCGGAAAATTCTACATACGCTGAGTTACTGAAGAAGCCGAATCGCTAAGCCATACGGCCGTGGTATGGCAATTGCTCCCGTATAGTCACTTATCCGAACCAGGAAATTTGTCGCTTTTCGGAGGAAGGCAAATGAAGCGCGAAAATCAATGGGCTCTATTAACGATGGTGATAGCTTTCTTGGCAATCGTTGGCACCGGTTTCTGTCTGAATCCTTCGTCTAACATGCAATATCGAACATACGCGAATAACTCGCGTCCGGTTATGCGAAGCGTCGTGAAGGTGCATACCGATCATGGCGTGATTACTATGCCGGGCAACGTCGATTCGTGGGCATCCGCCGAGCGTGCAGTGTTTGTTGCTGACAGCATCGCCGACGTGCAGATAGCCAATAGCGAAATTCCCTGGCGCATTTCTTTTCAATAGCTATCGGCGTTTTCATTAACACTTCTCAATAAGACTAATCACTAAACAATTCATAAGGGCCAATATCCCAGGAGGGGTTCCAGTCATGAAGAGTTACACAAAAATCGCGATCTCACTCATGAGTCTCGCTGCCATACCTTTTGTCAATGGCTGCGGTTCGTCCACAGAAACGGTCAAAGAGACCAGTGCGACTACCTACGTTCCAGCTCCAGCGCCGGAGGTAGTCGTCCAGCCGGCTCCTGTCGTTGTAGCGCCGCCGACGACGGTAACTACGACTGAGGAGAAGAGCAATTCGAATTCAACCAACGCTGATAACAATGCAACGCGCGAAAGCTCTAGCTCATATCACAGTGAGTCTTCGACCGTGACTCCTATGACTGAACCCGCGCCTTCGCAGGAACAAACCACGACGACCTACCAGAAGAAGACTTACCAGGAAAGCAACTAACTGCTGAGCATGGGCACGGAGCGACGCCGTCGTTTTTCCGTGCCCATGAAGTGTGTCCCCATGAAATTCGCAAAAATGAAATTTGTAGGTGTGATATTGCTATGCGGTGTAGCGTTGCCCATTTCAAGCTCGCATGCGCAGCTAAAAACAGAAGTGACCGATTCGCGCGGCGCTGCAATAGGTGCTCCAGCTAGAACTAACAACGAATCAATCACGCTGGAACATGACGACGTGCAGACGTCAGCCGAGCACCATTACAATTCTCCTGCTGAACGCGCAAAAGACGACCTGCTGATAACCGAGGTGAAGAGCTCGCTGGCCGAACGGGGTATCTCCGATCAATACCCGGTGGAAGTCGATGCCGATCACGGGATGATCCAGCTGAGCGGAGTGGTCGCATCAGCCGATAAAGCCCGCGAGGCGCAGTCTATTGCGATGAATACCAGGGGCGTGGTCGGCGTAGAGAACAAACTCACCTGGCGATAAGTCTCATCGTCGCAGCAAAGGAATCACTTCCTTTGCGAACTGCTCATGCTGCGCGTTGCGCTCGGCCGGCGCCGAGATGATATCCACGTTGACATCGCGAATTCCTGCTTTGACGAACTCGTCGATTTTTGCCGCGACTTCTGCCGGCTTGCCCATCGCGGCGTAGCGCTTGGCAGGTTCGCGGAAATCCATCGCATAGCGCTTACTCAAATGCGTCGCCGCGACGTCGAGTGCCGCTTCATAGCTCGGCCCGACCGTCACGAACAGATGCAGCGCGGTGCCGAAGTGATCGAACTTGCGGCCGGCCTTTTCCGCTTCTCGAGCGATGAACTCAAGTCCCTCGCCGACGCGCTTTGGCGTGACGACATAGGGCATCCAACCTTCGCCTAGCAGTGCTGCCCGTCTTAACGCGCCCTCGGCGCGTCCGCCGACCCACACCGGAGGTCCACCGGGTGTTCGCGGTTTCGGTAACATCGTCACTTTTCCGAAGCTGAAATACTTGCCGTGATACTCGACCGGTTCCCCGGTCCATAGTCGTTTGATTATTTCGATTGACTCGTTCGCGCGCCCGCCGCGTTGCTTGAGCGGGACGCCGCACGCCTCATACTCGCGCGGAAATTCGCCGCCGACCCCGACTCCGAAAATGAAGTGTCCCGCGCCCATCAGGCGATCCACCGTCGCGACCATCTTCGCGACCGTCGTCGGATGACGCAGCGGCAGCAGGAAAATGCTGGTGCCAAAAATCAGGTTCGGCTTCAGCGCCGACAGGTAGGTCAGTTGCGTCAGTGGATCGTCAACCGGTCCCGTGAACGCGACGTGGTCTCCCGTCCAGATACTTTCGTAACCCCATTCCGATAACGTAGTGACAGTCTTCAGCGCGTGATCGCGATCCGCGGCTGTCGTCATTGCACCAAATCGGATTTTGGAATTCAGCGGTAGTGCACTACTCATAACTCACACCGATCGAAGTACGCCGCCGTCAATGCGGATCAAGGAGCCCGTCACGTATGCCGCCAGCGGGCTCGCAAGGAACGCAGCCACCGCGCCGAATTCTTCGGGCGTACCGAGCCGTCCGACCGGGATCGTCTGCGCGTTTCGCTGGATTGCTTCCTCGACAGAAATTTTCTGGCGTTCCGCAGCCGCGCGGCTGAGTTGCACCGTGCGATCAGTCGCAATTGCACCCGGTAAAAGCGTGTTGACGGTGATTCCGTCGCGCGCGGTTTCCGTCGCCAGCGTTTTGGCCCATCCAACGATCGCACTGCGCAGCGTGTTCGAGACTCCGATCGCGGCGATTGGTTCGACCACGCTCATCGATGCGATGTTGAGGACTCGACCCCACTTTCGCGCGCGCATGTCGCCTATCAGCATGTCGGTGATTCGAAACAGCGGCAACACCATCGCGTGGAACTGGTCCTCCCAGACTTTTGCCGAGACTCCTACCACGCCGGACGGCGGCGGTCCGCCGGAGTTGTTGAGCAGGATGTCGATATGGCCCAGTTCTTTACGCGCGCCGTTGGCGGCAGCCTCGAGGCTCGTCCAGTTCGCGAGATCCGCTGCAAAACCGACTGCCTTGACGCCGCGCGACGAGATCTCGGAGACCGCGCGATCGAGAGCTTCCTGGCCGCGCGCAACCAGCGCGACCGCAACGCCTTCAGCCGCGAGCGCGTCGGCCACACCGCGTCCGAGTCCCTTGCTGCCGCCGAGAATCAGCGCCGTTTTTCCTTTCAGTTGAAGATTCATTTCATTTCACCCGGGCTTTGTTGGTTGATCGGTTACGCTTGGCAGGGTGAATCGTTTCACCTCGGCTCAGCATGCTTGTGAACTTTTCGATCCGTTCCGCACGCGTCTCCGGCTTCTTCGCGTCATGAATACGATACAGAATCGCGTACCGGTTAACCCGGTCGAGCCTATCGAAGTGGCGCCTCGCGCGGGGATTGCGATCGAGCACCGACTGCAAATCTTCCGGAACTTCCGCCTTGCTCTGCGGTGCGTAGGCAGCGTCCCATCGTCCATCGACTTTGGCTTGTTCGATCTCCCTCATTCCCGCCGCGCACATGCGACCGAGCTTGATCAGCACCAGCACCCGCTCACGATTAAGCTGCGACCACTTTCCTTTTGGTCGACGCGGCGTGAAGCGAATCAGCCAATAATTCGCGTCGAACTTGTTGACCTGTCCGTCAATCCATCCGTGACACAGCGCGCCGTCGATGGCTTCCTGCTTCGACACGCTCGCGATTCCCGACGCCCCCTTGGCCAGCTTCAGCCATACGCCTTTCGATGTGCGCGGCTGAGCCGCGAGCCAGGCCTCCCACTTGGCGCGCGAGGCAAACGCGCGCACAGGAAGTTCGCTCCGGGTCTTCGGCGGCGTCATCGGTCAAGCGTTCTTGTTGGCGCCCGGCAGGTAGTCGTCGAGCGGCACGCCGAAACTGTTGAGCGCCCACGAGACCAGGTTGTACTGCCCGATCGTGAAAACCGCGTCCATCATCTGCTCGATACTGTAGCGCTCAGATAGCTGCTTCCAGGTCTCGTCGGAAACGACGGACTTCTCGCGCAAATCGTCTGCCGCCTGGATCAACGCAGCCTCGTGCTTGTCCCATCCGGCCTTCGGACCCTTGCTGATGCGATCAATCTCGTCGTCGGTGAGCCCCGCGCTCTTGCCGATTCTCACGTGCTGCTCCCATTCGTAGGGCGCCTGATTCAGCCAGCCGATGCGCAGGATCAAAATCTCGCGATCGCGCGCGGACAGCGATTGGCCTCCCAGAATGTAGCCGGCAAAGCGTGACCAGCTTCGCGCCAGCTTCGGATTCTGCATCAACACTCTGAAGATGTTGACGACTTCGCCGTTGACCTTGTTGCGCTCGCCCATCTCGCGGTCCTCGGCGCTCAGAGTGGAAAAATCGCGGAACGGGATTCGTTGTTTTCTCGCAGTCACAGGTACTCCTCCGTCATCGTGATTAGGCCGGTTTCATTCGATCAGCTTTAATCCACAATCGGGATTTTCTCCAGCCGATCGATCCTTCATCGCCACACGCGATGCGCGATTTCAGCCACCAGCCGAAGTTTCGCTTCCTGCGTCGATTCCGGAAGCGGATTGCCTTCCCATACCGTGCCGAAGCCGCATTGCGTGGACAGCGCCATTTGTTCGCGCGGAAAGAATTTGCTCGCCTCGTCGATGCGTTCGAGAATTCCCGCTGTCGACTCGAGCTCGGTGCGCTTGGTCGAGATCAAACCCAGCACCACGCTCTTGTCGCGTGGAATTTCGCGCAGCGGCTCGAAAGAACCGGAACGCCAATCGTCGTACTCGAGCAGAAACCTCGAGAAGTTTCTGGCGCGCTGAAAAACCTGCTTCGAGATCGCTTCGTACCCGCCCTCGCCGACGTAATAACCCTTGTTGTTCCCGCGGCACAGATGGAGCGCGAAGCTGACGCCACTGACGTCGGCGACCGAGTTGATAATGTCGATGCCCTCGGTCAGCAGCCGCTCAGGATCCATTCCGCGATCGGCAAAGTCCTCGCGCCGGCGATCCGGATCGCAAAGCATCCCGAGTTCCGGCGCGTCGATCTGGATATACTCGCATCCGAGCGCAGCCAGCTCGCGCGCTTCATCCCGCACGATATCGGCGGCGTCGCGAAACAGCGCAAACGGATCCGGATACGCGTCGCGCGAATGTTCCGGCGACCATCGCAGCGTCATCATCAGCGGACTCGGCAGCGTAACCTTGAGCGGCTTCGTCGCACGACCGCGCGCATACGCGAATTCCTCGTTGGTCAGAGATCGCAGCCGATGAATCCGATCGACCACCGCGTATTGCACCTGGATATCGGTCTGCTCGGCCTTTTGATTCTTCTCATGCGGCCGGCGCCACACGCGCGTGAATGCGGGAATCGGCTTGACGCCCGAAATCACGTCGGTCAGCGGCGCAATGAAATGCGTGCGCCGCATCTCGCCGTCGGTCACGACGTCGACGCCGCATCGCTCCTGCAACGCAATCATCTCATCGACCGCACGATCTTCGACTCGTTTGAAATCCAGCGTGCTGAGATTCCCCGCCTCCCATCGCTTGCGCGCATCCTTGAGATAGCCGGGCCGCAGCATCGAACCGATCACTTCCGCGCGATATTCGATTCCCATGTCGTTCTCCTGAAATCGTTGTAGCGAATCGGGCACCCTTTGGCATAATGCGTTGCAGCGATGGAATCGTTTGACGTTGTGATCGTCGGCGCCGGGGCGGCCGGGCTGATGTGCGCGATGACGGCCGGGAATCGCGGCCGGCGGGTACTGCTGCTCGAGCATAACGATCAGGCGGGCGCCAAGATTCTCATCTCGGGCGGCGGGCGCTGCAATTTCACCAATCTTGAAATTGCGCCGGAGCGCTTTCTTTCGGCGAACCCGCATTTCTGCAAGTCCGCCCTCAGCCGCTACACGCAGCACGATTTCATAGCGTTGGTTGAGCGCCATCGCATTCGCTATCACGAGAAAACGCTCGGCCAGTTGTTCTGCGACGGATCGGCGCGCGAGATCCTCGCGATGCTGCTGGCGGAGTGCGCAGCCGCCCGCGTCGATTTGCGCAGCAGGCATCGCGTCACTGAAGTAACGCGCGCAGATCGCTTTCGCATCGAGACCGACAAGGGCAGCTTCGACGCACCGGTCCTGGTGCTCGCGACCGGCGGCCTTTCAATTCCAAAAATGGGCGCGAGCGGCTTCGCTTACGAGACCGCACGACGTTTCGGTCTCGATGTCATCGAACCGAGGCCCGGTCTGGTGCCATTGAAGGTGACGGGCGAAACGCTCGAACTCTGCAAAGGCCTCACCGGCGTTTCGGCGGATGCGATCGTCTCATGCGGCCGCGACAGTTTTCGCGAGAACATTCTATTTACGCATCGCGGTCTGTCAGGTCCGGCGATTTTGCAGATTTCATCGTACTGGCGTGAGGGCGAAACGATTTCGCTCAACCTCGCGCCTTCGTTGGATATCGAAAGTTTCCTCGCGGATCGAAAGCGCGCGCGGCCCAAAGCCGAACTCAAAACCGTGCTGGCAGAGGTGCTTCCGACGCGCCTGGCGCATGCTCTCGCCATTGATACGGCGTCCAATGTTCCGATCGCAAATGTTCCCGACCGCGATCTTCTGGAATTGGCGAATCGTCTGAAACGATGGCAACTCAGACCCGCCGGCTCCGAGGGATGGCCGAAAGCCGAAGTGACGGTCTGCGGAATCGACACCGCCGCACTCTCGTCGAAAACTATGGAAGCGCGGGCAGTGCCCGGCCTGTTTGCGGTCGGCGAAGCGGTGGACGTAACGGGATGGCTGGGCGGTTACAATTTCCAGTGGGCGTGGTCGAGCGGATGGTGCGCGGGCAACGCAGTCTAAAGAAGGTCACGCTTCATGATGAGAGATCAGCAGGCGGCACGCGGTCTCCATATTTTCGTAGAGACGACTCACCGGAATTCGACCGTTGATCCATAGCAGCAGGTTGGCGTACCACACCTGGCCGAGGATGTCGCGGATTCCCTCGCGGTCGCTTGGTTGCAGGACCGCCAACTCCTCCTCGACGACTCGCCCCATCACGGCGCTCACTTCCTTGCGCGGTTCCTCGGCGCTGCGGTCCGGCACCAGCATCGACTTCAGCAGCGCGCTGGCGAGCTTCGGTTCCCGCTCGAGCGCGCGAGTGACTCGGCGCACGAAATCCATGATGCGATCCGCTCGACTCGCGCCGCGGATCGGATGACGCCACAGGTGCTCCTGGAGCTCCTGCGACCAGTCGGTCCACGTATACGCGAGTAACTGATCCTTCGACGAAAAATATCGGTACAGCGTGCCGAGCGCGACTTTCGCGCGCGCCGCCACGTCGCGCATTTGCACGGCGTCATAACCGCCTTGCGCCGCGAGATCCATCGCCGCCGCGACGATACGCTTGCGACGCGCAAGCTGCGTCGCCCTCAGCGCGTCAGCCTGCGGGACTCCATTGGCGAAAGATTCCGCCGGTCGCTTCAATTTCGCTTGCCTTCCGAATCTTCGAGGACGCCGTCGGCGATGAGCTTCGACACTTCGGCCTCGGGCATCGCAAGAATCGTGCGGCAGATTTCGCGCGTGTGCTCGCCGAGCGCGGGCGCCGGTGCGACGATCGGTTCGGGAATCGACGTGGCGTGAAAGGCCGGCCCCTCGAATATCATTGCGCCCACTCCCGGCTGCTCGACTTGCTGAAGATAGTCGCGGGCGATCAGATGCGGGTCGGTCTGCATGTCGCTCGCGTACAGCATGAAGCCTGCAGGCACGCCGGCACGTTGCAGTACGTCGGTCACTTCGCGATCGGTGCGCGCCGAGGTCCACTCGATCACGCGTCGATCGATTTCCGCGCGAGCTTCGATTCGCCCGGGAGAACTTTCGTATTCGCTTGCGCGCGCCCACTCAGGATCACCGATAGCGCTGCGGAACCTGAGCCAATCGTCATCGTTGCGAATCGTGATCGCGCACCATCGCTCGTTTCCGGCGCAGGGGTAAACGCCCCAGGGCGCGCAGCGAGGATTGTGATTGCCTTGCGGTCCGACGGAGCCGGGCTCGAGCGACGCTTTGAGCATCAGGTCAGCGAGCATCCCGATGATCACTTCGACTTGCGCAACTTCGAGATGGCCGCCGCCGCGACGCTCGCGCGAGAGCAACGTCGCGATTGCTCCCAGAGCCAGCATACGGCCGGCCAGATGATCAGGATGAATCGCGCCGGAACCCGGCGGCATCCCGCCCTCGGGAAAGTTCCACAGATAGGTCATCCCGCCTGCAGTGCGGCTGTTCGGGCCGAATCCGATCCAATCTTTCCACGGGCCGGTCGCGCCCATGAGCTGGCTCGAGGCAAGCACGATACGCGGATTGATTTCGCGCATCTGCTCGTAGCCGAGTCCGAGTTTCTCCATCGTGTCGGTGGCACTGTTCTCGATGACCACGTCGGCGACGGCGATGAGCCGTTTGATGATCTCGAGTCCGCGCTCGCTGCGGAGGTTGATGCCGAAACTGCGCTTGCATCGGCTCGACGAGGCGAACGCCGGATTCATTTCCGTGCCGTATATCGCGCGGATGAAATCGGGATGTGCCCGGGTCTCGATCTTGATCACATCGGCGCCGTATTCGGCCAGCAGGCGGCCCCCTTCGACGCCGACGCCGCCGATTCCGAAGTCCAGCACGCGCAGGCCGCTGAACGGATATCGCCGCCGCGTAGAGTCGGCGGGCGCCGCGGCCCTAGCAACGGGCGCGAACGTCTCGCGATCATTTTCACCAACAGCAGGTGCGCGGCCGGTGAAGCCGAGCCGGCGTCCGTTAAGGAGGAAAAAGCCGTCGGCGACTCGACCCTTCAAGCTGTACGCCACTTCATCCTCGCGAAAGGTTTTGCGAGCCGCGAAATGATCAGCGGCGAGCACTTCCTCGGGACTCAGCACCGGCGTCATCGCGAGGCCGCGCCGCTGCGCCTCGCGCGCCAGCTCGAGCTTGGTCTTGTCCCTGAAGAATTCCGCGAAGATCGGATCGAGAATGTCATGCTGGATCGACATGCGACCGAGCAGGTGATCGAAGTGATCGGGTTGAAGGACCTCAGGCTCGCCAAGCCATGCGCGCATCGCTCGCCAGTGCGCGGGATGCACGATGATCAGGCGCACGTACCCGTCCGCGCACGGATACATCGTATAGACGGGTGCCGAGCCGGTTCGAATTTCGTAGTATGAGCCGCCGCGCGCTTTCGTCGCGCTGAAATTCGGCAGCGCCCAGTCCGAAGTCTGCGCCGCCGCTTCCATCACCGACACATCGAGATGCTGTCCGCGTCCCGTCCTGGTGCGATCCCAAAGCGCAGCGACCGTCGCGAACGCCGCGGTAGTGCCCGCGATGTCGTGGGCCATCGCGCCCGGCGGCAGCAGCGGAGGCTTGCCCGGCACTCCCGAACGAAAAAGCAATCCCGACATCGCGACAAGGACAGCGTCAGTGGCGGCGTAGTCGCGATACGGCCCAGTCAGTCCAAATGCAGTGATAGACGTGATGACAAGTCCCGGATGACACTCGAGTACTTTGCGACGGTCGAGATCGTCTGGGCGATGCGACTCGATCCAAACGTCGGCCGCGTCCAGCAGGCCGTCGAGTCGCTGACGGCCTTCAGCAGATTTCAGGTCGATCGTGACGCTTTTCTTGCCGAGGTTGCGGACCACGAAATACAAACTCGTATCGCGATGAAACGGCGCCATGCGACGCGACGCCGCTCCGCCCGGCGGCTCGATGCGAATCACTTCAGCGCCGAGGTCCGCGAGCAGCCGCCCGCACATCTCGCCGTTCTCGTCCGCTTGATCGATCACGCGAATACCCGCCAGCGGACGCTCCAAATCCGATGCCATTTTCGATGCCTCGTCGCTGACTCTGCGCCGTGTGATGGGCAGAGTCTTCAGCCTTTACGGCATACGGCTTCGATGTTGTTGCCGTCCGGATCGTACACGAATGCGCCGTAGTAATTCGGATGGTATTGCGCGCGAATGCCCGGCTTTCCGTTGTCACGTCCGCCTGCCGCGATCGCGGCTCGATAGAACGCGTCGACGAGGCTCCGATCTGACGCGGAAAATGCGATGTGCGACGGGCTGCCCGGCTTAGCTTTGCCGATCCAGAAGTCGGGGCCGGCCTCCGCGCCCATCCCGACGGCCTCGCCGACATCCATGATCACTTTGTAGCCGAGCGGCGCCAGCGCGGCGACGAAGAACTGCTTGCTGCGGGCGACGTCGGAAACTGGAATGCCGATATGATCGATCATCGTTGCACCTCCAGAGAAAAATAATTTCTGTCCCGAACTCAGCTCACGCGGCTTTGCGAGCGCGTGGCGTGATGCGCACCGGCAAGTGCTTCAGCCCGTTGATGAAATTCGACCGCAGGCGCTTGACCGGTCCCGTACGCTCGACGGTCGCGACGCGCTTCACCAGTTCCTCGAACAGGATGCTCATCTCCATCCGCGCCAGGCTCGCCCCGAGGCAGAAGTGAGGGCCGCCGCCGCCGAACGCGACGTGCTGGTTGGGCGTGCGCCTGATGTCGAAGGTGAAAGGGTGGGGGAAAATATCTTCGTCGCGATTTGCCGAGATATACCAGATGCTGACCTTGTCGCCTGCCTTGAACTTTTGTCCGCGAAGCTCGGTATCCTTGGTCACGTTGCGGCGGAAGAACATCACCGGCGATGCCCAGCGCAGAATTTCCTCGGTAGCCGACGGCACCAGCGCGGGATTGTCCGCGAGCATCGCGAACTGATCGGGATGCTCGATCAGCGCATGCATCCCGTGCGACATCGCGTTGCGCGTCGTCTCGTTGCCAGCCACCGCGAGCAGCAGGAAGAACACGTTGAAATCCATCTCGGAGAGCTTGTCGCCGTCGAGGTCCGCTTTGAGCAGCGCGGTGACGATATCGTCCCGCGGCTCTTCGCGCCGCTTCTTCGCGAGCTCGTTCGAGTACATGTACATCTCGATCGCGGCCTGCTGGACCTTGTCCTGGCTGACCGCGTACTCGGGATCCTTGCTGCCGATCATCCGATTGCTCCATTCGAAGAGCATGTGACGGTCCTCGAACGGAACCCCCAGCATCTCGGCGATCACCTGGAGCGGAAGCTCGGCGGCGACATCGGTTACGAAATCGCAATCGCGCCTTTCGATCGCGGGCTCGAGGATTTTTGTCACCATCTCGCGGATGTGCGTGCCGAGCGCGTTGATCATGCGCGGCGTGAATCCTCGATTTACCAGCGAGCGGTAACGCGTGTGATCAGGCGCATCCATCGTGAGCATCATGCGGCCCTGCGCGGAAATGTCGGCCGCCGCCTCGGTATCCTCCAGCGCAACCACGCCGCCGCGAGACTGCTCGGATGAGTACGTGACGCCGTCGCGGCCTACTTCGACGACGTCGTCGTAGCGCGTGACCACCCAGAAGCCGGGACCGCCCGGCTCGTGATGCCTGAAGATGGGCGCGTTGTGCCGCAGGTAAGTGAACCATTCATCAGGAACTCGCTCTTCGAAAACGAGCGGGTCAAGCAAATTGATCTCGCGAACGTCCACTGCGATTCCTCCCGAAGCCGAAATAGAATGGGTTCTAATCTACCAAGAGTGCAACGCCACGCGTCAACCAAAATCGAATGTGAAACCGCGGTGGGTTTCACGCTTCCTTCGGCAGAGGTGACCCTTGCACCCAGTGATGCGATGTAGAGGGTCGTCGGTTCTCTTCGTACCTCGCCCGTTGCTTTTACGAGAGAGGTGGCCGGACGCAACGCGGCCGGTAGGTGAGGGTTCCGTGGCGCATCGCACCAGCTTGCGTGCTCGACTGTCCGCTGGACAATGGCTTCGCACGACCTTAGAGTTCCCGCCTAGAACACGTTCTCGCCGCCAAACGAGGAGACAGTCACGATGCATACCGAGCTTTGCGATCGACTCGGAATCGAGTTTCCAATCTTCGCGTTCAGCCACTGCCGCGACGTGGTCGCCGCCGTCACCAAGGCTGGCGGATTCGGAGTGCTCGGCGCACTCGCCTATCCCGCGCCCCAGCTCGAGTACGAGCTGAAGTGGATCGATTCGCAGGTGGGAGACAAGCCCTACGGCGTCGATATCGTCATCCCGGGAAAGTACGAGGGCATGGGCGAAGTCGATCCGGTGAAACTCGAGCAGCAACTGATCGCAGCGATTCCGCCGCAGCATCGCGCGTTCGTGGATAAGATTCTCGAGCGTCACGGAATCCCCGATTTGCCGCCGGAAGAAAAAGGAGGCAGCGATCTGCTTGGATGGACGGCAGCGACTGCTGCGCCGCAAATTGATGTTGCCTTGCGACATCCCAAGGTCAAGCTCGTCGCCAACGCGCTCGGCACTCCGCCCGCCGACGTAATCGAACGAATCCACGACTCGGGCCGCCTGATGGCGGCGCTGTGCGGCGCGACCAAGCATGCGCTCGCGCAGAAAAAAGCCGGTGTCGATATTCTGATCGCTCAAGGACACGAAGGCGGCGGACACTGCGGTGAGATCGGCAGCGTCGTGCTGTGGCCGGAGGTGATCGACGCCGTCGCGCCCCTTCCAGTTCTTGCCGCGGGCGGGATCGGAACCGGCAGGCAAATCGCTGCGGCGCTCGCGATGGGTGCGCAGGGAGTGTGGACGGGATCGATCTGGCTCACCGTGCAGGAGGCCGACACTACTCCCGCTCAGCGCGATTCGTACTTCCGTGCGACCAGCGCCGACACCGTTCGCTCGCGATCTTTCACCGGCAAGCCCGCGCGCATGCTGCGCAACGATTGGACGCAGGCGTGGGAATCGCCCGAGGCGCCCAAACCGCTGCCGATGCCAATGCAATACCTCGTGGCAGCACCGGCTGCCGCTCGCGCGCGCCGCTACGGGGAGAAGGGAAACGCGCTGGGCTTCAATCCGGTCGGGCAAATCGTCGGCCGCATGAACGAGATGCGCTCGGTCAAGGAAGTCGTCTACCAGCTTGTCGAGGAGTACCTGGCGGCGGTCGAGCGGCTCGACAAATTGACCTCGGCACAAACAGCTTGAGCGTATGGATCGCGAAACTGGAGAATTACTCATGAGCGAACAGCCGCATGCAATCGTCGAGCGCCACGGCCACGTCCTGACGATCACGTTGAACCGGCCCGAGGCGCGCAATGCGCTGTCGCCGGAGATGATGGACATCATGTCGGCGACGTGGGACGAGGTGAACTCGAATCCCGACATCCGCGTCGCGATCATCACCGGCGCCGGCGGTGCGTTCTGCGCGGGAGCGGATTTGAAGGCGATGACTCGAATGCATCCCGGCGACAGTTTTCGCGAAGGGAAGGCCGGCGGCTTGAGTGACGGCGTCATCAAGCCGCTGCTCAAGGGATTCCGATTGAACAAGCCGCTGATTGCCGCGGTCGAAGGCGCTGCGATTGCCGGCGGCACGGAGATTTTGCAAGCGACCGACATCCGCGTTGCCGGCGAGAGCGCGCGCTTCGGCGTCTCGGAAGTGCGATGGGGCCTCTTTCCGCTCGCCGGCTCGACGGTGCGATTGCGCCGCCAGGTTCCATACACCGTCGCGGCGGACATCCTGCTGACGGGACGGCATCTCAAAGCCCCCGAGGCAAAAGAGATCGGGCTCATCGGCTACGTCGTTCCGGACGGACAGGCGCTCGCGAAGGCGAAGGAACTGGCGGATGCGATCGCGGCGAACGGCCCGGTCGCTGTGCAAGCCGTCCTGCGGGCATTGCGCGAAACCGAATGCGTCCCCGAAGACGAAGCGATGCGCATCGAGAGCAAAATCGGGATGGACGTTTTCCTCAGCGACGACGCCAAGGAAGGTCCGCTCGCGTTCATGCAGAAGCGCAAGCCTGAGTTCAAAGGCCGCTAGCCGCAGGTCACGGGTAGCACCGATGCAACAGATCCACTGCATTTCGTCATTCCCATTCCGCCGCTAAGTAATCTAACATCAGGGTTCGACTCGCACCTCGAATGGCGCGATTGGTCCGGAGGTCTTGATGGATACAGCGGATGCGAAAATTGCCGGCGGAGGCGCCACCGCTGCCGCGCATACTTCCCACGAGCCATTGCCTCTCAGGATCAAGCTTCTCTACGGCGCCCCCAGTTTCGCCGGCGCCGCCATGATCATTCCGATCCTCATCAACATGCCGAAGTTCTACGCCGACGTCGTGCTGGTGCCGCTCGGATTTCTGGCGATGGCGATTGCGATCGCACGCTCGCTCGACGCGTTGAGCGATCCCCTGATGGGCTGGATCTCCGATCACACGCATACGCGCCTTGGCCGTCGCCGACCATATATGTTGATCGGCGCTCCGCTCTGTGGCGTGGCTTTTTTCTGCCTGCTGAATCCGCCTGCTTCATACACCGGTGGCCGCGCGGCAATCTGGTTCGGCGTAACCTTCATCCTTTATTTCATATGCCACACTATCTACGTTCTGCCGCACTACGCGCTCGGCCCCGAGCTCACGCAGAACTACAACGATCGCTCGAGCCTGTTCGCGTGGCGCGAATCTTTCACCATCCTGGGAACGATCGTGGCCGCTGGCGCCCCCGGCATAATGATGAAGGTGGCGCATCTTACTGAACGGCAGGTGTTCTTCCGGCTCGGTATCTTCTTCGGCATCCTGGTCACGTTGCTCTACACGTTGCTGGTGGTGACGATAAAGGAGCGGCCCGATTTCGTCGCCCGCGAATCGAATCCGCTCGTGCCTGGCGTCCGGCGCGCGCTGCGCAACCGCCCATTTGGAATTCTGCTCGGCACCTACGTCGTCGCGAGCATCGCCGGCGCGATTCCGGCCACGATGATGCCGTTCTTCAACGCCTACGTAATCCGCCCCGCCAATCCCACGTTCTGGCTTTCGATGCTGCTGCTCGGTTACTTCGCGTTCGGATTTCTCTCGCTGCCGATGTGGGTTTGGTATGCGCGACGGGTCGGAAAGCTCAACGCCTATCTCACGAGCTTTTTTCTCGGTATCACCGGCGGCGCTGCGATGTTCCTGCTCAGGCCCGGCGACATATGGCCGTTGATGGTGCTGATC
This sequence comes from uncultured delta proteobacterium, assembly GCA_963774665.1. Taxonomy (GTDB): domain Bacteria; phylum Desulfobacterota; class Binatia; order Binatales; family Binataceae; genus Binatus. Next base: position 205,834 of record CAVZGB010000010.1, read on the forward strand.
TGCTGGGCCGGCATCGGATTCGGCGCGGGCTTGTTCCTGACGCCCTCGATGCAGGCAGACGTGATCGACTACGACGAGCTTTACACCGGCAAACGGCGCGAGGCGCAGTACACCGCGTTTTGGTCGATGCTCCCGAAGTTCGTCGCGATCCCGAGCGCGGCGGTTCCGATCGCGATTCTCGCCTCGCTCGGCTACATCCCCAACGCCATCCAGGTTCCGCATGTCGTCTTTGCAATCAGAGCAATCTTCGCGCTGGGTCCTGCGACCTGCTCCGCGCTTTCGTTTCTGATCGCGCGGCGCTTCCCGATCACCGAAATTATTCACAAGCAAATCCTCGAAGGCATCGAGCTTCACCAACGCGGCGAAGTTGCGGTCGATCCGTTGACCGGAGCAATCGTGCCGCCGCCGACGCCCGGGCACGACGAGGACGTTGGCTGGTTCCTCGACTACTTCTCGAGCGGCGAGTTGAAGCGCTATCTGGACAAAGGCGCATCGCAGCCGGTGCGCGACGTGTTCAAAGTCGCTGCGATGTCGATCTCCATCACGATCATCTCGGCTATCTACGTGTTGAGCCGCGTCAGTTCGCTCAGGTCCGATCCCGGCGCGATGATCTCGTTGATCGTCGTGGCGGGAGGACTCGCCTTCGCGATCTTCGTCTTCCACCTGATGCGCCTCGGCCCGGCGCGCCGCCTCGCCGCAGGTGAAGTGCCGGCCGACGTCGTCCGCGCGCATCTGGGCCAGGTAGTGGAAGCCATCCGAGAAGGCACTCCAGAGCGCGCCGCGGGGTGATTCTTCTCTCCTTCCCCTCTCCCTGTTAGGGAGAGGATGAAGGTGAGGGTCCGATTGCAGCGCGCGTACAACGCGCGTCCGGTTCCCCTTCCCGCTCGGGAAGGGGTTAGGGGTTAGGTTGTACGCCCTCGCGCCGTGTTGGCAGAGGCAGAATCTTCAGTCGCGCGCGGAAAAAATCGCTCGCTGACGGAATAAATTCCGTCCTACTATCCTCTCCCCTAAGCGGCCAGAAAAACAGACGCGAAGCGCCATCCTGGCGACACTAGAACGTCAGCGGTAAGGATTGCAGGCCGCGCAGGCTCATTGCGGGGCGCCATTTCGGATGAGGATCCGCGAGCGCGAGGTTCGGCATCCGGCGCAGAATTGTTTCGAATGCGATGCGGCCTTCGACCTTGGCCAGCACTTCGCCGATGCATCGATGGGGTCCCGCGGCGAATGACAGATGCACGTTGTCGCGGCGCGCGATGTCGAGCTGGTCGGGATTTGCGAACCGCGCAGGATCACGATTTGCTGCCCCTAAAAAAACGACGACGTGCTCGCCATGCGGAATTGTTCGGCCGGCGAGTTCGATATTTTCGCTCGCGGTGCGGAATGTCACCTGCACCGGGCTGTCGAAGCGCAGGAACTCGTCGAGCGCCGACTCGATTAGAGAAGGATCGGATTTCAGGCGCGCCATCGCGTCGGGATTGCGGAACAGCGCGAGCATCCCGTTGCCGATCATGTTCATCGTGGTTTCGTGGCCGGCGAGCAGCGTGAACATCGCACTGAAGACCAGCTCCTCCTCGGTCTGCAAGTCGCCGCGGCCCTCGGCCGCCACCATGATGCTGATGAGATCCTCGCGCGGATGCTTCCGGCGGTCGGCGGCGAGGTCCGAGAAGTAGCGGCGCACGTCCGCGATTGCCTGGCGCACTTCAACACCGGGGTCGTTCGCGCTGATAACAGGATCGAGCGGCACGCCAAGCGTGCGCATCCAGTCGCGAAACATCGGCTTGTCGGCGTCGTCGGCGCCCATCACCTCGGCCAGCACGTCGATCGGAAATGGAAACGCGACGTCCTTGATCAAATCCATCGAGCCGCGCGCCTCGACCGCGTCGAGCAGGTAGTCGACGATGTGCTGAATCCTGGGCTCCAATCCGTTCACGACGGCCGGCGAAAAAAAAGTGGTCATCAGGCGGCGCAGGCGAGTGTGGTCGGGAGGATTGCGAAAAACGATCGCATGCTGTAGCGCCTCGCGCATCGACTTGAGCCCGTCGTCGGGCGGAAAGGCATCGAGCGCGTTGAGATCGAACGCAAGAAATCGCTTGTCGCGCAGAACGCTATGACAGTCGGCATAGCGCGTGGAGATCCAGAACCCAATCGGCGTCCGCAGGAGCGGATATCGCGTGCGCAGGAACTTGTAGAGCGGATAAGGATTGGCTGAGAAGAGCCGCCCGTAAAGGCGGCTAACAAAGCGACTGATCTTGGCAGAAGTCTCTGGTGAGGGCATCGGATTATGCGACCGGCAGTATATGGGCACTACCTGTTGTGGTCCAGCGACCCTCGATGCCACCAAGGGTAGCTAGTGGGCGGTTTTGAATTCAAGGGATGAGCGCCGCGATTTCTTCCATGTCCAAATATGATGCGAGACGCCTGATGCCATCGCGGGCTTTTCAGTCTTTAGCGTCTGATGAATCCGAGCGAAGTTATAGGACATGTCGAAAAGCGCGATTGCATGCGCGTGGTTCTCAACCTTCTTGCTGAATGCGTTGGTTAGGCGCGTGAAGCGGCGCATTCCCATTCGCATGTTGAGATTCTGACGCTCGACGTAGGACGTATTGATATGCTCGCGATCAGGATTACCGCGAATAACCTTGCTCTCGGCACGGAGGCAGATCGACGGACTGTAACGCCTCTGACCCATCGGATCGGTGCCGTACATCTTGACCAGCATCGCGTAGTCAATGTCGCCAGCGAACGAGGAATCGACCGGTTTCAGGTCAGCAGTGACATCCATCGGTCGTTAGTAGCACGCGATTGGTCGCGGCTCGCGACGTCAGGCATGAAAGTGATCGCGGCTTAAGGACCGCGCGTTCGGACAATTCAGCACGGTACGAGTTTCGTGTGAGCCTCAATCGCGGTCCACGTCGAAACGTCGCCCTTTCCGAATTGGCCCTGATACTCTGCGGGCACGTTCTTCGCCTTGGCATAAACGAAACTCCAAATCTCATCGCACTGGATTCGCTTGCTGGTCAGCTCGCGAAGATTGGCCGCGCTGATATTCGAGACACGCTTCGCCAGAATCGGCGACCAGCTTGAGCACGGCGTCTTTCGATGAATGCGTTAGACGACAAGTGGCACGGACAGAATTGCCTTCAACCAAGCACGCGATGATTTGCGCACGGCGTACCATGGACAATTTGTTCATGTCCATCATTACGCTTACTCGGGGATGCATTGACAATAGGTCTCCAAAAAAGAGCCCGACACAGCAGGTCTGCCATGTCGGGCTCGGGGACTACTGTGGTGATAAGCGCTTTAGAAGTAGGCCTTTAGGCCGCTTCCATACCATCTTTCGACTTAAAATTCTTCTGGGGAACCGGCTTGTGGTACCTTACTCGTCTCTTTAGGGAGAAATACATCCGCAACTCTTCATCTATGGGTCGCCATGCCTTGCTTCTCATTTGATGAACCGCGTTTCTGTTCACCTTGATCAGCCGTCAAGCGCGCCAATTCGTCAACCACAAAGAGCAGCAACAAAGTTTCGCTCTGTGCTCCTATTGGCTCTTTGTTGTTCTCCCACTTGGAGATCTGAAACGGTAGCACCTTGACGACTTTCTCACCCATCTCCTGACCAGTCATTTCGAGCGCCTCTCGGAGATAACGGATCTCCGTACCGCGCAGTTTCAATGGGTTAAGCACGCGAGCGACCGCCACCGCCGCAATCAGTCCTTCTAGATTAGGGCTCTCAACTGAATCTACGTAGTCGCAATTCTCGGAACGCGTTTCTTTGACAGCATCTTCCAGATATACGTGCGGCATCCCGAGTAACGCGCTCGCGTCAAATACAGTTACAATTTGTAGTTCTTTGAGCGATGCGCCCCTCGCAAGTGTTCATGACAGTTCTCCTACAGCTTTACTGTAAGTGCGCCGAGATCAACCACCGCCTCAAGACCGGGCTCTGTCGGAACCTCTATGACCACCTTGAAGGCGAAGTGCTTTAACTTCGTAAGTTCCGTTTTCCAATATTTCAGTAATAACTGCTTTCACCAAAAGAATTTCAGATGTTGGTCCGGCGCCTGGTTCTACGCCATGAACGCGACACCGCTTCTTAAGCATCGTTTTCAGTTGGGGAAGCCGAAGTCCCGACGTGGTGATACGAATCAGAACCTGTCCATCGATTCTGAAAGTCGCACCGCGCCTGATCAGCTTTTTCAACTGATTCTCAGCCCGCAACAACTTCGGGTCACTGCGACCGCCCTCTATGACGGTCAGCTTCATGGCACATTATTCACAAAGGAATTTTTATCAGAAACTTGTGGTTTCCACAAGTATTGTGGAAGGGAGGTTATTTTTTGGCCCAACGTCGCTTCGCAGCTAACTTGGCGATTTCCTTGCGTTTTCTAGCAGAAAGCTTGGCCGCGCGCGCTTTTCAGCCCTTCGATGCGCAGAGCGCCGAGAACGCCTGTCGCATAGGGGTTCTTGCCCTCTGCGGGCTTCAAGACGACGACTCTTGCCTCTTCGACGACGCGGAGTGCGTTCTGGACTGGATCGGACGCCCTTGCCGTCTCTGCTTGATCGGGTAGGCATGGACGTATTATAGATTAGAATCCATTTGAATCAAAGGGGGCGACGAACAATATGTCGCAGTGGCACGAACAGGTCGGGCTAATCACTCCGTCAATCGTTAGACTTGAGACTCAAGAAGGTAGCGGAACCGGATTCTTTTGTGGACACAATGCGACCAGAGTGCTGACGGCCATTGCGACGGCCTATCACGTCGTCGAGCAAGCGGACTATTGGCAATTGCCAATTCGGATTCACAATCTGAACGAAGCTACGAGTATTCTTCTTCTGGAAGAAGACCGAGTGATTCTTCCTGACCGACAATCGGATTCAGCTATCATCGCCATCTTCAATCCCCAGAAGGTCGCGGAGCTTAAGCTTCCAGAGGAAGCTGTACCATTTATCAGCACTGGTAAGCGCAAAAAGGTCGGCGTTGAACTCGGGTGGTTGGGTTACCCCGGCCTTACCCCGAATACTCTTTGCTTCTTTACTGGCAAGGTCAGTGCTTGGGTTGAGAAATCCGCGATCTACTACATTGACGGCGTTGCGATTAACGGCGTCAGCGGTGGTCCGGTGTTCGACAAAGATCCCGTCGAGATTGTCGGAACGGTTTCGGCCTATCTGCCTAACAGACAAATTGGTGGACCGGGACTTTCTATTGCGCAAGATGTTACTCACTTTCAAAAGTTTGTTACCCGAATGAAAGATAGAGACGAAGCCGAGCAGAAGAAAAAAGAACAAGAGCAAGCCGCTGCTGCAATTCCATCTTCCATACCGCCTAGTATCCTCACTCCGGAAAAACCAAAACCATAGGTGAAATTTCAAAACCGCCCACTACCCAAGGGTAGCTTTGTTCCGTCAAAATTAATATTTCAGGCGCGGCCGTAGCTAGACGGTGGGTCATCGCCAGCGGCGAGGAAGGTTTCGTCAGAGTGTCATCCATATCGGATGGTTTAGCACGTCGGGCGCGGCGCGTTCAGGCTGATAAGTTCATCCTCCAAATCATAGAGCTTTGCACAGCTCCGGCTGCGTCGGGAGATAGACCCTCACATCGCACTAACAGCGCGAGGAGGGGTTCGTTACAAAGTTGGTAATTTCTCTAACCAAGCGAGACGTACGAGCCAACCAGGCCATCGAATCATTGTTGAGCCGAGCACCATAGCGAATAGGCCATACGCGAGGCTCGGAGCTGCATATGCTAGCGGCAAATCGTGAATAGCTGTGGCGGGCAAGATGTATTGTGTGAACGCGAACCAAAACACCCTGAGCCCCTCGAGAAAGACGAGAATTCCAACCGCCCGGACCAGAACGCTAAAGATCTGTTTCTCGCTCATTTGTTTCCCCCCTTCGGAGTTCACCGACTCATTCCGACACAATTTGCGCCAGAGGTTCAAGCTACCACTGATCTTTTGCCTGTAGCGTGATTGGACTTGGTGAGCTATTCGGAATGCGTGATATTTGGAGGGCCATCGGGACACTGGGAGAACAGCGACATGGCAGTGAAGATCGAAGGTACTTGTGAGCCGCGGTTTCAGCGCGTCAAAGAAATCTTTGCGGATAGCTTTGAGCATGGGATCGAGGTTGGGGCGGCGGTTGCTGCTGTGGTGGATGGGAAGACAGCCTTTGATCTTTGGGGTGGTTATGCCGATAAGGCTAAGACCAGGCCCTGGACGCGCGATACGCTCGTCAACGTCTGGTCGACTACCAAGGGGATCACGTCGATCTGTGCGCATCGGCTGGTCGACCAGGGGAAGCTCGACCTTGATGCGCCGGTAGCTAAGTACTGGCCTGAGTTTGCGCAGGCGGGGAAGGATAAGATTCCCGTAAATTATCTGCTGAGTCATCGCGCGGGACTGCCTGCGGTGCGGAAGCAGTTGCCCTCCGACGCTTATGTGAATTGGCCCGTGATGTGCGCGGCGCTCGCGGCGCAGGAGCCGTGGTGGGAGCCGGGCAAACAGCACGGCTATCATGCGATCACGTTCGGATACCTGGTCGGCGAGGTGATTCGGCGGATTACGGGCAAGACGCCGGGCACTTATCTGCGCGAGGAAATCGCGGGGCCGCTCAAGCTCGATGTCCATATTGGCGTCAACGCGAGTTTCGATCCGCGAATCGCGGAGATTATCGCCGCGCCGCCGCCACCGCCCGACAACCCCGACCAGCTCGCGAGAATGAGCGTCGATCCGGAATCGATGATGTTCAAGGCGATCGCGAATCCGGTGCCGGTCGTCGATCCCGCGTTGACCAACAGCCGGGCGTGGCGCGGCGCCGAGGTTCCCGCTGCCAATGGACACACCAATGCGCGCGCGCTGGCGACGTTGTATGGCGCGCTCGCTACCGGCGGGGAGCTGAATGGCTATCGTGTGCTGACGCCGGCGAGTATCAAGCGCGCGCATACCGAGCAGGCCAACGGCCCCGATCTTATTCTAGGGGTCAATTCGCGATGGGGAATTGGGTTTGCGCTCAATCAGCCCAACGCGCCGGTGGGACCGAATCCGCGTACGTTTGGGCATCCGGGGGCGGGCGGCTCGATTGGATTTGCCGATCCGGATGCGCGCGTCGGGTTTGGATACACAATGAATCAGATGGGGTCAGATGCGTTGATCGATGGGCGGGCGTCGGCGTTGTTCAACGCGATGTTCGCGGCGCTGTAGTGGAACATTGTCCGGCGCGTTTCGCGCCGGACAATAAATCCACTTTATTTTAATCTGAAACCACCGTGGTTTCACACTTCCTGGGCAGGGCTAAGCCCTGCACCTAGTATTAAGAAAAGATGCGGGACTTCGTCCCTGTTCGAACTTTGGTGAGGGAGGTTTCCTCGCTGCTGGCGATGCAGTCGCCAGCAGCTTACTTGGGCGAGGTTGAAAAGAGCCGGGATTCTTCGCTTTGCTCTGAATGACACAAACGAACTGAATGACACAGGAAAAAGAACTTGAGAGCAAAAGGGCGTCCTCGCCATTTTGCGATTAGTACTTTTCACTGGGTGCAGGGGTCACCCCTGCCGAAGGAAGCGTGAAACCCACCGCGGGTTTCACATTCAATAAAGTGATCTCCCCTTCCAGAAAAAACTGCATGCCGCCCGTCTTACTTCGGCGGGCGGCCGTTCTGTCCCTCTTAGTTGAAGCTCAGACGCCGGCGGATTTGTACAGCGCGCAGCGCAGCTTGAAGAAGTGCGCCATCGAGGTGAGGTAGCGGACGCGCCACGCCGCCGCCATCTTGCTCTTGGTCAGATCGAGGCCGTGGCGCGGCCCGATCATGTTGTCGTAGGCGTACTTCAGGCTGTTGAAGAGATCGTCCGAAGAGCCCGGCTTGAGATGCGTCACGCCTCCAATCTTTTTGATCAGCTCTGGACTGTACGCGGCGAGCGCGACCAGGCTGTCGGCGAATAATTCGTCCTCTTCCTCCAGATGATTCGCGAACGCACCTTCCATGAAAGCGGTATGAGCGGCCTTCTCGCCGACCAACGAGCCGTAAATGAAATGCCCGAGTTCATGGCCGAGCGTCGCACCGACCGCGCCCGGATGATGTGCGGTGTTGACGAAGATTACGAACTTGCTTTTCTTGCCGAGGTCGGCGCGGCAGTAAAATCCCCGCAGCGAGAGGCCCGCGCCGGTACGATACGGCTCGGCGCGCAATTCGAGTTCGCGCGGTCCGAACAACTTGCCGAGGTGGCCGAGCAGTTGCGGGCTGCCGAGATCCGACAGGCTGCCGTAGGTCGGGATGTGCTGCTTAATGTCCTTCTCGACGACCTGCGCCAACTCTTTGAGCAAGGGTTTCTGCGGGAGCGCGGGCACGTCTGCATAATCGGTGGAGAGAATCCGCTTCAAGTCGGCGATCTGAGTGAGCACTCGAGTCCCCAGCGAGCTGAACGGAACCTTGAGTTCGTTGAGCAACCTGGAAACGAGCTGATCGACTTCGCGTGCTGCCAGCGCATCGGGTTCTCGCGACGCGGTTCGCTTGGCTATGGCTGGCAATGAGGTCAAAGCTGCACTCATAAAGTCACTATCGAGGTGAAATGCCGACATTGCCGGGATGGCAGGTGGATTCTACTGGGTGACTCGCGATGCTTTCAATACTCATCTACGTCGGGCGCATCGCAGCAAGTCATATGCCATACCACCTATAGGTGGCGCAATTGGTGGGCATACTATTTATAGACAGGGTTACTTCGCCATGCGGCGTTTCTGCAACTAAGGTTGGGCATTTATGAACAAAACCCACCGCCGCCAGTGTGCCAAAGGCATTCGACGATCCAAGCTGATTACGCCGCCCTCTAGTACGCATCGGCTGTGGCCGATCTCCGACGACCGATGCATGAGATGACGCGTGCGAGTCTTACTGCGCAAAATTACGATTCTCGACGCTGCCACGCGTCTTATTGTTTAATTTATCTACAATGTGTCAAGTCACTCTAGCTACGAATTGTAGGATGTCTTTGGTGCCGTTTTGACGCATCGAAACCGAACGCGCGCCTCTCGAATTTCTTACAAAGTAGAATCGCGAAAAAGGCGCTGGCCTGACACAACGGCAGTTATTCTGGACGCTTGAGCAGGCGCTCGACGAAGTCCAGACGGTCCTTGCCCCAGAACATCTCGTCGCCGACGAAAAACGTCGGAGCGCCGAAGACTCCGCGAGCCTCTGCAGTCTCAGTCAAAGCCGCGAGTTCGTCGCGCGCGGGCTTCGCGTCGGCGATGTCGATGAGCGCCGTGCCGTCGAAGCCGGAGCTGGTGGCAATCGACGCGAGCACGTCGCGGTCGCCGATATCCTCGTCGCGTTCCCAGTACGCGCGCATGATTGCCTGCGAGATCGCACGCTGGGCACGCTCGCGCGAATCGCCGCCATCGTCGGACTCAGCTGCGTGACCGGCTGCCAGAACCGCGCGCAATGCCGATGCCGTCTTGATTGGAAAGCGGCTCGGTTTCCTGAATGGCAATCCTGTCGCCTCGGCGTAACGCTGGTGATCGCGCCAGAGGTAACGCGCCTTCCGCCCCGTCATCGCCATCACGTCGAAGCCGGTGCCCCGAAACAGCGCGGCGAAATGCGTCGGCATCCAGTTCACGCGCGCGTTGTTGCGGTCGCATATCTCCGGCAGCAGGAACGCAGCGAAGTAGCTGTTGGTACTGGAGAAATCAAAATAGAAATCGACGGATCGCATTTGTCGCGCCCTTCAGCGCCCGATAGTAGCGCGAACACAACCTCTCCCCTAACCCCTCTCCCTTCTGGAGAGGGGAACTGGAGGATGTGGTTGCAGCGGTTGCCACTATCACTCGCGCTTGCCATTAGTGGCACGGTCAAGATGCCCAGATCCAAATTCGTAGCTCTGCCCGGGATGCAGTATCCGCTTGGCGCCACGCTGTGACAGCGCGGGTGCGAACTTTTCGATTTTTTCCGAGCATGCGACCGGCGCGATGTTGTGCTTGTTTGGCGGCGCGTCGGGCAACGACGAGATCGCGCGAATACGGATGACCGAGCGCACCGAACACATCTGGCACGCCTACGTTTCCGGGGTCCGGGCTGGTCAGCGCTATGGCTATCGCATGAGCGGGCCCTACGATCCTCCCGCGGGGCATCGGTTCAACCACGCCAAGCTCCTGCTCGATCCGTATGCGCGAGCGCTCGATCGGACGCCTCGATGGCATGAGTCGATGATGGGTTATCGTTCGATCACCGCCGGCACCGCACCTCTACTGGATATGCGTGATAGCGCGCCCTTTATGCCCAAGTGCGTGGTGGTCGATTCGGCGTACGATTGGGAGGGCGATCGCAGGCCCGCGATTCCGTCGCAGGATCTCGTTGTCTACGAGGCGCACGTGAAGGGGGTGACTGCGACGCATCCGGAAGTGATCCGGCGGAGTCGCGGCAAATATGCCGGGCTTGCGGCGCCGGCGGTGATCAAACATTTGACCTCGCTCGGCGTCAACGCGATCGAATTGATGCCGGTGCATCAGACAGCGCCGGAACATCGCCTGGAAAAACTCGGGCTGAGTAACTATTGGGGATACAACTCAATCGGCTATTTCGCGCCTGACGTCCGCTTCGCGACCGGCAACGTTCTCGGTGGATGCGTCGCGGAATTCAAATCGATGGTGAAGGCGTTTCACCGGGCTGGAATCGAGGTGATCCTCGACGTCGTTTATAACCATACCGGTGAAGGGGATGAGACCGGGCCGACGATTTGTTTTCGCGGAGTCGACAACGCCAGTTACTACCGGCTGCGGCCCGACGGCAGCGGCCGCTGCGAGGATTTCACCGGCACTGGAAATTCGCTCAACCTGACGCATTCGCGGGTTCTGCAAATGGTGATGGACAGCCTGCGCTACTGGCTGGTCGAGATGCACGTGGACGGTTTCCGCTTCGACCTTGCGACCACGCTGGCGCGCGGTCCTCGCGGCGAATTCGGGGCCAGCCCGTTTTTCGCGGCGGTCACACAGGACCCGGTGCTATCGACGGCCAAGCTTATCGCGGAGCCGTGGGACATCGGGGAGGGCGGCTATCGCGTCGGGAATTTTCCGGTCAACTGGAAAGAGTGGAACGGCAAGTACCGCGATGGCGTCCGGGATTTCTGGCGTGGCGCGGACGGTTCGATGGGTGAGTTTGCGTCGCGCGTCACTGGCAGTTCGGATTTGTATCGCGCCGGCGGGCGCGGGCCGCTCGCGAGCATCGACTTTGTCACCTCGCACGACGGCTTCACGCTAACCGACCTCGTTTCGTACAACCAGAAGCACAACGAGGCGAATGGCGAGGACAACCGCGATGGCGACGACAACAATCGCTCGTGGAATTGCGGCGCGGAGGGGCCGACCGACGATCCCGCGATTCGCACTCTTCGCGAGCAGCAGAAACGCAACTTCCTGACCACGCTGCTGCTGTCGCAGGGCGTGCCGATGATTCTGCACGGCGACGAGCTCGGGCGCACGCAACGCGGCAACAACAACGCCTACTGCCAGGACAATCCAATTTCGTGGATCGATTGGCAGAACGCTGACCAGGCGTTGATCGATTTTACGCGGCGACTGATCCAGATCCGTCGCGAGCATCCGATCTTTCGGCGCCGCGGATGGTTCCTTGGCGTTCCGCTCAAGCGCAATCGGCTGAAGGATCTCGAGTGGTTCCGGCCCGATGGCGCCGAGATGAGTGCCGGCGACTGGAATGTGGGCTACGCGAAGACGCTCGGATCATTCCTGAATGGAAACGCGATCACCGAACACGATAGCACCGGCGCGCCAATCATCGATGACAGTTTTTTCCTGATGTTCAACTCGTACGCCGAGCCGATGGAGTTCAAGCTGCCGTCGAAGAAATGGGGACGGAAATGGTCGATTGTCCTCGACACTGCCGATCCGGCGACGCTCAGTGACTCGCGATCGCATCTATTCGAAGAGCGCGTGCATGTCGCGGGACACGCGATGGTCGTGCTCAGGCGTATAGCGTGAGTCCGCGGCATCGCGACAAATTGTTGAATCGATCGGTATGGTGCGGTCTATACTAAACCTGAACGCTCGTTCCAGTCGGGAGAATTTCAGATGATCGACTTTCGAACCGAGCCGTCCGCCTATCGGCATTGGCGTTTGAATTTCGCCGGGCCGGTCGCGACTCTTGCGATGGACGTGGACGAAAACGGCGGCCTCGCGCCGGGCTACGAGCTCAAGCTCAATTCCTACGACCTGGGCGTCGATATCGAGCTCAACGACGCGGTGCAATCGGCTGCGCTTCGAGCATCCCGAAGTAAAATGCGTGATCGTCACGTCGGGCAAGGAGCGCGTCTTTTGCGCGGGCGCGAACATCAGGATGCTCGGCCTGTCGAGCCATCCGTTCAAAGTGAATTTCTGCAAATTTACCAATGAGACGCGCAATGCGATCGAAGATGCGACGCTCAATTCGGAGCAGTATTACATGACTGCGATTGGCGGAGCGTGTGCCGGCGGCGGTTACGAACTCGCGCTGGCGACCGACTATATAATGATGGCGGACGACGGCTCGACCAGCGTTTCGCTGCCGGAGGTCGCGCTGCTCGGCGTGCTGCCGGGGACGGGCGGACTGACGCGGCTGGTCGATAAGCGGCGCGTCAGGCGCGACCGTGCGGATTTTTTCTGCACGACCGAAGAAGGAGTGAGGGGTAAGCGGGCTGTCGATTGGCAACTGGTGGACGAGGTGGTTCCGCGCTCGCAACTGATGGAGTCGGCGTCGCGAAGAGCGCTCGAGTTTGCTGCGCGCGCAAATGGGTCGGCGCAGGCGCGCGGGATATCGCTCGGCCGGCTCGCGCGCGATATTGAAGAGCGGCGAGTAAAGTATGAGCACCTGACGATCGAAATCGATCGCGACAACTCCACTGCGACGTTCACGATCGAAGGTCCGAAGAGTCCGGCGCCGCGCAACGTCGAGGAGGCTCACTCGGCCGGTGCGGGCTTCTGGCCGTTCGCGATTGCGCGCGAACTCGAAGACGCGATCCTGCATCTGCGCTTCAACGAGGACACTGTCCGGACGTGGATATTCCGCACTCGTGGCGATTCGACGCTGGTGAAGTCGCACGACGCGTTTCTGACTGCTCACGCCGACGACTGGTTGATGCGTGAGATCCGTCTCTACCTGAAGCGCACGCTGAAGCGGCTCGACGTCAGCTCGCGATCCATCTTCGCGCTGATCGAGCCGGGTTCATGCTTTTGCGGAACTCTGTTGGAACTCGCGCTGGCATCGGACCGCGTGTACATGCTGCGCGGACTGCGCGAAGGCGACGAGTCGATGCCGGCGAGTGTATGCCTCACCGAAATGAATTTTGACGCACTGAGGATGTGCAATAGCTGGACGCGGCTGGAGAGCAGATTCCAGGGCGAGCCGGAACGCGTCGAGGAGTTGCGCGCGCGGATCGGCGAACAAATCGATGCGTCGACCGCAGATGAACTTGGCCTCGTCACCTTCACGCCCGACGAGATCGATTGGGATGACGAAGTGCGCATCGCGATCGAAGAGCGCGCCGCTTTCTCGTCGGACGCGCTGACCGGGATGGAAGCGTCGTTGCGATTCGGCGGGCCGGAGACGCTCGAGTCGAAAATATTTGCCCGTCTGTCGGCGTGGCAGAACTGGATCTTTCAACGACCCAACGCGGTCGGAGAAAAAGGCGCGCTGAAACTCTACGGCACCGGAGCGCGGCCGGAATTCGATCCGAGGAGAGTCTGATGCCGATTAATTATTCCGAGCGAATTCCCAACAACGTCAATCTTGCCGACGATCGGCGTCTGCAGCGCGCGCTCGAGGCCTGGCAGCCGGGGTTCCTGCAATGGTGGAGCGAGATGGGCCCCGAAACTTTCCAGGGCTGCGATGTGTATCTGCGGACGGCAATCTCGACTGACGCGCAGGGCTGGGCGAATTTCGGATACGTCAAGATGCCGGAATATCGGTGGGGGATTTTTCTCGCCGACCCCGAAGCCAGAGCGACAGATTCCGTTCGGCGAGCATAAGGGCGAGCCGGTCTGGCGCGAGGTTCCGGGCGAGCATCGCGGTGTCCTGCGCCGACTGATCGTCACGCAGGGCGACACTGAGCCCGCCTCGGTCGAGCAGCAGCGTCATCTCGGCAGGACCTGCCCGTCGCTCTACGACCTGCGCAATCTTTTCCAGGTCAACGTCGAGGAAGGGCGGCATCTGTGGGCGATGGTCTATCTGCTGCACGCATACTTCGGACGCGACGGCCGCGAAGAGGCCGAGGCGCTGCTCCAGCGCCGGTCGGGCAACGCGGACAACCCGCGCATCCTCGGCGCGTTCAACGAGAAGACGCCCGATTGGCTGTCGTACTTCATGTTTGCGCATTTCACCGATCGCGACGGCAAGTATCAGCTCGCGAGCCTGGCCGAATCGGGATTCGATCCGCTCGCACGAACCTGCCGTTTCATGCTGACCGAAGAGGCGCATCACCTGTTCGTCGGCGAGTCGGGAGTCGGCCGCGTGATCAATCGCACCTGCCAACTGATGAAAGAGCATAATACTGATATAGTAAGTGAGTATGGTGGCATCGATCTAAGTGTGATTCAGAAGTATATAAACTTTCATTACTCAGTATCGCTCGACCTGTTTGGATCTGAGCTATCGACCAATGCTGCCAATTACTACAGCGCGGGTCTGAAGGGCCGCTTCAAGGAAACCGATAGAGACGACGACCATCAACTGAATGGAACGCACTACGCGGTATTGAAGCCGGTCAATGGAATTGTCATTCAAACCGAGCAGCCCGCGCTCAATGCTTTGAATGAGACGCTGCGCGATTCCTACATTGCTGATTGCGAGCGGGCGCTCGCGCGATGGAACAAGATCATTCGGGACGCTGGACTCAGCTTCGAACTCAAGCTGCCGCATCGTGGTTTTCGGCGCTCGATTGGCGAATTCGCAAGCGTTAACGTGACGCCCGACGGGCAGATAGTCAGCGAAGCAGAATGGCAGCGCCACCAATCGGAATGGCTGCCGACGCAAGCCGACCGCGAATTCGTCGCGTCGCTGATGAAGCCGGTCACCGCGCCCGGGCGATTCGCGAGCTGGATCGCGCCGCCGGTGCGCGGAATCAACCATCAAGCGCTGGACTTCGAATACGTGACTGCGATTCCTGCGAACTAATCGACGTGCTTGACTCTGGACTATAGTCAAGGGTCTATCGTGAGGTTCAGATGACGATTGGCCGAGTAGCTAATGCGGCGGGAGTGAGTATAGACGCTATCCGCTTCTACGAGCGGCAGGGTTTGATCGCGGCGCCGCGGCGAAATTTCTCGGGCTACAGGAATTACTCGGACGATGTGCTCGATCGGCTTCGTTTCATCGGCGATGCGAAGCGGCTGGGATTCACTCTGAAGGAAATCAAGGAGCTGCTTTCTGAGGGCGTCAAATCGACGACCGAATGCGGCCCGGTGACGAGAAAAGCCGAAGTGAAATTAGCCGAGATGAACGAGGAAATCGCCCGCCTGCAGCATCTGCGGGTGACGCTGCGCAAAATGGTCGAGGCTTGCGGCGGCGAGTGCATGCCGGCGCGCGCATCGCGTCGGAAATAAATGGAGACAAGATGGAAGTCGTAATTTATACGAACACCGGATGCTCGGCCTGCCATCAGGCGAAGGAATTTCTCACGCACCACAACGTCAGCTTCGTCGAAAAAAGTATCGCCAAGGATCCTTCGCTTATAAATGAGCTGGCCGGCATGGGGTTTCGCGCGGTCCCGGTTATCCGCGTCGGCAACGAAACGATGCTGGGCTTCAGCGCAGTGAAGTTGAGAAGGATGCTCGGTCTCTAAAACTGTGACGAACCAGGAACGATGATGAGCGATTCGTACCAGGTCAGCTTTGAAAATGACTATGTGCGAATCGTGAATGTTAATATTCCTGCGGGAGAAGAACCGACTGAGTATACGCCCGCAAGCCTGCCGTTAATCCGGATCGATCTCGACTCGCGAAAGACACGCTACGTCGACAGTTCGTCGCGGCTCGAGCTCGCGCGGCCGAGTGAAAAGGCGGTGCGCGAGATTCGAGTCGAGCTCAAGGCTGCGCCACCGGCGAAAGCTCTCACCCTCGACGCGGTCCGCATCGATCCGGCGCGTTACAAGGTCGATTTTGAGAACGAAATTGTGCGAGTCGTGCGGCTCGGCTTCGGCCCACGTGAGAAGGGCGTCGATGGTCGAGCATCCGCCGAGGGTATTGGCGACATTGACCGACGTCTCGGTGAAGCTCGTCTTTCAAGACGGAAGGACCGATGAGCGCGGTGCTCCCGCCGGGGTTGCCGCGTGGCTCGAAGGCGAGACGTTGCAAACCGAGAACGCGTCGGATCAACCGCTGGAAGTCGTTCTGGTAGAGCCGAAAAGCGCGCGCGGGTTCTGAGCCGCCTCAGTGCCAGTGATGACGATTTGAGCTGCCGGCACTTGGCGGAATTGATCGGTCGCGAACCAATACGCTGCGAAGTATCCGGTGAGCAATGCTACGAAGCTCGTTTCCTCGAGCGCGCGTGCCAGCCATGGAAGGGCGAGTTGGAACGCGGTCGGCGGAGGCACCATGAACTGGCTGAAGGCGCGGAGCGAAATCGCGCTGAGAAGATAGGCTAGCGCCGCCATCCAGATCGCTCGCGAGCTTGAACGACCCTCGGTCGCCGATGCGACCATCTGCACAAACGGAATAGCCAGTAGCACCAGGTAGTGGTGCCATCCGACGGGCGTGAGCATGACCGCGGTCGCGACCCACAGTGAGTAGATTCTCCAATCTGGATCGCGTCGATCCGAATATTCCAGCGTTGCGCGAATAGTCAGTCCGAGTACTACTACGTCTGCGACGGCCATAGCGGCGCGTCTCATCCAATCGACCGATGAGCCGGGCGCGGTACCGGTTAGCGACCAGAACATTCGCGACACGAACGGTCCGAGCGAAAGATTATCCACCCGGTTCACTACTCTGTAGTCAGTGAGCCACAATGCGCCGTGAACAAAGCTGAGGGTCTGCGACAAACCCAAAATCGCGACCGTTGCAAATCCCCCGGCTGCGATTCCCGCCGTTGCGAAAATTACCGCGCGCCACTTTCGACGAATCACGAAATAGCCGACGAGCAGAAGCGGGTATGCGCGCAAAAGTGCCGCCGCCGCGATCAGTAATCCTGCAGTGCCGTCGCGGTCGCGCTCCATCGCGCGCATCGCAGCGACCATCAGGGCTAGCACTATCAACTGAGATTGTCCCCAATAAAAATTCAGATTCACCGGTGCCGACATCAGTATTAGTCCCGCCAGCAGCAATGCGGTGCGACCAGAAAGGCCGCTTCGACGCACCAGCAACAAGTACATCGCGATCGCCAATGCCGAAAAATTGATAGCGGTCCACAGCCAGAATGCGACTCGCGGCCGCATCCGCGTGAGGGGCTCGAAACAAAGCAGAAACGGCGGCGTCTCGGAAGCATGAACCAGCCAGTTGGTCTCGAGGCCTAGCTGCGCGCCGATCGGCGTCAGATTGGTGGAATACGGATCGATTCCGTGACGCATCGCCCACGCCGATTCGTAGTAGTTAGAGAAATCGCGCCGATGCCACTGGTCGGGCATCTTCGTGAGAGTGCCGATCAGCACGAGGAGCGCGCAGGTCCAGACGATGGCCAGGATCGCTGGCTGGCGCATCGCGGCCGCGATTCGTTTACCGTTCATCCCCGAGTATGTGCCAATCTCAACCAACGAAACTAAGAAATCGCGCGCCGACGCGGTTATCTAGAGAACTCAAATCGTGCATAGTGAAGTGGTCTTCGGGCAGTACATGCCGGTTCGAAATGACTCCGGAGTCTGAGATGTACACGCGCTGGTATGGCGACAAGCTCTGGGTCATGGTTCCGGCACAGGTAATCGTGGGACAGTTCCTTCAGACTTTCAAAGAGTTCCCGCAACGGCAAAAGTCTGCGACGGCCAACATACAGAGAGTCCCGCAGGAAATGCAGAGTCAGGGTGACTGATGCGCTCTGCGCGAGGAACACATCCATTAGTGGGCCGGCCTTGTGGCTTTACTCTGAGCGGGAATAGGTTTTGTCCCTGTACGGATGGACTAAAGTTTAATCTTGAAGAAATCGAACGATATCCCGGGATCATATCGAACGATAGCTCGGGATCATGATGATGGAGGCCGTCGTGGAGATTCTAATGTCTGCATCAAAGGCAATCACTCTGGTGATGGTGGCGATCCTGATTTCAGGAAACGCGTTCGCAGCAGCCCCAATAATTTATCCGGCCAAAGGCCAGACCGCGGAGCAGCAGAATCGCGACCAGTACGAATGCCATCAATGGGCAGTTCAGCAAACCGGATTTGACCCTTCCAATCCTTCTTCCGCCTCGCAGGCGTACGCTTCTGACCAGCGCCGAGGGCCGCTGCTGGGAAAAGGTAGTCAGCCAAATGCGGTCCGAGGTGGAGCGCGAGGGGCGGCACTCGGCGCGGTCGGCGGCGCTATCGCGGGCGACGCGGGGAAGGGCGCGGCCGCTGGCGCCGCGGTCGGTGGACTTGGAGGCGCGATTCGGCGTCGTGACCAGGCCAATAGCACCGCGGCCAATGCCGCGAGCACGCCGAGCGGGTTGGATTCATACAATCGCGCGCTGGCCGCCTGCATGACCGGTCGTGGTTATTCGGTGAAATAGGCTAGCTCGGACCGGTAGCCCAAAATCGACGGGCGACGATAAAACTCACTGGCTTTCAGACCTGGGCAGGCTGATGACTCGGCAGAAACCTCGCGTAATCAGGAGGCGCACTGAGGACTCGTGTAGTTTCTGCCGAGATGCAACGCTTCCGTCCTCCACAACTGGTGAGTCTCTGAAACGCAACGACTTCGGGCGGCTTCTGGCTTCGAGTATAAGAATGATCAGTAGCTGGACGGTCGCCTTTGCAATCATCGTTTTGTTTACCAGCGGGTGCGCGACGCCGGTAGGAGTTAAGCGGCTCGACGAGCAAGCGGCCCATCGCGAGCTCAACGCGAACATCCTGACGACCGGCAAACCGAGTGATTACTCGACGCAGATTCTGGAACGGTCCGCGCTTAGCGAGCGTTTCAAAAGTGATCCGCCCACAGTACTGGCCGAGTTGAATTCGGGACTCGGCAAACCTGACGAACGCGATCGCCTGTTCGCGTTGTCCGAGCTCTCTTTCGCGTACGCTGAGGATTCCGGAAATCAATCCTACTATCTCGCGTCCGCTGCCTATGCGTACGCTTTCCTGTTCCCGACAAATCCTGCGGACGCGCCCGGGCCGTACGATCCGCGCCTGACGTTCGCCGTCGATCTTTACAATCGAGGCATCGCGCTGGGACTCGCGACCAAAGACGGAAATCAAGTTGACCTTAGCGCGCGTCAACTGAGTCTGCCTTTTGGTGCGCTTGATTTGGGCATCGAGCCTGAAGGATTCGACTACGGCGGAAATCATCTGACGAAATTCGTATCACTCGCGGACCTTGAGGTTCGCGGGCTGCGCAACACTTATCGCAAAGCCGGTATCGGCGCCGCGCTCTCGGCGCGAGTCGAACCGTCACCGGGCAAAGCCGCGAGCCGCTGGATACCAGTGACTGCGAAAGTGCCCGTCACCGCCTTCGTTCGCTTCGACGATCCACGCCTCGCGATGAGCAACGGGCGTCTGCATGGCACCGTCGAGCTCTACGATGAGGACAGGACGAACGCTGTGCAGGTCGGTACTCATACTGTGCCACTCGAGTCGGATCCCAGCGCCGCGCTTGCTTACCAGCTGGAAGGCGCGCCGATTTGGGATTTCGAGCTAGCAGGCTTTCGCCAGGGAGACTTCAAGTTTCTGGGCTCCCCAAAAGTCGGCGACCTCAACGGGCTCTTCATGTTGCATCCGTATCACCCGAACATGATTCCGGTGGTATTCGTTCACGGCACGGCGTCGAGTCCTGCGCGATGGGCCGAGATGGCGAACGAGTTGCTCGGCGATAGGGCGATCGCGTCTCGCTATCAGATCTGGTTCTTCATCTATAACAGCGGAAATCCGATAGCGTTGTCTGCGATGCGTTTGCGCGAGTCGCTCGTAGCCGTCCGCAAGGACGTCGATCCCGACAGCAAGGATCCAGCTCTCGATAAGATGGTAGTCATCGGGCACAGCCAGGGCGGCCTTCTGACCAAGATGACAGTCGTCGATAGCGGCGATCGCTTCTGGAACAATCTCACTAAGACTCCGTTCGATAAAGCTGACCTCGACGCCGAGACGCGCGATCTGGTTGCTCGCGCGCTGTTCGTGAAACCGTTGCCGTTCGTCAACGAGGTGATCTTCATCGCGACGCCGCATCGCGGTAGCTACATGGCGAGCAATCCGATCGTCAAGCTGGGAAATAAATTCATCAACCTGCCCGGCGGTCTCGCCAAGTCCGCGGTTCAGCTCGGCAAGCTGCGCGAGCCCAGCATGTTGCGAACTCCGCTTACGATTCCGACCGCGCTCGACAATATGGACTCGTCGAATCCTTTCATTAAGACATTGGCGTCGTTGCCGATCGCGCCCGGCGTCCACGCGCACTCGATCATTCCGGTGAAGGGCACAGGTCCGGTTGACGACGGCAACGACGGAGTCGTCGAGTACAAGAGCGCGCATATCGACGGGGTCGAGTCCGAATTTATCGTGCGTTCGGGGCACTCGACGCAGGCGACGCCCGAGACGATCGAGGAAGTCCGCCGCATCCTCTACGAGCACGCTGGAATCCACTGATGCTGTGGCGCGCCGTCCGCTTGATCGCGACGCTGCTGCTGTCGGTGATTGTCGCGGCCGCCGTTGCATGGGCCGCGATGGCGATCTGGTTCGACGGTCCGCATCCGCGTGTCATTGCGGCGCCGATGGCCGCAGGACTGGCGATCGTCTGCATAATATTGGCGGTTGCGGTCCGCCCCTTGTTGCGAGGCCTGGTGGTTGCGCTGTTTCCGGTGATTGTCGTTGGACTCTGGTGGACAGCGATTCCGGCGAGCAATACGCGGGACTGGACGCCAGATGTAGCCCGCACGGCTCGCGCAACTTTCGACGGCAGCCGGGTCACGATCGAGAACGTCCGAAATTTCAAATATCGATCAGAAACCGACTACGATCAGCGCTGGGAGACGCGGACCTACGACCTCGATCGGATCAAAGGCGCCGATCTATTCCTGTCGTTTTGGGGACCGACGGAAATCGCGCACACTATAGTCAGTTGGGATTTCGACGACGGCCAGCATCTCGCCATCTCGATCGAAACACGCAAGCAGAAAGGCGAATCATATTCCGCGATACGCGGCTTCTTCCGCCAGTATGAGCTCTACTATGTGGTCGCAGATGAGCGCGACCTGGTCGGGCTGCGAACCAACTACCGCGGAGAGCAGGTCTATTTATATCGCCTCCGCGTTCCTGCTGCGGATGCGCGCGCGCTGCTGGTCGACTACCTGACCCAAGTGAATCAACTCGCCGATCATCCGGAGTGGTACAACGCATTGACGCAGAACTGCACGACGGCGATCAGAGGCCATGCGCAAAATATAGGAGCAGGCGGCAATCTCGACTGGCGGCTGCTCGCCAACGGCCACCTCGATGAACTCCTCTACGAACGCGGCCAGATCGACACGAGCATTCCATTGGCCGACCTTCGATCGCGCAGCAACATCACGGAAAAAGCAAAAGCCGCCGGCGACTCCCCGGACTTTTCCGCCCGCATCCGCCAAGGGTTGCCGGGGACCGACGGCCAGTAGGTCGGCAGAAATCGCAACGCTATCGATCGATGAAGGTGCGTGGCTTCGCAGCCTGCTATTTTTTTGGCTCAAGCTTTAATGAGGCCGAGTTGATGCAGTAGCGAAGGCCGGTTGGCCCTGGCCCGTCGTCAAACACATGCCCCAGATGCGCATCGCATTTGGCGCACATGACTTCCGTACGAACCATGCCGTGGCTGCGATCCACTTCTTCTGCGATACGGCCTTCCGCCGCGGGTTTCGTGAAGCTGGGCCAGCCGCATCCGGCGTCAAACTTGGTATCGGACTCGAATAGAGTCTCGCCGCAGCAGACGCAGCGATATAGTCCGGGTGTCGTAGTCTTTTCGTACTCGCCGCTAAAGGGCGCCTCGGTGGCTTTCTCGCGCGTCACCGCAAATTGGCGAGGTGTCAGCTCGCTTCGCCATTCGTCGTTGGTCTTTTTCACTTTATCGGCCACATTTCACCTCCATCGGTAGGTGCTGGAGCGGAAACGATTCGCCCAGAAGCTTTTCCGACATCGACCACAAGCGGCGCCGCCGGCCGGTGTTTTGAATACTTCGCGCACCTTTCCGTACGCGAGCGCCTGCGCCAGCGAATCTGCTCGACTCAAAGTTCTCGGAGTCTACAACTCCTCAGCTCGAGTGACTACTTTCGCGGCTCGACCAGGTTGCACGAGTAAGTCTTTATAACGAGCCAGACCATCTTGCCTGGTTCGAGCTGTAGTTCTTCGCAGTGCGCCCGGAGTGATGTGGACCTCGAGCAGTACGCGCGCATCCACGTTTACGATCACTGTTATCCCCTCGCGCTTGAGGTCGACGACACGACCCTCGAATGTGTTCCGCGCGCTTAGCGCGTGTGGGCGCTCGGTGGCGATGATGATGTCGCCCGCGCGTATCGCGATGCGGATTCGCGAACCGATCTCCGCATGCGCAAGCGGAACCTCGAGCTCGCGGCCATCATTCCCTAACCGGCACAGCATCGTTCCTTGCCGCTCGTCAAGCGCCAATACAACGGCATCGAAAAGATTCTCAAACCCGACAATCTGAGCGATGGTCTCCTGCCGTGGCGCGCGAAGTACGTCCTGCGGGCTTCCCTTGGCGATGACCCGGCCGGCCTCGACCACCACGACGTGCTCACCGAGTGCGAATGCCTCTTCCGGAGAGTGCGTCACGTAAACGATCGGTATTCGATGACTTTGATTCCATTCGCGCAGGTCGTCGAGAATCGTCGCCTTGGTTGACAGGTCGAGCGCACTAAGCGGTTCGTCGAGTAGCAGCACTACCGGATCGGTTACCAGCGATCGGGCCAAAGCTACGCGCTGCCTTTCGCCACCAGAGATTTGATTCGGCTTGATCCCGAGCAGGTGGGTGATACGAAAGGAATCGACCAGGGCCATCGTCCGAGCTCGCCGCTCGTCGTCGGTCAGCTTTATGATTCCGTATTGGATGTTCTGTTCGACGGTCAAATGCGGAAAGAGCGCAAGATTTTGAAACACGTAACCGATTCGTCGTTCGGCGACTGGTAAGTCGACGTGCGCCTCAGAATCGAAGAACAATCGCGAGCCGACGGCGATCCGTCCGGAGTCAGGTCGCGCGAGGCCCGCAATGCAATTGAGAACCGTGGTTTTCCCACCGCCGGACGGGCCAAGCAGCATCGTGAAGCTCGCAGGAGCATCAAACTCAACGTCGATGGAAAAATCCTTTGAGGTACGATGCCTGAGCCGCACCTCGAGGACCGCGGATGCATTGGGTTGCGATGTTGGCGCGTCAACCACTGAGCGATCAAATCGTCGCTTCGAACTAGCGGTTCATGGGCGATATAGCCCAGACGCGGCGATTGATCGCGTATGTAATCGAGAGGGTGACGAAAGAGAAGGCCATCAGAAGAAGAGCCATGCGATTTGCGGAAGCATAGTCGAGCGCCTGGACCTTGTCATAGATCGCGATCGATATCGTCTCCGTCACACCCGGAATATTTCCGCCGACCATCAGCACTACGCCGAATTCTCCGAGCGTGTGGGCGAAAGTAAGCACGATGCCCGTGATTACTCCGGCCACCGACAGCGGCAGCACGATGCGAAAGAACGTGCGCAGGCGAGAGGCGCCTAGAATCGACGACGCGTTAATCAGGTTTCGATCCACTTGGGAAAATGCCGCAACCATCGGCTGAACAGTGAAAGGCAGGCTGTAGATCACAGAAGCGATCGCCAGTCCTTCAAATGTGAACGCCAGCCCGTGGCCCGTCAGATGGCGATACCAGCGGCCGATAGGACTGTTCGAGCCCAGAGCCACCAGCACGTAAAAGCCCAATACGGTCGGGGGAAGGACCAGCGGCAGCGCAACCACCGACTCGATCAGGAACTTCCAACGCCAGTTTGTGAAACTAAGCCACGCCGCTATCGGCATCCCGATGACTAAAAGAATCGAGCAAACTACCAGTGCCAGCTTGAGTGTCAGGAACAGCGCCCGCCACTCGATCATGGTTCAGTTCGCAGCGCCGGGCGGCACGAATCCATATTGCTGCATGAGTGCGACAGTAGCGGGCTCCTTCAAAAACTTCAGGAACTTCTCTGACGTATCCTTGTCTTTCGCGGACTTCAAGATCACGACCGCCTGTATAACTGGCGGATAGTCCGCAGACGGAATTTCAAAGTACCGGCCCGCGCTCTTCATCGGAGGCGCCAGCGCCAGCGAGAGCGCAATCAGCCCAATGTCGGCGTTGCCCGATTGGACGAATTGCGCAGTCTGCAGGATGTTATCACCTTGTATGATCTTGGGCTTCACCTGGTCGTAGATGCCTTCGTGCTGCAAGGCCGCGACGGCCGCCGCACCGTAAGGCGCATGCACGGGATTTGCAATCGCTATCTTGGAGATACCTGGATCCAGCAGAACCTTCAGACCCTGGTTGATATCCAGCTTCGATTTGGAAGGCACCCAAATCACGACTTTGCCCGTCGCATATTCGTAGAGTGATCCTGGAACGGTCAGGCCAGCCGTTTCCAGCTTCTTTGGAAAAGAAACATCGGCAGAGAAGAACATGTCGTACGGGGCGCCATTCTTGATTTGTGAAAAGAAATTCCCTGACGAACCGAAGGATAGCTTTATCGAGTTGCCGGTCTCCTTTTGAAATCTTGCGCCGATTTCTTTGAACACAAAAGTCAGATCGGCGGCGGCTGCGACCGTGATCTCGCCCGCCCGGGCTTCGGTGGCATAGGTCGGCATCAGCTGAAAAATCAGAGCGGATACTATGGCGAGAATTGCGACGGTCGTATGTCTCTTTGCTTTCATGTGACCTCGCAAAACCTGCTGCTCGAAAGTCCCGTCCTGAACAGTTGACGGCGGCACTCGGGCACAGGTATGCCATTATTCAGGCGGACTGACAACAATAATGGCAATCGGCGAGACCATTCGGGCCAAGCGCAAAGCGCTGAATCTGACGCAGATAGAACTCGCCCGACGCACCGGACTGTCGCGCCAGGCGCTTGGTGCGATCGAGGCCGGCATCTATCAGCCCGGTATCGGCGCGGCCTTGAGCCTGGCCCGCGAATTGGGCGAAACCGTCGAGAGACTGTTCGGAGTCGAAGACGAAAAAGAGGGGCGTCATCTCGATGCCCATTGGTACGATGATATCGCAGACTCCCGGTCGAGCAGGCGTCCGCGGGCCTCGCTCGGCCGCGTAGCGGGCAGAATCGTAGCGGTGCCGCAGACCGCGGCCGGTCTTTCACTAAGTCCTGTGGCCGGGATGGTGGCTCGGCGAAAAGGCCACCGCGCCGAAGTCGTCACCTACAACTCTTCGGACGAGGTCGACGCCGCGTTGTTGATTGCCGGCTGCGATCCTTCGGTGACGTTGCTCGCCGACTGGATGACCCGGCACCATTCTCCGGCTCGACTGGTGCCTATCCCGTGCTCGAGCAGCCGTGCGCTCGACGCTCTCGTGAAGGGATGCGCGCACATTGCTGGAGTACATCTGCGCGACTGCCCACGCCGAGGATTACAACCTCGAGAGCGTGAGCCGCGCCCTGGGACGTCGGGCCGCTATCGTCGTGACATTTGCGCGCTGGGAAGTCGGCCTTGCTGTTCGCGCGGGCAAACCACTCGGCATTACGACCATCGCCGATCTTGCGAGACCACGACTGCGAATCGCTAATCGCGAGCCCGGTTCGGGCGCGAGAGCCGTACTCGATACTGGGCTGAGGCAAGCCGGCATTCGCCCGGATCGTATTGCCGGTTATCGATCCGAATACGGTGGCCATCTCGAAGTTGCCAACGCGATTGCCTCCGGCCACGCGGACACAGGAGTCACGCTTCGGGTCGCGGCCGATGCCTACGACCTTGAATTTATTCGGCTACGTGAAGAGCGCTATGACCTGGTCATTTTGGCAGCTGAGATCGACAAAGCTCCGGTCAGAGCGATGCTCGATACCCTCAATTCGAGGCGCTTCGCGCGTGAGATCAGCCAGTTCTGCGGCTACGACACGGAACCGATGGGACGCGTGGTCGCGCGCCTGAACATGGAAGCACCTGCACACAATTAGCGACAAAGGATTCGCGATCATGGAAGCACTTGTGACGAGACATCTACGAGCCATCCTGTTGATCGCGATCGTTCTCTCCCTCGCGACACCATGCCGCGCGGACTTCGGCTCGGCCATCGTGGACTACTTTGTAGACTGGTTTCCGCGTGTAACGCGAATCCAGAGCGAGCAGCCGCATTGGATCACCCCGTTGGTGACGGTTACTCCACGGCTGGAAGAGGAAGTGCGCTACGACCAACTGTGGCAGGCGAATCCTCACGGCGTCGCGACCGACAACTTTGGCGCCGGCAAGGGGCTGGAACTGATCCCGTTTCAGAATACTGAAATCATACTAGGCGTGCCGGCCTGGATTGCGCATAACGGTCACATTCGCCACGGATCGGACATTCCCAAAGACGACTGGGCCGACGAGACCTTTCTCGTCAAATACCGGTTGCTCTCGGCCAACGAGGAGAATCGAAAATTACATCCTGACCGCGTTCATGGGCTTCAGTGCGCCCACCGGCAATCGTGGAAACAGTTCGGGGCATTTTCTTTTCACACCAACGATCGCGGGCGGCAAAGGCTTCGGCGACTTCGACGTGCAATCGACGGTTGGGATCACGTTCCCGAACGGAGGAGAAGATCGGCTCGGATGGCCGCTCGCCTGGAATACCGCCTTTCAGTATCGAATCTTCAAATATTTCTGGCCCGAATTTGAAACCAACTACACCTGGTTTGCCAAGGGCAAGCGAACAGGTCAGAGCCAATTGTTCCTGACACCCGGGTTGCTCATCGGACGCATACCAATCCACGAACGCATCGGAGTGACTATCGGTGCGGGCTACCAGGTGGCGGTAACCGATCATCCGACTTACCACAACGCGGTGATTTTGAGCGCGCGCATACCGTTCTGATCTGCGACATGCGGCGCGAGATAGTTATTCGAGAGGAGAAAATTCTATGGCACTCAGCGCTCGCAATCATTTGAAAGGCGAAATCACGGAAGTGATTCTCGGGACTGTCACCGCACTTATCACTCTCAAAGTCGGAGACAACATCGTCGAGTCGGTTATCACCAAGCGGAGCGCGGAAGAGATGGGCCTGAAGAAGGGTGACAAGGTGACTGCGGTGATCAAGGCCACCGAGGTCATGATTCAGAAAGGTTAGGGTGACCCTGATCCGCCTAAAGCAGAAATCGTCGCGCCTGCTTTTTCTTCTGCTCTTGTGCATGCCGGCCAGCGCCTTCGCACAGGCGGCCCCAGCGGTAGCCCTCCACGTCACTGGCGCGGTGCCGACTCATCTCGAGCTCAGCCTCGCTGATATTGCGGCTTTTCCCAGACAGACAATCCACGTCACCGACGAAAAGGGCGCCCCAGCCGAGTATGCCGGAGTGCCGGTAGCAGAGATCCTGCAGAAGGCGGGCGCGCCGCTAGGCAAAGAAATGAAAGGAGCGAACATGGCCGTGGGTCTCGTCGCGCGCGCGCCGGACGGCTATCACGTACTATTCGCGCTGGCGGAGTTCGACCCCGCCTTCAATGATCGCGTAATCATTCTGGCGGACAGCCGCGACGGCAAGCCGCTCGACAATCGCGAGGGCCCGCTGCGATTCGTCGTTCCAGGTGACAAGCGTCACGCGCGATGGATTCGCGGGGTCAATACGCTCGAAGTCTTGAGCGTCCACTGAACGAGAGTCAGCGCGACCAGGTGTGATAGGTCTTGGCCGAAGGTCGATACTCGTCGATTCGATGATTCCCGGTATCGACCAGGAGAATTCGATCCGGAGTGTCGACGACGATTCCAGCCGGCTCGCGGGTCGGAACGCACACCGGATCCACGCAAGTAAATTTACCA
This sequence comes from uncultured delta proteobacterium, assembly GCA_963774665.1. GTDB lineage: Bacteria > Desulfobacterota > Binatia > Binatales > Binataceae > Binatus. The sequence continues at coordinate 233,934 of CAVZGB010000010.1, forward strand.
CCGTCGAAGTCCGCCACCTCATGCTTTGCCAGCTCCAGTTCGCGAATCGCACTATTGTAAGTATCGGCAACCAGCAGGTGATTGCCGTCGACCGCGACCCCTAGCGGATGCTGCAAGCGCGCGGCGCGAAAATTGCCGTTGACCCATCCGAAATCGAAGAGCCCGGCTCCCACCAGTGTGACAATCTGCGGATCCTTCGAGAGCGTGATTGCGCGCACGGCCGAGCTTTCGCTGTCCGCGAGGTAAAGCGTGTTGCCGTCAGCGCTCAGCGCCAGTCCGCTCGGTTGCGCGAGTGAAGCTGAGGCCGCGCGCCCGTCACGCAGACCCTCTTCGCCAGTGCCGGCGAGGGTCGCGACCGTGCCACGCTTGAGATCGAGCACGCCAATTTGATGAGTCCCCGCGTTCGCGAAGAAAAGATCGTCGCCTTTTTTCTCGAGGTCCCAGGGAGATGCCAGTGCTCTGTTGCGGGCGGCCTCGGGTGTGCCGAGCTGCGTCCCGCGCCTGCCCGTTCCGGCGAGAGTTGTCACCGCACCGCTGGCGAGATCGATGCGCCGTATCGCGTGATTTTCGGTATCGGCGACAAAGATTGCATCGCTCGAAGCGATCACGCCTTGCGGATGGTTGAAGCGTGCCTTGTCCTTTGCGCCGTCGACCAGGCCTGCTTCGCCGTCGCCATAGCGCTCGAGCTCTTTGCCGCTGTCGTCGAGCAGGACGATTTGATTGTGGCCGCCGTCGGCGAGCACCCATCGCTTGTCGTGACCGGGAACCGGCTTTAGCTTTGCCGGAAACAGGAAACGACCTTTGGGTTCCGGTAGCGGTGCGAGATCGAGTGGCGACGGTTTGAGCGTGCCGGCTTTCGACGAAGCCGCGACCAGGTTGTCGATAGCAGCTACAAACCGATCCGGATCCGGCTCACCGGGGATCGAGCCCGCGACGTTGCCGTCGGCGCCAATCACCACCAGCGTGGGCCAGGCCTGCACGCCGTACGCCCGCCAGATAGTCATTTGAGGATCGTGAACGATCGGATGCCGGATTTCGTAGCGGCGGATCGCATCCTTAACGCTGGCCGCGTTCTTTTCGTTGGCGAATTTTGGCGAGTGAACGCCGATGACTACGACTTTATCCGGATACTTTTCTTCAACCCGGCGCAGCGTCGGGATTATCTGGATGCAATTGATACAACCTTCCGTCCAGAAATCGAGAATCACCACGCGCCCACGTAGACTTTCGATTTGGAGCGGCGCAGCGACGTTAAACCACTGGAGCCCCGGGCGTGCGATTTCAGGCGCGTTCATAGCTGCGTAACTCCGCTGCTGACCGGTTACGATCGTAAGAGCCAATCCAAGCAGAAAAAGTTGGATGATCGACAATAGGCATCTGTGGCGCCTGCTCAAGTCTCCCATTCTAGCTCGTCCGAGACCTGTGCGGCAGAAGGGATGTGCGGGTGGTTCAAACCACACATCAGTGGGTCGTCGATTCGAGGCCCGTCGATGAATCCACGTGTTTAGCTCGGCTCGGAAAGAAGCGGTTTTCCCGCTGCGGTAGAGCGAGATTTTCCCGCAGCGCGATCCTCTCATACTCGCGCCGGAAGATCCCGCGGCGCTGCATCTCAGGCATACGCGGAAGGGACGAATGCGTGGATCGGCTCAAGGGGACTCCGTAACCGGTACCTTGAGCACTTCCGCGAGCTTCGCAGCGAACGGACGAGCTTGTTCACGCGCTCCGAAGACAGCAAAGTAATCGGACGGGATAAACACCAACTCTCCACCGGAGACTTCCAGGGCAACCTCGCAGTCGTACGCTTCACCACGGCGCGATGCCGCGATGCGGACTGCGCGAACGCTCCCAGCGGCGCACAATTCGCGTTCGCCATAGTTGACGCGACCTCCGCCTTCGATGCTTAGCGGAGTACGCCGAGTGCTCCAGGCGCGAGTGGCGAAGAAGGCGCTTAGACCCGCGACGAGAATGAAAAGCGCACCGATCCACCATTTCGCCGAGACCTCGCCAGCGTGCAGGAAAAATATGCTCGAGAGGTAGAGCATAAACAGACTTCCAGCGCCGAACATCCCGACCATCAAGCCGCTGAAGGCCGGGGACGGAACGAATGTGCATTGGTCGCCGTCGCGCTTGAAGACGTAAAGTGTCGGATTTTTCACAGCCGCCTCGTCACGCACGTGAATCAAATCAGGAAATGGACGACGACGCGACCGATGCGGACCTCAACTGGCGCAAGGCGGTAGTCGTCGCCTCGCCCGGATGCAAATGCGGCCAGGTCGACGTCGTCAAGTCCCATCTCTCTCTGCAGCCTTGCAAGCTCCGCGATTCCAAGGGCAAGGAGAAGTGGTACTCAGCCATCGTCGGCCGGCCTCGGACCGGAGGCGCGCCGAAGATGATCTAGACTTTGCGCCTCTGTCGTGTCCCCTGGCCTGACAGAAAGAACACGAGCTCCTGATCGGCATGGACCGACTCTTTGTATTTGCTTCTAGACTTTTAGCCGTTTTTAGAGTTTCTAGTACCATACCTGTCGGTTGCCGCATCCCGGCAACGCGGCCTGCCAGAGACTTGAGGTGCATCGCCATTTGCGAGTGACCACTCGCCGCATCTTTCGACGATACGCAATCTTGATGAAACGGCAGCTCGCACTCCCGACCATTCTCGTTCTCATTCTCACTACGTCGCTGACCGCAAATGCGGCTGGACATACAAAGGGCCGTGCCGTTGAGCCGTTGACGACCGAGTTCAAGCCCGGTGATTACATCTGGCATCCTGAGCTCTCACCCGCCGGACCAGTTGTGATCATCGTCAGTCTTCCGGAACAGAAAATGTATGTTTACCGCAACGGCGTCCGCATCGGTGGCTCGACGATCAGCACCGGAACAAAAGGCCATCCGACTCCGACCGGAATGTTCACTATTTTGCAGAAGAAGGTTCGTCACGAGTCGAATATCTACAAAGGGGCAAAGATGCCGCATATGCAGCGCCTGACGTGGAGCGGCATTGCGATGCACGCCGGCCGACTGCCCGGCTATCCCGCGTCGCACGGATGTGTGCGGCTGCCGATTGATTTCGCCGAAAAACTTTATTCCGTCACAAACAACGGTACGAACGTAATCATTACCGACGACAAATTTGCGCCGGGGGAAACGGCGGAGCCCGCGCGTCTGCTATCGGGCAAGACTGGCGCACCCTCCACGCCGCCACTGGCCGCGGGCAGTTTTGAATGGCATCCGGAGAAAGCCCCGACCGGCCCTTTGTCTATTATATTGAGTACTGCGGATCAGCAGATTTACGCTTACCGCAATGGCGTCGAAATCGGACGCGCCGCTGTGCCCTCAACTGGTTTGGCCGAGGGCTCCGGAAGCTACGTCTACTCAGCCCTCGACAAATTCGACTCCAACGGACTCCGCGACTGGACATCGACCTCCAGCTTCGGCGGCGGCCCGCCGCCAGATATCAAGACCCTGGTGAAGCAGGTGACCATTGCCCCGGAATTTCTTGAACACTTGCGCAAGGCAGTTTCGCCAGGAACCACGCTTATCATTACCGACGTTCGGGTCAGTTCCCAGACTCGCAGCGCGCCTGGGTTCAACATATTGACCACTGACTGAACAGGTTGATTTGACGTCAGATGGGGCAAGGTCCTGGAAACGATCGGTGTGCAGGGTTAGCACGCGGAGACACCGTTGGCCACGATGGAATTTGATTCAAGTCGGAGATAGTTCCAGGTAATTGCCATGCGATGCTCAAGCTGCGGTTTCGAGAATTCAGGAGGCGGGAAGTTCTGCACTGAGTGCGGAATTCCACTTCCCCGCAGTTGTCCCCGATGCGGCGCGGCAAACTCCCTGGTTGCGAAGTTCTGCGGAGAGTGCGGCGCTTCAATTGGTGCGACGGTTGCCGCTCGAGTCTCGTCGCCTCTAAGGCGAAGGTCCTACGACCTTGGCCTGTAGGACCAAGGTAGTTCACGCGCTGCAACAGCGGGTTCGTTACCATCCCCAATCATCCAGCTCCAAGATCGGCACCGGTTATCGAGTTGGAGATATCCTTGAAAAGACAGAGTATATCAACTCATCATTCACGGAATCGGGAATCGCGCAGAACTGACCGGCAAAGGTAACTGTCTGCCCGATGCTGAGTTTCTGTAGATTTACGACGACAGAAGTATTGTAGGTGATATACGACTGCCGGGAATTCCTCCACCCGGCCATTCGCTGAAACTCTCTCGCAGCGACGGAACGAGCGTGTCTCAGTTGTCGTTGCTGACGAGCTGAATCGCCCGTTGAGTTCGCGTGAGCTTGGTTTAGCACTTCTCGAAAAGTTGGGAATGCACTGCAAAATTGTTGCTCATCACGCGGCAATGCTTGATCCCACGCAAAACCGCCAAGCACTAGAAAAAGGAAAATAAAGCTCTTCGAAATAGGATGCTTCAACATTGTTCGTCGATATGACAACAAACTCCTCGGCCGGCTTTCGGGCAACAAATGCCGCAGGCATCACTAATCGAGAAGCTATTCAGGAGAATTCACCTTCAGATGGAACCCGCTTCGTGCGGGAGGCCCTCGCTAATCCCTGTGAGTGCATTCAATCCGGACTGAACCGCGCTTCGTACTGACGGATGAAAGTTCGCGGCACCAAACCGTTCCTCGAAACCCGAGCGGCTCAGCTTTTCGCGAATCTGAACCTTGGCTCGTGCCACTAAGAGCGCAATTCCTTTCGTGGCTAGTTCCGACCGAATCTCCTCCAACGCTTCTAGACCGGTCATGTCGATTACATTGATCGCCTCCATATCGAAGACAAAAAGGTGTAGCGAATTAGCGGACAGAGCTATTACTTCGCGCACGCGCTTTTTAAAGTAATCAGCATTGAAGAACAGGAGCGCCGCGTCGAAACGATAGACCAGGAGCCCTGGGATTGTTTGCGCGTCGGGGTATTCGCTTATGTCGGTAAATCCATCGATGCCGGGAACTTGCCCGAGGATCGCATCGTATGGGCTGGAAGCGCGCCTTATGAGAAGAATGAGACTCAAGATCACAGTTATGGCGATTCCCGGCAAGACTCCAATTGTCGCGACACCCAATGTCGCGATGATGGAAAGCGCAAACTCTGACCGGCTGATATCACGTATCTTCCACACACTTTCAAAATCAAAAAGCGATGCACCAGCCAGAACTAGTACAGCGCCTAGCGATGCGGTCGGAATATATGCGAGGGGGCCGGTAAAGAATGTAAGGACCAATCCCATAACGAGGGCAGCCGCCAGCCCGCTAACCTGCGACCGACCGCCGGTAATATCGTTAATCGCCGTGCGCGAATCTGTACCTGCAATCGCGAAGCCGCTTGAAAGACCGGAAGTAATGTTTGCCAAACCCAGGGCGATGAATTCTCGGTCTGCCGCGACTTCGTACCCGTTTTTTACGGCAAAGCTCTTTGCAGTTACCATTGATCCGCAGAAGCAAATCAAGACGATGCCTGCCGCATCCGGTAGCAGGCGGGCCGCATCAGAAATAAAGCTGGCCGGCAAGTGAGGCCATAAGAATCCCGCCGGAACTGCGCCCAAAGTTGTTACCGCATATTTCTCCAAGTCCAACGCGGCCATCATTGCGATTCCGCCGCAAACTCCGACGAGTGCACTCGGCAGGCGAGGAACAAGCTTCCCCATCACGTAGATAAGTAGAAGCGTGAAAGTCCCCACGATCAAAGTTGGGAAATGGGTCCGTGGAAGCTTCGAGACAAAATCTGTAATTCGCAGGAAGAACCCCGTGTCGGTGCGCACCGCAAATCCGCATAGCTTTCCTAGCTGACCACTGACGATGGTCAACGCCATTCCGTTGAGAAAGCCGATAAGGACTGGACGCGAGAGAAAATTCGCGATCGCGCCCAGGCGTAGCAGCCCACCAACTATGCAGAGTGTCCCAACCAGAATAGATAACGTGATCGAGAGGTCCAGATAGTGATGCGGATTCCCATTGGCCAAGGGTTCGAGCGCCGCTGCAACCAAAGCGCAGGTCGCCGCGTCAGGACCTACGATGAGCTGTGGCGACGAGCCGACGATTGCATAAGGGATCAACGGAAGGATACTGGCATAGAGCCCAACGACCGGCGCAAATCCGGCCAACTCAGCATAGGCAAGCGCCGTTGGAATTTCGACTGCGGCGACTGCGACGCCGGCAAGGAGCTCGGTGCTTCTCAGCGACGTACTTCTTAGCAACTAATCGCTCCACCTATGCTACGGCGAATGGCGAGATGTAGTCTCTCGGCTTCGCTGAAACAGTTTAGTCAGTCCACTTCATCCCATGTCGCGTCCGGATTGTATTCGGTTATTCCGTTGGCCACCTTGGCCGTGTCGGTGCCAAGGTCCTTCTGAACGATAACGCCGTCCTGATTGATCATAAATGTCATGACGCCTGACGCGCGGTATGTGGCCGGATAGGCAATGAAGGCAAAGCCTTGCGTCATTTTCCCGTCCACAAGATAGTCTTTCGCGCCGCCCGGAGCATTTTTTCCCTGGCGGGTGAGAATTCTGTAGTAGTAGCCGTGAAAAGGAATAGCCGCGGCGGCGCCGGTCTTGTAGCCCTCGGCTGTAGCATCCGCAATCAGGGATCCTATTGGACTCTCCTCTTCTCCGGAGCTAACAGTCCAGTATAAGCCATCACGTTTGCCCGGGTCGCTCTGAATCTTTTGTGCAAAATGCTTTCCGCCGTCATCGATGGTCTCACTGGCATATTCATCTTGCGCCTCAGCAAGGTCTGCGAGCACGTCTATAGTAAAAAGCTCGTTGCGACCGACCCGACGGTAGAGTAGCTCTCTTTTGCCAGCCGCTGTGTCGTAAACCCATCCATCGCCCTTCTTCACTAGCGGAATCGGGAAAGGCCAGTTGTCGGCCCCCAGATAAAGGATCACTCGGCCTTTCTCATCATAGCCCAAGCGGTGCATCTCATTGTACTTGGCAACAATATTTTCTCGCGCGTTGTTGTCGGCAACCGGATCGCCCGATGAGAGAATCTCCTTGGCGTCGCCGCCTAGAATTGAAGAAAGAGCGTTCATATCGTCAGCATGTGCTGCCGCGACAAGGGCCTTGGCTGCTGCGGTCCCTGAGGGAAAGACTTGCTGCTCAGCTGACCTGGCTGCGGCGCTTGAGAGAATCAAGAAGCTGCAAGCGAGCGCTGCGATGGCGCCCATATGTCTGTATCTGTTGGCCATTGTAGAATTTATGATCTTGAGCATCGTTAATCTCTATTTGTTCTCGGTTCCTATAAGCCATTCCGATTGCGAAGGATCCTCGGAAGCGACATCGCCAACTAGCGTCGTCGCCCGCCGCCACCGCCGCGTCCGCCACCGCCACCACCTCGGCCGCCACCGCCGCCTCCCCGGCCACCTCCACCTCCCCCACGTCCGCCGAATCCGCCTCCGCCCAGGCTAGACCTTCCGCGGTTGCTCGAGTTTTGGGCCAGTCCACCGGCTTGATAGCCGCCGAATGCGCCGTTGCGTCCGCCTCTCGTATCAGCTCCGCCGCCAAATCCTCGATTCTGATTGTTAGCGCGATTGGCAGCCGCAGGTCCGTTGGATGCCGTCCTATTACCTGGTTGTGAGGGAGCATTCGCATTTCGTATTGGCTGGTTTTGTGCCAGATTTCCGTTCGAGTTCCCGAGTCTCGGATTGTTAGGAAGAGTGCTTGCCTTCGGGAAAGTCGGCTTGGCTACGTTGCTGCCCGCGTACGGCCTGGCGGTTGATGGATTGTATGGCCGAGTAGATGGTCCTGCCAGCCTGTTGGGGGAACTCGCTCCGCGGACAGGGTTAGGTCGAGGATTCCCGCCAACTCCCCCAGGCCCGCCGACGCCGCCCGGTCCCCCGACACCGCCTGGTCTGCCGGCTCCTCCGGGACCCCCGACACCGCCTGCTCCGCCAACTCCCCCTGGTCTACCGACTGCCCCAGGTCCGCCAACTCCTCCCGGCCTACCTGCTCCCCCAGCCCCGCCGGGTCTCCCCGGACGGTTTGCAGCCGCAGGCCTTGCTGGATAGTTGCCGCGTGGTGGGACCGGCGAATCGGACACGTAAACACTGTTGTTGTAGTGAACTGAACCGCCGCCATCTGACCAGCCGCAGTCCCAGTCATCGTCGTCCTCGTTGATCAGCGCACCGAGAGCCATCCCGGCTCCAAACGACAGCAACCCCGTCGCCAACATCTCGGTTCCGGTATATCCCGCAGGAGCCTGCACTGGAGCTCCATAGGCGGTCGCCGGGTCATATTGGGGCGCATACACGACGTCTTGTTGAGCGGGCTGAATGATTACCGTTTGTTGCTGTGCAGCGGGTTGTGCCTCGCCTCCTGATGATGCTGCGGGAACTGCGGGTTGAACTTCGACCTTCTGTTGTGCGTTAGTCTTAAGGGTTCCAGCCTCCACCGCTCGACTGCGCAATGCCTGGATCGCCGCCATAACGTCGTCAGGCTGGTTGTAATATGCTTCGCCAAGCGCCGAAGTCCATGCCAGGCTGTCGCTCATCGTTTGTAGAACCGGAGAGAACTGGGCCAACGACTTGATGCTGGGATCCCAAGGTTGTGCATTCACCTGAGCGGCGAGTTGTTCGTGCTGAAGATTCGAGTTCGCCTGCAGCCACTTATGGGCTTGCACGACTTGATCGGGATAGGTCGAGGCCACCAGGATTCGGGCGACCAATAAGTCAGGATACAGTGCGATCGGCGAAACCAGCTCTTCCAGTTCCTTCGGTGTAGCAGCTCCCGGAGCCGGTCCGGGTTGAGCCGAAGCAGCGGCCGGCTGATCTGCGCCGAGCGAGTAACCCGTCGGTGTCGTGAACGCGATTATCGCGACCGCGAGTATCAATGGTAAGGAACGGCCTTCGCGCCGACCTAGTAGTCTTATTCCTGAAATACGCCACTGCCGAACGACTAGAGAGCTGATCGTGATCGCCTTTTTCATCGGGTAATCGTCCTTCCGTCTTATCAGCCCCGCGCTCCGGAGAAGTAAGGCTGTTCTGTGTATCAATGCTCAGCGCGATATTTGCCGATTTATGAAGTGCGTTTCTATCGGACCAAGGTCTGATTTCCAGGTTGCATACCAGTAAGTCACAATTCGGTTGAATCGGTGCTTAGACCTGCGAGATACATCCGGAGTTGAAACCGCGATGAAGGAAGACGTATCCGGCTTGCAATCGGTAGATTCGGTCGTTTGAGTTGGAGCTGGCCGCGCCTGCGGATATTGAAATATCTCGATGCGTTGATACGGCCGGCGAGGCAATTACTCTTCTCAAGCCGCACTACGAAAGGTTTCAAACATAGAGGATCGGAAGACTATGGAGATTCGAGATGACCATGAGACTACTAGCGATAGCTATATTAGTTCAAATTGTAGCGGTGGCGCCATTCGGTAGCGGAGCTTTTGCGCAAGGACCGTTAAGTGCTCCGAGCGCATCTGAAATCGATGGAAAGGCGACAGCCGCTTTGAACGAGCTGTATTCGCAGAACGATGCTGCAAAGGCGCTGGCCGCGAAAGCAAAGGCGGTACTCGTCTTTCCCGATATACGAAAAGGAGCCTTTATAGTAGGTGCCCAATATGGTTACGGCGCTCTTCGTAAAGGTTCACATACAGTGGCCTACTATCGCACCAGCGCCGCCTCGTATGGTTTTCAGGGCGGCGTGAAGAAGTTCGCATACGCATTGTTCTTCATGACCGATTCGTCACTGGAGTACCTCGACAAGAGTGGAGGCTGGGCGATAGGTACCGGGCCCAGTGTCGTGGTGGTCGACCAGGGGATGGCGCGATCGCTCACTACCACGAGCTTGCGATCGGACGTCTACGCTTTCATCTTCGGCCAGTCGGGCCTGATGGGCAGAATCGGCATCGAGGGCTCAAAGATAACGAGAATCACGCCCGGAGACTGAAGACCTTTGCCTGTATGCTTACTTCGCGGGTTCCTTCTCCAACGAAATCGCGGTCGCGCGCGAGGTAGTAATGACCAGGTCGTCGCCGGCTTTCAAGTGAGACAGGACTTTCGGATTATTCGCCTTTGCGGTCTCAATCGATCCATCAGCGCCTTTGATTGTTACGGTTCCGTTGGCTTTGTCCACTTGGACCACCGAAACGACAGCCTTCATATGCTCCTCGGCTACGGCACCAGGGACTCCACCCGCTTTGGCGGTGACAACGCCGCCGCTCACCGATAAGCTCGGAAGAGACTCGCCGGGCTTTTTCTTCCGGACACTGACCACCTCGTAGTAACGCACCACGACTCCCGTACCCACCGTAGCTGCCTCGAGGTTGACAGGGTTATCAACCTTCAAGGTGTACTTTCGGCCATCAGGTACCTGGATGGTCACCAACTTTTCAGCCTTGTCGACGGCGGCTACCGTTCCATGAATCGTTAATACAGTTGCCGCACGTATGCCTTCGGTGTCGCCGGCTGGTGGGGCTGCAGTTGGCTCTGCCTGCGCCAGTAACACCTCGGAATTCAGACCTATCCCGAATGTCACTAAAATCATGGCTGCCAGAAAGCTTTGCTTTTTCACGATGGTTCCTCCTCCGAGCGATCGGTATTAAAAGGCCTCTGGGACAATATTGTAACGATGATTTTTCGGTTCGGTGTAGCCGTGCGGCTTTTGTCTCTTAGAAAGCTCGACTGGCGGCCGCTTGACATCCTCGTACGGGGTCAAACTTAGAAGATGTAAGCGCGGCCAGGCGCATTTGAACTCTCGAACCCCGAGGGCGCAGATCGTTGCGAAGCCCCTCTATCGCAACCCTCTCCTTCAGCGTCTTATTCAAATTAGAGACTCGCTCGAATGACATCCGACGAGATGCTCATGTCCTCTAAGTGCCAAATGTTCTAGGTGCATCGCTATCGGACTTTGGTCCGATGGACGCGAGGCGGGCGCTGGAATTACTTTCGCGATGAGTTTCCATCGACACAGTGATCGAAATGAATCCGGTCGCAACGCGCGATGTATGGCTGATTCGGCACGACGAGACCGAATGGACCGTGTCTCGCAGGCATACCGGTTTGACAGATCTTCCACTGACGAAGGCAGGCGAGGACCAGGCGCGCTCGCTTCGGAGCTGCCTTCAACGCGCCGGCTTTGAGAGGGTGTTCTGCAGTCCGCTCCAGCGAGCCGCGCGCACTTGCGAGCTTTCTGGATACGGATCGGTAGTTGAAGTCGATCTCGATCTGGTGGAATGGAACTACGGCGATTATGAAGGCGAGCAACGACCGCATATTCTGGCCGAACGCCCCACCTGGATTATTTTTCGGGACGGTTGTCCCAATGGTGAATTACCAGCGGACGTCGCCGCTCGAGCCGATCGATTTCTTTCCCGCATTCGAACAATACAGGGAAAGGTTGCTGTTTTCTCAAGCGGTCATTTTCTAAGGGTGTTGATCGCTCGGTGGCTCGGTCAGGAACCCTCTGCCGGTCGATATTTCAAACTCGGGACAGCGACTGTTACCGTCCTCGGATACGATCATGACAGCATAGATGAACCTGTAATTCGGCTACTGAACGAAAGGCCGGACTCGACGCGTTAGCCAATACCCTTGCCGCCCAGAGTCGACAAGTAGCTTGGACGAGCACGCAGTCGCGCTCCGCCAGTCGCCTTATTCATGAGAGCTCATTCTTAACCTTTCTTGCTAAGCACCATCCGACCAAAGTCCGATAGGCATAACTTCGATAAAGTCCCTACGATTCCACTCGGATACTAAAGGACCTAATCGACTAATTTTCAGCCTTTCCGCGAGTGAGGTAAGCATGTCGTCGAAACATGATGATGCCTTAATTGGACAAATGGACGCATACTGGCGAGCATCAAACTACTTGTCAGTGGGACAGATCTATTTGCTGAATAATCCACTTTTGAAAGAACCGCTTAAGCGGGAACACATCAAACCGCGCCTTTTAGGACACTGGGGAACTACACCCGGTCTAAACTTCCTCTACGTTCACTTGAACCGCGTCATCAAGAATGAAGACCTCGACATGATGTACATCATAGGGCCCGGCCACGGCGGCCCCGCGCTTGTTGCGCAGGCTTACATGGAAGGCACCTACAGCGAAGTGTATCCAGACATCTCGCAAGATCTGGAAGGAATGAGGAGACTCTTCAAACAATTCAGCTTTCCTGGAGGCATTCCCAGCCACGTTGCGCCTGAGACTCCGGGATCCATTCATGAGGGCGGCGAGTTGGGATACGCCCTGTCCCACGCCTACGGAGCAGCCTTCGACAATCCCGATCTGGTGGTAGCGTGTGTAGTCGGGGACGGAGAGGCTGAAACGGGGCCGTTAGCAACAGGATGGCACGGGAACAAGTTTCTTAACCCGGAGCGCGATGGTTGCGTCCTGCCGATTCTCCATCTAAATGGCTATAAGATCGCCAACCCGTGTTTTCTCGCGAGAATTCCAACAGAAGAATTGAAAAAACTCTTCGAAGGATACGGATATAAGCCGTATTTCGTGGAAGGCCACGACCCGATGAAAATGCATCACGCGATGGCCGCAACGCTCGACTCAACCGTTGGTGAGATAAAGCAGATTTGGAAGGAGGCCCGTGAGAAAGGATTTAGTCGACGACCCGCCTGGCCCATGATCATTCTTCGCACGCCTAAAGGTTGGACGTGCCCCCCGGAGATCGACGGCAAAAAATGTGAGAACTACTGGCGAAGCCATCAGGTGCCGATGGGCGATATGGATCAGCCTGAGCACATCACGATTCTCGAGCAATGGATGAAGAGTTACCGGCCGGAAGAGCTATTTGATGAGAACGGAGCTCTTAGGAACGATCTGGCCGGACTCGCGCCGAAAGGACATCGCAGGATGAGCGACAACCCCCACGCGAACGGGGGGAAACTACTCAAAGACTTGAAGATGCCGGACTTCCGCGAATATGCGGTCAAAGTCTCCACTCCCGGCTCGACAATGGTAGAAGCCACACGGGTTCAGGGTAAATTTCTCCGCGATGTAATGAAGTTAAACCTGGAAAGCGCCAACTTCAGAATATTCAGCCCCGACGAGAATAATTCCAATCGTTGGCAGGACGTTCTCGAAGTCACCAAGCGTTGCTACGTGGCCGACATCCTTCCCGAAGATGACAATCTCTCGCCGGACGGCCGCGTCATGGAAGTGCTAAGTGAGCATCAATGCCAGGGATGGCTCGAAGGCTATCTGCTCACTGGCAGACATGGGTTTTTCAGTTGTTACGAGGCATTCATTCATATCATCGACTCGATGTTCAATCAGCACGCCAAGTGGCTGAAGGTGTGCAATAGCATAGGCTGGCGTCGTCCGGTCGCATCGCTCAACTACCTACTTAGCTCACATGTCTGGCGCCAGGATCATAATGGGTTTTCGCATCAAGACCCAGGTTTCATCGATCACGTCGTAAACAAGAAGGCGGAAGTCGTGCGAGTCTACCTGCCGCCCGACGCAAATTGCCTTCTCTCAGTCACCGACCACTGCTTGCGAAGCCGCAACTACGTCAATGTAGTTGTTGCAGGCAAGCAACCTGCACCGCAATGGCTTTCAATGGACGAGGCAATAAGACATTGCACCGCCGGAATCGGCATTTGGGAGTGGGCGTCCAGCGATAAAGGGTCTGAGCCCGATGTTGTGATGGCATGCTGCGGAGACACGCCGACTCTTGAGACCCTTGCTGCGGTGGATCTGCTTCGTACCTATGTACCCAAGCTTAAAGTGCGCGTGATCAACGTGGTCGATCTCATGACACTTCAGTCTCCGAAAGAGCACCCGCACGGCTTGCCAGACTCTGAGTTCGACGCGCTTTTCACCGTGGAAAAGCCGATCATCTTCGCCTTTCATGGATACCCCTGGCTGATTCACCGGCTGACGTACCGTCGAAAATCCCATCCCAATTTACATGTGCGTGGCTACATCGAAGAAGGCACCACCACTACTCCTTTCGACATGGTAGTGCTTAATCGAATGGATCGTTTTTCGCTAGTAAACGATGTGATCGATAGAGTTCCACAGCTCGCCGAACGAGCCGCATACGCCAAGCAGGCAATCCGCGACAAGCTGTACGATCACAAAGCTTACATAGCCCGTCACGGCGACGACATGCCGGACATTCGGGATTGGCGATGGGGTGGAAAGATCGCGTCGGCCGGGGCCGACACAGCCGCAGACAACGTCTGAGAGAACTGAGCTATGACACGAAACAAAGCAACCACTGGAAAGGCTATCTTTGATGGAGTCGACAGCAACGTGATCGAGCGTTACCAACTTGGCCCGCTGCAGGTCGGCCAGACTGACAGCTATGATCGTCATGTTGTATTCGATCACGCAGTATCTTTGGAAAAGGCGAGTCACCGTGAGCGCTTTGAAGCCGTCGCCAGGTCACTTCGCGACTTGCTCACGCAACGCTGGCTTCTTACCGAGCAGACTTACGAAAGTGCTAACGCGAAGCGGGTCTACTATTTATCGATGGAGTTCCTCATTGGCCGCACGCTAATTCACAACATCATCAATATGGGAGTCGAACAACTGGTTCGCGAAGACCTTCGTTCCGATCCGCGACAGGATTGGACGGAAGTTATCGACTCGGAACCTGACGCGGGTTTAGGTAACGGCGGGTTGGGACGTTTGGCGGCTTGTTTCATGGATTCGCTCGCGACGCTGGCCATTCCGGCGATGGGGTATGGTCTGAGGTACGACTACGGGATTTTTCGGCAAGAAATAAAAAACCGCAGTCAGGTCGAATATCCAGACCGCTGGCTTAACTACCCAGACCCTTGGGAGGTAGCGCGGCCCAGGGAAGTTATTAAGGTTCCTTTCGCCTGCTCTTTTCAGCTCCAGAACGGAACACTTCACGCCGTGCCGGACATGCATTCACACTTATTGGGTATTCCCTATGATCGTCCGGTAGTAGGCTACGGCGGCGGAAACATCAACACGCTCCGGCTTTGGTCGGCGACTTCGCCGGATTTCTTTGACTTCGCTGGGTTCAGTTCCGGCGATTTCGTTGGCGCTATCGTAGATCGGATGGCGGCTGAGACCGTCACCCGTGTATTGTACCCCGACGATTCGACAATCGCCGGTCAGGCACTGCGTTTCGTCCAGGAGTATTTCCTGGTTTGTTGTTCGCTGGCCGACATCGTTGCGCGTTTTCGACGCGCCGAAAATGACTGGGCGGCCTTGCCCGAAAAGGTCGCTGTTCAGATGAATGACACTCATCCAGCTATGGCCGTAGCCGAGCTGATGCGCATTTTGCTCGATGAAGCAGGACTGACCTGGGACGGGGCATGGGACATCACGGTTCGAACGTTAGCGTATACGAACCACACGTTGCTTCCCGAGGCTCTGGAGAAATGGCCAGTCAGATTATTCGAACTCGTTTGTCCCCGCTTGCTTGAAATCACCTACGAGATCAATCGGCGATTTCTCGAGCATGTCCGCCATCACCATCCCGGAGACGACGCAAAGATAGAACGGACGAGCCTGATTGAAGAGTTGCCCTTAAGACAGGTCAGGATGGCAAATCTTGCCGTCGTTGGAACCCACAGTACTAACGGCGTGTCGGCGATTCATTCCGACCTCGTCAAAAAACAGCTTATGCCTGACTTCGCAGAAATGTTTCCCGAACGCTTCAACAACAAGACTAACGGCGTCACTCCGCGTCGGTGGTTACTGCTTGCAAACCCGGCGCTAGCCAGCTTGATCACTGAATCAATTGGCACTGGTTGGGTTTCGGATCTCACGCAGTTGCGAAAGGTTGTTCGCCTAGCTGAGGACTCGGCATTCCAGGCCCGATTTCGCCAGGCAAAGCTGACCGCAAAGACGCGCTTCGCAGACTGGCTGAAGTCTGCAACCGGGCAGATCATCGATCCCGCCACAATCTTCGATTGTCAGGTCAAACGCATCCACGAGTATAAGCGGCAACTGCTGAACGTCTTGCACATCATAATCCTATACGATCGCCTGCGCAAAGATCCCAATCTGGAGTTACCACCTCGCACCTTCCTGTTCGCCGGCAAAGCGGCTCCTGCATACACGCTCGCCAAGTTAATTATCAGGCTCATAAACGAAGTGGGCGCAAAGATCGAAGCCGACCCGGCTATGCGGCAGCGGCTAAAGGTCGTGTTCGTACCAAACTACGGTGTGACTCTGGCTGAACGACTGATTCCCGCTAGCGACGTGTCAGAACAGATCTCGACAGCCGGCTATGAAGCCAGCGGGACCGGGAATATGAAGTTCATGATAAATGGTGCGCTGACCATCGGCACTCGCGACGGAGCGACGATCGAGATGGCTCAAGAAGCTGGAGAGGAAAACTTCTTTCTGTTCGGCCTGACCGCTGACCAGGTAGCAAGTAGCCGCGGGAGGTATGATCCCAACTGGCATTACAATAACGAACCAGGAACGCGCACAGCGCTGGATCTGATCTTCACGAATCATTTCAGCCATGACGCGCCCGGGGTATTCGAACCGATCCGCGAAGCGCTACTGACACGCGGTGACTATTTCATGCACTTGGCTGACCTGAGCGCGTATGCTCAGGCGCAAGCTGCGGTCGGGTCGCTTTACCAGGATGCGGTGGCTTGGACGCGCAAAGCGATAGTTAACGTTGGATGCTCCGGTAAGTTCTCCAGCGATCGCACAATTGCCGAGTACGCAACAAACATTTGGAAGGCGAATGCAGTACCGGTGAAATGACGCGCTCTTGAAGGATGGGAGTTACAGGGAACCCCGATGCAGTGAACCCTACAACCACGCGCTGCCCACGAGAGAGACAGTTACGCCGATCAATCAATGATGCGGCGCGAGTGATTGGCGTGATCAACGCCGGGTCCTCTTCGCTGAAATTTGCATTTTATGAGGGAGAACGCCGGATCATATCAGGTCAGGTTGACGGACTCGGCTCCCAACCGGCAGCGAAGGCGTCCGGGCAAGATGGAGAGGCGCTGGAGCCGCCCAATCTCGGCCGGAAACCACCGACAACTCCGAGCGAAGTCCTGCCCATCCTATTGCCTTGGGCGAAGGAGATGCTCGGTGGGCGCCGGCTGGCCCCGCTTGGACATCGTGTCGTTCAAGGCGGCGTGCGACACACTCGACACGAACGCGTGACACCGGAATTGCTCGCCCAACTGGAGACACTGATCCCGCTCGCGCCGTTACATCAGCCGCACAACCTGGCCGCAATTCGAACTGCCATGGAGATTAATCCTGCATTGCCGCAGGTCGCTTGTTTCGACACGGCCTTCCACCGCACCGCGCCTGAGGTTGCTCAAGCATTCGCGCTACCACGCGAGCTCTTTGACGAAGGCGTCCGTCGCTACGGATTCCATGGTCTCTCCTACGAGTACATTGCTTCAGCGCTTCCCGAGCGAGCGCCCGAAATCGCTGACGGCCGTGTGGTGGTTGCGCATCTCGGGAATGGCGCCTCCTTGTGCGCGCTCAAGGCCCGCACCTCCATCGCTTCCACAATGGGATTTTCCGTTCTGGACGGCTTACCGATGAGTACTCGCTGCGGCGATCTCGATCCCGGCGTGGTTTTGCATCTTTTGGAGCACGAAAAAATGTCCGTTGAAGCGGTAGAGGATCTTCTCTATCGACGGTCAGGTATGCTGGGGCTCTCGGGTGTGTCGGCCGACTTTCGCGATCTACTCGCGAGCGATGACCCACGTGCGCGATTCGCCGTTGAAGTATTCTGCTACCAGTCGACTCGTCACATCGGGTCGCTGACCGCCGCTCTCGATGGCATTGACGGAATCGTTTTCACAGCAGGCGTCGGCGAGAACGCAGCCCCTGTGCGCGCGTCGATCTCGCAGAGATGTCGCTGGCTCGGACTGGAATTGGATGAAAGCGCCAACCGTCGACATAGACCGCTGATAAGCAAAGCCGGCAGCGGCGTCGCCGCTTATGCCATTTCGACGGATGAGAATCTGATGATAGCACGTCATACACGTGCTCTCTCGATCGTCAAATGACGCGAATTACATTGTTAGCGAAAAGCGACCCGGCTGGTTCAATGCCTTGATGCCAAGACGGATTTGACATTTCGGAGACAGATATGAGTCGGTCAAGTGTAGGACGAGGCACGAGTTCTCCCCTCGGTGCAACCGTTCAACCGGGCGGGGTGAATTTCAGTGTGTACTCGAAGAATGCGACCTTGGTGGAACTGCTGTTGTTCGACGCCGAGGATGCGCTCAAACCGGAGCGAGTCGTCTCCATGTCCCCCCAGGAGCACCGAACCTATCACTACTGGCATGTCTTCGTACCTGAACTGGTTCCGGGCCAGGTCTATGCGTTCAGAGCTCTAGGCCCATTCGATCCCGAGCGGGGACTGCGCTTCGATGGAGATAGGGTTCTGCTGGATCCCTATGGTCGAGCGGTGGCCGTCCCGAAGGCATACGACCGCCATGCGAGCAACACTTCAGTTGCGATGAAATCCATCGTGGCCGATCCGGGCTCCTATGACTGGGAGGGCGACCTGCCGCTGCAGCGGCCATTTGTCGAGACCGTAATATACGAGCTGCATGTGCGTGGCTTCACTCGTCATCCAAGTTCGGCGGTGAAACCCGAGAAGGCTGGCACCTACGCAGGACTGATCGAAAAAATCCCTTACTTGGCGGATCTCGGGATCACTGCAGTAGAGCTGATGCCCACCTTCCAGTTCGACGCCTCTGACGCGCCCACTGGAGTAAATTATTGGGGATACTCGCCCGTATCCTTCTTTGCGCCGCATCGCGCCTACAGTTCGCGACAGGATCCGCTCGGTCCCATGGACGAGTTCCGCGACATCGTCAAGGCCCTCCACCGTGCGGGAATCGAGGTCATTCTGGACGTAGTCTTCAACCATACTGCGGAGGGTAATGAGCTAGGACCGACCTTCTGCTTCCGTGGATTGGGAAACGAGACCTACTACCTCCTACAGCGAGATCATAGCCGATACGCCGACTACACCGGTACGGGCAACTCCCTCAACGCCAACCATCCTATCGTTCGTCGTATGATTGTCGATAGCTTACGTTATTGGGTTACGCACATGCACGTTGACGGCTTCCGATTCGACCTCGCCTCCGTTCTAGCGCGTGACGAGAACGGCACTCCGCTTCTGAATCCCCCTATCATTTGGGACATCGAAACAGATCCGACTCTGGCCGGGACAAAGGTTATCGCCGAGGCGTGGGATGCGGGGGGTCTGTACCAAGTCGGCAGCTTTGTCGGAGACAGTTGGCAAGAATGGAACGGCAAGTTCCGCGACGATGTAAGGCGGTTTGTCAAAGGCGATCGCGGCACTGTGTCTAGTTTGGCGGGGCGATTGCTTGGCAGCCCTGACATTTACGGCCACGAAGAGCGGGAGCCTGAGCAGAGCATCGATTTCGTCACCTGCCACGACGGCTTCACCCTCAACGATCTTGTGTCTTACAGTCAGAAACACAACGAAGAGAATGGCGAGCACAATCGTGACGGGATGAACGACAATCTGAGTTGGAACTGCGGTGCCGAAGGACCTGTTGAAGATCCCACCATTGAGGCGCTGAGGTGTCGGCAGATCAAAAACTTCCTCGCCTTAACCATGATCGCATTCGGTACCCCGATGCTTCTGATGGGCGACGAGATGAGGCGCAGCCAGTATGGGAACAACAATGCATACTGCCAGGACGATGAGATCAGCTGGCTGGACTGGACCCTGCTGCAATACCACGCTGATATCCACCGTTTCGCCAAGATGCTGATCGCATTTCGCTCCCGCCGCGATGTTGCAACTGAAAACGTACATTTCACGCTCAACCAGCTCTTGCGGCAGGCGCAACTCGAATGGCACGGCACTGCTCTCAACCGCCCCGATTGGGGCGACGATTCGCATTCAATCGCCTTCACGGTCAAGAGTCTTCGTGAGCGATTCACGATCCATGCTATGCTGAACGCGTACTGGGAGCCTCTGACGTTCGAATTGCCAACCACGAGTGAAAAACGAAATACAGGCTGGCGTCGATGGATTGATACTTCTTCGCCATCACCCGCCGATATTTGTGCTTGGGAAGAGGCACCGACTGTGTCGGGGTCATCATTCGTTGTCGAGCCGCGGTCTTTGTTGCTCTTAGTTGAAGTGACTTGACGACATTCCTTATTCTGAATGTGCTACAAGACGGGACGGGCGGCTCTTCTCGGGGGAGAACGCCGGCCCGTCCCGGACTGGCTCGCTGGGGGCTTGGTTCGAAGCAAGCCAGTCGAGACCTTTAATCGCACGAGCAGTGACTAACAACTATCGGACTTTGGTCCGACCGATGTTGCAGCCGAGGTCGAACTTTGTCATCGGCCTATTCGCCCACGAGTCCTAGGACCAAAGTCCGATATACCTACCGTCTGAACGAAGTGCAGGATGTTGTGTGCGTCTCCCGGAGGAAATCGCGCGATAGAACTCAGCTCAGAACGGAGAGAATTGGGTTGGAAGCAACGTTCTCAGGAGAGGAAGATCATGAGATCCAATTTCTTTAGTCTAGTTTGCCTGGTTTTAGCGGTATCGATGCTCGGATGTGCCGGGGCGAAGGTTACGCAACAGAGTTCTGCGGTACCCGTCGTAAACTCTCGTCCATCGCAGGTCTTCGTCTATCCCCTTCGCTGTAAATGCGTCTGATGTTTCGCTGAACTCAGGCTTCTTTCAGGCGGCCTACCGGCAAATGTCAGATGATAATCCTACTGATCAGCAAGCCCAGATCGCGCATCAGAGTTCCCAGAACATCTGTATATCGGTGGCAGCTGACCTTTCGCAAAAAGGCATCACCGCTACTTGCCTTCAGCGCGGAGTGCCGCCCACCGGCAGCAATGTTCCCCAATCCTGAAGGAGCGGCTATTCGGGCTGACCAACAGTGAGGGCATTCATGGCGAAGATGTAAAAGAATAGACCATCTTCTCCCCATCGATATGCTCGCGAGCGCGCGTCATCATGGGTGAAGTAGTTCCGCGCGTCGCCTGATCCACTGTAGTCCTCGCGCACCGTGCCCCACTGACGCTCGCTCAGATAGGGCCCCCACTTTCGCCACGGCACTTTCCGCTCGCGGGCTTCTTCAAGTCGCGTCTGCTCTGGATTCACATCCGCCCCTGACTCAACTCTTTTCACTTTCACGGTTCCGGCACACGATTCCTTGACTTATCTCTAGGCGTTTCTCGAGATCTTCAGTAGATCACCTGCCTCTGCCGGCTCCGCGAACCATTGCTCTCGCGGCACGACTTTGGGTTCAGCCGGATCTGCGATATATGCCGGGGTCATGATCTGCACGCCATACTCGTTAAACACGTCCAGCACGCTGCGATGGAGCTCAGTATAGAGTCGATACATTTCGCTCGGCTGGGCGCAATAGACGTTCAACTGATACGTCACCGCAAAGTCGTTGAGTGATAGCTGAAGGACGAACGGAGCTGGTTCGCGAACTAGCCCCGGCGTTCGCTCTGCTGCCATCAGCAACATTGCCTCAACCTGACGCCAGGGAGTTTCATAGCCAATTCCAACTGTTGTGTGCAGGATCAAGCCTCTTTCGCGCGCGAGGGAACTGTAGTTGATAACGTTGCTATTCAGAATCACAGAGTTCGGGACCACAAGCTCCTCGTTCTTTATGGAACGCATGTGCGTGACCATGAGCCCGATCTGGGTAACGTCGCCCATAAGATCGCCGACTTTTATACGATCACCGACATGGAAGGCGCGCCTATAGGCCATCGTGTACCCAGCTATGATATTGGCCAATAGCGAAGATGAACCGAGTGAAAAAAGAACACCTATGAAGATGGTGATGCCTTTGAACGCCTGAGAACCAGATCCGGGGATGTACGGATAGCAAACCATCGCCGCAAACGCGATGATTAACACACGTACGATGTTGTATGTCGGTTTTGACCATTCGGCCTCGAACCCTGAGAACTTGATTGTTCCGCTCCCGATCGCCGAAAAGAAGAACCTTGCCAACCTGATGATGTAGCGCGCTATCGCGATGATTACGCAGAGGACCAGCAGTCTCGGAATGGCGGCTAGCGATTCGCGAGCCAGCACCAGCAGTGGTGCGAGAGTCAACGCACGCAGATTTGCCGCGAGCGCTCTTGTCCAGGGAAGATAATTTAGGACGATATGAAGATAGACGTAGAAGATCGCTAAAGCTGCGACCAGCGAGAAAAGCCGGGCCGCGAAGCGCATCGCGACCCAAATCGATTGTGCACGAATGAGGCGAAAAGTCCCGGTTTCGATATGCTCGATGGCCGAATCATATCTATGCCCAATTCGAACCGTCAGCCAACGCAAGATGCCGAACATGGCCAATTCGACCAGGAGCAAGACAATGGTCCAGCCGCCTATGCGGAGTGCGTTGCGCGCCAACTGCGCAGGCTCCCGTTCAGCTCGATATTGTTGTAGCGCCGAGGAAATCTTCTTGAGATAGATCTGCGCCAGCGCCTGCCGAGACAACCCCGGAGCCTCCGCCGCGGCGTCTGCGTCAAAGACCCCCATGATGCTGTTCTCGCCACCGACAATCTCAGTCCAGTGATCGTTCGCTAGCAGATGGAGCGCACTGGGAGGTATTGCGCTGTCCCCTGCAACTGCTCTGATGCGTTGGGCGATCGTGGCTGCGCGCTCCGCAGCGGGGAAAGCGGTCACTCCCCGCACGCGGAACAGCGCGCGTCCGTCAATCACGACAGGTGCAGTGACTACCGCGCGCTCCGACGCTATGAGTGAGGCGTTCTTGGCTTCTGCGCCTTCGGATTGCGCGAGAGCAGCTCCGGAGCGAACCAGGCCAGCGACTGCGGCAAGCAATAGCAGAATCGCAAAGCTTCTAGCGACGCAGCCTGGCGCGACGACCTGATTCTGAAGAGGCTGAGCGAAAGTCAGCGAGCCGGATTCACCCGCAAATTGCACATCGTTCCCCCTAGCAACACTGAAGGCGCACCAGCGACAAATAAGACGATTGGGGACGAGCGTCTATCCGACCAAGGTCCTATAGCGCGCGGGCGAGACAGATTCGCTTCAATTGCCTCGAACCAATCCCTTGGCCCTTGAAAAGTCTGCATGCGACGGCCGGACACCGAGGTGCTCCGCCATAAGAACCAGATCGGCCAGCGACTCGGCCTGCATTTTGTTCATTACGGTGCCCCGATGTTGCTTTGTGGTTTTCTCTGCGTTCCCCAGTTCGGCGGCGATCTGTTTGTTGAGTAAGCCGGCTGTGACTAGTGCGAAGACTTGCCGCTCGCGCTGGGTGAGCTTCGCGTATCGCCGCTTCAGAGAATTCAAGTCCACTGCTTCCGCTTCCGCGCGGTGAGTTCGCTGGGTGGCTCGAGCGATCGCCTCCAACAGATCTACTCGTCTGACGGGTTTTTCAAGAAAGTCGACCGCACCTGATTTCATCGCCTGCACAGTGGAAGGCACATCGCCGTGTCCGGTAACAAATACGATAGCAACATCGGGCATCCGTTCGGCCAGCGCTCTCTGCAGGTGAAGCCCGTCAATCTCCGGCATTCGTAGATCTGAAACCACACACGACACATATTCGCTCTCGATTACCGCGAGAAAATCCTTGGCGGACGAAAATGCCAGGACCTCCATTCCAGCCGCACCAAGCATTCGAACCAGCGCCTTTCGAATCGACTCGTCGTCGTCGATAATGGCGACGACTTCTTTGTCGTTCATCGTCGTTTGATTTGTGCTTGCGTTCATCAGATTTTCTCTTGCAAAGCCGGCAACGTGATTTCGAACGTGGAACCGCGATCGGGATTGCGCCGCGCAGAAACCTGACCTCCGTGCGCCTTTATGATCGACCGAACGATCGCCAGACCCATACCCATTCCCTTGGGCTTGGTAGTAAAGAATGGCTCGAAGATATGTGCGATCATTGCAGGGTCGATGCCGTTGCCCGAATCACGGACAGCCACCCTGACCTCATCTTTATCCACTTGCATACCGATCGAGACTTCGCGGAGATCCTCTTTTTCCGAAACGGCGTCGAAGGCGTTGAGCACCAGGTTGAGAATCGCCTGTTGGAGTTGGATTCGATCTCCGGCCACGCGCATCTGCGTAGCTGGAGCTTCAAAAGCCAACGAGACGTTCCGGAACAGCGCGTCGCTGCCAACCATACGCATTACTTCGGCGACCACGTCTCTGAGGTAGAGCGGGGTTTTCTCCACCTCGCTTTTGCGAAAGAAGCTACGCAGCCCCTTGATAGTCTCAGTAGCACGCAGATCATCCTGGATGATATCGCCCACGGCGGCACGGAGGCTCTCGAGATCGGGCTCCCCAGACTCAAGCATCCTTTGCATCTCTTCTGCGTTCATCAGAATCGCGCCGATAGGCTGATTGAGCTGATGAGTCAGCGAAGCGGTCAGCTCGCCCATAACCGTGGTACGCGACATGTGATTCAACTCATTGCGGAGGAGAATAATTTCCTCAGTTGCAAGCCTTCGTTCCAGTGCATTCCCGAAGATCTCCCCGACCAACTCCAAACGATGGATCAACCGGGGCGACCAGGTGCGTTCTTTTCTCACCGCCGCGAATCCTACTGCTCCAACAACTTTACCGCCGATTCTAATCGGCACCGTCACATTGGACTTCGGAACATAACGCCAGAACGTGTTCCAGTCGCTTTCGAAGAATTCCGGCGGTAACTCACTGACTTTGGAATACGCTAAGGTGCGACCGCTCATCATGACGTCATTGAACCACGGCGCGACTTGCGTGAACTCAAAGCCGATCGGAAGTTTGGGGAGGTGGTCGCGCGACCAGGAATGACGCACGACTAGTTTGCCCGATTTAGGGTCGATCTGATCCAATGCACCGCGGTCAAGATTGAGACCGAGCACTATTTCTCTGATCCACCGATCTATTTCGCCCCCGATTTCATCGACGGACGAGCGTACGAACGACGCCGATAGCTCCTCTATGAAGCGTTCAAAGCTCTTTCCCTCCAGAGAAATGGCGACGGCTGGCTGATCCCCTCGCCCCGCGCGGGGTTTTCTGGAAACCACTTTTGGGGCCGAAGCACGATGGTGCATATCGATGGCACCAGCCCTTGGCAATCAACTGTCAGCCGATCGATTCTGGTCGATCGTCAACAACCTGGGGAGGTTGAAGCAAAGGACCACCGGTTGAAGGGACGTAGCACCACAAGTAGTGTCAGATCCAACCTTGTGTCAAGCGGAAAATTCGCCGGATTGTAGAGTTCGTTTCGGCACCGAACTTGATCCAGTCGATCGAGGGTACATCCAGTGGGACCTGCACGATGACTATAACTGTCGGCCAGCGAGCAACGCACTCTCGATCGAATTCACCAGGAGTTCTCGCCCGAACGGTTTGATGAGCAGAGCAACCGGACGAGCGCCGTCCGCCAGCCGTTTAGTTTCCTCATCTGTGTGCGCGGTAATCAAGATGACCGGAAGCGTGCATCCAGAATTTGCAAGTGTTGCGCATAGCTCCACGCCGTTCATCTCCGGTAGATCGATATCAACTATGAGGCATGCTCCCGCTTTTGGTAAATCGCTCCTCAATAGCATGCTCGGACGATCGAACGTGCGAACGTCGAAGCCAGCCCCGGAGACAAGTCGGCGCAAGGCTTTCAGTATCGACGGATCATCGTCGATCACAATGATGATCGGCTTTTGTGTGATTGGCTGAGTCATCAGTTCCCCTAACGATTGCATATAACGGTCGCGTGCAATATCCGACCATAGTCTGACACTAGACGTCCTTCCGGTTTGCCACGATTGCTACTATCTCCGTCACAATAGAAACCAGTTTGACCACGCACCTCAGAATCGGATCAGACCAAAGTCTGATTTACAAGGAGCGCGATGACGGAGGAAAAGTGGCTGATATCCAATCCTGAAAAGAGGAAATCATGGAGAAGAAGAACCATCGAGGAGCCTGTTGGAGCCTTGTCGCCGCAGGCGGAATTGTGGCGTTGCTGTTGACCGGTGGATGTTCAACGACCGTTGAAAGCCAGCCGGAGGCCGCAAAGGCAGTGGAGTCGGGCGGGCCATTACCCGCATCTGTGACGAACTTTCTCGGTCCAGACGCCTCCAAGATGGCGCCGGGACCAAAAGGCGGCGCGGCGCTGGTTTGGGTGAATCCGAGCGCGCAATGGGCAAGCTACACCAAGATATTGCTGGACCCTGTTCAGTTCTGGGCGGCAGCAGATTCCAAAGTCTCGACGTCCGATCAGCAAGTACTCACCGAGTACTTCTACAATTCGCTGAAAACGAACATCCCGCAGCGGGGTTTCACGTTGGTGGATCAAGCGGGACCCGGGGTTATCCACCTTCAGGTCGCACTCATGGATGCGACCACAGCAGTCCCTGGCCTGCGCACGATCTCCGTAGTCGTTCCGCAGGCACAGCGTGTTGAATCTCGCCCAATCGATGGCCACGGACAGTTACGCATTCGTAGGATCGGCAGAAGCTGAAATGAAAGCGACCGATTCAGTCAGCGGAGAACTACTCGCAGAGGCGGTCGATCAGAGGGCTGGCGGGATGGGTTTGAAGAGCGCCGCGTCTTTCCAGTGGGGCGATGCTCAAAACGCGATGGACTACTGGGCGCAAACGATTCCGCAGCGCCTGAGCCAATTGAAATCAGGCACCGAGACAACGGCGCAAAATCGGTAGGAGGGAAGAGTCTGTCCGTGTCAAATTCTAACTCACGCGGCGGCCGGAGCCTGAAATGGTCCATACAAGGAATCGCTCTTCGGTCGCAACAGCCAAAGTTCAGCCAAAGTCAGCCGCAATCCCGGCGCAAGGAACATGACGACCAAAGTCAATTGCGCTACAAATCGCAGCACTGTCGGGAAGAATTGTGGTGCCGAGGGCGGGACTTGAACCCGCACGTGGTTGCCCACGGAGGATTTTGAGTCCTCTGCGTCTGCCATTCCGCCACCTCGGCACTCGAAGAAAGCCGCAGACTCAGACCGGTCATCTTAGCAAAGGTAACACGGGCGGCAATGGCGCTGATTGGGCCCCGTCACGCATCGATCCCGACGCCCACATCCAGACTGTCTATCCGATTGCCCCGATCGCGCGGCGGTGCGACCTGAATAGCTAGTCGATGGCTAAGTCGGTGGGGACACGATAGGCTATAAATGACTATAGATATGTGATACTAAGTGTGATACTCACTTATATTTCGCGATTAGTTGCTTCATATAATGTGAGCAGCCCACTATGTATTCATGGAAGCAGTCGCCGCTCGCGTTTCCGCGCCCGCCTCGGTTCCACAATCGCATGTAACAGTCGCGGGATTGAGGCACGCCCTTGGCGATTGCGTGCTCGCGGTATCGTTCTTACTAGCGACGCTGCCGGCTGGCCGCGAACTCAGCTTTAGCCTGGCGGGGGCGGCGAACATGGTGTGGCTGACTGGCGCCGCAATCATGGCCGTCATGTCGTTCGCGCGATTCGCTCCGCGGAGCGCGACGGTAAATCTGCAGACGATCGCCGCGTCCGGGGCGATGCTGATCCTCCCGTGCTTCATGCGTCCGTTCGATCGGTCGACCGGCGCACTCGCAACCGCCGGACTTATCTTCGAGTTGTGCGGCATAGTGCTGACACAAGTCGCACGAGTTTACATGGGCCGCAGCTTCGGTATATTGCCGGCGAACCGCGGAATCGTTTCGAAAGGGCCCTTTCGATGGGTTCGTCATCCTATATATTTCGGATGGTTCCTCCTTTCGATGGGCTACGCAATGTCCTTCACGAATCCTCGCAACACTATCCTGATCATAGCGACGCTTCCGTTCATGGTATGGCGTATCGATCAGGAAGAAGCGCACCTGAGCGCAGATCCCGAATATCGCGGCTACATGGATCACGTCCGGTACCGTCTGTTGCCCGGCGTGATTTGAGCAAGTTGCCCGACGCCCTCTGCTACTCCTATGGCGCGCGATGTTCTGTGCTGCGGCTGCTGCGCGTCCCCATCAGATAGATTCCACCGGCCAGCGGAGTTGAAAGAAACATCGCGAATGCCAGGCCGCCGATCACGGCGATCGCCAACGGCTGC
Organism: uncultured delta proteobacterium; assembly: GCA_963774665.1. GTDB lineage: Bacteria > Desulfobacterota > Binatia > Binatales > Binataceae > Binatus. Next base: position 261,908 of record CAVZGB010000010.1, read on the forward strand.
TGAACCTTGGCGCCGGCGCCGTAGCCGAGCGCCAGTGGGAACAGGCCCGCAGCAGTGGCGAGGGTCGTCATCATGATCGGCCGCAGCCGCACCGTTGCGGCGTCCAACAACGCCGCGCCTGGTTTGGTGCCCGAGCCGACTTCACGCTCGGCATGGTCGAGTAGCAGGATGCCGTTCTTGGCGGTGATTCCCGCCACCATGATGATTCCCATGAACGACGAAATGTTGAGCGTCATGCCGGTCACGTCGAGCGCGATGAAGCTGCCGGCCAGACACGACATCGCGGCGATCAGGCATGCGAGGGCGGGGGCAAGCCGCGCGAACTCCCAGACCAGTATCAGGAACATCATGAATGTGCCCGCCACCAGCACCAGTGCGAGTTCATGGAACGCCTGTTGTTGTTGAGCGTAGAGGCCGCCGTACTCGAGCGATACTCCGGCCGGCAGCGGCATCTTCGAGAGGCTATCCTTCACCGCGTTGATGCCGGTGCCGAGGTCGATGCCTTCGAGCCGCCCGGTGACGTGCACGACGGGCCGCTGGCGCTCGCGATCGATTTCGTTGGTCGCGCCGAGAAAGTTTAGCTTCGTGACCGACGCGAGCGGGACGCGCGCATTCGTGCTCGACTTGAGGATCGACCTCCGAAAGAGTCCCCAGATCTTCGTGGAATGCGTCTGGATAGCGCACGCGGAGATTGACCAGGCGATCTCCAGACAGCACGCTGGTGGCGACGGTCCCTTGAATCACGGAATCGAGCGCCGTGCGGACATCATCGGCGTTCAATCCGTAGTGCGCCGCCGAAGTGTTGTCGACGACGACCGCCTCCTCCGGGATGCTTTCGATAATTCCGTTTTTGACGTCCACCAGGCCGTGGATCGAGCGCATCTTGTCGGCCACCTGGCGCGCGGTCGCTTCGATAACTTTCTGATCGGTGCCGAAAACCTTCACTTCGATCGGCTCCGGAACGCCCGAAAGGTCGCCGATCAAGTCCTGCAGCACTTGCGAGAACTCGACCTGCACTCCGGGGACTGTATTCAGGATGCGCTCGCGGATCGAATTGGTGACCTCGTCGATACTGCGTTTACGGTCCGGCTTGAGCCGCACTGATATGTCTCCGGTATTCGATTCGGTCAGAAAAAATCCAAGCTGCGTGCCGGTCCGGCGGCTGTACGAAGTAACTTCCGGCGTCGATTTCAAAATTGACTGAATCGAATCGAGCATCGCGGTCGTGTCCGCCAGCGTGCTCTGCGGCGGCGTGATGTAGTCGAGGATAAAAGCGCCTTCGTCGAGCGGCGGCAGATAGTCAGTGCCGATATTGTTGTAAACGAAGTACGCAACGACCAGGGAAACGATCGCGACCGGAATTGCCAGCACCGGGATTCGGATGAAGGGTCGGACCGCCGTCAAAAATCCTGTCTGAACGGCGTGATAGATTCGTCCGGCTTCGCGCGCGCGGCCGCGAAACCGCGCTATCGCCAGTTCAACTGCGGGCGTGAAGTAGATGGCGAGGACAAGTGAAATAGCCAGTCCTCCGCCGAGGGTCGCGGCCAGTGACCGGAAGAAAATTCCAGTCACGCCTGAGGTAAAGACCAGCGGCCCGAATACGACGATGACCGTCATGGTCGAGGCCAGCAGCGGGCGCTGAAGACTCTTGAGTGCCTCGGCCACGGCATCCGCAGCGGACTTCTTGGCCGACAGCTCCCGATGAATCGCTTCGATCATCACGATTGCGTCGTCGATGAAAAGTCCGATTCCCGCCGCCAGCCCGCCCAGCGTCATCATGTTGAAAGTCAGACCGACCGCTTTCATCACGATGAACGTGATCGCGACGGTGCATGGCACCACGATCGCCGCGACCAGCGCGCTCAACGGGCTCATCGTGAATGCCAGCACCACCAGCACCGACAGCACGAGGCCGAGCACGATCGCGTCGCGCACGCTCTTGAGCGATTCGGCAACCAGGTCCGACTGGTCGTACGAGATTGAGAACTGAATGTCGGGATAGCGCTGGCGAAATTCCTGGAGAATTTGCCGCGCCTGGGCCGCGATTTCCTCCGTGCTGCCACTAGGCCGTCGCGAGATTCCGACCAGCACCGCGGCGCCATTCTCGGACGCCGCGCGAACGTAGTCTTCCTGGATTCCAAGTTCGACCGAACCAATATCGCTGACGCGTACCGGTTGACCGCCTACCGACGAGAGCGGCACCGCCGCGATCTGGTCGGCCTGATGCAGGTCGGTCGTCACTACAGTCAGCAGCATGCGATGCGATTCGTTCATCCGGCCGGCGGACGCGACGATGTTATTCTTGGTCAGCCCCGCAACGACGTCGGCGGGCGACAAGTCATGCTGCAGCATCCTCGCCGGATCGAGCCGCACCACGAACTCGCGATATTTGCCGCCAATCACGCCGACGCGGTAGGTGCCGTCGATTCGGTGCAGGCTCGGCACGAGGTCGTAGTTTATGACGTCGGTAAGCTCGGGCAGACTGCGAGTCTTTGAACTCAGGCTGAGATCGACGATCGGAAACGTGCCGGTCGTCAGCAGCACCGCGTCGACTGAGGTATCAGGCGGTAACTGCCGCGCGCGTGTGCGCGACCGCGGCGCTCAGCATCTGGAAACCGACCTGCGGGTCCGAGTCTTCGCCAAACGTAACGTCTATCTCGGCGCTGCCGCGCGTCGTCGTCGATCGCACCAGCTGCACGCCCGGGATGCTGTAAGCGCTCTCCTCCAACGGCCGCGTGACCGACGCGAGCATCTGGTCGGCCGGCAAGTCGCCGCTCTCGGCGAGCACCGTCGCGCGGCGAAAAACGATCTCGGGAAATACCGCGCTCGGAATCGTCCGCGCCAGGATTATCCCGAGCACGCTTGCTGCCAGCACCGACAGCACCGCCAGCGTCGAGCTGCTGCGCGTCATTGAGTTCCCTGCGCGACGCGAACACCGAGTCCGTCGGACAGCGCGTAGCCGCCCGAAGTGACGACCAGGTCGCCAACCTTGATGCCCTCGGTTACTTGAACCCTATCGCGATCGCGCAGTCCCACTTTGACGTCTGTGCGATGCGCCTTGCCGTCGGGGCCGATTACGAACACGTGGTAACGATCCACGCCCTGATCCTGAAACAGCGCGGCGACCGGAACTACGATCGCGTCGGGCACGCTTGCCGTCTCGACGCGCACCTCAACCGGCGCGCCCGCTTCAGCGATACGATCGGCGCCTGTGAAATCCGTCCGCACCGACGAGGTCGCGCTGGTCGCGTCGAAGCTAGGCATGATCGCCGCGATACGCGCGGGAAACTCGATGCCGGGACGAAACGGCGTCGTCATCGTGGCGGCCATCCCGGGCTTCACCAAAGCCAGCTGGCTCACCGGCACGGAAGTATCGACGTAGAGGCTTTTCGGATCGATCAGATCGACCAGAGTATCGAGGTCGGCGACCATCTGGCCGCTGGTCACCGGCGGCTGCGAGACGACCCCGGACTCGGGAGCGACCACCGGTATTCCTACGCTGTGATTGTAGCGCCCGACGGACGCAGTCAGCCGCGGTGCGTCTTGCGGATCGATCTTGCTCGCAACCGCGAGCCCCGCCTCCGCCGCTTCAATCTCGCGATTGACAACGTGCGCGACGACCTGGCCCTTACGCACCGAATCGCCGCTGACCAGTTTCATTCCCGTCACCCGTCCCGCGGTGGGCGAGCGTATGATCACGTGACGCGTCGCGACGGTCTTTCCGAGCAAGCGCAGCTCGCTGGTCATCGGATGAACTTCGGCCTTGGCCGCACTCACCAGCAGGGTTGGATTGGCCGGCGGCTTCGAGTCTTCGTCAGCCGCTGGTGTTCCACCGCCGCATCCCGACAGCAGCGTCGTCGCAATTGCCAGCATCGCAGCGAAAATCGCGATGGCGCGATGGTTCGCATCCTCACGCTTCATCACTGGATACGGCCGAAGAGCAGGTTGGTCTCCGCCACCGCTTCGCGCGCGTTGAATTCCTGGTCGAAGTGCAGGAGCCGCAACTGCTCTGCCTGTGTATAGGAGTCCAGCACCTCGAGCATCGTCGCGGTGCCGCCGCCGAGGAATCGCGTCCACGTCAGTGCGAAGTTATCGTCCGCGGTCGGCTGCGCGCGCGACAGGATATCAAGCTGCCGCTTCGCCTCCTCGTAACGAAGGGACGCGTCGGCCACGCGCTTCTTCAGAAGATATTCGGTCTGGCGCGCCTGCGCTGTCGCCGAATGCGCTTTCGCCTTCGCCTGATCGATGTGCGACGCGATCAGCCCGCCGTCGAATACCGGCATCGACATGACCCCGTCGTACGATCCGCCAAAATTGTGCGCGATAGTCTTGGGTGGATCGATGCCGACGAAGCCGGTCGTGAACGCGACCTGGAAGGTCGGTAGCCGCTCTGCTTTCGCGGCTGTGATTTGCGAGTTCGCCGACGCGATCGCGCGCTGCGCCGCTTGCATCACAGGACTCTGGGCGAGATCGCCGGTCGGCTCGGGTGGAAGCCCGGTGAGGTCGGCGATGTCGAGGTCGGGCTGATTCGGCTCGCCGATCAAAATGCCGAGCGTCGCCGTCGCACGCTCGCTGTTGCTGCGCGCCGCGTCGAGCGCGAGCTCGGCGTTGGCGCGCGCGGTGCGGAACTTCAGCACGTCATTCGTGATCATGCGCCCGCTTCTTTCGAGCGCCTGGATCGTCGTTACGTAGCGCGTCATCCGCTCGAGGCTGGCCTGCAAATCGTGCTGCGCTCCGCGGGCGCGAAGCAGATCGAAGTAAGCGATCGAAGTATCGAAAACAATTTGTGCACGCGCCGCCGCCACTCCGAGCCGCGTCGCTTCGTTCACGTATTCTGCTGCGCGCATCAGCGCCCGGCGTCGTCCCCAGTCCCACGCCGTGTAGTCGAGTGTCAGCATCGCGGCCGACAGCCCACGGTTGGTGACGACCTCATTGTAGCCCGGCGCCTGGTAGTACTCGACGCCCGTCCCGACGGTGGGAAACAGTGGAGCGCGCTGCTCGCGCACGTGCGCGACGCTCATATCGCTCGCCGCGGCAGCGACATCGACCGAAGGCGCGACGTGCAGCGCGCGATCGATCGCGTCGGACAGAGTAATGCTCGCGGCGCGCCCCACCGACGTCCAGCACAGGATCGCGGTGGCAAGTACGGCGGCCGCAGATAGGTGGCGGCAAGATTGCTCCATTCTGAAAATTCTAACAGCGCCCTGCTAACAGTCCAAATTAATGGAAGTTAAGCTAATCGCGGGCTAAGGCTATCGGAGCGGGACGGTCGCTCGATGCGGATCCTCTTTGTAGAGCGCGAGCGTCACGACGAACGCCGATCCGCCCGACGGAAGATTCGCGGCTGCGATCTCCCCGCCATGTGCTCGCGCGATTTCGCGGCAGAGGCTCAAGCCCAATCCACTGCCTTCGCCGGGCGACCCTGCGCCACGAAAAAATCTATCGAAAATATGCGGCAGCTCGGCTGGATGGATTCCCTCGCCGGTATCGGCGACGCGAATAATCGCACGATTCGCGTCGCTCTTCAGGCTGACATCGATCGATCCGCCCGCCGGCGTGAACTTCAGCGCGTTGTCGAGCAGATTCACAATCAGACGGCGCAAATGCCCCTCGTTACCGTTGACGAAGACGTCCTCGGGTGCGCCGACCGAAAGCTTTATCTTGTGCGATTGCGCCAGCGGCCCGACCGTGCCGACTATCTCGCTCAGCAGCGCGCGAAGATTCAGCTTCTGCCGATCGACCATCACTTCGCCATTGAGCCGCGAGAGCATCAGCAGTTCGTCGGCAATCCTGCACAGCGACAGCGCCTCGCGATGCGCCGCGCCAAGAGCAGCGCGATTTTCCGCGGACGAGCGGTCGCGCGCGAGCGCAACCTCGAGCCCCGTGCGCAACACCGCCAGCGGCGTGCGCAGTTCATGCGCCGCGTCGGACGAGAATCTGCGCTCGGTGGCCGCCGCTTGCTCCAGCCGCTCCAACAGTGAGTTGATTTCCGTCGTGAGGCGAGCGACTTCATCCGCTACCGGCGGAAGCGGCAGCCGCGAGCTCAGATTCGTCGGCCCAATCGCGTCGAGCTCCGCCGTCACCGATTCAATCGGACGCAGCGCGCGGCCCGCGAGCAGGTACCCGCCACCGACGCAAAGCATCAGGATGATCGGCACCATCAGCAACAGCAGGTTGCGAAGGCCGTTTACCGATTCATCGACGAGGCCCGCCTGCACGCCGCTTTGCAGATACGCGATATCGCCGTTGTAGAGCATCGGAACGACCGCGAACCTGAACGTGTGATTGCCGACGATCGCGGGATGCGTCGGGAGTGACGGATCGAATGGCGGCGGAACCGTGTGGACATCGCCAAAGTTGCCCACCTCGTTGTGCGACGTGACGATTCGTGTGCGCCGGCCCGGCCCGATATCCGTCTCGAGACTGAGCCGCTGCAAAACTCCGAGCGCGCTCGCAGTGCCGCCGCGCTGGATTTGGTCGGCGGCATTTTCGGCTTCCTCGAGCAGCGCCGCGTCGAGCGCGCCGAATTGTTGACGCTCGAACAGTTTGATCGCCGCGATTGCCGCGACCACCAGGATCGCCCCCAGCACCATCGCCCAATAAATGGTTAGCCTGAGTCTGATCGTCATTGGCGGCGATCGCTGGTCGTCCGCGGCGTCATTCCGCGCGCATCGTGTATCCGACTCCCCGCACGGTAACTATCAGCGACCGGTCGGCGCGCGGATCGATCTTCTGCCGCAGCCGATTGACGAATACTTCGATGAGGTTGGTCAGCGAGTTGTAGTTCGAGTCCCACACCGTCTCCGCGATCATGTCGCGCGTCACCACCTGTCCGGCGTTTCGCATCAGCAGTTCGAGCAGCATCTTTTCTTTCGGCGACAAACTCAGATTGTGCTCGCCGATTTTCGCGCGCCGCTTGACGGTGTCGAACTCCAGGTCTCCGACCTTGAGAATCGGCGAGGCTGCCGTGCGCGGACGCCGTGTCAGCGCCTTGATTCTCGCCACCAGCTCGGCAAACGCGAACGGCTTGGCCAGGTAGTCGTCGCTGCCGCTGTCGAGTCCCGTCACGCGTTCCTCGAGCGTCCCGCGCGCCGTCAGGATCAAAACGGGGGTCTGGTTGCCCGCCGCGCGCATCTCGCGCAGCAGTTCGAGCCCGCTTTTCCCGGGCAGCCCGATGTCGAGCACGATCAAGTCGAGCGCGCCGCGCGCGATTATCGGTTCGGCCGCCTCGGCACTCCCGGCGATTTCGACCGCGAAGTCCTCCTCGACCAGTCCCTGCTTGACTGAGTCAGCCAGCCGGGCTTCATCCTCGATCAGCAGAATCCGCAGAGGGTTCATACCCCCCGATGCTGGCACGCCCGCGCATTCAAAAAAAGTGACCCCCAGCCGTCAGATTGCAAGGGACAGGACTCCGGCGGCTACCAGGGCGCCTGCCCAGATTGTGTCGAGGTTGATCCAGGCGCTGCGCAGAATCGCCAGCCCGATCCATTCATAGACCAGGATTGCGATCACTCCGGTCACCGCGATCATGGCGCCCGTATGCACCAGCACTACCGCTATTGCCTGCGCGATCGTATGCGCGTGGGCCGCGGCCATGTGATGCGCATGCGGCGAATTCGGCGTCATTCCGATCAGTATCGGGAACAGCATCAGGCCCGCGCCGTGCGCCGACGCCATCAGGAATGACCACAACGCCAGCTCGGCAGCATTCACCCGCATCGCAACCCATCGCGGATGCGCGCGCGGCCAGACGAAGCGAAACAGCCCGAACAGGATGAGCGCCGCCGCGCCGATTGGGCGAAGCAAATCAATCGCGAAAAACAGCCGCAGACCGCCGATGATCGCGACGACCGCCGCAATTGACACCAGATGCCCCAGCGCGATCGGACCGAGTGCCCAAACCACCTTCGAGCGCCGCCGCTCCTGCAAGCCCAGCGCGACCGCGAACAGCCAGCCCATCGACGGGTCGACTCCGTGATACGCGCCGAGCGCTGCGACCGCTATCCACGGCCATGCGGACGTCACGGATAGCAGAACGAATCGGACGACGAGTCGCCGCCCTCGAGCCGAATCTGATGCGGCCGTTCGCCGTCGAAGGTCGTGAAGAAATTCGGATCGATCGTCATGCCGCCGGCCGGCGCGCAATCGACTTTCGCGATCCAGCCGCGAATGCCCTCGGGATAGAATTGCGCATCCCACGCTCCATACAGCGAATTCGACATGTAGATGCGGCGCCCGTCGCGGCTGAGCTCGATCATCTGCGACCCGCCGTTGAGCGGCCCGCTCTTCGGATGCTTCCCGTGCGACACGATCCCGCCCAGCCGCACGCTGCCGGTCTCCTTCGGCTTGAACGGGTCGCTGACGTCGTATTGCTTCAGGTCGCCGGTGCCGAAACACGCGACGTACAAAAATTTATCGTCGAGACTCAGATTGATGTCGGTAATCAGCGGCGGCACCGCTTTGAATGGCTTGAGCGCGGGCGGCAGTACGCTTTCGTCGGCGGGCTCCGGCTGGAATCTCAATCACCTTGCGAACTTTCCAGTCGCCGTTGTCGCGATGCCAGAGCCAAATCGACGCCGACAAATCCTTGGTCGAGATCACCACGCCGACGAAGCCGTAAGTCTTGGTCGGATCGTGCGACGGTCGCAGTTCGAGCACCAATTGATTCTCGGCGCCGAGGTCGAGCGACTTCAGATGGCGCCGGTTGCGCAGGTTCCAGATATGAATCGCGTGACCGTATTTATTGCCGAGCAGCAGGTCGGGCACGACGCCGTTTTCGATCATGTTCGGCGTGCCCCATTCGCTGGTGACGGCAACGTCCCAGCCGAGATGCCACCAGAAGTCATAGGCGAACCACTGCGGCCCGCGATCAACTTCCCATCGCCCAAGCACGTCGAAGCTCTCGTGATCGAGCAGGAAAATTCCGCCCGGCCCGTCTCCCTTGGGATCGCCAAGCGCGCTGACGTAGATCGCGTCCGGTCCGCAATGAATCGTATGCGGCCGGCTGTATCCCGCGCGCGACGCAATCTCCTCGGCCTCGATCGTTTTCACCAGCTTGGGCTTGGTCGGGTCGGGCTTGGTGTCGAAAATGTAAATCCGTGACGAGCGCAGGCCCGGCACCAGCAGGTATCGCCGCTCTACATGAGGATGCGGCGCATAGGGACAGAGCGCGGCGCTGCATGCGTTCCAGCCGAAGTGATGCAGCTCGTCGCCAACGTTTGGCACTTCGGCGCGTCCGACGACTTGCGAGTAGGTTTTCGATTTTGGATCGAGATCGAGCACGCACAGCGCGTCATGCTTTCCGGTGCTCGTGTTCGGATTGAACGTGACGACGTAGCCAAGTTTCTCGCTCGGCGCCTGCATCGCCATCCGCGCCGAGGGGTAAAAAGTTTGATCAGGTTTCCACAGCGCCATGAATTCACACCGCCTTCCGCCAAGATGATTCCGAACGTATCCAACGCGGCGAACTTCAATCAACCCCACCGCGCGCCGCCTTCGGCGCTTTTACTTTTGTTCCCCTTCCCACTATGGGAAGGGGTTAGGGGTTAGGTTGCGCGAATCGATCTCAAACCTCGCAGCCGGACGAAAACGACTATGGAAGAAAAACCAGTTCTCTACGAAAAGCACGATCGAATTGCCAAAGTCATCCTCAACCGTCCGCGCTACAAGAACGCGCAATCGCGGCGCCTGCTCGAGGAAATGGACGCCGCTTTCGCCGAGGCCAACGCCGACGACGACGTCCGCGTCATCATCCTCGCGGGAGCCGGCGATAATTTTTGTTCGGGTCACGACCTCGGCACGCCCGAGGAAAAAGAGGACCAGGCGCGCCGTCCGTTTCCCAAGGGCGTCCGCGGCGAGTACGCCAAATCGCGCGAGATGTTCCTCGACAACACTCTCCGATGGCGAGATCTCGACAAACCCACCATCGCGCAGGTGCAGGGCTTGTGCATCTTCGGCGGCTGGATGTTTGCGGCGGCGATGGATCTGGTGGTCGCGTCCGACGACGCCAAGTTTCTGCCCTCGCTCCTGCAATACTTTTCGATTCCATGGGACATGCCGCCGCGCAAGGCCAAGGAGATTCTATTCCAGAGCCGCTTCGTCGATGCTGACGAGGCCGCGCGCCTCGGTTTCGTCAATCTGGTCGTGCCGCGCGCTGAGCTCGAGGCCGAAACGATGGCGCTCGCGAATCGAATCGCGGAGAGCGATCGCTTCACGCTCCGTATGGTCAAGTGGGCGGTCAATTCAGCGCAGGACGCGATGGGCTTCAGCACCGCGATTCGCAACGCCCACTCGCATCATATGATTCTCGGCATCGGCGGCCTGATGCAGGCGAAGATGCAAGGCAAGGAGCTTCCCAAGCGGATGCCCGGGGTCGAGCAGGCGCTGAAGAAAATAAGGAAGTAGGGCGCGCAAATCGCTGCTCGCGAGATTTATCGGACAATAGCGTCCCGGTAAGACCCCTTCCGGACGAAGCGATTGGTGCCGATTTCCAAAATTCGTCACAATTGAAGTGTGGCGACGTCAATTGGAAAACTGAGTAGCACGATCGCCTTGGCATTTCTTTTAGCCGCAACTACCGCTCCCAGGGCCGAAGAGCCTGTCGCACCGCTCCCGCCGATTTCGCATCAGATCGCTGGCGGCCAGTTCGATTTCATCGTCTGGGATAGCACCAGCTTTACGAAGATCGGTTCGCGCTTCGGCGAGAGCCCCAAAGTGCTGGCCCTCGAGAACGGCAAGCAGGTTACCGATCGGCTGCGCGCCGGCGATACGATTCATATCGACAATCGCCATATCGTACCCATCGAAGAAGCCGACTTGATCGAGGTCAATCTGCCGCAGCGGATGCTCTTTCGCTTCGAGGGTGGCCGCTTGAGCGGGGCGTATCCGGTCGCGATCGGGCAACCGGCCACGCAGTGGCGGACGCCCACCGGTGCGTTCAAGGTGATCCAGTTGCGCGAGGATCCGACATGGCGAGTGCCCGCCTCGATTCAGCGCGAAGAGGAGGAGGCGGGCAAGGATGTCGAGGACGAAATCGAGCCCGGACCCGACAATCCGCTCGGCAAATACTGGATCGGGCTGAGCTTCCCGATCATCGGGATTCACGGCACCAATCATCCCGTCAGCGTGTACAGCTACCGAACCCACGGATGCGTCCGACTGCATCCCGACGACATCGAAGCGCTGTTCAACGACGTCGATCTGAACGATCGCGGCGTAATCGCTTACTATCCCTTGATGCTGGCGCGGATGGGCGACGGCCGGATTTTCCTTGAAAGTGAAAGGGATATTTACCGCAAAGGTGCTGGCGGAATCGACGCGGTTAAGGCCCTTGCACGGGCTGGCGGGATTGGTAATCTGATTGACTGGTCTCGGGCAGGGGAAGTCCTAAACGACCAGGAAGGAATCGCGCGCGACGTGACGCTTGGGTCCGAGCGCGCCAGGGGAACGCCAGCAGATCCGATCGCGGCGACGACAAGTGAGCGAACAGCCAGAGTCCCAAACGACGCATCGCGGGCCATTATCGCGGCGGAGCTTCCTCCGCATTAGCGCGATTGCCGCCGCACAACTGGTTGTGCCTGCGGTCGCGATGGCGCGCACCACAGTCCAGCTTCGACGCCGCTCGCTCAAGTTCTACGCTCTGCATACCGGCGAAAGCCTGACCACGACTTACTGGGAAAATGGGCACTACATTCCCGACGAGCTGGATCGCGTCAATTACGTCCTGCGCGACTTCCGCGCCAACGAAGTAAAACCGATCGATCCGACGCTCCTCGATCTGCTCACGCGGATCCATCATCGACTAGGCACCAACGAACCATTCCAGGTGATCTCTGGATACCGCTCGCCTCTGACGAACGCGATGCTCCATGCGAACAGCGAAGGCGTCGCCGTCCACAGCCTGCATATTGACGGCAAGGCGATCGACATCTGCGTCCCGGGACGAAGCCTCGCGCAACTCCGCGGCGCCGCGCTAGCGCAGCAATCCGGCGGCGTCGGCTACTACCCGAAGAGCAACTTCGTCCACGTAGACACCGGCCGCGTCCGCTTCTGGTAAATCCTGTTCTTTTTTCCCCCTCTCCCTGTTAGGGAGAGGATAAAGGTGAGGGTCCTATTGCGCGCGCTATTCTGGGCGCGATTCAGGATTCTGCACCGCTGCACCTCTTCTAGTTGGGATGCGTACACGCATGAGCCGCCTGGCGATCATCCGCAACTTCCTCCATTAGGCAGAAGCGTGCAGGAATAGATCAGCGAGTTGCCATCTATATCGGATCCCTGGCCACTGATCTTCTTGCCGTTTAGCTTGCCGTTGATTTGAGTTCCGGAGCCATCGACGCATTCATAAGCATCCGCAGAACCATCGAACCTCGGCGATTTGAATGAACCAGTAGTGTCGCACGCGCAACTGAAATTATTAGTTGAATCGAAAAAATCAAAATGTTGAGACATGCCTTCGGTGGTGAATTCGAAGCAATCGGTCGTTGGTGGTCCATTCGAGGACTTGATGTTGCAGGCGAAAGATTTGCCTACCAGCTTGGCCTGGCAATTACCCCCCGCCGCCGCGGAAGGCGAACTGGCAATCAAGCCCATCAAAACAGCGGAACACACTGCCATCACTAACCGGCCGGCCGATCTACACATTGTTCCGATCCTCCCCGCGCACCGGTATCGCACTGCGACATCGATGCGTCAATCGAATCAGGCAGGTGAAGGATAATTGCGGAAGTTACTCGCTAAATCGTGCGCCGCAGAAAATCGAACATCTTGTCGAGCCCCTGCTTGCATCCCGACAGGACGTCCATTTGCAGGAAGCCGTGCGGCATATCCTCGAGGATCGCAACTTCGTGCCGAATGTCCGCGCGCTTGAACGCTTCGGCCATCGAATGCGTCTCGGGCAGCAACGTGTCCGCAGTGCCGCAGATAATGAAGCTCGGCGGCATCGCGCCGGCCTTCACCGCGCGCAGAGGACTGACGCGAGGATCCTCGAGAATTGCCGGGTAGCCCGCGCCCGCGTACGCCTTGATCATTCCATCGAACGTGTCGTTGGCGTCGCGTTTCATCTGCGCGGGGAAATCGAACAATCCGTAAATCAACAGCGCAGCTTTCGGCCTCGCGGGACCAGCATATTTCTCCGCTGCCAGTGACGTGAGCGTCGCCGCGGTAAGATTGCCGCCGGCAGAATCGCCACCGACCGCGAGCCGCGACGCGTCGCCGTTCCATCGCTTGGCGTTCTCGCCGGCCCACTTCACTGCATAGACGCAATCGTCGAGACCCGCGGGAAACGGATGCTCGGGCGCGAGCCGGTAATCAACGTTGATCGTCAGGTAACCCGCTTCGGCGAATTGCATCCCGAGCTTGCGATGCGTCCTCGGGCTGCCTCCGATCCATCCGCCGCCGTGCAGATACACGACGACAGGATGAGGCCCGTTGCCCTTGGGCACCGCGACATCAGCGGTGAGACCGGGTCGAATCTGGACAGCCTCGTGAAACGCGCCAATCTCGGGCGGATTCGAGTTCATCATCGGCGCGAACGTGTCCATCGCCTGGCGCAGCCCCTTCACGTCAGTAGGAATAGGAGCCTTGGCCAGAGCGTCGAGAAAAGCGCGTTCTTGTTCTGTAAGCATGCCTGTACTCTCCTGTTGCACCTACGGTAGTTTGATTCTCCGCAAAATCAAGCGCTGCCGAGGATATACCTGAGCGAAAGTGGCTGACGGAAAAGTATTGCGACTACCCAGTTTCGTTCATGTAGGGCCGCCGCGAACCGGTACTACCTGGCTGCACGAGGTGTTGTCAGGCCACATCGGCTTGCCGAGCAAAAAGGAAACCCGATTCTTCGACGCCCACTACGATCGCGGCGCCCGGTGGTACTGCAACCTGTTCGGAGACTACCCGGCCGATGTTCCCGGAGGGGAGATGGCTCCCACCTGCTTCTCGAACGCGCTGGCGCGGGAACGAATCGAGCGTCACATTCCTGACTGCAAAATAATCGTCACTTTTCGCGAGCCCGCTGCGAGGCTGTATTCGCAGTATCGGCTGTTCCGATTGGAACGCAGTCATGTGCATGACACGTTCGACGAATATTGGCGCTCTCGCGTCTACAGCGCTGCGGATTTGTGCGGCTACGCGACGCAGCTCAAGCGATGGCAGGCGACGTTTGGAGAGTCGCGGGTGCTGGTGCTTTTCTATGACGATCTGAGTTCCAATCCTCAGGGCTATCTGGACACGGTCTGTGATTTTATCGGAGCTCGCCGCATTGACCTGGACCGGTCGAGGGTCGGCCGCGGGAGAGTCTATGCTGCCCCTGCCGCACCGCGCTCAAACGCGATTGCCAAGCGCGCGGTCGCGACTCTTCATTGGATTTCCAGCCGCGGTGCGCGACCACTGATCCAACTTAGCCAGCGGGCAGGGCTCTGGAAGATCATGCGGCGGCCGTTCGTCGAAGATTTTCCGCCGCTCACCGATGAGTCGGCTGACGAGATTCGCGCGATATCGCTCCCCGAGACCGAGGAGCTTGAACTGATCACCGGCAGGGATCTATCTGGATGGAAACCTGCGGCCTCGATGATCGAGGTGGGACGCGACCGCATGCGCCCTGTCCCTCTCCCGTTACGTCACGGGAGAGGTTAGGTGAGGGTTCTGGGAATTAGTTAAGTGCCGCCCGGGTTACTGCTGCGCCGAGGCTCCGACCGCGGCCTTCACCATCGGCTCGAGCTCGCCGGTCTCGTGCAGCTCGCGAATGATATCGCAGCCGCCGACGAACTTGCCGTCGATATAGACCTGCGGAATCGTCGGCCAGTTGCTGTACTGCTTGATCGCATCGCGCAGCTCGGGATCGCTCAGCACGTCGGCGGTCGCGTACGGCTCGCCAATTTCGTCGAAAATCGCAACCGTGGCGGCAGAGAATCCGCACTGCGGAAAGCTGCGATTGCCCTTCATGAAGATCATGATCTTGTTTTCTTTGACTGCCGCTTCGATCTTTTCGATTATGCCCGCCATGTTCTTTCCTCTATCTGCGATTCTGATATTGCGCCGGCGTCAACGTCTTGAGCGTCAGAGCATGCACCTGCACGCGCATCGCGTCGCCCAGCGCCTTGATAAACCAGTTGATGCCGTTCGATTAGACCCTTGCCCTCGAAACTGGAGCTGACTACCAGCGCCTCGAAATGGTCTCCGCCGCCAGTGTAGTCGCGCACCTCGACTTGCGCGTCAGGAATCCCGCGCGCGATCATCGTCTCGATTTCCTTCGGGTCCATCACTGAATCGGCATCTTAACCCGCAACCGGTTCGCGAATCCACCGGCTGTGCTGACCGCTCGCGGCCGGTTACGCCCCGCACAGGCAATGGGCGTGCTTGTGTTCCGGGCCGCCTTCGCGAGATAACTATTGGTCACTGGGGGGTCAATCCATTAAGACATCGAGTCAACAGCGGATCGACACGCGGTCTTCGCACAGTCTGTATGTGATGGCGGCGGTCGCGATTGCCCTCGCCACGATTCTGAACGTTGTCACCTCGCACGCGCGGGTTGGTACGAATTCTTCTACCACCGACGCAAAGCATCCCGCCGTCAAGGTTGCACCGAAGAAAATCGATTTCAAGAAGTTTCACGCGGGCATGACGAGCCCTCCTCGCGGCGTCGCATTCACCAACAAGAGCAATGCCGATCTGGCGGCTCCCGCGGTCGCAGTCAGCGGCACCGGTTTCAGCCTGTTCTTTAACGGATGCGCCACCAGCTTGTCCGCGGGCGGCAGTTGCACGGTCTCGGTCACGTTCAAGCCGCCCTCGAAAGGCGAGTTCCACGGCTCGCTGACTTTCACCGACGGCGGCGCCAAGAGCCCGCAGAAAGTGAAGCTCGACGGAATCGGTCTGGCCGCGGTTGCAACCGCGACCGCAACTACGACAGCGACCGCTACTTTGACGGCAACCCCGACACTGACTCTGACCCCAACACCTACCGTCTCGGCGACTCCTACGCCGACAGGCTCGGGAACGCCAACGGCGTCTGCCAGCGCAACCGCAACGCCGACGCCCAAGCCCGCCTTCTTCGGACATGTGATGAGCGGGGGCAAGCCGGTGTCCGGCTCCACCGTGGTGCTGTGGAAATTCGGAACGACCGGCTATGGAACGGGCGCGACCCAGGTCACGACGACCACCAGCGCCGCTGACGGCAGCTTCGACAGTGGGATTTTTCCCTGCCCTTCGGACAATTACCATTTTTACGTGACGGCGCAGGGAGGGGACGCCGGTGGAGGTGCCAACAGCAGCCTCATGATGATGATGCCGCTGCCCGCATGCGACACTATCGGTTTCGGCGCAAGCAGCTTTGTCGTCGACGAGGCGACGACAGCAGGCTCCGTGTACGCGCTGGCCCAATTTTTGAGCACGAGCATTCCCGGCATGATCGGCGCGCCTTCGACCAATGCGACCGGGCTCTTCAATGCCTTCCTTACGGCTCTCTTCATGGTGAATCCGACGACCGGGACGACGCTTGGCAGCCCGGTGCCGCAGCAGAATCTCAACTCGATTTCCAACGCGCTGGCGGCCTGCGTTCGGACCAGTGGGCCTTCCTCGGCGGGATGCACCGAATTGTTTGACTGCGCACTACCGGGCGCGGTGTTCAGCGCTGGCGCATGCACGGGAGGCACGGGGTCGGTCGCGGATACTTTGTCGGCGGCGCTGTCGATCGCGCTGAATCCCGCAAGAGTCTCGGTCGCCGGAATCAACGACGTCGCCCACAGAGCCCCGGTGTACGGCCCCGCGCTGGCGTCCGCGCCGAACGACTGGTCGATGCCGATCAACTCTGCCCTTCCCGGATCGAGCGGGTCGCCATCTGCCGTGGCAATCGACAGTTCGGGCCGTTTGTGGGTAGGTCTGGCTGGCATCGCGATCGACAATTCTGATCGGGTCTGGGAGACGAACCAGAGTGGCAATTCCGTAACCGCGCTGAACAACGACGGAACCCTATTCGGCAACTTTGCCCCGACCGGGTCGATGTTTAACGTAGCCGATCGGCGTGGCGATCGACGCGTCGGGCCACGTCTGGATGACGAACTTCGGCGGCAATACCGTAACGGCTCTGAACAACGCCGGAACTCTGTTCGGCAACTTCGCCCCCGACGGGTCGAACTTTAACGAGCCAAACGGCGTGGCAATCGACAGCTCGGGCCACGTCTGGGTGACGAACTTCGGCGGCAATACCGTAACCGCGCTGAACAACGCCGGCACGCTGTTCGGCAACTTCGCCCCCGTCGGGTCCAACTTTGACTCCCCATTTGACGTGGGCATCGACGGCTCGGGCCACGTCTGGGTAACGAACGAAAGCGGCAATAGCGTAACCGCCCTGAACAACGACGGGAGCCTGTTCGGCAACTTCGCCCCAACCGGATCGAATTTCAGCTCCCCACAGGGCATCGCGATCGACAGCTCGGGCCGCGTCTGGGTCGCGAACGAGGGCGGTTCCAGCGTGACCGCGTTGAACAGCGCCGGAACCTTGTTCGGCAACTTTGCTCCGACCGGGTCAAACTTTAGCAACCCACGTGCCGTGGCGATCGACGGTTCAGGCAACGTCGTGGTGGTGAACGGAGGGAACGACACGATAACCGAGCTGGTCGGAGCTGCCGCTCCCGTCAAGACCCCGTTCATCGGCCCGCCGCAATTGCCCTGACGTCTGACGCTAAGGTGCAGGGGTTACCCTGCCCAAGGAAACGTGAAACCCACGGCGGGTTTCACATTCAATCAAGTCGGCTCCAACGAAATTATTTGCCGACCGAAATACTCTCGACGTGGCCGTTGATGTCGTCGGGCTTGCGCGGCGAGACGGGAGCCTTGACGCCGTCGAGCAATCGCCTCGTGCTGCTGGTGATTTCGCCTGCATGCCCTGCGCCGACTATTCGCGATACCAGTTTGCCGTCGGGGCCGACGAACAGCGTCGTCGGAATCGCCTCGACGCCCATGTTGTCGACCAGCCGCTCGTCGGCCAGCGCGATCGGGTAGTTGATCTGGAACTCCTGGACGAACGGCGCGACTGCTTTCGCCCCGTCGCCCTGGATCAGGTCGCATGAGACGCCGATGATCACCAGGCCGCGTGATTTGTTGTACTTCTTGTAGAGCGCGACCAGTTCCGGAATCTGCTTGCGGCACGGCCCGCACCACGTCGCCCAGAAATCGACGATCACCGGATGGCCGCGGTAATTGCTCAGGTCGATATTCTTGCCGTCGAGGCCGGGCGCGCTGAATTCCAGGCCTTCATCAACCGGCGACGAGGCCGCTTTCGGAGTGTCGAGGCGCAGCAGTTGTTTGGGCTTTTCGCCCGTGAATAAGTCGAGGTTGAAGAAGGCGCCTGCGATCAACGCGAGCGACGCCACAAGAGCCAGCACGCGCAGCAGTTGTTGCCGGCCGTTCATACCTGCTCGATAACCGTCGCGATTCCCTGGCCTATCCCGATACACATCGTCGCGACGCCCAGCGCGGCTCCGCGCCGGCGCATCTCATGTGTGAGCGTTACGACCAGCCGCGCGCCAGAGCATCCAAGAGGATGCCCAAGTGCGATTGCGCCGCCATTAACGTTGAGCCGTTCTTCGTTGATCTTGAGATCGGTGTTGCACGCCAGGACCTGCGCGGCGAAAGCCTCGTTGATTTCGAACAGGTCGATGTCGCCGATTTTCAGCCCGGCGCGCGCCAATGCCTTGTGCGTCGAGGGGACGGGACCCCATCCCATGATTTCCGGACGGACGCCCGCCACTGCAGTCGCGCGAATCTTCGCGAACGGTTTCACGCCGAGCGCCTTCGCCCGCTCCGCGCTCATCAGCAGCACGGCCGCGGCGCCGTCGCTCAACTGGGAGGAGTTACCAGCAGTCACCTGGCCATCGGGCTTGAATGAGGGCTTCAGCCCGGCGAGTTTTTCCATGGTCGTTTCCGCGCGCGGACCCTGGTCAACGTCGACGAACTGTCCGTCGGGAAGCTTGACCGGCACGATTTCCTCTTTAAAACGCTCACGCGCAGCCACCGCGCGCATGTTCGATCGCAGCGAAAACGCGTCGGATTGCTCGCGCGTGATCTTGTACATGTCAGCCAGCCGCTCAGCCGTCATGCCCATGAAGAACATGTCGCGCGGGAACATCTCGAGCAGTTTGGGATTGGGCAGGATTCCCGAGCCCATCGCGACATGCGTCATGTGCTCGACGCCGCCCGCGATCGCGACTTCGCCTGCGCCGGTCATGATTTCCTGCGCCGCGAAGTTGACCGCCTGCAGGCTCGAGCCGCATTGACGATCGATGGTCGTGCCCGCCACTTCGACTGGCAGTCCTGACAGCAGTCCGATCATTCTGCCTACGTTCAGGCCCTGCTCGCCGGTCTGATTGGCGCATCCCCAAACCACATCCTCGATTTCTTTGGGGTCGAGTTTCGGATTTTTTTCGAGCAGGCGGCGGATACACATCGCGCCCAGGTCGTCGGCGCGGATGTCCTTGTAGTAGCCCTTGTCTTTGCCGGCCTTGCCGATCGGAACCCTGACTCCGTCGACGATAACAACTTCGCGCACTGCGTTCTCCTTCGGCGGCGTCGCGCGATGATTGCGCGGCCACAAATCCTTGACCCTATATGATACTCCGCTTGCGCAGTTCCGATAGCCGCAAGTTATCGTAGCCGAGGACGCTGGTCAGCACCTCGTCGGTGCTCTCGCCCAGCCCCGGCGAGCGCGTCGAGGGGACATCTCTATCGCCTGCGCTCTTGAGCGGTGAGCCCGGGACGATCAGCCCGTCAAACTCCGGATGATCCGCGTGCAGAATCATGTTGCGCGCCGCCAGATGGGGGTCGCGAGTGACTTCCTCGACGTTGGCGATCGGCGCGCATGGCACCGACGCGTCGCCAAGCAGTCGCAGCCAATGGTCGCGCGGCTGCGTCGCGAAGATATGCGCGAGGAGCGCCTCCAGCTCCGGATGGTTCGCGGTACGGTCGGCGTTGGTGAGAAATCGCGGGTCGTCCTTGAGTTCAGGCGCGGAGATCGCGTCGCAGAAGCGGAGCCAGATAGCCTCGTTGCCCGCGCCCATCACGAAGTAGTCGTCGGCGGCGCGAAACTGCTGGAACGGCGTGATCGACGGATGCCGCGTGCCGAGCCGGCCGGGAATCTTGCCGGAGACCGAATAGCGCGCGAGCGCGTCCTCGAGCATCGCGACCTGGCAATCGAGCATCGCAATATCGACATGATTGCCGACGCCGTCGCGGTCGCGCACCCGCAGGGCAGACATGATCGCGATCACGCCGTATAGCGCCGCCGACAGATCGCCGACTGACACACCGCATCGCACCGGCTCGCCGCCCGCATTGCCGGTGATACTCATGGTGCCGCCGAGGGCCTGCGCCACGATGTCGTAGGCGGGCGCGGAAGTCTTGGGCCCAGTCTGCCCGAAACCGGAAATCGAGCACAAAATAATCTTCGGATTGGCAGACTTGAGCTGCGCGTATCCGACCTTGAAACGATCCATCGTGCCCGGCGAGAAATTCTCGACCACGACGTCTGACTTCGCCGCCAGCTCGAGAAAGATTTTGGCGCCGTCCTCGATGCGCAAGTCGAGCGTGATGCTGCGTTTGCCGCGATTGACGCTGTAGAAGTAGCCCGAGTCGCCCGACGGCATAACAGGCGCAAAACTGCGCGAATCGTCGCCACGCCCGGGCACCTCAATCTTGATCACGTCGGCGCCGAGGTCCGCCAGGTTCATCGTGCAAAACGGCCCGGCCAAAACGCGCGTCAGGTCGAGCACGCGAACCCCGCGCAGCGGCTGCTGATCGATCATCGACGCCTCTTTCTTAAACACTGGGCGCAGGGGTCACCCATGCCGAGGGAAGTGTGAAACCCACCGAGGGTTTCACATTCAATAAAGTGAACTACCTTCTCCAATTTTCACCGCTACCGGCGCCGAGTCCGCGCCTCGCGGGCTTCGCGGGCGCGCATCGCTTCGGCCGGGGTCATGATCAGGCGCGGCTCCTCCTCGGCCTTTTGTTGTTCGGCCGCCGCTACCGTGCCGAGCTGGGTGCGGATGAAGGCCTGGAAGAAGAGGACCTTGGTCACGTCGATTCCGTCGCGTAGGCGCTCTGCTGCCGCGGCGGCCCATCCCGCTTGCTCGCGGCGTCCAACTCGCGCGAGGTAGTACGCGATATCTTCGAGGCGCCGCTGGATTCGCTTGCCGTGGGCGCCGCTCAAAAGTTCGGCGGTCGCGCGATCGATTACCGCGTTCACGCGCTCCTGCTTATGCACCGGACTCAAGACGATCACGCTTTCGCCGGCCTCATTGATTTCGTCGACGTATCGCTTGAGCAGATCGTCGGGCAGACGCCATTCGAGAAATTCGGGTTCCTTGAGAAGCTCGACTGACGGCTCAGCGGCGGCTTCGGCCGCCAGCTCGGCATAAACGGGATGAACCAGCTCGGTCGGCGGTGGCGACGCGATCAATTCGGAGCGCAGCGCGAGGAAGTTTCCGACCTGGCCGCGGCGTGATTCGGGCGTGTTGCGCCATGCCTCGCATGCGATGAAGTCGGCCACGCGCCAGTCCGCATCGACGAGTTTGACCTGTGCACGACGCTCCAGTTCTTCACGTTCGGAATTCAGCTCGCGCCGCGACAGCCGCGTGTTCTGCGCACCGACGAGACCTTCGTGCTCGGAGATCAGGGCCCACATCCGGAGCAGCCCGCCTTGCATTCGCGGTTTGACGATCCACACGATGCGCGCGCCTTCGCTGTCGATAGGAGACAGCATCGCGTTGATTTCAGTCCTTTCAGTGCCCCTGTCCGGGATGGCGGTGGCCGCTGGAGGAGAGGGCGCGTCGATGCCGTGCTGTTTGAGCTTGTACAAGGCCCGACGGACTTCGCGGCGCATCGCGCCCGAGGCACCGGCTTCCATTTCGGCGAGCATAGCGGCTGCGGCAGGGTCCGCAATCATGCCGAGGGCGCGCGCAATTGCGAGATCCGTAACTCCGGGCGTGCCCCTTAGATCGCGAAGCTTCGCAATCGCGTCGGCAGGGGCGGCTGCCGGATCGAAGCCTGCCTCGAGCAGCTTGATGTCGTCGGGATTCGTGTCGGGTGACTTACTCAAAATGGATGCCGATAGCGAAATCGTGGAAGCCTATGCGCGCGCTCCGCGAACTGTCAAGTTTTTCATGCGAAGGCGGTCGCGATCAATGAAGAACCTGGAAGCAAAGTTCCCTCTCGCGAATCACGCCGAGGCCGAGGCGCGCGCGACCGCCCTTGGATACACGCTGCGCGCGATACTCCATCAGCGCGACACATTCTTTCGCGTCGCGAACGGCAAGCTAAAGCTGCGCCAGGAAAACGGCAGCGCGGTCCTCATCTACTACCATCGCGACGGGAGCGGGCCGCTGATGCTGAGCAACTACGAGATGGTGAAGGTGGCAGATCCGTTGCGGACGCTACGAATTCTCGCCGATGCACTCGGCCCGATTGCCGTCGTTGAGAAAGTACGAACCCTCATGATGCGCGACAACGTGCGGCTCCATCTCGACAAGGTCATGCGCTTGGGTGATTACGGCGAGATCGAGGCAGTGATTGCAGACGGCGACGATCCCGAGCGGAGCCGGAGCGCAGTGAACGAAATCCTCGCTGCGTTCAATGTCGGGAAGGGCGATCTGATCGAGGTGTCGTACTTCGAGATGATCGCGAAGCTCTAACCGTTGGAGAAGTCTCAAATTGCGAGCTGAAAGATCGGCTTCTGCAGCTACGACTTTATCATAGCACGACCCGGTCAGTATCCGAGTCTCGACCCTGCATAACATTTTGTCTAACGTCGCCGAACACAGAAGTGACCATCCGCGATCGCAGATGTTCTTTCGGGGGAAAGAGGAATGGCTCTCGAGATCAACGAATTGTCGACGATGGACGCAACTGCACAGGCAGAGTTGGTGCGCCGGCGCGAACTCACGCCGCTCGAGCTGGTCGACGCCGCGATCACTCGAATCGAACGGGTGAATCCAACTCTTAATGCAGTGATCACGACATTGTTTGAAGAGGCGAGGGCAGCTGCGGCCTCGCCTGACCTGCCTGACGGTCCGTTTCGAGGAGTGCCGTTTCTCCTCAAAGACATCGGCGCAATGCAAAAGGGACTGCCCTATTACATGGGAAATCGAGCTTTGCGCGACGCCGGCTACAGATCAGCGGAAGACACAGCGTTGGGGGCAAGGTTCCGCGCCGCCGGGTTTATCACTCTCGGAAAGACGAACACGCCGGAGTTTGGAGCGCAAACTACGACGCAGCCGCTCGCTTTTGGTGCAACCCACAATCCGTGGGATCTGGATCGATCAACCAGCGGTTCCTCCGGCGGATCCTCAGCGGCCGTCGCTGCAGGGATGGTTCCGGTCGCGCATGCTAACGACGGCGGCGGGTCGATCCGGCTGCCAGCGTCGTGGTGTGGGTTGGTCGGCCTGAAGCCGTCTCGCGGCCGCGTCTCGTCTCCGATAGCCGGACGCCTTGGGGTCGAACTTGTCGTCAGCCGCTCTCTACGAGATGTAGCTGCCGTACTCGATGCGGTCCACGGCGACGATCCCGGCGATCTCTACCTGGCTCCGACTCCCCTTCGAAGTTACACATCCGAAATCGGAGCGGATCCGGGGAAGCTACGAATCGGCATGTTGACCCGCACTTCATTCTGGGAGGTCCACTCCGAGTGCCGTCAGGCGACAGAGGCAGCGGCCGCGCTACTGCAATCATTCGGTCATAGGGTCGAAAAAGGGTATCCGGAAGCCCTGTTCGAGTCGGATCTCGTAACCAGGGAGCGCCCGCTAGTTCAACCGGGACCGCCCGAAACAATTCGGGCGCTGAGCGAAATGCTGGGACGACCGGCCACCCGGGACGACGTGGAGCCTCATTTCTGGCTGGGAATGGAATCTCCCCCCGTCAAAATCGAAGACTACCTGAGGGCGCTCGAATGGATGAATGAATGGGTCAGGCGAGTCGCGCGATGGTGGACAACGGGGTTCGACCTGCTACTCACACCCACCGTTTGGGAACCGCCCGCCACACTCGCTTCGATGACTCCGGTGGAGGACAAGCCTCGCAAACTGGCGGGTAAGATCTGGCGGCATGTATTTTTCACGCGGCCTTTCAATATCACCGGGCAGCCCGCGATCTCGCTCCCGCTGCATTGGACTCCTGAAAGACTCCCCGTCGGAATTCAGCTTGTCGCAGCGATGGGGCGTGAAGATCTCCTGATTCGCGTGGCTTCGCAACTAGAGCAGGCGCGACCCTGGATCGATCGGCGGCCGCCGGTGCACGCCTGAATCTGGCAGTCGTTGCCGGGCCGACGCGGCACCGGACGCTTCAAACTGGCCGCGAAATAACAGAATGGCCGACTAGTTTGTAAGATATCTGCATGACGAGTGAATGCGTCCGGCTCATCATCATCGTAACGAACCCCCAGGCCGACTCCAGGCGTCCCACGGCGGTCCTGCGCCGGATGGCAGCCTTCAAGTCCCGATCGTCCAGGTTCGCCAACGCATCGCGCCGAATAGCCTCGGTGATCTTGCCAAAGTCACGCACCGGCTCTTCGATCTTTTTTGCGGGCGTATCAATAGACCCGAGCGGGTCCGACGCCTGCGCCTCCATGCTCTTCATCGATTCACGAATCTGGCGCAGGATGAAGATCACGTCTTCCTTGCTATTCGGAATTCCGAGCAAAGAGGCGCGCGACAATGCCTGTAGCTCCTGATTGGTGACGCCCAGGCTCTCGATACTCTCGAAGTCGCCGTAGAATTCTTCGAAGGCGCTGCCCTGAGGCGATTGACCTTCGATTTGATCGTCCGAGGGCTGTGGTTTCGCGTGATGTTCCATGTCCGACATAAGTACTCCCCTCCCGAGGCAGTAATGCTTAGTCTCTCGCCAAACGTTTGCTACTAACTGGTCACCACCACTTCACATGGTGAATTAGTTACTAATCTTACTTTCTGTAGTGTCTATATATTACATGTAGGAGTCAAGCACTACATGTTGTTTCACGAGCAGTTTGCGGTGGGTCTTAGAGCGTAAGCAACAATTAGAGTTGCTTAGGAGAGCGAAAGGTAGCAGATAAGTACTTAGAGTAGTGAAAAAAACTTCTGACGCCGGAAGATTCCGTCAAAGCAGCCAGGGCGGCGCGCCTAGAACATCGAGCCCGGCTGGACGAAGATCATGTTGTTGATTTGCTTGTTCGGATAGACCGACGAAGCCACGTTAGCAGCACGATCCTTGTCGGTCGGGCTGGTAACGTTGCCCGAGAGATAGATGTAAGGTCCGATCACTCGCGCCTGTACGTCGGTGAAGCCGCTGGTGAGGAGCTGGGTATTGATACGCTCTTCTTCATCGGCCCATTTGCCGGTCTTGGTCCGCAGATTGTCGACGACTGAATTGACGCCGGGCACACTGTTCGCGGTCTGCTCGGCCATCGCGCGATCCTTCTCATCAAAGACCATTCCGTAAAGCACCACCACGCCCTCGGCCGCCGTGTAAGCCTTGGCGCCGTTGAGTCGAGGGTTGCTGCGAAGCGCGGCGTTCACGCGATTCATCAGCTGTGCCTCGCTGTCGGCGAGCGCTGGCGACGATGCACTGACAATAGTCAAAATCAAAGCGGCGATCGTGAGGAATGCTCGGGAGGCGTGATGCGGCTTGATCATACAGGCGGCTCCAGTTGGGTTGGATCGAACTTAAGGTCGCATCCCAGATTCGTCAATACAGTGCGCAGCCCGCGAGTCGCTCAGATGTGGGCGGTGAAGATAGTGTCGGCGCCGGTGGATTCGAGCGCGGTGTCGACGAATTTGCGATCGGCGGGGACGAGCGCCTCGCGAGCTTCGCGCAGCCACTTGAGGCATTTGCCCTGGTAGGGGAAGGGTTGCTGCACCCACGGCAGGCCGTCGATTTCGCATCGCACTTCGCTCGCGCGACTCGCCAGGGCGCGCGCGTTGGCAATCAGGAAGGGCGCGTAGACGCGGCCGACCTCGACGAAGAACGGGCGGAGCGCGGCGGCGGCGTCGTCGCGCGAAGGCCACGGCGCGTTCTCGATGTCGAGCGATGAGAGGTCGTCGAGATGCGACACCCATGAAACGATACGAGGGTTCTCGGCCGCTGCGATTGCGGCGGGCGTGGGATCGAAATGCGCCAACTGGCTCAACTGGCCGAAGAAGGCGAAGTCACTTGCTCCCGGACGCGCCCCCATGAGGAATCGATTCCCGGCGACGAGATGCGAATCGAGCAGGCCGAGCAAACGTCGGTAGCTAGCCTCGATAACGGGCGTGGTCACGTCGTTGGAGCCGACCACGCGCAGCCGTTCGATTTGCCGATCGGCAATGTAGCTCGACATCTTCTTGAGCGTCTCACGACTCATCAGCGGATTGCGGTCGAGCGCGAGCACGTGCGAGGCCTTGTGGATATCGGCCGCATACTTCCATCGATAATGAAACATCGGCTTGGTGAGCCATTCGTCGGCGTAGTCCTCGAGGAGGGCATCCAGGAACGCGATCGCCGGATCGTCCGGGATGATTGAGCGCGCGGGCAACATCTTCTCGAGCCGGCGAATCTGAAAGGTCGAGTCGATTATCGCCTCGTCGGTGCCTCGATTCCCACCGGGAAATACGAGCACGGGGATCAAAGCGACGGGGACGTCAGGGATGCCGACGTCGTCGGGCGAGCCGCGCATGATCCAGGTGAAGGGGATGCGTCGAAATCGCAGCACTGCGCGCATCTTGCGGGAGTAGGGTGAGCCGAATCCGCCGACGAGTTTCAATGGTGTCATCATCTACTGCTCCAGTCGCAGAATGAGCTGTCCCGCTTTTGTGGTGCGATCAAGAACCCTCACCTGCCGGCGGCTGCGCCCGCCGGCCTCCTCTCCCGTAAATAACGGGCGAGGTAAGATTCGGCACTCCGCCTCCGGCGCAATAAGTTCTAACAGGGACCCTACGAGTACTCAGGGTAAACTCCGTCCCGCATCTTCTCTTATCACTGGGTGCAGGGGTCACCCCTGCCCAAGGAGGTGCGAAACCCACGGCGGGTTTCGCATTCAAATAAGGTGACTTCCGCCTCACCTCACGCGGGCGCTTCGACGGGAAGTTTTGGATTCCGCTCGGGCGGGAGGTTGTCATATAAGTCGGCGCGCAGGTCGGACTTCAGTTTTGCGTACGCGGGATCGTCCCACAGATTGTGCCATTGCAGTGGATCTTCGCGCAGGTTGTACAGTTCGCCTTCAGTGCCGTCGTAGCGGATGTCTTCGATCGGGCGGCGCGGCGCCAGCATCGGAGGAACGCCGGCGAGATCGAAGCCGTAGTCGCGCGTCGATTTTTCGTAAACCGTGAGCGTGTAGCCGTCGCGATAGATGCTCCGCAGATGCATCCCGATCACGGCGAACTGGCTGTCCCATTCGGTGATTACGCGCTCGCGGCCCGAGCCCGGCGCGATCGGCAGCGGCTTGCCCTGCATCCAATCGGGAACCGGAACGCCGGCGATTTGGCAGAAGGTCGGCGCGAGATCGAGCTGCCCGACCGGCTCCGCGATTTCGTTGTGCGCGACGTTGGCTGACGGCGCCGGGCGCCAGATCATCGGCAGGCGCATGAGAGCGTCGACGTGGTATGGCCCCTTGTAGAGCAGGCCGAAGTCGCCTTGCAGCTCGCCGTGGTCAGTCGTGAAGAATACGTCGGTGCGCGATTCCCATCCGCGCTCGGCGACGCGCGCGAGCACGCGGCCGCATGCCTGGTCGATCAGTTCGTTCTCGACATGGGTCAGCGCGTTGACTTCGCGAATCTGATCTTCGGTGAGCTGGCACGGAACGAAACTGGCGGGGCCGCCCTCGAAGTTGCCGAAGCGGCCCTGGTACCAATCGAGCCAATGACGCGGCTTGCCGGCGAGAATCTTTTCGATTTTTTCGCGCGAGCCGGGATAGCCCGCGGGCAAATCGAGATCGCGCCAATTGATTCGACGCGCCTCGTCTCGCGGCGGGTCCCACGGATGGTGCGGGTCGGGAAAGCTCATCCACACGAACCAGTTGTCGTCGGGATCGAGCGAGTCGAGATACGCGATCGTGCGCGATGCAACCCAGTCGGTATGGTAATGCTCGCGCGGAACGGGATTGTACTTCACTTCGGGCGCGCCGGTGTCGCCGCCGGGAGCGGCGCTCAGAAGCGGTGCGAAGCCCGCGATTTCATCAGGATGATTTTTCAGCATCCATTGCGAATAGTGCCATCCGCCGATCGGGACATGCATCGCGAGTTCCATCCGATCGAAGCCGCGATACGGGCCGGTTGAATTTTTGCCGGCCATCTTGTTCTCGAACCATCGACCCTGCAAATCGAAGGCGGGCTCGAAATGCGCTTTGCCCAGCAGCGCGGTGTGGTAGCCGGCCTTTTCGTGGAGGTACGAGGCGACGCTTGGTGAGTCGGGCGGGAGAGCGACACCATTGGCGACGACGCCGTGAGTGCGCACGTACTGGCCGGTAATCATGGTCGATCGCGCCGGCATGCAGACGACATTCTGATTGTGCGCGCGGCGATAGTTGATTCCGCTGCTGGCGAGCCGGTCGGCGACCGGAGTCTGAGCGATCTTGCCACCGTTGCATCCGAGCGCATCGTAGCGCTGCTGGTCGGTGGTGATGAAGAGAATGTTGCGTCCCATTGTTCGGTCTCCCCGTTGGATTTTATTTCGCGAGCAGTGCGCGGATTGTCGTCGCCATTACGCCGCGCGCCTCGGTTTCGGACAGCCCCTGATGCCGGCGCATCTGCTCCCACGCGACCCACGATCGTAGCAACGTCGAGTGCGGCGATCGTCGCGCGCTTTTCGTTTTCGTGGGCGTCGAGCTTCGAGAGTTCCGGCGCAAACGCGGCAATCGCAGCGGCGCGCGTCAGATCGCGCGCATGCTTTAGGCGCTTGGCCAGGGCGGGACGAAACGGTTCCATCAACACGGCGGCGCGGCGCACGGGCGACAAGGTCTCGAGCAAGCGGCCGCGCTGCGCTGAGAATTTCTCGATCCGGAGTGGCAGCGGCAGCGTGACAGGAATCGGCACGGTGAGCGGCTTGACGCGCTCGGCCTGGCGATCGGCGAGCTCGCTGTAGATGGCCTCGAGATCGTCGAAGTGATGGAACACGAGCCGCAGCGAGACGCCGGCCCGCTCGGCGATGCGTGCGGCAGTCGGGCGGAGGTCGCCCTCGCCGAGGAGATCAAGGAGCGCGTCGACGACGGCATGGCGCGTGCGAGCGGAGCGGGCGAGGCGACCGTCGATACGGGCGAGTTCAGTCATCAGGCGGCGAAAGTTATTACATCGAGAGTGCAATTACAATGGAAGCGCTGACCGCTTGCGAAGTAGTCACGGAACCTAACCCCTAACCCCTTCCCTCGAGGGAAGGGGAACAACCGCGTGGGGATTGAGGCCCCGGGGTTCTCTCATTCTGATTCCCCTTCCCGCTCGGGAAGGGGTTAGGGGTTAGGTTGCTCGGCGAATCGTGATGCCTGCTGTTCAGGTCTTGGCGGGGTCGAGGAGTTCGAGCAGGTTCAGGGTGATGCGCAGGGTGAGGCCCCAGATTGTTTGGCCGCCGTAGAGGATTGCGGGGAACTTCGAGGTGCGAGCGGCGGGGCCTTCGCTCTTCCATTCGTAGTCTCCGCGGAATTTTGGATCGCGCAGCGCGCTTAAAGGGACGTCGAAGATTTGGGCGACCTCGGAGAGTTGCGGTTTGAGCTGCGTGTCGGACGGGATTACGCCGACGAATGGCGCGACGACAATTCCGCTGGTCGTTGTTTGCATGGTCGCGAATGCGCCGATCACTTCGACGATCGAGGGATGGATGCCGACTTCTTCATGCGCCTCGCGCAATGCGGCGTCGAGCAAGGTGGCGTCGACCGCATCGACGCGGCCGCCAGGGAAAGCGACCTGTCCGCGATGACTCGCGACGTGATCGGAGCGTCGGATGTAGACGATGTGAAGCTCGCCGTTGCGCTCGAATAGCGGAATCAGCACCGCGGCGGCGTTCGATTTGTTCGCTAATGCCTCGCGCGGAGGCGGAGTAACGGTGGAAAGCTTCCTTCGGATGATTTCGACCTGGGGGTTGAACGGGGACGCGTCACTCATCGCTACAGATAATCGCGCGCGCGGGCGTGGTTGCAAGTGCGCAGCCGGATTTCAATGTGACAGATGCGTAAGCTAACCTCATATCCGTTACTGAAAAAGCGAATTCATCACATGAGATATTTGATTGGCAGGTACCACGAGATCGCGCTCAAGGGGCGCAATCAGTGGCGATTCGTCGATCAGGTCAAACAAAATCTGCGCGATATTTTCGCCGACTACCGGCTCGGCAATATGCGCAGCGTCGGGCCGCGCCTGCTGGTGCCGCTGCCCGATGATCTGAGCGACGAAGTCGCGGCCGAGCGCGCGGCGCTGATTTTCGGATTGCAGAATTTTTCGCTCAGCTATTCGACGCCGCGCGATATCGAGTCGATCTCGCGCGAGGCGATCAAGCGCGCGACCGGGAGCAAGGCGCGCACGTTTGCGGTGCGGACCAAGCGCGAGGACAAGCGGTTCGCGATGAACTCCGTCGAGATCGATCGCGCCGTCGGCGGCGAAGTGCAGGAAGCGCTTGGCTTCGAAGTCGATCTCAGCGCGCCCGAGCTGACGATCTCGATCGAGATTATGAATGATGCGGCGTACGTGTCGGCTGGCAAGATACCGGGCGCGGGCGGGTTGCCGGTGGGAGTAACAGGACGCGGGATGGCGCTGCTGTCGGGCGGGATCGACTCGCCGGTCGCAGCGTACCGCATGATGCGTCGCGGGCTCAGGCTCGACTTCGTACATTTTCACGCGCATCCCCTTGTGTCTGCCGCGAGCCGGGAGAAGGCGGCCGAGCTCGCGGCGCATCTTACGCGATGGCAGGTGCGATCGACGCTGATGCTGGTGCCGTTCGGAAATTTGCAGCGCGAGATTGTCGCGAACACTTTGCGTCCGCTGCGCGTGATCCTCTACCGGCGCTTCATGCTGCGAATCGCGAGCGCACTAGCCGAGCGTTCGCAAGCGACGGTGCTGGTGACGGGCGAGAGTTTGGGACAAGTCGCGTCGCAGACGCTCGAGAACATGGCGGTGATCGAGAAGGCGGCGGCGTTCCCGGTCATGCGGCCGCTGGTCGGCATGGACAAGAACGAGATCATCGAGCAGGCGCGCCGGCTGCATACGTTCGAGACGTCGATTCTGCCCGACGAGGATTGCTGCACGCTGTTCGTGCCGGCGCATCCGGAGACGCGCGCGCGAATCGAGGAAGTCGAGGCGGCGGAATCACGCTTCGACATCCCGCGGATGATCGACGACGCGGTGCGCGGTACTGAGGTTCAGCGGTTCTGGTTTCCGCCGCGAGAAGGGAAGGGCGCCGCAGGAATTACAGAAGGGCACCGGCAGACATCTTAAATTTAGGCCTTGGACAATTTCACTCGAGCAGGTGTGCGGCGATAAACTCCAGGGATTGCCGGATGATTGCGCGCGAGGTGTCATCGTCATTCAGGATATCGAATGCGTGCGCGCCTTTTGGATGCGTGGTGAACTGAATCGACGTTCCCAACTCACGTGCGCGCTTTACAAACGCATCGATAGAATCGTTGATCAGTGGCAAGTCTTCGCCCGCGCTCGCGATGAACATCGGCGGAACATCGCCCTTCTTGATGTTCAGGGCACGGATGGCGGAATAACGCGCCGCGTCCTTCGAATCGGGAGGCGTGGTGTCCCCAAGGTACGGGTAAAGTGCGACGAGGCATCTGACACCCGAGTATTGTTCAAGCATCGGCGCGGCAAGCAGCGGCCCGCCGGCAGAGAATGCAACGAGGCAGATTCGATCGGCATCGAGACGCAGCTCCGATGCGTGGTCGCGAAGATAGCGAATCAGATCAGCGAGATCGTCAGTTGCCTTCTCGACGCTCCCTGGAACAAAGCCGTTACTCCATCGCATCCGATGATTGAAGGTGACGCCGGCCATCCTCGAGGCCGCCATCAACTGCGCCCATGAAACGAACACGCCGCCGTCTTTTGGAATGATCGGAATCCCCTCGGGCATGCCGCCATGAATAAAAATGACGGTTGGAGAGCCCGCAGTAGCATCCGGTGGGAGATAGAGATCGGCATGTAGGGGGCGATCCTCGACGGTCTTGTAGATGAGATTGGCGCGAGGCGCGAGACGCTCCATCCCCGGCAACGAAAAAACAATTCGCTTTTCAAACATAAGGACAGGAGTTACTCGATGGTCATCACCTGATCAAATCCTTCTTGCTGGCGAAAATATCAGGGCCAGAGAGCCAAAAGGGCGGTGTTGATTGTCAGCGTGATCAAAGTGATTGGAACGCCGACCCGCAGGTAATCGAAAAAAGTCACGTTGATTTTTCGCAGGCGAGCTTGCTCGATCACGATCAGGTTGGCGATCGATCCGACCACGGTCAGATTTCCGGCGTAGGTGCTCGCGCTCGCGATTAACATCGCAATCGCGCGGCTGCCGCCGAGCATCGGATAGAGTGGACGGAAGAGCAGCACGGCGGGCACGTTGCTCACGATGTTGGAAAGGATCGCGACTACGACCGTCAGCGTTACCGGATGCGTCAACCGATTTACCCCTACCAGGTTCACGACCTCGGTTTGGAAGCCCGTCGTTTCGAAGCCGGCGACGACGATGAAGAGGCCGGTGAACATTGCAAGCATCGTCCAGTCGATCAGCCGATATACCCGAGCCGGCTTGATTCGCCGCGTGAATAGCAGGATCACGCCGGCGCTCATCGCGACCAGGTGAGTCGGGTAGCCCGCTATGAACATCGCCAACGCGCCGAGCGTGACGATCGACGATTTGATCATCAGCGGGCGGATGACGCGGATCGTGCGCGGCGCGGTCTCGACGGGCACGCGCGTCGCGCGGAGCGAGCTTCGGTAAAATGCGGCAATCACAATGTAGTCGACGACGAGACCGATGATCGCGGCGGGCGCGAGATGAAACGCGAAGCTCGAGTAGCCTAGATGCGCGAAGCCCGCGACGATCATGTTCTGCGGGTTGCCGGTGATGGTCGCGGCGCTGCCGATGTTGCTGGCGGTCGCTAGCCCAAGCAGGAGCGGAATCGGATCGACGCTCGCGATTTCGGCCGCATCGATTACCAGCGGTGTCAGTGCGAGGCATACGACGTCGTTTATGAAAAACGCGGCGAGCAAGCCGGACGCGGCGACGGTCATCGCGAGCATGCCAAAGCCAGACCGCGCACGGCTCAGCATCGCGCGGGCGAAAAACGCGAACGCTCCTGAGAGCCGCAGATTCGCCACGACGATCATCATCCCGAGCAGCAATGCAATCGTGTGGAAGTCGATAGCGTGCTCGGCCCCAGATTCACTGAGCGCGCCGGAGATGACCATCGCGACCGCACCGGCCAACGCCGCGCCGGTGCGATCGATGCGCGCCCAGGGAATTTCGCCGAGCGCGATCACGGCGTAGGTCAGGATGAATATGATGAGTGTCAGGAGGTGGGCGGGCATTGGAGTTCAGGCGGGGGTGCGGGTTGGGCAGAATAATCGCTGCGCGCAAGAGGCAGAGGTACACCTGCACCCAGTGAGAAGAGCAAAGTCGCGCGCGCACACTCTCTTCCCATAGTGGGAAGGGGAACAAAAGTAGTAAGTTATATCGAGAGTATCGATATGGAAATTCCACTCAAGGTCGCCGAACTCGATCACGTCGTGCTGCGATGCCGCGATCAGGATCGCGCCTACGACTTCTACACGCGCATCCTGGGCCTTAGCGAGGAGCGGCGGATCGCGCAGATCGGGCTGATCCAGTTGCGTGCGGGCCGCAGCATGATCGATCTGGTTCCGGCCGGCGACCCACGGGTCGAGACGGGAATCAATGTCGATCACGTATGCATCGGGGTCGAGGCTCGCGACTTGAACGAGGTCGTGCGCTACCTTCGCGAACTGGCGGTCGAGGTTATGGGGGAGCCGGCGATGCGTTACGGGGCGCATGGCGCGGGGCTTTCGATTTACGTTCGCGATCCCGAGGGCAACGTCGTCGAGCTCAAGCAGATGCCGACCGCGTCGTAAACGGCGAGTCGGCGGCTGGTCGCATAGCGCGCCTTTTTTCTGATAAGCAGGACTGTCGCCTTTCAGGATGTCAGCCAAAGGGGCTGCCTTTGAGCCGACTTGTTTTTGACGGAAGTGACATTACAATCGAACCGTTTGCGGTTCGCATGAAGAGGGAACTCGACGATGACGATAATCAGGATTCAAGCCAAAAGCGGGATGCTTGCGGCTGTGGCGGTTTGCGCGTTTCTGCTGACGGGATGCGGTGGTCACTCGCCGCAGAAGGCGGCGGACACTTATCTGAGCAATCTGAAATTCTACAACTACCCGGCAACCTACCAGGCGCTGACGCATCAGGACCAGGTCGATCGGACGATGGATCAGTTCCTGTCCGAAATCCCGATGGCGCCCGACGTGAGCAAGGACTGGTTCAAAGGAATACTGCGCACTTACGACTTCAAAGTAGGTGACGCGAAAGTCGACGGCGACAAGGCAATAGTCACTGTGAGCGTGACGCGGCCCGATCTCGCGCTCTGGGAGCGGACGGTAGACGCCGGGCTTAGCGGAGATCAGACGCCAGATTCGATCGCGCAAAAAAATCTGACCGAAAATACTTACCCCAAGGTCACTTACGACGACAACATCGTGATGGTGCAACAGGGCGGCGAATGGCGGATACTGGTCGACTTTCCGTTCAAGGAAAATATTCTCAAGGAGCACAAGGACGCCGTCGACCTCTACCACAAGCACGACTACGACAAGGCGATCGCCGCATATCAGAAAATCCTCGACGAGCTGGACAAAGAGCAGGCGACCGGCAACGCGGGGCTCAAGTACCAGTACGGACGCGAGCTGGCGGATATACAGAACGCACAGAAGCAGCAGCCCGATGCGCAGGCGTACATTCCGAAAATCGTGCTGAGCGATGTGGACATGAAGATGTCGGCGTCGAGGGTGCCGGGAATTTTCGGCAAGATGACGAACAGCGGCGACAAGGCGATCGACGAAGTTGAGTTTACGGTCACCTATTACGAGGGCAAAGGGAAAAACAAGAAGGCCGTTTTCACCGAAGTGCATTCGCCGGTCGCGACGCCGCTGGAGTTCACCAACTTCGGGCGTCCGGTGCGGCCGTTCGTGCCGGGCGAGACGCGCGATTTTGGTTTCCGCCTGACGGCGGCGCCGGAAGTCCAGCAAAAGGCGACGCCTGATCTTACCGTCACGTCGATAGTGTTTACGCAATCGACGGCGCCGCTGCCGAAGCCGGCGACGCCGACGCCGGCGCCGGGGGCTTCGCCCGCGGCGGCCGGCTCGGCTGCAGCGGCGCCCGCGCCTGCGGGCGCGCCGAGCCACTGACGCGGCGAAATCGCCGCGTCGATGAGAACTGCGCCTCGCCACCGGTGTCCGGTGCGAAGCGCAGTTCGGTATTATGATGGTGCGCGCGCATCGCGCGCGCCACGAAAAACCGCATTGACAGTCAAGCTCACAATCGCGATCCCCACCCACAATCGCGCAGCGCTTGTGCGCGACACGCTCGCGAGCGTCTCGGCGCTCGCAATACCGCCGGAGGTCGAGGCCCACTGCCTCGTCGTCGACAATGCGTCGACGGACGACACCGCCGCGGTTGTAGATGACTTCGCGCGCGGAGCGGCGCTTCCGATGCGGCGAGTCCTCGAGCCGCACCCGGGTTCGAGCTTCGCCCGAAATCGCGCGGTGGAGGAGGCCGCGTCGGACTACATCTTCTTTATCGATGACGATGCGGTAGCCGAGCGAGATTGGGCAACCGAGCTGCTCGACGACATGCGGCGGCGCGACCTCGACGCGGCGTGCGGGATGGTTTTACCGCGATGGTCGTCGCCACCGCCCAAGTGGCTCGGGCCGAGCCTGTGGGTCAAGCTCGCAGTCCACGACCGTCGAGCAATCGAGTCCGCGCCGGTCGTGTCTGCCGAGCGGCTGGACAACTATTTCAGCGCCAATGTCGGATTCAAGCGATCTGCGTTCGAGCAATTCGGAAAATTTCGCGAGGACCTGGGCGTGGTCGGCGGCAATCCCATCTCGGGCGAGGATACCGAACTGTTCGCACGGATTCTGGCGCGCGGCGGTACGATGGGCTTTGCTCCACGCGCGATCGTGAATCATATGATCCCGTCCGAGCGGATGACGCGAGCCTATCTGCGGCGTAAGAGCTTCGCTTTCGGCATGGGCACCGCGTTCGCCGGACTGCAGAATCACAATCGGCTCGACAAGCTGGTGCGCAATGGGGTCAGGATGGCTGCTGCCGCGATGCGTGGCGATCCCGAGCGCGCGATTTATCACGAACTGGAATGCGCGAACTTTCTCGGCTACTGGCGTGGCCGGCTGATCGCGAGATAGCGCCGCCGCGTCTATCCCTTCACGTAACTCAACATTCCGCGCTTCAGAATCGACGCGAGATACGGAATCAGCTCGAGGCTCGCGAGCTCGTCGGGCGTGACCCATCGATGCTCGACGTGTTCGTCGGGCCGGAGCTTCACATTCTGAAAAACGGTGAGGCGGCAAGCGTAGAGCGCCTGCAAGTATGGCTCTGAAATCATGCTGTGCAGTCCGAGCAAGCGGTCGATCGCCACGTCAAGCGCGGTTTCCTCTTTGACCTCGCGCAGCAGGCAGTCCTCGAAACTTTCGCCGAGCGCGATGTGGCCGCCGGGCAGATCCCAGCTTCCGGGCTGATAGATCATAACCGGCGCGCGCTTGAGCACCAGGATTCGCCCGCGACTCGCGATCACGCCATGGATGCCGACGTAGAATTGCTGCTCCGCCATCGTGATCAAACTAGCGGGCCAAATGTCGAGGCGCCACTTCCGGGTTTGTCGCGCGGGCCTCTCACGCAGTACGATTCGAGCGTTTGGGAGGAGGAGCCATGGAAAAATCCGAATTCTATCGAGATGCGCGGCGCGACTTGACCGGCCCGCTCGACGGTATTCGCGTGATCGACGCGACCACGAGTTGGGCCGGGCCGATGTGCGCATGCATGCTCGCGGATCTCGGCGCCGACGTTATCAAGGTCGAGGCGCACGAGGGTGAAGTCGCGCGGCGCATCCCGCCGGCTCTGCCGGGACATGACACGCAAATCGGATATGCGCAGGCGACGGTGAATCGCAACAAGCGCAGCCTGACACTCGATCTTCGGCGAGACGAGGGCCGCGAAGTTTTTCTCAAACTGGCAGCGCGCTCCGACATCATCGTGCAGAATTTCCGCCCCGGCACTTTCGAGAAGTGGGGCGTCGGTTACGATCACGTTCGCGCCGTGAAGCCCGACATTATCTACGTGTCGATCAGCGGCTACGGGCAGTTTGGTCCGATTCACGATCGCGTCGCGTACGATCCGCTCGCGCAGGCGATGGGCGGGTTCGTTTCGATTAACGGCAGTCCTGACGGGCCGCCGACCAAAGCGCCGACGTGGCTATGCGACGATCTCGGCGGGTTGCACGGCGCGATCGGCGCGCTCGCGGCGTTGCGCCATCGCGATCAAACGGGCGAAGGGCAGCATGTCGACGTCGCGATGCTCGACGCGATGCTGTTTCAGTCCAATGGAAACCTGACGCTCGGCGCGATGGACCTCGAAATCAAGCGATGGGGTAACGAGTTTCCGTTCTCGGTTCCGGCCAACACGTACCAATGCCGCGACGGGCTCGTGATGGCGGGCGTGCTGCTCGATACGCACTGGAAGGTGCTGGCGAGAATGGCGGGACGCCACGATCTCGCGGGCCGCGACGACTTCGCGACGATGCCGGGCCGCATGGGCAATCGCAAAGAGTGCGACGCGATGTTCGCCGAGTGGTGCGCGTCGCGGACCGTCGATCAAGCCGTCGATGAGTGCGCGAAAGAGGGAATCGCGTGCGCGAAGGTGAGAACTTACGCGGAGGCTGCGCGATGCCCGCATACGCTCGAGCGCGACATGCTCCAGCAAGTCGAACAGGAAGACGGCAAGCCCGCGCCGATCACCGGGCCGGCAGCGAAGTTCTCGCGCACGCCGACGCGAATAAGAACCGGCGCGCCCGCTCTGGGAGCGCATACGGATGAAATCCTGGCGGAACTGGGAATCGACGTCGAGGCGCGCAAGCGTCTGCGCGATAGTGGCGTCGTCTAGCGAGAGCCCCATCCGCCGCCGCCGGGCGTCTCGATTCGAATGCGCTCGCCAGCCTTGAGATCTATATTCGTTTTGCCGGGCAGGCTGCTGCGTCGCGAGCCGCGCACCAGAATATTTTTGCCGGTCGCGCCGGGCCCACCACCGGCGAGTCCGTATGGCGCGATTTTCCGCCGTTCGGTGAGCACGCTCACGTTCGAATCGACCAGGCACTCGAGCTCGCGAATCAGTCCGTCGCCGCCGCGCGCGCGCCCGCTGCCACCTGAGCCGCGCCGGATTCGATACTCAGTGATTCGCATCGGATAGTAAGCCTCGAGCGCTTCGATCGGCGTGTTGAGCGTGTTGGTCATGTGCGTGTGGATGCCAGACGCACCGGGCCGATCCTTCGCCGCGCCCGCGCCGCCGGCGATCGTTTCGTAGTAGGAAAAATGCCGGTCGCGAAATCGATCGAATCCGCCGACCGTGAGATTCGACATCGAGCCCGAGCTCGCCGCCGGAATTCGATTCGGCGCGGCCCTGGCGAGCGCACGAAACAGCACATCGACAATCCGCTGCGAAGTCTCGACGTTTCCGCCCGCGACCGCTGCAGGAGCCAGCGCGTTGACGATTGAGCCAGGGGGAGCAACGAGCTTGATCGGACGCATCAGGCCCTCGTTAGCGGGAACAGCCTCCGTCGCGAGACACTTCATGACGTAGAAAGTTGCAGACAGAGTGATCGCGTAATTCGCGTTGACGGAGCCGCGCACCTGCGGCGCGGAGCCGGTAAAATCGACGAGCGCTTTGCCGCCGCCAATTTTTATCGCGACGCGAATCGGAATCGGGCCGGTGCCAAATCCGTCATCGTCGAGAAAATCTTCGGCGCGATAAGTTCCGGGCTTGAGCTCGCCGAGCGCCGCGGTCATCAGGCGCGCCGCGTAGTCCTTCAGCCCGTCCATCGCAGCTTCGACGGTTTTGCGGCCCGACGTTTTCACGGTCGCGAGCAAGCGCTCAGACCCGACCGACAGCGCTGCAATCTGCGCTCGCAGATCGCCTTCGCGCTCCTCGTGAACCCGAGTGTTGGCTAGAAACAGCGTCATCACGTCGCGAGCGATTTCACCGCCTGTAACAATTTTTACCGGCGGCAATCGGAAACCTTCCTGGTAGATTTCCGTCGCGAGCGCCATCGAGCCCGGCGCGATCCCGCCGATATCCGCGTGATGGGCGCGGTTGGCGGCGTAGGCGAATGGGCGGCGCTCATTCCCGATGAATACCGGGGCGACCAGCGTCAGATCCGGCAGATGGGTTCCGCCTGCGAACGGATCGTTGAGCGCTGCAATGTCGCCGCGCTCGAGATCGAGGTTCGCGATTGCCGCGCGCACCGACAGCGGAGTCGAGCCGAGATGCACCGGAATGTGCGCGGCCTGCGCGACCAGCTCGCCGCGTGAGTCAAAAATCGCGCAGGAAAAATCGTGCCGCTCCTTGATGTTGGGCGAAAACGCCGTCTGCCCGAGCACCACGCCCATCTCGTCGGCGATCGCGGCGAGGCGATTGTTCATCACGGCCAACGTGATCGAGTCGAGCTTCATCGCGCCTCCAGTTGCAAATTGCCGAAGTCGTCGACGCGCAAATCGAATTCTGGCGCGACGTACGCGGTGGAGCTCAATTCGACGACGACTATAGGTCCGCGGACGCGCGCGCCCGCGCCAAACGATTCTCGATCATAAATCGGAACCGTGCGCTCCCGGCCGCCGACCAGCGCTCGACCAGTTGAAACCGGCGTTGGCTTTCCGGCCTGGCGAACGATTCGTTTCGGCTTTGCTACCGATTCTCCGCCGACCGCACGGACTCGAATATTCACCACTTCGACGGCGGCGCTCGTGGAGGAATGTCCGAAAGTTCGGCGATGCGTGGAATGAAAGTCGGCGATGAATCGCGGTGTCAGCGCGATTTCGAGTTCGTACGATTGACCGCGATAGCGAACGTCGATCCACAGTTCATGCCGAATCGCGCGCGCTCCTTCGGCGGCCAGTTCAGCGCGCGCACGACGGACCAGTCCAGCGGCTCGTGCGAGCAAATTTCGATGACTCGGATTTGTCGCGCGCACCGTGAGCGAATACTCGCGGCCCAGAGGCGCGTTCGACGCTCCCCACGCGCACAGCAGCCCGGGATTTCGCGGCATCACGATTCGCCGGATTCCCAAATCGAGCGCCAGCTCGCAGGCATGCATCGGGCCGGCGCCGCCGAACGCCAGCAGCGCGAAATCGCGCGGATCGTAACCACGCTCGACCGTGATCACGCGAATCGCGCGCTCCATGTTCGCATTGACGACGCGAATAATTCCGCGCGCCGCCGGCAGCGAATTCGTTTTCATCTCTCGCGCGAGCTGCGATACGGCACGCTTTGCGCGTTCCGGATAAAGCTTCATCTGGCCGCCGAGAAAATTCTCGGCGACGAGCCGGCCTGCGACCAGGTCGGCGTCAGTCACGGTGCACAACTCGCCGCGTCCGTAGCATGCAGGTCCGGGATCGGCGCCCGCACTGTCCGGGCCGACGCGAAGCGATCCGCCGGCATCGATTCGCGCGATCGATCCACCGCCGGCGCCGACTGTGTGAATGTCGATCACGGGCGTACGCACCGCGTAGCCGTCGGGATGACTCAGCGTGCGGATGCGCGCGCGGCGATCGAAGAGCGACACGTCGGTCGAGGTCCCGCCCATGTCGAACGTGATGAAACGATCGGTGCCGAATGCGCGCGCGAGACTCGCCGCTCCGATCACGCCCGCCGCGGGACCGGACAGAATCGTCCGCACCGGCTCTGCGCGCGCCAGCTCGGTGCCGATCGCGCTGCCATTGGATTGCATAACTCGCAGGCGTGCGCCCTCAAGCCGGGTCTCGAGGTTTTTCAAGTGCGATGACATCCGCGGCGCGACGTACGCATTCACGACCGCGGTCGAGAAGCGCTCGTACTCGCGATACTCGGCGAGGATCCGATGCGATACCGAAAGCGGCTTTCCAAGGGGTGCGAGTGCCCGCGCGATCGACTCCTCGCCCTTCGGGTT
Organism: uncultured delta proteobacterium; assembly: GCA_963774665.1. Taxonomy (GTDB): domain Bacteria; phylum Desulfobacterota; class Binatia; order Binatales; family Binataceae; genus Binatus. The sequence continues at coordinate 303,096 of CAVZGB010000010.1, forward strand.
GACGTACGAATGAAGCAGGCAGATCGCGTATGCCTCCGCGCCGCTGCGGGCAGCAATCCTGCGAATTCGCGCGAGCTCCACACGGCTCAGCGATTTGATGATGCTGCCGTCGAACAGCGTGCGCTCCGCGACACCGAAGCGCATCGCGCGGCTGACGAGCGGCTCGGGCCGTGACGGCGCCAGCGCATAGAGATCGTCGCGATTCTGCCGGCCGATCTCGATCAGGTCTTCGAAGCCGGCGTTGGTGAACAGCGCGACGCGCGCGCCTTTCTTCTCGAGTAGCGCGTTGGTCGCGACGGTGGAACTGTAGGTCACGGACTCCGGCCGGGTATCGGCGAGCATCTCGCGGAGGCCGCGGATGACGGCGTCGGCAGGGTCGGTCGGCGTCGACAGCACTTTGTGCACTCGAATCTCGTCACCGATGATCGCGACGAGGTCGGTGAAGGTGCCGCCGGTGTCGATTCCGACCAGTATCGGGGCGCCTCTCCGCCGTTTCACGTCGCGCTCAGCAGAACTTTGAAGTTGAGCGGATTCTTTGCGGCTTCGAAGCCAGCCATACCTTGTTCGAGCGTGAAGGTGTGATCGATCAGCGGGCGCGGATCGATTTTGCCGGCCGTCAAGGCGTCGAGCGCGGGCTGAAATCGGCCGCATCGCGAGCCGATCACGGTGATTTCATTCACCACAATCGGCGCGAGGTTAAGTTCGGCAGCGGCGGCCGCGGTGCTCTTCAATATGATTCGTCCGCGTGGGCGGACCAATTCGATTGCGCGCCGAAAGCCGGATTCGCTTCCACTGCAATCGATCACGACGTCGAATTTGTCGCGCAGAGCGGATTCTTCGGCGGTCTCGAGTCCGAGCTCGGCCATCCGCGCGAGTTTCTCCCGATGATGTCCCGCCACGATCGGCAGATACTTCTCGCCCTTGAGCGCGAGGGCGACGAGCGCGCCAAGCCGGCCGTCGCCGAGAACCACGATCGTTTGATTTCGCGCGAGATGCGTCTGCTCGAAAATCTCGTACGCCGCCGCGAGCGGCTCGACGAACACCCCCACGTCGTCGGTGATCGAATCGGGAATCGGAATCAGGTTGACGTCGGGGAGCTTGAGATATTCCGCGAAAGCGCCGTCGCGCCCGAGGATTCCGAGCACGGTGCGATTGGGGCAGTGACGCGCCAGGCCAACGGAGCACGCCGCGCATCGGCCGCATCCGGCGTTGATCTCGCCCACGATGCGTTTCCCACGGAGGGCGGGGTTTTGCGATTCAACCACGCGACCGGCGAATTCATGACCCGGCACTCCGTGATATTGCATGTAGCCGCGCGCGATCTCGAGGTCTGTCCCGCAAATGCCTGCAACTGAGACGCGAACGATGCTCTCGCCCGGACTCGCGACCGGATCGGGATAGTCGCCGTGAAGTTCCAGGCTGCGATCGAATACCAGCGCGCGCATAAGTGCGACCGATTCAAACAAAAAAGCCGCAGGGTCGGCTACCCCACGGCTCAGCGCATTTTTTGTTTAACAGTTGAAAACGATCAGTCAGCAGCTTTTGCCGAGACCGATTTTTCCGACGACGATTTGGAGCGCGAGGACGGTTTGGATTCAGTCGACGACGATTTCGATTCGTTTGCCGGCTTTGATTCGCTGGCCGGCTTCGAGGACGAGTCGGTTGACGATGCCGTCGCGCCGTTGGCTGCGGGTTTTTCGGTGGTCGATGCCGATTCCGAGTCCGTGCTGCTCGGCGTGCTCTTCTTGGCGTAGTCGGTCGCGTACCATCCGCTGCCTTTCAAGATGAACGAGCCGCGCGACATCTGGCGCTCGACCTTGCCCTTGCACGTCGGGCATTTCTTGAGCGGGGCTTCCTTGATTCCCTGCATCGCTTCGAACACGCCGCATTTGTTGCACTTGTATTCGTAGATTGGCATTGCAAAACCGAGACTGCTGATTGTTATTTCGAGCTTCGCTACACTCTAGGTAACCACCAAACGTTACGCAGTCAACCGAACGAGCCGTTTTTCGCTTTCGATTCGCCTCATCCAATTAGCAATCGCCGTTTTGATTTGCTGATTGTCGTATCGGCCGATGTGTCACTCGATGTTCCCCTGCGGGCAAGCGATGTCCCAGGTTGTCATTCGATCGCACGCGTGCACGAGACCGCTAGCGTAAGCGTGCAGCCGCTCCGGCACGGCATCTGCTGTTAGCACGATACGTTCAATAAAAATCGCACAGTCATTGGGGGTCTTCGAATGAAACGTCACACCATGATCGCGCTCGTATGCGCCATGTTGTTCTTCGCGGTGAGTCCGGCGCGCGCGGCGTCGAAGGGACCAAAAGCGCGTCAACTCACGATTTGTCAGGATACCGAATTTGCCTTGTGCGCGGCCTCCACCTGCGTCGCCACGGGAAGCTTCGTCAAGAACAACCAGGGCAAGAAGTACCCGGCCGTCACGTGCGAATGTCCGATCATCGTGGGCAACAATGTCGCCGACCTCAACGGCGGCAATATGAAAGGTAGCTGCACGTCGTCAGATCCCAACCTGGTCTACTCGACCTTCGAGTTCTCCGACTCTTTCCCGCAGCTGATCAACGGCACCTGGCAAGACGCGCCTTCCGTGATGCAGGTTTGTTCTTCGCAGGATTCGTTCTCGCAATGCTGGAATTGGGCGTGCACGCGCGACGGTACTCAGAATGGTGTCGCGCTGGCCGCATGCACCTGTCCGATGGAGCAAACCAGTAATTCGTTCGTGACTCAGGCGGGCCAGGGAGATTCTTCAGCCTGCGCTGAGCTTCCGGTTGGAGGACCACTCTTTTTCAATCCAAGCTCGACGCACTCGGACAGCGGCCACTGAGCGATCGTGCGGTGGCGGCGCTACTTTGGGTTGGCGATTTTCCTTAGTCGAGATGCGATCTTGATTGGTTCGTGAGTGACAACTCTGATTGTTTTGCGGCGCGACGTTACTCCGCGAACGATCAGCAGGGCCGAACGCGGTACGCGCATTTCGCGGGCGAGATAGTCGATGAGCTCGTCGTTCGCTTTGCCCTTGTGGGGCGGTGAGTGGACAGCAACGACCAGCCGCTCGCCACTCACGCCGATGACGCCGCGGCGCGACGCACCAGGGCGCGCGGTTACCTCGAACACTACCTCGTCAATGGCTACTCGCATCCAGGGGGAGTCTGCCGCGGGCGGATTTCCGTTTCCGCCCCGACTCACGTGTAGGCGGGAATCAGCGCATGCACCACGCTCGGAATCACGACGCGCTGAAAGAGTTGGATCACGATGATCACGATCAGCGGCGAAAAATCGATCCCGCCAAAGACCACCGGGATGTGCTCGCGGAACCATTCGAAGACCGGCTCCGTCACCGAATAGAGGAAGCGGACGATCGGATTGTACGGATTCGGCTCGATCCAGGTCATCAGCGCCGCGATGATCACGACGTATAAATAGAGCGTCAGCAGACCGTCGAGGGTCTGCGCGATGAAGATGATCAGGTTGGTCCAGGCGTACACGCGAAGGCGCTCTCGCTAGTTGATTCCGCGGCCAAGTTCGCGCGAGCGATCGCTGGCGGCGTGCAGTGCGGATGCCACGATATCAGAAAAACCATTCTCGGCGAATCGGCGAAGCGCGGCCTCGGTAGTGCCGCCGGGCGAAGCGACGGCGCGAATCAAATCGGCGACCTCGCGCTTCGATTCGCGCATCAGATGCTCGGCGCCCCGAATCGTCTTCAGCGCCATCCGGATCGCCAGCTCGCGCGGGATTCCCTCGCTCACCGCCGCATCCGCCATCGCCTTGGCGAACAGGTAAACGTAAGCGGGGCCGCTGCCCGAGAGAGCAGTGACGACATCGAGCAGTTTTTCGTCCTTGAGCGCGACGGCGTCGCCGACCGCGTTAAAAATTTTCAGCGCGAACGCTTCATCGGCGGGCGACGCGCCTCGCGCACGCACCATCGCGGCCATCCCATGACCTACCATCGCGGGCGCATTCGGCATCACGCGAATCACTCGAGCGCGCTTGCCGAGCCCGCGCGTCAGCCGCTCGATCGTGATGCCGGCGGCAATCGAAATGAAGAGCTTACCCTTGCCGGCGGTTTTTTTGCTCGCCTTTGCGAGCTCAGCCGCGAGTTCCTCCATCACGTCGTCGATTGTCTGCGGTTTAACGGCGAGCAGTATCGCGGCGGACTCGCGCAGCACTTCGGTATTGTCGTCGGTAGTCGCGACTTTGAGAGCGCGAGCGAGTTTGCGCCGGCGCTCGGGCGCAACGTCGGACACTATTATCTCGGCCGGCTTGAAGACCTTGTGCTGGATAAGGCCGTGGGCGAGTGCCTCGGCCATGTTGCCGCCGCCGATGAATCCAAGTTTTTTCATCTTCGAGTTTTCAAGCGGTGCGTTCGCCGAAGACCGCGCGACCGATCCGCACTATCGTCGCGCCTTCCTCGATCGCGACTTCGAAGTCGTCCGTCATCCCCATGGAGAGTTCGCTTAGCGCATAGCCGGATTCTGTCGCAAGCCGATCGCGAAGCTCGCGCAGCCGCGCGAAGTAAGGACGGGCGGCCTCGGCGCTGCGAGCGGGCGGCGGAATCGTCATCAGGCCATCGATTTCGATTTTTTCATGGGCAGCATCCAAAATGGCGGCGACTTCTTCCGGAGCGACTCCCGTCTTGCTCACCTCGCCGCCGAGATTCACTTCGATCAGCGCATGGACGTGGGGAGAAGGTTGCGCGCGCGCGAGAGCTTCGGCGAGACGCACGGAATCGACGCTGTGGATCAGCGCGAACGCCCTCGCGGCGGTCTTTGCCTTGTTGGTTTGCAGATGGCCGATCAGATGCCATCGAATGTCAGTCAGGTCCGCCAGCTCGGCCCGCTTCGCGATTGCCTCCTGCACGTAGTTCTCGCCGAAATCGCGCGCGCCCGCTTCCCATGCGGCCCGAATCACCTCGCTCGGCTGCGTCTTGCTCGCGAGCACGAGCCGAATTGACGAGGCGTCACGCCCCGCCTTGTATGCGGCCGCGCCGATCCGTGCTTGCAGGATCACCAGCCGCTCTTCGAGTGCGTGGTCAATCGACATATTTGCTAAGCGTGTTTCACTGCTTCACGCCGTGTCGCGCGAGCGCCGCAATCACGCGCTCGGTCGGCAAGCCCATCACGTTGTCCCGCGATCCTTCGACGTGCGAGATGAATCCGCCGCCGACGCCCTGGATTCCGTAGGCGCCGGCCTTGTCGAATGGCTCGTCGGTGGCGATATAAGCCTCGATTTCGGCGTCGCTCAGTTTGCGAAATGTGACGTTGCTCTCGACCGGTGAGCTCTCGATAATTTTTCCGTCCCGAGCGAATGCGAACGCAGTCACAACCAAGTGAGTGCGCGCGGAAAGCATCGCGAGCATCCGGCGGGCGTCGGCAGCGTCCGCGGGTTTTTCAAGAATTTGTGTTTCGCAGACGACGATCGTATCGGCGCCGATCACGATCGCTTCCGGAAACCGCGACGAGACTGCGATGGCTTTGTCCCGCGCCATTCGAAGCGCGTAGTCGCGCGCCGGCTCGCCCGCAATGTGCTCTTCGGGCAACATGCTCTCGATCACGTCGAATTCAATTCCTGCTCCAGCCAACAATTGACGCCGCCGCGGCGACCCCGACGCAAGAATCACTTTGATAAAATCGCCCATATTGCTCCCGACTGTTGCCAGACGCATCGTGCTCTCGCAAGCCTCATCAAAAGGTGAGGCCAATTGAAGCCACCCCAGCCATGCGCTAACCAAGATCAGATGAAAACGCGATGGTGGTGCGGCGGTACGCTACTGGTGTTGTGTGTTGCTCTTGGCGGATGCGCGTCGGCGCCCGCTCGGGCCGATTCAGTAGCCACTCCGGCGCAGACTGCTCAATCAGTTCAAGCCATACCCCAGCCGTCCGCGGGCGCTCCTGGAGCCGCGACGTTTGCGCCGCCCACCGATGGGCAGACGGCGTTCCTCGACGGTTATCGTGCGTATAAAAGTCACGACAACTTGCGCGCGATCGCCGATCTCAAATTTGCCGCCGATAATTTTCCCGCGCTTGGCGACTACGCTCTGTTCTATCTCGCGCTCGCGCAGCACGACCAGGGTGATCTGAATGCGTCGTCAGAGACGCTCGACCGGCTCGTCAAGACATATCCGGATAGCGTGATGATCAGTGCCGGCGAGTTGATGTTGACGGACAACCTGCTGAACCTCGGCGGCAACGCCGAGGCGTCCGTAGTCGCGTCGCGGCTGATCGCGCGCAGTCCGGAAGCGTCGATAGAGCAGGGCGCGCGCATCGCGGAAGCCAAGTCTCTAATCGCGCTCGGAAATCCAAAGTCGGCGTACGCGCAGCTGATGGAACTGCGCGACAAGTATCCGCGTTCCGACACGGATGCCGAAGCGCGCGTGCTCGTTCGCGAGATCCTCGCGTCGCATCCTGAAGTCGCCGATACGAACTCGCTCGCGTACCATCGCGCGGAATCCGAACTGCTGCTGCGCGAGGGCGCCCTGTCCGAAGCTGACGAGCAGGCGAACGCGGGACTCGCGATGAGTCCCGAGCCGTCGGTTCGCGCGGAGTTGGTTTGGGTGACGGCACGATCGCTCAAGCCCCAGCCAGAGCGGGCGAAGCGCGCGATCCTCGAGTACCTGCAAATCGCGCCAGGCGGACCGGATGCGCCGGCGGCGCTCGAGGCGCTCGCGCTGATTTACTGGCATGACGATCAGTACGATCTCGCACGCGCTACGCTGAACCGGCTCGTGGCGAATTTCCCGGCCAGCGAGCGCGCGCCCGGTGCGATGCTCCGGGTCGGCAAAATCTTTGAGGAACAGCACCAGCTTGATTCCGCGCGCGCGCAGTATCGACGACTGGCCGCGCGCTATCCCCGCAGCGACGCCGCCGAGGATGCGCGGTTCCGCATTCCGTGGACGCTGTATCTCGCGCACAACTATCGCGCTGCCGCTCCGGAATTCGAGAGCGCCGGCGCGCGCGCAAAGGATCCAATCAATCGCGATATGTGCGAATACTGGCGCGCGCGCTCGCTGGAAAAGGCCGGCGACGTCGCGGGCGCTCGCTCGATTTTCGAGAAGCTCGCGGACAGCACCGACAGCAATTACTATCCCGAGCTTGCCAGCCGCCGCGTCGCGGCCGCTCGACCGGATCTTCCCGCCGCCTCGGCGCCTGATCCTCAATCCAGCGGAACTCCTGCTGTCACCGGCGTTGCCGAGTACCACATGGCGCGGCTGCAAACGCTGCGCGCGCTCGGTCTCAAGGAACTCGAACCCGGTGAGCTGAAGGCGCTCGAAGAGCACGCGGGCGGCACCGTCGAGATGCGGCACTTCGTGCTGGCGGGATTCGCGAGCGCCGACGCGTGGTACGACGCAATCGTGGCGGCCACGCATATGGAGAAGAACGGACAACTGAGCCACGACATCGCGGAGCGAGTGCGCTATCCGCGCGCATACTGGGATCTCTTTTCGTCGGCATCGAACCGGCTCGCGCTCGATCCTTACCTGGTGCTGGCGTTGTCGCGGCAGGAGAGCCTGTTCAACCCGATGGCGACCTCGGGTTCGAACGCGCGGGGCCTGATGCAGTTGATTCCATCGACGGCGCGCAAGATGGCGTCGCAGAATGGTATGGATACTGAAAATATACGGCTCTACGATCCCACGGTGAACGTGCAATTGGGAACCACGTATCTGAAAAATCTGTTCGAAATGTTTCACGGCGATGAGTTTCACGTAGTCGCCGCGTACAACGGGGGCGAGAACGCGGTCTCGAAGTGGCTCTCTGAATTTCACGGCGCCGATGACGAGTGGGTCGAGAATATCGAGTACAAAGAGACGCGCGATTACGTCAAGAAAGTGATCGGCGGCCGCCGCGAGTACCTGCTGCTGTATCAACGGCATCCGTAGCGCGCTTGACAGCTCGCGCCGCATCTTTACACACTTCGCTTGGAAGCTCGGAGAATGTTTTTGGCCTCGCGCGAATTCAAAGCAGTCTTTTTCGATCTCGACGGTACGCTGGTCGATATCCACGGACCGTTGTATATCGCCGCGAAAAACGCGCTCGACGAGCTCGGGCACGAACCTCCCCTCACGCATGAGCGCTTTCACGAGGCGCTTTCCGCCGATGACGTGTGGCTGGGTGTGCCGGAGCATCTGAGGCCCGAATACGCGAAGCTCGCATACGCCTACTTCCTTGCGGAAATCGACAAGACCGAACGGCTCGAAGTTTTGCCGCATGTGCAGGACACTCTCGCCGAGCTGAAGCGGCGCGGCTATGCGACCGGCGTCATCACGAGCCGGCCTGGAGACTCGCAGCGGCTGGTCGAGAAGCTCGCGATGGTCGGGCTCGCGTCGTACCTGGACCACGTCGTCACGCAAACCACGACCTCGCTGCGTGCGCTCGACAAGACCGAGAGCCTCAAGCAAACGGCACTGAAAGCCGCAGTGCTTCCGCGCGCTTGCATGTACGTCGGCGACGAGCCCAGGGACATCATGGCGGCTCTGGGAGCGGGTTTTGGCGCATCGGTCGCGGTGGCAACCGGCGCGGCGTCGTTCAAATATCTGCAGACGCATCAGGTGTTCAAACCCGACTACGTGATTCGTTCGATGGGCGAACTTATCGACTTAATCGACAACCTGAAAACTGAAACGGTCGCGTAGCGATGGCGCGCTTCGATCAATACGAGGAGTCGCCACGCGCGCTCGAAGGCCTGAAGGTCGTCGAGCTGCCGTGCCTCGACACGATGCCGTTCCTGGCGGCGTCGATGGCGGCGAAGTCGTTCGCGGATTTCGGCGCGGAGGTAGTTAAGGTCGAGCCGCCGCGAACTGGATCGCAGGAGCGCGCGCTCGGACCGTTTCGCGACGAGATGCCCGACCCCGAAACCGGCGGCCTGCATCTTTATCTCAACACCAACAAGTTCGGCGTGACGATTGACCTGGAAAATCCGCGCGGCCGCGATCAGGTGTTCGATCTGCTCGCGTCGGCAGACATCGTCTTCAATCCGAATCGTCCCGAAGTGAACGAGAAGCTCGGAATCGACTGGCGCACGCTGACGTCCCGATTTCCGAGTCTGATCGTTGTCTCGCTAACTTTCTTCGGCGCCGAGTCAGCGTACAAAAATCTTCGCGGCGGCGACCTGGTCGCTACTCACATGAGCGGGGTCGGCTATGAAACGCCGTGGCACCAGGTGACTGATCCCGAAAATCAACCGCCGCTGAAGCTTGGCGGACGCCAATCTGACTATTTGACTGGCTATACAGCGGCGGCGGCCGCGATGTGCGCACTGTATAGTCGAAAGAGTAATGGCGCGGGGCAGCATGTCGATGTCGCGCAGTGGCTTTCGATGGTCAGCATGGTGCGTCCCAACATCGGATTTTACTTCCACGAAGACAAGAATTCCGACTCGTTCCAGCGGCTCTACTCGCGTCAGAAAAGGGCCGCCCAGTGGGTTTATCCGTGCAAGGACGGATGGGTGAGCTTCAACGCCGGCACCGATCGTTTCTGGCGCGGGGCGAAGAAGGCGCTTGGTCGTCCCGAGTGGATGGATACCGAGTTGTTCGGCACGGTTTTAGGGCGCGCTTCGAATATCGACGCGATCGAGGCCGGAGTAATCGACTGGCTATCTACGACTACCCGAACTGAGGCATTCGAGCGGGCGCAGGCGGAGCACGTGCCGTGCTTCCCGGTGCATTCGCCGGCCGAGGTCGCGGGCAACGAGCAATACAAGGCGCGCAAATTTTTTCTGGACCTCGATCATCCGGCGGCGCGCGAAGTGCGGATGCCAGGCGCTCCATGCAAATTCTCGCGCACGCCGTGGCGAATCGTGCGCGGCGCGCCTCGACTCGGCGAGCACAACGATAAAATCCTTCGGAATCGTTCCGTCGAAGGCGGCGATCGCAACGCTCGGAGGAATCTAGGGAAAAAGCCGTTGGAGGGAATTCGCGTTGCCGACTTCGGCTGGATCTTTGCCGTCCCGCACGCGACCGCGTGGCTGGGCGCTCTGGGAGCCGACGTAATCAGAATCGAGACGTCGGGCGCGCCTGACCTGGTGCGATATCTGACCGGCACCGACGGATCGATTGGCGCCAATCGAAGCGGAGTATTTCATGGGATCAACACGTCGCGCCGCAGTCTCGCGCTGAATCTTGCGATGCCCGAGGCGCAGGAAATCGCGCGCAAGATTATCCGGCAGAGCGACTTCGTCACCGAAAATTTCACCGTCGGCAACATGGCGAAATACAATCTCGCCTACGACGATCTGGTCAAAATCAAACCCGACATAATCATGCTGAGCGGCACCCCGCTCGGACAGGACGGTCCGTTCGCGCGGACTGTGGGCTTCGGGCCGACCACGCAGGCGTTTGCAGGGCTGTGCCATATCACCGGTTATCCCGATTCGTTTCCGTGCGGGATTGGCGGGACGTGGCCGGACTTCGCCGTGGGCACGGGCATGGTGTTTTTTCTGCTCGCCGCGCTGCACTATCGCGACCGCACGGGGCAGGGGCAGTACCTGGACTTGTCGATGGCCGAGATGGTGACGACGATGATGCCCGAAGCGATGATGGATTTTCTGATGAACGGGCGCGACCAGGGCGCAATCGGGAATCGCGACGAGTCGATGGCGCCGCATGGTGTGTTTCCAGCGGCCGGCGAGGACAAGTGGATCGCGATTGCGATTGCCACCGACGACGAATTCGCGGAGTTGTGCGAGGTGTTGGATGTGCCGTCGATGGCGTCGGACCCGAAGTTCTCGCGACTGTACGGCCGGCTCGCGAACGTCGAGGAACTCGAGCGCGAGATCGCGGCGCGCACTCGCACGCATGCTCGCGACGAACTGGTGACGAAACTTCGTGCACGCGATCTGGCCGCCGGCCCCGTCTACAGCACTCCGGAGTTGATAAAGGATCCGGTGTTCTCGAAATCGAGCATGCTCGTGAACCTGATGCATGGCGAGGTCGGCGAGCGCGTCGTGCCGGGACTTCCGGTGCGATTCAGTGCGATCGATCTCGAATATCGCGGCGCGCCGATGATCGGCGAGCATACGGATGAAGTGATGAGCGAACTCGGATACAGCGCGGCGGAAATCGCGCGGCTGAAAGACGCGAAGGTGCTGATCTAGGAACCTAAACCCCGGCCCCTTGCCTCGAGGGAAGGGGAGCAATCGCCTGGAAGGGGCGCGGTGACAATATTATGGATGACGCAATTGCTCATGGGGGCGGGACGCGGCCGGGAGCCGTCGCGGTTTGGATTCAGGCGATTCGAGCGCCTTCGCTAAGCGCTGCTGCAATTCCGGTGCTGCTGGGAGTTGCGGTTGCCGCGCGCGAGGGATTTTTTTCGCTGAGTCGCATGATTCTCGCGCTCGTGGGCGCAATGGCGATTCAGGCCGGCACCAATCTCATCAACGACTATTACGATTTCCGCAGCGGTGCCGACAGCGAGCAGTCGCTCGGCCCGAGCATGGTGATTCAGCGCGGCCTGTTGAGCGCCGATCAGGTCTGGCGCGGCGGAATCGCGGCCTTTGCGATTGGCGCGCTGATCGGCCTGGTGCTCGTTTATCAGTGCGGGTGGCCGATTCTCGCGATCGGAGTCCCGAGCATCGCGGCCGGTTACTTCTACACCGCGAGTCCGGTCTCGCTCGCCTATGTGGCGCTGGGCGAGTTGACCGTGTTCATTTTTATGGGGCCGGCGATCGTCATCGGCTCGTATTTCGTGATGGCGATGCACATTTCGTCGTCGGCGATTTGGGCGTCGATACCGCTCGGATTTCTGGTCGCCGGAATTTTGCACGCCAATAATATTCGCGACATCGAGAGCGACACGCGCCATGGCAAGCGGACGCTCGCGACAATACTTGGACGTACGGGTGCGAACTACGAGCTGATCACGCTGGACGTTGCGGCCTACCTGACCACGATCGTCGGAGTGCTTGTCCACGCGATTCCGTGGATCGCGCTGGCGGTGTTTATCACGATCCCGCGCGCGCTCGATCAGATTCGAATCATGACCCGCGAGACCGATCCAAGGAAGCTGAATCTCGGTCTATTTAGATCGATCCAGCTCCACATGGAGTTCGGGCTGCTTATGATCGCGGCATTCCTGATCGCCGCATTCGCCGGTTGGTGACAACAACTACGGCGAGATGCCCGGAGTTACACCTGACGAGTCTCCGGAAACCTTACCGGCGCCGGGGTCAAGCGGCGTTACCGTCGTGCTGCCGAAGGTGGCCGGATAGCGCCCTGATGAGGACGGGTACGACGGCGGACTCCCCATCGTCACCGAAGTCGTCGAGGTGCTGGCGGTTCTCCCAAGCGGTGCCGGATACGTAGCGCTTACCGAACTCGTGGACGAGAACGGCGTGGCGGGGCTCGATGCCGGCGCAGTGGAGTTCATCGAGGTTGGCCCTATCTCGGTGGTGTTGAAGGGAGTATCGGCGCTGCCCGACGGTGCGGATTCGTATGCGGCGCCCGGATTTTCAGGTCCCGGAGGAGCAGCCGGACCGTTGTAGGGCGCGCTCAGATCAGCAGCGGGCGAAACCGGAATCGAGAAGCTCGGTTTGTAGACCTCGCGAATCTGCGAGGCCGGCATATCGTGCATTTCCTTGCGGCCGAGCGAGTTGACAAATCGCTGGCGCTCGTCGAGCGCGAGTTCGCGCAGCTCGCTCTTGTTGCGGACGATATGCGGCGTCAGGAAGACAATCAGGTTGTCCTTCTGCTTGTCGCTCGATTTGTCGCTGAACAGATTGCCAAGCACCGGGATGCTCGAGATGAACGGCACGCCCTGGTTGTTTATCTGATCCTGGCTCGAGAGCAGGCCGCCAATTACCGCCGTGCGATGATTCTGAATGAGCACCGTAGTCGAAGCGGAACGGATAGTCGTCGTGGGGCCGAGCGTCGCGTTCTGGGTGCCGTTGACGACGTTTGAAACTTCCTCGTAGAGGTCGAGCTTGACGTAGTCGCCTTCGGAAACCTGCGGCACGATGTCGAGCGTGATGCCGACGTTCTGGCGATCGACCGAGTTGAAGATTTGTCCAGGCAATCCCGCGTTGGCGGACGCCGATCCGACGAAGGGCAGGTTCTGCCCGACGACGATCATCGCTTCTTCATTATCCGCCGTCAGCAGCGTCGGCGCGGACAGCACGTTGGCGTGAGTGTCGGTCTCAAGCGCCGTCATGAGCGCGACATCACACGGGACCTTCATGGTGGTGGCAGTTGTGCCCCCGCCGGTTCCCCCACTAGCGGCCGCCGCAACCGCGGCAGGAATCTTACATAGGGTGTTCGACGCGAGACCGAGGCCGAGATCCGTCAGGCCGAGCGGGTCGCCGAGGGCGGTCTGAAGCTGTCCGGTATTGAACCCGCCGAGACCAAACGCCTGTCCGCCACCAATACCGGTCGAGTAGAAATTGACGCCCAACTCGCGCTGGCGTTCTGCGGAAACCTCGACGATGACAGCCTGCACGAAAATCTGGACGCGCGGCGTGTCGAGGTCGTCGATAATCTGCTTCAGGGTCTGCCAGTCCTGCGGCGACGCGCTGATAACCATCGCGTTGGTGGCAGGGTCGGCGGTGATATTTACCGGATAGGAGAAATCGATATTCTTGCCGGCCGAGCTGGCGGATGACGAACCGCCGGTGCTGCCCGCACCGCTCATCGAGCCGCGGCTGCGCAACCCGCCTCCTCCGCCGCCGAAGCCGCCGCCACCGCTCGAACCGCCGAAACCGCCGCCGCCGCTGGAACCGCCGAAGCTCGCGCTACTGGCCATCCCGCCGTATCCACCGCCGCCACCGCCGATTCCGCCGAAGCCTCCGCTGCCCATGCCGCTGGCGGCGTCGTTGAAGCTGGATCGGCCGAGCGATCCCTTGCCGGTGGTGGGCGAAAGGGTGGTCGGCCCGCTGCCCCCGTTAAGCAGGTTGTTGAGCACCTGGACCATCTCGAGCGCCTGCGCGTTCTTGAGGCGATAGACATGGATTCGCGAGGTCGCCAGCGGAGGCACGACGTCGAGCTTGAAGACGATGTCCTGGATCTCGCGCATCTGAAGCGGCGGCGCCATCACGATCAGGCAATTGGTGCGCTCGTCGGGAATTACTTTGTAGCCCAGCGAGGGGCCGGTGGCCGATGTCGCGACGCCCATCTGCGGCCGTATCATCTGGGGACTGCTGGCGCTGGAGCCCCCCATCTTGGCGGCCATGAGCTGATCGATCTCGGGCGCCAGCTCGCCGGCAAATGCCAGCTTGAGTGGAATGACTACGATGGACGCCTGCTCGCCGCGCACGTCGAGCTGGTTGATTATCTGGGTCAATCGATCGACGTTGTAGGCGTCGTCGGTGACGATGACGGTGTTGTCGCCGGGAAATGCCGCCACCAGGCCGTCGTGCGAAATCATCGGCTGGATCACGCCAATGATGGAAGCGGCGTCGATATTCTTAAGCCGCACCATCCGCGTGACGTATTCATCGCCGCTGGCCGCGGCGGGTTCCTGCGAATGGGCAAACGGGGCAATCGAGCGCACGTTGCGCGCGGGCTCTATCTTGATGATCTTGCCTTGCTGAACCGTGGTGAAGCCTTTGACCTGCAGGACGGACTGAAAGATCGAATAGGCCTGCTCGGGAGTGACCTTGCTCGGCGAGATAATCGTAACCTTGCCGCGCACGGATTCGTCGATGATGAAGTTGCGGCCGGTTATCTCGGAGATGAACTTGGCGAGAACGGGAATATCCACGTTCTGAAAGTTCATCGTAATGGTGTTCTGAGGAGGCAGCCCTGCGGATTCGACAGCAAAGGCGGGATTTCCAGGATTAAGCGTGGCGAACAGCAGTACTGCGGTCAGGGTCCCAAGCAAAAAACGGCTCATGCGATCCTCCGCATTTCGGGTCAGGGCGACGGTGAGCATATTTCACGACCGGCGCGCAGCGCAACCCGGAATTGTTGCAAATGTAACTAGGCTCGGCGACTATGACGATTCTCGACCCGATTTGATTCAATCGCAACACAGAAATGGGCAGGTTGGCGCGCCGCAGGAGTGCGCGGGTGGCCCAAATCGGTAAAAAAGTAAAAACTATGAGAGTGAAAAGCCAAGGGCGAGGGTGACGGGTTGCGCTACGAATTCCTGATTGGACTTAGATATCTGCTGGCGCGGCGGCGCGAGCGCTTCGTCTCGGTGATCGCGTTCATCTCGCTCGCGGGGATCGCGATCGGAACCTTCACCTTGTCGGTCGCATTGTGCGTCATGAGCGGCTTTCAGAATGATCTGCGCGAGCGGCTGCTCGCGTTTACCCCGCAGGTAACGATCGAGCGCGCCGACGGCGGCGTATGGAATCCGAGTGAGCTCGAGAAGAAGATCGCCGCGATTCCGGGAGTGGTCGCGGCGGCGCCCTACGTCACCTCGCAGGTGATGGCGGTATCGAGCACGGAGTCGGGCGCGCCGGGTCTCGTGTCGGGCGGAATTCTGCGCGGAGTCGAACCGCACGACAACGCCGTATTGACGGAATTGAAGAAGACCCTCGAGGTCGGGACGCTTGAGGACCTCGAGACGACGCATCCGGTGACGATCGTCGACAAAGGCGTCAAGCGGGTCGTCCAGCTGCCCGGCGCGATCATCGGCAAGCAGCTCGCGTTAGAGCTGGGTGTGAGACCGGGCGATCCGGTGATACTGATCTCGCCCACGAGCCTGGGGGCTGGTATCGGACCGCCGCGTCTCAAGCGATTCGTGGTGACGGGATTCTTTCATTCAGGCATGTACGATTTCGATTCGACGCTGGTCTTTGTCGCGTTGAAGGACGGACGCACGCTGCTGGCTGATGACGCGTCGCTCGAAAGCGGAATCGAGCTGCGACTGGCGAACATGTTCGAGGCGCCGGCGATACGCGACAAGATTGCGGCAATCGCAGGACCTGATTTCGAAGTGAAAGACTGGACGACGGCCAACGCGCCGTTGTTCGCCGCGCTCAAGCTGGAGAAGTTCACCTACTTCATGGTGCTGCTGCTGATCGTGCTGGTGGCGGCCTTCAACATTATTGCGACGTTGGTGATGCAGGTGATGGAGCGGCGCAAGGAGATCGCCATCCTGCGCACGATGGGCTCGATGGCGTTATCGATTGCACTGATATTTCTGTGGCAAGGCCTGGCGGTGGGCGTTGTCGGCACGATTGTAGGCGATGGAGGCGGATTCCTCACCTCGTTCCTGATAGGCAAGTATCACTTGATTCATCTGCCGCCCGACATGTTCATGGTGAGCAATGTGCCGGTGGAGCTGAATCCATGGAACTTCGTGCTGGTTGCGGTGGCGACGATTGTGCTGTGCATGCTGGCGTCGGTCTACCCGGCGTTGCAAGCAGCGCGGCTGCGGCCGGTCGAGGTGATTCGCTATGAGTGAAGTGCGCGCCGCGGCGGCGAAGGCGAAACCGAAAGCTGCGACCGGGCGTCTTATCGAGGTGCGCGGCCTCGACAAGACGTTCTACGACGCCGATCGCGAGATTCGCGTGCTGCGCAATCTCGATCTCGACGTCGAGGCGGGCGCGGAGATCGCAGTAGTGGGGCAATCGGGAACCGGCAAGTCCACCCTGCTGCATATAATCGGGAGCCTGGAAGAACCGACTGCGGGCAAAGTTTATTTCGAGGGCGAGGATCTGTTCGCGCTCGACGAGAAGTCGCTGGCGGAGTTCCGCAACATGAAACTGGGCTTCGTGTTCCAGTTCCATTACCTGCTGGCAGACTTCAATGCGCTGGAGAATGTGATGATGCCGGCGTTGATCTCCCGTATCGACGATGCTGAGGCGAGCAAGCGCGCAACCGAGATGCTCGAAATCGTGGGCCTCGGCGACAAGCTCAAGCGCCGGCCGGCCGAACTGTCCGGCGGCGAGCAGCAACGCGTCGCGGTGGCGCGCGCGGTGGTGCTGCGGCCCAAGCTGCTGTTGGCGGACGAGCCGACGGGCAATCTCGACCCGCATACGGCGGCCGAGGTACACGACCTGTTTCACAAGCTCAATCGCGAACTGGGAATTACGCTGGTGATCGCGACGCATAACGAGCAGTTAACGCGCAGCGTCGGGCGCGCGCTCCGGCTGCATGAAGGGCGTCTCGTGGACGAGCGTCGATGAACAGTCTGGTCCGATTTCTTACCTCGCCCGGGTTAGGATGTTGCGTCCGCGCGACCTATTATTCGCCTCGCCCGCTTATTTGCGGGAGAGGCCGCGCTTTGCGCGGGTGAGGGTGGTGTTTCACGGGAGAGGAGGCCGGACGCAACGCGGACGGTAGGTGAGGGTTCTGCGGCGTTCCAGAACCGCTCGATTGAACTGCAGAACCTCGCCTAAGCGCTCCCGTAAAATACCGGGCGGGGGATTAAAAACAAAAGTTCGGTTTACATCGGAGTACCTATTGGCTAGTTTGGTCGCCGTTTTCGGTGGTTCTGAGTGACATTGGGGAAATTCAACGCGCGCCCGCCGCGCGCGCCGTTATTTTGCGGGCTTCGCCGTCCGCATCGACCGCTATTGCCCGCAAGCTTTGCGCTGATGGTGGCGATGATCGCTGCGATGCTCGCGCCGTCCGCCGCGCATGCGCAGGCATCGCAACCGATAATCAATAAGATT
This sequence comes from uncultured delta proteobacterium, assembly GCA_963774665.1. Lineage (GTDB taxonomy): Bacteria > Desulfobacterota > Binatia > Binatales > Binataceae > Binatus. Next base: position 320,664 of record CAVZGB010000010.1, read on the forward strand.
CAGATAGTCGGCAATCAACGCGTCGAGGAAGACGCGATTCGGATCCACATCACCCAGCAAGTCGGCCAACCGCTCGATCCAGCCGCGGTCGACGCGGACATCAAGTCGATTGACGAGCTTGGGATTTTTCTCGGACGTGCGCGCGAGCGTCGTGCAGCAGGGCGGTCAGAACGTGCTGGTGTACCACGTCAAAGAGCGCCCGCAGATTACCGACGTCAAGTTCTACGGGATGAAGGCGATCCGCTCGAACGACGACAAGATAGTCGCCGCGACCAAAGTGCATCCGGGGACAATTCTCGATCCGATCGCGGTCAAGGAGACGATCAACGATGTCACCGCGGTCTACGCGGACAAGGGCTACACCGACGCCAAGGTAACCTTCAAACCGATCCCGCAGCCCGACAACACGGCGTTCGGCGAATTCGACGTGGTGGAAGGGCCGAAGGTCGAGATCACGAAGATCGAGTTCGTGGGCAACCACGCGTTTTCGTCGACGGTTCTGAAGAACAACATGGAGACGAAACCCTACAGCAAATTGCTGAGCTGGATAACGGGATGGGGCGCGCTCGACCCGAAGAAACTCCAGGAGGACGTCGATCGGCTGACGGCCTTTTATTACGACAACGGCTACCTGAACGTTCAGATTGCGCCACCGCAGGTAATCCGAAACGGTGAGAAAATCACGATCGTCATAAATATCGACGAGGGCACGCCCTACCGAGTCGGCCGCATCGACATCGAAGGCAATCTGAAGTTTCCGCGCCGCGAATTGCGCAAGCAGCTGACGATGAAGAGCGGGGAATTGTTCCGCGGATCGTCGTTGCAGCGGCAGGTGCTGGCGCTCTCGGATTTCTATTCGAATCGTGGCTATGCGTACGTCAACGTCGATCCGCGCACGCAACTCGTCCGGACCAACAAGCGGGTCAACGTGGTGTTCGTGATCAATCCCGGCCACGAAGTGTTGATCGATCGCATCAATATCAGCGGCAACACGAAAACCTCGGACAAGGTAATCCGGCGCGAGATCCAGGTGCAGGAACAGGAGCCGTACAGCGCCGAAGAGATCCGAGATTCGCAGATGCGGCTGCAACGGCTGGGATTCTTCAGCGACACCCGAATCACGACCGCGCCGGCGTCGCAGCCAGACAAGATCAATCTGAACGTGAACGTGACCGAGGCGAACACCGCGTCGTTCCAGGTGGCGGGCGGTTTCGACAGCTATCAATCGCTGTTCGGCAATTTCACGCTGGGCAACACCAACCTGTTCGGCGGCGGCGAATCGCTCATCGCGAATGCGCAGGTCGGCTTCCTCTTCCAGAACTACAGCATCAGCTATACCGAGCCGTGGTTCCTGGATATCCCGCTGGGCGTGGGCCTGCAGTTATTCGACAACAAGACCTACCTGCTGAGCTTCAACCAGTCGTCGGCGGGCTTCACCTTGACGACGACGTATCCGCTGACCGAGCTCGGCTTCAAGAAGCTGGGGCCGTTCTCGCTGAAGGACATAACTGCGGGAGTGGGCTATTCGTTTCAGAGCATCGGAATCACCGGGCTGAATGAGTTCACGACTTTCCAAATCGCGCGCTACAGGGGCTACACACAGACTTCTCAAATTACGCCCACGATCCGCCGCTTCACGGTGGACAATCCGACCGATCCGCGCACCGGCACGGTAGAGACGCTCAGCATGCAATTCGGTGGACTCGGCGGCACCAATTCGTTCATCAAGGGTGTCGCGCATTTCAGATATTTCTATCCGTTCCTGAAGAGCCAGACGCTGGGGACGTTCGTGGTGTCGCAGGGCGTCACCTTCGGCATCGGGACCAACTTGAACAGCGGTACCGGCGGCGAGTTGCCGCTGTACGAGCGATTCTTCCCGGGCGGTGTCGGCGGACCGGGCGACGTGCGCGGCTATCAGCTTTATTCGTTGGGGCCGCAGGTGACGATCTTCAGCCAGAACGGCACACCGCTTAGCGTTCAGGACGTCGGTGGCAGCAAGGAATTACTGCTGAGCAACGAAATCACGTTCCCGATCTTGTCGGGACTGGGCATTCGCGGCGTAATCTTCAGCGACGCGGGACAATCGTTCCTGCTGAAGGATTCGCTGGATATCACCAAGCTGCAGGCGTCGGTCGGACTCGGCGTTCGCTGGAAATCGCCATTCGGGCCGCTGGCGGTGGATATCGCTTTCCCGCTGAACCCGCGGCCGGCCGACCAGAGTACGGTGTTCGAAGTCGGCGCCGGATCGCCGCTATAGTTTGCAAAGCGGCTCGTGAATTTTGCAACAGCCAACGGTGAGCAAGACGCGCGCAACTGGATTTAATGCTCGCTGAGGTACTATTGTGTATATTTCGCATGGCAGAGAATGGTGCGCCCGTGCGAATCTGTTTCGTCGGGTCACCAGGTAGTCCACAGGAGGCTTTCCGGGCTGTATGAGGCAACGTTTGTTCATCGGTGCGATCTTCGGTGCGTTCCTTGCGACGATGCTTGCGGCTGTTCCCGCGCATGCCGAATTCAAGTTCGCCTATGTTGACGTGCAACGGGCGCTGAACGAGTGCGACGCAGGCAAACGGGCCAAGGCCGACTTCCAGGGCCGCGTCACCTCGCTCGAGGGACGTCTGCAGCGGCAGCAAAACGAGGTCCAGTCGCTGAAGGATCAGATGGAGAAAAAAGGCATGCTGATGAATCCCGATCAGCGCCAGGCCTTGCAGGACCAGTACATGGAAAAGCTCAAGAACTTCGAGCGCGACTACAAAGACTCGAAGGACGAGCTACAGGCGAAGGACCAGGAGATTACTGCGAAGATCGTGCACGATCTCGCGCAAGTCATCCGCTCGCTGGGAGAGCGCGATAACTACACCATGGTCTTCGAGAAGGGATCGATCCTCTGGGGCGCGCCGAGTATCGATATCACCGACCAGGTGATCCGCAGCTACAACACGATGCACGTACCGATCGGCTCGGTCGGCGAAGGGCCAGGCAGTGGAGTAAGGCCGGCGGCGAGCGTCCAGAGCGAGCAGCCGGGCGCGTCGGAGCCTTCGGATTTCGGATCGCAGGCGGCCAAGAAGTCGACGATTTCGAAGTAGAGCCGCTCGACGAGATGCGCGAAGTAATTTCCGGTGCCTGACGACCACGAAACAAAAGTCTCGGAGCTCGAGCGCGTGCTGGGGCTGCTGCCCCATCGCTATCCCTTTCTGCTGGTCGATCGCGTCCTCGAGCTGAGCAAGGGCCGCGTCGTAACGATCAAGAACGTTACCTTCAACGAGCCGTACTTCGCCGGACATTTCCCGGAGCATCCTGTGATGCCGGGAGTTTTGATCGTCGAAGCGCTCGCGCAGTCTGCGGCGATCCTCGCGCTCAACGAAGTGGGCGGGGACCCGACGCGCCTGTTCATGCTGACCGGGCTGGACAAAGTGCGGTTTCGTCGGCGCGTCATCCCGGGCGATCAGCTGCGGATGGAAGTGAAAATTCTGAAATTTCATCGTCCGCTGTGGCGGATGCAGGCGGTGGCGCGCGTCGGCGACGAGCTGGCGGCCGAGGCGGAATTGTCCGCGATGGAAGTCAAGGAGCAAGTTCGATAGCGGGGAGAATCCATCCTTCTGCGGTCATCGACAAGCGGGCCGAACTCGACACAACCGTCGAAGTCGGTCCAGGCGCGGTGATCGGGCCGGACGTCAAGATTGGGGCGGGGAGCGTGGTCGGTCCGTGCGCGATGATCGAACGCAACACGACGATCGGCCAGCGCAACCGTATCTGGCAATTCGCGGCGATAGGCGCGGAACCGCAGGATCTGAAATTCAAGGGCGAACCGTCGGTCGTCGAAATCGGCGACGACAACATGATTCGCGAGTTCGCGACCGTCCACCGCGGCACTGAAGGCGGTGGGATGATCACGAAGATCGGCAGTCACACGTTGGTGATGACTTACGCGCACGTCGCGCACGACTGCATCATCGGTGACCATGTGATCCTCGCGGCGTCCACCGGGCTCGCGGGTCACTGCGTGATCGAGGAGTACGCGATTTGCGAGGGCCAGGTCGGGGTGCATCAGTTCACTCGCATCGGCACTCACGCGATCGTGGCTGCGGGCGCGAAGGTAGCGCAGGACGTGCCGCCGTACTCGATGGTGGCAGGCAGCGAGCGTGCGCGGCTCGCGGGCATCAACGATATCGGCCTGCAGCGGCGTGGCTTCAAGCCCGAAACGATTGCGGCGCTGAAGTCGGCGATCCGCACGCTCTTCTTCTCGAAGCTGCTGCGCGATGAAGCGATCGCGAAGACGCTCGAAGAATACGGTGACCTTGCCGAGGTTCGCCGGCTGGTCGATTTCATAAACAACTCGAAGCGCGGAGTCGTTGGCCGCGAGCGTGAATAAGCTCGGGCTCATCGCAGGCAACGGCGTCTTTCCGCTCGAAGTAGCGCGCGCCGCACGCGAGCGCGGAATAAAAGTCGTAGCGGTCGCGCACCTCAATGAAAGCGATCGCGCACTCGACTCGATTGTCGACGAAGTCACGTGGATCAAAGTCGGCGAGCTGCAGAAAATCGTCGACGTATTCAAGAACGCCGGTGTGTCGGAAGCCGCGATGGCCGGCGGCATCTCACGCGCGCGCCTGAAAGACTCGTTCGCGCCCGATGCGCGCGCGCTCAAGATGCTCGCAGAGATAGGGCGCTTCAGCGACGACTCAGTGCTCCGCGGCGTCGCGCATGAAGTCGAAGTTGAAGGAATCAAGATGATCGATCCGGTGCCGATGATCGACCATTGGCTCGCGCGCGCAGGCGTCGGCGCCGGTCCCGATCCGACTCCTTCTCAACGGCGCGATCTCGATCTTGCATTCGAGGTCGCGCGACGCCTTGGCACCTACGACATCGGACAGACCGTCGCCGTACGCGACGGAATGGTCGCCGCGGTGGAGGCGCTCGAGGGAACGGACACCGCGTTGCGCCGCGCGGCCGCGCTCGTCGGCGCGGGACTGGTTGTGGCAAAGGCGGCGAAACCGGGACAGGACATGCGCTTCGACCGCCCTGCGATTGGTCCGGCTACGGTGGAATTGCTCGCCGAGATCGGTGCGGCAATGATCGGTGTCGAAGCGGGAGTCGCACTGATTCTCGAACGGGATCGCACGCTCGAACTCGCACGCTCGAAAAACCTGACGATATACGGCTATGCGGAAACCGGTGGCTGAGCTGCGCGCCGCTGTCGTTGGCGCGGGACGGCTGGGCACTCTGCACGCGCGCAAATACGCCGCGATCGCGGGAATCAAGCTCGCGCACGTCGTCGACATTGACGCCGAGCGGGCTGGAGCACTCGCGAAGGAAGTAGGCGCGACGCCCTTGCCGGACTACCGGATGCTCGCCGGAAAGGTGGACCTTGTGACGGTCGCGTCGCCCGGCGTGACGCATCATGAGATCGCGTCTGCGATGTTGAAAGCGGGCATCGACGTGCTGCTGGAAAAGCCGATGGCCGAGAAGTTGACGCAGGCGCGCGATCTGGCTGCGCTCGCATCGGCCAGCAACCGCGTTCTGCAAATAGGTCATCTCGAGCGTTTCAATCCAGCAGTCGTGCATCTGCATTCGATCGTGAAAAATCCGCGCTTTGTGGAATGCCATCGGCTGGCGCCATTCACCGAGCGCGGCACCGACGTAGATGTTGTGCTCGATCTGATGGTGCACGATCTCGACGTGATCCTGTCGGTGGCCCCTTCGGAAGTGGCGTCGCTGGAAGCGGTCGGCGTTGCGATCCTCACCGATCGAATCGATCTCGCGAACGCACGCGTCCGCTTCCAGAGCGGTCTCATCGCGAATCTGGTGTCGAGCCGGGTGTCGGCGCGTCGCGAGCGCAAGATCCGTTTTTTTCAGCCCGACGCTTACATCTCGGTCGACTACGAGGCTCGCAGCATCCAGATTTTTCGCAGAACTCCGCCGGTGCGCGGCGCTCAGTTCCCTACAATTTCGGCCGAGCAGATCGATTTCGGCGAGGGTGATCCGCTGGCCGACGAAGTCAAGGCGTTCGTCGATTCTGTTCGCAGCCGATCCACGCCGGCGGTCAGCGCAGAGGACGGACTGCGAGTGATGGAACTAACCGAGAGAATCAAGGAAGTGATGCTGACCGACTCGGTCGCGCCTTGACGCCTGCTATGCGCTGCGACAGCATTGATCCGCCATGCGTTCCATAAGATTAAAAATTCTAGCCGGTTTAATCCTCGCGGCGGGGGCCGCGTTCCTGACGTTCACCGCAATCTCGGAATGCACCATGGTGACCGGCAACGAGGACGTCGCCATCAACGCGTTCGCGCTACGCCCCGGCAGCGCGCGGCTTTTCTGCTACACCGACAATGCCGGCAAGCAGTTGCGTTTCGTGCTCGCGCGCGGCAACGACGGCAAGGTGCGCTCAGTATTCGACGCATGCCGCCAGTGCTTCACGTTCCATAAAGGCTACCGGGTGGTTGGCGGCGAATTAATCTGCAGGGTGTGCGGAAATCATTACCCGATCGACAGGATGGCCGAAGGCAAAGCGTCGTGCGTGCCTGTCAGCCTGCCGCACGAAGATGCTTCCGGCGTGGTCCATATCAAGACCGCAGACCTGAAGGCCGCACGCGCGTTCTTTTGAGTACCGAGTAGCTATAGCAAGATGACGGTCGGCATTAACCACCTCAAATACTATTGCCTCGTTCTGCGAATAGTCAGTCTCGCTGCCGTGCTTACTCTTTCGGCATGCGGCGATCGTGAAGCCAGGGGCGACTACCCGGCGGCGAACGGAAACAACTGTCTGCCGGAAGTGAGTCTGATCGATCAGCACGGCGCCGAGGTCTCGCTTGCATCGCTGAAAGGCAAGCCGGTGCTGATCGATTTCATTTACACTTCGTGCGCATCGACCTGCCCGATGCTAACCGCAAAGATGGCGGCGATCGCACGGAAGCTTGGTCCCGCCCTGGGAGCCGACGTCAGGATTGTCTCCGTATCGCTCGACCCCGAGCATGACAGCCCGGCAGAACTTGCAAAATACGCTCAGAGCCACGGTGCCAGCGAGGCAGGATGGATCTTTCTGACGGGGCCGCCCGCGAAAATCGACCAGGTGCTCGCATTATTCAAACTGCGCCGGACGCGCGAGAGCGACGGATCGATTACACACTCGATTTCCGCGTTCCTGCTCGGTCCTGACGGACGTCAGATTCGACAGTACAACGCGCTCGACGTGAGCCCTGATGCAGTGGCCGCCGACGTCGATCGCGCACGCGGCTGACATGGCTATCTCACTCACGATCGATCGCACTTCGATGCGGCAGCTAGCCGCGGCGATGGCGTTGGTCATGATGATGGCGAGTCTGCCGTCGATCGGCGTGATCGTGATTTCCGATCGTTCAGGGCCGACCATCTCGATGGACATCTGTCATCCGCTGCAATCGCTCGACAGCGCGCCAGCCACAGTGCCGATCGCTCGCCCGGCGCAGCCTGCAAGCGGTTCGCAAATTCTCTCGCACGAAACGTGTGCGCAATTCATTCCAGTTCTGAAATGTAGGTTCGCCGAAGCTCCCGATCCGCCCCCGCCCAAGCTGTTCTCCTAGCAGGGCACTCTCACTCTCAATTTGGATTATTGCTCGCGGGTCTCGATGGTTCGCGAGAGTGCAATACGGCCAAATCTGGCCGCGGTGGAGTTTATGCGGAGGAAAACAATTTTCGCGTTGATGATTGTGTTTGCGATGCGCGCGAGCGCGGCGTACGCACACGGAGTCGTGGGTGACTATATATTTCTCGAGCCACTGATTACTCAGGATCCCGCGCCGGCCAATGAATTCGACATTCTGGCGCCGTCGTGGGTCAAGAGTAGCGATGGCAACAGTTACTCAATCGCATCTTCAATCGAGAAAGTACTGTGGATCGATGATAACTACATGCCGCGGTTCAGCATCGGCGGGGGCAGCGGATGGCAGCATCAGTCGCCATTCCATGGGCAGAACGTTGACGGCTTTGATGCTCTCACGATGTTTGCGAAGTGGGCGTTCTTCTATTCGCAGAAGCATGAGTTCCTGGCCTCGATCGGAGCGCAGATCCAATTGCCGACCGGCAATACCGGCATCCAGCCGTCGAGTCATACGAGCCTGGGGCCGACGTTCCTGTGGGAGAAGGGCATGGGCGACCTACCCAATTGGCCAGTGCTGAAGTACCTGCGGCCGTTGGGTATTCAGACCGATTTTGGCTATGTGCCGGCGCTGGGAGGACCGACCAGTCATCATATGTTTTCCGACGCGGTGATCGAGTACTCGCTCCCTTATCTCAGCAACAATGTTCAGGATATCGGATTGAAGTGGCCGCTGCGCAACATGTTCCTGTTCAACGAATTCAACTACGACCAGTTGATAACGGGACCCTCGGGGCAGACCTTTCCCTCGATTCTGGCGACGCCCGGGCTTGCCTACATCAGCTATCACTTTGAAGTGGAACTGGGCACTCAGTTCGCGCTCAACAACGCGAGCAAAGCCGGCACTCATGCCGCGATACTCGGACTGCTCGATATTTTTTATGATTCGTTTTTTCCGAAATGGGGCAATTGGACTATCAATCGAGGACCCGGCGAATGAAAACATCGAGGAAGTGGCTATACGTTGGAGCGTTACTGGGTACTGTACTGAGTAGTCCGATGATGGCTTGGGCGCATTCGTTTCCAGAAAAGGAAAGTCCGTCGGCGGGGCAGAAAGTCGCGGCGCCTCCGTCCGAAGTAGTAATCGACTTCGACGCTCCGATAGAGAAGTTGTTCGCCAAGCTGGAAGTGACCGGCGCCGACGGGCAGAACCTGGCTGCGGGACCGCCGCAAGTGAGCGACGACGGAATTCGGATGTCGGTAAAGGTGCCCGTGCTGAAACCCGGCGATTACACCGTCAAGTGGGCAGTCGTGGGTATCGATACGCATCACACCGAAGGTTCGTATACCTTTACCGTCGCAAGCGGCGGATCGTGATCCCGCAGCCCATACTCGCGTGGCCGCTGGTCGGGTCGCAGTTGCTGATATTCGGAACTACAGCTTTTGCGCTGTTTGCGGCGCCGCGTGACGTCGTCGCCGGCGATGTTTCGAGGCGAAGTTTGGTGGTGCTTTGGCGAGTGCTTGCTTTGATCGTGCTGGTGGCGTCACCGCTGAGACTTTTATCGGTCGCCGCCGGGATGGCGGACTCGACCTTCAGAGAAGTGCTTCCGTCGATGCCACAAATAATGCGCGAGACATTTGCCGGCCGAGTGTGGACGTGGCGGCTTGCGACCGCGCTGTTGCTGGCTCTGGTAGCCTGGGTGCCCGCATCCAGTCGGCTCACGACTTCGCTGATGTTTGTCATCTCGGCGATGCTGTTAGGGTTTCAGAGCGTGACGAGTCATGCGGTAGACAAGGGCGCATTTGCGATCGCGATTCATTTCGTCCATCAGGTCGCGGCGGGCATGTGGATAGGAGCGCTCGTCTCGTTGCTGATGGGCGCGTCGTGGTATGCGGGTGCCGATTGGCTGCGGTCGGCGACGTTGCGAGTATCAACGATAGCTGGATGGTCGGTCGCGGCGTTGATCGTGACCGGCTTGATCAGAGCATGGGAGGCGATGGGCCTTCAGCTCGGTCTGTTGGTGAACTCGATCTACGGTCGCACGCTGCTGTGGAAGGTCGGTACGGCCGCAACCGTGATCCTGATTGGCGGCTACAACCGATACAGATTAGTGGGGTCGGTGGGAGAATCGTCGGCGCGCGCGGCTCTAATTCGCAATGTGGCCGTCGAATGCGCCTTGCTGGCGGTGGTGCTCGGATGGTCGGTAGTGCTGGCCAATGAACCGCCGCCACATTGAGTAATCGGAGTTTAGGTATAAGACTAGCAAGGGAAATATATATGAGTACTTACTTTAATCTCAGATCTGTGGTCATCGCTGTAGCAATAACCACTGGCCTGTTCGCAGCTGCCGGATGCCATCACGACTCGGAGGGCGGTGCGGCCGCGGCCAGTTGCCTGACTGACGCCAAGCTCGTCGATCAAAATGGCAACACGGTCTCGCTTACGTCGCTCAAGGGCAAACCGCTCGTAGTCGACTTCATCTATACGTCGTGCCCGGGTCCGTGCCTGATGGAGACGGCAAAGTTGGCGAACGTCGCGCTGCGACTGGGCAACGACCTCGGCTCGAAAGTGACGATCGTTTCGATCAGCGTCGATCCCGAGCACGACGGTCCCAAACAGTTGCTCGAGTACTCGCGTCAACAGGGTGCGGATGAGAAGGGATGGTATTTTCTGACGGGAGGTCCCGGCGACATCGATCGCGCGCTGGCGGGCTTCAAGCTCAGCCGGCAAGTCGAGCCTGATGGTTCCGTAGGCCACCTGGTTGATATGATGCTAATTGGGCCCGACGGGCGGCTGATTCGAGAGTACAACGGAGAAGTCGTGAAGGCGCAAGACATCGTCGACGACGTCAGGAAGACCTTAAACAAGGGCGGTGCAGCATGAGACGGGCAATAATTTTTGGGTCTTCATTCGCGACGATTCTGACGCTGGCGTACCTGTGGCCGATGCTGGGCGCATCGACTGTGAAAGGCAACTCGCGCGGCGCGATGTGCGTCGCGGGTCATTGCTGCTGCACTGGCATGGCTCAGGCGGCGGATACCGACGCGTCGAAAGCAGCGCAGCCGCGCTTGACGCTCGATCCCAACCAGTTCGCCGCCGGTCCAGTGAAGGAAGCTTACAAATACGCCGAGAAAAATCCGGCGCTGCTCGCGCAACTGCATTGCTATTGCGGATGCGACAAGGCGGAGGGCCATCAGAGCCTGCTCGACTGTTATCGCAGCATGCATGCCTCGTCGTGCGAAATCTGCACCGGCGAGGTGATGTTGGCGAAGCGGATGTCGGAGCAAGGCTCGCCGGTCGATCAGATACGTAACGCGATTCGCAGGAATTTCGCGCAGGACAATTGAATCGCGCGCGCAGGGCTATTTGCGACGTCGGGGTTTTCAATCACAATCGCTTCGATGCCCTTGAATGCCGAAGCGCCGCCGCCGCTCGATGAGCGCCTGAAAGATACCGCGCGCAAAGCCCGCATCATGATCGTTGCCGGCGAGGCGTCGGGCGATCTCCATGGCGGTGATTTGGCGCGGGAAATTCTCTCGCGCGATCCGTCGTGCGATCTGTTTGGAATTGCGGGCGAGAAAATGCGCGCGGCCGGCGTTCGCGCGCTCATCAAGATGGAGGACATCCACGGGCTGGGGCTTTCGGAACTGGCCTCGACGATTGGACGCACGGTTGGCGCATTTCGCACGCTGCGCCGAATAATCCGGCGCGAGAAGCCCGACCTGCTGATCCTGATTGACTATGCGGAGTTCAACCTGATTCTCTCCGGCACCGCGCGGCGCAACCGCGTGCCTGTTCTCTACTACATCACGCCGCAAGTCTGGGCGTGGCGGCGCGGCCGAGTCGACAAGCTGGTCGATCGCGCGGACCGCCTCGCGGTAGTGCTGCCGTTCGAGGCCGAATTGTTTCATCGCGCGGGCGAGCGGGTTTCATTCGTCGGGCATCCGCTGCTCGATCGAATCGCCACAGTCCAGAGTCGGGAGGAGACACTGAAGCGCCATGGGTTCCCACCGCGAGCGCGAATCATTTCGATCCTGCCGGGCAGTCGCCGCGCGGAAGTTCGCTACCTGCTGGATCCAATGGTGAAAGCCGCGCGAATTGTCGCGCGCGATCACAATCTTGAAATAGCGCTCGCGCTGGCACCGACCCTGACCCAGGCTGAACTGGCCGAGGTGGGACGCGCGGACCTGGGTGGAATAAAGATTATCGAGAACGACACCTACCACATTGTCGCGGCCAGCGAGCTCGCACTGGTCGCGTCGGGGACCGCGACGCTGGAGACCGCGCTCCTTGGATGCCCCGAGGTCATCGCCTACAAAGTGTCGCCGCTTACCTATATCCTAGGCCGGATGCTTGTGACGGGAGTCGATTTTATCGGGATGCCGAACATCCTGGCGGGCCGCCAGATCGTGCCCGAATTGATCCAGGGCGACGTGACCGTCGAGAAGCTGGTGCGAGCGGCTGAACCGCTGCTTAGCGAGACGATCCGCGCGGACACTGTGGCGGCGCTGAAATCATTGCGCGACAAGCTCGGGTCGCCGGGCGCGGCCGGACGCGTCGCGACGATCGCGCTTGAGATGATCGCATCAAGGATTGCAGCATGAAGCTGCTCACTCCATTGCAATGGCGGCTGTACGGCTACATCCGCCAATACTTGTTTCCGTACGTGCTGTTGCTCGGTCTGGCGATGGCGGTGCTGTCGGCAGCGAGCGCGGGAATCCCGTTCATTATAAAACTGGTGGTCGATCTGGTCACCAATCTGAAAGTCGGTCATCAGCTCGATGCGCACGGAGCGTTGAAGCTGCGCGAATACTCGCTGTTGCTGGCGGGACTTTTTTTGCTCCGCGCGATTGCCAATTTCGGCGATGACTATCTGAGCTCCTACATCACACAGAAAATGGTCGTTGATATCCGCGGCGACTTGAACGAGAGTCTGCAACGCCAGTCGTTGAGTTTCTTCAATCGCACGCCGACGGGCGTGATGGTTTCGCGGGTCATCAGCGACGCCGGCCTGGTGGTGTCGAGTCTGAGCAATGGCGTCTTCTCGATATTCGGCGACGGCCTGTCGTTGATCGCGTTGCTGGTGACGGCCTTCTGGATCGATTGGCGGCTCGCGATTATCGCCTTCATCGGGTTTCCGATCATCGTGCTGCCGATCGCCAGCCTTTCCAAGAAAGTTCGGCGTGAAACCAAGAATCAGCAAAAGCAACTGAGCGGTCTGCAGTCGCTGCTGCATGAAACCTTCCAGGGAAACCGCGTCGTCAAGGCGTTCGGGATGGAAGACTACGAGCGTGCGCGGTTCAATCGCGAGCTCAAGCGGCTGTTCCGAATCTTCATGCGAGTGGCGCGGATCAAAGCATTCACGGGACCGCTGATCGAAGCGCTCGGCGCGGTCGCGGTCGTCGCAGTAGTTTGGTGGGCGGTGGGATCGTTGCAAATGGGCACCCGCACGTTGGGTCAATTCGCCGGATTTTTCACGACAATGATTCTCGTGTACCGCCCGTTCAAAGCGTTGGGCAAAACCAACAACAGTATTCAGCAAGGACTCGCGGCGGCCGAGCGCGTCTTCGAGATGATGGATCTCCCGAGCGAGGTTCCCGACGATCGCGACGGGATCGAGCTGGAGCCCGGCCCGCACAGCGTCGCGTTCGAAAACGTCAGCTTCAGATACGGCGACGAATGGGTGCTGCACGATATCAACCTCGAGATCGGCAAGGGCAAAGTGGTCGCGCTGGTCGGGATGAGCGGCGGCGGCAAGTCCACGATGGCGGATTTGATCCCGCGCTTTTACGACGTGCAGCAGGGACGCGTCACTGTGGACGGAATCGACGTGCGCAAGCTGAGGCTCAAGTCGCTGCGCGCGGAAATCGGTCTCGTGACCCAGAGCACGTTTCTGTTCGACGATACGATTCGCGCCAATATCGCGTACGGCAGCAGCGACAAAAAACTCGAGCGCGTGATCGCGGCCGCCAAGCTCGCCAATGCGCACGACTTTATTTCGCGGCTGCCCAACGGTTACGACACGATGGTGGGCGAGTTAGGCGTGCGCATTTCGGGCGGAGAGCGGCAGCGGATCGCTATCGCGCGTGCGCTGCTCAAGGATGCACCGATTCTGATTTTGGACGAGGCGACGTCGTCGCTGGACTCCGCTGCCGAACGGTCGGTGCAGGAAGCGCTCGAGCATCTCATGGAAAATCGAACGACGCTGGTGATAGCGCATCGCCTTTCCACGGTGCGACGCGCGGATCGAATCGTCGTAGTCGTTCACGGCCGGATTGTCGAAGACGGCACTCACGACGAATTGTTTGCGCGCGGCCAGGAATATCGAAAACTCTACGACCTGCAATTCATGTCGCCTGAAGATCTGGCCGGCAATGGCGGTCTGGTTAACTGAGAGCCGCTGATCGCCAGTTGGACTGTCAGCCGCGCCGATCGACAAAGCTCCGATGCTAAGCGCGATCTACAACTTGCTGTGGTATCCGGCGCTGCCGTTCGCGTTGCTGGCCGCGCATCCGGCGAACATGCGGGACTATCGCGAGCGGATGGGGCAGGGTGACTTTCCAGAGACCGCGGGCGCGCCGCGAATCTGGATTCATGCAGCGTCGGTCGGCGAGATCGAAGCGATTCGGCCGGTCGCCATCGGCCTGCTCGAGCATCATCCGGGCGCGATCATGACAATCACTACGATGACTGCCACGGGACGTGAAGCCGCGATACGGCGGATTCCGGGCGCGGCGGCGTGGATGCTCGCGCCGCTCGACAATCGTCACGCGGTGCGATCTTTTTTGGAGCGCGTGCAGCCTGGCATCGTGCTGATCACCGAAACTGAAATCTGGCCGAACTACTTCCTGGAATCGGCGCGCTCTGGCGCGACGATCGCCGTAGTCAACGGCCGAATCTCGGAACGTTCGATGCGCCGATACATGCGCGCGCGCGGCCTGTTCCGAGATGCGCTCGGGCGTGCGACCCTGATCCTGGCGCAGAGCCACGAGGACGCCAGGCGTTACGCACAGTTCGATCTCTCGGCGAAGATCGTCGTCACCGGCAACACCAAAATCGAAGCTGCGAAAACGGATGCGACAACTGGAGATCCAATTCGTCCCGAGCTGATGGGGTTCGCATCCGGACGCAAAATCTTTATCGCAGGCTCGACGGCGCCGGGTGAGGATGCGGTGATCGCGGATTCCTATTGCCAACTGCGCAAGAATTTTCCTCAGCTCGCATTGACGATTGCCCCGCGTCATCTCGAGCGCAGGCCAGAGGTCGAAGACACGTTGCGCGCGGTCTCGCTCAAATTCGTGAAAGCGTCGCAACTCAGTTCTCCCAACGCAGCAGGGGACGCGGACGTTTTGATCCTCGATACGATGGGCGATTTGCGCACCTTCTATCGTCGCTGCGCGATCGCGTTCGTTGGCGGCAGCCTCGCGCCTGGACGCGGCGGGCAGAATCCTGCTGAGCCGGCGTTGGTCGATGTCCCGGTGTTGATCGGCCCGTATCACGAGAACCAGCTGGAGATGGTGTCGTCGCTGGTCAGTTCGGGCGGTGCGCGAATCGTCAAGAACGCTGGCGAGATAGTTAGCGAAGTCTCGAAGTGGCTGGGCGACGATGCGGCGCGACAGCGGGCTGGCCGCAATGCGCACGCATCCGTCAGCAAAGGCGCGGGCGGCGCGCAGGCCGCCTTGAACCAACTCGAAGCGCTCATTAATGTCGGCTGACCGATGCCCATAAACGAGCCGAGTCCGAATCGCCCACGTATCGAGCGATTGTGGGAGCGCGAACTTCCGACGCAGCTTCTTCCGGCGTGGGTCGGGCTCGCGGCTGCGGCAGGATTTTACCGGGTCGGCGTGGGCGCGCGTCGTCTGTACTGGCGGATGATGAAGCGGCAACCTCCCGTGCTGACGGTCAGCGTCGGCAATCTGACCGTCGGTGGAACCGGCAAAACTCCGTTCACGTTGTTTCTCGCGAGGCGCTTGCAGAGCCAAGGCCTGCGCGTAGCAATCGTGAGTCGCGGCTATGGACGCGCTCGATCCAAAGCTCGCGCCAGACTCATAGCCGACGGCGGCAATTTGAAAGTGTCACCGGAAGACGCTGGCGACGAGCCCGCCATGATGGCGAAGATGTTCACCGGACCGATCGCGGTCGCGCGGCGGCGGATCGACGCGATCGAGCTGCTAGCCAAGCTCGGGCCGCTCGACGCGGTGATCCTGGATGACGGCTTTCAGCACATCCGGCTGAATCGCGACGTTGATCTATTACTGGTCAGCAACGAGCAGGGCTTCGGCAATGGTTGGATGCTCCCGGCAGGGCCGATGCGCGAACCGATACGTGCGGTTACTCGCGCCGATGCGATCATCGTGATGAGCGCCGGCACGGGAGCGTCGGCGATTCGACCTTCGCAGATGAAGCGGCTGACAGCGTGCAAGGTACTTCACGCCTCGGTGCGACCGCGCGCGCTGCTGACGAATGAAAACGGAGTGTGGCGGGAAACTCCGCCGGGACTGGCGGGACGACGAGTGGTAGCTGTGTGCGGCCTGGCGGATCCGAGCGGGTTCTACTCGATGCTGCGCGATCTCGACGCCGACCTCATCGCCGTTTTCGAATACCCGGACCATCACGCCTACACCAACGCCGACTGGCAGGCTATGGTTAACGCAATGCGCGAGACCGACCTGATCATCACGACCGAGAAGGACCTCATCAAGCTGGAGCGGTTTCCGTTCCCGCGCGATTCGCTATACGCTCTCAGGCTCGAAGTAACGATGGATCCGGTGGATACGCGCGCGCTGGACGAGCTGATACTCGGGCGCATGAACACGGCGGTGACGGCAGCGGATGCGTAGCAGAAAAAATAAAGTTCGTGGAGGATTTTGGCGATGGCGCTGAGTCAGGAATTGCTCGACATCCTGGCGTGCCCGAAATGCAAGGGCGACCTGCATCTCAATGACAAGCAGGACGGTCTGGTCTGCAGCGCGTGCAAACTCGAGTATCCGGTGCGCGATGACATTCCAATCATGCTGATCGAGGAAGCCAAACCGATCGCGTGACCTCACCGCGGCGCGCGGCCAGCGTGCTTTCCGCATTGAAAAAATGAAAACGATCGACGCGGCGCGCGCCCGCCGGCTCGCATGGCTCGTGGTCGGCGTCTACCTGGTCGGGCTGGGCATCTCGGCGACGTTTCGCGCGCAAGGCGATTTCAACGTTTACTATCGCGCCGGGCATCGGGTACTCCTCGGCCATGCGATCTACCCGCCTGATGACTCCGACCGTTTTCTATACGCGCCAATCTTCGCGATCGCGTTCGCTCCGCTCGCGCTGCTGCCACGCCATCTCGCGCAATTTGTTTTCTTCGCGATTAACGCATTCTCCCTTGTCGAATTGATTCTGGGCGCCGGTGTGATTCTGTTCGGCCGCGAGCGACAACTTTCGGCCGCGCTTATCGTCGTCCCGGTGCTGCTGTCGTTTAGGTTCATCGATAACAATTTCGATCACGGCCAGATAAATCTGCCGACGCTCGCGCTGATCGTTTGGGCGATCATTTACGCCGAGGAATACCACGACGCGTGGGCGGGTCTGATGCTCGCGGCTGCCATACTGATCAAGCCATTCGCAGTGCTGGCCGCGCTTCATCTTGCGATTCGAAAGCATTTCGCCACGCTCGGATGGGCGGTGGTCGCGGGAATCGCGCTGCTCATTGTGCCGATTGTCATCTTCGGGCCGCGCGGATGGATCGATCAAACTGCCGCATACCTGACCGCGATTCTTTCGATGACGAATCGCTATCGCACGATGCTCACAAACCAGTCGGCCGTATCTGCCGTCGCGCGACTGATGAGCCTTCGGGCAGGGACTGACGCGGAAAGCTCGCCAGTCGCGACAATAGTCGGAATGGGATTCGAGTTTGTCCTCATCGCGGCAGTGTCGCTCTGGGACTGGATGAGCGACGAGCGCGGAAATTTCGCGAGTCGCCTCGCGCTGTGCGGATTCTTCTGCCTCATGCCCTCGTTCGCGCCGATTTCATGGAAGAGCTATTACGCTGCGGTGCTCGTGCCGTACATGGCTCTGACCGCGGCGCTATTGACGGATCGCGCAGCCGGCAAGATCGCGCCGAAGATAGTCTGGACGCTGTTTGCGCTTTCGGTGCTGTTCAATCTTGCGACCGGAAACTATTTGAACCGCCTCGCTCTTTTCTACTCGGCGCATTTCATTTCATCGTTGCTCGCATTGGCGGCCCTGTTCGCGCTGTGGCGCACGAGCGAGGCGGCCGAAGCATGAGACCGCCTTCGCAAATGAAGTGGCGCTCGGATCCGAACTTCTCGACGTTCAGGATCGGGAGCCGCGAACTCGTGATTCATCGCGATATCGCTTCACAGGCCGCGCAGATCATGCAGAAGCTCGGCGCGCTGACGTCCGCTGCGGAAGCGGGTGCGGGCAATCGGCAGAGCGCGTATCGGCTGGACCTCGACGGCGGCCTCGAGTTGTTTGCGCGTCGAGGCCGTCGCGGCGGACTGATCGCATCGATTCTCAGCGATGTTTACGTGGGCATGACGCCGCGTCCATTGAACGAACTCGCCGTAACCATTGAAGCGATGCGGCGCGGGATTCCGGTGGCCGAGCCGATGGGCGCGATGGTCGAATGGGTTGGCCCAGCTCTTTATCGCGGATTTTTTCTGACGCGGGCAGTGCGCGGAATGACGCTATGGGAGTTCGTGCAGACCGACGACGATCCGACGGTTCGCCATCACGTGCTCGAGCAAGCGCGCGCGGCTATCGATACAACGCACAACAAGGGCCTCTTTCACGCCGATCTCAATCTGCACAATCTGCTCGTGACGCGGTCGCGAGACAGTTTCACCGTGATTATCATCGATCTCGACAAGTCGCGGCTGTTCGACGGACCGCTGTCAGTCGCGATGCGCCATGCCAATGCCGCGCGCTTGATACGGTCAGCGCGCAAGCTCGATCCATCAGGGAAATTTCTCGACGCATCCGCGCTGTCGATTCTGAATCCGGGCTGAGTTGGGAATTCAGTCGCGCTTCAGCGCGATCGCGTCGATCTCGATTCTCGCCTTGCGCGGCAGCGCCGCCACTTGCACGGTCGAGCGCGCCGGATACGGCGGCTCAAAGTGATCTCCGTAAATGCGGTTCACGATTTCAAACTCGGCAAGATCGATCATGAAGATGGTGGTCCTGACCACGTCGACAAAATCCAGGCCCGCAGCCGCGAGCACTTCGCCTAGATTCTGGAGAACGCGCCGAGTCTCGAATTCTATCCCGCCTTCGACGATCGTGCCCGAGGCCGGGTCGAGCGGAATCTGCCCCGAGCAGAAGACGAGCCCATTTTGCTCGACCGCTTGCGAGTACGGGCCAATCGCGCCCGGCGCCTGTTTGGTGTGAATCGAAGTCTTCATGGATAGCGATTCCCATTATGCTGGCCGAGGCGCGAAACTCGCATGACGCCATCGATCGAGCCGATCGAGTTCATCAGGTTGTTCAATTGACGCGCACTGCTCACGCTGACCTCGAAGACCGCAAGCGCGCGTCCGTCGGCGCCATGAGTTTTCACTTCGGCAGTCGAAATGTTCACGCCCGCCGACGCGATCGCCTTGGTCATCGCGGCGAGCAAACCCGGTTGATCGGCGCATAGCACTTCGAGCCGAATCGGGCGCGGCGCTTCCTCGCCGTCCTTCCACACCACCGGGACGCGCCTCTGCGGATCGGTATTGAGCGCATGGGAGCATCCGGCGACATGCACCGTAACGCCGCGGCCGCGCGTGATGAATCCTGTTATCGCCTCGCCCGGGAGCGGGTTGCAGCACTTCGCGAATCGCACCAGCATGTCGCCGACGCCCGACACTACCACCGCGCCGCTGGCGGATTTGCGCGCTTCCTTGGCGGCGCGTTCTCGCTGCGCGGGGCCGAGCGGAGTCGGCGGTTTCTCGGGACGATAGATCTTCAGTTCGTCGGGTGTCAGCAGCTTCGCGAGCAATTGGGCTGGCGTGATTATTCCGTAGCCGACGGCAGCGAGCAGGCTGTCAACGTCGCGCTGCGAAAATTCTCCGAGAACTCCGTCGATCCGCTTGTTCGATCTAAGCTGCGTGACGCTGAGCTTGACCGGTTCGAGCTCGCGATCGATCAGCGATATTCCAAGGTCGCGCGATCGCTCCGATTGTTGATTGCGCAGCCACTGCCTGATGCGCGATTTCGCGCGTGCAGTCGCCGCGTAATTCGTCCAGTCCTTGCCCGGCACCTGCTTTTCGGACGTCAGCACCTCGACCGTGTCGCCCGACCGTAGCCTGTAGCGCAGCGGCACCATGCGCCCGTTGACGCGCGCGCCCGCGAGATGGTTCCCGACCTGCGAGTGGATTCGATACGCAAAGTCGATCACCGTCGAGCCGAGCGGAAAATCGAACACGTCGCCTTTCGGCGTGAAGACGAAAACTTCCTCGGGAAACAGATCGTCCTTGACCGTCGACAGAAATTCCTGCGGGTCTTTGAGATTCTGCTGCCATTCGATCAGCCGCCGCAGCCATGCGAACCGCTCGGTGTCCTTTTCCTTGATCTCTTTCGCGCTGCCGTCCTTGTAGCTCCAGTGCGCCGCGATTCCTTCCTCCGCAACCTTGTGCATCTCGCGCGTGCGAATCTGCACTTCCATCCGCTGCCCGCGCGGCCCGATCACAGTGGTATGCAGCGACTGGTACATGTTGGCCTTGGGCAGCGCGATGTAATCCTTGAAGCGCCCGGGCACCGGCTTCCAGTTCGCGTGCACGACGCCGAGCGCCTCGTAACATTCGCGCACCGTATCCACGATGATGCGGAACGCGACGAGGTCGTAGATCTCTTCGAAGCTGAGGCCCAGCTCCTGCATCTTGGAGTGAATCGAAAAAAAATGTTTCGGCCTTCCGGTGACTTCAGCCGTCACCCCGCTGTCGGACATGCGGCGCGACAAAATCTCGATGACGTTGGCGATGTACTCCTCGCGCTCTTTGCGTTTCGCGGCGACAAACGCCTTCAACGTCTGGTACGCACTTGAATTGAGATAGCGGAACGACAGGTCCTCGAGCTCCGATTTGAGCCAGTAAATACCGAGGCGATGCGCGATCGGCGCGTAAATCTCCATCGTCTCGCGCGCGATTTCCTGCTGGCGCTCTGCCGACAGATGATCGAGCGTGCGCATGTTGTGCAGGCGGTCGGCCAGCTTGATCAGCACGACGCGAATGTCGTTCGCCATCGCGATGATCATCTTGCGGAAATTCTCGGCCTGCTTTTCCTCGCGGCTCTGAAACGTGATCTTCGAGACCTTGGTCACTCCGTCAACCAGCTGCGCGACCTCGGGACCGAAGTCCGACTGTACCTGCGCCAGCGACGTGTTGGTGTCTTCGACCACATCGTGCAGCAAGCCGGTGACAATCGAAGGCACGTCGAGTTTGAGCTGCGCGATAATCATCGCGACGTTAAGCGGATGGGTGACGTAGGGCTCGCCCGACTCGCGTTTCTGATCGAGATGCATCCGCGCCGAGTAGTCGTACGCGCGTCGAATTACGCCGATGTCGGCCTGTGGATTGTAGGTCAGCACTCGCCCGATGAGGTCGGCGAGTTGGTCCGGAGTACTGCTTTGCGCTAGCTCTTCCACGGCGCGAATTCGCGCAGGCGGCTGACCTTGAGCCGTTCTGCGTTTACGATCGTTTCAAGTTGCGTGACTGATCTCGGAATCTCGGCGTTGACGATCAGGTAGTCGTATTCGGGATAGGCCTCAGCTTCTTCGCGAGCCTTTTGAAGCCGATGCTGAATCTTTGACTCATCCTCGGTAGCGCGGCCGCGCAAACGCCCGGCGAGCTCCTCGAGCGTCGGCGGCAATACAAAAATCGAAACCGCATCGCGAGGATATTTTGCGCGAATCTGTTGCGCGCCTTGGATGTCGATGTCGAGCAGGATGTCGCG
Source organism: uncultured delta proteobacterium (assembly GCA_963774665.1). GTDB lineage: Bacteria > Desulfobacterota > Binatia > Binatales > Binataceae > Binatus. Next base: position 342,176 of record CAVZGB010000010.1, read on the forward strand.
GCCCGATGCAATCGCGGCGTCGAGCGGCGCCCGCGGCGTGCCGTACGATGATTCGAACACACGCGCCCATTCGGCGAGCTCTCCCGACGATTGCCTGCGATTAAATTCTTCTTCGCTCACGAAGCTGTAGTCGATCCCCTCCGCCTCGTTTTTTCGGCGCTCACGCGTCGTCAGGGATATCGAAAATTCCAGATTCTTGATTGCCTTGAGCGCCGCACGATAAATCGTCGTCTTGCCCGCGCCCGACGGCGCCGAGAGAATGAAAATTATGCCGCGTCTCGGCGGCAAAGAGTCATCTGATTTCAACGGTATCGAAGCCATCAACCGGGTGTAAAGGCCGATTTACTATATCCTACTCGACGTTCTGAACCTGCTCGCGCATTTTTTCGGCCTCCGCCTTAACTTCAACCGTTACTTGAGATAACGCCGCGTTCTGCGACTTCGATCCCATCGTATTTACTTCGCGGTTGATTTCCTGCAGTAGAAATTCGATCGACTTCCCGACCTGCCCCTTGCGCTTGAGCAGCGTCTTGAGGCCGTCGAGATGTGTGCGCAGCCGGGTGATCTCTTCGCTGATATCGCCGTGCTGCGACGCCGACGACGCCTCCTCGTAGAGACGTTTCTCATTGACCGGCAGGTCTTCGAGCAGCTCGCGTATTCGCTTGTGAAAGTTTTCCATGATCTCCGCGCGCGTCTGCTCGGCCAGCTTTTCGATTTTCGGTACCGCCGCTTCGATATTGCGAACCCGCGTCGCGAAATCATTGTGGAGACTGCGGCCCTCACGCACGCGCTCGGCATCGAGCGCCTTTAATGCGCGCGCCAGCGCCTTCTGGCCAAGGCTGAACGCTGTCCGCGAATCGTGTTCCTCCTCGACCACGTGGAAAATTTCTGGTCGGTTCAGGATCGATCCAATTTCAGGATTGCCGTTGAGATGAAGTTGCTTGCCCAGGCGGCGCAACTCGGCGACGTACAGATTCGCCAGCTTGTCATTCACCTCCAGCCGCACCGGAGGAGCCTTCAGCGCGACCGACTTGATGAAAATTTCGACCCGCCCGCGCGCCACGACACTCTGCACCGTTTTGCGAATCTCCGCCTCATGCTCGCCCCATCCACGCGGCACCGCGAGTTTGAGCTCGAAAAATCTTTGGTTGAGCGCCCGCACTTCGGCAACCACGCGAACGCCATCATGCTCTGCGGTAGCTCTGCCGAATCCGGTCATGCTTTTCATGCGACTCCGCCCCTTTGTTTCCGCGTCGATCTGACACTCTCGCGATAAAGCGCGAGCGTCCGCGCGGCCATCTTTTCCATCGAGTAATTTTCCACAACGCGCGCCCGCGCCGCCGCGCCCATCTGCGATCTCAGCTCGGCCGATTCCGCGAGCCGGCTAATCGCCTGTGCAATTTTCTTTGAATTCTCTGGCGGCACGATGACTCCCGTCCGCTCATCTTCCACCACTTCGCGGAGTCCGCCAACATCGCTCGCAATTACCGGAAGCCCGCTCGCCATGGCTTCCAGGGCCGCCACGCCGAGACCTTCCTTCAACGAGGGCATCGCAAATATATCCGACGCCCATAGCAGTTCGCGGGCGTCGTCGATTCTGCCGAGCAACTTTACTCGATCGGTGGATCTGATTACCGCGATCTCGCGCTGCAGTACTTCACGAATCGAACCCTGACCCGCGATAAGACATTTGAACTTCCCGGTTGCCGAGAGCGCTCCGATCGCCTCGATAAGATAACGATGGCCCTTGCGCTGCTCGAGCGCGCCTACCGCCGATATCAGGATCTCACCGTCTGAAATTCCGAGCGCGGCGCGCGCATCGGCACGTTCCTCGGCGGTCGGAGGTCGGAAGCGGTCGCAATCAACGCCACTATGAACAACTGTGATCCGCTGACGATCGACGCCCGCAGCCGCGAGCGAATCCGCAACTCCACTCGAGATCGCAACCACGCCATCGACCGCGCGATTGAACAGGAACGGCGCGAACACGCGATTGGGCCTGTAGTCCATCCGCCGCGTCACGATCAGCGTACTCCCGAAGCTGCGCGCCAACGGCGCCATCGAATGTGCTCGCGAAGTGTGAAAGTGAACGACGTCGTAACGTTCGCGTTTGAGAATCGCGCGCAGCTTGACGCCGGCAGCCAGGTCGATCGCGTTGCGGATGTGCAGCGGATGACACCGTATCCCCTCCGCCATCGCCCGCTCCCAGAGCCGTCCCGCAGGATCGCAAATCAGTTCCGCGCGATGACCACCCGCAGCCAGCGCCGTCGTCAATCCGAGCACCTGCGTCTCGCCGCCGGCAAAGCCAAGTTCAGGATCGACACCCACGATGCTCAGCTTCTGGCGCTCAATCGTGTTGCTCTCGGTAGGCACTTGGATTGCGTTGTCGTGTCGAACGGTCTGCGTCATACCACGGTCGGATCGCATCAATCGAAAAATCTGTAGTACAGGATCGCGCACACCGCCGTCAGCGCGTCGCGGATGCCGATCTTCTTGCCCTCTTCATACGTGCGCCCCGAATACGATACCGGCACTTCGTAAATTCGCCATCGCGCGCGCGCCGCTTTGGCGGTGATCTCAGGCTCGAAGGTGAAACGATTCGCGTTCAGCTTGAGCGTCATCAGCTTCTCGCGCACGAAACCCTTCATCCCGGTTTCCATGTCGGTCAGATTGAGATCGCTAATCATGTCGGAGAGCAGAGTCACAGCGCGATTCGCCACGTAATGCCAGAAGAACATGACGCGATGCGGCCCCGATAGAAAGCGCGATCCGTAGACCATGTCAGCACGGCCGTCGAGCATCGGACCGATCATCGCGGCGTAGTCACGCGGATCGTATTCGAGGTCCGCATCCTGTACGAACACGTAAGGATTTTTCGCCGCCGCAAAGCCAAGCCGCAGCGCAGCGCCCTTGCCGCGATTGACGCTGTGAAAAAAGCATCGAACCCGTTGATGGCTGAACTCGCGCAGAAACTTGGTGGTGCCGTCGGTCGACGCGTCGTCGACCACGATGATCTCGGGGTCGAAGCCGCAATCGAGCACGCGCTCGATCACGCGGCCGATGGTCGCGACCTCATTGTAAACCGGGACCACGACGGAGATTTTCGTCCGCTCGGCCATCAGCTTCCGCTCGCCTCCGGATGTCGCCCGAGCGACGACGACGCTCGCGCCGTCACCGCGGCATGCTTGCCTTCCAGCGCCATTCTGGCCGCAAGCATCGCAGCGATGCGGCGTCTTTCCATCCGCCGGCGTCGCGCGGATAAATGCGAGGAATATCCGATCCATACGCGCATGCGATCTGTATTGGTGACGCCGCCGACGTCGAGATGCCCCAGCTGAACCAGGTTGCGCATCCGCGGCCGCTCGAAACGGCTGAGAATCGTGCGCCGCGTGCGCTCATGATCGATGAAAACAAATTGCGGCGGCTGAAGTCCGGTCACGAAGATGTTGTACGGAGTCAGGTCGCCGTGAATATATCCCGCGCGATGCAGCCGCGCGATCTCCGCACCGAGCGCGCGCAATACGATACGCCGTGACGCGAGCTCCGCGCGCTTCAAATGACGCACAAGATTAAATCCGTCGACCCGCGCGGTCACGATTATCTCGCGGCCGCCACGGCGCTCCGCGCCAAGCAGCAGAATTTCCGCAACTCCGATCCCGTCAGCGTGCAGATGTTCCGAGATCGACGCGACGTGCACCGCACGTCTGCGCTTGAATACCGACCTGGCCCGATGCAAGCCGTGAATCGGGTCGAGCACTTTGAAATATGCGTCGAGACCGCCGACTTGATCGAAATGATTGAACCAGGTCTCGGCGTGACGCGAACGCCGTACGCGAGTCGCCATGGTGCCGTCGATCGCCGCGAACGCGGAATCGATCAGGCTCTCACGCAGCTCCTCCGAAAATCGCGCGTCATAGCCGGGAATGAGGAAGCTCCATCCTCCGCGCACCAATTCCACACCGTCCATGCCGGCCGCCCACCAGCTCATCTGGGCGCCTCACGCATCGCGAGCGCGCGCCTCACGGTCACGCTTACTTCTTCGGGGGATATTCGCCGCATGCATTCGCGCCCGATCGGGCATTTACGAAGATAGCAGGGATGGCACGGGATCGCGCCGCTGATTGCGAGCTCGGCGTAGCCCCACGGCGCGGACCGCTCTGCGGCAGTGGCGCCCCACAGCGACACCACCGGGCATCCCACCGCGGCCGCGATATGCATCGGGCCGGAGTCCGGTCCGAACGCGACGGCGCATTCGGGAAAGATCGCGATCAGATCGCGCAGCGACGTCCGTCCAGCAAGATTGAGCGCGGGAACATCGCCGAGATGCGCGCATGACTTCGTCGGCGAGTTTCGTTTCGTCGGGGCCCCCGAGCAACACCGGAAACAGCGCAGGACTGTCGCCGTCGGCAACCGCGGTCCTGCGAATCACCGCGGCGGTCGATTCGGGAAAGTAGATGCGGCTCGGCCACGACGATCCAAGAATCACCGCCAGAAGAGGACGCGGCGCATCGCGCAGCATTTCGAGCGCGCGCGTTCGTTCGTCGTCGGTCGCGGCGAGGCCGAATTCGATTGGCGATTGCGGCAATCCAAGCGCATCGCCAAACGCCTGGTACTGCATCAGCTTCAAGCGCATGTTCGGCTGCGGCGCGATCCGATGATTCGAAAAAAGATAGTTGAACTCCTTGGTGTTCGGCGCGGCAAAACCGAAACGATCGCGAGCGCCCGAGATTCGCGAGGTGAACCCGCTCTTCAGATGACGCTGAAGATCGACGACCAGGTCGAAATGCCCTTTACGAACTCGCCGCAGAAACGGAGGAAAGGTCCATGGCGCGTGCGCGCGATCGTAAACGATGATTTCGTCGAGCCATCGATGATGCTCGAGCACCGCCTTCGACTTGGGTTCCACCGCCCACGCGATATGCGCGTCGGGCCATGCATTGCGAATTCTCCCGAGCAACGGCAGCGCGCGAACCACATCGCCAATCGCGCCGAGCAGCACGATTAGCACACGACGCGGCGGCGGCACGATTTGCGGGGCGATGGCTTCAGGAGAGGACATTTTGTGACTGGTCGAGGCCGGCTTCAGCTCCAACGCTCGATGATAACGACGCGGACCGACGCCGCAAAGAGCGTCCGGGCAATTGTTTGCGGCATCTGCATCCGCGTATAAGTGACGGTGGGATGGCGAAGGAAACTCTCATTTGACGGACGAAGCGCGTCGCTCGGGTTATCTCGCCGGTCCAATCACGTTTGCATTGCTGATTCTGATCGCGTTTCTCGCGATCCGGAGCATCGAGCCTCCAACCGCTGTCGATGAGAATGCGCCCGCGACGGAATTCTCCTCGGGACGTGCGATGCGCGACGTCCGCGAGATCGCGAAGAAGCCGCACGCGCTCGACTCATCCGAAAATGTTCGCGTGCGCGAGTATCTCGTCGCACGATTGCGGGAACTCGGCGCGAATCCAGAAGTGCAGACCACCACTGTCGCGCGACATTTTGGCCCGGACACTTGGGCCGTCGTGGACAACGTGGTCGCGAAGATTCCCGGCACACAACCCACCGGCGCGGTCATGATGGTCGCGCACTACGACTCTGTCCCGAGCGGCCCCGGCGCGGGCGACGATGCGGCGTCCGTCGCCGCGATCCTCGAAGCACTTCGCGCGCTTAAAGCCGGCCCCGCGCTGCGCAACGATCTCGTCGTTTTGTTCACCGAGGGCGAGGAACTTGGCCTGCTCGGCGCGAAGGGTTTCGTCGAGACCTACCCGACGCTCGACAACATCAAGGTCGTGCTGAATTTTGATATGCGCGGCGACTTCGGGCCGTCGATGATGTTCCAGACCAGTGCGCACAATTCGTGGCTGGTCAGTCAGCTCGCTGACGCGGCGCCATTTCCTTATGCGACCTCTGCAGCGCCAACTGTGTACAAGCGGATGCCCAACGACACCGACCTGACGGTTTTTCTCGATGCCGGAATGGCAGGAATGAATTTCGCGGCGGACGGTGGAGTCACGCGCTATCATACCGCGCTCGACAACGCCGACTTGCTCGACCAGCGCACGCTGCAGCATCAAGGATCGTATGCGCTCTCGCTGGCCCGGCGGTTCGGCTCGGTCGACCTGAGCGCTCCTCATCCTGGCAAAGCTGTCTTTTTCACCGCCGCTGGAGAGTTGATTCATTACTCGGCGTGGCTGGCGATTCCGCTTGCGATAGTCGTGGCGATCCTGGTTCTCAGCATGATGTGGATTGGAATCCGCGATGGACGATTCAGCATCGGCGGTATCGCTGTGGGATTTGCGATTTACGCGATCGCAGTCGCAGTCTCGGTCGTCGAAGCGCGCGGAGTGTGGTGGCTGATGAGGGCGCTCGCGGGCTGGCGAATGCTGCCAGTCGGCACGACCTACGGCGGTTTCTACTTTTCGGTCGCGGCCGACGCGCTGATCTTCGGCACGCTGTGGGCGGCGTACGTGCTGATCAGCCGAACGATTCGACTGCAAAATCTTGGTGTGGGCGCGCTCGCTGTTTGGACAGTAATGATGCTCGCCACCAGCATTGCGATGCCCGGCGCCAGCTACATTTTCACATGGCCGCTGCTGTTCGCGACGCTCGCGATCGGTTATCCGGCCGCTGCGATCGACGACCGCACCGCTATTCGGCGCGCCATCGCCGCACTGCTCGCGCTGGCTCCCGCCATCTTGATGCTCGCGCCGTCATTCGCTGCGAGCGCCGACGGCACCATGGTCTTCCTCGTACTCTCAGGTTTGACCGCGGCACTTCTCATCGGCTTGTTCGTCCCGTACATCGATTTTCTCACCAGCGGACAGCGATGGATCGTGCCCGCCGTGTTGGGAGTGCTGGCAATCGTCATGATCGTCAAAGGCAACGCGGCCAGCAGTTTCGACGCGTCTCAGCCGCATCCCGACAGCATATTTTATTTTCAGGACACTGATCGCGTGCGTGCTCGATGGGTCAGCCTGGATTCGCGGCCCGATACTTTCACCTCGCAATTTTTTCAGCATCACGTGCGCGGCGGATGGCTGCAGAAACTCGCCGGGCTCGCGACCCGAGACACGCCGGACAGCGACCTCGCGAAAATCTCGGGAGACTTCGCCTATCTGAATCGAGGCCGAACGATCGAAGGCGACGCCCCGCTCATCAACGCGACGCCACCTGCGCTCAAAGTGCTCGACGACTCGACCAACGCTGCCGGCACCCGCCACGTGAAGATGCATATCGCGTCGGCGCGCAAAGCTTCGATCATGTGGATGTCGGTACCGGTCGGCGTGACGGTGTTTGGCAGCTCGATCGACGGCAAGCCGCAGGGCAATCGAGTCACCAACGGATGGAGCGGATGGTATTGGGGCGTGCCGCCGGCAGGATTCGATCTGACGCTCACGCTCGCGACGCCCGCGCCGTTCGTCGTGACCGTGATCGATCAGACCGACGGACTGCCCGCGACACCGGGGTTCACAATCAAGCCGCGTCCGCCCGACACGATGCCGACGCCGTTTCTGTTTTTCGATTCGACGACGCTGGTGAGGAAGACGTTCGCGATTGGCGGCGAGGAGGTGACCCGCCGCTAGCGGCTAGCGGTCGCACTCGCCTCCGATCATGTTGATCATCCCGAACGTCGTGATGATGTCCGGGATCATGCGGCCTATAAGCATCTTGTTGAGCGCGCCCATCCCGAGGAAGCACGGCGGCCGCACGCGCACGCGATATGGCCGGCCACTGCCGTCGCTCACGATGTAAAATCCCAACTCGCCGTTCCCGCCCTCGACCGCCTGGTATACTTCGCCCGCGGGCACGTGGATGCCCTCCATGATCAGCTTGAAGTGATTCATCAGGCCTTCGATCGAGTTGTACACCTTCTCTTTGTCCGGCAGCACGACCTTGGGATCGGTGATCGTGACCGGGCCTTCGGGAAGCGCCGCGATCGCCTGCTCGATGATCCGCTTGGACTGGTACATCTCCTGGAAGCGCACGTTGAAGCGATCGTAGTTGTCGCCGCGATCGCCCACCGGCACCTCGAACTCCATGCGGTCATACACCAGGTACGGATGCGCCTTGCGAACGTCGTACGACACGCCCGCCGCTCGCAGCAGCGGACCCGTCAGCCCATACGAGATTGCCTCTTCCTTCGGAAGCTTCCCGATTCCCGCCATCCTGTCGATGAATACGCGATTGCGCGAGAGCAGCTGGTCGCAATCGCTGAGGACCTGGTCCAGCCGCGCGAACGACGCCTTCATCCGATCGTTGAAATCCGCGGGCAGATCATGCGTCATGCCGCCGACGCGGCACCATGTCACAGTGAGCCGCGCGCCAGTGACCGCTTCGATCAAGTCGTAGAGAAACTCGCGCGCCTCGAGCATGTAGAACGCAACCGTCGTCGCACCGACTTCGCTCGACGCCATCCCGAGGCACGTCAGGTGGTCGGCGATGCGCGCGACTTCGCTCATGATCATGCGCACGTACTTGCATCGCTCGGTCGTGTCGATGCCGATCAGGCGCTCGACCGCGAGCGCGAAGCCGACGTTGTTGATGCAGGGCGACGCGTAATTCAGCCGGTCAGTGTAGGGGAAGCATTGAGTCCAGGTTCCCTGCTCGCACATCTTTTCGAATCCGCGATGCAGGTAACCGACCTCGACGTCGCAATCGACGATCTTTTCGCCGTCGAGCTTGAGGTTGAACTTGATAGTGCCGTGCGACGCGGGATGCGACGGCCCCATCTGCAGTTCCATGATCTCTTCGGAGGGATCTGCGGGGACGATTTTATCTTTCCAGCGCGCCGGTAGTGCCATGATTTTATTTTTTCCGGTGGATCGCGTCTTCAGCGCGACTGGCGAATCGGATTAGTGACCGGGTCGACTTCCGGAACGATCGGCTGGCGCTTGTTATACAGGTAGTCCTTGCGCAGCGGATGTCCCTCGAACGAATCGTACATCAGGATGCGCCGCAGGTCGGGATGGCCCTTGAAGACGATCCCGAACATGTCGAAGCATTCGCGCTCGAGCCAGTCCGCCGCGCCCCACACTCCAACCACGCTGTGGACCCAGGGCTCGGACCCGTCCACTGCAATCTTGACGCGGATGCGATGACCGCAGGTGAGAGAGTTGAGCTGATAGACGACCTCGAAACGCGGCTTGCGCTCGAGCCAATCGACAGCAGTCACGTCGGTCAGGAAATTAAATTCGAAGTCCGGCTCGTCGCGCAGCGCGCGAAAAAGATCGTAGGCGTGCTCGCGCTCGATCGTGAACGTTTCCTCGTCGCGCTCATTCTGCGCGCTGAGAATTTCAGCGCCGAAGCGTGCTTTGATTTTTTCTGCCAGCATCGATTGTTAGTCCCAGTCGAGCGCGCCGCGCTGCCATGCGTAAAGAAGTCCGACGCCAAGAATCGCGATGAAGATGAGCGCCTCGACGAAGCCGAACATTCCCAAGTGTCGCAGCTCGACCGCCCACGGATACAGAAAAATCACCTCGACGTCGAACAGCAGGAACAAGATCGCCGTCAGGTAGAAGCGCACCGAGAAGCGTCCCCAGGCTGAGCCGCTCGGTGGATTACCGCATTCGAAAGCTTCGCCCTTTATCTTGGTGGGACGTTTCGGCCCGATCAGCATGTTGATCGTGCACATGATGCCGACGATCAGGCCGGCAACGAGCAGAGTCACAGCCACGGGAAACCAGGTCGTCATTCTCAATCCGTCCTACAAGCTCTTCTTATCTTCATATGCATACCCGATGAGCGCGTCTTTTGGAACGATCTTCGGTTCTGTGCCACGCGAACGGGCACTGTCCAGCAATGGCGGCGGCGTGGTCAGTATAAGCTAACTAGCCTATATCCAACCTGATTTATTTGCACAGAAATATCTCAGTCGATGGGACTTCGGAGAGCCATGGCGCTGAATTTATCAGGCAAGCAGGCCAGTAATACGCGAACTCTCATTGTGATCATTATTGCTATTGACGATTCTGAGCAGTGGGACTAATGACAAATAGTAGACGGCTAAAGATTGTTGCGGAAACAATTCCAGACAACGGCAAAACCACTTGTCGAAAGAAGGAGTCATCATGAATCGCGCAATCAGAATGGGAGGCTGGTGCGTCGGAACCCTGACCGCCTTGATACTTGCGGGAGGGATTTTCAGTACATCCGCATCGGCTCAGGTGAAACCGGGGGACTTCATTACCCCTGACAACGCCTACAAGGTAAAGGACCTCGTCTCTCCGGGACAGTACCTGCGAGTGATGCACGGGATGACAATCCAGGTCACACCGACCGAGCGAATCGACTGGCCGCCGCCGTACAAGGATGCGACCGAGAAGTACTCGAGTCAGGTCAGGCTCACCCCCGACCATCGCAGCCTGATTGGCTATGTCGCCGGCGAGCCGTTCCCGATCATTGACGCAAACGATCCAGACGCCGGCACCAAGGTGATGTGGAACGTGGCGTTCCGGCCGATCTCCAGCGATGAGTACGATCTGCGCTGGTTCGACTGCGACAGCGTGTACTGGGGCAGAAACGCGCCCTTCCGTGAAATTACCGATATCGAAGTCGGACACTACGCCGGCTACAACGAAGTCGGACGCACCGAAGTCGATCCGATGCCGACCGATCCCGACTTCAAGAAAACCGGCCGCTACTTTCTTGGACTGCTCTACCCGGTGCTCGCACCGCAGGACGCACGCGGAACCGGATTGATAAAGTTCCGCTACGCTGATCCCAATATCGAAGACGCAAGTTGGACGTGGACGCCCGGTGCCCGCCGCGTACGCCGCCTGAACTACGCGATTCTCGACTCGGCAACCGGTGCGCAGGCCTACGACCCGAATCACTACGAAGGCTTCAGCGGCAAGAACGAGAACTACGACTGGAAGTTACTCGGCGAGAAAAATATGCTCGGCGCGATCAACATCGCCAAGGTACCGGATGTTCGATGCCCGACTGACGGCGGCGCGAGCCACTGCCCTGACAACTGGCAAATACGCCATGATTTCATCATCGAGGGCCGCCCGCGCGCCAACCGCTTCAACTCGATCTACAATCACGAAGTTATGTACATCGATTCCGAAGCGGACTTCGTGATGTCGAACGACATGTACGATCGCGGCGGTGAGCTGTTCGTCAACTACACATCGTGGATGCACTATGCGGATCGATCGGAGCCTGACGCCAAAATCGCGATCTATCCATTCAAGCGCGAGTTCCAGTCCGGCTCTTCGAGCATCAACGTCCAGAGCGGCTTCTCGACAGTCTGCTACCATCCGTCGCAGGTCGCGCCGTCACGCGACTCATGGTTCATCAACATGGGCTCGGTCGATCGCGACTGGTTCACTCCCGAGCAGATGGCGCGAGCGGCTGAAGGCGGACATGCCGTAGGCGGCGACTGATCGTCTGGCGCGACTCAGCTTCGAAAACGCCGCGGCGCGTTCCCCAGAGACTGGATGAGTCGAAATGTCGCTCCTCGACATTTCGCGATTAGTACTGGGTGCAGGGGTCACCCCTGCCGCCCGCCGCGCAGGCGATTATTCTTTGCCCTTCTTGATAGGTGCTCGGTTACTCGCGCGAGCATGCCTCGCGCCGCTAGAATCCATCTGCGATGGATGACAGCGGCGCGTTCCAGGCATGGGCAGCAGAGGCCATCGCGCGGCGATGGCCGCGCGCACGCCTCGACCAAATCGCCGCGCTCCGCGGCGATCTCTCGACGCGCCGTTTCTGGCGCGTCGTTATCGCGTCGCGCCACGAAGAACCCTCCGCGCCCGCCACCGCGATCCTCGTCGATCTCGGCCCCGATGACCTCCCGCGCTACGTCCGCGTGCTCAATCTGCTGCCTTCGCCAATCATCGAGCCGCCGTGGATCAACGTGCACCGCTTTCTCGAATCGATCGGGTCACCTGTCCCTACATTGTACGACGCCGACTCCGCGCGGCGCGCGATGCTGGTCGAGGATGTCGGCGAACTCTCCCTGCTCGACGCCGTCCGCCGCCCCGGCGCCGACGCCGCCGACTTGTTCCGGCTCGCCGCGACCGAGCTGCTCCGGATTCACGTTGACGGCACCGCGCAAATCGATTCTCGATGTATCGCGCACGAGATTGCCTACAGCGGCCGGCTCTTCGAATGGGAGATGAAGGAATTTGGGGAGATCGGTCTGGGTGCAGTCGCGCCCGGCGCCGAGTTTTCGCCGATTGCACCTGAGCTCACGACACTCGCCACGCGACTCGATCGTTTTCCGCGCGTGCTGTCCCATCGAGACTACCATCGCGAAAACCTGTACCTGCAGGACGGTCCAAGACTTCGCATCATAGATTTTCAGGATGCGCTCATGGCGCCCGCGGCGCAGGACCTCGCCGTGCTCCTGACGACCCGCGACACCGATGAAGTTGTCACTCCAGCAATCGAGCGTCGCATCCTCGATTTCTATTACGCCGGACTCGCGCGCCGTGGCGCTCCAACGCTCGACCCGACTGAATTCATGACCAGCTATCGCCTGTGCGTTTTACAGCACGCGCTCAAAATGATCGGACGTTTCGAAATGTTCGAGCGCAACGGCAAGACCGGCTATCGTCGCTTCATACCCCACGTGATTGAGCAGGCGCGCCGAATGCTCTCCGAAATGCGACCCGACTTCCCCAAACTGTCAGCCGCGCTGATGCCATGAGAGCATTGGTGCTCGCAGCCGGGATGGGTGAGCGGCTTCGGCCGCTGACCGACGTTACGCCAAAGCCGATGCTCGAACTCGGCGGCCATCCGCTGATCCACTATCCGCTCGCGATGCTCCGACGCGCCGGTATCACCGACGTCGCGATCAACCTTCATCACCTTGCGTCTGTGATTCAGAACGGACTCGGCGACGGCTCGCAGCTCGGACTTCGCATCACGTATGCGCCCGAGCCTGTACTGCTCGGCACCGGCGGGCCGCTCAACGGCCTGCGCAATTTCCTCGGTGGCGATACGTTCGTAATGGCCAACAGCGACACGATTCTCGATCTCGATCTGGGCGCGATGCTCGCGTTCCATCGCGATCACGCAGCACTCGCCACAATCGCGCTGTTTCGTCCTGCGAATATCGACTATTACAGCCGGCTCGAGATCGATGGCGCGCAAAGACTCCGCCGGATGCGACTGCTGATGCGCCGCGATCCGCTTCAATACGACGACTATCCCTCCAACCTCGACGACGCGAGTCGCCGCGACGCTTTCTACCCTTCATGTATTGCGGCGTGATCGTCGCCGAGCCCGCAGTACTCGACCTGATTCCGCCGAATCCGCCCTGGAGCTTGATGCCCGGCCTATTCGCCCCGATGGTAGCCCGCGCGCAACCGGTCTTCGGCTACGTCCACTCCGGATACTTCCGCACGATGGACGATCTGAAAAGCTACGACGCCCTCAAAGCCGAGTTCGCGTCGTCGCCTCCGCCAAAGATCATCTAGGTCGCCGACTCATTCGAAATCGCGCGCGCGATCGAGATCGGCAATCATCCCACCATGTGTTGGGCGCCATCCCAGCCGTTCCTGCGTCAGCGCGCTTGAAGCAGGGCAGTCGATGCCCATGAAAAAACCGAGCCAGCCAAAGTGGTCGGAGGCCTCCTCGGGGCGCTTGGCGACGACCGGCACCTTCAGGCCGCGGCCGATCGCCTCCGCGATTTCTCGCAACGGCACGCCTTCTTCGCCGACCGCGTTGTACCTGGCTCCCTTCACACCCTTCTCAAGCGCCAGCCGGTAGAGGGGAACGGTATCGAGCAGGTGCGCCGCGGGCCAGCGGTTGAGTCCGTCGCCGACGTACGCCGAGACACCCTTCTCGCGGGCTATGGCGATCAAGGGTGTGACGAGGCCGTGCTTGACTCGGTCGTGGACCTGCGGAAGGCGCACCACCGACGCGCGCACGCCCCGTTGGACCATCGCATCTGCCGCCTCTTCCGATGCACTGCGGGGCATGCTGGAGCTGGGGAGGGGCGGATCTTCTTCGGTCGCGAGGCGTCCTGGCGTGAGGCCGACACCGGTCCCGGAGGTGACGACCAAGGGCCGGTCAGAGCCAACGAGCGCGGAGCCGAGAGCCTCGATGGCGTGTCTGTCAGCCTCACAGTTAGCCGCGTACTTCGAGAAGTCGTGGTTGAAGGCGCAGTGAATCACGCCATCCGACATAGCGGCACCACTGCGCAAGCTTTCCAGGTCCTCAAGATCGCCTCGATGCACCTGGGCACCCTCGGCGGCAAGAGACTTGGCGCCCACATCGGAACGGGAAAGCCCGATTACTTGATGGCCCGCGTGGATTAGGTCCTTAACAATGGCAGAACCGATAAAGCCTGTAGCACCAGTGACGAAAACACGCATCACGATTTCTCCTTTACTCAGCTTCTTGACGGCATTCGCCCGCCCGTTGTTATGAAAATAGGTGCTGGAGGGAAGACGGTCTATGCTGTAGAGTCCACATTATCTTCGCGATCGTCCGGGATGGCCTATGGATCCGCTTTCTGATGTTCTATCGCTGCTGAAACCCCGCACTTACATGGTCCGCGGCTTTGATGTGGCCGGTCAGTGGTCCATCCACTTTGCCCAGCATGAAGGCATCAAATGCTACGCTGTGCTTTCTGGCCAGTGCTGGCTGGCAATGGATGGCGTTCCCGACCCGGTGCGCCTAAAGACGGGCGATTGTATCCTCTTGCCGAGTGGGCGGCCTTTCCGCCTTGCGAGCGACCTGGCTTTGGCGCCTGTCGATGCCGAGACCATCAGTTCGTCTCACGCGAGATGACGGCATCGCTTCGCTCAATGGCGGCGGAGAATGTTTTGGGATAGGCGGGTACTTCGCCTTCGCCGGCCAGCATGCCGGCATTCTGCTTGGGGTGCTGCCGCCGATTGTGCATATCCGGAAAGAATCGGACAAGGCGACGCTACGTTGGTGTCTCGAGCGGATAATGCAGGAGCTGCGCGAACCACAAGCGGGCGGCATTCTGGTCGCACAACATCTCGCCCATATGTTGCTGGTTCAGGCGTTGCGGCTGCATATGGCGGAAGGGCTGAGAGGGGGTGTGGGATGGCTCTTCGCCCTGGCAGATAAACAGATGAGCGCGGCGATCAACTCTATGCACGAGGGTCCGGCGCATCGCTGGACATTGCGGGAGCTGGCGAAGCGTGCCGGCATGTCGCGATCTACGTTTGCCCTCAAGTTCAAACAGACGGTCGGGGCGTCGCCGATGGAATACCTGACGCGCTGGCGAATGCTGCTGGCCGGGGACAGGCTGACGAATTCCGGCGATCCGATTTCCGTCATTGCCCTGTCGCTCGGCTACGAATCCGAAAGCGCCTTCAGCACGGCCTTCAAGAGGGTCATGGGCTGTTCGCCACGGCAATACAGCCGGGGCAGGAATGCGCCTGCTCCTTCGCGTAGCGAGGGGGAAGCAGCGCCCGCCGATCACCTCTGACGTATCGCATATTTAATTGCGCGTCGGCTGTTCTCGACCTAGTAGAAGCGCGATTCGCCCGGCGGACGCGTTTTCCATCGCCGATGAATCCAGTTCCAGTGATCCGGATGCGCGCGGATCATCTCCTCGAGCGTGGTGGTGTATTGCTGCGTGTACTCGCGCACGAGCGCCTCGCGATTGCGCGTCTTCTCGGGATAGAACGCCGGCAGAATTTTAATCTTGTGATGAACAGTGTCGCCCTCGCGCACCATGAACACCGGCATCACCGGAGCGCCGGTCGCGAGCGACAGCCGCGCGATGCCGTCGCTGGTCGAGGCCGGCATCCCGAAGAAATCCACGAACACGCCTTTGCGCACGTCGAGATCGAGCGCGATCGCGATCATCCAGTTCTGCCGCAACATCCGCATCATCTCGCGCCCGCCCGCCTTGCGCTCGATGATGCGGTTGCCATAGCGGACGCGCTGGGTCGAGATGGCGGCGTCGATGAGCGGGTTGCGCAGCGCGCGATGCACGATCGCGAGCCGGTAGCCGTACACCGATTGCGCAATCTGCATGAGCTCGAAATTTCCGTAATGCCCGGTCAGCACGAACAAGCCGTGGCCATTGGATCGGCGCTCGGCCTCGTCCCAATTTTCTTTGCCCTCGTAAGTGGCGACCTGCTCGACGTTGGCGCGGCTGAGCTCGGGCAAGTGAGTCCATTCGGCGAGTACGCGTCCCCAACTGCGATACATCTTTTTCAGGATGTTGAGACGCGCCGCCTGAGTCATCTCGGGGAAAGCGATCTCGAGATTTTTAAGCGCGATCGGCCGGTTGGGACGATCGAAATTCATCGCCCATCCTCCCAGCCGCGCGCCCGCACGCACCGCGCGCTCCAACGGCATCGCACGCAGGGCGGCGGTGACGGCGGTGATGCCGGTGTATTCGATGCGTGCTTTAACCGGGCCGATTTGCCTTGCCATACCTGCTTCCGGCTTTCATTTGGTGGCGCGGGCCGCCGTGCCCGCGATTTTAATCGTCCGCTCGATGCGAATGCGAGACGGCAGCTCATAGCCGCCCGTTTTGGTAGTTCGCCCAAAGTGCATTCGCGATCCTCGCCGCGTCAGCACGAATTCCATATTTCACGAAATATCCGCAAACGTTTTCCAGATCGCGGCCGAGCAACAACCTCGCCTTCGGATTTATCCGCGGGTCAACCGCCTGGGGAAAATCGATCGCGACGATTCGATCCTCCCAGTAAAGCAGGTTGTACGGCGACAAGTCGCCATGAACGAGATCGTTCGCGAGCCACAGCGTGATGTTGTCGATGATCTGGCGCAGATATCTTTCCGCGTGCTCGCGCGGCAGCGTGACGCGATTGAGCATCGGCGCAGCAGCCTCCTCGTCGCCGAAATATTGCATCAGGATCGCGCCGTTCGATTGCGCGAATACCTCGGGCACATCGGCGCCGGCCCCGTGGAGCATCCGCATCGTCTGAAATTCGGCGTTGATCCAGGTACCGTACTGCACGTCGCGCCCATGACGGCTCTTGTTCGCCAGCGCGCGTTTGCTGCGGCTGCTCAGCACGGCGTCGCGACCGGTCTGGTAGATCGCATCGTTGTGAAAATTGCGCCGCTCGAGCGGACGGTAGACTTTCGCCGCGACCAGTCCGCCTCCCGACGCGTCCGCGCCGCGACAGCAATAAACGGTTGCCTCTTTCCCGCTCCGTACTACGTAAAGGACGTCAGTTATCGATCCATCACCGATAAACGCGTCGAGTAATCCCTGGTCGATTTCTAAAGCAGTGGTCATCTCTGGCTCCAATAGTTACGAGTTGCGTTCGAGCACCTCTTGTTTTCCGTCGGACATTTTTCCTCATGGCCTCGTCCTCCATTTGCGATTTTCCAAACGTGAAAAATTGAATCGCCGAATCGCGCACGCGCGGGGTTGCCGCGCAAAGCGGACCACGGAAACAAAAAAGCCACGGGAGCTTTCGCCTCCGTGGCTGCTATGTCAGTGAAAAATTGAAAATCCGGTTGGCTTACCGGTGACTGAAGCTCAACAGAGGCGCGCTCGTGCGCAATTCGGCAAGATCTTTAAGGTGGCTATTCATTGCGTACGCACCTCCCTTCAGGGAGTTGATGAACATATATCCGCGCGTGCGCACGCTAAGTCAACCGCCCGTTTCGATCCCCTATTTCTATTTCAGGTCAAGCTGATTGGCAGGTGGACTAAATCAACAATTTGATAAGCTGGATCTCGATGACGATGTAGTAGCTCGTCGCCAAGTACGCAAACGATCCAGCTCACGCGTGTGGCCCAAAATTCTTCATCTGCCTGACAAGGGAGGACGCCGTGAAACACCTTCGCATTAACTTTTTCCTGACGCTCGCGCTTTTGCTGACGCCGATCGCAGCCATCGCACAAAGTCCCTGCCCTCGATTCGCCCCCGGCAGCACCGTTACCAATCCGCCCGCCCTTTTCAGCCAGGGCGGCACGCTGACGGTCAACCTGGCGTACAACACCGCGCAGGACGCGCAGGGGCGCACGCTCTACTGCTTCACGACCCCTGACGGCAGCGAAGGCCCCACGCTTCATATCAATCCGGGAGACCATCTGATCATCAATGTGAAGAACAATCTTCCGACGCCGGCTTCTGCCAGCGACATGCAGATGGCGACCAACGCCCTCACCGTATGCGGCGACACCACGATGAACGACTCGTCGGTGAACATTCACTATCACGGGACCAACACGCCGCCGACCTGCCATGCGGATGAGGTCATCCATACGCTGATCAATTCCGGCGAGACCTTTACCTATGATGTGCCTTTTCCCTCGGACGAACCTCCCGGGCTCTACTGGTACCATCCGCACGTTCATGGAATCGCCGAGCGCACGACACAGGGCGGCGCGACCGGCGCGATCATCGTTGACGGAATCGAGGCCCTTCAGCCGGCGGTCGCTGGTTTGCCGCAAAGAGTATTCGTAATTCGCGATCAGAATGTCGCCGGCAATCCGATGCCCGGCGGTCCGGTGCCGTCCTGGGACCTGACTATCAACTACATTCCGATCCCTTATCCTGCGCTGACGCCCGCGGTCATCGATATAACGCCCAACGAGAAGCAGTTCTGGCGGGTTGTCAACGCCGCCGCGGACACCATCCTGGACCTGGAGGTGGTTTATGACGGGAAGCCGCAGCCGATCCAGTTGGTATCGCTCGACGGCGTACCGCTCGGCTCACAGGACGGCACCGCACAAGGCAAGCTGATTACAGTCACCCACATGCGTTTGCCGACCGCTTCGCGAATGGAATTCATCGTCACCGGTCCGTCAGCCACAGTGAAGAGCGCGCAGTTCATGACCTTGAAGATCAATACCGGACCCGACGGCGACAATGATACGCAACGCGTCATCGCTAACATCGCGCCGGTCGGCGACAACAGTGGCCAGGACGCACAGGTCAGCGCCAAGGTAACGAAGCCATGGCGCCAGCGATTCGAAGGATTGGCCGAAGCGCGGGTTACGGCGACGCGCACTCTGTACTTTTCAGAGAACGCGGATCAGACCAAATTTTTCATAACCGTCGATGGAGCCACGCCGGTGGTTTTTTCGCCTGACAATCCTCCCGCTATCGAGACAACGCAGGGCTCGGTCGAAGACTGGACGATCCAGAACCGCGCCCAGGAGAACCACGAATTTCATATCCACCAGATCCATTTCATGGTGATGTCGCAGGATAATTTCCAGCAGAACGGCAGCAAGCCGATAGACGTGTTGCAGGGGCAGTTGCTGGACATGATCGACATTCCGTTCTGGGACGGAAAACCACATCACAAATATCCCAGTGTTAAAGTGCGGCTGGATTTCCGGGGACAGGATATCGGCGACTTCGTCTATCATTGCCACATCCTCAACCACGAGGATCAGGGAATGATGGCGATCATCCGCGTGCTCCCCGGTCCCGCCGCGAAAGAAGCTCCGAAAGCCAGGGGCCTGCCGGCTAAGACTACGCGTCGCGAGGTCGGGATCGTCAAAGTGGTGTCACGAAGAGAGAACGCGAGTATGAAGTAGGATTCTTCGCGGCTGTAGCCTCATCTGGATTTGAAATTTTTGCCGATCCGCCAGCCGTATTTCGTATGAAGATTCAGCGAATCGGTTTAACACCCGTTGATTTCCAAGTTTTTCTGATGCGATCCGAATCTGGCACCGATGATGCTTTCTAGATGCAGGAGGTTCCTCGCATGAAATTCAAAACAAAGCTGATTACGGGTTTGTTAGGCGGCGCGATGCTGGCGCTGCCGATGACTGTGCCGGCATTTGCGGGACCGGCTTACAGCTCAGATTCAAATCACATCCAGAAGGTCGATTGGTGGTGGGATCATTACAAAGGCGACCGGGACGGGTACTCCAATCATGGTTGGCATAATGGGTACTACGAATACGGCGGTAAGCGGTATGCCTGCGACCGCGCACGCAGTCTTCAGGCCCAGGTGTGGCGAGACAGGAGCACGGGGCATCCTGCGGCGGCTAGAGACGTAGAGGAAGAAGCTGCCGAGGCGCGAGCTCGCTGCTATAACCGAGATTGACAGCTTTCTCCGTATGATGATTGGGCGCCTCGCCTCCAGCGAGGCGCCCGCGTTCCGGGCTTGATTTTGAACCTTACCTGGATCTGCCTTCCTGACCATTTTTCAGAAATCGGCTTTCGCAACCCTGGAGTCGCCACTCAGTTTGCGACGTGGCTCGTTTGCGGACGCAGCTCGCGTACTCCTCGACCGAGTCGGCGGCGCAGCAGCATGCGCAGGGTGACGCCGTTCCCATAGCCAACCTTGGACGCGATCTCCTCGACACCATCATCGCTCGTTTGCAGCAGATGCACCGCGAGCTCGATTCGCAAATCCTGGAAATAAGATAGCGGCGATTTTCCCATGACCTTGTGCATTCGCCGCGCAAGGGTACGCTTACTCGTCCTGGCCGCGAGCGCCGCATCGTCCAGCGAAAATCCCTGCGCGAGCCGTTCACGCGACCATCGTTCGAACCGCTCGACTACGGGATCCGCGTGCGCAAGATGGCTCGGGATCGTGTATGCCGCCTGCGATGGCCGAGTATCAACGACGAGGTACTTCGTCGTCATCGCTGCCAGATCGGGACTGGCCCGCCGAATCAGCCATAGCGCCATATCAAGATGGCTGAGCGCCGCACCTGCCGTTACCAATTGACCCGACGGTATGATGATGCGCGATTCGTCTAGCCGCACCTTCGGATAGCGCTGACGAAACAGGGGAGCCAGCCACCAGGTCGTGGTGGCATCATGGCCGCCAAGCAACGCCGATTCAGCGAGCACGAACGTACCGATACAAGCGGCGGCAATCGTCGCGCCCCGGTCGGCCCAGCGGCGAATTGCATGTCCGGCGTCATTTACATCCGGGCGCGCCAACGCCGCGATTAAAGGTTCGGGCATTTTGTATCCGAGCGCGGGCACAATCGCTAAATCTGGGCAGGTCTGATCGGCTGCAGAAAGGACCGGCACGGTTAGTCCTTGGGAAGTCCGAACCGTCTTGCGCACTCCGACCGTCTTCACTTCGAAACGCAGAGAAGTGAGGCCGAACAGTTCGGCCAGTTCGTTTGCGGTGCCGAACGCATCAAGCACAGTGGCCAGACCGGTATCGAAGACACCGTCGAGAGCGATAACGTGAACCTTCATGGCAAAAACAATATCAAAAATGTCAATTCTGCCAATAGAACAATCGTACCCGCTGACTTATCTTCGAATGGACTGACCAGAATCTGGAGGGCACCGTGGCGGACCGAGTACAAATCATTGGAGGCTATCTCTCACCCTACGTCCGCAAAGTTTTGGTGGTTCTCGACCTGAAAGGGATTCCGTACGAGATCGATCCGATCGTTCCATTCTTCGGCGATGAGCGCTTCTCGCAAATCAGTCCCGTCCGGCGCATCCCCGTTCTTATCGATACCGAGGTGACGCTCGCCGACTCGTCGGTCATCTGCCAATACCTGGAAGACCGCTATCCCGATCCTGCTCTTTATCCCATGGACATCGCTGACCGCGCCCGCGCACGATGGCTCGAGGAGTATGCCGACTCGCGCATGGGGGATGTTTTTATCTGGCGATTGTTTAACCAGCTCGTGATCAAGCCGGCAGTATGGGGGGAACAAACGGACAAGGAGATTTTAGACAGGACTATGCGAGACGATATTCCTGAGGTGCTCGACTACCTGGAGACGCAACTTCCAGCGGATGGGTTCATTTTCGGTAGCGTCTCGATCGCCGACATCAGTATCGCCTGCTTTTTCCGCAATGCTGCGTTTTCGCGGTATCAAGTCGATGCGGCGCGATGGCCTCGAACGGCGGCGTTCGTCGAACGAGTGTTGAAGCTGGAAAGTTTCGAGAAACTCAAAACGATCGAGGATCGCCTTCGTCGTACGCCGCTAGCGCAGCATCGAGATGCTCTGATCGAGATGGGCGCGCCGGTGATGCAGGAAACTTGCGCAGGTGCGAAGCCTCGCCGCGGCATGATGCGCATCGACTAATGAGCGTGATCGTCTCCCTCCTTTCGAGATCCCTGCGCATCCGGTAAATCGTTTGCGTGGCGGAATCTCGGACGAAGAGCGACCGGAAGTCAGACAGCATTTTCTCGCTGCGGCGATGGTTGACCATCGACTACTCGCCGCATCCCGAAGAGCGATCGTTCATGGAGCGGGCGCAGACCCGCGGCGAGTCTGACGTCGAGGTTACCGTCGCGGTGCCGAGCGATCGCGAGAGCGAGCGAATTTTCGGTGTCCGATTAGCGCGCCAACGGATGCAGGCCGTGTGGTTGGAGGTGGTGAACGGCCGCGGCGAACCGCTGTGGCTCGATCGTGTCCAACTTGACCCCGACTACTACACTCCGCTGGAGGCTGCCCACCTCGCGCATTTCGCGATGGGCACGCGGCTGGTGGCATTCGGCGTGCTCGGATGGCTCTTCCTTCCGCTGTTGCCGCTGGTGCCGCTAAAGCTTCTGTCCGCGCGCGCCGCGAACCGAAGAATGAGAGAACTCCTCCGCTCGCTGGGATTCCCGACCGCGGTTATTTTGCCCGGAAAGAAAGCAAGCGGGTTCATCTTCACCCGCTTGGACGAAGGAGTGAAACGGATCGACGTACGATTGCTCGGCCGCAGCCACGTGACTGATTTTCAGTTCACTGTCGAGGTGCCCGGTCTTGTCCTGCCTCATCCTGCCGAGGATGCGGGAGCGGTCGGCAGCGCTGAGCAACTCGACGAGGCCGCTCTTCGTGCCTGGATTGAAGGGCAGCCGCGATGCACCGGCAATGCGGCGGAAACCGTCGAGGGCGATCCTCTCAACCTGGTTATCGTCGGCGACCGCGCCAGTATCCAGGAATGCCTGGGCACGTGGGACGAGACCGAATCGATCACGCTCGGCACGTCGTGGAAAACGGCCAAGGCGTTCCTGCTCGAGTCGCAATACCGTTACTCGCCGGTGAGCCCGCTGTATCTCGGTGGACGTCAGCAGGAATTTGCGCTGCAACGCGCCCGCGCGAGCCTCAACGAGCGCCTGCATCTGCGGCTATGGACCACAAAGATTCAATTCGGCGGCCAACCGGTGTGGATCGGACAGGTCAGCCGCGACATCGGTGTCCGCTTCACGCCGAAGACCTGGAACCTGACGACTCATCAGATCGATCCCAACGTCGACGAAGCGCGCGACTACGTGCTGGACGATCTGCTCGCCTCCCGCCGCGTCTCGCGCCTCGGTTTCATCCGCGGAGTAGAGCCCGCACCCGCCGACGCGCCCCGCCACAACCTGACTGGCGACCCATACTTCACCGACGGCCTGCGCGCATTCGCCGTCCTATCCCGCACCCGCACAACCCCATCGCTCTTGTCCTGATTGTTCGCGGCAACTTGAGAAGACTTCGAGCGTTCAGCTGATATTTGTCAATCAGCTTTGATCGTTCGAGGTGCTTGATTTGCTGGGGGCGCCGCGTGCAGTTGCAGTGATGTTGCTCGCGATTGAGGGGCTTGCGGACCCGTGGCCGGCGATTCATACGACCCGATCGGCTTCCCATCGATGCTGCTTTGCTTCCAGACCTCGGGCAGATATTCGCGGTAGCGGATCGCGCCGTCGCCGATCATTGCGAAGACCGCGTGACCGAGTCTGTCCACCTTGCGCGCTGTAGTGCCCGCCAGGACCTTGTCGAGGATTCCCGAATAGAGCTGAGCGAAGTTGTCGGCGTCGCCAGCGCTGCGGAAGGTGAGCATCCAGAGCACGGTCAGCGATTTCCCCTTTTGCAGCGCGACGATTCGATCGCCGGTCCACTTGGTCGACGCCTCGATGTACGGCGTATCCTCGCCCATCGTGCGCTCGAGCATGATCTTGATCATCAGCTCGCCGAGCGTGTCTTCGTCGATTTTTTTCCAATCGTGCAGGACTTTCTCGTAGCCTGCCAGACTTGACTGTCAGCGCCGGAGTCGGATGGTCGAAGTAGAGCTCGGGATGCATGATCTGCTGCGTCGATAGCGGCGGCCCGTTGAACAAGGCATTCACGCCCGCCCATTTCTTGCGATGGTAAGCTTCGGCGACGAAGCGCGCGCCTTCGGTGTATTGAAAAATGAACGGGTAGGTCATCGCGCGCGGCTTGCCTTCCATGCGTCCCATGAATATCGGCACGATGTCCTGCAGATGCGAATTAAAGTAGTCGATCGTCTCGTCATCGACGCGCCCGGTCACGACCGAAAATCCTGACAGGGTCGCGTCGCCCTCGACGATCGCCTTGTACGCGAGTTCGCGATCGGTGTTGCTCTTGTACTTCTTTTGCGCGGCCTCGATGTCGAAGTGCTGGTCCTGGAGCGCATGGGTCAGCTCGTGCCCGAGGGTTCCCATCGTGTCGAGCTTTCGCATCTCGGTGACTGCATTTCGATATCGCTCTGGCAGCTCGACCGATAAAGGCCGATCGATAATGACGATGTCCTTGCGATGGTTGTCATAGAAGCCGGCCAGCTCCAGCGTCATATCGGCCAGGTCTTTGCGCTCGATTTTCAGGTCGGGCGGAAAGAGGCCGATCATCTTGCTCTCCTCGACGCTGGTGTCGATTTCCTCCTGGCTTATCTTCTTGGCGAACTCGGATGTGAACCGCGCTTCAGTTTCCGCGACGCTGAGATACGTCACCGGCACATCGGTCTTGAGTTTGAGCCCGCGAATCTTCTGGACGCGAGCTTTCACCACTGCCGCCTCGTCGCCGCTCAATACATCGTCCTGAGAATTTGCGAGGTTGCAGAACAGCACGGCGACAACGCATGCGGATGCGACTATCGCGACGAACCTTCGTGGCCGGCTTTCGCCCAAAATGCTCCCCTTACTCAAGCGGCCATCCTGATTAGCCGGGATTCCAGTCAGAGGCAATCATGTTCAAGAAAGGCACTCAGCAGTCGTCTGCTACTCGTCCCATCCGAAGTGATGCGTGACAGCGATGGTGCCGTAGCCGTGGTTGTTGCCGTAGCCGGCCTGAAGATCGACGCTGGTCTGCCACTGTCGGAAAAACAGGCCCAGGTCGGGACCAAACTCCTTCATGACATGAGGCTCTGGCCCGCCTCCCCACAATTGTCCGCCCGCGCCGAGCAACCAGGTCACTTTCCGCCACGACGACATCACCACGCGCACATCGATCATGCCGCTGGTCTGCCCGTTGTTGTAAAAATGATCGCCGATGAAAGACACATTGATGGGATGCCGGCTGTGAAGCAGTATCCAGCTCGAAAAGTCTCCTTCGATCCTCGCGCCGCTGCTGTCGCCGACGTCCCGGCCGCCCAGAATAGTCAGCGAGGTTCCCTGAAACGGCAGCAGGTCGATCCCGCCCATGAACACGCCGAAGTTGCGCGGACGCGTCCCCGGATGAACCGTGAGCGGGTTGTCCCAGCCGGCGCCTTGGTAGATTTGATATCCCGACACGCGCCCGACCACGCCGATATAAGGATTCAAGGTCTGCTCGAGCTGAAAGCCCTCGTGGGTCGCCGCATACCTGCTTTCGTTGCCGATAGCGCTCGCGAACAACGTCAGGCTCAGATGCTGCGGATTCGCCGGCGTAAAGAAATCAGAATAAGGAAACGCTCGAGCTGTGATGGCTCGCGTCGCGATGAGTACCGACAGCATCGCGACCACAGCTTTGCGATGCGCGCGTGATTTCATATCAGTGGTAGCCGGGCGCGCCCATCTCTTCCATGCCAAGTGGCGCGGGCGAAGTCGCGGGCGCTTCGCATGCGACCGTCGTCTCGTATCCCTCGGATACCTGGACCGCCTGGGCCGGGTTCGCGATGTTGGCGACTGCAACCACCCCGTGAAACACGCCGACCGTCGTGTAGCGCATGCAGCTTCGGTCCTCCGGGCACGGCCGGTCCGCGATGAACGCAGTCTCGAATTCGGTGCCTCGCACCGCTGCGATCGCGTTGGGAGTATGCACCTCGAAATCGGGAACGCCGCCGGCCGCAATGAAGACGATAGCGCGAAGATGACCCGCCCAAAGCGCGATCGACGCTCTTATACGATTCGTCGCACCAATCGAGTATTCATCGATCGTGTAAGAACTGGACTCCGACAGAACGAGCTTGCTGCCGTCGCGAAATGTCACCGTCACTTTGGATTTCGCCGTCGTGCGCAACTTGTCGCGGACCTTGATCGGCATCATCGCGGCTGCCTCGACCTCGATCCCACCGCGCTCGAGCTTCGCCGACCCTGTTATGTCCGTCACCTGACCGACGGTGTTCTGCGCGAAGGCTACTGAACAATGAGAAGTTAGAATGAGGCTGAGCAGCGCGATGGCGATGAGCCTAACCAGATGATGTCGAAATTGTCTGCGGCTGAACGTCATTGTAGTAACAGCGCGATCATTCGCGTCCAAGATCATTTGAGGAGGCTTCTAATGCAATACATTCTAATGCTCTATGTAAACGAGGCCGGATGGCCCAAGCTGACGCCGGCCGAGCAGGAACAGGGGATGGCGGCGTACAACGCCTATACAGAAGCACTCACGAAGGCCAACGCCCTCAAGGCAACCGGCCGCCTCAAGCCGAGCGCGAATGCGACCACGGTGCGCGTCGCCAATGGCAAACCGCAGGTACTCGATGGTCCGTATGCGGACTCGAAGGAGCAGTTCGGCGGCTACTACATAATTGACGTGCCCGATCTCGACGCCGCGCTCTCGTGGGCCGCCCGATGTCCCGCCGCAAATCACGGTGTAGTCGAGGTGCGTCCCCTCTGGGCGTAACTTCTTCCCCTCTCCCAGAATGGAGACCTTTGCATAACTCCGCGCAGCGCTCTTCCCCTCTCCCGAAGGGAGAGGATTTAAGGTGAGGGACCCTATCCAGCGCGCTTTTTCCGCGCGCGATTCAAGATTCCGCTTCTTCTCTGAGCCAAGAGCCGAGAGTATGCAATGCTGTTACATATAGAGAAAAAGGAGTCCCAGTGAAAATCTCGATATACGCATTTGCGACTAAGACGTTTGTGCCCATGCTGCAATCTCTGTCCAAAATCCTCGACAAGGGCGCCGAGCATGCACGCGCGAAGAAGTCTGATCCCGCCGCGCTGGTAAATGCGCGGCTCGCGCCGGACATGTACCCGCTCTCCCAGCAAGTGCAAATCGCATGCGATCAAGCCAGTGATGCGACCGCGCGCTTGACCGCCACGGATGCCCCACAGTTCGACAACAACGAGAAGACGCTCGACGAGCTCAAGGCGCGCATCGCCAAAACGGTCGACTATGTTCAGAGCGTGCGCGAGACCGCTTTCGAAGGTGCGGAGGATCGCAAGATCATAATTCCGATTCCCGAAGACAGCATGGAGTTCGAGATGAACGGCCTCCAGTTTCTACGGGACTGGGCGTTGCCACAATTTTATTTTCATGTCGTTACCGCATACGACATCCTGCGCCACAACGGTGTCGACATCGGCAAACGCGATTACGTGAGCCACGTCGGCGTCTACCTCCGTCAGCGCAACAGTCCGGCATGAGCGTATGAGCTCCCGCAACGGCGACGCGGATGCGCGCGGCACTGCCGACGCGGTCGCGCGCCGCAGTTACGGCAAGCTCGTCGCCTTGCTCGCGGTACGCACGCGCAACGTGGCCGCTGCCGAAGACGCGCTCTCGGACGCGTTCGCGGCAGCGCTGGAGGATTGGCCGCGCAATGGATGCCCGTCGAATCCGGAGGCGTGGTTGCTGACTGTGGCCCGTCGAAAAGCGGTCGATGGCGCCCGTCGACAAGCGCATCGCCGCGACGCCGCCCCTCATTTGCTCCTCATGGCCGAAGAGCTCGAAGCTGCTGCGTCCGATTCAGAGATTCCCGATCAGCGTCTCGCGTTGATGTTCGCCTGCGCGCATCCTGCCATCGACGCCGGCATCCGCGCGCCGTTGATCCTGCAAGTGGTATTGGGATTCGACGCGGCAACGATTGCCTCGGCGTTCCTCATGTCGCCTGCTGCGATGGGCCAGCGACTGGTGCGCGCGAAAAACAAAATTCTGGAGGCCCGCATTCCGTTTCGGATCCCGGACCGAGCAGAACTTCGCGATCGGCTCGACACCGTGCTCGATGCAATCTACGCGGCCTTTGCGGAAGGCTGGATCGATCCCGCCGGGACCGATATCGCGCGCCGCGATCTCGCCGATGAAGCAATCTTTCTCGGCCGGCTCGTCGCCGAATTGCTGCCGGCCGAGCCCGAGGCGCTGGGGCTGCTGGCCCTCATGCTCCATGCGGAAGCACGCCGCCGCGCGCGTCGCGATGAGCACGGCGACTACGTGCCGCTGGCCGATCAGGATCCTGCGCAGTGGGACTCGCAGATGATCGACGAAGCCGAGGCGATCCTCCTGCGCGCCAGCGCGCTCGGGTCCATCGGCCGCTATCAACTCGAAGGCGCGCTGCAATCGGCGCACGTCTCTCGCCGTCGGACCGGTCACGCCAACTGGGCGTCGGTCGTGCACCTATACGACGCGCTGCTGGCGCTCTCCGGCTCGCCTGTAGTCGCAATCAATCGCGCACTCGCGATCGCTGAGATTCACGGCGCCGGCGCCGCTCTCGAAGCTATGCAGGCGATAGCCGATGACGCACGCCTCACCGAATACCAACCCTACTGGGCGGCTCGCGCCGAGCTGTTAGCGAAGACCGGCGCTCACGCAGCCGCGCGCGATGCATACGAAATCGCAATCGGCCTCGAGCGCGACCCCGCCGTCCGCAATTTCCTCCGGCGGCGTCAGTCAACTCTGACCTGAAAGCACCTTCGCGCGATCAATCCACCGACTTCAGGGCGCAAGATTTGGACTGCTCCCACCTGTGGGCGGAAGCGCGCCATCAAGATAGAATCGTCGCGGGAGACTAGCCATGGGAAATGCCGCCGCAACCTTCGACCTTCGCGAGCGCGTCGACGTTCGCAGCGTCGCCGCCGAGCGCACCGCTTCGATTCCGTGGTACGTATGGTGCCTCGCCGCCGCCACCGCCGCCGACTTGTTCGGTGGCTACTGGGACATCTCGTGGCATATCTCGATCGGCCGCGACACTTTCTGGACTCCCGCGCACATGATGATTTATCTCGCAGGCGTACTGGCCGGAGTCGCCAGCGGCTACGCGATTCTGTCGACCACCTTCGGCTCCTCGCAGGAAGCAAAGGACTCCGGCATCTCGGTCTGGGGCTTTCGCGGGCCGCTCGGATGCTTCATGGCGGCGTGGGGCGGATTCGCGATGCTCACGTCGGCGCCATTCGACAACTGGTGGCACAACGCCTACGGACTCGATGTCAAAATCGTCAGCCTGCCGCACTCGATGCTCGGCGTCGGTGAGCTGATGATCGAGCTCGGGCGCGATGCTGCTCGTATGCGCGCATCTCAATCGCGCATCGGGCGCCTATCAGCGCAAGCTCGACTGGTTGCTGCTCGTGATCGGGGGCATCGTCGTGGCAGGCTCGGCGATCTTCATCCTTGAATCGACGCCGATGGAGTTCATGCACAGCTCAAGCTTTTATCGGGCGGTCGCAACCTCATTTCCCGTCGCTCTGATCTCAATATCTGTCGTCTCGAAAAAGCGCTGGCCGGCTACCACGATGGCGGCCATCTACACTGCGCTGTTCCTCGCGGGCCTGTGGATCTTTCCGCTGTTCCCCGCCGCGCCCAAGCTCGGCCCGGTCTATCAGCACATCACGCACATGGTGCCGCTGTGGTTTCCGGTGCTGGTGATCGTGCCCGCCTTCGCGCTCGACCTGTTGCGCGCGTGGATGGGCGAGAAGTGGGGCGGCTGGAAATCCGCGATCGCCGCCGGATTCGTTTTCATCGCGGCGTTCGTCGCGGCGCAATGGCCGTTCGCGGACTTCCTGATCTCGCCGGCCGCACGCAATCCAATTTTCGGCGCCAACTATTTCGGATTTTTCGACGCCGCCAATTTGCTCTACAACCCGTATCATTTCGCGCATCTGGATAAGACTTGGGCTGCATTCAGAGAAGGAATGATGATCGCACTCCTGATGTCGATCATCTTCTGCTCGATCGGGATGGCGCTGGGCAACTGGATGCGCACCGTGCGCCGCTGACGCGCGCCGATCGCCTCAACTGGAACTTCTGGGATGAGAACATGAAAAAGTCGGGCGGGAGCCAGGACCCGTCGGCATCGGAGCTCATCTCGAAAAGAATCGCCGAACTCGGGGACTGGCGCGGGGCAACCCTCAGCAGAATGCGCAAGCTCATCAAGGGAGCAGACCCGGACGTCGTCGAGGAGTGGAAGTGGATGGGCACTCCGGTCTGGTCGCACGACGGCATCATCTGCACGGGCGAATCCTACAAGAATGTCGTGAAGCTTACTTTCGCCAAGGGCGCGTCTCTTAAGGATCCGGCCCGTCTCTTCAACTCGAGTCTCGACGGAAACGTACGCCGCGCGATCGACATCCACCAAGGAGAAGAAGTTGACGAGTCCGCCTTCAAGGCGCTCGTTCGCCAGGCGGTCGCCCTCAACAGTTCTGGGAAGTCGAAATCTGCAAAGAAAGCGAAGTCCTGAAGAATTCCGCCCCTGAATAGGTCCGACATCGGAGTGCTTAGGTTGAGATGGCCTCTAGAGTGGCAGCGATCACAGATTGGGAGATGAACTATTCGGCCTTACCCTGGCGGATTTGGTGCGTTACACATAAGGCATGGACGACTATCAGAGTGCCTCACTCTCGCCGGTCGCGTCCGAAATCGGGCGACCCCTGTTTACGGAGAGAAAACAATTTCTGACGGAACAAAGCTACCGATGGTAGTGCATCGATCCCGAAACCACTACAGATGGTATAAACCGCCGCGAGCCGTGATACTCGCTGTCATTCTGCTGCTGTTCGCGGCTCCTGCGGATGCGCACGTCGGCAGTCCCAACGTTTTCTACGAAGGTGACGCGGGCCCATATCACCTGTTCGTGACAGTCAACGTTCCCGCGGTAATCCCCGGCGTTGCTGACGTGCAGATTCGCGCCGACTCCGACGACGTGCATCAAATCAGTACTGCGGTGACTCGCCTCGCAGGCGCGGGCTCGCAGTATGCTCCCGTCCCCGACGCCGCGCAGCGCTCGCCCGTCGACCCGCACCTCTTCACCTCCAGTTTATGGCTTATGGAATACGGCTCGATGCGCGTGCTGATAAACGTCGCGGGCGCGCATGGTCCGGCGCAGTTGTCGGTGCCGGTTCCGTCTGCCGCGCGACGGATGCTCCCGATGCCGCCGGCGCTCGGCGCATTGCTCCTGACGCTCGCGATCGCTCTCGCGATCGGGGCGATTTCGATCGTCGGGGCTGCGGCTCGCGAATCGCGCCTCGCTCCCGGCGCTCCTGTCACGCCTGAGCTCAGGCGCCGCGGATGGCGCGCGATGGCGATAACCGGAGTCGTCGTTGCCGCGTTTTTCTATCTCGCGTTCGTATGGTGGAACGCCGACGCGCGAAGTTATGCGGCGATTACAAAAATATTTAAGCCGCCGAAGCTTGCATTGACCATTGTCGATGGCAACCGCCTCGCGATTCGCCCGTCGCCCGACGACCAGGTTTGGTTGCGATTCAAAGTTATGGACGGCATCGTGCCCGACCACGGCCATCTGATGCATCTGTTTCTCGTGCGCACGCCGGCGCTCGACCGCATCTGGCATCTGCATCCGAATCGCCAGCCCGATGGATCGTTCGTGGATGCGCTCCCGTCGCTCGAGCCCGGCCGCTACAGCGTGTTCGCCGACATCGTGGACCAAAGCGGATTTCCCTGGACCCTGGTCGGCTCGATCGACCTGCCCCAGATAACCGGCTCACCGCTGAGCGGCGACGACTGCGGCGGCAATGCGCCCCCGCTCACCTCGTCGTCGGATTCTCCTATCGATGTACTCGATGACGGCACGCGCGTCGTCTGGCATCGCGACAGCGCCGCAATCCGCGCGAATGCGCCGATGATCCTGCGCTTCGAGGTGCAGGATCAAAACGGCAAGCCTGCTACCGGTATGGAACCCTACATGGGAATGGCGGCGCACGCCGAGATCGTCAGCTCCGATCTCCAGGTGTTCGCCCACATCCATCCGTCCGGCTCAGTCCCGATGGCATCGTTGATGATGGCGAGCGCAAAGTCCGCCGATCCAATGGCGGGCATGAACATGTCCGATACGAACCCGAATGGCGGACCGCCTATATCGCCGGAGCTATCGATGCCCTATGGTTTCCCCAAGCCCGGCCACTACCGGATTTTTCTACAGTTCAAACGCGCCGACAAAATCGAAACCGCCCATTTCGACACGCTAGTGAACTGAGCCGCGATGGAAAAACACATTAGTCCAGAGGTCGTGATCGTTGGTGCTGGAATCGGCGGGAGCGCGCTGGCTACCGTGCTCGCGCAAGCCGGCATCGCGGTGACGATCCTGGAGAAGTCGCTGGTGCATCTCGATCATGTGCGCGGCGAATGGCTCGCGCCGTGGGGCGTCAAGGAAACCCAGCGCCTCGGCTTGTACGATACCTTGCTCGCGGCGGGCGGCCATCATCTCGGGCGCCACATCGCGTACAGCGACGATATCGACCCCGCCATCGCTGAATCGCAACTGCTGGATCTGACAGCCTTCGAGAACGCCGGCTTTAAGCCGCCGCTATGCATGCGGCATCCCGACATGTGCGACCTCCTCAACGCCGAAGCGATCAAAGCGGGCGCCGAACTAATCAGGGGTGTCACCGATTTGCAGGTGATCGCCGGGAGCGCGCCCGAGGTACGATTCAGGCATGACGGAGTCGAGCGCAGGTTCAATCCGCGCCTTGTGATCGCCGCCGACGGCCGCAACTCCGTCGTCCGCTCGCAGGTCGGTATCGAGCAGCATCGCGATCCGACGCATCACCTGATGGCCGGGATGCTGGTCGACAACACCATCGGATGGCCGGCGGATTTGCAGATCTTCGGCACCGAGGCGCGCGTCAACTTTCTGGCGTTTCCGCAATCGCCCGAACGCGTGCGTCTCTACATCTGTTACTCGACCGAGGACAAGAAACGTTTCGCCGGCGCCGACAACCAGGCGCGCTTTCTCGACGCGTTTCGCCTGGAGAGCGTCCCCGGTAGTCAGTACCTCGCGAATGGCATTCCATCTGGACCGTGCAATTCCTATGGCAACGAGGACACCTGGACCGATGTGCCATACGCTCCCGGCGTCGTGCTGATAGGCGACGCCGCGGGCCACAACGATCCGATCATCGGGCAAGGTCTTTCGATCGCCTATCGCGACGTGCGCATCGTGCGCGACCTGATGCTCGAGAATCGCAACTGGACCCCTGACCTCTTTCGGCCTTACGCGGAGGAACGGTATGAGCGGATGCGCCGGCTCAGGCTGACGGCCTCCACGTTTTCAATCCTGAGCGTGGAATTCGGCGACCACGCCCGCGCGCGCAGGATGAAAGTCCGCGAAGAACGTCTGCGCGGTAACTTCCCCGACGTGTCTCCCGCCGCCTTTGTAGGACCGGATATCCTGCCGCCCCAAATGTTTGACGAGACGATACTCGATCAGCTACGTGCGATGTGAGGTTACTGCCATGGTCAAACTCGTCTACGTAATCCGCAAGCGCGCCGACGTCTCGGAAAAAGATTTCCACCAGTACTGGCTGAAGAAGCACGGACCGCTGGTGCGCGGCTTCGCGAAAGTCGATGCGCGCGAAGAAATACGTCCAGAGCCACACCGTGTCAGAAGATGCAGGCAAGGGAATCCGCAACACCCGCCCCGGGATGAAGGAGACCTACGACGGCATCACCGAAGTATGGTGGGACTCGCTCGAGGACTTCAGCGGAGGCGGCTCTGTGCCGGAACGCGCAGAGGCAGCCCGCGCCCTGCTCGAAGACGAGTCGAAATTTATCGACTTCGAACACTCATCGATCTTCCTGACCGAAGAGCACGAAATCTTCGACTACACCAAGTAGTCTCCGACGCGTGCGGCCCGAATCTTACCTCGCCCGTTACTTTACGGGAGAGGCGGCCGGCCGCATCGCGGCCGGTAGGTGAGGGTTCTGCGACTCGAGCAACTCTCAAGGCCTAACTACTTCTTAAACCGCCGCTTCAACCAATCCACGATCTTCTCATTCACCGCTTCCGGAAACTCCTGCTGCACCCAATGCCCCGCGCGCTCGATATTGTGCATCTCAAGATCCGAGCATAGCGCCGGCATCCCCGCCGCCATCCGCGGCGGAAGCGCACCGTCCCACTCAGCCGTGATCATCAGGCAAGGCAACGTCAGCTTGGCGACACCTATCTCAGGATGCTCGCGCGAGTTGCGATCGATGTTCCGATACCAGTTGATGCCGCCGCGAAACCCGCTCTTCTCATATGCATGCACATAGGTGTCGAGTTCTTCGCGGGTAACTATCGGCTTAGTCTCGGGCTGCAACTCCTCGATACGCCGGAAAGGATTCATATCCAGCTCGCCGCTCGCCATCGCGCGCTTGGCGGATTCCTCCGGTGAGAGCGGCGCACGCATCAGCCGGTCGAAGATCAGCCGCGCCTTCGAATCCATCACGCTCTCCGCACGCCCGGGTTCCTGGAACCACACGATGTACATGCGTTCGTCCTTGCCGTTGACCATCGCGCGCAACACGGAGATCGGCGGGATTGCCATGTAAGGCGTGCAGACTCCGACGACGCCTGCCGTCCGCTCCGGATACAGCAGGGGCATCGCCCACGCGACGAAGCCGCCCCAATCGTGACCGACGAAAATCGCGCGCTCGATTTTCAGCGCGTCGAGCATCCCCGCCATGTCTCCCGTCAGCTCGGTAAGGCCGTAATCGGTAACGGCAGGCGGCGCGCTCGAGTCCGCGTATCCTCGTTGATCGGGAGCGATAGCGCGAAATCCCGCGGCCGCGACCGCCGGCAACTGATGTCGCCACGAGTAAGCCAGCTCTGGAAACCCATGGCAGAAGACGACCGCCGGCCCCTCGCCAGTTTCGTGAACTGTAAGATTGATAGGATTCTGATTACCTCGCGCCGCAATTTTAACAGAACGTCCCTGAGGCCATGTAAAAGTCGCCATTTATTTCACCACCCGGTTTCGACCGAAATTTTTACAGTCTTTCGTATGCTTTGAGCGAAGTTTTAGCTGGCACTGATGATGCTCAATATCTAACCCATGAAAATGAATAAGACATTTACTACCATAATCGGTGCTCAGAAGTCGGCAGTGCCGCGGTCGCCGAACCCTCCGGCAAAGCGTTGATCGGCGACGGATCCGATCGCCGACGGATTTGTAGGCTTTGGCTCTCGATCTTCAAAGGGGACGGATCAAAGACCTCCGATATTTTCGGCCTACTTTCAGCACTTTTTGCCGATGCATGCCGCACGCAGTAGACAAACCAGCCACGCTGTTCGCTAGCGCCTGTTCACTATCATTTCTGCAGGATCGATCTTGATCGCCGCGCGGGTGAACTTCTCAGGTCTTTGCATGCATACGCCAGATTGTGGACGCTTCAGGTGGGACAGACACTTCTTTGACCGGTGGCCAGATAGTATTACTTACGGCAAGGAGGGCATGCTCGATGCCCGCTGCACGCAAGCTGGCTACTATCCTGGCGGCCGATATAGTCGGCTACAGCCGTCTTACCGGAATTGACGAAGAAGGCACTCTCGAGCGCCTGCGCGCTTTGCGGCGCGAGCTGCTTGATCCTGCCATCGATCAGCATCGCGGAGAAGTCGTAAAGCGTGTCGGAGACGGCATCCTCGTCGAATTTGCCTCAGTAGTTGACGCAGTACGATGCGCAATTGCTCTTCAGCAAGGAATGGCTGTGCGCAATGCTGATGTACCGCCCGACAGGCGCATTGTCTATCGGATAGGCATCAACCTTGGCGATATCGTAGTCGAGGAGGATGGTGATCTGATGGGCGATGTGGTTAACATCGCCGCGCGTCTCGAAGGCATCGCTGATCCCGGCGGAATTGTGCTCTCCGAGGACGCTTGGCGGCAGGCGCGCGGCAAGATCACCGTCGAATTCGTGGATCAAGGCGAGCGCGAGCTCAAGAACATTGCACTTCCGGTACGCGTCTACTCGGCGTCGCCGTCGGGTCTGAAAAGTTCGAACGTGCCAGTCGCGTCGCGGCCTAGCTACCCACCGCTTCCTGACCGGCCCTCGATCGCTGTCTTGCCATTCTTGAATTTCGGCGGCCACCAGGAACAGGAGTACTTCGCGGACGCTATCACCGAAGACATCGTGACAGGGGTGTCCCGCTGGCGTTGGTTTTTTGTTATCGCACGCAACTCCAGCTTCGCCTACAAAAATCGAGCGGTTGACGTAAAGCAGATTGGCCGTGAGCTCGGGGTGCGATATCTGTTGGAAGGCAGCGTTCAGCAAAGCGGTACTCGGGTTCGAATTACCGGGCAGCTGATCGATGTTGCGACGGCCGCTCACGTCTGGGCTGATACCTTTGATCGCGAATTGGCGGATATCTTCGCCCTGCAGGACGAGATCACGGAATACGTGGTTAGCGCGATCGAACCCGCGATGCTTCACAGTGAAGGCGTCCGCATCGTTCGCAAAAATCCGAAGGATCTCAGCGCCTTCGACAGCTTCCAGCGCGGAATGTGGTACTTGAACGCAGTATCGCAAAATAGCAACAACGATGCTCTGTCATTGTTCCGTCAATGCATTTCTCATGACCCGGAATTGTCGCTTGGGCTACAGTAGGACTTGCTCGTAGGGGCGCTCTCACCGGCGCAGCAACAGGCGGCCGACTGGCGGTCGGCCCAAGGAAGTGTGAAACCCACGGCGGGTTTCACATTAAAGCCGCCTACTATCCCATCGATATTGTCTTTGCCGAAGGCCTTGTTGAGGTATCCGCAGGTCGCCTGAAGTCGAGGCATTTTTCCCCTCCAATTTTATGCGACTGAATCTCTGTTAGAGTTCGTCGGTGATCGGAATGACTTTCGGCGTTAGCAAAACACTTGGGCGCGGCTACGGCAACTGCCTAGAAACCCTGCAATATTGCGGCGAAGCTCTTCCGCCTGGATCTGGAATTCGGACGGCGCTCACTCCCTGTTGAGTCGATCGCAAAGTCTACAGATTGGTGATCACAGCGCGGGTGAACTCCGAGGTCTTGGCGGTGCCGCCCTGGTCAGGCGTCAGGACGCGGCCGTCGGCGTAGACCTTGCGCACGGCGGCGTCCAGGCGCGACGCCTCGGCGCTGAAGCCCAGGTAGTCGAGCATCAACGCGGCCGAGAGCATCGTCGCGGACGGGTTTATAATTCCCATCCCCATGATATCGGGCGCGGTGCCGTGCACCGATTCGAAGTAGGCGTAGTCGGCGCCGTAGCATCCGCTCGGCGCGAGACCTAGTCCTCCGATAATCCCGGCAGCGGCGTCGGAGAGGATGTCGCCGTAGAGATTCGGCGCCACTACCACATCGAGATCGTGCGGCGATTGCACCAGCCGTCGCGCGAAATCGTCCACGATAAACTGTTCGTACTTGATTTCAGGATATTTGGCCGCAGTCTCTTCGACGATTTTGCGGAACAGGCCGTCGGACTCACGCAGCATGTTGTATTTCGACGTGCACGTGAGCTTGCCCTTCCCGCCGTCGCGCTTGCGCTTGATTGCGAGCTGACACGCGAACTCGGCGACGCGTCGGGTCGCGCGCTCGGTGATCACTTTGATCGCGTAGACGCCGCGCTCGGATGTATCGAGAGGCGCGCGCAGGATTCTGCTCGTTAACTTGAGTGGAGCGAGCGCTTCGAGCGGACCTTCGAGCCCGAGATACAGGTCCTCGAGATTCTCGCGCACGATCACAAAGTCGATTCCCTCGGGCCTGGCCAGCGGACTCGCAAAACCCTTTGAGTACCGCACCGGCCGGACGTTGGCGAACGTCTGCTTGCCCCATCTGAGATACGTGATCGCGGTAGTCTTGCCCGAAGTCGAGCCGAACAGCGTCGTGTCGGACGCGTCGATTGCTTTTCGCGCAGCCGCGTCGGTATCGCCACGGACCCATTTCTCGCCGGGCGGAAACTCGACGTAGTCAATTGGAAGTTTCAGGGCACGCAGCGCGTCCATGGTCGCGCCCATCGCCTCCGGCGCCGCATCGTCACCCGGCAGCACTACGACTTTTTTGTTTTTATCCGCCATGTCTACGTCTCTATCGCCTCGCTGAGCGCCATCATGCATACGCCGGTCGCGTACGGCGCGGTTCCGATCTCGATCGAATTATAAAAGGCAAAGTCGCCCGGAGGAGTCTGCTGCGACACGCCGTTGAAGGCGCCGTGCGAGTCTATCTTCGAGCAGATTGCGGCGAGCGCGCGCGAGTACGCATCGCGTGCGCGCGCAGCGTCGAGACCGGGCAGACGGCTCCGAAGCGCCCGGCCAAGTGCGAGTGCGAATCCCGCCGCCGACGAAGATTCAAGATACGAGTCGTCGCGATCGATTACGGTATGCCACAAGCCGGAATCATCCTGCAGCGACGCAACTTTGTTGAGCTGAAGCGCCAGCGCCTCGCGTATCCTTTTGACCTTTGCGGCAAGCGGTTGAGACAGGCCGGCCGCCTCGATTTCCGCGATCACTTGCGGCGCCGCGATCGAAAACCAGCTATTGCCGCGCGCCCACAAGCACGGCGAATGCGAATTCCGATCAACGTACGCGACGTGCCAGAAAAGTCCGCTTTCGGGATCGATCAGATGGTCGCGATGCAGAATCATCTGATCCGCCGCACGCTCGAGCATCGTAGCTTTGCCCGAGATTCGGCCGAGCAGCGCGAGTGCAGGCGCAGTGAAGTAGCAGACGTCGATCCACACTTCGATCGCCGGCGGATGTGGCACGAACGCGCCATCAGGAGTTCGCGCGGCTGAATTTTCCATGAAGCTGACGATCGCGCGCGCATATTCCAGGTAGCGTGGATCCTTCGTCTGCAAGTACAGGTCGAGCGCCGGCAGCGCTTCGG
Source organism: uncultured delta proteobacterium (assembly GCA_963774665.1). Lineage (GTDB taxonomy): Bacteria > Desulfobacterota > Binatia > Binatales > Binataceae > Binatus. The sequence continues at coordinate 380,983 of CAVZGB010000010.1, forward strand.
CCGCCCAGAACCAGAACCACCCATTGGTGCGCGGACCGGCCGCCAGCTTTGGCTCGAACCATCGCTGCGCGGCCTCGATCGGCGCGTCGGATTTCAGCACTTGCGCTGCGTAGAGAAGGCCGTCGCACATGATCGCGTCGCCCCAATGCGGCTGCTTGACGAGCAACTCGCGACTGGCATTGGCGGTCAGCCGCTCGAGCGCGTCTCTGAATTTCAGCGGAGTCCATCAGACAGATCTTCTTAATACTGGGTGCAGGGGTCTCCTTCTCTGCCTCAACCGCCGTAGTTCCATCCGGTTTCTTTCATCGTGAGCGCTTCGGCGTCGCGCTTGACGTGCGCGTCGGTGACTTTGCCGACGACGACGCTGTGATCGCCAAGCTCGTAGAAGCCGACGACCTCGCATTCGACCGACGCCGGTGCGTCGCTGATGATCGGCGCGCCATTGGCGCCGTTCTCGAACGCGAAGTCACCGAATTTGCCGTCCTTGGGTTCGACGTGACGAAAGAACGCGCCCGCGATATTTTTCTGTCCCGCGCCGAGCATCGAGAGCGCAAACTTTTTCGAATCTTTCACCATCGCGTGCGAGCCCGAATCTTTCTTGATCCCGACCACCACCAACGGCGGATTGAAGCTCGCTTGCGTGACCCAGTTGACGGTCGCCGCGGTAGCAGTGCCGCCGTGAGCGGCGCCGAGCACGAACAATCCATACGGGATCATCAACAACGATTGCTTTTTCGCTTTTTCATCCATGATTCGAGACTCCTTTCCAGGTTGCGGTGTCGATTCCCGCGTGCGCGGGTAGTTAGCAGCTCCGATATTCTACAAAAGCCGGCGCCAAAAATAACGTCTCCACAGCGCGCCGCGAGCGGACTATACTTTCGGAGACTGCACCGATGGCACTTATCAAGTCAAAGACTCCGAAGATCAAAGGGCTGCACGAAGTCGGGCGCTACGCCGTCGGCGTGCAATGGGTCGACGGTCACGACAGCATCTTCCCGCTGGAAAATCTGCGCCGCGGATGTATGTGCGACGCCTGCAAGGGCAACCTCAGCGGCGACGTTCCGCCCGCGTCATTGCGGATGCGGCAGCTTTCGCGGCTGGGCGAAGCCGCGATGTTTATCGGATGGGTCGACGGGCACGAGACTATCTACACGATGTCGCAGCTCAGGAGCCTATGCCGATGCGCGTACTGCGTGGCGGAGCCCGAGCGCCCGATCACCGGCGGCTAGATCCAGGTCCTATCCCGGGAGGATTCATCGATGGTTGGCAAGGCACTCGCTGGAATCGCGACGGCGTTGACGTTCGGAATCACGGCCACGATCGCGGCTGCCGGACCGATGGGCGCAATGGGCGGCGGCAGCATGGGCTCGATGAGCTCCCCGGGAATGAACCGGATGACGACTAACTCGCGCACATTCAGAAGGGACCCCGGTGGATCGTTCAACGGCGTCGGATCCAGCATTAATGGTTCCCAGACGCTTGTGTTCCCGACCAACGATCCGGACCATTACCACGAGATCAAAATTGTCGGCCGCCTCGCCAGGGACGAGTCAGGGTTTACGATCGATCGGCAGATCGTGCGGATGCGCGTCGACGGGCGCGATATCCCGATGTCGATCAACGGCGATGCGATCAGCGAAAACCTCCAATTCGATCAAGGCGACGAACTGGGACAGGACCTGTATCGCCTGATTTTGAGCAAGCGCTTGGAAGTCGTTGGAGATCAGAAACTGCGCACTCAGATTGCGAAGGCGGCAGCCGCGAACCCGTCGAAGCCGGTGGTGGTCGACGGCTTCGTTTACGATCGCATGACCCCATACCTGGTGCTGGTATCAGTCGGCGACGCTCCGTAAGTGTCGGATTTCTACTGATTGTTTACTCGGCAGCCCGGTGGAAGGAAAGACTTGCAGTCAACAGTACTTCGCATTTTGTGGGCAAAGATGGTAGACACAATGCCCCGTGGGAAAGCGAACTGTCGCAGAGATGACTGCCGAGACTCTACGCGAAATAGCGGTATTGTCGGTCGTATTCTTCACCCTCGACAATCTGATGAGGGAAAATAGAAATCAAGCCTTCCCCTTGAGCGTTACGATCTCCGTTCTGATTGGGTGTATTATCGTATATGTAACGGGCGTAGCGATTGAAAGGACGAGAGCTGATTGACGGCGATCGAACCTTGGCGAGAGTTTTGAAGATGCAGATTTACAGAGCGTTTCTGGTTCCTGCGGGGTTCGCGGTGTTTGTGGCGATCGTTGGAATTGTCTCCGTCATTCGCTCCAGGCGACGAGTCGCCCGCGCCCGCCGAGAGGCGGAGCCCGAACGCAGTGCCGCATATCGGTGATTCACGTCCTTCGGAATTTAAAAGGCCGAGCACAATGGCTCGGCCTTTCGCTTTCAGGACTCGCCGACGCCTTCTCAATGCATCGAGCTGGGTTGAGGCTGCTGTTGCGTCGAGTGCTTGCTGACGCTGCCGCGGCCGCTTGGGCCGCCGTTTAGCGCGTCGAGATTCGCCTGCGCGACCTTCAGGTTTGGATTGAGCCGCAGCGCCTTCTCCCACGCGTCTTCAGCTTCGTCGAAACGCTGCAAATCATTCATCGCCATGCCCTTGGCGTTGTATAGCCGGGCGTTGGAAGGATCCTTGATGATCCCCGCGTTAGCCGCGAGCAACGCATCCTCCGCGTCTCCCACGCGCAGATACACGTCGGCCAATTCGATAAAGTTGTTGCCCGACGGATTCAGGTCGGTCGCCGTGCGGTACATGTCGATCGCCGTTTCGCCGTCGCGCAGCACGCCGTAACAGAAGCCGAGGTCTACGTAGGCTGAGTCGTTGCGCGGATCGATTTTCAGCGCGACGTGCAGCTTGTCCATCGCCTGGTGAATTAATTTCGTGTCGACCGGATCGGCCTGCCCAGCCTGCATCACCAGTTTTTCCGCCTCGGCAACTACCGCGTCGGATTCCGCGCGATTAGTCTCGGCAGCATAGCCCGACGATGCGATTGCGAGGACTCCCCACGCCGAAATCGCAATCGCAAGCATCAAGCCTGGACTCAATCGCCACTTCCCGCCCAATCGACAAATCATGTTCGCGCCCCCGTTCATCACGATACTAATGATAGTACGCGCGACTGGATTCTCAACTATTGATCGAGCAAATTTCCACACTTTTTCTGAGGTCGCGACATGCTCGGTTATCGCGTCCATTTGAACAGACTCGCCACCACTCAGCTTCTATTATGACTCGAGGCTAAACGTTGATGTGGATTGGGGACGGCTATCGCTACTAACATATAGTAGTGAAATATAACATACAGTTCGGGCGGGGAAGCAAAACAACTCTCTGGGGAGGGAGACATCATATGGCACGTTTCTACACTGCGGTGATCAAAATGGGGCGGGTCGCGAGACTCGTGCTCATAGCATCGGCTCTATGCGTCGCAGCAGCATCCAATGGCCACGCGGCTTGCACCGCCGCTACTACACACACGCTTTCGCCGGCAGCGTGCGGAGTCGTGATCTCGACCGCGGGCTGCTACAACATGACGACCAGCCTGATCGCTACCAGCAACACTGGCGACTGTATCCAAATCACCGCGCCAAATGTCTATCTGAATCTGACCGGTGTTTCGATCAGCGGTACCGGCGCAGCCAGCACTGGCAATGGAATCCACGTTACGTCAACCGGTGCCGGAGCCACCATCGTGGGCGGTTCTGTCAGCGGTTTCGGCATCGGAATTCTTGCTGGAGCGCGGGTGCTGCTCGAGGCGCCTGAGGTGGCAAACAACAATAGCGATGGGATCCAGCTCAACACCGCGGCGTCGAGCAAAATTGTCTCTGGCAGCAGCGATTCCAACGGTGGAAACGGCGTGACTATCACCGGGTCGAATTCATTCTCGCTCGTCAGTTTTGATGCAAGTAGCAACCGCGAGTCCGGGATAGACGTGAGCACCTCGAGCGCCGGGAGCATCACAAATGCAATCACCAACTCGAACACGTTGTCCGGGATAACGCTGAACAAGTCGAACTCGACAAACATTTCCGATTTGAACGCCAACAACAACGGCACCTACGGGGTCGAAGTTATCAGCTCGACCACCAACAAGATTTTCGGGACTGCTATCAATTTAAACGGCATCTACGGAGTTTACTTGAAGGAATCTACCTCCAATGTCGTCGGGTCGCCCGGTGGTACAATTCACTGCAACGGTCTGGTCGACGTGTACCTGGGATGTTCGGACTCGACCGGTCCGAACGGAATTGCTTGCCCAAAACCGAGTTCGGCGAACGAAATCGACGGCGCGATAGTTTTCGGTACTGGTGTAAATCCGTACGGCATAGTTATCGATCTGGGTAATACCGCGAACAAGGTTCTCGCAAGTAATGGAGCCACCGACACGATCGATGACATGTACGATGCGAATAAGGCTGGGCAGAACACATGGTTCGGAAATGTCCTTCACAACCGCCAACCAGAGTTACATCCACTAGTCGCGGCGTCATTTCTACACAGTGGTGCGGGCCGCCGTGCGCGCAAAGGTTACGCGTCGTTGCTCCAGGGTAGCGTCGCCGCGCGGCCAAGTTGTTTCGCGCGAGGCGGCTCCGATTACTATGGTTTTGTGCCCCGCGACTCATTCAATCGTGAAATAGATTACCTGCGCATGTCGGTTATCGACGCATGCAACCTGCGATGCGTCTACTGCATGCCGCTGGAGGGCATCCGCTTCCTCCCAAAGGACGAGCTGCTGACGCCGGCCGAGTTTGAAACGGTTGTGCGCGCCGCCGTCGGCATCGGCTTTCGAAAGTTCCGGCTGACGGGCGGCGAGCCGACTTTGCGGCTTGATCTGATCGAGATAGTCGAGCGGCTCGCGCGAGTGCCCGGCGTGCACGGCCTCGCGCTGACCACCAACGCGCTCCTGCTCACCGAGCTTGCGCCCGCGCTGAAACGCGCGGGACTGAATCGCATCAACGTGCATCTCGACAGCCTGGACCCGGCGACCGTCGAGCGGCAGATGCGATGGGGCAGCTTCGAGAAAATCTGGCGCGGGATCGTCGCGGCCGAGGAGGCTGGGCTCACGCCGATAAAACTCAACTCGGTCGTGACCGCCGGCTACAACGAAGCGGACGTCATCGATCTGGCGCGCCTGACTGTCGAGCGCGACTGGCACGTGCGATTCATCGAGCTGATGCCGCTGGGCGGCGGCGAATGCGCGACGTTGTCGATGAAGCGCTACGTCTCTAACATCGAAACGCGGCGCAGAATCGAATCGGCCCTCGGTCCGCTGACTGAAATCCCGTCGGAATACCTCGCCGATGAATCGCGCAACTTTCACCTCCGAGGCGCGCGCGGCGTGATCGGTTTCATCAGCCCGGTCAGCGAGCCCTACTGCGGAACCTGCAACCGGATGCGCCTGACCGCAGACGGAAAATTCCATCTGTGCCTGCTGAACGACGACGAACTCGACGTCCGCAAAGCCCTGCGCTCAAACTCAAGCGATGTGATCGCAGACGTCGCGCGAATCCTGAAACGCGCCGTCGAACTGAAGCCCACAGGCCACCACCTGCTCGAAGGCCGCTCAACCCAAGACCGCTCGATGTACCAAATCGGCGGCTGACGTTTGACTACGGCAACACTGCTGAGGCTGCGCCGTTGGTGGGAGTGAAGCCGGCTGCGGGGCCGGGTCCTACTGTCCATAGCTTGGTCGACTGGCTGTAGAACTCCGAGTAATCGGTCTGCGCGTTTGCGGTGCCACACGTGAGCGCCGCCTGCGAAGTGCCAATAACGGCAGATTGCACGCCCGGCGTGGCGGTCGTGCAGGCACCGCCGAGGACCAGCATGTCGGTAGTGTCAGGGCCGTCTACGATCATGCCCTGGCTTTGACCCTGGCGTGGCTGATTGAGAGAACCCGTCGCACTGAAAGCGCCACCTGTCCCAATCCCCGGATCGTACAGGTCGGTCGCATTTTGCGCGCCCTGCGTTAACGATCCGCTCCCGACGCAGCTCGACGGCAATGTGCCTGCTTCGAGGTCGAGGCCGCCGGGCAGGATAACCTCACCTGCAAGACTGCCCACCTCGAGCAGAGTTGCCGCCGTCGCGCGCCTGATGCCCATGAGGTTCGACGTCCCACTCCACGTTTGCGTAGCCGGGTCGAATACTTCGGCAGTGTCAAGAGTGGTCGCTACAATATCGCCGCTGATGCATGTCGCGCTGTTCGCCTCGATCCCGCCGAAAGCCGCTACTTGTCCTGCCAGCGCTCCTGTCACCACCGCCGGATCCAACGCGACGAGCGCGAACTGTTCGCGCGGCGTTCCCATCGAGCCGGTCGTGGCCGAGAACGTCTGCGTCGCCGGGTCGAACATGAACGACAGGTTCGATGCCTGGCCAAGCGACGCAATCAGATCGCCGCCGGCAATCGAGCACTCTGCCGCTATCATTCGGGATGAGCGCCGCAGCGTGATTCACCAAACCGCACGGCGCCGTATCTGCCGCCGCCGTTCCACCGGAGCTTCCACCGAACCCAAGCGACGCCGCTATGTACTGGAAGCTGCTTGCGCTTCCAATCGCGGTTACGGTGAAGGTCCCGTCGTATCCCGCCACACCGACGCCGGCGATCGTCACGCTGTTGCCGACGGCCAGTCCAGCCGGATTAGCCGTTGTCATCGTGACGGTTACTGTCGTACCGCTCTCCGACGTGGACGAGATAGCCCTCGAAGCGCCTGCGCATACCGCAGGCAGCCCCGCGCATGCCGCTACGCCCGCCGCGCATTTCGGAATCGAGCTGGTCGCGGTGAAGGCGTCCGTCGCCGGGCTGTACAACTCAGCGGTGTTCAGGGCGACCTGCCCCGCGGGCGCGCCCGCGGGCGTCGAGGTGCCGATGAAAGACTGCCCGGTCGTTCCGCCAACTATCAACACTTGCCCGTCCAGCGGAGTACCGCTGCCCTCAATCAGAGTTGCGCTTGCGCCGGCGCGCGCCGCCGTCATCAATCCGCCACTGCCGCTGCCGGCGAGTGTGAACGACTTCGTGTTCCTGTTGTACAACTCGGCTGTCTGCAGCGCCGTGCACTCAAACCCGGAAACCGCGTTGATAGTGACGGGGACGCATCTCTGACCGCCGACGATCAGACTCAGACTATTGGGCAGCTCAACTATCGCTGCCGACTCCCGCGCAGCGGTCATACTGCCCACGGATTCGAAGCTGCCAAGGCCGGAGTCGAAGACCTGCGCACCGCTGCTCGATACCGTCGAATTCGCAAGGCTCACCGTTCCGCCAAGGTAGCCGCCCTGATCACCTCCTGCGACCAGGAGCCCGGCCAGCGAGGGGGTGGGAGTAGCTGTTGGCGCGGTATACGTAGCTGTTGGAGTAGCGGTGGTGGTAGCTGTTGCGGTCGCTGTTGCCGTCGCGGTTTGTTTGGGAGTGCCGTCGTCTGTTTGTGTCGGCGTTGGTGTCGAGGTCGAAGTCGCCGTAGGAGTCGCCGAAGCTGTGGGCGTAGCCGTCGAAGTTATAGTCGGCGTCGACGTAGGCCGCTTCACCCCGCGCCCTGCAAGCTCTATGTAATGCGTTGCGGAGTAGCTGAGGCCCAGGCCTTTTTTCTTCTTTATCGTTCCGGCGCTCGTCGGCTTGAATACGATGCTCACGGTGCATTTGCCATTAGCCGGGATCGAGTTGCCGCATGTATTGCCAACCTGCATGAACGGCGGCGCCACCGCGATGCCCTTGATCGGGATCGCGGTCGTCGCAGATAGATTGGTCATCGTCTCAGTCTGCTGAGGACTGGTTTCGCCTACATTGACGTCCCCGAAGCTGAGTATCTTCTTCGGCTGGAATCCCACGGGGCTTCCGGCAAACGCAACGCCGTGCGCGGCTGCGACGAGTGCGATCGGCAAAATCGCAGCAAGAACGAACGCCGGGAATTTCGCAAGGCTCGAAGCGATGGCGGGCACGGCGGCCCGCCCCACCATTTGCCTCGATCGATTCTTATGCCGATTCATTAGCTCAATCGTTACAGATCGTTACGCCCGTCACGGTAAAGCGCTCGATAAAATCAGTGGTGACGGCCGAATCTGTAGTTAATGAAAGATCGATCCCCGTGTAGGCGAAGCCGTACGGGGAGGCTGTGCACATAATCGCGGTCGGATCGTACGTGACCGTGATCGTACAAGTGGTCCCTGGCCATACCGCCTGACAGTTATTACCGGTGATACTTGCATTGCCGGCGCTAGGCGTGACGGTACCGTATATCTGCGGCGTCACCGTGGCGTTGCTCAGGTTCAGAACGTAGTCGCCGTCGCTCGTGAGAGTAGCCTGGACCATGTACGGCGCGTCGGGAATATCCGCATATCCGCCATTCGTCTGCCACGAATAGTGAGAAGACGGCGTTGCGACGAATCCGAAATTTCTGCTGTCGTGCCCTGTTGTGCTGAAGCCACTGGCATAAACGGTCTCAGTTCCCACCGTATACAGCGGCGCAGGTTGCGGTGGCGCGCCGGTCGTCGTGCTCAGCAGCTTGCCGTACAGATCCCAGGTGCAGGTGTTGTAGTGGTAGACCGGCGGGGGTGGATGGCAGCCGCGCCCGGAACATGCGCGGACTGTGTAATAGCTGCAATCGCCGACGACGGTGTTGTTTACGAAGTAGTATCCAGCGACCGAGATCATTCGACCGTTGGAAGGTATACTGAACTGCAGAGGATACTCGTAAGCGGACGCCGCGCTAGCGAATGAAACTATAACAAGCGCGAGAACCAACCGTCGCATCCGATCCCTCCCAAAACCGACGTGCCGGCCCAGTGCCCGCAGAGAAAACCCCGTCAGCGCAGAATGTTTTTACAAGTACGATCCTCCTCACGCAAGGCGCATCGCTTGCACGACACCCTGTTGATAGTCTTGCCGACCCCTATTAAGGGATGAGTCGGGCTGAACGAAACATGGCTAGCGAAGAACAGATGCAGGCGGCGCAGGTTGGCGGATGCGGGAGCATAACGCTCCGATCCAATTGATGGACTACGACGCCGAATGGCCGGCGCTCTTCGTCCGCGAGGCGAAGCGCGTGCGCGCGACGCTTGGCGATCGCGTCCTGATGCTCGAGCATGTCGGCTCGACCTCGGTGCCGGGGCTCGCCGCCAAGCCTATCATCGATATGATTCTCGCGGTTGCGGATTCTGCCGACGAGCCGGCTTATGTGCCCGCGATGGAGTCTGCCGGTTATGTGCTCCATATCCGCGAGCCCGAATGGCATCAGCATCGGCTGTTCAAGGGTCCCGACACCAATATCAATCTCCACGTCTACTCGTTCGGATGTCCCGAGATGGACAAGATGCTCATGTTCCGCGACTGGCTGCGCAGCAACGATGCGGATCGCGAACTATACGAGCGCACCAAGCGGGAGCTGGCGAGGCAGACCTGGAAGTACGTGCAGAACTATGCCGACGCCAAGACCTCAGTCGTCGAGGAAATCGTCGCACGCGCCACCGCAGCGAGGCTCGGATGAGTGGTAGCGCCAAGCGCGTCGCATGGGCGTCCGTCGGCGTCGCGCTGCTCGTTATTCTGATCTACGAGTCCGGGCCGACGCGTATCGCTTCAGACCTGCAATCAGTTGGCGGCGGCCTCATTGTAATCATCGCGTTGGAATTCGTTGTCGATGGATTCCATACTCTCGGATGGTGGTTCACATTTCCGCCCGACGCTCGCCGCGGAACATACTGGACACTGTATTTCGTGCGGCTGGCGGGGACGGCGCTTAATCAGACGATTCCGGCCGCGTCGATGGGCGGCGAGCCTGCCAAGGTCTTTCTGCTGGAGCCGCATTTCCCGGTCGCGACTGCGATCGCAACCGTCATAACTTCGAGCCTGATTTTCAGTCTGTCGAAGGCGATTTTCATCGCGTTCGGCATGATCGTTACGTGGCACCGCGTCCAGCTACCGCACGGATTCGTGGTCGCAGTCGTGATTGGGTTCCTCGCGACCCTCGCCGGCATCCTCACATTCCTTTTTTTTCAATTGCGGGGACTCACCTCCGCGGCGAAGAGCGTCGTTGCCCGACTGCCAATCCCCGCGCGATGGATCGAGAGCCTCGAGCGCCTTGCGCCCGACGTCGACGACGAGATCCGCGCATTCTATCGCTCACGCCCGCGCGACCTCGCGTTGGCTGCCGTCTCGCACCTGCTCGCTTTCATCTGCGGCGTAGTACAGGTGTGGCTGCTGCTCGGATGGCTCGGGCTCACGCGAAGTATCGGCACGAGCCTGGCGATCGAATCCTTCTCGATGCTGCTGGGCTTCGTGATGTTCGCGGTGCCGGGCGCGATCGGAGTTCAGGAGGGCGGCATGCTGCTGGTTTTCGCAGCGCTAGGACTGCCGGCGGCAGCGGGCCTCGCGACCGGGATCGCGTTCCGCCTGACGTCGATAGTCGGAGCGGCCGCCGGCCTGCTGACGTTCGCAGCGCTCAAAGGACGGAAGCTGCCCGGTCCCTCGCCCGTTAAGTTCACGGGAGAGGTTAGGTAAGGGTTCTGCGGCGCCAAGGATCACGCTTTGCGCGCGTCGGAGATGCACCAGACCGCGTGAATGGCGGCTGTTACCCCAGCCCACGCGACCGCCAGGTAAAATGAAAATGCGGGCGCGCCGAGAAAAAATCCCGGCAGGAAAATCCACGTATAGATGTTGCGGCGGCCCGCGATAAGTCGGAACCGGGACAGGAACGGGGTCGCGTTGTCGACGCTTCGATGCCATTTCACGTCGGCGATCGAGTAGACGATGTTGTCGGTCAAATCGAACGCGACCATCAGGATCGCGGCTGTCCACGCAGACGGCGATCCATGCCGGGAGAGAAACCGTCCCAGCGCCAACCACCACGAGTTCTCATAAAAGAAATCGAGGATGTGCTCGTACTCGCCTGCCTTCGACGTAGTCCTCGTGATGCGCGCGAGCTTGCCGTCCACTCCATCGAGCACCTCGACAAAAATCGCGAGCAGAACGCCTAGCCGCAGCCATCCTGATAGATAAAGTCCCGCGACCGCGAAGCCCAGCACCGTTGTGATGAGCGTGACATGGTTGGCAGTAATCGCAGTGGGCGCGAGACGGCGAACGATCAGGTTTTCAAAGAACGGATCGAAATAGCGCGCGGGCAGCTCGAGCGTGCGCCGCTGAATGTAGTCGAGAAGAATCCGCCAGCCGTCTTCGGCGTCGCGCTCGCTCGCGATGCGGCGCAGATGGATCGGGACCTCGCCGTGCATCGACTCCCAGTACGCTGGGAGAGAGTCGGCCGCGACGACCTTGATGCGGGCAGCTTCGGCGCTAGGGGCCTCGAGCGATTCTGCGCGGAGGAGCGCCGCGGTTGCGGGCCGGTCGCCCTCGCGCGGACTCAACATCACGTCGGCAGTCTGAACACTGAGCCAGGCGAGCAGCCGTTCATCCACCAGCAGATCCGCGGCGACGACGATGAATCGATCGTGAAGATGTGCGCGGGCGTCGCGCATCATCTCCCAAGCGTTAGCTCCCGAGGCGTCGTGGTAGCTGACGTGTTTGCGCACGCGCAGTCGAGGGCGCCGGCAAGGACAACTCGGCAGGCTTCAGAACGAGGATGCTCTCGACGGTCTCCAGTTCAGAAAGCTGGCGAAGTAGTCGTTCGAGCAGGGTTATTCCGCCGACACTGCGCAGAGGATTCGCGGTCGCATCAGGGCAGACTACTACGGCTTGAAGCCGCGCTGACTCGCGCAAAGGCGCGGCACTCGCGAGGACCTCGACCTCGGAAGACAGCTCGCGCGCGCCGGCCATGTCCTAGTGATCCGCGGAAACGCCGTTTCGTGGCTCGCGCGCCTTGCGACCGGCGCGCCCGATGCCGGCGGCGAGCGAAATGCTGCTGCGCAAGCTCTTCAAAGGCTCACCGAGCGAATGCGAGATCATCCGCACGCAACCCAGGCAGCATCCCTCTTCGCACGGCTTATGACGGTTGTTGCTGCGAAGCTCGGCCAGGTCCATCTTCGCCAGCGGGAAAACATAGTCATGCTGCTGCGCGCACCATTGCACGCCGCCCGTCGAGTTGATGTACAAAAATTTAAACCCGGCCATGCATTTCCACTTTCTCGAGAAATCTCCCAGCAGCATCTCCTGCAGATGCTCGCCGTAGAAATTCATCCCGTCGAAGACGCCGTAGCGGCGAAGAATCTCAAGGAACTTCTCGCCGCGAATCGCGATGCGCCCGCCGCGGCCGTGCATGATCGAAAATCCGAAGGCGAACGGAAAATCTTTGACCATATCGCGGAAGCGATCGTAGTCGGGAAATGTGTCCTCGTTCAGCACCGTCTGAACCTCGACCTTGAACCTGGCGTGCTTCGCGAGCAGCTCCATCTTCGGCAGCAGCGACTTGAGCGCCTTAACCGAGCGCGGTGACGGCTCGATGGAATCGACCGACAGCTGCATGAAATCGAGGCCGGAATCATTGAGGCGCTTGATCCCGCGCTCGCCCAGGAAGAACCCGTTGGTGATGACGGTGGTAACATTCGAGCCGCCGCGCTTGGACTTGGTATGCGCGATCAGATCGCTCAACCCCGGATGAAGCAGCGGCTCGCCGCCGAGAAAGTCGTAGACCAGCACGCCCAGTTCGTCGAGCTGGTCGACGCGGGCCTTTAGGTCCGTCAGCGGAACAATCGGACCGCCCGGAGTATATTCGTCGCAATATTCGCAGGTGAGATTGCAATCATCCGTCACTACCACCTGCGCGTACATCGGACGCGAATCCATCACGCGCTTGGCGCCAGTGAGCACGAACTGGCTATCGACCGCCATCAAGACCCCTCCCGAGCGGCAAGCAATACCGACGGTGCTCGCGTTAACGAGCACGTAACAAGCCTCAGTGCCGTGGGAAATAGCCGATTTCTGCTCTTGGAGCCAGCGGACGAAGATAGCTATCGGTCAGGGGTCTGTCGCCGAACAAAAAAACCGGGTTCGCGACGATCGCGAACCCGTGACTATCCGCAAACGAATCTCGCGAATCAGTTGCCGAAATCCCAGCTCTCGCCGTTGTGATAGCGCGCGAGCACGTTCTTCGCGATCAGGATCTTGTGGACCTCGTCGGGACCGTCGGCGAGCCGCAACGTTCTGGCGCCCTGGTACATTCCCGCCAGCGGCAGGTCGCCTGAGACGCCCGCCGCGCCCCAGACCTGTATCGCGCGATCGACCACCCGCGTGTACGCCGCCGGCACGAAGATCTTGATAGCCGAAATGTCCGTGCGCGGATCACCGCCACTGTCCATCTTTTCGGCGCAGTGAATCGTCATCAAGCGCGCCGCCTGGATATCGATGTACGACTCGGCGATGAACCCTTGGATGAATTGCTTGGTCTCGAGCTTGCCGCCATGGACCTCGCGCGTCGTGGCGCGCTCGACCATCAGGTCGAAGGCCCGGCACATCTGCCCGATCGAGTTCATGCAATGATAGACGCGTCCCGCGCCGAGCCGATCCTGCGCCGCCTGATGCCCTGTGCCCGCCTGACCGAGCTGATTGCTGAGCGGCACGCGCACATCGTCATAAACGATCTCGCAGTGGTCGCTCCGATGCCCCCAGACCTCGACGCCGCGCACGATGCGTAAGCCCGGCGTGTTCTTGGGCACGATGATTTGCGTCATGCGGCCGTTGTCGGCGCCGCTTCCGCCCGTGCGGCACATGACGATGAAGAAATCGGCGCGAAAGCCGTTCGAGGTAAACCATTTGTGCCCGTTGATCACCCACTGGTCGCCATCGCGGACCGCCGTGGTCTTGATTGAGCGCGGATCAGAGCCTGCAGAATCGGGCTCCGTCATCGAGAAGCCGGATTCCATCTTGCCCTCTGTGAGCGGCACCAGCCATTTCTGTTTCTGTTCCTCGGTGCCGTACTTGAGCAGGATCGACTGGTTGCCCGAGTTGGGCGCGACCACGCCGAAGAGCGCCGCCGCTCCCATGCTGTAGGCCAGCACCTCGTTCATGTACGCATGCTCGAGGAAGCGCAGCCCCGCGCCGCCGTACTCGGGCGGAAGATGCGGCGCCCACAGGCCCGCCTTCTTCACCTTCTCCTTAATCGACTCCCGCAGCGCCCGTGAGGTGCGGCGGTCCTCGTCGGTCGCGCCGTCGCGCCATCCCGCCCAGAGCTTCTTTTCGTTGGGCAAAATATCGCGGTTGACGATCTGCGCGGTGAGCGCACGAATCTCGTTGATGCGCGGGTCGAGCGTCGGGATAGGTTTCACATTCATCTGCATGTTGATTGGACTCCTCGACATGCACCTTAGCGCGATGCCGCCCGCGGTGAAAAGTTGTCTCCTTCTCAAATCAGATGATGGGCGCACGCCGATGGTCAGGCGGCCGGCCTTCCTGCTAGAACCGCGTAATCGCGATCCTGACGCGAAGAGGCGCCCAATGGCCAAGTACGAACGGCTGAGTCCCCTGGACCGGACCTTCCTCGACCTCGAGTATCCTGAAACGCACATGCACGTCGCGGGCGTCACGATCTTCGAGGCCGGCCCGTTGCGGACGGCAGACGGCGGAATCGACATCGAAAAGATTCGCCGCTACGTCGCCTCGCGATTGCATCTGATGCCGCGCTATCGACAGAAGATCGCGCGGATACCGCTCGAGAACCATCCGGTGTGGGTGGATGACGAGCGCTTCAACCTCGAATATCACGTGCGGCACACTGCGCTGCCGAGGCCCGGCGGCGACGATCAGCTCAAGCGCTTGACCGGAAGAATCGTCTCGCAGCAACTCGATCGGGGCAAGCCGCTCTGGGAGCTATGGATCGTCGAGGGACTCGACGGCGATCGCTTCGCGATGATCAGCAAGACTCATCACTGCATGATCGACGGAATTTCAGCCGTCGACCTCGCAACCGTCCTGCTGAGTCCTTCTACCGACCCGGCCATTCCCGAAGCACAGCCATGGCAGCCGGAGTCCGCGCCGTCGCGCGGCGAACTGGTGATGGAGGAAGCGCGTCGGCGCCTCGTCAGCCCGCTCGAATTCGGCAAGGCGGTGCTCGGCGCGATGCAAAATCCCGCCGAAACGGCGGAGAGCGTGACCGAACAGATTTCCGCGGTGACTGAAACGCTTGGCGCCGGCCTGTTCCCGGCGTCGGAGTCGCCGTTCAACCGGCCAATCGGGCCTCATCGCCGATTCGACTGGACTGCGATCGATCTGGCGGACGTCAAGCGGGTGAAAAACGCGCTCGGCGGGACGGTCAACGACGTCGTGCTCGCAACAGTCGCGGGTGCGGTTGGATCGTTTCTGAAGGGCCGGGGATTTTCTCCTGAAGCAATTGCGGGGCTCGATTTCCGCGCGATGGTTCCGGTCAGCGTCCGTGCGTCTTCGGAGCGGGGCACGCTCGGAAATCGAATCGCGTCATGGGCGGCGCGCCTTCCGATCGCAGAGAAGGATCCACGCCGGCGCCTGCAGGCGGTCCGCGACGTCACCGCCGATCTCAAACAGTCGCGGCAGGCGATGGGCGCGGAGGTGCTCGCGCGCGTCAGCGAATGGACCGTACCGACACTGCTGTCGCTCGCGATGCGCCTGGCGGCGCGCGCGCGATCGTTCAACTTGACCGTCACCAACGTACCCGGGCCGCAGATTCCTCTCTACATGATCGGCGCGCGGATGACGGCCGCATATCCGCTCGGCCCGCTGTTTGCTGATCAAGCGCTCAACATCGCACTGCTCAGCTACGACGGCCGGCTGCATTGGGGATTGAACGCGGACTGGGACGTGCTGCCCGATCTTCGCGATCTGGTCGATGCGATTCGCGCGTCATTCGACGAGTTCATCCGCGTGATCGGGACGCCGCACAAGACGAATTCAAAGGCGCACAAACTGAATTGACAGTAGTTTGATGCCCTGTGAGAGTCTGCCGAACATAACGCCAGATTTAGTTTGAGATGTGTCAATTTGCCAACGCGACCGAATGCCGCGGGGAGGGGTCCATGGCAGATCGAAACTCGCGGCAATGGGAGTAGCGATCAGTGGCTCCAGGAGCGGGAGCAGCTTAGGATGTCGATTTGTGTTCCGCTTTCTATCGCGCGGTATTTTTCCAGGAAACTGTAGTCGATTTGCTTGAGTGGTGGGGGCTCGCTGCGGCGCCATCGATTGCATGAGCCGGGCCCGCCGTTGTAGCCGGCGTACGCCGATCGCGCAAGGTGGCTCGAGATCAGTACGGGATCATACTTCGGCTGCGAAATGGCCGCGAACTGCATCATGGTCGCGAGAATCTGGCATCCCGCGCCCGCGTTGTAGAGTACATCCCACTTGAGGCGATCGATGTCGTAAAATCCGCGCCAGACGTGCTTGTTCACCTGCATCAGGCCGATGTCGCCGGTGGCGGATTCGAGCCATCGGACGCGATCGCCGACCATCACGAATTGCCGCCAGCAGCTTTCCTGCCATGCGGTGGCGAGCACCAGCGTGATGTAAGTGCGGCCGTTGTCAGTTTCGAGAGCGTTCAGGCCTGAATTGATCTGGCTGAGTTGGTAAGCGGCGCTGAGGTTGAGCAGCAGGGTCATGTCGTGGCGATAGGCGTCGGCATTTTCGTCGTTGATGACGAGGCGGTAGAGGCGGTCGGCAACATCCTGCAGGCGGGTAATCTGCATCGCGCCGGCGTCTTCGGCGTAGGCCTCGCAGGGGGAGAAGAGGTCCAGCAACCTAACCCCTAACCCCTTCCCTTGAGGGAAGGGGAACAATCGCGCGCTAGGGCCAAGCTTCGGCGAGGGATTTGGATTCGGCGGCCTGGCGGGCGCGCTGGAGTCGGAGGGCGGAATGCTCTCCTCTTCGATTGGATGGCGGCTCCGTGGCGGCTCGGGCACTGAAAAAAGTTTTTTCATGTCGGGATCTTCGCGGTAGTTGAATTGGAGCGGGTCGCCGGTGGCGCCTGGCGCCATGATGTGCGCGAGGCGGCGAAGGTCAGCGGCCGAGATGCGCATCCCGAGAGCGGGCGCCGCCTGATCGAGCGCAAACAGCGCGTCGCCAGCCGAGATGAACGACATGAATTCGAGGGCGTGCGCACCGAGCATCCCGCGTCGTGCCGCAGCGCGGACCGCGTCGTGCAACTGCGTCCATTCATCGAGAAACAAAAGGCGAACCGGATCGGGTCCAGCCGCAGCCGACGGATTGTTCAACGCCTGGACCAGGCGGTAGCGGCTGTCGAGCAGGATTTGCAGCAGCTGGTCGCGGAACTGCTGGTCGCCGACCGCGCCGCCCAGATGCTTGATCGAGAAAGCCAGGAACGCGTCCCATTGATCGAGCGTGTCCTGAAAGGCTTTGAGCTCTGCCGGCGTAGGCGACGCGCCCGCGGCAGGGACCGCAGGCGCGGGGATATCGGGGACGGTCATCACGAGCGTGACGCGCACGCCGTCGTCTAGTGCGACGATGTTCGGCTCGGCGGTGAGGCTCGCGATCGCGGTGCGGAAGCGGTCGGCGGCGTCCGGCGGCAGCGAGTCGGAGACCATCGCGGACAGTTGCTTAACCGAGGGATTGAGGTCGTAGGAAAAATCGTTGAGCCGCGGAATCAGATAACCTTTGATCAGATCGAAGCCCTGGCTGACGACTTGCGCCTTCTGATGCGCGGAGTCGAAGACATTCAAATCCGTGAAATGAAACTTGAGCTGAAGGCCGGGCGCGACGTACGGGACGCCGAGCGCCTGGACGATACCGCTCCACTGCACGGCGTTGAGACATTGCGAGCCCATCGCGACGCCGAGTCCGAGACTGTTCGCGGTTTCCAGTTGCACAGTCGCAGCGCCGCCCGCAGGCGCGCGCGAGAACTCGGGATTTTCGGCGTAGAGAAATTGGCAATCGTCGAGACCGTTCCAGAGTTGGGCGCGTCCGCCGGGCCCGGTGTAGAGCTTGTGCTTAAGCGCTTCGCGCAGCGTGAGGTAGTCGATGGTCAGCGGAATGCGGACTTGCGACGCGCGGGCGGGAGCGATGGGTGCGAGCAAGATAAGGCTCGCGACCGTCAGGATTATCCACAGCCTCAGCGTTGATTGCTTATCTTGATCGGAGCCGAGAGATCGCGCGATGCGATAGAATACGTAGAGGATATTCATGAATTTGTAGTTTTGGTCACCGACGAGACTCGACTGCGCAAGCGTTGCTGTCACGAGTCAACTATTATGGCAACTGTGTTTGCACTTGTAAGCGATAGGACTGCTCATAATAATCAGATTAGAAGAATCACCGGAAATTTTAGGTAAGCCGGATGAGTACTGAACGTCAGGCAGACTTTTACGAGGCGGAGCCGCCACAGGCATCGCGCGAACTGGCCAAGCTGCGCGCCTCCGCCGGCTATCTCGCGCCGTTCGAGATCGTGCGGCGGCGCGTGATCGACGACGTGTACGATGGCAAGATGACCGTCGACGCGACTCTGATCATCAGGATCGGCGACGTCGAAGAAACCGAGGCTGCTTCGGGCGTCGGCGTCCTGCATGCGCTTGACGTGGCGCTGCGCAAGGCGCTGCTGAAATATTTTCCGTACCTCGAGCCGGTAAAGGTAATCGAAACCTACCAGCATGCCACCGGCGCTTCGACCGAGGCCGACGTCGTGTCGGTGAAGAAATTTGCCGACGGCGACCTGGTCTGGACGACGCTGGCCAAGTCGTCGAACACGATCGAGTCGGCATGGGTATCGCTGCTCGACGGCTACGAATGGCGGATTATCCAGGAGAACGCGCGGCTGCGGCGAATACACGCGAATCCAAGGTGGTCGAAGCGCTGATCTAATGAGCGAGGATGAGCGAGCGATGACGGTAGGGAAGGCGTCGGCGGGCAAGCTCGCGATTTTGTACGACGGCTCATGCGAGATGTGCCGCGCCAGCCTCGATGGAATCCGGCAGTTCGACAATTCGGGAAAAATGGAACCGCTCGATCTTCATGACGAAGAGGTGCGCGCGAAATTTCCCGAATTGAAGATGGAGAACCTGCTCGAAGAATTGCACGCGGTTGACGAGGATGGCCGCGTGTATCGCGGCGCTCGTGCGATCAACGAAATTCTGCGGTGGCAGCGCGGACTGAAGGGATACCTCGCGTACCTGTGGTACGTCCCGGGCTACGCGTGGCTGGCGGACCGCCAGTACAAGCGAATCGCGGCCTCGCGATATCAGCGCGACGAGCGCGGCCGGATGAAGGGTCAGCCTCTCCAAGAAAACTAGCGGAAAGAATAATCGCCTGCGCGGCGGGCGGCAGGGGTGACCCCTGCACCCAGTGAAAAGCGCAAAGTTGCGCGCGGCGCGCTACTTTGCTCTCAAGGGCATGAGTGACGGCGATGTTATTCCATGCTGCCTCTCGCCCCGAACCTCAGAGCGAAATGGCGTCCTCGCCATTTTGCGATTAGTACCGGGTGCAGGGGTCACCCCTGCCGAAAGAAGTGTGAAACCCACCGCGGGTTTCACGTTTAATTTAGTGATTTACCCTTCCTGCTCTCGCGCCTTGTCCGAGTCTGCGAGTGCACGCTAAGCTTGACGCTCGCACTCGTGAAGCCATTTTACATTTTCAATTCGCTGAACCGCGCGGTCGAGGAATTCCAGCCGCTCAATCCTCCCGAAGTGACGCTGTATTCGTGCGGCCCGACGGTCTATTTGCCGCAGCATCTCGGGAATCTGCGCGCGTACGTCTTCGTCGACAGTCTGCGGCGCGCGCTCGAGTTCAACGGTTACAAAGTGCGCCACGTGATGAACGTGACGGACGTTGGGCACATGACGAGCGACGAGGATGCCGGCGAAGATAAGATCGAGAAAACCGCACGCGCGCAGGGTAAATCGCCGCTCGAAGTCGCAAACTATTACCTCGAGCAGTTCCAGCGCGATTGCGCGGCGCTGAATCTGGAGCCGCCGAACATATGGTCTCGCGCGACCGATCATATCGGCGATATGATCGCGCTCACAAAAAGAATCATCGACGCCGGCTTTGCTTACGTAACCAAGAGCGGCGTGTACTTCGACGTCGAGCGGTATCGCGGAGAGAACCGTCTCGGCAGGCTCTCGCGCCAGAGCCTCGACGAACAGAACGCCGCGCAACGCCTCGATCATTCTGCCGACAAGCGCAGCCCGCACGATTTCACGCTATGGGTGCTGGGCCAGCCCGACCATCTGATGCAATGGGACAGTCCGTGGGGACGCGGCTACCCGGGATGGCATATCGAGTGCTCCGCGATGGCGATGAAGTATCTCGGCGAGACCATCGACATCCACACCGGCGGCATAGATCACATCCCGGTGCATCATGAGAACGAGATCGCGCAATCGGAAAGTGCGACGCACAAGCCGTTCGCGCGATACTTCGTGCACAACGCGTTTCTGGTCGGGAAAGAGGGAACCAAGATCAGCAAGAGCGCGGGCAAGTTCCCACTGCTGAGCGATCTCGGGCCTGCGGGAATCGATCCGCTGGCGTTCCGGATTTTCTGTTACGGCGCGAAGTACCGCTCCGAGATTGCTTTCAACGACGATGCGATCCGGGCGTCGCAGAACAATCTCGATTATTTTCGCGAGTTCGCGCGCAGCGTGCCGGACGACGCGGCTGCCGATGGCCTCGAGGCCGCGGGATGGGCGGCTGAATACTACGAGCATTTTCACGAGGCTATCAACAATGATCTGAATACGCCGCAGGCGATAGCGGTGGCGCTGGAACTGGTCGCGGAGGCATACCGGCGCAAGGATTTTCGCGCATGGCCGACGCTGCTGACGCTGGACACTGTTTTGGGCCTCGACTTGCAGAAGCATCGCGAGACGGCGCATGCGAGCACGATCGAAGCGGACGTGCAGCATTTGATCGACAATCGAGCGGCAGCGCGCAAGGCGAAGGACTTCAGTACCGCCGACGAGCTGCGCAAGGAAATCGAACGGCGCGGCTACGAGGTCAAGGACAATCGCGACGGCACCGCTACCTATCAACGCCGCAGCTGAGCGGTTGCGAGCAGCGGATTTGGCGCACATTCGCCTTGAATGCATGCGCGAAAGAATCTTAGAATCGCCCCTTGACGCATCAACTGTGCCCAGAAGGAACCGATGGGGATTGAGTTAAAGAAATTCGACACCAGGCTGCAGGCTGAAGGGCCCGAGGTAAAGCATCTCGATCCCGCCGCGGCACCGTTTTACCTGCCGATTGGCGACGAAGTGGAAATCTTCACCGCCGCCTACAAAGCGCGACTGCCGCTGCTGCTCAAGGGTCCCACCGGATGCGGCAAGACCCGCTTCGTCGAGCACATGGCGCATCAACTGTCGTCGCTCGCCAACGGCCCCAACGAGCTGATCACGGTTGCGTGTCACGAGGATCTCACCGGCAGCGACCTGGTCGGACGCTTTCTGATCCAGGCCGACGAGACGGTATGGGTTGACGGTCCGCTGACGCAGGCAGTGCGGCGCGGCGCGATTTGCTATCTCGACGAAGTGGTCGAGGCGCGCAAGGACACGACCGTGCTGATCCATCCGCTGTCGGATCATCGGCGGATTCTGCCCATTGAAAAACGCGGCGAGACGATCGAGGCGCACGAGGGATTTCTGCTGGTGATTTCGTACAATCCCGGCTACCAGAGCATCCAGAAAAATTTGAAGCATTCGACCCGCCAGCGCTTCGTAACGATCGAGTTCACCTATCCGCCGGCGGACAAGGAAGTCGAGATTATCGCGCACGAGGCCGGAGTCGAGCAGGATATCGCGCAGCAACTCGCGGTGCTCGGCGAGAAGGTGCGGCATCTGAAGGCGTCGGGATTGGAAGAAGGCGTCTCGACCCGATTGCTGATCTACGCCGGCGAACTGATCCGCCAGGGGATTGCGCCACGGCGCGCGGCGACGGTCGCGGTCACCTGGTCGCTCACCGACGAAGCGGACAGCAAGCGCGCGATCGACGAAGTGGTCAAAGCGATCTTTCCATAAGTTGCGGCAAGATTCGTGAATCGACGCGAATAAACCTACAACCTCAGAGAGGTCGCGGTAATGAGAGTCCTCGCAAACTTCAAAGTGATTCTGGCTACGGCAGCGATACTCGCCGTTGGTGCATCGGCGATCGCGCAGGAACTGCAAGGGCTTCAGGCGCAGTCAGGACCGCGGCTGGATTTTCCGGCCGGACTCGCGACCGACGGGCGTGCGGTTTACGTTGCCAACAGCCGCAACAATACGGTCGAGGCGATCGATTTGACGACGCGTTCGCTACGAATCGTCGCGGGCAAGCTTTTCCAGGAAGGCAGCAACGACGGCGTCGGCGAGGCGGCCCGCTTCAACAGCCCTGACGGCATGACGATTAACGGGCAGGATCTTTATCTCTGCGACACCAACAATTCCGACATCCGCAAGATCAATGTAGGCAGTGGCGCCGTCACTACGGTAGCGGGCACGGCGAATATCGGGGGCACCGAAGACGCCACCGGCTCTGCCGCGCATTTCAACAACCCGACTCAGATCGCGACCGACGGCACCTCGCTCTACGTGGCCGACAGCGGCAACAGTGCAATTCGGCGCATCACGCTCGCCGACTTCAAGGTCATGACGGTCGGCGGACAAGCGGGCACCGCGGGTAAGACTGAGGGTGGCCCGAAGAAGTCGCTGTTCAGCGGTCCGCGCGGAGTCGCGGTGGATAAAAAAGCGATCTACGTTGCCGACACCGGCAACGACGTGATCCGCAAGATCGACATAAGCTCGCTCGAGACCAGCACGATTGCCGGCACCGGCGAAGAAGGCGACAAGGACGGTCCCGCGCTACAGGCGCAGTTCAACAATCCCGGCGCGATCTGCACCGATGGATCGTTTCTGTACATCCTCGACGCCGACAATCATGCGATTCGCAAGATGGACCTCAACGCCAACACCGTGACCAAGCTGACTCTCGTCAACGGCCATATCGGTTCCGGCTGCGCGCTCACCAGCGACGGCAAGCAGCTCTACTTTTCAGACACGACAGAAAACGCAGTCGAGGTCGTCGATACGACCAGCGGCAATTTCACCACGCTCTATCCGCCGGGGCAGTAAGGCCTCGCGCGACCAGGCATCGCGTCTTGATCGATTTGCGCAGTGACACCGTAACGTTGCCGACGCCGGAAATGCGCGAGGCGATCGCGCGCGCCGAGTTGGGTGACGACGTTTACGGCGAAGACCCGACCGTGAATCGGCTCGAGGAGATGGCGGCGTCGATGATGGGCAAGGACGCCGCCCTGCTCGTGCCGAGCGGCACGATGGGCAATCTGGCTGCCATGCTGACGCATTGCGCGCGCGGCACCAAGGCGATAGTCGGCTCGCAGTCGCACACCAATCTTTACGAGGCGGGCGGCGCGTCGGCCCTGGGAGGCATCGTCCTTACCGCGATCGCCAACACTGAAGACGGCGAGCTCGATACCCATGAACTTGCGCGCGAGCTCGGAACGCCGGCCGACGATCATTTCGCGCAGCCGTCGCTGGTCGTCATCGAGAATACGCACAACCGATGCGGTGGCGCGCCGATCAAGCTTTCGCACATGGCGGAAGTTTCGACGGCGACGCATCGTAGAAAAATTCCGCTGCATCTCGACGGCGCGCGCATCTTCAACGCGGCGCTTGCGCTCGAGACGACGCCAAAAGAAATCGCGAGCAGTGCGGACACGGTGTCGTTCTGCCTGTCGAAGGGGCTCGGATGCCCGGTCGGTTCGCTCTTGTGCGGGAGCCGCGAATTTATTGCGCGTGCGCATCGGATGCGGAAGGTGCTCGGTGGTGGAATGCGGCAAGCGGGAATAATCGCGGCGGCGGGAATCGTCGCGCTGACCACGATGGTCGATCGGCTGGCAGAGGATCATCAGAATGCGCGCGCGCTGGCGCAGGGACTCGCGCTGATCGCGGGCCTCAACGTGCGTCAGGTCGCGAATCGCACCAACATGGTCGTGTTCGACGTGGACGGCGACGCCGATGCGTCGCGGCGTTTCGCATCGGCGATGAAGGAGCGGGACGTGCTGATATCGCCGCGCGATTCGACGTCTTTCCGCGCCGTAACGCATAACGGAATTTCGCGCGCCGACATCGATCGAACAGTCGCGGCGGCCGCGCAAGCGACCGGCGAAGTTTTCGGCGACTGAAACTTCAACAATGGACTCACTCGAATCTCTGTTCTCTCTCCGCGGGCATCGCGGACTGGTCACCGGCGCATCGTCGGGGCTGGGAGTCGAATGCGCGAAGGCGCTGGCGCTTGCGGGCGCCGATGTTGCTCTGGTCGCGCGGCGCAAGGATCGAGTCGTTCAAATTGCTGAAGAGCTCGCCAAAGCGCACGGGGTCAAGGCGATTGGAATCGGCGCCGACGTGACGCGCGAGGACGACCTCGATCGCGTGATGGCCGAAGCGTCGGCTGCGCTTGGCGATGTCGACATCCTGGTGAACAACGCGGGCGTGTCGCCGACCGGGCGCGCCGAGAATTTCAAGCGCGAGGCGTGGGACCAGACGCTCGCGGTGAATCTGACCGCTCCAATGATGCTCTCGCAGCGCTTCGCGCGCCGGCTGATCGAGATCAAACAGCCGGGCCGAATCATCAACATGGCTTCGATCTACGCGTCCGTCGCGAGCTCGGTGTACCGGCTGTCCGCGTACGTGGCGACCAAGGCGGCGTTGGCGAATCTTACGCGTCAGCTCGCGGTCGAATGGGCCGGCTACGGAATTCTGGTCAACGCGATCGCGCCCGGATGGATTCCCACCGAGGCCACCGAAGGCGGAATCGCGAAGCCGGCGAACAAGGAGCGGATGGAAGCGTTCACGCCGATGAAACGGCTCGGACTCGCGCACGAGATTCGCGGCGCGGTGATCTTCCTTGCCAGTCCCGCTTCAAGCTACGTTACGGGGTCGGTAATTTCGGTGGACGGCGGATACCAGGCGTGGTGAACGCGGCGAGGGGAGGCGGCGGATGAACGATACGGGATTGCGGGCCCAGCTTTTCCGGCGCAAGCCGGCGTCGGCGTTGATGGCGGAGGCGGATGCGCGCGGCGACGGTGGCCTCAGGCGCGCTCTGGGAGCGCTCGATCTCACGCTGCTTGGAATTGGCGCTATAGTCGGCGCGGGAATTTTCGTGCTGACCGGCGTCGCTGCTGCAAAATACGCCGGCCCTGCGATCGTGCTCTCGTTCATCGTGTCGGGATTCGCATGCGCGATGGCCGCTCTGTGCTACGCAGAGTTCGCCGCGATGATCCCGGTCGCAGGCAGCGCGTATTCGTATTCGTACGCGACGATGGGCGAGCTGGTCGGCTGGATCATCGGATGGGACCTCGTGCTCGAATATGCCGTCGGCGCGGCCGCAGTCGCAGTCGGATGGTCGGGCTACCTTACCGTCATCCTGCAGGGACTTGGCATCCATCTGCCGGTTGCGATAACCCACGCGCCCGGGTCTGCGCCCGGCGCGATCATCAACCTGCCCGCATTGCTGATCGTGATGCTGATCACGTACGTGCTGTTCATCGGCATCTCGGAGAGCGCGCGAATAAATTCGATCATCGTCGGAATCAAGCTCGTCGTGATCGCCGCCGTGATCATCGTCGGCGCGTTTTTCGTCAAGCCGGAGAACTGGAGCCCGTTCGCGCCGATGGGATGGTCGGGTGTGATGAAGGGCGCGGCGGTGATTTTTTTCGCCTACATCGGTTTCGATGCGGTCTCGACGGCGGCGGAAGAAGTCGTCGATCCGAATCGCGACCTGCCGCTCGGTATCCTCGGCTCGCTATTCGTCTGTACGCTGCTCTACATACTGGTCGCGGGCGTTTTGACCGGGATGGTGCCGGCGCACATGATCGACGTGAACGCGCCGCTGGCGTCGGCGTTCGTGCTGCGCGGGATGCATGCGCTGTCGGGATTTATCTCGCTGGGCGCGGTGGCGGGGCTGACCTCGGTGCTGCTGGTGCTGATGCTCGGGCAGTCGCGCGTGTTTTTCGCCGTGTCGCGCGACGGCCTGCTGCCGCCTGCTTTCAGCAAGATCCATCCGAAGTATCGCACGCCCTACATCCCGACGACGCTGACCGGATTCGCGGTTGGGATCACGGCGGCGCTGCTGCCGATCCAGGAGATCGCGGAGTTGACGAATATCGGCACGCTGTTCGCCTTCGTGCTGGTATGCTTCGGCGTATGGATCCTGCGCCACGTTGAGCCGGACCTGAAGCGTCCCTTCCGCACGCCGCTGGTGCCGCTGGTCCCAATCCTGGGAGTCGTGTTCTGCGTCTACCTGATGGCGAGTCTGCCGGTGGTAACGTGGATCCGTTTTTTCGTATGGTTGCTGATCGGGTTGGTCATCTATTTCACCTACGGCCGCTACCACAGCAAAGTCCAGAACAACGTCGTCGATAAGGCCGCCGCATCGGGAAGATAGCGAGCGCGATTCGCTGAATCCTGACCTCTCCCTGTCCGAGGAGAGGTCGGCGCGCGCCAAAGGAGCGCGACGGGTGAGGTGCCACGCTGGCCATCGCGACGACGCTCGCTTTCTTTATTGCAGCAAGTCAGAAAGTCGTGCTGCGCTTTCGCTGCGCCAGTGTCTGGGAATTGCGGGTTAGACGAGTTGGAGCGAGTCTCATGTCTGGCGTTGCACCTCTCCCGGCGACACCGCGTTTCACGCGGCTCACGCCGACCTCTCCTCGGACAAGGAGAGGTTTGGAATAGCTCATATGCTTGCCTGAGTGTTGTAGAGTCGCGCATACGCGCCGCCCAACGTGACCAGATCTGCATGCGTGCCTTGTTCGACGATCCCATCGCCGGTTAGCACCAAAATTCTGCCCGCGTTCCTCACTGTAGATAGCCGGTGCGCGATGACCAGCGTGGTGCGATTGCGCGCGAGCCGGCGCAGGGATTCCTGAACCGATCGTTCGCTTTCATTGTCCAGCGCGCTGGTTGCCTCGTCGAAAATCAGGATTGGCGGATTTTTCAGAAAGACGCGCGCGATGCTCAGTCTTTGCTTTTGCCCGCCGGAGAGCTTCACGCCACGTTCGCCGATCTCCGTACCGTAGCCGTTCGGCAGCGCCATGATGAACTCGTCCGCATGCGCTTGTTTCGCGGCCTCGATTATCTCGTCGATGCTCGCGTCGGGCTTGCCGTAGCGGAGATTCTCCGCGACCGTTCCCGCGAACAAGTAAACGTCCTGCTGCACGATGCCGATATTTTGCCGCAAGGAATGTGGTCGGATACTTCTGACGTTCCTGCCATCGATTAGGATTTCGCCCGCGGTCGCGTCATAGAACCGGGGAATCAGCGAGCAAAGCGTGCTCTTGCCGACGCCAGAGGCGCCCACTAGCGCGACAAATTCGCCGGCTCTTATCTCGAGAGATAAGTTCTTCACCACGAAGTGGGTATCGTCGTTGTATCGGAAGCTCACGTTGCGGAACGTTATATTTCCCCGCACGTGCGTCAGCTCGGCGGCGCCAGCATGGTCAGGCATGTCCGGCTCCATCTGCAGCATCTCAAAGAAGCGGTCAAAACCGGTGATCCCTTCCTGATAGAGCCGCGCGAAATTTACGAGTCTGCGGATCGGATCGACCAGCACCGCGACGCACATCAGGAAGGTAAGCAGGTCGGCAAGGTCCAGTGCCGCCCGCGCGATGCCGGCGGCGCCGAACACGATCACGGCGATGGTGATCAGCTGCGTGAAAGCCGCCATCCCGCTGGAGAACCATGCCTCGCTCCGATAGCCCTCGCTCCTGCTCGCGAGAAAGCGATCGTTCTCGCAGTTGAAGCGCGCGGTCTCGAACGCCTCGTTGGTAAAGGACTTGACCACCCGTATCCCCGCGAGCGAATCCTCGACGCGCGCGTTGATGTCGCCGATGCGGTCTTTGCTCAATCTGAGCGCGGCAATCATGCGCCGGCTGAAATGCAGCGCGAAGAGGAACATTACGGGCAGGAACGAGATCACGATCAGCGTGAGCGTCTTGTCGATACGTGCGAGGATGACCAGCACGCCTGTCAGCTCCAGCCCCGCGATCGCGAGATCTTCCGGTCCGTGATGATAGAGCTCGGCGAGGGAAAAGAGATCGCTGGTGATCCGTGCCATCAGTTGGCCGGTTCTCTGCCGGTCGTAAAAGCTGAACGATAGTTTCTGATAATGTTCGAAGAGATCTCGGCGCATGTCGCGTTCCATCTTCGCGCCCATCACGTGCCCCTGATAATCGACGAACAAGTTGCACACGGCCTGGAGAGCCACCAGCGCGAGCATGGCGGCGCCCAGCGCATAGATCTTGTCGAGCGCGTCGTGCGCGCCCTGTTTTGCAAGCAGGTTCTTGGTGATGAAATTCGCACCGACCGGCAACAGCAAGGCTGCCGCCGATATGACGAAGGCGCAGAGAAGATCTGCGAGCGAGCAGCCCTCGATACGGCTTGTAATAGGAGAGGAACTTTTTGGCTCGCGAACCCGCGAATCGGGTCGCGGCCCGCTCTGTCTGCCTTGTTTTATCGGCGCCGACGCGCGCCGTACTTCCGGAATGTAGCGTTCGCATGAAACACCATGTCCTTCTGATGGGTTAAAACCGCTCTCTGAATGGACATGGACGTTGTCATTTCCGCTCTCCGGATTCGTAGCTGAATCGAACCGACCGTATCACACTATTGGCCACTCAGCACAAGGCCGAGCTGAACCTTATTCACCGCAGGTCGAAAGGTAGCTGCGTTGCACGGCATATAAAGCCTAACCAATCCTCGGGAAAGGGAGAGGTTAGGATTCGAGGCCCGACCGGGTCCTATTGTCCCGCGCGGTCGGCTGCTCTCTGCGCGGCTGCGGCCGCTGCGGCGGCCGCGGCGTGGGTCTGCGCGGTTTTTTCCATCGCGGCTTTGCGCTGCTCACCATGAGCGAGGTTCTGCCTCATTTGCGCGGTGCCTGCGGCGCCCAGGTTTTGCGTTTCCCACTTGGGTTTGGAGACCGAGACCCACTGCCCGTTCTCAAGCGCGTAGGTGAAGACGAGATATTTGAGGTTGCCGGTGGCGAGGCCCTTGTTGGTTCCGGGTTTCACGGGATTGTACTCGACGCCGCCGAGCTTGCAGCTGACGACGAGATGATTGTGCGGCCCGTAGGTCGGCAGGTATTCGAACTTCTGCAGGAGGTCGATGTACACCTGGCCCTTGGCCTTCTTTTCATCCTGCTCGTCGAAGTAGGGCCCGGTCACATCCGAGAGTTTGTCCTGCAGCGAATTCTGGAGCGCGGGGGTGAGATCCTTTTGTGCGCGCGCGTGCTGCAAGTCATACGCATGCGCCCGCGACGCATTCAGCGGAAAAAAGAGCGCGGCCGCAAGGGCGACCGCGCTAAGTATCTTGAGATTTTTCATAACGTCCCGGCCACCCATCATAGTAGACGAATGGCCGGACGCAAATATTTACTGACTGCCGCTGCCACCGCTGAGCCCGCGCCCAAAGGCAGACACTTGTGACTGCCACTGGTCGCCGAACGCGAGGATCAGCACCTGCTGATTGATGTGCGCGTCCTTGGTCAACGATTTCATCGAGCCGCCACCCGCAGTCGCCAGCACTTTGTACGCGGCTTGCGTCTGGCGATAGAAAGCCGGCAACGGAGAGATCTTCGGAGGCTCCTCGCGATGTACCTTCAGCCAGAACTCGCGCTCGAATCGTTCGTGCTCTTCAGCCGCAACGTCAACCGTGTTGAAGGTGCCGTTGTTGCTCTTGAACTGCCGAATCAATGAGAGCAGTGGAGCGAAGTCCTCCGTGCGCGGAGGCGAG
This sequence comes from uncultured delta proteobacterium, assembly GCA_963774665.1. GTDB lineage: Bacteria > Desulfobacterota > Binatia > Binatales > Binataceae > Binatus. The sequence goes on from CAVZGB010000010.1 coordinate 410,603, forward strand.
TCACCCACCAGCACGACGACCTTCTTCGCGTACGGCTTCCAGTCCATCTTGTTGACCGCCGCCTCGCACGCTCCCAACGTATCCTCTTCCCATTCGCCGCCACCCATCGCCTGGATGCCGTTCAGGAATTCGCTCAACTTTTGCGGCGACAGCGTCAGCGGCTGGACGTTCATCTTCTCGCCCTTGCCGCCGAACACGATTATTCCGATTCGCGCAATTGGCACCAGCCGGTGAATCGATTGCACCAGTTGCATCATCTTGGCTTTGACGTCGTCGATGATCAGTTTCATCGATCCGGTGCCGTCGATTACCAGCACCACGTCGAGGCCCTTGCGCCGCAACTCTCCGATGAACCCGCCGAAGCCCGAGCCGATGCCGTGGCCGTAGCCCGAGCCCATGCCGCCGCCACGGCCGATTCCGATACCACCGCCGCCGGCAGCGCGCACGTAGTCACTGGCGAGACCGACCGCCTGAGAGGTATCGACGGCAGTCGGCTGCTCCATCTGCTGCGGCGCCGAGTCCGGCATCGGCACTTCGGGCATGTCGAGATCCTGCATCTCGTTGCCGCCGCCACCGCCGCCGCCTGCTTCGAGGTTCACCATGATCAACTCGCGGCCACGCTGTTCGTGCACCGTGATGATCAGGAAGAGCAGGGCGAGGACGTGAAGGGCGACCGATAGTGGAAAGGGCCCGATCAACAGACCGAGCGCGTCTTTCATCTTCTGCAGGCGGGTCGCATCCGCTTCGTCATCGTCCCGGTTCGCCTCGGCCAGGGCCTCTCGCTTGCCGATGATCCGATAGAAGATGAAGGCGACGACGAACGTCGACAGAACAAGCAAAATGATAATTACTGCGATCATATATAAATCCTACGCTCCGCCTCTTAGCGTCGCGGCACCACCGCCGCCTTGAGGTAGCGAAGACACTGCTATTGCTATTGATTCCGCACCAGCCGACTTGGCCAAATCCAGGATCCGAACCATATCACCCATTATAACCTTCGGGTCGCCCTGAAAAATCACAAGTTTGTCAGTCGAATTCTGCAGCACGTCATGAAGCTGCAGTATCAGCTCCGGCTCGGTGACCTGCTTGTCGTTTAGATAAATTAGATGCTCCGCGGTATACGTGACGATTGTGCCCTTGGGCTTTTCGGGGGGCTTGTTAGCAGCATCTGACGGCGGTGTCTTGGGCAAATCGACGTGCGCCGCGGACTCGATAGTCACCGCCGTCGTCACCATGAAGATGATCAACAGGACGAGGAAGATATCGGTCAACGGTGTGATGTTGATGTCGGCGAACACTCCACCGCCTTTGTTGCTGGTCATTGCCATGGGCAAATACCTCTTCGGGCAGAAGTTGGCCGCTTGTGCGCCCGTGACCCGCTTGGCCGTGATCGTTCGAAAATCAAGTTCCTACGCTCCGCCTCCCGGCGTTGCGGTACCACCGCCGCCGCCTGGAGGTAGCGAAGACACTGCTATTGCGATTGCTTCCGCGCCCGCCGACTTGGCCAAATCCAGGATCCGAACCATATCACCAAGTATGACCTTCGGATCGCCCTGGAAAATCACAATCTTGTCGGTTGAATTCTGGAGCGCGTCATGAAGTTGCGGCACCAGCTGGGGCTCGGTGACTTGCTTGTCGTTAAGATAGACCTGGTGATCGGCGGTGTAAGTAACGATGATGCCCTTGGGCTTGTCGGTCGACGGCGCCGAAGCTTCGGCCTTGGGCAAATCAACATGCGCCGCGGACTCGATTGTCACCGCCGTCGTCACCATGAAGATAATCAGGAGGACGAGGAAGATATCGGTCAGCGGGGTGATGTTGATGTCGGCGAAAACCCCGCCGCCTGAGTGACCAGCCATTTTCTTTTTCATGCGCAAATACCTCTACGGGTAGCGATCAACTTCCGCCGCCGGAGGAGTTGGCTAGTTGCGCACCGGTAACCCGCTTGGCCGCGATTGCAATTTGTTCTGCGCCCGCTTGCTTGGCGATGCCCAGGATCCGCACCATGTCGCCGAGCAGCACTTTGCGATCACCCTGGAACACGACAATCTTCTGGTCCACCTTGCTGAGCGCATCGCGCAGGGCGGATTGGAGTTCGCGCTCGGGCACGTCCTTCGAGTTCACGAACAGCTCGTGCTGCGCGGTATACGTCACGATCACGCCCTTATTCTCGGGCGCCGTGTTGGTCGCGTTAGGCAGATCGACGTGCGCGGCGGACTCGATGGTGACCGAGGTCGTGACCATGAAGATAATGAGCAGAACCAAAAAAATATCGGTCAGCGGGGTGATGTTGATGTCGGCGAAAACGCCGCCACCCTCGCCGCCATGAGGTCCGCTAATTGCCACGCGCTTGTCTCCCTTGGAGGGCTGCGTCGATCAGGCGGTCGTCGTTGATGTGCTGGATCGCGCTGATGTTCTCAACCTTGACCGAGAAATAGTTGTAGAAAATAACCGCGACGATCGCGACTGCGAGTCCGAGTGCAGTCGAAATCAACGCTTCCGAAATACCGGCCGCGACGACCGAGAAGCCGCCGGTGCCCATGATTGCCATCGACTGGAACGCCACCAGAATACCGACCACCGTGCCGAACAGTCCGATGAACGGGGCCGATGCGCCCGCGGTCGCGAGCACCCAGATGTAGCGCTTGAACTCGAGGCCTTCCTGGTAGCGGCGCTCGTCGTCGAGCTCGAGCAGATGATCGCGGTCCATCGTCTGTGCGCCAGAAATCAGAGTGTGAAAGATGCGCTCAGCCGCCGTCCTGCGCGCCTGCGTTGCCTGCAGCGCTTCGTTGAATTTACCCTGGCGCAGTTGCGGGATCAGCGCGTCGGCCAGCTTGGCTGTTCTCGGTCCGACGCCCCACAGCGCCCACACGCGCTCGAAAATAATCGCGAGGCATACGACCGAAATGAAGAGCAGGGGATACGTTGCGTAGTAGCCCTGCTGGATCATCGACAAAATTCCGAAATTGCTTTGCATCTCTTACCCTCTCGAGATTGATATAAATTGAGCGGCGAAAATTAGGCCCCGCTCGAACCGTTGCGATAACTGTCCCAAAATGCCTCGGCGGTCCACCCCTGAACCGGACGCTAGCCCAATTTTAGCGAATTGAGCTACCTCACGCCGGTAAAAGTTTCCCGTGATGGCGCGGAAAGTCTGAATGCAACAATAGAAAGTATTTGTCAAGGGCCGCCGATCGGAAGGAAAAATGTTGAACATTTCGTCCACGATTGCGCATGCGCAGGGCGGCTCTTCCAGACCGCGCCAAGTTGCGCATTGCGCGCACCTGTTCGACTATCAAGTCGATCTTCAATCTACTCTACGCCGTTGGCCAGGCTGGCGACTAGCTCAATCTGATCGCTAACCGGCACGCCCACGCCTCCGGTCGCCTTGACTTCTTGCCTCCTCACGTCTATCCAGAAGCTTGCCACAACAAGCCCACTGGTTGACCGCGATGCGGTCTTTGTTTTTGTGGCGATTGACGCTTTTGAGAAATCTGGACCCACTCATTAATCAGACGGTGAACAGGGCCTCAATCTTCATAATTGCAGCCACGTTCGTGGTCGTACTCGCGGCTTGCAAGGCGACGCCGCCGTCCGCACCCGCTGGCCCCCCGCCTGAGCCGGTGGTGAAAGGCCCAACCGACGAACCGAGCAAGGAGCTACCCAAGGATCTGTTCCCTTCGATGCCCATCTATCCCGGCGCCAAAGTGGAGCACATCCGCAAGCCCAAGGGCGCGATGCGCGAAATCCTGCTTAGCTCCGACTCGACAATGCAGCAGATGGTTGGCTACTACAAAGAGGAGCTGAAAAAGAACGACTTTCACATCACGTCGTCACTGATCATGCCCGCGCGCAGGACCTGGTCGTGCGACTTCCACTACAACGGACGTCCCGGCAGCATCATGCTCTACCCGAGCGATCAGGATAAGTCGAAAATGACGATCGACCTTATCTACGAGCTGCCCGCGCACATCGATGAATCGTTGGTGGAACCGAAGGAAGATTTCGACATAGAAGGACCGGGCGAAATGGCCCAACAACAAGCACCTAACCCAAATCCAAGCGAGAAAGAGAAGAGGAATTAGTGAGATGGCACTACTGACAGGCAAAGTTGCGGTAATCACCGGCGCCGGCCGCGGCATCGGGCGCGAAGAGGCGTTGTTGCTGGCCAAGCACGGCGCGAAGGTGGTCGTTAACGACCTCGGCGGACACTTCGACGGAACCGGCCAGTCGCGCTCGCCGGCCGAAGACGTCGTCAAGGAAATCCGATCCGCCGGCGGCGAGGCAGTCGCCAACTTCGAGAGCGTCACGGACTTCAAGGCCGCCAAGCGAATCATCGATTGCGCGATCGACAACTTCGGCAAGCTCAACATTGTGGTGAACAACGCGGGCATCCTGCGCGACCGCATGATTTTCAACATGAGCGAAGAGGACTGGGACGCCGTCGTCACCGTCCACCTGAAGGGATCGTTCAACGTCGCCCGCCACGCGGCCGCCTACTGGCGCGAGCAGCACAAGGCCGGCAACGTGCTCAACGGCCGGTTGATTAACACCAGCTCCGACTCGGGCATCCTGGGCAACGCGGGACAGAGTAACTACGGCGCGGCGAAGGCTGCAGTGGCCGCGATGGCGATAATCGTGGATCGCGAGATGAACCGCTACGGCGTCACCGCCAATGCAATCGCTCCTGTCGCGCGTACCCGCCTGACAGTCGACGCGACTCCGCAGACTGCGGCAGGCATGACGCAGAAGGCGGGAGAATGGGACGCGTTCACGCCTGCGCACGTCGCGCCGCTGGTCGCGTGGCTCTCGAGCGACGATGCCAAAGACGTTCACGGCGAAGTGTTCCGCGTCGGCCTGGGCAACGTCTGGCTGATGCGCGGATGGCATACCGGCGCCAAGGTTTCGAAGAAGGGCTCGATGTGGGAGCCGGCGGAACTCGGCACCAAGCTCAAGGAAGAGCTGGCCAAGGGCGTGACCAAGAAAGAGAGCATGGGCGAGGTGATGGGCGGGGGCGTGTAGATTTTTGACCGCTGACACGAAACCTAAAAGCGCGGCTCCTCGTGAGCCGCGCTTTCGTTCCATCCTGTTTATCTGCGCCGCCAACACCGCGCGCAGCGTGATGGCCGAGCATATCCTCCGGCGCGAACTCGACGCGCTCGGCTTCGATCACAATATTACGATTACCTCGGCAGGCATCGCGCCGTATGCGCGCGACGGGGCGCTGGTCTCGCTCGACACGCGGATGGCTTTGCGCGAAGTCGGCATCGACATCGGCGACGAGGCGACCTCGACGGATCTCAAGCGGCATCCCGAGATGCTCGAGCAGACTGATCTCATCATCGCGATGACCGAGCAGCAGGCACGCGAGCTGGTCGAGCGATTTCCCGGCGCGAAAGACCGCCCGGTGTTTACGCTGCGCTCATTCGCGGGCGAGGCGGGCGATATCGACGACCCCTACGAAAAGGGCGACCTTGTATTTGCCGAATGCCGCGAAGAAATCCACCGCCTCGTCCCGACGATCATCGAACGCCTGTTTCACAACTAGCGCCGGCGCGCATTCCGCGCGAATCATGGGGCTTATGGAATTCAACAATCCGTCTGACGCCGAAATTCGCGCGATTTTGTCGAAGCCGGCCACGGTCGCAGTCGTCGGATGCTCCGACAATCCGGCGCGCGATTCGCTCAGGATCGCAAAGTTGCTGAAAGCCCATGGCTTCAAGGTGATCCCGGTCAATCCACAACTCGATGCCGACGCGCTCCGAATCGCTCTCGGCGAGAAGTGCTACCCCGACCTGGCGTCGATTCCCGAGCCGGTCGAGATAGTGGACGTATTTCGCCGCTCGGAGTTCGTACCGCAAATCGTCGACGAGGCGATCGCCAAAGGCGCGCGCATCCTGTGGTGCCAGCTAGGCGTGATCCACCTCGACGCAGCCCATCGCGCGCATCAAGCGGGCATGACAGTAATCATGGATCGATGCCCGGCGATAGAATACGGGCGTTTGTTCTGAGGCAGATGACGCGCTCATTCGTGTCATGCATGAGCGAGCACGCGAGCCTACGTTTGGTCATCGGCACAGAAGCGAGCAAAACGCGCAGGCCTATCTGTCATCCTGACGAAGGAGCAACGCGAGCGGCAGGAAGGATCTCGGACAGCTTCGCGCACAGCGAAGCCGGTTCCGGTATCTGGAAATCGCGCAGCGGTCGCTTTTCTGATGTCGCTGCGATGACTCCGAGGATCTGATCGGCTGCAGCGATCTTCAGAACCGGATACCGGCTATGCGCTTACGCCACCGCTGTCCGAGATCCTTCCATGCCGTCTCGCGTTGCTCGCTTCGTCAGGATGACAAAGAAAAGTGGCGAGACTAGATTCATCTGCGAGCTGAAGCGGAGCGGAGACACACATGCGAATCATAGTAATCGGCGCCGGGATCGGCGGCCTTTCAGCGGCGCTGACGCTTCGACGCGCTGGGCTCGAGGTTCAGGTCTTCGAGCAGGCCGCCGAATTGCGCGAGGTCGGCGCCGGCATCCAGATAAGTCCCAACGCGTCACGAATTCTCAATCGGCTCGGACTCGAAGAGCCGATGCGCCGCGCGGGAGTACGACCACGCTCGATTGTCATCCGCCGATGGGACGACGGGCGCGAGCTCGCCCGCCAGCCACTTGCCGACGCATGCGAGCGCAACTTCGGCGCGCCCTACTACAACTTCCATCGAGCCGATCTGCTCGATCTTCTTTCAGCGGCTGTGCCTGCGGGTGTGCTCCATCTTGATCATCGATGCGTCGGACTGACCCAGCATGCCGACCGAGTCGAGGTGCAATTCCATAATGGCGCGACCGCCGATGCCGACGTGGTCGTTGGCGCCGATGGTATTCACTCGACGGTGCGTAAAGCCGCGATGGGACCGGAGTCGCCGCGATTTTCGGGGCACGTTGCTTATCGCGGATTGGTTCCTGCCGATCGCGTGGCGCATCTCGGACTTGAGGTCACGGCCAACGTATGGTGGGGGCCGGAGCATCATTTCGTTCATTACTATGTGGGCGCCGGCGCGCGTTATCACAACTGGGTCGCGCTCACTCCCGGCGAATGGCGGGTCGAGTCGTGGACCGCCAAGGGCGAGGTGGCCGACGCGCTCAAGGAGTTCGAAGGATGGCATCCGCAGATCCGCGCGCTCATCGGCTCAGTTGAAACGACCAATCGATGGGCTCTATACGACCGTGACCCGCTTCCGCGATGGACCGTCGGACGCGTCACGCTGATGGGCGATGCGGCGCATCCGATGCTCCCGTACATGGCTCAAGGCGCAGTGCAATCGATCGAGGATGCTGCGGTGCTCGCGAAATGTCTCGAGCGTGCGGACGCGCACGACGTTGGCGCGGCGCTCGCGCGCTACGAACGGACGCGCAAGCCGCGCGCCTCGCAATGCCAGGAGGGATCGCGCCGCAACGCCATCATGTTCCATCTCGCCGACGGTGATGAGCAGCGAAAACGCGACGCGAACTTGTCGTCGGCCGCGACCGCGCCGTTGCCGCAGAACGCCTGGCTCTACGGGCACGACGTCGAAGCCGAGTTCGAGCAAAAGTGAAATCCGCGGGCGTCCCGGTCAGATGAAGCCGCGGAAGTGGAAGACGCTCAAGAGCGACGTCGCGTACAGCACGCCGATTTTCGATTTGCATCGGCGGCGCTCGACGCATTCACGGCGCGGCGAGCGTGACTTCTTTATTCTCGACGCGCCCAACTGGGTGAATATCATTCCGCTCGCGAAAAACGGCGACGTCGTGATGATTCGACAATGGCGTCACGGTATCTCGGAGTTCACGCTCGAGGTGCCAGGCGGGATGGTCGATCCCGAGGATCCGACGCCGATGCATGCGGCGCGGCGCGAGATGGTCGAGGAGACCGGCTTCGATTCCGACGCGATCGTCGCACTCGGCAAGGTGCATCCGAATCCCGCAATCCAGGGCAACATCTGTTTTTCGTTCCTCGCCGAGAACGTCCGCCAGGTCGAACGGGTGGTATCGATCGGTGACGAGGAAACGGAGGTCGTGCTGGTTCCGATGCGCGAAATCCGCGGCCTGATAGCGTCTGGCCAGGTCATGCATGCCCTGACGATCGCCGCATTCTCGTTCCTGCACGTCTACAACCCCCCGCCCAAGCGCCCCCGCAAGAAGTGATAGCCTCGCTGATTCCCTCGCCCGTTATTTCACGGGAGAGGTTAGGTGAGGCGGTCTGGGACCTTCAATCCGAATTTTCCTCGACGCCCGGAACCCTCACGCTACCGACCGCGATCGCGGCCGGCCGTCCTCTCCCGTAACTCACGTGCGAGGTAAGAGTCGGCCCTCAGCCGCCAACCAAGAAAAACGTGCAAGAAAATTCGACCGCGCGCGTTCAAAGAGTCGAGAGGGACGACTCGATGGACGCATTCATCTCGAAGCTCAAGCACTGGACTGGCTCATTTGCCGATCCTCGCCTCTTCCAGATCTTCTCGCTCGGCATTTTGCTTGCCACCGGTGCCTACTTCCGCGATTTCAGCATCCGCCCCGAGCAGGTCCTGCTGACGTTCGCCGCGGGCCTGCTGACGCAGGCCGCGTGCTGGACGCTTACTCCGTCGAAGCCGCGAACATTGCGCAGCGCCATCATCACCTGCCTCAGCCTGACGTTGCTGCTGCGGGCCGACAATCTGCTCGCCCATCCGATCGCCGCAGCCGCCGCGATTTCGTCGAAGTCGCTTTTCCGATTTCGCGGCAAGCATCTCTTCAATCCCGCGACCTTCGGGGTCATCTTCGCGATCATTTTTCTTCCCGGCACGTGGGTATCTCCGGGCCAGTGGGGACAGGACGTTGCCGTTGCGGGATGGGTCGTGATGCTCGGCATGCTGGTGACGAATCGCGCGCGCCGCGGCGACATCAGCTGGACGTTCCTGGCGTTCTATCTCGGCGCGCTCGCGCTGCGCATCGAATACCTCGGTCAGAGGTGGGCCGTCTGGACCCATCAGCTCGAGAGCGGCGCACTGCTCCTGTTCGCGTTCTTCATGATTTCCGATCCGATGACCGGACCCAACGATCGCCGCGGCAGAATCGCGCACGCCGCTCTCGTCGCCGCGATCGCGTACGTGTGGCAGGTCCGGCTCTACCACACCAACGGACTCATCTGGGCTTTGTTCATCGCGGCGCCATGCGTTCCGCTGTGGGACGCGATTTGGCCCGCGCGCAAATTCGAATGGACACAAAATGGAGGTGGCCATGTTCTTTCTTTTTTCAGCGAATCGCAGATTCTCGTTTCGGTGATGCTAGCTAGCGCTGATTCTCGGCGCGCCGCATGACGCGCGCGCGTTCTGCGGCTTCTACGTCGGCAAGGCTGACGGCGCTTTGGTGAATCACGCGTCGCAAGTCGTGATCGCGCATCATGACGACAAGACCGTCATCAGCCTGATGAACGATTACCAGGGCGAGCCGTCGGATTTCGCGCTGGTGGTGCCGGTGCCGGTGGTGCTGCAGAAGGGGCAGGTGCATATCGGCGACCGCGAGTTGTTCCAGAAGATCGACGCGTACAGTTCGCCGCGCCTGGTCGAGTATTACGATCCGGATCCGTGCGAGATCATGCGCCCGATGGCTTTAGGAGCCGCCACCGGCATGGTCGGCGCGGGATGCAGCCGCGGTGCCCGCCAGGCCGAAGCGAAAGCGCTCGGAGTCACGGTCGAGGCGGAGTACACCGTCGGCGAATACGACATCGTGATTTTGTCGGCCAAAGAATCGACGGGCCTGCAAACCTGGCTGCAGCAGAGCGGCTACAAGATTCCACTCGGCGCCGACCGAGCGCTCGAGCCGTACATTCGCAGCGACATGAAGTTCTTCGTCGCGAAGGTCAATCTGACCGAGCACAATCGCACCGGGCTGACGTATCTGCGGCCGCTGCAGTTCGCCTTCCAATCGCCAAAGTTCATGCTGCCGATCCGGCTCGGGATGATTAATTCGCAGGGGCCGCAGGATCTCGTCGTCTACATGCTCACCGAAAACGGACGCGTCGAAACCACCAACTATCGCACCGTGAAATTGCCGACCGGGATGGATATCCCGCAGTACGTGCGCAACGAGTTCGGCGACTTCTACAAGGCGATGTTCGACGAGCAGGTCAAGCGCAACGACATGCGCGCCGTGTTCACCGAGTACGTGTGGAACATGGGATGGTGCGATCCATGCGCGGGGCCACCGCTGTCGCGCGAGGAATTGAAGAACCTCGGCGTGTTCTGGCTCGACGACCAGCCGGGCGGCGCGGTCCCGATGTATCGACCCGGCGGTTTCATGCCGCCACCTCCGCCCTCGGGTCCGATGCCGGTGATCCTCACGCGCCTGCATGTCCGCTACAGCGCCGACACGTTTCCCGAAGATCTGATCTTCCAGGAGACGCAGGATCAGGAAAATTTCCAGGCGCGCTACGTGATGCATCGACCGTGGGACGGATCGCCGACCGCATGCGAGGGCGCCCGCAACTATTTCGAAGAACTGAACAAGCGCAAAGCGCAGGAAGCTGAGACGCTCGCGGATCTGACAGGATGGAACTTGCAGGACGTGATCAAGAAAGCCGGCCTGCCGCCGGAGTCGCAGCCGAAGCCATGGTGGCAGGGCATCTGGGGCTCCTGACGGGTTGCGGAAAGGGGAGCGCGCGGGGTCAGCCTCGGCCCCGCGCGCAGGTTATTCAGCCGCCGCACATATCTATATAATCGACGCCGAGCACCACGATGGCTTTTCCAATCAATCGCCCGCGCCGGCTGCGACGCACCGAAACAATCCGCCGCATGGTCCGCGAGACGCGTTTGTCACCGGACGACCTGATCCTCCCGATGTTCGTCTGCCCGGGACGCGGCGTGAAAAAAGCTGTGGCCTCGATGCCCGGCGTCGCGCAGATGTCGGTCGAAAACGTCGTCGCAGAAGCGCGCGAGACCTGGGCGGCCGGTGTCCCCGCCGTCATCCTGTTTGGAATTCCCGAACGCAAGGACGCGAATGGCAGCGAGGCTTGGAACGACAATGGCGAGGTGCAGCGCGCGATCCGCGAGATCAAGGAACGCGTGCCCGGGATGGCGGTGATTACCGACGTCTGCATGTGCGAGTACACCGACCATGGGCATTGCGGCGCACTCGCCGGCAACGACGTCGATAACGACGCGACGCTCGAACTGCTGACGCGTTCGGCGCTGTCGCACGCACGCGCGGGCGCCGATATCGTCGCGCCGTCCGACATGATGGACGGGCGCGTCGGAGCAATCCGCACAGCGCTGGACGGAAACGGCTTCAGCCACGTCGCGATCATGGCGTATTCGGCGAAGTTCGCGTCCGCATTCTACGGCCCGTTTCGCGAGGCGGCGGAGTCCGCGCCGCAATTTGGCGATCGCCGCTCATACCAGATGGACCCGCCGAACGGCGACGAAGCGATGCGCGAAGTAGCGCTCGATCTGGAAGAAGGCGCGGACATCGTGATGGTCAAGCCGGCGCTGCCTTATCTCGATCTGATCTACCGGGTGAAACAGGAATTCAACGCGCCAGTCGCGGCGTACAACGTCTCGGGCGAGTACTCGATGATCCGTGCAGCCGGCATCAACGGATGGATCGACGAAGAACGCGCCACGATGGAAGTGCTGACATCGATCAAGCGCGCAGGCGCAGATTTAATCCTGACCTACTTCGCGAAAGATGTAGCCCGCAAACTCCGCGGATGAGATTGAATGTGAAACCCGCCGTGGGTTTCACGCTTCCCTGGGCAGGGGTGACCCCTGCACCCAGTACTAAGAAAAGATGCGGGACTTCGTCCCTGTTAGAACTTAACGGTCGGAGGCGGAGTGCCGAGTCTTACCTCGCCCGTTATTTTACGGGAGAGGCGGCCGGCGGGCGCAGCCGCCGGTAGGTGAGGGTTCTGGGCTCGAGCTGCGCGCGCACGACGTCGCTGCCCGGCTCTTGAGGTTAGATATTTTTCTTGACCTGAACGAAGTACTCGCGAATCGCCTCTGCCATCGCCTCAATCGTGTACTTGCGCGGCTTCACTACAACTTCGAACCCTCGTTCTTCCGCCGTAGCGCCAGTGATCGGCCCGATCGCAGCCGCTCTGATTCCTTTCCGCGACAAGCCGAGCAACTCGCAGAAATTCGTGACGGTGCTGGAACTGGTGAACGTCACGAGGTCGATCTTCCCCGACGCAATCAACTCGCGCATCCGCGCTATGTGCGCGCCCTTCGGCCTGACGGTTCGATACGCAGGCGCGACGACGACTTCTTTGGCGCCCTTGTCGCGCAGAATTTTGGGCAGCTCCTCGCGTGCAACTTCAGCGCGCGGTATCAGGAAGCGCTTGCCGCGAATCTGCTTGATTCCGATCGCGGAAACGATTTCCTCCGCGCGATATTCGTCGGGAACCGCCGCAACCTGTAGCGCGTAGTTGGCAAGGCGCGCCGCGGTTGCAGGTCCGATCGCCGCAATCGACGCATGCCCGAGCGCTCGAACGTCACGACCGCGCGACTTGAGCCGTTCGATAAAACTCTCGACTCCCATCGCGCTTGTGAAAATTATCCAGTCGAAAGAATCGACGCGCTTGATCGCTCGATCCAGCACCGCATAGCTTCGCGGCGGTGCGGTTTCGATCGTAGGAAATTCCACCACCTCCGCGCCGAGCCGCCGCAGCGCCGTCGTGAACTCGGTCGCAGCCGCGCGCGCGCGCGTTACTACGATGGTGCGGCCGAACAGCGGCGTGCGCTCGACCCACTTCAGATGCTCGCGCATGCCCGCGAGCTCTCCGACGACGATTACGGCCGGCGCGCCGATTCCTTCGCGCTCAGATAGATCCGCCAGCGTCGACAGCGTCGCGCCGACAGTTTTCTGCGCCGCCGTCGTGGCCCATTGCACGGCGACCGCCGGAGTTTCATCGGGAAGTCCGGCTGCGCGGATTCGATCCAGCGTGGCGCGCATCCGCGCCGTCGCCATCAGAATAACGATCGTGCCGCCGTGACGCGCCGCCGCGACCAGCTCGTCCCACGGCACCGCGCTCGAACCCTTGCTTTCATCTTCGTGGCCGGTGACGAACGCGACGAACGATCCGTGCCCGCGATGCGTCAGCGGAACACCCGCGAACGCCGGCCCCGCAATCGCCGACGTGACACCAGGCACCACTTCGAACTCGACCTGCGCGCGCGCGAGCGCCTCGGCCTCCTCGCCACCGCGTCCGAAAATAAACGGATCGCCGCCCTTGAGCCTCACGACGACGCGCCCCTTGCGCGCGTGCGCGATCAGCATCGCGTTCAACTCGGATTGCTCGATACTTTTTTCCGAGCCGCCGCGTTTGCCCGCGTAAATCAACTCGGCTTTCGGCGGCGTGAGCCGAAGCAGTTCCGGACTAACCAGGTTGTCGTAGACAACGACGTCGGCGCGGCTGAGAACATCGGCGCCGCGAACCGTGATCAAGTCGGGAGCGCCGGGCCCGGCACCCACCAGGAAAACCCTGCCACGTTTACGGTTCGATCGATCTTTCTTCCCCTCTCCCTGTAAGGGAGAGGATGAAGGTGAGGGTCCTTGTACAGCGCGCATTTTTCGCGCGCGATTCAAGATTCTGCCTCTGCTCTGAACTCGCCGCTGAGGTTATGCAAAGTCTATTTTCCAAGCAGCGCGCCGGCGCCGCGCGCGAGCATTTTTTCCGCGAAGCGCTTGCCGGCATCTTCGGCGGCGGACGGCGCAAGATCAGGCGCTATTGACTCTTCCATCGACTCCGATAACTCGCGCGCGCCGTCCGGGACTGAACAGCATAGCCGCGAGCGCGAGCGTATTGCCCACGATGCTGGCCTTCACCCCGACCGGTGTCGTGCACGACGCTTCGATCGCAGCCAGGAACGCCCGCTCGGCCGCGGTTTCATAAAACGCGCGCGCGTCGTTGATCGCAATGAGCGCACGATCGAGTTCATCGCCTTTGCGATCGGCCAGCGTTTCGATTGCGAGCGCTCCCTGTCCGCCGGATGGAATGAAATCGCGCGCATCGAGCTCGACGAACTTCACATCTTTGACTCGGCCCAACCGCTTCACGCCCCGCCATCGCGACTATGATCGCGTCGAAGCTCCCGTCGGCCACGCGCGCCAAACGCGTATCGACGTTGCCGCGCAGTGGAAGGATCTCGAGTCCGCGATTCTTCCTGAGCGCCTGGAAGCGGCGGCGCGACGACGACGTCCCAAGCCGCGCGCCCACAGGCAGCGCGGACAGCGTCGAGCCGTCGCGCGTCACCAGAATATCGGACGTGTTCTCGCGCCCCGGCACGGCAGCCACGCGAAACTGCGATGGCAGCACGGCGGGGAGATCTTTCATCGAATGGACGGCAGCGTCGATGGTGCGATTGGCGAGCGCCTGCTCGAGCTCCTTTATAAAGAGTCCCTTGCCGCCGACATCCGCGAGCGATGCCGACGTCATTTTGTCGCCGCTGGTGCGTATCTCGACGATTTCAATTTCGATTCCGGAAATTTGCGCAGTAAGACGGTCGCGAACGATTGACGCCTGAGCGAGCGCCAGTTTACTCGGTCGCGAGCCGATTCGGATTTTCAGTGGCATCGAAGAACCTAACCCCTAACCCCTTCCCTCGAGGGAAGGGGAACAATCGTATAGGAGGGGGTCAGCGTGATGAGCGGTCACTCGAGGTCCGTGTCGTCGTCATCGGTGTCGTCGGGGTCGTTGAGGGCGTCGTCCTGGGCGTCGAATTCGGCGCCTAGCAGGCGGCGTGCTACTTCGGCGGCGAAGGCGGCGTCGAGAGTCTTGTCGTCGCGCTGCTTCAGCCCCGACAAAATACGATGAAGCAATTTGTTCGTGAGTCCGCGCGTAAGCAGTTCGACGCGCTCGCGCTCGGCCGGTTCGAGTTGCGCCATCCATCCGCGCGCGCGGCCCAGCTCGTCGTCGCGCAATCGCTCGACGCTGTAGCGGATGTCCTTGATTGTTGGCGTCAGGTCCAAACCTGCGAGCCATTTGAGGAAGGATTCGAGTTCGAGCTCGACGATCTGTTCGGCCTTTTCGGCTTCGCGCTCGCGGTCTCCAAGAGACCGTTGAACCAGCGCGCCGAGATCGTCGATATCGTATAGATACACGTTCTGCAGCGCGTTCAGCCGCTCGTCGAAATTGCGCGGCACGCCCATGTCGATCAGGAACATCGGCCGGTAGCGGCGCTCGCGAATCACCGACTCGAATTCGTCAGGCCCGAGGATTGGCTTGGTCGAGGAAACCGAACCGATCAGCACGTCCACCATCTTGAGGTACGGTTTGTAATTGTCGTACGGCACCGCGGTGCCGCCGAGATCGCGCGCGAGCGCGACTGCGCGATCGAAAGTGCGCGACGTAATCAGCAGCGACTCGATTCCGAGCGCGCTCAGTTGTCGCGCGGTCAGCTCCGCCATCTTGCCCGCACCCATCAGCATCACGGTCTTGTCTTTGAGCGTGTCGAAAATCTGGCCCGCGAGCGCGACCGCCGCGGTGCTGACCGAGACCGAGCCATGACCGATAAGCGTGCCCTTGCGCACGCGCTTGGCGACGGTGAACGCCTTGTGGAACGCGCGATGCAAAATCAGACCGACGCTGCGCGCCTCGGACGCCTGCGCATACGCGAGCTTCAGCTGACCAAGAATCTGCGGCTCGCCGACTACCATCGAATCGAGACTCGCGCCGACGCGGAACAGATGGCGCGCGGCGTCGCGGCCGGCGAAACTGTAAACCGCATCGGCGAACTCGGTCTGCGCGACGCATCTGTCAGCGGACAGAAATTTAAGCGTCTCATCCGCCGCGCGGGACGCGTCGACTGCGACTCCCACCACCTCGACGCGATTGCAGGTGGATATCAGCGCCGCCTCGGCCACCCCGGACGACGATTCGCGCAGCCTGCCAAGGGCAGCGACGATCTCATCGTCGGCAAACGCAAGCCGTTCACGCAACGCGACCGCGGCGCTGCGATGGTTTATTCCCACGATGAATAGCGTCTGATCCATCTTTTCACGTTAGCCGAAACTGCCGCCGTGCTTGCCCGGAAAAATCAGGTTAACGCCCACGAACGAACCAACCAACACGCTCGCGAGCACGATTGTGAGCGCCGCCGCGCGCCGCCCGCGCCATCCTACGGTCAGGCGCGATTCGAGCAGGCCTGCGTACAGGATCCAAATCACCAGCGACCACGATTCCTTGGGCTCCCACGACCAGAAATGCCCCCACGTCGCGTCGGCCCAAATCGCGCCGCTCACGATCGCCAGGCTCAGCATCACGAAGCCCCATCCCAGCAAGCGATAGTTGATTCGGTCGAGCTTTTCGAGGCTCGGGGCACCTTCGTTGGCGGGACCGAGCGCGCGTTTCGATTTGAGCCGCGACTCGTACGCTAGATAGACGATACTCACGCTCGCCGCCAGCACGAACATCGTGTAGCCGAGGATTGCGAGCGTCACGTGAATCGGCAGCCATACGCTGCGAAGCGTCTCCGGCAAAACCAGGCGTCCGCTGCTCATCGTGAGCGACGCGGCGCCCAGGGCGACTGTCACCGCCGGCGCCACGAACGCGCCAATCACCGCGAGCCTTAGGCGTACGATCATCAGCAGGCCGGCCAGCGCGGTAAGCCACGCCAGGAAGGAGAGCGCCTGCGCAAAATTGGCGACCGGAATATTGCCCGCCTGCAGACCGCGCGCGGTCAAATCAAGCGCGTGAAAGATCGCACCAGCACCAAGGATCGCAACCGCATAGCCGGTCGCGCGCGTGCGCCCCGATAATCGGTCGAACACAAACAACGCGGCAGAAAGCGCGTAGCACGCAAGCGCCGGCAATAGCCACAATGTGTCCATCGGATTCTTCAGTGAGAGTCTTTCGCCAGCTCGAGTCCAAGCGCCGCGAGACCGACACCATCACCAAGACAAGTAGCAAGTATCCGCTCGATCGCAGCAACGTCGCCAACGGCAATCGCGTCGGGCAGGGCGGAGTCGGCGAGCTCCTTCAATCGGCGCATTCGATCGGTCGGATCGATTTCCTCGGCGTGCAGCCGGCGACGTGCCGCGCGCAGCACTTCGAGTGTCATCGCGTATTCGCTGCCGAACTGATCCTCCAACGCGCGTCTGAGGCGCGCAGCAAATGCGGGCGACGCGCCGCCGGTCGAGATTGCGATCTGAAGCTCGCCCCGATTCACGACCGCGGGCGAGATGAAGGTACACAATTCGGGAACGTCGACCACATTTATAGGGATGTCGAGCGCACGGGCCTCGGCGGCCAGTTCGCGATGCAATTTCGGATCGCCGGTCGCGGCATATACCAGCACGCATCCGTGGATATCGCCGCGCTCATAGTCGCGTGCGATGTGCGTCACGATGCCGCGCGCGGCTAGTGATTGCAGCTGCGATGACAGGCGCGGACTCACGACGGTTACGCGAGCGCCGGCCTCCAGCAGCGCCTCGACTTTGCGAGCGGCGACCTCGCCGCCGCCGACCACCACGCATTCGCGGCCGGTCACGTCGAGAAATATCGGAATGTATCCCATGAAACTTACGCGATTTTATTACATGATGGCGTGATGAGACAGTCCCAAATGCCCGACGCGCCGTCGACGGACCATTCTACAGTCCGAGCACTGAATCAAACTCGCGGGACTGTGCTATGCGCGCGACTCGAAAACGCCGGCGGTCTCGCGGGCCAGGGCCGCGGCCTGCTCGGTCGCGCCGGTCTCGAGCCGGGAACGGGGATGCTGTTCGAGAACGGACGATTCACCCCGTTCATGTGGATGCACATGTTCTTTATGCGCTTCGCGATCGACATCGTTTTCCTCGGACGGGGCAACCTGGTCATCAGGATCGATCGGCGTCTGAAGCCGTGGCGAGTCTCCTCGGTCGTATTCGGAGCGCGAAAAGCACTCGAGCTTCCAGCTGGCGCGTCGGACGAGAGTTCGACGCAGGTGGGAGATCAGATTGTGTTCGAAGCGATCGAATAAAGCATCAGTAATTTACTGAGCTTACGACAATACAATGATATTGGTCGTTTAGACCTTGTCTCTTAAGTCAAAGCCTCTTTAGCTATCTTTACGTTCCAAAGATAGGCCCTTTATGCCTAACTGTGTTGCGGGCTCGCAACCAACAGTTGCATCACTGTGGCGGTCGTAATCCGCTTTAAAATGGAAAAGTTGAAGGAATTACTCAATAGATCAAGATGGCACGAGAGATGCTCACGTACGTCTCGCCTTGGCACGGTATAAGTTGCCACAAGCGAACTCGCGTTCGCCGGAAGGAAAATGAATGGACAGTCGCCTTGCGATGCCGGACCGCAGCGTAAGGTCGAGAACGGGGACGATAGCCAATTACGGCCAAACAAACGGGACTACGGAGGACACGGGAATGGACAAGATCACGGGACTATTTGTGAAGGTTCGGGAATATCAGAAGGGACAGACGATGGCTGAGTACGCGCTGATCATGGCGGCAGTAGCAGTAGTAGTGTTCGTCGGCTACCAGACCATGGGCTCGACGATTACCACGCTCCTGACCACCGTGGACGGCAAGCTCTAAAGCGAAAGGCGAAACTTCGGGGCGGCAGAATAAGCCATTGGCCACCCCAAAATCGAAGACAGACGCGGAAAATTTACGCGCGAGTAGGGGAAAAAAAGACACATGAACGCAATCACCAAATTGGTAGTCCGGGCTCGCGAGTATCAGCGCGGCCAGACCATGGCCGAGTACGCGCTAATCATGGCCGCAGTCGCGGTTGTGGTGTTCGTCGGTTATCAGACCATGGGCTCGACCATCACCACGCTGCTGACCACCGTGGATGGCAAGCTCTAAAATTCGAGAACGATGAATTGCGGGGGTGGCGGACTAACCCATCCGCCACCCAACGAAAACATTAATGGGTTGACGAGGAAGTGATGCTCGCGATCACGAAGTTGGCAGTGGGGTGGAGCCCCGTGACGCGAGCGTCTAATCGTCCGATGGCCTGACGGGTCGTCAGGAAGGATCTCCTGGCAGGGTCTGGTGACCCAGTCCTCGCCGGGAGTTCAGTCCAGAAAGCGCGACCACCTTGGGAGGGGTAAGTCGATGAGCCGCCGGAAGGGAGTTTACAGACTAGGAGCAACTTCGAGCGGTCAGACCATGACCGAGTATGCGCTGATACTCGTAACGATTGCCATCGTAGCCACAGCCTTTGTCCAGAATGCAGGAACCATCATCAATACACTCGTTAATCACGTGATTACGCTGTTCTAGCAGGTGCCACGTAATGTTTCGAGAGAATTATCATGACCACAGGCTCAATTTCGCTCCAAAAGAGCAACTTTGGAGAAATCAGTATCATAAATGCGATTATTTCTTGGCTCGGGCATGCTAATCAATTTCATTGCCAGCCTGGGTTATATTGAACCTACTATTAAGATGTACGAGATGCTAGGATGCGCAACAATTCTTTGAAGATAGCCGGCCGTCGCACGGCCGGAGGGGAGGGGTAATATGAGACGACCGATGGTATTCGTCTTGCTCGCGGGGTTGGCAGCGATGCTCGCTTCGGTGATGGTGTACTCCGCTTTGAAGCGGAGAGAAGCCGAAGTTCAGAACGCGATGTCGCACAACGTAGAGGTAGTAGTCGCGGCGTACGATCTCCCACTCGGCACCAAGATCGATCTGGGCGAAGTGAAGTTGGCGCGCTGGTCGGCGGACAGTTTGCCCGAAGGCGCGTACACCGATCCCCATCAGGTCATCGGTAGCTACGTCAAGAATTCGTTGGTAGCCAACGAGCCGATCGTGCAGGCCAAGCTGTTCACCGGGGACAAGACGGCAGGCGTGATGCCGCTGCTGATTCCGTTCGGGATGCGCGCGGTGTCGGTGCCGGTGGATGAGGTCAGCGATGTCGCGGGCTTCGTGCTGCCGCATACCCGAGTGGACGTCCTTGTCGCGACTCAGAGCGGCGAAGGCGGCGGCGACAAGGCGTTCTCGAAAGTGATTCTGCAGAACGTCGAAGTACTCGCGGTCGCGCAGGAAGTCGAGCAGAAGAAGGACGAGCCCGAAATCGTAAAAGTCGTCACGCTGCTGGTGACTCCGCAGGAGTCCGAGCGCCTGGCGCTGGCGAGTCATTCCGGGACGCTGCGGCTCGCGATGCGCAATTACAATGATAACAAGATTGTTCTGACCAGCGGCAGCGACGTGGCGCAGATG
Source organism: uncultured delta proteobacterium (assembly GCA_963774665.1). Classification (GTDB taxonomy): domain Bacteria; phylum Desulfobacterota; class Binatia; order Binatales; family Binataceae; genus Binatus. The sequence continues at coordinate 430,772 of CAVZGB010000010.1, forward strand.
CTGCGCGCGTACAGCCTGGCGCCTGACGTTCCGGTAATGGCGGTGCAGCCTGAGCCTCGTCACGTGACCGTGGCGCCGCACCGGTCGACGGTCGATATCGAGATTCTCCGCAACGGCAAATCGTCCGAGTCAGTGTCATTTGTGAATGAAGCGGCGGCGGACGTCGGCTCGAGCAAGTCAGCGAGCCATATCCGCAAGGCTGCGGTGAAAGCCGACGAAGACAGCGATGACGACGCGACGGACGCCAGCGCCGATGCGACAGGTTCAACGACGCTAGCGAGCGCTCCAGCGCCCGACCATCACGACCTGACGTCGCCGATGGTTGTTCCGGCCAGCGCACCAAACGCGACGGCGGGTCACGTGCCGACGCCCAAGACGATCGACATACCGTAAGCCGCGAGGAAGACAAGGTGAAGAAGATGAAATCAACACGAGGATGGGGACTTCCGTGTCTATTTGCCGCGTTCAGCATGCTCATGCTTCGGCCCGGCCTGCTGTTTGCCGATGAAGGCACAACAATGGCTCTCGCCTTGAATGCTGGTGAGAGTTACGTGATCAACAACGTCAGCCCTGGCGAAACGCCGGCGGTGAACGTGATTACAAATCCGCATGCACTGGTGGTGCATAACGAGGAGCCGGGCAAGGTTGTCCTCCTAGGCGCAGAAGCGGGCGAATGGACGGTCGCGGTCAAAACCACTGATGGCAGCACGGTCAAGTATGACGTGACGGTCAAGTCGGTCGGCACCGCCTTCGACATCAATCATGCGGCCAAAGCACCCGGACCAATCGTGGGCACCGGTGCGAGTACGGGTACCGCAGCGCCAGTAGTGGCCAAGATGGATCCGGGCACCGGTCCGGTTTCATCGGCGTCGACTTCCGCATCGGCATCGGCTCCTACGAGCTACACGACCACGACGGATACAGTGGCGGTAGCGTCGTCCAGCGCGTCTGCGCCAGTAGCGGCACCGCCTGGAGTTCCAACGCCCCCGGCGCCGATCAGCCACTCGAGCTTTGATTTTGCTCCTAGCTCTCCGGCAGCTTCCTACGCGCCACCTCCGGCTCCGTCGAGTCAGACGGCTTCGGCGTCGTTGTCGAACGAGCGATTTCGAGTCGATCCTTCTGTCAGTCTGAGCGGCGGCGAATTGCACTCGGGCGCGGTATCAGGCGGACGGCATTATCTACCCGAAGACGGAGTGCAGTTACAGACCGGGAGCTCGAGAATTATCGACTTTGCGACCAAGCTCCGGCGCGTGTCGATCGCCGATACGACGGTCGCGGACATCCAGGTAATCAATCCGTTCCAGGTCAACCTGATTGGCCATAAGCCGGGCTTCACGACGCTGGCGATTTGGGACCAGGCCGGCACCTACCAGGAGCGCCCGGTGCGAATCGATCCGAACGGCAAACAGCAGGTGCTGCTCAACACGATGGTCGCTGAACTGGATCGATCCGCCATCGAGAACCAGGGCACCAACCTGGCGTTGGCGCTCAGCCATGCTGGAGTATCGCTGGTCAGTTTGCCCGGCTCAGTAGCCACACCGTTTTCGCCGCAGGCAAGCATCACGTCTCCCTCGGGAGTAGTTACTACGGCCGGTCAAACCCTGGAACCGGGTGGACTGCTCACCGGCTTGCTGCTGTCGCAAGGCCTCACTTATGGGCTGGCGGCAGGGAATAGTAACTACCAGTTGCAGGGATTTTTTCAGTATCTCGAGAACCATCAACTCGCGAAGATTCTCGCACAGCCGCATTTGCTCGCCAATTCCGGTGAAGAGGCAAAATTCCTGTCGGGCGGCGAAATTCCTATCGTAATCGCGCAGGCACTGAATACCTCCGTCGTCTTCAAGGAGTTCGGTACTTCGGTGGAATTCGTGCCGACCGTTGTCGGCAGAAATGATGTCGAGTTGCTCGTGAAGCCGGAAGTTTCTGAGCCCGACTATGCACATGGCGTGCAGTTGTTCGGCTTCAGCGTACCCGCATTCGTGACTCGCCGCGCGGAGACTCTGGTGCAGATGAAAGACAATCAGACCCTGATCATTGCGGGCCTGATCCTGCATGAAAAGAAGACGCAGATTCAGAAGGTCCCATACATGGGCGACATTCCTTACCTCGGCGGACTGTTCCGCACCACCAACTATTCGAACACCGAAACCGATTTGGTCATGAGCGTGACGCCGCAGATCGTGCAGCCGCTGCCCGATGGCGCGTCGGTTTACAACCCGACTTCCGTGCCTGATCTGACGCGTGAGCAGGTTGAGACCCGTCGCCTGGCGCAGCCGGACGTTACAAGGCCCAGATTTTAGTTTGACGGAGGACAAGACATAGCCGAGTAATTAGTGCATGATATGGCACCGCATAGCTGAAGCAGGGAGAGTGTGAAGTGTCATCGCTCGGTAAAAAAAATGACGGAAGGCACGGCGGCCTGAAAGTTCAATTGGTCGGCCAAAGCGACGATCACCGGATGGAAGTCCGGGACGCTTTGGCCGCCTTGGGCGACCCCGTGCTGAACATCAATGAGATCGAACCGGATCCGGACGCCGCCACTGACCTCAACTTTGACGTCACGATGGTGGTCTTCAACGGCAACGATGAACTATCTCTGAGTTATCTCAATACCCGGGCGGGACAAGAGCCCCGCCCGGCTCTTTTTGCGCTACTGCACGACCGTTCCCCCGAATTGATGAAGCGGGTGTTGAGGGCCGGAGCCGATGAGCTCCTGTTCCTGCCGCTGGATCCGGGCGACGCAACCCGCGCGCTGCTCAAGATAAGCGAAACCCGCCGTCGCGAAGAAGTTCACGTCGGAGGAGGTACGATCGTTTCGCTGGTTAGCCTGATAGGCGGCACCGGCGTGACGAGTCTCGCGGCGAACCTCGCGCTCGCGCTTCGCTACGCGTTCGACAAACGAGTTGCGGTAGTAGATCTCGACCTGCAGACGGGTGGGCTCTCGGTGTTCCTGAATCTCGAGCCCGAGCGCACCATCATGACGCTGACCGAGGGAACCCGAAAGCTCGATTCGATTCAACTCGAATCGGCGCTCAGCAAGCACGCGTCCGGAATCTATCTGCTCGCGGCGCCCAAGCGGATCGAGGACAGCGAGTTGGTCACCGACGTCACGGTCGGAGCCACGCTCGAGCTGATGCGCCAATTGTTCGACTTCGTGATCGTGGATTGCGGCACGCATATCGACTCGAACACCGTCGCGGCATGGGAGCGGTCGAGTCATCTGTTTTACGTGGTCGACCAGTCGATCGGCGCCGCGCGATGCGCGTGGCGATTCGTCGACCTGGTGGGACGCCTGGGGTTGCAGGGGATAGAGCCCAATTTCATTTTGAGCCGCTTCGTGCCCGGTCATCCGATCACCGAAGATCAGCTCAGCCATACGCTGGCCAAGTCGATTCACACGCGCATTCCGCGCGATGAAAAAGTTCTCGAGCGCGTGCAGTTGAGCGCGCAGGATTTGTGGCAGGTGGCGCCGAACTCACCGCTGGCAAAGAGCATCGAAGATCTGGCGCGACGGCTCGAAGTCGGCAGCGAAGTCCCCGATGGGGATTCGTCGAATTCTTTAGTTTCGCGCCTCTTGAATGTTATCGGCGCGCGCAATTGAGGTACAACAATGAAGCTCGTTGAGAGAATTTCGCAGCAGAACGCTGCAACCCCGGCGCCGTTTCAGCGTTCGCTGATGAGCCCCGGCTCGGCCAAGCGTACCGCCAAAGACTCGCAGGCCGAGGGATTTCAGCAGCTCAAACTCGCGGTCCACAACCGTCTGTTCGAGATGTTGGACGTTACCCGGCTTGAAAGTCTCGAGCCGGTGCTGGCGGCGCAGAAGGTCACCGAAGCGATCTCCGCGATTCTCGACGACGAGGGACGGCTGCTCACCGATACCGACAAGACTCACCTCATCGAAGAAATTAAAAACGAGCTGCTTGGACTCGGGCCGCTGGAACCGCTTCTGTGGGATGATGAAATCACCGATATCCTGGTCAACGGGCATAACCAGGTCTACGTCGAAAAACGCGGCAAGCTCCACGCCACCGAGGTCAAGTTTCAGGACGATCAGCACTTGATGCTGATTATCGATCGGATCGTGTCGCAGGTCGGACGCCGGGTCGACGAAGCGTCGCCGATGGTCGATGCGCGGTTGCCCGACGGTTCGCGTATCAACGCGATCATTCCGCCGCTGGCGCTCGACGGACCGTCGCTCTCAATTCGCCGATTCGGACGCAAGCGGTTCAACATCGACGACCTGGTCGAGAAGAAAACCGTGGTGCCCGAAATAGTCGAGTTCTTGCGCACGATCGTTCGCGCGCGCCTCAACATCCTGGTTTGCGGCGGCACCGGCTCGGGCAAAACGACCATGCTCAACTGCATGTCGCTGTTTATCCCGGCCGACGAGCGAATCGTGACGATCGAAGACTCTGCGGAATTGATGCTTCAGCAGCCGCACGTGGTCAGGCTCGAAACGCGGCCGGCGAACGTCGAAGGCAAGGGCGAAGTCAGCCAGCGCGACCTGGTGAAGAACACGCTGCGTATGCGGCCAGACCGCATCATCGTCGGCGAGGTCCGCGGCGGCGAAGTGTTCGACATGTTGCAGGCGATGTCGACCGGTCATGACGGCTCAATCGCAACCATCCACGCCAACACTCCCCGCGACAGCATGGGGCGCCTCGAGATGATGATGCTGCTGTCGGGCGTACAGATTCCGCAGCGCGCGATGCGCCAGCAAATCGCGTCGGCACTCAACATCATCGTTCACGTATCGCGTCTGTCGGACGGCTCGCGCAAAATTCTGCGCATCTCGGAGATCAGCGGAATGGAAGGTGAGATGGTGATGATGCAGGATTTGTTCGAATTCAAGCGCACCGGGATCGGGCCCGGCGGCGAGGTGCTCGGCGCGTTTGTCGCGACCGGAATTCGCTCAACCTACTCGCAGCGGCTTGAGGCTGCGGGATACAAACTCGACGGCAAAATCTTCCGCAACACTATTGGATAAATATTATGGATTTTTTGATGGCAAGCGCCATATTTCGCGATCGTCTTCGTGGGCGTGCTGATCTTTACCAGCAGCCGCGGCACTGAAGTCGAGCAATCGCGCGAGGTGGCCCGGCGCCTGACCCGCCCCCCGGACGAGATAGAGATCAACGTCATGCGCCGGCAGCGGCCCCAGGAAGGGGTAATGCTGGCCGCGATCTACAACTTGAACCTGCTCCGCAAACTCGAAGAGGCGATGTGGCAGGCCGGCATGTACATGAGGGTCGGCGACATCCTGCTGATCATCGTGTTGGCGTTCGGCGCGGGCTTGTTCGGCGGCAATCTCTTCTTCCACGACATCTGGTTCGCGCTGGTTACCGGCGCGGTGACTGGCATCATGCCACTGCTCTACATTCAATTTCAAAAGAAGCGGCGGTTGAAGGCTTTTGCAACCCAGCTGCCCTTCGCTCTAGACCTCATCAAATCGTCGCTCGAGGCGGGCCATTCGCTGCAGCGCGCGCTGCAAGTTCTGGTCAGCGAGTTCGCCGATCCACTGGGCAGCGAATTTCGCACCGTACTCGAGCAGAACCGGATCGGACTGCCGCTGCCACGCGCGCTCGAGGACATGCTCAAGCGAGTTCCCGAGGATGACCTCCGCCTGCTGGTGGTCGCGGTGCGGGTCCAAACCGAAGTTGGATCAAGCCTCGCACAAATTGTCGGACGACTCTCCGAAATCGTACGAATCAGGCAGCGCTTGCGGATGCAAATCCGGGCACTGACCGCGCAATCGCGCTTGGGCGGCATGGTGGTCGGAATCCTGCCGATCGTGGTGCTAACCATCTTCAGCTTGATTCAACCGGGCTATACGGATCAATTGTTCCATGACCCGACCGGTGTGAAGATTTTGAAATTCGCGGTCGGTTCGGACCTTCTCGCCCTGATCACCATCAGGCGACTACTAAGGGTGAACTACTAATATGAGCCCATTGATGATTGGCGTGGCGGTCTTTTTCCTGGCGGCTGGTGCGTGTGTGGCTCTCTATCTTGCCCTCTCGCCGCAGAACCGGGCGGTCGACGAACGCTTCGCAGATTTGGCGGTCCAGGTGCGAGCCTCGCAGGGTGCACTCGACGGTGACGACCAGGACGACAACCTGCTCCGAATGGTTTTTAGATGGGCCGCAAAGCGCGTTCCACCGCCTAACCTGGACACTCCCACGGGAGAGAAGCTGCAGCAGACCTTGATGCAGGCGGGATTTATCAAGTCCAGTGCGCCGCAGACTTATCAGGTGGCCCGCGTACTGCTGGCGGTCGCAGGCGGCGTCCTTGGATTGCTATTCGGAGCCGTTGTTCACCCGGCGTCGGCTACTCCGCTGCTGCTCGCAGTTGGCGGCGTCGGGATTGGAATCTTCGTACCCAGCTACTATTTGGGACGGCGCGCGCGCCTTCGCCAGGGCAACATCGCAAAGCAGCTCTCGGACGTACTCGATCTGCTGGTGGTATGCGTCGAAGCGGGCATGGGGTTGTTCGAAGCGATTCGAATCGTCGGCGCAGAATGCGAACGTCACGGCCAGGAAATCGGCTTCGAGCTGAACCTCGTCGCCACCGATATTTCGGCAGGTGCGAGCCTTGGACAGGCTTTACGCGGGCTGGCCGACCGGACTGCAGTTGAAGATATCAAGCCGCTCGCCGCAACTTTGATTCAAAGCGAACAACTTGGCGCGCAGATCGGACCCGCATTACGCGCCAGCTCCGACGCGTTGCGCATGCGTCGCCGGCTGCATGCCGAGGAAGACGCGCAGAAGGCATCGATCAAGATTCTGTTCCCTCTGGTCATCTTCGTGTTGCCCTCGATGATGGCGGTAATCATCGGACCTGCGATGATCTCGGTTCTCCATACGCTCTCGAACCCGGGCTGATCTTCAGCCGTCGTCAGAGGGCGATCCAAAAATAGCCTCTCCCAGGGGGCCTCGGACCGGCGCGGCGCCGCGTCGATCCGGGGCCTGTACGTTTTTGCGCTCCGCATGCACCTGAAAGGGCTCTGTCGCTCTACTAAAGACCGCGCTGGCTGGCGCGCTCACCGAAGCGCGAGGTGAGCTCAAGGTCAGGTGGTCGCTACCAGAAATGCCTCTCCGCTCGCCGGCCGAAGGCCATCGGTCCTGCCCCGGAAGTAGCGCTGGATCAGATCGGCTGCGGATACGTGATGGACCTGCGCGAAACCGGCGTCCCGGGCCAACGCCAGCATCTCGGACGGGCTAAAGGAACTGAGGAAGGGCGTCCCGGCCGCTCGCGCGGATTTCTGGACCGCCTGCTGTGGAGCGCGCTCCTCGGGATCAAGAAGTTCCAGCGGAAGTATGAACGTCATGGCCAGCGTGGAGCCCGGGGCGAGCGTCGCGATTTGGCGCAGCGTGGCCGCGATCGCATCCTTGGTCAGGTATAAAGTGACTCCCGTGGAGGCCACTACCGCCGGCCGGCTCGCGTCGAAGCCGGCGGCCGCGAGCCGCTCCCACCAGGACGCGTCCTTCTCGAAGTCGACTGGCACAAATCGTAGCCACTCCGGGATGCCGAAGCCGAGCTCGATCAGGCGCTGGCGCTTCCAGGCCTGAGGACCAGGCTGGTCCACCTCGAATACACGAAGGTGGGAGGCGATCTCCGGCCGTCGCTGCGCGAAGGTGTCCAGGCCTGCGCCCAGGATGACGTACTGGGCGACGCCGTGGCCGGCCTTTTCAGTGACCAGGTCCTCGATGAAGCGAGCCCGGGCCACGATTCCCGCTCGGTAGCCGCGTGTGGCCTGCGGGTCCATGTCCGGACGCTGCCGCCAGCCCTCGTCCGGAGCCACAAGCCGCAAGCCAATCTCGTCTTCGAGCACATGCGGCAGCGAATCGATCTGGACGTGCATGGCCCGCCACAACGCAACCCGCACCGCCGAACTGTCTGCCGCCGCGGTTCGCTCATCATCCATGATGTTACCTGCCTCTCAGTGGCGCGGGCCGCCGTGCCCGCGATTCAGTCTTCGGGTGCCATTGCCGCGTGATGGCCGCCATTGGGATAGAGTTGCATGATTCTGATTATTCTCTCTTTCGACAGGTCCGTAATAACAAAAACGGCCGCGGATTACTCCGCGGCCGCTCCATAAGAATGTTGAAACCGCTGTTACAGACTGAGGCGCTTCATCAAACGATATAGCGTCGTCCTGTCTACCCCGAGCGCGGTGGCTGCATCGACGCGATTCCCGCCTGCCGAGGCAAGCGCCGCCTTGATTCGCACCGTCGCGGCGCGATCGAGGCTCTCCTGCAGCGTGCCCTCTTCGGGAGCCTCGACGAGCTGAGTCGCGGCGGCCTGAGCCTGTTTCGAATCGATCTCGGATCCCGCGGCCATATTCGCTCCCACCGCCGAATCGATTCCGGCCGCACGGGCAATGCCTGCCACCTGGACCAGGTCTTCATCGGCGGCGTCGTCGTCGAAGGCAAACGCCTCGGGCATCAGCGTCTCCTGCCCGCTCATCACGACTGCGCGCTCGATAACGTTTTCCAGTTCGCGCACGTTGCCCGGCCATCGATGGGCGAGGAGAGCCTCCTCGGCTTCCGGCGAGAGCATCAGCGGCCGACCTGCTTCGGTGGAATGAAAAGCAAGAAAATGCCGCGCCAATGGCAGGATATCTTCGCGACGCTCGCGCAGAGGAGCGATCCGCAGCGGAATCACGCTCAGCCTGAAGTACAAGTCGGCGCGGAACCGGCCGGCGGCGACTTCGTTGCGCAGCTTGCGATTGGTCGCCGTGACTATCCGGACGTCAACCTTGCGCGGCTTTGATCCGCCGACCCGCAGCACTTCGCCGTCCTCGAGGACTCGCAGCATCTTGGCCTGGAAGTCAGGGCCCGCCTCGCCGATCTCGTCGAGGAACAGCGTGCCGCCAGAGGCGCGCTCGAAGCATCCCTCGCGTTCGCGGATTGCACCGGTGAACGATCCCTTCTCATGGCCGAACAACTCACTCTCGACTACGCCGTCGGCCAGCGCCTTGCAATTGATAGCGAGGAAAGGGCCGTCGGCCCGATTGCTCCAGTAGTGAAGCATCCGCGCGACCAGTTCCTTGCCGGTGCCGGTCTCGCCTTCTATCAGCGCTGTCGTGCGTGAGGGTGCCACCCGTCGAATCATCGAGACGAGCTGGCGGCTCTTGGGGGACTCTGCTATGAAGCCGGCTGCTATGCTGGCGACGTCGAGCTGCTCGCGCAGCTTGCGGTTCTCGCGTTGCAGCGCGCTCATCTCGACCGCTCGATTCACGACCGCATTCAGCTCGTCGCTGTCGAACGGCTTGGTCACGCAACCGAACGCTCCGCCCCGCAGCGCTTCCTTGGCCGATTCTGCGGCAGGGAGCGGCACACTCATCACGACCGCCAAATCAGGGTCCTTGCTCTGCACGTTCTTCAGTAAGTCCATCCCATCCATCCCCGGCATCCTCATGTCTGCGATGATTACGTCTGCGCCCTGATGTTCGAGCACCTTAAGTGCGGATTCGACATTGGGACACGTTTCGCATTCGTAACCAGCCTGTGAAAGGACCATCGCGGCACCGCGAGCAACGTGAAACTCATCATCGACGATCAAGACTCGCGCATTGTGCTTTCCGTTGCGCTTTCGCACTCTCAACCCCAAAGGCCGCCGTTTCCCTGGAGGGGCAAACGCGGCTTAGCGTAGCATTCTCGCCCTCGTAAGTAGGGCTGTCAATAAGGGGTCAAAGTACTTGATTTATAAGGATAATCCTTAAAATCGGGCGTTGCGAAGATGAAACGTGTCGAGGCAAGCAGGCTCTAACTTTAGTTCGGCGGAGCAGGGCGGATGCGCTGCGAAAAAATCGCAGATGCGGTAACGCCACGTCTCCGGATGAGACGTGCAGGGGGCGTCTTTTGCTAATTCGAGGAGCTGTTCCGCGAGGTGAGTGGTATCGGCAGCAATCCCGGCGGCGAATTCAGGTATCCCAACGACGGTTCATCCTGGTAGTCAGCCTCGTCACGAATCTGACGGGCATTGTCGCGGGCTTCACAGTCGCTCTGGTCCTGCCCCTGGCAGGTGGTCGTCGCAGCTGCCATCTGCTCGCTATCGGATGACGCACACCCGTAAAAGCCAGTGGCCGCTGCCAGTATCGCGACGGCCAGGAGCCGATTCATCCTGCTGCCAATCATGTTACCGCGATAACCTAGCAGATTATTTGATCGGGTCGATACGACGCAGCTACCCGGCACGCGGCTATCCTTGCGGCACGCTATTCGGGCGGACTCGGCGGCGGCGTCGGTGAAGAACTAGGCGATGGGCTGGCAGTCGCGGTTGGTCCAGCGTTCGGAGAAGGGCTTGCCGTCGCAGTTGCGGTGCCGCTTGCGCTTGAATTCACCGCGGGGCCGTCGTTGGAAGCTGCAGTGATCGGAGGATTCTGGTCCGGTGATGCGTTCGGCGGGGTGTCAGCAACAATCCGCACCAGGTCCTGGCCCTTGTAGCAGAACTGGACCGGATGCTTCTCATTCTTGGTCACGCCTTCAGTCGGAGTCAGGGCTACTTCGGCGAGCCCGATGGTGAAAAAGTCGGCCGCAGCCTCGGCGACCGCAATTGGAATCTTTCCACCCGCGCCATATCCGCGTGTGTAGAGTTTGTAAAAATCGCAGCTTGTTTGATCGGGCTGGACTTGTGTGGTGTCGGGAGCACCGAGCTTTGCCATCACCTGATCGCGGGTCATACCAACTTGAAAGTAGTTCAAATCGGTTGGCGTGGGGCGCGTAGCCTCCATATAGACGGAACAGGCGACCATCGAGCTCGCCAGCAATAGCGCCGCGCAGAACAACACAATCGATTTCATGCTCCCCCGTTTCGGATCGGCTCATACGCGACCCGCAGCTACCGGGCAAAGACTTATCACGCAGATTGAGTTGGCGACAATCAGTTTGTTACCGGAATCTACACAGGTAGTGCCGGGAGTGGACCGGACCCATCAAGGATTCGACAAGATCGAATCGAAAGCTGCGTTGTCAGTACGAGTCGGAGTCTGCGAGGAATCACTCTCCAGGCCGAATTCAGCCCTGCTAGTGCACCGCAACAATCAGATAGCAAAATGAGGGAAGCACATCGATTCGTGATCCTTACATCCTGTATGATTTAGCGCGTTTGGTATCACAGAGGGGGTACATGCGAAAAATCTGGTTCCCGGCCATTTTGACGTTCACCGTACTGCTCGCGGGGTGCGGTGCTGGACACCATGCCGAAGCAACCCAGGCCGCGCCTGAAGGCGATCGCCTGACCCTGGGCACCGTGCAGAGGAACCTCCGAAAGGGCATGAGCACTACCGATGTTTTGGAGGCGATGGGTTCTCCCAACATCGTCACCAGCGGTGACAACGGGAGTGAGACCTGGGTGTACGACAAGATCGCCACCGATACTGTGCATTCGGATTCGGGAGCCTATTGGTTCGTTGTGGTGAATGGCGGGGAAGGAGGCTCTGGAGCGACATCTGAGAGCCAACGGACGCTCACGGTCATCGTCAAGTTCGACGAGCAGAAGAAGCTCACGGATCTCGCATATCATTCCTCGCGCTTCTAGAACGAAAATCGTGGGAGGGGAGTCAATTTTGAAAGGGGTTGCCGTTGTCTGCCTGATAGCGCTAATGGGATGCGCGACTGGGCCGCCGAAGAACTTGATGCTGCCGTCGGAGAATCAGCTCGAACTTCGGGCTCAGCAGAGCCGCACATACAAGACCACCGACGAAGCCAACTTGCTCTCGGCAAGTGCGGCGCTTCTTCAAGACATGGGCTTCAACATCGACGAGAGCAACAAGGAGCTGGGGATCTTAACCGCTTCGAAGATGAGAAGCGCTGTCAATGCCACGCAGCAGACCGAAGCGATACTGCTGACCGTGCTCACAGCTGCTGGTGGGCGGCCTATAATTCAGCCGACCGACAAAGAGCAAAAGATGCGCGCCGGCGTCGTCGTGAAACCTCTCGGAGATGGCCACAGCACGATAGTCAGAGTCACATTTCAGCGCATCGTGTACACCACAACGGGAACAGTGAGCACCCAGGAAATGCTCGGCACGGACCAAATCTACACCGAGTTTTTCGACAAGCTTTCGAAGGCCGTATTTCTCGAGGCGCATGACCTGTGAGGCCCGGACTGTGGATCTTTATCGCCATGTTGATTGCGCTGTCCACGAGCGGATGTCCAACGACTCAACAGCGGCTGCTGGATTCCAACGTGGACCAGCTCAACATTCGGAGCATCCAGACTCGAGCGTTCGATACCACCGACCGCAAGGCGGTGTTGCGCGCCACGGTAGCGACCCTTCAGGATCTCGGATTCGTGGTGGACAAAGCCGATTCCGACCTCGGTACGGTAACCGCGACCAAGCTTGCGGGGTACTCGGCGCGGGTAACGGTGACGGTGCGCCCCCGGGGCAATAAGCAGTTGGCCGTTCGCGCGAGTATCGAGCACAACGACAAAACGGTTGAAGACCCGCAAACCTATCAGGACTTCTTCTCCGCCCTGTCGAAGTCTCTATTTCTGGCCGCAAACCAGGTCGATTGAACCGAGTTTTGATGGCTCCCCGGACCGGGTTCGAACCATCGATCTGACGATTCACAGCCGCTAACCGACGAAAAAAGCGCCACGCCTCCGTCGTTTGAATGGAAACAAAGGCGGGCTCACAATTGTTATCGAGATAGGGTTCGACGATTCGCGAAGAGGGAAACCTTTATGTTCAAACTGGCGACATTGATGTTGGCATCGGTGCTACTGCTCGCGAGCGGATGTGCTGAGCATGATCAGAGAGTGGCTCTTCAGCAAAGCTGCAATAGTGGCAATCAGAACGCGTGCCAGCAGATCGCACAGGACGAAGCTGCATTCTATCCGGCGTCTCCGAACGTACGCGTATTTCCCAGTGGCCAAACGGCGGTTTCAGGGATAGGCATAGGCAATTTGGGCGGAGTCGGCAGCATCGGCGGGATAAAATAAATGAGGAGTCGGCGCCGCTAACCGATCTCACCGTCAGCTCCAACTGGAGGATCTTCTCTCAAGGGAGGATGGCTCCCTTCCTGGATACGCATCGACCTAAGTGCTTCGCGCCGCCGCCGGAGTTCCGGCAGACCCTTGTGGGCGTCCGGGACTTTTCTGCTCCCCAGACTTCTAGACCGACTCCGGCCGAAGTTTTTATAGAATTCGACCGATGCTTGTTGTTCGCAAAGCTCTCCAATATCAATTCGTCATAACGAAGGTTGTATATGACGAACAAAAAACTAGCGTTGGTTCTGCTCCTGCTATTCCTCACAGCCGGCGCGTCGTTGGCTCAGCAAACCCAGGTCACCTCGCTCATGTCCAAAGATCTGACGGACATCCCCGGCAAGGAAGCTTTGATGATCACCGTCGAGTATCCACCCGGCGGGTCAGATCCTATCCACCGACACAATGCGCAAGCATTCGTTTATGTGCTGGAGGGCTCTGTTGTGATGCAGGTGAAGGGAGGAAAACAGGTGACCCTGACACCAGGGCAGACCTTTTATGAGGGCACCGACGATATTCATCTCGTTGGCCGGAACGCAAGCACCACCCAGCCGGCGAAATTTCTGGTGTTCCTCGTAAAGAACAAGGGCGCTCCGGTGTTAGTGCCGGTGAAATGACCGTCGCGTAGCCGGACCACTTATAATCAGAAAAGCCCAGCCGCGCAGTACGCACCAAGGAGGTAAGGCCATGAAGATCGTAGTTATCGGTGGAAGCGGGCTCATTGGGTCAAAGGTCGTAACCATCCTCACGCAGCAAGGCCATCAGGCTCTGCCGGCGTCGCCCAAGTCGGGCGTCAACACGCTTACGGGCGAGGGACTGGCCAAGGTTCTCGAGGGCGCCTCGGTTGTCGTCGACGTGTCGAATTCCCCTTCCTTCGAGAAGGCGGCGGCGATGGAGTTCTTCACGGTCTCAACTCGCAACCTCCTTACCTATGAAGCCGCCGCAAGGGTCAAACATCACGTTGCGTTGTCGGTGGTGGGATCCGAGCGTCTGACTGAAAGCGGCTACTTTCCCGCGAAAATCGTTCAGGAGAAAATGATCAAGGAGTCGTCGATCCCCTACTCGATCGTCCGCGCAACGCAGTTCTTTGAATTCGTAACCGGCATCGCCGACGCCGCCACCGACGGCAACACGGTTCGGGTGCCAACGGCGCTCATTCAGCCGATTGCGGCTGACGACGTCGCCAAAGCGGTCTGCAGGGTCGCGGTGGGTGCTCCGGTAAACGGCACGGTTGAAGTCGGGGGACCGGAAAAGTTTCGGTTCGACGCGCTCATCGGACTCAGCCTGAAGGCACACGACGATCGGCGCCAGGTTGTCGCAGACCCGCACGCGCGCTACTTCGGCGCGGAACTGAGCGAACGGACCCTCGTCGCCGGCGATGACGCGCTGCTTGGTGAGACGCGTTTCGAGGACTGGCTCCGCCGCTCCTTAACCCAGAGGTAGGCTTTGCGGGATATCTACGGGCTGATCGAGCCCGCAGTCGGGTCCACGCCGAGATATGCGCCGCGATGTCCCCGTGTTATGAAACGCGCGGATTTAATATTCGCAGAGGACATCTCTCGAGGTGATAGCTCGATGCCAAGGTGACGGGCCCGAAGATCATCGCCGAATGATTGCGGGCGTCGCAGGTCTGATCAGGAACGACCGATGTTGACGCTGCGCAGTGAGCGTCGAATCCTCCGATTCTTCTGCGCCCTGATGGTCACGAGTCTGACTACAGTGCCAGGTGCGACGGCATCTGACTCACCCCTCACGAAACTCGCAGCGGCGAAATTTCCCAACCTGACCCGATGCGAACGAGCGGTACTCGAAAACGCCGACCTCAAAACTAGCAGGCACGGCCCGCCCGCCGCGTGCGGTCCCAGTTCCAAATTCGAAGACCCATCGAATGATCCTAAGAACGCAGCGACCTGGGACCATCAGCGCGACCTTCGCGCCGAACTCATCCGCTGGGTTTTCGTCGATCCCGACGCGAACAAGCAGGTTGACCCCGCGGGCATCGAAGCCTTAGGCGCGCGAATTACCGGAAGTCTGGACCTTGGCTACACGCACGCTCCATTTGTTTTGGGCTGCGTACACTGCGCGATTACGGAATCGATGGAGTTACAGGGAGCCGAACTAAACATTCTCGTGCTGAGCGGGAGCTATACCAATTCGATTGATGGCGCCGGCAGTCACATACACGACGGCGTTTATCTCGACGACGGTTTCAAAGCCTCCGGTCCGGTGTTCTTCGGCAACTCGCGTATCGATGGCGACTTCAATTGCTCAGGAGGCAGCTTCACGCACAGTGCCGAACAGGGCCAGGAGTTTTGGGCGTCGGAACGTCCGGCGCTGTTTCTCGGAGTCGCGCGAATTCAAGGACCGGTTTGGCTGAATGCCGGATTCAAGGCCGACGGCGCCGTCGATATCAATGGCGTGACGTGCGACGGGGTCTTCTGCTCCGGCCGATTCTTCAATCCCGGCAATCACGCGATATTCGGGTCGAGCGCGAATGTCTCCGGCCCGGTATTACTTGGGGGTTACGGTCCCTTAGGCGCGTTCGAAGCAACAGGGCTGGTTCAATTCGACAACGCCAAAATTGGTGGTGTCATGTATGCAAGCGGCGCGAAGTTCCTCGGCTCACGATCCGAGAGTCATGGATTTTCAGCAAACGCGATGACGTCCGACGGCGCGCTCATCTGGCAGAACATCACCCTGCAGAACGGCGCGACTCTCGACCTACGCGGCTCGTCGGTAAATGGACTCATCGACGACGAGGCGAGTTGGCCCGCGCCGGGAAGGCTGGCGATCGACGGCTTCGTATATCACGACTTTTACGGAGGGCCGGTCGATGCTGCCAGCCGTTTGAAATGGGTAAGTCTGGCCTCGGGGCAGCATCCACCGTGGTTGGTAGTCGCTTCCGGGTTTCATTCGCAGCCCTATCGAGAACTGGCCAAGGTACTGCGCGATCGCGGCGACGACGCTGGCGCCGCGCGAGTGCTGGTCGCGCAGGAGGATGCCCGCTATTCGCAGTATGGAACATTCGGCAGATCGGTCGGCGGATTCATCAAGTGGACGATCGGGTATGGCCATCGGCCGCTCCTCGCAATCGGATGGTCACTTGCGGTGATTCTGCTCGGATGGGGTGCCGTGTCGATAGGCGCGCGCGCCGGCGTGATGGCTCCAACCTGGCCTGAGAACAAGCCTCCAGACGCGAGAAAATCGTACGAGGAGTTGCATCCCCTGCTCTACTCGCTCGACGCGTTCTTGCCATTCGTCGACCTGCACCAGGAACACTACTGGTGGCCGGATGCGACGGCGACGGGAGAATGTGCCGTGCTCGGCAGCAGCATCACGGTTCGCGGTCGGGCGTTGCGTTACTACCTATGGCTGCAGATCGTCGCCGGATGGCTACTGAGCGCGATCTTCATCGCAGGCATTACCGGCCTTCTGAGGAACGACTGAACACCGCGCGGATGATTGTGGCTCCCCTTCCTGGATACGGCCGATCATTCTTCGCCGAAGAATCGGCGTGGAACCGAATCGTCTAAAGGAAGGAAGGGAACCAATCCCTAGTTCTTGTCGGCGAGCAGAAAGTCCCTTCATGCGCTGCGTCGTAACCTCAGCTGTTCTTCCCGGGCCGGAGTCCGCGACGATCGAACGCAGCTCGGCAGCCCTGAAAGCGCTGGACGCGCTTTGTCACCCAGATCCAAAGGGGCGCGATGTTGTCGAGCATCTCGGAGCCGAGGGCTGTGATCGTGTATTCAACCCGGGGCGGAACTTCGGCAAAGACCTCGCGCGTTATGAGTCCGTCGCGCTCCAATCCGCGAAGCGTCTTCGTCAGGGACTTCTGGCTGATGCCTTCGACCTGATCCATGATTCGGGAGAAGCGCATGGGCTGACCGAGTTCCTCGATCACGCTCATGGTCCAGAGCGACCACTTGTCTGAGATGCGTGAGACCATCTCGCGTGCGAGTGCATCTTCGGTTTCGGTCAGTGTCTCGCAGAAATCTTTGATGTGTTCCCAACCAAATCTCGTTTTCTTCGAGGATTTCTTCATTAGTTACCTCCAGGTATGTACGGGAGGAAAAGGTGCCTTATTGCCAAGGTATACTAGCGACCTGATACTAGATCCATGAAAATGAGCTGGACTACGGCAAATATTCCCTCGCAGATTGGGCGCAGAGCTGTGATCACGGGTTCGAACAGCGGCATCGGGTTTGAGACAGCGCTGGCGCTGGCCCGCAGGGGGGCCGAATTGATTCTGCCAGCGCGGACGCGAGCCAAGGCCGACGATGCGGCCGCACGCATCCTGGAGCAGGTCCCGAACGCGCAGCTTCACCCGGAGATACTCGACCTCGCCGCGCAGGCTTCCGTCCACGCTTTCGCGAACCGCGTGATTGAACGATTTCCCGGACAGTCGCTGGACCTGCTGATCAACAACGCCGGCGTAACAGCGCTGCCGAAGCGTGAAGTAACTGGAGATGGGTTTGAGCGTCAGTTTGTGACGAACTATCTTGGGCCGTTTGCCTTGACCGGACTGCTGCTTCCATCGATCAAGCAAATGGCGGGCTCGCGCGTGGTGATGGTGGCGAGTTCAGCAAGCAAGATGGGCAAGATTGAGTTCGATAATCTGCAGGGCGAGCGCGTCTATAAGCCGGTGATCCAGGCGTATGCACAATCCAAGCTGGCTGACCTTATCTTTTCGCAGGAATTGCAACGGCGGCTGAAGGCCGTCGGGTCGCCCATTCTCAGCACCGCCGCACATCCTGGATACGCGCTAACAAACCTGCAGGGGGATCATATGGGGCCGGAATGGAAGATACTGATGGCAATGATGAAGCCTTTCCTTTCGCAAGACGCGGCGCACGGGGCTCTGCCAACGTTGTATGCGGCGGTTGCTGAGAAGGCAGTTGCTGGTGGCTACTACGGCCCGGATGGTATTGCGGAGCTCAAGGGGTATCCGACTGCCGTCCCTGTTCCGAAAAGAGCGCTGGACGGATCGGTTGCGAAGCGGCTTTGGGTAGAATCTGAGCGCCTGACGCGTGTGAAATTCGGCGCGCTTTCCGATGTTGCGTAGAGAGCGAGCCGCCCAACAGAATCTCGCTGAGGCTTCATTTCCTCATACGGCCATTGGGTAGTATCTCAGTTTGAATTTTGGCGGGGCGTTCCGCCCTTGTCCGTGACCTGGCTGCACTTTTCCAAAATCTCATCCACGACGCGTTCAATCGGCGCAGTGGCATCGATTACGACACCACCCTTCGGGACATCTTCTTTCGTTGCATACAATCGCGCAATGAGTTCGCGTTCCTCTGGTTTTCCGCCGAAGTCAGTTGGGTCCAGCGCCACTCGCTCATCAATCCGCCGGTTCATGGTGTCCAGGTCGACCTCCAGGACAAACACGCGGTCAAATAAGTCGATGAATTTGGCAAAATTCCTCGAGCTACCGCAGAAAAAGGTGGCCGCCTCGTCCTGGTTGGCGACGAAGGCTTGTACTTTCTCTACATCCCAAATCTGGTGCTCGGACATCCAGGTAGCCGTCGGTGTACCCGTTTCCGGAGCCGCCGGTAGACCCGTTTCCGGATCGCCTCGATACGCCAATTCCCGGTCACCATGAATGGCCTGGTAGCCGCGCCGCTGCAATTCTGTGCAGACCGCCGTTTTGCCGGCGCCGGAAACGCCTTCGATCAAATAGTTTCTGATGCCCATCAAACCAGCCCATCGCGGCCCCTAGCCGGACGTCTTCTTGTAGCTCCCACGCTTCTTCGGCGCGTGCGCCGCGTCGATGATGGCACACAGATGCGTCATGTCCAGCAGTTCAAAATTGCGCGCGGTGGCGCTCCGTATGAGCCGCCGGAGATTTTTGCATTCGAGGATCGTAACCGGAGCGAAGTGAGCCGGTGCCATCGCCCTTAGTGCAGTTCTGCGTTAGTTTGCTGCTGAAGACCAGTTCAACACTCGCAGGGCGCGCAGCGTGTTCCATCGGCTGGGCCGGCCCTGTCCCTCGTCCGTCTCGACCGGCATCACGCCCGGATATCGAGTCTCGAGCAGCCACCTCCCATCGACTTCGCGCTTCGACACGACCAGTTCGATCGCCTCGGCCACCCGTCCGTCGGGCAAAACGCCTGCGTTGCGCAGGTACTCGAGGCCTCGCAGCAGGTCGTAGTGCCACCACGTCGGGAAGGCGAAGCTCGTCCACGCGGTGCCGCCCTTGCGATCTCGCTCGATCACCTCGCCGGTCGACCGTCGGCGGAAGAGGTGGCGCTCAAGCAGGTACTCCTGCCCGCGCAGGCGGGCACCGATCACCTCTTGGCTACCCCCTACGGCGCGTTCGTATTCGAGCAGGGCTTCGAGCACGCAGATCGTGGTGTTGAACGACGACCGCATCGAGCCGTTAGCGGCTTCGCAGTTCCAGCCGCCGTCGGGCAACTGCTCTGCGAGTAGCCGATCGACGATGCCCCGGACGTCGTGGCCGAAGTACGCGCCCGCCGCGGCAACTTGCCCATTGATGCAGGGCTCCAGTTCGCCTTGAAAGAAGGTATTGCCCTCGCATTCCCGAGGGCCACATCCGTTCCACGTCACCCGGTCGCGGACGAGATCCACCGCGCGGCGTGCCTGATCGCTAGCCGGATCGAGGCCCATGTCCCGCAGCAGCATCAGAACGTGCATGGTGGAGTCCCACCCACGGTTCCACGCCGCGCCGCCCCACCGGCCATCGGCCCCTTGAAGGGCAAGTAGCCGCGCGCCTGCGCCCTCGGTGGCGACACGCGCGCGCTCGGCCGCGATCTCCTCCGCTGGCGGACCGATCAGATCCCGCATCACTTGCCAGCGGATCGAAGGGTCAGAATCAAGCAGCCACCGGATCACCGATTTCTGTGCGTTCGGAGCCTGCCGTTTGGGTAGATTGGTTGCCATCTGCCGATACATTTTACATTGATCGCAAGACGCGGTCAGTCGCGACCAAAGTGTTCTGGCCGTGGTTGTTCTGGTGTCATTCGTAACTTTTGTTCCGCTCGGCGGTTTAGTAGATCAAGCGAACTGTCAAGGCGGCTCTCGCGTTGGAGGCTCCCAAGAGAATGAACAATATCGATCGCCTTCTCGAACAGACGGACACCGTTCTGCTCATTGATTGGCCGGGCGAGGACTGTCCGCGCTCGATTGTGCGAGCGGGTTTCACTGTCTTTGGCCAGGAACCAGATGGATGGCTTAGGTATGAGGTGAAGCATTATCAGCTTCAAAAGCATCCGCTCGCCGATCCGCCTGCTCACGTTGACCTTGTCTTTTGTTATCGACCCTTTGAGGAGCTTCCGGAGTATGTGGCTACGGCTCAAAAGCTCGCAGCCAAGGTGTTTTGGTATCACTCGGGACTTGTAAGCGCTTCGACAGAATACCTGAGGGGCTGTTGGCTTTCCGACGAAACCCGTACCAAGGTGCGTCGAATGGTCGAAGACGCTGGCCTTATCTACATTGACGAGGTGTACATCGGCGATGCTGTCCGAGCACTCGACATCTGCAAGCCTCGCCGACCCTCTGATTGAGCGCGCGCCTGACACGCAGGCGCCACAGAATCCAGCGGCACTCCTGTCGGTTTTCTGTGGCAAACTTCGGACTCGCCGATCAACGGTCGGCTGCAAAGTCAGTCGATCGTGAAGAACCCACCCTGATCTCTCCAGCCGTTGGAAAGTGCCAAGCGACCGTCCATCAGCATCTGACTGACGATGATCGAGTGGTGCAGGTCTGCCGCGAATGATGGTGCCTCCTCTTCCTGGATACGTATCGAACCATGTGCTTCGCGCCGCCGCCAGAATTCCGGCGCGTCCTCGAGGAATTCCGCGCGCTGCATACATCCCTTCCGCCGTCGTTGTCAGGCCGACCCTAATTCAAGCTGGCCGAGTACTCGCTCAAAAGGGGCTCGAACCCGAGCTACTGCATCTGGACATCGCCGACAAGAAGGGCAACACGGCGGCTGAGATCATGCTAAGAAAGAGGGGCCCGGATTTCCACAAGATGGCCGGCCAGCAAGGGTGAACCATGCCGATTGCGAAAATCGCCGAAGGTTTCTTTTGCCTGAGCGAGTCGAATCTTAAAACGGGACTCAGCCACTATTCGTACTTTCTCAAGCGCGACGGCGGCAACTTGTTGTTCCATCCGCTCAAGAAAACATCGGAACTCAAAAAGTATGCGGCGCTTTTCGAGGAGCACGGTGGAATCAAACTGCAGCTATTGACTCATGACGCGGAAGCCTCTGCGTCATGCGAGTGGGTCCAGCAATGCTACGGCGCGGGATTGTATTTTCACGTCGCGGACACGCCGCATCTCAAGCAAAAGACCAAGTGTCCAATTTCGACGGCGTTTTCCGCGCGTCACCAGCTCGACGACGGAATTGAAGCGATACCGCTCAGCGGGCACACGCTTGGATTTACTGCCTACCGGCTTGTCACGGAACGGGTGTTCCTCTTTATCGGCGACTTCCTGGTTCCGAAGAGAGGCAAGTGGACCGCGACTGTCCGTAAGCTTCTGATGCCGGTAGGAATCGCAAACCTCAACCTGCTCAAGACGCTGGACTTCGACTACCTGCTGCCTAACAAGTCGAAGGGTCCTGAGCGGCCACCATTCGCGCTGGCGCCGGCCGAGCGTGAGAGCTCGATCGACGCGCCATCGCAGGCCTTATGAAGGGCTAGGTAGGCGCGGTGGTGCGCAGCGGGTGAGGCAGCCTGGGCGCGCGTGGAATGGCCTCCCGCAATAGGAAGGGACTGTTCGCATGACACAGGCCGAGTCTCGGCAGGTGACGCGAGCTTTTGGCTCCCCGGGCCGGACTATGCGGGCTTGGCCTCGATAATCGACCACGCTGCCGGGATCGCAATGACCCGCGTCATTGAGAAACCCGCGTCGTGCAGGAGTGCCCCAAAATCCGTTTCGGTCCGCTCTCTCCCGCCGTGGACCAACATCATGCTCAAGTCCATGAATGCCGAGTCGTCAGGCTCGTTCGGTGGCTTCAGAATGCGTTCCACAACAAGCAGGGTTCCGTCGGGCCGAATGGCCTGGCGGCAGTTTTTCAGGATTTTAACTGCGTACTCGTCGCTCCAGTTGTGGAGGACCGATTTGATCAGATAGGCGTCCGCGCCTCGGGGAAGTGACACGAAAAAATCCGCGGCCACGATTTCGCAGCGGTCTCGCGCCGGTCCCGTGCTCAGCCCCGATGCACCCGCAACTACTGCCGGAAGGTCAACCAGGACGCCCCGCAACCGCGGGTTTTCCCTCAGGATTCCATCTAACAGCGCGCCTTGCCCTCCGCCCACGTCGACGATTCGCTCGAATCGTGAGAAATCGTACGCGCGCGGAATCACCGTGAGGCCGCCCAGCGCACCCACGGTCATGGCCGCGTCGAAGGTCGCGCTGTCGCCAGCGTCGCTCGCGAGATGACTGAAGAACGAGTCACCATAGATGCGATCGAATGATGGTTCACCGCTGACGATCACCTCGTAGAGCTCTCCCCACGGTCGCCAGATGAAGGGCGCTCCCTGCATGATAGCCACTGCCCGCACGGAGCGCGGATGGTCGCTGCGGAGTACGTTGCTCGCCGGCGTGTTGCGATACCTACCGTTCGCGTCTTCTTCGAAGATCTTGTGGCCTGCGAGGAATCGGAGCAAGCGACGCAGCGATGGGCCGTGCGTCTTCGTCGCGATCGCCAGCTCGTCTGCGTTCTTCGGGGACTCGACAATCAAATCGGCTATTCCCAACCTGGCTGCGACCGAGACCGCCTGAGTTGTGCCGAAGCCGTTGAGCATATGAAACATGCGCCCGACCGCGATGGCATCGATCCGTTCAGCGTCGTTCACGTCGAGCCTCCCGTATCGTTCAATATGGAACGAAGCCGTCTAATGCGCGAGGAGCGCCAGGTTGACATGGCAGACAAGCAGAATTGAAGTCTGTCTCGCTCGAATCTGTCAAATATTGAGCGTGCCAATGCTCACCTGGAGACGGCTTTTCGCACAAGACGGGGACCGGCCGCCGCGCGAGAAATGGTGGCTCCCCCTTCCTGGATACGTATCGAACCTTGTGCTTCGCGCCGCCGCCAGAATTCGAGCGCGTCCTGGAGAAAGTCCGCGCGCTCGGTCTCGCTGAATGCCGAATCTCCCTAACATCGGGACGGCTTGCCTCCAGCACGCCTGATTGTCAATTCCGCCAATAAGTTGAACCGTGCTCCCGAGCGGTAGTCGCGAGGAGACGACGCAAAGCGAGACAGGATCTAACTGATCCCGAACGCGCCTACGATCCCAATACTGGTGAGAATCTCTCGTTCAGGTCGCAAGGCCAAATTCACGATTTGGAGTCTTCTTGGAACGCCTCGGTTGTTATCTGATTAGTCCGAGTTGAAAATTCTTGCGATGCTTCAACTCGTCCAGCGAATAGTTTTGCACGATGAGAGATAGTGAATCGCATCAGTCGAACATATTGCGCATTTCAGGACGTTGTCTGTGCCATTCGGTTGCACGTTCAAAGGCCGCTCCCGTTTGAATCAGCGTAGCTTCACCAAGATGCCGGCCGATAAGCTGCAAACTCGGCGGAGGCCCTGCGGGATTCTGCCCGCAAGGCTGTGACAAAGTGGGATTGCGGCTCAAATTGAATGGCACCGTGAAGTGCAACAGCGAGTTCAATGCGGCCAACCCCCGCGCATCCGCAGGCATTTCCGTTGCGGGCAGGGATGCCAACGTCATTGATGGACATGCGATGACGTCGACTTGATCGAATAGCTCCTGGAATCGATTCGTGAAACGTTCTCGTACGATGTGAGCCTTAGCGTAGTCCTGACCGCGCACAGTCGCGCCCAATTCCAGAAACGAACGAAAGCCCGGTCCGTATTCCGACGATTTTGCCGGGTAGGTGTGCTCGTGTGCCGCTGCCGTTTCAGCGGTGCAGATCGTGCCCGATGCCACGATCCCGGGCTCGACGTCAGGCAGCGTAACTTTGGTGACTCTGCCTCCTAATCGCTCAAGTACGCGAACGGCATTGAGTACGGCTGTTGCCACCTCCGTGGACGCGGCTGCCGCAATATATTTCTCGTCGACGCCGATGCGAATACCCTTTACGCCGCGATCCAGCGACGCCGCGTAGTCTTCGACCGGCGCTGAGAGGGAGGTGTCGTCGGTCACATCGCGACCAGCAATTATTCCCAAAACCAGCGCCGCGTCGGCGACGCTTCTGGTCATCGGCCCGACGTGGTCTAACGATTCGCCCAGCGGGAATATGCCGTGACGACTTACTCTTCCCCAGGTGGGTTTAAGTCCTACGATGCCACATGCTGCTGACGGATATCGAATCGATCCGCCCGTATCTGTGCCAATCGAGGCGAAGCAAAGTGCCGCAGAAGTAGCCACCCCTGAACCGCTTGACGAAGCTCCGGGCCACAGGGCCGCATCCCAGGGATTCAGTGGAACGGGCATCTCGGGATGGTACCAGAATGTCGCGAACTCGGTGAGATTAAGCTTGCCTACGAGTACGGCGCCCGCTGCCTCGAGGCGCTCCACCACGGTGGCGCTCGAATCCGGTCGCCAGCCGCGCAAGATCGGACTCGCGCAGGTAGTCAGCACTCCTTTCGTCTGGCAAAGATCTTTGACTGCTATCGGCACACCATGGAGCGGTCCGCGCCAATGTCCGGCGCGAATTTCTTCATCGACCTGAGCGGCACGGTACAGCGCCGATTCATCCAGCACCGTAAGATAGGCGTGAAGACGAGGGTTCATCCGGTGAATCCGATCAAGAATGCAGCGAGTAACTTCGACTGACGAGAGCTTGCCAGTGCGCAGTTGCGCCGACAGATCCTGCAAAGATAAGAAGCAGAGGGTGTCTGATTCCACAGGTGTAGCTCCAATTTCGTCAGATAGTCGGAATCAATAGCACACTCGTATCCAGTGAGTTGTTAATCGCGAACGCTGTGACCGGAATTGCCACTTAACTAAACGGGTCGGCCGATGAAAGTGGCTCCCCGGGCCGGACTCGAACCAGCGACTTGACGGTTAACAGCCGTCCGCTCTACCGACTGAGCTACCGGGGAGTATTTTGGTTTATCTGCGCTGAGCCTGAACTACTCTCGATATATGCGCGTCGCCGCGAGATCAAGAACCGACATTATAACTGCAGATCGGCGGTACGAATCAATCCGAATCGCGCGCAGTGCCGATCACTTGCCGATTTTGGAGCCTTGCAACGTTTTGTCCTGCACCTCGCCCATCTTCCTGACGGTCTCGGCAACAAACTTCGCGGGGAGTACGCCCGCCAATCCTGAAAAAACCGGATCGGTGTTGAGCGAAGTATTGGCCTCGAGAATGCCCCATAGCGCGAAGCGAAGCCCGGCGCTGACGAACACCGGGGCGCCGCTCGAGAACCCGGGCGCGCCGCCGCCGTCAAGATAGCTGAGTTGCTGCAGGCCGGCGCCAATTACCTCGGTGTCGGCGGGCGCGGGTACCGAGACGTGGCCGAAGCGCGCGAGCGCCTCGAAACGACGCTGGCTGACGCCCACGGTCGCGGCAGTCAGGTAGTATACCTGCGCTCCCGTTTCAGGCCGCGCGAAAGGATCGTCGTTGCCAAGCAGAGAGGCGAGCGCGATTGGCGCGATACTCGCTCCCTGGGGAGTCAGCGGAATCGCGGCGACGTCGGCCTTTTCCTCATTCGGATCGAGCACCCACCGGGTCTCAGGCGGCAGCGGCTCCTCGCGCATCGCGCCGGTCTTCGAGTCTTCGAGCGTCAGCAGGAGGCCGTCGCGCGGCTTGCCGTAACCGTCGAGCAGATTGTGATGCGCGGTAACCAGGTAAACGAACGATCGGCCGGGGAAGACCATGCTCGGCACGGCGACGAAAAATGCTGTGCCGACCTGCACCGATCGCCCGCCGGAGTGAGCAACGATGCCGGCGACGTTGCGCAGCGTGCCGGTCGGGACGGTGCCGTTCTCGTCGGCGCAAAACGCAGTCGGCGCCACTGCCATGATGCGCGCGAGCGCGACGGCGGCCGCCGCAATCGAGAGTGTGACTTTTCTCATTCGATCAGATTCATCCAGAGCTTGATTTGGGGATGACCCGGCTCAGTTTCGGCGCATAACGATAGCAGAAGGGCGCAGGTGTGGAAGAGGATCGAGGTCCCGCGCAGCGTGAGTCAAAAGCAGAGCGGCGCGGCCCGAGCTTTCCGCTCCGACCGCGCCGTCAATCAGGCTATCTTGATCAATCGCTGTTCGTGATGCAGATTCTACCAGCGGTTGCGGTTTCCGCCGCCGCCACCGCCTTCTCGACCGCCACCACCACCGCCGCCACCACGCCGGCGATCTCCGCCGCCGCCTCCACCACCACCGCCACGCGGGCCGCCGGTGCTGGCGCGAGCCTCGTCAATCTTGATTCGCCGTCCTTTCAGGTCGGTGTCGTTGAGAGTCTGGATTGCAGTGGCAGCATCGGCCGCCTCCGCCATCTCGACGAAACCGAAGCCGCGCGACTGTCCCGAGAATTTGTCGGAAACCACCACCGCGCTTTCGACTTTCCCAGCCTGCGCAAAGAGCTCCGCCAGGTCGTCCTGCGTAACCGCGTAGGCGAGGTTGCCTACATACAACTTAGTGGGCATAAAAGCCCCTCCTTACTTTGTGCCAGGAAGCTCCTAAACAGACGACCCTGCGGCGTGACCGGGATCTGAGAGAAAGGCGGCGTCCGAGGCATGTTAGATCCTAGAAATAAAGGATAGGCGCGAGGCCATTTTGAGTAAAGTCGGAACCGGGAAGGGGCGGAAACAGTAGCGCGACTGCTCTTGTTCCCTCGCCCAAGTTAGGATGTCGCGTTCCGCGCCACTGCTTATGCGCCTCGCCCGCTTAGTTGCGGGAGAGGCCGCACCGAAGGAGCGGGTGAGGGTGGACCTCAGGGGAGAGGAGGCCGGCGGGCGCAGCCGCCGGTAGGTGAGGGTTCTCGGCGCGAGCACAATTTCAATCATACCGGGTGCGAATCGAGAAAATCGCGGACGTACTGATTCACCAACTCGGGCTTTTCCTGCTGCACCCAATGCCCCGAATCCGGGATGTATTTGATCTCGAAAGGGCCGGTGAACAGTGGTTCCATTCCGTAAGTGAGTTCGTTGCCGAGCGCGAAATCCTGCTCGCCCCAGATCAAAAGGGTCGGGGCCGAGATTTTGCGATCGATCCACGAATTACCGCCTGGCCGCGCCATGAAGCCGGTACGGACGTTCGCGCGATAGTAGTTGATCGCGGCGCTGATCGAATATGGATTGCGGAACGCGGCGCGGAAATATTCGAGGTCGTCGTCCGAGAATACGTTCTTCTGAAACGTGCTGTCCCGCAGCGCCTCGATCAGCGCCTTGTAATTGCGGCGGCGAAACGCCCACTCCGGGATGCGTGGGATCTGGAAGAAGAGCATGTACCAACTGCGCAGCATCTGGCGCGGATTTCGCCGCAGAGCATTGCTGAAGCGCTCGAGATGCGGACAGTTCATCACGATGAGACGATCGACGACGTCGGGACGCATCAGCGCCGTCGCCCATGCGACACCGCCGCCCCAATCGTGACCGACTACGGTGGCGCGCTTGTGTCCCGAGCGCCTCGATCAGATCGGCGACGTCGCCTACCAGCTTGTCGAGCGTGTAGTTGCCGACTCCGACCGGTGCATCGGATTCGCCGTATCCGCGCATCTCGGGCACGACGCATTCGAAGCGGTCCGATAGCGCACGCATCTGATGGCGCCACGAATACCAGCATTCGGGGAAGCCGTGCAGCATGATGATCGGTGGTCCCGAGCCCGCGCGAGCGACGCGAAGGGTTAATCCGCTCTTGAGTTTGATTTTTTCGAAACGCCAGGGTTCGGGCATTTGGCCTTGTGTCATTCTGAGCCGCTGCGGCGAAGAATCTCGACGGACGCTCCTGCGTCTGGCGCAATAGAGGAGGCGCTCACGCGCATCGCGGAACCGGAACCGGCGGCGCTTACGCGCCGCTGTCCGAGGCCCTTCCTGCCGCTCGCGTTGCTCGCTTCGTCAGGGTGACGGAAAAAGAAAGCGCGCCCGACAACCTCGTTCAGGCCGCTACCTTGGTCGTACCCTGCATCGCCGGCAGCTCGGGGTTGCAGATGTAGCGGATCTTCGGGAGCGTTACGTCTGCCGTTGTAAAGGTCGCGGAAATTGGATTGTCGAGGCGCAGGTTTGTGCCGGCCCCGAACGCGTCGTTGTCCATCAGGACAATCCGCGGCTTGCCGCGCTCAGCTTTCGCAAACGTAAACTCGGGATCCACTTGCACCAGTACCAGCTTGCCGTCTTCCTTGTTGCGGGCGAGATGCATGCTCGCGATGTACTGGATGTCGCCGCCGGAGATCATGTCGCGATCGAGCAGCTCGCATTCGAGCACCGGCTTGCCGCCTGCGCTGACGCGTGCCAACGACGCGGTCATGGCGGATGTCGAGCTTCACGTCGCCCGCGACCGTCGGATAACCCCATCGCGCGGCCATCTCGCGCCGCGCGTCTTCATTGTCGCAATAACTCCGCAGCACGAAGCCGCGCGGACGAACGCCGGTGCGTCCCGAGACGCGAACTTCGGCAATCGAAAACGCGCCGACCGGACTTTCTGGATACGATGTCACACAAAAGATCGCGTACTCGGGAATCGACGGATGCATCGTGGCCGGCAGCAGGTTGTCGGCCGGGTCGTCGTCGATCTCCATATTGATGGTGAGAATTTTCGCGCCCTTCAAAATCCAAGGCTCGGTCTTGTAGCCGTTGATCGTCGGCGCCGACTTGCCCCAGGAAGCAAGATCGAGTTTTCCGTAACGCGGCGGCATCAGCGGCCTCCTGCGGCGGCGGAAGCGGAATCGCTCGCGCCCTGAAAATGAGGCATCACTTCTTTCGCGAACAGGCGCAAACTGTCGAGCACCTTCTGTTGCGGCACCGTCTCGAGCGCGTTCAGCAGGAAGTTCACCCGATCGACACCGACCGCCTCCCACTTCTTCATCTCGCGAGTGATGCGCGCGGGATTTCCGATCGCGATACCTTCAGGCGCACCTGACGCATCGCCCGGCCCGGCCGCATCCTGACGGAGCGAAGGCAGCAGTCCGAGCGACGGATACGATTTGCTTGGATACGCCTCGCGCGCGGCGAGCAATTGCGCGGCGAGATAGTTGAAGGTGCCGGTCAGACGCTTGCCGACCTTGACGCCCTCAGCATCGTCTTCATGACAATACAAAAAGTTCACGGTCGAGACCGCTTCATTGACGACTTCGCCGACCGGGGTGCAGTTCTGAATGATCTTGCGATAGCGCTTGACCTTCTCGTCCTGCTCGGCGAATCCGCCAAAGGTCAGCCCGAGGCTGCCCATCCCGCGCTCGGCCGCGTCGATCTCGGTGCCGGGACTGGTGACCGCGACCCAGAGTGGCGGATGCGGTTTCTGATAAGGCTTGGGCACGATCGTCCGCTGCGGCATCGACCACGACCGACCCTGGTACGAGAAGCGCTCCTGCGTCCACATTTTCGGCAGGCAATGGACAAACTCGTCCCAGGTTTTCTTGGTCTCGTCGGGACTCGCGCGAAATCCCGCCAACTCGGTCCAGGTCGCGGAACGTCCAGTGCCAACATCGAGACGGCCGCCGGACAGAATGTCGAGCACGGCGGTGCGCTCGGCGATTTTGATTGGATGATTGAACTCGGGCACGCACACCACGATGCCGTGGCCGACGCGCATTTTTTTCGTCTTCATCGCGCATGCGGTCAGGAACAACTCAGGCGCGGGGCAATGCGAATATTCTTCGAGGAAGTGATGCTCGACGGCCCACACAGAATCGAAGCCGAGTGAATCGGCGAGAGCGACCTGCTCGAGGCAGTTGTCGTAGACGGTTTTTTCGGTTTCGCGCCCCCATGGTCGCGGTACCGAGATTTCATAGAAGAGGCCGAATTTCATAGCATTACCTCCATACCGTTCGTTTAGCGCAATCGTGGGCAGATCGAAAGTCCCACAGTAGGACGGAATTTATTCCGTCGATCTTTGATGGAATCAATTTCACGTAAAACAAAGAGCGACGGAATAAATTCCGTCCTACGTCAGGCTTGGACATAAGGCCGCTGCGGCCTCCGATACCTCGCCCGTTACTTTACGGGAGAGGAGGCCGGACGCAACGCGGCCGGTAGGTGAGGGTTCTGGGCGCAAGCACGATCTCAATTTGGCGAGACCCTCGATGCATCATAAATGCCCCTGTATATCGCTTGACATATGTTGATTCATGCGGTTTAGATCAAGGTCGAGGACTCCCCGAATGAAACATGAGCTAATCGACGTGGCCGAGCCGAATCTTCTCCGCGAGCAATTCCCCTACGACGCGGTGCCGCGAATAATCTTCGACGGCGAGTTCGAAAAACCAGACCCCGCGCCCGATTTCTTCATCACCGACACCACCTTCCGCGACGGCCAGCAGGCGCGTCCTCCCTACACCGCCGGCCAAATCGTCGCGATGTACGACATGCTCCATCGCCTCGGCGGTCCCAATGGCATCATCCGGCAGACCGAATTTTTCCTGTACTCGAAGACCGATCGCGAGGCGGTGAATCGATGCCTCGCGCGCGGCTACGAGTTCCCCGAGGTGACTGGATGGATTCGTGCGGTGAAGGCGGACTTCAAGATCGTGAAGGAGATGGGCCTGCGCGAGACCGGGATTCTGACTTCGGCGTCCGACTACCACATTTTCAACAAGCTCAAGAAAACGCGCCGCGCGGCGATGGACGATTACCTCGAGATCGTGAACGCGGCGCTCGATGCGGGCCTCAAAATCCGCTGCCATCTCGAAGACGCCACCCGCGCTGACTTCTACGGCTTCGTCGTGCCGTTCGTGTCGAAGCTGATGGAGCTTGGCGATGGTGCAGGGCTTCCGGTCAAGATTCGCGTCTGCGACACGCTCGGATTCGGCGTGCCTTATCCCGGAGTCGCGCTGCCGCGCAGCGTGCCGAAGTTGATTCTTGGGCTGCGTCGTGAATGCGGTGTGAAGCCTGAGCAGCTCGAGTGGCACGGGCACAACGACTTCCACAAGGTGCTCGCCAACGCGACTGCCGCGTGGCTCTACGGATGCATGTACGCCAACGGGACGATCCTCGGCTACGGCGAGCGCACCGGAAATCCTCCGCTCGAGGGTCTGGTGATGGATTACGTGTCGCTCAAGGGCGACGCCAACGGAATGGATCTGTCGGTGATCACCGAAATTGCGGAGTACTTCGAGCGCGAGGCGGGCTATCGGATTCCCGCCAACTATCCGTTCGTCGGGCGCGACTTCAACGTGACGCGCGCGGGAATTCATGCCGACGGGCTGCTGAAGGACGAGGAAATCTACAACGTCTTCGACACGGCGAAGATTCTCGGCCGGCCGCCGCGCGTTGCGGTCGACAAGACCTCGGGCGTGGCGGGGATCGCGTGGTGGATCAATTCGTACTTCGGTCTGGCACGCGGCGCACAAGTCGAAAAGCGCTCGCCCGAAGTCCTCGAGATCGCGAAGTGGGTCGATGCGCAGTATGACGACGGACGCACCACCTCTATTTCCGATCAGGAAATGGAGACGCAGGTGCGGCGGCATCTGCCGCGACTGTTTGAGAGTGCTCGGCTAGCAGGATAAGAACCTAACCCCTAATCCCTTCCCCAAGAGGAAGGGGAACAATCGCGTGTACAGTCAGATCTTTATCCATGACGGTGGGATGAGATCCTTAGCGTCGTAGTATCCATCGAGACGGCTGGGTTGGAATGGAAGGGTCGGGTCGGCGTGCCTTCCGCCAAACCATCGCAACGGCGCGATCACTTTTTTGTTCGGATTGGGGTCGAGCCATGCGCCCCACCATGAAAATGTGGAATTTGCGATGATGTGCCCTTTGCATCGGGCCATCAGGAAGAGATCCTCGACCGCGCTGAGCGCCTCGATGAAAACGACATCGCGGTCGCGAAACCGCTGCTTACACCACTCGATATCATCCGAGAAGATCGCGAAAGTGGTGTCCGAGTCGAACTGCGACATCGCGCGCTCGTAGTAGTCGCCCGCCGCCAACTCGGGCCACGCGGGATCGCCAACGATATCGGTTCTGCGCACATGGACCGAGCAGGTCTTCGCCGCAATCAAGTCGCCGAATTGTCGTTCAAGCAGGTCAGCGAGTGCGTGATGCGGCGTGAAGTAGTGGCGCACCTCGTCCTCGCAGTGGGCGAAATATCGCTCCGACTGGAAGTAGCCGCGAAGTTCGGTGGCGCGATCGATAACGATTTCTTCGTACGCGAAGGTGCGCGTCATCCGCCGCTCGAACTGTCGAATCAAGCGAGACTGGGGAATCGGAAATTCAAAATGCCGCGAGGGCGGCCACGGAGGGAAGACGAACGGACAGCCGTTGCGGCGCGCGATCCCGATAGTCGCGGCAATCTGAAACAGTTGATTCCCCAGGGATCCAAGCTCGCCAAGCGGAAACGTTATCAATTTAGTTTCGTTGAATTGAGAACGCAGCCTGCGCGCAATTGGCTCGATGAGAGGGAGCCGGGCGATCTCCGCGATGAGCCGCCTCAATGCCGAAGGAGCAGCAGTTTCGAGTTGCGGGAGGTTCATTGCTACCGAATCATGCAGCGGAGTGAGTTGAGTTCACGGCTCAGAACTCTGCACGAATATCTATCAGCACGTGTGCAAGCACACAGGCAGGCAGACTTCTGCGCCAAAGATAGAGCGCGACGAGCAGGAGCAGTATCGGTGCCTTTACCAGCATGCCATATAGTTCCCACACCGGCGCATGCGCGAGCACGTTAACCACGAACGGCACCGAAGCGCCTAGAAACTTGCTCCCGGTCAGTTCTTCGATTCGCTCTATCGCATAGCCGCGGAATCCGACCTCTTCAGCAATTCCATTTGCCAGCAGTCCTGACCAATCCAGCCATCTCGGCAACGACGCATACAATTTACCTCCGAGCGTCAACTCAGCGGCGACGGTTGGTATTTTGTACGCGATCCAGAGCAGGCGTGGACTGACTAGAAGATAGGTTAAGAATATTGCTATCGCGGCCAGGAAGTCCCGCATGGACAGAGCACGGACACCAATCGATCTGAGCGATCTGCTTTCCCAATAAACGACCAGTAGCGGTAGGGCGATGATCACGGTCAACTTGGAGATCAAACCGATGAATTCCCATGCTGAAATCCAGGACAGACCCCAAGACCTCATAAGGAGGTGAAGGAAAGGTTCCCGATAAGGAGGTATGGGGAGAAGCAGGGCGATCGACAGGCCGACCAAGGTAGCCGGGCTCAGTCCCTTGCTTTGGAGTTTCATTTTCATGGGGCACTGGAGTGGAGGTCGCGGCCCATCCGCTCGTGGCCGATCAGGATGACGACGGCGGCCAGGACCATCACGATTGCAGCGACGCCGGCGAGCGTCGCGGCATAGCCGAATTTTTCCGCCAGCAACGCCTGGCTCACGGCGGCTCCGGAAGCCAGCAAGACGCCCGTCTGATATGCAAGTCCTGAAAAAAGGCCGCGCACTTCCGGCGGCGATAGCTCCGTCAGATGTGCCGGGATAACGCCCCATGCGCCTTGCACCATGAACTGCATCAGAAACGCGCCGATCGTCAGCACCGTGACCGTCGAAGGATAAATCCACAGCGGTATGATCAGGCCGGCGCAGATAACGGCGATCGCCATCGTGCGGCGCCTACCCCATCGATCGGAAAAATAGCCGAAGGTCAGGCCTCCGAGCAGCGCGCCTACATTGTAGATGACCGCGATGGTCGCGACGGTGCGGGTGTCGAAGCCGCGGGTCTTTTCGAGGAAGGTCGGGTACATGTCCTGGGTGCCGTGCGAGACGAAATTCATCATTGTCATCAGTGCGCACAGGTAGAGGAACAATTTCCAGTTGGCGCCAATTGCCTTGCCGATCTTCGCTGTGTCTGGGCGCGTGCGCTGCCATGCTTCCGACTCTGGCACCTTGGTGCGGATGTAGATCGTCAGCAGCGCGGGCGCGCCGCCGAGAAAGAACATCGCGCGCCATCCGAAATGCGGGAAGACGAAGAAGAACGCGGCCGCCGCGAGCAGGTAGCCGACCGCATAACCCTCCTGCAGAAGTCCTGAAAAGAATCCGCGCCAGCGCGGCGCGACCGCTTCCATCGCGAGCGACGCGCCCACGCCCCATTCGCCGCCCATCCCGATTCCGTACAGCGCGCGCATCGCCAGGAACCATCCGTAGCTCGGCGCGAGGCCGCTCAGCACTTCAACGAGGGAATAGAAGATGACGTCGATCATCAGTGGGATGCGGCGGCCGAAGCGGTCTGCAATCCAGCCGAAGATGAGCGCGCCGACAGGCCGTAGCGCGAGCGTCGCGGTGATCGTGAACGCGATGTGCGAGATGGGGCGATGGAATTCGCGGGCGACCGCCGGCATCACGAAAATCAGGATGAAGAAATCGAAGGCATCGAGCGCCCATCCGAGAAAGCTCGCGAATAAAGTATGCGCAGCCTCAGCCGAAGTGATCGCGCGCACAGGGTCGAGGGTAGGAGCGGAGGAATCCATGGCGTGCAATGATTATTCGAACCGGGACGATTTGTCATTCCGAGAATCTGTCGTCTTGAAGCGAACCGAGCAACGCGAGCACGGCCTCTGTCATCCTGACGAAGCGAGCAACGCGAGCGGCAGGAAATGGCTTCTGGCCTCCGGACAGCTTCGCGCGAGCGAAGCCGGTTCCGGTTTCCGAAAATCGCGCAGTGGTCCTTATTATGTTGCGATGCGGGCATTGCGAATGACGCGAGCGACCTAACCCCTAACCCCTTCCCATAGTGGGAAGGGGAATAAGAAAGAGGGTCGCCATCAGGGGGAAGGGGACAATCCCGGATTCGAAGTTTGTGAAATCGAATCACGCCGCTTCTTTGCGGCTGCCTGAGTACTCCTTCCGATAGACCCGCAGCAGGGCGGCGAAGACCGACATGATTGCGGGTCCCAGGAACAGGCCGAGCGGGCCGTACGCTTCGAGGCCGCCGAGAATCCCCAGGAATAGCGCGATTGTCGGCAGTCCCGTGCCGTGCTTCATCGCGAGCGGCTTGATGAAGTTGTCGATGACGGCGAGCGCCACCGAACACCAAATCAGTAGGCCGATCGCCGCCGACCAGCTCACTGCAAATCCGAGGTAGATCATCGCGGGAATCCAGACCAGCGCGGTGCCGCCGATTGGCATGAGGCCTGCCGCCGCCGATGCGATCGCGAGGAACAGCCAGTACGGCACGCCGA
Source organism: uncultured delta proteobacterium (assembly GCA_963774665.1). Classification (GTDB taxonomy): domain Bacteria; phylum Desulfobacterota; class Binatia; order Binatales; family Binataceae; genus Binatus. The sequence goes on from CAVZGB010000010.1 coordinate 465,988, forward strand.
AAATCAGCATCCCGATGCCGATCGACACGCCCTGCAGCACGGCGGTCAGCATCAGGCCGCGCATCACCGACGAGAGCGTGGTGCGCAGGGTGTCGAAAATCGCCTTCTTGTCGTCGTCATGCAGCGGGGTCAGGTCGCGCAGACTTTTGTAGTAGTAGTCACCGTCGCGCAGCAGGTAGAAGAACGCGAGCAGCGCGATACCGAAGTCGACGATGAACCCGAGCACGTTTTTCGCGGCCTGGGTCGCATTCTTGGCGACGTAGTTGCTGGTAAATTGCGCCGCTTGCAGAGTCAGCTTGGGCAGCTCTTCATCGAGCTTGTAGCCGCGCGCTTCCATTTTTTTCGCGATCCACGAGCCGAGGTCGGTGTTGACCGCCCAGTCGTGCAGCTTCGTCACGCCGCCCGTATTCACCATCACGGTGGCCTGCGCATACAGCGCCTGCGCTTCGACCACAAGCCGACCGGAGGCCCAGACGGCAGGCAGGATGACGACCAGCGCAACGACGATGCTGATAATCGCGGTCGAGAGCGATCGCCGCTTGACGTATTTCTCGACTTCGATCAGCGCCGGATGCGCCATGAAGGCGAGCAGTATCCCCCACGCCAACGGCGTCAGGAACGGCAGCATCAGCTCGTACAGCTCGTAGGCCATCAGGGCCAGGAAGCCGAAGAAGAAGAGCTGCACCAGGCGCTCGCGATCCATTTTTTGAGGCGTGACTATCCCTCCGTGCGCGCGCGATACTTGGCGCGAAATCCTAGCAGATCGCCCCCGCTATGGTCGCCTGTCAGTCCGGGCTGGATCCTAACCTCTCCTCGGAGAAGGCGAGGTCAGGCACGAGGCGCGAATCTTCGGTTGCCCGCCAGCGCGTAATCGGTTACCTTCAGCGTTTGCTTGACGTGTTTAATCAATACCCCTCGCCCGTGAAGGCACGTAGCTCAGTGGGAGAGCGCTTCCTTGACACGGAAGAGGTCGGCGGTTCAATCCCGCCCGTGCCTACCAGGTCCGTGCCCACAACCGCACGCGCGATTTTCGCTTTTCACTCCGCCCGTTGCCCCGCAATGATTAAATTTTTCGCTTGATGAGTTCCGAAGTAACCGTAACCCTCGGTCGCGATACTCGCGTCGTGCCGGTCGGCACTATCGTTCGCGACGTGCTGAAGGACGTTCCAAGCAAAGACCTCGTAGCCGCGCGCGTCGACGGCAAGGTCGTCGACCTCACGCGCAAGCTCGATCACAACGCCAATGTCGAGCCGGTACTGGCTGAGACGCCCGAAGGTCTCGACGTTATCCGTCACTCGACCGCTCATCTTATGGCGATGGCGGTGCAGTCGCTCTATCCCGGCACGCAGGTGACGATCGGTCCGGTCATCGAGGACGGCTTTTTCTATGACTTCGCGCCGGCGACGCCGTTTACGCTCGAGGACTTGCCGAAGATCGAAGCGAAGATGCGCGAGCTGTCGAAGGCCGATCACAAGATTCAGCGGACCGAAGTCCCGCGCGCGGAGGCCGTCGCGAAATTCTCGGCGATGGGCGAGAGGTACAAGGTCGAGATAATCAACGAGGCCGAGGATCCGATTTCGATCTACAGCCAGGGCGACTGGATGGATCTCTGCCGCGGACCGCACGTGCCCTCGACGCGGTATCTGAAGGCATTCAAGCTGACCAGCGTGGCGGGTGCGTACTGGCGCGGCGACGAGCACAACGCGATGCTCTCGCGAATCTACGGCACCGCGTTCGCGACCAAGGAAGCGCTCGACGAGCATCTGAAGCTGGTCGAGCTCGCCCGCCAGCGCGACCATCGCAAGCTCGGGCGCGAGATGGGCCTCTACATCTTCGATCCAATCTCCCCGGGCTCACCGTTTTACCTGCCGAAGGGCGTCATCATCTTTAATGCGCTCATCGACTACATGCGGCGGCTCTACCGACGCTACGGCTATGACGAAGTGGTCACGCCGCTGATTTTCAAGAACGAGATGTTCAACACGTCGGGGCATTGGGAAAATTTTCGCGAGAATATGTTTCTCACGCCCGATCCTGAAAGTGAGACGCATACCGTTGATACCAGCCCCGAAGGATGGCGTCACGGTTACGGCGTGAAGCCGATGAACTGCCCCGGGCATACGTTCGTGTACCGCGCCGAGAAGCGATCGTATCGCGACCTCCCGCTGCGATTTGCGGAGTTCAGCCGGCTGCATCGCGCGGAACGATCGGGCACGCTGCATGGCCTGATGCGAGTGCGCGCGATGTCGCAGGACGACGCGCATATTTTCTGCCGCGAGGATCAGATCGAAGACGAAGTCGCGATGAACCTCCAGATGGTGCGCGAGGTGTACGGTGCGCTCGGCTTCGACGGGGTCGAGTTCAAGCTCGCGACCATGCCCGATCATCATCTCGGCAGCGAAGAGCAATGGCAGATGAGCGAGGGCAAGCTCGCCAACGCGATGAAGCGCAACGAAATCGCGTTCGAAATAAATCCGAAGGAGGGCGCCTTCTACGGCCCCAAGATCGAAATTTACGTTTCCGACGCGCTCAAGCGTAAGTGGCAGGTCGCGACGATTCAGCTCGATTACAACATGCCCGAGGGCTTCGATCTGACGTACACCAACAGCGCCGGCGCCGAGGAACGGCCCGTGATGCTCCATCGCGCGATCCTCGGTTCGCTCGAGCGCTTTATCGGCGTGCTGATCGAGCATACCGGCGGCGTGCTGCCGCTGTGGCTCGCGCCCGAGCAGGTGCGAGTGCTGTCGCTGAGCGAGAAGGTCGAGGACTACGCCAAGGAGGTCGCCGACCTCCTCAAGCGCGAAGGATTCCGCGCCCACGCCGACATCCGCAACGAGAAGCTCGGCTTCAAAGTTCGCGAAGCCGAACTGGCGAAGGTGCCGTACATGGTAGTCGTCGGCGAGCGCGAGGCGGCCGATCGATCGGTGTCGCTGCGCTTGCTGCGAGGCGAGAAAAGCAATGCGATGCCGATTGCGGGGCTAATCGAAAAATTGAAACAGGAGCCGGTGCCGGCTTAGGAAATTAGTCCGGCCATCAAGCCGGAGGAGGTGTCTTATTCGTCGAGATTTCAGAACCCCACCGTCAAGGGAGCCCGCGATTCGGGTCAATAACCTGATTCGCGCGCAGGAAGTCCGTGTAATCGACGCTGACGGCAGCCAGGTCGGAATCCTGCCGCTGCGCGAGGCGATCAAAGTTGCGGAGAGCCGCGGCCTGGACCTGGTCGAGGTCTCGGCGACGGCTAATCCGCCCGTTTGCCGCGTCACCGACTTCGACAAGTACCGGTACGCGCAGAAGAAAAAGTCACACGACTCCAAGAAGCACACCATCAGCATGATCAAGGAAGTGAAGATGGGATCGGCGACCGGGCAGCACGACGTCGACTTCAAAACTGCGCACATCAAGCGCTTTGTTGGAGAGGGTCACCGTGTTAAGCTTACCGTTTCGTTCCGGGGCCGCGCGATAACTCATCCCGAACTCGGACGGGCATTGATCGAGAGAATTATTGCGACGGTAACCGATATCGCGCAGGCGGAAGGCACGCCACGGATGGAAGGACGCAACATGTCCGTGCTGCTGACGCCGCGATAAGTTAGAAAAAATTTTCAGGAAGAAGATAAGCGATGCCGAAAATCAGGACCAGCCGGACCGCCGCCAAGCGTTTCAAGATAAGCAAGTCGGGCAAGGTCAAATTCAAACACGCGTACGCCCGGCACATGTTTACGGCCAAGAATCCGAGCCAGAAGTCGCGCCTGCGCAGGACCGGTATTCTGAAAAAAGCCGACGCGGAAAAAGTCAAGCGAATGATGCCGTACGGCTGATCGCCGTCAACTGACTCGCCGAATATCTATCAAGGAAGGACTGAACTTCGATGCCTCGCGCCAAAGGCGGACCCAAGACGCGCCGCCGTCATAAGCGTCAAATGAAACTCGCCTCCGGCTTTGTCGGCGGGCGCAAACTTTATCGGCAGGCCCGCTCGACCCTCGAGAAGGGCCTCACCTATGCCTATCGCGATCGCAAGGCCAAGAAGCGCGACTATCGCACGCTCTGGATCGCGCGCATCAACGCACTCGCCCGCGAAAGCGGAATCTCGTACAGCGCGCTGATGAACGGGCTCAAGAAGGCGGGCGTCGAGGTTGACCGCAAGATGCTCGCGAAGCTCGCGCAGGAGCGCGACGCATTGTTTACCGAGCTGGTGCGCACCGCTATCAGCGCGCTCGGCTCAAAAGCAGCATAGAGCCGCGCGTTCGAAAGCGCCGCGCACCAGGAGACCATGTGGGTCATCGCCCACGTGGTTTTCTTTTTTTCTTTTCAGTATCCATGCAACATTGCGAGCCGGTTAGATGTGCGGGGAAAACACGATGAAAGAACAACTCGAAGAAATCAGGCGCCGCGCGATGGCCGAACTTTCCGACGACGCCAACGAAGCGCAAATCGACGCGGTGCGCGTCCGCGTGCTCGGACGCTCCGGCGAGCTGACGGAAATCATGCGCGGGATGCGCGAGGTCCCCAACGCCGAGCGTCCCGCCATCGGCCAGCTCATCAATCAGATCAAGCGCGAAGTCGAAGCGCGCATCGAGTCTCTGAGCGAGAAGCTAAAGGCCGAGTCGCTGACCAAGTCGCTCAACGAGAAAACCATCGACGTCACGCTGCCGGGAATGCGCATCGCGCGCGGGCATATCCATCCAATCACCGACATTCTCGAACAGATGCTGCAAATCTTCGAGTCGATGGGCTTCGAAGTCGCGATGACTCAGGATATCGAGGACGACTTCCACAACTTCGCCGCGCTCAACTTCCCGCCGCATCATCCGGCGCGCGACATGCAAGACACCTTCTACGTCGACGGCGGGATGCTGCTGCGGACGCATACGTCGAACGGACAGATCCGCGTGATGGAGAAGCGGCGGCCGCCGCTGGCGGTCGTGTGCCCGGGGCGATGCTACCGGCGCGACGACCTGTCGGTGCGCGCCTCCCCGATGTTCACGCAGATCGAAGGCTTCATGGTCGACAAGCGCGGGCGGATCACGATGGCGCATCTCAAGGGCGTCCTGACAGAATTCGCGCGCGCATTTTTCGGCGCGACCGCCGTACGTTTTCGCTCCAGCTATTTTCCATTCACCGAGCCGAGCGCTGAGCTCGACATGCACTGCCTGCTATGCGACGGCGCCGGCTGCCCAGTCTGCAAGCATTCCGGATGGACCGAAGTGCTGGGCTGCGGGATGATCCATCCGAACGTGATGCGCGCAGTCGAATACGATCCCGACGAATTCCAGGGCTTCGCATTCGGCATGGGCGTCGAGCGCACCGGCCTGCTCAAGCTCGGCGTCGACGACATGCGCCTTTTCTTCGAGAACGACCTTCGGTTCCTGAGCCAGTTTCCCGCGCTCAGCGGAGGTGTGCGATGAAGCTGCCGCTCAGTTGGATGCGCGACTTCGTCAGCGTCGACGCGCCGGTCGAGGAAATTTCGCGGCGCTTAAGTTTCGCCGGACTGGTGGTCGAGAACGTCGAGAAGCTCACGCCCGGATTCGCGGGCGTGTACGCGGCGCGCGTCGTCAACGTCGAGAAGCATCCGAACGCCGACCGGTTGAATCTGGTCGACGTGGATGCCGGCACTAGGGGCCAGTTCAAAGTCGTGTGCGGCGCGCCCAACGTGCAAGGCCGGCATGATTGCTCCCCTCGCTCTGCGTTGGCGCGCAGCTCGGCAAGGAGCCGCCGCTGGAGGCAGCCGTAATTCGCGGCGTCCAGTCGGAGGGCATGCTCTGCTCGGAGCGCGAGCTCGGCCTTTCGCAGGATCACGCGGGAATTCTTGCGCTCGGCACCGACGCGCCGCTCGGCAGCGAAGTGGCCGCGTATTTGCACCTCGACGACGTCGTGCTCGACGTCGAAATAACTCCGAATCGCGGAGATTGCCTGTCGATTCTCGGTCTCGCGCGCGAGGTCGCCGCACTGTTCGGCGGAAGATTGCGCGCGCCGCGGCTGCGCGCCGCGCATTCGGCGGGATCTTCTGACAGCGCACAATTTTCGATTTCAGTTGCGATCGATGCGCCCGATCTTTGTCCGCGATACGCCGCGCTCGCGATGACCGGAATCAAGATCGGTCCTTCGCCCGCATGGCTGAAGCGCCGGCTCGAGCTGTGCGGGATGCGCGCGCTCAACAACGTCGTCGATGCGACCAACTACGTCATGCTCGAGCTCGGCCAGCCCTTGCACGCCTTCGACTACGCGAAAATCGCCGGCGGCAAGATCGTCGTGCGACGCGCCGGCGAGACGCGCGAGTTCGTCACGCTCGACAACGTCACGCGCACGCTCGACTCGAATGATCTGCTTATCGCTGACAGCGACAAGCCGCTCGCAATCGCAGGCGTGATGGGCGGCCTCAACTCCGAGGTCAGCGATTCGACGACCACTATTCTGCTCGAGAGCGCGTACTTCGAGCCGATGACTGTCGCGCGCACGGCGCGGCGTCTGGGTCTTCGCAGCGAGGCGAGTTACCGATTCGAGCGCGGCATCGATCGCGCGGGACAGGTCGGCGCGCTGATTCGAGCGGCCGAACTGATCCGCAAAATCGCGCGCGGGCGCGAGGCCTCGCCAATCGCCGACTTCGAGCCGCGCAAAGCTGAGCCGCGCGAGATAGCGCTCGATCTCTCCGCGATGGAATCGCTGCTTGGCGCCTCGATTCCGCCGGGCGTCGCGAGGAGCCGTCTCAAGTCGCTGGGTGCGCAAGTGAGTGCTCGCGGCAAAGGCGTGCTCACAGTAGTGCCGCCGTCGTTCCGCTCCGACCTGGTCGAGCAGGCCGACCTGATCGAGGAAGTCGCGCGCCTCGGCGGTCTCGAAGACATTCCCGCTCGGTTGCCGGAGCGCGTGAGTGCGCTGGCTCCGGTAAATCGCGAGCGCGAGTTCATCAAGGGCACACGCGAGGTGATGCTCGGATGCGGCCTGACCGAGGCCGCGACCATCGCGTTCATCGCGCCGGCCGACAACGCGCGCTTTTCAGGAATCCATACCGCGACGCGTCCCGTCAAAGTGACGAATCCGTTGTCGGCCGAACTCAGCGAGCTGCGCGTCAGCCTGATGCCGGGGCTCGTCACCTCGCTCAGGTTCAATCTGAATCGCGAAGCGCGCGCCTTCCACGCATTCGAAATCGGCAAGACCTTCCGCATGGATGGCGACATCGCGACCGAGCAAAATCATCTCGCTGCTGTCAGCTACGGACCGTACGCGCTGTCCGCAGTGGGCGAGCATAGCGTCGCTGCGGGATTCTTTACGATGAAGGGAATCCTCGAGACGTACTTCGACGCAATCGGTATCTCGCCGCGCGTCGCCTTCAAGGCGATCGAGCCCGCAGACGCCCCGTTCCTGCATCCCGGCCGCAGCGCTATCATTTCGTTGGATAATGCGCCAATAGGTTTGATCGGAGAATTGCATCCGGCCGAAGCGATGCGGCTTGATCTCAACGAACCGTGCGCGGTCTACGAACTTGACTTGAGTAGTCTCATTTCTTATGGTTTCTCGCCGCGCAAAACTTTTCAGCCGCCGCCAAAATTTCCCGCTATCAGGCGCGATTTGGCGTTAGTGCTGGATCGGAATTTCCCGGCGGATATGGTAATCAAAACTGTTCGGGAATGCGGCGCGTCACTGCTGGAGAGCGTCGAGGTGTTCGACGTGTATGAGGGGACAGCGGTGGCGCCCGGAAAGAAGAGCGTTGCATTGGCTTGTCGTTACCGTGCAAAGGATCGCACGCTGACCGATGAGGAGGTGAACCGCATTCACGCAGTGCTGGTCGAGCAGGCGCGGATGCGTTTAGGGGCGGAGTTGCGGCAGTAACAGCGTGCCTAACGCGAACGGGTGGGGATCGTTACGCCGCAGGGCATGACTAAAGCCGATCTCGTGGATTTGATCTACGAGCGGGTAGGCTCCTCGAAGAAGGAAGCCTGTGACGTGGTCGAAGCGGTATTCGCGATCATCAGGGATTCGTTGCGCCATGGTCAGAAAGTGAAAATTTCTGGCTTTGGCACGTTCCTGGTAAATCAGAAACATGCGCGCCGCGGGCGCAATCCGCAGACCGGCGAGCCGATCACTATCGATTCGCGCCGCGTGCTGTCCTTCAAGCCGAGCCAGGTGTTGAAGGAGCGGGTTAACAACGGCACCAAGCCATCATCGCCAGAGGTATGACGCCGATGCCGCGCCCGCGCCAGCCATCAGTTCGGCGGCGAAAATCTGTCTCGCAAAAGCCAGCCCCGATTACCGCGATCCCCGAGCGCGGCCTGAAGATCGGCGAAGCGGCGCGAGCGCTCGGCGTCGAGACCTACGTGCTGCGCTTCTGGGAAACCCAGTTCCCGTTCCTGAAGCCCAAGCATACCCGCACCAAGCATCGCTTCTACCAGGAAAAAGACCTAGACGTGCTGCGCCTCATCAAGCGCCTGCTCCACGACGAAGGCTTCACGATTGTCGGCGCCAACAAGCACATCAAGGAATTCGGCATCGACGCCCTGATGAGCGGCAAGCCGGTCGCGAAGCCCGCGCCGACGTCGTCGTCGGAGCGCGCACCGTCGCAGTCGCCAGGCATCGACGGCCAAGCCCGCCGCGTACTCAATGAGGTCCGCCGCGACCTCGAATCGATCCACAAAATTTTGGAAGACTAAACCTGGTTTCGCTGGTGCGAAGGAGGTGTCTCAATGCAGGTTCGTCCTATCAATCCCCAGACGTGGCTTGGCGCCTTTAACGTCAATCAAGCAATCGAGGTTACGGGCAGCCAGCGGGTACTTTACGTGTCAGGTCAGACTTCGAACGACGCGAACGGCGCCCCGATGCATCCGGGTGATCTGGTCGCGCAATTCAAGCTCGCCTGGAAAAATCTGGCCGAGGTACTCGCCGCCGCGAACATGAAGCCAGGGAACATCGTGCGTCTGAACTTCTACACCACGGATGTTGAAGGTTTCATGGCGAAAGCCGGCGAGATGGTGCCAATCTTTGCAGAGGCGGGATGCAAACCAGTAAGTACGCTCCTCGGTGTCACCCGTCTCTTCGATCCGAGCATCATGATTGAGATTGAGGCGACCGCGGTCGCCTAAACCGGCCCTGCCGCGACCTCGAATCAATCCACAAAATCCTGGAAGACTGATTCCGTTTTCCTCAGCCTCGAAGGTAGAGGATAAAGGAAGGAGTCACTCTGTTCTTCTGCTCTCTGCGCTTGCCCAACCTGAGGAGTGTCTATGGCACAAAAAGTTGCTGACGTTTTGTGGTCGATGCTGGCGAAGGCCGGTGTCAAACGCTGCTACGGTATCGTCGGAGATGCGCTGAATCCCGTGATTGACGCGCTGCGCCGCAACGGCGAGATTGAGTTTATCCACGTTCGGCATGAGGAATATGGCGTCTTCGCCGCAGTCGCCGACGCCTACATGACCGGCCAGCCGGTCGCGGTTTGCGGAACCGCCGGCCCAGGCGTAACCCACCTTTTCAATGGACTGATGGACGCGCGCAAAGAGGGGGCTGCGGTAATCGCCATCGCCGGCGATGTCGAGACCAGGCTTATCGACACGGCCGCCCTCGAAGAGCTGAACCCCTACAAGTTTTTCGATACTGCGTGTCTGTATGTCGGCCGAGTTATCAACCCCGAACAGGTGCGAGCTGTAGTGACGACCGCGATTATGACAGCCGTGGTCGACAAGGGACCGACGCTGATCTCGATGCCCGGTGACATCGCCGCCGCAAACGCGCCAGCCCACGCTGATCACGGGTTTACAATTCCCGCCGAGCCCATGATGCGTCCGGCCGACGCGGATATGGACAAGCTCGCCGCGATGATCGAGGCGGCCGACAATGTTGCGATTTTCGGCGGCGACGGGTGCCGCGATGCACACGATGAGGTGCTACAACTCGCGACAAAATTGAAGGCGCCGGTCGGATATTCTTTTCGCGGCAAGCAATGGCTGGAACATGACAATCCCAATGCCGTCGGGATGACCGGGCTGCTCGGCTACGGGGGAGCATATAAGGCCATACACGGTGCAGATCTGGTGCTGATGCTCGGCACCGACTTCCCGTTCTCGGAATTTCTTCCCGGCGACAACGTCAAGAAGGTTCAGATCGACAAGAACGCCAAGCACATCGGGCGGCGAACCGCGGTTGATTTGGCGCTGGTGGGCGATATCAAGACGACCGTCACCGCGCTGCTCCCGAAAGTCAGCGACAAGCGCGACGGCACCTTTCTCGAAAAGCATGTCGCCGAGACCAAATCGTTTGACGAACTTCTGCAGCACTACGTCGATAAAGGACCGCAGATAAAACCGATCCGTCCGGAATTCCTTGCGGCCACCCTCAGCGAGCTGGCTGCCGAAGACGCGATGTTCTTCGCGGACACCGGAACGGCGTGCATCTGGGTCGCGCGGCACATCAAGGGCGGGAGGAACCGGCGGATTTTCGGATCGTTTTCATGGGCCTCGATGGCCAATGCAGCTCCCAACGCATTCGGTGCGCAACTCGCATACCCCGGCCGCCAGATGATTGCCGTGTGCGGCGACGGCGGATTCACGATGCTCGATCTCGGCGACTTGCTGACCCAAGTACAGCGAAAGACGCCGGTGGTTCATATTGTCCTGAACAACGAATCACTCGACTTCGTAAATATCGAGCAGCAGGAAGCGGGCTTTGTCCCGTTCGGCGTCGATTTCAAGAACCCGAATTTTGCCAAAGTTGCCGAGGCGATGGGCGCGAAGGGCATCCGCCTCGAAGAACCGGGCGACGTGAGAGAAGGGCTCGCCGCAGCGCTCGCGCATAAGGGCGGCCCAGTGGTCGTGGATGCGGTCGTCGATCCTTACGCGCTGTCGTTACCGGCGCATGTCCCGTTCCACGTGGCCGAGAGCTTCACCCTGAGTCTCGCCAAGCAAGTACTAAACGGAAAGATGGATTCGGTGATCAAGACGATAGAACGAAACGTCAGGTTGATCTGAATCCAACGTGAGCTTGACCTGACGGACCGTGCGGTTGATCCAACGAAACGTTGAGGATGCTCACTTTCATCTGTCTTGCCGTTTTTTTGTGTCATCCCGAGCGTAGCCGAGGGACCCCGGATCTTTTGCGATGCAAGGAACGTCGACTCACCTATGGAGCGCGGGACCAAGGTTCCTTCAATCCGCTATAGTCACCGACCAGAATGCGTTCACGAGGTACCGCTTACTTCGTGTACATCGTCGCTAGTCCCTCGCGCACAATCTACATCGGGGTTACGAACGACTTGGCTCGCCGTGTGAGAGAACATCGTATGAAGGAGACGCCGGGGTTCACCGCGACATATCACGTAGATCAGCTGGTGTGGTTCGAGGAGTTTGCAGATCCTGGCGCGGCGATATCACGCGAGAAGCAACTGAAGAATTGGACGCGCGCGAAGAAAAATCAAACTGATCGAGTCAGTGAATCCAGCTTGGAGTGATTTGAGTTCTGGATGATGTGAGGAATATCGGCAGCTCGTCTCCGCGTGCCCTGTGTAAGTCGACATCGCTTGTGTCGTAAAAGATCCGGGGTCCCTCGGCTACGCTCCGGATGACACAAGAAAGAATCTACTCCGCGATTCGTTCCTGCGGAGCCAATTGCGCCCGCGCTGGCTTGCTCGCGGCTGCCGCCACTTCCGCGGTAGAAGGCTGACGGATCAGAACTCCGAGCGGTGCGAGATTCAGTTCGGTGGCGCATTCCTCGGTTGCGCGATGGGCGATGCGTCCCGCTTCGACCATCTTCACGGCTATGCAGACGCCGCCGGCCATCGTGAGCGCGCCGAGGCCAAGCGCGATTTCAGGTAGTCCTGCGATCGCCGCAACCGCCGCGCTCAATCCGCCTGCTGCAAGGGCCATCGTCGAGATTCGCGTGAACTTTATTCGCGCGAGCACGTGATTCGTAACTTTGCCCGCCTCGTGCTCTTCGTCGGCCGTCTTGAGCTCGATTCGCGTCCACGGATTCGGCCGCACTTCCAGGTCGTAGTCGTTCCAGCCGGCATCGACCACTGCGCCATGCCCACTGCGCGCGAACATCTTCAGCATCTTGTCCATCAGGCGGTCGCGCGAGATGCTCTCGTTGTTCCAGTAGTCCAGCCGCACTGTGCGACGGAGCCAGTTGATCGTCGGGCGCTGACGTACGCCGTCCGCACCGGCGAGTCCGGTCAGGGCTTTCGCCCGCGTTTTGTAGCGCGTCATCGTTCGCACCATCGGCCCTGTGTAAGCAAGATACGCGATCAGAAGTCGCGCGGTGAAACTCTCGTGAGATTTTTCGAGCGGCGCATGGAACGCATAGTAGAGCGCCCAAATCGGCCCCAGCGCGAGCATCGCCGCCGCGGGAATTATAGACACGCCCAGCACGATCGATGCGACTATCGCGATTGCCGACAGCACCGACCATTCGAGCGTCTGCGGCAGGATTTTGAGCAGCGTCAGGCCGGGATCGAACAACGTCTGCGCGCCGGCGGTCGCCGTCTTCCACAGCACGCGCTTGCGATTGCCGCCGGGAATCGTGCGCGCGAGGCCTGGAATCGTGCCGCGCCACGCAATCTGTCCCATTATATTGAAACGCCCGGGGTACTTCGGATACAGCATCGCTTCGGCGCGTCCGTAACCGCGCTGCTGCCCGTAGTAGGCCTTCACCGTGTTGCGCCGGAAGTGCCATACGAACGCGGCCGGCGAGAATCCCAGTCTGAAGCCCGAGTCGAGCATTCGCCAGCAAATATCAACGTCGTCGCCCGCGGCCGTGAACTGCGAATCGAATCCGCCAATACTCGCGAGCGCTGACTTCGAGAAGACCATGTTGCAGCCAGCCAGATGCTCCGCGCGATCCTCGGCGACCAGCACGTGGCAGGGCGCGCCCGGCGATGCGGCGCAACTCGCTTCAATCCATCCGTCTTCGTGCGGCGCATAATTCGGTCCGCCGCATCCGTCGAAATTGTTTTCGACAATCGAGCGCATCATCAGCGTCAGCCAGTGCGGATCGACGACGCAGTCTGAATCGGTGTACGCGATAAATTCGCCGCGCGCCGCATGCATCCCGACGTTGCGCGCGACACTCAGTCCCTTGTTGGGCTGACGAATGAGCCTGAACTCGGGAAAGTCCATCGAGATGTCGGCGGTGCTATCACGCGAGCCGTCATCGACGATGACGACTTCGAAATTCGGGTAGTCCAGGCGCCGTAGCGACTCGAGGCACGGGCGCATCGTGCGCTCCGCGTTGTACGCGCAGATTACCACCGAGACCATCGGCATCTTCGCCGGCCGCGGCGGGCAGGTACCGTTGAGCGTCACGAATGGCATCACGTCCGACGCGCGCATCATGCGCACGCCGAGCCAGTCGTTAGAAACCGGAGCAGGAACGGGCGGAGCAACCACGCCAGCGGCACCCGTGCCAAACGCCATTGCGACAGCTTCGTCCTGCCCCGGCGATGCGTCCCTGAATTCGATTATCACCGGCCGCGCTTCCGCGACATTGTGCAAGGCCACGACGAAATCGCGAATCTCGACCGGCGCGAGTGCCGGGATTTCCGCGTATAGAAAATCTTCTTCCAGAATTGAAAGTGCGCGAGTTTCCGGCCGCACTTTGATTCCGACCATCGCCTCCGGCGCGCGCCCCTTGATCGTCTTGACGACGCTGCGAACCCGCCGCCGCGCGTTTTCGAGTCCGCCCGCGCGCAACGCGTCCTGGCTGATCTCGCAATCGAGGATGTAACCGGCGAGTGCCGGGTGCCCGCCGAAAATACTTGCCGTATGTGCGACTCGCGAGACGACGGCCTTGAATCCGTGCCGGCTCGTCAGCTCATCCGCGGTGATTTTCAACTCGAGCAACGCGACCAATCCCGACTGCGCCGCGATATCGAGGCATGGTTGCGACTGGGCCTCGGTCAGCACCAGGCCGGTAGTATGCGACGCTTTTAGTTCGTCGAGCCGTTTTCGTAGTTTGAGCTTCTGTCCGAAGTCGAGCGATCCGGTCACGTCGGCGAGGCGCATCGCCTTGAAAAAGAATTTCTGTCCTGCGCGAGAAAGGAACTTGCCGTGTGAGGTGATGGGTTGGGTAGATCCTGAGTTGCTGAGCATGGAAGTGGGCATCCTCTCGATGAGGACCTAATTGCCAGAGCCATGCCATGTGAAAACTCCAACGGTTCTGCGGCCTTTTCAGCGAACGCGCGGCTCGCGCCAACCAATTGGGATGAGCGCTGTACGATTTGCGCCTCGGGTCGCCTACGCCTCCACGAGGCCGAGAAATTCGCACGGTGCAAAATCAGGCGTATGCTCTACTAACGGACACGCTAGATTGGTTATTTTGCGAATGTTATACGTCAATTGAAATAAATACTCTGAAATCTCCCGCCGGGTTTTATCGCATGAAACTATCGCTCGCTTGTGGATGCTGCAGACCGTCAAAGTCCAAGACGCACCGCGAAACAAACGACGCGCCCATCGAAGCTAATCCCGAAGAGCTGCAGGCGATACGGCAACAGCTCGCTGAAATTGAGCAGTCCTTGTCGCGTCTATTCGGCGAGACAACTTGGAGCCGCACCCCCGAATGCATCCAGATTCGCGCCGAGGCCGCGGACCTGATCGACCGCCACTTCGACGGCATCGTCGACCAGTGGGGCGAATCGATCGCCTACATTGTCCATGGGCACTCCAAATACGACGAGAGTGGCCGCAAAGACAACATGGTCAATTCTCTTATCCGCTTCGTTGACCATCTGCGCGACCCCGACGACGTCTCCACCTACGTTTACCTTCGCAGGCATTGCCAGGAGGGGATGCTCGCGCGGGCCAAGCCGTCTCAGTTCAACGTCATCCATATCGCTCTCAAGCAAATCGTTCTCAACCACATAAAATCCACGATGACCGGTCCCTCGATGGAGCGGGTGCGCGATCTGATGGTCGCCGCGATCGACGAGCGGCGCCTGATGGTCTCGCAGTTCTACATCGAGTCGCGCGAACGGTTGATGCGTGAGTCAGAAGAAAAGTATCGCAACACCATCGACCACGCGCCGGATCCGATGTACGAGATCGAGCCGCACACGTGGGTCGTGATGGGCCTGAATGCGGCCGCCTTGAAGCTGCATCAAATGGAGTGGGAGCATGAGCCCACCTGGTACGAGGGCGACGTCCACAAAGAGATCATCGGTCGTCCGGTCCCGGATCTGGTGCCGCCCGAGCTGAGGCAAAGCGTCGTCGACAGTCTCGAACAGGTTTTGCGCGATGGCTCCGCGCAGACCCAGGAATTTCCGATCGGGCCGCTCTTCTTCGACGTAAATTCCGCGCTAATCACCTACGGCAAAAAACAATTCATCCAGATGATCCTGCGCGACGTTACCCAGCGGCGCGAGATGCTCGATTCGCTGCTCAAGGCCGAGCGACTGGCCGCGGCTGGCACTTTCGCCGCCGGCGTGGCGCATGAGGTGAACAATCCACTCGCGTCGATCTCGTCACTGGTTCAATCGATCCTCACCGGCGAGAACGACCCCGAGCGGCGCACCACGATGCACACCATCCTGTCGCAGATCACGCGCATCTCGAGCACGCTCAAGGATCTGGTAAATTTCGCACGGCCCACCACCGCGCAGCGCAAGCCGGTCGACGTCAACGGCCTCATTGCTGAGACGCTGCGGCTTATCACCTATAACAAGCGCTTCAGCGGTATCCGGGTTGAGCCGATTCTCGCCCCCGACCTCCGGCGCGCATTCGCTGACGACAATGAAATTCAACAGGTACTGCTCAATCTGCTCTTCAACGCGGCTGATGCGGCCCCGGCCGAGGGCGCTGTTATCAAAGTGATTACCGAGAACCAACGGCCAGGGCAGGGCGCGGACAAAACACGCCGGGTATTTATCAAGGTCGTGGACAACGGCATCGGAATCCCGCGCGAGCATCTCGAACGCGTGTTCGATCCGTTTTTCACCACCAAGCCCGCGGGCGCAGGCGTCGGACTCGGGCTGTCACTTTGCCAACGGATGATCCTGTCCAACCAGGGCACCATTCGCGTCGACAGCGAGGTCGGCCGCGGCACCGCGGTCACTATCACGTTGGGAGCAGCGGCCGAGGAAACGGCGCGCGCGCAACAGGCCGCGGAAATGGCCGCATCCTGAGAGGCGTTCTATGAGCACCGACGCTTCTATGAACACCCCCGACGCTTCATGGACCGCGCAGGAACGTGGACCTTACCGGCTGCTGATCGTCGAAGACGAACCGTTGATGCGTTCGATCATCGTGCAGCTCGCGCGCAGCGAAGGCTACGAGGTCATGGAAGCGCCGGCGGCGGAAGTCGCGCTGCACATCTTCGAAAAAGAAAAAATCGATCTCGCGATTCTCGATCTTAACCTGACCAGCGGCGGCAGCGGACTCGACTTGCTGCGCAAGATGCGCGAGCTCGATCCCGAGGTGATGGGCATAATCGTCACCGCTTACGCCAGCGTCGAGTCTGCGGTCGAGGCATTGCACCAGGGCGCCTACGACTACATCACCAAGCCGTTTGCCAACGATCATCTGAAAAAGGTGATGCGCAATGCGCTCGAGGGCAAGGCGCTGTTCCGGGAAAATCGATTTCTGCGCCAGGAACTGCGCGAGAAGTATCGCTTCGAGAGCATCATCGGCAAAAGCGACGCGATCGAGGCAACTTTCCGCGTGATGGAAAAAGTCGCGCGCACCGACTCGAGCGTGTTGATAACCGGCGAGTCGGGCACCGGCAAAGAGCTCGTCGCGCGCGCGATTCATTTCAGCTCAGAACGCGCCAACAACCGCTTCCTGCCGATCAATTGCGGCGCGCTGCCCGAAAATCTGCTCGAGAGCGAGCTGTTCGGCTACAAGCGCGGCGCATTCACCGGCGCCGGGCAGGATAAAGTCGGACTGCTCAAGGCCGCCGACAAGGGCACCATCCTGCTCGACGAAATCGGCGAGCTGCCGCTCGCGCTACAGGTCAAACTGTTGCGTGCGCTGCAGGAGCGCGAGGCCTACCCGCTCGGCGCCAACGATCCGGTCGCGTTCGACGTGCGCGTGCTCTGCGCCACCAACAAGAATCTCGAAGCAGAGGTCAAGGCCGGCCGCTTCCGCGAGGAGCTGCTCTACCGAATCAACGTCATCAACATCAATTTGCCCGCGCTGCGCGAGCGCCAGGACGACATCGCACTGCTGGCTAATCATTTCCTGCGCAAGTATGAGAAGTCGCTGTCGCGGACCGCGATGCGCTTTTCAAAGGGCGCGATGCGCCTGATGCTCAACTATGCGTGGCCCGGCAATGTCCGCGAACTGGAAAACACGGTCGAGCGCGCTGCGATTCTGGCCGAGACCGACGTAATCCATTCGCACGATTTGCCTGACAAGCTGCGCAGCACGTCGCCCGTGATGGCGAGTATCGAGAACACCGGGATGACGCTCGAGGAGCTCGAGCGCGAGCATATCAAGCGCGTGCTGGACAAGGTCGAAAACGACAAGGTCAAGGCGGCGCAGGTCCTCGGCATCCACCTCTCGACGCTCTATCGCAAAGTCCAGCGCTACCACCTAGACGACGGCGCCCCGCCCGTCCATCAGGAACCCGCCCGCTCGGCGTGAGGGCCGGGAATAGACGTGGCAATCCGCTGGTCAAGGAGATAGACTTGTCAATACGACGGCTGGCTGCGGTTGGCCGGGAGAAAAATATGGACCTCTTTGCGCCAACTCATCTGCTGATCATTCTGCTGATCATCCTGGTCATTTTCGGGCCCAGCAAGCTCGGCGATGTCGGCGGCGCGATGGGCAAAGCTATTCGCGACTTCAAACGCGCGATGAACGAGCCCGACAACGCCACCACGCCGCTGGCCAAACCCGACGAAGTCAAAGCCGCCGAAACCCCCAAGCCCGACAAAGTCTCCTGATCTCCAATATTCTCTGACATCCTCATTTCTTCCCCTCTCCCTGTTAGGGAGAGGATGAAGGTGAGGGTCCTTATACAGCGCGCTATTTCGCGCGCGATTCAAGATTCTGGTCCTGAACGTGTTCGCCGAGATTTTGCCAAAAACTCTCATGTGAGAGGCTAGTATGAAACGATACATCCTCACCGGTACTCCGGGATGCGGGAAAACCTCAATCATCCGATCGTTAGAAGTCGCCGGTTACGCCGTCGTCGAAGAAGCTGCCACCGACATCATCGCTCTCCGACAAGCGCAGGGCATTGCAGAACCATGGACGCACCCGTCTTTCATCGACGACATTGCAAACCTGCAGAAGCTTCGTCAGATGCGCATAGATGATTTGGCTGAAGTGCAGTTCTATGACCGCTCACCAGTATGCACCTATGCGCTCAGCGTATGGCTCGGCTTTCCCATCTCGATAACTCTCGCCGATGAAATGGAACGAATAGCGAGCGCGCAGATTTATCAGAAGCAGGTCTTCTTCATCGAGAACCTGGGATTCTGTGAGCCTTCCGCAGCAAGAAAGATCAGCTTCGAGGACTCCCTAAAATTTGAAAAAGTTCACGAGGAGACCTACCGCTCCTTCGGCTACGAATGCATAAAAGTCGCGCCCTTGGAGTTGGCGGCCCGAGTCGAGAAAATTAAGCGCTATGTCCTGGCTACTGCCTAGCTACGCGACGGGCGCACTTGCGGCGGGGATCTGAAAACCAGATCGCGCAAGATAGCGCGCCGGAAAGCGGCCGTTGAAAACGAATCCCAAGGCCAACAGTCCCATCGGCAGTGCAAAGCTCAGTAGCGGCTTGGCCAGGTTGCCACCCAAGATGACACCTATCACCGCGAAGCCGATATTGACGGTCATCAATCCGCACCATACCAGCGTCATCAGCAGATTGAGCCTGATGAAAACGGGATGCTCCCAGAATTCGCGCGGCGCGGTTTCGCGGGCGTAGGCTGCGGTGAACGGATGACTGAGGACGATCGAGCTCCACGCTGCAACCGCGAAGCACGACCAGACGACGACCGCGCTGTAGACCGGAAATGCAGTCGAGCGCAGTCCCAGCATCATCGCTGATGCAATCACGAAAAAAGCCAGCATGGTCCAGTCCATCAGCTTGATCGAGCTGCTGCGATACCGCATCGCGGCTAGAGTTATGATGCAGAGGATCAGCCCGCCCGCGGACGCCGCGCGCCAGTGATTGAAACCGGAAGCGACGCCGTAGAGGATCCATGGCGCGAAAGAAATTAGTCCGGTTGCAACGCGAGAGAGTCGACTCTGTTCCGCCACCTGCGCGTATCTCCGTCACTGACAATAATTGAGCGGCAGCCCCAACGCGACGCTGATTGGCATCGCACAGGTCTGCCGCTCCACAGGCGAAATACGTTCCTAGTAGTTGCTCGTGCTGGTGCCCGAAGAATGCTCAGTCGAGTTGCCGCTCGGCGAGCTGTCGCTCGATGACGATGAGTGATGTTCGGAGGTCGTGGTAGCCGGCTCGGCGACTACTACTGGAGCCGGCGCTGCGACGACCATTGGGGGCGGAGCAACAACAACAGGAGCCGAGTACACCTGAACGGCCGGGGCCGGCGCGGTGGTTGTGGTTTTGCTCGTCGTGTTGGAGCTGGTTGTGTCGGTTTGCGCAAATCCCACGGCTACGCTGCCGAATACAATCGCGACGCCGAAAGCCAAAGCTGCAGTTTTCGATGAGTGCTTCATAGATGATCTCCGTTACTTCTCCTGATGACTGGTCGACTCAGGGTAAGGACGCGTTGATCTAAAGGACAAGGACGCGTACGTCGCCGATTGCAGTTTGAGTGCTATGGAGAACTGGCAACGACGGTATTGCCGCCCGAAAGGTACTTGCATGGCGGGTCGCTTACGCAATACATCCGTTCTGACGTGAGGGCCGTTCGCATCATGCTCTGGATCGCCGTCGCCGCTCTGGGCGCCTCCGCGCTCGGCGTGCTCGCGATGTCGCGCGGCGAGGAGCCCAGCGTGCTGTGGTTCGTCGTCGCCGCGGTCTGCGTCTACGCCCTCGGCTACCGGTTCTACTCGCGCTTCATCGCGGATCGCGTGCTCGAACTCGACGATTCGCACGTCACGCCCGCAATCCGCCTCAACAACGGCCGCGACTACGTGCCCACGCAAAAGTGGATCACCTTCGGCCATCACTTCGCCGCGATCGCCGGCCCCGGACCCCTCGTCGGCCCGGTCCTCGCCGCGCAGTTCGGCTACTTGCCCTCGACGCTGTGGATTATTATCGGCGCCGTGCTCGGCGGATGCGTGCAGGACTTCGTGATCCTCGGCTACTCGCTCAAGCGCGACGGCCGTTCGCTCGGCCGCATGGCCTCCGACGAAATCGGTCCCGTCGCCGGCTTCACCGCGCTGGTCGGCGTGCTGATGATCATGGTGATCCTGATAGCAGTGCTCGGGCTGGTCGTCGTCAACGCGATGAAGCACAGCGCGTGGGCAACTTCGACCGTCGCCGCGACGATTCCGATCGCGATGCTCGTCGGTATCTACATGACGCATCTGCGCCCCGGCCGCCTGGTCGAGGGCTCGGTGCTCGGCGTCGGACTCGTGATGCTCGCAGTGTTCGGCGGCCGCTACGTCGAAGGCTGGAGCTTCGGTCACTACTTCGTCATGGACGCGCCGGCGCTGTCAGTCTGGATCATCGGCTACGGATTCCTCGCGTCGGTACTGCCAATCTGGCTGCTGCTCGCACCACGCGACTACCTCTCGGCGTTCATCAAAATTGGAACGATCGTTGCGCTCGCGTTCGGGATACTCGTGATGCATCCGCCCGCCCTGATGCCGCCGCTGACGCAATTCACCAACGGCCTCGGCCCGGTCTTCGGCGGTAAAGTGTTTCCGTTCGCATTCATCACGGTGGCTTGTGGAGCCATCTCGGGGTTCCATTCGCTGATTGCGTCGGGCACGACACCCAAGATGCTCGAGCACGAACGCGACGCGCGACTGATCGGCTACGGCGCAATGCTGATGGAATCCTTCGTCGCCGTGATGGCGATGATTGCGGCCGTGATGCTCCAGCCCGGCGTGTATTTCGCAATCAACAGTCCGGCAGGTGTAGTCGGCACCGGTCCGGTTGCGGCGGAAAAAATCAGCTCGTGGGGATACGCCGTCACCGACGCGCACATGCAGGAGCTCGCCGCCGATGTCGGCGAGACGTCGCTGTATGCGCGCACGGGTGGCGCGCCGTCGCTGGCGGTGGGGATGGCGCACATTTTCGCCAGCTCACTGGGCGGCAAGGCGGTGATGGCGCTGTGGTACCACTTCGCGATCATGTTCGAGGCGCTGTTCATCCTCAGCACGCTTGACGCCGGCACACGCGTCGCGCGCTTCATGCTGCAGGACCTGCTCGGCCACATCTACGCGCCGCTCGGCGACAGCGCATCGTACGTGAATATCGTCGCGACTTCGGCGCTGATCGTATCGGCGTGGGGCTACTTCTTATACTTCGGCACGATCGATCCGTTCGGCGGTATCAACTCGCTGTGGCCGTTGTTCGGAATCGCCAACCAGATGCTCGCGACGATCGCGCTATGCGTCGCGACCAGCGCGATGATCCGAAGCGGCAAGGCGCGCTACGCATTCGTCACGCTGATTCCGCTCGTGTGGCTGGTAGCAGTCACGATGACAGCCGGAATCGAGAAAATCTTCTCCGCGATGCCGAATGTCGGCTTCCTTTCGCACGCCGCGACGCTCGCAGTCGAGGCTGCTGCTCCGGGCGTCAGCGATGCGCGCGCGGCGGAAATCGGCAGGCTCATCTGGAACGATCGGATCGATGCGGCGATGACCGCGTTCTTCATCGCCGTGGTGGCGATCGTGCTGGTGGATTCTGCGCGCGTCTGGACCAGGCTCACGATCGGCTCGGGCGGCGCGCGCAACGCGCAGCAGGCGGCAGCGTGATGGCAAACTCTCACACAGCGCGAATTGCATCGCGCGTTCGACTTGCGATCTCGACGCTCGCGCATGTAGCCGGCGCGTTAGCGATCGAACTTCGGCGGCTCAATCGCGCGCGGATGGATTCAGCCGCGCTCGCGAGCATGCAGCCGCGCGAAAGGAGCAAGGCGGTAAAGGCGGCGCTCGCGGCGCATCATCGTAACAGCTCGCGCTGCTGCTGATTTTCTCTAGGTAATGCTTCCGCCGCTTCTAGGTACTTTTTCCGATTGATCTAGGTGATTTTCCGATTCACCTTGCCGCGCTTTTACTGCAACGTGGGATGGCAGTTGGCGCGCATAGCTCGCAGAGAAAATTTGCTGCGTAGCGAAGCCTGCCAAGCATCGGAAAAAGGCATTGTTGAATCCGGCAAATAACGGTCACACGCGCGTCGCATCCGTTCAGTCGGTCGCCGGAGACGGAATCCGCTCGAGAATACCCGCCGCGCAATGGGAGCAGGGCCTTCACATGGAAGCGCTTGCCAATCTCGCGCACGAACTTCGCTCGCCGGTGCAGGCGATCCTCGGCTACCTCGACATCCTGCGCGACGAATTGAGCGAAGCACTTGACGACCGCCACAAGCAAATTATCGGGCGCATGAATGCCAACGCGCACGACTTGGCTCAGACGGTTGAAAACGTGATGGATTTTTCAGTGGCGGACGCGCTGGCGGAGCCACCTTACGAAGAGGAAGTCCGTCCGCAGGATCTGATTGAAGACCTCGCGCCGGCGCTCCAGGCTGCCAATGGCTCCAAGGGCCTGAAAATCAGCTTCGATCTGGAACGCGCACCCGCGATGTTCAGGGCACGGCGGCGGCCGATCACAACAATCCTCCTGAACCTGGCGATCAACGCGATCAAGTTTACCGATAAGGGCAGCGTCACGGTCGCGATTCGCCTGGTCGGATCGTCGCAACCAGGCTCCGCAGTTGAACTGGAAGTGCGCGACACCGGACCCGGTATCGATTCCGCGATGGTGGCGCAGGCATTCACGCGATGCGCCCAGCTTTCGCACTCTAGTATCCGCACCCACCGTGGAATGGGCCTGGGCCTGGCAGTCGTTCAGCGCAACGCCGAAGCCCTCGGCGCGAAAATTGTGGTCAGGAGCACCCAGCCGCAGGGATCGGCCTTCGTCGTCACGATTCCGCTCCGCGCCTAAACGACCTCGCTGATATAACTCGGACGTCTGCCTGACGTGAGATCCAACAGGCAAATGGTCGTGTCGAACGGATCCTGGATCACCGCGCACTTCCCGATCAGCACGTCAAACGGTGGCGCCAAAACGCGGCATCCGTTCTCGGCGTACTGCTTCACCGCCGCGACCACGTCATCGACCAGGTAATGTACCTCGACCTTGTGCGGTATCGCAGAGTTGTTGTGAAGAACAACTTCAGCGTTGGTTTCGGGCAAGGCCATCCCGACGCTGCCAGCTTCGCGCCACAGCGCCTTAAGCCCGAAGACTTCCGAGTAGAATTTCTCGCCGGCTGCGACGTCGTCCACCCGAATCATCACGCAGTCGATTTTTTTGAGCATCGCGATCGCCCCGCAAGGTCGCGAGGGCCCGCTCAGCGGTAGTGACGCATCAGGCCGACCACGACTCCGCGAATCGCGAGGTCGCCTTCGCCGACCATGATCGGTTGCATCGCGGAGTTCGCGGGCTGCAGCCGTATCTGTCCGCCTGACTCGCGGTAGAACTTCTTGACGGTGGCCTCGTTGCCGATCAGCGCAACCACTGTCTCGCCGTTGTCAGCACTGTCTCGTCCTTCGACGATTATGTAATCGCCGTCGCGGATACCGTCTTCGATCATCGAGTCGCCCTTCACGCGCAGGCAAAATGTATTGTCACGCCGGATAAAGTCGTCGGGCACGCTGATCGTCTCGTTGTTCTCGACCGCCTCTATCGGCGCGCCTGCGGCAACGGTGCCCAGCAATCGGATCGTTGTGGGCGCTTCGCGTTTCTCCGACCCCGCGACTTCGAGCGCTCTGCTATGATTATGTTGCCGCTTGATGAAGCCTTTCTGCTCGAGGTTGTGCAGATGCTTATGCACGGTGGCGAGCGACGACAGCCCGAAGTATTGGCCGACCTCGGCAAGCGTGGGTGCGTAGCCGTGTTCGCTGATATAGTCGTTCAAGTAGTCGATCAGTTGTTTCTGTCGCTTGGTCAGCGTCGCCATTTGGCTTCTCCCCTCGCTATTCCTGACGGGCTAGATGATGGCGAAAATCAGGCGAAGATGCAAGCGCGAAGCTTCAAGGTTGAGGCAGCGGTTCCCCTGTCC
This sequence comes from uncultured delta proteobacterium, assembly GCA_963774665.1. Classification (GTDB taxonomy): domain Bacteria; phylum Desulfobacterota; class Binatia; order Binatales; family Binataceae; genus Binatus. The sequence goes on from CAVZGB010000010.1 coordinate 490,108, forward strand.
CGACGCAGCGAATAATCTCAAAGACGACCAGTCCGATGGCGAAACTGCGAATCCAATTCGAAAACGGCGACCCCGAAAAAGTAATCGAGTTCGACCCCGCCAAGGCGCCGTTTCATCATGACGGCGAGCCGGGTTCGATTCTCGACGTGATGCTGGGGCACGGAATCCATCTCGAGCACGCTTGCGGAGGCAATTGCGCGTGCACGACCTGCCACGTGATCGTCAAGCAGGGATTCAACAAGCTGGGCGAAGCGAGCGAGAAGGAGGAAGACTTGCTTGACAGGGCGCCGGGGCTCACGCCGACCTCGCGCCTGGGATGCCAGGCCGTTATTGACGATCCGAACGCGGAGATCATCGTCGTAGTCCCGCGCTACACGATTAACCAGGTCAGCGAGTCGGCTGAGGAATGACCCCCGATGCGCCAGCTCCGGCCGCGAAGCGCTCGACGTTGAATGCGCGCGTCGAGAGGATTTTCGATCACGCACCGGATACGCGATCGCTTTTTCTTTCGCTCACCAGCGGCAAGCATCTGCGATTTGTTCCCGGGCAGTTCATCTCGATAACAATTCCGCTTGGCGACGAAACGCGATCGCGTCCGTACTCGATCGCGTCGGACCCCGAAGATCGCGGTCCGTTCGAGATTTGTTTCAATCGCGTCGAAGGCGGGCGTGGGGTGCATTGGCTGTTCGAGCGGGGCGTCGGCGACACGATCGATTTCAGCGGACCCTTCGGCACTTTCACGATCGACCGCGCGCCCGAGGCGGAGTTGGGCTTTGTTGCCGAAGGCACAGCGATCGCGCCGATTCGCCCGATGCTGAAGCGGGCACTGGCATCGTCGTCGTCGAAGATTCACTTGATCCACGCGGCGACAGATCGCGAGCACATTCTCTACGCCGCCGAGCTCGATCAGATTGCGAAGACCGCGACGAATTTTTCGTATGAACCGGTGATCGCGCCTGCCGATAGGATTTACGATCGCCTGTTAGAGTTAGCGGAGACACGATGGGTCATTGGCGACGCCGATCGCACTCGCCACCTCTACATCTGCGGCGTCGGCAAGGGCGTGATCCGACTGCGTGACTTGCTCCGAGGCGCCGGCTACGAGCGTCGCGCCGTGCACTACGAGCAGTGGTGACGCTTTTCGCTACTTCGCGAATGCCTTCCTGAGCGCTTCGGCGGACTCGTCAATTGCGAGCTTGCCCTTGTCGAGCGCCTCGTACATCGAAAAGAATCCGTGAATCATTCCTTCGTAACGCGTGACCGTCACCGGAACGCCGGCGACGCGCAGCTTCTCGCCGTATGTCTCGCCCTCGTCGCGCAGCGGATCGAATTCCGCCGTGATGATCAGCGCGGGCGGCAGTCCCTTGAAGCTCTTGGCCAGCGCGGGCGCGACGCGCGGATCCTTGCGGTCGGCAGCACTGCGCAAGTAGTGGTTCCAGAAATAAACTATGTCGTCCTTGGTCAGAAAGTAGTCGGTAAAGTTTTTGTGTGAGTAAGTGTCGAGCTCGGCCTCGGTCGCGGGATATATGAGCAGCTGCAACGCGATCTTCGGGCCGCCCGCATCGCGCGCGAGTTGCGAAATTACCGCGGACAGGTTTCCACCAGCGCTGTCGCCACCGACCGCGAGTCGGGTTGCATCCGCATTCAATTCTTTGGCGTGCGCGGCGACCCACTTGGTCGCGGCAAAGCAATCTTCGACGCCTGCCGGAAATTTATTCTCGGGCGCGAGTCGATAATCAACTGACACCGTCACGCATCCGGCCTTTTTTGTGAGCGCTCGGCATGGACCGTCGTGTGTATCGAGTCCACAAATGACCCATCCGCCGCCGTGAAAAAATACGAGCACCGGAAACGGCCCCGCGCCTTCGGGAGTGTAGATTCGAATCGGAATCTCACCGGCCGGCCCGGGAATTTTGCGATCCTCAACCTTGGCGACTTTTTCTGCCCGCTCCGGCGGCACCCGGAACATGCCGGCGGTCAGACGGCGCGCATCAGCCGCCTCGAGCGTATGCAACTTGGGTCCATTGGCGGCGGCGAGTTGATCCATCAGTGCCTTTGCTTGCGGGTCGAGCGGCATAAATTTCCCTCCAAAGGAAATTGTCGCGAGCATTCGCGGGTGTCTTCGATTTCTTTCTTAGACCGAACGGTCGTCGCCGACAAGCGCCTTGCGCTATGGCGTGAACGTGGAGAGCAGACAGATCGCGCCCGGGTGTCCGTCGATTCTCACGCCGCGCGCGATCGCGCCCTCGCGCTCGAGCCGGCGCGCCGCGCCTTCGACCAGCGCCGCATCGATTCCAAGCAGCCGTGAGATAGCACGCTCGCTGCCGAAGGCCGCCGTCTCGAAATATTTGGCGACTATCACGTACGCAGCTTCTTTGCGTGTGAGCTTGCGGGCCTGCGCGATCGCGTCGGGCCATCGATGCTCCATGGTATCCCACACGTAGCTGAATGGATCGGCGCGCTCGTCCACTTTGAGCGCGAGAAATTTTTCCTGCAGCTCAGCCATCGCCCGATCGAAGACCGCGCGCCGCGACGGTTGCGCGTACCCGCTCGACAGCTTCAACACCCGAGTCTCGGCCGGGCTCGCGCTTCGACAGCGTATCCATCACCAGCTTGCCGCAATTCGACAATCTACCGCGCAGGTACAGCTTGCGATAACCGCCCGGCTCGATTCGAAGCCGAAGGAACGCGCCCAGCATCTCGCGCGCGATGAAGCTCGGGCGTCGCGCGATAACCTTGCCGTAGTAAACGGCGCGCCGTTGCGGCAACGAGTCTTTGATCCGCCAGGTCATCCCGATCGCATAGTCGTGCTGGATATGTTCTGGCATCGACGGCTCGCGCGTCCCCGCGATCGCCTCGCGCAGGCACGGCACACCCATCCCGGCCGTGAACCCGGTACAAAATCCGACGTCCTCGATAAACTTGAGCGCGCTCTTCTCGCCGGTGACCCGCCGCGACGCAACGCGCCTGAAGTGATGGTCACGATGGCGCTCAAGCGCGTCGAGAATCTCGGTCATCGGGCGCGATGGTAGCGCTCGCGACGAGGTAGGGTAAACCACAACGCGATTGATACTGGGTGCAGGGGTCACCCCTGCCGCCCCGCGCGTAGCGGTCTTAATCTCCTGCCGCAGCTGCGCTTATTTTGGAATTCCCTCGACGCAGTCTGCGAAGATTCGGCGGTAGTTGGTCTTCACCGCGAGGCCGCGCGTGATTCCCTCCAGTCCGACCAGCGCGCGAATCAGAAACACGCTGTGGGCGGGCGATTTGTAGAGACGATTCACCAGTGCGAGTTCGCCGACCATAGCCGCCTTTCCGACGGTGTCGTATTCGAGCGGGTCGACGGCGCGATTCACCCGCATTGGCTCGAACAGGATGTGGATGATACGCACCATCGGCGCCGCATCCTGATCGCGATCGAGATAACCCAGCTTGACCATCGCGGCCGCGAGCGATTTGTCATCGCCGCTCAGAATCGCGCGCGCGACCTGCAAGTTCGCTTTGCGCACCGGCTCAGGGAAGCGCCGAATCGAGCCGAAGTCGAGCACGCCCAGGCGAGGATGGTGGCTCACGAGATAATTGCCCGGATGAAAATCGGTGTGCAGCATCCCGAATTCCAGGATCTGGCGCCATGCAAACTCGTGAATTTTGATTGCGACCCATTCGCGCAATTCGGAATCGACTTCAGGTCCCATCACGTCGGCCAGCGGATAGCCGTCGACGTACGTCATCGTCAGCACGCGGCGCGAACTGAGATCTTTGAGAACGCGTGGAATCATGATTTCGGAATCCGCGCCGAAACGCCGGCCGAACTCCGTCATGTTGCGCGCTTCGTTGACGTAGTCGAGTTCTTCGCGCAGGCGCTGCTCCAGTTCCTTGTACACCGCGCCGGTATCGATTTGCTGGCGCATCACGTCATGGCCTAGCGCCTGCAACGTTCGCAGCAGCAGCCTGAGATTCTGCAAATCCTGCTCGACGGTATCCTCGACGCCCGGATACTGAATCTTCACGGCAACGTCGGTACCGTCGCGCGTGACCGCGCGATGCACCTGGCCGAGCGACGCGGCAGCAAACGCAGTCTGGTCGAAACTTCTGAAGAGCGCTTCGGGCCGCTTGCCAATCTCCTTGCGAATCTGTTCCGAAATGGTGGCATAGTTCATCGGCGGCACGCTCGATTGCGTCGCGCGCAGCACGTCGAGCGCCTCGCCCGGCAGCAGGTCTTTGCGAATCGAAAGCATCTGGATGAGCTTCATGAACGCGCCGCGAAGCTGCGTAGAGCTCTCGACAACTCGCTGCGCGTTGCGGATGTGAGTCTCGAGCAGTTCGCGCTCTCGTGCCGGTGCGCTCAGAAACGGCCGCCGCAATTGATTCCACAGGTAGCTGGAGCCGACTTGCGACGCGAGCTCGCCCATTTTGATCGCGCGTCGTGCGCGTCCGCTGGTGATTGACGTGCGTTTCGCCATCAGCGTCCGTCGCGCTCGATTCCCACGCGGTTGATCAGCGTGGCCGCGAGCGCCGCGCCGAAGCCATTGTCGATATTGACGACGGTAACGCCGCTCGCGCACGAATTCAGCATCCCGAGCAGCGCGGCCAGCCCACCCATCGAAGCGCCGTAACCGACGCTGGTCGGCACCGCGATCACGGGCTTGTCGACCAGTCCTGCGACGACCGAGGGCAGGGCGCCTTCCATTCCGGCGACGACGATTAGGACGCTCGCCTCGCGAATCGTGTCGAGGTTGGCAGTCAGCCGATGAATGCCCGCGACGCCGACGTCGTACACTCGCGCGACGCGATTTCCGAACAGCTCGGCACAGAGCGCGGCTTCCTCGGCGACGGGGATATCAGAAGTGCCCGCGCTCATCACCATCACGACGCCTTGTCCCGACGGCACCACGCGTTCTTTAACGACTACACCGATGCGCGAATCGGCATGATATGCGAGCGCGCGAATTTTGCGTTTGACGACGCGCGCCTTGTCCGCGTCGAGCCGCGTAATTATCAGATTCGTTCCCGACGAAAGCATGCGCTGTCCGATCGCTACGAGCTGATCGGCAGTCTTGCCCTCGCCGAAAATTACTTCAGGAATTCCGCGGCGGATGCTCCGATGATTGTCGAGCTTGGCGAATCCAAGATCCTCGAATGGCAGCTCGCGAATATGCTTGAACGCCGCACCGGCGGTCATCTTGCCCGCGGCCACACCGTCGAGGATTTCACGAATTCGTTTCTCGGTCATCGCCGCTTGAGAAGTTCCGGGCGGATCGGACGTGCAAGTGTCAGCATCAGTTCGCGCACCGCGCGCGCGTCGCTGCGGGTGACGGTGATCGTCAACTCGTCCTCGATTAATTTTTCGCCGGGTTTCGGAATATGCCCGAGTCGTTCGACCACCAGGCCACCGATCGTAGCATACTCATCCGCCTCCGAAAGCTTGAGGCCGAAGCGCTCGTTAAGTTCCGTAATCGGCGCGCGTCCCACGACCGACAGCACGCGCGGACTGACGACTTTGGCCAGCTCCTCGCCGAGGTCGTGTTCGTCCTCGATATCGCCGACGATTTCCTCGATCAAATCTTCCAGCGTCAGAATTCCAGCCGAGCCGCCGTATTCATCGACGATCACCGAGAGATTTTCACCGGTGCGCTGCATCGCGACCAGCGCCTCGTCGAGCGGCATCGACTCGGGAAAATAACTGACCGGTCGCATGATGTCGCTCACCGGGCGGCTGAGGTCGGGCGCCTGCAGAAGATCGAAAACGTGGACGACGCCGACGATGTCCGTGATTCGACGCCGGAACACCGGGATTCGGCTGAAGCCTTCGCGTCGAACCGTCTCGATCGCCGCCGCGAGCGAGGTCTCCTCCGGGATCGCATCGACGCCCACCAACGGCACCATTGCCTTGCGCGCCTCGGCTTGCGAGAAGCGAAAGATGCGGCTGATCATCTGCTGCTCGGCGGGCAGGATCGCATCGTGCGACTGCTCGGAGGCGTCGGTCGGCCGCCGCCGCATCAATCGCGCCAAATCCTCGCGGCTCAGGAACACGCTCTCGGCGTCGGCCGGCACACCTGCAAGACGCCGCAGCAGTCTGCTCAGGAGGGTCTCGACGTAGAGCAGGGGAGCGAGCACGACAGCCAGCACGCGCAACGGCCGCGCGGCGAACATCGCGAACGAAAGCGGATTCGTCAGAGTTACCAGCTTCGGTATCGATTCGCCCAGCACCAGCGTGATCGGAGTCAGAATAAACGGCGCGAGATAAACCAGGTGCGGTTTCAGTTGATGCAGGAAGCTAGTGAGCAAGACCGCCGCAATAACAGTTGCAACGTTGGTGCCGGTAAGGGTGAGCGCCAGCAAACGATCGCGATTGACCAGCAATTCGCTGAGCACTTGCGAGCGAGCGTGCCCGCCTTCGCTCCCGGCGCGAACTTTCAAGTCGTCCGCCGATACCAGTGCGATCTCGGCGGCGGCGAAAAACGCCTGTACGAGAAGGCATCCGACCAGCGCGACGATCAGCCAGATCGGCATCATCGATGGAGCCTCACGAGCTCGACGGCGGCGCCGCGCACGCGCTCGACGGTAGCTTCGAATTCGCCGAGCCTCAGCTTTTCTCCGGAACGCGGCACGCGTCCGAGCCTGCGAAGAATCAGGCTGCTCAGCGTCTTGCCACCGCCGTAGACTTCGATAACGCGTGCGGGAGCGAGGGCATCCGCCAGCTTGCCCAGCCCGACCGCGCCCGACGCCGCCCATTCGTCTTCGGATATCCGGGTGAGGTCGGGAACCTCGCTGTCGAACTCGTCGCGAATCTCGCCGAATAGTTCCTCGAGCAGATCTTCGAGCGTGACCAGGCCAAGCAGCCGGCCATACTCGTTGACCACGAGCGCAATCTGGAAGCGCCCGCGCCGCATCTCGTCGAATAGATCCGCGAGCCGCTTGCCCGGCGGAACAAAATACGCCGGCCGCACCAGGCGCTCGACGCGCGGCGGCGATGGCTCCAGGCGCCGCGCTGCGAGATCCTTGGCGTGCAGAATCCCGACGATATTGTCCTGGCTGCGACGATAGACCGGCACCCGCGAGAAACTTTCGTGCGCGATCTCCGCCACCAATTGCGCCACCGGCATCTCGATGTCGAGCGAGAAGATTCGTTCGCGTGGTGTCATTACCTCGGACGCGCGCCGCGCACCAAAGTCGAACACGCGATGAATCATCGCGCGCTCGGCGGGTTCCACCTGTCCCTGGTTCTCGCCGAGCCTGAGCAGCGTTTTGAACTCCTCTTCGGAAACCGGGTCTGGACGCGGCGCTTCCTGAATCGGCGCAAAATATTTTGCGAACGGATGAACGAGATCGGTGAGCACCGCCAGCGGCCGCGCCGTGATCCATGCCACCGCTGACGGGAATCCAAGTGCGAACGTCTTCGGCGTAATGTCGCAGAACAAAAGTACGACCACGAGCATGGTGGGCGCCGCGACGATCGGTGCCCATTTGTCGCCGAGCCACGCCAGCAGAATGATCGTCGCGAGGCAGTCGGCGAAGATGTTGCACGCCTCGTTCAGGCCGATGATGACGATCAACGACTCGAGCGGCCGGCGCATCAGGCGGTCGAGCGCGCGCTGCACGGACTGGCTCATCTGCTCGCGCGTATGCTCGAGTCGCGCCATCGAGAACAGTGCGGTCTCGGAAGCGGCGAGCATGGCGCTCAGCACGATGAGGATCAGGACCGCAAGGGGGAGGATGGAGATCATCAGTTCCATTTAGCCGCGCGACCGCAACTGATCCCATCCTGCGACAATCGGGGCGCTATAACCAATCACGTTCAGCCGCTTGCCCCGAGCGATCGTGCCGATTCGCCGCACCCCGACCCGCAAGCGACGCGACAGCTCCGATTCGCTGTGCCCGGGCTTCACGCAGAAGATCAGTTCGTAGTCCTCGCCGCCGGTGAGCGCATGCACGAGGTCGTCGCCCATCAGCGTGCGGTACGCTGGCGAGACCGGTATTCGCGATGCGTCGACTTCAGCGCCGACGCCACTTCGCTCGAGGATGTGACCGAGGTCCTGCATGAGTCCGTCGCTGACGTCGATCGCGGCGGGCGCGGGCCGGAGCGCCGCGAGACGTTGCCCCGCATAAAGCCGCGCTTGTGGACTCAGGAATCGCTCGACCAGATATTTTCTTGCCGCGCGAGCTTCTTTTGCATTTCCACGAGTCTTCAGCTTCCCCGCCAGGATTCGCCAGCCGAGCGCCGCATCGCCGAGCGTGCCGGTCACGAAAATTTCGTCGCCCGGCCGCGCTGAGTCTCGCCGCATCACACCGCGTCCGACCTCGCCGAGGAGTGCTATCGTGATCGACAGCTCGGACGCGCGCGTAATATTGCCGCCAACTATATCGGTGGAGGCTTCGTGCGCAGCGTCGCGTAGTCCAGAGTAAATTCGCTCGAGCGTCCGCGACGCAATTCCTTCACGCACGGCGAGGTTTACGACGCAGGCGGTCGGCCGTCCTCCCATCGCCGCGATGTCGCTCAGGTTGACCGCGAGCGCGCGCGCGCCAAGCGGTTGCGGCGGGCACCATCGCAGATCGAAATGAACATGCTCGACCAGGCTGTCGATCGTAAACAGCGTATCCCGGCGCGGCCGCGAGATGATCGCGCAATCATCGCCGACGCCCAGAATCGTGCGGGGGCTGAGATGGATTCCCGCGCTCAGTCGCGCGATCAATTCGAATTCGCTGGAGAGTTTGCCGGACGCGTCGGACAGTTTCCTCACGGCGTGCGCGCTTTGGTGTTCGTCGGTTCCACAATCGGAAATTCCACGACCAGAGTCAGTCCTCGCCTGCCATCGGCGAAACGCGCGTGCGTCCGTCCTCCTGCCGCTTCCGCCATCCTGCGCGCGATGTAGAGTCCGAGTCCGCGCGCGGCACTGCTATTCCCGTTTCGGTTCGGGCGCTGGAACAGCGCGTCGAGTTGCTCTTGCGAAAGAGTAGGGCCGCTGTCGGTGACCTCGATCGCGATCGCTTCATTTCGCACTCCGGCCCGCAGCGTGACGTCTCCGGTCGCCGTCCTTCCGAGCGAATACGCGAGCAAGTTTCTCACTATCCGCTGGAAGTGGCGGCTATCGAGCATGCACGCCGGCAGCCTGGTTACCTCGACGCGCAGATTCAAGCGCCGCCGCCGAGCTTGCAACCCGCAATCGTCCGCGATTTCGGTGAGCAGTTGATTCGGATCCAGATCCGCCGGCGACGCGACGATTTCCTGATCCTGCGCCTCGTAGTAGTCCAGCACGTTGCTCACCACCAGGTCCATGTTCCACGCGGTCGAACCGATTCGTCCGAGCAGGTCGGTCCGCTCCTTGGGACTCGTGTCGGCGTCCTCGAGCAGATTGACGTAGCCGCTCAGGGCAGCGACCGGACTGCGGATGTCATGCGCCATCGTCGCCATTTGCGTCTGCCGAAAGCGCGCCGCTTCCTCGAGGTCCTGCACCTGTTTCCTGAGACGCCGGCGGTACCGCTCGATAAAGATCGACGTGTATTGAGCGAAAATCACAGCCGCGATGAGACCCATCCAGCGGTACATCCTGTATGGAGTTGCGATCGGCACGAAGTATTCGCCCGCCGCGTAACCCGATATCGCTGTCAGAGCCATCGCAAACTGCCAGCGCGTGCCCCAACTCACGAACGCGGCGGTCGCCAGCGGACACAACATGATCGCGATAAAGCGCGACTCGGGATCTCCGGTCTCTCGGCTGATCAGGATGAACGTTGCGATCAGGACCAGGTTGTAGAGCAGGATCCAGAATTTCCAGTGGCGCTTGAACGACCGCGTCCACGACAAACCGAAAAACAGGCAGGTCGCGGCCAGGATCAACCAGTGCGGGTCTGTCCCGGGCGCATACTTTCCCAGTGCCTGCTGATCGTACGCAAGGTACGCCAGCAGCATGAAGATTCCGAGCGCGCCGCCGAGCTTGAGGACTCGCAGCGATTCCTCGTCATCTTCGCTCCAGGCCAATTCCGAAGTGACGCGGCTCCCCCCGGAAAGTGTCGGCCCCGATGGGCCGTTGTATTTACTGCCTTCCGCCAATCAGGCTCCCCAAGCCACTTGCTGAGACAGACCCCGAACCTCCAATCGTGACTTCAATGCCGGATTGCATCAAGCGCTTTCGTCATCGCGCTCATTGCAAAATTTACCTGGTCCTCCGTGACCGTCAGCACCGGCGCCAGCCGGACGACGTTGTCGGCATTGAGCGTCCAGTTCACGATTACCCCGCGCGTCAAAGTTTCGGCGACAAACCGATGCGCCAGCGCCGCATCGCGAAACTCGATTCCGATGATCATACCGAGTCCGCGCACCGCCACGATTTCCGGTGCGCGCATCGCCAGAACGCGTCGCACGATCTCCTTGCCAATCGTCGCGGCGCGCTCGTGCAGACGCTCGCGCATGATAACGTTCAGACTTGCGAGTCCGGCCGCGCACGAAAGCGGATGCCCCCCGAATGTCGTGATGTGCCCCAGCGGCGGATCGTGCGCGAGCGTGCCGAGAACTTCGTCGCGGCTGCATAACGCTCCGAGCGGCAGGCCGCCGCCGAGCGCCTTGGCCATCACGACGATGTCAGGCACGACGCCGAAATGCTCGAGCGCGAACATCCTGCCTGTGCGGCCGAAGCCCGTCAGAACTTCGTCGAAGATGAGCAGCGCGCCCGCGCGATCGCATCGCTCACGGATCGCGCGAATGAAACCTATCTCCGGAATGCGCACGCCGCCCTCAGCCTGCACCGGCTCGACCACCACCGCCGCCACCTTCGAATCGATCTTGTGGAGCGAGCTTTCATCGTCGAACGGCAGATGCGTCACCGGTCCGGGCAACGCGCCGAACGGCTCGCGCATCGCGGGATTTCCCGCCAGCGCGAGCGCGCCCATCGTGTCACCGTGATAAGCGCCGTCAAAGGCGACGAAGCCCGCGCGTCCGGTGAATTTGCGCGCGACCTTCAGCGCACACTCGATCGCCTCGGCACCGCTGTTGGTGAAATATACGCGCTCGAGCGGATGCGGCAGCAGCTCGGCGAGGCGTCGCGCCAGCATCACCTGGCTCTCGATCACATACTCGCCGTACACCATGACGTGCAGATGACGTCGCGCCTGCGCCGCAATCGCCTCGAGCACTTCGGGATTTCCATGCCCGAGCGCGGAGACTCCAATTCCCGCGATAAAATCGAGATAGCGCCGCCCGTCCGACGTGATTAGCCACGAACCCTCGGCGCGCGAAATCTCGAGCCCGATTGGCGCGTCGGAAGTCTGTGCCAGGTTCTGGCGGAAGTAGTCGGCAAGTTGAGTCATCGCGGTCCCAACATCAGGTCGAGGAACCCGTCGCCACCGTGCCGCCAATCAAGCGGCGGCGATTGCATCTCACCGGGCGAGCACACGTACGGTATTCCCATCGCTCGTGCTTCGATTTCGCAATCGTCGCCGGCGACCGCGATCGCTTCGATCCGTCCCGACATATTACCGATGCAAGCGCGAAATTCTGCGAGATCGCGCACTGCGGTCACGTGCACCGTTCTGAATCCCGGCGAGACTCTGAACGAATCTGCCTTCGGCCTCGAAAACCACCGTCCATTCAAGTCCACGACCCTCAAACAGCTCGACCGGCTCGCCCGCAATCGCACGCCAGCGCGCGCGCTCGCGCACTCCGCGTATTTCGGCAGCGTCGCGCACCGGAATCCGCGCCGGCGGCATCGAAACCGCGAGACGTTCGAGCGCCTCTGCCATTCGGATTGCCAGGTCGCGCGCCGCACGACCGTCAGGGCTCACGACGAACACATGATGCGGCGACAAGCAGCCGAGTTGTTCGAACAACGCGACATCGCGCGCGAGTGGCTCGGCAACGCCGTCAAAGCAGGATGCATCGATCAACGCCGCGCTAACCCGACTGCCAAATCCAATCACGTTGGACCGCTTGCGAAGCGACTCGATCGTCGCGTCGTCGCCGTACGCAACCACGCGATCGCATTTCGCAATCAGCTCGGCGGTAAGGTCGGTACGCGCACGACCCCAGTTGAGGACTTCGATACGCGCGCCAGCCTCGCGATCGACTTCCGCCAGCGTCCGCGCAAACTCCGCGAAAAATATCGGCTCGGCCGACGCGGTTTTGATCAGCACTCGTGCGCCGGCAAGCAGCGCGATCGTAATCTCATGGATTCCCGCGCCCGCAACATTGCCCGCCGCGATAAATCCGACCGTCTTAGGTTTGTTGTTCCTGGTATCTGCGGAAATCCGCGCTGCCATCGCCTTCAAGGCGTCGTCTGTGAATGGCTTCAGCAGGGCGTCGATCGAATTCTCGAGCATCGCGATCGAATATCCTGCCGCGTCCGCGATTGCAGTGATCGCATCGCGTCGTCGCGCATAATTTCGGTCGCGCCAAAGCTCGAACGCGCGCGCCAGTGCATCCGCCATTCGATCGGCGCGAGGGCCAAGATCCTCTGCGCTCGGCATGAGGATCGCGCTGGACGATGACGTCGCGCTCATCGCAAAGTCTCCGCCGCTTCAGTCGCCGAGAATTGCCCAATCCCCAGCGCGCAGCCGCGCGCTTCTCCCGCCGCCCTGCCGAGCACGCGGACCCGTCCACGCTCGACGTACCCCAGGTCCTCCGTTATTACCGCGGACACCGATCCGACGTTGGCGAGATCGAAAAACGTCAGCATCCCGATCTCGCCGTCCGCCATCGGCCGCAGCGTGACCGGATCCCGCGCCGTCACACGCAGCCACGGCGGCGCAATTTTGTATCTCTCCTGCGTACTCGAAATGCCGGCGTCGGTTGAACGACGTCGCATCGTAAAGCTGCGAGCACAATTCCGTCATCCCGTATTCGTTGATAACCATCGCGGGCGCGATCGCGAGCAAATCTCCGGCGTGCGCGATCACCTCCGCGGTCTGCATCGGCACGATCTGTCCCTTCGCTCCGCCCGTGTCCATCATTCGCGTACCCGCCGCGAGCCTAAGCTTGCGGTCGTCGATCCGCAGTCGTGAAAATAGCGCCGCAAAGGCTGCCGTCGTCCCCATGATGCAGACCGGCTCTCGACGCGCCTCGCAATCGCCAAGAAACGCGATCGCCGCCGCTACATCGACTCGCTCGCGCGACGCTGCCGCCAAAATCCTGTCCGTCGCCGAACTCTTCGATACTCCAGCTGATCATCGCCGACAGTGACGACTCGGGCATCACGTCCGTCGTCGGATGCATCGCCAGAATCGGCATTCTACGCGCGTCGGGGAATAGCATCGTGCGCAGATGCGCGATCGCCGATGCCCGATAAATCTCGGGCCGCGCAACGATATGACGCCCGCGCCGCTCCCGCCCCTGCGTGGTCCCGCTGGTGAGAAAAACGGACGCATCAGGCAATCGCGCCGCACCCTCGCTCGCAAGGTCGGCATACTTGAACGCGACATTGCTGACCGCCGGGATATCGTCAACGCTGCGGACCGTATCAGGCGCGAAGCCTCGCGCCACGCAATAACGCCTGTACGCGTCGATTGTTTCGAATTGATGACGAAAGACCTCCAGCGCGAGCGGCTGGAACGATTCGGGCTCCGGCCTGTGGATAAATGTGAGGACCTGCTGGTAGATGGACATCGGCTTTTCGCCACTGGTGGGACGGGCACGATCATGGCACCGCCGCGCGCGCCCATTCAATCCTGAGGGTCCCTGAAAGCACCTTTTTGAACGCTAATTCGTCATATTTACCTTGGTCTTGAAATGTTCTACACTTCCGCCTGTTGATGGGTGGCGGGGATGCCTCGGTGGTGGTCACGTGACCGGGCGAGCGGGGCTTTCGGCAGGATTACAGCGATATTACGCAAGCATTGCCGTCCTATTCACCCCCAAATCGGGATGTAACGATTTTGCGACTCTTACGTAACTTTGCTAAACAGGTTGCCATCGGATCCGGGAGAATCATCGCGAAATGAAGAAATTCGCCGCCGGCGTGATGCTAGGTTTTGTGGCTAGTTGGGCTGTAGCTTTCGCGTCACCCAATGTGAGCCACAATGGCAGTTTCTGGAACCGCCTCAACAACGCCGCCAAAGACGGGTACGTCAACGGCTATTCCGACGCGATGCGTGTCAGTGTCGGCAAGCTCGACGTGCTGAATTCCGCCGCCGATCTTTTTCATTGGAAAGGCGCTCGCCGCATTATCCATCAGCTCTCGGGACAGCTCTCGATGGGCGATGTGAGTGCGAACCAGGCCGTCAAGCGGCTCGACGAGCTGTATTCGAATCAGAAGTACAGCGAGCTCGACCTCGGCGAGGCGCTACAGACATTGTCGATTCGCGCGAACGAAACCGCGATGCCCGACGCGCCGGCGCAGAGCGCGAAGTAAACACCACTCATTGTCATTGTCTGAGGCGGTCTCGCGAGGGGCCGCCTCTTTTTTTCGCCGACATTCGCGCTTGAAACCTCGCGTCGCCGGTCCTAGCCTAATTCGCAGGATATCAGCGTGAACGCACCTCCATTCCTGCTCGAGAAAGTTCTGCGCGCCACCGTCGGCGTTCACTCGCACATCCCGCCGACGCACGTCTCGACCGCGATAGGCCTCGGCACCGACCGTCGTGGGACGGGCACGGTCGTCAGCCCGGACGGCTTGATCCTCACCGTGCACTACCTGCTGCTCGGCGCGAAAAACGTGATCGTCACGATGCCCGGCGGCGAACAACTCGAAGCAAAGATCGTCGGCAAGGACTACAGCACCGGCATCGGCCTGTTGCAGATCGATCGCGATAAGCTCCCCAGCGTCGAAGTCATCTCGTCGGAAAAATGCGTTGCCGGACAGGAGGCGTTCACCGTCTCGAGTCTCGGCGGCGAGAAGCGATGCGCCGATTGTGGCATCATCACCTATCTCGGCCCGTTCGACGCGGTCTGGGAGTTCGTGCTCGACAAATGCGTCTGCGTCACCGCGTCGTCGCTGAACATCGGGATGAGCGGCGGGCCCATCTGCAATCTCCAGGCGCAGGTGGTCGGCATCTCGTACTTGAACTTCGCCGATTTGAGCCGCGCGATCCTCGGCGTCCCCGGCGAGAGCTTCCTCGCCGTGCGTGACGAGCTGATAAAGCACGGGCATCGCACCACCGCAGCGCCGCGCGCATGGCTGGGCGTGCTCTCATACACACTGCGCGAGCACGTCGTGATAGCGGGCGTAATGCCCGGCGGTCCCGGCGAAAAAGCGGGCCTCCAGCAGGGCGACCTGGTGATCTCGATCGACGATACCGACGTGAACGACCGCCGCGTTCTCTACGAGGCGCTTCGCAATCATCGCCCGGGCGAGAACGTCAATCTCAAAGTGCTGCGCAACAATCGTGTCTACCAGCTCGACATCCCCGCCATCCGCGCCGAAGATTACTTCGCGTAAATAATCTCAGGGAGCGTCTCCCCGATGAATGAACAGAGATCGCGGCTGCGCGACTTGCTCGCCGGCCCTGAAATGATCGTCGCGCCATTCGTGTTCGATTGCCTGCAGGCAAAACTCGCCGCCGCCGCCGGCTTCGACGCCGTTTACATGACCGGATTCGGCACCGCAGCCGCGCGCGGATATCCCGACCTCGGACTGCTCACGATGACCGAGATGGTCGCCAATGCGCGCGCGATTTCACAGTCGGTAAACGTCCCCGTCATCTGCGACGCCGACACCGGCTACGGAAACCCGCTCAACGTATGGCGCACCGTGCGCGAGTACGAAGACGCCGGCGCGTCGGCGCTGCATATCGAAGACCAGGTGTTTCCCAAGCGATGCGGTTTCCTTGCCGGCAAGCAGGTCATTGCGATGGAACAAATGGTGCCGAAGGTGCGCGCAGCGTGCGACGCGCGCCGCGATCGCAATCTCGTCATCATCGCGCGCACCGACGCGCTCGCAGTCAACGGATGGGACGACGTCGTCCGTCGCGCGCGCGCCTATCGCGAAGCTGGCGCAGACCTTATCTTCGTCGACGGAATCAAAACCCTCGACGACCTGAAGCACTACGCCGAAAAACTCGGCGACCTGCCGCTAATCTACAACGGCGACCTGCTTCCCATCGACGAACTGAAAAAATATCCATTCAGGGTGACCATCCACATCGGCACCATGCTGACGATCTTCGACGCGATCCGCTCCGCAATGACCGACCTGAAGCGCACTGGCAAACTAAGCATCGGCACCAGCTCAAACGTCTTTGAAGAATTCGTCCGCACAATGGGCGTGCAGGAATACCAGTCACTCGAAAAGAAATATCTAGATTAGGTCCCCTCTCCCTAAAGGGAGAGGAGTTAAGGGTGAGGTCCTGCGCGATTCAGGGTCGCGCATTCCTACCTCGCCCGTTCATTTACGGGAGAGGCGGCTGGCCGCATCGCGGCCCGCGGTGAGGGTTCTGCGACTCGAGCAGAGCGCAAACCGAGCGCAAACCCTACACATCCTTGAACGCCACCTTCTTCTGCGATGCCTCGATTGCCGCCTGCGCTGCCGCGAGCCGCGCAACCGGAATCCGGTACGGCGAGCACGATACGTAGTCCAGTCCGAGGCGATGGCACAACTTGACGCTCGCAGGATCGCCGCCGTGCTCTCCGCAAATTCCGATCTTCAATTTCTTGTTCGCCTTGCGCCCGCGCTCGATTCCGATTCGCATCAACTCGCCGACGCCCACCGGGTCGAGCTCCGCGAACGGGTCTTTCTTATAAACCCCGGTGCGAATGTAGTCCGGCAGAAATTTCCCCGAGTCGTCGCGCGAGATTCCATATGTCATCTGCGTCAGATCGTTGGTCCCGAATGAAAAGAACTCCGCGACCTCACCGATCTGATCCGCAACCACGCACGCGCGCGGTACTTCGATCATCGTGCCGATCGTGTATGCAACTTTGATCCCGCGTTCCTTGAACACTGCGTCCGCCACCTCGCGAATCTGCGCCGCCAGGATGTCGAATTCGCGACGCTCGCCGATCAGAGGCAGCATGATTTCCGGCATCGCCTTGACGCCTTGCTTGCGCAGCTCGCACGTCGCCTCGATAATCGCGCGCGCCTGCGCCTGGTAAATCTCGGGGAAGCTGATTCCCAGCCGCGACCCGCGATGCCCCAGCATCGGATTTACCTCGAACAGGCTCGCACGCACCTGCTTCAAATGCTCGAGCGTGGTGCCGATCTTCGCGGCGAGGTCGCGCAGCTCATTGTCCGCATGCGGCAGAAATTCGTGCAGCGGCGGATCGAGCAAACGAATCGTGACCGGTAAACCCTGCATCGCTTTAAGGATTCCGATGAAGTCCTCGCGCTGCATCGGCAGGATCTTCGCCAAAGCGCGCCCGCGCTGCTGCGCATTCTCCGCCATGATCATTTCGCGCACCGCCGAGATTCGCTCGGGTTCGAAGAACATGTGTTCGGTACGGGTCAGCCCGATTCCTTCGGCGCCAAAGTCGCGCGCGATCTTTGCGTCCTCGGGAGTGTCCGCGTTCGCGCGCACTCCCAGCTTGCGCACCGCGTCCGCCCACGACAGAAATTTCTTGAAGTACGAAGGCATCTCGGGCTCGACGGTTGGCACGCGTCCTTCGATCACTTCGCCCGCCGATCCGTCGAGCGTGATGTACTCGCCGCGACGAATCACCGCGCCGTTGGCCGACAGCGTGCCCGCGCCGTAATCGATTTCCAGCGCCGACACACCAGCCACGCACGACTTGCCCATCCCACGCGCGACAACAGCCGCGTGACTCGTCATCCCGCCACGCGCCGTGAGGATTCCCTCGGCGACCTGCATGCCGTGGATATCTTCCGGCGAGGTCTCGAGCCGCACCAAAATTACTTTGCGTCCGGCTTCCGCGACGGCGACTGCTTCGTCCGCCGAGAACACCACTTCGCCGTTGACTGCGCCCGGCGACGCCGGCAGCCCGCGTGCGATTACGTGTTTCTTGCTCGAGGGGTCCAACCGCGGATGCAGAAACTGTTCGAGTTGTTCCGGCTCGACGCGCTTCAGCGCCGTCTTGCGATCGATCAGTTTCTCGTCGGCCATGTCGACCGCGATTCGCACCGCAGCCTGCGCCGTCCGCTTGCCGTTGCGCGTCTGCAGCATGAACAGCCGATTGCGCTCGATCGTGAATTCCATGTCCTGCGTATCGCGAAAATGCTTTTCCAGCCGCGCCGAGATTTGCAGCAGCTGTTTGTAGACGTCGGGAAAACTCTCCTCGAGCGTCGGGTATTGCGCTGCACGCTCAGCCTCATCGATTCTCGCGCGCTTAGCCCATTCGCGCCCCGCCTTCACGCTGATCTGTCTGCCGGTGCGGATTCCTGCGACGACGTCCTCGCCCTGCGCGTTGGGCAGATACTCGCCGTAGATTCCTTTTTCACCGGTGCCAGGATCGCGCGTGAACGCTACGCCCGTCGCACAATCGTCGCCGAGATTCCCGAACACCATCGATTGCACCGTGACCGCCGTGCCCCAATCGCCCGGTATGTTGTTGATTTTCCGATATGTGATTGCGCGATCGTTGTGCCACGAGTCGAACACCGCGCCAATCGCCATCCACAGTTGCTCGCGCGGATCCTGCGGGATGTCGCGCCCGACGCGCGATCGAATCAGCGCGCGGAACTCACTGACCAGTTCCTGCAAGTCGTCGACGTTCAGGTCGGTGTCGTTCTTGACCCCGCGCGTCGCTTTTTTGTGATCGATGATTTCCTCGAATGGATCGGGATCGTTTTTGTTCTCCGGCTTCAGCTTGAGCACGACGTCGCCGAACATCTGGCAGAAGCGCCGGTACGAGTCCCACGCGAAGCGCGGATTGCCGCTGATTTCTGCGAGTCCCTGTACGCTCTCGTCGGTGAGCCCGAGATTCAACACCGTGTCCATCATCCCCGGCATCGAGACGCGCGCGCCCGACCGCACCGAGACCAGCAGCGGATTCTTCGTATCGCCGAACTTGCGCCCGAGCGCCTTCTCGACCCGCGCCACGCTCTTCGCCACGCCTTCGGTCAGACCCTTCGGATACTTGTGCCCGTGATCGTAAAAGTAGTTGCAGACGCGCGTCGAGATCGTGAAACCCGGCGGCACCGGCAGTTTGAGCCGCGCCATCTCGGCGAGATTGGCGCCCTTGCCTCCCAGTAAATTCCGCATCTCGGCGCGCCCTTCCGCCACGCCTGCACCGAAAAAGTAGATCTCAGGATGAATGCGACCCATGTGAAATTCGTTGCTCCCCTCACCGCATCAAAACCGTGCGGCGAAAATTTTAGATTGCTTAGCGCGTCCAGCCGATTCGATCTGTGATCACTTCGACCAGCCGCGACGCTGGCACCCGTTCCTGCGTCATCGCATCGCGATCGCGGATCGTCACCGTATCGTCTTCCATCGTCTGATGATCGATCGTCACGCCGTAGGGCGTCCCGACTTCATCCTGACGCCGATAGCGCCGGCCAATCGAGCCCGCTTGATCGTAAGCAACCGTGAAATGCCGCTTCAATGCGTCGCGAATCGCGATCGCCTTCTCGGGCTGTCCCGCCTTCCGCAGCAGCGGATAGACCGCAACCTTGATCGGCGCGAGTCGCGGATCGAGCCGCAGCACGATTCGCTCCTCGTTATCGACCACGTCCTCGTCGTATGCGTCGAGCATGAACGCCAGCATCGCGCGATCGACGCCGAGCGCCGGCTCGATCACCCACGGCCGAAAACGCGTCTTGGTGTCCTCGTCGAAATAAGTCAGGTCCTTGCCGCTGAACTTCGCGTGCTGATCGAGGTCGAAGCTGCCGCGTTTGGCCACACCCTCCAACTCGCCCCATCCGAACGGATACAGGAACTCGATATCCGTCGTGCCGCTCGAGTAATGCGACAACTCATCGGTCGCATGCTCACGCTTGCGCAGATGGTCGGTCTTGATTCCGAATTTGACGTGCCAGTTGAATCGGAAATCGACCCAGTAGCGATACCACTTCTCTTCTTCCTCGCGGTCGGGCCGAACGAAAAACTCCATCTCCATCTGCTCGAACTCGCGCGTGCGAAAGATAAAATTCTCGGTGGTGATCTCGTTGCGGAACGATTTGCCCTGCTGCGCGACGCCGAACGGCAGCTTGACCCGCTGCGTATCTACTATGTTCTCGAAGTTCGAGAAAATTCCCTGCGCGGTTTCCGGCCGCAGGTAGACCACCGACGCGGTCTCTTCGACCGGCCCCATGAAGGTCTTGAACATCAGGTTGAAATTGCGCGCCTCCGTCAGCTGACCGCCGCACTCGGGGCATTTGTCGCCTTCGATTTTATCGGCGCGAAAACGATTCTTGCACGCTTTGCAATCAACCATCGGGTCGGTGAAATTTTGCAGATGCCCCGACGCTTCCCACGTCCGCGGATGCTGAAAAATCGCGGAGTCCAGCCCCAGCACATCGCTGCGGTACTGGACCATCTCGCGCCACCACGCTTCCTTGACGTTGCGTTTCAGCTCGACGCCCAGCGGGCCGTAATCGAAAGTGGATCCGAGTCCCCCGTAGATATCGCTCGTCGGAAAAACAATTCCACGGCGCTTGCACAGGTTGACCAGTTTTTCCATCGTGACCGCGCGTTTGGTCGCGGGCACTACGTTTTCCGCAGACAACAATTCCTCCTGGATCGCTCGTGACAGCCGGGCTAGCCCAGGCTGATTATTTCGGCGGACACTTCGCCGCCGTTTCCGATTTCGAGTATCGCGACCGTTCCCGGCACTCCGACCAGGTTGCGCGGTAGCGTCGCGCTGCCCGGATTGACGACCAGCGTCGCGCCGAACCGCGTCACGCCCTCGACGTGACTGTGTCCCTGCACGACAACGTCGACCGGACCGCCGAATTGCGTGTTCATCGCGCGTGCGAACACTTCGTCGGAAGTCTCGTCCGGTGTCGGGATCGCATGCACCAGCCCGATTCGCACGCCCGCGATCTCGACCAGGTGCGCCTCGCGCACGCGATCGTCGGCTTCGAGCCGATAGCGATGCCCATCGAGTCCTTCGTCGCCATTGCCAAGCGCCGCGATCACCGGTGCTATCGCCGAGAGTTCGTCGAGCACGCGGTTCACATACACATCGCCCGCGTGCATCACGAGGTCGATCCCCGCGAACACCTCGAACACCTTTTCCGGCAGATGCTCGCAGGCTTCGGGGATATGAGTGTCAGAGATCAGGCCGATACGCATTACGATTGCTCCGGGCGCGCACGCCCGCCGAGCCGAATCGAGAAGCCTATCACGGGCCGGAATCCCCCGCAATTTTCGTAAGTAGGACGGAATTCATTCCGTCGGACCCAGCTGCACGAAAGCGTCGCGCTCGTAAATTCAGCCTGTTTTCGCGAACTCTTCCCTCCCAATTCTCATCATGTGGTGCGCTTCCGCCTCGCCCAGGTTCATCTCAGTTTTGAAAAACTGGAACCCGGCTTTTTCATACGCTCTAATCGCCCCACGATTCGATACCGACGGATCGATGATGCAATTCTGAACCGCCGGATCCGCGAACACGATGTCGTTCAGAAACTGCCGGATAATCGAAGCACCCAGTCCGCGATGAAGAAACTCGATTTCGCCGATAAACAGATCGATCCCGGCAGAATTTTCGCTATCCGGATATTCCTGGATGTACCCGATTGGCGCGTCTTCAAAAACGATGACGAAGCATCGCACATCTTCCTTGCCATCGATGCGCGGCGAGTACTTCGCGACTATCTCATCGAGTGACCGACCTTCGTCACTCCACCACTCGGCAACATGCGGAGTGTTCAGCCACCGATACATCAGCGGCAAATCCCCGCGGTCAAGCGCTCGAAAACTAATCATCGACGAACGATTATACCGTAGGACGGAATTTATTCCGTCAGTTCGGAAACTTATCCACAGAATGATGTGAGCCTTTTTCCAAAGCTCATGCTAGAAGGCGCGATAGAGGTGAACTCTCGATGCGAATTTCGACGATCGTCATCTGCGCATTCGTGATTGGAGGCGCGCTCGCTCTCGCCGGATGTGGTCATAAGCTGGTCGCGCACAACGGCGAAAACACCGTCGCTGTTTATCCCGACGAGGACACGTTCACGAAACTGGTCGATTTGAAAAAGCAGGGCGGTGTCGGCGGAATGATCGGAGGCCTCGGCGAAGGACTCGCCGCCAAGCAGGTCGACAACAACACTCCCGTACGAATAGTCAGCAGCGACGACAAGGGCGCACAGATAGAAGTCCTCGACGGCGAGTTCAAAGGCCTGAAAGGTTTCGTCGCAAAAGACAACGTCCGCTGATTTGCAGAAAAACCGGCCCCTCTTGTGTCATTCAGAGCGAAGCGAAGAATCCGGATCTGCCAGAGCAGGCAGCTCGCATACGCCATGGTTGGGGGTGCGTCGGCGGGCGTCGAGAAAGATCGAGATTCTTATTTCTTAGCTGCGCTCAGAATGACACCAAAAATAAAAACTTCTGAATCCGCTCAACTCCCGAATCCGATGAACTCCAAAAAAATCCGGTTCCCCTTCCCCTGAGTGGCTAGGGGTTCTTGCGCCAACTGATGTCGCTTAGTGGTTCTGCTGAACTAGGACGCCACTCGATACTGCCGCGGACTCGATCCGATCACACCGCTGCGCTCGAGCTCCGAGATCTCATCGTCAGTCATGCCGAGCGTCTCCGCAAAGACCTGCCGGTTATGCTCACCCAACAGCGGTGCGGGAGTATCGGCGCGCAGGGGAGTATCCGGGAGGCGCGCGACCGCGCCGGGATATAGATGCGTCCCGACGACAGCGCGATCGATCGCGACGAAATATTCGCGGCTCTGGATTTGCGGATCTGCCATCACCGCCGACGCCGGATTCACCGGTGCGGCGAGGACTCCCGCCTCGCGAAGGCGCTCGATGCAATCGTCGGCGCTGAGTTGCGCAATCGAGCGCGACAGTTCCGCGTCGAGCGCATCCTCGTTCGCTTTTCGCTCCGACGCAGTCGCGAACCGCTTGTCGTCAATCCCCAGCGCACCCGCGAGGTTTCGCCAATGATCGTCGGTCTCGCACGCAAGCGCGATCCAGCTATCGTCTCCCGCGCACTTATAAATTCCGTGCGGGGCGTGCTCGCGATGCCGATTGCCGCGCGCCGCCGGCACTTTTCCAGTGAATTGAAAATCGACAATCGCGTCGCCGACGAACGGAATCAGCGACTCGACCTGCGCCAGCTCGATCCACTGCCCGCGGCCTGTCCGTTCGCGCTCGCGCAGCGCCACCATCAGCGCGAATACGCCGTGCAACCCTCCGACCGGATCGCCCAGCGCGTTGCTCAGCGTATAACGCTGCCCATCGCCGTCGTGATAACCCGTCAATCCCGTCACTCCCGCCATCGCCTCGACCGTGTTGCCGTAGCCGCGCGCGTTGCATTCGGGACCGTCGCTGCCGAACGACGGCATCGAGATCATGATGAGTCGCGGATTGATCGCGCACACCGATTGGTAGCCGAGCCCAAGCCGATCCATCACGCCAGGACTGAAATTTTCGACCAGGATGTCCGACACCTCGATAAGCCGTTTCAGGATTTCGATTCCGCGCGCACTCGCGAGATCGAGCGTGATGCCCCGCTTGCCGCGATTGGCGGTGTTGAAGACCGACGCGCGCTCGATCGGCTGCATCTCCTGCGGCGCCATCGAGAGCGAACCGCGCCACCAGTCGAAGTGATGGGTATCCTCGACCTTGATCACGTCGGCACCCATCTCGGCGAACATCTGGCCGACCAGCGGCCCCGCCCATCCCATCGAGATGTCGAGCACGCGAACTTTGCCGTCGAAAATCGAGTTCATATGGTGCCCGCTCTTTTCAGCGTCTCGATTTCACTTTCGCCAAGTCCCAATCGCCCGCCGAATATTTCGCGATTGTGTTCGCCGAGTCGCGGCGCCGGACGCGACGCTTCCGCGCGATGCGAATTGAGCCGCAGCGGAGTCCCCGGCACGCGAATCTTGCCGAGCACCGGATCGTCGATCGTCTCGAAATAATTGCGCGCCCGCGTCTGCTCCCATTCGAGCACTTCGGCCACGCTCGGAATCGGCACGAGCGGAATGGCGCGGCGCTGTCCCTCGCGGTAGAGCCACTTGCGTTCGCGGCCGATGAAAAACGCCTCGACGATTTCAAGCAGCGCGTCGTTGTTGAGCATTCGGTTCAGCGCGGTGTTGAACCGCGGATCGGAAGCAAGCTCGCGCCGCCCCATCAGATCGCACAGCCCTTCGAACTGCTTGTCGGTCACGCAATGCAGTCCCGCGTATCCGTCTTTGCATTTCAGAGTCACGATCAGGAACGGACCGACCGCAAAGCGCTTGCCCGCGCGTTTGCGCACGATCCCGGTGTACTGAAAAGTGACGGTCTCATAGATCATCGTGGCGACCGTCGCCTCAAGAATCGACACATCGATATGCTGCCCGTGTCCGAGTCCCAAATCGCGCGCCGCCAGCGCTTGCATCGCGGCAATCGCGCCGTAAAGCGCAGCGACGTATTGCGCGAGCGAGCCCGGCGGCGTCAGCGGTTCGCGATCGGGCTCGCCGACCGGATACGTCCATCCGCCGCGCGCGAACAGCACCAGGTCGTTCAACTTGCCGTCGCGTTCCGGCCCGTCCTGCCCGAAATTTGAAATTGAAACGACCGACAGCTTCGGGAACTTCGCGACTAAATCATCGGGTGCGAGACCAAACGCGGCCAAAGTGCCGGGCGCGAAATTTTCAATCAATAGGTCGGCGCCGTCGAGCAGTCCCGCGAGAAGTTCGCGGCCGCGCTCATGCTTCAGGTTCAGCGTGATGCCGCGTTTGTTGAGATTTAGAAATGCGAACAGGCCGCCGCGATCCTCGACGCTCGCGCGATGCGGCCCCAGCTTG
Organism: uncultured delta proteobacterium; assembly: GCA_963774665.1. GTDB lineage: Bacteria > Desulfobacterota > Binatia > Binatales > Binataceae > Binatus. Next base: position 514,892 of record CAVZGB010000010.1, read on the forward strand.
CGTCCGCCGTCTCCCCACGGCGGCTCGACCTTGACGACGTCGGCGCCCATGTCCGCCAGCAACTTCGTCGCGTACGGACCCGCGATGAAGTGAGTGAGGTCGACGACGCGAACGTCGCTGAGCGCGTGGTATCGCATCGTCAGCGCGACCCGCGTTCGAGGGCGTCGATCATACGCCGGTAGTTCCGCTCCGCCAGCGGCATGTGCACGATTTCGAATTTCAAGCGGTCGGGTCCGAGAAAGTAGAAGGCGTAGTAGCCGCCGGGTCCGAACGGGAACTCGCCCGGACCGTCGAGAATTTCCGCGCCGAGCGAGCGAGCCAGCTCGCATGCCGCATCAACCTGCTCGTGCCGCTGGACATTGAAGGCCACGTGATGCAGTCCGGGTTCGTAAACCTCAAACGGATGGTCCATCTTGGCCTGCCAGACGTTGAACGCGGTTCCGTTGGACTCATTGATATTGAACGTGAGGCGTCCGCCGGTTCGCGTATCGTCAAAAATTTCGCCGACGGTGTAGCCGAGAAATTTCAGGATCGGTCCGAAAAATTTCATCGCCTCGGGAAGATCACTGACGGTGATCGAAACGTGATTGATCGATCCGTGCAGATCTGGTTTTGGAACCGTCGGCGCAGGTTCTGCCATCGCTCGAATTCAGCGCATCGCGGCGCGCGCTGTCAAACGAAATTGCTGTACTCAGCCAAGCGAGTGACGCAAACTGAAAAAATGAAAACCAGGCAGCTTGGAAAAAGCGGATTGACGGTGTCGGCGATCGGCCTCGGATGCATGGGCATGTCGGATTTTTACGGCCCGCGCGACGATGCGCAGTCGATGGATACTCTCGAGCGCGCGCTCGAACTCGGCGTCACCTTCTGGGATACGTCGGACGCCTACGGGCCGCATCGCAACGAGGAGCTGGTCGGCAGAGCGATTCGCGGGCGGCGCGACAAACTCGTAATCGCGACCAAGTTCGGAATCGTGCGCAAACCTTCTGATCCCACTTTTCGCGAAATCAGTGGCCGCCCGGAGTACGTGCGCTCCGCTTGCGATGCGAGCCTCAAGCGCCTCGGCATCGACACGATCGATCTTTACTATCAGCATCGCGTCGATCCCAACACTCCGATTGAAGACACGGTCGGCGCGATGGCGCAGTTGGTGAAAGACGGCAAAGTGCGTTACCTCGGCCTGTCCGAAGCCGCGCCGGAGACGATTCGGCGCGCGTGCAAGGTGCATCCGATCGCGGCGCTGCAGAATGAATACTCGCTGTGGAGCCGCGAGCCCGAAGACGGAACGCTCGCGACCTGCCGCGAGCTGGGAGTCGGGCTGGTCGCATACAGCCCGCTCGGTCGCGGATTTCTAACCGGTCAGATTCGCAAATTCGACGACCTGGCGGCCGACGATTTCCGGCGCTTCTCGCCGCGCTTCCAGGGTGAGAATTTCGACAAGAATCTGCAGCTCGTCGCGCGTATTGAAGCAATCGCAAAGGACAAGCATTGCACGCCCGGGCAACTCGCACTGGCGTGGGTGCTCGCGCAAGGCGACGACATCGTGCCGATACCAGGTACCAGGCGGCGCAAGTATCTCGAAGAGAACGTCGGCGCGCTCGACGTCGTCCTCACTGCCGATGACCTCAAGCGCATCGACGAGGTCGCGCCGAAAGGCGTCGCAGCTGGAGGTCGATATCCCGCCGCGATGATGGGTTCGCTCAATCGCTAGTGGCGCTCGAAGCTAGACCTTCGGCACTTCCATGCCCCTCTTCACGGCGGGACGCTCGCCGACCGCTGCGATCCATCGTGCGACGTTGGGACTCTCGCCCACCACGTCGGGCTTTGCCGCTTTGATCGCAGGGAAGCCCACGACGAGCCACGGGTAGGTCGCGATGTCGGCGATCGAGTACGCGCCCGCCATGTATTCGTTGTTCGCCAGCTGACTGTCGAGCACTTTGATCAGTCGCGCTGATTCGGTGGCGTATCGATCGATCGCGTACGGAATTTTTTCGGGCGCTGCGTTGACGAAGTGGCCGGCCTGTCCGAACATCGGGCCGACATTTGCCATCTGCCAGAAGAGCCATTCGAGCACTTTCGCCCGCCCGGGATCTTTCGCCGGCAGGAACTTGCCGGTCTTTTCCGCCAGATGAACGAGTATCGCGCCGGACTCGAAAATCGAAACGCCCGCGTCATGATCGACGATCGCGGGAATCTTGCTGTTCGGACAAATCTTCACGAACTCCGGCTTGAACTGATCGCCGTTGCGGATATTGATCGGATGAACCGAGTACTCGAGCCCGCATTCCTCGAGCATGATTGCGGGCTTGCGTCCATTAGGCGTCGTCCAGGTGTAAAGATCGATCATGTGGTCATTTTTCCTTCTGTAAGCTCTGTTGATCGGTTCGTATCACAGCGCCCGAAGCCAGCCCATCGCCAACTCTTCTATTGATTCACACTACCGTGGCTTCTTCGTTACCACTTTCCGAAGTGGATCTACCCGAACCCCTTTGATAAGACGCACTTTCCCGCTGGCGCATCTCACGAATCAGATCGACGATTTCCTCGGCTGAGAGATCGGTATCGATCCCCGCCACATCGAGCGGGGAATGACGCGAGCGGTCCGGCTGAATGATAAAGACCTGACCGTCGCGACGTTTCACGCGCACAGCACCTTCCCGACGCGCCCGCTCAAGAATCGCCGCGAACTTCTGGCGGGCTTCGGAAAACGTAAAGACTGTCATTGCGGTATCTCCATTGTTTTGATTCCGACGTCGGTCGCAGCGGCCACCAGGCCCTGATCGAGCGAGAGTACGGGGCATCGATGCTGCAGTGCGCAGACGAGCACGTAAGCGTCATAAGCGTAAAGGCCAAGGTCATGCGCCACTTCGAGCGTCCGCTCGAGCTCAACATCGGAAAAGCGGATAGGAATCTGATGATATGACAAAAGCGCGCGCCGCGCGGCACGCAACGTAATTCGGCGACGCTTGAACATGGCAGAAAATGCATTTCCTATTTCCCAATGCACGGAAAGCGGCGCTATCAATTCTGCGGTAGCGGTCGCTCGTATCAGAGCCGCGCGGTGAGGCTCTCGGACCAGGACCGCAATGATGACCGACGTGTCGATTACTACTTCCATACTTGTTCAATTGTACAATAGTCCCTCAGCCGAATGCCATTGTGCGCGCTGACTATCTTTCTGTTGCGCAGGAGTTCGGGGCAGAGGCAGACTTGGAACGAGAGGGAATACGGGCCTGAGCGCCTACGCTCACGAGGAGAACTACCATGCAAAGTGTTGCTGAAATTGAAGCTAGTCCGGAAGTTCAGGACCTGCGCAATCGCGTTTCCGGATTTCTTAACGAGCTGATTTACCCTAACGAGAAGATTCTGGAGCGGGGCGGCGAGGAAGCGTCGCGCACGTTCAAAGCAATACAGGCCGAGGCGAAAAAGCGCGGGCTGTGGGCGCTCGGACTGCCAAAGGAAATCGGCGGCGGCGGACTCGAGTTCATGCCCTACGTTTTCGTCAATGAAATCGTCGGGCGCAGCGAGTACGCGATCGCAGGCCTCGGGACGCATTCCGCGCAGGACGCCACCATGCTGCACCTGTACGGAAATCCCGAACAGAAAAAGCGCTGGCTCGCGCCGCTGGTCAACGGCGACATCTATCCGAGCTTCTCGATGACGGAACCGGAAGTCTCGGGCGCCGATCCGACCGGATTGCGCACGCGCGCGGTGCAGGACGGCGACGAATGGGTAATCAACGGGCACAAGTGGTTCACCAGCGGCGCCAACGTTGCGGCGTTTTCGACCGTGATGTGCGTGACGGAGCCCGACGCGCCCGCGCACGAGCGCTTCAGCATGATAGTCGTGCCCACAGACACCAAGGGCTACCAGATCGTGCGCATCGTGCCCGTGATGGGCGAGACGTCGGGCGGGCATTGCGAGATCAAATACACCGACGTGCGCGTGCCGCTGACGAATCTGCTCGGCCCGCGCGGGCAGGCGTTCACGATTGCACAGAAGCGGCTCGGCCCGGGACGCATCTACCATTGCATGCGATGGCTGGGGCAGGCGCAGCGGGCGTTTGAGCTGATGGTGGATCGGGCAATCAATCGCCAGGCGTTCGGCGGTCCGCTGTCCGACAAGCAGACGATTCAGAACTGGATTGCCGACTCCGCCGCCGAGATCCAGGCCGCTCGATTGCTCACGCTGAACGCGGCCGCGAAGATCGACGCAGGCGACGAGGCGCGGGTCGAGATATCACTGATCAAATTCTTCGGCGCGAAGGTGCTGCACGACGTGATCGATCGCGCGATCCAGGTGCATGGCGCGATGGGCGTGTCGGAGGACACGCCGCTGGCCCGGATGTACCGTCATGCACGCTTCGCTCGAATCTACGACGGACCCGACGAAGTGCATCGGATGGTGGTTTCGCGACGAATCGTGAGCGAGTTCAAAAAGGGCCGCAAGTGGGACTTCGGCCGCGGGGTCAGGAAGAACAGAAAAATAATCACCTCCGCGGTGGGCGGCATCGACACCGTCGCGGGGGTGACCCCTGCACCCAGTGAAGGACGAAGACGCGAAATCCGCGCGGCGCGTCTTTTCGCGAAAGGTTATAGCGGAAGGAATTATTACAGTGCGTTGACGCCGCGCTCGCCGGTGCGGATACGCACCACCTCTTCCATTGGCATGACGAAGATTTTGCCGTCGCCGATTCTGCCGGTTCGCGCCGCGCGCTCGATAGTCTCGACCACCTGCGCCGCCAACTCGTCCGAGACAATTATTTCGAGCTTGACCTTGGGCAGAAAATCCACGACGTACTCGGCGCCGCGATACAGCTCGGTATGCCCCTTCTGACGGCCGAATCCTTTCACTTCGCTGACCGTGAGACCCTGCACACCGATACTCGACAACGCCTCTTTGACCTCGTCGAGCTTGAACGGTTTAATGATCGCCTCAACCTTCTTCATAAGTCTCCTCTCGGTCCCTGCTCAGACTGGCCGCGCGCACATATGCCGGCCCGGGCTTCCATCCCCAATAACCATTCTCTTCGGAGGCAGTTGGTTCAAGACCCCTTGTTCCGCGCGCGCCAGGACGGTTCCGCGGGGCGCGTTAGTTACTGAAAAAAACCTCCCGAGCGTGATTGGTGTCGCAATACTCGCGCACTTCGGCAATCTTGTCGCCGTCGAAGCGAATGTCGAAGTGGTAGCGGTTGTTGTATTTCTTCCCGTTGGCCGCGGTGGTGTTCGATTCGGCCTGAACTGCGCAGCGATCGCCTTCACAGATGATCGTGTGGATTTTGAGGCCGAGCCCGCCCGGCATCATCGTCTTCATCCCCTTAGCGAAAGTCTTGAGACCCTCGTGACCTTTCACGGGAGGCATACCCGGCATGTTGGTCATGATCTTCCATTCGAAGTCGTTGGCGGCCATCGTGGCGAGCCGCACCGGATCCGGATCTTCGAACTCGCTGAGAAATTCCGTGGCCAATTCCTTTTTTTCCGCTGACGTCATAGGCCCATCTCCTATTGCTACAGACAGATACCTAGTCCATCCGGCGGGATCGCGGCAACATCCGGCGCACGCGTTAACGCAAGCGCGATGCCAACCCTTCATGCAGAAGCCTTGCGCATTGCAACATCACAAATATTCCCCGGCTCTGCTGACGGTCAGCCTTCCTCGATGCTTAACTGGCGGGCGTCCGATTAATCGGCGGGCACTTCTCAGGAGGCGGCGCTGCCGCTGCGCCTGGGCTGGAACTTCGGTTCCTCGCCACGGGACAGGCGCATGATGTTCTCGCGATGGCGAAACAGGGCGAGCGCCGTCATCAGGATCGCGAGCAGCAAATAGTGATGCGGCAAGCCGAGGGCGGCGACGACCGGCGGCAGCACAATAGCCGCAGCTATCGAGGCGAGCGACGTGATCCGGCTTATCGCAACGACCACGGCGAAAGCCGCGAGCGCGAACAGTATCGCCATCGGCGAGATCGCCAGCCAGATACCGAGCGCGCAAGCGATGCCCTTCCCGCCGCTGAAGCCGAGGAAGACAGAGCAAATCGCGCCGATAAACGCGGCCAGGCCGACCCACGCAATAGTCGATGGAGGAAAGCCCGCTGCGCGCGTGACAATCACTGGAATCGCGCCTTTGAGCGCGTCGCCAACGAGAGTCATCACGGCAGAACTGATGCCGCCCGCGCGCACCACGTTGGACGCCCCGATATTGCCGGACCCGACCGCGCGCGGATCGAAGCCGCGCATCCGTCCGACGATCACGCCGGTCGGAATCGAGCCGATGAGGTACGCAGCGAGGATCAAGAAGGAGTTCAGTGATCACGTTTGTGCTGACTGGCCCCTGGAGGGCAATACACTGAAAAACAATTCACTGAAAAGAATCGGGGTGACTGGATTTGAACCAGCGACTCCTGCGTCCCGAACGCAGTGCTCTGGCCAGGCTGAGCTACACCCCGTCTCCGGTTGCGCGTGATCGGGAAGGTACAGACGAGTGTTTATAGCATTGGAGGCGGTAGCGCGCGAGTCCGGCGGGATGATCGGTGCTGTCTTAATTCGGCCCTGAGTGTCTGAATTTGGAATTGCTAGTGTCTTAATTTGATTTGAGGCGCGGATCGTCGGTTGCGATGCATTGCCCAGCCTTTATTCGTCTTATTTTTTCCGCATCTCCGTCAGCTGTTTTTGCAAGTGCCGATGGAAGGTTGCCAGTGGCCATCATCGATTTGCAACTGTCACCGGTATCGAACGGGCCATTTTTATCCCACTGACTAAGCGGCGCGTTAACTTGACACCGGCTTCCAACCAGTGGCGGGTATATTAACCACCAGCCCACAAGCGCGAGCGCGGTTGCGTGGTGGAGCTTCATGGCTGATGCGTATGCGCGACCAAATCGCGCATCTCGTCCATGATTTTCGTATAGTCGGGCTTGCCGAAGATCCCTGAGCCCGACACGAAGACATTGGCGCCGGCCGCCTTGACGTCCGCGATATTGCTGAGCTTTACGCCGCCGTCGATCTCGACGTCGATACTGAGTCCGCGACGCTTCAGCTCGCGCCGGATGTAGCGCAGCTTGTCGAGCGCGGCCGGGATGAACTCCTGGCCGCCGAAGCCCGGATGCACGCTCATCACGAGGATCATGTCGAGATGCTCGGCGAAGGGCAGCACCTTGTCGGCGTCGGTCTCGGGATTGATTCCGATCGATGCGCGCGCGCCGAGGTCGTGGATTCGCTTCGCCATCGCGGGGATGTCGGGGCAGACCTCGCAATGCACCGAAATTGAATTGGCGCCGGCCTTCACGAATGCCTCGACGTAGCGGGCCGGCTCGGAAATCATCAGGTGCGCATCGAGCGGCAGCTTCGTGACCTTGCGCACCGACTCCATCACCGGGATTCCAATCGAGATGTTAGGCACGAAGTGCCCGTCCATCACGTCGAAATGAATCATGTCAGCGCCGGCATTCTCGACCGCGCGAATTTCCTCGCCGAGCCGCGCAAAGTCAGCAGACAGAATCGAAGGGGCAAGCTTGTCTCGGATATCTTCAGCCGGATATGCCATACGCAGAGATTAACCGCCGTCCAAGTTGATTGCGAATCGGGCTATTGTGTCACCCTGACGACGCGAGCATCGCGAAGGGAGGAAAAGGGGTTCGGGCTTCCGGACAGCCTCCCACGACGCGAAGCCGGTTCCGGTCTCCGAGTTCGAGCGTGCGCGCGCTCGAAGATTTAGGATGCGCTGCGCGCCTGACGTTGCACGGCTCGATGCAGATCCCAATCTGCCTGCAGTCGCATCCACAATTGCGCTGAGGTTCTAAGAAAGCGCCCCAATCGAAGAGCAGTATCGGCGGTGATGGCGCGTTTGCCCAGAACTATCTCATTCAAGCGGTTGAGTGAGATGCCAAGGCGGCGAGCAGCCTCGACCTGTCCGAGGCCGAGCGGCTTGAGGTATTCCTCCAGAAGGATCTCGCCGGGCGCAACGGCCGGACCCAGCCAATCTGGCTGTCTAGTGATAGTCTTCGACGCAGACTTCATAGGCATGACCGCTCTCCCATCGAAACGTGATGCGATACTGATCGTTGATCCGAATGCTGTGCAGACCAGCGCGATCACCCTTCAGTCGCTCCAGGCGATTACCTGCGGGAATCAACAGATCTTCGAGACGCGCTGCGACATCCAGCAGTTTCAACTTCCTTTGAACCGAGCGCCAGAGCTCGCGAGGAATTCGTCGGGCTGAATTGGTGTTTCGTTCCCGAAACAGGTCGGCCGCAGTGTGGTCGCGAAATGACTGGATCAACTCGTTGACTACATGCTACCTAGGTACTATGTAATTGTCAAGCCCAAACGCGACGCTCAGAAGCGCGGGAGTGCGCTGGAGAGCCATGCGCCGATAGGATTTGAGACTGTTCGGCGCGATGAACTGTAGCGACGGCGTCTGACCGCAACGTATATCGACCGCCGGTACGAGACGTAACTCACATGGCGTGGGGTGCTGATCATAGAGCTTTCAGCGTATGTCGACGAAACCGAAGTCAGCGCGGGTGTGCTGCTTGCGGTGGGCGTCACTCGCACCCTGCCTACGCCCTTGCTGGTGAGCCCGATTTGTCGCGCGGCGCCATGCGACAGATCGAGCGAGCGCCCGCGCACGAACGGTCCGCGGTCGTTGATTCGGACCACGACCGACCTGCCGGTGTCGGGGTTGGTAACTCTCACGTGCGAGCCCAGCGGCAAAGTCCTGGACGCCGCGGTAAGCCCCTCGGGATTGTAAGTCTCTCCCGTGCTGGTGCGTCGTCCCGCGAAGCCGGCGCCGTACCATGAAGCGATCTCCGTGTGCGACGACGTTCCGTAACTCACATGCGGCGGGGGCGCGTAGTAGGTCGGCGCTGGCAGCGGCGCGGGCGTGTAATTCTGCGAAGAACATCCGGCGAGCATGATGGCGAGAACGCAGGCCGTGAACGCGAGCGTCCAGCTAATCGGACCCATGTGATTCGGATTCGAATCGGTACCGGCTCTGGCAGCCCCCTCGATCATCAGTCGCCGCTCGGTCCGAAGAGTATGAAGTGATGGTCCACGTGCGTGCGCCGCAATTAACTAAAATGTTAGCGCCGAATCAATCGCGCGGCAAAGAATCCGTCGAGCCCGCCGACGTCGGGGCGCGTCTTCATGAATCCTCGCGCATCGATGACGTCTCTAAACTCGTCTCGACCCGCCATGCCGCCATCGACAGCGAAATCGGCGTGGCGCGCGAGAAATCCATCGACCACGCCTTCGCCCTCTTCGGGCGCGATACTGCAAACCGAATACACAATCGCGCCGCCAGGACGAACGAGCGCCGCGGCGTTGTCGAGCATCCGCGATTGAATCGCAGCCATCCGCGCCGAGTCGGTCGGCTTGAGGCGCCACTTTATCTCCGGATGCTCCCGCAACGTCCCGGTTCCGGTGCACGGCGCATCGAGGAGGACGTACCCGACGCTCGACGGCGCAAGCGGCACCGACGTAGTCAGATCGGCGCAAACGAACTCGACATTGCGATGCCGCAGGCGGTGCGCCAGGTCGCGCGCATTCTTGAGTCCGTTAAAATTGAGGTCCACGGCGATCACTCGACCGCTTTCGCCGACCATTTCCGCGAGATGAGTCGCCTTGCCACCCGGCGCCGCCGCACAATCCACGACGGTCGCGCCGGCTCTGCACGCGAGCATCCGTGCGACCATCTGCGACGCCTCGGATTGCGCGTGGAACAGGCCCTCGCGATATGCGCGCGACTCGAAATGCGGCGCGCCGCTCAGCACGATCGTCTCGGGCGCGCGGCCGGGCCGCGCCAATCTCGAAACCATCGGCGGTCAGCTTTTCGATGATCTCCGCGCGAGACCCGCGCGCGAGATTCAGCCTGATCACGTTGGGTGCGGCGTCGTTGTTCGCCGTCATCAGGCGCTCGGCATTCTCGACCCCGAACCAATCGACGAAACGCTCGACCATCCATCGCGGATGTGAATATGCGACCGCGAGATAACTTTTCTCATTGCGCTCGCGCGGCGGCATCGGCGCAGTCTCGCGCGTCGCACGACGCATCACCGCGTTGACGAACCCCGAAGCTTTCCGAGTCGCGGGAATCCGTTTGGCGAGACTGACTGCAGTATCGACCACAGCGTGCTGCGGAATCCGATCGAGAAATCGAAGCTGAAAAAGTCCCATCCGCATGATTGCGAGCGCCTCAGGCTGAATCCCGGCGAGCTTGCGCCCGGTGAGATGCGTCAGCTCGAAGTCGAGCCGCCACTGCCACGCGAGCGTCCCCAGCACCAGGCGCGTGATCAGTCTTCTGTCGGCGGGAGCAAATTCGGGCAGTCGCGCACCGAGCAGAACGTCGGCATAGCCGGATTCCTGATCGACGCGATAAAGAATCTCGACCGCGGCCATCCGTGACGCGAGCCCTTCGTCGGTTCGCGCACCGGCTCGATCGCCGACCTTTGCCTTTGTCTGTTCTTCGCTCATCAGCCGAATCGCGCACCGGCTTCTATGCGTTTGCCACGGAGAAAATCAGCCGCGGGAATTCTCTTTCGCCCCGGCGCTTGCACTTCGATCAACCGTGAGTCGTCCGGTCCCACATTGGACCACCGGATTCGGTTTGACGCTCACGATCGTGCCCGGAGCGTCGCCGCTTGAAGATTCATCCTCGACCGCAGCGCGCCAGATGAGAACTTCGTCGCTGCCAAGCCGCGTCCGTGCGACTGGCCACGGATCGTATGCGCGCGTCATCCGCTCGATCTGCACGGCGCTCGAAGCCCAGTCGATCACCGCGTCCTTCTTTTCGACCTGCGCGGTGTAGGTAGCGAGCGATTCGTCCTGCGGCGTTTCGACCAGCGCGCCGCGTGCGGCGAGATCGATCGCGTCGAGCATCGCGGACGCGCCTAACTCCGCGAGTTTTTCTTTCAGCGTTCCCTGGGTGTCGTTCGGTTCGATCGGAATCTTGCGCTGGAAGTACATCGGGCCGGCGTCCATCTGCTCGACGATCCGCATGATTGTGACTCCGGTCTCGGTATCGCCCGCCAGGATCGCGCCCTCGATGGGAGCAGCGCCACGATGACGCGGCAGCAGCGACGCGTGCACGTTCATCGGCGCGATCTTCGGAACGTCGAGAATCGAGTTCGGCAGAATTCGACCGTAAGCCGCGACCACCAGGAGATCGGGCTCGAATGCTTTCAGCTCGCTCAGAAATTCCGGCGTTCTAATTTTGACCGGCTTCAACGTAGGAATCTGATGCTTCGCGGCGACCGCGCCGACTTCGCTCGGCTCCATGCCCAGTCCGCGCCCACGAGGCTGGTCGGGACGCGTCACGACTCCGACAACTCTGAAGTTGGCTCCTGAAGCCGTCACGAGCCGCTCCAAAATATGGGCCGCCAAGGCAGGAGTGCCCATGAAAACGATCCTTAGCGGGGTGTCGGGCAAGTTTTGAAACCTTCCACTAGTGCTATCTGGACACCCTGCATAAAAGAGGCTGCCTTCCTTAACCTTCTCTCCCGCTCTTTTGCGGGGGAGACAAGAGAGGGGAAGCAGGCTTTTGATCTATCAAGAGCCTGCTAGTGGTTCGGCGATTTTAGATTCGCACCGTGGAGGGACGCGCGTCGTCGGCTTTTCCCTCCTTGATTAGCTTTTTCAGTTTGCGCTTGTAGAGTTCACGCTTGATTCGCGAGATGCGGTCGATGAAGAGTTTGCCGTCCAAGGTGATCGATCTCGTGCTGCAGCGCGACCGCCAGCAATTCGTCGGCTTCGATCTCGATCTCCTTCTCGTCGGGCGTCCACGCGCGCACCAGCACGTGCGCCGCGCGTTCGACGTCGGCGGTATAATCAATCACCGACAGGCATCCCTCTTCCCAAACGATCTTGCCCTCAGCCTCGACGACCTGCGGGTTGATCAGTTTCAGCAAATGCTTGCCCGGATTTTCGTGATCGGTGTCGAGCACGATGATCCGCTTCGACTCTCCAACCTGCGGCGCTGCGAGACCGACGCCCGGCGCGGCGTACATGGTCTGAACCATGCTGTCGATCAGCCCTTCGACGTTGCCGTTAATATTCTTGACCGGGGCAGCCGGTGCCTTGAGGGTGTCGTCGGGAAACTTGCGAATTTTCAGCAGCGCCATCTGTATTTACAAATCTATCAAAGGGTAGCTGGCGCGGCGAGTCCGAGCGGCGCGAGAAACGATTCGACAGCGCGGATACACTCGGCGGGACGCTCGATTTGAAGAAAATGCGAGGTCCCCGGAATAGCTTCGTACGGCAACGCGAGCTCTTCGGCCATCGCTTGTCCGATCAGCGCCGGCGGCATCGCTTCATCAAGAGTAGGATCTCCGCACACGAGTTTCACCGGCACCGGGCAATGCGCCATTTGCGGCCACAAGTCGGGATTCGCGCCGCTGGAAAAAACGTGCGCCTCGTACTCGCGCGGACATGCGAGAATCCAATCGCCGCTCGAACGATCATGCCGCAGCGTCGCGCGTGCCATCAGCTCGTAGGCCTCAGGCACCCATGTTTTGAAGCGCTTGGCAAACTGCTTCGCGAGATCCAGCGGATCCTTGTAGCGCTCGGGACGACGCGCCGCGCGCGAGGCGAGCGACTCCTTGTCGGATTGCTGCAGGTACTGAATAGGATGCCCCTCGCGCGGATAGACCGGCGGATCGAACAGCACCAACGCGTCGAATCGCCGACCATACTTGAGCGCGTGCATCGCAGCGGTGACGCCCGACAGCGAATGGAACAGCCCGGGGGCGGGCTTCACGCCAAGCTCGCGATTGATCGCATGCCAGACCACATCCATATCCGTGATGAAGTTCTGCCAGGTGTGGCCTTCGGCGCTGTGCAACGGGTTATGGCCGTGATTGCGGAAGTCAAAGACGATCACTTCGTAGCGCGCACGCAGCGGTCCCCAGAATGGAAAGTAGCCATCGATCGCGAGCCCGTTGCCATGACTCAGCACGAGGCGCGGCGCGTCGGGAATACCGTGCTGGCGAACGTGAATCGTCGCGCCGTCGTGCATCTTCACATCGAAGGCGTGACGCGCCCGCGGCACATGATGAATCAGGTTATGTTCGTTCTCGTTCATTTACCCAATGCTCACAGCATCCTTACCGGATCGATATCAATCGCAAGAAATATATCGTCGCGCTCTGCCGACGGACCGACTTCGGCGCGCATCGCGGAAATTGCGGCGCGCATCGATTTCAGTTCGCGCGATTTTATCATCACCTGCCATCGGTAGCGCTGCTTGATCCGTTCGATCGGTGCTGGCGCCGGTCCCAGCACCCGGAGTCCTTCCGGCGTCGAGACCTTCGACAACGATTTCGCGACCGCCTCGGCCGCACGCCTTACAATTTGCGGCTCCGCGCCCTCGACTCGCACCATCGCAAGACGTGCAAACGGCGGATACATAAGATCGCGGCGCAGTTCGAGCTCGCGGCGCATGAACCGCGCGTAGTCCTGATCCTTCGCCGCGCGGATGCTGTAGTGATGCGGCGCGTAGGTCTGGATAATCACGCGGCCCGCACGCTCGCCGCGACCCGCGCGTCCCGCGATCTGCGTCAGCAACTGGAACGTGCGCTCGGCGGAACGGAAGTCGGGCATGTTCAACGCCATGTCGGCATTCACCACCGCGGCCAGCGTGACGCCGGGAAAATCGAAACCCTTGGTGATCATCTGCGTGCCGACCAGGATATCTATTTCGCCGGCGCGAAGCTCTGACAGCATCCGTGCTCGCGCGCCGCGCACACTGCTCGTGTCAGAGTCCATCCTCTCGATGCGCGCGCTCGGCATCAGCTCGGCCAGCGTTTGCGTGAGCCTCTCGGTGCCGAAGCCCTGCCCCTTGAGCCCGTAGCCTTTGCATTCGGGGCAGGTGTCGGGTGCGGCGGTGTGATTGCCGCAGTAGTGGCATCGCAGCGAGCGGTCGCGCATGTGAAACGTCATGCTGACGCTGCAATTTTGGCACGCGATCACGTTGCCGCAGATGTGGCATTGCAGAAAATTGTGGAAGCCGCGGCGATTGAGAAACACCATGCTCTGGCCACTGGACGCGAGATTTTCGCGCAGCGCAGCGACCAGCGTCGTCGACAGCGGCACCACGTCCGGAACCTCCGCCGCTTGAGGTTTCGAATCGCCGGGTCCGGTTCCATTCGTAGTCTTGGCCGTCGCGAGCTTGCGAGCCTCGGCGACTTCGCGGCGCATATCGACGATTTCGACCGATGCCATCGCGCGATCATTCACGCGCCGCAAAAGGCGCAGCAGCCGGTAGCGTCCACGCCGCGCATTTGCGTACGACTCGCTCGACGGCGTCGCGGAGCCCAGCACGACCGGACATTGTGAAAATCCCGCGAGTGCGACTGCGAGATCGCGTGCGTGATAGTAGATCCCTTCCTCGCTCTTGTACGACGCGTCGTGCTCCTCGTCGACAACGATCAATCCGATGTCGTGCATCGGCGCGAAAATCACAGAGCGCGGGCCGATCATCACGCGCGCATGCCCGCCAATCGCCGCCATCCAGCTCGCCCATCGCTCGGTCACGCTCTGCGCGCTGTGTGCGATGCCGACCAGCGATCCGAACCGTGCGCGAAACGAGCGGACGATTTCGTCGGCCAGCGCGATCTCGGGCACCATGATCAGAACGTTGCGACCGGCTGCGAGCGCTCGCGCGGCGAGGTTAAGATAAATTTCGGTCTTGCCGCTGGCCGTGACGCCCCACAGTAGAAACGCTTCGTAGCGCCGATGCTCGATCGCCGGTGAAATTGCATCGAGCGCGACTTGCTGTTCATCGGTGAGATCGAACTCCGCCGCCGATACCGTCATGAGTGTGTCGTCGGCGCCGCCTCGATCGCGATCAGTCCGCGACTCGCAAGACTCTTCAGCACCGCACTCGCGCCTTCGATCTTCTTTTTCAGATCATCGACCCGCACGCCCGGTCGCGCCGGCGTTCGCGATCGCGCCCAGCGCCTCGCGTTGCTTCGTGCCGCGAACATCCTCGACGCTTGCGCCATCGACTAGTCGCGCGACCAGATCCCCGGTTTCGCGATGGCGCCCCGTGGTAGCATCGCGGCGTTCGAGGATACCGTCGGCGACGAAGCGCGCAATCGTGGCGCGCACCTCGCTCGGTGGGCCGACTTTCTCGAGCTGGCGCGTCGTCGCGGCACCCTTCGTGATCTTTTCAATGACCGTTCGCTCGACTTGCGTGAACGTCGCGCGTGCCAGCGCGTCGGGCGGCGTCCCGAGGTTGTACGCGGTCCTCGACTCGACGCGCGCGACCGCGGGAATCACGCTGCGGTACGCGTCGGCAATCGAGACCATGTAGTAGGTCGCGAGGAACTCCATCAGTTGCAGATGCGCGCGATCGAACAGCGGCCGCGGCTCGAGCACTTCGAGCAGGTCCTTCAATTGCGCCGTCGAAAGTTGCTCGCCGACCTCCGTGACCACGCCAGTCACCTTGCGCGAGCGCAGCGGCGCGAGCACTCGATGCCCGGGCAGCACGCGCCCGTCGAGCGCCTGCGGAATCGAATACGTCAGCGTCTCGAATCCGCGCGTCGCCCCGACGATCACAATGTTGGCCTGCATCTCGACTATCTCTGCGCATGCAACTTACACCCCAATTCGGCGATTTGCCCGTTCCATACCCGCTTTCGCGGACGCGTCGAGTCTGGTTGAATCTGCCTATGACGCTCCGATTTCTGACTGCCGGTGAATCGCACGGCCCCGAGCTGGTGGCGACCGTCGAAGGCGTTCCCGCCGGTTTCGACATCGACATTGCTGCGATCAACGCCGATCTCGCACGCCGTCAAAAGGGCTACGGCCGCGGCGGCAGGATGCTGATCGAGAAGGACGAGGCGCGCCCCGTTTCCGGTATTCGCTTCGGCAAATCGCTCGGCAGTCCGATCACCTTCATCATCGAAAATCGCGACTTCAAGAACTGGGTCAAGAAAATGTCGGCCGATCCCAACGATCGCGGCGCGGCCGAAGTCGTCACGCGCGCGCGGCCCGGCCATGCCGACCTTGCGGGCGTGCTGAAATACAACCTCGAAGATATTCGCGACGTGCTCGAACGGGCATCGGCGCGCGAAACCACTGCGCGCGTGGCGATCGGCGGGCTCGCAAAGCAGATTCTCGTGCCGTTCGGAATCGACGTGCTCGGCTACGTCGCGAGCATCGGCGCGACCGAGGCGAAGACTCATCCCGAGATGAGTGTCGAGGAATTGCGCCGGGTCACTGAAGCGTCGCAAGTTCGCGTGGCGGATCCCGACGCTGAGAGCAAAATAATCGCCGAGATCGATGCGTGCAAAAAGACCGGCGACACGCTCGGCGGTATCGTCGAGGTGGTCGCGACCGGATTGCCGGTCGGGCTCGGCAGTCACGTGCAATGGGATCGCAAGCTCGACGGACGGCTCGCTTTCGCGCTGCTCAGCCTGCAGGCCGCCAAGGGTGTCGAGCTCGGCCTGGGATTCACCGCGGGGCGGATTCGCGGCTCCGAGCTGCACGACGAAATCGGCTACGACGCCGCGCACCATCGCTTCACGCGCCATTCGAATAATTCCGGCGGCACCGAGGGCGGCATGAGCACGGGCGAGCCGCTGCGCGTGCGAGTCGCGTTCAAGCCGCTGTCGACGCTGATGCGTCCGCTGCGATCGGTCGATATCAAAACCAAGGCGGAAGCGGTGGGCGCGATCGAGCGATCCGACGTATGCGCGATTCCAGCCGCGGCAGTCATCGCGGAAGCGGTGGTCGCATTCGAGCTCGCTGCCGCGTTCCTCGAAAAGTTCGGCGGCGATTCGCTGACTGAGATTACTCGCAATTTTAAAGGTTTCCTCGAACAGGTCCGCAACTACTGAAGCGGGGCGCGCGGCTGGATTCGCGCGACAACGCAAAATGACGCCCAAACTGATCCTCACCGGATTCATGGCCACCGGGAAAAGCTCGGTCGGACCGATCGTCGCGCGCCGGCTCGGATGGGAATTCGTGGACGTCGACACGATCGTCGTCGCGCGCGCCGGAAAACCAATCGCGCAAATCTTCGCCGACGATGGCGAGGCGCACTTCCGACAGCTCGAACGCGAGGCGGTGGCGCAACTCACAAGCGATCAACGGCGATGCCCGCACTGCCACGGGCCGTTTCCCGAAGTGATTTCGACCGGCGGGGGCGTGCTGGTTGACGAATCGAATTGCGTCGCGCTCAAGCGGGTCGGCGTGATCGTATGCCTGACGGGGAGGCCCGAAGTCATCGCGGCGCGCGTCGAACGATCGAAAGCCAAGCGCCCGAAATTGACCGAAGGCGGAAAACCCACCCTTGCTCGAGTCAAAGAACTGATGGACGAACGAGCGGACGCGTACGCGCGCGCCGACGTGCAAGTCGACAGCTCAGATCTCACCGTCGAGCAACTGGCCGACCATGTGATCGGCGCCTTCGGCCAACACGCCGCGCGACGAATCCTGCCGCCCGCATAGCGATGCGTACTATCCGCGTAGAACTGGGGCACGCGTCGCACGACGCTCACGTCGGCGCGAACATCCTCGACAATCTTGGCGAACTCGCGCGCGCGGCGGGACTGAAGCCGGGTTCATGTGCCGTCGTCACTGACGCGACGGTCGAAAAATTATACGCGGCTCGCGTCGAGGATTCGCTTCGCAAAAGCAGCTTCGTGCCCGCAGTGATTTCTGTGCCGCCCGGCGAAGCATCGAAATCGCTGCCGACGCTGGAGCTTCTGTACGATCGCATGACTGCGATAGGGCTCGATCGCAACAGCGCGGTGTTCGCCGTGGGTGGCGGCGTCGTGGGCGATCTCGCGGGATTTGCGGCTGCGACTTTTCTGCGCGGCGTCCCGTTGGTGCAAGTGCCAACGACAGTGGTCGCGCAGGTCGATTCAGCGCTCGGCGGCAAGACCGCGATCAACCATCGTCACGCCAAGAATCTGATCGGTGCGTTTTACCAGCCGCGGCTGATTGTCGCCGACGTGTCGACGCTGTCGACGTTGCCGGACCGCGAGTTTCGCGAGGGCCTGGCTGAGGTGATCAAGTATGGCGCGATCATGGACGCGCCGATGATCGCCGACCTCGAACGCGACCTCGACGCGATTCTCGCGCGACGTTCGGATCTGCTCGAGCAAGTGGTCGCGCGATCGCTGGCGCATAAAGCTGCCGTCGTATCGGCCGACGAACGCGAAAGCGGCCTTCGCAAAAGCTTGAACTTCGGCCATACGATCGGCCACGCGATCGAAGCGAGCGCCGGTTACGGCAGCTACTTTCACGGCGAGGCGGTTGCGATTGGGATGGTCGCGGCGGCGCGACTCTCCAGCAAATATGCCGGCTTGTCGGCTGACGAAGCATCGCGGCTGCAGCGCCTGATCGAGCGCGCCGGCCTGCCGACGGCGATGCCGGCCGGATGGCGCAGCGGCGGCTTTCTTCGCGCGCTTGGTCTGGACAAGAAGCGCGCCGCCGGTGCGATCGAATTCGTGCTGCTCGATCGACTTGGTCACTCCTTGACAAAAAGTCGATTAATTGATGACA
The DNA here is from genome assembly GCA_963774665.1 of uncultured delta proteobacterium. Classification (GTDB taxonomy): domain Bacteria; phylum Desulfobacterota; class Binatia; order Binatales; family Binataceae; genus Binatus. Next base: position 533,394 of record CAVZGB010000010.1, read on the forward strand.
TCGTGTCATCTCTAGGTTGATCGTCGGCTCCAATTTCTGACAACTACGACTAGAAGTGTTCTACAGGTGACAAATTGTCGCGAAAATTCCGCTTGCATGCTTGGCTTACCTACAATGTGTTTAGTATGTACGTAGTAGCGGACGCATGACTGTTTCAACCCGTACATCGCCAAGGAGACAAAAGGACGGGGTAAACGCGCGTAACGCGAAGGAGCCACATGGATCGACGCGATGAAATGAAGGACAAGGTCCTGACGGTGCAGGAGGTGTCCGCCTACCTGCGAGTGCATCCCTCCACCATCTACCGAATGCTCAAAAAGAACCTGCTGCCCGCGTTCCGGGTCGGCAGCGACTGGCGCTTCACGGTCGAGGCTATCGACAAATGGCGCGCCTCGGTGGAGTCGGGTGTTCGCACTCGTACGGAGACAACAACGGCTGAGCCGGCGGGGTCCGACGCGCGCGAATAAACGCGACTGGACGGAAAATCGGCGCCGGTCCGGCTAATTCTGGAAATACCGGCGCGGATTTTCTACCAGCATCGTACGGATCTTGGCCTCTCCGACGCCCGCCCGTTTCAGCGCCGGCACGATATTTTTGAAGACGTGCGTCGGCGTCCAGTTCGCGACCAGCTTGGCGGTCTCGGGAGTCATGTCGAGCCCGCGCCCGAGCCAGCATGCGACGGTGTCGTGTGAGAGCACGAGTTGATTTTCATAGCCGACGCCGAGCAGTCCAATCAGCGCCGCCAGGCGCAGCTTGTCGGGATGCACGAAATCCAGGCCGAAGCGATCGAACCCGAGGATACATCCGCGATCGAGCATCGCGGCGTGATAGCTGAGGTCCGACGAGCCGCAGCTATGCCCGACAATCACGCGGCTTAAGTCCGCGCCTTCCGACGCGAAAATCTCCAGCTGCTCGCGGCCCATCGTGCCGTCTTCGGTATGGGTCGTGATCGGAGCTCCGGTCGCCTTATGCGCGCGAGCCGCCGCACGCAGGCACATCTCCTCATACTTCGTGACCTGGCCCTTGCCGGTCGCGCACTTGATGATGCCGGCCTTGATGCCGGTGTCGCCGACACCTTTGTTGATCTCGCTGATATAGACCGACGCGATGTCGTCGACCGTCCGCTGTTTGAAATATGCGGTGTTGCCGAGGTCTTCCTTGTACAAGCCGGTCGCGCAGATTATTCGCACACCCGACGCGGAAGCCGCCTCCGCCATGAAGTTCACGTCGCGGCCGATGTCCATCGGGCACGGATCGACGAAGGTCTCGAGTCCGAGGTCGCGCACCTCTTTCAGGCGCTCGACGCAATTCTTGAGCGCGGCCTTGCGCTCGAATTTCGGTGCGGCGCAGTCGAGCTCCCATCCGGCCCAGCCAATCAGCAGATGCTCATGCATGAGCGTCGTTCCGAGCTGCTCCGGACTTGCGGTTCCAGTGACGGTGTTGATTGCTTTCATCGCGGCACGCTCCATTCCGGGCGCGAGTTCACGCCCGGGGCTGATCGAGACTTCGATTTTGCGAAGCTAGACCCGCCGCGCCGCTGTCGTCAAATGGGTCGCTTCGCGATTTTCAGTCGGCTAACTGGAAGGCTCGGGTCTAGGTTCGTGGTCGCGGCCGAAGAACGTCATGAGCAAGATCAGCACGACCCCAATCGAAATCGCGCTGTCCGCGACATTGAAGATCGGGTAGTTCAGGTCGTAGTAGTGCGCACGCATGAAGTCGATGACGCGGCCGCGAATTGCTCGATCGATCAGATTGCCCATCGCGCCGCCGAGGATCAGCGCGCATGAAATTGAGGTAAGCGACACGCTCTCAGCTCGCACGATTACGACTAGCAGCACGATTATTGCGGCACACGCCATCGTCAACAGAAATGCTTTGCGGACCCACGGCGGAGCGTCCGCCAGCATGCTGAAAGCCGCCCCCGGATTCTGCGTGTAGGTGATATCGAGGTAGTTCGGGATGATCGGGATACTCTCGTACAGCACCATGTGGGCCTGCACGAACAGCTTGGTCGCCTGGTCGAGCAGGATGACGGGAATCGTGATCGCGCCGAGCAAAAACAGAGACGGCCTGCGCGGCGGTGCCGACGCGGTCGATTCACTTCCAGCTTCGCGGCCGGCGAGGACGCGGGGCAGGGGCTTGGCGCTTGACTGCTCGGCCATCGGCTACGCTCCCACGACTGCGCGGCATCTCGCGTCCAGTGTTTCGCCGCCGGCGTCATCGAAGTATTTCCAGCATCGCGCGCACTTCGCGCCCGACGCATGACGCCCGACCAGCGTTATTGCAGGATTCGCCGCTGCGCGTGCGAAGGTACCGTCGAGGGCGAAATCCTCGCGGCCGTTGGCTTGCTGCCGGATCTCGGCCGCTTCCGCATCGGCCAGAATCGAAACATCGGAGACGATGAACAAGTCTTTCAGGTCGTCGCGGTATCGCTTCAACGTATCGGCAAGCGCGCTGTCAGAGCCACCGTCAGCGCCTAGACTGATCGCAGCATCGAGCGGGGCACCGATTGTCCCTGACTTGCGCATCGCTTCGAGCAGCTTGAGCGCCTCGTCGCGAACCTTGAGCAGCCGATCCCATCGCGCTTCCAAATCGTCATCGCGCCACGCCGGGTTCGCGGGATGCATCGTGGTCAGATGCACGCTGTCGAGCCGCTCTCCCGGGAGGTACGAGTAAACCTCTTCGGCGGTGAACGGGATCAGCGGCGCGAGCATCCTGACGAGCACGTCGAGAATATTGAACAGCGCGGTCTGCACCGAGCGGCGCTCGCGCGAATTCTCGGCCTCGCAGTAGAGACGGTCGCGCGCGACGTCGATATACAGCGAGCTCAAATCGACCACGATAAAATTCTGCATCACCTGGAACGCGGTCTGGAACTCGAACGCTTCGTACGCGCGGCGCACTTCGGCCTTGAGTTTCTCGGTGCGCGCGAGGATGAAGCGATCGAACTCGAGCATGTCCTTCAATTGAACGGCGTCGCGCTCCGGATCGAAATCAGCGAGGTTGCCCAGCACGAAACGGCAGGTGTTGCGGATCTTTCGATACGACTCCGACACCGCGTTGAAGATTGTCGGGCTGAGCGTGATGTCGGAGGTGTAGTCGAGCGACGCGTACACCAGCCGCAGCACGTCGGCGCCCATGCGCCCGGCCGCATCGACGGCGTCCTCCGAGTTGCCGAGCGACTTGGACATCTTGCGTCCCTTCTCGTCGACCGTCAGCCCGTGGCTGATGATGCTCTTGAAGGGCGCCTTACCGCGCTCAGACACGGCGCAAAAGAGCGATGAGCTGAACCATCCGCGCGCCTGCTCGACCGCTTCGAGGTAGGCGTCCGCCGGCCATTTCAGTTCGGGACGTACGGCGAGCACGGCGGCTTGCGACGAGCCCGAATCGAACCACACGTCGAGGATGTCTTCTTCCTTGACGAAGACCGAGCCGCCGCACTTCGCGCATTTGACGCCCGGCGCGACGAAGTCGGCAGCAGGCCGGATGTACCATGCGTCGGAGCCTTCGCGCGCGAAAATTTCCTCGACGCGATCCATCGTGACCAGCAGCGGTGCGACCTCGTCGCATTCGGCGCATCTGACCGCGGGAATCGGCACGCCCCACGCGCGCTGGCGCGAGATGGTCCAATCCGGGCGCGTCTCTGTCATGTTGCGGATTCGATCGCGCGACCATGCGGGATACCACTTCACGCTGTCGATCGCGTCGATCACCTTGGCGCGCAGCCCGTTGTGATCGACGCCGATGAACCATTGTTCGGTCGCGAGAAAAATCAGTGGATTGTGGCATCGCCAGCAATGCGGATAGCTGTGCGAGAATTTTTGCGCATGCAACAGCGCGCCGACCGTGCGCAGCTTCTCGACGATCGGATTGTTCGCCTTGAAGACGTTCATCCCTTCCCACTCGCCACCGTCGCGGGTGAACACTCCGCTGCCGTCGACGGGAGTGAACGGGGCCAGCCCGTACGCCTTGCCGACGACGTAATCTTCGTAGCCGTGCCCCGGGCGCGGTATGTACGAGGCCGGTGCCGGTGTCGGCGGTGACGTGCTCGGCGTACATCAGCTTGACGTCGCGCGGGAGAAACGGATGCCGAAAAATATCCTGGCCGTCGTACGCCTTGATCGCGGCGCGGTCGAGTGGGATTCGTTTTTCGATTGTCAGCTCGCATTCTTTCGCGACGCTGTCCGCCAATCGCGATGCGACGACGTAATAGTGATCACCAACTTTCAGCGCGACGTAGTCGAAAGTCTCGTTCAGCGAGATTCCGAGATTTGCCGGCAGCGTCCACGGTGTGGTCGTCCAGATTACCGCCGACAGCTTGCCTGCTTTGTGCGCAGCGGCGAGCTCGGCGCGGTCGTTGGCTTCTGCCGCCAGCGCGCCCGCATCCTTGAGATTTGAGTTGAACGCGAACGCCACGTAAATCGACGGTGAAACGTGATCGCGATACTCGACTTCGGCCTCCGCGAGCGCCGAGCGGCAATCGAAGCACCAATGCACCGGACGCAGGCCGCGATAGACGTAGCCCTGCTCGACCATGTTGCGCAGCACGCGGATTTCCGCAGCGTCGTACTCGGGCGCCATCGTGAGATACGGATGGAACCAGTCGCCGATACATCCGAGGCGCCGAAAGTCCGAGCGCTGCAGGTCGACCCACTTCTCCGCTTCGGCGCGGCACAATTTGCGCAGCTCGAGCTTGGGCGTCGTGCGCGCCTTGTCGCCGCCGAGGTCGCGCGAGACTTTGTACTCGATGGGCATCCCGTGACAGTCCCATCCGGGGACGAACGGGGTGCGATATCCGAGCATCGAGCGAGAGCGCACGACGAAGTCTTTGAGAATCTTGTTGAGCGCAGTCCCGAGATGCACGCGGCCGTTGGCGTAGGGCGGGCCGTCGTGCAGGACCCACGATTCCGCGTCCTTGCGCGCTTGCATCAGGCGCGCGTAGAGGTCGAGATCGTCCCAATGCTTGAGCATTTCCGGCTCCCGCTTGGGCAAGTTGGCCTTCATCGGAAAGTCGGTTTTGGGAAGTTTCAGGGTAGATTTGTAATCGGTCTCAGCCACTCGGCGGGAACTCCTGCCACTTTCTAATACAGAATCTAGTGTTCTGATCAGATTAACGCACGCGGCGTTCCTTCGCGAGTATCGAGTCTCAATTCGCTTTTGCTGCCTCCAGGTATCCGAGAATCTTCTCGAGCCTCTCAACCGGGCTGACGCATTCGAGCAACGCTTGCTGTTCCGCGACTTCGATGTTCAGATGGCGCGCGATCACATACGAAAGGATCGAAGGATCTTCTTCGATCTGTCTCATCCGAGTCGCGAGTTCCGGGATGGTCGTCCTCTCGCGGCGTGCATACTTGTGGAACGCGGAAAGCACCGCGAGCACTAGCTTTTCGACGCGGACGGATCGGTCTGACGTTTCTGCTATGTCTTCGGCTTCGGCCTTGAAGAATTTCTGATCGAACACAAAGCGTCTGACTCGTGCGCGCTTCTTGCCCTCGACGATGATCTTCGCTGTGCCGTCAGGAAGGCGATGCCGTTCGGCAATGACGCCCAAAGTTCCAACCTCGTACATATCAGCAGAAGAGGGCATCGCAACTGCCGCCTCACGCTGAGCCACCAGCAGAATCGGAGAGTTTGCGGCGAGCGAGATCTGGGATTTCGGATCTTCCGCCGCCTCGACCGCCTTTAGCGATCGCCGACGACCGATGAAGATCGGATAGACCTCGTGCGGGAAAGCAACCAATTCACGCAGCGGCACCAGCGGGACGAAGCGGGAAGCGACGGCTCGCATCAGCTCGGCCCAGTTTTTGTAGCCGTACTCAATTGCGAGTCGGCGTTGCGCGGCGGCCAGTTGCAGGTCCTCCTGCGCGGCGAGCCGCTTCGCCTGTTTGCGGAGATTTTCTTCGGACGGATTTTCCGGCAGCCGCTTGCGCGGCCCTTGCGATGTGGTCATAGCAAACCCCTTCCTTATGCCCGATGTCCGCTAACGGGCAGGAAAAGGTTTATGTTAGTCGAGCAACCAGGGTGGGCTTGGCCCTCTCCGCGGACGGGTGGCCGCCTGACGGCCATGAGAGATGCTAGTTTGCGGGCGGCGATAGCGCAAGAAAATGCTAGCTGCGCTCGGTCGTGAGGATGCCGGCGACCTAACTGTCGAGTTGCAATAGGTGTCCTGGGAAGGCGCGAGATAGGAGTTTGGCCGCCGATGCCTTGATGGGGACGGTGATGGTTGTAGGAATGAAGCCAGGGCAGCAAGGCTTGGGCGCGTTGTTGGGAATGATCGTAAGGCCGTGCGTAAGCCCATTCGCGCAGGGCTGTCTGGATTGTAAGCGTTCGGCCTTGCCGTTGGTGCGCGGGATACAGGACGGCGAAAAGATTGCCGTTCATCCTGCGGCTGCGGCACAGGTCGGCAATAAGGTGAGAACGGTAGGCGGAGCCGTAGTCAGTCATGATGCGCGCGACCGAGATCCCCAGGGTCTGGAAGTGATCGAGGGCGCGCACGAGGAAGCCGGTGGTGGTTTCCTTGCGCTCGTTGGGCAGAACTTCCATGTAGGCCAGGCGTGAATGGTCATCGATACAAACGTGGGTGACCTCGAAGCCAGCACCCAGGCTGCGCTTTTGGTGAGTGCCGGTTATGCGCGAGCCGACCCGCTGGAAGCGGCCGAGCTTCTTGGTGTCGAGGTGCAGCAGGTCACCGGGCGCGGAATACTCGTAGCGCTGGACAGGTGGCGGCGGTGACAGCGCACTCAGCCGCGACAGTCCGACCCGCTTGAGCAGCCGGCTCACGGTGGCGATGCTGAGCTCGAGTTGTGCGGCGATATGCTTCATCAGAGGCGCTGGCGGCGCAGCGCGATCACCTGCTCGGCCACCTCAGGCGCGGTCGGACACCGCAGCCGGTGAGGACGCGAGCTGCGGTCGACCAATCCCGCCGCGCCTTCGCGGGAAAACCGCCCCGCCCACTTGCGCACAGTCTTGTCACATACGCCCACGCCCGCTGCGACTGTCTTTGCCAGTTCTCCTGCATTCACCCGCCTGACCAGTCCGGCTCGACTATGCGGCGTTGTGCGCGCATTCTGATGAATGTCCATCCGGGGTGACCTCCTGAGTCGGTGTTGAGTTTCGCACCTTTCACCTTCTCAGCGTCCTCCCGGAAGGACAACCTATTGAAACATCACACCTAACCCCTAACCCCTTCCCATAGTGGGAAGGGGAATCAGAGTTGCGAGAATCGTCGCGTCCTATCCCCCTCGCCCCCTTTCCAGAATGGAAAGGGGGGACAGATTTGTTAAGAGTGAAGGGCCTCTAGTTCGTTTGAATCCCGGCGCGAGGCTCCATATCATTTCTCGTTCATCATAATCGCACTATCATAGAAAGAAATTATGGGACTTAGAAAAGTAACTTTTTTCGATAAGGAAGGGACCACGCTCGTGCCGGTGGAGGAGGATGGGCAGGCGAAGCCGGCTGTGATGGGCGTGCGATGGGTCAATCCCGACACGTTCGAAACGATTCGCGTCGTTGGCGGCAAACGCACCGGGCCGAAGGGCGAAGTGCTTATGGAAGTCCCGCCGACCCTCGACACCAGCGCATTCGCGATCGAAGATTTGCCGCCGCCCAAGGTCAAAGAAGAGCTCAAGGAGATCGAGGCTTCCGCCGCGCCGAAGTCGACGGAGAAGCCGTGACGGAGCCGGGACCCGGCGCGCTCGCGGGCCTGCGCGTCCTCGATCTGACGGGGCATCGCGCACAACTTTGCGCGCGGCTGCTGGGCGACATGGGCGCCGACGTTATCAAGGTCGAGCAGCCCGGCGGCGACGACGCTCGTCGCATCGGCCCGTTCCTCGACGATTTGCCGCATCACGATCGGAGCTTGTTTTTCTGGTTCTACAACCTCAATAAGCGATCGCTGACGCTTGACCTCAAGCATTCGCGCGGCGCTGATATTTTGCTGCAGCTCGTTCGTTCTGCTGACGTGGTGATCGAGAGCTTTGCGCCGGGGACGATGGACCAGCTCGGGCTTGGGTGGGAGATTCTCCATCGCGAGAATCCTGCGCTGGTGCTTTGCTCGATCGCGCCGTTCGGGCAGACCGGCCCCTATCGCGACTATGTCGCCGATGACACCGTGCTGACCGCGCTTGGCGGGATGCTCTACGTCAACGGATTCCCCAATCACGCTCCGGTGCGTCCGCTCGGTCTGCAGGCCTATCACTCGTCGGCGTACTTCGGTGCGATCGCAGTGATGCTTGCGCTGCTCGCTCGCGACCGAACTGCTGAAGGACAGTGGATCGATCTCGAGCATGCAGGAGGCCACTGCTGCGGCCGTCGAGCACGTCGCCGGCGGATACTTTGAGCGCAACGAAGCGGAGCCGCGCCGCGGGACTCTGCACTGGAGCCGTTTCTTTCGCGTCGGCAAATGCCGCGACGGGTACATCATGCATTGCACGCTCGGCGACTGGACCTCGCTCATCGAATGGGTCAAGTCCGACGGCAAGGCGGCCGACCTCGACGCGCCGGACTATCAACAGCCGATGTATCGCTACCTGATGGCCGAGCATGTGTTCGAAGTGCTCGACGATTGGGTCAAGGATTATCCGCGCGACGAATTGCTCGAGCGCGCGCAGCTTTTGCGCCAGCCGTACGCGACCGTTCGCCCGCCCGAGGCGTTGTTCGACGACGAGCAGCTCATCGAGCGCGGCTACTTCGTCGAGGTTGAGCATCCCGAGCTGGGGCGCAAGTTCCGCTATCCGGGAGCGCCGTATCTTTTCAACGGCACGCCGTGGCGCGCGTCGCGGCGGCCGCCGCTGGTGGGAGAGCATACCGGTGAGATCTTGCGCGACGAGCTCGCGATGGCTCCGGAAGCAATCGCCGTGCTCTCCGCAGAAGGAGTGATCTGATCATGGGCGCGAGGCCGCTGGACGGCGTGCGCATCCTCGACTTCACCTGGGTGGTAGCCGGCCCGGTCGCGACGCGGATTCTCGGCGATCACGGCGCGCAGGTGGTCAAGGTCGAGCGCAAGGATCCGCCGCCGATGGGCAATCGCAAACTCGGCCTGCAATGCGACCTGCATCGCAGCAAACTTTCGGTCGCGCTCAACATGCAGCATCCGAAAGGCGTCGAACTCGCGCGCCGGCTGGCCGCGATTAGCGACATCGTGATGGATAATTTTTCCGCGCGCGTGATGCGCACCTGGGGGATGGATTACGAAAGTCTCAAGGCAGTGAAGCCCGATATTATTTGCATCAGCATGTCGGGCCTCGGCCACACCGGCCCGCGTTCGAGTTACGTCAGCTATGGGCCGACGCTGCAGGCGCTTACGGGATACACGCAGTTGATGGCGGAGGCCGACGGGACGCCGGCGGGATACGGCTACTCGTACGCCGACATGTGCGGGGGATACTCGGGCGCGCTCGCAGCGCTGGTCGCATTGTGGCATCGACGGCGCACGGGCAAAGGCCAGTTCGTCGATCTGTCGCAGTTCGAGGCGGTCGCGAGCGTCGTCGGTCCCGCGCTACTCGACATCTCGGTCAACGGGCGCACGCAGTCGGCGCCGGGCTACAATTCACAGGAGGGGCCGGCCGCGCCGCATGGGGTTTACAAATGTCGCCCGCTCGACGGCGACGACGATCGATGGGTCGCGATCAGCGTTCGCACCGGACCCGAATGGCGTCGATTCGTCGTCGCGATCGGTTCTCCGGAATGGGCGAGCGAACCAAAGTTCCGCACGCTCTACATGAGGATGCAAAACAGCGCAGAGCTGGACGTCAACGTCTCGCGATGGACCGCGGAGCACAGCGCGGAAGATGCGATGGCGATACTGCAGCGCGCGGGAATCGCAGCCGGCGTGGTCGAGAACGGCGTCGACCTGTGCGCACGCGATCCGCAACTGAAAGAGCGCGGCTTCTGGCCGGAGGTCTCGACCAGGAAGGGCGTGGCGACTCACGTCACCGGAATCCCGTTCAAGCTGTCCGGCGGGTCGGGAGAAGTTCGCACGATCGCGCCCGAAGTAGGCGAGGATTTCGACTACGTCCTCGGCGAGCTGCTAGGCCTCGGCAAAGCAGCGCGCGAGAAGTTGGTCGCGGAAGGCGCCGTCTGGCCCTGACATTCGCGACTTCGCGATTTTTTGAAGTTGAATTGAATTGAATCGCCTCCTCCGTTGTGGGGGAGGCCGACGCTCGTTCTAGAGCGGCGGGTGGAGGACCAAATTTTCCGAGATTCGCTAAATTGCCGCGCAACGGGCATCCGCGCGGCAAATTGTCCTCCACCCTAACCCTCCTCCCACTTGGGAGGAGGGAATCAGAACGAGCGCAGGAGGGAATCAGTCAAATCAGGCGGCGGCTTGTAGTTGCGATCGTTCGGGCTTTGAGGTTGCCAGCGCTAGCATCGCGGTGTAGCCGGGCTGGAGTTCCATTCGCGGGCCGTAGCCTTTTGCTAGCAGGATTTCGTGGGCGCGCGGGAGGTTGTAGCACGGGACCGCCATCAGCAGGTGATGCTCGAGGTGGTAGTTGACGAAGTAGGGGGCGACGAAGGCGCGCATCAGCCAGTTCGCGTGCGTCGTGCGCGTGTTGCGGATCGGATCGTCGTTGTCGGGCGCCATCGAATGCTCGGCGATACTGCGAATGCGCACGACCAGCTCGTGGAACGTCATGTACGGGAGCACCCATAGCGCGAAGAAGAGAAACCAGTGTCCCGTCGCGGCGAGTATCGCGAAAATAATTGCGTTGCTGACGATCGCGCCGTGCAGCCGCTTCCAAGCCATCGCGAGCCGCTGCGATATTGGCATGTCCGGACGTCCGAACGCGCGCCGAATCAGCGCCGCCTTCTGCTTGTATGCCGTCTGCCCGGTGAGATCGCGAATGACCTTGCGGCGCATGCTGCTGCGCGTGATCGGAAACGGGGCCGTCAGTCCCAGGTCGGGATCGTTTTTCTGTTGCGTAAACCGATGGTGCCCGGCGACGTGGTAGGGGCGGTAGGCGTACATGTCGCCGAACAGCGCGTAGTCCGTCAGCCAGGTTCCGGCGAAGTCGTTCAGTTTCATGTTGCTGAACAGCAGGCCGTGCGACGCGTCATGCGACAGGATGGCGAGGCCGAGTTGACGGGCGCCGATTATCAAGGTCGCGGCGATGAAGGTCAGCGGATTCGGCCACCATACGAAGAGCGCCATCGCGCCGAAGATCACCGCCCACGCGTGAAAAATCATCCACGCCGCGCGCCACTGAGATTTGCGCTTGAGCATCAGCAATTCTTCGTCGGAAAAAACGCTACGCGCCTGGAACATGATATCCTCCAATCTTCCGTCGAAGTATCGGGGCGTTTGGTCTTTGCATCACGAATTTGTATGTAACAAAGAATGGCAACGATTGCAAATCCTCGTTATGTACCGCGACACCTCACCGCGCGCGAGCTGGTGATCGATTTCCTGTCGAATCGATATCCGCGCGAGATGTCGGTGCAGGAAATTACGGGCGTCGGGATTGCGCTGGGATTCACCGAGCAGAGTTTGCGGATGGCGCTGACGCGGCTGGTCGAGCAATCGGTGGCCGCCAACATCGGGCGTGGACGCTATCGTTTGAGCCCGTCGGGCGAGGCGATGCGCGACGAAGTTCGCAAGTGGCGTCATCTCGACGATCTCGCCAGGCCGTGGTCGGGCGCGTGGATAGGAGTTTTCGACGCAAGCGTACCGCGCAGCGATCGCGCCGCGCTGCGACGTCACGAACGCGCGATGCGGTTGCGGGGATTTCGCGAACTTCAAAGTGGTCTATGGATTCGTCCCGCCAATCTGCGCGACTCCGTTGCGGAACTGCGCGAGCATCTGCGCGCGCTGGGGCTTCATCCCGCGGCGCTGGTGGTCGGCCTCACGATCTAGACGACGATGCGCGCGCGAAGGCTACCAGCCTGTGGGATACTGCCGCGATGATCGCGACATATCGCGCGCTGGCGGACGAGTTGCTCACGAGCAAGGGCAAGCTCGAGCGCTTGCCGCTGGACACTGCCGCGGCGGAATCGATGGTGCTCGGCCGCGACGTGATTCGGCATATCAATCTTGATCCGGTGCTGCCCGAGGAGCTGATGCCGCAGCGCGCGCTGATCAATCTGATTCGGGTGATGTCGGATTATGATCAGAATGCGCGGCAGATCTGGCGGCGCTTCATGCGCGCGCACGCGCCGCGGGAATAATTAGACAACAAGAGAGTGATGAGCCGAGCGTTGGTGGTGTGATCAAGAACCCTCACCTACCGGCCGCGATCGCGGCTCGGCCTCCTCTCCCGTAAAGTCACGGGCGAGGTCAATTCCCAGCACGCCATCGCTCGCGGGCGCTCGGTTGCGCTAGTGTCAACTGGCTGTTAGCAGGGAAGGCTAATTTTTGCACGCAAGCGTAATATCGAGCGCGCTGGTTGGGGTTGACGCGTTTCCGGTCGAAGTTGAAATCGACATCGGCGCCGGAGTGCCGCCGCATCGGCTCGTAGGGCTGGCCGAGGGCGCGGTCAAGGAGGCGCTCGATCGGGTCAAGTCGGCGCTGAAAAATTCCGGCTTCGATTTCCCGACGCGCAAGATGACTATCAACCTCGCGCCTGCCGATACGCGCAAGGAAGGCTCGGCGTTCGATCTGCCGCTGGCGCTTGGAATTCTCGCCGCGCAAAACGTGTTGAAGGATCGCGCGCGCCTGCGCGGCTACCTGATTCTCGGTGAACTCGCGCTCGACGGGCGTATCAAGGGTATCAAGGGTGCGCTGCCGACTGCGTTGCTCGCGCGATCAGCCAAGTTCGAGGGCGTGATGCTCCCGCGCGAGAATGCCTCCGAGGCTGCCGTTGTCGGCGAAGGCACGGCGGTGCTCGGAGTTGAGAGCCTGCGCGAGGCTTTCGAATTCTTCGAGGGCCTGCGTCCTCTCCAATCGATTCCGGTCGATCTCACCACGGCGTTCGGCGAGGCCAACGTTTACGACGTCGATTTCAGCGAGGTCAAAGGACAGGAGCAGGCCAAGCGCGCGCTCGAGGTCGCGGCGGCCGGCGGTCATAACGTCCTGATGATCGGGCCGCCCGGATCGGGCAAGACGATGCTCGCAAAGCGGCTGCCTTCGATTCTTCCCACGATGACCTTCGAGGAGGCGATCGAGACCACCAAGGTGCACTCGGTGATGGGCCTGCTCGACGGCCGCGCGCTGATCACGACGCGCCCGTTTCGCAGCCCGCATCACACTATCTCCGACGCTGGCCTTATCGGCGGCGGATCGATTCCGCGGCCGGGGGAAGTCAGCCTCGCGCATCACGGAGTGCTGTTCCTCGACGAGTTGCCCGAGTTCCGCAAGAACGTGCTCGAAGTCCTGCGCCAACCGCTCGAGGATGCGCGCATCACGATCTCGCGCGTGATGGGGACGCTGACGTTCCCGGCCTCGGTGATGCTGGTAGCTGCGATGAATCCGTGCCCGTGCGGCTTCTACACTGATCCTCAGCACGAGTGCTCATGCTCGCCGATCGCGATTCAGCGGTATCGCTCGCGCATCTCGGGCCCGCTGCTCGATCGCATCGACATCCACATCGAGGTGCCCGCGGTGAAGTACAAGGACCTGACCGATCGCGTCGCGCGAGAGCCGTCGGTCGCCATTCGCGAGCGCGTCAATCGTGCGCGCGAGGCGCAGCTCGCGCGCTTCAAGGGGATGCCGTTTTTCTGCAACGCGCAGATGCGTGCGAGCGATCTGCGGCTTCATTGCCAAATCGAAGCCGGCGGCGAGCGCCTGCTCGAGCTGGCAATCAACCGGCTCGGGCTCAGCGCGCGCGCCTACACGCGCATCCTGAAAGTCTCGCGCACGATCGCCGATCTCGACGGCTCGGCCTCGATCGCCGCGCATCATGTGAGCGAGGCGATTCAGTATCGCTCGCTCGACCGGGCTACTCCCTAGAAAACGAAGCGGGCGACCCGATTGCTCGAGCCGCCCGCCAGTCTCCGCGATTTTCAGGCTTAATGCAGTTGGTACCCGGCGACGAACTCGTCGAGAGTCCCGGACTTCACCACGAACGTGCCCGAGGCGACGGTGTTCGGCATGAAGAACTTCTTCAGATGCGTCTCGGCGTTGCCCAACGCGTCGGTCGGCACCGCGATACCCGTGTCGACGTCACCCGAGTTGTCGAGCGGCCGGAAGAACAGCTCGTAGTTGGTGCTCGGAGTCGCGCCCGTGAGCTTTACGTTGACGGCGCCCGCGGCGTTTACTTCGTAGGAACCCCTATCGAGAGGATCGCTGCCACAGTTTGCGAGGATCGGATCGGTCACGCTCCCGCATGGAACCAGGTTCGACGCCGAAACAGCCGGACGCACGAACTTCTGATTCACCTTGAATCCCGACACGAACTCATCGGTGCTGCCGTTCTGCAACACGATTTCTCCGGAACCGATCGTACTCGCCGCGAATGCAGCCGGCACGATCAGCATGCCATTTCCCGCTTTGTCAGTGGGGCCAACGGTTCCGAGCGAGGTAGTCGTGCCGCCGGGAGAACGCAGAATCGCGGTGTAGCTGGTGCTGGGACGCGCGCCGGTCACGTGGATCGACAGTGCGCCGTCGGCATTCTCAATATCGACGCGGCCCCGGCTCAGAGAGTCGCTTCCGCAATTTGAAAGAGTTCCCGGCACGGTCACGTCGGTGCATCGCACAAGGGCCGGCTGAAAATCACGCGCCGACTCGAGACCGTTGCTCGAGATCAACAGCCCGGTGACGAACTGCTCGCCGCCGTTACTCAGAACCACGTTGCCGGCGCCGACCGTGCCGAATTTGAAAAATGCGTCCTTTCGAAAGGCTCCGTCTCCTGCGACCCCGGTCTTGAGACTACCGATCGGAGTGGTCTGAGTGCCGTCGTTCGAGACGAGGCTGACGCTATACGTAGTGTTGGTGGCAGCTCCAATTACGATCACGGTCACGTCGCCTTGATCGTTAATCGTCGCTCCGCCGCGCTTGAGCGGATCCTGGACCGTCGCGCAGGTGGTAAGCGCAGCCGGCGTGGTCACTGATTTGCACTGAACCAGGGGTTGGTCGAATGTATCGGCGCGCGCCAATCCTGATACCAGGCAAAGCGCCACGGGCGCGGCGAGTAAAGCTACGCGCCATTTTCGTAGGGAATGATACATACAGATTCCTCCTGCCTGTACGTCGACTGCCCTCGCAATCGAGTGTGAAAAATTTGCGATCGAAGTGTAAGACGCATCCGGCGATGAGATCGTTTACGCCCGACTAAAAAAAATCGCCCACCCGAGCCGCGATGCGGACTCACTTCTTCGCAGTCAGGCGATATACCGCGATCGCCTCGTTCTGCGAAACCGGCTCGATTGTAAATTTTTCCTGTAACTGATCGAGTTCAGACTTGAGCACGTCGGCATACCCTTGCGACTCGGGCGGCGCGAGCAGGAGAAAGACCGGCGTCTTCGCATCAATCGTCGATGCGAGCGACGCTGTCACCGCCGCCGCCATCTGCGCGTCCTCGAATACGACCGGCGGCACCGGGCCGTTCCATCCCGCCGCGCGCTTCTCGTACAGGCGATGCAAATGGTAGTCGGTGAATCGCTCGCCCGGATCGAGCGAATTGAGCCCGACGTAGCTTCTCGTCTCTCCGAGATACAAATCGAGAAACTGCAGCGAGATGTTGCTGATGATGGTCGAATCGGGCGGCAGGCTCGAATCCAAGGACGCCAAAGACTCCACCATCACGGAGGATGCAGGCTGAGCGCTCAACCGCACGGCCGCTTCAGTAGCCAGCGACACGACTAGCAGCAAATCGAGCACGATCACGCTGGCCGCTGCCGCTATCTTGGTGGCGTTTCGATTTCGATTGCGGAGCACGGCTGCGAACATATCGATTCGCCGCTGCCGCGCCCGCACCCGCCGCGATGAACAGTACAAATGCGCCAGGCAGGATGAACGCCACGTCGGTAAACAAATAGAAACAGTAGAGTCCCGTTAGCGCGGCGAGGTATCCGAGCCCGAACCACATCAAGCGCCGCGCTGCGGGTCTACCGGGCGTACGAAAGATCGCGATGAACCCGACAATCGCGAACACCGCCGCCGCGAACGGGTACAGGAAGTAGCGCGCATCGCCGCGATCGCCGAGCATCCCGTCGAGCCCGAGCAGCGTCGTGACGTAAACGATTACGTTGCCGTGCGGATTTCGCGGCATCGTCGGACCGAACAGATACGCGATGCTGAACGTCCTCCCGCCCGCGCCATAGACCTCGGGCACCCACCACGCGTACCCGCTCGCGAAGGGGCTCCCAGATTGATCGAGTTCTGATGCAACTGCCACGCGACTGGAATCGCAAATCCGATTGCCACTGCGATCGCCGCTTTGATCAGAACTCGGCAGATCGCCTTTCTCAAACGGCACCATCACGACGCACAGCGCGAGACCGACAAGAATCGTCGCGTTGGTGGGACGGATGATCGTCGAGAACCCGGCGAGGAGACCGAATACCAACCATGCCGACATGCGCATCCAACTCGACGATTGGTTCATGTAGTCCGAGGTCGCAACCGCCAGCATCACCGCGGCGCAAATCGTCACGAACAACGTGGGCACGTCGCTCATTACGAGCGACGAATACGTGATGAAAATCGGGGAGAGCGCGAGCAAGAGCGCCGCAACTGTCGCGGCCAGGCGCCAGAACTGTCCGCGCGCCAACATGAAAATGCCGAAGACCGAGAGCATCCCGAGGATCAGCGCTGCGTTGAGTGGCCGGAACTCTCCACCATAGACGCGGTGGAAGAAGGCCAGGATCAGTGGGTAGCCGGCGGTATAGCGCGACGGGTAAGTATATCCACCGAAATGCAACACCGCACCGCGACCATTCGCGAGGTTCACGCCCGCAGCTGCGTACTCGAGTCCATCCGGCCACGGCATCAATTCGACCCCGCGTCGCAAGCCCGCGGACGTAGCCATCACGAATGTCAGAATCAGGATCGCCGCGACGATTATCCAATCAAAGTGGTCGATGAGCAGGTAACCATGCACGGCGGATGCGGACTGCTTCGATGACCGCGGGTGATTCATCGAGCCGCGTCTCCGTGAGCATCGGCGCGTGGCTCATCGTCGTGCTGCTCATCCCGCGCATCTTGCGGATTCTTTACCCGGAAATATGGGTCGAGGACGATTTCTACCTCGAGAGCGCGTGGCTCGTGAGTGTCGGGATGCGCCCGTACCTCGATTTCGTTCACCCGCATATGCCGCTGCTCGAATGGATCGCGGCAGGTTACCTCAAGTTGTTCGGCGCAAGCTATCTGTCGATCGAAATCCTGAACGAGGCCGCGATTTTCGCGACCAGCATCCTGACCTACGCTCTCGCCCGCCGGATCGCCGGCCGTCCGACCGCGATCGCCGCGTCGATACTATACGCATACAGCTCGCTGGTCTTTCGCTATCACGCCTACGAGCGCGAATGTTTCGTCGCACCGCTCCTTCTGCTCGGCGCAATCGTCACGCTCGACGACGCGATGCCCGCGATGCGCCAGGCCGCTATTCTCGCCGCCATCTTCTTCATCGCGTCCGCAATCAAGTTGACCGCCGTGATCGCGTTTCCCGTGATGCTGATTTTCGTCGCCGTCGCGTACCGCCGAATCGCGAGCACGGTAATCTCCGGCGTTATTTTCGCATTCGCGCTCGCCGCGTTCAGCGCGATCCTCTACCGGCTCTACGGCGGGGAGTTCATTTTCCAGACGTTCGTGTTTCACTTTCTGAAAGGTCGCGACCTCGGCCTCAACACGGCGCTCTTCCCGCGAATGATTCTCGACATACTCGTGCCGCTGTTTCGTCTTCGGATGCTGGCAAATCTTCGCCAATCGCATTTTCAATCGCGGCGTAATTCTCGTGCTCGCAATTATCGCTGTCGAGTACGCATTTTACGGCGTGCTGAGTCCGACTGCGTGGGGCCACAACTATCTCGAGCCGCTGCCGTTCATCGCGATCATTGCTGGAATCGGCGCGATTGCTCTGGCGCATGCAATCCGCACGCGGCCCCATCGATGGCCCCTGCTCGCGGGCGGCGCGGTGATGCTCGTGATTTGCCTGTTCCGCATCTCACCGATCATCAACGAGAACTGGCTGCATGGCGCCGTCTACGGATTCGGCTTCGTGCCGCGCGCGGAAATCTCGCGGCTCGCCGATGCGTTGCGCGCCGCCAGCAAGCCGGACGACGACGTGATCGCGCCTTCTTTCATCTGCTTCGAGGCCAACCGCCGTGAACTGATCCGCTATCCCGAGACCTACGGCGTGTATCGCGAAGCAAAAGCGGAATACGAACGCGACGGCTTCTTCGCCGCGCGCCGCCGCATGGGCACGGCCGATTTCTTCCAGCTGATCTCGGACACGCGTCACTACTGGACCGACCAGATGCGCGAAGCGATCGCCAGCGGAAAAGTCTCCGCCGTCATCAGCGACTCACCGATTCAATTGCTCCCGCTGGTGCTGGTCCCCGATGAGTTCCTGTCGAGCAACGGCTTCCGCCCGGCATTGACAACGGATCATTTCATCCTGTGGACCCGAACCCCCGCGCCGCCGGCGGCAAATCAGTAAACTAATTTAATGTGAAACCCGCGATGGGTTTCACGCTTCCTTCGGCAGGGGTAACCCCTGCACCTTACTGAGAAGAAAAGATGCGGGACGGAGTTTACCCTGAGTACTCGTAGGGTCCCTGTTAGAAGTGGGTAAGTGTGAAGAGCGTCCGCGATTTACCTCGCCCGTTACTTCACGGGAGAGGAGGCCGGCCGCATCGCGGCCGGTAGGTGAGGGTTCTGCGATTCAAGCTGTACGCGCGCAAGGTCGCCGGCTCTCAGTGGGGCGAGCCGCCGTGCTCGCCATCGCTTCACTGCGGATGCCAGCTTGCGCCGCCGTCCGACGTCGCGAAACTCTGGCCCCCAGCAGTAGTGACGATTGCGTCCCTCGCGCTGGTGGCCGATATCCCTGTCAGATTGTCTGTGCTGGGCGCCGCGATGAGCTCCCAATGCTCGCCGTCTGTCGTGCGGATGATCGTTCCGCTACGGCCCACTATCCAGCACACAGTCGTTGACGGCGCCGAGCCCGCAACCAGGTCGGTGCTCACGCCGCTGTTCTGCACCTTTAACCCGGGGCTGTTCGCGTCGCGTCGTCGCACCATTCCATTCTGGCCGACGATCCACGTGACAGATCGGTCGGGCGATACGATCGTCACGGGCACTTCTGCTCCTCCTGACGCACCGCCAACCGAGCGCGTCGCGAAATCGCCGCGTTCCGCCATACTGAGTGACCGTGGCGCGGGGGCGTTCGGAGCAGCCGCACCAGACTGCGCCGTCATCGATGCCGCGCCTGAGGCCAGCGCTTGTTTATGTGCCGTCTGCGCAGAGAACGCACCCATCGTTTCCGCGCGCGGTCCAGCCTCCGTCTTCGTCTTCGCTGCGTCCATGGCGATCTCGTTCGAAGCTTGCGCCGGCGGCGGCGAGGCGGGCTCAGTGGCTGGCGACTCCGGTGCAACCACGGGAGCGGGCGCACGCACGGCGCGATTCATCTGCGGAGCTTCACGGCTCATCAGCGCCTGTCGCCGAGCGTCATTCATCGCAAGCTCGCTCGACACAAGAGCGGGTGCGCTGGGAGCCGCCGCCGGAACTGACGGAGCAAGCGCAGGCGCCTGTGCGACAACGGCGCTGCTCGGAGCTTCATTCTTCGCCATCGCGACCAGCTGATCTCCCTGTTCCTGATTCGCGGGACGCCTTATCGCAACAAAAACGAGCACGGCTGCGACCGCGGCGAGCGCGGGAATCGCGATGCGCCATCTTCGATACCATGGGACTTCAGATGCCGCCTTCGCGACGCGCGCGCTCTCATCGGCGCGTGCGATATCCGCCAACATGAGCTGGCATCGCATGCAATCGGCAAAATGCGTTTCGAGCCGCTCGCGCTCAGCCGCGGCCAGCGACCGGTCGCTGTATGCAGCCATCGACTCTGCGTCGGCGCATTCGGGGGTCGCCGGACCGGGCCGTTCGCGCATCGCACGGCGCAGAACCGCGTCGAGCGGATCGTTATTTCTGTTATCCGGCGTCACGTCGTCACGATTCCTTACTCTTTGAACGAGCCGATGCGGGAATATTGCACTGGGCGCGTCGTTTCATTTGACGTCCGGGAGCGCGCGCGACAAATCGATCTGCAAATCGCCCGCAGCCCAATCATAACACAGCCGAATCTGGTCCTGGCTCAGCTTGTCGCCGTCGTGCAGCGTGCGCTCGATCGCGAGTTTGAGCTGGTCGCGCGTGCGCGCCAGCCGGCGCGACGACCGTCGACTCATGCTCGTCCATCACACGGCCAATTTCCTTAAGCGACAAATCGTGCCGGTAGTAGTACGCCATCCGCATCCGGTCCCGCGGCGCCAGCGATTTGAGCGCCGCATCGAGCGCCTTTCCCAGCATCGCGACGTAACGCGCGCGATCGGAGTCGGGCGCGTCGGCATGATCGTCGCCGGTGTTAGTCGCCTGCTCAACCTGATCATCGAGTGGTGCGAGACGGCTCTGAGAGCGGATGTAATCGACGTGGCGCTGCGCCAGCACCGCCCGCATCCAGGTGAGAAGCGAGCTGCGGCCGTGAAAGTAGCTGAGGATCGATCGGCGGCGGCCGTCGCGAACCTCCATCCCGTACATCTCGGCCCAAATCGAATCCGCGAGCTCGCGGCCTCGCGCGTCGTCACCGGCAATCGCACGCGCTGCCGCATAGAGCGCCGGTCTGAAGCTCGTGATGAAGTGCTCCCATGGCGCGGATTCGCCCGCCTGGCACGCAAGCGCGAGGCTCAAATCTTCGGCGTGAAGTGCATCGATAAACGATTCGACGCCGCCTCGTTCGAGCACGCCCGCCGAGCGCGCGCCCCGATAAGCGGCATCGCAAAGGGACTCATCGCTGACGTTCCATCGCGCGGCGCGGGCGCGCTCGCACAGACGCGCCAATGAGCGGGCGTTCTGCGCGACGAATTCGGGAGGCGCTTCGCTCACGTTGGTCGCCGATTCATCACGCGATCGAGGATAGACAAGAGAACGCGCACGCGAAATCGTCAGTGCGCAAAGAACCTGCGTGCGGCTTCGACGAGCCGCTCTGAAGAGGAAGGTAGAGACCCAAGCCGCGTTTATCGCGCGGCTTTTCTAATTACTGGGTCCAGCGAGCACTGGTCGTCGGACTAGCCGGCCGAGGTCGCCAGGTAGTTGGCTACTATCAAGGCTCCGACCGTCAATGCCGAACCCATGACCACGAATACTGCCATACGCGCCATGCTGCTCATCGCCGACTCCCTTGGCGGAAAGCCGCTGAAAGGCTGGCTTTCCGCAGCTGCGGACATTACCAAACCTTATTCGATAAATCAGTTACCGCGATACTGGGACGTCGTCAAGAGGGGCGATGGCAGGGCGGAAATTGCCCAAAGAAAGGGAATTGCCGGTTGATTCGTGATGGGAGAGAAGTCGGAATGATGAAAATGATAAGCAGAGGAATTGGATTGAGCGTGGCCGGCGTTCTCGCGATGCTGCTGGTCGCGTCGCACGCGCCGGCAGCGGATGACGATTCGGCAGCAGTGCAGAATCAGATTCGCGTCGAGCTCGAGAAGTGGAAGCTGGATTTCAACGCTGGCGATGCGTCGCAGGTCTGCACGCTGTTTGCGCCGGATTTGATTTCAAATTTTCGCGCGCAGCCGGAAGACACCTACAATTCTCTCTGCGCCAATTTGCAGGCTGCCCTGACGGACCCGGCCAAGACCTATCACTACGACCTGGAAATCAAGGAAATCCTGGTGTCGGGCGACCTCGCCGTCGTAAGACTCGTCTGGACTCTCAAGGTGCGTCCGAAAGACGCCGCCGCATCCGAGGTGACGACCCGCGAACCCGGCATGGACATTTTCCGGCGCCAAGCGGACGGAAGCTGGAAAATATCGCGCTACATGGCGTATGAGGCGCCGGGGCCGACGTGATTGTACGTGAAACCCACCATGGGTTTCACGCTTCCTTGGGCAGGGGTAACCCCTGCACCTTAGAATCAAAAACGAAGATGCGGGACTTCGTCCCTGTTAGAACTGTGTGAGTGGTGAGCATAGGGCGCCGAGCGATCTCGTTGATCGCTCGGCGCCATTCCAATTGCGAGACGACTAGTGCTTCTGATCGTAGTGGCGCTCGGCTGCCATGTAGCGGTACGGGTGCGACTTCCAGTCGCGGCGCGCTATTGGATGATTGTGCAGATATTCGTGAAGGCCTGGGTGACTGTCGACGTATCCGCGATTGTCGACCAGCGCCGGGTCCTTCTCTAACTGCCTCGACACTTCGGGATGCGAGTCCATGTAGTGATCGGTCGTCGCTAGCGGATGCCCGTAGTGCCAGTCGTGGTGGATGTCGTAGTAGCCCTCGCGCGCCATGAAGCGGTCGGGATGACTCTGCAGGTCCGAACGCACTTCCGGATGGTTCTTGAAATACTCGTCGAGGCCGGGATGAGTGGCGAGGAACCGCGGGTTGTCCACCAGCCGTGGATCGTGGGCGAGTTGCTGCGCGACTTCGGGATGCTCGTCGAGGTAGCCATTATCGAAGCGGCTGACGGGGCCTGCGAATGCGGTCGAGCTGATCGCGCCGACGAAGGCTATTGCCGCTAAAGCTGTGATGGATTTTTTCATGATTGATCTCCTGTTCTATCGGCGGCTCTTTGCGCCGTTGTTGTTCTGCGATGAGAATTGGACGGAGCGAATCGAGGGTTCGTTTACAGCACTCGAGTCAGGAACCTAACCCCCGGCCCCTTCCCTCGAGGGAAGGGGAGCAATCGCTTAAGAAAGAAAGAGGGTTCAGGCTGCTCAGGGTGTAAACGAACATTAAGCTTCTTTCGTCAAATGGGTCGGGAATTTGTTATATCGGTCGCGGGCCGATTTTTTTGTAGGTTTGACGCGTCCCGGGACTGATTACGGTGGAGCCTTCCGATGAGGAGCTGTGCAGGAGAATCGCCGAGCGCGATGCGGACGCATTCGAGCTCATGGTGGACCGCCATCAGGGGCGCGCGTACCGCCTTGCTGCGTCAGTCCTCGGCAACGAGGCCGACGCTCGCGACGTCTCGCAGGACGCATTTATCCGGCTGTACGAATCCGCGGGACGTTTCGACGGACGGTCGCGCTTTTCGACCTGGTTCTACCGGATACTGGTCAACCTGTGCATCGATCATCAGCGGAAGAATCGATGGTGGAAGCGGCTGGCGCCGCTCGCTACGCCCGGCGGCGACGACCCCGACGAACGCGCGTTCGATCCGCCGTCAAGTGAGGCCGGCCCCGAGGACGAGGCGATGCTGACACAATCGATACGCCGGCTTCGTCCCGCGCTCGCGAAGCTGTCGCCTCAGCAGCGTGCCGCGGTGTTGCTGCAGACGCAGGAGGGTTTCACCAGCCGCGAGATTGGCGAGGTGCTCAAGTGCTCGGAGGCGACCGCGCGCGTGCACGTGCATCGCGGGATCGCGCAGCTCCGCAAATTGATGGCGAACGACTGACTACGATGGCTACGAATCACCCGGATACAGAAATCGTACCGTACCTGCGCGGAGAGTTGAGCGCGGATGAGCGGGCGCGAGTCGGGGCGCACCTCGAGGGATGCGCGCAATGCCGCGAGTCGGCTGACGCTTCGTCGGCGATACTGTCGAATCTCGCACGAGCCGTAGATGACGTCCGCGAGCCGGATTGGGCGGAGTACCGCGGCGAGCTTCAACGTAAGTTGCGCGCGAGCCAGGCGGACAGCGCGAGCGTTCGCGGCCGGTGGCGATGGCGGCGAGAGGATATTCGATTGCCGTTGCCGGCCTTCGGTTGGCCCTCGATGGCGCTGAGTGCGGCGGCGGTCGCGGTGCTCGCGATCGCAATCGTGATGCATCGCGGGGCGGGGAGTTCGAATGCGCCTGGCGTCGACCAGCTCGAGCTGCAGCAGGAGCTGAGCAGTGCGGATGTGGGCCTGCTCGCCAACTATCACGTCGTCGAGCATCTCGATCTGCTCGAGAACTATGACGTGATCGAGCATCTGGACGAGCTGGGGCCCGGAGATCGCCAGAACAATGAATCTCCGTCGTAAAGTGGCTGCGATAGTGCTGCTCGGGACGATGGTTGTGTGCGGCGAAACGGGGCGAGCGTCGGCGCAAAGCTCTACGAACGAGGCGCCGCCGGATTTGAGAATGCTGATGAACCTGGACCTGTTCGAGCCGCGTCACGACAACGCGCAAGGTGCGCCTGCGCCGGCTGCGTCACCGGGCGACGACTCGATGCTCGATCAGATCCGTACGCTCGACGAGATGGGCTACCTGGGAAATCACGACCATACGAACGCAGGTGACGTGCCGGCCCCCGAAGCTGCGGAACCTCCGGCGCCGGGTGCAGAAGACGTCGCGCCTTCCAAGGCGCCTCCGCAGATGCCGGCAAGCCAGCCGAGCTACGATGTCGAGGGGCCGCAGCAATGACGGGACGCAGGCATATCGCGAGTGCGTTCATCTTCGCTGCGTTGATCTGCTGCGGATTCGCGCCGGCAACTACCGTCTTTGCGCAACCGTCACCACCAGGCGCGTCGATGCCGTCGAGCGACGCCGAGCGCGCGCTGGCTGCGCAGCATCCGAGGGAATGGGCAAACCTCACGCCCGATCAGCGTCAGCGCGTGGTCGAGAATTATCGGCGATGGCAATCGATGCGGCCCGACGAACGGCAGAAGGCGCAGCAGAACTTCCAGACGTTCCGCAATCTGCCGCCCGAACAGCGCAAGCGAGTGCTCGAGGGATTGCGCAAGTGGCGCCAGCTTCCACAGGCGCGTCGCGATGAATTGCAGCATGACTACGCCCGCTGGCGTGGTCTGCCGCCGGATCAGCGCGATCGTATGATGAAGCGATATCAGCAATTCGAGCAGTTGCCGCCGGCGCAGCGCGAACGAATGATGGCGAATTGGCATCGATGGCAGCAGATGACGCCCGAGCAGCGGCGCGAAGCGCGTCGACGGTTGGGATTGTGGCGGCAGCATCCGCATCAGCCGTAGAAGGGGTCTTCAGACGATGCTGGTTGGCGGGGGATCGATTGCGGGCGGGCCGCCGTAGAGGCGGCGGCAGATTGTGTAGGCTGGCCAGACGAAGGCGCCCAGGACGATAGCCAGGATGAAATCTGTCTTGGCGACGCCGGCTGAGATCGCCAATCCGAAAGTTGCGGCCCAGGTGAGAATAGGAAGCGTTACGATCAATGCGAGGCCGATGCGGCCGCCGCCGATGGTGAACAGGCCGGCGCGATCGGGCATCAGCTTGCGCAAACGCAGCAGTGCGAACAGCTCCAACGATAGCGCCGCCATGTAAAAGAAAACGTCGAGCACTACCAGCGCCACGAATCCGACCGGCACCAGCAGTGTGAAGACGATGCAGCAGAGCAGGATCGATTTGCCGGGTGTTGCGGTCGTGGACCAGATCTGTGCGAGCGGCGGTGACAGGTAGCGCTCGCGCGCGAGGACGAACGGCATGCGCGAGACCCACAGCATCGCGGCTTCGAACACCGCGAACGACATCACGGCGCCCCCGAGAGCCAATGCGGCGCCGAGCGGGCGTCCGCCGATGGCGCTGCCGACGTGCGAGAAGGATCCCGTGCCCCAGTCGGCGGCGGTAGTCGCGCCGGAGACTGAGACGGCGAGTGGGAGCACGTAGCCGGCCACGATTATCGGCATTGCGATCACAATCGCGCGCAGATAGTTGCGCCGCGGATTTTCAATTTCCGCGGACACGACGCTCAGGTTTTCCCATCCGCTGAAGTTCCAGATGACTACAGTCAAACCCGCACCGAGCGCGGCCCATGGGTCTGCGCCGAACAGCGGCGGCGTCGGCATTGTGAAATGGATCAGGCGCGAGAGGCCGACGATCACCAGTATCGCGAACGGCGAGATGAGGATCGCGGCGAGTATCGTCGACGCCATCCCGACCGGCCTGACGCCGAGAAAATTGAGTCCTCCCGCGAGCCAGACCAGCGCGATGCCGACCGCGACCTGGCCCTCCCGTCCAAGTGGCAGGATGAACGAAAGATAGCCGGCGAAGAGTACCGGATAAATCGCCATGTCGACGGCGGTGTATAAAATTGTCAGGTAGGCCTCGGCGAAGCCTGCGAACGGACCGAGCGCTTCCTTGACCCAGAAGTAGAAGCCGCCTTCGACCGGCATCAGCGCCGTCAGCTCTGCTGCCATCAGCGCCGTCGGCAGGCTGAGCGTAAGCGGCACGACGAGGCATAGCAGGAGCGTCAGGCGCGGCCCCGCCATCCGGACTGCATCTTCGAGCCCGTACGCGCCACCGCTCACGACCAGGTACATCACGCACACCAGCGGGATGAGGCCGAGCTTGCGCGGCGAGCGTCGCGTCCGTGCGGACGGGGCCGTACTCGCGGGTGTTGTGGGATGCGGGCTTTCGGTGGTGAGATGCTGCAATTGAGGGGCGGCTCCGGTTCCCCTGCCTAGCCGAGGCGATGCACGGTGGCAAGCAGCGATAAAAATCAAAGGAGGGTTGCAAGTTCGCATCCAGTGGCGGAATCCTTATAATGAAAGGTCAGGCGCAAAGGTCCGCGATCAGTTTGAAGGGAGCGGTACACCTCTGCGCTCACAATCGATATAGTGTTTTGCGAATCCCAATTGAAAAGCTCCCCCGGGAATCTTTTTTAGCGATGATTTGTTTCACTACACGCGCGATGATCGCGCTCGGCGTCGCGTCGATCGCCTTTCTGGGTTGCACCTCAATCAGAAATTCGAAACCCGAACTTGTCCGCAGCGCCAGCGTCGGCGGGGACAATCCCTTCGGCGGCGCGCCGGCGGTGGATGTGCCCTCGGATGCGCGCGCGATGAGCGCGTTCCTGAGGGCCGAGGTCGCGATGAACGACGGCGACCGCGAAGTGGCGCTCACGAACTATGCGGAGGCGGTTCAGTACGATCCCACCAACGCCGCGCTCAAAGTTCGGCTGGCGACGCTCTACGTCCGCGACGGGCGGCTGAAGGAAGCGCTCGAGCAGGTGAACCAGGCGCTCGCGCTCAATCCCGACTCTGCCGACGCGCGTCTGCTCGGTGCGGGTATCAGCTCGGCGCTCGGCGACGACGCGACCGCGGAAAAGGACTATCGCGAGGTACTCCGCCTCAATCCAAAAAATCAGGAAGCATATTTGTATCTCGGCACGCTCTACGCCAAGCGCGGAGACTATGGCGAGGCCGAGAACACGTTCGAAGAGCTGATCAAGCTCGACCCGAATTCGTTCCTTGGCTACTACTACGCCGGCAAGGTGATGGTGGCCTCGAAGAATTACGCGGCTGCTGAAAAATATTATCAGAAGGCGCTCGATCTCAATCCTCAGTCGGAGCTGGTGCTGCTCGATTTTGCTCTACTGCGCGAACGGCAGGAACGCACCCAGGACGCGCTCGTCTATTACAACAAGATCACGCAAATCAACCCGAACAACGAGCTGGTTCGCAAGCGCAAGGCCGAAATTCTGGTCGGTCAGAAGAAATACAATGAAGCGCTTGACGAGCTGAAGCGCGCCGAACAGGTCGAGACCAATCCCGCCGACACCCGCACGAAAATTGGACTCCTATACGTCGAGCAGGGAAATTTCGACGACGCCGCCACCGAGTTCAACCTGGTGCTCGGCTCCGAGCCCAACAACTACCGCGTCCATTACTACCTCGGCACGGTTTACACTGAGCTTTCCGAGAACGACAAGGCGATCGTCGAGTTCAACAAGATTCCCACTGACAACGAACATTACATCGAGTCGCGCCTGCAGCTCGCGTACCTGTACGACAAGCAGAGCAAATACGACCAGGCGCTGGGGGCGTTGAAGGATGCGCTCGGCAAGAAGCCGAACGACCCCGAGATCATCGGTTTCATGGTCGGCGTCTACCAGGAAAAGAAAGACTATCCCGGCGGCGATCGAGTTGGCGCGCAAGATGGTGGCGGCCGATCCCAAGAGTGACAAGTTCCACTTCACGCTCGGCGCGGCGCTCGATCAGAACAAGCAGCGCGACGAAGGCATGGCGGAGATGAAGAAGGCGATCGAGCTGAATCCCGCCAACGCGCAGGCGCTGAACTACCTCGGCTACAGCTATGCCGAGCAGGGAACCAACCTGGTCGAGGCCGAAAAGCTAATCAAGCGCGCGCTTGATATCGAGCCCGAAGACGGATTTTACGTCGACAGCCTTGGATGGGTTTACTATCAGAAGGGCGACTACAAAAAGGCGGTCGAGCAGTTGGAGCGTGCGGTCAACCTGACCGGCAGCGATCCCACGATCACTGAGCATCTTGGCGACGCGTATCGCAAGCTGGGCAAAACCAAGGAAGCCGGCCACGAATACACCGACGCGCTGAAGAAGGCGCAGGAAACCGACCAGGTCGCACGCCTCAAGGATAAAATCCAGGTCCTGCAGAATGCCGCCAGCGCGGGCCACTGAACGGGCGCGGCCACGAAAACGAAAAACAGTTTCGTTCGCCGCGTTCGCATCGATTCTCCTGATCGCGATGGTCCAAACCTTTGGATGCATAGTCGTTCGTACTCCGCCCATCGTGGAACCTCCGAAGCCAATCTCGGGTCAGGAGGAGCTTAAATTTCAAGCTCAAAATATGATCGCGACATTGGTGGAGCGCGACCGCAGGCTCGCATCTGTGCAGAGTCCGGCCGTGATGGAATATAGCGCCGGCGATCAGCACCTGAAGGCGAAGGAGGAAATCGTCGCCAAGCGGCCCGACAAGCTGCGCGTCGAAGCGATGTCGCCGTTCGGGGTCGCATTGTTGCTCGCGGCGCAGGGTCCGGACCTGACAATCTTCGAGCCGGGTAAAAATCGCTTCATGCGCGGACAGGCCAACGCAGACACCCTCTACAAATACGTGCGGATTCCGATGGAGCCGAAGGATGCGGTCGGTCTGCTGATGGGACTCGCGCCGCCTGCGTTCGAGCTCGGCAACAGTCCTGATTCGGTGTCGAAGGACGGCGCCATGATCGTCGCGACATTTGGCAACAGCGCTTCAGGGACGCATCAGCTTGGATTTTCCGATGGCAATCTCGCGATGGTGCGCGAGACGGCGGCCAACGGCACCGTCAACTACGAAGTGCGTTACAGCGACTATCACGATATCGGCGGCGTGACGTTCCCGTACGTCGTTGACGCGACTTTTCCGCAGGCCAGCAGTCGCGTGATGTTTCGCTATCTGCGGCCGATCGTCAATGGAGTCATCCCCGACTCGACATTCGTTCTAACACCGGCTCCAGGAGCCACTATGATGAACCTGAGCCTTCACCATGGCGGCGCCTTTTCAAATGAAAGCTGAAAGCCGGCGCAACGGAATTCTATCGGTAATCACGTGCGCGATTGCGCTTTCGTCGCTCGCAATTCTTTCCGGATGCCGAGTTAGCCGGTCTGGCAGCGATCACGCGAAAAGTCAGATCCTCTACAGCGCGGTGCTAAGCGATCCGCGCACGTTCAATCCAATTCTCGTCACCGATGCGACATCGGGACAGCTTACCGGCGATCTGTTCGAAACGGTGCTCCAGCTCAATCCCGTCACGACTCTGCCCGAACCCCGCTTGGCTGAGAAATGGGAGATTGCGCCTGACAACAAGACGATCACGCTTCATCTGCGCCACGACGTAAAGTGGTTTGATGGGCAGCCGTTCACAGCGCACGACGTGTTGTTCACGCTGGACGTCATCTACGATCCGAATGTGCCAAACAGCTCGCGGCCGATACTTCTGATAGACAAGAAGCGGATCGAAGCTCAAGCGCCGGACGAGTTCACCGTAGTGCTGCGTCTGCCTAAGCCCTTTGCCCCGCTGATCTCCGCGCTGGAGGGTCTGCAGATCATTCCGGCTCATATCCTCGAGCCAATATGGAAAGCTGGAAACTTCAACCATGCGTGGGGAATCAACACACCGCCCGAACAGCTTATCGGCAACGGCACGTACAAAATGGTGCGTTATGCGCAAAGCCAGGTGGTCAACTACCTGCGCAACGACAGCTTCTGGATGAAAGACGAGCATGGCGGCCAGCTTCCGCGCCTTCATGGGCAGAACATTACAATAGTGCAAGACGCAAACGCTGAGTATCTGCGCTACCTATCGGGACAAATCGACGTTTATGGTCCGCGGGCCGAAGAGGTCTATCCGCTGGAGCAGAAGGCAAAGAATCACGAACTCGACATCTCGATTGAAAAAATCGGTGTCGACACCGGCACGCTCTTCTTCAGCTTCAATCGCAACCCGCGGCATTTTATTAAGGACGGCGTCACCAACCCGAAGCTCAGCTGGTTCACCGATCTGAAATTCCTGGCGGCGATGGCGCACACGATCGACAAGAAATCGATGATCGATCTTGTCTTCCACGGGCTGGCGGAGCCCGCGGTGGCTGATATCTCGCCCGCGAACAAGATTTTTCACAATCCTAATCTCAAGGACTACGACTACGATCCGAAACTCGCCGCCGACATGCTCGAGGCGGCCGGCTATCACCTCGTCAAGCCGGGTGTGCGTACCGATCCGAAAGGCAATCGCCTCGAATTCGATCTCACTACCAACGCCGGCAACCCCGAGCGCGATCAGATGTGCACCATCTTCAAGCAGGACCTCGAGCGTCTGGGCATCAAGGCGAACTATCGGCCGCTCGAATTCACCACATTGGTTGACCGGCTCGATTCGTCGTTCGATTGGGATTGCATCCTGATGGGATTCACCGGCGGCATCGAGCCGAACGACGGAGCAAACTTCTATCGCTCGTCGGGAAACCTGCACATCTGGAATCCAAATCAGCCCACGCCCGCAACGCCGTGGGAAGCGGAGATCGACACGCTGCTCGACCAGGGCGCATCCGAAATGGATCTCTCCAAGCGCCCGCAGTACTACTGGAAAATTCAGCAAATCCTCCACGACCAGCTGCCGATACTCGAAACGGTCCGCGGGCAGCGTTATGCGTCGTGGAAGAACTCGCTGCAGAACTATCAGCCCAAGGTCTGGGGCCTTTACAAGCAGGAGTGGATGGAGTTCAAGGCCGACTGAACATCCGGAAGCCAGCGAACGTCGAAATATCAGGCACCATGACACGATGACCCGCTTCCTGATCCGTCGCCTGCTCAACATGATCCCGCTCATCCTGGGGATCACGTTCATCTCGTTTCTCGCGATGTCATTGGTGCCGGGCGACTTCGTCTCGAATCTCAAACTCAACCCGACTATCACGCCCGAGGTCATTCACCAGCTCGAGGCGCAGTTCGGCCTCGATCAGCCGCTGATGGTCCGATACTTCAAGTGGCTGTGGGGCGTGCTGCATCTGAACTTCGGCTTCTCGCTGCAGTATCGCGTAAGCGTCACCGGGCTGATCGCATCGCGCGCCTTCAACACGATCATTCTGGCGGCGAGCAGCATGCTTTTATCGTGGCTGATCGCGATACCGATCGGAATTATCGTCGCGGTAAATCAGAATTCGATCTGGGATCGCTTCCTGTCGTTCCTCGCATTCTTCGGGATGTCGGTGCCGAGCTTTTTTCTCGCCTTCCTTGCGATGTACTTCGCGCTGAAGACCGGATGGTTTCCGATCGGCGGCACCTACTCGCCCGACTACGCGACGCTTGATCCGATGAGCCAGGTCGCCGATCGCATCAACCATCTCATCCTGCCGGTCTTCGTGCTCGGCATCTCCGGCACTGCGGGCCTGATGCGCCTGATGCGCTCACAGATTCTCGAAATCAAGAATTCTGAATTCGTGCGCACCGCGCGCGCCAAGGGACTCTCCGAGCGCGTCGTCATCTACAAGCACGTGCTGCGCAACGCGATGAACCCGTTTGTCACGATGGCGGGATATTCGCTGGGCGACCTGCTCGGCGGCGCCGCACTGGTCGAGGCCGTGATGAACCTGCAAGGGCTCGGACTGTTGATGCTCGATGCGGTGCGCTCGCTCGACATCTACCTGGTGATGGGCTCGGTGCTGATGGGCACGATCCTGCTGCTGGTCGGCAACTTGCTCGCCGACATCGCGCTGGTCGCGGTCGATCCGCGCGTCGATTTTTCGTCGGTCGCGGCCGAGTGACATGAACGCTGTCCCAAGCTTGCAGGTGAATCTCCAGGGCGCCGAGGTAGCCGCGCGAAAGCCGTCGAGCCTCGCGCGCGAATGGCGTCTCGCGTCGCGGACGGTTCGCTTTTCCGCGATCTGCCTGACGCTCTTCTACTTGCTCGCAGCCGCGTCGCCGTTTTTTGCGAGTTACGATCCGGCTTATCAGAACCGCGAGATGCCTGATTGTCCGCCCATGTCGCTGCACGTGAGTGCGCCGTCCGACTGGTCGCGCAGTCTCTTCTATACGCATCCGATGCACATGCAGGACAAGACCGCGCGCACGTTCGTCGCCGACACTTCTCAGCGGCTCGACATCCATCTGTTCTCGCACGGCCATCTGTTCACCACCGACAGCGAGAACGAGCCATACTTCATGCTCGGCAGCGACGGCCTCGGGCGCGACCTCTACTCGCGAATCGTGTACGGCTCGCGCGTCAGCATGTGCGTCGGCTTGATCGGCGTGCTGATCACCTTCTCGCTCGGCATTACGATCGGCGCGCTGTCCGGCTATATCGGCGGGACGGTCGATTTCCTGATCATGCGATGGTCTGAAATCGAGATGTCGCTGCCGTCATTTTATTTCCTGCTGGCGCTGGCGGCGGTGATTCCGTCGGGGTTAAGCGCCGTCACAACGTTTTTCATGATCGTCGCGATCATGAGCTTCATCAGTTGGGCCGGGTTTGCGCGAATCATCCGTGGAATGGCGTCTTCGGTGCGATCGCGTCCGTACGTCGAGGCGGCCCGCGCACTGGGCGCGTCGCGATGGCGCATCATCACGCGTCACATCATCCCGTCGGTGATGGGCTATGCGATCGTCGCCGCCACGCTCTCAATCCCAGGCTTCATCCTCGGCGAAAGCGCGCTCTCGCTGCTAGGTCTGGGCATCCAGGAACCAGCCGCAAGCTGGGGCAACCTGCTCGCCCAAGCGCAGGACGTCCAGAACCTCGCCCGCTACCCATGGATCCTGATCCCCGGCATCTTCATCTTCCTGGCCGTAATGTCCTTCAACTTCCTTGGCGACCACCTCCGCGACCGCCTCGATCCCGCCAACGCCGGATGATCTGATACGCTGGACCCAAGTGAAGCCGCTGCTCGAAGTTAAATCGCTGCGCACTTCGTTCTTCACCGACGCGGGGGAGGTGCGCGCGGTGGACGGCGTTAGTTTTTCGGTCGAGCCGGGGAAGTTGTTGGGAATTGTCGGCGAGTCGGGATCAGGTAAGACCGCCAGCGTGCTTTCGATCATGCGGCTGCTGCCCGAGTCGGCGCGAATCGTGGGCGGCGAAGTAATCTTCGAGGATCAGGATCTCCTGAAGCTGAGCGAGCCCGAGATGCGCCACGTTCGCGGCGCGCGGATCGCGATGATTTTCCAGGAGCCGATGACGTCGCTGAATCCGGTCTTCACTATCGGCAGCCAGATTGGCGAGGCCGTCCGGCTGCATCAGCACACCAATCGCGCCGAGACTCGCAATCGCACTATCGAGGCGCTCAGGATGGTCGGGATTGCCGACCCCGAGCGGCGTATCGACGACTATCCGCATCAACTGTCAGGCGGGATGCGTCAGCGCGTGATGATTGCGATGGCGTTGTCGTGCAATCCGCCGTCTGCTTATCGCCGACGAGCCGACCACAGCGCTCGACGTGACGATACAGGCGCAGATTCTCGATCTGATTCGCGAGTTGCAGGTGAGGCTCGGGCTCGCCGTCATTCTCGTCACGCACGATCTCGGAATTGTCTCCGAGTATGCCGACGACGTGACGATTCTCTACGCGGCGCGCGTGATGGAGCAGGCGCCGAGTGCGGAGCTGTTTCGAAATCCGCTCAATCCGTACACGCGCGGATTGCTCGAATCGATTCCCGGCATCGACGGCAGCCGACACCATCGCTTGCAGGCGATTCCCGGTTCGATTCCGAGCTCGCTGAATCCACCGTCCGGTTGCAGGTTCCATCCGCGATGCCCGCGCGCAATTCCCAAATGCTCCGAGATTGATCCACCGCTCGAAAACAAGGCCCCTAACCACTATGTCGCCTGCATCCGCGCCTAGTCCCATCGCATCCGCCGGAAACGCTTCCTCGGCGCTGGTTCGCGTCGTGAATCTCAGCAAGGAATTTCCCGCCGGCTCGACGGGGATTGTCGGCGGAACAAAACTTTCGATAAAAGCAGTCTCGGGCGTCAACCTCGAGATTCAGGCGGGCGAAACTCTCGGATTGGTCGGAGAGTCGGGCTCAGGCAAATCGACACTCGGGCGGCTGATTCTGAAACTGCTCGAGCCGACCCACGGTGCCGTCTATTTCGACGGCCGCGATCTCTCGACGCTTGGGCGCGCGGAACTTCGCACGCTGCGCCAGCAGATGCAGCTCGTATTTCAGGACCCGTACGCGTCGTTGAACCCGCGGATGCGCGTGCGCTCGATCGTTGGCGAAGGAATCGAGATTCACAAACTCGCGCGCGGCGCGGAAAAGGAGCGCCGAATCGCCGAGCTGCTCGCGATGGTTGGAATGAGCGCCGATGCGATGGATCGTTTGCCCCACGAGTTCTCAGGCGGGCAGCGCCAGCGAATCGGAATCGCGCGGGCGCTCGCGGTGAATCCGCGCTTCCTGGTGCTCGACGAGCCGGTCTCGGCGCTCGACGTCTCGATCCAGGCGCAAATAATCAACCTGCTGCAGGATCTGCAGGAGAAGCTGAAGCTGACCTACCTGTTCATCGCGCACGACTTGCGGGTGGTAGAACACATCAGCAACCGCGTAGCCATCATGTACCTCGGCAAGATTGTCGAAATCGCGTCGCGCGATGAAATCTATCTCAATCCCCGGCATCCCTACACGCGTGCGCTGCTCTCGGCGATCCCGACGATCGACACCGCCAACAAGCCGGAACGAATCAAACTGCCCGGCGAAATGCCCAGCCCGATGAACCCGCCCCCCGGCTGCGCCTTCCATCCTCGATGCCCTTATGCGAAAGATGTTTGTGCAACGGTGGAACCCAAATTGGAGACCGGGCGCGGGGGCCACGCGGTGGCGTGTCACGTATTCCCGGCTCCGTAGTGGTGCATGGAATCAAGAGAAATACCGCAGGATGCAGGCGCAGCGTGGGCCGAGTCGCGGACCCGGGTCGCAGTCGGCCGCAACGTCAACGTCTCGGGCAAACTGATCTTTCACGAAGCAGTCAGAATCGAAGGCCGCTTCCGGGGCGAGGTTCGCTCGGTCGATTTGGTTGTGGTCGGCGAAGACGGAATAATCGAGGGCAAAGTCTCTGCGCCACGACTGCTGATAATGGGTGAATTGCACGGCGATCTCATCGGTTGCGATCGCGTGGTGATTGGACCGCGCGCCAAAGTATTCGGCAATATCGAGGCCCGCAGCCTGACGGTGGCCGAAGGCGCCTACCTGGACGGCAACATCCGCATGTCGGAAGTCGTCGAACTGACCCCGGACGATATCGAAAGATAATCGAAGACTGGCCCCGCGCTCAGGTCGC
Organism: uncultured delta proteobacterium; assembly: GCA_963774665.1. GTDB lineage: Bacteria > Desulfobacterota > Binatia > Binatales > Binataceae > Binatus. The sequence continues at coordinate 568,923 of CAVZGB010000010.1, forward strand.
GACGTCGAGCCTGGCCGCTTTGCCGGACAGTCCGCGCAGATAGTAGAGGCGGGCGCGGCGTACGCGGTTTCGCGTCAGCACTTGCAGCTTGTCGATTCGCGGCGAATGCATCGGGAATATTCGCTCGACGCCGACGCCGTACGAAACCTTGCGCACGGTGAAGGTCGCGCGATTGGCGCCGCGATTCATTTTGATCACGATGCCTTCGAAAGACTGGATGCGCTCTTTTTCGCCTTCGACGACCTTGACGTGAACGCGAACCGAGTCGCCGACGCGGAATTCAGGCAGGTCCTTGCGCAGGCCCCGCTCTTCGAGCTTCTGGATAACGGTATTCATGGAAAGAAAGACCTCGAGTCGAGCCAACTAACCTACCCAAATGCGGGCGGCTACTCAATGGGTGCGGGTGGGTTAGCGAACCGGCATGATGCCTCAGGAAACCTACAACTCACTGGAGGTCGGTCTCCATGACCCTTCAGCTCCTCGCCGTGCTGGTGCTCGGATTGATGTGCGGCAGTGAACTAAACGTGGCGGCCTTCGCGCATCCCATGCTGAATCGGCAGCCACTCGAAGTACACGTACGGATGCGCGCATCGTTGGCGGTATTGCTTGGTCGTGTGATGCCGTTCTGGATGGCAGGCTCCACACTCCTGAACCTTCTACTGTTGCTGCCCTTCGAGCATTTGAACGAGTCTGCATGGAGGTTGGCCGCAGTCGCTTTCGCGATCCAGGTCTTAGCCGTAGCGCTTTCGCTCGTCGGCCCGGTGCCCATAAACAACAGGATCGCCAAATGGATGCCGGAATCCATTCCTGAAGACTGGCGGGCGCAGTAGCATCGCTGGGATCAGTACCATTGGATGAGAACGTGCGGACTGATTGTAGCGTTCGCGATGCTTGTTCTCAGCGTCCGAGCTCGTTAGCGACTCAGTGAAGATGGCGAAATCCAATGCGCGACAAAATCGCTGAAATAGTTGCGGCCATCGAGCCGCTCGACGAGCTCGAGCGGGAGCATCGCGACTCGACGATCGAATGGATTCGTTCGGGTGCGCCGATTTTCAGGACAATGAAGCCCGATGTTCCGCCCAAGCACCTGGTGAGCTATTTCGCTCTCTTCGACGAGCACCGGGGAAAGCTGCTACTCGTCGATCACAAGCTGGCGGGCCTATGGCTGCCAAGCGGTGGCCACGTCGAGCCCGGAGAAGATCCGCGCGAGACCGTGGTCAGAGAGATAGCGGAGGAGCTGAACCTCGCAGCGGAGTTCGTCTCTCCGGCTCCGTTGTTCATCACCGTGACGCGGACAGTTGGCGACGACGGCGGGCATACCGACGTGTCGCTCTGGTATTTGCTGCGCGGCGACAGCTCACGCGCGATTGAATTTGATCGCGGCGAGTTTCACGGCGTGCGATGGTTTGGTTTCGACGAGATACCGTTCGAGCGTTCCGACCCGCATTTGCGCCGCTTTGCGCAGAAGTTACGCGCGCGCTCTGCGTGACCAAAATTTTGCAGAACTGGCTGCGCGTTTCGACCTCGCGCAACTCTCCTGCTAGACGTGGAGGTATGAAGCCTCGACATGCAGCCGCGCTCGCCTTGGTGGGCTGGTATCTGATGATCCCGCCTCGGGGCCATGATCAGCAGACGTTCGATGAACACGCTCCACTCGCAAGCTGGTTCGTATTCAGCGCGCACGATGCCGCTCACGAATGCGAAGGAGCGAAGTTTCTGAATCGCGAAGGGCATAAGCAGAGCGGAGATCCGATGAAGGCCGCGATGGACTCGGCGCAGTGTATCGCGACCGACGATCCGCGCCTCAAGGAAAAATAGCGCGCCGCGGTTCATCGTGATTAATGCGGCGCTCTTCGCCGAGCAGGACAATACTGCTCCGCGTCCTTAGAATGACAAAAAAAGAGCAGGCGCGGGGTTACTTGCCGCGGAGGCGGTCCAGGATGATTCCTGCGGCCGAGCGCACTGACAGGTGATTGTAGTCGCTGGGGCCTATGATCGGTGCGAGCACGATGTCGGCGCGTTCTGCGACTTCGGGCGACATTCCGAATCCTGTACCCAGAAGAATCATCATCGGAGGAGCGTCTGGAGCCTCCAGCCGCGCGCGCAAATCGGCGTAGCTGGTACCGCCTTCTGTGCGCGCGGATGTGTGCACGATCAGCGGGCGCGCGCCCGAGATTCGCGATGCCTCCGCGATTGCGTCGTCGAGCTCCGCGACTATTTGCACGCGCTCGAGCGCCTCGCGACGGCGCGAATCGTGCGCGCGGCCGAAGTCGAAGCGCCAATGATCGATCACACTGGCCGCGAATTTCCGCTGCTCTGGAATCGGATGCACGATGAACACACCGCGTACGTCGTAGGTTCGCGACGCGCGCGCGATGTCGTGAATGTCGAGGCTGGTGATCGCCGACGTGACAATCTCCGCGTTGCGATTGACGACCGGATGATGAATCAGCGCTACGAAAAGGTCGTTCACGTTTTCAGAATTTGCACGGTCAGAACTTGCGCCGCTCGAGCAGGTCGGGGCGCCGCCGCGCAGTTCGCCGTTTTGCTTCGGCCTCGCGCCACGCGCGAATCTTGCCATGGTCGCCGCTGAGCAGAATTTCCGGCACCGTCATGCCGCGAAACTCCTCAGGCCGAGTGTACTGCGGATATTCCAGCATCCCGGCGGCGAACGATTCCTCGTCGAGCGACTCGGGATTGCCAAGCACGCCCGGCAGCATCCTGCCGACCGCTTCGATCACCGCCATCGCGGGGATTTCGCCGCCGCTCAGCACGTAGTCGCCGATGGAAATTTCCTGATCCACCAGCGATCGCACGCGCTCGTCGATTCCTTCGTAACGGCCCGCGACGATCATCAGGCCGGGCGAGCGCTTGGCGAGATCGCGCGCCATCGAGTTGTCGAACACTTCGCCCTGCGGCGTCATCAGGATGCGCCACAGTCCCGGATGCTGCGCATCGACCGCGTCGATCGCCGCGGCGATCGGCTCCGGCCGCATCACCATTCCACTGCCGCCGCCGTAGGGGGCGTCATCGACCTGCCGATAGTTGCCGAGACCATGCTCGCGCAGCGGATGCGCCTTGATTGCGATCAGTCCCTGCTCGACGGCACGTCCGATCATGCCGCCGCGAAACGGCGACTCGAACATCTCGGGGAACAGGGTGATTACGTGAAATTCCATCGGGGCGACTCCAAATCTATCCGGGCGAGTCGCGCAGAGCCAGTCACCAGACTGTCAGTCGAGCAAACCGGGAATTGCCTCGATCGTCACGCGCCGGCCCGCGAGGTCCATCGACTTGACGACGTCCTCGATGACCGGGACCAGCACTTCGCGCTCGCTGTCGCGCACCACCCAGATGTCCTGCGCGCCGTTCGAAAAGACTTCCTCGATAGCACCGAGGCGAGTGCCGTCGGTCAGAAAAACCTCGCATCCGATCGCTTCGTAATAGTAGAACTCGCCCGGCTTCCTGGGCGGGACGTCCTCCGTCGCGATCATCACGGCCGCGCCCCTGAGCGCCTCGGCCGCATCGATGTCCGCGATACCGTCGAGCGTGATTCGATCGGTCGTCGCGTTGAGCGGCGCCACTCCGGTTACGCGGAACTCGCGTGATTCCCCGGAGCGCTCCAGGAAAATACGCTTGACGTGTTGCAATATGTCGGAATCGGGGTTGTCGGGACGGAATCGCAGCGCGCCCTTTAGTCCGTGGGCGCCGCTTATGCGGCCGACGCGCAGCATCGATGCTGTTGCGTGAATCGTATCATCGCGCAGGCGGACTTCCGCGCGATCACCGGTCCTCGACAATCTCGAGGACGACCTTGCGGTTGGTGCGTGATGCGACCGCGTTCAGGATGGTGCGGATCGACTTTGCGGTCCGCCCCTGCTTGCCGATCACGCGCCCCAAATCTTCCTTCGCGACCCGCAGCTCAAGTACCGAGGCGGTATCGCCCTGCGTCTCCTTTACATCCACTGCGCTAGCGTCGTTAACAAGTTGTTGTGCGAGGAATACGACGAGCTCCTTCATAGGTTGGCTCCGTTGCAGCGGGTCGCATCAGGCGGAGACCGTTGCTGTTTCGGCCCGTTTAATCAGCTTTCTTACCGTGTCACTGGGCTTGGCGCCAGCCTTGAGCCACTGGTCGGCCACTTCTTTTTTGATCGTGACGCGCGGCGGATCGAAAGCCGGGTCGTAGGTCCCCACCTGGGCGACGAAGCGACCGTCGCGGGGCGAGCGCGAATCCGCCACCACGATGCGGTAAAAAGGTTTTTTTCGCGCTCCATGCCGGCGCAAGCGAATTACAAGTCCCATTCAGTTCTCCTGTTACCTAAATCTTATTCTAGCCGCCGAGCCCCAGTCCGCGCATCATCATCTTTCCAGCACCCATGCGGGTGATTTTCTTCATCATTTTGCGCGTTTGCTCGAATTGTTTGAGGAAGCGATTCACATCCTGGACTGACGTTCCACTACCGCCTGCTATTCGCGCGCGCCGCCGTCCGTTAATAATCAGATGATTACCGCGCTCCTGCAAGGTCATCGAGTCGATGATCGCCTGGATACGTCCGAGCTCGAGTTTGGCATCTTCGGAGTCGGCCGCGCCGGCAAACTTCTTGAGGCCGGGAATCATGCCCATCAGCTCGCCCAGCGATCCCATCTTTTTGATCGCTTTAATCTGCTCGGCGAAATCCGTGATGGTGAACTCGTTCTTTTTGAACTTGCGCTCGAGTTCTTTGGCCTTGGTCTGATCGTAATTTTGCTGCGCTTTTTCTATAAGCGTCAGCACGTCGCCCATCCCAAGGATTCGCGACGTCAGCCGGTCGGGGTAAAAGATCTCGAACGCATCGAGCTTCTCGCCCGTCGCTGCGAACAGAATCGGCGCGCCGGTAATGGTGCGCACAGAAAGCGCCGCGCCGCCGCGTGCATCGGAGTCGAGCTTGGTCAGAATGACGCCGGAAATTCCCAGCCGCTCATGGAATCCTGCGGCAACGTTCGCCGCTTCCTGGCCGGTCATCGCGTCGGCGACAAATATGATGTGATGCGGGTTCAGCGCTGCCTTCAGGCGCGCCAGCTCGTCCATCAGCTCTTCGTCGATCTGCAGGCGACCGGCGGTATCGATCAATATCGCGTCATGGCCACCTGTTTCGGCTCGAGCCATCGCGCGCGACGCGATCTCGATTGGATCCTGCTGCTCGTTGCTGTCGAGCACGGGGATTTGCGCCTGCGCGCCGAGGACGCGAAGTTGCTCCATCGCGGCCGGGCGATAGACGTCGGTCGAGGCCAAAATCGGATGCCGCTTGCGCTCCGATTTAAGCCAGCGCGCGAGCTTCGCTATCGAGGTCGTTTTGCCCGAGCCCTGCAGGCCGACCACCATGATTTTGACCGGCGGCTTGACCTTCAAATCGAGCTCGCGCGCGGTGCCGCCCATCGCGTTCTGCAGCTCGGTCGCGACAAACTTGATCAGATGCTGTTCAGGCGAGAGCGATCGGAGAACTTCGGCGCCGAGCGCCTTGTTCTTGACGTGCTCGATAAAGTCGCGGACGACCTTGATATTGACGTCGGCCTCGAGCAGCGCGAGCCGGACTTCGCGGAGCGCCTCCTCGATGTTGCGCTCAGTAATGCGGCCCTGGCCCTTGAGTTTTTTGAAAACTCCTTCGAGGCGGTCGCTGAGCGTATCAAACATGCGTAAAAACTCGGTATTTCAGGTAGAGGAACGCGAATTCGGCCCAGTCGGACGACTTAATTAATATAGCAAACTGTGAAGGCTAGGGTACACTCGTGCAACTGTCAATGCGGCGCCGTGAGCGTTTACCGACGTAATTTTCAAATTTGTGAGTTTTACTGTGCTGGCCCAACAAAACTATGCCTTATGCCGTTGGGAATATATTGGCCGTGCTACAGTTTCCCTAGTTGCGTAAATTCGGAAATCGGATCTTTCGATGGATACGGCGAAGGCGGATTGACCCTCACGATGACGTGTTGACCTGTTCGAAATGCGGCGCGAACACGATGCTGATTCACGTCGAAGAGAACGAAGTTCAGCGCATCAAGTGTGCGAGCTGCAATGACCTGGTCGGATATACAGAGAAATTGGTCAGAATACTCAACAAGCCTTAAGAGGCTTTGGGCTTGATGTGCGCTTCGTAGTACGGGCGCATCGAACGCAGCGCGCGCATCTGATGGTAGGCTAGTTCGTCGTCCGGATATCGATGCTCGGGGCCGATGACGCATCCGGCGCGCGCGTGGCATCGAGGAGTGCAATCCGGCTCGACTTCGACGCGATGGCTCAGACATTTTGGGATGTCCCATCCGGATTCGATGTTCACTGCTCCGGCCGGGCAGGCGGGGATGCAGGTGCGCGCGGTGCATCGAGGGCATGGGTTGAAGCCTGACGCGTCGCCCGGTGAATCGAGTTCTTCGTCAAGCAGGAGCGCGGCGCGAAATGCTATCCATGGTCCATAGACGGGATGCACCGTGACGCCGAGGATGCTTGGTCCTGCTATGCCCGCGACTTTGCCGAGCTCGATAAAGCTGAGAGTGCGGCCGCTGCTCATGAAGGGGTAAACGGTGGTGCATCGCAGGCCCGATGCGCGGAGCGGGGCGGCGACGTCGCGCTCGACGACTTCGCGGGTGAAATCGTCGAGCGGATTTTCGCGATTCCACCACCCGGGAATCCGCGATGCGTGCATTTTGAGCGCTTCCCATAGCGCGCCGCCGCCGTTACCGATTACGACGATCGAGCGTGCCTGCGGATCTATCGCAGAGGCGCGCGAAATCTCCGCGACCGTGTCGTCATAGCGCGCGATGGGAGTGGCCGCGACAAGGTTGAGGCCATGCGGCTCAGCGGCCCGCCGGATTATGTCCAGCGTCGATGACACTGTTAAAAAGCTCAAGGAGGAGGCACGAGGGCGAAGATCGTGCCGTTGCCGCATGTGCCGCCCGCTTCGGTCATCCCGAAGAGCGTGTTGTCCACCAGGATGACGTCGTCGATCGGCTTGGCGCCGTCCGGCGCAGGCTGGAATTCCCAAATTCGATCGTAGTTGGTGCCATCGGTATTAATCTGAAAAACGGTGCCGTTGCCCTTGCTGCCGCCCAACCTGGTCGTGCCATAGAGCGTAGTTCCGTTCAGAAGCAGCGAGGCGTACGGATTTATGCCGTCGTTGGAGCCAGATTTGCCGAAGCTCTGCAGGATTTTGAAATGTGAGCCGTCGGTATGCATCGTAAAAAGCGTGCCGCTGCCATATTTGCCGCCCGTGGTCGTCAAGCCAAACAGCGACGAGTTGCTTTGGACGAGCGTGCCGTGATCGGGAGTGGCGCCGTTGTTGGAGTCGATGCACATCGGGGCGCCATTCTTGGGGCAAGCGAATTGATGGAGCACCTTGTATTTATTCTTGGCCATGTTGAAAGAAAACACGACCCCCACATTCGCGGACCCGCCGACCGGCGTCATCCCATAGAACGTGGTGCCGTTCGGGTCGAGGATGAGCTGGCCATGGGGATCGAAACCGTCCGCGCCGTCGAAGGAGTGGAGGCGCGTGTAGGTGTTGCTGGTTGTATCGAAGGAGAAGATAACTCCGTCGCCGGTTAAACCGCCCCTATGTCCCCCCTGCGAGGTCATGCCATAGAGCACGCTGCCGGCTGCGACGAAATTGCTGAACGGCATATCGCCTGCGTTGTTAGCGGCGCTCGTGGGGAAGTCGAACAGAAGCGGCGACGAGTAACCGGTACCGTCATCGTTGATACCGAATATCGAGCCGTTGTTATGCTGACCGCCGGTGAGCGTCGTGCCGTAGAGGACGGTGCCGACGAGGGTCATCGCGTTATGCTGCGGGTCACTGCCATCTGATTTCGTGCCGGTGAAGAAGTGATCGACCGCGTAGCCCGCGCCGCTGGGCATGATCTGGAAAATAGTGCCGAAGCCGTTGCCCTGCGAAGTGGTCGTCGCCGTGCGCCCGAAGAGCAACCCGGTGGCGGTGACGAAAGTCAGCGAGCCCTTGGGGTCGGCGCCGTCATTGACTTTGCATTTGCCGGCGGTAGGCCCCTCTCCGAAGGAATGCAGCACGGTCTCGGTCCCGGTCGGCATCGCGTCGGGGACGGCGTTCTGCCCGATGGCCGCAGGAGCCATCGTCAGCAACAGCGCCGTGCCGAGCATCGCAATCGCAGCGAAGATGAATTTACCGTCCAATCGAATCCGAAAAAACATATTTTCCCCTTCCCGTGCCTTCTCGACAATTGGTCGGGGTTCATTGTAAGCGAGTGAACTGAGTTAATCGATGCGGTTGGTGTTACGAGATTTTGTAGGTTACCAGCGCGTCGGCGATCAGAGCGTCTGAGGCGTCGACGATCTCCACTGCGAGGCTCGCGATACGGTTGCCGGTCCGCTTCACCCGCGCGCGGGCGATCAGGTCGGAATTCACGGCGAAGCCTGTGTAGTTAACTGTGAGTGAGATGGTTGCGGTGCGCGTGGTCGCGGCGAGGCTCCAGACCGCGGCGCATGCCGCCACGTCGGCAAGGGCGGCGATCGCGCCGCCGTGAATCGGTGCGGCGGGCCCGCCCTCGTTGAGAATGCGCAAATCGAACGGCATCCGCACTGTCGCGGAGCCTCCCGCGGCCGATTCGATCTTCAGCCCGAGCATCGCAGCGAACGGCGCTCGCTCAAGCGCCTTGATTAAGTGGCTTCGATCCTGATCGGGCATTCAATTTCTCCGTCTTGAGTTCGAGTTCGCCAGCTTGAGCGCCAGCGCGACGGCCCCAGCGGGCGTGTCGGCGCGGTTCAAACCCTCGATTTCAGGCCACGAATCGAGCGCGACGATCGGCTTGCCGAATTTTTTCGCGAAGCCAATTTCCGCGAGAGTACCGCCCTCGCCAGCCAGCGAGATTACCGCATCTGCACTGGCGACGATCACTGCATTGCGAGCCTCGCCGATGCCGGTGGCAATCACGAACTCGACATGCCGGTTCGCCGCACGGCGATCGTAGCCCGGCAGGATTCCAATCGTATGCCCACCGAGCTTGCGCGCACCGGCCGCGGACGATTCCATCACGCCCGTGCGCCCGCCGTTCAGCAAGACGGCGCCGCGCCGCGATTTCGCGCCCGACCGCGAACGCGAGCTTGCAGACCGCGGCGGGAGCGTCATCGCCCCCGCCGATGACGGCAACCACTTGCTGCCGTTTTTTCAGTGAAACCGCCATGGGCGGAATTACTGCTATAAGCCGAGCGCCGCGGGAAGTTCCGCGAGATCCGAGATAGTGAAGTCTGGCTGGGGAATTGCCTCGGGCAACTCGTGATTGCGTCTGTTGATCCACGCGGAGTGCATCCCGACGCCCTTGCTGCCGAGCACGTCGTCGAGCGGAGTGTCGCCGACGAACAGGATGTCGGCGGGCTCGAGGCGCATCGCGTCGAGCAGTTTCTTAAAAATCAGCGGATTTGGTTTTCGATAGCCGGTGTCGGCCGAGATGATCACCGCGGTGAAGAGCTCGCGGATGCCGGTGTCGTGCATAATCTGGTGACCAGTTTCGGAATCGTCGAAATTGGAGATGAGGCCAAGGCGATGATGATTGGCGATTTTCTTCATCGCGTCGATTCGCGCCGGCGGCGCCTTGGTGACCTCGCGCACGCGTGCCATGTGGATTCGGCGCAGATTCTCGGCGAGCGGTGGCGCGATGTTTTCGTCAACGTTGAGAATTTTGAGCGTCCGCGCGAAGCGCTCGAGGCAGGTAATCTCAAGGGCGTTGGCCTTGGCTCGCTCGGAGAATATGTCGCTGTAAACCGACGCGTGCGCCTCCGAAAATTTCTCGCGGTCGAAGTGCTTGCCCAGCGCGGTTTCCAGGGTCGAGTAGAGCAGCGGAGTCGTACTGCGAATTTCGCGCCCGCGAAATTGCATCAGCGGCAGCCCTTCCGGATTCCAGGTCACGAGCGTGTCGAACAGATCAATCACGACCGCTTTGTAACGATGCTCAGCCACGTGGAATCAATGCTCCTGAAGTGCCGACGATAGCGGCGAGGTTCAACAGCAGCACGGTGCCGTTGAGAATCACCGACGTATGATGCAGCTTGTCGAACTCAGCTTTTTTGACCGGGTCCGGATTCGGATCTTCGTTGACGGTGCGCAGCGCGTCGGCGTGCGGCAGAATCACGGTGCCCGCATAGAAGGTGATTCCGAGTGCGATCGCGAGCGCGACCGTCGTGCCGCCCCACCATATCCGCGGCCCGCGCACTGCGGTGAAGTAGATCGCGAGCACCAGGCTGATGGTCCCCACGATGTATCCGAGCATGTAGTAGCGCGGAAAGATTGTGCTGATCAGCTGGCCGGCCTCGGGTCGTGGCAGAACCGTGAAGACCGCGGGCGCGGTGAAGAACGAGAAGAAGACAATCCCCCCGAGCCAGCATCCGAGCGCGGCCAGGTAAATCGTCAAAACTATGATCATCTTTTTCAGTAATAAGTGATCGACGTGGCGATCAGTTGAGGTATCGGTTGGGTGCGCCGGGCAGCGGCTGACGCTCGGAGAATCCACTGTCGACGCTGTGCCAGGCGATAACCTTTGACTCGCCGAACTGCCAGCAGAGGAAAACGATGTCGTCGCCGGCGTCGTAGGGGAAATCGATAAGGCCGAGGTCGATGTCCTTGAGGATGCATCCGAAGGATTCGATTTGCTCGGCCGCCTCGGCCATGTTGGTCGCGAACGACCTCAGTTCGGGATAGCGCCCGACGATTTCGCTCATTTGGGAGTGCAGAATCGAAGGATCGTCGACCGATAATTCCTCGATTCGCGCCCGCAACGACGTCGCCTGCATCTGGAGCTGGCGCATCAGAATTTCCAGCCTCGGAATCAGCTCGTTAGCTTCTTCCTCGCTGAATAACCTATCAAATCCAATATTAGGCAACGTTTTTCCGTTGGTAGCGCAATCTGATGACCGTGATTAGCTTCTTATCCAAGAGGTAACCTTGTCTGGGTCACAACCGTATATTACGGTGAAATTCGGGTTGCGGGGAAGCAGGGCAAGCGTGGCAGTCGTGGCAGTCGCGGGCGGGGTCCCTCCTTACGAGGTTCCATTAATCTATGGCAGATAAACCGAAAGGGGAAAAACGGTTCGAGATAGAAGAGGACCTGAGCAAGGCCGAGATACCTGATATTCTGCCGGTGCTGCCGTTGCGCGGCATCGTGATTTTTCCGAGTCAGATACATCCGTTCCTGGTTTCGCGCCCATCCTCACTCAAGCTTATCGAAGAATGCGGGCAGACCAACAAGGTCATCGCGCTCGCGGCGCAAAAAAATCCGGAAGACGAACAGCCTGCCCCCGAGGGATTGTTCCCGAGCGGCACCGCGGTGCGCATCCTCAAGATGCTGCGCTATCCCGATCAGAGCGTGCGCGTGCTGGTGCAGGGACTCGCGCGAATCAACCTGGGGGAATTCACACAGCGCGAGCCTTACTTTCTCGCGCACGTGACGCGGCTGGTCGAGCCGGTCTCATCCGACAAGGAAATCGATGCGCTCCATGCGCATTTGGTGAGCCAGTTTTCCAAGTTTGTTTCTCTCGTGCCGTACCTGCCTGATGAATTGCAGGTGATGGCGATGCAGGTGAAGGAGGCCAGTCGGCTGGCCGACATGGTCGCCTCGTATCTGAAGATACCGATCGAAGAGGCGCAGGATTTGCTCGCGACGCTCGACGTTCGCGGGCGTCTGGAAAAGCTGATCGCGATACTCGGGCGCGAGATCGAGATGCTCGAACTCGGGCACAAGATCCAGTCGCAGGTGCAGACCGAGCTCAACAAAAATCAGCGCGAGTACTATCTGCGCCAGCAGCTCAAGGCGATTCAGAAAGAGCTGGGCGAGGGTGACGCGCGCTCGTCCGAAGTCGAAGAAATCGAGAAGAAGATCGAAGAGGCGAAGATGTCGCCTGAGGCGCGCAAAGTCGCCGACAAGGAACTCGAGCGCCTCAAGATGATCCCGCCGGAGTCTGCTGAGCACACCGTCGTGCGCACCTACCTCGACTGGCTGGTGAGCCTGCCGTGGGGCGTCTCGACCGAGGACAACCTCGACATTCGGCATGCGCGCCAGGTGCTCGACGAAGATCATTACGACCTCGAAAAAATCAAGGAACGCATCCTCGAGTTTCTCGCGGTGCGCAAGCTTAAGAACGACACCAAGGGCCCGATCCTGTGCTTCGTCGGGCCTCCGGGCACCGGCAAAACCTCGCTCGGCAAGTCGATCGCGCGAGCTCTCGGGCGCAAATTCGTGCGGCTGTCGCTCGGCGGAATCCGCGACGAGGCAGAGATTCGCGGGCATCGCCGCACGTACATCGGATCGTTGCCGGGCAGAATAATCCAGGGGCTCCGCAATGCGGGCTCGAACAATCCGCTGTTCATTCTCGACGAAGTCGACAAGCTGGGCATGGACTTCCGCGGCGATCCGGCATCGGCGCTGCTCGAGGTGCTCGATCCCGAACAGAACAACACCTTCGCCGACCATTACCTTGATGTGCCGTTCGATCTTTCGAAAGTATTGTTCCTGACGACCGCCAACATGCTCGATCCAGTGCCGCACGCGTTGCGGGACAGGATGGAAGTGCTCGAGCTGCCGGGATACACCGAGGAAGAGAAGCTGCAAATCGTGCAGCGCCACCTGATCCCCAAGCAATTGATAGAGAACGGACTCGGCGATCAGAAGATCGAATTTTCGGAAGACGCACTGCGCGAGATCATCCACAGCTATACGCGCGAAGCGGGGCTGAGGAATCTCGAGCGCGAGATCGCGCGCGTATGCCGCAAGATCGCGCGTTCAATCACTGAAGGTGAAACGGCGCCGGCGGTAGTTAGCGGAGAGGACGTCCAGAAGTATCTCGGCGCGCCGCGCTTCTTCTCGGAAGTCGCCGAACGCACGCAGGAGCCAGGGGTTGCAACGGGACTCGCGTGGACGCCCAACGGCGGCGAGATAATGTTCATCGAGAGCACCCGGATGTCGGGGCAGAAGGGCCTCAACCTTACCGGATCGCTCGGCGACGTGATGAAAGAATCGGCGCAGGCGGCACTGTCTTACGTGCGCACCCACGCGGCGGCGCTTGGAATCGCGCCCGACTTCTACGACAAGTCTGACATCCACGTTCACGTCCCGGCCGGTGCAATCCCGAAGGACGGGCCATCGGGCGGCGTGACCATCGCGGCGTCGCTGGCGTCGTTGCTCAGCGGCCGGCCAGTACGCTCGGACGTTGCGATGACCGGCGAGATTACATTGCGCGGCAAGGTGCTGCCGGTCGGTGGAATCAAGGAGAAGGTGCTCGCGGCAAGACGCGCCGGCATCAAGACCATCATTCTGCCGCGGCGCAACGAGCGCGACCTCGAAGACATCCAGCCTGAGGTCCGCAAAGAGCTCGAGATGATTTTCGTCGACACTGTCGATGAAGTCATCCGCCACGCGCTGCGCGACGGCACCGGCGACGCCGTAAAACCAGGCGCCGAGGCCGTCGCGGCAACCCCGGCAACAGCCCGAACCGAAAGAACCGTCCTGAACTAGCCAGTCTCGCAACTCGGGAAAAAGAAAGCGGAGCGACCGACTCTTAACCTCGCCCGTTATTTTACGGGAGAGGAGGCCGGCGGGCGCAGCCGCCGGTAGGTGAGGGTGCTGGGCGCAAGATGTGTGCGCGGCTCCGGATGCATGCGCACCGCCTCGCTACTTTTTTGCTTCATCCTTTTTTGTGTCATTCTAGAGCGAAGCGAAGAATCCCGGATCCTCCTTCGCCTCGTCGATGAGCCCAGAACCCTCACCTAACCTCTCCCGCAAATTAACGGGCGAGGGATCAGACTCCGGGCTCTCGATCTCGTGAAGATCGCGATCGTTGCGGCAGAAGCCGCGCCCTACGCAAAAGCCGGCGGCCTCGCCGATGTCATCGGCTCCTTGCCGCGAGCGTTGAAGGATGCGGGCGCGGACCCGTCACTGATCGTGCCCGGCTACACCTCGATCATCGAAAACGTCGAGACCGCGCCGGTCCTGCGCAACATCCCGATGCGATTCGGCGCGGAGGTCGAACGTTTCTCCGTATTGCGCGCCAGCGATTCGCACGGCGTGCCGATGTACCTGATCGACCATCCGGGATTTTTCCACCGGCCTGGAATCTACGGCGAGAACGGCAACGACTATCCCGACAACATGCGGCGCTTCATCTTCTTTGGCCGCGCCGCCGCGATCGCATCAGCGGAGATAATCGCGCCGGACGTAGCGCATGCGCACGATTGGCACGCGTCAGCCGTCCCGATTGCGATGCGCGCCAACGGCGCTCTCAGCCCGATGTTCGAGCAAGCGCTATCGGTCTTCACGATTCACAATCTCGCCTTCCAGGGAATCGGCAAACGCGAGGATTTCGCTCTGCTGAATCTCGACGCGTCATATTTTTCGCCCGCCTACCTGGAATTCTACGGCCATCTGAACTTGATGAAGGGCGCAATCGCGCTGTGCGATGGCGCGTCGACTGTGAGCCCGACTTACGCGCGCGAAATTACCACCGACCCGGAACTCGGCTTTGGACTCGAAGGGGTGCTGCGCGACAAGGGCGAGAATTTCGTGGGAATCCTCAACGGCGCCGATTACCACGAATGGAATCCCGCCACCGATCCCGAAATCGCGGCGAACTACACCCCCGCGAAGCCCGACGGCAAACGCAAATGCACGCGTGCGTTGCGCGATTCACTCGGACTGCCGAATCGCGAAGATTGTCCGGTGGTCGGGATGGTCACTCGCATGACCAGCCAGAAAGGTGTGGACCTGCTGAGGGACGCGCTCGACACCGTGATGCGCCTGGATTTGCAACTGGTCATGCTCGCCAGCGGCGACCCGGCGCTCGAAAGATTTTTCAAAGACGCGGAGAAGCGTTACCCCGAAAAACTTCGCGCGATAATCGAGTTCAACAACGGAATGGCGCATCGAATCCAGGCCGGCAGCAACGCCTTCCTGATGCCCTCGCGATTCGAGCCCTGCGGACTGACGCAAATGTACGCACTGCGTTACGGCACCGCGCCGGTCGTGCGAGCCACCGGAGGGCTGCGCGACACTGTCAGCGAGTTCGATCCCGTGCGCGGTACCGGCAATGGCTTCGTCTTTGAAAAGTTCGACGCGGCTGAAATGGTAGCGGCGCTGGACCGGATGATAGCGACGTTCCGCGACCGCGCGACCTGGCGGCGGCTGATGGCCAACTGCTTCGCGTCGGATTTTTCGTGGGAGCGGGCAGCGCATCAATATCTCGAATGGTTCACGCGACTCCGAAAAGCGCGCGGCCTCAGCTAGAATCCGGCCCGTGGCGCTTAACTCTCGCGAATATCTGGTGTACGCCGACGGCTCCTGCCTCGGGAATCCCGGGCCGGGCGGATGGGGCGTCGTCGTGCGTGATCCGGATGGAGTCGTGACCGAATTCAACGGCCACGAAGACGCGACCACCAACAACAGGATGGAGTTGACCGCAGCAATCGAGGGACTGCGTGCGACCGAACGCGGTGCCGATGTAATTCTCCGCAGCGACAGCAGGTACGTCGTCAATTCGATGACGCTGCACTACAAGCGCAACACTAATCACGATTTGTGGGAACAGTTGGACGCCGAGACGGCTGCCCGGCGCGTGCGATTCGAATGGGTACGCGGACACGGCACCGATCCGATTAACAATCGCGCCGACGAGCTTGCATTGATGGGCGCGAACGGCAGGTTGGTTGCCGACGGTGCTTTGCCGGAGAAGCGAAAAGCGCGAACGTCAAGGACCATCGACTCTTCCGAAGAAGCAGACCTGGTGACACGGCTGAAGCCGGGCGAATCGATTCGCAAATGCGCGGGATGCAGCGCGAAGTTTGTAAGCGCCAGCGACGGCTGCGACTTCTGCTCACATGCGCGATGCCAGCTTGACGCGCGCAGCCGCTGAAGCTACCAGACCGACGGAATCAACCTGTCCGTCTGGCGTTGATAGGCGTCGTACTCTTCGCCGAAGCGCGCGCACAACATCGCTTCTTCCGCCTTTATTCGCTGTTGCGCGAGAATCGCTCCGATGATCAGCGTAAGAATCGCAGTGACGGGCGCGCCGTAGATGATCGTCCATGCGAACGTCACCAGGAATGTGCCCGCGTAAATCGGATGCCTGAGATAGCGATAAAAACCGCGCGTGACCAGCACCGGATGCTCGGGCGTCCGGCCCGACGTGAAAAATCCGAGCTGGATGCGCGCGCCCAGCGCGAGCCACATCCCGAGCAGCTCGAGTAGCAGTCCGAATGCGCTGGCGAACGCGGGCGCAAAGCCGCCGTAAATATATGTGCGCTCGAACGGAGCCGCCGCAAACACCAGGAGGATTGGGAGCTGCGCGGTGATTCGCCGGCTGAGCTCCTCGTGCGGCGGACTGTCCTCGGCATCTTCGCGAACAATCAGATCGGAAAATCGAAAACCGGCGTAGGCGACCAGGTATGCGAGCACGTAGTGATGCTCGGCGAAGTACGCGGTGATCCCCAGTCCCAAGGCGATCGCGCCGATGACGGCGACCAGGAAAATCGTGGTCTCTGCGAAGCGGAGCGCCAGGCTACGCACGAAATGCGGATGCTCGGCCGGCGACGCGATGGCGTCGGCGAGGAGCATCGCAGTCGTCGGCTTCAATCCTCCGGTGGTCTTGCCGTTGGATTGCGGCGCTTCCTGATCCATTTCACTCGCCATAACGACCACTTTCGCAGATGCGTCGAAGAGGATCAAAGAGGGCGGAGTGCGGCCCGGCCGCAGCTTTATGGCTGCACGTCCGCAATTGCATCGTTTCGCGAAAAAAGAAATTTGCTGCGAAAATCAAAAGTTGACCCCTTCTCACTCGCATTCTGCGATTCGAGCTAAGTTATTGATTCTTATAACTTTTCATTAAGTATCGCACTTAATACGCGAAGCCTGCCTACGGAAATCATTGGTAAATCGAGAGTTTTTTCGATGGCACCTGACTTGCTTTACCCCCTGTCAGTCAACGAATACGGAGGGACACGAAAATGAACGCAACCACTAACGAAGCAACTCTCACGGCAATCACCAACGTCAACGAAGCGACTGAGGCCACTGCAGGAACCCGGCTCGCGCAGAACAGCTTGCTGAGCGAACTGCCCGGTATCGTGTTCGGCTTGATCACGCTCGGATACGTCATCAGCTCGCTGGTGGCATTGTCCTAGGGTCGTCCAAAGAATTTACGGGAGAACTGAAATGAACGCATCAACCACAGAAGCAAGGTTCGCGGGAATCGCGTCGGTCGTCGAAGCTCCGGTCAGCGAAGAGATCCGGTTCGCGCAGTACAGCATGCTCAACGAACTGCCGGGCGCGATCTTCGGCGTCATCACGGTCGCATACATCGTCGGCTCGCTGCTCGCGCTCGCGCATTAAGTCATGACGCGCGTCGCCCACCTCTCGGATGCTACCGGGTGCATGAGTACCCGCGATGCACGACCCGATGTGGCGCGCGCGGAGATGCGCGACGCGGTGGCGGGCTCGTCCACTGCGCGCGCGACCATGGTGAGTGATACCCAGATGACGGCGAACGCCAGCACGATCGTGAACCACGCCATCGCGCGGATGCGCCGCAGCATCGAGTCGAGCTGTTCGACGGTGAACGGATCGCCGTCACCATGTGCAGCCACTTCTTCCTGGCGGCCGATCCTGAATGCCAGTCCGAACGTGATGTAGGTCTGGATGAAGATGAGCAGAAACGCCAGCAGCAGCTTCAGTTCCAGCGCCGAACCGATCCGCGCGAAATAGTCGAACTTCATCGACGCTTTCAAGTCCGTCAGCCGCATAGCCCCGCTAATCACAATAATTCCCAGCACGCCGATCGTGAACGGGTTGTAGAATTTGAAGCCCGCGATCAGGCTCGCGCGACGTGCGGCCTCGTTGGGCGCGGTTTCCGCGGCCGGAATCAGCATGTAGATGACCGCGAACTGCGCGCCAACGTACGACGCCATCGCGCACAGATGCAGCCACATCAGGAATTCGCCGCCGTTCATCGCACTCTCATTCCTCTACCAGTGGAGCGGGCTCCCAATAGCAGTGGGGTGGGCCGCCGTGCCCGCCGCTGACTGATTTCTTCCAGACACCTTCGCATTGTTGTGTCATCCAGGCGGGCACGGCGGCCCGCCCCACTCATCATCTCCATTCCGGAAAGCTCGCGTTTAATTGTCACCCTGACGACGGGAGCGATAGCGACGGGAGGAACGGGCCTCGGACAGCTTCGCATTGTTGTGTCACCCTGACGACGGGAGCGTTAGCGACGGGAGGCATATGGCTGCGGGCTTCCGGACAGCTTCGCGCACGCGAAGCCGGTTCCGGTCTCTGGTTCGCGCGCTGCGCGCGCTCCATTAGATCACCGGGTCGAAATCGAGCGCGCCGGTGCGCGCCAATCGCGAGTACCAGTGGCCGCTTTCCTTGACGATTCGCTGCTGCGTCTTGAAGTCGCAGTGCACGATTCCAAAGCGCTGCTGGAATCCCTCGGCCCATTCGAAGTTGTCGGTGAACGTCCACAGGAAATAGCCACGCACGTCGGCGCCGGCTTTCATCGCGTGTCCGACCTCACTGATAAAACGGCGCAGGAAACTGACGCGGCGCTGGTCATTGACCTTGCCGTCGGCGCCCGGCCCGTCGCCGTATGAACATCCGTTCTCGGTCACGTAGATCGGGATACCGGGGTAGTCCTTGCTGATGTGCAGGATCATTTCCGACAGCGCCTGCGGATAGACTTCCCAGCCGAACTCGGTGAGTTCTTCGCCGCCGGGCCTGACCTGCTTGACGCCCATGTAGCGATCGCTCGAATCGTGCGCGACCACCGCGCGCGTGTAGAGGTTGATCCCGATGAAGTCGAGCGGCGCCTTGATCAAGTCCATGTCGCCGGCGCGAATCTCGACGTGATCCTCGACCGAACCGTGCAGGTAAGCCTCCGGATACTTGCCGTGCATGACAGTGTCGAGGAACCACATGTTGTAAAATCGATGCCATCGCTGGGCCGCCGTGCGATCCTCGAGCGACCCGGTTTCCGGATGCACCGGCGACATGCTGAACGCGGTGCCGACCGCCTCGGGATGATTTTTCGAGTCGCGGATCGCCCTGACTGCCATGCCCTGCGCGAGATTGACGGTATGCGTCGCCTTGATCGCGCTGTCGATTTCGTGGCGTCCCGGCGCATGAATTCCGAGGTGATAGCCGAGAATCGTGAAAATCCACGGCTCGTTGAATGCCATCCAGTGCTTCACGCGGTCGCCGAGCGCGTTGGCCACGACGCCGGCATAGTCGCGAAAATATTCGGCGAGGTCGCGATTCGGCCATCCGCCGGCGTCCTCGAGCGTCTGCGGCAGATCCCAATGATAGAGCGTCACCCACGGCTGGATGTTGCGCGCGAGCATCTCGTCGACGACGCGGCGGTAGAAGTCGAGACCCTTCTGATTAACCGGGCCCTTGCCAGTCGGCATGATGCGCGGCCATGAAAGCGAAATTCGCGCGGCGTTGAGCCCAAGCTCCGACATCAGTCGCGATATCGTCGGCATAGCGATGATAGAAATCGCACGCGACGTCGCCGGTATCGCCGTGCTTAATCTTGCTCGGCGTGTGCGAAAAGCGATCCCAGATGGACTCGCCCTTGCCGTCCTCGATTCCACCCACCCTCGATCTGATAGGAAGCGCTGGCAGTCCCCCACAAAAAACCCTTAGGAAATGAAATTGGCGCCATAAGCCGCTTTGTTATCACAGCAATAACACCTTGGCGACCCCACCTCTCAACCAGTGCGGGGCGGGCCGCCGTGCCCGCCCTTTCTGTCACTCCGACGACAGGAGCGAATGCGACGGGAGGAATTAGCTGCTGGCTTCCGGACAGCTTCGCGCGCCGCGAAGCCGGCTCCGGTTTCGAGTCGGCCGCAGGCCGTCAACTGTTCTTCCCCTCTCCCCGCAAGGGAGAGGATCGAAGGTGAGGGTCCTTATTCCGCGCACGGTGATAGACGAGGCGTTGCGCCACTTCTTCCGCGCGCGACTTTAGATTCTGCTCACTCGCCTCGTCGCAGATGGTCATGGGAACATACTACGGGCTGGAGCTCGGTCCCTTTTCGTTGGCTTCCATGTGGCGTTTTTGTTTTTCTGGGCCGCAAGCCCACTTGGGTCCGAGGGAAGTTCTAGTTACCGACTCCGAAGCGCTTCACCTTTCCCGCTGGAAACATTCGACTCACATTGGCTTGATCAGTGTGCAAAGCCATCGCTATTTCACCTTGCGAGGCACCCGCTTTGATCAGCAAAAGAACTAGCAGTCTCTTGATTCCGTCCAGTTCCTTAAGAGCTGGCTCTTGGTTACCGTTGTTGGATTTCGTCATGGTTGTTGCTGTGCATTTGTTGAGCTATCTACGACCCTAAGGAGAACATCGATGAAGCCGCAGACGCACATAGCCTCCTCTCGAGATAAATTATTGACCACGTAGTGGTGTGTCTTGTTCCTGAAAGCCGGGACAAAGCCTCGCAATATTTGCGTGAATCCTCGTTGATCGTCCGGGTCATTGCTGGCCACGCGTAGGACTGTTTTCGACAAGTCCTCCTTAAACGCAAAGTTCACTAGATTTTCTCCTACGAGTCTTTGCGTAGGCTGTGCTTTCTTTCTAATTCTCTCTTCGAGTACTAGCGTTGCTTGATTGATCGGTTTGTCGAAATGCTTCGGAGCCAATAGATCGCGCTGGCATCTCTCCCTGAGCTCTTGATCTTGAATCAGATACTCCGTCGCGAGTCTGAGGGAAGACCTATGGTTCGCGAGAGATTTCGTGGCGCCGCCGAGTTTTGTCTTGGGGGCTATATTTCTGATCCGCGGGGCGAACAGGTTTGGCAAAGCGTCTCGAATTTCCGCTTTCTTTGTGTCATCTAGACTTCGCTGGAAGGTCGCGGCGCCGATTCCGTGCTCTTTTGCGAGGATCACCAGAGCCGCTTCAGCAGAGATACCCAGCTTCCCAGCCTTCCTGCTCACTAATCCGTTTATTGAACTGATCTCTTTCTTGCCAATCTTCTTGGCAATTTTTTCCATCAGCTTCCGATCAAGGACCCGGGGGCGACCCATGTTATTTTCTTCGAGCGGGCGTTAACAACGTTCTGACGCTTGTGATGGGCGCACCGAGAATTTCGGAGATGTCTTTGGCATCAAGTCCCATACCGGCAAGATAGCGCACTACGTCGCCTGTCCCCGCTTTCCGTCGATCTTTCGCACCGAATTGTTTGTCATCCAATAGCTGTTTTAGTGAGATCGAAATCAGCACATTTATTTTCCTGGATATTGCGAAAAGAGCCTGCTCGTTCATGGTTTTTTCTTTTTTATCCCCTTCAGCATTTTATTAATGGTCTGCTTCCCGACGCCGAGGTATTTGCGAATTTCCTCGAAACTCATGCCGTCGTAGGAGAGTCTGATCGCAAGCTGACTCTGCAGAAGCTCAATTATTTTATCCAGTTTTTCTTCGGTGGGATCTGTCACCAGCTCACCTCTTGATGCCTTTGAAATGCTTCAATATGCGGTTAACACGATAAATGTCGACGCCGACGATCTCTCTAATCTGATGTTGGCCGAGTCCAGCGATTCCCAGATGGACAATCATCAAATCTCGCAGCAGATCCTCGACAGTCTCCGTTCTCTTCTTTTTGACCTTCGCCATGGCTCACTTCTTTCGAATTTTCCGTATTCCGGAAAGCTCTTTGTTAACGTACGTGCCGGATCTGCCGAGTATTTCAGCGATCTCGGTGGGTTTTAGGCCCAAATCTGTCAATGTCTCTATACGCTCTCGCAGAGTGGGTGGATCCTCGTTTCTCTCCCTCAAGAGCAATGCGACGATTACCCGCAAAAGCCTGTCTGTTGATGATGATGACCCGTTATCCATAGAATTGCTCCGTTAGCATTCTTACCGACCGGCGCGAATAATTCTCAGAGGTAACGAAAGAGACTTTTCGACTCGTAAAAATCAGTGTTTTCAATATTACCAGATGAGAAATATTATTTATCGAGATCAGCAGGCTTGGATCGAGGAGTCAAGATGACGCCGATCGCTTGTCCACAGGTCGGCGAGGAATGGCTGGGAACGTGGCAGCCAAAATTTCTACAATTCCCGCGTTCTAAGCCGATCCCCGCCTACAATCGCGCGCTCTATTTTGATCTCGCGCCTCCGCGATGACAAAAGAGGCACAGCACGACGAAGGAGCGCCACAATTGGCACAACTAAAGAATCACCGAATGTAGGGCCAGCCTGCTCGGGTGCATCTATAGGAAAATCACAGGCCAAAGCCCGCGCCACCAAAATCCACCACTTTCAATTCCGTTACCTGGTCTTCACTGCCTGAAGGTGGCGCAGGTTAGCCGGAAGAAAAAAGTTGAGGGCCTGCGGCCATTGAGAGTCCGGCTTCGACAGGCGAGGGCGGAGATTTGCGGAGCGCGTTGGTCCTCCACCCTAACCCTCCTCCGATGTTGGAGGAGGGAATCAGGTAGGAGCGGAGTCTGGACCGGCTACTCGCCCTTTGCTTCCAGCCAGCGTTCGGCGTCGATTGCTGCCATGCATCCGGTGCCCGCGGCTGTGACTGCCTGGCGGTAGACGCTGTCGACGACGTCGCCGCAGGCGAAGACGCCGTCGACGTTGGTGTAGGTCGATCCGGGTTTCACTTTTATGTAGCCGATCTCGTCCATCTCGAGTTGGCCCTTGAACAGCGCGCTGTTCGGGTTGTGACCGATCGCGACGAACACCGCGTCGGTCTTCTTGTCGGTGATTGCGCCGGTCTTGAGATTTTTCAGCTTGACGCCGCTGACGCCCTCTTTCTGCCCGCCAATTATTTCGTCGATCGCCGAATCCCAGATGAATCCAATCTTCGGATTCTTGCGCGCGCGATCCTGCATGATCTTCGACGCCCGCAGCGCGTCGCGGCGATGCACCACGGTCGCCTTGTTGACGAACCTGGTCAGGAAGGTCGCTTCCTCCATCGCGGTGTCGCCGCCGCCGACTACGATCGCATCCTTGTTCTTGAAGAATGCGCCGTCGCAGGTGGCGCATGCGCTCACGCCATAACCCATCAGGCGCTTTTCAGACTCTATTCCCAGCAATTTTGCTGTCGCGCCGGTTGCGATAATCACCGACTCGGCCTTGATCACTTTGCCGTCGGCGACCAGCTCGAATGGCCGCTGGCCGAAGCGCACCTCGGTCACCGCGCCGCTCATGAAACGCGTGCCGAAGCGGGTAACCTGGCGACGGAACACCTCCATCATTTCGGGGCCCTGGATGCCATGCTCGAAGCCGGGATAATTCTCGACGTCGGTGGTGATAGTGAGCTGGCCGCCGGGCTCGTGCCCCTCGATCAAGAGCGGACTCAGATTGGCGCGGGCAGTATACAGCGCCGCAGTCAGTCCGGCGGGACCGGATCCGAGAATTACGACCTTGTTGATTTGCAGGGCCGGCCCTGCATCCAGTGATTCTTTGGCCATATTTCGGCGTCACGCTCCTTCGAAACTCGTTATGCAAGTTTTATTGTATACGCGAGGGCGGTCAACATAAGCTCTAACCACTCATTCGATGGCGGGCAAGAAACAATCCGAAAAGCGGCGCGCCGTTTCGACTAGCTTGACGCATCTTGATGCGCGCGGGCGAATCCGGATGGTCGATGTCGGCGAGAAGCCGGTCACGCGGCGCGAGGCGATCGCGCGCGGCGAGGTCAGGATGGCGCCAGCGACGTTGCAGGCGATCGTCGGTGGAAAACTCAAGAAAGGCGAAGCGCTCGCCGCCGCGCGCATCGCGGGAATCATGGCGGCGAAACGCACGCATGAGATGATTCCGCTCTGCCATCAGATTCCGCTCGAAGTCGTCGAGGTTGATTTCAATCCCGATACCGCCAACTCTGCCCTGCAAATCCAGGCTCGCGCGGTGACCGACGCGCGTACGGGAGTCGAGATGGAAGCCATGGTTGCTGTAAGTGCGGCGGCCTTGACGATTTACGACATGGCCAAGGCGATAGATCGCGCGATGGAAATCGGTGGAATCCGGCTGGTCGCGAAGCGCGGCGGCCGCAGCGGCGACTTCGTCCGCGACGGCGAGCCCGTCATGGCCACCGCGGTGAGCGAGCCGCTCACGCGCGTAACCCTCAAGCGCGGCAGGGAAGGGCCGGTCCGCGGCGGCAATCCGTGGATCTTCTCGCAGGCAATCGACCGGATTGAACCGCCGTCGCCTGAGGTCGGCGCCCTCGCCGCGGTGCACGACGCCTCGGGCACGCTGATCGGCATGGGTTACTGCAATCCCGCGACGACGATCGCAATCCGGATGCTTGCGTGGGGCGAGACTCCCGCAATCGACGAGCTGGTCGCGCGACGCCTCAAGAGCGCGCTCGGATTGAGAAAGCGTTTCATCCGCGACGACACCAATGCGTACCGCCTCGTCAACGGCGACGGCGATGGACTGTCGGGCGTCGTCGTCGATCGATTCGGCGACGTGCTCGTCGTGCAAATATTGACCGCAGGCGCCGATCGGATGCGCGAGACGATTGTCGAGGCGCTTAACCAATTGCTTCATCCGCGATCGATCATCGAACGAAGCCATGGCGCGGTCAGAAAGCAGGAGGGCCTCGACGATCGCACTGCGGTTCTCGCCGGCGAACCGGTTACCGAAACCATCGCGGTCGAAAACGGAATCAAACTCAAGATTGATTTCGAGCACGGCCAGAAGACCGGCTACTTTCTGGATCAACGCGACAACCGCGCGATTGCGGGCTCGCTCGCGTCCGGGGCGCGCGTGCTCGATGCGTTTTGCTATCAGGGCGGATTCTCCCTCGCGGCGCTGGCAGGCGGCGCCAGCAAGATCGTTGCCGTCGACACGTCGGCGCGGGCGCTCGAGGTCGCGCGGCACAATCTCGAGCTGAATAAGCATCCCGCGAGCGCCGTCGATCTAGTACATGGCGAAGCTGGCAAGTTCATGGCTGAGACGCCGAATCGCTTCGATCTGATCATTCTCGACCCACCGCCGCTGGCCCGCAGCCGGGGAGACGCCGAACGCGCGGGACGCCTTTACGTCGAGCTGAACACTGTCGCGATGCGCGCGTTGGCGCCGGGCGGGCGTCTCATGACGTTCTCGTGCTCGACGCATTTTCGCGCCGACGATTTCGTCCGCGCCGTGCGATTCTCGGCGTCCAACGCAGGCCGCACTCTTCGGTTGATTGCGCATCTCGGCCCCGGCCCGGACCATCCGGTGCTGCTCGGCCACGGCGAGGGCGAGTACCTGACCGGGCTGCTGCTCGCCGATCTTTAGTCCTTTGTCGTGCTTTTTCGCACGCAAAAATACGGCTTGCTAAGCTCGCGGCTTTGCTTGAGTATAGAGCCAAATTTTTCAATGGGATCGGCCGAATGGAGCGAAAACTCCGCGCATACAGCTTAATCAAGACGCTCTTCGTTCTAATCGCGCTCGCGACCGCCGCATGCCATCGCGAAGTTGCGGTGCCCCCGCTGCCGCTGCGCAATATCACCCTCACCGACAAGTTTTTCGACGTATGGCCGACCAGCCCGACCCGCGCATTCGTCGTCGGCGATCGCGGCAAGCTGCTGCTGACCGAAGACGGCGGCCGTACCTGGAAACGAGTCGACATCGGGACTCAGCTCGGAATCTTCGGAATCCAGATGACCGACGATCAGAACGGCTACCTGTGCGGGCAGGACGGCCTCGTGATGCGCACGCGCGATGGCGGCAAGACCTGGCAGCGGCTCAACTCGCGGACCCACCTTTTCATTTTCAGCCTATCGTTTCCTGACACCAATCACGGCTTCTTTGTCGGTGACCGTGCGCTCGTCATGAGCACGACCAACGGCGGCGAGACATTCATCAAGCGCCGCTTGCAACACATCTTTCCGCCGGAGCTGGCCGACTACGCGCTGCCGTACGAAGAGCCGGTTCTCTATAGCGCGAGTTTCGTCGATGTCGACCATGGATGGGTAGTGGGCGAGGAGGGGCGAATCTGGGCGACGGAAAATAGCGGCAAGACCTGGAATGAGCAGCAGCAATCGCTGTTGCCGCAATGGAAGCGTGCACCCGGCATCAGCGACGATCCGCACTTCCTGGATTTTCTGTTGCCGAGTTTTTTCAGCGTCTCGTTCCGCGATCAAAAGCATGGTGCGGCGTGCGGACTCGAAGGCTGGGTGATTCAGACCGACGACGGCGGTAAGACCTGGCGCTTTGCCCATCAGGCGGAGAAGCCGGGCGCGCCGCCTGACACGCTGGTGCCGGGAGCAGCGCAGATTCCCGCGCGCGATCCGCTGTTTTCGATTGACCTGTTCGGCGGCGACCAGGGGATCACAACCGGATTGACGGGCACCGTCCTGCGGCTTCAGCCCAACGGCGCGTGGGCGCACGATCCAAGTCGTGCCCGCGATACCTTTCCCGCTCAGCCAGGTGCGGTTCTTCGACGCGCAGCACGGATGGATCGTCGGCTACGGCACGATCCTGTACACAGAGGACGGCGGCAAGACCTGGCGCTTCTGCCAGGGATGAAACTGAAAGCGCGAACAATGGGAATTCGGAGAACGCGATGACCTGGTACCGTTTTGGTGAATGGATCCTGCGCTGGCGCTTCATGGTGCTGACGGTCGTTGGCGTGCTCACCGCGTTCTTCGGCTACTTCGCGGCGCAAACCCAGCTCGTCACCAGCTTCGGCGATCTGCTCCCACAGAACCATCCGTTCATCCAGATCGCGCACAAATACGACCAGTATTTCGGCAGCGTCAACAACGTCACGATCATGATCGAGGCGAAAGAGGGGACGATCTACAACCCCGAGATCATCAAGAAGATCGTCCGCATGACGCAGAATATGGATCTTGTTTACGGGATCCAGCACGGATCGGTGCGCTCGATCGCGACGTCCAGCTATTTCCGTCCGCTGGCCGGCGGCGTGATTCTCAATACCCCGGTGCTGCCCAACGGCGAGATCCCCAAGACCCAGTCCGACCTCAACGAACTCGAGAGCAACGTCCACAAAAATCCCGGCGTGATCTTCGGCCGCTTCGTCTCGCTTGACGATAAGGCCGCCGTAGTCGAGGGCAGCTTTCTCGAATCGCGGCTCGACTACACGCGCATCTTCGACGAAATTCGGAAGATCGTCGTAAACCCGGAGCGCGACGATACGGTGCACATTTATTACGGCGGACAACCGATCCTGTACGGATGGGTCTATCACTACACGCCGGAATTTCTTTGGATCTTCGTTGCGACGGTTCTCGCGGTGTGGATCCTGCTCTATCTCTATTTCCACGACTGGCGTGGTGCGCTGCG
Organism: uncultured delta proteobacterium; assembly: GCA_963774665.1. Lineage (GTDB taxonomy): Bacteria > Desulfobacterota > Binatia > Binatales > Binataceae > Binatus. The sequence continues at coordinate 596,192 of CAVZGB010000010.1, forward strand.
GCCTACAATCTCGGGCGTCATCTGCGCCATCTGGGGCCTCGGCTTTATCCGGCTGCTCGGCTTCGGACTCGATCCGCTGGTGCTCGTCATCCCGTTTTTGATAACGGCGCGCGCCGTCAGCCATTCGGTGCAGATGCACGATCGGTACTACGAGGAATTCTACCGCCTGCGCGACAAGGAAAAAGCCATCCTGTCGTCGTTCGCCGAGCTGTTCGTTCCGTCGCTGTCGGGAATTCTTGCCGACGCGTTCGGCGTGCTGGTCATCCTGCTGGTGCCGGTTCTGTTTCTGCAAAAGCTCGCCATCACGGCCAGCTTCTGGATCGCCGCGATCGTCGTGAGCGAGCTGATACTCAATCCGATCGTGTACTACTATCTCGATCCGCCGCACATCAACGTGATCGAAAAACGCGAGGCCGGCTTCTTCAAGCGGATGCTGAAGTCGATCGCTAAGCCGATGCTCGAGCGGTCGGGCCGCATCGTAACGTTCACGGGGACGATCGCGGTGATCGCGCTGTGCGCGTTCTTCTGGACCGGCCTGAAAGTCGGCGACCCATCGTCTGAATCGCCAATCCTGTGGCCCACCTCGCCGTATAACCGCTCGATGGCCGCGATTCAGGAGGAGTTCGGCGCGATCGAGCAATTCGTCGTCGTCGCGGAGTTAGCCAAACGCGAATCGCTGGATGATCCCAAGCTGTACCACGTCATGGACGAGTACGAGCGCTACATGGAGCGCGATCCCGCCGTCGGGCGCACGTTCTCGGTCGCGGACTTGCTCTCCAACGGCGGCTCCGCGCTCCGCGAGTTTCAGCCCAAGTGGAACGTGCTGCCAACCACCGCGCGCGGGACAGGACAGTTGCTCGGCGGATTGCTGGCGGGAGCGTCTCCGCTGTCGACTGCGTACATCATCACGCCGCGGCGCGACGCTACCCAGATGACGGTGTACACCAAGGATCGCGAGGGCGAAAACGTCCAGCGAGTGGTGCTGCGCACGCAGCGGTTCTTTGATGAGTCCCAGCATCAGGTGCCCGGCGTCCATTTTGCGCTGGCCGCCGGAATAATCGGTGAGCTCGCGGCCGCCAACCAGGAAATCATCGACAACGATCTTCTGCTCAACGTGCTCGCGTTCGCCACTATCTACATAATCCTGTTGGCGACCTATCGCTCATTCATGGCCGGTATCTATTTGCTGTTCCCGCTGGCTCTGGCCAATGCGGCAATCAATGCCTACATGGGCGCTCACGACATAGGTATCAACATTAATACTCTGCCGGTAGTTACTGTCGGCGTCGGATTCGGAATTGACTATTCGATTTACATAGTAAGTCGCATCATCGAGGAACTTGCCGAGGGGCACGACCTCAAGCTCAGCACCTATACTGCCCTCGTCACCTCGGGAAAGGCCGTGGCGTTCACTGCGCTGACTCTCGTTGCATCGGTTTTGTTCTGGTACTGGTCGAGCATCCGCTTCGACGCCGAGATGGGCCTGCTGCTGGCAGTCTGGATGTTCGTTTCGATGCTTGGCGCCATGACCATTTTGCCCGTGATGATCGTCACCTTCGATCCTGCCTTCATTCGCCGCGAGAAGGAGCGTGTAGTCGCGTCGAAGCTGCTCGATATCGAGGGTCACCCGGTGGCCGCATCTTCCTAATCATCGACGCTCGTGGATAATCTGATCCGGTGCCCGCGATGAAACTCGAGCGGCTGGATCATTTCGGTATCGAGGTGGCTGACCTCGCGCGCGCAGAGCGTTTCTATACCGGCGTCCTCGGCCTTCAGGTGGTTAACCGTTTTGGCGACCAGGTTTTGCTCGATTGCGGCGGCCAGAATCTTGCCCTTTTCGAGGTACCGCGCTCGCCCTTGGACGACGCCGCGCGAAAATCGCTCATCGCGCATCCGCTCGGCCGCGGTCATCATGCGTTCAAGGTGAAGGCGAGCGATTTTGTCGGCGCGCGCGAACGCCTTGCGGCGGCCGGAGTCGAGAGCGCCGCGCCGATCGACTGGGGCGATCACGACTGTATTTATTTTCTCGATCCCGATGGCAATCTGCTCGAGATGGTGAGCTACCACTGAATGCCGATTTGAAATCGTACGCGTCCGTGGTTCACTGTCGATGAATTCGGGGCCCATGATTCGCGCGGAGGATCTCCGCAAGCGCTACGGCGACCGCGTTGCGCTCGACGGCGTCTCGTTCACCGTCAACGCCGGCGAGATCGTCGGCCTGCTCGGCCCCAACGGCGCCGGCAAGACTACGACGCTCTCGATATTGTCGGGCGTGATTGTTCCGGACTCCGGCCGCGCCTCGATCGCTACCCACGATCTCGGCACCGATCCGCGCATGGCGCGCCGAAGCCTCGGCCTGGTGCCTCAATCGCTAGCGCTCTATCCGACGCTCACGGCGCTCGAGAACCTGATGTTCTGGGGACGAATCCAGGGGATGGCGTCGAGCGACGCGCTCAGCCACGCGCGCACTTTGCTCGACGAAGTCGGCCTGGCAGATCGTGCTGACGACGAGGTGGCCGAATTTTCCGGCGGCATGATGCGCCGTCTCAACATCGCCTGCGGCATGATGCATTTTCCGGCGGCGATCATGCTCGACGAGCCGACTGTCGGCGTCGATCCGCAATCGCGCGGACGGATCTTCGCGGTGGTCGAAGCGGCCGCACAGGCGGGGGGCGCTATTCTTTACAGCACGCACTACATGGAAGAAGCGGAGCGGCTGTGCAATCGAATCGTGCTAATCGATCACGGAAAGATAGTCGCGCAGGGTACCGACCGCGAACTGATCGCGTTGGCGGGAACTGAACCGCGAATTGAAATCATGACGAAAAAAGCGCTGCCGCCGGGATGGTCGAATGGGATCGCGGGCGTCGGCGAAATGCCGTGGGAGGTCGTCGACGGCTTCGCGGCCGCGGCCACGTTGAACAACCTCGAACAGGTGCCCGACGTCATTCGCCGCGCAGTCGAGGTTGGCGACGAAGTGATCGAATTCCACGTGCATCGCCCCAATCTCCAGGATGCGTTTCTGAAACTAACCGGCCACGCGCTGCGCGACGCTCCATGACCACGGCGCGTCCTAACTTGAGTAGCCAGGTTTTGCCGAGGCGATGATGCTGCGCGCGGTGTGGTTGACGATCGCCAAGGAATTCCTGCTCATCCGTCGCGACCGCGTCGGCTTGTTCATGCTGCTGGTCGCGCCCATCGCCGTCATCGCCGCCGCCGGCTTCTCGCTGGCAAAAATTTACGGCGGTCGGACGGCACCGCGCGGCGAGTATGCGGTGACCATTTTCGACGAAGACCATGGCGCCATCGCGCGCGCGATTCTCGACGCGCTCGGCAATCAGCCCGATCTGGCCGTCATTCAGTCTTCGAGCCGCCGCGACGCAGAGCAGATGGTTCGCGAGCGAAAATTAGCGGTGGTCGGAATAGTCATCCCGGCCGGAACTACCGATGCGATCGAGCACGGCCGCGGCGCGCAGCTCATTCTCTACACCGATCCGGTCAAGTACCTGCAGACCATCAAGGTCGAGCTGGCACTTTCGGATCTATGCAGAAAAATAACCGCCGGCGCTGCCGCCGATGCGCGCAGCCAGACCGCAGAACACTCGCGCGACTTTACTCACAAGCTCGACCAGGCGCGCGAGTCCGCCCAGCAAGCCCGCGCCGAAGCCGCTCGCCTGGCGACGCAGGCCGACGCGTCACGCGCGGCTATCGCGCCGAAGATTCGCGAGCACATCGAAACTGCGCTGACTGCCGCGCGCGAACAAACCAGGCTTGCGCTCAACACCGAGCTTGATCGCATCCAGCGCAAGATCGACGCCGACAGCGCCGCGCAGCAGACGAAACTCGACGAGCTCAAGGATTATTTGAACCGTCTCGAAATCGCGCACGGCCAGTTCGAGAGCTGGTTCGCGCAATTGAAGCAGCTCGCCGGCAGCCACGCCGCCGACATTCCGCCGCCGCCGGCTATCCCGACTCTGCCCGCCGATTTGAATCTCGGTGGAATCAACCTGGCACCGGTTGCGGAGTTTCGGGACGCACGGGCCAATCTGGAAAATGCGCTCAAGATTCCGCCGATCGATCTCAAGCTGCCCGAGTTGCCGCCGGCGCCAAAGATTCCGCTCCTCAACATCCCTGAAGTGCCGGCAATCGATCCCAGCCTCTCGGTTCCCGGTTCGCTCGGGCTCGCTGAAGTCGATTCGACCGGCAAGGAAGTCGGCCAGTTCGCGGGCTTCAACGCATTCGATCTCCAGGTGCCGGGTTTTGCCGTGACCTTTCTTTTGATCGGCATGCTGATGGGCGTATCGCTGGCGCTGATCGACGAGCACGATTGGGGCACGCTGGAACGCCTGCGCTCCGCGTCGGCGCCGCTGTGGGCCACGCTCACCGGCAAATTACTCGCGCGCTTCGTCGTCGGCTTCATCCAGATGTTGGTGTTGTTCGCCGCCGGATACGTACTATTCGGAATTTCGCTGGGCCGCACGCCCGCCGCGCTGATGATGCCCGCGGCCGCGGTCGCTTTCGCCGGCGCGGCCTTTGGCTTGATCGTTGCCGGAGTGGGCAAGACGCGCGATGCGGTTCTGCCCGTGGGTGCAATCGTGATCATGACGATGGCCGCGATTGGCGGATGCTGGTGGCCGATCGATTTCGAACCGGCCTGGATGCAGCAGGTGGCACTCGCGCTGCCGACCACGTGGGCGATGCGCGCGTTTAACGATTTGATGATCCGCAACCTCGCCGCGTCGAGCGCGGTGATTCCAGCGGCCGTCAATTTCGGATTCGGAATCATCTACACTGTTATCGGCGTAGCAATCGCTCGCCGCCGCTTCGGCTGATCGCACGAAAGTGAAAAGGGAACCTGGTAAATTGAAAAAATCCGCAAATGAAATTCGCGGCGTCTTCAATCGCGCCCTCATGCTGATGGCCGCCGCATTCGCGCTGATCGCTTTCCAGCCCGGCGCAGCGCGCGCAGCCTTGATGCGATTCAAGATCGACGCGGATCGCAGCACCATCAGCGTGACGGTCGCTGAGCCGGCCGCGTGGATCCGAGGCGACGCCACCGGCACATTCAAAATAATCGACGGAGCGGTGAGCCTGGATCGCGCCAACATTTCGCGAACCGCCAAGGCACGAATCCTGATCGATTCGAGCAGCTACAACAGCGAGAACGCGTCACGCGATCGATACGTAACCGAAAAATCGCTCGAAGCTGACAAATATCCCACGATTGGATTCGAGAGCAGCAGCGTCGTCGGCGTCGTCATGACCAGCGCCACCGAAGGCACCGCGATCGTCACCGGCTACCTGACCCTTCACGGCGAATCGCACGCGATGACCATTTCGGTGCACGCGACGCTGGGTGCTGACGGCGTCTTCACCGGCGACGGCGAAGTGAAATTCAACTACGAGGACTTTGGCGTCAAAGTTCCCACCCTTATGTTCCACACTCTGCTGGCTGGCGACGAAGCAACCGTTCGCTTTCATATCGTCGCCGCTGGTGATGCCGCGCCCGCGCCGGGTGCGTCGCCAGCCGGTGCCGCCGCGCCTCCGCATTAAACTCCAGTTTGTCCGCGAGGCTGTCCATCAACTACAAACTTGAGCATGACGGAACTAGCGATTTCTCCGCGCGACGCAAAGCTCCCGGCGGCGGTAACTGAACTGGCAGCTGCCATCGAAGCCGACGGCGGTGCTGCCCTCGCCGCCTACCAGGAGCCTGTTGGCGACCACTGGCATCTGTTCGCGATGCTGCCGCTGGCGAAAGTCGAGGCGACCCCGTATCAGCGCGACCTATCTCCGGCGCATCTCAAACGCATGATCGAAGTGATGAAGAAGCTCGATCGTTTCACCGAGCCGATCGTCGCGGTCTATACTGCCGGCACCTATTGGACTCCCAACGGCAACCATCGCCGCGCGGCCGCGGTGAAGTCCGGCGCCAAGATGATTCCCGCGATCGTGATTCCGGATCCCGAGGTCGCCTTTCAGATTCTCGCGCTCAACACCGAGAAGGCGCACAACCTGCGGGACAAGGCGCTCGAAGTCATCCGGATGTATCGCGCGCGTCTCGAGGACCGTCCCAAGTCGGCCGAGAAGGACTTCGCTTTCGAGTTCGAGCGTGCGCACTACATCACGCTCGGCCTGCTTTACGAAAAGAAGTCCCGGTTTTCAGGCGGCGTCTACGCGCCATTGCTCAGCCGCGTCGACACCTTCCTGACCAAGCCGCTCAAAGAATCGATTGAGGATCGCGAGGAACGCGCGGCGCAGGTTGAGCGCGCCGACGACTTGGCGGTCGCACTGGTGGCCGCAGGCAAGAAACGCGGCTTGATGCATCCCTATCTGAAGAATTTCATCATAGCGCGATCTAATCCGCTCACGCGCGCGCGAAAAAATCTTCCAACCTGCAAAGCGGCGCTAAACAGCATGATCAAAGCACTCGAGGAATTCGATCTCGGTTCGATCCACTTCGGCCAGATTCGCGCCGCAGCCCAAATCGCCGCCGCAACTTCGGTGGCAGATTCCAACTAAGGCATCAGATGTTTGGTTGCTTGTTCGGTTTCGTTTCCCACGAGCCCGGGAAGAAATGTTTGGTGACATAGAAGCCGAGGATTTTCCACGCCCCGTCGATTTTTATGAGTGAGATCATGATCTGCGCTGGGCCCCCGCTAAAATCCGCCCGCGCCACGTATAGGGCGGTGATGGTATATCCGTGGGGCCTATGAAAATCGATGCGAGCTTCGCCTTTCGATCCTTCGTATTTCTTCAGCGCCCCGAACGATCCAAAAAATCCCATCATGGACTGCACCGCTGCCGGATCTTTCATCGTGGCCAGGAGTTGAGGACTTGCACGAACGATCAGGTCCTTTTCATTCCAGTGAGATGTGATGGCGATAATGGCCGCGTCCGCGTAGCGTTTGCTTTCCTTGTCGAGTCTCCGCCCATTGTACGCGACGATCGAAACGAAAATTATTATGGAGAGCAGGGCGGTCGCGCAGACAAGACCGGTTCTCAGCAGTGTTTTTTTCAACGAAGGCGACAATCCGAAGCTCCGCGTTAGCTTTTGGTTAGCAATCGAATTGTACTAGCAGAAATTGTAAGGGTGAAGCATGGCTGATCAAATCGTTCTGTACGAAGCTCGCTACCCGGCCGCAATCATCACGCTCAACAACCCCGACCATCGCAATGCGCTCAGCGCCGCGATGATCGACGCTCTCATGGCTGCGATCGCCCGCGCCGAAGAAGATCGAGGCGTACGCGCGCTGATCTTCACCGGCGCCGGGTCCGCATTTTCCGCCGGCATGGACCTTGGCGAGCTGCGCACGATGCTCGACCAGTTGCGCGTCGACGAATCGGGATCGGTCTGGGATGGTGCACTCCGCGGCGAAGCGTTGATTGAGCGCGTCTATCGACTCGGCAAACCTTCTATCGCCGCCGTCAATGGAGTCGCAGTCGGCAACGGCGCTGGATTTCTGAGCGCATGCGATTTGGCCGTCGCCGCCGATAGCGCGCGAATCGGTTACACCGAAATGAAGCACGGCATCCAGGCCGGGATGGTAATCCTCCACCTGATGCGACTGGTGGGCGAGCGCGTCGCGAGATATCTGCTGCTGACGGGCGAGCTGGTAACCGCCGATCAGGCGAAGGCGCTGGGCCTGATCAACACGGTCGTGCCTTCAAACCAATTGATGGAGACCGCGCTTGCATGGGCAGACGCGATCTCGATGAACGCTCCGAAAGCCGAGGCCGTCACCAAATCGTTGATGTGCAAATTCTCCGGCCAGGCAATCGCCATGAGCATGACCGAATACACCGCCGCGCCGCATATCACCGACGAAACCCGCTGGGGCCTCGAGTCCTTCTTCGACAAGAAGCCAGTCCCGTGGTTCGTCAAGCCATCGTGACTTTCCGGAAGAGTAGTCGATCGCCGATCATCTCAGCGGCGGTATCCTGAGTCCGGGGATTGCCCCGATCAGGCCGAAGACTTGCAAAATCCAAATCAACAGCACCACGAATACCACTATATTGAGTAAACTTTTGATCGCCCCGGCCATTGGGATGTAGGTATTGATTAGCCACATCACCAAACCGACCACGACCAGGATCACTACTATATCTACTAGGCTCACCGGGGCGCTCCTTGAGGACTGTCGCGAACGAACACTGTATGCACGTCTAGGTTACGTCGGCCCGAAATTCAGGTCCAATCAGTCTTCTCACAGGCGTGTCAGGCGCGCTTTCGCCTCTTAATGCATAACCACTAATGGTCGATATATGTCAGCCCCTGCCCCGACAAGTTGAATAGAGTTACCTGAAGAACCAACCGGACGAATATTAAATTTGATTGCGCACCTGGATGTGCTGCCCGGCACGTCCTAGCCGAACAAGGATGGAAGTGCCCTTTGATGTTGGCGGAGACTCAGAGCCAGCCGTGCAAAATCTTCAACGTCTCAGTTAACAGCAACAGACAGGGAGTTCTATTATGATTCTTTTCACGCATCGAACCGCACGTGCAGTTGGCGCGGCGGCAACTCTATTCGGCGCTATCGTTCTCGCGGGCCCTTCATTTGCAGCCTCGAGCGAGGCGCAGTCGCCTGCGCAGCAGGCCATGGCGGCCCCAGCATCGGACTCCGCCGCCGCGACGCCCGTCGAGGCGCGCATCAGGGATTTGCACAAGAAGCTCCACATCACCGAGGTTCAGAAGCCGCAATGGGATGCCTTGGCCACGGTGATGCGCGACAACGCGCAGGTGATGGTGGACCTGCAGAAGCAGCGGGCCGTGGACTCGCAGTCGATGAACGCCGTCGAAGTCATCAAATCCTATGAATCCGTCATCGAGGCGCATGAAAGTGGAATGAAGAAATTCGTTCCGCCATTCGAGGCTCTCTACAATACGATGTCGGACGGGCAGAAGAAGACTGCAGATTCCCTGTTCCGCAACCGTGAAAAGGCCTCGGCCGTCAAACAGACCGCAGCAAACAAGTGAACCGGGAATCAGTCCCCGGACGGAGTCTCATTATGCAAGAATCGCCCAAATCGAAAATTGAATTGCGCTCTAAAATAGGCAGGATCGCGGCGGCTGTAGGATTTGCCCTCTTGATTGGTAGCTTTGCGGCGGGCCCGGTTCGCGCCGACGACGCCCACCGCGGTGGCGATCGTGATCGCGGCGGCGATCAGCATCGCGACAACGACAATCGCGACTACCGCGGCCCCGCCGTCGTCTACGCTCCTCAACCTGACTACAACTACTACGCGCCTCAGCCGAACTACTACGCGGCACCTGATCCTTACTACTACGGATCCGGCCCCGGCTACGAGGCGCCGCCCCAAGGGGTCACGCTCTTCTTCGGTCTGTGATCCCCAAACCCGCTCGCCGGTAGTGTCCCGATTTTAAATCAGGGCACTACCATCCTTTCCTGCCGCCGAACTCGACGGAGGATGAAACTTTTCAGCGAACGATTTTCGGGACAGGCTTGCCCTCCGCATGATCGAGCAGTTTTGAAATCTCTTCCATGAGCTGTTCGGTCTTGTAGGGCTTGCGCAGGAACGTAGTGTAACCGTCGCAGCGCTCTCGGATTGTCTTTTCGGGCAAAGCGCTGGCCAGAATTATTGGAATGTCGCGCAGCCGACTGTCTGATCGGATCGCCTTGATAACCGCGTTGCCGTCGAGTATCGGCATCATGAAATCCACGATCGCAAGGTCGGGCCTGATGTCTTCGAGGCGAGCGAGCGCTTCCTGTCCATTGAGCGCGGACACCACGGTGAAGCCGGCGTCGCTCAGGATGAATTCAAGGACCTCGAGCACGCCGAATTCATCGTCGACGATCAGTATAGTTTTGCCGGCCGGGCCAGCCTTTTTGCTTTTCTCCATCCGCCGCAACTCATCTCTTATTTTTCTTGAGTCACCTCGGCTCCGGGTCTCCTGGAAGCGCTCAACAGAATCGATTTGGCGCTCGCGGAGTTTTCGGCCAGTTCAAGTCCGCCTGCAGCGAAATGGAGTTCTCGGAGATCGGAATCGAACGCGCAGTCACGCATTTTGAGTATCGAAAGCAACCTGAACAAGCTCGCACCCGTTTCGATAAAGCGGAGCAGAATGTGATTGTCGGTCACGTCGGACAAGCCCTGCAGCGGCACGGTCATGGTCGGTCCCACAATTTCCATAACTTCCGCGGTGCAGATTGAAGTGACGCCCTGCGCGCGCAATTCATGGACCAGGGCGGAAAAGAACGGCTCTATCGGCCTCGAGCGAAGCGCTTTTTTGAAGCCGCCAAGACCATCGATCAAAAGACGCTTCACCTTTCTCTGCTTGATGTCGCGCAGCATCCGGTCGGCGATTTCGTCCAGGAACTGATCGGTCGGCGCCTGCCACAGAATTTGTACGTGACCGGCATCGAGTTGCTTCAGTAGTGCCGGACATGTCGCACTCACCTTGGTGCGGATTCGCTCCTCTGTTTCGTAAAATCCGAACAGGAGCCCCGGCTCCTCCGCGCTCGACTGTCCCAGAAATTGCAGGCCCAAGGTGGTCTTGCCGGTTCCCGACGGTCCGATCACCATCGTCGACGAACGGGCAGGCAACCCTCCGCCCAACATCGCATCGAGGCGGGAATTTCCGGACAAAATTCTCTCTAGTTCTCCGTTGGCGTTAGAATCCCGGGTGATCAGCGTTTCGAGCCGCGGATAAACCGTGATCCCGTCATCCGTGATGTTGTAGGAATGGACTCCCTCGAAATAACCGCTGCCGCGAAATTTGCGGACGATCAGTTCCCGGGCCGATCGCCATTCGTGGACCGTGGTGCCGAGATTGATAATACCGTCCACCATCGTTTCCTCGGATGACGGCTTCTGCTCGGTGGGATTGGTGAGGAGAAAAACGGTGCAGTCCGCCGCGTCCGCCTGCGTTTGCAGCTGCTGCACGAACAGCTTCAAATCCTCGCGCGACTTGGCGTGATCGGATGCCGATGCGAACCCGTCCACGATCAGCGTGGTCGCCTTGCGAGCTGTCACCTCCCGGCGCAGCAGATGGAGCAATCCCGACAATCCATCTTTTTTCAGCGCGTTGAAACCACTGACATAGAAGATGCCGTTGCCGACCGCTTCTTCATCGTAAAATTTCAGGTCTCTGATATTCAGCAGCATTCGACCGACCGTCTCGGCGATCAGCGTCATATACAGAACCTTGCTTCCTGCAGCAGCCTGATTGAAGCAAATTTGATTCCCGAGAATCGTCTTGCCGACTCCAGGGGGTCCTTCGACGATATACAGACCGCCGCCGAAGAAGCCGCCGTGCAAAATATCGTCGAGGCCTTTTACCCCGGAAAGCACCCGCCTAAGTGGCCGAATGTCGCTACTCATTGATTTTCCCCGGCTGTGATCGGTAAGGAGACGGTAAACAGCGAGCCTGCGCCCGGTTCCCCGAATACGGTTATAGAGCCGCCCATCAACTCTACGTAACTGCGCGAGAGCCAGAGACCAATCCCGAAACCGGATTGCACCTGGCGTCCCACCGCGCGTTCGAATCTTTCGAATATGCGGGCTTTGTCTTTCTCGTCAATGCCAATGCCGTTGTCGCGAATGGTTATCCGCGCCACTTCGGCGGTCGCCGTCAAAGCTATCTCGATCGGTTTGCCTTGGCCGTATTTTATCGCATTGGAAAGTAAATTTTCCACGATTCCCGAAACGGCTGTTCGGTCGAAGAGCCCTATAACATCGTTCTGAACATTGATCGTAAGCTGGGAGCCACTGCGAACTGCAAGCGGCATGTAGTCGTTCACGACCTCCGCAATTAATTCGGACAGGTTTAGTTCTGAAGGGTCCAGATGAAACTTGCCGGAAGTGATTTGCGCAACTTCGAGCAGAATGCTGGTCCGTGCCACGAAGTGTTTGATCTGTCGCTCGAGCCGATCGAGCTCATGCATCAGCTTTGCGCCGTCCTTGGACTTCTCCGCCGCGCGAATCAGCTGTAGTCCAAGCAGAATTGGAGTCAGCGGATTGCGGAGTTCGTGGGTCGCGATGGCGAGAAAATCGTCGCGAACTTTGATCGCCTCGCGCAATTCTTCGATGAGTCTATCGGCGGGCTGCTCAGAGGCTTCCCCGGGTGGGACCGTCTCTGCGTTCGTTTCTATCGTCTCAGGCCTTGAACTACTTTTAGCCATAGCCGATCACCGCCGCATCAAAGCACTAAAGTATCGACAAAGCTAACGAGGCCGCGGGATCGCTGCTGTTGGAGGAATTCGGCGCGAAAGCGTCGAGAATTCGGCGGACATCCCCTTTATAATCGCAATGGCCAGAGGTGACTACGGCGTCGAGGCGGAGGCCTCCGAATTCGATTTCACGGATTCGCTCTTTGCCGTGGAGGATGACTCCGAAGTGGATTTTGCAGATTCGGTCTTGGCGGTTTTGGAGAGAAGCTTGACCTTAAGCCGCGCCACACCCTTTTCAGTGATCCCGAGTTCTTCCGCCGCACGTTTGGAGAGATCGAGGCTACGGCCGCGAACATGCGGTCCGCGATCATTGATCCGCACCTTCACCGATTTACCGTTCGCGGGATTGGTTACCAACACCAGTGAGCCAATCGGGTAAATTTTGGATGCGGCGGTCAATTCGTCGGGATCATACGGTTCTCCGCTTGCGGTCGGGCGCCCGGCTGCCTGCTCTCCCTGGTAGGACGCCCTGACTGTTTTCGACGGCTGCGCGCTGACCCGCGGAGGCGGCGCCGGCGCAGGTGCTGGAGGAGGCGCGACGACGGGTACGGGCGCCGGCTGCGGTTGTTGTTGCGTCGCGCACGAAGCTGCGAGCAACAAGCTCATCAGCATCAGCGCTCCGCCTAAATTGCGTTGCCAATTTCTAATTCTCAATGGCTATTCTCATGCGGGCAACGAAGGATCGCCGGCAACAGATTCCTCGAGTCATCCGACCCGCTCTTCTAGGCTAGATCGTTTCGCGGATTGGAACTAGGCAGCCGCCGGGGCGCGGGCGAGCTCGAATGCGCCGAGCTCGATGCCGTCGTTCGAGCGCAGCACTATCCTGGTCGAGAGCCGCTGCTCGAGCGTTTCGAGGTCCTTCGCGCCGTGATCGTACAGGTAGCGCGCGACTTCCGGATTCAGCTTGACGATGAGCATGTCGCCCGCAGACTTTGAGACCGCTTCGCGCTGAATCCCGCGGAGCACCTCGGCGGCAAGCGTCGGTACTGATTTGACGACGCGCCGCCCTTCGCATCGCGGACACGTGTCGGTCAGCAACTTCTCCAGGCTCTCGCGCGTGCGCTTGCGCGTCATCTGCACGAGGCCCAGCTCTGAAATCTTGAGCGCCGAGGTCCGCGCCTTGTCGCGCTTGAGCGCCGTCGCCAGCGCGTCGCTGACTTTCTTGCGATCGCCCTCGCGCGCCATGTCGATAAAATCGACGATGATGATTCCGCCGATATTGCGCAGCCGCAGTTGCTTGACCACTTCCTCGACCGCTTCGAGATTGGTCTTGAAGATAGTGTCGTCCTGGCTGCGCTTGCCGACGAAGCGCCCGGTGTTCACGTCGATCGCAGTGAGAGCTTCTGCCTGATCGAAAATCAGGTAGCCACCCGACTTGAGCCATACCTTGCGATCGAGCGCGCGCTCGATTTGCGGCTCGATATTGAAACGATCAAACAAGGGCTGCGGCCCGTCATGCAGCGAGACGCGCGCCCGCAGCCGCGGCATGTAATTCTGCACGAACTGCACGACCCGGCTGTAAGTCGTCGGATCGTCGCACCATAGCCGGTCCACTTCGCTGGAAAACATGTCGCGCACTACTCGCAGTGCCACGTCGAGATCGCTGTACAGGATCGACGCCGGCGGCATGCTCTCGTTCTTGCGCAGGATCGAGCTCCACAGCTTGGTCAAAAACGCGACGTCGCGCTGGATCTCTCGACGGCTGACGCCTTCGCACGCGGTCCGCACGATGAACCCGCCCTGCGCCGGGCGAAGTTCGCCGACGTCTTGCCGCAGCCGCGCACGTTCCTCGGCGCTCGCGATTCGCCGCGACACTCCGATGTGATTGCTGGTCGGCGTGAACACCAGATGCCGCCCCGGCAGCGAGATCGACGACGTCAGCCGCGCGCCCTTGGTGCCCATCGGCTCCTTGGCGATCTGCACGATGATGTCCTGGCCGCGACGCAGTTGCTGTTCAATAGGAAGCCGCGAGCGATTCGGCACCTGGCTGCGTCCCCGCCCTCGACCGCCGCGGCGACGCCCGCGCGAGGGCCGCGGCTCGCTCCCGTCGTCGTTGCCACTAACCTCGTCGACGGCTTCATCCGCGCTGCTCGGCTCCGCTTCGGCAAATTCATTTTCGCCGACCGGCTCGGTCTCGACGTCTTCCTCGCCGAGCACTTCCGCGACGTTGTTGAGCGCGGATACTCCGTCGTGAAAATCGGAGACGTGCAGGAAGCCGGCTTTCTCAAGGCCGATATCGACGAACGCAGCTTGCATCCCGGGCAGCACGCGCGTGACCTTGCCTTTATAAATATTTCCCGCGAGCCCAACCTGGCGATTGCGCTCGAGATAGAATTCGGCGAGCTCGTTATCTTCAAGCAGCGCGACTCGCACCTCGAGTGCGGACGCGTTAATTGCGATTTCTCGTTTCACAAATGGACTCTCTATTCCGGCGGATCCGAGACGACTGATGATACAAAGGTGGCGCGCCGGGAGTTGTCGCGCGGGCGTCGCGAGCCGTTAGAAAAGTACCCGCATCCGATGGGACATCGTTTTACCCTTTGCGTCGACAACTTGTGCAGGATCATACGAGGCACGCCCGACCTCCGCAAGCAAGCTCGATTAGTGATTCAATAACAGGCTTTTAATCCACAGCTATCTTGACATGGTATCATGGGGCCGATACTCGTCATGGGGATGTCTGCTGCGGCCGACATGGTTGCGCCCAGTCTCCCGGGAGCGGGCCTGCTGAACAGCAAGGTCCTCGTTCTCAATCGCTCTTATCTCCCTGTTCATGTTACGTCGGTCAAACGAGCGTTTGCGCTGCTTTATCAGGGCGTGGCGAAGGCGGTCGATGAGCAATACCACACCTTCGACTTCGAGAGCTGGCGTGACCTGTCGATCGAGGTCCAGCATGAGCGGCTCGGGATTGTAAACGGCTTTATCCGCGTGCCGCGCGTCCTGTTGCTGACGGCGTACGAGCGAGTGCCCAAGCGCCACGTGCGATTCTCGCGCTTCAACATCTTCGCCCGCGACGGCAACACCTGCCAGTATTGCCACAAGAAGCTGCCACGTACCGAGCTGAATCTCGACCACGTGATCCCGCGCTCGCGCGGCGGAATGTCCACGTGGGAGAACATCGTATGCTCGTGCCATCACTGCAATCGTCGCAAGGGTGGGCGCACGCCTGACGAAGCCGGGATGCATCTGTTCCGCCGCCCGCGTCGCCCCGAGTGGACGCCGTTCTCATCCGAGATGTTCAGCCTGCGCCGCTACCGCGAATGGATGCCGTACCTGTCGCAGGTCGACAGCGCGTACTGGAACACTGAACTGATACAGGATTAATCGCCTGCGCGGCGGGCGGCAGGGGTGACCCCTGCACCCAGTGAGAAGCGCAAAGTTGCGCGCAGCGCGCCCCTTTGCTCTCAGGTTCGGTGGGAGAGCCGGTGTGCTAATTACCTCGCCCGTTACTTTACGGGAGAGGCGGCCGGACGCAACGCGGCCGGTAGGTGAGGGTTCTGGATTCAAGCTACGCGTCAACCAGTGCACCTTGCCGCGGGATTGTTCCCCTTCCCAGACCGAGAGCAAAGTAGTGCGCTGCGCGCGACTTTGCGATTGATACTGGGTGCAGGGGTCACCCCTGCCCCGGAGGTGTGGAACCCGGGAAGGGTTCCACATTCAATAAAGTGATTTGTATCGGAGCCTAAGCTGGAATCGATCGAAGCCACGCGCAGTAGCCGAGCACGATGACGAAGCCAATCAAGACGGCGCCCATCGATGCGATCGCGGCAATCTCGATCGGAGCAAACGCCCAGATTGCAGCATAGGCTATCCCCGCGAGTACGGTTGCCCAGCCGGTAACACGCTCAAGGGACTCTCCCTTCGCGGACAATCGCGAAACAGATTTGGGAATCACGTTCCCATAGACCGCGAGCAGAATACCGGTGAGTACCATAGCCCCTCGCGCGGGCGCTTCGGCGCCAACCACGCCAAGCCTCCGCAGATACGCAAGACCTATCGAGACCGCGATCAAGAGTCCGGCCAGCGCCAAACTGGACGTGATTGGTTTATTCGTCATGATATTTCCTCCTCCGTGTCTGTCGGTATCGCTTCTGTCTTATCTGTAGATTTGGTTTTGGCCTTCGCGCCTAAACCAAACGTATGCGCAAAGCCCATGAGCGCTTCTTCAAGCACCGAGAGCTTCAGATGGTAAATAACCAACTTGCCGGACTTCTCGGTGTGCACGAGGCCCGCCTCGCGCAACGCTGCGAAATGGGCCGACATGGTCGGTTTGGAAACTGCAAAATGATCTGAGAGCTCTCCGGCCGTCATCGGCTTCTTACGCAGCAACTGCAACACCCGCCGCCGCGTCGGATCCGAAAGTGCTTTGAACACGCTGCTCACAAATAGACATTTAGCTAATCATCTAATTGATGTCAAGTCCCCAACTCTTCCCCTCTCCCTGTTTGGGAGAGGATTAAGGTGAGGGTCCGATTACAGCGCGCTATTCTGCGCGCGATTCAGGATTCTGCCCTACGCGCATGATTCCACAACGCGCAGTGGATACCCGCGCCCCGACCCACGATATGTTGCGTATCCTCTTGACCCTCTGAGGGTAGTTTAGGATAAACTTCGATGGACGTGGCGGATGTGGTTGAGGCGGAGGGAGCATGCGTCTTAAGAGCCTTGAATTACTAGGCTTCAAATCATTTCTCGATTCGACGACGATCAGTTTCGCGCCGGGGATGACCGCGGTAGTGGGTCCCAACGGATGCGGCAAGTCGAACGTCGTCGACGCTATTCGATGGGTGCTCGGCGAGCAGGCGCCCACGCGCCTTCGCGGCAAAAGCGTCGAGGATCTTATCTACGCCGGCAACGAGTCGAATCCCGCGGCCGGGATGGCGGAAGTTTCGCTCGTGCTCGAGGCCGAAGAAGGCAGCCAGCTTCCAGAGCCATACTCCGCGCTCAGTGAAGTTGCAGTCACGCGCCGCGCGTATCGCTCGGGCGAATCGGAATACCTGCTCAACAAGATTCCGTGCCGCCTCAAAGACATCACAGAATTTTTCATGGCTGCGCAGATTCACAGTCGTGGCTACTCGTTGGTCGAGCAGGGCCGAATCGAAGAAATTATCCAGGCCAAGCCGCATGAGCTGCGCACCCTGGTCGAGGAAGCTGCGGGCCTGTCGCTGTTCAAGGGCCGGCGCGAGATGAGCGAGCGCAAGCTCGAGCGCGTGAAGGAAAATCTCGCGCGGGTCGACGACGTGCTCAGCGAAATCGAGCGTCAGTTAAGCTTCGCGCGCCGGCAAGCAAAAAAAGCTGAG
Source organism: uncultured delta proteobacterium (assembly GCA_963774665.1). Classification (GTDB taxonomy): domain Bacteria; phylum Desulfobacterota; class Binatia; order Binatales; family Binataceae; genus Binatus. The sequence goes on from CAVZGB010000010.1 coordinate 613,680, forward strand.
ACCTACAAGGTCGTCAAGTCGGAACTCGGCGAGCTCGAACGTTACTCAGCCGCGCGACGACTGATCGATCAGCGCGAAGAGTTGGCGACGCAGACCAACCGCGACATCGAGTTGAAGAGCGCGCTCGACGGCGCGCGCGCCGGCGCCGCGGCGATCCGCGAGCAGGTCGAGGGCGCGGCCACGGCTGCGCAATCGGCGCGGTCGGAGTTGGGCGGCGCTCAGCGCGAACTCGAGAATCTTCACAACGGTTCGCAGGAGCGCTTGCGCACGCGCGGATTTCTACAGCGGCGCCTCGATGCGACTGCGCAACTCGAAATCGATCTGAGCGCTCGCCTGGTCGAACTGGAAGCGAAAGCGACGCTCGCGCGTGCGAATCGCGCCGAGGCGGGTGCGACCCTCGCACGCGAAATCGCAGCGGGTGGCGGCGACGCCGACGCCGCGCTGAAAGAAATCACCCTCAAGCACGACAGCGCCAACACCGAACTCAAGCAGGCCGAGCGTCGCGGCGAAGAATGCAAGGACGACCTGTCAGACGTCGTGCGCGAAGCCGCGGTGATTCGCGGCCGCCTTGGCGATCTCGCGGGCGAGCGCGCCGATCTCGAAAAGCGGCTCGAAGCGACGACGCTGGAAGGTCCTGCCCTGGCCGCGGAGCTCGAAACCGCGCGCGAACTGATGAATGCCGCGGAAGCCGATCTCGAAGCGTCGCGCGCTGTCGCATCCGAGCTCGAAAGCTCGCGGCGCACTGCAGCCGAGCGCGAGATCGAGGCGCGCACTGCGCTCGACCATCTGACGGCGCGCGTAAATTCGCTGCGCGGCGTGCTGAGTGCGCGCGGCGAGCTGCAACCGAATCACTCGTCAAACGGCGTCGACCTGCGACTCCGCACTATCCTCGAGTCGCTCAACGGCGATCGTCCGGCGACCGATCCTTCGATCCTCAAACAGGTCGTGCGCGCGCCGCTCGCGCTCGAGCCGGCTCTCAAAGCCGTGCTCGGCCCTCAGCTGGATGCGGTGATAGTCGAGTCGCCGCAGTTTGCGATCCGCGCGATCGAAATTCTCAAAGAGAATCGCGCCGGCCGCATGGACTTCGTGCAGGAGCCCGACGCCGCAGTTGCGGCGCATCCGGCAATCGACGCGCCTGGCATCGCAGGACGGCTCCTCGAGATGCTCGAAATCGAATCGCGTTTCTCTCCCGTCGCCGAAGCGATGCTCGGTCACGTGATGCTGGCGGACGACCTGCATTCCGCGCTGGCTGCGTCGAATCTAAATGGTCATGGAACGGTTTTTGTAACCCGCGACGGCGACCTGGTGATGCCGGGTCGAATGATCAGCGGCGGCAGCACTGAAGACAATCACGCGGCCGTGGACCTGGCCGCAATCGAAGCGGAGAAGCGCGAACTCGCGCGCGCGGAAGAAGAGCATCGCACGCGAGTCGGCCAATTCGCTTCAGTCCGCGCCGAGCGCGAGCACGCCGACTCCCAACTCGAGCAGGGGCGGAGCAGGGCGCGCGAAGCCGAGCGCGCTGCCAATGAACGCCGCAGCGCTCTCGCCCGCGCCGAACAATCGGTCACGCTGGCGAATTCTCACGGCGACAATTCGCAGCGCCGTCTGAGCGAGCTGGCGGAACTCGTGATCACCTCGAACGCGCGCCTCGAAGAGCTGGCCAAAATCGAGCAGGAGGCGCGTGCGCGCCTGAGCGCGATGGCCGGCGAGATTGCGACGCTTCGCACGGCGGCCGAAGAGATTGGCGCCGTGATGCTCGAAGTCGCTTCCAAGGTCGAGGCGCGCAAGTCTCACCTCGGAGCGCTCGAAAGCGAACTGGCGCACGCGCGCCGAGAAGCTGACGCGCTCGAATCGCAGATCGACGAGCATCGCGCAACTCTGGAGCGCTCGCATACCGAGCGCGCCGAGTTCGAGCGCGAACTCGAAAATCTTTCCGCGCAGGATGTCGCGGCCCGCGCCCGCGAGACCGAACTTGAAGCGGAACTCTCGCGCTTGCGCGCGCAATGCGATGCGTCCGAGCACGAATTGGAAGCCCGCCGCGCCGACTACAAGAACGCACAAGAGGCGCTGCTGGCTCTGGAAGCAGAGGCGACCGAATGCGGCCTCAAGCGTGAACGTGCTCGCGCGCTCAGTGAGGAGTTGGCGCGAGCCTTTGTCGAAAAATTCGGCGCCGAGTTCGACGCGATGGCGGCCGAGATAGTTCCCGCACTCGACGGCCGAGTCGCGGCCGATGACGACGCGCGAATCGTCGAGCTGCGCGCCAAGATGGAACGAATCGGCGAAGTGAACCTGGCGGCAGACAGCGAAGTCAAAGAGCTCGAGGAACGCGCGGGCGTCCTCGGCACAGAGCGCGCCGACTTGCAGAGTGCGCTCGACGATCTGACCAAAACGATCACGCATCTGAATCGCGAGGCGCGCAAACGCTTCGCCGAGACTTTCGAGGGCGCGGCGAAAAATTTTGCCGAGCTGTTCCCCAAGTTGCTGCGCGGCGGCAAGGGCCGGCTCGAGTTGACCGACGCCGGCGACGTGCTCGAAGCGGGCGTCAACGTCCTCGTGCAGCCGCCCGGCAAGAAGGTCAAAGAGATCGGCCTGCTGTCAGGCGGCGAGAAAGCGCTGTCCGCGATGGCGTTGATCTTCTCGCTGTTCCTGCTCAACCCCAGCCCCTTCTGCGTGATGGACGAAGTCGACGCTCCGCTCGACGAGTTCAGCCTGGCAGCATTCACGACATTGATGGCCGAGCTGAAAACGCGCTCGCAGTTCATCGTGATCACGCACAACCAGCGCACGATGCAGCGCGCCGACCAGATCCACGGCGTCACAATGGATCGTCCCGGCGTCTCGCGAATTATTTCGCTCAGAATTCCACAAGCCGCGTAAGAAAATATTGGAGGGAGCGCCTCTTTTGGCTGCCTCTGCTTTGTGTCATCCCGAGCGTAGCCGAGGGACCCCGGATCTTTCTCGACGTCGGCCGACGCACTCTAACCAAGGCTCAAGCGAAGTGAGCGTAGCTCGATTGTCGTTGATATGTGAGCGAACCGCACGGATCGTCCGGCGTTCACAACGGTCGCGCCATGGTTGGGGTGCGTCGGCCAACACCGCAAAAAATCCGGGGTCCCTCGGCGACGCTCGGGATGACACAAAGTCGGGACGACACAAAGAAAGATGGCACACCGGCAAAATCGCGCGACTAGATCAAACTGTAGCCGCTGCCTTTGCGATCGAATCCGATCCCGACGCCTTTTTCGATGATGCCGAACTGCTTTGAGCAATGGCTGACTGTACGTCACGAGCCCAGTCACGTTGTCGAGCGGTTCGGTCGCGAGTATGAGCGCCGATTGCGCCATCCATTCGACCGGCTCGCCGGTCGGATCGTCGGGTCCGGTGACGAGATGGTGATGCACCGTGCCGGGAGTCGCGACGACTTGTGACGGCGATACGCAGGTCACTGAGATTCCGTCGTCGTAAACTTCTTCGGCGAGTCCTTGCGTGAAGCGCTCGAGCGCGGCTTTCTCGGCGCCGTAGCATACGCCGCCGCGAAACACCGTCTCGGTTTTGTATGGTCCGCGGCCCGGTCCGATCGCCGCGCCTGACGAAATGTTGACGATCGATCCGGATTTTCGCGGGATCATGTCCTTGAGGACCATGTGACTCAACATGAACGGGCCGTGGATGTTTACCGCGAACGATCGCATCCATCGCTTCGGCGGAAAATCCTTGATCGGGATGAAATAGGTCAGCGCCGCGTTATTCACCAGCACGTCGACCGGCCCATAGAGCTTGTGCGTTTCCTCGACGAGCTTCTCGCAGTCCGCTTCCGACGAGACGTCGCAGGTGACGGCCTCGGCCTCGCCGCCGGCTTTCTTGATTCCAGCGACCGTGGTTTCGAGCGAGCCTTCCAGCGGATGCTCGCCTTCTTTGAGCGTGCGCGCCGAGCACACGACCTTCGCGCCTTCTTTTGCGAACAGTTCCGCGATCGCCTTGCCGATACCGCGGCTCGCGCCCGTTACAATTGCAACCTTGCCCTTGAGCTTGGCCATCTACAGATCTCCCTTGATGATGGGGTCCGCGTGAATTGAGATTTCGTCGCGGCCCTGATTCGTTATAGCGGGGAACGTAATCGAATGTGAAACCCGCGATGGGTTTCACGCTTCCTTCGGCAGGGGTGACCCCTGCACCCAGTGTTAAAATTCGGCCGAATCGTCCTTTTTTTGTGTCATTCTGAGGACGAGACTGCTGTAGCGAAGAATCTCGACGACGTTCTTGCGGCCGGCGTCATTCGTGCACGTGACGCGCTACGCGCAAGATCCTTCGCTACGCTCAGGATGACACGAGCTGTTCGGCCGGTTTCGGAACAAGACCGCTACTGTTATTCTTTGCATCGAAGTTTCTTCTGGATTTATTTTCCCGGACGATCAACCTGTGAGCCTCTTTTCTATCGCATTCATTCTGATCATCGCCGCCGGCGTCGGCGCGGGCCTCATTTTCATCGGAGTCTTGATTCAATGGAGTCTGCGCAAGGCGCTGCCGTCGCCTCCGACTCATCTGGAAATCGAGGCTGCGCCGCAAGCGGAGCCATTACCGCCGCCTGAACTCGCGCCGGAACCGACGTCCGAACTCGCTGAACCCGTCCCGGTTCCTGAGCCTGAGCCGGAGCCCTATGTCGCGCCGCCGCCGACTGTTCGCGAGCCGGTGCGAATCGGGCTCGGGCTGCGCAAGACGCGCGAGAACTTTCTCGCGCGCATCCGGGCTGCGCTAACCGGCAGCGCGAAAATCGACGATATTTACGAAGGCCTCGAGGAGGCTCTCATCGCCGCCGACGTTGGGGTCGAGGCGAGCATGAAGATTTCAGCCGCCGTGCGCGCGAAGCTGGGCAACGACAATCGACCCGACGCGATCCGCGACGCGCTCAAAGCCGAAATCGCCGCGATCATGACGTCCGCGGACCGGGCGCCCGCCGACTCTGGCGATGCGCCGCTGGTGATCATGCTGGTCGGCGTCAACGGCGTCGGCAAAACCACGACAATCGCGAAACTCGCGGCGCGGCTCAAGGCCGAGCGCGGCAGCGTGATTGTCGCGGCGGCGGATACGTTTCGTGCGGCCGCAATCGAGCAGCTCGAGGTATGGTGCGATCGAGCCGGCGCCGACATCATCAAGCAATCGCAGGGCTCGGACCCCGCGGCGGTCGCCTTCGACGCGGTCAAAGCTGCGGTCGCCCGCAAGACCAGTACCGTGCTGATCGACACTGCGGGACGCCTCCAAACCAAAGTTAATTTGATGGAAGAGCTCAAGAAGATTGCGCGCGTCGTCGCGCGCGAGTTGCCCGGTGCGCCGCATGAGACGTGGCTGGTGCTCGATGCCAACACCGGTCAGAATGCGCTCAGCCAGGCGCGGTTTTTCGCGACGCGGTGCCGCTGACGGGAGTGGTGCTCGCCAAGCTCGACAGCACGGCGAAGGGCGGAGTGGTGGTTGCGGTGGCGGAGCGGCTCAAGATTCCGGTGCGATTCGTGGGACTCGGCGAGGCGCTCGAGGATCTGCGCGAGTTCGACGCGCGCGAGTTTGTCGACGCGCTGTTTGCAACTGACGACTCAGGGGAGCAGAGTGCCAGCGGCTCTTATGCAGCTTGACAGCATAGTTTATCGAAATTTAAACTAAAGGTAGAAGATTTCCTCTCATGGCCACAGATGTCTTAAAGCAACTAGACGAACGAATTCAAGCTTCCGTTGCGCGTATCCATCAGTTGCGCAAGGAAAACGAACAGCTCGCGCAGAAGCTCGCCGAAATGGAAAAACGCTACGCCGACGCGTCCGGGCAGGTGAAGCAGTTGAGCGCCGAGCGTCAGCAGCATGAAAACGAGCGCAACGACGTGCGAATGCAGGATCGAAAAAATCCTCACCCGCTTCGACGGGATCGATCTTGGATAGAAAATGAAGGGCATCAACGTCCAGATCATGGGACAAAGCCTCACAATCGCCAGCGATGCGGGCGACGACTGGGTCAAGTCCCTGGCTGAGACGGTCGATGAGAAGATTAAGGATATCCGCGCCGGGAGCCAGACAATCAATTCAGTGAACCTGGCAATCCTGGCTGCGTTAAATTTCGCCGAGGAGCTCGAACACCTGCGTCGGGAGCATCAGGAGCTGGTGGATCGAATCGCGGCGATGAATAAACGGCTGTCCGCGGCGATAGACGGTGAATGAGTCATGAACCGTCGAGTCGCGCGGCATCCGAGAGGTGAACGATTTCGGACGGGGGCGGGAATTGTGGATCTCGAGAGCAGCCTAAACGCGGTGCTTACAAGAATGAGGCCCGTGCGATATTTTCCGACCGCATCCAAGGCTTTCGCGACAGAACGTTTCGCGGATACAGGCCGGCTGTCAGCCGGTTCGAGAGTACAACGACACGCGCGCGTGACGGCAACGAAAGACGAAACGGCGCAATCGAGCAGTTGAACCCGCTCCCGCCATGGCAACGACTGTGGCGGACGAAAAGAAAAATCTTCGCGCGATCATGATCGCATGCCGCGACGCGCTCTCCGGCGAGCGTGCGGCGGCATGGTCGGAGATCGTGCAGCGCAGAGTGATCGCGAGTGAGCCCTACCGCGACGCATCCGCAGTTGTCCTGTACGCCGCAATCGGTAACGAGGTTTCGACCGATCGCATCCTGGCTGACGCGCTGGCGTCGGATCGCGCTGTCTTCTATCCGGGGGCGGGCCGTCTCCGATGGCTGTCCGCTGGCACGATAGTCGCCCGATCGCATCCGCGATCGCGCCGAGCTTGTCGCCGGTACGCTACGGAATCCTCGAGCCGCCCGTATCGTCGGAAGTTCTCGACAGCAAAAGTTTCGCGAAAGTTCTCGTCTGTGTTCCCGGCGTTGCCTTCGGACTCGAAGGGCAGCGACTGGGGCGTGGCGGGGGTCACTATGATCGTTTCATCGGCCAACTCGGCGGCGAAGCGATCACTGTGGGGCTCGCCTTTTCATTCCAGCTGCTCGATCGAATCCCCGAGACGGGGCTCGACCGGCGGCTTAACTTCATTGTGACCGAGTCCGAAGTTCATCGTGCCTGCGAAGCGCCACTGCCAGCACGCCGAACACGGACGAAGGAGGTAAACCCGGGTGGCTCTAATCATGGCAATCCTGGGATTCATAGTTGGTGGCGCGGTCTTTTACATTTGGGGAATAACGAAACAGCGTAACGACGCCGTTAACCTGGAGGCCGCGCGCGCTCAGGCCGAGGAAATAACCAAGGAGGCTCAAACACGGAGCCAGTTAGTAGTCAAGGAGGCAGAACTCAAGGCAAAGGACATGGTGGTCGGCGCGAAGGCCGACGCCGAACGCGAGATGCGCGATCGCAGGCGCGAAATTGCCGCGATCGAACAGAAACTCGAAGCACGCGAAGAGACTTTCGAAAAGCGCCAGGAAGCATTCGAGCGGCGCGAAGCCGATCTCAATCGGCGCGATCAAAGTCTCCGCTCACGCGAGAAAAGTCTTACCGACAAAGAAGAAGTACTGCAGGCACATATCGACGAGGCTCGCACCAAGCTCGAAGCCGTCGCCGGCCTGACGCGCGAGGAAGCCAAGCGCTCGCTGATGGAAGAGATGATCGGATCGGCACGCACCGACGCTGCCAAGCACATTCGAATCGTCGAGGAAGAGGCGCGCGAAGAGGCCGATCGTCGCGCCAAGCGAGTCGTCGCGATTGCGATCGAGCGGCTGGCGGGCGAGTTCGTCGCCGAGCGCACGGTCTCGGTAATCGCGCTGCCCAACGACGAGATGAAGGGCCGCATCATCGGCCGCGAAGGACGCAATATCCGCGCGATCGAGGCCGCCACCGGCGTCGACATCATCATCGACGACACTCCGGAGGCGGTCGTGATTTCGTGCCACAACCCGATTCGCCGCGAAATCGCGCGCGTCGCACTGATGCAGCTAATCTCGGATGGGCGCATTCATCCGGGACGTATCGAGGAAGTCGTGCGCAAGGCCGAGCAGCAAGTCGAGGAATCGATTCGCGAGGCCGGTCAGCGCGCGATTATCGAAGTCGGCGTGCATGGAATTCATCCTGAATTGGTCAAGCTGCTCGGAATGCTCAAGTATCGGTACAGCTATGCGCAGAACGTGCTGATGCACTCGATCGAAGCCGCGTTTATCTGCGGCGCGATGGCGGCAGAGCTGGGGCTCAACGAAAAGCAGGCTCGCCGCGCAGCCCTGCTGCACGATATTGGCAAGGCGCTGACGCATGAGGTCGAAGGCTCGCACGCGCTGATCGGCGGCGAGATCGCGCGCAAATACGGCGAGTCGGCGAAGATCGTAAACGCGATCGCGGCGCATCATGAGGAAGTCAAAGCCGAGACCATTCTCGCGCCGCTGGTCGATGCTGCCGATGCGCTCTCCGGCGCGCGTCCGGGAGCCCGGCGCGAGGTGCTCGAAAGCTACGTCAAGCGGCTCGAGGATCTCGAGACGATCGCGAAGTCGTTCAAGGGCGTCGAGAAATGCTTCGCGGTGCAGGCCGGCCGCGAGATGCGCGTCATCGTCGAGCCGAGCCAGATCTCGGACGAAGACACCTCGATGCTGGCGCGCGATGTTGCGCGCAAAATCGAAACCGACATGACGTATCCCGGACAGATCCGGGTCACCGTCATCCGCGAGACCCGCGCAACCGAGCTCGCGAAGTAGTAGATACGCAATTCGAATTGGAGGCCCGATCGCGGAAACGCGGTCGGGCCTTCGTGCGTTAGCGCGACGCTTCGGTTACTTTCGACTCAATGTTCGAAGCGCAACGGATCGTCGGGACTGATTTCGAACCAAGCCGGTTGCGCGAATTTCTCCGGCCGCCATTTCGCAAGTTCGAATTCTCGACCCCGATGAGTCCGGCGCATGCCGCGAGGGTTCTGCAGGAAATCGTCGAGCCGCCTCGGAAGTGGGGCTGGCCGTCTTCCGCGAAGCGCGGATATTTCGAGGGCAAAGTGGCGGGCAGCCGGTTCAAAATCCATCGCGTCGTCGGGTACCAGAACTCGTTTCTGCCGATCATCGAAGGGAATTTTCGGCGCGACGGGTTGGGGACGATGGTGGCGGTGAACATGCGATTGGTATGGCCGGTAGTCCCCGTCTGGATCGGCATAATTGTTTTCCTGGGGTGGAGTTCAGTCAGCGTCGATTCACCGGTGGCGGGACCGTTCGGCGTGCGAATGGTGGTGATCGCGATGACGCTCTTCATTTACCTCGTCGCGACGGTACCTTTCGCGATCGAATCGCGAATCGCAATGAAGCGTCTGCTCGAGTTGTTGCGCTCCGGATCCGCAGGTTCAGAATTGTCGTTCTGAGAATACTCAATGGCGCGTTCCCGCTTTACCGCGCCGGAACACAGCAGCTATCATCCACCCACGATGCCAACGACGCGCGAAGTCCTCGATGCGACCATCGCACTGGAAAAACAAAGCATGGCGCTGTACGCGCGCTTCGCGAAAATCTTTGCCAGCGAGCCGGCCCTGCAGGATTTCTGGTTCGGGATGGCGCGGGACGAAGCCCGCCACGTCGGCGCGCTCGACCTGGTGACGACAGTGCTCGATCAGGAAGCGATGCTCGACAAGCCAAGTCCCATCTCGCTCGAAGACGCGACTATCGTGAGGCTGCGGGCGCTGCTCGAAAAGTCGCAGGCTGACGCGACGCCCGGGATCAAGCTCGACCGCGCGCTCGAGATTGCGCTCGAAGTCGAGGAGACCGAACTCGAAGATCTGGTGTCCGATCTGCTGAAGGCGTTGCAGGCGCCCGACGAGTACGAGCGATGTCTGCGCCTGCTCGTTCACGACCTCGGCGAGCTGAGCTACATGATCGAACGCCACTCCGCCGATCCGGCGCTGCTCTCGCGATGCGACGCGCTGGTCAATCGTCACGCCGAGACGCTTCGCCACACCGCAATCAGGTAGCGTCGCGCGGCAGTGTCCTTTGGCGAGAGCTCGACTTTCGGAGGAGCGAGAATGAGCGACGAGCAACGCCGGGTCGAATCGCTTCCTGAAGCGGTCGTCGCGGTGACAACGAAGGAAGGTAAGGTGCTGCTTATTCAACGCGGTCCGGACGTACCCGGTGCCGGATACTGGGCCCCGCTGAGCGGCAAGATAGAGGCTCGGGAGGATCAGGCCGGAGCGCTTGTGCGCGAGGTCCGGGAAGAGGTCGGCCTGAGCGTGCGGCCGGTGCGGGAAGTGTGGGAAAATACCGCTGCGAGCGGTAGTCACAAGTTGCACTGGTGGCTTGCGGAATGGGTGTCCGGAGACTTCAAACTCGACCCACGAGAAGTTGCTGACGCCCGCTGGCTCGGCGTAGACGAAGTTCTCCGACTTGAGAGAACTTTCGAGGGCGATCGTGAATTCTTCAAAAGGGTTTTTCCACTTCTCTGACGCGGCTTCAAATCAGGACACTACCCGCCGCGCGGACGCGGTGGCGCGCGCGATGGCCGTTGGTTATATTTCAGGGCTGCGCTGAGGAGTGGCCAAATTGGTAAGGCACCTGACTCTGGATCAGGCGATTGTAGGTTCGAGTCCTACCTCCTCAGCCAAGTGATTTGGATGCGCGCTGCCAAAGCGCGCGACGATGGTCCCATCGTCTAGTGGTTAGGACACCGGCCTCTCACGTCGGGAACGCGGGTTCGACTCCCGCTGGGATCACCAACTAAATCGAAGCTCTTTACGCGGTTGGCGACCTCCTGCGGACCTTTGACAGCCACATTTGACAGC
>CAVZGB010000011.1:0-245809 GCA_963774665.1 uncultured delta proteobacterium
AGCGAGGGCGAAAAGGAGCGCTGCGCGATCTGCAGAGACCGGAACCGGCTTCGCGTGCGCGAAGCTGTCCGAGGCCCCTCCTCCCGTCGCTAACGCTCCCGTCGTCGGGGTGACACAAAAACGCGAAGCAGTCCGAAATCCTTCCTGCCGCTCGCGATGCTCGCTTTGTTAGGATGACAAACGGTGCTCGCGCGGCTTTGCGTGTCGTCCTTTTCTTTGTGTCATCCCGAGCGTAGCCGAGGGACCCCGGATCTTTCTCGACGCAAGGAACCGACTCACCTATGGCAGCGACCAAGCTTCCTTTAATCCGCTATACAAATGAAGAATTGGACGCGAGCGAAGAAATCAAACTGATCGAGTCGATGAATCCAGCGTGGAATGATTTGAGTTCTGAATGATATGAGAGATTTTGGAGGTGCTCGGCTCCGCGTGCCGTGAGTAAGTAGACCCTCCTTGCGTCGAGAAAGATCCGGGGTCCCTCGGCTACGCTCGGGATGACACAAAGCCTGAGATGACACGAAGAGAGATGGACTAGGCCCACCTAGTCGTGGGCGGCCCGACATACGGAGTCCCTCCAGGGTGAATGCTGGAGGCGTACCAAGGCGGACATCCGTGCAGCAACCCGTCGCGCCGACGGATCGAGCCGATATCAATCACCTTTCGTTGCGTGCGAAACTTCTCTATTGCAGAGCGGCTGAAGTTCTTTCATCAGAAACATGCGTCGATGATGCCGGTCCCGGGGCGCAGCAAGCTCGAAGGCGAAACCCGAAGGCCGATAGCGAACGATGCATGGGTCGTCGCCCTCCAGGTGCTTCAGAATTCGCGCCTGGATGTTCTCCGCCGCACCGATATAAATCCAAAAGGCGCTGAAGAGTCCGTAGACCCCGGAGGCTTCTGGTGCGTTCCGCAGGATCGATTCAAGTTGAAATAGAAACTTGCTGTAACGATTCTCCGCGAAAGGCATCGGCGCTGCAGTCTCTTCAACCGTGTTGGCTCCTATTCGTTGTAACTCGGATAGGAAGGCTGACGTACTCATTGGAGACCCCTTTGTGACAAGAAGCCGTTTCGGCGGACTTGCAGAAACCGGTGCAGGTGGGGAGATGCCCGCAGGTAAACGGGTTGGCATTTCCGGGCAACGTCCGAGTTATGGAAACCATCTGGCAGCCAACAGTGGTAGCGGATGGGGATGTAGAAGACTGCGAGGTTGAGGATTGGCTGCCAGATGATTTGAAAAAATCGCCATGAATCTTTGAGGTATGGTTTTTCGACTTCCTGACGACTATCTAGACCCTTTCTCGCTGTTTGGCGGGCTAATGCCAAGAAAAAGCAGCCGGAACTCTGCTACCTTGGGATCAAGATTCGGAGATTTTCGGAACCTTAGCCCAACTCTGCGCCCTGGGGAGCAAGATCTATCCACAGGGGATTCAACAGGTCAGTCGGCGCAAATCAGAATACGTCGGCCGGAGCATTCAGTTTCATTGGAATGACGGGAGTACATCTTGTATAGGATCTCTTTGAGCACTCGATCACCAAAGCGACATTCGGGGGCCACCTATTGGCTACCTTAAAATTGAACGACGCGGCGCCAACCCCGTCCGAACGCTCGACGACGCTTCTGCCTGCTCGCGCGCTTCATATTTTCGGCGCGGATATCGAGAACCTGGCATGGATTGCCGGGGTCGCGATCGTTTATTTCGCCGCCGGCAAACTTGGCCTATATTTCGCGTCTTTCACCGCCAGCTCGTCACCGGTATGGCCGCCGAGCGGAATCGCATTCGCAGCGATGCTGCTGCTCGGCTATCAAGTCTGGCCGGGAATTTTTCTCGGCGCCTTTTTCGTCAACCTGGCGACTTCGGGTGGCGTGTTTTCGTCACTTGGTATGGCGACCGGCAACACGCTCGAGGCGGTTGCGGCAGTGTACCTGGTGACGCGCTACGCGAACGGCCGCAAGCTGTTCGAGCATGCACAGGATTTTTTCAAGTTTGCTGCGCTGAGCATGCTCGCGGCTGCCATCAGTGCCACTATCGGCGTTACCAGTCTCACGCTTGGCGGGCTCGCGCACGGACACGAATTTGTACGAGTCTGGCTGACCTGGTGGCTGGGCGATGTAGGTGGCTTTCTGCTGTTCGCTCCGTTTCCGATCCTGTGGGCCCAGAATCCGCGATTGACCAGCGATCATCGACGGCTGCTGGAATCCTCTGTGACGCTCGCTGCGATAACTCTGTTCGGAGTTCTGGTGTTTGCCGGCGTTCTTCCCGAAATCGAGCAGTATCCGATCGGCTTTATCTGCATCCCGATACTGGTGTGGTCTGCATTCAGGTTCGGCCAGCGCGAAGCTGCCACCGCCCTGTTCATTCTCGCCGTTTGTGCGGACTGGGGGATGATGCGAGGCCACGGTCCATGGGCGCGATTCGCCAGTGAGATTTCGTCGCTCATTATCCCGCAGGCGTTCATGATGACGATGGCCTTGATGACGATGACGCTGGCGGCGGTCGCGTGGGAGCGCAAGCGCGCCCAAGAGGATGCGAACGAGGCTCGCCATCAAGCCGAGGCTGCAAATCGCGCGAAAGATCAGTTTCTCGCGATGCTCGGACACGAGTTGCGCAATCCGGTTGCCGCGCTCTCCAGCGCAGTGCACGTTCTCCAACGCGCCGACGTGCGATCACAGCAATCGGCGCGGCTGCTGGAAATCATGGCGCGCCAGAGTGGGCATCTGGCGCGAATGGTCGACGACCTGCTCGACGTCGAGCGTCTTACGGCGGCGCGCAGGATCACGCTCAGTCGGCGGCCTATGAATCTTGCTGAATGCGCCCGCGACTGCGTGACCGCGCTACGCTTGCGCGAGGAATACGGCAAACACAACATCACTCTGCGGATCGAAGATACCTGGATCGATGGCGATCCGGATCGAGTTGCCCAGATCATGACTAACCTGCTCTCCAATGCGTGCAAGTACACGCGACCGGAGGGCAAAATTGTTCTCAGCATCCGAAGTGAAAGCGATCGAGCAGTCATCTGCGTCGAAGATGATGGCGATGGAATCCCCGCTGACTTGCTGCCACGTATCTTCGAGCTCTTCGTCCAGGGCGAACGACTATCCGATCGCCATCCCGGGGGACTGGGACTCGGGCTGACTCTCGTCCGACGCCTGACGGAAATGCATGCAGGGACGGTGGAGGCGCACAGCAACGGACCCGGCCAGGGCAGCACATTTACGGTGCGGATTCCGCGCATCGAGAAGGTCACGGAAAGTACCACGACCCGGATAGCGCCGGTGCGCTCAAAGCGCGGCCGGCGGATTCTGATCGTCGAGGACAACGCCGACGCGCGCGAGGCGTTGCGCGAGGCGCTCGAGATGTCGGGGCACGAGATCTTCGAAGCCGACTCGGGAGCCAGCGGAGTCGAATCCGCGCTTGCGAACCGTCCCGACACTGCCTTGATCGACATCGGCTTGCCGGGCTTCGACGGGTACGAGGTCGCCCGCCGGATTCGTTCATCGTCGGAGAGTCACGGGATGATTCTGATCGCGTTGACGGGTTACGGCTCGCCGGAGGATCGAAGAAGAGCTGAACAGGCCGGATTCGATACGCACCTCGTGAAGCCGGTCAACTTCGATGTGCTCGATGACCTGCTCACCGGAGAAAGTGAGCCTGACCTCAAGAAGTCAGCCGCAAGCTAAAGCCAAAAAATCCGGTTCCCCTTCCCCGCGCGAAGGGGTTAGAGGTTGGGTTGCCCAGGCGCCCCCTGCGAACTAAAGGGACAGGGCTCGTCAGGCGGCCAATGTCCTCATTGGATCACTACCTTCGTGACTGAAATTCGTTTCGCCACGTAGCCGAGATCTACGCAGAGCGCTTCCCCTTCCCGCCGCGCTTCTTCTTCACTATCGGTCTCGACCAGCAGGCTCATTTGCTTGCCGCGATAAGCGATGCTCACGTAGTACCACGGCGTTTCGAACCAGCCGTGTCCCGGGTTCGTGCTCCGTCTGGCCTTAATGGCCTTAATGGTCGTGCTGTTTTTGGTTCGGGGTGGCATCGAATCTCTCGCGAGGGCCGGAGCAGGGGACCCTCTGGCAGCCAAAAGAGGTTCAAGATCAGTAGGGTGATGAAATGGCTGCCAGATGGTTAGCTAAAAATCGCCTTAAGTAAAAATTGCTACGGCCCAACGAGATCCTTTTTTGCGTCTTTGGCAGTCGAGTGACAAGAGAAACCTCCGGACGATTGGCCACCGGGAGAACACAAATCGCCGATCGGCCCTCTCTAAGACGCAATCTTGCGCCTCAGGTTACAATTTAGTCCAAAATTAGCGGAAAAGATCGGCTGGCGGCTGGCGCGACCGGTGGGACACACGGCAGGGGAGGATCGTCAGGCGGCTATTCGACCGCTGGACCTAGCCATCGCCTCGAGCCGGCGGGTGACGACCGCGAAATGGTGGCCGTCGCGAACGACTATCTTCTTTCGTTCGAGGTCACGCAGCACCTGTCCCACTTTCGCCCGCGAAGCGCCGACCAGGTCGGCCAGTTGCCTCTGGGAGAGAGCAACCCGGATGAGGATACCGCGCGTTTCCTGCACTCCAAACTCGACCGACAGTTCGAGCAGCGCGACCGCGACGCGTCCCCGGAGGCTCAATCCGACAAAGCTTGGATAACGCCCCACCAGATAGCCCCATCGTTGGTTGTCCGAATCCGCCACCTTCGAGAAATCAGCCGCACGGATACCTAGGCTGATACTGATGAAGCTGTTGGTCGTCAGGTGAGCGACCCTGCAGTCGCTGAGCGCGGTCCATCGAAAGGTATGCTCGACCCCAGGGGCCATCATGGGCAGTCTGAAAATCACACCGGGTGACAGCACTGCGATGACCCGCGAGCGTATGCCGTCGAAATGGGAGAGTTCCGCAATGCCCGATAAGAGGATGTAGGTGTCCTGACTACGCACGCCGCGCTCCTCGAAGATGATTTCCTTGTGTTTGACAGTTCGGATCGTCATCGAGTGGTCAAGGCTCTTCAGTTGTCCCGAAGATAGCCATGCCAATCCTTTCAGTCGGCCCAGCAGTTGAAGGTCCGACAATTTCGCTTTTGGAACTGTCGAGGGTTTCATCGATCGATCTCCGGTCTGGGCAGTTACAGCGATCGTGATCTGCGGGGCAGTGAATTCAGGCGACTAGAGCAGATCGGAAACGACGGCTGTAAACTGTTTGATGCGATATAGCGCAACCTAATCACTTTTCAATTCTTAAGGCGACTGACCAAAAGTGCGCATCGCTTCAGTCCCTCCGCTACAATTCGATCCTATTTCGTAACACTTACGGGGAGTCTACGCGTGGCCGTTGTCCACGATTGCTAGTATGCCGCCAGGCTTCAGGACGCGCGCGGCCTTCTCGTAGCGCACTTCAGGATCGAGCCAATGCCACGACGTCGCTGCGAACACCGCATCAAAGCGGGAGTCGCGCGGCTCCCACGACTCGAAGACGCAGGTGACGACCTCGACCCGGGGGAACAATTCAAGATTGCGACGCGCAACCGCGAGATTCTCGCCGAGCTCGACGCAAACGACGCGGCATCCGCGCCGCGCAAGATGCCGCGTAGGCTGCCCGGTGTCGCATCCGACCTCCAACACGGTGGCATCGTGCCCGAGACCGCCAAGCGCGAACCGGTCATCGAAGATCTGATCGGGATAGTCGGGACGAGCCTGGTCGTAGAGCTCGGCGTCGTGATCGAAAGTCCGTTTCAGTTTGTCGCGATCAGCATCAATCATGGGATTCAGAATATCGTCTCCCGAGAGACTTGCGTCAGCCTGACGGAAGCGAGCAGAGCGTCGCTCGCTTCCGTCAAGATGACAAACGTGTGCTGTTCGCTTTGGCCAGAATGACCAGCGAGCCTCGGGGTGCTCGTTTAGTATTCGTCCAATGAGTATGTCCGCCGATATGGACTTCGCTTTCAGGAAAACCTAGACTGCGCCAGATACCCAGAAGGTGATCGCCCGGCTATGCGCGGCGTATTTCACTAATTCAATTTGCACAGCGGGCACTGCCCTTAATCAAACCTCGACTTTTCAGGAGACTCGGATTGCAATGAGCGAATCGAATATCGTTCTGCCAACTTTAACCAGTTCGCAGGTCATGATCCTGTGGCTCGTGCTGGTCTCGGCACTGGTCGCGCTGGCCTACGGAGTCGTGTTGATCCGCGTAGTGCTGGCCGCCGACCCCGGACCCAAATCAATGACCGACGTGTCCGACGCAATCGAGCTCGGCGCGATGGCCTACCTCGGACGCCAGGTCAAAACCATGATCTGGTTTGTGGCCGCGATATTTATCGCGTTGTTCTTCATGTACCGCAACGTCTACCAGGGCTTGTACCTGCCTTTGGGAATCTCGATCGCGTTTCTGATGGGCGTCGCGGCTTCGTACGGCGCCGGCTACGTCGGGATGTGGCTCGCGGTCAAGGGCAACGTCCGCAGCGCCAACGCCGCCCTCACCAGCTTCAAGGACGCGATGGAACTCGCGTTCAAGGCGGGCGGAGTCTCCGGGATGTTCACGGTCGGCCTCGGACTGCTCGGCGCAACCATCATCTTCCTGGTATTCCGCGAAAACGCGATGAAGGTCCTGGTCGGCTTCGGCTTCGGCGGCTCGCTCGCGGCACTATTCATGCGCGTCGGCGGCGGCATCTACACCAAGGCGGCTGACGTCGGGGGCGACCTGGTCGGCAAAATCGAGCAGGATCTGCCCGAAGACGATCCGCGCAATCCCGCCACGATTGCCGACAACGTTGGCGACAACGTCGGCGACTGCGCCGGCATGGCGGCCGACGTGTTCGAGTCGTACGAGGTGACGCTGGTCGCCGCAATCATCCTGGCGGCCTACGCACTGCAAGAGTCGGACTTTATCGCGGCCTACGGGCAGTACGCCGGCGCGTTCGCGGTCAAGCTGATCATGTTCGCGCTGATCCTGCGCGGCGTCGGCGTGTTCTCGTCGATTATCGGAATCATGGCGGTGCGCGTGCCGGCCGGCAAAATGCTCGATCCGATGCGCCCGATCAACATCGGCTACATGACGTCGGCGGTCGCATCGGTGATTGGATTCTTCGTCGTGAATTATCTCTACCTCGACGACCCGCGCACGGGCGCGACCGATTGGCGCTTCGCCTGTTGTGCGTCGCTCGGAATTATTCTCGCGGTCGTGACGCTGTGGCTGACCAACTACTTCACGCATCCGGACAAAGGCCCAGTCACCGAAACCGCGATGGCCGCGCGCACCGGCCCGGCCACCTTAATCCTGTCGGGCATGGCCGAGGGACTCGAGTCGTCGGTATGGGCGCTGCTCGTGATCGCGGCCGCGATTATCGGCGCGATGGCGATTTTCCACGAGTCGCTCGCGCTGCAGTTTTACGGAATCGCGCTGACCGGTCTCGGACTGCTCACCACCACCGGCTTCATCCTCGCGATGGACACCTACGGGCCGATCACCGACAACGCCCACGGCATCTTCGAGATGGGCGGAATCCATCAGGAGGAGGCGTCGAAGACGCTGTCGTGGATGGACGCGATCGGCAATACCACCAAGGCTCTGACCAAGGGCCTCGCGATTGCGACCGCAGTGCTGGCGGCTGTCTCGCTGTTCCGTTCGTTTATAGATGAGGCTCATCTCGGCGCAATTGGCGTCCAGATCAACATGCCGACCGTGTTCGTGGGCCTGATGATCGGCGGCGCGGTGCCGTTCCTGTTCAGTTCGTTCGCGATTAAAGCTGTGAGCCGCGCGGCGTATCAGATCGTGTTCGAGGTGCGGCGCCAGTTGCGCGAGCATCCCGGAATCATGGAGGGCAAGGAACTGCCCGACTACAGCGCGTGCGTCGATATCGTCACGGCAGCCTCGCAGAAAGAATTGCTCGGCCCCGGAATCCTCGCGATCTTCTCGCCGCTGCTAGTCGGCTTCGGCCTCGGCGCGGGCGCACTCGGCGGATTTCTCGGCGGCACCATCCTGACGGGCCAGCTGATGGCGGTCTTCATGTCGAACGCGGGCGCCAACTGGGATAACGCCAAGAAAAAAGTCGAAGACGGCTTCCTCGGCGGAAAGGGCACCGACGTGCACAAGGCGTCAGTCGTGGGTGACACCGTCGGCGATCCATTTAAGGACACGGCGGGCCCGGCGCTGAACCCGATGATCAAGGTGATGAACCTGGTCGCGATTCTCGCCGCCCCGTTCACCACGGTGGAGCTCGGCGGGGTAACCGCGCTGCGCGTAGCGGTAGTAGTGCTGTCGATCGTTGCACTGTCGATCGCAGTAATTTTCTCCAAGCGAGGTTCAATCGCAGAAGAGAGCCTGGCAATCGAAACCAAGCAAGCCGCGTAAGCGAATTTCAAATCGCGCAAAAAGGGCCGGCCGCAAAAAGCGTCCGGCCCTTTTTCTGATCCTCGCCCGACTGAGGAGAGGGTAAGGGGGAGGGACGTCTGTGCGGCGCGATTGTCTGTTGCGCGCACATCTGGAAGCCGGACAATTCGCTCCATCACGCGCGCTGAAGCGCGGCCTCTTCAAGGGAGAGATTCTTTCATCGCTCGTCTTCTTCCACGAAAGCTCGCAGACGTCCTAACGCTGCATCCCAATCGTGCGAAATCTGATCGAGGTATCGCTGGACACTCGCGAGACGGTTCGCGCGCAGCGCCCATACCGATTCGCGGCCGGCGCGCGAGCCGCGCGCAAGCCCGGCTTCCTCGAGTGCGTGCAGATGTTTCGTGATCGCCTGGCGCGAGACCTTCGCTCCGTTCGTGAGCCGCCTGATAGACAGCGGTCCCTCCTCGCAGAGTCGAGCGACGATTCGCAAACGTGTCGCGTCGCCCAATGCAGCGAAGAGGAGCGCCGCGTCGGCCCGTTTCGCGGCGGCACCCATCGATAGTCGAGGCATGGCGGGCAGGCTCAGTCGTTCGCGTGCTGCGCGAGGTACTTCTCGATCAGCTTCATCTGCGCGGCCCATCCACCTTCGTTGGCGGCAAACGCTTTGGCGCGACGCTCGATCGGGATCTGGTCGAAGCCCGACTCAGTGACGGTCAGCTTCGTGCCGTCCGCGACCTCCTCGAGCTGGAAGGCGACCAGCGTACTGGGCTCTTTCGAGTAGTCGACACCCGGATCCACCGCGAACGGATGCCATCGAAAGGAAAACAACCGCATCGGCTCGACGCGATCGACCTGGAACTCGAAACGGTACCCTTTGTACGGTTCCTGGCTCTTGGCGACTTCCGGGTCCACGGTCGTCGGAACTATTTTCCCAACAGTGCTGGCGCCCGGTACGAAAGGGCCCTCGAACTCGACCCCGAACCAGCTGCCGAACTGCTTCGAGTCGCTGATCGCGCGCCACACACGCTCACGCGGCGCACGCAACACGATAGTCTTCTCGATTCGATCAGTACTTGACGCCATATGCAACCTCCAAGTTGCATTTACCATAACGCCACTCGCAAGGATGCGCAACCTGCAGGTTGCGGAACGTTGGTCAGGTGCCGATCTTTAGTTGATCGGCCATTCCGCGGAACTGCGGATCTTTTTCTTGCGCATGAGATCTGCCGCCGTGACGCTGTCCTTGTTCTTGATATCGCCGCGAGCGCCCTGCGCGATTAACATCGCGAAGAATTTCTTGTCGCTCCCTTTTTTCAGCATGTAGTGGAGCGCCGTCATGCCGGTGGGGTCCTGGTAGTTCACGTCGGCGCCAAGTTTCAGAAGTTCTTCGGCGGACTTGAAGTGACTCCACCTGATCGCGCCAAGAAACGGAGACTCCTCGACCACCGACGGGTCGTTGACCTTCGCCCCGTGGCGCACCAGCAGCCTGATCGCCTCGATGTTCTCGACGAACCCGGCCGCCCAAAGGCAGTAGTTCGGATTCGATCCTCGTTTCAAAAGAAATTCTGCGAGCGCCAGATTTTCACCGCGGGCGATCGCAAACCACAGCGGCGTCGCCTTCCAGTCGCCTTCGGTGAATGCCTCCTGATTGATGTCGAGCCCCAGTTGCAGCAGCACCTCCGCAGTCTTCACGCTGTCCGCGGGCTTGAGCTTCGCTCGCTTCGGGTTCACCCCGCAGCAAAGATGAAGCCAGTTTCGTCCTCGCTCATCGCGAACCGACAGTAGGTCCGGGCGTTCCGCCAGCGCGCGGTCAACTTCCTTCGATTTAAATTCCTTGACTAGTGTCGTCAGCTTCGCCTTCGAAATCACGCGAGCAATCCCTTGCCCGGCACGTGATTAACCTCGAGCCGAATACCGTCAGGATCCTCGAACAGCACCGAGTAGTATCCCGGCGCCCACGGACCGTCCTCCGGAGGATGCACAATCTTCGCGTTGATTGTCTTGAGAAATCGGTAAATCTCATCGACGTCGCCACGCTCGCGCGCGCGCAGGCACACGTGATGCAGCCCGACACGTCGCTGCTGGAATTTCTCCGCGCGATACGAGTCGTCGCCGCGCATGATTCCCACCGCAGTCCGTCCCCCCACGCAATACAGCATGCTCCTCGCTGCGCATCACCGGCTTCATCCCGAGATACACGAGCAGCTTTTCATAGAATGGATAGCAAGCCTCGAAATTGCTGACAGTGAGCATCACGTGAGCGACGCCGTTGATTTCCATTTTTTTCACCCTTCTTTCAAAGTGCGTTGAGCCATTCGTGACCCGGATGCGTTTTTTCTAGAGCGTCGCGCAGCCATCGCCGCGCGTCCGGGCTCAAGGCTGGACTCGCGTGGTCGAAATCGATTCGGTCGCGCGGCTCGAGATGCTTCGCCTTGAACAGCAGCACGATTTCCGGCGCGAGATACGGCAGCCCCCACAGCGGGTGAAATCCCATTCGCGAAATCGGCATCCGAATTTCCGGATTGCGTCGATAAATCCATTCGCTGTCCGAGGACTCCGCGAGCATCACCTGGAACGCGGGCTCCGATTCGCCCGCGCGGTACGCATTGATCTGATGCACCGGCAACTCGAGCCGCTCGCCCGGCGGCGATTCGATGAGAGTTCCGCGGTTTATCAGGCCCTCGGGATGCGGAATGATTTTTTTCAGTGAAAATTGATTCAGGGCTTTGTGCAGTGCCAGGTGATCGCGGCGCATCACCAGCATGTCGATGTCGTGATGGTCGCGGGTGACGCGCCCGAGATGCAGATCGATCGCCCATCCGCCAGCGAAGTAGAAGGGGGCGCGGAGGTTGCCGAGCGCCTCCGCGACTTCAAGTAATGGTTTAAGTTCTATTTCCACCGAGTGATTCTGCTGCCACGAGGAACCTAACCCCTAACCCCTTCCCATAGTGGGAAGGGGAACCGGACGCGTTGGGAGTGCTCAGCTTTTTCCATAGATTACCGCGACTGCACCATCCTCGACGGCTTCGGCTGCTCATGCCCGAGAATCGGATGCGGGCGGTACGGCTTTTCCAGCGCCGCGACTTCGTCAGGCGTGAGTTTTACGTCGACCGCCGCAATCGCTTCCTTCAGATGATCGAGCTTGGTGGCACCTATTATCGGTGCGGCGACGCCCGGTGCTTGCAGAATCCATGCGCATGCGATCTGCGACGGCGTGACGCTGCGCTGCTTGGCGATCTGCTCAACCACGCTCAGCACTTCGAAGTCATACTCGCGGAAGTACATGTTCTTCGCGAAGTCATCGGTCTTGGCGCGCGCGGTCGGACCGGTGCCGCCTTTTTCGCGATTGCCGGCCAGGAATCCGCGCGCGAGCGGGCTCCATGGAATCAGGCCGACGCCGCTGTCGATGCAGAGCGGATTCATCTCGCGCTCTTCCTCGCGATAGACGAGATTGTAATGGTTCTGCATCGAGACGAATCGATGCCATCCGTTTTCTTTCTGCAGTGCGAGTGCCTTGGCGAATTGCCACGCCG
Source organism: uncultured delta proteobacterium (assembly GCA_963774665.1). Classification (GTDB taxonomy): domain Bacteria; phylum Desulfobacterota; class Binatia; order Binatales; family Binataceae; genus Binatus. Next base: position 11,853 of record CAVZGB010000011.1, read on the forward strand.
CCATCGAGCTCGCGCCGAGGTAGCGCACTTTACCCGCGCGCACCAACGAATCGAGCGCCTCGAGCGTTTCTTCGATCGGCGTCGTGTAGTCCCATCGATGGATTTGATAGAGGTCAATGAAATCCATCTTGAGCCGGCGCAGCGACGCATCACATGCTTCGAGAATATGTTTGCGGCTGAGGCCCGCGCGATTCGGGCCCGAGGCCATCGGGCCGTGAACCTTGGTCGCGACGACGATCTCGTGACGCTTGGCCATCTCGCCCAGCCATCGCCCGGTAACCTCCTCGCTCGCGCCGATCGAGTAGACGTCAGCGGTGTCGTAGAAGTTGATCCCCGACTCGACCGCGGTCGCGAAGTGGTCGCGCGCCTCGTCCATCGTGAGAACCCAGTCGCGCCATTTCTTGTCGCCATAGCTCATGCATCCGAGGCAGATGCGTGAGACGGTGATTCCGGTTTTTCCCAGTTTCGAGTACTGCATGATTTCTCCGAATTGCTGTTTCAGCTTTCAGGTTTGGAATTTTCGAAGCTCAGAGCCAAAACTCCGGCGCTAGCGCGCGCGTGTCAAGGCCGACGCGGGACGTCGGTGCGCATAAATCTTCGTAAAGTTTTCCGGCTACTCAAAAACGCGGCTTGAAATCTTCAAAAGTGAAATCCGCTCAAGGCTGCGCCCAGGGCATATTGCTTGCACCTTCGATTCTGATGGCCTCGCATATTTCTCGACCCCAGGGACGATCAGCAATGGAAAACGACAAGAGAACTCACCACCAGAGCCTGGCATCCGAGGTCGCGCACAAGGCCGAGGATCGCCTCGAAGACACCACTCAGCAGTACCTCGACAAAGCCGGCGTCGGCCTGGACTCGCGTAAAATCGTGAGTCTAATCCGCGATCAGCCGCTCAAGTATGCGGGAGCCGTCGCTGCTGCCGGATTCGTAGTCGGCGGAGGATTGTCCGGCGCGATGGGCCTGGCGGTGCTTGGGTTTGTGGCGCGCACCGCCGTTCGAGCCACTCTTTATGATCTGCTGAGCGTGGTTCGAAATCAGCGTAACACCAACTCCTCGACCGGGGATTTCGCTGAAAATATCTGAATCGCCCGGTTCTGATCTCTCTCGCGACGAGACTAGTGGAATCTGGAAATCGCCGTGAATGCCACTGGAAAACCGTCCTCAAAATGGGCGCCCTGGCCAGAAATTTTCAAAGAAGCGTTCGCTCGATGGCAAGCTGACTCGATAACGACCCGGGCGGCTGCCCTCTCATATTACACCGCATTTTCGATGGCGCCGATTATTCTGCTGACAGTTGCGCTGGCGGGTCTGATGCTTGGGCGCCAGGCAGCTGAAGGCAAAGTCATGGAACAGCTGGCAGGATTGGTCGGTCCGGAAAGCGCGGCCGCCATCCAGAGCATGGTCCAGGCGGCGAATCGTCGGGCGACCACCGGCGCGATGGCCAGTGTAGTCGGCATAGTGTCATTGATCCTCGGCGCTATCGGCGTGCTCTCGGAATTGAAGGGCGCCTTGAATCAAATTTGGCGAACGACCGCGCCGAGCGACCTCAAAGAACTCGTCAAGCAGAACGTATTGTACGTAGGATTCCTGCTCGGAATCGGCTTTCTTCTGGCAGTCTCTTTGATCGTCAGCGCTTTGATCGCCGCGATGGCAAAGTTTGCGGGTGGAATCATACCGTGTCCGGATTTGGTCCTGCAGACTTCGGAATTCATCTTCTCGGTCGGAGTCATAACCGTGCTGTTCGCCGCGATGTTCAAATTTCTGCCCGACACCGAAGTGAGATGGCATGACGTATGGCTGGGCGCCACTCTCACTGCGATCCTTTTTAATCTCGGCAAGCTCGGACTTGGCCTTTACCTGGGAAGAGGAGCCGTCGGCTCGGCCTATGGCGCGGCCGGTTCCATGATGATCATTCTTCTGTGGGTCTACTACTCCGGCCTGATCTTCTATTTCGGAGCGGAGTTCACCCGCTTGTATGCCGAGCGTTTCGGTTCGCGAACATCCGACGCCCCGCGTCCGCATCGCATCCAGACGAGCAAACGCCCCACCAGCCAACCGGCGTAACGATGTAATCCGGTTCCCCTTCCCTCTGTTTGGACTGGGGACATGGGTAACGGAACGTGCGGGGACATAGGTAACACATTTTTGAATGAGATCAGTGGCCTCCGTCTGGGTGATTGAGATCGATGGTAGCGACGGGTTGGTGACAGAAGAGGACCTCGCGCCGCGAGTTGCCGGGTTCGCAGTGACGCAGGGCGACCGGCAGGCCGCGCAGGGCCTTGGAAACCCGGAACAGACGGCCGCGATAACTGAACCAGCCCTCGGCCTGAACCTTACGCACCTCGAGGTCATCCGGGTAGTCGATGGGCGGCAGCGATTCAGGAAACGGAATCGGACTGGGGCGATAACGGGAGACGGGAGTGGCGAGGCCGAGTGCGTCGTGCGGGCGCACCAGGTTATAGCGATCGCGAAAGGAATCGAACTCGCGCTGGCAATGTTCGAGGCTGGTGAAGTTGAAGTGACGCAGCAGTTCGAACTTGAGCGTGCGATGGAAGCGCTCGTCCTTGCCCTGGGTCTGCGGATGATAAGGACGGCCATGGGCGACGCGGATCCCGAGCCGAATCAGCCACAGACTAAAGGCGGTGAAAGGCTGAGCTCCAGCCGCGCCCCACGGCGAGCCGTTGTCCATCAGCATCGCGGCCGGCAAGCCGTAGCGGCGAAAAGCCTCGGTCAGCACCGCGCGCACGGTCTGCTCGCGTTCGTCGGCGCAGGCCTTGAGCACCAGCGAGAAGCGCGAGTGATCGTCGAGTACGGTCAGCGGATGGCAGCGGGCGCCGTTCAAGGACGGGAAGTGGCCCTTGTAATCCATCTGCCACAGTTCGTTGGGCGCCGCGCGCTCAAAGCGCTGAAAGGGCCGCGGCGGCGGCCCCGCCTGGTTGAGCAAACCATGGCGGCGCAGGATGCCGGTGATAGTGCTCGGCGCCAGCTCGGGACCGCCGGCGAGGACCAGCCGCCGTGCCAGCTTGCGCCCGCCCCAACAGCCGCGCACCTCGCGGCGCAGCCCGATCACGCGATGCTCGATCTCTGCCGCGGTGCGCAAAGGCGAGCGTCGCGGCCGGCGCGAGCGGTCTTCAAGCCCGCTGCTGCCCTCGGCCGCATAGTGCTGAAGCCACTTGTACCCGGTCTTCGGCGCGATCCCGAAGCGCCGGCAAAGCTCGCGCCGATTAGTCCCGGCCTGTATGGCCAACTTCACAAACTCCTCCCGCAACGACATCCGGGTAACCTCCCGCCACGGCATCCTGTTCACCTCCTCTCGGAGGTCCAGCATGCCGCCTAGGTGTTACCCCTGTCCTCGCACACCTGTTACCCATGTCCCGCGCACAAATATCGAGAGGGGGTTAGGGTCGGGTTCTCGAACTTCAACCACCCATCCGATTTGGAAAATCAGGGCGGGGCCGGCTTGGCGACGGCGGGACGCCGCGGGCGGACGTCGTAGCCATGGTCATGAATATAGTTTGCGTGTACCTGCGCGAACAAAATCGCGTCGATCAGCACCGCGATAAAAATCACGAGGATGAAGAGATAACTTCGCGGATGAGGCGGCTCGGGCTCGCTCATATCGCGCATGTCCATAAGCATCATTAATAGCACGAAGCGGATCTCGAGGCTCGCTATCCTATTTCATTGACTCGATGAGAATATTAGGATGCTTTTGATCTTGGACTGGCCGATTGGTCAGGCGGAGATTTATCGCGACCGAAGACCAGCGAATCGAGCAAAAGTTTTTCACGGCCACACGCCTGAAACATCGAGCGCCCGGAGGAATTTAATGCGGATCCTTTTCGTACATCCAAGTCCGCTTATGTACAGCGAGATTTATCTGCGGCTCGAACCGCTCGGAATGGAGCGGGTGGCGGCGGCGACGCGCGCGGCCGGCCATGACGTGAGGATTATCGATCTGCAAATTTTCAAGCATCGCGACCTGTTCGCCGAGATCGAGAGCTTCCGCCCCAATGCGGTCGGCTTCTCGCTCAACTACCTGGCCAACGTGCCCGAGGTGATCGATCTCGCCAAGGACGTGAAGCGCCTGATGAAGGATTGCTTCGTCTTCACCGGCGGGCATAGCGGCTCGTTCGTCGCCGACGAAATCCTTGAGCATGCAGACGGCGCGATCGACGCGGTAATCCGCGGCGAGGGCGAGACCGCGACGCCGATGCTGCTCGACGCAATCGGCAGCGGCTCGATCGGCAAAGTTCCCGGCGTGCTGACGGCGCAAGGATCCGGGCCCACGCCGGTGATGCTCGACGATCTCGACAAGTTTTTTCCGGCGCGCGACCTCGGACGCCGCCGCAACAAATATTTTATCGGCGTGCTTGATCCTTGCGCGTCGATCGAGTTTACCCGCGGATGCCCGTGGGATTGCTCTTTCTGCAGTGCGTGGACGTTCTACGGCCGCAGCTATCGCAAGTCGACGCCGGAAGCCGCGGCGGAAGATATGCTGTCGATCAAAGAACCCAACGTCTTCATCGTCGACGACGTCGCGTTCATTCATCCCGAGCATGGTTTTGCAATCGGCCACGAAATCGAAAAACGGAAAATCAAAAAGCAGTACTACCTCGAGACTCGCGCCGACGTGCTGTGCCGCAATCCGGAAGTCTTTCGCTACTGGCGCAAACTCGGAATGGAGTACATGTTCCTCGGCCTCGAAGCGATCGACGAAGAAGGACTGAAGCTGCATCGCAAACGCTCGTCGATGGGCGTGAACTTCAAGGCGCTCGAAGTGGCGCGGGAAATAGGGCTGACGGTTGCGATCAACCTGATCGCGGACCCGTCATGGGACGTGAAGCGCTTCGAGGTGATTCGCGAATGGGCGATGAGCATTCCGGAGATCGTTCATCTGACGGTGGCGACGCCGTATCCCGGCACCGAGCTCTGGTTCACCGAATCGCGCAAGCTGACGACGCTCGACTACCGCCTGTACGACATCCAGCACGCGGTGCTGCCGACCAAGCTGCCGCTGCTGCAGTTCTACCAGGAGCTGGTGAAGACGCAGGACGTGCTCAACCGCAAACACCTGGGATTCGCGGCGCTGAAATCGGTCGCGTCGATCGCCGGCAAGCTCGCGCTGAAGGGCCAGACCAACTTCATCAAGATGCTGTGGAAGTTCAACAGCGTCTACAACCCGGACCGGCAACTGGCAGAGCATGCGCGCGAAGTGAAATACGCGATGCGGCCGCCGTCGATGCATACTGATGGCCGCCCATCCGCCGACAAGCTCTACATCCACATGCCGAAGCCGTCGAGGCCAGCGGCACCGGTGCCCGCCGCAGGCGGCAGGTGAGATTAGGAAGGGAGTGCCAGGCCTCGTCCAACGCCGCCGCTAGCGGAGGAACTTAATTGAATGTGAAACCCTCGGTGGGTTTCATGCTTCCTTCGGCAGGGGTGACCCCTGCACCCGGTGCTAATCGCAAAATGGCGAGGCCGCCATTTTGCTCTCAGGTTCCGTTGGGGAAGGCGGGGCCGGGAATTACCTCGCCCGTTACTTTACGGGAGAGGCGGCCGGCCGCATCGCGGCCGGTAGGTGAGGGTTCTTCGAATCCATCACACAAGCCGTCGAATCGAGGCCTCGGCTTAGTTCTCAGCTATGACGATCAAGGTTTGGATAATTTTTTTGCTGATGGAGACGCTGCAGTGCCTGTCGCCCGGTCCAGCGGTTCTATTCGTTTTCTCGCAAGGCTTAGCGAGAGGCGTCTTAGCATCAACCTGGGCGAGTTGCGGGATTTTGGCCGCAAACGCAGTCTACTTTATCTTGTCCGCGACTAGCCTCGCGGCGGTGTTGGCCGGGTCCAAGAACGCATTCAGCGTGATTACTTGGGTCGGTGCGGGCTACACCATTTGGCTCGGAGTTTGCACATTTGTGAGCTCCGGAAAAGGATTGTCCCGCGCTTCTTCACCCGAGTCCGGCGTCTCATCCACCCGCATATTTACTGGCGGATTCGTGCTCCAAATCTCAAAGCCTGGACTTCTTGTCTTTTTTGTCGCGGTTCTACCGCAGTTCATCATTCCAGGTCATAGCGTGGTGAGGCAGGTACTGATCCTCGCTGTGACGAGCATATCTGTCGAGTTCGTGGTACTCAGCCTGTACGGGATGCTAGCGGCGCAGCTCGGTAAATTTGCCGTCGAGCCGCGGTTCGTAAAGCTTGCGAATCGTCTAGCGGGTTTGATGATGGTCGTGGCTGCGCTGGCATTGGCCAAGTCTCGATTGTAAGGGTGCCTCGACGAAGTCTCTTCGCCCTTTATCTGCCCGTCGTGTTGCTCTGACTAGCTCGCGGCGATCGGTTCGGGCGCGTTGCGGAGCGCATTGAACACCACGGGCGGGACGCGCAAGCGCTCGTCGGAGTCGTAGATAGCGCGCACCTCGGCGAACTTGTCGTCGCCCGCGAGTGTCAGCGCCGCGACGCGATCGAACAGCGCCTTCCTCTCGTCGGTGAGCGCATCGTCGTTCATATCCATCGCTCCCCAAACATCCCACGGGAGCATTTCCATCCGATTGAGTGAGGCGAGGTCGCGCAGAACGTTGCCGGCGACAAACCACAACCCTTGCAGGTGAACGTGCGTGAGCCCGAAATTACTTGGGTCGGCGCCTCCCGAGCGACACTTCTGCCACGCGTCGCCGGCGATGATGAAACGGTCGCGCGGCACATCGAGCGGATTGAAATTGATGTTGAGGGCTTTCCGCTGGATCGCATCGAGCTGCGCGTCCACCAGGATCCACCGCTGCTCGCCGGCGTTCCAATATTCGCACACCCAATGGTCCTCGAACTTGCCGGGAGTGAAGTAGGCGCCGAAACCGCATCGCGGACGCGCGGGAACTCCCTGCGCATGCAGGATCGAAGAGAGCATCAGAGAGAAATGGCGGCAGACACTGGGCAGCCGATGACCGACATCGCGGGCACTCGTAATCGGCCGCGAATCGAGTTCATGAATCCGCGTCAGCATCTGCTCGATCGGACGCAGATGTCCATCGTCGCGCTGCTTTTCGGTTAGCGTGATTCCGTATAGCCAGGGCGCGATGTCGCGATGAATCAGCACGCCCTGCACGACCTCGCACAGCGACGCGATGTCCTTGGGCAGTGCGCGGATCTCGTCTGCATGCGCTCCCAGAGCGCTCATGGGGCCGTCGTGCTTGTAGTACTCCTGTGGACTCTGCATGTTCATCTCCTGTTGCATGGGCTCGCAGGCCCGTCATGCCGCCGAGAGTGCGTCTGCTTCTTTGAACGAGGCCATTTGGTCCGCGAGCGCCTTTTGAAACGCGGGTCGCGCCTCGCAGCGCGACAGATACGGCCCCAGCACGGGATCGGAGGTCACCAGATCCGTGTGCCGCAGAATGCGCAACACGGTTGCCATCATCAGGTCACCGACCGTAAAGCGATCTTCCAGCCATTCGCGTCCGGCCAGACGTTCCGCCAGATCGGAAAGGCGCTTCTTGACGTTGGCTTCCCAGTGAGGCCGGCTTTGCTTCGCCCAAGGCTCCTCCCGGCTGAAAAGATCCACGTCGATGAGGCCCATGATGAACGGCTCGACGGAATTCAGCGCGGCGAACACCCAGGCCGTCGCGCGAGCTTGACCGGCTTGATCGGCCGGAAGCAGCGCCGCGCTGTTGCGGCCGACGTGCAGCACGATCGCGCCTGATTCGAACAGCGTCACGTCGTCATCCTGATAGACTGGCACCTGAGAAAAAGGTTGCAGAGCGCGGTAGGCGGGGGTCAGTTTTTCCTCATGCGTGATGAGTTTGGCCTGATATGCGAGCCCAGCCTCTTCGAGCGCCCAGCGCACGCGCAGATCGCGCACGAGGCCTCGTGCAAAATCAGGAACCCAATTGTAGCCAGTGACGGTGATCATGAGTCTTCTCCCTGAATCAACGATTTGGACCTTGCCAGGTCTGTTAGTCTCAAAGAATTCGTCCTTCACTTGTGAATCGAGCACGCACAGGCAGGCGCGTGATATCGGCCATTCCCCTCGACGATTCCACTCTTGGCATACATGTTCCTCGGTCGAGCCCAATCGGTAAGAGAGTGATGCGGCCCGGTCTCATTCCGTCCTTTCGGCATTACATCAAAAAATCCGTAGATGCCGAGAAACTGTTCGCCGCCGCGGCCGTAGGTCGAATAGGTGTGGAAGATCTGTCCTGATTCGTCCTTGTAGAAAACGCTGTCGCCGGAGAGATCTTCGAGTCCAGCGGCCCATTCCGGCGCTGGTTGGAAATTGTAGAGTGCGCGGCCGGAAGCAACCTGCTCGGCGATGAACGAGACGTTGAAGTCATAGTTGAAGTCGCTGTGATAGGAAGAAACCCAAGGGAAGCGCCAGCCCATGCGCTTGCGGACGGCCTCGATCTCCTCGATCGGCGCACGCGCCACGGCCACATAGGTCACATCATGATTTTCGAGATGCTCGAGCAGACCTTCGACATGGTCGACCTCGAGCGAGCATCCGACGCATTGGTGCGCCGCGCCCGGTCCCATCATGAAGTGCTTGATGAAGAGCTGGCTGCGGCCGTTGAATAGTTGGGCGAGCGTCACCTTTCCGGTGGGACTGTCAAATTCATAGGGTTTGTCGATCTTGACCCACGGCAGTTCGCGACGTTGCCGGCTTAGTTCGTCGTGGGCCCTGGTAAGTTCTTTTTCCCTCGTGAGCAGGAGCTTGCGAGCATCAAGCCATTCTTCACGAGAAACGATCGGATTATGATCCACGGTTCGACCTCCCGTTTCAGTAACGAGCTTTAGGCGTTGGCGTCGCAGACGGAAGCTAGATACCGCGCGAGCTTTCCGAGCGTGCATTCCCAGTCGGGCCGCGCACTCGAATTGGAAATCTCTTCGATCGACGAATGCGCCTCGGCAATCGCGTCGGACTCGCTGGCGGCGGCGCCAATCGTGCCGTTGCGATTCGTATTGTCGACATACCAGAACCAGGTCTGCTGAGTGTTCCAGACCTCGAAGCCGATGCCCAGGTGATGCTTGGTGACTCGCATTAATCTGTCCTCGCGGTTTCCATTCAACGGATTGTTTCTCTACCGCTATATAGTCGTTCGACCGGTCCTCAAATCGACAAAATCACCCACCTGAAAGCGCGGGATAAATCCACACGTCGGAGTCATTCGAAACCTGCGTCAGGCCGCCTTGCGCGAAGCGTACGTTCTCGCCGTTGACGAATACGTTGACGTGGCGGCGGATGTTGTTCTGATCGTCGAGCACGCGCTGCCGGATGGCGGGATAGTCGCGGCCGAGCATCACGAACGCCTCGCCAACAGTCATCCGGAGGTCGAGCGGAATTCGCATCTCGACGACCTCTTTGTCGCCGGCAAATCGGCGGAGCGCAGATGGCAGATGAAAGATCATCGCTGTGCTCACGCGACCTCGACGGCTTTCACACACAGCACTGCGGGCAGCCAGTCCGCGATCGAATTCCAGCTCTCTCCTTCGTCGCGCGACGCGAACAGTTGCCCGCCGCGCGTGCCGAAATAGAGCCCGGCAGGATCGAGGCGGTCGGAGGCGAACGCGTCGCGCAGCACCGAGAAATAGCAGTCGCGATTCGGCAGCCCTTTACCGAGCGGCTCCCACGACTCACCGGCGTCGCGCGTACGCCAGACTTTGACGGCGCCTTCGAGCGGCACGCGAAAATTATCCGACTCGAGCGGTATCAGGTACGCGGTATCGGCGCGGCTCGGATGAGCGACCAGCGGGAATCCGAACTCCGACGGCAGTCCCTCGTGGATATCGATCCACGAATCGCCGCCGTCGTCGCTGCGATACACGCCGGGATGGTTCTGGAGGTAGATGCGATCAGGATTTTTCGCATCGAAACGCATCTTGTGCGCGCATTGCGGACCGAAATGCGGCGCGTGCGGCGGACCGCCCTCCATCTTCACGCCCTTGTTGCGGCGCGTCCACGACTCACCGCCGTCGTCGCTGCGATACATACCGGCCGACGAGATGCCGACCATGATACGCTTGGGATCGCGCGGATTGGGCAGGATCGTGTGGAGGCAAAGGCCGCCGGCGCCGGGCATCCAGTACGGACGCTCAGGATGGTTGAGCAGGGACTCGACCGGACGAAACGTCTCGCCGCGATCGTCGGACCGATACAGCGCGGCCGGATCGGCGCCCGCGAATACCACATCGCGGCCGATGAGAGGCGCTGGCTCGAGCGCCCACACCGCGTTCAAGGTGAGACCGCTGCCTGCGGGAAATTTCACGTTGCCATCTTCGGGCTCATGCCAGCTCGCGCCGAAATCATCCGACCAGCTAACGAGCGCCCCCCAATGCATACTCATATGGCCTATGAGAATCCGGGGCGCGCGCTGATCGGGAAGATACGCCGTCGAAAAAACCGCCTGCCCCTTGAAGTAGGGCCCCGCAATTTGAAACTGGCGGCGATTTCGATCGGTGCGGAAAATGAACACGCCCTTGACGGTCCCAACAATCAAGATGAGGTCGCCGCCATTCGGTCTGATTGATTCAGCGCGTTCCATAAATTATCGCCTCTCCCTCAACATCCGGTCCCCCTTCCCACTAAGGGAAGGGGTTAGGTTCCTACCTGATACTCGCCAGGTATTCCGCGAGGCTATCGAAGCTGCTGCTCCATCCGCTTTGATGCGCGTCGCGAGCGGTAACTGATTCGAAGATCGCGTTGTGCAACGTAAGCCTGGTCTTGCCGCCAAGATCCTCGAACAGCAGCGTCACCGTCGTCTCCGGGCGGGTGGGATTTCCTTGCGCATCGGCCCAGCTCCCGACCATCACGAGTCGCTCCGGCGGGATGACCTCGCGGTAGACGCCCTGCGTCCAATGGTCGTCCTGGTCGGGGCCGCGCATGTGAATTCGATAGGCGCCGCCCGGGCGCAGTTCGTTTTTCAGCACCGTGCTGGTGAAACCTTTTGGCCCCCACCAGCGCGCCATATGTTCAGGTTCCGTCCACGCTTTGAAGACGAGGCTGCGAGGCGCATCGAAGACGCGCTCGATCTTGAGCACGCGATCGGCGGGCTCAGTAATCAAATTAGCTGCTGCTCCCATAATAATTCTCCTTCAGTCGATTTCGTCAGGCATCCGCCAGTAATTCGGCGAGATGATCGAGGGTTTCGGTCCATCCCTGTGGTGCACCGCGGGTCGAATCAGTTTCGATCGAGTAGGTCTGATGCACGATGAGCCTGGTCTTGCCGCCCATAACGGTGAACGTCACCGTCGTGACCACTTCGTTCGTGTCGCTATCCAACAAGCTGCTCCAGACGATTCGCTCCGGCTGGACGATTTCGCGAAAGACGCCATTCATCCAATGATCTCTGCCTAAGCCGCGCATGCACAGCCGGAACTTTCCGCCGTCGCGGAAGTCCATCTCGCACTCCGGCACGGTGAAGTTGTTAGGCGCGAACCAACGCATCAGATGTTTGGGTCTAGACCACGCGAAGAAAACCAGCGGGCGGGGCGCGTCGAAGATGCGCGTGATGGTGAGCTCGCGATCGCCAACCGTAACTTCGGTGTTGGGCGTCATCGCGGACTCTCCTTCATATGCGCCACGTGCTCGGCGAGGCGTGCGAGCGTCTGCTTCAGCCCCTCAACCGCGCCGAAGGCCTTGACCGTCTTGTCGCGCAGCGCGGCCGATTCGAACACCATCTGCGCAGTCAGCTTCGTCTTGCCGCCGTCGTCTGCGAAAGTCACCGTCGTTTCGTGTCTCGGCTCCGAGACATGCCTGTAAATCAGTCGCTCAGGCTCGGCGATTTCGACATATAGGTTCTCGTTTTGATAATCGCGGCCGTCGGGCCCGTGCATGACAAACCGCCAAGTCCCGCCCGGCCTGAAGTCCATCTCGTAGGTGGTGATCGAAAAGCCGTTCGGCCCCCACCAATGCGCAAGATGTTTCGGATCCGTCCACGCCTTGAAGACCAGCGCGCGCGGCGCGTCGAAAACTCTGGTGACCACGATCTCGCGATCCGACGTGTCGGCAGCCGCGGAACCAGCTATCGGCCTTGCCGAACTCATCGCGCTTCTCCCTCGTAGTTGACCATCCAGGGCGTGCCGAATTGATCGACCAGCGCGCCGAAGCGCTCAGCCCAGAACGTTTTCTGTATCGGCATCGACACGGATCCCTTCTCCGACAAGGCTTTGAAGATCTTTTCTGCCTCGGCGACGGTATTCACTTGCAGAGACACCGAGAAACCCTTCATCGGCTCGTAGCGATCGGGCGGGGCGTCGGATCCCATCAAGACCTGGTCGCCGATGGTCATGCGCGCGTGCATGACCTTGTCGCGATGGGTAGCAGGCACCTGGTCAGCCATTGGCGACTCGGAAAACGTCATCATCATCCCGATTTTGCCGCCGAGGTTCTTCTCGTAGAACTTGAAAGCCGCGGCGCAGTTTCCATTGAAGTTCAGATACGGATTGAGTTGCATCGTTTTACTCCTTCAGCCAGTTGATGATTCCATCTCAGAGCGTTGCCAGGTATTGGTCGAGCTTCGCGAATGTGCTGGCAAACCCCTGTTCCATGGAGTTGCGGCCGTCTTCGAAAGTCTTGCGCTCAGACTCCGTCGCATTTATCGGCGTCATCCGAATTGTGATCGTGGTGCGGCCCTGATGCTCAGTAAATGTCGATTCGGTCAGCATCTCGAGCGGCCAGTTCGGTTGAAATGGGTTGCGCACTGAATTGCCCTTCTCGTCGGTAAACGAAGAGATGGTTACCAGCCGATTCGGTGGATCGATTTCGCGATAGACCCACTTGCCCCACAGCTCGATGCCCTCGGCATTTCGCTGGTTGTATAGAAAAGTGCCGCCGGGGCGCAGCTCGAGTTTCTGGATGCGCGAGGTGAAGCCTTTCGGCCCCCACCAGTGTTCGAGGCGCTCGGGCTCGGTGAGCGCTTTCCATACGAGGTCGCGCGGCGCGTTAAAGACGCGAGTGACAATCAGCGCGCGGTAGGTCGATTCGGCGGCAGTATTACTTCTTGCGTCCATTCTTGTGCTCCTTCTTTTTCGGTTCGTTCTTCTGCAGCTCGCGCAGATAGTCCTCGAGCCGGTCGAACGCTTCCTCCCAGAAACGGCGATAGTGTTCGAGCCAGTCCGACGCGTCTTTCAGCGGCCTTGCGGCGAGCCGGCACGGACGCCACTGCGCCTCGCGCCCGCGCTCGATCAACCCGGCGCGCTGCAGCACCTTCAGATGCTTGGAGATGGCGGGCATGCTCATATCAAACGGCTCCGCCAACTCAGAGACGGAGGTCTCTCCGGACGCGAGCCGCGCAAGAATCGCGCGCCGAGTGGGATCGGCGAGCGCCGCGAAGGTCGCGTCGAGGTGCTCGGAGGATGTCTGCTGCTGAACCATTTAGTTAAATAACCTACAGGTTAAATACAACGGCAGACGGCGAGTGTCAAGCGACACCTCCGATTATTTTTTCAGATCGATTGGTACCAATCCGCGAGGGCGCGACCGATCTCGTGTGGCGAATCTTCCTGGATGAAGTGGACGCCCTTGACCGTCACTTCGCGCTGGTTCGGCCATTTGCGGCAGTACTCGCGTGGCGCTCCCGTCAGAATCGCGCCGGGATCGGCGTTGACGAACAACTTCGGCGTTGCACTTTTTTCCAGCCACTTCGAATAGCGGTCGGCGATCGCGACGACGTCGGCGGGCTCGCCTTCAATCGGAATTTCGCGCGGCCACGACAGCGTCGGACGCCGCGACTCGCCGGGCTGTAGATAAGGTTTTCGATACGCGTTCATTTCCTCCTCGCTGAGCTTGCGAATGATGCTGCCGGGCAGAATGCGCTCGACGAAAATATTGTTTTTCAAAATCATGTCGTCGCCGGCCGGACTGCGCAGCGCCTTGAAGATAGGAACGGCGGCCTGCGACCATTCCGACCATTGCAGCGGCCGCACGATCGCCTCCATGTAAGCGATTCCCTTCACCGCCTCGGGATGCCGCGCGGCCCAATGGAAGCCAAGCGCGGATCCCCAGTCGTGGACGACCAGCGTGACCTTGCGCTTGAGATTGAGGCCCTCGAAAAACGCGTCGAGATGGCGAGCATGATCCTCGAAGCGATATGTTCCGGTCGCAGAAGGTCCCGAGGCGCCCATCCCGATAAGATCAGGCGCGAGGCATCGTGTGTGCGGCGCGAGGTACGGGATGATGTTGCGCCACAGGTACGACGAGGTCGGATTGCCGTGGAGAAAAACCATGGGATCGCCGGCGCCGGTGTCCGCATATGAGATCCAGGTATTGATGAGCTCGAGTTTTTTGCGCGGATGCGGATCGGCAGCGGAAATCTGTGAATCGCTCATTGTGCCATCTCCTCTCGACGAATAATTCGACTGATACGACGGGTGGTCGCCTGCGCGCAACCTTCGGTTTTTCACTGTTTGCCCTCGCGGGCTGGGTGGGCGCAGAATCGCCGCAGAAATTAAACTTTGCATATCGCGAGGATTCAGCGATGGCCGAGAATCGCAAGCGAAAGTTCTGGGGATGGGGCTACGAAGACCAGGGGCCAACGCCTGAACAGCAAAAGCATATGGCGGAGCGAATGGCCAAACGATTCGGGATCGGGCCGCTCGAACTCACGCCACCGCCGAAGGAAAGCGAGCTGAATCTGCGCGCACCGCGGGTGAAGCCGCCGGCTGCACTCGAATCGATATGCTCGACAGCTATACACGAGCGCGCGGGGCATACGTACGGCAAAGGCTCGCGCGACATCCGGCGAGCGTTCCGGCGTTACTATCCGAATCCGATCGACGTGGTCGCGTTTCCGCGCGATGAGAAGGAACTGATTCGCGTGCTCGAATGGTGCGACGGCGCGCAGATTGCGGCTGTCCCCTATGGCGGCGGCTCGAGCGTCGTCGGCGGCGTCGAGCCGCCCGAAGGCGACCGCTATCGCGGCGCGGTGTCGATCGATCTGATGCATCTGGACAAGGTCGTCGAGGTCGACAAGGTCTCGCGCGCGGCGCGGATCCAGGCCGGCGTCTATGGCCCCGCGCTCGACGCGCAGTTGAAGCCGCACGGTTTGACGATTCGCCATTTTCCGCAGTCGTTCGAATTCTCGACGCTGGGCGGATGGATCGCGACGCGATCGGGTGGGCATTTCGCGACGCTCTACACGCATATCGACGACTTCGTCGAGTCGCTGCGCGTGGTGACGCCGACCGGAATCGTCGAGTCGCGACGCTTGCCCGGATCGGGCGCTGGTCCGAGTCCGGACCGGATGTTCATCGGCTCCGAGGGAATTCTCGGAATCATTACCGAGGCGTGGATGCGGTTGCAGGATCGTCCGACGTTTCGCGCGGGCGCGTCGGTGCCGTTTCCGAGCATCTTCAAAGCGGCGGATGCGGTCCGTCAGATTTCGCAGGCCGGGCTTTATCCCGCGAATTGCCGCGTGCTCGACGAAGGCGAGGCGTTCAATTCCGGCGCGGGCAATGGCGATGAGGCGGTGCTGGTGCTCGCGTTCGAGTCGGCGGACCATCCGCTGGAGCCGTGGATGAAGCGGGCGCTCGAATGCTGCGCCGATCATGGTGGTAAAATTCCGGCGGACGCCGCGAAGACTCGCACCGACGCCGAGGCGACGCATGAAGGATCGGCGGGCGCGTGGCGCAACGCGTTTCTGAACGCGCCGTACCTGATGGACACCGTGGCCGCGATGGGGATGGTGAGCGACACGTTCGAGACGTCGATCACGTGGGAGCGATTCCCGGAATTCCATCGCCAGATGATGGACTCCGCGCGCGAGGTGATCACGCGCGTGTGCGGCAAGGGCTCGGTGACATGCCGATTCACGCATGTCTATCCGGACGGGCCGGCGCCGTACTACACGATACTCGCGCCGGGCAAGCGCGGCTCCGAGCTGGAGCAGTGGGACGAGATTAAGGCGGCGGTGTCGGACAAGCTGATCGCTCTCGGCGGGACGATCACGCACCATCATGCGGTCGGCAGATACCATCGGCCGTGGTACGACCGGCAGCGACCCGATGGATTCGCGCTCGCACTGAAGGCGGCGAAGAAGGCGCTCGATCCCCGCTCGATTCTCAATCCGGGCGTGCTGATTGATCCGGATTGATGCATGGCGCGCGGCGGTGACGATGAGCATCTTACCGAAATTGAAAAATGTGGGTGAGGTGATCGCAGAGCGAGAACTGATCCTCGAGAGGAGCGGTAAACCACGAAAGAAGGTCAGAGTGCGACTCGGCAAACCGCAGGTCTTTCCGGACGGAAACCCGGATTGCTTCTGTCCTTATCAGATTTTCGGGCTTGGAGAAGATAAAGTCAGATGTGCTGTCGGAGTCGATGCGTTTCAGGCTCTTCAACTCGTCCAAAAAATGATCGCAGCCGACCTTCATTGGTACGATAAAAAGTTCGGTCAGAGATTCTATTGGCTGGAGAAGGGAGACGATCTAGGGTTCGCCATTCCAATACTCCAAGGTGGCGTCACGTACCGACACAAAGGGCGACCAAATAGCCGCGAAAAACGCTAATCGTCGATCTTGAGTTGCTTCTTGGCGGCGTCGGTCATCATGTGCGGGGTCCAGGGCGGGTCCCACACGATCTCGACGGATGCGTCGTCGCATCCGGGGATGCCGAGCAGTTTTTCCTGGATGTCCTGCGTGATCATCATGCCCATCTGGCAGCCGGGCGCGGTCAGCGTCATCGTGACGTTGACGACGCGGTTCTCGATCTGAACGCCGTAGATGAGTCCGAGGTCGACGAGGTTGACGGGAATCTCGGGGTCGTAGCACTCGCGCAGCACTTCGTAAACGTCAGCTTCGGTTGGTGCGGGCGAATTCTCCATAGTACGAAGTCTAGTATATAAGAGGGTGTGCACGCATCCGAGGTGAGGATATGCCCGATAAAGAAGAGCTATACGACGAGGCGATTGACGCATACGCCGACGACAAGTTCGACGAAGCGATCGAGTTGTACAAAAAGGCGCTCGAGATCGATCCTAAGTATGTCGATGCGATCCACGGGATGACGATGTGCTACCAGGCGAAGGGCGATCTCGACGCGGCGATCGAGCTGACGAAAAAATATATCGCGCAGGAGCCGGAAGACATCCTCGCGTACACCAACCTCAGCATGTTCTATCAGAAGAAGGGGATGGTGCCGGAGGCGGAGGCGGCTGGCGCCGAGGCGCGGCGGCTCGACTGGAAGCGGCAACTCAAGGAAGGGAAGAAGTAGGGCGTCGATGAAACTCAAGGACAAAGTTGTACTGATAACGGGCGGCGGATCGGGACTCGGACGCGAGATGGGACTGACGTTCGCGCGCGAGGGTGCGAAGGTCGGCGTCAACGACATCAGGCCAGAGTCGGCGGGTAACGTCGTGACGGAAATCGAGCGATTAGGCGGGACGGCGCGGCCGTTCGTCGCGGACGTGTCGAACAGCGCTGCGGTGGCGAAGATGTTCGCGGAGTTCATCGCGGCGTTCGGCACGATCGACATCCTGATCAACAACGCGGGCATCGCGCGGGCGAGCGATCTCGACAATCCCGACTTGTTCATGACTCATCTGAAGAGCGACGAGGATTGGCACAAGATGCTCGCGACGCATCTCGACTCGACCTTCTACTGCACGCGCGAGGCGCTGAAGGTGATGATCCCGAAGCAATCGGGACGCATCATCAATTTGGGTTCGATCGCGGGCACCACGGGGCTCGCGTTCGCGTCGGATTACTGCGCGGCAAAGGGAGCGATCATCTCGTTCACGAAGTCGGTCGCGCGCGAAGTGGTGCCGATGGGGATCCTGGTCAATTGCATCGCGCCGGGATTTATCGAAACCCCGATGACGGCACCGATTCCTGTCGAGGCTCGCAAGCAGATTGAAGCGATGACGCCGATCGGGCGCTTCGGCGAGCCGCGCGACATCGCGGCCGCGGCGCTGTTCCTCGCCTGCGACGATTCGAAATTCATGGTGGGCCAGGTGCTCAGCCCCAACGGCGGCTACGTGATTTGAAGCTCGAGGATTGATTCGGATGCATCTTACATTTGTGACTTTCAATTATCAGAGCGCGGATCTCGAGGCGGAAGAGCGCAACTACCTGGGGCATCACGTGGAGCTGGCGAAGCGCTTTCCCGGACTGCGGCAATACTACACCGGCAGGCTGATGAAGGTCGCGGGCAAGGAGCCTGATCGGATTCGCGCCGCGATTCTCGCCTATGATGACGCGGCCGCGGCCGCATCGGCGATGCGATCCGACGTCCTGCCCGCGCTGCTCGCGGATACGCAGGCGCATCTCAGGGACGGTACTTCGGCTGCGGTCGAGGCAGAGACGATCGTGCCGTTCGATTCGCGGCGGGCGGGTCAGCAATGTTTCGTGATGGTCGCCGAGTTCGATCTCGAGCAGAGCGCGGGACTCGAAGCGGCGGAGAAACACTACCTCGGCACCCACGTGAGTATCGCGCGCCGACTGCCCGGTTTGCGCAATTACATTATCGGCAAGCTGATCAAGACGCCGGGCGGCGAGGACTCCCGCTACCGCATCGCGACTCTCGTGTTCGATTCGCTGGACGCGTATCGGGCAGCGTATGCGTCGCCGGCCGGGCGCGAGTTGCTCAAGGACGAAGCGGCCACGATTCGAAACGCGCGCGTTTATCGGCTCGACGCGCGAATCGAAGTCTAAGTATCGATCGCGCAACATCCGATGCTGCCGCGGTCTGCGGGAATCCTGATTCCACTGTTTTCGATCCGCACGCGCGACAATCTTGGCCGCGGGGAAATTCTCGATCTTGCGCCGATGATCGATTTCGCGTTGTCGATGGGTCATCGCGTGATCCAGTTGCTGCCGCTCGACGAGACCGGTCCCGACGATCTCAGCCCGTACAGCGCGATGAGCGTGATGGCGATCGATCCGACGTACATCTCGATGAGCGGGCTGCCGGGCGTCGGGCGGGTCGTGCTGGCGCGCGCGCGCGAGGCGGTCGGGAGAGCGCGATTCGTCGAACGCCCGATCATTCGGAGCGCAAAATTTCCTTTGCTCGAGCGCGCATACCGCGCCTACCGTGCGGCTCGCGCGCGTGGCGAACAAGACGAAGGTGCAAAGTTCGACGCCTTCCTCGAAGCCAACTCGTACTGGATCCACGACTACGCGTTGTTTCGCGCGCTGAAGGATCGCTTCAACTGGACCAGTTGGGAAACGTGGCCGGCGGAGATTGCGAAGCGCGACCCGGAGGCGCTAACGCAAGCGCGCCGCGAGCTGGCCGATGCGATCGAGATGTACAGCTACTGGCAGTACATCGCGCATCGGCAGTGGTCGGAGATGCGCGCGTATGCGTCGTCGCGCGGCGCGTTCCTCGGCGGCGACCTCGCGTTCTCGCCGTGCCGCGACAGCGCCGAAGTGTGGGCGAACCAGGACGAGTTCGATTTGTCGCGCACTGTCGGTGCGCCTCCCGACGGCTTCAATCCCAAGGGGCAGCGATGGGGCCTGCCGCTGCCGAATTGGAACGCGATGCGCGCGCAGGGATTCAAGGTCCTGCGCCAGCGGGCGCGTCACGCCAGCACGCTTTATGATTTGCTTCGCATCGATCATGTCGTCGGGCTTTATCGGACGTTTAATTTCGGGTCCGATTTTGCCGAGCCGGGAGTTTTCACGCCGGTCAACGAGAACGATGAGCTGCGACAAGGCGAAGAGGTGATCCGCGCGATCAAGGAGGAAGCTGGCGCGACGGAATTGATCGCCGAAGACCTCGGCACGGTGCCGCCGTGGGTGCGCGCATCGCTGACGCATCTGGCCGTCGCGGGATACAAGGTGATGCAGTGGGAGCGGGATTGGGGCCACGGCGACGAGCCATTTCTCAGCCCCGCAACGTATCCGGAACTTTCGCTCGCGACGACAGGGACGCATGACAGTGAGCCGTTGACTGTCTGGTGGCGCGCGCAGCCGGTCCAGGTGCGTGAGGAATTCGTGCGCGCGCTTGGCCTCGAAGGCAAAGTGAGTCCGCGCCGGATGCTCGAGGAGTCGGCGCGCTTTGCGATTCTGGCAGCGCTGTATGCGGCGCCGTCAAAGCTCGTGATTGTCCCGATCCAGGACTTGTTTGGATGGAGTGCGCAGATCAATCGACCCGGCACGATCAGCGCGTGGAACTGGACGTATCGAATCCCGCTGACGCTGGAACGGATGCGGCGAAGTCGCGCGATACAGGCAGACGTCGCCAGGCTGCGTGAAATCGCGATTAAGAGCGGGCGATTCGAGATCTCGAAAGTCGCCGTCGATCCCAAGCAACCTAACCCCTAACCCCTTCCCTCGAGGGAAGGGGAACAATCGCGGGGGAGATTTACTCTCAGGAAAGGTAAGTTGTGGGGTGGCGGCGGGTTGAACTATAAGCATCACTTGGCTGCGAGATTTGATCGCTGATACTCGCGGAACGGTTTTCCCGGAGGCGTCGATGGGACCACTTGAAGGAATTCGCGTACTCGATTTGAGCATGGTGGTGTCGGGACCGTTCTGCACCATGATGCTCGGTGACCTGGGCGCCGACGTGATCAAAATCGAGCCGCCAGACGGCGACGTGTCGCGCATGCTGTCAGGCAAGGAGCGCGGCGGCGTCACGATCGCCATTCTCAACTGGAATCGCAACAAGCGCGCGATGATGCTCGATCTCAAGCAGCCTGGTGCGGCTGACGTGTTTCTCAAGATGGCTGAGCGGGCGGACGTCGTGGTGCAGAATGTCCGTCCCGGCGTGGTCGATCGGCTGGGCGTCGGTTACGACGCGGTCGCGGCGCGCAATCCGAAAATTGTTTACTGCTCGATTGCCGGTTACGGATTCTCCGGGCCGTCGGTGAACAAGCCTGCTTACGATCCGATTATCCAGGGGATGGCGGGCGTGATGACTTCGCAGCGCACGCAGGGGCGGCCGCGCGCGGTCAAGAATATTCTCGGCGACAAGGTGACGGCGATGACAGCGGCGATCTCGATCCTCGCGGCACTCAACGAGTCGCAACGCAGCGGCAAAGGACAGCATCTGCAGATCGCGATGATCGACGCGGTCGCCTACTACCTGATGCCCGACACTGCGTCGCGCCACACCTATCTGCCGCACGATGCGGGAATCGCGCCGTCGATGAACACGCTCGAGCCGTTTCAGACGGCCGACGGATACATTACGATTGCGCCGCTCACCGACAAGCACTGGACTGCGATTCTCAAAGCAGTCGGGCATCCGGAATGGTTCGAAGGCGAGGAGCCGCGGCCGGACCGGGTGCGGCGATCGATCAAGAGCCTGATCACATTGTTCCCGACGCAGCCGTCAGCATACTGGCTCGAGCGTATCGAGGCCGCTGACGTTCCGTGTGGACCGGTCAACGACTACGACTCGATTTGGAAGGATCCGCAGTTCGTCGCGAACGAGACGTTCTTCGAATACGAGCATCCGCGGGCCGGACGGGTGCGCGCTGTGCGATCGCCCGCGCGATTTTCGCGTACCGAGCCCGAGCTTTGGCGCCATCCTCCGGACCTTGGGCAACACACGGACGAAATTCTCGGCGAGTTCGGATTCGGTGCGGACGAGATTTCCGAATTGAGAGCAAATCGGATCGTAAATTGAGTCATCGGCCTCTTAGCCGCGCGCTCGCATTCACTATTCTCGCCGCTACGATCGCGATCGTGCAGGGTTGCGCAACTCGAAAAGCCGCGCCCTCGAAGCAAGCGGCCGCGGTCGCCGCGGCGACCCCGAGCGCGAAGCCGACTCCTACCGGAGCGCCGGTCGGTACGCATGCGCCGTATGCAATCACGGCGGGCCTCGACGGCAACTTGTGGTTCACCGAGTTCCAGGGCGACGGCATCGGGCGGATGACTCCGTACGGCGCCACCAAGCGCTTCCCGATCGATCCCGACGGATTCGCCGAACGAATAACCGCGGGCCCCGACGGCGCGGTGTGGTTCACCGACACTGTCGGCAACCGAATTGGCCGCGTAGCACCCGATGGAAAAATCGCGTACGTCAAGTTGCCTCATTCGGATAGCGGGCCGGCTGGTATCACAGCTGGGCCCGACGGCAATCTTTGGTTCACCGAGCATTCGGGCAATCGCATCGGGCGGCTCAGCACGATCGGCACTCTGACTGAGATCGAGCTGCCGAAGCATACCGGTCCTGCCGAGATCGTCACCGGCAGCGACGGCAATCTGTGGGTTGCAGAGGATAGTGTGGATCGCATCGCGCGCGTCACGACTTCGGGCAACGTCAAGGAATTTCAAATCATTGTGCCCCATGGCCAACCCGCGATGATGACTCTCGGCGCCGACGGCAGCGTGTGGTTCACGCAACCGCAAGCCGGCAAGATCGGCAGGATCACGCCCGACGGTTACGTCACGGAGTTCCCGCTGCCGGCAGCCGGCGTGCCGCTTGGAATCGCATCGGGTGTCGACAAAAATCTCTGGGTCACCGTGATTCGCGCGCAAGTGATCTATCGCCTGACACCGGGCGGCGAGTTCGCGGCGTTCCCGATGCCCGCAAACTCGATGGCTACTTTCATCACGGCTGCTCCCGACGGAACTCTGTGGTTCACCGAACCCAACGGCAAGGTGGGCCGTCTGACGACCGATGGCTACGTCAGGGAATTTGTCTTCTCGAATCCATACAGCGAACACGTAGGAAACTGAGCGCGCCGGCGGCGGCGTGACGCGGGCGTTGGCGCGGCGGCGCGGCGGCGCGCGTCGATGGCGGGCACGGCGCCCGCCCCACTGGAATAGGTCTTCAGTTTTTGTAGTGGGGCGGGCCGCCGTGCCCGCCGCTGTTGGCGCACGCGCATACCTGTTCCGCTCGCCAAGTTTTGCGGTATAAGCGCTCTATCACACGAACCAAAACGCTGGGCGCGTTTGGATTCCGGCATTACGCCGCAAGGGAGAATTGAGCGATGGGCAAGCTCGACGGAAAAGTAGCCGCCATCACCGGCGGTGGTCGCGGTATCGGCCGCGGCATCGCGAGGGCATTCGCCGCACAGGGATGCGCAGTGGTAGTCAACGATCTAGGTGTCACGGTAGCGGGTCAGAAGGAAACGCAATCGCCCGCCGACGAGGTAGTCAAAGAAATCAAAGGCACGGGTGGCAACGCAGTCTCCAATCATATGGATATTGCCACCGTCGAAGGCGGCGAGGGGCTCGTCAACCAGGCGATCAAGGAATTCGGCAAGCTCGATATCCTGGTTAACGTCGCCGGTATCCTGCGCGACCGCATGATCTTCAACATGTCCGAACAGGAATGGGACGACGTGATTCGAGTGCACCTGAAGGGGCACTACTGCACGATCAAACCCGCGTCGGCGCATATGCGCGAGCGCAAGTACGGCAGGATCATCAACTTCTCGTCGAACTCGGCGCTCGGCAGTCCCGGGCAGCCGAACTACGCGGCGGCGAAAGCGGGAATCCTGGGGCTGACGTACTCGAGCGCGAACTCGCTGCACAAATATGGAATCACCGTGAATGCGATCATGCCGGGTGCGTCGACGCGTATGACCGACACGATTCCCGCGGGCAGAATGCCGGGCGCGACCGGAATCCCGCAGTCCGACAAGGTCGAGGGTACGCCGCGCGATCCTGCCAACGTCGCGCCGATCGTGGTCTTCCTCGCCAGCGACGACGCCGCCAACGTCACCGGCCAATGCTTCGGCGCGTCGGGCTTCCGCATCATGCGCTATCGGCACATCACGCCCGACAAGATTCTCTATAACAACGGCCCGTGGAACGTCGACGAACTTTTCGACCGCCTCAAGAACACCCTGCTGGTAGATCTGAGCCAGCCGCGCATGTAGCGGGACGCTTCCCACGGCTGGATTACCTCGCCCGTTATTTTACGGGAGAGGCGGCCGACCGCATTAGCGGTCGGTAAGTGAGGGTCCTGGTTTCGCGCCCGTCGTCAATGCCCCTTCGGCTTGGCGGCGGGCGTTTCTTCGGTCTCAAAACTAGCGTTGAGAAACTTGACGACTCGCGCCGCGTAACCCTTCGGGTCCTCAAAGATAGCGTCGCCATGACCGCCCGACGGCACCGTCCACATCTGTGCGCTGAAACTCGCGGCGTCGAGTAACGCCTTGCCGTCCGCGAGCGGCGTCATCTGGTCGTCGCGATCCTGAATGATGAGCAACGAGCAAGTGCCCAGGTTGCCCGCGTCCGTCTCGGGCGAGATCTTATCCAGCGGACGTCCGAACCACAGCCGAGCTTCCCACATCACCGTTTTGACGAACGCGGGATTCAGCCGCGTCATCGACGGGCTGCGCATGAAGAGCTGCTCGAGGTTTGCGTAAGAACTGTCGGCGACGATCGCGGTGAAGACCGGCTGTTCGGCCTGCGCCATGATCACGCCGGCAGCGCCTTCCCCGACTCCCAGCGCGGCAATTTTAGTAAAGCCGTCGTCCATCAACGTGCGCGCAGTCGCGAGCGCGAATTTGCGCTTCAGCATTCCCCAGTTGATCCCGTAACTCGGATTATTGGAGCTGTAAACCGCGACCACGGTATAGCCCGCGTCCAGCAGAAACTTGGCGTACGGAATCATCGCCGTTTCAGGCGCTCCCGCCGCCGGCACGAACACTACCACTTCGCGCCGCTTCCCCGGGAAATACCATCCAACCACGCTGACCTGTCGATGCCGGATACCGTCTTCTTCGACCAGGCCGCAGTCCAGGCGCTCCGGCTCGACGCCGAGTGCAGTTTGAATGTCCGTCACGGAGCCCCGCTTGAACGGCGGAACATGCTGTCCGAAAACGTCCTGCCCGCCGCGCCGCAGGAACTCCGGATACATCAACGATCGCGCGACGAAGAAAGCTGCACCCATCCAGAGAATAATTGGAATGCTCAGCAGGAGTGCGCCGGTGCCAAAAATGCGCCGCGGCCTGCGCTTTGGCGGCGCCAGCTGAGACTCTGGAGGATCACTCATCTGCTATGCTTGTGCACGATTGCGCACACCACCGCAAGCGTTCGCAAGATTATTCGCGCCAACATTTAGCTTATGCGAACCACTATTTCGGTCGGCGACTATTTTCCTTGGTCATGCTTGTGAGCGTTGCACTTGCCACTTATGCTGCGGTGCAGGGCAACGCACATGGCTGATTGGGATCCTGAACTCTACAACCGCTTCCGTCGATATCGAACGGAACCGGTCGAGCATATCCTGTCGCGGCTGAAGCTCAGCGATGCCGAAAAAATCATCGATCTCGGGTGCGGGTCGGGTGAGAATACGCTCGAACTGGCGCGACGTAGTCCGCTTGGAACGGCGTTCGGCGTCGATGGATCTCCTGCGATGATTGAAGCGGCGCGCAAGCTGCTCGATGGCGAGCCAGTCGAAATCAAGCGGCGTGTTTCGTTTGAGTTGCTCAATGTTCCCGAGTTTCGCGCCAACCGCGCCTACTCGCTGATTTTCTCCAACGCTACCTTTCAATGGATTCCAGACCATCGCGCGTTGTTCGCCTCGTGCTTCGAGGCGCTCTCCCCCGGCGGAACGATCGTGGTGCAGATGCCGGCTAACGAAACCGAAACTGCGAAGATGGAAATCGGCAGGCTCGCGCGCGAGGCGCCATGGAATACGATGCTGGGCGGGCGCGAACGCGCGTTTCATGAAGAGCCGCCGGAGTTTTATGCCGCAATGCTGGCGAAGCTCGGCTACGATCGAATCGATTGCTATCACCTGACGTTTCAGCATCCGATGGATCGGCCTGGCGATGTCGTTCAATGGTACCGATCGACGGGCTTGCGACCTTTCCTCGATGCGCTGCCGAAAGAGCGTCACGACGAATTTCTCGGACAATTGACGGCGCGCCTCAACGCGGCTTACGGCACTTCGGGGCCGATGATGTTCGACTTCAAGCGGCTGTTTATCTGGGGCCGCCGTCCCGGACCTTAAGATGGCTCGGGCGCGCAATCTTCCGGCGCTCGTCGCGCACGGCGGGGCCGGAAACGCGGGGCCCGGCGCCGAGCGGCCGGAGCGGCGCCGCGGAATGATGGCGGCTATCCGCCTCGGCGCGGGCATTCTGCGCGCCAAGGGCAGTGCGCTCGAGGCGGTCGTCGCGACAGTAGTGGCGCTCGAAGATCATCCGCTCTTCAATGCCGGTTACGGATCGTTGCTCAATTCAGAAGGCAACGTCGAAATGGACGCATCCGTGATGGTTGCAGAGCCGGTTCTTTCAGACTCCGCAGGTCACAGCAAACGCTCTGATCGAACTCATTCCCACGAAGCAGATTACAGCGTCTCTGCCGGCGCTGTTGCCGTGGTCAGCCGCGTGCGAAATCCGATCTTGCTCGCGCGTGCGGTGATGGAACATTCGCCGCACATCCTGATGGCGGGACCCGGCGCGGAGAATTTCGCGCGCAAGGTCGGTATCCGGCTCGTCCGTCCCGAGGAAATGGTCACCGAGCGCGCGCGCGAGCGATGGCGCGCGCGAAAGGAGCAGGCCGGAATGCTCGAGGCCGGAGCCGCTGCGCGCGCCGCGATCGGTCATGGCACGGTGGGCGCGCTCGCCGTCGACATGCATGGTGCAATCGCGGCAGCGACCTCGACCGGCGGCGTCCCCGGCAAACTTTTCGGACGGGTAGGCGACTCCGCGCTGATAGGAGCGGGCACTTTCGCGCACGCATTCGGCGCGGCCTCGGCGACGGGGCAGGGCGAGGCAATCATTCTCACGGCGCTGTGCCGCGAGGCGGTACTGGCGCTGGCCGACGGATCTCCGCAAGCCGTTACGCGCGAGGCGATCCTCGAAATGATCGACGCGACGGGCGCGGAGGCCGGAATAATCCTGGTCGACCGCCGCGGCAGAATCGGCTACGCGCACAACGCCGCCTCGATGCAGGTGGCGCGGTACGATCCTGCCGGCGGCGTGCAGCATCTGTGGCTCGAGCCGATCGCGACGGCCCGCCGTCGGTGACTTCCGCGCAAGTCGATAATCCCGCGAATCCGAGCCGCGCCGCGCTCAAGCATCTCGCGACGCTCGCGCTCGCCGCGATGTTCGCCGTCATCGTTCTCGCGCAGGGAATCAGCGCGCCATTTCAGAAAGATGCGGAGCCGCAGTCGGCCGAATGGATTCAGAGCATCGTGCGCGACGGCCACTGGCTGATCCCTGCCGATGCGTACGGCTATACCGATCGCAAGCCACCGCTGTTCTATTGGCTCTCAGCGCTCGTCGCCAAGGTTACAGGCGGCACCGTCGACGAGGTCCGAGCGCGAGCAGTGTCGGTGGTGGCAGGCACCGCGCTCGCAGCATGCGTCCTCGCATGGACGGCCGCCAACGTCGGCGCATCCGAAGGATGGCTCGCGTTTCTGTTCATGCTCGGCACCTATGGATTCGCGTCGCGCGCGACCGAAGCGCTGACCGACATGCTGCTCACCTTTCTGCTGTTCGCCGCCTATTCAGCGATTTATCCTTTGCTCGACACGCCGACCGACGCGTCACCTGATTTCACGCGCCGAAAAATACTCGTGGGCGTGATACTCGGGCTTGGCATCCTGGCCAAGGGTCCGATTGCGATAGTGCTATGCGCGCTTGCCGCGTCGATCTATCTGCTGATTGAACGCCGCAATCCAATCGCGCTGCTGCGACAGCGATGGCCATGGCAGGTCGTCGCGATTGCGAGTCGCGATCGGTGCGATTTGGTACGTGCCGGCCGCGATCGTCGGCGGTCACAAGATCGTGAGGATCACCTTCGCCGAGAATTTCGGGCACTTCATGCCCGCGCGGCTCGGCGGTACGGGCGAAAGCTATCGTCCTTTTTATTTTATCGCCGCGCGCCTGCTTGGAGGCGCGTTTCCGATGACGCTCCTGATTCTGCCGGCCGCGATAGCCTTCTATACCGGCGAGATTTCGCATCGAGAAACGGCGCCCAGTCATCTACCAGGTCAGCATGTCGCTCGCGGTCCTGTTGTTTTTCTCGATCGCGAGCGTCAAGCGCGACGACTATATTCTGCCGGCGCTGCCCGGGATCGCGATTCTATGTGCGTCGCAATTTCCGCCTGACGGAATCCGCGGTGCCGCCGCGAAGCTGCGCGACGTACTCGTTGCAGCATTCGTCTTCGCCCCGATCCTCGTTATTCTTTACGTCGCGTTTTTCCCCGACCATGCACCGAACCTGAAACTTCAGTCGAGTGATTCGGCCTACTACGAGATCTTCAAGTCTATCGGCTGGGCGAGTCCCATCTCGGATTTGTTCGACGTTTGGTTGGTGGCAGTCACGATCGAAGTATTGGTCCTGAGCCGGCTGTCCCGACGTCATGCTCTTGGAAGCGGCCTTGCATTTGGTCTCACTGCGCTCGTGCTCTGTCTGCTGTGGACCATGACGATGCGACCGCGTCTCGCCGAAATGCGCAGCGTGAAGAATTTCGTTCCGGTCATTGTAGATCACGTCAAAGGCAATCAGTTGTGCATTCCGAGCGGCATCAACTACGAGCTGTCGTACTACTACGGCGCCGCGGTTCCCGACATCACGAATTCCAAATGCGCCTATTTGCTCGCTACGCCGCGCGAGATGGACGCGATGACGCCACAGTATCAGCCGCGGCTCAAACCCATCGCGAAGTCTAATCTGATTGGTGGCGGCGGGCCGCCGGCGCTATTTGAAATCTCGCCCGAAGCCGCTAAATAGGTAAGCGATGGCTGACCGTGCTGAACAGGCTGAGCATGCGATTAGTGCGCTGATGCGTTTCGTCGTCTCGCTCATCATTCCTATTTGGGCGCTCGCGATGCTCGCGCTTGGCGTCGAGTATCGCTCAATTTGGTGGCTTGGATGCGGGCTTGCGGTCGGCGCAGTCGGACTTCTGTTCATGGTTGGCAACCCGTTGGCGGAACCTGTCCTCGACGTTCGCGAGAGTTGGCGTCGCGAGCCTTCGCCCACGCCGGCTCCCACCGAAAATCCCGCTGAAACCGCGCATCATTAGGCTGAATTGCGGGCTGTGGCGGAGCAGGATATTCTTTAGATCCGATGCCGATTTTTGAGTACGAATGCGCGCGATGCGGGCTTGTCAGCTCGCACGTGGTGATGGGCTCGTCGCGTCGCCGCGAGCGTCTCGGCTGTCCACAATGCAAATCGGCGCGGTTGCGGCGCGTCATGTCGTCGTTCGCCGTGGTTGAGAGCGAGGCGTCGCGGCTGGCCAGTTTCGACGCGTCGAAGCCGCGCGACGATTCTTATTATCGCGACTCGCGCAACGTTGGATTGTGGGCGAAGAAGCGGGCCAAAGAGATGGGCGTCGACCTCGGATCAAAGTTCGAGGCGACGGTCGAAAAAGCTCGCAGTGGCAAGCTGATCAAGGAGATGACCTGAGGCGGAAATATGGCGGACGAAAAAGACCGGCTGGGCGGCAAGCTGCACGACGTCGAGGCGGCGCGGGAAAATCAGTGGGCCCGGCAGCGCGACGAAGAGTTGCTCGAGAAAATGCGCGAGCGTTTACACCATCATGCGTGTCCGCATTGCAAGCAGTTCCTCGTGGCGAAGACCGAAAATGGGGTACACCTGCAAGCTTGCCCGGACGGCCATGGCGCGTGGCTCGACGCGCCGATATTGAAAACAGTGTTGAAGGAGCAAAAATAGGTTAGCATCGAGGCGATTTGAATTAAGCCTTGCTTAAGCGAAAACATCCACCGGTGAAGCGATTCTTCTTGACAGCTTTGTCCAGTCCAACTAATGAAGTCTCGGTAACATCACATGTATCTTAATTTTGGCGTGCCTCTCGCCCTTACGATCATCGGGATCGGCTTCGTGGCGCTGATGTTCGGGCTGCAGAAGCTGCTGGCGCCGCAAAATCCTTACGATAGAAAACTCATCCCATACGAATGTGGCGAGCCCCCGACCGGCCGCGCCTGGATCAATTTCAACGTTCGGTTTTACCTGATCGCGCTGATTTTCGTGGTGTTCGAAGTCGAGGTCGCGTTCGTTTATCCGATTGCCGCGGTTTACCTGGATTGGGTGCGCTCGGGCCGCCGCCTGTACGCGCTCAGCGAGATTTTAATTTTCCTGCTGATCCTGTTCGTCGGCCTGGTTTACGTTTGGGTCAAGCACGACCTGGAATGGATCAAAAAAGTACCGGTCGATAACTGAGGTTTGTGTTTTTATGCCCTTGTTGAACACGCTTCCGGATTACGTTTTAACCACCAAGACGGACGAGCTGCTGAATTGGATGCGCAAATCGAGCATCTGGTACATGCTGTTCGGCCTGGCTTGCTGCGCGATCGAGCTGATGCATACGGGCGGCCCGCGCGCTGATATCGATCGTTTCGGCGCAACGCCGCGGGCGTCTGCGCGCCAGTCGGATTTGATGATCGTCGCGGGCACGCTGACCTTGAAAATGGCGCTGCGGACGCGGCTGCTTTACGATCAGATGCCCGACCCGAAGTACGTCATCTCGATGGGTTCGTGCGCGAGTTGCGGCGGACTGTTCCAGCTTGCGTACTCGGTTTGCGACGGCGTCGATAAGATCCTGCCGGTCGATGTGTACGTTCCCGGATGCCCGCCACGCCCCGAGGCGCTGACCGAAGGCCTGCTCAAGCTGCAGGAGAAGATGATGACCGAGCGCTGGCTGGTGCGCTCGAGCAACGGCAACGGCAATGGCAAGCAGGTGGCCGCTGCCTGAACAGATGGAGTCGCTTCAAATACTCGAGCGCGTGAAAAACCAGTTCGGCGATCGCGTGCTGGAAATTTCCGAGAAAAAACCGGATCCGTTTGCGGTGATCGATCCGAAGGCAGTCGTCGAGATCGGGAAATTTATGAACGAAGATCCCGAACTCGCGATGGATTGCCTATCCAATGAGACCGGCGTCGATTACAAGGACCGCATCGAGGTGGTCTATCACCTGTTCTCGTACTCGAAGCGGCATGGCGCGGTGTTGAAGGTGAAGCTGCCGCGCGAGAACCCGAGTGTCGCGACGCTCGAGGGCGTGTGGAAGTCGGCGAACTGGATGGAGCGCGAAATCTTTGATCTGATCGGCGTGAACTTCGAAGGGCACAGCGACATGCGGCGAATCCTCATGCCGGAGGATTGGATCGGTCATCCGCAGCGCAAGGATTTCGTCGAGCCGGCCGAATACCACGGAATTTCAACCGTCAGGGAGAGCCCGATAATCCGGCTCGACACCAAAAAGAAATGAGCACGCTGCACACCGAAGAAATGACGCTGAACATGGGCCCGCAGCATCCGTCGACGCACGGAGTCTTGCGCTTCGTGGTGCGAGCCGACGGCGAGGTGATGCGCGAGGCGATCCCGGACGTCGGCTACCTGCATCGATCGATCGAGAAGATTGCGGAAAAGGTCGGCTACCACGGCTTCATGCCGTACACCGATCGCGTCGACTACGTGTGCGCGATGTTTACCAACCAGGGTTGGGGCATGGCGTGCGAGAAGCTCGCGGGCATCGAAGTGCCGCATCGCGGCGAGTACTGCCGCGTGATCGCCGCCGAGTTCAATCGAATCGCGTCGCATCTGCTGTCGGTCGGCGCGATGGCGATGGATATCGGCGCGGTGACGCCGTTTACGCATGCGATTCGCGAGCGCGAGATGATCAACGATCTGATCGAGGAGCTTTGCGGCGCGCGGCTCACGTTCAACTATATGCGAATCGGCGGCGTGGCGTGGGACCTGCCGCCCGGCTGGCGCGAGAAGGCGCTCGCTTACCTCGATCACTTCGATCCGATCCTCGAGGAATACAACGCGCTCATCTCGTGGAACAAAATTTATATCGAGCGGCTGGCAAACGTCGGCGTGATCACGCCCGCGGAAGCGATTAACTACAACCTGGTCGGGCCGAACCTGCGCGCGTGCGGAATCAAGTGGGACATCCGCAAGGACATCCCGTATTCGGTGTATCCCGAGTTCGAGTTCGACGTGCCAATTGGCGACGGCCATTGGGGCAAGCTCGGCGACTCGATGGATCGCTACGTGGTGCGGATTCGCGAGATGGCGGAGTCGTCGAAGATACTGCGCCAGGCGCTGCAAAAAATTCCGGGCGGGCCGGTGCTCGCGAAGGTCGCGCGCAATTTCAAGCCGCCTGCCGGCGAATGTCAGATTCGGCTCGAAAGCGGACGCGGCGACATGGGATGGTACGTCGTGAGCGACGGCACCGGTTATCCGTGGCGGGTGCACGTCCGCACGGGTTCGTTCGCGGCAATGGGAATCATCCAGAAGCTGAGCGCGGGTCTGATGATCGCGGACCTGGTCACTCTTATCGCTAGCCTCGACGTGATTGCGCCGGAGATCGATCGCTAATCCTCGATGGAGACGCTGGTACAACATCTGATCGCGTCGGGCGCGTTCGGCAAGAACGCCTCGCCAAGCCTGGTCGCTGCAATCGTCGTGTTCATCATGAGCGCGGTGGTCTTCCTCGGCGTCGCGTTTCCGTTTGCGGGAATCGTGAGCTGGGCCGAGCGCCGCGTGTGGGCGCGAATCCAGTCGCGCGTCGGTCCAAATCGCGTCGGGCCGCAAGGCTTCCTGCAGTGGCTGGCGGACGGCGTGAAACACGTCTGCAAGGAAGACATCATTCCCGACGAATCCGACGCTCCCCTGTTCAAGATGGCGCCGTACCTGGTGATGCTCGCGTTCACACTGCCGTGGGCGGTGATGCCGTTCTCGTCGTCGCTGATCCTCGCGGACCTGAACGTCGGCATCCTCTATATGACGTCGGTGACTGCGCTCACGGTCGTCGGCGTTCTGATGGCGGGATGGGCGTCGAATGACAAATGGTCGCTGATCGGCGGAATCCGCTCGGCAGCGCAGATAGTCAGTTACGAAATACCGGCGGGGCTCTCGATTTTCCCTGTCGTGCTGATGACCGGCACGCTGTCGATGCAGGGAATAATCCGCGCGCAGGGGTGGGCGCCGCAGCACTGGTTTTTGTTCGCGAATCCATTCACGTTCGTCGCGGCCAACATCCTTTATATATCGGCGCTGGCTGAGGGTAATCGCACTCCGTTCGATTTGCCCGAGGCCGAGTCGGAACTGGTGGCGGGTTTCGCGACCGAATACAGCGGGATGCGCTACCTGTTCTTCTTCATGGCCGAATGGGGAAACCTGTTCATCATCGGCGCGATAATCGCGACCCTGTTCCTCGGTGGCTGGCAGTTCCCCCACGTGACCAACAATGTAGTCGCGATGAATATACTTCAGGCGATCACGTTCAACGTCAAAGTACTATTCCTGGTGTTCGTCTCGATGTGGATACGCGCGACTCTGCCGCGAGTGCGTATCGATCAGCTAATGACCCTTTGCTGGAAATACTTCGTGCCGATTTCGTTTGTGAATATGATCGGAACCGCGGTGTGGGTAGCCATTTGGCCCGATGGCACTACCATAATGGGCTATATCATGTTGGCGGCAGCGCTCGGCCTCGGGGCGGTATTCACTCAGCGGGTTATATACTATCTCAGGCGTTCGCGGATGGAAGTTTACTTCAATCCGACTATATAGAGGCTATTGATGAGCGCGGTTTCGGAATACGTAGGAAATATAAAAGACGCAGTCACGAGCATCTTCGAAGGCATGGCGGTGACGGCGTCGCATTTCATGCGCAAGCCGTACACGGTGCAGTATCCGGACCGGATGCCGGTGCGGGTGCAGGACACGCTGCCGTTTCGCTATCGCGGAATCCTCGAAGTAGATCTGGAAATCTGCACGGGATGCCTCGCGTGCGAGCGCGCATGCCCGATCGATTGCATCGTGATCGTAGTAGACAAGGATCCGCAAACGCGGCAGATGCTGCTGTCGCAATTCGACATCGACATCGCAAAGTGCATGTATTGCGGGCTTTGCAGCGAACCGTGCCCAACCGGATCGATCCATCACACGACGGAATTCGAGGGCGCCGACTACTCCCTGGAGAGTCTGATTCGCCGCTTCGTCAAGGATCCGGTGATGGCGTACAAGCCCAAAAAGGGGCCTGAGACCGATCCGCAAATCGCGCCGATCCTGAATCGCGGCATGACCTACCTCGATCAATGGGCGCAACCTGGCGGCGAGAAGCCGGCCGAAGAAGAGCCGGCGTAACGCGCGCGGCTTCGCAAATACCCGGGGAAGATCGAAATCGATGCTGGCACAGGTAATATTCTATGCGCTAGCCGCGCTGACGGTGGGGTCGGCGATGTTAGTAGCGTTCTCGCGCAACATAGTTTATTCGACATTCGCGCTGCTCGGCGCGTTCATGGGCGTAGTAGGTATTTACATTCTGCTCGCGGCGGACTTTGTCGCGATGGTCCAGCTACTCGTTTACGTCGGCGGAATATTGGTACTGACTATCTTCGCGGTGATGCTGACGGCGGGAATCGGCGACGTCACGGTATCGAATCGAGCGGTCGGAACGGGATCGGCGATTTTCACAGTGGGTATTGCCGGGATGGTGATGCTGTACGCGATCGAGCGGACGCAATGGCATCAGGTGGCGGCAGTCACGCCCGCGCCGACGACCTACGCGATCGGCAACGCGTTCCTGGGCGACTACGTCTTGCCGTTCGAGGTCGCATCGCTGGTGCTGTTGGCGGCGCTCATCGGAGCGATAGTCATTTCACGTCACGAAGCGCGGGAGTAGGGGAGTGGGAGAATCGGGATGGGCGGGGGAATAACGCTTAACCATTTCCTGGTGCTTAGCCTGATCGTGTTTTCGCTCGGGCTGTTCACGGTTCTGTCGCGCCGCAACGCGATCGGAATCTTGATGGGCGTCGAGCTGATACTCAACTCCGCCAATATCAACTATCTTGCGTTCGCGTTTTACGGCGGCGGGAAATACGATGGGCAGATTTTTGCGATTTTCGTGATCATGCTGGCGGCCGCGGAGGCTGTCATCGGACTGGCGGTCGTGCTCGCGATTTATCAGAACTTCAAGACGATTGACGTCGATGCGACCGAGACCCTGCGTGGATAGCTGAGCAGCGAAACAATGGATCATCCGATTCCGGTTACGTTCATTCGATTGATCGTGTTGCTGCCCCTGATTGGCGCGACGATCAATTTCCTTGCCGGAGCGTGGCTCCAAAAGACTTTCGGCAAGCGCGCTATCAGCCTCATCGGATGCGGCGTCGTCCTCGCGGCGTTCCTGCTGGCGGCGCGCGCGTTTTACGCGATGCTCCAGATGCCGCCGGAAAATCGCTTCATGCTCGACGACCTGTGGAAGTGGTTCGACGTCGGCGGACTGAATCTCGACATCGCGTTCTGGCTCGATCCGTTGTCGATGATCATGACGCTGATCATCACCGGCGTCGGCGGGCTCATTCACATCTACTCGACCGGCTACATGCACGACGACGACGGCTACTGGCGATTTTTCGGATGGCTCAACCTGTTCACCTTCGCGATGCTGGTGCTGGTGCTGGGCGACAACATGTGGCTGATGTTCGTCGGCTGGGAAGGCGTGGGGCTGTGCTCATTCGCGCTGATCGGCTTCTGGTACAAGGTCCAGGCGAACACGACCGCCGGTAACAAGGCCTTCATCGTGAACCGCGTCGGCGACCTCGCGTTCGTGATCGCGCTGTACAGTCTGTTCGCCGGCCTGCAGGCGCTCGGCCATCCCACGCTGGTAACGCGCGAGGTCGCACACTACGCGCCGCTGCTGGCGGCAGTGCCGATAAATTTCGCCGGCTATCAATCGGCGCATCAACTGGTCGGCTTCGTCACGCTATTGATGTTCATCGGCGCGACGGGAAAGTCGGCGCAGATTCCGCTCTACGTGTGGCTGCCGGATGCGATGGCGGGTCCGACTCCCGTCAGCGCGCTGATCCATGCGGCGACGATGGTCACGGCCGGCATCTACATGGTGGCGCGGCTCAACTTTTTATTTTCGATGTCGCCGTTCACGATGGGCGTGATCGCGGTGGTCGGCGGAGCGACTGCGCTGTTCGCCGCGACGATCGGCGTCGCGCAAAACGACATCAAGAAAGTGCTCGCGTACTCGACCGTGAGCCAGCTCGGATACATGTTTGCAGCGCTGGGCGTCGGCGCATACACGGCCGGCGTGTTCCATCTGATGACGCATGCGTTCTTCAAGGCGTGCCTGTTCCTGGGCAGCGGCTCGGTGATTCACGCGATGGGCGGCGAGCAGGACATGCGCAAGATGGGCGGCTTGCGGCACAAGATGCCGATAACCTTCTGGACCTTCGTGGCTGCAACCTTCGCGCTCTGCGGCATTTTCCCGTTCGCCGGGTTTTTTTCCAAGGACGAGATCATCTGGCAAGCGTTCTCCCACGGGCACTTCATCGTGTGGGCGTTCCTGCTGCTCGGCGCCGGATTCACGGTCTTCTACATGTCGCGCCAGGTGTACATGACTTTCTTCGGCGAGTTCCGCGGCACGCATGAACAAGAACATCACTTGCACGAATCGCCACCGTCGATGGCGTATGTGCTGATCGTGCTTGGCTTCCTTTCGATCGTCGGTGGGTGGTTGAAGTGGCCGGAATTCATGGTCTCGTTCAAACCGTTCGAGGAATTCCTGGATCCCATCTTCAGTTCCGAGGCGACTCGCCGGGTGATGGAAGCTGGAATACATAACCACGGCATCGAAGCGGGATTCGCAATTGTCACCGTTATAGTTGTTCTGGCCGGATGGTACCTCGCCGATATGATGTACCGGCAGCATACGTTGGATCCCGCACGCTTCAGCGAGATGTTCGGCGGCGTGCCTTACGAATGGGTATACAACAAATACTACATCGATGAATTTTACGATCGAGCAATAGTACAACCATACCTATTCGCGACGCGGGCGTTCGCGTGGTTCGATACCAACATCATCGACGGATTCGTCAATCTCGCGGCACGGGTCGTAGTATTCCTGGCGTGGCTGTCCGGCCTCTTTGACCATTACGTAGTCGATTGGCTGGTGAACTTCGCCTCGAACGTGACCTACAACGTCGGCGGCAGGCTGCGGCGGCTGCAAACCGGCTCGATCAATGGATACCTGTACGGAATTCTGGCCGCGGTGATGCTGATACTGCTGGCGCGCGCGGTCGCACGAGCATGACGCCCTATCAAGGCAAACGGGAAGAGCGAAACTGAAATGAGTCACGCGCTTACGCTGATAACCTTTGTTCCGATCGCCGGGATGGTGCTGATTCTCGCGCTGCCCGACTCGATGAAGCCGGCGTTCAAATGGATCGCGGTCGCGGCGACGATACCGCAACTCCTGATAGCCGCTTACCTCTACCAACACTTCGACACTACCACCAGCGCGGTGCAGTTCGCCGAGAAGGCGTCATGGATGCCCGCTTACCACATTAGCTACTTCGTCGGCGTCGACGGCATCAGCATCTCGATGATCCTGCTGACCGCGCTGATCATGTTCATTTCTGTGTTCGCGAGCTTCGGCATCAATCGTGCGGAGAAGGGCTACTACGCGATGCTGTTGATGCTCGACACAGGCATGATGGGCGTGTTCGTGTCGCTCGATTTTTTCCTGTTCTATATTTTCTGGGAAGTGATGCTGCTGCCGATGTACTTTCTCATCGGCATCTGGGGCGGTCCGCGACGCGAGTACGCCGCGATCAAGTTCTTTCTTTACACACTACTCGGCTCAGTACTCATTCTGCTGGCGATGCTTGGACTGTATTACTACGGCGCGACTCCGACATTCGACTTGACTGAGTTAGCGGCCAATTCAAGTCACTACTCAATTAATTTCCAGCGAATAGCATGGATCGCATTGTTCATCGGCTTCGCGATCAAGATTCCAGCATTCCCGTTCCATACCTGGCTGCCCGACGCGCACGTCGAAGCGCCTACTGCCATCTCGGTTATTCTTGCGGGCGTGCTGCTGAAGATGGGCACCTACGGAATTTTGCGCGTCAACTTTGCGGTGCTGCCTGCCGCCAGCTACCAGCTCGCGTGGCTGTTCCTCGGCGTGATCGGCACTATCAACATAGTATACGGCGCGATGTGCGCGATGGCGCAGACTGACTATAAGAAGTTGATTGCCTATTCGTCGATTAGTCACATGGGTTACGTGATGCTCGGGCTGGCGGCGTTCACGGCGGCGGGAATCAACGGGGCCGTGCTGCAGATGTTCAATCACGGGACGATCACGGCGATGCTCTTTATCCTGGTCGGCGTGATTTACGATCGCGCGCACCATCGCGAGATAAATGGCTTCGGCGGCCTCGCGCAGCAGATGCCGATATACACGGCGATAACAGGCTTCGCGTTTTTCGCGGGCATGGGATTGCCTGGCATGTCCGCATTTATTTCGGAAGTGCTGGTGCTTCTCGGCGCCTGGCAGACGCATCCGATCATGGTGGCTTTCGGCGCGGCTACCGCGATTCTCACGGCGGGTTACCTGCTGTGGACGTTCCAGCGAATCTACCTTGGCCCATTGAACGAGAAGTACAAGGACTTTTCGGATCTGTCTTTTCGTGAGGCATTCACTCTCGTGCCCCTTGGC
The DNA here is from genome assembly GCA_963774665.1 of uncultured delta proteobacterium. Classification (GTDB taxonomy): domain Bacteria; phylum Desulfobacterota; class Binatia; order Binatales; family Binataceae; genus Binatus. The sequence continues at coordinate 50,179 of CAVZGB010000011.1, forward strand.
ATCATCGTGCTGATACTCGGCGTTTATCCGCACGCGATCCTTGGCCTGCTCAACACCTCGCTGGTGCATCTCAACCAGGTTGTGCTCTCGACTTCAGGCGCGGCCGTCGCGATGCTTCACTAAAGCGCGGCAGGAATTAGATGGACCTCGGAAACCTAGCGAGCCTTCAACATTTCATGCCGGAGGTGGCCCTTGCCGCCGGAGTTCTGGCGATCGTGATCATTGATTTGATCGTACGCGACAAGTCGGCGATCGGCCCCGTGGCGCTGATCGTCGCCGCCGTCGCGCTAATCCGGCTCGGGATAGAGCCCGCGTTGCCGGGCGGCGCCTGGCTGTTTCATCGAATGCTCGTGTTCGATTCGTTCGCGATTTACTTCCGCGTGCTGATCGGGCTGGCCGCAGTCGTGGCTATCTGGATGTCGATGGGCTCGGAGGAAGTGAAGAACTGCGATCAGGGCGAGTACTACGCGATTTTGCTTGCGAGTACCTTCGCGATGTTCCTGATGGCGGAGTCGGCGAACCTGCTGATGGCGTACCTGGCGCTCGAGTTCGTCAGCCTGACATCGTACATCCTGACCGGATTTTTGCGCCATAACCGTCGCTCGCTCGAAGCGGCGCTCAAGTATTTGATCTACGGCGGTGTCGCGTCGGGCACGATGATCTACGGCATGAGCTGGATCTTCGGAATTACCGGCTCGCTCGATTTCAGCGTGATCAACAAGGCGCTCTCGACGCCGGCGCATCTGCCCGTGCTCGCCGTATTCATCGCGCTGGTGCTGATTCTGACCGGTATGGGCTACAAAGTTTCCTCGGTGCCATTTCACATGTGGGCGCCGGACGTTTATACGGGCGCGCCGATTCCGATCACGACTTTCCTGGCGATCGGATCGAAGGCGGCGGGCTTTGCGCTGCTGACGCGATTTTTCTTTCCGGCGATTTCGCATCTGGCGGCCGGCGGAAGCTGGACTGCCCTTGCGGGAGTCGATTGGCCGCAACTGCTGCTCTTCGTCTGCATCATCACGATGACGCTCGGGAATCTTGCGGCGTTGCAGCAGACCAACATGAAGCGGCTGCTGGCATATTCGAGTATCGCGCAGGCTGGGTACGCTCTGATGGGATTCGTCGTGCTGTCGAACGACGGCATCCGCGCGATGCTCTTCTACCTGTTCGCCTACTATATAATGGACGCAGGCGCATTCCTGGTCGTCATGATCGTGGCGAACTCGACGGGACGTGAGGACGTCGAGGCCTACCGCGGGCTGGCGTGGCGCGGCGGAATCGTTCCAGCAGTGGCACTGACTATATTCCTTTTCTCATTGACTGGTATTCCACTGACTGTTGGATTCATCGGAAAGTTCTATTTGTTCGCGGCGGTAATTAAAGGTCAGTTCTACATACTGGCTATTGTCGGAATACTCAATTCAGTAGTGTCTTTGTATTACTACTTGAAGCCGATTCGAATGATGTTCTTCGAGCAGCCGCGAGGCGACGAGGGCACTGTCCGCTTCGAGGCGTGGAATTACGGGCTGATGGGAGTCCTGGCCTGCGCAACGATAGTGTTTGGACTGTACTGGTCGCCGATAATTTCGTTCGCGAACAGGTCGATCAGCTTTTTCACTGGCCCGACCTGACCAGCAACCGAATCCGCGCGTAGGACCCCTTGCCCGACGCGGGAAGGCGCGAACTTCGCCGACGGTCAGAGACAGACGTTACTCGAACACGATTGTGCGGTTGTGATGCAGTAGCACTTGCTTTTTCAGGTGGGCGCGCACTGCTTTCGCCAGGACCATCACCTCCAAATCCTTGCCCTTGCGCGCGAGGTCGGCGACGGTGTCGCGATGGGTCATCGGCGTCGTGGCTTGCGCGATTATCGGGCCGGCGTCGAGTTCCTCGGTCACGTAATGCGCGGTTGCGCCGATCAGTTTGACGCCACGGTCGTGTGCCTGCTTGTGCGGACGCTGACCGGCGAATGCAGGCAGGAAGCTGTGGTGGATGTTGACGATCGGCTTGTTCCATGCGTGAAGAAATTCGCCGGATAACACCTGCATGTAGCGCGCGAGCACGACGGTGTCGGCGCTGAGCTCGCCGAGATGCTTCAGGAGAGCGGCCTCGGACTCCTCTTTGCGATCCTTTGGAACCGGAATTACCTTGAAAGGAACTTCGAATGGGCGCACGAGCGATTCGAGATCGGGGTGATTGCTCACGACGCCGACCACGTCGCCGTCCAGCTCGCCGACATGATGCCGGCTGAGCAGATCGATCATGCAGTGCGGCAGACGCGAGACCATAATGACGACGCGATCGCGTTTGTCAGCGTCGAAGAGAGCCCACTTCAGGCGCTCCCACGGCAGCAGCGACGTCATCGACGCGTCGAGCTCTTTCGACAGCTCGCTTACCGGTAGTCGCAGGCTTTCGAAATGGATGCGCCAGAAAAAGTGGCCGTCCTCGTCATCGGAGTATTGGTCGGAGGTGATAATATTGCAGCCGAGCGTGTAAAGGTGGCTTGCGACTTTCGCTATGAGTCCGGGCCGGTCGATGCATGAGATGAGGAGAGTAGCTTTGCCTGCTGCCACGCTGATTTCTCCGGGGCGAGTACTAACTTGAATTTAAATATCTAATTCAATTTTGAATTGTAGTGTCCACTCGCGCAAATAGACAAACTGAAGGCGGCGGAGTTTTGTTTGTGGTGGCGACGCCGATCGGAAATCCCGATGACATTTCGGCGCGCGCGATTCGCACTCTCGCAGAGGTCAATTTGATTGCATGCGAGGACACGCGGCGCACGGGCCAGATGCTCGCGCGTCATCAGATCGATACGCCGACAGTCAGTCATTTCGAGCATAACGAGGATCGCCGCGTGCCCGAGCTGGTCGAGCGACTGAAGGCGGGCGACAAAATCGCGCTGGTCACCGACGCCGGCACGCCTGCCATTTCGGATCCCGGCTTTCGCCTGGTGCGCGCGGCGTTGGAGGCGAATGTGCGCGTGATCGCGATTCCGGGAGCGTCGGCGGTGATCGCGGCATTGTCGATTGCCGGAATCCCGACCGACAGGTTCACCTTCGAGGGATTTATACCCACGCGCGACGCGGCGCGGGCTAAGGCGCTGGAAGAGCTTCATCGCGAGCCGCGGACGATGGTCTTTTACGAGGCCGCGCGCCGGGTCGCTGATACGTTGGCCGCGATGGCGACCACATTCGGCGAATCTCGGGAAGCGGCCGTCGTCTGCGAAATCAGCAAGACTTACGAGCGAACGATTCGCGGGACGCTTGGTGAACTGGAACGGCGGTTTCGCGCGACGCCCGCGCTTGGCGAGATCGTGATCGTCGTGGCGGGCGCGGCGGATGAATCGAAGAGAGATGCGGACGCGGGATCCGTCACGATTGATCTGAGGGAAGCTCTCGAAGTGCTGCGCGGAGCTGGACTTGGGTTGAAACAGGCGAGCGCTGTGGTTGCGAAACTTACCGGGATTGCTCGTCGCGAAGTCTACCAGGATGCGCTCAAATCGCGCGATGACGAGTCAAGTGATGACTGACCGGTGGACAGCGTTGGATGGCCGCGCTTGCAGTCGCATTGAGGGTGCGGTTCAATGAAAGGTGGTGCGGTGAAGGTGACGAGGGTTAAAGCTGGGCAAACAACCGATCGAGCCGCGACTGGCGGCGTCAGTAGCCCGATCGCGGTGCTGGTAATCCATGGACCCAACCTTAATTTGCTCGGCGAACGCGAGCCCGAAGTTTACGGCCGGACCCGCCTGCCTGATATCGACAAGGAACTGAAAAACCTGGGACGCGAACTCGAAATGAAGGTTGAGACGTTTCAGTCGAACAGCGAAGGCGGGATCGTCGATCGAATTCAGCAAGCCCGCGGCAAGTGTGACGTACTGTTGATCAATCCTGGCGCATACACGCATACCAGCGTTGCGATTCGCGACGCGATCGCGGCCGTAAATATTCCAGTGATCGAGGTGCATCTGTCGAACGTGTATCGGCGCGAGCCGTTTCGGCATCATTCGACGATTGCGGATATCGCGCATGGCCGAATCATGGGATTTGGGGCCGAGAGCTACAGCCTGGCTCTCAGAGCGGCGCGCACGATTGCCGAGGAATCGCGCCGACGGAGTGGATAACGCCATGGCGGGCAACGAACCAGAGCGCAGGCGAGCCGCGCTTGCAACGCGACACGGAGACGGGATGGAAGTACGCGAACTAAAGACCCTGCTGGTCCTGATGCGCGATTACGGGCTGGTTGAACTCGAAATCGAGGACAAGAAGGGCAAGGTACGGCTGGTGCGCGGCGGCGGTCGCGCGTCGGTGGACCAGACCGAGTCCGGCTCGGATGCGCATATCGCGGCACGCGCGGCCTCTCCCATCAAGATGGCGACGCGGCACGTCGAGGCGACCGCGGAAGAAGGCTCGAAGGCGGCCGGCAAAGTCGACCTCGCGCCGAATCAGAAATTGATCGAAAGCCCGATGGTCGGGACGTTTTACCGCGCGGCGTCACCGGACGCTGCCCCGTTCGTCGAAGAAGGATCGTCGGTCCGCAAGGGCCAGCCTCTCTGCATTATCGAAGCGATGAAGATGATGAATGAGATCGAATCGCCGGCCGCGGGACGGGTGATAAGAATCCTCGCGGAGAATGGAAACCCAATAGAGTACGGTCAACCCTTGATGATCATCGAAGTGATCTGAAAGGGCGGAGCGCTCGTCGATGTTCAAAAAACTGCTGGTCGCAAATCGCGGGACAATCGCAATCCGGATAATTCGCGCATGCCGCGAGCTGGGGATTTCGACCGTCGCGGTTTACTCGACGGCGGATAAAAATGCGCTGCATGTGCGGATGGCCGACGAGTCGGTATGTATCGGCCCGCCTGCAGCTGAAGACAGCTACCTCAACATCCCGGCGATTCTCAGCGCGGCGACGACCTTCGGCGCCGACGCTGTGCATCCAGGATACGGATTTCTGTCCGAGAACGGCGACTTCGCCGAGGCGTGCCAGAAGTCGGGGCTGAATTTCGTCGGTCCGCGCGCGCGTCATATCAGGCTGATGGGCGACAAGCCGCGCGCGCGACGAATCATGAAGCGCGCGGGCGTCCCCGTCCTGCCGGGCAGCGAGGGCACCGGAGTCACCGAGTTGCGCGAGGCTCAAGCCGATGCGAAGCGCCTCGGCTACCCGGTTCTTATCAAGGCTGCTGCCGGCGGCGGCGGCAAGGGGATGCGAGTCGTTCGCAATGCCGACGAGCTGACGCGTTTGTTCGCGCTGGCGCAGGGAGAATCGGAGGCGTCGTTCAGCTCGAAGAAAATGTACCTCGAGAAATATCTCGAGCGTGCGCGTCACGTCGAGTTTCAGATTCTTGCCGACTTGCAGCGCAACGCGATTCATCTTGGCGAGCGCGATTGCTCGATTCAGCGGCGTCATCAGAAGGTCGTCGAGGAATCGCCGTGCCCGATTCTGACTCCGCGGCTGCGCGAGAAGATGGGCAAGGCTGCGGTCCGCGCGGCCGAGGTCGTCGGCTATTCAAACGTCGGCACGGTGGAATTTCTGCTCGCAGGCAGCGGCGAGTTTTATTTTATCGAGATGAACACCCGCATCCAGGTCGAGCACGGCGTGACCGAGATGGTCACCGGGGTTGACCTCGTAAAAGAAAGTATCCGGATGGCGATGGGCGAGAAGCTCGCGCTCAAGCAGCGGCAGGTGACCTTCGAGGGCGCCTCGATGGAATTTCGCATCTACGCCGAGGATCCCGAGCGGGGTATTCCTTCCCCCGGCGTCGTGACCAATCATCATACTCCCGGCGGGCTGGGCGTCCGCGTCGAGACCGCTCTGTACGACGGCTATCGCGTGCCGGTGCAATACGATCCGCTCATCGCGAAGCTGATAGTGCATGCCGAGACGCGACCCGAAGTGATCGCGCGGGCCAAGGCGGCTCTGCGCGAATACGTAATCGACGGCATCAAGACCAACATTCCGCTGCATCTGAAGATTCTGCACGATCCCGATTTCAACCGCGGCGAGTTCGCGACTGACTTTCTAAGACGCTATGAGCCGGCCCCTCGCGACGACGCGCATCACCCACCGGTAAGCAAAGCCTCTTGACCGCAACGCTCCGCGCCATGATTGATAGAGTGGCAGTCGAGGCACGATAGCCTCGTCCGCGAATAACATGACCAACCTGAAAAAAGTGAAATTTGCATTTCTTGCACTGACAATCGGATTGCTCGCGAGCGTGCCTGCATTCGCGCAGGACAGCAGCATGAATCCTCTCATTCCCGGCGGCAACAGCGCGCCTCCGGGCCGTGTGCCCAAGGCAGTGCCTTCCGATCCTCTGTACGATTTCGGCAGCGCGCTCGAAGGCACGATGGTCAAGCATACGTTCACGTTGAAGAACACCGGCCAGGGCTATCTCGATATTCAGGGCGTGAAGACTTCATGCGGATGTACGACCGGCGATCCCTCGAAGATGCACGTTGCGCCGGGCGACACGAGTGATATCGCAGTCGCGTTCGACACGCATTTTCAGAAGGGCCACCAGGTGCGCACGATCACCGTGTCCACCAACGATCCCAACAATCCGCAAGTAGCGCTGACTATTCAGGGAGTCGTCAAGAAGCAGGTCGAGGCGGTGCCGGGCGAAGTCGCATTTGGCGACGTGAAACGCGGGACTGAAGACACCAAGGAGCTGCTGGTCAACGATTTGAATCCGGGCAAGGGCGCGTTCTCGGTCGGTCCGGTAAGCAACTCGAGTTCATCGATCAAAGTGGTCCAGGAGCCGCGACCCGACGGCAAGCCCGGCGCTCTGCTGAAGGTCTCGCTGCTCAAGACGATGCCGGTGGGGCCGTTCGACGACACGATCAAAATCACGACCAACCGCGTACCGCTGCAGGTCGACGTGTTCGGAACCGTGACGGGTGATTTGAATATCGATCCGGCGCAAGTTTCATTCGGGATAGTCCCGCGCGGCCAGGACATCGTGCGAATCTTCAAGCTGAGCAACCAGGGCCCTCATCCGATAAAGGTGCTCGACGTCGCCAGCAGCAGCCCGGCGGTCGCCGCGACCGCAGAACCAGTCACGCCCGGCAAGGAATACAAGGTGACGGTCACGCTCAGACACGGCACCCCCGACGGCCAACTGCGTGGAAACCTGACGATAAAAACCGACGACCCGGACCAGGCAACCCTGAACGTCCCGTTCTACGCAATCGTAGGCCAGTTCAAGACCTAATCTGTCGCACTTAACCCGCCTCCGGTTCCCCTCTCCTGAAGGGAGAGGGGTTAGGGGAGAGGTTCTGCTTCTCACTGGGTGCAGCGCCATTGTTTCCCCCCGACCGCTGTTCGTATATTCATTCAGAGCGATATTCGCGGCTTTCAACCATCGCGAATTTCGTGAGACTGAAAAACTGGAATGGCTCGGCGCGAAAAATCGGGGATCATTTCCTGGTTGCTGGACCGGATGAGCGATTGGGCCGTCGGTCTGCTCACCAAGCCGATAAAAAGTTACTCGCTCCACATCCCGAACGACATCGCCGCGCTCAAACGTCACATTCGCAAAGGCGACGTCATATTGGTCGAGGGAAACGAACGAATCAGCGAATGCATCAAATATCTGACGCAAAGCTCCTGGTCGCATTCAGCGTTGTACGTCGGTGACGAGCCGATTCGGCGCAATCCCGCGATGAAGGCGCCGCTGGTCGCCCAATTCGGCGAAGAGGCGAACTTTCTGCTGGTCGAGGCAATCGTCGAGGCGGGCGTGGTACTCTCGCCGCTCACTAAATATCGCGACTTTAATATCCGCGTATGCCGTCCGTTCAACCTCTCCTCGGTGGATTTGGCCGACGTGATGGACGAAGCGCTTCGCAGTGTGGGCAATACCTACGATTTGCGCAACGTGATCGATCTCGCGCGCTACTTCCTGCCGGTGAGCCTCGTACCCGCGCGCTTCCGCCGCCAGGCGCTGCAGTTCGGCAGCGGTGAGCCGACGCGCGTCATCTGCTCGAGCGTGATCGCGTCGTCATTCCATCGCGTGAAGTTTCCAATCGTGGCGAACTACGAGCACCTGCCCGCTCCGGCAACCCCACCGCCTCTGCCCAGGCGCAAGCTATGGCCGATCCGCTCGAGGTCGACCGGCGGGTTACAATACGGCGCGCTCAGGATGGTCTCGCCGACGCTGGTCACGCCGCGCGATTTCGATCTTTCGCCCTATTTCGAGATAATCAAATTCAATATCATCGAGGGCATGCGTTTCGACTATCACAAGATTTTGTGGGCCGACGACGCACCGGTCGCGCCGGCGAAAAGTGAAAAAGGGCGTATGAGCGGCGGAGCATAAGCACCATCTGAATCAGGGGAGCCATCCAGTGAACAACGAAAACGAACAACAGCATCCAGGCGGCCGCCGTGAACTGCTCGAAAAAACGATCGCGAAAATACTCCATCGTCATTGCAACTTCGGATGGGCCAACTACTACATCCCAAGCGAAAAATTCCCGAGTCTTATAGAAGAGCTGGTCGAAGTGATGAGCCCCGGCGGCCAGGCCGGCCACGACGAACTGGTTCAGTTCTTCCTCGGCGTCCAGCGCCTGTCATCAATCCAGGAGCGAGTAACAAAACTCGAGCAGGAATTTTCAGTATACAAGCGCGGCTGAGAGAAACCGTTCTTCAATTGAGCCGTCTCATTTTTCTGTCTCATTTTTTTGTGTCATCTGATTTTTGTGTCATCCCGAGCGTAGCCGAGGGACCCCGGATCTTTCTCAACGCGAACCAGCGCACCCCAACTATGGCGCGAGCGATGTGATCGCCGGATGCGTTCGATCCGCACAGATATCAAGCACACCTCGACCTACGATCACCTCTCTTGAGCCGTGGTTTGGGTGCGTCGGCCAGCACCGTAAAAAATCCGGGGTCCCTCGGCTACGCTCGGGATGACACAAAGAAAAAGACGACACCTAAACCTGAATGGACTCTGCTTTCACGCAGACACGGCTATGTCGAAGCTTTTGAACAAAGAGACCAAGGCCGCGGCCCTGTATCAGCGCGCAGATGAGTGCTGGACGGAAGGCAAGCTGTCGGACGCGTTCAAGCTCTTTCTAGCTGCAGCGAAGGCTGGCTACGTTCCGGCGTACAGAATTCTTGCTTCTTTCTATGACGAGGGAACCGGCGTCAAAGCGAACCAGAAGGCGGCTCTTTACTGGTACATGCGGGCATTCCGCGAACATGACTCCTGGTACAGACGAGGCGATTCAACCTCCGCAAACAACATAGGATGTATCTGGCGTGACAAGGGAAGACCGAAAACGGCGATCATGTGGTTTAGGCGGGCAGCAAGGCTCGGCGATGGTGACGCCAATCTCAACATCGCCCAAATCTATCTCCGCAACAAACGCGATCGGCAAAAGGCTGTCCGTTATCTGCAGAAAACGATCGATGCGAAGTATGTTACCGACGGATCAGTCGAAGAAGCTCGGAAGCTGCTATCGGAAATTCGGAAGGCGAAGGAAAAGCCCTGTGCGCAAATCGATGTGACCAACGCCGGCCGCAAGAGCGTCCGTCGAGATTCTTCGCTACAGCGGCTTCCGCTCAGAATGACACCATGAAAAAAACGACAGGCAGAATTCTGTTCCCCTCTCCAGAAAGGGAGTTAGGGGAGAGGTTCCGAGCGAAGTAGTACGGCCGCCCTCCGACTGTCTGGATTCCACGCCCGCTTGATACTACAAGTTTTTGTACCTGCTTGACGCACGAAATTTCATTTGGAGGCGGATTCCATGGACGCACTTGAAGCGATCCTCTCACGCCGGGTGCAGCGCACATTCGCGGACAAACCGGTCGAGCTCGAAAAACTTTCGAAGATCGTCGACGCCGGCCGCCATGCGATGAGCGCGCGCAACATGCAGCCGTGGCAGTTCGTCGTGATTCAAAATCGCAACACGTTGAAGGAGGTCGGCGCGCTCTGCTCGACTGGCAAGTTCGTCACCGACGCGCCGTCAGCGGTCGTCGTGCTCAAGGACGTCGCCAACGCGCGATGGGCCGACGTCGATTGCGCGCAGGCGGTGCAGAACATGGCGGACGCCGGATGGGCGCTCGGCCTCGGCACTTGCTGGGTCGGCAACTTCGACGCGGCAAAGATCGGCGCGATGCTCGGGGTCAAGGACGGATGGGCTATCTTCACGATCCTGCCGTTCGGTTACGCCGACCCGAAAAATCCACCGCAGGCGAAGCCGCTCAAACCGCGTAGCGAGATAGTGCACTATGAGCGCGTAGGAAATCCCAAGCCTTAAAGATCTGATAGTGTCGATACTGAGTAGATACTGAAAAAAGGAAGATTTTCGATGGCGATCAAACAGCAAGTCCCGCCCGAAGCATATGAAACGCTGAAGCAGAATCCCGACGCGCTCTATCTCGACGTTCGCACCGAAGGAGAGTTCGCAGCAGGGCACGCCGCCGGCGCAATCAATATCCCGGTGATGGTTGCGAAAGGGCCGGGGCAGATGCAGTTGAATCTCGACTTTGTCGAAGTTGCCGAGAAGGTGATTCCGAAAGGCAAAAAACTCGTCGTCGGATGTATGGCGGGCGGACGCTCGCAGCGCGCGTGCGAGATGCTCGAAGAGGCCGGCTTCACCGACCTGACCAACGTCGTCGGTGGATTCGGCGGACAGCGCGACGCGTCAGGCAAGGTCGTCGTCGCGGGATGGAAAGAAGCGGGACTGCCGGTCACGACAGATCTCGGCGACGCGGCTTACGCCGCGCAGAAAGCAAAGGCTGGAGTCTGATGGCGATTCGTCTCAGCCGCATCTACACACGCACCGGAGACAAGGGGCAGACTGCCCTGGTCGGTGGCAAGCGCGTGCCCAAGGAGAGCGCGCGGCTGGAGGCCTACGGCACGATTGATGAGCTGAATTCGATCATCGGAATCGTGCGCACCTACCTGCCCCAATATCGCGACGGGTTCGGCGTCGACTTCGATCCGTATTCGGAATCGCTGCGGCGAATACAGAACGAATTGTTCGACGTGGGCAGCGAACTCGCGACGCCGCCTGACGGCGAATATCCGCAGATGCATAAGATGGGCGCCGGCGAGATCAAGAAGCTCGAAGAAGAGATGGACGCGATGGAGAAGGAGCTCGAGCCTCTGAAATCCTTCACGCTTCCGGGCGGCGGCATCCTCAACGCGTTCCTGCATCAGGCGCGTACAGTCTGCCGGCGGGCGGAGCGCGTCTGCTGGCGGCTCAAGCGCGAGGAAGACATCAACGATAATCTCATCATCTACGTCAATCGCCTGAGCGACCACCTGTTCGTGCAGTCGCGATGGGTCGCGAAGCGGCTCGGCGAGCCCGAGTTTCTGTGGGATCGCGCGCTGCGGATCGAAGAGGAAGAGAAGACGGCGCGCGCAACGAAGAGCAAGGCGGGTCGCGGCGCAAAATCCTGAGCGGAGAAATCTGGCGATGGCTGACACATCAAAAATCTATCTTCGACAGGCGCAGATCGGTCCGATGGCGAATTTCGTTTACCTGATCGGCGATCCGGCCACGCACAAGCTCGCGGTGGTCGATCCCGCGTGGGACGTCGAGGCGATTCGCAAGTTCGCCGAGTCAGAGGGTTACGACATCGAGAAAATTCTGATCACGCACTATCACCCCGATCACCTCGGCGGGCACATGATGGGCCAGAATATCGAGGGCGCCGCCAAGATGCTCGAAAACGTCAAGGCCAAGGTCTACGTGAACAAGCATGAGGCCGAGGGCGTCAAGCAGGTTGCAGGATTGTCGGACTCCGACATGGTCAAGGTCGATGCGGGCGACACGGTCAAAGTTGGCGATCTCGAGCTGAAGTTCCTGCACACTCCTGGGCATACGCCCGGATCGCAATGCTTCCTGGTCGAGGGCAATTTGATTTCCGGCGACACGCTATTCGTCAACTCGTGCGGGCGTGTCGACCTGCCAGGCTCGGATCCCGAGGCGATGTATCACAGCCTGAACGACACGCTGCGCAATCTCGACGACGCGACGGTGGTTTATCCGGGCCACGCGTACTCGTCGGAATCGAGCACGACGATCGGCGACCAGAAGCGTCACAACATGTACATGCGCTTTCCGACGCTCGACGATTTTCTCGACGCGATGGGCTACGCACGCCGCTAGCTACGCAATACGCGACGGCCGTGAATTCCAGCCATGCCTGAGACTTCGCACAAGCTCGCCGCCGAAGCCGAAAAGCTGCGCGAGGAAATCAACCGCGCCAACTATCGCTACTACGTCCTCGACGATCCCGAAATTTCCGACGCCGAATACGACAAGCTGATGCGACGGCTCGAGGCGCTCGAGCGCGAGCATCCGGAGCTTGCCACGCCGGATTCGCCCACGCAGCGTGTGGGTGCAGCGCCGAGTGAAAAATTCGGCGTCGTGGTGCATCGGCGGCCCATGATGTCGCTCGGCAACGCGATGGACGCCGAGGAGATGCGCGAATTCGATAAGCGCATCAAGCGGCTGCTGAGATCCGACGCCGACATCGAGTACGTCGCCGAGGTCAAGCTCGACGGACTCGGTATTGAGCTGATTTACGAAGACGGGCGGCTGACCGTCGGCTCGACCCGCGGTGACGGCGTCAACGGCGAAAACGTCACGCAGAATATTCGCACCATCAAGAGCGTGCCGCTCAGACTGCAAAATCCCGACCATGGCAGAATCCCGCACATCCTCGAAGTGCGCGGCGAAGTGATTTTTCCGCGCGCGGGTTTTGCGAAGTTGAATCAGCAGCGCGACGAGGCCGGCGAACCAGTGTTCGCGAATCCGCGCAACGCGGCGGCGGGTGCGCTGCGCCAGCTCGATCCGAAGATCACGGCGTCGCGGCCGCTCGACGCTTTCATGTATTCGCCCGGCGTGATCGAAGGAGCCACGTTCAAATCCCAGTGGGAATTTCTGCAAGGCATCAAGGCGCTGGGGCTGCGAGTGAATCCGCTGTCGCGTGTATGCAACGGAATCGACGCCATCCTCGAATACTGGAACGAGATCACCGAAAAGCGCCACGAGCTCGACTTCGAGGCCGACGGCGTCGTCGCCAAGGTGAACTCATACGCCCTCCAGGAGCAGCTCGGCGAGGTGTCGCGCTCGCCGCGCTGGGCGATTGCGTACAAGTTCAAGGCGCAGCAGGCGGAGACGGTGGTCGAGAAGATTGACGTGCAGGTCGGCAGGATCGGATCGCTGACTCCAGTCGGCAAGCTTCATCCCGTGCAGCTCGCGGGCGTGACGATTTCGAATACCTCTCTGCACAACCTCGACGAGATTCGGCGCAAGGACATCCGCGAGCGCGACACCGTCCTGATCGAGCGCGCCGGCGACGTGATTCCGTACGTGATTCGCGTCACCAAGGAAGGGCATCCGCGCGCGAAGCCGTTCGAGATGCCGACGAACTGCCCGGAGTGCGGCGCGGCGATCGTCCACGAGGAGGGCGAGGTCGGCTACTTCTGCGTCAACGCGAATTGCCCGGCGCGGATGCGCGAATCGATTCGTCATTTCGCGTCGAAGTGGTGTCTCGATATCGAAGGGCTGGGCGACAAGCTGGTCGGGCAGTTAGTCGAGAAGGGATTGGTGAAAGAGCTCGACGATCTGTTCGGCCTGACGAAGGAACAGCTATCCGATCTCGAACGAATGGCCGACAAGAGCGCGCAGAACGTGCTCGATGCGATCCAGAAGGCGCGCAAGACTACACTCGACAGATTTATCAACGGGCTCGGAATACGCCACGTCGGTGAGCATACCGCGCGGCAGTTGGCGCTGAAGTTCAAGACGATGGACGCGCTGGCTGCCGCATCCGAGGACGACCTGCTCGGCGTGCGCGATATCGGAAATGAAGTCGCGCACAGTATCCGCGAGTACTTCGATGAGCCGCGAAATCTGAAAGCCGTCAATCGGCTCATCAAAATTCTGGAGGTCGAAGTACCAGCCGCAGTCGAGGGGCGGGGCGCGTTGCGCGACAAGACGTTCGTGCTAACCGGGACGCTCGAATCGATGACGCGCGAGGAGGCCGAGCGCCAAATCATGGCGGCTGGAGGTCGAGTCACCTCGTCGGTGAGCCGCAAAACAGACTTCGTAGTTGCGGGCGCGGAGCCGGGATCGAAGTTGAAGAAGGCGCAGGACTTGGGAGTCAGGGTGCTCGATCAGAAGGGGTTGCAAGCCGTTCTATCTGGTGAAGCGTGAACTGTAAGTTTCGTGCTTATGGACAAGCTTGAGAGAATCGGACATCTTCTTCTTGAGGCGCTATCAAAAGCGCGAGTGCTGGCGACGCTCAAGCTTGATTCGGAATCGAGGAAGAGAGCTTCAGAGCTTATGAAACGCGTAACAGAAAACCAAAAAACCGTTCAAGCGCTGATCCGGGTTTCGGAAGGGAACGGAAAAGGACTGGATAAGGCGGAACTCGATAGCGTCCTCGACGATCTGATCAAGACGTTCGAAGACACGAACAGAAGACTCGATCAACTACTCGCGAAAGCAAAAGCCTAGTCCTTTTAAAACCCTACATTTTGGTGACGCCGGAATTTCGGCGCTAGTCCGGCGGCCGTTTCTTCCCTGAGAACAAATCGGACCCCGTCGAACTGCCGTGACTGCTCAAAAGCCAAAAGAGCGAGCGAGGCTGCATCTAGTCATCAGCGGGCGAGTGCAGGGAGTCGGCTTTCGATTTTCAGCCTACGATGAGGCCAAGGAGCTTGCACTTGCCGGATATGTGCGCAATCTGCCCAACGGAGACGTCGAAATCGTCGCCGAAGGTAGCCGTGAGAACTTGCAAATGCTTGCAGCGTGGGCACATCTGGGCCCACCGTCAGCGCACGTAACCGCGGTACGCGAAGAGTGGTCGGATTCAACCGGAGAATTCACCGACTTCCGGATTCGCTGATCTGACGGCGCAAAAAGCGGGCCTTTAATGGTTCCCTTGGATTAGCTATGCTTTAAATCCGCGTGTACGAGTATTTGCATGGCTTCGAGATTGTCGGAGTAACTTTCAATCACCTCTTAACTATAAGGAGATTGGACTGAGATGGCTGTACCACCTGAGGCAGCTGGGCAAGCTGCCGAGTCGCATGGTTCCGCGACGTCCGCGCTCAAGCCGCATCTGAAGCGCGACCACGTTGTTATCCGGTTTGCGGGCGACTCTGGCGATGGGATGCAGTTGACGGGGATGCAGTTCACGGCCGAGTCGGCGCTGGCCGGCAACGATATAGCAACACTGCCCGACTTTCCCGCTGAAATCCGCGCGCCGCAAGGCACGCTGGCCGGAGTCAGCGGCTTTCAGCTGAATTTTTCGAGCAGCGAGATTTTCACTGCCGGCGACGAGCCCAACGTGCTGGTCGCGATGAATCCCGCGGCGCTCCAGGCCAACATCGAGGATGTCCCGCCCAACGCCGTGATAATCGTGGACCGGGAGGCGTTCACCGATTCCAACGTCAAGCGCGCGGGCTACAAGACCAATCCGCTCACCGACCATTCGCTCGACAAATTCCAGGTGATCGAAGTCGACGTGACCAAGCTCACGTCGCTCGCCGTGCACGGGATGGGGCTGAACAATCGCGCGGTCTTCCGATGCCGCAACATGTTCGTGCTCGGGATGCTGTCGTGGCTGTATCAGCGGCCGATCGAGAGCACGCTCAGCTATCTCGAGAGCCGCTTCAAGAAGACGCCCGAGATTCTCGAGGCGAACGTCAAGGTGCTCAAGGCCGGATTCAATTACGGCGAGACGACCGAGATGTTCGCGAGCTCGTACGAAGTGCCGGCCGCGCGAATCGCGCCTGGCCTGTATCGCAATATCACGGGCAACAGCGCGACCGCGCTCGGATTCGTGGCGGCGGCGGTGAAATCGGGACGTCCACTGTTTTTGGGCTCGTATCCGATCACGCCCGCCAGCGACATTCTGCACGAACTTTCGGGCTTCAAGAATTTTCCCGTTTATACCTTCCAGGCCGAGGACGAGATTGCCGGCGTATGCGCGGCTATCGGCGCGTCATTCGGCGGATCGATCGCAATCACCACAACCTCTGGCCCCGGCATGAACTTGAAGGCCGAAGCGGTCGGGCTCGCGGTGAAGGTCGAGCTGCCGATGGTGATCACAGACATCCAGCGCGCAGGCCCGTCGACCGGCATGCCGACCAAGCCCGAGCAGGCTGATTTGCTGCAGTCGATGTACGGACGGCATGGCGAGTCGCCGATTCCGATTATCGCGGCCTCGACGCCGGCAGATTGCTTCGACTGCGCATATGAGGCGGTGCGAATCGCCGTCAAATACATGACGCCGGTGATTCTGCTCACCGACGGCCAGCTCGCCAACGGTGCGGAGCCGTGGCTGCTGCCCGACGCCGACAAGCTGCCTGAAATCAAAGTTGAGTTCGCGACCAATCCTGAAGGATTTTTACCGTACAATCGCGATCCGGAGACGCAATCGCGTCCGTGGGCGGTGCCGGGGACCAAGGGCCTCGAGCATCGCGTCGGTGGACTGTCGAGCGAGAATCTCACCGGCAACGTGAGCTACTCGCCGGCCAACAACGAGCTGATGGTGCGGACGCGCGCGCGCAAAATTGCGGGCATCACGCGCGAGATTCCGCCGACGCAAGTGTTCGGCGACGCGGAAGGAGACCTCGTCGTGCTCGGATGGGGCTCGACTTACGGTCCAATTCGCGAAGCCGTCAAGCATGTGCGCGCGAAGGGCAAGAAAGTCTCGCACGTGCATCTGCGCTACCTGAATCCGCTCCCGCACGACCTCGAAGAGACGCTCAAGCGTTTCAAGCAGGTCATGATTCCCGAAATGAACATGGGACAACTACTCAAGATGATCCGCGCCGACTACCTGATCGACGCCTTCGGATTCAACAAAATCCAGGGCCGTCCGTTCAAAGTCAGCGAGATTGAAAACCGTATCAACCGGGCCCTGGAGGGCTGATCGAAAATGGCTACCGCTCTTAACCGCAAGGATTTCGTTTCCGACCAGGAAGTTCGCTGGTGCCCCGGATGCGGCGATTACGCGATCCTGGCCGCGGTGCAGAAGACGATGCCCGAGTTCGGCATCGCGCCGGAGAACACGGTCTTCATCTCGGGTATCGGATGCTCGAGCCGGTTCCCTTACTACATGAACACGTACGGCTTCCACACGATTCACGGCCGCGCGCCGGCGTTCGCGACAGGCTTAAAAATCTCGCGGCCCGATCTCGACGTGTGGGTGGTCACCGGTGACGGCGACGGGCTGTCGATCGGCGGCAATCATCTGATCCACGTGCTCCGGCGCAACGTCGATCTGAAAATTCTGCTCTTCAACAACAAAATCTACGGACTCACCAAGGGCCAGTACTCGCCGACCTCGGAAGTGGGCAAGGTCACCAAGTCCACGCCGATGGGTTCGGTGGATTTCCCGTTCAATCCGATCACGGTGGCGCTCGGGACGCACGCGACTTTCGTCGCGCGCACGATCGACGTCGAGCAGAAGCATCTCGGCGAGATGCTCAAACGGGCGCATGCGCATCGCGGCGCGTCGTTCGTCGAGATTCTGCAGAACTGCAACATCTTCAACGACGGCGCGTTCAACGACGTCAGCGACAAGGCGCTCAAGGCGGACCATCAGCTGATTCTCGAGCACGGCAAGCCGCTCATCTTCGGCAAGAATCGCGACATGGGAATCAGGATGAACGGGATGCGTCCCGAGGCGGTGAAGCTCAGCGACAGTGTCACGGAAGGCGATCTCGTCGTGCACGACGAGACCAATCTGTCGCTCGCGTTCATGCTCGGAAACTTCGAGCCTCCACTGCCGACTCCGGTGGGAGTGTTCTACGCAGTCTCGCGCCCGACCTACGACGGCGCCGTCAACAAGCAGCTCGAAGACGCAAAGGCAAAGCAGGGCGCCGGCGACCTGAAAACGCTCCTAGGCAAGGGCGATACGTGGACAGTGACCAGCTAACCCTCGAACATTTAGAGCGAATGCAAAAAGGCCCGCGAGCGAAATCTCGCGGGCCTTTTCTGTTTCCTCTCCCTATTACAGAGAGGATGAAGGTGAGTTGAGTTAGGGTGTCGCGGTCGGTGTTGCGCGTGGTGAATTGTGAAATTGGGGCTGCGGACTCTCCAGTGGCGATTCGGGCTGCTGATTCAACCCCCACGACAAAGACATGCACACCTCTGCCGCTGAATTGTCATGAGGGCTGAATCGGATATGAGCTGCGTCCTTGTCTGCCAGTGCCTGACAACGGCCCCGCGCCGCGTCCCAATCGTTCTGAGACCATCTGCCTGGCGCTTGAACGGGAAGGCCAATCGGAACATGAGGTAGCGCGGTAGCAGATGACCTCGGTTGCCCTTGAGCGAGTGCGGCGGTTGCCGCGAATAGGACTAAGAGCGCAATTGGCAGTACTCTTCGGACGATCGACCACTTTGCGCGGAAGTTCATCGACCGCGTTTTACTTTTTCACTGCTGGCAGCTCACACTTGTACACCTTCATCACGTTCTCGCCCATCACCTTCGCGCGCGCGGACGCCGGCAGCTTGTGCGCCAGCTCCTCGACCTCTTCGATGTAGTTGCCGACGTGATCGGGATGCGGGAAGTCCGACGCCCAGAAAAATTTGTCGGCGCCGCACAGCTCGACCATCGCAGGCAGCGATCGCTCGTCAGGGTCCGCCGAAATCCAGCAGTTGCGATTGAAGTAGAAGCTCGGCTTCTCCTTGAGCGACACCGTGCGGCCCATCGCGCTTGCATAGACCGCGTCGAGGCGGCCCAGCCAGTAATCGATCCATCCCGCGCCGGCCTCGAGCAGCACCAGCCGCATCTTCGGGAATTTGTCGAAGGTGCCGTACTGAAAGAAGCTCGTGAACGCATGACGAATCGCATCGGCCGCCACGATATTCAGAAAGTAATAGTTCCCCCGCATGAATTTGCGATCGTATCGTCCCGGCGCCGCCCACACCGGCTCGAGCGACGGATGGATCCCAATCGGCACGTCGAGTTCCTGGGCCTTGGCGAACAGCACGTCGTGATCGGGATGCGCATGCGGCTTGCGCGTCATCACGAATTGCGCGACCCATCCGCCTTTGCATCCCGCTTTCACCGCGCGCTCCAGCTCGACCGCCGCCGCGGCCGGATCGCCGAGCGACAGATGCGCGATCGGGATCAGTTTGCCGCCGCTGTCCGAGCAGAAGTCCACGATGTATCGGTTGTACGCGCGCGTGCATGCCTGCGCGAGTTCTGGATCTTCGGTCTCGGTCTCCCACAGCAGGCTCATGGTGGGATAGAGGAACGCAGCGGCGAGGCCTTCCTCGTCGATTCGTTTGAGCCGGTCCTTCGCGTCCATCGCGCCGAACGGAGCCAGGCCGCCGTAGGTGGGAGGCGTCGACCACTGGTCGTCGCGCGTCGTGCCCATCGCGGACAGTCCGCCGAGCCTGCCGCCGCTGAAAATTTTCGACGGGCGTCCCGCGACCTCGAGATATTCGAGTCCCTTGGCGTCCGTGCGAACTCTGACCGCGCGGTCCTTGTACTTCGCTTCGATATAACGATCCCAAAGGCCGGCGTCCTCGAGGATATGCCCGTCGGCATCGACAGCGCCGGTGAACGTCAGTTTCTGGATTTCGTCGAGACGATTCGACATTGAAGATGACTCCGCATGCGCACGAGATTTCTCACTTATAGTTCACGATTCGGTGCGCGCGCCAGCAACCTAACCCCATCGCATGGCGGGAAGGGGAACCGACGGAGGAACTGCTGGATGTGCTTGGAGAATCAACCGGATGCGTCGCGCTCTGCGCGAGAACGGGAGAAAATGGCGTCCTCGCCATTTTGCGATTAGCACTGGGTGCAGGGGTCACCCCTGCCTAGGGAAGTGTGAAACCCAGCGAGGGGTTTCACTTTAATTCCTAGTGCGCCGCGTTCGCCATCGTGTTGGGATTGAAAAAATTGTCGGTCGCGATTCCCATGTTGATGTACCAGCTTTCGTGCTCGTCGGTCTCGACTCCCGGCGACAGCACGACGGTCGAGAAGCCGTTGGTGACGTCTTCATCCACCAGCGCGGTCTGGAACATCCGCTTGAACGGCCAGATTGCCACGCGCGCATCCGGAATCGGCCGGTCGCGATATGCGTTGAAGGTCGCCACTGTCTTCCACAGCTTGCCGTCGTGGTCGTATTGATCGGACGCCGTAATGAACCATCCTTCCGAGTCGATATAAAAAATCCGTTTCGGAATCACAACGCCGCTGCCGAGAAGCGAGGTCTGCTTGGCGTCCGCCTCGATCACATAGAGTCGGCGCATTTCCCAATTCTCGGGGCAGATCGTTCGTCCGCCGTCAGTTGGGCACGCCTTGGCGGGAGAGTTCTGAGCATTGACCACCGCGAGCATCGGCTTCTCACCGAGGAACTTGTAGTTGAAGTCCTCGATTTTCGCGGCGAAGCCAAAGAACGAATCTGGATCGAGATTGCTCGCGTAGGTCCCGGCGCCCGCTCCAGTGGCGCCTCCGCCCGAGGCCGAAGAGAGCAAACCGAACACATCCGAAAGTTCGCTGGCCGAAGCGCGCCTCGCACGCCGCGTGCGCGGATTCATCATCCAGCTATTGTCCTCGACCTTCGGATCGATGCTGCGGTAGCGGATGAACCCGAAACCAACCATCTCGGACGGCTCCGTAAACGGGTACGCGCCGAAGCGATAGCGGATTCCCGACCTCGTCGCTTCCGGATCGGTCGGGATCGGATTGACCTCGGTGCGGCCAGTGTTGTTGTAGAATCCCACGTTGCCAATCGTGAAATGCTCGACCGGGTCGGCCGCCGTCGAGCCCGGCTTGTAGCTCGCGATCTCGACGTTCTTCGATACCGCGTCGTCGGTGTAGAGCGGCCGGTAGCTGAAATTCCACATCACCTTCATCGCGGCCTGCGGATCGTTCGCATCGACCAGCGGAAACGGAAGTCCAGCCGAATAGCCCTTCAGCGTTCCATCGGGCGCGAGACTCACCTGCGGCGAATATTTCTCAGTCGCGGATTTGTAGGGCGGTGGCCACTCGAGCCGGTCGGTCGGCACGATCTTCATCGTCATGCCCTGCTTCACGAGGATCAGATTCCCGGGACTGACGAGGTCAGCAACCTTGTCAGCCTGATCCTTCGTGATAGTGTCCCCGGGATTCACCCCAGCGCGCGCGGAGATAGGGAGCGAGAGAACCGCAAGAGCGAGCATCGCAACAACTTCAAGCTTTACTTTCATTTTCTCTCCTCGACTCGCCGGATGAAATTGAGCAGCTCAGAAGCTCATCCGCTTGAAGCGGCTTTCCGGGATCATCCGCACCGCGCCCATGATCAAGCGCCAGAACCATGGCACATATACGACTTCGGCGCGTTTGCGATACGCCGCGTAAATCAGATCGGCGGCCTTGGCGGGCGCAATCGTCAACAGCGCGCCCTCGCGTCCCCAGGTCATTCGCGTATCTACAGTGCCGAGCTTGACCGTCATCACGTGCACCCCGCTGGCGGCCAGGCGTCCGCGCAGTCCTTGCGCAAAAGTAGCGAGCGCACCTTTGGCCGATCCGTACACGTAGTTTTTCTTGCGACCGCGTTCACCGGCGACCGATCCGATCACGATTATAAAGCCCGAGCGTTGCTGTTCGAGATGGCGCGCGGCGAGCGTGATCAAAGAGACGGCGCCGGTGAAGTTCTGATGGATCGTGGCGAGCGCCTCGCCCGGATCGGTCTGCGCAACGTCCTCATCGCCGAGCGTGCCGAAACACACGACGACGCCGTCGAGTCCGCCGAGCTGGGTCGCCGCATGGCGGATAAACTCGTCGTGCGAGGCGAAGTCCGACGCGTCGAAAGTGCCAGAGAGTGCGGGCACTCCCGCGCGAACGCTGACGTCCTCCGCAACGCGCCGCGCTTCATCGGCATTGCGGGCAGCCAGGTACAATCGGGCGCCATCGAATGCGAACCGAAGCGCAAGTGCGCGTGCGATCGGGCTGGTGGCGCCAAGAATCAGAACTCTATTCATAGTGGGGATAGGCACGGAATTTATTCCGTCATCCGCAGCCTGCGCGAGAGGCTCGACGAAAATCGATTCTCGGGATCGGCGACGGCTTTGGCCGCCTGCCACTTGGCGAGATTCGGATACATCGCGCGAAACGTCTCCGCCGACATCCGCGCGTCCTTGGCGAGATAGACCCGCCCGCCGCGCTTCAGCACCATCGCGTCGAGCGTATCGAGAAATTCGAGCAGTCCGTCTGTCACCGGGAAGTCGATCGCCAGCGTGTACCCGGGCATCGGGAAGGAGAGCAGCCCGTCCTGCGCGCCGAACTTCTTGAGCACGGCCAGAAACGAAGCGCGACGGCTGCGCGTGATCTGCTCGAGCACTTCGACCAGCCCCGCGCGGCTCTCCTCGGGCGGCCACACGCATTGATACTGCACGAAGCCGCGCTTGCCATAGATTCGAGGCCAGTTGCGAATCGAATCGAGTGGGTAGAAGAAACTGTCCCAGTCGAAGATAGTGTGCGCCGCTTTCTCGCGATGAAAAGCGTAGTTGACGGCGTTGAAAACCCTGACCGTCAGCGAGTTCACCGCAGGGAAATCGATCGGCACGACCGGGCTGAACTTCGGCGTTATGTTGAGTGGATCCTGCGCGGCGGCCCGCGGCAGCTGCTCAAGCGTCGCGAAGTTGCCGACGTTGAGGATCGATCGGCCCAGCGCGCTCCTTGTGCTGTTGCAATCGATCCACGCGACCGAATAGCGATACTGCGCGTCGATACGCTCGAAGGCCTCGATCGCGGCGTCGATATTACTCGCGCGGATCAACTCGCCCTCGAGATAAGCGCTCTCAACCCGCCGCATCCTGAGCTCCAGCTCAAGGATTATGCCCGTGAGTCCCATCCCGCCGACCGTCGCCCAGAACAGATCGGAGTTCTCCTCGCGCGAGCATCGAAACACTTCGCCCGACGCAACCATCAGGTCGAAGCTGGCCACATGCGAGGCCAACGACGAATCGCGATGGTGATTCTTGCCGTGCACATCCGCCGCGAGCGATCCGCCAAGCGTAACGAATCGCGTCCCGGGCGTGACCGGCGGAAAAAAACCGCGCGGCAGAAAGACGTCGATCAACTCCGCGATGGTCACGCCGGCTTCGCATCGCAACAGGCCGGTGGTGGCGTCAAAGGAAAGCATCCGATTCAGCCGCGTCAAATCGACGACCCGATTCTGATCATTAAGCGCCGCATCGCCGTAAGCCCGCCCCGCCCCACGCGCAATCAACGAAGTCGAGTCAGCGGTCACGACAGCCTGCAGCTCAGCAATTTTATCAGGCCGGTAGACGTCGCTCTCAGAAAGCGGATACCGCCCCCATCCGGTGAGCAACGCATGGCGCGGATGGGCGGCAGGGATTGTGGTCGTCGTCATAATGAAAAAACTGTGTACCGGTTGAAGCTAACAGGAAGAACGCGAACGAGAAACGGGCGCAACTGTGCGACCGCCTATTACTCGATTCAGTTTTTTTGCTGCGATCGCGTGGCGCGTACTGTGTTTCGCTTCGCCGCGTCTTTGTCCTTTTCTCTACGGGCCGCTGCGGCTCCATACCTCGCCCGTTACTCTACGGGAGAGGAGGCCGGCGGGCGCAGCCGCCGGTAGGTGAGGGTTCTGTGGCGCAAGATTCAAATCCGCCTCGTCGCCGCGCTTTCTTTTCTATCGCCTGACCCTCTATCCTCGTAGATTCGCAAGTTGGAGTCCGCTCAGCATCCAAATGATGTGGAATCGTAAGCCGTTCGTGATAGCAATGCGTTAAGGAAAACACCGTGACCAGACATGCCCGCCCTCTTGTGCTTTTTCTTTCAGTTCGCGACGACCGTAGCAGCCGCAGAATGGCCGACGATCAGTAGCTCGGATATTAACGAATGGGCGAACACTCTAAGGCCATACAAAGTGACCGTTGTCAGTATCATTTTCGATAAAGCGGACGAGAAAGCAGTAACCGCGATTGGCAAAGCAATGAAACAAGCAGGATGGCCAGTGCAGAAATTAGTCGGTCAACAAGGGCCTATAGGCACAGGCATCGCCGATTCACGATTTTCAGAGCCTGCTGCGATCGCTCTCCAAGCATTATTCGAAAAGCAGTTCGGCGTACGCCCCGAAATCAAAACCTATACGGTGCGCGCTGGCTATGGTTTTATCGAGCTCTATATCGGAAGACGCACAAATCGGTAGAAGCGGATCGCGGCGCGAAGACCGCCATTGCGCACTGCCGGATCCGGGATTCTTCGCTTCGCTCTGAATGACACAAAAATAGGACGACACAAAAAGTTAGCGAGCGAGCTGCGTGACTGTCCAGAACCCTCACCTACCGGCGGCTGCGCCCGCCGGCCGCCTCTCCCGTAAGTAACGGGCGAGGTAAGATACGGACGTTCGATTGCAAGAAAAACAAAGTGTTGGGGATGAACTAGGACGCCTGACCCCGGCGATTTTCCGTGCTATCCGTAGGTATGGGAACATACCCCATACCCGCCAGAAGGAAGCGTGAAAATCCAGCGACAAGGAAAACAGCTTAATGACAAAAACAATTTTTGAAGGAACAAAGCTACCCTTGGTAGAGGAGGCATCCAGGGACCACTACGTATGGTATCAATTGCCCATTTCCGCTCCATTGGGTAGTCACAATTCAGTCAGATGAATGGATTTATTGGAAGTATCGGGTGGTTTATAGGATCAGGAATCGCATCTGACAGGAGAATCGTATGTCTTGGGAGAAAGAAGTCGAGGAGATACGCCGCCGCGTTGAGCTGGCGAAGGGGATGGGCGGGGCGGACAACATCAAGCGGCAGCATGATGGGGGCAAGCTCACGGTGCGCGAGCGGATCGAGCGGCTGCTCGACGCCGGGACGTTTCATGAGTACGGCGCGCTCGCGGGGGCGCCGAAATACGAGGGCGAGACGCTTGCGTCGATCATGCCAGCGAACTTCGTCGGCGGCACTGGACGAATCAACGGACGGCGGGTCGTGGTCGGCGGTGACGACTTCACGGTGCGCGGCGGTGCTGCCGACGCGAATATCGGCAACAAGCGCAGCTACGCGGAACTGATCGCGCATGAACTGCACATCCCGATCATTCGGCTGGTGGACGGAACCGGCGGCGGTGGGAGTGTGAAGACGTTCGAGACTGTTAAGCGGACCTATGTCCCGGCCAATCCGGATTTCGACGTGCTGGTGAAATTGATGGGCGAGGTGCCTGTGGTCGCGGGATGCATGGGATCGGTCGCGGGCATCGGCGCGGCGCGGGTGGCGGCGTCGCATTTCTCGGTGATGGTGCGCGGGACCAGTCAGCTCTTCGTCGCGGGACCGCCTGTCGTCAAATGGGGTGTCGGCGAGGACCTGACCAAGGAGGAGCTCGGTGGCGCCGAAATTCACGCGCACATGAGTGGCTCGGTCGACAACGAGGCCGAAAGCGAGGACGACGCGCTCGCGCAGATTCGCCGTTTCCTGTCGTACCTGCCGCAGAGCGTGTGGAATGTGCCGCCGCGAGCGACGCCCGACGACGATCCGGGGCGTCGCGAAGAGGAGTTGATCAGTATCGTGCCGCGCAATCGCCGACACGGCTACGACGCGCGGCGAATCGTCGAGCTCGTGATGGATAGCGATTCATTTTTCGAGATGACGCCGTTCTTCGGACCGTCGCTGGTGACGGGATTCGCGCGGCTCGACGGATTTTCCGTCGGCGTGATGGCGAACGATCCGTTTTCGATTGGCGGTTCGCTGGACGGCCCGGCGTCGGACAAGATGGTCAAGTTCGTGGACCTTTGCGACACGTTTCATCTGCCGGTGGTGAACTTCGTCGATCAACCCGGCTTTCTGATAGGACGCGAGGCCGAGATGTCGGGGACGATTCGGCGCGGCGTGCGTGCGCTGTATGCGATGTTCCAGACTACTACGCCGCTGGTTGCGATCATGGTGCGAAAGGCGTTCGGCGTCGCGGGTGCGGGCCATGGAATCACGACCGGGCTGAATCTTCGATACGCATGGCCGTCGGCGGATTGGGGCTCGCTGCCGATAGAGGGCGGAATTGAGGCGGCGTACAAGCGCGACCTCGCGGCGTCGAGTGATCCCGAAAAGTTGCGAAAAGAGCTCGAGGATAAATTCAACGCCGTGCGGTCTCCGCTGCGCACCGCCGAGGCGTTCGGTATCGAGGAAATAATCGATCCGCGCGACACGCGGCCGCTGCTTGTTGACTGGGTGCATCAGGCGTACGAGATAGTTCCGACGCAGTTGGGAATTCGTACGCGCACGATGCGGCCGTAGGCAGTAGCAGGGGGAGAATCCTTAGCCTGCGGTTACGCGATCGGGCGCGGGAGCAGCGTGAGCATGTTCTTCGACGGCGGCGTGGCCGCGAGACAACGCCATCGCGACGATGTAGATTATCATTCCTACCAGTGCGACCTTCACCCACTGACCCCATCCGTAGTGGACCGCGACGTAGAGCGACAGCGGCGCGGAGATAGCGATCCACGCGCGCGCGGCCAGTCCGAAGAAGGCCCAGCCTGTCGCTTGCAGGGCAGGGGAGACGTCCTCGAGAGTTTCGGAGAACTGAGCGGCCCACGGCACGTAAGCGATCGCGAGGAAGCATCCCATCAGCGATGCGACCATGGTCATAGTGGCGCGCGGAAGCTCACGGCCAAAGGTCGGAATCCACCATGCCATCAGAATCGCGGCGAGTATCCCGCCAAAGATTGCAATCGGTTTCCGGGTTTGCAGGCGATCGGACACAAGCCCGGTCAAGACGAGAGCGCCAAGGTTTGCCAGCCAGAAGTATTCATTCATCTTTGCGGCGTCGGCAGGTGTGTAATGGAACGCCTCGGTGAACATCAACGGTCCGAAAGCTTGAATGGCGAAGTACAATGTCAGATTCGCGGTGATGCCCAGTACCAGCAGCCAGACTTCCATGTGACCGAGCAGGCGGCGGAAAGCGTCTCCCGTGCTGGACGGAAGTTCGGAAGCCGAGGGCAGCCGTCCTTCGGCGGCGAGCGCCTGGATTTCGGTCTTCATGATCTGCATGCGCAGTTCAGGACTGAGATCGCACAGCCACAACACGATCGGGATGTACATCGCGACCGCGAAGAAGCCCATGATCCAAATCTGCGACTGCCAGGTGTGGTAGATCGGCAGCGTCTGGCCGGCGACATAGTTGGAAAGAAAGTTCGCGCCGACCGGGCCAATCGTCAGCAATCCGAATGCGAGCGCACGGCTGAGCCGCGGCGACATATCGCGAATCAGGGCGGCCCCGGCTCCTGCAGTCAGGCCTGCGACGATTCCCATCAACAAGCGCAGGATCACGAACGTCGCGATGTTGGTGATCAACACGTTCAAGAAGAGCAGGGCGGTGACGAAGCCAAGACATACGTCGATGATGAGTACGCGGCCGTAGCGATCGGCCAGCGGGCCGCCGAAGAATGCGCTGATTCCGGAAATCAGCACGGTGAACGTGATGAACGCGCCGTATGCGGTGTGGCTCATGTGCAGGTACGGCAGCAGGATTGGCAGCAGCGGGGCGAGCTGGAAGTCGTACGCGCCGAGAATCGAGGCGAGCACCGTGAGAATCAGGAGCGACCATCGATGGCTGCCGCGCGGATATTCAGTTAGCGTTCGAGCCGCGACAAAACTGTTCATGCTATCTCTCCGTTAGGCGGACGATCGCGCTGATTTAGTTTCTCTACAACCAAGCGGGCGGAAAACACAAGGCGGTTTTTTCAGTGCTGGTACATGCGAGCCGTGCCTGCTATCACGCTGCACAAGTCGATGAAGGATCAGTGAGCGATGGATATAAAGAGCCCGGCTGTTGGTAAGGTGCTTAGACTCTCGGTCGAGAGCGGCGCGAAAGTTGCGCGTGGCGACGAACTGATGGTGATCGAGTCGATGAAGGTCGAGATACCGGTGAAGGCGCCGGCCAACGGGCGCATCGCGGAGTTTCGGGTGAAGCCGGGCGATCAGATTCAGCGCAATTTCGTGCTCGCAGTGCTCGACGCGTGACGCGATTCAATCGGGCACGCGCTCGCGCCTGTTTCCCCATTTCTCCCAGAAGGTCACCTGCAGCGCCGGCTTGCGATCCGGTCGCGCCCATCGTCCCTTCGGGTAGCCCATCGGGATGAGGATGACGTTGGCGTACTCGGGCGGCACGCCGAGCATCGCATCGATTTCCTTGGCGAACATCGTATGCATGCCAGTGATCGACGTCCCGAGTCCGTAGCTGCGCGCCGCCAGGCAAAGGTTCTGAATCGCCGGATAGATCGCGCCCCACATCGGCTGCCCGGCGCGTGCGCGATCGGTGTATTTTTTCACGCATGCGAAGATCATCACGGGCACATCGGCGATATGCTCGGCGAGATATTTTGCCGATCTTAGATTTCGACCGCGCTGGCTTTGAGGATCGTTGGCGACAACCTCGCGCTCAGTCGGCGTGAATACCGTTTCCCAGGCTTTGCGATAGCGTTCGGCGACGAAAGATTTCATCTCTGGTTCCGTAACGACGATAAAGAACCATGGCTGCCGATTGTGCCCGCTCGGGCCCATCGTCGCCGCCTCGATCACCTTGACGATGAGACCCGGTTCGACGGGGTCGGGCTTCAACCGCCGCATCGAGCGCGTCGTGTAAATCGCTTCGAACAAATCGAATTCGTGATGGCCATGCATGGGCGGGAACCTATCAGTTTTCGGGTAGCGAGCGGAAAGGCTATGCGCTAAGAAGAATCGATCCCTCAAATCAGTTCCGCCGGAGGAAATCGTGCCTGAAATAATTCTGCATCAATATGTAAACTCGCCATTCTCGGAAAAAATCCGCAAAATATTTGCGCATAAGAAAATCAGCTGGCGTTCGGTCGAGCAGCCGGTGATCATGCCGAAGCCCAAACTGGTGCCGCTCACGGGAGGCTATCGGCGAATCCCGGTGCTCCAAATCGGCGCCGATGTATGGTGCGACACGGGAATCATCATCAGGAAGATCGATGAGATGAAACCCGAACCGACGCTTTACCCTGACGGTCTCACCGCTGCCGCCGACGCGATGAACCAATGGGCTGACCGCCGGCTGTTCTGGTCGACCACGCCGGTGATTTTCGAAAAGCTCGCGGCGGTGGTGCCCAAGGAGTTCATCGAGGATCGTTCGAAGATGATGCATGGTGCGAACTTCGGCGACATTGCGCGTAGCGCGCCCGATTCGCGAAACCAGTTGCGCGCATTCCTCGAAATCCTCGATCGTCAACTCGCATCTTCATCATTCCTGCTTGGCGATTCGTTCAGCCTTGCCGACGCCGCCTGCTTCCATCCGGTGTGGTTCCTGCGCGCCGAGCCAAACGCGTTCGGACTCGCTCAGAGATTTCCGCATCTGATGCGATGGTTCGATCGTATCGACGCGATGGGTTACGGCGATGTGCGGCCGATGGATCCCGATGAGGCACTCAAGATCGCGAAGGAAAGCACTCCCGCGACTGCCGAGAACGTCGACTCGAAAGATCCAAACGGCCTCGAAGCCGGCACTCGCATCTCGGTGACGCCCGACGACTACGCGTTCGATCCGGTGACGGGCAGAGTCGTAGTCAGCACGATTCACGAAATCGCAATCGAGCGCGAGGTTCCTGAGCTGGGCAGGATCGTGAATCACTTCCCGAAGATTGGCTTCCGGATCGCCGCAGTCTGACCGCCGTAGCCCGCAATCCTTCGTCGAGCACTTCCGCCCAGCCGCGTACAGCGGCAGGGCTAAGTGCTGCCTGTCGTAGACAAAGCAATACTCAGTTAGACGCGATCAATACTAAATAGGTAATTGACTGAATACTCATTATGTAATTCGTTCGTATATATAATGAGAGTAGAGTGACTACTGGACGTGGGCCGGAGGGGGGTCTTCGCTTTGTCCAGACGTTTCTCGCCATTGCTTTTTGCCGCCGCCGGCGGCTTGTTGCTCGCAGCCGGTCTCGTGGTGATCCTGTCTTCGCCGATGCGCGCGAATTCGCGATCGGCCCGCGCTAACCGCAACGCGCCCGGATCACTGCACGCCCGCGCTCGGGTAGCTCGCGAGGCATTTTTCCTCAGCAAGCGAGGACTGAGTTTTGGACTGCCGCCCGGTGCGTATCGTAAAGCGATCGCCCAGATGCGGCTGCAGGAGCGCGACTCAGTCGGGGCCTCCCGGCTGAATGCGCCAGACTCGACGCTGGCTGCCGCCTTTTTCGCCTGGACCGCGGTCGGTCCTCTGCCACTGACGAATGAGACTCCCACCTTTGGCGGCGTCGCGATGGGACCAGCGCTCACTGGCGTGACGGGACGGGTGACAGCCGTTGTCACCGACCCGACAGTGAGCGGACGGATGTTCGTTGGCACGGGAGATGGGGGCGTGTGGATGCGCGCCAATACAGCGGCGCCGTTCGTGCCGATATTCGATTTCGAGCCGACGCTGTCGGTCGGTGCGCTCGCGCTCGATACTACTACCAGTCCAAATCCAACGCTCTACGTCGGCAGCGGCGAAGGCAACGGCTCGGCCGACTCATACTACGGCCAAGGAGTGTTCGTCTCGAGCAATCTCGGTGTCAGCTGGACGCAACTCGGCGCGAGCAAATTCACGCACGCGTCGATCGCGTCGATCGCAATCGATACCTCGCAGACGCCGCACACCATCTACGCTGCCGTGACCTACGGTTCGAGCGCGAACCGGGCGGACGCGTCGTGGGTCGAAGGCGACTTCAGTCAGAATGGCCTGTGGCGCTCGGGCGACGGCGGTGGGTCGTGGATTGCATATCCGGCAGGGACCTTTGGCGCATGCCCGTACTTCACCAACGACCCATGTCCGGCAGAGTCAGTAGCAATCGATCCCGCGTCGCCCAGCGCCGTGCTGGTTTCGATTCTCGGAGTCGGCGTCTTCCGTTCGTCGAATTCCGGATTCAGCTGGGCTCCCGCCAGCCTGCCCAATTTGACCGGCGGCGTCGGTCGCGCGAGCGTCGCCGTTGCGAACGGCGTTGCGTATGCGATCGTCGGCGCCGCTGACGGCGTCGAGTTCGCGGGATTCTACCAATCCGCAAATGACGGCGTCTCGTGGACCAAGGAGTCAGTGCCGAATGCGACGGTCGGCAGCACGACTATCGACGGCTCCAGCTCAGGCAACTTTTCGCAGTCGTTTTTCAATCAGACGATTGCGATCGATCCTGCCGACGCGACTGGCGCAACTGTCGTGGTCGGCGGCGTCGGCATCTACCGCTCTACCAACGGCGGCGCCAGTTGGACGTCGCTCGCGCCGAGCGGAGGTACGCATTCGGGCCAGCATGCGATCGCGTTCGATCCCGCAAGTGCGGACAGCTTTTACCTCGGCAACGACGGCGGGCTTTATCGCTTCGACGCGGGCTCGCTGACCTGGGCGGCGCTCAACGCGAGCATCGGTGTCGCGCAGGCGCAATCCGTCGGACCTCATCCAACCAACAGCAACCTGGCGATTGCGGGATTCCAGGACAACGGCACCGCGCGCTTCGACGCGACGCAGCCGCCCGCGTCGAGCTGGACCGAGGTGGATAACCTCGATGGCGGCTTCGCGCTT
This sequence comes from uncultured delta proteobacterium, assembly GCA_963774665.1. Classification (GTDB taxonomy): domain Bacteria; phylum Desulfobacterota; class Binatia; order Binatales; family Binataceae; genus Binatus. The sequence continues at coordinate 81,686 of CAVZGB010000011.1, forward strand.
TTCGATACGGTCAACCCGACTTTCGCCTATCACACGTTCGCGACTACTTCGGCCGGCGCATGGGTCTCGCGCTCGACCGACGGTGGAGTCACTTTCAATTCTGACGTATCGAGCGCGGCGCTGCAGACCGCGATGGCGACAGCGGGCGACTCGGGCGCGGCTTATTTTCCTCCGCTGGCCAGCGATCCGTCCGTCGCACAGCGCGTCCTGTTTGGCGCGCACTCGGTCTATGTTTCGAACGACGGGATGACAACATGGTCGCAGCAAACGACCCAGGATTTGACCGGCGGATGCAGGAGCGGCCAGTGCGGACTCGAGGATCTCGAGATTGCGCCCTCCGATCACACCAAGGCTTACGCGCTCGCGATGGAGACCAGCACCACTTTTCGTCCAACGCCGTTCAAGATATTCACCACCGACCAGGCCGACATGCAGGTGAGCGGCGGACAGCCCGAAGGAGCGCATTGGACCGACAAGACCGCGCAACTGCCGCCAATTGTTTTTCCCGATTCCACCCAAGCCACCGGAATCGCGATTGACCCGTTCAACTCCGCCGTCGCCTACCTGAGCCTTTCGGGTTTCACGTCGGCGACCGGGATGGGCCATGTTTTCGTGACCATGGATTTCGGCGGTTCATGGACGCAGGCCGACGGCAATCCTACCCTTCAAAGTCCGCCCCCTCTGAACGCGCTGCCCGACGTTCCGGTATTGCGATTGCTGGTAGATCGTAACGATCCCACGGCGAACACCGTCCTGGCCGCGACCGACATTGGCATTTTCAGAACGACCGACGGCGGGAACACGTGGGCGCCTTTTAACCTCGGGACGATTCCCGCGGTCGCGGTTTTCGATATCGAGCAGAATCTGAGCGGCGTGGTCTTCGCTGCGACGCATGGACGCGGAATATTCGAGCTGTCAGGTGAAGGCTCGCCCGGCATCACGCCGACGTCAACGCCTACGTCCGCGAGCTCGAAAACCCCCACTTCGACGCCAACCGCATCGACCTCGGCGACTGCGACGCCTACTCCATCGAGAACTGCCACCGCATCCGCGACGTCGACCGCCACGGTCACTGCCACCGCGACGTCGACTGCCACCGCGACTGCGACCGTCACCGCAACGCCGACAGCGACCGCGACGGTTAGCATCTCGCTGTCGACCGGAGAACTCGATTTCAGTGGGGCGCCCAACAACGGGTCCGTAACACCAGACCGGACCGTCACCTTGACCAACCTGTCGCCGACAACAGCTGTGTTCAGCCCGCCAACCAAAGACGGCGATGCGTCCAACTTTGTCGTGATTAACAACACCTGCCTGGCATCGTTGGCACCCGCGCCTGCGACTTGCCGTTACACGGTGGAGTTCACTGCGAATGCATTGGGACCGTTCAACTCCGATCTGTTCATAAATGTGAACAACGACACGAGCAGCCCGCTCGACGTTCCGCTGATCGCGACCGGGACATCCCCATAGACACGATGGGTGATGCGCTAACTGCCGAGAACTGACGGCACGAGTCTGAGAATGAGCAGGGGGAAAATGAAAACACCGATCAGTTTGGCGGTCGCAGTTGCGATTTGCGTCTCGATCATATTGACGCCGGCACGCGCCGATGCGGCAACGGTCTGGCCCACGTACGAACATGATCGTTCGCATAGCGGCAGAAGCCAGTTCAGCACCGCCGGCAACAACGGCGTTACAAAGTGGGATCTTCCCACCGGCGGTTTCAAGATCGAGGATTCCCCTACCATCGGTGCCGACGGAACAATTTATGACGCCGATACCGCGGGCAACTTTTACGCGATCACTCCGAGCGGTACGACAAAGTGGTCAGCCCCGTTCCAGGCGATCCAGGGTCCCGGTTGCGGCGGCATCCCGGGGATAAACGCGGGCGCGGCGATCGGTCCCAATGGCGCCATCTACTTCGCCGACCAGGACGCCCAGATCTACTCGCTGACAGATAACGGGATCGGCACCAGCCCCACGCTAAATTGGGGGCCGGTGCAGCCGACCGGCGACTGCGCCCATTTCGTTACAACCGGTGCGCCGACGCTCAGTATCGATGGCAGCACGCTTTACATCCTCGTCAGCGACGGCAAGCTTCACGCGTTGAATACCAGCACCGGTACCTTGAATTGGTCGGCCACAATCGGCACGGGAGGTTCGACCGGCACCATCGCACCGGTGGTCGGCCCCGACGGCGCCATTTACGCCGCTTCCAGTGACGGCAAGCTTGCGTCGGTAAAAGACAATGGCGGCAGCGCGTCGTTCAATTGGGGTCCCACCACTTTTGCCGCTTCCTTCAGTGGCGACAGTCCGTCGCTCAGCAACGATGGCAGCACACTTTATATTGCGGGCAATACCACCAGCCCGGTCGCCGGCGATCTCTTCGCGATAAGGGCCAGCACCGGCGGATCGAAGTGGACCGCATTGACTCTGGGAAGCGGCGAGGTTTTCAACACCGGAGTGGCGCTCGGCTCCGACGGATCCACCATTTACCTCGGCAGCGGCAAGTCCACCAGCCACACGCTCTACGCGGTAACCGACGGCGGCACCAGCGGCTCGCTGAAATGGTCGCTGAGCATTGGTGGCAGCAGCCTGAAAGTCTCGCCAGCGATCGGCGCCGATGGCACTATTTACGCCAACTCCGGTGACGGCAACCTCTACGCGGTAACCGACGGCGGCGTCAGCGGCTCGTTGAGGATGTTTTTTGGCGGCGCTGGCAGCGTCCTGGTCAACGTCACTGCAGCCGCGGGCTACAAGGCGCTGTCGATGCCGGCGATCGGCTCCGACGGCACCATCTACATGAATTCCGACACCGACGACGATTTTTACGCTTACAACGGCCCCGTAACGGCGACGCCGACGGCGACCGCGACGTCAAGTCCGACCGCGACCGCGTCGAAGACTGCCACGCCTACGGCGACGTCAACCGCCACGGCAACTGCGACCGCGACTACGACTGCAACTGCAACCGCGACTGCGACTGCGACTGCAACTGCAACTGCAACTGCAACTGCGACCAGGACTGCGACGCCTACGGCCAGCGCGACCGCGACTGATACCGCGACCGTTACCACGACACCGACCACGACGCCGACGGCGACCGCTACCGAAACTGCCACGGCAACCATGACTGCTACCGTGACCGCCACCGCGACCCAGACCGCGACTGCGTCGGCGACCGCGACTTCGACTGCTACCGCAACACTTACTGCGACTGCCACCGCGACTGCTACGCCGACGGCGACATCCACGCTGACGGTGACGCCAACAGTGTCGGCGACGCCAAGCCCGGTTCGCACCCCGGTCGTATCGCCGACGCCGACATCCAGCCCCACTGCGACCGCAACCGCGACGCCCACCGCAACGGCAACATTCACGCCGACGCCGATGCCTACGGTGGCGGCCATGCTGACAGTCTCGCCAAGCTCCGCGAGTTTCACCGCGAAGTTAGGCGTGAAGAGCAAGACCAGGAAAATAACCGCGACCAACCACGGCAACGTCGCGATAACCCTGATGGACGCGCACATAACCGGCGATTTTGCGCTCTCGAAAGTCTGCCCCGGGTCGCTGAAACCGAAAAAGAAATGTATCTACTCGGTGCTGTTCGCCCCGACCGTCAAGGGAGTGAGGACAGGCAGCCTAACGATCAACAACAACAGCTCGAGCGGCCCGCGAACAGTAAGCCTCCAGGGGACCGGCCAATAGCCCGCGCTAGGGGAGGGCGCGATACTCGCTCTCGAGAATCCCCATCACGATCGTGTCGTGATATTTGCCGCGCGCGAAATGCTCTTCGCGCAGCACTCCCTCGCGCTTGAATCCGCACTTCTCGTACGACGCGATCGCGCGCTGATTGTAGTCATGAACATGAAGCCAGAGGCGGTGCAGGTTCATCTTGTCGAAGCCGAGCCGCATCAATACCCGCATCGCGTCAGTGCCGTAGCCCTTGCCCCACAAAGACTTGTCGCCGATCACGATTCCCAGACCCGCGCATCGACTGCGCCAGTCGATCACATTAAACGAAATCGCACCGATATATCTGCGCTCAGCGAGCGTCTCGATCGCGAAGTTCTTCTGTTTATCGGATGGAGCGGCGGCCGCCTCGATAAATTTTTCCTCAGCAAGCGACGAGACTGGATAGGCGAGCATCTCCCCGCCGAGCAAATCGGTGACTTCCTCGTCGTTGACCCATTTCATCACGGCGTCGAGGTCCGACTTCTCGTATGCTCTCAGCCTCACAAGTTTGCCGTCCATATCTGTCTCCCTACTTCCCCAAAACAAGAAGGGCGACCCATCCGGGCCGCCCTTCGTCAATTACGTCAGTTCGAAAGTTGCTAGCCCTTGGGCAACATGAGCACGCGTTCGCCGATGATGTTGTGCTGGATTTCGCTGGTGCCGCCCGCGATCGTCAGCGCGCGCGATGCGAGCATCCGGTACGACCACTTGCCCTTGTCGAGCGCATGCGGCGCGTGGAATTCCATCTGGCTGTACGGCCCCAGCATCTCCATCGCGAACTTGTTCATGCGCAAATTGAGCTCGCTGGTGCATAGCTTCAGGACCGAGCCCTCGGGCCCCGGCGGCAGACCCTTGAGGCGTCGCGTCAGTTGCCGAAATCCGGTGTAGCGCAGAGCAGCCGCCTCGCACGCGAAACCTCCCAGCCGCTGGCGCACGCTGGTGTCTTCCCACGCCGTGTGTCCGTTGCTGCGGACGGTCTTCGCGAGCTCGACCAGCTCTTTGACCTGGCCCATCATGTCGCGGCCGCCGCCGATTCCCGACCGCTCGAACATCAGCGTCGTAATCGCGACTTGCCATCCCTGGTTCTTCTCGCCGATCAGATTCTTCTTCGGCACCTTCACGTCTTCGAAGAAAACTTCGTTGAAATTCGCGTCGCCGGTTATCTGCACCAGCGGACGCACGGTCACGCCGGGGCTGTGCATATCGACCAGGACGTAGCTGATGCCCTTGTGCTTGGGCGCCTCGGGATCGGTACGCACCAGCAGGATACACATGTCCGCGTGATGCGCGTCCGATGTCCACACCTTCTGCCCGTTGACGATAAAGTAGTCGCCCTCTTCGACTGCGCGCGTCTGCAGACTGGCGACGTCGGAGCCGGCGCCGGGCTCCGAATATCCCTGGCACCACAACTCGTCCGCCGAAAGAATTTTCGGAATGTGCTTTTTCTTCTGCTCCTCGGTGCCCCAATGGATGATCGTCGGACCGACCAGCATGATGCCGAGTCCGTTGACCAGCATCGGCGAGTTAACTTTCGCGAGCTCCTCGTTGTAGATGATCTGCTGCGTGAGCGTCGCGCCGCGACCGCCGTACTCCTTGGGCCAGCTGATTCCGACCCATCCGCCGGCGTGCATCTTCTTGTGCCATTCGAGCCGCCGCTTCCAGTCGTCGGCGCTGCTTTCGCGCATGAAGTCAGCTTCGCCACCGTCTTCGCTCTTCCCTGCCTTGGGCAGGTTGGCCTTGAGCCAGCCGCTGAACTCCGCGCGAAACGCCTCGTCTTCGGCGCTGAACTTGAAATCCATTTGAGCCTCCGCAGGTGACCGCTTGATGTCCCCTCCTGGCCGCGCTCACGACGAGCGTCAGCCGGCGGCTGCGGTCCCTAACACTTGTTATATAGAACGTCGATGCGGCCCGTTCAAGAACGCGAATAGATCTCAGGGTCCACGATTTCCATCACCGTGCGCGCCCGAGTGTTGACGACCGGCTTGAAGCCGAACTGCGCGTACAGCCCGTGCGCGTCGCGCGTGCCGAGACTCCATCGCCGCAGCCCCTGCAAATCCGGATGCGCCATGATCGACGCCATCAGCTCTTTGCCAAGTCCGCGCTCGCGGTACGGCTCGAGGATAAAGACGTCGGCGACATACGCATAGGTCGCGAAGTCGGAAATCACGCGCGCGAAACCGATTTGGCGGGCGTTGTCGTAGACACCAAAGCAGAGCGAATTTTCTATCGAGCGCATCACAGTCTGGCGCGGAATTCCCTCTGCCCAGTACGAGCGCGCGAGGAACCTGTGAATCACATCGACGTCGAGCTTCGACCGATCTGTGCTGATCAGGAATCTACCCATCTCCATCACCACCATCGAAGTCATGTGACTCTAGCTCCTCTATTCGCAGGCAACCGGTAATTCGTCACGTGCCCCGGAATTGAAATCGAAGCATCGAGACGCGCATCGGCGACCGGCGTCAACGCCTTCGTTGTAAACGCAATCTGTCCGGCCCAGACCGGCAGCGCGTAGTCGGGTTCGTCGTCGATCGGGTCGCCGCTCCTGATCTTCGCCGACGCCTCGACGATTGGAATCGACAGCACCGACGTCACGGCGAGCTCCTTCTCGTTGGGATGCCGAATGTGATCCCAACGGCCCGGCGCGACGTGATCGATCAGTCCCTTCATCACGGCGAACTTCTCGGTCGGGTCGGTGACCAAAGTGGCAGGGCCCAGAATCACGACTGAACGGTAGTTGACCGAATGATGAAACGCGGATCGCGCCAGCACCAGGCCGTCGATATGCGTCACCGTGACTGCTATAGGCGTCCCCTCGGCCGCGGCACCCAGCATCCGGCTAGCAGCCGAGCCGTGAATGTAGAGCCGGTCGGCGATACGGACGTGAAGCGTGGGAATCACGTAGGGCTGGCTGTCGATGGCGAAGCCAACGTGGCAAACCAGCGCGGTGTCGAGGATCGAGTTGATAGCGTCGCGATCGTACGACGCGCGCTTGGGCAGACGCTTGACGCGGGTGCGCGCCGTCGGCGCGATCGTCATTTTTGACCGAATTCAACCTGTCCGCCTGCACTGTCTGGCTCTGTATCTCTTCCATCTGCTTCGCCTTTTTGTTACAGTACGTAACTATGAACGTATCGGTACAATACCAAATCCGCGGAGATTCAAGCAACCAGATCGCCGCGAGCATTGAAAATGGAATTCGCGGCGGAAAGTTGCGGGTCGGAGAGCGGCTGCCGACCGTGCGCGCGCTCGCGCTCAAGCTGCGGGTGAGCCCGACCACCGTGGCTGCCGCGTACAACGCGCTGCGCGTGCGTGGATTGGTGCATGGCTCGGGGCGTCGCGGGACTGTCGTCAATCGCCGGCCGCCGTTGTTGACGCGTACGGTCTTTCCGCCGCCGCCGCCGGGGCTGCGTAACCTGGCGGACGGCGGTCCGGATCCGGCGATGCTGCCGAAGCTGAAACCGTATCTCGCGCGGCTCGACGGAATTCCAGGCAGATATAGCGACGAGGAGAATCGCGTGGCGCTGGTGAAACTTGCGGCGCGGCAATTCAAGAGCGACGGCGTCGTTGCCGAATCGATTGCGGTCGTCAGCGGCGCGCTCGACGCGGTCGAACGCGTGTTGCAGGCGCATCTGAGGCCTGGCGATATCGTTGCGGTCGAAGATCCGAGTTACACCGGCGTACTGGATTTGGTTGCGGCGCTGGCGCTGGTGGCGGAGCCGGTGGCGATCGACGATTCGGGACCGCTCGCCGCGGATTTGAAACGCGCGCTCAAGCTTGGCGCGAAGGCATTCATTCTGACGCCGCGCGCGCAGAATCCTAGCGGCGCTGCACTCGATCGCAAGCGTGCCGCTGAATTGAAACAGGTGCTCGCTGCGTTTCCCGCAGTCTTGTTGGTCGAGGACGACCACGCCGGTCCGGTGTCAGGCGCGCCGGCGATCACTCTGGCGGGAGGCCGCACGCATTGGGCGACCGTCCGGTCGGTGTCGAAGTCGCTCGGCCCCGATTTGCGGGTGAGCGTGATAGCGGGCGACGCGCTGACTGTAGCGCGTGTGCAGGGGCGGCAGAGCCTGGGCCCGCGATGGGTCAGTCATATCCTGCAGGATCTCGTCGCGATGATGTGGGCTGATGCCGAGCTACCCGCGATCCTGCAGAAGGCCGCCGACACTTATGCGCATCGCCGGCGTGCGCTGATCGAAGCCCTCGCACAACACGGAATCGAAGCGCGCGGAAGCTCTGGCCTTAACGTGTGGGTACCAGTCTCAGAAGAAGCGGCGGTAGTAAACGCGATGGCGTCGAAAGGATGGGCGATACGCGCGGGCGAGGGTTATCGAATCAAAAGCGCGCCCGGGATCCGCGTGACAGTGTCGACCTTAGGGGTCGAGGACGTACGCAAGTTCGCCGCAGACCTTGCTGAATCGATACGGCCGCGCGCGCATGCGCAGTCCGCGTAAGTCACTTTGTAAAATGCGGTGACTCCTGCGCCTGAGTTTTTAAGTCCTTGTTGCGTTACCAGAGATCCGGTGATAGCTGGGAAACTGAAACGGAGCTAACTCCATTACTGGTCGCCTATAAGACTGTCGAAGGGGAAATCCAATGATCTTAACTGTCATCCCTGACCAGGAGACTGATCTTACAATTGCCGGCGTCGTAGCGACCTCGCTGTTTGCGGCCGGTCTAAACCAGGGCTTCCCCGACCCACCGAAGAATCCGACAAAACGGGTGCCGTATCGAGAAACTGGCACCGACGGAGGCGGCATTCAAGTACAGAGTTCCACTGCCAATGGTCCGTTTGTGAAAGCTGCGTTTGTAGCGGTTAAATTTCAGATTCTGGAAGGTGTGGGTCGGTTAGATCGTCCTGAGAAGACAAATGTAAACTCACATACCGTCACGCCTGCCTTATCAGACGATAAGTATCCACTAGGAGCGGAGGCCACGGGAAGAGCCGCAGCGACAGGACTATGTGCGGCTTGCCTGACCCAGCCTATTCCTCCGGACAGCGATCCATTCAAAGGCGATCCAGGCGTTTCGATGCAGATCGATTGCGATGAATCGGACAAGGCAAATGTCACAGCAGGCTTCGGGGCAGTCGGTTTTGTCGTCGCCTGATACTCACGCATCGACGCATTGCCGCTTTTGAAAAGTCACCTTATTTAATGCGGAACTCACATGGGTTCCGCACCGCCCTGTTGGGTTCTGTCAGGCGGTGTAGGCCTTTTCTGGCTTTGATTTCATCCAGCAGAGCGTTGATTTTTTGTTCGCGCTCCAGGGCGTGTAGGCGGACGTCCAGGTCGTCGCCTAACAGTTCGCCTTTGGCCATGCCCAGGGCTTCTTCGCGAGCTACCTTGTGGCGCATTCGTTCGAAGGTGTTATCCGTGTGAGGCGTGTGTTGCGGGCTTGCAGCACGGTGCGTTGCGCGGGAACGCCTGTGCTGAACAATTAGAAGGTCAGCTTTGGCGCGGGCTTCGGTGAGTTTTAGTTCCAGTCGCTTCAGGGCAGCTTTCATGGACTCGACCTGGGTATGGTGATGGGCGATTTGTTCATCGTAGTTGTCGGCTAGCAGTTGAAAGCTCACTGCGCGCTCGAGTGCGGCGCGCGCGAGCTGGTCGTCCTTCTTTTCGACCGCTAACTCTGCCTTGCGCATCCATTCGGCATGCTTCTCGGCGTTCTCGGTTCTTTTCTTCTCGAGCAAGTGCAAGTCCGCCAGTGCTATAGCGACTTGCGTCTTGACCTGCATGAACTGGTTTTCCATGTCGAGGATCACCTGCTTGAGCATCTTCTCCGGATTCTCGGCCTTGTCGAGCAGGTCGTTGAGGTTTGCGCGCACCAAGGTTGCTACACGATCCATGAGTGCCATAACGAACTCCTTGCCCGCTTGCTGCGAACACTAGTTACTTCGCTTTGTCGTTTCCGTCCGGGGGCGGCAATCGATCCGGACGGTCCGCTTTATCGCCGATTGTTCTGATTTTGCCGAGCAAGTCGGACATCTTCATGCCCGATAGTGCTTCGAACAGCTCCGGGACTTGTGCCGCGATTTCCGTCAGGTCGCCGGTTATCTTGTGCATGCCGGCCGAGTTGCCGTTGCCAGTCGAGACCACGGTTATGTGATCGACATTAGCGAGTGGGCTTGCCAGCGCCTTCACCACCTCGGGCAATCCGGTGATGAGCTTATCGAGCACGGCGGCCTGGTTGTATTCCTGGTAGGCCTCTGCCTTGACATTCATCGCGCGCGCCTCGGCGTCGCCTTTCTTGAAAATGATTTCGGCTTCCGCTTCGCCTTGCGCGCGAATAGCGCTGGCATGACCCTCAGCTTCAACCATCGTCTTCGACTTATCGGCTTCGGCCAGTGTTTGGATGCGTTGGCGCTCGATTTCAGCCGGCTTCAGCACGGTTGCGATCAGTTCCTTTTCGCGGCGCAGAATCTCAGCCTCTTGCACCTTTACCTGCTGTTCCTTTTCGGCCTGCTGGACCTTCACCGACTCGACGATGACCTGTTGCTGCATCACGTTGGTCTGGATCTCGTAAGCCTTGTCGGCCTGTGCCTGCTGACGCTTGACCAATTCATTGTAGGTCGCTTTTTTGACTTCCAGATCGCGCTGCGCCTCGGCCTGAAGCGCCATCGAGGCCGTCTCCGCCGTGACCCGTTCCTGATCGGCCTGCGCCTTGGCCACTGCAGACTCTCTTAGCGCAATCGCGCGCTTGATCGCGGTGTCGCGATCGGCTTCCGCGGCCGCCACGTCCGCATCGCGCTTGATCCTGACGATGTCGGGACGGCCCATGTTGGCGATGTAGTCGTTCTTGTCGCGAACTTCCTTGATGGTGAACGAGATCACTTCAAGTCCCATCTTGTTGATGTCGTCGGCGCAAGTGGAGCGCATCCGATCGGCGACCATCTCGGGCTGCTTCACGATCTCTTCGACCGTGAGCTGACCTATGATGCCGCGTAAGTGACCTTCCATCACGAGGCGAATGAGAGCCTCGCGATCCTCCGGCGGCTTGGTCAGGAATTGCTCTGCCGCAGTGAGTATCGATTCAGGATCGGACTTGACCTTGATCTGCGCGACGGCTTCAACAGTCACTGCCACACCTTGCTTGGTGTATAGGTCCTGCTGCGGCGCGACGTCGAAGGACATCAGCTCGAGCGACAGGCCGCGGACATTCTCGACCATCGGCAGGATGACTGTGCCATGACCTTTGATCACGCGAGTGCCCCGAAACCCGTAGACAATAAGTGCTTCGTGGGGCCCCGCCTTGCGATAGAGATTCGCAAAGACAGCCATCAGTAGCAGGATCGCGGCGACTCCGGTCCCGGCAATGATTAAGACATCAGTTGGTATCTGCGGCATACACTTACTCCCCTTGTAACAGTCGGTTATTAGCCTCGGTTCAATTCAGTCCTATCAGACACATGGCTATCGGCCAGCTCTTCCCATCGCCGGACATAGGCGAGGCCATGCTCATAGCGGGTAACGATAACTTCGGTGCCACGCGCAAGCGCTGCACCATCTTCGCTGCGAGCGCCGCAAGTTTGACGGGTTCCTTCCTGGGAGAAAACAATTTCGCCGGTGCCACCTTCGCGAATAGTGCTGCTGACGCGGCCTAAGACTCCCACTCGATCGTAGTCGGCCGGATCCAGCGCTTGATCGTGAGTGAGCAGAAACTTGACGATAAACCAGAAGACAATCGCCGCGCCGCTTACTCCCGCGGCAATCGCCAGAAGGATAACTGCTACCACTAACATGCTCGAATGGCGCGTCAGCAGGTAGCCAGTTCCGCCGAACCATGCCAGGAAGGCCGTGATAGTCGCGAAGTTGAACACCGGCATCTCAGGGCCGCGACCGACTCCTGCGTGACCGCCCCCTATGCCAGGAGCAGCATGGCCGTGTGAGAGGTGGAAGTGCACATGCGGCAGATGCAAGCTGCCGCCGACAAATGCGATGAGGCTGAGAGTTACTCCTACCAGGAAGCAGGTGAGATAGAACATTTCCCAGTTCATAGATTTGCTCCGGCCGCGCGCTTCTTTACACCGTCTCGATGTGCCGACGTGGTTCCGGCAGGCTTCAGCACTTCACTCAGACGATCGACCAGCTCAGGCGCCTCGAGGATTGCACCGAGCAACACCAGGCATTTGCGCGTGTCGCGATCCTTGGCTATCAGGAGCATCGCATGACTTAGCTCGGGATCGGCGGCAAACTCCTCGGCGCCATTTATCAGCCATAGGTCGAGGCGATCCTGGGTCGCGCGCAGATCGCTGGTGAGTTCGGTGTGGTAGCCCTCTGGATCGTCGACCAGATAACCGGGATGAACTTTGAAAAAGCGCGCCAGCAGCATGCGCGACGAGTTAGTGAGATGGGGCCGGGCGCCGCTTTCTATTTGAGAGAGGTAAGACTGGCTGAGGCCACCGCCCATTTCCTTTTTGAGCGCGCGGGCGAGATCCTGCTGAGTCATCTCGCGGCCGAGACCGCGGAGAGTGCCTTCGACGAGGCGCAGGTATCGAAGTTTTTCGCCGAGTTTCATAGCGTTTTATCCGGCGAGAACTGTGCAACCACGAATCTGCTGAATGGCGACTTCAGCGTTTTTCACCTCAACGATTATGCTGCTGTAAAACTGGCCCACGATCTCCATAGAAACGACGTCCTTCGATGAACTCCGAACGTCCAGGAATGCCCAGCGATGTGGTGAGCCAATCCAGTGTGTGCCGACAGCGATTTTTCGGGGGATTCCCGTGCCGAGCACGCGCACGTCAGTCCATTGGAACTTGGGCAACCCCGCCGCCTTGCTGACGCTCTTTATCGCCTTGAGGGGGACGTTGATGCTGCTCTTCAAGCCGAGAAACTTGTCCCAGCCAAGTATTTCAACGTGGAGATGATTTCCCTCGACTGATAGTTCGACCACGCGCGTACTCCGTCTTGATGTTTAACCCGGCCAGACGCCGCGGCTGAGCATCGGCAGCGCTATTATGATTTGCAATATAGATATTGCAATCTGTTATGTCAAGGAGGAAACAGAATCCTACCTACCGACCGCGATGCGGCCGGCAGCCTCTCACGTGAAGCTCCCCTCACCCGCGCCAATGGCGCGACCTCTCCCGCAACTAAGCGGGAGAGGCGAATATTAGGTTGCGCGGAACGCAACATCCTAACTTGGGCGAGGTAAGAGTCGGGCGAGTAAGAGTCAGCGAAAGGAAATTCGCGCGACCGTGGTACCTACTTGATGCGCTGGGCGGTGGCCTGGATTTGGTCCATCCAGAATACGAGTCTTGGGGTGTAGGTGTGTGGGACGCATTCGCCGCAGATTTCCTCGGCGAGACCGGTCACGCGATTGAGGGTAATCGTCAATGGCTGCGAGCGCGAAAATTCCGCCGGCAACAGTGCCAGGAGTTCGGCCAGCACGTTCATGGCGGAGGCCAGGGTGGCGAGTATCGCGGCCAGCACGCCCTCCTCGACCACCAGCCGCGGCTGATACAAAAGGTCGCGGGTGGTGCGCAACTCGCCAGAAAAAAGTATCACCGCGCTCTCGAGCCGGGTGGTGACTCGATTCAGCGGCGCCTTCGTTTCGCTCATCGCAGTGATCGCGAGCAGTTCCGAAATCACCATGTGGAGATTGGTCTCGATGCGGTCGAGCCGATCTTCGAAGGTGACCCGATGGATTTCGCTCATCAGCTCGTCCTGCCGATGCGAGACGAACTTCGCGACGACCGCGCCAAAGATGAGCAGCGCGGTAATCGCCTCGATCACCGCGATCACACGCGCGCCGCCTACTGGCACGATGTCGCCGTAGCCAATCGAAGTCGCGGTCACGAAGCTGAAATAGAGCGCGCTTCCGAATCCCTTAAGGTCGGCGCTAATCGGTTGCCCGGCCTCGATCAAGCCGTGCTCGCCCATAAAAGCACCGACCCAGAAGCAGGAGCCGCTCAGCAGGATCGTTCCGATCCAGATCAGGAAGAGCTGCATGGTGGAGCGCTGCTGAACCAGATCGAGCAGAGACTTGTCGAAACGACCCATCCGGGAAAGAACCGCGGGGCCGCGGCCGACGACGCCATTCGGCGAGTCCTCGAGCGGCGGACCGATGGGCATCGTGGCGTAAGGATCCGGCTGCGGCTCCGGCGGGGGCGCGTCGGTTACGCTCTCAGTCGGCGATCCCGACTCGACCCAGTCAGCTATTCCTCCGCGATAGTCGCGAACGTTCGAGTAGCCGAGTTCGTGCAGCAAGGCGACCGCCTGCTGGGCGCGAGTTCATGTGAATTTTCCGCAGTAGACGGCGATCTCGGCGGCGAAATCGGGAAGCAACTCGCGCGCATGAGTTTGAACTTGCTCGAGAGGAATGTTGATCGCGCGCGGGATGTGCGCCTCGACGTACGAGGCCTGCGGCAGGACGTCGACGATTGTGAGCGAAGAATCGTGCAGCCGGTGCAGGAGCTCTTCGCGCGAAATCTCGGGGACGTCGGACGAGTGAGCGGCAGCGGTGACTTCTGAAGCCATGATCAGAAATGCTAACCACTCACAGGATAGCCGATGGGAGGAGGGCGGTCACGATCGTCTCGCGGATAGCGGGGCCTCTCCCTGTTGGTCAGGGAGAGGCCGAGTATTGAGGTCTTTAGAAGCACCTCACCCCTAACCCCTCTCCCTTCAGGAGAGGGGGACCAGAGACGAGACGGTCGAGGTGGGCGGGTTTACTCCAGGCGCCAGAGGGAGCGGGCTGCGCTGGCGGAGCGCTCGACGAACTTTTTGCCGTACTCGATTTGCGCGTCGAAAATCGGAGCGAGCGGGGTTTCCTTGGCCCACTTGGTGGCCGAGGCCTGCATCTCGATCGCCTGCTTGGCGACTTTCTCGCTGGTGTCGATGTACCAGGCGGCGAACTTCTTCGCGCCCTCGACGCTCAACAGGTTGCTGCTCAGTCCTTCGAACATGGAACCGTTCTCTTTGTGCGCTGACATTCCTTTTTCTCCTGATTCTCGGCGCGACTCGTGTCCGCCGTTTGGTTTACTGACGTTATGGTTCGAGATTGTTTTTGCCGCAGCGCCGACGGCGTCGGCAATCTTCTGGGACGCCACGTTTCCCTTGAGACCTTTTTCGGCCTGTTTCTTTCGTCGCTTGTGCGACGGAGCCGGTGGTTTTGTTTCTTCAGCCATATCGCTCTCCGTGTGCCCCTGATCCAATTTCACAGACAGCGGCTTCTAGCGTTGGTTAATTTCAGTCATCGCGCGCGCTCAGCCAATTCGTGATTTGGGGCCATAGCCGCTTGAGCGAATCAGCGCTGACCGCCGCGCCCATGTGGCCGGTTGGATAGTGCAGATTCTGTTTATCGTCGCTCGACACCAGTTCGGGCAGCGGCTCGCTCGACGCGGGATTGACGATGTCGTCGCGATCGCCGATCACGTTGAGCAGAGGCATTGCGATCCGCGTCAGGTCCGCGATCGACTCGCCGACTTTCATGGTGCCCTTCATCAGCGAATTCTCGCGCCACATCTCGGAGGTCTCGAGGAAAATCCGGCCGGCCATCGGAACGTCGCTATGGAGCCATCGCTCGAACAGCTTGAACGTGTCGAGGTAGCCGGGGCGCGCCGAGCTGCGATACGCACCGACGAACTTGTCGAGCAGGTGATGCGTCGGCGCGAGCGTGTTGAAGAACGAATACATCATCCAGGCCGGCGCGTTGCCGTACATCTCGACGATAGTTTTGGCGCTGCGCGAGGTCATCGCGGCCGTCAGGTGTTCGATCGGCAGCTGGCGCACGCTGGTATCGAGCGGAATCGTCAAGGTGACGAGATTTTTGACGTTGCCGCTGTGGAGAGCGCTGTACATCAGGCCGAGCAATGCGCCGAAGCAGTAGCCGAGGATCGAGATCTGCTGGATGCCGGTATAGATCTGAATAGCGCGCACGGCGTTGGCGATGTCGGTGTTCACGTACTCGTTGAAGCCGTGGTCACGGTCGTCGGAGCGCGGCGGAATCCAGTCGATCAGGTAAACGTCGAAGCCTTGCTTGACGAGATACTCGACGACGCTGCGGCCGGGCTGCAGGTCAAGGATGAAGGGGCGCTTGATGAGCGAGTAGATGAGCAGCAGGGGCACGCGTTTCTGATTCTCGCCGCGAGCTTCGTAGTGCCGGAGACGGACCAGGCCCGACTCGTAGATGACGCGGGAGCGCGTCGTGGGCGGAGGATCGTCCATGGTGGCGCCGAAGCCGGTGCGAAACGCGTCGAGCGTGCGCATCGTGCCTTCCATCCAGAGCGAAGCGATTTCGTTAATTGCCGACATCTTCCCCTTGCTCCATCGGATCCGCGCCGGGCCATCCCGACCATACTGAGAATTGATACACGCTGGATTTCCTGACGTCTCCCGCCTGGCCGTTCGATTCGCGGGCGGCGGCTTTTTCGACTGCTTGCTGGTTGATGATCGATTCGCGGACTGCGACATGGAGGTCGCTTGCGAAGTCGTCTCGCGAATCGCGGTCGGCGATGGCGTCGCGCATTTCTTCGCGCATCGCGCGCACGTCGTTGCGAATCGACTCGACCTCGGTCGCTGACGGCAGCCCTACGGCCGGCCACAGCGCCGAGAAGAATGCGCCGGCGACCGCCATGTTGAAGCGCTGGTATCGCAGCATGATGTCGATTGCGCCGCCGAGCACGTTGCCGACGGTGGGACTGGTGAACGCGCGGTTGGTCGCATTATTCGCGGCGCCGACAACGGTGTCGTACGCCTTCCAGCCGAGCTCATGGAGCTGGCGATCGATTCCTTTGTTCGTGATGTCGGCAACCATCCGCTTTACTTTGGAGGTCGGCGGCTCGGGCATCAGGCATTGAGCGAGTTTCAGGATCTCGTCTGAGAAAGTGGTGTCGTTGGAATTCAGTTTGCTCCTTGGGTTGTCGTTGTTATCGGCCATTGCAGATTCCCTCTCCCGATTCGGTGAACGTTCCTAAACTGTTGCATGAGTAAGTTGCGTTAATACCACAGTTACGTCAAGGATTAGTTACGCTTACAGTTGTCGCAGGCGTGACCAAAGGGGCAGGTCGGGTCAAAAAATCGCGTTTGATGTCACATTCGCGACAATTGCCTCTGATGTGCTAGCTAATCATCTATGGTAGCCGAAGGCTCAGTTGACGCAAGGTCGCTAATGCGACTCAAGTCGCTCTCATGGATGCCAGATGAGCAAGCATCGCGGCTCGCGGCGGCGTCGGAGCCGCTAAAAGTGCGCCGCGAAGGCGCGATTTTCAACGAGGGCGAAGCGTCCAGCCGCGTTTATATCCTGCTTTCGGGCGTCGCGAAGCTGTGTTACGTGAATCGCGATCAGCGCGTGCTGGTCGGGTTCGTCGGGCCGGGCGAGGTCTTCGGACTGTCGTCTCTGCTGCCGCAGACCACGCGGCCGTTTCGATGCGAGGCGTACAGCGATTGCACCGTCGCGGTGGTGAAGCCGGAAATTTTTGTGGATACCGTGCTCGGCGTTCCGCTCGAGCGCTTGAGCATTATCCTGGATGCAACGGTCGGGCGATGGTGGGGGATGCTGGTTCGGTATGCGAACTTCGTGGGACTCGGATTGCGCGAACGGCTGGCGGGTGCGCTGCTCGAGCTGGCGGAAAAATTCGGAGTGCGCGATTCGCGCGGCACGCTGCTCACGATCAAGCTGACGCATGCGGATTTGGCGGAGCTGGTTGGAGCGTCGCGGCAGCGGACGACCGAGCAGCTCAACGACTTCGAGCGCGAAGGTGTTATTACTCGCGACGGACGACGGCTGATAATCGTGCCGGAAAAATTGTGGCAGGTGACACAATTGCCGCATCCGGAGTAAAGGACACAGATGGCATCGGATATATTCGTCGACGCAAACGGCCTGCGGCTTCACTACATCGACTACGGAAACGACGGCGCGCCATGGGTCGTATGCGTGCATGGCTTGACCGGGAACGCGCACAACTTCGACACGCTCGCGCCGCATCTCGCGGCGAAGTACCACGTGATTTCGGTTGACGTGCGCGGGCGCGGCGACAGCAACTGGGGCCCGCCGACCGAATATCTGCCGCAAAATTACGTGACCGATCTCGCGAAGATGCTCGAAGGACTAGGCATCGCGCGCGCCAGCCTGATTGGCACCTCGATGGGCGGGATAATCTCGATGATGTACGCCGGCGGATGGCCGGAGCGGGTCGATCGGCTGGTGCTCAACGATATCGGGCCGGAGATCGATCCGGCGGGGATGGCGCGAATCGCGAGTTACGTCGGCACGGCGCCCGAGCGATTCAAAGATCTCGGCGAAGTGGTGAAGTACTACAAGGAAAACTATCCGGCGATGGCGAAGCTCGAGGACAGCGTCCTCGCCGATCAGGTCAAGTGGTCAGTAAAGCCGGGCATCGACGGCGGCTTGTCCTGGAAAATGGACCCCAACGTCCGGCGACCACTGCGCGGCGGCACTGCGCAGCAGCGCTTCGATTTGTGGGTTCCGTATGCGCGAATCGCATGCGCGACGCTGATAGTGCGAGGCGCCGACAGCGACGTCCTCGACCGCGGTACCGCGAGCCGGATGTGTAAGGTGCTCAAGCGCGCGAAAGTCGTCGAGGTGCCCGGCGTGGGCCATGCACCGTCGCTGACGGAGGTTGAAGCGCTCGGGGCGATCAAGGAATTTTTCGGGATTTAGGATACCTTCCGTCATCCTGAGCGCAGCGAAGGATCTCGCGTTAGCGCGCCATGCTCGACCACGCCGGATGCCGGAGCCTCCGTCGAGATTCTTCGCTACCCCAGCTTCCGCTCAGAATGACACGGAGGTGCGACGCACGAGCGGAATACGCAACATCAGTGCGGGAATTCCACCATCACTTTGGCCCGGGTACCGGGGCGCTTTAGCTCCGCGAACATCGCGGGCACCTCGTCGACGTTGATCACGTCAGTGATCATCGGCATCGCGTCGATGGTGCCGTTTGAGAGCGCGTCGATCGTTTCCTGGAATTCGCCGCGAGTGTACGCGAGTGCGAAGTTGATTTGCACTTCTTTCATCACGCAGCTCAGCGGATAGATGCTGTCGGATTCCATGCATACGCCGATCACGACCACCTGGCCGTGCCGTGCGACCATCCCGATCGCCGAGCCGAGCGTCGACTTGACGCCGATACATTCGAAGACAATCTCAGGCGGGCGCCCGGTGATTGCTCTTACTGCTTCGGCCGGATCTTCTTTAGTCGGGTTGACGACTGCGCTTGCTCCGAGCTTCATCGCGAGCTCAGTGCGACCGGGTGCTAGTTCCGACACGACCACGGCGCTGGCGCCCTTGGCCTTCGCCCATATCAATGTGGAGAGCCCGATCGGCCCCGCACCCATCACGACTACTCCCATCCCCGGTTCGATCGACGAATGATTCACGCCGTGGAGGCCGACCGAAAGCGGCTCGACCAGCGCGCCAGCACGGGAGCTGACGTTGGCGGGGAGTTTGAGCAGGCTGGCGGAGCTGCAAGCGACGAACTCTGCGTATGCGCCGGGAAGCTGGCCGAGGCCCAGGCTGCGGAGTCTGGAACAATGCATCGCGTCGTCGCGCTGACACCAGGTGCATATGCCGCAGGCGACATATGGCAGCGAGGTGACTCGATCGCCGACCCGGTAGCCGTTGACGTCGGCGCCGAGCGAATGGATCTCGCCGCAGAATTCATGGCCCATCACGGTGTCCGCTGGCATCCCGATCCCATACTGGACAGCGTGAAGATCGGAGCCGCAGATTCCGCAGTTGTGCACTTTGAGCACGACCTCGCCGACGCCTGCGACCGGATCGGGCACGTCGATAACGGCCATCTCGTCTCTTTTCTTGAACACCGCAGCTTTCATTTCAGGTCGGCCCTTTTCCTTCGCGACGCGGACGAAGCCGCGCCTACTTTTGTTGTATCAGTTCGATTTTGTAGCCGTTGGGATCCTCGATGAACGCGATGGACGTGGTGCCGTGCTTCATCGGGCCTGGCTCGCGCACGACGTTGACGCCTTCTTGCTTCAGGTCGGCGCAGGTTTTGTAAATGTCGTCGACGCCAAGCGCGACGTGTCCGTAGGCGGTGCCGATGTCGTACTTCGAGGTTCCCCAATTCCAGGTGAGCTCGATGACGGCCGTATCCTTCTCGTCCCCGTAGCCGACGAAGGCGAGGGTGAATTCGCCGCCGGGGAAATCCTGCTTGCGCAGGAGCTTCATCCCGAGCTTGTCGCAATAGAACTTGAGCGATTCATCAAGATTGTTGACTCGGAGCATCGTGTGCAAAAGACGCATTCAACTACTCCTTAGGCGTGGCGCTTCGGGCGCGCTTCGAATCGATCGCCTTGATGAGCTCGCCCTTGATTTCAGCGAAGACATCTTCGGTCGGCGCGATGCCCGCAGCCTTCATCCGCTCCACCAGTTCATGTCGTTCCAGCGAGAGCATCTCCTTGGCTTCGTGCTCATGCAGGCGCTTGAGGCGTACGAGTTCGAGGATGGCAAGCTCGCGGACGCGGACGGCGAAAATGGATTCGGTAAATTGGGCGTCGAAGAGATCGTCCGGAAGGTCGATTTTGAAATTCACAATCATGCTTCGAGTAGGACTTTCCGCAATCGCCAAAGTATTGTCAAACGCGGGAAGGGCAGATCACTTTAGTTGAATGCGGAACCCACCGTGGGTTCCGCGCCTCCGTGGGCAGGGGTAACCCCTGCACCTTAGTATTCAGAAAAGATGCGGGACTTCGTCCCTGTTAGAAGGGGTGGCGCGGATCTACCTCTCCCGCGGCTGGCGACGGAGTCGCCAGCCGCGAACCGGGAGAGGTCGTCCAACGACATTCATGTCGTCGGACGGGTGAGGGCGCCGGCATCGAGTGCATGCAAACGCCCTCACCCGCGCCTGAGGCGCGTCCTCTCCCGAAGAGAGAGGTAACTCACAGATACGAGAACGCTGCGGCAAACTTTGCTTTGCCGCCGGATTCCAGCACCTCGCCATGCGTTACGATCACGCGATCGAAATCCCATTCGAGAATTTTCGCGACGGATTCGCGCGCGGCTTTGCGGTCGCGAATAGCAAGCCGAATAATCAGATGAGGTCCGAAATGCCCTCGCGCGCCGACGATCGTGTAGAAGAGTCGAGCGTCCTTGAAATCCGCGGGCACATTGAACACGAGATCGGTGAAAATCGCGGTGCGGCTTGGTCGGTGAAAGAATACAACTTCATTCAACCATCTCGCGCCTTTGAACAGGTGCTGATCGATTTCACCGGCCCATTCAGATTGCGGCTCGTCGCCCAGCACCGCGTCGAGTTTCAGGTCTGGTCGGGCGCCGCTGCGGGCGCGGAAATCCTTGATATCGCCGACCAGCCCGGGCGGTCCGTAGAGCTTCGCCGCCGGCCACATCTTGATGTAGTCACCGACGAACAGGTGATGCGCGCGCGAAGGTGCCACGACCGCGCGCACCTCGCCGAGTGCGTCCAGCGCTTGTTTGGTTTCATCGTCGAGCTTGGTTGGCGAGTGTAGAAACAGGCCGCCGCTGGCGAGCCTGATTACTGTCATCCGCGTGCCGATTCCTTTCGCCGGGCCGCTGCCGAAGTCAGGCTGGTCGAGGACCCATAGATTCGGAGCGAGACTCTTTGGCGTGCCCATGCGTATGACTTAGCAGGCTGCGGCCAGCCTTTGCAGAGGGTGGGGCTAATGTTTTAAGTTCAAGCCGCCAGCGATCGGTGGGGTGGTCGTAAACAGCCGGTACAGGCGCTCGAGCCGTGCCAGGAGAAATGCGCGATGGATTTCAATTTCAATCCCGAAGACGAAGCTTTCCGGATGGAGTTTCGCGAGTGGCTCAAGGCCAATAAGCAATTCGCGCCGCATATGGGCGAGACCACGATTGGAATGGCCGAGGGTCGAGGGGAATTCGACCAGCAGAAGAAGTGGGCGAAGAAGATGGCCGAGGGACGCTGGCTTGCGCCGACCTGGCCGGAAAAATATGGCGGACGCGGCGCCGGAATCCTCCAGAACATCGTCTACGGCGAGGAGCTCGCCCGCGCGGGCGTCGCGGCCCCGATGGTCGGGATGGGTATCAGCCTGTTCGGACCGACGCTGTTGCATTGGGGGACCGAGGAACAAAAGGATCGCTTTATTCCACCGATCATGAAGGCGGAGGAAATCTGGTGCCAGGGATATTCCGAGCCGGGCTCGGGATCCGACCTGGCGTCGCTGCAGACGCGCGCGGTCGAAGACGGCGATTACTTCGTCGTCAACGGGCAGAAGGTGTGGACCTCGATCGCGCAGCACGCCGACTGGATCTTTCTGCTCGTGCGCACAGATCCCGACGCGCCCAAGCATAAAGGGATCAGCTACCTGATGGTCGATATGCACAGCCCCGGCGTGACGGTGCGGCCGCTGGTGCAGATCACCGGCAATAAGGGATTCAACGAAGTTTTTTTCGAAGACGTGCGGGTGCCGAAGAAAAACCTGGTCGGTGAAAAGAATCAGGGTTGGCAGGTCGCGATCACGACGCTGATGTTCGAGCGCTCGGGCGGCGGCGGCGATCGCGGCGGGATGTCGCAAGTCCGCGAGCTGGCGAATCTCGCGAAGTCGATCCCGCGCAACGGCGGGACGGCATGGGACGACGGCAGCGTCCGGCAGAAAATCGCGGAGTTCGCCTGCGAGGCGACTGCTCTGCGCTACACCGGATATCGGCAGCTCACGCGCCGGCTCAAGGGGATGCCGCCGGGGCCGGAAGGCTCGATGATGAAGCTGTGCGGCACCGAGCTGAACATGCGAATCCAGCTGTTCGCGATGGAACTGCTCGGACCGTACAGCCAGATCGAGTACAAGGCGCCGTTCGCGATTGACAAGGGCAAGTGGTCGTTCCGCATGCTCGCGGCGCGCGGCGGCACGATTGCGGCAGGCAGCAATCAGATACAACATAACATCATCGGCGAGCGCGTTCTGGGACTGCCCAAGGGCTAGGGCGCGCAGAGTCTAATCGCTGGATCAACGGAGAGGAACTCAATCGATGGATTTCAACTACACGCCGGAAGACGAGGCATTTCGCACTGAAGTGCGTGCATGGCTCGAAGCGAACAAGAAATTTGCACCGCCGCCGAGCAATATCATGGCCGACGAGGGCGCGGGTGATTGGGAAGCGCGCGTCAACTGGCACAAGAAGCTCAACGAAGGCGGTTGGGTCGCGGTGAACTGGCCCAAGGAATACGGCGGGCGCGGCGCCACCGTCATGCAGCGGTTGATCTATCGCGAAGAGCTTAGCCGGCTCGGACTCAACGAGCCGATGATCGGAATGGGAATCAGCCTGCTCGGGCCGACGCTGATGCATTGGGGGACCGAAGAGCAGAAGCGAAATCACATCCCGAAAATTCTCAAGGGCGAAGAAGTCTGGTGCCAGGGATACTCCGAGCCGGGCTCGGGTTCTGACCTCGCGTCGGTGCAGACCCGCGCGATCGATGACGGCGACGACTTCGTGGTCAACGGGCAGAAAGTCTGGACCTCGATGGCGCAGCATGCGGACATGATCTTCGCGCTGGTGCGCACCGACCCCGACGCGCCCAAGCATAAGGGAATCAGCTACCTGCTGATCGATATGCACAGTCAGGGTGTGACCGTACGTCCACTAGTGCAGATGACGGGTGGCAAGGGCTTCAACGAAGTTTTCTTCGAGGACGTGCGCGTGCCGAAGAAAAATATCGTCGGCGAGCGTAACAACGGCTGGCAAGTCGCGATGACCACGCTGATGTTCGAGCGCGGCAGCGGCGGCGGCGAAGGTTACCTCGGCGAAGTGCACGAGCTGGCGAGACTCGCCAAGCGAATCCCGCGCAACGGCAGCAACGCGTGGGACGATTCGGGCGTGCGTCAGCGCGTCGCAGAATTCGCGGCAGAGGCGCTGGCGCTTCGATACACCGGCTATCGGCAGTTGACGCGTCAGTTGAAGGGGATGCCGCCGGGGCCCGAAGGCTCGATGATGAAACTGTGCGGCACAGAGTTGGGCCTCAAGATTGCGCTGTATGCGATGGAACTGCTCGGGCCGTTCAGCCAGCTCGAATTCAACGCGCCCTTTGCCGTCGACAAGGGCAAGTGGTCGTTCCGGATGCTCGCCGCGCGCGGCCCGACAATCTACGCCGGAACGAACCAGATCCAGCACAACATCATCGGCGAGCGCGTGCTCGGATTGCCTAAGGGTTAGGCATCGGGGAAGGGAAATCACTTTATTGAATATGAAACCCTCCTGGGTTTCACACTTCCCTGGGCAGGGGTAACCCCTGCACCTTAGCATCAGGAAAGGATACGGGACTTCGTCCCTGTTAGAACTTTTTTGAGTGGAGCGGTCCGATTCTTCACCTCGCCCGTTACCTTACGGGAGAGGAGGCCGGACGCAACGCGGCCGGTAGGTGAGGGTTCTGGATCACAGCACAAAGTCCCGCCGCACCTGACTATCCACAGTTTTAGCTCTCCGTTACTTTACTGTGAACCTGTTTCGTGGCAGTGTCGCGCGAACGCGCGTTCAGACGCGTAGGGAGACACTCTAGCAACGGAATGCTGCTGCAACTCACCGCTTCCGCTTATTTCGACTATTTACAACAGTTTGCGTCGCTCGCTCGCGACCCTATCGGCTACGGCTTCGGAGTCACGCGCGGCGACGGCCGTCCCATCCTGCTGATACCAGGATTCACCGCGGGTGACTGGTCGCTCGGCACGCTGGCGCGATGGCTCGGGCGGATCGGATACAAGCCTTACCTGTCAGGAATCGATCTCAACGTCGGATGTCCGCGGCGCAAGGTGGACCTGATTGGGTGGCGCGTCGAAAAGATCGCGCGCGAGACTGGCCAGCGCGTGACGATCATCGGGCACAGCCTGGGCGGCGTGCTCGGACGCGCGATCGCTGCGTCGAACCCGGGGATCGTGCGCGAAGTGGTGGCGCTGGGTTCGCCGATTCGCAACGGATGGACGGGAGTGCACGATCAGATGCGTCCCGCGATGCAGGCGATACAATCGTTCTGGCAAACATTTTCCAGCGCTCCTCCAAATTGCGGCACGATGGAATGCTCGTGCGGTATCGCCGAGGCAGTGTTCGCGCCGACTCCCCCGCGGAGTCGCTTCAGCGCAATCTACACCCGCCGCGACGAGGTCGTGCAATGGCAATCGTGCATCGATGATGAGGGCAGCAATTACGAAGTGTCGGGATTGCATGTGGGCTTGATCGTCAATCGCGAGGTCTATCGCCTTCTGGCGGCGATCCTGGCGGACGCCCCGTTCGAGAACACAGCAGCTTGAACCTTTCCTGTCGCTAGTTAGTATTCATCATACGAAGATTCCGACCGAAGAGGAGATTCCGACGTGGCAGCAGTTCGCGATTTCGCCCGGACCAAAGACGGGCTCAAGCTCCGCTACGAGATTCGAGGGAATGGCGAGCCGGTGGCGCTGATCATGGGATTCAGCGGCTCGGGCCGGGGATGGGGCGAGCCGTTCCTCAAGCTGATGGAAGCGCGGTTCAAGATTTTCATGATCGACAATCGCGGCACCGGCGAGAGCGACAAGCCAGACACCGAGTTCACACTCGGCGACATGGCGGCGGACATCGCGGCGGTGCTCGACCATGCGAACACGCCGCGCGCGCACATTTTCGGAATCTCGATGGGCGGGATGATCGCGCAGGAATTCGCGCTCGCGTATCCGCAGCGCACCCGAGGGCTCGTGCTCGGATGCACCAACTGCGGCGCGAGTCATTCAATCGCGGCGGATCCGGCGGCGATAGCCAACCTGATACCGGCGCCCGGCATGGATCCAATCGAGCAAGCGCGGCGCGCATTCTCGGTCGCATGCGGGAAGGCGTTTCTGGATTCGGAAGCAGGGCAGGCGACGCTGACTCAGGCGATTGCCGAGATGGGCAATTACCCGGTGACCCCTATGCATACGTTCATGCGGCAGGGACAGGCGATTGGCGGATTTGACAGCTTCGCGCGGCTTGGACAAATCAAGTCGCCCACACTTATTATTCACGGCGATGATGATTCGATCGTGCCGTATCCGAACGCGGACGTTCTGCAAGGTGCGATAGCGGGATCGAAAAAGCATACGCTCAAAGCTGCGGGTCACATGTTTTTCTGGGAAGTGCCGGAAGAAACCGTGCGCGTGGCAGGTGATTTTCTAGCTGCGGTGAAGTGACCGCCGGAGTCTTATATGGCGAACTACGAAACCGTCATTTACGAAAAGGTCGAGGACAAAATCTACCGGCTTACGCTCAACCGGCCGGAGAAACTCAACGCGCTGTCGCAGAAGCTGCTGCATGAACTCGACTCGGTGATGGACGAGTACGAGTCGAACGCCGAGGCGAGTGTGCTGATAATCCGCGGAGCGGGGCGCGCATTCTCGGCCGGCTACGACTTGCAGGGCACGCAGCATCCGGGGTCGACCTTCACCGTCACCAACGACCGGCTCGGGCTGCACAAGACGATCGAGCGATGGCAGCGGTTGTGGGCGATTAACAAACCCACGATCGCGCAGGTGCATGGCTACTGTTTGGCGGGCGGAACCGAGTTTATCGGCCATTGCGATATCGTATTCGCCAGCGAGGATGCGCAATTCGGGCATCCGGCGGGCCGCTCGTTGGGTATACTGCCGACGATGTCGATGTGGCCGGTGCTGATGGGTCCGCGCAAGACAAAAGAGTATTTTTTCACCGGCGACTACATGTCGGCGAAAGAAGCGCTCGAATGGCATCTGATAAATCGCGTCTTCCCGAAGGACAAGCTGGAGGAAGAGACGATGAACTATGCGCGGCGAGTCGCGATGGTGCCGGCGGAGCTGCTGATGCTACACAAGGCTGCGGTGAATCGTTACCTGGATATCATCGGGATTCGCGCGGCGGAGCAGTCGTCGGCGGATATCGACGTGATCGCGCATCAGACGGACACGGTCAAGAACTGGATGAAGGCGAGCCGCGAGAAGGGTCTCAAGGGCGCTCTCACCGAACGCGATCGGCCATTTGCAAAGAAAGCTTAGCGACAGGATCGGGGAAGGAATCAGGCAAGGAGGAGATTGGGGGACAATGATCAAACGTGCGTTGATGGGGGCAGCTGCGTTTTTGCTAGTCGCGTGCAATCCCGGGGGATCGCCTCCGGGAAGCGCTACCAACACGGTGGGAGGGGCAGATGTAGTAGCCTCGACCCAAACCAAGATGACGCACGGCGACCAAGAGTCTTTCGCTGGACCCGGGCAAGAAGCCGCTCAAGCGGGGCAGGTCGCGATCGCCGACGTAATAACCTACGGCGGTCCAAAAGTAACGATCACCCCGCCGGATGGATGGCAACTGATTCGCGACGATTCCACTCCAACCACCCGGCAATCGCTGTATTGGCATACCATCCAGGCAAACGATCCCAGCCCGACGTGGTCCTTCAGCGCGCCGGTCGATGCGCAAGGCGCGATCGTATTGCTGAGCAACGTCGCGCCAGGGGCGCCGGTGGATATGAGCAACGCCAAGACGGGTACCGGCGGCGACGTGAAGTCGGCAGCCTTGACGACGACGACGGACGGCGACCTGGTCCTGATTTTCAAGGCGACGGATTTTTCGAACGCCCCGCTCACAGCGCAGACTCCGGGCGACATGACCGCGGTGGTGGCGCAGCAGAATGCGCCGCAACAGTACTGGATACTCGCATACTGGCAAGGACAGAACGGCACAACCGAGGAAACGGAATTCAGTTTCCCGCAGCTCTTCAACTGGGTGGCCGCGCAAGTAGCAATCAAGCATGGGTCGCACTGACGCGCGCGCGCCTGCGATGCGTCCTACCCTGGCGACCAGCCGCCAATTCCTCACGGCGGCGGTCGTCATCGTCGTCCTGGGTTACGCAGTCATCCTCGAGCAACGATGGGATCTGTCGCGTATCGACTGGATCGCGTTGATCCTGGCGTTCGGAGCGCTGGCGTACTCCTACTGGCTTCCGGATTCAGAGAGATTCATCGCCGAGAAGGTTGCAAGGCGCGACGAGCTGTTCTCGCAGTTCGCGGTCTTCGTTCTCTTCCTCGCGTTCTATTCGATAACGGCGGGCTCGGACACCAATCCTTTCAACGCGCACGTGCGCCAGGCGGTTGCTTTCGTACACGGCCACACCTTTATCGACGCGCCGAATTACATCGAGCATGCGCAGATGGGGCCCTACAGCTACCAGCTTCATCCGCCCTTGCCTGCGATACTGCTGATGCCGTTCGCGGCAATCTGGGGACTGGACACTAATCAGAGCTATTTCTCGATCGTGGTCGGCGCACTCGACGTGGCGCTAGCGTGGCGCCTGCTAGGACATTTCCGGCTGACGCTGAACGCGCGCAAGTGGCTGACAGTTTTTTTCGGCGCCGGCACCATCATTTGGCACGAGACCGTCGACGGCAGCAGTTGGGCAGTGTCTATGACGGTCGCGGTAATGATGACCTTGCTGGCTCTTGATGAGACCTTCGACGAGGGGCGTCCGGCAGTCGTTGGACTCTATGCGGGAATCGCCGCGCTTGCGCGTTACGATCTCGCACTTGTATGGCCAGCATATCTGGCGTTGTTGTTGTTCTGGCGCCGCCGCAAAATCACGGAGTTGTTCTGGTTCATTCCGGGATTCGCAGTAATGATTGTCGGTTACATCGCGTTCAACTTCGCCCGCTATCAAAGCATCTTCGATCTAGGAGTAGCATCCTATCTGTATACGACACCGGAGGCGGGCAAGCCGCTATTCGCCTTAAGGTATTTTCCGAATAACTTCTTCACACTATTCTTCATGGCGCCGCGGATAGACACCAAGTTCCCCTACATCTATCCGACTTTCGGAGGGCAATCGATTCTAACTACCAGCCCGGCCTTTCTACTCGCATTCAAGGCGAGTTGGCGGCGACTCGAGGTAGCACTGGTAGCGGCGGCTGCGCTGTTCGCCGCAACCCCGGTTCTATTGTACGTCGGCAACGGCGCGTCGCAATTCGGCACGCGCCACTTTGTGCACGTGTTCCCGTTCGTCCTTGTGTTGATGGCCCTAGGCAATCGCCGAATGGATCAAATGTCGCGCGTTCTTATAGTTGCTTCAGTATGCCTCGTAGCATGGGGTGTCTGGTGCATTCGGTTTTATGGGCTGCCCGCGTGACATCGCCTATCGTTTGCGGCCGATCACGTACATGATGTCGTAGAAATTCAGATAGAGCGCGAAACCGCCCAGACCTAGACCATTCAGTAGATCCAATGCGCGTGTATCACCATGCTTCTGGACAAATACTCCGTAGGCCATGCTCCGCAAGCTGCGATAGTAGCCGCAATGGCGGGCGTAGACTACGTCGAAGCCGAACCGGTTGAGCATCGTGGTCATGCTGGCGATCGAAAAATAATGCGCGTGCGACGGCGGATGCATCAGGCGCCACTTGGTGCGCCGCACGCGCGCATTGAGGCTGCCGAAGTCGCCGGTGGTGATAGCGATAAGTGCGCCGGTCTTCATGTGCTCGGCTAGCTTCGCAATGTATAAATCGGGGTGCGCGAGATGTTCTATCGTATCCCACATGCAAGCGACATCGAATTCGCGGCTGCCCAGATCGTACTGCTGAAAGTCAGCGCAGGTGGCGTCGAGACCCAGCGTATTTTTCGCATAACTCGCTGCTGCCGCGGACACGTCAACACCTTGGACCAAAGAGAAGGAGTCCTTCGCAGCCTCGAGAAAAAATCCGTAAGCGCATCCTACCTCAAACAAGCGCCGGTGACGCGCAGGGTCCATGAACCTTTTCAGTACGCGCAAGCGCGAACGGAAGTTGCGCTGAGCGACGTCCTTGTCGGCTAGGTAGTCGTGATACTCGTCGCCGGCGAAGTAGCTCTCGGTGTAGATGGCAGCCAGGTCCTCGTCAGTGGCCTCAGGTGGCGCGAAGGCATGACCGCAATGCCGGCATCGTAGAAGTCCGCCGAAGATCGGCTCATTGGACGAGGAATCGCAGGCTGCGCAATGTGGTGGGGCGGAAGTCATGATAGCTCTTGTTCGCGACGTGTCTTGCCGATCGGTCTCATTTCGATCCGCCAAACTACTATGAGCATCGCCAGAGCGAGCAGCGCGACCACACACGCCGCCGCGATGTGATGCGGAGTGTACACCAATTCGATCTCCTGGCGACCGGATGGAACCAACACGGCTATTAGTCCGTGTTCGGGATAGACTAACCCATTGCCTTGCGCCAAATGCCACCCGGGATACAAAGTTTGGTTAATTACCAGCGCGGTAGGTTGTGCAGCGTCTATCTCGTAGCCAAGTCGATTCGGCGTCCATAGCGTCTCAGTCACTTTGCCAGCGTTGAGCAGGTAGTAGTCGCCGCGATATCCTTGTTCGTTGTATCCGAGCACGCTGCCTCTCGGCACAGTATAGCCCACGCCTCCGCAATTCGTGGAGCCCAATCCAGCTATTGCAATGGCCGTCAAAGGCGCTGGAAATCCGCTCCAGTACTGTTGAAACGTCGCAGATTGCGGTGGACTAGGCAGAGGCTGTTGAAGTAGGTAGTGGTAGTTTGGCGCGCACACCAGCCACGCGTCAGC
Organism: uncultured delta proteobacterium; assembly: GCA_963774665.1. Lineage (GTDB taxonomy): Bacteria > Desulfobacterota > Binatia > Binatales > Binataceae > Binatus. The sequence continues at coordinate 111,911 of CAVZGB010000011.1, forward strand.
TACACCTAAGGCGAGTAGAATACCCGCCAGGCGCCGTCCCCATTCTTTTGGGCGCTCGCAGAGGACTTCCGCACCAATCGCGGCCAGAACACTGGTACAGAAAAACATCGGAATTACCCAACGTCCGCAAAGGCCGATGTTGCCGCCGAGCGGCAGTAGCCGCAACCACATCGTGGGAGCATCGGGGCCGGTGTCTCCGCGATACAAAAATAAAAAGCAGATCGCGCCCAGTATCCACGGAAACGATTTGCGTAGATAACCGAATGCTCCAACTAATGCGAGCAAGATAAATGGAGGGCTTAGATAGGCCGCATACTCTGAGAAGAAGTAGGAAGCGACCATCGGGTGGCTAAGATCCTGGTCTCTGGAAAAAAGTGAGATAAGAATGCCGTGCCAGGTCAGGTAGGATATTCCCCAGTCGCGCGGATTTATTTTCAACAATTCCGCTGTAGGGGCCAGCTTCGGCAGGCTGAATGCGAGGGCGAAAAGTCCTATCAGCGCGGCCGCCACTAGCGGCCGGATGCTAAGACTGATCACCGCGTACCACACCGATACGATCGCGACCAGCATCACGGCGAAAACGAATCCGTAGTTACCTTCCGTGAGGGTCAGCGCGCAAAGCAATCCGCCGAGTATCGCGAGATGCCATCGATGCAGTCTGCACGACATGAGCAGTAGCGCGAGGATCCACGGTATATATGCTATCGACAGAAAGTTGAGATGACCCATCGCCACATGCAGCGATAGCCATGAGCTCGACGGAAACATAGCGCCCAGGACCAGCGCGGCGCGTGGGACGAGTCCTAGTTCCCGTCCGAACACATAGCCGCCGGCAAACATAATCGCGACGTGCAGGTAAATCTCGAGTAGCATCCCGGGTATCAAGCCGAATACCAGGTAGAGCAACAGGAACGGGGTGACGATTGCCGATTCCGGGTTGCCGAGCATCGGCATCCCGCCGCACTTATACGGATTCCAAAATGGCAATTGGTGAAAGTGTGTCAGCGTGTAGTAGGGAACCCAGCGCAATTGCGTGAACATGTCGCGGTCCGCGCCGTCGCTCGGAATTCGAGTGAAACTACTCAGTTGAGGCTTGAGTATCCAGGCGCCAAGTCCCGGACCGGTTATGCTGCTGTCGCATAGGATTGGGTACAAGAATACAAAAGCGAAGGCGAGCGACAGCAAGGATGAGTTGCCTGGTCTCTCGCCGCGCGAAGTAGACGTCGGGACGCGTCGAAGACCATAGAATCATCCCTGATTGACCGGGCGATCCGTTTACCTTTTCGGATGAGTTATCAGTCGCCACGCCCAAACTTATCGCGAGATCAGGACAGCTCTTGCTCGCTGATAAAGCGTGGCCGCTGTTTTACCTCGGAATAGATCTTGCCTATGTATTCCGCAACCAGACCTATCGTCATGATCTGAATCCCGCCCAGCACGTAGATAGGAAGGACGGTAGATGCCCAGCCCGGAACGACGTCGCCGCGGAGCGCGCTGACGACGATGAACACGGCGACGGCCAGCGCGCCGAGCGTAATCAGTACGCCGCCTATAGCTATGATTCGAAGTGGGACGACGGAAAATGAGGTGACTCCATCGAGCGCGAGGCCGATCATTTTTCTCCACGAATAGTGGGTGGTGCCGGCGGCGCGGTCGTGCACGTCGAAGTAGACTACTTCGGATCTGAAACCCATATTCGCGAAGATGCCGCGCAGGAAGACGTTGACCTCCTTATAGTCAGCAAGAGTGTCGAGCACTCGCGCCGAGATCAGCCGGTAGTCAGGATGGTCTTTGACGACCTTGGCGCCCATCGACGTCATCAGCCAATAAAAAAGCGACGATCCGATTTTTTTTGAAAGTGGAACGTTGCCGGCGTCTCGCCTGACGCCGTAAACGATGTCCGCGCCCTGACTGTACTTGCCCAGGAAGTCGTAGATAGCCTGTTCGTCGTGCTGCAAGTCGGCGTCCATCGAGATTACACAGTCGGCGCGATGACGGACGGTCAACAGCCCGGCCAGGACTGCATTTTGATGACCGAAGTTTCTCGCGAGCTTCAGGCCTTTCACTTCAGGATTGGATTCGTTGAGCTCGCGCAGGAGTTCCCAGGTTTTGTCTGAGCTTCCGTCATCGACAAAAAACAGGAAGCTCTCCGGCGCGACCTGCCCCTTCTCCCGCAGGTCGCGCAATACTGCCGCCAGCCGGCGGACGGACTCTCCTATCACCAGCTCTTCGTTGAAGCAGGGGACGACGATTGCGAGACGCGGCCGGGTTCGCGCGAGATCGGGCGCGGTGGGTTCGTGATAGTTGGGGTCGTGCCTGGTCAGTGGCAAAGCCGTCGTTCCTGCATCGGGGATTATAGCGTCCACCCGATTTGATCCCTATTCTGTATCCGAAATCGCGACAGATGGCATCACGGGGGTTTAACGGCTCGGACGGCAACCGCACTTTGACGCGGGACATCGTGCTCGCGCTGATCGTCGGATTTCTGACGGGCGCGCTGGCAATCCCGGTCGTGATCAATCTCGGGATCGCGATCGAGATCCCGCTGCTCCTGCTGCCGTTCATCGGCGCCCTGCTGTTCGCGGCTGCGCTGCTCGCCGCATGCCTGGTTGCTTTGCGAGTTCCGTCATTTTTCGAATTTACGAAATTTGCGGTGGTGGGAGTTCTGAATTCAGGGGTCGATTTTGGCATCCTGAATGCGCTGATGCTGATAACCGGCCACGCCTCCGGTGGCGCATTTCTCGCGTTCAAATCAATCTCGGTCACGCTCGGCGTGATCAACAGCTACATCTGGAACAAGTACTGGACGTTCGCGGCGGCGAAATCTTCAGACGCGCGGCGGGAGCTGGTTTCGTTCATGGTGGTGACGCTGATAGCAGTCGGCGTCAACGTGGCGGGCGCGGACGTGATCGTGAACGTAATCGGCGCGCCAAGTGGATTCAGCTCGAAGCTATGGGCAAACATCGGCGCGATTTCCGGCGCCGGCCTGACGCTCTTCACGAATTTTTTCGGCTACAAGTTTTTCGTATTCAGAAAACCCGCGGTCGTTGCCCTGGAATCGTGAATAAAGAATTTACTTCCGACGCGTATTTTTGACACCTGACTAGTCAAAGCCCTCTTACGCTGGCACACTTTATCCGGCAAGCTGGATCAGTGGCGGCGACCTGGCGACCGATGGTTTTTCAATGCATGGGATAACAGACCCCGCGCGTATCGCGGACCTGCTCGCGACGTGGGGTTATCTCGGCATTTTTGTCGCCGTTTTCGTCGGCAACCTCGGCATCCCGGTGCCTGAGGAAACCGTGATGCTCGCGGCGGGATTCTTCGCGGGGCAAACGCTGCTCGATCTCCGACTCGTGTATGTCGTCGTGATTATAAGCGCGGTCATCGGCGACTGTTGCGGCTACCTGGTCGGCCGCACCGGTGGACAACGCGTGCTGACATGGCTGGCAACGACGTTCCCTTTCATGCGCACGCGCTACGAACGCCTGCAGCTTTTCTTTCAGACCCATGGCAGCAAGGCGGTCTTCATGGCGCGATTCATCACCGGCGTGCGATTCATGGCGGGTCCGATGGCGGGGGCGTGCGGGATGCCGTTCTTTCAGTTCCTCGGATGGAACGTGCTCGGCGCGATCGTGTGGTGCTCGCTGGTCGTGACCGTCGGCTATCTGGTGGGCGACGAGTTGTATCCGGCGCTCGCGATGGCGCATCAGGTTTCGCGATGGATTGGCGTGGCGGGATTCGTCCTGCTGCTCGTGATCCTCTTCTTTTGGTGGAGAGATCGGCATCCTGCGGTGTCGCGGCCCCAACCGTAGTCGCGTTCGCGGCTGCGTCGCCATCGTGGCGCTCGGGCTCGCGCTGACAGGATGCAAGCCGGGCCCGACTATCGATCTTCACTATCTTCCGGACTTCGTGGCCGGGTCGCAGAATGTTTTTCGTCCCGTGAAGATTGCGGTGCCTCCGACCACCGGCAGCTTGGATTCGGGCAACTACCAGGCCGGCGCGACCTACGCTGCCGACGGTACGGTGCAGACTCCGCTCGTGGTCCGCGATCCGGCCAGCATCTTCAACAAGGCCCTGGTCAAAGGACTCGCGGACGCAGGCCTGGTGCCGGTTGCACTCGACTCGGATCCGGCCGACGGCAAGCCGCCTGAGGGAGCGGATTTCATCCTCACTTCTGATCTTGAGCAAGTCGAAGTCAACAAGAGGTTCGAAGCGAAGCAGACGATACACGGCCAATACTTCACGATGAGAGCCGTGGTGCGTGTGAAATTCGAGCTCAGGAATCGCGATGGGGCGGTGCTTTATTCAGGCGAGATCAGCGGCGTCGAAAACGAGCCGCCAAGTCCGGTCGGCGCCGAGGTCTTTCTGCCGCTCGAGACGGAACCCGCCGAGTCTCTGTCGGTGGCGCTTTCGCGCGCCGTCGGCTTGCTGATACTGCAGCCGAAATTTCGCGACGCTCTGCCGCTGCGAGCCGCCGCGGCGACTCCCACGTCGTCAGCAACGCCAGAATCTCAATCTCATTAGAAATGTCCGCGGCATAGTCGCGAATGGCAGTGACTGTGGCAGCCTATCTATTGCTGCCAATAGTCGCCAGGGCGATAATCCGCGGTATGAAGATCATGCGTTCATCCAGCCGCCGACGCACGCGACGAATCGTGATGCTCGCGTTTCCTGACGCGCAGATCATTGACATTACCGGCCCGCTCGAGGTGTTCGGACGTGCCGCACGATGGATGACCGACGAACACGGCTGGCGAATTCCCGCCTACACCGTCGAAATAGCGGCGACCAAGGCCGGCGCGTTCGCGACTTCTTCCGGCCTTCGGCTGATTGCTGATCGCTCGATAACTCAGGTGCGCGGACCGATCGACACCTTACTGGTGGCGGGTGGTCGCGGAACCAATGAGGCGATTCGCGATCGCGCGTTGATCGACTGGCTTCGCGGAAGTATCCATCGCACGCGACGTCTCTGCTCTGTGTGCACCGGAGCTTTTTTGCTCGCCGAGGCTGGTCTGCTCGATGGACTGTCGGCGACGACCCATTGGCGGCAATGCGAGCAGCTTGCGACCCGGTATCCCGCGGTGTCGGTCGAGACTGATCCGATTTTCGTGCGCGCCGGCAAAATATTTACCTCGGCCGGTGTGACCGCCGGAATCGATCTGGCGCTCGCTCTGCTCGAGGAAGATCACGGCCGCGATGTCGCCCTCGCGGTGGCCCGCGAACTCGTGATGTTCCTGCGCCGTCCCGGCGGGCAGTCGCAGTTTTCCGTCCAGCTGAGCGCGCAGGTCGCGGACCGCGAGCCGCTCCGCGACCTGCAGCAATGGATTGCGGATCATCTCGGCGCCGACCTGTCGGTCGAAGCACTCTCTCGGCGCGCCGCGATGAGTCCGCGCAATTTCGCTCGCGTGTTTGCGCGCGAAGTCGGAATGACGCCGGGAGAATTCGTGGATAACTTACGCGTCGAAGCTGCCCGGCGCCGTCTGGAAGAGTCCACCGAAGGTGTCGATTCTATTGCTTCTGTATGCGGCTTCGGCACACGCGAATCAATGCGCCGTGCGTTTATCCGCACACTGCACGTGCCGCCTAGCGCGTATCGCAGCCGCTTTCATCAAAAATTGAGCGCCTGATTAAAAAGGGGAACGCCATGCGAATTGCCTTCCTGATTTTCGATGACCTGACCACTCTCGACGCGATTGGACCGTTCGAAGTGCTGTGCCGAATTCCCGGCGCCGAGGTGATGTTCGTCGGCGAGACCCCAGGCATCAAGCGCGCCGATCCGAAATCGCTCGGCATAGTCGCCGACTACTCAATCGCCGACGTGACCAGCGCCGACATCCTGCTCGTACCGGGCGGACGCGGTGAGGCGCAGGTCCGCGAGAAACCTCACATGCTTGAGTGGGTGCGGAAAATCGACGCGACTACTCGATGGACGACGTCGGTTTGCACGGGAGCATTGGTGCTCGGCGCGGCGGGTTTACTGAAAGGGCGGCCGGCGACAACGCATTGGGCGCGGCTCGAGAAGTTGCGCGAGTTCTGCGCCGAGCCGCGCTCTCAGCGCGTCGTCGAGGACGGCAAAATTATCACCGCCGCCGGAGTTTCCGCCGGTATCGACATGGCGCTGCACCTGGTGCGCCGCGTCGCAGGCGACACCGTAGCGCACGCGATCCAGGTTGGCATCGAGTACGATCCGCAGCCGCCGTTCGACGGAAATGCGGGGCGCGCGCCGGCGAACGTCATGGAAGTTTTGCGGCCGCGGTATCAGAGACCATCTGCGTCGAACTGAGCGTTCGAATTCCAGCGAGCGGTTGGATTATAGGTAGTTGTAACGCTGCTGGAGGCCGCCGCCGATGACAGATGAGTTCAGCAATCGTATCGACGTCCATTTCCATTACCTGAGCCCGGAGTATCGCGAGAAAATGATCGATGCGGTCGGCGGTTCGCCCGACGGGTTTGCCGCGCCGCAATGGAGCGCGGAGGCCGCGCTCGCGATGATGGACCGAATGGGAATCGTGACGGGGATGCTGTCGGTATCCTCGCCCGGAGTACATTTTGGCAATGATGGGAAGGCTCGTGTGCTCGCTCGATCCGTCAACGAGTTTGCCGCACGCACGATGACGGATCATCGTGGTCGCTTCGGCGGCTTCGCGAGCCTGCCCCTTCCCGACGTTGCCGGTGCGCTCGAGGAGATCGCCTATGCCCTCGATACCCTCAAGCTCGACGGCATAGTCATGCTGACCAACTTCAATGGCGTGTATCTCGGCGACAAGCGACTCGATCCGGTTTTCGATGAGCTCAACCGCCGGGGCGCGGTGGTCTTCATTCATCCGACTTCGCCGATATGCTGGCAGCAGAGTGCGCTGGGATATCCGCGTCCGATGATCGAGTTCACCTTCGACAGCACGCGGGCGGTAGTCAACCTGATATTCAGTGGGACTACCGCGCGCTGTCCGAAAGTCCGGTTCATCGTGCCGCACGCTGGTGGCACTCTGCCGTTCCTGGCGCGGCGAATCGGCATGTTCGGCCGGGGGGTGGCCGGCGGCACGCCAGTCGCGGCGGAAGAGCATCTGCGAAAGCTGTACTACGACCTTGCGGGATCGCCCGGATCAAATGCGATAGGCCCGCTGCTCGAAATGACCGAACGCTCGCACATCCTATACGGCAGCGACTACGTACACACGCCGGAAGCGATAGTGTCGGCGCATCTGGCAGAATTGTTGAGCAGCAAACTGTTGTCCCCGGAAGACTTCCGCGCAATCGGCCGCAACAACGCACTCGCGCTATTCCCGCGGCTTGGGTAGATCGAGAACCTAACCCCTAACCCCTTCCCTCTGTTTGTGCGCGGGACATGGGTAACAGGTGTGCGAGGACAGGGGTAACACCTAGGCGGCATGCTGGACCTCCGAGAGGAGGTGAACAGGATGCCGTGGCGGGAGGTTACCCGGATGTCGTTGCGGGAGGAGTTTGTGAAGTTGGCCATACAGGCCGGGACTAATCGGCGCGAGCTTTGCCGGCGCTTCGGGATCGCGCCGAAGACCGGGTACAAGTGGCTTCAGCGCTATGCGGCCGAGGGCAGCAGCGGGCTTGAAGACCGCTCGCGCCGGCCGCGACGCTCGCCTTTGCGCACCGCGGCAGAGATCGAGCATCGCGTGATCGGGCTGCGCCGCGAGGTGCGCGGCTGTTGGGGCGGGCGCAAGCTGGCACGGCGGCTGGTCCTCGCCGGCGGTCCCGAGCTGGCGCCGAGCACTATCACCGGCATCCTGCGCCGCCATGGTTTGCTCAACCAGGCTGGTCCGCCGCCGCGGCCCTTTCAGCGCTTTGAGCGCGCGGCGCCCAACGAACTGTGGCAGATGGATTACAAGGGCCACTTCCCGTCCTTGAACGGCGCCCGCTGCCATCCGCTGACCGTACTCGACGATCACTCGCGCTTCTCGCTGGTGCTCAAGGCCTGCGCCGACGAACGCGAGCAGACCGTGCGCGCGGTGCTGACCGAGGCTTTTCGCCGCTACGGCTTGCCGGCCGCGATGCTGATGGACAACGGCTCGCCGTGGGGCGCGGCTGGAGCTCAGCCTTTCACCGCCTTTAGTCTGTGGCTGATTCGGCTCGGGATCCGCGTCGCCCATGGCCGTCCTTATCATCCGCAGACCCAGGGCAAGGACGAGCGCTTCCATCGCACGCTCAAGTTCGAACTGCTGCGTCACTTCAACTTCACCAGCCTCGAACATTGCCAGCGCGAGTTCGATTCCTTTCGCGATCGCTATAACCTGGTGCGCCCGCACGACGCACTCGGCCTCGCCACTCCCGTCTCCCGTTATCGCCCCAGTCCGATTCCGTTTCCTGAATCGCTGCCGCCCATCGACTACCCGGATGACCTCGAGGTGCGTAAGGTTCAGGCCGAGGGCTGGTTCAGTTATCGCGGCCGTCTGTTCCGGGTTTCCAAGGTCCTGCGCGGCCTGCCGGTCGCCCTGCGTCACTGCGAACCCGGCAACTCGCGGCGCGAGGTCCTCTTCTGTCACCAACCCGTCGCTACCATCGATCTCAATCACCCAGACGGAGGCCACTGATCTCATTCAAAAATGTGTTACCTATGTCCCCGCACGTTCCGTTACCCATGTCCCCAGTCCAAACAGAGGGAAGGGGTTAGGTTCTTCGGTCACAGCACTCTCACGCAAACACATCCTCAAACTTGATGCCTAAAAATTTCAGCACCACCTCCGCGTACACCTTCAGTCCCCAGTAAAAGCCCTCGATTGGCAAGCGCTCGTCGTTGCCGTGATACAGCGAGCCGAACGGCATGTGCGGATCGAGCTTGACCGGCGAAAATCCGTAGCACGCGGCTCCCAGCTTCGAGTAGAACTTGCTGTCGGTCGCGCCGGGGATCATCCAGGGAATCGCGAGCGCGCCGGGATCTGCCGCCTCGACGGTTTTCTTGATCAGCTCGAACAACGGAGTGTCGGGACTGGTCTCGGCCGGCGGTGCGGTCTTGAGCAGCTCGAAGGTCGGCTCGGGACCGACTATCTGCCGCAGCTCGGCCATGAAGCTTTCGGGATCCTCGCCCGGCAGCGTCCGTCCGTCGAGCACGATCGTCGCCTCGCCGGGAATCACATTGTCCTTGTAACCGGCGCGCAGAATCGTCGGTGACACCGTGTTCGAGAGCATCGGCGCGAACAGCGGCCCCGGCGATTCAACCGGCACGCCCATCTCCTCGAGCGTCTGACGCATGAACGGCGAAACATTCTTGCGCATCGGCGTCCGCACGATTCGCGTGATCAGTTCGGACATTCGCGAGATCGCGGTGTCTGAGCGTGGCATCGATCCATGCCCCGGCATCGCGGTGACTTTCATTTTGATCGTGACGAAACCTTTCTCCGCCACCTGGATCGGGTAGAAGCGCTTGTTCCTGAGATGGACCGTGAAACCGCCGACCTCGTTCAGCACGTAGCCTGCGCGAACCAACTCGGGATGCCGCTCGACCAGAAACTTCGCGCCGAAATCCGATCCCGCCTCCTCGTCCGCAACCGCCGCCAGTATCACGTCGCGATTCGGCTTAACGCCCGCCCGCTTCATCGCGGTCATCATCACGAGATCCATCGCGCATTTGGACTTCATGTCGATCGATCCGCGCCCCCACAGGCAGCCGTCGGCAGTCTCGCCGCTGAACGGCTCGCGAGTCCATCCCGACCGCTCCACCGGAACGACGTCGGTATGCGACGAGAGCAGCAGGGCGCCCGCCGATGAATCCGTACCCTTGTGCCGCGCGATCAGGTTGGCCCGGGTCGGTGCGCTTTCGCGGATCACGGATTCTACCCCGTGCGTGCCCAGCGCTTCCGCCAGGTAGTCGGCGGCGATTCGTTCGTTGCCGGGCGGATTGGTGGTGTCCAGCCTGACCAGCGCGCGCAAAGAATCGAGCGCTTCATTCTGAAAGGCCTGCCATGAGATGGTCATCGAGTTCCCCCTTCGAATACATCCATAATAGTCATAGAATGCTACAACTTGTCACAACGCAAGCATAGACGTTTGAACGTCGATTATCGTTATTAAACTCAGGATTTAAAAGTACCTTGCAGGGGTCGCTGACGGTAAATTGTGACCTTCTTTTGACTGCGCTCCCGTCGCCATGGGTCACCGCGTTGCCGTTGCCACGGGTGGCATCTCAGAGTAAGTGACGATACCCTCGCGTTTACGGGTTCAGATTGTGGGCATAATTTGTGTTGAAAGAGTCCTGGTCGCCGTGCGCGATCTGGCGGCCTCGCGCGAAAACTGGCGACGCGCCGGCTTCGCTATCGCGGCCACGGAGTTTGACGCCGATGATATCGCGATCGCGAGGCTGGCGGCGGGTGCCGTCGAAATCGATCTCTGCGCCACACGATCCACCAAGTCCAAATCGGCTCTTGCTCAACATCTGCGCGATGCGACCGCGAATGACGGCGGCGGCATCATCGGATGGGTCTGGGGCGTAAAGGGCGTATTGATCTCGGACGAGCGTGAGGCACGCTCAGCTAGATCGATAGAATCAATCCAGCTTCCTGGCTTGGCGCAGCCCTCGGTCAAGGCCGAGATGCTTTCGTCGGGATTGCCGGGCGTCGTGACCGCGGCTGCTCCCATCACTCTCGACATCGAGTCGCGTCGACAGTCGCTCGCGCGCCTTTGCGGGACCAACGCGAACAGGGTCGACTATCTCGAGCATATCGTCGTGATGACCCCGGTGCTCAGCGATGCGATCACAGCAAACGAAGCGATCGGCGTTCCATGCAAGCGAATCCGCGAAGTTGGCAACGGTGCGCGACAAGCGTTCTTCAAGCTCGAGCAAACCGTCCTCGAAGTCGTCGGGCCGGCGACGCGCGGACGTCCCGGATGCTGGGGCCTCGCGCTGATGTGCTCCGATATCGCACAGGCTGTCGCGACAGCGCGCGCAAACGGCCTGCAAGCTACAGAACCCAAGCTCGCGATTCAGGGCGGCCAGATCGCGCGAATCGTCGACCCGATCGACGGAGTCGCAATCGCGTTCATGCAACCCGGCTCCCGCCGCGACGACTGAAATTTCGAGCTGCTATTTCGCGATTGTTCCCCTTCCCTCGAGGAAGAGGTTACTCCCAACACTCTTGTTCCCCTTCCCGCTCGGGAAGGGGTTAGGGGTTAGGTTCCTCGCATCATTCGCGATGCTCGCGATGAGCGCCACGCCTGACTACATCACCGCCCGCTGAAACTCGGTTCCCGCTTGGCCATGAACGCCTCGAGCCCCTCCTTAAAATCGCCGGAGCGGAACAGCACCAGCAGTTGCATCAACACATGATGCGTATGCGATTCGAAGTCCTCGCTCAGCCCATGGCGGAACAGCCGCTTCATCGCGCGAATCGCCAGCGGCGCGTTGGCCGCTATCTTCGAGGCCCATCGCGTCGCCTCTTCCATCAACTCTTCGTGCGGCACCACCTTGTTTGCGAGTCCCAGCTCGATCGCGCGGGCCGGGGCGATGTCGTCGGCGATGAATCCGATTTCGCATGCCCGCGCCCATCCCACCAGCCGCGGCAGATACCAGGTGCCGCCGCTTTCGGGCACGATGCCGCGCTTGGCGAATGCGGGCACCAGCTTGGCCCGATCGCTGATCAGCCTCATGTCGCATCCGAGTGCGAGGTCGAATCCGTAGCCCGCCGCCGCGCCATTGATCGCGCAGATGACGGGCAAGTCGATTCGATTCAGCGTCACGGTCGGCAGCTCGCGCGTGCTGACATGCGATGCGCCCGGCGCCGCCAGTCCTGCCCCGATGCCGCGGCCGGCGGCAGTGTCCTTGAGATCGAGCCCGCTGCAAAAGCCGCGTCCCTCGCCAGTCAGGACGATCGCGCGAATCTTGGGATCGTTGTCGAAATCCTTCAGCGCCTCACCGAGGTCGTTGAGCATCTCGACGCTGATCGCATTCATCCGGTCGGGCCGGTTGAGCTTCAAAATTCCGATGTGATTGGTTTTTTCGACGATTAGATCAGCCATCTGGGCAATCCTCCATTCGACGTTCAAAACCTAGCGCATCGCATCGATTTAGCGAATGATGCGCGGTAGTATTTGAATCCAGAATCCGCGCGCGACAACGGAGCGCTGCTTTAATACTGAAAAAAGAAAAAAGAAATGAGCATTATACATTTGCCCGTGTCGGCTTCGGCCGACGAGATCTGCGCGGCCCTTAACGAAGACGGATGCGTCGTTGTCGATCGCCTTGTACGCCCCGAAGTCATGGACGAGGTCGCCGACGAGCTGCGCCCTTTCACTGACGCGACGCCCCTCGGTGCTGACGACTTCAGCGGCCGCCGCACGCGCAGAACTGGCGGCCTGATCGCGCGCTCGCCAAAGTCCCGCGAACTCGTGATGAATCCTACGGTGCTCGGCGCGGTCGGCAAGATGCTCGGTCATGCGACCAGCTTTCAACTCCATCTCACGCAGATAATCTCTATCGGCCCGGGCGAGCCGGCCCAGACTATTCATCGCGATCAGTGGGCGTTCGATTTCTTCCCGTTCCCACGCGGCTACGAGGTCCAGTGCAACACGATCTGGGCGATGACCGACTTCACCGAAGAAAACGGCGCGACTCGCGTAATCCCCGGCAGCAACCGCTTCGACGACAAGCTGCGATTTACCGAAGCCGACACCGAGCCGGCCGAGATGACGAAGGGGTCTGTCCTCTTCTACACCGGCAGTATCTACCACGCCGGCGGCGCGAACCGCTCGAAAGCTATCCGCACCGGAATCAACATAACCTACAACGTCTCGTGGCTCCGCCAGGAAGAAAACCAATATTTGTCGGTGCCGCAAGAAATCGCGCGCACACTCCCCGTCGACCTGCTGCGACTGATGGGCTACCGGCTAGGCGCCTACGCCCTCGGCTACGTCGACGACACCCGCGACCCAATTGAGGTGGTGCGCCCCGACCTGGCCCGCAACGGCTTCCGCCCAGTGATGGAATCGCAAAAGGCCGACGACTTCCTCAAGACTCCGACCCAAGGCTCCGAGCAGAAGTCCTAGCCTCTTTCTCCGTCATTCTGAGCCGCCGCGGGCGAGGAATCTCGACGGACGTTCTCACGTCCGGCCTCTGCGCCACGCTACGCGCGAGATCCTTCGCTGCGCGCGCGACCGTCAATCGGTCCGTCAGTATCTAGGCTATCGGCGCTTCACGGCTTCGAAGGGGGCAGCGTGATCTGATGAATCGTGGTGCGTGCTGACGGCCGATTGGCTTTGATCGTGATGTGATCGACGACCGAAGCCGACTGGCCCGACGCGATAAGTCCAATCGTGTAGTGCCGATCTATTTGGGAAGCAATCGAATTGGCAAACTGCGCTACCTGCCCGGGGTCGGCTGCAAGCGGCGTGTACTTGAGCTGAGTCGGGGAAAAGATGCCGCCATTGATCACTGGAGTCGAAACCTTTTGCGCATTTTGGTCAGGCTCGGCCGCGATGAGGAAAAACTCGCCTCCCGAGTCTGTCGCGAACTGTGTCAAATCCTCCACTCCCACGCGGTCGGGTCCGCTGCCAATACTCCACGGGCCTATGGAAACGCCAACAGGGAACCTTGAAGCGTCGGGCTTGCCCACTCCCACCACGAAGATTCGATTACGCGAGTTGAGCGCAGAAGAGACTACCTCATCTCGCGAAGAACGTTTGCTGGCGTTGTCGAGTGACCACAAATCATCGGTGAAAATGATCACCACCCGATCCGGATAATGGCTGGCGCTGAGTCGCGCGAATCCTTGTTGCACCCCGTCATAAAAAGGCGTCTGCCCCGCCGCCCCCACCCACCGCAGGCGCTCGCACACGAGGGCGTGATCGGTCGTAAAGTCTGCGACCAGTATCGGGTCCATGCCGAACGCAAACAGGAACACCTCGTCGCAAGGATCCAGTTTCGCCAACAACGCGGACACGCTTGCCCTGACAACCGGCAATTTCGTTACCATGCTTGCCGACTTATCGACGAGAATTCCGATTGAAACAGGCGGCCGCCCCTGCTCTTCGCGAAAGTACGCGATTGGAATCGGCCGATCGTTTTCCGCGGCGACGAAATCCGACTGCGTAAGACCGGGAGTTGCAGCGCCGGTCGAGTCGATGACGTCGACGGAAAACTCGAGGTAGTTCGGATTGGACGCAAGATTACGGGCAGGTAGGACCGGACCGCCGGTGCACAATTTCAATTGCCCGGTCTGAGCAGGCATTGCGACCGGCGCCATCGTAGTAGAGACGCATCCGGCAACCGCGATCGCCAGCATACCGGCAACTACAAGAATATGAATACGAATGCCGGCGCGACTCTTCGCCGGTGCCGTTAACTGCATGACATGGAACGTAGGTCACGGGTCCCGCGTACACAAGGCGACTGGTGAGAAGCCGTAGGGCTGAACTGTTCAGCCTTAGGGACTTCGTCCGACCCTGGTACTGATCACGGATGAGCAAAAACTCAGAGCGCCACCGGCATGCCTACTGCCCGAAACATCGCGACGTAAACTGTTTGTTTGCAAAAACAGTTTTTGACGGAACAAAGCTACCCTTAGTGGTTGGCCGTCCCAAGGACCGCAAGATATTGTATAGCTCTGTCGGCTCCTATTCGCCCTTGGCGAAGCAGACCGCCTCGATATTGTGTCCGTCAGGGTCCAGCACGAATGCGCCGTAGTAGGTCGGGCTGTAATGCGGACGCAGGCCGGCCCCGCCATTGTCGCGCCCGCCCGCGTTCATCGCCGCTTCATAGAATTTGCGCACGGTCGCGCGATCCTTCGCCAGAACCGCGATGTGCGCATAGCCATGCGAACCGCCTGCCGTGTGTCCGATCCAGATTCGCTCGCGATCGGGTCCGGCGAACCCCGCGTATTGCTCTTTGTCGTTGCTGAAGGCGAGCGTGTAGCCGAGCGGTTCCAGCGCCGCTTTATAGAAGGCGAGGCTCTTTTGGAAATCCGAAACTCTAAGGCTGATATGATCGATCATTGTCAATTCACCCGGTATCAGTGCTGATGGATCTCATCGGCCACGCGCGAGTATCGCAGCCTACTGACCTGCGATTACCACGACATACCCGTCGGGGTCGCGGAGCCAAATCTCCCTATGCCCGGCGTTCGGGTTGACATGCGGTTCCTCGACTACCTGGGCACGCAACGAACGAGCTCTCCCGACGGCGGCATCGAAGTCGTCCACCTCGAACCACAACAAGACTCCATGCCCACATGGCGCCGCGTCCGCATTGACAAGATTCGGGTGATGCTCTTCGTCCCAGGCATGGAGCTGAAGGATCAGGTGACCGTCACAGAGCATCCCATTGTAGGTATCCCGATGCTCATGCTCCGGGAGTGCGCTGGTTCCCAGCAAATGCTGGTACCAGCGGCTGCTGGCCCTTACGTCACGGACGGCAATCAGAGGCTGAGACCGAACCCCTGCATTTCGCGGCGCCGTCTCCTTCATTTCTTTCTCCCTGCCGATGGTTCCCTATTGCGGATCGCCCAGCTTCAACAATTGCTTCCCGAAGTTCGCGCCGGTGAACAGCCGGATGATCGTCTTGGGCGCGTTCTCGAGTCCTTGCTGCAGATCCACCTCGTTCTTGAGCTTGCCTTCGGAATACCACTTCGACATTTCGGCGATCGCCTCGGGATACCGCTGGAGGAAATGAAACACCAGGAATCCTTCCATCCGCGCCCCGTTCAATATCAGGTTGAAATAATTCTTGGGCCCGACCGGATTCCTCTCGCCAAGGTTGTTGTACTGCGAAATCGCTCCGCACAGCACTACGCGTGCGCCATGAGCCAGTCGCGCGAGCGCGTGATCGAGGATCTCGCCGCCGACATTGTCGAAGTAGACGTTGATACCCTGCGGGCAGTGCTTGGTCAGCGCCTCGCCAACATTCTCATTCTTATAGTCAATTGCGGCGTCGAAGCCCGCTTCTTTCAACAGCCAGTCGCATTTCTCGCGACCGCCTGCGATACCAACTACGCGGCATCCTTTGATCTTGGCGATCATCCCGGACACCGATCCGGTTGCGCCCGCCGCGCCCGAGACCACGAATGTCTCTCCTGCCTTCACCGCACCGACCGCGAGCGTCCCGAAGTAGGCCGTGAGTCCCGTAGTTCCCAGCAGCGACAGCGCGAGGATAGGATCGGTGCCCCGCGGCAGCTTCTGCAGGCCCATCAGACCTTCGCCGCCGTTAACCGTGTAGTCCTCCCATCCGAAAAGCCCTTGCACGAGATCACCCTTGGCGAATCCCGGCCGCTTGGACTCGATCACCTGTCCTACCGTGCCTGCCTTCATCGTCTGCCCGAGCGGAATCGCCGGCATATAGGTGTCCATCGACATCCAGCCGCGCTGCGTAGGATCGAACGAGAACGCGAGGTTGCGCACCAGCACCTGCCCGTCCTTCAGCGTCGGAACCGACGTTTCATTCCAATGGAAATCGCTCTCTTTGATCATTCCCTGTGGCCGCTCCGCTAGCAGCCATTGCCGATTTTTCAGTTCTGCCATATTGAATTTCCCCTCACTGCGAGTGTGACTTTGGACTTAGCCGATAAGCGCGAATCAAACAAGGAACGCGGCCGGAATACACGACATTGGCGCCTGACCGGACGAAATTCTAATATCTGTCGCCAGACAAATGAGCATGAAACTTCGCCGCGGTAGACCTGACGATGCGGACTTCCTGGCGCGCGTGATGATGCTCGCGTCGCGCGGCCATCTGCATCGAGGCGTGTGGGACCTGATTGCCGGCGGCTCCGAAGAAAACTGCCTCGATTATTTGCGACGGCTCGCGCTCGCTGAGCCGGTGTCACTCTGCCACCACTCGAGTTTCATCATAGCCGAGGATGATGGGCGCCCGGCCGCAGCGCTGTGCGGCTTCGATCCGCGCGCCGGTGGATGGGAAATGCTGTCGGACGCGATGAAAAACGTCCAACGCCAAAAACGTTGGACTCAAGCGGACGAGAAGGCGTCGGCAGATAGAACCGCGCCTGTGTGGAAATGCACCTTCGACACGCTCGACGGTGCATGGCTGGTCGAGTCGGTCGCAACTCTGCCCGAGTATCGCCGCCGCGGACTCGTGGACTCTCTTATGAGGGAGATTCTCGAAATCGGCCGCGCGCGCGGTCATCGCATCGCGCAGCTTACGATCCTGATCGGCAACCTCGCGGCGCAACGCGCATACGAGAAGGCAGGATTCACAGTCCGCGACGAAAAGCGACATCCCGACTTCGAGGCCGCACTCGGCGCCGCTGGCTTCATGCGAATGGTACGTGAATACTAATTGTAGGATTTCAAGGTCAGGGAGGAGGACCAGACATGTCGATGATGGGGCGTTTCGTACAGGTCTCGCCGGATCGTCTGAGGCAGATTATTGACGATCCTTCCGGCGTCGAAGAGCTTTTCGTGAGCGATCAGGCTGCCAAGGCCATGCCGAAATTTATGGGCGCGATGAAGGGGCTCGAGGGACGCGCGCCGAAGATGCTGGCCGCGTCGATGGCGGCGATGCCTCCGGAGCTTCGAGATAGACTCGCGCAGTCGCTGAAAAACATCGGCATTGATCCCGACGCGCTCGCGCGCGGCGAAGGCGGCGATGACCTGGCGAAGTTGATGGCTCAACGCATGCAAGCGCTCGGCTTGCGTTTGCCTGGCCAGCCGCCGGCGTCCGGCGGTGGCGCGCAACCGTCGGGAAAGGGTGCGAGCATCTCGCTCGAAAAGGCGTGGCACGGAGTGCACTACCTGTTGTGCGGCAAGCCCGAGCCCGGAGCCGACCTCGCGAGCCAGGTGGTAATGGGCGGGACGGAAGTCGGAGATGACCTTGGCTATGGACCCGCACGGTACTTCGACGTCGCCGAAGTTGCCGCGATTGCCACCGAGCTGAGTCGACCAAATCTCGAAGCAGAGATGATGGCACGATGGGATCCGGATCAGATGACACAGATCGGAATTTATCCCGCAGGGTTCGAGCCGGATGACGACCAATGGCTGATGAAGGCCTTTCGCGAGCTGCGACAGTTCTATGTCGATGCGAGCGCCGCCAAGCTCGCCGTCGTCACCTGTCTCGAGTGAGGTCCACTACCAGCGACGACCAAAAAATACGGCGTCGATGGTCGCGCTTTGACGACGCGAATCGACGAACGTCCTTCGGTTGCGGACCGCCTGACTCTCGGACACAATGCGGCTGCTTATGGCTCGCGGGATTCCATCCAGCGCTGCGTCTTTGCGACGCGGGACGATGCTCCTGGTTTTGATTTCCACTATCTCCGCGGCTGGCGTTACGTCGGGCGCCCATCGGCCATTGCCGCCGCAGGTGCTTTCCAGCGCTCCGGGAATGCATCCGTTCGGGAAAGGCCGCCACACGTGGTGGGGCGTCCGGATGTACGACGCGACCTTATGGATTGTCGGCCCGCAATGGTCTGCAGCCGTGCCTCACGCGCTCGATATCGAGCCGGGCCGTGCTGTTCCCTCCGACACCTTGGTAAAGAATGCGATCGCCGAGATGCGTGACCTCAAGGTCGGCGACGAGCGCCAACTTGGAATCTGGCAGGTGGAAATGAGGAAACTCATTCCTAACGTTAAGCAAGGCGATCAGGTCGTCATTTTCTGCCCGGACACCAAACGGACGATTGCCTATTTGAACGATTCGAGCACCGGTGAGATTGACGATCCGTCATTCTGCCCGGCGGTGATGAGCGTATGGCTTCATCCGCAAACCAAGCATCAGGCAATTCGGAAGTCTCTGCTCGGCCAGTGATGAAGTGCGGCGACAGATCGCGTGGGTCTCACGCTCAGAACAAACGCTGGCCAAAGAACACGGCGTTGATGTCGCGCTTTGACGATGCAAGTGCCTCGCGCGATTTCGCCGCCAATGTCTTAGCCAGCTCCTGAGCGGCCGGCATCAGCTCGTCCGGTTTGACGACCCGGTTGAGCGCGCCTATCGCGAGCAATTCCTCGGCCTTGTAGTGGCGGCACATCAGGATCGCTTCCTTCGCGCGCCACGGGCCGAGGGTAGCGGCGAGCACGCTCGCGGGAGCGCCGCGATATGGTACGTCGAGATCGACCTCGGGCACCCAGAATTCCGCGCCTTCGACGGCGATCGCGAAATCGAACGCGAGCGCGAATGACCATCCGCCGCCGACCGCATAGCCGTTGATCGCGCCAATCGTGATCTGATCGAGGTGCGCTAGCACGTCGAACGCTCGGCCTATCAGCCGCGGCCATCGCTTGCCGAACTCGCCCATGCGGCGGCGTCGCTCAGCGGGATCCAGGGTGGCGCCGGCCGGAGATTCGAACATCGCTCTGTCCGCGCCGGCACAGAAAGCCGTGCCTTTGCCGGTCACGATTAACACTCGGCATTCGCGATCGTCACGGACGGCCTGGAGGTGACGCTCGAAGTCGAGGACGACGGCCTCGTCGAGGCAATTTCGGCGCTCGGGTCGGTTAAAGGTAATCGTCGTGATCGGACCGTCACTACTTATGAGGAAGTTTTCCGACATCGGTACTACTCCAATGTCGCGAGCCTACGACTCGTGAACCGCTCATTACAATAGTTCATTTCTTTTTACGAATTAGTGTTTTGAGGCTCATTCGATGCGTTCTTTTCGCATCTGACACTGCGACGCAACTTATCGCTCTCGTGGTGCTTCGACTTCTTGAATTGCGCGGGAACCAAATCTCGCGCACATCGGTTATGAAAATTGACCGGATCGCGCACCCGTTCGGTCTTACAATTGTAATCGTGATCGCTAAGGCAGCTATGAGACCCATCTTAGGTATTGCGTCGGAAGAGCAGGGCAAAAGAGCAGCGGGATTTCGTCTCGTTAGGTGAAGTATTAGTCCGGTATTCACTCTTTGTAGGATTCAACTTGACCCGAATTGAAGGGGGATAGCCTAGTTGAAGGGGATACAAAGCCTGGAGGTCTTAATGAACGCACTTTGCTGAAAATACCTAGGAGGAACCGAAGTGCTGAAAACAAAGTGTCGAACTAGACTCGGGTGGGTAGCGACAATGATGACAGCGGTGGCGCTGATAAGTGTCGCCGCATCGACGGCCCTGGCGCACGACTCGAAGCCGTCGAAGCCTTTCATCAACAACTTCACGACAGTCACGCAAGGGGTGGCGTCGGCGCCGGCGGCGGGGCCGGAAGCCGGCGACCAGAATCCCTACGGGGTGGCAGTCGTCCCTCGAACGGTTGGCAAGCTCGTCAAGGGCAACATCCTGGTCAGTAACTTCAACAACACCGGCGCGTCGCCAACCGGCAATCTGCAGGGCACCGGCACTTCGATCGTGCAATACGCGCCCGACGTTCAGAGCCAGACCACCTTCGCAGAAATCGATGCGACCACGCTCCCGGGTTCCTGCCCAGGAGGTGTGGGACTGACAACCGCGCTGGTCGTGTTGCGCAGCGGATGGGTGATAGTCGGCAGCCTTCCCACCACCGACGGAACGATAGGCACGGTAGGCGCGGGATGTCTCATCGTGCTCGACGCGAATGGAAATCCGGTCGAAACCTTCTCGGGTGGCGTGGTGAATGGACCATGGGACATGACTGCGCTCGACGGTGGGTTCTTCGCGCAGCTGTTCTTCACCAACGTCCTGAATGACGATGTCGCGCACGCGGCTCCCGATACTCCAGTCAATGCGGGGACGGTTGTCAAAATGACGCTGTTTACTCCACCGCAAGGGTTTGGAAAACCGGTCGCCTTGGAAAGGAAGATTATCGGCTCAGGGTTTGCTGAAGAAAACGACCCGGCGGCCCTTATCATCGGCCCGACCGGCGTAGGTCTCAGCAGCGTTGGCCAAGGCAACCGCGGCAACGATGAGAGCGAAGGCAACACGCTCTATGTCGCAGATGCGGTCAACAGCCGGATCGCCGCGATTAGAAATGCGTCATTCCGTTTCTCGAGCGGGGGAACTGGACAGACTGTCAGCACCGGCGGTCTGCTGATGATGCCGCTTGGACTCACGATTGCCCCCAACGGTGATATCCTCACCGTGAACGCTGGTGACGGAAATATCGTCGAAACGACTCCGGGCGGCACGCAGGCAGCATCGGCGACCATTGCGCCCGCTGGCGGAGGTTCGCTATTCGGGCTCGCCGTGATGCCCGGCGCAAGCGGCATCTACTTCGTCGACGATTCCGAGAACCAGCTAAACCTGTTCCACTGATTCATCAGCCTCGGATTGTCGCAGCGGCCCCCCGCTCATCATCGATGGGCGGGGCCTTCGCACATGGCGCAATCTGCTTGCGCGCCAGCTATCGATATTGAACAATCGCTCTCTCTCAAGCGGAGAGGTGGCCGAGTGGTCGAAGGCACCAGATTGCTAATCTGGCGTACTGGGTAACCGGTACCGAGGGTTCGAATCCCTCCCTCTCCGCCACACAGTCTGTACTGTTCACCTACAATCTGGAGATGGCGACAAATCCGCACGTGACGCGGCGCTTTTGCGCGCGATGCGAACCGGAGAAAGCTATCTCGCGACTGATTAGTCGAATTCCACCGGTGTTTTCTCCACGCGGAGAAAATACGGTTCGCTTCACGGTTGGAGCGGAGTTCGTTCATCCATCGCCTTTCTGCGATGCGTCTGTTCCGGAGGGCTCTAGAGTCCGGGACAGAATCACGCCACGAGGACTCAGCGTCCTTTGCTGCTGTATCCGATGGAGACATAAACCCTGATAAAACGATGGGACTTGATTCCTTTCGTGCTCTCAAAGTTCGTCTATTACAGCTAGCAGCTCTGGCACATTTACTGCTCCAGCGGATACCTAAGAAAGGATCGATTGGGAAATGAACACCCATATGAAAGATGTGCGACTCGCGCCTGCGGTGCTGCTCATCTCTGACGACGAAACCTTGGTGGACGTCGTACGGTCAATTGTCAAGAGTCCTTGGAAGTTGGTCCGCCATCGAGGAACGGAATTGATGAGTCGTGAAGCGTTTGCAAAGCCAAACGTGCGTCTCGCCGTACTCGACGATCAGAGGCTCAAAGAAAATGAACGCGCCTCGATACTTGTGCAGATCCGTAAACACTTCTCAGGAGTCACGTTGCTCTACATCGCTGGAATTCAAAGTGAAGACAACGAGAAATTGGCACGAACAAATGGCGCCCAGTACTACGTCT
Source organism: uncultured delta proteobacterium (assembly GCA_963774665.1). GTDB lineage: Bacteria > Desulfobacterota > Binatia > Binatales > Binataceae > Binatus. The sequence continues at coordinate 133,998 of CAVZGB010000011.1, forward strand.
CGAAGCCATTGTCGCTCGAACGTTTTGGGCATGTGTTGCAATCATTTCTGCAGGCTCAACGAGTCGACGAACCCTCCGTTAATTCAGGAAAGGAGAAACCGGCGACGAGCGCGCGCGAATCGAGGGCCGAGGATTCGTCGCACCTTGGTGCGGGGATTCGGCGCCTCGCCGAAGAACTCAATCGCGAAGATTCCCTCTTGAGATTTCACATGCTCGATGCAGCGCTCGCCGGTTTACGTCTCGGCCGCAACCCCGAATCGCCAGAGCTTAGGAGCGATGTTGCTAAGATTTGGGCGGTGATCGAGCCTATCCTATCTCATCATCTGGATCCTGAAGACAACCGGCTACTGCCTTCGCTGGAGCAGCTAGGCCGTTTCTCGCCAGAAGCGACGCGGAAGGTTCGCGCATACCACGCCCGGCTGAGATCGCTGATAGGCGCGATGGCTAATGCCGGCGCGGAACATCTCACCGATGCGCAGGCGCGCGAGTTGGGACAAGCGTTGACGGGGCTCGCCGTCAACCTGGACAATGCTATCGATGTCGAAGAGCGCCGCCTGTTCCCGACGATTCGGAGGGCGCTCACGAGGTCGACCATCGCAGTTGAGACCGACGGGCGACCACCTCTGATGCAGCGATTCTTCTTCTATACCGGCATCGTGTTTGCGCTGGTCCTCGAACTTGTCGCCTTCGCCTCGAGAGCCGGAGCCGCATCCGCGCAGAACGCGACAGAGCCGAAATCGATTCCCGTGCGTCACGAGATCTCCGGCGCTCACTTCGCCTACCAAGTAAGTGAGAACGATAGCTCGAATTCCATCGCGGCACGCTTCGGCGAGCCTGAACTGACGCTGTTCCCGGACGGCAGCGAGCCCGAGCCAGGCGGCTCAATCACGATCGATAATCGCCATGTGGCGGCCGCTGCGATCGATGAAGGCGTAGTGATTAACGTCCCGGAGCGGATGCTGTTCGTGTTTCGACAGGGCCATCTTGCCGGAGCCTGGCCCATCACGGTCGGGCGTCCTGATTGGCCGACGCCGCTTGGCAGCTATTGGATAACCTCGCTTTCGCTGAATCCAACCTGGCACGTTCCTCCTGCGATCCGAGCCGAAATGGAGGACGAAGGAATCCCGACGTCTGCGCAGGTGAAGCCCGGACCTGCCAATCCGCTTGGCAAACGCTGGATTGGACTGGATCACGGAGGGATCGGGATCCACGGCACGAATCACCCTGTGAGCATCTTCCACTTCGGCTCACACGGATGCATCCGGCTTGCCCCTGATTCGGTAGACAGATTGTTTCGCATGGTGACGCGCTCGGAGCAGGTAGAGATTGTTTACCAGCCGGTGGCGCTTGCAGCACTCCCTGACGGCCGCATCTTCGTGGAGTCGGACTCCGATCCTTATGAGCAGGGGCGTCCCGACATACGCTCGCTCCATGAGGCAGCACGCTCCGCTGGCCTTGAAGGATCAATAGATTGGGCGCGAGCGTCAAGCGCTCTCGTCACTGTCGAAGGTATCGCGCGACAGATCGATCGCGACCAGGAAAACGAATCGGCAAGAAGCGGCGAGTTCGAGTAGCGAGAAATACAAAGCTCTGCGCTGCCACTACTTTCAAATCCCTTATCCAACGTGTCTGTGGCGAATTCCAATTCATGCGGCAATTGGTGTCTGAAATAAAGCGTTGCAGTATTGCCGCCAGCGATATGACTGAAGGTTTGCGGTTGGAGGAGGGAGGTGCGCCACTGCGTTCGAGCCGGCGTAGCTCCGGCCAACCCGCTGTGACACCGGTGTTGGTTGTAATAGTCCTTGTAATTCTCGAGCTTCCGCTCAAGATCGCTTTGGTTCCAAAATAGGGTCTGATCGAGATACTCGCACCGTCCCGATCGGTCGCTCAACGAAGGCGTGGGAACGAGGAGTACAGGGAATGGCTTTGATCTCATCGACTTCGAGTACCCGAAGATTCGCCAGCCAGCGATGAAAGCGAAACAGTGGATCGTGATCTGATGAGAGGTACCGTGGCGGTCTCTGCTTCGCGATCGCCCGATTGAACATTCGGCAGACGGCTGTACCGTCGAGATTAGCCGCGGCGACGCCAAAGCCGATGATGCGGCGGGTGAAGACGTCCATCACGACCATGACCCAGAAGCTCCTGAGCAGAATCGATTCGCAGCGAAACAGGTCGACGCTCCTCAGGCTGTCCGTGGCGTGCCCGATCACGGTGAGCCAGGAAGGGCCATCACCACCTGGCAGCGGTCTGTAGTGCTGGATGAGTATGCGACGCACGACATCCTTATTGATCTCGATACCGAACGCGCTCGATATTTGCTCGGCAATCTTTCGACAGCCGAAGCGGGGGTTACATCGTTTCATCTCGACGACTGTGTCGACGAGTTCTCTTGAGGGACCTTTGGGTCCGGGGCGACCGCGCTTTCGCGGGCTATAGAGCAGGCGATACTTGCGCTTCACCAGGGCGCGGTGGAAGTACAACAAGGTGGAAGGCTTCAGTATCACAGTCATCTTGCTCAGGCGTTTGGGTGACACCAAAAGCGTGCAGACCCCCAGCGCCAGCCGATCCCATGAAGTCAGGTACGGCGCACGCCGCCGCGCACGCCTGAGAATGATCAGCTGGTGTTTCACCGCCAGCGACTCCGTCCACCACCGCGCCAAGACCGCCCCGGCTTGGCCAGCCGCGCGAGGGTCACCAGCAAATGGGCGATCAAGCTGAACAGCAAACTCATCAAAGCGAACTTTAATCAAGGTGTCGGTGACGTATAACAACAATGTCTCCGGTGGCGCCGCTCGCAACTAACTGGGTGTCTTGGTGCGTCCTCTGTCTAATCGAAGGACTTGACCGGCTCATGACGAACCCGGCCGACCTTGGTAGGATTCGAGCAAGGTTCCTTTCCGGCAAATGGTCAGGGGCATCAAATTTTGACAAACGTCCAAGGGAACACTGAGTAATATGGCTGACGAAAAAGACCGTCTTGGTGACAAACTCCATCAGGTCGAGATGGCGCGGGAGAATCAATGGGCCAGCCAAAGCGATGCTGAGTTGCTGGAAAAGCTGCGGCGCAAGTACCTGAAGCCGATACATTGTCCGCAATGTGGAAAAACGCTCGACGCGCGGGTCGCGATTGGCGTTGGCGGAATGGCCTGTCCCGACCATCACGGCGCGTGGGGTGACGAGGAAGCGCTGACGCAACTGGCGGCGCGACTGGCGAACGCGGCCGCTATTCATCACGAGTCGTTGGGCGAAAGGGTTGCCGTCGAGCTCGGGACGCTGGTCGAAGAGATGCGCCATCGGCATCCCAAGGAGATCGATTGCCCGGATTGCGGTGCCCGCCTCGCCGCCAAAGCCGCCATCACTCCTGGCTCGGGCGGATTGGCCGGAATGGCCTGTCCGCAGCGCCACGGCGCGTGGATCGATCAGGACATGCTGACGGAAATCCGCAAACGCCTGGATGCCGCTGCTGCCCACGGCGAAGGCACCGGCGAACCGCGCAAATAACACGCCTGCGGCCCTTTTTGATATCTTGAGCCGCTACCGCGAATCGGCCGCTGCGTTGGCTCAGGCGCCCGCTTTAGGAGGATGATCTTGATGCCCACTTATCGCTCCACTCGCAGCGCCGGATGCACATTAACCGGCAACGATTGCGGAGCGCGAGCGGCGCTGGTTTTCTCAAAAACAGCAGAAATCCCGGATGCCCGGAGTGTCTACGGTTCTGAGATGGCTCCTTAGGCGACACGTGTCACCATAGGAACCATGTGAGCCTCGGCGGCTCGTAGAGCGCCCGGCGTAGCATCTGAAAGATCCGATCATTCTCGATTCATTTCTCTTTTGATTTCTTTACCGTTCGGCGATGCGTTTGGCGTGGCTCTTGCGTGTCTTCACTCGGAACAAGAAGTTAATCGCGCGCTCGCGGACGTATCGCGAGCTGGCGGCGTGAGGCGCCGCCAGGAGGCACCGATGGCGCCAACCAAAGATACTCTCCGGCTCAGCACTCAGGACGCATCGTTTCTCTACGGCGAAGCGGCTAACGGGCCGCTGACGATGGCGATGCTCGCAACCTTCCGCAGCCATATCGACTTTCGAAGCCTGCGTGCGCACATGGAAGCGAGGATGCATCTGCTGCCTCGCTATCGCCAGCGGATCGTGTTCGCGCCGTTGAACCTTGCTCATCCGAGCCTCGAGGACGACCCTTGCTTTGACCTCGCCAACCACCTGTTCTGCCACGAGATGCCGCCCGACTCGACAGAAGCGGCGTTGATGAAGATGGTGACGCAAGTCTGCGAAAAGCCACTCGGTCGCAACAAGCCGTTGTGGGAACTCCACTTGTTCAACGGCTTGAAAGGGGGACACAGCGCGATTGTTACCAAAGTCCATCATTGTCTCGCCGATGGAATCTCAGGGATGGAACTGCTCGCCGCTACGACGAGCACACGCCCGGACGCTCCCGCGTCGACGCCTCCATATGAGCCCTGGAGGGCGGCGCCGACTCCGGGCCGCTGGGAACGGTTCGCCTCGGCGCTCACCGACATCGCACGATCGCGAATCGACCTGACGCGTCGGGCAGTAGGCACCATCTCGCATCTGCGCGATCTTGACGCCGACGTGTCCGCGCCGGCGGCGGCAGTGCAGACTATCCGGCGATTTGGCCAGCCGATCGTAGCTGCGCCATGGAACGCCGCGACCGTGACCAGTGCGCGACGCATGGCATGGCTGCGAGTCCCGCTCCGCGACGTCGCCCGTATTCGTGGTACGTTCGGCGGCACTGTCAACGATGTCGTGCTGGCAATCCTGAGCGAAGGAGCGGCGCGCTACCTCGCTTTTCACGGATGCCCGACCGAAGGGCGGCCGCTCAGAATCGGATGCCCGGTGAATGTCCGCGCAAAAGATGAATATGGAAAGCTTGGCAACCGCGTCTCGATGATGTTCCCTGAGTTCGCGGCCCAGCCGATGTCGGCGATCGCCCGTCTCAAGGCGGTCATCGAAGAGACCTCGCAGATCAAGGCCAACAAGGAGGCGCTGGCGTTCGAGAACCTGCTGGCGACGCTCGACTACGTCCCGCCGTCAACGCTCTGGATTGTTTCGCGGCTGCTGACGTCGGCGATCGAAGGCAGTGGACGACTCGCGAGTGCTGCGCCACGACTGGCGCGTCTTGCGCCGATGGTCGGCGCGGGAATCAACTTCGTCGCGACCAACATCCCGGGTGTGCAGGTGCCGATTTATCTGGCGGGCCATCAGATAGCCGAAACCGTCGGCATGGTTCCGCTCACCGCAACGCTCGGCTACGGAGTAGCGATCCTGAGTTACAACCACAATCTCTACATCGGGCTAACTGCCGAACCGAATCTGATGCCGGACGTGGGCTTCATGAAGTCCCGGATCACGGAAGCGCTGCATGAGTTGATCGCGCACGTCCCGAAAGAGATCGTGCCTGCGACGCCGACTGCTCCAGCCGTTGCACCAGCGCGCCAGGTCGCGTAGGCGGCGCGTTGCGCGGCGCGCTGCGAGCGTTTGACCGTACTGAGCGCAATGCTCATCACGATCACCTACTGACGCAGGACAATGTTTTTTCGGTCTCGAGTCTCGCCCGTGTTTTCAATCGGGTACGCGCGACGAGCAGCAGCTTGATCAGAAACTGGACCACCATCGGCGCTCGACTATCACCGTCCGACTGTCTCGTCACCTTGGGATCAGGTTTTCGGTACCGACACCCAGAAGATCGGCCGCATCGCCGCGATTCCAATCCTCGGCGGGCTCCATCATCAATACGTCCGGCTTTAGGTTTTGACCAGGGACAAGCCGCGCGGAGGAACGGGAATCTCGAAGCGACCGCAGAGCTTGCCCAGGCCGCGTCCGCCGATTCCAAATTCCTCAGCCAGAGCGATCGCCGGTCGCGACCACATCTTCTCGTACAGTTCTTTCCGGGTTAACCGAACCGCTTGCCGCTCCATAGGACATCCTCCTTGGGTAGGGTTTGACTCAATTGGTTGGACCACTGTATAAGTGGACCACTCGATGACTTCTGTCGTGAAAATCGCCGATTTCCGGCCCGCCTTGCGCCGCCGCGTCCATGAGGATATCGCCGAGCAGCTTCGCGACGCGATTCTCGACGGGCGCTTTCCGGCCGGAAGCAAACTCCCGCCGGAACGCGAACTGGCGATTGAATTCAAGGTCAATCGCACCTCCATCCGCGACGCCATCAAAGTTCTAGAGGGACTAAATCTCGTACGCGTACGCCAGGGCGACGGGGCGACCGTGCAGCCGCTGGTTGACGCCTCGTTCGATCTGCTGCCGGCTATGATTTTTCACGGCGGACGGCTTGATGTTCGTGTACTGCTCGAGCTGCTCGAAGTTACCAGGCCGCTTCTGTTTGAGATGGCCAAGCTCGGACTGGAGCGATCGACGAAGGCCCAGATTGATGGTCTAAGCGCCTTGAGCGGTCAGATGGCTGACGAGCATCTAAAGGACGAGGAGCGCGCAGTTGCGGGACGCGAGCTGCTAGTCGCGATCGCGGATATGACGGGAAATCGTGTCTGGCGGATGCTTGCGCGTCGCCTGCGCGCTCTGCTTGCCTCCGATCCATTGCAGGAGACCAGGCGCCGAGTCCGCAATGATCCTGGACGTCTCGCCGCTTTCGTCAACGATTCAATCAGGCATCACAAGGCGGGCCGTCAGGAAAAGGCCCTGGCCGCGCTCCGTCGCGCGCTCGAAGTGTTGGGTCAAGGGTTCGACGACTATGCGCAAATCCGGCCCTCGAGGGGCAAGCAATGATACATCCACAAAGAGCGATACGCTCCAAAAGCTCAAGTAACAAAATCGGAAAGCAACAAAGTTAAAGGAGTCCTCATGAGCACCAGTACCAACAGCAGCCCCGAGAAATACCCCTGGCAGGAGCTTGCGGGTTACGAGACGGCGATGGACGTCGCCTGGAACTTCTCTTACGAGATCAACAGCGAAAAGCTGCGCAACCTTTACTCGAAGGCAAAGCAGAACCAGTGGGATGCCGAGACCCAGCTCGACTGGTCGATAGAGATCGACCCGTCAAAGCCGATAGTCGGCGAGGATCGCTTTCCGTTCCTGAAGTTGCCCTTCTTCCAGAAGTTGTCGAAGACGACGCGAGATACGTTCGTCGCGCATGCGACCTGCCAACTCCTGTCGCAGTTTTTGCATGGCGAGCAGGGCGCTCTGATGACCGCCGCCGCCGTGACCCATGCCGCGCCCGACTATGAGGCCAAGCTCTACTCCGCCAGCCAGACCTTCGATGAGGCTCGCCACGTTGAAGTGTACGATACCTACATCAAGAAGCTGGGACTGGTGTATCCAATCTCCCCCTGGCTGAAGGAAGTGATCGACGCGACGCTGCAGTCGCACAGCTTTGCCAAGACGATGGTCGGCATGAACATGATTGTCGAGGGTCTCGCCCTCGCCGCATTCCACAACATGCGTAAGCAAGCGTCCTGTCCGCTGCTGCGCTCGCTGACGGAGTATGTTCTGCGCGACGAATCGCGGCACGTCGCATTCGGAAACGTCTACCTGCGAAAGACGATCGCCGACATGCATCCAGATGAACGCGAAGATGTCGCCCAATTCGCCTTCGATGCGGTCAAAGCGATGGCGGACTCCACGGGCGGCGTCGATGGGAAGGGTATGCCGAAACCGGATCCAGGCTTTCTGCTAGTTCTCGAACGCAGCGGCATTGAGTTGGAAGACTTTATGAAGGGTCTGATGGAAGCGGGCGGCGCCGGTTTCGCCGCTCACCTGCCGCCGGGGCACATTCACGCCTTCCGTGATCTGATGATGCCTGCGTTGGTGCGTGTCGGTGCCGTGACCGAGCGAACACGCGAGCTTTACAAGAACGCCGACATCCCGGTGTGGGACGATGTTCGTGTGCTGGAATCGATGGAGGACGGTGCCACCGGCATCATCGAGATTCCAAACTGATCCGAAGTAGGGTGGCACGACCGAAGAGCAAGGAGCTACCGGTGCCGTGCTCATGCCTCGGAAATTCGACGCGCAGCGCTTCAGCGCCAAATCGTAAAGCGCGCCGACATTCAGCGTCGGGGCCGGCGCTCCTCAAAATCCAATCCGGGGAAGATCTACTGCCGGATTTGACTGTCGGGCAAAGACATTTTCTAAAAAGCGGCTGCACTTGGGCGCGCAGTGTTCTACCAGTCCTGCCGGCAGCTTTGTCATTTTGTAATAGGTGTAGCTTTTCGAGAGGGACAGTCTGCTGGTTGACGCGAATTTCGCGCCGTGGCACCGTTCATCAACTTCTCGGAGGATTCCATTACCTCTTCAAAGATCAAAGTCGGAATTCTTGGCGCCGGAGCGATGGGCGCTGAGCACGCGTTCTCGTATGGATCGATCGATGCTGTCGAGGTCGCTGGCGTCTTCAGTCGGAATTTGGCGCGTGCTGAGGCGATAGCGCAGCGCAGCAGCGCGAAGGCTGTCACCGACGCGTTTGCTCTCATCGCTGATCCTGCGATCGACGCGATCGACGTCTGCGTACCGTCCGTCAATCACCGCGAATACGTGGTGGCCGCTCTACGGCGGGGAAAACACGTCTTCTGCGAGACGCCATTCGCACTTCGGCTGGAAGACGCCGATGCCATGATCGAGGCCGCGCGCGCATGGAAGAAGGTTCTGCTGGTCGGCCTTCTGATCCGCTCGATTGCAGCCTACGAGCACGTACATCAAATCGCCGAGTCGGGAGAACTCGGAAGGGTTCTAAGCGTCACCGCATATCGCCTCGGCTCGTACCTCCGCACCGACGCTCCCGATCACAAGGAACACTACAGCGAGCCCTCGACCGAGCTGATGACCTTCGACTTCGATTTCGTCCAATGGCTTTTGGGACGGCCCGCGCGCGTCACCGCGGCCGCCGCAGGCAGCGCGCGCGGCGGCCCCGGTGAGATTTCGGCGCTGCTCGAGTACGACAACGGCCGCAGCGCGACGGTGCTCGCGAGCGGCATCATGCCGAGCGGTTTTCCGTTCTCGGTCGGCTTTCGGGTCGTGCTCGAACGCGGAGCATTCGAGCATGGCCTCGTCGTCGAGGCGGGAGAGTTCAAGGCAACGTTCGTGCGCTACCCGGAGAGAGGCTCTCCGGAGCAGGTTTCTCTCCCAAACCGGAATCCGTATGAGCAAGAGCTCCGACTTTTCGCCGATTGCATCTTAGGCAAAGTTGACCCCGCTCTGCTCAGCGCCGAACGCGCGCGCGAGGCGCTCACGCTGTCGATCGCTACCCAGCAATCGTTGCGCGAGCGTCGCGGAATCGATCCGCGATCGATCCGGTGAGACTCGGGGCCAGAAACCACCAGGGCTGCAGCTATCCTGGCCCTTGGTCGTTGTTTCTAGCGTTGACTTGATCATCACTGTTTAATGACCTGCGGCGCATGGCCGACTACGAAGCACCCACCAACGGCGATCGAATCGCGACTGTCTACGATCAGTTCCACTTCCCTGGCTAAATATGAAACCAGGGCACAGCATGTTTGGATTTGTCGTGATCGTGATTCTCTACGCTGTGATCGGGCTCATGGCGGCAACCGGCTGCATCTTCATCGTCCGGAAAATCCTCGCCCCCAAGGCAGAGCAGATCTTCTATGCGATGTTCCTCATCATGATCGCGGCGTTCTACTTGGCCTTCGCGGCCTATTTCGGAGTGGCGACTGCGTGGCGACTGGAAACAGTTATCGTCTTGGCGTTTGTCGCAATAGCCCTGGCAGGTGCGCGCCTGCCCTTCGTTCTGATCGTTGGATATTCCTTGCACGCTGTGTGGGACCTGTTGCACGAACTTCAAGCGCATGGAGCCTCAGCGTTCGAGCCGGGCCAGCTCACCCCGATCCCGCTCGCCTACGGAATTTTCTGTGCAGCCTTCGACCTCTGCATGGCGGCGTATTTCTATACGCGACGAGCCGAGTGGATTGCGGCATGGAAGGCTACGCCGCTGTGAGGATCGGCGAATTCACATGAAGACAAAGTACAACCCAATGTTCTAGGTGCTGACTGCGACTCTAGTTGCCTTCCCTTTGCGGTGACGACCTGCACGAACCGTCGGACAACCTTTCGTTGTCGCAAATCGTCCACCCACCGTCCGTTCCTTAGTTCCGAGGATTTCTCTCATAAGGCTTCTGATCCGACCAGAGTCCCTGCTTCTCACCGATCTTTCCCTTAGTCTACCCCGCCTATTTCAGAGAGCGGCTTGTTTCACCTTCGGCATAATCTCGGCAGCGAACAATTCCAGCGAGCGGAATGCCTCGGCGTGAGTCAGGCTTCCCCAGTGGAACGAGCACATCAGATAGTTGGCGCCGCTGGTCGCCGCGGTCTGTTGGAGCTGTTCCCCAACTGCCGCCGGTGACCCCACCAGCAGTCCGCCTCCGCCTCCGATCGCCGAGTCGTAGTCGCCGAACATAGCGCCCTGCGTAGGCAGCGGACCGTTGCCGACCATGCGGCGGAAGAGCGCCGTAATGTTCAGCCGCCACGCCTCGTACGCGGGCCGAGCGATGCGCTCCGCCTCGGAATCGCTGTCGGCGATGAAAACCTGCTTCGTTACGCCGAAGAATGGAGTCGCGACTTGCCTGTTGAGGCGGTCGGGATCGCTGAGATGCTTCTGCCATTGCTCGTGGTAGACGTTGGCGAGCTCGCGAATCCGCTGGTCGGGGCCAACCGTGACGACGTTCATTCCTCGTGCAGCGATCGCCGCGACACTTTCCGGTGCGTGAGTCGGATACCAGAATGGCGGATGCGGCTTCTGCAGCGGACGCATCTGCATCGGCACGTCGCGGTAGTGATAGAACTCGCCATCGTGGGTAAGCGTGTCGTGTGTAAGTCCGCCGATGATCGTCTCGAGCGACTCCTCAAACATCGCCTTCGCCTTATTGGCATCAACCCCGGCCTACATCAGCTCGAACGGTACGATGCCGCGCCCGACGCCAACTTCGAGCCTTCCGCCGCTCAGGTGGTCAAGCATGCAGATCTCTTCGATCGGCCGCGCCGGCGTGTAGAGCGGCAGCAGGTAGCACAGCGGTCCGAGATGGATCCGGCGGGTGCGCTGCGCCAGGGCAGGCAGGAAGAGCCCGGGCGAGGGCACGTTGCTGATTGGGCCGAAATGATGTTCGGCCAGATGGTAGCAGTAGAAGCCGGCGCGGTCGGCGAATTCGATCAGCTTCAGGCGATCCTCATAGATCTCGGAAAGCGGCGCCGTCCGCGTGTCGATCCAGTCAAAGAACCCAAACTGCATCTGCGCTTCTCCTAAATTCCGGCGGTCGGTGTCAATTCCAGCCAGTTCGAAGTGCTCGCCATCAGCAAGCGTTCGCGGGCGGCATGTAAGAGATCGCTGTTGTTCTCACCGGTCTTCGAGGTTTCACCAATCCTCTGGATTGATCTCGCGCTCAAAGTGGACGGTCAGAATTTTTGCTTGCCCCTGTACAGTCTCTCCCCATGAAGCGCAAGCATCCGAATTTCACCGCGCGATAGAGAACCGAAAAGATGCCAGATAATGTCGTTCGGCAGCGAGCCGAGATAGCCCGTCGTTTCTCCCCAGATCGCGAGGGTGCCCACACAGAGCGGTTGGGTCCGGGACTCGATCGGATTCTCAAGATCGCGAGTCACTCGAAGGTCGCCAAGAAAAGTTAGAGGTCGACGGCGGCCCTGCAATTTCTCCGGGGCGATGATCGTGCCATCGACCGAAAGTTCCAGGTGCTCTGAGTACGGTCCTTCGGCCCACCAACTGCCGTCGACTCTCAAGCTGTACGATAGCTCTGAGTTCTCAAGGCGTAAGATGTACGATTGATAGTCAGTCGCCTTTGACCGGCGCTTGCGTGCGCCTTTGGTACTCGCCATTAGATTGTCATCAGCCCACTGGACCAGATCCGCCGCAACCTTGGCAAGTGATTTTCCATGGCTAACCACGGCTTAGACGGCGAGCTTGCTACGACTCCTTCCAGCCTGCTCGCGACCTCCGAACTATCGGTTGATATCGAGGAGTTGTATGACTCCCGCGAATCGTCGTCGTAATGCAAATCGCCGCTGGCCTGCAGCCGGGAGGGCGATATAAGCCGCGGACTCTACTTATGAACGGTGGGATATTGGGGTGCAGGTGCAGGCCAGTTGTCGTCCTTCAAGATCTTCGAGTTTCACAACCGAAGTTGAGGTGATTGCCATCCGGGTCTAAAACTGTGAAGTCCTTCATTCCGGGACGGTCGTCCGGCTTGACCTTGACGATAGCGCCCTTCGCTCTGATCTCGTTGTGATAGTCGTCAACCTCATCGCAGAAGACAAAAGCAGCGCCTCCTCCGATTGGCCTTGTGTGAATAGTGTGTGCGCACAAGTGGAGCAAAGCGTCGCCGTTCCTTACTCCAGCATATTCGCCGAAGCGAAAGTCCTCGGCGAAACCCAAAACCTCGGTGTAATATTTCAGTGAGCGGCTGAGATCACTCACCTGCAAGACCGGCCCTGCGGATTGACATTTCATAGTGTCCCATCATCCATTCGATACCCTGACTTGTTTCTTCTCCGGTCCTACGGACAGCGGCAAGAATGCGCGCGATCGCCGCGTCGTTTGATCGTGCGGCGCGCTCGACGTGTCCAGGCGCTGCGACTCATCTCTTCGCTGGCGCCCACGGATCGTAGGTGCCGAAGTTCCACAGGTGATCCTCCAGGTCAAGACACGAATAGGAGAGTCCGCCGCCGCCACCTTCTGACAGCGGCCGAACAACCTTCGCACCGGCAGCAACCGATCGATCATGATGGGCTTTCGCGTCGGGAACGACGACGTAGGCGCTCTGCGTCGTGACTCCGCCGAGCTGCGCGGGCGTTTTCTGCAGTTTGCCGAAATCGTCGTCACGCGCGCTGCCGATCATGATCATCCCATTGCGATAGGTGAGCTCGGCGTGCGCGATGCTGCCTCCTTCGCCGGGTACGACCAGATGTTGTTCAAAGCCGAAGGCGCGGCACAGCCAATCGATAGCAGCCTTCGCATCACGATAACGCATACCCGGAATAATGCTCGGATGCTCTGCCATGGCTCCGCTCTCCTTCGTTGGGTTCTTCAACAAACAACGCGATTAGAAGCCAAGTGGGTACCAGCCCAGACATACGCGAGTCTTCGCCCCGGCCCCCGACCTGTCAAGGCGCGGCGGTCGGACGCTCTTCCTGACTGCAGCGGCACGCCTAAGGCGTACTTCATCAAAGAGCGTGCGGCGAGTTACTGCTTTCCCTGATCAGCCCCGTGAATTCCCTGATCATCCGGAAACAATTCCCTCTTCCCGCGTAGAAATTCCCTGTTACGCTGAGTAGGGAATTTGCCCAAAAAACCCAAGCACCGTCTGCACTTTTCGTCTCGCGGTCGGTCAAAATCATCGTCGGGTCGCTCAAATTCCCTGTATTTTCCCTGATCATCAGGGAATTTGACCGCAGAGAGCCGTTCGCATCAGACTGGCTCATCCGCCAAATGTCATCCCACCGTTCCGTTCAATCTGATCAGTTCCCGAGTAAGCTTGTAGCCGGCGCTCGATGCTGTTTTCCCTTCCAATCTCAACTTCGTGTCAGACATAACTTCCTCTGTGGTGAAACAGAGAACGCCAATAAGTTTCCGCATCAGACGACGCCGGGGGCGAAGTTGCCGTGGAAGCCGAGCGGCACGCGGTGGTGGAGGTGCGCTTTGGCGAGCGGCTGTGCCTCGAGGTTCCGCGCGTCAAGGATAGCGAGGTAACTCGTTCCCGCGCTCATGTCGGCAACTATCGTGAGCACGAAGCCGTCGTCCTCGGCCGCTTCGGGGGCGCGCGGCACGAAGATTGGCTCGCCCGGGAAGTGCCCGCGTCCGAAGCGATGGAACTGACTGCGGCCGCCTCGACGATCGTACTTCACGATCATGGTTTCCCCGACGGGCAACAAGACAGAGTTCGGCCCGTCCCCCATGACGGCATAGCCGTAGCGGTTGGGGTACGCGACGAGGCGGTCGTCGAGCCGCGGGAACTCGGCGCCCCGTTCGTCGAGCTGTTGCTCACGACAGCTTCCAGAGGCGAGATCCAGTTCGTAGACGAAGGGCATCGCGCCGGCGCGACCAGGACAGCGGCCGGCGCGAATGCCGGCGAGGCTGTCGAGCAGCGCGGCGCCGTCCAGATAGGTGCAGGCGTCCATGACGATCTTGCCCTCGTCTTCATAGGCGTTGCCGGGATGGAAGATGAAGCCGGGTGTCGGCGCGTCGAACCAACGCACCGGAGCACCGGGGGTGCGGGCTCGCACGCCGAACTTGAGTCCCAGCTCCGGTGTCCAGCGCAGCCAGTCGCAGTACGGCCGCCCTTTCTTCAGGTCGAATAGCACTGGGCAGAGCAGGAAGACGACATAGTGTTCGGTGAGTGCCAGATCGTGCATCATGACCGAGTAGGGCGTCTCAATCGTCTCGGCGAGCGAGCAGCGTCCATCGGGCTCGACGACGTAGAGCTGCACGTAGGGCGGGAAGGGCTGATAGCCGTGGATCACCATCTGGCCCGTCTTGCCGTCGATCTTCGGGTGCGCGGTGACGCTCATGCCGAGCGGTGGGTCGGCGAACGTGACGCGCCCGCGGCTCGCTAGCGTGCGTGTATCCATCTCCCAAGGGATGGTCGGCTTCGACCAGCGCCAGCAAGCGTCCGTGATGCCAGACGATGTTGGTATTATGCGATACCCGCAGCGGGGGGGGCGGCGGCGGAGGGATCGGCCACGACGAAGTTGAGGAAGTCGAAGCGCGACGGCCCGAGCCGTTCTTCGGCGAGGTAGGTGTCGTCGCGCACGAAGCGACTCGTGTAGTGGACGCGGCCGTCGTCGATGCGAAACGCGTGCACGAGCCCATCGCCCTCGAAGAGATGCATGGCCTGGTAGCCTTCGATCGGCCGGACACGCTGGGACGGACCGTTTCGGAAGAGCGTGCCGCGGAGCTCGCGTGGCACTGCGCCCTCGATGCGCGTCACCGCGTAGCTGTGCTCGTCGGTGACGGGGAACCAGGGATCGAAGCTGGTGACCGTAGTCATAACTGCGCGAGCGGACATCGGACTACCTCCTGTGGCGCTGCGGACCCGACCGCGGCGTCGCTGTTGGCCGCGCGGCGGGGTGCGGCGCGGGCGGTTGTTTGCGAAGATCGCGATCTGCATTGTGTGTGTGGCGAATTACTGACTTCGCTTATCTGCCCCGGTAAATTCCCCTGCTCCGCCGAAATAAATCCCTGTTACTCAAATACAATCCCCCGTTCCCGAGTTGTGAATTTGCCCAAAAGTCCAAGCGGTTCCGCGGCTTTTCGTGTCTCGATCGCAAAGGTTACGGAATTTCCCAGAAAAGCATCAACCCTCGGGTCGCAGCCACCGCGCCATGCCCTCCAAGATCGCGTCGAGTACCCGTTCGTGCTGGCCTGCGGCGGTCTGCCAGAGGCGGCCCGAAACGGCGAGCGAGGTGACGCCGTGGATTTCGGCCCAGAGGCCGTTGGTGAGCACCATCAGGTCGAGGTCACGGCGGATCTCGCCCTGCTCGATGCCGCTCTTCACGACGTCGCGCAGCAGGGTCAGCGCGTACACCTCCCGCTGGATGATCTCGGCCTTCGGCAACTCGCGGAAGCGGTGGAAGAACATCACTTCGTAGTAGTTCGAATGCTCGCTGCCGAAGCGAAAGTAAGCTCGGCCCATGTCGAGGATCCGCTCGAGCGCGGAGTCCCCGGTCGCGTCCTGCAGATACTGGATGAGCAGCGCGAAGCCTTCCATGCGGAGGTGGTGCAGCAAGTCGTCGATGTTCCGGTAGTAGATGTAGATAGTCGTCGCGCTGACACCGACGGCGGATGCGATTTTCCGCGCCGAAACGCCGTCGGCGCCGTGGGCGAAGTAGAGCGTGCGCGCGGCGTCGAGGATCGCGGCGCGCATGTTCGCGGGCTTGCCGACGGCGCGCGGTGTCTTTTTTGCGCGCCGGTTGCCGCGTGCCTTGAGGGCGATCAACTTTGTCACGCTCGCGTCCCCACTTTTCCGTTCATCGTATCAAGCTTCCCCGCACGCCATCTCTTCCACGCTCGCTTCGCGTACCAGAGCGCGCGATGCACGAAGCTCTCGCCCGGGCGGACCGGGAAGATCCGCGGGAACGCGAGAAAAAGCTCCTTCTTGCCCTCGAGCTTGATGCCGCCGAGCAGCAGCTCCTTCACCGGGCTTATCTCGCCGCGATGGACGGCGAGGAACAGTCGCCCGTCGCAGCGCACCGTGAGGTCGGGATCGGCGATCGTTCCCGGCTTCACCTCGCATCGGCAATCGGCGACGCGCATTCCCCAGCGCCCGCCGCCGTCGCCGCTGAAATCGAACTGGCAGCGGAAGTCGAGCCCGTCTGCTTCCTCGGGGCGGAAGTAGAACGTCATCAAGCGCATCATGCTGTCGACGTTCGACACGCGGATCCGCTGCATCTGCACAAGACGGACGCCCTGCTGCCCGGGGCGCGTCGGATCGTGCGGCGTGCGGTAACTCCCCGGTGGAATGTCGTAGCGCTCGCGCGCGCTGGGCGTGTCGATCACGAAGCGCTCTTCGGTTTCCGTCCGCGTGTACGTGAGCGGCTTCAGCGTCTCCTTCATGTAGCGCGAGCGCGTCGCCTTATCGTTGTGGAACGCGTCGTGGATCTCGGCGGGACAGGTCGCCACACAGTTGAAGCATCGATACTCGACCTTGAACGCGAGCGATTGCCACAGAGCCGCGATCTCGGCGTCCGACCAGCGATGCTCGAACTTCTTCGGCTTGGCCTCGGCGAGATCGCGCGCGAAGTCGAGGAAGCCCGGGATCGAGTCGCGGTACGTGTGGTTGTAGCAGGCGAAGAAGTTGAACTCGCCGTCGGCGCGGATTGCCTCGGTTGGGCAGGAAGCGACGCACAGGTTGCACTCGAGGCAGGGACTCCAGTCCAGAGGCTGCTGCGTCGCGTATGCGGCGGGCGGGAACTCGAGGTTGGTCACGATCGTGTCGATCAGGCAATAGGCGCCGTACTTCTTATGCAGGAAGTTCCGGCTGGTGCCGATGACGCCGAGGCCCGCGGCCTGCGCGACGAGCTTGTGGCTGAGCGGCCAGATCTTGTCCGACCAGCGCACCGATACTTCCTGCGGCCAGCCGATCGTCGTCGTCAGTCCCTCGCCGCCGAGCGACTTGATGTGCTGAATCGTGCGATGGCCCCACTCGAACAGCCGCTCCTCTACCTGGTACAGCTCGTGGTTCGCGGTCGGCAAATAACGCGACTGCATCGACGGCTTGTTCTCCTCGCCGATCAACACCACCAGCGAGCGGGCGTGCGGGTAAACATAGCGGATTTCGTCGAACTCGTGCGCGAGCGCCGGATCGTCGATCGAGACGACGCCGACGTCGTCCGCGAACTTCCTGATCTCGGCGAGGAAGGTCTCGAGGTCGACCGGCGATTTCACGAAGCGCGGCGTGATACGGGTCGCGTCGTACGCGTCGAGGTCGACCCACGGCGTTCGTTTCTCGGTGTTCGCCGGCAGTTGCTTCTTGCCCGCCCAGCGTCCGGGCTTGGCAAATGGGAACGACCAGTCTGCATTCGAGTTGCGGTGTCCGTTGGGCGTCGACGGACCGACGGCGCTGTCCTCCGGCAATTCTTCGCGGCGGATTCCGCGCAAAGCAAAACGTTCGCTGATCGACATAGATCTCTCCTTAACCTCGATACGCGGCTATAGCCTCGCCAGCACGAATCTCCCGGCGGGTCTATAGGTGCCGGCAACTCGGCGGCGGAATCTTCGAGTGACTGCGAGAGCGATTCGCTCGCCAAGCGCCCGCCTGGCCGCGAGCAGGAGGGTGAGCGTATCGAGCTGCCGCATTAACATCGTTAATCCAAATCGTAGGCGTCTTTATGCATTTTGGGTTGTCGATGCTGCCGTGTTCATGGCGTTAGTTAACACTGTTAACTTCGATTGCCGTCGGAGTCAAGTCTTCAAAGTCGCCTCCCGAACTTATTTGCGACCCGTCCGCTCGCGCCCAGGCTCCTCTTCTGTCTGGCGATCGCCGCGTTTGCAGGCTCGTCGGCGCCCGGCGGCGGCCTGGCGGTGCGCCAAAGCCGGCTTCGCGCTGCCGATGGCTGACCGCTGCGACCATCTTCCTCTCGGGGCTGAGGCTCGAGACCGAGCATCCGCTGAAAACGTCAAGCCGCACAGCGTCGCGCTCGGGCTCGATTGCTCCTATTGGTCGTCGGTTGGACTCAATACGGGTTCCCTGTTTGTTCGAGGTAGATTCCCTGATCCAGAAATTAATTTCCTTGATAGCTTTTAAAAATTCCCTGATCCGTTGAGTAGGGAATTTGGTCAAAAATCCAAGAGAAGACAATGCTTTTTCGGCTTGGAATCAAGCCTAAAGATCTCCGAAATCGAGATAATTCCCTGTATTTTCCCTGATGATCAGGGAATTTGACGCGGAGAGCAGTTCGTATCAGACTGAGCCATCCGCCAATTTTCTGCACTTTTTGGCATCGAGCATCAGCGTCAAGCCTCTCTGGAAACGTCCTGATTGGCGCGGTCGGGGTCAAGGGTGGGATTGATTTGACGCGTACCGTTGCGGACATGCTCTATGCCGGAATCCTGATCCAAGTACAAAATCAGGTTCATTCTGAGTCATGCGGGTGCACACTAGAGGTCCAACAATGCCGCTTAGGTGTTACCCATCTCCCCGCACATACCTCTGTACCCATGTCCCCAGTACGAACACCTATAGTGGGAAAGGAACCGGAATCGTTCCTGAGCGGTGGGGCCGCGTGCGGTGCCTAACGTTACCGACTGTAAAACTTTAGACAGCGCGTGAAACCTGACCAAAATAGCTAAAATCTTGCCTAGACCCATTGGTGCGCGCGGACTAAAGCTATCAGCGTGGGGAAGACGAGCGCCATCACGAAGTTCTGGACGGTGGTGCTCACCAGCCTTGGGTTGTTGATGCTGGTGCTGGCGGGTGAACAGCTTTACAGCCGTCCGCTGCTCTCGCTGGTTGTTCGGGCGCTGCACGGCGGAGGGTTGCCCGCGCGCATGTGGATTCCCGCTCGAGAGGGACGTCGAGCGATGCTTGTGAAGCGGCGGCGGCTGAGCGCATCGACGTCGGATTCGGCGGTGGCGCCTTTGACTACGCCAGCGCCGATCGAGTTCCTCGGCGCGGAAAACTACCTTACCGGCGAGTTCGCGCCATTCTGGAATTCCTCGCTGCCGTTTCTGTTTCTGAAGACCGAAAGCAATTGCAGCCTGAGCGTCTACACCGATGACCCTGCCAACATGACGATCGGCCTGCTGCAGACGAATTACCAGGACATCCTACACGCGCAGGCTGGTCTCACAACTACCGGGGACCTGTGGCCCAACGGCTGTTTGAATTCGCGCCTCGGGGTTTCGTCGGGCAACGGCATCATCGAACGGACCGCCGGCGGGATCTATTACGCCGCCCTGGCGATTACCTACGGGATGTTCGGATCGAGCAATTCGATCACGGTAGGAATCGGAAACAGCGCCGGCGATGCGCTCGAGTCGTCTCCAACTTCGTACACAACGCCAGGAACGCCGGCCACGCTTACCTCGGTTGACCTCGGCGGCGACGGCAAGCCGGACCTGGTCGTGGTCAGCGATGACGTTAACGGAGTGGCGACTATTTCGGTATTTCCCGGCAACGGTGACGGTACTTACCAGCCGAGGACAGATTACGCCACCCAGCTAGTCAGCGGAGCCGTGACGGTTGCCGACGTCAACAAGGACGGGCATCCCGATCTGATCGTGGTCGGGCAGCCGTCGTCGGGGAATCTCGCCGATCCAGCGGTGCAGGTTTTCTTGAACAACGGCAACGGCACCTTCGGGGCAGCGATAAACGGTCCCGCGCTTCCTGACCTCAAGGCCGCCTACGCCGCAGTGGCCGATTTCAACAAAGACACCAAGATGGATCTCGCGACCAACGATGGCCATATCCTGCTGGGCGATGGGACCGGCCACTTCAGCCTGATGGCGGGATCGCAGTTTCCGGCGGCCGATAACCTGGTGGCGGCGGACTTGAACAAGGACGGCAAGGTCGATCTCGCGACGGTCACCTTCACGAGCAACAGCAGCTTCGAAGGCACGGTCGGAATTTTTCTCGGCAACGGCGACGGGACCTTCACGGCGGGACAGCGTTATGGCTCGATCTACGGCGGGCAGAACATCGGGATGAGCGATCTCGACGGTGACGGCAATCCGGATCTGATCGTGGGCTTTTCGGATCCTCATGGCTTCGGACCGGGCTCGGGGGCTGGCAGCTATGTTTACTTCCTGCTGGGGCGCGGCGACGGAACTTTTGCGGGCGGAACCTGGGACCAGGCGCTGGGCATTGCCTCCGGCCTCGGCCCCGCCTTCGCGATTGCGGACTTCAATGGCGACCTCAAGCCCGACATCGTGACGACGGACGACGCTTCGGGGCTCTCGCTCTATACGCTGACGGGCAATGGCGACGGCACCTTCACGCCGGGCTTCACCGAGGCCATCACTGCTAACGACGCGGGGTACCCGCCGCTGGTGCTGGCCGGAAACCTCAACGGCGACGCGAACAACGACGCGATCGTCGGCATCACGACGCAGTCCGCGACGCTAACCGGTAACGGAATGGGCGACCTGGCCGTGTTTCTCGGCAACGGGCACGACTCCTTCGGCAGTGAAATTGATACGCCGTTCGCATCGACGGCCGGCGCGATAGTCGCCGGCAACTTCGACAATGACACCGTGCTGGACGTCGTCGCGGGCGGAGTCGTCACAATCGACTCGATGGCGAACCCGGCTACGGGTGCTGTCTTCTATCTCGAGGGCAAGAACGACGGCTCTTTTCAAACGCCGGTGCAAATCGCGACGCCGCGCAATCCGGTCTCATTCGCCGCCGCCGATCTCAATGGCGACAAGAACCTGGACCTGGTGGTGGCCGACAACGGCGCGCCGTTTGCCAGCGTTCCCGGTAGACGGGTCGGTGCTGGTCTATTTCGGGAACGGAAACGGAACCTTTCAGTCGCCGAAGACACTGGATGCGCCGAGTTTTCCGCAGGCGGTGGCGATTGCGGACGTGAACAACAACGGCAACCCGGACATTGTCGTGCTTTCGGAATTCAAGGGCCAGAGTTTCTTCAGCCGGTTGTGGGTGTTCCTGGGAGACGGAAAGGGTAATTTTGGTGCGGGAATTGAAACTTCGATCGACGAGTTCGCCGAGGGCTTGCAGGTCGCGGACCTCAACGGCGACGGTCTGCCGGACGTTGCGCTGGCTAGCTGCTGTGGTTTCGCCAACACTGAAGTGTGGGCTGGCAACGGCGACGGGACCTTCACCGGTCCGACTGAGTTGCCGGTCGAGATTTCATCGAGCTTCCCGATTTTGGCCGACGTCAACGGCGACAAGAAACTCGATCTGCTGGTGGGCACCGGCGACGGCATCGAGACCCTGCTGAACATCTCGGGTCAAGGCGTTCCAACGCCAATCCCGGCCGGAACCGTCGGCGCGACGCCGACGCCATCGGCAACGGCGACCGGGGCAACGTCCACCGCAACCCGCACCGCCACCGCAACGGCATCCAGCACCGCAACCGCGACGGCTACTTCGACCCGCACTGCCACAGCGACGGCAACCAAGACCGCAACTGCCACCGCCACCGCGAGCTTAACGCCGACAGCTACGGCCACCAGTACAGCGACGGCGACTCCGACGGCGACACGGACGGCCACGGCGACGGCGACCGCGACACGGACGGCCACTTCGACAGCGACGTCAACCGCGACTGCGACCACTACTCACACGACAACGCCGACGGCGACGCGAACGGCTACCGCGACGGTCACATCAACAGCCACTGCCACCACAACTCACACGGCAACACCGACCGCAACGGCGACATCGGCTACTCCCACTGCAACCCGCACAGCCACTGCGTCCGCAACTAAGACAGCAACTGCGACGGCCGCGACCCTAACGCCGACAGCTACTGCTACCGCCACAACTACGGCGACTTCGACATCGACGCGAACGGCCACCGCAACGGTCACGTTAACGGCCACTGCCACCACTACTCAAACGACAACGCCGACGGCGACATCGACGCCGGCATCACCCACCGCAACCGCGACCCGGACTGCTACAGCGACGGCCGCGACCCTAACGCCGACAGCTACTGCTACCGCCACAACTACGGCGACTTCGACATCGACGCGAACGGCCACCGCAACGGTCACGTTAACGGCCACTGCCACCACTACTCAAACGACAACGCCGACGGCGACATCGACGCCGGCATCACCCACCGCAACCGCGACCCGGACTGCTACAGCGACGGCCGCGACCCTAACGCCGACCGCTACCGCCACTAGTACAACGGCGGCGACTCCGACATCGACCCGAACGGCCACTGCCACCACTACTCATACGGCAACGCCGACAGCGACGACTTCGAGCACCGCAACGCCAACTGCAACAGCATCCAGCACCACGACGCCTACTGCCACCGCGACCGTGATCGGCAGCGCGACGCCAACCGCGACCCCGACTCCGGTCGCAGGCAAGCTTAAGATTTCACCTAAGGTGCTCAACTTTGGCGATGTCCAGGTAGGCTCGAACAAAATCAAATCCATCAAGATCGCCAATGCCGGCAAGGTCAAGGGGAAGAAAGTCCCACCGCCGATTCTCATCGAGATGGAGACCGGAGTTACGAGCCCATTCACCCTGACCAAAGAATGCGTCGACGATGACTTGTACCCGAAATCCAAGGGTGTGCCGCCGGGAAGTTGCGAGGTCTCGGTGACCTTCACACCGACCGCCGCGCAGAAGTACGCCGGCACGCTCACGATAGAGACCAACCTCGTGCCGACTTCCGCGAGGAGCGTCAAGCTCGAAGGCACGGGCAGGTAGCAAAGAACAGGGTTTGCGTCACCTACTGAGGCGGAGCTTCTTGCGTGGCTTACTCCGACGGTGAATGCCTGAGGAAGGTGAGCCGTTATGGAAGCTCGCGACGATTTTTTCCATTTTGGCGATCGAGTTGAACGCGGCCGCCGCCAGGAAAACAACGAGCCCAAGCTCAGGATTGTCAACCACCGAGAACGTGGTGTGCTCGACGACCATTCGTCCTGCCAGCGGATGATCGTAAGCGTAGCGGCCCTCGGACCTCGGCAGGATGTCATGACGCGGCCACCATTCCGCGAACTCCGGGCTCACCGACTTGAGCCGTTCGACGAGCTGCACGAAATGCGCGTCGCCGGCATGACGTCCATAGTCGGCGCGAAATCTGGCGAGCGTGTCCTGGGCTCGCGAGCGCCAATCTACGATCAAGGTCCGCAGTACTGGGTTGGTGAAGAAGAGCCAAAGGGTATTTCGTTCTTTGGCGGGCACTTGCTCGAAATCGAAAAAGAAGGCGCGCGCACCTCGGTTCCACGCAAGGACGTCCCATCGACGCCCCAGGACAAATGCGGGGACCGCATCCGTTTGATCGAGCAGGCGCCGCAACAGCGGACTCACAGTTTCGGGTCGGGACGAGTTATCCAGGACCGGCTGACGGAGCGCGAGCTGAAAGAGTTGCATCCGCTCGGCGGGATCGAGCCGCAGCACGCGCGCCAGGTTTTCCAGCACGCTGGATGACACTCCGATCGGGCGTTTCTGCTCGAGCCAGGTGTACCAGGTCGCGCTGACACCGGCCAACTGCGCTACTTCCTCGCGTCGCAAGCCGGGTGTTCGGCGCCGATTGGTCGCGGGCAGACCGACCTCGGCAGGTGCGATACGTCCGCGCCGGTTGCGCAGAAAGTTGCCAAGTTCCTGCCGTCTGATTTCGTCCCTCGTCATACCGTGACCTATAAGTTGGGCTTGCCGTCCGATCCAGAGATTTAGATGGCAGTTTTTATACCAGTATAAAAGTTTCCCCTAGTACCCGTTTATCCTCCTATATATTCCTCGTTCTACGTGACCGCCAGAGCTAACAGATTGCGCCCTTTGAACAGTACCCCAAGCCACCGAGCCTGGCGGTCACGTTTACAAAAGGCTCAGCCTCATCTGTTAGGGAGGAGAGAATCCTGGATCGTCTGACGTTGGTTCGCCGCCCGCAAGTGGGATTCCTCGTTGCGTTCGCGTCGCTGGCATTGATGCTGGCAACGCCGAGGCGATGATGAAGACGTCCGAAGCCGGGCACATGTGACGATGCGATGGAAGCACTTTAGACCGGCGATTCGACCTTGGCGAATTGCAACAATGAGTGACTTTTCGGGCTCGGCGGGTTGGTTCGGGACCTTTGAACCAATCGTTAGGCCGGAAGTCATGCCTTGGTCATTGAGAGACAGCGCTTTTAAGGAAGTGAATCGCGGTGTTTATGATGTTCACCCCTCGCACGGCCGTTAAGCTAATCGTCGCGCTCGCGATCTCGTCCTTCATTGGATCCGCTCATGCCTACATGCTCGGTCTGGACGGCTCGATCGCGGAAGGCTCAGACGCGCTGTACGCACTCGATCGCAATGGACGCGAAGTCAAGATTGCGCAGACAGGAAGTGCGGGTGTCGATTGGGTGGTTCTCGCGGATCTCGGGGCGCCTTCGGTCGCACTGGATGGCACCGTTTTGTTCGGCGCGGCGAGAGAATGGAATCATGAGCTTCGATGGTCGATCTTCGTCGCTGAACCCGACACAGGTGTAATCTTTCGGATTGCGTTGCCGACCTCCTCCGAAGACGGCGCGGCGCTCGACTTGATTGTCGATCCGCGTCCGCAGCAGACCGCTGAGGGCGGAATCGTTTTTGTGGCTCATGAGTCGTCGGGTGACGATGGCCTGTTCGAGCTGGCGCATGGAAAGCTCAAGCGGCTGGTTCGAACCGGAGAGCGGTTGTCCGATGGCCGCACGGTCCATGTGATTACCTTCGGAAGTGTCCGGCCTGATAGCCAAGGGGGCGTAGCGTTCCTGGGTTATCTCGAACCTGGCGGTCAGGCGGAAATGACGGTTTCTGAAGGCGGCGCGATTACTGTTCTGGCGCAGCAGGATACACAATTACCGGATAATGAGCATTTCAGGAGCTTCGGACTTCCAGCGTCGACTGTTACAGCGGATGGGCCTGTTGTCGCATTCACGGCGCGGACCGACCGCGGGGCCGGTCTGTTCACCTTCGGGCATGGTAGTCTGCAGAAAGTGTTGTCGCAGTCGGCATCATGCGGCCTCGGGCACATCGACTATCTGTCACCGGCGAGTCCGGGCCTGAACGATCACGGCGAGTTGGCGGTTCTTGGGCGATGTTCCGGGACGATGGGAATTTTTATGGTGAAGCGGGGAAGGGCGGAGTGGGTTGTCAACGCCGATCAGGCGACGGACGACGGCCAGCGCTTCGACCGGCTGGGTGATCCGATGCTTGCCGAAGGTACCGTTTTTTTCGGGGCGCTCACTGCTGATGGAGCGGCCAGCTTCTTCAATATTTTCGATGGTAAGATCACTCAGTTCATTCCAATTGAAACCCCCAAACGCAACATTGCGGATCGGGAATCCGCGAATCGGCACACTGTCGAAGTCGTGACGATGTCGGTAAATAAGCGCGGTCAGATCGCATATTTGGGTAGCCCATGAAACGGGGCCACTGCTCACTGATCTAACGGTGAGAAAGGAAGGTCTCGCGGCGCTCGGAAAGTTTTTCGGCGCACAGCCCGAATCCGATCGCAGCTTCCTCTTTAGTAGCGACCCGTTGGACAACGGCTGCCGCATATTTGGGTTTTCTGGAGGGTCTTGGGCGGACGCTCCATGCGTATGATCCGGTCAACATCGGGGAGCCCTTCGCGGTGAGCCTTTTGCCGACAAACTCGACCGACTCGATATCGCCCATCAGCAACTGCCCAGTCAGCGCTGTGAAGCGATCAAGATCCGCCTCGTGCACCAGGTCGGTTAGCAAAATCGTGCGCAGATGTTTCGATGTGAACCCGAATAGTCGGCAGTACGCGTCATTGAAACTCACTAGGCGGCGCTTGGAATTCACGACCCCGAATGCGACCGGCGCAAACTCGAAGAGGTCTTCCCAATGAGTACGATAGGGAACCGCCTGGCCTTCGTAGAGGCGGGCGACTTCGTTCGAAGCATCACGCTTGTCTTCGATCGCGCGCGCGATGCTTTTTAGGTGCGGAATCATCGTCTGCAACCCGTCGATAGGCGCGATCATCTCGACTATCGCCTGGACCAGACGAGCCAAATCCGACGACAGGTCCACGGGTGTCCGATCGGCGAAATCGTGAGATTCAAGCCGAACTGCGTTCGAGCTTAGCCTCCACTCATCAATGCTCTCGAGATTGAATCGCCAATTGCCTCCGACCTTAAACGAGGGAATCTGCGACTTCTGCACGAGGCGGTATATCGTGGTTTGGTTAACCCGCAGGTAGCCGGCTACTTCTTTTACGGTGAGTAGGCGCTTTTTCTGCTTTTCCATTGCCATCGGCGATGCTGTCGCTGGGCACTTCAGAAGTATCTGGTCGTTCCGGTGTCAGGAGCGGCTCATGATCATCCGATCGCACTCGACCGCTATATTCAGATCAGCAATCCAAAAAAACTTTGATTCAGCGGAACATAAACAATTGTCTGTGTTCACGCAAACCTTTTCTCGTGTCAATTGCGGCCGATGGATGAGTTAATATCCGCCGACGCCGCCGGGATCTAAAAAGTCGCGGTGGCCAATTTAGGCCACTATGTTCTGCTACGACCATCAAACTCATCAAAATTTCTCCCCAGTGATGAAAAACAATCGTGACGACGAATACCCGCTGGACAAATCGTCATCCGCGCGCAAATCTCCACCGAAATCAAAGGGTGGTGCACATCAAGGATGCGAGCAGTAGCCAAGCCGTTTGCTGAGCGGCGCTCTACCTGTGACCGGCAACGGTCTCCCCATCGAATGTCATCAGCGCCTTGCATCGGTGCCATCGCCGATTCCAGAAATATTGATTCGGGACCGCGTGAGGTTGCAAAGCACTGCTGGGAAATACTCAGGGCCTGCCTTCCATCCTCCAACTTCGAAATGATCGCGGCGACTGAAGCAACTCTGTTGAGACCTGATGATACCAGTGTCACTCACGAGTTGTTCAGGAGCGAGTTCTTTCGCTACCTGCGAGGCACATTGCCACCCGGCAGCACCACCTGAGCGCCACAATTCGCGCGCACCAAAACCATGGGGATCAAGCAGAACGAAACGCAGCGGAGAGTTTCATAAAAAACAAACGCGCGCGCTCCAGCAAACGCCCGAATGACGCTTTGGAGTATTTCGAGATCGATCGATCTACTGTGTTGCGTCAGCTTCAGAACCTCATGCGGGCAATCGACGAAGGTGCCGAGGATATCGAGATGGTCGCAGCAGAAGGGGTGTTTGATAAGTCACTTTCTCGAGTGCTCCAACGTCGCGCTGGCCAGTTGCACCGGACCGCGAAAGACTTGAACGCTCTGCTACGCTCGGTCGCTCGAGCGCATGTCCCGAGGGCGGCTGAACGACCCAAACGCAAGTGAAGGCGGCGTCGCGCACACGCATTTCGCGATAGATTTTGCCTTTCGCGAACTAGACGAGCCTTGTCGGCAGAAATTCTCCAAGCTCTTGCAGTGAGGGCCTCGGGCACGGCCCTTGCTCCTCATTAAGCGGCTGCTTAACACAATTAAGCATTTACATAAGTAGTCGGGAATTTTGTTCGAGATGGTATGCGCATGAATTTTCGCCACTTCGCAGGACTCGCGCTGGCCGGATGGTATCTGATGCTGCCGCCGATGGGCTCAGTAGAATCCAGACGTAACCCGTCTACCGGGTTTTACGTTGCTTATTCCACGCAGCCACTGAATACGTGGGAGATAGCAGGGTCGTATGACACCTCCGCGGAGTGCAGAACGGCAGTCGAACAAGCCGACCAGCTAGCCAGGCAGAATTGCCCCGATTGCTCTGCGGTCGCCGCGTGCATCGCGACCGACGATCCGCGGCTTAAATCAAAAGACGCCTTGCAATGAGGGATTCCTGGATACCGCTTGCGTCATTAAGTGATCGCTTAATATAATTAAGCATCTACATAATGGAGACCACACGACAATGCAACAGCAGCGCGATTTGAATCGCACGCGGGAACGGATCATGGCGGCGGCGCAAAAGGAATTCGCGGCGAATGGATTTGCCGGCGCGCGGACTGACGCGATCGCCCGCCGTGCGCACGTTAATGAGCGCATGATTTTCTATTGCTTCGAATCCAAAGAGGGGCTGTACCGGGCCGTGCTCGCGAAAAAACTGTCGGCCAAGGCAGCTCTGATCGAATCGATGCCGGAAGAGGACTTCGCCGACAGCCTGGTCAGGGGATTTGACGAGTGTTGTGACGATATCGATTCGCTTCGGATGTGGCAGTGGGAGGCGCTCGACAAGAGTAACCGCAAACTGGTCGCGGAAGAGGAGCGGCGAACCTTCCTGCAGTCCGAGGTCGCCCGCTGGCGGCGAGCGAAAGCCAGCGGAAGCTTACCTCCCGACGCCGACGAAGAAATGTTGCTGCTCGTCAGCTCGGCGTTACGTGTGTTTCCCCTGATCCTGCCGCAGGTCGTGTCGCTGGTTACCGGCATGGACCCGCTCGATCCCGAGTTTCGGCAGCGATGGACTGCCTCCCTTGAATGCATCGGGCGACGGCTCTTCTCTCCGGATAGTAAGAGCGGCGACGAGGTGGTTGGAGAGGCGGACGGTCCAGTCAAGATCAGGAAACAGTCTCCGCCGCGCGCGGCAGCCGGCGGCGGCCGGCATTAAGGGTCACAACTTCACGGCGATAAGTGATTGTAGGTTGTTGGATGAGTCACATTTTGTTGCGCCGATTTGGATTGGCATCGGTATTAATTGCATTCGCAGCGGCACTCCTTCCGGGCTGCAAACAAGCGGTTACGCCGCAGGCGCCTCCGCCCGCGAAGGTCACGGTCAGCCAGCCGCTTCAGCGCGACGTAGTCCGTTGGGATCAATACAGCGGCTATCTCTCGTCTCCCAAGACGGTCGTAGTTAGTGCACGGGTCAGCGGACTTATCGAAGAGTCTCCTTTCCAGGAAGGTGCAATTGTCCACGCGGGCGATTTGCTGTTCAAGATCGATCCGCGCCCGTTCCAGGCCGATCTCGACAACAAGAAAGCTGCGGTAGCGCAGGCCAGGGCGACTGCGGTCAAAGCCAAGGCTGACTTCGGCCGTTCGGTCGAGCTGATTAAGGCCCAGGTCATTGCACCGTCGGATTTCGACACGACCAAAGCGTCTTACGGTGAGGCTGCCGCATCGCTGAATGCGGCCGAGGCGGCGCTCGAGACCTCGCGCCTCAATCTGGAATGGACCGAAGTGAGGGCACCGATCACCGGTCGCGTGAGCCGAATGAACGTCACGGTCGGCAACCTGGTTAACGGTGGATCCGGCCAGCCCACGACGCTGACGACCATCGTCTCGATCGACCCGCTCTATTGCTACATCAACGTTCCCGAAAGCGCGGCCCTGCTTTACCAGGAGCAGGCACTGAAGGAGAAGAAGGGCAACGTCGCGGGAGCCGGCATTGCCTGTTCTTTGCAACTCGAGAACGAGACGAATTTTCCGCATCAGGGCGTGATCGATTTTGTCGACAACCAGGTGGACGTGAATACCGGAACGCAGCAGATCCGCTGCGTGATCGGCAATCCAACGACCATACTGACGCCCGGGCTCTTCGCCCTCACGCGCATCCCGGCCAGCGGACGTTACCCAGCGCTGCTCATTCAAGATGCGGCGGTGAATACCGATCAGGACGAGCGTTACCTGCTGATCGTCGGCGCCAACAACGTCGTGCAGCAGCGGCCGGTCAAGTTGGGCGCGCTATTCGGCAACCTGCGATCGATTACTGACGGCCTGAAACCGGGCGAGAGGGTCATCGTCAACGGAATGCAGTTTGCTCAGTCCGGAGCGAAGGTAATCCCGCACGAGGTGCCGGTTCCGACCGAAGCGCTGGACGCACTGGAGAGCATCGGGGCCCGGACGCCGATCGCGCAGACGATTCCCGATATGCGGACTGCGGCAAAATCAGATTTGCGACCTGCCTCGAAGGTGCGTCAATGAAGATCGCGCATTTCTTTATTGACCGTCCGGTCTTCGCGATCGTTCTGTCGCTCGTCGCGATCATCGCCGGCTCGATTGCAGTGTTCACACTGCCGATCGCGCAATACCCGCAGATCGCGCCGCCGACCGTCACCGTCAGCGCTACCTACCCGGGCGCCAACGCGGAAACAGTCGCGAAGACGGTAGCCACGCCGCTCGAGGAACAGATCAACGGCGTCGAGAACATGCTCTACATGTCGAGCCAGTCGACCAACACCGGGAGCCTGACGCTGACGGTGACGTTCAAGGTCGGCACCAACCTCGACGTGGCCCAGGTGCAGGTGCAGAACCGGGTGGCGATCGCGCAGCCGCAGCTTCCGCCAGAGGTGCAGCAGGAAGGGATCATCGTCAAGAAGGCGTCGCCGGACATAACGCTGGCGGTCGCATTCTTCTCGCCCGATGGGTCGCACGACGCGCTGTTTCTCAGCAACTACGTGACCCTGCAAGTGAAGGATCAGATAGCCCGGCTGCCGGGCGTCGGCGACATCAATCTCTTCGGCGTGCGCGACTACTCGATGCGGCTGTGGCTCAATCCCGACGAGATGGCGGCGCGAAACATGACGGCGGGCGACGTCGTCAATGCGGTGAGAGAGCAGAACATCCAGGTGGCAGCAGGAGTGGTCGGCGGTCCGCCACTGCCCAAGGACAGTTCCGCCTTCCAGTACACGTTGAATGCGCAGGGCCGGCTGACCGAGCCATCCGAGTTCGGCGACATTGTCGTCAAGGTGGGCGCCGACGGCCGCATCACGCGGCTCAAGGAAATCGGCCGCGTCGAGCTGGGCGCCGCCGACTACGGCACCACGGTCGAATTACGACGGGCATCCTGCAGTCGCGCTGGCGGTGCTCCAGCTGCCGGGCACCAATGCGATCGACACCGCCAACGTGATCTACGCCAAGATGAAGGAGCTCAAGCAGCACTTTCCCCCAGGCGTGGATTACGCCATCGCGCACGACACCACGCCCTTCGTTCGCGAAAGTATCCACGACTTGATCAAGACGCTGCTAATCGCAGTCAGCCTGGTCGCGCTGGTGGTGCTCGTGTTCCTGCAGAGCTGGCGGGCTTCGCTGGTGCCGATCCTGGCGATCCCGGTGTCGCTGGTCGGCACCTTCGCGGTCATGTGGCTGGTCGGATTCTCGCTGAACATGCTGACGCTGTTCGGGCTGGTGCTGGCCATCGGGATCGTGGTGGACGACGCCATCGTCGTGGTCGAGAACGTACAGCGATGGCTTGACGAGGGCGAAAGCCCGCGCGACGCAGCGTTCAAGGCGATGGACGAGGTGACGCCCGCCGTCATCGCCATCGCGTTCGGCCTCTCGGCGGTTTTCGTTCCGGTCGCCTTCATTCCGGGTATAACAGGGCGGTTCTATCAGCAGTTCGCGCTGACGATAGCGTTCTCGACACTGCTCTCGGCGTTTCATCTCGCTGACGCTCAGCCCTGCGCTGTCGGTGCTGCTGCTCAGGCCCCATGACGCCAAAAAAGACTGGCTCACGAAGGGGCTCGACCTCGCGCTCGGCTGGTTTTTCCGGCTGTTCAACCAGGGCTTCGAGCTGACCAACCAGTGGTACATCAAGACGCTGCACTACGTGGTCCGCTACGGGGTGATCACGCTGGTTGTCTACGTGGGGTTGGTTTATCTCGCGTACGGCATGTTCAAAATCGTGCCGACCGGTTTTATTCCGACGCAGGACCAGGGATATCTCATCGGAAACGTTCAGATGCCGGACGCGTCGTCGATTGAGCGGACCGACGCGGTGATGACGCAACTGGCGAACCTCGCATTCAAGACCAAGGGCATTAAGGACGCGTTTGCGGTTTCCGGGTTCTCGATCCTGACCCGCGCCAACTCATCCGCGGCCGGGCTGTTGTTCATGCACTTGACGCCGTTCGCTGAACGCGCGGGCAAGGCCGACATGACGGCGGACGCTGTCGCGAAGCGGCTCAGGCAACAATTCAGCCAGGTGGAAGGAGGGCAGGCGGTCGTGCTGATGCCGCCGGCAGTCAGTGGGATTGGCAATGCAGGCGGTTTCACGATGCAGGTGGAAGACCGTTCCGGCGCCGCCACGCCGCAGCAGCTCCAGGCGGCAACGCAACATCTGATCGATGCGGCCCATAGTCGGCCCGAGTTGAGCCAGGTTGTTCTCCACCTTCCGCGCCAGCGTCCCGCAGATTTACGTCAACGTGGATCGGGTCAAAGCCAAGCAGCAGAACGTCGCCGTCACCGACGTTTTCACGGCGCTGCAAGTCTATCTCGGCGGATTTTACATCAACGACTTCAACTATCTCGGCCGCACTTGGCACGTGATGGCGCAGGCCGACGCTCCGTTCCGCGCCACCGTCGCACAGGTTGCACAGCTCAAGACGCGCAATCTCGCGGGCCAGATGGTTCCGCTGGGCGCGATTTCCGAGTTGAAGGACATCGTCGGTCCCGACCGGATACAACGATACGACTTGTACACCTCAGCCGATATCATCGGCGCCGCCGCGCCCGGCTACAGCAGCGGCCAGGCCCTCGCAGCCCTGGAAGATGTGGCCGACACACAGCTTCCCAAGCAATACAACTACGAGTGGACGGATCTGGCGTTCCAGGAGAAGGCGGCAGGCGGCCTCGCGTTTCTTATATTCCCGCTCTGCATCCTGTTCGTATGGCTGACGCATTCGGCGGAATACGAAAGCTTTGCACTCTCGACCGCGATCATTCTGATCGTTCCGATGTGTCTGCTATGCGGCATTGCCGCAGTCTGGGCCCGTCACATGGACAACAACATATTCACCCAGATCGGTTTCGTGGTGCTGGCGGGGATGAGCGTGAAGAACGCCGTGCTGATCGTCGAATTTGCCAAGCAGCAGCAGGAGCATCACCCCGGCATGAAGGCGGCCGAGGCGGCGATCGAAGCCGCGCGGCTGCGCCTGCGGCCGATCCTCATGACGAGCTTCGCGTTCATCTTCGGCGTGATCCCGCTGATCGTCGCGACGGGAGCCGGCGCCGAAATGCGACAGGCACTCGGCACGGTAGTGTTCTTCGGCATGATCGGCGTGACGTTCTTCGGAGTGTTCCTGACCCCGGTGTTCTATACCGCGATCCGCTACCTCACAGACCGTCAGCCGGTGCCGACAGAGACTCCTCTCAGGAGCGTCCCCGCATATGCCGTCAGCGAGGACAGGCGGGCGGTCGGAGGGGCGCACCGGTAGCGGAGTTCGACGCGGAGAACAGTTCTTCCGGCCTAAAGCACTTTCGCTCTTAGTTCTGGAAACACTTTCGAAACCTTCCCTAGCAGGTAGTCGCCGTAGGTTCCGCTGACCGTAGCCAGGTCTGCGCCATCCCATCGACGGCCATGACGTCGCCTGTCCGTGGCGGTGGAGTCCGGCGCAAGAATTTTTATCGGCTCCAACACCGAGTCGAAACTCGGATCGAGGAACAGAGGCATCGAGATGCGATCCTGCGTCGAGACGTTGCGTACTCGATGTAACGCGGACACGTAGCGCCCGGCAGTCAGCCGCTCGAGCATATCGCCGACATTGCATACGAACGAATCTGGCACTGGCGGTGCCGGCAACCATCGGTCGTGATGCCAAACCTGCAGGCCGCCGACTTCGTCCTGCTGCAGCAGGGTCAGGAGTCCGTAGTCGGTGTGCTCGCCAACGCCAAGTTCGTTTTCATCGGCGCCATTCGTCGAAGGCGGATAGTTGAAGATGCGGAAGAGCACGGTCGGGTCGCGCGTGTAACGCTCGAGGAAGTAGTCGTGCGGAAGACCCAGGCCGACGGCTATTCCACTCAGCAATAGTTGGCCGACGGCAGTGACCTCATCTATATAGGCCAGGATGGTGTCGCGGAATCCTGGCAGCGCGGGATAGAGGTTACTGCCATGCAGCGGCAATCCGGCCTGAACGCGTGGATCGTCGGGGCCTAACTCCGTGCCGAAATAAATTCCTTCCTTGCGATCGGGTCGGCCGGAGGTCAGCTCACCGTCCACGGGAAAGTAGCCGCGCCATGCGCGTCCGCCGTGCGCCATCGCGATCGCCATCTTCTGTTCCAGTGGCGAAGCGAAGAATTCGCGGGTCAGCGTCATCATCAGCGCGGATAGGGCGGGGTTGATCCCGTGGCCGGTCACATAGAAAAAACCGAACTCGCAGCATGCGCGGTCGAGCGCCGCACCGATGCGGGCGAGGTCGCGCGACGCGATGTCGATAATCGGCAGGCTTTCAGTCGTACTTTTCAAAGGCGTCGTCAATTGTTCCTGATCAGTCCGGTGATGCCGGCGACGAAGATCGCGCTCAGCAACCATCCTGCGATGATCTGCATCCAGAGATAAAGCCGTAGACTCGATCCTCGAATTGTAATCGTGCGGCCGGCCAATGTGCACTCGCCCTTCGATCCTTCATCGGGCCACCAGTAGTGCTCCTGGTGGAGATCCACGAACGGCAGAAACACGTCGAGCGAATACAGAAGGGGATGAAGCGCGTTGAGGTGGTCGCTGGATGGCGGCGGCGAATTCTCCGGCCACGTCAGACGCATCACGCCCGCTCGCTTTCCCATCATCACGACAACCCATCCGATCAGAACAACCAATATCGACCAATTGAAGGCCAACAGCGGCCGGTGGCCGTAACCGATGGTTGCCCTGAGAAAGTCGCCCGACAGTCGTCCCAGTAGCCCCATCCTCTGATAGCGATCGTCTTCCTCAGCGACCAGTACCGTCGTGGCGGCCGCATCATCGCCGATGCCCGAATAGTACTTCGCCAGCTCGTTATAAGGTTGCGAATAAAAGCCGGGCGGCTGGAGCGCCAACCATCGGAGCCGACTGTCGACCGCGTTGCGATCGTTCGATGAGTTTCGCGCTGGTCCATCGACACGATTGCCGGCTTCGGATTCGAGACCGTTGTAGGTGAAGCCATCGATGATCAGTTTGCCCGGTGCGGGCCAGCTTTGTTCGTCGTCCAGCAGCGCCTCGACACTCGCATCGCGAAGATCGAGTCGGGCGCCGTTCTGTAGAATCACGTTGCGCCAGGTAAATGAGCGCGCGACCGTCATGCTGGTTCCGACAAAACCGTGATTGTCGCCGGGCGCGCCCAAAAATTTCGCGTGGTCAACGATGAAGTTGTTGGTAAGGCGGTCGAACGAGAAATTCGCGACTCCCGTTACCTCGACGTCGCCATCCTTGCCCCAGCCTGCCAGGTAGACGACGCCGTCGACGCTTGCTCCGGGGATCGCTATTGCGACGTTGTCGGGGTTGATGAAGCGGCCGGAATCGAAATGCAGATTGCCGCCGATCCTGGCGCCGCCGAGGTCCACCGCGCCGTAAGAGATGAATCGGTGGTTCAGCCAGACGTTGCCGCCGACCGAAATCAGATACGCGAACAGGGTTGCACGCAGTCTCTCGGGGAAAGGATCACCGCGATTTTTCGCGTAACGGAGAGTCGCGCCTCCGAAGTCGAGATCCAGGCCGACTTTCGCATGATCGAGTACTATTGCACCGACCGCCTGAAACCCTTTGCTCATGCGCAGATTGTTGCGAACGAAGAGGCCGCTGGCGCGGATGCTCCGCGTATGACTCCCGTCGAGCTCGAGATCCGCAACCTCAGCTCCGGCAAGATTTATGGTCTCGGCGAAGACGCAATTGCGCAGCACAATCGGAAACGGCACGTTGATCAACGATAGATCGAGTCCGCCCGCGATGCGCGCGCCGACGACGCGGATACCCTCGGGATCAATCAGGTTTCGTGCTTCGTAGTCGACGCAGATCCATCGAATGAGCGAGGAGCGGATTTGGCGCGACGCGGGCCATTCATCGGCATGAGCGGGGTCATTGGAAGGATCGTCAGGATTCGCGCTGGTGCCGGCGATCGCGAACTCAGCCCGATCGACGTTGTCGACATCGCTGAACCATAGCATCGCGCGCTCAGCGTTGCTGAGATTCGGAAATCTCCTGGCAGCCAGCACGACCAGCCGGCTGGTCGCTACCGGTCGCCTGGCAGATGCGGCCTGGCTGATGCCGCCGCCGGTGAAGATTGCGCATGAGAGCAGAACGACTGCGCGCGTCCACGACACGTAAGACGCTGTAGTCCTCGGCTCTCGACGCAACATAGAAAATCCGGCTTCTTCTCATAACACACGGCTCTTGGAGGGCATACGCATTCTCTTTATTCGAGGCGATGCAGAAAGTCGCGCAGCATGCGATCCCACTTCTGCCAGTCGGCGCCGCTCGCGAGATGACCCTTGTCGCTATCGATCTCGAAGTAGGTCGCGTCGACGCCAGCGGCCTTCAGTTTCGCCATCACGTCGGGCGCGATGCTCGGCGGAAAGAGCTTGTCGGTGCGTGACAACACGTAGAGCACCTTCGCCCGGATCTTCGCGAAGTCCTTCTCGGCGTTGTAGTGCGAACGCGCTTGCGCCAGCGCAATCATCGAATTGGGATCGAAGGCCTTCGCCCACGGTTCCGCGAGCTGATTGATCACCGCCTCGCGCTTCGCCGCATCGGGAAACCTCGAAGCGAGCTCAGCTTCGATGCCGTAGCGCTTGAGCGTCGCGACGCGCAGCTCCGTCATGAAGCCGAGCATCTCGGCGTTGCCATAATGATGCCCGCCGTTCCATCCGGGAGCCTCGGCAAACCGCGCCCGCAAATCAGCCACCATTCGATCGCCGTCGGTCGCGTTCGGCGCAGTGACGACAGGGACGATACCCGCCATCGCGTCGGGAAACGTGACGCCCCATTGAAATGCCTGGTAGCCGCCGAACGACAGCCCCGCAACTGCGACGAGATGCTTCACGCCGAGCGCGTCGAGCAAGGCACGCTGCGCGGTAATGATGTCGACCAGGCTGTAATCGGGAAAATCCGGACCGTAGCGCATCCCGGTTTTCGGATTGACGCTCGCGGGCGCAGTGGAACCGTACGACGAGCCGAGCATGTTCGACGACACGACGAAATATTTGTTGGTGTCGATCGCCTTGCCGGGTCCGATCAGCCCGTCCCACCATCCAGGCTCGCCATTGGCGTCGAGTCCCGCCGCGTGTTGGCTCGAGGTGTAGCCATGGGTAACGAGGATCGCGTTACGTCCGTCGGGCGCCAGAGTTCCATAGGTCTCGTACGCGAGTGTCAGTTCTGGCAGGACTTCGCCGCTTTCAAGGCGGAAGTTCCTGGTCGAGAAACGTTTTACGTCTATGACGCCGAGGCCGTTCTCATTCGCCATGATAATTGCTCCTTCGACCTTTCTACCGCGCGGAGTCTGTTTACGAAAGCGCTTGACAGCCACGCGGGAAACACTTACAAAATTGTAAGTAATCGCCCGCACTAGAATCGAAAAGGAAGTCACCGCTATGGATACTCCCGAGTTGTGGCAGTTCACGAGCTCTCACTTCAACGAGAAAGCGCGCTGGGCGTTGGACTTCAAGCGGGTGCCGCATATTCGCCACTCCATGATTCCCGGTTTTCACGTTGCCACCGTCAAGCGCATGACGGGCAAGACTCATGTCCCCGTGCTGAAGCTGAATGGCACAGCCGTCTCTGATTCGAGCCGGATAATCGAGGCGCTCGAGCACGCGTATCCGGACCCCGCGCTCTATCCCGCCGACCCGGCCGGGCGTCGACGAGCGCTCGAACTGGAGGACTACTTTGACGAGGAGCTGGGCCCATATATCCGCCGATGGATTTTTCACGTGATCCTGCCGTACCCGAAGTTTGTGCGCGCCGCGTTCGTATCGCACGCCAGCGCGGCTGCTCAACTCGCGCAGCGTGCGATGTCTCCGCTCATCGGCGTTATCATGCGGCGGCAGATGGATATCAGTCCTGCGACCGCCGAGGTCGCGCGGAACAAGACGATGGCTGCGATGGATCGATTGGAGCGCGAGCTGCAGCCGTCGGGTTTCCTGGTTGGCGATCGTTTCAGCGTCGCCGATCTCACAGCGGCAGCGTTGCTTTCGCCGCTGGTCAGGCCGCCTGAGTTTCCGTACAAAACTCCGGCTCCAGTTCCGGAGCCGCTCGCGAAAATCAGGGACTCGTTCTCGACGCATCCGGCGTTCAGATGGACTCTTCAGACATATCGGCAGCATCGCGGTAAATCAGCAGAAGTCACAACTCGGTCGAGCGTCTCCCCGAGCAAAACGGATGCGGGCCAGACCGCGACGACCGCCCGCTAGCTCCAGGAGCCATCCAGCGACGGCGCCGGTTCGGGACCGGACCGCGACTCGACGGCGCCGAAGCGCTGCGGAGACTCGGGAAGCGATCCTGGAAGCGGCAGAGCGCCGGCTCGTGGACGGTGGGCCTGAGGCAATTCGGCTTCAGGAAATCGCCGCCGACGCCGGCATCTCGCATCCCGCGATCCTGCATCACTTTGGCAGCCGCGAAGGGTTGGTCGAGGCGATGGTCCTGCGCGGCATCGGAAGGCTTCAGACGCAATTCCTCGAGGGATGGCCCAGCGCGAAAGAGCCCGACGTCGAAGGCGTGCTCGAGCGCTTTTACGATGTCGCGTCGCGCCGCGGAATAGCGCGGATGCTGGCGTGGTTGATTCTCTCCGGCC
The DNA here is from genome assembly GCA_963774665.1 of uncultured delta proteobacterium. Lineage (GTDB taxonomy): Bacteria > Desulfobacterota > Binatia > Binatales > Binataceae > Binatus. Next base: position 172,580 of record CAVZGB010000011.1, read on the forward strand.
AGAGCAACGGGACGATGACGCCGGGCGTGTTCAAACCTGCGGCCGAAAGAATGCATGCCGGCAGGGTGCGCAGAGCGCAGAGCGAGGAACGACGGCCGCCAGAGCTCGAGGAAACGCTATTCGCCGCGACTCATCTATTTATTCTCGTGCTCGGCGATTCTTTGTTCGGCCCGAGCGTTCGGCGAGCGATCGGACTGGGTTCGGGCGCCGACAGTACGCGGCGTTACCGTCACTGGCTGAGCAAGGTGATCGAGCGAATGGAAACCCGCCGCTCGCCTGAGCTGATTTTCGCGCTCAGCGTTTTGGCCTGCGGCGGAACGTCCAGAATCGGACGCCGGTGGCATCGGCTTCTTCGCCGTTCACGATCACCTCGAAACCCTGCCGCCGATAGAATGCAACGTTGCGCTCGTTTTCGGTTTCGAGGTAACACGCAATCTGATCGGTGTCGGCGCGCTCAAGTATCGGACGCATCAACGCGCCGCCGAGTCCTTGGCGCTGACGGCTCGGCTCGACACCCAGCAGGAACAGGTACCAACACGGGTCGGTCATGTCGCGCTCGCGCGCCTGCCATTCGCGTCCGACCACCTCGCGATAGCGCTGATACGCATCGTTGCCGATGAGGGTCGGCGTCTCGTGCATCCCCGACGCCTCGATATTCTCACGCGTCCATTTCACGTTCGGCGGGAGCCAGACCGCGACGCCTTCGACCGTGCCGGCCGTCACGTAAACTTCGCCTGTAAGGACGCCGAAGCGGATCATCCTCGCGTAGACCTCGGGCAGCAGCCGCGTGCGATCTGCAGGGTCGGGAATCGCGTAGACCATCAGCGGATCGTCGTGGAACGCGTGCGCGAGCGTCGCCGCGGCGGCTGGGATTTGCGAATCAGTGAGTCTTACGATTTCGGCAGGCACATGTACATTTTCGCACACCGCGCGTCAGCGATGTAGCGACGTCAACGATATGCAGCGGCCTGGATCCCGTAGAGCTCGGCGTACTGGCCGCCTTTCGCCATCAGCGCTTCGTGGGTGCCGACCTCCGCGACGCGCGCGCCGTCGAGCACAACGATCTGATCGGCCATCCGCACCGTGCTGAACCGATGCGAGATCAGAATCGTGATCTGTCCCTGGCGTCCGTTGCCGCTGCTGCCGCCGCGCCGTTCGTTTCGTGCGGCAGCAGCGTAACGCTCGAACAACGCGTGTTCGGTCTCGGCGTCCAGCGCCGCGGTGGGTTCGTCGAGCACGAGCAACAGCGGATGGTCCCGCATGAAGCCGCGCGCGAGCGCCAGCTTCTGCCATTGTCCAAAACTCACTTCGACGCCGCTGGGCCAGGTCGGGCCGAGCTGCGTCTCGAGGCCGGCATTCAGATGCGCAATCACGTCATCGGCGCCGGCGCGATTGACTGCGGCAACGACCGCGGGTTCATCGTCGAGTCGCGGGACGTCGCCGAGGCCCACCGTGTGGCGCGCGCGAAATTCGAAGCGGAAAAAATCCTGAAACGCGCCCGCGACATGCTCTCGCCAGTCGTCAGCCGGGATCCGCGCCAGGTCGACACCGTCGACGAGGATTCGTCCATCGTCGGGCTGGTAGAGTCGGGCAAGCAGCTTGACCAGCGTACTTTTACCGGCGCCGTTCTCGCCGACGATTGCAATCACTGACCCCTGTTTCAGATCGAGGCTCACATCCTCGAGCACATGGCGCGTCGTTCCTGGATATGCGAACGACACATGCTCGAGGCGGATGCCGTCGACGAGGCGATCGGGCGCGGGCGTGTCCGCATGTTCTGTCAGTGCGGCGGCGTAATCCTCCAGCCACGCGAGCCGGCGGGAGCCGTCGAGCCAGATGCCGCGCAGAAATCCAATTTCGCCGACGGTCGCGCCAATGTACGCCGACAGCCGCGAGCCCGCCGCGAGCACCAGCAGCACCTGTCCGGATGTTGCGTGGAGGCCGACGGTGACGTACACGATCGCGCCGATGTAGCCCGCGCCGAAAATCAGCCATGCGACTGTATGCCAGGCCGCACTGCCCCAACGCGCCGATGCGACCGGTCCATACCATCGCTCCCACGCCTCGCGCCGCAATTTCACCAGCCGATTTCCAATCCGCGTCACGCGCACTTCCTTTCCGGGAGGCGCAGTGGTGGCGACTGTGAACAGATGGCGCGCGAGACGATTCGCGGATGCGCCGCGCTCTTCCGCAGCGCGCTCTATCCCCGGACGCCAGGTCGAGGTCAGCACAGTGGGCAGCGCGAAGGCCGCGAGCAGCGCGAGGATAGGGCTGATCGACATCAGCAGCACTACAGTCACGCCGAGCCGCAGGATCCATCCGCAGGTCGAGAACAGCGACATGTACATGTGGTCGAGCACGAAGACCTGGTCGCGCAGCACTGCGAGCCGGTCGAGGTATTCGGGGCGTTCATGATGCGCGATCGTCGCGACCGTGGCCTGCAGCCTTGCGACGTGAGACTCGAGCGCGATCGTCAGTCGGTCGCGGAAGCGGCGCTGAACGCGGTCGCTGGTCACGCGCAGGAACCAGGTGCCGACGGCAGATACGCCGAGGCCCATCGCGGATGCGATCACCTCGAAGCGATCGTGGCTCGTCACTCCGTTGGCCAGCAGCATCAGCCACAACGCCAGCAGCGCGTCGGGCAATGCAGCGAGCAGCGACAGCCCGAACGCAACAGTCAGCAGGCGCGGCTCCGCCTGGTAGCCGCGCTTGAGCGCGCGCCACATCGCGGGAATCGCAGCCGGCATATCGTCACGCGGGCTCATCGAGCGCAACTCCTTCGTCGATGCCGGCGGCAGTTTCACCGAAGCGCGACGCCTGCAATTCGAACATCGTGCGGTAGCGTCCGCCGAGCGCCATCAGCTCGTCATGCGTGCCGAGTTCGACCACGCGTCCGTGTTCAAGGACGCAAATGCGATCCGCGTGACGCACGGTCGAGAATCGATGCGAGATCAAAATGGTGGTGGTGTGATGTGTTGCGGTGAGGACGCGATCGAAAATCTCGCTCTCGCCACGAACGTCGAGCTGCGCGGTCGGCTCGTCGAGCAGCACCACCCCGGCGCCAAGTTTTACCGCGCACAGTGCCCGCGCGAGAGCGATCCGCTGCCACTGGCCGCCGGACAGATCGGTGCCGTTCTGGTATCCGCGCGCGAGGACGGTGTCGAGCGACGCGAGATTCGCCGCACCCGCTTGCACGAGCGCCTGCTCGATAGCCTCGTCGGGTGCGCCGGCGGGCGAAACGTTGTCGCGCAGCGGCAACTCGAATTTGGTGAAGTCCTGAAATACAGCGGTCACCCGCTCGCGCCATGCGTCGATGTCGATTTCGCGCAGATCGACGCCATCGATCTCGATCGCCCCCTCATCGGGATCGTAAAGGCGGCACAACAACTTCGCGAGCGTCGTCTTGCCTGCGCCATTCTGGCCGACGATCGCGAGCGACGTACCGGCCGGTATCGTCAAATCAAAACCTGACAGTACCGCCTCTCCACCCGCGGGATACGCGAAGCTCACATTGCGAAACCGAATCTCCCGTGCCGGCATGTTTTGCGCCGCTTGGACTCCGCGCGCGAGACTCCCGGCCGGCGCCATCGCATCTTGCAGCCGAAGCACAGCACCGGCCGGCGCCGCGGCACCGTCGAGCGCCCACGACAATCCGCCGAACGCGATCATGCTCGTGCTGACTGCGGCGCTGGCGAAAGTGACGACGTGGCCAACCGCGATGCGTCCGGCAGCGGCGTCGGCAGCCAGCGCCCAGAACACAATCAGGTTGGCAGACAGCACCAACAGTAGGCTCCACAGCACGGGCTGCTCGCGAAGGCGGGTCGCCTCCCATCGGAGATCGAACAGGCGTCGTCGTCGCGAAGTGAACCGCTCGATCGTCCAAGCTGCGAGTCCGAACAGCCGCAGTTCCTTTGCGGCCGGCGGATCGACTGCCAGCCGGTAGGCATAATCGGCGTGGCGCTGCGCCTCGCGCACCTCATCTGTATTGCGATCGCGCCACACTCCGCTTTCGCGCAGCAGCCAATGCGTCGCGAGCCATGCACCCGCGAGCAGAAAGGGCGCCCACCACGCGTACGCTGCGAGCACCACGGCCGACAACAGTCCCCCGACCATCTCGACCAGGCCCGACGCGATGAAGTCCATCGAGATGCTCATCGGCGGTCCGCTGATCCCGAGGTCGAAGTCGCGCGCCATCGCGAGGTCTGTGGTAAGGCGCGGGTCTTCGAGATGCCCCATGCCGGGAGGGCTGACGCATGCGATCGTCAACTGATCGTAAAGCCATGCGGCGACCCGGCTGCCGAGGTTCGCGCCAACTGCATGATGGAACGGCGGCGTGATTTGAAGCAGTACGAATACCGTGCCGACTGCGATAAGCGCCGTGCCAAGAGGATTGCCGCGCTGCACGGCGCCGACGAGCGCGCCCATCGCGATCGCGAACAGGGCGGGCAGCAATCCGCGCAATCCGAGCGCAGCCCACCATGCGATTGCGAGCGCGGCGATCGGCTTTCAGCAAAATGCCGAAGAACTTCCACTCAGGACGCGCTTTTAGACGATCGAGCATCTGCGCCATCATTATGATCGTATAACCGCCGAGGCACAGCTTCGGTTACGCGTCGTGCTGCCATCTTTTCGGCACGGTCTTCAGCCTTTGAACCCCGAGTTCGTCGCACCATCGCTCGAAACGCGCGCGTGGCACTCCGTGGAATTCCAAATCCTCGAGCGAGCATTCGAGCGGAACGGTGTCGACGAGCGTCGCGAGCTTGCGGTAGAGGAGGGCGTCTGCGCGATGCTCGACGAGACGTCGCCGCGAGTTGCGGCGCGCCGCGCGGCCTGACCTTCCAATCGGCAGGGTTCTCGGGAATCTGCTCGATCTTTTGGTAAACGCCGAGCAGCATCGACGCCGTCTTCTTGCCGAATCCTGTAAGTCCTGGAAAGCCGTCAGCGCTGTCGCCGGCCAGCGCAAGGAAGTCTGCCATGCTTTCAGGCCCGAACCCGCGCTCCGCGCGAAACGCCGACTCGTTCGTCACTTTTCTCTGACGCCGGTCTGCCTGCACGACGCGATCGTCCTGTATGCACTGGCCGAGATCCTTGTCGGGCGTGAGAATCCGCACTTGCTCGACCTGGTCGCGAAACATGCGAGCCCCGGTCGCGAGTGCGTCGTCTGCCTCATACTCGCGCATCGACCAGACCGTAATCCCGATCGCGCGAACGGCATCCTCCGCCGCATCGAACTGCGAGCGTAACTCGGGCGGGACGCCTTCGTCGCTCTTGTAGGGCAGAAACAGATCGTTGCGAAACGAGCGGATCGGATTGTCGAACGCCACCGCGATGTGGGTGACAGCTTCGTCCGAATCATGCAGCAGGGCGAGCATCGACTCGACGATGCCGACGGTAGCCTTGGCATCCTTGCCGGAAGGCTCGCGATGATCCGGGCGCGGCGCATAATGCGCCCGATAGAGTTCGTAGGTTCCGTCGACGAGATGCAGTCTCACGTCCCGACCATAACATGCATCAACGTCCAGTTCTTTTGTCCCAGATTACCGTTTTGGAGTTCTAGTCGAACACGAATCGATGCGAACGCGGATCGCGGTGCGTCACAACTCCCGCCGCGACGAAGCTCAGTTTCGATTCGTAAATTGTTTGCAGCTGCGACGCCTTCGCGTCCCACGTGAAGTCTCGCGATCGCACCAGAGCGCCGGCCGCCATCCCGCAGCGAATGTTCTCCTCGGCAAGAAGCCAGAGAATTGCCAATTCAAGTTGCTCGATAAACTTACGCGGACTGCCGACTGGGAGCCTGATTCCGCATTGATCGTTGACCACGTCGGCAAACCCGCAATGATTGGGGCAGATGACGGGCAGGCCCCGCGACAACGCCTCGAGCAAAACGGTAGACGTAAGATCCTTGAGGCTGGTGATAACGAAAACGTGACTACGACCCATCGTGTCGAGCGCGTCCTCGCGGCTCAGATTGCCGGTCCAGGTGCAGCGACCGTCGATTCCAAGCCGCTGCGCGAGACGTTTCCATTTTGCGGTGCAGGGTCCTTCGCCAAGAATCGAAACCTCCCAGCTCGCATCGACGGGAAGTTTGGCCAGTGCGTGAAGCAGGAGCGGAAGTCCCGTGCGCGGTAGATGCGCACCGCTCCAGCAGATTCGAAGATTCCGTCCAGGTTCTCTTCGAGCATAGCCGTCAGATACAGATGGCGGTGCGCCCACTTCGCAAATTACTGCGCTCTTCTCGCCGTACCAGCGCTCGATCTCGCGCTGGATTCCGCTGGTCGCCGCGATGATCCCGCCGCGAGCCTTGGCAAAGGCCCGTTTCGGCTCGCGCAGCAGGATCTTGTCTAAAGTGTTGATCATGTTCCGGCATCCGTAATGGATGGCGCCGCAAACGCCCATCGCGGGCAGCAGGCGCCACGGTGTGTTCTCGAGTTCGCCGATGGGGCCCCAGACAAGAGGAATATCCATTTTCCAAAACGGACCCGGCACCCGAAATCCGACGCAGGTGACGACGTGCACGAGACTGAATCCGATCTTGCGATGAAGCTCGCAGCCGAGTTCTGTAGGCCTCGCGCTGCCAGAGCCTGTACGTCCACAGGTACGCCGGCGGCCAGACTTTCTCGGCCTTGAGCCAGCGCGTGCGGGGAACGTAAATGAAATGGAGATCCTCGTAGCGCGACCGGTCTCGCGACGTTTCGCGTTCGATATCTTCGCGATTGGCGGCGTCGGTCAGCACCCACGTCTCGCCGAAGCGCGCGATCATGTTGACCCATCCCCAGCCGACTCCCGGCTCGGAGCCGCGGTACGGTTTGCACGCATATGCGCAGACGAGGAGTCGGGATTGCATCGTGGGTCAGCTTTGTTGGAATGCCACGACTAGCGGCCGCTCGATCGCAGAATGTGCTGTATTTTCTCTTGCGTCAATTCGCTTCGAGGACCAGCTCTTCTCCGCACGAGGGCCTGACTTTCAGCAACGCGGACTCCCACAGCTCGTCGCCGAGGACTCGAATTCGCTGGATGACCGATGGAGTAAAGTCGCCGGCATTCTCGGATTGCGTGCGGTAGTTGCTGAAGAAGAAAACGCCATCGGCGCCACGGGTTCCGGTGCGCGTCTGGATCTTCTTGAACCCCGCCTTCCGCGTCATCGCCGCGAGGTTAGCCGAGTTGAACAGATACAAGTGTCTAGGCGCATGCAGCAGCATCCAGTTAGCGCCGAATTTTGAGTGACCGAGGCTTTCGGCGTTGGGCGTGGCGACGACTAGTTTGCCGCCCGGGGTCAGCAGCCGTCGGCATTCGCGGAGCAGCCCGATTGGGTCGTAAACCTGCTCGATCAAATGGCTCATCAGGATCAGATCGAACGACGCGTCCGGCAGATTAAGGTCTTCGACCGCGCCGAGGTGCACTTCGAGGCCTCTGCTTCTCGCTTTGGCGACAGCGTTTGAGTCGAAGTCCACACCCTCTACAGACCAGCCGAGACTCATCGCCTGCTCGAGCATCGAGCCATCGCCGCATCCGACGTCGAGGAGTCGTCCCGCCGGACGATCCGCGAGATAGCGCAGCGGAAAGTCCACTGCCTCGCGCTGCGAGGGTGTCAGGTAAATCGGGATCGCGAGCAGCGCGGACATCCAGTGCCTGGGTCCGACGCCGTATCGACGAGCACGGTAGGCGTTGCGTATAAGCTCGGGAATCGCGCTCAATCCATGCCGCCCCTCTGGTGCGGAATATCCCTCGTGCGTGAGGTAATCCTGGTACGTAATTCCGATGTCCGCTTCCAAAGGCATCGGGTCGAGCCAAATGAGTCCGCATTCGTGATTGGCGCATTGCCTGAAGCTCCAGGTTCCCGGCGCGCCGAAATAATGATCGACGACGTTCTTGTGCAACCATCGGCCATCGGTGCCGCAGATGTAGCATCGTCCACATCGGCGAGTCCTGATCTCGGCGTTATCCAGTGCTGCTGAAAAAGCGACATTCATGCGGCTAAACCTTGTCTTGCAGTTCGGATACGAATATTCGCGAGCAGCCCGCGGCGCTCGCTCGCATCGGGAATCCAGGACCGTGCGGTCACGCAAGTGTACCGAGAAATGATCATCATGATCTGAATGGCTCAGTGGTCCGCGAGAGTAAACGCGATTAACCTAACGTCATCTCTGTTGGTTACTACAGAACTGACAGTAGACTAATTGGACGCGTCTAAGTCAAACCGAATACTCAGTTGAATAGCTATTCAAAAAGTAGGCATTAGTATCTTTGACTACGCTAACTCTTCAGATCGGTAGGTAAAATTAGCAATATGTATGTTTATAGCGGCCAGCTGCGACTAGTCAATTCATACACCTCCAGTTGCGAAAGTAGGTTTTGCTCTACTACCTAATCCAATACTAAATGGTTGTAAGAAATTGAAAATAATCATCGCCAGATAAGCTTGCCGGGATGCTTGCGCGCCGGCGGATATTCGGAATAGAGCAGCAACAGGGGAAAGCATCGCGCACGAGCGATGCTATATCTCACGTAAAGGAGACTTCGATGCCGGATAAGACGTACAAGATAATTGAGGTGGTTGGCGTGTCCGACGACAGCGTCCAGCAAGCAGTGCGCAACGCAATAACCAAAGCCCGCGAGACAATTCGGAACATCGATTGGTTCGAGGTCGGGAATATTCGCGGCTCGGTCAGCAAAGCGGGCGACCTGACTTTCCAGGTGGAAGTGCGGATCGGCTTCCGGCTGGAAGGCGACGCCGCAGCCTGAATAAGAATCCCCGCAGCAGGACACGATCGATCCAGAAGCGGCAACGCCGCTTCCCGGAAGGGAAGCGGCGTTGGCCGGTTACATCAGTTAGTGGGTAGACAGCCCAGCTATGGCAGCACCGCCGCGGCCGCTGCGTTGGTCGGGGTGAAGCTGGCGGCCGGGCCCGGTCCTACGGTCCAGGTCTTGGAACCCTGGCTGTACAGCTCCGAGTAATCGTTCTGCGCGTTCGGGCTGCCGCAGGTGGTGGCCGCCTGCGCGGTGCCTATCGTCACCGACTGCAAGCTCGGCGACGGCGTGGTGCACGCTCCGCCGATTGCCAGCAGGTCGGTCACGTCGGTGCCCGCTCCGATCACGCCCTGGCCCTGGCCTTCGCGCGCCTGGTTGAGCGAGCCGGTCGCAGTGAAGGTGCCGCCCACGCCGGTGGCCGGGTCGTACAGGTCAGTCTCGGCGGTTGCGCTCCTGCTTCAGGCTGGCCACGCCGACGCAGGTCGAGGGGAAGGTTCCCGCTTCGACGTCGACTCCGCCGGGCACGATAACTTCACCCGCCAGGCTGCCGGCCTCGAACAGCGTCGCCACCGTCGCCCGCTTGACCCCCATGGTGTTGGCCGCCGCGCTCCAGGTCTGCGAGCTCGGGTCGAACACTTCCGCCGAGTTGAGCGTGGTCGCCACGATATTGGGCGAGACGCAGGCCGAGGTGTTCGCATCGACCCCGCCGAACGCCACCACGTGGCCCGACAGCGCGCCGGTGACCACCGCCGGATCCAGCGCCACCAGCGGGAACAGTTCGCGCGGTGTGATCAAGGAACCAGTGGTCTTGGTGAACGTCTGGGTCGCCGGGTCGAAGATGAACGACAGGTTCGACGACTGGCCCAGGAACGCCACCACGTCGCCGCCCGCCAGCAGCACCTTGCCGCCGTCGTTCGGGATCAGCGCCGCGCCCTGGTCCACCATGCCGCACTCGAAGGTGTTGGCCGCTGCCGTGCCACCGGTGCCGGCGCCGAGGCCCGAGGCCGCGGTGTACTGGAAGGTGGTGCCGGTCGGAATCGCGGTCACCACGAAGGTCCCGTTGTAGCCCGCGACATTCACGTTGGCGACCGTCACGTTGTTACCGATAGTCAGCCCCGTCGGATTGGCCGAGGTCATCGTGATGGTCACCGTGGTTCCGCTCTCGGAGGCCGACGTGATCGCATTGGCGGTCCCCGCACAGGTCGAGGGCAGGCCGGTGGTGCAGTCGCAAGTATCGCCCGCCGGGCAGGTTGCAGGAGCTACCGGCGGCGGTGCGTGTCCCGCAGCGCAGGCCGGCAGCGAGTTGGTCGCGGTGAAGGCGTCGGTGGCCGGGTTGTACAACTCCGCCGTATGCAGCGCCTGCTGTCCCGGAGGTGCGCCCGAACCGGCCGGCGGCGGCGCCAGGCTCAGGAACGAACTGCCGGTCGAGCCGCCCACTATCAATACCTGGCCGTCGAGCGCGGTGCCGCTACCCTTGATAAGGGTTGCGCTCGGGCCGCTGCGCGCGATCGTCATCAGGCCGCCGCTGCCGCTGCCGGCAACGGTGAAGGCCTTGGTGTTCTCGTTGTACAGCTCCGAGGTCTGCAGCGCGTCGCACTGGAAGCCCGGGGTCCCGCCGTAGCTTATCGGTCCGCACGACGCACCGCCCACGATCAGGGTCAGGTCGTTGGGCAGCGGCACGGCGGCCGCCGATTCGCGCTTGGTGTTCAGGTTGCCGACCAGCAGGAAGGTGTCGGTCGCGGTGTTGAAAATCTGCGCGCCCGCGCTCGAGTTGGTCGAAGTCGCCAGGTTGATCACTCCGGCCAGCTTGCCGCCCGAATCTCCGCCCGCCACCAGGATGCTCCCCGCCTCCGGTCCAGGCGTGCTGGTCGCGGTCGCCGTCGCGTCCACCAGTTCGAAGTCGCCGTGGCATCGCGGTCGCGGTCGCGGTGGCGTCGAAGTCGCGGTTGCGGTCGCCGTCGCCGTCGAGGTTGGAGTCGCCGTCGCCGTCGGTCCCGTTGTGCCGGTCGCCGTTGCCGTGACAGTCGAAGTCGAAGTGGAAGTCGCGGTCGCAGTGGCAGTATTGGTCGACGAAGATGTCGCTGTGGCCGTCGCGGTCGCCGTCGGAGTGCCGCCGGTCGCGGTGGCTGTCGCTGTCGGCGACAAGGTCGCGGTGGCGGTTGCCGACGCTGTTGGCGAGGCCGACGCGGTTGTTGTTGCGGTAGAAGTCGCAGTCGCCGTCGAAGTTGCGGTCGAGGTGGCGGTCGCGGTTTGGGTTGAAGCTGCAGTCGAGGTTGCGGTTGCAGTAGTTGGTCGGCGTTGCGGTTGCCGTTGAGGGTCCCGGTCGCGGTCGCCGTCACGGTTGCAGTGGCGGTCGCCGTGCGTGTCGCCGTTGCCGTGGCGGTACGTGTTGGCGTGGCGGTTCGGGTGGGGGTCGCGCTAACCGTCGGGGTTGGGGTCGGCCCGATTACTCCAGTTCCTTCGAGCGCGTAGAAAGCGGGACTGTCTTTGAATGCGCCGATGATCCTCAATCCCCGGTTGAGCCGGACCTTACCAGCACAGTAGGTTTGAATGCAATCAATATGTCACAGCTGCCGCCGGCTGGTATCCCAACGCCGCAGGTAGTGCTGACCTTGACGAAGGGTGGTTTGACGCGAATGTTCGAAATCGGAATCGCGAACGACCCCGACTTGTTGTCGAGCGTTACGGTCTGTGGAGGACTCTGGAGGGTGACAATCTGCTCTCCGAAGGCAAGCGGCGGCTTGGGACTGATTCCTAGCTTCGGGAATTGTTTAGCAGATGCCGGACTCGCGGCAGCGGTCAGTAAAAAAGACAATAAGAAGACGAGGCCAACGATTGACCGAGCGAACGACCTGAAACGCATTGCAAATCCCCTCCCCAAGCAGACGGCTGCCATCCCGGCCCATTTCCCATTTCGTGCGTTTAATTAGCACGCCCCTCGCGAATTAGGCCTAGGTGACAAAACTGTAGCAGATCTAAACCAGCACGGCGTAAAATTGTCAAGCAAAAGGACATCCGAACAGCTCCGACGAGCTCAAAAAGAGCCGCTTAAGCTAATATTGGGACGTTCATTGTCAGGATGTTCCAAAGTAACTCTCCAAAACCGACCGATTTTGCCAAATTTGAATCAGAGAGAGATTGCGAAAGTGTTCGCGGGTTCCAGAAACAAGCCTGTGTTTGCCGCGGCTCGCGGCACTTGGTAAATATCGCGCGGTCAAGTAACTCACTCCCCGAAAGAAATGGACGGATTGTACAGCCAGACATCGACGCCCGGCGCGGTAGCGCTCGCAATTTCAAAAGCGGGCGCGTTGACTTGGTGAAAAAGCTCAGCGCCGTGCTGATAGCGGTTGCATTGCTCGCAGGGATTGGATTGCGGGTCACGCGACTCGACAAGGTCCCGCCCGCCCTTGCCCAGGACGAGGCCTGCGACGGCTATGACGCATACAGCATTTTGAAAACCGGGCGCGACCATCACGGGAACTTCATGCCGATAGTGATGCAGGGCTTCAATGACTATCGGATGCCACTGTTCCAATACTCACTAGTGCCGCTCGTGGGTGTGTTTGGACTCAAAGCTGCAGTCGTACGGCTTGGCGCCGCGATCTGGGGAATCGTGGATATGGTTGCGATCACGATCGTGGCCGGGCTTATGTTTGGATGGGCTGGCGCTGCGGCTGCCGCGATACTTGTCGCCCTGATGCCTTGGCATCTGGAGCTAAGTCGCTATGGGATCGAGGCGACCGCTGCTTCCGCCACCATCAGCATCGCTATGGCGTCCTTCTTCATGTGGTTGCGGCGACGCAGAGATTTTTGGCTGTTTCTCAGCGGCCTATCATTCGGGCTCTCGCTATACACCTATGCCATCACAAAGCCACTTGTACCACCATTATTAGGATTGATCGCAATTCTGTACTGGCGCGAGTTGAAGCAAGCCAGGATCAAAGCAGTTGCCGCGCTTTCTATCGTCGTTGTCCTGGCTCTACCACAAGCCGTGATGTTCCTCCGCAATGGTGCCCTGATGCAGAGGGAATATCGCCATCTGTCACTATTCAGCCCGGACTCTATCTGCATGGGATGCGACAGTGAACAAACGAGGCAGGCGATGAATTCGATACCCTACCTGCTGATTGCGAACTTTGCGAACAACTTTACTCCCTCATTCCTTTTTCTGAATGGCGACCGCGGCGATCATTGGACGATGCTTCATCCGCCGAATTTTGGTGAGCTGTTACCGGAGCAGGCTATCCTGATCGTACTCGCCCTGATCGCATTTTTCAGTCCTACTCGCCGAAAGTTCGCGATCCTTATCCTGGGTTGGGTGATATTCGCGGCTGTGCCGGCTGCTCTGATAAAGCCATTGGGAGTCGGTTTCTTCGAGCCGGGTAAGACTCCTACACCGTGGGTCATGCTGGATCACGAAATTCCTCCAGCGCCAGTGACGGCGTCGATGCTGCTTGATCATACCGACTCGCGACATAGCGCCCTGACAATGGCGCCGTGGATTCTTTTGTCTGCGCTAGGGGTCGTAGTGTTGCTGAAGCTGACCTCGAGTAAGCCAGTAGTACAGGTAACTGCCGCGATCCTGCTTCTGGCGGGCATTACGTTTCACAGTGCGAGGTTCGTTGGTACATACTTCGAAGACTTTCCGACATTTGCGGCTCCCTATTTTCAATACGGCATCAAGGAATTTCTGCAGACGATCGACAAGACTTACAGCGCCGATTTGCCGGTAATTATCTCACCCAGGATCAACCAGCCCTATATCTATGTATTGTTCTTCGAACGGTACTCTCCCGCGGCATTTCAGCAGGGGCCCGTGCAGCAGGAGCCTGGGATATTCGGACAGGTTGAAGGCTTTGGCCGTTACCGCTTCGTACCTCAGAACCGACCCTACGTAAAGTTACCGCATGGCGTATTCGTCTTTCGGAGTGTCGAGCGGGCGTTCGCGGTGCCCGACGCGACCATCTACTATCCGGACGGAAGCGTCGCTTACAAGATCATTGTGAAGTAAGCGGCCTTCGACAGGTATGAAGGCATCCAAGTCATCCTCTGTTTCTGCATCGGGCGGACTGAATGCAGCGATCCTTGTCGCGGCGGTCCTGGTTGGAGGATGGCTGCGAGTACACGATCTGGGCGCGTCGGATATGACGGCGGATGAGGCGCCCTCATGGGTGTCGGCCTCAGCGCCAACGATAGGCGAAGTCGTCAGGCAAGGGTTGCAGCTGAATCCGGGGAAGCTGGCGCTGCATGACATCGTTCTGCACTTCTGGATGCTTACATTCGGCGACAGCGTGGCTTCGATACGAGCGCTCTCGGCGCTGCTTGGCACACTGGCGATCGTATTGGTCTTCTGCGTCACCCGTGAACTATTTGCAGAGGAAGGGAAGGCCGAGATTCCACTCCTTGCAAGCGAAAGCAGCACCATCGCTGCGCTAAGCGCTTTGGTGTTCGCGCTGAATGTGGTGGCCATCAGGTATTCGCGCGAAGGCCGGATGTACGCCTTGATGCTCGACGCGGTCCTCTTACAAGTCTGGTTTTTCCTTCGTGCTGTTCGTCGCGGTGGATTCGTGAACTATCTCGGGGTCGGCCTTTTTTCGATCCTCGCTGTAGCGACCAGTTTCGTGGCGGGCCTGGCATTTCTCGCGGAAGGGCTATGCCTGCTGGTTGCGTTGCGACCGGGCTTTCGTCGATGGCCATACTCGTGGAATGTGGCAATTGCCCTGTTGGCGGCCGGCGCAATACTTGTTGCCTTGATTCCCTGGCACCAATTGGTCGAGAAGGCTAGCTTCTTCAGTTGGATCGGACCGGGATTCCTCACGAAATATGTCTTCGGGTTTTTTTGGTCCGCGGTTCAAACACCAGTTCTAGCAGTGACTCTGTTGCTTGCTGTATGGGGAGGCATTCGCGGCTTTCGGAAGTATCCGGAAGCATTAAGCTTTGCGCTCGCCTGGTTGGTCGTCCCGCTTCTTCCGTTGGCGTTATGGCTCGGACCGATCATGCTGTTGGCAGTAACTGTCTACTCATGGACCCCAGTCTTCGCTCATCGATGGGCACTTACCTGCATAGTACCATTGTGCATTTTGATAGGTGTTGGAATTCGGGAAATTCCAGGATCAGTGGCGCGGATGGCTATACTTGCATTGGTGGTCGTGCTGGCGGGCTTCAGAATTCATTCTTACGATCAGAATTCCGGCGATATAGAGTGGGGAGTCGAATGGCGCGCGGCGACGGAAGCTGCGTTGCCGGAACTTAAGGCTGGTCAACCAGTGCAGGTCGTCCCTGGTTATCCGATCTATGTAATGCGCTACTACTCGCGCAATGACCATGTGAATCCTGCGCTATTGAGTCCGGACAATCGGAGCGCGCAGGTACTGGTGCTGGCTGATTCTGCGGAGTCACTTCTGCCGGGCGAACTGAAAGTGTTGCGTCGCAGATACTTCTTGCAACGAGCGCGAACGCGGGGTGTGACGGTGTTAGCCACACCGATGGCCGTGGGACAGTCGCTCGAAGGTGTGCCGCAAGTGCAGTAGTTAGAAGTTGAGAACGCGAGTATGCCGCGAGGACTCTACTTGTTATCAACTGAGTATTGGATTTGCATGCAGACGAACCTGGTTTCCATATCGTGTGGCGAGGTCAACGCCAGCGCCAGGCGACACTGCTCCAACGCTTCCCGGTCGCGGCCCATCGCGTGGAGCGATCTCGCCATCGAAGCATACACGCGCGGGTGTGCAATCCAATGCGAGATGTGCTGGTAGGAGTTCAGCGCTTCCTCATTCTCATTCAGATCGGTTTGTACGTTTCCCAGCCTGATTAGAATTTCGGGATTCTTCGGATACCGATCGGCGAGTTCGCGCAGAATTCGTTCCGCTCCTCGTTTGTCAGAATGCTGCAACAATATCTCTGCCCGCGTCAGTCCAACAGCTAGCTCTCCTTCGGGCATGGAATTCATTTTCGTCATAAGCGATTGGACCTTCTCGCTATTACCTTGCGAATCGTAGATCTCCGCAAGCGGAATATAGCGCAAGGACAAGGGAAGGAACGTCAGGCATCGGGAAGCTCTTCATCTTGTCCAAAGCATCGGTGATTTCGGGTATGGCTTGATCCAAGCGCCCATTGGCCTTATCGCGAATTCCTTGGTCGTAGAGGAGGAAAGTCTTTTGAACATAGGCGCGCCGATCCGGCCAGATGTTCATGTCATATTTGTTGATATCGTCTATGCTCTTGCGTAGTTGCAACTCCGCGCCGGCGATGTCGCCACGCTTTGCCATGAGCTCCCCTAGAATCTGATCCAGTTCTATAGGACTTGGATGAATGGTTCCGGTTCTGTCGGGTTCGAGACTCAGCGCCGTCCGGACTTCATTTTCTGCCTGCGGCAAATCGCCAGTCTGTTCAAGGTACATCGCCAAAGTCAGGTGCCACGCTGTCGAGACGGGACAGCCCTCGACGTAGCCTCTGGCTGCGGTCACGTCGTCATGCCAATAGCGCTGTACTCGCCAAAGAGTGACGGCATAGACAAACAACATAGCCATAGCGCCGCCGACGGCCACGCGCCTGGCAAGCGCGTCTTTCCGGGAGAAGACTGCTAGCAAATCTCCCAGCAGCAAGCTGGATCCAACCGATGGAAGATACAGATAGTAGTCCTGAACCATATGATAGACCGAGTGTAAGAGCAGCATCGGCGCGAGCGTGATTCCTATCCACGCGCCGCAGAACAGGTAAAGCCGACGCCTGGGGCTGCGCAGCAGCAAGAACCAAAAATATCGCGACGGTCAGTGCTATGCCAGCGAGCGGGATCCAGAACTGAAGCGATAGGGGGCTCGATACCGGTAGTACAGTGTGATTGGGCAGAGTCAGCACTGGTAGCGCGAGGATAGCCAGGTAGGTGGCTAACACGAGTGGTACGGTCAGCACGGCTTGCGCGTTGGTCAAAAGGTTCGCGAAGTCATAAGGGTTGCTCACGAAAAATCCAAGCACGAGACGTCTTATGACAAGATAGAGCAGAAGCTCTAATGCGAAGGGCGCCGACCAGATGACGGCTCGGCGAATACGCATCCACAACGGCGCGGACGTTCCCTCCACAAAGATAAACGCGTAGCAACCAACGAGCGCGGGAAACGAAGCGGCGCTTTCGTGCGACAGGAGCGCGCATGCATAGAGCGCGATTGCGGCCAGCCAGTGAACGCGAGGAAGCACCGGTGCGCGGCAAGATGAGATAGAACGCGGCCAGACCGAACGCCGCGGCAAGCGCAAATCCCGAACCTGCTACCCACACCACCGCAGCAACATGGACGGGAGTGAGAGCGAATAGGCTCGCCGCGAGCAGGGCAGACGTCGAGTCTTCCGTGAGGCGGCGGGAAACCTTGAACACCAGCCAGACCGCAACCAGGTGAACCAATACGGCGGAGGCATGCCACGGCGCGGGGTTTAGACCAAACAACCGGTAGTCGATCCAATACCAGACCAGCAACAGCGGTCGATAGTTGCGGAAATGAGGTAGAAAGCCGGCATCGCTATACCAGAACTCTTCACGTGTGAATGCCTTCCATACAAACGACCAGTCGCCAAGGTGAGAATTGTTGACGAGCATAGCGACGTCGTCGAGAACGAAGGCGTTGGACAGCGATCGTAGGTAGACGATAGAGGTGACGGCGAGTATCAGGCATAGGATCGAGTTTTCACTAGCAAGCCTTCGTGACCAAATTGCTGATGAGTCTTGTTTCAAAGAATTCACGCGAAGGATTGAGGCAAGCAGGCTCCCTAATTGTTTTCTATCTGGGCGCAGGCGAACCCGATAGAGCGGTCGCGAGGATCTAACGCGCGCGCCAGCGAACATTGATCACGCGCCTCGCGGCTGCGGCCCAGCGCGTTGAGCGATTTTGCCATTGAAAGGTGATCCTTCGCGTCTCCAAACCATCCCCCGCCGGCTCGTCGGTAGCAGTCCAGCGCCTGCTCGTAATTCTTCAATCGAAACTCGAGGTCGCCCAGCATGATCAGTACTTCAGCGTTGGTTGGATAGCGATTAGAAAGATCGCGAAGGTTTCGTTGCGCGCATTCTGTGTCAGCATGATTGAGGCATATCCTTGCGCGCGCAAGCCCTATAGCCAACTCGCCCTCGGACATCGAATCGAGTTGCTTCAGCAATGATTCGACCTGGGCTTGATTTCCCTGCGAATCGTAGAGTTCCGCCAGCTTGACGTAGCGCAGGGCTATGGGGACGTCGTCCGAAACTGGATCGCGCTGCATCGTATTCAACGCTTCCGTAATCTCTCCGATAGCCAGGTCAGTATGCCCGGTTGAGGCATCGTAGACGCCTCGATTGTATATTGAAACGTCGCTATGGTCCGACGCGGTAGCGGTCGTGGGGTGTAGGTCTTCGTCATCGTCGGGAGGATCAGCGATGCTGATGCCGAATTCCGACACTGCGCCGGCGATGTCGCCGCGGCGGGCTAGAAGCTCGCCCAGATAGTGATGCAACTGGTTCGAGTGTGGATGGATGATGCCGGTGTGGTCAGGCTCGAGGCTCAAGGCGGCTCTGATCTCCTTCTCTGAACCCGCAAGGTCGCCGTCGCGATCGAGATAGGTCGCGAGCGCCCAGCGCCATCGTACTGATTCCGGGAAGCCTTCGACGTAACCAGTAGCGGCTGCGACGTCGTCGTGCCAGAAGCCTTGCGCTCTCCACAAAGCGAACGAATAGACAGCTAGCATCGCAACCGCACCGCCGAAGGCGAGGCCGCGAGCGAGCGCACTCCTTCGCGCCATTAAAGCCACCAGCTCGCCGACCAGTATGCTCCATCCTACAGACGGCAGGTACAGACAGTAGTCCTGAACGAGGTGCGGCACGGACTGCAGCATGAGCATCGGGATCATTGTGATTGCTATCCACGCCACGCAGAAGAGGTAGAGCCGGCGAGCGGGACTTCGCGTGGCGAAGACCAGGAACGATGAGATGATCAACGCGAGCGCAATCAGCGGAATCCAGAAGTCGTGCGATGCGAGGCTCGATACGGGAAAGATTCGATGGTTAGGGATGGTCAGCCACGGCATCGCAAGCACAGTCAGATAGGCCACTAGCACTGCGGGGACAGTCAGGACGGCCTGTGCGCCGGTCAGAAGGTTATCGATGTCATTGGGGTTCTTGACGAAGAAGCCTAGCACCAGTTTCCGCGTGACCATGTACAAGAACAGCTCGAATGCGAACGGCGCCGTCATGACTACGGCTCGACGTACACGCATCCAGAACGTCGCGCGCTGTCAGATTCGACAAACAGGAACGCATAGGACGCGACGATTGCCGGATACACTGCCATGCTCTCATGGCACAGCAGCGCGCCTGCGTACAATGCCACTGCCAGTACCCAGTCGCGCGAGGAAGTATCCGCACGCCGAATGAGCACATAGAACGATCCCAGCACGAACGCGGTGCCGATCACCATCCCGCAGGCCGCCATCCAAACTACCGTGCCGGCATGAACTGGAAGGAGTGCGAAGATGCTTGCGGCGAGCAGCGCGGATGTCGATTCGCCGGTCAGGTGTCGCGCTATCTTGAACACCAGCCACACCGCGACCAGATGGACGAGCACGATTGACCAGTGCCAGGGCGCAGGGTGGAGACCGAACAGATGGTAGTTCACCCAGTACCAGACAAGGATGATCGGACGGTAGTTGCGGGACTGATAGCCGTGAACGAACGCCGCGTCGCTGTACCAGAACTCATTGCGCGTGAACGCCTTCCATAGGAACGACCAGTCGGGAAGGTCGGGGTTCTTGATGATCGTACGACGTCGTCGAGCACGAAAGCATTGGCAAGGCATCGCAGGTACACCGCGCCCGTGACTGCGAAGATGCTCCACAAGAGCACGGTCTCGCGGGTGGACCGCCGCGACCATGTCGTCGATGGACCGGATCCGCTCAACGTTGTGTAAACAACTCCGTCTTTCGCGATTGCGGCCGAACTCCAGGTACTGGATGAGACATAAGGCGATGCACGGCCGAGCCGCATTCCCGCATAGTCGGCCATTGTTGTCAACTTACCGGTACTATGGCAGTGTCTCTCGAACGTTGATTGCCCAATGAAGTTCGGACCCGGCGCGAAGCGACCTCGGATGTTCACGGCTGCTTTCGCGGTGCGGCTATGCCAGGCAGTTGTGATCGTGTCGCTGGCCGCTGGCATACTTATCCGCACGATCGCACTGGACGCCGTGCCTCCCGGACTGCATCACGACGAGGCCTGCAACGGCTACGACGCCTACAGCCTCATGCTCACCGGCCGCGACCATCACGGCAACTTCATGCCGATCGCGATCGAGGCCTTCGGCGACTACCGGCCGCCTCTTTTCGACTACTCGCTCGTCCCGCTGATAGCGGCCTTCGGACTGAAGCCGAGCGTGGTGCGTCTCGGCGCAGCGCTATGGGGGATCGTGGACCTGGCTGCTGCTGTAGGTCTGGCTGGCTTGATCGCGGGATGGCCCGCGGCGGCGGCTGCAGCAATGTTCGGAGCGCTATCGCCGTGGCAGATAGCCTTCAGCCGCTTCGGACAGGAGGCGATAACAGGGTCGGCGACAGTCACGCTCGCGATGTTATGCTTCTTCGGCTGGCTAGGACGACGCAAGACCGTGTATCTGATAGCCAGCGCGATCCTATTTGGGCTCTCACTCTACTCCTATTCGGTAGTGAAGGTGTTCACGCCTCTTATGATAGGTCTGCTGGCGGTCCTATACAGGCAAGAGCTAGGACAGTCATGGCGCAAGGCGCTGATTGCGTTAGCTGTGATAGCTGTCATAGCCACTCCTGAGATAGCTGTTACGATGCGGCATCGAGCGGCGATGCAGGCGCGTTACAACCAGATGTCGCTCTTCCACTACATGGAAAAGTGTCCCGGATGTTCGACGGCGGCGGCGACGACCTCGAGCGATTCGACTCTGGCCAAAGTCGAAAACTTCGCCGCCAACTGGGCTGGATATTTCACCCCATCGTTCTTGTTCCTCACGGGTGACCGAGGTGACCACTGGTCGCTGTTCCATCCGCGCGGTTTCGGCCAACTGCTCCCAGAGCAGGCGCCGCTTTTTCTGATTGCTTTGGCGGCGCTCGCGAGCGCGCGACGGCGCCGAAGCGTGATCGTGCTTGCGGGATGGCTGGCTCTCGCGGCGGTTCCTGCTGCGCTGACAGTTCCATCGGGCGTGTGGCAGCCCGAGCCGGGCGGGCTGCAGACGCCGTATGTCCTCATGCAACATCCGGTGGACAACCTTCCGCTGACGCCGGGTCTCTTGTTTTCTCATCCCGAGGCGCGACGCGATATCCTGGCGATGACTCCCTGGATGGTACTGTCGGCAGTCGGGTTGGTGGTGCTGATTGAAATGATCCCGTCGTCGGCTGCGGTCGCGACGCTTGTGGTGGTACTGCTTGCGGTCGGCACGATATTTCACGGAGGGCGGTTCGTGCGCGCGTACTTTCGCGACTATCCGATCGAGGCGGCGCCGTATTTCCAATACGGGATGGAACAGGCGATTGCCGCGACGCGCAAGCTCGGGTCTGACAGCGGGCCGGTGTTCATTACGAACCGGATGGAGATGCCGTACATCTATGTGTTGTTCTTCGACCGCTACCCGCCGGATGTTTTTCAGCGCGACCCGGTGGACTACGTGCCGGACGAGCCGGGCTCGAGCCTTTACGCGGGCG
The DNA here is from genome assembly GCA_963774665.1 of uncultured delta proteobacterium. Taxonomy (GTDB): domain Bacteria; phylum Desulfobacterota; class Binatia; order Binatales; family Binataceae; genus Binatus. Next base: position 194,003 of record CAVZGB010000011.1, read on the forward strand.
TGGCGCATTTTGGTCGGTACTGGTTCGGCAATCCGCAATGGAGTTACCGGATGATGCCGCAAGGGGTGTTCGTGTTTCCGGGGAATCAGAATGAGTCGGGGACGCCGGCCGCATCGATTAAGTATCCGGACGGCAGCACCGCGTACAATGTCTTCGTCAAATGAGCGCGAGATACGCAATCCCGGAACATAGAGCTTAGGCGAAAACGGCGATTTCATACTATAGGTTGTGGTTTTGGGAGGCGCATCTACCAAGGGTAGCTTTGTTCCGTCAAAAATTGTTTTCGCCGCAAGCGGAGGTCGCCGGATTTCGGGAGAGCCGAGCGAGTGTGGGGCATCGTGACGCATACCGCAGGTTTAGCATGGAAAATTCGCGATGGTCAGGCTGAAAAGTTCATCCCTCCCGAAAGGCGTTGTGAACAGGCCTCGATGATGAGTCAGGCAATCCCCAGGAGCGCGGACAGTCTGCCGAAGACTGCGGATCGTTTTTATCTTCCGGAGCTCGACGTCCTCAGATTTTTTGCGTTCTTCGCAGTGTTCATTTGGCACGTGCCGCTGGACAACGTTGCGTTCTATAAGAACCTAGGCCTGCTCGGCAGTTTGGGCAGCGCAGGAGCGTTCGGAGTAGACCTGTTCTTCACACTGAGCGGCTACCTGATAACCAGCTTGCTGCTGAAAGAACGTGATGAGACCGGAGACATCAACCTGAAGGCGTTTTACGCCCGGCGAACGCTAAGGATCTGGCCTCTATACTATTTTTCAATAGCACTGGCATTTCTCCTCACGCAGCTTCCGGCTTCTATCACCTCGGCGCCGATCATCGGCAATCTCTTTCCGCCGATGCGCCCTACCAGCTACTTCTTCATGGCGGTTTTTCTGTTCAACTTCAATTTCCGCAATTGTCTTTTGTCGATTCCCATTCCCTTCATGGGTCATCTCTGGAGCATCTCGGTCGAGGAACAGTTCTATCTATTCTGGCCCTCGTTTGCGCGATGGATTCCGCGAAGACGCATCGTGCTCGTGCCCATTACCATGATTGCGATTGCCTGTATCGTCCGCGCTTCATTAACGTTCGATCTTGACAGGCTTGTCTGGAACAACACTTTCACACATCTGGATTCTATTGCGGTCGGAATTCTGATCGCGCTCTTGCCGCCGCTCAATCTGCGGCCATTGCTTCGGCTGTTGCTAATGCTCGTCGGCGTAGCTAGTTGGATGTTCGCTGCAGGCTACTGCCGAATACCTCATGCGAACGACACACTCAGCATATCGATGGGCTACCCTGCGATCGCACTCGGAAGCGGGGCTTTCGTACTGGCGACGTTGGGGACGAAGAGCCTCAACCCGAGTTCCGTACTGGTTCGCTGTCTGATCTACTTAGGGAAAATCTCCTATGGCTTGTACGTATACAGCCCAATCGCAAGAAACTTCGCCATGGTGTTGCTGTTTCGCGCGATCTCCAGGACCCTTGTGGTGGCTGGCTTAGCACTGTGGACGCCGTGGGTTGTCTATGTACTGCTCGCCTTCGCTTTGAACGTGGCGCTGGCGGCGGCATCGTACCGATGGCTGGAAGCGCCGTTCTTGCGGCTGAAAGAACGATTCACGCGCGTGCCATCTCGCGCGGTGTGAGCGCCACAGCGAAGACGTTTCTTCAGAGCGGGGCGTCCACGATCTCATAGCCAGAGCCAACGCGATTGGCGTAGCAAGGCGCCGATGGCAGCGTGCAGCGTGCCGGGATCGACGGACTTAAGAGGACCGGTGAGATTGAAGCAAAGCAGGCTAACGGCTCTCTACCGCCGACCAGCAGGATCTTCGCGCAGTTACTAACGGCCGCCGGCTGGTATGCCGCGCCGACCTCGCGATGAAGGACCCTGTCGGAGAAGACGTCCACTAACGGATTGCTGAATGAAGGATGAGTAGTCCAGACCCATTCCGCGAACCACGTAGGCTCGAGAAATTGCTCGGGATAGCGTGGGTGAGCCACGCCTACTGACCAAATGCAGGCAATGATCGCGACAGGCGCCAACCATCTATCGAAGCGTGCACCACAGGCGGCCTGCGCCTCGGCAAAAACAGGAATCGTCAGCGGAATGAACCAGACGGCATAACGATGCATGCCGAACGTCCCGCCGGTGTTTAAGTGCCAAACCTGCGCAAATGAATACATGAAGATGGCCGCAATAGCGGTCGACGCCAGCGCGGGTAGTAGCCACATACGCACGCGGTCCCGCGCAATCAGCGCAGCAGCGGTACACCCGGTCGCTCCCACAATTAAGGGGCACCAGATGAGAAGTCCAAAATTTAGATCGCCAAGCAGCGCGAAAAAGCGGGCCCGGCTAGGTGCAACCATCAGGACAGCGCCATACAGCAACTCGGGTGAGACGACGTGCAGGCGGATCTCGTAGTACAATGGGTGTAGGGCCACCAGCGTCGCGCCTACCACTCCGCCTAGATAGAGGCGCCAATCAGTCAGAACCTCGGGTCTTGAGGCCATCGCCGTCAAAATTATCAACGGAAGCAAGAAGGCTATTGGTGTATTCTGTGTTGACGCGAGGCCTGCGCACATCAGGGCCCACCACGGTCGTTCCACGATTAGCGTCATTGCTATGGTTAGCATCGAGAAGGTGAATATCTCGGTGGAAGGTTTGTCGATCCACCATACGATCGGGCTCATGAACAGGAGCATGAGCGCCGGCCAATCCAACCTCGCCGAGGCCACCCATAGCGCGGTCAGTAGCAACGCAATATTAAGTAGGGTGAACGCATGGTAGGACTTGACGCCCATGGCTTTGAGCAACCAGACTTCCGGGACCGCTAACATTGAGTAGAACCAGAAGTGATTCAGGTCCACCCGTCCATCGTGTCCGGTCAGGTAAGGAGCTGGAAATGCTGACTCCAACGGCGGTCCGCCGTACCCTGGGCCCAGGCTGCTTACCATCTTCGCCTCAACGTCCTTGATCTCGTCAGGATACATTGCCGGCTGTCCAAGGCTGCTGAGTCTTAGCGCCAGTGCCATGTAATCTCGAGCGTCACCAACCCGCACAGGTTTGGATGTGGCTACCAGTGACAGCAGAACGATCAGTCCCGATATGATCGTGGTGCGACGACCTTTTGTAGTCGGAAGCGACAAGCTTTTAGTTCGTCGAAATATCGACCACCCTAACGCATCGTTGACGGCATCCGCAATTGAGTCACGATGGGGTGGTAGATCGTCATATCGTGGATGAGTGTGCGGAACTTTAATGAATTGCACACATAGGTCACTACCAGAGTATCAGGCGACGATTCGAAGGACGGGTGCTCCTTGGCGGCATAGCAGAAAATCTTTTTGCTATGGGAGTGATGGGTCTGCATCTCGGGGATGTTCATCAGGGAGACGAACGGAGACCATGGGCCTTCGAGGTTTGCGGAGGTTCGCATTCCGATTTGACTCGTAAGATATCCGGGTGCCTGCTGCACCATGACCCATTTAGCGATTTCGGAATGGTAGCGAATGCTGAAGTCGGATTGGCCTTCTGAAATCACATCTTTCGCATCGGCGTGAATCGGTCCGCTTTCCCACTTGTCATCTGATCCGAGGTACTCGAGCGATTGGTCCGGCTGATCTAGATGGTCGAGGCTGATACGCGTCAGGATCACCGCATGACGCTTGTGCTCACCACGATCCATTGTGCCGAACATCAATGCGTAGGGACCCCGGACGACGATAGAAACACCGGGGGCGGCGGCCAGGCTCTTGGAAAGAGGCAGGTAGGTGATGGACCATTTGCCGGGCTCATCGTCGGGGTTCGCAATCTTTGCGAGATCGACTCCGATGAACTTGAATCCAAACGGCTTGGTTTTGCTGGTGATCTCCACACGGAGCAGCGCCACGTAGAGGGTTTTCTCGTAGACGAATCCGTCGAGGGGCCAATAGCGGAACGCGTGAGTGCCGCTATCAAAGAACGCGCGTTGGACTTTGTGGCCGTGGACGGGCGGCCGCCAGTGGTATTCGATCGTCCATATCCCAGAGTGACATGAAGAGATTGCGATCGTGTTCGCAACCATGGTGGAGCCGACGCGAGTCGCAGGGGTGACCCCTGCACCAAGTATTCTTGGGGGTCGATGGTCTGCCGCCTCCGATGTCGGCTGCGTTTTCGTTGGAGAGGATGGTGTGGGGTGTGCGGTGGCGACGAAGGAGTCGCCGAACAGCCAGAGCTCGCGTTGATCGCTCAAAGGAATCGAGAAGGCGGCGTCGCCGCCCAGCCATCCGGCGGAGTAGGGGAAAGAAGGGAGGCAGCTTTGAGCATGTGCGGGCGATACGCAAAGAATCGCGAGGGAGAAGATTATCGCGAGGGAGGTATGGCGAGGGATTGTGGTCGAGGGCGGCGGAATGAATTCCGTCCTACGGTGGCGCAATGGATCTACGCGGCGGTTGAGACTGCGCTTAGGGCTGGTTCCAGTTTGCGGCATCGCATCAGGAGGTCGCTGCCGCCGACGTAGGCGACTTCCTCGACGGCGAAGCCGAGGCGCACCATGATTTCGGTCAAACTCTCGCGCGTGAAGTGGGTGATGTGCTCGTCCTTATAGCCGCCCGGCATCAGGAATCCGTAAATTGGCTCGATCGTTCGCCAGACCCAGGTGGCGTAGTCAGGAGTGCCGAGAATCACGACTCCGCCCGGCTTCAGCACCCGGCGCATCTCCTCGAAGATCACTTCGTCGTAGGGCAGGTGCTCGATTACCTCCTGCGAGATGACGCAATCGAAACTCTGATCGCAAAACGGCAGTGCGAAGGCGGAACCGCGGACCAGCGGCATCCGGTAGCGGCGCAGGAACCGCAGCTTGCTGAGATTGAAGTCCATCCCGACGACATGGTTGAGGCTCTGCACGATAAGACTCGAACCGCAGCCGGCGTCGAGGATGCTGGCGTGGCCGCGTGCCCAGGTGACGGCGAAGTGATGGCGGCTGCGATGCCAGAAGCGCTGAATCGGGATGATGCTGTAAAAGGCGCGCTCGTCGTAGTCGGCCGACGCGAGCGAGTTGCGCAGCTTCCAGAGCGTCAGGGCGGAGCGCGCGACGTCGATGCCGAATCGGAAAACGCGGGCATGCGAACGGCCGGTGTTGCGCGGGAAATATACGAACGGCACTTCGACCACGCTGAAGCCGCGGGCATAGGCGCGGACCAACACTTCCTGCTGGACCTCGAAGTTGGTCGAGTTGATCTCCATGTCCTGCAGGGCCTCGCGCCGGTAGAGGCGATAACCGCTGGACATGTCCCGCACAGGCATCGAAAGGAGCCGGCGCAGGACAGCGTTCAGCATCCAGCTCATCGAGTGTCGAATGAAGGATGAATAGGTAACGCCGCCGCGCACGTAGCGCGACGCGACCACGATGTCGCCGCGGGTGCGAGCAGCCCAGATCTTGCCGATGAAATCGGGATCGTCGGAGAGGTCAGCGTCGAGGGTGAGGAAGTAGTCGCCGGCGGCTTCGGCAAAGCCGGTCTCCATCGCGCCGGCAAAGCCGCGGCGGCGCTCGACCAGAACGCGCGCGCCCAGCGCGGCGGAGGCCTCGCGAGTGCCGTCGATCGAGCCGCCGTCGACGACGATGATCTCGTAGGAGAGCTTTTCGCGGTCGAGCGAGGCCTGGATGCGCGGAATGAGAATACGCAGGTTGTCGTATTCGTTGACGACGGGAAGGATTACGGAAATATCCATGGTCGCGTCAGGAAATATCTAGTCGCATTTGTTGATCATGTGAATACGCATCGGTGCCGAAAGCGGCAACGCCGCTTCCCCGGAAGGGAAGCGGCGTTGGCCGGTTACATCAGTTAATGGGTAGACAGCCCAGCTAAGGCAGCACCGCCGCGGCGGCTGCGTTGGTCGGGGTGAAGCTGGCGGCGGGGCCCGGTCCTACGGTCCAGGTCTTGGAACCCTGGCTGTACAGCTCCGAGTAATCGTTCTGCGCGTTCGGGCTGCCGCAGGTGGTGGCCGCCTGCGCGGTGCCTATCGTCACCGACTGCAAGCTCGGCGACGGCGTGGTGCATGCTCCGCCGATTGCCAGCAGGTCGGTCACGTCGGTGCCCGCTCCGATCACGCCCTGGCCCTGGCCTTCGCGCGCCTGGTTGAGCGAGCCGGTCGCAGTGAAGGTGCCGCCCACGCCGGTGGCCGGGTCGTACAGGTCGGTCTCGGCTGTTGCTCCCTGTTTCAGGTTGGCCACGCCGACGCAGGTCGACGGGGAAGGTTCCCGCTTCGACGTCGACTCCGCCGGGCACGATAACTTCACCCGCCAGGCTGCCGGCCTCGAACAGCGTCGCCACCGTCGCCCGCTTGACCCCCATGGTGTTGGCCGCCGCGCTCCAGGTCTGCGAGCTCGGGTCGAACACTTCCGCCGAGTTGAGCGTGGTCGCCACGATATTGGGCGAGACGCAGGCCGAGGTGTTCGCATCGACCCCGCCGAACGCCACCACATGGCCCGACAGCGCGCCGGTGACCACCGCCGGATCCAGCGCCACCAGCGGGAACAGTTCGCGCGGCGTGATCAAGGAACCAGTGGTCTTGGTAAAGGTCTGGGTCGCCGGGTCGAAGATGAACGACAGGTTCGACGACTGGCCCAGGAACGCCACCACGTCGCCGCCCGCCAGCAGCACCTTGCCGCTGTCGTTCGGGATCAGCGCCGCGCCCTGGTCCACCATGCCGCACTCGAAGGTGTTGGCCGCTGCCGTGCCACCGGTGCCGGCGCCGAGGCCCGAGGCCGCGGTGTACTGGAAGGTGGTGCCGGTCGGAATCGCGGTCACCACGAAGGTCCCGTTGTAGCCCGCGACGTTCACATTGGCGACCGTCACGTTGTTACCGATAGTCAGCCCCGCCGGATTGGCCGTGGTCATCGTGATGGTCACCGTCGTTCCGCTCTCGGAGGCCGACGTGATCGCGTTGGCGGTTCCCGCACAGGTCGAGGGCAGGCCGGTGGTGCAGTCGCAAGTATCGCCCGCCGGGCAGGTTGCAGGAGCTACCGGCGGCGGTGCGTGTCCCGCAGCGCAGGCCGGCAGCGAGTTGGTCGCGGTGAAGGCGTCGGTGGCCGGGTTGTACAACTCCGCCGTATGCAGCGCCTGCTGTCCCGGAGGTGCGCCCGAACCGGCCGGCGGCGGCGCCAGGCTCAGGAACGAGCTGCCGGTCGAGCCGCCCACTATCAATACCTGGCCGTCGAGCGCGGTGCCGCTACCCTTGATCAGGGTTGCACTCGGGCCGCTGCGCGCGATCGTCATCAGGCCGCCGCTGCCGCTGCCGGCAACGGTGAAGGCCTTGGTGTTCTCGTTGTACAGCTCCGAGGTCTGCAGCGCGTCGCACTGGAAGCCCGGGGTCCCGCCGTAGCTTATCGGTCCGCACGACGCACCGCCCACGATCAGGGTCAGGTCGTTGGGCAGCGGCACGGCGGCCGCCGATTCGCGCTTGGTGTTCAAATTGCCGACCAGCAGGAAGGTGTCGGTCGCGGTGTTGAAAATCTGCGCGCCCGCGCTCGAGTTGGTCGAAGTCGCCAGGTTGATCACTCCGGCCAGCTTGCCGCCCGAATCTCCGCCCGCCACCAGGATGCTCCCCGCTTCTGGTCCAGGCGTGCTGGTCGCGGTCGCCGTAGGTCCACCGGTCGAAGTCGCCGTCGCGGTGGCGGTGGCTGTTGAGGTTGCGGTGGCAGTCGCAGTTGCGGTTGAGGTCGGCGTCCCCGTCGCGGTCGCAGTCGGGGTCGCGGTTGCAGTCGCCGTATGTGTCGACGTCGAGGTCGATGTTGCGGTCGCTGTCGCCGTAGAGGTTGCGGTCGAGGTCGATGTTGCGGTGGAGGTCGCGGTAGAGGTCGACGTTGGCGTCGACGATGAAGTCGAAGTTGCCGTCGCCGTGGCAGTATTGGTCGACGTAGAAGTCGCGGTCGACGTAGACGTTGAAGTCGCCGTCGGCGTTGCGGTGTTAGTCGCGGTCGCGGTTGACGTCGGAGTACCGCCGGTCGCGGTCGCTGTCGGAGTCGGCGACAAGGTCGCGGTGGCGGTGGCCGATGCGGTCGGCGTGCCCGACGCAGTCGCGGTAGCTGTCGAGGTGGCCGTCGGCGAGCCGGACGGGGTCGGGCTGGCCGTGAAGGTGGCCGTCTGAGTGGCGGACGCGGTTGGCGAGCCCGAGGCTGTCGCTGTTGCAGTCGACGTTTCCGTCGGAGTTGCCGTTTCTGTTGAGGTCGGAGTAGAGGTTGCCGTCGGCGACGAGGTAGCGGTCGTGGTTGCGGTTGCCGTCGGTGTGTTGCTCGAGGTTGATGTTGCCGTCGCGGTTGGCGTCGAGGTCGCCGTTGACGTCGATGTCGCGGTTGACGTTGCGGTTGCGGTCGCCGTCGAGGTCGCCGTGCTGGTTGCTGTCGCTGTCGAGGTCGCCGTGCTGGTTGCGGTCGCCGTCTTAGTCGGGGTTGCGGTCGCGGTTGCGGTCGGAGTCGGCGTCGCGGTTACACCGGTGCAACTCAGGTCCTGGTTCACGTGATGCTTCTTGTTGGTCTTATAGTTGAACGTAATCTGTCCAGTGATAGCTCCAGACGCGGTAGGCATACACGCGACATCGACGTCGCAGGTACCGCCGTCATTCAGCTTCGAGCCGGAGCACATATCGCTTGTAATCGTGAAACCGGCGGAAACGGAGACGCTCGAAATCTTTATCTTCTTATGCTTATGGGAGGGGTTAGTGGCTGTCTCGGTTTGCGCTGCGCTAGTGGTTCCTACGACGACGTTGCCGAAGGACAGCGGACCGCTGAGTTGCAGCGTTGGCTGGCCGGCATCCGGCGACGACGCGACGTCATCGTCAGATTGCGCCATTACCGGTCGCGCGAACGCGCCTAGTACAAACAATAGTGCAAAGATAAGGGCCGCGATCGACCGCGTGAATGACTTGACGCGCATGCTAAAGAATCCTCCCTGAAGCGAGTCCTACATTGTGGCCTGTTTTGCTAATTGTGCGTTGTGAGACGCACACCCCTCGCCATACAAGCCCAAGTGTTAGAACCGGAGCGACCCTAGGCTGCCTGATGTTAAATTGTCAAGTGAAGGCTCTTATGCGCGGTGCGAAATAGGTCTCAAAAAGAACCCTTTAGCCCTCAAATTGAAATTTTGACTGTCAGAATGTTCCAAAATAACTGTCAACAAATTGCTATTTCACAGATTGTGACGCTTTTTAGTGCAATCTTGATGGTTGCCTTCGCTGAAATCTGACTAGAGTGTAGCTCGTAGTACGTCCCGAATTTGCGACTTAGACGTGCTCCGCCAACAGCGCAAACCTGTCTCTCCCAAGTTGGGGTGCGGGATGACAGGGAGGCCCGAAGACGGCGCGGAACGGGGAGAGATCGACGCGGGACGCGCAACGAGGGGGATCGCATAAGGGGAGGGTATTTCGGCGTCGCGCGGTCTTAGTCAAGGTCCGCCAGCGTCGTGAGGAAGGAGGTAGTGACGAGCGCTAGTACGGGGGCTCTCAAGGTTTGGGACAGACTAACGTGGGGTACGGGGATTCAAAAAGGTTTCAACTTACCAATGTTTCGGGAGGACGTATGAAAAGGACGCTTCTAGGTCTCGTAATGCTGAGCAGCCTCGCTCTGATGGCTGCTCCCAGGGCGAACGCCGCTAATCTCACTGAGTGCGGCAAGAGCTATGCATTCCAGGTGCATGGCACTGAGCCGGAACTCACCAATGACCAGGCGCTTCACTACATTGTCGGTATCGGCCAGATCAGCTTCAACGCGGCCGGAACCAGTGGCCCAACCGGTTGTACGGTTAGCCACCTCGAGTTGGAGTACAACGACAACGCGGTGCTGACCCTGAACGGCGGCCCGGCCACTTGCGATTCCGGTAGCTCTCTGCTCGGTACCGGTATCCCGTGCTTCGACGGCGCCGACCACCAGAACACCGTAGGCACGCTGACTCCGTCGCCCTTCGGCAATGGCGGACAGCGCCTGACGATCGATCCCAGTTTTTCATATGTAAACACCGGTCCGGGATCGACCCATCTGCCGATGGCGTTCACCCTTCAGGCGAACACCGGCGCGGCGGTCGTCCTCGGAGCGATCGTGCCGGATAACGGCCCGAATCCTACCAGCCCGCCGCCGGGAAGCCCGGTCCTGGTAATCACGATGCAGAAACAGTCCTCGACCGTGACGCTCCCAGTAGTGGGTCCTCTCGGTGGCAGCAACGGCTACGGCGTAGCGCCGTACGTGGGGCTGTCGGAGAGCTTGTTTGAAGGATACGGCGCACCAGCAGCGGACCCGTTCGGCCTGCCGGGAATTACCGGCTCCTTCGGCTCGACGATCAGCGCATTGCAGATCTTCACGAACGGCCAGGCTGGTGGAAGCACGAGCTTCAGCAGCAATGACAACGTCGGCAATACGACAGGCGTGACTGAGAACGATTGCGATACTCAGCTTACGCAGGAATCGAACTTTGGCGACGGCACTTCGAACAACAAGGCACAGATCGTTCATCCGAGCCTGACTTGTGGCGATGCGGCTGGGGGTGCTGCTTTCACGATCGACACCGTTCAGTTTGGCGCGACCGACACGAGCGACTATGCGATCGTTTCCGGTCTTGCGGCTACCCAGACCGGCGGACTGCTCGTTCCTTCGGGCGATATCGCGACCGCACTTGGCCTCGCCAGCGTGCCCGCGGGCAAGCTGACCGACCTGGTTGTGGGAACGACGATCACCGCAGTCAACAAGACCGCAACTGGAACGGTGAAGTTCACCAACACCAGCCCGGCTGGCTGCGACACGACGATCACGATGCCTTCGAACAGCGCGACCAATGGCCCGAATACGTGCTCGGTTAGCTTGAGCCCGGCCTCACCGGCCGCTTACATCGCCGAGGGAGACACTCCGTCGACGCTCGCAGCGACGATCAATTGCACCTGCAATGGTACGACGCCGGCGGTATCGACGACGACGACGTTGAAGCTCAACTCGAGCGACTGCCCGGAGACTTCGTTTACGCCTGCGGGAGTCAACACGACTGGTGTCACGATCACCTGCAAGAACTAGTCGCGAGTTTGAACCAATAACGCTGTAACCGAAACGGCGGGCCAGAAATGGCCCGCCGTTCGCATTTCCGGCGTGCTGGAGAATTTCGTGCTTGAGGTCTTGACTGATATGCACTATCGATTCACCGGGGATTAAACCGTAAGCCGTCCCAGCCCGCGGGCGCAGGGAGGCGCAGGATCGAAAGTTTCAACGCTTGGGAAGGAGAGAGATGGGTATGAGATTCACAGTAGCCGCGACCACTGCGATTGTCCTCGCACTGGCCGCTACTACCGCATCCGCCGGTGTCGTGATTTCCGAAGACGTGGTCGTCACCGACAATACTGGCAAGCAGCACAAAAGCGAGCAGACCGTGATGCTGCAGGGCAACAAACAAAAAATTATCACGCCCGACCGCGTGATTATCACAGATCCCGACGCTGGCAAGATCTACGTGTTGGCGCCCGCTGTCAAAAAACTGGCGCAGCTTGCTCTTCCGCCAGTCAAGCAAATCGCTCCAATACTGGCCCGTCAAGGAATGTTTGTCAGTTACCAGAAGGGGAGCGGCAGCCGCAAAGTGGCGGGATATGACTGCCAGAACTACAGCGGAATCTATAATATCGGGCGCGCCAAACTCGAAGCGACGGAATGCATCGCCAGCGCCGCTGCGGGTGCGGCAGAGTACGTCGCGTTCCGAAAGGCATTGGCGGACAAGCTCAAGGGATCTCCGCAAGAGATAAAGGGCGAAATTCCCGACGGCATTCCGGTCTCTTCCACCCTCAGCATCATCGCCGTTCCGTTCCCGATTCCAGCGGATTTCCCGCCCGATCAGGCTGCCAAGATTAGAGAATCGGATGCCAAAGCCAAGCCGTATGTCACCAGCGTCAAGGTCACTAAAATTGAAGTGAAAAACCTGCCTGCCGACACTTTCGCCGTGCCTGCCGAGTACAACCAGGCCGCGACGAACCCGGCAGCCGCGGCGTCGCCTTCCCACTGATGCGTAGAAAATCGCGCGGCCTGTGCGGAATGCGCCCCGCACGGCCGCCGCGAAATTCTCCCACCCATCATGGCTGAAACCTGGTTGAGCATCGTTGTGCCCGCGTACAACGAGGAGCATCGCATCGAGGCGAGCTTGCGCAAGATCCGCGCGTACACGGAGGCGCAGCGCTCACCGGTCGAGGTAATCGTCGTCGACGACGGATCGACCGATGCGACCCGGGCCGTCGTCGCGAAATTCCCGGAAGTGCGCTACATGCACCTCGCCCCTCCCAATCACGGCAAAGGTTATGCGGTACGGCACGGTGTGCTCGAGGCGTCCAGCAACCTGGTTCTCTTCACCGACGCCGATTTATCGTCGCCAATCGAGGAAGTGGACAAGTTGGTTGCGGCGCTCGAGGCAAATGGCGCGGCAGCGGCGATCGGATCCCGCGCTCTTCGACGCGAGTTGATAGGGGTGCCCGAGTCGATCCTGCGGGACTATTCGGGCCGCTGCTACAATCTTTTGGTTCGCCTCTTCACCGGTCTGCGCATCCACGATACTCAATGCGGGTTCAAACTGTTTCGGATGGATCTCGCGCGGCGTGCTTTTGAAATGCAGCGCGTTTGGGGATTTGGCTTCGACCCCGAGCTGCTGTTCCTGGTAGAGCGCACGGGCGGCAAGATTGTCGAGGTGCCCGTCCGTTGGAACCATGATGCGGCGACCAAGGTCCGTTTTCCCTGGGATCCGATACGGATGTTTGCGGATTTGATCAATCTGCGGGTACGCTCGATTCGCGGCGACTATTCGAAATAATTTATGACAGCGTCGGTGCAACCTCGTGTCAGCGACCCGCAATCCACGGAGTTGCGATCGGATGCCCCCGCCTCGCGGCTGTGGAACCTCGAGCCGCGCGAGCTTGCGATCCTCACGACGATCCTGCTTGCGACCGCCCTCATCTATATACCGAGCATCCGCTACGGCTGGGTCTGGGACGACAAGGCCCAAACCATCGATGCGACCGAGTTGCACAGTTGGGCAGGTGTAGGAAAGTCATTCCTCCACGACAGTTGGTGGTTTCGCGATCCAACGAATCTTCCGCAGAGCGCGTACTATCGGCCCTTCCAGACCGCGTGGTTCGGGCTGAACTACATGATTTTTGGAAATCATCCGGCGGCCTGGCATCTCGAAAAAATCGTGCTCGAGTTGATCGGCTTAGTCGTATGCTTCCGGCTCGCGCAACTGCTTACCCGCAACACCACCATCGCATTGCTGACCGCCGGAATCTTCGGTCTGATCCCCGCGAACATCGAATCCGTGGTGTGGATCTCCGCGATCGGCGAACCGTTGTCCACGATCCTCGAGATGGGCGCGATGTGCTGCTTCATCAATCGGAAGCCCGGGTCGTCGCGCGGGCCAGCGTTGGCGCTGATGCTCTATGCGGGCGCGCTGCTATGTCACGAAACCGCGGTCCTGTTCTGGATAGTCGTCGCTGCGTACCTGTTTCTGATCGAGCGCAAGCGTGTCGGTGAAACCGTCCGCCTCGCCGCGCCATTCATGCTGCTTGCGGTTTTGTATCTCGGTGCGCGGCTGAACGCACTCGGCATCGCGAACTTCGCCGGCCGCCCGGACTTCGTGCCGCCCGCGGTCGCGCTCGGATGGGCAAAGCCTGCTCCCCCACACGGTCTCCTCGACATCATCATGACGGCGCCAGTCGCGCTGCTCACTTATCTCGAAGTGATCGCGATCCCCGGGATGGCCGCACCCACGCATAACGTGACGTGGATCACCGGGTTGAGTCCGATCACATTCGCCAGCGGCGGGATACTTCTGCTGCTTGCGCTGGTCGCGATGGTGCTGATTCGGCGCAGTACCGATTTGCGCCTCTATCTCTTCTGCGCCGCGTGGGCTCTCATCGCGATCGCGCCCGCGATGAACCTCAAGGCGCTGGCCGTTCTCGTCCAGGATCGCATCCTCTATGCCCCCTCATTCGGATGGAGCCTAGCGGTCTCTATCGCCGCGATCCGGATCGCCTCGAGCAGTTCGCGCGCGCGTACGATGGTAGCGGGTGCAATTGCCCTATTGCTGATTGCCAACGCGGCCACGATCGTGCGCGTCGAGCGCTACTGGCATGACAACGTGACGTTTTTCTCGCGATGCCTTCAGATCGCTCCCCGCCATGCTGAGTATCTTCGCGGCCTGGTGGACATGCTGAACTTCAACGGCGATTTCACCGGCGGGATGAGTGTTCTCCGCGATGCGGTGAATAACGATCCGGACAACGTAAATCTCCACACCAAACTGGCGGAATCAATACGGGATGATGGGGCGGGCGCAGGATTTCGAGGCTGAAATCCTCAAGATAAGGGCGCTTCGGGCACGCGCACGCGACCGCAACGCTTCTCAGCCTGCCACTCCGGCAGCGCGATGAAATCAAACTCGGCCATCGCCGGGTCGAACGACGATGCCCCGGATGCGGCGCTGGTCTGGGGGTTGAACTCGCGCCAAGCCGCGATCCTCGCCGGGATTTTGCTGGTGACTATCGCTGTGTATCTGCCGAGTCTGCGCAACGGTTGGGTGCTCGACGATCGCCATGAGTTCATCGACAACAAGCTGATTCACAGTTGGTCATTCGTCTGGAATTCGTTCCGCTACGACCTTTGGTGGTTTCGCAATCACGGCCGCCTCCCGCAGAGTCCATACTACCGGCCGCTGGAGAACGTGTGGTTCGCCACCAACACTCTGTTGTTCGGAACAAATCCGGCGCTATGGCATCTGGCGAAGATCGTCTTGCATGTCGTCGTCGTGGCGCTGTGCTTCCGTGCGGCGCAATTGCTCACCGGCGAGGTTCCGATCGGATTGCTGAGCGCCGCGATTTTCGCACTGATGCCCGCGCACACCGGCGCGGTGGTCTATGCCAGCGCGATTCCGCAGCCGCTCTCGACGGGGTTCGAGCTGGCCGCGATGATCTTCCTGATAGAGCGCAAACCGGGTTGGTCGCGCGGATTGGTCGTGTCAGCGGTCCTGTATGCGTGCGCGCTGCTGACGCATGAGAGCGCAATCCTGTTTCCTCTGATCGTTGCCGCTTACCTCTTGCTGTTCGAAACGGGCGGGGTTCGCTCAATGCTGCGCGACCTGCTCGCCATTCCTGATTGCGCTGGTTGTGTACCTGTGCGCGCGATTCAATGCGCTCGGCGCGGCTGTTCGATGTCCATTTCGATACGACAGGCACGGCGTACGCGCGCGGATTCCAAGTCCTGCGGCCGCACTACTCTTCGATCCAGGTGCTCATGACAATTCCGGAAACATTGATCTCATATCTGGCTGTGCTTGCCATTCCCGACGCGGCCGACGTCCGCGCACAATGTCGATTGGATCGCGCGTGCTGCAGCCAATCGTGTTCATCGACGCTGGCTGCCCTGCTGGTGCTGGCGGCGATAGCTTTCGTGCTTGCGCGCCGCAGTCCCAATCGCCATATCTATCTCTTCTGCGCGGTCTGGATTTTTCTCACGATGGCGCCTGCGCTCAATCTTAATGGGATTTTGTGGCTGGTCGACGACCGCTATCTCTACGCGCCTTCATTCGGATGGAGTCTCGCCGTCGCCGTCGCCGCCATTGAGATCGCGTCAGTCGGATCCACAGCACGCAATGCTGTCGGCGCGGTGCTTGCGATGAGCCTGGCGTTCTACGTCTTATCGACCGTGCGCATCGAGCGGTACTGGCACGACGACGTCGCCTACTTTCAATCGAAGCGTCGAGATCGCTCCCCACATTTCGAATATCAGCTGGATTTGGCCGCCGCATTGAATCGAGCCGGTAAGTTGGACGAAGCCGCAGGGGTTCTCGAACGAGCGGCGTCACTCAACCCAAACGACGCGCCCACGCATCTCAAACTCGCGCAGCAGTACCAGAGATTGGGGCGAGAGATGGATTTCCGCGCGAGTTCCAGAAGTTCGTTGCGCTCTCCGCGGCAATGGCCCAAACGGTGCAATCCGACCTGCGTCCGCTCCCGGCGCGGCTCCTTCGCCGTGACGAAAGCAATACCAGCTCTCGCAGTCTCAACCGAGGAGTCGCTTCGTCGCCCGCAATATTCTGGGGCCTCAGTCGAGGTAAAGCCGCAGTACTGGGCGCGATTCTGCTCGCCACGATCGTAGTCTATCTTCCGAGCCTGCGAAACGGCTGGGTATTTGACGATACCCGCAGATCGTTCAAAGCCTTCCGCTCCACAGTTGGGCTGGAATCGGAAAGTCCTTCATCTACGACAGCTGGTGGTTCTTGAATCCGCGGCCAGCTGCCTCAGAGCGCCTACTATCGACCGCTGCAGGCTTCATGGTTCGGGCTGAACTTCATGATCTTCGGAGACCATCCCGCAGCATGGCACTTCGAAAAAATAGTACTTCAGTTGATCGCCGTGATTCTTTGCTTCCGTCTGACGCAATTGCTTACCAGGAATTCGTCGGTTGCATTGCTGGCGGCGGCGCTCTTTGCGCTTCCGCCGGCGAATGCCGAATCGGTAGTATGGGTGTCCGCGATCGGTGAGCCACTATCGACTACTTTTGAAATGGCGGCTCTGTGCTGCTTCATCAACCGCAAACCGGGATTGTCGCGCGGACTGATCTTCGCGTTGATTCTTTATGCAGGTGCGCTGCTGAGCCATGAGACGGCAATTCTCTTCGGCGTCGATCATCGCCGCCTACGTTTTTCTGTTCGAAGATGGCGACGGGCTGTAATGTTCCCCCGGCGTATATTTTCGGCCGCGCAACTTGCGCTCCATTCATGGTACTCGCGTGCTTTATATGTGCGCGCGACTCAATGCGCTCGGGTTCGAATTATCTCTTCGGCGTTCGTCAGGCCTCAACTCCGGCATCGTGCGCGGCTTTATCGAAGTTAGGGTGCATCACAGTCTCGCGCAGATTCTTATGACTATGCCGGTCAGTGTTCTCGACTATCTGGCCGTGCTGGCGGTTCCGTGGATGGCGGGTCCAACGCACGCAATCAGCTGGATTAGTCATCCGCAGCCGCACTCTTCATCTGCGCCGCCGCATTACTGGTGATTTCTACTGCTGCGTTCGTTGCGGCGTGGCGCAGCTCCGACCGCCGCATCTACATCTTCTGCGCGGTCTGGAGCGTGATCACGATGGCGCCTGCTCTGAATCTGAACGCTCTTTGGTATCTGGTTGACGACCGCTATCTCTATGCCCCTCTTTTGGTTTGTGCCTGCGCGGTCGCAGTCGCCCTGATGCGGATGCATCCGACAGTTCGAGCGCACGCAAGGCCGTCGAAGTAGCGCCTGCGATTTTTCTGGCCGCGCGCGCATCTCGACTGATACAAACCGAGCACTATTGGCACGATGATTTGACTTTTTTCAGCGTTGCATGGAAATAGATCCCTCGGTCGCCGACTATCGCCTCAAGCTCGCCGCTTCCCAAAACAAGGCCGGAACCCGAGGCCGCCGCTCGAACCTACGAGAGCGCAATCTCGCTCGCCCCCGACGATGCGCACATGCATCTGATGCTCGCCCGCCAGTATCAGACGATGGGTCGAGAGATGGATTTTGAGCGGGAGTTCCAGAAGTTCAACGAACTTTCATCGGCAAAGATCATGCGGCAGCGCGCTGCTGAAGCTTCCGGCGCGTCGCAACCAGCCGACTCGCCATGACGGTGTCGACCTTGATCAAGCGCAGCGGGGGAACTATCTTCGTCGCAACACGGAAATTGGACGAGTACCTATGAGTTTAGAGAAATGCACGAGGCGAAACTTCCGCTTTGGGTTAGCGGCGCTCGCTGCGCTGGCGTTCTTCGCGCTTGCATTGGGGAATACCCTTCGCCGGTGCGGGCACAGACCAATGACGGGTCGGCGGATTCAGCCAGCGCTCCGGATCAAACGGATCAGAGTGGTGGCGCCCAAAGCGCCGAGGCAAAAGCGCAGGCCGACGCCGACCAGCAGGCGCACGATGCGGCCGATGCGGCACAGGAGGCGCTCGACAATGCGACGCAGGCGCGCGATCAGCTCGAAAGCGACGGCGCCTCGCAGGATCAGATCGATGCCGCCAACCAGGCAATCGCGCAGGCGAGAGCCAACAAGGATGCTGCCGACGCGGCCGCGCAAAGCGCGGATGACGCCATGAGCGGCCAGTGAGAAATTGGTAAAATGTGACGCTTGGAACAATGCGGCGAGTCAGCGATGACTCGCCGTTCGCTTTTTGGGAACCCGCGGGGACTGCTACCGTAACGCGGGGCGTTTATACCCATAAACGCCTCCAATACCGCCGGTTTTCACCATTTTATCAACTTAAACGGCCAGTTTTTATTGCCCTAATCACTAGATTAAGTTCCCGTAATGAGGTATTTCTCGGCATCGTGTTTGCTCTGAGTAGCGCGGTTTGACTGCTGTATGACGAAGATTGCAAACGAAAGCCTCAAACGACTGCGTGGCCCGGCCACGCCGTGCCGTGCTCCACCTGCTGACCGGCCGGGTCTTCGGTGGCGCGGAGGAACACGCATTGTCAATTCTGACCGCAATGCGTTCGCACGGATTCGAGCCATGTCTGGCTGCGCCGGGTGCGCTGATTGATGCGATGGAACCGGAACTTTCTGCGGCGGGCGTCAAATGCCTGCCGCTTGAATTTTCGTCGCGGCTGGACGTGCTGACCGGCGCGCGCCTGCTGCGCTTCATCCGCCGCGAAAACATCGCGATTCTGCATTGCCATCTGTTCACTGCCAGTTTT
This sequence comes from uncultured delta proteobacterium, assembly GCA_963774665.1. Lineage (GTDB taxonomy): Bacteria > Desulfobacterota > Binatia > Binatales > Binataceae > Binatus. The sequence goes on from CAVZGB010000011.1 coordinate 212,697, forward strand.
CTCGGAGCCGGAATCGCGCGGATGGCCGGCGTCGGCTCGGTCCTCGAGACTTGTCACGGTCCCGAGGTTTGGCGGATGGGAAAAGGCTTGCGCGCCAGTTTCTGGGTGGATAGGCAAGTCGGGCGGCTGGTGGACAAATATATCGCCGTGTCGCACGCCGCCGAGCGCCATCTGGTGAGAAATAAGCGAGTACCAAAGAACAAAATTCGGGTTATCCACAATGGACGCGACCTGGATCGTTTCGCGTCAGCCAGCCCGAATCGACGCATCGCAACTCGCGCGGCCTTAGGACTTGCCGACGAACCGGCTCTGCTAACGATGGCTCGGTTGGACGATCAAAAAGGGCATCGCCATCTGATCGATGCGATCGCGATTCTTGCTAAGCGGCGGCCAAACCTTGTCACGCTACTCGCCGGCGAAGGTCCGTTAGAGGGTAGCTTGCGCGCGCAATGCGCATCGCTGGGACTCACCGACCGCGTGCGATTCCTCGGCTATCGGCGCGATGTGCCCGAACTGCTCGAGGCGGCAGACGTCGTCGTGCTGCCATCGCTGTACGAGGGCCTGCCGCTGGTTGCGATCGAAGCGCTCGCTGCTGGACGTCCGATGGTCGCGACGGAAGTCGATGGGACGCCCGAGGTGGTTATCCACGAACGAACCGGGCTGCTGGTGCCACCCGCGAATCCGGTTGCGCTGGCGGCGGCGATTGAGCGATTGCTTGACAATCCGGAGCTAGCTTCGCGGCTGGCGTCGGATGGGCGCAAGTTTGTACGTGAAAACTTCGCAGTGCAGCGGCAGATCGAACAAACCGCCGCGCTTTATTCAGAGCTAACCGGCCTGGGGCGGGAAGGAGAAGCTGCTTAGGTACGCGCGTCGGGGGACGCATAGAAATTGACGAGCCTGTTTTACATTTCAGCATTTCTGCTGCTGTACGCGTATCTGCTGTATCCGGCGCTGCTGTTTGCACTGTCGGCATCACGCCCGAGACGCGACGACTTCGATGAGGGATCGGACGAAGCTACCGCAGCGCCGTCGTTGTCGGTAATCGTCGCCGCCTACAACGAAGAACGTTGCATCGCTCAGAAGATCGAAAATTTTCTCTCCTGCCGGTACTCGGGACACGCTGAGCTGATCGTCATTTCTGACGGATCGAGCGATCGCACCGCGGAGATAGCCGAATCGATGGCGTCGGACCGGGTGCGGGTCATTCGACAGCCCGAACGCCTTGGCAAGGGAGTAGCGGTGAATGCGGGCGCGGCGGCCGCGCACGGCGAGGTGCTGGTCTTCACCGATGCGAACGCGATGTTCGCGTCTGACGCGCTGGAAAAAGTGGCGCTTCCGCTGCGCGACAAATCGATCGGATTGGTGACTGGGGTGTCGCGGTATCCGGGCGAGAGCATCGGGTCGGCCTACCAGCGCTACGAGCAGATGCTCAAGGGACTCGAGTCGCGGTTGGGCGCGGTCGCGGGCGCCGACGGTGCGTTGTACGCGATGCGCCGCGAGCTGTTCAAGCCGCTCGACCCGGCGTTAATCAACGACTTTGTACATCCGATTCTCGCCTCGATTGCGGGTGCGCAATCGGTGATGGCGGCCGACGCTTTTGTGCTCGAGGAATTCTCGGCCGCGGGTGAGTTCGCGCGGCAGGTACGGATGGTCTCGCAGGCGGCGCTGGTGTATTTCCGCCTGCTGCCCGAGCTCTTAAAACAGCGGCGCTGGTGCTCGATCATCGTTTTGACCTCGCATAAGATGCTGCGCTGGCTGACCGCGCCGATTCTCGCGATTGGGGCAATCGCGACGGTGCCGCTGGCTCGCGACGGTGGAATTTTTCGAGTCGTGCTGGGGCTTGAGATGTTGTTCGCGCTGGTCGCGGCGATCGGATGGATCGCTACGCGGCGCGGCACCGACGGCAAAGCGACCTTCGCCTACCAGTTCGTAGCGCTCAACTGCGCGCAGGCAGTTGGACTGTGGCGATGTTTCGCAGGGGAAGTGCCGGTGCTTTGGGAACCGAGAAAGCTGTAGTTCGGGGGAGTCGACCGGGGGTGAATGTAGTAGTTTGCGGTGAAAATCGACGCGCGGATTGGGACGAGCTGATCGCGCAGTGTGCTGACGCAACATCGGGCCATCTATGGAATTGGCGCGACGTGGTCGGCTCTGCGTACGGCTTCGATTCCCACTATCTGCTTGCGCAGGACGGGCGGGGCCGGCCGATCGCTGCGGCGCCCTTCATCTATGTGCGCAGCCTGCTTTATGGAAGCGAGCTCTCGTCGATGCCCTATCTCGACTACGGCGGTGTCTGTCACGCCGACTCGCTCGATTCGGCGAGCCGCGACGAATCGCAGGCTGGGCTGATTGCTTATGCGCGCGAGCTGGCGTCGAAGTTGCGCGCCAAGCGCCTGCATATCCGGAGCATGATGCAGATGCAGCCGCCATTCGAAGTCAGCACTGAAAAGGTGGCGCAGCACCTGGCACTGTCTTCGACGATCGACGAGCAGATGCGTCGCCTGCCTTCGGAGCGCCGCAACCGCCTCAAGCGAATCGAAAAGCTTGGGCTCGGGGTTGATGTCAGTGACGCGACCGATCCGGCGGCGCTGGCCGATTTCTGCGCGACCTATTCGGAGAACATGCGCGATCTTGGATCGCCGACCCATGGCTACCGGTTTTTCAGCAATCTGGTCAGCGGATTTCGCGATCGGATTTCGTTGATTCGCGTTCGCAGCAGAGGCCGGGTGGTCGCCGCCGGACTCGCGATGAATTTCCGCGGCTCGATGATGCTGCCGTGGTCGGGCGCGACTTTCGAGGGGCGTCCCGTATACGCCACCAACGCGTTGTACTGGAGAGCGATACAGCTCGGCATCGAGTCCGGCTGTCACACTTTCGATTTCGGGCGTTCGAGCGTCGGCACGGGCATCTTCGAATTCAAGCGGCAATGGGGTCCGACTCCGGTGCAACCTTATTGGAGCACGCTCTACCTTTCGCCGCGCGCCTCGGCGCCGCGTCAGCGCAAAAGCCTGCAGACGATCAGCCGCCTGTGGCGCTACTTGCCGTTGGGAGTAGCTCGCACAGTAGGACCGGGGCTCAGACGGGGGATTTCAAATTGAGTTCGATGGCGGCTGCGCGATTTGGAATCGAGAAAGCTGCGGGCGAGCCGTCGCGCATGCGCCGCAATGCGTACCGCTACCTCGGCGAGATTCACATCCCCGGGCGGATTCGGCTGAATCACGTGTTCCGCGAGATCAAAGCACTGGGTCTGCCGGAGAGCGGCACGCGATTGCTCGATGCGGGCACGGGCCGTGGCGATATCGCGCTGCATTGCGCCCGACTGCATCCTGACTGGCGAGTGCACGGGATCGATCTGGAAGACGACAGGGTGGAACGCTGCCAAACGGCGGCTCGAAACCTGGCGCTGCGCAATGCCACCTTCAGCCGCGACAATCTGCTGAATCTGTCCGCGGTCGAGCAATACGATCTGATCACCAACACCGACGTGCTCGAGCATATCGAGGATGATCGCGGTGCGATGACGAATCTCGCGCGGGCGCTGGCGCCCGGCGGCTACCTGCTGCTGACGTTCCCGTCGGTGCCGCAGCGGCGTCATCTGAAAATGGTCGCGTGGCGCGAGCGTCGAATCGGATTCAAGCCCGAAGACATCGGTCATGTGCGGCCGGGCTACTCGCCCGACATGATAAACGGATTGGCGCGCGAGGTTGGACTCGAGCCCGTAAAGACCGTGTGGACGTACGGCCCGTTCGGCAATCTCGCGCACGATTTGTTTTTCGTGCTCGGCGACAGCAAGCCGAATCCGGTTGTGTTCGCGGCGTCGCTGCCGTTCCTGCTCGCGCTGAGCTTTCTCGAGAATCACACGCCGACGCGGCACGGCTCCGGCCTGCTCGCGATCGTGAGGAAACCAGCCACGCGATGAAAGCAAGCATCTTCGTATTGATGGACGCGCTGGGCTGGGAATGGATCAAGGAGCATCCGTTCCTGAAAGAGGTTGCGCCCTATCGGCGTCCGCTCGATTCCGTGCTTGGTTTCAGCACCGCCGCGATCCCGTCGATTCTCACCGGACGATTTCCCGAAGAGCACGGGCGGCTTTCGTTGTTCCATCGCGCGAACGGACACTCGCCGTTCAAGAAGCTGAGCCTCATCTGCGCGATGCCGCCGTGGATGGTAGAGAACCGTTACGCGCGCTTCGGAGTCAAAACGTTGGCGCGCCGGATGAACAATCTGACCGGGTATTTTCAGCTCTACGGGGTGCCGCTGAAATATCTGCCGCGGCTCGACGTCTGCGAGAAACGCAACATCTACGCGCCCGGCGGAATCCCGGGTTCCAGCTCGATTTTCGACCTGTTGCATAGTGGCGGTAAATCCTACAAAGCGTATTGTTACCATGATGGGACGGACGATCAGTTGCTGACCTCGATCGAAGCCGATTTGCGCGCAGGGGCGGCGAAATTTTATTTTCTCTACCTCGCCGAGCTCGATTATTTTCTGCATCTGCATGCTGACGATCCCGCCGCCGCGGCCGAGACGCTGCAAAAATACTCGGACAAGCTTGCGCGCCTGCATAAGATCGCGCTCGAGACCTATGGCGCGGCGGATATTCACGTCTTCGGCGATCATGGCATGGCGCCGACCGTTGCGACGATCGATATCCAGGCGCGGCTCGCGGAGTTGCCGCTTAAAGCGTCGGTCGACTACCTGTGCCTGCTGGATTCCACGATGGCGCGCTTCTGGTTTTTTTCAGGAAACGCGCGGGACCTGGTTTCTGCAGCCCTGAACGAGATCGATGGCGGCAGGTGGCTCGACTCTGACGACCTGGTCAATCTGCATTCGTGGTTTCCGGATGGGAAGTACGGCGAAAAGATTTTTCTGACCGAATCGGGAACCGTGATCGCGCCAAGTCATATGGGTGAGCGGGCGTTGGCGGGGATGCATGGTTTCCTTCCCTCGGCGCCGCACTCGCGGTCGGCATTCGTGTCGAGCGTGGACTACGGCGACAGTATCAATCAGATCACCGATCTATTCGGCGTGATGAGGGCGCACGTATGAGACGGAGGAACGGGTGATGGCAAACGGCGTCGCATGCGACGAAGGCTACGCTAGGCTGCGAGGGAATTTCAGCCACTGGCGCGTGCCGACCTCTATCATCGACGACCTCGTCGATCATCGGAGCGCAGTCAGTTATCCGCGCGGCGCGATGGTTTTCCTCGAAGGATCGCCGGGCGATCTGTTCGGATGCGTGCTGGCAGGCTACGTAAAGGTGTACTGCAACACGGCCAACGGGGCGCGAGTGCTGGCGCGATTGTCGGGGCCAGGCGACATCATCGGTTACGCCGATGCCGAAGACTGCAAGGGCCGCCGCTCGAAAATATTCGAGACCCAGGCGCTGACCAAATGCTCGGTTGCGCTGTTCACGCGAGAGCGAGCGGTGCGGCTGCTTCGCTCGCTCGATGCTGACCAGGCAATCGAACTCTACCAGACGTTAAATTCGTTCTGGTCTTCAACTCTGCACTGGTGGACCAGCTTTCTTGGGCTACCGTTTCAGCAGCGTCTCGAAGTTGTGCTGAGCGACCTTAGCCGGCGCGTTGGTGTGCACGACAACCGCGGCATACTGATTATCCCAGAGCTGTCGCAGGCGGATCTGGCGGAGATGATCGCGAGTTCGCGCCCGCTGGTGAGCCGGCTTTTGAACGAAATGGAGGAGCGCGGACTGGTTCAGCGGCGCGGCAAACAGTATCTTCTGTTGAAGGGGTGGGACTCCAAGGAACATAGGTTCGCCCGGATGCAGAGTCCGCTCGGCGACGAACCGCAGCCGGTAGAACCGGCAGCGCAGCACTACGGCCGGCTCTCAGTGGTCGCCGATCGGCGATCGACTGTGAGGGGCGGGACGATTCTGAAAGGTGTGGCTGAGAAGTAATTTGATGCAGATTATTAATTTCGAGCTCGCTCACGACTATATTCGCGCGGGTGCGGCTCTGACCGGGCCAGTTTTGCTTGCGGTTGTGATTTCAATCTCGATGGCTGCGTGCAGCTTGTTCGACAGTTCGCCGGTGCGGGAAAAAGTGGTGCAACATCCTGTGGCGAAGAACTGCCGACCCCTACATAATCGGCAGCGATGATGAACTCGAGATAATTGTGTGGACCCAGCCGCAACTCAGCGGCAAGGTGACCGTCGCCTCCGACGGAACCATCGCGATGCCACTGATCGGAAGAGTCCCGGCGGCGGGGCTGACGCCGGACCAGCTCAAGGCAGACCTCGAGAAGCGCTATGTTCGCTATGTTCACGATGCGAACGCTACCGTCCGCGTGGCCGATCCGGCCAGCCATGTTTTTTATGTGCTGGGTCAGGTGAACAAGCCGGGGGCGTACAAGCTTCACTCTGGCGAGGTGCTGTCGCAGGCACTGGCTGAGGCGGGTGGTCTGGCCGAATTCGCGGATGCGGGAAAGGTCCGGATTCTGCGCCATAAGGAAAGCGAGACGGTCGTTCTCACGGTGAACTACAACGTGGTGCGATCAGGTGGGGATGTATCTGCGGATGTTCCGGTGGAACCCGGAGACACGGTGCAAGTGCCATGATCATGAGAACGAGAACTTACTTTGGTACGTCGCTTCTTCTGGCCGCGTTATTGATTGTTGCCTTTCCAGCGGCGGGGCGGGCGGACAATCTGTTCCGCTTTTATCCCGAGATAGCGGGCAAGCGGATTTTATGGCGACAACGTCCCGCTGCGGACCCAGAACGAAGAGGGCGATTTCGCTGGGACGCTGGTCGGCGGGTTTTTCCTCGACTACACCTCGGCCGCCAGATACGCGTCGCTGCACTACGACACTTTCGTCCAGCTTTTCGCGCAACACTCCCGATTCGATCGCGCCGGCGAAGGGCAGTTTGTGCGGGCGACACGACGTCGAAAATATGTCACCGACAACCAAGCTGCGCTTCGATGAAGTCTTCTATCGCGATGCGCCGACCGTGGCGGGGATAGTCACCAGCGATCAGGCCCCGCAATTCAACTCGATTGCGGCGCAATTGTTGCTGGCGAACGATCAGGCATCGATCAATCAGTTCAGCGCAACGTTGACCCACTTTTGGGGGCGCAATTGGGCCAGCGAAATCGCCCTTCATCAGACGACCTTCTGGAACAATGGCGGCAGCAACAATGTCCAGAACAATACGAGCTACGAGCAAAGCGTCAACACCTTTACCGAATACCATTTCTCGGACCGCTTCTCGCTGGGGGCGGGATATCGATTTTACGATTTCCGATTTACTTTTCCGGGACGACCCGGCGAACAGGCGCATTGGCCGTTCGCGAAGATTGCATGGCGGCCGCTCGCAAACGCTTTATCTCTCTGGAATTGTGGGCGTAGTAGTTTCTTATACCCAGGGAAACAGCCGGCAGGCCGTCAATGTGGGCGGCTTGGGAGTGGCCGAGTACGATCGGGAGCGGTGGCACTTTAAAATTTATGGGGGCCAGCAACCCCAGCTGACGTCAGGCTTTGGCGCTGCCGGCAACATCCAGGAGGTTCGCGGCATCGTACTTTACGACTTCACCCGCCGGCTGACCGGAAGTGCCGGCGGCGGCTACTATCAAGCGAACGGGACCGGCTTTAACGGGCAATTGGTTTCATGGGGCGTCGGCCTGAGCGATCGTTTGAACAAATATCTAAGCGTCTATACCAAGTTCGTTCAGCTTCGCCGGAACGAGACCACCTCGAGTCAATTTCTTCCCACCGGCACTCAAAGCGGGAAGGAAGCAGTAGGTGACTATTTCATAGTGGGCTTCACAGCCTCGGTCGAAGCATTTAGATGGAGCTGGCAATGAGTAATCAGACCTTCATCAGCGTTGGACCTTACTGGGATATTGTACATCGTCACCGATCGAGCTTTGTGGCAATTGTCATGGCGGGATTGGCCCTCACGATGGTGGCGTTGGTCACGATCCCCAAGGAATACACTTCATCGGTCCTGCTGGAAGTATGGCATGCTGATATTCAGGCCAATCTGATAGGAGCCGAACCTCAAACTAACGCCTCGATTCCGCATATCGAAACACGCCTGGAGGCGCTCAGCCAGCAGACTATCGCGCGCGGTCATCTTGAAGAGTTGATATCGAAGAACGGACTGTACCTGCGCGACGGCAAGCGGGAGCCCGGCGCAGCGGGGCAAATGGCAGGCGCAATCTCGATTACGATTCCCGACTCGGTGTTGCAGTCGAAGACTCCGAATCGCTGGCAGAAAAGCCTCCCGCCTAACGCGGTTGAAATCTCCTTTCAGTACCGCGATCCCGCCAAGGCGCAGGCAGTGGCGAACGCTCTGGGCGACATAATGATCGATGAGTACCGCAAGGAACTCGAACGCCACAATGCGGAGACTATCAAGCTGATTTCGAGTGAAGTGGATGAGACTCGGGGCAAACTGGCTGAAAGCCAGAGCCAGATCAAAATCCTGAAAGAGAAATATCGCGGGAGCCTGCCGCAGGACCTCGACGACAACGTCAAGGCGTTGCAGGCGCTGCAGATGCAGGTCGAACGGACTGCGCAGGGCGCCAGCAAGACCGACGCGTTGGATGCGGCCGCGTCCAGCGCGCCGAAAGCAAACACGCCCGACGCGGCGCTGGCAGCGCTCAAGACCAAGTTGGTCGCGCTCACTGCGCAGTATAGCGACGAGTATCCGGAAGTGATCGAGACCAAGTCGCAGATAGCGATCCTGGAGAAGCAAATCGCCTCCACGCCCGCCAAGCCAGGACGGCAGCGCCGGCACCTGATTCGGCGGCTGGATTGGCCCAGCAGCAAATTGCCGACTACCAGCGCAGAATCGCCGATACTCCTGCGCATGAGGAAGCGATCGCAGCGGTGAACCGGGACTATGGAATCCTGTCGAGCCGTTACCACGATCTCAGCAATCTCCTGTTCCAGGCGCGCGCAGATCAGGCAGTGTTGGAACGCGGGCAGGGCGAGCGCTTGAAGGTGCTGCAGCCGGCGGGATTGCCTTTGAATCCGTCATACCCAAATCGGGTCGCGCTGATAGGCGGGGGCGTTGCGCTGACGCTGTTCGTCGCGTTGGCGATCCCGTTTGCGCTGTTCTACACGGATACTTCATTCAAGGATGCCGATGACATCAAAGCCGAGTTTGCCGACGTCGATGCGATCGCGATCTCGCGGGTGGAAGAGGTCGAGCGCCGCATCCTTAACGCTCAGCTAAAATTGGCGGAGGCGCCCCTCGCACTGCCGGGAAATGGAGCGGGGAGCAACTCCGATGCAAACGGACACGAGGCGTCCGCCAACGGAAGCGCAGCGGCGACCGATGGCGAATCGGCAAACTACAATGGCGCAGAGCACCGGTTTAGTGCCGCTCACGGGCCGAGCCGCAAGGTTTGCCCAGCGATATCCCGCGCCGCCTCTGGTGGCGGCAGGAGAAGAGATGATCAGCAGCGCGGCTGACGAGTTCCAGCTGCTCGCCTTCAAGCTGAGGTCGTGGGCGTCGCAGCACAACAACGCCAAGGTATTCGTCGTTGCCAGCGCCGTAGGCGGCGAGGGAAAGAGTTTCATTGCGTTAAATCTGGCGGCAGCACTGGCAGTATCGGGCAGTGGCACTTTGTTGATCGACGCCGATATCCGCGCGCCATTTCAGCACTATTCCTTTCCAGTGCCGAAGGCGGACGGCCTGCTCGGATATCTGCAGGGAACCACCGAGCTTGCTTCCACCATACTGCCGACCCCGGTCCCGGGCCTCAGCCTGATGCCCTCGGGTGGAACCAGCAACCGCGCGCCCGAATACCTGGCTTCCGTCAGAATGGATCAGTTGATGGAGACCGTGAAGCGGAGCAACGCTTACCAGTACATCATAATTGATACGCCGCCGGCACTGCTGGTTCCCGATGCCCAGATTCTCGCGACGGCGGGAGATGGCACAATTGTCGTGACGGCGGCCGACAGTACTGCCCGCGCCGCGACCACCAAGACTTTTCTGATGTTCGATCCCGCGAATCTTTTCGGCGTGGTGCTGAATCGGTTCAAGCCGTCCTATTCCACCATGCGCAGCGAGCGTTATGGCCGTTACGGCCGATATGGGCGCTACGGGCGCTACGGGAAGTACTCGAAATATTCGAAGTACTCGAAATACTCCGATCCCAGTCTGAGAGAATGACTGTCGGCGCGTTCAGCTTAAGCCCGCCAGGATCGTTTCCACTGAGCGCCGATCCTGCATATCAAGACGAAGTGCGCAGCGAACTGGAATGCGTGCTCGCGCGCGTGCGCGATTGTGCCGCCGCCAGGAGCGTTGCCGGCGTTCTGTTGACGGGAAGTTTCGCGCGCGGCGAGGGGACTGTAATCCCGAATCCTGAGAGCAAGAGCCGGTGGCTTAGCGACGTCGAATGCCTGGTGGTGGTTCGAAACGGCGTCGTCTCAAACCAGGAGATTCACCGGTCGATGCGGCAAGTCGAGCGGGACACCAACTCGGTTTGTGCCAACTCTGCGCGCGGCATCAAGGTTGAATTGCGCGCGATATTTACCGAGGGAATGTTGCGACTGCGTCCGACGATCTTTACCCGGGAGCTGTGCGAGAATGCGAAGCTTTTGTGGGGCGATCCAGCCGAGATTCCGCTGCCGCCGGTGCCGTCAACCGGAGAAGCAATATCCAAATACGATGCGTTTCGCCTTCTGAACAACCGGATCATCGAACAAATCGCAGTACGCAGCGAGTATGCGGACCGTAATAGCGATAGCACTGCGACAGCCTATTCGCTGACCAAATTCTGGATCGACCTGGGAACGTCGCTGTCGGTTTTCCTGGGGTGTTATCGATCCGGATATCGGAGCAGGCAGAAGCCGGTCGAGGACGCGCTGCTCGCGAACCAGGAGATCCTGGGAGGCGATAAGTGCGGCCGGCTCATCTCTCGTTTTCGCAATGCGATGGCTCAGAAACTCGGCCAGACCGGATTTCCATCGGGCGATCTCACCTCCGAATTCAGCGAGGCGGTTGAAATTGCGCGCGCTACCTGGAACTGGGAAAGCGGGCAATTGCTGGGTACCACCGCGGCTGCGGGCGATTGGCGCGGGATCTTCGCGCGATTGAGCCGCCTCGAAACCACGCAGCAACGGCTTCGTGACTGGGCGCGGCTGATCAGGCGGCCTTCCGGATTGCGGCAATTGGGGCCGCGCGCGATGTTCTCTGCTGCACGAGTCGGTTCCCTCGCCACACTGATTTACGGTAGCGGATGCGTGATCGATTTTTTCTGGGACGAGATCGGATCGGACAGGGGTCGAGGAACCGAGATGGCAGCCGAGCTTTGTCGTGCGCTCGCGATTGAAGCGCGTGAGCCGTCGGAGCGCCGACGCCTGCTCACTCGCGCGACGCTCGGGGCGTGGGAGAGGCATTTGAGGTTCTCTGCCGCATGAGTCCCGCGGTCACCATCTCGATTCTCACTTACAAGCGCCATCAACATCTCAGGCGCGCGCTCGCATCGGCGCTTCAATACGCGGACCAGGTGGCGGAGATCATCGTGGTCGACAATGCCGCCGAGCCGGAACTGAAGGCGCTGCTGGCAGCCGAATATCCGGCGTGCGCTATATTGCGGCGGACTCCAACGCCGGATGCGAAGGCCGCAACATCGGTTTGCGCGCGGCCGCCACTCCAATCGTGATCACGATCGACGACGACGTCGAATTGTCCAGTTCGAATTGCGTCGCGGAAGTTGAAAACGCATTTTCGCGCGACCCGCGGCTCGCATGCCTCAACTTCACCGTCACCGGCGTCGACGGCAAGGTCCTCGAACGCGACTGGTGTCACCCGCGGCCGATCTCGCACGCAGCCCGGGAATTTGAAACTCACTTCATTCTGGAGGGAGCATCCGCGCTCAGCCGCGAGAAGGTTTTGTCGGTCGGCGGCTACCCGGCCGAATTTTTTCTGGGGCATGAGGGCGTGGACCTCGGCTATCGTCTGATAGGCGCCGGCTACCGCGTCGTGCATACGCCGCGCGTATCGATTACGCATCATGCCGCGATCGAGCATCGTCCCGATTGGCGCGTATATTACTACTACACAAGAAACGGAATCTGGGTTTCGTATAGATCGTTCCCGCCGGTGACGGCCACTATGCAGGTGCTTGCCTATCTTCCCAGGATGGGATTTTTTTCGTTGCGCGCGATGCAGTTTCCGGCGTTTCTTCGCGGATGCGTGGACGGCGTGCGCGGGTTGCGGCGAATGGACCGCTCCAACCTGGATGGCGACTCACTGAGGCATCTGCGCGAGATCAGGTCTGAACGGGTGCCGATATTTGGAAGAATCCAGCGGCATCTGCGGGAAAGAATTCTGTAATATTGCCGTGACCCTATACTACCTATTTTTGTTCCTCGTTCCGTTTCAGGAACACCCGATTTTGGGCGCCCAGCTCTTCCACGTCGGGCAGTTCCCCATCACTCCGATCAAATTGGTGGGAATTCTTCTGGTCGCCGCAACCATATTGGCCCCGCGGCCTCGCGACGCGGCGCCCAGGCCAGGCGCGGGAATTCTTTTGTTGTTTGCCGCGTTCGCGTTGTTCCAGGTTCTCGGGACTACCCTGTCATCCTTGAGCTTTCCAGCTACTGACGCGTCGACCTTATTGTCGTTCGCAATCCTGATGTTCGCGACGAGTACCCTGATCACTACTGACAATAGATTGCGAAACACTATTCGCGTGATCGTGCTGGTCGAAACGTTTGCGAGCACGTGGCTATACAAGCAGTACTACATTTATCATTGGCCGCGACCGCTCGGCCCCTCGGCGGATCCCAACTACGAGGCGCTGTCACTGGTGATGACGGTGCCGCTCGCGATCTGGTTGACGAACTACGAAGATCGCAATTTGTGGAAATGGGTCGGACGAATTTGCACGCCGATCCTCGCATTCGCGGTGTTCGTTTCGCAATCGCGCGGCGGGTTACTGGCGCTAGCGGTGATGGCTGTTCTGGCATGGGTGAATTCCGTCACAAAATGCGATTGGTGGTTGGATTAGTCCTGGCCGCCGGAGTCATGTTCGCGATCGGACCCGAACAGATGATCAAGCGACTCCAACAGATTCAGTTCTGGGGACAAGCAGAGACTGGCGCGGAGGTCTCGACGCGAGCCCGTGTCGAGTTGGCGCGAGCGGGAATCCTCATGATGGAGGCACATCCGGTCTTTGGCATCGGGCTCGGCCAGTTCCAGCCGTCCGAATTTCACTACAACCCGTCGCTCATCAGCCTCGAGGCGCATCCTCACATTGCGCATAACACTTATGTGCAGTTGGGCGCGGAGGGCGGGATTCCCACGCTGGCACTGTATTTGGCAATCCTGGGGGTGACCCTGGCGACTTGCCGCAAGGCGCAGAAGACACCTGGCGTGCCCGACGCTACCGCGGCGCTGGCGCTCGCGTTTCAGGTCGGACTGATCGGCATCATGGTGGCGGAGATTTTTCTGACCGCGCAATACATAAAAGAAGTCTGGGTATTCATCTCGCTCACGCCCAATTTGTACACGATCGCCCTTCACGCAGCGGCAAAGAGCAAGAAGACGGTGCCCGCTGCCGGGACCGAGAGTGCGAAGCCAGTGATCCTGATGCCACGTCTGCGCACCGGATGAAGATACTGCTCGTCTCGGAGATGATCCCATGTCTGCCGAGTCATGACGGGTTCCGCCTGATACCCGCGAACCTGATTCGTAACCTGTACGAGCGTCACCAGATTCACCTGATTGCTCTATCGCACGGCGACGAACCTGAGGAGCAATCGGAGTGGCCGCGAGCTTACTGCAAATCGGTCTCGATCTTTCGTACCACTCATGGCGGTCGCGCCAGATTGCGTGCGATAACCGGCGCTGTCGATCCGGTGCTGTCGCGCTTTGTTGCAGATGCGGTCGCAAGAGTGCGTCCTGATCTGCTCCATCTCGAAGGCGGGGGATTGGCGGCGCTGCTTCGCGCGTCCCCAGGGGGTTTGCCGGGGATTCTCTGCGTTCATGACTCGAAGGCCCTTCGCTATCGCGAATTTGCGGAGTACGCGGCCAGCCGGCGAGAGCGAATTCGGCTAAGGCTTCTCTCGAGACTCGCTCGGCGCCAGGAGCGCCGGTGGTTTCGATACGCGGACCGCGTCGTGGTTACCTCGCCCTCGGATGCACAGGCACTATCGGGCGCAGTGAATGCGAAACGAATCGCGGTGATACCCAACGGCGTGGACCTCGAGTACTTCGCGTACCAGCCGGCGCCGGAGGCCGGGCGAATCGTTTTCACCGGCAATATGAGCTGGCCGCCAAACGAAGACGCAGCCGAACATTTTGCCCGCGATATCATGCCGGCGATCAGAAGTCGCGATTCCCGACGCGTCATTCTGGATCGTGGGTGCGGATCCATCCGCGCGAGTTCAGAACCTGTCGAGCATTCCCGGGGTACACGTCACGGGGACGGTTGCCGATATCCGGTCGTGGATCGGGAGCGCGTCCGTCTACGCGAGTCCGCTGAGATTTGGACTCGGCGTGAAGAACAAGATTCTCGAGGCGATGGCGTGCGGAGCGCCTATCGTCGCGACCTCGCGGAGTCTCTCCGGCACGCCGTTGATCGATGGGCGTCATGCGATGATCGCGGACGACGATGCAAAGTTTTCCGAGTCGGTCGTCCGCCTGCTATCCGACCAGCGCGTTGGGCGAATCGCTTTCGCGCGAGGCGCGGCGCAAAGTCGAGGCGGAGAACTCCTGGCAGTTCGTCGCTACGCAGTATGAGGCGGTGTACCGTGACGCTCTGGTGCAGCCGGAATCGACTAAGGGTCGCTAAGAAGCTGCTTGGTGGAGGTCGCCGGTGTTTTCGCTTGCCGGCGGCCTGGCAGCAGTCCAAGCCGGATCATTTTCAGCGCCGCGGCTTGCGGCAGAAAGGCGACGAGCGGAAACCAGAACGTGTGAAAGATTTTGCTTTTGAGATTGTATCCCGCATTGCGCCACGTAGATTTCAGTCCCATGAGCATCAGCTGTGCCGGCCGATCGTCCATCAACGGGTGATGGGCAGGGTCGACGCGCAAAGAAGCCAGTCGATATTTCAGATGAGCTGGTTCGCGCGCGGCCCAATCGCGCGGAACTGTGAAACCTGAGCGGCTCGCGAATTCGGACAGCGCCCATTCACGCTGCAGGTCGATGATTATCTTGACGCGCAGCTTGCGCGGATCGAGCTCGTCGCCCAGCATTCCGTGATTGGCATCATGAATCCGATACCAGCCGAGAGTTTTCCTGAGCGAAACGACGTCGCCCATAAACGGCGCAATGATTTCGAGCGAAGTGTCGGCTGCCTGCCGCCACTGCGGCTCGGACAACGGCAGGATGCTGTCCAGCACCTTTCGCGCAAAGGCGTTTCCGCTGGTAGGGACGCCGATATAACCGCCCGCATCGAGTATCGACGCGCGTATGTCGCCGTCGAGCATCATCGCCGGCGAGTACGGAACGGTTGCTCCGAGCGCGCGTCCGTCCGCGTCGACGTGGGCGAGAATGAATTGCGCCTTAGCTGTCCGCGGATGCCACGCGCGCACGACCTCTTCGACCGCATTCGGGAGCAGCGCGTCGTCGGCGTCGAGAAACATCACGATACTTCCGCGGCTCGCGCGGAAGCCGACATTGAATGCCGACGCATGGCCGCCGTTGGGCTTGAAGACCGCTGACACCCTATTGCCGTAACTGGAAATTACGTCGCGTGAGTTATCGGTCGAACCGTCGTCGACTACTACTACTTCCACCGGCTCATAAGTCTGTGCGAGCGCGCTATCGATCGCAGCGCGTAGAAATCGCGCATAGTTGAAATTGTCGATTATGATGCTGACGACCGGCCGGAACTCTTCCGCTTGCTCCGGACTCATCAGTATCTATCCGGCGACCGAACGAACATCCGCTCCGCCATCGTCACGATCGCGGTGCGCGAGATCTTTCCAGCGGGATAGGTCTCTGCCGGTGAGCTGTTCGAGCTCTTCGGTCTCAGGCAACATCAGGGCGCGTATCTCATCGGCCGATTCGGGACTCAACGGCGGGAAATCCTCAACGAACGGCCGCCGCATGATCTTCCATAGCGCAGTCCTCTGACCGAGTTGGATCAAGGGACGCGCGCCGTGCCGGGAAATCCAATCGACAGTTTCGACCGTGCGCCGGGCGATCGCGTTGGAGCGGGCGGCGCCAGGAGCCGAATACACTTTCGCGCTGCCGATCCTGGAGCGATCGAGATCGATGCGGCGTGCTCCAACAAAATCGCAAACCGAGTCCAGGTAGCCTTGAGGATTCGAGCTCAGATCCTCATAGAACAGCACCAGTACCCGCGACTTTCCAAACGTCGCCTGCCATCGCTTGAGATGGGTCGCGTAGCTGCAGAGATCAGCGCCGCAGATGATCTGGAGGCGCCAATATCCGTCGAAGGTATGGTGCACGGGGCGGCGCTCCGATCGCAGCAGTCGATAGAGCGAATACAATCGCGCCGCGGGCTCGCGAAACGTAACGATTATTTTGCAATCAGGAATGTCGCGCTTGATTCTCTCGCGCGAGATCGCGTTCGAGAAATAGGTGGGACCCATTTCTCCGCCTGGAACATCGGCCGGATATTCGCCAAACAGATCGGAGTACCACTTGGCTCCGCGATCGTAGCGAACGTCGAAAAATCGCGTTTCTTTTTCGCTCGGCAAGCCGATGTGCCCCAGCATCACCTCGTGCAACCAGGTGGTCCCGGTTCGAGGCGGTCCTACGTGCACGAAACCGGGCATTCGCAATTTTCCGTCACTCATTTGAGTTTTCGGCCACCCAGAAACAATAGCGCAGAGCTGATGAGTAGTTAAAGAAAGTGCAAACCATCGTTAGTCTATTTTGTAAACGTGAGCTTGAAATGGCGCGTAGGTGTCCTTGAATTGCGAGCCGCCCTGATCAGGTGCGATTGAACGATTCTCGCCGCCGACCACCGACACTGCATGAGCTGGACGCCGTAGCGTGAAGCTGGCCGTGACAGTGCCATCGCTGTGATTGTAAGAAATCAGGTAGCGGCTTCCGTCACTCATATTCTTTTCCTTCGTTATGATGGAACCGCTCGCCGAATTTGAAGAGAGTACGGGGCTGTCCGGCGCGAGCAGCACCGGCTCGAGCGCGCAGATTCCCTTTGTCACGTTGACCAACTCATCGTAGCGTTGCTGGCGCAGCACCGGATCGCGCTTGCCCCAGTCCAGTCCGCGCAGTCCGTACGACCAGTAAAAGACTCCGCGCGCGCCCTCGGTGATTGCCATCCAACTCATGTCGTGGACTTCCTGCTCGGTCGGGAAGTGCGATGTCCAGTTCAGCCAGAAGAACTGGATCACCGTCCATACCGGCCGCGCACCATGAACCGCGGCGATTACCTTGCGAGTCGAATCGCCCACATAGCTCTCCGGGAAGTGGCTGCCCAGGACGTATGGGTCGACGCCCAGCACGTCGACCGTGTCGCGCCAGAACTGGTACTCGTTGGGAAAATTCTCCACCGCAAAAGTTATGCTGCCGGGGTCGTACTTTTTGATCAGGCTGTATTGATGGAACGTCCGCGGCTGCCGCTCGCTGGCGCATTCGTCGCACGTGTAGTAGCCGACGACGCGGGGGTCATCAGCCAGTCCCTTGGCGTACTGAGTTATCACGTCGTCGGGGCCGACCTTTCCATTTTTAGCCCATCCAGGATACGAAGGCATTTCCGGAAAAAACGCACTCACGGTCGCCAGGTAGAAGATGCCGAACGGCTCCATCGCCTGGGTGTAAGGATAGATCACGTCGGCACGGCCGTTGGCGATATAATAATTTATCATCAGATTGATCGGCGCCTTGGATATCGCCGTCAATCGCGGAGTATAGAAATCGCGTTTCAGCGCGAAGCCGGTCGTATCGTAGAGACCGATCACAAATCGCGGGCGCCCGCCCATATGAATGATGTTGTCAGGATCGATCCACGCCTTCATCTTCGCGCGCGTCTCAGCACTGGCCTTTACGATCGTGTAGGACGATGGCGTGAAGATCTTCTTGTCGCCCGGACCTTCCAGGTATCCCTGCAGCTTATATTGCCCGGGGGAAAGATTGCCCATGTCGATTGTCGCGACCGTCGAGCCATTGCCTGGCGGCGACAGTCGATTGGTCGAAACCACCTTTCCCGATGAATCAGTCACCTCAAACGCGACGTGAAGCTGCGCCATGGTCGTATCCGCAGACGGCTTAACATCGATCGCGACCCGCGCGACCTGGCTCTGGTCGCTGAACATCATTCCCCGATAGTTTGGATAGAGCAGATAGGTTTCGAGCGGCGGGGGAATCTCGCGGCCGACGAAAAGTTTTCTGAACCATGATGTTCCAACGACTGGGCCTACCGTGTTTGCGACGAAGGTCCCAACGCTGCCATCGGCGACCTCGGCATGCGCTTTCATCACTGGAGACCAGTCGGTCGTACCCACCAGCACTTTGGTCATCGCCCACTTTTTCGCAGGTATCGCCAGCAACTTGATTTGGGTGCCACCTCGCTTTGGCGGGGTGACATTCGTCTGAACTTTTATTTCGGCCGTGATCGTGTACAGGCCCGGCGGGCACTTCAAATCATTTTTCGCGGATGGATACTGCTGTGCACACGGTTGTCGCAACTTGAGGCTGGCGTTATCGCCACTGCCGTCGAGGCTGAAGCAGGTAGGGTCAAACGTCCACCCTTGAACGCCAGAGCGCAGGTCGCCGTTGACCAGAAGATTCGGTCCTAAACTGTACCCGGTTTCCGGCGCGTCGAGGCCCCCGGTTGCGGTCTCAGCGCAATAACCAGCGCGCGCGATCGTCAATAGACATACTAATGCGATTGCAACAGCTACTCGTCTCACCAAAGCCGCACCCGGTGAGAACGAAAACGGCGGAGCGTCCAACGGTAGCCCGCCACCCGGATTCGGTTGGCAACGGACGGTGGGAGCACCAATTTGGCTGCGCCTTTGAGACTCATTCTTGTACGGCCACTGTCGCATTCGATCGAAACCTCTGCAAGCATCGCGCGGCCGGCCCGGCGCAGCTATCTTTTTGACGACATGTTGAAGTCAATCGATCGATACCTGGGGCGCGGTTCGTACTATTGGCTGAAAGACCGGATCCATCCTCAGCGCGAATACACCCAGCTTACCTATGCGCGATTGATCGACGAGGCGCTGACGCCGCAAACGCGATGGCTCGATGCCGGTGGAGGTCACAAGATTCTGGAAACCTCGACGCCCGAACTCGAGCTCGCGATGGTGCAACGCGTCAGGCTGGCCGTGGTCTGCGATCTTTCAGTTGACGCAATCGCGAAGCATCGCACCATTCGCGCCGGCGTCGGCGCCACCCTGGATCACCTTCCGTTTCGCGACGGATCAGTCGATCTGATCACGCTCAATAATGTTGCCGAGCATCTCGAGAATCCGCGCAAGGTGCTGGCGGAATTTGCGCGAGTGCTGGCCCCGGGCGGCCGTGTGATCATTCACACGCCCAACGTGTCGAGCTACGCCGCGCACATCGTGGAGGCGGGACGCCGCGTTCTGCCGAAATCATTCATCATGAAGATGATTCGCTTCATGGATTTTCGCGAAGAAGAGGATGTGTTTCCGACCTACTACCGCGCCAACACTTACGACGACCTCACCGCGGTCGCGCGACAGGCCGGGCTTTCGAATGAGAAGGTGTTATTGGTGCCCGCGCGCCCCTTATTTTATTTCATTGCGCCGTTATGCGCGGCCGAACTCGCCGCGAGCCGCTTGCTGATTCGCATGGGCGCAGAGCGCTTTGCCGCCAGTGTGATACTTGGAGTCTACCGCAAGCCTATGCTGCGCGCGCAGTGAGGACCTCGAGAATTTTTTCGACGCTCACCATGCGCTCGATCTGCTCTGGCGAGAATTGATGACCAAACTCCTGCTCGAGACTGAGCACGATGTTCACCTGGGCCAGCGAATCCCACTCTTCCAGGTTGTCCGGCGAAGACTGCAAAGTGACGCGCGCGGCATCGACCTCGCTGACCTCGGCTACGATGGAGCGCACTTTCTCGAGGATTGCCTCGTTGGTCATCGCGATTCGCTGCCTTGGGTTCGCAGCTTGATCCAATCCGGCCAGCCGAGTTCGTTGCTTAAGTCGTATTCGAACAGCATCTTGCCGTCGTCCTCGCTTATCATCTTGAAACCGTGCTTTGAGTAGAAGTCCTTGGCTGGAGCGTTCTTTCGCGTTGGCAGATACCAGCCCCTCAGCGTTCGCATGCCGCCAGATGCTGCCTCGCGCGCCACATAAGAGAGCAGGGCGGTTTCGATCGAGCGTCCGATGATCCGGCAGCTTAGCAGGAAGCTGTCGATCTCGCAGACGTCGCCGCTTCGATTCGTAATCACCACTCCAACCAACCCATAGTCGCCGAATCGATCGGAGGCCGTCAGAGTGTCGACGCGCCAGTGCGCGTCCGCCGCCTTGACCGCGATCTCCTGCTCGCTATATCGGCGCGTCGTAAGGTTGAATTGATTGGTCTTCTGCGTGAGTTGCGCGACCCGAGCGATCGTCCGCGAAGTAACCGCGCCGATTTCAACTACGATCCCGAGCGATCGATAATAGTCGTCGAGCGCAACTCCCGTGCTCTGCAACTGCGCTCGCTGTCGCTCTGCCAGGTAGTAGGTTCCGCGCGCGCGGTCCTCCTGGGAAAGTGCCAGGCGTTCGAAGACCGGTGAGCTGCGCAGGGCTCCGGCAAAATGAGCGGGACCGGCAGGCAGATCGATTACATGAACCTCGGGCAGCAGCATCCGCACTTCCTCGCGTTCGAGCGGGTTGTCGTCGAGGAACGCGAGCGCGTCGATGCCGATATTCAGTTCAGTCGCGAGCTCCCGGATATTCTCTGCTTTGCTTTTCCAGTTGATTCGCGTCGCGGCGAAATGATCGAGCCGCAGCAGCATCGCATTATGCTTCTTGAATACTTCCAGCGCATCCTCGGAATTGTTTTTGCTGCATATCGCCAGGATGATGCCGCGGCGATGCAGATCAAGTATTGCGCGCTGGACCTCCAGGTACGCATTCCCCGGGTACTCGGCGCCCAGCTTGATGCCGTCGAGGCCGTCTTCCCCGATGACTCCGCCCCAAATCGTATTGTCGAGATCGATCAGCAGCGCTTTACATGTGCGGCCGCAGAGCGGCAGCAGGAAGCGAATGTACTCGCGCGCCAGCTGGACAAAGGAATCGGCGCCGAGCGGCATGCGCATGGTCAGCCACTTTGATTCGTCGCCCCAGTTCAGCCTCCCGAAACGCGCAATCAGAGCGTCGTAGTCAAGTACGTAAACTCCCAGGTGTTTGGCCGCCGCGTCTTGTATGTGCCGGTTGACGGCGCGAATCGTCTCGCTCTGCCCGGTATTTCGCTGGCTGTCGAGTATGCCTGCATTGGGGAAGCTCGGCATTTCGAGCGTATTCAGAATCAGATGCGCCTTGCTGCGAGAGCGCAGCGAGTCGATCAGATTTTCCATATCTGCGCCAACGCGCGCGGCCAAAGCTTCGGAGTCTTCGGTTGCGGCGGAATCATTCCAGAGCTCCGGCAAAACGTCGCGAGTCTGAGTCGCCAGGATCACGACGTCAGGATTGAATGCGTACAGGTCACTATTCGGATCGAGCAATTCCTTGCTGTACGCATTGAAGGCGCCGACCTGCACGATCAAATCGATCCCGTGGAAGAGCGCCAGCGCGCGAAGAATCGGAACCACCGGCTCGATGGTGAAAGAGCGCAGGATTGCCAGACGACACGGAACCAGCGCCAGATGTTCGCGTATCGGCGCAGCTTGCTTCAACACAAACTGCGCGTTGGCGGGGGTCGGCGCCTCGTCGAACAATTGTCGCATCAGACCGAGCGCGCGCAGATGCTCGCGTGCTTCGATCGCGCTGATAATTTGGTTGCGGTCAGGCATCGATAATTTCAAGGCAAGGCAGGGGTGTCGGCGGAGTCAGGCTGAGCCTGCGCTTTAACCTTGCCGACGATCCGTGCCGGCGAACCGATGACTATCGCGCCGGGTGGTACGCTCGCGAATACTGCCGCGCCTGCCGCCACAATTGCGCCCGCTCCAACGGTGACGCCGGGACCGATAATCGCGCCCGCACCCACCCAGGAATCCGCCCCAAGCTTTACCGGTCTCAGCAAATCGCTGTTGCTCGAGTGACAGAAAATGATCACTCGAGGCGAGAGTTTGCTCCCGGGCTCGATGGTTATCAGCTCCGGATATTCCGTATCGAGATAACACTCGCGACCGATGTAATTGCCTTGTCCGGTGATGTTGATACCAATCAGGCGGTAGAGCCACAGCCGCATGCGCCAGCTCGGGATCCATGGGACAAAGTACGACAAAAATTTCGCCCGCTGGCGTTGCATATTCGAACGCGCGCCAGACGCGCGATACGCTTTTTCGCCAGCTTTCCACGGGGGTTTGCTGTTCGAAGTTACGTTTGCCGGCACTACAGCCAATTACCTTCTGAAAAATGAAACCGCAAGATATTCTATTGGCCGCCGGCCATGATAAATAGTCAGTCCCAACGACATCGCGGATCTTGAGGTCAACGAATGCTGATCGCGATTAGCGAGGCTGCCGAAAACCTGCTGTAGTAGGGCAATTGTATGTCGGGATTCGCCTATCGCCTCGCGTATCGGGTTGGCAAACGGATAACCAACGGACGGCTTTACGGAACGCCCCTTTACCGCAGCGTAAGAGGCTTCCTGCGGCGCCGCCTCGTCTCCGATGTGATCGAAACTAACGGGTACAAGCTGGCGATCGATCCGTACGACTCATGCTTCGATCCGAGGATCGCCTTCAGCGCCGATGAACCCGCGTGGGAGCCGCAGATCGTCGAGCTGATGAGACGCGTCGTCAAGCCCGGCGATGTGACGGTCGACATCGGCGCGGAAAACGGCTATCACGCTTGCCTGCTGTCCGGGCTGGTGGGCGATACCGGCTCCGTGTATGCCTTCGAGCCCGAGCCCGCGAATCGGGAAAGACTCTATCGCTCGCTGGAACTGAACAATATCCATAACGTGAAAGTCGTTCCGAAGGCGGTCAGCCATGAACCCGGCACCGCAACCCTTTTTCCCAATGGGCCGCTCACCTCGCTGGGGTACGAACGTACCGGCAATCGCGGCGGCATCGAGGTCGAATGCGTTCGGCTCGACGATGAGTTGCCGCCCGGCGTCAAAGTTTCGCTGATCAAGATGGATATCGAGGGAAGCGAATGGCGCGCGTTGGCGAGCATGCCGCGGATACTGTCGACCTGCGGCCACGTCATCACTGAGTTCGATCCGGTGGTGCTGAAGAAGTCGGGCGGCGATCCGGTGGAATTTCTTCAGGCTTTCAAAACGGCCGGATTCGTCATCCATCACATCGAGACCGGCGAGCGAATCGACCCCGATGGATTCGCATCGCGATACGCAGCGCTGCCGTCCCGCGAGAAATCCAACCTGTTGTGGAATCTGCACTGTGAACGGACCTGAAGATACGAGCGGCAACGCCGACGCGGCGGCGGGAATTGGGTGGGGCGAACGTCTTCGCACCGTGAAGAATCTGGCGACCCGATTGGGCCCGATTCTGTCGAAAGAAATCATCCATACGCTGGACGCTTCGATCAGCTACCTGGAGACTGGCCGATGGCTCAAAAGCGAGGGCTTCGTCATCCCGAAGCGCGTCGATTCCAGGGCCAACGTATACGACCAGCTTATCCGCACGCTGCGCGACCAGCCGATTCTGTACCTCGAATTCGGCGTCTACCAGGGGCGATCGATTCGCTACTGGAGCGAACGGCTTGCGCAATCCTGATTCACGTTTCCATGGATTCGACAGCTTCGAAGGCCTGCCGGAATCGTGGAACATGCTCTTCAAGAAAGGCTTGTTCTCGACCAATGGAGAACCGCCGCGGATTGACGATCCGCGGGTGAAATTCTTCAAGGGCTGGTTTGAGGACACGCTTCCCGACTATCGGCCGCCCCAGCACGATCAGCTCGTGATAAATATCGACGCGGACCTGTATTCGTCGACCAAGTTCGTGCTCAATGCTCTCAAGGGCTATATCTCGATCGGAACCTACATCTACTTCGATGAATTCTGCGACCGAAACAATGAGCTGCGCGCATTCGATGAGTTTCTCGCGGAAACCAAGATGCGGTTCGAGGTTGCGGCCGCGTCGCGCTCGCTAATGTATATTGCCTTCCGCCGCATCGGCTAAAGCTGTCGGCGAACAAAGTCGATGGCGCTGCATCACATAGGATTTGTCGTCGGGTCGATTGAAAAAATCGTCGACCGCTTCGCAAGATCGATCTCCGCCCAATGGGACGGACAGATAATCGCCGATCCTTTGCAAGGAGTCAGAGTCACCTTCCTGCGATCCACAACCTCGCCCAACGAGTCATTGATTGAATTGGTCGAGCCGTCCGGCGATAAGTCTCCCGTGCAAAACTTTCTAAAACGCGGGGGCGGGTTACATCACCTCTGCTACGAAGTAGATTCTCTCTCCGCGCAGTTGCAGCTCAGCCGGTCTCTGGGCGGGCTGGTCGTGCGACAGCCGTGTCCTGCGGTCGCCTTCGGCGGGCGGCAGATCGCCTGGGTCTATACTGCTGACAAGCTGCTTACTGAGTACCTCGAGCGCAGCTAGGCACCTAATGCTGGGGCGAAACTGCTGAATCGCCGAGCATAGAATCAAAGTGCCAAAAAAGATCAGTAGTGAATGTGTGGCGATGTCCTGAAGGTTGTTGAGATTTGAGTGGCGGCACACCTCGCCCGATCAGAAGATCGGGTTGGGTAAGAGGAGGAGGCCGCCATGAGCAAGAGTGCCAAGAGCAAGGATGGAAGGAAAGCCGCGAGCGCAGGACAGCTGTGGCTACGGTTGCCGGGACTGGTCCGCGAGGCGCTGTACGAGACGGTGATCGGAGCCGGGCTGGCGTGCGTGGATGAGGTGTTGGAAGCGGAGCGCGTGGCGTTGTGCGGAGAGCGCTACGCGCATCTGGTCGATCGCCAGGCGTCGCGTGCGGGACACGTCGCAAGTTCGCTGGTGCTGGGTGGACGGCGGGTCGCGGTAAACCGGCCGCGAGTGCGCAGTGTTGAAGGTCACGAACTCAAGTTACCGAGCTGGCAGGAATGGAGCGCGCGCGATCCGCTGCAGCAGCGCGCGGTCGAGCAGATGGTGCTGGGAGTATCGACCCGGCGCTACGCGCGCTCGTTGGAACCGTTGCCGGAAGCGGTCACGGCGCGGGGCATCAGCAAGAGCGCGGTGAGCGAGCGCTTCGTCTACGGCACCGAGCGCAAGTTGGCGGAGCTGATGAGCCGCGAACTGCGCGAGCTCCCATTGGTAGCGCTGCTAATCGATGGGGTGCACTTCGCCGAGCACGTGGTGCTGGCGGCAGTGGGAGTCGATGAGCGCGGCGACAAGCACGTCCTGGGACTGCGCGAAGGCGCGACCGAGAACGCCGCAGCGGTGCGGGCCCTGCTCGGCCGAATCTGGTCGAGCGCGGGCTGGATACCGAGCGTTCGCTGTTGGTCGTAATCGACGGGGCCAAGGCGCTCCACAAGGCGGTGGTCGAGGTGTTCGGAGCGCACGCGCTGATTCAGCGCTGCCGCGAGCACAAGAAGCGCAATGTCACCGACGCGCTGCCCGAGCGGCTGCGCGCCACGGTCCGCAGCGCGATGAATCAGGCCTATGCGACCCGAGACCCGCGGCGCGCCCGCCGGCTGCTGGATAATCTTGCGCGTCGCCTCGAACATCAGCATCCTGGCGCGGCCGCCTCGCTGCGCGAGGGACTGGAGGAAACGCTCACCGTGATGCGACTTGGGCTGCCCGAGAACCTCGAACGGGTGCTGTCGTCCACCAACCTGATCGAGAATCTGTTCAGCCGGGTGCGCGAGATCGGACGGCGGGTCAAACACTGGCAGAGCGGCACCATGGTGCTGCGCTGGACCGCAGCCGGCGTGCTGGAAGCAGAGCGCGGGTTCCGCAAGCTCGCTGGCTATCGCGCGATGCCGGCCCTGGTCGCCGCGCTTCGCGCCCACGATACTGAATAATAGCGCCGAACGGGAGTTGACGAAACTGAGAA
This sequence comes from uncultured delta proteobacterium, assembly GCA_963774665.1. Classification (GTDB taxonomy): domain Bacteria; phylum Desulfobacterota; class Binatia; order Binatales; family Binataceae; genus Binatus. The sequence continues at coordinate 238,742 of CAVZGB010000011.1, forward strand.
AGCCGCTTAACTGAGGAAAGCTGTTGGGAAAGTCCAATCGCTAGGGAGATAGTCGCCGTGCAGAAGCGCGCGCTCGCAGCAATCCGTAAACCCAGAATCGACGATCGTCCGCTGTGGGACGTGATGTTCGGCATCTGGGGATACCCCGCGGTACTGGTCGCCCATGAATTGAAATTCTTCGAGATGCTCGCTGAGAAACCTCTCACACTCGACGAGGTTTGCGCGGTCAGACAGATCGAGCGTAGGCCGGCTCATGCCATATTCGCCGTCTGCACCTCACTCGGCTTGATTGCACTCCGCAAGGGAAGTTACAAGCTAACTCCGCTCTCCCGCGAGTACCTCCTGCCATCGAGCGCCTACTATGTTGGCTGGAGGTTCGATCAGATGCGTCTAATCATGACAGTATGGTCGCCGGACTCGTTGCGCGAAGCGGTACTGACCAACCGGCCTCAGGGCGTCTTTTCGGACCCGGCAGGCGTGTTCGCCGCCTGGCACGGTGAACATGCCTTGGCTTTCACGCGCGCAATGCACACCGCGAGCATCGCCCCGGCAATGGTGTGGCCGCGCAAGCTGGATTTGTCGCGCCACCGGGTCATGCTCGATATAGGAGGAGGGTCAGGCGCTCATTCTATCGGAGCGGTGACCATCCGTCCAAAGCTCAAGGCGATCGTCATGGATCAGCCTCCGGTCTGCGCGATAGCCCGCGAGTTTGCACAAAGGTATGGTGTCGCGGATCGCATCTCCGCGCATGAAGCGGATTTCTTTAAGGATCCGTTCCCTTCAGCCGATCTTCACTTTTACGGGTTGATCTTCCACGACTGGCCGCCAGACCAAGACCGGCTCTTCGCGGCAAAAAGTTTTGCGAGTCTACCTTCCGGCGGAAGGATCGTAATCCATGAAATGCTGTTCAACGACGATCGCAGCGGACCGTTTCCCATCGCCGCATACAACATCAACATGCTGCTCGGCATGCCAGGACAGCAATATTCGGGGCGCGAGCTGCGTTCGATGCTGACGGAGGCGGGCTTTCGCCGAGTCGAGGTCAAGCGGACCTTCGGCTACTGGAGCATCGTCACCGGGGTGAAGCCATAACATTTTAGACTAATGAGCTACGAAGATCGGCCGCTGCTTAATTTCAACAACAAATCGGGCATCGCCGTGAATGTGTACCGATTAAAAGTCGTCGGTGCTGTCGCAAATTCGTCAATAATTAATTGACAAATCAGCCCGGATTCGACGCTAATTTTCAAGTGTTTGCAGATTGACAACAAAGTCTTAATACGGTTAAAGAATGGAGACTGGGGCGAAGAAAGTGAGCGTTTGAGACTCTAGAGCCAAAATAGGGGACCGCTGCAAGGGGCTAGGGGAGGACGCCGGGTTATACCGGTGGCGGGGGATAGGCTTGAATCCGCAAAATAGCCGCGAGATCGGCGAGCGTATTGCCGATACGCTTTGCATATTCGTCGGTTACCTCGTGGCCACGGAAATTGCGTTGGCGCTGCATTGGGGCCGGATCCTGGTGGTGCCGCACGGCCTGGCCTCCGAAGCTCAATCGCAATATTCGGCTCTTTTGGTCCTCGCCATCCTCTGTTGGCTCACACTGACCGCCTTTACCGAGACATATCGACCACACCGTACCGAACGCCTCAATTTCCTCGCCCGCGCGCTGACTCGGACGTTGCTGATATGGGCATTGATCACGGTTACAGCAGTCTTTTCTCTGAAATTTGAATATGTCAGCCGGCAGTTTATTGCCTATTTCGTTGGCGCGTCGGCTGTCTTCATCTTCGCCCGGCAGTTGGGAACCACTCTTTTGTTGCGCAACCTCCGCCGCTCCGCTCACCGGTGGCGGACCGCAGTCGTGATTGGGGACGACGAGGCGACTTGCGAGCATTTCGCCCGACTTCTGACTGCCACCTATCCGATGGGCTACCAGGAAGTCGTCGTTCAGGCGACCCGGCGCGCGGGAAATCACGCGAACGGCAACGGACATGGCAATGGCAAAGGAGCCGAATCCGGGTACAACTTCGATGCGGCATCGTTCGCGCAATTCGACGACGTCTACCTGATCGGCGTGAACGACGGGGCCGATTTTCCCGCCGGCGCGGAAGGTGTGCTTGCCCTCCTCAAGAACGGCAAGTCCGTGCATATCATCCCAAGTCTGCTCGACACCCGGCTGTTCCGGCAATCGCTCGGCGACGTCGCCGGAATTCCGGTGCTTTCGGTGAGCAAAGGCGAGCTGAGCCCGATTCAATCGGCCGTCAAGCGAACAGTTGATTTCGCTGGCTCTGCCATATTGCTGGTCGTCCTGTCGCCGCTGATCGGAGCGATCGCGCTGGTAGTCAGGCGGACCTCGCCGGGACCGGCGCTTTTTCGGCAGAAGCGGCTTGGACTCAAAGGCGAACCCTTTACCCTCTACAAGTTCCGCACGATGCGTTCAGACGCTGAGCAGATCCTGAAGAGCTCACCCGCGTTGTACGAGAAATACGTGCAAAACAATTTCAAGCTTCCCAAGGGTGAGGATCCACGCTTGACGCCGCTTGGAAAATTCCTGCGCGCCACCAGCCTCGACGAATTGCCCCAGCTGTTCAACGTGCTGATCGGCGAGATGAGCCTGGTTGGGCCGCGTCCGATCGTCCCGCACGAAGCGGTTCAATACGGCGATTCGGGGACGCTCTTCATGTCAGCCAAACCGGGAATGACCGGGCATTGGCAGGTCAGCGGCCGCAGCGAGATAGCGGAGTACCGCAAACGAGTGGAGTTGGATCTCGAGTACATCCGTGATCAGTCGCTCGGCAAGGATATCGAGATCCTGCTGCGAACCGTTCCGGCAGTGTTGCGGCGTAGGGGCGCCAACTAGCTGCTTTTGCTTTGGCAGAGTTCCCGCCTTTTTTGTCGGTTATCCGTATGGTAGGACTTCTTAGCCAAAGGTTTAGCGCAAAAATGCTCAAACGATCGCTACAACACGCATTCCAGCTCGCGTCGCTCGCGATCGTTGTTTTATTCTTGTCGGCTGCGCCCGAAGCTCTAGCTGCGCGCGCAGTGCCGTCGCGGCGGCAGCCGAGGATTGTAGTCAGCTTACCGGACACTGGAGAGACGATTCCGCTTGCGGTTGGCGAGGAACTGGTCGTGACGCTTCCGCTGAAGACTTATGACGATAACTCCTGGTACATCTATCGAAATTCCGGCGTACCACTCAAATTGATCGCGGGTCCCAACGAGAAGCGCGGACGAAATTACCAGCCGTGGACCAGGGTAAGCGCGCAGCTCTTCTACTTTCGCAAGGAAGCGGCCGGAACTGCTCACCTGGTGATCGAGCAGAATTATTGGTCGAAACCGATGATTCTCAAGGTGGTGGATGGGCCACCGCTACCGCTACCGCCGGCGCACACGCCGCCGCCACCGCCTCATGCTACGGCACCCACGGAAAGGGTAGTGCTCCGCGGTATCCATTTCGATTTCAACAAGTCCGCGATCCGTCCCGGCGATGCGGCCGTTCTGGACGAGGATGTTGCAAGTCTGAAGGCCAATCCCAACCTGGCGATTTACGTCAATGGGTACTGCGATGCGATTGGCAGCGAGGAATACAATCTGAAGCTGTCCGACCGCCGTGCAAACGCCGTGGTGAGCTACCTGGTGAAGGCCGGTATCTCCGAGAGCCAGTTGATTCCTCACGGATACGGCAAGACTAACTTCGTCTCCACCAATGACACGGCGGAGGGGCGTGCTCAGAACCGCCGCGTCGAGTTGGTACCCAACGATTGACCCGGCGACTCGCAAACCAGCGCCGCTGATTTCAATCTCGAGAGAGATCTGAGCTGTACAGCTCGGCGGTGCGCCGCGCCCATTCTGCTTCATCCATGAAATGAGGATTTCTGAACAGCCGCGGTGGCGTGCGCGGCTGCCCGTTGTACGGCGTCACCACCGAAAAGCAATCGATCAACGACGGGCCGTGGTTCCAGTTGATCAGTTCCTGTGATCTGCACTCGAGGCCGGCGGCGTCGCACAATTCGCGGAATACCTTGGCGCACACTGACTCCGCGCGATTGTCGAACGTATTGACCATGCCCCAGTCGGTCAGCTTCAGATGAACGCGGCGGCGAAGCCATTGACTACGCGACATCGGCGCCCGATCTCGCGGCCCGGTACCGATCGGCTGGGGCCGGCCCAGCGCTTTGGGCAGCCAGATCGAATTGCGGTAGGCGCCGAGATTCGAGTGATGCAGGAACGCGTAGCCGGACCGCTTTAATTTCTTCGCGAGCTGACTCAAGTACGCCGCGATTACGTCTCTTTCGACGAATACCAGCGAGTTCATACTGAATACGAATTCGACGCTGTTGTCCTCGATCATGTCCAGCGACTTGCCGTCATTCGCGTAGAAATGCGCATGAGGATCGCCGGCGAAGCGCTCCTTGCAGCGCTCTACGCAGGCTGGGGAGACGTCGACTCCGATTAGATTGTCGCAGTATTGCCGCAGGAACTGCGTCCAGCGGCCGAAGCCCGGGGCGATTTCGAGGATCGTCGATACGGGAATAAAATTTCGAATGCGAGGGAAGATGGATGTCCGCCACTCCAGCTCGCTGCTGCCCCATCGTACGGACCACTTTTCACCGTCGTCGTTCCACCTGTCGGGTTTGCCGTAAAGGAACAGATTCTCTTGAACCGTAGGCATGCTTGATTACCGCTTGAATTCGGCGCGCGGGAACGAAATGCAGGCGTCCGCCTCGATCAGATAGTCTTTTCAGGACTTGGGCTGCAATGCCTTGCTGGCACGGCGGATTACGCGTCGGGTTAATCTGCGCGCGCGTATGCCGGGGCCCTCAGCCTGGGCCTGTGCTACCCACATGTAGACCCACTCGGATTCAAACCCGGGTTCGACCTCCGGGTACTCAGCGAGAGCAGGATTGGCAACCATAGCCTCTGGCGAGACGAATAGGACGGCGTTCTGACGATACCACCATGCGACGCGGCGATCGTCGCGAACCATGGCGCGGAACGGATCGAGCATTCGAAAGCCGAATTCCTCAAAAATCTTGCGCCAGTAGGAAAGGGGCTGGCAGTTTATATGACCTTCGCCGCCCTGGCCCGGAGGTGCTGCCGAGAACAGCACATTCGGCGCGGCCTTCGTGAGCTGCTGCACCAAGTGACGCGAATGAGCGGGCGGCAGGTGCTCGGCGACTTCCAGGCATACGGCCAAATCATATTTGCCCGGTGGAATTTCGAACTTGCTACCGAGATCTGTTGGTCGAAAGCATTCGAGAGGGAACCGCAGCATCGATTGTTTCTGGTACTCGCCGTCCAGGCCCAGGATTTTCTCGACTCCGTCGGCTTTGAATTGCGCCAGCCACGCTCCGCGCCCGCATCCTATGTCGACCACGCTGTTCGGATGAATCAGCGCCATCACCATCGGCACGAGGATTTGCGCGGACTCGACGGTGCGGTCGCGCTCGTACATCTCCTCAGCGTAATAGTCTGCCAAACTTTTGCGCATTGCTTTTGTCGCCCTCTATTAGCAAACAAAGACCTGGTCGGATACCATCACGGCGGATGAGTTTCTCCGATCTACTGTCCAAGCCCGCGGTTGTTGCGGCCAGCCTGGAAAGGCGGCGGCTTCGCGCGAGCTTCAGAGAAATTTACCGAAGATTTCGTGCATACACGATGGTGCATGAAGAGAAATACATCAACAATCTCGAGCTGTGCTTCGAATTCAGGGAAATTGCGAGCTGCGTCGTTGAATGCGGTGTATGGCGGGGTGGGATGATTGCGGGCATAGCTGCGGTGCTCGGCCCCGGCAGGCAGTACTTTCTCTTCGACAGCTTTGAGGGATTGCCGCCGGCCCGCGAGGACGTCGATGGCGCAGCGGCGGTTGCGTACCAAACCAATACCGAGTCGCCGAATTACGAGAATAACTGCGTTGCCGCCGAGGAGGACGCTGCGGCGGCTATGAAGCTGTCGGGAGCGACCTCATTCTCGCTGATCAGGGGATGGTTCAGCGAAACAATCCCGCGATTCATACCTCCGTCGCCCATCGCGGTGCTGCGCCTCGACGGCGATTGGTACGATTCGACGCGAGTTTGCCTCGAAAATCTGTATCCGCGGGTCGCGCCCGGCGGAATCGTAATAATCGATGACTACTATAATTGGGACGGCTGCGCGCGCGCGGTGAACGAATTTATAGCCAACAGCGCCTCGCCGAACCTCGTTCCGAGATTGCGCCAGTTCCGCGACCGGGCTGCATACATTGTAAAGCCTCGCGCGGCAGAACGCGGCGACTAACCGCTCTTCATCGTAGAGCGAATGTCGTAAAGTTTATCGTGCAGGTTCGGCGAGCCGCGTTACGAGTGCCATCGGTCCGACAGCCATCAGCCCGAACCACAGCGCCTGAGCTAGCCGCAATCTAGCGGAGAGATCCGGTTCCCGGAACGATGCGCGGATACCCTTTAGCAGCAGGTTGGATCGCGTATCGCCCGCGATCGGGTGCGTTTTCGGATCCAGCCGCAACGATGCCATGCGCATCTTGAGCCGGCGAGAGGTTGAATCGAGGACGCGCAAATCCAGGTCAATTCCGCGCTCTGCCGCCATTCGGCAAATTGTCTCCGGCGCGAAGCAGGGCGCGCTCAGGCGCCTGTGAAGGTGCTCGAGATGACGGCCTGCGAAGCCGGATCTGTTGCTCGCGTGAATGCGATAGCGGCCAAGCGGGGCGCGAATCGAAACCACATCGCCAAAGAACGGCGTCAGGAAAACCAGCGACTTCTCACCACCTCTGGTCCAGATCGATTCGTCGAGCGGCATCACGCGCGCGAGCGCGGCGCGCGAATATGCATTGCCGCTGGAAGGCGAGGATGGAGACTCGCCGTAGCGCGCGATTCGATTGCGAATATCTCCGTTGGGCACGAAGCCGTTGAACGGTGGGACGCGGGCGCCCGTCGCGCGACCGAGATCGTCGATAATCTCGAGTTGAAACTGCACTTTCGCAACTCGCGGACCCCAGGCGGTTACCACTTTTTCGACCGCTTCCGGGAGCAGCTCATCGTCAGCATCGAGAAAGATCACGATATCGCCATGACT
>CAVZGB010000012.1:0-79046 GCA_963774665.1 uncultured delta proteobacterium
CGTATTGTATGTGAAACCCGCGGTGGGTTTCACGCTTCCTTCGGCAGGGGTAAGCCCTGCACCTTAGTGACAACAGAAAGATGCGGGACTTCGTCCCTGTTAGAACTGGTTTACGGGAGGAAGGGGAGAGCTTTTTGTGTCATCCTGAGCCGCGAAGGATCTCGCGCGCCTGGCGCGTGTCTGGCTGGGGCCGGACGCCGGAGCGTCCGTCGAGATTCTTCGCTACAGCAGCTTTCGCTCAGAATGACAAAAATTTTGCGCAGATGAGCTTCAGAGATGCCGCGGCGGTAGTGTTTTCTGGCTGGATCCTTCTTGCGCCTTCGATTGATTGTGCGCGGCGGGGGTTGCAGCGGGAGACGCCGCTGTCGGAGTGGGAGCATGTCGATAGTTTTTCGTCGCGGGAGAGCTGCGAGGATTTTCGCGCGACTGTGATTGATCAGGAGAAGAGCGATAGCAGCAACGTTTATGTTGAGCGGTATTCGTATTCGATTTGCGTGCAGGATGATGATCCGCGGTTGAAGGGGGAGTAGTGGGGTGAGCGATTCCCGGCAACCTAACCCCTAACCCCTTCCCATTGGGAAGGGGAACCGGATTTGTGGAGAAAAAAAGAACGGGAATCGGACGCGCAGGAATCGGCTGGCGTGTAGCTTGAGCCCAGAACCCTCACCTACGAGCGGCTGCGCCCGCCGGCCTCCTCTCCCGTAAAATAACGGGCGAGGTAAATACAACGCCGCTCCTGCCAAGCTGAGAGCGAAATGGCGTCTTCGACATTTCGCGATTTCTTTCACTGAGGTGCAGGGGTCACCCCTGCCGAAGGAAGCGTGAAACCCACGGCGGTTTCACATTCGATTGCGTACCCTGCCCCTCTGCCGCTTGCTCAAAGGCGCGCGGTATGGTTCGATTGCGTGTTCGGGGTCGTTCGAAGTTATTATCCACCTGAAAAACTGAAAGAGATCGCGCTCAAAAGAAAGATACCCGACCTACTAACCGACCTTGCCGGTCGGAATTCAAAACCAAGTGAAGCTGGCCCCGAGCAATGAAAAGGACCTACCAACCGCATAACCGCCGACGCAAACGAACCCATGGATTCCTGGCGCGGATGGCCACGCCGGGCGGACGCAAGATCCTCAAGCGCCGCCGTGCCAAGGGCCGCGCACGCCTTGCAATCTCGATCCCGCCCAAGCAGCCAGGCTAACAATCCGGTGCGATCGCAATTGAGCTTCGCGGCGGCAGACAGGCTGCATCGGAGCGCGGAATTTTTGCGCCTCCAGCGAAACGGAGTGCGCTTCCAGAGTCCTCATTTTGTCGTGTACGTATCGCGTCTCGACCGCGAGCCGGATCGGTCGCGGCTTGGGGTTACGGTGTCGCGCAGAATAGGCAACTCGGTGGTGCGGAACCGAGTGAAGCGTCGCGTGCGCGAGTGTTTCAGGAAAGGCTTGCGGGTACATCTGCCGGTTGGGACCTCTATCGTGGTGATCGCGCGCGGCGGTGCGGGTGCGCTTGAATCGGCGACGATCAATGATGAACTCATGATGGCGGCGCGGAATCTTAAGGGGCGAATCGCCGAGCGTAGTGAGTGATGGCGAAGAACCTAACCCATAACCCCTTTTTTCGGGCCCGCGCGGGAACCGGAAACCAGAGAGAGAAGATTCTCTTTGGCGCCGTGCCGCGACTCCTTGCGGTCGGGGCGGTTGCGATTTATCGGGCGGCGGTGTCGCCGGTGATTCATGCGATCAATGGGCCGGCGTGCCGGTTCGAGCCGAGTTGCTCGGTGTATGCGCGCGATGCGGTCGCGGAGTACGGAATTTTTCGCGGCGGTGCGATGGCGCTTTGGCGAATCGCGCGGTGCAATCCGATGGGTGGGCATGGGTTTGATCCGGTGCGTGGGCGCGGGGCGGAGGGGGAGCGATGAGGTGGAGATACGATATTGAATGTGAAACCCGCCGTGGGTTTCACGCTTCCCTGGGCAGGGGTGACCCCTGCACCCGGTATGAGAGAGGATGCGGGACGGAGATTGCCCTTAGCGAAGTCGAAGGGTCCCTGTTAGAACTTGTTGGAGGACGGAGGGCGGTCCTTCTTACCTCGCCCGTTATTTTACGGGAGAGGCGGCCGGACGCATCGCGGCCGGTAGGTGAGGGTTGTGGGCCTCAAGAGCCAAGTACGGCAGGTCGGCGCTGTTTCTTTCTCTTGTTTCGTTCTTCGCATGATTTTTCTTTGTGTCATCCTGAGCCGAGCGAAGGATCTCGCGCGTATGCGCGCCCTGCTGGGGTAAGCGCCGGACACCGGAGCGTCCGTCGAGATTCTTCGCCGCAGCGGCTCACAATGACACAAAAAAATGTGGGCGCGAGCTTTTGTGATGTGATCGCAGAACCCTCACCTACCGGCCGCGATGCGGCCGGCCGCCTCTCCCGTAAAATAACGGGCGAGGTAAGAACCGGACCCTGGCGCGCATCGGGATCGATGCCGAAGAACCTAACCCCTAGCCCCTTCCCGAGCGTGAAGGGGAACCAGAGTAGAAAAGTTGGATTCTAGTCGCGTACTGCTTGCGGTTATTTTGTCTATCATCCTGGTGGTTGCTTACCAGGAGTTGGTACTGAAGCGGTTTTTTCCGGTGACTGCGCAGCAGCAGCAGGCGGCAGAGCAGGCGAAGGCGGCCAAGGCTGCCAAGGCTGCGCAGGGAAATGCGCTTGGCAACGGGCAGGCGACTGCATCGGCGAATGGCGCTGCCGCTCCTGGAGCGGTCGGGAGCGCTGCGGCAACGGGGCAGCAATCCACTGCGATGACGCCGTCGATGGCATTGGTGCCGGAAAGGACGATCGAAGTCGATTCGGATTTATACGTCGCCGTGTTTACGACTCATGGCGCGCGGCTCAAGAGTTTCAAGCTCAAGAAATATCGGCAGACTGCCGACAAGAACAGCCCGCCTTACGAGATGGTGCAGGTGCCGCCGGGGGGACATCTGCCGCTCGGCGCGGTGATGACGCGGGCGGGGAATCTCGTCGACGACAGCGATTTCAGTTACGAGACGAATGCGCCTGAGAAAATAACGGCTGCCGGGGCGGATACGACCGCGGTGTTCAGCGCCAAGGCGGCGGACGGCACTACTATCACCAAGACTTTCACGTTCAAGCCGTCGAGCTACGTGTTTTCGATGGACGTCGCGGTCTCGGGCGGGCCGGCGCCGAATCAGCTGGGCGTGGCGATGAGCCAGCCGCTGACAGCGCATGAGGGGTACTACGATATCCCCGAGCTGCAGGCCGACGTTGCCGACAAGGTAATCACCGCGAACGAAAAGAAGCTGAAGACGGGCCTGCCGCCGGTGGCGGGTCCGATCACGTATGCGGGTTTCGGCGATCGGTATTTCCTGGCGGTATTTTTGCCGGTCGATCCAAAGGTCGGCACGCTCACGATGGCGTATACGGGGAACGAAGCGATCGCGCGGGTCCTGTTCGACGGCGCGACGCGCACCCATGATGAAGTCTACATGGGGCCGAAGCTGCTCGATGTGCTGGACCAGGTGAATCCGGCGCTGCACAAGGCGATCGATTTCGGCTGGGCGGGAATTCTGGCGATCATCTTTTTGCGCACGCTGAAACTATTTCACTACATCGCGCCCAACTACGGGGTCGATATTATTCTGCTGACAGTGTCTATAAGGATTGCGTTCCTGCCGATATCGATCAGAAGCCAGCGCTCGATGATGAAGATGCAGCGGCTGCAGCCGCAGATTCAGCGGCTGCGCGACAAGCTCAAGGACAACAACGAGCAGTTGCAGAAGGAGATGGTCGATCTCTACAAGCGCAATCACGTCAATCCGCTCGGCGGATGCGCGCCGATGGCGCTGCAATTGCCGATTTTTATCGGGCTGTACGAGGCGCTGCTGAACTCGGTCGAACTGCGGCATGCGCCGTTCGTCGGCTGGATCAACGATTTGTCGACGCCCGACTGCCTGCATATTTCCTGGATGCCGCAACTGCCGCTGACCCATTGCCATGGCCTGCCGGTGCTGGTGCTGCTGATGGGGTTGACCAGTTTTCTGCAGCAGTACATGACGCCGACCACGCCCGATCCGAATCAGCAGCGGATGATGATGCTGACGCCGCTGATTTTCACGATCATGTTGATAAACTTTCCAGCGGGTCTCGCTTTGTATTATTTTTCGTCTAACCTGCTAGGCGTTATCCAGCAATACTTTCTTAACCGCGAATTTCAACAATACACGCCGGCTACATGAGCATTATGGACTGGAAAGAAGTGGAGGCCGCCTCGGTCGAAGAGGCGACGCAGGAAGCCCTCGAGCAGCTTGGTGCGCGCGAGGACGAAGTGACGATCGAAGTGGTTGCGACGCCGCGCGCGGGCGTGCTCGGCCTGGGCGCGCGGCAGGCGCGGGTGCGAGTTACTCGCAAGGACGCGGCGGGCGCCGGCGCGAATCCGCCGGCGTCAGCTGAAGCGCGGCCAGCAGGACAAGCGGCGCAAGCTCCGCGAGCGCGCAACGAAGGCGGAGAGGAAGGGCGTGGCCGCGGACGCGAGAATCAGCGGCGCGGGCGCAATGACGGACGCCCGCGGAGCCAGAATCCGGCGGCGGCGTCCGGCGCTGACGATGACAGCAGTGCCGCAGGGCGCAAGAGCGCTGACGTCGAGGAGCAGCGCCGCGAGGCGATGGTTATCCTCAAGCAAATTCTCGAGCAGATGGGCGAGCCGACCGAAGTGCGGCAAATCGAGGTCGATGCGGAGACGGTCGAGATCGAGATCAAGGGCGACGGATCGGGGATTCTGATCGGGCGGCATGGGCAGACGCTCGACGCGCTCGAGTACCTGGTGAATCGAATCCTGGCGCGGCGAATCAAGGACGCGGCGCCGATTTCACTCGAGACCGAATCGTATCGCGCGCGCCGCCGGCAGCAATTGCATCGGATGGCGCTGTCGATGGGCGAGAAGGCCAAGCGCGAGCACAAGCCGGTGCGGCTCGAGCCGATGCCGCCGCGCGACCGCCGCGTGGTGCATCTGGCGTTGAAGGACGATCCGATGATCACGACGCGATCTGGCGGCGACGGAATCATGCGCGCGATCGAGATAGTGCCGGCGGACAGCGTCGGGCGTCGCGATCAGAAAGGAGACGGGCAGAATCGCGGCCGTCGTCGCGAGCCTGAGCGCGAGACGCCGCGCGAGCGCGAGCGGGAAGTGCAGAGGATCGAGCCTGAGCGCGGCAATGAGGCGATTGGCGAGCAGGGGGGATTCAAGCACGGACAGAAGCGGATTGTGTAAGGTCCTACCTCTCCCTTCGCGAGAGGTCGACGCGAGTCCGCAAGCGGCGGGTGAGGGTGCCGGCATTCAGCTGGCTGTGAGGAACCTAACTGTCGAGTTGCAATAGGTTGTCCTTGGGAAGGCGCGAGATAGGAGTTTGGCCGCCGATGCCTTGATGGGGACGGTGATGGTTGTAGGAATGAAGCCAGGGCAGCAAGGCTTGGGCGCGTTGTTGGGAATGATCGTAAGGCCGTGCGTAAGCCCATTCGCGCAGGGCGGTCTGGATGAAGCGTTCGGCCTTGCCGTTGGTGCGCGGGGTATAGGGACGGGTAAAGATGTGCCGCATCCTGCGGCTGCGGCACAGGTCGGCAATAAGGTGAGAACGGTAGGCGGAGCCGTTGTCAGTCATGATGCGCGCGACCGAGATCCCCAGGGTCTGGAAGTGATCGAGGGCGCGCACGAGGAAGCCGGTGGTGGTTTCCTTGCGCTCGTTGGGCAGAACTTCCATGTAGGCCAGGCGTGAATGGTCATCGATACAAACGTGGGTGACCTCAAAGCCAGCACCCAGGCTGCGCTTTTGGTGAGTGCCGGTTATGCGCGAGCCGACCCGCTGGAAGCGGCCGAGCTTCTTGGTGTCGAGGTGCAGCAGGTCACCGGGCGCGGAATACTCGTAGCGCTGGACAGGTGGCGGCGGTGACAGCGCACTCAGCCGCGACAGTCCGACCCGCTTGAGCAGCCGGCTCACGGTGGCGATGCTGAGCTCGAGTTGTGCGGCGATATGCTTCATCAGGAGGCGCTGGCGGCGCAGCGCGATCACCTGCTCGGCCACCTCAGGCGCGGTCGGACACCGCAGCCGGTGAGGACGCGAGCTGCGGTCGACCAATCCCGCCGCGCCTTCGCGGGAAAACCGCCCCGCCCACTTGCGCACAGTCTTGTCACATACGCCCACGCCCGCTGCGACTGTCTTTGCCAGTTCTCCTGCATTCACCCGCCTGACCAGTCCGGCTCGACTATGCGGCGTTGTGCGCGCATTCTGATGAATGTCCATCCGGGGTGACCTCCTGAGTCGGTGTTGAGTTTCGCACCTTTCACCTTCTCAGCGTCCTCCCGGAAGGACAACCTATTGAAACATGACACCTAACCCCTAACCCCTTCCCATATGTTTGGACTGGGGACATGGGTAACGGAACGTGCGGGGACATAGGTAACACATTTTTGAATGAGATCAGTGGCCTCCGTCTGGGTGATTGAGATCGATGGTAGCGACGGGTTGGTGACAGAAGAGGACCTCGCGCCGCGAGTTGCCGGGTTCGCAGTGACGCAGGGCGACCGGCAGGCCGCGCAGGGCCTTGGAAACCCGGAACAGACGGCCGCGATAACTGAACCAGCCCTCGGCCTGAACCTTACGCACCTCGAGGTCATCCGGGTAGTCGATGGGCGGCAGCGATTCAGGAAACGGAATCGGACTGGGGCGATAACGGGAGACGGGAGTGGCGAGGCCGAGTGCGTCGTGCGGGCGCACCAGGTTATAGCGATCGCGAAAGGAATCGAACTCGCGCTGGCAATGTTCGAGGCTGGTGAAGTTGAAGTGACGCAGCAGTTCGAACTTGAGCGTGCGATGGAAGCGCTCGTCCTTGCCCTGGGTCTGCGGATGATAAGGACGGCCATGGGCGACGCGGATCCCGAGCCGAATCAGCCACAGACTAAAGGCGGTGAAAGGCTGAGCTCCAGCCGCGCCCCACGGCGAGCCGTTGTCCATCAGCATCGCGGCCGGCAAGCCGTAGCGGCGAAAAGCCTCGGTCAGCACCGCGCGCACGGTCTGCTCGCGTTCGTCGGCGCAGGCCTTGAGCACCAGCGAGAAGCGCGAGTGATCGTCGAGTACGGTCAGCGGATGGCAGCGGGCGCCGTTCAAGGACGGGAAGTGGCCCTTGTAATCCATCTGCCACAGTTCGTTGGGCGCCGCGCGCTCAAAGCGCTGAAAGGGCCGCGGCGGCGGACCAGCCTGGTTGAGCAAACCATGGCGGCGCAGGATGCCGGTGATAGTGCTCGGCGCCAGCTCGGGACCGCCGGCGAGGACCAGCCGCCGTGCCAGCTTGCGCCCGCCCCAACAGCCGCGTACCTCGCGGCGCAGCCCGATCACGCGATGCTCGATCTCTGCCGCGGTGCGCAAAGGCGAGCGTCGCGGCCGGCGCGAGCGGTCTTCAAGCCCGCTGCTGCCCTCGGCCGCATAGCGCTGAAGCCACTTGTACCCGGTCTTCGGCGCGATCCCGAAGCGCCGGCAAAGCTCGCGCCGATTAGTCCCGGCCTGTATGGCCAACTTCACAAACTCCTCCCGCAACGACATCCGGGTAACCTCCCGCCACGGCATCCTGTTCACCTCCTCTCGGAGGTCCAGCATGCCGCCTAGGTGTTACCCCTGTCCTCGCACACCTGTTACCCATGTCCCGCGCACAAACACCCATAGTGGGAAGGGGAACCAGATTTAGAAACCCTTTCGAAAAATAGGATCAGAGCGGATTCAGCTTGATGCTGGCGCCCTCACCGGCGCCGATGGCGCGACCTCTCCCGGAGGGAGAGGCAAGATTGGGGACGGGCGCGATCCTTGTGGATCGCGCCCGTCTTTTGTTGCGAGCAGATTCGCGTCTAGAACGAGGCGGCGCGGAACATCGCGTCGGTGGTGAAGAAGTTGCGATCGACGGCGCCCATGTTGATGTACCAGCATTCGCGCTCAGGCGTTTCCAGGCCCGGCAGATAGCACATCGTCGCCAGGCCCGACTGCACGTCGGTCGAGACCGCGCCTACGACGAACGAGCGCTTGAACGGATAGATGGCGACCTTGGCGTCCGGCACCGGGCGATCGCGAGTCGCCAGCCAGTAGATGTGCGAGCGGAACAGATGGCCGGCCTGATCGTAGGTGTCGATGTACGGCTCGAACCACATTTCGCTGTCCATGATAGATGACGGTGCGCGAATCAAGCGCGTTGACGCGCGAGCGATCGGGCAGCGCCTGGACGATGTACATGTGGCGCATCTCCCATGCCTCGGGGCATGCGCTGGCGCCGCCGTCGGTGGGGCATCGCGACTTCCGGCGAATGTATGGCGTGGATCGTCGCGAGCATGTTTCTCTCGCCCAGGAACTTATAGAAGTACTGCTCGGTCTTGGGATTGAAGCCCGAATAGTGATCGGGATCCCACGCATGAGCCGAAGTTCCGCCCGCGGTGGTCGAGGAGCTCATGATCGACTCGTTGACGCGGCGGATGCGGCGCGAACCGGCGCCGAGGCTCCAGATGTCGTCGCCACGTTTCGGATCGGCGTAGCGCCATCGGATGAATCCGGTCCCACGAATTTCCTGCGGAGAGAGAATCGGGTACAGGCCGAACAGCCAGTAGCGGCCGGTGGTCTTGAAATCCGGGATCGGTCGGCAGCGGCTCGACTTCGGTACGGCCGACCAGATCGTAGCCGGCGTAGTGGCCGATCTGGAAATACTCGATTTGGCCGGTTTGCGGGCCCTTCTTCTGGTACTCGGAATCGCAGTCGTAGAAGCGCAGATCGTAGTCATCCGAAGTGATCGGGCGGAAGACGTTGTTCCAGATGATCTTGACCGCGACGTCGGGATCGTTGGCGTCGATCAACGGGAACGGCTGTCCGGCGACAAAGCCGACCAGGGACTCTTTTGTCCTGCGAGAGACGGACCTGCGAGGAATACTTCTCGGTCGCATCCTTATAAGGAGGCGGCCAATCGACGCGCTCGGTCGGCACGATCTTCATCGACATGCCGTGCTCGACTTTGTAGTAGACGCCGGGGCCTACCAGGTCTTTGACCTTGGTTGCATTCTCGGGCGTGATGAAATCACCCGGCTTGACCTGAGCATAACCCGGAGTGCTGAGCGCGCTGATTGCGAGCAGCACCAAGGTAGCTAAGGTCGTCGCGACCAGGAACGACGAACTCTTCAGCCTTCGCATATCCAGACCTCCCTGAATAAGTGGCGCGGCTCGTGGCCGCGGTCATGTCCTTGTTTCCGACATTAGGGTAGGTCTCAGCGAATCGTCAATATAATTTCTCGCAGACTGCGATTTACGACGTTCGGGATTATTTCGCAGTTCAGGCTTGCTAATGGCTAGATTCAGATCTGCCATCTAAAGAGCTCGTCGAACAGATTGTAGCGGAGGGAAATCAAACTGGCCGCATCGAGCGTGCAAGTCAGCACGTGCGCACCGATTCGCGCAAATATGCCTGAGTATCTATCGATGATTTAAGCAAACCTGACGCTGAGAAAATCGCCGGTTGCCTTCAATCACGACTTTTCCAGATCAGTAGCAGTATTAGTATTATTTCACAGACGAGGATCGTTCTCCTTCTCAAAAGAGGTCATTACCGTTGAATGACTCAGCTGGTACGAGGTTAGCATTCCCTCAGATTTGCATAAGCCATCCTAACGCTCGTTAGACGGACTCGCATTCCCTCAGATTTGCCTAAGACATCCTAACAGCCGTTAGACGGACTCGCGCGTGCGACTTTCAATTTCCTCACGGCCTCATAGCCGGGCAGTCCGGCGTCTGCCTGGGACATTACGCCGCCTGCCCGGCGATCAGAGAACTATTCGCGCCCGTTTGTTGCCTATGCGAACCTCCCTAGAACGAGGCGGCGCGGAACATCGCGTCGGTGGTGAAGAAGTTGCGATCGACTGCGCCCATGTTGATGTACCAGCATTCGCGCTCGGGGGTTTCCATCCCCGGCAGATAGCACATCGTCGCGAGGCCCGACTGCACGTCGGTCGAGACCGCGCCTACGACGAACGATCGCTTGAACGGATAGATGGCGACCTTGGCGTCCGGCACCGGGCGATCGCGAGTCGCCAGCCAGTAGATGTGCGCGCGGAAGAGATGGCCCGCCTGATCGTAGGTGTCGATGTAGGGCTCGAACCACATTTCGCTGTCCATGAAGATGACGGTGCGCGAATCAAGCGCGTTGATGCGCGAGCGATCGGGCAGCGCCTGGACGATGTACATGTGGCGCATCTCCCATGCCTCGGGGCATGCGCTGGCGCCGCCGTCGGTGGGGCATCGCTGCTCGGGTGAATGTATGGCGTGGATCGTCGCGAGCATGTTTCTCTCGCCCAGGAATTTATAGAAGTACTGCTCGGTCTTGGGGTTGAAGCCCGAATAATGATCGGGATCCCACGCATGAGCCGAGGTTCCGCTGGTGGTCGACGAGCTCATGATAGACTCGTTGACGCGGCGGATGCGGCGCGAGCCGGCATTGAGGCTCCAGATATCGTCGCCGCGTCTCGGATCGGCGTAACGCCATCGGATGAATCCGGTCCCGCGAATTTCCTGCGGAGAAAGAATCGGGTAGAGGCCGAACAGCCAGTAGCGGCCGGTGGTCTTGAAATCAGGATCGGTCGGGAGCGGCTCGACTTCGGTGCGGCCAACGAGGTCGTAACCGGCGTAATGTCCGATCTGGAAATACTCGATCTGGCCGGTCTGCGCGCCCTTCTTCTGGTACTCGGAATCGCAGTCGTAGAAGCGCAGATCGTAGTCATCCGAAGTGATCGGGCGGAAGACGTTGTTCCAGATGATCTTGACGGCGACGTCGGGATCGTTGGCGTCGATTAAAGGGAACGGCTGACCGGCGACGAAGCCGACGATCGATTTCTTGTCCCGCGACAGCTGTACCTGCGACGAATACTTTTCGGTCGCATCCTTATAAGGAGGCGGCCAATCGACGCGCTCGGTCGGCACGATCTTCATCGTCATGCCGCGCTCGACCTTATAGTAGACGCCGGGGCCTACCAGGTCTTTGACCTTGCTTGCATTCTCGGGGGTGATGAAATCACCCGGCTTGACCTGAGCATGACCGGGAGTGCTGTAGGAACCAATTGCAAGCAGCACCATGGCAGCCGAGATCATCGCGATCCGTAGCGACGCGCTTTTCTCCATTCGCATATCGGGCCTCCCTGATAAGTTGAGACGACTAGTGGACGCTGTTGTACTTATCGGAACATAAGAAATTCAGGTTAGTCGCGTCAAGTTTTTTGACTGATTCGCAGTCAATCGCGTTGTTCGTTATATGATGTTTCTTATTAAGAAACAGTTCAATTTGATGTTAAGAGATTCTTTACGATACGCATCGTGGCGCACAATGGTCAGTTTGGGACACTCTCATCTTAGATTCCGGACGAATCAGGGGAATGTTCGTGTGGCATGGGCGGTGCTCTGTGGGATGGAGCAAACTGAAAAATGAGCAGAAGAGTTTTGCCGTCCAGGCCGGAGGCAATCCGTCGGGATGATGCCAACAGAATGTTTACCGTGGCGGCGAGTGCGGGCGGCCAGGTGATGGTGCTGATTTGCGTCTCGCTGATCGCGATCATGGGGATGATAGCGGTCGTTACCGATTTCAGCTTCATGCAGCATCAAAGGAACATGATGCAGACGGCGGCGGACAGCGCGGCGATGGCCGGATCCGAAGAATTGAACTACGGCGACATGGTGGCGGCGGGCAAAGCGGACGCGGCCAGCAATGGATACACCGACGGCCAAAGCAGCGTCACGGTAACGATCAACAATCCACCGAGCTCGGGACCGAATGCGTCGAACACGGCGTACGTCGAGGCGATCGTCAGCAAGCCTCAGCCGACTTATTTTCTGCGGGTGCTCGGGGTCACCGCGATGACCGTGTCCACACGGGCGGTGGCGTACGCAGGCAACGGGCCCAACTGCATCTACGTGATGAATCCATCGGCCTCGGGCGCGATGTCGATCAACGGCAACGTCACGGTCAACAGCAGCTGCGGTCTGCTGGTCGACTCGAGCTCGTCGAGCGGTTTGACGGTCAATCGGCAATACGTCGATCACCGCGACGAACATCGGGGTGGTGGGCGGCTATACCTCCAACGGCAACACCAGCTTTTCGCCGACGCCGAAGACCGGGGTGATAGCAGCGTCCGATCCGCTGGCATACGTAAATGCGCCAACCGTCGGCTCATGCGCTCACACCAATTTTTCGCTGAACGGGAACAACGGGAGCAGCGGCAGTCCCTACCAGCTCTACGCCGGCACCTATTGCGGCGGAATCTCAGTCAACGGCAATTCCGTGCTGCGTTTCAACGCGGGAACTTACGTGCTCGCCGGTGGCGGGATGAATATAAATGGCAACTCGACCATGACCGGCACGGGGGTCACCTTCTACAACACAACCGGGACCAGTGGTTACGGGGCAATCACGTTGAATGGCAATTCGCAGGCGAATTTCAGCGCGCCTACGTCGGGTCCGCTTGCGGGAATTCTGTTCTTTCAGGATCGCGCGGTTTCGAGCGGCTGCGGGCAGCACGATAAACGGCAATTCGAGTTCGACGTTCGATGGAGCGATCTACTTCGCAACGACTACCGTTACGTTCAACGGAAACAGCAGCGCCAACGGCTACAGCATCGTGGTGGCGAACCAGCTGGTGCTCAACGGCAACTCGAGGCTCGGCAGCAACTATACCTCGCTGACCAACGGATCACCGATTAAAGGAACGATACTGGCCGAATGAGTGCGATGTGCAAATCGAGGCGCCGCCGCGCGCTCAACAGTGGGCAGGCGTCGGTGGAGCTCGCGCTCAGTCTGCCGCTGCTGTTGATGATGTTCCTGGTGGTGGTGGAAACGGGGCGCGCATTCTACATCGCGATTTCGGTCACCAACGCCGCGCGCGCCGGCGTTCAATATGGTTCGCAGAATCTCTCGACCGCGGGAGATAACGCGGGCATGCAGGCGGCAGCGACGAGCGATGCGGCTAATATTACCGGGATGACGGCGGTCGCGACTCATTTCTGCAAATGCTCCGACGGAACGGCTTCGACCTGCCTCGCGACCGACTGCGCCGGCAGCCATCGGCTGTTGTACACCAAGGTGACCACCAGTGCGTCGTACGCGCCGCTGATAAATTTCATGGGCATCCTGCCGTCGATGACGGTGCCTGGCAAAGCCGTTATGCGCGTCGTCCAGTAGTATGATGAACGCGGGCGGCCTCAAGCGGTGGCGCGGGCGCATTCGCGCGGCGATCCGATGTTCCCATCCGGGACAGGCGGTGGCCGAGTTCGCGCTGGTGATCACGCCGTGCCTGACGCTTTTTTTCGGCGTGATCAACTTCGCGCTGGCACTCTACTGCTACGATTTTGTCTGCTACAGCGCCCAGCAGGCGGTTCGCTATGCGACGGTCCACGGCTCGACCGCGACGACGGTGGTGACGGCATCCAACATCCAGACTTATGTGAACGGTCTGGTCGTCGGCGTGCTCAAGACGAGCGCGATGACCGTGACTACGACCTGGGCGCCCAACAACAAGCCCGGGAGCGTAGTTACAGTGGCGGTCACCTACAATTTCCCGCCTCTGACCAGCCTGGTTTCCTCCGTCACTATCCCGCTCACCCGCACCGCCGCGATGGTAATCACGCAGTAGCGCGCCGCCTCGCTCCCTTGTTGGTTTGTCACAGAAGTGTGTCGGGACTAGCATCGACTGTCTGCGAACCATTTCGAGGACCTACCAGCCAATTCAAGGAGGGTCGCAACTTGGCCACAGAAAACAAGATACTCGCGCCCGGGACTGCGGCGCCGGACTTTTCGCTGCATAGTACGCCCGATCAACTCGTCTCGTTGAGCGATTTTCGCGGCGCGCCGCTGATCGTGGCGTTCTACCCGGCCGACTGGAGTCCGGTGTGCGGCGATCAGATGGCGCTATATAATGAGGTGCTCCCCGAGTTCCACAAATTCAAGGCTGCGATCGTCGGCGTTTCGGTCGACGGGTCCTGGTGCCATGCTGCGTTCGCCCGCGACCGCAAGCTGCACTTTCCGCTGCTGTCGGACTTCGAGCCGAAGGGCGGGGTCGCGCGCAAATACGGCGCTTATCGCGATCGCGAGGGCGTCAGCGAGCGGGCGCTGTTCGTGATCGATCCAAAGGGGACGATTAGCTGGAGCTACCTGTCGCCGGTCGGCGTGAATCCCGGGGCCGACGGAATACTCGACGCACTCGAAGCGCTCGCGTCGAAGAAGTAGGAGGCGATCAGATGAGTCCGAGTGCAGCAGCAAAGCTGAAGCCTCCCGTCGGCGCAAACGATCACGTGCAGGGATCGGCGAAGGCGCCGGTCACGCTGGTTGAATACGGCGACTACGAATGTCCCTACTGCGGCGAGGCGTATTCGGTGGTGAAGGAGCTGCAGGAGCGCCTCGGCGATCAGATGCGTTTTGTGTTTCGGAATTTCCCGCTCGCGCAGGCGCATCCGCATGCCGAGCATGCCGCTGAAGCGGCGGAGGCTGCAGGCGCTCAAGGCAAGTTCTGGGAGATGCACGACATGCTCTACGAGAATCAGGATGCGCTGGAAGATGAAGACCTGGTGCGATATGCGCGCGCGCTTAAGCTCGACGTGCCTCGATTCGTCAAGGAGATGGAGGCGGGGACCTACACCGAGCGGGTGCGCGAAGATTTTCGCAGCGGAGTGAGGAGTGGAGTGAACGGCACGCCGAGTTTTTTCATTAACGGCGCGCGTCACGATGGGGCGTATGATCTTGCGTCGTTGCTGGCGGCGATTGAGGAAGCTGTCTAGGAGAGCTACGTGATGAGCGACATATTTCTGATTCCCTCCCACGTTTGTCGGGGGAGGGTTAGGGTGGGGGACCGCATGCGGCGCGGTTGTCCGGTGCGTCGCATTCGTCACAGTCTTTTTCGCTTAACTTTCTTTGGTACCGCTTCTACTGCATCTGCGATCCGCTGAACAATCTCATCGAACTCGCTGATGACCTCATAATTCCAGAACCTCAGCACCGTGTATCCCAAACCACGGAGGAACTCGCTTCGACTTTCGTCACGATCCGTTTGATCTGCATGCTGCGATCCATCGAGCTCAATGATCAGCTTCGTTTCAAGGCAAAACGAAGTCCGCAAAAAAGGGCCCGATGGGATGCTGCCTGCGAAATTGAAATCCCTTCATCTGATGGCGGCGCAGGCGCGACCATAATTTCTGTTCTGCTTCGGTTTGATCGGCGCGCAGTCTTCGAGCCGTGTCGCGAGGCAGGGTCGGTGCGGATGGCATTGCTATGTCCGTGGCAGAATGCGGCGCAGCAGACAATCGCGCCGCAAGGGTCCCCCACCCTAACCCTCCCCCGACGAACGTGAGAGGGAACCAGAACTGTCAACTGTTCGGGTCGAGGCCCCACTTTTTCTTGTTTTCGGCTACCTGCTCCGGAGTCGGGTGATCGACCTTTTTGAATGGCATCACCTTGAACTGATCTTTGATCTCCAGCAGCGCGTGGTTCAGCGCGATGTCGTCCTTGAGGACCTCGGGAACTGCGGGCTCTTCGAAAATTGCCTGCCACGGGCATTCGGGCTCGCAGGCGCCGCAATCGATGCATTCGTCGGGATCGATGTAGAGCTGGTTGGGGAATTTTTCCTTGTCGGGACCGATGTACTCGTAGATACAATCGACCGGGCACACGCTGACGCATCCGGTATCAACGCAGTCGCGGCAAAGGCGGGTTATAGTCCAGGGCATGGTTGGCAGCCTCGCTTAGGATCCAGTCCTTAGATTATTCAAATAAAATCGTACTCCCTATTGTCGAGAGTACGCGCATAACCTATATCGGCACAGCGCCTCAGAAAAGGGCAAAGAGGGGCAATTTCGCGGGGCGGGAAACCGGTGTCATCGGGGGCAAGCCGGGCTAGAATATTCGGCGCGAAGAATCGGAAAATCAGGGGACAGCGGGCAGAGGCAGAATCTTGAATCGCGCGCAAAGAGCGCGCTGTAAAAGGACCCTCACCTTCATCCTCTCCCTTACAGGGAGAGGGGAGAAAAACGAAGATGGCATCAAAGTCTAGAGCGAAGATGCACAAGACCAGCGTCGCCAAACGCCCGGAGATGGCAACGGCGAAGCAGGCAGCGAAGGGCCGTATACGTGGCAAGCGCGTCGAATCAGACAGCATGGGGGCGATCGAGGTTGCGAACGATCGCTACTGGGGGGCGCAGACCGAGAGATCGCTGCTGCATTTCGCGATCGGATTCGATCGGATGCCGCGATCTGTGGTGCGCGCGTTTGGAATTTTGAAAAAAGCGGCGGCGGAAGTGAATCGCGAACTTGGCAAGCTGCCGGCTGACAGGGCCAAGCTCATATCCGCGGCGGCGGACGAAGTGATCGCGGGCAAGCTCGACGATCATTTTCCGCTGCGCATCTGGCAGACCGGCAGCGGCACCCAGACCAACATGAACGCCAACGAAGTTATTTCGAATCGCGCGATCGAGATGGCGGGCGGCGTGCTCGGCAGCAAGAAACCGATTCATCCCAACGACGACGTGAACATGTCGCAGTCGTCGAACGATACGTTTCCGACCGCGATGCATATCGCGGCGGCCGAGGAAGTTACGCACGACCTGATTCCAGCGGTGCGAAAGTTGCGCGACGCGCTCGCGCGCAAGGCCAGGGAGTTCGCCGAGATCGTGAAGATCGGGCGCACGCATCTGATGGACGCGGTGCCGCTGACGCTCGGGCAGGAATTTTCGGGATACGTCGCGCAGCTCGACTACGACTTGAAACGAATCGAGGCGATGCTGCCGGACCTGCTCGAACTCGCGATTGGCGGGACGGCGGTCGGCACGGGACTCAATACGCTTCCGGAATTTGCGGAGCGCGTCGCGAAAAAAATCGCGGAGTACACTGGGCTGCCGTTCAAATCGGCACCGAACAAGTTTGCGGCGCTGGCGGCGCATGATGCGCTGGTAGCGGCTTCTGGAGCGCTCAAGACGCTCGCGGTCTCGCTGATGAAGATCGCCAACGACATCCGCTGGATGGGATCGGGACCGCGCGCGGGGCTTGGAGAATTGATCCTGCCGGAGAACGAGCCGGGATCGTCGATCATGCCGGGCAAGGTGAATCCGACGCAGAGCGAGGCGATGACGATGGTCTGCATCCAGGTGATCGGCAACGACGTGGCGATCACGACGGCCGGGTCGCAGGGGAATTTCGAGCTCAACGTTTTCAAACCGCTCATCATCCACAATTTTCTGCACTCGACGATGCTGCTGGCGCATTCGTGCGCGTCGTTCACCAAGTACTGCGTCGAGGGGATCGAGCCGAATCGCGAGCAGATCGAGCGCAACGTGAAAAGTTCTTTGATGCTGGTGACAGCGCTGAGCGAACCCATTGGCTACGACAACGCGGCCAAGGTCGCCAAGAAGGCTCACAAGGAAAACATCACGCTGCGCGAGGCCGCGATCGCGCTGAAGCTGCTCTCAGGAGAGGAGTTCGACCGGCTCGTGCGACCAGAGAAAATGCTGGCGCCGGAAGGCTGAGCCGGGATGCGTCGGGGGATCGTTCTTTTTGCGATCGCGATCTTTTTCATCGCAGGCGCGACGCTTTCATCGACGACGGCGCGCGCGGCGCAAATCCCGGGTGGCATCGCCACCGATCCTATCCTGCAACCGCCGCCCTACGACGGCCAGCCGCTCGAAGTCGTAATTGGCCTGCATATCGTAAATATCGCCGCGATCGACGAAGTCAGCGAACAGTTTCATCTCGACGCGTATATGTTCGAGCGATGGAAGGACCCGCGACTCGCGTACAGCCCGGAGGGGCCGCAGGACCAGGTGCGCAACTACGCGGTCGGACAGATCTGGATACCTCAACTCGAGATGATCAATGCTGCGACGCCCCGCCAGCGCGACGAAATCTCGATCATGGTGAGCCCGGATGGAACGGTGAGGTACGCCGAACGCATGCTGGTAACGCTTTCATCAAAATTCAAGCTCAGGCATTTCCCGTTCGATGAGCAGCGGCTGGTGGTGATCATTCATCCCTTCCTGGTGGACGGCCCGCATATCAAGTTCAAACTGGACAATCTGTCGACGTGGACCGCCGCTGAATTCAAGAGTTACTCCTCGCTCGCGCAGTGGCACCTGATCTCGTTGACCTCGGAGTTGAGAACCGCGCCGACCTACGGCGGCCTGACGATGCCGGAGGCCAGATTTCAAATCGACGTCAAGCGCCGATCGAGCTTCTATTTGTGGAAGGTATTCCTGCCGCTGCTGCTGATGGTGTTCCTGTCGTGGGCGGTTTTCTGGATCGAGGCGAGCGATCTGTCGAATCAGATCACAGTCGCGGTCACGACGATTCTGACTGTAATCGCGTTCGCATTTGCGATCTCCGCGACGATGCCGCGCCTGCCCTACCTGACGTACATCGATGCGTTCTTTCTCGAGTGCTACATCTACGTTTTCCTCGCGGTGGTGGAGTTGATGACGGTTCACGTGACGCATCGATCGGAAGTGCGCCGCGATTTGGGGCTGCAGATTCGCAAATACTCTCGCTTTGCAATTCCGGCGGCGTTCGTGGTGACGAACATCATTATCGCAGTGCATTTCCTCGGATGATAAAGAACCGCCTTTCAGCCGCGGCCTGCTGGGCGTTCGGCGGCGCGATTATCGCGTTCGCCGCGGTTGCGGAGCTCGCAATGGGCCGCAAAATATGGGGCATCGGCGGTCAACCCGGCGTCTGGTCGGGCGACGTCAACAGCTCGCACAACTCGCAGTTCATGACCGACCCCTACACCTTCAGCCACATCACACATGGCATGTTGCTCTACGCGCTGTTGTGGCAGTTCGCCCGCAACGTACCGGTTCGACTGCGTGCGTTGATGGTGTTGGTGGTGGAAGCGAGCTGGGAGATTTTCGAGAACACCGACATGGTCATCCAACGCTATCGCGCGGCGACGATCTCATTGCACTACTACGGCGACAGCGTGATGAACTCGATGTGCGACATCCTCGCGTGCATGGTCGGATTCGGCCTCGCGTACCTGCTGCCACCGCGTGTCAGCATCGCCGTCGTGGTAGTCCTCGAACTGACGCTCGCGCTCTGGATTCGCGACGGACTTTTCCTGAACATCGTGATGCTGATCCATCCGGTACCGGCGATTCGAGCCTGGCAATCGGGCGGATGATGCTAGCGGCGCTTGGCGCCTTGCAGAATGTCGAAGGGGGCGCGGCTTTTCTCGCGCTTCAACAATACGTAAGTTGCGCCGGCACCGCCGTCCGCCGGCCGCGCGCTGGTGAATGCGAGCACGTGACCGCCGATTGCGCCATGCGAGAGCCATCCTGCCGACGCGTGCTTGAGGACGGAGTGCCCGCCAGGACTTCGCAGTCCGCGTCCATGCACGACCAGCACCGTGCGCAGTCCCTTGCGCACCGACGCGATGATGAATTCCTTCAGAGCTTCTTTCGCCGCGCCCTGGATCATCCCATGCATATCGAAATGCGCCTGCACTGCGAACTCGCCGCGGCGAAGCTGTGACACGAGGCGCGGATCGAGACCGACGCGGTAACCCTCGACGTATTCGTCCGACTCGGTGATATCGAACGGCGCCTGTCCCGAGACCAGGTCGGAGAGGAGAGCGATCACCTCCGCGTCTTCGTCGACCATCGTGTGGGTGGTCGGCGGGTCGAGCGGGATTCGTGAGCGGACGGTTCCGTTGCGATGTAGCGGGCGCACGCCCTCGAACGCTTGGCGAAAAAAGGAATCGTCGTCGAGCGGTTCTGCGACGGCTGGCGCTGCTTTTTCAATGATAGGCGCTGGCGGGGGTTTGGGCTTGGGTATCGGCTGTGATTTCGGGAGCACGCGCTCGCGATCGGCGAGCATCTTTTTCAGATCCTTGAATGGCGACGAGAAGACTTTCGCGGGTGCGGGCGTCGCCTTTCGTTCGCCCTCTCGTTCTTCGGCGACGCGATCATGCTTTCGCTTTTTTGCCATCGGAAGTGGCTCGCAGGACCCGGAGCAACAGACTATGCCGAGGACGCAACGCGGTTCAAACCGCGAACGTATCCGCAAGGGAGCGGAAGCTAAAATCGCGGGCGAAAATGGTGCGCGTCCGGCGCGCATCGACTAGACTTGCCAGCGTGTTACGAACCGCTTTGAAGCTGCCCTACGTGAGGATCCTCTTATGCGCCGTGTGATGGTAGTTGCCGCCGCAATTGTCGGAGCCGTCGTGATTTTCGCCGGCGCGATCCTCTTCTATGCCGCCACCAACCTCAACTCGATTATCGCCGAACGGCGTCAGACCATCCTCGACAAAGTCAGCACCGCGCTCGGACGCCAGGTCCACGCCGACGACATCAAGGTGAGCCTCGGCTGGGGAATCCTGGCCGACGTGACGGGCGTGCAGGTGGCGGACGATCCCGATATTTCGAAAAAGCCATTCATCGAGGCGAGCAACGTCTACACCCGGCTGCAACTGATGCCGCTGCTGGCGCGGCGAATCGAAGTTACCGAAGTCGTGCTCGACAAGCCGGTGATCAGAATCGTTCAGACTCGCGACGGTACCTTCAACGTGTCGACGCTCGGCAGGAAGAAAGTGCGCACCGAAGAGGAATCGGGCGGCGGCGAGGGCGGAAAAGGCGGCGGCGGCGCGAACGAAGAGTCGCCGATGGCGGAAGCGGGCCGGGCGCCGGCAGCGCTGGGATCGTTGCTGGTGCAGAATTTCTCGATCAACGACGGCACTTTGACTTTTCAGACAGAGGGCGCGGCGGAAAGCTCTACGGTTAACGCGATCAACCTGAAGGTTCGCGATTTCGGCTTCAACGCGCCATTCACCGCCGACGTCACCTTCGCGGCGCTAAGCGATAAGAAAAATTTCGATCTTTCGGCGACGATTGGGCCGCTGATCAACAACGGCGTTATCGACATCGACGCGATTCCTCTGTCCGGCAAGGCCAGCGTCGGTCCGATTCTGCTGACGCAGCTACAAACGATCCCGATGATCGCGAAGGCGATACCGCCGAAGCTTTCAATTTCCGGACCGGTCAGTTTCGACGCCACGGCTGATGGCACCGTCCACTCGATAAAGTTCACCGCAACGAGCGATTTGAGTGCGCCTGCGATCGCGTTCGGCGACACTTTCAACAAGCCCGCCGACTCGCCTCTGAAAATTTCCGCGGAGGGTTCGCGGACGGACTCGGTCGTGGCAGTAACGCTCGCGAACATCACGCTCGGCGACCTCGAAGGGAAGGCGACGAATATCAAAATCGGCGGCGGCACGACTGCGGCGCATGTCGATACCAACAACTTCGATATCGCTTCGCTCGCGAAAATGATTCCGGCGCTGAGCAAATACAATCTCGCAGGAAAGACTGAGATTCATACCGGCGTGACGCTTGTGCATGGCAAGGCGTCGGCTGACGGCACGGTCGCGCTCGCAGGCGTTGGACTGTCGATCCCCGATCAAAAGGCGCCGCCGCTGAGCAATATCAGCGGAAATATCAAGCTCGCCGGGACTAGTGCGGACGTCGGCCCGGTGACGTTTAATCTTGGCGCGCAGCAGGCGACGTTGAAATCGCATATCGATCAGTTCCAGCCGCTGGTCATGAGCTATGAACTGAACGCCGCCGCGGTTCGCCTGGCGGACCTCGCGCCGTCGCGGCCGCCTGACGAGGTGATCAACCAGCTTTTCGCCAAGGGCGCGGTCTCGGTTGGATCGATGACCGGTCCGACGGTCGATTCTGAAATCACGTCGCCATCTGGCAACCTCGCGAATGTTCCGTATCAGAATTTGCGGCTGTCGCTGGCGCTCGCGAACAAAGTTGCGCGGATTACCACGCTCAGGCTGAAGGCGTTTGCGGGCGATATCGTCGCGACGGGGACCACGCGGCTCGAGGCGTCGGCGCCGATGGAGGCGTCGATCAGTTTCACCAATCTCGACATTCAGCAGGCGCTCGACTCGCAAAAATCCAAAGCAGCCGGGACGGTTCGCGGAACGCTCGGCGGTAACATCAAAGTCAGCGGAAAGACCGGCACCTTCGACGAAATGAAGCCGACGCTCAGGGGCAACGGCAATCTGACGTTGACCAACGGCAAGCTGATCGGCGTCAATATCGGAGGACAGGCGCTCAAGAAGGTGCAGAACCTGCCTGCGATCGGGAACCTGGTGCCGGAAGCCGTCATCAAGAACCATCCCGAGCTGTTCAGCAATCCCGACACGGACATTCAGCTGGCGAGCCTCACTTTCGTGCTCGAAGGGCCGCGAATCACGTCCCACGACATCAAGGTGCAGACGGTGGATTACAATCTGCTTGGCGACGGATGGTTCGACATGGATAAGAACATCGACCTCGCCGCGCGAATCGTGCTGTCGCCGCAATTCAGCAAAGAGTTGGTCGAGCAGAAGAAGGAAGTCGCGTTCATCGCGAACAAGGACGGGCAAATCGATATCCCGCTGCAAGTCGTCGGGCAATTGCCGAAGCCGCAGGTCCTGCCCAACGTGACGGAACTGGCGCAGACGGCGACAAATAACGCGGCCAGGTCCCAAGGTCAGAAGTATCTCGGCAAAATCTTCGGCAAGAAGGGCATTCCGAAAGGACTGAACAAATTTCTCGGCGGGGGCGATTCGAGCGCCGACGACGGCTCCGGCGGCAGCGGTGGCGGATCGGGAAATGGCGGCGCGCCAGCGGGCGGCGGTGGATCGAAACCTCCGCCGAATCCGCTCGACCAGTTGAAGAAGTTGTTCTAGCAGGCGCGAGGCGGCCGAGATTTCATCGATGATAACCGGCAGGGCGTTGCTCCGCGAAGAAATTCCGCAAGTCTGGAATATCGATCGTAGCGAGGTGATCGAGAATATCTATCGCCTCGAAAACGGCGAGCTGGTGCTGCGGCCGCATCACGTCGACGCGCGCGGATGGCCGCCGGGCGAGGCGGAGAAATATACGCCCATCCTGCTCGAATGCTTCGACCGCGACGGATGGTTCCATGGTTTGTTCGAGGGCGACGTGGTCGTTGGAGTCGTCGTCCTCGACAGCAAGCGTATCGGCAAGCGCGGGGATCGGCTCCAGCTCGAGTTCCTGCACGTGAGCAACGCGTATCGAAAGCGGGGACTGGGCGCGCAGTTGTTCGAAATGGCGAAGAGCATCGCGCGTGAGAGGGGGGCGAAGCGGATGTATATATCGGCGACGCCGTCTGAGAATACCGTCAACTTTTACCGGCGGTTGGGATGCGAGATTGCGAGTGAGCCTGATCCGGAGTTACTGGCGCGCGAGCCTGAGGATATTCATCTGGAGTGTGAGGTGTGATGGGGAGCGTGGTCGATGCCGCGGCATTGCGGTTGACGCTCGCGACCTAACCCCTAACCCCTTCCCATAGTGGGAAGGGGAACAATCGCGGAAGTGGGGCCCCTCTTTTGTCATCCTGACGAAGCGGGCGAAGGCGAGCGGTAGGACATGGCTTCTGGCCTCCGGACAGCTTCGCGCGAGCGAAGCCGGTTCCGGTTTTGTAATCGCGGAGCGGTCCTTTAGAGATTCATCTGGACGATGGTGGCGCCGGCGCCGCCGTGGTGGGGTTCGGCGCCGCGGAATGATGCGCAATATGGCGAGGTGCCCAGGTATTCGGCGACCGCTTTGCGCAAGGCGCCGGAGCCGATGCCGTGAACGATTCGCACTTCGGCGCGATTGGTCAGGAACGCGGTGTCGAGAAATTCTTCGAGTGCGCGCAGCGCGTCGGTCGTGCGCATCCCGATCAGATTCAGCTCGGTGCCCTCGCCCTCGCCTTCGACGCTGAAGGTGACGGTCGCAGATTTCGTCTGTGCAGGGCGAAGTTCGGGCGCGCTTGATGCTGACCTGCGGAGCCTTTCGGGCGCGACCTCGATCCTCAGGCCGCCGCGGCTGATCACTGCGCGTGCTGCTTCCAGCACGATAAGCTCGCCGCGGATGTCGCCGACCTCGACACTATCGCCGACCTTCAGCGGCGCGTCGGACTCCGATGCGGCGTCAGCAGGCGCGAGGCTTTCGAGCTTCGATGACGCCTTGGTGATGAAGCCCTTCAAGTCGGTGCGCGATTTCGCTCGCGTTTTGAGGTCATCCATGAGCGCGGCGCCGTCGCGTCGCAGCTCTTCGATCAGATCCGCGACTTCGGCGCGCAGCCGCTTGCGTTCCAACTCGGCGCGCTCGTGCGTTTTTTCAGCTCTTTGAAGGACGTCTTGCTCGGTCTGGGCCAGGTTGAGTTCGCGCTCGCGCAATTTTTCGAGCTGCGCGTTCAGCTTGGCGCGCTCGGCGTCCAGTCTCTTGAGCGAGTCGGACAGCTCGACAGTGCCCGTGCCCATCGATTGTTCGGCGGCGCGAATTATTTCCTCAGGCAGGCCGAGCCGGCGAGCGACTGCGAGTCCGTAACTCTGCCCGATAGTATGCGGCTTCAACCGATACAGCGGCGCGAGGTGCTCGGCGTCGAAATCGACCGCGGCGGCCTCGAAGCCGGCTTGCGAGTATGCGTGCAGCTTCACCGCGGTCGAATGGGTCGCGATCGCGAGCATGCAGCGGCGCGTCCCGAGATGGTTCATCAGGCCGATCGCGAGCGCCGCGCCTTCGGCCGGGTCCGTGCCGGCGCCCGGCTCGTCGAGAATCACCAGCGCCGGCTCGTCGAGCGATCTGATTATCTCGGACAGGTTCGCGATATGCCCGGAAAAGCTCGACAGGTTGGATTCGATCGACTGCTCGTCGCCGATGTCGGCGAACACGCTGCGAAACACCGTCGCCTTGCTGCCGGCGAGTGCGGGAATCAGCATGCCGGCTTGTGCCATCAGCGACAGCAGCCCGACGGTCTTGAGCGCGACGGTTTTTCCGCCGGTGTTCGGCCCCGAGATGACGATGCCGCGCTGACCGGCGCCGATTTTCACGTCGATCGGAATCACATCGCGGCCACTGGTCATCAGCAGCGGATGGCGCGCGCCGATAAAGTCGATTCCCTCATCGACGAGCTGCGGCTCGACGCATCGAAAGCGCTCAGCGAAAAGTGCGCGTGCGTTGAGCGCGTCGAGCGCGACCATCGCATCGAACGTGAGCTGCAACTCCGGCGCGTATCCGCCGACCATCGCGGTGAGTTGCGCAAGGATTCGTGTTTCTTCCGCCTCGGCCTCGCGTTCGAGCATCATCAGCCGGTTGTTCAGCTCGACCGCCCACATCGGCTCGACAAACAGTGTTTCGCCGGAAACGCTGCGGTCCTGCACGATTCCCTCGAACCGTTCCGAGTAGTTCAGCTTCATCGGCAGCACGAAGCGGCGATTGCGGATCGTCACGATATAGTCGGAGACGAACGACTCCATGCCCGAGGCGTTGAGCGAACGGAGTAGCCGCGTCTCGAGTTCAGCGCGCTCGTCGCGCAGCCTGCTGCGCAGACGTTTCAACTCGGGACTCGCGTCGTCGAGTATTGTGCCGTCGTCGGCCAGCGCCGTGAGCATCGCGTCGGCGAGCTCCTTCGGCGCGAGCAGGTTCTGCACGAGTGCCGCGACACTCGGAAAGCGCTCGACGCGCGAGCGCAGGAATCCGCTGACGTGGCGCGAGCCAACAATAAAATCGCGGACCTTCACCAGCGCTTCGCCGCCGAGGATCGCGCCTGCACGCGCCGCCGCCAGCAGATACGGCCGCTGATCGGTGAACTCGCTTATCGGGATCGAGCCGGCATGCGATCGCAGCTCAACCATCTCGGCGGTCGCGGTCAGCCGCCGTTGCACTTCAGCTGGGTCGATCGATGGACGCAACTCGGCGGTGGCGTCGCGTCCCGGATCGGAGGCGCAGAGATCCATGACGAGGTGAATCACCTTGTCGAATTCGAGTGCTTTCAGATCGCGTTCGCGCATCGCTAATATCCAGCCAGCTTTCTAAAATTTAGCCCAACTTTGAGTCGCAGGCATCCCGGATTCTTAAACGGGCGTCAAGGATAACGAAATGGATCGAATTGAATCGCGGCTGAACACCAACTCCGACGAGTTTCGCCGCAACCGCGAGGCGATGGAGTCGTTGGTCAAGCGCCTGCGCGAAGAAATCGAGCGGGTTCGCCAGGGCGGCCCGGCGTCCGCGCGGGAGCGGCACGTCGAACGTGGCAAGTTGCTCGCACGCGATCGCGTCAAAAAACTGCTCGACCCCGGCAGTCCGTTCCTCGAACTGTCGCCGCTGGCCGCGTTCAATATGTACGACGGCGACTCGCCGTCCGCGAGCATCATCACCGGTATCGGCAGAATCCACGGCCGCGAAGCGGTGATAGTCGCCAACGACGCGACCGTCAAAGGCGGCACGTATTTTCCGATGACCGTGAAGAAGCATCTTCGCGCGCAGCAGATCGCGATCGAAAATCGTCTGCCGTGCGTTTACCTGGTCGATTCGGGCGGCGCGTTCCTGCCGATGCAGTCCGAGATTTTTCCCGACGAGCATCACTTCGGGCGCATTTTCTACAACCAGGCGCGGATGTCCGCTGAAGGTATCGCGCAGGTCGCGGCTGTGATGGGCAGTTGCACGGCGGGCGGCGCATACGTGCCTGCGATGTGCGACGAAAACATCATAGTTCGCGAGGAGGGAACGATCTTCCTGGCGGGACCGCCGCTCGTGCGCGCGGCCACCGGCGAAGAAGTCACGGCAGAGGAGCTGGGCGGCGGCGACGTGCATACGCGGCTGTCGGGCGTGAGCGATCACCTGGCCGACGACGACGAGCATGCGCTTCAGATCGCGCGCACGATCTTCGAAAATCTCGGGCCTCGCGCGGCAGCCGCGATCGAGCAGGACGCGCCCGAGGATCCGCATTACGATCCGGCCGAGCTGTACGGCATCATCCCGGTCGACACGCGCAAGCCGTACGACGTGCGCGAAGTGATCGCGCGGCTGGTTGACGGGAGCCGCTTGCATGAGTTCAAGGCGCGCTACGCGACGACGCTGGTCACGGGATTTGCGCGAATCTACGGCTACCCCGTCGGCATCATCGCCAACAACGGTGTGCTGTTCAGCGAGTCGGCGCTCAAGGCCACCCACTTCATCGAGCTGTGCTGCGCGCGGCGCATCCCGCTGCTTTTTCTGCAAAACATCACCGGCTTCATCGTCGGCAAGCGCTATGAGCAGGGCGGCATCGCAAAGGACGGCGCCAAGATGGTCAACGCGGTTGCGAACGCGCAGGTGCCGAAGTTCACGGTGATCATCGGCGCGTCGAACGGCGCGGGAAATTATGGGATGTGCGGGCGCGCATACTCGCCGCGATTGCTTTTCATGTGGCCGAACGCGCGCATCTCGGTGATGGGCGGAGAACAGGCGGCGAACACGCTGCTCACGGTGAAGCTCGATCAGTTGAAACGCGAAGGCGCGACGATGACCGACGCGGAGCAAAAGGAATTTCTGCGGCCGACCCTCGAAAAGTACGAGCTCGAGTCGAGCGTCTACTACTCGAGCGCGCGGCTATGGGACGACGGCGTGCTCGATCCAGTCGAGACGCGTGCAGCGCTCGCGCTGGGCATCGCGGCCTCGATGAACGCGCCGATCCCGGAGCGCGCGAATTTCGGTGTGTTCAGGATGTGATTTTCTGTGCTCACGATCCGTTCTTCCGACGCGGGAGCCCATGAACCGGCCCGATTCGCCTGCAAAGCACGCGTAGGGCTTTAGCGAGGTTTCGGGCCACGAGCATCCTGCGAATTGAGGCGTGAGAAGTAGCGGAGTATCTCCTTTTTGCGGCTGGGGATTAATGCTTTCCAGCTATTCATGGCTGGCGGGTTCCCCGCGAGTGCCCGCTTGAACCAGTTCGGGCATGGGGTGTTGAGGGCCGATTTCTATAGCTCGCGTCGAAATCGATCTCCACGCGCACGCGAACACCCACTGCTGTCCCGGACGCCCTTCGGATATCACCGTGCAGATATAGATATAAGCTTCCGTTGCCCACCGGCATCAGGTTGATACGCCAAGCGTTGGCGGGTTTCCCATTGATCCGCACGAGAACCGGGAGCGGCTTGCGCCAACCGGGCTTGATGGCGTTTGCTCGAGAAGCACTGACGAGGACGAAAGGGTGTGGCACACTCGAATCTTTATTACCGCGGTGAAACCTGTTGTCATGGAAATTGGCCCCCACCCTAACCCTCTCTCAATGCGCGATGGAACCGGAGCTGCACGGCCACAGAGAAAGGAAAACGGGGCCCGAAGGGGGCCCCGTTGTACCAAACAGTCGGCGTGCGAAGTCGCTAGATCTTCGCCTGCAGGAAGAATGCGATCACGAGCGCGTACAGGGTCAGCGCTTCGATGAACGCCAGGCCGATGATCATCGGGACGAAGATCTGGCCGGCGCTGTTCGGGTTGCGGCCGATCGATTCCATCGCCGAGGCCGCCATCCGGCCCTGACCGAGCGCGCTGCCGAATGCCGCGATTCCGATGCCGATGTTCGCAGCGATTGCGATCAAGCCTGCGCGAAGCGGCGCGCCTGAGCCTGCTGCTTCGGCCGCCTCTTGCGCCATCGCGAGCAGCGGTGACGCGAGGATGGCCATCCCGGCCATCGTGACTATCATTCCAATCCTGTGTCGTAACATTTCGAGCCTCCTTCTATTTCGCGCGCCCCGGGTGCCGCAGCCGGCCACCTCTCTTCCTCTACCACCTCAAATTCCGGTCGGAATCCCTGGCACGAAAAATCTCTTTTTCAGTGAAATCTCTCTAATGATCGTGGCTTGCGGCGAGTCGTACGTAACTCATCGAAAGAACCACGAAGATGATCGCCTGGATTATGCAGACGATCGAGCCGAGCGCATAGAATGCCAGCGGTATGATCAGCCGCGTCAGGCCGGTGAAAATGCTGAGCACGGTATGGTCGGCGAACATGTTGGCATAGAGACGAATGCCGAGCGAAAAGGGCCGGAACAGATTGTCGGCCAACTCGATCGGGAGCATCAGAACTGCCAGCGGCAGATACGGTCCGAGAAAACTCTTCAGATACCAGACGCCGTTCGACGCGAAGCCCTGGTAGATGTAGTAGCCGAAGCAGATGACGCCGAGCGCGAAGGTCAGATCGGAGTCGCCGGTCGGAGGCTCCATCCCGGGAATCAATCCGAAGAAGTTGGCGAACAGGATGAACATGAAGATGCAGCCAAAGAACGGGACCATCGCGCGCGACCCGTGCATCTCGGTGACTTCGCTGACGAACCCGTCGAGCCATTCGACGATCATCTCGGAGATCGAGCGGACGCTGATGCCTTCGTCGGGGACTATCGGGTCGGCGGCGCTGGCGATTGAGGCGCGCGCGACGAATCCAAACACGAGCAGGATGCCCATTACGATCCAGGTGCCAATCAGGACCTCGGGGATCTTACCGCCGCCGATAAGTTCGAGAAAGTTTACCGATTTCTGCAATTCAATTTCTCCGACGCGGCCACTTTAGCCCTTTTAGCGGGCGCCGCGCAGCGAAGCACGCCCGGTTTCAATAATAATAGCTGCCATCTGAGTCAAGACGCCGAAGCCGAAGCCCATGCCGTCGATGTGCGCGCGACTGAAAACGAGATAGACGAGGCCGATGATTATGAACAGCTTCAGCGGAATCGCGAGCGCGCCCAACTTGGCCGCCGCACCGGAGACGCCGGCACTTGACGCGGCCAGCAGCAGCCCGCCGAGGGCAGACAGGATCCACAGGTTTGCGATCACGACCGCGCCGCCGAGCAAACATCCAATGGCGACCTGCGTCGAGGCGAACAAATCAAGAATCGCCGCGGTTGCGATCACGAGAACGAAGTTGGTGCGCTGGATCGACGCGATCGTCGGGATTGACCACGAGAACACCATCAAGCGCCGAATCTTTCAGCGGCGCGAGCTTTCGCTTTGGCGGCCTCTTCTTCGCGGTTCCTCGACGGCGCATTAGTTTCGAGTGAGCGAAGAAACCGAGCCGAGGCACCGGCTATTTCATCGATTGCCGTCATGAACGGGGCTTCGTTGGCCTTCGACGGTTTGTTGAAGCCGGAGATTTTGCGCACGAACTGAGTCGTCGCGGCGCGAATCTCTTCGTCAGTGACGGGAGGCTCGAAATTGAAAAGGATTTTAATATTCCTGCACATCTGCTGTGACCTCGAGAAATTTGAGAACTCTCAAGCCGCGAAAGCAGCATTAGTCGGCGGCAAGCGACAATCAAGACTCGCGATTCTCGCGCTGAAAGAGAGCGAGTTCCTGGATCAGCCGCCAGAAGCCGGCGAAGACTCCGAGCAGGAACATCACGAGCGTCAGCCACGGGTCGGTGTGAAAGTACAGGTCGAGGTAGTGACCGAGAATCGCGCCGGCGATCATCGGCCATGCGAACTCGAAGCCGATCGCGGCGAAACGCATCATCCTGCCAGTACTCAGCGCCATTTTTTCAGTATCTACCCGTATTGAGATCTTTCAGGGATTCGGTGGCGGCGACAATGGTGCGGTCGATGTCGGCGTTGGTATGGGCGGTCGAAAGAAACATAGCCTCGAACTGAGACGGTGGGATATTTATCCCGCGATCTATCATACCGTGGAAAAATTTGGCGAACTTCGCCGAGTCTGAGGTGCGAGCCTCGTCGGCGTCGCGCACGCGCTCGGGACCGAGGAACATCGTCAGCAAAGATCCTGCGCGATTGACGCATCCAGTCTGTCCGGATTTTTTTAGTGCGGCGCGAAGTCCCGATTCAAGACGCGCGCCAGCGGCGTCGAGTGCGGCGTAAGGATTTGTTTCCTGGAGAACAAGAAGTGTTTCGAGACCCGCACGAACGGAAATCGGATTTCCCGACAACGTTCCCGCCTGGTATACCGGACCGACTGGCGCGAGCAGGTCCATGATTTTCGCGGAGCCGGCTACTGCGCCCACCGGCATTCCGCCGCCGATTATTTTTCCGAGCATGATAAGGTCCGGCTCGATACCCATGCTTTCGGCAACTGCACCGAAACAGAGGCGGTACCCGGATATAACTTCGTCACAGATCAGAAGCGCGCCGTTGTTGCGTGTGATTTCGGCGAGCGCTTTCAACGATCCTGCATCAGGATTCACCACGCCCATGTTGGCGGCGACGGGCTCGACGATCACAGCAGCGATTTTTTCTGGCGCGGCGCGGAATAGACCTTCGACCGTTTCAATCGAGTTATAAGGTGCAACCATTGTCATCGCGGCGAGCGCCGACGGAACTCCCGCGCTGTCGGGTTGACCAAGAGTCATCCCGCCTGAACCCGCACGCACCAGCATCGAGTCGCTATGCCCGTGATAGCATCCATCAAACTTGATTATGTTCGGACGGCCCGTTGCCGCGCGCGCGATCCTGAGTGCGGTGAGACCGGCTTCCGTTCCCGAACTGACGAGGCGTATTTTTTGTGCGGATTTGATCGATGACGAGATCAATTCCGCGAGCTCAACTTCGAGCCGCGTCGGCGCGCCGAAGCCCAGACCGAGTCGCGCCTGTTCTGCGATCGCATGCGTGACTCGCGGATGAGCGTGTCCAAGAATTGCGGGACCGTAGGAGCAAACGTAGTCGACAAAAGTGTTGCCGTCGGCGTCAGTGATTGTTGCACCGCTGCTACTCTCGATGAAGATTGGGGCGGCGCCGACGGCCTTCCACGCGCGCACTGGAGAATTGACCGCACCAGGAATCTTAACACTGGCGCGCTTGTACAGTTCATCTGATTTTTTTCGTGAGGTCACTGCGATTCCTTGAGAATTCTGCGCGATCGAAAATTTTTTTTCGATCGCGAAGAAAAATTTGCGCGCGCGCGGCGATCATGAGAGAAAAATACGACACAACGCAAAAAATTGCGATCGCGCACGATGGCTTCCAGAGCAGATATGCGCGATCTCGCGATCGGCGCAAAATTTCGTGAACATTGCGCGCGATCGCTCTCGCGTGAAATTTCCTTTTCGTTCCGCGTGTATAGCGACAAAATTTTTCGCGCGCTTGTCCTCATCGCGAAATAAGTTTATCACGTTCACTTGGCCGCACACTTCGTACTTACAAGAACCAATTTCCACTGAAACGGTTCATCTCGCGGCGCGTGACTATGGCTTCCAAGCGCGTGTATATCGTTCGTTTTCTCAAACAAAATCTTCGACGCAAAAGAACCGATCGTAACCCGGATAAGTTGATAGTCCGGCGCTTAGCGCAATCAAATTGTCGGCTGTCTCAAGGGAAATACCGCTTATCCACAGGTGTGGATAAGACTGTGCGTAATTCGCGCGGCATTTGATGCCGGCGCGCTAGTTCCGGAACCTGTTTTGACTTCCGGTTTGTGTATGGGGGAGACGATATGAATGGTTTGTGGCAACGGGCTGGGGACCGTATGCGGGACCAATTGGGTCAGGTCGGCTACGAGACCTGGATCGGACCGCTGAATTTTGTCGCTCATCAGGGATCAACCGTCACGGTCGAAGCGCCCAATCGATTTTTTCGCGATTGGATCAACGATCGTTACCTGAGCTTGATGCGATCCGCACTGTCGGCGGAGGCTGGCGGCGAAATCGAGGTGCGGCTGACGCTCGGCGAGCATGCAGCAATCGCGCCGCAGCAGCAACGTCCGACCAATGCACATTCAAATGGCAATGGTCATTCGAATGGCAACGGTCATGCAAACGGCAATGGCAAGGCGGTGGCGGCAAATCGTGCGACGACGACTGCCGCGCCGCGAGGCGACAGGCATCCGACCCTGAACGCCCGCTATAGTTTCGCCGAGTTCGTGGTGGGATCGGCCAATCAGTTTGCGCATGCCGCGGCGCAGGCCGTCGCCAACCAGCCCGGCGAAAAATACAACCCGCTCTTCATCTATGGCGGGGTCGGCTTGGGAAAGACTCACCTGGTGACCGCGATCGGGCACCACATCTGGGCCAGCGGCGAGCGGCCGAAGAAAGTCTTGTTCATGCCGGCAGAGATTTTCATGAACGAGCTGATCGGATCGCTGCGGCGCGACAAGATGAACGAGTTTCGCGAAAAGTTCCGCCGCGTCGATACGTTGATCCTCGACGACGTACAATTCCTGGCCGGCCGCGAGCGCACTCAGGAAGAATTCTTCCATACTTTCAACGTGCTTCATGCCGAGCGGCATCAGATCATTCTGACTTCCGACAAGATTCCCCGCGAAATTCCCGGGCTCGAAGAGCGGTTGCGCAACCGGTTCGAGATGGGATTGATCGCGGACATCGCGCCGCCAGACCTTGAGACACGTGTGGCGATTGTGCAAAAAAAGGCGGTGCTCGAAAATCTCCGGCTCGCGCCCGAGGTTGCGATGTATATCGCGCAGAGTGTTTCGTCGAACGTGCGCGAGCTCGAGGGATGCCTCACGCGGCTGGCAGCGCTGGCCTCATTCGACGGATCGGCAATCACCGTGGACTTCGCAAAGAATGCGCTGCAGGACCTGGTGCGAAATTCCGACGCGAAGCCCGATATCGATTCGATCCAGAAAACGGTTTCGGATTTTTTCCATATCCGGCTGGCGGATCTGAAGTCGAAGAAGCGCACCCAGCACATCGCGTTCTGCCGCCAGGTTGCGATGTACTTGTGCCGCAAGCTGACCGACAGCTCGTTCCCGACGATTGGCGAGCATTTCGGACGCGACCATTCGACGGTGATTCACGCTTACAACCTGATCATGCGGCGTGTTACCAGTGACTCGGCTTTTCGGCTCTCGATCGAGAAAATCGAACGAGAGCTTAAATCGATCCGCGCAAATGCGGCGTGAATCGATTGTGGGGGAGGTGTGGACGAGGGGAGCATAAGATTGGAGCTATCGACAGGGTCGGTGCGCGCTCGGCCGGCCCTGTCGGTCAGCCGCTTTTCCGCCGACAGCTTTTCAACGAATGATCAGCGTTCAATTTCGCGCGGTTGCGGCTTCCATCAACAAATCCACAACTCCTACTATTACTGCTATTCTTTTTTAGAGATCTAAAGATCCGGAATAGGAAGACGGGCTAACAATTCATGGGACTCGCAATCGAGCGCGCTTCGCTGCTTAGCGGTTTGGGACTGGTCCAGGGCATCGTGGAACGGCGCACGACGGTCCCGATACTCGGCCATGTTCTGATCGAACCAAACGGAAACGCGCTGACCTTGAGCGCCACCGACCTCGAAGTCGGAATCCGCACCCAGGTCGCGTGCTCGGGCAAGGAGAAAAGCCTGACGCTCAATGCGCGCAAGCTTTTCGAAATCGTGCGCGAGACCGAAGGCGATGAAGTCGCGCTGACGACGCTCGACGGTGATTGGGTCGAGCTGAAGTGCGGCCGCGCGAGATTCAAAATGATGGGCCTCGATCCTCGCAGCTTCCCCGCGATGCCAAGTCAGAGCACCAAGGATGCCGGAGCCGCGAAGAAACAACTGAAGGCCGAACTGGCGATTCCGGCGGCTGTGCTCGCCCAGATGATCGACAAGACGATCTTCGCGGTCAGTCCGGATGAAGCCCGTTACAACCTGAGCGGCGTATTCGTCGAGTCCAACGCGCCCGGTGCAGTCCGGATGGTCGCGACGGACGGCCATCGCCTCGCGATGATCGAGCGCGAAGTGCCGGGATTCACGATGGCGACAGGCGCGATCATTCCGCGAAAAGGTCTCACTGAACTGCGCAAGATCCTGGACGTCACCGGCGACGCCGAGGTGCGGCTCAGCCTCGAAGGTCAGCTTGCGTACCTCAAGCGCGGCTCGACCGAAGTCTCGATGCGCCTGGTCGAGGGAGAATTCCCCGACTACCGCGGCGTGATCCCCAAGCAATCGAAGTACAAAATAGTCGTCAAGCGCGATTTGCTGTTCGCGGCAATCAAGCGCGCGGCGATTTTCTCGAGCGAGCGATACCACGGCGTCAAATTCGCGCTGTCGGCCGGAACGCTGACGGTCTCATCGACGAGTCCCGAAACTGGAGAAGCCAGCGAGTCGCTCGACGTCGATTTCAAGAGCGAAGAATTCGCGATCGGATTCAACGCGTCATACGTGCAGCAGGCGCTCGGGGTGATTCCGCAGGGCGCGGATTCGACCGTGGAGCTCGGACTCAGCGACGACGTCAGTCCCGGCGTAATCAGGACCGAGACCGATCAGCAGTACACGTACGTCGTTATGCCGATGCGATTGTAGGGCGCACCCGGGAATAATCCACTTTATTGAATGTGAAACCCGCGGTGGGTTTCACGCTTCCTTCGGCAGGGGTGACCCCTGCACCCAGTGAAAGAGAAGATGCGGGACTTCGTCCCTGTTAGAAGGGTTGGGAAGAATTACCTCTCCCGCGGCTGACGATTGCGTCGTTAGCCGCAGGCCGGGAGAGGTCGTCCGGCGACATTTATGTCGTCGGGCGGGTGAGGGTTCTGGGCCACATCACAAAAGCCAGCACCCCTCATTTTTTGTGTCATTCTGAGCCGCTGCGGCGAAGAATCTCGTCCGTTTGTCAGCAGCACCCAACTCCAGATCAGTTGCCGAGGCGGACCAGCACCACCTTATTTCGGAAATTGTAATCGTTCTCCCATGGATATGACGCTTCGCTGAGTTCGACCGTGGTTGGAGTGTCGAGCTTGGGCATGTCGCGCCGGCGCACGATCATCCATTTGGCGTCGCCTTTTACGATAGCGTCTTTCAAATCCTGCTTGTCATCGAACTCGGGGAGCGGCTGGGGCGGATTGAGATAGAACAGCGGACCCTCCGTTTTAAAGAGGACGAGGTGGCTAGTCGATCCGCCAATCTTGTTCAGCACGGCGTAGCCGAACGGCTTTTCGCCGCGGTAAGCCTCCGCCGCCGGCATCGCGAAGATATATATGTAGGTCATTACGAGATATGCGATGACGCCCATCGAAATTGCGACGCGATACGGGCTGAATCTGCGAATCGTGTAGACGACGGCGACGACCGAGGCGATCCAGAACACAATGAACGCGGCTTTCGCGGGCAAGTCGGGGAGCGTGTCGTAGGGACTCGGGAGAACCGCCCAGGCCGGAATCAGCAGGATGATACCGGCGCATGCGGCGAGCGCGACGATTGCATAGCCGAGGGTCAGCAGGCGACGCGCGATCATCGAGCGAAGTTCGCCGGGATACGCGAGTGTTCTTGCGACCAGGATCGCTGCGGCGGGGAGAATCGGGAGGATGTAGTAGCTGCGGCGCGATCCCGAGATCGTGAAAAATATGAACGTCGCCCAGAAATAGACCAACGCGAATCGATCGGCGCGTGCGGGCTCGGCGTTGGTATGCCGCACCGAGTGCGTTTCGACCAGGGCGGCGGGCAATAGCGCTGACCACGGCGCCATCAGGCCGAAGATCACGTAGACATAGAGATAGATCGGCCCGCGATGGTCGAATGGATGGAAGAATCGCACGACGTTCTCGCGGTAGACCATCGCCAGGCCTTTTTGCGTGCCCATCATGCGTGCGGAGATTTCGAACGGCAAGTAGTAGACCAGCCCACCAAGCGCGATGCCGGCGACCGTGTACCAGTTGAAGAACCATCGATTACGCTCGACGAACCGCCGCATCCTGTCAGTAATCGGGCCGCTGGAAAGTTCTTGAAAAAATTGCGACCAGCCGTCGCGCAGGCATGAGTACGCTCCGATCACCAACAGCGGCAGCGCGAATCCGAGCAGGCCTTTGGTGAGCGACGTCGCGGCCATGATCAGCCATAGGCCAACGACCCAGATTCCGCCGCCGCGCTCCTCGTTGTGATTGAAGAGCAACAGGGCTGCGAGCTCTCCGGCAAGAGTTTCGACGTCGGCGCTGGCGTGGCGCGAAAAGAATACGAAGCTGAAGCTGGTCGCGAGGATGACGCCGGAGAGTATCGCGGTGCGAGCGTCGTAGAGGCGTCGCACGAGTAGCATGAGTAGCGCAACTGCCAGGAGCCCAGCGATCGCGCAGGGCAGGCGCGTTGCCGCCTCGTTGAGGCCGCCTGTGAACGGTGTCGAAAAAATAACGAGCCAGTACGAACCGAGCGGCTTGTCGTAATAGACGTGGCCGTTGATCGTCGGCCAGAAGTAGTTGTGCGTCACGATCATCTCGCGCGCAATTTCGGCCCATCGAAATTCCGACGACCACAAAGCTCGCGCGCCGAGACGGGCGAAAAAGAGAATCGCGGCGAGAACGAGAACCAATCCCGCCCGCAGACGGA
This sequence comes from uncultured delta proteobacterium, assembly GCA_963774665.1. Lineage (GTDB taxonomy): Bacteria > Desulfobacterota > Binatia > Binatales > Binataceae > Binatus. The sequence goes on from CAVZGB010000012.1 coordinate 37,090, forward strand.
ATCCGGAATCGTCACGGACCGGATGCGGCAATGCGGCGGAGTCACGCGGTGCGGAAGCGGAAGCCATATCAGCGAATTGTAACTGGCGCACTCGATGCTCTGCCATACGGCAGGACGATCGGAATGACAGAGCATCGCGAGGCAGATAGGATGGAAAGCGAAAAAAGAGATTCATGAGCCAGGCAAAAAATCCCGAGAGTCATTCCGGCCGCAAGCCGAACCGGCTGATCAACGAACAAAGTCCGTACCTTCGCCAGCATGCGTACAATCCTGTGGATTGGTACGCGTGGGGACCGGAGGCGCTGGATCGCGCGAAGGCGGAGAACAAGCCGATCATGCTGTCGATCGGTTACTCGGCCTGCCATTGGTGCCACGTGATGGAGCGCGAGTCGTTCGAGAACGATGCGATCGCGCGGCTGATCAACGACAACTTCGTTCCGATCAAAGTCGATCGCGAAGAACGGCCAGACCTCGATCAGATTTACATGGACGCGGTGCAACTGATCACCGGACGCGGCGGCTGGCCGCTGACGATGTTTCTCGCGCCGGACGGTCGGCCGTTTTTCGGCGGGACCTACTATCCGCCCGAGGATCGGCAGGGGATGCCCGGCTTCCCGCGAATCCTCGCTGCGGTGTCGCAGGCGTATCGCGAAAAGGCGAAAGAGGTCACCAACAATCTCGAGAAGCTGACCGAGGCGCTCGGCGCGATTACCAACTACGTGCCGACCGGCGGCGACTTGAAGCCGGGGTTGGCGACCGAATCGGCGCGCGCGCTCGCGTCGCACTATGACAGTATCAACGGCGGGCTGGGGCAGGCGCCGAAATTTCCCAACACGTTCGTATTCTCGCTGTTTCTTCGCGTGCATGCCGCCGACGGTGACGAATCGATGGCCGAGATGGTTCGGCACACGCTGTCGAAGATGGCGCGCGGCGGAATTTACGATCAGATCGGCGGCGGATTCCATCGCTACAGCGTCGACGAGCGGTGGCTGGTGCCGCATTTCGAAAAAATGCTCTACGACAATGCGCTGCTGGCGCGTCTTTACCTCGACGCCGGCCGCGCGCTGAACGAGCCGGAGTTCCTGGGCGTCGCGCGCGAAATCTTCGACTACGTTCTGCGCGAAATGACGAGTCCCGAGGGAGGCTTTTATGCCGCGCAGGACGCGGACAGCGAAGGCGTCGAAGGAAAGTTTTTCGTCTGGACGCCGGAGCAGGTCGACGCCGTGATTGGTCCCGAGCTGGGCTCGATAGCCGAGCGCTATTTCGACATCTCGATCGAAGGCAATTTCGAAGACGCGAACATTCCGCATCGCACGATCGAGCTGGCTGACGCCGCGCGGATGTTCAAAATCTCGGAGGACGAGATGGCGTCGAAGATTCGCGAGATTCGCGAGAAGTTGTTCGCGGCACGCGAACAAAGGGTGAAGCCGGGCCGCGACGAAAAGATCCTGGTGGCATGGAATGCGATGATGATCGGCGCGTTCGCGGAAGGTTATCGCGCGCTGCACGAACGCCGGTACCTCGATGCTGCTGAGCGCGCGGCCGATTTTATCATGACTACTATGTGGGACGGGCGTGCGCTCAAGCGGTCGTTCAAGGACGGCGCCGCGCGGCACAACGCCTACCTCGAAGACTATGCGCAGTTGGCGGGCGCGATGCTCGACGTTTATGAAGCGTCGCTCGATGCGAAATATTTGGCGCATGCGCGGACGCTGGCTGATGTGATCCTCGATCGATTCATCGACCGGGAAAAAGGCGGTTTCTATTTCACGTCGAACGATCACGAGGCGCTGATCATGCGTTCGAAGGCTGCCTTCGACGGCTCTACTCCGTCGGGCAACAGTGCGGCCGTGATGGCGTTGCTCAGGCTGCACGGCTACACGGGAGACGAGCGATACCGCGTCGAGGCGGAGCGGACGCTCAAACTGTTCCGCGAATTTATCGAGAAGCAGCCGTTCGGATTCTCGCACATGCTCGAAGCGGTGGATCTTTATCAGCGCGGGCCGACTGAGGTCGTGATTGTCGGCGACCGCAAATCGCGCGAGCTGATCGAATGGACCGAGCGGCTCGGCCTCCTCTACGTTCCGAATCTTGCGATCTTCGTCGCCGATCCGGCTGACGCGCAGACCGGTTTCATTCCGGAGCAGGTGCGCGACAAACGGCAGATCGACGGCCAAGTGACCGCGTACGTCTGCCGTGAGCGTACCTGCACGCCGCCGATTACCTCCTTCAAAGATCTTCAGAAGGAATTGGCCGACTAGCTTCTGGCGATGCATCGCGACGCGCTCGATCTTACCGCGGCAGGCGAAAAGCTGATGCCGCATTTTCCGCCGATCGTCGTGAATCGCGCGGCGGGCCGCTCAAAGTCGCGGCTGCGAGTCGTGCTGCTCAACGCCGCTGGCGGGAAGAGATTTCGCGACATCGTGAAGTGTCTGAAGCGTCCGCCGCTCAACGGCGCCGACGTGATCCTGCTATGCGAGGTCAATGCGGGAACGAAGCCATCTGCCGGCCGCGACGTTGCCGCCGAAATGGCCGCGATGCTCGAGATGAGCTGCGCGTACATTCCCGAGTTCGGCGTGACGAGTTCGCGCGGAGAAATTATCGGGTACATGGGCAATGCGATCCTGAGCGCTGCGCCGTTCGACGATGTGGTCGCGGTCGCGATGCACAGACCGCGCACGCCGGCGATGTTGAAGCGCCGTCGGCGCTGGACGCGAAAGGGCACGCCCACGGGACTCGTCACCAGGGTGAATTTCGGCGGAAAAGAATTGACCGTCGGGCTTGCTCATCTGCATAGCCGATGCACGCCAGCCGAACGTGCGCGTCAGATGGCGACCTACCTCGAGTCGTTTCCAGAAACCGGTCGCGCGATTTTCGGCGGCGATCTGAATACTACGACGACGGAGCTGGCCAGCTTTTCTCAGTTTCGCGCGACCGCGCGGAAAATGATCGCTACTCCCGACCGGTTCCGCGCGCCGCAGGCATACGAACCTCTGTTCGAACATTTGCGAGAGCATCGGCTCGAGATCGAGGGCGTCAACCTTGCGAATCACCCGACGTTCACTTTCTCCGGACTGATTCCGCGATCGATGAGGCCAAAACTTGATTGGCTCGCGGTTCGCGACCTCCATCCAGTCGCGGGAACGGCGGCGGTCGTCACTCCGCGCTCGCCGATTCTTATGCGCCGCGTATCCGACCACGATTTCGTGACGGTCGATCTCGAACTGTAATCGCGGCGCGACCAGTGAATAACGAATCCTTCCGCATCGCGAGGTGACCTGATTAGAATTGCGCGGCTCGTCACGAGGAGGCGCACGCGATGGCATCGTTCAACGGACTCGGCATGCACATGGGTAATCTCGCGGTTCTGTCGACGGCGGAGAGCCGCTCGATAAGTCCCGAGAATCCAACTGGAGAAAAGGGCAAGGGTGCGATGGCGACTCCCGACCCGGCCAAAAGTCCTGCGCGAAAACTCGGCCGTGGATGGAAGGTCGCGCCATACGTCGTCATCGAGCCGGGCGAAGTGAAAGTGCTCGCCGATATCGCGGGTGAGGGTGCGATCGCGCAAATCTGGATGACGCCGACCGGAGCGTGGCGCTCGAGCATCCTGAGAATTTACTGGGACGGATCGCCGGAGCCGTCGGTAGAATGCCCGGTCGGTGATTTTTTCGCGTGCGGATGGAACAAGTACGCGCAGGTCTCGTCGCTGGCGGTATGCGTCAATCCCGGCAGCGCCTTCAATTGCTATTGGGAAATGCCATTTCGCAAGCGATGCCTGATTACCATGTCCAATACTGCGGACTCGGCAATGATACTATTCTACCAAATCAACTACGTACTCACTGATGTACCTACTGACGCTGCCTACTTCCATGCCCAGTTCCGGCGGGTGAATCCGCTTCCGTACAAAGAAGTATACACAATTGTCGACGGCATAACGGGGCGCGGGCAATACGTCGGCACGTACATGGCGTGGGGCGTTCACAACAGCGGATGGTGGGGCGAGGGCGAGATAAAATTTTTCATGGACGGCGACACGGAGTTTCCGACGATTTGCGGCACCGGCACCGAGGATTATTTTTGCGGCTCGTACAACTTCGATGTCGGCAAGGAAAATGGTGGGTATCGCGAATTCACCACACCCTACGCGGGATTGGCGCAAGTCATTCGCCCCGACGGGCTTTACGCGTCGCAGCAGAGATTCGGAATGTACCGCTGGCATATCGCGGATCCAATCAGGTTCAAGCGCGACCTGCGGGTGACGATCCAGGCGCTCGGATGGACGGGCGATCCGCGCAAGGGAGCGGAATATTTGCCGCTGCAGGACGACATCGCCTCGGTGGCGTACTGGTACCAGACGCTGCCCGCGGCAAAATTCCCGCCGCTCCCATCGCCCGACTACCTGCGAATTGTGTAGTCAGTGTTTTCCGAGTGGCTATTCGAGTTTGTGCGCGGACTCGACTATCAAGTCGTACACTCGGCGCGGGTCTTCAAGTGCGAGTAGACGGCACCATTCATTTCCCGTCCAATCTGGCGGAACCGACGGGTTGGTGAAGGGGATGGCTCCTGATCGATTGGCCGGGAGGCTCAATTCAACCGTGCGGTCGATACGCCGAACGCGGAGCCGCGGAGTATTCAGCAGGTCAAGCAGAACGGCGGTCATCTCGGGCTCTCTCAATCCCGACACGATGATCACCCGTTGATTGGTGACGCCGTAAAACGTGTTCGAGAGATAGGTGTGGAAGACGATCGCTTCCGCGATCAGAACGCAGACCAGCACTGCGAGCAGAGTCGAATTGATATCGGCACGCTCGGCGAGGCTTGATTCGAGCGGCAACGCACGCAACGCGAGCGCTGCCATTCCGACCAGGATGATCGCGACCGTGCGCCACCGCAGCAGCGATGCCGTATCATGCGGGCGTCCGCACCAGAGCAGTTCTTCACGCGCGAGCAGATGCGGACTGATGACGGCGGCCGCCTCAGGATCCATCGATCACTTGACGATGCTCGCGGCGCGCAGCCTCGCGATTCGGTCGGCCGAGTAGCCGAGGTACTCACGCAGGATCTCATCGGTGTGCTCACCCAGCATCGGAGCGGCACGCTCGATCGTGCCGGGGGTCGCGGAAAACTTCGTTAGCATTCCGGTTTGATGCACGCGACCCCATTGCGAATGAGACAGCTCGGCGATCAGATCGTTCGCGACGACCTGCGGATCGTCGAACAGTTCGCGGGTGTGATTTACTCGCGTTGCCGGAATGTTGGATTTCTTCAACGCTGCGAGTGCGTCGTCGCGATCCATCTTGGCAAATTGTTCCGCCAGCGCTTCCGCCATCGCGCCCTCGCTCGGCTCGGTAGAAGCAGTGTCCCAGTTGGTAGTCGGCAGTCCCGGCATAATAGTCAGTAGCGCGTTCCACTGAGGTTCACTGGTTAGCGAGATGAATAGCCATTCGCCATCGCGACATTGATAGGCGCGCGAGAGAGCTGAGCGTCCGCGATTCTCCGCGGCGCCATTTTCCATGTCTGGCCGGCCCGAATAGAAGGCGAACTCGCCAGCCTGGAACGCCATCGCGGATTGCAGCAGCGAGGTCTCGCAGAATTGCCCGCGACCCGTGATTTCGCGCGCACGCAGCGCCAGCACGCATCCAAACGCCGAGAGCATCGCGGCGCCGTAGTCGCAAATCGCGCAGGTCAGGTACACCGGATGCCCATGATGGCCGCCCTGCGCCGCCATCACGCCCGACCGCGCTTGCAGCAGAGGATCGAAGCCGGGCTGATTGTGCTCGGGGCCGCGATTTCCGAACGCGTTGACCGACATATAGATGATGCGCGGGTTGCGCGTCGCCAGGCTCTCGTAGTCGAAGCCGAATTTGCGCATCCTGCCTGGCCGAAGATTCTCGACCACGATGTCGGCCTTGTCGTTAAGCCCGTGGATTATCTCGCGACCTTCTGGACTCGCGAGATTCAAAGAAAGTCCGCGTTTGCCCTGGTTCCAGCCGAGGAAGCCGAAACCGAAATGGCGAAACGAATCGCCCTCGAGGCTTTCTATTTTGATAACTTTGGCGCCGAGCTGCGCGAGGATCATCGGACCATACGAACCTGCGATGTAGCTGGCAAAGTCGAGCACCGTGACGCCATCGAGAGGAGGTTTATCAGCGATGTGCGGCGCGCCCTTCGGCAATGCGTCGCGCTTTGGCTCTGCAAGCCATTGCAGTGCCGCACGATCGTCGCTTTTTTCAGGAGCCGCCCCGCCGATTTCGCCTGGAGTGTCGTTGAGGAATACCGGCAGACCCATCTGAACCATGCGGCCGAGAGTGGGGTCGTCGATTTCCTGACGCATCTCGAGCGCACGCGTCTGTGGGTGATCGATGAACTCCCGGCGGGACAAAACAGGCGCGCATGGAACGTCGGCTTCGCGCAGTATGCTCAGCCATTCGTCGCGCGGCCGCGTGCGGATAATAGGCTCGATGATGTCCTTGAGAGGCTGCCAGTGCTCTTGCGCGATTCCCCATGGCGCATTTTCGAAACGCGGGTCGCCGACGAGATCGGGACGATCGATTGCGATCGCGAACTTGCCCCAGAAGGTCGAGTTGCCGCAGGCGGCGAACAAGTATTTGCCGTCGGCGGCTTCGAACAGACGATAAACCGGGATCGGGCCGAGCGGATCCTGAGGCCCATGATAGAGCGACGTCATTTTTTCGTGACGCAGGATTCCGCCGGTGTGCAGCGAGAAGGCGCCGGCCAGAAGCGAGACCTCGACGGCCTGCCCTGCTCCATTCGCACCGCGTGCGAGGATCGCAGCAACGGCCGCAGTCGCCGCCATCACGCCCGCCGAATAACTCGCCGCCGGAAAAACCAGCGCGACGGGATTGCCGCTGCGCGCCCACTGGCTTCCGGTGATACCGCCGCGGGCAGCGACCAGGTCGTCGTTCGCGTCGAAGTCGGCGTCAGGGCCGTGGCTCCCGAGAGGAGGCACGCCGAGCGCAATCGCACCTGGATTAATGCGGCGAATCGATTCGGGATCGAGGTTCAGTTGACGTAGCCGGCTCGGCGTGAAGCCGGTGACGACGATGTCCGCCCATCGAACCAGATCCGTGACGCGAGCCTGCGATGCGCGATCGTCGAGGTCCAGCTCGAGCATGCGCTTGCTGCGATTGAGGACGTGGAAGTGCGGCGTGCCGCGCTCCCGCGAGCCGCCGCGAGGCTCGACCTTAATGGCGCGCGCGCCGTTTTCCGCGAGCACCATCGTCGCGTAAGCTGCGCCCATGTTTGAATCGAATTCAACGATATTGATGCCTTCGAGTGACTTACTCATAGAAAATTGGGCTTTGTTTCCGATTTTTAGCCGATAAATCGACTCATTCGCGCGATTCTGAATAACCGAATGAAGCTGGTAATGAGCAATTCATACCATATGCAGTGGTTCGGAGACTGCCCCTCTACCATCGGTAGCTTCGTTCCGTCAGAAATTGTTTCTGCCACAGGCTGGCGACGCCCCCAATGTCGGGCGAGTCTGGCGAGTATGAGGCAGCTTGACGCATACCGTAGAAGTAGCACAGAAAGTTCGGCGGGATCAGGCGGCATAGTTCATCTCCCAGCCCCTTCATCGAAACTGACCAGTGCCGAAATTGCCAACGTTGGGTTGCGATTTGAATTGATGTTATCCGGATGTGGACACGCTTTCCGAAAGTACAGCTGACGTGACAGCCGCTGACTTGCAGCGAGCACCTGCTTCACCTTTTCATCGTTTACAGATTGGTTGCTTGTTAAGCTGATTTAAGAAAGTTGGAAGCTTAAGACAAGAATACTCGACTTAGTATCGATAAATGAATTACAAGCACAGGATGCCGCGAGTACGCGAATACCGTTTCAAGATCGATGTGTATACGCCCGATACGATCCCGATGATGCGTTTAGCCGAGTACATGGAGGAAGTCGCTAAGTTATTTGGCGAGACGGACCATGTTCACTTTGTTGGTCTTGAGGAAGGCAGCTTGCAGCAGCTCGTGAAGGTGGAATTTGAAGCGGTTCCCAAGGTCGAGGACCGCATCACCAAAGCTCGGCGAGATGAGGGTCCAGCCGAGGCGATCCAAGCAATTAAAAACATCAACCGAATGTTGCGAGACGATAACGGTATTGGGCTGCTCGCGCGCAAACGTGGCGGGACAATTGTCAAGTTTCGCGGTCGCGAGGAGAAGCCAATTTCGTTTGGGTTCGTTTCCCAAGAAGGAAGCTTGGATGGAGTTGTGATCGTGGTAGGTGGGGACAGCGATCCTTGTCCTGTTCATCTGAAGTCGTTGGATGACGGGCAAACTTATCTGTGCAACGCAAATCGAGCAGTTGCAAAAGAATTGGCAAAGAACATGTTCGATGTCGAAATCCGAGTGCAAGGTGTTGGCAGATGGTATCGGGATGATGAAGAAAACTGGGTTCTTGATCGCTTTCGGATCAGAAGTTTCGAAGTTCTCAAAGAGCAACCGCTAACAGCTATTGTTGCCGATCTGCGCAGTGTGCCTGGTAGCGAGTGGCCGACACTTAAAGATCCGTGGGGCGAACTTGATCGAATCCGAAGGGGACCGGAGAGCAACGGGCGGAAGTAAGTGAGCGTAGTCTTCGATGCAACATTCCTCTTGCCGCTCTTTTCTTCGGATGTTCACGGTCCGATCGATCCGGCAACCAAGAAGCCGCTAGAGTCTATAAAGGAGCGGCTTGACCACTTAGTTGACGTTCTAGAAAAGAACGGCACCAAGATCATTATCCCGACGCCCGCTTTGAGCGAGTTACTAGTTCGCGCGGGGAACGCTGGAGTTGGATACCTCGATCGATTGCGACAGGCACGGTCGTTCAAGGTAGAACCGTTTGACGAACGCGCGGCTCTAGAGGTTGCGCTCGCAATACGAAAGAACATCGATCAGATGGGCAGGAAGCGCGGTGCCCAAGCGGCGGCGACATGGGCAAAAGTCAAATTCGATTTGCAGATCGTTGCAATAGCGAAAGTCAACGGTGCGACAGTTCTCTACTCAGATGATGAGAAATTGCGCGCTTTCGCAGCGCAGGTCAAACTCACTGTTGTACGACTGCGCGAACTCGAACTTCCGCCCAAAGAAGCGCAGATGGATCTTGGTCTAAAAACCCCTCCGTAGACCGATTCCGAAGCTGTGAAGGACTCTCCTTTGGTTTGGGCGTGATTTGCGAAGAATCGCCGCGTTCACGAGTCGGCGCCAGAAAAAGCAAACTATCGCGCCAACGCGCGATTATGCACGGGAATCGCGCTCCAGGCGGACGATTTCAACCCGCGGACACGCCGGGTTCATACGCTCTTAACCTTCGGTGCATAGCTTCTGCGCGCCGCATTCAGATCGGGAACGGAGACGACTAACTTCGAGGCAAGATCAGAAGATGATCAAACGACGACTAATTCTGGCCCTTTTCACAGTCCTGGCGATCGCGGGGATCGCCAACTCCGGATTCGCCGACTTGTTAATTAATGGCGCCGGCGCGACGTTCCCGTATCCAATCTATTCCAAGTGGTTCGATGTTTACGCTAAAGAAAATCCGGGCATCAAGTTCAACTATCAATCGATCGGTTCGGGCGGCGGGATCAGAATGCTGTCGAATCGCACGGTCGATATTGGTGCGAGTGATGCTCCGCTGACTGATCAGCAGCTCGCCGACGCGCCCGGCAAAATACTGCACTTCCCGAGCGTGATGGGCGCGGACGTGATGGCGTACAACCTGCCGGGCTTCACCGGTACTCTGCGCCTGACGGGTCCGGTAATCGCTGACATTTATTCCGGCAAAATCACCAAGTGGGATGACGACAAGATCAGAGCCCTGAATCCCAGCGCTGCGATCCCCACCGGGCAGGACATCGTCGTATGCCATCGATCCGACGGTAGCGGCACGACTTACATATTTGTCGACTATTTGTCAAAGGTCAGCCCAAGCTGGGCGTCGGACGTGGGTAAAGGAACCTCGGTCAAGTGGCCCACCGGACTCGGCGGCAAAGGCAACGAAGGCGTGACGGCTCTGGTGCAGCAGACGCCCGGCTCGATCGGATACGTCGAGCTGATCTACGCGATCAACAACAAAATCCCCTTCGCGCAGTTGCAGAACAAAGCGGGCAATTGGGTCGATGCGAGCCTGGCAGGAGTAACCGCGGCGGCCGCCTCGGTGGCGAACAATATGCCGGCAGACTTCCGCGTGTCGATCACGGACGCACCGGGCCCTGATGCGTATCCGATCTCGTCATTCACGTGGCTGCTCGTTTACCAGAAGCAGACCAACAAAGAGATCGGCGAGCAGATCAAGAAGTTCCTGAGCTGGGCGCTGACCGAGGGACAGACCTACGCGCCGGACCTGAAGTACGCGCCGCTTCCTCCTGCAGTCATACAGAAAGAGACGGCACAGATTCAGCAAATCCAGGTTCCGTAACCCAATAGTCGCAAAGCTGAAAGAGGCGCGGGCGTCGAGATGGGCGCCCGCGCTTTTTCTTTTCGTCGACGACTTCGGGTATGGTCCATGGTTGTGATGCGACGAGTACAAACATTGATCTGGGCAATCATCGCGATGCTCGCGATGGGCGGCCTCGTTCGGGCGCAGAACTACGAAATCGATCAGGGCACCAGCGACGCGATCACGAAATATCTACATATGAGCGAGCTGCCGATGGTGACAGCGCTGTACTCGACGTCGCCAGGCGGCAGCAAACAACTGATACTCAGGGGATTTGTGGCGACGCAGTTCGGGCGCGACGATGCGGAGCGAATCGCGACCGGCTACCTTAACGATCCGAGCGTCAAGATGTTCGATCAGATCCTGCTCGACCCGCACGTCGAGGATATGCGCGGTGCGCAGCAAGGTTCGGCAGGAGATGCGGGTTCGCAATCGCCGAGCAGTCCCGATCAACTTTGGAACAAGACCATGCAGGGCATCTACCAGAACGGCGGGCAGACACCGGCTGGCAGCGGGCCGATGCTGCCGTAGACAGGCATCGCAACTTGCGGCGCGCGGCGTGGTAGGATCGCGCTTGCCGTGGCCGACAAGGTAATTTACCTGCGCGAGAAGCCGGCATCGCCGGCCGATGAGCGCAACTTCAAAATCAAGTACGCCGAGCTGCTGAATCCCGCGCAGCTAGCCGCCGTGACCCATCGCGACGGCCCGCTGCTGGTCGTGGCGGGGGCAGGATCGGGCAAGACGCGCACGCTGATCTATCGCGTCGCGCGGTTGATCGAGAGCGGCGTGCCGCCGGGCGCGATCCTGCTGCTGACGTTCACGCGTCGCGCGGCGCAGGAGATGTTGCGGCGCGCGGAGCAGCTCGTTGGCGATCGCGCGGGCGCGGTCGCAGGCGGCACGTTTCATTCCTTCGCGAATAACGTGCTGCGGCGCCACGCGGCACCGATGGGTCTCAGGCCCAACTTCACTATTCTCGATCGATCCGACATGGAGGATGTGATCAACCTGCTGCGGACGCGGATGGGACTGGCGTCGCGCGAGCGGCGATTTCCGAAGAAGAGCACGATCGCCGAGGCGATCAGCATGGCGCGCAACAAGCGGCGCGCGCTGGAAGAGGAAATCGAGATCGATTTTCCGCATCTCGGCGAGCATGAGACGGAAATTCTCGAGCTCGCGAAAAATTACGAGAGCTACAAGCGCGAGCGCGGCCTGCTCGACTACGACGATCTGCTGTATCGGCTGGCAGAGCTGCTCGAACAATACGAGAACGTGCGGCGCCGGGTGTCGGACAGCTATCGCTACATCATGATCGACGAGTACCAGGACACCAACCTGATCCAGGCCGACCTGGTGCGGCTGCTCGCGATGAATCATCGCAACGTGATGGCGGTTGGCGACGACGCGCAGTCGATCTATTCGTTTCGCGGCGCCAACTTCCGCAACATCATGGACTTCCCGGCGATTTTCCCGGGCGCGAAAATCGTCAAGCTCGAAGAAAACTATCGCTCGATCCAGGGAATCCTCGACGTCGCCAACGACGTGATTTCGCGCGCCGGTGAAAAATACACCAAGGCGCTGTTCACCCAGCGCGAGGGCGGCTTTCGCCCGTTTCTGGTGCGCGCGCAGGACGAGCACATGCAGTCGCGATTCGTCGCGCAGAGAATCCTCGAGCTGCGCGAGGAAGGCGTCGAACTTAGCGAGATGGCGGTGCTGTTCCGATCGAGCTTCCATTCGTTCGATCTCGAACTGGAGCTGCAGCGCCGCGACATCCCGTTCATCAAGCGCGGCGGCTTCAAGTTCATCGAAACCGCGCACATCAAGGACGTGCTGGCGCATCTGCGGGTGATTGCGAATCCGGCGGACGCGGTCTCGTGGCTGCGCGTGCTCACGCTGGTGAAGGGCATCGGGCATCGCACTGCGGAGCGGACGATCGATTCGCTCGTCGCCACCGACGATCCAGCGGCCGCTATCGCGAAGTTCGCTGAAAAAGCGCGCGGCGGTGCGGAGGGCGGCCTCAAGCGGCTGGGCACGCTGCTAGCGGAGTTGCGCAGCGGTGAGAAGCGGCCGCCCGAGCAAATCGCGATGACGCTCGAGTACTATCTGCCGGTGATGCGCGAGGCGTATGCCGACGATTATCCCAAGCGCGAGCGCGACCTCGAGCACTTTCAGAATCTGACGGAGCGCTACAAGAGCCTTGAGCAGATGCTGGCGGACATGGCGCTCGAGCCGCCGAGCGATTCACTCGACGGCGTGCTCGCGACCGATTCTGAAGACGAGCATATGACGCTCACGACGATTCACTCGGCCAAGGGGCTGGAATGGAAGGTGGTGTTCCTGATCTGGGCGGCCGACGGACGCTTCCCGGGACCGCAAAGCGTCGGCGACGACGAGCTCGAGGAGGAGCGGCGCCTGATGTACGTCGCGAGCACTCGCGCGCGCGACGAGCTGTACCTGTCGTATCCGATACACATGTTCGACCGCACCTTCGGCTTCGTGATGGGCCGCGTATCGCGCTTCCTCGAAGACGTGCCGGCCGAGCTACTGCAGACAGCCACGCTGCAAGAGTCCGAAGAGTCCTAGCGAAGCTACTCGCCGATCACCTTGATCAGGATGCGCTTGGGGCGGCGGCCGTCGAATTCGCCGTAGAAGATTTGTTCCCACGGGCCGAAGTCGAGCTTGCCGTCGGTGATTGCGACGACGACTTCGCGGCCCATCACCTGGCGCTTATGATGCGCGTCGCCGTTGTCCTCGCCGGTGCGATTGTGATGATAGCGCTCGGGGCTCGGGTCGTACGGCGCCAGCCATTCGAGCCATCGCTTGTAATCTTCATGAAGCCCGGGCTCGTCGTCATTGATAAAGACCGACGCGGTGATATGCATCGCATTGACGAGGCAAAGTCCCTCGCGCACCCGGCTTTCCTTAACCGCCTTCTCAACTTCGCCCGTGATATTCACGAAGTCCATCCGCTCCGGCACCTTCACGGTGAGATGTTTGGTGTGAGACAGCATGAGGGAAGTCCTCCGAAATTTATTTCATTTTGACGGATTCGAACTGTGCGTAGCCGGTCATGTCCTGGTCTTGGGTTGTGTGCATCGGCATTGAGACTTCGCGGAGGACTGGGACCTTCTCAGTGATCGTGCCGGTCGCGGGTGCATCTTTCGGCACCGTGATTACGCGCGTGCCGACGAAGCGGACGATCGTTGGGAGCATTCCGCCGGTATCGAAGTAGTGCGTATGCGTGGCCTCGAAGATGGTGTCGCTCTTGAAGAGTTTCGAGCCGGCACGGATCAGGTACTCGTTGTTTGGAAGCGGGCGGACCAGCGTCGACTGGCTTATTACGTATAGATGTCCGACGGTCGGGCGCAGAAATCCAGGGTAGAGCGGATTCACGCCGAGCCAGTACGGCATGATGATGCGGTGGTTGGTTTTCGAGTCGGCCAGGCTGACGTGCGCCTCGTGGTCGTTGTTGGCGAGGATAAAATCGTGGCCATCGTAGTCGCGCATGATGTCGCGGCTCAGCTGATCCTCTGGGGGCGTGGTGATTTCGCCGGTCGGTCCGAAGTCGAGCGCCTTGTCCGGCGTGCATCCGGCGAGCATCGAAATAAGCGTTAGCGCGATCGCGACGACGATCGCTTTGCTGCGACGAATCATGTGCGGTATCTCGCGTAGTCTTTCGGGATATGGCCGCCGAGCGTCCATTTCATCGGCAACGAAACTTCGCGCAGCACCGGAATCTGAACCGTCTTGCCGTCGGGACGTTTGAATTCCCGCTTGCCAATGTACTGCACTATCGTCGGCAAAATTTTTCCGGTGCCCACGTATTGCGTGCGCGTCGTGACGAGCACCGTCTCCTGCTTGACCAGCGAGCTGCCTGCCTCGATCATCCATTCGCCGGGCGCGTCCAGCGGCTTTTCGAGAGTCGCCTCGCTGATGACGTAGAAGTCGCCCTCCTTCGGCGCCATCACTCCGGGCACGAGGATGTTGACGCCGAACCAGAACGGCAGCTTGAGGAATCGGTCCTTGCGCCAATCGAGCGGGCGCACTTCGGCGATTTGATTGTTGTCACCGAGTACGAAAGCGCGGCCGCGAAAGTTGAGCTCGACATCTTCGGCGCTCGCATAGATGCTCGGCGGGCGCTTGACCGGCGGAGGCTTTGCGCATCCTGAAAAAGCAGCGACAATAAATGCGAACGCGACGACGGTCGCGGTCCGCGCGAACTTTTCAGGCAGCAGCGTAGTGCGAGGCAATTTCGCGGCCGACCAGTTCGATTTGCTTCGGCCACGCATCGGGTTCCGCAATTGGCCACAGTACAAACTTGTCGAGACCCTTCGCAACGTATTCACTCAGCCGCGCGATCACGTCGTCAGGCGAGCCGTACACCGTACGCTCGAGGTAGGCCTCCGCGCCGCGGCCCATCGCAGTGAGCATCGGGCGCATTTCCTCGAGCGCGCGCTCGCGCGACGTTGAGATGCGGCAGAGCAGGATTAGTCCCGATTCGATATGCGCGTTGGCGCGGCCGTAGCCGGCCGCATAGTCGTGAATCTTCGCCATGCTCGCGCCGAATTCGTCCGGCGTCTGGAACGACGCGAAGAAACCGTCGGCCAGGCGCGCCGCACGTTTCAGCGCCGCGTCGGAACGGCCGCCAACCCAGATATCCATCGTGCCGAAATCGTTGTTGGTGCGCGCGGCGGGACGCGGCTCGATGGTGACGTTCTCAAAGTTAAAGAAGCGGCCGTGATAGCTCGCGACACGCTCGCGCCAGACCGTGCGCAGCACCTCGATTCCTTCATCGAGGCGCTTGCCGCGCCCTTCGAGCGGAATTCCGCATGCAGCGTAGTCGGCGAGATTCGCGCCGGTGCCCACTGCCATCACCATCCGGCCGTTCGACAGGTAGTCGAGCGACGCGAACGATTTCGCAACCATCAGCGGGTGGCGCAGGTTAAGCAGCAGCACGCTCGGGCCGAGTTTCATGCGCGAGGTGCGCGATGCGAGCAGAGACAGCGTCGCGACGACGTCGAGTTCGGGCGACGGCGCGAGCAGATGATCGGAGAGCCAGAACGAATCGAGGCCCCAATCTTCGGCGCGTTCCGCGACGTGCGCAATCGTTTCCGCCGGCGGCATCCCGAGCCGCCAGAGTCCGAAACCAACACCAATTTTCACCTGTTTCATTGCGGGCGATGCCTCGTTTGCGCGGGTCTCCTGATGATAATAGCATAGCTCGCCTGAATGAATCAGAATCCTACGGCATCGAATGGTGCGAATGGCGCGAAGGTGACCGTGACTCTGTTGGGCACCGGAGACGCGTTTGCGAGTTTCGGCCGTTCACAAGCTGGTTATCTGATCGACGCGCCCGCCGGCCGAATCCTGATGGAAGCAGGTCCCGGCCTGATGCAGGCGCTCAAGGGCGGCGGGATTTCGACCGACAGCTTTGACTTGCTGCTGATCAGTCATCTGCATGGCGACCATTTCGGCGGCCTGCCGTTTCTGATCCTCGACTACATGTGGGAGACGCGCCGCAAGAAGGCGCTGACGATCGCGGGGCCGCCCAAGCTCGAGGAGCGGACGTGGTCGCTGGTCCGCACGATGTTTCCGCATTTCGAGCTCGACAAGATCAGGCACAAGCTGAAGTTCGTGGTGCTCGAGCCGGGGAGTTCGACGCGGCTGGGCAAGTTCAAAGTCAGCGCGATTCGCAGTCCGCACACCAAGCCGGACATTTCGCTGTCGCTCCGAATCGACGGCGGCGGCAAGTCGATAGTTTTCTCGGGCGACAGCGGATGGAATGATGAACTGGTGGACTTCAGCGAGGGCGCCGATCTGTTTCTTTGTGAATGCACGTACTTCGAGAGCGCGCACCTGACGTTCCATCTCAATTATCCGCTGCTGGCGGCGAATCGCGATAAGTTCAAGGTGCGGCGGATGGTGCTGACGCATCTTGGGCGCGAAGTGCTGAGCCGCGAGGATGAGATCGCGCTCGAAATGGGCTATGACGGAATGAAGATCAAGATATAAGAATCGAGATCCGAGCCCTTCGCACACCTTCGCAGACAAGGAACTCCTCATGGGCATAGTACAAGGCAAGCGAGCGTTGGTCGTCGGCGTCGCGAACGACAAGAGCCTGGCGTGGTCGATAGCGCAGACGCTGGCCGCGGAAGGCGCCGAAGTCGCGATGACCTACCAGGGCGAGATCCTCGAGAAGCGGGTGCGTCCGCTGGCGGCGCAAATCGAGGCGGACGTAATCGGCGAGCTCGACGTCAACGACGATGCGCAAATCGCATCGGTGTTCGCGGCGCTCAAGAAAAAGTGGGACGGGCTCGATTTGCTGGTGCATGCGGTCGCATTTGCGGAGCGTGAAGATCTGCGCGATCGATTCCTGACGGTGACTCGCGAGAATTTCAAGAAGTCGCTAGAAATCAGCGCCTACTCTCTGGTCGCACTCGCGCGCGCCGCGGAGCCCCTGATGGAAGCACGCGGCGGCGGATCGATCCTGACGCTGAGCTACCTCGGCGCGGTGCGCGCAATCCCCAATTACAACATGATGGGTGTAGCCAAGGCGGCTCTGGAAGCCTGCGTGCGCTACCTCTCGGTGGATCTCGGAGCAAAAAACATTCGCGTCAACGCGCTCAGCGCGGGGCCTGCGCGGACGCTGTCGTCGTCGGCGATACGCGACTTCCATTCGATGCAGCATGAGGTCGAGGCGCGCGCGCCCCTTCGCCGCGCGATGAAAGTCGAGGAAGTCGGCAAGATGGCGGCGGCCGTGCTGAGCGATTTTTCGAGCGGCGTCACCGGCCAGACGCTTTACGTGGACGTGGGCTACAATATCGTCGGCGTATAACTGCAAGGAGTATCGCGATGGCTATAGTTACCGTCCCGCAGCTATCGGACAACTACGCGTACCTGGTGATCGACGACGGCAGCAAGGAATGCGCGGTGGTCGATTGCGCAGAGGCCGACAAGGTGATCGCGGCGGCGAAATCGCACGGCGCGAAAATCGTCGCGGTGCTGACGACGCATTGGCATGGCGATCATTCCGGCGGCAACAACGACATCGCGTCGAAGGTGCCGGGAATTAAAATCTACGGCGCGAGTGCGGAAGGCGGAAAAATTCCCGCGCTGACGAATCCTGTCGCCGACGGTGACAAGGTTCGAATCGGCGCGCTCGAAGGCCGCGTGATCGGAATCCCGGCGCATACCAACGGCCACGTCGCCTACTATTTTCCGACGCTCAGCGCGGTGTTTACCGGCGATACGATGTTCGTCGGCGGATGCGGCCGCGTGTTCGAGGGCAAAGCCGCGACGATGGTCTCGTCGTTGAAGAAGCTTGCAGCACTGCCCGATACGACCCAGGTTTATTGCGGGCATGAATACACGGAGAAAAATCTGCGCTTCGCACTCACGCTCGAGCCCGCGAACGAAGCGCTGAAAAAGAAGCACGATTGGAGCGTGAAGGCACGCGCCGAGAACAAGTTCACGGTGCCGTCGACGATCGGCGACGAGAAAAAGACCAATCCATTCCTGCGCACCGACAGCCCCGAGCTGCGGGCGAATCTGAAGAAGCGCGATCCATCGGTGGGCGACGATCCAATCGCAATTTTCGCGAAGGCCCGCGAACTCAAAGATCACTTCTAGAAAGGGGCGTGACATATGGCCGAAGGAAATGCCGAAGTGCGTGAAACGCTGGATAGATTCTTTCGCGCGGTTGAGTCGCGAGCGCCGGATCGAATCGCGCCGTTCTTCGAAGAAGATGCGCAGATGTTCTCGCCGCTGGGGACCTATCCGGCGCGGCTCGACGGACGCGCCGCAATCATGGAGCAGTTCAAGGCGATCAGCGAGGCATTGAAGCAGATGCCGACGCCGATTCGGATCGATCCGCAGGAACTGGTCGTGCGCGAGTTCGGCGACATCGCACTGGTGACATTTCATTTGAAGCTGCCCGGTCCTCTGCATCGGCGCAGCTTCATCTTGCGCAAGCGCGACGGAGGCTGGCATATCGCACACATACACGCCTCGATCGCGAGCCCGGCCTGATCGCTAGAAGGGTTTGATCACCGTCAGCACCAGGATCGCGATCAACAGCGCACTTACCATCCCGTGAATGACACGGAACTCGCGGCTCGATGACTGGCTCGGATGGTTCTCCAGGAACTTGATCCGCCGATAAAAGCGGACGTGATAAAAAAGCAGGATCGCGACGAGCAGTAGCTTTGCATGGAGCCATCCGTGCCGCAGTACCGACGGATCAGAGAGAATCAGCAGCAGCCCGAGTATGATGCTGACGGCGGCTCCCAGATTGACCGTGGACTCGAACAAGCCGCGCGCCGCGCCGAGAAACCGTTCCTTCGGCAGTCCGACTTCTTCGGGCACGCGCGCGAGCAGGCTGGTGACCATTAAGAGTCCGCCCATCCAGAAGATCACGCCGAAGATATGAAGAGCTAGAACGAAGCCGCGAACAAAGTACATTAAACTCTCCCGGTTCCGTCAGATTGCGTACTGGTCAATCCCTCTGTCGGTTGTGAGCGCGAGCGTGCGGCGCCGGGGTGGAGAGTCCCGGCGCTGGCGGGTGCTTGCTTGACTAGTCCTATACTTGGCATTGATTGGGGTACGCCGGTTGCAGAGCATCTTACGCTAGCCGCGCAGTGAAGCGAACCGATATTCATCAATACGAGGCGTTCAGATGGCGATTTCCTACGAGGGAGAACTCAAGCGCAAAAAAATCAGTGCCGATGAAGCGGCGGCGCGCGTCAAGTCCGGCGATTGGGTCGAGTACGGATTCGGACTTGGGCAGCCAGACGTGTTCGATCGCGCGCTGGCGGATCGAGCGCAAAAGCTCGAGCGTGTGAAGATCCGCGGATGCCTCGCGATGCGTCCGCGCGCTGCGGTCGAGGCTGATCCCGACGAGCGTCATCTCACATATCTGTCGTGGTATTTCTCCGGGCTCGAAAGAAAGATGCACGATCGCGGCCTGGCGCATCATATTCCGATGAACTTCGGCGAGGCGCCCGACAACTATCGCCGCTTCATCGACGTCGACGTCGCGGTGCTGAAGACGGCGCCGATGGACGAGCACGGATTTTTCAACTTCGGCCCGTCGGTCACGTATCACAAAGCGATAAGCGAGAAGGCGAAGACGCTGATCGTCGAGACGGATGCGAGTATGCCGTACGTTTTCGGAATCGAGAACGCGGTGCATATAGATGATGTCGAGTACGTGCTGGATGCGGGCGCATCCGAGATGCCGGAGCTGAAGAATCCGGCGGCGAACGCGGTCGATCAGAAAGTCGCGGAGCTGATTGCGCCGGAGATTCCAAGCGGCGCGTGCGTGCAGATCGGAATCGGCGCGATGCCCAATGCGGTCTGCGAGTTGCTCGCGACGGCGCCGATCAAGGACCTCGGCGTGCACACCGAAATGTTCGTCGATTCTCTGGTGTCGCTGTTCGAGGCCGGCAAAGTTACCGGCGCGCACAAAGCGACCAATCGCTACCAGATGACGTACACCTTCGCGGCGGGCTCGAAGCGGATGTACGACTTTCTCGATCGCAACGCCGCGTGCTTCGCGGGGCCGGTCGATTACACCAACCTGCCCCAGCACATCATGCAGAACGATCGCGTCATCTCGATCTGCAATGCGGCGCAAATCGATCTCACCGGTCAGGCGTGCTCCGAGTCCGCCGGCGTGCGGCAGATAAGCGGCACCGGCGGGCAACTGCAATTCGTGCGCGGTGCGTACGCCTCTCGCGAGGGCAAATCGTTTATATGCCTGGCGTCGACCTACGAGCGCGACGCGCATCGCGCAAGCCGAATCGTCGCGCGAATCGACGACTGTAATATCGTGACGACGCCGCGCACCGACGTGATGTACGTCGTGACCGAGTACGGCATCGTCAATCTGAAAGGTAAGTCAGTGCCGGAGCGGGCGCGCGCGCTGATCTCGATCGCGCATCCTGATTTCCGCGAGGAGCTGGAGCGCCAGGCTCGCGACTACCGTCTGATCTCTCGCGCTATTTTCTGAAAATTGACTAACAGTCAGTCAGCGGGCCGGCGTCTCGTCATTGTTGTCGTCGGCGAACTTGTACACGAGTTCATCGGGGCGCGCGTACCCAAGCTCGCGGCGAATGAGGCGTTCGATATAGCGGTCGTCTGAACGAAGCTTCTGAATGCGCGTTCTGAACGCGGCGTTGTCCGCTACCAGTTGATTGCGGCGGGCCTCCAATTCAGCACGATGGCTCTGGAGGGCAACGAGGTCGCGCGGCCCCAGGCTGCCCAGCAAAGCACTTAAGATAAGCATCAGGAGAACCCCGGCGAAGATTAGGCTGAGCCACTCGCGGCGGAGAACGAAGCTTAACCGGGTCATCCCAGCAATCTTAATTCGGAGGTCGGGTTGAGTTCAAGAGATCTAATTTTGAACGTCATTCTAAAGACTCGAAACAGACCGGTTCGGTTGGACTCTTCCGACTTTAAAATTTCTTTATAAATAGCGCGCTGGCCCTTGATTTGAGAATAACATGTTTCTATAATCGGCCCGACTCGATGAGAGATGAGCTCTCATCCATAAGACAAGGCGCTTCTCCAGCAGCAGCCTACGAAGAGGAGGTACCTATGCCAGGAATGAAGAAACGGGCCAAAAAGGCCACCAAGTCCAAACCGATGCGGAAGAGCAAAATGGCAAAAAAGAAGCCTGCCAAAAAGACCAAAAAGAAGTAGTCACTTAACGAGTTTACCTTCGGGCTAATACCCCGAAGGCTGGCTAAGGATGCCAGGGATTGCTGCTGGAATAAGCCGAGGCTGAGAGGCCTCGCAACACGGGAGAGCCCCTTCGAAAGAGGGGGCTCTTTCCTTTTGTGGCGCTTGCGGGCGTGCGCGTTCATCATGATAGGGTTCGATCGCCGCGAAGCCTCGCGAACCCTGATGTCCGAATCAGCGAAACACTTTGACGCGATAATTGTCGGCGCACGCGTCGCCGGAAGCGCGGCTGCGATCTTACTCGCGCGTGACGGCCGCCGTGTTTTACTAATCGACAAAGATCTATTCCCGTCGGACCGGCTTTCGACGCATATCGTGCTCGGCGGCGGAACCAAAGTGCTCGAGCGCATGGGCGTACTCGAGATGCTCGAGCGCGCGGGCGGCGTCCGCTTCGCGCGGTCGCGGACGGTTGGTCCCGACTTCGACTATAGCGGCGAACTTGTGCGCAACGGCGCCGACGATCGCGGACTGTGCCTCGGACGCGTGCTGATGGATGCCGCGATGATCGATGTGGCGCGAAGTTTCGACAGCGTCACGTTTCGCGAACGCTTCAGGCTTACCGATCTGCTTATCGAAGATGACGCCATAGTGGGAATTCGCGGCGAGGATGCGTCGGGCGTCCACGAATTTCGCGCGCCGCTGACGATCGGCGCTGACGGGATGCGCAGTTCGGTCGCGCAGATTGCGTCGGAGCGTATCGACGCGTTCAAGCGCGTCGACGTTCCGTGCGCGCGCGCATATTACTACGCGTACTTCGAAGGAGTCGCGCGGAAAAATCTTGGCGACGAGCTGGTCGCGGAATTCGAATCGGCACCCGGCGCGGGCCAGCTGGTTTGTCGATGCGAGAACGGACTCACGGTGGCGGCGACAGCGTTCGACGCCTCGGAGATGCAAACTTTTCGGACCGACCTCGCATCGAATCTGCGCCGCCAGCTTGATCGCTCGTTCGCGGTTGGAAAAATTCTCGAAGGCGCGACGATAGCAGGCAAAGTTTTTTCTTCGGGCATCCTCAACAACACGTATCGCAATCCGGTCACCGACGGCGCGATTCTGATCGGCGATGCGGGCTTGCACGTCGATCCGCTGTTCGGCCAGGGGCATTCGATGGCGCTGATGAGCGCGTGGATCGTCGGCGAGCTCGCGCGCGAGTGGTTCTCTGGCGGCGGTAACGCGATACCGGTCGACATGCTGACGGACTTCACGCGGCGTCGCGATGCGGAGTTGATGCCGTACTACAAGGCGAGCGTGCGCACGTCGCGCGAGCTTCCGCTCGACCAGGGCAGCCGCCTCGCGCATCGCGCGGCGAGTCGCGAACAGTGGGCGGCGGACGAGATGATCAAGTTCTCGCAGATGCTGACGCCGAACGCCGCGCTCTCGTTCAGATTCGCGCGCCTGATGGCGGCCACGTCGCGGGCCGCATAATTCGCCAGACCAATGGACGACGTCGAACTCGGCCGTATACCCGCACAGCGCGAGCTGCCCGAGCCGGTCAAGTTTGCGTGGCCGATAATGCTGCTCCCCGAACTGTTCGCGACACCACGGCATCTCGCGCTCGTGCTCGGCTACCTCGCGTCGATCGGATGGGAAGTGTTCGTGCCCGATTTGCGCGCCGCATACGGCAAAGGATCGACGCCGCCGATCGAGAAACTTCACTTCAATGATCTCGTGGCGCTCGCGGGCGAAGCACTCGAAGGCATCGGCCGTGACGCGGTCATATTCGGTCACGGCGTCGGCGGCCTGATCGCGCTCAAACTCAGCGCACATCCACGGGCGAAGGCTGCGGTCGCGTACGCGCCGCTGGTACCGGGCTTTCGCACTCCGATCGTCGGCGGAATCGGAAATCGCATCGCGATGATGCTGGGCCGGCCGATCAAGCCGCCGGGCGGCAGAATCCTGTTCGAGCTGATCGCCGACTCGGATCCATTCACTCGCGACGGTTTGATAAATGCGATGGTGCCCGATTCGGGTGCGCTCGCGACCGACGTCATGACTGGCGCGATCGAGTTTGCAGCATCGGACAAAGCCGCGCCGCGACTCGTCGTTGCGGGTGACTCGGACATTCTCGCGCCGCTGGCAGAGACGACAAAATTTGCGGCAGTCGATCGGCGCGAAGCTGGCGACGATTCGGGGGCGCGGGCATTGGCTGATTGGCGGTCGCGCGCTCGAACGTGCGATCAATGAGACGCAACGATTCCTGGTGCGCGCGCTCGGCCAGGATTTGCTGCTGCTCTATCCCGAAGAGTGGAAAAACGAGCCGCGCGAGTGAGAGAGTGAAAAGTGAAATCGAAGGCAGGTGAAACGCGATGGCAAATGAAAACGGACAGAAGAATCTGATCATCGAAGAAGAAGCCGGGCTGGTCACGCTCACGATGAACCGTCCGGAGAAGCGCAATGCGCTTTCGACCGCGATGATGACGGAGCTGAACGACGCGCTGGTCACGATCGGAAAACGCAGCGATGCGCGCGCAGTGATAATCGCGGGCAACGGTCCGGCGTTCTCGGCGGGTCACGACTTGGGCGAACTGAAGGGTCGCGACCTCGCTTTCTACCGATATGAATTCGACCTGTGCGCGCAGTTGATGATGACGATTCAAAGAATTCCGCAGCCGGTGATCGCGCGCGTGCATGCGATCGCGACTGCCGCGGGATGCCAGCTTGCGGCGACCTGCGATCTCGTCGTCGCGGGTGAGAGCGCGAGTTTCGCCACGCCAGGCGTGCGGATTGGACTTTTCTGCTCGACGCCGATGGTCGCGCTGACGCGCGCAGTCGGCAGAAAGCATGCGATGGAAATGCTGCTGACAGGCCAGCCGGTCAAAGCGCGCACCGCATCCGAATGGGGCCTCGTGAACAGAGTGGTGGCCGACGCGGACCTGGTCGCAGAAACGCGCAAGCTCGCGATGCAGATAGTAGAGGCGAGCCCGCTAATCATCGGAATCGGCAAGCGCGCATTCTACGAGCAAATCGATCTCGATACGGCGAAGGCCTACGAATACACGAAGGAAGTGATGAGCCAGAACGCAATGGCGACGGACGCGCAGGAAGGAATTGGCGCATTTCTGGAAAAGCGCAAGCCAGTTTGGTGCGGGAAGTGAAGGGCGAATGAGGACCCAATTGAAAGTGAAACCCGCGATGGGTTTCACGCTTCCTTCGGCAGGGGTAACCCCTGCACCCAGTACTAATCGCAAAATGGCGACGACGCCGTTTTGCTCTCAGGTTCTTGGGAAAGCGCCGCGCCGATCCTTTACACGCGACTATTCCGTCCTGCCCGGGAATGAGGTTACTCTAAAATCCGGTTCACTCGTGTCATTCTAGAGCGAGGCGAAGAATCCCGGTTCTTTTTCTTTGCCTCGCCCTTACGAAAGAAAAGGCCTGACAGTCCGGCCGCGCCCCAGCCTCTAGATGATTTGAAAACCTATCTCTTTCAAGTACGCGAACGTTGAATCGTAGTACTCTGGTTTGCGAGTCGGGTCGTCCAAATCGCCGGAAGGAATGACGAGTACCATACCTTGTCGCGCTCGCGTGAGTAAGACGCGGTAAGCGTTTTTCTGATAGCTTTTACGCTCTGCTTTTCTAATCGCGTTCCATCGATTGCCTACAAATGACCAGTGTTCCCAACCAGCGCGGGCATGGCGAAAATCCGCATCCCAGGTCACGCACGCCCAGTCGACTTCCAGGCCCTGCACATGAAACTCGGTTGCCACATCTTCGAGGTAATAGGAAGAGCGCACATCGTCCTTTGCGTCGAGGAACCAATGCACCGGATCCACGGGTGACTTCACATAAATCGCGTGGGGCCTCAGGCGTTCAGCCTGTGACGAAACGAGAATTCCATAGCGTTCCGATCCCCGCGCATGATCTCTCAGCCATCGCTTCGCCTTCGCCAACTCGCGAGTAATCACAATCGGATATTTCTCGCGAAGCTTGTTCAAGATGTCTTGCGATGATGCCAGATCTAGGTCTAGCACCTGCTTAATGAGCTCAGAAACATTTTCCGCACGAAAGGATCTCATTGAGACCGAAAGATGCAAAGCGTCGTCGGTGGTGACATTTCCCCGCGATTTGATCTTTTCTAAAACCGGCCCTGCTGCGTACTCACCTTCTGTCAGTCTCGAAGACACGTAAATTCGCCACTCTGGAAAGTATTGTTCGAGCGACCCGATCCATTCGCTAATTCCTGCTTCTCCTTTGTTTATTTCCTGACCTCCTCCGACTAGGCATACCACCACCGCCCAATCAGGATGCCTATCAAGACAAGAGATCAGAAACTTGGGCTCAGAATGCTCGAAATCTGATATTCCTTTCTTCTGCCGCATGAATGACGCTGTTTGGTCAAGGTTCCAAGCACGCTGAGCCTCGTCGAAGATCGCAACGTGTTCGATGGGGGGCCGGCTCGGATCCCTGAGGCATTCGTCACGGAATTCGTGGACGTTCTGAATGAAGGCCTTAACCCTTCGTCTGGCTTCACCCAGCTTCAGCCTTCCGCTTGAGATTCTTTCGTTGAGTACATGATCGCGAGCAAGTGCCTCTCGCAGAACCGCGACTAAGGGGCCGTTTCCCGAAAGAAAAACGCTATAGAAACTATCCTCCTGGTCGCGGTGTTTAGTTGCGGTGTTGAGCCCAACTAGCGTCTTGCCCGCTCCTGGTACTCCCGTTACGAAACAGATCGACTTGAACTGTCCTTCTTGGGAGGTGTGGATGATTTTCGAAATAACTTCTGAGGTAGCGCTGAGGTTGATCGCACTTGCGTCGTTGCGGGAAATCTCATCGACGGTGTGTCCGCCATATAGAGCTTGGGCGGCTTCGACGATGGTCGGAGTTGGACAGTACCTACCCTCTTGCCACAGGAGGGGATCTATTTCAGGGTCGTTCTTGGCAAACGACAAAACCCGATCTATTACACTCGTCAACGAAACTGCGTTACTGCAGATTGGGTAGAGGAGCTTGTCGTGGGATGGTCTCGGAGAGATCTCGCAGTCGGAAGAGACTGCTTCGGTTGCGATGAGAACGGGCGCGACGAATGGCTCTTTGCTCGTCTCGTGGAAATTCTTCAGGTCCAGAGCATAGTCCCATACTTGGTCCAGAGCCGCGGAACTAAACTGTTTCTCATCAACCTTGAACTCCAAAACGAAAATTACTGGTCCAACTATGAGGACGACGTCTATACGCTTCCCCATACGCGGTATGGAATACTCGAAGGAAATGAAACCTTCTCGTTTAGCGAGAACGTTTTTTAGTGTGGAGATCTCCTCTAACCATGCGCGCTTTTGAGTTGTTTCTAGGGTGAAGGGATTGTTTGCGGCAAGCTTCCCAAGAATTTCGTCAGACGTCGAACTCTGAAATTCGGAAATTGGAGCCGAATAAAAATCTCTTTTCATCAATCAGCGCAGCACGGATCGATTACGAAGGATCACATATCTTAACAGACGATTGGTGTCGATTGAGATTGGCTTCGCGCGCAGCCGACCTTAATCAGCGCGGGAAGGCGACAGACAGGGACTATCATGCTTCGGTTGAGCTGTCCTCTCATTAGGAGCTGCAGCAGCGGAATCTTAAATCGCGCGCGAAAAAATTGTTGTCACGAAGAGCCAGAAGGAAGAACAGGCTTTGGGCCTGAAAACACCGTTCTTGAGCGTCGTGTCCGTAATGAGAAATTGCTCGGCGAGTGATTCTCGAGAATAGAGTTCCCCGATCTGCAGCTTTTCCGACGCGAAACCTAAGTTGATGGTTGCTCCCCTTCGAATGGTGTACCAGGATTCCTCTTCGCGGTTCTAGCGCCGTGCTCGCAGAGGAGGAAAGGTGTGATTAGTAAGAAAACGAGTGATTTTGCGAACGTCGATGAGGTTGCTGAGCATGTTGAGAGACTCGTAGAAGGATGGGCATCGGTGATCCGTTGCAAGGCTGCGCAATACGGCGGCGCTGCTTGCGACCGGATCATTATGGTCGTCTTCCTCGATTTCTATCAGCCACCTCCTGAGGGCAGCTATTGCGTTTGGGATTCCACTCGTCCGATGTTGTGTGAGGATTGCGCGATAGATTTGCGGCTCCTCGACCTCGGTCAATAACAGCGCGTCGCCATAGGTTAGCGCGCGCGTCCGGAATATAGTCAGAATCTTGAATCGCGCGCGAAGTGCGCGCTGTATTCGGACCCTCACCTTAAATCCTCTCCCACTCTGCGAGAGGGGAAGAACGGAGGCGGGATTCTTCGCTGCGCTCTGAAGTGACACGAAGCGGGTGAATCCGAAGGGCAGGGCGTATTGATTAGGTGCTCTGCTCTTGTTAGGGTCGGATATGGCGCATCTGATTAAACGGACTGCGTTTAAGAACTGAAGGCCGAGTTGGGCCCGCGGAAAAACCGCGGGCTTTTTTTTATCCAAGGAGGTTACTTTTATGGCGCATCAGGAGCTCCGCGAAGCACTTACCTTCGATGACGTTCTTCTGCTGCCTCAATCGTCTGATTTGTTGCCATCCAATTGCGATGTTTCTACTGCGCTGACGCCGAAGATACGGCTGCGCATTCCGCTCGTTTCAAGTCCGATGGATACCGTCACCGAATCGCGCACCGCGATCGCGATCGCGCAGATGGGTGGCTTCGGATTTATCCATCGTAATCTTTCGATCGAAGAGCAGGCCGCCGAGGTCGAGACCGTCAAGAAATATGAAACCGGGATGATCGTCGACCCGATCACCGTCAGTCCCGAGCAGAAAATTGGCGAGGCGCTGGCGGTGATGGAGCGCTTTCGGATTTCCGGGTTGCCCGTTGTATCGGATGGGCGGCTTGTCGGAATACTGACCAATCGCGATCTTCGATTTGAGCGGCGCCTCGACAAGCAGGTGCGCGACGTGATGACGAGCAAGGTGATCACTGCCCGTCCGGGGATCGATCTCGAGCATGCGAAAGAGCTCTTGCAGGCGCATCGGATAGAGAAGCTGCCGCTGGTCGACGATCAGAATCGGCTGCGCGGGCTGATCACGGTTAAGGATATGGACAAGGCGATTCGCCATCCGCATGCGAGCAAGGATCAGCTGGGCCGGCTGCGCGTCGGCGCCGCGGTCGGTGTCGGTCCGGAGCGCGAGGCGCGCGTCGCGGCGCTGCGGCGTGCGGGCGTCGACGTGATTTGTATCGACACCGCGCATGGGCATACGCGGAACGTGATCGACGCGATCAAAGCGACCAAGAGCGAATGGCCTGATATCGAAGTAGTCGCGGGAAACGTCGCGACCAGTGAAGGCGCGAAGGCATTGTGCGACGCCGGCGCGGATGCTCTGCGCGTCGGAATGGGACCGGGATCGATTTGCACCACGCGCGTGATCTCAGGAGTCGGCGTGCCGCAGATCACGGCAATCATGGACACGATCGCGGTTGCCGAGCCGCGCAATATCCCGGTGATCGCAGACGGCGGAATCCGCTTCTCGGGCGATATCACGAAGGCGATTGCGGCGGGCGCTAACAGCGTGATGATTGGATCGCTGTTCGCGGGCTCCGAGGAAAGTCCCGGCGAGACGATTCTCTACCAGGGGCGCACCTACAAACTTTATCGCGGGATGGGATCGCTCGGCGCGATGAACGAGCGCACGGGAGACCGCTACGGACAGCTCTCGGTAAGCGACGGCAAGCATGTGCCGGAAGGAATCGAGGGACGCGTGCCCCATCGCGGGTCGCTCGCGTCGAATATCGAGCAGCTCGTCGGCGGGTTGCAGTCGGGGATGGGATACCTCGGCGCGGCGAATCTCGCGGAGCTTCGCAAGCGGGCGAAGTTCGTCAAGGTCAGCGACGCGGGCATGCGCGAGAGCCATGTGCATGACGTGTTTATTACGAAGGAAGCGCCGAATTACAGGCAGTGAGAAGCGGGGCTCCTCGCCCCGCGCCCCCGGCAGGGGTGACCCCTGCACCCGGTATTAAGAAAAGATGCGGGACTTCGTCCCTGTTCGAACTAGTTGGGGATCTTTCCCGCTGCTGGCGACTTAATCGCCAGCAGCTGACTTGGGAGAGGCAGATAAGAGCCGGGATTTGAATCGCACAGGAAAAGAACCTGAGAGCAAAAGGGCGTCCTCGCCATTTTGCGATTAGTACTGGGTGCAGGGGTCACCCCTGCCGAAGGAAGTGTGAAACCCATCGCGGGTTTCACTACAATTAGTTCCCTCTAAGTTTGAAGTTCCTTCGCGGGCGGGGCGGGGCACGATGGCGGAAAAAAAGAG
Source organism: uncultured delta proteobacterium (assembly GCA_963774665.1). Classification (GTDB taxonomy): domain Bacteria; phylum Desulfobacterota; class Binatia; order Binatales; family Binataceae; genus Binatus. Next base: position 66,475 of record CAVZGB010000012.1, read on the forward strand.
ACTCAGGGTTGGGGTTCTGTTTGGTGGGCGATCAGGCGAGCATGAGATTTCGCTGCGATCTGCGCTGACCGTAATGTCGGCGATGGATCCGGCGCGGTATGAGATCGTTCCGGTGGGGATCGGGCGCGACGGCAAATGGTATCTTGAGCGCAACGCGCTGAAGGTCCTGGCCGAGAAAACGCCGCATCTTGCGGCGCTCAGCGCGGGCGGGACGCAGGTTACACTGCTGCCGCATCCGGAGGGACAGGCGCTCGTCGCGACGCCGATGGACGGTGCCGTCGGCGATGTGACGCGCGCGCACGATGCGATTCCGGGGCTCGACGTCGTCTTCCCGGTCTTGCATGGCACCTACGGCGAGGACGGCACGGTGCAGGGGCTGCTCGAGCTGGCGGGGATCGCATACGTGGGAGCGGGCGTGCTCGGCTCGGCGATCGGGATGGACAAGGATGCGCAGAAGCGCCTGCTGCGCGATGCCGGCGTCGCAGTCGTGAAATATTTTGCGATCGATCGCGCCGACTATCACGAGACGCCGGAGCTTGGAGCGCGGCTTGCTCGCAAGATTGGCTATCCGGTTTTCGTCAAGCCCAACGCGCTCGGATCGTCGATTGGAATCAGCAAGGTGAAGCGCGCCGCGGATCTCAATGCCGCGCTCGACGATGCGTTCCAGTACGATCGCAAGGCGCTGATCGAGGCCTCGTGCGAGGGCCGCGAGCTCGAGTGCGCGGTGCTCGGCAACGATCGTCCTGAGGCGTCGGTGCCCGGCGAAGTGCTGGTCAAGGGCGCGCATGAGTTTTACGACTACGAGTCGAAGTACGTCGATCCGGAAGGTTCCTCGACGAAAATCCCTGCCGACTTGCCGGCTGCCAAGGCGAAGAAGTTGCGCGCGATGGCGGTGGCGGCGTTCAAGGCGTTGTCGCTGCGCGGGATGGCGCGGGTCGATTTTCTTGCCAGCAGCGATTTGCGCGAGATTTACGTCAACGAGGTGAACACGATTCCCGGCTTCACTTCGATCAGTATGTATCCGAAGCTGTGGGAGGCATCGGGGCTGCCGTTGCCCAAACTTATCGATCGGTTGATCGAGCTGGCGCTCGAGGAGAATCGCGAGCGCGAATCGCTCAAGATCACGTATCAACCAAAACCTCCCACGAAGCCTGGTAAATGAACGGATGCGGCGGCTGCTGATCGCGACTACCAACCGGGCGAAGCTTGCCGAGTATCGATTGATTCTGCGCAACCTCGGTATCGAGCTGGAGCTCGTATCGCTCGCCGATGTCGGAATTTCGGAGACTCCCGAGGAGACGGGCGCGACCTTCACCGAGAATGCGCTCCTCAAGGCGCGGTTCTATTTCGAGCGCGCGCGAATCGCGACGCTCGCCGACGATGGCGGCCTCGAGATCGACGCGCTTGGTGGAGAGCCGGGGGTGAGGTCGCATCGATGGCTCGGTTCGGGCGGCGATGATTCCGACGAGGCGCTGGTCGCCGAAGTTATCCGGCGGATGAAGGGCGTCGAGACGGCGCGGCGGACGGCGCGAATTCGCGCGACGCTCGCGCTGATACACGAGGAAAACGGCCTGCTGCGTCAGAAGACTGCGGAGGGGGCAATCGAGGGCGTGATCGCGGAGCGCGCGTATCCCGAAATTCGAGCGGGGTTTCCGTATCGTGCAGTGCTGGTTATTCCGGGGCGCAACTGTTATCTCGGCGAACTCGGAGACGAGCAGGAGGCCCAAATCAGCCAGCGCCGGATTGCCGTCCTCGAGCTGCGGGAGGAGCTGGAGCGGATAGCCGCAGGCCGCGCTGCGGGCTAAGATCGCGAAGCAAAGGTGAAAGGCAAGCGCAAGGGCAAAGTCGTCGTGCTGCATCTGGCGGCGCGTTACCCGTTTGCCGGGGTAATCTGGCAATTGCTGCATCATTTGCTAGGGCTCAGGCAACTCGGTCTCGACGTTTATTACATCGAGGATCACCGCGCCCACGTTTACGATCCTACGATCGAAACCAGCACCACGGATCCGACGCGCAATCTGAAAGTGCTGGGCGGCGTGCTCGAGCGCTACGGATTCGGCGACCGGTGGGCCTTCCTCGACTCGGTGAAGGATCAGTACGTCGGGATGTCGCGCGAGCGATGCATGGAACTGCTGCGCGACGCCGACATGGTGGTCAATCTTTGCGGCGCGACCGAGCCGCGCGAGGAGCACGAGCGCAGCCGCTGCCTGGTCTATCTCGAGACTGATCCGGGAGTGCTGCAGCTCGAGCTCGCACGCAAGATTCCAACCAGCGTGGCGTTTGCCAGGTCGCACAAACTGTTCTTCACGTATTGCTACAATATCGGCGCGCCCGATTGCCTGCTGCCGACCGCGGGAGTCGATTGGCATCCGACGCGTCCGCCGGTGAGTCTCGACGAGTGGCATCCGGGCATCGGCCCCGCGGAGCCACGAGCGTTCACTACAGTCGGCACGTGGCAGAACAACGGCAACGACATGGTAATCAAGGGCGAGACCTACTACTGGTCGAAGCATCTGAATTTTCGCAAGGTGCTCGAGGTCGCATCGCGCGCGAATCAGCCGATCGAGATCGCCACCAACCTTACCGCCGGCGCCGACTACGATCGCGCGGTAGCGGGAGGATTCACGATTACGCCGGTGGTGCCGATGTCGCTCGATATCGACACGTACCGCGAGTACGTCAGTCGGTCGCGCGGCGAGTTCACGGTCGCGAAAGACATCTACGTGAGGCCGCGCACGGGATGGTTCAGCGATCGTACAGTCTGCTATCTGGCGGCAGGACGTCCGGTCGTCACGCAGCGGACCGGGTTTGAAAAATTCATTCCCACCGGCACGGGGCTGATCGGATTCGATACTCCTGACGATGCGGTCGACGCGATCGCACAAATCAATGCCGACTACCCGCGGCATGCGCGGGTCGCGCGCGAGATAGCGGTCGAGTATTTCGACGCGGTGAAACTGCTCGACGAAATCGCGGTGGCGGCGGGGATCTGAACGATGGCGACTCCCCTTCAGCAGATGCTGCAAATCGACGTGCTGCCGCGCGATATGCGCACCGTCGTCGAAAGCGTGCTGGTGCTGATCGGTATGCTGGGGGCCTTCGCCGTGCGCCGGCGCAAGCGCGCGGTGACCGCGACGACGTTCCTGTTGCTGTCGGGCAGCGCTCTTATCGATGCCGGTTCACGCTTCATCCCGAACGACCTGGTCGGGCAAAAGGTTGCGGTCGCGGCCTTTGTACTTTTCCTGTTCGGCGTGATTCGGCTCGTGCTCGAATTCGTCGACTCGATTACACGACGCGGCAAGGTCCACTTCTCGACTATCAGCAAAGACCTGCTGATGCTGGTGTTGTGGTTCGTGGTCGTGATGGTGGTGCTGTACACCGACTTCGGGGTGCAGCCGCTTTCGATTCTGACCACCACGACGGTCTTCGCGGCGGTCCTCGGCTTCGCGCTGCAGGAGACTCTCGGCAACATCTTCAGCGGCCTGTCGCTTTCGATGGGGCGGCCGTTCGAGCCGGGCGACTGGATTCGCAGCGGCACGCACGTGGGACAGGTCAAGGGAATCGCATGGCGAGCGACGACGATCGTGACGCGCGCCAACGAACGGCTCGAGATCCCCAACTCCGTGATCGCGAAGGACACGCTGTACAACTACGCGACCGGCCACGTGCGCGACGAAATCACAGTCGGGATCAGCTACGGCGTGCCGCCCAATCATGTGCGCGAGGTCGTGCTCACCCTCCTGCACGACGTGCCGCAAGTGCTGCGAGAGCCCTCGCCAGAAGTGCTGGTGGCGGGTTATGGCGATTTCGCGATCCAATATCAGATCAGGTACTGGATTTCCGACTACGGCGCGCAGGAACGCATACGCGATCGCGTGGCGTCGGGCCTCTGGTATGCGCTGCGGCGGCATTCGATCGAGATTCCGTTCCCGACCCGCACCGTCCATGTGCGCGACGCGGGCCGCGACGAAGACGATAAGGCCGACGCTGAGTTCGAGCGCGAGCTGATGACCGACCTGCGCCAGGTCGATTGGCTGCGCGGTCTCAGCGACGACGAGCTTCGCTTGCTGGTGCCTACAGTCCTGGTGCGCCAGTTTGGCGCGGGTGAGATGCTGGTGCGCTCGGGAGAATCAGGCGAATCGATGTTCATTGTGCGCAGCGGACGGGCCGAAGTCTTTGGTCATGCCGCCGACGGCCAGATTCGCCACCTCGCCGAGATTGGCCGCGGCGTTGTCACCGGCGAGATGGCGTTGATGACGGGAGAACCGCGCAACGCGAGCGTGCGCGCGATCACCGACCTGGAAGTGATCGAGATGGATCGCGAGGGACTCACGCGCCTGTTCAAGGAGCATCCCGACGCGGCCGCCAGCATCGGCGATATTATTGCGGAGCGAAACCGCGACCGGCTGGAGAAGCTCTCATCCGGCGACACGCTCGACGGCAAAGGCGGCCCTCATCGATGGCTGATAAGCAAAATGCGCGAGCTGTTTGACTTCTGATCGACGCTAGGCGATCGCGGCCAGTGCGACTTGAAGCTCGCGGAGGTTTCGCGAGGGGACCAGCGCGTTCACTTCGCGCGCGTACTGTTTGATTGCACTGTCGCCGGTGCCCCAGCGCGCAGGATCTTCCGGGTTCAGCCACACAACGGCGCGGCAGGTGCGCGCGATCTCGCGGACTACGTCGGCGCGCGCGGGCAGGCGGTTATTGCGGCCGTCGCCCATGATCACGACGATCGTGCTGCGCGTCAGCAATCCGGTTCTGCGTTGCCAAAGCTCGCCGAGTACGCGGCCGAAATCAGAGCGCGCGTACAAGTCCAGCGGCGGCGTCATTACCAGATGGCCCTGCTCGAAGTCGGCTTCCGCGAGATGGTCCACGTAGACGAAACTGGTGACGCGGCGGAAGCATCCGCGCGCGCCGGCCATCAGTTCAAGCATCAACTGCGCGGCATAGCGGACGGAACCCGAAATGTCGGCGAGGATTACGAGATCGACATGACGCGGCCGTCGCGCGCGGAAGTTGAGATCGATCAGCGCACCGCCGCGCTGCATCGCCGCTCGAATCGTGCGGCGGAAATCGATTCTGCCGGCCTTCGCAAGCCGCAGCCGGCGTCCGAGACGAATCCGGAAGCGTCGAATCAGCGGAGCGAGGGCGTCGCGCGCCTCGTCGTAGTCAAAGTCGGAAAAATTGTCGAACGGTCTCCGCTCGATCGCGCGGAGCCGTGCAACGCGCGCAGCGTCGATACCGGGCGATTGCGATTCCTGTTGCGAATCCTCGGCGACGCGCTCCTCGCGGCCGCGCATCTTTTCTGAATTGCGCTCGGCATCTTTGCCTTCGGCGTCATCACGATGCGCCGCCGTAGTTTTCTTTACTGGCTTCGCTTCCGAGGGCGACGATTTCTCAGCGCGATCGTTCGCTCGCGCGCCCTCGCGCGGCTGCTCCGGCTTCCGCGGCGGCGCGTCGTCACGCGGGGATGGATCCTCGCCGGGACGGCCGCGGCCGGCGGCGGCCGAGACCTGGTCGCCGCGTTGATCAGGATGCTCACCGCGATTTGCCCGTGGTGCGGCGAAAAAACGATTGAACGCGTCGTCGAAGATCGCGCGGTCGGCTTCGTCCTTGATCAACGACGCCGCCAGTGCCTCATGCATCCGCGCGCGCTCGAGCCCAACGGCCGCGACCGCATTCATCGCATCGATAGATTCTGCGACCGAGATTCTGACGCCGGCATCTCGCAGCGCCGCTATGAAACTGACGAGCTGATCGCGCAGCCGGGCCATCTAACTACGTCGCAGTTTTACGGCGCGGGGCGAGCGACGAGGCTTTCGATTCCACCTTGGCGCGATCGTCTTCGTGCTTGAGCAGAACGCCGAGCGCCGTGCGCACTGCGTCGGTGTCGAGTTCGCGCACGCCCAGCCGCACGAGAGCGCGCGCCCAATCCAGAGTCTCCGCAATCGACGGCGGCTTGCGCAGTCCGAGCTTGCGAATCGCGCCGACAAAACGCGCCGCCTCGGCCGCCAGCTTCGCGTCGAGCTCGGGCACCTTGAGCTCGATAATTTTTCGCTCCTGCTCGGTCCCGGGAAAGTCGATGAACAGATGCAGGCATCGGCGGCGCAGCGCCTCCGACAGTTCGCGCGCGCGATTCGAGGTCAGAATCACGGCACGGCCGTTCGTGCGCCTTCAAGGTTCCCAGTTCGGGAACGCTCACCTGGAAGTCGGAAAGCAGCTCGAGCAGAAAGGCCTCGAATTCTTCGTCGGCTTTATCGACCTCGTCAATCAGCAATACGACGCGGCTCGGCGACGTGATCGCTCTGAGCAGCGGGCGCTCGAGTAAGAAATCGCGCGAGAAAATGTGCTCGCTGAGTTCCTCCCATCGCAGGCCCTGCTGCTCGTCGGCCTGCATGCGCAGGAGCTGTTTCTGATAATTCCATTCGTAGAGCGCGCGCGCCTCGTCGAGTCCTTCGTAACATTGCAGCCGGATCAGTTCGCAGTGCAGAATTTCCGACAGCACCTTGGCAACTTCGGTCTTGCCCGCGCCGGCGGGACCTTCTATCAGCAGCGGCTTTTCGAGCGCGAGCGCGAGAAAGATCGCGGTCTCGACGCGCTCGTTGGTGACGTAGTTTGCGCGCTTGAGGCCATCGGAGATCTGCTCGTGCGTGATGTTCATCGCGCCGCGATTGTATCGCAAAATGTGCGGCTTTAGATCTTGTTCAGCTTCGATCCTCTTCTTTTCAGAGCTTTGCATATCTGGTCGAAGCAGCGTCCCCTCTCCCTTCGGGAGAGGGGAAGAACGCCGCGCTGAGTTATGGAAAGATCTCCGACAGTAGAGGGAAATCGAATGCGATCATTCAGCGGCGGTTGATTTTCGGGGCACGGCGCCGCTCGAGGAAAATTCGTGCGCGATGCTTCAGGCCGTCGCGCTCGTCGCGCGGAGTTGCACGCACCTCTTCGGTGTACGCTGCCAGCTCGCTGCATAGACGCTCGACGTCGACGCCGCCGCGCGCGGGCTTCATGTCGTCGAGCGCGATCATCGCTTGCGACATCAGGTTGATCGACGCCTGCCGCCCGCCGCGCTCGAAGCGCAGATGGAACGCCGCGGCGATCTGATTGAACGCAACGATCAGACCTTTGAGATCGTCATTGGCCGAGTGCGACGCGGTCTCGAACATCTCGGCTGCTTCGAAATACGCACCGCGATTGAAAGCGGCGATCGCGTCGTCGATCGATGCCGATGGGGAATCGTTTTTCACTGTTCAAGTTTCAGGGCTCACGGGAACTTGAAACTACAACTGTTCTTTTTCCTCGACTGCGCGATACTCGGCCTCGCCCAGCGCCTGCGCCTTGCGCGAGCCGTAACGCTCGTAGAGCTCGAACAAGCTCGACTTGTGCGGCCGCACTTTGCTCAGCGGACACTTCTGGTACTCGTCGAGTGACTCGTCGCAGTAGCCCATGCGATTTTCGCCGCACTTGGGCTGCAGGAAGACCGCGATTTCGGGCAGCACGTGCTTGATTTCCGCGCGCATCATCGCGACCATCCGGCGAATCTCCCACTGCGCGCGCACGCACAGCCGCAAGTCGCAGATGTGGAGCATCTCGGCGAAATTCACCATCACGTGAAAATTCGTCGGCGCGGCGTTGGGCAGCACGAAGCGCGCATCCTCGGCTGGAATCCCGGCCTTCAGCGCCTTCGCGTAGAGCTCGGACGTCTTCGAAAGCAGATCGGAGAATTCACCTTCGAGTCCCGCGCGCGACCACGAATCCGGCAGCACGAATGCGAGCTTGTCCTGCTTGAATTTCACGTAGCGCTGGCTCTGCTGCTCGAAGCTGATGCCGATCCGATGGCGCACGAACTGATGCGACAGCGAGCGCGAGACGTTGGCGATGCCGAACCAGAAAACAATCTGCTCGAGCGGCGACGCGTGGCCGGTCTTCAAACGTTCGGTGATGAACTCGCGAATTTTTTCGTGAGTGATTTTTTCGGATTTGATCTTTTCCCAGACTTCGATCGGCGTGTCGGAGGAATAGCAGGTGCGAAACGCCGCGTAGAGTTTTTCCAGCGGCTGCTGTGCGTAGTCGATCAACTTGACTTGCATTTTCGCCTGATTTTCCACGCGTTCCTGACCCCTCCCGCCAATTGCCGGCCGCTCGGCGCCGCCAGCATCTATCATCTTATTCCAAGCCGCAATGCGACTGCATCAGGGGCGCCGCTCCTTAATCCACACCATGCGTTTCGATTGCGCCGGCCGCTCAGCACTGCAAGATTGCCTTTTTCACTTTTTCACTGTTCAAGTGTAGAGGACATGCGCGCAGTTTCCGCAATCGACGCCGCCTATCGACGGCTGTTCAAGAGATACCTGTTCGGCCTCGACGCCGAATACGCGCATCGTCTGATGCTGCGGATGCTTTCTCTGCTGCCGCCGTTTACGCCGCCGCGCGACCGGCCCGAGCTCGCAATCAAGCTGTGGGGAACAGATTTTCACAATCCGATCGGGCTCGCGGCCGGGATGGACAAGGACGCCGTTGCGATTCGCGGATGGCAGACGCTCGGTTTCGGCTTCGCCGAGTTGGGTACGATTACGCCGCGTCCGCAGGCGGGAAATGAAGTCCCGCGCGTGTGGCGACTTCCCGAACGCCTCGCGCTGATTAACCGGCTCGGCTTTCCCAGCGAGGGGATGGAAGCGGTCGCGCTGCGAATCGAGCAGATGCGCAAGGGGCGTATGTCGATTCGCCTCGGACTCAACTTCGGCCCGAACAGCATCACGCCGCCGGAGGGGATCGCCGCTGATTACAGCGCCCTGATGGAACGGCTCGGGCCGCTGGCAGACTTCATCGTAATCAACGTGAGCTCGCCGAACACAGAAGGGCTGCGCAACTGGCAATCGCCCGAGAAGATGCGCGAGCTGTTCGCCGCGATGCTGGGGAACACCGGAGAGTCGCAGCGTCCGGTGCTGGTGAAACTCTCGCCGGACCTGGAACGCAACGACTTGTTTCGAATCTGCGAGACCGCGCTCGAGCTGGGCGTCGACGGAATCGTGGCCTGCAACACTTCCATCGCGCGCGAGGCGCTCGGCGTCTCGTCGCCGCATGCGGGAGGACTCAGCGGCCGTCCGCTGACGATTCGCGCGCGCGAGCTGATCCGCGATATCCACACGCACACTCGTGGAAAAATCCCGATCATCGGCGTCGGCGGCGTCAGCAACGCCGAGGACGCATGGCTGCACATACGAGCCGGCGCGTCGCTGGTCGAACTTTACACCGGGCTCATCTACGAGGGGCCGGGCGTGGTGGAAAAAATCAAAAATGGGCTGGCGGACTTGCTACGTCGCGGCGGATTTCGTTCTATTGGTGAAGCGGTGGGGATAGACCGATAGGTCGAGGACATGGATTCTGAAAAAATTGTCGACGCGCGATGGCTCCGGGAGCATCGTGACGACAACGAAACCGGCGTGATCCTCATCGACACGCGACCCGCCAAGGATTTCCACGCCGGGCATCTTGCCGGCGCGCGGCATTTCGATCCGTTCCCATTCCATCATACGGATACATCCGCGCGCGGCATCGCCGAGTTCGATGCGCAGCTCCAGTGGATATTTTCGGCGCTGGGAATCACCGGGCGCGAGACTGTCGTGTTTTACGAGAATGAATCCGGGATGCGCGCCGCGCGCGGCCAGTGGGCGCTCGAATACGCGGGACATCCAAAGTCGCGAATGCTCGACGGCGGGCTCAAGGCCGCGGCGGGCGAGAAGTTGGTGACCGATGTCGAGAAGTTCGCGCCGTCGGATTTTCAGCTCAGTCCGCGGGCGGAGATTCTCGCGACGTATCCGCGTCTGCTCGAGCAACTCGGGCGTCGCGACGTGCAAATCTTCGACGTTCGCAGCGATGCGGAATATTTCAGCGAGCGCGTCCGCGCGAAACATGGCGGCGCGATTCCGGGCTCTTACCATCAGGACTGGACGGCAGCGCTTGCTCCCGATGGAACTGTGAAATCGCCCGCCGAGTTGCGCGCGCAGTTCGAGGCGCTCGGCCTCAAGACTGACAATGAGATAATCCCGTACTGCCAGGGTGGATATCGCGCGGCGCACGCGTACCTCGCGCTGAAAATCGCGGGCTATCCGCGGGTTAGGAACTATCTTGGGTCGTGGGCGGAATGGGGCAATCGCGACGATTTGCCGATAGAGCATCCGCGGCGCAAGTGAGTGCTGCTTGTGTCGCGGCAACCTCACCCCTAACCCCTCTCCCTTCAGGAGAGGGGAACGGAACGATCGCGAAACGATGACTGGTCGATGCCGCCGATTTTGATTCTTACCGGGTTTGAGCCGTTTCGCGGCGAGCGGATCAATCCGTCGTGGGAAATCGCGCGAAGCCTCGACGGCGATGTGATTGGCGGCTTGCAGATAAAGTCGGTGCGCGTGCCGGTCGGATGCGCCAAAGCGGCGCGGCGAATTACCGGCGCAATCGTGCGCTACCGGCCTCGCGCCGTGATCGGACTCGGCGAGGCGGGCGGCAGGCCGGCGGTCTCACTGGAGAGAATCGCGATCAATCTTGCCGACGAGCGTGGCGCGCTCGCGACGAGCGGCGACCCGGGATTCACGCCCGTCGTTCGCGGCGGTCCCGATGCGTACTTCTCGCGATTGCCGCTGCGCGCGATTGTTCGCGAGCTGGACCGCAAGGACATCCCGGCGAGCGTGTCGCTCACGGCCGGCGCGTATGCATGCAACGCGCTGATGTATGCCGCGCTGCATCAGCTGCGGCGCAAGCCTGGCGTCCCGGTGGGATTCATCCATCTGCCGTACGAAGCGCGTCAGGCGGGCCGCCATCGCAGTTTGCCGACGATGGCGCTCACGATGATGGAGAACGCGGTGCGCATCGCGATCGTCGAGACCGCGCGCTCCGTGCGGTGATAGTAGGACGAATTTATTCCGTCGTCCCTGTCTTGACAGGACGACGGAATAAATTCCGTCCTGCTGCTTACTTGATTGCTACGGCGTTTGGCGGGGATGCTATTCCGCCCTCCAGGTTCATTGGGACGGAGACCAGCATGAATTCGTAGCGCTTGTCGGCGGCGCAATCTGCTGCCAGCTCCTCGAGGTTGAATTGCTCGCCGATTGGCAGACCGAGCAGGCATAGCGTGCGGTAGTGCAGCGCGCCCTCGTTCTTGAAATCCCACGGCCATGGCTCGACCGCGGGACAATCCGTGCCGACCGCGGCGACGCGATGATCCCAGAACCATTCGACCATCGCGCGACTGTCCTCGATGCCGCAGGCTTTGAGCCCTTCGAGCGGCGCCATCGCGGCCTTGTCCTCGGGCGATGCGGCGAGATACGCCTGCATCCATCCCGTGCGAATCAGCAGTATGGTGCCCGGCTTCAACTCGACCCCATCGGCGACGGCGGTCTCCTTCAAATCATCGAGGCTGTACTTTTCCGATTTGAGCGGATCGATCGTGCGGCCGTGCGAGATGCGGTAGCGGAACGCATCGAGTAGTACAGCACGGCCGACAAACTTATTCGCCCATTTGTGGATGCTGAGTCGACCACTCGGCCCATCCTTGATCTCGCTGGATTTCACGCCGTTGTAGAACGCCTTGTAGCGCGGGCTGCCGACGTGCGCGAGGCCGTCCCACTGGCTGCCCTCCTGCGTGTTGTAGCTGTCGAGCGAATCGTCGAAACCGAGCAGGCCGAAGCTCTCGAAGCTCATGATGTTGTGCTTGGCGGGACGCCGCGCGAACAGCGGCGGGTTGGCGTAGTTGATTTTCGTATCGAGCCGGAAGACGGAGCCCTTGCGCACCAGGCGCGCCGCGTCGACGATGCCTTCCGGCGTCAGAAAATTCAGGCATCCGAGTTCGTCGTCATCGCCAAACACGCCCCACGACGATTCCTTCGGCTTGTCGGGCTTGATCGGCAGTTCGGCGAAGCGGGGAACTTTGTTGAGATCGATCCTGGTTGCCATCGCATCAGCTCCTCTAGCGAAAATTGCAGTCGTTCACGGCGTCCATTGGTAGAGCACGTCGGCTTCGCGCTCCATGTTGGTGGCGCCGTCGGTGAATTTCCTGGCGATGAAGCCGCGCGCTTCGTAAAAGCGGCGCGCGGGTGCGTTGCGCTGGAACGCCCAGAGCTGAAGGCCGGCAGGGCGAAGCCGCTTGGCATGCGCGAGCATCGCGTCGCCGACGCCTCGCCGCTGCTCGCCGGGCGCAACATAGAACTGATCGACCTCGTCGCCGTGGAGCGTCAACACGGCTACGATTCGCTCTCCATCCTCGGCGACCCAAGTCTCGCGCTCCGGCACCATCTGATGGATCACGAAGGCGCGAATCTCCGCGTCAGTGCCGACGGTCGGCAGATATGCGGCCGCACCGCGCCGCGAGGCGATATACACCGTCGCGACTTCGGCAGCGTCGGCAGCATTCGCACGTCGGAAGGAGATAGCCATCAGTCTCGGTTTCCGTCCGAATATGGTGCGCTGTCAAGGATCGGGAACTAATTGAATGTGAAACCCGCGGTGGGTTTCACGCTTCCTTCGGCAGGGCTAAGCCCTGCACCTTAGTCTTAAGAAGAGATGCCGCCCTCTTTCGAGGACGG
>CAVZGB010000013.1:0-139254 GCA_963774665.1 uncultured delta proteobacterium
GAGGTGGTCACGGACATTAACTGGCTGCGTAATTGCTGCCGTAAGAGATTGGAGCGAATTCCTTTGGACGCAAGCAACTAAAGATGCCGATGCTCACGTATGCAATCACGATCTTTACCGGCGCATTTCTGCTGTTCCAGGTTGAACCATTGTTGGCTCGCTACATCTTGCCCTGGTTTGGAGGAACGTCGGCCGTATGGATCACCTGCATGTTGTTTTTTCAGTTGCTGCTGGTGGCAGGCTACGCATATTCACATCTACTCGCGACTCGTCTGTCGGCCCGCCGACAGGTGATCGTTCACATCGCGATCCTGTCAGCATGCCTTCTGCTTATGGGCGCGTTAACTCTGATATGGCAATCGCCCATCACGCCCGGCCCGAACTGGAAGCCTCTAAATCCCGATTTTCCTATCACTCGAATCTTTGGGCTTCTGCTCGTCAGCATAGGACTGCCCTTCTTCATCCTATCTACCACCGGGCCACTGTTACAGGCATGGTTCGCGCGATCCCATCAAGGCGCTTCGCCCTATCGACTTTACGCATTATCCAACGTCGGCTCGTTGCTCGCGTTGGTGACCTATCCATTCGTCGTTGAGCCCGAACTTACTCTCAAAGTACAGGCTATTGTGTGGTCACTCCTATTCGTCGCATTTGCGATAGGTGTCAGCCTCTGCGGTTTGAACCTGGCTAACTCCGCAGAATCGACGACCGCTCATCTTATCGACGTAGACTTATCTGCGGCATCGTCGCAATCAGTCGTTCCGACTCGTGCCACTTATGCACTGTGGATCGCGCTGGCCGCGGTTGCCTCCCTGATGCTGCTAGCGACGACCAACCAAATCTGCCAGGAAGTCGCCGCCGTTCCTTTCTTGTGGGTCTTGCCGCTCGCTATCTATCTCCTGTCCTTCATCGTCTGTTTCGATTCCGAGCGCTGGTACCGCCGCGGAATTTTTCATCCCGCACTGGGCGTCGCGATCTTCCTGGGCTGTGTAGTCCTCTGTCGCTCGACCGCAAACATCTTTTCTCAGGTCGTGACCTATTGCGTGCTACTGTTCGCAGCTTGCATGGTCTGCCATGGCGAGCTGGTCAAGTTGAAACCCGCCGAGCGACACCTTACCTCCTTCTATCTGATGATCGCCGTTGGCGGCGCACTGGGAGGAGTTTTCGCAGCCCTGATCGCGCCTAACATATTCACCGGCTACTGGGAATTTCATCTCGCAATTTGGGCGAGCGCGCTGATGTTGTTCATCGTGGTTATGAGGGATCCGCCGTCCTGGATTCACGAGCGCAGACCCATGACTACCCTGCTGCTCGTAGCCGGCGCGCTGACTCTGCCCCGACTGTTGGGCGATCAGTCGCTGGCCGACGTGATGCACCATCTCAGTAACCGCGGTTACGTTCTGGGGACCCTTGTAACATTGGGACTACTGGCAGCAGTCGCCTTTCGCAAGGATTCCAGAATCGCCCGCAAAAGACCGGGACTCATGGTGCAAGCTGCTGTGGTTGCGGGATTAACAGTCGTAACCGGCGTACTCCTTGTCAGTATCGCCGCAAACCTTGTTACTAGTTCGCTTACTACGCGCAACTTTTACGGTGCGCTGTCAGTGTACTCGCTCGACAATGGTGATCCTGAAAAACATAGCTTCAAACTTCGGCATGGTCGGATCGCACATGGTATTCAATACACCGCGCCCGACAAGAGATATCTGCCGCTAGCCTACTATGGACCCGATAGCGGCTTAGGACTGTTGATGGCTCACCTTCCGCGTCGATCGGCGCTTGACCCGCTGAATCGATTTATCCGCATTGGCGACATTGGACTTGGCATTGGCACCGTCGCAGGATACGGGCGGACAGGCGACTACATTCGCTTTTACGAGATCAATCCGGCAGTGACGAAAATAGCCACCGACCCGAACGGATTCTTTACTTATTTGCGCGACAGTCCCGCCAAAGTGGAGATCATTCCGGGCGATGCGCGATTATCGATGGAACGCGAAATAGCCGGTAACAACTCGCAGAGATTCGATGTCCTGGTAGTTGACGCTTTTGCAGGAGACGCTATACCGGTTCATCTGCTGACGGTTGAGGCGATCGAGATCTACTTGCGCGAATTGAATCCCAATGGCGTGCTCGCGATTCATATCAGTAATCGATATCTCGATCTTCGGCCGGTGGTTCATGAGTTTGCGGAGCGATTCGCACTACACTCGGGATGGGTACATGACGAGGGTGGACCAAACTCACAGCCATCGGACTGGATATTGCTCGCCCGCACTAACGAAATCCTGGGACAGCCCGAGATTTCGAGCCGACTCCAGTCGCTGGACTCGCAACGAAAGGTCCGCTTATGGACCGACGACTACAGCAATCTCTTTCAGATTCTGAAGTGATCGGCCCGACTGAAACCTGAAGACGATTCGCGCCGTATCATCCCGGGTTGCGCTCGAAAGTCGGGACGCCCGGGAAATGAGGCGCCCACTTCGGCGCACTGGCGACGAAGATACTTGCCGTGGGCTGAAACTGATTCGGATCGTCCAGGCTGCTGGCCTTGATTGCGGTAAACGGCATACCCGACAGGACGCTCATGATAGGTGAGCCGCAATTGGCGCAGAATGCGCGGCTGACCTTGTTGCCGCTGTCGCCCTTCACCTCGTAGTGCTTGAGCTCTCCCTTGGTCAGCTTGAACGCCTCCTTGGGAACCAGCAGGACCGGCGCAAACGCGCTACCCGTCGAGCGCTGGCAATCGCGACAATAGCAGTTTGCCTGCATTACGGCGTCCGTCGTGGACTCGTAACGAACCGCGCCGCACATGCATCCGCCAACAATTTTTGCTGCCATCACATACCTCCTGTTTACTGTTATGCGAGCGCGAGGCGCTCGAACTGTTCCTTTGGCGCTTCCATCTCGATCAGAGCGGCGCGAAGTTTCTCGGCTGATCGCTTTTCTTCTGCGCTGCCTGCGAGATTCTCTTCTTCATTTGGATCATTGCTCAGCCGGTACAAATGATTGCCGCTGAACTTACCCATCGCCCAGAACGGCAGCAAATCGCCGGCGCGGAACGGCTGACGAATGACCGGAATTCTCGCTCCCGGCATCCTGTCCAGCACCGCGCGCTCGTCCGGCGGCGGTATCTGAAGTTGCGGCATGTGATGTATCGGCATCGTGGACCATCGATTCGACCACAGGCTGAGCGGCGCGTTGTCGCCGGCCGGGCGCGCGCGCATACTTCGCCTCCGCGTCGATCAGATGGACCTCGCGTCCCCATACGCCCGCTATCGCCCAGTCGCGAATCGAGCGCGCCGCGCCCGTCATCAGCGGCAGCATCGAGCGCCCATGCGTGCGATGCGCCATCTCGACGCCAAAGATTTCCGCAAGCGTCGCACAGATATCGACATTAGTCGTCAGCGCATCAACATTTCCATCGCGGACCCCCGGCATCGCAATTAGCAACGGCGTATGCCCGAGCGGCTCGTAAATCGGCACAGCAGGTTTGCCCCAGATGTCCTTCTCGCCGAGGTAATGCCCGTGATCGGTGCATACGATGACGGCGGTGTCGTCGTAAAATCCGCCGCGCTCGATTGCCGCGAGCAGCTTGCCGAGCCACGCGTCGATCATCGTGAGCTTCGCGCCGTAGCACGCGCGAATCTGCCGCGCCTGCGCGGGTGTGAGCACGCCATGCGCCAGAGCGCCGCGCATGTACGGCGGCCAGATCATGTGCGGACCCTGCCACGACGAGTCGTACATCGAGGCGTACGGCTCCGGCGTATCGAACGGCTCGTGCGGATCGAACTCGTCGACGAAGAGCATGAAACGATCGTGACTGCGCGCCGAGTGATCGAGCCATTCTGTCGCCGCCGCCATCGTGCGCGGCCCCGGAAAATCCGTCTCGTCGCGAAAGTAACCACGCGAGTTGTCGTACGGCGTATGCCCGCGCGCGAACGACGGCGCGCCCATCCAGCTCGGGTCGGGCCGCGTCTGCCACGGGTCGCTCTCATGCCCGCGCTGGTAGTCCCACGCAGTGAAATCGGTGTGATAGTTTTCGCCGCCGACCTCGAACAGATGTGGATGATCCGAGACCAGCTTGGTTACGACGCCGGCCGCGCGAAGATACGCAGTCAGCGGCCGCTCCCAGATTTCGATCGATCCCCACGGCTTCCACAAAAAATCGATCGCGCCGCAAAGAATGTCGTGGCGCGCCGGGATACATGGCAGCGAGCCCGAGTAGTGACGGTCGAAACGAACCGCGCGGCGCGCGAAACTGTCGAGATTGGGCGTAGCGAACTCGCGCCCGCCGTAGGCGCCAAGCATGTGACGATTGAGGCTGTCGAGCAGTATTACGATGGCGTTCTTCGGACGCCGCGCCATGATTTCGCCCGCACTCATCTGTCGAATCCTAGCAGAGGCCGATCGCCGCCGGGAAAGCGGTCCAAATTATCCAGTTTCCACGGCTCACAGGTCAGTCGAGACCCTCGCCGACTGCGCTACATCTGTAAACGCGGGCGGTACGGGAGTAGACTCGATGCGTAGATCAGATTGAAATGAGAATAGTACAACGCCTATGCGAAATCGGAACACGCCCGCGAATAAACCTGGTTTTAAGATCGAACTCAGGATCGGCGCAATCGCTGCAGCTATGGCGATTTCCGGGTGCGGTATCGCGCAGGCTCCCATCGCGCATACTCCCAATGTCGTGGCGACTCCGCAGCAGGGCCAGTTGGCGGTAAGCGTCGCTGCCGCGCCTACCGTTGGTGAGGTCACTCCCGTTTACGTGTCGGTTGCCAATGGCACCGACGACACGCGCTCAGTTGTGCCGAGCCAGGTCTTTGCCCTTAACGACACCGGCGAACGGGTCGCGCCCTTGGAGCCCGGCGAGGCAGCCCGGCAGGCCGGCAGCGCTAAGGAGCTTTCAGGTGCGATGCAGAGCGCTGCGGTCAGCGGTGTCGGAGGCGCGGCCCTTGGTGCTGCTGCGGGAGCAATCGCGGGCACTGCTAGTCACGCAGGGGACTTCGGCTTTGGATCTCCGAGCTCCGGCGCGTTGGTCGGCACAGCGTTCGGAGGCTTTTGGGGAGCTTTTACCGGCGCCAGTAAAGGCCAGGATAGGGCCGACTCGCAGGCCAATCAGCAGATCGCTGCGGTCTCGCTCAAGCCCGAGGAAGTGCGCAGGAACTACACCGTGAGCGGCTACGTCTTCTTCCCCAAGGGACAGTACAGCCAGGTCGAGATGCTGCTGGTAGATCGCGAGACTGGCGACACTCAAGTCGTCCGCGAACCGTGGCACTGAGAAACTTCGCGCTTACAGCATCGACGAGATAATCACGATAGCGCCCTGCCCTTTGCCTTTCTCGGCAGGATCGCAAATCACCGCCTTGCTGCCGACGAACTTCATATCCGTCGGATCCATCAGGCCCGAAGCGAATCCTCGCGCGATCCCTTTCTCTACTCGGTAGACGACGCCGTCGCGCTCATTGTTGTTCTCGGAAGCAAACTTGCCCGTGTCCGCGATCATCAACTCGTCGCTGTATGAGCCGAAGCTGGACGGCGACCACGCGAAGCCTGACGGGCGGATGAAACCGACCAGGTAGACATCGTCCTTCAACTTGCCGTCGGGGCCGATCATGCCGATGCGGCCGACCTTCGCGGCAAAGTCTCCCTTCGCGCGCATCCCAATCAGCATCGAGCCGGCAGCTTTCGAATCGGACGAAGGCGGGAATGTGATCGTGGTCAGCTCGAATACGACCGGCTTGTTATAGGCGCCGAATGCGCTCGCCTTGCCCGACGAGTCGATCGCGTAAATCGTCGAGTTGCCGCTGACCACCGCGTACAACTTTCCTGCGAAAGGCGATCCAGCCGCGCCAAATTCCAAATCGCGGCATTGGGTCGCCGCGGCGTCGGGCAGTTTTGCGAAAGTACTTACCGCGCCCGACTTGTCGATTCGTTCCACTTCGCATGGACCCTTGATGCCACCGGCGGCCGCGAGCACAAAAACGCTGCCCTCATATGATCCGAAGCCCGCGGGACCGATTGCGACTCCGGCCGGATTCTTAATCTTGGTCTTGTCCGCGAGCGCGGTCGCCTTGCCGGCGAAACGTGACTGAGTAAACTCCGCCTGCCTGATCGGATACCACCATCGTGCCGTGGTTGTCCTGCAGAAAATACGGCGCGACGAGGCCGGGCGTCTTGAGCGCCTTGATCTCGAACGGCACTTCCACTTCAAGGCCCGCACCCGACGCGCGCGCGATCGAGTTGGTGAGTCCGGGAAACGCCGCGATTATCAGAGCAACGACGCTGAACGCGGTGGCGAGAGCTGAAAAATTACTTTTTCTTTTCGAGAAGTTCATCAAGTGCCTCGTTGACTTCGTACTTTTCGTTCGGATCACGATCGTCCAGCTCTGACTTGCGGCGCGATACCCACTCGGCCAATCCTACCGTCGCCGCCTCCTCGGGATTCGAAATGCCAATCGACTCTGCGACGCGCATTAGCTGTGCGAACAACTCGTCGGGCATTTCGATCTGAATTTTTCTGCTCAAGTTGCCTCGCTCGCTACGATTCCCGGCGATTGTTCGCCCTTCCATATAGTCTTAGGTCGCTGCGGTCGTCAAAATGAATTCAGACGTGTCATTACCACTTAAATTTACAGGCACCATCATTGAGTACCTCGATCAGGGCCGGCTGAAGGCTGCGCTGGTCACCCGCGAACAGGAACGCCATCTCGCAGTGATCGATTCCACCGGGCACGAACGGTTAGTCCCGCGCGATCTCGTCCTGATGCGCCATCCCGAGCGACGCGCCGATCGCGAGAACGCGGCCGAGGCGATCGCGGAACTCGAACACGAGCGCGCCGAGCTGGCCGCCGAACTCGATCTCGAGTTGCTGTGGCAAGTTGCGCAGGAGCAGAGCCGCAGTTTCTCGGCGGTGGAACTCGCCGATTTGTTTTTCGGCCGGAAATCGAATGCGGCCGCATCCGTGATGCTCGAGGCGCTGCTGAACGATCGCACCTACTTCGTCCGGCGCCATATGGACTTCCTGCCGCGCACGCCTGAACAAGTCGAGCGGCTGCGGATACAGAACGATCGAATTCGTGCGCGCAGCGACGATTATCGCAAAATCCAGAAGCACCTGCGCGACGTTCTCAACGGCGCTGTAAAGCCGCCTGCCGACGAAGCGGCCGCATTAGTCGAAGAGCTGTCGCGCTATCTCAAGAATCCGTTCACGCGCAGCCGCGACATGACGCAGATGCTCACGCAGGCGGCGCCCGACGTAGATCCCGCCGAAGCAGCATTCGAAATTCTCGAACGCCTCGGCGCGCGGCTGCGGGTACCACGTTTTGCATTTATCGCGGGGCTCAAAGACGAGTTCAGCGATGCGGTCATGAAGGAGGCTTCCGAAGCGGTACCCGGCCCGCGCGCGATTTCCGACGGCGGATTCGCGGTCACCGTCGATGACGAAGATACCGTCGAGGTCGACGACGCGCTCAGTTGCGAGGCGCTCCCCGACGGTGGAGTGCGTGTGCGCGTGCATATCGCGCTGGTTGCGGATTTCGTCGCCAAGGGCGGCGCGATGGACATTGAAGCCGCCTCGCGCGCGACCACTGTTTACCTGCCCGAGACCACCATCCGGATGCTGCCTGATCCGATCTCATGCAGGGCAGCGAGTCTGATTGCCGGCGAAGATCGCCCGGTTCTGACCACCGACGTGCGATTGTCGGCGGACGGCGAGCTGCTCGATGCGTCGATTTATCCCGCACGCATCCCAATCATGCGCCGGCTCGACTACGACCAGGTCGATCGGATTCTCGAGTCGGGCACCGGCGCCGATGACACCGCCGCTACGGTCGCGCGGCTGAACGCTGCTGCGATTCAGCTACGTCAACGACGCCGGACCGCCGGCGCCGTGCTGATGCAGCGGCGGGAGGCAAAGGTCAGCGTGCGCGGCGACGACGTTCAAATCACCGTGCTCGACAACGCATCTCCCGGCCGCACGCTGGTGGCGGAGTTCATGGTGTTGAGCAATTTCGTCGCGGCTCGCTACGCAGCAGCGCACCGGATTCCCATCATTTACCGCGTGCAGCCGCAAATGGGCGGCGATCTCGCCTCGATGCGCCCGCGTCTTTCGCTGCATCCGGAGTACCACGCCGGCATCGGACTCGATTTTTATGCGCAGTTGAGTTCGCCGATCCGCCGCTACGCGGACTTGGTTATGCAGCGGCAACTGCTGGGCGCGCTGGCGAATCGCGACCACGACACCGCGATTTACACCGTCGATGAATTGCTGACCGTGCTGGCCGGCGCCGAGAATGCGGAAGCGTCAGGTCGCGAGCTTGAACGCCGCGCGAAGCGTTACTGGATTCTCCGCTACCTGGAGCGTCACGCCCTCGACGGCCCAATCCTCGCTTACGTCATACGCGAAGGCCAAAGCGCGGAACTCGCAGATTTCGCGGTGCGCGGAACCCTGCATGGCGCGCCGACGTTGCCGAATCAAATGCCGATAATGGTGCAGGTGAGCCGCGTCGATCCGCTGCGCGGATGGCTCGCATTCGATTTCGTCCGCCCCGCCGACGAAGCCTCGACCGGCGCAATCAGAACGGTCTGATTTTTTGCTGTCATCCTGAGCGAAGCGAGCAACGCGAGCGCAGTGAAATGGCTTCTGGCCTCCGGACAGCTTCGCGTAAGCGAAGCCGGTTCCGGTTTGAAATCGCGAAGCGGTCCTTTGCTAATGCCGACGCGCACGTGAGCGATGCGAGGAACCTAACCCCTAACCTCTTCCCTCGAGGGAAGGGAAACAATCGCGGAGGGCGAGACGCGTTGCGCGAGGTGCGACGTCATTCATCGCGATGTACCACGGGGCTACTTCGTGCACGTGGACGTGGACTGCGGTCGCCGCAGTCCCGACTTTGGCCTTGGCGTGAACGCCGAGCATCGACTGAACCGCCAGCGACGCGCCCAGGATCAGTCCCGCTACAATAGTCAAACGCATAATCTCTCCTCGACGCTCACCCGCTCGAACTTCGCGCACGACGCCCCTAAGTCAGCCACGCCGGGCGTCCTTGCGGACGCCCCCCTGCGTGACTCCCCTCTTCTCACCCCAAACGCCCCGCGTCTCCCCCGTTCTACGCGCGCCCGGGCAGTCCTACATCTCTTTGAATGCGTCCTGCTCGAGACGCCATCGGTCGATCGATTCGATATTGAAGCGCCAGTCGCTGCCGACTTTGAACGCCGGCAGCCGTCCGCGCTTGAGCTGCCGATATATCGTCGAAGGATGTACCTTCAGATAGTCAGAGAGTTCCTTAACCGTCAGCACGTGACTGCTGTCATTTTTCAGCATCTGTCAGCTCCCTCTTTCAGATTCCATTTCTTCAATGGTGCGGTTACTCAAGCGAACCACGAGAGGGCTTATCGCAAGCTGCGTGCCGAGGGTGCGCGGACCTGAATGTCACACGAATAAAGCGGTCTGCGGCTAGGATTGAATGCCGCAGGCGGTAGGATTTTGCCACTGCGACCGAAAAATGACAGTCGCGCCATGAACGCGGCGTATCAATGCTCTCCGTCGCGTTCCTGGGACACTCGTTGTCCGGTTTTGAGTGCTCCGAGTCCCGTTAACTGCGAGTTAAACCTTGCCGATTAGCTCGCGCCCAACTTCGCGTACGCCTTCCAATAGCGCCGCTTCGTCGGCGCCGCGTTGCAGCAGGATCAGCCGGCTCACACCGAGATCGGCGTAACGCTTCGCAGTGTCGCGATCGACCTTTACTCGCGGACTCGGCGTGATGCTTATCTCCACATCCTCGAAGCGCCGGTTCGCCGCCTTGCATGCTGCCCGCAATCCCTCGACGCACTTCGCGGTCCCGTCGAGGTCCTGCGCAAATCCGTACCATCCCTTCGCGAGGCGCGCCGCCCGGCTGAACGCCTCCTTGGTATGCCCGCCGAACACGATCTCGGGATGCGGCTGCTGCACCGGCCGCGGCATCGCATTGACGCCCTTGAACGAGATCCATTTGCCGCTGAACTCCGGCTTCGGCATCGACCACAGCGCAATCATCGCCGCCAGCCATTCCTCGGAGCGCGCCCCTTTGTGATCGAACGGCGCACCAATCGCGTCGAACTCAGGCTTCAGGTATCCGACGCCGATTCCGAAAATCAGCCGTCCGTTCGACAGCACGTCGGTCGACGCGAGTTCCTTGGCGAGCACCACCGGGTTTCGCTGCGGCAATATGATGATGCCGGTGCCGAGCCGAATCTTCGTCGTATGAGCCGCGACGAACGCCAACGAGATCGCAGGATCGAGCATCGGGTAGTCGGCCGCCACCGGAGACGGCGGCGCCTGCGGGTCGGGCAGTATCACATGCTCGCCCGTCCACACGCTTTCGAACCCAGCATCTTCGGCCGCGCGCGCGACGGCGGCGGCGCATTTGGGAAACGCACACGGTCCGTTATTGATTCCGAATAGTCCGATTTTCATGAACGACGATTACCACGACTGTGCAGATTCAGGCCAGTTGCGCAGCCGGTTGGTTGACGCGGCGCATCACCCATCTTCATAATCGCATCGACTACGACTCTTCCCGATGAGGCGGATGAGGCGGGCGTGCGATGAGATGTCCCCAGTGCGGTAACGAAAATCAGCAAGGCGCCGCATTTTGCTCGCGATGCGGCACGCGGCTGTTCGCACCCAAGCCGTCCGCCGTGCGCGAGTATGCGCTCGCGACGTTCCGCCCCTCGCTATGGTACTACGCTAACGGATTCCTGGTCGGCGGAATCCTGATCGCCGCTGGCGGCCGCCTGCTCTACATCAAATTTCAACCGATCCAGGTGGCCTTCGTAGTGCTCGCTCTCGGCGTGCTGGTGTGGATCGTCACGATGATTCGCGCCCGTACCGTCAGTTGGAGTCTCACCTCTGATCGCTTGATCGAAAAGCGCGGGCTGATAGCGTCGCGCCGGCGCGAGATGGAATTGGCCGACATCCGCTCGGTCGAAGTCGACAAGCGGTTCTTTCAACGGATGTTCGGGCTCGGCGACGTCACCATCGCGTCCGCGGCCAGCGCCGACTATGCTATCCGTCTCAACGAAATCCAGGATCCCGATCTCGCGGCCGAAACGATTCGCAAGGCGCGCCTCAAGCGGATGGCGTAAATGAGCAAGCGACCCGACCTGCGCTACGAACGACGGCTGTGGAAAGTTGGCATCGAGGCCGTCGCCGGCGTTGACGAAGCCGGCGTCGGCCCGATGGCAGGTCCGGTAGTCGCGGCCGCGGTCGTATTCGCGCCGGAGACTTTTATCCGCGGCGTTCACGACTCAAAGCAGTTGACCCACGAAGAGCGCGAGGAACTGTTCACGCCGATTCGCGAGCGCGCCATCGCCATCGGAGTCGGCATTGCCGAGGTCAATGAAATCGATCGTCTCAACATTTTTTGGGCAACGATGTCCGCGAGCCGACGCGCGCTCGACGCCTTGGGAATCATCCCCGGCCACGTGCTGGTTGACGGCCGCCTGATTCCTCGCCTTGAACTGCCGCAAACGAAAATCGTCGGTGGCGATCGCAAGAGTTTCTGCATCGCAGCCGCATCGATCATCGCCAAAGTCACGCGCGACCGCATGATGGTCGATCTCGACGGCCAATATCCCGGCTACGGCTTCGCGCAACACAAAGGCTACTGCACCAACGAGCACATGCAGACGCTGATCAAGCTCGGCCCGTCGCCAATCCATCGCCGCTCGTTCTGGCCGGTAGCAGCATCCGCGCAGCGCCTGCTGTTTTGATTTCGCTCCGCTGGCCGAAACCCCGAGCGGGTTTCGGTTTTTCGGGCTTCCCGTCCGTCCACACTGGGTGCAGGATCACCCCTGCCCAAGGAAGCGTGAAACCCATCGCGGGTTTCACTACAATTAAGCCATGGCGCTCGAACGCGACAAGCATACCGCGCAGCACGCGCTGCTCACTCTTCACGAGAGCCAGCTCCTCGACCTCTATCGGCGCATGACGCTCATCCGGCGCTTCGAAGAGAAAACCGCCGAGATGTACAGTCGCGGCAAAATCACCGGCTTCTGCCATCTGTATGCCGGCGAGGAGGCCGTCGCCGTCGGCTCGATCTACGCGCTCTACGACAAGGACTACGTGGTCTCGACCTATCGCGAGCACGGGCACTGCCTCGCCAAGGGTGCCGATCCGCGCCTCGTGATGGCCGAGCTGTTCGGCAAGTCCACCGGTATCTCGCACGGCCGCGGCGGATCGATGCATCTGTTCGATCAGGATCTCCGCTTCATGGGCGGATACGCGATCGTCGGCGGCGGATTGCCGATCGCATGCGGCCTCGCGCTCGCGGTCAGCTACAACGAAGGCCCCGAAGTCGTCTGCTGCTTCTTCGGCGACGGCGCGCTCCCGCAAGGCGCCTTCCACGAGACGCTGAACATGGCGTCGCTGTGGAAGCTGCCGCTGGTGTTCATTTGCGAGAACAACTTCTACGGGATGGGCACGCTCGTCCAGAATGCGATCAGCCAGGAGGAGCTCTACCGCTTCGCCGAGCCGTACAAGATGCCGGGCGTGCGCGTGGACGGGATGGACGTGCTCGACGTTTACGGCGCCACGATGGAGGCCGTCGCTCGCGCGCGCGCCGGTGACGGGCCGTCGTTGATCGAGGCCGTCACGTACCGCTTCCGCGGTCATTCGATGTCCGATCCGGCCGAGTATCGATCGAAGCGCGAGGAAAGAATCTGGCAGGAGCGCGACCCGATCAAGAATCTGCGCCGCCGCCTGTTGACCGAAAAGCGCGCAACCGAATCGAAGCTCACTGAAGTCGAGAACGAAGTCGCCTCTACCATAGATGATGCCGTTAAGTTCGCCGACGAAAGCCCCGAGCCTTCGATGGACGAACTCGGCAAGGGCGTTTACGCCTCCGAGGATAAGTGATGGCACAGATCACTTACCGCGAAGCATTGAACCAGGCCCTGCGCGAGGAACTCGATCGCGACGAGCGCGTCTTCATCATGGGCGAGGAAGTCGGCTATTTCGGCGGCGCATTCAAAGTCACCGACGGCCTGCTCGCGGTTTATGGTGAGAAGCGCGTCCGAGACACTCCGATTTCCGAACTGACTATTGTCGGCGCTGGCATCGGCGCTGCGATGGGCGGGCTCAAACCGATAGTTGAATTGATGACTATAAATTTCGGGCTACTGGCTATGGATCAAATAGTCAATAGCGCCGCCAAAATACACTTCATGTTCGGGGGCAAGGCAACCGTGCCTGTCGTCATTCGCGCGCCGCAGGGCGGCGGCCATCAGCTGGGCGCGCAGCACAGCCAGAGCCTCGAAGCGTATTTCCTCCACTGCCCCGGGCTCCGCGTCGTCATCCCGGCCACGCCCGCCGACGCGAAAGGGACTGCTGAAGACTGCGATTCGCCAGATCGATCCCGTGATCTTTCTCGAACACGAGTCACTATACGGCGTGAAGGGCGAAGTCCCAGAAGATCCCGAGTACCTGGTGCCGTTCGGAAAGGCCAATGTAATTCGCGAGGGTAAGGATGTGACTATAGTCACTTACTCCAAGTGCGTATACGACGCGATCGCGGCGGCCGAAGCGCTCGAGAACTCCGGCATCGATGCTGAGATAGTTGATTTGCGTACGCTGAATCCGCTCGACATGGACACCGTGATCGCGTCAGTGAAGAAGACCGGCCGCGCGATCGTCGCATACGAAGGATGGCGCACCGGCGGCGCCGGCGCTGAAATCGCCGCGCAGATTCACGAGGCCGCCTTCGACTCGCTGGACGCGCCTGTCGTCCGCGTCGCCGCTCTCGACAGCCCGATGCCGTATAACAAGCATCTCGAGCACGCGTCGCTGCCGAGCGCAGGTGACATAGTCAAGGCGGCGGAGCAACTGACCTAGCTATCTTTGGGCGGGAAATCATGAGCAACGAAATCACGATGCCCAAGCTCTCGGACACGATGGAGGAAGGGAAGATCCTCCGATGGCTCAAGCATCCGGGCGACAAGATCGCGCGCGGCGAGGCGATTGCCGAGGTCGAGACGGACAAGGCCGACATGGTGCTCGAGTCGTTCGAAGAGGGTGTGCTCGACCAGATCAAATTGAACGAAGGCGAGAGCGCGCCGGTCGGCGCCGTGATCGCGCTAATGAAATCCGCGGGCGCGAAGGAATCCAAGCCTCAAGCAAAGCCCGAGGCCAAGCCTGCGACGGCGAAGGATTCCAAACCCCAGCCCCAGTCCGACGAAAGACCCGCTTCGACCGCATCGATGGAAGATCCCGGCGCCGAAGCGGCCGAGACCACTGAAATGCCCAAGCCGATCGCCATGAAGCCGAAGACTGCCGAGAAGAAAGAATCACCGAAGAAACCGATCTCGCCATCAGCCGTGGTTACCGACGGTTCAGCGGGCGACTTGCACGTGCATCCTGCGATGTCCGCGAACCTCTCTGCGGCGCCAACTGCGATCGCCGCGCCACCGCCCCAACCTGAGCCGTCAAAGCCCGCGGTTGACGACGCGGCTGGCGACGGCCACAAGCTGCGCGCCTCTCCGCTCGCGCGCCGCGCCGCCGAGGAAGCGGGCATCGATATCACGCACGTTCGCGGCACCGGTCCGGACGGACGCGTAACCAAGCGCGACGTCGACAACTTCCTGCGCGAACAGCAGCTCTTCAAGTTCCGCCGACTGGTGTCGCCGCGCGAGGGCGCACCCGGCTCGCGCGAGGAACTGTCCGCGATGCGCAAGACGATCGCCAAGCGGATGGCCTTGTCGAAGCGCGAGATCCCGCACTTCTACGTCACCGTCGAAGTCGCGATGGAAGACGCGGTCCGCTTGAAGGACTCGCTCGAAGCGACCGAACTGTTCGAGGAAACCGTCACCTACAACGACATCATCGTGAAGGCGTGCGCACTCGCACTCGGCCGGTACCCGCGTATCAACGCGAGCTACGAAGACGAAGGCATCGTCATTCATCCGAACATCAACATAGGAGTGGCTGTCGCGGTCGAGGACGGTTTGATCCTGCCGGTGATTCGCGAATGCGAGCGGCTGTCACTGCTCGAAATCTCGCGCGCGGCGCATCGCCTCGTCGCGAAGTCGAGCCGCGGCGGTTTCACATCGGACGAGCTGTCAGGCGCGACGTTCTCGATTTCCAACATGGGCATGCTCGGCATCGAGCACTTCGCCGCCGTCATCGTTCCGCCGCAGGCCGCAATTCTCGCAGTGAGCGCGATCAAGGATCGACCGGTAGTGCGCAACGGACAGTTGGCAGTCGGCAAGACGATGATGATCACGGGATCGTTCGACCATCGCATCGTCGACGGCGTCGTCGCCGGCCGCTTCCTGCAGGAGCTGAAGCGCTTCCTCGAAAACCCGTCCAGCCTCCTGCTGTGAGCGAATCCCTCACGCTGTACGATTTCCACGGCTCGCCGTGCGCACGGCGCGTGCGAATCGTGATGCTCGAAAAGAATCTCGAATGGGAAACCCGGCTGGTCGATCTCACGAAGATGGAGCAGAAGCGGCCGGCGTATCTCGCGCTCAACCCCAACGGACTGGTGCCTACGCTCGTCCACGGCGATCGCGTCATCTACGAGTCCAACGTCATCACCGAGTATCTCGACGCCAGCGTTTCCCGTACCGCGCTTGTATCCCGCTGACCCATGGATGTGTGCGCGCGCGAAGATGTGGCAGGCGTTCGAGCTCGCGATGGCTAAAGAGTACCGCCCCTTGATGTACCTGCGAGTGATCGGACCGCTCGATCGACAGCGTCCCAAGGACGAGGTGATGCGCGACGTCCGCCGCTCGACCGACGATCCCGCGCACGTCGACTGGGTGAGTCGCGTGTACGACGGCACTGCAGTCAGCGAGGATGAAGCGGTCCTGCTCGCGAGTCAGCTCTACCAGCGTATAGATCATATCGAGCGTGAACTGAGCGGCGAGTTTCTGCTGGGCAATCATTTCTCAATAGCCGACATATCGGTCTATCCCCGCGTCGCGATGTATCCGATGGTCGGGCTCGCGCTCGACCCCGTAAAGTATCCGCGCACGACTCGATGGATGTCCGCGATGGCGGATCGCCCTTCCTTCAAGCGCAGCGAACGCGTCCGCCCTCACTAGTAGTAGCTCCCGCTAACGATCGTGACGCTGATCCCGGCTGCCGATCGGCCACACTCTTTGGATCATTGCGAACAGGAATGCGGTCGTCAGCCCGAAGAGCAGCATCCCGTTCAGCGCCTCTAACGCGCCCATCAGTTGCCAGCGATCTTTCAAGTACAGTGCGGCATGGCCGTAACTCGTCATCGCGCTGATCGAGTAGAGCATCGCAGTCCTCGCGTCGGGCAGTGCGCCAGAAACCAGTAAGCGACCGCCCAGATAGCTCCCTCGATTCCGTGCAGGATGGTGGCGAGCAAGGATGTTACGGCCATCACGATCGCGAACTTGAACATGAATCTGCGCCGATCCGCAGACTCGGCCAGGACTTTGACTACACTTTCGCCGATGATCGCGAGACCGCATACGTGAATCACTACGGTCAGCACGATCAGGGGCAGGCTCCATGCCCAGTCGCCGGTCCAAGTACCTACACCGGTTGGATGCATTTGTGACCCTCACGGTGAGTCTACGTCGCGGGCGCCCCCCGCATCGGGACGCCCGCATTCAGCCATGCGATCTGTCGGCTAGCTGGTAGCCTTGCCCTGCAACTGCGAAATGCGACTCGGAATCTTCTGCGACCAGTAGTCCATCGCGTTCTGCGCGTCGCCCCATTGAAATGAAGCCGCACTCTTGAGGCCCATGCCTCCGGCGCGCTGATCGACAGCCTCGGCCAGCAGCTCACCGCTGACAGAATCGGTCACCTTCATTTCGGCCTCGGCGGAACCCACGAACGCGTAGCTGTCAGTCGCGAGCGACTGCGCCATGTTGAGCACGCGGGCTTGCGGGACGACTACCGAGATTGTGCGAAGGCCCGGGACGGCGGTCGTCGCGTCCATCAGAGCCACCCGCAAGGTCATAACGCCGGGTCCCGGCTGATCGACCAGGGTGAAGCTCTTGGAGAGGTTGGTCTGCAGTTGATTGTAGAAGTACTCGGTCAGCACCGCCTGATCGGCGTTCGATACTTTCGAATCGGCCGCCGCCCAGAACTCAACCGGCATGAACTGTATCTTGGTGTAGCTGGCCCACTGAGCGTTGGGATTTATCCAGGCCAGCGCGGCGCCACCCTCGGGGCCGGGCGCCAGTTTGGACGCGTCAGCGCCGAGGAATCCGGTCACTGCGCTGGGCAGCGGGCCGCCCGACTCGACCGCCTTCGCGGCGGCCGGCTGACTCTCGACGGTCGTCGAGCATCCTGAGGTCATGAGCGCGGCAGCGAGAGCCGCCGCGGCCACACCGGCAAACATTTTGTTCCGTAAGTTCATCATCATCTTCCTCCGTAATTCTGCTCTACCAACTCAATTGCACCTGCAATCCAAAAATCCCGGAAATCTTACAGGATACATTGCTCCCCTTCGATTGTACTTTGGTACAATAAGAAACTGATGGTCGCCGAACAGCGTTAGTTTGATCACTTGGAGATCTCGCTCGTCCCGTGGCGATAGGTCTCATCGACGTGCTCGGCGATATACTGAAACACCTCGCGCCAGTACGGCGGGTCGATTCCGTCCTTGTCTGCGGTCCGCACGATCACGACCTTCGTCTTGGGCGAGACGAAGATGAACTGGCCATAGGTGCCGATACCCATATAGCTGTAGTCGCTCTTCCCCTGCGAAACACCCCACCATAGGTACTTGTAGTAGCCGCCCTTGTCCTGCCATCGAGAGAAAGTCTCCCATGGACGATGGTCGTTCGGGTCTCTGATTGTGGACTCGGCTACCCAATGTTCCGGGACGATCTGCTTGTCGTTCCAGTTGCCGTTGTTCAAGTAGAGTCGTCCGAACTTGGCGAGGTCGATAGCTCTCGCGTTGATTAGTATAGGTGTCAGCTCGAAGTTGTCCTGATCGCTGTCGATACTCCAGGTGGCCGTATATTCCATACCTATAGGCTTCCAGATTTTCTCCTGCAGATACTGGCCAGGCGTTTGATGGGTAGTGCGTTCGAGGATTAGGCCGAGGAGTTCGACATTGAAGTTGTTGTAGTGAAACGACTGTCCCGGCGGCTCCATGATCTTCAGGTCCGATAGGAGTAGCTTCTTAAGGTTAGGGTAGTAGCCAGCCAGCACGAATTCGTCCCATGGGAAGAAACCGATTCGGTACTGAATACCCGATCCCATCGTAAGAAGATTTCTGATCGTGATCGCACTGAAGCCCTGCTCTTTCAACTCAGGCAGGTAGTTGGTGATAGGATCGTCGAGACTCTTGATATAGCCCTCGGAGATAGCGATCCCCACCAGCGCCGAGGTGACGGACTTCGACAACGACCACGCGGTGCATAGCGAATCGCGCGCATAGCCATTGAAATAGTCCTCGTATAGGACCTTGTTATCTCTTATGACGATGAAAGCGTGAGTGCCGGTCGAGCGAAGCAGCTCAGACAGGTCGACACGCTTCACGGCATCGCTTTCTTTATACTCCACCATATCGGGAACAGCAGCGCGGTTACCCGGCGCGAAATGAAACGCGTCGGGGGCGTTGTCGATCGTGTGATAGCCGTAGCGCTTGTAGTCATCGGAGCGCGATGTGAATGGGAATTGCGCGCCCCACACGAAATAGCGGAAGAGGTAAGCAGGTTGCATCCACGGCGCCGCGCTGGCGGGCGCGGCAAACAGGAGACCACCGGCGAGGCTTACCAACAGCCCCAGAAGCGAGCGATCGATCCGACGTCTGCGAACTCCTGAAATCAAGTGGTTTTGTTCCTCGCCTTTTTGCGTTGGGTCGAGAATGGAATCGCCGTTGCCGCATCCAATACCGCGTCGCGCAGCTCGGCCTCAGTAAGTGATCCGAGCATGAAGGGCATCAGCCGCTTGCCCATCCGCAAGAGCGCGAACCCGTGCAAGATGGACCAGAACGTCAGCGCGGCGGCCTTGATCGTCTTCGGGTCTCGGGACGTGCAGGTTTCTGCGATGAGGGCCTCGAACCGTTGATGAAAGCTGTTGGCGACCTGGATCAGCGACGGATCGCGCGGCTCGTCTCGGGTCAGGAGATCGGAGACAAACATCAACCGAAACAGTTGAGGGCGTCGCGCCGCGAAGGCAAGGTATGCGCGCGCTCCCGCAGCGAGCCGCGCGGACGGTGTCGCCTGTTTGGCCATCGCAGCCAGAGCGGCACTCTCGAGATGCTTGAATCCGTCGGCAGCGATTGCGGCGAGTAGTTCTCTGCGATCCGTAAAATGCCGGTAAGGTGCGGCGCGCGAGACGTCGAGTGACGCGGCCAGATCACGCAGCGACAACGCCTCGAAGCCGATTTGCTCGATTTGTTTCGAGGCGGCAGCAATCAAAGCCTCCAGCAGATTCCCATGATGATATGAACGCTCTTCCAACCTGTGCTTCCTCTACGATGTTGTCGACGCTTACATTACATAGACGATGATGTAAGCGCTGTCAACATCCAAATTCGTTGCTCCCGAGCGGCGCCCCCAATAGCACTCATCCTTGTCCGATGCTCTAATGCGGTGAATGATCGTCGACTGGATTTACAACAACCCGACCTGGCTCTGGGGGCCAATCCTGATAGCGCTTTTTGTCGCCGTCGCGTGTGGTGGGCTGCTCCTGTTCCATCGATTGGTCCACGTCAAATTGCGCCGGGCCCACAACGACCTGGCCGGGTTCACCTTTGCAATCGTCGGCGTGCTGTACGCGGTGCTGTTGGCATTCATCGCAATCGCCACGTGGGAGTCTTTCAGCCGGGCGTCTGACATCGTCGAGAACGAATCGGATTACGCCGGCGGCATGTATCTCGATACTGCGGGGCTTCCGGATGCGAAGGGGCAGGAGATTCGCGACGCGCTGGCGAAGTACGTCAGCGTCGTGATCGAGGTGGAATGGCCAATCCAGAGGACCGGCAAGACGCCCGACCAGGGATGGAAACCGCTGCGCGACCTGGCGACCGCGATCGCGACGATTCATCCGCAGAATTCGGGCGAGGCCGTGATCGAAGCCGAGATGCTCAAGACCTGGAACCTGCTGTACAACGCTCGAAGCGCGAGGCTGTCGGCGGTGCAAGGGCATATTCCGGGCGTCATCTGGGCGATCGTGTTTTTCGGCGCGGCGATAACCACTGGCTACACGTATTTCTTCGGCTACGAACACTTCGGCATGCACCTGGCGATGACGGCCACGCTCGCCGCAACACTCGGGTTGATCATCGTGATGATCATCGCACTCGACTGGCCGTTCCGCGGCGAGATAAGCGTCTCGCCCGACCCATTCATAATGACCCAGCAATCGTGGGCAGAGGCGCCGATCCCCGGAAAGTAAAGCACGCGAAAAATTCATCAGCGCCTCTTCTCACCCCTTTTCTAACAGGGACGAAGTCCCGCATCTTTTCTTAGTACTGGGTGCAGGGGTTACCCTGCCCAAGGAAAGCGTGAAACCACGGCGGGTTTCACTACGATCAAGCTCTGATTCGGAGAATAATAATTTCAGCAAATCTCTTGGAAGGATTTCATTTTGGCAAATTCTCGGTATGACCTTGTTGTGATTGGTTCGGGGCCTGGAGGGTATGTCGCTGCTATTCGGGCGGCGCAGTTGAAGATGCGCGTTGCTGTTATCGAGCGGGACCGGCCCGGTGGGGTGTGCCTCAATTGGGGGTGTATTCCTTCCAAGGCGCTGCTTAACTCCGCGGGCGCGATGGATACTATTCGCGGGGCGGCGAAAGAGCATGGCATCGAGACCGGCGAGGTGCGGTTTGATTTCTCCAAAGTGATTGCGCGGTCGCGGGCGGCGGCGGAGAAGCTTTCCAAGGGTGTGCTCTACCTGTTTCGGAAAAATAAAATCGACTACTTCGAGGCGGACGCGGTCGTCACGGGGCCGCAATCTGTGGCGCTGCGGCAAGTCGAGGGGAAGGCGGCGCCGGCTGCTCCCGCACTCGAGGGCGAGAGGATTCTGATTGCGGCTGGGTCCGCCGAGAAACTGTTTCCCGGGATGAAAGTTGGCGACGGGGTCGTTACCAGCAAGGAGGCTCTCGTGCTCGATACGATGCCGGCGAGCGTCGTCGTGATTGGCGCGGGCGCGATCGGGCTCGAGTTCGGATACTTCTACAGCGCGTTCGGCGCGAAGGTCACGATCGTCGAGCTGGAAAAGCAGATGCTTCCCGGCTTCGACGCCGAAGTCGCCGAAGAGTTGCGGCGCGCGTTCGTCAAGCGCGGTATCACCGTGATGCTTGGGCATGGCTACAAGTCGATGGCGCGCAAGGGCGAGTTGTGGTCGGTCACCGTCAATGCTGAAGGCGCCGAAAAATCGGTCGAGGCCGAGGTCGTGCTGGTCGCGGTCGGGCGCACGCCGCTCAGCATGAACTTCGGACTGGAAAAACTTGGCGTCGAGCTCGAGCGCGGCGGCTTTATCAAGGTGAACGATTCGTTCCAGACGAGCGTGCCGAGTATCTACTCGATCGGCGACGTGATTCGGCCACCGCTGCTGGCGCATAAGGCGAGCTCCGAGGGGATAGCGGCGGTGGAAATAATGGCGGGCGTGCGCGAGCCCGGCTTCGACCTGCTCGCGATCCCGGGATGTATCTACTGTGAGCCGGAAGTTGCGACGGTCGGGCTGAGCGAGGCGGAGGCCAAGGCGCGCGGTATCGAGGTGAAGATCGGCAAGATTCCGTTTCGCGCGATGGGCAAGGCGGTTGCGATTGGCGAGACTGCGGGCTTCGTGAAAATCGTCGCGACCAAGCAGTACGGCGAAGTGATCGGGTGCCAGATTATCGGACACGCCGCTACTGACATCATTTCGGAAGTCGTGCTCGGCAAGGCGCTCGAGACGACGGTCACGGAAATCGGCAAGACTGCGCATCCGCATCCGACGATGTCGGAAGCGATCATGCAGGCAGCTTTGGCGGCGGATGGGGAAGCGATAGACTTTTAGAAAGGCTGATTCGGATCACAGGCAGAATCAGCAAAGGCAGAATCTTGAATCCCTCGCAAAATAGCTCGCTGGACTTGGACCCTCACCTTGATCCTCTCCCTTACAGGGAGAGGGGAAGACGACTCACTGTTGCGGAGATGGGGGTTGTCGATTATGACGACGCGCTTGCGATTCAGAGCGCGATGCTGGCGGCGCGGATCGAGGGCAGCGTCGGCGATACGCTCCTGATGATGGAGCATCCGCATGTGTTCACGCTTGGGCGCGGGGCTGATGAACGGTTTATCGTTGCGAATACGGGAGGCGTGCCGATTCGGCGGGTGTCGCGCGGCGGAGAAGTCACGTATCACGGGCCTGGGCAATTGATCGGCTATCCGATTCTCAAACTCGAAGGGCGCGATCGCGACGTTACCAAATATCTGCGAAGTCTCGAGGGCGCGATGATCGACGCGCTCGCGAAATTCGGAATCGACGGCGGGCGACGCGACAGGATGACCGGCGTGTGGGTCGGCGCGCGCAAGATCGCGTCGATTGGCGTCGGCATCCGGCGCTGGACGACGTGGCACGGCTTCGCGCTGAACGTGTCCACCGATCTGAGCTACTTCGATTCGATCGTGCCGTGCGGTATCGAGGGATGCCGCATGACGTCGGTATCCGAACTGACGAATCGCGCGGTGTCGGTGCGCGAGTTCGCCGCGATGATGCGCGAGAGTTTCGCATCGACGTTTTCTTTCAGTGAAATTGTTTCGCGCCCGCTGCACGTCCAGACTACGCCACAATTGACGATAAACGATGGCTGAACGGAAGCATCCTGATTGGATTAAGGTGCGCGCGCCGGTCTCGCCCGAGTATTTTCGCACCAAGGCGATTCTCGGCGAGCTGAAGCTGCATTCGGTCTGCCAGGAGGCGTGCTGCCCGAATATCGGCGAATGCTTTTCGCATCGCACCGCCACCTTCATGCTGATGGGCGACGTGTGCACGCGGAATTGCCCGTACTGCGCGGTCGCGCACGGCAAAGTGCGTCCGCTCGATGCCGACGAGCCGCGCCGAATCGCGGAGGCGGTGGCGCGACTGGGGTTGCAGCACGTGGTCGTCACGTCGGTCGATCGCGACGACCTGCCTGATGGCGGCGCGGCGCATTTCGCGGCCACTGCGCATGCGATAAAAGCGAACCCAGAGCCGGCGCGGGTCGAGGTGCTGGTGCCGGACTTTCAAGGCGTGTTCGCGAGCGTCGAGACGGTGGTGGAATCGCCAATCGACATTTACAACCACAATATCGAAACGGTGCCGAGTCTTTATCGCGCGGTGCGGCCGGGCGGCAATTACGCGCGATCGCTCGACGTGATCCGTCATGCGAAGGACGCCGCGCGGCGAGTAGGCAAGCCGATGTTCACCAAGGCGGGCGTGATGCTCGGGCTAGGTGAGACGAACGATCAACTGCTCGAGGTGATTCGCGACTTGCGTAGCGTCGAGTGCGACATCCTGACGCTCGGGCAGTATCTGCGGCCGTCAGCGGATCATATTCCGGTCGCGCGGTACGTGCCGCCGTCGGAGTTCGCGGAGATCAAGACTGCGGCGCTGGCGATGGGGTTCCATCATGTGGAGTCGGGGCCGCTGGTGAGGAGTTCGTATCACGCGTGGGAGCATGTTCAGTGAGAAACCACTGGGAAGGGGAAATCATTTAATCGAATCTGAAACCCACCGTGGGTTTCACACTTCCTTGGGCAGGGGTGACCCCTGCACCCAGTGTTAAGAAAGCAAAAGATGCGGGACTTCGTCCCTGATAGGAACTTTTAAGGGCAGAAAAAAACACCGCGGAACGTTGGCTCCGCGGTGCGTTTGTTGCGAATTGACAGTCGGACTGAGGTCAGCTTACCACTGTTCCTCGTGAAGCTTTTTGACCTCGTGGTCGCGGGTCTGCAGGTATGCGTCCTGAACGGCGCCGTAGAGATCGACCGCGTAGCGATCGGCTTCCTCGAATTGGTTCATGTGCAAGGAGCGGTAGTTTACCGCTTCAGCCGCGCGCTGCCCGGTGGTCACCACCAGCGTGATCCATGTCGGAAGCAGGTAGTCCATCGGGTTCATCGCGCCGTCCGCTACCAGACCGACCGTGTCGCCAATCGTCGAAGGTCCAAAGAACGGCAGCATGACGTACGGTCCGGTTGGAATGTTGTAGTAGCGAATCGTGAGGCCGAAATCGTTGGGCTTCCTTTCGAGCCCGAACAGTTCCTGGGCAGGATCGAAGAAACCTGCCAGTCCGATCGTCGAGTTGATTCCAAAGCGGGCGACTTCAGTGCTGGCCTCAATCAGTTTGAGCTGGAACAGGTTATTGGCGAACCGCGGGATAACGCGGGCGTTGTCAAAAAATCGGCCGACGCCCTCGCGCACCGGCTGCGGTGCGATGAACGAATATCCCTTGGCTACCGGGCGCAGCACCCAATCGTCGAGCTTCAGGTTGAAGGTGAACATCGGCTCGTTGAACCCGGCTAACGGATCGGGTGTGACCGCCTGGCTTTCGCCCGGAAGAGGCTGTGCAGCAGCGGCCGACTGTGCGGCGGGATTCTGCGAGAGCGGAGCGGCGTCCTGACTCATCGCCGGCGTCGCAAACGAAACGACCGCCAGCAGTGACGATGCGAGCATCGTCCAGAGCACGCCTGTCCTTTCGATTTGTTTCGAACCAGATCTCATTTTCGTCTCCATAGCGCTACCGTCCCGGATTCCTGTCGAGGTTATCTTTCCAGCCTCGACGAATCCATACCTGTTAGTGGTTGGCGAGACTTGCGGCAAGGGCCGCCTGTTTAGCCTTCAAATCCTTGATCAGGGTGTCGTACCCCTTACTGTTCATTACACGATTAAATTGATTGCGATAGTTCGCGATGATGCTGATCGCGTCGACGGTCACGTCGTAGATCTTCCAGGTGCCATCCTCCTTCAGGAGACGGTAGTTCACGTGGATCGCGTCCTTGCCGTTGGGCTGAACGATATCGGTGTTTACCTGGGCGTATTGGGGGCCGTCGTTGGTCACTTTCAGGAAGTTTACCTGTTGATTGTGGTAGTCGTTTATCTTGCTCAGGTAAGAATCCTCGATGAAGGCGACGAACGCGTTGGTGAATTCCTGCTGCTGAGCGGGCGTGAGCTCCTTCCAATGGTAGCCGAGGGCGGACTTGGCCATCTCTTTGAAATCAAAGCTCTGGGCGACAATCTGGCGAAGCTTGTCCTGACGCTGGGCCAGTGGAGAGCTGGTATCGCGGAGCACGTCGAGCGCCTGGTTCACCGTCGTCTTCACCACGGACATCGGATCTTCGTCAGCCATTGCGGGAGCAAGGAAACGCGTCGGCGCGAGGCCCAAGACCAACAGAGCTGTCAACGCGAATATCCCGAAAGCGCGCCGGCGCAAGTACTGCTTTGATAGAATTTGGCGTCATCATATTTTCCACTTTTCGATATTTTCCTCTTTCGCGGTCACTTGGCCGATTTGTCAGGCTTCTTCGTAGCGTTTGTGTCCGAGCAATTACAGTTTGAGTTTGAGGAGCCAGAAGATTTTGAATCCTTATCGGAGCCGCCACCGCTGCCGGAGTTGTTAATCAACTGGCCGATGGCGTCCTCGAGCACGAAGGCCGACTGGGTTTGTCGAATCGTGTCGCCATCTGCGAGGTAATGATCGCCCGGCCCAAGCTGAATGGAGACGTATTTATCGCCGATTATTCCGCTGGTCTTAATCGCTGCGATCGCCTGGTCGTCGATCTTCACGCCCTGGTTTATTCTCATCGCGACGAGTGCCTGATTATCTTTGATCCCGATATCCACCACTTTGCCGATCTGCACGCCGGCCAATTGAACCTGGTCGCCGACCTTCAAGCCTGAAATATTATCGAAACGTGCGTACAGGGTGTACCCCGGCGGAGGGAACACAGAGATCTTGCCGAGCGAAATCGACAGGATCGCCAAGGCGACAATCCCAAGAATCGCGAAAATCCCGACGATAAACTGCGTGGTTCTAGTTGCGTACATAGGTGGTTGCTTCAGCCCTAGAGGGCCGTTTCATTCTCCTCGCCGGCGGCTCTGCCCGCGACAAACCTCTTGAAGACATCGTCGTCAGCCGCCATCACTTCGGCCACGGTGCCGTGGAGACGAGCCTTGCCATTATGGAGAAACGCGACCCGGTCGCAAATCTGGAAGACCTCGGGTACGTCATGACTGACCATCACCACGGTCAGGTGAAAATTCTGCTGCGTGCGACGGATCAGTTCGTGAATCGCCCTGGTCCGAGCGGGATCGAGCCCGGTGGTCGGCTCGTCAAGCATCAGGATTTTGGGGCGATGCACCAATGCTCGCGCCAGGGCGGCACGTTTTTGCATCCCACCGCTCAACTGCGAGGGGTACTTGTCGTCCATGCCCTCGAGTCCAACCGCTTTCAGCGTTTCCTTGACGCGCTCGGCGATCTCTTCGCGCGGCAAGTTGGTTTTCTCGACCAGCGGGAACGCTACGTTCTCGAAAACCGTCAATGAATCGAATAAAGCCCCGGACTGAAAAAGCATCCCGAGTTTTTCACGCACGGCGTCCAGCGCTCGTCCGCTAAGTTTGGTCACGTCCACGCCGTCAATCACGATGGTGCCCGAGTCCGGCCGCAACAGCAGGTTGAGATGCTTGAGCAGAACGGTCTTGCCGGAGCCGCTGGGGCCGACGATGGTCGTGATCTCGCCAGCCGGGAAATCGAGCGTGACGCCGTCGAGCACTTGCTGCTGGCCGAAGCGCTTGCGCAGCTCGCGCACCTCGATCGCATTGCCGGCGGCGGCCGTCTTGCGAGGCTGCGCACTGGCTTCGGCATGGTTGATTTCAGTTTGGCTCATGACTCATCAAATCAAGTCGATACGCGTTATCACAAAAGTATTGACGTGAGAAAATAGTCGAACGCCAGAATCAGGACGCTCGACAGCACGACGGCTTCAGTTGTGGCGCGGCTGACCCCGGTCGCCATCCGTTCGGCGTGGTATCCCTTGTAGCAACAGACCCACATTACGACTACGCCGAAAACCAGGGCTTTATAGATGCCGGTCATGATGTCGTGGCCGGACATGTTGGCGGCGATACCGTTGAAGTACGGACCCGAGGGCGCGCCCATCAGGCCGACCCCGATCATGTACCCGCCGAAGATTCCAATCACGTCGAAAATCGCAGTCAGTAGAGGAAAACTGAAGACGCCCGCCAGCATCCGCGGCGACACCAGATATTGCACCGGGTTGATGGCCATGACCGTGAGGGCGTCGATCTGCTCGGTGGCCTGCATCGAGCCGAGCTCGGCGGCCATCGCGGAACCGGCGCGCGCCGTGATCATTATCGCGGCCAGGACCGGGCCAAGCTCCCGCACCAGGACGAGGGCAACCACCGTGCCTAGCGCGCCCTCGGAGCCGAACCGGCGCAGCGTGTTGTAGCCCTGCAACCCGAGCACCATGCCGGTGAAGCCGCCGATCAGAATGATCAGGAAGAGCGAATCGGCGCCGATGATCCGTATCTGCCTGATCCACAGCCGTGGCTTGTACGGCGGTAGAAAAACGTCAAGGACCGAGTACAACAAAAACAGCACGAAGTCGCCGAGGTCGACAACGCCGTCGAGCACAAAAGCGCCGAGCCGCTCAATCATTTCCACGATCGACATCAGCCAGTTTTTTCAATTTTTAGTGGTGGGCAATTCCGAGCCGGGCCAAGTGGCTTTGAGTGTGTGTGGCAGACCCGGCGCGCTCGAACTCGGCGAGATCGGCGATCACGTCGAGATCCAGCGCGGGCCCTGCCAGTCGCAGCACTTTAGCCGGAACATCGGCACTGCGGCAATCGTCCAGATGACGCACCAGGCTCATGCGGCCAAATCGAGTGGGAACCGCGTCGGAGGGCGAGCGGCATATGATGTTGGTGCCGGAGAAGTCACGCGAGGGCACCAGCACGGCGCCGCGTCCAGGGGGCATCGCGGCAAATACAGCATCGATATCTTCGGCGGCTGTCAGCGGGATGTCGGACAGAACCGTGCAAATCGTTCGCGCGCCCCGGGCAATCAGCTGCGAGGTGCCGAGCGCGACGGCGACGTTGAGGCCGCGCGGAAATTCCTCGTCGATGAGCAGCGCACCCGCCGATCGGGCCATCGCCAGCAGGCCTGGGTCAGACGTCACCACTGCAACGCGGTCGGCAGCGGTGGCGCGGAGCGAGGCGGCCAGCACGTCGCGAAACATCGCCTCGGCCAGCGCGCGGCGCTCGCCCGGCGGCAGGACAGGCGAAAGCCGAGTCTTGGCGAATTGGAGTTGCTTGGCGGCAATCAGGATGAAGCGCACGGCGTTTCTTTATAACCTAACAAACGCGACCATCCAACGGAAAACTTGTGTCGATTAGAAATCCGAGCCTCGGTTACAGTAAAAATTACGGGCTTCGCGCCGGTTGCTTCGATCGGCGGGAAAGGCTTGACTCTGTTTCCCTCCGCGATTCAACATAAATTGTAGATTTTTCCGGCGCTGGTCCGATCATTGCTCGATCTGGTGGCGCATTGGTCTGGGAGGACCGTACCTGATGAACTTGAAGCGAACCAACTCCGCCCGGACCTGGGCATTAGTCGCGGCCGGCGCGATGATCCTGATAGGCACCGGATGCCATCGCAAGTCCGTCGACGACTACCTGGCCGCGGGTGATGCGGCGATGCAATCGACCAAGCTTCCCGAGGCCGAAACGGATTACCAGGAAGCCGCCAAGATCGCGCCGAACGATCCGCGGGTCCACATTGCCCTTGGAAATCTCTATGTCTTCGAGCACAAGCCAAGCGACGCGCAAATCGAGTTCATGAAGGTGCTCGAGATCGATCCGAAAAATGCGGCGACTCACGTCGCGCTCGGCAACTTGTATAACGATCAGAACCAGCGCGGACTCGCGGAAAATCAGTACCGTGCCGCAGTAGCACTCGAGCCCGACCGCGACAATTACCATGTCGATTTGGGCGAGGTACTCAGGCTTGAAGGCAAAAACGCGGCGGCCGAAGATCAATTTCGCACCGCGATCGGACTCAGCCCCAAAGATGCGAAGGCCCACCTGGCGTTGGCGAATCTGCTGGCGTCGGAGCCGGGCCGCGCGACTGAAGCCAACGCCGAATTCGACGAAGTGCGCGCACTCGACTCCAAGCTGATGCCCGCGCCCGCCGCGACCACGGCAGCCGTCGCGCCGGCGGAGGCGCCCGCGACGACGACCGCGTCGGCCCCCCCGGGCGTCGCTCCGCAGGTCAAACCGCTCAACAAACTCTTCCTGTTAACCAAAAATTCGCCGGTATATCAGAATCCAGACCAGACCAGTTCCACTATCGGGCAGGTCCGTCGCAAGAAGTACGTCCACGTCACCGGCATCGCCGGCGACTATCTACAGATCAGACTCAAGAACGGCACGGTAGGCTTCATCCCGGAGTCAGCCGCAGAGTAGATGCTCCATCGGCGGGGGTAACAATTATTTCGAGGTAATGGGCGATGGCTAAGGAAGATATTGTCACGCGTGAAGTGAACTATCCGGGACACGCCTGCGTGCTGAAGGCTTATGTTGCCGAGCCGGCGTCGGCAGAGACCTCGCCGGCGGCGATCGTAGTGCAGGAATGGTGGGGACTGAACGAGCACATCCGCGACATCGCACGCCGGCTGGCGCGTGAAGGATACTTCGCGATAGCGCCGGGCCTGTACTCGCGCCAGGGCCACAAAGTCGCGACCGATCCCAACGAAGCCGCGCGCCTGATGGGCGGGCTGAAGAAGGAAGACGGCATCGCGGATCTCCAGACCACGGTGGATTGGCTGCGCGCACAGAAGCAGACGCAATCGACCCGCATCGGCATCACCGGGTTCTGCATGGGTGGCAGCTACGCGCTGCTGTTGCCGTGCGAGAGCAAGGAAATTTCGGCCGCGGCGCCGTTCTACGGCGAAATCCCGCCGGACGAAAAACTCCAGCACCTCAACTGTCCGATTTTTTACGCTTACGGCGAGAATGACGGATGGATCCAGCGGGCCGACGTCGAACGTCTGATGGCGGCGCTCAAGAAATTCAACAAGCAGGGCGAGGTCAAGATCTACAAAGGATGCTCGCACGGATTTTTCAACGACACGCGCCCCGACGTCTACCGGCCCGAGGAAGCAAAAGACGCATGGCAGCGAACGCTCAAGCTGTTCGCCGCAAATTTGAAAGGGTGAGCCTGGCGCTAGCTGCTAAATCCTCAGGGTCTCGAGTCCCTGGATTTTTGGAAAGCTTCTGAGGTCGCGCGTCGCAACGCGATAATCGTGGGCCATCGCAGTCGCAGCGATCATCAGGTCGTGTGCGCCAACCTGGCGGCCGGTGCGTTCCAGCTCAGCCGAAACTGCTGAATGGACTCGGGCGACGTTAAGATCGAACGCCAGCACCGGCATTTGCTCGAATATCGCCTCAACGTACGAATTGCGGCGCTCTCGTTGCGCGATCGTTCGAGTGCGATGCAAGCCGTGCAGCAATTCCGACGCGGTCACCGCTGACAACGCGAGAGGTTCGCCGCCGAGGGATGCCAGAAGCTCCGTCAGATCAATCCGGGCACGCTCGCCGGCGATGAAGACGCTGGAATCGATCAGCGCGGCCACTTTGATTTCTCGGCCTTAGGCTGTTTTCGAACGTGCCGTTCAACTGCGTCGAGATATTCCTTGCCGGGATGCGGCAGTGACCGGAGCAATTCCACGAAGTCACGGCCGGTGAAGGTCCTGGTTCGCACGGGGACGATCTCGCAGACTGGTTCGCCGCCTCGTTTTACGACGAAAGATTCGTTGCGATAGCGCACTCGATTCACGACTTCCGAGAATCGACGAGCCGCGTCAGTCGCTGAGATTTCTGATTTCATGATTATCTGATTTTATGACGCGCGTCCTCGTTCGGCAAGGCGGAGAACGAGCTTGCTACCGCTTTCCTCCAAATGACGGCTGCCCTGCCCCGCGACGCTCCGCGGCGTGCGCGCTGCGGTGTGTTTAGGCGCAGGTCGTCACCCTACTTACTTCGCGATCCTGCGGGCACCAGACTGATGCCATCTCTCCCGGCCGCGCTGATTCGGATCGATTGTGCGGCGGCTCATGGAAAACAGCACCAGTGCGCAAAGACCGTCGCGTATAAGTTCTCATCCTCGACTCGGCACTATCGCGCTCGCCGCCGTCATTGCCGTGTTCATGGTGACGGCGCTGCTCGCGGCAACCGGCGATAACATCGCGGATGCGGTGCTCGGGCAAATCGATTTCTCCGACAACGGCATCAACAACCCCGGTGCCGCGAGCCTCGACTCTCCCAGCCAGATGGCGGTCGACCTGACCAGCACCCCCGAGCATCTGTATGTAGTCGACGGCAGTAATAACCGCATCCTCGGATGGAACGACGCCACCAGCTTCGTCAACGGCCAGAATGCGAACATCGTGATCGGCCAGCCCGATTTTCACACCACGCTATGCAACAGCGGCACCGGCTTGAACGACGTCGCCGGCCTTGGATCGGACAGCCTGTGCCTGCCGGGAGGAGTCGCCGTCGACAGATCCGGCAATTTGTATGTTGCCGACACCAGCAACAATCGAGTGCTCGAATACAATCAGCCGTTCGCGCAGGGAATCTCTGTCGGCTTCGTGGCGAACGTCGTCTTCGGACAAGGCGGCAGCTTTACCAGTACGTTTTGTGCGCAGACGGCTGCGGGCCTGTGTTTTCCTCAAGGCGTCGCCTCCGACTCCAGCGATGATCTTTACGTAGCCGACGCGGGCAACAACCGCGTGCTCGAATACAATCAGCCACTGGCGGCTCCCACTGGCAACGGCGTCGGCGACACGATTGCGGATCTCATCTTTGGACAAGGCGCGACCGGCACCGACTTTGCGACCAACGCATGCGTCCTCAACAGTGGCAACGCGACAGCGGTCGGCATGTGCAATCCTTTATCGGTCGCGGTCGACAGCTCGGGAGACTTGTACGTCGGCGACGACGGCGACCATCGCGTGCTCGAATTTAATCAGCCGCTGGCAACGCCGAATGTCGTGACGGGAGCCGGCGATGTAACCGCAGACCGGGTCTTCGGCCAGGGCTCGAGCGGAACCGATTTTACCGCCGCGCTTTGCTACGACGGCAATTCCCCCGATCCTTCGCCGAGTGCCGATGGCATCTGCAACCTGAGCGGCTTGGCCCTCGATGGCGTCGGCGACT
Source organism: uncultured delta proteobacterium (assembly GCA_963774665.1). Taxonomy (GTDB): domain Bacteria; phylum Desulfobacterota; class Binatia; order Binatales; family Binataceae; genus Binatus. The sequence continues at coordinate 32,174 of CAVZGB010000013.1, forward strand.
TGTTCGTCACCGACATCAATAACAGCCGCGTGCTCGAATATCTGGATCCGCTCGCCGTAGGCGGCGGATCGCCGGGCGCGCCGGGCAGTTCGGGTGACGTGACCGCGGACCTCGTCTTCGGCCAGGGGGGCAGCTTCACGACCGCCACATGCGGAGGCGCTGTCGGCAGCGGGATTGCTCCCAGCGGGGCAGTGCTGTGCCAACCGGACGGAGTTGCGGTTGACGGAGCGGGCGACGTACTGATCGCCGACGCGTCGAACAGCCGCGTCCTCTGGTATGCAAATCCGGTTTCGTCGCCGCCGGTGGCCAACCGCGTGTTCGGGCAAGCCGACTTGTTTCACAACGGAATTAACAATCCGACCGCGGCTGCGCTCCAGGCGCCTCAAGGGGTCGCGATCGATTCCAGCGGCGGACTCAATCGCCTCTACGTCGCCGATTCGGGCAATAGTCGTGTGCTCGGATGGGCCAACGCGGCAGGGTTCACGAACGGCAGCCCCGCCGATATCGTCATCGGACAGCCGGACGCGCTCTCGGTCGCATGCAATGACGGCGTCGCCGTCGGCGATTCCAGCGGAGTCGGCGCGGACAGCCTGTGCAATCCGGTGGCCGTGGCAGTGGACAATTCGGGTCATCTGTATGTAGCCGATTACGGCAACAGTCGTGTGCTTGAATACAACGATCCGTTTGGCGCGGGCTCTCCGTTTGGATTGAGCGCCAACGTGGTTTTCGGACAAGACGGCAGCTTCAGCGGCATTACATGCGACCTCGACAAGAACGCGCCGACCCTCAACGCCTCTACTATGTGCCTCCCCGCGGGACTGGCGCTCGACACGGCGGGAGATCTGTTCGTCTCCGACTTCGGCAACAATCGTGTGATCGAGTTCAATCAGCCTCTCGCAACGCCGAATCACGCGACGGGCGCGGGCGATACGGTCGCCGACCAGGTCTTCGGCCAAAAAGGTAATCTCAACGCCGGAGTCTGCAATCCCGGCACTGGCGTGCCGACAGCGGACAGCCTATGCGGCCCGCGCGGGCTGGCCGTCGATCCGATTGGCGACCTGTTCGTAGCCGATCAGGAAAACGCGCGAGTTCTCGAATTCAATCAACCGCTGGCGACGCTCAATCCTGCCACCGGCGCAGGGGACACGACCGCTGATCGCGTCTTCGGCCAGGGGAGCAGCGGCACCAGTTTCACGAGCGCGATATGCGCCAGCTCGGCGGGAACCCCATCGCCAAGTTCCACCGACATGTGCCAACCCTTTGGCATCAGTCTCGACAGTGTGGGAAATCTGTTCGTCGCCGACGCGCTCAACAATCGCTTGCTCGAATACAATCAGCCCCTAGCTTCCCTCAATCCTGCAAGCGGCGCCGGCGATGTCACCGCTGACGTTGTCTTTGGACAAGGTGCGAGCGGCACCGATTTCACTGCTAGCCTATGCGCCGATTCCGCACCCGGCGATCCCGCGCCCAGCGCAACCGCGATGTGCCAGCCGAAGGGCGTGGCGCTCGATTCAATCGGCAACCTGTACGTCGCAGATGAAACCAACAATCGCGTGCTGCGCTTCGATAAACCTATAGTCCCGTTCACCGGCCCGACGCCGACCGCCAGTGCGACCGCGACCGGATCCACCCCGACGGTTACGGCGACTGCAACCGCGTCCGGCACCGCAACTGCCACGCAGACCGCATCGCGGACCGCCACTGCGACGACGTCATCCACCGCGACCGCCACCCTAACTGCATCAGCGACTGCGACGCCAACTGCGACGGCGTCGCGCACTGCCACTCCGACTCCGACGGCATCTGCAACGACGACCGCGACTAGTACCGCGACGGCATCCAATTCGGCGACGGCGACCAGCACTTCGACCCATACGGCCACTGCGACGCGGACCTCGACCTCGACCTCTACGGCGACTGCCACTCCGACGCCGACCAGCACCGCTACATCGACCTCGACGGCTACGGCGTCCAGCACCGCCACATCCACGTCAACTTCAACGGCGACTGCGACTCGGACAGCGTCCAGCACCGCCACGGCGACATCCACCGTGACGCCGACCGCGACTTCAACCGCTACCGCAACTGCGACTCAGACAGCGACCGCCACCGCAACTGGGACTCAGACCGCGTCCAGCACCGCGACGGCGACGTCCACCGTGACTCCGACTGCGACTCCAACGACTACCGCGACCGCGTCGGCGACTCAGACTGCGACCGCAACTGTTACCGCCACCGCGACTCAGACTGGAACCGCAACTGCCACTGCCTCCTCAACTGCGACGGGCACCGCGACAACCACGGCGACAGCAACTGCAACTTTGACAGCGACTTCGACCGCGACGCCGACTTCGACGCCTTCCGCCGTCCGCACTCCCGTTGCGAGCGCGACCGCAACTCCCACTGCGACTGCCACCGCGACGTCGACTCCGACGGCCACCCCCACTGCAACTCCAGTCGCGGTAGCACTCAAAGTGTCGCCGCACGTACTCAAGCTTGGCAAAGTCGCGTTCGGAAGAGGCGCCGTCAGCAAGCCCAAAAAGGTCACGATCGCGAATACCAGCAAGACCACGCCCGTCTCGTTCTCGAGCATCGTTGCCAGCGGCGATTTCGCGATAGCGAACGGATGCGGCGCGACGATCGGCCCCAAGTCCAAATGCTCGGTGACCGTAACCTTTAAGCCCACCGCACTCGGCGCTCACAACGGCGCGCTCACAATAAGGAGCAACGCAAACAACTCGCCGACTTCCGTCGGCCTGACCGGGATAGGTACTCAGCCTAAAAAATGAATGAAGTGATCGATCAAACCCCGCGCGATTGTCCCCTTCCTTCGAGACAACCTCCTTTCTTGTTCCCCTTCCCACTATGGGAAGGGTTAGGGGTTAGGTTGCCCGCACGCCAGCAGCATCCCCGGCTCCAAGTTCGGGCCGGACAGATATATTAAACGCCCCTCGTCGGACGTGCGCTCCCGGAGCCATCGCGCGACGATCGACATCTGTTCGAGCTCGCCCCGCTCAACCGCCTTCAACTTGTAGCGCTCGTAATTCGCCGCGACGAAATCCCGCACCTCGCCCGCGACCTCTTCGCTGTCCAGCCGACGCGTCATCGCGAGCCGTCCCGACAGCACGACGTGCGCCGCACGATCGCCATCCTCGCCCGTCACGATCACCAGATTGTTCTCCGTCACCACTTCGCTTAGCCGGCTCGCGCGATGCGCCAACGTTGTCAGCGCTTCCAGATGATGCCGAAAGCGGGCAGCCTCCTCGAACCGCATCGCTGCGGCGGCCTGGTCGCGCGCCCGAGCGAGTTCACCGAGCAGCGGCCCACTGCGCCCGCGCAAAAAACCAACCGCGCGCCGAACCCGCTCCGCGTAGCCGTCGCCGTCGATACTCATATTGCACGGCGCGGTGCAGTGCCCCATCTGGCCGTAGATGCACGGCGAAATTTCCTCGCTCGGCGCGAGCTTGCCGCCGCAGGTGCGCAGCCCGAGGATTCTCGACAGCGCGCGCACCGAATGCTCGATACCGCGGCGCCCGATGAACGGCCCCAGATGCATCACGCCGCGCCGCGCGCTCATCTTGGTCGAGAGCGTCACGCGCGGAAATTCGTCCATCAGGTCGACCTTGATGAAAAACGCCGGCGCCGCCGACTTCAGCATCCGGTTGTACGGCGGTTTCAGCTCGCGAATCAGCCGCGCCTCGTCGAGCGCAGCCTCGAGCGGTGAGCGCGTCACCCGCGTCTCGATTTTGTAAACGTGGGAGATAAGCTCGGCCGTCTTCGCCCTCACCGACGCACTGAAGTATGAGCTCACCCGCTCCCGGAGCCGGCGCGCCTTGCCGATATAGAGCAAGTCGCCGCGCTCGTTGCGCATCAGGTAGACGCCGGGCGCATGCGGAAGCGCAGCGATTTCCTCGGGCGGCACGTGACGCTCGATTCTCCTGCCGGCGATTCCGCGATGATGGTCGTCGAGCAGGCGATCGAGCCGCGTGATTCCCATCTTCTGCGCCATCTCGAGAAAAATCGAGAGAATCTCGGCGGCCATCCGCGCATCGCCGAGCCCGCGATGCCGTCCCTCTTGCGAGAGTCCGAAATGTCCCGCGAGCAGATCGAGCCGGCGGCGCTTGAGCGACGGCATGAACCGTCGCGCCATCCGCAGCGTGCACAGGACAGGATTGCTGAGTCCGATTCCAAAAATTCGGCGAAATTCAAAATCGAGAAATCCGAAATCGAAGGCGGCGTTGTGCGCGACTATCACGCGGTCGCCCAGGAACTCGCGAAATGCCGGCAGCACGCGCTCGATCGGCGGCGCCTCGCGAATCATCTCGGTCGTTATAGAGGTCAGCCCCGTGATGAACCGAGGCACGAGCCCGCCCTGCGGCCGAACCAGCTGCGAGAAGGTCTCGGTCAGCCGCTTACCAACCATTCGGTAGGCGCCGATCTCGATGATATTGCCGGGGCCGATGCGTCCGCCGGTGGTTTCCAAATCCACCACCGTGAACTCGGCCTCATCGAGGCCGACCCGCAGCCGATCGCTTTGCGCCAGCCGCCACTGCGCCGTGTCCGCATCGAAAATGAAATTGGGATCGCCGTCGAGTAAGCTGCCGAACCAGCCGCGCGCCGAGTTCGGGATCCGAACCGACGCCGCTGAGCAGCAGCCCGATCAGCTCGCCGGCATCGGCACCAGCCGGCCGCGAGCACAGGAAATGATAGAGCTTCTGCTTGGCCGAAACCCCGAAATTGCGCTGATTCCCGCCCGGTATGCTCGCTTCTTCCATCCGCCTGCCCTTTCGCCCCCTCTTCGCTATCAGTAGCAGCGCAGAATCGCAATGCACAGAATCGGGATTCTTCGCTTCGCTCTGAATTACAAAAACACCGACCGGCGCTTGAGCGTCACTACGGCAGCGGTTGATCCGTGGTTGATGAGTGGGATCGGCTCGGCTTCGAGAAAGATTCCGGGGTCCCTCGGCTTCGCTCGGGATGACACAAGGAGAAAGATGACGCAGGAAAAGAACACTGAGAGCAAAATGGCGTCCTCGCCATTTTGCGTTTCGTACTTTTCACTTCTCACTGGGTGCAGGGGTCACCCCTGCCGCGGAAGCGTGAAACCCGCGGAGGGTTTCACATTCAATCGCGTCCTCTCACGCTATGGCTCGCGCTGGATCGGCGCGGTACAATGCTTATTCTTACAAGGAAGGTATTCGTCATATGGAACGCGTTGAATTGGCCCGCGAAATCGAAGGCGTCCAGGTCCCGGCCGGAAACAAGATGATGCTGGAAAAAGGCCTCGAAGCCTTTATCACGCAATCGCTCGGCGGAACCTTCACCCTGCAAGTTCCCGCGTACGGCGGGCTGTTCCGCGTCGCCGGCAAGGACGCCGATGCGCTCGGCAAGACTCCTCAAGATGCGGGCGTCGTGTCGGCTTCCGGCGGCGGCGACCTCGAAGCGATGGTCTGGGAGCAGCTCAAGACCTGCTTCGATCCCGAGATCCCCGTCAACATCGTCGACCTCGGCCTCGTCTATGGAATGGAAGTGAAGGACGCCGACGACGGCACCAAGAAAGTCGAAGTCAAGATGACGCTGACGGCGCAGGGCTGCGGCATGGGCGCGTCGATCGCAACCGACGCGCGCCACAAAATCATGAGCCTGCCGGGAGTGTCGGAGGCGGATGTCGACCTGGTCTGGGATCCGCCATGGACCCCGCAGATGATCTCGCCCGAAGGCCGCGAACGCCTCGGCATCGACTGATTCGGCACGCCTTGGATCGCGACTGCGACTCAGGCGATGAAGATGATTGGCGATTAGGGTTCGACGAGAATTCGCTCAGGGGCGATCGCCTTTTGCGAAAGAAGCTCTGAAGAGCTTTGTGCGAGATGATCACGCTCCATTGCAAATGTCGTTGGGCAAAATCGATGCGAAAGTCGTCCAGCCGATCGCACGACGCCCATGTTATCGTCGCGCAGGCTATTACTACAGCGGACGATCGTGTTGGCTCTGCGATCCATGCTTCGATGACTTCCGCAGCCGTTTCGCATGGAAGCTGCCTCGAGCGTCAGACTGAATTGCGGCACGAACTGCGTTGACTTGGCCTCACTGCGTCCGATAATTCTGTTCGTTCGGCATATCGATGTTTGCAATAGTAAAGACAGGCGGAAAACAGTACCGCGTCGGCGTCGGCGACCAGATTACGGTCGAGCGGCTCGTCGGCGAGGTTGGCGCGGCTATCTCACTTGACCAGGTGCTTGCGGTCGGCGGCGATGCGCCCAAGATCGGCACTCCGGTGGTCGCGGGCGCGTCGGTGACGGCGAAGATCGTCCAGCAGCCGCGCGGCACCAAGATAATCGTGTTCAAGAAAAAGCGCCGCAAGAATTACCGCCGCAAACGCGGGCATCGGCAGGAACTGACGGTTCTCAAGATCGAGGAAATTTCCGCCGGCGCTTAGTCGCCGCGCGAATCTTTTTTTAGCGAATCGCGGCCCCGAAGGCCGCCTAATCCAGGGAGACACTGCGTGGCGCACAAAAAAGGCCAGGGTTCGACGCGCAATGGCCGCGATAGTCCGGGCCAGCGCCGTGGTATCAAGATTTACGCGGGCCAGACCGTCAAGGCCGGGAATATCATCGTCCGCCAGCTCGGCACGCGCGTGCATCCGGGGCGCAACGTCGGGCTTGGCCGCGACTACACGATTTACGCGCTCATCGACGGTGTGGTTAAGTACGAGCCGAAGGGTGAGAAGCGGCAAGTGAGCGTCGAGCCGCTCCCCGCCGGTGACACCGCAGGGGCGTCTGCGTAGATCGTTAGAACGAGACTGAGCTAAAGCCCTGCGGCAAAGCCGTGGGGCTTTTTTGTTGGCGTCAACTCGAACGTAACGCGGGATATCCGCGATGGAGGAAATTTCGATGCGACTAGGTTTACTCTCCGGCTATTCGGGCGCGCAGATGGGCCTGCCGATGGACACTATTCTCGAGGCGGAGCGCGCAGGCTTCGACTCAGTGTGGACCGCGGAAGCATACGGCTCCGACGCGATCACGCCGCTGGCGTGGATCGGCGCGATGACCAAAAAGATCCGGCTCGGCACCGGTATCATGCAGATGCCGGGACGCACACCTGCAATGACTGCGATGACCGCGATGACGATCGACGCGCTGTCGGGCGGCCGCTTCATCCTCGGTATCGGGCCGTCGGGTCCGCAGGTGGTCGAGGGCTGGCACGGCGTGTCGTACGGAAAGCCGTTGCAGCGCACGCGCGAGTACATCGAGATCGTGCGCACGATTCTCGCGCGCGAAGTTCCCGTCGAGCATCACGGCAAGGAATTCGACATCCCGTACACCGGCCCGGGCGCGTCGGGCCTCGGCAAGCCGCTCAAGAGTATCCTGCACGGGCGCAAGGACATGCCGATTTACACCGCGTCGATCAGCCCCAAGGGAATCGCGCTCGCGGGTGAAATTGCGGACGGCGTGATCCCGGTCTGGATGAATCCCGAGCGATGGGACATCTATGACGCGCCGCTCAAGGAAGGCTTCGCGAAGACCGGCGGCAAAAAGAGCCTCGAAAATTTCGACGTCGCGCCGTTCGTCACCTGCATCATGGGACCGGACGTCGAGAAATGCCGGATGCCGGTGAAGGGGATGCTCGCGCTGTATATCGGCGGGATGGGCGCGCGCGCGAAAAATTTCTACAACGACTACGCCAAGCGGACTCGGCTACGAAGACGTCGCCGGAAAAATCCAGGACTTGTTCCTCGCGGGCAAGAAGGCCGAGGCGATGGCGATGGTGCCGGACAAGCTGGTCGACGAAGTCGCGCTGGTCGGTAATCGCGAGCGAATCGCAGACCGGCTGAAAGCGTGGAAGGCATCGCCGGTCAAGACGATGTTGATCGGCACCGGCGATATCAACACGGTCCGCGCGCTCGCGGAGATTTGTCTGTAGGCGGACAATGGTCACGCCGCCATGCGATTTATCGATGAAGCCAGGGTATTCGTGCACGCCGGGAAGGGCGGCGACGGTGCGATTGCGTTTTTGCGCGAGAAGTACCGGCCGTTCGGCGGGCCGGCGGGCGGCAACGGCGGGCGCGGCGGCAGCGTAATCTTCCAGGTCGATGAAGGCCTGTCGACGCTGCTCGATTTCAAATATCAGCCGCGTCTGATCGCGAAAGATGGCGAGCCCGGCCGCGGCAAGGAACAATACGGTCACGGCGCCGACGACATCGTCGTGCGAGTGCCGCCCGGCACGATCGTATTCGACGAGGAAAGCGGCGCGACGCTCGCGGACCTCGTGATGCCCGGCGATACGGCGGTTATCGCGCAAGGTGGCGAAGGCGGTCGCGGCAATATGCATTTCGCGTCGTCGACGCGGCGCTCGCCGCGAATCGCGACTCCCGGCACCGCGGGCGATCAGCGATGGATTCGGATGGAGCTGCGGCTGGTCGCGGAGGCCGGCCTCGTGGGACTTCCGAACGCGGGCAAATCGACGCTGCTGACCGCGCTCAGCGCGGCGCGGCCGAAGATCGCGCCCTACCCTTTCACGACGCTCGCGCCCAATATCGGCCGCGTGTCGATTTCCGACGATCAAAGTTTCACGCTCGCCGACATTCCCGGGCTGATCGAAGGAGCGCACAAGGGACTCGGGCTGGGGATTCGGTTTTTGCGGCATATCATGCGCACGCGGCTGATTGTCTACGTGCTCGACGCGACTGACGATCCTGCCGCGGCGTTTACGACTGTGCGCGGCGAGATCGCGGCGTTCGATCCGATGCTGGCGGAGCGGCTTGCGCTGGTCGCGCTCAACAAAATTGATTTGCTCGAACCGGCCGAGGTGACAAAGATCGCGCGCAAGCTGCGCAAGCTCACCGGCCTCGAAGTATTTCCGATTTCGGCAGACAAGAGCGAAAAACTTGCGCCGCTGGTCGCAGCGATCGCGCGAATGCTTCCTACGATGGATCAGCCGGCGCATGTCCCAACTGAACTATAAGGAATCGACGGTCGCGCGCGCGCGCCGGATCGTAATCAAGGTCGGCAGCGCCGTGTTGTCCGACCTCGACGGTCTGAACGTCGACGTGATCGAGCAGCTCGCGGCGCAGATCGAGTCTGCGGTGCGCGCCGGACAGGAAGTCGTGATCGTCACGTCGGGCGCGGTCGCCGCGGGACGCGCGCGACTCTCGAAACTGCAAGGCGCGACGATCGCGGCGCGACAAGCCGCTGCCGCTACCGGACAGATCGATCTTATGTCGGCGTGGGCGCGCGCTTTCGACAGTCACGGCCGCAGTATCGCGCAGATTTTGCTGACGCATCAGGATTTGGCGGAGCGCAGGCGCCGCCAGAATGCGACTCAAACGATCACTGAGTTACTCGGCGCGGGCGTGATTCCGATCGTCAACGAGAACGACACCGTAGCCGTCGAGGAAATCCGGCTCGGCGACAACGACGTGCTGTCGTCACTGGTCGCGAGCCTGGTGCAGGCGCAATTGCTGATTATTTTGAGCGACGTCGATGGCGTTCTGACCGGCGATCCTCGGGAGCGTGCCGATGCGCGACTGATTCCTGTAATCAACGATCCCGAAGCCGAGATGCGCGGGCTGGTGGCCGAGAAGGCCGGTCCTCTGGGAGTCGGCGGGATGGCGACCAAGTTGAAAGCAGCGCGGCAGGCGGCGCGTGCCGGAATCGCCGTGATAATCGCGCGCGGACGCGAAGTCGGAATCGTCACCGCCGCGCTGGACCCGGCGCGCGAAGCGGGCACGCTGATCGTGCCGGCCGGGGTGCGGCTCAAGAGCCGCAAGCATTGGATCGCATTCGCGCTGCGGCCGGCGGGATCGCTCGCGGTCGACAAGGGCGCAGCCGACGCGTTGCGCAACCGCGGGCGTTCTCTGCTGCCGTCAGGCGTGCGCGAGGTGCGCGGAGATTTCGGCGGCGGCGATTGCGTGAGCCTGCTCGATCCCGACGGCGTCGAGTTCGGGCGCGGTCTGGTGAACTATCCGGCGTCGGATGTGCTGAAAGTTGCAGGGCGGCGTTCGACCGAGATTCCGAATCTGCTTGGGTACAAAGTTGCCGATGAGATCATACATCGCGACAATTTTGTGCTTATCAAAGAAATCGCGTAGCGCTTCTCTTAACGCACTGTGAAACTGTTAGAACTTTTTTCTTTGCCAGATTTGCCAGTAGGGGCCGGGCTGGAGAAGATCGAATCGCGAGGCTACGTAGGGCGGCGGCTGTTGACCGACGGGCAGCGCGACGTAGCGCACGTCGAGAGTCCGGAGAGCTTTGTCGGGATCTCGCGCCACCTCGTCGAACTGGCGCATGAAACCGTCAATCAATTGCGATTGGATCGGTTCGAGGAACCAGTACTCGCCCACGTTGTCCGCTGTATCCCGAACGAAGTCGCCACGTGTTTCTCCGCTCAGAAATGCGTTGAGCGCCGTTCTCGTCTCCCAGCTTGAATTGTCGAGAGACATGCTGACCGGCACAATCCATCCGCTGAGCTGCCGCTGATTTTCGGCGATCCCCGCCAATTCGAGGAAATGTTCGGAGCCTGCAACTACCGAGCGCGGGACAAGCGGAACGACCCCCGGCGCCATCCGCTGCGAGTTGTACTTCACGAAGTCACCGAGCTGTTGATTACCGAAACGGGTGCGGGTTACCTCGATCGCATTCAAGTATATTGCGCTCATCAGGTAGACTACAGTGAATGCCGCAAACGCCATTACGTACTTCGGACGCCGGGCTATCCAGAGTTCTGCTGAAGTAGCTATTACGATTAGTACCAGTACAAGTCGAACCGGCCACCATAGCCAGTCGAAGTGATCCTCATGAAAAGATATTCCCGTGATCAAACGGCTCTCGCTAAGTAGTATTCCCGCGATCATCACACTCAATAGATAGATCAATTCGAATCTGCGAGTTTTCCAAATCCACAGACCTGCCAGGATAACAATCGCGACGGACACGATTGGATAGTCGACCTCAAAGGTTCTCGAGGTATGGACAAACATTCCGAATCGTCTGACCGCTTCCGCCGACGCTATCGCTCTCGAGTGCAGGCTTATCGCCAATTCCGGCATGCCGATGACGAAGCCACTCAAAAGGGTCCAGCGGTAGACTCGGCGGCCGGCGGGATCGAGCAACCACGCGATAAGAAGGGCTGCTGCGGCCATCGTCCACAAGTAGAAGAAAACATAGAACAGCAGCCCGAACGCAAAACCTGAGATCCACAGATTCAGGCGGCGCGGACGTTCGCGCGCATTCGCGACGGCAATGATTTGGAGAAATAGAAACGGTAGAAAGATCGCGGGGTCGGGAGCGCGCCACAGCATAAAAGGAAACGACAGGAGATTTCCGACCGGATGAATGACAAGCGCACTCACTAGCCGTTTCAATTGGGAAACGATCACGAGTGGGCCGTCCAATCCAGCACAAAATCCGGAATCCGACAAACAAAATATAGTCAGTCCGGCCGCTAACCACGGCCTGCGAAGAAACCACCAGAATAGCAAGTACAAAGTTGCGCCAATACCTAATCCGGCGAGAAGCGACCAGATAAGCGCGACCGAGAAGATACTCAGTCCGAGAATGCGGACGACAAAGATCACCGGAACAAATGGGAGCCATGGGTAGAACGTGACGCCGTCGGCAACGATCGGATCAGAGATGTACCAAGAATGGTTGTAGTAAGCTTGCGCCGCGATCTGAAGATAGTAGAAAGTTTCCGGCTGCTGCATGCATACCCACATGCCGGTCTTCATCCGCCAGACCACAACGGGAGTGAAGGCGAGTGCGAGTCCAACGGCGACGCAGGTGAGCATTGGGACCAGAGGAATCGCGGCGCCGGCCACGCCGGTCGCGGCGGTCGCGACTGGTCTCACTTCGATAGCGTCGTTGCGCATCCTCACCCGCTTTTTGTTCTCCAACTGCTCACAGTTTATTTGATCGGCGTCGGTATATATCCTTCATTGGTAACAGACTTGGCGAGGATGAGCAGCGGAATTGGATGACTATCGAGACTGACACAATCGCGGCGCTCGAGCGGGCGCGGGCGGCGGCGCCGCGGATGGCGCTGGCAACGACGGCGGAGAAAAATGATTTTCTTCGGCGGCTCGCTGCTGCGATTCGTGATTCGCGCGCGGAGATTATTCGCGCGAACGCAATCGACCTCGAGCGCGCGCGTAAGAGTGGGCGCGGCGGTGCGTTCGTCGAACGGCTGACGCTCGACGACAAGCGAATCGAGGCGATGGCCGCGGGCGTTTTGCAAGTCGAGGCGCTGGACGATCCGGTCGGCACTGCGATCGAGAAATGGACGCGGCCTAACGGGCTCGAGATCAAAAAGGTCAGGGTGCCGATTGGCGTGATCGCAATGATTTACGAATCGCGCCCCAACGTCACTGTCGATGCGGCTGCGCTGACGCTCAAGTCGGGCAACGCGGTGGTGTTGCGAGGTGGCAGCGAGGCGCTCAACAGCAACGGATTCCTGGCCGGATTGGTCTCGCGGGCTTTGAAGGATGCGGGCTTGAATTCCGATGCCGCGACCTTTATTCGTGATCCTGATCGCGAAGTGATCCAGGTGATGAAGCGGAGCCGCGGACTGATCGATTTGATAATCCCGCGCGGCGGCAAATCATTGAAGGACGCGCTGCAAGGATCGGAAGTGCCGCTGCTGCCGCATTTCGACGGCATTTGCCATACCTACGTCGACCGTGCGGCGGATCTGAAAATGGCGGAAGAAATTTGCGTCAACGCGAAGTGCTCGCGGCCGTCGGTCTGCAATTCGATGGAGAAATTGTTGGTGCATCGCGCGGTCGCGGAGAAATTTCTCCCGTCCCTCGTTGCGCGGATGATGGCGGCCGGGGTCGAGATTCGCGGCGACGCTGCGACCCGAAAATTTGTGCCTGCAGTGCGCGCGGCGAATGACGAAGATTGGGACGCGGAATATCTCGACCTGATCCTGGCGGTGAAAGTCGTGGATTCGGTCGATGAAGCTATCGAGTTTATCGCGCGTCACGGGTCACATCTCGCAGATGCGATCGTTACCGGCGACGGGGCAACTGCGGCCCGCTTTGAAAGCGAGGTCGATTCGGCTACGGTTTACGTTAATGCCTCGACGCGTTTCACTGACGGCTTCGAATTCGGATTCGGGGCTGAGACTGGAATCTCGACCAACCGGCTGCACGCGCGCGGCCCGATGGGGCTCAACGAATTGACCACCTATAAGTACGTCCTGCGCGGGACTGGACAAGTGCGCGCCTGAACGCGGCGCGAAATCAAATCGCATGCGGGTAGGATTGTTCGGCGGTAGTTTCAATCCGATTCATCTCGGGCATCTGCGCGCGGCCGAGGAAGTTCGCGAGGCGCTGAAGCTCGACCTGGTGTATTTCATCCCGGCCGCATCGCCGCCGCATAAGCAGTCAAGCGAACTGGCGCCGGCGGAGCATCGGCTCGCGATGGTGCGGGTGGCGACCAAGGGCAACCGGCATTTCATGACGTCGGATGTCGAGATACGGCGGGCCGGGCGTTCGTTCACGATCGACACGGTTCGCCACTTCCTGGCTACCCTGAAACAGCCGGCGCCTCTGTACCTTATGATGGGCGCGGATCAATTCGCCGAACTGGATACGTGGAAGGAACCGCACGAACTGACGCGGCTCTGCAACTTTGTCGTTCATACAAGATTAACCGAAGGGGAAGACGGTCCGGCGCGAGTTTCAGTTGCCGCGCTCAAACGGTTTGGCTACACTCAGACAGACGATCACTACGAGCATTCGAGCGGACAAACGCTATCCTTCATCGACACCACGTTCCTTCCTATTTCAGCGACTGAAATTCGCGGCAAACTGCAACACGGCGAGTCGATCAGGTACTTGGTGCCGTTCGATGTCGTCGACTACATCCAGCGCCACTCGCTGTATTGAGGATCGCTCTGCTTAAACCTTCGCGTTCACTTTCATTTCGATCCAACCATCCACAGACGACGAACACGCCGGCCAATCGCGGTCAGATTTCTTGACGGCACTGAAGAAGGCAATCGCCGCAGCCGAAGCGGCGCTGGAAAAAAAGGCTTACGACCTGGTCGTCCTCGAAGCCGAGCATCTCAAATCGGTCGCGGACTATTTCCTGGTGGCGACCGGGCGCTCCGACGTGCAGGTGCAGGCGATCGCGCGCGGAATCGAGGAGGCGATGGGCAAGGCGGGTCAGCGTCCGCTCGCCGTCGAGGGGATGCATCATGCGCACTGGGTGGTGCTCGACTACGACGACGTCATGATCCATCTTTTCTACGAACCGGCGCGCGAGTTTTACCGGCTCGAGACCAACTGGATCGACGCGCACGAAGTGAGACTGCCGGAGCCCATCCGCAAGCAGGCCGAGGAGTTGCGTATTCGCGCGATGGGGTAAGAGTCCGGCGCGCGCCTATCGTTTTTTCAGGCGCGTTTAATCAAGTGCGAGATCCACACCAGGATGACTGCGCCGATCGTAGAGATGGCAATTGCGCCGATCATGCTGTTAGCCGATCCGAAGATCGCGCCACCGATGAGCCCACCGACCAAGCCGAGCAGCAGGTCGCCGATAACTCCGAAGCCTGAGCCGTCCATGATTTTGCCGGCCAGGAATCCCGCAATTATTCCGACTATGATCGCAGCAATCATTTGTGGCCCTCATTCCAGTTGTCGCGATAGCGCCTGAACCAGCGCGGGTGATCGCTACTTTTTTTGTTCCATCGGAACGCCGCAACACTTGAGCTGGCCGGTGCCGCCCTTGGTGACGATGACCTGCGATTTGCAGTTGCTACAGATATAAACTTTGCCGAGCTGATTTGCCATTCGTGGATCCTGATCCTTTCGGACGATTTTTCGCTAAGTTTGCGCCGAGAGTTCACGCGCCCCTGAACAGCGGTTTGCGCTTCTCGAGAAAAGCGCGCACGCCTTCGGCGCGGTCGGAAGTCGTTTGTAGCAGGGCGTATAGATCCTCCTCAAGCCTGATGCCCTGCTCCAAAGTCATATCATAGCCTTTGAGGACTGCGTCCTTGACCAGGCGCGCGGCGAGCGGAGCGCGGCTAAGGATAGCCTCGGCGACGCGTCCGCCGGTGGCGGCGAGATCGGCAGGATTGTCCGCCCGGTAAGTGACGAGTCCCAAGCGCATCGCCTCGTCGGCTCCCAGAGCCGTCCCTGTAAGCATCATGCGAAGAGCGTTGGCGGCGCCGATGAGGCGCGGGAGGCGCTGAGTCGCGCCGAAATGCGGCATTGCGCCGCGCTTGATTTGCGTGATCGCGAAATGAGCGGAGGATATCGCGACGCGGATATCGGCGGCCATCGCCAGTTCCAGGCCTTCATCGAAAGCGTCGCCGTTGATGATTGCGACGGTCGGCTTCGAGAGCACGGCCAGCGATTCCACCAGGCGCGGATCGACGGCATCATCGAAGCCGACGCAGAACGCGGAGCCGGCTCCCGTGAGTGCGAGCATGCGGGCCGCGTCGTCGTCCTCGACGTGCTCGAACAGTTCGAGCAGCCTGACCGCCATCGCGGGCGTTAGAATCGCGCGCGAGCCTGGGTAGCGAAGCGTCGCGCTGACGCATCCGCTGGCGAAGGATACTTCGATCGCGCCGGCTGGTGCACTACGAGCGGCGCGATGTGGCCGGAACTTTTTGGCGGCGCGCGGCGTCAGACGCCTCCCGCGGGCGCGCGCAGATCTTTGCGCAGGATTTTGCCGAGCGGATTTTTCGGCAACGCGTCGATGAACTCGATGCGCTCGGGACGCTTGAAACTCGCCAGCCGCGATCGGCAGAAATCCTCAAGCTCGGACTGCGTCGCGTTCTCGCCTTTGCGCACGACGACGAAAGCCTTGACGATTTGTCCCCACTCGACCGAAGGCACGCCGATGACGGCGCATTCGTCGACGGCCGGATGGCTCATCAGAACGGTTTCGATTTCAGCAGGAGCGATATTCTCGCCGCCGCGGATGATCATGTCGTCCTTGCGGCCGGCGAAAAAGACGTAGCCGTCATCGTCGAGCCATCCGAGGTCGCCGGTCGCGCGCCATCCGTCGGGCAATCGCGCGTCGTCGTCGCGGCCAGCGTAACCCTTCATGATGCGCGGGGTGCGGATGATGATTTCGCCGACCTGGCCGTGCGGGAGGAACTTGCCGTCCTCGTCGCGGACTCGAATCTCGACGTCGGGCAGCGGCTTGCCGATCGAGTTGAGGCGTTTGAGCTTGAGCTCGATCTCCTCGGGCGTGCCTTCGATCCGGTGATCGTCGGGGCCAAGCACAGTCAGCGAAGAGGTGGTTTCAGTCTGTCCGTAGGCGTTCACGAAGCCGACTTTTTTCGGGAAAACTTCGATCGCGCGACGGATGACTTGCACCGGCATCGCCGCGCCGCCGTATGCGAGATTGGTCAGCGTCGAGAGATCGGTTTTCGCGAACCCGGGCTCGTCGATGATCTGCTTCATCATGGTGGGAACGACGAAGGCGTGCGTGACGTGCTCGCGCGCGACGAGATCGAGCCACGCCTTGGCGTCGAACTGCGGCATCACGATCACCTTGCGGCCGGTCCAGATGTTGGTCATGTACGCCGTCGTTCCGGCGATGTGATAGAACGGCACGCACACCAGCGCGACGCCGCGATCGGTGCCATCGGCCATCTCGACGTTGGCGGTCACGTACGCGGCAAAATCGCGGAAGCGCAACTGGACGCCCTTTGGCAGCGACGTGGTCCCGCTCGTGTACATGAGGATCGAGATGTCCTCGTCCTCGACCTCCGCTTCGGATTCATCGGGCTCGGCCTTGGCGACGAGGTCGGCAATTCGCGGCAAGCCCTTGGTACCGTCGCCAAGCGCGACGATTTTGCTCGCGCGGAGCCGCGGCTGAATCTTCGCGATCAGCTCGAGATAGCGATCGCCGACGATCAACGTCTTCGCATTCGCGGTGTTGATCATGTACTCGAGCTCGGCATCCTTGGCACGATAGTTAAGCGGCAGGAATGTGAGCCCGGCCTTGGCCGCCGCGTAATAGCATTCGATGTAGAGATCGGAGTTGGTGTCGAGTACTGCGATGACGTCGCCATGCGCGAGTCCGAACTGTTTAAAGACCGCGCACAGGCGGGCGACCTGGTCGTTCAGATCCGCGTAGGTGAGGCGACGCGCACCGAACACCAGGATTTCCTGGTCGGGCACAATCGATGCCGGGATCGTTACGAAGTTGACGGTGTTCACAGAGCGCTTCCTCTCTTCCAGAGCCGGTGTTCGAGTTCTAATCCTTGTCGAAGTGGCAAATCGAGGCCGCCCCAGACCGCCAGCTTGAGTATCGCCGAACGTTCGCGGCTGACGCGTGCAAATGCGCGTGCGATTGCGAGTGCGCGACGATCCAAGTCTGCCAACGGAACCACTTCGGCGACCATACCTACAAGTAACGCGTCTTGGGCGTCAATCCAACGGCCCGTCATGCAGAGGTCGAGCGCGCGGCCGAGGCCGAGGCGGCGCGCTGCCGTCTGCGTTCCAGCGACGCCCGGGATCATGCCGGCTCCCGTTTCCGGCAGGGACAGGCGCGTGTCGTCAGCGGCGATCGCGAAGTCGCACAGGAGAGCCATCTCGAGTCCGCCGCCTACAGTGTATCCGTGGATGGCGGCGATAGTCGGGATGGGCAACGCACGCAGCATCCCCCACACGTCGCGGCGAAAGCGGACCCATCGCGCGACGATCGGCGACGGGGCCATCCCGAATTCCGCCAGATCGCCGCCGGTTGAGAAGGCCTGGCCGGCGCCGCGCAGGACCATCGCGCGAACGTCGCTATCGTCGTGGATGGCGGCGAGGATTTGAAACAGCGCGTCGCGCATCGCCATGTTGTAGGCGTTGAATTGTGCCGGACGATTCAGCGTCACCCACGCAACCGGGCCGCGCTTTTCGTAGAGAACCGCGCTCGAACCGTTGGTTTTCGAAGACATCAGCAGGATGCCATCAGCTGTGAAGCCGTCAGGTAGACCGCAGATCGGCGCTGTCACTGCTCGCGATTGCAGGACGGCCGCGCTCATAAACCACGCGGCCCGCGACGATCGTGATGTCGACGGTGAGGTTCATCAGGTCGGCAGGCGCGAGCGTCGAGGGGTCGCGCGGGAGCACGATCAGATCGGCAAGACGGTCGGGCTCGATCACGCCAGCGTCGAGGCGCGCGAGGCGAGCGGCGTCGGTGGTGAAGAGCGCGAAGGCGTCGGGCATCGAAAGCGCTTCGGCGGGTCCAAGCGGGACGCCGTCGATTGTAGTGCGCGAAGCGGCTGCTACGATCGCGGCGAACGGCTTGGCTGGCGTCACGGGCGCATCAGTCGCGCCGACGAGATGCACATTTCTGTCCTTGAGAGTGCGCGCGCGATAGAGATGCGGGACGAGGCCGGGCTCGGTGGCGTACTTGGGACCGCGGAAATAGATGAAGCCGGGATTGGTGACGACCCACACGTTGGCGGCCATGAGCCGATCGATGTAGTCGGGCGTGATGATGCCGCCGTGCTCGATGCGAAACCGCGGCATCTCGCGCCGTCCGGAGAATTGCGATTTCGCTGACTCGATCGCGGCGATCGCCTCGTCGAGCTCCTCGATTTCGGTGACGTGAAAGGCGCAATCGAGACCGCGCTCGAGCGCATGGCGAACCGGGCGCGAGAGGCCGGCGGTGTCGTATTGATTGCCGGGCATGAACTTGGCGCCAGCCAACGAAATTCCGGCGGCGCGAGCGATCTTCTCGCATTCATCGGCAGCTTCGAGATGCTGGCCGCCGATCATCACGCTGACGCGCTGGCATATCGCGTTCGACTGCGCGAGCTTGGCGAACTGCTCGACTTCCACCGGGCTGTTGCGCGTGGTTGCGTCGGTGAACGCGGTAACTCCGGCGGCGGCCATTTCGCGGCTCATGATGCGCGCGCGCGATTCCGATTCCGCGGCGGTCACCAGCGGAAGATGATCCGACAGCCATGTTTCCATACCGACCACTAGCCCGGTGAGCTTGCCGGCGGCGTCGCGAACCATGTTGGCGCCGTCCGGCGGCGTGAAATCGGGAGCCTCGAGGCCGAGCACCGCAATCGCGCGCGAGTTGAGCCAGGTCGCGTGCAACGTCTGATGGCGCAGGCGCAGGGGATTTTTCGGCGCCGACGCGTCGAGCTCGGCGCGCGTCGGCCCGCGATTGTCGAGCATCATCGCTTCGTCGCATCCGAACGCGCGCATCCAGTTGCCGGGCGGCGTCTTGCCCGCGGCGAGCCGGAGATCAGCCAGCAGGTCGGCGACGGTGCGGCATCGCGAAACAGAGATTCCAGTAGCCGCGGCAGCAGCCTCGCGAAAATGGATGTGCGAATCGATGAAGCCGGGGGCGACGGTGCGTCCCGCGAGTTTGACCAGGTGAGTTCGCGGCCCGACCAACGGTTTCAGCTCCGCAAAAGGACCGTGCGCGACGATCACACCGCCGGAGATTGCAACCGAATCGCTGCCGGGATGGCCGAGGACGAGACCCTGGTGCAGAACCAGATCGGCTTTCCCGGGCGCAGCTACCACCAAAATTTATGCCTTCGTCGCGAGTGAGCTGGCGCGGCGTCCTAGTCGGAACTCGGGAGCGGTTTCGCTTCTTTGATCTTCATTTCGACGTCGCAACATTGGAGACCGCCGTCACCGGCCTTGTTGCACAGCACCTCGGTGCCGCAGCTTTCGCACATGTAACGCTTGCCGAGCACATTAGCCATTTGATCAACTCCTAAATCCGGGCCGTGCAGGCCCGTATGATAAACTTAAAGTATCGCTTCAACTCATCAACTCTGCGCGAACGGCAGGTCCGACACGATTGCCGATCCACCCTCGCCTACTGTCAATTCCGTGCCGGGCGTCCATGCGCTGTGATGCAAAATCGCAAGCCCGATAGCACCGAAGCGCGGCGATCGCACGGCGCTCGTCACCCGGCCGACTTCCTTGCCCGCGAGAGTAAGGATCGCTCCGGCGGCTGGCAAGCCCTCACTACGAAACTTAAGGCCGAACATCCGTTTTTTCAAACCGCCGCGCGCAGTCGCCCGCTCTATCGTTTCCTGCCCGAGGTAGCATCCCTTGTTGAATGAGATCGCCCGATTGAGGCGCGCCTCGAGCGCGATCGTCTTGTCGGTGGTATCGACGCCGGCGCGTGCGACGCCGTTTTCGATGCGAATCGTTTCGAGTATCGAAGCGTCGACGCGGCGCGAGCCCGGCGCCTTCGCAATAATTGCGGCGATAGTGGAATCGATCGAATCGCGGCGAGCTATGACAGATGCCGCCGGTCCGCCGTAGCGAGGCAGGTTGCCGACCAGTGAATCGCCAACCACGTTGAAGCTCCATGTGGCGAGCGACGTCGCGCCGGTCGCGTCGAGCGCGGCTGGTCCTTCGACATCGATGACGACGAGGTCTGCGGCGGCTTCGAATTCCACATCGTCGGCGACCAGTAATTTTTCGAGATGCGCGCGGGTACGCGTCCATGCATCGGCGTCAATGTCGAGGATGAGCGCGTCGGGCGTTACCCAGATGAACGCATCGGCGATCACATGCGCATGCTCGGTGAGAAAGAGCGTGGGCAGTATGGTGCCGGGGCGGGCGCCCTTTACGTCGGCGGTGCACATCCCGTGGAAGAACGAGGCGCGATCGTCGCCGGTCACGCGGACGATGATTCGCCCGTCGAGCGGGAGGACGCCCGCGGCCGGACGATCCGATGTCTCAAGACCTGGCACGATAGAATCAAGATACTACAACTTGGCGATGTTGCGTATCGGGGGGAGGAACCTAACCCCTAACCCCTTTTCTCGAGCCCTCGAGGGAAAGGCGAACCGAAATGTGGGCATCTCGTGCGGGAAGGGAACACAACTGTGAGCAGGTAACACTATCGGTGGTTGTTTCGGGTAGGTTTAGCGGCGCGAATTTGAATATAATCGCGATTATCCGGAGGAGTGAAGGCTTATGGGCGCATTTATCCTCGGTCTGATTGTCGGTGCCTGCGCTGCGCTTGCGCTCTTCATCTACGACGAGGGTGAGGTCTTCCTGAAGCTCTCACGTCGGATTAAGCAAACGGCAGAACGCTACCGGGAAACGCAGTAGCCCTGTAGGTCGAGAGGGGTGATCGATTTCATCGCGCATCGAACCGCCGCGCGTGTAGCGCGTACCGGATCTGTCTTCGGGCGGATCGAGGCGGCCGTTTGTTTGCTCGTGCTGCTTTCGGTCGGAATCGGTCCGCGCCAATCCTTCGCGCAGGATGCCCAGGCGCAGGCGCTCGAGTTGAGCGATCATGCGTTCTCGATGCTCAATTCGATCAATGCATCGTCCGCCAAGCCCGGTCCGATCCTCGCGCCCGTGGCCAGCCTGGCCGGCGATGCGCAAACGCTGTCGACGGCTCTGGGTGCGCATG
Organism: uncultured delta proteobacterium; assembly: GCA_963774665.1. Classification (GTDB taxonomy): domain Bacteria; phylum Desulfobacterota; class Binatia; order Binatales; family Binataceae; genus Binatus. The sequence continues at coordinate 53,530 of CAVZGB010000013.1, forward strand.
ACAAATGCCAGCGCCAGCGGTGCGATGACGTCGATACTCAGCGATCGCGACAAGATAGAAGCCGCGGCGAAGATTGCGGGCGGACAGTATCCCGAGCAGTGGGCGAGCATCAGGGAAAAAATCGCGGCGCTCGAAAAACAGGTGCCCGCATCCAAGGGACCAGTAGCGCGTACCGAGGTGCCCGAGTCGCATGCGTCGTTTGCGCCGCCGCCCGGAGAAAAAATGCCGGACGCGCCGAAGGTCGAGATTGCTTCGCGGGTCTTCCAGGCCGGAAAGGTGCGCGTGAAAGGCTTCCTCGAGGGTACCGATCTCAAGTCGGCCGGGATTTTCGACGGCGACACCAAGAGCAGGGATATCGACGTCGCGAGCACGCCGGGCGAGCAGCGCGTCAACTTCGACTTCTCGATCGAGCAGCCGTCGCCGACGCAGTCGATTCGCGTGGCCGACGTTTACGGGCGCGAGGCGCATGCGATGGTTTCGCCGGATCCTGCGGCAGTCGGCCCGATGAAGGGCAGCGAAGAAATGATTGAAGTCGATCCCGGCGCTAGCGCGTCGTCACGCGGCGAGGCGGGTCCATTGGCAGAGAGTCCGCTCGCCTCAGCGGGTCCCTCGAGGGGCAACAATACTGCAGAGATTGCGCGGCCTGGCGATGCGCTCTCGCCGTCGCGCCGTCATATCGACGCGAACTCGTCGCTCGGGCCGCTGACCAACGTGCAGATCAACGTGATCGATGCCGAAGAGTTAATGTCGGCGCCGGGAAATGTCGAAGTGGTCGGGCAGATTGCGGGGCCGGGCGTGCGTCATGCGGGTGTTTACGTCAACGGCCGGCTGGTCAAGCCGATCGCGGTAAGCGCGGGCGGCTACAGCGCGTTCGATCTGACGTTCCCGATGCCGGCGGGCAGCGACGCGAGGATTCGCGCATACGGCAACGGCAGCAATTTCGTCGAGGCGTCGATCGACACCGTCGGCGGCGGCAGCGGGATGACGGAATACGGCAATACTCCGATGTACGCTGCGCCGTACGGGACTTACCCCGCGTATCCGCCGTCGCCGTACTACCGGCCCAATCCGTACGCGTACGCGAATCCGAATCCGTATGCGCCGGGCTACAATCCGTACGCGCCGAATCCGTATCCATATGGATACCCGCCGCCGTACGGCACGCCACCCTCCGTCAAAGCCGTGGTACAGCAAACTGTTCCACTAGTGCGCGCGATGAAACCTCGCCATGCTGCCGCGCTCGCGCTTGTGGTCACGTTGTCGTCATGCGCATACGTGCAAAAGCGGACCAACGGCGCAAAGTGTGAAATGGTCTGAAACCCAATACGAGGACTGTATGCGGACTACTGATTATCCAAGTGAATGCGCATACGAGAAAGACGTCAGGCGATTTTGTCTGGAACGAACTCGGCATGACAGTGCGCATTTCAGTCAGGTACACTACCCTTCACGCGGCAAGCTGTATGCGGCGCAGCGCAACGGCGTCACTCTGCGAAATTAAGACACTGACGTTTTCAAATTCAGACACTCAGCCCGGAATTAAGACAGTACCGAACGTCCTCGCGAACTTGCCGCGCGCTGCGGGCTTGCGTAGAATTCCCTTCTTAACCTTCGTTCTTATCGAGAGTGTTCAAGCAATGCTGATTCAAGCGACGCAACTGCGCCCGGGTATGATCGTCGAGTACAACAAAGACCTGTGGCGGATCATGACGATCACGCATATCACGCCCGGCAACTGGCGCGGGATGGTGCAGACCAAGCTGCGCAACGTCAAGACCGGGTCGCAGACCGAGAACCGGTTCCGCTCGGAAGATCGCGTCGAGCGCGTGATCCTGAATCAGAGCAAGATGCAGTTCCTCTACCAGGACGGCGACGATTTCCATTTCATGAACACCGAGAACTACGAGCAGATCACGATTCCCAAGGACCTGATCGAGGACGTGGTCGGATTCCTGACGCCGAACCTCGAAGTCGAAGTCGAGTTCTACGAAACGACGCCCCTCAACGTGACGCTGCCGAAGACGGTCGCGCTCAAGGTGGTGCAGACCGACCCCGGAATGAAGACGGCTGCGGTGAACAATACGCTCAAGCCGGCGACGCTCGAGACCGGGATGGTTATCAACGTGCCGCATTTCGTGGCCGAGGGCGACACGATTACGATCAACACCGAGACCCACGAGTACCTGTCACGCTCGAAGTAGCACTGTCCGCACGTGAATAGCGCGCGCCAGACGTATCGACCCGCACGGCGCGATCGTAAGCCTGCATTGCCGGAGCGCGCGCAGCCGCATCCGATACGATTCGGCCCAAATCTCTACATCGCGCATACGCAGCCGGGGTTCGAAGGAATCGCGGCGGACGAGATAGCCGGACGAATCCGCGGCGCGCGAGAGATCACGCGTCGGGTGGTGCCGGATCGCGCCGGGATGACGATTTTTTTCGCGCCGGCCGCCGACAAGCTCGGCACGTTGCGCACGCCTGAGGATCTGTTCGGGCTGGCTGGCTATCGCGCCGGCATCGGACCCGAGAACAAGGAGCTGGACAAGATTCGCGGCGCGTCGCGCGAGGCACCTCTCCTCGAGCCTGCCCTTGCGGCGCGCGTCAAGGTCTCGCCGGGGACGCGCGCCGGCCGCAGGCTCAAGTTCCGCGTGATCGCGCAGGATGGCGGGAGAGCACGAATATCGCCGCGTCGATTTTCAGCGCGCGGTCGAGCGCGGGATTCTCGAGCGCGACGATCACACCTGGCGGCTGGAAGAAGAAGACGCCGACGTCGAGCTGTGGGCGACGATGATCGACGCGGAGTTTTTTCTCACGGTGCGGCTCAGCGACGATCGCATGCGGCATCGCGAGTACAAGACGGCCCATCGCCCTGCTTCACTGCGCGCGTCGAGTGCCGCTGCGCTCGCGTGGCTGTCCGAGCCGCGCGAGGACGACATCGTGCTCGATCCGTTCTGCGGCGCGGGCACGATACTGATCGAGCGGGCGCACATGGGGCGCTACTCGATGCTGCTCGGCAGCGACCGCGATGCCGCCGCGCTCGCGGCGGCCCGGGTCAACGTCGGCGCGCGTTACAAGCCTATTCAGCTCGAGAACTGGGACGCGGGCGCGCTTCCGCTCGGCGACGCGAGCGTGGATAAAATCGTCACCAACCTGCCGTGGGGATTGCGCTACGGATCGCACGGCGAGAATCGCAAGCTGTATCCGATTTGGTTCAGGGAGTTCGGCCGCGTGCTGAAGAGCGGCGGCATGATGGTGATGCTGACGGCGGAGTGGCGGCTGATGCGCGACCTCGAGCGCACGCGCAAGATAGCGCCGAGTAAAATCATCCGCGTTTCAGTGCTAGGCAAGCCCGCCGCGATTTACATCTGCCGCAAATCATAGTCCGCATCTTGTTTCCCTTCCCACTGAATGTGAAACCCGGGGTTAGGGTTTCACGCTTCGTTGAGAGCGGGTGACCCATGCAGGCCGGCGGAGTTTCCCTACTTCGCGGGCGAGAAGAACGCGAGCACAGCATTTGATACTGCGTGCGGTTTGCTGCCGTCGATCGGCACAATCCAGGCCGACGGCGCCGGCGCAAATCCCAGCGCCTTGTCCGGCGATCCTTCCAGTCGCACGCCCGCGTAGATGAATGCCGACGAATCGGGCGCCCAGATCGTGTGCGATACCGCCAACTGATCGAAGTATCGATACGCAGTCGATTCGTCGGGCGTCGCCAGAAAATTGCCTAGCGCCTTTTTCGCTCCACTCTTAACGTCGACCACCGACCAACTGTAGTACGGCTTCTCCTGGGGGACGCCGATGTACGCGACGTGCTGCGAATCAGGCGCAAAGAAAAATGCGGCGACGTCTTCCTTGGTCAGCCATTTCGAGTTCGCGGTGTTGATGTCGACCAGCTTGACGCCGTTATAAGTCGGATCCTGCGGCGTGATCGCGGTCGCATACGCCAGGTGCGCCGAGTCGGGCGCCCACACGAAACTGGTCTCTCCCACCGGCAAACTCACTACTGATCGCGGATGACTCGCGTCGGCGTCTGCGACCACGATATTCGATTCAGCGTGGTAGCTCGCGACATAAGCGAGATGCTTGCCGTCGGGCGACCATGCGGGAGTCTTGAACGGCGTGCGTCCTTTCGACAGCACCTTGATCACGTTCTGGCTGTTGGGCGTCAGCGCCATCAGCGAAACCTGCTCGGTGCGTTCCGCATCGAGCGCAAGCGTATGCAGCGCAACCTCGCCCGGCTGCGGACTCCAATCGAAGTACAGCGGCATCCCGGTAGTGACGATTCTGACCGGCGTCGATTCCTTGACCTCGGCCAGCACCAGGCTGAGTCCGCGCGGCTCGCCGAGCAGAAATGAAAGGTGCTGTCCGTCCGGCGTCCAGACCAGGTAGACGATGCGCTCGGATCGGCTCTCGAATATCAGCATCGCCTGGCTGCGCGCGAGATCGTAAACCCACACCGCGTACGAATCTTCGGCTTGCTTGTGCGTCTCGGACGAATACGCGATGCGCTTGCCGTCGGGCGAGAACGTCGGCCATCCGTACTCGGTGCCGCCGGGCGACTGGCCAGCGTCGGGGGCGTTGTCCGCGAGCATCACCGGCCTTATCGCGTCGTCGCGCCTGACGTGAATCGCAGCCGCCTTGCAGGTGATGCATTTCGGCTTCGCGCACGTCGTGTCGCAGTAATAAATGTTGGAGTCGGTACCGACGTAAGCAATTGAGCCGGCCGGCGGCGCGCCATGAGCATTGGAACCGATGGCGCATATAAAAACGACGGCCGCAGCGGTGGAAATTCGCAAGCATGCACAAAAGGAGCGCACTGCTGACAGGATCATCGCGCTTACAATTGCGGATGCAGGGGTGCCAGCGCAAGAACGATTTCGCATGTGTTGACACGACCGCGGACGATCGAGCAAAGTTGTCGGCATGCGCTTAGTTGCGATTATTTTCTGCGCCGCGCTGTTCGTTGGCCTGCCCACAATTTCTCACGCACAGTACAACGACAACGATCAACAGAACCCCAAGGAATATCACGACGAGGACTCGCAGCCGCTCGCGATCTTCGCCGACATTATCTATCCCCTCGGCTACGGCCTTGAATGGCTGGTGGCGCGTCCTGCCCACTGGCTCGCCAACGACAGTGCGGTAGCGCCGGTTTACCGGCCGGTGGGCGGCAACGATATGTCACCTCCGCCGCCGGTGCCCATCATTCCCGACAACACGATGGACCAGCCGACGACCCCGTCGGGACCGCAGGATTGGTCCCCGACGCGTGCGCCCGTCACCACCAATGCAACCGTTGTCAAGCCAGTGGCGCCTCCCGTGGCGTCGCCGCCTCCGAGTACTCAGCCGGCGCTTCACTGAGTTTTCACGTACCGCAAATCTGCCGCGCTTCAGGGGTTATCTTCGCCCTTGAATGTTGCGTATCTTTGAGTAATAGAATTTTTGCTAATCGGATACGTCCAATAGATGTGGACGAGCTAATGTAGGCTCGTCACGACGTGGGAGGTTGCGTCACTTAGATGGCTGTTGCACTCAAGGAAAAAGCTCCGACCGATCCCGCCGAACTCAAGAAGTGGCGCGAGGACGAGCAGGCAAAAGAACGCGCGAAACGCGACAAGGAAAAAACCGAGCTCGGCACCCTGTGGAGCCGGCGCGATTTTCTCGGCGTGCTCGGATGGGCGGGCTTCGGTGTATTCTCGCTGATCGGTCTGCTCGCCGCAGTGCGCTCGGCGTTCCCGCGCGTGCTCTTTCTGCCGCCATCGAAGTTCAAGGCCGGCCTGCCCGACGACTACGTAGTCGGCGAGGTCAGCGAAAAATTCAAGCAGGATTTTCGCACCTGGATCATCCGCACCAAGGCCGGCTTCTACGCAATCTTCGCCAAGTGCACTCATCTCGGATGCACGCCGCGATGGCTCAAGACGGAGCAGAAATTCAAATGCCCTTGCCACGGCTCCGGCTACTACATCAGCGGACTCAACTTCGAAGGACCGGCGCCGCGCCCGATGGATCGATTCAAGATCTACGTCGGCGACGACGGGCAGTTGGTGGTAGACAAGTCGGTAGTCTACACGATGGAACCCGGCGTCGATCCCAACGAACAGCATCCCGAGAGCATCCTGAAGCTCGTCTGACAAAAGAACTCTGCGCGGCCTGCTCGTCTGGTTCCCCTCTCCAGAAGGGAGAGGGGCTAGGGGAGAGGTTCCGCGCGATTCAAGATTCTGTTTTTTCTTCAATCGGGAGGATCTTTCCGCGATGCCACTAGTCAAAGCCGGTAACGTCAATATCAACTACGATACTTTCGGCGAGGGCGAGCCGCTGCTGCTGATCATGGGATTCGGCATGTCTGGCGCCGGATGGATCCCCTCTCTGCCGTTCTTCAGCGGCTTCAAGAGCATCTACTTTGACAATCGCGGCACCGGACTTAGCGACAAACCGGAAGGTATCTACACCGTCGAGGCGATGGCCGATGACGCGAGCAATCTGTTGAAAGCGCTCGGAATCGCAAAAGCAAAAGTGTTTGGCGTGTCGATGGGTGGGATGATCGCGCAGGAACTAACGCTCCGGCATCCGGAGCAGGTCAGCAAGGTCGTGCTCGGATGCACGATGGCGGGAGGCACGACGGCGAAGATGGCGTCGCCGGAAATCCTCGAAAAACTGATGACTGCGAACAAGATCATGGCGACCGATCCGGAGAAGGGCTTCGACATCCTGCTGCCCGCGATCATGCCGCCGGAATTTGTCGCAGAGCATCCCGAGATCAAACAGATGATGGTCGCGGGAGCGAAGATGATGCCGCCGACGCCGCCTGAGACCGCGGACCGCGCAATGGCGGGAATCCAGACCTTCAACGCTTACGACAGGCTCGGGCAAATCAAATGTCCGGTGCTGATCGTACACGGCGACAAGGACGTGCTGGTGCTGCCCGAGAACGCGAATCTCATCAAGAGCAAAATCCCGCAGGCCGAGTTGTACATGATTCCGGGCGCAGGCCACGCATTCCAGGCCGCCGACCCAGTCGGCATCCACCAGAGAATCGTTGGATGGCTGAGGAACTGACGAGCTAGCGCACTGCTGAATCAGCCGTGACGTATTCCTCGACGACGTAGGCCCTCGTTCGCGACCGGTCGAGAAATTTCGCCTCGTCCGCTGATACTCGCTCGCGAGCCCCTGGCGCCGAGAGCTTCGCCATCCACGCGAGATAGTCGGCCCGGTCGTCGAATCCGAGTTCTGTCACGACGTCGAAGTCGATCGCGCCGCCTTCAGTAGTCAATCTCTCGAGAACGTATCTGCGTTTATAAACAATGGGAGTGGGTGCGAGGCTGCAGATCAACGGCACGTGTTTCTGTTCGTAGTAGTCGATGAAAGCCCGCGTCTCGATGCCTTTCCTCTTGGAGAGGAAGGCCAACACCTTGAACATGTCCCTACTCCTGGTCGCTGGTTGGCGCCGAGTCTTCAGCTGACACTGTCCTTTCCAAAAAAGCCGAGTAGATGCTGCGTTAGCGAGTCCGGCGCTTCCTCGGGTATGAAATGTCCGCAATCGAGACCCTCGCCCCGCACATCAATGGCCCATGATTTCCAGATGTCCAGCAACGACGCGCCTCGGCGGCCACGCGCGCCCCATAGCGCAAGCAGCGGCATCGTCAGCTTGCGGCCCGCAACGCGATCAGCCTCGTCAAATTTGCAATCGCAGGTGATACCGGCGCGATAGTCCTCGCAGCTCGCATGAATCACTTCGGGATCGCGAAATGACTTGCGGTACGCCTCCAGCGCCTCTGGGCTGAAGGTGTCGGAGCCTCGCCAGCTCTGCATCGAATGCTCGAGAAAATAATCCGGATCCTTTCCAATCAGAGTTTCCGGGAACGGCGCCGGCTGCGCCAGGAAATACCAGTGATAGATCGCGCGCGAGACGAACCTGTCCGCACGCTCGAACTGTTCGAGGGTTGGAATTATGTCGAGCACGGCCGCGCGCCGCACGCGCTCCGGATGATCCAGCGCCAGGCGATAGGTGACGCGTGCGCCGCGATCGTGTCCCACGACGTCGAAGCGGTCGAATCCGAGCGCATGCATTGCCTCGACCATATCGAGCGCCATCGCTCGCTTGGAGTATGGAAGATGCTCGGCATCTGTTGGCGGCTTGCTGCTGTCGCCATAGCCGCGCAGGTCGGGAATCACCAGCGTAAAATCCTGTGCGAGGCGCGGCGCGACTTTGTGCCAGATTACGTGGTTTTGCGGATATCCATGAAGGAGCAGCATCGGCGATCCAGCACCGCCCTGGAGCAGCGCGATTTCCGCGCCCGAGGTTTTGATGCGCTTGTGCGCGAAGCCTTCGAACATTGTGCGTCCTCCCTTCGGCTGCGCGAAGTGTAAATGCTGAAACTAAGCTGTCACGATCTCGACGGCTCGTTTGAGAGATACCGCATCAGGATCGAGTAGCGCCGTGATTGCGTCTTCCTCCCAGTCGGACGCCGGAATCTCAAGAGGATCTTCGCCGCGCAATCGATGCTCGACCACCATGCGCGCGAGGATCATGCGGCGCGCGTCGTGGCCGTTGGCGCCCGCCGTCGCACCTTCCCACGTCATCAGCGCGGCGCTCGCCACGTTGTAGAGCGCATCCGTCGCGAGCCTCGCCAATCGTTCATGCCTGGGCTTAGCCGCTACTTCACCGGCGAAGGCGACCGCCCGATCTATCAGCTCTGAGATTTCAGTGCGAAAAGGCGCGGGAGCGCCGGTTGCTGCCTCGAGTTTCTCTTTCAGAGCACGCCCTAGCGTTTCGTGTCCTCTGGATTTCGCGACCGCGCGATTGATCACGTCGAGCGCGTTGATATTGCTGGTGCCTTCCCACAGCACTCCGATATGCGCGTCGCGAATCAGCCGCGAGTTGACCCAATCCTCGATGTACCCGTTGCCGCCGCGCACCTCCATCGCGCCCGTCGCGACCCTGATGTTGTCGCGGCACGCGCGGAACTTCAGCACCGCAGTCAGGATACGCATCACGCGCTCGGCTACCGCATCGCCCGCGCGCGCCCGATCCATCATCGTCGCGTCGTAAGTGAAGACCGAAAGTGCCTGCTCGGTCGGCACCATCAGTTTCATCAACTGGCGCCGCAACAACGGATGCTCGATGATCGGTTTGCCGAATGCCGCGCGATGCCGCGCAACCTGGAGCGACTCGTTAAGGCATCGACGCATCATGCCCGCGGCGCGCGCGCCATGCGACATGCGGCTGAGATTCACCATGTCCATCATCTGGCGCAGCCCGCGATCGAGCGCGCCGAGTTGGTAGGCAATCGCGCCCTCGAGCACGACTTCGCCGCTCGCCATCGAGCGCGTGCCGAATTTGTCCTTGAGCCGCGCGATTCGATAGTTGTTGCGCTCACCGTTTTCCAATCGCCGCGGCATCAGAAAGAGCCCGAGCCCCTTCGAGCCGTTAGAAGCACCTTCCGGACGCGCCAATAGCAAGACGACGTCGCCGTCAACCGCTGAGCAAAACCATTTGTCGCCGTAGAGCCGCCAGAAATCGCCCTCGCGCTTCGCAACCACCGCGCTGTTGCCGAGGTCGGAGCCGCCCGCGCGTTCGGTCATGTACTGCGCGCCCTTGAAAATCTCGTCCATGTTCTGCGACAGCATCCGGCCGAGGTAACGCGCCTTGAGGTCGTCGCTGCCGTAGTTCTCGACCAGCACCGCGCCGGTGTCGGTCACGCTGATCGGGCACATCAGGCCAAACTCGGCCTGCACGAACAAGTACTGGAACGCGTACTTCGCGATGTACGGCAGCGGCTCATTCCATCCGAGCACGCCGGGTCGATGTGCCATCGCATGCAGCCCGAATTCACCGAAACCGATTCGCTCCATCTCGCGATACGCCGGATGGAACTCGACCCAATCCTCGTCGCGGCCAAAGCGATCGCGTGCGTGCAGCACCGGCGGATGCTTGTCGGCAATTTCCGCGAGCTCATCGAGACGCCCTCCAGCAAGATGGCCGAGACGATCGAGATGCGGCTCCATCGCCGCGCGCAAGCGCGGCTCCATGTGGAGATCGAGCAGGTCGCGCAGCCCGCCATCGATGCGGTAAAAGTTCATCCCGCGACAATCCGGCGCCACCAGGCCAGCCGCCGTGTTATCGCTTGCAGATTTTCCTGAAAAAGTGGAGGTCATTGGAAATTAGAAGTAATCTTTTCGCGGCGCAGATTGGCTACAAAGGTGAAAATTTCGTTGTCGGCAGACGAGGCTCGCCGGATCGCGCTGGCGGCGCAGGGGTTCGCGAGTCCGCGGCCGTCGGCGCGTCTCGACCGCCGGCATCTCCGACGCGTCATCGCGCAAATCGGATTGCTGCAAATCGATTCGGTCAACGTGCTGGTGCGATCGCACTACATGCCGCTCTTTTCCCGCCTCGGCAACTACGCTCCCGAACTGCTCGACTCGTCGTGGATCGGCGCGCCCGCTAATCGGGAGCTGTTCGAATATTGGGGGCACATGGCGTCGTTGATGCCGTACGAAATGCATCCGCTGTTTCGATGGCGGATGGCAGAGGCGGCTCGCGATAACAAGGACATCTGGGGACGCCTCAATCGGAGCCGGCCGGGTTTCATGCAGGCTGCTCTCGATGAGATTGCAGAGCGCGGCGCGCTCAGCGCTCGCGAGATCTCCGGCGCGGGTGCGAGCAAGGGCGGATGGTGGGGATGGAGCGACGGCAAGCATGCGCTCGAGGCGCTGTTCGCCGCAGGCAAACTCGCAGCGGCGGGACGTCGAGGCTTCGAGCGGCTGTACGATCTTCCGCAGCGAGTCATCCCGGCGCGCGTGCTCGCGATGCCGACTCCCACACCCGAAGACGCGCAACGCGCCCTCATGCGAATCGCCGCCATCGCACTTGGTGTGGGTACTGAGAAAGATCTTTGCGACTACTTTCGTATCCGCATCGGCGCGGGAAGGCGTCGCATCAGGGAACTCGTCGAGACGGGAGAACTGATCCCAGTCAGCGTCGAAGGATGGCCTCAGCCTGCCTATCTCGCGCGCGATGCGAAGTCGCCGCGCAAGCTGGATGCGAGCGCCCTGCTCTCTCCATTCGACTCACTGATATGGTATCGCGCGCGCACCGAACGAATCTTCGGCTTCCGCTACCGGATCGAGATTTATACTCCGATGGCGAATCGCAAATACGGATACTACGTGCTGCCGTTCCTGCTCGGAGACCGCCTCGTCGCGCGCGTCGATTTGAAATCCGATCGCGCAAACCGGACACTCCTTGTGCCTGGAGCGCACCTGGAACCCGGCGTTCGAGCGAACACGGTTGCAGAGCCGCTGATGCGCGAGCTGGTCACGATGGCATCGTGGCTGGGCCTCGAAAAAATCAAAGTGACGCCCCGAGGCGACCTCGCAAAGAAGCTCCGGTCGACACCTGTGCATTGAACGACGATTCAGTCGGGATCATCCAGCTTGCGGGTCAGGGTCTTGCGATCGACGCCGAGAATTGCGGCGGCCTCGCCGCGATGACCGTTGACTGACGCGAGCACCGCGCGCGCGTACTCGCGCTCGACATCTTCGAGAGCCATCCGCCGCGATGCGAGCTCCTCGAGGCGCGCCGGTGCATGGTGATCGCCGGTGATTCTGTCCGGCAGATCGCCGCGCGTGATCTTCGCGCCGGAGCAGAGAATGACTGCCTGCTGAATCGCGTTCTGCAGCTCGCGAATATTTCCCGGCCATCGATATCGCGTGAGAAATTCCGTCGTCTCCGGCTCCAGTTCCGGTGGAGCTTTCCCCGCCTCGGCGCTGGCGCGCGCCAGGAAGTGCTTGATCAACAGTGGGATGTCTTCGGGCCGATCGCGCAGCGGCGGCACCGCCATCGTCACGGTCGCGATGCGATAGAAAAGATCCGATCGGAAGCGGCCGTCGGCGACCGCTTTCTCCAAATCGGCGTTAGTCGCCGCGATCACCCGCACATCGACGGTGGTCTCGTCGGTCGCGCCCAGCGGTCGCACGCGTTTGTCCTCGATAACTCTGAGCAGCTTGGCTTGAACCGACGGCAGCATCTCGCCGATCTCGTCGAGGAACAGAGTGCCATGACTCGCCGCCACGAAAAGTCCGAGCTTGCTCTGCTTGGCGTCGGTGAATGCGCCGCGCGCGTGTCCGAACAACTCGCTCTCGATAAGACTCTCGGGAATCGCCGCGCAGTTCACGGGCACGAACGGACCGCTCCGCCGCGGGCTCAGGAAGTGTAGCGCGCGCGCCAATAGATCTTTGCCAGTACCACTCTCGCCGGTGATCAGCACGCTCACATTGCTGTCGGCCACCTGCGCGAGCTTGCTCAGCAACGCCGTCATCTTCGGGCTCGCGGCGATTATATTTTCCAGGCCATGATTGCGCGCCAGCTCGATTCGCAGCCGCTTCACTTCGTTGCGCAGGTCGCGATTTTCCAGCGCGCGCGAAACGATCAGCAGCAATTCGCCGTTGCTGAACGGCTTGGTGATGTAATCGAAGGCGCCAAGCTTCATCGATTCGACCGCGGTCTGAATCGATCCGAATGCCGTGATGATGATCACAGGCAGGTCGGGCGCAATCCGCTTCAGCTCGGCCTGCAACCCGTGCCCGCTCATCCCGGCCATCCGCAGATCCGAAATCAGCACGTCGGGGAGGCCCCGCTCGACCATCGCGATCGCCTCATGCCCCGAATGCGCGCTCAGCGGGTGGTATCCTGCCTGGCGCAGAATATCCGACAGCGCACTGACCATGTCATGGTCGTCGTCGACCACCAGCACGGTAGCGTTCTCGCTATGCGCGCCGCTGTTGTCGGGCTTCCCGCTCATGTTCGATCGTCTCGCTCGATGCCATCGGAATCGCAACCACGAACCTCGCCCCCGTCGGCCCCGAGCTGAAGGTTATCTCGCCGCCGTGCTCGCGCACTATAGACTGGCTCACCGCCAGGCCCATGCCAGTGCCCTTGCCCGGCTCCTTGGTGGTGAAGAACGGTGCGAACAGGCGGCCCTCGTTTTCGGGAGCGACTCCGGCTCCCGTATCTTCGAATGCAAGCGTCACGCGCGCGCCGTCGCGATTGTGTTCTGTGTCCGCAGTCACGCGCAGCGTCCCTCCGCCGCGATTCATCGCATCGAACGCGTTCATGATCATGTTGACGAACACCTGTTCGAGCTGATCGGCGTCACAATTCACCATCAGCGGATTTTCCCCGAGTCGAGCGATTGTACTGACGCCGCGATGCGCTGCTTCCGGCTCCAGGAGCGTCAGCGCGCGTTCGGCGATGGTTCTCAGGTCACAGATTATCTTGTGCGATTCGCTCTTGCGCGCGTAGTCGAGCAGCATCCTGACTATCCGCGCGATCCGATCGATTTGGCGCATGATGATGCCCAGTTTCTCGCGCGAGTCCTCCGGCATTGCCTCGTCATCCTGGAGCGCCTCCGCGCGCACGCGTATCACTCCCATCGGCGTCCCGATTTCATGCGCGAGTCCGGCAGCCAGCGCTCCGATCGTAGCCAGCCGATCCGCGCGCTGCAGCTCGCGCTCGAGTTCCAATTCGCGTCGATGCCGCTCTTCGAGATCGGCGCGCGCCTGGTTGAGTTGCTGATCGAGCTTGCGAAATTCTTCGCCGATCAATTCCACTTCGCTGCCTGTAGCGGGATCGGAATCATTCGAGGAAAATTTCGTTACCTTCGCCGATAGGTCGGCCAGCGGCCGCGAGACATAGCGATGCACCATCACTGGTATGACCGTGGCGACGATGCCCATCAGCACGAGCGCGACGACAAGCAACGCGACGGATTGTGCACGGCTATCCCGCGCCACCTTGGTCCAGTCCTGAACTTCGAGCAGGTATCCAATGACGTCTCCGCCCGCCCCTTTCAGCGGAACCAACTCGCAGAACCAGTTCTTCGCGCCCGCAGCCGGTTCGAACTCGGCAGATTGATGTTGTGCGATTTGCAGCTGAGCGGCCTTGGCGAGCTCGCCTGGGAAGCCCGGGATCGAGTACCAAAGCGTGCCGTCCTTCCGTAGCAGTGCGCTTCGCGTTCCTTCGGCATCCATCTTGCGGAATGCGTCGCCGATTTTATCCCATTCTTGCGCGATGACTTCTTCGTCGACCGATGGAGCCACGCCTGAGCTGACGGCGCGCGCCGATTGCTTCAACTCATTTACGTAGACGTTGGACCGCTCGACGCTCCAATAGGTGTACGCGGCTAGCACCGGCATCAGGCACAGCAGCAGGACGATAGTCAGCCGAGTGCCGATTTTCACAGTGAGTGCTCCATTTGGTAGCGCACCGCGAACCAGATCCCCCGCCAGTTATATTCGATCCGCTGGGTTCCGCCTAAGCGGCCGCACCGCGAAAAGATTAGGAACATTGCGTCCGGACGATTGGGAATTTTGACGCAAGACTCGCGGCGATCTCCACATAAATGGCCGCGAATGCTGCGAACTGAATCCTCCCCGCCATCGCTTGAGCAAGATTTCGCCCAACTGAAACGGAGTTGCAGCATTCCAGCAATCCAATCGCGCGATCGCGCTCATTTGGGCACGTCTGAAGCGGATTCTCACGGCACTATTTGTCGGTCGCTCGACTGTCTGCTAACTCAGTGTCGATGAATCTCCTCCACACTGCCGCGCTCGCGCTTGTGGGCTGGTATCTGATGGTGCCGCCACATCACATAAAGAATTTAAATGTGACTGTCTCAGCCGACGCGCCACTTCACGAGTGGAAAATTCTAAAGCCTTTCGATAAAGCACCGGATTGCGATCACGATCTGACGCAACGCATTATGGACTGCGGCAATTGTCCGCTTGATTCATTGTGGCTAACGGCGCAGTGCGTTGCGAGCGACGATCCGCGCCTCAGAGAGAAGTAGCCATCGCTGTTTGCCGACAACATAGCAGAACGCGCCAAATTCTAAGTTGACGGAAATTCAAAGGTGACGGAATAAATTCCGTCCTACTGAAGAAAGACGTCAGCCGCGTCCGTTCGGGAACAATGCCCTCGCGCTAGTGGGAATTTTGACCCCGAAGTTGTCGCTATCTCGATAAGAATGGCCGCGTATCCTGCCGGGCGCATCCTCGACTCTCATCGCCTGAGCAAAATTTCGCCCGTAAAAACGAGCGCTTGTAACGACTGAGCGAATCGATCGCGCGATCGCGCTCATTTGGGCATGGCCTTTGCGATGTCACAGCCGGCGGCCCGCCCGCGGTGTTTTTTTGGCTGCGCGATGTCGGGGGAGATTGCGCTCGGCCGATCAGAGTGGGGGACCCCGGGCCGCCACATTTCAAACTCAACGCGGACGATCAATCGATGAAAACGAAAACAGCGCAGGACGCCTTTGTGGAGTCGAAGATGAATGGAAGCCCGTTGCTCGACAGAGCAAACCTGTTCGAAGCCGGACTCTTCTCGTGGGGAATTCCCGAGCAGACCGCCAGGGAGTTGACCAGGCATCATACCGAACTCAGCTATACCCCCGGCAAGTTGATCTTCGGTCAGGGTTCGCCGGCCGACATCGTGATGTGGGTCGTCAAGGGCGTGGTTCGCGAAGTCTGCCCGAATCCGAACAGCACGCAAACGCTGGTGAGGCTCGCGGCGGCCGGCGACATCCTGGGTCTGGCCGATAAGCTCAACGAAAAGGGCCAATGGGTTCGGCGCTTCGAGGCATGGGCCGCCGGCCCGTGTGTGCTCGCGATCGTCACGCGCGACCACGTGCGCAATCTGTTGAAGGCGATGAACCCCGAGGAATTGCTGACGCTGTCGGAGCGGATGAATTCTGCCGCCACGGAATGGGTTCAGTACTACGCGACCTTCCTCGGCCTGACCTATCGCGAACGGATCGCGATGGTGATGGCGGAACTCGGACGCAAGTTTGGCATCCCCGACCGCGACGGTACTTTGCTCACGTTCGAACCTACGCATTCCGATTTGGCGGAAATGATCGGAAGCTCGCGGCCCGTGGTCGGCCGCGTACTGACTGAGCTCGCCGAAGACGGAGAGATCGGCCGGCGCGATCGCAAATATATTTTACTGCGCGGCGGCGCCATCGAGGCCGCAATGAAAGGAGTCACTCGCGTCTCAAATGGCCACGTGCCGCCGGGCATCCAGCCCACAGCTTCGAGCCGCCGCAATATTCCTCTAAGGCCTCAGCACCGTTGGGGCCAGCAGTCGTAGATTGCGAACCGGGTTATCAGGACAGTAAACGTTCTCCTACTTCGACGGACAGCGGATGCCCATATCGCATCGCGCCCAGGCATCTACCTGGTAGTAGAGATTCCAGCGACGCCGCATTGCTTTGCGCGGCGGGTGATGATTCTGCCTCGAGGTCGTTGAGAATATAACCTCTGACACCAACGTCTCGCTGTGCCGCATATTCCAGCGAGAGTACCGTGCCGTTGATACAGCCGAGGCGATTTCCCACCACCAAAATAAGTTCGAGATTGAGCAATCGCGCAAGGTCGGTGTAGTTCTCGCTCCACGTGAGCGGTACCGCTATACCTCCAGCGCCTTCGACCAGCATGACATCGCGATCCGCCGCCAATCGTTCATAGATCGCAGCAATCCGCCTCAGGTCCGGTGGCTCGCGATCTTCCACGACAGCAGCCGCAGCGGGCGCGACCGGGGTTGCGTAGCGATACGGACAAATCGCCTCGATCGCGTCATTCGATACAGCTGCGGTTTGAAGCGCCACCGCGTCGAGCGCGATCATCTCCCCGTCGCGAGTAACGCATCCGGTCTCCGCCGGTTTCATTACGCCGACGCGCATGCCGCGTCGCCTGAATAGCGCAGCCAGGCTGCATCCGACTGTGGTTTTACCTACGCCGGTATCGGTTCCAGTGATGAGGAATTGATATTTCGCCGCCATGATGAATCACGCCCTGGACGCATCGCCGGTGACTTCGTTGATCGCCTCGAGCGTCGCATCCAGCATCAGATCGATCTCGCTTGCGGTGATCGAAAGCGGCGGCATGAAAACCATCACATCGCCGAGCGGACGCATCAACACTCCCGACTTGCGAGCTGCCTTCGCGACCTGCGCACCGATTAGTCGCTCATACGGATAGGCGCGCCTTGCCGCCGGATCTTCCATCAGCTCGATGCCCGCCATCATCCCCCACTGCCGAATGTCTGCGACCTGCGGATGCGCCGCGAAACGATCGGCCAATCCCGACTTCATTCGGCCGATCAGCGGCTGCAATCGATCCACTACGCGCTCATCGCGAAAGATTTTGAGATTGGCCTGCGCTACAGCCGCCGCCAGCGGGTTTCCGGTGTAAGTGTGGCCGTAGTAGAACGCCCGAAATTCCTGCGGCTCGCCTAAGAAGGCCGAGAAAATCTGCTCGCTCGAGAGCGTCGCCGCCAATGGCAGGTAGCCCCCCGTAATTCCTTTGCCGAGACATAGGAGGTCCGGTGCGATGTCGACATGCTCACTCGCGAACATCTTCCCGGTGCGGCCAAACCCCGTCGCAACCTCATCAAAAATCAGCAACGCGCCAGCCTTCCGCGCGAGTTCGGCGATGCCGCGGAGGAAGCGAACCGAATGCGCCCACATTCCAGCCGCGCCCTGCATCAGCGGCTCGATCACCAGCGCGGCAAGGTCTTCGCGATTTCGTTCGATCAATTCCGCAGCCGCCCGCAACGCGCGTTCGTCGGCCCCATCCGGATCCATCCCCCGATAGAATCGGTACGCATGGGGTGGATCGACCTTGAGCGCCGGGAACAGCATCGAACGTATATGGCGATGAAAATGCTCGCTGTATCCCAGGCTGACAGAGCCCATCGTATCGCCGTGATAGGCCTCGGACAGTGTGAGGAAAAGTTTGCGCCGGCCATGGCCGCTCAACTGCCAGTATTGAGCCGCGATCCGCACCGCGACCTCGACCGCCTCCGCGCCGGAATCAGAGTAGAACACCCGGCTCAATCCCGCCGGTGCGATCGAGATCAACTCTCGCGCCAACTCGATCGGCGGCGGACTGGAGAGCCCAAGCATCGTCGAATGAGCGATTCGCGCGGTCTGCTGCCGTAGCGCCTCATCGAGTTCTTTCTTGCGATGTCCGTGGACGTTGCACCACAGCGACGAGACCGCATCGAGGTAGCGCTTCCCGTTCACATCGATCAGGTAATTTCCCTCACCGCTCTCGATTATGATCGGATCGTCGTTGAGCCACGTACGCATCTGCGTGAATGGATGCCACAGGTATCGATGGTCCGCGGTTTTGAATTCTTCGTATCTCTCATTCTTCATCGAGTGATTCCTAAATCAGATTCAGTTCGCGACCGCACATGATAATCGCGTCAATCGCTTCATCGAGATCGACGCGCGTGTGATCCGCGATTGGCGTGAGGCGCAGGCGCGCCGTGCTCGCCGGAACCGTGGGCGGACGAATCGCGATCGCATAGACTCCCCGTTCGAACAGCCCTTTCGCCATACCCACCGCGGCTTGGGACTCCCCTACGATCAACGGAAGGATCGGCGACTGCGTGCATCCAAAGCTGAAACCGGCCGCATTCAGTCGCTCTCGCAGATACGACGCGTTATTCCACAGTCGCTGCTTCCTTTCCGGTTCGGCACGCATTATTTCGATCGCCGCATCGGCAGCGGCCGCAACCGGTGGCGGCAATCCGGTCGTGTAGATGAAACTCCGCGCTCGATTTACCAGGAAATCGATCAACACCTTCGAACCCGCGACGTAGGCGCCATAGGATCCCAATGCCTTGCTCAGCGTTCCCATCTGAACGTCGATCTGATTCTGCAAGCCCAGCTCTCCTGCCAGTCCCGCGCCGTCGGGCCCAATGACGCCAACCGCGTGCGCCTCGTCAATCATGATTGCAGCCTCGTACCGATGCGCCAGCTCTACGATCTCGCGCAGCGGTGCAAAGTCACCGTCCATGCTGAAAATCGAATCGGTCACGATCAGGCGACGGCCAGCGCCAGCCGAGTCCTCGAGCAAAACCTTCAGGTGCTCGACATCGCAATGGCGGTAGATTCTGAGGTCGGCCTTTGCCAGACGGCAGCCATCGATCAGACTCGCATGATTGAGTTCATCGCTGAATATCGTGTCACCCGAACCCATCAGAGCCGTTATCGTTCCGAGGTTGGCGAGATATCCCGAACCGAAAACCAGCGCTGCTTCAGTGCCTTTGAGTCGTGCGAGATTTGCCTCGAGCTGGCGGATCGGTTCGAGATTGCCCGCGACCAGTCGCGATGCCCCCGACCCAACGCCATACCGTGCTGTCGCTTCGATCGCGGCTTGCTTGACGCGGGGATGCGCGGCCAGGCCCAGGTAATTGTTCGACGACAGCATGATGACGCCGCGTCCGTCATAGATGACCCGTCCCGCCTGCGCGCTTTCAATTACTCGTAGACTTCTGCGCAAGCCGTCTTGCTCCAGGCGCTCAAGCTCGGCTCGCATGCCGTTTTCCAGGATCCCGCTCAGAACTCACCTCACGCAATTTTCGCGACTGCAACTTCACGACCGGGGTGTGCGACTATCCCCGGGCACCGCGGCAGCATTGCGCAACAAGAGCACCCGATCAAATCTCGGACGCACCGGCTACGCTGAGAAGTGCGATCCGGTAAGCCCGGTCAGGAGGTGCATCCGTGCCCGAGACACCAGAAATCGAGACGGACAAACTCGATGAAAACATTCACGAGGAACTCGAACGCGCGGGTGGTTCGTTTCTGAAGGCGATCGCGCTCAGCACCGCAATCTTCGCAGCCTTCGCGGCGGTTGCGGCCTTGCGCGCAGGCAGCACCGTGAACGAGGCTCTCGTACTCAAGACCGAGGCAACGCGGCTGCAGGCTGAAGCCTCGGACAATTGGGCGGCTTACCAGGCAAAGGGGATCAAATCCGCGGTCCAGCAAGCATCGGAGTCGTCATGGATCGCGCTTGGCAAACAGCCGCCATCGTCATTCGCCGACGAGCGCCAGCGCTACGCCCGCGAGCAGGTTGCAATCGAGCGGGTCGCTCGCGAAAAGGAGTCTGAGCGCGATAAGAAGTCAGTCGAAGCGGACCATCTGCTGCATCAGCATCACCGATTTGCTAACAGCGTTGCCCTGTTCCAGGTCGCTATTGCTCTGGGCGCGGTGGCAGCACTCACTCGGGTGCGGCCGGTCTGGTACGCATCGATAGTGGTCGGGCTCAGTGGTGCGATTCTCTTTCTCGCGACTAGAGTGTGACATTTCCCGCGCCGGTCGATTATTGCGATCGTCCGTACGGCAGCTCTGCTGGTCTCTGGGCTATCGGGTGCGAGTGCTTCGCTCATACGGTAGGGTTTGGTCAAAGGGCATGAAGGTGAGAATTCGCGCAGTCGCCATACTCTCGCTGTCGATAACGTTGTCGTTCGCGGGATGCAGCGTGCAGGAAAATCAAGCCGAGACGAGCACAACGGCAAATGGATGCCAGATCGACGCGATGAGAATCTGCACCGCGATGAGAAAGACCTTCAGCGTCTCATCGACAGAGGTTACCAGGGAACTCATCGTGCCAATCCCCGGCGAACCGACCATCAGCATCCACTGCGGTATCAATACCAGCGATCAGTCAGTCGCATACGCCCGCGTCTCTCAGCCGCCCAACCTCACCACCAACGACCTCATATACCTCCACTCCAGAGGTTACTGTTCGTAACCGGATCTTTAATGCTCGCGCCGAACTTCGAACCCGCGCCGACAGCAGTTCGCATCCACCGATGCGGCTACGTCTTCCAGTGCAAAGCTCGCGGCTGCCTGACGCGGGCAACGCTGATTCGCCGAGAAGGTTGACGGCGCGGGCCGACGCATTCGCCAGATCGAGCTGTGCGCAGACACTGCGACATCGCAATCGAGCGCCAGCGGAGTCGCGGGCTGGAGATCTCCGATCGGCGTAGCTAGCTTTGTCCGCTGAGGCGAGGCGCGAACGCAACCGATCGTCAACCGACAACAGTCATTTGCGACGCCGGCTTTCGCTTGACTCTGAGACGCACGCCCGAGCGTTCGCCTCGAGCGCTGGCCGAATCGCTGGCGGCGACTGCGAGGCGGAGGGCGTCGCCGTTATTTTGGACATATCAACATCGTACTCCGGCTACTTTTTCGTATCGTCTTTTGCCGCTTTCTGAAAGGTCTTGACGGCGCATCGCACACTCCGAAAAACGAAAAGAGGTGTACCATGGACAGGAAATGGTCGCGCATTCTTCTATCGCTGGTGGTTCTTTCCGTGGCGCTGACGGGTTCGAAACTCGCCTTCGCCTACCCCGGCCCGGTTGCTGCTCCTGAAATTGATCCGAGTTTGGCGATCTCAGGCCTTGCCCTTGCCGCCACAGGCGCGGTGCTGGTTTTCGAAAGGATACGGCGTCGACGCAAGTAGAAATTCAGAGTACGCGCGGCAAGCCCATGCCGTGATGATTCGGAAGAAGGGCCGAATACGCTGCGAGAGTTTGGCTCGTGGCTTCGCATGAGTGCCTCGCCAGGATTTCCTTGGCGAAAGGCCTTGCGAGGCTCCTTGCGTTCACTCACTGTGATCACGCTTTTTAGCGAGACGGCAGAATTTGCGGCGTGGGCGACGAGGTCGGCACCAGGACGTAGTCCTTTGCGCGCTCAGGGTGAGCTTCGAGGTAAGCTTGAGCGATGGCTTGGTCCGCCTCTTGTTTCGTTAGCTGCGGCAAAGGCTGGCAACCGTATGCGAGACCGTATTCGGCGTCAGTACCGAGTGAGCAAATCTCAACCGGTCCGGTCAGGCGATTCACTCTCCATGCGATGCCGTTCGAAGAGTGAATTTCATAAATTCCCCGCAAGATCAGACAGCCGAGTAGGAAACTCGCGCCAAGGATTGCCGCGATAGCTACGTTCTTCACCGGGCGATCATCATCGATCAACGTCGGCCGGTGTCAAACACTAGTTCCGCGGCTCGTCCGGTGGCGGGAGCGACGTTAAGACAGACGGATCGAGGCGCACCGTCGCCCTGCCTGACAGCATTGTGAAAGCGCTCCGGGCCCACAAAGCACAGCAGGCTCAAGAACGGTTGACAGCTGGCCCGAGCTGGCATGACCGTGGCCTTGTGTTCACCAATCGAATCGGGCAACCGACCGAGCCGATCGTGCTCCATCGCGACTACAAGGCGCTGCTCGAAAAGGCCGAGTTGCCGGTGACGATGCGGTTTCACGACCTGCGGCATAGCGCCGCCAGCCTGCTACTCGCTCAGGGTGTTTCGCCGAAGATGATCGCCGACCTGCTCGGCCACTCTCGCATCGGGATAACGATGGACTTGTACAGCCACATCCTGCCGGCCATGCGGCGCGACACGGCCGATGCGATGGATCAGATGGATCAGATCCTAGGTAGCCGGTAGCTCGCCTACGCAGACGGCTTCCCGTCGATCTCGTCAAGGCGTTCCAGAATTTGGTTGACCGATTGATATGCATCGACCCACGCTTGACTGAACTCTCGTTTCGGAAACTGAGACCAGTCATACCCCATTCCGCGGGGGGTTGATCGAATTTGTGCACGAGATCACCGATCCACTTCATACGGTCTTCGGCGACCGCGGCTTGTCCGCCGGCAACGTTACTCAATTCGGAGGCGAGCGCTCGGAATCTGTCGAACTCGAAATCACCCCATTCCACGACTTGAACCAAAATCGCCTGCGATAATCGGGGATCGTCCTGTTGGGGAATGCTCAAAAGGTGTTTCCTTAGAATCGCAGTTAGAGTCCGCAGCTCGCGCAGACGGGCGGCGGCGGCCTCGCGCTCCCCTCGCAATTGAGCCCTTGCAACATCGGCCAAATCTTTCGTGAGACGGACGTAGCGCCAAGTGATGATCGCGAGCACCCCAGTGACCACGAGCGTCAAGACCGAGGTGAGCGCCTGTATCGCGCCGCTGTTTAGATTGAGCCAGTGCGGCAATTTTGACCCTTTTCAGAGCTGGTGGTGGTCAAAGCTGGTGGTCAGAACGCCTCGAATCAGCAAAAAACGTTGGCGTCCCCGACGGGATTTGAACCCGTGTTACCGACGTGAAAGGCCGGTGTCCTAGGCCGAGCTAGACGACGGGGACGTTAGGCGCGATGCCTCAAAATACGAACGCGCGCAGTGCGCGCGCCTGAGCGTGAGAAACCGAAACTATCAGAGCCGCAAGAAGCGGAGCAAGTCACCACGGTCAGCGATCGAGCCGTGTGAGTACTCATCCCGAGAAACGAACTTTGTCGACGATTTCGGACACTGATTTGTGTCCATGCTCGCCCAGAATCGAATCCAGTTCGCGATCGATTCGACCCAGCGCACCCGCGCCTTCCTTCATCAGGGCCGACCCCACCTGCACCGCCTTTGCGCCCGTCAAGTGCGCAATGTAGGCGTCGCGACCGGTGTTGATTCCGCCCACCGCGACCACGTCGATCAAGTTTTCGCTCTCTTTGAAAAACGCGTGCGCCTGCGACAGCGATGCGCGCAGGACCATCCACTTCCCCGCTCGCGATGTCGACCGAGAGATCTTTCGTCAGATCGTTGGCGCATACCGCGATCGCGATTCGCATCGACTTGAACAGGTCTGCGATTGTGCGCGGCTCGAACGGGATGCGCGGCGGCACCTTCACCGCGAGCACGCATCCGATTTCGCCGCGAACTCTGCCGAGCAGCGATTTGAGCCGCTCGAAGGACGCGAACGGCGCCACCGATTTCGTGACGTAGTCGTCGGCCAGGTTCAGCTCGACGATACTGACGCCGGCGCGATCGAGCGTGCGCGCGACGTCGATGAATTCTTCCTCGCTGGCGCCGACCACGCTGCCGACTATTTTCTTGCCGCGCGGAATAAGCTCGCTGGCAATTGACTGAAAATGTTCGACGCCGCGATTCTTCAGGTTCTCAGGCGTATCGAGTCCAGCGCGATTGCACGATTTGAAAACTATCGCGCCGCTGTGCACCGCGCACAGTTCGTAAATCTCGCCGCGTTCCGCCGATCGCGCGCCCGACGCGTTCATCACCGAGGACGCCAGCTCGACGCCGCCCAATCGAATTGAAGTCCGTTCCATCCCTACTTCCTACTGCGCGCGATTGTTCGACCGCAAGCTCCCAGTGAAAAACGAAACCCCGAAAACCGAATCCGTTGTCTAACCAATCGGCGACCGATAACTTCGAATCGATGATCGATACTCGGCCAAAACAGGAGCAGCGATGAAGGCAGCATCGATACGCCGCGCGAGCATGGACGCGATCGTCGCACAGGCCGAGCGCGAGTTCCCCTTCGAATGCTGTGGCTTCATCATCGGCGACAACGCGGTCGAAGAAGTGCGCCCCATCGCCAACATCCAGAACGCGATGCACGCGAAAGATCCCGCGGCGTTCCCGCGCGACGCACGCACCGCATTCCTGATGGAACCGAAGGAGCATCTGGCGGTGATGAACGAAGTCGATCGCCGCAAGCTGGCGCTGCGCGTCGTCTACCATTCGCATCCCGATCACGACGCATACTTTTCCGCGACCGACCGCGCGCAAGCATGCTCATTCGATCCGACGGAGCCCGACTACCCCGACACCGTCTACATCGTGTTGTCGATTCGCGCGGGCAAATTCGCCCGAGCCGCCGCCTTCGCCTGGGACTCCGAAAAAAAGGAATTCGCCGAAACGCCGCTGACGATAGAATGACGCGGTTGCTTCCGAAATCCGGCGCATTCTGCGAAACAGGGTTATTTCTTAGGATCCAGAGCCAAACGTTTCACGTGAAACGTTTTTCAGTTCAGGAGAACGAAACGCGAATTTTTTCTGAGATGCGGTCAAACCGCGATGCCGGGCGGCTCGACAGGTGATGACGGCGTTAGCGGTGCGGCCAGGGCGCGGCAAACAAATATCAGTTTGACGCCTGTCGCGCGACAGGCGATCATGGCTTTGGATGAGCATTCGCTCGATTCGGCATCGAGGTCTGATGCGGTTGTACAAAAGCGGGAACGGCCGGGATGTGCCATCTTCCATGGTGCAGAAAATCTCCGACATTCTGCTGGCGATCGACGAGGCGGCGCATCCAGACGAAGTTGGTTTATTTCCAGGCTGGCGATTGCATCCGCTGAAAGGGGAACTGAAGGGGTTTTGGAGCGTGACCGTGAGCGGAAATTGGCGAGTCATCTTTCGGTTTGAGCAAGGTGACGCATTCGATCTTGATTTTGTCGATTATCATTGAATGAGGCGTTGGAAATTTATGGCGATGAAGAATCCTCCGCATGTTGGCGGTTTAATCCGTCGCGAGGTGATCGAGCCGCTCGGACTCACAGTAACCGAGGCCGCGAAAGTTCTCGGGGTCGGGCGGCAGGCGCTTTCGAGCCTGCTGAATGAGAAGGCGGCACTTACCAGTGAGATGGGCTTGAGGGTCGAGAAGGCATTCGGGCCGAAGATGGAACACCTGATGCGAATGCAGCTTGCTTTCGATCTGGCTCAAGCGCGTGAGTCCGAGCGCGAGATCCGCGTAAAGCGATACGTCGCGAAAAGAGACGGGATCGTGCGCGATCGCGCGCAAAAAAAAGCGCGAAACGCCTCCGCCGGATGAGCTAGAGAAAAGGCGCGCGGACGCGGAGCGCAGACCCGTTCCAGGTGTTGCTGGAGGCCCGGAACCCTCACCTACCGGCGGCTGCGCCCGCCGGCCGCCTCTCCCGTAAAGTGCACCCTCACCCGCGCTAAGAGCGCGGCCTCTCCCACAACTGAGCGGGAGAGGCGGGTAAGTGGTCGCGAGGGAACGCTACATCCTAACTGGGGCGAGGTATAGGAGGCGCGCGCCGCGCCGAGTTAGTTCTCGGAGGTATAGGAGGCGGTGCTCGGCCGCTGTCAGTTCTCGGAGGTGAATTGTTCTTCTTTGCCGGCCATTTCTAATGATAGGCCGCGGGTTTCGTCTATCATTAGGCCGAATAGGATTGCGGCGGGGATTCCTACTATCGACAACGCGCCTACTACTATCGATAGGCCGCCCATTTTGTTTGCCAGTAGTGCTACTGCGGCGTTGGAGATTACGGCGCCGATTGCGCCTACCAGTGCGAACCATCCGATCATCGTGCCGCGCAGTGGAGTCGGGAACAGTTCGGTTGCGGCTACGTTGCTGGCGACGGTGCCGCCGTTGTCGCATAGGTTGAACCAGAAGAAGCCCGCCGATAGCCACATCAGGGGCCATGCGAAATGCGACGGCGGTCCCCAGAAGTACCATAGGTGTCCGGCGGTGATTGCGATTCCGAAGGCGACCGTTGTCGGCACGCGGCCGAATCGCTCCGCACTCCACGCGCCGAATGGGAAGCCGAGCAATCCCAGTCCGCCGGCGACGATGGTCATCGCGCTGGTGGCTGTCGCCGACATGCCGACCACCGAAACCGCGTGATAGTAGCCGAACGCGTTCGCGCCCGTGGTCGAGATCGCAGCGGCGAACGCACATACGATTATCGTGATCGATCGCTTGCGGTAGAGCGGCTGAAACACGTCGTAGAAACGCGTCCTGGTATTGATTCCCGACGCGTCGGAAATTTCCCAGCGCCCACTCTCGGGCAACAGCCGCGCCATCGCAGGCAGCATCGCGATGCCCGCCGCCGATATCACGAACATCCATCGCCAGGATATTCCGTACGCATCGAAGATCGGCATGAGGAACACGCAGAGTCCTCCTCCGACCGCGGCAGCCAGCCCGCCGAAGCTTTGGCCGCGTGCGCGACGCGCGATGGGCAACTCCTCGGAAAGCATCACGACGCATCCCGAGCCGGCGGCGCCGACGACCGCGTAGAGCGCGATTTGAAACACCGCGAACCAAATCAGCCTGGTGGATACCGCCGCGCCGATGCTGCAAACGGGAATCGCGGCCATGCACCCCAGGATCATGCGGCGGCGTCCGTAGCGATCGATCATCCGCGAGAGTGCGAGCGCGCCGAGCGCCGAGAGCGAGATCCACGCGAACAGGCGCGCGATTCCGGCGCCGTCGAGATGAAAGCTGGTTCCGATCCACGGCGCTGCGACCGAGACGATTGCGACCGCAAAGCCCTGGTAAAAGAGCATCGCGATCAGCGCGAGAACCGTCACGCTCTCGCGCGCGGCGGAATCGGCAGTTATCTGCTCTTCATTCGGAAACGGATTCGGCGACGACGCGGGATCATCCACAGATAAAATTTCGCGGCTAGGAGCCCGCCATCAGCTCAAACACTGGCGTGCGCGACGCGGTCGCGCGAAATGCGTCGACGGGCGAGCCCGCGGGCACGTCGAAGAAACGCTGAACCTGGGAAGCGAAGCGATCGAGGAACGCCTTGATGACCTCGGGCTTGTCGGCGTCGGCAAGCTCGCGAACCATCAGCGACTCGGTACTTGCGCCGCGACGCAGCACGACATGACCGGCCGCGCGCGCATTGCGAGCCCATGCAGTCTCGCCTCGGGCAGCAACCAGCCATCGCCGACCATTGAAATCGAGCACGTTGACCGGAGTAGTGAAGGTCTTGCCCGACTTTCTGCCGCGGACTTCGAGCAGCCGCATGTACCCGGGTGCGAATCCAAGCTTGAGCGCCCGCCCCATCAGGCGATTGAAGAACCGATCGAGCGTGCTCTCCTTCTGAAAAGTCTCGGGCATGCGGTGAGCATATATAATGATACAAAGATTAAGAAACGTTAATTTTAATGTGAAACCCGCCGTGGGTTTCACACTTCCTTGGGCAGGGGTAACCTCCTTCGGCTTCGCTCAGGACAGGCTCTGCACCTTAGTGGGAAGAAATCGCGAAATGTCGAGGACGACCTTTCGCTCTGAGGTTCTATTGGGGAAGGGCGCCGGGAATTTACCTCGCCCGTTACTTCCCGCATCTGCGCGCTTTATTCGGAGCCGCGGGCAGGGCCGCCCGCGCCACTGAGTCAGTCGAGTCTGCCCGACTGAAGGTGGCGCGGGCCGCCGTGCCCGCCGCGCTGTCTGGTAAGTATCCCCTTGACGTAGGTACATGCATCTGGTACATATCTACGTATGAGCAAAAGTAATCGAAACAACCCGATTCGGTCTGGCGCATCCGATGGCACGTTCTCGATGATGGAATTCGACCGCGAATTTCCAGATGACGCCGCGTGCCTTGAATGGCTCAAGAACCGGCTCTATCCAGAGGGCATCTTCTGCCCAAAGTGTCAGAAGACCACGAAGCATCATCGCGTGAAGAATCGGCCTTCGTACTCCTGCCAATTCTGCGGCCATCACGAGCATCCGATGCGCGGCACGATCTTTCAAGACTCAGCTACATCGCTCAAACTTTGGTTTCACGCGATCTTCCTGATGGCATCGACGCGATGCGGCATCAGCGCAAAGCAACTAGAGCGCGAGCTTGGCGTCACCTACAAATGCGCATGGCGTATGTTCAAACATATTCGTTCGATGCTTGATGAAGATGACGGGCCAAAACTTCGCGGGAAAGTGGAAGTCGATGAGGCTTATTACGGCGGAAGCGAACGGAACAAACACGCGAACAAACGCACTGGTACGCGCCGCATGGCGAAAGCGCCAGTTGTCGGAATGGTTGAACGTGGCGGACGCGTATCAGCCAAAGTAGTTGAATTGCCATGGAAGGGTTTCATGCTTCCGCCGATCAAGCATCGCGTGCTGCCACGCACGATGATTTTTACCGATGAAGCGCCAACGTATAGAAACCTACGCTCAATGGGTTACGAGCATCGACGCGTCAATCATTCACAGGGCGTGTACGTCGATGGCGACGTTCACACCAACACGATTGAGGGGTTCTGGAGCTTAACTAAGAACGGGATTCGCGGCGTCTATCACAACGTGAGCGCGAAGTATTTGCAGCAGTACTTGAACGAATACGCGTTCCGATTCAATCGACGTAAGAGCCTTGGAAGGCGCAATATGTTCGATGCGTTTACCGCTAGAATCAAAAAGGTGGGATGATGCCGTACTATCGAAATAGAGATGCCTTCAAACGAAAGAAAGACTGTCCCGCTTTCGAGCATTGTCGCGAGCCCGGCGAAACAGCGCTTTATACTGGAATCTATCGATGCGTGATTTGCGATTGGGAGGTCGTCGCTAAAGCGAACGAACCGCTTCCTACTGAAGCGACTTGCGTCGGCCATTTGAGCCCTGAAGGCCCGACACCTCGCGGGACGCCCCATTCCGTGGCTTGGAAACTAGAGGACGCCGTAATTCAGGAGCATTGATTTCGTCTGCCCATTTCAGAAAAAACGGTTTGCGCTCACGAGCTATGTATTCTGGTTTCCAGACAAAATCCGCAAGATCAGCAATAGCGTGAGCAATGCGATTTAACTCTGCCGCTCGCACATTGTTCACCATGAAATCTGCAACTTTCGCTACGTCGCTATCAATTACGATTTTCATTTCTTGTCTCGCTTTCGCGTGGCCTTTTTTAGATCACCAAAGAATTTCTCGCGACTGATTGGCGGGATTGGAATGTCTCGATTCTTACGCTTTGACTTGGGATGACGATCGCCAGAGTCAGGCTCAGTAATCGCCGTTTCAACCGCCAGTTTATCTTTCTCGTTTTCCACTGCACCAAGCACCTTCCTTTCGTAATCGAGTAAATCTGGTTGGTTCAGAATCTCTAAGATTTTCGTCGATGGCACAACCATCGATATTCCCGAATGCCAAATTTGACCAGGATCAGCGTCTTTAACTTCGTAGGCGACCTCTGTCGGGAAAATTCCATGCACCAATCCCAACAAGTACATATCGCCCAGCACCAAGCCCGTGTTCGCTTCAAAATCATTTTGCGGTAGCAACGGCACTGGCATCGTCTGTCTAGCCATGACTGGCGATCCGCTCATACCAGCAAGCGAAAACGCTTCCACGAGGTGCATCAGCGCATTGCCGTAGTTCTTTGTAGGAATTGGCTCATTAGCAATCATCGCAATATGTCCATGTCGTACTATGGGCACGACCTGCTTTCGCCCAGCCCACTTGCGGAAGAGGCCAACTATGAAAATCTCGTCGCCGATTCCGATGCGTGTCAATTCCCGACTTTGGTCTGTAAGGATTCGCTCAATCGGGAGACTAGAAAATCCGCCCTTCAGACCCCACGGAAATACAGCGGCGTCGACGCTCTTGTCGGTTGGATGTCGCCACCAAGAATAGTGCTTCTGACTTTGTTGAACGTGGGAATTGCCTTCTTTGTCGTTAAACCGGATCGCGAATTGTGCTTTGAGTTTTTTCGCAACGTGGTCCGCTGTCGCCAAGTAATAAGCACCGCCGGGAATTCGACGATGATCAATAAGAAAACCTGTGCCGATAGCGTGGAAGTCTATCGCCGACGAACCGCTACCTAAATACACCACGTTCTTGAGCGCATTATCTGGAATCCGCATCTCGCCCTCGCTTGGAATGAGCCTAGTTCCCACAGCGGGGCCGACAAAATCAAACCCCTCAATGGACATTAGACCCTCTTTTCTTACCTACGTCGAGGGGATACTTACCGCTGTCCTGGTAAGTATCCCTTGACTGTATAAGTACGCTCTGCTAGTTTAGGCGAATGGCAGCAGGAAATCGAAAGAATCCGGCAGCGTTGCTTCTCTTCGGACTCGCGCTACTCGCTCATGGAGTTCATGGCCGAGTTTCCGGATGATGAGGCTTGCTTACAGTGGCTTTGGAAAACGCGGTTATCGCCAGATGGCGAGCACGCGCTTTGCCCGAAATGCAAAGTCGAGCGCTCGTTCAAGCGATACGCGACAGGGCAGCAGCGCCAGTCGTGGACCTGCGTTGCGTGCGGTCATCATCTGCATCCGACAGCGCGGACGATCTTTCATAAATCGTCCACGTCGCTGCATCTCTGGTTCTACGCGATGTACATGATCACAAGCACCCGGTGCGGCATCTCCGCGAAGCAGCTAGGCCGCGAACTTGGCGTTACGTACAAAACGGCTTGGCGCATCTTCAATCGAATCCGGTACTCGCTTGGCGACGATACCTCGCGGTTGTCTGGTCAGGTCGAAATCGATGAATCGTATTTCGGCGGGAAGGAACAGAATAAGCACCTGAACAAACGCACTGGATCGCCAGCTGCAATGGCAAAGACGCCGGTACTCGGGATGGTTCAGCGACGTGGCAATAAATCGCCGCGCGTTATCGCATCCGTGTTGCCGCTACCGTGGAAGGGATACATTCACCCGCCGATTCGCGAGCGCGTGATGCCCGCGACGACGATTTTCACGGATGAATCGAATTACTACCACGGCGTTGCGCTCAATGGGATTACGAGCATGGTCGCGTCAATCACTTCGCGAAAAGGTTTACGTGAGCGGGGAAGCGCACACGAACACGATTGAGGGATTCTGGTCTTTGGTAAAGCGCGGAATCTCCGGCGTGTATCACAACGTATCAGCGAAGCATTTGCAGTCGTACTTGGATGAGTACGCGTGGCGCTACAATCACAAAGACGATCCGCGCGGCCACTTCAATCTTTTGGCTTCGCGCGTCGCGCGCCGGAAACCCGCTTTGGTGGCGAAGAGCTCTTCGCGGCCTTAGTCAGATTGCGCATAAAATCGCTGCGCTTCGGAATCGGGATTTCGTATCCCGTTTTCGTTTTCTGATTTCGTACCTTTTCCATATTTCCTCAGTCTATCAGACCTGCGGAAACTTCCAACGTTTTGGTTTGGCAGTTATCCCCACATTGAATAGATAGAGGAAAGTTATGCAGTACTCATTCGAAGAAAAACTAAAGCGAGCGGACCACCACCTGAAGTTGGCTAAATCGGAAATTGAGCGATGGCTCGAAGATAAACCGTGGGCAATGACGGCGGAACTCCAGGCCGATACCGGCGAGACAATCCTGTCTATCGAAGTCACAACCGAACCGCCCGCCCCCCTCATTCACTGCATCGGGGATTGCATCCATAACTTGCGCGCGTCCCTCGATCATCTCGCCTATGCGCTCGCTATCGCAAATAAGGTCATGCTTACCGAAGAAGAGTCCTTCGGAATTTCCTTCCCTATTTTCAGAGAACGAGATGTTAGATATCCGGACGGTCTCACGCCGCGCGGTAGGCGTAGGATCAAGCACCTTGGCGACGAAGCACAAGCAGCCATCAATGAATTGCAACCGTTTCACGCTGGGCACGACGCGGTTTCTCATTGGCTCTGGTTGCTCGAAAAACTGAACAACATCGACAAGCATCGAAGGTTGCTGATCACAACCGTCAATCTCGGCGGCATCATTCTCGGAGTCCCCTCGCGAAGTCAGATCGGAATGTGGGAGCCTTACATCGGCCCGCTTAAAGGTAAGACAGAACTGACACGGCTTCGGGTTTCGCACATGGACAAACCCCAGCCCGTGCAAGTGGAGTTCAAGCCGTCCTTGAGCGTAGCCTTCGTCGATCCGCCCGCAGAAGGGCGCGAGGTGCTGGCCACGGTCGAAGGGATTAGCCGTTACATCAGTGACACGGTGTTTCCCAAACTTCGCCCGCTTTTGTAAATTTCGTTTCATGCTTGCTGTTCAATTTGGATCAAGTCGTTTCAGAATGAGCAATTCCTGTCGAATCAAAATTTCATTCGCCTGCTTCGGCGAATAACTGAACCCGCGCAATAAGTCGTAACCACCATCGAATGCTTTCAATTGGTTTGATCGGTCCCCCCAAGCGGCCTGAACCAATCCCCGCGTGGCCACTCTCCATCTTTCAATTTCGGTTGAATCCTCCGCTTCTGTCGCATTTTTCAGAAGAATCGCACCCTTCTGAATCTGTTCTTGAATCTCGATCGGCATGAAAGGCCAATGCCATCTGAACCAATCCCAAAAGAGACAAACGATCAGCCACGGCAACGCCAAGCTCCAAGCGACGCCCGCGAGAATCCAATGCAGCGTCACCGACATTGGCGTTGCCCACACTGCAATCGCGACCAGAATCGCGGCCAACCACCACCGATCCATGCCGATACGCGAGTGAATAAATCCGCTCCGCAGGCGCTTCCAAAATCGAACGAATCTGCCGCTAGACATGAAATGACCTCCCGCTTACCTTCGGACGAAGATATAGCGCTCAGCCCCTCAAATCTATACAGTGATGGGATACTCACCGCTCTCCTTGACAAATGAACGTTCATTCAGTAGCTTCCAGAATATATCGCCGGTCCGGATCTATGCCTCGAATCGCTGAAGCCGTACGCCCACAACCGCAGGACGAGAAGCTCGTTAAGGCGCGACGACGCCAGATCTTTCTCGCCGCTTGCCGTGTGCTGGCGCGGAAATCGTTTCATGAGGCCTCGGTGAAGGAGCTGGCGCTCGAGGCTGGGGTCGCTGCGGGGTCGATTTATCTTTATCTCGACAGCAAGGACGAGATTATTCCGCTGATTGCCGAGTCGATGGTCGCGGAGTTCGTCGAGATGCTGCCTGCGATTCGCGAGCGCACGGTCGGCGACCCGCGCCGCGAGCTGATCGACGTGATGCGCGCGATTCTCGACGTGATCGATCGTTATCGCGAGGCCTTCAACGTGCTCCATCATGAGGCCCGATATCTCGAACGCCGTCCGCAGTATCGCGCTGCGATGAAAAAGATTGGCGCCGACTACCTGGGCGCGGTGGCCGAGATTATCGAGCGCGGCCGTCGCATCGGCGTGATTCATTTCGAGGATTCGCGCAGTGCCGTTCATGCGATTCACATGCTGTGCGCCGGATGGGCGATGGGCGCGAACAATCTTAAGGGCACTGACAAAGAAACTTACTGGCGCGAGATTGCGGCGATCGTCGAAGGCCGCTTTTTCGGATCTGCCAATGGAGCAAGCGCCGCCGCTCGCTGACGCGGCGCGGTTGTTATCGAGGAGTTGCGAATGGCACTTTACGACCGGCGAACTCTCGAGGGCGTCTACAGCGTCCGCCAGAGCGTCATTTACATCCAGAATTATCGCTACGCCGAAGAGCGCATGATGCGCATGATGGCCGGCTGGATTGCGCTCACGCCTGAGCTCGCCGTCAAGCTCGAGATGGCCAAGCAGGTGTACGAGGACGCGCTGCACACCGACGCGCTCGGCAAGCGCCTGCCCGAACTTCGCGCGCAGCCGCAGATTTCCAAGCCGCCCAACGAGGCCTTCGTCACGTTCATGAACGCGCTCGAGGATAAAGAGGAGTGGGAGGACACGATCGAGCGGCTGGTCGGAATTTATCGCGTGCTGAAGCCGCATCTGATTTCGCATTACAGTTCGCATCTCACTGCGATGAATCCGGTTTACGAGCCCCCTACCCTGCGAATTCTCGGGCGGCTGGTCGAAGAAGAAAAAGCTCACGTCGAGCGCGGCAGCGTGCTGCTCAACGAGTTGCTCGACTCGAAGGAAAAGCATCTGCGCGCCGCGAATTGGCAATCGCATCTCGAAGGATTGCTCGGTGCGTCGGGCGGAGTGACTGGCTTTGAGGCAGAGGCCGAACAGCCGCGCAAGAAAGTCGGGCGCAGCTGAGCGATATGAAGAAGTTGGACGATATCACCGATCTGCGCGAGGCGATCGCGACGCATGCGGCGGCGCTCGGCGCGGGCGATAGCACGACGGCCGAGAAATTTGTGCTGCCGCAAGCGCTCGAGACGCATCGGCAGGCGGCGGCGGAAA
Source organism: uncultured delta proteobacterium (assembly GCA_963774665.1). Lineage (GTDB taxonomy): Bacteria > Desulfobacterota > Binatia > Binatales > Binataceae > Binatus. The sequence goes on from CAVZGB010000013.1 coordinate 88,002, forward strand.
TTGCGCGCGTCCCGCAGCCGGCCAAAGTTGAAACGCTGGCGCTGGCGAAGGTCGGCTTCCAGTACATCTCGAAGCTTCGATTCACCAACGGCGCTGCGATGCGTCGCGTGCTCTACCGATGGCGCAAAGAGGCCGACGGCAAGTGGGTGATAGTCAGCGTCGAGGACACGACCGGCAAGCGATCGTCGTGGAGCGACATTCCCGATCTCGCGGCCGCGGTTGCGCAAGCTCGCGCGGGGAATGGCAATGCCTGATCTGGGAGAACGCGGCAACGTAATGGGTCCGCAGCCGATCGCGCAGATCGTGCAGCCGCCCGCCGAAATGCTCGCGGCGGCCGAGCATCTGCTGAATGCGCTGATTCGCGGCGACCATGCGAGTGTCGAGGCGATGACTCCGGCGCACGTGCGCGACGAGATGATGCTCGTCGCCAAAGAGATTCCGCCGAACAGGTATGATAAGTTCGAGCTGATCGGACGCGCACGCGTCGCGAAACATTATTTTTTGAAAGCGCAACTCATCGGAGCCGGCGTCGAGCCGTTCAAGTTTCAGTTTCGGCTCGGCGAGACCGACGGCAAATGGACCGTTCGCGAGGCGTTGAATCTGACCGGCCGCCGGTCAGCATGGAGCAGGTGAATAGGAGAATTTGCGATGCAGAGAATGATTCCCGTCGACAAGCTGGCGCGTCCCGAGGACCACATCCTGCTGCCCGCGAATCGCACGCGCAACGCGCGCAGCGAGCAGGGATTGTCGCCCGGCAACGCGATGCCCTACGAAGATGATTTCCTGAAGTCGCGCATGCACGGAATCTGCGGCGGCGAATTCCAGGCGATGGAAGCGGCCGGCCGCACGCTCTACGATTTTCCCGACGCGCCGTGGGAGTTCCAGCTCGACATGGCGCGCCAGGTCTGGGACGAATCGCGTCACGCCGAAATCTACATGAAGCTGCTCGAGTACGTCGGCTCCTACTACGGCGAATTCCCCGAGGGCGAGGTGCTGTGGTCGTGCACGCAGGCCGAGGATCCGGCTGCGCGAGTCGCGGGAATCAATCGCGGGCTCGAAGGACTTGCGTGCGACGTCTTCGAACAACTCATTCGTATCGCGCAGAAAATGGGCGACACGATTATCGAACGATCGGTAGATTACGTACTGGCCGACGAGATCACTCACGTGCGCATGGGATCGCAGTGGATGCGCAAGTTGACCGAGGGCGACCCTGAGCGTTTCAAGCGGGCGCAGGAGTTCCAGGATCGGATCGACGAGCTGTTCAACTTCGGCCCGGGCCGCAAGCACGTCGAAGACGTCGGCCATATCAAGCAGCGCGTCAACGACAAGGAAATCGAAATCGACGCGAGCATCACGATCGCGCGCGAGGCACGTCTGCTGGCCGGCTTCACCGAAGAGGAGATCGAGCGCCTCGTCAAAGGCTTCGGCAAGAGCGCTGCATACTGAGGAATTGTTGATATGGAAAAGTGCATTCCCGTTGACCGTCTCGCCCGTCCCGACAATTGGGTCGTGCTCCGTAGCCGCCAGGTCCGTGAGATTCGCGAAGAGCAAGGTCTCGAAGGCGGCCGTCCGATGCCGTTCGACGAAGAGACGTTGCGCTCGCGCCTGCACGGAATCTACACCGGCGAGTTGCAGGCGATGGAGGCGGCGGGCCGCACGCTGTTCGATTTTCCCGACGCGCCGTGGGAGTTCCAGCTCGACATGGCGCGCCAGGTGTGGGACGAAGCGCGCCACAGCGAGATTTTCCAGCGCCTCGTCGAGTACATGGGCGGTCATCCGGGCGACTACGTCGAGACTGAAATTCTATGGCGATGCACGCAGGCGATGGATCCAGCCGCACGCGTCGCGGGGATCAATCGTGGTCTCGAGGGCCTCGCGTGCGACGTCTTCGATCAGCTCATTCGGATCGCGCAGCGCAACGGCGACGAAGTGATCGAGCGCTCAGTCGATTACGTGCTCGCCGACGAAATCACGCACGTGCGCATGGGCTCGAAGTGGATGCGCAAGCTGACCGAGGGCGACCCTGAGCGGCTGGCAAAGGCGCAGGCGTTCCAGGATATGGTCGACGAAGTTTTCAACTTCCGCGGCGGACGACTCGCGCAGGAAGATATCGAGAACGACGACGGACAAGTCGTCTCGATCGCGAAAGAGGCGCGGATGCTGGCTGGATTCACCGAAGAAGAAATCCAGCGGCTGATCAATTCCGCGCGCAAGAGCGCCGCGTACTAGAATCGCGAGGAGTGCCGTTCGTCAAACGCGTCGCGCGTTTGGGATGAATCCAAATTAGGGCACTAGCGGGACGTGAGCAAATGGAAGTTCCGCCACATCGTCGCGTTGTTCGCGGGATTGGGGCTATTCGCGCCTGCAGGGTTGTTTTTCATTGATTACTGCTGTGGCCCAGAGAGTGACTGGTGGCTTGTGTTCTGGCCGACTGCCTATACCCTCCTAGGCGATACCTTCAAGCCTCCGACTCCGGTCGAAATTGGCGAACGATGGGCGTTCGCAATCGGGCTCAACATGCTGTTGTACATGTTAGTTGGTACAATCGTCTGGAGTGTGCTCGCGGTCGTTCGGCGATTACGAGCAAATTAGGACACTACCCGAATTTGGGATGAACTTTTCACCCTCACCTCGGCCGATCCGCCGTGCTACTCATATGGTATGCACCGCAGTCAGCATGCTCCGTACTCGCAAGCCTCGCCTGTAGTCGGTCGACATCCGCTTCGAGCAGAAACAATTTTTGACGGAACGAAGCTACCCTTGTGGTAGCGTCGTCCCCCGACCACTACAGGTGGTATAAATTGTCGTTTTCGTTGTTTTCGCTAACCCAGAAATGCGCTGGTGGCGATTCGTCGTTGCGGTGAAGGTGCACTCCGTCGACGTCCGGGGCTTGCGTTAACGTCGGCGACTGTTTCGGACGTCCAAAAGCACCACTTATACTTCTGCCCTTGATTATTTTGATCTGCTAATCTACATATTACGAGCCCATGATGACGAGATTGCATTTTGCCCCTGCGTTTAAGTAGGAGTTACGTCTCACAAGGACCGACGTGGAGCGCATGAAGTGACGGCCAATCGCAACGAAAACAGTTCGCCGACCAGCCAGCCGCGCGTTGCGCGATTGGGTCAAGGAAGTCGCCGCGCTCACCAAGCCCGATCGATAGTTTGGTGCGACGGTTCTGAAGACGAGAAAAAGCGCTTTACCAAACAGGCCGTCGACGCCGGAATACTAATCGAGCTCAACCAGGAAAAACGGCCCGGCTGCTACCTCCATCGCTCGAATCCCAACGACGTCGCGCGCACCGAACAACTGACGTTCGTCTGCACGCCAAAGAAAATCGACGCCGGCCCGACCAACAACTGGTCCGATCCCGCCGAGACTTACGCCAAGTTGCACGGGATGCTCGACGGCTCGATGCGCGGGCGCACGATGTACGTCGTACCGTATGTGATGGGCCCGCTCAGCTCTCCCCTGTCGAAAGTCGGCGTCGAATTGACCGACAGCCTCTACGTCGTGCTGAACATGCGAATCATGACGCGGATGGGCCAGGCCGCACTCGATCAGCTCGGCGACTCGGTGGACTTCAATCGCGGAATTCATTGCACGCTCGACTTGAATCCCGAGCGACGCCTGATTTGCCACTTCCCGCAGGACAATACGATCATCTCGGTTGGCAGCGGTTACGGCGGCAACGCCCTGCTCAGCAAGAAATGTTTCGCGCTGAGAATCGCCAGCGTGCTCGGACGCGACGAAGGTTGGCTCGCCGAGCACATGCTGATCCTTGGCCTGCAAAGCCCCGAAGGCGAGACCACTTATATCGCGGCAGCTTTTCCGAGCGCATGCGGCAAGACCAATCTCGCGATGCTGACGCCGCCGGCCGAGCTCAAGGGCTGGAAAGTCACTACTGTGGGCGACGACATCTCGTGGATGCGCGTCGGGCCCGACGGCCGGCTGTGGGCGGTGAATCCCGAGAACGGCTACTTCGGCGTCGCGCCCGGCACCAGCGCAAAATCAAATCTGAACGCGATGAAGATGGTCGAGCACGATACCATTTTCACCAACGTTGCGATGACGCCCGACGGCGACGTGTGGTGGGAAGGGATGGACGTGCCGCCGCCCGACGGCCTGCTCGATTGGCAGGGACGCCCGTGGAAAAAAGAATCGGGCGAAAAGGCCGCGCATCCGAACAGCCGCTTCACGACTCCGATGCGCAACAATTCCGCCTGGTCGCCGCAGGCTGACGATCCGCGCGGCGTGCCGATCTCCGCGATCATCTTCGGCGGACGTCGCGCCTCGACGGTGCCGCTCGTGCTCGAATCGATGGACTGGACGCACGGCGTTTTCATGGGCGCCACGATGGGATCGGAAACGACCGCAGCCGCTGCAGGAGCGGTGGGAGTGCTGCGGCGAGATCCGATGGCGATGCTGCCCTTCTGCGGTTACAACATGGGCGACTACTTTGCTCATTGGCTCAAGATGCGCGGCGCGATCAAAAATCCGCCGCGGATTTTTATGGTCAACTGGTTCCGCAAAGGCGCCGACGGCAATTTCATCTGGCCCGGCTACGGCGAAAACCTGCGCGTGCTCAAGTGGATGCTCGACAGAATCCACGGACGCGCCAAGGGCCGCGCGACGCCGGTCGGGATTGTTCCCGATGAAGCGGAACTCGATCTGAAGGGCCTCGATCTCCCGAAGAGCGCGGCGCGTGATGTGCTCGCGGTCAGTCCCGCGGAATGGAAGGCGGAGCTTGAATCCGCGGGCGAGTTCTTCGAAAAGATCGGTCCGACGATGCCGAAGGAATTGAAGGACCGCCGGCAAGCGATCCTCAAATCCCTGAACGGCGAAGCCCCCGCGCAACGAATCGCCGCCAGCCGCTGAGCTTTTCCGCAATCGCGGCCTGAGTGTAAGCTGTCCTCGTCCGAGGACCCGCAGGTATTTTTCTGCCTACTCATAATAAACTTTCATCGCATGGAAGCGTTCCAGTTGTGATTCGGCACTGGCGACTCAAGGACTTTGGCGACAACGAAGGAGTTGTGGCACGCGCATTCGACGCGACCGATTCTGATGACGGCTGGATCGAAGTCGAAGCGCCCGGCGACGTGTACCTCGCGCTCCACGCCGCTGGACGTATTCCTGATCCTTTCGGCGATCGTGCCGAGAAAGCCTGCGCCTGGGTGAAAGATCGCGAATGGTGGTGGCGTACAGATTTCGAAGCGCCGCGCATCGTGGACGATCAGCGTCTTATCCTTGAGTTCCAGGGCCTCGATACCTTCGCAACCATCTGGCTGAACGGCGAGAGCATCGGCCGCTCCGAGAATATGTTTCGCGCGGTTCGATTCGATATCACCGCGCGCATGCGCCGCGGCAAGAATCGCCTGGCGGTCTGTTTCACGCCGACCTCGAGGGCAGTGATCGATCGAGAGATGCCGACGTGGTCGATCATCGCCGACTCCATCAAGGAGACCAAGCGCAACTTCATCCGCAAGGCTCAGTTCGGCTGGGGATGGGATTGGGGTCCGACCTTGCCGACGGTTGGCATCTGGGAGCCTGTTTCGCTGCGAACGGAAACCTCGGCGGCGTTGCGGACGGTGAAGTTCACCACGCTGGAGCTTTCGCCGACGCATGATCGCGCCAAAGTTTCCGTCGAGATTGAAGTCGAAGCGTTCGGTACCGCCGAGGCACTAACGGCTGACATCGCATTAGTTGGACTCGCGGACGGCGCGCGAATCGACGGCGCGGTCGATTTGAAGAATGGCCGCGGTCGATTCGATATGACCGTCGTGAACCCGAAACTCTGGTGGACGCCCGAGCTTGGCGAGCCTTACCGCTATGACTTGAAGATCGCCCTGAAGGCTGGCGGCCAGGTTGTTGAGAATCGCGAGCTCAAGGTCGGCATCCGCACGATCGCGCTGGATCAATCACCGGATCCCGAAGAGCCCGGCGCGAGCTTCTTTCGCTTTGTATTGAATGGAGTTCCGATCTTTGCCCGCGGCGCATGCTGGATTCCGGCCAGTTCCTTCGTAGCCGCGGTGGACGAGGCGCACTATCGCCGTCTGCTCGAGGCTGCGCTCGAAGCCAACATGAACATGGTGCGCGTGTGGGGCGGCGGCGTCTATGAGCATGACGCTTTCTATGATCTCTGCGACGAGTTCGGTCTTTTGGTCTGGCAGGATTTCATGTTCGCCTGCGCCCCGTATCCGGAGCACGACCCAATCTTTGTTGAGAACGTCGTCGCCGAAGTCGCGTACCAGATAGAACGGCTGCGCAACCATCCTTCCCTCGCGCTGTGGTGCGGCAACAACGAAGCCCAGGTGGTTCAGGGCTTTATGAATGCGGTCAAAAAGCGGAACGATCCGCTGCCTGGCGATCTCTTTTACTCGAAGAAGATGCCCGACGCCGTCGCTGCGCTCGATCCGACTACGCCCTATTGGCCCGGCAGTCCGTTCGGCGGTCCCAACGCCAACAGCATGATCGCAGGTGACGTGCACGACTGGACAGTTTGGCACGGGATGCCTCCGGTGCCGGTGGATCGGGCGGTCGGAAAATTTGATCTAAGTCCCAAAAGCGTGGCCTATACTCGCTATGCCGAGGACACGGGCCGCTTCATCAGCGAATACGGAATCCAGGCTTCACCGGTGATGGAGACGCTCACGCGATGCCTGCCACCGGATCAGCGCTCACTCGGCAGTGAAGGCTTGCTGAACAGGATCAAGGACCATCCGAAGAACAAGGTCGATGTGATGCTGGTAAGCGTCACCGGCCTGCCGACCACGCTGGAGCAATACGTTGACTATACGCAGATCACTCAAGCCGAGGGTTTGAAGTTCGGCATCGAACATTTTCGTCGTCGCAAGCCCCATTGCTCAGGCTCGCTCATCTGGCAGTTCAACGACTGCTGGCCCGGCATCAGCTGGAGCCTCGTCGACTACTACGGCTTTGCGAAAGCGTCATACTTTTATGTGCGCCGCGCGTATGCCCCAGTGATGGCCTCGTTCAAGGCGATGGACGACGGCGCGGTAGAGCTCTGGCTCGTCAACGACACTTTGAATTCGATCGATGCCGAACTGGAGATCGCGACTGAAGGCTTTTGCCGGCGGGACCGTCTGGTCAGACTCGATCGCTGCGAGCGTCGGCGCAAACCAGATCGGGATGGTGTGGCGCGCGGAAGGCAAGCGGCTGGCAGGTGATCGCCGTCATGTTCTAACCGTCCGTGCGCGTGACAATATTCTCCCAGCCAATAGACACTTCTTGACACCGATTAAGGATCTCGAACGGCCCGCGCCGCCCGCCCCCGAGATCAAGTTCGAGCAAAGAGGAGCGCACGAGATTGCAGTCCACCTGCGGGCGGCTGCCTATCTCTATTTTGTTCACCTCCTGGTTGCCGACGAACGAACTCGATTCAGCGATAACTATTTCGATCTTGCTGACGGCGAGACGAAGACGATCGTCGTCCGAAATGAAGCGGTCGCGCTGAGTCCGGATAACGTGGCAGACCGCTGGCGCCTGACGCCTTCTTTTCTATTCGACCGAGCCGGCCGGTTTGAAGGGGTTCAAGCAACGAACACCGCTACGCTCGATGTCTTTGAGGTTGCGCGTTACCAGCGTCATGCCATGGGCCTCCGCCGTCGCAGCCAGCAGCGAATCGACGGCAGCTAAAGGTTCGCGCGCATTGATTCGACCCCAGACCTGCGCGACTCGCTCATCGATGGGCAGTACTCGTTCGCCGAACGACGTCAGGATCTCCTGCAGCCAATTTTCCAGCGCGGCAGCTCGTTGCCGATTTCGAGGACGCAGCCGTTCGATTCCCTGTCGTATCTCCCCAACGACGAGAACACTCAGGAAGAGTTCGTCGTCGCGAGTATCGCGATACCATGCGGCCACATGGCGATCGCAGCGCCGGCCTTTGCCAACTTCCGATATGATGTTCGTATCAATCAGGTACATTTCAAAGTCGAATGATTCGCGCCTTCTCGCGCGATCGCTGGATCTCGACGCCTTCCAGCGGCGCCGACGCGAGCAATGCTTTGAAGGTTCGGCCCCCGGCGCGCAAGCGCTGATACTGATCGGCCCTGACGAGGACGGCCACGGGTTTGCCGTGACGGGTTACCGTTTGCGGTCCTTCTCTCAGAGTGCGCTCGACCATCTCGCTGAAGCGCGCCTTGGCTTCCTGGATCTGCCATTTCATATGAAAATCAGTCTAGTCAGACTAGTCTGAAATGGCAATGTCGCCATTACGCCGACATAACAAAGCAGCGCCGGAGCCTTTTCAGACTCCGGCACCGCTACCTTTTTCAGGAGTTCGCCCTGCGCTAGTCGAGGTGTTTGCGCAGGAACGTCGGGATGTCGAGTTTGTCGTCGCCATCGAGTAGCGAATTCGGTTCGAGCTTGTCGCCCTCCGCGAGGCCCGAATCCTCGCCGCGCCGTCTGAAGGCCGGGATGTCGAGCGTGCTGTCATCGACCACCAGCCCCATCCGCCGTACCGGCTTGTTGCCGGGGAACATCCGCACCTGCCCTGCCTGTTGCGCCGGCGCCGGCTGCTTGACCTCCATCGGATCGACCGGCCGGGTTGAGGCTGCCGCGATCGGCGTCGTGACAGGCGCGCCCGACGGCGAATAGCGCGACGAAGAAGCTCGCTCGAGATCGCCGAACCCTGTCGCGATTACGGTGACACGGATCTCGTCCGACATCGCATCGTCGATCACCGCGCCGAAAATGATGTTCGCGTCCTCGTGCGCCTCTTCCTGGATCAGGCTCGCCGCCTCGTTCACTTCGTAGAGCGCCATGTCCGAGCCGCCGGTCACGTTGATCAGCAGACCGCGCGCGCCCTTGATCGAAACGTCTTCGAGCAGCGGACTCGAGATTGCGCGCGTTGCCGCTTCGACCGCGCGATTCTCGCCCGACGCCGTCGCCGCGCCCATCATCGCCATGCCCATCTCGGCCATGATCGATCGCACGTCCGCGAAATCCAGGTTGATCAGCCCATGCACCGTGACCAGCTCCGAAATTCCTCGCACAGCTTGCAGCAGCACGTCGTCGGCCTTCTGAAACGATTCCCGCAGCGAAGTATTTTTGCTCGCGACCGAGAGCAGGCGCTGATTTGGAATCGTGATGAGCGTGTCGACCGCGTTCTTCAGCTCGCGCAGTCCCTCTTCCGCCTGTGACATACGGCGGCGCCCTTCAAATTGGAACGGCTTGGTCACGACGCCGACGGTCAGCGCGCCGAGCTCGCGCGCGATACGCGCAATCACTGGCGCAGAGCCGGTTCCGGTGCCGCCGCCCATGCCCGCGGTGACGAATACCATTTCGGCTTCCGACAGGATCTCGCGAATCCGATCCTCGTCTTCCAGCGCGGCCTTGCGTCCGATTTCAGGATTGCCGCCGGTGCCGCGTCCACGCGTGATCTCGTCGCCAATCTGCAAGCGCAGCGGCGCGTGATTATTCTGCAGCGCCTGGATGTCGGTATTCACGGCGATGAAATCGACGTTGCGCAGGCCCACGTTGATCATGTGGTTGACCGCGTTGCCACCGCATCCGCCTGCACCGATTACCTTGATCCTCGCGCCCGGGTCGGGATTACTCACCAACTCAATCATCACAGAACCTCCTACGCCACCTACCGGCAAAGTTTGTTGCCCATTAATTTGTCTTCTCGGTTTCCGGCGACTTCTCAAAAGAAGTCCCTTACCCAATCGCTAAGTCGCGAGCGCAGCCGTCCCAGCCGGCCCGCTTTTCCTACTCCATTTCCAATTCCGCCCGCCGCGCTCTGATGCAGCAGCAAGCCGGCCGCCGTCGTGTACATCGGCTTCATCAGTTCTTCGGGCAGGCCTTTCAAATTGATCGGAAGTCCGCGCCGCACCGGCACGCCGAAGATACGCTCGGCAAGTTCCTGCGTGCCCTCGAGCAGCGAGGTCCCACCGACCAGCACGATGCCCGACGCGAGCCCGTCCGAAACGCCAGAGCGCAACAGCTCGCGCTGCACCATCGTGAAGATCTCTTCCATCCGCGGCTCGATGATTTCCCCGAGCAGCCGGCGCGCGATCACTCGCGGCTCGCGTCCGCCGACACCCGGCACCTGCACCATCTCGTCGCGCCGCACGACCTGGTTGGTTGCGACGCCGAAGGTAATCTTGAGCCGCTCCGCTTCCGAAATCGGAGTGCGCAATCCCGCGGCGATGTCGCTCGTAAGATGGTTCCCGCCAATCGGCAGCACCGCGGTATGCATCACCGCGCCGCCATGAAACACGATGATATCCGTTGTGCCGCCGCCGACATCGATCAGCGCGACTCCCAGCTCGCGTTCTTCCGGAAACAGCGCAGCGTCCGCCGACGCCAGCGGCTGAAAAACCATCTCGGACGGCGTCACGCCCGCGCGTTCGCAGCACTTGGTGAGATTCTGCCCGTAGCTTTGCGCGGCCGTGATGATATGAATCCGCGCCTCCAGCCGCACGCCCGCCATTCCGTACGGCTCGCGCACGCCCTCCTGCTCATCGACAGCGAACTGCTGCGGAAGGATATGCAGCACCTGCCGATCGAGCGGGATCGCGACCGCGCGGGCCGCGTCGATCACTCGCTCAACATCGCGCACGCTGACTTCACCTCCGCGCACTGCGACGATCCCGTGACTGTTGAGGCCCTTGATATGCGGCCCGGCAACGCCGACCACGACCGAGCCCACGCGCACGCCTGAAGTTTTCTCCGCTTCCTCGACCGCAGCTTTGATCGCATCGACGGTCGCCTCGATATTGACGACGACGCCTTTGCGCAGACCCGTGCACGGCGAGATTCCGAAGCCGAGCGTCGCCAACTGGCCGTCAGGCAGCGACTCGCCGACGATCGCGCAGACCTTGCTGGTGCCGACGTCCAGGCCTGTGAGCAGATTTCTCATCGCGTCGCGGACTCCTCCGCCGGCTTGAACGAAACTTTACGAAGCCCGCTCTTATGCTTCGCGCGATTGTTCTCCGCCGCATGCAGACGCACGACAGCCAGTCCCGGCGTCGTCAAATCGAGCGCTGCGATCAGGTTCTCACGCCCCTGCCATTGCTGGCGCACTTTTATCGCGCGCTGAATCTCAGTCGTCGCGCGATCGAGATCGATCATCACTTCGGTCCGCTCGCGTTCGAGGAACAGCGACGCCGTGCCGTCATCGCCGACGTGCATCTCCGAGATGATCTCCGACAATTGCGTCTCGGCGCGCACGAGCACCGCTGCATACTCGACCATCTGCGTTCCGCGCGCGTTGTCGAGCGCATCGCCGCTCAAAACGGGAAGATCGCCCTGCTTGCCGGGAGAGACCGGCCCACGCAGTTCGCCGCCACTGAAAAGTTCGTAGAAGCCGTCGTGACTCTCGACGATCGCAACTGCACCGTCACGCATCTCGCCAGAGGAAACCGGCGCCGCACCCGGTTCGCGCAAGCCGCGCCGGTAAATTCCCGCGCGTCCTGCCCATTGGACCAGCACCGCGGAGTAGTTCGAGGCAATCGCGCGCGCAGGCGCAATCGAATCGAGGATTTTATCGCGATAAAAGTCGAGAGTCGCAGCCGCTCTGAGAGCCACTGTGCGGCCGGTCGTGCTGAAGCCGGTCATGACGCCGAGCGCAAAAAAGGCGCACACGACCAGCCCGCCCATCCGCGCGCTCCACCCCGCCACCGCTTTATTTCCGCCCCGAACCGCCACCCCACCACCTCAGTGAAAAGTGAAAAAGTCAAAAATCCAAATCGCGCGTCACCAGTCGCCGACCAGTCTAACCTCCGGTTCAAGCAAGATGCCGCTCTGCTCTTTAACCTTGTTGCGTGCCATGTCGATCAGCGCGCGCACTTCTGCAGCCTGAGCGCCGCCAAGATTCACGATAAAGTTTGCATGCTGATCCGAAAACGCCGCGCCGCCGAGCCGCGTGCCTTTCAGACCCGCGCCTTCCAGCAGTTTGCCGGCGAAATTCCCCGGCGGATTCTTGAAGATCGATCCGGCATTCGGTACGCCGCGCGGCTGTCGCGATGCGCGCTTGGCCTTCAGCTCTGCGACTCGCGCCATCAGACGTTCGCGATCGCCGTGCGCGAGTTCGAAATCGACGCGCGTGATTATGAAGTGGTGCGGCAACTCGGTGCGCCGGTATGCGAACTTGACGTCGTCCTTTGTCAGCGCGATCGCCTCGCCCGCCTCGGTGACGCCGTGCACAAGAGTAACCACCTTCGCGATTTCGCCGCCGAACGCGCCCGCGTTCATCACCAGTCCGCCGCCGACAGTGCCGGGAATGCCTTCGCCGAATTCGAGCCCCTCAAGACCCCGATCGACAACTGCCTCGACCAGGGCACCGAACGCTGCGCCAGCGCCTGCGACGACTTTGGTGTCATCAATTTTTATTTGTCCGAACCCGTCGCCGAGTCTCACCACCAGCCCGCGCATCCCGCGATCGCTCACGAGCAGATTCGTCCCAGCGCCGAGGCAGAAGCACGGCACGCTCGCGCGATACGCGGCGGCTTTCGCATGCATCAGTTCGGCTTCGTCATCGACGTTGACAAACAAATCCGCCGGTCCGCCGATTCGAAACGACGTCAGCTCCGCCAAGGGCATCGCCGCGCGTACTCGTGCGCCGAATTTCGCGCGGAGCTCGCTCTCAAGCGCCTTCATGAACTTTAACCTCGGCGCTGAGCGCGTTCAGTATTTCGCTACCCGTTCTGTAGATATCGCCCGCGCCCAGAGTCGCGATCACGTCGCCCGACCGCGAGCCTGCCGCGATTCGAGCTGCGGGATCTTCCTCGGCGCCCAGGTAATTCACCTCGAGATGACCGCGCGCACGCAGCGCTTCGTACAGGCGGCGCGACGATACATCGGCAATCGGTTCCTCGCCTGCAGGATAAACGTCGAACAGGTAGAGCACGTCGGCATCGTCGAACGCCGACAAAAAATCGTCGAACAAATCGCGCAGCCGGGTGTACCGATGGGGCTGAAAGACTGCCACCACACGGCGCTTGAACGACGCGCGCACGGCGGCCAGCGTGGCGCGAACTTCGGCCGGATGGTGCGCGTAGTCGTCGAGCACGATTCGTCCGGCAGCTTCGCCCTTGATCTCGAATCGACGGCTGATTCCGCCGAACTTCGCAAGCGCGCGCGGCCGCGCGCTCGAAACTGATCCCGACTTCCATCGCGACTGCGATAGCCGCGAGCGAATTCAAGGCAACGTGCACGCCGGGCGTCGGTATCGTCACCCGTCCGAGATTCTCGCCCTTGCGGATCACCTCGAAGCGAGTCGAAAGGCCGTCGATCACGATCTTTTCAGCGCGCAAATCCGCGTCCTGCGCGACGCCGTAAGTCACCATCGGCTTGCGTATCGACGCCATCAGCCCGCGCACGTTGACGCTGTCGATTCCGAGCACCGCAACGCCGTAGAACGGCACGCGATTGACAAAGTCCGTGAACGCCTCACGAACTTTATCCATCGTGCCGTAATGATCGAGATGCTCCGGATCGATATTCGTCACCACCGCGATGGTGGGAATCAGCAGCAGGAACGACGCGTCGCTCTCGTCGGCCTCTGCCACCATGAAGTCGCCGCGCCCGAGCCGGACGTTGCTGCCGGTATTGCGGATATTTCCGCCGATCGCGACGGTAGGATCGAGCTCCGCCTCTTCCATGATCAGCGCGATGAGCCCAGTCGTAGTTGTCTTGCCGTGAGTGCCAGCGACTGCGACACCGAGCTTCGCCATCCGCAGCAATTCGCCCAGCATCTCGGCGCGAGCGATCACCGGGATTTTCATTTCGCGCGCACGCGCGACTTCAGGATTCGAAAATTTTATCGCCGACGAGATTACTACCGCGTCGATACCGCCGTCGTCCTTCAAGTGCGCCGGATGATGTCCCTGGCTGATTTCCGCACCGAGCGACGCGAGCCGCGTCACGCTAGCCGACGATTTGAGATCGCATCCGCTGACTCGCATCCCAAGCTTCAGGCACAGCTCCGCGATTCCGCTCATGCCCGCGCCGCCGATTCCGACGAAGTGCAGTCGCCGTTGACGCGTCAAAAGACCATTTGCGTGCAGTTCACTCACGCTGTCGACTTCTCCGCAATCTCGAAACAAATTTTCGCGACGTGACGAGCCGCATCAGGATGCGCCTCCTGATGTGCCCGTTCACCCATCTCATCGATCCGCGACGGATTTCGCACGAGCGTCTCGATTTCGCGCGCGAGATTGGACGCAAGCTGATCGTCGTCGCGCACTATTATCGCGCCGCCGCGTTTTTCAAGCACGCGCGCGTTGTGAACTTGTTGCTGATCTTTGTGGAAGGGATACGGCACGAAAATGGCCGCACGCGCGCCAAGAGCAATATCGGTAACTGTCATCGCGCCTGAGCGCGCGATAACCAGATCGGCACGATGCAGCGCGCCAGCGACGTCATCGATAAACGGCACTACCTCAGCCGCGAACCCGATCTCGCGGTACGCACTCCTCACCAACTCCTCGTCCGCCTCCCCAGTCTGGTGCAATACTTGCCAATTTATAACACTTTTTCCGCAGATTTTGAAAGCCCCTACGGCACCAATATTAAGCCGATGCGCTCCGGACGAACCGCCTAAAACAAGGATTTGTAATTGACGGCCCTCTTGCCTCGATCGGTCAGGCCGGTACTCAAACCGGGTCGGATTGCCGGTCACCTCAACTTTAGAAGAACTGAAATAACTCGCACCGTCACTGAAGCCGACGCAGATTTTTCTCGCGAATCTCGACAGGGTCCGATTCACGAGACCGGGGCGCGTGTTCTGCTCCATCAAAACCAGCGGCGTCCGAGTCAGGAGCGCCGCGGTGCCCATCGACGCCGACGCGTATCCACCGGCGCTCACGATGATGCTCGGACGAAACCGCCTGGCCAGCGATGTTGCCAGTCCGATCGCGCGAACGAATTCCACCGACGCGCGCGCTCGCTCGACTGCGCTATGCCCGCGAATTCCATGCATCTCGAATAGCTCGTACCTGTACCCGCTCTTCGGTAACCATTTCGCCTCGAGCCCCGCGCTGGTGCCGACGAACAGAACTTCGATATCGGGACGCTCGCGCATCATTTCCTCGCCCAGCGCAACCGCCGGAAAGAGATGCCCGCCCGTTCCGCCGCCGGCGATTATCACTTTCATCGCACCGCCGGCCGGCGCCCGAGCGCGAGTAGTGCGCCCAATGCCGCCATCGCGATGATGATCGAGGTGCCGCCGTAACTCAGGAAGGGAAGCGGCAATCCCTTGGTCGGGATAAGGCCTATCACCACCGACATGTTGATCAACGCCTGGATCGAGAGCAGCGCTGTCAGCCCGACCGCGAGCAGGCTCGCGAACGGATCGGGCTCGTCGTGCGCGATTCGCATCCCTCTAAACAGGATCACCAGGAATAGTGAGATCACGACTGCGGCACCGATCAAGCCGAACTCCTCGCCAACGACGGCGAAGACGAAATCCGTATGCGCTTCGGGCAGGTAGAACATCTTCTGGCGGCCCGCGCCGAGACCGACGCCCCATTTGCCGCCCTCGCCGAGCGCGATAAACGATTGAACGAGTTGAAATCCCGCACCGCGCGCGACCGACCACGGATCGAGGAAGGTCGTCAGCCGCTTCATGCGATACGACTTCGCCACGGCCTGGAATGCCAATAGGCCGAGCGCTCCGCCGCCCGCTGCCGCAAGATGTTGCCAGCGCGCGCCCGCAGCCCACAGCATCGCGAACAGGATCAGCGCGATCATCACAGTGCTGCCGAAGTCCGGCTGCTTCAAAATTAAAAGCGTGATCGGCCCGACGATCAGAAAAACCGCGAGCGGGCCGTGTTTGAACTCGCGGATCCGTTCCTGCCGCCTGCTGAGAAATTTCGCCAGGAAAAACACCAGCGCGAATTTCACCAGCTCTGACGGCTCCGCGATCACCGGTCCCAGCCGAAGCCATCGGCGCGCGCCGCCTTTCATAAGTCCGAGGCCCGGCACATAGAGGAGCGCGAGCATCACGATCGACGCTATGAACAGCGGCATCGCGATACGTCGCAGACCCGCCAACGAGAATTGCGAGAGAATCATCAGGAAGACGAATCCGACGACGATATGCGCGAGGTGCAGCTTGAAAAAATGGAACGCGTCGCCTTTTTTTTCGATACCGAGAAAGTAGGTCGTGTTCAAGACCATCAGCAGGCCGAGCAACAGCAGCACTGCCGCCGGCAGCCATAGCCACGGATCGGGACGCCGGTAACTGACAGCGTCAAAGCGCCCGAACCAGCTCTTTATATACGTTCCCACGTTCCGCATAGTCCTTGAATTGATCGAAGCTCGAGCACGCCGGCGACAGCAGGACGGTGTCGCCCGGCCGCGCGGCGCGGGCGGCGTGTTCGACCGCGTCGCGCAAAGTCGCGACAGATTCGATTTGCGTTGCACCTTCGAGCGCCGCTGCCATCTTGTCCCGCGCCGCGCCGTTGAAAATCGCAAGCTTGACCTTCTCGCCGAGCGGCCGTCTGAGCGGTGCATAATCTCCGCCCTTATCGAGGCCGCCTGCGATCAGAATTATCGGCGCCGCGAGCGCGTCGATCGCCTCGACCACAGCGCCGACGTTGGTCCCTTTCGAATCGTCGATAAAAGTGACACCGCCGTTTTCGTGGACTACTTCAATGCGATGCGGCAGCCCGCGAAATTCGGAGAGTGCGCGTTCGATTTCTTCAGCCTTGACGCCGAGCGCGAGCGCCGCTGCCGACGCCGCCATCGCATTGGAGATATTGTGCCGTCCGCGCAGGCGGAATCCTGCGAGGCTGATTCGTCCGCGAGGCGCGTCAACGAAATCAAAATCGAAAACGATCGCATTGGCCGGCTCGTCGAACCAAATCGACTCGCTCGATTCGCCGCGCGCCAGTCCAAAGCCAATCACGTACGAGCGCATGCTCTTTGCGAGCTTCCAGACATTCGGATCGTCGCGATTCAGGATCGCGTAGTCCGAGGCCTGCTGATTCTCGAACAAGCGCGCCTTCGCGCGGCCGTAGTCATCGAGATCTTTGTAACGATCGAAGTGATCGTCAGTCAGATTAAGATGCACGCCCGCCTTCGGACGGAATTTCTCGATCCATTCGAGCTGGAAACTCGACACCTCGACGACTGCGACGTCCCATTTGCTGTCAACCGCATCGATTAGCGGCGTGCCGAGGTTGCCGCCGACGAAGGTGCGCCGCCCGGACGCTTTCAAAATTTCGCCGAGCAGCACGACGACCGTGCTCTTGCCGTTGGTGCCTGTGACCGCGGCGATGGGCGCGTGGAGGAAACGGCTCGCGAGTTCGATCTCTCCAATCACTGGAATTCGCCGCTCAGTTGCAGCTCGCAGCAGAACGGAATCGCGCGGTACGCCCGGACTGGTGACGACCAGCTCGATGCCGTCCAACCAGGTCGAATCTTCGGCTCCGAGCTTCAGATCGCCCTCGGGCAACGTGCTGCGCTCGACGTCGTCGCGCCGATCTGTCATCACGAGCGTTGCGCCGCGCGAGGCGAGGAACCGCGCCGCAGCGATCCCGCTGACTCCCAGCCCTATGACCATCACGCGTTTTCCGGATAGCTCCATCGATTCAACGCAGCTTCAGCGTGCTCAGCGCGACCAGCGCGCACACGATCGACACGATCCAGAATCTGATCACAACCACGGTTTCGGGAATGCCCTTGAGTTCAAAATGATGGTGCAGCGGCGCCATCAGGAAAAATCGCTTGTGCGTCGCCTTGAAATAGTAGCGCTGAATGATGGTTGACGCCGCCTCCGCGACGAACACTCCGCCAGTAAGGACGAGCGCGAGTTCCTGCTTGCACAGCACCGCCACGGTGCCGATCGCACCACCCAGTGACAGAGCGCCAACGTCACCCATCATCATCGAGGCCGGATACGCGTTGAACCACAGAAAGCCGAGCGACGCCGCGATTATGGACGCGCAGAAAATCGAGACCTCACCCATGTTCGCGATGTACGGAATCTGCAGGTAGGTCGCGAACTTGATGTTGCCGGCGACGTAGCTGAACGTCCAATACGTGAGCGCGACCGTCATCACCGGTCCAATCGCGAGCCCGTCGAGCCCGTCAGTCAGGTTCACCGCATGCGAGCATCCAACGATCACGAGCATCGCGAACGGGATGTACAGCCATGTGTGCAAATCGGGATGTACGTTCTTCAGGAACGGCACCGTCAGATGCGTGTCGAAGCCGAGATACAGAAACAGCCACGCCGCGGCGATGAACGCGCATGTGAATGACCACACCAACTTCGCCGGGCCGCTGAGTCCCAGGCCCTTGCCGCGCGCGAGTTTGAAGTAGTCGTCGCTGAAGCCGATCGCTCCAAAGGTCAGCGTCACGAAGATCGCGATCCAGACATACTGATTCGTGATATTGGCGAGCAGCAGCGTCGCCGACAGCATCGAGGCCACGATCAGCAGACCGCCCATCGTCGGCGTGCCGGCTTTCTTCTGATGCGCTTGAGGAACGACTTCGCGGATCGTCTGACCGATCCGCAATTCGCGGAATCGATCGATCAGGATCGGTCCCAGAGCCAACGACAGCGCGAGCGCGGTCAGCCCGGCCAGGACCGACCGCAGCGTCTCGTACCTGAGCGCATTGAAGCCCGAATAATATTTATGCAGTGGGTACAGCAGCAGGTAGAGCATGGCGGCGCTTGACGAGTCTCAACTTTGCCCGCCGCCGAGCTCGGCGGCAATCTCGCGCACTACGACCCGATCATCGAACGGCAGCACACGGCCTGCCACCAGCTGATAATCCTCGTGTCCTTTGCCCGCGATCAAAACCGCGTCGCCGGCCGTCGCGATTCGTAGCGCGATCGCGATCGCTTTGCGCCGATCGGGTTCGACGATATATCCGCCCGTCGTCGACGAATCATTGCTGCGTGCACGCCCCGCTGCGACCAGTCCCTTCTCGACCTCGGCGATTATCGCGAACGGTTCCTCGGTGCGCGGATTGTCCGAGGTCAGGATCGGAATATCAGCAAGGCGCCCCGCGATTTCGCCCATGATCGGACGCTTGCCGCGGTCGCGATCGCCGCCGCATCCGAAGACGCAGATGATTCTGCCTGCGCGCAAACGTCGAAGCGCGGTCAGCACCGCGTCGAGCGCGTCGGGCTTGTGCGCATAATCGACCAGCACCGTGACCCCCGGTTTCGCCGCCACCGCTTCGAGCCTGCCGGGGGCCCCTGGGCATCGCCGCACGCCATCCGCCACCGCATCCATTTCGATACCCAGGGCCGCCGACAGGGCCGACGCGCCAAGGATATTGAGCAAGTTGATTTCGCCGATCAGCGGCGATTCGATTTCGATTTTTTTGTCGAGCACCGACAGCGTCGCGCGAAGTCCGCTCAAGTCCGCGTCGAATTTCTCGGGATGCACGTCGAGCGAGCGATCCATCCCGAAACTTATTTTCGATCCCTTCATCGCATCGAGCACTCGCCGCCCGAAGGGATCGTCGCCGCGCACGATCGCGACCGTGTCCGTGCGTTTGCTGCGCGGCAGTATCTCGGTGAACAGCCGCAGCTTCGCCGCGAAGTAGTCCTCGATCGTCGCGTGATAGTCGAGATGGTCGCGGCCGAGATTGGTGAACATGCACGCGCGGAAGTTGAGCGCTTCGACGCGCCCTTCCGCGATTCCTTGCGACGACACTTCCGCAACTGCGTGACGCACGCCCTCATGCTCCATCTGCACCAGCGCAGATTCGAAGTCGATCGACTCGGGCGTGGTAAGTCCGCTGTAAATTTTCTTGCCCCCGATAAAAATTCCAATCGTGCCGATGATTCCAGTAGGTAATCCCGCCGCTTCGAATATCGACGCCAGGATGTAACTGGTCGTGGTCTTGCCGCTGGTTCCCGTGATGCCGATCAGATCGACGCGCTCGCTCGGTGCTCCGAAAAAGCGCGACGCGGCCGCGCCCATCAGCAGGCGCGGCCGCTCGCTCACCACCACGGTCACCGCGGGGCGCGCTGTTCCACCATCCCATCCTCCAACCACCACAGCGCGCGCCCCACGGTTTAATGCATCGTCAATGTTGGCCCGGTTCCGCTTCGCGTCGCGGGCCGTCGAGAAGTACAGATGTCCGGGCCTCGTCTGACGCGAGTCGTAGCTGAGGCCCGTGATTTCCACGTTCAGGTCGCCGTCGATCCGGCGAGCGTCGAGTCCTTTGAGCAATTCACCAAGTTTCACTTTCGCCTGACGGGCGATAAACCGCCGCCACTGAAATACGATGCGGGCGTGACGTTCGAATCCGCTGCCGTCTCGACTCCGCTGTCCGCGACAACTGCCGCAAGAGTCAATTTCACCGTCGCATGATTGAGCGGAGCCCCGGCATTCGGCTCCTGCGCTACGACGTAGCCGCCGCCATGCACGTCGACGTTGACGCGCGACACGCGTGCCAGCTCCATCGCGCGCCTGAGACTGAGTCCCGCGAAATTCGGCGTCGCTCGCGTCAGCTTCGATCCGGTCAGCACCGGCAGATAGTCGTCAGGATCGGGAGACGATGCGACCGGGGTCTTCCCGCTCGAGTCTTTGCCGAAATCGGGCATTGGGATCATGCTCGCAGTATCGTACGGCGGATTTGGCGAGGTGATATTCAAATCGCGGACGGCACCCTGCGCGATTTCACTGAACACCGGCGCTGCGATCAGACCGCCGAAGTGCTCGTGGCCGACGTCGTACAGCGCGACCAGGATCAGCAGGCGCGGATCGTCCGCCGGTAGAAATCCGACGAACGACGAAACGTGCCGATTTTGGTAGTAGGTGCCGTTTTCCGGATTCACCATCTGCGCTGTGCCAGTTTTGCCCGCTACGATAAATCCGTCGACGCGCGCCTTCGCCGCCGTGCCGCCATCCGACATGACGACGTTGCGCAGCAGCAGATTCATCTGATGCGCGATGTCGGGCGCGATCGCACGACGCATCACCTGCGGCGTATGAGTGAGTATCGCACGCCCCTCCGCGTCGTATGCAGCCTTCACCACGTACGGCCTGATTATATTTCCGCCGTTTGCGATCGCGGCGTACGCCACCGCGAGTTGGATCGGCGTCACCGCAACGCCTTGTCCAAAGCCGTGATTGGCGAGATCGATTTCTTTCCACCCGGCAGGCCTGTTCAGCAGCCCCGACGCTTCGCCCGGCAGATCGATCCCCGTGCGCGATCCAATCCCGAACGCGCGCAACCCTTCATAGTAGCGATCCGAACCAAGCGTCAGCGCGATTTTCGCCGCGCCGATATTCGACGACACTTCGATAATTCCACCCAGATTGAGCCATCCGTGCGGACTGTGATCGTGGATCGTATGCTTGTCGAGAAAGAAATGGCCATTCTCGCAGTAGAACTGTTTGTCGGTAGTGATCGCGTGATCGGCCAGCGCGATCGATCCGAGAATCCCCTTCATCGTCGAGCCGGGCTCGAACGCGTCCTCGACCGCCGGGTTGTGCAGCCGATCGTGCAGGTTCGCGCCGTCGGCGTTCTCGTTCGCCATCGCCATCACTGCGCCGGTGAAGGGATCGAGTACGATCACGCTGCCGCGCTTGGCGCCGCTTGCTTTTACTTCGGCAGCCAACTCGGTCTCGGCGAGCGATTGGATTGACGAGTCTATCGTCAGCTCGAGCTGTGCGCCCGGCTCCGGCGCCTTGAGCGCGAGCGGGCTGTCGAAAATCGGATGCCCCTGCGCGTCATGATCGAAGCTCAGCTCGACCGCCTCGCCACGCGCAATCCTGTCGTACTGCAGTTCCAATCCGGAGAGCCCCTGGCCGTCCATCCCCGCCAACCCCACCACCGACGCGGCCAGGTTGCTCTCCGGATAAAATCGTTTGTATTCGCTAATCGTGCCGACGCCATCGATCCCGAGCGCTTCCGCCGCCTGCGCTTTGTCCGGCGATATCCGACGCTCGAGCCACACGAACGGCGCAGCGTTGTTCAATTTCGATTCGAGCGAAATCGGCATCATCATCAGGATTGCCGCGAGCTTGCCGCGCTCGGCCGGCGTGCTCGACTCGACAACTTTCTTCGGCCGCGCATAAACCGACCGCGTCTCGGCCGACAACGCGAGCGGCACGCCGTTGCGATCGACGATCGGTCCGCGCACCGCTGCGAGTTGGGTTTCTCCCGTATGCTCATGATGCGCGAGCGAGTTCAATCGCGTCCCGTACATCGCGACCAGCACCACCAGCCGAATCACCGCGAGGCCGAACAGCGCTGCCAGGGTTAGAGTGAGTGCTCCGATTCGCGCGCGCCGCTGCTTGAACGATGTGTTCATGGGAGCATCATCACCTGCCCGCGACCTGGCTGTGCGAGATGATACTGCGGCGCGAGTGCGCGCAGCCTCTCGTGCGAGCTGAGTTGGGCCGCAGTCAGGCGCAGCCCGCGATTTTCGTCCTGCAGCTTCGCGATTTCCTCGTGCAACGCCGAAAGGCGATAACCTTCCTGCGTCATTTGCAGCCGTATCATCAGCGTCGCGAATCCGACGATCGCGATAAGCGCGCCCAGAACCGTCGGGACGATCTTCGACGGCCGCCGCGTTGGTTTCACGCGTGGGCTCATCGCGAACTCCGTTCGATACATCGCACTTTCGCGCTGCGTGCGCGCGGATTGCGCGAAGTCTCCGCCGACGACGGCTTGATCACCTTGCGCGAAATCGCCGCGTAGCCGCCCGCGGCCACCAACTCCCGAAAACGCTCCTTGACCGGACGGTCTTCGAGCGAGTGATACGAGATGACGAGCATGCGCCCGTCCGGATTGAGCATCGCGGGACCGTCGCGCAGCAGCGCCGCGAGACTTTCCATCTCGTGATTCACCGCGATTCGCAAAGCCTGGAAGGTGCGCGTAGCAGGATGCGCTCCGCCGCGCCGATGCGCTCCCAGAGCCCTCTCGACGATCGCGCGCAATTCGCCGGTGGTCGTGAGTGGACCGCGCCGGCGCGCCTCGACGATCATGCGCGCAATCCGCCGCGACCCGCGCTCCTCGCCGTATGTGTAGATGATGCGCGCGAGTTCCTCGGCGCTCTCTTCATTCACAATGTCTTTTGCCTGCAGCGTCTGCCGATCGTCCATTCGCATGTCTAACGGACCGTCGAGCCTGAACGAGAACCCGCGATTCGGATCGTCGAGCGCGTAGCTGCTCATGCCGAGGTCGGCGAGTATCGCGTCGGCGCCGTCGAAGTGATGCTGCTTCATCACGGCCGCAACTTCGCCGAAGTCAGCGCGCTCGAGGACGATGCGATCGCCGAACTCCACCAGCCGGTCGCGCGCGACGGCAATCGCCGCCGCGTCGCGATCCAGCCCGAGCATCCGCGCCTTCGTGGCGCGTAGCATCGCCACCGCATGCCCACCCGTACCAACAGTCACGTCGACGAACGCGAGCGGACCGTGCGCGGACAACAGCCCGCACACCTCCTCCACCATCACCGGCACATGCCTCCGGTCCGCTGCGTCGTCTTCGTATCTCACTGCCAGATTCATCGCCGATCACAGACCAAGCTTCGCGAAAAATTCCGGATCGGTTATTTTTTCCTCGGTGGCCTTCAAAACCTTGCCGAGGGTCTGCTTATCCCAAAGTTGAAAATGATCCTGCATCGCCGAAAACGTTACTTCGCGATCCAGCTTCGCAAATTCGCGAAGGTTGGTCGGAATCAAAATCCGTCCCTGCCGATCGACAGGCACCTCATGCGCTCCGCCGATAAAAAATGTTTCGAACGCCTGCACCCGCGGATCGAACCTCGGCTTGCTTCGCAGATTCGCATTGAGCGTGTCCCACTGGCTCGGCGGATACAGCGCCAGGCATCGCTCGTTTTCGTAGGGGAAATTCGTGATATAAAGACGATCGTGATTTTCGCGCTGCAAAATTTCGCGAAATCGGGCCGGAATACTTACCCGACCTTTTTCATCGATCGCATGGTCGAACCGACCACTAAACACCGCTTTCCCTCCCCAAGTCCCCACAACATCCCACTCTATCCCACCTCAGTCAAGCAATTCGTGCGTACTGAGATGTAATAAACTGACTATTGGCGCGATTAGTCAGTAACGAAGAAAAAGCGAAACTAGGAATGCGTCTGACTATTCGATGCGCACCCATAGCGCTGCGTCACCGGCGAATCGGCATGCACAAGCGGGCTAATACGTGCGGCTCTCGTCACAGTCGCTCAGTCAGTCGCCTGCACGTTCACTGAAAAGAGAACTTGACAGGGACGCTATTCATTGGTGAAACTCGCGCCAATCCGCTGGCCGAATCAACTACATGTGAAGTACGGGGCCTCAATCTCATCGGGGCATAGAGAGGATAGATGAAGACGGGAAATTCTTGGCTGCGAAGCGCGGCAGTCATCGCAGCAGGTGTAGTAATGACAGTACTAATCGTCAGCCCTGCCGCTCATTCAAAAGGAAAAAAGAAGAAGGCTGAGGCGACGCCCACCGAAACCTTGACGCCGACCCCAACGCCGACTCCTGAAGTTCATCTGTGGAATTTCGATCAGGACAAGCCAGGAACAGTGGCCACTGGATGGAAAGCGATCGAAGGCGATTGGCAGGTAATCGCGGACCCGACCGCGCCCAGCAAGCCCAACGTGTTCGGCTTGCCCGCCGGGCGTCTGCTCAAATCGCTGACCAGCATGCTCGCGTATTACCCAATCGCGATTGAAACCGATCCGACTGAGTATTCGGATTTTACCCTCGAAGCTCAGTTCCAATCCGTCGGCGGACGTTTCGATTGTTCCGGCGGTCTCATTTTCCGCTACGTCGACGACAAAAATTTCTACCTGCTTTCCGCCGGATGCCCCAGTGATTACTTCGCGCTCTCGCGAATGACCAATGGTGTTCTGAGCACCCTCAAGCAGCAGGTCGTGCCGACGGACAAAGGCACCTGGTACAGGCTCAAGGTGACTGCGCAGGGCGGACACTTCTCGTGCTACGACGATGACAAGATGATCTTCGATTTCGACGACAGCAAAATCGCCAAGGGCAAAATAGGACTGTGGGCAGCCGACGATTCGCAGGCGGAATTCGACGACGTGAAACTCACGATCATCGGCGCGGGCCAGAGCGCACCAACCCCGGCACCCGCTGCATCCGCGTCTCCGTAAGACTGTCAAACCCGCCAGGCGTCCGGGACAGTGTTGCATGCGGGCGCCTCGCAACTTACTCTGAACCTTGATGGAAACCACTCAAGAGAAAGCGCCGGTCGAGGTTCGCATCGAACCGCTGCGCGGTCTTCCACTTGCGATGGAAATCGTTGGCGGAATCGGTCGCTCGCTGGGCTTGACGCTGCTGTGGGGCCTCGAGATCGTCCGCGACGCCTACTTTCGCCAGCTGGATCGTTTCAATGTCCGCCCGCGTCACAAACGCGCGAGCGCGTTTCCTCCCGGCCAGCCCAAGAAACAACGCACGACCCCGCCCCAGTAAACTTTTCGGACTATCTACTGATTTCCTCCAGCACCCGCGCCAGATATCGCGCGAGCTTGTCGTCGAGTACTCGCACGAGCGCGTCGGTTTGTGCGGCTTGCGTGATTTTCAGAAATCCTTCCAGGCGATGCTCTTTGTCGTGATCGCGAATAAGCCGCGCGATCATGTTTTGCGACAGAGCCGCCAGTTTGACCTCGAGCGCACGGCGTAGAGCCTCCATGAGGCCGTCGAGCTCCGCTTGCGGCGATGAAGCGCCAAGCTGAAAGCCGCAACTCGAGCATCGCGGCGTCGTCTCGGGCGCGATCGCATCTCGCTGATCGCATTGCACGACGCGAGTGCTCACATCCGCCAACCGCGCGCCAAGATGCGCGCCTTCGGGCCGTCCGAGCGCTGCGATCGCGTTGAGCCGCGCGAGCGCGTCGAAGTACCGCCGCGCATCTCCTATCGCCAGCTCGAGCCGCTCCATCTTCTCAAGCCACCGCTCATGCGCGCTCAGATAACACTGCACGTAAGTCCATTTGAACTTCTGAAAACGCGCTTCCAACGCGTCGAGACTGCGCGGCGGTCCCGTCAGGATTCGCGGTCCAAGTTCGACTCGCAGCAGTTCGCATTCGGTCTCCAAAGAGGTGATCGCCGATTGCTGCCAGGCGTTTTCTCTGGGGCCGGCTTCGTCCGGTGCGGCGCGCAACCCGGTGGCAGCCAGGTACTCGCGCATCGCGCGCATCCGCGGTATCGATTCGGCAGCAGCCGCCAGTACTTCGTATGCGTTTGCGATCTGAATTGCAGAGGCCAGCCAGGATCGATCCGCGGCCGCCTCGAGCATCGCCACCGCGCCTGACTCTGCCAGCGCGATGAAGTTTTCGATCGCCGTGCTGTTCGCCGCGGGCATCTCGAGATTCGCTTCTCTCAGCGCGGACGAAAGTATCTCGCGCGTGCGCACTGCTCCTTCGACCGCAAGCGCCATGGAAGCGTCCAGTCGATCGAGGCGGGCGTCGAGACTCTCGCGATCGCGCGCTATCGTCAGCCGCGGATCGAACCCCCGCGCTAACACGAGCGCCGCGTTGAATGCCGCCAGTTCGGGCGCGCCGGCCGCGGCCGGGTCGAAGCGGACAGCATTGATCTCCAAACGGATCACGCCACCGGTGGAAACCTCCAGGCGGCGCAACAAATCGCGGACGGCCGGGGTCGCATACGCATCCGCGGTCGCACTGCATGCGACTGTCGGCAACAGCGACTTCAATTCCTCGATCGGGACGGCAGCCGTTTCGCCGCACGCGCTCTCCACGACCAGAGAATCGACGATTTCGCGCGCGAGCTCCTTCTCGTATGGGTCGAGACCGGCGATCGTATCACGCGCAATCTTCCACGCGGCGCGTCCTGCCTCCGGCATGAGAACCTTGAGCAGTTTTGAGATCTCGGCATTCATCGTCAGGTCGGGCGGATAGATCAGCCGCACCTTCGATTCGCCGCTGGCCGACGACGTTGCCAACACTTCGCGCGCGAGGCGCGACAGCGGCACGATCGCGGCGCGATCGAAGCTGGCGCCATCCGGAATTGGACGACTGGCGATTGTCCGGAGCGCTTTGAGTACGGCCGGATGGAACGGGAAGATCGCGTCAGGCGCCAATCCTGCAGTATCTATTCCCGCGTACGCGTGGCTGGCGTCGAGTTCGGCATCCTCTACCAGTCGGCGCGCGCGCCGGACCGCAATAGTCGTCTCCTCGTTCGGGTCATGCGGTGCGACCAGCAGGGCGCGAGTCGGATGCGGCCCCGCGGCACGACTGGCCGCGATCACCGTGAACTTTACCTGGCGGAAAGACGCCGCCACCCCGGCGAGCATCGCAAAAAAATCCGCAGTGGCCTCGCAACTCGATGTTCCAAAGTCAATCGCGACCGTGACCGACCTGACTCCTGTCCGCCATGCGGTTTCCAACGCGACATTCAACGCAGCCGCGCCTCGCAACTGTCGGAAAAGATCGCCCGATCGCTGATTGCCGCCGATTTGTTCCGCCAGCACACTCAGCAGGAACATCTCGACTTCGGCGCCGGTGATTTTTCCGGCCAGCTCGAGTCCGCAAACCAGTCTGCGCAAGTTTTGAGCGTCGAGCGCGCCCGCGCGTCTTTGCAGCGCGATTACGTAGTCGAGGAAATGCGTCTTGCCGCATCCCGCCGGTCCACCGATCCAGAACACTCCGCCTTGCGGCCCCTCGAGATGCTGATTGAGGACTTCCCACGATCGCTCGGCGGCGCGCGTGAATACGTAGCTGGCGACGGTCGAGACGCGCGGCGAGGTCTGCAGTTCGAGCCGTTCAGGTGCGGGAGGCTCGAGTTCGAACCAGCGCCGCGTGCTCGCTCGCCGCGCTCCCCCGTTCTCAGATTCCATCAGGATCAGACTATCCGGCGGAGAGCATCAAGATGTCATGTTAGCCAGATCTAAATGTGGAGTTTAGGTCACGCCGAGAACAGAGTTTTTCGGATGATACGAGGAACCTAACCCCTAACCCCTTCCCTCGAGGGAAGGGGAACCGGTTTTGGGCGACGTTGCGGAGAGCGTCCTTCAATCGATGCGGGTTAGCTTGTGCTTGATCGCATATCGCACCATTGCTGCGGTCGAGCGAAGTTCGAGTTTCTGTTTGAGGTTGTCGCGATGCGCTTGCGCGGTCTTGACGCTGATGCCGAGTCGTTGCGCGACTTCCTTGGTGGTTGCGCCCTCAGCTATCAGCTTCAGCACTTCGCGCTCACGGCGGGTTGGACTCGCCGCGCGGGACCCATTCGCACTCGAGCCGTTGCGCATCCGCGCGAGTACGATCGGCGCGATTGTAGGGCTCAGATATTGCCGCCCGGCGTGAACCGCGCGCACCGCGCTCAGCAATTCAGCCGACGCGTCGGTCTTGACCACGTAGCCCGCGGCGCCTGCTTCTCCAAGAGCCTCGAGCACGTACTCCTCTTCCTGGTACCCGCTGAGCACTAGGACTTTGCACGCAGGAGCTTCTTTGGCGATTCGACGCGCGGCTGACAGGCCTCCGATTCCACGCATCCCGATGTCCATCACGACCACTTGCGGCTTCAGTCGCACAGCCATCGCGACCGCTTGCTCACCATCCGACGCTTCTGCGATCACCTCGCACTCATTCGCGAGTAACATTCGCAAAGCCTCGCGAAAGATCCGATGGTCATCGGCGAGCAGCACCCGAGTCCGTCCATTGTCTTCCATCAGGCCGGCTCCGGAATTTCTGCGATGACGATGGTTCTGCCCGCGCGCGATTCCACGATCAACGTCCCGCCCATCAGCTCCAGCCGCTCCCGCACACCGGTCAAACCGGTGCCCTCGCCTTTGCCATTGTCGATACCGCGGCCATCGTCGCTAATCGAGACGCGTGCGGCCGCGTGGTTGCTTTCGATCGTAACCTGGACGGACTTCGCTCGCGCATGACGGATCACGTTGGACAGCGCCTCCCGCACGACCTGGAAACACAATTGCTGCACCGGGCGCGAGATATTTTCCGCCGCGCCGCCGCTATCGAGATGAACAAAGTTCGCCTTCACGCCCGCGCGGTTCAGCCTCCCAAATTCGCGCTCGATTACTTCGTCGAGCGACGCATTTCCAATCGAGGTTGGACGAAGTTCGCGGGTTTTGCGGCGCAACTCCTCCTCGACCTGTTTGAAGATCGAGCGCGCAGCTTCGGGCGGGCCGTCGAGAGCGATCTTTGTGGCCGCGAGCAACTGCGCCTGATCGTCGTGCAGGTCGCGAGCGATCCTGGCGCGCTCCTCATCAATCGCGGCAAACATTCTGAGCGCAAGCTGGCGCACGAGGAGGCTGCGCCGCGACGCATCGCGCTCCAACACCCAGCTCGCCGCGAATGGAGCGAGGCGCTCGACGATCGCCTCCGCCCTTGCCGCGGATGCGCGCGCGTCGCGTGACGCAAGCGCGATCGCGCCGGCCCCGAACGGGATACTAACGTACGAACCGGCGAACACCCGGTCTTCGAGACATCGCTGGGCGCGATCAACTTCACACGCATCGCGATCAGACCAGTGCCCGATCACGATGTGGCGGCGGAAACTTTCCGACAGCGCGCTGGCCTGGGCCGGGTCGAATTCCTTAGGCACACCCGGTGAGGAAGCGGCCAGCATCAACTCGCCGCCGTCGACAATCGCGACCATCCATTGATCGAAGCCGCCTCCGCTCGCGACGATTTCGCCGAAACGGCCGAAGCGCTCGGCCGGTTGCGCACGGCGCACCGCGGCGACGGCGTTGTCAAGGTAATCCGCCTCCACCCGCTCCCGCAGCAGCTCACGCTTTGCGCCAACGGCCTGGCGGCCGCTCTCGGCGCCATAGGTGCGCCAGAAATCGAGCGACGCGTGGGCGGCACCCAATGCGATTTCGCCAAGCGCGGAGCGAGCCATCAGTTGAAGCGATGCTTCCACTTCATTTTCGGCGCGATCGACTCGCGCCACTATCGCGACCCGCACCGCATTGACGCCGTCGGTAAATCCCGATCCGGCTAGCTGGTATCCCTCGACTATTTTTTCGACTCCTGGCGCGATCGCGGCGATTTCCCGCGCGGTCAGCGCAATCTGATCGATCGATTCGCTTGAATCCGGAACGCCACGGGTACGCTTCGTACCACGCGCAGCAATCGCTTCAATCAACCGATTGTCGAGCGCAACCAGGACCGCATTCACCACTGCGTCCCATCGCGAGTCTCCGCGCGGCGCGCACACGATTTGGCCAGCGTCCGCTCCGCTCGATTGAAACGCGATCGCGCATCGCTCGGCCGCGATCGAAGCGACGCCAAGCTCGGCGATAGCTGCGATCCGATCGCCAAAAGATGATTGCCGCGATGGAAGTCGCGGCGCGACAATCGCCAGCCGATCACGATGTCTGTGAGCGTCCCTCAAGATTACTCCGTCTTGAGGATGACAGAGGGACAACGCTGGTCTAAGGGAACGCGACGAGATGTGACCGCCGTTCAGTTACCCGAAGAACGCTTCGTGTGGAGAGTCCGACTTTTCGTAGGCGGAGCTTGAAAAGACCCGATTACAATATTGGCGGACAGCAATCTTCGCGATTGTTCCCCTTCCGTCGAGTGAGGGGGTTAGGTTGCGCGCATCGCTCGCCAAGCACGCTCAGCTTCAGGGGTGCGCTGGAATCTGAGGGCTTCGACAGTTCGTCGCCGAGGGCCTTCATCTCGGTGCCGAATGCGGTCCAGTCGCCCGCGCGGATTGCTTCCATTGCGCGATTGTAGTGCTGCGCGGCGCTCTGCATGTCGCCTTTTCCCGGCCCGGCGCCGACGCTCGGGCCCTGGCCCACCGACGGCGGCGTCAGCTGGGTCGCTATCGCCTTGGCGATCGTTGGCGCCGGCGGAGCTTGATTCTCGAACAGCGCCGCCATCGTCAGGTCGAGCGTATCGGCCATCACGACGCGGTCGCTGTATGACGCGACCACTCGCTGCAACTCCGGCAACTGGCCGTTCTCGGCGCGGATGAAAAGCGGCTCGACGTAGAGCAACGAATCCTGGATCGGTATCACGAGCAGGTTGCCGAGCAGGACCTTCGATCCCATCTGGTTCCACAGTGAGAGTTGCCGCGAGATTTCGGGATTCTGATTGATACGCGCCTGAATCTGATAGGGGCCGTAAAAAAGTCTGTCCTTCGAAAACGAATATTCGAACAGATGACCGTAATCGGCGCCGTCGCAGCGCGCGGCCATCCACGCGATCATGTTGTCGCGTCCCGACGGCGTCATCGGCAGCATCAGCATGTATTCCGCCTGCGGCTGGCCCGGCAGCCGCATGATCACGTAGTAGGGCTGCATCGGGACAGTCTCGCCGGCGTAGTTTTCGCGCGGAACTGCCCACAGGTCTTCGCGGTTATAGAAAACCTGCGGATCGGTCATGTGATAGGTGCGGTAAGTGTCCGCCTGGATCAGGAAAAAATCTTCCGGATAGCGGATGTGCGCGCGCAAGTCCGGCGGCATCGCGGACATCGGCTTGAACATCGCGGGGAACACGCGCTGCCACGTCTTGATAACCGGGTCGTCAGGATCCGACATGTAAAAATCCGTGTCGCCGGTGTATGCGTCGACCACCACCTTGACCGAGTTGCGGATGTAATTGATCCCGTCGAGGTTGCGCTGCGAGTACGGGTAGTGATCGCTGGTGGTATAGCAGTCGAGGATCCACACCATGCGCCCGTTGAGAATTACGGAGTATGGATCGCGGTCGATATTCAGGAACGGCGCGATGTACGCGATTCGCTCCTTGATGTTGCGCCGGATCATGATCTTGCTCTTATCGACGATATTCTCGGTAACGAGCAAATTGATGTCGCGAAAGAAGATGCTGAACAGCAGGCGCCGGAAAAATCCCGCCACCGGCACGCCGCCCGATCCCGCGTAATACGAAAAGACGTTGTCGGTGCCCTTGGGATAATCGAACTCGGGCGTCGCCGAATCGACGACGGCGTAATTGTCGCGCGCCTCGCCAAAATAAAGCGCGGGCTGATCAACCTTCAGCCCCACATTCGAGACTGGCGGAATATCCTTTATGTAGAACACCGGCAGCCCCTCGGTGTCCTTCTTGTTGACCGGGCTCATCGCGAGCCCAGCACCGTGCGTGAACTTGAGATGCTGATTGACCCAGGTCTGCGCGGTCTCGGGCAGCGCGTCGATATTCATCTCGCGCGGCGAGAGCATCACCTCGGTGTACTTGCCCTCGATCCAGTAGCGATCGATATCGACGTCGCGAAAATCATAGTAGGTGCGGATTTCCTGCAACTGACGGTAGGTGTCGAGGAGCGGGCGCGGGTCCCACAGCCTGATGTTCTTGACCGTCGCCTCATCCTGCTGGATCGCCGCGGGCGTGAGCGTGCCTTGCCCGGCAAACGGCTTCACGTCAACCGTGTCGAGCTTGTACGCATGCCGCGTCGCCTCGATATTGCGTTCGAGGTACGGCTTCTCGACCCGCAACTCGTCGGGCTTGACCCACAAGCGCTCGATCACCGGCTGGATGAAATTCATGATGAGCGCGGGGCCGAAGACGATAACGAACGCAGCGACCGGGATTCGCAGTCCGCCCTCGCGCGCGTTGTAGATGCACATCGCGGCGGCGGCGAGCGCCAGCAGAACAAGCAGCCAAAGCCCCGGCTGCCACAGGATTCGATCGACGTAGCGGAGTCCGAACACGACGCCGTCGGTATGCAGCAGCAGGTCGAAGCGGCCGAGCCAGTAGCTCATGGCGCGCTGGACGAAGAACAATCCCAGCAGGACAGACAAATGTCCCGCGGCGCCCGGCGAAACCCGCGGCGGCGACTCCTTGAAGTCGAGCGCACCGCGCGCCCAATAGACCGCGATCGCCATGCCGGCCGCCAGGACGATCAGCATCAGGAACAGGTCGCGCATCTCCTCGAGCAAGGGGACCGTGAAGACGTAGAAGCCGATGTCGTTGCCGAACGCCTTCTCGACGATTCCGAACGGCACGCCGTAGATACCCTTCAGGTAAACGTCCCAGCTCGCGGCCTCGCCTTGCGCCGCAAACAGCGCCAGCACTGCAGCGCCGCCCGCGACGATCACGCGCCACGGCACGCGTTCGCCGAGCGCGCGAATCAGCTCGGGCAGATTGACCTCGACCATCTCGTCGGGACGGCGCACGACGCGCAGCCGCTCGTGATTGCGGCTCGAGCCGATCGCAATCAGCCCGCTCACGAAAATAGCGCTGAACGCGACCAGCCAGACGATCAAAAAGATCGCGATCTCCGAGCCGACTGTAGTATTGAAAACGCCGCCGAAGCCGAGCCGTCCGTACCACAGGTAATCGACCAGCAGCTGATCGAAGAAGCTCAGCGCCAGCAGCGCGACGATAACGACCGCCGCGATGGCGATCAGAAGATTACGGGGCCGCATCAGCGTGCTGTACTATTCGCCACGCCCGATTTGGATGACGTGTTCCCGCACCACGTCGGGCGGGCAGAGCCAGATGAATACCTTGAGTGTGAGATAGCCAATGACGAGCCAATCGAGCTCGCCGACGATCGGGATCATGTCGAGCTCGAGCGCCGGTGGTGTCAGCATGAGCAGCGCGCCCATCCACGGCACCATCTTCGCCAACCTCGGCACGCGCTCGTCGGTCCACAGGCGGTAAAAGAGACGGACGAACTGCGGCAGATACATTACGAGCCGGCTGAGTTGCATCGGCCCCAGGAATTGCATGCGAAGTATCTTCGAGAACATCGTCTTCCCCGTCAGCATCATACTCTAACACAGCGCGTGGCCGAAGATGTCTTCCGGTGGGGTCGTTTTTGTTACAATAGCGCTGATCGATGGAGGGTGAAGCGGAGTGAAGAGGCATATGGCGCTGGGCGATTTCCTGGTCGCGTACCTGCGCAAGATTGGCGTGTCGCATGTTTTCGGCATCCCCGGCGACCTCGCGCTCAAGCTGTTTTTCGCGCTGGGGCGCAAGCACGGGATGGAAATCATCACGCTGTCGCATGAGCCGGGCGTCGGCTTTGCGGCGGACGGCTATGCGCGCGCGACCGGCAAAATCGGCGTCATCTGCGTCACTTACGGCGCCGGCGGCCATAACATGGTCAATCCGGTCGCGGGATCATTTTCGGAACGCGTGCCGATTTTGATTTTTTCAGGAGGCCCGGGCGAAGAGGAGCGCAAGCTCGGCACGTTGATTCATCACCAGGCCCGCGAGATCGAATCGCAACGCCGCATCTACGACGAGGTCACTTGCGCGAGCGCCGTGCTGACCGATCCGAGCACGGCAGCCAGCGAATTGCATCGCGTCGTGAAACGCATCTGGGCCGAGCAGCGGCCCGGCTACGTCGAGATTCATCGCGACATGGTCGATCGGGAAATCGAAGTCCCCGAGGACCTGATCGAATGGGATGGTCGCCTGCACTTCCAGGAATCCGATGCGCGCAAGGTCGAGGAAGCGGCGCATGAAACCGCCGCGATGTTCAACGAGAGCCGCAAGCCGGTACTGATCGCCGGTATCGAGATTCACCGCTTCAAGGCATCGCAAGATCTGGTCGAACTCGCTGAGAAGATGGGCGCGCCCGTGCTCACTACCGTGCTCGGCAAGGGCGCGTTCCCGATGGACCATCCGCTGTACATGGGCGTGCACGTCGGCCCGATCAGTCCGCCGTCGATTGTCGCGCGGATGGACGAGGCCGATTTCGTGCTCAACCTCGGATGCCTCAGAACCGACATGAACTTCGGCAACCGTCCGCCGCACGTGATCCAGGAAAAGACGGTGTGGGCGGTCGATCGCAAGGTCGAGGTGAAGTATCACACCTACACCGACGTCGGCATCCGCGATTTCGCGCGCGCGCTGCTGCGGCAGAAGCTGCGGAAGCATCATGAGAAGGTGCAATACGCCGACAACCTTCGCGAGATTGCCGCGCGCGACGGCAAGCCGGTCAAGGTCAGTCAGATACTTGCCGTCGTCAACGAATTCCTGGCCGAGAAGCGCGACTACATAGTGGTGACCGAGTCGGGCGATATGCTGTTCGGCGGGCTCGACATCCGGGTGCCTCACAACAACGGCTATTTTGCGCAGGGGTTTTACGCGTCGATGGGATTTGCGGTGCCGGCCGCGCTCG
Organism: uncultured delta proteobacterium; assembly: GCA_963774665.1. Lineage (GTDB taxonomy): Bacteria > Desulfobacterota > Binatia > Binatales > Binataceae > Binatus. The sequence goes on from CAVZGB010000013.1 coordinate 123,009, forward strand.
GCGCGCAAATCGGCAGTGGAGTTCGTCCGCTGGTGATGTGCGGTGACGGCGGCTTCCAGATGACCGGGCCGGAAATTTCGCAAGCGCCGGCCAAGGGCGTGAATCCGATCGTAGTGCTGATCAACAACGGCGGATGGGGCATCTTCCGGCCGATTGCCGAGCGCCGCGAGCTGCTCGAGATTCCACCGTGGCCGTACGCGCAACTCGCGCGCGATTGGGGCGGCGAAGGATTCGAGGCGACCACAGTCGAGCAGTTGCGCGACGCGCTCCGAGCGGCCCACGACTGCAAATCGTTTGCGATCATCGACGTGCGAGTCGAACGCGACGACCTGTCTCCGGTGACGGTGAAATACATCAAGGCGGCGGCGAAGCGATCGCAAGCGCCGTCGGAGCACGCGGCGCGCGGGAATTCGCGCCCATGACGGAATTGACAAAGTCTGATTCGCTCGGGGCTGACGCACTCGAAGAGTATCGGCGCAAGTATCGAGACTTCCGATGGGAGACGCCGGAGTATTTCAACTTCGCCGCGACCATCGACAAGTTCGCTGAAGATCCGCACCGGGTCGCGATCCTGTGGGAAGACAGCGAGGGCCGGCGTGCGCGTCTGACCTTCGCGGACATCGCGGTTCAATCGAAGCGCATCGCGACTGTGCTCGCCGGCCATGGAATCAGGCGCGGCGATGCGGTCCTGCTGGTACTGCCGCGAATCACGCTGTGGCAGGCCGCGTATATCGGCGCGCTCAGGCTCGGCGCGATCGTCATCCCATGCACCTCGATGCTGCGGGAGAAGGACCTGGTGTATCGCGCGAATCATTCGGGCGCGCGCGCGGTTATCGCCTGCGTCGAGAACGCCACGATGATCGCCGAACTGCGCAAGGAATGTCCCAGCGTCGAGCACTACTTCATCGCCGGCGCCGCGCGCACCGGATGGATCAGCCTGCAGGAATACATGGGACACTCGTCGGCTGCGTACAGGCCCGCGAATACCAAGGCGTCGGAGCCGGCGATTTGCTACTACACTTCCGGCACGACGCGCGAACCGAAGGCGGTCCTGCATAGTCACTCCTATACTTACAGCCACAAATTCACCGGGCTGAACTGGCTTGACCTGCGGCCCGGCGATATCCATTGGACAACCTCGGACACCGGATGGGCCAAGGCGGCGTACGGCGTGCTGTTCGGGCCGTGGATGAACGGGGTGACGACGTTCATGTACAACGGCCGCTTCGACGTGCACAAAGAACTCGAGTTGCTCGGTCGTTACGGCATTACTACTTTCTGCGCGCCGCCGACTGAGTATCGGATGATCATTAAGGAAGACCTCGCGGGCTTCGAATTCCCGAAACTGAGGCATTGCACAGGAGCGGGCGAGCCGCTTAATCCCGAAGTGATCGAGGTCTGGCGCGAAAAGTTCGGCCTCACGATTCATGACGGCTTCGGCCAAACAGAAACGACCATCCTTGCGGCGAACATGCCGGGAGTGCCGGTTAAACCCGGCTCGATGGGCCTGCCATTCCCCGGTCACGACGTCCGCGTCATCAACAATGATCTCGCGGAGACGAAGACCGACGAGCTCGGCGAATTAGCGCTGCGCGTGGCTCCGGAGCGTCCTCCGTCGCTCTTTCTCGAATATTGGAAGAACGCCGAAGAGACAGCCAGCGTGTTCAAGGGCGACTGGTACCTGACCGGCGACCAGGCCACGCGCGACGCCGACGGCTACCTGTGGTTCGTCGGTCGCGCCGACGACGTGATCATTTCCGCCGGCTACCGAATCGGCCCGTTCGAAGTGGAAAGCGCGCTGCTGGAGCATCCCGCGGTGATGGAATCCGCAGTGGTCGCGACGCCCGACGCCGATCGCGGATCGATCGTCAAAGCTTTCGTGAAGCTGCGACCCGGCGCAGAACCCGGCGATCGGCTCGTCACGGAACTGCAGGAGCACTGCAAGCGCATCACCGCGCCCTACAAATACCCGCGCGAGATCGAGTTCATCGACGAGCTGCCCAAAACAGTCAGCGGAAAAATCCGCCGCGTCGAATTGCGCAAACAGGAAGAATCGCGCAAGGGGAAACCAGTTTGAGAGACGAAGAGACCCTTTAGTCGGGATCACCTTCATTGAAGCGAGTTTGTTCTGAGCGAATTAATACATGGGAGCGCGAGACCTGAGTATTAGAGCGGCGGAGAGAAAGGACGCAGCAGCGGTCGCTCGAATCTATGTTGATTCGTGGAACTTGGGCTTCGGCGATCTGATGCCTAGACGGGAAGTCGATCCAGAACTGGTAGCTCGCTGGGAAAAGGACATTGTCGCACCTATGCCCCATCGATGGTGGGTGGCTGAGTTGGCCGGAGTGATCGTTGGCTTTGCCGGAATCGGTCCGAGCCGCGACCCTGTCGATCCTGAACTTGGCGAACTCGATACGATCGCGGTGGATCCGAGCAAGTGGCTTCGCGGTGTTGGCCGAGCGCTAATGACAATTGCTGTCGCCTACCTTGTCCGCGATGGATACCGTGAGGCTGTACTATGGACCCTGGCAGGATACGAGCGGGGAAGGATCTTCTATGAAAAGAACGGCTGGCTGCTCGATCACAACACCCGAAGCGAGGGCCGTCAGGTTTGCTATCGCCATCGCCTTTGATCTCGTCACGCATTGACGCCGGCTGGTAAGCCACCATAGTGGCATTGTGTTTATGAAAGGGTCGCGCAAACGGCCGCCTATCCAGGCAGATCGTTCCGCGATCACTCATCCGGCGAATCCCAGCGTATCCGCTATCTGCGCATACCGCTCGGTCCAGTCGCGCAGACTTCCCATCTCGCTCGCGGCTTCAGCCTCGTGGCGCTGGATATATTCCCAGATGATCAGGCGGTCGAGCAGCATGTAGAGCGGGAAGCGTTCGCGGAAACCAGGTCGGGGCGTGCGCAGTTGCAGGTAGGTGGCCAAAAACTCGCGCACTAATTCGGGATCCTGATCGAAATATTCGGCCGTGACCCGCGACAGATCGGTCTCGCCGTCGCCGAAATAGCATCCCATGAAATCGAATGCCCCGCTGACCCGCCATCCCTCGGATGTCCGGCTCAGTACCACGTTGCCTTCCTTGTAGTCCTCCATCGTGAAGCACGGAGTAAAAGGTACTGCCAACGCGGCGTGCGCGCGTTCGATCAGTCCTTGCGCCCACTCGACATCGGCCGCAGTCGTGCGATCGCTCGCCGCTTGCGATCGTTCGAGGATGCGTCGGATGCGAGCGGTAACAAGCTCGCGATGTGATGGCGGCTGAGTGATCTCACCGTAGCCGTTGTTGAAGGGCCACTCGGCGTGATCCTTCACCGGCACGGGTCTGACGATATCCCGGTCCGGATCGTAGCGCGCGCAGTGAGGCATCGTGACCTGCTGCATCGCAACCAGGTTGTGCGCCATCGCCCGCGCTATCGCGAGCAGGTCAGCGCCACTCAGGTCTCGTCGCACTTTTTGATCCGTGACCTGCAGTCCCGGCATCCGCGGCATGAATACGTAACTCCAGGGAAAAAAGTCGCACGAATCGTCAATCTGATAAGGCCATGGCACCGGCACGCTCGTCTGCTCGTCGAGGATGCGCGTGAAGAAGCGCTCGGTCGGAAACTGGGTCGGTCCATGCGGTGCGCCGCGGAATACGAACTCGCCGGCGCTCGAGCTAACGAACAGGTTTTGCCCGAACAGCCCGAACGGCACCGGCTCCACCGTCAGCAAATCACCGAGATCGAAGCGGGCCAGCGCGCGGCTAAGCTGGTCGTGACCGATCGGCCCGAGCCGTTTGGAAGTCTCGTAAATTCGCTGCGGCATCGACGGCGCTCCCGGGGGGCTTCCCAATCGTGCGCGATTGACGACGACTAGTCGAGTTCCGAATTCAGCCGCGGGCACGGCGGCCCGCGCCACTTGGATATGGCATACTGCGATGCATTGATCCTATGTTTGAGTCCAAGTCCTTCAGGGACAACAAATTCGGAGCATAAAAGAATGGCAAAGACTTTTGGAGCGGAATCAACGGCCGATGAGGTTCTCGAGGGCGTCGATCTTTCGGGCAAGCGAGTACTGGTAACTGGAGTCTCCGCCGGGCTGGGCGTCGAGACCGCCCGTTCGATCGTCGCACACGGCGGCTCCGTAGTCGGCACGGCGCGCGATCTTTCAAAAGCGAAGCGCGCCTTGGCTGAAGCGGGTAACCCGTCGGTGGAGCTGGTCGAAATGGATCTCGCTTCGCTCGCAAGCGTGCGCAAGGCGGCGGAGGAGCTATTGAAGCGCGCCAAGCCGTTCGACGTGATCATCGCGAATGCCGGCGTGATGGCCTGTCCGCAGGGCAAGACCCAGGACGGCTTCGAAACGCAATTCGGCACCAATCACCTGGGACATTTCGTGTTCGTCAATCGGCTCGTACCGTTGCTGAATCGCGGCGCTCGAGTCGTTACGCTCTCGTCGGCGGGTCATCAGATCAGTGATGTCAATATTGATGATCCGAATTTCGAGCGAACCGAATACCAGCCGTTTACCGCGTACGGACGTTCCAAGACCGCAAATATTCTTTACGCGGTAGCTCTCGACAGCCGCCTAAAGGGGCGCGGCGTGCGCGCGACCTCAATCCATCCCGGCGGAATCCAGACTGAGCTCGGACGCCATATGACGCCGGAACTCCTTGAACAGATGAGGGAGCGATTAGCCAAGGCCGCTGCAAGCAATCAGGGCCAGCCGTTTCGCTTCAAGAATGTGCCGCAAGGGTCGGCGACTTCGGTGTGGAGCGGTTTCGTCGGGGCAGCCGACGCGGTCGGCGGACACTATTGCGAGGACTGCCACGTATGCGAGGTGAATGACGACGTGAACTCGCGCGTCGGTGTGCGCTCATACGCGCTTAACCTCGCCCACGCCAACGACTTGTGGCGCAAGAGTGAGGAGATGGTCGGCGAGCGCTTCCCGCTGTAGCGCGGGTTCCTTTCGCTCCTGGCGCTCTGGAAAATTTGGGCGATCTCATGGCAAGCTGCGGACTGATCGGCTCGTTGGCATTGACGCTGGATGACGACAACGCAATGACCCTGCTGGACGGAGAAAATCGACATGGCGGAGACGGTGGAAAAGCCCATCGGGATGGTCGCGAAGCCCACGCGGCCGCAAGAGTTCTACGATAGCGTCAAGCGGAAGTTTGCCGAGGAACGCGACCTCAGGCTGAGCTACCGGCCTGAAGGCACCGCGCAATACACGTCGGACCTTTCCGGCGAACTCTCGAGGTACGAAGTTGACCCGTACGCCGGCGAGGTCACGCCGCGCGAACCGATCAACGATACCGTCGAGGTCCTGTTTATCGGCGGAGGCTTTTCAGCGCTGCTGACCTCGGCGCGGCTGCGCGAGCATGGCGTCGAGAGTATCCGGATCGTCGAGCGCGGCGCGGACGTCGGCGGCACCTGGTACTGGAATCGATACCCCGGTGTCGCATGCGACGTCGTCGCGTATGACTACCTGCCCTTGCTCGACGAATTGGACTACGTGCCCAAGGACCACTACGCCAAGGGCCCCGAGATTTTCGCGCACTGCCAGGCGATCGCGAGAAAGTACAACCTCTACGAGCTGGCAACGTTTCAGACCACTGTTACGTCGACCGAGTGGGATCCCGTCGAGCAGATGTGGAACCTCACGACCGACCGCGGCGATCATATGAAGGCGCGGTTCGTCATCTGCGCCAACGGCACTCTCTCGAAGCCGAAGCTCGCGAAGATCAAAGGCCTGGAGACGTTCAAGGGACATTCCTTTCACACTTCGCGATGGGACTACGCCTACACCAAGCCCGATCTTTCGGGTCTCGATGGCAAAGTCGTAGGCATCATCGGCACCGGTGCGACAGCGGTGCAGGCGATTCCCGGCCTGGGCGCGGCGGCCAAGGAGCTATACGTCTTCCAGCGCACGCCGTCGTCGATTGACGTTCGCGACGATTGGCCGACCGATCCCGAACTGGGCGCGCAGACTTAAACCCGGATGGCAGGCGAAGCGCCGCGAGCGCGCCAAGATGCAGCCGTTCATGACGCCGGACCAAACGGCGAAGTATGCCGCGATGTCGCCCGAGGAGAAAGTTCGGCGGCAGGAGAATGCGAACATCGAGGCGATGATGAAGATCCATCAGCGCATCGATTCGATCGTCAAGGACAAGGCGACCGCCGACGCGCTCAAGCCGTGGTACATGCTGCTGTGCAAGCGCCCGTGCTTTCACAACGACTACCTGCCGACCTTCAACCGGCCCAACGTGCACCTGGTTGATACGCACGGCAAGGGCATCACCGAAATCACTGAGAAGGGTCCGGTGTTCGAGGGCAAGCAATACGAGCTCGACGTGCTGATCTATGCGACCGGCTTCGAAGTGCAGAAGACCGGCATCTACAATCAGATCAAAGGCGCGAACGGCCTCGAGCTAAACGACAAGTATCGCGAAGGCATCCGCACCCTGCTCGGAATCCATTCGCAGGGCTATCCGAATCTCTTCATCATGGGCGGCTACCAGGCGTCGTTCCAATTCAACCTGACCGACATGCTGCAGGCGCAGGGCGATCACATCGCAGCGTGCATCGAGTACGCGCGCCGCCACGGTATCCAGGCGATCGACGTAAAGCCGGACGCCGAGGAATGGTGGGTGCAGGAAGTCATCAGGCATCGCGGCAAGACCAATCGCAATCAGGAATGCACGCCCGGCTACTACAACTTCGAAGGTGAGTTCCAGCGGCGTCAGGACGGCAACTACAACGGCGGCTTCTTCCAGTACTGCAAGCATCTCAACGAGGTGAACGCGCGGATGGAGGAGCACTTCTCTTTCATAAGGAAGTAGCTCCGTCTCTATCCGGTCCCCCTTCCCGCGCGGGAAGGGGTTAGGGGTTAGGTTCTCGATCTAACCAAGCTGCGGAAACATCGCGAGTGCGTTGCTCCGGGCGATTGCGCGGAAGTCTTCCGGGGACAACAGCTTGCTGCTCAACAATTCTGCCAGATGCGCCGACACTATCGCTTCCGGCGTGTGTACGTAGTCGCTGCCGTACAGGATGTGCGAGCGTTCGGTCATTTCGAGCAGCGGGCCTATCGCATTTGATCCGGGCGATCCCGCAAGGTCGTAGTACAGCTTTCGCAGATGCTCTTCCGCCGGGACTGGCGTGCCGCCGGCCACCCCCCGGCCGAACATGCCGATTCGCCGCGCGAGGAACGGCAGAGTGCCACCAGCGTGCGGCACGATGAACCGGACTTTCGGACAGCGCGCGGTAGTCCCACTGAATATCAGGTTGACTACCGCCCGCGTGCTGTCGAAGGTGAACTCGATCATCGGACGCGGATATCCGAGCGCACTCTGCTGCCAGCATATCGGCGAAGTCGGATGAATGAAGACCACCGCGCCCCGGCGGTTGAGCTCATCGAAAACCGGATCGAGTCGCTTGTCGCCGAGATACACGCCATTGAAGTTGGTCAGCATGACTACGCCGTCGAGCTTGAGGGTATCGAGGGCATAGGCGATCTCCTCGAGCGCACCGGCAACGTCGGGAAGCGGCAGGCTCGCGAAACCGCCGAAGCGACCGCGATGATCCGTCATCGTGCGCGCGGCAAACTCGTTGACCGATCGAGCGAGCACACGAGCCTTCGCATCGTTGCCAAAATGTACTCCGGGCGAGGATACCGACAGCATCCCGGTCGCGATTCCCATTCGGTCCATCATCGCGAGCGCGGCCTCCGCACTCCATTGCGGCGCAGCAAACCCGTCGGGCGAACCGCCGACCGCATCGATCATTTTCTCGCGATACTCCGGGCTCAGGTAATGGAAATGGACGTCGATACGATTGCTGAACTCATCTGTCATCGGCGGCGGCCTCCAGCAGCGTTACAACTACCTATAATCCAACCGCTCGCTGGAATTCGAATGCTCAGTTCGACGCAGCTGGTCACTGATACCGCTGACGCAATACTTCCATGACGTTCGCCGGCGCGCGCCCCGCATTTCCGTCGAACGGCGGCTGCGGATCGTACTCGATGCCAACCTGGATCGCGTGCGCTACGGTGTCGCCTGCGACGCGGCGCACCAGGTGCAGCGCCATGTCGATACCGGCGGAAACTCCGGCGGCGGTGATAATTTTGCCGTCCTCGACGACGCGCTGAGAGCGCGGCTCGGCGCCGAACTCGCGCAACTTCTCGAGCCGCGCCCAATGCGTTGTCGCCGGCCGCCCTTTCAGTAAACCCGCCGCGCCGAGCACCAATGCTCCCGTACAAACCGACGTCGTCCATCGAGTAGTCGCGTCGATTTTCCGCACCCACTCAAGCATGTGAGGTTTCTCGCGGACCTGCGCCTCACCGCGTCCGCCCGGTACGAGCAGGATGTCGGCGCTGGTCACGTCGGCGATTGAGTAGTCGGCGACTATGCCGAGCGATTTCGGATCGGCGCGCTTGATGCCCGCTGACTCGCCGACGAACATCACCTCGGCGCCGGGAATTCGGCACAACACTTCGAACGGTCCAATCGCGTCGAGAGTGGTCAGGTCATCGAAAATCAGGAAGGCAATTCGCATTTGCGTTCTCCTTTTTAATCAGGCGCTCAATTTTTGATGAAAGCGGCTGCGATACGCGCTAGGCGGCACGTGCAGTGTGCGGATAAACGCACGGCGCATCGATTCGCGTGTGCCGAAGCCGCATACAGAAGCAATAGAATCGACACCTTCGGTGGACTCTTCCAGCCGGCGCCGGGCAGCTTCGACGCGTAAGTTCTCCACGAATTCTCCCGGCGTCATTCCGACTTCGCGCGCAAACACGCGAGCGAAATTGCGCGGACTCATCGCGGCGCGCCGAGCGAGTGCTTCGACCGACAGGTCGGCGCCGAGATGATCCGCAATCCATCGCTGCAGGTCGCGGAGCGGCTCGCGGTCCGCGAGCTGCGCGCTCAGCTGGACGGAAAACTGCGACTGCCCGCCGGGACGGCGCAGAAACATCACGAGTTCGCGGGCCACCGCGAGGGCGACATCGCGGCCGTGATCTTCTTCGAGCAGAGCGAGCGCCAGATCGATTCCGGCGGTCACGCCGGCCGAGGTGAATATTTTGCCGGCGCGTACGAAAATCGGATCAGTCTCGACCGACACCGCGGGATACCGGGTCGCAAGCTGCTCGCATTGCCGCCAATGGGTCGTCGCCGACAGTCCATCGAGCAGACCAGCCTCGGCGAGCAAAAAAGCTCCGGTGCACACCGAGCAGAGACGTCGCGTGCGATGGATACTTCCACGAAGCCAGTCGATCAACGCGCGATCTCGAAGCGCGTCAGTGGTTCCGCGACCACCCGCCACCAGCAACGTGTCGATCGGTCCGCGCACCTGAGTTATCGAGCGATCAGCAATCAGCCGAATGCCGGAAGAAGTCGCGAACGCGCCGGCCTTGGTCGCCGCTATTTCGACGGTGTAGGCGGGAATTCGCCAGCCGTGTTCGTCGGTCATCCATCGTGCAGCACGTCCGAACACCTCGAGCGGGCCGGTGATGTCGATGATCTGCGCGTCAGGAAACGCGAGCATCACGATTCGTCGCGTGCGTGGGCGGCTGGATGAACGCATGATCTTCATACCGCGGATTATCGCCCTGGCGACTATTGGCAGCAATAGATAGGCTGCCACAGTTACTGCCATTCGCGACTATGCCGCGGACATTTCTAATGAGATTGAGATTCTGGCGTTGCTGACGACGTGGGAGTCGCCGCGGCGGCTCGCAGCGGCAGAGCGTCGCGAAATTTCGGCTGCAGCATCAGCAAGCCGACGGCGCGCGAAAGCGCCACCGACAGAGACTCGGCGGGTTCCGTCTCGAGCGGCAGAAAGACCTCGGCGCCGACCGGATTTGGCGGCTCGTTTTCGATGCCGCTGATCTCGCCTGAATAAAGCACCGCCCCATCGCGATTCCTGAGCTCGAATTTCACACGCACCACGGCTCTCATCGTGAAGTATTGGCCGTGTATCGTCTGCTTCGCTTCGAACCTCTTGTTGACTTCGACTTGCTCAAGATCGGAAGTGAGGATGAAATCCGCTCCCTCAGGCGGCTTGCCGTCGGCCGGATCCGAGTCGAGTGCAACCGGCACCAGGCCTGCGTCCGCGAGTCCTTTGACCAGGGCCTTGTTGAAGATGCTGGCCGGATCGCGGACCACGAGCGGAGTCTGCACCGTACCGTCGGCAGCGTAGGTCGCGCCGGCCTGGTAGTTGCCCGAATCCACGCTGCCGGTGGTCGGAGGCACCGCAATCTTCACGGGACGAAAAACATTCTGCGACCCGGCCACGAAGTCCGGAAGATAGTGAAGATCGATAGTCGGGCCCGGCTTGCATCCTGTCAGCGCGAGCCCGAGCGCCACGATGGCGACGCAGCCGCGAACGCGACTACGGTTGGGGCCGCGACACCGCAGGATGCCGATCTCTCCACCAAAAGAAGAGGATCACGAGCAGCAGGACGAATCCCGCCACGCCAATCCATCGCGAAACCTGATGCGCCATCGCGAGCGCCGGATACAACTCGTCGCCCACCAGGTATCCGACGGTCACGACCAGCGAGCACCACACGATCGCGCCGAGCACGTTCCATCCGAGGAACTGAAAGAACGGCATCCCGCACGCCCCCGCCATCGGACCCGCCATGAATCGCACGCCGGTGATGAATCGCGCCATGAAGACCGCCTTGCTGCCATGGGTCTGAAAGAAAAGCTGCAGGCGTTCGTAGCGCGTGCGCATGAAAGGGAACGTCGTTGCGAGCCATGTCAGCACGCGTTGTCCACCGGTGCGGCCGACCAGGTAGCCGCAACAGTCGCCGATGACCGCGCTGATAATCACGACGACATACACGAGTCGGAGATCGAGCAGCGTTTGCCCCGCGAAGAATCCCGCCGCGAGCATCACGGTTTCCTCAGGCACCGGGATGCCGAGGTTGCCGACGAAAACGGCGACAAAAATGCCGAGATAACCCCACGTCGCGAGCAGGTCCGCGATACGCGCGGGGTCTGTTATCCCATGCATTGAAAAACCATCGGTCGCCAGGTCGCCGCCACTGGATCCAGCTTGCCGGATAAAGTGTGCCAGCGTAAGAGGGCTTTGACTAGTCAGGTGTCAAAAATACGCGTCGGAAGTAAATTCTTTATTCACGATTCCAGGGCAACGACCGCGGGTTTTCTAAATACGAAAAACTTGTAGCCGAAAAAATTCGTGAAGAGCGTCAGGCCGGCGCCGGAAATCGCGCCGATGTTTGCCCATAGCTTCGAGCTGAATCCACTTGGCGCGCCGATTACGTTCACGATCACGTCCGCGCCCGCCACGTTGACGCCGACTGCTATCAGCGTCACCACCATGAACGAGAACAGCTCCCGCCGCGCGTCCGAAGATTTCGCCGCCGCGAACGTCCAGTACTTGTTCCAGATGTAGCTGTTGATCACACCGAGCGTGACCGAGATTGATTTGAACGCGAGAAATGCGCCACCGGAGGCGTGGCCGGTTATCAGCATCAGCGCATTCAGGATGCCAAAATCGACCCCTGAATTCAGAACTCCCACCACCGCAAATTTCGTAAATTCGAAAAATGACGGAACTCGCAAAGCAACCAGGCATGCGGCGAGCAGCGCAGCCGCGAACAGCAGGGCGCCGATGAACGGCAGCAGGAGCAGCGGGATCTCGATCGCGATCCCGAGATTGATCACGACCGGGATTGCCAGCGCGCCCGTCAGAAATCCGACGATCAGCGCGAGCACGATGTCCCGCGTCAAAGTGCGGTTGCCGTCCGCGCCGTTAAACCCCCGTGATGCCATCTGTCGCGATTTCGGATACAGACTATGCCTCACATCTGGCGAACGCCAAAGCACCTCGATTGAGTCATCGCGCACCACGGCGCACGGCCTCACAAGGGATAAAGCCGTTGTGATCCTGCGAACTAAAAGAAGCTGGCGTCAATTTGCTTTGCGGTGTCGGCCATTCGAGCGCCTGAAGCAAGTTTGGTGGGCTGACGACCCAGCAATTGAACAGCGCGGCACTGAGTAACGCAATCGTGAGCAGTTTATGCTCTCTCAATTGATCAGCACCTAAACCAGCCAAAACGCCTACGCAGAGCGTTAAGAGGATTAGAAATCGGCTTGGTAGGCGCCAGTCGCGCCCAAAGGGCAAGCTATGAAGCAGAACCCACGGCGAGTAATCGCCGATGTCACCCATCGCGAGAATAAACCACAACCCCGTAAGGATTAGCCAGGGCAACGCACGTCGAGGGTTCGACACCGCTCCGATCACCGCGAACATCGCGAAGATCGGGCTGATGTATGCGCCATACTCGCAATAATTCCAGGTTGTAATCACTGGAGTTCGGGTGATCATTTGGTTGGGTGAAAACAGGAGTTTCATCATCAGCGGCAACGAATTTACTTCGCTCCAGGCCCACGGTCGGTCGAAGCCACGTAAGGTTACAAACATCGCGATCAGTTTGGGGGCAGAGAACACCAGCGTAATAGCGACGATCTCTCCAAAGACAAGCACCGGCCGAAAGCTGCGGCGCTCAACGGCCAAGATAATCGCGGGGAGGCCGACCAACAACAGGATATGCGGTAACGCATACACCACACCGCCCTCATATAGAACGAGAGCAAGGAGGAGCGCAGCGAGCACCGCATTGTCAAGCAAAAAAAGCGCGAGAATCCAGGGCGCATAAACATAGCCGAGAAACATTACATGGCCCACCCCAAGGTGCAGGTAGTACCAGGAACTGCCCATGAAAGTTCCCGCGCACGCAACGGCCCCGATCGGCGAGATTTTCAGAGTGCGAGCCAGAAAAAAGGCGCCTCCAAAGCCGATGGCGAGGTGAGCGATGATCTCAAGATGTAATCCGACAGCGGGTCCGAAGACCAAATGCAGGAGAAAGAACGGTGTCAGGATTCGCGACTCGGGATGGGCAAAGATCGGATAGCCACCGCAAACCCAAGGCTGCCACCACGGAAATTGATGTAGGTGGATGACGGTATCCCATGCCGCCCACGCCATCTGCATATTCGGCATCCAATCCCAGGCAAGGCCCGCGGTCGCCAAGTGGCCGAGAAGAGGATAGCAAAATACAAGCGCAAAAGTCGTGGAGCCGAGCGCTAACAGCTTGGTCTCGTTCCATCGTTTGGGAGTCATCCCATTTCTCGGGCTTGATTCTATTGTATTGATTTCATTCCCGCCGTCGGTCTGACTGCTAACGGCTAGCTGCCGGCTCAGAGTAATTCCTCTTCCCTGATAAATCGAGGACGGGCTTTAGTCTCCGTATAGATCCTGCCGACGTATTCAGCGACTATCCCTAGCGTCAGAATCTGAAAGCCGCCAAGCGCGTAGATTGGTAATACTGTTGATACCCAACCAGGGACCTCGATGCCCCGGATTGCTACGATTAGCGCATAGATCGCGAGAAACGAGCTCACGAGTACGATCAATGCGCCGGCGATAGCGACTAACCGCAGTGGCACCACGCTGAACGCGGTGATCCCATCGAGTGCGAACGTTAGCATCCGGCCCAACGAGTATTGCGATTTGCCCGCGAAGCGCTCGCGCACCTCGAACGGCACGGTCGCTGTCCTGAAGCCGATGTCGAGAAAGATCCCCCGTAGGAAAAGGTTCACTTCCTGATAGTCGGCGAGCGCATTGAGAGCCTTGGTCGAAACGAGGCGATAGTCGGGACTGTCAGCCAATATTCGCACGCCCAATCCGCGCATCAGGCGATAGAACATCTGCGAGCCGACTTTTTTCAGATACGGATCGGTCGCGCGATCGTTCCTAACGCCGAACACGACCTCGGCGCCACCCTTGTATTTCTCGAGAAAGCTCGCGATTGCCTGTTCGTTGTGTTGCAGGTCAGCATCGAGCGTTACTGCACAATCGACGCGGTCCTTGACGCTCATGAGGCCGGCCAGCAACGCGTTTTGATGGCCGAAGTTCCGCGAGAGCTTTAGCGCTTTTGCGCGACCGTTCGCTTGATGCAGTTCGCAAAGCACCGACCAAGTGGCGTCGCGGCTGCCGTCGTCCACAAAATAGATGAACTTTCGCCGGAGACTTCGTTTTTCTTGAGCAGCCCGTCGAGCAGTGCGATAGCCTGGCTCCGGTTTCTCTTAAAACCTGCTCTTCATTGAAGCAAGGGACGACGATACCGAGTCGAGGGAGTTGTAATCGGGTCTCTTCTGATCCCAAGCGGCACTCCGGCGAGGTCCCTGTTAGATTCGCGTCAGGAACTTATCTCGCTGCGCCGGGACGCCGCAAGACACTCCTTGTTTCTGCTCGCATTGCGTGTTTATACAGCATGTGGTTATTCTGCGTCGAAAGGAACTTCACAATTGGTCGCGAGCGTACAATCAAACTCCCGCGTGACCTGCCCAATCTGCGGAACGAGCAGCCGCTATATCGCCAGTCATCCGGATGCCGAGCTCTATCGGTGCCCGTCATGCAGCACGCATTCAGCGATATTTCCTCGATGAAAGTCGTCGAGGGATATGACCCTTCGTACTTCGATGAGCGGCATCAGCGATGGTTCGAGCACCCCAATTCATGGCTGTTCGATAAGATAACAGACGCGATCCCGAAGGACCCATCGGTTAATCGGTGCTGGATGCGGGCTGCGGCCGAGGCGATTTCCTGCGCCATCTGAGAGAACGCCGTCCGGACCTCCGGCTCACCGGCATCGACGTATCGCCGAACGACGCCGTCGACGGCATCACGTTCATCCAGGGTGACTTCCAGTATTATCCGTTCAAGGAACAATACGACGTCGTGGTGTCACTGGCGGTCATCGAGCATCTCTCCGACGTCAAAGTATTCGCCAAGCGCGTCGCAGAGTTAACTCGGCCGGCGGGAATTACGTGATTTCCACTGTCAATGACTCCAGCTTGCTTTTCAGATTGGCGCGCGGACTTCACTCGATCGGAGTATCAGTCGCATTTGACCGCCTCTACAGCAGACATCATCTCAATCACTTCACACCGCGCTCGCTCGAGGTGTTGTTGAAGTCCTACGGCATGGAAGCCGGGAGCGCATCTTCCATAACGCGCCGTTCGCGGCAATTGACGTTCCCGCGTCGAGCCCGATCACGGATACCGCGTTTCGAGCCGCGATGTTCGGCATTTGTGGCGGCGATCTGACCGGCACGAGCTATTTCAGACAGTAAATTGCAGGCGCGACGCTGCCGCCGAATCAAAGCTTTCAGCCTAGCCGAAACCGAAGACCCGGATGTGCCAGATTCCGAATCCTACGAACAGGATCGACGCACAGATTAGTATCCGCGTGAGTTGATCGACCCGTCGCAGGACACCATCGCCAGCAGCACCAAAAGGAACGGATATATCTGCACAAAGTGACGCGCACCGAACTGCGATGCGCCACTGCCGAAAAACAGCATCACCGGGGTCATCCCGATCAGAGCCGCAAGCCCCATCAGCACCGGCATTAGCCGGCGGAAAGCTTGGACGCAACGCGAGAATAAAGGCCGGGCTCGTCAGCAGGATGGATTGTCCCCCGATCGTCGGGTGGAAAAATGGAAATCTCTCATCCACTGCGGGAGCAGAAAACATCAGAATTGCGATGTTGCCGGGAATAAACCGTAGTCCGAAAAACTGGGTGCCGGGCGGCACGAACAGGAACGCCCCTTGATCGAACATGCTGTGATAGCGAACTTCGTTCAGCGTTATGTAAATGATGACCACCATTATGAAGCCCGGAGCCATCTTGATCACGTCCATCACGCTGTAGCGCTTCATGAAGACGAGCAACACGATACCGGCCACACGAACGCAAGGTCGTAACGCGAGAGCGCAGCGCATGCAGCCCACAAGCCGACCAGTACGCCGCGCGCCTCGCCGAATACTTCATCCAGCGCCAGGAGCGTGAACAGCACCGCGACGACCATGGTGAGTTCCCAGCTTCCACCGCTGGTCGCCTCGAACCATATGATGGTGCCCAAACCGAAGAACATGGTCAGCCAGATTCGGGCATTTACGTCGATCGGAAATCTGCCGAACATCCGCCACGCCAGCGCTACGCAAATCGCTCCCAGCAGAATCGAGAACATCGTCTGGTTGGTGTCCATCCCCCAAATCGCCGCGAACGGCATCAACAGGAACGCGGGCATCGGCGGGTGAAGCTGATAGTCATGGCCGGCAAAATGCGCGTGCTCGATATAGTTCGGCGCATCGATATAAACGTGGCCATGCACCAGCGCGACGGCCTGACGCACGTGCGCATTGAAAGGACTGCTGTCTGAGCCGG
>CAVZGB010000014.1:0-127799 GCA_963774665.1 uncultured delta proteobacterium
GTGCAGGGGTTACCCCTGCCGAAGGAAGCGTGAAACCCACCGCGGGTTTCACATACAATACGTTCCCCCATTTATGTACCTCCCCGACACGATCGTAGCCCCCGCCACTGCACCCGGCCTCGGCGCCGTCGCGATCGTCCGCCTGTCCGGCCCGCGCGCATTCGAAATTCTCGACGCGATCTTCCGCCCAGCGCATTCCGCCGAATTCACGCCGCGCATGATGCGCCTGGGCGACGTTGTCGATCCCGCCACCGGCGCCCGCATCGATCGCGCGCTCGCTTTCGTGATGCCCCAACCGGCGAGCCTCACCGGCGAGGACGTCGCCGAAATCCAATGCCACGGCGGTCCGTTCGTCGTCCGCCGCATCATTGGGATCGCGCTCGACGCGGGCGCGCGCCTCGCAGAGCCAGGCGAATTCACCCGCCGTGCGTTCCTGAACGGCCGGATGGATCTGACAGAAGCCGAGGCAGTCGCCGACATCGTCGCCGCGCGCAGCGATTCCGCACTCGCGAATGCGTTGTCGCAACTCTCCGGCGCACTCTCAGAACGTGTCGCCGAATTGCGCGCGCAGGTGATCGCGATTCGTGCGCATCTCGAAGTCGAGATCGATTTCTCCGACGAGGACATCCGACTCCCGTCACGTCGCGAAGTCGCCGCCGAAATCGAGCGCCTCATCGCCGACGTCGCCGTCCTGCACGACAGCTTCGCGCGCGGCCTCCTGATGCGCGATGGGGTCCGCGCGACTATCGTCGGCAAGCCTAACGCCGGCAAATCGAGCCTGCTGAATCTTTTACTCGGCGCCGACCGCGCCATCGTCACAGCCATCGCCGGCACTACTCGCGACGTAATCGAGGACTCGGTCCAGCTCGGCCCCTATGCGCTCGTCCTCAACGACACCGCGGGCGTGCGCGAATCAACCGACGACGTAGAGAGAATCGGAATCGAGCGCACGCTGCGATCGGCCCGCGACGCGGACCTGCTGATCGCGATGTTCGATTCGTCGCGCCCACTCGACTCCGCGGATCTCGACGTGATCCGTCTGACAACCAACCGCCCAGGACTCGCGATCCTGAACAAGCGCGATCTGCCCGCGGCAATCACGGCCGCCGATCTCCGCGAGCAAGGCTTGCAGATTCCAATCCTCCCGTTCTCAGCAATCAACCTCGACGAAGCTTCTATCCTGCGTGCCGAGCTCACGAAAGCAATCGCCGCGCTCATCGATCCCTCCGTGCCAACCTCGAATGATCAAATCGCAATCTCCCGCGAGCGGCATCGCGATGCGCTCGCGATGGCTCTAGGAGCCCTCAAGAACGCACGCAGCTCCGCACTATCTCTGATGCCGCCGGAAATCGTAGCGGTCGACATAATGGCGGCCGCATCCGCACTCGGCTCGATCACCGGCGAAGTGAGCGGCGAGGACATCCTCGACGCAATCTTCCGGGATTTCTGCATCGGCAAATGATCGATCGCCAGCGCCGCGAATGACGCGAACAACCTAACCCCATCCCCTCGAGGGAAGGAGAATCGGACACGGAGGTTGACTAGCTGGCTTTCGAGTTGAGGCCCAGAACCCTCACCTACCGGCCGCGATGCGTCCGGCCTCCTCTCCCGTAAAATAACGGGCGAGGTAATACACACCAATCGACTCCGCCCAATAACCTGAGAGCGAAAGGGCGTCCTCGCCATTCGCGATTTTTGCTACTGGGTGCAGGGGTCACCCCTGCCGAAGGAAGCGTGAAACCCACCGCGGGTTTCACATGCAAATCATCATAGTACTTATTTCCTACTTATAAGAGTGACTACTGATGCGCGCGCCACTTTGCGCGACGCTCCGATGCGGGCCATAATCGCTGGTTCGCCATGAACTACGACGTTATCATTGTCGGCGCCGGCCATTCCGGTATCGAAGCCGCGCTTGCTGCGGCCCGGATGGGTGCGAGCACCCTGATGCTCACGCTCAACCTCGACCATATCGGCCAGATGTCCTGTAATCCCGCGATCGGCGGGATTGGCAAGGGGCATCTTGTTCGAGAGATCGACGCGCTCGGCGGCGAGATGGGCCTGGCGACCGACGAGACTGGAATCCAGTTTCGATTTCTGAACACGCGCAAGGGGCCGGCCGTTCGCGCGCGTCGCGCGCAGGCCGACAAGGCCGCGTATCGCGCGCGCAGCAAGCGAGTGCTGGAGCGAACGGCGAATCTTCAGGTGCGGCAGGCCAGCGTCGAACGCCTGATCGTCGAGGACGGCGCGGTGCGCGGCGTCGAGTCGCAGATTGGCGAGGTGTTCGAGGCGCCGACCGTCATCCTCACGACCGGCACGTTCCTGAAGGGCCTCGTCCATATCGGGATGAAGAATTACTCGGCGGGACGAGCCGGCGATTTTGCCGCGATGGGTCTCAGCGACCATCTGGCGCAGTTGGGTTTTCGCATCGGCCGGCTGAAGACGGGCACATGCCCGCGTTTGGATGCGCGCACGATCGACTATTCTGCGTTGGAGATTCAACCGGGCGACGAGCCGCCGCCGCCGTTCTCGTTCCGCACCGAGAGAATCACGCAGGAACAGATTCCCTGCCATCTGACGTTCACCAACTCGCGCACTCACGAGATAATCCGCGGCGGTATCGACCGCTCCCCGATGTATTCGGGCGTGATCCAGAGCAAGGGTCCGCGCTATTGCCCGTCGGTCGAGGACAAGGTGATGCGTTTTCGGGACAAGGAGCGCCACCAGATATTTCTCGAGCCTGAGGGCCGCGACACGGTCGAGGTCTATCCCAACGGCCTTTCGACCAGCCTGCCGCTCGACGTCCAGCTCGCGATGGTTCGTTCGATCGCCGGCCTCGAGCAGGCCGAGATAATGCGCCCCGGCTATGCAATCGAGTACGATTTTTCGGACCCGACGCAGTTGACGCCGTCGCTCGAGACCAAGCTGGTGCGCGGGCTGTTCTTCGCCGGCCAGATCAACGGCACCACCGGGTATGAAGAGGCGGGCGCGCAGGGTTTGATTGCGGGGATCAACGCGGCGCTCAAGGTCCGCGGCGATCCGGCGCTAATCCTGCGGCGCGATCAGGCCTATATCGGCGTGATGATCGACGACCTGGTGACGCGCGGTATCGGCGGCGAGCCATACCGGATGTTCACCTCGCGCGCCGAGTATCGGCTGCTGCTGCGCGAGGATAATGCGGACCGCCGGCTGTCTCCGATTGGCGAGCGGCTCGGATTGCTCGACGCGTCGGCGGGCGCGCGCGTCCGCGCCAAGACCGAGGCGGTGTCGCGCGAGATCGAGCGCCTCAAGTCGGCGCTGATACCGGCATCCGACGAGGTCAACGCGGCAATTGTGGCGCATGGATCGACGCCAATCGCGCAGCCGGTCCGCGCAATCGAGTTGCTCAAGCGCCCCGAAATCGGCTACGACGCTCTGATCAAGATGAGCGGGGTGGCGTCGACGCTGAACCTCGACGAAGCGGCCGAGCTCGAGACCGAGATCAAGTATGAGGGCTACGTTCGCCGGCAGGCGGAGGCGGTCGAGCGGTTTGCGCGCCTCGAGGACACGACGATTCCGGACTGGGTGGATTTCAAGGGCGTGATGGGCTTGTCGACCGAGGTCTCGGAGCGTCTATGCGCGGTGCGGCCGCGATCGCTGGGGCAGGCGGCCCGGATGCCGGGAATCACGCCCGCGGCAATCTCGATCCTGGCGGTCCATATTAAGAGCCGTCGCGACCGCAACGCGCGCGCAATCTGAGCCCGGCGGAACGTTTCACGTGAAACGTTTTGTCGGGATTCATCAATAAAATCAGCAACTTAACTTTTCGCACTTGACGTTTCACGTGAAACCTAAGAGCAAGGCAAAAGCCCCGACGAAGCGAAAACCACTCAAGGCGGCGGCCCGAAAGAAGGTCCTAACGCCCGATCAAATTGCTGCGGCGGTGCGGGCCCAGCTCGCGCCCGCGATCGCGCCGCTCGGAGTCGTCAGCAACACCGGCCAGTTTCTGAACCGGATCGAGCGGATGGCGGCGATGCTCGCGGTGTGGGGACCGAAGATAAACCTGACGGCGCATCCGCAGGACCCCGACGAGATCGTCTTTCACGTCTTCGACAGCATTATCCCGATCTCGATCGCCGTCAGCGCGAAGATCCTGCGCCTGGGCAGGACCCATCGGTTTCTCGATATCGGCAGCGGCGCCGGCTTTCCCGGGCTTGTGATCGCAGCAGCAATCAACGCGAGCGTGACTCTGGTCGAGGCGCGGCGCAAGCGCGCGACTTACCTGACCGAGGCAGCGATCGAGATGGGACTGCAGAACGTTCGCGTCGAATGCGCCCGCGCCGAGTCCTTCGACGTGCGTGACGGGTATGACGTGGTCACGTCGCGAGCGGTGGGAAACCCGGCGGCGCTTTTCGAGATAGCCGGCCGCGCATTGCGGGTCGAGGGCGTGCTGATGCTCTACGTCACCGCGGACCAGGAATTCGACCAGGCTACGCAAGCGGCCGCGAATGAGGCAGGGCTCTTCGATGGTATCCGGTCGGTTTATGACCTGCGGCACGGCCGCGACGTGTTCAATCGCGCGGCTGCGACTTGGGTTCGTCGCTAGTCCTGGTTTCTCGGACGTTTCACGTGAAACGTTCCGTCGCGAAAATTCAATAAATCCAGATAGTTGTACAAATCGGATCGCGCGATTTGCATTTATTTGCGAGCGCGGATTTAATGATCCTTGGGGCGTTTCACGTGAAACGCCCCGGCGAGCGGAGTGCGGGGGCAATCCCTGCAGGGCAGGTCGTGTGGGGCGGGTAATCGCAATAGCAAATCAGAAAGGCGGCGTCGGCAAGACCACGACGGCTATTAATCTGGCTTTCGCGCTGGCCGACACCGGGCAGAAGGTTCTACTGGTCGACCTCGACCCCCAAGGCAACGCCACTTCCGGTATCGCCACGCCCGAGGACGTGAGCACGTCGCGCCGTGAGGGCAAGACTATCTACCAGGCACTGGTCGGCGGACTGGCGATCGCGGAAATCGTGCGGCAGGTGCGTCCGACATTGTCGCTGGCGCCGGCGGGTGACGATCTGGTCGGCGCAGAGATCGAGCTGGTCACGATGGAAGGTCGCGAGCGACGCTTGCGAGCGCTCCTGGAGCCAGTGCGAGAAGAATATAACTACGTTCTAATTGATACGCCGCCCTCACTCGGGATTCTCACGTTGAATGCGCTCGTCGCGGCGGACTCCGTACTCGTTCCGATGCAATGCGAGTACTACGCGCTCGAAGGTCTGAACTCTCTCCTCGGCACGATCAACAAGGTCAAGGCGGCGTTGCGCCCGGGGCTCGAGCTCGAGGGTCTGGTGCTCACGATGTTCGACTCGCGAAATCGCCTCAGCCATGAAATCTCCGACGAGGTCAGAAAGCATTTTCCCGAAAAAGTTTTTCGCAGCGTGATTCCCCGCAGCGTCCGGTTATCGGAAAGCCCGAGTCACGGACTGTCCGTGCTCGAATACGAGCCGAAGTCGTCCGGAGCAGAAAGCTACCGAGCCCTCGCGGCCGAGATCATCGAGCGTGGGGAGAATGGAGCAGGAACTAATTGAATGTGAAACCCACCGTGGGTTCCACACCTCCTTGGGCAGGGGTGACCCCTGCACCCAGTGAATGCGATTTTATAAGATCCGGTTCCCCTTCCCGCTCGGGAAGGGGTTAGGGTTAGGTTCCGCGCTTCAAGCGCCACGCTGAATGAGCGAACACGAATGAAATCACACGAGGACAAACAGAGATGATGCGGAAACCATTGGGACGCGGGCTCGATGCTCTCATCGGCAATGCGGCGACAGGACCTGAAACTGGCGCGGCCGCCGACAGCGGCGGTGATTCGCAATTCAAGATGGCGCCCGTCGGCAGTATCGCGGCCGGTGCGTTTCAACCGCGGATAAATTTCGACAAGGAGCGGCTGGCCGAACTTACCCGCGCGATCCAGAGCCAGGGGATTATCGAGCCGCTGATCGTGCGGCGAATCGACGCGCCCGAAGCTGACGGGCCGCGCTACGAGCTGATCGCCGGCGAGCGTCGACTGCGCGCGGCGCGTGCGGCGGGCCTCGAGACGGTTCCGGTCGTAGTGCGCGAGCTTGACGATCGCGCGGCGCTCGAAATGTCGCTGGTCGAGAATATCGTGCGCGAAGATCTGAACGCGGTCGAAGAGGGGCTCGCATTTTTCCGCCTGGTCGACCATTTCGGATTAACCCATGACGAGATCGCATCGCGGGTCGGCAAGAGCCGTCCCTACGTCGGCAACACAATTCGATTACTCGAACTTCCGCAGCCGATTCTGAATATGATTGCGAAGGGAGAGCTCACCGCGGGACAAGCGCGGCCGCTGCTCTCGATAGGATCGACCGAGGCGCAACTGTCGGCGGCGCGGCGAATCGCGGCGGTCGGAATCTCCTCGCGCGGCGCCGAAGAAATGGCGACAGCGAATCGCCCGCGCAATACAAAAAATGCGTCCGCATCGCGCGGCTCCTCAGGCGGCGACGCGAATCTGAACGCGTTGGCCGAAGGCCTGCAACGCGCGCTCAAGCGCAAGGTCAGAATTTTCAAGCGTCGCGGCCGAAATCCAGGACGAATCGAAATCGATTACTACGACGATAATGATCTGACTGCGGTCGCGGAGATGCTGCTTGGTAGTTCGCGGGCGTCGATGCGCGCTTAGCTGCAGCGGGTGGCGGAAATCACTTTATTGAATGTGAAACCCGCGGTGGGTTTCACACTTCCTTCGGCAGGGGTGACCCCTGCACCCAGTGAGAAGAAATCGCCAAATGGCGAGGACGCCATTTCGCTCTCAGGTTCTTTTGGGGAGGAGGCGCTGTGGAATTTACCTCGCCCGTTATTTTACGGGAGAGGAGGCCGGCGGGCGCAGCCGCCGGTAGGTGAGGGTTCTGGGCTCAAGCTACACGCCAGCTGGTTCACCTTCTGCCCGATTGTTTCCCTTTCTTTTTTAATCCGGTTCCCCTTCCCACTCTGGGAAGGGGTTAGGTTGTCGGCATCTAGCGGACGACTGAGGGAGCAATCGCATGATCCATGGAAGCTGTCTCTGCGGCGCAATTCGATTCGAAATCACCAAACCGGCCGGCCCCTTCGAGCTATGCCATTGCACGCGGTGCCGCAAAGTCACCGGCTCCGCATTTTTTTCAGGGCTCTATGTCCGAATCGAGGATTTCCGGCTCGTCGCAGGCAAAGACCTGATCACCGACTTACGAGGCGCCGATTCTGCGCGAGGCCTCCCGCCTATCGCGCATCGTTCTGCAGCCGATGTGGTTCGCCGGTGCCGAATCCAAGGCCGCCGCAGGAGCGATCTCGCGGACGCTCCGGACTGCTCGAAATTCCAGCCGGTCTTCTCGACGACGATCCAGGAATGAAACCTGACAAGCACATCTTCATCGAGGTTAAATGCGCCGTGGTTCGAAATCACCGACGACCTCCCGCAGATACGATCTGCCGGGATTGATAGCTCTGCGCTCAAAATCCAACATGCCAGAATAATGTCGAGTTCGGTTCCGGTCCGGATTAGCGGCGGGCACGGCGGCCCGCCCCACTGGTATCGGAGATACGATCTGGCGGGCTTGATTACGCTGCGCGGCAACACGAAGATGCCTGAATGATGCGACGAGATATTTTTACTGAAGAGCACGAGATGTTTCGCGCGCAGGTGCGCCGGTTTGTCGATGCCGAGATCGAGCCGAAGGTGCCTGAATGGAATCGCGCCGGGATGAGCGATCGCGCGAGTTGGCGCAAGATGGGCGCGGCCGGCTTTCTGGGCGCCAACGCGCCCGCCGAATACGGCGGCGGCGGAGTGGATTTCATCTACGACGCGATCGTGATGGAAGAGCTGTCGCGCGTGCGCGCGCACGGGCTCATGATGTCGCTGCATTCGGATATCTGCATGCCGTACATCACGAGCTTCGGCAACGAAGAGCAGAAGCGCCGCTACCTGCCGGGTGCGATCAGCGGCGAGATTATCCTCGCGATCGCGATGACTGAGCCGGGCACCGGATCCGATCTCGCCGCCGTGCAGACGACAGCGCGCCGCGACGGCGACCATTATGTGGTCAACGGATCGAAGATTTTTATTTCCAACGGGCAGATTGCCGATCTCGTGATCGTCGTTTGCAAGACCGACCCGAAGGCGAATCCGCCGCACAAGGGCGTCAGCCTGATGCTGGTCGACGCGAGCGCGCCCGGCTTCGTTCGCGGCCGCAAGCTCGACAAGCTTGGGCTGCGCGGCCAGGACACCAGCGAGTTGTTCTTCGAGGATTGCCGCGTCCCGGCCGGGAATCTGCTCGGCAAGGAAGGCACGGGCTTCAAGATGCTGATGGAGAAGCTGCAGCAGGAGCGGCTATGTATCGGAGTGTCCTCGATGGCGAGTTGCCGGCGCACGCTCGAGGACACGATCGCGTACTGCAAGAATCGGAAAGCATTCGGACAGCCGATCGCGGAATTTCAGAACACCCAGTTCAAGCTCGCCGAGATGATGACCGAAGTTGAAGTGGGGCAAGCCTTCGTCGACAAGCTGCTGCAAGCGCATGTGCGCGGCGACGAGATCGTCGCGGAAGTGAGCATGGCGAAGTGGTGGACGACGGACTTACAGAAGAAGATCACCAGCCAATGCCTGCAGCTACACGGCGGCTACGGCTTCATGATGGAGTACCCGGTATCGACGGACTACGCGGATGCAGCGGTGCAATCGATCTATGCGGGCACGAATGAAATCATGAAGGTGATAATCGCGCGTCGGATGGGGCTGGAGACAAGGAAGTAGAACTGCGCGCGGTTCTGAAATCGCGCAGCGATCCTTTGCTGATGTCGTTGAATACAAAAAACGAAAACAAACAACACAAGAAGTGACGACGCCGGACTTTCTGATGCGCCCAGAACCCTCACCTACCGGCCGCGATGCGTCCGGCCTCCTCTCCCGTAAAATAACGGGCGAGGTAATGCGCGCGAAGCGCGCGCTGGATAAGGCCCATCACTTTGATCCTCTCTCTCGACACCAGAACAGGCTCGCGGAAGCGCGACGTCACAAATTTACCTGCTGGGTTTTGTGACTTTTTACGTACCAGCATGGGTTGTAGCCCATGTGCGGGAACATCGAATTGACGCAGGTTTGGGTTTCTTGCTCACCTGGCTCGTAGGAGGTTTTGCCGTCCTTCTGGGGCACTGCGTAGAACTTGCTGATTTGGATGTTGCTCAACGGCTCACGCCTTAGTTTCAGCGAAAGGTAGTCGCCGATGTACCAGATGATTAGTAACGCCGCTGCTGCGATGGCGATTCGTTTCAGTAGTCGCGTTAAGTCCTGCATTTTGATCGCGCAAAGAAAAACGGCCGGCACTCTGTGATGCCGGCCGTTGTGATCTTGGCCCAGAACCCTCACCTAACCTCTCCCGTGAATTAACGGGCGAGGGATCTAGCCGACCTGGCTGCCTACTACTGAGACGAAGCTGACGCATCGGCCGGGGGCGCCGCCCAGGTTGTGCGTGAGGCCTACTTTCGGATTTTTGATTTGGCGCTTGCCTGCTTCACCGCGCATCTGCAGCCACATTTCGTACATCATGCGCAGGCCTGATGCGCCAATCGGATGACCGAAGGACTTGAGGCCGCCGTCCGGATTCACCGGCAGCTTGCCTTCGAGGTCGAAGAATCCGTCCATCACGTCCTGCCATGCGGTCCCGCGCGGGCTGAAGCCGAGATCCTCGTAGAGCACGAGCTCGGTCGGCGTGAAGCAATCGTGAACCTCGGCCATGCTGATCTGCTCGCGAGGATTGGTGATGCCCGCCTGCGCGTAGGCGTCCTTGGCGGTGGCGACGACTTCGCGGAAGGTGGTGAAATCGTAGTCCTGCGACAGCGGACCTTCGGCCGGTCCCGCGATGAACGACAGCGCCTTTATGTAGATGGGATTCTTGCAGTACTTGTGCGCGTCCTCGGCGCGGACGACGATCGCAGCCGCCGATCCGTCCGACACGCCCGAGCAATCCATGATTCCGAGCGGGTCGGCAATCTTGGGCGAGTTCTTGATAGTCTCGAGCGACACTTCCTTCTGGAATTGCGCCTTGGGATTTTTCGCGCCGTTCTTGTGATTCTTCCATGCGATGCGCGTAAGCACGTCCTTGCCCTTGTCGGGGTCGAGTCCGTACTTCTTGAAGTACGCGGGCGCGAGCAGCGAGAACGACGCGGGCGCCGTCATGCTGCCCTCGGTGCCGTCGTTCGGCGGCGCGTTCATCACGAGGCCCGAGTAGCCTGAGTCCTTGAGCTTCTCGACGCCTATAGCCATCGCCATGTCGAATGCGCCCGACGCGACCGCGTAGCATGCCTGGCGCAGCGCTTCGGATCCTGTCGCGCACATGTTCTCGACGCGAGTGACGGGCTTGTACTGAATCTTGAGCGGCTCGCTGAGCGTCAGGCCCGAGATGCCGGAGCCCATCGTGCCGAGCCAGTACGCGTCGACGTCGTTGGGCTCGACGCCGGCAGATTCGTAAGCCTGGTAGGCCGCATCGACGAGCAAATCTTCGGGACCCTTGTCCCAATGCTCGCCAAACTTGGTGCATCCCATCCCGATGATCGCGACGCGGTCCTTGATTCCTCTGCTAGCCATCGATTTTCTCCTCGCGGCGGGCACGGCGGCCCGCCCCACTTAACGCCTTGGGCGCGCTTTCCAGAAATAGTTGTTAACGCCGTCGGCGGTAAAGAGCCGGCGAAACGTCATTTCGACTTCGTCGCCAATCGCGACCTTGTCGGGCTCGCAGTCGGTCATCTCGCACAGGAAGCGGCCGCCGCCGTCGAAGTCTGCCACGACGTTAACAGTCGGCGGATTAAGAGAATAGGCGAGGCGATCGATTGCGTAGGTGGCGATTTTCGCGGTGCGGTCGGCGAACTGGTACGGCTCCATGAAGCCGCGCTTGTGGCATTTCACGCAGACCAGCTGCGGCGGAAGCTGCGGCGTCCCGCAATTGGTGCATCGCGAGCCGATGAAGCCGAACTTCCATTTCTCGGAGCGCATCATCGGCGGTCCCGCGGGACGGTCGGGATCGGGGCGGCGCGGCGGCTCGGTCGGCAGAATCTCGCGCCACTTGAGATAGTTGGCGTACGACACGTCGCCCTTGGACTCGATCATGCGGCCGACGGAATGCACCGGCTTGAAGCGCGGCGTTGGCGGGCGTGACGCGGAACAAGATTGCATCGGCGCCGTCAGCCACCGTCGCGACCAGGATTCGATCACCGGGTTTGGCGGACGGCAGCGCCGCGGAGAGCATCAGGCCCGCGTGCGCGGCGCCGGTCTGCCCGACGGTCAGCGCAAATGAATCGGAGAATTTCGCGGGATCGATCTTGAGTGCGCGCGCGATCTCGTCGGCGGCGCGGGCGTTGGGAGCGTCGAGGATTACCTTCGACAGATCACCGGGCGCGACTTTCGCCTTCTCGAGCACGTTCTTGATGACGGTGCCGAGCAGCGGAGAATGCGCCTGCGTGAGCGTGAAGCGCTCTTCCCACGAATGCGCAAAGCGCTCGCCCTGCGCGCGCCAGGTATCGAGGAACTCGCGCGTGAGCGAGGCGCTCGCCTCGATTTCCGCGATCACGTTATCGGCACCGAGCACGAACGCGACTGCGCCGTCGCCGGTGGTCTGCTCGGCCTTGCCTTCGGGCGCTGCGAGGCGACAATCACCAATCGCGACGAGCGCGCGTTTCGCTCCGCCGCTGACCGCATCGGCGCCTTGCAGCAACGCCGACATGCCGGCGCGGACTGAGCCGGTCATATCGGATGCGCGAATCTCCGCCGGAAGTTGCGCGGCGGCGCCGATCACCGCGGCGCTGAGCTTCTCGGCATAAGGAGGCGTCGTGGTTGCGAAGATCAGAGCCTGCACTTCCCCGGGCGGCGCGGATTTGAGGGCGTCGCGCGCGGCCTCTACCGCCATCGAGACGCTGTCTTCGTCGAAGCTCGCGATTGCGCGCTCGCCCTTGCCGGCAGGAGTGCCGAGGACGGCGGCGATCGCCGAGCGCTTGAGGCGTCGGTACGGGACGTATGAACCGTAGGAAACAATTCCAGCCATGTCGGCATTAAAGGCCGAGTACGGGCGATGCGGTCAAATGGAATTCGATACACTTTATTTAAATGAAACCCGCCGTGGGTTTCATGCTTCCTTGGGCAGGGGTGACCCCTGCACCCGTAAGTGAGAATCGCGAAATGGCGAGGACGCCCTTTCGCTCTCAGGTTCTTAGGGAGGAGGCGGTGGGAAATTTACCTCGCCCGTTATTTCACGGGAGAGGAGGCCGGCGGGCGTAGCCGCCGGTAGGTGAGGGTTCTGGGCTCAAGCTACACGCCAACCAGCTCACCTTCTGCGCGATTGTTCCCCTTCCCACTATGGGAAGGGGTTAGGGGTTAGGTTGCTGCCCTGCTCGCGACCGTCCTGATCCCTAAAGCCTTGAATCGTCACCACTGCCGTGGTGCCGGTTCTGAATGGGAACTTCGGGTCGCGGTCCTCTAGCACGATGCGCACGGGGAAGCGCTGCGAGAGGCGCACCCAGTTGAGCGTCGCCTCAGTCTGCGGGAGGCCCTCGACGGTCGCGCCGTTCTGCTGATACAGCGCCCATCCGACGCCTTGCACGCGGCCGCGAAAGCGCTTGTTGGGATAGGCCAGGATGAAAACCTCGGCGGTCATGCCGGGTTGGATGTGCGAGAGAAATGTCTCGCGAAAATTCGCAATGACGTACCATTTGCGATCGTCGATCAGGCTGACGACTTCGCGGCCTTCGTTGGCGTACTGGCCCTCCGCGATGTTGAGATTGGTGACCCATCCGTTGTACGGCGCGCGCACGTAGCAATAACCGACGTTGAGTTTCGCGTCGTAAACTGCCGCCTCCGCAGCTTTGCGCAGGGCGTTGATATTGCCGTACTGGCCGAGCTGGTTTTGCGCTTTGCGCACGTCGGAGCGCGCGCCCTCGACGGCGGCCTCGGCGGCGTTAACCCGTGAGCGCGCGTTGAAGACGTCGTTGGCGGTGACGAAGTGCTTGGCGAGCAGCGGCTGAATTCGATCGAGATATTGTTTGGCGTAGGCGGCGTCGGCTTCGAGCCGGATTCGATCCGCCTCTGCCGTTCGAATTGAATCTTCGAGCGCCCTGATATCGAGCTCGGTCAGTTGCAGCTTGGCAGTCGCCGAGTCCAGCGCTGATTGATAGGGGCGAGGATCGACGATGAATAGCAAGTCGCCCTGCTTGACGTACTGGTTATCGACGATCGGCAGTTTTGTAATCGGTCCGCTCACGTGCGGCGCGATTCCGACCCAGTTGGCGCGAACGTAAGCGTCGTCGGTGCGCGGATACAGGTAGTAGAGGCGCGCGACGTAGAGGCCGACGATGATGGTGGCGATTACGATCGCGGCGCTGAGCAGGTGGCCAATGGCGCGCCGGCTCATCGATGATTCGGTCCCGGTTTCGATCCTGGTTGCAGTATTCATCGGGTTCGGTTGAAGAACATCAGATTCGATTGAAGAAGATGAGCCACACGATGCATCCGAGCAGGACAGTGAGGCACGAATAAACGATCGGCAGCGGCCAGAGGTAGGGCTCCAGGCGCGTCACGACGAAAATTGGCCGAATCGCGACGGTTAAAATAGCGCCGCAGATTGCGCAGAACAGCCAGCTCGGAAAATTCGCGCCCGCAATATTGACCACCGGATCGCATCCGGCGAGCACGAATGCCGCGGCGATCGACAGCGCGAATCTGCTTCTGGGCGTGGAGGGAGAGAGAAATTCCATGCGTCGAAGATTCTACGCGCCGGATTGTGCAAAAGCACGTTGCGGGATTCAATGTTCCCGGAGCGAATTTTACGGCATTTACGGCAACTGGGGATGTCTATGAACTTCGATTTTGAAATACGTTGCGCGCGACGAAAGCTAATGGTTGCCGCACTGGGTCTCACGGTATGCGCGAGCGGTTGCTCCTACTTTGCCGAGCAGCCGGAAGTGTATCCCGAAAAATTCGCGCCGGCGGAGTCGGATCGCGCGTGGACGCCCAAGTCGAATGAATACGTGATACCGATGCAGGCGCGGCCGGCGAGCACGCTGCCGGAGCCGCATGCCACCAGCGCGGGACATCAATATGATCTGCCCGCGCTGATCGATATCGCGCTCAGCAACAATCCCGACACGCGGCTGACGTGGGATCAAGCTCGCGCCGCGGCCGCAGCCTACGGAGTCTCGCGTGCGCCGTACTATCCGGTAGTCGCCACGCAGGTTCCAGGCGGATACGAGCGCCAACTGTTCGAGTTGCCGGGGAAAAACGCGGTGCTCAAGCAATGGCAGGTGACTCCGGTGATCGATTTCACTTACATCCTGCTCGACTTCGGCCGCCGCGACGCCGGCGCAGCCGCCGCACGCGCGCAACTCGCAGCCGCTAACTTCTCATTCAACCGCAAGCTGCAGGATGTGGTGTTCGCGACGCAGCGATCGTTCTATTCGATCGGCGCGGCGAAGGCCGCGGTGAAGGCCGCGGAGCAAAACGTCGAGCTCGCGCGGACCGACGACGACGCCGTCAGCCGCCGCGTCGATCTCGGATTGGCGACCGAGCCGGAGCTGCTGCTCTCGCGTCAGCGCGTCGCGCAGTCGCAATACGATCTCGCCAGTGCGCATCTGCTGGTGCGCGAGGCGCAGGCGAATATGGCAGTCGCGCTGGGCGTCGCAGCCAACACTCCACTCGACGTGCCGAACCTCGACAGCCTGCCGATTCCCGCCGGACTTGGCAGCGAAGTCGATCAGCTGATCGAGACCGCCGTGCGCAGTCGTCCCGATCTGGCGGCGCAGGTCGCGACGCTCGACGCGCGCCGCGCCGACGTCGCACGCACCAAGTCGGCCTTCTACCCGACGGTCGGAATCTCGGGCAGCTATGGCGAGCAGTCGTGGAACTACAAGTACGACGGCACAACCTCCGTCACGGACAACCAGCCGCAGTACGCCGCTCTGCTGACGATCAACTGGGACATCTTCACGGGATTCAAGCGTCTCAACGACGTCCGCCAGGCCGAGGCGAATCGCGACGCGGCAGGCGCGCAGCTCAAGTCGCTCGAAGTCGATGCGATCAGCTCCGTGTGGCGCGCGTACTACGAGTTCCAGACCGCGCTCAGCCGTTACGAGTATGCGAAGGCCCTGCTGGCGGCGTCGCAGGAGTCATACGACGCCAACCTGGACACGTACCGGCAGGGGCTGAGCACGATCGTCGAGCTGCTGACTGCGGATCGCGATCTCGCGAACGCGCGCTACACGATTGTCCAGAGCCGCGCGGACTTGCTGACGTCATCAGCCGCCGTCGCATACGCCGTGGGAGCCATCGAGATGCCGCGTCGGTAACGTGATCGTAACAATAAGCGCGTTCTCGGCGGCGCCGATGCGCTGCATGCAGTCGCGAGACTGCTCGGCTGAAATATCCGCAAATAGCGGAGTTTTCGCGAGAAAAGGCCGATGTTTTGCGAAACGCAAATCGAAAAGACTGCACCTTGGAAAATAGTTGAACGAAACAAAGGCCTGAGTCATTGGCATCAGCCTTGCTCTACCCCTGCTGTCAAATGAATTTACGGGAGGCAAGGACAATGGCTGCTACCACAATTAATCAGACGCTCGCAGGCTTTCAGGATGTGAAGGAGCAGACCGAGACTGTTGCCGCGGATCGAATCGCGCAGAACAGTTTGCTCAGCGAGTTGCCGGGTGTCGCGTTCGCGTTCCTGACCCTGGCGTACATCGTGCTCTCGTTCGTGAGCCTGTAAACAAAGACGCATCGCATACCACGCACGGGAAGAAACCGGTTCTTAGCAAATCCACTTACAACCGGTTTCTCGGGTTCCCGCAGCGTTCCTGAACAACCTCTTCGACAGATGCGCGCGTCGCGGCACGAACGCCCACCAGCCATTAGCCAGTGCGGTGCGGGGAGCAAAGTAAAATCGATCTGTAATCGCGCGCTGTTAGAAGTCGACCATCAAGGTCCGGCAACGCGCAAGTGAGTTAGTACGATGGAAGTTTTATCATTGTTGGCAGGACTGGCTATAGCGGTTGTGATAATCGCGCGGCCGACCAGATCATATTTCAAAAGACCAGGCGTCGAGCGGTAACGCAGCTCGGCTATGCCCGCGGCGATCGCGCCGCGGGATGAGACCTCATCCGCGGGGCGGGAACGCGATTCGTATCGCGACTCCGCCCCGCACTCGTTTTTCCTCGCGCGCCATTCTAGACTGCGCCTCGGCTGCGCGAGGTAACGAGATGAAGCGTCTGACATTTATTCTGATTGCGTGCGCGTGCGCGATTGCACATGTGCGTTTCGCGCGAGCCGAGTCCGCATGTCCCGCGACTATCGTGGTCGAACAGAAAGGATCTGCACCGGCCCCAGACTGGACGGTGACGTACTCCGGCTATCAGACTGCGATTGCGGGCGTCACAATTTTCGACGGGCCGCCGGCGGAGCAGGCGTCGCTGGCGCCCGACAGCGAAAAACCGAGCGGCGACAACATCTATCCAGATCTGGCAATTGCCGAAAAGCGATCGCGGCTACTGGCTGCAGTGCAACTATGCGAATACCACCGCGCAGATTTCGCGGCGCTTGCCGGCGAGCGTTTCGCGATGCGACGTCGTGCTCAACCACAACGAGCACTTCAGCGGCGGCGGGTATGTAGTCAAGAGCGTGAACTGCAAGTAGGCGACGTTTAAACGTGAAACCCGCGGTGGGTTTCACACTTCCTTCGGCAGGGGTGACCCCTGCACCCAGTGCTAATCGCGAAATGGCGAGGACGCCATTTCGCTCTCAGGTTCGGGGGGAGCTCAATTCTTCTCGCGATTGTTGGGTGCCGATCGACTGACTAACTGACTACATATTGAATAGTATGTTGCGTCAAGCGTGCTATAGTCTCGCATCTCGCACTGAGTAGTTGCTTGTATAGGTTCTTTCTGGCAACTGACTAATCGTTCCGCTAATAAGTAGTATTTCGTTTGAGGCTCGCGAGAGTCAAGATGGAATTTTGTTAGCCGCTTGTGAATTCCCGCGGGCAGCGGGAACCATCTGCGTTCATCGTCTGTTTAGCCACGAGAGCCAGCCCAATTTTTCGCGCTGGCTTTTTCACATGGAGGAAACGATGAACCGCAAAACACTAACATTGCTGGGCGCGAGCGTTTTCATGCTCGCTGTGGCGGCGAGCGCGTTCGCTCAGATGCCGTCGATGCCGGACTCGAAGACGAAGACGCCTTCGTACGCTCAGACCAACCTGGTCACCTCGGGGAAACCTCTGAAGGGGAAAGTTCGCGACAAGAATCTGCTCAATGCCTGGGGTCTGGTGCAGGGGCCGACGCCGTTCTGGGTTTCCGACAACAATGCCGGAGTATCAACTCTGTACGACGGCAATGGAAAGATATTTACCGTCGCTGTTGGCAAAAAGAAGGTGCCCTTCGTCGTGACGATCCCGCCGCCCACGAACAGCACTGCGTCGGCGACGCCTACCGGAATCGTTTTCAACGGCGTCACGGCAGATTTTGGCGGCGACCTTTTTATATTTGCCACCGAGGATGGGACGATTTCAGGATGGCAGCAGTCCGATGGCACTGGCGCCGTGCTCCATGTCGATAACTCCCAGGTACCGACCTCTGCAAATGGCGCGGTGTACAAGGGCCTTGCGATCGCAACTCTCAATGGACATCAGTTTATCTACGCGACGAATTTTCGATCGGGCAAGGTCGAGGTCTTCGATGGCGCCTACAATCCCGCGTCGCTGACGGGAACCTTCACCGACCCCCATCCGATCGCGGGCTTCGCGCCGTTCGGAATCACGCTCTTCGGCACCAGCAATCTGTGGGTCTCCTACGCGATGCAGGATGCGGCCAAGCATGACCCGGTGCATCAGGCGGGCGCAGGCTACATTGATATCTTCACGACTGACGGGGTGTTCGTCGAGCGTTTCGCGACCGGCGGCAACCTCAACGCGCCGTGGGGGATGGTGCTCACGCCGGCGAGCTTCGGACCGTTGGGTGGCAATTTCTGGATTGGAAATTTCGGCGACGGAATGATCAATACCTTCGATACGATGGGCAATTCGAAGGGTCAGCCCATGGACAGCAAAGGCCAGCCGCTCATCGTCGACGGACTGTGGGCGCTGGTCTTCGGCAACGGCAGCAACAATGCGGCGACCACGTCGCTCTATTTCACGGCAGGTCCGAATATGGAGAGCGAGGGAATCTTCGGCAAGTTCGACGTCACGACCAAGAAAAAATCCACGGGTATGGGAGGAGGAACAGGACCCTACGGCCCGATGCCCGGAATGATGTAGCAACTCGCGTGGCCGCGTCCGACTCTGCTGGCGTTACAGCTAGCGATCGGCGCGGCCGGCCTTGTCGGGGAAGGCGCCGAGCTCGACAGCCTTGGCGAAAATCTCCGAGATGGGAGCGTCGGGCGGTTCGGGCAAGTCGCCTGCCGCCCGCGGCCATGCGATCGGGGTGACGGGGCTATTGATCGGGGCGCCTATCTCGATGTGATAGCGCTCGACGGAGTCGTGCGGAAAACTGTTTTTGCGGGTCGAGCCGTCGCGGAAAAAAATCATCGTATGCACGCGCCGCGTCTGCGATCCGAGATTCGGCTTCGCCATGTGCACCGTCAGGCCGTGATGGAACGCGACTCCGCCGCGCGGGACTTCGACCCACACCGGCGGCGTGTCCTTGATTTCGGGCATCTGCAGAATTTCGAGCGCGTCCTCGGGCTTGAAGATGTTCACGAATACTCGCAGCCCCACCGCGTGCGAGCCCGGCACATAGCCCATGCATCCGGTGGCGTGCGAGGAGCCGTCGAACGGAATCCACGCGGTGATCGTGTCGGTCTCGACCATCGGCCAGTACGGTTGATCCTGATGCGGATCGGTCAGGCGGCCGCCGGCCTCCTTATATAGCGCCTGGTCGTGCCAGAGCCGAAGTTTCTCGACGCCGAGCAATCGCGCAGCGGTCTCGCAGACAATCGGATGGAAGGTGAGCGGGCGAACCGCAGGCGTGTCCTCCCACAAATTGATGCACTGAATGAACGACTGCTCGTAGGGCGTCTTGTCGCCGAGCTTGCGATGGTCGAAACGCTTGCGCCGCGCAACAGCTTCATCGACCGCGGCGCCGTACCGCTCGAGTTCGTCAGCGCTGAGCAGGTCGGGCACCATGACGAAACCGTCGCGGCGGAAGGCGTCGGCGTATGGCGCGATTTTGTCGGCAAGAGTCGTCATTCGGAAATCCCAATCACAGCCCTGTTCTTACAGTACGCGATGCGCGCTCGCAATTCTCAGAATTCTGCCTTGAACGTGACGCGATCGGCGCCGGCGTAGGATAGGCGCTTGGGCCGGACGCGCATCATGCGCAGTGTCGGATACTTGAAGAACGGGGCTTCGAACGGGCTCTTCTTCAGGAATACGGCCTTCATCGCGTCCCATTCGGCGCTGTCGCGCGCGATTTCGCTGGCGATGCCCTGGATCAGCACGCGCGAGATCTCGAAGGTTTCGACCTTGCCTTTTTCGCGCGCGTCCAGGAACACGGTGACGTGGGGATGCTTGAGCAGATTCTGAAACTTCTCGGTGGCGTCGTTCATGATGAACAACAAATCGAACTCGGGCGTCTCCGCGAACGCTTGCATCGTAGCGGTCGGCCACTGATCGCCTTGAGTCACGAGGATTGCGACCTGGACCTCGGCCAGCAGCGCGGCAATTCTGTCTTTCTGTGCAGCTTCCACGGATGACTCCTTCGGCAAATGAGCGCGCGACTCAGTGCGCGAGAAAAGTGTAAGCATCGAGACTGCGATCGAAGCAAATGGCGGAATGGGTCGATTGACACTTCGCGAAGTGGGTGGCACCTCACCCGCGCGGGCGAGTCGGGAGAGGTCGGCCTCGCACTCGACGGCATGGAGAGGCACGCCGAGAAACAGCCCGGCAATTTGGCGGCTATCCGTCGACTGATCTTCTTCATCGATCCGCGTATCCGATAGTTAGATGGTCATCTGATGTCATCAGTTGATTATATGACGCCATCTAAAACATTTCGTATGAGGGAGGTTCATCTCAAACCACTAAAATGGTTGAAAATTGAGGTGTTCTCTTTACTCAGCAATATTTAATAGTCACTATTCGAGCGGGTGGGGTTCCGTTCTTACGCACGAAAGGTCTGCAAGCTGACAGGGAGGATCGCGATGAAATTCTCGTTACGAGGTCTTTTGATTGGCTCGTTAGGAGCGGCGGCGCTCAGCCTGGCACCTCTGGCGGTTTCGCCGGTACAGGCACAGATAACTCCTCTTCAAGAAATCGTGCTGAACGCACACCGGATTCAGATCGTCCACAACGGCGGCGGCACTTCCGACAGTACGAATTTCAATATTACCTTCACCAACTTTGGCGAGGGAGATTGCGACAGCGGCGAGGATGACGCGATCGCTACTGGCGTCGAAGTCGCATTTTCGCCATATAGTTGTCCCAACATCTGCGTCGCCGGCACTTCTTGCGTAGATGGATAGTTGCAACGCTCATCTCGTTATTCGCGTTCGACTACGTCATCGACCCATTCGTCCTGCACACCGTCAGCCATCAGACCTACGGAACATTCTTCGGGCTTAATCCTGTCAACGTGGGACCGGGCACGGTATCGGCGCGAATCGCCAAGCTCTCGACACCTATTAACGGTTGCGGCACCTGGAACTTGAATGTCGAGGCGACCGGACTCGACCTGTCCTCGATCACGAAGAATCCAATGTCGATCTGGTTGAACGATGAGGACGACTCCGGCCCTTTTTGCTTCAATATCAATGACGCGATAATCGGCAACCCGATACCGAAGAAGGGACCGCTGGTTCGTCGCGGCACGCACCCGCGGGTGAATTGTCGAGTTTAGCGGGGCATACGCGAACTGATCATCTGACCTTTGCATGGCCGCGCCGCGTTTATTCAGGCGCGGCTTTTTTTGGCAGCCGGCGGCATCGAGTGCAGTCGATTCGTTCGGTCCGGTTGCATCTTCCGGCGCGCCGCTGATATTCCCCGTCCGACCGCCGCGATGCCGCGGCATCGAAAGCATTGCCTTCCGCGATGTACATAGGGCGAAAAGCAGTCGCAGGCGCGATCGTGATCGCGTTGCTGATGTTCCTCGCATCGCGATCGTTCGCAGCCGAAGCGGATGTCGCTGATTCCGACACTGGTGGCCCGAATCCGGGTGCCGCGCTCGAGTTGATGGCGCAGCAGAAGTTCGGGCCGGCGCTGACCGTAGCTGAACGAAAACTCATGCATGCGGCGCCGTTGCGCGACGTGCCGTGGTTCGGCCCCAGCGATGATCCCGACAACGCCACCAATGATACCGCTCACGCCGAGAAATGGGGTGGCGAGCGCACAGTTCGCGCCGAAGTTATCGCATGGCTGCTCAGCGACCGGCAGGCCTCGCGATACATTCATCCCAGCGGACTCGCACTGGCGGGAGCGCGGATAACGGGCAATCTCGATCTTTCCTACGCCACGGTCGACAAACCGCTGACGCTGATCCGCTGCTACGTACCCGAAGGAATCAACCTGCTGTCGGCGCATCTGCAGGATATAACAGTGAGGCGTTCGCGCACCGGGACGGTGTTCGGCAACCTCGCGAACATCCACGGCGACGCTTCGTTTATGACGGGCGACTTCGGGCCGGTGAGTTTCTTGCGCGCGCGAATCGACGGGACACTCGATTTGACCGGCGCGCGAATCCTCGATGCGGGCGAGGATACGGTCAACCTGGTCGAGGCTAACGTCACCGGCGACGTGCTGTTGCATGACGGCTTCACGACCGACGGTATCGTGTACGCGCGGCTGGCGAAGATCGGGCACGATCTGAGCGTCCACGGCGTCGAGTTTCGGGGCGATGGAGAGCTCGACGCCGAGCGCGCCACGATCGACGGCACCTTCTACTGGGTCGACGTGAAGCATACGGCGAAGACTGTGCTCGATCTCGAGGACGCGCACGCGGGCGCAATCTGGGACGACGAGGCGAGCTGGCCCGCGCCCGGCAATCTGCAGCTCAACGGGTTCGTCTATGGCGACATAGCAGGCGGTCCGAGCGACGGGGACTCGCGACTGCGATGGTTAGGGTTGCAGCAGCAGGAATACCATCCGCAGCCGTATCGCCAACTGGCAAAGGTGCTGAGCGAGATGGGACGCGATGACGGCGCGACCCAGGTGCGCATCGCCAAGGAAATCGCGCAGCGCCGCCTCGGCCATGAGAGCCTCTTTCAGCGCGTATGGAGCCTGATACTGCAAGGGACGATCGGATTCGGCTACGTGCCGCTGCGCGCGCTGTGGTGGATTGCGGGTTTCGTCGGCCTCGGAATGATTCTGTTCGCATGGGGCTATCGGATGCGTATCATCACGCCGACCGAGGAGGCCGCCTACCGCGAATTCGTCGCAACGGGTGAAGCACCACCGCACTATCCGGTCTTCAATCCCCTGGTTTATTCGCTGGAAAATTTCCTGCCGGTAGTCGAGCTGCATCAGGACAAATACTGGCGCCCGAATCCGCGCCATCGCGTGAGCGGACGAACGACGCGCACCGGAGAGCCACGCGATCCAAGCTCAGTCCCCAGCCGCCTGCTGCGATGGTACCTATGGCTGCACATCCTGGCAGGATGGACGATCACGCCGTTGCTGTTCGCAGGTCTGTCGGGATTAGTGCGCCCGGATTGACGCAGGAGCCACTTAATCGAATGTGAAACCCGCGGTGGGTTTCACGCTTCCTTCGGCAGGGGTGACCCCTGCACCCAGTGATAAGAAATCGCGAAATGTCGAGGACGCCATTTCGCTCCCAGGTTTTGGGGAAGAGGCGCTGGT
This sequence comes from uncultured delta proteobacterium, assembly GCA_963774665.1. GTDB lineage: Bacteria > Desulfobacterota > Binatia > Binatales > Binataceae > Binatus. Next base: position 22,845 of record CAVZGB010000014.1, read on the forward strand.
GAAATTTACCTCGCCCGTTATTTCACGGGAGAGGAGGCCGGCGGGCGTCGCCGCCGGTAGGTGAGGGTTCTGGGCCTCAAGCTACACGCCAGCCAGTGCACCCTCCGCGCGATTGTTCCCCTTCCCTCGAGGGCCCGAAAACAGGGGTTAGGGTTAGGTTCCTGTCCCCGACCTCTCCCGCAGCACGATTGCGGGAGAGGTCGTTCCGCTGGAACGTCAGATGTCGAGGTTAGTCGGCGTCGCCGCCGTTCTGATTTACGTAGGTCGCAAATTTCTGCTGGAGCTGTGGATCGTTCTGAACCATCTGGATGATCTGGTTGTACTGCTGAGGATTCAGACCCTGGTCGCGGACCGCGTTTAGTTTGTCTGACTGATTAGCGGGCTGTGCATTGGCGCCGGAATTCGCCGTCTTGTCTTGATGCACAATCTGTTTGACTTTGACGTACGCCTTGGCCGCCTTCTGCAAGGTTGCGTCATCTACCTGGCCGCTTTGCGCGGGTGCCGAAGCTGAAGAACCGCTGTCTCCCATCGAGGTGGCGCTCTGAGCGAAGACGCCGGAAATCGGGAACGCGGCGAAGACCGTCAGCGCGCCTGCAGCGAATACTTTGCGGGTTAGAGTCATAGGGTTACCTCACTTTTTGGCCCAATCATAAATCGCGCAGCGATAGGCGGGCCCTCAATATCGCCGCCGACGAGTTCGTCGTCCGAAAAAGAATGGAGCGTGAATCAAACGCAGCAAGACTGCTGCCAGAAATGAAAAGTGCGTTTAATTCAGCCGGTTTTTATCTGAATCAGCGGAGGTTCAGGTATCAGAGGTTGGAATAATGTTCATGCCTGGTGCCGATTCCGGAATAAGCCTGATATTTGGCGATCTTCGCGCGAAAGAAATACTCGGATCGAAGGCGCAGTAGTTACACGAGGCGGAGTGTCTCTTGTCTGGGTCGTCTTTGTGTCATCCCGAGCGTGGTCGAGGGACCCGAATCTTTCTCGGCGCCGAGGCATAGAAATGTTGCGGGCAATGCGATTGATGCGCAGCAACCTGCCCAGCCTTCCCATAGTTGGAAGGGGAACCGGATTGGTGCCTTCCGCGCGGGAACGGGCCAGATCGGACACTACGGAACAGATATGATTAGATATTTTTGGGCGGTGGGGTTGTGCGATCCGATACCATTGCGGCCATGGCGGCGAAGCGTTCCTGGCCTACCGCGATGAACAGTCCATCGGCTTCTGCGGTCAGGACGCCGTTGGCTGACAGGGTTCCGTGGGTGAAGATCTTGCGGCCCTCGACGCGATCAACGAATGCCTCGAAGACCAGCTCGGTCAGCAGCGGAGTCGGTCGACGGTAGCGAATCGTCAGCGTGCCGGTCATGCCGGGATTGCCGGTCAGCGACTGCGCCATCCCGAGAACTTCGTCGAATGCGGCTGCCAGAAATCCGCCGTGCACGTGTCCCGGAGGACCTTCGTACGCGACGCCGAAAGTCCCGCGCCCTTCGACCTTGTCACCGAGCACCGCCAGCCGAATTGGCGGCGCTAGCGGATTTGAGATTCCAATCAGCGGGCTGTGATCGAAAAAGGCGTGAGGGTCGCCGGCGTTGGCGCTCTCGGCGAAACCCTCGTAGCTGCGGGAAACAGGATACTTCGACAGGCGCTTGGCGTAACGCTCCAAGGCGTCGGCTGCGGCTGACAAATCTTCCTCGGGCGCGGCGACCTGCACCAAATGGTCAATCACGCGACGCATCGCGTTGGCTAATCGATGCGCCTGGGCGCGGCGTCCGGTTGCAGGCGCCTGGCTGACGGCCCACGCCGCTTCGAAATTTACATTTTGATCGCTCATTTTTTTAAGTATTAAGGCTTTTTAAGTATTAAGGCCGCGCTCCGTTGTCGCGCGCGGACAAGTAATGCGGCCGGGCTCCATTTGGACAATTGGGAGTAAAGACGCCTTCCCGAGCATGGTAGCCGTCGCTTTTCGGTCAATCTACGCCGCGATCGGAAAAATGAAGCGGCACTGGATATGCTTCGTATATAATAGAGTGGGACCAAGCTGCTCGATGCATATTCGAATCGTTATAATTTGCGCGCTCCTATGCGGATTGGCCTCGATTGGCATCCAATCGGCCTGCGCGCAGTCATCGCTCGAAGTTCCCGGACCTGCGAATCAATATCAGCCGTATGTTCCACCGCAGCAGCCGCCGCCGATGATCAGGCTGGCGCCGTCTGGCGGTGACAACGGCGATGGCGGCGCCACTATTCAACTGCTGCCGGGATGGAATCAACCGTCGGCGCAGCCTCAACCTGCTCCTCCGCCGCCGACGCGGCCGCCCATGAACGTCGCGCCGATGACGGCGCAGGCAGCTCCTGCGTTGCCGGCGGTGTTCCGCGGATGCTGGCAGGGACAAGTGAGTCAGCTCGATTGGATAAGGAGTGAACCTGGCGCGCACAAAATCGGGTTCTGGACGCCGAAGAATTACCGGCTGTGCTACAAGCGAATCGGCAATCAACCCTTTGAGCTGACGTTCACCGAAACCGGGGTCGAGCCGAACGAAAAGATTATCAATCCGCACGGACGGGTCGTGCCGATTTCGACCGACGGGCGCGCGTACGCCTCGATGCGCTCGCACTTATCCTTCGACGAATACAAAACCCACATGGACGGCTTCTCGCCTACATTCAACGTCAATGAAATCACCAACCTCGACTGCCGTATCGCCGGGGATGACATGATCGTCAGCGCCGACGTATTCGGCACGCGCGACGGCGACCCGTGGTTCCGCGCGCATTGGCGCGCGAACTTCCATCACTTCGAGAACTAAAGTTGCGGGCGCTCGATCAGTCCTCGTCTCGACGCGAACACCAACTCCCCATATCGAAGAAACTGGATAGCAATGAGATCATTCCAAATGAAAACCAGGAGCACCAGCAAAGGCTGGTTAAGCCAGAGCATCGTCCTGATGGTCACAATCTCGGCAACACTGGCCGCAACGACCGAGTAGAAGAGCCTTCGTTCTGCCAACGATTTGGCAGAGAGCGCCGATACTAAACCAGAAACGCCGAGCAGAATCGGAATCTCGATGCTTCGGAGGATCGAATACGGGAACGGACTCCTCAATCCCCAAAACGGCACTTGATACACTAACCAGAATTGCAGCGCGAACAGCAGCAAACCCAGCGCAAAATAAATTCCCGTTTTCAATGAGCGTATAATACCCAAATGTTTTTGCGCGCGGAAATTGTCTCACGCGTCGACACGGCAGCGCTTGCCTCTGGGGGTCGCCTAACCTAATGATCTCGCATGGCCTCTCATCTCGATCCCCAGATGAAAATGATGCTCGAAGTGTTCAACGCGGCGGGTCCGATGTTTCTGCGCGCGGAGACTGCGGAACAGGCGCGGGCCAAGATGCGCGCGTTGCTCGAGGCGAATCCGATTCCGCCGCCTGCTATCTACCGCGTCGAGGATCGTCGCATCCCGGGCGCCGACGGTGAGGTTGCGGCGCGCGTCTACACGCCCGAGGGGAATCCGCCGATGGGCGTGCTGGTTTATTTTCATGGCGGCGGATGGGTGCTCGGCGATCTCGAGAGTCACGACCGCGTATGCCGCTCGCTCGCGAACCAGGCAGGATGCGTCGCCGTGTCGGTCGACTACCGCCTCGCGCCGGAGCATGTATTTCCAGCCGGCGCCGAGGATTGCTATGCCGCGACCAAGTGGGTTTCCGAAAACGCGGCTTCGCTCGGCGCGGATGGGGCGCGGCTCGCAGTCGGAGGCGATAGCGCGGGCGGAAACCTGGCGGCTGTAGTCTCGATGATGGCGCGCGACCGCGGCGGCCCTGCGATCGCCTTCCAGTTGCTGATGTATCCGGTCACCGATTGCGCGCTCGACACTCCATCGCAGAAGGAATTCGCGGCCGACGGCTATGTGCTGTCGCGCGCCGACATGGAATGGTTCTGGAAAAATTACACCGACCCCATAGCTGAAAAAAACAATCCCTACGCATGTCCTTTGCGCGCGAAGGACTTGAAGAATCTGCCGCCAGCGCTGGTTCTCACCGCGAGCCACGATCCGCTGCGCGATGAAGGCGAGCGCTTCGCCGAGCGCCTGATAGCCTCGGGCGTCAAGACGACCTGCACGCGATACGAAGGCGTCACGCATGGGTTCGTCAGCTTCGCCGACGGTCTGGACAAAGGCAAAGATGGCCAGCGCCAGGCAGCGGACGCATTGCGCGCAGCCTTCGCGCGGTAACCCGCGCCGCGGCCCGGAATCAGTTCTTGGGCGGCTCTATCAGACCCGCCAGGAATTGCGGATAGCGCCAGTCGAAGAGGCCCCCTTTCAAGTACGAGGACTTGCGCAGGTTCCAATCCAGCCCCGCAAATGACCACGCACCGCGGCCGTTGATCGCAATCCCTATCGCCAGCAGCAAAAACCCGGCGGCAATCTCTATCCTGTGATTCGACTCAACCGGTGTACGCCGCATCGCATTCAGCCCAAGGATCGCGAGCAGCACAAACCACGGGATCAATTCAGTAAGCACTCGCGGTCCGTAGCAATAGCCACCGTGCCACCATAGATAGCCGGAGATGATAGCCAGGTGTATGGCGATTGCCGCAAAAGCCAATGACGCCAATTCGCGATGCTCGACGCTTCGCCAATATCTCGCCACGAGATAGAGCACGAATATTACCGCGGGTGAGTACACGAACATTCCGCGCGAAGGGCTGATGAGGACGCCCTGCAGTGCAGTTCCGAACTCGCTGAAATCAAGTCGCGACGCGGAGTAGTACGACGGTAACCAGGTTCCGAAACTCCACATCCAATATCCCACGAACGCCGCCGCCCAGGCAGCGCCTGTCGCTGCATACGCGAGGAAGCAATCGCGATGCAATATCCATACGTAGATGGTAGCGGCCGCGATCGCAGGCGAGGCGGTCGGACGAACGAAATAGCTCCAGGCGAGGAGCGTTCCGATCCAAATCGGATGCAGGCGGGTGTGACGATGCTCGCTGGTCAGCAGAGAGTCCGCCACCAGTCCCACCAAAAGAACCAGCCAGGTATGCGCCCACAAGCCGCGCGAAGCGGTGCTCCAGATCTGCGAGCCCAGCGCGGCGCCGAGAGCCACAACGCAGCTCCAGCTCAGGGGAAGCATCAGGCTTGCGCTATGAAAAAAGACGCACGTCAGGACCGCCATCAGGATCGACGCCACCACGCGCTCGATGACGACCTCGCCGCGCAAGCTGAACTTGCCCTCCGGTGTAGCTGCCGAGATGCCGATCGCATTGAGGATTCCAACCAGCGGGATGGAGAGAATCGAACTGCCATGCGGGAAGAAATAGGTAATGCTCCCGCCCCGCCCATAGGCGAGTTCGTATGTGTTAACGTCTTGCGGGCTCATCCCCCAGCCCGGGTTGCGTGGCTTGGGCACTGAGTAAATATCGAGAGCGGCGGTGTGATGGTGTATCAGGCACTCGCTCAGGAGCGCGGTGTACCGCGAATCAGACACCTGTACGACGGGCGATATCAGGAAAATCGCGAGAGAGATCAGGAACAGGAGAATATGAGTCCTTTTGATCTTCCACGCATCCGCGCTTTGCACCGACTCAGCCCCCATGACCACCCACAGTCCCGCAGACTATCACTTGATACTCGTGCCGGCTTCGCTAACCCACCTACAATGCAAAGCCTTGGTAGTATATACAACTAGGGCGTGAAGCACGGAATCAGCGAGGGCGCCCGAACCGTTTCGGATTTCGGCAATGGATCGAATTCGAGTCCGTTGCCGCGCGTGCAGCACACCGACGGCGCCGCCGAGAAGGCGTCGCTATATCGCGATCAACGAATTGCGTACTGGAACAGTTATACTCGCCGCAGTTCGAGCAACTACTATCATCGCCGACTAACCGAGATATATCAGTTTCTGATTCCGCCCGGGCAACGCGTGCTGGAACTCGGGTGCGGCGAAGGAGACCTGATCGCGGCGCTCAAGCCGTCAACCGGCGTCGGCGTCGATTTTTCGCCGGAGATGATAGCACGAGCCCGAAATAGACATCCCGAGATCGAGTTCCTGCTACAGGACGTTCACGAATTGAACCTGTCGGGAACCTTCGACTACATAATTGTTTCCGATCTCGTCAATGAGTTATGGGACGTCGAAGCGGTGTTCGAGCTGATGGCCAGGGTGAGCGGGCCGCAGACCCGGATCGCGATCAACACCTATAGCCGTCTGTGGGAGCTTCCGCTCGCGATGGTCCGTCGGGTCGGTCTCGCCAATCCAACCATCGCACAGAACTGGCTGACGCCGCAGGACCTCGAGAACATGCTTTACCTGAGCGGGTTCGAGATGATTCGGCGCTGGCAGGAAGTTCTGTTTCCGTTGCGAATCCCTGCGGTCGACTCGTTCTTCAACAAGTACCTGGTCAAGATTGCGCCGTTTCGGATGGCAGCGCTGACGAATTTTCTGATCGCGCGCCCTTCATGGCAGCGCAAGGTCGCGGGCGATCGAAAACCGCTGGTCAGCGTGGTGGTCCCGGCTCGCAACGAAGCCGGCAACGTCGAGAATGTTTTTCGCCGTGTCCCCGAGATGGGCGCCGGCACGGAACTGATTTTCGTCGAAGGTCATTCGACCGACGACACTTACGCAGCGATAGGGCGGTCGGCGGCGAATTATCCCGACAGGCGCGTGAAGATCCTCCGACAGACCGGACGCGGGAAGGGCGATGCGGTTCGTGCAGGATTCGCGGAAGCCGAGGGCGACATATTGATGATACTCGACGCCGATCTGACGGTGGCGCCCGAAGACCTGCCGCGATTCTATGAAGCCCTGCGCTCGGGCAAAGGCGAATTCGTCAACGGCGTGAGGTTGGTTTACCCGATGGAGGCGCAGGCGATGCGCTTCTTCAATCTGATCGGAAACAAGTTTTTCGCTGGAGCGTTTTCGTGGCTGCTCGGGCAGACAATCAAGGACACGCTATGCGGCACCAAGGTACTGAGCAGGCAGAACTACGAGTTGATAGCCAGGAATCGAGGCTACTTCGGCGAGTTCGATCCATTCGGCGACTTCGACCTGATATTCGGTGCCGCCAAGCTCAATTTGAAAATCGTTGATGTGCCGATTCGCTACGCCGAACGCACTTACGGCGAGACCAACATCGCGCGCTGGAGACATGGCTGGCTATTGATCCGGATGGTGATGTTCGCCTGCACTCGAATCAAGTTCGTCTGAACATTTGGAATCAGTGACTTCACCGGGACACGAGGAGCTGAACCGAGCGAGAGACTCAGATTCCCGACCTGCGGACTATTCTGAGGAGATCCAGCGGCAGCGAGACGTCTGGCTGAGCAAGCCGGTACTTCGCCTGTTGTACAACCACTGGTATTCGCAGTGCGCCGGTTTCTTTTCCAGTGAGCGTCCGGTAGTCGAAATCGGCGCCGGATCGGGCAACTTCAAGAGCTACTATCACGACGTCATATCGACCGACGTTTTTCCGTCGGGTTCCTGGATCGATGTGGTCATGGACGCGCACGCTCTCGCGTTGGCACCGAACACGACCGGAAACGTCTTTGTTTTTGACGTATTGCATCACTTGCAGAGGCCGCTCGACTTTTTGCGCCGGGCGGTCTCGTCGATCAAGCCGGGGGGACGACTGGTCGTGTGCGAGCCTGCTTTGTCGCCATGGTCGCGATTCGTGTACGGCGTTTTTCATCATGAGCCGGTCGATGACAAATGGGATTTGTTCGGCCTCGACGGCCAGCCGCCCCACGAAGACCTGCGCCATGAATTCGCCAATGCTGCCATTCCTGAATTGCTGTTCTGGAGGAACCGGGAGAGGACCGTGCGACTATTGGAGCCCTGCCGGCTCGTGCATGCGCAGAAGGTTGGATTTCTTCTTTATCCGCTGACCGGCGGCTTTGGCTATCGAAGTTACGTGCCAAGCACCGGCTTCGCGACCTTGCAAAAGCTCGAGGATCGGATGATGCGACCATTTGCTGATTGGCTAACCGGGATGCGAATGATCGTTGTTTTCGAGAAACCCACTTGAACTGCTGTCGAGGCAACCGTCTAAATGCGCGCCCAGAAGCATCGTCGCGTCAGTAGTGTAATTATACTACCTGTAGTGAGACTGGTTTGGACAACCGCGGTAGTATTTCGGTGGGGAGGAAATTATGGCTGAGCAGGCGGGACATCGGCTGGCTGGGAAACGGGTGACAGTCACCGGAGGCGCTGGATTCCTCGGCAGCCACGTGGTCGCCGAATTGCGCAAGGCGGGATGCGGCGAGATATTCGTACCGCGTTCACACGATTATGACTTGCGCCGCGCGGACGCAGTGGCGCGGATGTACGCCGATGCGAGGCCCGAGATCGTGATTCATCTGGCGGCGACGGTGGGCGGCATCGGGGCCAATCGCGAAAATCCAGGAAGATTCTTCTACGACAACCTGACGATGGGCGTCGAGCTGATGGAGCAGGCGCGGCAGCGGGGCGTTGCAAAGTTCGTCGCGGTCGGCACGGTTTGCGCCTATCCCAAATTTACGCCGGTGCCATTCAAGGAAGATGACTTGTGGAGCGGCTATCCCGAAGAAACCAACGCTGCGTACGGATTGGCGAAGAAGATGCTGCTGGTGCAGGCGCAGGCGTACCGGCAACAGTATGGCTTCAATGCGATATATCTTCTGCCGGTGAATCTGTACGGCCCCTGCGATTCATTCGATCCGGCGAAGTCGCATGTGATTCCAGCGCTGATCAAGAAGTGTTTCGAAGCGATCGCGAGTTGCGCACCGCGCCTCGATGTGTGGGGCACGGGTGCTGCCAGCCGTGAGTTTCTGTACATCGAGGATTGCGCGCGGGCGCTGGTGCTCGCGACCGAAAGATACGACCAGCCGGACCCGGTAAACCTGGGCGCCGGGACGGAAATCACAATTCGCGATCTGGTCGCGCTGATTGCGCGGCTGACCGGCTTCAAGGGCGAGGTCGTGTGGGACGCAAGCAAGCCCGACGGCCAGCCGCGACGATGCCTTGATGTATCGCGCGCTGAGCGTGAATTCGGCTTCCGCGCGACCACGGAGTTCGAGACTGGGCTGCGGCAGACGATCGAATGGTATCGGCAAGAATCGAGGGTCATGGCCGCATCATGACGGTCGCCCTCAGGCTGACAGCCTAACAATCTCGCGAATCGCGCATCTCCTTCCTCGCTTGCGCGCGGCGCGCTCCGCTATATTCCACCGCGATGGCGTCACGACGGATTCAGATCGGCAGCCTGAAGGGTGACGGCGCGATTCATGGCGCGCCCACTCGAATCTTCGAGGATCTCTATCACTTCCTGGTGACGTCCTCGTGGCCTGCGCTGATCGGGTTGATCGCCGCCGCCTTCACCCTCGCCAATCTGATCTTCGCCCTCGGCTACTATCTCGATCAGGGGATCGAGAATGCGCGTTCCGGCTCGTTCGCCGACATGTTTTTTTTCAGCGTGCAGACTATGGCGACGATCGGCTACGGCAAGATGGAGCCGGTCACGCTTTTCTCGAACATCCTGGTCTCGATCGAGGCGCTGACAGGATTGCTCGCGCTCGCACTGATGACGGGCCTGGTGTTCTCGAAGTTCTCGCGCCCCACTGCGCGTGTGAGATTCAGTCGCTACATCGTGATCGGTCCGCGCGACGGCGTGCACAGCCTGGCGATTCGCGCGGCCAACTTGCGTGCGAATCGGATCGTCGAGGCTGACATGCACGTGGTGCTCGCGCGCCAGGAAACTACCGCCGAAGGCGACAGCATTCGCCGCCTCTACGATTTGACCCTGACGCGAAGCCGCAGTGCGATGTTCGCGCTCTCGTGGACCGCGGTCCATCAGCTGGTCGATGGCAGTCCGCTGTTCGGCCATACGCGCGAGTCGATGGCCAATTGCGCCGCAGAGATCATCGTGTCTATCATCGGGCTCGACGAGACGTTCTCTCAGACTGTCCACGCCCGACATACCTACGAGCTTGACGAGATCGTCTGGGGCGCCCGCTTTGCGGACGTGCTGGTGCTCCATCCTGACGGTAGCCGAAGTGTCGACTACACGCGGTTTGACGAAGTCGAGATGCTTACGCCCGCCAAATGACGCGTCCTGGTGCCTATTCACATAGAACTGAAAATCTGGCCATGATGACTACTTCCGTGCGGTGGGCAAATCCGGGCACGGGTGGGGAGACAGAATGACGTCAGGGACGGCGGGCAAATCCCGCAGATTTCTTATTGCGATCGCACGATGGTTTGACACGTCGGCGGGGGGACCTCCTGATGCCGACGCGCCCCAGGTGACGGACTGGTTCCGATGCATCCCGTTCGTGGTGGTCCATCTGATGTGCCTCGGAGTGATCTGGGTCGGATGGAGCCCGGTCGCGGTCGGCGTGGCCATCGCTTTGTATTTCATCCGGATGTTCGCGATCACCGGCTTCTACCATCGCTATTTTTCTCATCGGTCGTTCAAGACCTCACGCGCTGCTCAGTTCGTATTCGCCGCTGTTGGCGCGACCGCTGTGCAGCGTGGAGCGCTATGGTGGGCGTCGCATCATCGCCTGCATCATCAGCGATCCGACGAGCCGACCGACGTTCACTCGCCGAGTCAGAATGGTTTCATCTGGAGTCACATCGGATGGATCACGTCGGAGGCTAACTTCCGGTCCGAACTGCGCGTCGTGCGCGATCTCGCGAAGTTTCCCGAGCTGATGTTCCTCGATCGCTTCGACGTGCTGGTCCCGACCATTCTCGGTTTCGCGCTGTTCGGGCTGGGCGCATTCCTCCAACGACATGCGCCGGGCTTGCATACGACCGGCGCGCAGATGCTCATCTGGGGCTTTTTCATTTCGACCGTGGTTCTCGCGCACGGCACCTTCACGATCAATTCGCTGGCGCACGTCTTCGGCCGCCGCCGTTATGAGACCAACGACGACAGCCGCAATAGTTTCACGCTTGCGATGGTCACGCTCGGCGAGGGATGGCACAACAATCACCATCACTACCCGGCGGCCGCGCGCAACGGATTTTTCTGGTGGGAAATCGACATCACTTACTACACGCTCAAGCTGCTCGAGGCCTGCGGGATAATCTGGGACCTGCGCCAGGTACCGCCCGAGCTGCTCGAGGAGCACCTGCTCGAGCCGCGGGTCGCGAAATCGCGCATCGAAATAGCGCGGGTGGCGGCCGCCAGCGCTGCGAAATCATTCGCGGCTTCGGCGGGGGTGCCATCGACCGAAGCGTCGGCCGCGTCGGCTACATCTGACCTGAACGCTGCCACACCTGCTGCGTAAGCGGGACACGCTCGATACCTCGTAGCGGATTAGTAACCAGAGATTATTGCTCCAAACCGCCCGGCCCCATCGTGGACCGGGCGGTTTCATTATTAGGCTCGTGTACGCTTGCACCATGATGCGAGCGCGTGTAATCGATGCGGTGCAGTTCCATCGGGGACGTGTCACATGGTGAATTCTCACAATGGCCAAGTCTGATTCCATTGTCGCATCTGGTGTCGATGCGGCCCGGGCGCGCCGCCCGGCGATCATCGATCGGTTCGCGCGCGGTGCGGTGCTCAGCCGCCTGGCGGGAATCAAAACCGGTCGGGTGGTGATCGAAGACGGCGGCGATCGCATCCCGTTCGGCCAGGAATTATCCGACGCCGATTTGCGCGCAACCATCCGCGTCCACGACCACCGCTTCTATTCCGACCTGGCGCTCGCGGGCAGCATGGGCGCCGGCGAATCGTACATGGCCGGATCGTGGACGACCGACGATCTGACCGCGCTCGTGCAAATCATGATACGCAACCGCGATGTGACCGAGGGACTCGACAGCGGCCTCGCGAAGCTTGCCAATCCTATTCGCCGGTTTATCCACTACCTGAATCGCAACACCAAAACCGGCAGCGAGCGCAACATCGCGGCCCATTACGATCTCGGCAACGACTTCTTCGAGTTGATGCTCGATCGCACGCTGATGTACTCGTGCGCGATCTTCGAGCGTCCCGACGCGACGCTCGAGGAAGCGGCGACGGCCAAGGTCGATCGCATCTGCCGCAAGCTCGATCTGCGCGCGCACGACCATCTCGTGGAGATCGGCACGGGCTGGGGCGGGTTCGCGATTCACGCGGCCAAGAACTACGGATGCCGCGTCACGACCACCACGATTTCGCGCGCGCAACACGACTACGCCGTCAAGCGAATCGCGGCCGAAGGACTGTCGGAGCGTATCACGGTCCTGTTCCAGGATTACCGCGACTTGACCGGCCAGTTCGACAAGGCCGTGTCGATCGAGATGATCGAAGCGGTCGGGCATCACTTTCTCGATTCATATTCGCGCAAATGCGGCGAGCTGCTGAAGCCCGACGGCATGATGCTGCTGCAGGCGATTACGATCACCGACCGCGAGTACGAGGCGGCAACCAGGCGCGTCGATTTCATCAAGAAATATATTTTTCCGGGCAGCTTTCTTCCGTCGGTAACGGCGCTGTGCGATTCGCTCACGCGCTCGAGCGACTTGCGGCTGTTCCATCTCGAAGACATCACGCCGAACTACGCCGAGACCTTGAAGAACTGGCGCCTCAGGATGTTCAAGAATATCGATCGCGTGCGCGCGCTCGGCTATCCCGAAGAATTCATCCGCATGTGGGAATTCTATCTCTGCTACAGCGAGGCCGGCTTCCGCGAGCGTTACATCGGCGACGTGCAGATGCTGCTGACGAAGCCGGACTGCCGCCGCGCGCCGATCCTGCCGAAACTGTAATTCACTAATTGAATGTGAAACCCGCGGTGGGTTTCACACTTCCCTCGGCAGGGGTGACCCCTGCACCCAGTACTAATCGCGAAATGTCGAGGACGACCTTTCGCTCTCAGTTTCGGGGGTAGGCGCTGGGGAATTACCTCGCCCGTTGTTTTACGGGAGAGGAGGCCGGCGGGCGCAGCCGTCGGTAGGTGAGGGTTCCGGGCTTCAGCTACACGCCACCTAGTTCACGTCCTCGCGTCCGGTTCCCCTTCCCGCTCGGGAAGGGGTTAGGGGTTAGGTTGCCGGAATCCACGACCCCGCTTGCAACAGCGATAACTAGATGATAATTATTATCATCTAGGTTATGGAACTACAGCTGGTAAATGAACGGCGGCGCGGACCTTACGCCGCCAAGCGCCTGTCGGAGTTCGCCGAGCGATGCCGCGGCGGCGGGCTCGCAGTGACGCCGCAGCGTCTCGCGATCATCAAGGCGTTGCTTGACTCGGGTGACCATCCGCGGGCCGACGCGATATACGCAGCCGTTCGCTTGCAGCATCCGCATATTTCGCTGGCGACGGTTCATCGCACGCTCGAAACGCTGTGCGATATCGGTGAGGCGCGCAAGGTCACGATGCTGCATGACAGCGCGCGCTACGACGGCAATATCACGCCGCATCATCACGTGGTGTGCGTCAAATGCCGGCGCATTCGCGATATCGAGATTCCGCGCCTGGACCGCCTGCTCGCGGGGCAATCGGCGCTGGGAGAATTCACTGTGCTCGGGTCGTCGCTGGAAATTCACGCGCTGTGCGAAGAATGCGGCGCGAAACGAGCGAAGGCAAATCGGTCAAAAAGGGTACGAGGCTGATTTTTCGTACCAACCAAATCAATTAAGGAATTCGAAACGGGAGTGAAGGAAATGGCAAATCTCAAAGGAACTAAAACCCACCAGAATCTTAAGGACGCGTTCGCGGGCGAGAGCCAGGCTAATCGCCGCTATCTCTATTTCGCCAAGATCGCTGACGTCGAAGGCCAGCCGGAAATCGCCGGGCTGTTTCGCGATACCGCCGAAGGTGAGACTGGTCATGCGCATGGTCATCTCGACTATTTGAAGCAGGTTGGCGATCCTGCGACCGGGCTGCCGATGGGCGATTCGCTGTTGAATCTCAAGGCCGCGGTCCATGGCGAGACGCACGAATATACCGACATGTATCCCGGGATGGCGAAGACGGCGCGCGAAGAAGGTTTCGCGGAAATCGCGGACTGGTTCGAAACGCTGGCCAAGGCTGAGAAGTCGCACGCGGGACGTTTCGCCAAGGCGCAGACCACGCTGTAGGCAAGCATCCGGTTAGCGGACATGGGCGGGCTTCGCGGCCCGCCTTTGTTTCCAAGACCGGCAACCTAACCCCTGACCCCTTCCCTCGAGGGAAGGGGAACAATCCGGACGGTGCTCGCGACCTAACCCCTAACCCCTTCCCATAGTGGGAAGGGGAACCAGATGATCCAGCGGACATGAATTGATGGCTAAGCGAATCGAGTCTCGGCCGACTGACGGCCTCTCTTATAATTCTACCGAGGCGAAGTATTGGGACCGCGCCGGACTGGACAAGGAGGTCGAGCGCGTCTTCGACATCTGTCATGGATGCCGCTTGTGCTTCAATCTTTGCCCGTCGTTTCCGGCGCTGTTCGACGCGGTCGATCGCAACGACGGCGATGTTCGGGCGCTGACGGCGGCGGAAAAGGAACGCGTTATCGACCTCTGCTACGGATGCAAGCTGTGCGAGATCAAATGTCCCTACACGCCGCACGACGGGCATGAATTCCAGCTCGATTTTCCGCGCCTGATTCTTCGCGCCAAGGCGGTGAACGCCAGGGAAAACGGCATCCCGATCCGTGAGCGCGTGCTCGGTCATCCCGATCAGCTCGGCAAAGTGGGAACGAAGGCGCCGTCACTCGCAAACATGATGTGCCGCCAGAAGTTTCAGCGCGTGATGATGGAGAAGATGCTCGGGATACATCGCGACAAGCTGCTGCCGGATTTCGCCGATGAGACTTTCGACAAATGGCTCGAACGGAATCCGCTTCCGGCATCGCCCGCGGAGCCGGCTGCGAAGGTCGCGGTTTTTCCGACCTGTTTTGTGAATTACTACAACCCCGCGCCGGGCAAGGCCGCGGTTGAAGTCTTTACGAAAAATGGATGCGCGGTGAAATGCCCGAAGCAGAATTGTTGCGGGATGCCGGCGCTCGACGGTGGCGACATCGAGTTCGCGCGCAAGGAAGCGCGGGCGAATGTCGATTCGATGCTGCCGCTGGTGCGCGAAGGCTACAAAATCGCCGCGATCAATCCGACCTGCTCGCTCATGATGCGCCTGGAGTATCCGAAGCTGCTGGCCGGCGACGACGTCAAGGAATTCGCGGCGGCGATCGTCGATTCGCACGAGCTGCTCTATCAACTTCGCCGCGCTGGAAAGTTCAACACCGAATTTCAGTCGACCCCCGGCACGATCGCGTATCACGTGCCGTGTCATCTGAAGGCGCAGGACATCGGGCTGCGATCGCGCGACCTGATGCGCCAGATCCCGGGCGTCGAAGTTGTGACGGTCGACGCTTGTACGGCGCATGACGGGACGTGGGCGATGAAAAAAGAGTTCTTCGCGCTCTCGATGAAATGGGGTGAGAAGGCTTTCAGCGGGATGCGAGATGCCAGCGCGCGCGTGATGGCGACGGACTGCCCAATGGCTGCGGTGCAAATCGAGCAGGCCACGGGAGTGCATCCGATGCATCCGATCGAAGTGCTGGCGCGGGCATACCAGCGCGGCGGGTTTCCGGATGCGGTACCGCCGCCTGAGCCGCCGCAAGGAGAATGACGATGAAGAAAATCTCGCCCGACGAAATACTTGGGCTGGCCGATTACGAACGCGTGCGCAACCGGCTGCGGCCGCTATTCATACATGAGAAGGAACGGCGACGGCTCCACGTCGGGTCGCATCTCACATTTATCTTCGAGAACGCGCAGACCGAGTGGTACCAGATTGAGGAGATGATCAGGTCGGAGAAAATGACCGACCGCGAAGCAATACAGCACGAGATCGACACCTACAACGAGTTGATTCCGGCTGCGGGCGAGCTGGTTGCGACGCTGTTGATCGAGTACGCCGAAGCGGCAGAACGCGACGCCGCGCTGGCGCGCCTGGTAGGGCTCGAGAATCATTTGTGGTTGAAGATCGGTCCGAAGAAGATCGCGGCCAGATTCGACGAGCGGCAGGTGTCAGACGAAAAAATCAGCGCGGTGCAATTCGTCAGGTTCGCACTCGAGGGCATCGATGCCGCCAAGTTCCTGGAACTCGCCGGCAAAGGTGAGGTAGCGGTCGAAGCCGACCATCCGAGCCTGGCGGCTCGCGGCGAGATCGGCGGAGTGCTGGCGGCGTCATTGGCCGAGGACCTGCGCTAGCGACTCCGCGAGTATGGCGCAGAAACACGAACGCCGAATCCGGTATCCGGATTCGGCGTTCGCCGTTTCTTAGTTTCGGTGCGAGTTATTCAGGGACTACTGAATACGTAGGTACCGGCGTGGGCGTGAACGCCGAGAGGGCAACGCCTACCGGCAGAATCAGCTTGGAATTCTTCGATTGAACGATCAGCGTCGGGGAAATGTCGCCACCATCCTCAATCGAAGGAACATCGGTAAACATCTCAAGCGAATCCGCCGTGCTGTTTACGACGTACAATGTGTCGCCGTCCGCGCTGAGCGCGATGCCCTCGGGACCCTTGAGTTTTGTGGCACCGCCGTGAATTACGCCAACCAATTCACCCGCAAACGCAAATCCGATGAGAGGATCCGGATTGGTGAACGGATCGAAGACTTTGATGCTGTTATCGCCCACGTCGGTGACGAATGCCAGATCATCTTCGAAGCCGAAGGTGAGAACTGTCACACCCACCGGTTGAAGCACGTCACCGGCAGTTTCCGTACCCGCTAAACCTATGATTGCCAGCGGAAATACGTCGCCGGTGCTGAAGGGCGGATTGGGAGCTGAAGCCGCGCCCGGTTGAAAGACGCTGACGAACCGAGGAAGGGACGCGAACGCCGCAGCGAACTTGCCTGCGTTGTTCACGACAAATAGAAAGCCATTTTCGTCAAAGGCGAGGCTGACTGGACCCGCCAGCGAAGTGAGGCATCCGCCGATACTGGAGTTCTGCGTATAGGAAGCCATGGTAAACGGGTTGACCGCCGCGACAGGATTGTTCGGGGTCGGCGGGACGTTGTTCAGGCCCGGAACAAATGCCGTTCGGTCATACTCGGTAATCGTTCCCAAGGCGGTAGCGCCCAACCCCGCACCTGCGCATATTTCCGCGTCCTGAGCTACAATCGGGAACTCATTCGCAACCGCCAGAATTTCGTGGTTGGGATAACTGATCCCATCGTAGGGGCTTTCAAACGCGACGCCCTGCGGAAAGAAGACGCCCGTAGTATTGGGGGCGCCGAGCGCGAAATTCGGCGAGCAAATCTCAACCTCCGGCGCTGAGTTACCGGTCGCGGTCGGAGGGAACAGCGCGACCAAACCAGTGCCGAAGAGAGTAGGTCCAAAAGGACCGCAACCTACTGGAGGCCCTAGTGGCGCGCTCAGCGCGACAAAGTCGGCCGGCAGCGGCACCGCTACGTGGGCATCGAGCGAGCTCACGGAGTCGAGGGTCGGCCCGATGCTCAAAAATGTCTTCGTGCCCTTGACCCAAAATTGAGGCCTGGACTGGGACCTTTGACCCGCAGTAAATGTCGTGAGGCTGCCAGCGAACAGAGCGCCCTGATTCGTCACCGCGACGGTGTCTAACAGTGCGGGACCGCTGGGGGGTTTCGCCTTTGGTTTTCCCTTCGCGTAGCTGGTGCTCACCGTACCTGTGACCAGCGCAGCCATCACTAGAGCTGCGGCCACCATCGACAGCCGACGAGCGATCCCCATCTGCCTCCGCGCTCCCCCAGGCGCCAACGGAATTTCCTCCCTACCCTGAGTCATCGTCTGCATCCTTCCATGCGTCATGTTATCTAACCCCCGCCGAGTCGACTCGGAGCCCATCTACTGACCAATCAAACCCAAGAACCCCCGCGGCCATCGGTTCGTTCCTCACCGGCCAAGCCTGCTGGAAGCCCCCACCAAAGTCCGGAGAACGCCCCGGACGCGCATTCGGTGGTCGTACCTACACTGATCAGATGACAAATTCAAGTGCGACGTAATTCTTCGTTCATGATCGCGCTGGACCGTCAACTCATTCTTCAGCCTTGCGAGTTGCAGCCAAACGCGATTGGGGACTGTACCTGATTCGGTGAAGCGAGCCTCTCCGTATCTTCTGCGTGCAGTCAGCCGCCTTTTTGAGCATCTGCAATTATTTGTGGAGGAAGAACTTTCCTGTAACCCAATTCGCAATGTCTGCGACCTCACCTCTCAGCCCTCTTCCTTTCAGGAGAAGGGAACGGTCGCTGGAACCGGGTAGCGGACTCAAGCCGGCACGGCATCAAGATAGTCGACACCAGGTCAGGCGGGCGCGCGTGATTCATTCGAATTATCGCGGGACGAGGCGCTGATCACCTATGAAAGATCGAATATGAAAGATCGAAAACACTCAAATCAGGAATCGCCTACGTCACGTTGCGCTTAACGGACTATTGCAAAGTTGTGATCGGCGCGTGCACCCTTCTTGACAAGGTACTCAGCGGAATGGTAGCTAAGCCGCGTTCGCAGGTTTCCTTACGCGAATGGGGAAATGAGTGTCTGACGCTTGCCTGGTGAGGAAAAATCAGGCGAGGAGTTCAACGTAACCACGAGGGCTCCAGCTTGGGGGTGTCTATGCAGAACGGCAATACGGGATTCGGAGGAACGCGGTGGCGGAGTTTGATGGTGGCCGCCGTAGCAGTGATTGGGACGCTCTGGACCTCCGTCGCGATGGCGACGATCACGCAGGGCGACTTTTCGGTTTTTGGATTTTTTGAAACTCGCGAGGCGGGCCACTGGGGCGAAGGCAGTTCCAGCATGGACGCGACGCCGACGAAGATCATTCATTCCGGCGGGATCCCCTTCGCGATTCCCGGTAAGGCATTCGGGATCACCGGCGGTAGTTTCGATTTCAATCATTGGGATCTGGCTGAGGCGCGCCAACTGGCAGACGTCCGGCCCGATTACCACATGGTCAAGAACTACAAGCTGCTTGGCCGCTTCGACACGCTGCTGATAAAGGATGCGGACTTCTTCGCGTTCTACCGCCCCTGGTATGATGCGGTGGGAACCCTGAAGAATCATGGCCGCGCACGTCCGAACACTGACGCGGCCGAGTACTCACACAGCAATAGCACGAACAACGGACTTCTTCCGACCCACTCTCTCCAGAACGATTACTTCAAGAACGATCTGCGCGAATATTATGCGCAGTTGAACTTTACCGATAACTTCTCGGCACGTATCGGCAAGCAGCAGGTCATCTGGTCAGAAGCCGACGCGCTGTCAGGAACCGAAGTCACCAATCCGGTTAACGCACAGTGGCACGGAGTTTACGGCGCGGAAGCGGCCGAGGACGTGCGCACGAACCTCCGGATGATCAAGCTGAACTACATCCTGCCGGACTTCCTGAAGACCGCCAACAACGAGTTGGAAGCCTTCATTATCCCTGGCGACTTCCAGGCGGCTCAAATTGAAACCCAGGCGGACCCGCGCAATCCGTACGCCGTACCGGCCGCATTTGGCGGCGGCTGCGTAGTCTGCGGCTCGGGGCCGGATGGACTGTTCCCAGTCTCCTTCAACCAGAACGGGCAAGCCATCAACGCCAGTGAGCTGCCCAATTTCGACGCGAAAGGGATGATCTTCCTGCCCATCGGGCCTACAGTTGAAGGGCACGCAGTCGGGCGAATTTTACGACTTTTTTGCGAAAAATCTGCAGCAAACATCCGTCCGACTCGCTACGAAAACAGCGAATTCGGTGCGCGCTATTCGAGCCTGCTGCCGATTGGAAACGGACTTCAGGCCAGCTTCATCTACCTGTACGAATTTCGCAGTTCGCTCGCTAGAGCCTGCGATACCTGCACCGCGAGCGCCACAGGGGTACCGGGATCGGTCGCGGATTGCACCTGCCACGTTCATTCTTCCAGGGTTCTTCCTCAACAAGCGTCATCGGGGTGTTCCGGTGGGCGGAACGGTTGAGGCGCTTTCGACGGAGGATTTTCGGCGCAATCATTTCTTCGGGTTGACCGGAACTTATTACGACAAAGATCTGACCGACATCGTTTATCGCTACGACGTTCTGTATCAGCCGAAAATCGGAGTTAACGTTCCGGCCACGGTTAGTACACACGGTGGGGAATGGACCGAGTTCACCCGCTGGATCGTCGCAGCTGACCGTCCGACTTACATCCCGTGGATCTCGAAGCAGCACACGTTTATAACCGCCCAGTTCACGGAAACCTGGTATCCGGATCGTCCGGCGCGGCGCGACGCCCCAGGTAACCAGTGCCGGCAAAGTCCGTGAGCTCCAGAGCCTGGCGTTCATCAATTTTACAAACTGGCTGATGAACGGACAGTTGACGGCCGGCAACCTGTTCCTGTGGGACATCGACAACAACGTCGGCGAACTCGGGACCACCAACGTTTACCGGTATTCGCGTAACGTGTTGTTGGGAGTGAACGCCCAGTGGTTTATCGGACGCAGCGGCCGTTTCACCGATCCGAACCTGCTGAGCCGTCAGCAGCGTTTCAACGAACTCGAGTTCACGTTCACGTACGAAATCTAGAAGTTGATTGGACTGACAGGGCGGCTGTGGCGTATGCTGCAGCCGCCTTTGTCTTTTGGCAGTATTGAGGGAATCGCCGCAGTCCTCCTTCGATGCGGCGCTTACGATTCTGGCACGGCGCCGGCTGTTGCGTGCCGCGATGGACGACCACTCACAGACATATTGGTACCTGGTTCGGACCAAGACCGGTAAGGAGCGATGGGTGCGCGATCAGCTCGCCCAGGTTGTGCCGGAAGTGTTTTTGCCGATGCTCAAAGCAAAGGCGCCGCGATGGGGACGGATGGCGGTGTCAATTGCGCCGTTGTTCCCGTGTTACGTATTCGCCAGGTTCGATCTCCAAAGTCAGTATTTCGACGTGAAATACATGGCCGGGGTGCGTGCGATCGTGTCGGCCGGAACCGATCCGCTGGCGGTGCCCGACGTCATCGTCTCGGACATTCGCAGCCGCGGCGTGGACGACGTGATCGAAATACCCGACAAACCGATTGGCATCGGTGAGCGCGTGGTCGTCGTCGATGGTCCGTTCCGTGGCTTCGAGGCGATTTTTCAGCGCTATCTCGCCGGTGCGGAGCGAGTGGCGATTTTGCTCAGCGCGGTCGAATCGGGCGGTTTGCGCGTCGTGCTGTCGGCGTCGGCAGTCGTTAAAGATTCCTGACGGATGCGATCGGCGCGACCACGCTCGATTGTCGGCGCAATTCTGATGGGGGTCGCAGGAGGGCTGGCATGCGCGGGCTGCTCTACCAGCTCGCCCGCAGTCGTATCGGTGCAGAAAAAGGTTCAAGGGATGCTGGGGCAGCCGAACGTCACCGCGTTTCTCGACGTGAGATTTGGCGATTCGCTGTATCGGGTGCAGAATCGTTTTCCCAACGGCAGTCTCGAAACCGCTCCCTACGGCGCCGACACCTATCGGATCAACAACATCGAGGTCGACGGAATCCGCTATAGCCAGGTCAAGTACGAGTTCACTACTTATTCGGGGATGCAGCTCGTGATGGCCTGGTTCACGGCAGACTCGAGCGGCAAGGTGCTCGAGAAATTGGTCGCGGCCGTCGGTCCGCCGACACAGCAGAATAGCGCCAAAGGTAGCGCTCCCGCAGATACACAGGCCCTCTGGCAGTTACCGCATGGGGAACGGGTGGTCTATGACGGTCCGAAACGATTCGTAGCGGTGGTGGGCCCGGGAGGCGGCCCGCTCAAGCAAGATGCGGTAGAAAACGAAACGCTGGACAGTCCCTGAGAGACGCACGCGTATGTGAGAATGAACACTTGCTTGACGCTCGTTTCATTAGCGTGTTATAACGCGCCTTCGGAGTTCTCGACGGTATTAAGCTAACTAGATTCGACGGTTGTGAGGCGTGCGGGGTAGCGGTAGTAGGGTCGAAATCTGGAGGGCGCTCGCTCAATTTCGGTAGATATCGTGTCAACCCGATGTAACACGGGGTGGCGGACGCATTTCCGAAATCGCTTTACGGTAAGCGGCCTAAAACGCCGCCTATCCGCCCATGACTAGCTCCCTCTCTTTCTTTAATCGAGATTTTAGCTATCATGGCGGGGCTCAGGCTGTAATGGAAACCCGCGGTGCGCGCAATTGAGTGCGAGGGCCATGGGTGTCCTACTATGAGTAGTAATATTAGACGAACAGCTACTACTGCGCTCAGGGCTCTCGTCGTGTTGCTCACGGTGATCCTGTTTTTTTCCACCGCGCGCGCGCAGATGAACGATTCCGGCGGCGGTGCACTCGGCGGTGGCGCTGGCGCCGGTGGTTACGATCCTTCCAACGCGGACGGCGATTCACAAAATGGAGCGGTGGGCAACACGATGCGCCGCGGATGCGTCGATCCGAACGATCCAAACGCCGACGAATCCGGGCTGCCTCCGTGCACCAATTCAAATTCAGATAACAACGACGATTCCGATCAGTCTTCCCAAGGAAATCCGTCAACTCTTTCCGGCGGCGCGCCTGGAATGGGCGGTTCATCTGCGATGGGCGCTGCATCGGCGATGCGTGGTGCGCAAGGCCTTGGCGGCGCGCAGGGCTTCTCCAACTCGATGAACAAGCAGTCGATGTCGGCGGTCATCCAGCAGCTTGGAATTTCGCCCGACGAACTCGGCAGCTTGAAAGGTCAGATGGCATCGGGCGGTCTCAGCCCGGATGACATGCAGGAGCTGTGTCTCCATTTCGCCGCGAAGCAGCTGAGCGCCGGTGATGTCAGCGGTATCGCGAAGTCGCTTGGCCTGACGTTCACCGATCAACAACTCGCGCAGCTTAGAAGTTGCACCGGACTTGCGGGGCAAGGCGGCTCGGACGAGACAGCTACGCCCGCGCAGCAGATGGGGATGACGCCGCCGCAGACGTCGATGTCGCCGGCAAATTCGAATCAGCCTGCGTCGTCGGTCGAGTCGCAATTTCGCGGGCTCGATTCGGCGGTCGCGCCGGCCGCGCCGAGCACGCGCAACCTGCAGCAATTCGGCTACTCGCTGTTCTCCTCGCGCGTGTCCACGTTCGCTCCTGTAGCCAACGTCCCGGTCAGCGACTATTACGTGATCGGTCCCGGCGACCAGCTCAAGATGCTGATGTGGGGACGAATCAACAACACAATCAATCTCACAGTCGGCCGCGATGGCGCAGTGAGTATTCCCGAGATTGGGCCGCTGCAGGTCGCGGGCTTGAACTTCGCGCAGACCAAGAAGCTCATCGAGGATCACGCGGGACAAATCACCGGCGTCAAAGTCGACGTCACGATGGGCAAGCTCAAGACCATCCAGGTGTTCGTCGTCGGCGAAGTCGGGCAGCCCGGCGCGTACACCGTGAGCGCGTTGTCGCACGTCTCGAACGCGTTGAGTGCGGCCGGCGGCATCACGAAGATCGGCAGCCTGCGCAAGGTTGAACTCAGGCGCGGCAATCAGCTGGTGCGCGTGATCGATCTTTATTCCTTGCTGCTCGCCGGCAATGAGCAGGGCGACGAACAGCTACAGCCTGGCGACGTGATCTTCGTGCCGGTCATCGGGCCGGTGGTTGGAATGATCGGCGACGTCAAGCGTCCCGCGATTTACGAGCTAGGCCGATCGGGCGAGCCGCTCGACTCTGTTATCAAGCTCGGCGGCGGCATCAGCGCATTCGGATACTCGCAGCGGGTGCAGGTCGAGCGGGTGGACGCGCATCAGAAGCGAATCGCACTGGACGTCGATCTCAACGAAATCCGATCGCAGCGCTTCGACATCCGCGACGGCGATCTGATCAAGATTTATCCGGTGCTGCCGACCCAGCAGGACATCGTGACGGTGCGCGGCAGCGTCAATCGTCCCGGAAAGTTCCAATGGCATCAGGGGATGCGGGTCGCCGACCTGGTGCAGCTCGCCGAGGGAACTGCGCCGCATACTTTTTTCAAGTACGCGCTGATTCGCCGCAAGGAAGGCAAGGCCAGGACGGTGCGACTGGTGCCGGTCGATCTGGGCGGAGCGATGTCGGACGTGATCGGCGGGCCGCAGAACATCGCGGTCGAGCAGGAAGACGAGCTGACCGTGTTCAGCGAATCGCAGATGAAGTATCTGCCCACGGTGCAGGCCTTCGGCGAGGTGCGCAATCCCGGCTACTACGTGTTGAGCCAGGGCATGCATGTGAGCGATCTGATTTACCTGGCCGGCGGTCTCAAGGATGACGCGTATCAGAAGAGCGCCGAAGTCGCGCGCACACAGGTCATCAACGGCAGCCATACCAGTCACACCTTCATGGACGTCGATCTGCGCGCGGCCTTGTCCGGCAACGACGAGCACAACCCCGAACTCATGGCGAACGATCAGTTGTTCGTGCGGCGTGCGTCGGACTGGCATCTGCCGTGGGTCGTGATGGTCAAGGGGATGGTCGCGCGGCCGGGACCGTACACGATTCATGACGGCGAAAGAATCGCGTCGGTGCTCGAGCGGGCGGGCGGCTTGCTGCCAGACGCCTACCTGCCCGCCACCGTACTGATTCGGCAGTCGATAAAAGAGCTGCAGCAAAAGCGCCTCGACGAGGCTCGCGAGCGGTTGCAGGCATCGATCGTGCGCATCCAGATGAATCCGGGCACGATGAACCAGTTGACTGCCACGCAGAATCCGCAGAGTCAGAATCCCGCTACCAGTTCGCAAACGCTCAACTCGCTCGAACGAGTGTTGACGGAAACCGAAGGCCAGCAAGCGCAGGGCCGCCTCGTGATCCATATGCATCCGCTCAACGAGCTGGCCAATTCGCCGGACAACGTGGTGCTGGTCGATCAGGACCAGGTGACGATTCCGCGACGTCCGGACGCGGTGAACGTGCTCGGCCAGGTGTACAGTCCCAACGCGATCGTGTATCGCCCCGGGCTGATGACGCGCGACTATCTCAATCAGGCCGGCGGTCCCAACGAAGGCGCAGACCCCGATCACACTATGGTTATCAAGGCCGACGGATCGGTGATGACCGACGAGGGAATCAAGCAGAGCAAGGAATCGACGATGTTCCCGCTGTTGCCGGTGATATCGGGCGGCCTGATGTCGGCGCGGCTCGATCCTGGCGATACGGTGTACGTTCCTGAGAAACTGATTTACGAAAACAAGCTGCAGAACACGGCGACGATCACGCAGATCATCGCGAATGCAGCTTCGTCGCTGGCTGTGATAGGAATATTGGGTACGCATTTGTAGCGGATCGGAGTCGACGGGGTGGGGGTTCGAAAAACAATCATCGCGGCCGCGATGACGTTAGTACTGTTCGGCGCGGCGTCAGCTCGGGCGCAGCAGCCTGCCAGCTCGCGTGCGGAGAATGATCGTTTGTTCCGCGCCGCGGCGGAGCTATACAGCATCGATCCCGATTTGCTGGCCGCGATTGCGAGCGTCGAGTCGGGCGGCAACTCCGATGCGGTCTCGCCGAAAGGCGCGCAGGGCCTGATGCAACTGATGCCCGCGACGGCGAACCGCTTCCGCGTGCTCGACCCGTTCGATCCCGTCAGTAACACACTCGGCGCCGTGCGCTTCATCAACTTTCTCCGACAGTACCGCACCGCTCATGGCGACGGCACGCCTTTGAGCCTGCCCGAGATGCTCGCGGCATATAATGCGGGCGAGGGCGCGGTCGACAAGTACAACGGCATCCCGCCGTATCCCGAGACGCAGCAATATGTGCGCAAAGTGCTGGTCGCTTACCTGTTCCGCAACAGCCACACTCCGCTGGCGAAGCGGCTGGGCGCGCGTCCGGCACATCAGACAGATTCCGCAGTGCAGCCGATACGTTCGAACCCGGCAGCCAGCCATTCGCATCCGGTATTGGCGCAGCCGAAAAATCCGCCGGCCGATTCGATCGACAAGCTGACCGAAATTCAGCGCCTTCGACAAGTCGCGCTCAGCAAAGAACAGACCGACAGCCGCTTGGGTGAAACTGATGGCCCTCGTTAGCGCCCCGCGGCCTGCGCGCCGGATAAAATTTCCGCTGATACTGGCGGCGCTCGCGATTGCGCTCGTCGCGCGCCCTGCTTTCGCTTCGACCTACGCCGCGTATATCCCGCTCGACAGTTCTATCTACGATGAGCTCGCTACGCTGAACGACCTGGGGTTGGCGGACAGCTACCTCTCGGAAATTCAGCCGATCAGCCGCGTCGAGGCGGCGCGCATCACGGTTGAGGCCGAATCGAAGCTGTCCGAAATGCAGAGTCAGAATCAACTCGCGCGCAGCATCATCGGCGAACTGCGGATGCAGTTGCCGGACGAAGTGCAATGGATCGAGCAGGATCACGAAGACAACCTGCCCACGATGATCCATCCACTCGATCGCGTCGAAGGCGAGTACGTTTTGTCCGAGGGCAAGCGTCGTGCGCTCAATACTACCAACAAAACTGGAGCCGGAATTTCTTTCCAGGAAGGAACGCCGCTGCTGCCGAACAACGACAACCTCTCGACCGACCAGGGTAGCAATGAAATCCTGCGGTGGTCGGGATGGGGCGGCGTCGGCGGCTTTATCACCGGTTATGGCGAAGGCGCGCTAGCCGGTCCGGTGACGGATAGTCCGAGCCAGGCGAATCGCGCGCAGCTTTTGACTGGCGCGATGGTCGTCAGTCTCGGCAATACTGCGATCTCCTTCGGGCAGGAGGAGACCTCGTGGGGCGTCTCGCACTACAACCAGCTTTCGCAGTCGAATAACGGGCAGCCGTTCCCGGCGCTGCGCATCCAGAGTATCCATCCCGAACACTTGCCCTGGATTTTCCGTTACCTGGGCCTGTATCGATACCAGGCGTTCCTGGGGCAGCTCAATTCGGGCCGAACTTTTTCGCGGCCGTGGCTCTCCGGCCATGCGATCACCTTCAGAACGCTGCCGTCGTTCGAATGGGGCCTCGAGCACACGATCATGTTCGGCGGCAGCGGCAACGACAACTACGGTCCGGGAGGATTCCTCGGAAATCTGACCGGCCTGAGCACCGGTAACGCGGCTCAATCCAATACCAACTCGCGTTTCGGCATCTTCGGCAAGGTGTACATCAAGCGATTGCGCGATACGCAAATCTACGCCGAGGATCTGGCCGAGGACTTTTTCAATGCGGGCGGCCAGAGCGGATTCAAGCTGCCGTTCAAGGGACCGTCGTACACTGCCGGAATTTATGTTCCGCGGCTCACGCTCGATGGGCGCACCACTGCGCGCTTTGAATACGCTCTCACCGACAAAGAATATTCGGTGCATAGCGACTCGCTGTACTGGACTTACAACAATGCGCTGATGGGCAGTTCGCTCGGACCGGGAGCGTGGCAGGTTAATTTCGAGATCGATCGATGGGTCAATCTGCAATCGCGGGTGGGCATCAACACCTTCTACACACGTCGTCAGGCAATCGCGTTGCCGTTCTACACTCCGCCCACGCGCAACAGCGAAACCGGTTACGGTCTCGCGGTTGACTTCCTGCACCTGCCGCTCGAAATTGCGCCGCTGGCAAATTCGCTCGGGGAGATGAAGGCGCGCGGTGGAATGGAATACGTGACCGACATCAACTACACCAACTCGAACTCTTTCCGCGCACTGCTCCAGCTAAGCCTCGCGTTCAATCCGGCATGGGGCGGTTTCGTCTGGCACTGAACAGAAACGTCAGTCCGGTAAATTGATGGATCCCTCAGGCAGCAACGGACATTCGACTCCGTCAGCGGGCGGAAATGGTGCGCATGCGCATCTCACTGAAGCGCAGCACGCGACGCTGCAGTTTCTGTATTACGTCGATCTGCTGCGATCGCGATGGCTCCTGATCGCGTCGCTCACGATTGGGATCGGCCTCGGCTACGGCTTATATACAAAATACCTGACCGTGAAATGGTATCGCGCGCAGGCCATCGTCACTCCAGTTGCTCCCGAAGCGAGTCTTTCGATGGGCACGGGAGGGGCGGGCGAGATGGTCGACGGATTGGGCGGCGGAATCGCGTCGATACTCGAAGGCGGCAGCGCAGACACAGTCACGCTGGCGGAACGCTACACGGCTATCATGAACAGCTACGCGTTCACGACTGATCTCGTCAACAAATATCATCTCGAGCACAACATCGTGGGCGTCCGCAGTCCGAACGCGCCGACCGTGACGAAGTGGTCGATGCACACGATGATCGCCGATCGGTTCACTACCGAATACGACTACAAGAGCGGCAATCTCACCCTGTACTTTCTGGATCCGTCGCCGGAGGAAGCTCAGCGCGTGCTCGGATTTTACCTGGACAGCCTGCGCGACAAGCTTCGCAACGAGGAAGTGCAAGCGGGCGCCAGCGCGGCCGCGTCGCTCGAGGAAGAAGTCCGCAAAAGTTCCGACGCACTGCTGCAGACTCAGCTCTACGAGCTGATGGCGCGGCAGATTCAGCGTCAGAAAATCGCGGAGGTGCAATCTGACTTCGCATTCAAGGTGGTCGAGCCTCCAGTCGTGCCCGACAACTATTTCTCGCCAAAGGCGCGCCACAACGCTACGCTGGCGGCGTCGATAACCCTTGCGCTCGTGTGTATCTGGATTCTCGCCTCGGATTTCATTCGCCGCGCGAAAGAGCAGTTCGCAGCAATCAATCAGGCGCCGACCGCGCCGACGGCTGACGATCAGCCGCCTCGCCCCGACGACAGCGAGGAAGTCCATCCTCGCTTCGTTCGCAATCTCCGCCCCAAAGCTTGACGGCGCATCGCGCGCGCGTCGCTACCAATTCGAAATGCTGCTGGCTAGACAGCAAGCGCTCGCGGCCCGTGCGCTGCGAGCGTCTGCCAACGCGATCCTGCAGGGCGCGGCAAGATGCGCATGGCCGCGGCGGCGGCCGCTCGACGCGAAGCGCGTATGCATCTACCGGATCGGAAATATCGGGGACACCGCGTGCGCGATCCCCGCGATGCATGCGATTCGGCGCGCGTACCCTGCCGCGCATCTCACGCTGGTGACGTCACCGGGCAAGGCGGGCTCGGTTGGAGCGCGCGAATTGCTCGAGGCCGTCAGCTGGATCGATGAAATCGTGGTCTATCACGCCGAGGATATCGCGACCGCGCGGGGACGCCTCGAGTTGGTGCGCAATCTGCGCGCGCGCAAGTTCGACGTATGGATCGAATTGCCCG
The DNA here is from genome assembly GCA_963774665.1 of uncultured delta proteobacterium. Classification (GTDB taxonomy): domain Bacteria; phylum Desulfobacterota; class Binatia; order Binatales; family Binataceae; genus Binatus. The sequence continues at coordinate 51,904 of CAVZGB010000014.1, forward strand.
TCGTCGCCGCTCCGCTGGCAACCTTGTTCCGCAACTTGATGGTAGCGCGATCGGCCGGCGTACGGTGGGGATTCGGCTGGCGATACGAACCGAGGTTTGCGGCGCCGGCGCAAACACTGTTCAACGATTTCCCGGATGAAGTATGCCGCTTGCTCGAGATTGTCCGCGCGGCAGGATTCGCGGCAGACGATGCCGAATTTCCGCTCGAACTCAGCGACTCGAATCGGCGGACGGTGACGGCTTTGCTCGATCAAGCAGGGGTGACGGCCGCTGATCTGATGATTGCTTTCGCGCCCGGGGCGAAATTGGAGCCGAATCGATGGCCTGCCGAGCGTTTTATTGAGGTCGGCAAAAGTCTGGCGCCGCGCGGCTATCGGATCGTCGTGCTCGGTGCGAGTTCCGACGTACCGATGTGCGAGCGGATCGTGAAGGCTATCGGACGCAACGCGGTGAACCTCGCGGGCAAGACCACGATTCGCGATTCGTGCGAGGTGCTGGCGCGCTGCGCGACGTTGATTTGCAATGACTCCGGCGTGCAGCATCTGGCGGCCGCGGTCGGAACGCCGTGCGTCTCGCTTTTCACGCGGCGCGAATTCCCTGGGATGTGGTGGCCGCATGGCGGGCAGCATGAAGTGCTGATGAAGGACGTCGAGTGCCACACCTGCTTTCTCGACGCGTGCCCGTACGACAACAAATGCATCAAGGCTATCGGCGTTGACGAAGTGATCGCGGCTGCCGGGCGAGTGCTCGTGCGTCAGCCCGATTCGAAGCCGCAGGTGGCCTGAGATGGACGGCAGCTACCGGGTTGCGTGCCTCGTCAGTCATCCGATCCAGTACCAGGCGCCGCTGTTCCGCTATCTTGCGGCGCGTCCGGGAATCGAGCTGACAGTTTTTTTTCTGAGCGACCTCTCGGTCCACGCGTATCGCGATTCGGGCTTCGGCGTCGACGTTAAATGGGATGTGCCGCTGCTCGACGGCTACCGCCATGAATTTTTGCCGCGCGTCGGATCTGGAAGCGGGCTCTCGTTCTGGCGGCCGTGGACGTTCGGGCTTCGCGCTCGCCTACGGCGCGGGCAGTTCGACGCGTTGTGGGTTCACGGCTACGCGCATCGCGGGTGTCTCGCTGGGATTGCGGCGGCGAAGTCGTTGAATATCCCGGTGATGCTGCGCGGGGAGTCCAATCTGCTGAGCGAGACCGACGACGCGCTGAAGCTGGGCGTCAAGCGGATCGCGATGCCGGCGTTGTTGCGGACGATCGACGGCTTTCTCTCCATCGGGCGGCTGAATCGCGACTACTATCTTCATTACGGGGTCGAAGCCGGCCGAATTTTCTCGATGCCTTACGCCGTCGACAACGAATTTTTTCGGACTGCCGCGGAGCGCGCGCGGCCGAATCGCGAACGGCTGCGCGCCGAGCTCGGATTGAAGCCGGGGCGTGCGGTGATCCTGTTCGCGTCGAAGATGCAGCAGCACAAGCGCGCCGCCGACCTGCTCGAGGGATACGCGCGCCTCTCGCCTGACGGAATTGCAGAGCCCGCGGCCTACCTGGTCTTGGCCGGCGACGGCGAGGAGCGTGCCAGTCTCGAACGCCGCGCGCGCGAACTGAAATGGGATTCGATCCGCTTCATCGGCTTCCGCAACCAATCCGAACTTCCGGCCTTGTACGATCTATGCGACGTGTTCGTGCTGCCCTCCGAGCACGAGCCGTGGGGCCTGGTCGTCAACGAGGCGATGAACGCGGGCAAGCCGGTGATAGTGAGCGATCGCGTCGGCGCGGGACCTGATTTGGTCGACGACGGCGTCAATGGATTTGTGTACCCGACGCGCGACGTCGCGGCGCTCGCAGATCGGCTGCGGCTGCTAATCGACAGCCCGGAGCATCGCGCGGCGATGGGCGCGCGACGCGCTCGAAAAGGTCGCGCGACTCTGATTTCGCTGCGGACCGAGAAGGCTTGCTGGCGGCGCTCGAATCGATTGTTGGCAAGAAAGCGCGCGCCGCGGCCTGACTTGATTTAATGTGAAACCCGCGGTGGGTTTCACACTTCCTTCGGCAGGGGTGACCCCTGCACCCAGTGTCAGGAGATCGAAGATGAGGAAGTTATTTCTGGTTCTTGGCGCCGCGATGTGCCTCGTGATCGGCGGGAGAATCATTCCTGCGTCTGCGCAAGAAATCGATCGCACTCAATTGCCGATACCAGATACGCAGTACAAGTATCCGGGCAAAGTTCCGCTCGACGCGCGCGACGCAAAGTTTCCGCCGATCAAGCTACTCCGGCCGCCCGAGGGTGCGCCCAACGTGGTCGTGATTCTGCTCGACGATATCGGCTTCGGCGCGCCGAGCACATTCGGTGGCGGCGTCAACATGCCCACTATGGATGCGCTCGCGAAGGAGGGCTTGCGCTACACGCAGTTCCACACTGCCGCGCTTTGTTCGCCGACGCGCGAGGCGCTGCTGACCGGCCGCAACCATCATTCGGTCGGGATGGGATCGATCACGGAACTGGCAACCAGCGCTCCCGGCAACACCGGTATGCGGCCGAACGAGGCGGCTACCGTCGCCCAAATCCTCGAGTTGAACGGGTACAACACGGCGGCCTTCGGCAAGATGCATCAGACTCCGGCATGGGAGATCAGCGTATCGGGACCGTTCACACGCTGGCCGATCGGCGACGGTTTCGAAAAGTTCTACGGCTTTCTGGGCGGAGAGACTAACCAGTGGGCGCCGATGATCTTCGACGGCGTGACACACGTCGAGCCGCCGCACACGCCGGGCTACAACTTCATGACCGATATGACTGACCAGGCGATCGCCTGGATGCGCTTCCAGCATACGATGACTCCCGATAAGCCGTTCTTTGTCTATTTCGCACCCGGCGCTCTGCACGCTCCGCATCACACGCCCAAGGAGTGGCGGGACAAATACGCGGGCAAATTCGACGAGGGCTGGGACAAGTACCGGGAGGAGACGTTGGCGCGTCAAAAGCAGCTCGGTGTGGTGCCGGATACCACGCAGCTCGCGCCGTGGGCGCCGGGAGTCAAGCACTGGGATGAACTCAGTGCCGACGAAAAGAAGGTCGCCGAGCGTCTGATGGAAAACTATGCCGGCTTCGGCGAGTACACTGACCACGAAATTGGACGACTGATGGACGGTCTCAAAGAGCTCGGACGTTTACGACAACACCCTGGTCATATACATAGCTGGCGACAACGGCATGAGCGCCGAGGGCGGCCTGGATGGGACTCTCAATGAGATGGCGTTGTTCAACGGGATTCCTGACACGACCCAGAATATCCTCGAACATCTCGACGATATCGGCGGACCAAACAGTTTCCCGCATATTCCTGTCGGTTGGGCGCTGGCGGGCGACACTCCATTCCAATGGACTAAGCAAGTGGCGTCGCACTACGGCGGGACGCGCAACGGCATGGTGATCTCGTGGCCCGCAGGGAATCAAGGATGCCGGCGGTATCCGTCCGCAATGGCATCACGTCGTCGATATCACACCTACTATTCTGGAAGCGGCAAAACTGCCCCAGCCGAAGACCGTCGACGGCATCGAGCAAAAGCCGATCGAGGGCGTCAGCATGGCGTACACGTTCGGCGATTCGAAGGCGCCGACGCGCCACCGAACGCAGTACTTCGAAATGTTTGGCAATCGCGGAATCTACCATGACGGCTGGACCGCGGTGACGCGGCACAGCATCCCGTGGGAACCGATGGCGCCCCTGCCCAAGTTCACCGAGGATAAGTGGGAGCTGTACAACACAAACGAAGATTTCAGTCAGGCGCAGGACGTCGCGGCGAAATATCCAGACAAGCTCAAGGAACTGCAGCAACTCTTCCTCGACGAAGCGGAGAAGTACAACGTCCTGCCGCTGGACGACAGGCGGGTCGAACGGTTTGTGCCGACAATTTCAGGCAGGCCTTCGCTGATGTGGGGGCGAACTTCCATAACGCTCTATCCCGGCATGACGGCGATGCTGGAGAACGCGACCCTGGACATCAAGAATCGGTCGCACAGCGTCACCGCTGACATCCAAGTGCCGCAGGGCGGCGGCGAGGGCGTCATCATCGCGCAGGGCGGACGCTTCGGCGGCTGGAGTCTCTACGTGAAAGACGGGAAGCTCAAGTACTGCTACAACTGGCTTGATCGGGAGCGCTATACGATCGAGTCAAAGGACGCGCTTCCAGCCGGCAAAGTCACTGTCAAATTCGAGTTCAACTATGACGGCGGCGGGGTCGGCAAGGGCGGCACGGGCACACTCTACGTGAACGATCAAAAAGTTGGCGAGGGCCGAATCGAGCGCACGCAACCTTTTATCTTCTCAGCAGATGAAACCGAGGACGTCGGCGAGGACCTCGGCACGCCGGTGACCGAGGACTACAAAGAAGGCGACAACAGATTTACCGGCACGATCGACAAGGTGACGATCGCGGTGACGCCGCCTCCCGCGCAGGTGCAAAAGGAAGAGGAACGACAGGATGCTGTAATCGACGAAGGCGTCAACTGATATATGGGCTTAGAAGTCCGCCCCACCGAATGCCTTGAGGAGGTTCGTGATGAAGTCCAGTAGCCGTATCTTAACTGTGTCTGTCTCGCGATGTTTGTTGTTGCCGGGTGCGCTTCAACCAATGTCACCCAGCAAACACCAATGGTCAACCAAGGGATGGCTCGCCCGAATCGGATCTGGGTGTACAACTTCGTTGCCAACCCTGCTGATATGCCCGCCGATTCCTCGATCGGAGGTTCTGTTGGCGCGCCCAGCACGCCACCGACGCCGAGCAACTCGCAGGAGGGGCGTCAGCTCGGCGCGCTCATCGCGCAGGAGCTGGTTGCAGATATCAACGCGATGGGCCTTTCCGCCGTGCAGGCGGGGCCGGGATCATCGCCGCAAGTGGGAGACGGCGTAATCCGCGGTTACCTCGTCTCTGTCCAAGGGGGAGGCACGGGCAGTGCCGTCAAGCGCTTCGTCATCGGATTTGGCGCCGGTACCTCGGAGATGGACACGGTAGTCGAAGGATATGCGGTCACGCCGCAAGGCTGGCGCAAACTTGGGTCGGGGACCCTCAGTTCTTCAGGAAACAAAACCCCGGGGATGGTCGTGCCCGCCGCGGTGGCGATCGCAACCGCCAATCCGATCGGCCTGATCGTTGTCGGCGGGGCAAAAATTTATGGCGAGGCGAGCGGCAGGAGCGGACTCGAGGGAAGAGCCAAGTCGACCGCCGACGAAATCGCGGTTCAGCTCAGGATCAGATTCCAGGACCGGGGCTGGATAAGCTGAAGGCTTTGGAAGCGTCCGCGCGGAAAAAACTGTCTCGGTCATAATTCCTGTCTTCAACGGCGAGGCTACGATTGCGGCTGCGATCGACAGCGCGCTCGCGCAGGAATTTGGCGGCGATCTCGAAGTGATCGTCGTCAACGACGGATCGACTGACGCGACGTCGAGCGTGCTCGAGGCTTATCGCGGGCGCGTGGCGGTGCTGGATCGCGCCAATGGCGGTCCTGCCTCTGCGCGCAATGTGGGAGTGCAGGCGTCGCACGGCGAGTACGTTGCTTTCCTCGATGCCGATGACATCTGGATGCCGCGCAAGCTCGAGAAAACCCTGGCGGCACTCGACAGCGACAGCGGCGTGGCGATGGTCTATACCAACGCGTCGATGATGGCCGGCGGCGGCGAACTGCTCGGCACCACCTATACTCCCGAAGATGAAAAGCGCGCGCCGGCGATGGAGGACATGCTGTCGCGGTTGTGGAATATCCTGCCCAGCACGGCGGTGATGAAGCGCGCAACCTTCGACCAGATCGGTGGCTTCCGCGAAGAGTTCGCGACCGCGCATCCGCAATGGGAAGACGGCTATTTCATGATCGTCGCGCGCGAGCAGGGCCGATTCGTTTATCTCGATGAGCCAACCGTGCATTATCGCGTCGCGGCTTCCGTGCACGAACACCTGAAGCGTCGGCGCGCGTGGAAGAATGATTCGGAGAATCCGGAAACGATGCGCGTCGACCGCTACGTCCGCAACTTCGAATTGATGGATCGCCTGGTGCGCGAGCGCTACGGCGAGCGCGCGTTGCGATTGCTCGCCTCGATTCGCCGCGCGACGGCCGGCTCGCTGGTCAGCGTCGGACTTACTGCCATGCTCGACTACGATCGACTCTTTGCACGCCGTTGTTATCGGCTCGCGCTGCATTACGATCCTTACAACGCGAAGACTTACGTGCGTATCGCGTGGACTTTCCTGCCGGTGCGGGTTGCGCGGACGATATCGGCGGCGTTACCGCCGCGAATTCAGCGGGCGGTCTCGGGGCCGGCGCATGCGTGAGGGGAAGATAAAAGACCCGTTGAAAGTCTCCGTCGCGATTTCCGTTTTCAACGGCGAGGCGACGATTGCCGAGACGCTCGAAAGCGTGTTTGCGCAGCGGTTCGACGGACGGGTCGAGGTGATCGTCGTCAACGATGGATCGACCGATGGCACGCGCGCAGTGCTGGAGAAATATGGCGATCGAATTCGCGTGATCGATCAGCCAAACCGGGGTATCTCGGCCGCGCGCAACGCCGCAATTGCGGCTGCCGGCGGAGAATATATCGCGCTGCTGGACGCGGACGACACGTGGACCGAGGACAAGCTCGAGAAGACGGTGCCGGTGCTCGACGAAAACCCGGAGTGCGTCGCGGTCTTTTCGGACGGGATTACGGTGGACAGCACTGGCGTCGGGGTCCTCGCGCCGTTCTATGTCGGGCACGGGTACGATCATTCGCCGACGCTCGATGAAATGCTCGACAACGGGCGGCCTTGGCCAATATTGCTTGGCACCTTCGTCGTCCGGCGAGAGACGATCCTCGCGGTCGGAGGCTTTGCCGAGGAATTCGGACGAGAGTACGGCGCCGAGGACGCGTTTGTATACCTGCGAATACGCGAGCTCGGCGAGATACTTTACGTTCCCCAGAAGCTGATGCGGTACCGAATGCCGCTGTTCGAGCAAAAGCTGGCAAAGTCTCTTCGCCCGCATCACGAGAACGGGAAATCGGGCGGCGCGCCGGACCCTGATCAATACTTCAGAGGGAACAGTGTGTGGGCGCGGCTCATGCTCGAGCGATACGGCGAGCGCGGACGCAAGCTGGCAAACTATGCGATCGATATAACGGCGCGCGAGCAAGTGATGCTTGGAATGATGGCGATGGACAAGGGCGATCGCGAATTCGCGCGGCGATGTTACCGCGCGTCGATCCGTCATCGTCCGCTGTGGTTGAAAACTTATTTCCGGCTCGGGTGGGCGATGCTTCCGACCGGCGTGTCGCGGCACCTCTCACCGATGCTTTCGCCGGGGCTGCGGCGCAGCCTTTCAGGTCCGCCGTTCCTGGAGGAGCGGACGCAATGAAAGTCTCGGTGGTGATTCCCACCTACAACGATGAGACAACTATTGCCGGCACGCTGGAGAGCGTGTTCGCGCAGCGCTTCGACGGCGGCTTCGAGGTGATCGTCGTCAACGATGGATCGACGGACGGCACGCGCGCCGTGCTCGAAAAATTCGGAGAACGAATCCGCGTGATCGATCAGGAGAATGCGGGCGCCGCAGCCGCGCGCAACGCGGGAATCGCGGCGGCGTCGGGCGAGTATATCGCGCTGCTTGACGCCGACGATACGTGGACCGAGGCGATGCTCGAGAAGACGGTGCCGGTGCTCGACAAAAATCCGGCGTGCGTGGCCGTATTTTCCGACGGACTGGAGGCGGACGCCGCGGGCAGGATCTTCAAAGCGAACTATGTCGATCGTGGCCGCGATCATTCGCCGACGCTCGATGAAATGCTCGGCGGCGAGCCGTGGCCGATACTGGTTGGATCGATCGTCATACGGCGCGAGACTCTGATCGAGATCGGCGGCTTCCCTGCGGAATTCAATCCGGAACATTGGGGCGGCGAGGACACGTTCATCTATCTGCTGCTGCGCGAGCGCGGCGAGTTCGCGTACGTGCCTGAAGTGCTGGTGCGGCATCGGCTCAGGGATTTCCGCGCGCACTACGCCAATCGCTTGCGCAGCCGCCGTTTCGAGATCGATTCAGCGGAAACATTCAGGGACTTCGAGCGCAGATTCGGCGGACACGATGTGCTCGCGCGATTGGCGCGTGAACGCTTCGGCGCGCGCGGCCGCAAGCTTGCCGATTGGGCTATCGAGAGAAACGCGAACGAACTGGCCTCGGTCGGGTTGATGGCGATGCACGAGGGCAATCCAGGGCTCGCGCGGCGATGCTATCGCGCGTCGATACGATATCGTCCGCTGCAGTTGAAGACATATTTCCGGCTCGGGTGGGCGATGCTCCCCGCCGAAGTTTCGCGATTGCTTTCGCCGATGCTCGCGCCCGGTCTGCGGCGTAGCCTGGATGGACCGCCGTTCAACGGCTTTGAGGATGGCGCGCGATGAGTCGGAAATCATGAACATCCTGGAACGAGCCGGCGTAGCAATCCGTCACGCACCAGCATTGGAACGCGCGGACTGGCTATGGGATCGGATCCGGCCCACCTACGATCGCATGCTGTCCACAGTCGCGCGAAACCGCGGGCTCGAGCGTGTTATCAATGGCACTGACAGATTCCGACTGAGCGCGCAGTCGCGCTGGTTCATCGCCGAAAAATATGAACCGGCGGTTTGGGGCCGTGTGATGCGCGAAGTCAGTGCCGGCGATCACGTCGCGGAAGTCGGCGCGAGTATCGGACTCTACGCGCTGGCGTTCGCGGGACGCGTCGGAGCAGCAGGCCACGTCACGGCGTTCGAACCCGATCCCGATAGCATATCGGCTCTGGAAGCCAACATCGCCGTCAACGGCTGGCAAGACAGGGTAACAGTAATCAGAGCCGCAGTTGGTCAGTGCAGCGGACAAGTCCGCTTTGCCTCGGCGCGCGGACAGGAGTCGCGAATTGAAATCCGTCCCGAGGTTTGCGACGGCGTGATCGCAGTGCCGATGGTGACGCTCGACGACGCGCTTGCCGGCCAGAGAATCGATGTGATCAAGATCGACGTCGAGGGCTTCGAGCAACAGGTTCTCGAAGGTGCGCGGACAATCCTGACTGAGGAACGAGGGCGTCCCCGCGCGATCCTCGTTGAAGTGCATCCTTTCGCCTGGGCTGATGCTGGCACGACCAGCGCGAGCTTTCTCAGTCTGCTGGACGAGATAGGCTTCAGGGTCGAGGATATGGAAGGCGCGCCGGTTTCGAGCATCACCGAATACGGGCATGTGATCGCGCTTCGCAAGTGAAACCTCGATTGCTAATCACGATATACGCTAATCCGGATTACTATCCGCCGACGGTGTATGCAGTCCGAATACTAAGTTACTATTTCGCGATACATATTCTTTGCCGGAACATGGATGAGCCGCTTCAACAATGGCCGGCTGAAGTGACTATCGAACGAATGGGTGCCTACGCATCCGTCGGTGAAAAAGAGCGGGCCGGCGCCGGTACAAAGCTGGTTGAATATGCGAAATTCGTGGCGCGCACGCGGGCGCTGATCAAGCAGATGCAGCCGGCGATTGTCTATGCGTACGACCCGTACGCATTCGTTGCGAGCCTGCTCGGGAGGATCGGCGGGAGATCGACGCCGCTGATATTCCACCTCCACGAGTTGTGGGATACTGACGGCCTTCGGTGGAACTCCCTGCAAAAGTGGGTCGTAAAAGCGGCACTCACGGGGACCAAATCGGCGGATGCGGTGGTGTTTCCGGAAGAGTATCGATCCCGCTACTGGCTGCGGGCGGCGGGCGACTTGCGCGCACCGATAATCGTGCCGAACTGCGCCGATGCGAACTACTTTGCCGAGCCGGCGGACTGGAACGCAACGATCGCCAGACGGTACAGGGCTAGAGAAGTGGTTTATGTCGGTAGCACGGGCGTCGCTAACGGGCATCTCGAAGCTTTGCGTGCGATCGCGATGGCGGACCACGAAAGCGGAATCAGCCTGCGAGTGATCGGCAGCTTTCATCCGGAGTTCGAGGCGAGCTTCAAGGCTCTCGCGCGCGAGCTGGGCATCACGGAAAGAGTCAAACTGGACGGATGGATGACTCGCGATGAGGTCATCGCGCGCTCGTCTGGCTCGTCGGTCGGACTCTCGCTGTACAAGCCAGTTACAAAGAACCTGGAATACATGGGATCGGCAAGCAACAAGCTGTTCGAATACGCGGCGATGGGATTGCCGGTAGTGGTGCCGGATCGTGCGAGCTACCGGGATTTTTTAGGCGATGCGGAGTGGGTGACGTATGCCGATGTCGAAGATCCGGGATCGATCGCACGCGCAATCACATCCATCTTCGCGGACCGCGAGAGATACGTTGCGATGAGCCGCGCCGCTCGTCGCGCTTTCGAGGAGCAGTACAATTACGAGCAGGTATTCGCGCCTGCGCTGGATCGCATTTTTGAATTGAGCGGTGTTGCGAATCCCAAACGGGCCGAGGCGCGCAATCTCGCCGAGGCGTCATGAAGATCTGCATTGGCAGCGCCGGTCCGTTTCACGCGTTCGACCTTGCGCGGCAGATGGAGCGGTTGGGGCATCTTGAACATCTGTACACCGCATATCCGTCGTGGCGCGTGGAGGGAATGCCGAGAGAAAAAGTGAGCACGTTTCCCTGGCTGATGGCGCCCGCGATGCTGGCCAACCGGTTCGGATTCAATCGCTTGCGAGACGGCCTGAATGTTCCGATGATCGAAACGTTCGACCGCTGGATGGCGGAGCGGCTCGCGCCGTGCGACGTATTCCATTGCCTGTCCAGCTTTGGTTTGCAGAGCCATCGAGCGGTGCGGTCGAAGTATGGAGCGCTGACGATATGCGACCGGGGTTCGGCTCATATCGAATATCAGGACGAAATTCTGCGCGATGAATTCGCGCGGTTTGACGCGCGGTACCCGGGAATCGATCCTCGCATTGTCGAGCGCGAACTTGAGGAGTATGCGTTTTGCGATCTCATCTTCGTGCCGTCGTCATTTGCTATGCGCACGTTCGTCGACAAGGGCGTGCCGCGCGACAAGCTGCGGCTCAATCCCTACGGCGTGGATCTCGCTATGTTTCATCGCGAACCGAAAAGCGATTCCACCTTTCGGGTATTGTTCGTCGGAACGCTCTCGCTGCAAAAAGGTCTGCCTTATCTGTTCGAAGCGATGGGCGGCCTTGGACGTCCCGACGTGGAGCTCCTCGTGATCGGCGCGCTTGAAGCTGAAATGCGTCCTATCATGGCGAAGTATGAGGGCAGTTTCCGTTACCTCGGCACCGTTGCCCGCAGCGAGTTGCACAAGCACTACAGTCAGGCCTCGGTCTTGGTGCTGCCATCGATCCAGGAAGGGCTTGCGCTGGTGCAGGCGCAGGCGATGGCGTGCGGCGTGCCGGTGATCGCAAGCGAAAATACCGGTGCTGCGGATTTGTTCACCGACGACATCGAGGGGTTCATCGTGCCGATTCGCGATGCTCGCGCGATTCGCGAGAAGATTCTGACGCTGTACGAGAATCCCTCGAGGCGCCAGCAGATGGGCGAAGCGGCGCTGGCGCGTGTGAGAAAAATCGGTGGATGGGACGACTATGGCGAGCGTGCGGCGGAGTATTATCGCGACGCGCTCGGTCTGAGAGCGGGCGGAGCCAATGCGGATTCTCTACGCTGAAACGACAGCGTATGCGCCGTCGAGCGCGCACTTCCTGGAGGCTCTGGAAGCCAGCGTGGCGCGCGAGGAGCATGAGTTCCGATTTCTCGACGAGGCGGACTTCATCAAGACTTCGAGGTCTTTTGCGGAGCGGATCGCGGATCGAGTCGCGGGCCGGCCAACGAGCGGCTATCAGCAATTGAATCGCGCGCTGGTCGAGCATGCGGCGGCCTTTTCACCCGATATGATCTTGATTGGCAAGGGCCGCTGGTTTACTCCGGCGGCGCTCGAAGCCGCGAAAAAAGTCAGCGGTGCGACCTTAGTGAACTGGGCGACAGATGATCCGTTCAACCGGGCCGACAGTTCGCGCGAGTTGATCAAATCGATTCCGCTGTACGATCTGTACGTGTGCACCAAGAAGGACATCATGAACGACGTGCGGGGCGCGGGATGCGCGAACGTCGCGTATGTGCGCTTCGGCTACAAGCCGGAAGTGCATTTTCCGGAGACGCCGGCGACCGATGAAGAGCGTGAGCGATTCGCATGCGACGTGATGTTCGTCGGCGGATGCGACGCGCATCGCGTCGCGTACTTCGAGGCGCTCGTTCGCGCGATGCCGGACGTGAAGCTGCGGTTATACGGTGCCTACTGGGAGCGCGTGCGATCGCTGCGGCCGTATGCGCAAGGATTTGCCGTGGCGCGAGACTACCGGCTCGCGGTCGGCGGCGCGAAGATAGCGGTGAACCTGGCGCGGCGCGCGAATCGAGACGATCACGTCATGCGCACGTTCGAGATTCCGGGGTGCGGCGGTTTCATGCTGACCGAGAGATCCTCGACTCACGAAGAATTGTTTCGCGACGAGCAAGAAGCCGGGTTTTTCGGCTCGCCTGATGAACTGGTCGCCAAGGTCCGCTGCTATCTCGCGCGCGACGAAGACCGAGTCAGGATTGCCGCAGCGGGACATCGCAAAATTACGTTGGGCCATCACACTTACGGTGATCGCCTCGCGGAGATTATCGAGGCTGCGCAAACAGTGAGAGGATCGGAGAAGGTACGGGCGGCCAACGCTGCGCAAACCCGTGAGATCGAATCGAATGGCTGAACAATTCGAGTCGGCAGCAATGCATCCGGGCGACGAGTGGTATGAGCTTGTCAGCGTGCCGAGGCCCGGGTCCGTGAGCTTTGGCAAAGCGGTGACGCTGGCGTGCTCGGTCGTGATCGCACTGATCGCATTGAACCTCTACGCGCCGGGCTCGCCGACACTGCTCCAACGGGCGTTTGCGTCCGCGATACTTGCGTCGCTCGCGCTTCCAGTCTGGTTATGGATGTCAGGCGCGGATCGGACGATTCCGTTCATGCCGTTCCTGACACTGGTCTTCGCCTATTATTTCGCGCTGCCGGTCTTCCTGTTGAAAAAATTTGCGACCGGAATGTTCAAAGCTCCTGTTCCCGAACACTACATCACGCTCGCACTTGGATACTCACTAGTGGGTCTGTATTGCATGTTTGCCGGATACTACGGACCGGCGAAATGGCTATTCGGACCGATACTACCTAGATTCAATTTGCAGTGGCGTGACATGCGAGCAGTAAAGCCGGTCGCGCTGATCCTGGGATTCGGCGGATTGTTCGCATCACACGCGATCGAGTTTCTGCCGGACAACCTGGCGCAGATCGGCGTATTCGCGGCGGACCTGTCGATGGTCGGAATCTGCACGCTGGTCGCGCTTCACCTGACGGGAAAACTCGACTGGATCACGGCGGCATTTCTCTGGGGATTTCTGATTCCGGTCCGAATCGCAATCGGACTGGGAACGGGCTCCGCCGCCAGCGGCCTGATTGTCGGTATAGCAGTCGCAATGATGTTCGCTTCCGTGCGCCGATCGATCCCGTGGAAGATGATGGCGCTGGGGACCGTCGCACTGTTCATCCTGCGACCCGCCGAGGCGCCGTATCGCATTGCGACCTGGGGCGGCAGGTTGTCGGACGCAAGCGTGATCGAAAAAGCGCAGGTGTTCGGAGAAATTGTTTACCGCATCACGCTCGGCGGCGCGGTGCCGCCACAAGCGCTGATCGACATGGCGAGCATGCGGCTGGCGCAGTTCACGGTGTTTGGCGAGGTAATCGCGGACACGCCGGCAATGGTGCCCTTTTGGGAGGGCGAGTCGTTCTATCCGATCCTGTTCAAGCCGATCCCGCGCTTCATCATGCCTGACAAGCCCGAAGAAGTGAGCGGAGGTTGGTTCGGACATCGATATGGATTGATCAGCCAGGAAAACATCAAGACGTCGATCAATCTTCCGCAGATAGTCGAGCTGTACGGGAACTTCGGACTCATCGGAGTGATCGTGGGGATGTTTATCTTCGGCCTGATCTATCGCCTGCTGCTCGAGATGTACGTTCACCCGGGAATGGGGCTCGGCGCGCTGGTCGGCGGCGTTTATGTTTCGTCCAAGTTGATCGATATCGGCTCCGCCACATCGATGACCTTCGGGGCGATCCCGTGGAGCATTCTGTTCATCGCGCTGATCCACTTGCTAATCGTGGCCGCCGAGCTTGACGTGGCGACGCTGCGGCGGGTCGGCTCCGAGGGAGTGCGCCATGCCTGATCCGGTAGCGATTCAGCGCGAATACTACCGGCGCACGGCGGCGCAATATGACGCGATGCACGTGCACTCGGACGGTGAGCACAATTTCGCGCTATCGTTCATGGTGTCAATGATCCGTTACCTGGGGTGCCGCTCGGTGCTCGACATTGGCTCTGGGACTGGACGTGCGCTGTTTGTGATCAAGGAAGAAGCACCTGGGATTCGAGTTTGCGGGATCGAGCCGTCGCCTGAACTGCGCGCGGCGGCTCAAAATAAAGGCCTGGCGCCCGACGAGATCGTAGATGGTGACGCGCAAGCGCTCGAATACAAGGACGGTGAGTTCGACCTGGTGTGCGCGTTTGGCGCATTGCATCACATCCCAAAACCGTCGCTTGCGGTTGGCGAGATGTTGCGCGTTGCAAGACGCGCGATCTTCATCTCGGATGCAAACAACTTCGGCCAGGGATCGGCGCCGGTGCGCGTGGTCAAACAGATCGCGAACTTGCTCGGACTGTGGACGCTGCTCGATTACCTCAAGTCGCGGGGCAAGGGCTATATCTTGTCGGAAGGGGACGGGCTCTCGTACTCGTATTCCGTGTTCAACAACTACTCGCAGGTCCGGCGCGCGTGTGAGTCGGTCCATCTGTTGAACACGATGGATGCGGGAGTGAATCCGTACAAGACCGCGCCGAGTGTCGCTCTGCTGGGCATCAAACCGGGCACGGCCAGTTGATTTCTTCGAGCGACGACGCCGCTTTGCGCGTCCTGCACGTAACTCCGTTCTTCGCGCCGGCGTGGGTTTACGGCGGGCTGCCCGAGTCCGTGTACCAGTTCGCGCGGCATCTGGCGCAGGCGGGCGTGGCGGTTCGGGTGCTGACGACGGATGCGAACGGATGGGACACGCGGCTGGACGCGGCGTCGAGGGCGGCATACGCGCATCGTGACGGTATCGAAGTCCGGTACTGCGCGCGCGTCGCGCGTCAGTCGGTGTCGGCTGAGTTCCTCGGGGCAATTGCGGAACAGGTGCGATGGGCCGACGTGGTTCATCTTCACGCGGCGTATTCGTTTCCAACCATCCCGACATTGCTCGCCGCGCGGCTGCTGAAACGGCCGGTGATATGGACTCCGCACGGTGCGCTTCAGCGCTGGAGCGGATCGCGGCGCGTGGGGTTCAAGTCGCTGTGGGAGAAGGTTTGTATCGCGGTTGCATCGCGCGAGTTGGTCCTCCACCTGACTTCGGAGGATGAGGCGGCGGAAACGCGAGCAAGATTTCCGCGCGCTCATATTGGACTGATTCCCAACGGAGTCGAAATTCCGCAAGCCCTTTATCGCGAGCCTCGGAGCGCGCGGCTACGGCTCGGATTTGTCGGACGGCTGGATCCCAAGAAAGGAATTGAGAATCTGCTCGCCGCTTGCCGCATCTTGAAGGACCGAAGCGGCCCGGATTTCTCGCTTGCAATCGCGGGTTCGGGTTCGAGCGAGTACCAAGCACAACTTCATCGCGAGATCGATCTGCTGGATCTTGCCAACCAGGTTGCGATGCTTGGCGATCTTCGCGGCGAAAAAAAACAGCGGATGTTCGAGCAGACCGATGTCGTCGTGGTGCCGTCGTTTACCGAGAATTTCGCGATAGTCGTGGCTGAAGCGCTTGCTCACGGCGCCGCTGTGATTGCGAGCACAGGCACTCCATGGAAGGAAATCGAACGCGTCGGCTGCGGGCTGTGGGTCGCTAACGATCCCGAGAGCCTCGCGGATGCCATCTCCAAAATAGACTCGATGCCAATCGCCGAGATGGGCGAGCGCGGACGGCGCTGGATGGCCGCAGATTTTTCGTGGGAGAAATGCGCGTCGGAAATGATCGCGCTCTACAGAAACATCCTGACCCAGAGCAGCGCCCGGCGGCTGGCAACCGCGCACCAGACGTGACCAATGGACCATACTTCCTGGAGCTCATTCTTGAAGAAACGCAGAAACGCAACGGTTTCGCCCTCCGAGAGGGGCGAGAGTAGAATCGGTGACGGTGAAGAGCCATGCGTGATTGGGAACCCATGCCTTATCGCGATTGCAAGTGGATCGTCCGCGACCCTGACTTGTTGGGCGGCAAGCTCGCGGTCCGCGGCACACGGTTATCAGTCTCGTTCGTGCTCGCGTGCCTTGCCGAGGGTATGAGTGCGAAAGAGATAGCGCAGACCTATGGACCGTTTCCGCAACAAGCAATTCCGGAAATCATGAAGGTAGCCTCGGAGCTGCTCGATTCGGGGCATGTGGCTGCTTGACGCCAACATGCCGGTTCAGCTCGTGGCGCTGCTCAAAGAGCTTGGCATCGAAGCTGATTCGGCGGTAGCGCGCGGTTGGAACACGCTCAGCAACGGCAACCTTGGGGATGCGGCCGTGCAGGCGAAATTCACCGCCCTTCTGACGCGGGATCGATTGTTCGGAGAGTCCGCGGCGCAGACACTCAAGGTTCATAACGAATTCTGCATTGTGCGAGTAAGATTGCCGCAACTTCGCGCCACCCAGTTTCTGGCGGCTTTCCGCGCGGCTTGGCAAACGGCGCAAGTCACCCCGGCGCCGGGACGGATGATCGATTGGCCCGTTGGGTGAGCTTTTGAGACTTCCTCGCCTCACGCACCGATGTTAATCGTTGGAATCAATGCCTATCACGGCGACGCTAGCGCGGCCGCGATTGTGGACGGCAGGCTGGTGGCCGCTGCTGAGGAAGAGCGGTTCACGCGCATCAAGCATGCGGCCGGGTTTCCGGTCGAAGCATTGAAATACGTGGTGAAGGCGACGGGCGCGTCGCCACGCGAGATCGATTTGCTGGCTGTCGCGCGCGATCCCTGGGCGCGAATCATGCGCAAGGCATGGCACGCGCTGAAGATGCCGTTGGTCGCGCGCGACCGGCTGAGCGCGCAATCGCACTTTGCGTCGATCGGGGCAGAGGCGGCGCGCGCTCTGGGAGCGGGAGAGAGCCCGATACCGGTCGGCCGCGTCGAGCATCATCGTGCGCACCTGGCGAGTTCGTTCCTGGTTTCGCCGTTTGACGAGGCGGCGCTGTTCTCGATTGACGGGTTGGGCGACTTTGCCAGCGCGATGTGGGGCGTCGGACGCGGCGGAACGATTTCGCCGATGGGCGTGGTGACGTTTCCGCATTCGCTCGGAATGTTCTACACCGCGCTCACGCAGTATCTCGGATTTCCGAAATACGGCGACGAATACAAGGTAATGGGGCTGGCGTCGTATGGGGAGCCGGAAGCGCTTGAGGAGTTCCGCAAAATAGTGATCGCGCCGAACGGCGGCCGCATGGATTTCATGCTCGCGCCGGAATATTTCACCTATCAAAAATCAGGCGCCGAGATGACGTGGGGCGCGGGCGAGCCGACTATCGGGAGGCTTTATTCCCAGTTCCTTGCAGACAGGTTGGGCGCGGAGCGCGATCCGGCGGAGGCGGTCGACAAGCGGCATATCGCGATCGCCGCGTCGATGCAGCGGCGGCTCGAGGAAGTGATTCTTGATCGGCTGAGGAGCCTGCAGCGCGCGACCGGACTCAAGAAGCTGTGCCTTGCGGGCGGAGTCGCTTACAACTGCGTCGTCAACGGCAAGATTCTGGAGCAGACCGGTTTCGAGGACATATATATACAGTCCGCGGCCGGCGACGCGGGACTGGCTATTGGCGCGGCTTTCGATCAATGGCATTCGAGCGCGCCACGACCGCGTGAATTTGTAATGGAACATGCGAACTGGGGGCCGGAATTCCGCGCCGACGAGATCGCGCGATTACTCAGTTCGCGCGAATCTGAAATAGCCAGTCAGGGCTGCGTGATTAGCAAGATCGAAGATGAAGATGAACTTTGCCGCGCGACTGCCGCGACTATCGCTGACGGCCTCGTCGTGGGATGGTTCCAGGGGCGGATGGAATGGGGGCCGCGTGCATTGGGTAATCGCAGTATCCTGGCCGACCCGCGTCGGGTCGAGATGCGCGATATCCTCAATTCCAAAATCAAGCGCCGCGAGATGTTCCGGCCGTTCGCACCTTCGATTCTGGAGGAAGCGGCCGGCGACTATTTCACACAATCATATCCGTCGCCGTTCATGTTGATGGCGTATTCGGTGCGGCCCGAGAAGCGCGCCACTATTCCAGCTACCACGCACGTTGACGGGACCGGGCGCCTGCAGACCGTGAATGCGCGCCAGAATCCGTTGTATTACAAGCTGATCCGTGAATTCGGGCGTCAGACTGGCGTGCCCGTGCTGCTCAATACCTCGTTCAACGAAAACGAGCCGGTGGTTTGCCGCCCGGAAGAAGCACTCGATTGCTTTCTCAGAACCAAAATGGATCTTCTGGTGATGGGGCAATTCAGCGTTCGCCGAAGCTGCGAAAATCAGCTATCGTCTGCCCGCCAGTAGCATTTTATGAGCTGTGCGTGAGGGAGGGTTTAGTCTCACGCCGGAGGGGAGCACTGAATGAAGAGAGTCCTGGTTACGGGAGCTGGTGGCTTCATCGGCCACCATCTGGTGAGCTATCTCAAGAAAAAGAGCTACTGGGTACGCGGTGCGGATCTGAAATACCCCGAATATGAGGCGAGCGCCGCAGACAATTTTGCATTGCTGGATTTGCGCCGTTGGGAAGACTGCCTGAAAGCCACCGACGGAATCGACGAGGTATATGCGCTCGCCGCCGACATGGGAGGTATGGGGTTCATCTCGGCGCATCACGCCGAGATCCTTCGCAACAATTCGCTGATCAACATTCACACCCTGGATGCGGCGCGCGAGAACGGCGTCAGGCGCTACCTGTACACTTCGTCCGCTTGCGTCTATCCGGAGTATCGGCAGACCGACGCGAACGTCGCCGCGCTCAAGGAAGAAGACGCATACCCGGCGCAGCCGCAGGACGCCTACGGCTGGGAGAAGCTGGTAACTGAGAGACTATGCATGCACTACCAGGAAGACTATGGGCTCGAGACGCGTATCGTGCGCTTCCACAATATCTTTGGGCCGCTGGGCACCTGGGATGGCGGTCGCGAGAAAGCGCCGGCGGCATTGTGCCGCAAGGTGTCACTCGCGAGGCATAGCGGGAATTCCGAGATCGAGATATGGGGCGACGGCGAGCAGACGCGTTCCTTCTGTTATATCGACGATTGTGTGGACGGCATTTATCGGTTGATGCGGTCGGATTACAGGGAGCCGCTTAACCTTGGCCAGGATCGGTTGGTAACTATCAACGAACTGGCAGATATGGTCGCCGCGATTGCCGGGATCAAAGTAACAAGGAAGCACGTACCGGGACCGCAAGGAGTGCGCGGCCGCAATTCGGACAACACACGCCTGCGCGAGGTTCTTCGATGGGAGCCGCGGATAAGTCTGGAAGAAGGTCTTAGACGCACCTATCTGTGGATCGATAGCCAGGTGCGCGCGGCCGAGCATCGAGGCGCGTCTCAGGCTTTGACTGATTCGTCGAGTGTGGGGCGTCGAGCGTCCGCATCGTAAAAGCGTATGGCAGGCGCAGAAAAACAAAGTGCCTATTCCGCGGTGCCGGCCGAGTCGGCCCAGGAGTTGGACTTTTTCGAAGAGACATCCGAACGCGAGTCCTCGGTCGACTCCAATGTTCCGGCTGGGCGCACGCGAGTGTTGTTCTTGAACCGCTCGTTCTGGCCTGACCGCGAAGCGACCGGTCAATTCCTGACAGAACTTTGCGACGACCTTTCGACCGATCACGAAGTCACAATCGTAGCGGGACCGTCGTATCACACGAATGACAGGAGCTCTCGCGGCTTTCGTTTGTGGTCGCGTGAGCGTCGCGGCAAAGTTACGATCATACGCACCTGGGGGACGAGATTTTCAAAGTCCAACCTCGCCGGTCGATTGGTCAACCTGGGTACCTACTACCTATTGGCGGCGATAGTGGCATTCCGGCTGCCACGGCCGGATGTGATAGTCGCGGAGACCGACCCTCCACTGCTCGGCGCTTTGGCTGCCGTACTGAAACGGCGCTGGGGATGCAGGCTGGTCTACAACGTGCGCGATCTCTATCCGGATATCGCCGAAGTTACCGGCGGCGTGCGCAGTCCGTTTCTGCTCGAACTTGCTGCGCCGCGGCAATGATTACGCCTACGAACGCGCAGACCTGATCGTGACTCTAGGCCATGATATGGCGCGGAGAATCGTGGACAAGGGCGTGCCGCCGGATAAGGTGGTGGTGGTTCCGGATTGGGTGGACTGCGGGCGCATCCATCCGCTCGACAGCAATCCGTTCCGTCGCAGTTTCGGGGACAAGTTCGTCGTGATGTATTCGGGGAACATCGGGCTGTCGCAGCAGCTCGAGGCCGTGCTCGAGGCGGCGGACCGGCTGCGCGATGATGATCGAATTTTGTTTGCTATGATCGGCGAAGGTGCGCGCAAGAACTGGCTCCAGGAGCGGGCGCGCGCGATGGGATTGACGAACGTGACTTTCCTGCCGTATCAGCCGCTGGAAAATCTTGGCGAGTCGCTGAGTGCTGCCGATCTTCACCTGATACCGCTCGCGCCGGGCGCGGCTGGATGCCTGGTGCCGAGCAAAATCTATGGAATCCTCGCGGCGGGGCGCCCGTTTATCGCGATGATGGAAGACAACGCCGAAGTCGCGCAAATCGCGCGCGATGACAAAGTTGGTTTCGTCGTACGGCCGGGCAACGTCGAGGCTCTGATCGGCGCGATTCGCGAGGCCGTCGATTCGCCGGAGCATCTCAAGCAGATGGGTGCGCGGGCGCGCCGCCTGGCAGAAGTGCGGTTCGATCGAATCAAAGTCACCAGCATGTTCGGCTCGATGTTGACCGGCGTCACGGCGTAGAATTTAACTGGAGCGAAGATGAATCGAGCAAGACAACCGGTACGAATCGTACCCAAGGGATGGGGCCGCGAAGTTTGGATCGCGAACGGCGATCGGTACTGCGGAAAAATCCTGGAAATTCGTAAGGGCAAGAAGTGCTCGCTGCATTACCACAAGATCAAAACTGAATCGTTTTACCTGCGTACCGGCAAGCTGATCGTGCGAGTAAAGGAATCGCCGGAGAGCGCAACGATCGAGGAGTTTGAATTGGTGGCCGGCGAGTGCATGGACGTTCCGATTGGATTGGTGCATCAGATGGAAGCGATCGAGGACGCTGAGCTGTTCGAATTTTCCACCCAGCACTTTGACAGCGATTCGCATCGGCTGGTGCCCGGCGACTGAATCGAGACTGAGACAAATCTAACGACGTGCCTTGTAAGGGCGCGGCAGAATATGCCGCGTCCTTTTTTTGTTTGCGCCGACAGGAATGGTTTGCACGCAAAAGGACGTGGTATATTTTTGAGTCACTGCGCGATTAGGAATCTATGGCACAAGTAGCATTAATCACCGGCGTCACCGGACAGGATGGCTCCTACCTCGCCGAGTTTCTGCTGAAGAAGGGCTACGAAGTGCACGGCATGGTGCGCCGCACTTCGAGTTTCGCGACCGGACGAATCGATCATCTGCGCAAGGGCTTCGGTCCCAGCTCCGAAGGTTTGCAACTGCATTACGGCGACCTCGGCGATGGCACCGGGCTTCGGCGAATTATCGAGCAGGTGCGGCCCGACGAGGTTTACAATCTCGCCGCGCAATCGCACGTGCGTATCTCGTTCGATCAACCTGAATATACCGCCGATGTCGTAGGACTTGGAGCGCTCCGATTGCTCGAGGCGCTGCGCGATCACAATAAGCGTCGCGGGCGCGCGTCGAAGCTCTACCAGGCGGGCTCGTCTGAGATGTTCGGCAAGATAACGGAGAATCCGCAGCGCGAGACCACGCCGTTTCATCCACGCAGTCCTTATGCATGCGCCAAGGTCTATGCGCACTGGCAAACGGTTAACTATCGCGAGGCCTACGATCTGTTCGCATGCAACGGGATACTTTTCAACCACGAGTCACCAAGGCGCGGCGAGAATTTCGTAACGCGCAAGATCACGCGGAGCGCCACGCGAATCAAAGTGGGCATCCAGGAGAAGCTGGCGCTCGGAAACCTGGACGCGCGCCGCGACTGGGGATTCGCCGGCGACTACGTCGAGGCGATGTGGCTGATGTTGCAGCAGGAGCAGCCCGACGATTACGTAATCGCGACGGGAGAGACCCATTCGGTGCAGGAATTTCTTGAAGTTGTTTTCGATCGCCTGAAACTGAAATGGCAGGATCACGTCGAGATCGATCAGCGATTCTTCCGGCCGGCGGAAGTCGATCTGCTGATCGGCGACGCCTCGAAGGCGAAGCGTCAACTCGGCTGGGCGCCCAAAGTTAAGTTCGAGCGGCTCGCCGAACTGATGATCGAAGCGGATCTTGAACTGGCCGAACGCGAACTACGCAGCAAACCGCAATAACAAAAGACAGGGCTAGCTGGCGGCGCGTTTGACGGCGGCGGCTTCGAACTCGCGCTCGAGCCGCTCGATGTCGGCCGGTGAGAGGCTGAAATATTTGGCCTCAGGATGATGGAAGACGACGGCGCTGACGGCGCTCTCGGGATCCATCATGAAGCCGTCGGTCAACTGCACGCCGATCGCATTCTTCTCGACCTCGAGCAGCCGGAACAGCGGCTCCTGATCTTCGAGACGGGGACAGGCAGGATAGCCGAACGAGAAGCGCTTGCCGTGGTAATGCGCCTGCACGAGATCCTTGAGCGAAAGTCCCGGCGGATCGCCGATTCCCCACATCTGGCGAATCTTCAGGTGCAGCAGCTCGGCGAACGCCTCGGCGCCCTCGAGCGCGAGCACTTGCAGGATATGCGAGCGGAGGTAGTCACCCTTGTTTTTCCAATCTTCGGCGAGCGCACGTACGCCGGTGCCGATGGTCGTGACGAACATGCACAGATAGTCGGTGCGACCGGAGTCGCGCGCGGCGACGTAGTCGGCCAGGCAAAGATGCGGCGCCTCGCTCTGGCGGCCGAAGGTAAACGACTCGAGCACGGTCTTGCCGTCCGCTGAATAAATCATGACGGTGCGATCGCCGTCGGTTTGCGCGGGGAAAAATCTAAAGACGGCATTCGCGGAAATGTCGGAGCGCGCGAGAATCTGTTGCGCGACTTCCTCGACGCGATCGTGCAGCTCGCGCGCCTTGGGATCGCCGGCCTCGAACGCCTCGACATAGTTCTGAAAGCCTAGATGCTTCGAGTAGAGACTCTTGGGGTTGATGTACTCGAAGATCTCGCCGAGATCGTAATTGCGGATCACATGAGTCTTCAGGTCGGGCGGCTTCGGAATCTCGACGTCGCGACGCACCGATGAAGTGCGAGGCGTCGCGTCCGCGGGCGCGTCGACGACCTTCGGCGCAGCCTCGAGCATCTTCTTCGACTGCTCGGCGAGCACGTGCTTGAGCGATTCGCGCCGCTCGAAGTCCATGATCTGATTCGCGAGATCGAGCCCGTTCATCGCGTCGTTGGCGTACGCGACGAGGCCGGGATACTCGGGCGCGATTTTCATTCGCGTGAACCGGTTCGAGAGCGCGGCGCCTCCCACCAGGATTGGACAATCGATTCCCGCGGTCTTCAAGTCCTGCGCTGTCGCGACCATCATCTGCGCCGACTTCACGAGCAAGCCCGACAGCCCGATCGCGTCCGGGTCATGTTCGCGGAACGCCTTGATCAGTTCCTCGGGCGGGACCTTGATTCCGAGATTGACGACGCGGTAGCCGTTGTTGCTCAGAATAATCTCGACCAGGTTCTTGCCGATGTCGTGAACGTCGCCTTTGACGGTCGCGAGAATAATCTTGCCCTTGGTTGCGCTCTCGGATTTCTGCATGTGCGGTTCGAGATGCGCCACCGCGGCCTTCATCGCCTCGGCCGATTGCAGAACTTCGGCGACGATCATCTGGTTGGCGTTGAACAGCCGCCCGACCTCGTCCATGCCCTTCATCAACGGGCCGTTGATGATTTCGAGCGGACCGCGTGTCGTCAGCGCCTCGTTGAGGTCGTCAACGAGTCCGTCCTTCGAACCTTCGAGGATGTAGCGCGCCAGGCGATCGTCGAGCGGCATCGACTTGCGATCCTCGGCCGTGACGGTGCTTTTCCGCTCGCGGAAATGTGCGGCGAATGCGGCAATGGGATCGTCGCCGCGCCACCAGATCAGATCCTCGGCGAGTTTGCGCTCTTCTTCAGGAATAGACGGATATCGGTGCAGCTTTTCTGAATTGACGATCGCGAGATCGAGACCCGCCTGCACGCAGTGATAGAGCATCACGGCGTTGAGCACTTCGCGTCCCGCCTCTGGTAGTCCAAAAGAAACGTTCGAGATGCCGAGGATCGTCTTGCAACTTGGCAGCGCTTCCTTGATCAGCCGGATGCCCTCGATCGTCTCGATACCGGAGCCGATGTAATTTTTGTCGCCGGTGCCGACCGGGAAAACCAGCGGATCGAAGATGATGTCTTCGGGCTCGACGCCGTATTTTTCAGTGAGCAGCTTGAACGACCGCTGCGCCACCTCCAGCTTGCGCTGGCGGGTGACGGCTTGCGCCTGTTGCTTGTCGTCGTCGATGCATCCGACGACGAGAGCGGCGCCGAAGCGGCGCGCGAGCGGCACGACCTTCTTGAAGCGATCCTCGCCGTCCTCGAGGTTGATCGAATTGATCAGCGACTTGCCGGGCGTGCGCTTCAGCGACTCTTCGATCACGCGATGATCGGTCGAGTCGATCATCAGCGGCACTTTAACTTTTTTGACTTCGATTTCGAGAAAGCGCGTGACGTCCGCCATCTCGTCGCGATCCGGATCCTGCAGGCAAACGTCGAGAATGTGCGCGCCGCGTCGCACCTGCACGCGCCCTACTTCGGAAGCTTCCTCGACCTTGCCGTCCGCGATCAGTCGCTTGAACTTGCGGCTGCCGAGCACGTTGGTCCGCTCGCCGACGATCACCGGCCGCGTGTCGTTGTCGATAACCAGAGTCTCAATGCCGGAGACGACTGAGCGCCTGAGTGTCGAGCGCTCTCGCGGACGTTTGCCCGCCACCGCTTGAACCAGCAGGCGGATATGTTCGGGCGTCGTGCCGCAGCATCCGCCCACTAAATTAACCCATCCATTCTCGGCGAAGCGCGCGATTTTCCCGGCGAGCATCGCGGGCGTTTCATTGTAATGCCCTTCTTCGTCGGGCAGGCCCGCGTTGGGCACGCATGCGACGAAAGAATTTCGAGATGCTCGACAGAGTGCGCAGATGATCGGTCATGAAGTCGGGACCGGTGGCGCAGTTGAGGCCCATCCAGAGCAGATCGCGATGCGCGAGCGAGGTGTAGAACGCCTCGATGTCCTGTCCGCTGAGCAGGGTGCCCATCGTCTCGATCGTTCCCGACACCGCGACCGCGGGCGCGACGCCCAGTTTTGCGATCGCGGCCTCGATTGCGACGAGGCCCGCTTTGCAGTTCAGCGTGTCGTTGACGGTTTCGAGCAGCAGGATGTCGGCCCCGCCTTCGATCAACCCTTCAGCCTGAATTTGGTAGCCGTCGCGCATCTGATCGAAGGTGACGCCGCCGGTGACCGAGATGCTCTTGGTCGTCGGGCCCATCGAGCCCGCCACGAAACGAGGTTTATCCGGGGTACTGAATTTTGCGGCTTCCTCGCGCGCGAGAGTCGCGGCCAGGCGGTTGAGCTCGCGCGTGTCCGGCTCGAGGCCATATTCGGCGAGCACGATGGGACTCGCCTGGAAGCTCGCGGTCTCAATAATGTCGGCGCCCACTTCGAGAAAGCCGTCATGCATCCGGCGAATCAGATCCGGCCGAGTGCGGACGACGTTTTCGTTGCATCCTTCGTAGCGAGCGCCGCCGTAGTCCGCCGCGCTCAGATTCTCGCCGAGGACGAAGGTGCCGAAAGCACCGTCCAGAACGAGAATCCGTTCGGCGAGCAACTCCTTGAGGAGCTTGATCCTGTTGGCGTCGGTGGTCATTGTTGAGTGCCCGTAAAGATGCGGGCGGTAACCAACTAAGTTATCCTAGCGATACAAAGCACGCAATTTTGCCCGTCGTGCATGCGCTTCCCTCGATGACCAGCAATTCGCAATCTGAAAGACGTCTTGTGCTCGTAACGGGGGGCGCGGGATTCATCGGATCGCATCTGGTGGATGCGCTCGTCGAGGCGGGATTGCGCGTGCGGGTGATCGACAACTTTGCCACCGGCACGCGCGAGTATTTGAATCGCGCATCTGAGCTGGTTGAAGGCGATATTCGCGACGCGTCGTCGATTGGCGATGCGTTCGATGGCGTCGATACAGTGTTCCATGTCGCGGCGCTGCCGCGGATTCCGCTTTCGATCGCGAAGCCGGTCGAAACCCACATGACCAACGTGGTCGGGACGCTGAACGTGCTGATCGCGGCGCGCGATCGGAAGGTCAGGCGGGTCGTGTTTTCGGGATCGTCGTCGGTGTACGGCGAGCAGGCGAAGATGCCGCTGGTCGAGACGATGACGCCGAATCCGCTGAATCCGTACGCGCTGCAGAAGTATGTCGGCGAGCAATACGCGCGCATGTTCCATCGACTGTTCGCGATGCAGACGATCACGCTTGCGCTACTTTGGCGTGTACGGTCCGCGGATGCCGAGTGAGGGATCGTACGTGCTCGCAGTGGCGGCGTTCCTGAAGGCGCGGCGCGAGGGCCGGCCGCTCGAGATTTTCGGCGACGGCGAGCAGACGCGGGATTTTACGCATGTCAGTGACGTGGTGTCGGCGAACATGCTCGCGATGGACTGCGAAGTCGCTGTCGCCGACGGGCGCGCAATCAATATCGGACGTGGCGAGAACGTCAGCGTGAATCGGATTGCGGCGATGATCGGCGGGGAGACGGTGCATCGCGAAGGGCGCGCCGGGGATATGCGCGATACGCTGGCGGATCGCAAGGAGGCGGAGCGGGTGCTTGGGTGGCGTCCGCGGGTGTCGATTGAGGAGGGCATCGCGGAGTTGTTGAAATAGTGCCAATTCCAAGGAGCGCGTGACGCGATTTACCGAGTGGAGCGGCGATGCGTACACCAAGTGCTTCGCTTTCGCGAAGCAGTTCCGAGATCCTTCCTGCCGCTCGCGTCGCTCGCTTCGTCAGGATGACAAGAAATGATGGACGTCGGGCGTTGAGGCTTTGATGCGCCGTCAGACCTAACCCCTAACCCCTTCCCGAGTGGGAAGGGGAACCGGAATTTTGGATATGGGCGATGCTCAAGCGCAGAACCCTCACCGCTGGCCGCGATGCGGCCAGCCGCCTCTCCCGTAAACGGGCGAGGTATGAAAAGAAAGGCCGATCGGAATTCCGACCGGCCCTTTTTGCGTGATGTGAACGCGGTTAGTCGAACATCAGGACGGTGCGGGCTACTTCGCCGGCTTTCATGGCGCGGAAGGCTTCGTTGACGTCTTCGAGTTTGCCGCGGCGGGTGATCATGTCGTCGAGGTCGAGGCGGCCTTGCTGATAGAGCTCGATGATGCGCGGCATGTCGATGCGGAACCGGTTCGAGCCCATGAAGCATCCCTGGATGCGCTTTTCGAACAGGAGCGAGAAGCCGTCGACGTCGACTTTTTGGCCGAGCGGGACCATCCCGACGATGGTGGCGATGCCGCCGGGGGCGATCGATTCGTATGCCTGCTCGGCTGCGACCTTGAGGCCGATCGCTTCGAACGAGTACTCGACGCCGCCGCCGGTGAGCGTGCGAATCTGATCGACAGCGTCGCCCTTGGACGCGTCGACGGCGTGAGTTGCGCCGAGTTTCTTGGCGAGCTCGAGCTTGGCGGGGAATTTGTCGACCGCGATGATCATCCGGGCGCCTGCGATGCGCGCGCCCTGGATGATTGCGAGGCCGACGCCGCCCGCGCCGAATACGGCGACGGTCGAGCCTGGTGCGACCTTCGCAGTGTTGAGCGCGGCGCCGACGCCGGTCATCACGCCGCATCCGATGAGCGCGGCGCGATCGAGCGGCACGTCGTCGGCAATTTTCACGAGAGCGTTTTCGTGCAGCAGCATTTTCTCGGCGTAGCCCGACAGGTCGGCGAACTGATTGACCATCTGGCCCTTCTGCGAGAGGCGCGGCTTGTCGGTCGGGGTGCGCTGGGTGGCGGCCTTGTTCGAGCAGAGGTTCGGATGGCCGGACATGCATTCCTCGCAATAGCCGCAAAAAACGGAAAGGCAGGCGATCACGTGATCGCCGGGTTTGAGGTAGGAAACCTGCGAGCCGACTTTCTCGACGATGCCGGCAGCCTCGTGGCCGAGGATCGCTGGGGTCGGCCACATGTAGAGTCCGTCCACGAAATGGAGATCGCTGTGGCAGACGCCGCTGGCGACGGTGCGCACAACGACTTCGCGCTCTTTGGGCTCGTCGATATCGACCTGCTCGATCGTGAGTGGCTGGCCGGGACCGTGGAAGACAGCAGCTTTCATCTTTTTTACCCTCTATTTCTTTTCAGTGAATCAAATCAGCGCTGGTTGCACCCGACCTCTCCCCTAACCCCTCTCCCTCCTGGAGAGGGGAACCGGAGGTGGAAGGACTAGTTGAACATCAGCACAGTTCGCGCGACTTCGCCGGCTTTCATCGCGCGGAAGGCGTCGTTGACGTCTTCGAGTTTGCGGCGCTGGCTGATCATGTCGTCGAGGTTGAGGCGTCCCTGCAGATAGAAATCGATGTACTTCGGCATGTCGATGCGGAAGCGGTTCGAGCCCATGTTGGAGCCTTGCAGTTTGCGCTCGGTGAGAAACATGTAGCCGTCGATTTCGACCTTCTGGCCGACCGGGATCATGCCGATAACGGTCGCGGTGCCGCCGGCCTTGAGCGAGTTGAATGCCTGCTCGGCGGCTTTTTTCAGACCTATTGCCTCAAACGCGTAGTCGACGCCGCCGCCGGTCATCTTGCGGATTTCGTCGACAGGATCGCTGCTCGAAGCGTCAACGGTGTCGGTCGCACCCAGCCGCTTGGCCATCGCGAGCTTGCCCTCGAACATATCGACCGCGATTATTTTGCGAGC
The DNA here is from genome assembly GCA_963774665.1 of uncultured delta proteobacterium. Taxonomy (GTDB): domain Bacteria; phylum Desulfobacterota; class Binatia; order Binatales; family Binataceae; genus Binatus. The sequence goes on from CAVZGB010000014.1 coordinate 81,070, forward strand.
GCCTGCGATTCGCGCGCCCTGGATCGCGGCGAGTCCGACGCCACCCGCGCCGAAAACTGCCACCGTCGAGCCGGGCTCGATCTTCGCGGTATTGAGCACCGCGCCGACGCCGGTGGTAACGCCGCATCCGATGAGCGCGGCGCGATCGAGCGGGAGGTCTTCGCGAATTTTCACGACCGCGTTCTCATGCAGCAGCATCTTCTCGCAGTACGACGAGATGTCGAGGAACTGGTTGACGGGCTTGCCCTTCTGCGAGATGCGCGGCTTGTCGGAAGGATTGCGCTGCGTGGCGGCCTTGTTCGAGCATCGATTCGGATGCCCCGACATGCATTGCTCGCAGTTGCCGCAGAATACAGACAGACAGCAGATGACGTGATCGCCGGGCTTCACGTAGGTCACCTGTTTGCCGACTTCCTCGATGATGCCGGCGGCCTCGTGACCGAGCACCGCGGGCGCGGGATACGGGTAGAAGCCGTCGACGAAATGCAGATCGCTGTGGCATACGCCGCTGGCGACGGTCTTGATCAGGACTTCGCGGTCCTGCGGTTTGTCGAGTTCGACATCCTCGATACTGAGCGGCAACTTGGGCCCGTGGAAAACGGCGGCTTTCATCCTGAGTGCTCCTTGAGTGTGGCGATAGTGTTGGCTGCGCGCGCGAACGATGCATCTTCGCGAGGGCAGCAGCGATCACTTACTACCACACTGACGGCGCATTTCCAGTGCTGGATCGCGTCGAGCGTCAAAGTTGGAAAAGAAGTTGGGACGCGATTTGAATGGCGAGAATCTGAGGCAGGCAGGCGAAGCGTTTCGCTTGTCTTCTCAGGGGGCGGTCAGCGTCTCATAAAGGAGTAGCTTTTGGGCGCATGCTCTTTGAGATAGCTGCGCAGCGAATCGAAACCGCGGTCGCGAACGGTGATTTTCCTGCCGCGAGGAGTCCGTTCTTCGATCCACCATTCGTTGGCGGCCAGCCTGATGTGGGCGATGATGTTGATCCCGATCTCGACGCTGCCGCGACCGCCGAAATGGGTCAAACTCAGGTCGAACTCGTTCAGTAGTTCCTTCCAATAATCCCAGTTTAAGCTAAAAGGCCTCGCCTTCGGGGCATCAGCAATTTCCTGAGTCTTGATCGCGTAGCGCTCCATCAGCATCTTCTGCAAGCGGTACGCAGTCTCTCTCTCGGCCGCCAAGGCTCCCTTGTCGGCGCTGATCCTGCGCAATAGGGCGATCTTTCGCAGTGCGTCTTCGACCGTCATCGACTCCCCCTAGGTTGGCGATTCCATGATCGACAATAACTTATCATATGGCATGTTAGTTACAAGAATCTCATGCTGGCGAGTCTAAGTTCAAAATAACGCGGCAGAATGGTCGAATTATGGGAAAAATGCAAGTCCGGCAGTGCTTTTGAACGGGAGGCCGTCGAGGTGGGCGGCGGGAGAGTTCGTCGGCGCGTATAGACAGGAGAGATTGTCGCTGTAGACAAGGCTCCAGTTGGGCCGGGAATCCATCAGCTTTTCGGCAGGACTTTGCTGTTTGATTAGAACGAAATCATTCGGATACGCGTCGAGGATATGCGCGGCGCCGGGCTTGTTTTGGTCGAAATCGATAAAATCCCGAATCACCTGGGGCGGATAGCCGAGGTCATAGCGGCTGTCGATGAATACCTTGGTGCGCGGCCCGCCATGCCAAATCACGTACCCGCCCCACGCGTAGTCGGCCAGTACGTTTCCGGCGAGATTGTGGCTGTTCATGAAATTGACGGCGTCGGCAGGATAGCCGGGCGCAGTAATTCCAGGTTTAAGAATCCCGCTCGAACGCGCGACCGCGATGGCGAGGATTACGATTAGAGCTTCCATGCCGAATCGACCCGCGCGCGGCGCCGCATGAGGGAAGCCGTCGATCTGCTGACGCCGAAGCAGCAGGCCGAGGTGATTCGCGAAAACAGGTGCGATCGCAATCGTAGCGATCGCGATGTTGCGCTGGGCGGCGAAGGCGGTCGCGAGCAGAACGGCAGCGACGGCGATCAGCGGTGCGTCCCTGCCTTTCCGCTTGAGAATCACGGATACGACGGCGGCAATAAAAAAGAAAAGCACGAGGACGAAATATTTCCTCGCGAGGCTGCCGGCGGGCGCGGCCGTCATCGAGGCGATCAGAGGTTTCCAATCGGTGATAGTGCCCGAAGTCGTCGGGTTGCGAATCGAATAGATGAGCGTGTACCAGGTTTCGCGGGCGGGCGGGATCAAGAATGTGCACAAGGTAGATGCGGCAGCGGCGGCGGTGATCGCCAGGATGACGAGCCCTCGACGCAGTCTGCGACCCATATAGATGTCTTGCAGCAGGGTTGTCGCGCCGTAAACGCCCATCGCGATCAGGCCGATGAAGAATCCGCCGTGGAGATTGCTCCAGATCGCGACGAGCGGAATCGCAATCCAGAGCGGCGCGTAGCCGCGCCAGTTGTGACGGCAAAGCATCGCGACAATGGCAGATAGCGCCAGGAAGTCGAATAGCTGCGGGCGAAATTGCATCGAGGGCAGCAGGATAACGGCCGCGACTACCAGGATTATTGCTTGCACGGCTGCGGGCGCGTCGGTTTCGGACTCTGCGAGAACGACAAACGAAATCGTACCGGCCGTGCAGATGAATTTGAGCAGCTTCAGGCCGAACGGTCCCAACCGGTCGAAGAGGGTACTCAAGACGACTTCGCTCAACCATTCGTGATGCAGCCAGCGGAAGGTCGGCGCTGAATACGAGTAGATGTTGCTGGGCGGCATCGATCCGTGCGCGAGCAGTTCGCGGCCGGACAGAATGTGAATCCATAAATCCGCATCGCTGAGCTGGCGCAGGTCCGCGATTACGATCGCGAACAGGATGATCGCCGGTAAGTAGCGCCAGAGCGAGACACGAGCAGGACCGGCAATCATCGTGAGCTCATCGCGACTATGGGAAAAATTCCGGCGGCGACGTGCCGGCGAACGGCACACCGTCGAGGCGGGCGGCAGCTGAGCTCGCGGGCGCGTAGAGGCGGGCGGTGTCGTCGCTATAGATGAGGCGCCAGTCGCGCTGGGAGTCGATCACTTTTATGGCTGGCGAATCTTTGGAGAGTAAAACGAAATCATGCGGATAAGCCGCCAACGTATGCGATCCGCCGTCCAGGTTGTTGGCGAGCTTCAACCAGTCCCAAACCACGGTGGGCGGATATGCCAGGTCGTAGCGGCTGTCGATGAAAACTTTCATGCGGGGCGCGCCGTGCCAAATGACGTACTGGCCCCATCCGTATTGCGCGAGGACGTTGCCCTCGAGCCCGTGATTTTGCATGAACTCGACGGCGCGCACCGGATTTCCCTTCGCATCGATGCCGGGCGTCAGAACTCCGTCATGCCGCGCGAATGTAATCGCAACGACCGCGATTAGAATTTCCATGACCCATCGTCCCATGCGCGGCCCCTCGCGAGCGCTCGCAACGGGTGCGCTGACCTGATCGCGCCGTCCGATGAGCAAGCCGAGGTGGTTCGCCAATATCGGGGCAATCGCGATCGCGGCGATCGGAATATTGCGCTCGGCGGCGAAGGCTGATGCGAGCAACAACGCCCCGACTGCTATCAGTGGAGTGTCGCCACCTTTTGGCGTCAGAAGTACAGATACGACGGCGGCGGCAAAAAAGAACGGCACCACGACGAAATACTTCTGCGCGACGCTGCCACTATCGGCGGAGGTCACTGCAACGAGCAGCGGTTTCCAATCCTCGATCGCGAAATGCGTCATCGGGTTCATGATCGAGCGGATGAGCGTGTACCAGGTATCGCGCGCGGGCGGGATAAGAAACGTGCACAAGGTAGATGCTGCGGCAGCGGCGGTAATCGCAATAATGCCGAGCCCGCGACGCGGTCCCACGCCAGCAAGTACGTCGCTGAGCAGGACAGTTGATCCATAAACGCCGATCACGACGATGCCCACGAAAAATCCGCCGTGGAGATTGCTCCAAACCGCTACGATCGGAATCGCAAGCCAAAGCGGCGCGGAACCACGCCAGTTGTGTCGGCTCAGCAGCGCGATGATCGCGGACAGCGACAGGAAATCGAATATCTGCGGCCGGAACTGCATCACCGGCGCCAGGATCAGTGCCACGACAAGCAGGATTGTTGCCTGCCACATGGCAGGCGCGCCGCATTCCGATTCGGCGGACGCAACGAAACAGATCGTGCCTGCGGTGCACGCGAACTTGAGCAACTTCAAGCCGATTGGTCCGAGCGTGTCGAACATCGCGGCCATCAGGACTTCGCTCAACCATTCATGACGCAGCCACCGGAAGTTCGGCGCTGAATACGAATAAGGATTGCCGCGCGGCAGTGAGCCATGAGCAAGAAGCTCGCGGCCCCACATGACGTGCCCCCAGAGATCGGGATCGGTGGCCTGGCGCGCGTCCGCGATTACGATTGCGAACAGAATCAGTGCCGGAGAGAAGCGCAGGATTGAGATGCGGACGGGACCGGCGGTCACCGTGGCTCCCCGCTCAGGCGCACGCGACCGCGCTGGCAGCCGCGCTGCGTCGGACGATGGCAAGCATCAACAGCGCGAGCAATAAAGGCGTCAGCGGCAGTGACGCGAGCAGGCTCAGCACTCGCGCGAACAGTGGAAACAACCAGGCAAGAAACAGGATTGATTTTTCCCACGGGAGGAAGGCCGAGTGCATCGCGTCCCACGACATCCAGGCGATCGGGAGTGCCAGTAGCACCAGGTCGTAGTCGACAAAATACGGCGTCATCAGCAGGGTTCCACAGGCCAACGAGGCCGCCTTGACCGGAAATCCGCCGGGTCTGAGCCAGATCCACATCACGGTGCATCCGGCGAGCAAGCTGACCACCGCCTGCATCGCGTAGGACATCGCGACCGACGCGCCCCACAGTCTCGCCGCGCCGAACGTGCTCTGAATCTTGCCGAAGCCGACGTCGCCCTGCTCCAGCATTAAGTGGGTCGTTACCGGCACGCTCTGGAGAAACCCTCGCCACGTCTCCACTCCGAAAAGTGCGGCCGAGAGTCCGGCGAACGCGGCGACCACAATCGCGGCGCCGGCAGCAACTCGCCACTGACGCGTCGCGAACAGAACCAGGGCGAGGAGGATGCCGAACTGCGGTTTGTAACAGAGCAATCCAAACAACGCACCTGCGAGCCAGGGGCGGCGTTCGAGCAGCAGTAATCCTCCGCCGAATAGAGCGACTGTGATCAAACCGTTCTGTCCGTCGAGAATCGTTAGAAGGGCGCCGGGAAACGCGAGCGCCACCCAAATCGTGTCGCGGCCGGGGACGATCCTCGACACCATGCCCAGGTAGGCCGCCAGCCCCACGATCGTCCAGACGATCAGCGCGCCGCTATACGGGAGGATCGCGAGCGGGAGAATTATGGCGAGAAACATGGGCGGGTACTCGAAGCGCTGGAAACCCGGACTTTTGTCGCCCAGCGTCGCCTTCTCGGCGGCCGACATTTTTGCCTGATCGTAAACCGCCGCTGGATCTCCTCTGAGAGCCAGTGAGGAAGCCGAATAAAATGGTGGAAAGTCGCCACCGACCGGCTGCAGCGTCGCCAGGACTCCGCCCGGTCTGAGCACCAGCCAGAGGACGAACAGTGACAGGTAACAAGCGCATAGCATTCTTGAGTAGACACGGACGCGCTCAGGGTTAATCCAGCGGGCCTCTCTGAAAATCTCGACGAAACCATGCGCCCGGTTTGGAGGCGAGGAGCCGTTCGAGCCGGGCGCACCCTGACTCGATGCGGAACCAGCGCTGATCTCGACCTTCATCTTTACCATCCCGCTATGCGCGCGCGCTGAAGCAGATTGTCTCGTTGCTAAGGCGCACGACGCCGCTATCCGCCGCGTATTCCTGCGCGGACGTTACGACGGCATCACGCACCTGGCGGGCGACGTCGGGGGGCATTTTCGAGAGCATCGCGCGGGTGCCGCCGATTTGTCCGCGGAAGTCCGCGAACGCGTCCGCTGATGGGAATTCGAAGGTCACAATCTGCCGCTCGATCGTCACGTCGCGAAAGCCCGCGACTCGCGAGCGCGCGCTCGAGGATCGACGTGTCCGCGAGTTTGATCGGATCGGGCGCGTTGGGTGGCGGTACGATTCCGGTAATCCGCCGAATCGCGTCGCGCGCGAGGCCGCACATCGGCACCTTGTCCGCCGTCGCCCATACCGCAGTCGCGAAGCGTCCGCCGGGCTTGAGCGCGCGATGCATCCCGCGCACCACGCCGTCGAGATCAGGCATGAACATGAGACCCCATCGGCACAGCACCGCATCGAATGAATGTGCGTCGAGACTCAAGGACTCGGCGTCCGACTCGACGAGTTCGACATTGGTCAGGCCTGCAGCGTCGACTCGCTCGCGCGCGATCGCGAGCATCCCCGGCGACATATCCACCGCGACGACTCGTCCCGACTGTCCGACGGCGCGCGCCGCAGTCAGCGCCGGCTCGCCGCTGCCGGTGGCGATATCAAGCACGCGATTTCCCGCGCGCAATCCCGCCAGCTCGACCAGACGATCATTGACGATCTGCGCGGCGCGCTCGAACGTCGGCCACCATCGCTTCCAACCCGCGGCGCTGTCGTCCCACGCGGCCTTCTGCTGGCCCTTTATTTTCAAATCGTCGGGATTCTGATCGCTCATCGTAGTTTCACCTTCTTACTTTCGCAGCACCGTTACGCCGCGCAGCCGCGCCACCACCTGAGGATATTCACTTCTATATGATTGAGCGGCGCCAGGCGCGGGGTTCTGATCGCCAAGAATCAGCACGGCGGCCGGCGATGTTGAAGGTTCATAACGAACGGCGCGATCGCGTTGGTCAGGCGGAAGATAGTATCGAAGTACCTCGATCGCGTACGACGGAACGACGGTCATGGTCTCGCCCGGTTTGAGTGCGGAGTCTGCAGCCGCGATTGCTTCGCGATACTGCGCGTCGTGTGGCTTGCGATCGTACGAAACGATATGGCCGAGCGAGAATGCGACGGCCAGGGCGAGCGCTCCGGCTCGGACGAGATCGCCGGGCAATTCGAAGATTCCCAAGGCGGCGAGAATAAAAAACGGGACGAAGCATGACAGTGCGTAGCGCTCGACGAATACCGGCGCGATCGTGTACGACGCCGCCAGCATCATCAACGGAGGCGCCCACATCCACAGCAATGCGAAGGCGATCGGGTCGCGTGCACCACGGCGCCATCCGCGGACCGCTCCCCAAATCGCGAGAGCGGCGAGGATCGGGAATGCGAAGCTGCCGGTGGCCTTGTTGAAGAGCGCGAAAGGCTCGTACCAGGCGGGCGGCTTGCGCCATCCGCCGAGGCTTCCTGTCGAGGCCGCGTGCATCGACGAAAAAAGTTTCGGCACGAGAATCAATCCGGCCGCGGCGAGTGCAATCGCGATCACCCACGCCCGTTTTGCGGCCGCATTGTCGAGGCGCCATCCAGCGCGCGCGATTATATAAACGAGCCAGAGGCCTTCGGTCGCCGGCATCAGCAGGGCGGCGAAGTTCGAGGCGATCGCGAGCGCCGTCAGCACGACGACTGCCGCATAGTTCGCGAGGCCGCCGATGCGCAGTGCGCGGAGAAACATCGCCACTTGCGCGAGAATCGCCGCGAGCATCAGTGGATACATCCGCGCCTCGTGCGAGTACTTGATCGTGACGAGATTCACCGCGAAGAGCAGAGCGCTGAGCCCCGCAATAGTCTTGACGTCGTCGCGAGTCAGCGCGGATTCCTCGAACAGCTCGCACACAACCAGATAGACCAGCAGTATCGACGTGACGCCGAAGGCGGCAGATAGCGCGCGCATCGCGGCAAGACTCGATCCGAAAAGCGCGATCCATGCATGCAACAATAAGTCATGGACCGGCAGCTCGCCGGGATTCAGCGCGGGCTGCCGTGCGATAACTTCAGCGGCGCTCGGCGCGGATGCGGCCGCCCATGAGGCGCCCTCGTCGGGCGACATTTCGAGACTGCCGAGATTGGTGAAACGAAATGCGGCGCCTGCGGCGAGAGCCACGATGAGCAGAATGAGACTTAGCGCGCGGGCAGAAACGATCGAGCGAGAGGTCGTTTGGTCGAGCGGACGATCAGATGGTTGATCGCGTTCGTCGGCTTTGGATGCGGCCGTGGTCAGAGACCCTTCCTTAGCTGCGGCGCGGGACGAAAGCCTACGGTGCGAGCTGCAGGAATTGTCATCGGCGCGTTGGTGCGTGGATTGAAGCCCGCGCGAGCTTTGCGCCGGCGTACGGAAAAAGTCCCGAAGCCCGGCACCCAGAAGCGCTTGTCCTTGCGAATCGAGCGCGCGATTTGTTCGAAGGCGAGGTCCAGAGTGGCGGCGACCTGCTTTTTCGGCAGGTCGGTGGACCGCGCGATCATATCGATCAATTCCGCTTTGGTCATCGACGGGACCTCCAGCGATTTTCTATAGCCGAACTTCGCCCGGAGCCATAGATGGGGGCGGTTGGATCTGATTGCGATCGATCCATCCGTCGATAGCCGCCAGCGCTCGCGCACCCATCTCGATTTTCTTCTCACGGCCTCGCGCGCGGATTTTCAAGTCCGGCATCAGGCCGTAGTTCGCGTTCATCGGCTGAAAATCGCGCCGCGTCGCGTCGGTGATATAGGCAATCAGCGAGCCGACTGCGGTCTCGGGCGGCGGCACGACCAATTCGCGATTCATCACGATGTTCGCGGCGTTGATCCCGGCGAGCAATCCTGCGGCGGCCGACTCGACATAACCTTCGACCCCGACCATCTGACCGGCCAGGAACAAATCGTCGCGCGTTTTTAGCTGGAGCGTGGGGTGGAGCAGGCGCGGCGAGTCGACAAACGTGTTGCGATGGATCGAGCCGAGGCGCACGAACTCGGCTTTCTCCAGTCCGGGGATCATTCGCAGCACGCGCCGCTGTTCGGGGTAGGTCATCTTGGTCTGGAAGCCGACCATATTGTAGAGACGCGCTTCGGCGTCGTCCTGTCTGAGCTGCACGACCGCAAATGGCCGGCGGCCGCTGCGTGGCTCTGAGAGCCCGACCGGACGCATCGGGCCGAACGCGAGCGTCATCGGCCCGCGCCGCGCCATTTCCTCGATCGGCATGCATCCTTCGAAATAAACCGGCTTCTCGAATGGGTGGAGGTCGATTTTTTCAGCCGCCACCACCGCCGTGACGAAGGCTTCGTACTGAGCCTCGGTCAACGGGCAGTTGATGTAATCGTCGCCGCCCTTGCCGTAGCGCGAGGCCATGAACGCCACGCTCATATCGACCGAATCGGCGGCGACGATCGGCGCGATGGCGTCGTAGAAATATAAGTTGCGCGGACCGATAACCCGGTTCAATGCCTCGCCGAGATCGGGGCTGGTCAGAGGACCGGTCGCGAGAATTGTGAGGCCATCGGGTATCTCGCATGCCTCAGTGCGTGAAATCTCGACCATCGGATGATCCTCAAGCGCCGCGGTGATGGCGCGTGAGAAATCGTCGCGATCGACAGCCAGGGCGGAGCCGGCAGGCACCCGTGCACGATCGGCGGACGCGATCACGAGCGAGCCGAGCCGGCGCATCTCTTCTTTCAGCACGCCGACCGCGGTGTCCATCGAATCGTTGCGCAGCGAATTCGAGCACACGAGTTCGGCAAAGTTCGGCGTGCGATGAGCCTCCGTCATTTTGACCGGACGCATCTCGACCAGCCGCACCCGGATACCCCTGCGCGCGAGCTGGTAAGCAGCCTCGCTGCCTGCGAGGCCTGCTCCGACAACGGTTACCTGGCTGTTATTCATGGCGTAGATGCGGCGAAACGTGATCGTGGCGTTTTTCGTCAGTCGTGTAAACCGGGGTGTCGATCCGGCGCATCGCCGTTCGACTAATATGAGAAAACCCAAAACGGGCAACAAGGAGAGACACAAATGGAATACATGCTTTTGATCTACAGCAGCGAGGCGGATGGAAAGAAGATGTCGGCTGCGGAGGGGCATCAGATTTTTCAGGAGTATATGACCTTTACGCAGGACCTAACGAAGGCGGGGAAGAATAAGGGCGGGGCTCCGCTCGAGCAGACGACGACTGCCACCACCGTCCGCGTGCGCAATGGCAAGACGGTGGTCACCGATGGGCCGTTTGCGGAGACCAAAGAGCAGCTCGGCGGATACTACCTGGTCGAGGCGAAGGATCTCGATGAGGCGATTTCGATTGCGGCGAAGATTCCGGGGGCGAAGCACGGCTCAATCGAAGTGCGGCCGATCATGAAGATGAATATGTAGGCCGGTTATCAGTCGCGCAGTCAGCAGCGAGCGGAGAACCTCATGGAATTTATGCTTTTGATTTACCACAACGAAGAAGAGGCTTCTCAGCGGCCTGAGGCGGAGAAGCAGCGAATCTTCCAGGAATTTGCTGCGTTCACGCAGGACATCACGAAGAGCGGCAAGCGCAAGGCCGGCGGCCCGCTCGATTTCACTCCAACGGCCGCGACGGTTCGCGTGCGCGACGGCAAGACGATGGTGACCGACGGGCCGTTCGCGGAAACCAAGGAGCAACTGGGCGGATACGTCCTGGTCGAGGCGAAGGATCTCGACGAGGCGATCTCGATTGCCGCGCGGATTCCGTCGTCGAAGTACGGGTCGACCGAAGTTCGAGCGGTGAATGAGGCTCTAAAATCGCGATGAAATACATGATCACTGGCGCCGAGGTGCGTGGAGAGTCGGACAGTATCGACGCGGAAGAAATCGCTCGTCGCGTCACGCACCATCAGCAGAAACTCGATGGGCTGCTTCGCGCACGCGTGCGAGGCGGCAAGAGCGGGCTGATATTCGTCTCAGTGGGACTTGGCCGCGATCGTGAGACAGTCACAGTCAAGAATCGCGCCGGCAAGCATCTGCGCACCGACGGGCCGTTCCCGGAGACCAAGGAGTTGGTGGGAGGCTTCGACATAATCGACTTCGACTCAGAGCAGGAAGCGATAGCGTTCGCCAGGTACGAGGAGGCTCATCAGAGTCTCGTCACCGAGGTGCGGCCGATTCGCGAGTTCTGGTGGATCTCGCAGACGTTCGGACAAGCGGCGTCGAAAATGTTCATGCTCACTTCCGTCGGCGACGAGCGGACGTGGCTCAGCGTTTCCGAGAACGAACGCAAACAGGCTATCCGACAGCATCAGGCCGTCGGCGCGGAGTACGTCGCGAGCCGCGCTATGTTGAATCAAGAGCCCGGATTGTGGTTTGGGGCGGGTCTGCAGGATTCCACCCAAGCAAAAACGATTCGATGGAAAAACGGAGGCCGCCATGTGACCGACGGGCCATTCGCGGAGACCAAGGAAGTCGCCGGCGGTTTCAAAGTGGTAGCGTGCGCGTCGATCGACGAGGCGATCACGTGGGCGCACAAGCTGGCGGCGCGCGACGGCGACGCGATCGAGGTCAGGCCGGTCGACGGATGCTGGTGGATCTATCACGAATGAGCGCGTGTTAACTGGTAGCGGCATGCGCGGCGGGGGCTAGCCTGCCATCGGACGGATTTTATGCCGATGGAACACACGGCAGCCGGTATCGAGCGTTTCTATCGCGAGGAGTTCGGGCGAGTGCTCGCCACGCTCATTCGTGTGCTGGGCGACTTCGATCTCGCAGAAGATGCGGCGCAGGATGCGTTTGCGAGTGCGGTCGAGCAGTGGCCTCGAGACGGACTGCCGGAGAATCCGCGCGCGTGGATCATCGGGGTCGCGCGCCACAAGGCGATCGATCGATTGCGAAAACAGGGCCGGTTCAACGATCGCCGCGAGGAATTGATCCGCATGGCTGAGAGTGGCGGCGACGACGGGGAGAGCGACACGGCCAGCGCGTTGCCGGACGAGCGGTTGCGGCTGATTTTTACGTGCTGTCATCCGGCGCTGGCCGACGACGCCCGCGTCGCGCTGTCGCTGCGCACATTCTGCGGGCTCACGACCGAGGAAATCGCGCGCGCGTTCCTGACGGCGCCGGCGACGATGGCGCAGCGGCTGGTCCGCGCCAAGCGCAAGATTCGCGCGGCGCGGATTCCCTACGAGGTGCCGTCGACAGAGTTGCTGGCGGAGCGGCTCGACGCCGTGATGGCGGTAATCTACCTGGTCTTCAACGAAGGTTACGCGGCAAGCTCCGGCGAGCGACTGCTGCGAACCGATCTCTGCGCGGAGGCGATTCGGCTCGCGCGAATCCTGGTCGCGCTGATGCCCGCCGAGGCCGAGCCGCGCGGATTGCTTGCGATGATGCTGCTGCATGACGCGCGGCGTGATGCGCGAATCGACGAGCGCGGCGAACTCGTGCTGCTCGAAGAACAGGATCGCGCGCGCTGGGATCGTGCGCAGATCGCGGAGGGGCTCGATCATTCGGAGGCTGCGATTAGCGCAGACGCGCACGGCCCGTACGCAATTCAGTCGGCGATCGCGGCGGTTCACTCGCGCGCCAAAAGCGCAGACGTGACCGACTGGCGCGCGATCGCCAATCTTTATGCGCGCCTCAGCGCATTGCGACCTTCGCCCGTGATCGAGTTGAATCGAGCAGTCGCGGTTGCGATGGCCGACGGTCCCGCGTCCGGTCTCGAGTTAATCGACGCAATCGCGGCGAGCGGCGATCTGCGCGACTACTACCTGATGTGGTCGGCGCGCGCGGATCTGTTGCGGCGGCTGGGAAGATGGAGCGAGGCGGCCGAATCATATCGCGCGGCGCTATCGCGGGTGGGCAGTGCACCCGAGCGTCGATTTCTGCGGCGGCGGCTCGAGGAGATGTCAGCGAAGATGAGACTTTCTGAGCCGGGTTGAGGCGAGACCATGAACAGCGCGCTTACGAATCTGGCGCCCGACCTTTGGATCGCGACGCGATCGTTCACCAATGAGCTTGGAGTTGTCACTTCGCGTATGACCGTCATTCGCTTGAAAGACGGAAGCGTTCTCGTGCACTCGCCGGTGCCGATCGAGCCGGATTTGCGTTCCGAGGTCGAAAATCTTGGGCAAGTGACGGCGTTGATCGCGCCTAATCTCTTCCATCACCAATTTCTTTCCGAATGGAGATCGGCATTCCCCGAGGCTAAGGCATTTTGTACGCCGGGCCTGGCGGCGAAGAGAAACGATTTCAGGTTTGACGGAGTGCTCGAGGACGTGAGCCCGCCGGAGTGGAGGGGACAAGTTGACCAACTTCTGATCAAAGGTATTCCAGACTATGGCGACATGGTCTTCTTCCATCGGGCAAGTCGCACACTAGTCGTCAGCGACCTGGTCTTTAATTACTCACCAGCTCAGGCCGCGTCTGATCCAGGTGGCGCCGACGGTCTCGGACCTCACAGCAGAATTAGGTCTGCGATCGGCGACCCGAACGCTCTTCGGGATTCGATAGAAAATGTCCTTCGATGGCCGTTCGACCGCGTCATTGTGTCTCACGGCCAGATCGTCGAGTCCGACGGTCACGCACGCTTCCGAAAAGGATTCGCATTCCTTTACGCAGCGCCGTCGTAGCCCCGGATACTACTTCGTTGCGGCGGGTGACGGGCTCGCTGACGGATCGTTCTTGGCGACTGCAGAAGGCTTCGACGTATTCATCGCCTCGACGGCGGGCCAGTACTTGCTCTTTGCGAGTTGCGCGCGAAAGTCGCGTGCGAAGGCGTCCTTGCCTTGTACTTTCGGCGGCCACGCGTCGTCCAGGAATTTCCACGCATCGTCGGCATGCCCGGTGTAAATCAGATCGAGCATCGTCTCCCATAACTGGGGCGAAACCTGAGCGTGAGGCCATGCACCGCCCTTGGCGCTAGGCGCATAGCTCTTGACCGCAGCAGCGCGAACGGCAAGGTCGTTGGCGTTGAGCACCGGGGCCGCGCGCATCAGGTCGGGCGCAACGCGATATGCGTTGTCGCTGAAGCGCAGGAGAACTTTTGGCGCGGGCGAATCGGCGAAATCGGTATTCCAGTTGGCAAAGGTCCAGTCGTGAATCTCGATCGTAAGCCCTGTGATTTTCGCGTCCTTGTCGGGATGCAAAAAATGCGGGCCCGAGTCTCCGAACTCCGCGTCGATCGTGCCGATTTTTTTGAAGGTCGAGCCGATCTCAAAGATATGGAACAACAGGCAGCAATTCGCACCGCCGAGCCATTCCGAGATCACCAGGTTGGGCTGACCAGCGCCGGTGATGTCCATGCCCATCTTGATCATCGCCGCATCGGGATCGTCTTTGTACATCGTGCCGATGAAAAATTTCTCGCCTTTTCTCCTGGCCTTCTGCATATAGACGGGTTTGCCGTCTTTCAGAATCTCGAAGTAGGAGTCGCTGCCATCTTTCGCCTTCGCATCGAAGTAAACGCGCGCGACATAAGGGACTACGGTCTCCTCTTGATGAGGCGTTACCTCGACCGGGGCTGCGCCGTTGGCCGGTGCCGCGAATCCCGCGAGCAACGCGAGGGCCAGAGCGGCGGGCACGGCGGCCCGCCCCACTGGAACTGAGGCTATGGCGCGGACGATGCGACCGGGGACTCTGCGCGAATCTGGCACAGTGAAATGGCGAAGCGCAGCGCTACGCGGGCGGCGTCGACGCCGGAGCCGGCTCGACTTGCGCAACGACGGGCGCGGGAGCTTTGTAGCCGCATTCCTTGTTGGCGCATTGCCAGGTGATACCGGTCCGCTTCAAGTCTTTCTCGACCATGTAGTTCGCGCCGCACGACGGGCATGGCTGCGGGACGACTTTGTTCCATGCCGCGAACTTACATTTTGGATAGCGGCCGCATCCGTAGAAAATCTTTCCGCGGCGGCTGCGACGCTCGAGGATTTCGCCCTCTTTGCATTCCGGGCACGCAACTCCGGTCTTCACCGGGTCGGATTGCAGACGCTTGATTCCGTCGCAGTCGGGGTAGCCTGAGCATCCGAGGAATTCGCCAAAGCGCGAGCGGCGCTTGATCATCGGCTTACCGCACTTCTCGCAAACTTCGTCGCTGGGCACCGGCGCTGACGGCGGCTTCATCGTGATATTGCCCTGATCGTCACGCGCGATCTCACCGGTGTTGGTGCATTTGGGGTAGTTCGAGCAGGCGAGGAACTCGCCGTTCCGCCCCCATTTGATCACCATGTCGCCCCCGTCGAGCTCGCATTTTAGCCCGGTAGGCAGACCCTTGTGCTTGACCTCGGGCATTTTCTTCTTCGCGGTGGCGAGGTCCTTCGCGAACGGCCCGTAGAACCGCTTCATCGTCTTCACCCAGTTCTCAGTGCCCTCTTCAACCTTGTCGAGGTCCTCTTCGAACTGCGCGGTGAAACTGGATTCGAGGATGTCGGGGAACGCCTTAACCAGCATGTCGTTGACGACGCGGCCGAGCGACGTCGGACGCATCCGCTTGCTCTCGTCTTCTTCGACGTACTCGACGCGCAGGATGCTCGTCATGATTGCGGCGTAGGTCGATGGGCGCCCGATACCCTGCTCTTCGAGCACCTTGATCAGGGTGGCCTGCGTATAGCGCGGGGGCGGCTGCGTGAAATGTTGCTCTGGGTCCAGTCCCAGCAGAGTCAGCGTCTCGCCCTCGGTCAGCAGCGGCAGCGTGCCCTCTTCGTCTTCCGGCTCGTCCTGGCCCTCGATGTATACGCGCATGAAGCCGTCGAACTTCATCACCTGGCCGGTCGCGCGGAAAATCGCGTCGGCAGATTCGATGTCGACAGTCGTGCGGTCGTACACCGCCGGCATCATCTGGCTCGAGACGAAGCGATTGTAGATGAGCGTGTAGAGCGCGAGCATGTCCTTGTCGAGGAAGCGGGCGATCGACTCGGGATCGCGCTCGACGGCCGTAGGTCGAATCGCCTCATGCGCACCCTGCGACTGCTTGCTGGACTTATAAGCGTTCGGCTGATCGGGGACGTACTCCTTGCCGTAGCGGGAGCCGATATGGTTGCGGACGGACTCGAGCGCCTGGTCCGACACGCGCGGCGAGTCGGTACGCATATAAGTGATAAGGCCGACCGCGCCCTCCTCACCCAGCTCGACGCCTTCATACAGCTTCTGCGCTATCTGCATCGTGCGCCGCGGCTGATAGTAAAGCTTGCGCGACGCCTCCTGCTGAAGTCTTGACGTGATGAACGGAGGCGCAGGACTGCGGCGGACTTCCTTGCGCTCGACGCTCTTTACAGTGAAAGGGGTTTTCTCGACAGCCGCGATGATCTCGCGTGCTTGCGCCTCGGGCAGCTTGTACGCCTTGTTGTCGATACGGTCGTCTTTGTAGCTGTAGAGCCGCGCCTTGAACGGGGGCGGATTCTTTCCAGAGAGGCGCGCATCGAGGGTCCAGTACTCTTCGGCGCGGAATGCCTCGCGCTCGCGCTCGCGGTCGACGATTATCCTGAGCGCAACCGATTGCACCCGCCCGGCGCTGATTCCGCGCTTAACCTTGTCCCATAGCAGCGGGCTCAGCTTGTACCCCACCAGCCGGTCGAGCACCCGGCGAGCCTGATATGCGTCGAACAGGTTGTGATCGAGTTTCGAGGGATTGGCGACAGCCTCTTTGACCGCGGCGGACGTGATTTCATGCAACAGCACGCGGCTGACCTTGGACTTGGTCTTGCCCAGATGCTCGGAGATATGCCACGCGATCGCCTCGCCCTCGCGGTCGGGGTCGCTGGCGAGGTAGACGTTGTCCTTGCCCTTCGCGGCGCTCTTGATCTCGCTGAGGACCTTCTCTTTGCCCTTGATTGTGACGAAATCCGGGGCGAAATTGTGCTCGATATCGACTCCGAGCTTGCTCTTGGGCAGATCGACGACATGGCCGACCGAGGGCATGACCTGGTAGTCGCTACCGAGGTAGCGCTTTATGGTTTTCGCCTTTGCGGGCGATTCGACGATTACGAGATTTTTTGCCACCGATCTAGGCGCCTCCAAAGCTCCCGAACCCGCGCAGGTTTCGCGCCAGCTAAAATTCCCGACGCTTCAGGGCTTACACCCTGCCAGAGTTAGGCCAGCGAGAAAAGCTTGCCGGGATGCTGGGTGACGCGACCCTCGAGTTCGAGTTCAAGCAGTAACCTAAGCACGGTTTGGGCATTCAGCCCGGAGGACTCGATGATCGAGTCAACATGGAGTCTTTCAGATTCTTTTAGATTATTTAAGATTGTTGTAAAGCTGTCAACAGGCCCTTCGGTAGACTTGGCATCTTCGGGCCCTTGGAACAACTGAGCTACTTCATCTCTTGCACTTGTATTAGACGTTGGCGGCGGCGGAACCGGTTCAATCGGAGTGATGGGCGTCCTTTCGGCCACACGCGGCCTGCCAATCATCTGGGGCGCGAGCTCCTCGATCACGTCCTCGACGCATTCAACCAGCTTCGCGCCCTCCTTCAGAAGGCGATTGCTGCCGCGAGTCTTGCCGCTGAGCGGACTGCCCGGTACGGCGAACACCTGGCGATCCTGCTCGAGCGCCATACGTGCGGTAATCAGCGAGCCGCTTTTTTCGGCAGCCTCGACAATTACGACCCCAAGGCAGAGCCCCGACAGGATACGGTTGCGCGTCGGGAAGTTCTCCGCGAGCGGCTGGGCTCCAATCGGGAGTTCGCTGATGAGCGCGCCGCCGCCCGCGATGATCGCCTCGGCCAGCTTGCGATGCTCGGCCGGATAGATCACGTCAACGCCGCATCCCAGCACCGCGAGCGTTTTGCCGTGAGCGTCGAGGGCGCCCTGGTGCGCCTCGCCGTCGATTCCGCGTGCCAGGCCGCTGACGACGGTGAAGCCCTTGGCAGCCAGCTCGAGGCCGAGCCTCTGCGCCATCCGGCGGCCGATATCGCTGGCCGCGCGGGCGCCAACGACCGCGATACAGTTAGTGTCGGTCAGTTGTGCGGGACCTCGCACGAACAGGAAGGGGGGAGGGTCGGCGATCTGGCGCAAATTCGAGGGATAGTCGGCGTCGCTCCATTTGACGAGGCGCGCGCCGATGTTCGGCAGCTCGCAGAGTTCTTTCTCGATCGCCTCGAAATCGCGAAACTCTGTGATACTGCGCGCGGTATTGCGCGGCACGCCAGCCGCCGCGATCTCCTCGGAATTGAGCTGAAATATTTTTTCCGGGGTACCGAACTTTTCGATCAGTAGCTTGCAGGTGCGCGGACCGACTCCGTGCACCCGTCTCAATGCGAGCCAGTAAACGTCTGGTGAAGGCATACCAGACAATAAGTTGTTCTCAACGACGGGGATTCGCAAGCGGCCCCGAGTTCTCCCCCTCTCCCAGGATGGGAGAGGATCGAAGGTGAGGGTCCTTATGCAGCGCGTTTTTTTTCAACGCGCGATTTAAGATTCTGCCTCTGCTCCGAATGTGTCCGCCGAGCAGAATCTTGAATCGCGAGCGAAACAAATCGCTCGCTGAACAAGGACCCTCACCTTAATCCTCTCCATGCAGGGAGAGGGGAAGTGTGCAACCTTCATGTCAAAGCGGCGTATTGTCAGCAGGCTGCGCGAGCGTGGGGCGGGGCGCATTTTATTGACCATGCAGATCGAATCGCATAAGTTATGCGCAACCGTCCTATCTGATACTATTAGACATTGGCCGTGTTGTGCTGACGGCTGACGGGAGGATTTGGGTATTGAGCGCATCACTTGGAACGATGAATTTCACTGGAATGTCCGCGGCGGACAAGCAGATTCTTATCTTCAGCTTCTATCGCGATGCCGAATTGCGCGGTGCGCGTTTGCTCTTTAACCTTCTGTCACACATGAAAGACGGCGAGTCGCAGCTCAAGATGACGGCTCACCTGGCGGATGAAACCCGCCACGCTTATCTCTGGACCAAGCGAATCTCGGACCTCGGCGGCGCGCCCATCCTTATCGACGACGGATACCAGCGCCGGCTGGGTCTGCGAACCGGCGTGCCGAAGACAATCATCGACCTGCTCGCGTTAACGGTTGTGGTAGAAGAGCGTGCGCAGAGCCGTTACAACGCGCACATGGCGCTGCCGAACGTCGACGCGGAAACGATGGAAGTCCTGAAGTCGGTGACCAAGGACGAGTCGTGGCATCTGTCGTGGATCGAGAAAGAGATGCGCGAGATCGCCAAGGAGCAGGGCAACGAGGAGCAGGCGGAAAAATCGCTCGATCGCTATCGCAAGATCGATCGCGAAGTCTACGCTACAATCGCCGCCGACGAAGCCGAGCTGATGCGCGCGTAGTCGCAAGCCTGCGCGGCTGTCTCGATCACTGTGCGTTCGTTCCAAGCCGCATCCGGCACATTCGCAGCCGCTATCCTTCTGTTCGCCGCATCGAGCGCCCACGCCGGATGGGTCAAGGGCGAGTTCACCTCCAACGGCAAACCAGTTCAGGAATACCATTGTGTGCCGAAAGGCAGCGGGCCGCATCCGGCGGTCGTGATGCTGCATGGTGCGACGATTCGCAAGGATGCCGGCAACCCCGAGTACGAAAAAATGTGCGGTGAACTCGCGGACCTCGGCTACTACGTCGAATTTATCGAGTACTACAGTCAGACCGACGCGGTCGGCCCGGGACAGCCGGCACAGATGGCGGAAAACTTTCCGACCTGGCTCGAAGAGATTCATTCGGGCCTCGATGCGCTCGACAAGAATCCCGTGGTCGATCCGCATCGAATCGCCTTGATGGGATTTTCGCTTGGATCGTTCCTTTCGCTCTCAGTCGGCGCCGTGGATCCAAGCCAAATCGCTGCGATCGTCGAGTACTACGGCGGACTGCCGCCGACCCTGCAGTACGGGGCCAAGACGATGCCGCCGACGTTGATCCTGCACGGCGATAAGGACGTGCTGGTGCCGGTGGCCGACGCACATGAGCTGGACGAACTGCTGACGAAAGAAAAACGTCCGCACGAAATGAAAATCTACGAAGGCACGAATCACGGCTTCAACTTCCCCGAGCTTCCCTTTTGGTACAACGCCGACGACGCTCAAGACGCATGGAATAGAAGCGTCAAGTTCCTGGCAGCGAATTTGAGCAGCATCTCCCCGCCAGCCAAGTAGAGTGCAAGAACTTTATTGCAGTGAAACCCGCGGTGGGTTTCACGCTTCCTTCGGCAGGGGTGACCCCTGCACCCAGTGAAGAATGCCAATCGCGAAATGTCGAGGACGACATTTCGCTCTCAGGTTTGGGGAGGACCCGGCGCGTGTAATTACCTCGCCCGTTATTTTACGGGAGAGGAGGCCGGCCGCAACGCGGCCGGTAGGTGAGGGTTCTGTGGCACATGCAGAAATCTACGCGGTGCGCGCCAATGCTTCGGCGGTGCGGGCTGCGCGCGCGGCGTTGATCTCGAGGCGCATTGCCTCGGCGTATTCGGCGGCAGCCTCGATCGGCTTGACGCCCTCTCTCTTCTGATACGCGTACATCAGGCTTCGGCTCGCATTCACGATGAACCCGGTTCCGTCGGCGCGCGCGGACGCAACCGTGTCAGTAGCCGTTCCGCCTTGTGTGCCGTATCCCGGCACGAGGATCGTTGCCGCCGGCATCAACTCACGCGCGCGCCGTGCCTGCACGGGATAGGTTGCGCCAACCACCGCGCCGACCGAGCTGAGCCCGCTCGCGCCGATGAAATCGCTGCCCCATCCGTTGACGCGCGCCGCAACCGCCTCCCATATCGGGCGATTGGGCGCGTTCAGATCCTGAAATTCGCCCGATGAGGGATTCGACGTCTTCACCAGCACGAACACGCCGCGGTCCCCACTTTTCACCTTCGCGATAAACGGCATCAGCGCATCGCTGCCCTGGTACGGATTGACCGTAACCGCATCGCAGTTGAAATCGCCATCGCCGAGAAACGCCTCCGCGTACGCGGCCGAAGTCGTACCGATATCGCCGCGCTTCGCATCGGCGATCGTGATCAAGCCAAGGCGTCGGGCAAGCTTGACGACCTCGCAAAACGCTTGCATCCCTTCGAGCCCGCGCGCTTCGTAAAATGCAAGCTGCGGCTTGACTGCTATCGCAGAGCGCGCGCAAGCCTCGACTATTTCGCAGCAAAAGCGCGTCAGCGTGTAACCGGGCGGGATTCCCGGAGCGCCGGGTACGTCGAGCTGAGGATCGATACCGAGCACCACGACGCTGTCTTTTGCTCGCGACGCTTTGGCAAGGCGATCGGCAAAGTTCATCGCGGGCATTATTGCATACCGCGGCGCAGGGGTCATATCGGGCGTTGCGTTTTCGCATTCGCCGCGGGCATCCTTTGGGACAACAACAGGAACGAAAAAAAGAAAACCGCATGAACAACCTGACCATCGTTACCAAGCTTCGTTTCATAGCTGCACTCGCGCCGGCGATTCTGTTGATCGCAGCCGTGGTGATTGCGGGCGCGTTGCACGTGTTCGGCACCTTGCCGCGCGAAATTCACGACAACGAATATGCGGCGGAGCGCGCAGCCCAGGGGATGGAAGCCGCGCTCTACAAAATGGATTGGGGACGCACGCAATCCGACGCCTCGCAAATCGTGATGGACCAGCAGCGCGGATTCATTTCCGAAATCGAAATCGCGCGGCAGCACATCGCAAGCCGCGAGCAAGCCGAACTGATCGAAAAAATCGCGAACGACGCGCTCCCGCTGTTCGACGCGATGCGGACCGCGTCGCCAAGCGACGACAGCCTCGAGCCGAAGCTCCGCGATCTGCAAAGCAAGGTCGCGGACCTGATAAGCCTCGACGACGCAGCCGTGATAGCGGTCGCCGACCGGGCAGAATCGCAAGCCCGGCTCATGATCGCGAATACGATTGTGGCGCTGGTAGTACTCCCGTGGATTTGCTTCATTCTGATCGCGCGGCTGTCCGGCAATCTCTACAAAGAACTAAAAAAGATGCGCCGCCGCGTCGACGATCTCGCCGAGCACGCGCCAACGCCGTCGGAAGACATCAGTGCCCTCGATGAAGCGCTGACAAAACTCGGCTTCCTAAAACCAAACCCAATGCTGGCGCGAGTAGCACGTCGGCAGCATAGCGGAGGATTGATATGCCCACTCAGTTTTTTGGTGGTTGCGCTTGTGGCGCTATTCGTTACAGCGCTGAAGGGGAACCGCTCTTCTCGATGAACTGTCACTGTCGGGATTGTCAACATGAGACCGGGAGCGCCTTTTCGGCAGTCCTTGCGGTTCGGCGCTCAACTTTCAAGGTAACCCAAGGGAAGCCGAAGTACTTCGAACTCACCGCCGACAGTGGGCATACGACCACGCGAACATTCTGCGGCGATTGCGGATCGCCTCTCTTCGGGCTGCCGGGTATGAGCCCTGACATGGTGACGATTCGAGTCGGCAGCCTGGACGATCCGAGCGTGTTCCGACCTGGTCAGGACATTTACACCGCGAGCGCTCAGCCATGGGACTACATGAACCCAGACTTGCCGAAGTCGCCGAAGCTTCCGGGCAACGGATGAGTGCTACTTCTTCTTGCGCTTTGCGAGGTTCTTCGTCGGGGCCTTCGCTCCGCCGTCGGGCAGGACGATGTCGAGGCTGCGCCATAGGTACCAGGCTGCTGCCGTTCGGTACGGGCGCCATCGCTCGGCGTGCTTCAGCAGGCGCTTGCGATTGGGGCGCTGGCGCATCCTGTAGTGCCGTCTTATCGCGTTCTGGACGCCCAGGTCGTCAGCCGGCATCACGTCGGGCCGGCCAAGGTTGAACATCAGGAACATCTCGGCAGTCCATCTGCCGATTCCCTTGACCATGACGAGGTGCTCGATGATCTCTTCGTCGGTCATGCGATGGAACAGATGAAAATTGAGCTTGCCGTCCCGGATGTGCGTGGCGAGGTCCTTTATGTAGAGCGCTTTTTTTTCAGAGAGGCCCACGGCGCGCAACTCGGCGTCGGTCTTGGCCAACACTTGTTCCGGCGTCGGAAATTCCACATCGGGGAACAGAGCCACGAAGCGGCCGTAGATAGCATTGGCGGCCGCGCCCGCGAGTTGCTGGAAAATAATCGCGCGCGCGAGCGCCTGGAAACGCTCGCGCCGCGGCTGAATGCCAAGCGCACCGACTTCCGCAATAATCCGCGCAAGGATCGGGTCTGCCTTGCTGAGATGAATCCGAGCTTTGCGAGCGTAGTCGACTTTGCCGGTTGCCATTTGACTAAAAGAACCGCGGTTCGCCGAATCTTGCACGCCTGCTAAAGTCGTTCAATCGGTACGATGAACGAAGACTTGAGACTTCCGATGTGTCCGGAGAACCTGCACGAGGGAATGCGCCTCGGGCCGATTAGCTACGTCGTCACGCCGGAGCGGGCGCGCGCATTCTCGGGTGCGGTCAAGGCCGCGAATCCCGACTTCATCCCCACGGCGCAGAATCCCAACGCGATAGTGTCGCCCACGATGCGCTTGCAGGACTACGCTCTTTTGATCGCCACTCATCTGAAAGGCGGCAAGGGGGGAGTACACGCCAAGCACTGGTGCGAGTTTCACGAGCCGATGCGCGTCGGGCAGGCGGTCAAGGTCGAAGGCACGATCACCGCGACGTATCGCAAGCGCGGCAAGTTCTATTTTACGCTGGAATATGAATCGCGCGACGCGATGACGGATCAGTTGCTTGTGCGGCAGGCGATCACGTCGGTGCTGTTGAATGATAAGGGCGAGATGCAATGAGCGCTGCAGTCGGTGAGATTCGAATCGGCGCGGAACTGGTTTCGACGCCGTACCTCCTCGATGAAGCCGCGGCGAAAGCCTACCACGACGGGATCGAACAGCCTCCGCGCCGGCGTCCGCCGCGTGGTATCCACGACGACAAGGATGCGGCTCGCAAGGCGGGATTCGTCGCGCCAATCGCCGGCGGCGAGCAGACAATCGCGATAATCGCGCAATTCATCGCCGATAACTTCGGCATGCGCTTCATTCGCGGCGGCCGTATCGAGGTGTCGCTCACCAAGCCGGTGCTCTTCGGTGACACGCTCACTTCGCACGCGAAAATTATTTCCGTCGATCCGAATACGAATCGCGCCGAACTGCAGATTCATGTCGACAATCAGCGCGGCGAACAGGTGCTGATGGGCACGGCCGCGGTCAGGATGGACGACGCATGAGTGCAGGAACCAGTCCAGGTTCGACCGCCGCGCCGCGCGACGACGTTCCCGCGGCTCGCCCGGCACCGCTGTGGCGCAAGGCGCTTCCGTATCTCGGGACAGTCGCGATCTTTGCGCTGATCTTCTGGCGCATCCCGGTTCGCAAAGTCGAGCAGGCGCTCTCGCAGGTGCCGGTGCTGGAGTTTCTCGCGGTGTTCATGCCGTACTCGCTGTTCTACTGCGCGATCGATTCGGCATGCCTGACCTGGGTGGTGAATCGCTTCAACGCGCGGATGCGATACAGCGACATCCTGCCGATTCGCGCGAGCATGTACGTGCTGGCTCTAATCAACACGAGCCTCGCGCAGGGTGGCGTCGCGTACTACCTGCATCGCAAGGCGGGAATCACGTTCCTGAGCGCACTCAGCTCGGTGCTGTTCATCGCGATGCTTGAAATCTATCAGCTCTTTTTGTTCTCGACCCTCGGGGTGATGTTTTACACGCCGGTCGGCGCCGCGCAGATAAGGATCGTCGCGATTCTGCGCATCGTGTACATCGCGGCCTGGGCGCTGCTTGCGGGAGTCATGATTTTCTTCGCGATGGCCCGTCGCAGCGCGCGGATTCGCAACTGGGTCGAGACTGGACGCGCGGGCGCCTTGCTCGCGACGTTTATCCAGGCGCGTCCCCTCGACTACCTGGCGGTGCTCTCGATCAAGGCCCCGACGTTTCTCGCCTCGGTAGTCGCGCAGTACTACGCGCTGGCGCTATACGGAATCGCGATCCCGTTCGTGAAGCTGATGCTGTTTCTACCGCTGGTGTTTCTGGCCGCCGCGCTGCCTATTTCGGTAGCTCATCTCGGCACCAGCCAGGCGGCGTGGCTGCTGTTCTTCTCGACCAACGCGTCGCCGGCGAAGATCGTCGCCTACAGCCTGGCGGCGCAACTAACCTTCATGCTGTGCAACGCGCTGATAGGGCTGGTGTTTCTGCCGCGCGCGAGCCGCGAGCTGACGGCGCTGCGCGCAGAGCCCGCGAGCGTTCCGACAACCGCTTAGGATCTATCTAACGGTGAGGACGGGAAACCCTTCGCGCAGAGCCGCTTCAGCGAGTCTGTTATCGAGAGTGACGAGTCGAGAGATTGCGGATCGCCGTCGGCGGCAACAATGGCGGCGCCGAGTTGGAGGGCATCGGCGGTTCGCAGTGGATGGTCCATGACTATGCGCTGAGCGTGACGTCGCGTGGCGTCGACGTCCCAAATTTCAATCCACCTCGACGCGACTTCGTTAACCTCGTGAATTGCACGATTCCATAGAGTCACCATCGCCGGCCGCTCACGTTTCTTTCGGGCGATCGCTGCAAGTACTTCGACTCGCGTCATCATCCAGGTTGTGATGCCAGGATCGGCGGCTCGCCACCCCTCAACTTCCGTAGTCGATGCCTCTTCGATGAATAAAGGGACCAACGCCGAAGCGTCCCAGTATCTCACCTGCCGCTTTCTCGCTCTTCCAACAAAGCCTGCAAGACACCGGCGCCTCCAGGAATCTTGATGGGCTTATGAGTCTTGAACCATGCGTCCAAATCGCCGGTGCCGCGCCTGATCGCGCCCCTGCGTTCAAGCCGCGCGAGGCGCTCCTCGTCGCGGTCCTGTTTGCTGACGGCCTTGCCTTTCGTCAGAGGAACGATCTCGGCGATCGGCGTGTCGCGGTCGTACACAATGACGGAACCGCCTGCGCGGACGTGATCGAGATAGCGCGAAAGGCCGTTGCGCAGTTCCGCGATTTTGGCTTTCTTCATGACTTCTGAATTATAGCCAAGTTGGCGCTATCGGGCTATGAAGTATGAAGCGAGCGCCAGCCTGCGAGTTCTCGATCAGGCCGAGAAGAGCTTGCCCAGCGCGCCGGGCTCGAGCCGGATGCCGACGTAAAAGGGGCCGAACTTTGCGTATGACGCGCTCGCCTCATCGAAGCGCATCTCGTAGACGAGCTTCTTGAACACAATTGGATCGTCGGCGAAGAGGTCGACGCCCCATTCCCAGTCGTCGAAGCCGATCGAGCCCGAAATAATCTGCGTCACCTCACCGGCGAAACGCCGCCCGACCATCCCGTGATCATGCATCAGGCGCTGGCGATCTTCGATCGGCAGGCGATACCAGTTGTCGGCGCCGTCGCGCTTCTTGTCCATCGGATAGAAGCACAGGTACGGGCGCGCGGGGATTTTCGGAAACAGCCGCGGCGAGATCTTTTCGCGCTGGCGGGCAAGCTCGGACTCGATTTCAGATTTCCATTGCGGCGAATGCGGGCCGATGCCGCTCTCGATGAGCTTGCGATAGAGCGCGACCGTCGCTTCGTAAAGTCCGATTTCGATCACCGACAGATACGATGTGGTCGGTTCCAAATAGTCGCTGAGTGCGAGTCCTGCGACCGCGTGCTCGGCTTGAGCGAGTTCCTCGAAGCTGCGCCGGAAATGCACGACTACTAGGTCGCTCTTATGCCCAATTCCCGAAAAAAGCGCGCTCTCACCGTCCTCGCGCCGCGCCATCTCGCCCAACAGCTTCGACGCTTCGTTGATTGCGGCGTCGCGTTTCACCGCGTCGAGCGCGCGCAATTGTCGGCGACGCACGCGGAACATCTGATGGAGAATGCTGTAGCCTTCGAGCGTCAGCGGCGCGGCCGGAAAATCGCCGGGAATCTTCGCGCGGTCTTTACTTCGATTTTGATCTGCGCGGTCGCTGCTCATGACGGCAATTCTAGACGCTACGCAGCCGGTTGTCTTGATACGCGCGACCGAACGCACGCATCGATAAGAGCCTTCGCGACGGCGGGGTTTGATGCCCAATGCGCGTGAACGTATGACGCGAGAACATTTCCGACGCGGTAGCCTTCGGCGAACGGGGCGCCACCCCATCGCGGTGCCACGTTGTAGATGTGATCGATCCGATTCCCGCGATCGGCACCTTCGAGCGTCGAGTGGCGAAACTGATGACCTCGAAAGCGCGTTTGCGCTGGACCGAGAATCGAGTCCGCTCGCGTCTCGATCTCGACGTAACCGATTGCCTGCAGCTTTTCAGACATCACAGCGACTCCGGGGATGATCGCGGCCAGCGGCCACCGCGCGCCGTCGAGCGTTCTGATCGCGTCTGTCAGGTACATCAGGCCGCCACACTCGGCATAAATCAGGCCGCCGCTAACCGCGAAGCGACGAACGGCCGCAAGCATCGCAGCGTTCGAAGACAGTTCGCGCGCGAACGCCTCGGGATATCCGCCGCCGAAATAAAGTCCATCGACTTCGGGCAGTTCGCGATCCCGGATCGGCGAGAAATTTACAATCTCCGCGCCAAGCGAGCGCAGCCGATTCAAATTGTCTTCATAGTAAAAGTGAAACGCTTCGTCATATGCCACGCCGATTCGGCAGCGCGGCCGCGAACTCGAACTCGATTTTGCTCTCACTAGACGCGCGATCGACTTCGAGTGCTGGCGCTGAGCGCGCAATTTCGACAATAGCGTCGAGGTCCAGCCATTCGGCCGCAAGCCGGCTCCATCCGTCGATCAGGCGTTGCGGCACATTCGATTCATCGGCCATCAGAAGGCCGAGATGGCGCTCGGGAAAAGCGAGATCGACACTGGCTGGGAATCCGCCAACAATCGGAACCTCGGGCTCGGCGGCGCGCAACAGATCGAGATGTCCCGCGCCCACCGACGCGATTGCAGATCATGCCGGCCACGCGCACCGCAGGATCGAAGCGCGCGAAACCCGCGGCCACCGCGGCGATCGTGCGCGCGACGCCTGACGCGTCGGTGACGAGGATAACCGGCGCGTCCAGCCACTTCGCAATCTGAGCAGTCGAGCCTTCATCGCCCGTCGGCGTCGCTGAATCGAACAGCCCCATCATGCCTTCGATCACCGCGATGTCAGCGTCGGCGGATGCGCGCACAAAAGTCGCTACGACCGCGTCGCGATCCATCATCCAGCCGTCGAGGTTGTGCGAGCGCACACCGGCGGCGCGTTCATGATAGGTGGGATCGAGATAATCGGGGCCGCACTTGAACGCGGCGACCTTGAGGCCGCGCGCGCGCATTGCACCGATCAGCGCGACGGTCGCAGTGGTCTTGCCGACGCCGCTGGCGGTCGCCGCGATGACGACGCGAGGAATTTTGTCCAAGGGATGCATCGCGAGTCGCGATACTACTACAACGAGAACAGCGATACCGCCGCCCACGCACGCGCTAGACGTTCACGCGCGGCAGCACTTCATTAACCAGGCGATCAAACTGGCCGCGCTGATCCCATGACGTGATTCTGAGCGCGATCGCCTTCGCGCCGTCGCGCACCAAATCGCGCAGGTGCTCCACGCACTGTCCGGGAGTGCCGGCCGCGGTCCATGCTTCGACCATCTGCGGAGCGAAAATGGGACCGTAATATTCATCCAGGAAGCGCTTCGACTCTTCGAGCGCGGCCGCCCGGTCGGGATTGATGTTGACGTTATGGTACGCGAGGTTCGGAAACGTGGCCGGATCTTTTCCTTCCTGGCGGAGGCTCTCCGACAGCTTCGACCACAACCCGGCAAGCATCTTTGGAAACATTTGCACGGTCATCCAGCCGTCGGCAATTTTCGCGACTCGGCGCATCGGCTTTTCTGATTGCGCGGGCGGGGGATTCGCAGCAATCCAAATCGGGCACGGCTGCTGCACCGGCCGCGGCTTGATCGTCACTTCATTGAAAGAACGATACTTGCCCGCGAAGCTGACGTTGTCTTCGCTCCAGAGGCGGCGGCAGATCGCGATGTTCTCGGCCATCCGGTTGCCGCGCTGTCCATCGGTGATTCCCCAAGGCACACCTTCTTTCGCGCTCGCGCCACCGGCCGGGACAATTCCAGTGCATGCGGCGAGGCGCATACGGCCGTTTGAAATGAGATCGAGCGTGGCCCATTGATACGCGAACAGAATCGGATCGCGGATCGGGAAACTTGCCATACATCCAACCCCGAGCTTGACGCGCGAGGTCGCAGCCGCGAGCGCTCCCAGCAAGGAGATAGACTCCGGCCGCGGCTTCGCCATCACGCTGTCGCCGACCCAGACCGAATCGAAGATTGGATTTCGGTCTGCGTCGGCCGCCATCGCGATCATTTCGGGCCAGGTTGCGATGCCGAAAAACACGCCGCGCTGCGGAATCGTGAAACCGAAACTCACTTTGCCGGCTGACATCCTGGTGCTCCTTTCGATCAGGCGATCCTGATGCAGGCGCCTTGCAGAAGTGCGGGATCAAGCTTGGTCGAGCTGCCGCGGGCAGTTGCGAGGGCGAGCTCGAACGGTGATTGACCGTGATCGCGAATCCATTGCGCCAGTGGGCCATTCTCACTTTTCGATGCAAGCAACTGCACTTCGTTGGGACCGATCGTGAACGCAACGCCTGCAGCTTCGAGGTCTGGGCGCTGGACGGGTGCGCCGGGGCGTCCGAGCACGCGTGCATAGTAGAGGCTGGTCGCGCCGGGATTATTCACAGCGATCGCGAGAGTGCGGATGCCAGTTGCGCCGTTAGGATGCGAACGTTCGCGCGGAACGCGTTCGTCGCGCGGAGTGTCGTCCTTGATCAGAAATGGCACCTGGCCATTGAAGGGAGCCTCGGGAATCGCGAGCATCCAACTCAGCTGATAGCCGTCGGGACGATCTCGAGTGAGCGGGGACGGATCGCCAATCTTCGCGCCCGCGCGGCGCATCGACTCGACGTCTGCCGCGAGATCGTCGGTGCGCATGCAAAAATCGATGATGCCACCGCCCTTCGCTAGCGCGGTTTGCCATGGATGCCCGGTGTTCGGTTTCGTGAATGCGATCAGTTCCAGGTAGCTGCCGTCGGCGAATGCGATCAGCGCGTTGTGAGTGCCGATGGGATGCTTCCCGCCACGAACGACTGTGAATCCCGCGCGCGAATAACTCGCAATCGCGGATTCGAGTTCGTTAACGATGATCACGACATGGTCGATGCCGGTGAACATGCAGTCCGAATACTAAAAACTCGCACGATCCGGCAAGCGACCCGATCTAACTAGCCGCTGGATCGAGCCTCGGTGGGGAAAAAGACTCGCCGATCGCTCGCCTGAACCCGGCGGGCGTAACGCGCGCCGAGGTCGAACCACTCCAGACCGGGAAGGCGCGCGATCGATCGATCGACAGCGGCCAGGCGCTCGACGCCGCTCTCGCCGGGAAACAAGTACGCGCATACGCGGCGCATCGCAGGATCGCCGCGGACCGTAACTCCCACCGGAGTCCAGAAGTTTCGCACCAGGAATGCGGTCAGGCGCCGCGCGGCGGGCGCTCGAAGCCGGCCCCGAGCCTGATTGAAATAGAAAGCAAAGTGGCGGCGTTCGTCCTTGATGATTCGCTCGAGAATTGTCGTCAGGAGCGGGTGCTGGCTGCCAGAGCGGTCGCGCGCGAAATCAGTGCGGCTGATCAGCGCCTGGTAGCCGGTCAGCGTCGAGATTTCGTTGATCGCACCGAACGTCATATGCACGGCGGGGAAATGACGCGTCATACGCGACAGGATTGCGATGCCGGGACGGATGATGCGATCGGCGAGACTGGTTCTGCTGCGCAAATCGGCAAAGCGCCGATCGTCGATCGCAACTCCCTGCGTCGCGAGAAAGCGGCGCAACAGCAGAGAGTGAAAAAATTCCTCGTAGGCCCAGCACGACAGGAATGCGGTGACTTCGTTGTCGCGAACGACGCGCGTCGACAGCAGGTCGCGCAGATAGACGATGGTGTGCGACTCGATGTCCATCATGTAGGCAATCGTGAACAGTGCGTCGTCGCTCAGCCGCGGTTGCGGCGTCGTTGTCTTCCAATCGAAACACTCCGGCTTGGTTGCGCCGCAGACACGCAGATAACGATCGAGGTCGAAGGCGGGTTCATTCGGCTCCATGCCCGATATACGGAGGCGTCAGCGAGTCGGATTGGAAGCCGCGAGAAATTTTGTCTAGCGGCGGGGAAAATCACCCTTCAGGTACATCGCGCCGCTCGGCTTCTCGACGCCGCCGACGGGCTCGAGCGTAATCGCACTGGCGAGCACGACTTCCCCCGGTGGTGGCAGGTCGAGCGAAACGATCGTCGCGCCATGGCTCGACGGCTGGAATAATCCCGCCTTCAGCGGCCCCTGCTTAGCGCCGATCCACCAGACCTCGTACTCCTTGTCGTCAGGCGTTGGCGGGAGACCGTTCACCTCGAGCATCGCGGTGCCCTGGGTGGGACTGAGCGCTACAGTACCGGTGGCAGATGGCGACGCGGGGAGACCGGCGAGCCGAGCGACACGCGCGTCGGGGCCGAGGCTCGCGAGCGTCAGGTCAGTGGTCTGAGCGACCTTGGCCTCGAGCGCTGCGAGCTGGTCGCCGGTGCTGTCGAGCTTGCGCTCTACTTCGATAAGTTTTGTGGTGAGCGCTGCGACCTCATTTGAAGTTTCGGAAGTGTCGCTGCGCAGTCGCGAACTTAAAAACGCGTAGCTCACGATGATCGCGACAACCGCGGCTGCGACCGCTGAACCGAGCATCGTCGCGAAGCCGCGACCACGCGAGGATTCACGCGCCGATCGATCTTCGACTCTCTGCGCAGGACGGCTCGCGTCGAGGCGCGCTTGCAGACGACTCCAGATTCGATCGGAGGGACCGTCGGCGCCGGCTTCCGCGATCGCCATCTCCGCAAGCGCTTGATTGAACGACGCCAGCTCGCGCTCACATTCGTCGCATCCCGCAGCCAGATGCTCGTCAACCGCACGCGCTTCGTCGCCGTCGAGCCGGGAGAGTGCCTTGAGCGGGATCAGGTCTTTGATTTCGGCGTGTTCCACCCTACTCGACACTCCCTCGAAGTGTGTCCCGCAGCCTGATCAATCCGGCGCGCATCCGGCTCTTCACCGTGCCGAGTGGAATACTGGTGCGCTCGGCAATCTCGGACTGAGAAAGATCGGAAAAATACGCCAGCCGCAGCAGGTCGCGCTCACCGTCATTCAAGCTTGCCAACGCGCCCTCGACCTGACTGCGCCGCTCGGCGCTGTGAATTTCGTTTGATGGATCGTTGGTGACCGTGGGCTCGACGGGATCGCCGGCGCGCGGCTCGCGAGCTTTGCGGGCGCGCAGTCGATCGATCGCGCGGCTGCGCGCCGTCATCATAATCCACGCGCCAACCGAACCGCGGCCGCGATCGAATCGCGATGCCTCGCGCCAGAGTTGCCACAATACATCGGCCGCGACTTCTTCGGCGTCGGCCTCGTCGCGCAGGATTCGCGCTGCGACTGCGCTGAGCGCGCGGCCGTAACGTTGATTCAGCGTGGCCAAGGCGTCCTGATCGCCGGCGGCCATGGCAGACACGAGTCCTTCATCGGAAATCCTGTTGTCGTCGGCCATCACCACCCGGCTTCTATTTCAAGTACGGCGCGCGAGGGACGCTGGATTGATGCGCCGCTAGCCAAGTGCACCGGTCGCCACCAATTCGGTGATTTGCGTTTCGTCGTAGCCGAGAATGCTTTCGAGCACGTGTTGATTGTCCTGTCCCAGGGAAGGCGCGGCCCGTCGGACAGCGGCAGGAGTGCGGGAGAGTTTCGCGCGAGGACCCTCGACCGTGAATTTCCCGAGGCTCGGATGATCGAGCGCGACGAAATGGCCGCGATGCGCGAACTGCGGATCACGATACGCGTCGGCGCTGTTCTGTACCTGATGAGCGGGCACCCCGTGCGACTGAAGCCGTGATTCGATAGCGGCGCGATCGAACTTTCGACTCCAGGCTGCGATCGAAGAATCGATAGCATCGCGATGCTCGAGTCGTCCCGCAGCAGACGCATAGCGAGAGTCTCGCGCCAGGATTTCATTTTCCATGGCGGCGCACAGGCGGCGCCAATCGTCGTCGTCGCGGCAGACGATCGCGACCCATTGGTCATCGCCGGCGGCCGGATAGACGCCGTGGGGCGCGAAAGCGGCGTCGGAATTTCCGGCTCGTTCCTCGACGCGGCCATTCACCGTGTAGTCGAGAATCGCAGGCCCGAGAAAGTGAATCGCGCATTCAGCCTGCGACAGATCGATGTACTGGCCCTGCCCGGTGCGCCGCCGATGGTCAAGCGCCGCGAGAATCGAGAGCGCGGTAAACCGCGGCGCGACGTAGTCGGTGTACGCGCCGAAGACGCCGGCGGGCGGACGGTCGGGCCATCCGGTGAGATTGGTGAAACCCACAATCGCGGCCGCCATGTTCCCGAAGCCCGCGATTTTCGCGAGCGGTCCCGTCTGTCCCATCAGGCACGAGCTCAGCATGATGACGCCGGGATTGACGTTGCGCAGCGATTCGTAATCGAAGCCCCACGCGCGCATCGCCTTGGGAGAGAACGACTCGGTGACGACGTCGGCCCATCGCACGAGATCGTGTACCACCTTGCGTGCCGCGGGATTGCCAAGATCGAGCGAGATTCCGAGCTTGCCGGCGTTGCAGTTGGCGAACAGTCCCGAGCTGTCGGGGCCGAGATGATTGCCGTGATAGGGCTGCAGCGTGCGCGCAGTGTCGACTCGTGTGGGCGACTCGATCCGCACGACGGTCGCGCCGTAGTCGGCAAGAATCCGCGTCGACGCGGGACCGGCCATCACCCACATGAAGTCGCAAATCTTGACGTCCTTGAGCGGCAGGTCGTTAGGCATCAGATGATCCCCGCGCGCGTTAATTCGGCGATCTCGCGTTCGCTCAAGCCGAGTTCGTCGCGGTAAATTTCGGAATTGTGCTCGCCGACGGTCGGCGGCCTCCTTCGATATTCGATCGGACTCGCGCTGAATTTCGCAAACGGTCCCGGGTATCGGAACGACTCGCCGAGTTCGGGATGCGCGACGTGCTGGAAGTAATCGCGCGACGCGAATTGCGGGCTCTCGACTACTTCCTCGATTGTGGTGACCGGCGTGATCAGAAATCCGCGTTCGACTGCGAGCTGGAGCAATTCGGCCTTGGTACGGCTGCGCGTGAAATTTCTTACGACTTCTTTCACGCGGTCGAATTCGGAAAGAGGCTCGGCGCCACTGAATAGCTGCTCGCCGTATGAGATCCAATCCTTGTCGCGCGTCGCCTCGTCGCAAAATCCCTGCTCGCAAATAAAATGCATCAGCTTGGTGGTGAACACGCCAAGCGCCGATCCGAAAAGAAAAGTCATCGCGACGTAGCCATCCCTGGTTGGCCAGACCAGCGGGAATTCGATCGGCCCCAATTTCACTCCGCCAGATATCCGGCTCATTTCGGTTGAAGCGAGCGGAGCCGAAAGAATGTACGACTGCGTCGCCATCGCAACCGATTGCACCGCCGCAACATCGATATGTTGCCCCAGGCCGGAGCGCACTCGCTCGTGATGCGCCGCGAGCGCTGCCACGGCGGCGTCGGCGGATGCGTGCAGGTACGCCTGCGGGATGGAGAGCCGCACAGGTGGACGATCCGCGTCGCCGGCGAGAATCAGCGGTCCGCCGGCCGCCATGATGATCAGATCGCTGTCAGCGTAATTTGCCTTGGGCCCGTCCTGTCCGAACGGCGTGATCGAAACGTAGATGAGAGCGGGATTTATTTTTGCGAGGTCGGCGAACCCGAGATTGTGCTGAGCCAGATAGCCGGGATTGTGCGACTCGATCAGAAAATCCGCGCGCTCGACCAGCCGAAGAAGAAGATCGCGGCCCGCGTCGCGCTCGAGGTCGAGCGTGATCGCGCGCTTGTTGCGATTGTACGCCCACCAATACAGCGAACGGTCAGGATGCGGCACGTCCTTGTAGAACGGGCCGATATTGCGCGCGGACGATCCGCCCGGCGGCTCAACTTTGATCACGTCGGCACCCAGGTCGGCGAGCATCTGGCCGCATAGCAAGCCGCGCTCGGTCGTGAGATCGAGCACGCGATATGGACTAAGTATCGACATGAAATTTCAGCGCCGCTCGATTCTTAACACTGTCGGATGGGCACGCGTCAACGGGAAATGCGATGGCGGCCCGGGCCGAACTCGCCGCCAGTGAGAGGCGCGTCGTCGAACCGCACGAGCCCAGTGACGCCGTCTGGAATCAGAACCTCGCCGCCCACGTCGCGATCCAGCTTCAGCTCGATGAGCCCGTGCGGGGTCGGGACGCGTCCTTCGAGATGCACGAGCTTGCCAAACTGCGGCGCGATTTCCGCGCGTGAGTAACCCGGCGCCGCCGGCCGCACCCCGAGAACCCAGGTGGTCAAATCGTAGGTCGGAGTCGCCGACCATGCGTGACATCGGCTCCCAGTGCCGGTGCGAGCGTTCCAGTATTCCTCGAACGCGGTATCGCCCCGCTCGATCTGCGGCCACCATTTCATGCATCGCGCGGGAATCAAATCGCGGCGGCCTGCGCGGACGATCGCGTCGTGAACGATATGCGAGAAGAACGGCTGAGCCGCGACGACGTCGTGCTCGACATCGAACTTCATGTGCTCGGCGGGATCCATGCGCTGCCGAATGTACGCGCCAAGGTCGTCGGAAATCGTAGGCGTGACTACTACGCGCGATTCGTCGAGGACGTAGTCGAGCATTCGAGGCCACCGATCGCGCGGCGCGCAACCGGCGACGATCGCGATCGCATTCGTTTGCTGGCTGACTCGGCGGCGAGGGCCAATGCGATCGGCTGCATCAACGTAAACGCCCGCCGCCTCGTCCCACAGCAATTCGAAAGCGCGGCGGGTCCGCTCAGCACGCGCTCGAGCATCGGCGGCACCGTGCGAATCCGCCATGACCGTCTCGGCCAGCGATGCGAAGTCATCGAGGGCAGCGGCGTAAAGCGCGTCGAGTGCGCCGGTCACTTCCGATCGCTCGGTCATTGCCCAGTCGATGAAAATCCATCCGGGCATCCCGCGAATTAGGCCGTCGGGCGCGCGGTACCGCTCGAAGGCCGACAGGACGCCGGACGCGGTCGGCATCAGCTCGCCCACCGTCGCGGCGTCGCCCGAGTATTCGAAGTAGCGCGCGAGTGCGCGAATCCAGTGCAGCGAGTAGTCGGGGATTGTGGTCGACGAAATCGAGAAGTCGCACGCAGCGGCCATCGCGAGCAGACCGTCGCCGCGCCGCGAATGCGCGCAGATTCGCAGATGGCGTCGCACGAGGCGCCAATCGGTGTTGGTCGTGTACGTCAACAGCGCGTGGATATAAGAATCGCCGAGCCACGCGCGCTGCTCGCGGCCGGGGCAGTCGATGAAGGCGTCGGTCGAGCAGAGCTCCAGCGTGCGTGCACCGACCCGCCAGATTTTGTTGAGCGCGGGATCGTCGCATTCGAAGTACGCCTCGTCGCCGCGCGGATAGCGCCGCTCGATTGCGCCCGCGGATTCGATCTGTGCACCGCCGCGCGCGACGATCGACAGATAGCGGAAGCCGACTGCCTCGTACGACTCGAGCCGTTCTACGCCGTCGCCACGCAAGATGTAGCGCATCGCGAATTGTCGCGGCTGCGTCTCCGCGCTGCCGTCGGTGCGCGCGTCCTCACCGCAGTACACGTCGACGGTTGAACCGGCAGGACCGCGCGCGGCAGCCCACGGCGTCGCGAGCGTGATCATCCCCGCGTCGAAGTTGACGATATTGTCGGGACCGTCAGCGGATTGATCAGCCGTCGGATACGCGCCGCGCGGGTCGTCGCTGTTGAGCGCTGGGACACCACGGCGCGACAGTTCTTTCATCGCGATCGGAATCGAAGTCAGCGGCGCCATCTCGTCAGGCTCGGGCGAGGTGAAAGGCTCGACCGGGATTCGCGTGCGATTGTGCGAGAAGGTTGCGGACAACAATTCTACAGCCGGCAGCCAATCGGAATCGTCGAACGCAGCGTCGTTCCAGCCGGTGGGAATTGCCGCACCGTCGAGAATTTCGATCGGCGGAACTGGCAGCGCGGCTCCCCGCACGACATCCTGGCGATACGGCGCGGCCCGTCCTTTCCACGACGCGTCTGAAGTCACGCCGATAGCCGGCGATTCAAACCCGAACGATCCAAAACCGAGCAGGAAGCTGGGCGCCGCGGGACGCCACCACGGTCCTGGCACTCCGTAAAATCGCACCAGCGCCGCAATCGCGTTTCGGCCCGCGCGAAGATACGGCGCGAGATCGACTTCCGTCCATGCGAGACGCTCGGGTATTGATCGCGCCGGTCCGCGCGCGACTTCGACGCCGTTGACGAACAGCACGAAGCGCGAGTCGGCGGTCACTCGCGCGGGAACTGACGCAGGGATCGCGTCGAGTTGAACCGTCCGCCGCAAGTAGCAGAATCGATTCCAGGTTTCCTTCGGCGGAATTCCAGCCGCGCCGATCGGCGATACCGGCAACGGCGCGGGCCCGGCCCAAATCCATCGAGCGTCCCACGTGATCGGCCATTTCGATTCAGCCATCTAAACGCAACCTCTAGTACGGGCGAGCAGCCTTGCCGATGATCTCGCGCGCGACGAGTGTCTTCATGATCTGTGCGGTGCCGTCGCCAATCTCGAGTCCGATCACGTCGCGCATCCGCTGCTGATGCGGCAGATCGAGGCTGAACCCCAGATGCCCGTGGAGCAGGAGGCATTGATGCAAAACGTCAGCGGCCAGCTCCGGCGCGAGCCATTTTGCTCCGGCCGCGAGCCATCCGTGCGGCGCGCCGCGATCCTTCAGCCACAGCGCTTCGTAGCACAGCAGACGCGCCGCGCGGAGCCGAACCGCCGCCTCGGCGAGCGGAAAGGACACGCCCTCGAACCGCGCGAGCGGCGCGCCAAACGCCTGTCGCTCTGCCACGTACGCGCAAGTCTCCTCGACGCTCTGCTCTGCAGCACCGATGCACATAAGGCCAATCAGCGAACGGCTGAAATCGAATCCCTGCATCACGTCGACGAAGCCCGCGCCTTCCGCGCCGATGCGAGCCGACGCGGGCACGCGCACGCCGTCGAAAAATAGTTGGCCGCGGCCGATTGCGCGCGAGCCCATGTCGCGAAAGCGCGTGCGCGATACGCCCGGTGAGTTGAGGTCGACGTAAAACGCGCTCACGCCCCGCGCGGACTGTTCCAGTGTGCCGGTACGCGCGAGCACGAGGGCGGTGGCTGCGGACGACGAGAATGAAATCGACGTTTTCTCGCCGCTCAGGACGTAGTTGTCGCCGTCGCGACGCGCTTGCATGACGATATGCGCCGCGTCGGAGCCGCCGCCAGGCTCTGTCACCGCGAGCGCCGCGATAGTTTCGCCCCGGCAAATCGGTGGAAGGTAGGCAGCCTGCTGACGCGCGTCGCCGCTGCGCGAGATTATTGCGCCGACCAGAGCCGCCAGTAACAAGACGTACGCGGCATTGAAATCGCCGCGCGCGATTTCCTCGTGCGCGATTCCGAGTGACACGTAGTCGAGTCTCGAGCCGCCGAGATGCGTATCGACCATCGGCGCAAGCAGACCCATCTCGCCTAGTTTTCTCACCAGAGCCGGCGGCAGATCTTTGTCCGCGTCGCGCGAAGCGTAACGTCGGAAGCAACTCGTGCCGCGCGAAGTCGCGCAGCGTTTCATGCAGCAACTTCTGCTCGGCGGTGAGGCCAAACTCCATCGTCGCGCGCCTCAGTTGGACGGTCGTATTGTCTCGGGCGGCGCGGTCTCTGCCGGCACCGTCACGGCTTGCGGCGGCGCGCCCGTCGGACCGACCCATTCGGGCAGACTCTCGAGGCCGCCAAGATGCACATTGGGCGTCGGCTTCTCGATCGTTTCATCGCTATCGTCACCTTTCCCCGCCTCGTCCTCGTAATGCTGCATGACCTGCTTCTTCACATCGTCGGGCGAGGTGTTCGGCGTCATTCCCTCGTTATGCGAGAAATCGGCGCGGCTCTTCGCGTCCATGTGAAGCCAGATCTGACTGGCCTGCGCGCCGTTGCCGTGATTCATCGCGTCCACAAACTTTTGCTGCTGCGTCTCATGCGACCAGCATCCCGCGAGCGCAATTGCGCAAGTGACAATCGAGAATACGAGACGCGCGTTGGATTTTTGCCGGCATCAAACCTTAAAACGTCACCACGCTTCGAATCGATTTGCCTTCGTGCATCAGCTGGAAGGCGTCGTTGATTTTTTCCAGCGGCATCACGTGCGTAATCAGATCGTCGATATTGATCCTGCCCTCCATGTACCAGTCGACGATTTTCGGAACGTCGCGACGTCCGCGCGCGCCGCCAAAGGCCGTACCCTTCCACGTGCGTCCGGTCACGAGCTGAAACGGCCGCGTCGAAATCTCCTGCCCCGCACCCGCGACGCCGATAATCACGCTGGTGCCCCATCCCCGCTGACAACACTCGAGCGCCTGGCGCATCAGCTTGACGTTGCCGACGCATTCGAATGAAAAATCCGCGCCGCCACGCGTCAGGCTCACGATATGCGGCACGAGATCGCCCTCGACCTCCGCGGGATTCACGAAATGCGTCATGCCGAACTTCTCGGCGATAGCTTTGCGCGCAGGATTCATATCGACGCCTACGATCATCGACGCGCCCGCAAGCCGCGCGCCTTGCACGACATTGAGGCCGATTCCGCCGAGCCCGAACACGACCACCCTGTCGCCAGCTTGCACCTTTGCGGTGTTCAGGACGGCGCCGATTCCGGTCGTGACCCCGCATCCGATGTAGCAAATCTTTTCGAACGGCGCGTCGTCGCGGACTTTTGCCAGCGCAATCTCGGGCACCACGGTGAAGTTCGCGAACGTCGACGTCCCCATATAGTGATGCAGCGGCTTGCCATCGCGCGAGAATCTGCTGGTGCCGTCGGGCATCACGCCGCGGCCCTGCGTCTCGCGAATCGCCGTACACAGATTAGTTTTCCCTGAAAGGCAGGACGGGCAGTTGCGGCATTCGGGTATGTAGAGCGGGATGACGTGGTCGCCGCGCTTCAAGGTCGTCACGGCCGGCCCCGTTTCGATCACGACGCCCGCGCCCTCGTGTCCGAGGATCGCTGGGAAGAGGCCCTCGGGATCGGCGCCCGACAAGGTGTAGGCGTCGGTGTGGCAGACGCCGGTGGCCTTGATTTCGACCAGGACTTCGCCGGCCTTGGGCCCTTCGAGGTCGACGCTGGCGACCTCGAGCGGCTCGCCGGCTTTGTTCGCGATTGCTGCTTTTACTTTCACGACTACAACGCGATGCCCGCAATATAATACGCCGCTGCATCGCGCGGCGAACACCTCGCGCGGCGGGCTTGATGGCAGTAGCGAATGGTGCCAAACCTCCACAGGCCCAGCCGACAGTCGTTCCGACGGGAGGAACAAAAATGGCCGATAAAGAACTATCGCCCGACCAGGTGATCGCATCGCTGCTCCAAGGCAAGTCGCGGCGCGAGATGATGGTGATTCTCGCGCGGCTCGAGCATGGCGGCGCCGGGATCTATCAATCGTTCGCTGCTAATGAGCGTAACGAAAAAGCGCGTGCTGCCCTGCTGGCCGGCGCCGAGCGCGAGGAGCAGAACTCCGCGCTGCTCAAAATGATGACGCAGGTGAAAGACAAGTGCGAGAAGTGTGGCAAGGCGCTGGCTCCTCCTGCTCGCCGCGCAGTGCTGTTCATTTCAATGCACCTTCTGCCCCGAACTGCGCGGACGCGATGAAGCACGTCTGTCCGAACTGTTCAGGAGAGCTGACGGCGCGTAGCATCTGAGGTCGAGGGAATCAGAATGCAAGTAATCGGCACGGTCAAGGAAATCTGGCGATACCCGGTAAAATCGATGGCGGGCGAACGCTTGCAGCGGGCGAACGTCGGCACGCTCGGAATCCACGGCGATCGCGGCTGGGCGATTCGCGACGAGAAGGCCGGCGAGATTCGCAACGCTCGCAAGCTGCCCGCCCTTCTGCATTGTAAGGCTGTATATCTGCGCGAGCCGTCCGGGACCGACGTGCCGCCCGCTCAAATCACGATGCCTAATGGGACGACATTTCGCTCCGACTCTGCTGAAGCCAATGCGCAAGTCTCCGAATTCCTCGGGCGACCTGTTTCGATTTGGCCTGTCCAGCCGCCATCCGAACGCGACTTCCTTCGACGCGCGGCGCCCGACAATCCCGACATGACGGCTGAGATGCGCGAGATCTTCGGCCGGCTGGAAAACGAGCCGCTGCCCGACTTGTCGACGCTGCCACCACAGATTCTCGAATTCACGTCGCCGTTCGGCACCTTCTTCGACGCGTTTCCCTTCCAGCGTGCTGACCACCGCTTCGTTGAGCGCGCTCGCCAAGTGCAATCCCACCGCTGATTTCGACTCGCGCCGTTTCCGTCCCAACATTTTGATCGAGACTGAGCGCGGAATCGAAGGACTGGTCGAGGCCGAATGGTCAGGGCGGACGCTTCGAATCGGCGCAACCCGGATCAAGGTCGAGATACCCACGGTGCGATGCGTAATACCGACGCTCGATCAGCCCGGAGTGAAGAAGGATCCGTCGGTGCTGCGAACGATCGTGCGCGACGCGGCGCAGAATCTCGGCGCATACGCGACGATTGCAAGTGGCGGCACTATCGCGCTCGGCGACGAAGTCGCGCTCGAATAGCAGGCGAACCAACGAACCAATCAAACAAGAAAAATTGGCGGCTGGGAAAGAGACGGTGGCGGAAGAGCGGGCGGTGACCTCGCAGCGCCGGCTGGCGATTGCGGGCATGGCGGGCAACATCCTCGAGTGGTACGACTTTTCAATCTACGGATTCTTCGCCTACGCGATCGGCCAGAATTTTTTCCCATCGCATAGCAAAGCCACCTCGCTGATAGACGCATTCGGGGTCTTCGCCGCGGGCTTCCTGATGCGGCCGATAGGCGCGCTCCTGTTCGGCCAGATTGGCGATCGCCTTGGCCGCAAACAGGCGCTGACGATCTCGGTCGTCGCGATGGCGGTGCCGACGGTGCTGATCGGCCTGCTTCCGACGCACGCGCAGATCGGCGTGATGGCGCCGATTCTGCTCGTGGTGCTGCGTTTGATCCAGGGACTCTCGGTCGGCGGCGAGTACACGACCTCGGTCGTGTTCATGGTCGAAGGATCGGCGGGAAATCGGCGCGGATTGATCGGCGCGTTCGGCGCGGCGGCTGCGTTCGCAGGCGTGATGCTCGGATCTGCGGTCGGCGCTGTTGTTGCAGCGACGATGTCGCCACAGGCGCTCGCCGCGTGGGGATGGCGGATACCGTTCCTGGCCGGAGTCGCGATCGGAATCGCGGGTTACTACATCCGGCGCGAGCTGCAGGAAACCGGCGACTTGCCGCGCGTCGCGCCGCCACCGATTGGCGAGGTGCTCCGCACGCAGTGGCGCCGAGTGCTGCAAGTCGCGGGCTTCAAGGTGCTCGAGTCGGTCGGCTTCTACCTGATGTTCGTATACTCGGCGACCTATCTGACCGAGATCGTGGGAATCGCCAAGAGCCGGGCACTCGCTATCAACACGATCGGAATGGCGGCGGCGGTAGTGATGCTGCCGGTTGCAGGCGCCTTGTCGGATCGTTTTGGACGAAAGCCGATGCT
This sequence comes from uncultured delta proteobacterium, assembly GCA_963774665.1. Classification (GTDB taxonomy): domain Bacteria; phylum Desulfobacterota; class Binatia; order Binatales; family Binataceae; genus Binatus. The sequence goes on from CAVZGB010000014.1 coordinate 123,447, forward strand.
GCTGCTATCAGCGACCGCGATCATCCTTTGCGCGTGGCCGCTATTCAACCTGCTGTGGCATCCAATGTTCCGCGTCCCGCTAGCTAGGACAGGTAGGCTTTGCGCTGCTGATAGCTACTTTCGATGGCGTCGCACCTGTCACTGCGGCCGAAGCCTTCCCGGCCAACGTGCGATGCACTGGAGTAGGACTTAGTCACAACCTTTGCATGGCATTGCTAGGTGGAACTGCGCCGATGGTTGCAACCTATCTTATCGATAAGACCGACAACGAAATGGTGCCACCTATGTACCTTATAGCAGCGGCATTTGTATCGGCGCTCTTCGTGCTAAGTCTCAAAGAAACCGCACATGAACCTTTGGCCGAATGAGACTTACACTCTTCCTACGGGTTACCTTTGTTCGAGATAGTCGCTGTCGTCCCGTCGAACTTGGTAAGATGGATGGTGAACGGCTCGTTGTAGGTCCGCGCCCTATCCTTGAGGCAACTTAGCGCGACCGCCTCTCCCAGCAACAGGGAGGTGTCCGTGTCGCTGCGCCAGTGGATACCGGCGTGGGTCCCGTGACCGAAACTGACGTTGTGCCCGAGCTTGTTGAGTTCACCGTTGACGGTTAGCTGTCCCGCGTCCGAGCCGGTGTAGGGCAACAGCGAAAGTCCATCGTCGGAAGGCACCTGCGGATTTGGAATCACGAAGTTGCCGTCGAAGAAGAACTTCAGCACTGTGAGGCAAGCGCCTGCCACCGTGCCGTGTCCGGTCGGGTAGGCCGGATGCATCGGCGAGCCCTCGGGAACGCCTGCGAAAGCAGCCACGTCCCATACTTGTTGAAACTCTGCTGAAGTCCCTGCGAGTTCAGAATAACCGGACTCAGAGTGACATCGGTTTTGTTGCCTTGCCCGGTCTTGATCAAGTGGACAAGGCCTCCGATGGCCTCCGGCCGAGGACGGAGATGCACAAACCATTTCTGGTACCAGACGGCATTCAGCGCCTTGGTCGCTACTTCGGTGACGGTCGCCGCGAAATCGGGCCCACCGAACGTGCCGAAGCCGTTTTCCGTCGTCGAGCCGATATAGGGGTTGCCGGGATTCAGCGGCGCGCCAATTGAGCTGAGCACGAGAAACGCCGTGAAATAGGCCTGGTAAAGCACGTCGACGTGGGTATACGCCGCGAGATCCCGACCATTACGCAGGTAGCGAAGTTGCGGGTCGATCTGATTGTGAAGGCCGGTGACATTGCCATTCTGGACTGTCAGCCAGTCGGCGAAATTGTCCATGTAGTCGATGTCCGGCAGATAGGTTACCATCTGCTGGCTGATCGGTTGGGCCCCGAACACCGTCGGCTTAATGAAAAATTGAGAAATGTAAGGTCCCAGCGTCTCGCCGGGGAAGGCGCCCCGGAACAACAGGTTCGGCGTCACGTGGCCGCATATTGTTCCTGGGTCCAAAATAGGTCGGCTGTCGCTCCTAACTCCGCTGCTGCCGCAACGGCCACCGAACTCGAGCCATAGTCGGTGAAGGCCACGTCACGAAGCAGCGACGCCCAGTAATGCTCGAGCAGCTCGGTGGCGTTTTGGTCGCTGGCCGTCTTAGGCGCGGGAGGCACCTGAGGCTGGCCGAACTGCACGGCGTCGAGTGCTTCGAGGTCGAACGCCAGACCGCCTTGTGGGCCGTTGAGCGTCCGCGTGCCGCCGACGATGATCTTTTGGAAATCCGAAAACTTGCCACTATTCAACGCGTCTAAAAGAGTTCCAAAGGCTTGAAGATCCACCCGCCCAAAGTTGTCGTGCGGAAGACCCTTGGTATAGGTGCCGCCCTGGTCCTCATAGAGCAGCGGATCGCCGTTATTGATGTTAACCGCGGGCCCAACGAGTGCGTCCTGAGTCGCTTCCCCGACCCGGATCGAGAAAGCCTGGACCAACCTGTTGTGGCTAACACCTGCCGGCAGTCCATTGCCGGCACGGGCGGCGCTGAAGTCGGACTGCGTCGACAAATCAGCTGTCTCGCGCGCATTGGCGGAGGATGTGGCGACGAGCGGAGCGAGGACTCCACTGGATACGGCAGCGGTCGCCGCTCCGAGTCCTGCGATGAACCGCCGGCGTCCCGGAGACTTCGGCGCCCCCCTAGATTCGAGAGTTGTCTCAGAAGCGTTCGCGTCGGTCGCCGCCTGGCCCTTAGCGGAAGTATCTATCAGCCATAAAAAACCCCACCCATGGCTGCTGCGGAGAATATAACCCGCAGACTTGTTGACGTGCACCGCTTGTAGCAATTCCGGGGATTACTATCCACTCGCACAGGTGTGAAAATTCACCATAATTCTTGTTCACGTGGATATTTGCGAGCGTGCGGCTGATAGTCCCGCGAGCAGCGCCGAGACCAGCCACTCGAAGCTTTTGTCGACGTCGAGCGGAATACCGAATCCGCCCGCGATTTCGAGCGCCGCGAAGCCATGTACCGTGCTGCGCAGAGCGCGGATGGCGTGGAGGCCTTCGCGGCGATCCAGTCCGTAGCCGCTGAGCACTGACAGGATGGTCTCGACGATATTGCTGGCGGCCGCTTCCATGGCGGGATCGTTCTTGGGCGCAGCGACCATCGTGGCCGCGTAAGTCCCGGGATGGCGCTTGACGAAGGCGCGATACGCGGCGGCGAGACCGCGGACGGCGTCGTCGCGCGATTTGCCGATCGTCGCGCGGCTGAGAGCCGCGTTGAGATCGCGCAGCGCGAGCAATTTGAGCTCGCGGCGCAATCCCTCGAGGCCCCCGACATGGTTGTAGAGTGAGGGCGAACGTATCCGCAGCTTTTTGGCGACGCGCGCCAGCGTCAGCGCGTCCCATCCGTGGTCGTCGGCGATTTTGACGGCGGCGCGGACGACCGCGTCTTTGTCAATCCCGACGCGCTTCGCCATCCTGAGCCTCCTTCATGAAACTGACGACTGCGCCGGCGACGACGTCGGGATACTCGACGTGCGGGTAATGCCCGGCGCCATCGACCATCAATTTTTTTCCATGAAGATGAGTCGCGACCCAGTCGGCCTCTGCGGCGGGATTGTCAAAATCAGGATCGCGCGTGCCCATCACGACCAGCACCGGAGCGTGAACCTTCGGAATGCGCGCTTCGCACGGCGCTTGCGACGCGAAAATGAGCCCCTTGGTGGCCTCGATTCGTCCGGGCTGCTTGAGATTGGCCACCAGCGCGGCGCGATATGAATCAAGGTCGGCGGGCGGCGCGCCTTTGTAGAGCGAGCCGTAGTACATCGACCAGAACGACGGGCCCCACGGACGCAACATCGCGACCTTGAGAAACGCCAGCAGGAATGACGAGGTCGGCATCTCACGTGTGAACGGATCGATCATCACGATGCCGGCGACGTTGTCGGGAATTTCGGCCGCAGCCCATACCGCCGAGCCCCCGGCCATCGAGTTGCCAATGATGAACGCCCTGCTAGCACCGAGATGACGAATCATCGCGACGATATCGGCGCCGACCGCTGCGGGCGAGTATTCGGGCCAATCGACGCTCGACTCGCCGTGGCCGGGGAGATCCATCGTGACAACCCGGAAGCCGGCGGCAACAAGTCGAGGCGCGAGGAAGCGATATTGCTGGCGCATATCGCCAAGGCCGGGAACACAGATGACGAGCGGGCCGGTGCCGCCGGTGTCGTCGTAGGCAATTTGCCCGCCCGGCAGCTTCAGGAACTGCGTCGGCAGAAGGGGCGCTCGCGGATGTTTGATCGGCGCGCGCCGGAATCGCGACCGCGATGGTGAGTGCGGCCGCAAACAGCAGATTGGTTGTGTTGCTAATCATCATAGACATTTAACTAATATGATTAGTTTCGTGATGCAAGAGCCAAAGTGGATATCCGGTTCCCCTTCCCGCTCGCGAAGAAGTTACTCCACCAAATCCGGTTCCCCTTCCCACTATGGGAAGGGGTTAGGGGTTAGGTCGCCGGAAGCCTCCGCAACTCTGGCCTCAACGACCACCGACCGCCTAAACTCTTAAGCTGCTAACCCGCGACTGGAGGTACAATGTCCCGATGCTGTACGAACTGCGAATCTATCATTGCATGCCCGGCAAGCTGCCGGCCGTGGTGGCACGTTTCGAGAACGCAACCGTCAAGCTGTTCGAGAAGCACGGCATCCAGCAAGTCGGCTTCTGGACGGTAGTAATCGGCGAATCGAACGCAGACCTTTACTACATCCTGAAATGGGATTCGCTGGATGAGCGCCAAAAGAAATTCGCGGCGTTCCAGGCGGACCCGGACTGGATCGCGGCCCGCAACAAGAGCGAGGAAGCCGGCCCGATAGTCGCCTCGATCAACAATACGATTCTGACGCCGACCAATTTTTCCGCCCTGAAGTAGG
>CAVZGB010000015.1:0-134469 GCA_963774665.1 uncultured delta proteobacterium
ATTTACGAATTTCCTCATCAAGCTCGCGATGCATGGCATGTCTAGGGACGCCGTCTCGCAGATGCTGATTAAATTGAGCCGGCGCCAGGTCCCGGAAAGTTTGGCCAGCCTCTTCTTTGATGCGAGCCAGGGAAATCCGTTCTTCGTCGAAGAGTTGTACCGGCATCTGGCGGAGGATGGGAAAATATTTGATGCGGCCGGTAAATTCCGCACCGACGTCACGATCGAGGAGAGCGACGTTCCGGAAAACATACGTCTAATCATCGGCCGTCGGCTCGAGCGACTCGATGAGAATGAAAGGCGGGCGCTGGCGGCAGCCGCGGTGATCGGGCGCAGTTTCAGCTTTCAACTTCTGACTGCGATCAGCCAGATCGACGTGGACGAACTTTTTACCGTCATCGAAAAAGCCCAGCAGATGGGAATAGTCGTCCCAAGTTCCGAAGGGCCGGAGAGACCGTTTACCTTCGGCCATGAACTTGTGCGTCAGACGTTACTTGCCGGCATCTCGATCCCGCGGCAACAACGGTTGCACGCCGCTGTCGCGGACGCGATCGAAAGACTCGATGTGGGCGCGGTCAACGAGCCTTGCCGGAGACATCGCGGACCATCTGGTTAAAGCGGGATTGTTCGGTGACAGCGGGAAACTGGTCCGTTATCTGACGCTGGCAGGCAAGCGCGCACTCCAGGCTGCAGCATTTGAGGAAGCCAGGCGCAGTTTTCGTTCCGCCTTGTCGCATCTTAGAGATGTTGACGCGAGAGAAAGGGCTGACTTGTTGGCGAGCGTCGCGTTTGCCGAGCGAGGCCTTGAGCGATGGGACGTCGCCTTTGCGAATTTGAATGAAGCGCTCGAAATCTATATCGCTCTCGATGATCGTGAGATGATCGCGAGAAGATCCAACGAGTTGACCGCGGTATTTGTCTGGGCTGGGCGCGTGGAGGAGGGAATCGAGACGGCCCGCCGTGGTCTCTCGTATCTTGGAGAGGATGTCAGCGCCGATCGGGCCCGTCTTCTCGCTGGCCTCGGACAGACTTACTTGCGCGCTTAGGACTCTGCAGAGAGCAAAACAAACGGAGTCAGTTATGGACACGATTGAATCCCGTCCTCCTTTACCGCCTTTCACTCTCGAAACTGCCCTTCAGAAGGTCCGAGCGGCGGAGGACGGATGGAACTCTCGTAGCCCCGAAAAGGTTGCCCTCGCATACAGCCTCCAAAGCCGATGGCGCAACAGGTCCGAGTTCATAGTGGGACGCGCGCAGATCGTTGCCTTCCTACAACGAAAATGGACGCACGAGCTCGACTACCGCCTGATCAAGGAACTATGGGCGTTCAAGGACAATCGATTAGCTGTTCGTTTTGCATACGAATGGCATGACGACTCGGGAAACTGGTTCCGCTCCTACGGCAATGAAAACTGGGAGTTCGATGAGCAAGGCCTCATGACAGCGCGCCACGCTTGCATCAATGATCTGCCGATTCAGGAAAAAGATCGAAAGTACCACTGGCCGCTCGGCCCGCGTCCGCTCGACCATCCTGCGTTGAGCAGCTTCGGATTTTGAGTGGACCATCAACCTAACCCTTCCAAAGGTGAACGAGAAGCGAAAAGAGGGGGCTCCTCCAGAAGAATCTGACCAATGGCACATTTGATGCGTCGAATCATCCCAGCGGAAAAACGGCAACGAATTGCTTCGTCATAAAAAAATAGAAACGAGTACCTTGTAAGAATTTCTTCAAGACCTGCGCAAGAAGCCGCGATTGCCTGGCGCGCACCATCGCCCGCCAAACAAGGAGGTAGTCTCGATGCCGACCAACGGAAAGGACCCTGTGGTTCACGTCCTGTGGATCAATGCGGGACTCTCATGTGATGGTGACTCGGTTGCGCTGACGGCGGCGATGCAGCCGAGCGTCGAGGATATTGTTCTCGGCACCCTTCCCGGGCTGCCCAAAGTAGAAGTCCATTGGCCGCTGATCGCGTACGAGACCGGCCCCGTCGGTCATAAGACCGACGACTTCATCGAGTGGTTCTTCAAGGGCGAGCGCGGCGAACTGGACCCTTTCGTGCTCGTCATCGAAGGCTCGATTCCAAACGAGGCGATCAAGAAGGAAGGCTACTGGTGTGGCTTTGGCAACAACCCCGCCACAGGACAGCCGATGACCACCAGCGAATGGATCGACCGGTTGGCGCCCAAGGCGTTGCTGGTGCTGGCCGCAGGGACCTGCGCGACCTATGGCGGTATCCATGCGATGGCCGGTAACCCGACCGGCGCGATGGGTGTCCTCGACTACCTCGGCTGGGACTGGAAGTCAGGCGCCGGTATTCCGGTCGTCTGCGTGCCCGGTTGTCCGATTCAGCCCGATAATCTTTCCGAGACGATCCTGTACCTGCTCTACCAGGCGACCGGGCAGGCGCCGATGATTCCGCTGGACGAGGAGCATCGGCCGCAATGGCTGTTTGGCCAAACCGTTCACGAAGGATGCGATCGCGCCGGCTACTACGAGGGCGGCGACTTCGCCGACGAATACGGCTCGCCAAAATGCATCGTCAAGCTCGGGTGCTGGGGCCCGGTCGTCAAGTGCAACGTGCCCAAGCGCGGATGGATGGGCGGGGTCGGCGGATGCCCCAACGTCGGCGGGATTTGTATCGGCTGCACGATGCCCGGCTTCCCGGACAAGTTCATGCCGTTCATGGACGAGCCGCCGGGCGCCAAAGTCTCGACCCGCATGGCCAATGTCCTCGGCACGGTCGTTCGAACGCTTCGGGCGTTCACCCTGCACACGCTCGAGGATGAACCCAAGTGGCGTACCCGCGGCAAGGAACTGAAGACCGGCTATCGTCCGCAATGGTAGTGGCGTCAGCGATCCCTGGGTAGCGGCTCACTCTGACTAGCTCGAAGGAGAATCGAGATGGCGACGAAGACAACCGACGGCCTGGTCGAGATGAATTGGGATCCTATCACCCGAATCGTCGGCAGCCTGGGAATTTATACCAAAATAGACTTCGGCAAGAAGAAGGTTGCCGAGTGCCATAGCACCTCTTCGATCTTCCGCGGCTACAGCATCTTCATGAAGGGCAAGGATCCGCGCGACGCACACTTCATTACGAGTCGCATCTGCGGAATCTGCGGCGACAATCACGCGACCTGCTCCTGCTATACGCAGAACATGGCCTATGGGGTTAAGCCGCCGCATCTCGGCGAATGGATAGTGAACCTCGGAGAAGCGGCCGAGTACATGTTCGATCACAACATCTTCCAGGAAAACCTGGTCGCAGTGGATTTCTGCGAGCGGATGGTGCGCGAGACCAACCCCGGCATGTGGGAGAAGGCGGTCAAGGCCGAAGCGCCGGGAGCCGCAGCGCATGGCTATCGGACCATCGGCGACATCATGAAGGCGGTCAATCCTCTAGAGGGCGACTTCTATCGCGAAGCGCTGCAGGTCAGCCGCTATACCCGCGAGATGTTCTGCCTGATGGAAGGACGCCACGTGCATCCTTCGACACTCTATCCCGGCGGCGTCGGCACTGTAGCGACGGTCCAGCTTTTCACCGACTACCTGACACGACTGATGCGCTACGTCGAGTTCCTCAAGCGTGCAGTTCCGATGCACGACGACCTTTTCAACTTCTTCTACTCTGCCATGCCCGGTTACGAACAAGTGGGCAACCGCAGGATACTGCTCGGCTGCTGGGGCTCGTTCCAGGATCCCGAGTACTGCAATTTCAACTACCGCGACATGACCGAGTGGGGACGCAAGATGTTCGTCACGCCCGGCATCGTGGTCGACGGCAAGCTGGTCACCAACGACCTGGTCAAGATCAATCTCGGCATACGGATCCTGCTTGGCCACTCCTTCTATGAAGATTGGGCGGGCCAGGAAATGTTCGTCACTAAGGACCCGCTCGGCAACCCGGTGGATCAGCGGCATCCGTGGAATCAGCATACGATTCCTAAGCCGCAGAAGCGGGACTTCGACGGCAAATACACCTGGGTCATGTCGCCGCGATGGTTCGACGGCAAGGATCACCTCGCGCTCGACACCGGTGGCGGACCTATCGCGCGGCTATGGTCGACGGCGCTGTCGGGCCTGGTGGCCAACGACTACGTCAAGGCGACCGGCAACAGCGTCCAGATCCATCTGCCTAAGAGCGCGACCAAAGGCCCAATCGATTTCGAGTGGAAGATTCCGAAGTGGTCCAACACTATCGAGCGCGATCGTGCGCGGACTTACTTCCAGGCCTATGCCGCCGCTTGCGCGCTGCATTTCACCGAGAAGGCGCTGTCCGAGGTGCGCGCCGGTCACACCAAGACCTGGGAACAATTCAAAGTGCCCGACGAAGGGATAGGCTGCGGCTTCACCGAAGCGGTGCGCGGAGTGCTATCGCATCACATGGTGATCCGCGGCGGCAAAATCGCGAACTATCATCCGTATCCGCCGACGCCGTGGAACGCGAATCCACGGGACAGTTACGGGACCCCCGGACCCTACGAAGACGCCGTGCAGAACACCCCGATCTTCGAGGAGAACGGTCCCGACAAGTTCAAGGGCATCGACATCATGCGCACCGTCCGCAGCTTCGACCCGTGTCTCCCGTGCGGCGTCCACATGTACGTCGGCAAAGGCAAGGTTCTCAAGAAAATCCATTCGCCCACGATGCTGAATAATGTGGACGACTGATTGTGCGTAACGGAGATCAGGCAAAGCTGCGCGAGCTCAGCGAACGAATCGAGCCGCTGCTCGAGGAGGTTCGCTCGATGGCGAGTCCGCCCGTCTGGGAGCGGGTCGAGGAGATCGTGCGCTCTGTAGTGCAGCTGTATGGCGAAGGTCTCAAACGCATCGACGAGATCGCGGCCGCAGACGGTGCCGCGGGAGAACGCTTGCGATCGCAACTTGCGGCCGACGATTTAGTATCGAGCCTTCTGATCCTGCACGGGCTACATCCCAAGGACTTCGAAACCCGCGTGCATGAGGCGCTGGAACGCGTGCGTCCTTATCTCGGCTCGCACGGCGGCGACGTCGAGATCACAGAACTCGATGCGGACGCTGGACTGGTGCGGCTGCGGATGAAGGGCAGTTGCGACGGATGCCCGTCGTCGCTGCTGACGGTGAAGCTCGCGGTCGAAGGTGCGATTCGCGAGTCGGCGCCCGAGGCAACAAAGATCGAAGTCGAAGGCATCACCGATCCGGGCGCCTCGGCCACCGCGCACAAATCTTCACGTGAGCAATCAGTCGATATCGAGCCGACCTGGGTTTCGATCGGCGACCAAAACGGATTTCCCGCCAGCCGGCTGACGTCGTCCGAGGCGATGGGCTCGCGTATCGTGCTTAGCCGCGTCGATGGAATCCTTTACGCTTTCCGCGACGCCTGCCCGGCTTGCGGATCGCCGATGGGCGGCGGCGACATTAATGGCAATCTGCTGGTCTGCCCATCTTGCAACAAGAATTATGACCCGCGCCTCGCGGGCCGCTCGATCGAGAGCCGAGGATTGCATCTTGAACCGGTGCCGCTGCTCGAAGATCAGGACGGCGTAAGAGTCGCGATCGCTTCTCCAGTTATGAGTTGATGGGGGACGAACATGCCTGGTGTCAGGAACGGCAGAATCATCGCGGATGCGCCGAATGCGTTGAAACGCTTTCTTGAGCCCGGACTCAAGCGGCGCGCCGGCGAACTTTGCGAGATGTGCGGCCAGCCGATCGTCGAGCAGCATTCGCACGTCGTCAACGTCGAGAGCAGAAGCCTGATGTGCACCTGCCGCGCGTGCTACCTCCTCTTCACGCACAGCGGAGCGGCGCAGGGAAAATATCGCGCAGTGCCCGATCGCTTTCTCAATCTCAACTCGTTTCGGCTGAGCACGGCAGAGTGGGATGCGATGCAAATTCCGGTCGGGATGGCGTTCTTCTTCTACAACTCCAGAATGAAGAAAATCACCGCCTTCTATCCAAGTCCGGCCGGCGCGACCGAATCCTTGGTGCCGCTCGAGGCATGGGAGGAACTCATCGTATCGAATCCTGTCTTGCGCGAACTCGCCCCCGACGTCGAAACGCTGCTCATCTACCGGCGCAGAGGCGAGGATCGATTCCAATGCTTCATCGTGCCGATCGACGCTTGCTACGAACTGACCGGCAAAGTCCGCCGCTACTGGAAAGGATTCGACGGCGGAGAAGAAGTGTGGCGCGAGATCGAAGGATTTTTCGCCGACTTGCGGGCGCGAAGCCGCGATCACGACGAAGGGAGTTCCGCGGTTGAGTGAATTGAACTTTCAGATTGTGAGCGCCCGCCCTGAGCGTCACGCCGCAGTGCCGACTCTCATGTTCGCGCTGAAGATCGAGGAGACGACCGGCATCGACATCCACAATATCGCGCTGCGATGCCAGATTCGGATCGAGCCGATCCGACGCCAATACTCCCGCGAGGAAGAATCACGCTTGGCAGAACTCTTCGGCGAGACTCCGCGATGGGGCGACACGATGAAGCCGTTCCTGTGGACGCATCTGTCCGCCACGATTCCCGGCTTTCGGGGCAAGACCGAAGTCGAGTTGCCCGTTGCCTGCACTTACGATTTTGAAATCGCCGCTGCCAAGTATCTTCATTCGCTCGAAAGCGGAGAAATCCCGCTGCTGATGATGTTCAGTGGCAGCGTGTTCGAAAAGGGCGAGCGCGGAATGCAGGTCAGCCAGATTCCCTGGAGCAAGGAGTCGACTTACCGCCTCCCGGTGCAGGTCTGGCGTGAAATGATCGATCACTATTTTCCGAACAGCGGATGGCTGCGTCTGAATCGCGAGACTCTTTCAGATTTGATGAAGTTCAAGTCGCGCCGCGCGCTCGCAACCTGGGACGAAGTTATCGAGACTCTGCTGCTCGATTCGCGGGAGGCGCAGCCGTGAGTATTGAACGCGCCCGCAAAATTGCCGACGCCGTTCTCTACGAAGGATACGTGCTGTATCCGTATCGGGCCTCGTCGGGCAAAAACCAGGTTCGATGGCAATTCGGCGTGCTGGCGCCGCGCGAATGGAGCGACGCGGGCGGATGCGAGCATTCATGGTCGCAGACCGAATGTCTAATTGAGGGTGAATTCGAGATTGCGGGCACAGTCAGATTTCTGCAAATCCAGCGCCGCATAGTCGAAAAATTAATCGACACTGACACGTTCCAGGAAGTGGTATCGCTCGAAGCCGAAGCCGAACTCTGGACCACCTGGGACGAAGCTATCGAGCGCGAAGTTGAATTCATCGAGTCATCGGAGACCTCTCTCGATGAACGCGTTGTCGATTTCGAATTTCCCGCATCGCCGAACGACCGAAGCGATTGTCACAAAATCGGGACGGCAGGTCGGTCGATTTATCCGCGAAAGTATTGCCGTCAAGGGAACCCTCCGCCTGTCTTCGGAATCCATCGAGGAATCACCCGCGCTGCGCAAACTTCATCTGCGCATCGAGAACGTAACGCCCTGGAGCGACGCCGGCGCGTCGCGAGACCTTGTGATGCGCTCGTCGCTGATCGGCGTCCACTCACTGCTCGAGGCCCGGCGTGGCAAGTTTGTATCGCTGATCGATCCGCCGGAGTGGGCGAAGGCCGGCGTGCAGAAGTGCTCGAACGTGCGTACCTGGCCGGTGATGGTCGGCGACGACGGCGATCGTGACGTGGTGCTCTCATCGCCGATAATTCTTTACGACTATCCGCAAATCGCGCCCGAGAGTCCCGGCGATCTCTACGATGCGACCGAAATCGACGAGATCCTCACGCTGCGCACCATGACGCTGACCGACGACGAGAAGCGGCAAGCGCGTGCGACCGATCCGCGTGCCGCCGCGATTATAGATCGTGTCGACGACATGCCGCCAGAAATCCTGGACAAACTGCACGGCGCGCTCAGGTATCTGCGCTCCTCTACGACAGCGGCCGATCAGGATACACGCGCCGAAAATCATGCTGACACCGTCGAGCCGCCGCCATGGTGGGACCCGGGCGCCGATGCGTCCGTATCTCCCGAATCCGACAGTGTGCAAATAGGCGACGTTTCGATTTCGAAGGGATGCCGCGTGCGCCTTCGCCCCGGCCCTCGACGGTCGGATGCGCAGGACATGTTCCTGGCCGGGAAAACAGCGCGGGTCGAGGCAGTGTACTTCGACGTCGAAGAGAACGAATACCTGGCAGTCACGCTGGAGGACGATCCGGCCGCCGACTTCATGCAGACCCACGGACGCTTCCTCTACTTCTACCCGGACGAGGTTGAGCCGCTCGAGGTCAATCAGTGAATCACGTGATGGTAGCGGGGGTCGGGAATATTTTTCTCGCCGACGACGGTTTCGGTGTCGAGGTCGCGCGGCGCCTGAGTGTTGATCGGTTTCCCGCCGGAGTAGAGGTCGAAGACTACGGAATTCGCGGAATGCATCTCGCGTTTCAACTGCTCGAAGGTTACGACATGCTCATTTTGATCGATGCCGTGCAGCGTGGCGATCAGCCGGGAACGATCTTCGTGATCGAGCCGGATCTGGAAAACGAACCGGTCAATCCTGCCACCGACGCACACAGCATGAATCCCGAGGCTGTCCTCGCAACACTCGCTGCGCTTGGCAGCCGGGTGGGGAGGGTGCTGGTAGTAGGATGCGAGCCGGCGGATCTCATCGAGAGAATTGGTCTTAGCGAAGTCGTTAACCGCGCGGTTGACGAAGCGGTGACGGTCGTGCGGAAACTGATTGATGAAGTGACTGTTGATCGAATCGAAACCAGGAAAGGAGTCAGAGCCGATGTTTAAGAGACTATTTGCGACCGCGGTGATTCTGGGAGTTGCGTACGTAGTGGTGACGTCGTTGCCGGACATCGCGCGCTACATCCAGATTCGCGAGATGTAGCCACCCACGCGCGTCTCGTTGGGCGGCGCGCGATGAAAGAGGTTTGAAGATGGCGAGATACCGCCTGGTGCCCGAGCGTTCAAAAATCTGGGCGGACGCGCGCTCGAGTCTGCATCCGATCAAGGTCGAAACCACGGGGCTCGAGGGTTTCGTCGAGATGACGATCGTCGATGGACATATCGATACGGCTGCGCCGGTGAGCGGCAGCATCGAGCTCGACGCATCGCTGCTGAAGACCGGCAACGGTCTCTACGATCGCGAGCTGGCGAATAGGCTCGAGATGCGCAAGTACCCGCGGGTTCGGGGCCGGGTCATCAGCGTAAAGGCTCTCGATTCCGGCGTTTATCATGTGCAAGGCGAGATGACACTTCGCGGACAGACGAGCCCGGTCGAGGGCGACGTGAAGATGCGCATGATCGATGCCACCACGGTCGAGTTCCAGGGCGAGCAGACGATAGACATCCGCAACTTTGGCCTCGAGCCGCCGAAATTTCTGATGCTCAAGGTTTATCCGGACGTGAAGGTTCGAGGATTGGTGATAGCGCAGCTCGAGCATTGACGGAGGCAGCCGATGTGTCTCGGAATACCCGGCGAAATCATCGCAGCTCGTGATGAAAATGGCTTGCGCGTCGGCAGCGTCAAGTTTGCCGGAATAACACGGCAGGTATGCCTCCAGTATGTTCCCGAAGCCGGCGTCGGCGACTTCGTCGTGGTCCACGTGGGATTTGCGATTTCGAAAATCGATCGCGAAGAAGCGGAACGATCGTATCGGATACTCGAAGACCTCGGACAGACTTCGGAACTGACCGACGATAATCGAGCGACGAGCAAACCGTCATGAAGTATCTCGACGAATATCGCGACAGCGGCGTCGCCGCTGGCCTGACCAGAGAAATCGCGAGGACCGTCACCCGTCCGTGGGTACTGATGGAAGTATGCGGCGGCCAGACTCACTCGATCGTTCGCTACGGGATCGACAGGATGATCCCGGAGTCTATCGAGCTGGTGCATGGCCCCGGCTGCCCGGTCTGCGTCACCTCGCTGGAGATGATCGACAAGGCGCATGCAATCGCGAGTCATCCCGATGTGATCTTCACGTCATTCGGCGACATGCTGCGGGTGCCGGGCTCGCGCGGCGATCTCCTGACCTTGAAGAGCCGCGGCGCCGACGTGCGCGTGGTCTACTCACCGCTCGACGCGGTCCAGATTGCGCGCGACAACCCGGACAAGAAAGTTGTCTTCTTCGGGATCGGCTTCGAGACCACCGCACCGGCCAACGCGATGGCGATCTACCGCGCAAAGCTCGAAGGCGTGAAAAACTTCTCGATGCTGATTTCTCACGTGCTGGTTCCGCCGGCGATGGCGGCGATCCTTCAAGCACCGGGGAATCGCGTGCAGGGATTTCTCGGCCCGGGGCACGTTTGCGCCGTGGTTGGATACAGCGAATACGAATCGCTCTGCGAGCGCTATCGCGTTCCTATCGTGATAACCGGTTTCGAGCCGATCGATTTGCTCGAGGGAATCCTCATGACCGTGCGGCAGCTCGAAGCCGGCCGCGCCGAGGTCGAGAATCAGTACGTTCGCGCGGTCTCGCGCGACGGCAATCGACCCGCAACCGAGCTGATCTACGAAGTCTTCGAGGTCGCCGACCGCAAGTGGCGCGGAGTAGGTTCGATTCCAAAGTCGGGATACAGGATCCGCTACGAATATCGCGAGCATGACGCCGAAAAGCTGTTCGAGGTGGACGAGATCGCAACGCGTGAGTCCGAGCTCTGCATCAGCGGATTGATTCTGCGCGGCATCAAGAAGCCTTCCGATTGTCCGGCCTTTGGCAAACAATGCACGCCGCAAAGCCCGCTCGGAGCGACGATGGTATCGGCCGAGGGCGCGTGCGCCGCCTACTACCAATACGGCCGCTATCTCGACAGCAAGAATTTGACGGCTAAACGCGCGGCGCCAGCGCAAGCCGTTAGGCTCAACTCAAACGGCGGCTCGGCTAATGGGAAACTAGCGCCGTGAAAGAAGCGATTCTGCGCAAGGTCCATCAGAGCGCCGAGGTCAAGCTCAAGTTCTTCGAGGAGAATGCTGAAAACATCGAGCGATGTATCACCGCCGTCGCGCAGCGCTTCCGCGAAGGCAGCCACTTGTGGGTGATGGGAAATGGCGGTTCCGCTTGCGACGCACAGCATGTGGCAGTCGAGTTCATGCATCCGATAATCGAGAAAAGAAAACCGCTGCCGGCGACCGCGCTGACGATCGATACGGCCACCATTACCGCGATCGGCAACGATACTGATTTTTCACATGTCTACGTGAGGCAGCTCGAATTGATGGCGCGTCCCGGAGACATCGCGCTCGGCATCTCGACTTCTGGCTCCTCGGCCAACGTCAATCGCGCGCTGAAACGGGCCCGTGAGATGAGGCTGTTGACGATCGGATTCTCGGGCCGCGACGGCGGCCGAATGCGCGAGGTTTGCGACTACTGCTTCACGGTTAAATCGTGGTCAATCCATCGCATCCAGGAGACTCACACTGTCCTGCTCCATCTCCTGTGGGACCTGGTTCACGTCGCGAATGGTGAGGGCGATGTCATCTAACAGCCACCCTATCGAGATTCCCGCAATTGAGAACCCCGTACCTTTCTCTGATTGCCCACTGCCAATAACAGACACGCCAGAAATCCTGCTGGGTCACGGCAGCGGTGGAAAGCTGACGTCGCGGTTGGTGGAGCAGATATTTCTTCCGGCGTTTAGAAACTTCGCGCTCGAAGCCCTCGACGATCAGGCGATCCTCACCATCGGCGACTCGCGAATAGCGTTCACGACAGACTCATACGTGATCACACCGATCTTTTTCCCGGGCGGCGACATCGGCGAGCTCGCGGTCAACGGCACTATCAACGACCTCGCGATGGGCGGTGCGAAGCCGCTCTACCTTTCGCTCGCGTTCATTCTCGAAGAAGGACTGCCGATTTCCGATCTCGAGCGCATCGTCGCATCGGCGAAGCGCGCCGCCGATTGCGCCGGGGTTCATATCGTGACGGGAGACACCAAGGTCGTCGGCCGCGGCAGCGGCGACAAGATTTTTATTAACACGTCCGGCATCGGTGTGGTGCCGCCCGGGATCAACCTGTCGTCGCGCAACGTCCGGCCCGGCGACGCGATCCTGTTGTCCGGCCCGATCGGAGATCACGGAGTCGCGATCCTGTCGACGCGTGAAGGCCTCGAGTTCGAAGGCGCGCTCAAGAGTGACACGGCCGCGCTGCACGAACTTGCTGCCGAGATGCTCAAAGCCTGTCCCGATATTCACGCGATGCGCGATCCGACTCGGGGCGGCCTCGCGGCGACGCTGGTTGAAATTGCGTCGCGCCAGCATCTTGGTATTGAGGTCGAAGAAAAATTAGTTCCGATCCGCGACACGGTTCGCGGGGCCTGCGAAATCCTCGGACTCGATCCGCTGCTGGTCGCGAATGAAGGGAAGCTGGTGGCTTTTGTTCCCGAAGAGAACGCCGAGCAAGTACTGGCCGCGATGAGGCAGCATCCGCTCGGCCGCGAGGCGAGTTTGATCGGCCGGGTCACAGAAGAACATGCGGACTTCGTTATTCTGCGGACGCCGGTCGGAGGCGATCGCGTGCTCGATTTACCCTTCGGCGAAGCGTTGCCGCGAATCTGCTAGCGAGGAGTTTGGAAATGTGCCTCGGAATTGTCGGCCGCATTGTGACGCTCGCGGATGATCATCCGGACCTCGCGCGAGTCGATGTCGCCGGCATGACCCGCAACATCAACGTTGGAATTTTGCGCGACGAAAAACTCGTCCCCGGCGATTGGATACTGATCCACGCGGGATTCGCGATGGAGAAAATCGACGAACAAACCGCGCGCAACCAGATGTCTGCCCTGAGGGACTACACCGGCGGCGGCGAGGACCCAGTCGATGAGGACGCGTCGTGAAGTTCCTCGTGATCTGGCAAATCGAAATCTCGCTGCTCTCGCGCGAGGTTCTGAAATCGGTGCTGACCATGCCGGAGTACGCGGACCCGCTGATGAAGCAGGGCAAAGTGATCGCGCGCTACCATATTCCCGGACAGCACGGCGGCGCGTGGATATACGACGTCGCCTCCAACGAAGAACTCGACATGCTGCTGGCGCGGTCCCCGGTCTTCAACTACTCGCGCTTCAAAGTTTACCCGCTCGCGGACATGGAGCCGCCCATGTCGAAGAAACCGACTAGCGAGACGTAATGCGTCCGGCTGAAATCACAGTCTCTGCGTCGTCACGCGATGAACCGGGTATCGAGAAGCGCGTTGCGATGCGCATCAGGGTTGACGGGATCGTGCAAGGCGTGGGGTTTCGGCCATTCGTTTCCGGCTTGGCACAAAGGCTGGGTCTCGCTGGTTCGATCGTCAATGACTTGCACGGCGTCGCGATCGAAGTCGAGGGCAGCATCGCGAACATCGGCGAGTTCCGCGCAAGGCTGGTGAGCGACGCGCCGCCTCTGGCACTTATACAAAACGTCGTAAGCGAGCCGATCCCGATCGCGAATCGATCAGTGTTCGAGATACTTGCGAGCCACGCCGAGGGCGAGCGCGATGTTCTGATTTCTCCCGACATCGCGACTTGCGACGACTGCATCCGCGAGATCTTCGATCCGCTGGATCGTCGCTATCGCTATCCCTTCACGAATTGCACCAACTGCGGTCCGCGATTCACGGTCATTCGCGGCGTGCCGTACGACCGCTCGCGCACGACGATGGCCGAGTTTCCGATGTGCGCAGACTGTGCGCGCGAATATCGCGATCCTTCCGATCGTCGGTTCCACGCGGAGCCAGTATGTTGCCCAGCGTGCGGTCCGAGCGTGCGTCTGATCGATCGAAATGGAATCGCGCAGGCGGGAGACCCGATTCGCAAAGCCGCCGAACTGCTGAGATCCGGGAAAGTCGTCGCGGTGAAGGGACTCGGCGGCTATCATCTTGCCGCGCTTGCGTCGGATGAGAATGCGGTGAAGCAGCTCCGATCGCGGAAACATCGCGAGGACAAGCCGTTCGCAGTGATGGCGCCAAATCTGGAATCGGCTCGCGGGCTTGCGACCATCGACGAGCTCGAGCAGCGTGCGCTCTCAAGTCCACGCCGGCCAGTGGTCGCTGCTCAACCGCAGAACCGACGCCGCTCTGGCTCATTCAGTGGCGCCTTCGAATCGGTACATCGGCGTGATGTTGCCGTACACGCCCCTCCATCATCTCTTGTGCCAATCGGTCAAAGCTCCGATCGTTTTCACCAGCGGCAATGTTTCCGACGAGCCGATTGCATACGCAGACGACGATGCCGCGCGGCGGCTTTCGCCTATCGCTGACGCGTTTCTGATTCACAACCGGCAGATCCATATCCGCACTGACGATAGCGTCGTGCGAGTTTCGCGAGGGCGAGAAGTTCCGCAGCGGCGGTCCCGAGGCTACGCGCCACAGCCTATCGAGCTTCCGTTCGAGGCGCGGAGGCCGATTCTCGCTTGCGGAGCGGAACTCAAGAACACGTTTTGCGTCGCGAAGCGCCAGCATGCTTTCGTGTCGCACCACATCGGCGACCTTGAAAATTTTGAAACCCTGCGTTCATTCCGCGAAGGCATCGATCATTTTCGACGACTGTTCGGCATAACTCCCGAGGTCGTCGCCTTCGATCTGCATCCCGAATATTTGTCGACGAAATACGCGCTCGACCTTAAGGGCGTCGAGTTCGTCGGCGTGCAGCATCATCATGCCCACATCGCGGCGTGCCTTGCTGATAACGGAGAGCAAGGACCGGCGATCGGGGTTGCTTTTGACGGGCTTGGATTCGGGCTCGACGGCACTATCTGGGGCGGCGAATTTCTGATCGCGGACCTTGCGAAGTTTGAGCGCGTCGGCCATCTCGAAGCCGTCCCGATGCCGGGTGGGACTGCGGCGATCAAACAGCCGTGGCGAATGGCGGCGTCATATTTGCGCAAGGCATACAGCGAAAGCGAAAATTTTCCGGAGCATCTCAAAGTTGTGGAACGGAATGCGAACCAATGGCCGCCGATTACTGCGCTCATCAAGAGCGGGATCAATTCTCCGCTCACGAGCAGCGCGGGCCGCTTGTTCGACGCGGTGGCTGCGATCCTTTCGATACGCGACTGCATCAACTACGAGGGCCAGGCGGCGGTCGAACTAGAGCAGCTCGCGGCAGTCGGCGAAGACGGCGCGTACGAGGTTGCCGTCCCTGCCGCGATTCCCTTCGAGTTTCATGGCGCGGCGCTCGTGCGCGCGGTGGTGGACGATTTGCGAACCGGTACTTCCGCTGACGTCGTCGCCGCACGGTTTCACAATTCGATCTCGATGATGATCGTCAAGGCATGCGCGGCGATCGGGATCATACGCGGATTGGATCTGGTCGCACTCAGCGGCGGCGTATTTCAAAACCAACTACTGCTGCGGAGAACCGTGCGACTGCTGGAGGAAGCGGGGTTTCGCGTACTGACTCATCGGCATGTGCCGACCAATGACGCAGGAATAAGTTTTGGACAAGTGGCTATAGCGGCAGCGCGAGATGGTGCCGCCGTCGCGAGGGAGGAATAGTTCAATGGGGGCCGTTTTGGGTTTCATGATGGGTTATGTGTTGGGCGCGAAAGAAGGTCCGGAGCGTTTCGAAGAGCTGCGGAAGGCGTGGGAGACAATCGTCAACTCAGAAGAATTCCAGGGGATGCTCAACACCGGCACCTCTCTCTTCATGAGCGCCGTGCAGAACGGTAAGGCGTCGATCGGTGACACGCTTGGCGGTTTGTTCTCCGGCGATGGACAGCTTGGCGAGACTTTGTCTAGCTTTTCGAACAACGGGGCTCTTATGGACGCGTGGAAGACGCTTTCGAAGTCACCAGAGATTCAATCGACGATCTTGAGCGCAGTCGCGGTGTTCGGAGGCCTTATGATGCAGCGGCGCGCGGCCAACCGGTCGGAGTAACAATCGGGATCGAACAATGCACGAGCTGGCGATCACCGAGAGCATCGTCGAAAGCGTCGAGGATCGCGTCCGCGGAGCAAAGGTCCTTCGGGTCGCGCTGGTGATCGGCAAGCTGTCAGGTGTTGTGCCTGACGCATTGCGCGCCTGCTTCGAAATTTGTACGGAAGGCACTGTGATGGAAGGTGCGGCGCTCGATATCGAGGAAACTCCCGGCCGTGCTCGATGTCGTGATTGCGAAGCGCAGGTCGAGTTGCTCGACACGATCGCGCTGTGCCCGTGTGGCAGCGCGAACCTGGCAATGCTCAGCGGACGGGAATTGAAGATTCGATCAGTCGAGGTAATTTGAGATGTGTTCCACCTGCGGATGCTCCGACGGTGCCGAAACGCGCTTGACCGTGTTCTCCGGCGATCACAACATCGGCCACTCTCACGCCGATGACGGCCATCACCACGGCGATCATCATCATGATCACTCGCACGAAGGACATGAGCATCACCACGATCATGACGAAGCGCACGGTCATTCTCATGAGGAGAAGCCAATATCGCGCACGCTTCAGCTCGAGCAGGATATTCTCGCCAAAAATAATCAACTCGCCGAGCACAACCGCGGATGGCTTGAAGGTCGCGAAATCGCGGCCTTCAACCTGATGAGCTCGCCCGGGGCCGGTAAGACTTCGCTGCTGGAGCGCACGATTCGCGAGCTGGGCACTGAAATTCCAATCTGCGTCGTCGAGGGAGATCAGGAGACCACTCTCGACGCGCAGCGAATCGGCGCGACCGGATGCCGAGCGGTCCAGATCAATACCGGCAGCGGGTGTCATCTCGACGCCGCGATGCTGTCGGACGCCTTGAAGCGGCTGAAGCCTCCGGCCGGATCGGTTCTCATGATCGAAAATGTAGGGAACCTTGTTTGCCCGGCGCTATTCGATCTCGGTGAGAGCGCTAAGGTCGTGATCGCTTCGGTGACGGAGGGTGAGGACAAGCCGCTCAAGTATCCGTATATGTTTCGCTTGGCCGACCTGATGCTCCTTAACAAGATCGATCTGCTGCCGTACGTGCCCTTCGATGTAGATCGATGCATCGCGTATGCGCGCCAGGTCAA
The DNA here is from genome assembly GCA_963774665.1 of uncultured delta proteobacterium. Lineage (GTDB taxonomy): Bacteria > Desulfobacterota > Binatia > Binatales > Binataceae > Binatus. The sequence goes on from CAVZGB010000015.1 coordinate 16,922, forward strand.
TCCTGCTCTGAAGGTGCTGCAACTCTCTGTCCTCAATGGCGACGGAATGGAAGCGTGGTATTCATTCTTGCGCGAGCGCAAGGCCGCCCAATCCGTGAGTGCTTGAAGTTCGACGGCTCCGACCGTGTGACATCGCCTGATTCTTGGTGCACACTAGCGCGCTAGTGAGTCACGATAGTCTCGGCTTCGATCGCCAGCGCATCTTATTTCGAACTACATTTGCGGCCTGCATCATCAGCGCCCTGGTCTTAATCTGGGGTCACCGCTTCCTGCCAATCTCGGACTATCCCGATTGGGTTTTCGAAGGTTCCATCGTCGCAGAACTCATTCACGGCAAGACTCTCGCCTCCTACTCGTTCAAACACTATCCGGTCCCTTACTCTGGAACGGTAGCATTGCTTGGAGTGCTCGACTTGATCTTCCCTCCGGAGATTTCGGGGAAGATCGTCTTAAGCCTTTGCGTCATACTCTTAGCTCTATCCTCGATGTACTTGGTGACTTCGCTTAGCAACGACGGCGAGAATCCTCTCCTGCTGATCCCACTACTGTTCTTACTGAACACCTTCTTCTTTTGGGGAGAGTTATTCTATCTCTTCGCTCTGTCAGTCTTCTTCTTTTATTGCGGATACTTGTTCCGCCGAATTTATCGGTCGGAACCGATCAATTGGTGGATTGTCGGCTTTGCATCAATCGCCACGTTCTTTTTTCACTTTCTGCCATATGCCACCGCTATTCTCGTCGCGCTGACGCTTATATTTGCCGAGTCGCGGACCGAGTTGCTTAGCCCTTTCGCCATTTCCTTCGCGCCGTCGATAGCACTCACAATCTGGTACGCGGTTAAACGCGTTTCTCTGAAGGGGATCGGCCCGGTCTGGATGTTCTGGACACCGCATCAATTTGCAGGTCGCTGGATCGCGGCTTTCTCTCCCTTTCCGGAGTTCCTCCCCTGGCTCGGAATTCAATCTCCGTGGATGAAGGTATTTGCCTTAGTCAATCTGGTCGTAGCGATCGCCCTGACTCTGGTGGTGCCGATATGCGTAACCTCGTGGATAAGGGTACGTCCAAGGTACTTCGGAGTGCTTGCATCGGCAGTAGTGTGTGGAATCGCAGTTATTGCTACCGGGTATGAGTTCGAAGGGATGCTTAGTCCGGGAGAAAGGTTTCTCTACCCAGCCGTATGGATAGGGCTGTGCTGGCTTATCGGCGCTCAATTACCTGGCCGCGCCTCTTGGGCTAATCGAGTCCTGACCGTATGCATGATAGCCCTATTGGCTTGTCAAATCGCGTTCATGCAAATAAATGTCGGAGCTGTATCGAATGATCTCGCGGCGCTCTACTCGAAGCTGCGATCGGCAAATTCCCAAACAGAATTTTGCGCGACCTATGAAACGTACTTCCAGCAGAGTTGGGATAAGCCGCATCGAACGGGCCTCGACGTCCTTCTGACCAATCATGCCAGCGCTCCGCGACTGCCATACTACCTCTTCCTGGAGAGGAAAGTAGACGCCCCAATCTTTCAGATGGGGATTCTCGACTATTCAGGTCCCGGAGACAATGAAAACCTTTGTAAGTCTCAACGATGATCTACTATGACGGCTTACTCTCGAGTGTTGGATCGCGGACGAGGATCCCCTCGGCATAGAGCTGACGAATCTTATCTGCCGGCATTTTCAATAGGTCTCGCAACACTCGCTCGTTATCCTCGCCGAGCCGCGCAGATCGCACGTCCGTCTTGTCCGGCCACGCAGAAAACTTAACTGGCACTGCTGGAATAGCCACTGTGCCGAGCAACGGATCCTTGACCCACCGAACTGTCTTGCGCTCATTGAGATGCGGATGCTTTACGGCTTCGTTAACCGTCAGCACGGGAGCGCATGGAACGCGTTCGGCATCGAGTGCGGCGATAGCGTCGTCGCGAGTTGGAAATTTCGAGAGCCATTTCTCGATCACGTCTCTCAGCTGTTCTTTATTGTCGCGGCGCCCGCGCGCATCCTTGAACCGCGGGTCAGTCGCGAGTTCAGGCATCCCGAGCGCGCGCACAAACTGCGGCCATTGATGCGGCGTGGAGGTAATCTGAACGTATTGGTCGCCCCTGAAATGAAAAATGCCGGTAGTGCCGCCGTCAGGATGCAGCGAGCCACTTCGCGTAGGACGAAACTTATCGCCGCGCAGCGAAACGATCGGCACCGTTTTCTCGTGCATGTGAAAGTAGGTATCCAGCAGCGACGCGTCGAGGTACTGGCCTTCACCCGTGCGCTCGCGATGCAGCAGCGCGAACCCGACCGCCATCGCCGCAGCGACGCCGGTAGAAACATCGCCAATCGCCATCGTAGTAAGAGCCGGAGGACCGTCAACCTGCCCGATGCCGTCGGTAACACCAGCGTAGGCTTGCCCGATAAAATCGTAGCCGGCCTTGACCGACAGCGGTCCGGTCTGTCCAGCCATCGAAATCGAACACATGATAATTTTCGGATTGACCGCCTTGACGTCCTTATACGCAAATCCCAGCCTGTCGATCACACGCGGCGCGAAGTTCTCGACCACGACATCAATCTGCGGAAGCATCGCCATCACGATCTCGCGCGCTCCGGGTTTCTTGAGATCGATCGCGAAGCTCAGCTTCGAGTGATTATGCTGTAAGTAGTAGGTGCTATGACTCGAGCCTTTGAACTCCGGCGCGAGTGACTTGAGCCCATCGGCACGGACGCGATCGCCAAACGGCGCAAGCTCAAGCTTGATGACTTCGGCGCCCATCTCACCTAGCAGTCGTGTGCAAGTAGGTCCCGCGACGAACTGAGTGAAATCCAGAACCCGGTAACCTTCCAGCATTTGCGGCTTGTTCGCCATTGTTCTGTCCTCTCTCCAGTCTGTATACCATCTCGGCGGCGAGAGCGGTAACAGTCAGAGCCGCAGAAGTTGTCGTGCGGTAGCTCCCAGAATTTTGCTTTCGTCGCCGGCGTCGAGGCCCAGCGCTTTGACTTCTTCCACCGGATGCGCAAGGCCCGCAGGCAAGGGATAATCGGTGCCGACGACGAATCGATCCGCGCCATAAGTCTTCACAAGATGGCCCAGCATTCCGCGGCTATGTGCGATTATATCGAAGTAGAACTGATTCGCGTAGCTGGACGGCGGCCGCGGAATCGCGTCGCGGCACTCCGGCACGAGCCGATAACCCATGTCGAGTCGTCCCACCAACGCTGGTAACGCACCGCCGGCATGATAGAGAACAACTCTCAGATTCGGATGGCGCTCGAGCACGCCTCCGTAAATCAATAGCGCAGCTGCCAGGCCGGTATCGTAAAGATTGCCGACCAGGTTGCCGAGAAAATACCTGGAAAGCGCTCCAGCCGGTGCGGCTTCAAATGGATGAATGCAAACCACCATCCGCAGTGCCTCAGCCGCAGCCCAGAAGACCTCGAAATCCGGTTCGTCGAGCTGACGTTCGACGACTTTCGGCGGAATCTCAACGCCGCGAAGTCCCAGCTTCGCGGCGCGTTCTAATTCTCGCGCGGCCGCGGCTGGATCCTGCATTGGGACGCTCGCCAGCGGCACGAAGTGATCGGGGTCGCTGGCTCCCAGAGCCGCCATCATGTCATTGTTGACCTGCGCGATCGCGAGTCCGAGTGCGGCATCGACGTCCGGATACATCAAAAATGGAACGCACGACACTGCCTGCGAATTGACGCCCTCGCGATCCATGTCCGCGATGCGCGCTTGAGCGTTTGAGATCGGACCGTCGATCGGCCGCATCGCCTTTTCCTGGATCAAAAGAAAACGGCGGCCGTCGCGCTCCACGATCCTGGTCGCGAAGTGCTTACCTTCGCGCGCCAGAAAATCGATTATCTCGGGCGCGATGAAGTGATTGTGCATGTCGATGACATCCATCGCGTCCTCCTGAGTGATCGCCGGAGCGGCTGCTTATAGAATGAAACTGATCTTGCCGTGAGGGCGCAGCGCCTCGTTATCGAGAATAGCTCTTCTCTCGCGGATTTTCAGATCGTTGCCCTTGCGGACGAGCTTGTAGTCGTAATGTCCTATATAGGTATCGACCGACTCGTAACGCATCCTATGCACCGCAAAGTTAGCCGTGACCAGAATGCTATCGCCGTCACTGCCGACGACGCGCACGTTGGCTATCATCCGCCGCGTGCGTGACCGTGGATTTTCGGACCATGCAGCTTTGCCGAGTAGCTGCTTCACGCGCGATCGAATTCGCACCGCGTCATCCGCGATGATGAACAGTGTATTTCGCGAGTCTCCTTCGGGAACATCCGTAGGTGGGATCTCGTAGGTTGCGTCTTCAGTGAGAAGATCTTGCCACTCTTCTAGCCGCCACTCATCCAGCAAGGCCGCCTCCTTATAGAAAAGATCCTCCACTTCCTGACGGCTAGGCAGCTCGATGCTACTCATGCTGCTTTCCTCGCACGTTTCAGCTGAGGTTCCGTCATGAGTTGATTCCATCGCCGCCAGAACGCGCGCATCTGCAACTCATCGGTGATCGACGGATGCTCGCGCTTCATCCCGCGCGAGATATCCGACCATCCGACTTCGCGATTGGCAAAGCCGCGTTGACACGACTCGAGCATCTCGACATCGTCTGGCGTCGCGAATCCTCCCGGACCCAGGAAAGTCAGAAAGTTGTCGAGCCGCAGCGCTGAGTCCTCAGCGCTCTCGTCCGCCGGCGCCAGCGCCCACGCGTTAACCTCCATGTAGTCGGGAGAAACCGGGTAGAAGGTGCGGACCGTGATAGCCATGATGTCGTTGATCACGAGATTCGGAAAAATTCCAAGGTTACGGCTGGTCTCGCAAATACGCCGCGCCCGCTCCGCTCCGAACCGCGCCTCGAATCGCCGCCGGACTTCCTCGAAGTGAGCCTTGCGATGCTCGCCGAATGGCGCCACCCAGTGCGCGATCGGCCGTCCCCACGCGCTCTGATATTCCACCACAGCGTGCCCGTTTCCGAGGTCTACCGCCTTCTGATAGGACGGAGCCGCAACGTCGCGGCCTTTCATATCGACGCCTATGTCACTCAGGAAGCTGAAGTACCGCTGATGAGTCGGCAGACCGTGATAGCCGTCATAGCTGTTCTCGACCAGCAGCTTCCAGTTAGCGCGAGCGCTATAGGCCTGCTGGCCGGAGACAATCTTCATACCTAGCTCGGACTGATCGGCAACCAGGTCCAAATACTCCCGCGCACCTGCAAGGTAGTCATAGAGGCTATCAGCGGCGGGATCGAAGCACGCAAAAATAAAGCCGCGATAGTTATCCACCTGAGGCGGAGAAACCAGGGCCATATCGTCGCGCCTGAAGGCCTCGCTGTAGGACTCTTCACCCGGCACACCTACCAACTGCCCGCGAGAGTTAAACGTCCATGCATGGTATGGGCACTGGAAGGTCTTGGCATTGCCGGACTTCTGGCGGCATACCAGCGATCCGCGATGAGTGCAGGTATTAAGCAGCACGCGCACGACGCTATCGTCGCCACGCACCAGGATCATCGGCCGGCCTGCGACGTTGCGCGAACGATAGTCACCCGCATGCGGAGCCTCGGACTCGTGACCGACATAGATCCAGCACTTGTCGAAGACTCGGCGGCGCTCATCGGCGAGACATTCCGGATCGGTGAACGCGCGCCGATTTACTCGAAACAGTCCCGCGTCCTGGTCATCTATGACGTAGCTCTCGGCTGACTTATCCATGGTGCTTCTCCTGTGCTACTTGTCCGACGGATTCCACGCCCAATAACGCGCGATCGCGCCCGCATCGACGCGAAGGTCGGTCCCCGTGATCATGCCGGCGTCGTCCGACGCGAGAAATACCGCCGCGCGTCCGTAGTCGCTCGGGCTCGGCAGTTTCTGCATCGGCACACCTTTTCGAAATGGTTCGATTGCATTCTTGAGTTGATCGCTGCTGCGGACCTGGCGACCCCATCGCGCGGCGCGCTCGAACGACTCCGACTGGATCGGTCGCCGTTGGCGTCAGGCTGTTGACGCGGATGCCGTGCGCGACGAGTTCCATCGCCGCCGATCGCGTGAAATTAAGCAGACCGCTCTTGCCGGTGCAGTACGCAATGTTGTTCGGCTCGCCCTGATGGCCCGCGGTCGAAATAATATTGATGATGGCGCCTTTGCGTCCCTGCTCGATCATCGACTTCGCAACATGCTTGGTGAACAGGAACGTGCCGCCCAGAATTATCTCGAGCTGTTTCCGCCATTCGTCGAGCGGCATCTCGAGCACGCCCTTCTTGTTGAAGATGGCGGCATTGTTCACGAGGATGTCGACTCCGCCGAAGTGCTCGCGCGCCGCCGCCGACCGCCGCGATCACCTGGCTTTCATCGGTAACGTCGCAAGTCACTGCGGTGGCGCGTCCTCCCGTGCTTTTGATGTAACGCGCGCAGTCTGCAGCATTTTCGACGCGCGCATCGACGCATACGAGCGCGGCGCCCTCGGCCGCGAGACCTTCCGCGATACCGCCGCCGATATTCGTGCTGGTCCCTGTTACCAGCGCCACTTTTCCAGTTAGTTTCATCTAATTAGCGTGGCGGCGGCGCCGTCAGGAAACATTTCGAGGAGTTGAAAATCCACGTATCGATAAATTCCGTCTCCGCCGGTTTGCGTTTCAATTCGGCAAGCACTCCCGCCAAACACATCCAGTTGAGGATTTCCTGCTGGCCGCTCGCCTCGACCGACGACGCTGGATAATTACGCCACGCGTCGAAGTTGCCGGCGCGCAACGCCTCGAACAGTGCCCGATCCGCGGGTGTGTCGGGATAGAGAAAATTATTTTTCGCGGTGAGAAACGCGTGCGACCATCCTGAGGACGCCATCAGCGCGACTCGCCACGGACTATTCGCAAGGATGCGCGCGGTGGCGGCGCCAAGATCGAACAATCGGCGTGGCGTCGGCGCGGGCGGATCGAGCTGCGCCTCCGACGGCGGATTTTCGAACGCCGGCAGACCGCCGCGCTGCGCGATCACCTTCCGCCCGTAGCAGTTGATCGCGAACGGAATAATCGGGTACGGAAACCCTTTGCGATCGTAGTCGAGATACAGCACCGCGTTCGCGAACGCGTGGCCCAGCGGATGATGCAGCGGCTTGTATGAGTACGCAGTGTCGAAACCAGCCTCGATCAAACCGCCGGCGAGATATTTCGCCGCCGCAACGTTGCCGGCTGCACGAAACTTCTTCTCTGGCCCATCATGCCAGACGTTGTGCGCAGGTGGCGCGAATTCGAATGATTCGTGCGCGTAGATACAGTATGGCGGAATTACATCCTCGCGAAAATTTTCGTATTGGTCGTCGCCCCACACCACGATGAAGTCGGGGCGGAACTCGTCGATTTGCGCGCGGGCCTTGCGCAGCGATCGCAGCAGCCGTTCGCGATGCGCATGCGCCGCGCCGGTGCCCTCGTCGTTGCCCCATTCAGCGCGCATCGCATCCGGCCAGTTCCGCGCATCGCGAAATTTTTCCGGCAGATGCGGGTTCTGCAGCATCCGCTTCAGAATCCACGACATCGTTTCGTCGCTGCCGGCCAGAGGTGGGTAGTGAGTTATTCCAACTGCGAGAATCTCACCCATTTGCATGTCCTCCGCTAAGCCGCGTCACGCTCGGCCGGTCTGATCGTGAAGGATCCGTTTCTCGTATAGCGCGGCGATGCGATCCGCGGAATACCCCAGCACGCTCGAAAGTACCACCGCGTTGTCGGCCCCGAGCGCCGGGACATAGTTGCGAGCCTGCGCTGTAGAGTTGCCAAACTTGAACGCAGGATTCGGCACCTTGAGCGGCCCGGCACCGTCGTCGATCACTTCGAAGCTGCCGCGCTCCGCAAGATGCGGATGCGCAAGCGCTTCTCGCACAGTGTAATACCGCGAGCAGGGAACACTGCCCTCGGTCAAAATCGCTTCACACTCCGCCATCGTTCGCGTCGAAGCCCACTCGTCCAGCATCGACATGAACCACGCCCAATTCGCAGCTCTGCCTTTCGCCGTCGCGAAACGAGGATCGTCCAGCCATTCGGGATGTCCGACCGCGCGCGCCAACGCCTCGTAGTTGTTTGGCTTCACCGCCGCAATCATTACGAAGCCGTCCTTGGCGCGCGTCGGCTGAAAGGTATTCGTCCGCCGCGCCGGCGGAAGCTGCGCTTCCTGGAACTCATAGATCAGCATGCCGAGGATGCCGTCCATCATCGCCAGATCGATGCAATCGCCGCGGCCCGAGCGCTCGCGTCCGAGCAGCGCCGACTGAATCGCGCCGAATGCGTACGTCCCGCCCAGCACGTCGCCGACATAGATGCCGGTGTTGAGCGGCCTCTCCAGGCCTTCCTGATACCCAAGATTGACCAGGTCGAAACCGCTGGCCGCGTGCAGCATCGGCGCATAAGCGCTGCGCGTGGCCCACGGCCCGCTCTGACCGAACCCCGAGATCGAGCAGTACACGAGTCGCGGATTCAGCCGCTCGAGCGTCGGGTAATCGAGCCCCAGCCTCGCCATCACGCCCGGCCGCGAATTCTCGACGACCACGTCAGATTTCGCCGCAAGCTCGCGAATCAACTCGGACGCACCAGCTTTGCGCAGATCGATCGCGAGGCTCTTCTTGCCGCAATTCAGATGAGCGAAGTACGCGCTCTTGCCCGCCCGCATCGGCGGTTGCGTCCGGATGAAGTCGCCTTCGGGCGGCTCTATCTTGATAACTTCGGCGCCAAGGTCCGCAAGCAGGCGCGTGCAATACGGCCCCGACACGATGGTCGTGAAGTCGAGCACCCGCACGCCGCTCAGGATATCGTTATTCACCAGCAGCCTCGGCGCGGTCCTTCTCTTTCAGCAGCGACAAATAGTGACGGTTCAAGCGTTCGAGATGCTGTTCCATCTCTTTCACGGCGCCGTCGCTGTCGCCCGCCTCAAAATGTTTCATGAAACGCCGGCGCGACGGCAGCACCCACGGATTTCGTTTTTGCCCGATCGCGTGGATGAAGTGCTGCATCACGTCGATCAGCGCTTCCATCACGATCACCATCACCGGATTTTTGGTCGCGCGTGCGATGATGCGGTGAAAATCGAGATGGATCGCCGCCTGGTCGTAAAAATTGATATTTTCGCGCGCAGCTTTTGCCGCCGATGCGATATTGCCGTTGAGCGCCTCGATATCCTCCGGTGTCGCACGCTCACAGGCGGCGCGCACGGCGCTCGATTCGATCATCACCCGCGCCTCGGTCAGATGCTCAGGCTGAATCGCGCCGAGGTGAAACATATCGCGCAGTCCGGTGATTATCGCGTCGCCCGTGCTCTCGCGCACAAACGCGCCGCCGGTCGCGCCCTTCTGCAGCCGCAGCAAGCCGGCATTCTCGAGCGAACGCAGCGCCTCACGCAGAGTGTTGCGCGATACCCCGAATTGCTCGGCCAGCACGCGTTCAGGCGGCAGCCGGTCGCCCGCTCTTAGTCGCCGATCGGAAAGTTCCTTGCGAATTTGATCGGCGATTTCCTCAAACGCACGCAGGTTGCGGATGCGGCTGAACTCCACGCCGTTCGGCGTCACCACTCGGCTCGGCTGCTTGCGCTTGACATTCGTGTCGCCCATATGCTCCATTGGTTGAACCATTGCTATCCTGAACTCATGCCAGAGAAATGTCAAGCGCGAACTGAATCCAAAGCTACCATGGAGGAACGGCGTTGATCTCTTTTGAACTTACCGAGGAACAGAAACTCGCCCAGTCGATGGTGCACGAGTTGGCCGGCTCGCAGCTTCGGCCGGCTGCGCGCGGCGCCGATGACCGCGAAGCGATCCCGTCGTCGATTCTCGACGAGATCTGGGCGACTGGAATCATTCAATCTCAGGCTGATGCGACCGCTCGCTCAGCTACGCTGAATGCGCTGCTGCTCGAGGAATTCGCGGTGGCGGACGCCTCGTTCGCGATCGCCGCCGCGGCGCCGCTCGGATTTCTCGGCGCGATCGCCGACCAGGGCTCGCCTGCGCAAAAGAAAAATCTGCTGCCGCTGTTTGCGGGCGACAAGTATCGATGCGCCGGCGTTGCAGTCATGGAGCCCGATTTCGCGTTCGACGTTTCCGCAATTCGCACCACCGCAATCAAGACGCGCGACGGCTATCGCTTATCGGGCGTGAAGGGACTGGTTCCGCTCGCGGGAAATTGCAGTCACTTTCTTGTAGTTGCGCGATGCGACGACGCTACCGACGCATTCATCGTCGATCGGAACACTCGTGGCGTGAGCGTCGGCGAGAAGAAACCGAATATCGGACTGCGTGCGCTCGAGATGGCCGCCGTCAGTTTCAAGGATGTTGAACTGCCTGCCAGCGCGCGACTCGGCGAGAGCGCCGGATGCGACGTTCAGCGGATCATCGACTCGGCGCGCGCCGCGCTGTCCGCGATCATGACCGGCACCAGCCGCGCTGTGATGGAGTTCGTGATGCCGTACACGAAGGAGCGCGTAGTTCATGGCGATGCGCTCGCGAAGAAGCAGACGATCGCGTTTCGCCTCGCCGATATGCGGATCGAAACCGATGCGATGCGCTGGATGACGTGGAAGGCCGCTTCGATTCTCGAGCAGGGCGGCGACGCCACGCGCCAGGCGCAACTTGCGTACACCTACTGCGGCGAGAATGCGATGTGGATTGCAGATGAAGGCGTCCAGATGCTCGGCGGCCACGGCTATCTGCGCGATAACCCGGTCGAGATGTGGTATCGCGACATGCGCACGGTGTCGGTACTGGAAGGCGCGGTCGGAGTTTAGTTTTCAAGGACAATCACGAGGACAAAGCGATGATAGATTTCCAACTCACATCGACTGACGAGAACGTTCTTAGCACCGCGCATAAGCAGGCGATCATTGGCCAGCGCTATGCTCGCTACTACGACAAGCACGAAGACGAACTCGAGCCCGCGGAATTTCCTGAGGCGAAAGGTTTACCGAACCCAATCACGCTGGCCGAAGAAGGGATCAACGGAAGCAGCGGCCCGCGGATTCTCCATTCGTTGGTGATGCTCGAGATTTACTGGGGCGGCATCGCGCTGCATCGCAGCAAATGGGGACTCGGCAATACCGTGCTCAAGACGGTAGCCACGCCCGAGCAGTTCGAGAAGTGGAAGAACCACACGATCGCGATAGCGATTACCGAGCCCGGCGCCGGCTCGGACCCGGCGAACATCCGGACCACGGCGACGTTCGATCGCGAGACCGGCGAATGGGTTCTCAACGGCGAGAAGATTTTTATCTCCCAAGCTCAGTCGGGTGACGCCGCGATGGTGCTGTCGCGGTTCATCGCGCCGGACGGCAGCCGTGGCATGACAACCTTCATCGTCGAAAAGGGCACGCCGGGATTCACCGTCGGGCCGCAGCTCAAGAAGCTCGGGATTCGCTCGCACGACACCTGCAACCTGCTGTTCGAGAATTGCAGGATTCCGGAATTCAACCATATCAAGGGTGATTTCAAATCCACGATGTCGGTGTTCAACGACTCGCGTCCGATGGTCGGCGCGATGGCGTTGGGCGTCGCGCGGGCAGCGCTGGATTTCACGCGCGAAAAGCTCGCAGAGCGCGGAATCGAAGTCAGCTACCGCGGCGGGATGCGAAGCCGTTCGGCCGTCGTCGATCGTCTTATCCGGCTGGAAGCCATTTTCGAAGCGGCGTTGCTGACGGTGCTGCGCTCCAAGTGGCTCGAGCAGCAGGACGTGCCGCCGAAAGTGGAAGCGTCGATCGCGAAAGCGGCAGGCGGTAAGGCCGCGCGAAAAATCACCCAGGGATGCATCGAGTTGCTTGGCCCCGAGGCGCTGTCGGAAGACCATCCGCTGGATCGATGCTTCCGTGACGGCCGCATCTTCGACATTTACGAAGGCGCCGGCGAAATCCAGCGCCTGATAATCGCGCGCTCAATCCTCGGCTACACCGGCCGCGATTTGAGGTAGTCGGCGCACAGCTCGGGGGCGGATCCTTCCATGGACCCAATTTCCGGTTTTTACTAATGTAAAAACTACACATTGTGTTCAGGAGGAAGAGATGAAACCAGCACTTCGCATCGCGCTTCTCTTAACCGGAATTCTCTTCATGAGTTGGCCGCTGGCCGCGCACGCCGAGGGTGGCAAGTACACCGTCAAGACGGGGTATCTCACTTGCCATGAAGCTTCGGGATGGGGATTCATCCTGGGATCTTCGCGCGAACTCAGATGCTCCTACTCGAGCAACGGCGGGAGAGTCGAATATTATACTGGTAGCGTCTCAAAGTTCGGCGCTGACATCGGCTATCTCAAATCAGCAGTGATTCTGTGGGCGGTCGCAGCTCCTACCAAGGATCTTAAGCCCGGCGCGCTCGAGGGACACTACGGCGGCGCGACCGCAAGTCTCTCGCTTGGAGTGGGTGCTGGCGCGAACGTGCTGATCGGAGGCTTTGATCAGTCTATCGCGCTTCAGCCAGTATCCGTCGAAGGGCAGAACGGTCTCAATGTTGCCGCCGGAATCGCGGAGATGACGCTCAAATATCGCGGCGAGAAACCGCCGCGCTGAACAATCCGCGGACGCATCACCATCCTGAGGCGTTGAGCCATGCGACGGTGTCGGCAAGGTCGAATGAATTTGCCTGGTCCATTAGGTCGACGACCTTGCTGACATCGTCCATCGGGAACGATTTGCCGGCTGGAAATATCGGCTCGACCCGACAATAGCGATTGCCGAGGAGTTGCTTGCACTCGAAATCGACGACGCCGACGCTGCCGTCCATCATCACGTTCAGGATTGGCCTCATCCATTGCGCGTCGCCCCAATCGTGATCATTTCCGCTGACGTACTGCAGCGATACGCCCGTACCGACCGACAGTAGCTTGATCCCGTCGAGCGTCGTGCGCTCACCGGCTTGATTGCGCCCATCCAGCGCCTGCGCGATAGCAGCCATGCTCGGATTGTTGGCAATCACACCGCCATCGACGAACACACCGTACGATGGGAAGTAGGTGGGGGCAGCGCTGGTAGCCATCGCGACGTCAATCGCCAGGGTTTCTCCGTCACTGTCGGTCCCCAAAAAATTGTGGAAGAACTTGGGATGCCAGGTGCGCAAGGAGGGATCGGCCTCCTGATTGTCGAGGCTGAACGATGAGATCAGAACGCGTGAGTGTAAGTCCTTGAGTTTCTGAGCGCCGAAGGTATCCTGCAGAATCTGCTTGAGATTCACGTTGTCGTACTTCGCACCGCTGATACCGCCCAACTCGACCACATCGCGCGTCCACGAACAATCAAAGATTAGTTTCCCGTTCACAACGTAAAGGTCGCGAATCTGGGCAGGGGTGAGCCCAGCCGCCAGCCCAAGAGCGAGAATCCCGCCCGTCGAGGTGCCGGCGAACAGCGTGATCGTGCCGGCCCGATCCTGCAGCAGGGCAGGATACGCGCCTAGCAGTCGATTGAGCAGAACTGCGGTCAGGACTCCACGGATGCCACCGCCGTCACACGACAGTATTCGAAAGTTCGGCATGCTATGTTACCTCTAACGGACGTCCTCGGGCGGGAACCTGCAAGTTACTAGCAGGCAGACAACAAGTTTATCTGCAATTCACACCGGCGGAAAGTAGCGTTCCGGTACCGTTGGTAGATTCTCAAAAGACAGCGCCGGTTTTTGTGCCGTGGGTGACGCCGGCGGGCGCCAATCCTCTCATAGGCCGTTTTCCGGAGGACCAGGTGTTGTTACTAATGATTCGAGAGCGGCTCGAGATGATGGCAAGAGAACGATGAAGAGTCTCGACGGGGCGGTGGTCGAGGCGAACGTTGCGGGCGACGCGAGCGCGCGTGCGTCCGACCAGGTGCTTGCAGTCTTGCGGCGCTTTTGGGGATTCGAGGGCTTGCGGCCGCTGCAGCTCGAGGCCATTCAAGCTGGACTCGACCGGCGTGATTCGCTGGTCGTGATGCCGACGGGGGGCGGGAAGTCGCTCTGCTACCAGGTGCCGCCTGCGGTGGCTGGACGCACCGACGTCGTGGTCTCGCCGCTTATCGCGCTTATGAAGGATCAGGTCGATGCGCTGCGCCTATCCGGCTATCCGGCGGCGGCGCTTCATAGCGGAATGGATCAGATGGAGGTTCGTGACGTCGAGCGCGAGCTCGCCGGCGGCCGGCATCATCTTATATTCGTCGCGCCGGAACGGTTGCTGACGCCGCGATTTCTCGATCTCGCCGCGCGCCTGAACGTTTCCAGCTTCGCAATCGACGAGGCGCACTGCATCAGCCAGTGGGGACATGATTTCCGGCCCGAATATCGGCGGCTGGCAGAGCTGAAGACTCGCTTTCCGGGCGCAAGCATTCACGCATACACCGCGACTGCGACCGAGCGCGTGCGCGGCGATATCGTCGATCAACTTGGGCTCCGTGATCCGGCGGTGTTGGTCGGATCGTTCGATCGTCCCAATCTACTTTACCGGGTGCGTCCGAAGCTGGATGTGAACGCGCAAATTGCAGAGACCATCCGGCGCCACAAGGGTGAGGCGTCGATCGTGTACAGCATCAGTCGAAACGACACCGAGCGGATCGCCGCCTACCTGGCGTCCGAGGGTGTGCGCGCAGCCGCGTATCACGCTGGAATGGACGCGGAGAATCGTCGGCATACGCAGGACCGCTTCGCTGCCGAGGAAATCGACGTGGTGGTCGCGACGGTCGCGTTCGGGATGGGAATCGATCGCAGCGACATCCGATGTGTGATCCATGCTGCCCTGCCGAAATCGATCGAGGCCTATCAGCAGGAGACCGGCCGCGCGGGCCGCGACGGCTTGCCCGCCGAATGCGTGCTGTTCTACTCGGCGGCCGACGTGATTCGATGGCGCAACCTGATGGAACGGAGCGCCCAGGAGTCTGCCACTCCACCCGAAGTTTTAGAAAGCGGAAAGCTGTTGCTCGAGGAAGTGCGCCGCTTTGCGACAGTCGTTCGATGCCGCCATGCTGCCCTCTCCGCCTACTTTGGCGAGACCTATCAAGGAGCAACCTGCGGCGCGTGCGACTTTTGCCTGGGCGAGGTGGAAGGCGTCGCGGATTCAACGGTGCTCGCGCAGAAGGTGCTGTCGTGCGTCGCGCGCGTCGAGCAACGTTTCGGTGTCGAGCACGTGGTTGATGTGCTGAGCGGCGCGAGCAGCGAGCGAGTGCGTCGATTGGGCCACGAAAAACTTTCCACCTATGGCCTGCTGAAGGACGTTCCGCGCAAAACGTTGACCAACCTGGTCTATCAGCTGGTCGATGCCGGACTGCTGGAGCGCACGCCCGGCGATCGGCCGATGCTGAAGTTGAACGCATTGTCATGGGATGTGATGCGCGGTCGTCGCGCTGTCACCCTGCTGCAAGCGAAAGCGACTAAATCGAAAAGAACACGAATCGAAGAAGAATCGTGGCACGACGTCGACGAGGCGCTATTCGAGAGTCTGCGCAAACTGCGTCGGGAAATCGCCGCCGAGCGCTCGGTGCCCGCCTATGTGATCCTCCACGACGCGACGCTGCGCGAACTCGCCAGCGTCCGACCCACTACGGTGGAAGCGCTGCGTCATATCCGCGGCTTCGGTGAAAAGAAAACTCACAGAGTTCGGCGCGCGCTTGATCGAGTGCATCAATTCTCACCACTGATTCCGGACGGCCAGTGCTATAACTTTTTTCGTCGGCTAGCATCGCGATGAATGGCCAGACTTGCGACCGACGCTTTAGACACCGCGATGCTCGGCTCGATTCTGAGTCGAGTGCGGGCGCAGGCGGCGGCCGATCCGCTCAGCAATCCGATTCTACTGTTGGCCCTGGATCTGACGTTGCGGATGGACCGGGGCGAGATCGATCTCGATGGTCTCGAGAGCATCGTGCAGCAACTGACGGCCGAGGCGTTTGCGGACCGCGCCGATCGGCTCAAGAACTACCTGGGTGAGACCGCAGTCGCGGCGAACGAGCGCGCGCTCGAGGATCTGATCGAGCGCAAAGCGCGCGAGGGCGGCTTCGAGGAATTTCGCACGGCGCTTGTCCGCAGCATCTTCGGCGTGGTCTTCACGGCCCATCCGACGTTTTCGATTTCGCTCGAGTTGGCGCGCAGCCTGACCGAATTGGCGAGCGGGCAGACGGTCGAGGGCGTCGCCCTGGATCAAGCGGGACGGGATGATCGGATGGAAACGGCGGCGCGCGTCGAGCATCGGCCGCCGGACGAATTGTCGCTCGACGTCGAGCACGCATGGGTGACCGAGGCGCTCCACCATGCGCATGACGCGCTCGAGGGAGTGCATCGCACGGCATTGCGGGTGGCGCGCGAGCACTGGCCGGATCAGTGGACCAGCGTCGAGCCGCGGCTGGTGACGCTGGCGTCGTGGGTCGGCTACGACCAGGACGGACGCACCGATATCACGTGGACGAGAACTATCGCGTCGCGCCTGGCGGACAAGCTCGCGATGATCGAACGCCACCTGCAACGAGTTGAGGCGCTAGAGCGCGGGGCGTGTGGCGATTTCCTGGCGGCGCTGGAACCGCTCGCCGCGATGCTCACCACGGCGAGCGCAACCGTGGCGCATCAGATCGAATTGCTGGCGGCGGCCGAGCGCGATCCGGCGGCGACGGCTGCCTTTGGCCGCGCGATGGTGTCGGGACGCTCGCATGCTCTGGTCGAGACGGCGCCGATGCTCACTTTGTTCGAAGCTGCTCTTCACGCGGCGCCGGACGATGAACGGCGCGAGGCGATCGCGGTCATGCGCGCCAGCTTGAAAACTCATGGCCTCGCGCTCGCGCATATTCATGTGCGCCTCAACGCGTCGCAATTGCACAACGCGGCGCGGCGGCTGGTTGGACTCGAGACAGAGCCGAACGATCCGGCCAATCGCCGCTCATACTTCACCACCATCAACGATCTGCTCGGGCGCATTCGCCCGGTGGCAATCAGCTTCGAATCGCTGATGGCCGAGCGGGCGTCGGCCAAGCGTTTGATGATGACGGTGGCGCAAATCGTTAAGTATATCGACGCCGAAACGCCCATCCGTTTTCTGATTGCGGAAACCAAGACCGGGTTCACGCTGCTTACTGCGCTCTACTACGCGCGCATGTTCGGGGTCGACGATCGAATCGAGATTTCGCCGCTGTTCGAGACCGAGGAGGCATTCGAGCGCGGCGAACGCGTGATCGAGGAGGCGCTGAAGAGCCCGCACTATCGCGCGTACCTGAATCGGCAGGGGCGGCTGGCGGTGCAATTCGGATTCTCGGATTCGGGACGATTCATCGGTCAGATGGCGGCGACGTTTCGAATCGAGCGTCTCCGTTTGCGGATCGCGCAACTGCTCGAACGCCACGGACTAAGCAAGCTGGAAGTGATCCTGTTCAATACCCATGGTGAATCGATTGGCCGCGGCGGACATCCGTCGACCTTGGCCGATCGCTTGCGTTATGCGGCGCCGCCGAACAGCCGGGCGGAGTTCGAGCGGCGCGGGGTGCGCGTGAAGGAGGAAATAAGTTTTCAGGGCGGCGACGGCTACCTGCTTTTTCTGACGCCGGCCGCGGCGACCGCGAGCATCCGGCAGATTCTCGGCTTCGCATTCGACGTGAGCGACGAGACTGGCAACGATCCGATTTATGCGGCGCCGGACTACTCGGCGGAATTCTTCGCGACTGTTCAGCAGGAGTTCAGCAACCTGGTTGACGACCCTGACTACGCGGCGTTGCTGAGCCTGTTCGGTGCGAACCTGCTCTATCGCACGGGGTCGCGGCCGGTCGCGCGCGAGGTCGAAGAATGGGGACGGCCGTCGAAGATCGTGCATCCGTCGCAATTGCGGGCGATACCGAACAACGCGATTCTCCAGCAACTAGGTTTCATGGCGAACACGATTTACGGGATTGGCCGCGCCATCTCGAAAGATCCGGAACTGTTCCAGGCGATGCGCGAACGGTCTGCCCGCTTTGGCCGCGCGGTGCAGATGGTCGCCGCTGCGCTCGATCGCACCGAGCTCGACGTGCTGCGCGCATACGTGAATACGCTCAACCCCGCGATGTGGCTGAATGGGGCAGGGCGCGCGCGGCGTCCAGCGCGGACCAAATCGTTGCGCGAGTTGGCGCGCGTCACCGGACAACTCGATCAGCATGACCGGCTGGCGCGGCTGGTGCGGCGACTGCAGGCGGATCAACTGTGGCTGCTCGACGCAATCGAGCCGGCCGAGACGGTGCAACGGCGGCGGTTGATCCTGCTACATGGAATCCGCGTCGCGGTGATCCAGCGAATCTGCCTGCTGGCAATGGAGATTCCAAATTTCAGTCCTCAGCTCGGCGTGACGCGCGACGACATCCTGGCGCGAATCCTCGAGTTGGACGTGCCGAGCGCGGTCGAGCGGCTGCGGCGGATTTTTCCGCATGAGGAGAGTGCTGTGTCGACGCGCGCGATGATTTCGGCGAAAAATCGCATTACCGGTCGGAGCCGGCATTGTCCTATGAGATCGAGCACGACACCGTGTTCGATCCGATGCTGAAACTATATGAACTGGCGCGCCGAATCGGGACGGCGATCACTCACGAGATCGGTGCTGTCGGCTAGGCGATAAGATTCCCCTTGGCTCGAGATCGTCACCGGCTCATACTGTAAGTCAGATTATGCTACTAGCCGCAGATGGGGGCGGCTAATACTGATCGGACAGCCTTCGGGGGAGCATATGCGATATTACATCGCCGCAGTCGCGCTGGCGGTCCTGCAAATTTCATGGAGCGCTCCAGCGCTTGCCCAAACTGGCGCCTGCGGCGGCATGACCGTGGGTCAGCTCAAGAGTCTCAATGGCTTCGTTCCGTTCGAGGCCAACAGCCTTTGGAATACGGATATTTCCAGCGCGCCGGTGGATTCCAATTCGGCCAATATCATCAATTACATCGGGTCAAGCGTGACCTTGCATCCAGATTTCGGCTCCGGTACCTACGCCGGCCATTCGATCGGGATACCGTACCAGATTGTTGCCGGCACGCAGGTGAAAGTTACTGTGAACCCGGGTGCATACGCAGACGAAAGTGATCCAGGTCCTATGCCGATTCCGGCTACCGCGCTGATCGAGGGCTATCCGAACCCTCCCGCTGGCGATCGCCACGTCCTGGTGCTCGAGAAGGACGGATGCTGGCTATATGAGTTGTTCAACTCTCATCATCTGAAGAACGGCAGCTGGAGCGCCGACTCGACTGCCATCTGGGATATGACGATCGACCCGCAGCGTCCTTTCACCTGGACCTCGGCCGACGCTGCCGGCCTCCCGATCTTCCCGGGACTGTTGAGATACGACGAGGTCGCGGCCGGCGCTATCAATCACGCAATTCGCTTCACCGTGCCGCACTCGCGCCAAGCCTTCACGCCGCCCGCGTCGCATTGGGCGTCGTCGGTGACCGACCCTGACGCACCTCCGATGGGAGCGCGGCTTAGACTTAAGGCCAGTTTCGATATCTCGAGTTTTTCTCCACAGAACCAGGTGATCCTTACTGCACTTAAGAAGTACGGAATGATACTCGCGGACAATGGGAGTGCTATCTATCTTAGCGGCGCGCCTGATAGCCGCTGGAACAACTCCGATCTACATCTGCTGGGAACTGTTACCGCGGCCAATTTCGACGTTGTGTCGACGGGGCCGGTCTATACGAATTCCGACGTGCCAACTGGCGCGAGTCCTATAGTGAGTGGTTTCACCGCAAGTCCCACTCACGTCGCAAAAGGAAAGGCAGTGATGCTCAATTGGACAACCAGCAATGAGATCTACAACATAATCTCGCCCACAGTCGGACCGGTGCGTGGAAACTCTGCAACAGTTAATCCCAAGGCGACCACCACCTACACCTTGTACTCGACGAACCAGTATGGACGGACGACGGAGAGCGTGAAGGTCTCGGTGCCTTGACATGATCCAGATCAGTCACTTAGTCGATTACACCGTCCAAGGCCACATTCTGATAGCACTCGGCAAAGTTGGCTAGTTGAATACTGTATTCACGAAGTAGTCGATAGTGCCCTTGAGCGAAATTACGGCCTGGCCTATGTGAACCAACTCGACCGCGCCGTCGCCGATGATATGGACGCCCAGCAATTCCCGCGTCTCGCGATGAAATAGCAGTTTCAGGACGCCGGTGTCGTCGCCCAGGATGTGCCCGCGCGCCACTTCGCGATAGGAGGCCTTGCCGACTTCGTACGGGACTCCCTTGTTGGTTAGACTCTCTTCAGTGGCTCCAACGAATGAGATTTCGGGAATCGTGTAGATTCCATACGGGAACAGCTCGGGTGAATGGGTCGCGGGAACCTTGAACGCGCGGCATACTGCGATTCTGCCCTGTTCTTTGGAAGTGGACGCGAGGCTCGGGAAACCTACGACGTCGCCGACTGCGTAAATGTGCTCGACGGCGGTCTGATAGTCGCGGTTGGTTTTCATTCGCCCGCGCGCGTCAGTTGCGAGGCCGGCCGCCTCCAGGTTCAGATCGCTGGTCGCCCCATTACGGCCCGTGCTCGACAAGGCTTTGTCGGTGATGATCTGCTTTCCGCTCGCCAGGCAAGTGACCACGCGGTTCTGGCCGTTCTCCCGAATTACTTCTATCGACGAGACCTCTTCTCCTAACCGCAGCGTCACGCGGCGTTCGCGCAAATGGTAAACGAGGCTCTCGACTATTTCCGCATCAACGAAATCGAGCAGCCGCGGCCGCATGTCGATCAGCGTCACACGTACACCGAGCGCCGCAAACATGCTCGCGTATTCGCATCCGATGACGCCCGCGCCGATCACTGCCAGCGTGCGCGGAAGCTCGTCCAGCTGCATAACGTCGTCGCTCGAGAAGACGCAGGTGCCATCCAGCGGTGTCCGCGCGTCGCGCGCCGGCTGGGTGCCGACCGCTAGCACGATTGTGGCTGCAGAAATTTGTCTTTGCAGGCCGCTCAATTTTCTTCGAGATCGAGCACGTGCGGATCGACAAAGCTCGCCTTCGCAGTAGTCGGCTCGACGCCGTTGCGCAGTAGCTGATGACGCAATACGTCGATTTCGTGGCGCACGACCGGATCGACCCGCACCAGCAGATCCTGAAACGTGATTTTCTCCTTGACTCGGTACGAATCGCCGTAAATCGAGTGTTCGCGATAGCCCGATAGATAGAGGATGGCCTCGCGCATCGTCTTGCTGGGAATCGTCCCGACGTTAACACAGATACCGCCGACCATCGGCTTGCGCTCGATCATAATGAGCGCTTGCGCAGCTTGGCGCCCTGTATCGCCGCGTGATGTCCGGCGGGACCAGAGCCTACGACAGCGAGATCAAAATCAAAATCGGCCGTCACGAACGATTCTCCGTTTGCCAAGTCGCAAAAGGTCGATCACTCCGGAGGATCTATCCTTGAGCCAGGACGTGTGCAGCAGTGCCGTTACGGCGAACCCATGTCAACGCGAAGCGCGGCGTTCTTGTACAGCGGCGTCATTTTGAGCGAAACTTGACCGACTTGAACGACCGTTTAAGGAGAGAAGACCGCGATGATGACTGGACAGCAGTACAAGAAGTCGCTCGACGACAACCGCGAAACCTATTTCGAAGGCGAGCGCGTGCGCGACATCGTCAATCATCCGCTGCTTGGCGAATGCGTCTCGCGAATCGCCGAGGGCTACGACAAGTTCTATTCGCCCGAGCCCGGGGCGGTCAGTCCGCTGATGGCGATCCCACGATCGGCGAATGAATTGCGCGATCGGATTCCACTGCTGCTCGAATCCGACATCGTCGCCAACGTGACCTACCAGTCGATCATGACGCTGACTACTGCCGCGACGCGGATCGCGGACGCCCTGCCGGAATATGCCGAGCGCATCCGGCACTACGTGCAGGCCGCGCAGCGCAAAGACGTGCGCATCGTCGAATGCATCACTGATGCGAAGGGCGATCGCAGCCGCCCTCCCGGCAAACAGGACGATCCCGACGCCTACACGCGCGTGGTCGAACGGCGTAGCGATGGCGTCGTGATCCGCGGCGCCAAGCTGCACATCACGGGCGCGTCGATGGCGCATGACCTGATGGTGATCCCGACCAAGGCGATGAAGCCCGGCGAGGAGGCGTACGCGATCGGATGCGCAGTGCCGGTCAATTCGCCCGGCGTCAAGATAATCGACACGACTTTCGCACCGCGCCATCCCGACGTGCGCACCTTCCCGGTGTCGGCGAAGATCCACATGGCCGAAGGATTCGTGATCCTCGACAACGTTTTCGTGCCGAATGAACGTATTTTTCTCGACGGCGCGGTCGCGCAAGCCGCCGTCTTCGCGCATTCGCTCGGGCTCTGGGAGCGGCTGGGCGGACTCTCCGCGATGGCGGAGGAGGGCGATCAACTGGTCGGCTTCGCGCAGCTCGTGGCGGAAGCCAACGGATTGGCGGGCGAGGGGCATATCAAGGAGAAAATTTCCGAGATGCTCATCCATGCAACGTTGATTCGCGCCGCGCTCGAGGCCGCCATCGCGAACTGCCAAATTACGGAGCAGGGCGCGTTCCCCGACGAGCTCTACACCAACGCCGGCAAGTATCACGGCGCGGCGAACTACAATCTGATGGTGCGTCATCTACACGACATCTCGGGCGGCTCGATCCTGACGGCGCCGGGTGTCGCCGATCTCGAAAACGAAGTGACCGGCCCTCTCGTTCGCAAGTACATGGGCACCAGCAACGGAATCGACGGCGAATATCGCGCGCGGCTGTTTCATGCGATCCGCGATCTGACCGCTGATGCATATGGCGGATGGAAAGCTGTCACCAACGTGCAGGCCGGTGGCGGCCTCTACGCGCAACGCATCGTTACGCGCAGGTACTACGACCTGAAGGGCGCGAAGCGAAAGGCGCTGAAAGTCGCTGGGCTGAAGGATGAAATCGTCAGCTGAACGAGAAACGCTCCGCTTGGTTATCTCGGTAACGATGTTCGACGGTTCCGAAAGACAGATTCGCCGACCAGTGCTGATATCGTGACCCTCAAAGGACGCTACAGTCAGATGAGGGTAAAATAATGATTAGAGGACAGATAGGCAGAGCAGCGGCGTTGATCAGTATCGCATTCCTGTTGGGCACCGCGGTCGTCGGATGCGAAAAGGAAACTACCACTACAGTCCCGGTAGCCGGTGCGCAAGGAGCACCGGGCGCTCCGGGGGCACCAGGGGCACCAGGCGCCGACGCAGCACCTGCGGCACCGGCGCAATCCTCCGAGAAAACCTCGGAGTCATCCACGACTACGAGTGACAACGGTCCGGGCGGCTCCACCACGACCACCGACAAGAGCTCGACCCAAAAGACCAACTAACCGCATCGCGAAAATGAGGGCGGTCCGGTCCCGGGCCGCCTCATCTCGTTTCCGGTCCGATCAATTCCTGCGTCTCGGCGAAACGCCGTTTGCTTGCAACGCGACTTGCGTTGTATTGAATCAGTTACGTTCGCCCGCACGATTCCGCATATAAGGAGACCCGAATGGCTGCTGGATACACCATGACTATCGACGGCAAGTCGGTGAAAGGATCCAAATCCACTGGCGTGATCAATCCCGCCACCGGAAAGATCTTCGCCGAAGTTCCCGATTGCTCGAAGGCCGAACTCGATCAGGCGATGAACGCCGCTCAGAAGGCGTTCCCGTCGTGGAGCAAGGACATCAACGCGCGCCGCAAGGTCCTCCAGGATTGCGCCGCTGCGCTGCAACAGCCGCCCGAAGGGTTGGCGCGGACGCTCACGCTCGAGCAGGGCAAGCCGCTCGACAAGGCGGGCCAGGAAATTATGGGCACCTCGATGTGGTGCGCATACACCGCGATGCTCGATCTGCCGTCCGAAGTACTGCAGGACACGCCGCAGGGCAAAATCGAAATCAAGCGCAAGCCGCTCGGCGTCGTCGCCGCGATCACGCCATGGAACTATCCGCTGATGCTCGGGATGTGGAAGATCGCGCCGGCCCTGCTCGCGGGCAACACGATCGTGCTGAAGCCCTCGCCGTACACGCCGATCACGACGTTGATGCTCGGCGAGATTCTGCGTGACATCGTTCCGCCCGGAGTCCTCAATGTGATCTCCGGCGGCGACGAACTCGGCTCGTGGATGACGACTCATCCAGTGCCGCGAAAGATTTCATTCACCGGGTCGGTCGAGACCGGCAAGCGAGTCGCTGCTGCCGCTGCGCCCGATTTGAAGCGGGTCACGCTCGAGCTCGGCGGCAACGACGCCGCGATCATCCTCGCGGACGTGGATCCTGCGGCCGTCGCGCAGAAGATTTTCTGGGGCGCGTTCGAGAACTCGGGTCAGATCTGCAGCGCGATCAAGCGCGTGTATGTTCCGGAGCAGATGTACAAGGCGTTGCTCGACAACCTCGGCGAGATTGCCAAGGGCGTCAAGGTCGGCGACGGGCTCGAAGCCGGCACCCAGCTCGGTCCGATCAACAACAAGATGCAGTTCGAGCGGGTGACCGAGCTGGTCGAGGACGCCAAGAAGCACGGCGCCAAGATTGTCTCGGGCGGATCGCGCGTCGGCAAGGAAGGATACTTCTTTGCGCCGACCATCGTCGGGAATATTTCCGATGGCGTGCGGCTGGTCGACGAAGAGCAGTTCGGCCCCGCGCTCCCGATCATTCCTTACAAGGATGTCGACGATGCCGTCCGCCGCGCGAACGCGACGCACTTCGGCCTCAGCGGCTCGGTATGGTCGAACGATTCGGCCCGTGGAACCGAAGTCGCGTCGCAACTCGAATGCGGATCGGCGTGGGTCAATCAGCATCTCGCGATCGCCCCCAATCTGCCATTCGGCGGAGCGAAGTGGTCGGGCATCGGCGTGGAGAACGGCCCGTGGGGTCTGATGGGCTTCACCGAAATCCAGGTGGTGAACTCGGTCAAGCTTTCGTAGTAGCGAATAACGGCGCCCCCGCGGTATCGTGAATTCAGGCGATACCTCGGGGGCGCGTTTTTTTGGAATGGGACGCTACGACGACTACAAGCGGCGAGTCCTGCAAGTCAGCCAGCGCCTGTCGGCCGACGGTTACTTCGGATCCAAGTCGGGCAGCGCGGGCAACGTCTCGATGCTGGTCGAGGGCGAGAACGCCGTGGTCGTGACACCGACCCGCCTTCAGTACGACGTGATGACGGTCGACGACATCTGCGTCGTGGATTTCGACCTCGCGCGAGTCGAGGGCGATCGCAAACCGTCGATCGAAACTCCGATGCACGTCGCGGCGTACAAGGTGCGCGCCGATGTCAGCGCCGTCATTCATACTCATCAGACCTTCGCGAGTGCGCTCAGTATACTGAATCAACCGATCCCGCCGCTGTTCGACGAAGTCACTCTCGCTATAGGCAATACCATCGACGTCGTGCCGTATGCCCTGTCAGGCTCGCGCGAGCTGCACGACAACGTCGCGCACAAGCTCGCCAATCGATGTCACTGCTACATACTTCAGAACCACGGCACGCTATGCGTTGGCACCGATCTCGACAAAACCTTCACCTTCGTCGAGCTGCTCGAAAAGTCCGCGCACATTTATATGGATGCACTCTCGACCGGTAAGCCGATCAGCGTACTGCCTGAAAAAACCGTTGCGCAACTTCACGCCGCGGTGATCGCGCGCCAGGATCGCGAAATCGCGCGCAAGGAAGAACGCCGCATCGCGCGGATTCAAACTGCTCGCGCGCCGGAGCCCAGTCACTGATGAGTGGTACCGTCGTGACGCTCGGCGCGCACGTCCTCGACATTCTCGGCCGCTACGTCACGCACATCCCCGAGGGACAGGGCAGCGTGCTGCTCGACGAGATTCGTCTCGCGCCTGCGGGATCCGCAGCGGGCACCGCGGTCGGCCTCGCAAAACTGGGACTCGAGGTCGCGAGCGCAGGCGCCGTCGGCAACGACGCTCTTGGCGACGTGCTCATCCGCGCACTGAACGGATTCGGAGTCGACACCACGCACGTCGTTCGCAAGCCCGGCGTCCAAACCTCGGCCAGCATCCTGCCAATCAGACCCAACGGCGACCGGCCGGCGCTTCATGCAATCGGAGCCAACGCCGTCTATTCGATCGACGACGTACCGTGGGCACTGGTAGAGAGTGCTGCGCATTTGCATCTCGGCGGCAACGATTCGATGCGCGGACTCGGACGCGACGGCGCCGCGCAGATCCTTCGGCGCGCGCGCGACGGCGGCGCGATCACCAGCATGGACATCCTGAGCGAAGGCTCGCCGAAACTGCTCGTCGATCCTGAAGCCGTGCCTGCCCTTCGTCGATTGGTTCATGCCCAACGCCGATCAGGCCTGCAAGCTGACGGATTCACGCACGCCCGACGAGGCAGCCGCGCGACTGCTCGACCTTGGCGTCGGCGGAGTTGTGTTAACGATGGGCGGCGACGGCAGCCTGCTGGCGACTGCGCGCGAGCGCGTGCGTCTCGCGGCGCACGATATCGCAGTCGTCGACACGTCGGGATGCGGCGACGCTTACTGCGCAGGTTTCATCCGCGCACTGCGACTCGGCTGGCCGCCCTCGGAATGCATGAAGCTCGGCAATGCCGCGGCAGCGTTGGTAGCGCAGGGCCTCGGCTCCGACGCCGGCATCCGCGATTTGGACGATACGAGCCGCTTCATGCGCGAAAAGCCCTTGCGTTCCAGCTAACCGACTGTGCAGAAATTGAAAACATGACAACTCAACTCTCGCGTCGCGCGTTCGTTGTCGGAAGTCTTGCGGCCGGCTTCGCGCTGGCAGTGATGCCGGTGTCGGCCGACACGATCACGACCGACAGCAATGGACTTGTCGCCGGCGAGGTCAAAATCCCGGTCGAAGGCGGAGAGATCCCTGCCTATCGCGCGATGCCGGCGAGCGGCGGTCCGTTTCCGAACGATGCTTGTGGTGCACGAGATTTTCGGCGTCCACGAACACATCAAAGACATCTGCCGCCGACTCGCAAAGCAGGGCTACTTCGCAGTGGCGCCGCTGCTCTTTTCACGCGAAGGCGACGTCTCGAGCATGGCTGATACGCAGCAGATCATTTCGAAGGTCGTCGCCAAGGTTCCCGACCAACAAGTTGCAACCGACCTCGACGCAACCGTGGCATGGGCGAAGAGCACAGGTAAGGCTGACACCACGAAACTTGGCATCGTCGGATTCTGCTGGGGCGGCCGTCAGGTCTGGCTCTATGCCGCGCACAACCCTTCTCTGAAAGCGGGAGTCGCCTGGTATGGACCGCTGCAATCCCCGAAGGCCGACCTCCGGCCTGCGAACCCACTCGATCTGGCGAATCAGATCAACGCGCCGATTCTAGGACTGTACGGCGGCAAAGATATGGGAATCCCGGCGGCGCAAATCGAGCAGATGCGCACCGCACTCAAAGCCGCGGGCAAGCCATCAGAGATCGTGATCTATCCCGACGCCGGTCACGGCTTCAATGCCGACTATCGTCCCAGCTACAACCCGCAAGCCGCCAAAGATGGATGGAAGCGGATGCTGGCCTGGTTCAAGGAACACGGCGTAGCCTGAATTCGACTGACTATTGGACTGGCTAATCAACTGGGATACGGGGGTCCATTTGCGAGTACCTTATTTAGCGAGTTGTCATAGCCATAGATGTCGTTGAAGAACCTTACTTCGCCGTCCGGCTCGACTACTGCGGTACTATAAAGAATTAATACTGGAATAGGTTTGTTGAGGTTCACCTGGACGTTGTCGGGGCCGGTCTTCATTGCTGCCTGAATCTTGTCCATCGTCCATTCGGGCCTGTCGCGCAGCACCCACGCCGCGAGATCCGCAGGTCTCTCGACCCGGATACATCCGTGACTGAAGTCGCGACGCGACCGCGAGAACAGTTCCTGCTCCGGCGTGCTGTGCAGATAAACGTTGTATTGATTGGGGAAGATGAACTTCACCAGGCCGAGCGCATTCTTGGGACCGGGCTTTTGCCGTACCCTGAATGAGCCGGAACGAAGTCCGTCTATCACATCGTCTGAGGCTGGCGACGAAGGCACCACGTTGCCGTTCCCGTCCACGACTTCGAATCCGTTGTCTGCCAGGTAGTTAGGATTGCGCCGCGTCTTCGGAATCGTCTCGTTGCGTAGGATCGACGTCGGAACCAACCAATAGGGACGAAAGATCACGTACTTCATTGTATTCGCGAACACCGGCGTTTGCGTACGCATCGCCTTGCCCACGACTACTCTCATCGTCAGGTAACTGGCCGGCTGCCGACGCAATGTACGCAACCGGAATTCCGGAATGTTCACGACAATCGGCGGCTCGGGGAAGTCCGGTGGTATCCATCGATATCGTTCCAGCGTGAGTTGAAGCTGTTGCACACGCGTTTTGAGCGGCGTGTTCAGTTCGGCCACGGTGCCCTTACCCAGGACTCCGTCAGTATCGAGTCCGTGGCGATGCTGGAAATGTTTCACCGCGTCGACGACGGCGCCTTTGTACAGCGTCGAGTCGGCCGGCATATCGACGCCGGATGGAAGGTCGCCTAGCTGATGCAATCGCGCGACTAGCTGGGGCATCGCCGCAAAGGTTCCTCCGGGACGCACGCCTTTTTGCGGCACGGGTATGAGTGGAGTGTCACCCGCTGTCGCCATCTTGGAGTAAGTGGCGAGCGCATCTTCGGCGCGTCGATAGCCATCATAGTTCGGTTCGACTTTCGCAATGACCGCGGGAATATCCGACGCCGTAAGCACCTGCGCTCTCAACTCGTCTGCCAGATCATATTTTTTCGGTCCTACAGTCAGGCCGAACTTGAAGTGCTGAGGATTCACCCTTCCTATATGCAAGTCGGAAATGTAACGCATCGCCGAGACTGTCAACGCGAGATCGATATGCGCAAGATCGGTGTCGGATGGCTTCGGCGCTGTAGGTTGCAGCCTGGCCAGTCGCGCGTCCCATCGCGATGCATCGTAATCTTCTGGATTGAGGCCCTTCGTCGCAGCCTGCTGAAAGAGCAGGATCATCGAGACGGCCTGAGGGCTGGCCTTGCCATTCTGAATCCACGCCAGCGAGTTGCCTCCCGTGTCGTAGAATTTTTTCACGCTGTCGCGATAGTCGGTAAAGTTGGGCCACCGCAAATCTGGCAGCGTCCCCGCCCTGATGAGAGCGCCCAAGTCGCCGGGTCCTTGTGCCACGCCGCTGGCAGGCAGTGCCGCGTTGACGGTCGAACTCGCTGCGGGAGAGCCGGCAGCGAAAGAATGGCCGGCCAGCGGCGCCGCAGTATAACATTACGATCAATGCCGCCAGCGCGGATTTATGAATCTTCATTCTCAATTGTTCCCTCGCGAACAGACAGTACATAGGTGGCTCGCGGATTCGTCGCAAGAGCAGAGCGCCGGTGAATTTGCGACAATCGCGATGCATCCGTAGTCTAAACAAGGAAACCTGCCGCCGGGGTTTTTTCGAGAAGGATTGGAAATGCCGAGTATCGCGACGTGGATTCGACAATGCGACGAACACTGGTTCACGTCTATATTCAGCCGTTATCCGAATTTGAAGGTACACAATGCCCGCTTGCACGCGGTCGATCTCTGCCAGATGGACGCGTTGATTTTGACCGGAGGCGGCGACATCTCGATAAGTTTTCTGTGCCAGTCGGTTGCCGAGCCGTCGCTGGTCGTCGACACCGACTGCGCGCGCGACGAGTGGGAGTTCAAGGCCGCTCGCGAGCTGCTCTCTTCAGGAAAGCCTATCCTGGCAATCTGCCGGGGCTTGCAGGTGTTAAATGTCGCGATGGGTGGGACCTTGCATATCGATATTCCCGGTCACGACAATTTTGAAAGGGAAAATATCCAACCTCTTCGGCATAGCTCGAATGCGATTCATCGATTCGCTGCCGTGAACAGCTCGCATCACCAGGCGCTCGAGACGATTGGCCGATGGAATGGAAGTCGAAGCCTGGTCGACCAGTGACGGGATAGTCGAGCAGGCGCGACTGCGGTCGCATCCTTACGTAATCGGCGTGCAATATCATCCCGAACGAGACCCACTTTACCTTCCGTTGTTCTCCGAGTTCTTCGATCAAGTCCGCGACGGCGGATAGCTATCTGCCCAGTGTCTTAAAGGTGCTCGATGCTTACGGTTCGCGTTGGTTGTAACATCCACTTTGAATGCGAATCATCGGCAACGGTCATACTGCTCGTCAATCCCCGATCCGATCCCGACCGACCTATAAGCCAGGAAACTCTGGATTTCGGCTGCGCCACGAAATTCGAATCCTTCGTCGATACCGACGGCAATATTGCTTACAGGATTATCCTAGGTCAGGGACTTACCGAGATTCGGCACGACGCGATGGTCGAGGTATCCACCGCATTCGACAAGTCCGATCAATTCGGAAATGCCCCATCGATCGCCACGCTTGAACCGTCACTTCTGCGCTACCTGCTACCCAGCAGATATTGCGATTCGGACAAGCTGTTCGCTTTCGCCGGAGAAAAGTTCGGACACATATACGACGCGGGTGAGCGCGTGCAGGCCATCTCCGACTGGGTTCATAACAACATCGAGTATCGCTTTGCTTCCGGAAGGCCGGACATTTCAGCTGCGCAAATCATCGAACGGGGCTACGGCGTCTGCCGCGATTTCGCGCACTGCACGATAGCGCTATGTCGCGCGATCAACATACCCGCGCGCTACGTTACTGGCCATCTGCCCGACATAGGACACGTGGATCCCGGATCGCCGATGGACTTCCACGCCTACAGCGAAGTGTATCTGGGTGATAAATGGCACGTCTTTGACGCTCGCTACAACGAACCCAGGATTGGCCGCATAAAGATCGCGCAAGGTCTCGACGCAGTCGAATGCGCTTTTGCAACCGTGTATGGGCCGGCGCAGATGACTAAGTTCGAAGTATGGGCCTACCAGGTAGACCCATTGGAAGTCTCGTTAGGCGATCCTATAGACCTATCGAAGAGACTCGACGGAACCGAAGAGATCAAGTCCTAGCCGACTTACCCGGCTAACTCGTCGGAACTGTCCTGACTGGCGAGACTTACTTCTAACTCATAGGCCATATGCCGGCCGCCGCCACCGCTGTTATAGACGCCCGACACCGGAGGCAGGTCGTTGTAGTCTCTGCCGACCGCAAGGCGAATATGGCGAATCATAGTTCGAGTCCTATGAGTCGGATCGAAGCCAGTCCATCCGATCCCGGGTAAAAGCGCCTCGATCCACGCATGGCTGGCCAACTCGGGAGGCGGAGAGTTGGCATTCCGCCGGGGTTCAGGGGCGAGATAGCCGGAAACATAGCGGGCGGGAATCCCGGCCAGACGGAGCAGACCTATGCTTAGGTGCGCGAAGTCCTGACATACTCCGCCGCCCTTGGTGAGTATGTCGTCGACCGTGGAGTGTACATGGGTGGTCCCGCCGTCGTAGCCAAATTGATTGCGCACATAAAGGACCATGCGCTCGGTGTACGCGGTGACGTCCTCGGATAGCTGTGGCCGCACCGACCAGAAAAATCTTCGCAGCCGATCGCTGAATGGTACATAGCGGCTCGGATTCAGAAATTCCGAGTATTCCTTCATCCTGGCCGCGTCGTCCGCCAGGTAATCGTAAAATGTGATTCGCTCCGACTGCTGAGCGGCAATGGGGATTCGATCCACCACCGAGCACGAACTGATTACCAGTTCAGTATGCGGCGGCTGGATATCGATCGAATGCGTAAGGTTGCCGAACGCGTCACAATACTCGGAAATCTCCGCTGCCGGGGTGACGTCGAGCCTGAATGCAACCCGCTTCTGATCCGGCGCGTCGATTGGAGTGAGCCGCACATCGTTGTGCGAATGGGAGGCCGGCTGTTCGTAAACGTATCGAGTGGTGTGTTTGATGCGGAATCGCATGCGCGGAGCTAGCTGAGACTATATCTGTGCATTGGCACTCGCTCAACGACGTTTCTCCACAGGTGCACCGGGCGCTTTCACGCGGCGGGCTCATCATGCTTTAGATACAGGTTCAGGCGCAGAATTCAGCGCGTTGAAGAAGAGACGAGAGAAATATGACTCCGAACAGTCTTCTGATCGCCAATCGCGGTGAGATCGCGATTCGAATAATCCGCGCGGCCGCCGAGATGGGCATCCGCACCGTGGCCATTTTCCCGGACGACGATTCCAGTTCGCTGCATACGCGAAAGGCCGATGAAGCGCGGCGTCTGAACGGCGTAGGCGCGGCTGCGTACCTCGATGGAGAACAGATTGTTGCGCTCGCCAAAGAGGCGGGCTGCGACGCGATTCATCCCGGCTACGGCTTTCTCAGCGAGAACGCGGGCTTCGCGCGCCGATGTGCTGCCGAGGGCATCACGTTCGTCGGACCGCGCGCCGAGATCCTCGAGCTCTTCGGCGACAAGGTGCAGGCGCGAGCGCTGGCCGAGCGATGTGGCGTGCCGATCATGCGCGGCACCGCGGGTGCGACGAGCCTCGACCAGGCGCGCGATTTTTTTGCATCGCTAGGTGAGGGCGCTTCGATGATGATCAAAGCGCTCGCGGGCGGCGGTGGCCGCGGCATGCGCGCCGTCTCGCGCGTCGAGGAAATCGACGAAGCATACAAGCGCTGCCAGTCCGAGGCGCGCGCGTCGTTCGGGATCGGCGACGTCTACGTCGAGCAGTTGATGCCGCGCGCGCGTCACATCGAAGTGCAGATCATCGGCGACGGCTCGGGCAACGTCAGCCACCTCTGGGAGCGGGAATGCAGCATCCAGCGCCGCAATCAGAAGATCGTCGAGATAGCGCCTAGCCCCGGACTCGAGCCCGCAATTCGCGACCGGCTGACGGCCGCTGCGGTGCGGATGGCGAAAGAGGTGCGCTACGACAACCTCGGCACGTTCGAATTCCTCGTCAATGCAGAGGCGTCCGCAAGTGACGAGGCGCGCTTCGCGTTCATCGAGGCCAACCCGCGCCTCCAGGTCGAGCACACCGTCACCGAAGAAGTGACCGGTATCGATCTCGTCAAGCTGCAAATTCAACTTGCTGCCGGTCGCACGCTCGCGGAACTCGGGATGCAGCAAGCGGACATCCCGAAACCGCGCGGGTTCGCGATGCAGGTGCGGATCAACATGGAATCGATGCGCGCCGATGGCACCGCAAAGCCTGGTGGCGGAACGATCACCGCGTTCGAGGCGCCGTCGGGACCGCGCGTCCGCACCGATTCGTTCGCCTACGCCGGATACACGACGAGCCCGAATTTCGACTCTCTCCTCGCCAAGCTGATCGCGCACTCGCACTCGTCGGACTTCGCCGACGTAGTGACGAGGACCTATCGCGCGCTGTGCGAATTCAGAATCGAGGGCGTGCCGACTAACATTGGATTCCTGCAGAGTCTGCTGCAGCACCCTGAGTTCATCGCCAATCGCGTCTACACCCGCTTCGTCGAGGACAACATCGCGCAACTGGTTGGCGACGCAGAATCAGGACACCGACGTCTATTCTTCGATCGTCCGTCGGTGGCTCCCAGAGCGATCGTCGAGCAGGCCGGTGGGCGTCGCGCGGGAGCGAAAATTGACGCGAGCGATCCGCTGGCCGTTCTCCATCACGGAAAATCCGAGAGCAACGCACCGTCACCGTTTGCTGCGACCACCAACGTCGTGACGCCACAGATCCACGACATTACCGCACCCGAGAACACGGTCGCGATTGAGGCTCCCATGCAGGGCACGATCGTTTCTGTGGATGTGAGCGAAGGCGATCGGGTGCATCGCGGCCAGCAACTGTTCGTCATGGAAGCGATGAAGATGGAGCACGTCATCGCGGCCGACAAAAGCGGAATCGTGCGACGCATAACAGTTGCCAAAGGCGACGCAATCTTCGAAGGGCATCCACTAGCTTTCATCGAGGAGGCGGACGTCGAGACCTCGCACAAGGCCGAGGCGAGCGATGTTGATTTGGATCGCGTACGTCCGGATCTTGCGGAAGTGGTCGAGCGTCATGCGCTCGGCCTCGACCCAGCGCGGCCCGACGCGGTCGCGCGCCGGCGCAAGACCGGGCAGCGCACCACTCGCGAAAATATCGACGACCTTTGCGACCCCGGCACATTCGTCGAGTACGGTTCGCTGGTTATCGCAGCGCAGAGGAGACGGCGCACCATCGAAGACCTGGTGAAGAACACCCCGGCCGACGGGATGGTCGCGGGGATTGGACGCGTCAACGGCGATCTGTTCGAGGAATCCAGGGCGCAGTGCATCCTGATGTCTTACGACTACACCGTCCTCGCCGGCACGCAGGGCCAACAGAACCATCGCAAGAAGGACAGGATGTTCGAAATCGCGCAGAAGTCGCGCCTGCCGGTGGTCTTCTTCACCGAAGGCGGCGGCGGACGCCCCGGCGACACTGACGGCTTGGGCGTCGCGGGACTCGACTGTATGGCGTTCAACTACTGGGGAAAATTGAGCGGCCTGGTACCTCTCGTGGGAATCAACTCGGGCCGATGCTTTGCCGGCAACGCCGCATTGCTCGGATGCTGCGACGTGGTAATCGCGACCAAGGGATCGAACATCGGAATGGGCGGTCCCGCGATGATCGAGGGCGGCGGACTGGGTATATTTCGCCCCGAAGAAGTAGGACCGATGGATGTGCAAGTAGCTAACGGCGTAGTAGACATTCCGGTTGCCGACGAAGCCGAAGCCGTGCAAGTAGCTAAGAAGTACCTATCGTACTTTCAGGGGGAAGTTCGCGACTGGCTATGTGCCGACCAGCGTTTGTTGCGCACAATCATTCCCGAGAATCGACTTCGCATCTACGACGTTCGAGCGGTAATCGAGACGCTCGCCGATACCGGGTCGGTGCTCGAAGTGCGCCGACATTTCGGCCCCGGGATGGTGACCTCGCTGATCAGGATTGAAGGACGCCCGGTAGGACTGATCGCCAACAACCCCGTGCATCTCGCGGGCGCGATCGACAGCAACGGCGCCGACAAGGCCGCGCGCTTCATGCAGCTATGCGACGCGTTCGACATTCCGCTCCTGTTCCTGTGCGACACTCCCGGCATCATGGTCGGTCCCGAGGTCGAGAAGACTGCGCTGGTGCGGCACGCGTCGCGGATGTTCGTGACGGGCGCAAATGTCACCGTGCCCGTGTTTACGATCATATTGCGCAAGGGCTACGGATTGGGCGCGCAGGCGATGGCAGGCGGCAGTTTCAAGGCGCCGATTTTTACCGTCGCATGGCCGACCGGTGAATTCGGCGGCATGGGACTCGAAGGCGCGGTGAAGCTCGGCTATCGCAACGAGCTCGCCGCGGTCGAGGATCCCGAGAAGCGCAAGGAACTGTTCGACGAGATGGTCGAGCGGATGTATCGCCACGGCAAGGCAGTGAACACCGCCTCGCACTTCGAAATAGACGACGTCATCGATCCGCTCGACTCGCGCAAATGGATCGTCGCAGGTTTGCGATCGACGCCGGCGAAAGCGCCACGCACCAGCAAGAAGCGCCCCAACATCGACACCTGGTGACACAGTGCCGCCGCATATCGCCGTGCTGCTTGCGCAATCTTGATCGATACTAAATCATCGTCACATGAGTGCTAGCGAATCGGAATCCCAGACGGTCACGCAAGCCGCCCCTGCGACGACAACTATCGCTCCGACGTCATGGGCGAGCAGGATCGAAGCAGGGCTGTTGCGACGGTTGCTGATCGTCGGAGTTCTATGCGTGCTCGTGATGATCGGTCTGTTCCTCACCAACGTGAGCCGTCTCCACGCGCGCTATTACTGGAGCGCGATGTTTCCGATCTTCGGCATCGTAAGCCTGTGGCACGAACTGGCCGGCCCGAGTGGTAGCGCCGGACCGGTGTGGAGGACAATCCTGCGGCAGGTGCTGCATTGGCTCGGACCGATCGTCGCGGTGCAGATAATTTTTCTGCAACTCGCTCGCGGGCAAATGGACGCTGACTCGGTCGCGCTCGTCACCCTGATAATTCTCGCCGTGACGTGCTTCATGGCCGGCGTGCACATGGACCGCAGCTTCTACTGGGTCAGCGCCGCGCTCGCGTTAGCGGCGGTGATCGGAACCGAGGTCGAAGCCTACCTCTGGATGCTCGCGGCGATCGCAATCGTCGCCATCGCGATAACCCTGTTCGCTGCTACTGCGCTGCGCCGGCGGGCGACAGAGCCCGCGCGCGCAGGAGGATAAGGCTCGATCGATGCTCGCAAAGATCCGTCGCAATCTCGTGGCGGGAATTCTGACGGCCATCCCCATCCTCGTCACCGTCTGGGTTATCAGTTTCCTGGTCGGGCTGCTGGTTGCGCTCGGCAGTCCGTTCGTCCGGGCATACGTATCGTGGCTGAGGATTCATTCCCCGACGCTCGCCGAGGGATTTTCCGCACAATGGTTTCAAGGGACGATCTCGGTCGCGATCGTCCTCGCCGCCTTGTACGTCCTCGGCGAGATTGCGACCGCCGTCGCCGGACGCCGCTTGCTCGGCGCATTTGACTACCTGATGGCGCGAATTCCGATCGTCCAATCCATCTACGGCGCCGCGCGCCAACTCGTCAGCAGCTTTCAGAACAAGCCCGGCAATTCCCAGCGCGTCGTTTTGATCGAGTTCCCCTCGCCGGAAATGAAAACCATCGGCCTCGTCACCAGGATTTTCAACGACGCCGACACCGGCGAGGAAATTGCCGCGGTTTATGTCCCGACCACGCCGAACCCGACTTCCGGCTACATGGAATTGGTTCCAACCAGCCGCCTCGTCATGCTCGATTGGACCATCAACGAAGCGATGACATTCATCATGTCTGGTGGTGCCGCTGCCCCACCGAAACTGAACTACTCGAAGAGCGTTCGAGTGGCAGTGAGCGAAGAGCGGGCGAAACCAAACACGACGAAACCAAGTAGTTTGTAACTAATACATTCTCGGTTTCGGAAAGATCGGCAATATCGCTGTCGCCGGTGAGAAATATATTCCCGGTATGAGAGTTGCTCCGTCCTATCGGTGTGTAGCGTTTGCCAATAATCCCATCCAGTCGTGCAAGAGGTTAAGAATCATGAAACGATTATCGACTCTCTTGATCGCAGCCGTGGTTCCAGTTGCTTTAGCGGCTCCATCGCTCGCAGAGGAAGGAAAGGTGACTGGCGTCGTCGACACAGGACGCGCGGAGCTCGTCTTCAAGATCGACAACAGCGACATTCCCATGGATAAGCTCCATGCCTGGAGTGAATTCGCGAGCCAGCATCCGGATATCGCCCGCACGCTCGGGTATCATCCTTCGCTGATCAAAAGCGACAGCTGGGTGAAGAAGCATCAGGAACTGGCCGAATTCTTCGCGCAGCATCCGGATATTCGAGAAGATATGGAGGAGAATCCCGGCAACTACGTAGCGCCTCCGCAGCCTGCGTAGGAAAGAGCCGCGCTCGCTCTTCAGTCTGATTTGGATGGGGATGAGCCTGGGCGCCCTTGAGCCTCAGGCTCGTCCCGTCATGCGGCCACTCTAGGCTCCATCGCTCGCGCAGGTACCATTCGAGTGTTTGTGTGCCTGATAGCACCCTCGGAATTTTTGCATTTCGGCTCAGAAGCACTATGCTCAAGCGATGAATCGAATATCGACTCTATTGATCGCAGTCGCGCTCCCCGTCGCTTTCGCTGCTCCATCGTTCGCGCAAGACGGAAAAACGATGGGCACTGTCGTGAATGGAAATACCACGACCGTATTCAAAGCGGCCGACAGCCGGGATATCGACACGAAAAAGCTCAAGACCTGGAACGATTTCGCGAGCGGGCATCCGAAGGTGGCGAGCGAACTTGCTCACAATCCCAAGCTGATCAATGACGACGCCTACGCCAAGAAACATCCGCAACTCGGTGCGTTCTTCTCGGCGCATCCGGAAATTCGCGAAGCGATGGCGGCGAATCCCGGCAACTACGTCGCGATCCCGCCACGTCCCGGCGAATAGTCGCACTCGCCTGCAAGTCTGATTCTTTGTGTAAAGCCTGATGCCTCAGGAGGCTCAGGCGCGCCCCCCTTACGTGTCCTTTACCTGCAAAAATGACTGAATTCAGTACTTCCAGTTAGGGGCTGCATCCGCTAGCCTCCTGACTGATCCGCCAGGAGTATAAGCCCAGAGCCTATCGTGAATTCTCCTGCAGAACCGCACGGCGCAGATCTTGACGAGCTATCGAACGGGCTCGACCAACTCTCCTCAGAAATCGAACTCAGCATAGTCATCCCCTGCCTGAACGAGGCCGACACGCTCGCCGAATGTGTCGAGAAAGCGCAGCGGACGATAAACGAAAATCGCATCGCGGCGGAAGTCATCGTCGCGGACAACGGCAGCACCGACGGTTCGCAAGACATCGCGACGCGCTTGGGCGCGCGAATAGTCCATGTTCCGGAGCGTGGCTACGGCAGTGCCCTGATGGGCGGCATAGCCGCGGCTCGCGGTCGCTTCATCCTGATGGGTGATGCCGACGGCAGTTACGACTTCGAGGAAATCCCTCGCTTCCTGGCAAAGTTGCGCGAGGGTTACGACCTGGTGCAGGGATGCCGTCTGCCGTCCGGCGGCGGCAAGGTCATGCCAGGAGCTATGCCGGCCTTACATCGTTGGTTCGGCAATCCGGTATTCTCGATGCTCGCGCAGCGCTGGTTCCATTCGCCGATTCAGGACATCTACTGCGGAAT
This sequence comes from uncultured delta proteobacterium, assembly GCA_963774665.1. Classification (GTDB taxonomy): domain Bacteria; phylum Desulfobacterota; class Binatia; order Binatales; family Binataceae; genus Binatus. The sequence goes on from CAVZGB010000015.1 coordinate 55,454, forward strand.
GCGTGGTTTCAGAAAGTCTCACTACGATCGGCTGGACCAGCGATGCACCGGGATGGAATTCGCGACCGAGATGATCATCAAATCATCGCTGTTGGGCTGCAAGGCTGCGCAGGTACCGATTACGCTTCATCCTGACGGCCGCAAGGTCCACGCGCCGCATCTGAAAACTTTCCGTGACGGCTGGCGAACCCTCCGCTTTTTCCTGCTCTGTACTCCGCGCCGGCTGTTCCTGGTGCCAGGCGTAATACTGATTTTCCTCGGCATCGTGGCATGGGTGCTGGCGCTGCCTGATGTGAGTTTGCATGGAGTAGGATTCGATGCCCACACGCTCCTGTTTGGAAGCTCGCGTTGCTGTGCGGTTATGAGGCGGTCTTTTTCGCGATTTTTGCTAAAAGCACTTGCGATCAAACAGGGCCTGTTGCCATCGGACATCCGGCTCAAGCGCTTTTTCAATACCATCAACCTTGAAGATCGGACTCGCAATAGCTGCCACCGCGATGATTGTAGGCTCGGTCTGATCTGCTAGCAGCTTGCGATCAAGCAATGGCGACTCGTGGACTATCGGTTCGCTTGAACTATGCGCCCGCACGATGCGACTTGTGGTTCCGGGCGCTACGATGGTTGCGTTGGGATTCCAGACCATTTTGTCGGCCGTTCATCGATCAGCTTCCTCGGACCTCGAGCATCGATGACGACCGACTCGGAGAATGCCGCAACCGGCATGACGACTCAGGAATTGTCGCACGGCCTGGAATCGCGGCTGATCGATCAGTACAACCAGCAAGGTTGGCTACTGCTTGAGAACGTTATAGCGCGCACTGATCTCGACGACGCTGCGGCCAGACTTGCCACCCTGTCGGTAGAGCGCAGCGATCGCTACAGCGATTCCGGCCGGGTTGATTTCACCAAGATTCCAAATCTGGCGAAGAATGACGAAGCCTTTCGCCGGCTCGCGTCGTCGCCTCGCCTGGTCGCCGCGGTGGAAGCGCTGTTGTCGCAACCGGCATTGATATTTCGCGACGTAGTAGTCGCCAAACCCGCGCGTGACGGCGCCCCGTTCACCTATCATCAGGACTCTGAGTATTGGGACATCAAGCCGCCTGCGTTGTTGTCCGCATGGATACCTTTCCGCGACGTGGGAATAGAAGACGGTTGTCTTCGCGTGATCGAAGGTAGCCATCGCCGACACTATCCTCACGACCTCATTCTCGGCGGTGGGCGCCCGATCCCGCGATGGTCAACGTCGCTGCTCAGGAAAATGGCGACTCTCGCGGGGACCGGCGACAGCGATGCTTCCGGATTTCGCGCGATGCGCGGGCTGAAGCGCTCACTGCTCGGCAATATGACGCGTCATTTTTCATTTCTGGCTAAATTGCAGGAACTGCATGCGCGCGTGCCGGACGACGAAAAATGTCGTGAAGTGAGTTTGCCGGTTCGCGCCGGCAGCGTAATCTTGTTCCACAGCATGCTGCTTCACGCCAGCCATCCGAACCGCAGCGACCGCGAACGGTTAGCTTACATCGCGAGTTACATGGGTGCGGAATACACATTCTGCGGGCTTGGCAATCCGGAGTTTCTGGTTGCCCGCGAATTGACTCGCAGAGTCTTTCAGAAAGTGAGAGTTGTCCATTCCTGAGACCCCGACTGCGTCAGAGAGATTGCTTGCGGGCAAGCCCGAAATTCAGGTCCGCCCGGTTGAGCCTTGTTTGGGCGACCCCAACTCAGGTTCGAGCCTGGTCGCTACCGGCTACGACTTCGAATATCAAACTTGCTCGAATAGCTTTGAGATACGGCGGGCCAACGATTGCGCGCTTCAATATCTTTTTCCTCAACCGGTGAGTGACTCCCTCGGAGTGATCTATCCGCCGCAATACATCCCGTTTCAATTCAACGAACTGAGAGGACCAACAGGATGGGCGCGCAATTTGATACAGGGTGGCAAGGCGCGCACGATTCTCAAGGCTGGCGGGGCCGAACGGTAAAATCTCGACGTAGGTTCCGGGTCTGGCGTGCTGCTCCGGCAGATCGCTCGCGTCAAAGGCGGTCGCGAGAATCTTTGGGCGAACGACTTTTCCGAAGAGGTCGTTGCCCCCCTTCGCCGCGAAGGATTTCAGATTCTCGTTGGGCGCGCGGAAGAGTTGAATACGCCAGATCGCTTTCACGTGATTACGCTCAATCAGGTAATCGAGCATCTTCCAAATCCAAAAGCCGTGGTAGAGCGTTTGCGCGAGCTGCTTGTTCCCGGAGGCTATCTTTTCTTCGAGACGCCCTCGACTGACGGATTGGATGCGAGGCTATTCCGCAAGCGTTACTGGGGTGGCTACCACATTCCGCGGCATTTCTGGCTCTTCAACGAGTCGAGCCTCCGACAGCTATTCGAAGGCGCTGGCTTGCGCGTCGTTGAATTCCGTTATTTGTGCAGCCCGGTATTCTGGGTTCAATCATTCCACCATCTGCTGCTGGACCATGGATGGTTTCGGCTGGCTCGTCTGATTTCTGAGAAGAACCCCTTCCTGCTGGCTCCCTTTACAATGATCGATTTGCTGCAGATTGCCGTCGGTGGCAAGACCACCAACATCCGCGCCGTCGCGCAAAAGCCGGGCTAACGTTGCTTCTCTGCCGACTCGCGTGGCTTGCGACACAAAAGCTGATACTGACCGCCTAGCGGCATCCGAGCCAAACGTGGTTCAAGTGCGCGCAGCCATCGCAGGAAGTGCGGGAAGACAAAAAGAAAATCCATCTGCAGGACGTTCGAATCCCGCCGCTCTTACCATGCGTCGCGATTCCGGAGGGCTCAGTGTAATCGCATCATGATCGAACGGAATACGCCTCATGACGTAGCGAGTCCCGGGGTTCCATGGATTGTTTTCCCACAACGCCAGCAGTCCGCCGGGCCTTAGACAGCGATAGAGATACTCGACTGCGGTTGCGCGATCAGACGGCGGTATGTGATGGAAAACGCCGTTGCAAAAGATCAGGTCGGCGTTGGCCCTGGCTTTATATTCACCCGGGCCATAGAAACTCGCTGTCGCCGATCCGAATCCTGTTCCGGGCGACTTCAAGCGATTTCCCTGAGGTATCAATTCCCACCACCGAGGTCGAGCCAACCAGTTCGATCAGGAATGGAACGTTCGAGCCGGTTCCGCATCCAAACTCGACAGTAGAATCGGCGGCAAACTGCATGCGATCGAGACACTTCCGAAGCCATTCGATTCGACGACGCGCGAAGTAGTTCCGATCTTCTCCAGTCGCGGCGAGCCCCAGCGCCAGCGCTCGATCGTAGGAAGTCGCGTACTCGTCGAAATTTGAATCTCGGAGCCGTGATCAGCCATTCTGTCGTTGCGATCGATTCACCGGGCTCGATCGTCGTGATTAGATCGCTCTTTCTCGTAGAGCAACGCAGCCAGGGGACTGCCGCTCTCATCGCGGCGAAAGCGCCCAAACTGGCCGGCGACGTGATAGTTCGATTCGATCCAATGGTAAATTTTTTGGTCGTAGTCGATTCCGAAGTAGTCCGCGCCGTATTCGGTGGTTCTCCGGCTCGTCAGAAGGATGTAGTTGGGTGCAGCCCTGTCCAGATCGGTGATAAGGGCCTTTTCCTGCCCGGGAGACAGGATTCCCGGCACCACCATGTACCACCTGTCCGGCGCTTCGGTGCCGGTAAGCGCATACAACATCAGTCGCTTCAGGTAGCACAGCGACTTGCCGGCCTTGGCGCTTCTGCTCGGAAATGAAGGCGAGGATTTGTCGCGCGACGCCGCTTCTTCTGGTTCGACGTGGATGGTGCCCCAACTCGTTTCGAGAGTGGCAGGACGCTCCTTTGGCTGCGGGATGCAGACAAGCGCGAGCATCACGACTTCCGCGGCCAGTAGGTAGTTCGCCAGCCGCTGCCGACGATCGACCGAAAGTGTCGGCGCAGCCGCTTTGATACACCGCGAAATTACAATGAGAAAAACCAGGAACAGCGGGATCGCACAGTAGATGCTGTAACCGTACGGCGCGATCGCGGCGAAAACGCGAACCGCGGGGATCAGCGCCAGGATTCCAAGCGCAACTTCGGCTACGTACCGGCGATCGCTCGTCTTGATCAGTTGGTAAGTCGAGTATGCGACAAAACCGCAGCCGACGAAGAACATACCCATCGGGAAAACCAGCAGTGCGCCTATTATCCTGGTAAGTACATCCAGCTGGCCGAAGCGACTCGTCACTGCGATCCCGACCAGGATCGCCAGCACGACATTGCGCGCCGTCTGGTGCGCTTTCGCGAGAAGAAACCACGGCACGAGACAGAGTCCCGCGAACACAGCCAGTGCCGCCATTTCCCGCGGAACGAAACGCTGTCCCGCCATGGCGTAAAAGTGTGCGCCGTACGCATGCATAGATGTGCCGGGCATACCGACCCAGTTGGCTTCCACCATGAATGCGGGGGTCAGCTTCCAGAAAAACCATCCGTAGATTGCACCCGACAGAGCAACGCCGGGTGCGCAGGCGGCAATTCCGTATAGCAGGGGGCTGGCTGATCGCCGCAGGATGCCTCCATCGACGATCACGAACGCGAGCATCACGTAACATGCGACGCCGAACTCCTGCTTACATAGCAGGGCTAGACCGGCCGCGAGCCCGGCCAGCAGCAGGTTGTATCCCGGTCGACTTAACAAATGCCGGACGGTGAAGAACGCGCAAAGCAGGCTGAGCAGCACGCCCATCGTGGCGCCGTAGGAATAGGGAAATACGTAATTGAAAATGCTGGGCGCGAAGCCCATGAACAAAAGTGCCAGCGCCGCCGTGAGCCCGACCGCGCGTGACTCGAGCATCGTGCCAAGCTCGAACAGCAGGAATGCACAGCCAATAGCTACCGCGATCCCGAACAAATAAAAGGCCACGAGATGCGGTCCGAAGATCGCGATCAGGAATGCGCCTGCGTAGGGCGCCAGCGGCCCGTATGGGTAGAAGATGTCGCGATAAAGTAGTTTGCCGCGCAGAATTTCCAGCGGTACGTAGATCTCGCGGCCGCAGTCGATTTGTATGTCGCCCCAGGTAGCCCAAGTGTACCAGGCGAGCACCACAGCGACGACGACGATAAATCCGCGTGACGCTGCACTCTCCCGGCCGCGAAACGGCGAACGTAACGCAGATGCGTTAGCCACGTCGCGCCGTCACTCGCCGTTTCTTTCTCGTACTGCGCGGCGCGCGAAGCCTTTGGAGCGGCGTCGCTTGACCTTGGTCGCTTCGGTCTGACGCGTCTCGGCGAAATCGATCATCGCCTGCTGGCATGCCGGCGCGGCGTCTGCAGCTGCGGTCCTGACGTAGGTGCCGTCCGGCTGCATTTCCCACTGGCATCGATTCGGCCGTAACTGGATGTCGAGCACGATGCGCAATTCCTTGCGCAGTTGCGGATCCTCGACTGGCGCGACGACTTCGACCCGGCTCTCGAGATTGCGCTTCATGCAATCGGCGGATCCGATGAAAAATTCCTCCGCGCCGCCATTGCGAAAATAGTAGATGCGACCGTGCTCGAGGAATCTGCCGACAGTGCTGACGACGCGCACGGTTTCCGACAGCCCCTGGATTCCCGGACGCAGCCTGCACGTATCGCGGACGATCAGGTCGACCTTCACCCCCGCTTGCGATGCGCGATATAGCGCCCGCGTGATGTCCACGTCCTCGAGCGCGTTCATCTTGAACTGAATCAGCCCCGGCGACGCGGCCGAGTGCACTTTGATTTCGCGCTCGATTCGGGCCAGCAGCGCGCGCTTCAGCACAGTCGGCGCGGGAAGAATCTTGCGATACGGACGATTCGGCATATAGCCAGTCGTCAGGTAATTGAACAGCTCGGTCAGGTCTTCGCCGATGGTGCCGTCGCAAGTCAGCAGCCCGTAGTCGGCATAGAATCTCGCCGTCACGGGATGATAGTTGCCGGTCCCGATGTGCGCGTAACGCCGCAGCCCATTGTAGTCCTGCCGAATGACCAGGATCACCTTGCTGTGAGTCTTCAGGCCCACGACGCCGTAGGTCACGTGAATCCCGAATTCCTCGAGCTTGGTCGCGAACTGGATATTCGCCGCTTCGTCGAAGCGCGCCTTCAGCTCGACCACCACCGCGACCTGCTTGCCATTGCGCGCCGCGTCGCAAAGGTAACCGATGATCTTCGAGTCCGGCGAGGTGCGATAAAGCGTCATCTTGATCGCGCGGACCTTCGGGTCCTCGGCGGCCTCGCGCAGAAACCGCTCGACCGAGGTCGAGAACGATTCGTAAGGATGCAGCAACAGGAACGAACCCGCGTCGCGAATGACATGGAAGATGTTCCGCCCGACGGTCAGGCGCGGATGATCCACCGGATGATGCGGCGGATCGTGCAGCGCGGGCTCGTCGATCGCCGCAAGCTCGGCCAGGTCGCGCATCGAGAGCATGCCGTCGACTTCGAACACGTCGGAGCGCTCGTCCAGTCCAAGTTCCGCCGCCAGCATCCCGCGATGCACCGGATTCATCCCGGTCAGCACCTCCAGCCGCACGATTGGCGCGAAGCGGCGGTCGCGCAGCTCGGATTCGATCAGCGCCAGCAAGTCGTCGGCCTCGTCCTCGTCGCGCTCGGTGTTGGCGTTGCGCGTCACCCGGAAAAGTTCGTACGAGTCGATCAGCATCGAGGGAAACAGCAGATCAAGATTGTTCGCGATGACGTCCTCGAGCCGCACAAAATCGTTCTGTTTGCCGACCCGCAGGAAGCGCGGGATTCCAAAGCCGACCGGCACCTTCACCCGCGCCATCAGCGGGTCCGAGTCATTCTGATAGCGCGCCGTGACCAGCAAATTGAGCGACAGGTTCGATACGAACGGGAACGGATGGGCAGGGTCCATCGCCTGCGGCGTCACCAGCGGAAAAATGTTCTTGTAGTAATAGTCGCGAACCGATTTGCACTCGTCGTCCGACAGGCTGGCGTAAAGCCGCACGCGAATGCCGTGGTTCTCGAGCTCGCGCAGAATATGCGGACCGACTTCGCGCTGCCGCTGTTCGAGTTCGCGCACCACCGTGTAGCACTCGTTGATTTGCTGCTGCGGCGTGCGTCCATCGACCGTCAGCTCATGCATCCCCGCGACGACCTGCTGCTTCAGGCCGCCGATGCGCTTCATGAAAAACTCGTCGAGATTCGACGCGGTGATGGCCAGGAACTTGAGCCGCTCGAGCAGCGGATTTCGCTCGTCTTCCGCCTCATGCAGAACGCGTCGATTGAACGCGAGCCACGTCAGCTCGCGATTCAGGAACAGGTCCGGTGAGGTGAGGTCCTTGTCGATATGCGGTGGCGGCGCCTTCTCGACCGCCGTCACCGAACCGTCGATGATTACCGGCGTCGCTATCGAATCCGCCGTCGCGCCATTTTGAGGCGCGGGCGCATCGGCGACCGCCGTCGGCGCAATTATTCCATGACTATCCGCTTGATTGGCCATCTGCTCATCCAACTCCACCAGCCCCACCTCCCGACCCAAGCATTCTAGCCGCCCGCGCGGCCCATTGCCTATCCCGGTCCCACATTGGCCAATACATGAGTATTTCCGCGATGTTATAAGACTGCGATTTGTTATCGGTATACCGATTGTGCGATTCTTCTGACCGCATCGACGCCCAGGTGGCACTATGAACGACTACTTGTATGAGGTCGCGAAGCGGCTCGTCGCGTTCGACACGGTCAGCGCAAAAAGCGATCGCGACGCGATGGAATACATCGCGGCCGAGCTCGCGCCGCGAGGATTCAAAACCGCAATTCAACCGATCGAACTGTTCGGCGTCTCGCAAGCCAACCTGGTCGCATGGGTCGGTCCGCCGCGCGCCGACGGCCTGATAATTTCAGGACACGTGGACGTCGTCCCCTTCGACGGACAGCCCGGATGGGAACGAGAGCCGCTCAAGCTCGAGCCGGCGGGCGACAAAATTTACGGCCGCGGCACCACCGACATGAAAGGCTTCATCGCGCAATGCCTCGACGTCTCGCGAACGCTCGATTCATCGCGGCTCAAGCGGCCGCTGGTGTTCGTCTTCACTGCCAGCGAGGAAGTCGGCTGCCTCGGCGCCAAGAGCGTCGCGCCCGCGCTCAAAGAAATCCTCGGCGAAACGCCGGTCCCGCGGCTGGCGTGGATCGGCGAGCCGACTTCGTGGGAAGTGTCGCTCGCGCACAAAAGTATCGTGTCGTTCGGCGTAACCGTCCGCGGCATCGGCGGCCACAGCGGCGCACCCGCCCGCGGCGTCAACGCGATCGCCGTGATGGCCCGCGTCATCGACACTATCGGACGTTATCAGCAGGAACTGGCGGCGCGTCGGCCGGCCGAATACGCGAAGATTTTTCCTGACGCGCCGCACGACGTGGTGAACGTCGGAACGGTGCACGGCGGGATCGCGCTCAACATGATCGCCGAGGAATGCAACCTGCGCGTCAGCTATCGCTCCCTGCCCGACGTCGATCCGCTCGACGTTTACAAAGAGATCCAGCGCCGGCTGGAAGCGCTCGACAGTCACGACTACGCAGGCGGCGAGCATCGCGCGAAGATTGAAACCAATCTCCTGAACGTCGTGCCTCCGCTCGAGTCGCCGCGCGGAACGGCTCTGGAAGCCGCCCTCTTCGACGTCACCGGCGCAACGACCGCCGGCGGAGCGCTGTATGCGACCGACGGCGGATGGTTCACGGGATCGGGCATCACGTCGCTCATCTGCGGCCCGGGCGACCTCGAGCAGGCACATCAGCCCAACGAGCACGTCCGCCGCGACGCCTTCGAACGCGGCCCCTCGATGATTCACAAAGTCGTCGACCGCCTCTGCGCTTCGTCTGAGCGAAGCGAGCAACGCGAGCGGAGAGAACATCGGATCGGTGGGCGAACTTTGTCATCCTGACGAAGCGAGCGACGCGAGCGGCAGGAAGGATCTCGGACAGCGTCGCTTAAGCGAAGCCGGTTCCGGTTTTTGAAATCGCGGAGCGTTCCGTGAATGAAGTCGCGAACGATGCGAGCGAACCTAACCCCTAACCCCTTCCCAGAGCGGGAAGGGGAACTGGAATCCCTCGGATAGGACGCGGAAAAAAATTACTGAACTGAAATAGGGATTCGGACTTCGAACGACGACGGGATCGCGATGCCGTTCTTTACTGCCGGGAAAAACTTCCACTGCTTGAGCGTCTCGAGCAGCACCTGGTTGAGGCGAGGGCTTGAGGTTGGCTTTTCCAGCGTCACCTCGCTGATACCGTCGAACGACACGTTGAAACGCGCGACGGCCTCGGTCTGCATCGCCTCCTCGCGCAGGTCGTCGGGGATCACCGGCGTCGGCGCATAGATCGCGTGCGCACCGACGGTGTCGGTACCGATTCCGCCGCCACCGCCCGATCCTTCGCCGGTTGCCGAACCTCCGCTCGCACCGCTTTCCGTCGCGGTCCCCGTGCTCGCGCCCGGAGCTTCGTCGACGCTCGGCGCCTCGGTGGTTTTCTCAGTGCCGTAGGGAGAGCGAATCACCGGCGGCAACGGCGCGACTTTCTTTGCGTGAACCACAGGATGCGGCTTGACGATCGGCGCGGCCTTCGGATGAGGAATCGCCGGCGCCGCCGGATGAACCGCGCCGCCATTGCCCTGCAGCCCGGCAGCCTCTTTGGGTATATCGATCAGTCGCGCCTCGATCGGCTGCAACTCCGCGGGCGGCGCCTTCGTGCGCATCAGGATGAGCGAAAATCCGCTCAGCAGAATAGCCCAAATCGCGATCGCCAGCGGGACGACCCACAGCAATCGCCGCGTCGGTTCGTCCAACTCCGGCGGTCGCATCGCGATTTGAGGCGCACCTGCCACTTCAATGCTTCACGGCTATCAGAAAGTGCTCGACCCCCGCGCGCCGTGCCTCGATCATCGCCTCGACCACCGTCCCCTCGGGCGCATCGGTATCCGCGTTCACCACCACGCCCAGGTCGTTCGTCTTGAGTTTCGGCTTGAGCACGAACGCCAGTTGGTCGAGCGTGGTCGGCGTTTTGTCGATGAAAATCTTGCTGTCGTGAGTGACGGTCAGCGTGATCGGCTCCTGATGCTCCATCGATTCGGCGTTGCCCTTGGGCAGGTTGACCGCAATCGAGTTGAGACTCTGCATCGACAGCGACGCGAGCATGAACGTCACCAGCAGAAAGAACATCACGTCGATCATCGGGATGATCTCGATTCGCCCGTGCCGAAAATGGCGCGCTCGCTGGATTTTCATCGCGCGACTGCCGTCGGTCTTGGCATAGGCGCCGCTTCGCCGCCTTCCTGATCGAGCCGTATATGATCGACCAGACGCGAGCCCAGCCGCTCCATCGTGTCGAGCGACTGCGATTGCATCCGCGAGAACAGGTTGAACGCGAACAGCGCGAGCACCGCGATCAGCAAACCGAGCGCGGTCGCAATCAGCGCCTGCGCGACGCCCGCCGTCACCTGCGTGGGCGCGACCAGCGTCGACGCTCCGATCACATTGAACGACTGCATCATGCCCGTGATCGTGCCGAGCAGCCCGAGCAGCGGAGCTGCGGTCACGACCGTCTCGAGCACCCACAGTCCGCGCGCGAGCGTCTTTTCGATCCGGCCTGCCTCGTCGCCGGCTCGCGATTCGACCCACCACGCGGGCTTGTTGCGATTGTCGGCGATCACTTGAAGGAAGCGTCCGTATGCGTTGCGCGGCCCGAGTTCATTCAGCCGCTTCTCGAGTTCGACCCACGAAAATCCGAACGTCTCGACCAGGTTGGCGAGTTCCGCAGGCAGCCGCAGGCATCGCGAATAGAGCACGGCCCGATCGACAATTATCGCGATCGCGATAATGCCCAGCGCGAGCAGCGGATATACCATCGCGCCGCCGAACTTGATGGCATTCCACGCTGCTACTAGATCTTGCATTACGCAGTTCTCCTTAATACCTGACGCCTGGGCCGCGACCTGGGTTTCACTGAATCGCGCTCGCGGGTTTTGTGAATGGAAGTTCCCATTTTATCCCGCCGTATAACGCCCGGCGCGGTCCGAATTGAGCGGCAAACACTCCGATGCCTGAGCCGCTGCGAATCTCGTAAGTACGGTCATTGAGGTTCACGATCGCCCCGCGGAATTCGAGCACGCCGCCATGGTTGGGGACGGTTACGCGCTTGGCGATGCCGGCGTCGAGCTGGATATAGAATGGCAGGTTTCCGGTGTTGGCGAAGCCACTTCGCAAGCCGCTTCGGTAAATCCCGTCGAGGCTGAACATCCAACCCTTCCAGTTGTAAACGACGCCGGCGGAATTGGTGAACGTCTGGTCGTGATCCAGAAAGATATAGTGGCTGTTGATGTACTTCAGTTCGGTCGGGTCGAAGTTGAACTGTCCCGATTCCACCTGCGTCCCCTGCGCGACGCTCTAGGCGAAGTTCTCGTACGCGTAAATATTTTCGTGCGTATATGAACCGGTGAACTCGACCCCGTAGACCCGACCCTTGCGGTAGTTGAAGGTCTCGAAAATAAGCGCCGGCCCGAACTGCCCTTCGTCGATCAGGTCGGCCGCCTTCTTGTAGTACGAATCGATGCCGACATTCAGTCCGGGAATAATCTGTTGCGTTACTCCCGCGTCAAACAGATGGTCGCGCTCGACCGTCGGTGTGCCGTTGCCTGTGGAAGCCGGCGCGCCGGTCGTGCCCTTGAAAGCGGCGATCGAGGTGGTTGATACCAGCTCGGTCGGCGGCGGCGTGAATTGACGCGCATAGCCGGCGTGAAGCGTCGTGCCCTTGAACAGCTTGTATTCCACCGCGACCCGTGGACTCGCTTGATCGGCTCGCACCAGGCCGTCGTACAGGTCGAAGCGCACGCCATAGTTGAACGTCAGCTTTTCCGTCGGCTTCCATTCGTCCTGGATGTATCCGCTGTAAATCCAGGTCTGCAGCGCGATGTCGTTGACGATCCCGAAAGGAACATTGGGCGGCCTTTTTCCCGTGGTATCGAAACACTGACTCGTGGTTGTCGATCTCGGCGCGCTCGGCGTCGAAGTAACCGCCCAGCCGAAACGTATGATCGGCGATTCCATGGTAGGCGGTGTCGAGCTGAAAACCGTTGCCCCAGTCGCTCCGAAAAACCCTCGACGCGGCGCCGTTATAGATCAGGTCGCCAACGTGATCGGGATTGAAAGTAACCGTCGAGTATCGGCTGAACGGCGCGATCTGGTAATCGATATTGTCCCCAATGACTCCCTGCAGCGCCAGCACGTTGAAGTAGTTCTGCTCGAACTGGTTCTCGCGGACTTTCGCCGACGGATAGACCGGCACGCCTGCCAGCGCGAACACCTGCGGCTGACCCGGGTTCGCGGGAATCTGAAAGTGATTGATCGCGGCGCCCGAGAGCAGGCTCAGCCGCGTGGTCGAATTCAGATAGTACGAAAAGTACCCGAACCACGATCCCTGGTTGCTCGTATCGTGAATCGCCGTGGGTCCGGGCGTCGGCGGCTCGACTCCGCGATCGGTGCCGAGATATTGCCCCGTCATGTAATAGCTGAAGTCGCCCTTCGCCCCGCCGTACTCGAAGCTCGGCTGCGTGGTCCCGCGCTGTCCGCCATAAAAATCGACGTTGGCGACCGGGTCGAGCAGCCCATCCTTGGTCTTGATATCGATGATTCCTGCCGTGCGCAGGCCGTATTCAGCCGGCAGCGCGCCCGTCAGCAGGCTGACAGATTGCGCGAAGCGTGGACTGAGCACCTGGCCGAAGCCGGTGATGCCTTCGGGGAGCTGGATCCCGTTTATCCGGTACTGCAGATTGGCGTGGTCTCCCCGCACGTGGATCTGTCCGAACGAATCCTGCGCGACGCCCGGCGCCTGCAGTAGCACCTGGTTCAGAGGCGTATTGTCGCCCTGCGGCAATTCCTGGATCGCCTGCTGGGTGAACGTGTACTTGCTGCCACCTGTCGTGGGCGACAAGGAGTTGCGCGCCTGGTTCAGCCGCTTCGCCGCGACCCTGAGGCTGACCTCCTTCTCTGCTTCCATCGCGATCGTCACCGGCGCCGCTCCCTTGGCCGAGACCGACACGATCGAAGTGGCAGGTTTGAATCCGCTGCCGGTCGCCGCGACCGCATACGTGCCAGGCGAAATCGCGTTGAACCAGAACTCGCCCGCGTCGTTACTCGTCGCATTCGCCACAATTTTGCCCCTGGAATCCTGTAGCGATAGCGCCGCTTGCTTGATCGGCCTCCCGAGCGCGTCCTTCACCACGCCTGTGATTCGATATTTTTTGGTCGTCGTGGTCTTCAAATTAGCCGCCATCGCCGGCATCCAAAAAACCATCTGGATCAGGATCCCGGCCACCGGGATCCACGCAAATAAATTCCTCCGCATCAAAAGCTCCCATCAGTTCAGGTTCCCATCCGCGTCTACGGTACGCGAATGGCGGCGCGCGAAAGGTCGCGCGCTCGAGAAGCACGAAAAGATCGAACGTGTCGGACAGGGGGCTTAGAGCGTTACAGGAGGAGCGCGCACGCGCGCGGCCGAGAAGACCGGCGACTCGGAACGGCTCGGCGCGGTGACAAATATCGTCTCGGCGATAGCAGGTGCCCGCGCGACAGTCGTTGCTTGCGCCATCGAGCCCGGCGAATGCAGCGCGAGCTGACAAATCGGGCACAATCCAGCGTCGGTGCTGATCTGCGCGGCCGCGACACCGTTATGGGAGACTGCGCTCTCGTGAAAATGAGCGACGCCAATGAGTTGCGAGACGAGGATCAGCGCCGCGCCGAAAATTGAGATCGCGCGTGCCAGCAGTCTGTTAGTCTTGTGGATGCGATACGCCATCAGAACTTAGCCGAACAAAACGCTTATTTTTACCTTACCCTATTGAGCCTGCCGTGTATTTCGCAGATCTGTCAACCCGCCAAGGCTGCGATCTGGCCGAACACACTCAGTGTCGCCGCGGTGCTCGCCAACTCAGCCGGCTCGTAGTGGATAGCAATGGCAAAATGCGCGACCGGAGCAGTCGCCAAATCCGGGACATCGCCGTTCCATGAGTTGAAACGAATCGTCAGCGGAAGTCCGCCGTTTGAAGCCTGGCTGATAGCCGTCTCCAATACACGGTTCATCTCCGACCATGGGCAGGCGTACGCAATATACATCTCGCCGGCCGTGTGCGATCCCCACCGCCGGCCGGTGCCATCCGAATCGATAGCGTGGTCGTCGGGCATGCCGGAACAGCTGAACTCGGTTCGCAGCCACTGCGATCGATTGGTGGCTTCGACGACATCTCGCAGCAAGGGGTCGACCAGGCTGAGATCAAGCGCAGTTGCGGGCGATGAACCCGCCAATATTCCAGAGACGTCAGTTAGCATTTCTCTCCCCTTAATGATATTGATAAATCGTAATCGTTAAGTCAAATGCCGAGATTCAAATTGCGACTGAATTCTCTTCCCGTCTCCAGAAGGGAGAGGGGCCAGGAAGAGGTTGATCGTCGAGGACATCACCCCGCCATGCCTTCTTCCGCCTCCTTGAAATCGCCGCAGACTTTTCGCCGCAATACCCAGCAGCGTCGTCAGATATGCGACGTGTTCGAGCGCAACGATCGCCCCCTGGCCGCCGACGAAGTCTTGCAGCTCGCCCAGCAGAAGATGGCGGGACTTGGAATTGCGACCGTCTATCGAACGATAAAGGCTCTCACCGGCGAAGGCTGGCTGGTCTCAGTGGAAGTGCCGGGCGAGCCGCCGCGCTACGAGATTCGCGGCAAGGTCCATCATCACCACTTTCACTGCCTGAATTGCCGCCGGATGTTCGAGCTCGAGGGATGCCTCGAGCAACTGGGCAAAATGATTCCGCCGAGCTTTCGCGTGGTCGATCACGTCGTGCTCATTTACGGATTGTGCTCGAGCTGCGCTCGCGCCGGTAAAACGCCGTCCGTACGCGGCAAACGCAAAGCCCCCAAATCCTGATTCCTCGATCCGACGCTCGCATCGCAGCGCCTGCTCATCGGACGGCTTTCCCTATATAGCATAGGGGGTATACTATGGGGAAATTCGGGAGGCGACATGAGTCACACCATCAAGGAAAAAACCAAACTACTGAACAGGGTAAGGCGTATCCGCGGTCAAATCGAGGCATTGGAGCGGACCCTCGAAGAGGAAAAGGGATGCTCCGACGTGCTTCACCTGGCAGTCGCGGCGCGCGGCGCGATCAACAGCCTGGTGGCGGAAGTCATCGAGGATCACATCCGGGTTCACGTCGTCGATCCCGCACGTGAACGCAATTCCGCCAGATCCCGAGGCGCGGAAGAGTTGATCGACATTGTTCAGGCGTATCTGAAATGAGCGGGGGAGTTCGCGCTATGAATCAGCCGCAAGTTATTGAAAATCCGAAATCAAACTCGCAAGAACATGCCGACGCCGAGTCCGCGATCGTCGAAGATAGCGCCGAGAGTGCCATCAGCTGGATTGAGATTCTGCGGATCGGCCTGGTCGCACTGTGCGCGATAGCTGTGTGGTTCCGCGTCTGGGAGCCGTTCCCGCGGATTAGTCTCATCGGCTTGGCCGGCGTCATGATCGGCGGCTGGCCAATCTTCAAAGAGGCAATCGAGAACATCGCCGCGCGCCGGATGACGATGGAACTCTCGATGTCGCTGGCGCTGCTGGCCGCCGCGGCGATTTCCGAGTTCTTCACCGCGCTCATCATCACCTTGTTCGTGCTGATCGCCGAAATACTCGAGCACTTGACCGTTTCGCGCGGCCGTCGGGCGATTCGCGACTTGCTCGACTTTCTGCCGCGCTCCGTGACCATCCGCGGTGCCGATGGCGCCCGCGAGGTCTCAGCCGATGAATTGCGTGTGGGCGATCGCGTCCTGGTCAATCCCGGCGGCCTGGTGCCGGTCGACGGTTTCGTCATCACCGGTCACTCATTCGTCGATCAGTCGCGAATCACCGGCGAGTCGATGCCGGTCGAGAAGCTGCCGAATTCGATCGTGTTCGCGGGGACCATCAACCAGTCAGGTGCGCTGGAAATCAGAGCCGATCGAGTCGGCCGCGACTCGAGCTTCGGCAAGATAATCGAGGCGGTCGAGAGCGCCGAGCATTCGCGCGCACCGGTGCAGCGCCTCGCAGATCAAGCCGCCGGCTACCTGGTTTATTTCGCATTGTTCTCGGCGGCGATCACATTCCTTCTGACGCGCGATATCCGTTCGACGATCTCCGTCGTTATCGTCGCCGGCGCATGCGGAATCGCCGCCGGCACGCCTCTCGCGATTCTCGGTGGTATCGGTCGCGCCGCACGGCTCGGCGCAATCATCAAAGGCGGCCTGTACCTCGAGACTCTTGGACGCGTGAACACTGTAGTGCTCGACAAAACTGGCACGCTCACGTTTGGCCGCATGGAGGTGCAGTCGGTTGCTCCCGTCGCGGGGCTTCCCGAAGCAGACGTGGTTGAAGCTGCGGCGTCCGCCGAAATGCGCTCGGAACATCCGCTCGGCAAAGCGATCGTCGCCTACGCCTCGAGCAGGGGCTACTCGCTGAAAGAACCCGAGCAGTTTGACTACGCGCCCGGGAAAGGCATCACGTCAGTGATCAACGGCTCGACCGTAATCGTGGGCAATCGCGCCCTGATGGCCGATCATCGAGTCGACGTCCCGGATAAATTCGCCACGACCGCAAACCCGTCGTCACGGCTGATGGTCGCGCGCGACGGACGATTTCTCGGCAGCGTCGCGATCGCCGATATCGTGCGTCCCGAGGCACGCAGCGCCATCGAGTCGTTCTGCACCATGGGCATGCGCACCTTTTTACTAACCGGAGATACCGGCGAGGTCGCCAAGTCCGTCGCCGATCAACTCGGCATCAGTGACGTCGAAGCTGAACTATTGCCCGACGCGAAGTTCGACAGAGTCAAACAATTGGTCGCGAGCGGCCGGGTCGTCGCGATGGTTGGTGATGGGATCAACGACGCTCCCGCACTGGCGCAAGCAAGCGTGGGGGTCGCGATGGGCTCGGGCACCGACGTCGCGCGCGAGACCTCCGACGTCGTGCTGCTTGGCAACGATCTGGCCAAGTTCGCGGAGACGGTGCGAATAGCGCGATGGACTCGACGGGTTATCAGGCAGAACTTCGCAGGCACCATCGTAGTAGACCTCGTCGGCATCGCGATGGCCGCTTCCGGGCTGCTCCATCCCGCTCTGGCAGCGTTAATCCACGTCACATCCGAGATGACCTTCATCCTTAACTCAGCTCGTCTTCTGCCACGCCGCGAACAACCGAAAAAGATACTTTCGGCTGAATCACCTATCGTCGGTGCTCGCGCCGGGACTGTTGCATCACGTTGATTATTAACTATAGTTAAGTACATGACGACGACCAATCAGAGCTGGGACCCCGACGGATACGCACGCAACGCCCGCTTCGTCTCCGACCTCGGCGCGCCGGTGGTCGAGCTGCTCGCGCCGCAGGTGGGCGAGCGAATCCTCGACCTCGGATGCGGTGACGGTGCGCTGACGATCAAGCTCGCCGCCATGGGCTGCGACGTGGTCGGCGTCGACGCGAGCGCGCCCCAGATCGAAGCTGCCCGACGCCTCGGTCTCGACGCGCGTGTCGCCGAGGGCGAGCGCCTTGCCTTCGATGCCGAGTTCGACGCCGTCTTCAGCAACGCCGCTATCCATTGGATGAAACCGCCTGACGACGTGATCGCCGGCGTATGGCGCGCGCTCCGTCCCGGCGGCCGCTTCGTCGGCGAGTTCGGCGGCCACGGATGCGTCGAAACGATCAAGCGTGCACTGATCGACGCGCTCCGGCGCCGCGGCATCGATGGTGACGCGCTCAATCCCTGGTATTTCCCGACCGTCGAGGATTACTCTGCGCGGCTCGCGCGCCGCGGGTTCGCCATCAGGTATATCGCATTGATTCCCCGCCCGACTCCGCTGCCGACCGAAATCAACGGATGGCTCGAAACTTTCGCGCAAAGCTTCATGGCGCCGCTGGCGGACGGCGATCGGTCCGATTTTATCGACGAGGTGCGCGAAGCATTGCGGCCTAATCTCTGCGATGCCAACGGCGGCAAATGGTTCGCCGACTACGTTCGCCTGCGATTCGCCGCCGACAAGCCGCGTGACTGACAGTTGGAGCGTTTGAGTTCCCTCGCGTCCAGCGGCAGTATTCCTCGGGCGAGATG
This sequence comes from uncultured delta proteobacterium, assembly GCA_963774665.1. Lineage (GTDB taxonomy): Bacteria > Desulfobacterota > Binatia > Binatales > Binataceae > Binatus. The sequence goes on from CAVZGB010000015.1 coordinate 73,572, forward strand.
AGTATTTTTCGGGAATTAACAGAAGGACTCCCGCGACAGGCACCCGGCTCCGCCGCGGCAACGCTGCGCGCGCTCGGCCTGGTCCGCGGCCTGCCAACGAGTCCGCGAATCCTCGACGTCGGATGCGGTCCCGGCGCGCAGACTATTGAGCTCGCGCGCGCGACCGGCGGATGGATCGTCGCACTCGATATCCGCCAGCGCTTCCTCGACGAACTGACCGAACGCGCCGACGCAGCGGGAATCCTGCCACAGGTGACGACGGTCAACACCTCGATGTTCGACATGGATTTCGAAGACGGGTCATTCGATCTGATCTGGTCCGAAGGCGCCATCTATATCCAGGGATTCGCCGATGGTCTGACAGCATGGCACCGCTTCCTCAAGCCTGGAGGATGGCTAGCAGTATCCGAACTGACCTGGCTGGTGCCCAATCCGCCGCCTGAAGCCGCCGAATATTGGGCGCGGAACTATCCCGGCATGGGCTCGATCGAGCGCAACTGCCAGATCGTCGCGGAAGCCGGTTACGTGAGCATGGACGGTTTCGTGCTCCCCGAGCAGGACTGGTGGAAAAACTACTACGAGCCGGCCGAGCGCCGGGTCGAGGAGCTGCGGGAAAAGTACGCCGAGGATCGCGATGTGCTCGCAACTCTCGACGAGACGAGCCGCGAGCACGATCTCTTCCGCGCCTACCACGACTCCTACGGCTACGTCTTCTACGTAATGCGCAAACCCCTCGTGTGAAAATCCGGTTCCCCTTCCCTCGAGGGAAGGGGTTAGGGGTTAGGTTCCTCGCTTTCATTTCCCCCCAATCTGGGTTACCTGTTGCCATACAAATCATTAAGACCTCGCGAGGATCGAAATGGACTTTTCGCTGACCCCCAAGACCGAACAGTTGCGCAAGCGCGTCTCCGACTTCATGGACCAGTATGTCTTCCCCATCGAAAAAGATGTTCAGCGCGCGATGGGCGAGAGCGGCAATACTGAGCCGCAATCGCTGAAAGACGTCCGCAAAAAAGCCAAGGCCGAAGGCCTGTGGAACCTCTTCCTGCCCGACGAAAAATACGGCGCCGGCCTCAAGAACTACGAATACGCTCCGCTGTGCGAGCTGATGGGCCGCAGCCCGATCGGCGCGCGCGCGTTCAACTGCATGGCGCCCGACACCGGCAACATGGAAATCCTGGCCGAGTTCGGTACGCCGGATCAGAAAAAGCAGTGGCTGCAGAAATGTCTCGACGGCGAGATTCGCACCTGCTTCTCGATGACCGAGCCTGACACTCCGGGCTCCGATCCCACCCAGCTCAAGACCCGCGCGGTTCGCGACGGCGACAACTACGTGATCAACGGTCACAAGTGGTTCACCTCGAATGCGATCGGATCGGCCTTCGCGATCGCGATGGTCGTGACCGACCCCGAAGCGGAACCGCATCGCCGCGCCAGCCAGATAATCGTTCCGACCGACACCCCCGGATTCAACCTGATTCGTCCCGTGCCCGTGATGGGCCATACCGGCGGCGGCGGGCATTGCGAAATTATTTATAAAGATTGCCGCGTGCCGGTTACCAACCTGCTCGGCGAGGAAGGCGGCGGCTTCGCAATCTCGCAGGCACGCCTCGGTCCGGGACGCATCCACCATTGCATGCGCACGATCGGAATCGCGGAACGCGCGCTCGAGCTGATGTGCAAGCGGGCGAGCACGCGCTTCACCCACGGCAGCTTTCTCGCCGACAAGTCGAACATCCAGGAATGGATCGCCAACTCGCGCATCGAGATCGATTCGTGCCGCCTGATGGTCATGCACGCGGCGTGGAAAATGGACACCGTGGGCAAGCGCGACTCGCGCAACGAGATCGCAATGATCAAAGTGATGTGCGCGAACATGGTGATGGTCGTGCTCGATCGCGCAATCCAGGTGTTCGGCGCGGCCGGCGTCAGCGACGACTTCCCGCTCGCGCGGATGTGGCGCGACAGCCGCGCACTTCGAATCGCCGACGGCCCCGACGAAGTGCATCGCATGACGATCGCGCGCCGCGAACTGCGCAAGTACAAGTGACCTTGAGGCAGACGCCGCATTGACGGTCTAATCCTGATTGTTCCCTTCCCTCGCGGAAGGGATCTGGGGTTGGCTGCATCGACGCATGGCTGAACCGATATCGATCTCGCCGTCGAATTCGGCGACGTCCGCGACGAGGAGCAACTCGACTGGAGCAAGCTCGTCGCGTATCTGCGCGAGAAACAACTGCCCGGCGCCGACGCCCCAATGACCGTCAAGCAGTTCCGCGGCGGCTCGTCGAATCTCACCTACCTGCTGTGCTTCGGTGACCGCGAATGGGTGATGCGCCGGCCGCCGTTCGGCCCGCTGCCCGTGGGCGGTCACGACATGGGCCGCGAGTACCGCGTGCTCTCGCGCCTGTGGGAAGTCTTCAAGCCGGCGCCGCGCGGGATGCTCTACAGCGACGACGTATCGATCGTCGGCGCGCCATTCTTCGTGATGGAACGTCGCACCGGCATCGTAATCAAGAACCGCCAGCCGCTGCCGCTCGAGCTCGGCAACGATCCTGCGATGTTCCGTGCGATGTCAGAAGGATTCATCGACACGCTCGCCGATTTGCACGGCGTCGACTACGCGTCGATCGGACTCGCGTCGCTCGGCAAGCCCGACGGATTCCTGAAGCGCCAGATAACCGGCTGGATGGGCCGATGGGAGAAAGCCAAGACGCGCGAAGTGCCGCTGATGGAAAAACTCGGCACATGGTTTCTCGACAACATGCCGGTGTCGCCGCCGCCCGTGCTCGTGCATAACGATTTCTACCTGCACAACGTCATGGTCGGTGCGGTTAATCACGGCGAGATAGTCGGCGTCTTCGACTGGGAGATGTCGACCATCGGCGATCCGTTGGTCGATCTCGGCATCGTGATGAACTACTGGCGCGACAAGAACGACCCGCCCGAGCTGCTGGGCACCTCACAGGGAGAAGCGCACACGCTGCGCCCCGGCTTCCTGACCCGCGACGAACTGCTGCATCGTTACGCGACACGCACCGGCCGCGACGTAAGCGCGATGCCGTATTACTGGGCCTGGGCGCACTGGAAAACCGCGACGGTGGTCGAGCAAATCTACGTCCGCTACGTCCGCGGCCAAACCACTGATCCGCGCTTCGCGCTGATGGGCCCAATGGCCCCAGCCCTAGCCCTCGCCGCCGCCCAAGTAGCCTCGCGACTAGGGTTCAGCGTTTAAGCAGTAATGGAACAAATGAACCCGAACTCTGCAAATACGAAAAAAGGCCGAGATTTTCAGTTACGAGTACAGCAGGCTCTGGAGAGGATTGTCGGCGTCGAATTCGATCTAGAAGTCAAGATTCCGATTGGTGATCCACCGAAGGCTCGCCCGTTCGATTTGGCTTCCAGGAGTAGAGCGATCGTGGCCGAATGCAAGGCGTATGCGTGGACTGAGAGTGGAAATGTGCCTTCCGCAAAAATCACCACGCTCAGGGAGGCCGCCAACTATCTTCTTCAACTTCCTGCGAGCACGACCACGTTAATTGTGATGGACCGTCATTGTCATCCGAGAAGGGGAGAGGCGCTCGCTAACTACTTCGTCCGACTAAATTCGCATCTTCTTGGGCGAGTTTCGCTGCTGGAGTTGTCGAGTGACGACACCCTCCGATTAATTCACGGCAAATTTCCCTCCTCAGGAAGTGAAACTTGACGGCTACGCTGTCACTGGAACTCGTTTCTGATTGCTTTTGCGAGGCTTAGTGAGCTCCAGCAATGAAACTCATGCCTCAATCAAAAAGCTGCTGATCGCTCTTGACCAGTCTCTCTGCGAACTGAGATTTCGAGAAAGATCCGCTCGCTCAATCCAACTGGTTTTGACGTATCGATCAGGCCGTTCTCGAATTGTCTTGTTTTCGAAAGCTGCGACATTGGCCGGACCGGAGAATGACACCTGGAATACTACGCCAACATGGCGAGCCGCCCGTTTATCTTCCGAGCTATGGACAATCCCAATTGGATGTAGATGGGGCAAATCTTCCAACGAGAGTTCTTCATGTAGTTCTCTTCGGAGACCTGTCAGGACGCTCTCCCACTTCGACTTGGCTTGATCCCTATCTTGCTTTCTTACGTGTCCCCCGGCCCAATTTCCGAAGGCTTCGTGAAGCGACTCGCCTGGTTCGAACCGAACGTTCGTCAGAAAGCGATTGCCATTTCGAATGATACAGACGGGGACGACCTGCAGGAGATCGTCCGAAGTCTCCGCAATCGATCTGGCCACGTACGTGCCTTTGCTATTTACCAGCTTTGAGAGCGTTTTCCACTTCGGCGTAATCATCTTCTTATCAGAAAGCTTGATCTGTCCTTCGAGAGATTTACGCGGAATACAGAGAACCTCCTCGTCTGCGAATTTGCCAAAGCACCTCAGAAGGGTCTTTGCGATATCTGTGATCGTTTTCATTTCCGGACCTCGACTGTTCTCGATAACTGTAATCGATTTGAAATCTGCTTTATATCTACGGGCCGCCTCCAAGTAGTGCCGGCGCAACTGGGTTAAAGTACCAATGTTCATTATGGCTCCATGGCGGAGCGTGATTTGCCTAGCGTACTCTCTGTCGATGGAGGTTTTTGCGTCGCAATGCATGACGAAAACCATATCGATCAGCCCGCGCCACCGTGGCGTCAATACAAAGCTGCGAAACCCTTCCGCTTCAGCTTTGGATACTCGGTGCGTTTTTTCCTGCCAGTCGATCCAAACTAGCCCGTCGAAAAGCCCTCTATCCAAGATAAGAACATCGAGTTTTTCGTCTTCGAGAGCTTCAATTATTCCGTTGAGCGTAGCGCATGTCACCCACGTGTTGAAGAAAGCGGTGCCCTTGTCCAATAACGGAGCAACCGAAGCGCGCTCCTGGAAAGTGCGGACCATAACGCCATTCCTTTTGAAGAACTGGTGTATTGCACCAATCGTGGTCGTCTTTCCAGACTTCGGAGTGCCAGCAAACTCGATAATAAAAGGTCGGCGCTTGTCGGACAATCTTGGACGAATTAGGGAGATCTGTTTTTCGAGACGCGCGCGAACCTGCTGCATCGATCCATCCATCCCCAATACCCCTATGTTTGCCGCCCTGTGGCGGCGCGACACCGGCGCATCAGGAAGCGGTCCGTTCCAATCTTCGACAAACGATAAGCGGCATAATAGTTTGGAAGAAGAGGCAAGCAAAGATGGTTCGCTGAAACAAAATACCGCCTGCTTCACCCCGGGGTGGTCCTCTACGAGGACTTCATCGTGCCGACCGGCATCAGCATCCACCGACTTGCGATGGATCTGCGTGTGCCGGCCAATCGCATCGCGGAAATCGTGAAGGGCGAGCGCGCCATCTCGGCTGACACCGCACTTCGCCTCGCTCATTATCTCGGTACGTCTGCGGAATTCTGGCTTGGCTTGCAGAGCGATTGCGATCTCGAAAAAGCCAGGGACGAGCTGGCGCCAAAAATTGAGTGCGAGGTTCAGCCACCAAACGTGCGGCGTAGTTCGCGTTCATCCGGCTCTTTTCAGCGAGCGGCAAGTACGCTATCCAAGGTATAAAGGCGGGTATAATCTTAGCCCGATCTGGAGGTTTTCCAACCTTGCACGCTATCAATTACGAAGCTCCAAGCACGCTCGACCAGGCCGTCAGTATCCTCAAAACCCACGGCGAGAATGCGCGCCCGCTCTGCGGTGGCACCGATATCCTCATCCAGCTCCGCGCCGGAGTCCGCCGCACCGAGCACCTGGTTGACGTAAAGAAAATCAAAGAGCTGCAGACTCTCTCCTTCGATGCGAAGAAGGGGTTACGTCTCGGCGCCGCCGTCCCCTGCATCGATATCAGCGAGAGCGACGTGATGCGCCGACACTACCCCGGCCTGACCGAGGCGGCTCATCTCATCGGCTCGCTGCAAATTCAGAATCGCGCCTCGGTCGGCGGCAATCTGTGCAACGGATCGCCGGCCGCGGACACGACGCCTGCCCTTATTGCCCTCGGTGCGCGCGCCCGAATCGTCGGCCCGAGCGGCGAGCGCGAAGTTCCCGTCGAGTCGTTCGTCGTATCTCCCGGACGCACTGTGCTCAAGCCCGGCGAGCTGCTGGTCGAATTGCTGATTCCCGCGCCCGCGCCGCATTCGAGCGACGCGTATCTGCGCTTCATCCCGCGCAACGAGATGGATATCGCGGTCGTCGGCGTCGGCGCGTCGGTCACTCTCGACGGCGACAAGGTGAAGGCGGCGCGCATCGGTCTTGGCGCAGTTGCGGCGACTCCGTTGCTCGCGACCAAAGCCGCCGACGCGCTCGTCGGCAAGAAATTCGACGACGCCTCACTCGAGGCCGCCGGACGCGCGGCGAGCGAGACCTGCAAACCAATCGACGACATGCGCGGGACAGCGGAATTTCGGCTGCACATCGCCGGCGTGCTCACCCGCCGCGCGCTGACAATCGCCGCCGAACGCGCGAAAAAGGCCTGAATCACAGCAATCAAAAAATACGGCATATAGTTATGAAAAAAACCCTGGTAGAAGCGACGATCAACGGCGAAAACGTCGAGTTCCTGTGCGAACCGCGACAAAGTCTGCTCGAAACCCTGCGCGACGTGCTCGAGCTGACCGGCTCTAAAGAGGGATGCCTGACCGGCGATTGCGGCGCATGCACCGTTATAGTCGATGGCCGCGCGGTCGACTCGTGCCTGATGCTCGGCGTCGAGGCGCAAGGCAAGAACATCTCGACCGTCGAGGGACTCGCCACGCAGGGCGTACTTAGCGTCTTGCAAAACAAATTTCTCGAGCACGCCAGCCTGCAATGCGGCATCTGCACTCCGGGCTTTTTGATTTCGGCGAAATCACTGCTCGATCGCAATCCGAAACCGACCGAGCCCGAAGTTCGCTACGCGCTGGCCGGGAATCTTTGCCGATGCACCGGTTACGACAAAATTGTAAAAGCAGTGCTCGACGCTGCTGCGGATATTCGCTCTCAGGGCGAAGGCAAAGTCGCCGCACGTTAGAGCGTAGCAACGACGTGAGATTCGAGAGGTAAAAAAAGCCATGGCGGCATCAACCACGACAGACAATTTCAAAGTTATCGGCACGCGTCCGATTCGGCACGACGGCGTTGATAAGGTCACCGGCCGCGCCAAGTACGGCGCTGACTACGCGTTCCCCGGAATGTTGCACGGCAAAGTGCTGCGCAGCCCGCACGCTCACGCGAATATCAAATCGATCAATATCGACAAGGCGCTTAAGCTCCCCGGCGTCAAGGCTATCGTCACCGGAAAGGATCTGCCGAAGGCCGAGAACAAGCTCGAGCAGGCCGGCGAAATGGTCATCAATCCGATGTACCTGTCGATGAACATCCTCGCGCACGACAAGGTCCTGTATGACGGCCATGCGATCGCCGCCGTCGCCGCGACCAGCCCGCATATCGCCGAGGAAGCTTTGCGGCTGATCGAAGTCGAATACGAAGTGTTGCCGCCTGTCATGACTGTCGATGTCGCGACCAAGCCTGGCGCGCCGATTCTGCTGAAGGACCTGCGCAACAAGGAAGAGGGCGACAAGCCGACCAACGTCGCGCAGCACTACCAGTTCAAACGCGGCGACGTCGAAGCAGGATTCAAGGGCGCCGACTACGTGATCGAGCGCGAGTTCAATACCGCGATGGTCCACCAGGGATACATCGAGCCGCACAATGCCGTCGGCATCTACAACTCCGATGGACAGGCGACGATTTACTGCTCGACGCAGGGCGCCTTCGACGTGCGCTCGCTGAGCGCGCAGGTACTCGGGATGCCGGTCGGCCATATCAAAGTCGTGCCGGCTGAGATCGGCGGCGGCTTCGGCGGCAAGACTACCATCTATCTCGAGCCGCTCTCCGTCCTGCTGTCGAAGAAGACCGGCGCCCCGGTCAAGCTGGTGATGTCGCGCTCGGAAGTTCTCCGTGCGAGCGGCCCGACCTCGGGCTCCAAGATCAAAGTGAAGATGGGCGCGAGCAAGGACGGCAAACTCGTCGCCGCCGAAATCTGGATGGCCTACGAGGCTGGCGCGTTCCCCGGATCGCCGGTAGGCGCGGGCGCGATGTGCATCATCGCTCCTTACACCATCGAGAATTTCGTAATCGACGCGTACGACGTTGTCGTCAATCGCCCCAAGACCGCGGCCTATCGCGCGCCGGGCGCAACCAACGCCGCGTTCGCCTCCGAGACGATCATCGACGAGCTCGCCGAAAAGTGCGGAATCGATCCGATCGATTTCCGCCTCAAGAACGCGGTCAAAGAGGGCGATGCGCAGGTTGTCGGTCCTCCGTTCAAGCGCATCGGATTGATCCAGACGCTCGAAGGGAATCAAGAACAGCCCGCACTACAAGTCCAAAGTGACCGGCAAGTTCCGTGGACGCGGCGTCGCATCGGGCTTCTGGTTCAACGCCGGGATGCAATCGTCGGCCACGGTGAATATCCATGCCGACGGAACCGCCAGCGTCGTGACCGGCTCGCCGGATATCGGCGGCTCGCGCGCTTCGATGGCGATGATCACCGCCGAAGTTCTCGGACTTCCGGTGACGGACGTCCGCCCGATCACCGCCGACACCGATTCGATCGGGCATACCGACGTCACTGGCGGCAGCCGCGTGACCTTCGCAACCGGCATGGCGGTGTACGAGGCAGCCAAGGACGCCGAGCGCCAGCTGATCGAGCGCGCCGCCAAGGTCTGGGAGAAAAAGCCCGACGAGGTGGAATTCCGCGACGGCATGCTTCACGCGAAAGGCAACGGCGTGCCGCCGATGTCGCTCAAGCAGCTCGCGCCCCGCTTTGCGCGCACGGGCGGTCCGATCACCGGTCGTGCGAGCGTGAACGCCCGCGGCGTAGGTCCCGGGTTCGCGACGACGCTCGTCGACGTCGAGGTCGATCCCGATACCGGCAAAGTACAAATCCTGCGATGCACCGTCGCGCAAGATGCGGGCAAGGCGATTCATCCGAGCTACGTCGAAGGACAGATGCAGGGCGGCACCGCGCAGGGACTCGGATGGGCGCTCAACGAGGAATACTTTTACGACGACAAGGGCACGCTGCGTAACTCCGGATTTCTCGACTACCGTATGCCCACCTGCCTCGACCTGCCGATGATCGAAACCGTCGTGGTCGAGGAAGCAAACCCCGGTCATCCGCTGGGCGTGCGCGGCGTCGGCGAGGTATCGATCGTGCCGCCGGTCGCAGCGGTAGCCAACGCTATCTATCGTGCGGTCGGCGTCAGGATGACGGAGACCCCGATGTCGCCGCCGAAGCTGCTGAAAGCGATGCTGAAGCATCGTGACTCGACAAAACATTCCGCTGCGGCGGATTGATCAGGAGTGATTGATTTGGGGGCGGGCTAATGCTCGCCCCCATTCATTTTTGCAATGCCGACGGTCGTCGTCCCTGCTCTGCTACGCAAGTTCACTGGTGGCATCGAGCGCGTTGACGTCCCGGGAAAATCGATTCGCGAGCTGGTTCGGAATCTTGGCGAGCAGTTTCCGGGACTTGACCAGCAGTTACTCCAGGACGGCGACATCCGTCCGTCGATCGCAGTTTCCATCGACGGCGAGATCGCGACCGGCGGCGTACTCGACGCCGTCAGCGAAAACAGCGAGGTACATTTCATTCCCGCGCTTGGCGGCGGCGAGGGCTGACCGCTCAGAAAATTGCATTCAAAAAAGGCGAAATTCGTTCCGGATGTGACAAATAGTTCTGAGCCTGACCGATCTTGCAACTCACCGGCAGTTTAGTACAATGCGGGTTGCTGGCCGGGGTTTGCCCCCCTTTTCCCGGTTGGCTACGGGCCGGGTAGAGCAATCTGCCTGGCCCTTATCATTCATTAAAAAACATTAAGAAACGAATCGCTGACCGACTCGCGCGAGCCAGTCATACTTGATGCAGAGTGTCAGATGGCTGGTCAGATCATTTGATCTGACCTGACGGATAGAACCTCCGCGGCGTAGCACCCATCAGTAGTGCTAATTCATCGCGGCGGGGAACGTGCTTCGTACTCAGGTTGAAACGGGCGCGCGCCGACTAGCTCATGAAGACTTCGCGCACGTGGTTCACGTCGTTGTACTCGCGGACCTGCGCGATCTTGTCGCCCTTGAACAGGAAGTAGAAATGATAGCGGTTGGCGTATTTCTTCCCGTTACCGGCGGTCGTATCCGATTCGGCCTGGATCGCGACATGGGGACCCTCGGCGATGGTCGAATGAAACTTCATGTTCAGCCCGTTGGGGAACATCGCCTTTAGCAGTCTTTGGCGTCGTTCTTCAGTACGCATCTTTGCCGCGCATCGGCGCGACGCCAGGCAGCCGGCCCATCATCTCGAACTCGAAATCGTCGGTGATCAAATCTTCGAAAACCTTCGGGTCGGGCTTCTCGAAATTCTTGAGAAAAGTGAGCGCGCGTTCCTTCTGTTGTTCCAGGTTCATTTCCAGATCTCCAATGACGAGCCGGCGGCCGCGCGCCACAACGCACGCACCGCCGGGAATGACGCGAATCTTCGGTTACTGCTTGCGACGGATCACGAGGACCGAACACGGCGCGTTGCGCACAATTTTCTCGGTCGTTCCACCGAGCAGTGCATGCTCGATACCGCTGCGTCCGTGCGTCGCCATCACGATCAGATCGATGCCCTGTTCCTTGGCGTAGTCGACCAGTTTCTGAACCGGATGACCGATCACCGCGAAAGTGAATACTTTATTCGAATCGCCGAACTCGTCCTTCTTGAGGTGCGCGAGTTCCTCTTCCGCCTGCTCGAGCATCGCGGCTTCGCGTGCGAGCTCGCGGCTCTGTTCGGCGCTGGTCGCCAACGGCAGCGGGATGAAAGTGTGATGCGGCGCGATTACGTGCACCAGGTGGACTTCGGCGCCGACGTCCTTCGCCAGCTCCATCGCCGAGCGCATCGCTTCCATCGAGTGCGGTGAAAAGTCGATTGGCGCAAGAATTTTCTTCACGTTCTGAATCATAGCGACCTCCGGGTCAGAAACTCTGCAATTACCACGCCCCTCGCCGCCTCTGCAAACCGCCCCAAGTTAGAATGTAGCGTTCCGCGCCACAGATCGCGACCTTTGTCGACGCTGGGCGTCGCTCAGTTGATGCCGCCTCTTGCTTGAGCCTGGTATCTCAATAGTAGGCGATGCCGATGACTTGCTTGATCGTTTCGGGTTGCTTGAGCACTCGCAGCATAAGATCGGCGACATCGGCGCGTGAAATGAAAACGCCACCCCGCAGATTCTGCCCGTATGCCGTCCGGTAGCTTCCGCTGCGTGGCTTGTCAGTCAGCCGTGGTGGTCGCACGATGGTCCAGTCAAGGCCGCTGTCACGAACGACGTCCTCCATCAGAGCGAGATCGGCATAGAGCTTCTTGAGCGCGGCCTTTATAAGCGGACTGAACAGGTTCCGCATGAAGAAGCCGTCGCCCGGATCGCTCTTGGGCGGTGTTGGACGGCCGGGCGAAGGCACCGTCCCTAAAGGCGCCGCGCTGACCACGACGATTCGCCGCACCCCCGTCGCTTTCATCGCTTTGACTATGGACCGGGTGCCGTCCGCAGCGATTCCCGCGTCGGACTTTAATCGTTGACCAAGGCCGGAGAGTACGGCGTCGGCTCCCGCCACCGAGGACTCGAGCACCGCCGGATCCGGAGCTGCCAGGTCGGCCGCGACAATGCGTACCTCGCGGGACAGCTTGTTCGGGTTTCGGACGACTGCGGTGACGTCATGACCGGCGGCGACGGCCTGCTCGAGCGCCTGCCGGCCGATGCCCCCGGTCGCTGCGAATATCGTCAGTTTCATGCCCAGCTCCTTGATCAGATATGTTGTCTTCAGCATACGAGAATATATCGAAACCATATTATATGGAAATCAAATCATCTGTAAAATCATCTGCGAAATCATCTGATCGTCCGGAGACGGCGCGGCGTCGAAAACAATTGAACTTCGCCATCCGGCAATCGCTGCGCGAGCTGAGCATCCAACTGTCCGTGCTCAATCATCACGTGGGCGCCCACCTCGACCTCAAGGACGTCGACCTCGCTTGCCTCGATCTCGTCGCTCGTCACGGTCCGCTAAGCCCGACCGCCCTTGCACGACGCGCCGGCCTGCACCCCGCCACCATGACCGGCATCCTGGACCGACTGGAACGGGGAGGATGGGTGGGGCGCGGCCGCGATCCGTCCGACCGTCGCGCAGTTGTTGTTCGGGTTCTACGGCCCCGGATCGCGGAGCTGATGCGTCTTTACTCGGGAATGAATACCTCGATGGACGAGATCTGCGCTGGATATGGGGAAACCGAACTCGAACTGCTCGCCGACTTCCTCCACCGCACCGCAAACGCCGGCCGCAGCGCGACCGACAAGTTGGTCGCCGAATAAAATGATTGGCGTGGGCCGCCTCTGCAAACCGGCCCTCATGTATGCCATCATCCCGCCAGAAACGCGGCGTCTGTCGACAAGGACGTTAAGGAAGGAGACTTCCCAGAATCCGGTTCCCCTTCCCGCTCGGGAAGGGGTTAGGGTTCGTTCGCATCGAGCGCAAATTCGGTTACACCCAGCTGCGCAGACGATAGGAACGGTGAACAAAATGAAAGGAACAGTCTTCCACGGACCCCACGACGTGCGCGTCGAGCGCGTCGACGACCCCGCGCTCAAAACTCCCACCGACGCGCTCGTGCGAATCACGCGCGCCGGCATCTGCGGCTCCGACCTGCACTTCTATCACGGCGCGCTCCCCATCGAGCCCGGCTTCGTGCTCGGCCATGAAGGCGTCGGCGTGATCGAGGAAGTCGGCGCCGGCGTCGATCGCCTGAAGAAGGGCCAGCGCGTCGTCGTGTCCGGCCTGGTCGCATGCGGCCGATGCTTCTTCTGCCGCCGCGGCCAGCCCTCGCAATGCGCCGAGAGCGGCTCCGCAGTTTTCGGCTACGGCTCGACCTCCGCGGGCAAACTCGGATGGCTGGGCGGCGAGCAATCCGAAGCGGTGCGCGTCCCGATGGCCGACTACACCTGCTACCCTCTCCCCGACGCGATCGACGATGACGCCGCAGTCTTCCTCGCCGACATCCTGCCGACGGCTTACTTCGGTGCGACCAACGGCAACATCCGCCCCGGCGACACCGTCGCGATCTTCGGATGCGGCCCGGTAGGCCTATGCGCCGTGATGAGCGCAAAGCTCTTCGGCCCCGCCGAAATAATCGCCGTCGACAGCATCCCGTATCGGCTCGAGATGGCGCGCAAGCTCGGCGCAACCCCGGTGACTGCCGAGAACGCACAACAAACGATCCTCGATCGCACCGAAGGCCGCGGCGCCGACGTCACGATCGAAGCAGTAGGCAACGAAGCAGCCCTGACATCCGCAATCATGGCCGCCCGCGGCGGCGGCACAGTCTCAGTAATAGGAGTTTTCGCCGCGCAGTCATTCAATTTCCCAATCGGCTACGCCTTTGGCCGCGACCTGACGTTCAAAATCGGCCTGGCCAACATCAACGCCCACATCCCGGCGCTATCCAGCCTGATAGAGAAAGGCACCCTGAACCCGCGCCCCCTGATAAGCCACGTCATGCCTCTGGGGGACGCCCCCAAAGCCTACGAAATCTTCAACGCCAAAAAAGACAACGCAATGAAGGTGCTACTGAAGCCGTAGAGTTTCTTCCCTCTCGCGCAAGAGAGAGGATCAAAGGTAAGGGTCCTAATCCAGGGCGTGTTTTGTTCGCGCGCGATTGAAGATTCCTCTCTTGCCCTTCCACCAGGGAAGGCTGGTAACCGGCAGCCATCGATGTGCTTAGCGAGTTGCCACCCTCTCGATTCTGTCGAGCGCCTCGCGAGTTTCTACGAGCGTATTGTTCGAGTTCCGCCAATCGAAGCTATCTCAATCGCGTGCCGGTTTGACTCAGGGTTGTAAATTTCGGTAGTAGATAGCTACTTTCTGTAGCAGACCCACAACCAGTTGTTGCATCACTGCGCTTTTGTGAAGAGTGCGCAAGAGTGCGATTAGCGAGAAAACTGAATGTTAACGTGAATAACTTACGGTGGCACAAAACATGCTGCGAATCTTACGGCCAATTTCGGCCAACAACTGATCCAAGGAGGACATGAGAAAGTGGACAAGATCGCGAGGTTGTTTGTAAAGATGCGCGAGTATCAGCGCGGCCAGACGATGGCGGAATACGCGTTGATCATGGCGGCAGTCGCGGTAGTGGTTTTCGTCGGCTACCAGACGATGGGCTCGACCATCACCACGCTGCTTACCACGGTGGACGCTAGCCTGTAAGCACGTTGAACGGTCCGGAGTGGTCTCTTAGCGGGGGCGCACGCCAAATCAAGCCCCCGCTAGGAGACTACACTCTCCGATTATCCTCTTTTCTGACTCGATTCCCATCCGTCCATATCTGATAAGAGCGGAACAGCACACCTGTACGACGCGTCGAGCCACCGTCCTTGAGAGCAAAGTAGCGCGCTGCGCGCAACTTTGCGATTCATACTGGGTGCAGAGCCTGTCCTGAGCTAAGCCGAAGGAGGTCGCCCCTGCCGCCCGCCGCGCAGGCGATTATTCTCGCATAGAGATTCCACCGCAGTTGCGCGCTTCTCGCGGTTACGCGATACCTTCAATAACAATCGAGGTTTAAGCCATGGCGGAAAATGCAATCAAAGTTCGAGTCGAGGGTGAGATCGCGTACATCGCGCTCAACCGGCCCGAGAAGCGCAATGCGATTAACCAGGCGATGCTCCGCGCGCTGCCCGAGGCGATCGATGAGGTCGATCGCAACGACATTCGCGCGATCATCATTTATGGCGAGGGCCAGGCGTTCTCGGCGGGGATCGATTTCACCTCGCTCAGCAACGACAGCGGCGCGCAAAGCGGGCAGGGCGGCGGACCCGACATGCAGCGGTTTCGGCGCTTCGTCGCAGAGTCGCAGGCGTCGTTGAATCGGATCGAGAGTATCGAGAAGCCGGTCATCGGCGCGCTGCACGGATTCGTCGGCGGACTCGGCCTCGAGCTCGCGCTCGCCTGCGACGCGAGAATCGCGTCTGTCGGCGCGCGGCTCGGGATGCCGGAGGTGCGCATCGGTTTGGTGCCCGACGTCGGCGGTACCACCCGGCTTACGCGGACAGTCGGATACGCGCGCTCGAAGGAACTGATCATGACGGCGCGAATGATCGAAGCGGCAGACGCTGAAAAAATCGGGCTGGTGAATCGCGTCGTCGCTGAAGGGACGCATCTTGCGGCGGCCGAAGAGCTTGCGCGCGAGATGGCGCGGAACGCACCGCTCGCAGTCGGACTCGCGAAACGGATCATCGACAAGGGTCACGGCCTCGACAAGATGACGTTCCAGGAGCTCGAGGTGCTGGCGCAGAGCTCTCTCCTGCTCACCGAGGATTTTCGCGAGGGCGCGGCAGCCTTGGCGCAGCGGCGCGATCCGCGTTTCAAGGGACGCTGACGCGAATCTCGAAGCCGGCTTCGAATGTCTGGCCGGGTGCGAGTTCTCGCATCCCGGCCGCGACGCCGCGAGCGGCGAGATTGAAAGCGTCGGGCGCGCACGTATACGGCTCGAGCGCGACCACCGGATTGTTCGGCGGCGCGAAGACCACGAACTCCTCGAACGCGGCGTCGGCGCGAACCTCGACTGCGATTTTGAGCGACGGATCGATTAGCCGCGCACGCGGTGTCGACGCATCTTCCTTCGAGACGGGCGCCATGCGGAATACATCATCGTAAGTCTCGGCACCAATCACGCGCGGCGCACTAAGATCGAACTTGCCGGCCAACGGCTCGAGCTTGCCAGTCGGAACGAGCCGCGCGTCGAGTGGCCACCGAGCGTCGGCGTCGAGTTGGATCAGCATCGCGTCGCGCGAGCCCTTGGGGTTCAACGGTGCGTGAAAATAGGGATGCGCGCCGAAGCCGAACGGCATTACCGAGTCGCCGGTGTTGGTGATGCGCGCCTTCAATCTCAGTCCATTACCTACTTCGTAGTCTATTTCGAGCGCGAACGGCCACGGCCAGATCGCATTGAGATCCGAATAGTCAGAAGAGTCGAGAATCGCCGTAACGAAATACGGCCCGCGACGTGTCACGCGAAAGGCGCGCTCGCATGCGAAGCCATGAATCGCGTTGCCATGCCCGGCATCGTTCACCGGCAGCCGATATTCGCGTCCATCGAAAGTGAAGCGAGCGCCGCCGACGCGGCCTGGCCATGGAAAGAGAATCGGAATGCCGCCGCGATGCGGATGCTCGCGCCATGCGTCGGGATTGGCAGGGCCCGCGATGACGTCGAGCGACCCGGCGCGATAGCTGAGGCACTGGCACCCTGCGCCCGGTACGATTACCGCGCGTTCGCTCTGAACTTCAAGCGTGATCAATTCCACAGTTATGATTTAGCGCGACGAGCGTACCAAGCGCGAGGGTTCGGCCCAAGAATCGGGCGTACCCTCAGGTGGGTTAAGTATACTTTGCCGCGCTACGAAAAGAGCGAAACTACAATCGCGGCACTATTCCGAATCCGGGAACTGACTAATGGTCGCGTCCGCCTCGGCGTTCGCCACCGCCGCCACCGGCTCCGCCGCTGCGCGCCTGTGCTTCGTTGACGCGGATCGGGCGGCCCTTGATGTCGCGGCCGTTCAGTTTCTTGATTGCGCCTTCGGCCGCTTCATCGGTTCCCATCTCGACGAAACCGAATCCTCGTGAGCGGTTGGTGGCGCGGTCGATGATGACTTGCGAGCTGTCCACCTTTCCTGCTTCTGAAAATACGTCGAGCAGATCCTGGTCGGTCACAGTCCAAGCCAGATTCCCAACATACAGTCTGCGGCCCATTACCCCTCTCCTTGCGCGCAACCCCTGAGTGTGTCTCGGGGCGTCCGGCGTTTGCGGCTATACCAAGAGCGCGCATCTGGTCAAAATTCCGAGATGCTTATACCATCGCACCAATCGCAAACATAGGGCTTTTTTGATCCTATTCACTGCGTTTGTTGCCCGATTTGCCCTAACAAAAACCGACCCGCCAGGCAGTCACTTAGGATCAAAATACGAATGCTAATACGTAGTATTGGAAGCATTGAGCTTTCTGGATGACTCTAAAATCGTTTTGACGTACGCCTTCAGCGGCTATGGTTGCAAATGTGCCTGAAGTTAAAGGCTGATGCGGTTCTCGCAAAGGGTAGAACACCTGCAGTTAGTGTCATCGACAAGGGATAGGGGCCGTCGCCGCGCACTTCACAAGATCGAGGCCTCTTTCCCGTTCGCGAACCTGTTGGTGCGGTAACCTGGCATCGATGACTAAGAAAACTTTCCAGCGTGTGACTATATGGCTGCATAAGCCAAACATCAATTCGAAACACTACCGGCTATATGCAGTTGGACGATGTTGATAGTGCACAAAATGACTTTGATACTTGTAGCTGCGGGATCGATTGTGTATGTTCAAATTTGATTTGTACTGATCACTTCCCGGAAAAGGAGATAGCTACATGCCTCGCAAAGATACTTCTCGCGGAGCCGCATCTGCCTTCCAGCAAGTACAGCGGCAAGCGCGCACCTTGTTACTCAATCTACGCAAGGAGATCCGCCTGAAGGAATCGGTACTGAGTAAACTGAAACAAGAGGAAGCGCGACTTGGATCCTTGATCGGCAGAGTGGGCGGTTCGGCAAAGTCTGTAAGCAGCGGACCGACCGGCCGGGTCAATTGGCGCGCGGTGCTTTCGGCACTACCCAAGCAGTTCAAGGCCGCCGACGTGCGAAATGTGCGGGGACTTAAAGGGAAGCGGCCGTCGGAAATTTTCGCGGCAATTACGCGATGGATCGATGCAGGCGCTGCAAAACGCAAAGCACGCGGAGTATACGAAAAAGTTTAACTGAAGATTCGCGCGAGCCGCCTCCAATGCGGTATCGTGCTATCGAAACTGGTTGAGCGGCGCCGCGCCTGATCCGCAGCGCCGTTTTCTATTGCTCAACTCAATGCAGAATTTGAAACCTCAGGCGCGGGCGAAAAAGTCAGGCAACATGGCTGTGATGACTATTGAATGGCGGGCGGACACCGTTCGCATGATCGATCAGCGCCTGCTCCCGGCGCGCGAGGTGATCCGAACCTATCGCGACTACCGCGGCGTCGCGGATGCAATCCGCACGATGGTGATTCGCGGCGCGCCCGCGATTGGCGTCGCTGCTGCGATGGGGGTCGCACTCGGAATCAAAGGCACTGCGGGCGCCAAGGCGAAAAAACGCTTCGCACTCGTCGCGAAGGCTCTCAAAGCCACCCGGCCCACCGCGGTTAACCTGGCGTGGGCTGTGGATCGGATGGGACGCGTGCTCGACGAGAACGATTCGCTGGATGCGGCAGAACTGTTCGCTCGCATGCGCGCGGAGGCGATCGCGATTTACACGGAAGACGTGGCCGCGAATCGCGCGATGGGTCAGTTCGGCGCGGAACTCATCGGAGATCCGGCGACGGTGCTGACGCATTGCAATGCCGGCGCGTTGGCGACCGCTGGATACGGCACGGCGCTCGGCGTGGTCCGCGCAGCGCGTGACTCGGGCAAAAAGATCCAGGTGTTCGCCGACGAGACACGGCCATTTTTGCAGGGCTCGCGCCTCACCGCATGGGAACTGCACAAGGATCGGATACCGGTCACGGTGATCGCCGACAACATGGCGGCGACTGTCCTCTCGCAAAACAAGATCGATTGCGTGGTGGTAGGAACCGATCGCACGGCGGCCAACGGCGACGTCGCGAATAAAATCGGAACCTACCCGCTCGCGGTAATGGCCCGGCGGCACGGCGTACCCTTTTATGTCGCTGCTCCGCTGTCGTCGATCGATCTGGACTGTCCTGACGGCGCGTCGATTCCGATCGAAGAGCGCTCGGGCCGCGAACTCACCGAGTACGGCGGCACACAGATCACCCCAAAGGGCGTGCGCACATTCAATCCCGCGTTCGACGTCACTCCGGCCGAATTGGTAACCGCAATTATCACCGAGCGCGGCGTCGCATATCCGCCCTACACGGAAAGTTTGCGTGCGCTCAAAAGCAAACGCTCCGACTGACTATTCATCGAAGTGATCGAGATACTCAGAAAGTCCATAGCCAATCTTGCCATCCCAGTTCCACTCAGTCATACCTTCCGCGATTCGAGTGACTATACCCGCGCGACGGTTGCGTAACGGAATCATCGACAGCACCTTGCCCGTAATGACTATTGGCGCTCCGCCATCGGAGGTCTGACAGGTCGCCTTGATCTTGTCGTGGAGCTGCTGATCGCCGGCAAATTCCGTCTGCACGTCGACCTTCACAATATTGAGAAAGGGCTTGCCCTTGCGCGCGACGAAACCGCCCGGGCGTTCGCTACCGTCGCGATTCACCGTGATCGTCGCCATCCCGCCGAGATCCTGGTCGAAGTTCATCGTGAGCCATCGGTAGAACTTCGGCGCCTGCCAATATCGCGGTCCCCAGCTATGGTCGCGCAGACCCAGCGCGTCGATCTTGAACTCGCGCTCGTTGCCGTCGGTCGTGAGAACAAGTTTCCCGGTTGCGTGGCCGAGCTGCTCCAGGTGCCCCTTCGCGAACTGAGCCTCGGGATTGCCGGATGGCTTGGGCGAGACCCATTGGTCTCCACTCTTTTCACGCAGCTCGCCGCCCCAGCCCGGAGACGTCGCGACGTAGTCAATTTCGAGAGCAGCTTTCGAGTAGGGATTGGTTTTGAACGCCTTGGCTGGATCGGCCATCTCGAGCGGATTCTTTAAGATGCAGAGTTTGCCGTGATAGCTGACGCGATGGCGCTCGAACGGTTTGACTACTTCGAATTTTGCGCCGCCTGCGTTGTGAGCGTCGTTGTTCTTGATCTCAGGGCGCTGGAACATGAAGCCGACGGTTCCGTCGGGCAGGTAGAGGCACGCCGTCATCTCCGCATAGCCTTCGTTCGCGCGATTACCCAGTCGGATAAAACCGCCGAGACGCTGAGAGCGATCGTAAAAATTGTAATATGCACTTTCGTTGAAATTGGACTCGCCGGTGTTGGGATGCATCAGGTCGTCCTGCTCAAGCAGTACTACTTTGGTTTCAGGCATTAGTCAGATCTCCTTTTTGGAGTTGCGAATAGCAATATCGTTTTCGAGGTAGCGTGGATTCGCGATACGCAGTTTGTCTTCGACGCTCTGACGCACAACCGCAAGCACTTCGCGGCGCCAATCGCCGTCGTCAGCCTCGCCCGCGCGAATTTTCGTAGTCAGCTCTGCGCCCATGCTCACAGCGGCAGCGCATAGATCGTTGAGGCTATGGAGATGCGGCGAGTCGTGTCCGAGCAGACGCGCCAGTGCTTTTACCTCGCTCCGAACAAATGGATCTTCCAGTTTTATTTCGCGCGCCACGACGCGCATCACGTTGGCGACTACTCGGGCCTGGAATTGGCGCGCGCCCTGGATTGCGGGCACGAGTTCGCTCTCGACAAAGTCGGCGGCCGCTTCGAGCAATTCAACTGAGGTCGGTCGGTCCTGCATATCGATTACTCACATTGCTATTCGACTCTACCATGTTACTACTCAATGAGATTCAACAGCTCCAGTTCAGTTTCTGCCGTCCGCCGTCCGATGCTGGCCAGTTCGACACTCTTCACGAATCCGTCGATATGAGTACGCGCCTGACTGATGGTGATTATGCCCCAGCGCAAATTGCCGAAGACCTCCCAGAAGCGCGCAGCTTCAGGATCGACGGCGGTGCCGCTGGCTTTTTCGTACGCGCGAAAGAAATCCTCGCGAGCGCCGAGCCCTCCGACCGGTTTCTGATCGTTGCCGAAACGCCAGGCACGCACGCACATCCATCCGACGTCCTCCATCGGATCGCCGAGATGCGCCAACTCCCAATCGAGGATCGATCGCACGCCTTCGGGACCGAAAATGACATTGCCGATCCTGTAGTCGCCGTGGACGAGCGTCTTTCGCGGAGTCCTTGGAATGCGCTTCAGAAGCCATCGGAAGGCGAGTTCGAACGCAGGATGTGGTTCGAGCGCGAGGCGTCGAAAGTTTTCCTCGTAGCGCTTGACCTCGGTCAGCGCTGCACTGTCGCCCGGCTCCGCCAGGAAGTCGAGTTTGTGTTTGACCGGATCGATCCGATGAATCTTCGCGAGAATTTCGGCGAGCTGCGTGGGCATCGCGTCTCGCGCGCGGGCATAGGTGTCGTCGCGGAGCAGTCGGCGCGCAATAGTTTCGCCATCGACGCGCTCCATGATGAAAAACGCGGAACCGAGCACTGCGGGATCTTCGGAAACCCAGAACACTTCGGGCACCGGAATGCGTTCTTCGAAAGCTGCTCGGATCACCATGAACTCGTGGCGGCGATTGGTGGAGATGTTGTGAGCGCCCGGATCGCGCCGCAACACCATCGCGCGTCGAGTAGTTTCGCCGCCACGCTCCATCGCGCAATCGAACGACCAGATCTCGCGCGACGCGCCACCCGGCATCTTGCGAAAATTGTCGATCGCGACACTATCGAAGTGGCCTTCAGTGCGAATGAAGCCGGTCAGACGGCGGACCATTTCGCTGGGTTCGATTCTCTCCACTACGCGCGCTCACTTCCGATCAAAATGAGTATCATGAAATTTCGCCGCTCCGCATACGTCGACTCAGGTGCGATAGCCGACCTTCTGCGCAATTCCGTCGCCGAGCAGATTGAAGCCGAGAATCGAAAAGCCGATCGCGAGTCCCGGCGCAGTCGTGAGATGCGGTGCGACGAGCAGGAACGCGCGGCCGGCGTCGAGCATGTTGCCCCACGTGGGAGTGGGCGGGAGCGCGCCGAGACCCAGGAACGAAAGCGCGGCTTCGGCGCCGATTATTCCGCCGACTCCGAACGTCGCCTGCACCGCAAGCGGTCCGACGACTCCGGGCAGAATATGGCGCATCAGCAGTCGCGAGCGGCCGGCGCCGAGAGTTTCGGCCGCGAGCACATACTCGCGCTCGCGCAAGGTCAGCACTTCACCTCGCACGATGCGCGCGTAGCCGGTCCATCCCATCGCGGTCAGCGCGATCACTAGATCGATCAGTCCCGGTCCAAGAATCGCGGCTAACGCAATAGCGAGCAGGATTCCTGGAAAGGCGAGAACGATATCCACCCCGCGCATTATCAGGTTGTCGATTCGACCGCCCGACAACGCGGCGGTAGCGCCAATCAGGCTGCCGACAACGAGCGAGATCGCAACCACGATGGTGGAAACCGAGAGAGAGAGACGCGCGCCCCACAGGATACGGGCAAGAATGTCGCGGCCGAGTGCGTCGCAACCGAACGGATGCGCACGGCTGGGTCCGGCGAGAATGTTTGCAAGATCGATCGAAAGGGGATCGGTGCTGAACACAATCGGACCGATAATCGCTGCTACGACTGTCGCGACGACAATAGTCACTCCAATAGCCAGTGACGGATTGCGGAAGGGCGCTCTCACGAGATTCTTACTCGCGGATCGACCATCGCATAAACCAGGTCGGTCGCCATGTTCACCACGACGTAAGTCATCGCGAACGTGAGGACGCATCCCTCGACGACAGGATAGTCGCGCGCACCGATCGCGGTGATGAGCAGTCGGCCGATCCCCGGCCACGAAAAAATTATCTCGGTGATAAGCGTGCCGCTCAGCAGCGCGCCCATCTGAAGCCCGATGATCGTGACGACGGATGTGAGCGCGTTCTTGAGGCCGTGGCGAAAGAGGGCGGCGCTCGCGCTCAATCCCTTGCTGAGCGCGGTGCGCATGTAGTCGCTCTCGCGCACGCGAATCAGGCTCTGGCGCAGCATCCGCGCGAGGATCGCGGCCAGCGCGGTGCCAAGTGTGATTGCGGGCAGGACGAGATGCGCGATTCCGCCGCGGCCGGTCAGCGGCAGCCAGCGCAAATCCAGTGAAAACAAAATCATGAGCAACGGGCCGAGGTAGATGTGTGGAACCGAAATGCCAACGATCGCAAATCCCATCGCGCTCAGATCGCCGGCGCCGCCAGGATTCGAGCCCGCAATGATTCCCAGCGGGAATGCCAACAGAATAGCGACGAGCATTCCTGCCGCGGCGAGTTCGATCGTTGCGGGGAAACGTTCAGCGATGAGGCGCGCGACGGGCTTGCGATACGAAATCGACTCGCCCAAATCACCGACGGCGAGTCCGCCCAGATACGACGCGTACTGCGCAAAGAGAGGGCGGTCGAGGCCGAGCTGACGGCGCATCCCGACGATGTCGGCGGGCGCGGCGGTCTCGCCGAGCATCGCGATCACTGGATCGCCGGGCACCAGGTGGATGATCGCGAATGTCAGCGTCGCGACACCAATCGCGACAGGTACCAGCGCGAGCAGCCGCCGCATGAGATGTTTGATCACTTCACCATTGCGACGGGTTGTCCGCCGCCGCCGGGTACAGCGAGCTTCAGTGTCGCGAGCGAGCGGAGGCTGCCGTTCGGATACGCCTCGAAGCCCACCAGTCGTCGATTCATCACGGCGACGTTGTCGACCCACCACAGCGACACATACGGCAGTTCATCGGCGGCGAGTTGCTGCACCTGCGCGTAGATTTTTTTCCGAGCCTCGGGATCGACAGTAGTTTTTCCCGCTTCGACGAGACGGTCCATCTGCAGGATTTGAATAGTAGCCACGATTTTCTCCGTGCGGCGGCGTCTTCTTCGAATCGAACACTCTGTAGTACTGGTTCGGATCGTTGATACCGACCCATTGCAGCGACGTCAGATCGAAGTTACCGGCCTGGATATCGGCATAGTAGGTAGCAAACTCGAGCGTGCGTATAGTCACTTCGATACCCACTCGCTTAAGCATCGCTTGAAAGATTTCGCCCATCCGCGCCGTTTCGGCAGACGCCTTTAATTCGAATCGAAGGCCGCGCATCCCATCTTTGCCGACAGGATAGCCCGCTTGATCGAGAAGCTGGCGTGCCTTTTCCGGGTCATACGGATAGGTAGTGACATTGCCTTCGTACGCCCAACTCTCAGGCGAGAGCATGCCAGTAGCTATTCGCCCATTACCAAGCAAGACGCTACTGACTATTGCATTGCGGTCAATCGCGTAGGCGATCGCGCGCCGCACACGCAGATCGCGTAACAGTGGATTTCGAAAATTGAAAGCCAGATATCGATAGGTGCTACCCGGCGTCTTGCTGATCTCGAGCGATCGATGTGCAGCAAGCCACGGCAAGACGTCGTTCTGGATGTTATTCCCCGAGAGATCGCAGACGCCTTCTGCCAGTTCGAGCGCACGCACTGTGGGGTCGGGTACTATTTTGAAAAGGATCGACTGGGCCGCGTCTGGCAGGATGCGGATAGTACGGACTGCGCTCAAGCTGCAAGAATTCGTCGCGCGAGTAGGCGACCATCTTGAAAGGGCCGCTGCCCACCGGCGCGGCGCCGCTCGCTTGCGCTGGCATAGGAGTCCCAACTGGCACGATGCCCTCAGTCGCAATCTCGACTGCGGGCGCATACTGGATGTGCCACGGTTATGACAACCGTGTAATCGTCGGGCGCCTCGATTGATTTCAACTCCTCGAGACTGGCGCGCTTAGGCGACATCGATTCGGGAGCGAGTATCGAGTTGTAGGTGAACAGCACATCGCGTGCCGTAAGTTCCCGACCGTCGCTGAAGCGCACTCCGTGATTGAGATGGTAGACGGTCCTGGTTGGGGAGGGATGCTCAATGCTTTGCGCAAGACGATTCTCGAACTGGCCGTTGCGATCGTTCCTAACGAGAGAATCGAAAATCAGTTCGTTGACGCGCGAGGAAGTCGCGTCGGTGCCAAAACGCGGGTCGGTCGACGTCGGCGAGGTCTCGAGATCGACCTGGATCGTTCCGGGCGAACGATCGCTGCGACGACTATCGCATCCCGCGAGCGCGACGAGCGCCGCAGTAATCTGCGTGAGCAATAGGAGCCGCCGGGTTGTCTTCCGCGTCCACACCGTTGGCGCGATAATAACATGACGATGAGTAAAAATTGGCGCGACAAGATTACTTTGCGGCAGGGCGACCTGACGGAAGCGGACGTTGACGCGATCGTGAACGCCGCGAACAACGACCTGATGTTGGGCGGCGGCGTAGCGGGCGCGATTCGCGTCAAAGGCGGTCCGGCGATTCAGCAGGAGTGCGACAGGATAGGCACAATTCCTCTCGGTGAGGCAGCGATCACGGGCGCAGGACTGCTGCGCGCGCGGCACGTGATTCACGCGGCGAGTATGCGGCTGGGAGAATCGACATCGGAGGCGAATCTACGCGCGGCGGCCCGCAACTCGCTGATGCGCGCCAACGAGAACTCGCTCAAGACGATCGCGTTTCCAGCGATTGGTACCGGCATCGCAGGTTTCCCAATCGAGCGATGCGCCCAGGTGATGCTCGAGGAAGTGCGCGCGCATCTCAATGGTACGACGGCGCTGGAGCGAATCGAATTCGTGCTGTTCGACCGCCGCTCGCTTGAGGTATTCGAGCGAGTGCTCGCAGACATGCAATAGCTAGTGCGCGGCCATGCCGCCGGCTGGTTGCGCGCGACGCAATAGTAAGAAGGTCGGAATCAGAATCATCATTACAATAGCCAGTGTGCGGTAGATGTCGTTGAACGACAGCATCATCGCCTGGCGCTGAATCATCGCGTACACCATCCCAAGCCCCTGCTTCTGGCCGGTGAGCATTTGCGGCATATAGTCAAAACTGCGCGCGCCGGGAGTGAGCCGCGCAGCATCGCTCATTTTCCATGCGTCGAAAACTGTGAAATGAGCGACCAGGTACGACTGATGGGTCTGCTCATGATTCACGAGCACCGTCGTCATGTACGAAATGCCGATCGCGGCCCCCGTGTTGCGCATCATGTTGTAGAGGCTCGCGGCGTAGCCGACGCGCTCGCGGCTGACGCATGAAAGCGTGGTGGCTGACAGGGTAGGGAAGATCATGCCCATCCCGACGCCCATGACGAGGCTCGGCCACGTCACCGTCCAGGTGCTCACCTGAGTGTTCCAGCCCGCCATCTGCCACAGTGCAACTGCCATGATGACGAAGCCGACGCCGATCAGCGGGCGCGTGTCGTAACGGTAGCGCGCGAGCTGCCCTACGATCAGCATCGCCGCCATCGTGCCGAGCCCTCGTGGAGCGAGCACCAGGCCGGCCTTCCACGCGCTGTAGCCCATGACTTCCTGCAGAAAAATCGGATTCAACAGACCGGTGCCGAACAGCGCGAAACTCATCGCGACCATAAGCATCACGGACATCGTGAAGACGGGAATTCCGAGGATTGAAAGATCGAGAATCGGATCCGGCGTGCGCAACTCGTTGATCGTAAGTCCGATGATGCAGAGCGCTGCGAAAATCGTGCACCAAACAACCCACGGCGAACTGAACCAATCGGCGCGCTGTCCGCGATCGAGTACGAGCTGCGCCAGGCCGAGCCCGACGACCAGCAGTATGATGCCGGTGTAATCGGTTTTGCCGCCCTTGGCGCGGCGGTTGCGCAAGTAAGCGGGATCGTGGACGAACGTCCAGACCATCAGGAACGCGGCAGCTCCAATCGGCAGGTTGATGTAAAAATTCCAGCGCCAGTTCCAATTGTCGGTGATCCATCCGCCTAGCGTCGGCCCCATGATCGGCGCGACCATCAGGCCCATGCCCCACGTCGCCATCGCGAGCTGCTGTTCGTTGGGCGGGAAGGTTTCCATCAGGATCGCCTGCGACGACGGAACCATCGCAGCGCCCGCCGCACCCTGTATCAATCGGAAGACGACCATCTGATCCAGCGATCGAGCTGCGCCGCACAGTCCCGACGCCGCGACGAACACCGCGACCGACATCAGGAAGTAGCGCTTGCGGCCGAAGCGCGACGAGATCCACCCCGTCATCGGAATCATGATGCCGTTGGCGACCAGGTAGCTGGTGAGCACCCACGCGATCTCGTCGACGCTCGCAGAAAAGCTGCCCTGCATATGCGGCAGCGCGACGTTGACGATCGACGTGTCGAGGACCTCGAGCGTCGTGCCGAGCATCACGGCCAGCGCGATCAGCCACTTATGGCTGGAAGATCCGTACTCGGGAAAGTCGGTTCCAATCGGGGTTGAGGCTGCGACTGCCAAAAAATTCGTCCGTGCGGCGTGCTCATTTCAGATTAGACGCGATGGATTTCCGATGATACCGCGAACACAAATTCGACACGCGGTGTTCATCGGGTGGTAACGCGGGTACGCTTCTAATCGTCATTGGGTGAGTGCGCGAATTCTTTACCGCGCGGGTGCGGATGTGGGGCAACATGGATGACATCGAGCGCCTGGGACGTTACCTTCTAACGATGCGGCTGGGCGCCATCGACGTCGGATCCAACTCCGTACATATGATCGTGGCCGACGTTAGCCGTGAGGGCCACCTCGAGGTCGTGGACCGCGTCAAGGAGATGGTGCGGCTGGGCCGGCGCTCGTTCACAACGGGGCGCCTCACGACAGAATCGATGGACCTCGCGGTGCGCGCGCTGATGAATTTCAAGCGGCTGCTGCGAGTGCGCCGCGTCGTCCGTCTGCGCGCGGTGGCTACCAGCGCGGTGCGCGAGGCGCGCAATCGGACAGAATTCATCCGCCGCATCAAGCGCGAGACCGGCCTCACCGTCGAAGTGATCTCCGGCCTCGACGAGGCTCGCCTGATCTTCCAGGCTGCTCGTCATGCGCTCGGCCTCGACGGCGGACCTCATCTGCTCGTCGACGTCGGCGGCGGCAGCGTGGAGTTGGTGCTGGTGCGCGACGGCAAGCCGCTGTGGATGCGCAGTGTGAAGCTGGGCGCCGCGCGTCTGGCCGAGCGGTTTCTGCTTGACGATCCCCCAACGCGCGATCAGTTGAGCAAGCTCGACGCGCATCTCGAGCGCGTGATCGGCCCGTTGATGCGGAAGGCGCGGCGCGCAGGCGTAATCCGCGCAATCGGAACCTCGGGGACGATCAACACTCTGGTCGCGATGGCGCGATCGTCACGCGGCGAGGAGCTCGGCCGATTGCACGGCGCGAGCGCGTCGGCCGGCGAAATTTCCGATCTATCGCGCGACCTGGTCGAGGCCAACGCTGCGCTGCGCGTCGATCTCCCCGGAATGGATGCCAAGCGGGTCGACCTGATGCCGGCAGCCGCGACACTGGTGAACTTCATCCTGAAAAATTCTGGCGCGCCCGAGCTGGTCGCATGCACCTGGGCGCTACGCGAGGGCGTGCTGCTCGGGCTCGCGCACAAGATCGACTCGCGCTCCGCCGTCGACGCGCGTCGCCGATCGGTCAACGCGCTGGCTGCTCGATTCACGGGCGCCAACGAGCACGGCAAACAGGTGGCGAAGCTTGCGCTGAAGCTCTTCGACGCGACCGCGCCGGTTTTGGGCCTGCCCAAGTCCTCGCGAGAACTCCTTGAATTCGGGGCTCTACTGCACGATATAGGCCACGCGATTGATCATGACCGGCATAATCGCCATTCTTACTACCTGATTAAGAATGCGGAGCTGTTCGGCTTCGACACTGACGAAATCGAGGTCATCGCGCAGGCGGCTCGCGGGCATCGCAAGCAGGCCCCGAAACTCGATTCGCCGGATTTGAAATCGCTCAGCCCCGCCAAGCGCCGTGTGATCAGGGGCCTCGCCGCGATTCTCCGTGTCGCTGACGCGCTGGATCGAAGCCACTTCGGTGTGGTTAAGAATATTGAGGTCAGATATTCACCGGGCCGCGTAATCGTCGGAGTCGATTCGAAGCGCGAAAAGGCCGACCTCGAACTATGGACATGCGAGAGAAGGACCGACCTGTTATCGAGACTGCTGGATCGCCAGGTAGTCCTCCAGCGCTAGAGACGCCTGCCGCGGTTCCTTTGTCCAACGGCCACGCTCCATCCTCGACTTCGTCCAAGCCCGCAACTCGCACCGCGCCCAAGACTCTGCTCGAAACTCCGCATCCTTATAAGGGTCGTTTGATTTGCGTTGAGGGTATCGACGGCTCGGGCAAATCGACGCAACTGCTGCTGCTCGAGCGATGGCTGCGAGCGCGCGGCTACCCGGTCCATTTCACGGAGTGGAACTCGTCGCGGCTGGTGCGTCGCTCGATGCAGCGCGGCAAGAAAAAGAATCTGCTGACGCCGACGACCTTCTCGCTCCTGCATGCGGTCGATTTCGCCGATCGGCTGACGTATCAGATCCTGCCGCCGCTGAAGGCCGGCATGATAGTGCTCGCCGACCGCTACGTTTACACCGCCTTTGCGCGTGACGTCGCGCGCGGCGTGCATCCCGATTGGGTCCGTGCCGTTTACAGCCCTGCGCTGCGGCCGGATTTGACGCTCTACTTCCGCGTGCCGATCGATATTTCGCTCGAACGCCTGCTGTCGGGACGCGCCAAGCTCAAGTACCATGAGGCCGGCATGGACGTGGGACTGTCAGCGGATCCCGTCGAGAGTTTCCGGATGTTCCAAAGCCGGGTGCTCGAAATATACGATCAACTGACGACCGAGTTTGGGATGCGCCCGATCGACGCGACGGCCGAAATCCCGAATCAGCAGAAGGTCGTGCGCACGATGGTCCAGGAAATTCTCAGTGACTACGACCTCAAACGGGCGAACGGAAAAAATGGGTCCACACCGCAGCCGCGCTAAATCCTGGTACGGGCACGGCCTGCCGTACGTCGCGAAAAAACGCCTGCCCGGCCATCTGATCGCAATCGAAGGAACCGACGGCGTCGGTCGCTCGGCGCAAATCGAATTGCTCCGCCCATGGCTCGAGCTCGAAGGCTACGCCGTCAGCAACACCGGATGGACCCGCTCCCCCTTGCTCTCCGAGACCATCAACGAGGCCAAGGCGGGGCATCAGCTCACGGTAACGACCTTCTCGCTGCTCTATGCCGCGGATTTTGCAGATCGCCTCGAGCACGAAATCCTGCCGGCGCTGCAGGCGGGGTTCATCGTGATCGCGGATCGGTACATGTACACGGCGTTCGCGCGCAACTCCGTGATGGGCGCCGACCCGGATTGGACGCGCGAAGTCTTCGGCATGGCGCTCGTGCCCGACCTTGTCCTCTACCTCGACATCGACGTCGAGTCGCTCATTCCTCGCGTGATCATGGGCAAGGGGATGGACTACTGGGAATCCGGGATGCATCTCGCGCTCGGCACCGACCTGTTCGATTCGTTCGAGCATTACCAGGGCCGGCTGATAGACGAGTACCGGCGACTGTCCAGTGAGTTCGGTTTCGTCTCCGTCGATGCGCGCATGCCGATCGAGGAAGTTCAAAACGAGCTCAGAAAACACATTGCCGAATATTTGTCGCGCTCGAACAGTAAGTCTCATCCCGATACCGCCGAGAACGGAGTATCGACACGCAAGGAATAGCAACGGTGGTAGATGAGCCGCGCTCCGATGCACCGCCGCGCAAGGTGACGCTTTCCCCCGGGGAAACCGTAGCCGACGCCGCGCGCAAAGCGATCGCGTTAGGAGTCGAATCCCTGGTACGGCATCAGAGCGCGGCGGAGTCCGGAGAAGCGGAGCCGCTTCATCAACTTCGCGTCGCCACGCGGCGTCTGCGTGCCACGATCGAATTGTTCTCGAGCGTCATTTACGCCGCGCAGCTCAAAATCTTCCGGCGTGATCTTCCGTGGATTGGCAGCATGGCCGGCGGCGCCCGCGAATGCGACGTAACATCGGCCTTGATAACTGCTCGCGCTGCCAGAATCGATCCCGCTCTGAAAGACGCGATCGCGCCCATGATTGCGGCGCTCGGCGAAGGGCGACAGTCGGAGCACACCCGGCTTCACGAGCTGCTGGCGTCGAAGCGTTATCGGGCTTTGCTCGCGAAACTGGCGCGGCCGGCGATCAAGAAAGTCGGCGCCGACCGCCGGCTGGGCATCGTCGCCGCTCAATTGGTCCGTCCTGCTTCGCGCGGCGCAGCTCGCCTTGGTGGAAAACTCGCCGCCGACGCGCCGGATCCGGTTTTTCACAAGCTCCGCGTTCGCATCAAGCGTCTCCGCTACGAACTCGAGATGATTGCGCCGCTCGGCGCCAAGCGCCATCGAAAAACCCTGAGGCGGCTCGAGGAGCTGCAGGAACTGCTCGGGACCTATCACGACGTATCGGTGGCATCGGCATGGCTGCTGTCGTATGCGGAAACGTCGTCGGCGCCGCCCAAAACGATGCTCGCGGCCGGCGCATTGATCCAGTCGCTGAGCAGCCGCGAAAGTAAATTGCGCAGACAATGCATGCGAGCGTGGCGGCGGTTCGAGCGCTCCGACGCGATGCACGACACGCTCGAGGAAATTCGGCGTGCCGGCAGATTGGCGCTGAAGCCTGTCAGCTCGCCTCCTCCAGTCAGTGAAAAAACTGAAAAGAGCGAGTTCGGTTCGCCGAATCAGTCGCCGGTCGCGGACCCGGACCTCGAAGACGCACCGGATTCCAATCGCCACTCGATGCACTCGCATTCCGCAACGGAAACAAATCCATGAGGTTGTACATTCTGCGTCACGCGACCGCCGAAGAGGCTGCTTCGAGCGGCGACGACGGCGCGCGCAAGCTGACTGAGCGCTCGAAGGAAAAAATGCGCGGAGCCGCTGCCGGCCTTCGTGCGATGGGCTTGAAGTTCCACGTGATACTGACCAGCCCACTCGCGCGCGCGGCCGAGACTGCCGAGATCGTTTCTGCGGCCTATGAGAACATCCCGCCGCCCCAGGTCCTGCCCGCGCTTGCGACGGGAGTAGCAGCGACCGACGCGGTGAACGCACTCCGCGCATTTTCAAAGCATGAGGACGTGATGATCGTTGGTCACGAGCCTCAACTCAGCGCCGTCGCGTCGATTCTGCTGACGGGAGCAAGCGACGTCGTGCATCTGAAATTGAAAACCGGCGGATGTATCGCGATCGACCTTCCCGCCCGCTTC
Source organism: uncultured delta proteobacterium (assembly GCA_963774665.1). Classification (GTDB taxonomy): domain Bacteria; phylum Desulfobacterota; class Binatia; order Binatales; family Binataceae; genus Binatus. The sequence continues at coordinate 105,448 of CAVZGB010000015.1, forward strand.
GAACGCGGTGGCGGCGAGCTGCGCTGGATGCTAACCCATCGCCAACTCCGCACGATGCGCAAATAATCTTGGTTTCCCCTCTCCCAGTATGGGAGAGGATGAAGGTGAGGGTCCTTATGCAGCGCGCGATTTTTTTCGCGCGCGATTCAAGATTCTGTGCCCGCGATAAATCCGCGCGCTTACTCCCAGATCACCTTCACCGGAACTTTCACTGGCGTGACTCCCCGAGTTCCGATCGCGCTCTCCGGAAATTTATCCGCCAGCCAGATCTTTCCCGGCGTGAGCTCCGTGACTACTCCCGCCGGCCTGACCTGGTCGCGAATATAAATCGAGCACGACCATCGCGCAGGCTCACCGTTCACTGCCGACAACGTCCCCGTCATCTTCTCGCATATCGAATTGTCCGCCAGCCGGAAAATCCACGGCTCGGGTTTACGATTGGGATGCGACGACCTGGGCAGCGGCTTCTTCAGCTTCAGAACAAAGCCGTCGGTTTTCACCGCGGGATTGGCGCCGCAGACTAGTTCTTCGCGATTCCCCGGAGTCATGAAACATGGATCGCTGATGCCGTTGCCCACCATGCATCGCCATGCGCCGCTTCGGTTAACGGCAATCGACTCCGTCCAGCACACGCCTTCGCGCACATCGCCCTTCGGGACCGTTGGCGTGAACCGAATCACGCTGGTCTCCGACACCGTCAAAGAACTGGCCGGCAGCTGAGCGTGCACGGAGGTCGCGCACAACATCAATACGAAGCTGGCGAGGAATGCGTTGGCTCTGAGCAACATCACGGCAACGGCAGCGGCAAATTGGGAGAGGGTTGCATGCCGGAATGTACCGCCGCAGTGGCGGCACCTGCCAGGCTCAGATACCAGTCGCTCGGCAGCGCGCAACCGTCGGCATCAAGCGTGACGAACGAATATCCCGGCGGTATCCCCGTCACGGGAGCCCCTGCCGCATCGGGCAGCATCTTGAACATTGCGGTGCCCTCATTGACCTCGTCGAACATCGCGCCGTAGAGCATTGTCGCCCCCGCCCCCAGCGCGTCATATACCTGCCGCCAGTAGAAGCGTCCGCATGCGCGCGGAATCTGATTGCTAATCGGAGTCCCCTGGCCCAGTGCACGATTCGTGTTGGCGAAGGAATAGCCTGGAAACAGCACCGGCAAGTAGTCTACGCCCATCGCATGCGTGGCCGCTAAATCCGGCACCCACACGGTGCTGGCGTACGTATCCGCCGAGGCATTGCCGGTGAAACGGCCGACCGACCAGGGGCTAAGCACGCCGAGCTTGGGCCAGACTTTCTTCCATTTGGGATCGGACGAGGCATCGCCGGTTCCCGTCCGCCAATACGACGGCACGCCACCCATAATTGTCACACCGCCGAACTTCGCGCTGGCCTTGTCGAGCGATTTGAGCATGTTCAACGTTGCCGATGGAGTTAGAGATCGGCCCGCGAAGCCTAACCCCCAGACCGCGAGGAGCGGATGCCCGCGATGGTGCAGGTAGGCCGGACTGCTCGTGATCCCTTCTTGCTCGAGCTTCTTCCAGTCCTTCGCGACCGTGTTCAGCTTGGAGTCGGGCAGGCCGCTAAGGTCGTACATCACGAAAAACACCCGCCCGTTGTCCTCCGCCGCCTGACGAACATTGGCCAGCACGATGTTGCGCGCCTGAAGCGTCGCCGGGTTCAACAGGTCTACCGAGAACCGCTGCAGCGCGACGCCGTCCAGCCCGTATTGTTGCATCCAGGCGAATTGCGTCTCGACCGTTGCCGGATTCGCGTCGCTGAAAAGATTCACCGGATTGCTGGCAGCGTCGAGCATTGTGGTGACGCACTGCTGCGCCGTTGGATAATCGGCGGCGTTCGGCAGATTGTCCACCGTCGGATCAACTCCCGTGAACCAGTGCCACCAGCCAACCGTAGTGCCATCGCCCGGGCAATTGAACCAGCCCTGGTAGCCCATGATCAGCTTGCCGGTAAGAGAGATGAGGTGTCGGCGATCGACGAGTGCCTTGGTATTGCATGCCCTGCGCATGGGCGGGGCCGGATGGGATCGCCAGGCATCCAAAGGCGGCGAGAGCCAACAGCCAGAGGCGTTTTCGGATAGAGAAGATCATAGCCTAACGATCGGTAGACGAACGTACTATGCGCTTGGAGATTACGCATCCGCAACCTCGTCAGGTTTCAGGATTCAAGCAGCCATCTCGCAATTCGCTCGCCGACGACCAGTGCGGGCAGGTTGGTATTGGCGCGCGGTATCACGGGCATGATCGATGCGTCAGCGACGTAAGCATTGTCGAGCCCGTGAATCCTCCCGCGCGCGTCGACTACCGTGAATCTGTCCCTTGCGGGTCCCATCCTGCATGTTCCCACCGGATGGCAGTAGTGCAGGCAATTGGACCTGACGAATGATTCGGTCTCGGTGCGCGTCTGGTTCGAGCCGCCGGACGAAATCTCACTGCCCAGAAATCGGCACAGCGCCGGCTTCGCGGCAATCTCGCGGGCAAGCTCGACACCGTCCGCAAGCACTCGCAAATCATCGTCGTCAGGATCGGACAGATAGCGATGGTCAATGATCGGCGGCGATTCCACGTCCGCGCTCGCAATCCTGAGCGCGCCTCGCGAGAGTGGCGTCAAACACGCGACTTCGAGGGTCCATTGCCAACTCGTTCGAGCTGTACGGTCGGGTCCGCCAACTGGATAGATGTGCAGATCAAACGCCTGCGCGCATTGCGAGGATCGCGCCTTGGCGATCGTCTGCTCCTCGGGCATCCAATGATCGCGCGCAAACGCCGCCATCATCTCTTCGAGCTCGCGCGTTCCCGCGTAGTTCAGTGAAATGCGCGGATGATCATGCAGGCTGCGGCCGACTCCGGGCAAATCGTGCACTGGCGTGATGCCGGCGGCGCGAAGGTCGGACGGATCGCCGATACCTGAGCGAAGAAGGATCGCAGGAGAGCCATAGGTTCCCGCCGCGACGACTACGCGGTCTGCTTCGATTCGGACTGGGCCGTCACGTCCTACTACGACGACAGCGCGCACTCGTCCTGAGCTGATCTCGAGACGGTCGCACGGTGAGTCGCCGACGATCGTCAGGTTAGATTGCTCGCGGACCGGATCGAGATACGCGAATGCGGTGTTCCAGCGGACTCCGTTCGCGATATTCGCCGGACTGGGCGCCATCCCGAGGTTCTCATCGAGATTGTTAAGGTCGGCGACGCGCGGAATTCCGGCGTCAGCAGCGGCGTCCATTGCGATGCGCTGGAAAGGAGTGGCCTCACCCGGCTCGGGAATTCGAACCCGCAGGCGCTCGGAGGCAGCGCGGAACAGTGGACGCAGTTCGTTCGTCGACCATCCCGGATTTCCGAGCGCGGCCCATCCGTCGTAATCGGCGCTGCTGCCCCAAATCGCGGCGCATCCGTTATGCGACGAGCATCCACCGATAACGCGAGCGCGCTCGAAAGCGGATGACGCGCGATGCATACTGCTTCCCACTGTCGTAACCCCAGTCGTGCGTGACCGGAATCGCGCCGGCATCGATGAGTTCCGCGGGCCAACGTCCCTCTCGAACGGACCATAGTCTGGGCCGGCCTCGAGCAGCAGCACCGTCTGATCCGAATTCTCCGCGAGAAGACCCGCGACTGCAGCTCCCGCAGTGCCGCCACCGATCACGATGGTATCTGCGAACTTCGGAAGCGCCTTATTTGTTCGAGACTGATTTTGTTTTGGTGTCATGTGAGTCAGATCAGAAAATCGGCAGCTTGATTCCTGCCGTGACCATCGCGCCGCTGGCGACGCCCATCAGCGCCTCGCCTGCTACCAGGCCGGCTGCGAGCAGAATCCCGGGTCCGCTCTCGGCTTCATCCTGGGATCCAAAAAGCGAATGCGCCAGCGCGCCGATAAAAATCGCCACGCTGAGTCCGAACGGAAGATAGAGACCGATCGCGGCAGGCATGATCGGGGTGCGCCACTTCGATCCGATTCTTTCAAGGTAGCGATCGGTGAATCCGAGAATCGCCGCGAGTGCTGCGCCCGTCGCGATCGTCCCGAGCGGCAAGCCGCCATGGAAAACTCCCTGCGTCACTTTCGCCATCAGAAACGCCTGCGGAGCGGCCAAAGCACCGGCCCGCGCGGTCGGAGTGCCTGCGATTCCGTAGCCAGCGATCAGCAGGTTCAGAATTGGCGCCATCAGGAACGAAGAGGCGATCGCACCGACCAGCACTCCGATTTCGAGCGATCGCGGCGTCGCGCCAACGTGAAACCCAGTCGCGAGATCGTGCGTCGAATCACCAGCCATCGCCGCCGCCGTACATACGATCGCGCCCGAGAGAATCGCCAGTTGAGGTCCGACGCTTTGCGACACGCCGACCAGTTTGAGAAACAGCGCCACGGCGAGCAATACGATCACCGTCACGCCCGAAACCGGATTGTTTGACGCGCCGACTATTCCGGTCAGGTAGCCTGCGATTGCCGTCGCGAAGAAACAGATCAGGGTCAGCAGGATTGCGAGCGCGGCGCTGAGCGCGATTTGTCCACTCAGCCCGAGGCAGATGGCAAAGATCACAGGAACGCAAAGCGCCACCGCGGTCAGCACGGCGCGCGCTGACAGATCAGTGTCTTCGCGCGCCGTTGCGACGGCTTGCGTCGATCGCACGACGCGGATGCTGTCGGCGATCGCGGACGCGATTCGCGTGCGCAGCTTCCACAGCGTCACGACTCCGCCGGTCAGCATCGCGCCAACGCCGAGATAGCGCACCTGCCCGCTCCACAGTTGCTGCGCGGTCGTCGCGGCGTCGCCCGATCCGCCGGAGTGAAATACAGTGAGCACGGGAATCGCGACCAGCCATGCGAATGCGCCGCCGGCGAATACCAGTGCCGCGATCCTGATTCCTATGATGTAGCCGACGCCGAGCAGCGCCGCCGAAATGTCGAGCGACCCGGCGACCGCCGCGCTGCCGATCCATCGCGCGCCCGAAACCGCGCCGGGAATAACTCCTGCCATGTCCTGAAGCGCTTTCAGAGCCGCCGAGATCAAACCGCCTATTACGAGCGGCCGAACATTCGCCTGCGCATCGCCAGCGCGAAGCACCTGCGCGCATGCGACGCCTTCGGGAAACGGCAGCCGCTCCTCGACGATGTACGCGCGGCGCAGAAACACCACCAGCAGCGCGCCCATCGTCGCGCCCACGACGCATAGCGCCGTCACCTCGACGTACGGCAGCGTTCGCACGCCGCCGCCTAAAATAACCAGCGCCGGAAACGTGAAGATCGCGCCGGCCGCGACCGCCTCGCCCGCCGACGCAATCGTCTGCACCACGTTGTTCTCGAGAATCGTCGAGCCGCCGAGAATCCGGAGAATCGCCATCGAGATGACGGCCGCCGGGATGCTCGCGGACACGGTCAGGCCCGCATACAAACCGAGGTAGGCATTCGCCGCACCGAGAATCAGCGCCAGCGCGATACCAAGCACGACACTCCGCGGCGTCAGTTCGCGAAAAGCTGGTGTGGATACTAAAAACGAAGGATCGTCGCGCTGCACGCCGACACTATATGGCATCAAGCGGCGGCGAGCGCGACGCCCTTGGTCATCCTGACCGATGCGAGCAACGCGAGCTGAGGAAGGAGCCTTCGGACAGCTTGCGCGCTCTGCAGAAGCCGGTACCGGTGCCTCAGCTGTTCTTCGATTCTGCGAGCTTCGGATAATCCACCGGCTTGCCGGCTTGCTTCCAACCTTCGATGCCGTCGCTCATCACGCTCACGTCGCTGTAACCGGCAGCTTCCGCCCGACGGGCGGCTTCATGCGACGCCGTTCAATGCAAGTCGGCGCAGTAGAATACGAGCTTCGCATTTTTGGCGGGTGGCAACTCTTTCTCGACATCGTACTTGTCGTCACTCGTGAGCAGGTGCGCGCCCGGAATCACGCCGGCCGTCGAACGCAGCCCCCATCCGTTCGCATCGTAAATATTTACGTGCGAATTCGGATCGGCCATCAACGACGCAAGCTTATCGACGCGGATGACGGAGAACTTGTCCGGCTCTTTCGGCTTGTTGTTGAGCAGTGACGCGAGGTCGAACGCAAATGCCGACCCGGCGGCCGAAAAAAGAATCACACCGACAATCGCGGAGACGATCGAGCGGCGCGTGCGCAAATTCATACTCATACCTACAAGCGTACCAAACGAATGGATGCCGTCAAAGATTGAATATTTTCAAGATTAATCGGACTGCTACACCGCGTCGAATACTCGCGCCCAATCGTCCAGCGCGGACTCATTTCCGGGCACGAGCTGAATCACGAACTGGTTGAAGCCTCCATCGCGGAGTGCTCGGATTCGTTCGCGCAGTTCGGTCGCGGTCGCGGTGAAGGTGGTCGCTGCGATGAATTCCGGGGTGAGGAATTTCTGCTCTTCGGGCCGCACCCCAATCAAATGCATCTTGTGCATTTGAAGATAGCGCACGTCTGCGGGCTCGTAGGTCGCATGCTGCTTGCGATATGCGTCGAGCACCGGCGCAACTTCAGGCGGCAGTTGCAGGCCCAGGCTCGCCTCGACCAGTCCATGCAGGAACACCACCGACATCGGACCCGCTTGTGCCTTCGCGCGCGCGCTCGCGGCAGATTCGCCGTCGGCCAAGACGCATCCGAGCGCAAACGCAGTGCGATAGAGACTCTCCGGCGAGCGACCTGACTCTCGACACGATTTCGCCAGCTCGTCAGCCTCGTGCAGCGCACGCGGGATGGAAGAGCTGAACGTCATCCAGCCGTCGGCGATCTCCGCCGTCAGCTTGCGCGCTTTTGGCGCGAACGCCGAAATATGGAGTGGTATGCGATCGCTTATGTTGATCATTCCCGCCTCGGGATTGAGAAATCGAATCTTGTGCTTCGCCCCTCGGTTTCCCACTCTACGGTCTCTCCCGCCAGCAGCCCGCGCACCACGCGCAAGTATTCGCGCAGCTCGGACAGGCGCATCGGGCCGAGGCCCATCGTGTTGCGAGCGGTGAAGCCCGTGCCGACTCCAAAAATAATTCTTCCTGGCGCAAGTTTGTTCAGCGATGCGAGCGCGTTGGCGGCAACCGGCGCGATCCGATTGGTTGGTACCATCACTCCCATGCCGAGCTTGATCTTCGAGGTCTTGTCGGCCGCCAGAGCCATCGTGACGAGGATATCCGGGACCAGCATTTGCGAATCGTAGAACCACGCGTGGGTGAAACCCAGCTCCTCAGCGCGCTTCACCGTCTTCCAGGCGTCGAGGTTCGAAGCCAGAGCGATTCCAAAATCCATCGTCCTTCACCTCAAATGGTTTTGTCGCGATCCACTTCGGCCGCTAATGATTCATGCAGTATCATCATTTCCGCGGACCTGAAATGTGCGTATCGTCCGAGATTGTCAACTCGATGCGTCAATCGAGCCAGGAGGAGAGTAATGATGAAACTATACGAGCATCCGTTCTCGCCGTACGTGCAGAAGGTCAAAATCGCGCTCTACGAAAAGAACGTAGCGTTCGAAGTCGAAGTCCCCGACGCATTCAGCGGCGCGCCAACCCAATTCGGCAAGACCAACCCGCGGCTCGAAGTGCCTGCGCTGGTGGACGACGGCTTTGCGATTTTCGACTCGACCATCATCCTCGATTACATCGAAGATAAATGGCCGGCGCCCGCGCTCCTGCCGTCGACACCGCGCGAACGCGCGCGGGTGCGGATGATCGAAGACGTCTGCGACACATACTACGAGGCGATCAACTGGGGATTGATGGAAGTTCGCGCGTGGAAGCGCGTGACGGGAGACGCCGCGAAACAGCTTGAAGCGAAAGCGTCCGAACAAACGGCCGGTGTGTTCGCATGGCTCGAGCGCGAACTCGGCACGGCGAACTATTTCAATGGTGCATCATTCGGCTACGGCGATTTGAGCGTTTATCCGCACGTGCGCGGTTCGATCGTATGGGGCAATCCGCCAAAAGCCGGAACGCGCCTGGCCGAATGGCTCACTCGCGTCGAAGAACGCCCGAGCGTCCGCAAGACGATCGAGGCGGCTCAACAGTTCACGGGCTCAATGGATTCGTTGCCGCAGATTCTCGAGTCGGGCGCATTCGCCCGCCAGTACCGCGACCATCGCCTCGAATGGATGATTCGCAGCGGCGGCGTCGAGGTCGTGCTGGCCGGTTTGAAAAAGAAGACGATTCGATTTTCGAGCGAAGTATCCTAGCTGGCGGTCGCGCGCGGCGAAGAGACGAATCCCGAAATGTCGCGGACGATCTCGCCGCGCTCGATCGGTATGCATTCGGCGGGAAACTCCGGCGTCATGCGATGCCCCGCGTCAACCAGCGCGCCGATGAAGCGATCGAGATGGCTCATCGCGCGCGGCAGGATGTCGTGCATCACGACCAGGGTGTGCGATCGCGTCGACGCGTCGCGAAGCGCGCGATCGACCCACGCATCCTGATCGATCCAATCCTCGGGCACGCAATTCCACAGCACGCAGGTGTAGTGGTTCGCGACCAGGTGATCGACGGCGATGCGGCTCAGCAGATGCGGCCCAATCTTGCCGCCGCCGCCGAACGGACGAAACAGTTTGGGCGCTTCAGCGAGCGCGCCGATCAACTGCTCGGTCTTTGCGATTTCCGAATCGACCGCGTCTGGCGCCGGGTCGTCGCCGAGCGGGATGCGATGCGTGTACGAATGGTTGCCGATTCGATGCCCCTCGGCTGCCGCACGCTGCGTCAGCTTCATCCGCTCGGGCGATGCGAGATTCTTGCCGAGCACGAAGAACGAAGCCTTGACGCCGCGGCGCGCGAGCACGTCTAGCACTATCGGCGTCACCGCCGGGTCGGGCCCGTTATCGAACGAGAGTGCGACGTCACCCATAGAGCAGTTACTGCTTGGCCGCTGTGAACCTGAACGAGTCACCGTTCTTGGAGATCTTTCCCGCCGACGGCGTCGCGAAATGCGTCCCAAAAACGACGACGTTGCGTGTCCGCGTATTTCTCGCAGAATGCGCGCCGCGTCTTCTTGGCCATCGCGCCGTCGGAATCGAAGGCGTCGTCCCATTCCGGGTATCTGCATTGAATCGGGTGATGCATCAGGTCGCCGGTGATGACTGCGTCCTGTCCCTTCGACGAAATCCGCACGCTGTGATGCCCGGGAGTATGTCCGGGCGACGGCTCGAGCCACACTTCGTCGGTAATGCGAAAGTTCGAATCAACCAGATCGGCAACGCCCGCCTCGACCACTGGCCGCACCGAATCCTCGACCGGATCGCGCATGTCCTTGCCGTCGAAGGTCGAGAAGAAATCCCACTCAGTGCCGCCAATCAGATAGCGCGCGTTGGGGAACGTCGGCACCCACTTGCCATTCTTAAGCGTCGTGTTCCATCCGACGTGATCGACGTGCAGATGTGTGCAGACCACGCGATCGATCTTGTCTGCCCCATGTCCCGCCTTTTCCAGATCGCTCAGGAACGGCAGCTTGAGATTGCTCCACACCGGGTTCGATCGGACCTTGTCGTTGCCGATGCAGGTGTCGACGATGATGCGCTTGCCTTGCGACTCGACGATCAGCGCGTGGATGCTCATCCGGAGCTTGCCCTTCTCGTCGGAAAAAATCGGGTAGAGCCAGTCCGCTTCCTTCTTGACGTTCTCGGCGGTGGCGTCGGGCATGATGAAAGTACCCGGCCATGGCGACTCGCTTTCGATGATGCGGGTTATCTTGACGTCGCCAACTTTGAACTGGTTCATCGCTCGATCCTCCTGTCCTTCTCGCAGCCAACTTAGCCCGAAATTTGGAGATTCGCCAAGCGTGAATGTTTGACGCGAACTGAGGTATAGCTACTCGCGTACGAACAACGAACACGCTCGAGGGAGAAATCGCGATGGCAAAGATTCGTGGCGAAGGCCCGCAGCCGGATATCGACGAGATCATGCGCCTGCACAATCTATGGGTGAAGGCGAATCGCACCGGCAGCATCCCGATGATGCGCGACGCGTTCGTCGGCGGCGAAAAGTTCTTCGGATGGAACCTCAACGGCTTTTCTTACGACGGCATCGAAGAGTGGGCGACGCTGTGGGAATGGCTGGCCAGGTTCAAAGCGAAAGCTACCCTCGGTCAAGATGAAGACCTGCGCGTGCGCGTCCGCGGCGACATGGGATGGCTCTCGTGCACCGCGCCTTTCACGATCACGCTCGAAGACGGCCAGCCTCTGCCGGGCAGCGGCAAGTTCCGCAGCACCGAGGTCTACGTTCGCGAGGACGACAAGGGCAAGCCGGTCTGGAAGATGTGGCATTGTCACTTTTCCTGGTGTGCGCAAGGTCCGCGAATGGCTTTCGAGAACGAGGCTTAAGGCGATGGCCAAGGTTCGCGAGTTCGGCGTCGGTTTCGAAAGCCCCCACGCGCGCGAGTTCGCCGCGCATGCCAGGCGCGCCGAAGAATTGGGCTTTGGGACGTTTTGGGTGCCGGAAGATCCTTTCTACCGTGGCGCATTCACGGTCGCATCGGCGATCGCGTGCAACACCTCGAAAATCAAGATTGGTCTCGGCATCGTGAATCCCTATTTGCGGCATCCGGCGTTGACCGCGATGGAATTCGCAGCGCTCGACGAGATTTCAGAAGGACGCGCGATTCTCGGAATCGGGGCGGGACTGAAGGACTGGATCGAGGGACGGCTTAAAATTCCATACACAAAGCCGACCGCGGCGATGCGCGAGACGATCGAGATCATCCGCGCGATTTTTCCGCGGCGAAGAAGTCACCTATGCGGGAAAGGTGTTTCAGGCCGAGCGGATCAAGCTCAGCTTCAAGCCGTTGCGGACCGAAATTCCCATCTATCTCGGCATTCTCGGCCCCAAAAATTGTGAGCTCACGGGCGAGGCGGCCGACGGCCTTTTGCTCAGCATCATGTCCTCGCCCGCATACGTGAAATTCGCGATGGAGCACGTGCGCCGCGGGCTTGCGAAGTCGGGCCGCGAAGAGCGCGCTTTCAACGTTGGTGCGTACATCTTTTCTTCGATTTCAGAAGATGAGCGCGCTGCGCGCGACCGTTTGCGTCCGATCGTAGCGATGATGATCTCGCTGATGGCGCCGCAGCCGAACACACCGATCTTCGCGGCGGCCGGATTGCCGGCTGATGACGATTCGCGCGTTCGGCGCGAGTTTCGCTCAAGGAAAATTGCCGGTGGATATGGTCACCGACGAGATGCTCGATACGTTTACGATCGCCGGCAGCCCCGCGCGATGCCGCGAGAACCTCTCGCGCCTGATCGAAGCGGGAGTGACGGCGCCAGTATTTTTCGAAGTGCCGGGCGTGCCTCCACAACAAACAATGGATGACGCGCATCGGCATCTCATGCCGTATTTCACCTGAGAGAGGAGTCCACCATGGCATTTGAAGTTCCCTCAGCAGAAGAATTGAAGAAAATCGCGCGCGCAAATCATATCGAGCTGAACGACGGAGAACTCGCGGCGCTCCAGGGCATGATGCCCGGGCAGATGGCGATCTTCGAGAAGATCGACGCGATTGAAATTGCGCCGCAGGAATCGGTCACCCGTTACCGCGATCGCAAGGCGGGTGAACGCCCGTCGCCGAAGGACGATCCGCTGAACGCAATCGTCACGCGATGCGTCGTCAAGGGCGCGGCGAGCGGTCCGCTCAAGGGCAAGCGCGTGGGGGTGAAGGACAGCGTTTGCGTAGCGGGGATTCCCGCGAGCGGCGGATCCTCGGTGCTGAAGGGCCACGTGGCCTCGAGCGACGCGACGATCGTTTCGCGGATGCTCGACGCGGGTGCGGAAATTGTCGCGACTCTGAACATGGACGACTTTGCGCTGTCAGGCGACGGCCGCACCAGCTTTTATGGACCGTCGCGCAATCCGCACAACCCGGAATACTGCGCCGGCGGTTCGTCGTGCGGATCGGCGGCGGCGCTGTACTACGACGATATCGATCTGACTATCGGCACCGACCAGGGCGGCTCGATCAGAATTCCCGCGTCGTGGTCTGGCGTCGTCGGTATCAAGCCGACCTACGGTCTCGTGCCTTACACGGGCGTGATGAGTATCGACCCGACTCTCGATCATGTCGGCCCGATGGCGCGTAGCGTGAGCGATGTTGCGCTGCTGCTCGAAGTGCTCGCGGGCAAGGACCACGCACGATCCTCGACAGCGCGAGGTCACGACCGCGCCATATCGCGAGGCGCTCGGCAAGTCGCTCGACGGAATCAAGCTGGGTGTCGTGCGCGAGGGCTTTACCCACGCGGGCGCCGAGGCCGACGTGAATGCCGCGGTGAATCGCGCAGTCGCGGCGCTCGGCAAACTCGGCGCGCGCGCGACCGAGATTTCTATCCCGGCGCATCGCGACGCCTCCGATCTGCTCTACGCGATCGTGCCCGAGGGAATGGCGATGCTGGCGCGGACGAATCTGCAAGGGACCCATCACACCGGCGCGTACATGCCCGAACTCGCCGCGCATTTCGGCCAGCACTTTCCGGAGCGGGCCAACGACGTCGCGCTGACCGTGAAGTTCATGCTGGTGTTCGGCAACCTGATGCGCGAGCGCTATCACGGAACGTTTTATGCGAAGGTGCAGAATTATCGGCCCGTGCTGACGGCGAAATACGATGCGGCGCTGGCCGAGTATGACGCGCTCGTGATGCCCTCGACGCCGATGAAGGCGCATCGCCTCGACGAACGCGCGCCTTATTCGATGATCACCAACACCGCTCCATTCGATATCACAGGGCATCCGGCGATCAGCGTTCCGTGCGCCAAGTCCAATGGACTTCCGGTCGGCTTGATGATCGTCGGGCGGCATTTCGACGACTCGACGCCGCTGAAGATTGCGTATGCGTACGAGCAGAGCGTCGATTGGTTGAGGCAGTAGAAAAGTGGAACTGGCAAAGCGATTCGTGGACGTCGGGATTTTCACTAACCGGCTGGACGAGATGCGCGCGTTTTACGCCGAACGAATCCGGCTGCCTTACGAGGAGCTGCTGCCGGTCGGAGGCGGTGTCAGGCAGTATCGCTACGGATTGCTCGGCTCGGTGCTGAAGATAAATCACTCGCGCGATCCTCTGCCGGCTCGAATCGCGGGCGGCTACCGGATGCTCTCGATTTCCGATCCGCGCACTCCTATGCCGATTCCGATGCAGGACCCCGACGGCAATGACATCGAGCTGCTGCCGACCGGGCACCGCGGGGTCAATCAGATCGAAATCCATATCGGCGTAACCGACGAAGCCGCCTTCGAGCACTTCTATGCCGACGCGCTCCAGGCCGAGCGACTGGCGGCCGGCCGCTTCAAGCTCGGCGAGACGATCATAAGCTTCAAGCAAGATCCCGCGGCCGCAAGCGCGCCTAAATCGCCGTCTGCCCGCGCTACGGACGTGATCGCGTCGATGCGCGCAGTCGGGATGCGTTACATCACGGTGCAGGTGCGGGACGTTGACGCGGAGCATCGACGCTTCATGGCGAGGCGCGTGTGGGAAGGCGCCGCGCCGGTTTCGCTCGGCGCAGTTGCGCGGATTTCATTCATCCGCGACCCCGACGGTAACTTCATTGAGATTTCGCAGCGGGCGTCCCTGACGGGGCCGATCCCGGGCTAGCCGGCGGCGGGCGGGCGCCGGCGGCTGCAGGTCGGTCGCGAGCAGGGAAAGTACGATCGGCACCAGCGATAGATGCGATGGATTCGGGCCCGCGACCTCGTCGACGATCTCTTTGAGTTTGGCGGCCGGATAGTTCTGCCGCGCAACGATCAGCGGTATGTGGCTGTCCTGCCACGACGCGCTGCCGTGCCACGAGTGATACGGGCCTGAGAAGTAGTAACGTTTTTGGATAGGAATGTTCAGTCCCGACTTGGAGAGCAGCAGGACGTCGCCGCTGCGATTGCCGTACGGCCCCGCGCTCAGCCATTGCATCCGCCGATCGAGCTGGATCAGGTCGGGTCGCGGATGCGCTGTCAGGTAATCCGAAATAGACACCAGCCGATGGCCATCGAAGATTTGGTACTCCATCGTCGGTTTGCCCGCCGGCGTCGGAACCCGAGCGAAGATCAAGTCGAGCGTATCCTTCATCTGCGGAACCGGCTGGCCGGTTTTGTTCGAGTTGTAGAATGCCCGCGCAACCGGCAGCACGTCCTGTTTGTATCTGGGCGGGCGCTTCCAATCGCAAGTCGTACCGGGACTCTTGCAGGTCGAGCGATCGGCCAGGTAGACGTAGGCGATCGCGCCCTGGTACGCGACGGCAGACTGGTAGTCCTGTTCGTTAGGGCCAGGATTCAGGACAAGTTTCCTCGGCCTGAAACCGGCGGATTTCAGAGCCGCGTCGGGACCGTCGTTGGAGTCGGAACCCAAGGCATGCTTCGGGTCTCGCAACACCGGAGTATGCCCATGGTCGGCGATTACCATTACGTAGGTCTGATCGAGGACGCCCAGGTTCTGGTAGTAGGCTAGCACCTGGCCGACCAGCGGATCGGTCACCCTTTCGAGATAGTCCACCTCCATCCTGAGCGGATGGTCGGCCAGATGCGTGTACAAATCGATCCCCGGGAAGTACACAACCTGGATTTTCGAAAGGCCATGATCCTCGATGCCATCGAGCAGCTTGGGCACTGATTTCTTGTCGAGGTCTTCGTAGATATCCATCTTTTCCGGGCGAATTCTCGCCACCGCCCCGCGCGATGAATTCCGTGTACAGAGTGACCATCGAGATCGGATCGACGAGGGTGAAATAGTCTGCGCGCCGGTAAATCGGATTCAACGAGACGGACGACTTCACTCCGGCTTGCTCAAATAGCGTGGGGGTCTTGAGCTGCTTGCCGACCAGATCGGAGATTATCATGGCGCGGTTGTCATCCATCTCTTCAACCGATACCGGCACCGGCGCATAGAATTTCATCTCCTCGCGCACGAACCATTCGTTGCCCGACACCGAATTCCAGGCCGTAGGCGCGCCAGTGAAGATGGCCGACCATGCGGCGATGGTGGTCGACGGCAGAATGGTCACCGCGTTGGGCACGGAGTAGGCATGCTCGTACAATCCGCCCCCTTCGGACTTGCCAAGCATCCCGGCCATTGCGGGCGCTTTGCCCGAGTTGATCGCTTCCATCAACTGGTCGTAGCCGGCTCCGTCAAAAGCGAAGATCAAAACGTACGGCCCCGGCTGTTCCGGCCGAATATGCTTTTTGGCGCGTTCGCCGCCGTGCAGGATGAATTCGGCGGTGGTGCAGGAAGCCAGGAGAGACAATGCGACGCACGTCGAGATCAGCGCGCAGCGGGTGAGGTTTGACACAGGATTATGGCGCATCATCTGTTTTGATTCTGAAACTCTAACTCAACACGTTGGTCGGAAAAAGGAACAGATCGCCATCACAGCACTTGCGGCGGAAGTCGAATCAGTGCACGGATTTTTCGTATTGGCGCGCGAAGAAACGGCGGGTCGATAGGGGAACGGTCGGGTCGTCGCGACCATCAACCTCGACGTCGGCGACACGGACGAATCCGGCCCGCTCGTAGTAACTGCAAAGGGCGGCGTTGCCAGCGAAGCAATCGAGCCGAAGCAGCTTGCGGTCCATATCCGCAGTCATCCGTTCGGCAAACTTCAATAGTTCGATACCCAAGCCGTGCGCGTCACGACGCACTGCGATCCGGTGGATATAGCCTGCCTCTTCCGCAGCGCCCGGCCAGAACAACTCGTCACTCCATTGGAGCGTGAAGGTTCCAGCAGCGCGCCGATCGCGTTTGGCGACGTACACCTCGCCGCGCGCGATGTCGCCTGCGATCAACTCGCGCGTAAATCCGTCGACGCGCCACTGATTGATCCCGCGTGACGCGAGCCATCGCGCCGCCTCGTTCAGGACGTCGAGCACATCGTCGATGTCAGCTGAAACTGCGAGCGTAATTTCCACCGAGCCTATCGCGGTTGCGATTGGCTCGGCGGTCGGCTTCATCTTTAGGAAATTGCGGCGGTTACGCCCAGCGGGAACGCGGGCGATTGCGCGTCGAACGATTGCGCGCACCCGACGATCGGAACACGGTCACCGGCTTGGGCGCGTGAATTTCGATTTTCTCGAAACCCTCGACGTGCTCGCGATCGAGCGCGTTGCCGAGCGTGCGTTCCAGCCGCGCCAGGTTGACGCGTTCCTCCTGCGTGACCAGGCTGATCGCTTCGCCCGCCTTGCCCATCCTGGCCGTGCGCCCGATGCGATGGATATAGCCTTCGGTCTCGTCGGGCAGGTCGAAGTTAATCACGTGCGAAACGTCGGGGATGTCGAGTCCGCGGGCGGCCACGTCCGTCGCGACCATCACGCGAAACTTGTGCGAGCGGAATCCCGCGAGCGCCGCGTTGCGCTGGCTCTGCGAGCGGTCGCCGTGAATCTGCACCGCCTTGATGTTGGCGCGTATCAGCAGCTTGGCGACCCGGTCCGCACGGCTCTTGGTGCGCGTGAAGACGATCGCGCTCTCCACTTCGGGACGCTTGAGAATCTCGAGCAGGACAGGTCCCTTGTTCTCGAGCGTGACCGGATAGATCGACTGGCGAATTTGCGACGGCGGCGCGGCTTTGGTGCCGCCGACCGTGACGCGCTCAGGCGAGGTCAGAAATTCGCGAGCGATCATTTCAGGACCGGACGCCATCGTCGCCGAGAACATCATGGTCTGGCGATTCTTCGGCACCATCTTCATGACCCGGCGCAACTGCGGCAGGAAGCCCATGTCGAGCAGCCGGTCGGCCTCGTCGATTATCACGACTTCGATTTTGTCGAGCTTGACGATGCCGCGCTCGATAAAATCGATAAGCCGCCCGGGACACGCAACCAGCACCTGCGCGCCTTTGCGAATCGCGTCGATTTGATGACGCTCGGACTCGCCACCAACCACAGTCGCGCAGCGGATGTGAGTGTGACGAGCGATCAGATCGAACTCGCGCGCAGCCTGCGCAGCAAGCTCTCGCGTCGGCATGATCACCAGCGCGGCGAGATGCCGCGTGTGCTTGCGATGCAACCGGTCTATGGTCGGGATCAGAAAGGCCGCGGTCTTGCCGCTGCCGGTTTCAGCCGTGGCAACCACGTCGCGCCCGGTAAGCGCAACCGGGATAGCTCCGGCCTGGACCGGGGTCGCTGTATGATGACCGCGGTCTTTGATTGAACGATGGATCTCGGGCGATACGGAAAATTCAGAAAACGACAAACAGTATCCTATGGTTCAGTCCCCCGGATTCCAGTTCAGAAAAAAAACCGAACTTATGGGTCTGATGAGTTGAGAGGGTGGCGTCACGGAATCCGACGCGCGCATAAAGTCACGATTGACTTGGCGAAAGGGTACAGGAATCAGCCAAGCGACACAATGGGGCCCCCACAGCCAGTGCGGGAACTTAATCATATGTGAAACCCATGGAAGGGTTTCACTACAATCAAGTTCCTCCTCTAAAACTTCCCATGCCTGCCGATCCCCGACGCGAACCTCGCCGCGCCCGCGCGCGTCTCGCCTGATTCAATCGTTGCAATGCCGTAGCGGTACTCATTCTTGAGCGCGTCATCGAGCGGCAGCGTCCACGCCTCGTACGCGGACATCCGATCACCGCGCATGCATCGTTGTGGGAAGCCGGCGATCTGCTTCGCGAGTTCGCGCGCATGCGCCAGCGCAGTGCCCGGCTCGACTACGCGATTCGCCAGGCCCATTGCGAATGCCTCTTCGCCGGAGACGCCGCGTCCGGTGAGGATCATGTCCATCGCGCGGCTCATTCCGATCAGGCGCGGCAATCGAATCGTGCCTCCATCGCAGAGCGGCACGCCGAAGCGCCTGCAATACACGCCGAAGGTCGAGTCGCGCGCGGCGACACGCAGATCGCACCACAGCGCAAGCTCGATTCCGCCGGCGACGGCGAAACCCTCGACCGCCGCAATCACCGGCTTGCTCAGCAGCATCCTCGTGCATCCAAGCGGACCGTCGCCATTCTCAGTCACGCGATTGCCGCGGGCGGTCGCGACCGCCTTCAGATCGGCGCCGGCGCAAAACATTCCGCCGGTGCCCGTGAGAATTGCGACCGAGAGCGCGTTGTCGGCGTCGAAGCGGCGGAACGCGTCGGCGAGCGCGGAGGCAGTAGGCTGATCGACGGCGTTGCGTGCCTCCGGCCGGTTGATAGTGACGATCTGCGATTTCGTTTTCGACTGCGAATTCGATCAGGCTCATCGAATGACCTCCGCGCTGAGTGGAATTTCTAAAAAGACATTTTGCTTGTCGAGGAACGGAGATGCACCACGCCCGAGTCCAAAGTTCGGAGGCTCTTGAAGCCGCTGTGCGCGAATACTTCCAGCATCTGGCGGTTCTCGCCGAGCACGTCGGCCTCGAATTCCGTGACTCCGTTCGCGTCGGCGATGAGCCTCAGATGTTCGAGCAGCAGCGTCCCGATGCCGCGGCCCTGGAAGCCGTCGAGAATCGCGAACGCGACTTCCGCGCGATGCGGATCGGCGCCGCAAATATAACGGCCGACGCCGATGAACCGCTCGCGTCCATTCTCAGTCAGCGTCGCGGCCAGTCCCACGTGATTTTTGAAATCGAGTTCGGTCAGACGCTTCAGATCCTGCGGCGACAGGTCGCGCCTGATACCCATGAATCGAAAGTAGACAGACTTCTCGCTGAGCCCCTTGAAATGATCGTGCAGGCGTTCCTGATCGTCGGGACGAATTGCGCGGATCACAATCGAGGCGCCATCGAGCATCGGAACCTCGACGCGATAGTTCCACGCGTCGATCAGCATTTCGTGATCTGCCATATCGGCCGTCGAGTATAGCGTCGATTCCGCTTGGAATCTTGCGCGCGTTTCGCTAAGCCGATCAGCAGCGGCGCAACGATGAGTGAATTTACAATCAAGGATAAGGTCGCGATCGCCGGGCTCGGCGAGACGCAGTACTACAAACGCGGCGGGGCTCCCGTCAGCGAATTCCGGCTCGCGCTCGAAGCGATCCAGCGCGCAGCCGACGATGCCGGATTGCCGGTGACAGCTATCGACGGTATCGCGTCGTACAGCAACGATCGCAACGATTCGATCCGCGTCGCGACTGCGCTCGGCCTGCCGGAGTTGCGCTTCACCAACATGTTCTGGGGCGGCGGCGGCGGTGGAGGCTCGGGTGCTATAGGCAATGCTGCGGCCGCGATCGTGGCCGGTTTCGCGACCACCGTCGTCGTGTATCGAGCGCTGGCGCAGGGCCAGTTTGGCCGCTTCGGAGCGACGCCCCCGGTGCGCACGATTTCCGGCCCTATCGCGTATACCTGGCCATATGGAATGTCGACGCCCGCGCAATGGATCGCGCTGCGCACCCGCCGCTTCATGCACGATCATCACATCACGCAGGACCCGCTCGCCGCGATCGCGATGGCCTGCTATCACCACGCGCAATCCAATCCGCGCGCGATCATGTACGGCCGCCCGCTGACGCGCCAGGCTTACGACGACTCGCGATGGATCGTCGAGCCGTTTCATCTCTACGACTGCTGCCTCGAGAACGACGGCGCCGCCGCGGTGATCGTCACCAGCGCCGAGCGTGCGCGCGATCTCAAGCAGAAGCCCGCGTACGTGATGGCATCTGCGCAAGGCTCCGACTTCCGACAGGGCGCCACGGCAGAGAACGGTCCCGACTACGCGACCTCCAATTTCAAGACGCTCGCGCCGCGCCTGTACGCGATGGCGGGAATCGAGCCCAAGGACGTCGACGTCGCGCAGGTCTACGAAAACTTCACCGGCGCCGTGATGACCAGTATCGTCGAGCATGGTTTCTGCCATCCCGACGAAGTGATGGACTTCTGCACCTTCGAAAATCTGACCGCGCCCAATGGCAAGCTCCCGATCAACACCAGCGGCGGAAATCTTGCTGAATGCTACATGCACGGCCTTGAGTTGATCATCGAAGCTGCTCGGCAAGTCCGAGGTACGTCTACGTGCCAGGTGAAGGACGCCGAGATCTCGATGGTCGTGTCAGGACCGATGGTCGCGCCAGTGAGCGATCTGATCCTGCGCAGGTAAGCGCGATGGCGAACAACGAAAACACAGAATCGAAAACGTACCTGCCCACCGGGATGCCGGCGCCCGAAGCGACGCGCGACGGATTGGATCGCGAATTCTGGGACGCGGCGAAGCGTCACGAGCTGGTCGTTCAGAAATGCAATTCATGCGGGACGTTTCAATTCGGCCCCGAATGGATTTGTCACAAGTGCCACACCCTCGACGTCGGATGGCATCGCGTATCCGGCCGCGGCCGCGTCTACAGTTGGGAACGGGTATGGCACCCAGCCCACCCCGCATTGAAATCCGCGTGCCCCTATCTAGTAGTAGTGGTGGAACTCCCCGACGCCGGCAACGTCCGCATGGTGGGCAACCTGCTAGGCGACCCAGCCCGCGAAGTCCCCTTCGATGCCCCGGTCGAGGTCGTCTTCGAAGATCACCCCGAAGGCTTCACATTGATTCAATGGAAACTGGCGAAGCGCTGACTCAGGTCTTGTCCGGTGCGTCGCCCTTGATGAACTTCAGCGACGCGGAGTTCATGCAGTAGCGGAGGCCGGTCGGGCGCGGGCCGTCGTCGAAGACGTGGCCGAGATGCGCGTCGCATTGCGCGCACATCACCTCGGTCCGCTTCATGAAGAGTGAGCGGTCGGTCTCGGTCTTGACGTTCTCAGGCGCGATCGGCTGATAGAAGCTCGGCCATCCTGTGCCCGATTCGAATTTGGTGTCTGAGCTGAAGAGAGCGTTGCCGCAGCAGATGCATCGATAGAGACCCTTGTCGTGATTCTCAGCGTACAGGTTCTGGAACGGGCGCTCGGTGCCCTTTTTCCGCGTGACATCGTACTGCTCGGGGGTCAGTTCCTTGCGCCATTCCTCATCCGTCTTGACGACTTTATCTACCATCACGAGTCCCTTTCTCTGGCCGGCATCAGTGAACTCAACGATCGAGACTTTGACTATACCTGAGGCGCCCGAATCCGGCGAATCGCCGGACGCATCCGCTGTGACGCCTCTCTCAACGTAGCCGAATGCGATGATCGCAGGTATCGCGGCAATCGCGGCGACGAACGCACGCCGCCCGATGATGTGCGCGTTCTGACTATTCGATTGAGTACTAATTTCAGCCAACTTCAGATCCGTCGTCTTGATCATTGCATATTAGAAAACAGCTTCGAAGCCCGCGAGGTTCCCGGCGCGAGTTGACGCAAGTCTAGATCTGATAGACGAACAGCTTCTGTTCCTTTGGCCTTAGGAACACGTTGGCGCCGGTCTCCAGGTGCAGCGTCTGGTAGCGCTCGTGGCTGATTTCGACCTGCACCATGTCGCCCCATGCGGCGACCAACTCGACTTTGACTTGTGGCCCGGCCGGGTTGATCGATTTCACCGTTGCGGGGAAGGTCTGCTTGCCGTTTGGCCTCAGCACGATTTCCAGCAGATGCGGCCGCACGTAGAGGACCGCCTTACCGGTCTCAGGATGCGCATGCGCGTGAGTGTTCTCGAGCTCGACGGCGGTGTCGCCGATAAACACGCGGCCGTTCTCGATTCGGCCGTGGAACAGATTCACGTTGCCCAGGAAGTTGTACACGAACGCGTTGGCGGGATGATGATAGACTTCCTCGGCCGTGCCGATTTGCTCGATGTGTCCCTGGTTCATCACGACGATGCGGTTGGCGAGCTCGAGCGCCTCTTCCTGATCGTGCGTGACGAAGACGCTGGTGATCTTGATCTCGTCATGCAGCCGCCGCAGCCATCGGCGGAGTTCCTGCCGCACCTTGGCGTCGAGCGCGCCGAACGGCTCGTCCAGTAGCAGGACTTTCGGCTCGACTGCGAGCGTGCGCGCAAGTGCAACGCGCTGGCGCTGGCCGCCGGAGAGCTGCGAGGGGTAGCGATCGGCAAGAAAATCGAGCTGCACGAGTTTCAGCAGCTCATGCACGCGGCGCGCGACTTCGGGCTCGGCGGGACGTTCGCGCCGGGGCAGCACGCGCATTCCGAACGCGACGTTCTCGAACACCGTCATGTGGCGGAACAGCGCGTAATGCTGAAATACGAAACCGACCTTGCGCTTGCGGACGCTGACGGCGCTCGCATCCTCGCCATGGAACAGTACTTCGCCGGTGTCGGGAGTCTCGAGTCCCGCGATTATTCTCAGCAGCGTGGTCTTGCCCGAGCCCGACAGCCCCAGCAACGCGACCAGTTCGCCGGTTTCGATATGCAGGCTGATATTGTCAACCGCGACGAAGTCGCCGAACCTCTTGCTGATGTTCTTGAGCTCGATACTCATGCCGCAACTTTGACCGCCATGTCGTCCTGTTCCTGCTTTACGGGCACCACCTGGCGCTCGAGGTAGTACTTGGCGATGAGCGTCGCAATCGCGAGCAGGGTGAGCAGCGACGAGACCGCAAACGCGGCCGCGAATTGGTAGTCATTGTACAGAATCTCGATGTACAGCGGCATCGTGTTGGTATGCCCGCGGATATGCCCCGATACGACAGAGACCGCGCCGAACTCGCCCATCGCGCGCGCGTTGCACAGCACCATCCCGTACAGCAGGCCCCATTTGACGTTGGGAATCGTCACGCGAAAAAACATTTGCCATCCGCCGGCGCCCAGCACGATCGCGGCTTCCTCTTCCTCGCTGCCGACCGCCTGCATGATCGGAATCAGCTCGCGCGCGGCGAGCGGAAACGTGACGAAGATCGTCGCGAGCACGATTCCCGGCTCCGCGAAGATAATTCTGATTCCGTGGTCGGCGAGCCATCCGCCGAGCGGCGCGCGCACCCCGAGCAGCAGCACGAACAGCATCCCCGCGATCACCGGCGAGACCGAGAACGGGATGTCGATAAGCGTCAGCAGCATTTGCTTGCCGGGAAAATCGAAGCGCGCGATCGCCCACGACGCGGCGATTCCGAAAATGACGTTGAGCGGCACCGCGATCGCGGCAGTCATCAGCGTCAGGCGGATTGCGGCGCGCGCCTCGGGATCTGTGATCGCGGCGAAGTACGCGCCGATTCCCTTCTGCAGCGCCTCGGTGAAGACCGCGATGACCGGGATGAAAATGAATAGCGCGACAAATACCAGCGCGATCGTGATCAACGCGATTCTGACCGCCGGCGGATCGGCAGTCCCGGGTTTTTTCGGCGCGCTTTGCGTTTGAGTGGCCATCTGGAACGTCAGGCCGCCAGGCGGCGGCTGCTCCACCTTTGCAGCACGTTGATGCCGAGCAGAATGACGAATGACGCCGTCAGCATCACCACCGCGATCGCGGTCGCGCCGGCGTAGTCGAACTGCTCGAGCTTGCTCATGATCAGCAGCGGAACAACTTCGGTATGCATCGGCATGTTGCCCGAGATGAATACCACCGAGCCGTATTCGCCGAGCGCGCGCGCAAACGCAAGTGCGAAGCCAGTCAGCAGCGCGGGAATCAGCGCAGGCGCGATTACCAATATGAAGGTCTGCAATCGGCTCGCGCCGAGCGTCGCCGCCGCTTCCTCGTACTCCTGATCGAGATCCTCAAGCACGGGCTGAATCGTGCGGACCACGAATGGCAGTCCGACGAAAGTAAGCGCGACGATCACGCCAAGCGGCGCGTACGCGACTTTGATTCCGAGCGGCGCGAGGTATCGGCCGATCCATCCGTTGCCCGCATAAATCGCAGTGAGAGTGATTCCCGCCACCGATGTCGGCAGCGCGAACGGCAGATCGACCATCACGTCGATCAGCGTCTTGCCGGGAAATTCGTAGCGGACCAGGCTCCACGCCACGACGAAGCCGAACACCGAGTTGATTAGCGCGCCCGCGATCGAGGCGCCGAAGCTCAGCTTGTACGCCGCTATCGTGCGCGGACTTGCGACCGCGGCCCAGAACTGCGGCCAGGTCAGGGTGAAGGTCTTGAAGAAGATCGTCGAGATCGGAATCAGCACGACGATTCCGAGATAGGCGAGCGTGAAGCCGAGGGTCAGGCCGAATCCCGGCAGCACGTTCTTATTTCTCGGTTTCGTTTTCGTAGCCATCACTTAACTTCCCGGCTGATAGATCTTGTCGAACACGCCGCCGTCGCCGAAGAACTTCGGCTGCGCCTGTTTCCATCCACCGAAATCCGCGTCGATCGTCAGCAGGGGCAGGTTTGGGAACTGGCTCGCATACTTGGCGGCGACCGCCTGGTCTTGAGGACGGAAAAAATTCTGCGCGATTATTTCCTGGCCTGTTGGCGTGTACAGAAATTCCAGGTACGCCTTCGAGATGTCAGCCGTGCCATGGCGGCGGTCGACCTTGTCGATCCACGCGACCGGAGGCTCGGCCCGGATGCTCAGCGACGGGTAGATGACCTCGTATTTGTCGGCGCCGAATTGCTTGATCGCCATCCGCGCCTCGTTTTCCCACGCGATCAGCACGTCGCCGATTTCGCGCTCGACGAAAGTAGTCGTCGAGCCGCGAGCACCGGAATCGAGCACCGGCACGTTTTTGTAGAGTGCGCTCACAAACGTCGCCGCCTTGGCCTCGTCGCCGCCGTTCTTCTTCAGGCCGTAGCCCCACGCCGCGAGAAAGTTCCATCGCGCGCCGCCCGAGGTCTTCGGATTCGGCGTGATCACCGCGATGCCCGGTTTCACCAGGTCATCCCAGTCGTGGATTTTTTTCGGATTTCCCTTGCGCACCAGCAGCACGATGGTCGAGGTGTAGGGGCAACTGTTGTCGGGCAGGCGCGATTGCCAGCTTTTCGGCAACAAGTCGGCCTTCTCGACGATCGCATCGATGTCGCCGGCGAGGCCGAGCGTCACCACGTCGGCCTCGAGGCCGTCGATGACAGCGCGCGCCTGCTTGCCGGAGCCGCCGTGAGATTGGTTGATCGTTACGTCGTCGCCGGTCTTCGCTTTCCAATCCTTCGCGAACTGGGCGTTGACAGCTTCGTAGAGTTCGCGAGTGGGATCGTACGATACGTTAAGGAGTGTGATTTGAGCTGCGCGTGATTGCCCAACTCCGAGAGCGACGCTGGCCGCCACAACTATGGCGGCGAGCGCGTGCGTCATTTTTAATCTTTGAAGAGACATTCCTGTTCCTAGCTCCCGAAGGAGATTTGCAGTTGCGACTCGAAGACGCTTTCGTTCGGGCGGTCCCTGGGCGCGCCTTTCACGCCGGCGCCGCCGTCGAAGTAAGTGTTCGCATAGTCGAACTGCCACTTGATGTTGGGGGTCAGGTACCAGTTGATGCCCGCCGCCAACTCGGTCGCGGTTTGCGCGGCCACGTTCGGAGCGGCGAAACCGAGCTGGAACTGGCGCGTATCCGCGGCGACATTGCTGATCCTGGCTGCCACCTCAAATGCGCCATAGAATCCATTGCGCGGGTCGAATGAATGATAAGGCTTGACCCAGCCGTAGGACGCGTCCTCCCCGGTCAAGTATGTAGGAAGCCTGCGCCATATAGCCGGTGTCGGTGAAGGTATCGGTCCGATTAATTAGCATTGGGGTTGGATTGCGCCCCTTTCTTAGTGAACAGGTTCAGCGAGTGCTGGTCCTGCGCATATTCGGCCATCAAGCCCAGGCCCCGCCAGTAGTAGTAAGCCTGCGGCTCGAGACGCGCGCGCAAGCCCGACGCGGTCACGCCCGAGTTGTAGGTGAACCAGGTACTCATGCCGTAGGTCCTGTAGATCGAGATCGTGCTGCCGCGTTCGTCGCCATAGGAACCGGCGAAACCGAAGCCCAGCCCCTTGAGGTATTCGTTTTCGCTAAGTACGAATGGGTTGGCGAAGATACGGCCGACGAAATCCTTGCCGTCATTGGTGTCGAGGTCGGTAGTGTCCGCGGCAGTGTTATTAGGCTACGCCATTCATTAGCGCGGCGTCATAGAAGAGGCGGCCGTCCAGCAGTCTGCCGTGCATGTCGAAACCCGTGTCGCGGTTCGGGACAATGTTCTGGATCTCCGAACGTTCGCTGAACATCAGGTCGCGGTCCGACTGCAAGCGCTCGAGATCAAGCGGCGCCTTGAACTTCCCGGCCCTCAGGCTGGCATAGTCCCAGTAGGTCATATTGATGTAGGCGTCCTGCAGCGTGACCCTGCCCTGGCCGAAGTCGGGCGTGATGTTGAAGTTGTAGTACTTGCCGAGCGAGCCGGTGAAAATCGGGCGCACCCGGTTCAGGAAGAATGTGCTGCCGATGTTTTTGTCGCTGCCGCTGGTGAAGAAGCGGCCGTCGCCCTGGATGATTCCACTCAAATTGAGATTGTAATCGTGGTTGGGTGAAGACAGAGAGAATCCCTCCGGGCCGACCGAGACCACAGGCATCGAGAGCGCCTTCTGATGCTCGGCCTGCGCGGTCTCTTGCTGGACTTCCAGCTTGCGGTCGATCACGTTCACTTTCTGGTCAAGTCCTTCCAGCGTGTCGACCCGGCTCTCGAGCCGGTTGATTTCGGTCTTGAGCAGTTGGATTTCCTGATCCTTCGGATCTGCGGATGCGGACTGTGCGCGCGCCGGCCGGGCGGCGAAGACCACCCCGATAATTACCGCCGCCAGCAGCACCGGCAGAATCGGCAAACTGAATTTTCTCATCTCGGAAGCCCCTCATCGTTTGGGGAACTTCCGGATGTCCGGTCAGCTCGCGGTTGGAAATTATCTTTGTCATGGTGCAGCCGGATCCTTCCCTGGTCCGGGCCCCGTCATGGCCCTTGGTCATTTGATGCAGCCGCCGGGCTGGTTGTTGGTCGCCGTCGAATCGTTGGCGAACCATTTGTTGCTGCCGCAACTCGAGTTCGCGTCAAACAGGTCATTCTTCGAGTTGTGCGCGCCGCCGCCCAGCGTCTGATTGGTGACGATCGAGGTCTTGGCGCCGATGTCGAGCGCGACGCCGTAGTTGGTATTTCCGGCGATGCCACCGGTGAAAATGTAGTTGCCCGGCGACGGGCCGCTGCTGCATCCGCTGCCGGTAGGCCCGATGTTCGAGCATCCGACATAGAGCCCGATGTTTCCGTTGGTGAGAGTCTTGGAATTAGTGATGTCGCTGATCGACGTCTGCTTCACCCATATTCCGTAATTGAGATTGGTCGACGCGGTCTGATTGGTCAGCTCGACAGCTTCTGCGTTGTTGAGTTCAACGCCTGCGGTGCCGTTGGTATTCGCAGTGAAGTCGTCCGCGACGACTTGTCGACCCTGGATGAGCAAGCCGACATCCCAGCCGCTTATCACCGTGCCCCGTCCTTCGAGGAAAATTGAACGGAAGGGATGGTGCACCCAGATGCCGATTCCCGTAGGCGTTACGCCCCCCGGACCGGTGACGGTTTTCTTGCCGGCATCCAGGATCACGAAGCTCGAGGCGATCTCGATGCATGCGCCGGCTGGTGTGAGTCCCTGGGTCGAATCGATTGCCAGCCCGATCTTGTAGGATCCAGGCTTGACGATCGTGCATCCGCACTGGTTGATCGTCGGGGAGCATGCGGTTTGTGCGGAGGCCGCGACCGGCATCATCAAGCCTGCGGCTATCGCCAGTATCGGCAGGATCCACTGAAAACGGAGCGTAACGCGGTTTCTCATCTCAAAAGCCCCTCGTAGTCTTGGAACTTCCGGATGACCGGTCGGCTCGCGGTTGGTGATTGACGGCTCTGTCATGATGCGCCGGATCCTTCCCTGGTCCGGGACTCCTCAATATCGATCAGCTATCCTCGACCGGTCTTGTCGAAGCGGAATTTCTCCTTCCGCTCGATCTGCACGACGCGCGAGTCCTGAATTACGACTTCGACCGAGCCGAAACGCACGCCGCTGATCGCGTTTGCGATACGCCGGATGATCTCGCTGCCCGGATCGGGCTCGGGTTGAAGATCGTCGCGGCTGGTCAGATTCGGATCTGCTTTCATAATCTATCCTATTAGATGACTAGACTAATCTTTCAAAAAAAGAGCTGACCTCATCTTCAGATTGAAAAACTCAGCGATTCATTGCCGGTAACCACTGCCTCGACGCGCTTGAGCATGTCTTCGAGCGAAGTCGAATCCATTATTCTCGCGGTCGCGTCGCGGACTTCCTTCATCACGATCCGGATGCCGCAACTACGCTCGTCGCGGCATTCGCGGCATCGCATGTACGCGGTCTTGCTGACGCATGGCAAGGGTGCGATTGGCCCGTCCAGCACGCGAATTATGTGCCCGACGCTGATCAGATGAGGCTCGCGTCCGAGGAAATATCCGCCGCCCTTGCCCTTCTTGCTCTGCAGGAGTCCCTGGTTCTTGAGCTCGAGCAGTATCAGTTCCAGGAACTTGCGCGGGATACCCTCGCGCTGCGCCATATCGGATATCAGCACCGGACCCTGGCCATATTCCTTAGCCAATACCAGCATCGCCTTGAGCGCGTATTTGGACTTTTTTGACAGCATTTCTTGGACGCTTTAGTCGATAGGGTGGCTAGACTAAAGATGGCGCGTTAATCAGTCAAGGGTCTCGATAAAAAAACTTCAGACCGGGCAACTTAGTCGGCGAGGGCAATCCAGGCGGCGGCCGCGGCGGCTTTCTCTTCGGCGCTCCACGGCTTGCCGACGGCACGGCCGAATTCTGCAACGGCAATCTTGATAGCGTCGGGAGACTTACCAAGTTTCGCAGCGGCACTGGTGAAGACTTCGGATTCGACGATCGTCGTCGCGGGGACACGCAGCGTCTTGGCGGCCGCTGCGAGCGCGTGCGGGAAGAGCTGACCTTCGCGGGCGTGCGCGCGCATGTGAGGATTGCGAATCGATTCGGGATCGGTTGCACTGCCCGCGACCAGTGCAATTCCAACTATCGAGCCGAGTCCCGGCTGGACTTCGCTGACGAGTTCGCGCAGAGCAGACAGTGCGACGCGCTCGACAGCTTTCAGAGCAAGCGGCACGACGCGCGCGTTGTCGGCAGGCTGCAGCTCGAGCTCGGCATGAAACGGCTGATGCGACTCGGGGATCGCGGGATCGAACAGTTGCAGACTCTTACGTGACAGCACGCGAGGAGCGGACGCCGGTCCCGCCATCACGATGGCGGTCGCGCGTCCGGTCTTGACGCGGAAGCCAATCGCGATGCGCGGCGATTTGTCCTTCGACGCCATCGTCC
>CAVZGB010000016.1:0-471186 GCA_963774665.1 uncultured delta proteobacterium
GGCGATGTTCTGCCGCGTAGCGTAGAAGGTTTCACGCACCGCTGCTAAGCGCCGGTACTTAGCTTCTTCAACGCGCGCTCTTTCATGATCGCGAAGAAGACCGGCACCAGTATGAGGACGTGAATTGTCGACGTGATCATTCCGCCGACTATCGGCGCCGCGATCGGCTTCATCACGTCGGAGCCGATGCCGCTCTCCCATAGAATTGGCGCGAGACTTAGCATCACGACGGCAACAGTCATCAGCTTCGGGCGAAGCCGTTGCACTGCGCCTTCGATCACCGCCGCTTCGACGCCTTCGTGCGTGAGTTGGCCAGCGGCAATGTGCCGATTCAGAGCTTCGTGAAGATAGATCACCATGACGACCCCCGTCTCGACTGCGATTCCGAACAGCGCGATGTACCCGACCCATACTGCCACGCTGAAGTTGAAGCCCATCATGTACTGAAGCAGCAGCCCGCCGGTCATCGCGTACACGGTCGGAAGGATCAGCACGATCGATTCGGTCACCGACTGGAAGAGCATGTAGAGCAGGACAAAGATCAGACCGAAGACGATCGGCAGGATGACCGCGAGGCGTTTTCGCGCGCGCAACTGGAACTCGTACTCTCCCGACCATTTCAGAGTATATCCTGCCGGCAGATGCAGTTGCCGATCGAGCACGCGCTGCGCGTTGTCTACATAGCTGCCGTAGTCCGAAGTCGCGAGGTCGACATAGACGTAGCCGGTAAGCTGGCCGTCCTCGTCGCGTATCATCGATGGTCCCGGACTCAAGGTGATACGCGCGACTTCGCCTAGCGGAATCTGCGCCCCGGTTGGAGTCATGATCAATATTCGACGAAGCGCGTTCAGATCGTTACGGTAATCCGCGAGATAACGAACGTTGATCGAGTAGCGCTCGCGCCCTTCGACTGTCGTCGCGATATTCTCACCGCCCATGCCCGAGCTGACTGCGCGCTGAACGTCACCGACCGTCAGGCCGTACCTCGCGGCGACAGCGCGGTCGACATCGACGTTGATATAGAATCCTTGCGAGACTCGTTCGGCAAAAATTCCGCGCGTGCCCGGAACGGAGCCAAGTATCTCTTCAATCTGAGAACCAATCTGCTGAATGCGGTCGACGTCGGGGCCCTGAATTTTGAGTCCGACCGGAGTTTTGATTCCGGTCAGCTCCATGTCGAGCCGATTCTCCACGGGCATCGTCCAGGAATTCGAGAGACCCGGAAAATGCAGGCGGTTGTCCATTTCCGCGATCAGGGAATCGTAGGTCACGCCCTTTCGCCATTGGTCGCGCGGCTTGAGCATGATCGTCGTGTCGTACATGTCGAGCGGCGCGTTGTCAGTCGCGCTGTCTGAACGTCCAACCGAACCGAACACGCTCTCGACCTCGGGAAAGGTGCGGATGATCTGATCCTGCTTCTGCATCAGGTCTACCGCTGACGAGATCGAAATACCTGGCAGCGCGGTAGGCATGTAGAGACTCGAGCCTTCATACAGCGGCGGCATGAACTGGCTGCCTATCTTGAACAACAGCGGAATCGTGAGCAGCAGGAAAATCACGTTAGAGGCGATCGTCAGTGCGCGATGACGCAGGCACCATCGAATCACCGGCAGATAAATCGCCTGGAAGAACCGCGAGATTGGGTTGTCTTCCTCTGGGCGCAATCGTTTGCCGCGGATGAAGAGAACCATCAGGACGGGCACCACGGTGATTGCGAGAACGGAAGAGAACCCAATCGCAAACGACTTGGTGTATGCCAGCGGCCGGAACATCCGTCCCTCCTGCGATTCGAGCAGGAACACCGGCAGGAAAGAGACGACGATAATAATCAGCGAGAAGAAAATCGGCCTGCCAACCTGCTTCGCCGCCGACAACAGGATTCGCTGGCGTTCAGATGCGGAAACCAACTCGCCTTTCAGCGACGCCTGATGCTGCGCCTCCGACAAGTGCCGGTACCCGTTCTCGACCATCACAATCGACGCATCGACCAGCACGCCTATCGCCAGCGCCAATCCGCCTAGTGACATGATGTTGGAGCTGATCTGCAGGTAGTACATCGGGATAAATGTCGCGATGACCGCGATCGGCAGCGCAAGAATCGGGATCAGCGCCGATCGCAAATGAAAAAGAAAAATGATGATGACGAGACTGACGATTATGGCCTCCTCGAGCAGATCGCGTTTCAGCGTGTTGATCGATGCCTGAATAAGTCCCGAACGGTCGTAGCCGGCGACGATCTCGACACCGCGCGGCAGAGTCTTCTGAATCTCGGCGAGCTTCTGCTTGACCCCGTCGATGACCGTGAGCGCATTCTGCCCGTAGCGCATTACGACGATGCCGCCGACCGTCTCACCGTCGCCGTTCCACTCCGCCGCACCCTCGCGCAGGTCGGGTCCGAGACTGACGACGCCCAAGTCTCTTATCAGCACCGGCGTGCCGTTGTTGGTCGCGACGGAAATTTGTTCCAGGTCTGAAACCGAGTGGACATAGCCGAGGCCGCGGATCATGTAATCCGCTCCCGACATCTCGAGCACGCGTCCACCGACCTCACCGTTGCTATCGCGGATTTTGTCGATCACCGTTTCGAGCGGAACCTTGAGCGCGAGCAGCCGATTCGGATCGAGCTTGACCTGGTACTGTTTTACGAAGCCGCCGATTGTGGCGACTTCCGAAACCCCTGGCACGGTTTCGAGCGCATAGCGCACGTTCCAGTCCTGCAAGCTGCGGAGGTCGGCGAGACTTTGCGTGTGACTCTTGTCGACCAGTGCATATTCGTAAACCCAGCCAGCGCCGGTTGCGTCGGGTCCAATCATGGGATTCACGCCAGCTGGGAGCTTGCCTGCAATCTGCTCGAGGTATTCCAGCACACGACTACGCGCCCAATAGATGTCGGTGCCGTCTTCGAACACGACGAACACATACGAGTCGTTGGGCATCGTCTGCGCGCGAACCGCCTTGACGTGCGGCGCCGCCAGCATCGAAGTGACGATAGGATAGGTCACCTGATCCTCGATGAGGTTAGGCGGCTGCCCCATCCATTCGGTGTGGATGATCACCTGGACGTCGGAGATATCCGGCAGCGCATCGAGCGGAATTCGATCGAGCGACCAGACGCCTGCAAGTACGAGAGCCAGCACGCCGAAGAACAGGATGAAGCGGTTCGCATTACACCAGTCGATAGTTCTTTCGATCATGGGTCTTCCTCACATCGCCATGGAGCCGGTAGCAGACACGTCCACCTGCTTGGTCGCGATGGGTTGACCGCCCTTCGACGCGGAGATCGTTAGACTCCAGGTGCCGCCGCTAGGAAGTTCGACATCAGTGGCGTACGCGCCGTTACCCTGATCAACTGCGGTGCCTTGCGCGTGCATCGCGGCCATTCCCATCGCCGGCATCGCCGCCATGTAAAAAGATACCGTCACCTGCGCGCCCGAGATCGGCGCTCCTTTGGAGTCGCGAAGCGTCACGATCACTTTGTTATGGCCGCGTGCGAGAGGGTTGGGGTCACTCGTGAACTCGATGCTTGCCTGGGGGATCGCCTCGCTCGCCTGTCCAACGGCGTGCGCTCCCACTCCGGGCGGAGGTGGCACGAACGCTCCCGCAGCCGCCTGGAGTTGGCTTTCCGAGTCGATCAGGAAATTGGCGGAGCTGACGATCTGCTGACCCGGCGCGAGTCCCTTGAGCACGATGAATTCATCGCCGACGTGCTGCCCCAATTCGATCTCGGCAGGAGTGAGATACCCGTCGCCGCGGTCGATAAAGGCGACGTTGTGTGTGCCTGTGCGGAGAACCGCGGTGTCGGGAATCACGGTCTGCTCGCCCATCGGAAGGTCCAGCGCGACGTGCGCGAACATCCCCGGAAGCAATTGGCCTTTGGGATTGTTGAACTCGCATCGAACTTTGGCCGTGCGAGTCATCGGATCGATTTGCGGCTGGATGAAATCGACGCGCCCATCGAAGTTCACCCCCGGATACGCGTCCACCGTGACGGTTGCCGGATCGCCGGGACGGACCTTACCGATCTCGTCCTGAAACACCGCCGCGTAGATCCACACTTTCGACAAATCCGTGATCGTGAACAGGCGCGTGTCCGGCTGCACGTACATGTTCGGCAGCGCATTGCGCTCCACGATGTATCCGCTCATGGGCGAATCGATCTCGACGGCGTGCCGGACAGTGCGCTCGCGTTCCAATCGCGCGATCTCGCGCGGCGACACTCCCCACAGCTTGAGACGTTCCGCGGCCGAGTCGACCAGCGATGTCGCGTCGGTGGTTACATCGGCGATCGCGCTATCTTTCACGCGCTTCCGCGCCTCGATAGCGAGCAAATATTCATTCTCGGTGCTGACGAGGTCCGGGCTGTAAATCGTAAACAGCGGCTGGCCTCGGTGGACGTATTGATAGGTCGAATTCGCGAACACCTTTTCGATCCATCCGGCGAAACGCGTTTGCACATAGCCTTGCAGGCGTTCATCAGCTTCGATGTTTCCGGTGGTCTCCAGCCGATCGCTCACGTCCTTTCGCATCACGGTCGCGAACTTGAGTCCGATCAGTTGCCGGCGCTCCGGCGTGATCCGAATCGGTGCGAGCTGGGAATCTGTCGCAAAAGCAGCCGGCGCCGCTAGAAGGAATCCGAGTAGCAGCAGGACTGCGCTGAATCGCCGTCGCATTGAGTCGTAGTTCATTTTCGGTCACCGATTACCTGCTGGATTTTGGCGATCGCGATCTCGTGGTCGGCGAGGCTGCGGTAGTACTCCTGCCGGAGGTTCTGTAAATCGAGCACCGACGACAGCAGCGTCTGGAAATCAACTTTGCCGACGCGATACGCGGACATCGCCGAGGCCTGCGACGTTTCGGCCTGCGGTATCAGCCCGTCGCGATAGATCGACATGATCCGTTCCGCGGTGCGCATCGCGACCAGGCTGCTTTCCGCATCGGAAGAAACTTGTAGTTGCGTTGCGCGGGTTTGCTCGCGCGACGACTCGGCTTCGAGCGCGGCCTGCTCGATCGCAGGCGTTTGCTTGCGCCAGAAATAAAGCGGAACCTTCGCGCCCAGGTTCAGCATGTAGTAATCGCGGAAACCGGGACCGGTCTTTTCGAACGAATAGCCGACGGTGAAGTCCGGCCAGTATCCCTGATGCGCGAGCTTCAACGCTTCCGCGCTGCGCGCTTCCATTGCGCGATCCGCGGCGAGGTCCGGGGAACCTCTACCGGCCAGCTGCGTGAGCTGCGATGTGTCGAGCTGCAGTTGCGTCAATTCGACCTCGCCGATTTCGATGTTCCGCGAGTCGAGATCGCGCCCGAGTAGCTGCTTGAGTTGAAGTTGTTCCTGGTCCTCCTCCTGATGGTGCATCGCATGCTCCTTCAGGATCTCGGTGGTCTGAAGCTGCGCCTTGATCACGTCCTGCTGCAGACCCTGCCCCACGCGATACCGGGTTTCCGCAATCTGCTGAACTTGCCTCAGCTCGTCTTGATTGCGGTCGAGAATCGCCAGCGTCTTCGCGTGATAGAACAGCTCGAAATAAATCTCTTTGATCTTTTCCTCGACTGCACGCTCCGTCGATTCGTAACGATGCTTGGCGTAGTCGGCGTCTCTTTCCGCCTCAGCCTTCTGCGAGCGGAGCTTGCCGGGACCCGGGATGTCCTGCGAGACGCCGAAGCCGGTGTAATAAAAATCGCTGCTTTCGTAGCCGGAAAACGGTTGCGGACTTCCAACCGTGAAATGCTGGAGCGACACCTGCGGATCGGGCAGCGTCGACGCCTGGATTGGCACCTTCGTTGTAGCCTGCCAATGGCTCCGCGCCGCGAGCACGACCGGGCTGCGCGCGAGAGCCTCATCAACCAACGCTCGCAGTCGATCCGAACCGATCGTTGCATCGATCGCCTGAGCGCCATCCTGCGCACGTCCCGACGACGGAATGATAGTCAGAATTGCGGCGGCAAATAGAGCCGCCAAAATGTTTCGCGCCGCTGTGCGGCGAATGTTCTCGCGTCGTTTCACGATATCCAACCTTCCAGCCGCGATTGATTGCGGCGCGGCTCGTATCCGCAGATCTCTTTTTCGAATTCTGGTGAACGGGCAGCACGCGAGCGTCCGCGACGGATGCAATCGCATCCGCGCTTGAACTCACGCGCTTATGGAAGGTTCAGATTTGACGGGAACAGAGCAAGGCTAATGAAGCGGGACGGTCGGGTGGCGAATACCCGCGAGCGACGACAGTATTCTGCAAGTGCGATATTGCGATTGTCACCCCGGCCGCCGGCATCGTCGCGATCGAATCGAAATGCTGCGCGTCTTGTGCCTGGCTGATAGCTCGGTCCGGCGCCATCGGAACCTTGCAACAGTTCACCTCACTCACCGGTGCGCCCGGCGAACAATTCGCGCCACAACACTCTGTTGTCGAACAAGCCATCACGGACGGAACATTAATGTTGAGCGGAAGGAGCACGGCGACGATAAAGATGGCGATAAAGCGCACGACCATGACCGTAACCCGGATCGGTACGAGCCGCAACAACATCGTCGGGAGCGATGGTAGCTCGCGCGCAGAGCAAAGTAGCGTCCTCGCAACTTTGCGATTGACACTGGGTGCAGGGGTCACCCCTGCCGCCCCGCGCGCAGCGGTTGTTGTGAGTGTCACACGGCCCGTTCCCGCGCCCAGGCCTGAAGTTCCTTGATTCTGGTGTAGCCGCCGCTGCCCTCGATGATGCCTTCCTTGCGCGCGTCGTGAATGCAATCCACCGGGCACAGTGGGACGCAGAAGCCGCAGTCGATGCACTCTTCGAGCACGATCGCGAATCGCCCCAGGAAGTCGTCTTCGACGCGGTAGATCGCATCGACTTTGCCGGGGCACGCGTGATCGCATGCCCCGCAGCCGATACAGGTCTCGTCGATATAGTAGTGTCCCGGCTTGTGAGCCATCTGCTAGCCCTCAAAGATCGTTCGAAACGCGGCCGACGCGTTGATGAACTCCTGCAGGCTTTGGTTGTAGCGGAAGAATAAATCCTTGCGCAGCGGATCTTCCGACCACACGCGTATCGGCGTTCCGGTATGGCTCAGATAGTTGAGCGTATGCGTCAGGTCGGGCCGCCCGCGACCCCGCGCGATAACCTCGATCATCTCGCGCCACGTCGCGAGCGACGCCTCCAGCGTGAAATCGGCGCGCGCGTCGTCACCCAGGCCGGCTTCGCGCACATCGGTCGCATCGAATTCCTCGAAGGTGACTTGCACGCTCCACGGCTTGCCGCCGGGGCCACCGTCGAGCACGGTGAACTGCGCGACACAGTCGATGTACCCGAGATGCTCGTGCAGGGTGCGGTTAAGTTTCATCAACTGCGCGAGTCGCTCGAACCATTCACTCGACGGGAACGCAATCGCGAGTTGCGTCTGTTCAGAATGAGCCTGTGCTTCCATCAGTTTTGTCCCCATGGTGATTCGAGCGGAATCGTGCAGCGCTCGCGGCGGCTGAATCCCGCGCGATCGCATCGCTGCAGATACTCCTCGACCGACATCTTCCAGAGCCGCCCCTGGCCTTCCATCCCCTGATCGATCTTGTCGAGACCGCCGCCGAGCAGAATCGCGACCGGCTCG
This sequence comes from uncultured delta proteobacterium, assembly GCA_963774665.1. Taxonomy (GTDB): domain Bacteria; phylum Desulfobacterota; class Binatia; order Binatales; family Binataceae; genus Binatus. The sequence goes on from CAVZGB010000016.1 coordinate 7,592, forward strand.
ACCAGCGCCGCCTCGGTGAAAGATGTGAGGATCACCTGCTCTCCGACGTCGGCAAACCGATGCATCTCCTCGACCGCCGATTCGCGATCGGGAGCGTGATCGAGATAGTTCTTGAGTTCCAGCACGCCGTAAGAAACGTGACGCGCCTCATCCTGCAGGCACCGCCGGAAGATTTCCTTGTCCACGTGGGTCTTGGCGATCATCTCGCCCGAACGGAAAATCGAGAGCACCAATCCTTCGCCGAGCAGATTCAACAGGAACGTTCCCATCGTGTGCGTCGGCGCATCGATGATCGCCTTGAGCGCCCACTCGAAACCGGGCGACGCGTGCAACAGACCGCCGCCCGCGATCGCGCGCTTGCGGAAGACCTCCTGGTGACGCGCCTCGTCCATCAACTGCGTCACGAGGAAGCTCTTCACTTCCAGGAAGTCCTGCGGGATTCGATAGAGCCACTTCGCCGGGAAGTCGCCCGCGACGAATTCGACCTCGGTAAGAAAGGTGCAGAGCTGACAAGTTGCCTTCTCGAGATCCTCGGGCAGGCGCTCGAGCTCGCTCCACGGGATGTCGCGGGTCGCGTTCCATTGGCGAGCCTTCGCTTCCTCGTACAGCGTCACCACGTTGTCGGCCCACGATTCGTCGCGATTCACCAAAGTGTAGGCATCGACGGTCGGCATCTCGGATGCGTACTCGTCGCGCACCGATCCGCGCGCCGCGAAATTCAGCCAGGTCGCCGTCTGTGGAATCACGCCGTAACCGGGTACGTGGTTGATGTCGGTGTAAGTGAGTCCGCGCGACGACGGCTTCGCGCGCTTGCCCCACGAGGCCTTGTCGGTGTTCATCCAGTGCAACGAATAGGAACCCTTCTTCATCCTCTCCGCATTGCGATCGAGGATTTCCGCCCACTTGGTGGCGTACTGCTTGAACTCGGACTCGTACGTAGCCACCGCCTCTTCATTCATCGAAGGCGAAGGTGGCAGCGGTCTCAGAGATTCGACCAGTGATGCGTTTGACATGGATGACCTCGCTCTAAAGTTTGGTTATTTTGAATATAGAAGATATTGATAGTATTGTCAATAGCTGTTGATACACTTATCAATAGCCGGTATGGTGAAGGAAAGTGAGACGGAAATCTTCGACCAAACGCACCAGGGCACGTCGACTCGATCCCGCCGAGCGACGGCCGCAACTACTTGCAATGCGCGATCCGGGTCTTCGCCCGGCGCGGCCTCGGCGGCGCTCATCACGCCGAAATCGCCAGGGAGGCGCGCGTCTCCGTCCCGACCGTCTTTTTCTACTTCCCGACTCGCGAAGCCCTGGTGAGGGCGGTGCTCGACGAGGTTGCGCGATTTTTGACCGAGATGGCGGTGACGATTCATTCGGGCGCCGGCGACGCCGCTCAGATTGTCCTCGCCCATGCGCAGGCGTTCGCCGACTCAGTCGACACGCACACCGACTACGCGCGCGTCTGGCTGGATTGGAGCACTGCGATACGCGAAGAGATCTGGCCGCACTACCTGGAATTTCAGGAAAATATCGTAGCGATCATCGCCAACACCATTCGTCGCTGGCGCGTCGGGCGCGGCATCACTGATGACGACGCCGAAGACGATGCGCGACTAATCGTCGGCTCGGCCCACATGATCGCGCAGTTGAAATTCACCCGCTGCCCGCCAGACAAACTCGATCACTTCCTGCGCACTCTCGTCCGATCAACTCTCGGCGCCGCCCCTTAAAGGTTTTCTTGTTCGGGATGAACTCTTAGGCCTGACGCGGTCGCATCTCGGCATGCTACCCATATCGCATGGACGCAATTCATCGTGCTACTCCGCGTCCAAAAAATCCGGTTCCCCTTCCACTTGGGGAAGGGGTCAGGGGTTAGGTTGCCGATGACTCCCGAAAAAACCAAATTTGACGGAACAAAGCTACCCCTGGTGGTACGACGCCCCGTGAAACCACAATGGGTAGTAGGAAATGTGCCGTCAGGCGGGCGCGTCCACCGTTAATTGCGGCGCGCGCTTGGGCGGGAGATTCGCGTAAAGGTCGGCGATTAGATCGGATTTCAGCTTCGCGTGGCCTGCGTCGTTCCACAGATTGCGCCATTGCAGCGGGTCCTCGCGCAAATCGTACAGCTCGCCCTCGGTGCCGTCGTAGCGGATGTCGGGCATCTGTCCCTCGATGCGCAGCGCCTTGTATCCGAACGACAGATCGAAGCCCACGTCACGTGTCGACGGCTCGTAGACCGTGCATACAAAACCGTCGCGATAGATGGAGCGCAGATGCATCCCGATTTGCGCGAATTGGCTGTCCCACTCAGTGATCGCACGCACGCGCGGCGACCCAACCGCCGTGGGCAGCGCGGAACCTTGCACCCATTCGGGGATTGGCACGCCCGCGATCGCACAAAACGTCGGCGCGAGATCAAGATGTCCGACCGGCTCGGAAATTTCGGCGGCGGACATTTTCGCCGACGGCGCGGGACGCCAGATCAGCGGCACGCGCATCAGCGCATCGACGTGATAGGGGCCCTTGAACAGCAGGCCGAAGTCGCCCTGCAACTCGCCGTGATCGGTCGTGAAGAAAACGTCGGTGTCGGAGTCCCATCCGCGCGCGGCGACTGTTGCGAGCACGCGGCCGCAGGCCTCGTCGATCAGTTCATTCTTGATGTGGACCAGAGCGTTGATTTCGCGGACCTGATCATGAGTCATCTGGCACGGTACGAAGTTCCAGGCGCCGCCTTCCTCGTTGCGGAAGCGGCCCTGGTACCAATCGATCCAGTGATGCGGCTTCTGCGCGAGAATTTTCTCGATCTTCTCGCGCGATCCGGGATGGCCCGGCGGAAGATCGAGATCGCGCCAGTTGATTCGACGCGCCTCGGACGCCGGCGGATCCCACGGATGATGCGGATCGGGAAAACTCATCCACACGAACCAATCGTCGTTGGGCGAGAGCGTATTCAGATATGCGATAGTGCGGTCGGCAATCCAATCGGTGTGATAATGCTCGCGCGCAATCGGATTGTAAGTCACCTCGGGCGCGCCGCTGTCACCGCCTGCCGCGCCGGACAGCATCGTGACGAAGCCACCGACCTCTTCGGGATAGTTCTCGCGCAGCCAGTTCGAGTAGTGGAAGTAGGCCATCGGTCCGTGCATCGCGAGTTCCATCCAATCGAATCCGCGATGCGGCCCGTGCGAGCGGTCGCGTCCCATCCGGTTCTCAGGCCATCGCCCGGAGGGATCGAACATCGGCTCGAAGTGCGCCTTGCCGATGAGCGCGGTGCGATAGCCGGCGCGATCGTGCAGCCATGCGGCAACGCTCGGCGCGTCGGCGGGAAGCGGGACGCCGTTGGCGAACACGCCGTGAGTGCGCACGTACTGGCCGGTGATCATGGTCGATCGCGCGGGCATGCAGACCGTGTTCTGATTGTAGGCGCGATGATAGTTGATGCCGGCTGCCGCGAGCGAGTCTGCCACTGGTGTGCGCGCGATACGGCCGCCGTTGCATCCGAGCGAATCGTAACGCTGCTGATCGGTAGTGATGAAAAGAATCTTGCGGCCCATCGCGGCAGATTACAGTTGCAGTGCAAAAACAAGCAACAGAGACGCGAATCGCCAGCGCGAGAGTTTGACGAGCGAATGACCAACCCTGATACAGTAGCAAACGGAGAAGGAGAACAATCATGCGCGCAGCAATAATGCGAGACAAAAAGCTCGTCGTCGATAATCTTCCCACACCGGCTCCTGGAGCGGGCGAGGCGCTGGTCAAAACGCTCGCATGCGGGATTTGCGGGTCCGATCTGCACGCGCTTAAGCATGCCGAGAAGATGGTCGAGAACTCGCGAAAGGCCGGCGCGCTGTTCCCGATGGACCTCAAGCGCGACATCGTAATGGGCCACGAATTCTGCGCCGAGGTGGTCGACTACGGGCCGGAAACGCAGAAGCGATTGAAGGTCGGGACGCGCGTGTGCGCGATGCCGGTGCTGATCAATGCTCGCGGCGTCTCGGCGGTTGGCTACTCGAACGAAAATCCTGGCGGCTACGGCGAGCTGATGCGGCTGACCGAAATGCTACTGCTCGAGGTGCCTAACGGACTTTCCACCGAACGCGCCGCGCTGACGGAACCGATGGCGGTTGGATATCACGCGGTGCAGAAGGCGCGCCTCGGCATAGATGACGCGCCGCTTGTGATCGGATGCGGGCCGGTCGGCCTGGCGGTGATCGCGGCGCTCAAGCTCGGCGGAGTTCATCCTATCGTCGCGGCCGACTTTTCGCCGCGGCGGCGCGAGTTGGCGCTGCAGATGGGTGCGGACGTCGTCGTCGATCCAAAAGAGAAATCGCCGTATACGAGTTGGCGCGAGATGGCCGTATACGCCGATCCCTCGAAAGCACCGATGCTGCCACCGTGGATGCCGGGTCCGGCTGTTCGCCCCGCGGTGATTTTCGAATGCGTCGGCGTGCCGGGAGTGATCGAAGGCATCATGTCGGCGGCGCCGGGCAATGCGCGGATCGTGGTGGTGGGAGTATGCATGGAGCGCGATCAGATCGAGCCGCTGACTGGCATCAGCAAGGAGCTCAATATCCAGTTCGTGCTCGGCTACGCGCCCGAGGAGTTCGCGGCGACCCTGAGCCATCTCGCAGAGGGACGCGTCAACGGCGACCCACTGATAACCGGCAAGGTGGGCGTGGAAGGTGTGGCGAAGGCGTTCGAGGATCTCGCGTCACCCGAGACGCACGCGAAAATCCTCGTCGAGCCCTGGCACAGCTGAAAAGCAGCGAGCGTCAGTGAAAGAGCCGGTGCGATGCGAGGTCGGCGCCGGCGCGCATCGCGCGCAACTTCGCCCACACGATTTCCTCGGCGACTTCGCCAAGCCCGGCTGAAGTCTCGAAGCCGCAGTCCGTCCCGGCCATCACGCGGCGCGGATCGCCGATCGCGTTGGCAGCGCGCTCGAGCCTGTCGGCGACGACCTCGTGATGCTCGACGTAGTTGGTCTTCGTATCGATGACGCCCGTGACGAGGCTCATATGATCGGGCAGCGGAAACTCCTTGAAGCAGCGATACTCGTGCTGATGGCGGGGGTTGGCCGCTTCCAAAACGAGTGCACCGACATTCGCATGGTAGAGCAGCGGCAGAATTTGCGCGAGCGGGACGTCGAAGTCGTGCGGCGCTTCGTAGTTGCCCCAGCATACGTGCATGCGAACGCGATCGGGTGCGATTCCGTGCAGCGCGCGATTCATCGCGTCGATGTTCAGCTCGACGTACTCGAGGAACTCGGTGAGTGGACGGTCGGCATACGACGTGTGCCGCTCCATCGCGAGGTCGGGACAATCTACCTGGAGGACGAATCCCTGCGATACTATGTACTCATACTCAGTATGCAATGCCTTAGCTACTGCGATTACATACTTCTCGTAGTTCTCGTAGTACTCATTGAGCATTGCCGACGCTATGATTCCCGGCGACGGCGCGGTCATGAAGGGCTCGGCGAATTTGTCGGGCTGATCGTCGAGGATGCGCAGAGTCTCGGCACATTCGAGATCGACGCCGGCGCGGTCGCGGTACTGAACCTCGCCAATCGCCTTCGGCGCGTGGAGCAGATCGACCATCGAGCGCTGAAACAGCGGCGCCATCATCTTGAGAAAGCTCGGATAGCGAACAATATCGCGCATGATCGGCCGCTCGCTGCGTCCGCCAAAGCCGGTCATTCGATGCTGCACGTAGGTGAAGAAGCTCTCGCGCGATTGCTCGCCGTTGTTGCCGACATCGATTCCCGCCTCGAGTTGCTTCTGTACAACGTAGCGAGTGGACTCCTCGATCTCGCGAAGCATCGCGGGGCGATCAACTTCTTCACCACGACTGATCTTGACGAGCATCGCGGTCAGACTTTCCCGGCGCGGCAGGCTGCCGGCATGCGTGGTTAGAATACGATTCTCGCTGTGAAGCATTCTGGTACCTCCCGATCATTCACTGGTCGGCGCTGCAACATATTGGTAGATCACAAACGACGCCGCCACAATCGCGGCGAAGCGGGAGACAAGTCGATGGCATTACTCGCTGGCAAAAGCGCGCTGATAACAGGTGCGGCGTCGGGAATCGGCAGAGCGGCAGCAATCGTTTTCGCGCGTGAAGGTGCGCGAGTGATCGTCGCCGATATGGCCGAAGAGGGTGGCGAGCAAACCGTCAGTAGAATTCGCGACGTCGGAGGTGAGGCGCAATTCGTCCGATGCGACGTGTCGAACGCAAAGGACGTCGAAGCGCTGGTCGCGTCGGCAGTGAAAGCATTCGGGCGGCTTGATTGCGCCTTCAACAATGCGGGAATCGCAGGCACACAACGCAAAACCGCAGATTACGATGAAGACGAGTTCGACAAGATCATCGCCGTCGATCTCAAAGGCGTATGGCTGTGCATGCGCGCCGAGATCCGTCAATTCATCGCGCAGAAGAGTCCCGGCGCGATCGTAAACACCGCATCGGCCGCGGGCCTGGTCGCGTCGCATTCGATGCCCGCATACACGGCAGCCAAGCACGGCGTCGTCGGCCTGACCAAATGCGCGGCGCTCGAGTACGCGCGCTCAGGCATCAGAATCAATGACGTGTGCCCCGGCGTCGTCGATACTCCGCTGGTCGAAGGGATGGTCGCGGGGCGGCCGAAGCTGGCGGCACGGCTGGACGAAGTGGAACCAATAGGACGCAAAGCGCGTCCCGAGGAGATAGCCGAAGCCGTGGTGTGGCTATGCTCAGATGCCGCCTCCTTCGTCACAGGATGCTCAATGTCGGTAGACGGTGGGCTAACCGCGCAATAGCCAGTAGCTATAAGAGTGACTACTGTGTTCGACCCCTTCATCGAAGCTTGGCAACTGCGCGAGTTAGTAATGAAAGGCGAGCTGCGCCCGCGTGAGGTCGCTGAGTTTTACCTGGCGCGGATCGACCGGCTAAATCCGGAACTTGGCGCGTACATGACCGTTACCGCCGACCGCGCGTTCGCGGACGCCGCACGGTTAGAGGCGTCGAGGACCCATGCAGAGTCGATGCGGTTATACGGCGTTGCATACTCGCTGAAAGATCTGACACCGACGGAGGGAATTCGCACCACGCTCGGATCGCGCAACTACACCGATTCGATCCCGCCACAGGATGCGATGATCGCGCAGCGCTTGCAGAAGGCCGGCGGAATATTGCTCGGCAAAACCACCACGCCGGAGTTCGGCGGACGCCCTACGACAGAAGGCGGACTATGCCCGACGGCGCGCAATCCGTGGAATCTCGATTACAACGCCGGTGGATCGAGCGGCGGCGCAGCCGCGGCAGTAGCTGCGGGCCTCGGGCCGTTGGCGGAGGGTAGCGACGGCGGCGGATCGATTCGCGGTCCCGCCTCGAATTGCGGCGTGGTCGGACTCAAGCCGTCGCGCGGACGGATAACCTATGCGCCGCATAGGGGAGAAGCATGGGGTGGATACGCGACGCGCGGCCCGATCGCGAGATCGGTGCGCGATGTTGCGATGATGCTCGACGCAATCGCGGGTCCCGCGACCGGCGATCCGTACTGGGCGCCGCCGCCGTCGCGACCATTCGAAGAAGCAGTGCAAGGCGTGCCCAGGAATCTGAAGCTCGCCTCGATAGCAACCTCGAAACTTGGCGAGGTCGATTCTGAAGTCGCAGCAGCGTTCGAATCGGCGTGCGCGACGATGCGCGAGATGGGGCATCGCGTGGAGCCGATCGATCTTGATCCCGGCGCGATGCTGGTCGACTGCACGCGAATCCTGATTTGCGTGGGAATCGCGGCGATACCTGTCACCGATCCCGATCTGATCGAGCCAGTCGTGCGCGAGATGTACGAATACGGGCGCAAGGTAAGCGGCGCCGACTACGTGAACCTGGTCGCGACAATGCACAACATCGCGCGCACGATCGTCGAGCGCCTCGAGCCTTACGACGCGTTGCTGACGCCGACGATGACCCGGCCCGCGATGAGAAACGGGAGCTTTCCGTCGAGGCCAGAGCGCTATCTCGATGAGTTATGGACTTGGATAGCATTTGAGTATCCATTCAACGCGACCGGTCAACCGGCAGTGACTATTCCCGCGGGATTCAGCCGCGCGGGACTGCCTATTGGATTTCAAATGGTTGGGCGGCCAAACGGCGAGTTCGATCTGCTCGCGTTGGCAGCTGCATTCGAAACAGCCCGTCCGTGGAGTCAGCTGCGGCCGCCGCTTCAGGGAGTTTGATTACTTCCAAAAAACACTTTCAAGGAGTTTTTGATGCCAACATTCAAGCGCGACGACGTGTCGATATATTATGAGGAATACGGTTCAGGATATCCGATTCTATTATTTGCGCCGGGCGGCATGCGCTCGAGCATCGAGTTCTGGGCGCACAGCCCGTTCGATCCGACCAAGGAACTCGCCACCAACTTCCGCGTGATCGCGATGGACCAGCGCAACGCCGGCAAGTCGTCGGGGCCGATTACCGCTGACGATGGTTGGGAAACTTACACCGGCGATCATATTGCGCTACTCGATCATCTTGGGATCAAGCAATGCCACCTGATGGGCGGATGCATCGGAGGGTCTTACAGCCTCGGAATGATCAAAGCCGCGCCGCAACGCGTCAGTGCCGCAGTGTTACAAAATCCAATCGGCCTCAGTCCGCGCAACCGCGAGCTGTTCTACAACATGTTCGACAGCTGGGCGGCCGCGCTGAAGCCGAAACATCCAGATATTGACGATGCATCGCTTCGGCAGTTCCGGGACCGCATGTACGGCACCGATTTCGTGTTCAATGTCTCGCGCGAATTTGTGCGCTCGTGCAAAACGCCGATGCTGATTCTGTGCGGCAGCGACGACTATCATCCGACAGAAACCTCGAAAGAAATCGCCACGCTCGCGCCGAACGCCGAACTGGTGGAGAACTGGAAGACGCCCGACGTGATTGGCGCGACCGTGAAGCGGGTGCGCGAATTCCTGATCTCGCACACGCCAAAGATTAGCCGGTGAGCTCGTGCTTCAGCCGATCGGCGAGTCCGGAGAACCGCTCGACGCGAGTAGCGATTGCATCGCTGAACACAGATTCGTCGCCGACGATGACGACCGAAGTCCCGCTGCGGCTGACCGCAGTGTATACGAGTTCCCGGGTTAGCACCGCGACCGATTTCTCCGGTAGCACGATCGCGATCGAATCGAACTCAGAGCCCTGCGCCTTGTGCACGGTCATTGCGTACCCGAGTTCGACGAATTCGCGCAGTGCCTCGAATCGAAATGCGACGAAGTTGTCGCCGCGCGGAAATAGCGCCATCGGAATTTGCGCGCCGTTGCCGCGCCGCACCCATAGCATGATCCCATTGTCGCCGTTGAAGAGTCCGCGCTCGTAGTCGTTGCGCAGGACGATAAGCGGCTCGCCGACCACGAACGGAATGCGCTCCGCTGCGACCCCCGCGGATTCAGCGGCTCGCGAATGAAGGCGCGCATTTATTCGCTCGGCACCTGTCTCGAACACCCGCGTCACGCACAGGATGCGCGACTTGCCGACGTGCGAAAACAGCAGGCGCAATCGAGCGCAGTCGGCCTCATCGAAACCGCCGTCGCGTTCGAAGTATTCATGCCTGATTAGTTCCGCAACATCTTTCCCTCCGCGCACATGATCAGCGTACCAACGATCAAGAAACGGCCCGAGCTCTCGCGGAACGCCTGCAAGAAATTCAACGCCGGCAAACGTCAACTCTTCTGGCGACGAGCGTCGCACAACGATCGGAGTATTCGCCTCGTCAACCGAGCTCAGAAGATTGGTGTCCCCATCGTTAATCGTACGGGCCGCGAGCAAAATCGATCGACCTGACGCATCGTCGCTCTTCATTCGATGATTCACTTCGAGGCGCATCGACGCCGAATCGAGCGGACCGAGCCCGTCTTCACTAGTTGGGACCAGGTCGCGGAAGACGGAACCAGCGGCGACCGACGGCAATTGGTTCGCATCGCCGAGCAGTATCAAGCGCGCGCCCGGCTGGATCGCGTTCGTCAGTCGTTCCATCAAGGTGACGTCGAGCATCGATCCCTCATCGACAATAACCACCTTTGCTGAAAGCGGGTTGTTGCGATGATGCCGGAAGCGGCCGGAGTCGGGCGAGTAACTGAGCAGGCGATGAATCGTCGACGGCTCGAGATGCGCATCGAGGAGCGCCTGGTCCACCGCATCGCGATCCTCGATTCGAGTCAGCGACTCACTTACGCACTCGCCCATACGGTACGCGGCTTTCCCGGTTGGAGCCGTCAGGGCAATCTGCGAAGGATCGACGCCAAGGCGCACCATCAGGCGCAAAATCGCAACGACGATCGACGTCTTGCCGGTGCCCGGACCTCCCGAGATAACCGTCAGTCCGGCACGCGCCGAAGCGCGAACGACGCTGCACTGTTCTTCGGACATCACGATCCGCTTGCCCTGCACAATCACCGGACGAGCAATCACATCTTGAAGCGCACGGGCGAGTCGCGCCGCGTCCGGTTGTTCTTCTGAATGAGTACTCAGTAAGGCGGCCAGTCGAATAGCCAGTTCGCGCTCGCAGTAATAGACACTCTGATGCAATATGTAAGGCGCGATATATAGTAGGGGCTTATACTCATCCTCCTTTCGGCCGACTACCGCTGATGCGCGGTTCGATTGGAGGAGAGCTTCAATCGCAGTGGCTATCTTATCGATACTGCTGTGGCCGAAACCCTCAGAACACAAAGTACCCAGCACGCGACGCATTGGAGCGTCGGAGAAAGGACCAGTGACCGGAAAACGAGTGCTTCCTTCCTGCAGTCCAGCCAAAGAAACGAGAATGAGCACGATCAACGCCATTCGCTCATCGGCTTCCAGAGCCGGTTCGAGAGCGGCGAGCTCGGCTGCGAGGTGGACAGTCTCGGGGACGAGATTGAGTCCGACGACTGCGCTCTCGAGCGCGCGCATGCGAGCGTCGAAAGTGGAAGGGCCGCCGCCGCGGGCTGATTGAAAGCGTCGCCACGCGGTATCCATTCCGAGTAGTGAGTATCTGTCGCTCACGTAACTAGCCCCCGGTCAGCCTCGTGATTCATGAGTTCGGATTCGTAAGTGACTATTTCGTTCCACGACGGTCGCGCGAAGTAGAATCCATTTTTGCCGTTACCGACGCACGAGATACCGCGCAGAAATACATAGAGGAGGCCGCCGAACCTCGAGTCGTAGTCCCGCTCGTTGTGGATCGCGAGCAGGCGCACTACGCCGACTGAGTAGATTCGCGCCTGCAACCGATAGTGGCTCTCGACGTGCCGTGCGACCGCGGCTGGATCGTACGATGGTAGCAGGTCACCCTTCCAATCGGCGAAATACATCAGGTTGTCGCGACGGAATACCAGGTCGATAAACCCCTTGATGTAGCCGCGGCCGACGGTCCATGCGCCATCCCGACCGTCGGCCAGGAAAGTGTGATGTCTTTCGGGAATCGGATAAGCGAATTCCATTTCGCGGATGCTCTTGAGCCGGCAGAGCCCGCGTTCGAGCATCGTTTCGCCGAGTGCGACCCGCGCGGTGAGAGTGTTGAAAACAATTTCGCGACCGCGATCCAGCCATCGGGGATCATCAACTCCGTGCCGGCGCATCGCTTTCGCGAACAACTCGCGCACGTCGTTGCGCGCCATCCAGGACTGCAGATCCGGGACATCGCCAAAGGAATCGAAGTCGAGCTTCTCGATCGCCTCATGCAGGAAGATTCCGACGCGGCGGCCCCCCGGCAAATCGATGCGGTCGGCGCGCGCATCGAGTGCGTCGATGCTGGTTTTGAAGTCGTCGGGCTCGGCCGCCTGCAACGAAGTATATGATTCGACGATCAGGCCTCGATGCGTTCTGCCCAGATCAGTGAATTCGCTGTCGCGAGTGATGGCCTGAGACGTCGATTCGAGCCAGTCGCACAAGGCGTTCTCGTCGAGCGCAGGTTTGATCAGATCTTTTTGGTCTTCTGAATTCGTCGGCGTTGCGATTGCCATTTCGGTCAGGAAGAGCCGCTCCAACTGAGTTTCGCGATCGAGGGCACGCAGTCGATCATTTAGCGGTTTGTAGAATCCACTGAGGTCGCGATGCTCAGCGTCCCGCTCGGGACGCAGGGCAGTATCAATTTGGTGCGCGCGCGCGTCAGCGCTACGTAGAGCAAGCGCTGATCGTCCTCGGCGCGTTCTTCTTTGATCTCCTTTTCCGCCAAAGCTTGCGCTGCCTTACCGATTGCAAGGCGCCGTTCGTTTCCTAGGTGAAAAACGCGTACCGGCTCGGGCATGTTGTTTGCGAAAAATCCGCCGTAGAGAGCGACGACGTCGGCCTCGAGCCCCTTGCTCTTGTGAATCGTCATGATTTGCACGGCGTCGCGATCATCTTCGATGCGCTGGATATTCGGATCGTCGCCCGACGGCGTCGCGCGCTCAGCGATGTAGGCGTCGAGCAGCTCAATTATTTCCGCGAGCGAAACTCCGCGCCGCGACGCATCGCGAATCAGAATCTCGAAGATATGCTCGAAGTTCGTGAGTTGGCGGCTGTCGTCCGACAGCAGCAACTGGCGTTCTGCCAATCCGCTTTCGTGGAGCAGGGCATCGAACAAGTCGGCAAAACTCCCGGCCTCGGCCAGCGCGCGCCATTCGAACAATCTGTCGAGCATGGGTTGCGCGTTGTGGTCTTCATCAAGGCGCGCAAGGTCAGCGTAGTCGACGGCGAAGAACGGCGAGGCCCACGCCTTCAGGCGGTTCGAGCGGCGGCCGGGTTCGTCGATTCCCCTGAGCACGTCGAGAACGTAGGAGGCTTCGCGAGTCTGGAACAGCCCGTCCTGCTTGTAGAAGGCAAACGGGACCCCAACCTGATGCAGGTATTTCGCGATTTCGACGCTGTCGCGGTTGGTACGGGTCAGGACATAAACGTCTCGCGCGGTGATTTTGCGCGGCGCTTTTCCATCGTCGCAAATTTGGACCGCGTGATCCGGTTCCTCGATGATTCGTTGTATTGCGTGCGCGATTCCGAGACCGATCGCTTCGCGCATCCGGCGCGAGAACTTGTATCGTTCATCGCGCGGCGTGAATTTGACGAGAGTCACCGGTGCGATCGAATTGCCATTTGCGGCGATGGCTCTCAGAGCGGGACGCCCGCATTGGGCCGGAGGGTCGTACTTTATTTTGCCGGTGAATAATGGCGACTCGGTCCTTTGATCGAAAATCAGGTTGCACGCGTCGATCATGTCGGCCGTCGAGCGGAAATTTTCGCGCAAGTTGACGGTTGCGGCCCCTGAATCGGAAAGTTGATCGCGCGCCTCCAGGTATGCGTGCACGTCGGCGCCGCGGAATCCATAAATCGCCTGCTTCGGATCGCCGATTACGTAGACGACGTTGCCGCCGCCACCTTCGACGAACACGCGCCGAAAAATTTTCCACTGAAGCTGGTCGGTGTCCTGGAACTCGTCAATCAGAGTCACCCGGTAGCGTTCGCGCAGCATGGTCGCAAGCGATTTACCGCGAGCACCGTCGAGCGCGTCCGCCAGCCACGCCAGCATGTCCTCGTAGTCGAGGGTTCCTCGCTCGCGTTTTCGCGCGTCCATTCGCGCGACCACGGACTGCAGCAGTTCGTCAACCATGCGCTGCTCGATCGTCATTGCCGCCTGCACCCGCTGAGCCGCATTGATAATCGTGCGCACCTTCTGCGGCATATCGTCCGGGAATTTGCCGGTTCGCTTCGACGTTTTCGTTGGTCTGCAGAGCCGGTCGAAATCGAAATCGAGCAGACCCTCGGTGAGTGCTGCAGTCGAGCGATCGCGAATATTCAGAATCGCTTCGAGCTCGCGCGTTGCAGAGATTGCTTCATCTCGCGCGTCATCTTTGATTGCCGCGATGCGAAAGGCGCTCACGAGCGCGTTCGCATCGAACGCGGTCATCAGATCGGTCAACGCCTTCTGATTGAGTTCGCGCCCGGAGGTTCGCAGATAGCGTTGGGAGTGAGCCTGCCAGAGCAGATTCTCGAGGCTATCTGAATCGCGCTTTTCGTCCGAGAGCCATTCGCCGAGAAGACGCTGGACGCGACTGTCCGACTTCAAACGCTCGCGCAACTCGGCGCGTATCGCTTCGTGGAACTCGCGACGACCGCTGGCCAGATCAAGTCCGAAGCGGACGCCGCTGTCGAAAGCGAGCTCGGTGAGCATCCGATGGCAGAAGCTGTGAATCGTGTGGATCGGCGCGCGATGAAATGAGAACAACGCGGACTTGAGTCGCTCGCGCTGGTCGTCGTCGAGGCTCCGACGATTCGCCGGTTGCGCGTTCTCGGCGCTCCTGCCGGACATGACGTCTTCGATCGTCGCGCGGATTCGCGCGCGCAGCTCAGCCGTCGCTTTTTCGGTAAAAGTAACGACGAGGATCTGATCGATTGTCGCGGCGCCGGTAAGCAGGAGTTCAACCACGATGCGCTCGATGGTGAAGGTCTTGCCGGTGCCGGCGCTGGCATCGATTACCTTGTGACCACCATCGAGAATTTCGTCGAGGATCGCGGGACGAAAATATTCGAGGCCGGCGGTGGGCGTCCCCGTGCTCATTTTCCGAATACCCTGATGATGGGGTCGAAGCGGCGCGCGACGATCTTTTCAATCTCTTCTTCACCCGGCGGATCGAAGTCCCGCGGGTTGCGCACCGGACCGTAGTCAGAGCTGCACGGCGGGGGATTGTTAAGGAGCGTACGCTCGACCGCTTCGATCAAGTCGCGACGATCCTCGGGCTTGTGTAATTCCTTGACGACATCTTCGACCGCCTCGATCGGGAGGAAGTAGTCGTTGCCCGTCGATAGCAGATCGCTGACGACGGCAGTCAGGTATGCAAGCGCGGAATTTTGCTCCAAAGGTTTGAACTCGCGAATCCAGTCAGCATTCTTTTCGGAATTTGCCCGGATCACGATCGCGCGAAACTTTTCCGGCAGTTTCGCTCCGGTTGCAGCAAGTACAATCGCGTTTAGAAACGCCGGAAGAAAATCCTTGGGCTTGATGCTCTTGCGCAGCACGCAATTGATCGCGGCGCCTGCTTCCGGCGAAACACCGCGAATCGTGCCGTAGAGGCTGACGCGACGCGTTACGGTCGTTCCGTCGTGACGGCGGACGTCAGCTTCCAGGGAGATAGGCGCAAGCGGCTCGGCGGCGTCGGCAAATTCGTCGGCGCGACCGATCCGGATGTCTTTCCAATTGTCGAAATCGTTCACGCCCGCTTCCGAAGCCTGCGCGATCCATTGACGAAGAGCTGAATCGTCGGCTGCTTTCGCGGCCTCGGCGAACTGTCCGGCCGAGGCGTGGCCGCGGGCCTGGGCAATTCGGACCTCGCGCGCGTATTCTTCGTCGATCACGTCGAGCTTGCCGCCTGCACGCCAGAAAACTTTTCGCAGCATGACCGCGCGATTGAGCCGCGACTGCTCGACCGGTTCGTCCTCCGCGTCTTCGGGCGCATCCTCGTCTTCGAGCATTCCGAGCGAGTAGCGCGCGGCGCCCTGCAGCGGACATTCGAGATACCTTCGAATCGCGGCTATCGGCAGCGCGAGCTCTTCCTCCGGCGCCGCGTTTGTCGCGGCAGGCGTTGATTCAAACTTCGGGAACTGGAGATCCTCTTTCACGCGTTCGCGAAATTTTCCGCCAAGACTATCCAGGAGCCTGTCGCCCTCGCGCCTCGTCCAATCTGGCGCGGCCGCGCCGATCTTTTTTCGTAGCGCGAGCATCCTTGCGCCCCGCCGGGCGTCGGGATCGAAGCTCTCGAATTCAGCCTCGCACTCGGATGAGGCGCCAGCGCTAAGTTCCGGAAAATACTTCAAGTCGTAGCGGCTGACCGGATGTTGCACGGTCAGCTTCGCGAGCGTCTTCTCGTCGACGAATCCGCGCAGAATTGATTGGAGCTCGCGAATGACTGGCGAAGGTTCGAGAGCGTCGCCGGTCTTCGCGTTGCGGGCAATGTAGGAGAAAAGAATCCGCTCGCGCGCGGCGAGGATCGTCTCGAGGAAAAGATAACGGTCGCGCTCTGCGGAAGAGACATCGCCTGCCATGCGTCTGAGCGTCCGCAAATCGAGCGGCTCGCTGCGATCGCGCTCGGGAAAAACCGCGTCGTTCAGCCCGAGCGCGAAAATCACTTTGAACGGGATCGATCGCAGCGAGGTAAACGATCCAATCGCGATGCCGCGCCCGGTATATTGTCCGCGACGCGATTCGAGGTCGGTGACACGAGCCGCGATCACCTCGCGCGCCGACTCGTACGACATCGGACCAACGCTCAGTTCCGATTCTCCAATCGCCTCGATTGCCTCGAGGAAACTGTCCCTTACCTGCTCATCGAGCGCGCCCTCGGGCCGGATGTACGCATTTACGAATTCGCCAATCATCAGTGACCACTCGCCAGGCGTCAGGTGCGCATCGCGAATCGAGATCGCGTCGGCGATCAGAGAACGCGCCATGCGGATGAATCGCGCGGCTGTCTCTAGTTCATCCTGCGCGACTTCGCCGGGAAGGTAACTCGGTCCCGTCGCGTCAGCCGCGTAAAATGCGGGACTGCCGCCGCGCTGGCCTGTCATCATGGTGCCCAGCGCGAGGCGTTTAATCGCCTGATCCCAATGGTAGAGGCCGCGCGGGATGTAGGTGTCCTTCAGATCGTCGTCGTCGGCGCCGAAGAAAATCCCCAGCGTCTCGCTCCAACGCCGCCATTTCTCGGCATCGATTCCGTTTTCGTTTTGGCTGTTCAACGCGGGATGCGTCAGCAGCCGAATCATTTCTGCGCGCGAGAAGCGGCCGCTCGGCAATTGGAGAAGCAGGTCGACGGCTTCAGCGACGCGGCTCGCGCCCGTAATGGTGCGGCTGACGAGATCGATCGGGAGCCGGTACTGCTTTCGAAAGACGCTGTCGATTTGCGCCATGTAGTCGTCGACCGCAGAGTCTGGAATCAGCACGGCGATTTCGTGAAAGCGAATACTTTCGGCTTTGCCCAGAGCGGCGAGTTTTTCGTTGGTGCGAACGATCGACCAGATTTCGTTCGCGACGATTTCCGCTTCGCGCCGAATTCCTGGGCAGGCAAGGAAACTGATTCGCGGTTCCATCGGCCTGCCCCTGCCGTCTTCGACATTCGCGGGCTGCGGCGCGCGATCCAGGATGTTCTGCTGAAGCTCCTCGAGCACCGACGGTGTCTCGCTGGATACCGGATCCGAAAAGAGCGGCGCGAAATCACATTGCGACAGTTCGTTGAGCAACCGGATGTATTCACGGCCCGGCCGCCCCCAGAGCCTGAGAGCCGGCGGGTCGGACGATTCATTCAGCGAGAACGGGTCTTCGGATTCGGCGATTCAGCGAATCTTTCGCCGATTTTGTCATGCCGACGAGCCCATCCCGCTAGCGCAGTGCGGCGCGAGGTGTCGACGTCCTCCCAAAACTCGCGGCACGGATTGAGTGCGTAGATCCGAACGTCGCCGAGCGCGCCGAGTCGCGCGAAAATATCGGCATAAGCATTTCCCGCGTACGACGAACTGAACATGTGAAGCATGTCGGGCAGAGCAGTCTTGAGTTGCAGGTCGTCGGTCGCCTCGAATGCGTCGGGCAGCATCATCAGCCGAGTCTCGCGATCCGGCAGCCATTCCTCGCGCACGCGGCCGTGCGAATCGAATACCAGCTGCCACAAATGCCGCTGCCATCGCTCGGTCTCGCTCATCGCATCGACCTCGGATCGCCGCGCGGCGCGCCATCTCCCGATCATGCGGCGCCGTGAAATCGAGTATTCGCGAAACAGTCGCGCCAACTGCGCAGCGAGCAGGAGAGTTCTCAGCTCGACGTCGGCGTCAGTTTTCGATCCGCCGAGGACGTAGTCGCGCGCCGGTTTCAATCCGGGGTCGTCGCGATGGTTCGTGCTTCGCAGGCACTCGAAGAGGACAAGCTGGAGCTCGTCGGCCTCCAGGATCTTGAGGTTCTTGTCCGTCGATTCGAGAAGCTCGGCCAGGTAGCTGCGCAGGAACGGGAATTTCAAATTTGCTGCGATCCCGATCGATTCAGCCAGCCGATAGCGAACGAATTGTTCGACGACGCGATTGGGCACGACAATCGAAACCCGCTCCAGCGGATCGCGTCTCTGATGCGCGGCTACGGCCTCGGCCAGCGGCGCGATCAGATTTTCGAGTCGATTTGAGTAATGAAGACGAATCATCGCGGGCACAACTATGGATCGCGGCTCAGCGTTTAGAAACCTACATCGGCGCGCTGACAACCGTTGTCATTCACCAAATGAGATGATTGGATCTGAGCATGAAAAAACTTCGTCGCAAGCCGACCTACGGCGCCGCGATTCGGCTGGCGCGAATCGCAGCCGGGTTATTCTCGAAGCCATACGGCTGGAGTTTCAAATCGATCGCCGAAAGCCTGGAGATTTCCGAGCGGACGCTCGCCCGTTACGTGTCAGTGCTGCGCAGCGAACTGCTCGACTTGCATGGCGGCCCGCTGGTCGAAGTTGTCGCCACCGGCGGCGATCGCAAACTCCGCCTGGTCAGTTCGATGAAAGCCGCGGAGGCCTCGTCATACCAGGTCGCGCTGCTGTATTTCTCGCTCACAGTGCTCAAGTTCCTGGAAGGCACGGTGTTGAAGGAAGGCGTCGAAGGGCTGTGGGAGAAGGTGTTTCAGAACTTGAGCTTGACGCAGCAGACGCGGTTGTCCGATCTCGAGCGCAAGTTTTACGCCGTGCCGTATGCGCCCAAGGACTACACCGACTTCAGCGAGCAGCTCGACGTAATCTTGCGCGCGCTGCTGGATCAGAGCCGGCTCAAGGTCGACTACGCGGGGTTGACCGGCGAGGGCCATCATCACGATTTCGATCCCTACTCGCTGATCGCCTATCGTGGCGGGCTCTACCTGCTCGGCCATAGCGATCGAAACAAAGCGACTATTTATCTCGCGGTGGAGCGAATCCGATCGGTCGAATTCATTCGTCAGCCCGACGGCGCTCTCGAGCGCTTCGTCTATCCACCCAGGTTCAATCCGGAGGCGCACACCGAAGGAACTTTCGGAATCGTCGACGGCCCTGAGACCAAAGTCGAACTGAAGATTCACAGCGCACAAACCGAGGCGTACGTGCGTTCGCGCACGATTCATCGCAGCCAGCGTTTCGTGCCTCGCCGCGACGGCACGACGATCCTGACGATGACCGTCAAGGGCACGACGGAGTTGGCGAACTGGATAATGAGCATGGGGCCGTGGGTCGAGGTGCTCAAGCCCGCCGCTTTGCGCAAGGAAATCGCACAGCGCCATGCAAAAGCGGCGCGTCTCTACCGCGTCGGCTAGCATGCTTGCAGGAGCCCGACGCGCGGTACATCCTGACACGAGATTGCTCATTCAGTAGGACGTTGGCAGCCCACGTGTACGCCGTGGTTGTGCGGGAGGAACTCCTATCAATAGCTTGCGATTGGATTTTCGTCGGCTGATTCCATCCACATTTTTGTTTGCGCGCATCGTCGCGGCCGCTTTGGCGATATGCATGACCGTCTCGCTGCTCAGAGTCCCCGCGGCCATCGGCGGCGGGTCGCCGTCGGTGGTGCGCTTCTCGCCGAAAGGAACTGTGAAGCAGGTTCGGCAGGTAACGGCGCGATTTTCCGAGCCGATGGTCCCGCTCGGCGATCCACGCGATACCACAGCACCGTTCGAAATCGATTGCCCTGCGAAGGGTGCTGGCCGATGGATCGATAGCCGCAACTGGTCGTACGACTTCGACCAGGATTTGCCGGCGGGCCTGCGATGCACCTTCAAGCTGCGTGCGGGTTTGAAGTCGCTCGCGGGCAATGCCTTCAGCGATCTGCCCGCGTTCAACTTCGACACCGGCGGACCCTCGATAGTCGATCAGCGGCCGTGGTCTGAGAGCACCAATATAGATGAGGAGCAGGCATTCGTGCTGATTCTCGACGCCGAACCGGACCCGGCGTCGATTCTCGAGCACGCCGGCTTTTCAGTTGAGGGAATGCCGCAGACGATTGGCGTGACGATCATGAGCGGCGCCGATCGTGAGACTTTGCTCAAACGATTCGCAGATCTGACGGCGAAGAAGCCGGTCGTCATCCTCCAGGCTCGGCAGCGTTTTCCAAACAACACGGCGGTGACCCTGATCTGGGGCAAGGGAATCAAATCGAAAACCGGAATCGCGACCGAGCAGGATCAAACGATCAGCTACAAGACGCGCAAACCATTCGAAGCGAAAGTACAATGCGAGCGCGAAAACGCGAAGGCCGGATGCATCCCGCTTACGCCGATCACACTTTCGTTCTCCGCGCCGATCTCGTCGGAGCAGGCGAAACAGATCGTGCTGGTCGCGCCCGACGGTGCGCGGCAGTTCGCGGTGCTCAGCGATCCGGGCGAAACTTCGTCGCTCGCATTCAACGGTCCGTTTAAAGAATCGTCGCAATACAAAATCGAAATTCCACCGAAGCTGATCGACGGCTCCGGCCGCGAACTTGCTAACGCGTCGCGCTTCCCGATGACGGTCGAGACGGGAGAGTTTCCGCCGCTCGCGAAATTCTCAGCGCGCTTCGGGATTATCGAGAAGATCGACCCCGTGCTACCGGTCACAGTGAGAAACCTCGAAGCGCAGATCGCCGGCGCCAAGTTGAAGCTCGGGGGCGACGCTGAAAGTTCCCTGCTGACTCGAATCGAGGCGACGCTGTGGCGCGTCCCTCAGCCGAAAGCCGGCGACGTTCTTTCGTGGCTGAACAGGGTGGCCGAGGCCAAGCGTGCGGACTCGGTGTTCAGCGGCGAGAATGCGGACGGCGCGCAGCAGTTCGCGATGCCGAAGCCTAACGGGCCCAACGCATTCGAGGTGATGGGCATTCCGCTCAAGCGCCCCGGGTTGTACATCGTCGAACTGAAGAGCACTCGCCTGGGCACTGTTTTGCTCGGCGCGCCCAAGCCGATGTACGTTCCAACTGCCGCGCTGGTCACCGATCTCGCGGTTCATTTCAAACAGGGACAGGCGAACTCGCTGGTGTGGGTGACGGCGCTCGAGAGCGGACGTCCGGTCGGCGGTGCGGAGGTTTCGGTTGCGGATTGTCACGGTAGCGAGCTCTGGACCGGCCGCACCGACGCGCGCGGCCTCGCGATGGTCCCGACGTCCGCATCGTTCGCCAATCTTCCCCAGTGCGATTCCACCCAGACCGATCACGAGAGCGATTACTTCTCCAACCAGGTTGAAGCGCTCAACGGTCTGAATCGCGGATTGCTCGTCACGGCACGCGCGGGCGAGGACTTCAGTTTTGTGCATTCGAGTTGGCAGCAGGGAATCGAGGCATGGCGCTTTCATCTGCCGACTGAATATCAGCCGTCTCCGTACACCGCCGATACGGTTTTCGATCGCACCCTCCTGCGCGCCGGCGAGACGGTTCATATGAAGCATTTCATCCGCGCCAAGACATTGCAGGGACTCTCGCTGGCGGACGAAAAGGATCTTCCGGACACGCTCTCGATTCGTTTTGCCGCCGGCGATCAGCACTACGACTTCGATCTCAAGTGGAACAATTCTGGCAGCGCGGAGAACGATTGGCAGATTCCGCAGGCCGCCAAGCTCGGCACCTACAACGTCACGATGTCGCGCCGCAAGCCGGTCGCGCCGAGTCCGACACCCAGCGCAGATAGCGGCGCCATGGGTGATCAATCAACCCAGGAACTCACCACCGGCAACTTTCGCGTCGAGGAATTTCGAATCCCGTTGATGAAAGCCGCGATCAGAGTTCCGACGCAGCCTCTCGTCGCCGTCACCGACGTTCCAATCGACCTGAGCGCCGAGTACCTGTCGGGCGGCGCCGCCAAGGGGCTTCCGGTCACGCTCCGGAGCCAAATTAACAAGAACGCATCTCCACACTTCGCCGACTTCGACGATTACGTTTTCGCCAACGGCAACGTGCAGACGGGGATTGTTCACACCGAAGGATATTCGGAAGGTGCGGAGGCCGAACAGAATCCCGGCGTGCATCAGCGCAAGGATCTCACGCTCGACGGCGCAGGCGGTGCGCGTACTGACATCAGCGACATCCCGCGCGAGTCCACTCCGGTCGAGGTGCACGCGGAGCTTGAATATCGCGACCCCAACGGCGAGAGCCAGACGGTTTCGAACAACGTGATGATTTGGCCGGCGAAGCGCTTGGTCGGGATTCAGGTGGAGGATTGGGCGTCCTCGCCCGGCCTTGTTCGCGCGCATCTTGCAGTCGTTGACGACTCGGGCAAACCAGTCGCTCACGCGCCGGTGCGGGTCGATATCTTCAGCCGCCTCCAATATTCGTATCGCAAGCGGCTAATCGGCGGATTTTACGCATACGAGAATACCCAGGAAACGAAACTGCTCGGCGTCTTATGCTCGGGCACGACCGATGACATCGGACGACTTTCATGCGAGACGATACCGCCAGTGACCGGCGACGCGATTCTGCAAGCGACGGTGACAGACGACGCGGGCAACTCGAGTTCGGCAAACAGCGAAATTTTCATTCCCGGAAATGAGCGCGAGTGGTTCGCCGGCCGCGACGACGACCGCATGGACTTCATCCCCGAGAAGCCCGCCTACGAGCCCGGCGATGTCGCGCGTTTCCAGGTGCGGATGCCGTTCGCCGATGCGACGGCGCTGATCACCGTCGAGCGCGAGGGCGTGCTGGCTGCTTCGATCGTGCACCTGTCCGGACGCAACCCTGTCGTCACGCTGCCAGTGCGCGACTGGGCGCCCAACGTTTTCGTGTCTGCGCTGGTGGTTCGCGGCAGAATCGCCGGCGTGAAGCCGACCGCGATGCTCGATCTCGGGAAGCCGGCGTTCAAGCTGGGCATCGCCGAGATTCGCGTGGGATGGCGGGACCATCGATTGAACGTAAAGGTTGCGCCGGAAAAATCCGTCTATCACGTCCGCGACAAAGCCCTCGTGAAGATTGCGGTGAGAACCTTCGACGGCAAGGCGCCCTCGCCCGGCGGCACTATCGCCGTCGCCGCGGTTGACGAAGGCCTGCTCGAGCTTCGGGCCAACGACAGCTGGAAACTGCTCGACGCGATGATGGGTCGGCGCGCATACCAGGTCGAGACTTCGGTGGCTGAAATGCAAGTCGTCGGCAAGCGCCACTTCGGAATCAAGGCGATTCCACCCGGCGGCGGAGGAGGCCATCAGATTACGCGCGAATTGTTCGACACGCTGCTGCTGTGGAAAGCGTCCGTCCCGCTCGATTCGAACGGCGACGCAACCGTCGAAGTGCCGCTCAATGATTCGCTGACCAGTTTTCGAATCGTCGCGATTGCAGACTCCGGCCCCGATCAATTTGGCACCGGCTTCGCGAGTATTCGCTCGACTCAGGATCTGATGTTGTTGTCCGGCGTGTCGCCGATCATTCGCAACGGCGATTCGTTTGCGGCGGAATTCACCGTGCGCAACGCTTCGGAGCGCGCCTTCGACACGACTGTGAATGCGAAGATCGACGGCCTCGCGCAGGTGCCGCCGCCGCAAAAACTCACGCTCGGACCCGGTCAGGGCACGACCATCTCGTGGAACGTCGAGGTGCCCGCGACAGCGAGCGAACTCAAGTATCACGTCGATGCGAGCGTCGAGCACGGACCGTCCGATCATTTGCTGATCACGCAGCGCGTCATACCTGCGGTCCCGGTCCGCGCTCTTCAGGCCACGTTGCTGCAACTCGACAAACCGATCGTGCAGCCGGTCGCGCGCCCGACCGACGCGCTCGTTGGCGTGGGCGGCGTGCAAGTCTCGCTCAGCCCTTCGCTCGCAGCGGGACTCGACGGAGTGCGCGATTGGATGCGCCAGTATCCTTACGGATGCCTCGAGCAGCGCGTGTCGGTTGCGGTGGCGCTCGGCGATCCGAAACTGTGGAGCGCCATCATCGCGGACTTGCCGTCGTATACCGACGCGGACGGTTTACTCAAATACTTTCCCATCATGGACCATGGAAGTGAGGTACTAACTGCCTATTTCATCTCGATCGCACACGAAGCCGGACTGGCTATTCCAGCCGACTCGGAGGCAACGCTGGAGAAAGGTCTGAGCGATTTCATCGAAGGCAAAATTGTGCGCGAGGGACCGATCCTGGCCGCCGATTTGCCGCTGCGCAAACTCGCCGCAATCGATGCACTCGCTCGCGCGGGTCACGCCGATCCTGCGATGCTCGGCAGTGTTACGATCGATCCAAATCTGTGGCCCGATTCCGCCGTGATCGATTGGTGGAGTATCCTGCTCCGCGTTCCGCAAATTCCGGATCGCGAGAAACGCCTCAAGGACGCGGAGCAAGTCATGCGCGCGCGGCTCAATCAACAGGGAACGGCGATGCATCTGTCGAGTGACGCGCGCAATGACATGTGGTGGCTGATGGTCTCGCCCGACTGCAACATGGTGAGGCTCGCGCTGCTATTGCTCGACAACAACCTGTGGCATGACGATTTGCCGCTGGTGATGCGCGGCGCGCTGGCGCTCCAGATGCACGGAGCGTGGACCGAAACGATTACCAACGCATGGGGCACGCTGGCGGTCAGGAAGTTCGCAACCGCCTTCGAATCGACTCCGGTCGCTGGCATCACGAGCGCGTCGATTCAGGCGGCGACGCAAAAGCTGAATTGGGCAAGCGATCCGAAGGGTGGAAATCTCGCGTTCGACTGGCCATCCACAGAATCGGATCTGAAGATCGATCACTCCGGAAGCGGCCATCCCTGGGCGCAGATTCGTGCGCTCGCGGCCGTGCCCATCACGCAGCCCTTTTCGAGCGGCTACCGAATCACGCGCACGCTTCTTCCGGTTGAGAATGCAAATCCTCATGGATGGAAGCGCGGTGACCTGGTGCGAGTTCATCTCAAGGTCGAAGCGCAAACCGACATGACCTGGGTCGTTGTGAACGATCCGATTCCCGCCGGCGCGTCACATCTCGGCACCGGGCTCGGGCGCGATTCGGCGATTGCGACCTCCGGCGAAAAGATCGATACCGAGAGCTACGTGTGGCCGATCTATGCTGAGCGCGCCTTCGACGCATTCCGCGCGTACTATGACTACGTCCCGAAGGGGACGTTCGAGATCGAGTATACGATTCGCCTGAATCAATCGGGCACGTTCAAACTTCCAGCGACGCACGTCGACGCTCTCTATGAACCGGAAATGTTTGGCGAGCTTCCCAATTCTCCGTTCGAGGTCGCACCTTAGATGTTGCGCCGTCTTGCAATTTTCGGCTTGCCGATCGCAGCAATCGCGATGATGATGCTGGTCATCACCAGGCCCCCGACGCCGAGCTTCGCGGAGGTGCGCGCTCGATGGCATCCGTCGGAAGCGCAATTGCTGGACCGCAATGGCGATCCAGTTCACGAGTTGAGAATCGATCCGCACGGCCGGCGGTTCGCGTGGACGCCCTTGGATGAAATCTCACCGGCGCTCACGCAGGCGATAGTGACCTCCGAGGATCACCGCTTCTGGAGCCATCACGGCGTCGATCTAATCGCGCTGGCGAGTTCGGCAGCGCGCGCTGGTCTGGGTGGACGAAGCCGCGGTGCGAGCACGATCACGATGCAGCTCGCGTCGCTGCTCGATCCTTCACTGGGAAGATCACAGTCACGCAAAACGATCCTTCGAAAATCCAGGCAGATCCTTGCGGCGCTCGCACTCGAGCGGCGATGGTCAAAGCAGGAAATACTGGAGGCCTACCTGAACCTCGTGACCTATCGCGGAGAGTTGCAGGGAATCGGGGCGGCGTCGCGCGTGATGTTCGGCAAAGCCCCGCACGGAATCGACTCAGCCGAGTCGGTGGTTCTTGCTGCTTTGATCCGAGCTCCCAATGCGCGTCGCGAGTCGGTCGCGACCCGCGCGAACGCACTGAGCCGCACGCTCGGATCGCCTGGCCTATCGCGTGGTGCGGTAGCCGCATCGCTCGATAGCGCATTCTCAGGTCACGGCGGCGACTACGCGCGAGTCGCGCTCGCGCCCCATCTCGCAGAGCGCCTGCTGAACGGCGGGAGCGGTTCCGCTCGGTGCACGCTCGATCGCGAACTCCAACGCTTCGTCATCGACACGCTGCATCGGCAGATCGTCGACGTTCGCGATCGACGCGTTGACGATGGCGCCGTCATCGTAGTCGAAAATGCTACCGGTGAAGTGTGGGCGTATGTCGGAGGCGCCGGCGATCTCTCGAATGCGCCGGACTTCGACGCTATCCGCGCGCCGCGCCAACCGGGGTCCACTCTCAAGCCGTTCCTCTACGCGCTCGCGGTGGACAAGCACTTGCTCACTGCCGCCTCGTTGATCGAAGACACTCCGCTCGAACTTCCCGAGCAGCGCGGGATCTACCGGCCGCTGGACTACGATCGCGAGTTCAGGGGCCTGGTTTCCATGCGCACCGCGCTTGCCTCGTCACTGAATGTGCCTGCGGTGCGCACTACAGATATGGTCGGCGTCGAAGTTTTCGCGGATCGTTTGCGACGGACTTGGTTTCAGCGGACTTGTCGAGGAAGGCGACTACTACGGTGCGGCCCTGGCGCTTGGATCCGCCGACGTGACGCTCTGGCAACTGGTGAATGCGTACCGCACACTGGCTAATGGCGGCAAATACTCAGACCTTCGACTGACTACTGACGCCGATACTCAGAAGTCGACCCGAATATACTCGCCTGAAGCATCATTCGTGATTTCCGATATACTATCCGACCGGGCAAGCCGCAGTACTACGTTCGGTCTCGAAAACAGCCTGGCGACCCGCTATTGGAGCGCGGTCAAGACGGGCACCAGCAAGGACATGCGCGACAACTGGTGCGTCGGTTACACGGACAGGTTCACGGTTGGGGTTTGGGTCGGCAATTCTTCCGGTGCGCCGATGCGCGACGTAACTGGAATTACCGGCGCCGCGCCCACCTGGCTCAACGTGATGAACTATCTGCACGACCGATTTGGAAGCGGCCAAATTGTACGACCGACTGGCGTGGCTCTCAGCGAGGTGAGCTTCCCCGGCGCTGTTGAGCCGCCGCGACAGGAATGGTTTGTCGCGGAAACCGAGCCGACTTCTTCCCTCAACAATCTCGACGACGCCAATCCGCAAATTCTTTCGCCCGCTGCCGGTACGATCATCGCGCTCGATCCCGACATCCCCGCTGTCGCGCAGCGGGTTGTCTTCGAGGCCAGCCAAAGTGCGCGAAATTCGCGTTGGATCCTCGACGGACGCTCGCTCGCGCCGGTTCGAGGCACACTGCTCTGGACTCCGACGCCCGGCGCGCACACTCTCTCTATAGCTCGCGATTCGGGAAGCGCTCCGCAGACAATTCAATTTACTGTCCGCGGCTCGAATAACCCACTCGCTGACAATGAGCTAGTGAAACAATGATCATAGTAACCGGCGGTGCAGGCTTCATCGGCAGCAACCTGCTGAGCGCGCTGAATGCCAAGGGCATCACCGATGTCGTCGTAGTCGATCGCCGCGGCGATAACTTTCGCAACCTCGATGATCTGAGGTTCTCGGACTTCATGCAGCCCGACGAGTTTGCTCGCGCCATCGAGCGCAAATCTCTTCCCGACCGAATCGAAGCAATCCTTCATCAGGGGGCATGCGCTGACACCACCTGCACCGATGGCCGCTACATGATCGAAAACAACTTTACGTTCTCGAAGTTGATTTTGCATTTCGCTCTCTCACGCAAAGTTCCTTTCGTGTATGCGTCGAGCGCGTCCGTTTACGGCTCATCGAGCGCGTTCGCGCCGTCACCCGAAAACGAGCGGCCACTCAATCTCTACGCGCTATCCAAACTCGCTTTCGACAATCATGTGCGCAGCGTCGCCGCAAAATCTCAGAGCACTGTCGCCGGTCTTCGATACTTCAACGTCTACGGTCCGCGTGAATCTCACAAGGGCAAGATGGCGTCGATGGTGTATCAGCTCTATCGCCAACTCAAGACGAGCGGGCGCGCGCGACTGTTTGCGGGCACCGATGGATACGCCGACGGAGAACAGCGGCGCGATTTTGTCTTTGTGAACGACATCGTTCGCGTGAACCTGGCGCTGGCCGAAGGTCCCGTGCGCAACGGCGTATTCAACGTTGGCACCGGACACGCGCGCACCTTCAACGACGTCGCGAAGATACTGATCGCGCGGCTTGGCGCGGGCACGATTGACTATGTACCATTTCCCGAGAGTTTGGCTGGCAAGTATCAAAGCTTCACGCAAGCAGACCTCTCCGGGTTGAGGGATTCCGGCTACACCGAGACTTTCTCGACGCTGGAAAATGGAATCGCGCAGTCGGTGGATGCGTGGAATCGAGAGTAGGAGCCAACAGCGACTGACTAATCGGAGGGCGCTCACTATGGAGAATTCGCGAGAACATCGAATTGAAACAGTCGCTCAACTTCAGGCTTTGCTCGGCGAGCCGAGCCCGATGACTCCGAAAAAACTTTTTTCGGCGCTCGATGAAGCCGCGATGGATTTTATTCGGCGGTCGCCGTTTCTAGTGCTTGCGACCGCCGACGCGCAAGGCAACGAGGACGCTTCGCCGAAAGGCGACGGCCCCGGCTTCGTGATGATAGAAGACGCGCGCACGCTTCTGATCCCTGAGCGCAAGGGTAACAGGCTGATGTTCAGTCTCAGGAACATTCTGGCCAATCCGCACGTCGGAATTATTTTTCTCGTGCCAGGCACCGACGAGACCTTTCGTGTCAACGGAACCGCGGAGTTGAGCGCCGATCCCGATCTGCTCGGTCGGCTCAGTGCCCGTGGCGCGCCTGCGCTGCTGGCGATTCGAGTTACTGTGCGGGAATGTTTTTTCCACTGCGCCAAGGCTTTCATCCGCTCGCAGCTTTGGAAGCCGGAGACCTGGGCGGAGCGTCATAAGATCTCCTTCGGGAAGATTTTGTCCGCGAAGGTTGGCGGTGGAGAGGAACTTGCTCAGCAAGTCGATCGGGCGATCGAGCAGGATTACAAGAACAATCTTTAATCAATAGCGTGCTCGCGACGCGAGTTCGCGGCATCGTTGTTTATTCGCGGCGATTCCGCCGACGCATCGCTCGACAAATAGCGTGACTGCTCGCTTCATCATCTCGATTGCATCGAAGACATTTGCGGCCGCCGCGCCTTCGAAGACGTTCAAGTTAAGCTCGCCGCGTTCCAGGGCAAGTCGCGTCGCGCGTTCGCAACCAAGCACCTGGAAGCAGCATTGGAGCATCGTCTCCGGAATAACCGGATTGATTTTTCCCGGGAAGATCGACGAGCCTTCCTGAACGGCGGGCAGAATGATTTCGCCGAAGCCGCCTTCCGGTCCCGACGACAGCAAGCGCAAATCCTGCGCTACCTTGATCAGAACTTCCGCAAGCAGCGCGAGCTGCGCAGAGACCGCCGCGAGGTCGTCGATATTTTGCGCGGCGTCGTACAGGTTGGGCCGCAGAGTGAATTTGTGGTCCGCGATCTCGTTTAAGCGCTTGACGATTGCGCGCCGGTAGGACGCCGACGCTCCGCTCCCAGAGCCAATCGCGGTGCCTCCCAGATTTATTCGCATGAGCGTTCTCACGCTTTGCGCCAGTTCGCCGGCGCGTCTGCCAATCGCCGCTGCATGCCCACCAAAAAGTTCGCCGAGCGATACCGGTGAAGCGTCCTGAAGGCAAGTGCGCGAGATCGTGACCACCGGCCGCAGCTCGGCCGCTTTGGCGCGAAATGCCTCGACGCATTGGCTGAGCGCGCGCCGAAGCCCGCTCCAACGACTGAGCACCGTCATTCGAATCGCCGTATGACAAACATCTGCCGTCGATTGCGAAGCGTTAACGTGTAGCTTCGGATGCACTGGTTCGTACGAGCCGCGCGCGCCTCCGAGATCTTCGCAGGCGAGATTCGCGATGACCTCATTCAGGTTCATGTTGACGGCGATACTGCCGCCGCCGGCGAGCAAGTCGACTGGGAACTGCGCGAGATGCTCGCCGCGAATCAGCCCATCGCATGCGCGTTCGATCGCGCCCTGGCGGGGGGCATCGATCACGTGCGCATCGCGATTGGCACGTGCCGCTGCCTTTTTGACTGTCGCCAGCGCGCGAATGTAGTCGGGATAGTTTGCGAGGATTCGTCCCGAGAATCCCAGGTTCTCGACCGCTCTGACCGTGTGAATTCCGTAAAGCGCGTCTGCGGGAACCGCGAGTTCACCCAGCAGATCTTTTTCGACACGAGTGCCGGATGAAGCGATGAGCCGTGTGCGAATCGATCCGCGCGATCTTTGTTTCGTGGTCGTGGCCAAGCTACGCCGTGCGGCCATAGCGCGCCATCTGCAAGCCTTTGCTGCTCCGCGTTCCGGGCTTGGTGTCGTACGCGAGCAGCGCGACCAGCCGCGTCGTTTGTCCGGCTATCGGCGTGACGCGATGAATCGAATTCCGTCCTTCGAACAGCAGCAGCGTCCCCGGATTCATCGGGACCCGCACCACTTCTTCGCTGGAGCCTTCGAGCAGACGCTGGACGCGTGGATAGTTTTCATCGGTGGCGCTGCGAATCAATGGAACGTATTCGAAATCGCCGCCAGCCTCAGAGGGTCGCAGCGCAATCGACGTGACGAAGTCGGTCTGATCGTAGTGCCAGTGCAGTCGTTCGCCGTCGCCCATCACGGCGAGATTGAGCGCGCCCATCGGATCGGCGTAGCGAAAGAGGCGATCCTTTTTCAGCGCTGCCGCAATGAATTTCATCAGCGGATCCCATTCGAACAATTGGCGCATCGGCGAATCGCCGGGAAACTGATCGTAAGCGACGACACCGACCGAGGTCGGCTCGAAAAATTTACGCGGATGATCGTTGGGCCAGGAAGGATCAGGAGCTTCGAGGTAGGGCGTGCCCGTGACGACGCTGTGATACGCGCGCGCAGCCAGCGAATCGGCTTCGCGCACGAGCATCGCGACCGCATCAGGCTTGAGAAATTCGGGCAGCTCGCAGGCGCCAGTCCGATCGAGCTGATCGCGGCAATGACGCGTCAACTCGCGCGTGGCGGCACCGCTCAAGTCGAGTATCGGGTACCGTTCGAGATCGATCAGATCGGCAGGCGACCAGCTTTCATTAACGGTCTTCGTTTGCATGCTGTGAGCGACCTCGTTTTTCGACCTTACGACCGCCTTCTGATTAGCACAATCGCGAAACAGAATATCGTCCTACGGCGCAGTCTTCAGTGGATGCTGCCTGAAGAAGTCCAGCATCGCGGGCGTCCATTCCTTGGGCCATCGCGTGTGATTGCCAAGACCAATCAGCGATCCGGTAGCGCTGGCCGTCGACTTCACGGGAGCCTGTGGATCGGTCCCGCATGAATCTGTGCACGCGTGAACCTGCTGATGATGATTGTCGAGGATGACATCATCGACGAACACCCCGGCTGCGTTCAGCTCACTGGCCATCAGCTCGCCGTTGGGGCAGATGCCGCCGACGTCGCAGGCGTTATGAACATGCATCGTTCGAGCGGCCGGGTTGAAGATCTGAATCTGTTTGATGCTCGCCGGCGTTCCGGCGACCGGCTGCTGCGGGCAAGGATCGTTGAATGCGCCAAATGGATTGGGAGCCGAATAGACGGCAGCCGCCGCGATGTTGGGGCGATTCACCGCATACAGCATGCCCATCGCGGCGCCATTGGACCATCCGGAGACATAAATCCGCGCGGTGTCGACCTTGCCGGTTGCCACTTCGGCTGCGATGAAATGATCGATCGTTGCCGCGTCCGCATTTTCGCGCCAGGTGGTGTTTCCAATCCTTACGTCACCCGCGGGGTTCAACTGGCGATACCAATTGTCCCATCCGACTCCATTGTTGTCCGGGAACGGATAGTAGTGGGTCGTCTTGCGTCCCTCAGGCGCCAGAACTATGTATCCGACATTTTTCGGATCGTCACTGAGTGAGGTGGAGTTCTGAAGGTCAAGTATATTGGTCTGAGTAATCCATCCGGCGGAAAATAAAGACGGATGTAAGTATACGACCATTGGTAACTTGCTATTGGTAGTGGCCGCTTTCGGATCGAAGAGGCAGGCGTATCGGTCGATTTTGTCGGCGTCTTTCCACGGGCCCAGCAGCTTGCCGTCGCCGCAACTGGGTACGACTTCGGAAAGCACTGCCGCCGACGGAGCGCCAAATGGCCCGCACTGAGGATCCTTGGGCGCACTGCTGCATGAAAATAAAAAGGCGATCATCGCCAGGCAGACAGCTCTATTCACGGGTTTGGTTTATCATATCGAGGAGCCTCGAATGGAGCGTGACAGGAAACTGGACCGGTGGCTTGTATGGGCGTTTGGTTGTCAGTCTCGACTTTGGGGCGTAATGGTCGGGGTGGTCGCGATCATTTGCCCGTTGGAGGTTTTATTTGTGATGAATCTTGGCACCCTTGGCGTTGATGCATTGATGGATTCGATGGCGGGCGCCGAGATCGCGCGATTTGCGCGCAAGATCGAAAAACTCGGCTACAGTGCGCTCTGGTTTCCTGAAGCCTTCGGCCGCGATCCGTTCGCGCTCGCTGCGCATCTGCTCACAGTCACTGAGAAGTTGATCGTCGGCACGGCGATCGCCAATGTCTGGAAGCGCGAACCGGTTGCGATGCTGAGCGGCGCGCGGACGCTCGCCGAACTATTCCCCGGGCGCTTCATCCTGGGCATCGGGATCAGCCACGGACCAATGATGACGCGGGTCGGAATCAACTATGCGAAGCCGCTGACTTTCATGCGCGACTACCTTGCGCGGCTCAAAGAAGCTCCGTACGGCGCCGCCCAGCCGACGTTTGAGGCGCCGATCATAGTCGCTGCCCTGCTTCCGAAAATGCTCAAGCTCGCAGCGGCCGAGACCGACGGAACGATCCCGACTTTCATTACACCGGAACGGACCGCGCAGATTCGCGCTGTGATCGGACCGGAAAAACTGATCTGTCATGCAACAGGTCTCAATGCTTGAAAAGGACGCGAGTAAGGCGCGCACCGCGATTCGCGGGCTGATTCGATTTTACCTCGGACTGCCTAACTACCTGCAAAGTTTCAGACTGATGGGCTTCGACGATACGGACTTCGCCAACGGCGGCAGCGATCGGCTGGTCGACGCGATGGTTGCGTGGGGCGACGAGCAAGCGATTCGCGATCGGGTCGCGGCACAGTACAAGGCCGGCGCGTCGCACGTGTGCATCACGCCGCTGCGACCGGAGGGTAGCGCAGGGGCGTGGAGTCTTGCGGCGGGAGGCAACCGTGAACGCGCGACGCCCGAAGAACGCGCGTTAGAAGCGCTCGCGCCGCAATGAAATCGCTAATGCCTATAGTCATTCGAATCGCGATCTGACTACTGGAGTGACTATGATCGATCATGATGAAATCATGCGCCGCGCCGCCGCGATTTCGCCGACGCTATCTGCGCACGCCCGCGAATGCGACGTCGCCCGCAAGCTTACTACCGAGAGCATGGCAGCCATCGTCAACGCCGGCATGTTCCGGATTCCGCAGCCGCGCCGCGTCGGTGGCTACGAACTGAGTCTGCGGACGCTCGCCGACGCCGTCACATCGCTATCCGAGGCATGCCCCTCGAGCGGCTGGGTGCTGATGGTTATGGGCGCGCATCACTGGTGCATGGGTTCGTTTCCCGAAGCGGCGCAAGACGAAGTCTTTGGCGATGGCCGCGACGGCCTGGTCGCGGGAACGTTGTCGTGGCAGGGAACCGCAAATCCGGTGGACGGCGGCTTCCGCGTCGACGGACGCTGGCAATTTTGCAGCGGCGTCGATCATGCTCACTGGGTAATGCTGGGATGCGCCGACCCATCGACGCATCGGCCTTCGGTTCACGTCGTCGTGCCGCGCGGCGATCTCGAAGTGGATGACACCTGGCACGTGATGGGCCTGCAGGGGACGGGCAGCAAGGACGTGCTCGCGCACAACGTCTTCGTGCCTTCGGAGAGAACTATAGACACGCGGATTCTCTTTCGCGGCGCGAGTCCTCATGCCGCCAATCACGCCACGAATCTGTATCGACTCTCGGCTGAGGCGATGCTGTCAGTGTCGGTTGCGACTGCGGTGCTCGGTTCCGCGAAATTCGCGCTGCGTCAATTCATCGAACGCACGAAGGAGCGGCGCGTCATTTTGACCGGCGCGCGCAAAGCAGAACACGGGCCGACGCAGGTGCGATTGGCGGAAGCCGCCGCCGAGATTCGTTCGGCGGATCTGTTGATTCACGACATCCTCGGCGAATTCGATCGCCTGATGGCGGCAGGCGAGACCTTCGACGACGATCATCGCGTGCGCGCAAAATGGCAGGCCGCGTATTCCGCCGAGCTATGCCGCCGCGCAGTTGCGCGAATGTTCTCCGGTTCGGGAGCGCACGCGGTGTACGCGCCGAGCGCGCTTCAGGCCGCATTTCGGAACGTCAATGTCGGCGCGCAGCACGCAAGTATCGACTTCGACAATTCCGCCGAACTCTATGCCCGCGCGCGTCTCGGCTTGAAGTAGCGATGCTATCTGGCGGGTCTGGAGCGTGCGGAAACTGAAACGCGGCTCGATCTGAAACTTTGGAGACCCTGTCCGCGGCGCGGCTCAATTAGCGGCATGAGCTGGGTTTTGGGCCATGTCGCATCGCTGATCTCAACGACCACCCAACCCTCGAGCGCCGCGTGCAGCAGGTCGCCTGGATTTGGCCATCGATCGACAGTCTTGTCCATATTTTTCTCGCATCGGCGCTACTCTTAGGGCATTTCCAGCAGGCAATTCGCGCATAGCGCCCATCGCGCTTGCCCGCCGGCCGGCACCACGAGGATTGCCGCGATAGCTCGCGTCGCATCTCCGCATCGCCGACAAATCAGATCGTCGCCATCGCATCGCGCTTCAAATCCGACCTCGGCAATCGTGGCCGGATCGTCGATTAGCTCGACACGTATAAGATTGAGTTCAGTTTCCAAAGCTTCCTCTTCGACCATGGTTCGAGCGCCGCGTATCAGTTCAAATGCGCACCCGCTTCCGCATTCATCGAATCGAACAGTTTGGCGACCTGCACCACAATCTGCCGTCCCTGCCGGATCACGAACTTTTCGCGCTCGAGTCGCGCCAGATGCTCCGTCACCCTGGGCCGCGAAGCGCCCACCAGGTTGGCGATGTCCTTGTGGCTGAAAGCTACGCGCAGGAGGGTGCCGCGCGATTCCTCGATTCCAAAGTCGGCGCACAGTTCCAGCAGCGCGATCGCGATTCGCTCATGCAAACCCAGGTTCAGGAAGCTCGAACTGCGCAGCAGCAGGCGATACCACTGCTTCAAATCATTGCGATGAAACTGTTTGAAGGCGGATTCGGTCGCATTCACCGTGATGCCGTCGAAGTCGTCCCAACTGACGGTGCCAACGCGGCAATCGTTATAAGCCTCGCACTGGAACCGCGACTGGCTGAGTGGCAGGGCCGGAAATTCGGGAATCGGACCCGGCGCGAGCATCGCGACTGTGACGCGCTCGTTGCGCGCGTTGCGGCAAGTGATGCGTGCAATCCCTGCTAACAAAATGTGTGCATCACGCGCCAGCGAAACCTCGCGCAGAATTACCGAGTGGCGTTTGTAGTTGGCCAGCGCCATGGCGCCGATCAGGAGCGTGAGTTCAGACTGCGAGAGCCACGATAGTGCTTTGAGTCTGCTCAGCCTGTCCAGATCCGTTTCTCTTGAGGTATTCCGTTCATTCAAAATTTGCACCCGAGCCAACAGAAACCATATCGCGTTGCTGGCTGGAAAGGAAACGCGATGTTACCGGGATTACCAATCCTTTGTGCTATAAAGAACCTAAACGAGGGCTACCGACAGAAGCAGGCAAGCAGCGGTGGAATCTTCGTTAAACCAGACTATGAGGCACTTGCGCGCAGTGCGACGTCATCGCTCGAGATGCGGGCTTGCGACAAAAATCCTTCCACCCGCTCTATGTTGACTACCAGTTGACGACGATTCCGGGAAATCAGGTGCTTTTTTTCAAACATAATCAGATGTTCGGTGATTCGCGGACGCGAGGCGCCGACCAGTTCAGCGAGATCCCGATGTCGGGCTGGTAACGTCAGGCGCACTCCTTTCGGGTCGGCAACGCCGAAGTTTTCGCACAGCTCGAGCAGAATAAGCGCCAGCCGCTCTTCCAAGGTGCAGCTCATGAAATTTGCGCATCGCAGTTGAACCAGATCCCAGCGGCCCAGGTAGCTCGACGCCAGCCGCCTGAAGTCGGCAGACGCGACTCCGAGCGAGATTTCAATGAAGGTCTCGAGGTCGACCGCGCCTATCCGGCAAACGGTGACCGCTTCGCAGCGAAAATTGTAGCTGATGCCGGGCACCGGCGGCGGAAAGCCGGGAACCATTCCGGGCGCAACCATTATCACCAACGTGCGCTGACCCTTGCGATTGCGGCATGAGATTCTGGCCACACCTGAAAGCAGGATGTAAGCGGAGTTGGGGGCGTGCTTTTCGTCGAAAATGATCCCGCGCTTTTCTACGATGCTAATTGTCAGCGCATTGTAGAGCCGTTCGAGCTGGCGCGCGGTGAGCCACGAGATGTTCTTAAGCCCACGGAGTTTTCGGGCATTCGATGTTCGCGTGGCACTCATTCCTGCAGTGTATCAGACGGGTTGGAATCGGCGCGGAAGATGGTGGCTGCAAAAGGTTTATTCGACGGAGTTGGTTCTCCAAGCGACCGGAGTCCGGCCAGCGCAGGATCGATCCGCGAATCAGGCGGATATAGAATCTTTCCTTTTGCGCCAAGGAGTAGGATCACGCCGCGCAATCCAGACCAGCAGCAGGAGCGCTGGAATCGTCGCGACGGTAGTGAGCAGGAAGAACGGCACCCAGCCGAGCTTGTCCGCGAGCACACCGCCCGAAGACGCAACCATCGTGCGCCCCACCGCCGCGAGCGACGACAGCAGCGCGTACTGAGTTGCGGTGAACGCGGGCGAGCACAGGTCGGAGAGATAGGCGACCAGCGCTGTGCCCGCCATCGCGCCGGTAAGATTCTCGGCGGCGACGCATAGCGCGAGATAGTCGAGCCGATGCCCGCCCACGGCCTGCAGCACGTAAAACATATTGCCGGCGGACTGCAGAATCCCGCACAGAATCAGCGCGCGCATCACGCCCAGCTTCGACGTCACCACTCCACCGATGATCGCGCCGATGACAGTCGCGAAAAATCCGACCAGCTTCGAGACTGCGGCGATCTGGTCGAGCGAGAATCCGATCGAGATGTAGAGCGGCATCGCCATCACGCCCGCCATCGCTTCGCCGAGCTTGTAGCCGACGATGAAGATGACGATTGCCGGCCACATCGGCCGTCGCATGAAGTCGGCGAACGGGCCCGTCACCGCAGTCGCGATCCATTCGCGGACCGCGTCCCATCCGCGGGCGCCGGTATGTGGCAGCGCATCGGGCGGTACCGCCGGCTCGGGCCCGAAGATGAATACCAGCATCCCGATGCTTAACAGCGCCGCAATCGTGGCGTAGGCCGCGAACCATCCGTAGCGGGCCGCGATAATCAACGCGCCTGCGCCCGAGACCAGCATCGCGATCCGGTAGCCGGTCTGGATCATGGCGGCGCCGGGACCTTGCTGATCGGGCGTCAGGATTTCGACCCGATACGCGTCAATCACGACGTCCTGGCTGGCGGAAAGGAATGCGACCAGGATCGCCAGCGCTGCCATGTGCGTCAGATCGACTTTCGGATTGCATGAGCCCAGCGCGAGCGTCGCCGCGATAAGCGCAAGTTGAATTGCGATGCCCCATCCGCGCCGCCGGCCCAGGGGAATCGGCGGCGGGAGACGGTCAATCAGCGGTGACCACAGAAACTTTAGTGCATACGGCGTGCTGACCAGGGCGAAAGCGCCGATGGTCGCGCGGCTCACGCCGGCAGTCGCGAACCAGGCCGACAAAGTTGAAAACGTCAGCAGTAGCGGGAGTCCGCTGGCGAAGCCCAGCGGCAGGATCAGCAACACGCGTCGATCGCGATACTGCGCAATCGAGCGCTGCCACGCAGTCATGCCCTTCCCTTCCACCGTCACCCCGTCCACCACCGGCATGATGAATTCATATCACGTGGCGCAGGGATATTCTTGCAGTAGCGATACTAATGCCTTGTTCCAGCTTGATTACTTGATAATGACTTCCAGTCTGCTACGATTGCGGCGTCATGGGTGCCTCTTCACCGACCAACTTCAGGCCACGGCTGACGCAGGACGAGAAAACAGCCGAAACGCGTCGGCGCCTGCTCGATGCAGCTATCTTATGCTTAATAGATCGCGGCTACGCGAACACGACGACTTCTGAAATCGCCGAACGCGCCGGCCTTTCGCGCGGCGCTCAGCTCTATCATTTCCCAAAAAAAGAAGAGCTACTCACCAGCGCGCTCGAGCATCTTTTCGAGCTGAAGTTTGGCGAAATAAAAGAAAAGGTGGGCCGCCTCACCAATGAGAACGATCGGCGAGCGACGGCGATCGATATGTTGTGGGAAATTTCTAACGGCCGGCTGACGACGGCGTGGATCGAGCTGGTGGTCGCGAGCCGCACCGATGCGTATCTGCGCGAATCGGTGACCGCAGCGAACGCCCGGGTCGAGGAATTGATCAATCGATCGTTCGAGGAACTCTTTCCGCGGACCGAAGGATGCCAGTCCTCACTACGAAGTAATCCCGCATATCGTGTGCCTGACTCTCGAAGCGATGGCGCTCGAGGGCATGACGCTGAACAGCGAATTGACGACGAAAATCCTGACCGCGCTAAAAACCTTCAAGCCCTGAACGCGCCATGGCGGCGCCATTTCAAGCGTCGTGCCGAAACGAGCTCATCCTGATTTGCTTCGTTTTGATGATATTGGTATCAGTATCATCAATCGAAGGAGGCTGGTTCTTATGACACCTGGAACGACCCGGACGGATCCGAAACGATTTGCGCTTGGCGCAAGTTCAGACTGTCGAAGAGTCACGATCGATCGAGTCTCGATTGCCTATGACGATCGCGGCGATGGATTTCCAGTCATCGGCCTGCATGCCATCACGCATGGCAGCCGCGACTTCGAGCACGTCGCGGGCAGGCTCGCGAGCAGATGGCGTTTCATCACGCCCGATTGGCCGGGTCAGGGACGTTCGGGCGCCGATGCGCATCCGGCGCGTCTCGCTCGATACACTACGCTGCTGGCGGGGTTCATGGACGCGCTCAAGATCGACCGCGCCGTCCTGATCGGAAACTCAATCGGCGGTTCGGCCGCGATGGCCTATGCGGCGCAGTCTCCCGACCGTGTCGCCGGGCTGGTTCTTGCCGATCCGGGCGGACTCATCCCGATGAACGCATTCGGATACAGGATTTGCGGCATGATAGCGGCGCTTGGACGCGCCGGCCAGCGCGATGCGTTCTACTTCAAGCCGATCTTCTCGATGATGTATCGGCAGCTTCTGCGGACGCCTGCGGCGCGCGAGCAGCGCGAACGGATTCTAGACGCGGCGGCAGAATGCGGCGCAATCTGGGAGCAGGCGTGGCTCAGCTTTCGCACTCCTGAGGCGGACCAGACGGGAATCGGCGCGCAGATCAACTGCCCGGTTCTGTTAACCTGGGCGACGCGCGATCCGCTCGTCTCGTTCTCGCGCAGCAAAGATGCGATCGGCCGCTTCCCGAATCACTCAGTCGCGCTCTTCGGAGGCGGACATTGCCCGTTTCTTGAAGAGCCGGAGAAGTTTCTCGCGGCAGTCGAGCCGTTCATCGAAAAAGTGGCGGCTGGCATCAAGTCCGCGCGGCCGCTCGCAGCGGCTGCGAGATAGAAGATGCGCGCGAGTCATGGCAGCATCGTCCGGTATCGGCGCACTGCGACATCGCCTGGGGAGTCGCGGACCGCGCGCAAACCGGACCGGCATCGGCAACCGGATAAGACGAGAGCGGCGCTGATCGAGGCCGCCGCCAGGATTTTCAATTCGGACGGCTATCACGGCACCGATTCGAACCGCATCGCGCGCGAGGCCGGTTACGCTCCCGGCACTTTCTACATTCACTTCGCCGACAAGCTCGCGATCTTTCTCGACGTTTACGAGAACTGGGTCAGCGCCGAGTGGTCGTCGATTGAGGCGATCCTGAAATCCGGCGGTAGCGCGCGCGCAATCCGGATGCGGCTCAGCCGCGCCGTGCTCGAGCACCATCGCAAGTGGCGGACGTTTCGCGCGAGCCTGCGCGCGCTGAGCGCGACCGACGAACGAGTACATGCCGCGCGCGTCGCCTCGCGCGATCGTCAGATCGACACGATGTCGCGGCTCATCCGCTCGCGAAATACTCCGGTGCCGAGCCGTGCGCGGATGCTAGCGCAGCTGCTGATCGCCGAAGCGCTGTGCGACGCGGTCGCAGAGGGCGACGCAAAGTCATTGGGCATCAGCGAAGAAGAAATCGTGCGGCTCCTGGACGAAAGCTCGCGCGAGCTACTGCCGATCTAACCTTTAATCCCTCGCCCGTTCCTTCACGGGAGAGGCCAGGTAAGGGTTCTGCTGCGCATTCTCAAATGCGAACTGCTCGCGCGTTGCCGGAACGCGGCGAGCGATGTCGGCCAGCAGCAGCAGGGTTACGAGTGGTGCGATTGGAATCAGCGCGTGGCCGGCGAGTGAGCGCGCGAACAGCGGCAGGAGCCACGCCAATGCCAGCAGCGATTTTTCCCATGGCAGAAAACCCGAGCGCGCGCCTTCGAGCGCGATCCATGCGATCGGCAGCGCGAGTATGACGAGGTCATAATCCATCATGTAGGGAGTCATCAGCAGCACTCCGGTTGCGAGCGCGGCCGCATGCAGAGTGAAATTCGGAGTCCGCCACCAGATCCAGATGACCACGATCGCGGCTATCAAGCCCACCGCGGCCTGCACAGCGTAAGCTGTCGCGACACTGAAGCCCCACAGGCGCGCGGCCGCGAAGGCGCTCTGCAGTTTTTCGAATCCGCTGCCGCCCTGCTCGAGCACGACGTGGCGCGTAAATGCGATGCTGGAGAAGAAGGCTTGCCAGGTTTGCGCACCGAAAATCGCGAACGACAGCGCGGCGAGGATTACTACCGTGACCGATGCCGCCGCGATCGTGCGCCATCGTCCGGTCGCGATCAGAAAAATCGGCACCAGGATGCCGTACTGCGGCTTGTAGCTCATGAGGCCGAACATCACGCCGGCCAGAATCGGGCGTCGTTCCAGCGTCAGCAGACCGCCTCCCAGCAAGGCGAGTGTAAGGAATCCATTCTGGCCGTTGGTCAGATTGACCAGCGCGCCCGGAAACGCGATCGCAAGCCAGAGTGAATCGCGCTCGCGATCGATCTTCCACATCACTGCCAGATAGGCGGCGAAGGTTGCGACCGTCCATACGAGCAACGACCATGCATACGGCAGCAATGCGAGCGGCAGGATCAGAAGAAGATATATCGGCGGATAGTGAAAGCCGGCGAAGCCGACGTTCGGATAGTGAACGGCCATCCTCTCGACGGTCCACAGGCGCGAGATATTGTAAACGGCGGAGGGAGCTCCATGGAGTGTTAACCACGACGCCGACCACGGGTCGATGAAGTCGGCACCGATAGGATGTCCGCCCGGATCGATCATGCCCTTGCTGCGCAGCATCCAGACCGCGGCGCTTACGACGTAAACAGCAAGGAATAGTTTCGGATAAATTGAGAGGCGCCGCCGTGTCAGCCACGGTGCATCTCTGAAGAAATCGAGCATCGAGCTACCGGCCAAGCATCCTCCCGGGAATCATCACCCCAACCGCCAACGACGAGCTCGGCTGCGAACCTCAATAGCAGACGACGAGCGCTACAACCAGCAGTGGTCAGGCGGAGCGGAAATACTGGCCGGGAGTTTTGCCGAAGGTCATCCGAAACGCCGAGATGAATGCGCTGATGCTGTCGTAGCCGACGTCCATCGCGACCGTCGTCACCGGGTCGCCGGCGGCCAGCAATCGCAGCGCGTGCCCGAGCCGTAGTTGCTGACGCCATTTGCCAAAGCCCATGCCGGTTTCGTTCTTGAACAAACGCTCGGTCGTGCGTTTGCTGGCGCCCGCGAGTTTGGACAGCTCGATAAGCGAGCGAGTGTCGGCGGGCTCCTTCTGCAGCATCGAGGCGATTCGCTTCGCGCGCGCGTCGCGCGGCAACGGCAGATGCACGGCGTTGGATTGCATCACGTGAAGATGATCCAGCAGGACCGACACGAGATGCGCGTGTTCGGGATTGCGAAGATTCAGGCTGTCGAGCTCGACGATGCGGAGAATCAATTCGCGGAGCAGCGGAGATATACCGATGACGCGGGGCTCGTCGGGCAGCGCGCGGCTGAGGCGCGGCACGAGGTAGAGCGTCCGTAGCGACACGTGCCCGGACATCTGGATCGAGTGACGCGTACCGGCAGGGACCCACACGCCGCGATGAATAGGAACCACCCACGCGCCTTCGGGCGTCCGCACTGTCATGACGCCCTGCGACGCGTATACGACCTGATGCCACGGATGTGAATGCGTTTTGATGACGTGGCCATCGGGGTACTCGGGAACCATCCCGGTGCGGACCTGGTACTTATAAGAGTCAAAAAACCAGTGGCGCTTTTTCGGCATCAGTTGGCAATCTATCGCAAGACGGCCACGCGCTCAAAATGCTAGAAGTCCACCAATGTTCGACGTGAAGGAGGATCAACCATGCTCGGCGACTACGAAGTGATGTCATTCGTTGGAACCACGGACCCGGAACGAGCGAAGGCCTTTTACGGCGGAGTGCTCGGCCTCAAGTTGGTTGAGGACGCATGGTGGGCGATCATCTACGAAGTCGGTGGGAGGCATCTTCACATAGAGAAACCGCGCGAGAAGTTCACTCCGGTGCCGTTCACCGCGCTGGGCTGGAGGGTCCCTGACATCAGCGCGATCGTGGAGAAGCTCGCCAAAAAAGGCGTCAAGTTCGAGCGCATTCCGGAACTGCAACAAGACGCCGCCGGAATCTGGACCACTCCGGATGGAGCGGGCAAGGTGTGCTGGTTCAAAGATCCTGACGGTAATCTTCTGTCGATGACTCAGTTCCTGAAGTGAGTAATGCAATGGCGATACAACTCGACCATATGATTCTCGCCGTGAACGATCGGAAGAAAAGCGTCGAGTTCTACGTCGGCATCCTCGGCCTCAAGTACGAAGGCGATCGGGAGCCGTTTTCGATACTTCGAGTGACGCCCGACTTCACGCTGCAATGGCGGGATGGGGAACCAAGGGCGGAGAGCATCTTGCGTTCGCGATGTCGCGCAAGGAATTCGACGAAGTCTTCCGCAGGGTGATCGACGCGAAAATTGAATATGGAGATGACTTTCACGCCGTCGGAAACATGCGCGGTCCGGGCGACGAGACGAGCCGAGTCGCTCAAATCGGCCGGGGGCGGCGCGCGCGGCCCGGGCAAGAACCTCTACTTCTTCGACCCGAGCCGGCACCTGATTGAAATCCGGCACTACGAGGGGTAAGGCGTGCTGACTGGTTGTAGGTGAACACTCCGCGGTCGAGGCTCGAAGAGGATAGTTCCTTCGATTGGGATGAAGACCGCGAAGCATGAGAGGCAAGCCGCGACAATCGATGCCCCGGATTTGCCCGCGCCCGCATCGCTCGAATCGCTCAAGCTCGGTAGTTTTGCCGGTGACTCATATGAGCTGGCGGCAATCGAGGGAGTGGCGCTGAACGACGCATCTGCCAGCCGATTGCAATTTGATACCTGCGTCCTGACGCGAATCGAACTTGATCGAACTACGCTGTCGAACTTCAGGATGGTCGATGTGCGCGTCGAGAAGTCGAGCGCGGCTAATGGCATTTGGGCGACGCCGAGTCTCCGCCGGGTTGCGATCGTCGGATGCCGTCTCACGGGACTGACGATGACCGAAGGCGATCTATCGGATGTTCTGTTCCAGGATTGCAA
This sequence comes from uncultured delta proteobacterium, assembly GCA_963774665.1. Classification (GTDB taxonomy): domain Bacteria; phylum Desulfobacterota; class Binatia; order Binatales; family Binataceae; genus Binatus. The sequence goes on from CAVZGB010000016.1 coordinate 51,431, forward strand.
AGCCGATTTTTTGCGGCTCGCGTCGTCCCGGATCAGGCACGCTCGCTTCGAGAACTGCGTACTTGCGGAGGCTGAGTTCCACGAGTCGACAATTGAGCGGGTCGTGTTCGACGGATGCGATCTGAGAAATGCGAATCTCGCAAATGCGAAACTGAGCGAAGTCGATCTGAGAGGTTCGAAGATCGAGGGCCTCACGCTTGATGCGGCCCAGCTGGGATCGCTGACGGTTGATCCGTCGCAGGCGATGGTGATCATACAGATGCTTGGTGCAAAAGTCGGCTAACGGCCTGCGGCATCGCGGAACCTAACCCCTTCCCTCGAGGGAAGGGGGACGATCAAATTGGGGGCGAGCGCGTTTAGCGGCGTCAGTGGCGGATGTCGTCGGCGCGCGAGACTTCCATCCAGGCGTTGATGAGGTCGTCGGCTTCGTCGGGCTCGAGGCGGCCGTCTTTCACCGCGGCGAGGATTTCGAGAATCGCGTCGTCGCGATTCAACTTCACGGTTCCGCCGGGCCTGAAACTCGCGCTGACTTGCTACTCGAGTGTTTTCAGGTTTTTCAGTGTCCGACTGAGTAGTCGATTGAGTATTCGACTGGGTAGTGCTGCCGGCTTGGTCGTGGGCGCGGTTTCTCACGTCGCGGGCGGCTTCGCGAATCTTGTCGCGCATCTCGCGCGCGGCCTCGCGCACCCGATCGCGCATCTCGGTGCGAGCCTCGCGCGAGCCGCCGCGCACCGCTTGCGAGACCAGTTCGCCGATTTCCTTGCCGAGTTTCGTCAGGCGCTCGCCGACGTCTTCGGGAACCCGCTCCTCGATTTCCGAAATGGCGCGCTCGACTTCGCGCAGCCCTTCGCTGACGCTGCGTTTCACGTCGCGGGTGACTTCGCGCACGATTCCGCTCGAGAGTCCGCCGCTCTCGGCGACGAACTGGCCGGCCGCGTCGAGGACGCTGCGCACGAACGCGGGAATCTCGCCGCCAAGGTCGTCGACCAGGTCTTCGAACGGCGCCGAGAATCCTCCTGCGCGCGAGCGATAGCCGCGGCCGGAGAAATCGCGCTCGCGGGCGTCGGCGCTGGCGATAATCACGTCGGCGCCGCGAGTCTCGATGGCGATTTTCGTGCGCGCGCCGGATGCGGGGTCGGGACCGATGGTACCGTGAATGTGACTGCGGTCGAGCGACTTGAGCGCGGAGGCGTCGATGCCATACGTGCGGATTCGGCCCCATCCGGAGGAAGCATCGAGCTCGAGCGCGGCGCTCGGGTCCACTTCGACATTGACGCGGCCGCGGCTGGCGACGCTCCAGGCCTTGTCGAGCGGAAAGGGGCCGGCGAGATCGATCGCGCCGCCGACATCTTCAAGATTCAACGAGCCGCCGATGTGGCTGACGCGCGCATTGCCGCCGACAAAACCGACGGCGACTTCACCCGCGACGTTGTCGGCAGCAAGCTTGCCGCCGATCTTGCCGATCTGCAGTCCGCCTGACAGGTTCGACGCACGCACCCTGCCGCCGACGACGCCGGCTTCGACGTGGGCAGCGTCCTCGATTTCGAGATGTCCACCGATCACGCGCGCGATGAAGGGCGCGCGCAGGTTCGTGACACGCGCGCCGCCGGCAATTTTTTCGATCGCCACTTCGCCCGAGATCGCGCGGCATTCCAGTTCTCCGGCGACGTGGCTGAAGGTGATTGCGCCCGCGGATTCGACCGAGAGCGCGCCGCGAACCTTGATGCCATCAACCGCGCCCGCTTCCTTAATGGAGACGTTGCCGCTGACAGTATCGCGCATCGAGATCGCGCCGATGCGGCGCGCGTGCAGATTGCCGCGCACGCGGGTCACCACGAAAGGCGTCGCGAGATCGGAGAGGTCGAGGTTGCCGGCGAGGTCTTCGACTTCGACCGTCACGCCCGCGGGAATGGTGATGACCGCGTTGTCGCGCAGCGTCACCTCGGCGATGCCGGCGTTGGTGGTGACTCTCGGCGCGACGCCCGAGTCGATCTCAATGGCGGGGCGATCGCCGCCGCTGATTTTGAGATTTCCACCGGCGCGCAGGATTCGAATTGATTCAACTCCATCGATGGTCGAGATAGCCATGGCGGGACTCCCTCCGGTCTTTTCTTTCAGTGAGTTATGCGTCTTTTGTGCGGGGCTCGTTGAGTGCGGCGAGTGCTTCGTCGGGAGTGATTTTGCCGTCCTTGAGATCGGCCAGGACCGAGCGGCGCCGCGAGCCGCTGTCGTCGGAGGTCGAAGCGTCGGGCGCGGATTTCGGCGAGTAGCCGAGCGCGGTGATGACGTCGTCGAGGCGCGCGCGGACGGTCGGGTAGGAGACGCCGAGTTCGCGTTCGACTTCGCGGATGACGCCGCGGTTCTTGATGAAGACCTCGATAAAGTCGATTTGCGCGCCGGTGAGCTTGAGGAGCGCAGGCGGCGCGAACTCGCCTTCAATCGAGATTGAGCAGTCAGGGCAGTCGAGGCGGGCGACGGTCAGATTGCCGTCGCATGAAGGGCATTTGAGAATTATCGGCCTCATTACGGCCTAATATTGATCCAAATATTAATTCTGTCAAGTCTAACATTAAGTTTATTAAGATTTTCGATTTAGAGACCAGCTTCCGAGCCACTATAGGTTGTGGTTGAAGTAGGATCAGTCCACCAAGGGTAGCTTTGTTCCGTCAAAATTGTTTTTTCTACGGTTTGGCTGTCGGAAGCGGTTGTAATTCTCAGGGTTGTTCAATCCCCCGAGCTTAACACTGAAAAACCGGGAGCGTCAGGCGTAAAAGTTCATCCCGTAAACCTGGCGTGTTGCGGGAAATCAGATGGTCGGGGGTGCGGGGTGTTGCTGGCTCAGGCAGTGGACGGAGCCGAGGCCCCAGACCAGGTCGGTCGAGGGGACGCCGACGATGCGGCGGCCGGGGAAGAGGCGTGAAAGGGTTGCGGAGGCGAGCGCGTCGGTGGGGGCGTTGAAGGTCGGCATCAGGACGGCGCCGTTCGCTATATAAAAGTTCGCGTAGGAGGCGGGCAAGCGAGTGCCGTCGTGGATGACGGCGGGGGGCATCGGCAGGGTTTCGATTTTGAAGGGACGGCCGTCTTGATCGCGCATCGCGCGCAGGCGTGCGAGATTGTCGCGCAGGACCGTGTAGTTCACGTCGACGGGATCGTCCTCGACGACGGTGACGATAGTGTCGGTCGCGACGAAGCGCGCGAGGTCGTCGATGTGGCCGTCGGTGTCGTCGCCGGCGATTCCGTCGCCGAGCCACAGCACGTTGGTCACGCCGAGGTAGGTGCGCAGGTAATCTTCGATGTCGGCGCGGCTGAGGGTGGGATTGCGATTGGGGTTGAGCAGGCATGACTCAGTCGTGAGCAGCGAGCCTGCGCCGTTGACGTCGATCGAGCCGCCTTCGAGCACGATGCCCGGCTCGATCACTTTGAAGCCGTAACGCGCACCGAGCTTTTGCGGGACGACGTCGTCGAGATCGAAGGCGCCGTATTTTTCGCCCCACGAGTTGAAGCGCCAGTCGAGTGCGATTTGATTTGGGCCGGAGCTCGCGGCGCTCGCGAGCCGATTAACGAAAATTGGGCCGTAGTCGCGGATCCACGCGTCGTTGGTCGGCAGATGAAAAATGTCGATCGGCCGCAGTGTACCGGGCGTGTCCTTTGCGGTGCGGCGGGCGGCGTCGAAAAACGTCTCTCGTACCTGGTTGATTTGTTTTTCGTCGGTGACTCCAAGGCGGACGTTATCGAAGCGGACGATTTTCGCGACCATCTCGGCATAGATAGGAGGGATCACGTCGAACTTGTCGGGCCAGGTGTCGCGATTGTGCGGCCACGCAAGGAAGCACCCGACGTGCCGCGCCCATTCGGGGGGCATCCGGTAGCCGGCGAGCAGGCGGCGATGCTCAGGTGAAATATTGCTCACCAGAAGCCATCAACTATTCGTTCAACTGATTGCTTGCCGGCGGCCACCCTGGCTGCTGATTGCGCATCGTCCTGAAACACGCCATCCACGACGACGCTGCGAATCTCGCGCACTCCTATCATGCGAAGCCAAAAATCAATGTAAGGCGCCTGGTGATCGAACGACGGTGGTATTGGAGTATTTTCGCGATATGTAGATCCCCGCGTATAGACGACCAGTGCTTTGGGGATGTCGAGGAGTGGCCCGTATTCCTTGCCGTCGTAGGTGAACAAGTAATTTCGCTGAGCAGTCAGATCAATCAACTGTTTGAGCTTGTACGGGATCGAGAAGTTCCACATGGGCAGGCCCAGGACCATTCGGTTCGCTCGTTGGAAGCGGCCGATCAATTCCTGAATGCGGTTCCATGTAAGCGATTCTGCGTCTGTCATTGGCTGGTGATTGATGGCCTTGTACTTCGCCCCGATGGATGCGGTATCGAACTCGGGGAGGTTTTCATTCCAGACATTCAGGATGTCCTCGTCAATCGCGGGGAGGACTTTTCTTGACGCTGAAAGAAAGGCGTTTGTGAGGGCGATCGAGTTCGATTTGTCACCTCGCGGCGATGACTGAATATGTAGAACCTTCATTTGTGAATCCATCCAAACGAATGTGGACGTATTGTCACGGACGCTGCTACGAACGATAGCGGCGCGTCAGGTCGGCGTAGGCGTCGATGCGGCGGTCGCGCAGGAAGGGCCAGTTGCGGCGGACCTGCTCGATCTTGGCGAGATCGCATTCGGCGAGCAGGGTTTCTTCGGCGGTGGCGCTCGCTCGCGCGATTATCTCGCCGAACGGATCGGCGACGAATGAATCGCCCCAGAACTCGAGCTCACCTTCGACGCCGACGCGGTTGACCGCCGCGACGAAGACGCCATTGGCGATTGCGTGGCTGCGCTGGATTGTTTCCCACGCGTTCACCTGTTTCGGCCGGACTTTTTCCGGCTCCCCATGCCACCATCCGATGGCTGTTGGGTAGAAGAGGATCTGCGCGCCGGCCATCGCGGTCAGCCGCGCGGCTTCGGGGAACCATTGATCCCAGCATACGAGGGTGCCGATCGATCCATGCGACGTGGGATGCGCGACGAAGTCGAGATCGCCGGGAGTGAAGTAGAATTTTTCGTAATAGCGCGGGTCGTCGGGGATGTGCATCTTGCGGTAGCGGCCGACGATTTTGCCGGCCTCGTCGATGACGGCAGCGGTGTTGTGATAGACGCCGGCGGCGCGACGCTCGAAGATCGATGCGACGATGATTATTTTCCGCGCCTTGGCGACGGCACCGAGCGCTTCTGTAGTTGGGCCGGGGATCGGCTCGGCGAGATCGAAAAGTTTCGGGTCCTCGACCTGACATGGATAATGCGCGCCGAAGAGTTCCTGGGTGCAGACTATTTGCGCGCCGCGCTGGGCAGCGTCCTCGATTTTTGCGATCGCCTTGTCGAGATTGAGACGCGGCTCGGCCGCACAACTCATCTGGATGAGGCCAATCGTGACCTTGTCAGCGTGCGATGCCAAACAATTGTGATAGCAACCGCGCGAGTCCCACGCCATCGCGAACAGGGGTGGAATGCATGAAAAGCTCGATCGTAATCGCAGTCGTGCTGGCAGTTGGCATCGCTATGTATGCTCACGCGCAAGTTGCTGGCGAAGCGGTCGAGTGGCCCAACTACGGCAACGATCCCGGCGCACAGCGTTACTCGACCCTGAACCAGATCAATCGCGACAATGTGTCGCGGCTAAAAGTCAGTTGGACCTTCCACACGGGCGACGTATCCAACGGCGAGAATACCCGCATGAAGACCGGTTTCGAGAACACGCCGATCGTGATCGACGGCGCGATGTACATCTCGACTCCGTTCTGCCGCGTCATCGCGATCGACCCCACCACTGGCGAGCAAAAGTGGAGTTTCGATCCGAACATCGGCAAGGACCAGATCTACTCCGAAGGACTGATCAACCGTGGCGTTGCAAGCTGGCTGGATCCGGTAGCCAGGCCCGGCGCGATGTGCCGACGCCGAATCTTTATCGGAACCATCGATGCGCGCTTGATCGCGATCGATGCCGCGACCGGAAAGCTCTGCACCGACTTCGGCGCCGGCGGTCAGATCAATTTGAAAGCGGGCGTCAAGAATATCGAGCACATCGGCTACTACGGCGAGTATGAGGAGACCTCCGCGCCCGCGATCATCGACGACATGGTGATCGTCGGATCAGCGGTCGGCGACAATCGCGCACTCGATGAGCCGTTGGGAACGGTGCGCGCGTTCGATACGCGCACCGGAGCAGTTCGATGGTCGTGGAACGCGATTCCGCAAAGCGCCAGAGATCCAGCGTGGAAAGACTGGAAGCCCGAGGATGCGCAGCGCACCGGCGCGGGCAACGCGTGGGCGCCTATTTCGGTCGATCCGCTAAACGAGCTGGTATTCGTGCCGACCGGCAGCGCAAGTCCCGACTACTACGGCGGAATGCGCCGCGGTCCCGGTCCGTACGCTGACTCGCTGGTCGTTCTCCATGCGAAGACCGGCGCACTCGCGTGGTACTTCCAGACTACGCATCACGATTTGTGGGACTATGACAATCCGTGTCAGCCGCTGCTCTGCACCATCCGGCGCAATGGCGTCGAGATTCCGGCAGTGGTGCAAGGCACTAAGCGCGGCATCCTGTTCATCTTCAACCGGCTGACGGGCGAGCCATTGTTTCCGATCACAGAGAAACCTGTGCCGCAATCGGACGTCCCCGGCGAGCAGACCTCACCGACGCAGCCGTTTCCCGCTGTGCCGCCGCCGCTGGTGCCGCAAAGTTTTACCGCCGATGACGCGTGGGGGATCGTCTACTTCGATCGGAAGAAGTGCCGGACGCGGATCGAGGGCCTGCGCAACGACGGCGTATTCACGCCTCCGAGTCTTAAGGGCTCGATCCAGGTACCGGGTAACACCGGTGGGATGAATTGGAGCGGGGCTGCGTTCGATCCCGAGCGCCAATTGCTGGTGACCAACGTCAATAACATGGCGGCGGAGGTTCACCTGATTCCGCGCGATGAGTTCACGGAGCGGCAGAACAACTCACGCGGATTCGATCTCGAATTCGCGCCGCAGCTCGAGACGCCGTACGGCATGAGCCGCGTGTTCATGAGGTCGTCGTTTCCCGGGTTGATTTGCACGCCTCCGCCGTGGGGCAGCCTGGTGGCGGTCGATCTGTCGAGCGGACAGATTCGATGGTCGGTGCCGCTAGGCGATGCGGGTGAACTGGCCCGCTTGAAGCTGCATCTTCCGCTGCCTGATCCGCATTGGGGACTGCCGAGCCTGGGCGGCGCAATCGTGACGGCCGGCGGGCTGACCTTTATCGCGGGTGCGATGGGCGATCCTCATTTCCGTGCGTTCGACACCGATACCGGTACTGTGCTGTGGACCGCTGATCTGCCGGCCGGCGGCAACGCAACTCCGATGACGTTCAGCGCTGCTGGCAAGCAGTACGTGGTGATCGCGGCCGGCGGTCATGCGAAATTCGACGCGAAACGAAGTGATGCGCTGGTGGCGTTCGCGCTGCCGGACTAAGGCGATGTAGTTGGTCCGCAGTAAAATCGTCAAGATAGCAAGACATAGCCGCGTATTCGGTCTCGTGAGCACGAAACATTTTCGTCATCTGCGGTTGCATGAGCGCGGCTGTGATACTGTAATAGGGCGCGCAAAAGAAACCGCGCTTGGAGAATTTCGGGACTGCCCGCCGCTGATAGCCGGGTCCTGCGCAAGGGAAGGCCGCGAACCCCGCCAGGTCCGGAAGGAAGCAACGGTACCGGCTGCCACCCTGTGCCGCAGGGGTGCCTGGCTATCATTCGACGGGCAGTCCTGATCGAAAAGATTTCGCGATGGCCGAATCCCAAACTCCCCATCTTGTACTCGCGCGCAAATGGCGGCCCGAACGCTTCTCGGAGCTGGTCGGCCAGGAGCACGTGACCCGCACGCTCGGCGAGGCGCTGAAGCGGGGCCGAATTGCGCACGCGTTTTTGTTCACCGGAATTCGCGGTGTCGGCAAGACCACGGCGGCGCGGATTCTCGCGCGATGTTTGAATTGCGAGAAGGGGCCGACTGCGGAGCCATGCGGCGAATGCGCGGCGTGCGTCGAGATTCGCTCCGGCAGCTCGCTCGACGTGAACGAAATCGACGGCGCCACTTATCGCAAGATCGAGGATGCGCGCGCGATCATCGAAAATCTCAGCTACCGGCCGGCGCGCGACCGCTTCAAGATTTATATTATCGACGAGGCTCATCAGCTCACCGACTCGGCCTTCAACGCGCTGTTGAAGACGCTCGAGGAGCCGCCGCCGCACGTCAAGTTTATTCTCGCGACCACAGAGCCGCAGAAGATGCCGGAGACGATCCTGTCGCGGCTGCAGCGCTACGACTTTCGGCGAATCCCATATCTCAAGATTCTAGAGCGACTGCAGGATCTCGCGGGGCGCGAGGGCGTCGAGGCCGAGGAGAGCGCATTGCGACTGCTCGCGCGCGAGGCGGGCGGCAGCATGCGCGACGCCGAGCGGATGCTCGAGACGGCGATCGCGACGGCGTCGGGCAAAGTGACGGAGGCCGAAGTGGCGTCGTCGCTGGGCGTCGCGAGCAGGACCACTGTCCTGAAAATGGCGGATGCGATTCTGCAGAAGAACGCGGCGGCGGCGCTCGCGCACGTGCGTGAGCTCGCGAGCCGCGGCGCAAACCTGGAATCCTTGGGGCGTGACTTGCTCGAAACGCTCCGAAATCTCGCGGTCGCGAAACTTCCTGCGGGTGACTCTGACAGTCCGCTCGATGATATTCCCGATCATGAAGTGGCGGAGTTGAAGCGGCTGGCCGGCGGGTGCGAGCGCGCGCGACATCATGCGGCTGTTCCACCTGATGGCGGATTCGCAGGAACAGATTCTCAAATCGCCCTACCCCGACCTGCTGCTCGAGATGGCGGTCGTGCGGATGGCGTCGCTGGCCGCGGTGGTCGACGCCGACGAATTGCTGCGCGCGATCGGTTCGACGCCTCCAACCTCGAGCGCTCCGCCCGCATCGTCGGGCGGTGGCTCTGGAGGCCGTGGTGCGCGACCCGAGCCGGCGCCGAGTCCGCAATCGAGCGGTTCGCGGCGGCTGCGGGTCGAGGGTGAAGTCAAAGCAGATGCGCCGCTGCGCCAGGAGAATCAGCAACAGCCCGCTGACGACGGTGCGCGCGAACTTCCCGAGCTGCGCGATTTTATCCGCGGACGTCGCGCGGCGCTGGCCGGATTCATGGAGCAGGGCGCGGGACTCATGCTCGACGGCGATATCCTGACGGTCATCGCGCGCAACGACATCTATATTCGCTACCTCAATGACAACAAGAATGTGATCGCCGAGCTTGCGAGCGAGCATCTTGGACGCCCGATTCGGGTCGAGCTGTCGACCAACGGCGTGGCGAAGCCTGCGGCGAGTCGCATTACGATGCCGCTCGCTGAAAGTGTCACGCGCGAATTGCCGGCTGCGGCCCCGGCGATAAGCAAGCCAGTTGGCGCCGAGAATGGGCGCAAGGAGATGGCGCCGTCGAGACCGATCGAATCGATCAGGGAAATTGCGCCTGCGTCGCCGGCCGATAGAGGCGGCCCGACGCGCGGCGACTCCCGAGGAACGGCAGGCGGTGCTGGCGGATCCCTCGGTGCGAAGAGTGTTCGATACATTGGACGCGCGGTTGGTGGAATTAAAAATGCCGAATTCAGTGCAAGCTTCGGCTAAGGAATCAAAGTAGTGCGCCGCGTACCGGGGAACACGCGGTAAGGAGCAACGAGTGTGGCAGAAATAGATTTGTCGGCATTGATGCAGCAGGCGCAAGCGCTGCAGGCGCGCATGAAAGAGATGCAGGAAAGTGCGTCGTCGAAAACGGTCGAGGCGCAATCGGGCGGCGGGATGGTGCGCGTCGTTGTCGACGGCACGATGCGCGTGCGCAAAATAGAAATCGACTCCGCGATCGTCGCGGCCAACGATAAGTCGATGCTCGAAGACCTGATCCAGGTCGCCGTTAACGACGGGATGGAGCGCGCGCAGAAGATGCTGGCCGACGAGATGGGCAAGCTCGGCCCGCTGGGCGGCATGCAGATTCCCGGCTTCGGCAACGAATGACGGAGCGCGCTTGATGGCGGAAAACCTGAAGCGGCAGGACGGACTGCCGCCTGCGATGACGCGGCTCGTCAAGGAACTGTCGCGGCTGCCGGGTATCGGCGAGAAGACGGCGTCGCGGCTGGCGTTCAACCTGCTTAATCGCCCGCGCGACCAGGTGATCGCGCTCGCGGAATCGCTGCTCGAAATGAAAGAGCGGGTGGGTCTGTGCTCGGGATGCTTTGGTCTGTCGGACCATCCGCGATGCCAGATTTGCGACGACGAAGCGCGCGAGCGCGAGGTGATTTGCGTCGTTGAGGGGCCGGCTGATTTGATGGCAATCGAGCGGGCGCGCAGTTTTGGCGGCGTGTATCACGTGCTGAACGGGGCACTCGCGCCGCTGGACGGAATTGGGCCCGACGACATCAAGATGAAGGAACTGATTGCGCGCGTTAGTCCTCCGGCTATCGTGCGCGAAGTGATAATCGCGACCAACGCGACAGTAGAGGGCGAGGCGACCGCGCTTTATATCGCGCGCGTACTGAAACCGCTCGGCGTCAGGACGACGCGGCTGGCGCGCGGACTGCCGGCCGGCGGCGACCTCGAATACAGCGATTCTGCCACGCTCACTAGCGCGCTCAGCGGCCGCCGCGAACTCTAACCCGCGCTGCTACCGAGTTCAGCGATGCTAATCTATACTCGTGGCTGAACTACCCGTTATCCTGACACAGGGCGAAGGCGGTTTCATCGTTGCCGAGTGTCCCATCATCCCTGGATGCATCAGCCAGGGACGGACTCGGGACGAGGCGCTCAAGAATATTCGCGAGGTGATCGAACTTTGCCTGGAAAATCGCGAGAGTGAGGGGTGGGAACTGGCGACGGAGTATGAGGTTGTTTGCGTCTCGCTGACGGAATCGAGCTCGCCAAAGTAATCCGAGACCCTTCAAACGTCCGTCAGTTCCTGAAAACACGCAAAGCACATGCCTACTTGTCGGGACCCGATTGTGGGCAGTGTCTCAGTTTGAAATCCAATACGGCGCGCCAGCAGAAGGCGAGCGGCGATATGCTCCGCCGGTTTGCGTCAGTGCGGCGAGCACACTAATTCGCGGCAACCCTGATCGCGAGCATATCAACACTAGCCACGTTGAACGCGTGAACCTGACGATGCGAATGCACATGCGGCAGTTCACGCGCCTGACCAATGCGTCCTCAAAGAAATTCGAGAACCACTGCCACATGGTCGCGCTGTACGCGGCCTGGTATAAGTTTATCCGCATTCACAAGACGCTGAGGGTAACGTCCGCGATGGAAGCTGGTGTCACGGATCGGCTCTTCACGTACGACGAATTGGTTGGCATCGTGGACGAATGGGAAGCAAGTCAGAAAGATAAAGAATCATGAAGCCTCTCCGCGCTGCCGCGCTCTCGCTTGGCGTCATGTTGTCGTCATGCGGATACGTCCAGTGGGGACCAACAGCAGGAGACTTACGCCTCTCTGAACTGGAGTACCAAAAATGCCTGCGGACTTCTGACTCCACAAGTGAGTGCGCGAACGAGAGACAGCTCAGGAATTTCAACTACCAATTCGCATTCCACTCTGAACCCTCATGTCAGCCCGGCGCACGTACTGAGCCAAATTAGAACCGCGCTATTCGGCGATCCCACTTGATCCCGTTTCGTTCCGGTTAATCCCCCCAATGGCCGCAATGAAATTCAAACTGAGACACTACCCGATTGTGTCAAAGCGCTCGCTAAACTCGGTTACCGGCAGGTGAGAGACAGAAGGGTAGTCACGTCCGCCTGGTCTGCGAGGGTCGAAATCCGGTGACCGTTCCGATGCATCCGACGCTTGACCGTGGCACTCTTCGGGCGATTATCCGGACGGTAGAAATATCAGTGGACCAGTTCATGGCGCTGCTCTGATCGCCGCGCATGACTTGCAAGACGAAAATCCTTCGCTAGAATTCTGAAGCGACTCCATCCTCGCATTTCATCCGTGCAAACAATCTTCGGCCACTTCAGGTCATCAGGGCGATTGAAGCTTGCGGTCGTGACGATGATCGCGATCGTGACGTCGTCATGCGGGGGGCCGGCAAAGCCGATGACGCCGGCGGAGCGCGGGCGAATTGTGTACATGACGAACTGCGTGGTCTGTCATAACGCCGATCCTAACTTGCCAGGCAGCCAAGGGCCGCCAATCGCAGGATCGCCGCGCGAGCTGGTCTACGATCGCGTGATGTTTCTCAAGTATCCGCCCGGGTACACGCCCAAGCGCACGACGCATGCGATGCGTGCGCTGCCGCAGTTGAAGGATCGAATCGATGATCTGACGGCGTTTTTGGCGGAAGCGGCGAAGCAGAAGTGAGGCCGCGTATCGAGCATGGTGCTTTAGGCCCAAGAACCTAACCCCTAACCCCTTCCCCAGGTGGAAGGGGGACCGGATTTAAGAACGGTCACCAGGGGGCCGGATCTAAGAGAGAGAAAGCGAGAGCCGCCGGTGTTGCCGGCGGCTCCGATGTTCCTGAGATGTTGTTAGGCGAATCTGGTCAGCCTAGCGTCACCTTGATGATAACGATCAGCAGGATCCAGAGGCCCAGGCCTGAGTGGATTGTTCCTGCGATGGAATCGAGCGGCTTCTTGGTCGCGCCTTGCGTGCCGATTAGTGCGTTGGCTTCGACCAGGAAGATTACGATCAGCGTGACGACCAGCCATCCTGTGATGCCGCCGGGAGTCGCCTCGGTGAACAGGGGGTAGTGGCTCGCGGCGCCCATGAAGAACAGCATCGGAATTGAAAAGAGAGTGTTGGTGCGCGAGGCCAATGCGGCGCGACGTCCGGATGCGGCCGCGGCGGGATTGGCGGGCGCTCCACCGGCCATCGCAACTGCGTTGGCGATGACCACTTTCTGATTCGGCCAGATGACGAACCACACGTTGGCCCACATGACGAGACCCATCAGGCCGCCGGTGAAGATCGCGACGGTCCACGGCGTCATCGCGTAGTTGAGGCGCATCGCCCACCACATCAGCAGGTAGAGCAGGCCGAAAATCACGGTCCCCATTGCGCCCCATCGAAACCACCAGAGCGCGCGCGGAACCAGTTTCTGAATCGCGCCGCTTCGGACTGCGGGCTCGGTCTCGCCGAAGAACGGCGTCTGCACGAAATTGAAATAATAGAGCAGGCCGATCCACGTGATGCCGAATAGGAAGTGCAGAAATCTGAGAAGCATGAAGACCAGGTCTTCCATTGGTATCCTCCTTGTTTTAGTAAGCCTCCGCCCGAGGCCTGCTTTGGTGTCTTTTTCACAGCATAACTTCTTTTGCAACAGTTACCGCGGGCACTTTTGAAATTCGCGCTGATTTCAAGTCAGGCGTAAACTTTGATCACAGCTACGAAATTCGAGATCTGTATCCACTCAAAAAGGACGGTAACCCCTCATGGCATTTACACTTCCCGAACTACCGTACAGCAAGGACGCGCTACAGCCGCATATCTCGGCGGAGACGCTCGAGTATCATCACGGCAAGCATCACAAGGCCTACGTCGACAAAACCAACGACCTGATCAAGGGCACCAAATTCGAGAACGCGACGCTCGAAGAGATTTTGAAGACGGCGGAACCGGGGCCGCTGTTCAACAACGCGGAGCAGCATTGGAATCATTCGTTCTACTGGAAATGCATGGGGCCGAAGAAAGGCGGGGAGCCCAAGGGACCGGTGGCGGACGCGATCAAGAAGGCGTTCGGCGGTTTCGAGCCATTCAAGAAAAAATTCAGCGAGATCGCTGAGGGTCACTTCGGCAGCGGATGGGCATGGCTGGTGCGCGCGAAGGACGGCTCGATGCAAGTCCTCGCGACGCATGACGCGGGATGCCCAATCCGGCAGGGGCAGACGCCGATAATCACATGCGACGTGTGGGAGCATGCCTACTACATCGACTATCGCAACGCGCGCCCGAAGTACGTCGCTGCGTGGTGGAACCTGGTCAACTGGGATTTCGCGAATGAAAATCTGAAATAGGCGCGTTTGGCGTCTAGCGGGCTGCGAAGGTCGCGACGATCGCTCCGGCCGAAAGCGCGATCACCAGCCAGAACAGGTAAATGCCGCCGCGCGATCCGGTCGGGCGGTCGATGGCTGCGGGCTGAATAGCGGCTCGTTTCGGCCGCATCGATGCCGCCATCGGGACGGGCATCTTCGGTAGGGCCTTACGATCAAGTTCTTCGGTCGCTGCCGAATCTGGCGGGGCGATTCCCTCGGGACCCGGCGGATCGACGCCCAACACTGACGGCAACGATGAATCAACGCCCGCGTCACGCTTGAATAGCGATACCAGCGTTGATGCGTACCTATTCTGGGTAGGGCTGCGCGGAGCCCGTAAATGGCCGGTGGATGCGAGGTTCGCTTCGTAGAGCGTCTGCTCGATTGGGTCGCGCGAAGTCGATCCCTCGATAATTTGAGTTCCGCCGATGTTTTCTGCGAGCGGCCTTCTCTCGCCGGGTGTAGCGAGCAGCGCTGATTGCGCGACCTTGGCCAGGACCTCGGGGTCGGTGCTGGCCGCGTTGCGGACGAACATGGCGCTCTCCAGAAATTTCGCCTTCAGCTGGTCGTCGGTCAAACCGGAAGCTTGCGACTCTGCGCCTGCGGCAGAGTGAAAGTCAACGCCTGCAGTCGCGCGATGCGTTCGCGGAGGGGAGGATGGCTGGAGACAGCTTGCACGACCGTTTTGCGCGGGAATTCGTGTGCCGCGAAATTTCTGGCCTCCGCGTCTCTTTGCTCATCTGTTTTGTCGGGCTGCGACCGGATGCGGGTTACCTCGTTGATGAATTCGTTATAGCTCCTGCCACTGTCCGCGCGCTCGAAGGGATCCACGATGAAAAGCTGGGCGGTGCCCGAGGTGGCGCATGCCAGGGGCGATTCGGTCTTCGCGATGTGTTCAAGCGCGCGGATCAGCGCACTCGGATTGTGGGTGAATTCGACCGCGGACGCGTCGGCCAGGAACTCGCGATCGCGGGAGAGCATTCTTGAAATCAGGCGGCCGGAGAACCCGCCGAACCCACCAAACATCGCGGTGACCATTGTGGTAAGCCGGGTATCGCAATTGCGGATATGCGCGATCTCATGGCCGATCACGCCTTGCAGTTCCTCGCGATCCATCTGATCCACCAGCCCTTGGGTGACGCAAATCCTGCAGTGGTCGGGATCGCTCCCGATCGCGAACGCGTTAGGCGAGGGATCGTCGATCAGGCTGATGCGCGGCGTGGGTATTCGCGCCGCCAGCGCCATTTCGTGCACCACCTTGATGACAGCTTGATTCTTCGGTTGGTTGGGAGAGATAGGATGCGCACCCATCGCGCGGAGCACCCGGTCTGCGCCGGAATAATTTGCGCGCAATGCGAGCGCGATGGCCACGCTCACGATGGCGGTCGCGAACCACGGGAATCCCGAAATCCCTCCGTCGCTGAAGCGCACAGTGCGGAACAGGTAATCGAGTCCCAGGCCGAACTCGGCCAGCAGCAGGACGAGCTTCGCCACCAGCGTCACCGTGCGGCGCCGATTTACTCGCTCAAGCTGCCTGAAGCCCCCGGACTCCCCCGCCATTGACCGGTACCCCTCGAACGGCAGCTTATGAGGCCGTTATGCATGAGTCCACGCACGATAGCAGCGCCTATTTCGCAGATAATCAGGCGTTTGCGATGGACGACGTCCGCACTAGAATCGGGGCGGTGAGCTAAAGGAGCATCCACATGCAAATTCTTGAAAATCGAGTCGCGATAGTCACCGGCGGAACTGGAGCACTGGGCCGCGCCGTGGTCGAGAATTTTTTGATCGCGGGCGCGAAGGTTGCGGTGCCTTATGTCGTCGATGCGGAAGTGCCGATCCTGCAAAAGCAACTCGGCAACCGTTTCCCGGCGTCGGAGATTTTTCTCAAGAAGGCGGACGTCGGTGACGAGCCTCAGGTCGCGAAATTCGTGGCATGACGTCACGGCGAAGTGGAGCAAGGTCGACATACTGGTTAATCTTGTCGGCGGATTCTGGGGCGGCAAGCCGATCGCCGAGACCTCGCTGGCGGAATGGCAGGCGATGTTCGATCTCAACGTCAAGCCGACGTTCCTCTGCTGCCGCGCGGTCGTCCCAATAATGCAGCGCAACAAATGGGGACGGATAGTGTCGGTCGCGTCGCGCAGCGGTCTTCAGGGCGCGGGGGACTATGCAGCATATGCGGTAGCGAAGGGCGCGATCGCGACTTTCACCGCGTCGCTCGCGCAGGAAGTTCTCGACGACGGCGTGATGGTCAACGCGATCGCGCCGAGCACGATCGACACGGAAGCGAATCGCGTCGCGATGCCGAAGGCGAAGCACGAAAACTGGGTGAAACCGGCGGACATAGCGAGAACGATCGCCTATCTGTGCTCGGACGATTGCCGCGTCACGTCAGGCGCAGTCGTCCCAGTATACGGTCGCGCGTGAAATACTGGGTGCAGGGGTCACCCCTGCCGGAGGGTCTGTGGGGCGAGAGAAGCCCCCACGCATTCAATCGGTTCCCTGCCTTAAATCCGTCGCGGCGTGTGACGCGACCGGGCGGAGACGCGAGCGGCGCGGTATCGCGAGGCGGTCGGCGATTACGCGGTAGACGTCGGCGTTCAGGCCCATTCCGACGTGACTGCCCATCACCTCGACGTTTTCTACTGTCGGCGCGCCGCTCAGATCGACGCAGCTCTCCCAGTGCACGACGCCGTCGGTGCGCGAGTACACGTGCGTGGTCGGGATGTCGGCGGGCGACTCGTCGCTCAGCAATAGTCCGCACTGGCACTCCTCGCTGAGGCATCCTTTCGCCTTTCCGCGAATTGCGGCGATCGAGCGGGCGACGGCTTGCACGGCGAGGTTGGCATGGAGTCGAGGCATCCGAATCGGCGAGCCGAGCGTGATCACGCGCTCGACCATCCCGGGGTGCTCGCGGGCAATCTCGCGGGCGTAGACGCCGCCGAGGCTCTGGCCGATCACTACAATCGGCTGATCGAATTTCTCGTAGGCGAGAGCAAGCCGCGCGTTCAGTTTCACCATCGTTTCGCGCGGACATTCGGAGTTCGACAGGATACCGGCGTAAAGCGCGCGATGGCCGAGCCATCGGCAGAAATTCGCCAACGGCGCTAGCGTCATGTCGCCGGCCATGAAACCTGGAATCAGCATGACAACCTGGGCGTTGCGGGGACTTACACGTGGCCACGGATGCGCGAGCGCACCCAGCCAGTAAATACTTGCCTCAAGCGGTACGCGGAACTCGCCGAGCGCGTCGAACATCGAAGGTCGTTTGGGTTGTAGCTTATTTCGTGAGGAAGTTTGCGCGATACCTGGAGTCATCTGTCTCCTTAGTCGACAGTTCGCGCGGGCATCGGCTCAAGCGACGGGCATATGCTGGGCGAAACCGCAACATCGTCATCCCATTCATCCCTACTTCAAAGATAATCATTCTTTAACCGCCCGTTCAACGTCCCGTATAGCAAGACTTGATGATTAAGCGGGCATCAGTCACGTACGGCACCGATTGAGTTGCATGTTTATGCGCCAATTGCACACGTAGAAGTGAAGAGGACGAGTAAAGTTTGCAAATGCACTTGTTACAATTTTCGGCAGTCATGACGTGGCTTTTCGCCCCATCTGGGAAGACGTGCCGCCATTTTGGTCAGGGTTGATACACATCCGCGCAGGCGAAATCAGCTAACGAAATTCGATGTCCTTAATGTTGACCGGTTTGCTAACGTAGCCCACTCAAACACAAATCTCTTTCTCGCGAGGTACCAATGGAATTCGGAGTTCAGCTTGGAAATTTGGAACCGGCGCAGTATCGCGCGCATGCTCAAACCGCGGAGGCGCTCGGCTATGACCTGATTGTTTTTCCCGACCATCTCGTAAACGAAGGTCCGGACAAGCAAATGGACCCGAAGTCGAAGGCCTTTGACCATATCGTGATGGCGGCGGCGGTGATCGACGCGACCAAAAAGATTCGCGTCGGTCATCTCGTGCTTTGCAATTTGTTCCGTCATCCGGCGATTACAGCGCAGAGCCTGATGACGCTGGACCATCTGAGCGGTGGCCGGTTGGTTGCGGGACTTGGCAGCGGATGGACTGAGACGGAATTCAAGATGAGCGGGATTCCGTTTCCGCCTATTACCGAGCGGTTGCGGATGCTCGACGAGGCGATGGCCTGCATCCTGTCGCTGTGGAAGAACGAGCACACGACCTTCGACGGCGAGTTCTATCATTTTAAAGATGCGATCCTGTGGCCGAAGCCCATTCAGCAGCCGCATCCGCCGATCATCGTTGGCGGCGGCGGCAAAGGTCTGCTGCGCATCGCGGCGAAATACGCGGACTACGTCAACGTCATTCCCGATGCGGGCAAGCGCGGATACATATCGATGGAAGTCGCGCGGAAGATGACCAACGATTCGTTCCGCGAGAAGGTCAGCTTCATTCGCGAAGAAGCCAAACGGCTCGGCCGCAAGCCGGACGCGGTCCGCATCAGCAACTTCGTTTTCATGACGGTAATCTCCGAATCGAAGGAAGCTTCGCGCAAGACGGTCGAGATGATGGCGCCGATGTTTCAGCAAACTCAGGAACAGCTACTCGCTTCGCCGCTGATGCTGATCGGAACGCCCGAGGAATGCATTGCAGAGCTGAAGCGGCGCGCGAAAGACTGGGGCACGTCGCAGGTAATCTTTACTGGCGAGGTCGGGCAGAACGAAAAGCTGATGCGCGATCTGCGTGAGAAAGTGCTGGTACACGTGTAGCCATGTCGCTCGAATCAAAAGTTGTCGTAGTGCTCGGCGGAAGCTCTGGCATGGGTCTCGCGACCGCGAAGGCGGCTGGGGCAGAGGGTGCGCAAGTCGTCATTACCGGGCGATCGCCGGAAAAACTAAGGACAGCGCGTGGTCAACTTCCGGCCGGGTCGCGGGCCGAAGTGCTCGATGTCGCCGACGAAGCGGGAACGCGCGCGCTGTTCGCGGAGCTGGGCTATCTCGATCACTTGTTCATTACCGCGGCGTCCGTGAATTTCGGCATGAACCTCGCGAGGGAAAGCTCGCACTTGCGCCCCTCGATGGACACGCGCTTCTGGGGATCTTTGTATGCGGCGAAATATGGCGCTGAACGGATGAATGGCGGATCGATCACCTTCATGTCGGGGACGTCGGCGTGGAAGCCGACCGGCGGATCGCCAGTCGGAGCAGCGTCTTGCGGCGCGGTCGAAGCGTTCGCGCGATCGCTGGCAATCGACCTCGCGCCAATCCGCGTCAACACCATCGCGCCCGGGCTTATCGATACTCCGCTCATCGACGAACTGGCGGGCGAGATGAAGCAGGCGATCATCGAGCGAGAAGCGTCACGGCTCCCTGTGAAGCGAATCGGAACGCCCGAGGACATAGCAGATGCGGTGTTGTTCCTGATGAAGAACGGTTTCGTAACCGGGATCACTCTGACGGTGGATGGAGGCAGGCTGCTGATCTAACCGCAAGGTGCTGATCTAGAAGGAGGGCGCGATGGAATTTTCAATCTGCATCGACGTTGACGATGTTGATCGCGCGGTTGTGTTCTATGGGCGCGGCCTCGGCTTGACGGTGGTCGAGGCCCATCCCGAATGGGCGCACGTAAAGGCTGGAGCTCAAACGTTCTGGATCATGAAGGCTCCGGCTGGTGCGCAGGGACAAATCTCGCGTGACTACCGGCGGCATTGGACGCCGGTCCATCTTGATTTCACAGTCGATGACATCGACGAGGCGGTGAGGCGTGCCGTCGATGCGGGCGGCAAGCTCGAAGGTGAAATTCAGCACGGAGCGAAGGGGGCGTTGGCGAACATGGTGGACCCGTCAGGCAACGGAGTGGATTTGGTCTGCGGCCCGAAGTAGTAAATCTGCCTGATCACGACATCGCACGCTCGGCTGAAGGGGAGAGCCGCGTGAACGCAATCGAAGCAAAGGCGCCACTATCCAGCATGCTTCGCCGCTGGCCCCCGCAGCTCATCCTGCTCGTGACGTTCGCGTGCTTCTACTTCGCCATCGGTCCCGGCAATTTCTTCGCGGTCGATGAGGTGATGGAAGAGGAGACCGCGCAGGCGCTGATTCTCAGGCGCTCGATCGACATCCCGGTGATGGTGGACTCGCGCTTCGGCCGCGGGCGGAACTGGTACACGGTAAAAGGGCCGGGCCTTCCGATGGTCTCGCTGCCGTTCGTATATCTCGGGCTCAAACTCGACGACGCATTCGGATCGCTGAACGGTGGCCAGCTTGCGGGTCCTCCGGTTGGGCCTGAGGAGCAGCCGCTGCGCTGGAGCGGACGACTCGCAATTTCGTCCGCGCTGATTGTCAATGCGATTGCGGGCGGCGCGATTGTAGCCGTTCTGTTCATGATCGGCACGCAACTTTCGCCCAAGCCCCGCGCGGCACTGTTGATGGCGATAGCGGCGGGACTTGCGACCCTCGTGATGTCGGAGGCAACCCATTTCTATCAGCACGAGTTGGACGCGCTGATGGTAATCCTCGCGTTCTATTTTTTCTCGCGACAGAAAACTGAAGAGCTCGACAGCGTCGCTTTATTTGGGGGTTTGAGTCTTGGGGTCGCGATATTGGCCCGTCCGGACGCCGTTCCCGCGGCTGTCATCATATGGTTTTACGGCGCCGCGGTAGCATGGAAGCTGGTTCGGGATTTCCCTGATCGATGGTCGCGAATGATGCGGCGAACGCTGCTCGCCGCGGTGGGTCCGCTGGGTGCCGTCGCCGGCTCTATGTATTTCAACTTCTTAAGGTTCGGGAGCGTTCTTCAGTTCGGTTATACGGAGGATCGAGCGCGTTTCGTGCTCGACGTGCCCCAGATCGCCAAAGCGATCGCAGGCTATCTTGTCAGCCCTGGGCTAAGTGTTTTTCTGTTCGCGCCACCATTGATTCTTGCTGTGGCAGTGGGCCGCAAGGCTTACCGCCGCTGGCCGCTCGAGACGTCGACGCTGATTTTGGCGGCGTTAGCGCATCTGTTGATGATTGCGTCCAACAAGACCTGGAGCGGCGATTTATCATACGGACCGCGGTACATGCTGGAATCAATCGTATTGCTGATGCCGCTGACGCTGCCTGCCTTCGAGATGGCGGTTGAGCGCGCGCGGAGCCCGGCGGCAATCGCAGTCGGTGCGGTCGTGTTCCTTGGATTCATCGTGCAGGTGATCGGCGTCAGCGTCGATGTGGACGCCAACGAAGTGAAGCGCATCGCCGCAGGAATCGTCGCCCACAACGCGTGGGTGTTCGTGCCGAAGCGCGTCGCCGGTAGTTTACGATCTTCAAGATCTGGTGGCCCGTCGCAATCTGAGTCCCTGGGCAATCCGGGCGCTGGCAATTCCCGACCTGGCGCTCCTGCTGTTGATTGTCCTGGTCGCAACGGTCTTGTTGAGCGGTTGGCTGATATTCCAGTACTTCAGGACGGCGGAAGGCGAGCCTGCGAACCTGAACTCGCGCGCATTTCCAATAGCAATCGTGGTGGCTGCGGTAGTGCCGATTTTGATCGGGTTTGCGATGGCGCGGCCGATCAACCAAACGCGCGGCGTCCATGGGTACGAGTTGCTGGAGGCCGGGCTCGCGGAGCAGCGGGCAGGAAAGGTGGTGTCCGCGGAGGAAGATTACGCGCTGGTGCTCTCGCTGTTTCCGACAAATAAATTCGCCTGGTTCGACATGGGCCTCATGGAACAGGAGGCCGGCCGCATCAACGAAGCGATTTTGCTCTACCAGGACGCGTTGCGGGAGGACCCGAGCTTCTCACCCGCGAAAGACAACATGGAAGTCATCATGCGCACGCACTTTGGATTTCCCACGCTGCATCGCTGACGCGACGATCGATCCGGAGCCATCGGAACGTTCACTCTGACCGGGAGCCTACTCACTCAGAGCACCGCAGATTGCGGGGTGGCGGGGACGGGCACTTCTTTGTGCTTCGAGTGCCTGCCGTGCGCGCCCAGTTGGAGCACGAGCACCAGCGTCATCGCGGCGAGGCAATAGAGATGGTCTTTGTAGATCCTGCGGGCGAGACGGCTCTGTTCCTCGGGTGAGTCCGACGCTTTGCCCAGGCGCGATGCGTTCGGGATGGTGCGCATGCGCGCCAGTCCGATCGCGCTCGCGGCGGCGAGAAGCGAGATCCATTCGATCCACCAATGATACCTGCCGAATACAATCTCGAGGATGATCACTAACAAGGTCAGGAGCATCACCACTGCGATCAGCCGGTTCATCGGCCATGCTTCCCGCGTGACGCGCCGGTAGTAGCTCGAGATCGACGCCAGCGCAGTCGGCGGGACGGAATCGCCGTCGTGGCCTCGCACCTGCACATCGAACATCAGGTCGAACCAGAGTACGCAGATTAGGAATGCGGCCCCGGCCGCGGCGAATGTATGCATGGTGAAGAATCCCGTCCTAGATGCTGTAGTTGATTGCGTGCTTGCGCTTTTCGGAGAGCGCTTGCAGCGTCACTCCGCGCAGGATGCCGTTGACGGAGTCGCGGACCTCGCGCCATACGTCGCGCATCGCGCATGGCTGCTCGCGCGGGCAGGTAGCGGAGCTTTCTTCAAGGCATTCGACGGGAGTGTAGTCGCCCTCGATTATCTCGACGACGTCCGCCATCGTGATCCGCGCCGGGGGGCGGGCCAGCATGTACCCGCCGCTGGGCCCCTTCTGGCTGGCAACCAGGCCGCCGCGCTTAAGCTCAATCAGCAGCCTCCGCAGGTAGTTCTCAGGGATGTCCTGGGTATCTGCAATCTCCTCGACACGCACGGGCGAACTGCTAGGATAGCGCTCCGCCAGCAGCAGAAGGGCCTTCAAAGAGTAATCAACGCCGACGCCAAACTTCATCTTCTTACCGAATTTACGTCGTGAATTTAGCATCTTCACGCAATAAGAGGAATAGGCTACCGGCTTTGTCATCTACTTAATTGACTAAGTGAGTCACCTAAGTTACCTTTTACATTCGCAGGGAGATTCGATTCGTGCCGAAGAGGGAACCGCAATCGTGGGAAATGGTGCTGAAGCGCAACTCGGTCGAGCGCCTCAAGCGTGAGCTGTTTCCCACCGAGCTGACCGGTCAATGGGACCGGCTGGCCACCACCTCGTACGAGAAGCTTCCCGAGGAGGATATCGTGCGGCTCCAGTGGTTCGGCATGTACCACGACAAGCCGAAGATCGGCACGTTCATGATGCGGATAAAAATCCCCAGCGGCATTTTGAGCGCCGACGGGCTGCGCGCAATCGGTGAAATCTCCGAGACATACGGCCGCGACCAGGGCGAGCTGACCACGCGCCAGAATATCCAGCTTCACTACATCACGCTCGACAAGTTTCCCGAGATTCTCGAGAAGCTGAAGGGCGCGGGACTGACGACGATGGGCGGATGTGGCGACGTCGTGCGCAATATCACTGGATGCCCGGTCGCCGGCGTCGACCCCGACGAAGTCTTCGACGTGACGCCGCTGATTGCCGAGACCGCGGGATTTTTCTACGGCAATCGCGAGTACTCGGACCTGCCGCGCAAGCACAAGATTTCGATCGCCGCATGCAAGCATCAGTGCAATGCGCCCGAGATAAACTGCGTCTCGCTGATCGCGATGCTGAAAGATGGGCGCGAGGGCTTTGCGGTACGCGTCGGCGGCGGCCAATCGTCGACGCCGCGGCTATCGCGGCACCTGGGCGTGTTCATTACGCGCGATCAGGCGATGCCGGTTATGCGCGCGATTATCGACGTCTGGCAGGGCACCACCGAGTACCGGATGTCACGGGTCAAGGCGCGTCTCAAGTTCATGATTGACGATTACGGCCCCGAGGAATTTCGCAAGCTGGTCGAAGCGAAGCTCGGCTTCGCGCTCGAGAATCTCGCCGAGATGCCGATACCCGAGACCGAGAGCGATCACATGGGCATCCGCGAGCAGAAGCAGGCCGGACTCAACTATGTGGGCTTTCCGGTTTACCTTGGGCTGATGAGCGGGCGGCAGATGCGCGAGCTGGCGGCGCTGACAGCGTCGTTCGGCGGCGATATTCGGCTGACGCGGCGGCAGAATTTTATCATCACCGGAATTCCTACGGCGCAGCTCGAGCGACGTGATCGCGCAAGTTGGCGCGATTGGTTTTCCGCTCGAGGCGAACGGGCTGTACGCGTCGTCGATCGGATGTATCGGCGATCCGCATTGCAACTACGCCGTCACTCCCACCAAGACCAAGCTCGCGACGATTATCGAGCGGCTGGTGAATCAGTTCGGCGAGCAGGTCGGCGGCCTCAAGCTGAATCTCGACGGATGCCCGCATGCGTGCGCGCAGCATTGGACCGGTGACATCGGCCTTCAGGGCACCACCAGCCGCGGACCGGCGGGCGAGCCGCTCGAGGCGTTCGACATTATCCTGCGCGGCGGGCTGGGCAAGGACGCGGCTATAGGCAAGCCTATAGTTCGCCGCGTGCCGTCGCCGCTGGTCGAGGATTACGTGTCGCGATTGTTCGCGACTTACCTGGAGCGGCGCGAGTCTGATGAGACGTTCTCGCACTTTTGTGTGCGGACATCTGACGCAGAGCTGATTTCGATCGCAAGTGGAAACGCAACCGGCGCCGACGCCGCCGCCTGAACAAGGGTATCGCGCCCAAGGATTTCGTCATGGCTGCAGGAACCCAATTCAACGAAGAGCCTCGAAACGCCCGAGCTGAGTCTTATCATGGACGAGCTCGAGGCGGGTGAAGCCGCGGTCGAGCTCGACGACAAGGAACCGCAGGAAGTCCTGGCATGGGCGATAGAGCGGTTCGGCAGAGAGCTGGCGATTTGCTGCAGCTTCCAGGCTGACGGCTGCGCGCTGATAGACATGGCGCATAAGATCGATCCGCGCATCCGCGTGTTCACGATCGACACGGGCCGGATGCCGCAAGAGACCTATGACGTAATCGATAAGTATCGCACGCGCTACGGTATCAACGTCGAAGTCTTCATGCCCGATACCGCAGTCGTACAGCAGATGGTTACCAAGCACGGCAACAATCTTTTCTACAACGACGTCAACCTGCGACTGCTATGCTGCCAGGTGCGCAAGGTCCTGCCGCTGCGCCGTGCGCTGATGAACTACAGCGCATGGGTGACGGGACTTAGGCGCGACCAGTGGGCGACGCGCTCGAATATCCGCAAAATAGAAATCGATCACGATCATGGCGGCATCGTGAAGCTCGCTCCGTTGGCCGACTGGACTGACGAAGAGGTCTGGGATTACATCCGCGCCAACGACGTGCCTTACAACGAGCTATATGACAAGGGCTATAAGTCGATAGGATGCGCTCCATGCACGCGCGCAGTGGGTGAGGGTCAGGATGCTCGAGCCGGCAGATGGTGGTGGGAGACGGGCGCGCCCAAGGAATGCGGGATGCATTGCGCAATCGAGACGGGAGGCTTCGAGCACGAGCTTGCGTCGCTGCTAGGCCAAAACGAAGGCGGCACCAAGTCTTAGACGAATGGCGAGCGACGACCAGCCCAAGCCGGGCGAATCGATAACGCTCGACACTCTCCAGCACGACATCCTGATTCCGCAAATCCAGGCATTCCTCGACGCCACGAATGACCCACAAGCGCGCGAGGTCTACCTGGCGCTCAAGACAGCGATCGAGTCGCTGGAAGTACCGCCAGACCTACAACTAAGACTAGGCGCAATCGTAGAGGTAGCACTAACCAGCGGCCGAGTAAGACGCCTATTCGGCCCCGCCGCAGAGCTATCGCTAAACGCCCTATTCCTGAAAACCCCCCGCGGCCGCGAAGTAGCCCAATCACTCGCCGAACTGAACAAGGCACTAGCAGCCCTCAAGGGCCAAACCGTCGAGCAGATAACGTCGACGCAAAGAAGCCCCGGCGCCTACTCGCTAACAGTAAAGACCAGCGGCTGCCAGATAGTGATCCGCTTCGAGCAGGCCGGTGTCAGAGTAGAGAGCCTGGAAGTCGATCTGGATCGCTAGCCCGAGCTCCGTGGGCCGGAGGCTCCTCTTACTCGTCCCAGTTCACTGGGATCTTGCGAATCTCTTGATCATTCCACGCAAAGACTACTGCAGAGACCGTCTTGCCCTTGGTCGTCCGCAAGGTTCTCATCGAAGTGACATAAAGTTTGTAACCGTTGCCTACATCGCCGGCTGCGATTTGCTCAGCGTGCTTGGCCCGATCTGACCTCTCACCTAAGGCCGTCATCGACGCGACGAACACTGCTATTGCAGCTCCTGCGAGAATTGGGCCGAGCAGTGAGCGAATCTTATTTGCCGAACGTCCGCCCGCTGCCAACACGGTTTCATCGCTGAGTTGCCGAACAAGCCAAAGCAAGAAGCCAAGTAGCACAGTGACGAACGCCAAGTATGCCAGAAATTGGACCGGGTAGGTGCGGAGCGCGGCCAACACGAGGCCTGGAGGAAGAAACAGTGGCCAAAACAAAACGATGCCTAGAAATCCCGCAAGCATGAAAGCTGCGGCTCGAGTGATCAGTTTGGCGGCACGCAAACTCCCGCGCATCAGGAAGATGCCTGCGATGATCGCAAAGACATTAAAGCTAGATCCATAGGCGATACGGTGAA
Organism: uncultured delta proteobacterium; assembly: GCA_963774665.1. Classification (GTDB taxonomy): domain Bacteria; phylum Desulfobacterota; class Binatia; order Binatales; family Binataceae; genus Binatus. The sequence goes on from CAVZGB010000016.1 coordinate 78,067, forward strand.
CAATGCAGTAGACCATCACGCAGACGTCGATAACACCAACGACGATCAGCACTGAGCCCGACGCGTCTCAAAATCGGCAGATACGCCAAGTCATCGTTCATCTGGTTCACCCATCTTCGTCAACTCGGAGTTTAGCGCATCGGCTGGGGAAGCACGACGCAAGCGCCGGCCTTGATCGGCTACCGCGTGGTTCTCGCTCGCCAATATCCGGGACGCCTGACGCGCGTGAGCGACCGCGAGAATCAGAACGCGCTGACGCTGTCGCAATATAGGCAATCGAGAAAGGAAAGCGCTGGAGGACGAAACGGCGAACTTGCGTCCGCGAGCGCCATCCGGGCCAAACTGGCCACATTCGAGGGTTTTCAGCGATGACGTCGAACGCGCGCGAAACCTCGCGTAAAAAGACTACGCCGAGAGTTCGGTCGATGTGCTTCGTACCAGTCTGCAGCGTCGTCGAAGTCGCGGGTCGCCCCGGCGTGGAGCTCGATTCTCAAGCCCTAGCGCGCTCGCAAGTCGAAGCTCGATTCTGCGGCGCACTTTCGTCCAGTCTTCCAGCTTTGCGGTTCCGCTGACCACTTCGCGCGCGCGCCGATCAAGCTCCTCCAGCCATGCCATGGCCGCATCGGGGTCTTCGGATTCATCGAGGCTTTGAACGAGTTCTGTTGCCAGTCGAGCGCGCTCGCGAGCAGGCAGTTTCAAAAGCTCAGGAAGAATTTCACGACGATTGGCCATTGGTGAAGATCGTAGCGCAGTTTCTGCAGAGGCGCGATATTGTTCGTTTGCTGATGTGGTCGCGTAATCCCATAACTCTGATCGGATGCGGCAACTCAGAAACCGGAACCGGCTTCGCTTGCGCGAAGCTGTCCGGAGGCTGAGCCTGTCCTCCCCTCGCGTTGCTCAGGTCGTCAGGATGACACAAGAAAAGCGCGTTGCTCTCCTCGGCCACGAGGGCATAAGAAAACGTCGGGCACGCCTATCTCCCGCGTTAAAGGACCGAGAGCAAAAGACCGTCCGCGGGATTTTGCGATTGATACCGGGTCAAGGGGTCACCCCTTGCGCCCACCGCGCAGGTGATTGTTTTTGTTTCCTACGGCTCCAAGACGCTCCATCATCCGCGGGAACGGTACCGTCTCCCTGATGTGATGTATCCCGCAGAGCCAACCCGTCATGCGTTCGATGCCCATGCCGAAGCCGGCGTGGGGGACTGAGCCGTAGCGGCGGAGATCCAGGTACCATTCGAAGGGTGCCAGCGGCAGGCCATGTGAGGTTATCTTGGTGCGCAGGGTTTCGTAGTCGTCTTCGCGCTGGCCGCCACCGATTATTTCGCCGTGACCTTCGGGTGCGAGCATGTCGACGCATAGCGCGACGTCGGGACGCGTCGGGTCCTGTTTCATGTAGAACGCTTTGCACGCGGTCGGGTAGCGATGCACCATCACGGGGCGATCGAATTCCTCGGACAGTGCGGTCTCTTCGTCGCCGCCGAAGTCATCGCCCCAGTTGACTGCGACGCCCTTTTTTTTCAGCAGCTCGATCGCTTCGTCATAGCTGATGCGTGGATACGGTAGCTTCGCGGCGGCTTGTAGCTTGGTCGTGTCGCGCTCGAGAGTTTTAAGTTCAGCGCTGCGACGATCGAGCACACGCCCTACGATGTAGGACACGAACTGCTCGGCCAGTTCCATGTCGCCGTCGAGGTCGCAGTACGCGACTTCCGGCTCGACCATCCAGAATTCAGTCAGATGGCGGCGCGTCTTGGATTTCTCGGCGCGAAAGGTCGGGCCGAAGCAATAGACCTTGCCGAATGCGAGCGCGCCCGCCTCCGCGTAGAGCTGTCCGCTCTGCGTCAGGTACGCCTTGCGCTCGCCGAAGTAGTCGAGCTCGAACAGGTTGGTGGTGCCCTCGCATGAAGTCGGAGTCAGAATCGGCGCGTCGAACAGGACGAAGCCGCGATCGTGAAAAAAATCGCGGCACGCCGAGGCCACTTCGCTGCGGATGCGCAGGATCGCGTGCTGGCGCGACGACCTGATCCACAGATGGCGGTTGTCGAGCAGGAACGCGACGCCGTGGTCCTTGGGCGTGATCGGATAATCAGTTGCCGGCGATTTGATCTCGATCGACTTCATCGTCAGCTCGCATCCGCCTGGGGCGCGCTTGTCCTCGCGCACGATGCCGGTGACTTCGAGCGAAGTTTCCTGCCCCATGTGATCGGCGGCCGCGAAACTCTCCGCTCCGAGATCGGCGAGCGACGCGACGCATTGGCATACGCCTGTCCCGTCGCGCACCTGCAGGAAATGTATCTTCCCGCTCGAGCGCTTGCCCGCGAGCCATCCCTTGAGCGTGACTTCGTTGCCGACGTGATGCGACAGTTCTTCGATATAAACTCGCGCCATGTGCCCATTTAAGCATATCGCCGCGCAAGTACATGAGCGCCGGCGCGTCGCGCGCTTTGCGTTCATCAGCTAGGCTCGTGAGCGTGGAGTGGAGGGGATGAACGGGCTGAACGGATTCGACTACGTTGCAATCGCGCTGATCGCAATCGGGGCAATCTACGGACTGCAACGGGGCGCGCTCCGAATGGTGACGTCGGTGGTAGCGCTGGCGGCAGCGATATATTGCGCGTCGTTCTACTACAACAAGGCCGGAACGATGGCGGAGACGCAGCTCGGATCGTCGCACACGGTCGGCGCGGTAATCGGCTTCGTCGCAGTCTTCGCTTTGATCTTCGCAGCCGTGGAAATTATCGGTTCGTTCGCGATTCGCCTGACACAGGTGGTTCACTTGAGCCCACTGGATCGATTGGCGGGCGGCCTGCTCGGCGCGGGTGTCGCTGGAGTCTTCGCGGGACTGGCTGTGATGTTGATGGCGGCTGTTATGCCGCCCGACGCGGCTCTACTGCGCGATTCGCGACTGGTGCCGATGCTGCTGGCGTACAACGAGATGCTGGTGGGATATATCCCGGGCGACGCGAAGCTCGCCTACGAGCGCAATCGCGATGACCTGATGAAATACTGGGTCCAGAATGCGGTGAAGGTCGCGAATCACGAGCCATCGCCGGCCGCGTCGCCCTCGCCCTCCGCGAAGTGATTCTTTCGGATTTCAGAAGCTAGAGGATGTTGATCGCGCCGGAGTGCCGATAGGAGGCGAGGACCTTGCGAGCCGATTTTCTCACGCGCTCGTCCGTATCGTGCCGAAATTTTTCGAGCACGCCAACTATGCGCTCCTCATAGATCCTTGGAGACCCATCGCAGAGCACGTGCAGTATCCAGCGGCGAACGTGTGAGTCGGGGTCGTCGGTCATCTCCAGGAATCGATCCCAAATCTGTGCATCATGGAGCTTAACTTCGCACGGACACAAAGCCTGAATCGCTTTGAGCCGCAATCTGGAATCGTCGTCTCTGCTCAATTCGAGCAGGCGCGGAATTTCTGAGCGCGGAGTACGCACCTTGTTTCACAAACAAAAGCAGGCGCTGATTTCGGTTGTTCGATCGCTCTTACGCGATAGCGCTGTCGACGGCCTGGACCAGCCTGCCCTTGGGCACCGCGCCGATGATCTGTTCCTTGACCTGCCCGCCCTTGATGATGAGCAGATTGGGAATGCCGCGAACGCCGTAGCGTCCGGGAGTCTGCGGGTTGTCGTCAACGTTGATCTTGGCGATCTTGAGGCGCCCGTTATACTCGCTCGCCAGATCGTCGAGGATAGGCGCGATCGCGCGGCAAGGTCCGCACCATGGAGCCCAGAAATCTACCAGCACGGGGGTCGACGACTTCAGAACTTCCTGGTCAAAGCTCGCGTCGGTAACATGAACGATTTTGTCGCTGGACATTGGTACAAATCTCCTGGTGCGATCGGCCGCAATTGAAAGATAAGTACGGCAGGGTACGCAGTCAAGGCGAGGTTATTTCTTGCGGATCGTGACCGCGGTGCCGTAGGCCGCGATCTCGCTCATCAGATTCGCGATTTCGTTGCAATCGAAGCGCATCGCAACCACCGCGTTGGCGCCCTTCTCGAGGGCCGCCGTCCGCAGCCGCTCGATCGCATGATTGCGGCTGTCGCTGAGCAGCGTCGTGTAGCCGCCCACTTCACCGCCGACGAGAGTGCGCAGACTCGCGCCGAAGTTGGAGAAGACGTTGCGCGCGCGCACGATAAGCCCGAACACTTCGCCATACACCGCGACGATCTCGTAGCCGGGCACGTCGTTCATCGTAGTCACAAGAATTTTGTCGAGTTCTTCGTTCATCACGCGACGATACCGCCGCACCGCCGCGAGCGCCAATCGTGCGCGCGCGATTCGCCCTTGATCTGCGGGCAGAATCCACTACCCTTGGAATGCGATGCCTGCGCCGATGATGAATGACATATTGCCCGATCTGCTCGAGGAGATGGTTTATCTGCTCAAGCAGCAGGGAGCCGATCCGCTGGAGGCAAAGCTGCGCGCGGCGCGAATCGAATCGGTTTGCGATTGCGGCGACGAGAATTGCGCGAGCTTCGCGACCGCCGCCGAAGTGAAGGTCGCCAACTACGTCGAGCTGCAATCGATGGAAGGCCAGGTCATCATCGATCTGAATGCCAACGACGAGATCTGTTTCATCGAGGTGCTCGGCCGCCCCGACGTGAAGTACCTGCTCGAAGAATATTACGTCGCGCAGAGCTGAACGGCGCCCCGCGGCTCTAGCCGACGGCGCGCGTTTGCGGAGCGATGCGGAATCGCTCGACGAAGCCGTGACTTCATCAACGATGCGCTCTTTGTCGCTGTCCACCGTGATCACGTGGTAGCTGTCCTCGAGCTCGACCGCGCGCTTCTCGACGCTGCCGAGATGCTTCATCACGTAGGCGACATTTTTTCGCATCGGGCAGGTGTGATCGCGCCGGGCATGTATGACCAGTGCGGGCTGCATGACGCGCGGCAGCATCGGTTTCACCACTGCGGATAAGTCGAGCAGTTTCAGCGGCGCCGAGAGCGGCATCAGGCGGCAACTGGGATGGACCGATCGCGCGGCGGCGTCATGAATGTCAGACAAGCCCGGATTGGCCAGGTAAATACTTTCAGTGATCGAACCGAGCACGCCGCGCAAGCCCCGCAGCACGAGACTGACGGATGTCGTCAGAAAAAATGCGGGCGCCAGCAGAACGATTCCCGCGATCGACTCGCCCTGATCGGCCGCGAGCCGCGCCGACAGCACTGCGCCCATCGACAGCCCAACGACGACGATCGGCTCGCTGTATTGCCGCAGCTCCTCGAGACCGTTGACGACGCTCTCGTACCAATTGTCGTAGCTGACCGGGCCCAATTCTTCGGGCATCCCGGCGTGACCCGCCAGCCTGACGCCGCGGACGCGCACGCCGCGCTCGGCCAGCCGGTCGCCAAGATAGCGCATCTCGTATGGAGTTCCGGTGAGACCGTGAATCAGCAGCGCGCTCACGCCGGCGCCGTCCGCGCCAATTCCAGGAAGGAAAAACTCGTTGGTGTCCACGCCGACTGAGTGGCGCGATGGAGGCTCCTCGGAATCCGATTTCATTTTTTGCTATGCCGCGCGACTAACGCGCTCCCTTAGGTTGACGATCCGGCAGCCAGCTGATCGCTGTCGATCTGTATCTGAGCTTTATCTTTAAGCTGATCGAGGAACCGCGTCCATGCCTGCGCGCGGCGCTGTTCGACGTATTCCTGCAAGAACGCCTTCTGCGCCGTCTTCCAATCGGCGTCGGTCGGCTCGGCGCGCGAGGTGACTTCAAACAGGTACGAATTGCCGCCGCTCTCCATCACGCGGTCGATGACTCCGGGAATAACAGGCACGGCCGCGGCCGCGTCGGTCACCTCGGGAAATTCGCCGATACCGGGGACTTTGCGATCGGCGCGCACAAACGGATCGACATTTTTAATCGCGAGCTTGTTCGAGGCTGCCGCTTTGTCGAAATCCGCTGGACTCTTGATGGTTGCGAGGATCTTTTGCGCCTGCTGGCTCGCTTGCGCCTGGGCAGTGGTGCGAATCACCGCCTCACGCACCTGCGCTTCGATTTCCTTCAGCGGCGGAATTCGCGACGGTTGCCGCGCCAGCAGCCTGATCACGTAAGGCGCGCCCTGGTCCGGCACGAGTGCGACCTGCCCCGCATCAAGCTTGAACGCCGCCTGTATCAGCTCGCGATCCTGCTCGATGCCGCCGGCTGGTTCGCCCTGCGCAAACACCGGAGTCTCGACCGCCTGGATTCCGCGCTTCTTCGCCAGGTCCGCGAGGTTGCCGCCCGCGATAGCCGCCGTGAGGTCCTCCTGCGCCGCCTCGCGCCCGAGCTTCGCGCCAGCCTGCGTGCGCAGCTCTTCGATTATCTTCGGCTTCGCTTCGGCCAACGTGTCGGTATGCGCCAGCGTGGACGCTTCGACCTTTACGACATGAAAGCCGAAGTGCGTCTCGACCATCGAGATCTGTCCCGGCTTCATCGCGAACACCGCATCCTCGAACGGCTTGACCATCTGGCCGCGGCCGAAGGTGCCAAGGTCCCCGCCCTGGAGCTTGTTCGATGGATCGTCCGAATACTTCGCCGCCAGCTTTACGAAGTCAGCGCCTTTCGCTTGCGCCTGCTTCAGTACGTCCTCGGCCTTGGCTTTCGCCGCGGCCTTTTCCTTGTCGGACGCGCCTGCGGGCACCGCGATCAGAATGTGGCGCGCGTGAACCTCGTCGGGATGAACGAAGCGCGCACTGGCGTTGCGCTTATAGTAGTCCTCGACTTCCTTGTCGGGCGGCGTGTACTTGGCGGCCAGCACCAGCGGCTCGTAATGCACGTAGGACAGCTTGATGCGATCGGGCTCGCGGAATTGCTCCGCGTTCTTTTTATAGTAGTCGGCGATCTGGGTTTCGGTCGGCGAAATTTTTGCGGCGAAGTCGCTGTAGGCCAACTCGACGTAGCGCAGCCCGATCTTTTCGTTGGCAAGATTGTAGGAGTGACGCGCTTCGTCGTCGCTCACTTGCACGCCGTTGTCGATCATATTGCGCAGGGTATCGGCGATCATGCGATCGCGCTCAGCGGTTTCATATTCAGCCGGCAGCAGGTTGTTCGCGCGGAGCACTTCCTGGTAGGTGTCGAAGTCGAACTGACCGTCGTGCTGAAAAGCGGCTTCCTTGGCGATTTTATCCTGCAGCGCCACGTCGCCGATGCTGATGCCGAGATGGCGCGCCTCGTCGCCAATGAGTTGTTCCTCGATCAGCCTCTCTACAGCTTCCTGCCGAATATTAATGTTCTTGAGGACGGCCTGCGCGTTGGCGCCATAAATCTGCTGCACCGCCGCTCGCAATTGGTTGGCCTCGCGATCCACCTGATCGCCAAGTATTTTCTGGCCGTTGACGGTCGCGATTGGATGGATACTGCCGAACAACCCGCTGCCGAAGCCCCAAAAGGCCATAACCAGCGCGAGAATGGCGAACGGCACTTGCACTTGCCATGAGTATTGGTAACGTCGAATTCCTTCTAACATTGAATAGTCATCATACTTTAGTGCCTTTTGGGTGCGCAATTACATTAGGGTTACTTGCTTGCGCTGCATCTCCTTGTTAGCCTGTCGCTCCGAGCGGTTAGGTTTGACGGACCCAAACGTCTCCGCGATAGATTCTTCAACATTTGGGCCGCGTCTTGGGGTGGTAGTCGCCGGGGCTTGGTACCGGCATCAGTATCTGAACCGGGCAGGCGAGGGGAGAAATTCGTGGTCCTAAATTCAATTTTCGGCTGGTTTTCCAACGATCTGGCGATCGATCTCGGCACCGCCAACACCCTCATATATGTGAAGGGCGAAGGCATCGTGTGCAATGAGCCCTCGGTCGTCGCGGTGCAGAAAGACTCGCGCGGCTCGCGACGAGTGCTGGCGATAGGTGCCGAGGCAAAGAAAATGCTCGGACGCACGCCGGGCTCGATCGTCGCGATTCGGCCTCTCAAGGACGGCGTCATTGCCGACTTCGAGATTACCGAGAACATGCTGCGCTACTTTATCCAGAAGATTCACTCGGGCAAGACGCTTGTGCGTCCGCGCCCGCGTATCGTCATCTGCGTGCCGTTCGGGATCACCGCCGTCGAAAAGCGGGCGGTGCGCGAATCGGCCGAGTCGGCGGGAGCCCGCGAGGTCTACCTGATCGAGGAGCCGATGGCGGCCGCGATTGGCGCCGGACTGCCTATCACCGAGCCGGCCGGGAACATGATCGTCGATATCGGCGGTGGCACCACCGAGGTCGCCGTGATCTCGCTGGCCGGCGTCGTCTTCTCGCGCTCGGTGCGCGTCGCGGGCGACAAGATGGATGAAGCGATCATCCAGCACATCAAGCGCAAGTACAATTTGCTGATAGGCGAGCGCACCGCCGAGCTGATCAAGATAACCATCGGGTCGGCCTACCCTGGCAACGAGATTCAGACGATGGAGATCAAGGGCCGCGACCTGGTGGCCGGCGTGCCCAAGATTATCGAGATTACCGACGAGGAGATTCGCGAGGCGTTGATGGAGCCGGTGCGGCAGGTAGTGGAGTCGGTGCGAATCGCGCTCGAGCGTACACCGCCGGAACTCGCATCGGACATCGTCGACAAGGGAATCGTGCTCGCCGGCGGAGGCGCGCTGCTGCGCAACCTCGACGTCCTGCTGCGCGAGGAGACCGGACTGCCGGTCACACTCGCCGACGATCCGCTGACCGCGGTCGTGATGGGCGCGGGCAAGGTGTTGGACGAACTGTCGCTGCTGCGCGACGTGACCGTTGATTGATCGACGATTTGTCATCCTGACGACGGGAGCGCTAGCGACGGGAGGAATGGGGCTTCTGGACAGCTTCGCACCGGGCGAAGCCGGTTCCAGTCTCTTGGTTGGCGCGTTGCGCGCGCTCCACTTGGGATAGACCGATGAGAGGCACCTTTCTCTGGCGCAACCGAGTGCTGCTGACCAGCGGCGTGCTGCTAATTCTGTCGCTGCATCTGATCTCGACAGGGGTACATCCCGGCGATCTCGCGGCGCGTCCTGAATCCGCATTTCTGGCAGTCATCAGCCCCATCACCGGCACGTTCACGCATCTCAGCGACGGCGCTTCGTCGGTTACGCGCGATTACATCGACCTCATCCACGTGCGCAGCGAAAACGCGCTTCTTCGTAACGAGCTCGCGAAGGTCAAGAGCGATCAAGCGCGCTTGGCCGAGCTCGAGGTCGAGAATAAGCATCTTGGCGAGCTGCTCGCGCTCAGGGACGCCCTGGGCACCAACGCGGTGGCAGCCAACGTGATCGGCAGCGACGCCAACGGCATCCAGCGCACCCTGGTTCTCGCCTCGGGTTCCAGCAATGGACTCAGTCCCGGCATGGCCGTGCTCGCTAACGAGGGTGTCGTCGGCAAGATCATCGCCGTCAGTCCGAACGCGTCGCGTGTGCTGATGATCGACGATCACAACTCTGCGCTCGACGGCTTCGATCAACGCACCCGCGCGCGCGGAATCGTCGCCGGGCTGGTCGACGATGGCGTGATCATGAAGTACGCCGACCGCTCGCAGGACATTCGCACCGGGGACTCGATCGTGACCTCGGGCCTCGATGGAATTTTCCCGCGCGGCCTGCTGGTCGGAACGATCAAGAGCGTGCGCCGCGACGGTGCGGGACTTTTCCTGGGCGTGAAGATCACGCCGGCGGTCGATTTCCGCCAGCTCGAACAGGTGCTGATCCTGACTCAGCCGCCGCCTCATCTCGACGACCAACAGGCCAAGGACTGACGCGTTGCGGCTCATCCTGCTGTTCGCAGTTTTCGTGGTGTTCGGATTGGCGCTTGAATCCGCCGGCGCGCGCATCGTCGCGTTTCGATCGCTGATTCCAAACCTGATCATCATACTCGCCGTCGATCTCGGCCTGCGCCATCATGGCGTCCTGCCCGCGGTCCTGGCCTTTGCGATGGGCTATGCGACCGACGCGATTGCCGGGTCGCATCCGGGACTCAATGCCTTCATGGTGACGATGGTATTCCTCGTGAGCTACGAGATTTCGACGCGGTTGATGGTGGCGAACGCGGGCGTCGGCGCGACGCTGGTGTTCTTCGGCGTGATCCTGACTGCGCTCGGCACTGTCACCATCGCGAACGGCCTCGGCGCGCTTTCCAGCACCGGCTCGATGCTCCCGGGATTGGTGCTCCAGGCGTTCATCACGGCGATAATCGCGCCGATCGTCTTTTCAATACTGGCCGCATGCAAGCGGCTGATGGGCTTGCCGGAGGCATCGGCGCGCGACAGCCGCGCCTGACGGGATTGGCTAAGAAGCGGCGCGCGAATAGATTGTAGTGGGGAGTATCAGTGGCGAAGTTCCACATTCCTCGAAGCAATAATCAGCGGGTTCCGCTGCTGGACCCGCGAATCATGTCGTTGACCGTCATGATGTTCGCGGTTTTGGCGCTGGTCTCGGTGCGCCTGTACTACCTGCAGGTTCTGCATCACAAAGAAAATGTCGAGATGGCTGATCGCAACCGGATTCGGCTCCAGCGGGTGCCCGCGCCGCGCGGACTGGTCTTCGATCGCAACCACCGTCCGCTGGTCGACACGCGCCCGTCGTTCGACGCGCAAATCGTGCCCGAGGATTCCGACAATCTTTCGCTGACGATCGAACGGCTCGCACGTTACACCGGTGCGGACCAGATTGCTGACAAAATTTCCGACGCCGACCAGGCCGGCCGTCCGCCTTACGAGCCAATCACTGTCGCAGAGCGTCTCGGATGGCAACAAGTGGTGGCGCTCGAGGCGCATCAGCTCGACCTGCCGGGCGTCAGTCTGCAAATCACGCCTGCGCGGCATTACCTGTACGGTCAGCTCGCCGCACATCTGCTCGGCTATGTCGGCGAGGTCAACGTCAACGATCTCAAAGCGCATCAGGACTACCACATGGGCGACGAGATCGGAAAATTCGGCCTCGAGCGCGTGTGGGAAAGCTTTCTGCGCGGTAACGCAGGCGGACAGGAGATCGAAGTCGACGCGGTCGGACGGCGGCTCCGCGTGCTGAAAGAAATCGCCGATACGCCCGGCGAAAGCCTGGTCATGACCATCGACCTGAGTCTCCAGCAGGCGGCGGAACAGGCGATGGAAGGAAAGAATGGCGCCTTTATCGCGCTCGATCCGCGAAACGGCGACGTGCTCGCGATGGTTTCGCACCCAGCCTTCGACCCCGACATCTTCGGGGGCGGCGTGAAAGCGTCGGCATGGAAAGAGCTGATGACCGATCCGAACCATCCGCTGCAAAATCGCGTCATCCAGGGAATCTATCCGCCCGGCTCGACTTTCAAAATTGTCGATTCGATCGCAGGACTGCAGGAAGGCACGCTGAAAGCCCGGGACCGAATACAGCTGCCCCGGCGGAATGTACTTCGGCGGACGCGAATATCACTGCTGGCGCCATCAGGGCCACGGCACTATCGAGCTGCACGACGCGATCGTACGATCTTGCGACGTTTATTTTTACAACGTCGGCGAGAAACTCGGCGTCGATCGAATCGCGAAGTGGTCCAACCAGATGGGCCTCGGCCTCAAGAGCGGCATCGATCTCGATCACGAAAATCCCGGGACCATCCCGTCGTCGGCATGGAAACAGAAGCGCTACCACGAGCGATGGTATCCGGCGGAAACGCTGTCGGTCGCTATCGGCCAGGGTTACGTCGCGACCACGCCGCTCCAGATGGCGCAGGTCGCTGCGCAGGTTGCCAACGGCGGCATCCGCTACAAGCCGCAATTCGTAAAGTACGTCGAGGGACTCGACGGCAGCATCACCAAGTCGTATCCGCCGATCATCGAGAATAGATTCAGGATAAATCCCGACGCGCTGGCGGACGTGAAGGATGCGATGGCCGACGTCGTCAACGGCGCGGGCGGCACCGCGCACAAGGCCCATCTCGACGACGTCGTCGTATGCGGCAAAACCGGCACGGCGCAAGTCGTTGGCGACAACAAAGCTCCTTCGGGCGATAGCGAGGAAGAGGACAAGAACACGCCCGACAAGTACAAGGACCACGCATGGTTCATCGCGTTCGCGCCCAAGGACCATCCGACCATTGCGGCGGCTTGTATCATCGAGCACGGCGGCCACGGCGGCAGCGCGTCGGCGCCCGTAATTCACGACGTCTTCCAGCGCTACTTTCAGCTCAATCCGCCGCCGCCAACGCCCGCGATCGCGCGCGTGCTAGACAGCTCACCATGACAGGAGTGCGGCCCTGATGGCGTCCGGAGATCGCAGAGCCATACTTCATTTCGACTGGACGCTGTTCACGCTGGTGCTCGCACTGGCTGGCATCGGGCTGGTCAGCGTCATCAGCGCGTCGTACGGCGGGCACAAAATTATCGATCCGCTGGTGATTCACCAGTTCATTTGGATCGCAGTCGGAACCGGCGCATTGCTGGTCGCGGTCCTCGTCGACTATCGGGCGCTGCAAGCCTACGCGTATCCGTTTTACGTGATGGTGGTCGGACTTCTGATCGCCGTGATGGTCGCAGGCCACGCTACCGGTGGATCGCGCCGATGGATCAATCTCGGGTTTTTTCATCTCGAGCCGTCGGAGCTGGCCAAGCTCGCGGTCGTGCTCGTGATGGTGCGCTATCTGCGCGAGGAACCGCCGAAAGGCGGATGGGGCCTGCGTCATTTGATCGTCCCGTTCATCCTGCTTGGGGTCCCTGCGGCACTCGTGCTCAAGCAGCCCGACCTCGGCACCGGACTGGTACTCGTGCTGATCACGATCACGCTCGTTTTCGTCGCGGGCCTGAACTGGCGCACGATGCTGGTGCTGGCGGTCGCCGGGATGCTCGCGGCTCCGCTCAGCTGGCACTATCTCAAGCCGTATCAGCGCCAGCGCCTGGTTAGCTTCATCAATCCGCAGGCCGATCCGCTCGGATCCGGCTATCACATCATCCAATCTGAAATCGCGATCGGCGCCGGCGGCCCGATGGGCAAAGGATTTCTGAAGGGGACGCAGGCGCGGCTGAATTTTCTGCCCGAGCAGAGCACCGATTTTATCTTCGCGGTTTTCGCCGAGGAGTTCGGACTGGCCGGCGCGCTGCTCCTGCTCGGATTGTACGCGAGCGTGATTGCGCGCGGCGCATGGATCGCGAGACATGCACGCGACCGCTTCGGCGCGTTGCTCGCCGTCGGCTTAATCGCGATCGTCTTCTGGCAGGTAGCGATCAACATCGGGATGGCGACCGGGATGCTGCCGGTGGTGGGAATCACGCTGCCGCTGGTGAGTTACGGCGGCTCGTCGCTGATCGCGATGATGGCCGCGATGGGAATTCTTATCAGCATCAACACCCGCCGCTACCTGTTCTGAGTTTTCCCACGAGGTAAGTCCGTGGCTCACAAAAAAAAGTTCACCGATCCCGTCGACCTCGAGATCGTCGAAGTTCAGCGTCGGTTCGTCGACCTGATGGAAAACGTCAGGCTCGAATCGATGAGCTCCGAGATGAAGCAGCACTACCTCGCGGTGATGAAAGCGCTCACCGAAAAGCTCGCGATGCCGAGCAAGCCGCTGAATGAAATTCTCGGCGAGATGATGGCCGAGGCCGGCCCGATGATTTTCCAGGCAATGCAGCGCTGACTACGGAAGAATCGATACGCCCGCGCGATTGAGCGCGGCGGCCAGGCGCGCAGCCTCGTCGGCATGCTGCGGGTCATTGCGAATCTGCTCGTAGCGGCTCCAGACCCGCAACTGTTCGTCTCTGTTGTTCGGCCCGCCGCGATCGAGAATTCCATCAACCATGCGTTTGAAGTACGCGCCCCAATCCGGCTGGCGGCCGTCCGCATCGTGGAAGCCGTACTCGCGCGCGAGCGTCCAGCTCGAGCAAACTTTGCCCGCCTTGGCTGCGACATTTGGGTCCGTGGCAAGCGCCACGAGGGCTCGTCCAACGTAGGTTGGAGTCTCCGACTCGGCGAAGTCCGGATTCTTTGCGACTGCGTCGCGCCAGTTTGCTTCGGTCACGCCGAATCCATCGAGCATCGCTTCTGATCGCAGGAAGCCCGGCGTCAGCGCCAACGCCACGACGTTATGCCTGCGAAGTTCGGCGGCCATCGCGTACGCGATCCGAATCGCGGAAATTTTTGCGAGGTCGTAAAAGAAGTTGCCGCGATAGTCGAGATGCATCCCGTCGGTGATTTCGACGATCAGCCCCGACTTCTGCCGCACCATCAGCGGCGCGCCGAAACGAGCGGTGAGAATATGGGTCTGCACCGCCAACTCCTGCATCCTGAGGCCTTTGGCGGGATCCAGTTTCCAAAACGGCTTGCCCCATTCGGTCAGCTCGTCGCCGCCCCAAATGTCGTTGACCAAAATGTCGAGGTGATTGAAATCCACTTCGACCCGCTCGAATAGAGTGCGAACTTCATCCGCGATTGTGTGATCGACGCGGATTGCGACGCCGACTCCGCCCGCCGCGGTCACGAGCTCGGCCGTCTCTTCGATCGTTTCGGGCCTGCCGGCAGTGGCGGGATTCCCGCGAGTGCTGCGGCCGGTGCAAACGACCGTGGCGCCCGCCTCGCCCAGCATCGTTGCGATACCGCGCCCAGCCCCGCGCGTCGCGCCAGCGACGAGGGCAATTTTCCCGGCAAGCGGTTTGGCGTCGGTGGTGCTCATTATCACGCTTCGAGAGTGTGGGCCCCTCGAGAACCTTTTATATAATTCCACTGAAAACGTCATGGCCGTGTCCCGCTGCCAACGCGGCCATTAATCAAGCAATCGCTTGACTTACTTTCAAAAGGGAATACTTTACAAAGTGATGAGGCGGTTTTCGACGATAAGCGGATCAACCACAGATGGAGGCGAGTTATGGCTATTACGCTGAATCACACGATCGTACCGGCGCATGACAAGGAGGCCTCGGCCAAGTTTTTCGCGCACATGTTTGGCCTCAAGTACGAGGGAGCGATGAGTCATTTTGCGCCGGTCAGGATCAACGAAACGCTCACGCTCGATTTTGACAATTGGCCAAAATTCGAGATGCATCACTATGCTTTCCAGGTCGGCGACGCTGAGTTCGACGCGATTTTCGGTCGAATCAAGGAGGCCGGCATTCCATACGGGAGCGGTCCGTTCTCGCAAGAGGATATGCAGATCAACACTCGGCGTGGCGGGCGCGGCGTCTATTTCAAGGATCCCAACGGCCACGTACTGGAGCTCCTGACCCGATCCTGATCGGTGAAGCTTGCTCTATCGTCCAAAAAAAGAGGCGGCTCAGATGAACCGCCTCTTCGCGAGCATTCGGGTTTATGATTCTCAGCCCTTCGGAAGTTGCAGGATGCGCTCGCCGATCATGTTCTTCTGCACCGGTGACGTGCCGCCCGCGATCGTCATCGATTCGGACGAGAGGATGCGGCGCATCCAGTCGCCGTCGGGGGCGAACGGTGTGTGGCGCTCGAGCAGCGCATATTCACCGAGGAGGCGCGTGATGAACTTGGTCATCCGCTGGCCGAGATCGGTCGAGAGCAATTTTGAGATCGACGCTTCGGGGCCGGGCTGCTGACCCTTGAGCCGCTTGGACAGGCTGCGCAGGCCGTTGTATTTCTTCGCGGTCGCCTCGATCGCGAACTGCGCGATTTGCTGGCGGATGTCGTTGTCCTCGATCGCTGGGCGGCCGTTCAGCTGCACTGACTTGGCGATCTGTACCAGCTGATGCAGCAACTGTTCGGTGCCGCCTAGCGTCTCGCCGATTCCGAACCGCTCGTGCATCAGGGTTGAGACGAGGACCTGCCATCCCATGTTGATCGGGCCGAGCAGATTTTCCTTGGGCACGCGCACGTCCTCGAAAAAGATTTCGTTGAACTCGCTGTCGCCGGTGATTTGCTTGAGCGGACGGACGGTCACGCCGGGCGATTTCATATCGACCAGCAGCGCGCTCATCCCTTTGTGCTTGGGTACGTCGGGATCGGTGCGCACGAAAAGCTGTACGAAGTCCGCGCGATGCGCAATCGTAGTCCAGACCTTCTGGCCGTTGACGACGAACTCATCGCCCTTGAGCTCGGCCTTGCACTGGATCGATGCGAGATCCGAACCCGCCCCCGGCTCCGACATTCCCTCGCACCAGATCTCGTCGCCCGCGAGGATCGGATTCAGGTAACGCTTTTTCTGCTCGTCGGTTCCCCATTGCATCAGCGCGGGGCCGGTCATTATAACGCCGAGCACGTTGCATCCCATCGGCAGGTTGAGGCGACCGAGTTCCTGCTGAAAGATCACCTGCTCGATGAAGGTCGCGCCGCGGCCGCCGTATTCCTTGGGCCACGTCAGCCCGGCCCATCCGGCGTGATAGAGCTTTTTGTGCCATGCCTTGAGGCGCTGCCAGATTGCGTCGTCGCCGCCGGCTTCGGCGTCCTCGCCCCGGGCAAGAGATTGTGGACGATTCTCTTCGAGCCATTTGCGCACGTCCATCCGATAAGCGTCTTGTTCAGGACTCCACGTAAAATCCATCTTTTTTAGAAATTCTCCTGTTTCAGTACTCGGAGCGATAGCGCCCTACCCTGTCAGAGGGACCGCTACTCTGGTATCTCTTGAGTACCGCCCATCCGGACCTCGTAGCAAGAGCCGCACGAGGAAGCTGGTCATCGGTATTCATTCGCGCTACAAATCTGCGTCGCTCGATGCATGAACGGACAACATTGGCACGACTGACCTTCGCTGGCGCGATTTGTCTTACTATGACCATCGCGGCTTGCGCCGCTTCCGTCGACCATCCTTCGCCCACCACAGACATGCCGCCAGTCGTTCCCACAAAGGCTGCCGTCGCGGATTCCGACAAGGCTCAGATCGCGAAGCCCACGCTGCGCACCGGGGACGTCTGGGTTGACCGGATACAGGGTAGCGATCGCGAGTTTCGCATTGAAAACATCCACGACGGAACGATGGACGTCAGCTTCTGGGGCACCGAGATGACCACCGACGATGCCCTCAATGTAATTGTGTATCGCTCGTTGACCCAGGCGTCATCGGAGCCGAGCAAATCGGACAAGCCTGAAATATGGTTCGCGTTCCCGCTCTATCCCGGGAAGACTTGGGAAGACACATTCAATTGGGAACTGCTCGGCGCCGCACCAGCAAAAGGCAAAGGCGGAGACCGCGGGTCGGTGCTCGGATGGGAGGACGTCACGGTCCCGGCTGGCACCTTTCACGCGTTGAAGGTTGTGGTGTCGAGCCGTTTCTACGGAGCCGGAGGATACAACGACGACGCGACGCTGACTTTCTGGTATGCGCCGGAAGTAAATCGCTTTGTTAAATTCGACTATCGCGACACCTACGATGGCGCCGTGCTCGCCGAATTGGTCAGCTACAAGCCGAGCGCACGATCCAATTAATCCTCGACAGGACGCGTCAGTTGCCGCGTTCCGGCGCCGAGCCCTCGGGCTCAAACTCCACTTTTTGACCCGCGAAAATTGCCTCGAATGACAATTGAGTCGTCGAGGTACCCGCGGTCACGACGATCCCGTATGTGCCCGGATGCGGGAGTGACATGTTGATGTTGATTGCGACCGGGATTTTCACTGACGCCGTTTTGGGGACGTCCGGCGCAGGTTGGCCGGTTTCGACCTGGCCTTTCATTTCAGGGACAATCGGAACTCCGCTCTCGTCGGCAATAGCGATGTTCAGCGGGTACTTCATCCCGATTTCATTGGTGCTGAACCCGAGGCCAATCGCGACCGCAAATTGAACCGGCGCCGGATAGCTGGCCGATCGAAACAGGTTCCATCCACCGCCCAGCACAAAGACTTTGCCGCCAACCGCCTGGGCCGCATCGGCCAGCAAAGCATATTCGATCTTCATCTCTTTTTACCTTCCAAGCGCGATCTCTATTCGTAGCGTTTTCTTGAATCGCATGCACCCTCAACTGGTGCCCGCGTTGCTGGTCAATTCGGATTCGGCGGCGGACTGCGCGTTCAGGATGCGCACAATATTCTGCGCCATGAAGGTGCCGAGCAGTTTCTCGCGCGCCGAATCGTCGAGCTTGCGCGCCTGACGGCTGACCTCCGCAGATCGCTCGAGCATCGCAGCCTCGAGCGGCCGGAAATGCTTCCATGCGATCGGCGCCAGCCGCTCCGGCGCCATCGCGACGAGATTCTGGATTTTTCGAAAGCGCCACCATGGCGAATCGGCGGACTGCTTCTCACCACCCGCGGCAAGAACTGGCGGCAGCATCCCGCCCACGAACAATGGAAACGCGATCGAGGTGCATGGCGCCGCCAGCGATGCCCACAGCACCGGGAGCGTGTCCGCATCGGGCGGCGGAATTTCGGCGACCATGCTCGCCGTCGTGCCGGCAGCCGATCCGTGCATGCATAGCGTCGGAGAATCGTCGCGAATGGCAGGATCGCCGCCTGGCGGCATCTCGCCGCGCGCGCCGTGATCACGCAGAATCGCGAACATCTCGCGGATAGTGCGGCGGCCGTTGCGCGAGACGAGTTCGCGGCTGCGCGCCAGCCGTCCGCGCGCCTTCAGAGGATCGTCTTTGACTTTGCCCGCATTGCGGCTCGAATACGCGGCGGCGAAGCTGAACGATGACTCGCCATCGCGGTCGCACCATCCGCGAGCGCGCGCATAGCTTTCGAGGTCGGGCGAGCCCATGATGCCGACGTCGATCGTAAATCGATTCGAGATACAAGCGCGATCCTGGACCCGACGCGCAATCCATTGTCGGCCGGAGCTTTCGAGCACATAAGCTTCGGCGTGATCGGCTATGATGAATCCACCGCAATAGCGAAAATCAAGGTCGTACTGCGCGGAACCGCCCTGCCCGTAGCGCTCGATCAACGCGCCGATAATTTCGGTCGCCTCGCCCGCAGTCTTCGAGCGCTCGAGGCCGAGCCTCACGAGATCCATCCCGAGCAAACCCGTCGAAGGCAGCGGCTCGCGCGTCAGCACAGCTTCGTTGCCGATCGCGACCCCGTACTCGTTGAGCCCATGCTCGAAACCCCACAGCCAGAAGGGGCGCGATCCGATCACGGCGGCAGTCTCGCGGACTTGCGGAATTTCGAGATACTGGCAATGCACCGTCGCACCTTCGGGATGAACACGATGCGGCGACTGCGCGAGCGGCTGGCATTCATAGGGCGCGCGATCGGAGTTCTTGGCAAGGATGGTCGCGCCCGCGCGCGTATACGGCCCGAGCACAACGATGGTATCGCAGGAGGGAAGAGGAGACGCGGGCATCAGGAACGTAATTGTATGTGAAACCCGCCGTGGGTTTCACACTTCCCTGGGCAGGGGTAACCCCTGCACCTTAGTGAAAGAAAGATGCGGGACGGAGTTTACCCTGAGTACTCGTAGGGTCCCTGTTAGAAGGGGTCAGGGGTGAAAGCGGCCTGGATTTACCTCGCCGTTATTTTACGGGAGAGGCGGCCGACCGCAACGCGGTCGGTAGGTGAGGGTTCTGGATCACATCACAAAAGCCCGCATGCCCACTTTTTGTGTCGTCTCTTTCTTGTGTCATCCTGAGCGTAGAGAAGGATCTCGCGCGAAGCGCTTGTCTCGCCGCGCGGGCGCCGGACGCTAGAGCGCCCGTCGAGATTCTTCGCTATAGCAGCTTTCGCTCAGAATGACTGAAGGCTGCGGCGGGACTTTGTCGTCAAAATGAATCGTAATAGCCAATTCTCGTATGTCTGCACCGCGTGCGGGCTTTGTTGCCGCAACAAGGTCATCACGCTGTCGCCTTATGATGTGATTCGGCTGGCGCGGGCGGCGCGAATATCGACGCGCGAGGCGATTGATCGCTTTACGATTCGGCGTGGCTCGATTCTGAAGTTCACCGATGGCGGCGCGTGCGCGGCTCTGGAAGGTACGCGCTGCGGGGTCCATCGCGGACGGCCGCTCGCTTGCCGATTGTATCCGCTTGGGATTGAACGAATCGAAGATGCTGACAGCGAGAAATTCGTGAGGCTCGAGCCGGCCGGTGGCTCGCTTGGTGTTTATGGCGTCGAGGGCGACGTCGATGACTTCCTCGCAGCGCAGGGTGTCGGTGAGTATCTCGCTACGAATGCCCGTTATGCGTCGTTGCTCGCTGTTTTTCGCGATCGCATCGCAGCGACCGTCGATTTCGATCGCGTCGAGCCGCGCGAGTTCTGGCGTCGCGCCGTTCGCGAGGCTCTCGCCGAGTCCAACTACGACGCCAATCTATTGATCGATGCGATGTTCGATGCGGGCGGAATCGCCGGCATCGGCGAGGCAGAAATCGTCACCGCGCATGTTGAACGACTCGCGCAGATGATTCGATACGAGTCGAATGCCGAAATGCTTGCGGCGGCGGCTGTGATGCTCGCTGTTAGTCTCGGGTATTCGCCGACCGAGGT
The DNA here is from genome assembly GCA_963774665.1 of uncultured delta proteobacterium. Lineage (GTDB taxonomy): Bacteria > Desulfobacterota > Binatia > Binatales > Binataceae > Binatus. Next base: position 98,349 of record CAVZGB010000016.1, read on the forward strand.
GCAGTGAGCCTCGGCTAGTTCGAGGTTGGAGCCGCAGGGGCCGCTGGCGCGGGCTGCGCTGGAGGGGCCGCGTTGTTCGCGCCGAGGTCGGTCAGGATTTCTGTTGCGTGGGTGGACGGATCGACGCTCGGGTAGACTTTGATGATCTTGCCGTTCTCGTCGATTACATAGGTGATGCGGCGGTCCAGACCGAGGATCGGAATACCGTTGGCGGCGCCGTATGCGGTTGCGATTTTCTTGTCGGGATCGAGCAGTAGCGGGAACGGCAGGCTGTTCTTGCGAATGAAATCCTTGTGCGCGTCGGCCGAATCGACGCTGCATCCGAGCACGACCAGGCCGGCGTTGGTGAAGCGCGCGTAGCCGTCGCGAAACGCACAAGCCTCTTTGGTGCATCCCGAGGTTTCATCCTTGGGATAGAAATAGAGGATAACTTTCCTGCCGTGGAAGTCGGCGAGCGCCATCGGAGCCACTTGCTCGCCCGTGACCATTTGCGTAGTAAACGGCGGCGCGATTTCTCCTTCCTTGAGGAGTTCGGCGCGCGCGAGTCGCGGCCGTATCGCGACTGCGACCATGATAGCGGCGATTGCGAGTAATCCGATGGTGATCATTTTCATTCGAGTCTTCCCGTTGGGGCTTAACTGCGGGCGCATCGGGAAAGTTCCCAGGGCGCCAGCTTGAGCCCAGAACCCTCACCTAACCTCTCCCGTGAAATAACGGGCGAGGCATCAGAAAAATTAGACGTAGTAGAGCCAGTCGCGGTAGCGCGGTTCGCGGCCGTGCAGGGTTGCGTGGAAGACTTGCTGCACTTTGGCGGTGATTGGGCCGGGTTTTCCGGGCCCTATCTTGCGATCGTCCAGCTCGACCACCGGAGTTACCTCGGCCGCAGTGCCGGTCATGAAGGCTTCGTCGGCGATGTAGAATGCGTCGCGGGCGAAATATTCCTCGCGCACCTCGACGGCGTTGTCGCGCAGAATCCTGATGACGGCATCGCGCGTGATTCCTGCGAGCACCGACGTTAGCGGCGGCGTCCGCACGATTCCGTCGCGCACGACGAACACGTTCTCGCCGCTACCCTCTGCGACGAAGCCCTCGGTGTTGAGCAGGAGCGCTTCGTCATAGCCGTTGCGGCGCGCCTCATAGCCGGCGAGGATCGAGTTGACGTAGTGCCCGGTGGCCTTTGCCGCCGGCATCATCGAGTTATGATGGAATCTCACGAACGATGACGTCTTGAGGCGCACGCCCTTGTCGACGCCGTCCTGGCCGAGATATGCGCCCCATGGCCATGCGGCGATCGAGACGCGAATTTTGTTGCCGCGCGCCGACAGGCCCATCTCACCTTCGCCGAAGAACACCAGCGGCCGGATGTAGCATTCGGCGAACTTGTTGATACGCACGACGTCGGCGCATGCCTTGAGCAACTCCTCCTGGCTGTACGGGAACTTCCATCTCGACGATGTGTCCGGAGTCGATGAGGCGGCGGATGTGCTCGCGGGCGCGGAAGATTGCCGAACGGCCGTCGTCGCTCTTGTAGCATCGCATCCCTTCGAAAACCGCGAGGCCGTAGTGCAGGCTGTGGGTCAGGACGTGAACGGTCGCCTCGTCGAAGGGGACCATCGTGCCGTCCATCCAGATTCGATCTGAGCGGAGATTGTTCGTGGGCATCGTGGAGTCAAAAGTAGTCGAAGGGCTGAAGTTAGTCGATGGCCTTAAGAACCTAACCCCTAACCCCTTCCCATAGTGGGAAGGGGGACCGGAATGTGGGGCTTCCCGAGTGGGAAGGGGAACCAGAGTACAGTAGCTAGTCGCGGCGGGTGGGGTCTGGCGATGTTGACGACACACTTGCGCCGTTCATCTCGCCTACGGCGATGGGTGCGACGCCGCGGCGGGAGCGGCGGCGGCGACGACGGCGACGGCGTCGATTGCCGGCGGGGGGCTGTGCGTCGTTTACCGGAGATGCGGCTGCGCTTGCGGTGAATGCGTCGGGATCGGCGAGGAAGCGGATCGTGCGGGTGGCATCGATCGAGTAGGTCGGCGCGGTCATCTCGAAAAACATCCGGGCGTCGGGAAAGTACGGCCGGCGCATCAGACGCCGCGTGCGACGGGTGGGCGACGCGAGATTCTGGAACGCCTCGAGGATGAGGCGCATCTGCTCGGTGTCGCCGCGCGCGAAGCCGCGTGCGCGGAGCTCGCCCAGGATGTCGACGCGGCGCGGATCGCCGCGCTCGCGGCGGTGCTCGTCGCGGTACAAGTCGAGCATCAGCGCAGCCAGTACGATCGCGTGATCGGGCGAAAATCCGCTCGCGATGGCGCGTCCGAGCGCGGCCATGTTGCGGACGGCGGGCTGCTCGGCGAGCGTGGCGCCGCGCGATTTCAGATGACTCGCGAGCACCGGGATTACGTGCTCCAGCAATCCCAGCTCTTCCATCAGGACGAGCGCGTGCGCGGCCTCGGGCTGGCCGAGCGTTTTGTAAGTTTCATCGACGAGCCGCGGCACGCTGGCCTTGTCGAGATCCGCGCGATGACGCCCGATTGCGGCGCGCGTGGCGGGCTCGATTTCGAAGCCAAGCTTGGCGGCGAATCGCACCGCGCGCATCATGCGCACGGGATCCTCGCGCATCCGCAGCTCGGGATCGCCGATCGTGCGGATCAAGCGCGCCTCGAGATCGTCAACGCCGCCCGGAAAATCGACGACCTGAAAAGTCTGCGGGCTATAGAACAGCGCGTTGACGGTGAAGTCGCGACGAAACGCGTCTTCTTGCGGCGTGCCGAAAGTATTGTCGAGGCGAATCAGCGGATCGTCGGTGTCGGCGACGGCCTCGGCCTGCTTGCGGAAGGTGGCGACCTCGACGTTCTGGCGGCCGAAGAAAACGTGCACCAGGCGGAAGCGTCGGCCTATCATGCGGGAGTTGCGGAACAGGTCGCGCACCTGCTGCGGATGGGCCGAAGTGGCGACGTCGAAATCCTTGGGCTTGCGCGAGAGCATCAGGTCGCGCACTCCGCCTCCCACCAGGTAGGCATCGAAGCCCGCGCCGGCGAGGCGATAGAGGACCTTGAGGACGTTTGCGTCGATATCGCGGCGAGAGATGGGATGCTCGGCGCGCGCTAGTATACGGGGTTCCACAGCCTTACCCTGCCCGAAATTCGTCCAAACCTAGCACGATGGCGCGCGGGCTTCACCGCCCCGCAACCGCGAAAGTACGAGAAAGGACCGCGTTTACCCTGCCCCTGAGGCCCGAAAAGGCTTAGGCTAGATCCATAAGAGAGGAGACCTCGACATGGATCAGTTTATTACCGACATCAAAAAACTCCGCGACAGCGCCCGCAAAAATATGGAAAAAGGCGCCGTCACAGACAGCTACAAGGCGGACGTCAAGCAGGTACTGAAAGTACTCAATGACGTGCTGGCAACCGAGTTGGTCTGCGTGCTGCGCTATAAGCGTCACTACTACATGGCGCAGGGCATCAACTCCGATTCGGTCAAGGAGGAATTCAAGCAGCACGCCACCGAAGAACAGCAGCACGCAGATTGGGTCGCAGAGCGCATCACGCAACTCGGCGGTGAGCCCGACTTCAGACCCACAACACTCGCAGAGCGATCAGCCTCGGAGTATGCCGAGGGCAAGTCGCTGATCGATATGATCAAGGAAGACCTGATCGCCGAGCGGATCGCGATCCAACACTATTCAGACGTCATCCGATGGCTGGGCGACAGCGATCCGACCACCAAGATACTGATCGAGCAGATCAACAAGGTGGAAGAAGAGCACGCCAACGATATGTTGGACCTGCTCGCCAAGATGGGCTGAACAATCTCCGTCGATTACAGGGACGCGGCTGAGCCGCAGCCGCGTCTCTAATCTTTCAGTGCTGAGCGCGACGCGAAGCATTGGATCGAAGGTGTACTTTTCGCGCTCATGGCATTTTTATTCCTCCAAATCCGGTTCAAGTAGACCTCACAGATCGCGATGCGGTTTCTCGCGTCCGCTCTCAGTGCCCACGGCCGCAGAAAATCTATTGACTCGGACGCTGTCCGTGCAATATTTGGAGCTTGAAAGCGCGCGGAGCATCACGCTTCGCCATCGTGCTACCGGAGTCTTGCCACGATGAAGTCCGCACGCGTCGTCCTCTTTCTTTTGCTCGCCGCAGCAGCGGTAGCGGTTTCCTTCAGCTTGGTCAGTGCGCAAGGACCGGGTCCGCTCGCCGATCCCAAACCCACGAACCAGGTAGGCTTCCCGGCAACTCTCTATTCGTGGGTGATTCCGCCTGACAATCAGCAGACGCCGGCGAAGATTGCGCTCGGCAAGGCGTTGTTTTTCGAGGATGCCTTGTCGGCGGACGGCAAGATCTCCTGTGACCACTGTCACTCGCCCGCGAAGGGTTTCACTGATCAGTTGCCGACCTCGATGGGTATCCACGCTCAGTTCGGGCAGCGCAACGCGCCGTCGGTTCTCAACGCGCTGTTCAACGTGACGCAGTTCTGGGACGGCCGCTCGCCGACGCTCGAACTTCAGATCGAAGGGCCGGTAACCAATCCAGTCGAGATGGGCATGAAATCGACTGACGACGCGGTGGCGGCGATCAAGGCGATTCCTCAATATCAGAAGCAATTCCAGGAAGTCTTCGGGCACGACGTCAACTTTGCCGATATCGAGAAAGCGATCGCGGCATACGAACGCACGCAGCTCGCGTTCGATTCTCCGTTCGACAAGTTCATCAACGGCGATCAAAGCGCGATTAACGATTCGGCCAAGCGTGGATGGTCGATTTTCAACGGCAAGGGCCGATGCATGTCGTGTCACGGATGGAATCCGACGTCGCCGCTGTTCACCGATCAGAAGTTCCACAACATCGGAGTGTCGGCGCATAAGGCGGACTTCGTGCCGCTCGCGCGCAACGCACTCGTCGTGCTCAGCAAGACCGGCGGCGATTCATAGCGATCGACAAGCTGGCGATTGGCACCGACATGAGCGGGCTCGGGCGATTCCTGGTGACCAAGCAGCCGCACGATATCGGATCGTTCCGCACGATGACTCTGCGCAACCTGCTGGTCACGCAGCCGTACTTCCACGACGGTTCGCAGGCGACACTGTGGGACACGATCGATCATTACAACAAGGGTGGTGTGCAGAACCCGTACCTCGACGGCGGCATCACGCCGCTCGGACTTACTGAAGCTGAGGAGGACGACCTGATCGCGTTTCTCGCGACCCTGACCAGTCCAGAATACGCCGACGTGGCGAAGCAGGAGTACGACCTGCAATTCAAACGGTCGCGCACGGACAGGCCGCAGCGCGACGAGGCCGCGGCCAATGGCGACAAGGGTCGTGGGCCGGGATTGGCGGGACCGTTTGGCGATATTGGACCGCCCCAGGACCTCGAGAATCCGGCGCTGCTCGGCGGCTATTAACTGTGATCAAGGATAAAAGGCAGGCAGACCATGGCCGCTCGGCATAAAAGCGTCGAAACAAAATACATGGAAGAGCGCGACGCCGTCCTGCGCGGATTGCGTGGTCTCGACCGGCGCACTTTCCTGAAAGTGCTGGCGGCGTCGGCGGGTGCCGTGATGGCGAAGAGCCTGATGCCGCCGCATACGTTTCAGCTGGTCGAGGTTGCCAACGCTGCGCCGGACAAGACCGCGGAAGCTACCGGCATGGCAGGCAAGCCGCCGTTCACCTTCGCGTACATCTCCGACACTCATCTATATCCGCGCACGCTCAACCAGCGCTTCGTGCGGGGAGCGGTCAAAGCGGTCGACGACGTGAACGCGCTCGATCCGCAACCGGATTTCGTGCTGTTCGGTGGCGACCTGGCGCAACTGGGCCGGCACGAGGAACTCGAGCTCGGCAGACAAATTCTCGCCGAGCTGAAAGCGCCGGTAAAAATGATGGTCGGCGAGCATGACTGGTTCTACGACCTGGGCGAAACGTGGCAGGACATGTTCGGGCCGCCCAACTACTCGTTCGACTGGAAGGGCGTGCACGTCGTGGTGCTGATGAGCGTGCACGAGAAGGATTTCTGGACGGCGCGCAAAATGACGCCGGCCGAGCGCATGCAAACCGTCGCGGGCCTCGACAACGGGATCCAGTCCCGCTTCGAGGTCGGCGACGAGGAGCGCAAGTGGCTGTCCGACGACCTCGCCAAAGTGCCGCACACGACGCCGCTGTTGGTCTTCTCGCATTCGCCGCTCTACAAGTACTACTACAACTGGAATTTCTGGACCGAAGATGCGGAGCAGGTGCAGGCGATTCTCAAGCCGTACAAGCACGTGACCGTGATCCACGGCCATACGCATCAGATGCTCTTCAACCAGATCGGGAACATCAGTTTCTACGGAATGCTCTCGACGGCGTGGCCGTGGCCGTACGCGCCGACTGGGCTGCCGCCGCTGACGGTTCAGATGAATCGCGCCGATCCGTTCGATCAGTTCGACGGGCTCGGCGACGGTCAGTTCAATGTCCGCCCCGACGGATTGGCGGACAAGATCTACAACCTGTGGGATCGAAATCCGGTGACGGTGAAGGCCGACTACCTGGTTTCGCACGGCAAGGTCGCGCGGCCGCCAGCGCCACAGTTTCCAAGCTACTGAGGCACGACTTCCTTCGAGGCGAGCATGATCCGACGACGATCAATAGCATTGGCAACTGCCGCGGGATGTGCGGCCATCGTCGCGGCTGTCGCGTACGCGCCGCGGATTCGCGCACAGCAGGCGCCGTCGACACCACCGGCTATTCATCAGTTGCCGCCAGCGAAAAACGGTGGCGTGGTCGTGATGCTCTGCGACGGCAAGACCAGCATGGAAGTGAAAGGCCTCAAGACCGGCGAGTCGATGAGTCATGCGCAGGCGGTCGAGGTCACGCGTGAATTGATGGCGAAGTGGCAGGCCGAGCATCCCGACCAAAAATGGCAGATGGCGCAGACCGACGAATCGTCACAGCCGGTGCCTGCTCCATCGGAAGCATCAGGTGCAGATGTCGCGAAGCCGGGCAAGACGGCGGGAGCGAAGCCTGGCACAAAAGGAGAGCAGCAGGGCGACACCTATGCCAGTTTCACCGATCGCGACTTCAAAATCTGGCAGAACGAAACTGAAACCTTCGTAGCATTAGGGAAAAAAATCTTTCACAGCGACAAGGAACTCGGCGGCACGATCGGCGTGAGCTGCGATATGTGCCATCCGGACGCGTCAAATACGCATCCCGAAACTTATCCGAAATACCAGGTACAGCTGCAGAAAGTGGCGCTGCTGCGCGACATGATCGATTGGTGTATCGAGAATCCGGTCAAGGGCAAGGCGCTCGATCCCAACGATCCAAAACTGCGCGCGCTCGAAGCGTACATCCTCGCCCAGCGCAAAGGCTTCGCACTCGACTACGGCAAGCATTGAGTTGAGCGCGCGCGATCGTTGAGCAGCGCACTGGCGTTGCTCGCGCCTTCAATCATCTAAGTCCTGAACAATCTTCGCCCCGCGCATGGTCAGCGGCGCGGCATGCTGCTGCTTCTATGCACGGCAACTGACTCTTCGGCTGCCAGCCAGTCAGCCGATTTTATCGACGCTTAACCCATTTTGCCTCACGGGTAGCTTAATTGCCTAACAGGCACTCTACTTGCATTCTTGCCTCACAGGTAATTTTCACCTGCTCGCCGGCAACCGATGAATCGCTTCTCGATGCGTTCGGCGGCTGCTCGACGAATGCGATTCGGAGGGAATCTGTCTATGAACGCGGAATCTACCGGCTCTCTAAGAAAAGGATGCCTCAACTTCTCGGAGGTCACCTCGCTGGCGATCGCATTGATCTCGCCCACGATGACGGCGGCGCTGATCATTCCGCTGATGTACAGCAGCGCCGGCAACGCGAGCTGGCTCGCCTACCTGTTCGGCACCGTGATGCTGCTGTTCGTCGCGTTGAATCTCAATCAGTTCGCGCGCCGATCGACCTCAGCCGGCTCGATGTACGCCTACACGGTGATGGGTCTAGGCACGACCGCGGGCGGGATTTCCGGATGGTGCCTGGTGTGGGCGTATCTGTTTATCGGGACTGCGGGCATGACCGGTTTCACAATCTTCGCCAACACGCTGTTCGGCATGATGGGATTTCAAGTCCCAAACCTTGTGATCTTTGCCGCGTAGCGCTCTGGTCATCTGGACTCTCGCGTATAAGGACATCCAGCTTTCGACTATTTTGATGTTGGTGCTCGAGGGCGCCTCGGTCGGGCTGATCCTGTTCCTGTGCTGGGTCGTGCTCTACCATCACAGCTTCAAACCCGACACCTCGCAGCTCACTCTCAGCGGCGCTTCCTTCTCCGGCATCTCGTTGGGAGTAGTTACCGCTCGGCGACCGCGCGTACGCACTGATGGATCGAGAGACCGGGAGAGTCGTTGGGCGGCATCTCCTCATCGGTGACCGCCTCTCGATACGCCAGGTTTTCCACGTCGGGCCAGTACTGCTCGAGTTGGGCTCGCTCCGGCACTTGCGACAGGAGCGACACCTCCCGGTCGAGCGCGTAGGACAGGACCCGATTCACATCGGCCTGTTCGCTGCTCACACGCGTCCCGTTGGGCAGCGTGATCATCACAGGAGGTACCCGTTCGCGCATGTCGGGAAGATCCATCAACGCAGCTTTGAAGCGGTGCAGGCCAATCGGGCGAAGGTCGGTGTCTATGTGACGGTCGCACATGGCGGCGTCATTCGACGCGGTGACCCACTGACGATCGAATAAATAGAGGAGGCCCCTGAGCGCGGGTTGCCCAGCAGGCAGGATTGGTGTTAATCGACGTTGCGATGGCCGCTGGAATAGACCGGCCGCTCGAGCAGATCCTGGTGACGCTGGGCACGCGGCTCAAAGCGTTGCGCAGCCAGCATGGATGGACTCTCGAGCAGCTAAGCAAACGCACCAAGCTGTCCGAGCCATATCTTTCCCGGCTCGAGGGCGGCACTCGCCAACCCTCGCTGGCCGCGCTGATAACGCTGGGACAGGTTTACAACATACCGATTCGCACGCTGCTCGATGCTGGCGACGAGCAGTCGTCGCGATGCGTCGTGATTCGCGCCGGCAGTGCATCACCCAGGGCGGCAAACGGACTCAGCTACCGGCCGATTTCTGGCGGCGGCACACTAACCAATCTGCAAGCGATTGCGATCGAGATTCCCGCGAATCGGCACTACGAGAAATTCAATCAGCACGACGGTGAGGAATGGCTGTACGTGCTCTCGGGGCGCGTCAAGCTCGTATTCGAGAGCGAAGAGCATCTGCTGGACGCCGGCGATGCTGCTCACTTCGACGCCCGCACGCCGCATCGCCTGGCCGCCGACAGCAAACGCAGCGCGGAAATCCTGCTGGTTGCATCGGTGGTCCCAGGCCCGTCGCTCCCATTGAACCTGATTTAACCCGCACGCGAGCGTCTCGCTCGACTACGGCCAGCATCGAGCTCTCGAGTGTCACGCATTGATTGAGAGTTTGGGGGCGCCGCAACTGCGCATCCGCTGAGTGCGGAAACTTGGCGCGATGCGCGAGCTGCGGCGCCGTCTATAGAAGTGAGAGTTGTTGATGAAAATCCCGCGAGTGCAGGATCCCGTTGGTGGGCCTACTGCAGTTAGAGGGCGAGTCGGATCAGCGACAGTACGATGTAGCCGATGGTCATGATCCCGTAGATCAATCCCGGCAGCTCATCCAATTCGCAGTAGCGAGCAAGCCGCAGCCCGTCGGAGATTTCGGCGTGTTCTGCCGTCATCTCGGTGCCGAGCGCTTGCGCATCATTGAGCGTGGAAGCCATAGAAGTTACCTCCTTTCCCCGTAGGGTGATTTTTCAAACCGAACAGTTCTGCGCGCATTGTGTCCTCCAAAGGTGGGTGTTATTGGCGGGAATCCTGCCAGCGGCAGGATCCGGGTGGACCGTAACGGAGATTTTCGGCGGATGTTGATCGAGCGGAAGATCAGACGATTGACAAACGGAAACTAGAAACTAAGTGCGTTAGAAAGCTTTGCTGGCGCGCGCCTCGTCCAGCAAAAGGATTGGCCGGACAGAAAGATCGCAGGAACCCGAATCGTGAATTATCAGGCGAGTGTGGAAGAAAGACTGAGTACGATTTAAATTCAATAGCACCATGCCGCGATCCGGTCAACCCCTATCGTAGGGACAAAGTTTCGCAAACGCTTGCCATCCGACTGGTCGGGGTTTACAAAACATCTTGTGACTGATAGCACCTAATTAGGTGCTCACTCGATGCGAAATTCAGCAAAGCTCGACATCACGAAAGACATTCAGTCTCTGACAAACTTTCGGCGCAAGTCAGCCCAATTCCTCAAGCAGCTCAAGAAGAGCAAGCGGCCGGTAGTATTGACCGTCAACGGCAAAGCCGAGGCTGTAGTGCAGGACGCTGAAGCTTATCAGCGATTGCTCGATATCGCCGCCCGCGCCGATGTGTACGAGGCAATCCGGCAGGGCCTGGACGACATCGCTCACGGCCGAACTCGGCCCGCTCGCGAGGTATTCGACGAGATGCGTCGGCGCTATGGCATATCGCGTTGAACTGTCCATACGCGCCGAGCAGGATCTCAACTACATATATGAGCGAATATCAGCGGACGATTCGGCCGCGGCCGCTAGTTGGTTCAATGGACTTGAGAAGGCGATCGATACGCTTGAAACGATGCCGCGACGCTGCCCGATTACTCCCGAAAGCAAAAGACCAAACAGGGGTTGCGCCATCTACTCTACAGCTCGATGCGGGTCATCTACGAAATCGACGAAGCGCGCAAATTAGTGAGAATAATAACCGTCAGGCACGCGGCTATGGATGAGTTCATTATCGGGAGCTGAAGGCGAGAATGCTGCTCGACTAAAGGAAGCATTGAGCGCTCAGCATCTTATTGAGTGCTGCTCGCCTCCGGCGCGAGGGCGATTGCTACCGACTGGGTGAGAGTGATCGCGATTCGGTCGCCTACCTGCACGCCTTGCAGCGCCTCCGGATTCGTCACGTGTATGTTTTCGGTTGAGCCATCTGGAGCCTGCAGCGTAACTCGCTGATCGGCCTGATCGACCGCTGAAACAACGACGACCAGATGCGCCTGCCGCGCGACGACCGCGCCCGGGGTCGCACCGGGATTCGCAGTCCACAGCCCGGCGGTCAAAGTAGCAACCGGCGGCTTATCGCTCGGACCCTTGGCAACAATCGTTATAGCTTCCGTAAATTTCGCCACGTAACGATCGCCGGCTTTCAGCGACTGCAGGTTGTACGGATTGTTCACCGTGAGGGTGATGTCTTTGCCGTTCGGCCCCTCCAATGTCACCTGCTTGCTGGCCTGATCGACGGAAACAATCTTGCCATGGACCGTCAAGACGGTCTCCGCAGCAATTCCGGCGACTGGGGCTGCGCTCGGCGGCGCGGCATTCTGTGGCGGAGCACTCTGCGGCGGACTCTGCGTGCTCCCGCATCCGCTCAGAATAATCGCCAACGCTGCCAACACGAAGAATTCGAACCTGCCGCGCTTTTTCATGATGTCGTCACCCTGGCTGAAAGTTTGCGAGCTCCGGCATCTTGTATCACCGACTCTCGAAGGGCGACAGGGCGCAGGCGTACACGAAGAATGCGAGTGTTATTGGCGATGCGGGTGGAGACGCAGCAACATCAGCATCAGCATCAGACGATCGTTGCGCGGCTGGAACTGGCCCACTGTTTTCTCGTCGGCCAGAATGTCGCGTTGCGCTGAATCGCCAAAGACCTCGAATGCGTCCCGCGCATCGATTCCAATCGAGAATGGTTGCGATGAAGCGACATTCTCCGGTAGCTGGTGCGCAACTGAAAACCGTCTTGTCGGATCGATCTCATCACCTAATGAGTGAACATCGAGCGAAACCCGATGGAAGACATCAACGCTGGAGTGCCTCATCGACGATGGCCGGATCCGCTCGAATAACAAATTGTTGAGCAAACTGCCGGATTGTAACGCAAGCAGGAGTATCGCTGCTCCGAGCAGCGCGGCCAATGCGATCGGCGCCGCATGCCAGTCCCGTGCGCCGATGTGGACTGCGGGCAGATGCGCTTGAAGTTTCATCGCTAGCCGCACGAGATCGAGCAAGTACCATACCTACATTTCGTAGGCTTATCTTATTACTCCGTATCGCTACGCTTGCGAGCTTTACGCGCCGCTTGAGGTTCGCGCTCGCGTCAGCGCGGGCGGTAATAGAGCCAGGCGCGTTCTGAGATTGCGGCGATGTAGAACAGCGCGATCAGTGGCGCGAGGTCGCGCACGATCCTGCCGGGAAGCACAGGCGGCGGTGCAATCGCGAGCGTGATCACCAGCGCATAGTTGATGATCCCGCCCCAATGCCCAAGCCGGCTTCTGATCGGACCTGAGGCGCGTGCTCCTATGACGATCGAATCGATCGCATACTGACTGAACGACAGCGCGATCAGGATCGGAATATAGAATGGCATTGCGCCCGCGGCTGCTTCGCAGAAGAGCGCTGCCAGCACGAAGGTCACGTCCGCGATTCCGTCCAGCCATCGCCCGCTGCCGCTCGCGACTCCGAGGCGTCGCGCGACTCTCCCGTCGATGAAATCGCTGCCTGCCGCGACGATCGCGATAATCGCGAATGCCAGCCGTCCCTGATGCCCATGCGCGGCCAGCTCGATCCAGATTGCTGCCAACGCGAATCTGAGCGCGCTCAGGCCGTTGGGTATCTGCGCGAGCATCACGTTGCCGCGAGCGCGGCCCTTCAATCCTTCGCTCGCCATGGCCGAATGCTCTACAATTGAACTCTTATGCCCGGAAAAACTTCCCGCACGATTCAGGTCGTCAGCCACGGTCCCTCATGCCTCGACGGTGTGATGTCGGCGGCGGCGGTGGCGCGCTTTTACGATGGCCATAAGGTCTTCACGACGTTGGCCGGCAACAACGAGGCCGACCACGTAATCGGTAACCTCGCGCTCAGGTCCGAAGATAACAACGACGAAATCTGGATCACCGATTTGTCCTGGAACTCACCGGCGACCGGCGAGCATCTGACCGAGCTGAGCGAGCGGGGCGCCCAGATTTACTGGATCGATCATCATCGCACCGCAGTCTCCCGCGCCGATGCCCCCGAGTTCAAGGTGCCGTTCGCCGGCAAAGTTCTGAGCGAACAATACTCGGCAGCGCGGCTGACGTTCAATTTTCTGAGGCGAATGGAGCGTGACCTTTCCCAGGACCAGCGCATCGCGTTTGACGCCTTCGAACCCTTCGTGATGATCGCCGACGATCACGATCGCTGGGTCCACGAGATTCCCGAATCGTCCGAATGGGCGCTCGCGGTGCAGACGCTCGGCGGGACGGCGTCGTATCGCGAGATCCTCAAAATGCGCGAGCCGCGGATGAGCCGCAAGCTGCGCGCCGCGTTCGAGTCCGGTCAGGACGCGATGCGCCGCAGCCTCGAACTGGCGCAGGCGACGATGGTCGATCGCAAGCTCGACAACGGAACCACGGTGCGGACGGCGTGCTGCTTCGGCTACAGCAGCGAAGTCGCGGCGCATCTCTACAAAGGTCAGACGCGCACTGTTGTCGCGCTGTTCGACTTGCGCAGCCAGGGCGTCAGCCTGCGGCGCAGCTCCGACAGCGATGTCGATTTGTCGGTCCTCGCACAGCATTTTGGCGGCGGTGGTCATGCCGCGGCATCGGGCCTGATGATTCCCGACTTGCGCCGCGTGCCGGCCGAGCGGCTGGCCGAAATTCTGGGCGACGAGCTCGAAAAACCGGCGCCCTGACCCGTCGCCCGGGCTTCTCCATACCCTCTTCACTTAGATTTCTCGAGCGGCATTCCACTTGCGTCAAATCTGACGATTTGCCTAGACTGACCGTACGTTCATTTGACTGACTGTCCAGTTTCGCCATGACCAAAGAAGAGGTAATCAAGGAATATCGCGTCCGCGAAATCCTCGAAGCCGCACGCCGCGTGATGGCTCGATACGGTATGCAGGGCACCACCGTCGACCGCGTCGCCGAGGAAGCGAAGGTCGCCAAGGGCACTATCTATCTCTACTTCGACACCAAGGACGAGCTGGTCCATGCTGCAGTGCTCGAGGGTTTGCGCGAGATGGTGGCGGAGACAATAGCGTCGGACGACCCGTCGATACCGCCGCTCGAGCGAATCCGCAAACTCATCCTGGCGCAATTCCGAATCCAGGCGTCGAACCAGGATTTTCTGAAGACGCTGATTATCGGCAACTCGCTCGATATCGAACTCGAATCGGAGGCCGGCCGCGAGTACATGCGGGTCTACGCCGGGCACCTCGATTTCATGGCGTCGGTGCTGCAGGACGCGATCGATCGCGGCGCGATTCGGCGGATCGATCCGCATTTCGCGGCGTTCATGCTCGGCGAGATGCTGACCGGGTCGCTGCGTCGCCGACTGCTCAAGCTGGCGTCGAGTCCGATCGAGTCGGACGCGGAAGCGGTCGTGGAACTTTTCCTCAAAGGGATTGTCGCAATTCCATGAGGCCGACGTCTTTCAGATTTTCGGCCTGTTCCGCACTCGCCCTGCTGGCAGCATTCGCGCTCGCGGGATGCCATCAACCGGCCGCGGCTGAAGTCGATAATAAGACTGGGGCGGCGCCGATTTCGATCGCGGTTGCCGCCGCGCATCAGCAGAGCCTCGATCGCACCGCCGAAGTTCAGGGCGCGCTGTTTCCGCGCGAGCATGCGGTGATGTCGTCGGAGGTCGAAGGCCGGGTCGCGCAGGTGGTCGCGGACTTTGGCGACAAGGTCACGGCCGGCCAGGTGATGCTGAAAATAAATCCGCGTGAATACGAACTGCGGGTCGAGACCGCGCAGGCTGCGCTCGACCAGGCGCGCGCGAAGCTCGCCAATTCTACCGCGCGCTACAATCGCGCGCGGACGCTCAAGGAATCGGAGAGCATCTCGGCTGAGCAGTTCGATCAAATAGCGTCGCAGATGCGCGTCGACCAGGCCGACACGGAGTCGGCGAACGAGGCGCTCGCGATGGCGCGAAAGAAACTCGGCGACACCGAGATCAAGGCGCCGTTCAGCGGCTCGGTGCAAAAGCGGATGGTCTCGCTCGGCGAGTACGTCTCGCCCGGCAAGGAAATTTACGAACTGATTGCGACCGATCCGATCAAGCTGCGCTGCCCGATGCCCGAGCGATTCGTGCCGCTCGCGCGCGTCGGCATGCCGGTGAAGCTCGCGATCGACGCCGACAAGGGGACGTCGTACACCGGGAAGATCACGCGTATCGCGCCTGCCCTCGATGAAAGCAGCCGCACGCTCTTGATCGAGGCCGAAGTCGCCAATCCCGACGGCGCGCTGAAGCCCGGATTCTTCGCGCACGTAACGATGGACCTCGGCCACGATCGCGCACTGTTCGTACCGAACGCCGCGGTGCTGCGCTATGCGGGCGTCGCCCGGGTGTTCATCGTCGAGCAAGGCGTGGTGCGCGCGCGCGAGGTGACTACCGGCAGTGTCGTTGGCGACCAGACTGAAATCACCGGCGGGCTGAAGGAGGGCGATCACGTCGCGGTCAGCGACGTCGATCGCCTGGCTGACGGCACCGCGGTTGTAGCGAAGGAGCAGTCGTGATTCTCGCCGACCTGTGCGTGCGCCGGCCCGTTTTCGCGACGATGTTCGTCGGCGTGCTGGTCGTGCTCGGCTGGTTCTCCTACATGCGCCTCGGCGTCGATCTTTTTCCCAAAGTCGATGTGCCGACGGTGATGGTCACGACCTTCCTGCCCGGCGCCGCGCCTGAAGAAACCGAAGCGCGCGTCACCAAGCCGATCGAGGAAGCGGTCAACACCGTCAGCGGCATCGACGAGATGCGATCGAGCACGCTCGAAGGCGTCTCGCGAGTCACTATCCAGTTCAAGCTCGAGCGCGACCTCGACGCCGCCGTGCAGGACGTGCGCGACAAGATTTCCACTGTGCTCGACCAGCTGCCCGACGGGACCAAGCCGCCGCTGGTGCAAAAGTTCGACCTCGACGCGGTGCCGGTCGTGACGATCACGGTCACTGGCTACCAGAGCCTGAAAGAACTCACCGAGCTGGCGCGCCGGCGCCTCAAGGAACCGCTCGAATCGGTTGACGGCGTCGGTTCGATCGACATCGTCGGCGGTCGCGAGCGCGAAGTTCACGTCGACGTCGACGCCGACAAGTTGCACGCGACCGGGGTGACGATTCAGCAGGTCGGCGCTGCTCTCTCGCGACAAAACGTCGAGTATCCCGGCGGCCGCATGAAGCAGGGGATGTCCGAGGAGATGCTGCGCACGCTCGGCCGAATCACCGAGGTTCCGGATTTCGCCAAGGTGATCGTCAGCGAGGCCGAAGGCCGGCCGGTAACCGTCGGCGACGTCGCGTCGGTCGAGGACAGCGTCAAGGAGCCGCGCTCGCTGTCGCGATGGGACAACAAGAACGCGGTGTCGCTGATCGTGCGCAAGCAGTCGGGCCAGAACACGATCGAGGTCGTCGACCGCGTGAAGGAGCGCTACGAAACGATCAAGGGCACGCTCCCGCCCGGCGTCGACGTGATCTTCACGCGCGACGCGTCCACCTTCATCCGCGCGGCGGTCGAGACCGTGCAGGAGCATCTCTGGCTCGGCGGGCTATGCGCCGCGATCGTGGTGTTCTTTTTTCTCGGCTCGATTACCTCGACGCTGATCGCCGCGGTCGCGATTCCCGTTTCGATCATTGCGACTTACTCGTTGCTCCTGTGGATGGGCTTCACGCTCAACCGCATGACCTTGCTCGCATTGACGCTGGCGGTAGGAATTGTGATCGACGATGCCATCGTCGTGCTCGAAAATATTTTCCGCTTCATCGAAGAGAAGAACATGGATCCGATCTCCGCGGCGAAAGCGGCCACCGCCGAGGTTGGACTGGCAGTCAGCGCGACGACGCTCTCGCTCGCGGTCATTTTCGTGCCGGTCGCGTTCATCCACGGCGTGATGGGCCGCTTTCTGAATTCGTTCGGCCTGACGATGGCGTTTGCGATCATGGTGTCGCTGCTGGTCTCGTTCACGCTGACTCCCATGCTGTGTTCGCGCTACCTGAAAGCCAAGGGAGCTGGCCGCGCGAAGCACAATCGCACCAAGGACTGGAGAATTTTCCGCTGGATCGAGGACTACTACGATCTCGCGCTGCGCTGGTCGCTCGACCATCGATGGGTACTGGTCGCCGTGGCGGTCGCGCTGGTTTTCTCGATCCCGTTCCTCGGCAAACTGGTCGGCGCGACCTTCATGCCCGACGACGACTCGAGCGAATTCGCGGTTAACATCCGCACACCGCCAGGATATTCGCTTGCGCACACCGATCAGATAGTTGCGCAGATCGAGGATCGCCTGCGGACGATCCCCGAGGTGCGTGACCTGTTCACCACCGTCGGCGATACCAACGGCGACGATCGCGTCACGGTTGCGCAGGTCGATGCGAAACTATTCCCGCTCGCTCAGCGGCGCCGCAGCCAGGAATTGGTGATGGCCGACGCGCGCAAATTGATGGACGCGTTCCCGGCGTTGCGTGTCAGCGTCGATCCGATCAAGCCGTGGGAGCAGGGCGGCTATCGCGAAGTCGCGGTCGAATATGACATGCGCGGTCCCGATCTCGACACGCTGCGGACTTACGCCGACGGCCTGATGACGCGGCTCAGAAAAATTCCCGGGATCGTCGATCTCGATTCGAGCTACGAGGGCGGTCTGCCGGAGCTCCAGGTCAATATCGATCGCACCAAGTCGGCGGACCTGGGCGTGTCGGTCGACGACATCGCGCAGACGATGCGCACGATGGTGCAGGGCGACGTGATCACGCGTTTTCGCGAAGGCCAGGACACCTACGACGTGCGCCTGCAGTTGGCCGACAAGGATCGCAACAATCCCGTTGTGGTCGCCGGCCTGACGATTCCGTCGAGCAAGGTCGGCCAGGTGCGACTCGACAACGTGGCGACGCTTACGCATGGAACGGGGCCGGTGCAAATCGACCGGCAGGATCGCCAGCGCAATATCTCGATCGTCTTCAACCTCGCGCCTGGATTCGCGATGAACAAAGTGATGGACGCCGTCACGCGCGAGGTCCGCGAGATTCACCTGCCGCCCGGCTACTTCACGGAGTTCGGCGGACAGAGCAAGATTTACGGCGAGATGGTCACCGGCTTCGTGATCGCGTTCCTGCTCTCGATCATCTTCATGTACATGGTGCTGGCCGCGCAGTTCGAGAGCTTCATCCATCCGATCACGATCATGTTGTCGCTGCCGCTGGCAGTGCCGTTTGCGCTGATCTCGCTGTTCGTCTTCCGCGAGCATCTGGCGTTGTACTCGACGCTCGGCATCCTGCTGCTCTTCGGCATCGTGAAAAAGAATTCAATTTTGCAGCTCGATCAGACGCTCAACTTGATCCGAGCGGGACTCCCTCGACGCCAGGCAATCCTGACGGCGAATCGCGATCGTCTGCGGCCAATCCTTATGACCACGGCGGCTCTCGTCGCCGGCATGATTCCCGTCGCGATCGGGCAGGGCGCAGGTGACAGCTCGGTTCGCGCAATCGCGCTGGTCGTGATCGGCGGTCAGACGCTATGCCTGCTGATCACGCTGCTGTTCACGCCGGTCGCTTTTTCGCTGTTCGACGACATGGAGAACTGGTTCCGTAGTTTCCGCAAGCCACCCACGCGGCTCAAGCTGGTCGAGCCGACCTACGACGACGAACTCACGCGTCACGCCGCCGACTAGCCGCGCGCGCTCTCCATCTTCAATCCTGTTCCCGCGTTCTGATACGCTCGCGAAATTGTGAGCGCTGGAGACAAAACGACAATGGGCGAAATCGCGATCGTTCTTGCACTCGGACTTGCCGCGGGCATTCTCGGCGGATTCATCGGCGTCGGCGGCGGCGTCCTTATTGTTCCGGTACTCGTACTGGCGCTCGGTTTCGATCAACATCTCGCGGTCGGCACTTCCCTCGGCGCTCTCCTTCCGCCAGTCGGAATCCTCGGCGCGTACGAGTACTACAAGCACGGGCATCTCAACGTCACGTACGCGCTGCTGCTGGGTTTGGGATTGCTGATCGGCGCGTACATCGGCGCGATTTACGCAGTCAAGATGCCGGCGTCGACCCTTCGTCGCATTTTCGGCGTGTTCCTGCTGCTCACCTCGATTCGGATGCTCTACCAGTAATTCCCAGCTCGCCGAGTCACGGCGACCGCCTTGCACTGCTGAAATACGCTTACTAAGTTCGCGATGTGGACGCCCGGCTCGGACAAGCACTCAATCTTTTGCTCGAATCAGAGCGCGCCGGTGTGATTGCTCTCGACGCTCTCATTGCCGACGTCAAGCAGGATGAGTTGAAGAAGTTCCTGTCCGGCTCGCGCGCGATGGAACAGCGCAACGCCGAGGAACTCGAGTCTTTGATTCGCGACAACGACGGCAAGCCGTCCACCGGCGTCGGGCCATTCGCGCGCAAAGTCGCGGCTCTCGGTTCGATTCGCGATCGCCTGAACCTGATGTCACGCGGCCAGGAATGGGCCGCGCGCAAAACCGAAGTAGCGCTCGCACTCGCGCCCGACGAAGGTCCAATTCATGACTACCTGACGGCGATGGCAAATCGGCATCGCGCCGAAGTCGAATGGGGCCGCGCCGAAGTAATCCGCCTGATGGCGACTAGCTAAGCCCCGACTCTCTCTCTTCGATTGTTCCCCTTCCCGCTCAGGTGTTTGGACTGGGTACATGGGTAACGGAATGTGCGGGGACATAGGTAACACATTTTTGAATGAGATCAGTGGCCTGCGCCTGGGTGATTGAGATCGATGAGGGCGACCGGTTGGTGACAGAAGAGGACCTCGCGCAGCGAATCGCCGAGCTGGGATTGACGGAGGGCGACCGGGAAGCCGCGCAACGCCTTGGAGACGCGAAACAGATGGCCGCGATAGCTGAGCCAGCCTTCGGCTTGAACCCGGCGCACTTCGAGGTCTTCGGGATATTCGATAGGCGGCAACGACTCGGGAAACGCAATCGGACTAGGACGATAACGGGACACGGGAGTGGCAAGGCCGAGCGCGTCGTGCGGGCGCTGCAGGTTGTAGCGGTCGCGAAAGGAATCGAACTCGCGCTGGCAGTGCTCCAGGCTGGTGAAGTTGAAGTGGCGCAGGAGCTCGAACTTGAGCGTGCGATGGAAGCGCTCGTCCTTGCCCTGGGTCTGCGGATGATAAGGACGGCCATGGGCGACGCGGATCCCGAGCCGAATCAGCCACAGACTAAAGGCGGTGAAAGGCTGAGCTCCGGCCGCGCCCCACGGCGAGCCGTTGTCCATCAGCATCGCGGCCGGCAAGCCGTAGCGGCGAAAAGCCTCGGTCAGTACCGCGCGCACGGTCTGCTCGCGTTCGTCGGCGCAGGCCTTGAGCACCAGCGCGAAGCGCGAGTGATCGTCGAGTACGGTCAGCGGATGGCAGCGGGCGCCGTTCAAGGACGGGAAGTGGCCCTTGTAATCCATCTGCCACAGTTCGTTGGGCGCCGCGCGCTCAAAGCGCTGAAAGGGCCGCGGCGGCGGAGCAGCCTGGTTGAGCAGACCATGGCGGCGCAGGATGCCAGTGATAGTGCTCGGCGCCAGCTCGGGGCCGCCCGCGAGCACCAGCCGTCGTGCCAGCTTGCGCCCGCCCCAACAGCCGCGCACCTCGCGGCGCAGCCCGATCACGCGATGCTCTATCTCTGCCGCGGTGCGCAAAGGCGAACGCCGCGGCCGACGCGAGCGGTCTTCAAGCCCGCTGCTGCCCTCGGCCGCATAGCGCTTAAGCCACTTGTAGCCGGTCTTCGTTGCGATCCCGAAGCGACGGCAAAGCTCGCGCCGATTAATTCCGGCCTGCATCGCCAACTTTACAAACTCCTCCCGCAACAACATCCGGGTAACCTCCCGCCACGGCATCCTGTTCACCTCCTCTCGGAGGTCCAGCATGCCGCCTAGGTGTTACCCATGTCCTCGCACACCTGTTACCCATGTCCCACGCACAAACAGAGGGAAGGGGTTAGGGTTAGGTTCCGCGCTTCGCCCGAAGAGCTTGCGCTAACCTGGACGTTTCGCGACGAACACATCGCGCCCCCACTCATCGTTCAGGATGCTCGGCTCAAATCCGGCTTCGCGCAACAAGCGCATCCACACTTCGCGCGGGAACAGTCCTTCGATGTGGCAGTCGTGCACGACGCGCGTGTCGCCGCTCTTGTCGCGCAGCACGATTACGTAGTCAGTGCAAAATGTTGTGTCGCCCGGATCGGGATCGATGGTCCATTCGAGGTAGCGAACGCTGCGCCCGTCCACACCATCGTGTCCTTCGTGGCTTGTTTCTTCGACGAAAGTCTCGCGCACACAGTCCGGCACAAAGAGCGCCACGCCGCCCGCGCGACAGTGTCGATACGCATTACGGATCGCGGCGGCCAGATCAGCCTCGCTGGTCATGTACATAATTGCGTCATGGACGAAAACCGCATCGAAAGTGCGTCCCAGGTTCACCGTGCGCATGTCGCCCTCGCGATGCTCGCATTCGGGATTCAACGCGCGGCTGACCGCCAGCATCTGCGGCGACAGATCGACGAGCGTCATTTCGAATTTAGATTTGAGGTGAAACGCGTTGTTGCCGCCGCCCGATCCGAGCTCGAGCACCGTGCGCGGCGGAGTCTTACATGCGTCGCCAATTGCCTGCGCAAAGAACGCAGCCTCCTCCCTATACCCGGCAGGCGGCGAAATAAGATGCCACCAGTCGGCGAGTTGGTCGTACATCTTCATCGCGCGCATCACTTGGTGGGAGTAGGCGCGGGTACTTCCGTCATGCGCGCGGTAGTATCCGCGTCATATTCGAGATGCAGCGCGCGCACGATCATGCCATGCATCCGCCACAGTCCGATTACATAGAACAGCTCCATGATCTGTTCGTCGGACAGGTGATGTTTCAGCGCCGCGAACGTCTCATCTTCGACCAGGTTACGCCCGACGATTTCGTCGGTCGCCTGCATCACGGCGCATTCGACGTCGCTGAACTTGTCGCTGACCGCCCAGCTTTTTATCGCCGCCAGCTTCTCTTCGGAAACGCCGACCATCCGCGCGACCTTCAGATGTTGCGAATACTCGAACCGTGATTCGCCCACAATTCCAGTGCGAAGAATCGCCAGCTCGCGCAGTTTCGCCGGCAGCTTGCGGCCGGGCTGCATCAACGCCATCAGCGAGTTGCGCGCCTGGAAGAGCAGGTCGGGCACCAGCGCAAACGTCGTCCAGTAATCGCCGGGGGTACCAGTGGCGGTGCCCGGCTCGGCGACGGGATCGCGGTCTCCGAAAAATTGCTTGTAGAGTTCCTGGATTTCTGGCGTAGCCTCGGCCTTGCTCACCTGGCGTAGTCGTCCCATCGTTGATTACCCTGTCTAGCCCGTTCGATGCCACCAATATCGCCGATGTCGCGCGCTCTTGCGAGGCTGCGCGCGCGGCGCGATAATCCGATGCTCCGGTGGACGCATAGCTCAGCCCGGTTAGAGCGCTTGCCTCACATGCAAGAGGTCCCTGGTTCGAGTCCAGGTGCGTCCACCAAAAAAATATCCCGGTTGAAAAGTTCCGATTGGCGGTTGCCGCCGATTGAATTTGCGTTGAAGTCCTGTGATCCTGCGAAATCAGGTGTCGTCGCGTATTTTGTATGACTACCGCGAGGTCTCGATATGTTTGAAGACGAAACGATAGACATTGCCTGTCCGAAGTGCGGCTTCAAGAACTCCCTGCTGGTGCGGGAAATCGAGCAACACAGCGAAACTCATATCGTCTGTCAGGGCTGCAAAGTTGGGGTGAAGGTCGAGGCGTCGGAATTTCAGCATCGCTTGAACGAGATCAACGACGAAGTCGAAGCGATGCAGGTCGAAGCCCGGCAGGCAAAGAGTCCCAAGCCCCGCAAAGGTGATTTTCAGATCTGAGGTTCTTGATCTCTTGAGATAATCGCGAAAAATCGGCGCCTTCAGCTCGTCGCCCGATTTCAAACTTGAAAGGAGATTTACGCGATGAAGAAAACCACGATAGCAGGAGCGATGCTCGCGACCGCGGTCGCATTGGCCTTCACCGGCAGTGCGGTGAACGCGGCAGATTCGTCCACGCAACCTGCCCAGCTCAAGTGCCTCGGCGCGAACGCGTGCAAGGGGCAAAGCGCGTGCAAAACTGCCACCAATGACTGCCAGGGTAAGAATTCGTGCAAGGGTAAGGGCTACGTCATCACGACCGACGCCAAATCCTGCGAAGCCAAGGGCGGCCATGTAGGCAAGAAAGCGCCGATGCCGATGTAGCGAGCGCGGTGCCACGAGTGAGGTCCTCGTCCTCGCGCCTGAGCGTCTCTCTGATCGCGGCGATCTTTCTATTCTCGCTGTTCGCGACCGCGCCTGCCGCCGCTGACATGGACGGCGTGATGATGCATGGCGGGAAAATGATGATGATGAAAGCCGGCCATCCGGCGACCCCGATGGATCACGAAGTCACGATGTCGGATGGCAGCAAGGTTGAAGTCGACGGCACCGTCAAATCGAATGACGGCAAGATATTTCATCTGCAGAACGGCGAAATGATCATGATGGATGGGCATCTGATGAAAGGCGGCAAGGCCGTCCCGATGAACCCCCCATGAGCCCCTAGGAACTTTGCCGTCTGCGGTACTGTTGAACATTCAAGATGGATGCGCATCCGGCAAAGGATCGAAAGCCCGCGAGAGTCACCACGCCGCTTCGATTCTCGCCCCCATGGACCGGCCCATCAGAAGGGACTGAGTCGGCCGACTCATCGCGCGCAGAAAACCGGCGGAAGGAACGCCTCGCGCAGCCTGCCGCGATACGGCTGGCGCACTGGATCAACATTCCGCTGCTCGTGATCATGGCCGGCAGCGGTTTGCAGATTCTTGCCGCGTATCCGGCGCTCGGACCGCGTGGCGCGCTTTATAGCTGGTATCCATTTCAGAACGACGCGCCGCCGTCGTGGCTGCGATTCGGTGGATGGCTCGCGGGCGCGCGTCACTGGCATTTCGCGATCGCCTGGTTCCTCATCCTCAACGGACTCATCTATCTGATCTATATGATAGCGAGCGGTGAATGGCGCCGGCGCGTCTTCATTCCGACTCGCGACACTTCGAACGCGATCGCGATGTTCGCTTACTACTTGCGCATTCGCAAAACTCCGCCGCCCGAGGACTTTTACAACGGCCTGCAGCGCATGGCATACACGTCCGCGATCCTGTTCGGCCTGGTGGTGGTTTTCTCGGGACTGGCGATTTACAAACCGGTGCAGCTCTACTGGATCACTGCGGCATTCGGCGGATACGACGTCGCGCGCGTTGTACATCTTAGCTGCCTGGTCCTGCTCGCATTGTTCACGGTGATGCACCTGGTGCTCGTCGCGCTGCATCCGCGGACTATTGTCACGATGGTGACCGGGGGGCCTCGTGGCTAGGTTTTTCACGTGATCACACGGCGAAAACTTCTACTAGGTCTCGCCGCGAGCGCCGCGCTGACCGGATGCGACAGTCGTGGCGCCAAGGCATTCCTCGCCGGGATGGGACGTTGGAACGAGCGCGTCGATCGGCTGCTGTTCTCGGAGAATCGACTCGCGCCTGAGCCGCCCGTCTCTGAGCTCACGCCCGAGACCGCTTTCCCGAGCTACTTTATTTCAGACTCGATGCCGTTCGCGCCGGACAATTGGACGCTCAAGATTGGCGGCATCGTCGCGCGGCCGGCGGTACTCTCGCTCGATCAGATCAAGCGAATGCCGCAAACCGGATTGCGCATTCGCCATCATTGCGTCGAGGGTTGGTCTGCGGTGGCAGCATGGCAGGGCGTGCAGCTCCGCGAGATTGCAAGGGTAGTCGGTGCCAGCCGCGATGCGCAATACGTCGAGTTCCGTTCATTCGACAAAGGCTACTACTCGACGTGGGATATCGAGAGCTCGATGCATCCGCAGACGATTCTCGCCTATGGCATGAACGGGCGCCCGCTATATCCCGATCACGGCGCGCCGATTCGCCTCTATTCGCCGGTCAAGCTCGGCTACAAGTGCGTGAAGTATCTGACCGAAGTAAATTTTCTGCCAAACCGCACCGGCGGCTACTGGGAAGATCAAGGCTACGACTGGTACGGCGGCGTCTAAGACTATGTCCTATGACGTAGCTTCACTTCCACGGGTCGGCGGCAGACGGAAAATCTTATCGGCGCTGTTGTAGTAAGCGAAAATGTCGGTGATGGGATCGGTGATCAGCTTGACAAACCAGATCATCGAAGTTCGGAAGTCATGCGCCCAGATGAGATACAGGACACGTCCGAAAACCGCCGCCAGTGTCAACAGAAACCATTGGAGCGCAATTGAAGGAAGGATCGCAGTGAGCGAGTCCGAGTTCAAGGAACCATATCTCCATAACTGTACTGTTTGCACGATAGGAATAAGGATATAGCCGCCCACGATAATTGATTTGTTCCGAGTGTTGAAACCCAGCAGCGCTTTTTCCTTATCGTGACAAGGCGGCTCGAGTATCGCGTGCCCAAACTGTCGGACGAATAGCGCGGCCATCCCCAGAAACATCGCGAGCGTGAAGTTAAAGAAGATGAAGATGTAGCAGAATATGAAGGTGCTCGAACTAAGAAGATGGAAAAATTGATTGATAAGGTTGCTATGCGACGCGTGATGGTCGTCCTTCTTGCGCTGCATAATTTCGAAGTAAAAGCTGGTCAGAGGTTTTGGAATTTGCACGACGCTTTTCACCATTTCCCAAATCAGGCGAGTTCGCATAGCTTTCTCCCTGCCCGGCTGTTGCTCTTCGTTTAGCCACCACCCATCACTTTTCATCGCTTGTGCGGCTCTGACTATTTTCGTTTCCAGCTCCTGATAGTCTTCAACGGAAAAATCGAGGCTGCTCATGCATCTGCCCGTTCCTACCCAGCTCAGGATCACTCCTTCGGCACGCAGATAGTATTGTAGCAACCAGTTGTAGCGGCCAGGCTCTTTGAAGAGCACTGTCCAGATAGTCGCGAAGTTCATGACTCTCACCGGTAAAGCCGACTGACTGAGAGCTTCGTTAGTTGAGCGCAACCCATTGCGCGCAGCGACCTTGCGCCTCTGTGTAGAGCTCGGGGGTCACGGGCCGTAAAAGCCAATGCAGGAACTCGTTCATAGCTCCCATCACGACCGGATGAGCGGAGAAGGTGCCGATGACATAGGCGATACGCATAGGATGCTCGGGATCAAATCGCCTCATCAAGTCCTTCTTGCCGCAAACAACTCCTATGGGCATGCCGCCGGCGACTGATTTTCCATAGACGACCATGTCGGCCTGAACGCCGAAATACTCCTGCGCTCCACCCGGGGCTAGACGAAACCCACTGAAGACTTCGTCGAAAATCAACGGTATGTCATTTGTGGTGCAGACTTCTCGCAGCTTGTGCAACCATTGCGCGTATGGTGAGGATGAATCCTCGGTCTTGCGCATCTCACTTGTCAGCAGAATCGTATCGCTCGGCGGAGGTGAATTGGGATGGAAGGACTGGACCGGATTGATAAGAACCCCAGCTATCTCGTGCGCGCGATGTCGGATCAGATCGAGAGACGCCTGGTGCAGGTCTTTGAGAGTTAAGCAGTCGCCGATAGTTCGCTCGCTGCCCAAGCCCGGCTGCACTCCGTCCCACCATCCGTGGTAGGCGCCCGAAAAACATACGATCAGCTTTCGACGCGTGTTAAATCGCGCCAACCGCACCGCCGCCATCACAGCTTCGGTGCCGCTCATATGAAAGGAGACCTCGTCCAGCTTCGAAATCGACTTCAGAATCGAAATATTTTCAGCGACTATAGGATGGAGCGGGCCTAGCACGGCGCCAAGGTCTTTGACCCTTTCCAATCCGCGTTCCATCCATTCCTTGTAATGGTCAAAGCCCGCGAGATTGAGCCCGTATGAGCCACTTACATCCAGGTTCCAGTTACCATCGAGATCGCGCAGCCTCGGACCTTTCGATTCTGTCACAACCGAGCAGAGACTGAATTTCTCCCGCATGGTTCGCATGAAGGGGAATGGAACTCGATTCGCGTCAGTGAAACGCAAATCGGAAAAGCTATCTCGAATGTTATTGCCCCATGCGATCGACTTTGCGCAGTGGTCTTGAAAGTGAGCGGCCAGGCGACTAATAGCGTCTTTGCGGCGCTGAACCCATCGTTCGCCGGCTCCGTCGGCGGCCCAAACGTCGCGTTCCGGATAGTCGAGCGATTTCACCCAGCCGGACAGACGCCGCGAGACACTTGGCGCAAGAGCTAGAGCTCTAAAGGTCATGACTGTTGTTATGATTTGCTGGAGAATAAACCTTAACAGCAGCGCCGACAACAAGGCCCCTAAAGAGATCTCAGCGTATCTTTCTGGTTTTGAGCCGTTAAGATTCAGATAGCCTATCCAGCCGTGAAGCTTTTGGCCGATTTCTATAGTCATATTCCCCTCAACAATCTAAGTAGCCAACCGTCTTCGCCTCAACGGAGACGCCGCCTCCCCGCGACCTCGCCTGCCTGCGCTCAGTAGCAGAGCTTCAAATCTTTCCACCACGCGCTCCCAGCCCAGATAAGAAACGTATTGACGTGCTTGACGTCGTATTCGCTTGATGTCTCGAGGTTCCCGCACCAACGCGCAGGCCGAGCCGACAAAGGAGGTCGCGTCTCCAAATCGCACCAGGATGCCAGTCTCGCCATGTGTAACATGGAGTTTGGCGCAGGCATAGTTGTAAGCGACTGCGACCAGGCCGCTGGCCATCGCTTCCAGGGTTACGTTTCCGAAGGTCTCGGTTTCGCTTGGGAACAGAAATATGTCGGCCGACGCATAGTACTTGCCGAGTTCTTCGCCAATGCGCATACCAGCGAAAATCAGATCTGGATTTTCCTTTTGCAGGGTTCGGCGAAGCGGTCCGTCACCGACAAGTACAAACTTGATCCGATCGTTAGAGCGCCTGATAGCACGGTACGCTTCGACGGCTACGGCGAGATTCTTTTCAGCCGCTATGCGACCGACATAAATTAGAGCCAGATCGTCCTGGGATAGCTCCCACTCCTGCCTCAGTTGAGTGCACCGCCGCTGGGGCGTGAATAGCTGACTATCCACGCCCCGCTCAATGATGGCGACATTGTTGAATCCAGCATCTTCCAGCTGAAGTCGCAGCTCCTCATTTGAAACCAGCGTGCGTTGCGTCTGATTGTGAAACCAGCGCAGATAGCGAAGAGCTACCTGCTGGAGCCAGCCTACACCGTAGTGCTTACAGTAGGAGTGGAAGTTGGTATGGAAGCCACTTACGACAGGAATTCCCATGCTTTGGGCAGTCCGAACTGCCGACCATCCCAGAGGACCTTCCGTCGCCACGTACACAGCCGCCGGACAGTGATGACTCCAGACTAGCTTCAAAAGCCGTCCTGCCGGCATGCCGAACTGCAATCCGTGGTACCCCGGAAGAGGCAACCCGCGAACCTGGACGTCATCAAGCGCACTATCGAGCGTGACGTTCCGTTGTCTCGGATGGACAACTGAGACCCGATTGCCACGTGCGCGCAATCCATTCACCAGACGCGACAGGGTTATGGCGACGCCGTTTATTTCGGGCGGATAGGTCTCAGTAACGACGCAGATATGTTGCTGATTGAAGTTACTATGAGTCTCAGATTCGAATTCGCGCCGTATAGAGTCACGTTCCTCGACGCTTGAGAGACGCGAACGAGAACGGTCGCCGCCGCGGACCTGGTTTTCTTCCATAAAACCCCCCACCACTCATCCGACCGGTCCAAGGATCAGTAAGGCCCTGACTTATAGCGCTATAGGAAGATCGTTGCGGCGGTTTGACAGTCCTTTGAACAATACGGCAGAAACGTGTGAACTCCGTAAGTCTCAGGCACGGAAAAGGTCGGTAAAAGGACTACGGAAAGTAAGTAGGCAGGCGGGCTAGTCGATTGCGAGGCTCGCGAACGACACCGCCGACTCGCTCTGCGGTTCCATCGCGATTCCATACTTGAGCAGGCGCGCGCTGCGGCCGCGCAGCAGCTCGAGTTGCGTGTACATGGGAGACAAGCCGCAAATTCGGCGCGCGTCGCGATCTTTCAAAATATCGGCGAAGAAGCCGTCGGGGTCGCCGCGCTTGATATTTTCGATGAGGCCGAGATCCTCGCGCTGGACGCGCTCGGCCACTGCGCGATCAGCGGCGAACTCGTCGCCGAATTTTTTTCCAACGTGCGCGAAATCCACGCCCGCCAGAATCAGCACGCGTCGACTTTCAACATCGATCTCGGCTCTCAGCGCCGCGATGAACGACCCGACGCGCGAATCGCGCACCGGGGAGACCCCGCTCGCGACCAGTTCGTGAAATGAGCTGACCAGGATCGGCACCACCTGGTAGCCGCGTATCCCGAGCGCATAGGCGAGAAACACCGCCTGGAATTCAATTGAATGCTCGCCGCGATGCAGCATCTCGTCGGCGAACAGATCGCCCTCGTAGCGTGACGCGAGCCGATCGATAAACGCGCTGTCAGTTTCGACGGCGCCGAAGGGCGTCGCGTAGTTCTTGCGCGTTGCGCTGAACAGCTCCGGGCCGGCCCCGTAGTGTGAGGTTCCAAGGATCACGACCAGCTCGGGCAGTTCGTGCGCCATCAGCTCGTGATACGCGTGCGCATAGGCGGCGGCGCCCCGGCGCGGATCGATATGCGGAGCAATCAGACCCGCGAGCGACGCCGACTTTTTTTTCGTAGGAACGCGGCCGGGTCCTTCGGGCGGATCGAAGAAAGCCGCCAGCTCGAGGCGCAGCTTCGCCGGATCTTTCTCGTAGCAAAGGCCAGCCAGCGCCGCCGGACGGTCGGGACTCGCGAGGAATTCCTCGCGCACGCGCCGCTCGCGCTCGTGAAATGCGGGCGAGTCGAGAAAGTAGGCACGATCGAGTGCCGCGATCAGCTCTTCGAGCTTCTCGAGCGGGATCATCTCGCCGAAGCGCTTCGCAAACGCGGCCTGGATATCCTTCAGCGACATCCGCCCGTCGAACAATGTGACGATGAAGTACGCGCCCATCCCGAGCATGATCGACTCGGGTGCCAGCCCGCTCGGATCGCGCAGACAGATCAGCGTCTGATCCTTCTGCTCGACGGGGAAAGCCTCGACGGCGCGAATCTTTGGGTGTTCCATCACGAAATATAAATCTTGAAAGTAGTCAGCGGCCTGGAGTGAACGCCGCGTTTACAGATGCTATGAGCTTTGACAAACTGCGGCAAGCTGACAGGAATTCCGCTCGCAAAAATCCGTCAAAATAGAATGTCCGACCAACATCGACGCCGCGCTGCTCTGACCGGATCGCGTTCGAGACGCAAGGACGCGCCCGCTCGCGCTCGCTACAAAGTCGCGCGCACCGACGCGCTCAAACCGGGCGAGTCACTGAAGTTCATGCTCCCGATTCGCGGCACCGACGAGGAGTGTTTTTTGATCAACTTCGGCGGCGAGTTCCACGCCTACGTCAATCGATGCCGGCATGTGCCGATGGCGATGGACTGGGTGGACAACCAGTTTTTCGCGGAGGACGGGCGCTACCTGATGTGCCAGACGCACAACGCGTACTACGAGCCGGGTAGCGGCGAATGTATCGCGGGGCCGCCGACCGCATGCGGCAAATATCTTTACCGGGTGCTGACCGAAGTCGAGGACGGAGTCATCTACGCGCGGCCGCCGCAGGAAGAATTCGAAGACTGAAAGAGCGACTACTGTTTATTCGTATTCGTCGCCGAAGTGAGCCCGCACGATGCGCGCCTTGAGGTACTCGAGCGTGCCGAGGTCCTCGACGATATCGCCGCCGGTGTCGTAGAAGAACAGCTCGCCGTTCTTCGTCCGCCCGACCGCGATGATCCATTCGAGGTCGTCCCGGTCCTCAAGCAAATAATTGATTGTCTGCGCCACCCCACGGCCTGGGATAATCGTAATCTTCGGCCTCGGGAGCTTTTCCTTTTCCTGCTTGGGCATCTTTTTGATCAACCCTCTGGCGGGAGGATGCGGGAATCGACCACTCAATTACTCTAAGAATGCCCCGCGATCTAAGTCAATAGCGCGTGCAATGCGATCTCCACATGGTGCGTGTTGGGAAAAAAATCGAACCCGCGCACGCGATTGATTTTGTATCCCGCACCCGCTAGCACGCGCAAATCACGCGCGAGCGTTGTCACGTCGCACGATACGTAGATGACGGCCGGCGCGCGTAGCTTGACGATCGGTTCCATCAGATCGAGCGCGCCGGTGCGCGGCGGATCGAGAATGATGACCTCGGGACGATAGCGCGCGCGATGCAGAAAATCCGCGGTTGCCGACGCCTTCATCGCAATGAATTGTGCATCGCGAAAGTTCAGGCGCTCCGCATTGCGCGCCGCCGCCGCAATCGCACCGGCGTCATCATCGACGCCTGTCACCCGCGCACCGCGCCGCGACGCAGGCAGGCTGAAGTTGCCCGCGCCGCAAAACAGGTCGAGCACCGGCGACGACTCGTGAATCGCTGCCATCTCCATCACGCTCGCGACCAGCTTCTGGTTCTGTGCGCGATTCACCTGGCTGAAAAGATCGGCGTCCACGTCGATCGAGAGCCCGGGTTCAAGCTCGATCGAAATTGCCGTATTGCCGATAGTTGCGCGACTGGTGCCCGCTCGCAGCACGATACCCGCGATCTCGCTATCCGCCTCGAGCACGTGCTGCGCGCGCCGCAAGTCCTCGTCGGACACCGGCTTCTTAAGATGTGCGACCTGCACCTCTCGCGCGCCGTCGCGCACCACCTCGATTTCTTCGACGCGTTTGCCGAGCGATCGCGCCAGGTGCAGCGGCATCCGGATGCCCGCCTCGGCGACCATGCATGAATCAATCTCGACGATCGTGTTGCTGCCCGCTTCGTAAAATCCGAGCACGCCTTTTGGGCCGACCCTGAGCCGGATTCTCGATCGGTAGCCGAACTCGGCCGGCGCCGGCTCGACCAGTCCGACCGGATCGATCTCAACCCCAAGCGCATGGCCCAGCTCGCGCGCGACGACTTCGCCCTTGAAACGCACTTGCGCGCTGTAGTCGATATGCTGCCAGTCGCATCCGCCGCATCGCGGCAAGTAGGGACACGGTGCTACGCGCCGATCGGCGCTCGCGCTGATGACCTCGCGAATCTTCGCGACTGCGTAATCGCGACGTTCCGAAACTATCTCGACATCCAGCTTGTCGCCCGCCACCGCGCCCGGAACCATCACCGCCTTGCCGTCGTGACGGCCGACGCCGAACGGCCCGAACGTCATCGCGCTGATCTCTATCTGCGGCATCCGCACCCAAGTTTATCCCCCCTACGCAACTTGCGCGACGCGCCTTATAATTGACGGGCGCGCCCGCGCAATCCCGCGACCCTCACCTGGTGACACCCTTGGCGATCGAGACCGAACTCCGCGAACTAATCGACAGGAACCTTCCCGCAGATTCGGCGCCGCTCGTGTCTGCGTTCGCCGATCGGCTCTTCGCGCGTGACTCCGCCGACAATCGCGAGCGGGTCCCGGCCAAGCGCCGGCTGGCTCTCGTGCAGTCGGCGTTCGAATTCTTTGCGGTCCGCACCGAACCGGTCATCGCGCGGGTTGAAACCGTCACCGGCGACGAGAACGACACGCTCACCATCGTCGAGACCGTCACTACCGATAGCCCGTTCATCGTCGACAGCCTGCTCGAATATTTCCACCATCTCGGCGCGAGCGTTCGCACGATCCTCCATCCGGTCATCAAAGTCACCCGCGACAAGGAAGGGCGGATCGCAACCTTCGAACAGTCGTTATCGACCGAGCGCGGCGAGTCGTTCGTTCACGCGGAACTCGAACTCATTCCAACGCCCGATCAGGCGCGCGAAATCGAGCGCGAGGTCATCTCGATTCTGACCGAGGTCCACGAGGCCACCAGCGACTTCGACGCGATGATCTCCCGCGCATTGCAGATTTGCGAGGAAACCGCGGCCAGGCGCGACCTGATCGAGGTCCGCGACCTCCTGCGCTGGCTCATCAACGGCGGCTTCGTGTTTCTCGGCTATCGGCGCTACCTGGTGAGCGGCGAGGACGGCACCGCCAAATTTGTGCTCGATCCCGGCACCGAGCTCGGCATTATGCGCGAGGACGACGAATCGCGATTTCGCAGCTCTGTCCCGCTCGAGGAGTTGTCGCCCGCGCGCCGCAAACTTTTCTTCGAAGGGCCGCCGCTGGTGATCGGCAAGACTCGCGCCGAGTCGCACGTGCATCGCCGCCGCCCGATGGACAGCGTCTCGATTCGCCGCGCGGACGCATTCGGCCGCGTCGTCGCATTCGAGAATTTCGTCGGGCTGTTCACCTCGAAGGCCTACGCGGAAGAGGCGCAACACATCCCGGTCCTGCGCGCGAAGTTGCGCGAAGTGCTTGCGCACGAGGGCGCCGTCCCGGGCTCGCACGACTATAAGGAAATCGTTTCCGCCTTCAACAGCTTTCCCAAGGATGAACTTTTTCGCGCGCCCGTCGCCGAGCTGCGCGCGCAGTTGCGGCTGATCCTCGACGTCAAGAGCGAAGCGGCGGTGCGGCTCTTCATCGCGCCCGACCTGCGTCACGGCAACGTGATCGCGCTGGTCGTGATGCCGCGCGAGGCGGGCTCGGCCGATCTCAGCCGGCGCATCCAGGACACACTCGCCGCGGCGCTCCACGGCACCCTGGTCTATTTCCATTTGTCGTTAGGCGAGGGTTACACGGCGCGCCTGCACTTCTGCTTTTTTGCCGATCCTCCGAAGACTTCGGTGATTCATAGCCTTGAGTCGGCAATCGCCGATCTCGCACGGCGATGGGACGATCGGTTCACCGAGCAGTTGATCAAGAAATTTGGACCAAAGCGCGGACGGCTGCTCGCCGATCGATGGGCCGGTGCGTTCAGCGCCGACTACCAGGCCGCGATCGACGTGGCACGAGCGGTTGGCGACGTCGAAGATGTCGAAACCTTGATCGCCAGCGGCCGGGACTTCATCGTCGAGGCCGGGCCTCACGCATCCGGCGCTCACGACGGCGGCGCTCACAGCGACATACGGATTGTCGGACTCGGCGACTCACCGATGCTCTCCGACCTGATGCCCACGTTGCAGAACTTCGCGATCGAGGTGTTGTCCGAGGACGCTCACGAGCTTCACCCGCGTACCGACGGCAAGGTGACGCGCGCGTACCTGCAGATTTTTTCGGTGCAGGGACCCAATCACCGGCCGTTCGCAGAATTTCCCGGCGCCGCGCTGATTGCCGACGCTATCGCCGCCGTGCGCAACGGCCTTGCCGCCGACGATTCTCTCAACGCGCTCACTCTGACTGCGGGCCTCGCCTGGCGCGAGGTCGCTCTGCTGCGCGCATATCTCGTCGCCGCGTTTCAGATGCGCCTTGCGCCCGCGCGGCTCGGCTTGCAGCGCGTTCTGCTGCTATATCCGGACCTCGCCAGGTCTCTTTTCGAACTGTTTACCGCGCTCCTCTCGTTCGACAATCCGGCCACGCCGGAAAAAATAGCGGAGTTGCGCGAAGCCTATCTCGCTCGTCTCGCCTCGATCGACAATATTGTAGACGATCGCACCGCGCGCGCGCTGTTGTCGCTGGTCGAGGCGACCGTGCGCACCAATTTTTTCTGCGCGATGCCCTCGCCCGACCCGTACATCGCGCTCAAGTTCGAAAGCGCGCGCATCACAAGCCTGCCCGACACTGCGCCGCTCTACGAAATTCACGTCAACAGCCCGCGCATGGAAGGATGCCATCTGCGCCACGCGCGTATCGCGCGCGGCGGTATTCGCTTCAGTGATCGGCTGGACGATTACCGCACCGAGATTCTCGATCTGATGAAGACCCAGACCGTGAAGAACGCGATCATCGTCCCGCGCGGCGCCAAGGGCGGTTTCATCGTCAAGCCGCGGCCCCGTCAACCGGCCGGTTCGACCGACGGCGTCGAGGCATACAAGACGCTGATGAACGCGATGCTCGATCTTACAGACAACCTCACCGCCGCCGGCCCGGTGCATCCCGCGCGCGTCAGGGTGCTCGACAACGACGGTCCGTATCTGGTCGTCGCTGCGGACAAAGGCACCGCGAGTTTCTCGGACATCGCCAATCAGATCGCAATCGAGCGCGGCTTCTGGC
The DNA here is from genome assembly GCA_963774665.1 of uncultured delta proteobacterium. Lineage (GTDB taxonomy): Bacteria > Desulfobacterota > Binatia > Binatales > Binataceae > Binatus. Next base: position 133,473 of record CAVZGB010000016.1, read on the forward strand.
TGGGCGACGCGTTCGCGTCCGGCGGCGAGCACGGTTACGACCACAAGAAGATGGGGATCACGGCGCGCGGCGCGTGGGAGTCTGCGCGCCGGCATCTGCGCGAGATGGGCCGCGACCCTGACCGCGGCGCGCCCATCACGATGATCGGCATCGGCGACATGTCGGGCGACGTGTTCGGTAACGGCCTGTTGCGCTCGCGTAACTTGAAACTCATCGCCGCCTTCGACCATCGTCATATTTTCATCGATCCCGACCCTGACCCCGCGACCAGCTTCGACGAACGCAAGCGCCTGTACGATCTGCCGCGTTCGAGTTGGGCGGACTACAATCCCAAGCTCATCAGTCCCGGCGGCGGCGTGTTCCGCCGCGGCCAGAAGCGAATCGAGCTGAGTCCGCAAGCGCGCGCTGCGCTCGGATGTGACGCCGACGCCCTCGACGGCGAGTCGTTGGTTCAACGCATTTTGCGCGCGCCGGTCGACATGTTTTACAACGGCGGCATCGGCACCTACGTCCGCGCGACGAGCGAGACCGACGCCGAAGTCGCCGACCACGCCAACGACGCTTGCCGAATCACCGCGCCGGAGCTTCGCGCGAAAATTGTCGTCGAAGGCGGCAACCTCGGCTTCACCCAGAAGGCGCGCATCGAGTACGCGCTCAATGGCGGACGCATCAACACTGACGCGATCGACAACTCGGCCGGCGTCGATATGTCGGATCACGAAGTCAATCTGAAGATTCTGCTCGAGCCCGCCGTGGCGCGCGGCGAACTATCCTTCGTCGATCGCAACCGCGCGCTGGCCGCATGCGCCGGCGATGTTGCCGACCGCGTTATTGCCGACAATCGCGACCAGGTGCTGTCGCTCAGCCTCGAGCAGCTTCGCAGCCGCACGCATCTGACTGAGTTCCGCGATCATCTCCAGGCCATCGAGGATCGCGGCATCCTGGCAGGGATGGCGCCTGCGATACCTCCGCGCGAAGTTCTCCACGAACGCCACGCACGATTCCCCGGGCTCACCCGGCCCGAGCTGGCGCTGGCGACGGCGTATACCAAGATCGATCTCATCCAGCGGATCGAGACCACGGTGCTGGTTGACGATTCGTACCTGGTCGGACGCTTCCTGCAGCCATATTTCCCGCCCTCGCTCGCCGAGCTTGCTGACGTCGGCACTCATCGCCTCCGTCTCGAGCTGATCGCGACTCGCGCCGTCAACGAACTCGTCGATCTGGTCGGCTCGACCTTCGTTTTCAGCTATGTGCGCGATCGGGGCGTTGCCGCGGAAGATGTCGTCCGCGCGTGGACAATCGCGACTGACGTGCTTTCGATCCACGAGCGCTCCACCGAACTGAAGCGTAACAGCTCGACGATGGCGGCCGGTTCTGAGCTAGGTGCATTTCTCGCGCTCGAACGTGCCTGCCGCAGTGCGACCGGATGGGCGCTCGGCGAATTGGAACAGGCGACCTCGATCGGCGCCGCGGTGACCCGCTTCAAGCCGGCGTTCGAAATGCTGAGCGGCGAGTTCGAGACGATGCTCGCAGGCGGCGAGCGCGATCGCTTCGAGCGGCTCTATCGCGAGCTTCGGGTCGACGTGCTCGACGGCGAGCTGGCGCACGGGCTCGCGCGCCTCGCCTTCGCCGATCACATCCTGAGCGTGCTGAGCTTGAGTTTTTCCCGTGGAATCGAATCCACCAAAGTGGCTCACGCTTACTTCCAGCTAAGCGCGCAACTCAACTTCGCGATGCTCGAAGAGGCGCTTCAATCCATCGGCACCGACGACCGCTGGGAGCGGCGCGCCGCCAACGAACTCGCGACCGAACTTCGCGCCGCACGCATCAAGATGTGCTGCGCGGTGCTCGACGCAATCGCCGACGATCCCGATCTGACCGTGGAAGAATCGATCGAACAGTTGAAGCGCGTCCGCGCAAACCGATTCGCCGAAGTCACACGCCTGTTCGACGAACTCAAGACTCTGCAGCCCCCAAGCCTCCCCGCAATCCAGGTCACAATCCGCGCCCTATCCCGCCTGGCCGCGTGATCGATGTGCGCGGTTGCCGCTTTTCGTGGAGAAGGGGAGACAATCACAGAAGGAAGACGATCACGAAGAGATGGCGACAACCGCGCGGAGCCTGTCACCTCGAGACTGCGGCTTGCGGCAATTGCGCCGTCGGTTGCATCGCAGCCTGTGCGCTGGATTCGACGCGCTCTGCCTCACGTGGCTCCCTCAAGTCCTGATATAGCCTCAGGCCGGCCGCGACCAGGAATGCGGTGGTGGCAAAGTTGACGCCGATCTCCGCGAGACCGACGAGAAAGATCGTCGTCCCGAGAAAGCCCGTCACCACTCCAACCGGCCCGAACAGCAGGCTCACCACCACGAACGCTCCTGCCGCCCACGTGTTGTATCCCGACCATACCGCGAGAAATACGACGATCCGCATCGCGACTTTGAAGAAGCGCTTGCGCATCAGATCGCGGCTGAACAGCAGCGCATGCCAGCTATGCTTCCCGTCGAAAACCAACGCATATTGCGCGAAGTACAGCCACGTGTAAATCAACGCGCCTAGTATGATCATCAAGACCAGCGCGATGTACGCCCACACGCCGAGGGCACCGGTGGGCATGAAACTCGACGCTTCCTGGAACAGGAACAGCCCCAACGCCGGCGCGAGCAGTTGCAGGATCGTCACCCAGATAAATCCGGGCGTTAGCGGAATCGAGCGGCGATAAACTTCGATCGCCTCCTGGACGATCGTCGGCTCGCGGATTCCCGCCTGGATCCGCTTGAGCGAACACAGCGTAACCAGCGTCACCAGCAGCGTGACCAGCCCGAAGACCACGTGCAGCGCCTTGGTAACCCACGGCGAATACGGCTGCGGCTCCTGCAGGGGCGGGGCCTTGCTCGGCGTGTCGACGCTATCGACCTGCTTGTAGCTGATATTTTGCGATCCCGGCTCGAAGGTCGTGGCCAATCGGTACTGCAGATTCAAGGCGTCGGGCAGCAGGCACAACGCCCCCGCGAGCAGCAACGGCGCCATCACGATGGCCAGCACCGACCAATTCCCGCGCAGATCGTTTACCGCGTTGGCGAGATATATAAAGCTGCTTTTGAGACGGACTGGATTCACGGCGCGCGTTAGAGGTTGTCATCCTGCACCGGGCGAGACAAGCCCGCACATTGCTCATGACCACTCAATGCCTGGATGATATAATCAGGGCTCACGAGATTCACACGGGGAGAGTGCCCTCATGGCCGACGACGACCGCGCATCGAAAATCGAGCATGAGAACAAAATGATTCGCCGCCTGCGCTTCCTGGTCGAGCTGACCTTCGCAACTATCGCGCAGGACAACGAGATGACGTTGGAATTGGGATGGGAGCACGTGCTCGCGCTCAAGGGCGCCGCGGTTGCGATGTTTCCCGGCAAGGAAGAGACCTTCGACCTCGTGTATCTGCCGCGCTTCTCGCGTCTGCTCGCCGAGCGATTCGGCGCGAATTGAAGCTCTCGGGCCTTATCGCAAAGCCCGACGGCTCGATCGTTCGCGGGCAGGTCACGTTCACCGATCGGATCACCGCGCTCGATGCCATCACTGACGTCGGCGACGATTACATCTTACCCGGCTTCGTCGATCTGCAAGTGAACGGCTCGCACGGTATCGACGTGATGGACGCGTCGGCGGACGCACTCGCCACGCTCAGCCGTCATCTCGCGCGCGAAGGCACGACAGCATGGATGCCGACCGCGGTGACCGCTCCGATTGAAAAGATCGCGCGGGTTCACGACTCGATCGCGACGGCCTTTGATAATTCGAACAGCGATGACTCCGCCGACGGCGCCGCCATTCTCGGGATGCATCTCGAAGGTCCGTTCATCTCGCCACTCCGCCTCGGCGCGCATCCTAAGCTCAACCTCGAGCCGCGTGGCGATGCATTCGAGCGAGTGCTCGCGATGCGCGCGCTTCGATTGATCACGCTCGCGCCCGAGCTGCCGGGAGCAATCGACGCAATTCGCAAACTCACCGCGCGCGGCGTTGTAGTCTCCATCGGCCATAGCAACGCGACCTTCGACGAGGCGAATGCCGGCATCGAGGCCGGCGCGCGGATGTTCACGCATCTGTTCAATGCGATGCGCCCGCTGAATCATCGCGACCCCGGAGTCATCGCCGCCGCGCTCGCGTCGAGTGCCGCATTCGCCGGAATCATCCCCGACGGTGTTCATGTACATCCTGCGATGTTGCGGCTCGCGTTCGACGCCCGCGGGAGAGGCGGACTGATCGTCGTCACCGACAAGGTCGCGCTGGCAGGAACCAGCGGCTCAGAAAAAATTGTCGGTCGTGCCCGCGCGACGATTCGCGACGGCGCCGCGCGCCTCGACGACGGCACGCTCGCCGGCAGCATCATCTCGATGCTCGACGGCGTCCGCATCATGGTCGAAAAAGCCGGCGTCAGCATCGGCGATGCGGCCGTCATGGCCGCCACCAATCCCGCCAGACTGATCGGTGCGAGCGACCGTGGTGTCATTCAGATCGGCGCACGCGCCGATTTAATCCTGCTCAGCCGGGCGCTAGAGTTGAAGTCAGTATTCATCGGCGGTCGCCAGCTAAACTAAGTCGCGGATCGCCGGCAGACTCTTCACTGAAAAAAATCGGAGCCAATCGATGCCGCTGAACACAGCTTGCATAGGCCGCGAATACCCGCCCGTCACGATCAACGTCACCCTCGACGCGCTCCAGAAATACGCGCGCGCGTACAACGACGACAACCCCGCATTCTTCGACGCGAGCCGCGCGGGCGGCATCGTCGCGCCGCCGATGTTCGGCGTCACCGTCACCTGGGACGCGCTGATGAAAGCCATGATGGATCCCGACCTGCACGTCGACCTGCTCCGGCTCGTTCACGGCGAGCAGGACATGGAATTTCCAAATCCGATTCGCCCCGGCGACGTCATCACCGCGACCGCGAAAATTGTTTCGATCGAAGCAAAATCTACCGGCGAGACTATGACCGTCGAACTCAGCGCCGCCGATCAGAAAGGTCAACCGGTTCAGAAGACGCACTTCATCATTTTTATTCGAGGCGCTCGAAACCGCGACGCTGCATCCGCTGAACCTCGGCCGGTCGAGCCTGAGCGCGGTGCTCCGCTGTTCTCTGTCGCGCAAACCATCGACAAGGATCAGACCTTCCGGTACGCGGAGGCTTCCGGCGATCCTAATCCGATTCACGTCGATGAAAACATCGCGAAGATGGCGGGTCTGCCGGGGATCATCGTGCACGGCCTCTGCACGATGGCGTTCACGTCGAAGGTCGCGATCGACAAACTTTGCGCCGGTGACCCTACTCGCTTGAAGCGTCTGCGCGTGCGCTTTTCGCGTCCTGTGCTGCCCGGCCAGACTATCACTACCAAAGTCTGGGCCGACGGCGAGCGCGACGGGCGCAAAGTCTTCGCCTACGAAACTTTCAATCCCGACGGCCAGGCCGTCATCAAGGGCGGCATCGCGGAAGTCGCTCCCTGATTCTGTGAAAATCACCATCGGCCTCTCGCTCTCCCTGACCGGCGAATACGCTCCGATGGGCCGGCAGGCCGAACTCGCGATTCGACTCTTCATCGCCGACGCCAACTCCAGCAGCTCGCTCCGAATAGGTGGCGAGCGATGCGAGTTCGCGCTCGAATGCCACGACGACGCGAGCGATCCCGCGCGATGCGCCGAGATTTATCGCTCGCTATGCGCGGATCGCCGCCCCGATATCATCTTCGGCCCGTACTCCAACCGACTCGCGCGCGTCGCCGCGCCCATTGCCGAACAATCCGGCCGCCTCCTCGTAAATCACGGCGGTGCCGGCGACGAACTATACGAGCGCGGCTACAAGCTGATCGTCGGAGTACTCACGCCCGCGAGTGACTATTTGCGCGGCTTCGTCCGATTGCTCAGTCAGCTCAAGTTATGGCGGAAGCGGGTGGCGATCGTCGCGTCGAAGTCTGCATTCGCGCGCGCGGTTGCGTCGGGCTTCGAGCGCGCCGCCGATGAACGATCAGCTCGCCGCCGTGGAGTTCGCGTCCGCGTAAAATGGAATGGCGCGTTCGACCCTGAGTCGACCCCTGCGCGGCTCTTTCCTGCCCTCAAGCGCAACCGCGTCGATGCGCTCGCCAGCGCCGGCAGCTATCAGCACGACGTCGCCGTGATGCGCGCGGTCGCAAAGTCCGACCTCAACATCCTGGTGCTCGGATGCGTCGCAGCAGGAGTCGCGCGCTTCGCGTCGGACCTGGGCGAGCTCGCCGACGGAATCGTCGGTCCTTCGCAATGGGAGGATTCCTTCGAGATCGCACCCGCGCTCGGCCCGACGCCGCTTGAGTTTGCGCGCCGGATGCGCGCGGCAGGAGCCATCGATTCTCCCGACTATCCCGCCGCGCAAATCTACGCCGCCGGCCTGGTCACCGCCGCCGCGCTTGCGATCGCCGGCCGCTGCGACGACGCGATGCTCCGTGCCGCATTCTCCGAATTGCGCACCACCACGATGTTCGGTGACTTCTCGATCGATCGCGTCACCGGCCGCCAGCTCGGTCATCAGATGCTGCTGGTGCAATGGCATCGCGGGCGCAAGGTGATCATCGTGCCCGAATCGCACGACGATTCACGCTCGCTCGATTCTCCCGCCGGATGGCGTCTGCTCCTTGCGGGATTCGAAGCACTTCGTTCAGGTCGTCGGGACGATCTGGACGACAACGAAAGCGAATCTGACGATCCGGACGTGGACAAAGATGAGCCCAATCACGATTAGACTCCAACGCGGCAAGGTGCTGGCCATCGGCCTGATGTCCGGGACGTCGCACGACGGCGTGAGCGCGGCGGTGGTCGAGCTCGACGAGCGTTCGCGTCCGCCCGCGCGGTTGGTCGCGTTTCAGACTTTCCCGTACCCTGCGCGCTTTCGTAAAGAACTGCTCGACGCTTCCGCCGATGAGAAAATTGGCGCCGCTGCGATTTCGACGCTCAACTTCGCGCTCGGCCGCGAGCTTGGACGCGCCGCAATCGAGATCGCGCGCCGCGCACGCATCGCGCTTTCCGACGTCGCCTTCATCGGATCGCACGGCCATACATTTTTCCATCTGCCGCCCCGCCGCACGACGCGCGGGCAGGTCGCCTCGACATTGCAACTCGGCGAGTCCGCTATCATCGCCAGCGCTACCGGAGTTCCTGTCGTCGCCGACTTCCGTACGATGGATGTTGCGCTCGGCGGCGAGGGCGCTCCTCTCGCGCCGCTCGCTCATCTCTGGCTGTTCGCCGATCCGAAGCGCGGCCGCGTCGTGCAGAACATCGGCGGTATCGGCAATGCCACTTACATCCCGCCGCGCGCGCGGCTCGGCGACCCTGAGCTGATCGCGTTCGACACCGGCCCCGGCAACGGAATGATAGATGCGCTCGCATCGCGAATCTCCGGCGGCCGCCTGCGAATGGATCGCGACGGACGCATCGCAGCCAGCGGCGAAGTCAACGAGGCGCTGCTCGCCGAGTTGATGCGCAATCCTTATTTTCTCCGACGCCCGCCTAAATCGACTGGCCGCGAGGAGTTCGGGCCGCCGCTACTCGATCACATCGTTGCCCAGGCGCGCCACTTGAAAATCGTTGACCACGATCTTGTCGCTACTGTAACTGCGCTGACTGCGCGCTCGATCGCCGACGCATTCCGCCGCTTTATTTCTCCGCGCGGTCGCGTCGATCAGCTCATCGTCACCGGTGGCGGCGCGAAAAATCCCACCCTGATGCGCATGATCGCGGCCGATCTTCCTGATGTCGAAGTGATTACTGCCGCGAAGGTCGGCATTGACGGCGACGCGCTCGAGGCGGTCGCCTTCGCCATCCTCGGCTACCAGATGCTGCGTGGCCGCCAAGGCAACATCCCAAGCGTCACCGGCGCCCGCGCCCCCGCCATCCTCGGCAAACTAACACTGCCCCCGCGCCCACTCTGATGATTCTATTTTTGGTTCCCTTCCCGCGGCGGGAAACCCCACATTCCGGTTCCCCTTCCCGCTCGGGGAAGGGGTTAGGGGTTAGGTTCTTCGGCAGGCAGAATGCTGCTACGCACTCCGCTTATCCTCCGGCGCATCCACCCCCGCCTTCGCCGCTGACTCGATCACCGCCGATCGAAAGATCCCATGCGCCATCGTCGACTCCTCGCGATCAGCGCGCGCCGCATAAACTCGCATCCGCGCTTCATGCGCCGATTTGTCATCCGGCGCAGCCGCCACCGCCCAATCCGCCAGATGACACGCCAGCACCACTTCGCCCGCCGCAAGTTTCTCATTGGCGCGCGCAATCACCGACCCGACACCACCCGCGAGCGCCGCGATCTCCCGCCCGCGCTCGGCGTCAGTCGCAGGCTTCAGATTCGACGGTGTGCCGTCGTACCATCCGCCTTCGAGCCGCCAGATGTTTCGCACGATAAACTCGGGCTCGTCGTAGACCGCCTGCAGCCACGGCTTCTCCGCAAGATTCGCCGGCGGCTTCACTGTATGAATTACTTCGTCGAGCGGCGCGCCAGCATTCATCATCGCAATCGTCTGATCGTACAAACTTTGCAGATAGTTCGCCGTGTCGTTCAGCACCGCGCGCACGCGAATCGCCCCGAACACCGGATAGCCATGCCCCGGCACGAGCACCTCAGCTCCCAGCCGCGCCATCACGCGCAGTGCCTCTGCCCATTCGCGCGCATAACGTTGCGCCTTTTGCGGATTTCCCGCATTGGGCGCGGCCCAGATAATCAAATCGCCAGTGCACAGCACTTTGCGCTGCGGAATGTATACCCAGCAATGGTCGTCGGTCTCGCCGCGCGCATGATGGCATTCGAACTTGTCGTCGCCCGCAACTACATTCAACTGACTATCGAAGTAAGTATCCGGATATACATACTCAGTCGGCCACGACGCGGGCCGGCTGAACTGCCGCGTATTGACTACATTGTTATAGCCGGCGGTTCGCTTGTAGCGATCGAATCGCGCCGCGACTGCGCGATGGCCCACGACGCGCGGCCGGGCGACCTTGTTCTTCTGCGCATCCGCGACAATCGCCGGCATCCCGCACGCGTGATCGACGTGCCCATGCGTGTAGATCGCGGTGTTCACCCGCTCCGGCGAGAACTGCCGAATCAGCTTGACGGTAGCGTCCTGGTTGAAGTAGCCGCCGGTGTCGATCAGCACCAGTCCCTCGCGCGTCTTCGCTGCGGTGACATTCGCGAACCAGCGATAGAACATTACGCCGTCCGCAATTTCCTCGTACTCGCCGGTAGGCAGCAGCGGATGAAACTGCCGAGTCGTAATCGCGCCGGTAAAAATCTTTTCCGACTGATCTCTAATCACGCCCATAGCTGGCACTCTCTCAACTTGGGCGCAAAACCTCGCCCATCACTTCACGGGAGAGGCTGCCGGTAGTCACCGCGCCGGTTGTTGCGGGTTCCCTCGAGGGAAAGGGGATAGTCGTTAGGTTCCCTTCAATCGAATGCAGCTCCCTGATGTGCAGAATCTTCTCGTGATCGACCCACGTATAGCGCTGATGCTGATCGATGAGTCGCGCCTCGATTCCCGCGGATCGCGCGCCTTCGACGTCGATTGAATAGATGTCGCCGGTGAATTTCACTTCGTCCGGACCGATGCCGAGTCGCTCGAGTGCGATCTGGAATATCCGCGGATCCGGTTTCGCAACGCCAACGATATGCGAGTCGATAATCACGTCGAAGTACTTCGCCAGCCCGAATCGCTTCGCGTCCGCTTCGACCTGCCCCTCCGCATTCGACACGATCGCGAGCTTGTAGCCAGCCGACTTGAACGCCTCGAGCGCCTCGAAGATCCCCGGCCGCACGACGCGCCACAGCGTGGCCTCGCGATGTATCGCGCCAAACCTGGTCGCACACTCCTGAAATTCCTCCTCAGGAATTCCTGCCGCCGTCATCCAGCCGCGAAAGAAATGCTCGTAAGCGGCTGCAGTGGCCTGGCTGTTCCCCGCGCTCATCAGATGTCGATCGATAGCCGCGCGTCCCGCATATTCCGCATGCTCGAGCGCGAGTGCATCGAGCTTCCGTCCCTCGCGCGAGAATTCGCGCGCCAGCAATTCGAAATCCAGAAACGCGAGCGTACCGCCAAAGTCGAACAGCAATGCCTTCAGTTTTTGTTTCTTCTTCGAGCTCATCGCGCTCCACTTTAGCAGGGACCCTGGGCTTAAACCCACGTCAGGAGGAAGACCCCAACTTTCTAACAGGGACGAAGTCCCGCATCTTTTTGTTACTGGGTGCAGGGGTCGCCCCCTGCCGAAGGAAGTCTGAAACCAACGCGGGTTTCAGATTTAATTCGTGGTCTCATTGCGCGGCTATCGGCCGAAAAGATATGATTTTTCTGGAGATTTCTCGCCGCTCCCTCAACGCCTCAGGAGAATTGATGTTCACCGGTATCATTGAAGATCTCGGCACCGTCGAAAGCCTCAAGCCGACCGACCAGGGCGCGGTGGTTTCGGTGCACACGTCGCTACCGACTTCTGAAATCAGTATCGGTGACTCGATCACCGTCAACGGCGCGTGCCTGACTGTGATTTCGAAAAGCCCCGGGCGCTTCGCGATGGACGTCTCCGCCGAGACGCTCCGATGCACCGGGCTTGGCGATCTGAAACCGGGCAGCCGCGTCAATCTCGAGCGATGCCTCACGCTGGGCAAGCTGCTCGGCGGGCATCTCGTCTCCGGTCACGTCGACGGCATCGGCCGTGTCGTGTCGATCAAACCCGAGGGCGACTCGAAACTTTTCACCTTCGAGGTCGCTCCCGCGCAAGCGCGCTACCTGGTCGAGAAGGGCTCGGTCGGCATCGACGGTATAAGCCTCACGATTTTTTCGATCAAGGACAACAGTTTTTCTGTCGAGGTGATTCCGCACACGCTGCGATCGACGACGCTCGGTTTCAAACAGGCCGGCGACTCCGTCAACATCGAGAATGACATGCTGGTCAAGTACGTCGAAAAGATTTTGGCGGTGCGCGCGGCCTCACCTACCGCGTAGGTACTGAAAACAGATGAGCTTGATGCAGATACCGCGCAAGATCGAGTACGCACTTCGTGCGATGATCTATCTTGCCGATCATCCGGCGGGCGTGGCGCGCGGCACTGAAATAGCTGCTCGCGAGCAGATCCCGAAGTACTATTTGGAAAAGGTGATTCGCGATCTGATGCGCCGCGGACTCGTCCACGCGCGTCGCGGCCCCGGCGGCGGCTACCAGCTCGCGCGCAAGGCCGACACTGTCACGTTCCGCGATATTATCGAGGCGGTCGAGGGGCCGATCACGCTCAACGTATGCACCGACGGCAGCAGCTCATGCGCGCTGCAGCCGACCTGCCGCATGTATCGCGTGTGGGAGAAGGGCCAGCGCGTGTTGCTCGAAGTTTTCTCCGACACCTCGCTCGCCGAAATCGCGGCGTCCCGTCCCTCGCTGCCGATCTGTCCTCCCGACGTACCCACGATATCGCCCTCGAAGTCCCAGCCCGCGTAGCCGAATTGAAGAACTTCCCGACTCGGCGCCTGCGAACATTCAGTCCGTGAACGATTTTGGATCTATCGGTCTCGACGAGCTCAACGGTAAGTCGCGCCGCGGCGCACCGGTTTTCACCGAGAAAACTTTCTATCTCGAGGAATTCTACGGCAAGAGCCTGCTCTTCGCGCTGATTCCTCCCGCCGGACAGCGCATCTCCGACTTCGATTCTCTCGTCCTCACGCTCCGCGAGTTGCGCCGCAATCAAACCCGATGCGTCGTTATCGTCTCGCCGAGCGCGCTCCCGAAGCTGATGCGCCGTCTGGGCAAGCTCGCGCCGACAGAACCGCCTCCAGTTTTTAATCCATCCGAAGGACTCCGCTCGCGCCCGTATCCTCCCGACTCCGCCGTTGCTGAGATCTGGGCGAGGCTTCGCGCCGGCTCGATCGTGGTTGCCTCGATGAGCCGTGACGACGCCGACGATCTGACAGTCTTCGCGCGCGAGCTCGCCAGCCGTTTGCGGGTGTTCAAGCTCCTGATGCTCGATCGGCGCGGCGGCTTGATCGACAAGGACGGCAATCGGCTCTCGTTCGTCGAGGAACATCGCATCCGCCGCACCATGCGCAACATCCGCGGGCGCGCTCGCAGAGCCATCGTGCGCGCCGCGCTCGACGCCCTCGAAGACGGCGTCGGCTCGGTCAACCTGGTCGCGCCGGGCGACGTTTACGAAGAGCTGTTCAGTTTCATCGGCGCCGGAACGCTGTTCACCGAGATGCAATACGGCTTCGTCCGCCCCGTGTCGATCGACGACTTCGAGGAAGTCGAAGCACTGATCGTGCGCGGTCAGACCGAAGGCCACTTGCTCCCCCGCACTCCCGAACAGATCGCGCAAATTCTGCCTTCATGCTTCGGCTACCGAATCGGCGACGAACATCTCGCTGGAATCTGCTCGCTGTTGACCGAGCCCTATCGCCGCGATCGCGCGGGCGAGATCACCGCGATGTACACCTTGACGCGTTTCCAGGGTGAGGGCGTCGCCGCGGTGCTGGTCCGCGAGATCTTGAAGGAAGCCGAAGCGCGCCGCCTTAAATACGTATTCGCATGCACCAGTGACGATCGCGTGGCAGGTTTGTTCGCGCGCCTCGGCTTCAAACGCGCGACCGCTCGCGACGTCTCCCAGGCCAAGTGGAAAGACTACGATACCTCACGCATCGAGAGCCTGAGTATATTGCGCACTGACCTCGACTGACTATTCGACTGAGTATCGATGCTGGTTAAACTTCCACCGGCCGCTGCCATCCTGGCGATCGCGCTTGTCATCGCGGTCCTGACCCTTCATCGACTCGGCGCAGGCGACGTATGCACCGGCAACGAAGCGGTCGAAGGCGTGTTCGTCCAGCAGATGGTTGAGCATGACCATCTTCTATTCCCGGTCGAGAACGGCAACGTCCCGATGTACAAGCCGCCGCTGTTTCACTGGACTGCGGTCGCGATCGATCGAGTCTTAGGCATCCGCAAAGTGACCGCCGCGAACCTGCGGCTGCCCTCAGCGCTCTACGCGATCGCCGGCGCACTCCTCACGATGGTCTTCGCGTACGAAATCTTCGGTCTCGACGTCGGCGCCCTCGCCGGACTCGCACTCGCCGCGTCCTACCAGTACATCAGCCAGGGCCGCTTTGGCCGCGTCGACATGGCGCTCTGCTTCTTCGAGACCCTGTCGCTGTTCGCTTTTATGTGGTGGCTGCCGCGCGACCCGACTTTGTCCGGCCGCGACGCGCGCTTCGAATCCAAACTGCCCGCGCTGTATTTGCTCGCGGCCGCGCTCGGTCTCGGCGTGCTCGCCAAGGGCCCGGTCGGCGCAATTCTTCCGGGAGTTTCGATCCTGATTTTCATGATCGTCGAACACCGTGGGCGCCAACTCCTCACGATGCTCGATCCGGGCGCGATAATTCTGGGCGTCGCGATCGCTTCGAGCTGGTATCTCGCATGTTACTTCGGCGGACGCTACGCCTTCCTCAATCGCCAGCTCGATACCGAGAACGTCGGCCGCTTCTTCGGCTCACTGGGTGCGATGGCCCCGTGGTACTACCTGAAACCCATCCTGCTCAACTCCGCCCCGCTGAGCCTGCTGGTCCCCGTCGCCGCCGTTTACGCATTACTCAGTCCAATAGTCAGTAGTCAGTCTGGCAATTCTGCTCCTCATCCCACCTCTCCCCTAGGGGGAGGTCGCGTCGCTGAAAGCGACGCGGGAGGGGTTGCTCTACCCTCCACAACTTCAGACCTCGCCCGATCCTCCGTCCGCCTCTTCGCGATCTTCTACTTCGCCACCGTTATCTTCTTCAGCATCGCCGCCTACAAACGACGATCGTATTTGTTGCCGGTTTGGCCCTCCGCCGCGGTGATGCTCGCGTGGTGGATCGTCACCGTGCCGCCGCCTGCCTACCGCCGCGCGGCGATCTGGTCATTTGCCGCACTATGCGCCGGGCTCGTCGTCTTCAACTTCGTCTATATTCCGCGCGTGGAAGTGCAATCCTGCCGCGACGATTCATTTCGCCCCGCCGCCGAGGAGATCGCTCGCGTCGTCGCGCCTGGCGACCCGCTCTATCTGTATGGATTTAAGGAAGAGGTCGCTCCCCTCCTGTTTTATCTCGACCGCGACGCTCCTGTGCTGAACGGCCGCCTCGGCGACGCGCCGCCCGGCTTCATTGTCATGCCGGCTCAAGTCTGGAAGACGCATCAGAGCGAGGCGCTCGACTTCGAGCCCGTGCTCACCTCCGACCACGGCAACCGCCACCTCGTACTCGTCAAGCGCGGCAAATCCTACGCGTCATCTCCGCGTCATTTCTTGGCTGACCGCATCACCGCTCGGTACCTCGCGCAATCGACCATGTGATCGTTCACCATCCCGGTCGCCTGCATCATCGCGTAGCAGATTGTCGATCCCACGAACTTGAAGCCGCGGCCCAGCAGATCCTTGCTCATCGCGTCCGACTCGTCCGTCCGTGCGGGCACCTGCTTCAGCGCGCGCCACTTGTTGATGCGCGGCCGGCCGCCGACGAACCGCCATACGTATTCGTCGAAACTGCCGAACTCTTTCTGCACCGCGATGAACGCCTGCGCGTTGCCGATGGTGGAATTGATTTTCAGCCGATTGCGAACGATCCCCGCGTCCGCGAGTAGTCTCGTCACATCGCGGTCTCCGAACTTCGCAACTCGCGCGGGATCGAATTCCTTGAATGCGCTCCGATAGGCGTCGCGCTTGCGCAGTATCGTGTCCCAGCTCAGTCCGGCCTGTGCGCCTTCGAGCGTGATGAACTCGAACCATCGGCGATCATCGTGCACCGGCACGCCCCACTCTTCATCGTGATAGCTAATCGCCAATTCATTGCGCGCCCATCCGCACCGCATAGGTGAACCTCAAGAGCGAATCAGAAAGAGTAGTGAGCGCGCATGCGTTTGTGGTGCGATCCAGAACGCCTCACCTACCGGCCGCGATGCGGCCGGCCGCCTCTCCCGTAAAATAACGGGCGAGGTAATCACACACCGCTCCTTCCCCCAGAACCTGAGAGCGAAATGTCGTCTTCGACATTTCGCGATTTATTCTCACTGGGTGCAGGGGTCACCCCTGCCGAGGGAAGCGTGAAACCCACCGCGGGTTTCACATTTGATTAAGGTGATTTACCCTTCCCCTCACGCGCTGCTTGCGATCTGCTGCATCGGCTCCAGCTCAGCTTTCTCTGCTGATTTTTCTGCGCATCGGCGCTTCATCTCTGCGAATGCGTCATCGACGAAGGCTTTCATCAGTGCAACGTCGGGCATGACGCGCGGGTCCGCCATCATTCCGAAGTATAAACTCTTATAGTAACTGAGTATTGCGACTGCATACCCCATCGTGGCCGCCAGAGGCACGAGTGGTACCATGTCCAGGCATACGTGACCGTTTATGTATTGCGGCACCTGCACGCCCGGCACGTTGGTCGCGATAAAGTTTATTCCGAATGCGGGCAGCCCGAATCCGTCGGGACGCGGCTTCCAATCCGTCCACTTCGCCATCCGCCCCGCGACGTCCATCATCGTGGTCGCGGCGCGCGCGGCAGGTCCGATCAGGCTCGGCGGAATCGCGTCGCCGAGGCCCATCATGGCTTCCAGAGCCTGCGCCGAGCCGGCCGCCTTGATTCGCTCGGTTTCTTCATGGATCAGATTCAGACGTTCGATAATATCCATCGGCGCCGCGGGCGCAGTCGGGAACATCATCGACACGCGATTTCCCAGCGAGCTCTTTTCACTTCGGTGCCGCACATTGACCGGACATCCAATACACAGTTGCTGTCCTTCGACGTCGTACCCATGATGCTGCAAGTAGCGGGCGGCGCCCTCGGTCAACATAGCCAGTACGACATCGTTGACCGATCCGCCGAACGCCGTTCTGATTGCTCGAAAGTCCGAGAACGACTGACGCGTCCATGCCATCACGCGGTCCTGCGTAACCGGCGTCGAGTTCCACGGCGTCGCCACTATTCGTCGCGTCGCCAGCTCGGTCATCACTCGCGATGCCTCCGCGAGCTGCCGCGCGCGATCCGCCACCGATGCCGGGTCCTCGATCGCTTCGACCGCCGCGTTGATCGTCGAGTTAACCGCGCCTTGAATCTGATCGCGCAAGGCCTCGGCGAATCGCTTGATCAGGCTCGACGGGCGCGCCGCCACCCATGGTTCCGGCGGCTGCGGGACATCGTCGGGCTCCGCGCGAAAGTCGTACATCACCTTCAGCAGCTCGACCCCCGAGACGCCATCGACCAGGCAATGATGCACCTTCCACATCAGCGCTGTGCGATTTCCTTCAAGGTTGTGGAAGGTGTGCAATTCCCAGAGCGGATGCTTGCGGTCGAGCGGCTTCTTGTAGACGCGCATCATTTCCGCCAGCGCGTCGGCATCGCTCATTCCATCAGGCAGTTCGTGCAGAAACACATGATTCTCGACCGCGAACTCCGGGTCATCTTCCATCATCGCGTGCGAGAAGTTCAACGGAACTTCGATCAGCCGCTGGCGATAGCGCGGCACCAGATGCATCCGTTCCTCGAAATGACCGAGTAGCGCGTTGAAATCGACTTGTCCTTCGAACAGTCCAATCGATCCGATATGCAGCGGACCAGTTTGCGATTCGCCATAGATAAACGTCGCGTCCTGGGTCGACAGCCGATAGCTCGCGGCGGATGGGAACGTTGATTTTTCGGCCATACGAACCTCACCTCCCGAACCAGATGCCCCCGGGGATTGGGCCACGGCTCGGGGCTCTGTCCGAGCCGAAAAATCCTGAAAATCACAATGCCGTAGTGGGCAAAGTTTGGCAGGCATGCCATCCGAAGTGCAAGCTGAATTTTATAGCAGCTACGCTTGCCGGACGGCCCGCCACTGATCAAGGATAGCGCTCGCGCGGGTTAAGGGCGTCTTACGAGTGTTCTCGACGGCAGCTCTTGGCCACATTAGTTGCGACGGGAGGTTTCGATGGCCGAGCAGATCAAGACTAATCGCCCCTATCCAATTCAGCTTAAATTGCGCGACGGCCACAGCGCCGCCATCCGCGTCATGGAGCCGGGCGACCTCGACCGGATAATCGATTTCGCCAGCAACCTGCCCGCCGACGATCTGCTCTTCCTCCGCACCGACATCACGGACCGCAATGTCGTCCAGCAATGGGTCGACAACATCAAGCACGGACATACCATCACGTTGCTGGCCGAGGTGGACGGCGAACTCGCGGCCTACGCCAGCGTCCATCTGGATCAGGCGCGATGGACCCGGCGAGTTGGCGAAATCCGCATTATCACGTCGTCACGTTATCGTGGCGCGGGCCTCGGCCGCCGCCTGGCCGCTGAAGTATTCGATCTCGCGCGATCGCTCGGCCTCAAGAAAATCACCGCTCAAATGACGACCGATCAGGCCGCCGCACGCGCCGCCTTCGAGCACCTGGGCTTTCAGGTCGAAGCCGTATTGTCGGACTGGGTCGAGGACCGTCGCGGCCGCGCCCGCGATCTTTTGATAATGACCTACGACGTAGCCGGCTTCTCCGACCGCATCGTCGCCTGAATTTGATCCGATCCTTCTACCTCTCCCTTCGGGAGAGGACGCGCCCGCGGCGCGGGTGAGGGCCTATGGTTCGAGCTGAATGCGAGCGCCCTCACCCGACGCTCGCAGACTCGCCTCGACCTCTCCCGAAGGGAGAGGTAATCACTGCGTCACCACCAATATCCTGAACGTTTCCGGAACCGGCACTGGCCGCGGATGCTCCGGGTTCAATCCGGCAGGAAACGTCAGATCCGCGGTCGGCAGATAAATCATCACGCCAGTAGGATCGGCGGCCATCGTTCGCGCGCCCAACTGTGTCTTCAACACTTGCGCGACTTCGAACTTGTCCGGCGACACTTCGCGAATAATCGTCAAGGTGCCGTCGCCGCAACTCGCGAACGCCAAGCCGTCGCGGAATGCGGTAGCGTCGACGAACGCGCCGATCGGAAGATCCGCCACGATCTTTCCGTCGTCGGCGTTCATCACGATCAGATGTTTGTTTCGACATCCGATGAACAGGCGGTGCGTTGCGCGATCCATCGACATGCCGGTCGGCTTCATCCCCGGCGCGGTCGGCCATCGCGCGACGACTTTCATCGCCTTCGTATCGACGACAGCAACCTCGTCCTTGTCCTCGATATTGACGTAGACCTTTCCGTTCTCGTCGGCGACCGCGAACTCCGGTGAGCCGCCGAGATCAATAGTCGCGGCCGGCTTGCCCCCATTCGGATCTACGTCGGGCGCTATCGCAATCAGCTTGTGCGCATCGCCGCACATCACCAACACGCGATTGCTGGCGCGATCATAGATGATACCGTCCGCGTCATCCGCCGCAGGCACTTTTCCGAGCACTGCATATGTCTTCATATCGAAGATCAAAACCGAGCCGCTGCCGCCATCGCTGATAAATCCGCGACGCACGTCGGGCACCAGCGCCACGCCATGAGATCTCTTCTGCCCGTTGATATCCGCCACGACTTTTCCGGTCGATACGTCGATCACCATCGTATGCGTGACGCGGGTGACGTATAGCAGGCCGTGGTGGAGAGTCGCGTAATCCCATCCACCGTCGCCGCCAATTTTGTAGGCCGCCGCCAACTTGTATTCCGGTGTCGTTGTCCCGGCATCCGCCGCAAACCCCGCTCCAGCCGCGAGCGCCGCGCCCACGATCAACAAAAATAAAACTCGCAAGCCATTCTTCATATTTGTTTTCAACTCTGAATAAACCCTCGCGTTTGTTCTGCCTAGCCTCGCAATCCGTCGGGCAATTGAAACGATCCATCCGCCTCGCACGGCAACTCGACCACCCGCTCGACCGCCTCGACATTCAACTCCCCATATAGATGAGGAAACAAGGCGCCCGCCACTTCACCGCGCGGCATTGCGGGCGCCTCATACTTCAACTCCGCCGTCAGCCGCGACTCCTCGATACACAGGACGACCAGGTCGCTCCTGCCCACGATAAAACCGATTAGCAGTATCGATCACCTGCGCCAGCGTCGAGCAATGGATAAACCCCTCCGCCCGCAAACTATCGGGCGCATAAGTCCGCCGCCCGAGAGCAGAGCATCCACTCACTCCGCTTGACGATATGTACGATCATTCCCCTTCACTCGATACATTCCAAATCGCTGGCACTTTACCGCTATGCAATTCCAGAGCGAAAGTTGCCGAAGCGAAGTATCGGGGAACCTGGCCCGGCGGGCAGGTAAGAGCGCTTTGCAATTTTACTAAACGATTGGTATGTGATTGGAAGTCTTTAGTGAATCTCAATTTTCGGGTTGCGGTACGTTCTTTGCGGACGACTGAAAGCCCGGCCTCATGGAGGATCTCCGAATGAAAGTTGGTGGCGCTGTTATCTTTCAGAATCCGCACAATGTGCGATCGGACCGCGACGTCTACCTCGAAGACCTGCGGATCGGCGACCTCTACGAACCGCTCGGATTCGATTCCATCTGGAGCGTCGAGCATCATTTCGACGACTACACGATGTGCCCCGACGTGCTCCAGTTCCTGACGTACTACGCCGGCCGCACCAAGACGATTCAGCTTGGATCGATGGTGGTCGTGATGCCGTGGCACGATCCCATGCGCGTCGCGGAGCAGGTCTCGGTCGTCGATCACATGTCGAACGGGCGCATGATCCTGGGCCTGGGCCGCGGGCTGGCACGAATTGAGTTCGAGGGCTTCCGCGTACCGCTCGGTGAATCGCGCGAGCGCTTTATCGAATCGGCCGAGATGCTGCTCGAGGGTCTCGAGAAGGGCTACTGCGAATACGACGGCAAGTATATCAAGCAGCCGCGCCGCGACATCCGGCCCAAGCCGTTCAAGTCGTTCAAGGGACGCACTTATGCCGCCGCGGTCTCGCCCGAGTCCTCGCGCATCATGGCGAAGCTCGGCATCGGCATCCTGATAATTCCGCAGAAGCCGTGGGAGGCCGTCGCGCAAGAACTCGGCGAGTATCGCACTGTCTACAAGCAGGTGAACGGTGGAGAGCCGCTGCCGACGATCGCGGCGGGCTGGACCTTCTGCGACAAGAGCGCCGACCGCGCGCGCGAGATGGCGGTCAAGTACATCGGCGGCTACTGGGACACCGCGCTGCGGCATTACGAGATGGCGAGCGAGCATTTCGGCAAAGCCAAAGGCTACGAATACTACGAGCAGATGGCGAAGAACCTGAAGGGCAATACCAGCGCGTCAATCGAGTATTTCCTGAGCCTGCAGGTTTGGGGCACGCCCGAGATGTGCTTCAACAAGATCGACGAGATTCGCCAGAAGGTCGGCGCGGATCATTTCACTGGCGTGTTCAGCTACGCGGGCATGCCGATCGAAGACGCGGAGAAGAGCCTGCGCCTGTTCGCGAGCGACGTGATGCCGGAGTTGAAGAAGCTGAACGGGGTGAAGGCAGAAGCGGCGTAGAGAATCCGGAGAATCGAGTTTGTAGGGCAGTCGGGAAACCGGCTGCCCTTTTGATTTTGTGATCGCGGCGAAGAACGTATCAAGAAAGTGGCGGCGAGAATAATGCGAGTACTACTGAAAGCACTGTTGTCTCTATCAGAGAACAATCGCCTGCGCGGCGGGCGGCAGGGGTGACCCCTGCACCCAGTGTGAAGCGCAAAGTTGCGCGCGGCGCGCTACTTGCTCTCTGAGGCGGTGGAAGAGGAGCCGCGGGCAGGGCCGCCCGCGCCACTAAATCAACCGAATCTGCCAGGCTTGAAAGTGCCTCGGACCGCAGGGCAGTGGCGCGGGTCGCCGTGCCCGCGGCCCTCCGGGACGTACAAGTGTGACGTTCGGCTTTCATCCCATCACGGTGCGCGTAGCGCATGATCAACTAACCCATAACCCGTAATCCCTTCCCTCGAGGGAAGGGGAACAATCGCGCGCGGCGCCATCATCTAGATGGCGTCACTTGCCGAGGAATTTGCCGGGGCGGCGTTCGGTGACTGCTTTTACGCCTTCGCGGTGGTCTTCGGTTTTGAAGAGCCAGGATTGTTCCTTGAACTCGTGATCGGTTTGAGCCTTGACGGCGTCTGCGAGGCCCTGGCGCATCGTCGCTCGCGTCGACAACAGCGCGAGCGGGGCACCCTCTGCGATTTCCTCCGCGAGCGTGAGCGCGGCGTCGCGGAGATCGTCCTTTTCAACCAGCTGATCGCACAGGCCCCACGCGAGCGCCTCTTTACCCTCGATACGACGGCCCATCAGAAACATCAAGCTGGCTTTCTGCACGCCAATCAACCGCGGCAACGTGTAGGTGAGGCCGAAGCCTGGATGGATGCCGATCTTCACGAAGTTCGCGGCAAAGCGGGCGTCGGCTGTTGCGACGCGGAAGTCGGCCACCAGCGCTAGTCCGAGGCCTCCACCGATTGCGGGTCCCTGGATCGCGGCGACGACCGGCTTCTTGCATCGAAACAGCCGCACGCCCTCGATGTACAGCGGATTTTCGCCGGGGCGCGCCGGCGCTTCGCCGCTTTGCGCATCGCGATTGGCAAAGTTCGCGCCCGCGCAGAATGACTTGCCCTCCGAGCAGAGCATCAGCGCGCGGCACTCGGGCTCATTGTCGAGCGCCTCGAACGCGTTGGCGAGATCGCGAATCAGAATGAAGTCGAAGAAATTGTGCGGCGGCCGGTGGATCTCGAGAGTCGCTACGTGATCGTCGAGCGTCACAGATACATCGCCATATTTCGGTTCCAACATTGGATAGCTCCTTCGACACTAAGATTCAGTTCCACCGCGGATTCGAATCATAAGTTCTCGCCGATCGAATGTGCAACGGCAACGATCTGTCATTGAACGATCGTTTAAGTTTTCGCTTGCGCGATCGCACCGGAATGCGCGATTCTTCCGATGGGAGAACGAAACCATGCATGATCTGGTAATTCGAAACGGCAAAATTGTCGATGGCAGCGGAGCGCCTGCGTTCAACGGCGACGTCGCGATCGACGACGGAGTGATCACAAGCGTCGGCGCGAAAGCGGGCGCGGCGCGGCGCGAAATCGATGCGACGGGCCTCGTGGTGACGCCGGGATGGGTCGACATCCATACGCACTACGACGGCCAGGTCACGTGGGATCCGTACCTCAGCCCTTCGAGCTGGCACGGCGTTACGACAATCGTGATGGGCAACTGCGGGGTCGGCTTTGCGCCGGTGCAGCCGGGGCAGCAGGAGTTTCTGATCGGCCTGATGGAAGGGGTCGAGGACATTCCAGGCAGCGCGCTCTCCGAAGGAATCAAGTGGGGCTGGGAATCGTTTCCCGAATACATGAACGCGATCGAGAAGATGCCGCGCGTGCTCGACGTCGGCGCGCAAATGCCGCACGGCTCGTTGCGCACCTACGTGATGGGCGAGCGCGGGGCGCGCAACGAGGAAGCGACCGCCGACGACATCGCGAAGATGGCGGCCCTCGTGCGCGATTCGCTCAAGGCCGGCGCGCTGGGATTCACCACCTCGCGCACGATGCTCCATCGCGCCAAGAACAAGGATCTGGTGCCGGGAACTTTCGCCAGCGAGGCTGAGCTGCTGGGAATCGGCCGCGCGATGGGCGACGTCGGGCACGGCGTGTTCGAGATGGCGTCGGACATGGTCGGCGCCGACGCAACGATGGAGTGGATGATCAAACTCTCGACCGAGACTGGCTTGCCGATCACGTTTGCGATGGCGCAGGTCGACAACAATCCCGACGGCTTCCGCCACATGCTCGAGCGCGTGCGCAAATACAACGCGAATGGCGCGCACCTGGTGCCGCAGATTCCCGGCCGTCCGACCGGGATGCTGATGGGACTGCAAAGCTCGCTGCATCCGTTCATCGCGCATCGGAGCTATCACGAAATTGCGCATCTGCCGATCGATGAGCGCGTCGCAAAGATGCGCGATCCCGCAGGTCCGCGCGCGAATCCTGGCCGACGAGCCGGCGGTGAAGGATCGCGTGACACTGTATCTGCTCACCAACTTCGCAAAGTACTTCGCGCTCGGCGATCCTCCCAACTACGAGCCCGCGCGCGAGACCAGCGTCGCCGCACGGGCCGAGCGCGAGGGCAAGACGCCCGCGGAGCTGACTTACGATTTGATGCTCGAGCGCAACGGCCGCGAGCTGCTCTACATGCCGTTCGCCAACTACTCGGATTACAACTTCGACGCGCTGCGCGAGATGCTGCTCAATCCGGCGACCGCGCTCGGACTCAGCGACGGCGGCGCGCATTGCGGACTGATCTGCGACGCCAGCATGCCGACCTACATGCTCACGCATTGGGTGCGCGATCGCAGCCGCGGCGAACGCCTGCCGATCGAGATGATCGTGAAGCGACAGACGAGCGACACCGCGAAATTTTATGGACTGCTCGATCGCGGCGTGCTCGCGCCCGGAATGAAGGGCGACCTCAACGTGATCGACATGGACGCGCTGCGATTGCATCCGCCGCAGATGGTGTTCGATCTTCCCGCCGGCGGGCGGCGATTGATCCAGCGCGCCGACGGTTACAAACACACGGTCGTGAGTGGCGAGGTCACGTTCGAAGACGGCAAAGCGACGGACGCGATGCCGGGTAAGTTGATCCGGGGGCCTCAAGCGGCGCCGCGCGCGACGGTCTGAAAGCAATCGAGGCAAGGATTGGCCATGGGCCGTTTCGCAGAACCCCGCGTAGCTTTCATTTATGGTTTTGTAACTTGGGAAGTAATCATATTTATGCATAGCTTCGACGCTATGATGAATTTTTCTCTCACTCATTTTTTGAGATTGGCTCCGCTTGGGATAGTTGGGGGTCTGTTTACAATTGGCTTGTTCTGGAGTGGGGACCGATTCATGAAGTGGCGCTCCGACTGCTACCTTCGAGAGATCGAGCAATGTATGCGGAACTGAAGTCGGGTCGCGGGGACCTATAGCTCTTAAACGCGGAAGCTGCTACATAGAGGAAGCTCGAACTCGCAGGAAAGCACACACGATGAATCCGAATATCGAAAGGGCCCGGGGAACCTCCCGTGGTGGTGTGTCTGCGACGTTCGGTCATCATTGACTCGATAGCATTATAGGAACGCTTCAGACGGCCACGGGTGCTAGCACTCCGTGGCCGTTTTGTTTTTGGGCGGGACGAAAAACGCGTGCGCGTTGAAGGCAGGTAATTCGATGCTGGTAGAAGTTGAAAATCTTGAGCAAGACATTCGGCGAGTTTCGCGCGGTCGACAACGTCAGCTTTGGGATCGAGCGCGGCGAGATCATCGGCCTGCTCGGAGCGAACGGTGCCGGCAAGACGACGACGATCCACATGATCCTCGGCCTGATCACGCCGACCTCGGGGCGCATCAGCATTTTCGGCAAGTCGATGGCGACGCATCGCGGGGAAATCCTCGAGCACGTGAACTTCACCTCGCCGTACGCCACGTTTCCGTTCCGGCTGACGGTGCTCGAGAACCTGAAGGTCTTCGCGCGCATCTACAATCTGAAAAAGCCGCGCGAGCGAATCGACGAACAGCTAGAGCGGTTCGGAATCACCAAGCTGCGCGACAAGGCCATTTCGGGCCTGTCGTCGGGCGAGAATACGCGGGTCGGGCTGTGCAAGGCGTTCATGAACGATCCGGAGCTGCTCCTGCTCGACGAGCCGACGGCGTACCTTGATCCCGAAATCGCGTGGCAGGTGAAGAACGCGCTGCTCGATGCTCAGCGCGAAAAGGGCACGACGATTCTGTACACGTCGCACAACATGGACGAGGTCGAGCGGATGTGTAAGCGGATTATTTTTCTGCATCACGGGAAAATAATCGCTGCCGGCAGTCCGATCGAAATCACGCAGGCGATCCTCGAAGAGGAACGCGAGGAGCCAGCGCTGGAGGAAGTCTTCATGCGCGTGGTCAGAGGCAAGGCAGCATGAAATTACATCGAGTCAACGCCGTCATCGCGCGGCATGTATATGAGTCGCGGCGCAACTTCGATCGCGTCGTCGACACGCTCTGGTGGCCGGTGCTCGACATCGTCATGTGGGGCTTTTTTTCGATCTACCTGACGCACGGGAAAGGGCTGCAGCCCAGCTTCATAAGCATGATGCTTGGCGCCGCGATCCTGTGGACCATGTTCTATTCGTTTCAGCGCGACATGGCGGTCGCATTCATCGACGATCTATGGTGCCGCAACCTCATCAACCTGTTCTCGACGCCGTTGATGCTGTCGGAATACATGGCCGGAATTATCGTGGTGTGCATTCTGAAGGTGATGATCGGACTGACGGCGGCGTCGGCGATTGCGTGGGCGGCATGGTCGTTCAACGTACTGCCGTGGCTGCCGAAGTTCATTCCCTACATCGCGAACCTGTTGATCTTCTCTCTCGCGGTCGGAATCGCCATCACCGGAATGATCTTTCGCTACTCCACCAAAATCCAGGCGCTGGCGTGGGGGTTTGCGGGCCTGCTGATGCCGGTGTCGTGCATATTTTATCCAGTATCGTCGCTGCCAAATTGGTTGCAGGACATCGCGTGGATGATGCCGATGGCGCATTCGTTCGAAGGGATGCGCCAGGTGCTGGCCGGTAAAGGATTTTCGCCGGTGCATTTCTGGTGGGGCGCCGGTTTGAACGTAGTGTACTTCGCGGCGGCGATAGTGTTCTTCGGCTGGATCTTCGAAAAGGCGCGGAGCCGAGGGTTGCTGGTCAAGCAGGAGTAGGTTCAAGAGCGAATCGGCATTGCATTTCGATGAAGTTTGCATTGAGCGGCACGATGCATTTTGAAATGTCACATCGCCAAGGGATGCAAAAGGCCTTGTGGGACGGCCTTTTCAGCATTGGCACGCGCGGTGCTGTTAGCCCTGTCGGAAGAAATCCGACGGAGGCTGGCAGTTCCAATGAAACAGACGATGCAAATGAAGATGCCGCACTTGTTTGCGATAAAAGTGCTCGACAAACTTCCCGGTTTCTTCAAGCCGCAGTCGATACCTTTATCATTGCGTGCGCTGCAAGTGGTCGTTCGTCGTCAACGACGGGCGCCGCGGTGCGCTAAGGCCGGTCCCTGAGAATGGCACGCCTCTCTCGCGCGACGAGGTCGTCGCGCGCGCCGCGACATTTGCGGCCGGTCCGTGTCCTGCGATGCGCAGAGTGACAGAGGCGCATCTGCACATGAACGGATCGAATGGCCACGTCTTCCTGCTCACGCCGAGAGTCCCGGCCATCTCTCAACAGCCTTTGCGCTAAACAACAGCACAGCGTTACTAGTCGGATCTAACTATGTGGGATTTGATTTCAATTCTCGCCAGCATCGCCTTCTTCGCGATCGCGATCGAATACGTTCGGGGGTGCGACAACCTATGAGCCCGGTTGAAACTGTTCTCGGTGGGGTGTGCGCTGTTTTGCTGGGCGCGTACTTGATTTACACGATGTTGCGCCCTGAAAGATTCTAGCCGGACCAGCCGGCAAATCTCTACATGCTATCCAATTCGATTGTTCAGCTCGCCGCCTATTTCATTCTGGTGACGGCGATCAGCGTGCCTCTCGGCCTCTACATGGCGCGAGTATTCTCGAATGAGCGGACTTTTCTGGACCCGGTGCTCTCGCCAATCGAGAGATTGATTTACAAAATCTGCGGAGTAGACCCCGGCGCCGAGACGGGTTGGGCTGCGTACGCGATATCGATGCTGGCGTTCAGCCTCATCTCGATGATCTTTCTGTATGCGCTGCAGCGGCTCCAATATTACCTGCCGCTGAATCCGCAGGGGCTCGCCGGAGTGCCGCCGGGACTGGCGTTCAATACTGCAGCGAGCTTCACGACCAACACCAACTGGCAGGCATACTCGGGCGAGCAGACGCTGAGCTACCTGACGCAGATGGTCGGGCTGACGTCGCACAACTTTCTTTCGGCGGCGGCGGGAATCGCGATGGCGGCGGCGGTGATTCGCGGTTTCGCGCGGCGCAGCGCAAAGACGATTGGCAACTTCTGGGTCGATCTCACGCGCACGACGTTGTGGGTGCTGCTTCCGATATCGCTCATCTTCGCGCTGGTACTCGTTTGGCAGGGAGTGCCGGACAACTTCAGTCCGTACGTAAATGCGAAGACGCTCGAGGGCGCTTCGCAAACGATCGCGCAGGGGCCGGTCGCGTCGCAGGAAATAATCAAGGAGCTCGGCACCAACGGCGGCGGCTTCATGAACTCGAACTCGGCGCATCCGTATGAAAATCCGACGCCGCTGACGAATCTGCTCGAGATGCTCGCGATCTTTTCAATCGGCGCGGGTCTTACCCACACCTTCGGCAAGATGGTCGGCGACCGCAAACAGGGGTGGGCGCTGTTCGCGGTGATGGCGATTCTGTTTCTCGCAGGTGCGGCGCCTGCAATCTGGGCTGAACAACACGGCAATCCGCAATTCAGCCAGAATGGGAATCGATCAGCATGCTTCCGCAACGCAGAGCGGCGGCAACATGGAAGGCAAGGAGACCCGCTTCGGAATCGTCGAGTCCGCGATGTGGGCGACCGCCACCACCGATACGTCGTGCGGCGCCGTCAACTCGATGCACGACAGCTACACCCCGCTCGGCGGGCTGGTGCCGATGATCAACATGCAGCTCGGCGAGGTGATCTTCGGCGGCGTCGGCTCGGGACTTTACGGAATCATCGTGATGGCGGTGCTGGCGGTGTTCATCGCGGGCCTGATGGTAGGCAGGACTCCCGAATACCTGGGCAAAAAAATTGAGGCGCGCGAGATGAAGCTCGCGATGCTCTACGTGCTGATCTTTCCGGCGGTCATCCTGATCCCGGCTGCCATCGGGGCCGTGATACCGGCCGGCCTGTCCAGCATTTCGAATCCCGGTCCGCACGGCTTTTCGCAAATTCTCTATGCGTTCACGGAAGCGGGCGCGAACAACGGATCAGCGTTCGCCGGCCTCAACGCGAACGTTCCTTTCTACAACGTGACGATGGCGTTTGTGATGCTGCTCGGCAGATTCATGATGGCGATCCCGGCACTCGCGATCGCCGGCTCGGTCGCGGCCAAGAAAACCACCGCCGCCAGCGCCGGGACGTTCCCGACCGACGGCATCCCGTTCGTGTTCCTGTTGATAGGCGTAATCGTGATCGTCGGCGCGCTGACATTCTTCTGCGCCGACGCACTCGGACCGATCGTCGAGCAACTGCTGATGGCGGCCGGGAAACTTTTCTAGGTTTGGTGTAGCAAGCATGAGTGATCGCAAGGCCCCCGCACTCTGGAATCGCGAAATCGTCTCGCGCGCGGCGATCGAGTCGTTCACCAAGCTCGATCCGCGCCGGATGATCAGGAATCCGGTGATGTTCGTGGTCGAGGTCACCAGCGTGCTCGTAATGTTCACGCTGATTCGCGACGTGCTGGCTCATAAGATGGTGCTGGCGGGATTCGAATTTCAAATCGCAATATGGCTGTGGTTCACCGTGCTTTTCGCAAACTTCGCGGAAGCAATGGCGGAGGGGCGCGGCAAGGCGCAGGCGGAGAATCTGCGCAAGACTCGCACTGAAACCCAGGCCAAAGTGATCGTCGACGGAGGCGAGACGAAACTGGTGCCGGCCGCGCAGCTCCGTCGCGGCGACATCGTGATGGTTGCGGCGGGCGACGTCATCCCCGGTGACGGCGAAGTAATCGAGGGCATCGCGGCGGTCAACGAGGCCGCTATCACGGGCGAATCCGCACCGGTCATTCGCGAGAGCGGCGGCGATCGCAGCGGCGTCACAGGCGGGACCACCGTCATCTCCGACTGGATCAAAGTGAAGATCACCGCCAACCCCGGCGAGACGTTCCTCGATCGCATGATCGCGCTGGTCGAAGGCGCGCAGCGTCAGAAGACGCCCAACGAAATCGCGCTCAGCATTTTGCTGTCCGGCCTGACGATCGTCTTCCTGCTGGTCGTCGTTACGCTCTACCCGTTCGGCCTGTACGGCGGGACGAAGCTGGGGCTGCCAGTGCTGGTGTCGCTGCTGGTCTGCCTGATTCCGACGACGATCGGCGGACTGCTCTCGGCGATCGGAATCGCCGGCATGGATCGCCTCGTGCAGCACAACGTGCTCGCGATGTCGGGCCGCTCGGTCGAAGCGGCCGGCGACGTCGATACTTTGCTGCTCGACAAGACCGGTACTATCACGCTGGGGAACAGGATGGCTGCGGAGTTCATCCCGGTGGAGGGCGTGGACGTGCGAGAACTTGCTGAAGCCGCACAGTTCGCATCGCTGGCCGACGAGACTCCCGAAGGACGATCGATCGTCGTGCTCGCGAAGCGTCAGTTCGACCTGCGCGAACGCGATCTCGGCGCTGGCGACGATGGCGCCACCTTCATTCCTTTTTCCGCGCAGACCAGGATGAGCGGCGTCGACATCGGCGGACGTCGAATCCGCAAGGGCGCCGCCGAGCAGGTCGCAAATTTCGTCAAGGAAAATCACGGCACGCCGCCGACAGACTTGAAGGCGATCGTCGAGCGCATTGCGCGCAGCGGCGGAACTCCGCTGGTGGTCGCCGACGAATCGAAGGCGCTCGGCGTGATTTATCTGAAAGACGTGGTCAAGGAAGGAATCCACGAACGCTTCGAACGCCTGCGCGCCATGGGTTTGCGCACCGTCATGATTACCGGCGACAACCCGCTGACCGCGGCGGCGATAGCCAAGGAATCGGGCGTCGACGACTTCCTGGCCGAGGCAACTCCCGAAACCAAGCTGCGCCTGATTCGCGAGGAGCAGAACCAGGGCAAGCTGGTCGCGATGATCGGCGACGGCACCAACGACGCGCCCGCGCTCGCGCAGGCCGACGTCGGAATCGCGATGAACGCGGGCACGCAGGCCGCGCGCGAGGCCGGCAACATGATCGACCTTGATTCGAATCCGACCAAGGTGATGGAGGTGGTCGAGATCGGCAAGCAGCTTCTGATGACGCGCGGCGCGCTCACGACGTTTTCGATTGCCAACGACGTCGCCAAGTATTTCGCGATCATCCCGGCGCTGTTCATCGTCGAGTATCCGGAATTGCAGCGGCTCAACGTGATGCATCTGGCGACGCCGCAGAGCGCGATCCTGTCGGCGGTTATTTTCAATGCCCTGATCATCATCGCGCTGATTCCGTTGGCGTTGCGTGGTGTGCAGTATCGTCCGGTCGGTGCGGCCGCGATTCTGACTCGCAATCTTTTTATCTACGGCTTCGGCGGCGTGATTATTCCGTTCATCGGCATCAAGGCTATCGACATCATGATTGCCGCGCTGCATCTCGCCTGAGGTTTATCCGTGAAGACGTTCACAACTGCTCTTCTAGCGACCGCGGTGCTGACCGTCCTCACCGGCATCGTCTATCCGATTGCGGTTTGGGGCATCGCCCAGGTGATTTTTCCGAGCCAGGCGGGCGGCAGCTTAATCGTGGCAGGCAACAAGGTCGTCGGCTCGAGCGTTATCGGCCAGAACTTTTCGTCGCCGAAATATTTTCAGCCGCGACCTTCCGCCGCCGGTGACAAAGGCTACGCCGCCGACAACTCGGGCGGATCGAATCTTGGGCCCACCAACAAGGCGCTGATCGACGCGGTCAAGTTGCGGCTCAAGAACGTAGTCGAGAGCAATCCGGGCACCGACGCGCACCAGATTCCCGTCGACCTGGTGACGGCTTCAGCCAGCGGACTGGATCCCGAGATAAGTCCGGCGGCAGCGGACCTGCAGATTGCACGTGTTGCTCGTGCACGCGGTCTGAGCGAAGATCAGGTGCGGCAGTTGATCGCAGAAAACACGCGGCCGCGATCGGTGGGAATCTTCGGCGAGCCCGGCGTAAATGTCCTGCTGCTGAACCTGGCCCTCGATCGCACGACCGGCAGTCATAGTGCTCGCGCCGCGGGAAGTCATGGTGGAACGCCCGGGACTTGAATGAGCGATGACAAACGACTCGAGCCCGAAGCTTTTCTCGATCTCGTGCCCCAGCCTCAACGGGGACGACTCAAAGTTTATATCGGCGCCGCCGCGGGCGTAGGCAAGACATATCGGATGCTCGAGGAGGCGCATCAACTCCGCGAACGGGGAGTGGATGTCGTGCTTGGCTTCATCGAAACGCATCGTCGCCGCGAGACCGAGGAGCGGATTGGCAACCTCGAGATCGTTCCGCGGCGCAAGATCCAGTACCGCGAAGTTGAGCTCGAAGAGATGGACGTCGATGCGATCATCGCGCGCAAGCCCGACGTGGTGATCGTCGACGAGCTCGCGCATACCAACGCTCCCGGCTCGCGCCATCCCAAGCGCTACCAGGACGTCGAGGAGATCGTCGCCACCGGCATCAACGTGATCACTGCTATCAACATCCAGCACGTCGAAAGTCTGAACGCGCTGATGAGGCGCGTCACCGGCATCGACGTGCGCGAGACGGTGCCCGATTCGTTCCTGGCGCGCGCCGATCAAATCGTCAATATCGACGTGCCGGTCGAAGCGCTGCGCGAGCGCCTGCGCGAGGGAAAGATTTACCCGTCGGGACAGGTTGAAAATGCGCTCAAGAATTTTTTCAAGCCGAGCAACCTCGCATCGCTGCGCGAACTGGCGCTGCGCGAGGTCGCTCGCAGCCTGGATCGGCAGCGCCTTGACCGCGACGCAATCAAGCGCGAAGGCGGCCACCGTGCGAACGTCGTCGATCGCATCATGGTCGGGGTTTCGTCCAATGCTTCAGATACCGGACAACTGCTGCGCAAGGCTTCGCGCATCGCGGGACAGCTCAACGCCGAATGGTTTGCGGTGCATATCGAGACGCCCTCCGAATCGGTGAAAAATATCGGCACCAAGGATTTCGTCGCGCTGCTCGAGAACATCAATGTGGCCAGCGATCTCGGCGCCGAAACCGTGTGGCTCAAGTCCGACGACGTGGTCAAGGCATTGATCGACTTCGCGCACGACAAGGGCGTGTCGAAGGTAATCGTCGGCCGGACTCATCAACCGCGTTGGCGCCGATTGCTCAAGGGCGACGTGGTGGCGCGGCTGGTTGCGGACGCAACCGACCTCGACGTGGAAATTGTCGCGACCGACGAACGGGAGGACTCGCGATGAACGCTCCCTCGCTGCAACGCCGAATCCGCAACGGCACTCTGCTGATGCTGGCGTTGGTGGTTCTGCTGGGACTCTACACCCTGCCGCGGGTGTACCGGCTAGGCGGCGCAATCCGGCAGACGCTCTATAAGAACTACGTCAGCATCGAAGCCGCGCAGAACATGCACGCGGCGCTCAACACGCTCCAAATGGCCGAGCACGACGGCAAGGCGAAGGACGTTCTGCCCAGCGCGCGCCAAAACTTCCTCCAATGGTTGGACGTCGAGAATCACGACTTCACTGAAGTTGGCGAGCCTGAACTCGCCGCCGACATCACTCGTCGCGCCAACAAGTTGTTCGCCGACGTCGCAAGCGCGCCGCCCGGTGTCTATCACGATCGCGAATTCGCCGAATTGCACGGCAAGCTCGACGATCTGATCGCGATGAACAAAGCCGCGATGTTCCGCGCGGACAGCCGCTCAGTACAGCTGGGCAAACACCTCGCGTACGAATTCGCCGGCGGCCTGGTGCTGGTGTTGCTGGTGGGCGCTGCCGTCTCGTGGGGGCTCGGATGGCGGCTCTCAAAGCCGCTGACGGAACTCACCGAGCGTCTGCGTGGAATCAGTCAGCGCAAGTCGCAGGTGCGCCTCGGTCCCCAGCCGCTCGCCGAGCTCGAAGCGGTCGCGCGCGAATTCAACCAGATGGCCGAGCGGCTGGAGCAGTACGACAAGCTCAACGTCGAGCGCCTGGTTTACGAAAAGAGCAAGACCGAGGCGATAATCGAGAGCCTCGAAGACGGGGTCGTGCTGATCGACAGCGATGGAATTGTCGCGCACATAAATGAGATCGCGTCGCTGATTCTCGGCGTCGATCTCCAGGACGCACTCGGCAGTCCGTTCGACGATCTCAGCAGCAACCATCCTCACTACCTGCGGGTTCGCGATGCGTTGCGCACGCTGCAGCGGGCCGGGCCGGATGGCCATCGCACCGAAATCGATCTTCACGTTCGCGGCCGTGATCATTCTTACGTGCTGAAGCCGGTGCCGCTTCATCACACGGTCGGCAAGTCGCTCGGCACGCTGCTGATTCTCCAGGACGTGACCTACATCCGCGATCAGGATCGCGCCCGCACCAACCTGGTCGCGACGCTGTCGCACGAACTCAGGACCCCGCTCACATCGCTCGCGCTGTCGGCGGAACTGCTGAGCCGGGAGAATGCGCCGGAGCAAAATCTGAAGAGCGGCGAGCTGTTGCAGGTGATCCTCGAAGAATGCACGCGGATGCGTCAGCTCACCGATAACCTGCTCAACCTCGCGCGCGGCGAAATTCCCGCAATCGCAGTCCAGCAGAAACGTCTCGATCTTGCGCGGCTCGCCTCCGACGTGACGCGGCGCTTCGCGATTCAGGCGCGCGAGAAGCACGTCGAGCTCGAGGAGCAGATAGGCCCGGTGCCCGAAATTATCGGCGACCCGGTCAAGCTCTCGTGGGTGATATCAAACCTGCTCGGCAACGCGCTGCGCTACACTCCCGCCGGCGGAACGATCAGAGTCGCGGCGCGCGGCACCGAGCACACCACGCGGCTGGAAGTCACGGACTCGGGACCCGGGATACCCGCCGACGTGAAAGACTATATTTTCGAGCGCTTCGTGCAGTATGGTTCCGAGGGCTTCGAAAAAGGTTCGGCCGGGCTGGGCTTGTCGATCGTCAAGGAAATCGTCGAGGCGCATGGCGGCAGGATTTTCGTCGAGAGCGCCAACTCTCACGGCTCCCGATTCATCGTCGAAATTCCCGCCGCGCAGGAGATCTGATGCCGAAACTTCTCATCGTCGATGACGAACGCAATATTCGCCGGAGCCTCACCACGTTCTTCGAGTCGCTAGGCCACATGGTTCGCGCGGCAGAGAACGGTGCGCAGGCCGTCGCGCTCCTTTCCGAGATCCAATTCGATCTCGTGCTGACCGACTACAAGATGGCCGAGATGAGTGGGCTTGAACTGCTGCGCGAAATCAAGCGGCGCGCGCCCGAGTGTCTCGTGATCCTGATGACCGCCTACGCGACCGTTGAGAATGCGGTCGAGGCGATGAAGTCCGGCGCCTACGATTACGTTACCAAGCCGTTCTCGCTCGAGCAGATTCAGCACACCGTCGATCGCGCCCTGCACGTCGGGCTGCTGACGGCCGAAAATCGCGCGCTGCGCAGCGCGATCGACGAGGAACCGCTGCTCGACTCGAAGAGCCCCGCGATGCAGCGCCTGCTCGAAACTGCCCGCCAGGCCGCCGCCAGCGACGCGACAATCCTGCTCACGGGAGAGAGCGGCACCGGCAAGAACGTCATCGCGCGGCAGATCCATCGATGGAGCCGGCGCCAGAGCAAGCCGTTCGTCGTCGTCAATTGCACCACGCTCTCGGAGGAACTGCTCGAGAGCGAATTGTTCGGCCACATGCGTGGCGCGTTCACCGGCGCGGTCAAGGACAAGCCCGGCCGTCTCGAGGCGGCTAACGGCGGCAGTGTCTTCCTCGACGAGATCGCCGATCTGACTCCAACCCTCCAGACCAAGTTCCTGCGGTTCCTGCAGGAGCAGAACTTCGAGCGCGTCGGCGGCGAGCGCACGATCCACGTCGATGCGCGAATTGTCGCCGCATCCAATCGCGACCTCGACGCCGAAGTCGCCGCACATCACTTTCGCGAGGATCTCTACTACCGCCTCAACGTCATCACGCTGCGTGTCCCGCCGCTCCGCGAACGCCGCGAGGATATTCTGCCGCTCGCACAATGGCTGCTGAACGTCGCGGCCGTGCGCAACTCGCATCCGGGGCTGGCATTTTCGCCGGGCGCGACAGCGGCGCTCACGCGCTATCGATGGCCCGGGAACGTCCGCGAACTTCGCAACGCGATTGAACGCGGCACCGTCCTGATGCGGGGCGAAACGATCGCTCCCGACGACCTGCCCGATTCGCTGTTCCACGACTCGACCGAGGCGCTGGCCGGCATCCCAAACGCTGCCAGCCTCGATGAAGTCGAGCGCGAGCACATCGCGCGCGTCCTCGGCGCCAGCGCCACCTTGGAAGAAGCCGCCGATACTCTCGGCATCAACGTAACAACCCTATGGCGCAAGCGCCGCCGCTACGGAATCGAATAGCTATTTCAGTATCCGCTCGCAGAATCCCGAATAGCCAGTCAGATAGTAAAGCTGACGGCCGCGATTTACCTCGCCCGTTACTTTACGGGAGAGGAGGCCGGCGGGCGCAGCCGCCGGTAGGTGAGGGTTCTGCGATTCAAGCAGAATGCCAAAGGCGGATCGAGCGCATTGCATTAATCCATCTCCGCAAACTCCCGCAGCCGCTCAAACCAAATCAATTTATCCTTGAATCCCGGATAGCTCGCATTCAACCCGCTCGGATTCGGCAGCACAAACACCCGCGCGCCGAATATCTGCTCCTCCTTCGGACCCGCACCCTCACCCTGCGCGACTCCAAAAAATCCGCGGTAGATACTCACGCCGACGAACGCGACCACTCGCGGCTGCACGCGTCGAATCTTCCGCCCGAGAATTTGTCGTCCCGCGATCATCTCAGCCGTGCTCAACTCCGCCGCCGACCGCGTCGCCCGCGAACATAGATTCGTCAACGCCAAATCAAATTCAACGAGACGCTCATCGTCTTCGCACGTGAGTTCCTCGGGCACCACACGCGCCGCAAATAGCAGCCGCCAGAACGGATTGCCGGGGCTCGCAAAATGATGACCCATCTGCTCGGAGCGAAGACTTGGATTGATCCCGACGAACAGGATTCGTGGCCGCGGTTTCAGTATGTCGCGTAGCTTCCCCATCCGCCGAGTATTGGCACCTCCATCGAATTCGCGCTTGACCCGCCGCGCGCGCTGCCATAGCAAAGGGGAAGGTTCCCAGGAGTACTCCCTATGACGACACCGCACAGCGAGCTTGCAACGCCCACCAGTCCCGATCACGTCGACGGAGTGCTCAACTATCTCGCCGACAAAGATCAGCATCCGGTGAGCTACAACTTTAAACCGCCGCCGGGCGTCCCCGCGCGGACGGGAACCTACGCAAAGTTCACCGTCGCTATTCACAGCGCCCGCACGATTATGAGCGAGCTTTCTCTGGACCGCCAAGGCTTTGCAGTCACGCGTCAGAATACGGCGGTCGCGAATTTTTACGACGCCGATGAAGTGCGGCGGGTTTATTACCCCGAAGTCGAGCGGCTCGTTCGCGAATTTACCGGTGCAGTCAAAGTGCACGTGTTCGACCATAACGTTCGATCGCGCCCGATGGCGAAACGGCGCGAGAACGGCGCCCAGGAGCCGGTCAAGGTCGCGCACAATGACTACACGCTCAAATCAGGGCCTCAGCGCGTGCGCGATCTGCTGCCGGACGAAGCGGAAGCGCTGCTCAAGAATCGTTTCGCGGTAATCAACGTATGGCGGCCGATTCGCGGACCGGTGCAGGAATCGCCGCTGGCAGTGTGCGACGCGCAAAGCATGGTGCAGGACGACTTCGTCAAGCACGTGCTCAAGTACCCCGATCGCGACGGCGAGGTATACTCAGTCGCGTACAATCCGAACCATCGATGGTACTACGTTCCGAATCAGCAAAAGGAAGAAGTACTATTACTCAAGTGCTACGACTCCGACGGACGCCGTGCGCGTTTCACCGCGCACTCCGCCTTCGAGGATCCCTCGAGTCCGCCTGACGCGGCGGCGCGTGAAAGCGTCGAGGTGCGGACCCTCGTGTTTTTTCCTCCTGACGCAGCCTGAAGCGAGACAGCAAGGATCGATCATGGAATATCGCAATCTCGGTAAGTCGGGACTCAAGGTTTCGGCCATCGGCCTCGGATGCAACAACTTCGGCATGAAAACCGACGCGGAGCAGACGCGCGACGTCGTGCAGAAAGCTCTCGACGAGGGCATCACGCTGTTCGACACCGCAGACATCTACGGCAATCGCGGCGGCTCCGAAGAGCTGCTGGGCAAGGCACTCGGCAATCGCCGCCGCGATGCTATCGTCGCGACCAAGTTTGGCATGGCGATGGGCGACGGTCCTTATAAGAAAGGCGGGTCGTACCGGTACGTGATGGCGGCAGCAGAGGCGAGTCTCAAACGATTAGCTACTGACTATATCGACCTGTATCAGATTCATCAGCCCGATCCCGAAACGCCGCAGCATGAAACGCTCGAAGCGCTCAACGATCTCGTTCGCGCCGGCAAGGTCCGATACATCGGACATAGTAATTTCGCCGCATGGCAAACCGTCGACGCGCACTGGATATCGCACAGCCGCGGACTTGCGTCGTACATCTCCGCGCAGAATCAGTACAACCTGCTCGACCGGCGCATCGAGCGCGAACTGATCCCCGCATGCCGCGAGTTCGGAGTAGGCATCCTGCCTTACTTCCCACTGGCTAGCGGATTTCTCACCGGGAAATACAAACGCGGCGCCGAACCGCCAAAAGGCACCCGGCTTTCCATGATCCAGCGAATGGCGCAGCAAACACTCACCGACGAAAACTTTGCGACGCTCGAAAAGCTCGAGAAGTTTGCGCGCGAGCGCGAGCACACCATGCTCGAGCTGGCCATCGGATGGCTCGCGTCGCAACCGCAAGTTTCCAGCGTAATCGCAGGCGCAACCAGCCCTGACCAGGTCACCCAAAACGTAAAAGCCGGCAACTGGAAATTGTCCGCCGAAGAACTAGCCGAAGTGGACAAACTCACCCGCCGCTAGCTCCGTCTTCCTTTCAGACTTTTCGCTAATCGTTCGCTCCGTTCGCTCGATTTGAACCGGGCGTTCAGGGCTTTTTAACGCCTTAGGGGTGAAGACGTTGTTCCATGAGGAGGCGAACAAAATGACTTCAATACTCACCCAGAAACAAATCTCCGCAATTCGCGGCTTCGTAAAATCGCCCACCAAAAGCGAGGGACTCATTATGTGCGAGAACTGCTTTCTTTCTGAATTGCCAGGCGTGATTTTCGGAATCGTGACCGTAATATGGATCGTTGGCACGATAGGCTTGCTCAACCGCTAGGTCGCGCGAGCAACTGCTCAATGCCAGAGTTTTTTGAAAGCGTTAATCGGATTCGGAATGGACGGAATCGCCGATCCTGCTGACGGTGCACCGACCACCGAGCCGACCGCGTTTACTCCGCCGCGGATTATATTGCCGGGCGTGTTAATCGCGCCCATCGCCACGCGTTCTGCCAACGATGGCACGTCGGGCAGCACGTGCACGCCCGGCAGTTTTCCGCTGACCGTCACCGGAATCGCGACCTGCAGTCCGAGCGCGAGCCGGATGTCGCCGCTCATGTCCATGTTCTTGTCCATGTCAAACCAGCCATCGCCGGTGATCGCATAGTCCGGCGACTGTGCGAACAGATCATGCGTCGTGAACCGCGGACCCACCTGTTGAAAGCTCATGCTTGCCGACTGCAGTTCGGTGTTTGGATCGACCAGCAGCCCGTGATGACTCGACATGAACGCCACGTTGACGATCTGGCTGACGCCCGGCGCCGCCGCCACCGCGTTGAGCGCGTCGGCCACGATGTTGACGCCCATCAGCTTGCCGTTCGCAATTGCCAGTCGCCCGGTGCCGCGAAGCGTCGGCCTGATTCGATCCCAACTTGTGCCGTTGCCCGAGACGGCCACGTTGCTGGTCAGAAGGCCGTGCACGGTGCTGGCCGCGCCGATATTTTGCGAGCGCAATCCCTCTTCGATATTCAGACTCCTCATCGCGAGCGTGACATTGAACGTCGGCACGTCGCCAAGAACCGCATCCGCATCCGCCGTCAGCGATCCACCGAACACGCCGACGTTCAGCGGACGTGCGGATGCGCGGCCATTAAAATACGCCGCCGTTAGATCGAGATTGTTGTATGAAATATTTTCGAGCGAGCCGTCGGTCGATTGGATCGTCGCACTGATTCGCGGCGACGTAAGCTCTCCGTCCGCAGTGCCTTTGACCGCCAGCCCGTTGACCGCGTCACTCGGCGGACGACTCGCGAATATCTGCGCGAGCTTCACCGAGTCGGCCTTTAGAGCATAGCTCGCATCGAGCGGACTCAATGATGCCACTCGTCCTTCGAGATTCGCGTGCGCGGAACCGAGCGTGAAGCTGGTCGGTTCGATCGTTTCGACACCATGCGCGAACTGAATCGTGCCATTGAGATCGCTGATTCCGCTTTGCCACGACGGCCCCGGCTTCAGGGCGACCTGTTTCAGTATCACCGACCCCTCGAAAGGCGGCGAGTTGTTGCCAAGCTTCACGGTGCCGTGAATCTCGCTCATGCCGGCGACGCCGTAGCCGGCCGCCGCGGTTATCATCGAGCTGAGATTGGCGAGGTTGAAGCTGTTCGAATCGATTTGAGCACTCAACGGCTGTGGGCCGCCGCCTGCAAATCGGCTCGCCGTCAATTCGAGATCCGACAGCTTCAGGTTCGCGCTCGCTATCTCGAGCTGGTCGCCCCGGGTGCCGTTCGCATTCAGCGTCATCGCGGTTCCCGCCGGCTTGTTGAAAATCGTCGCATATGCGACCCGGGCGCCGGTCAGGTCGGTGGCGAGCGCAAGTGCGAGTTTGCCGATGGAGCCGCGCGCGGTCCCGCTCACTGAGATGGGATCGGGAATCGACAAGCCTGGCGGTATGTGCGATCCGACGTCAGCCAGCGGCCTGAAGCTGTCGAGCAGGATCGAATCGATCTTGAAATTCAGATCGACGGGAATGCCGGATGTGTCCATGATGTCCTGAGTAAGCAGCGGCCCGACCTTCCCCGACGCCTCGACGTTCTGATCGTCGCCGGGAAAGGCGAACTTCGTCTCAATATCGAATGCGGACGCGGCGTTGAAGTTTGTCACGTCGAAATCCAGATGACGGACGTGAATCGGCGTCGCCTTTTCGCCAAGGTCGTTGAAATAGATCTTGCCGTCCTCGACGCTGAGCGCCTTTATCGACAACTCGGCCAGCGACGAACGCTTGTGCGGATTCGGCGCGCGGGTCGATTTTCGGTGCGCATCATCAGGCCTCGATCCGATTGTACTCACGTTCAGATCGCCGTCCGGGTTCATCACGATCCGGATGTCGGGTTTGATAAGTTCGAGTCTTGTGACCTTCGCCTCGCCGAGAAGCAGCGGGAAAAACTCGACATCGATCGACACGTCGTTGGCGGCAAGAAATGGTTTTGCGGAAAAGGCCGGATCATCCGCAATCGTGAGCCCGCTCACTTCGACCGACACACCCCATCCCATCTGCGCCTGTATCTTGCCGACCTGGACCGGACGGCCAAGCGCGTCGCTCACGCGCGCGAGTATTCGTTTCTCGTTGTGCGCAACGATCGAACTCAAATTGAAGAACGCGTAAGCGGTAAGCGCAACCGCGATCAGCGCCGCCGCGCCAACTACGATGCCCGAGATGAGTACTATCCTGCGCACATCGCGAGACTAGCGATTTGGCGCGAATAAGTCGTTGTAGTACGCGGCGTAGGCCTTGAGGACGCGGCGCACACTGCGCCTCGCCGAACACCATCAGATGATCGAGGCATTCGTGCCGAGTCCTACCGCATTAGCCAGAGTTATGAGCCGCCATTTCATCTCGCGTCAATTTTCCATTAATGTCCCGGTAACCTACGTTTGGCACGAATACCGACTCGCACGGCCGTTCCCGGTCGCCGATGGGAGGGAGAACATGCGGAAAATTGCGATCGTAGCGTTAGTGGTGATGGCGGGGATGAGCGCTCCCGTCCAATTTGGAGTGTCGTACGCGCAACCCGCTCCAGGAGCAGCCGCGACCAGCGCGATGGCAGACAAAGATGCAGCCATGAAGACGTTGGCAGACGCCAAGAAACGGTTCAGGACAATGCGCAAACATTCGTCACAAGATCCGCATGCGCAGGCCGATCTGGATGGCAAGATTAAGCAGATCAACGGCCTGATGGCCAAGCTGAAGAAGGGTGAAGATGTTCCACAGAGCGACGTTGATGCGGCAGTCGCGACGCCTCCTGGATTGCACTAACGACAAAACTTGAGAATTGGCTGACGCAATAGATTGCGTCATCCGGTCCGGGTTGGCGATGGTGCGCTCGCTGGCCCGGTTTTTTTCTTCGGCGGGTTCGAGCTCCGCTTCACCCGTCAGATATCGGGACATCCTATCCGTGCCTGCATCTTCCCGACCTGGACCGGCCGGCCAAGCGCGTCGCGACTAGTGATTTGGCGAGACTAAGTAGAATCGCGTCCCGCAAATCGTAAGCTCGTCGCCAGAGATCGGCACCTTGCGGCGCTCGGCAGCGGAATTCAGCTTCGCGCGATCTGCGACGACCATGTCGATTCCCGATAAGCCTTCGCCGCGCCCGTCTGTCGCTTCGACGAATCTGACGCTGGCATTGTCGAGCGGCATCTCGAGGCGGCCGCGAGCGTCCTTGCGAACCGGCACGCCGGCGATTTTACTCCACCTCTCGGCCAGGCCCGCGGGATCGGGCGATTGCAGCTCAACCGCGGAGTACGCGCTGACTACTTCCGTTCGTTTCGCTTTGCGCCATCCGCTTCCGCCCGCCGGCTCCCAGTGGCCTTCGGGCTCGCCCTTCGCATCCCAATCGATCTCGAAGAATGAACCGCCCGTGTCCGCCGGATGCAGCTGCATTACATGATAGCCGTCGCTCTCGCGCTCCCACGCGATTCGAACGCCCATCGCCGCGGCGCGCTCGCGACGCTCGAGCTGCGCCGCGTGATCCACGCATTGGCAGATGACCATGTAGCCGCCGTCGCCGCCGCGCCGCTTGAGATACCGCCCGCCTGCGGTGTCTTCCTTGATAGGCGCGACCACCTCGATGAAGTTGTTGCCCACCGGCAGCAGCGAATTCTCCAGCCCGAACGCTCCAACTCCGGGATCGATGTAGCAGACCTCGAGTCCGAACACGCCCTTCAGATCATCGATCACCGGCGCGAGCTTGTTGGCGACCAGCGCAATCTGGCGAAGTCGAATCGACATGGCGTCCTCCTCAGTTGTTAGTGCGAGTGAAGTGATCGGCGATCAGCTTACCCCGCATCTCCGCGATCCGCGATTCATCTTACCTGAGCGTA
This sequence comes from uncultured delta proteobacterium, assembly GCA_963774665.1. Classification (GTDB taxonomy): domain Bacteria; phylum Desulfobacterota; class Binatia; order Binatales; family Binataceae; genus Binatus. Next base: position 175,563 of record CAVZGB010000016.1, read on the forward strand.
AAAGACTTGTATCTGTGCGGGTTTTGAGTACATCGTCGCTCACCGGGGATCAAAAACTAGATCAAGGGGCCACAGCCCCAGACGATCCCCCGCAGGAGGAACGATGGCCAAGCAAAAACTCACGGTCCCTTTTATTGAGGGGATCGAAGTCGAAACCCGAACCGATTTCTGGGATACGGTACAGCCCTGCTTCATGTTGCGCGTCACTCCGAACGGCGCGAAGTCCTATGCCGTTCTCTACAATTATCACGGCCAGCCCAAACGTCTAACGCTCGGCGATACGTCAAAACTCACCCTCGACGCGGCGCGCAAGCAGGCGCGGAAGGTTCTCGGTGAAGTTGCCGAAGGGAAAGACCCGCAGGGCGCGAAAGTCGCGGCGCGCGTAAAGGCGAAGCGCGATGCGATTGTCGGCACGACCTTCAGTGATCTGGCGACCCGGTATTTGGCGCACAAGGAAAAGGGCGGCAAGCGCTCGGTCAAAATCGACGCGCGGATGATCCGAACCGATCTCGAAGGAGTGGGCGGATCGCCCGCTCGAAGGGCCGAACAAGGTCGGCAGAAAGGACGTGGACGCGGTGATGGCTGCAATCGCGAAGCGCGGCGTTGGCGTTTACGCGAACCGAGTGCTCGCGTTGATCAATGGCATTTTCAACTTGGGGATCGGCTGGGGCGTCGTCGATTATAATCCCGCGCACTTATTCCCGAAGCCCGCGACCGAGGTTGTCGGCGAGCGCTGGCTGACCGACGAGGAAATCAAGGGGCTGTGGAAAGCGCTCGATGCCAAGCCCGCGAAGGTTGCCGCGTTCTTTAAGCTCTGCCTGATTACCGGCTGCCGACCGCGCGAGGTCATAGATGCGGTGGTGGGCGAGTTTGATTTCGACGCGGCGCTCTGGACGATCCCGGCTGCGCGGATCAAGACGGGCCGCAAGTCCGGCGATCACGTCCTGCCGCTTACCGCGCCAATGTTGGACCTGATCGAGGGGATTAAAAACGGGACGCCGAGGCTGTTCCCGTTTGGTAGCGGCAACCGCGCGGCATATTGGAAATGGCTTGATGACCTGCGCGACGAGTTGAAGTTTGAGCCGCACTGGGACGCGCGCACGCTGCGCCGAACGGTCGCGACGGGAATGGCGCGCATCGGAATCCCGGACCATATAACCGAGCGGGTTTTCAACGATATGATCCCCGGCATGGGCGCGAAGCACTACATTAAGCACGCCTTCTTAGACGAAAAACGCGAAGCCCTAATTAAATGGGGCGCGGAGGTTGCGCGGATCGTAGCCTGACCCGATCCCCGGTTCTCCCCGACACGGCGGCCCACAAGGCCGCTTTTGTCGTCTGGCGCTGGCAATACCGCATCTCAAGGCGACGTCGCGTTAGAACGGCACACAACGCGCGACGAGCGGCATACAGGAACAGATCGCCGCGCTAATTCCCGTGGATGCCAAGGCGGCCCCCCGCTCTCTACTTTTGGGCGCAAAATTTGTCGAGATTCGACGCGATCCCCAAAAACGCGTTATCCTGAGATGACGCGAAGTTATCACGCAGGAGACAAATAGTGGCCGAAAAAGCAGAGCGAATCGAACCCCCGGCGCAACCCGCAATGGTATCGGTCGTCGTCGACCGGAGCGAGCCCCGCGACTACTTAGGGTCGTGGTCGGAAGACCTCGCCGACGAGGATTTGCAGAACCTCAAAACTCGTGGGTCGGAACTAAGGGCGTGCTTCAAGCGTGGCGCGAACGTGAGGCGGATTTGGCGAACGACAAGCGGTTCACCGAGGTTGGCCGCCAAGATTTACTCGCTCGCGAGTTGGTTCAGTTTGAGGCGCGGTTGAAACCTTATGAGCAAGTCGCAAAGGGTCACGCCGAGCGCGCAGCCGAGATGGAAAAAAACCTCATCTCTTTTGTCGTTCCCGACATAAAAGAGGATTCGCCCGTGACGGCGATTCGCGCTGGCGAGGTGCGGCAATGGTTTAAGTCGTTACCGCGCGCTGGTGCTGGCGGGCAGCTTGAGGTGCTTCAGACCGCGCTCGCTGAAAAAGACAACGAGCTTTTAGGCGCGGTTTTGAGCGCGCCGAACGCGATGAAAATCATCGCGCCCGAACTGCGGCAGCATCTCATCGAGCGGATGCTTGAAAACCGCGACCCCGAAGCAGTCGCGGAACTGGCGCGGCGGAAAAAGGCGTGCGACGTCGCAAACTTTGCGCTGGCGCGCGTCAAAGATTTGCTTCGCGGGAAAATGCCGCTGCCTCCACGCGAGCGGTTTATTCGCACGGGGACAAACTAATGCTGCAACGGAATCCGCTGGCCCTCGAAGCCCATTTCGGCGACCGGATTTTTGCAATCCGTAACAGCGGCGGAACGGCGGAAGAGGTTAGTCGCAAGCTCGGCAACCTGCTCGGCGAGTGCGACACCCACATAGCCAACGCGCACATCGAACAGGACGACATGGCTTTGGCCGCTTGGCAGGCGGCGCGAGATTTTATTCGGGGAGAAATCCAGTGACCGACCAAGAGTTTTTAGAGGAAAAATACCTCGACCGGCTGCTGTCGATCCGCGCAAACACGCCGGACGACGCCGAATGTATGGCGGCCTTGCAGGGGGTGGTCGACGAGCTTGCTATCGATATCCAATGCGCGCGAGCGAAGGGCGACAGGGCTGAAGTCGAAAAGTACGAATCGCTCCGGGCTTTCGTTAAGGACGTGATCTGAAATGGCCGCACAGCTTTGTAGAGTTTGTTTTTCGGAGCAGCGGTCGCTCTGCGAAACCCTGATCGCGCGCGGTGCGCCTATCAAGGGCATCGTCGAGCGAGTGAACCTGACGTTCGGCGGCGACAAGTCGAAAGAGATTTCCGAGTCGGGACTCTTTCGGCACAAGAAAAAGCACATGGGCGAGACGCTTGTCTCCGAACTGCGAGCGAAGTCGCTGAGCACCATTCTCGGTAAAGCGGTTTCGCTCGAAGAGCTTAGAACCCGCGAATCGGAAAATCTTCTCGCGACTCTCGTGAGCCATCGCGCGGTTTTAGATTTGGACATCACAACGGCGCGCGAAAAAGGCGATTTGCTGGCGGTTTCAAGCCTCACCGGGCGTCGAACAAAAATCGTCGAGCTTATGGGCAAGCTCTTGGGTGAGCTTGGCATTCATACGGTCACAAACAACGTGTCGCTCGTCACAAGCCCGGATTATTTGCGCTTCAGGCAAATGATCCTCACCGCCTTGAAACCTTGTCCGACGTGCCGGAAGGCCGTAGCGAAAGCCTGTGGCGAATTTGATCGCGAGCCGCTGGTAATCGAATCGAAGCCCGAAATAATTGACGCAGAATCTACAACCATCGAAAGCGGGGCGGCGTGCGAAGCGCAAACTGAGGCGGCAACCAAGGTCGACGCCGAGCACGTCGCTCCCGCTGGGACTATCGAAGTGGAATCACTGCCGCTGGCTGCGGCAACGGAGGGTGAGGTCTCGGCCCCACAGACCCCTCCCGTCATTCGACTTGAACAGGCCGCAAGCGGGGCGACTACTGCCCGGGCCGTGCTCCGCCGCTCGCAGGTTTCACAAACAAAAAACGCCCTCTGCGTCTCGAAATACTTTGCTGACGTTCCGGGAGGCGAAATGCACGGTTGCGGGGGCCTGCCGATCACCTTGCCGACTGAATCTTGCAATTCCATTTATCTCTCCAGCCGGGCCTTGGCGAGGCGCGAAGGTGTGTGACGCGTGCTTCGTTGATGCATTCGAGCGTGGTTGGGCGCAACGCATCCGCGATGCGCGGGCCGCATATTGGGCGAAGGTCGCGACCGGAGAGGCTGAGTAAATTGGGCGCTTGGAAACGCGGCAGGATCGAGGCTGGCGACTACTGCTTGTGTCGGACCTGCCTCCGAGAGCGGCCCGCTTACCGAACGTCTCAATCTCAGTGCATGGGGTGTAGACGAAAAGACCTGCGGCGATATCAAAAGAAATATCGACAATCAATCACGTATAGGTGCGGAACCAGATAATGCAAATAGCTAACGATTTACAAATGGCGTTATCGCCCGTTGATTTTTTCCGTTGCGCGACCACGTTTGAGCCCGACCCATTTCAGGTCGAAGTTTTGGAATCGCAGTCGCAGAAGATCGCCATGATGCTGAGTCGGCAATCGGGGAAAACGACGGTCTCCAGCGCGCTCGCCTTGCACACGGCTTTATACGTCGAGCCCGGCGAGACCATCGTTCTGTTGGCTCCGAGTTTACGCCAGTCAACCGAGGCGATGGCGGCCATCACAAAAATGTATGGCCGACTTTCGGGAGAGGCGGTCGAGCCCGTCATCGCGTCAAGCGCGCTGCGTCTGAAGTTTAAGAACAGGTCGAGAATCTTGGCGCTACCGGGAAGCGGCGATGCGACGGTACGCGGCCCGAACGCCGTGATGATTATTTGTGATGAGGCGTCTCGCGTGGAAAAAAGCCTCGTGGACGCCTGCCGACCGTACTTAGCAACAAAGGGCAACAGGGGCCGACTGGTTTGCTTGACTACACCTTGGTGGAAACGCGGATGGTTTTACGATCTATGGTCGAAGGACGATCCGAATTGGCTGAAGATCAAGGCCGACGTCTACAGTAACCCGCGCGTCGATCCGGCGTGGCTTGCAGCCGAACGACTCGAAATTGGCGAGACTGCTTTTCGTTCCGAGTATCTTTGTGAGTTTCTCGACGAATCGGACGCGGTATTCCCTCAAGAACTGATCGACGCGGCGTTTGCAAACACGCTACCCGCGCTGTGGAGCTAACGAATGGCAATCGACATCGGAGAATTGGGAGTAACAATGTGCGCTGGCGGCTACTATCCCGCGCGGGCGATCCGCAAGTGGTGCCTTTCTGCCGATTTGGGGCAGGCAAACGACAGTACAGCCCTTTCTGTCATCGAATACGTCGAAAGTCCGATTGAGCCCATCGCCGGGACGGACTGGATGGATGCGATGTGTAGGCAGAAACTCCATCCGCCAGTTTACAACGTTCTTTATCTGGAGCGGCTCAAGATCGGAATGAGTTACGTCGATCAGGTGAATTACGTCGCGGCGCTGCTCGCCAAGGAGCCGCTGTTCTCGGCGAAGGCGATGTTCGCAATCGATAAGTCGTCGATAGGACGACCCGTGTTCGATATGTTCCGCGCGAAAGGACTCAAGCCCATAGGGTTTACGATAACCGGAGGCCGCAACGACTCGCGCGACGGGACGGGCGGTTATCACATCGCGAAGATAAATTTGATCGGTCGGCTACAGACGCTTTTTCACAAGAAACGACTCAACGTTTCCCCGGCACTGAAAGAAGGTCCAACTTTTGTCAAGGAGCTTCAGTCGTTCGCCGCCAGCGTCAGCGAGAACGGAGCACTCTCGTTTTCCGCAAGGTCAGGTCAGCACGATGATATTTTATTGTCCGTCGCTATTGGGTGCGAGGCGCTTCACGGGCCGTCAGGCAGCCGCTGGAGCGTCGAGCGCTTCACCGTTTAGTTCGCCTTCCCCCATAACCGTTCAGCCACGGAGACTTCGATGGCCAAACCTTATGTGCGACCATCTCGTCGTCGCGGACCTCTCTTCCTGCCTCGAAAAGTGCGAGGCTTAACCTTTCAGATTTTCAATGAAGGCAGTTACCCTCGGTTGCGCGACGGCAAAATCCTGCCGTGTAGTCGATGCAAGGAACACCGCCCAGAGGATATTTTTTCGACGTTCTGCGACGGATGCATTCGAGAAATGAATTCGTTCCCTTTCGGACGACCGCCGAAAAAACCTGAAGGCTACTTCGACTGGGAGCGTTACATTTGTGTCAGCGCGGCGGATTGCTGGGATGCAGTAGCCAAGAACGCCGGACTCGCTGGGACCGCCTTCCTTAACTGCGGATCAATACCCGAACCGCCGATCCCGGAACCTAAGCCAAGAACCAAAGCCGAGCGTCGTCGATGCGTCGATTGCAACGGGCTGCTACGGTCAACAAACTGTCCGAGTAATCCAAGCAAACGCTGTCGCCCTTGCTCGAAGGCGCAAATCTGGAAAACTCGGATCAAGAATAAGAAGAAACCCGCCCAGCCATTGCTCCAACCGGGCCTGCCGTCCGGCGATTACTCGTCCGATCACGCCGCCGCCGAGCGCGAAGTCGTCGCCGATTTCGTCAGGAACCTTCGAGTCGCGTAACAAACATCGAGAACATTTATTTTGCTTTCGGAAAGGAGTTCACAACATCTCGGAGGACGCCCAACGCGCCCATCAACTGCTGAGCGCGATTCAAATCGATGGTGCGAGTCTTCTGAAGGGCAATCGCTGCGCTATTTGCCCGATTGAAATCAATCGTTCCCAATGCCAAACGCAGTTCTTCAACGGCCTGTTCTGATTCATTCATTCTACTTTTCCTTGAGGCGCGGATCGTCGGTCGCGATGCAAAACCAGTCGATGCTATCCATGGGGATCGCTAAAGATTCTTGCTCCGAAAGTCCTGTTCGCAAGCTCACATCTGCCATTCCGCGCGCTTCACTTACATGGGCCGCCGCTAAAGCGGTTTCGCAATCATGTCTCGAATCAAAAGTATACGGGTGCTCCCAGTAAATCAGAGGCGCAGCTTTGCCGTTCGGGCCGTGTTTGTTGCTAAGGGGAGTGACCATCAGATACCAGCCCACAAGCGCGAGCGCGGTGGCGTGTTGGAGATTCATTAGCCGTCTTTTTGGGTCTCCATTCCTTGCTTGAACAACGCGAGTTCAGCAGCGGCGGTTTGTTCAAGCTTTTTCCGATCACCGAAGCCCTGTTCCACAAGTTTGCCCCATTGTACGGTCTATCCAGTAATCTACTTGCTCAGCCGTCTTAGCCCAGTACGGCGCAGTGGCTCCTTGACGGGCATAAGCCCGTAGAACCAGTATCGGAACTAGCTCAGGTTTAAGCTCATCGAAACCGTAGCCAGCTATGTAGACTAGAAATTTAATATGGACTCTTTCGCTAAGGAGTCGCCTTGCCGCATCGATCTCCGCACCTTCTTTCGTGGGAGCCTGCCACCAGTCTTTTAGAACCTCTAGCCATGTTTTCTTTTTGCCCAACGTCGTGGTCAGTCCCTTTCCACGCGCCGCCAGCAAGGGTGATCAATAAAATCGTACAGGGGCGGCCTCAGCAGGTACCAGCCCACAAGCGCGAGCGCGGCAGCGTGGCGGAGATTCACGCGCGGACCTCAAGTCCCATGCTCTTCCTGCTTGTCAGCCCACCCGGATTTGTCGTCGCGGACAATCACCGTAATAGGCTGCCCGAAGAAATCGGACGCGAGTTCAGAGAGGGTTGAAGTATTGTCAGTTAGATACCTTACGTAAGCTGGGCTCCTAGCTCTCACGTAGAGACGATCATCGATAAGATCAAGCTGCGCCCCCTGCTTCATGAATCCCGCCAGAGCAGCACGCCGAATACGGATAAAGTCTCGGAAGACACGAAGTCGACTCCATTTGGAATCACGGGGCGGCTGGCGCGCAATCTGCCGCGTGATATCTAAAATCTCCTCAATCATGTCGTGGTCCGAACGCGGCGCAGGGACGTCGGCTCGATTTGGGATCGCTTTGATACCCGCTTCTAAGTCCGGCCACCATTTGTCGAAGACTTCTTGCAGAACAGCATCGTCCAGCTGGCGCTGAGGTTCTTCTGACGAGTTCATCGACTCTAGAAGCGACAGCGTCTCCTCCTTGTTAGCGCGTTTCATTTGGAACTGAGCCAGCGGCCCAGCTATCGTCGAAGGCTCTACGCCTAGCAGATAGGGACAAACGGACGCCGTTCGGAGCATCTTACCGAGGGCTCCTGCTTCAAAAAGAATCCAAGGCTCTTTCAAGTTCTCAGGCTTTAAGCAGACGACACCGAAGCTCGTTTCTTCTGGCTGCGTGCCAATCTCAAGAAGCCAGCGTCCACCGGCGCGGATGTCCTCTGCTGACATCCACGGTTGAAGTGATTGTATGACTTTTGGAAGCCAGTTCTTCAAACATAGCGCTAGCTGCCTACTTCGCTCCCCCGACCAGCTTATGAATACTTTCATAGGCATTACTGACTGGTGCGAGTCGCGGTGGTGTTACAGAGTTTCATCTAGGTTGAGTTATCAGACCGCCGTGCGCCCGACAAATGGCGGATTAGGCCCCCATGACACAGCAAGATCGTGGCCCAACACGACTCGCTTCGCGAAGCACCACGTGCCAATCATCCGACCGACCGAAATACGAGGAACGAAAATGAAGTTTCCAAAACTGATCGCGGTCGACGGCAAGGGCGCGAAGCTCTTTCAAACGAGCGCGGCTCCGCGCGGCAAGGTCCAGCTTGCGACAGGCTACATCGAACTTGACGGCGCGCGCCTGGGCGCGCCGCCCGATCCCTTGATTGGATCGATCTTGGCGCACTGCCCGACGAGTTGGATTTGCGTTGTCGAAGAGCGCGAGCGGCGGCCAATCGACGTCGTGCTGCGCAGCGGGCCATTCGGCGGCTACGTCGTAAAGCCCGCGCCGAGGGCGATGCGCAAAGGCGGCAGGTCGTGATAACCGAAGCGGTTCTCGAACAGGCGGCAATCATCGCGGCGGCAATGCTCGTCGCGCTGGCCTGCCTCGACTGGGTTGCCGAACGCGTCGGTCACCGTGGCGTCCGTTTCCTTGCCAACTTCATCCTGCTCTCCGCGTTTACGCTGGGGTTGGAATACCTGCTCGGCGGCGGCAGGGCGGTAGTCGAGACGCTGACAGCACTAACCCCGGCCACGGTTCTGCCTGTAACGGCCCTCGAACTATCGAGGGCCGTTTCTCTCTGGTAGCCTGCGTCGAATGATCACGCGCAAGGAACTGGAGCGGATCGCGACGGCCCTCGGCGGGTTCAAATGGCGAGAGAACGAGTACGAGGATTTGATCCTGACGCGGGGCGATTTCCGGACGGCGGCTATACTTGAGCACGGCCCGTTCAAATGGGAGCGCAGCCCGCGCGGGCTCGTCGAGACGATACCGAGCGCGCGGGGCGGGCGCGTCATCGGCCTGTGGGGGCGGGCGCTGCTGTATTTCCTGAAGCAGGGCGGCAAGGTGGTCGGCATGGCGAGTCGGGGCGATTACTTTCTCGTCGACGCGCATGGCAACCCGAGCGAGCACGGCCACGAGCCAACGCTGGCCAAAGCCAAGGCGGCGTGCGAGCGGGCGGTTCTGCGGCGGCTTGCCAAAACCAAACCCTAAACGTGGCCCTCGACGCCGGGTGCTGAAGGCAGCAGTGGCCGAGACAGGCGGCAACGTGAAGCGGCCATCCAAGGCGACGAGGGCGGCGAAGGCCGAAATGAATGCGACAAAAAGCTCGGCGGACTCGTCGGGGCGAAATGGGGCGGATTTGGGCGACACAACATCCCGCGTACATCCCCGGTAACTGGCAAAAAGATTAATGCCCGCGCGCCTTATCTATTCCCGCAGGTAAGGTGATGGACGGTCATGCGACGTTAGCGTCGTCGGGCAGCGCTTCGGGCGAGGTTGCGCGCGAAGCCTCGCCTTCGGGACGTATCGCACGAGCGAAAGGATCGCTGGCGCTGACTTCGCTAATTTCGAGCGCTTCGCGCCATCGCTGCGCCACGAGGATTTCGTTGGGTTTGGTAATGTCCTGGCTGACAATGTTTCCACGGCTGGGTACTGTGATGATTCATCACGCGATTTAGACGGCTTAGGCGCCGGCGGCGCGGCACGAGAGCCGTCCGGGTCGAGAAAACGAAAGTCAGAGAAGGAGAGAGTCATGTTTGATCACATCATGCTTAAGGTGAAGGACCTCAACTCGAGCAAGCGCTTCTACAGCGCCGCGCTGGCGCCGCTTGGCTTCAGCGTGCAGTACGACGCGGACGGAATAGTGGTCTTTGGCCCCAAAGACGCGCCCGCCTTGTGTTTGGCCAAGGGCGAACCGACCGGACCTGTCCATGTTGCATTCGTGGCCAAGAACCGCGCTGCCGTGAAGGCGTTCTACGATGCCGCTCTGCCCGCCGGCGGCAAGGACAACGGCAAGCCCGGTCTCCGTCCCCAATATTCCGCCAACTACTACGGCGGCTTCGTGAAGGATCCCGACGGCAACAACATAGAAGCCGTTTGCCATCAGGAAGAATAGCGAGGCTACGGGACTGCCTTGATAGGCCGATTCGATCAGGGCAGTCCCTTTCAAATGTCTGCAAGGAGTGTCCCATGAATCTCGAAGGTGGATGTTCATGCGGTGCTATCCGCTACAAGCTTACGAACAGTCCTCTGATCGTTCATGCGTGCCATTGCCGTGATTGCCAGCGCGTGACCGGCAGCGGTTTTGCGATCAACATCTGGATCGAGAAGCGCTTCGCTGAGATTCGCCATCGGCAGACTCGATGAAAAAAACTTCTGCAAGAACAGAAATCGCTCTCACACCAACACTTCGGTATCAACATGCAGGCTAAACAGAAAATCCAACCCGGGTGGGGTTATCAACAGCGTCGAGAAAGCTGGTAACAGCGCGACTGTTGATAGCGTGTGCATAGGTCGTCGCAGATTCTTATGCGGCCTCTCAGAAGTCGTCGAATTTTGAGCACGACAATTTTGACTTGACCTACCCAATCGTGCGATTTCTCGTCTTGCTGTTAGACGTGCAGGGCGGGCGGTTCTGAGAGCCGGAGCGCGTCAGAGTCGCTCGCCCAAAAACTCCGAGTAGAGTTTGCAAACAGAGATTTTCAAAAGAGCGTATAATGGAGATGCAAGCCTAGAAAAACGAAAAGCCGCAGGGGCTCGACTCCCTACGGCTAATCTTTCCGACAGCAAGTGGGTTAAGCACTGTGCCATCTGATACTTCAAGTATAACATCATCCGGTTCTGGTTTTCCTCGACCGGCGCGCCTGATCGTGCGCGGTCTGGGGGTTGCAAACCCTAACCCCGACGCGGGCGCGGTTATCCGCGCGATCCATCGACATTCCGACTACGTTATTTTTTCAGCCCTGCGTGGCGGCGAGGAAATCCGGAAGGCCGCGCTGAAGCCCATCGAAGTAAAGCCAAGCTGGCCAGTCGCGCCCGACGACATCTACTTCACAATCAACGGAATGCGCGCGGAGTGGGCGAACGACAAACTGTGCAGCCAGATCAACGCGGTCGCGGTCGATATCGACCTGCACGCCGATCCTTCTACAGAACGCATCGCCGCGGTAGTCGCGCGGCTTGAAAAAGAGTGGTGGTTTCCGAAGTGGAGCATCATCGTTCGCTCTGGGCGCGGTATCTGGCTGCTGTGGCTGTTGCGCGAGGAACATTCGGATCGTTCGATTCCGCTGGCGGTAGGCGACTACCAGCTACGTGCTACGATTAGGCGGCTGCACGGCACGATCATCCAAAACCTGCCCGAAGGTATCAAGGCCGACGTCGGCAGTGTCGCATTGGCGCAATCGATCAGGCTTCAGGGTTCAATCAATAGTAAAGCCCGCCACGGTGTCGTTTCCTTTTCCGCAATCGACGATCCCGCGCTCTATACCGTGTCGGAGCTTGAGGTTGCGTTCGGTCTGAACGAGGCCGCGTCATTTCGGGCGGCGTCGTATGCTGGTCGTTCCGTGGCGGCAAGCGGCGCGGCGGTTAAATGTCCGGCCCGCAAGGCTGGTCGTTCCGCGATGTTGTCGAAGCGCGAGCGGGCGCTCTCTAAATTGCTGGCGCTCCGCGGCGGTCGAATCCGCGAGGGAGCGCGTTCAAATTTCGCCCACATCTTGGCCGTGACGCTGCGGCAAAATCCCGCTGTGAAAGAAATCGTCGAGGACTTCGGGCGGCGGCGTTGTGCTCCTCCGCTATCGGCGGCGGAGATTAGGGCGACACTACGGGGCATCCAGCGCAAGACGGGGCTGACGCGGTTCAAGAGCACGACCATCGGCTCGCAGCTTGAAATTACGCCCGACGAGAATGCCGCGCTGATCGAGGCTGGGCTGGGCGACTACTTAGCCGCGGTCGAGCGGGCGATACCCAAGGGGAGGCCGATTATTACGACGGGGCGGCGCGAGCGAGTCGCACGGTTCTTAGCTGAGCATCTGGGGATATCAAAGCGCGGGATCGCAAAGGCTCTAAGGCTTCCCCGTTCGACCTTAGACCGCGATCTGAAAGCCCTATCCCTTATTACCGTACCGGCGGCGGCACAGGGTTCTATGCATGCAAATGTGGACCACCCCATGACTCTGATGGCGAGGAAAGAAAATGATCGACGTTTCAAAGTTGAACCCTGTCGAACTTGCAGAATTGGCGATGGCCGTGGCGGGTGAACAGCTAAAGCAGGCGGCTTACGCTGCGGCCATTGCAGGCGCACGCGGCCCCGCTGTCGCGTCCGAACCGGCCACTGCGGGATCGACAAGGGGAAACTACACGCTGGCCGAAGTCGCAGACAAAATGAACGTGAAGCCAGTCACGATCAAGCGTCGCGTCGAGCGCAAGACGTTTCCGGAGCCGTTACCGCATGGGCAGGGAGAGCAGTGGCGCTTTCGCGCGCGTGAAGTCGAACCGCTGTTTATGCTTGCGGACGCCAAGGCGGTCGCCAAGGTTCTAAACCGGCCCGATCCCGACGAGACGGAACAGCCCGCAGTGATCGCAGATGATCGCAAATGATCGACTTTGATACTAAAACCGCATCCCCAGCGGGGGTCCACATCCCCAACCGATCCCCAGCGTTTTTGGCTCGATCCATAATTTTCAAAAAGTAATATTGCCCATGTCTGGCGTGGCTTTCACGCTGATCGGCTTTCCCGCAGGTAATGATCGGCGATCACTTTCGCCACGCAGCAAGTCACTTTCTTTGCGGTCGGGATGTGGAGAAACTCGTTGGGGCCGTGCGCGTTGGCGTGGGGCCCCAACACGCCCGTAATCAGGAACTGCGATTTCGGAAAGCGCTCACCCAGCATCCCCATGAACGGAATCGTGCCGCCTTCGCCCATGTACGCGGTCGGCTTGCCGAAGTAGTCATTCGAGGCGGCGTCGAGGCTGCGTTCGAGCCACGGCGAAAGTTCGGGCGCGTCCCATCCGTTGGCGCCCCAGTTGGATTGGAAAGTCACCTTGCTTCCGTACGGCGGATCTTTCTCCAAAATACTTTTCAGCGTTTGCGACGCGACTTTCGCATCGACCGTCGGCGGCAGCCTGAGCGACAAGCTCACCGCAGTGCCGGGGCGCAGCACGTTGCCGGCATTGCCGGTCGGTGGCAGGCCGTCCGCGCCGATGATCGACAGCGCAGGGCGCCACGCGCGATTAAGGATCAGCTCGGTGGGATCATTGCTTATGGGACGCGCATGTTCGACGAATGGAAACTTCGTGTAGATGTCGTCGCCCAGCACCTTGGCGCTGGCGGCCGCTTGCTTGAGACGCGCCTCGGGAATCGTCGCGTAGAATTCCTGCCCGAGCACCTTGCCCGTCGCTTCCTCCTCGACGCGGCTCAGCAACTCGCGCACGATGCGGAAGCTGTCGGGCACGACGCCGCCGGCGTCGCCGGAATGCACGCCCTCGGTGAGCACATCGACCTGCAACCGCCCGCCGACCAGTCCGCGCAGCGAGGTGGTCAGCCAAAGTTGTTCGTAGTTGCCGCATCCGGAGTCCAGCGCGATACACAGGCTCGGCTGCCCGATGCGCGGCGCGAGGTGCGCTATGTAGTGAGGGAGGTCGAAGCTGCCGCTCTCTTCGCAGGCCTCGATGATCACGACGCATCGCGCATGCTTGACCGAATTTGCCTGCAGCGCACCTATCGCGCCGAGGCACGAGAACATCGCGTAGCCGTCGTCGGCACTGCCACGGCCGTACAAGCGATCGCCCTCGCGCACTGGATTCCACGGGCCGAGCCCTTCGCGCCATCCCGACATTTCGGGCTGCTTGTCCATGTGTCCGTAGAGCAGCACGCAATCATTCGAGTCGCCGGGGATTTCCATGAACAACAGCGGAGTGCGTCCCTCGAGGCGCACGACCTCCAGCTTCATCCCGCGAATCGGCTGGCGACGCGCCCAATCCTCGAAGCGCGCGACGACGCGGTCCATGTGGCCGTGTGCTTTCCAGTCGCGATCGAAGGCGACCGACTTGTTGGGGATGCGAATGTACTCGACCAGTTCGGCGACGATTGAGTCGTCCCAAAGACGCTCGACGTGAGTTCGAATCGCTGACTTGTCCATGAGGAGAGCCTACGCGAGATGAGTGTGGATTGGCAAAATGTCGATTCGGCCGCGCGGTTCCAATACAAACGGGGAGGCCAACCGATGGATGCCTCGCCTGCGAATGCAAACTCAAACGCCCTGTCGCATCGCGACTTTCGCCGCTATCTGAGCGCGGCGTTCCTCGCGATTCTCGCTACGCAGATACAGTCGGTCGCCGTCAGCTGGCAAATCTACGGCATCGCGCGGACGCCCCTGGCGCTCGGCTATGCCGGACTCTTCCAGTTCCTGCCGATGATGGCTTGCACGATTCCCGCCGGACATCTTGCGGATCGTTTCGATCGCAAGTTGATCCTGGTGGTCAGCAATTTATGCACTGCCCTCGCGGCGGGCGGTTTTCTGATACTGGCGCTGACGCGGACCTCAGTCGTCTGGCCGTTCTACGTGGTGCTCGCGCTGTTCGGAGCGGCGCGCGCATTTGCCGGGCCCGCGTCACAGTCTTTCGTGCCGCTGCTGGTGCCGCAGGATCAATTTCCGCAAGCGGTAGCGTGGGCCTCCTCGACATCGCAGGTCGCGGTGATTGCGGGACCGGCGGTTGGCGGGGCGATATACATCCTGGGCCCAGCCGTCGACTACGGCGTGTGCCTGATCCTGTTCGTGACGATAGCAGTCGTGATGATGGGCATCCGGAGCCGCAGCGCGCGCTATGAGGCGGAGGCCGATACGACGGTGTTCGAGAGGATCACGGCGGGGATTGCGTACGTGTGGCGCAAGCCGCTGATCCTCGGCGCCTTCTCATTGGATTTGTTTGCGGTGCTGCTCGGCGGCGCGACTGCATTGCTGCCGGTCTATGCGCGCGACATTCTGCATGTCGGGCCGCTGGGACTGGGGGTGTTGCGCAGCGCGCCTGCTCTCGGTGCGGCGATGCTCGGGATAGCGCTCGGGCAGCGTGCGCTGTCGCGACAGGCAGGACTCGCGATGTTCGCCTGCGTCGCGATTTTTGGAATTGCGACGATCGTTTTCGGCTTGTCGCGGAACTTCGCGCTCTCGATTGCGGCGCTGTTCATTCTCGGCGCATCGGACATGGTGAGCGTTTACGTCCGCACCACTCTGACGCAGCTTGCGACGCCCGATGCGATGCGCGGGCGCGTGAGCGCGGTAAACAGGCTCTTCGTGGGTGCCTCGAACGAGCTGGGCGAGTTCGAATCGGGCGTGACGGCGACCTGGTTCGGCACAGTGCCGGCGGTGGTGATCGGAGGTGTCGGGACGCTGGTTATTGTGGCGGTGTGGTACCGGCTGTTCCCGAGTTTGCGCGAAGTGGATCGGCTGTCGGACGTGACGCCGTGATGCTGGCATTCGAGTTAAATCCGGAACCCTCACCTAATCTCTCCCGTGAAACAACGGGCGAGGGATAAGAGAGGTGCCGCCGTCTTAGGTCATGCTTTGAATCAGCAGGTTCAACGCTGCGGCTGCGAAGGTGCGCATGTTTGCGATTCGATCTGGACTGCCGGTTTCTACTGTAACCGAGCGCTCGACGGGGCCTGCGACTGCGATGCAACTGTGGCCGGCGGGGTCGCCGTAGCGGTTGCCCGAGGGGCCGCTGGCGCCGATCTCTGCGATGCTCCAGGTGACTTCGAATCGGGTGCGGGCGGCGCGCGCGAGGATCATTGCGCCTTCTTCGGTGACCGATTTGATTCCGGCGAATGCGGAATCGGGGACTTCGAGCATCGCGCGCCGCGCCTTGAGAGTGTAAACGACGGCGCCGCCGATGAAATATGCCGACGCGCCGGGCACGCTCAGCAGCGCGGCGGAGACGAGGCCGCCGGTGGTGGATTCGGCGACTGCGATATTCTCGCGCCGGTCTTTGAGCATCGCCGCGATTTTTTCCGCCAGCGGAATCAGGTCCTGCATGTTGGCCTCTTCGAGTTTCGCTTCGGCGCAATGTTAGCGCGCGGCGTATCCGTCGAGGAAGATCGACGTGACGATATCGACCGCGCGATCCGGCGTCGTGTACTCGCGGCCGTAGCGGTTGATGCCGCGAATCATGCCGAGCAGCGATTCGGCTGCGATGCGAGTGTCGAAGCCCGGCCTGATAGCGCCGCGCCTGGCGCCGTCGTCGAATACGCCGCTTAACAGCCGCGACAATTCGTTGCGCTGAGCACGATATTGACGCTCCTGCGATGGCGGCAAGGCCTTGGGGTCGCGCAGCAGCGCGAAGAACTGGCGGCGAGTCCAGAAAAATTTGATGGTGTGACGAACGATGGTCGCGGTCTGATCGCGCATCGAGGTGCATCCTGCTAGCGCCGCGCGAATCTCGTGCTGGAGTTCCGTGAAGCCGTCGATTACGACCGCAGCGTAGAGTTCTTCCTTCGATTTGAATTGGCGGTAAACGCTGCCTTTGCCGACCCCGGCGTGCGCCGCGACTTCGTCGATCAACACGAGATCGAATTCCCGGTCGGCGAAGAGTTCCGTCGCACTTTGGAGTATTCTCTCACGCAGGAATGGAGTGGACGGTCTGCCGCGGCCGTCCTTGCGGCGAACCGGTGGCGAAACCGATTGTCGCTTAACACTCATGATTGGAAACCTTCAATAATTGGATTCGTAGATGTGTTGTCTTCCTCGGCACACTTGAAATATGGACTCGCCAGTCCAAAATTGCAAGAATAGATGCAGGACCGGCTTTTGCTAGTTTGGAGATATGGCGGAAAACATGATGGATTCTGACGGCCCGACGACCGGTAAGCCTAACGCTGCGCGATATATGCAGGATGCCGACGTGCAAACCTGGCCCGAGAAAGCTATGCAACGGTGGCGTCTGTGGCTGGTTGTCCTGGCCGTCGCGATAATCGGAATTTACTATTTCAGCGGACGCAACAGTACGGATTCCGCTGCGGTGCCTCCTGCCACAGCGCATCCGGCCGTTCCGGTTGCAGCGGTGTCGGCCAAGCTCGGCGATTTGAATCAATACATATCCGCGATCGGAACTGTGACGCCTTACAACACCGTCACCGTCAAAAGCCGCGTCGACGGACAGCTGATGAAGGTGAATTTCACCGAGGGACAAATCGTAAAGGCCGGCGACCTGCTCGCCGAGATCGATCCGCGTCCTTACCAGGTGCAATTGACGCAGGCGCAAGGAACACTCGCGAAGGATCTGGCGACGCTCGAGAACAATAAGATTCTCTATGCACGCGACAAGGAACTTTATGCGCAGAAGGTGATCGCGCGGCAGGATCTGGACAATCAGGCGGCGTTGGTTGGGCAGTATGCCGGCTCGATCGAGAGCGACAAGGGCGTCGTCGACAACGCCAAGCTTCAGCTCACTTACAGCCGCATCACTTCACCGATCACGGGGCGGGTCGGGCTCCGGCTGGTGGATGCAGGGAATATCATTCATGCGACCGATGCGACCGGGCTTGCGGTGATCACGCAACTGCAGCCGATCGCGGTTGATTTCGCTATTCCTGAGGACAATTTGCCGAACCTCGAGACCGCGATGAAGGCGAATCCGCAGTTGCCGGTCGAGGCTTTCGATCGCGACCTCAAGCACAAGCTCGCGACTGGAGCGCTGCTGACGACTGACAACCAGATCGATCAGTCCACCGGGACCATCAAACTCAAGGCGGCTTTCCCCAATGAGGACAACTCGCTGTTCCCGAATCAGTTCGTCAACGCGCGGCTGCTTGTCAGCACAATCCCCAACGCGATTCTGATCCCTGCGGCCGGCTTGCAGCGCAGTCAGCAAGGCTCATTCGTCTACGTCGTCAAGCCGGATCACACCGTCGAGATGCGACCGGTGACGGTGGGCGCTACGCAGGGCGACGTGATCGCGATCAGCAAAGGCCTTGCGGTCGGCGACGTGGTCGTGACCGACGGCGTCGACAAGCTGCAACAAGGTGCGCACGTGAGCGTGCAGACGGCGGCTCTCCCGCCCGGGAGCACCACCCCTTGAATCTTTCGCGCCCGTTCATACTGCGGCCGGTCGCGACTTCTCTGCTGATGGTCGGCCTGATGCTTGCGGGGCTGGTCGCTTATGGGCAACTCCCCGTCTCGGCGTTGCCGCAGGTGGACTATCCGACGATCCAGGTGATGACGTTCTACCCGGGCGCGAGTCCGGACGTGATGGCGTCTTCGGTAACCGCTCCGCTCGAGCGCCAATTCGGGCAGGTGCCCGGGCTCACGCAGATGACCTCGAACAGCTCTTTCGGCGCCTCGGTTATCACGCTCCAGTTCGATCTCAATTTGAACATCGACATTGCCGAGCAGGAAGTGCAGGCGGCGATAAATGCGGCTGCGACCTACCTGCCGACGGATCTCCCGAATCCGCCCGTTTACAGCAAGACCAATCCGGCCGACGCCCCGATTCTCACGCTCGCGCTGACGTCGAAGGAACTGCCGCTGGACCAGGTGGAAGATCTCGCGGACACGCGGCTGGCGCAAAAGATCTCGCAGCTCCCCGGCGTTGGATTGGTGAGTATCGGCGGCGGCCAGAAACCGTCGGTACGGATCCAGGCCAATCCGACTTCGCTCGCGTCGTATGGAATCACGCTCGAGGATCTGCGCACTGCAATCGCCAGCGCCAACGTCAACGAGGCGAAAGGGAACTTCGACGGCAGGC
The DNA here is from genome assembly GCA_963774665.1 of uncultured delta proteobacterium. GTDB lineage: Bacteria > Desulfobacterota > Binatia > Binatales > Binataceae > Binatus. Next base: position 194,264 of record CAVZGB010000016.1, read on the forward strand.
AACAGGCGTACACGATTGGCGCCAACGACCAGTTGCTCACGGCCAAGGATTACCTGCCGCTGATTGTCGCGTACCACAACGGCGCACCGGTCAAACTTTCCGACGTCGCGGACGCGATTGACGATGCCGAGAACGTCAAGGCTGCGGCGTGGATGAACCTGACGCCGGCTGTGATCGTCAACGTACAGCGACAGCCCGGTGCCAATATCATCGCGGTCGTCGACCGTATCAAGGCGCTGATGCCGCGGTTGCAGGCCTCGCTGCCCGCGTCGGTGAAAGTGCAGATTCTCACCGATCGAACCACCACGATTCGCGCGTCGGTGTCAGACGTGCAGTTCGAGCTGATGCTGACGGTGGCGCTGGTCGTGATGGTCATCTTTCTGTTTCTGCGCAGCCTGTCGGCGACGATCATTCCGAGTATCGCGGTGCCGCTCTCGCTGATCGGCACGTTCGGCGTGATGTACCTGCTCGGCTACAGCCTGGACAACCTGTCGCTGATGGCGCTGACGATTTCGACCGGCTTCGTGGTTGACGATGCGATCGTGATGATCGAAAACATCTCGCGCTTCATCGAGGAAGGCGAAAAGCCGCTGGCAGCCGCGCTCAAGGGCGCCGAGCAGATCGGATTCACGATTCTATCGCTGACCGTCTCGCTGATCGCGGTGCTTATCCCGCTCCTGTTCATGGGCGACATCGTCGGCAGGTTGTTCCGCGAATTTGCGGTCACGCTGGCGGTGACGATCCTGATGTCGGCGGTCGTCTCGCTGACTCTCACGCCGATGATGAGCGCGAAGCTGCTCAAGCACACGCCGGAGGATCGGCAGACCTGGTTCTATCGCAAGTCGGAGAAAGTATTCGAAGACACCATCGCGTTTTACGGGCGCACGCTCGAATGGATTCTCAACCACGAATGGGAAACGCTGATGGTTGCGATCGGCACGCTGGTGCTGACGATCGTACTCTACATCGTCGTGCCCAAGGGCTTCTTTCCGGTGCAGGACACTGGAGTCATCCAGGGCGTTTCCGAAGCGCCGCAGAACGTATCGTTCGCCGCGATGGCGCGCGGGCAGCAGGATTTGGCGCGGATTATTTTGCAGGACCCTGCCGTCGAGAGCCTTTCGTCATTCGTCGGGATCGATGGCACCAACACTACGGTCAACAGCGGACGGATACTGATCAACCTGAAGCCGCTCGACGTGCGCAAGGTCGATATCACCACGGTTATCGACCGCATACAGCCGAAGTTGACGGCCGCCAACGGCCTGACGCTGTACTTGCAGCCGGTGCAGGATCTTACGGTCGAAGATCGCGTCAGCCGCACGCAGTTTCAGTATAGCCTGGAAGATCCGAGCTCCGACGAGCTGAACCTGTGGACGAAGAAACTCGTCGACAAGCTCAAGACGATTCCTGCGCTCCGCAACGTCGCGACCGATCAGCAGAACGACGGCTGGGAAGAGCACGTCGTTATCGATCGGCTGACGGCTTCGCGGCTCGGTATCACGCCGAACCTGATCGACAACACGCTGTACGACGCGTTTGGACAGCGGCAGGTGTCGACGATGTTCACGCAGCTGAATCAGTACCACGTGGTGCTCGAAGTGGCGCCGCAGTTTCAGCGCAATCCTCACGCGCTCGACGAAATCTATATTCGCTCGAACACGGGCGGCGAGGTGCCGCTGAGCGCGTTCACCCGCTTCGAGCCAGGGGCTGCGCCGCTGGCAGTGAATCATGAGGGCCAGTTCCCCGCGGTGACGATTTCGTTCGATCTGGGGCCGGGATATTCGTTGGGCGACGCCGTCAGCGCGATCGACAATGCGCGCGTACAAATCGGGATGCCCGCGAGCATCCAGGCTTCGTTCCAGGGTACCGCCGCCGCGTTCCGTGCGTCGTTGAGCAACGAGCCTGTGCTGATCCTCGCGGCTCTAATCACCGTGTACATCGTGCTCGGCATCCTCTACGAGAGTTACATCCATCCGGTCACGATTCTCTCGACGCTGCCGTCAGCAGGCGTCGGCGCGATCCTGGCCCTGATGATCTGTGGTCAGGATCTGAGCGTGATCGCTCTCATCGGCATCATCCTGCTGATAGGTATCGTGAAGAAGAACGCCATCATGATGATCGACTTTGCGCTCGAAGCTCAGCGCCAGGAGGGCAAGCCGCCGCGCGAGGCGATCTACCAGGCCTGCCTGCTGCGCTTCCGCCCGATCATGATGACCACGATGGCGGCGCTGCTCGGCGGATTGCCGCTCGCGCTGGGCACGGGAGTCGGCTCGGAGTTGCGGCGCCCGCTCGGTATCGCAATCGTCGGCGGATTGCTCGTCAGCCAGGTGCTTACGCTCTACACGACGCCGGTAATTTTCCTGACCTTCGACCGCATGGCGACGCGATTTGCCAATTGGCGCGCAAAAGGTGCCGTTGCGGAAACTGTTCCGGCACAAGCGTCATGAGTATTTCCGAACCATTTATACGCAAGCCGGTTGCGACCACGTTGCTGACGATCGCGCTGGCGCTCTCGGGTATCATCGCGTTTCGGCTGCTTCCGGTTTCGCCGTTGCCGCAGGTCGAGTTCCCGACTATCCAGGTACAGGCGGCCTTGCCCGGCGGAAGTCCCGGAGACGATGGCGTCGTCGGTGGCGACTCCGCTCGAGCGCCAGTTCGGCCGTATCGCAGGTCTGACGGAGCTGACCTCGACCAGCTATCTCGGCGCCACCAGCATCGTTTTGCAATTCGATTTGAATCGCAATATCGACGCCGCCGCGCGCGACGTGCAGGCCGCCATCAACGCCGCCGCCGGACAGTTGCCCTCGAATCTGCCGAGCAAGCCGACCTACAAAAAAGTCAATCCCGCCGATGCGCCGATTCTGATTCTCGCGCTCACCTCGGACGCCGTACGCCCGGGACTGATGTACGACGCGGCTAGATTCGATCCTCCAGCAGAAGCTCTCGCAACTCGAAGGCGTCGGCCAGGTTAATGTCGGCGGAAGCGCGCTGCCTGGCGTTCGCGTCGAGCTGAATCCCTCGCAGATGAGCAACCTCGGCGTCAGTCTCGAGGACGTGCGGACCGTCCTTGCCGGGGCCAATGCGAACCGTCCCAAGGGCGAACTTGCCGATGACAGCCAGACTTGGGGGCTGAGCACGACCGACCAGCTCCTCAAGGCCGACGACTACCGACCGCTCATCGTTCGCTACGCCAATGGCTCCGCGGTTCAGCTTTCGGACATCGCGTGGGTCAGGGATTCGGTCGAGAACGTTCGCGCGGCCGGGATGGTCGACGGCAAGCCCGCGGTGTTGATCATCGTGTTTCGCCAGCCCGGCGCGAACATCATCGATACGGTCGATCGAGTTTACGCGGCGTTGCCGCAATTGCGCGCCTCGATCTCGCCCGCGATCAACCTCCGCGTCGTCATGGACCGCACGACCACCATCCGCGCCTCGGTGCACGACGTCGAGTTCACGATGCTGATTTCGATCTCACTCGTGATCATGGTGGTGTTCCTGTTCCTGCGTAATCTGCGCGCCACGCTTGATTCCGGGAGTCGTCGTTCCGCTCTCGCTGATCGGAACCTTCGGCATCATGTACCTGTTCGGCTACAGCCTCGACAATCTCTCGTTGATGGCGCTGACGATTTGCACCGGCTTCGTGGTCGACGACGCAATCGTCGTCATCGAAAACATTTCCCGCTACCGCGAGCAGGGAATGGCGCCGCTCGAAGCCGCAATCAAGGGCGCAGCCGGCATCGGGTTCACCGTCGTTTCGATCAGCATCTCGCTGATCGCGGTCTTCATCCCGATTTTGCTGATGTCCGGGATCGTCGGCCGGCTGTTCCGCGAGTTCGCGGTCACTCTGTCGGCCGCCGTCCTCGTGTCGTTGGTCATCTCACTCACCACGACTCCGATGATGGCCGCGCACCTGCTCAAACCGCACGACCAGGAGACGCACAACCGCTGGTACGTCGCGAGCGAGCGATTTTTCAAGGGCATGCTCGATCGTTACGAAAGCACCCTGTTGTGGGTGCTCGATCATCAGCCGCTCACCCTGATGGTCGCGCTCGGCACGCTCGCGCTGAGCATATTTCTGTTCACAGTTGTGCCAAAGGGATTTTTCCCGCAGCAGGACACCGGCCGCCTGATGGGCGCGGTGCAGGCCGACCAGGACACTTCATTTCAGGCGATGCACGATCGTCTTGCCCAGCTGGTCGCGGCGATCGATAAAGACGCGGCCGTCGACAACGTCATCGCATTCACCGGCGGCAACGGCGCAACCAACACCGCCAACATGTTCATCGCTCTCAAGCCCTTGAGCGAGCGAAAGATCAACGCCGACCTGGTCATCGGACGCATCCGCAAGGAGGTCTCTCACATCGCGGGCGTCAATCTTTATCTGCAGGCGGTTCAGGATTTGCGCATCGGCGGCAGAATGAGCAACGCGCAATACCAGTTCACGTTGCAGAGCGATGACCTCAACGGAACTCAACCAGTGGGCGCCGAAGGTGCTCAAGAAATTGCGCACGGTTAAAATTCTCGCCGACGTCAGTAGCGATCAGCAGAACAGCGGCCTCGAGGCCAACGTCGTCGTCGATCGCGACACCGCTTCGCGGCTCGGACTCTCGCAGCAGGCTATCGACGATACACTCTACGACGCGTTCGGGCAGCGGCAGGTGTCCACGATGTACACGCCGCTGAACCAGTACCACGTCGTGATGGAAGTCGCGCCGCAGTTCTGGCAGAACCCCGACGTCGCTCGACCTGATCTACGTGCGCTCCAACACCGGCGGGCTCGTCAGGCTCAGCACCTTCACCCACTTCGCGAACGCTCAGACCGCGCTGGCCGTCAACCACCAGGGTCAGTTTCCGTCGGTGACGATCTCGTTCAACCTCGCGCCGGGCGTCGCGCTGGGCGAAGCGGTTGACGCGATCACGCAGGCCGAAGCGCAGATCAAGATGCCCGCCGGCATCCGTGGAACATTCCAGGGAACTGCGCAGGCGTTCCAGGACTCGCTCAAGAACGAAGGCTTCCTCATCGCCTTTGCGCTCTTCGCCGTGTACATCGTGCTCGGCATTCTCTACGAGAGCTACATCCATCCGATCACGATTCTCTCGACGCTGCCGTCGGCGGGAGTCGGCGCAATCCTCGCGCTGCTCCTTTTCCACATCGAGCTGAGCGTGATCGCGCTTATCGGCATCATTCTGCTGATCGGCATCGTGAAGAAAAACGCCATCATGATGATCGACTTCGCGCTCGAAGCTCAACGCGGCGAAGGCAAATCGCCGCACGACGCGATCTACCAGGCCTGCGTGCTGCGCTTCCGTCCGATCATGATGACCACGGCGGCCGCGCTGCTCGGGGGACTGCCGCTCGCGCTCGGCAACGGCACCGGCTCCGAAATGCGCCGCCCCTCGGCATCGCAATCGTCGGCGGCCTGCTGGTAAGCCAGGTCCTGACGCTCTACACGACGCCGGTAATCTACTTGTACATGGACCGCGTCAGCGCAGGATGGTCGAGCTTGTGGCGTCGAGCCCTCGGCCGCCGCGCACCGGCCCCGACCGAATCACACGCAGCCGACTGACTATAGTTACTTCACTAGCTACTTAGTATTGGCGGCGGGCGCTTTGTCACCCAGTTGGTCGCTTGATCGTATGCGTGCGCGAGCTGCATACACGCCATCTCGGCGTGATTTGGGCCTACTATCTGGATGCCCATCGGCAAGCCCCGGTCGTTGAAGCCCGCGGGGGCGCTGAGCGCGGGGCAGCCTGACATCGAGATCGGAATCATCACTTGCATCCAGCGATGGTAGGTATCCATCACGACGCCGCCGACTTCTTTCGGCCAATGCGTCGTCGCGTCAAACGGGAAGACCTGGCCGGCTGGGGCGATCATGAAATCGTACTTCTCGAAAAATTTGCGCACCGAATGGTACCAGGCCGTGCGCACTCGCGACGCGATCGCGACGTCCAATCGCCGTCGACTTCAGGCCGTTTTCGATTTCCCACTGCAGTTCAGGTTTCATCAATGCGCGTTGGGCCGGATCGGGATAGCTGGCGCGGAACTCGGCTGCGATTTGCCAGCCGCGAAGCGCCAGCCAACTCTGCCAAACGGGCTCGAGCGGATAGTCGAGCGTCGCCGTTTCCACGCTACATCCGAGCGCTTCGAAAACCTTGAGCGAGCTTTCGCAGAGTTCGAGCACGCCGGGATCGAAAGGGATTTGCTCGCCGAAATCGCCGACCCATCCGATTCGCGTGCCTTTGAAGTCGCGCTCGAGCGGGCCGGCGAACTCGGCCGGGTCCTGGCGGATCGAAAGCGGCACGCGCGCATCGTATCCGGCGATCGCCGAAAGAAACATCGCAAGTTCCGGCACCGTACGAGCCATCGGCCCATGCACTGAAATCGAAGGTATGAAAACCTCGTATGACTGCGACGGCACCCGGCCTGAAGAAGTTCGGAACCCGAACACGTTGTTGAACGCAGCCGGATTTCGCAGCGATCCGCCATGATCGCTGCCGTCTGCCACCGGGACCATTCGAAGCGCGAGCGCGACCGCCGCGCCGCCGCTGCTGCCGCCGCACGTCTTCGATTGATCGTATGCGTTGAGCGTAGTGCCGAAAACCGGGTTGTAGGTTTGAGAGCCGAGGCCAAATTCCGGGACGTTGGTCTTGCCGATAATGATCGCGCCGGCGTGCCGGAGTCGCTCGACCAGGATCGAATCGTCGCGAGGAAAAAAGTTCTTGAACAGCGGCGAGCCCATCGTGGTGCGGATGCCCCGGGTCGGCTCGAGGTCCTTGACCGCATGCGGAAAGCCGTGCATCCAGCCGAGATGCTCACCGCGCGCAATTTGCGCATCGCGGTCCGCGGCCTCCTTGAGCAGATCTTCGCGAGGCCGAAGTGAAACGATCGCGTTGACACGCGGGTTCAAGCGCTCGATCTGATCGAGATACGCGTTCATCACCTCGACGCACGAAACCTGTTTCGCTTTGATCGCGCGGGACAGCGCTACCGCGTCGAGGTTTACGATCTCAGCCACGTTCACGATTTCGACGCACGCTGCGCGACAGTCCAGCCGAGCTCTGCCGTCTCTCGCGCCTTCGCGCCGCGCAGAGCAGCGTCGGGTCCGCTCGCGTTGCCGAGTTTTGCACGCATCGCAATTCCTTGAGCGATCGCGGCGCCGCGGAAGAATGAGAACGCGACGAAGAAGGTCAAATCCGGCACGCTGGCTCGTCCGACGCGCCGGCAATAAGCGGCCATGAATTCATGTTCACTGGGAATCCCAAGCGCATCCAGATCCATTCCTTGAAAACTCAGCACCCCGTCAATTCCGGGCGGACAATGGTAGGCACGGCTCGCCCACGCCAGGTCGCTCAGCGGATGCCCGAGAGTTGAGAGTTCCCAATCGAGCACTGCGACCACGCGCGGCTCGCTCGGATGAAAGATCAGGTTCTCCATGCGGTAGTCGCCGTGCGCGATCGTGGTCTCGTCGTCGGCCGGAATATTTCGCCGGAGCCATTCGATCAGGCGATCCATCTCGGGAATCTCGTCAATCTTCGATGCTTCGTACTGCTTCGACCAGCGGGCAAGCTGCCGCGCAACGTATGCTTGCGGCCGGCCGTAGTCGCCGAGGCCAACCGCACGAAAATCGACCTTATGCAGCCGAGCGAGCACGTCGTTCATCGAGTCATAGCAGGCCGCGCGCTCATGCGGGCTCGAGTCGGGCATCATCGGATCGCGCATGATGCGCCCCTCGACAAAGTCCATTACGAAAAACGCCGTGCCGATGACGCCGACGTCCTCGCACAAAAGGTGGACGCGCGGGACCGGCACATCAGTCGCCGCGAGCGCCTTGATGATTCGATATTCGCGCTCGACCTGATGCGCCGACGGGAGCAGAGTCCCCGGCGGCTTCTTGCGCATGACGAAACGCGCATCAGAAGTTTCCAGCAGGAAGGTAGGGTTTGATTGGCCGCCGACGAACTGTCGAACGACGAGAGGACCGCGAAAGTTCGGCATGTGCTCGCGCAGATAGTGCTCGAGTCGAGCCTCATCGAAGCGATGATTCTCGCGAACCGCTGTGACGCTATCTTCGGGCGGCATCACCTCTCCCCTGGCCCCCTCTCCCTTCAGGCGAGGGGGAAGAAGAATCAATCATCTGTTTTCCCCTTCGTGTTCCCCTCTCCAGAAGGGAGAGGGGTTAGGGGAGAGGTTCGCTCCTCGATCTTCTTCAGCACCCCGTCCAAGTCTCGATCGACCTCACTGTTACCGATTCTTAGCGTTGTTATTCCCATTTCCGACAGCGCGCGATCGCGAACCGCGTCGTGCTCGATTCTACCGAGATGTGAGTCGCCATCTATTTCAACAGCGAGCTTCGCTGATGCGCAATAGAAATCGACGACGTATCCGGCGATTACCTGCTGTCGCCTGAAATGCAGCGCACCAACGGCGTCGTTCCTGAGCGCATGCCACACGACTTTCTCCTGCGGCGTCATCCTCCGGCGCAGATCTCTCGCAAGTTCCAGCTTCTCGCGAGTCACAAACTGGTTTCGGGTAACTTTCACCTCACCCCTAACCCCTCTCCCTTCTGGAGGGAATCGGATAGCTCAAACTGGTTAAAATCTCGCATGACGTTTTGCCCTCTCTCTCTGGTTCCCCTCGCCTGAAGGGAGAGGGGTTAGGGGAGAGGTTCTTGATGACACGTTCACTTGGCGCTCCCGGTCTGAGTAGTCTGCGTAGTCGGACCAGTCTGAGGTGTCTGGGGCTCCAGCACGCAACTCTGAATCTCGCTCTGCGCCTGGTCAGTGTCGACCGGGTTGAGATGCGGGACTCCCGTCAGCCAGCCCCATCCGAGTTCTTCCCTGACGTAGTACGAACGCCGCTCGGTGTCGAATTCGACTTCATCGGGCTGGTCCGTCGTCATACTGCAAACGACCTTCTGCCCGGCCGGAACTATGAACGCATGGTAGCCGCCCGGACCGATTCGCGCAGTTTCCTCACCGCAGGTGACCGCCGGCCGAAGCTCCGACGATCCATAACTGTACGGCCGATACACGTAGATCACCGCGTTGCCGGGCGGCGACGAGATTTTTTCAAATGGCGTTCCCTGCACGGCGCATCCGATCGCCGCTGACGCGACGACGCCGAGCGACAATAACAACAGCCGGCGATTCATTGTTCAGCGGAAGTAGTCGGAGCTTTTCGGACGCCGGCGACGGCTTTCGCCAGGCGGGCTTCGTCGCTGTAAATCTTTTGATCGATCCTTTGCCGCACAGCCGCGCGCGCAGCTTCGTCTACCTCTGCGTGAGTGACGTTGTGGTACATATTGTACGACTTGGAGGCGTGCTCTTTGGCGGTGTAGTCGGCAATTATAGTGTCGCCCGCGCTGATCGACAGCGACGCGAACGCCGTGACCCCGATGTCGCCGAGCGGAGCGCCGATCAGGTTGGCCGGATCAAGTGCGGAAACTGCCAGCGGTACGTGATAGTCGTCGTGCGTCAATTCCTCGCGATAGGTGAATGTCACCGGCGAGCTATCAGATAACGACATCGCGATCGCGGGCGGCAGCTCATCCTTATCACCGGAAATCAGCTTGCCCTTGAATGGCAACGGATGAGCGGGCACATCGTCGACCTTGGGCGCGATTACGAGCTGCGCATTCGACTGATCCGCCGAAGCCGTTTGCGTCTGCGATAGCGATTGGTTCGATTGTTGGGCGCTACATCCGGACACGGCCAGCGCAGCAAAAAAGACCGCGAGAACAAATGTATGTCGCATGACCTGACGGCGCCGCATCTCTAATACCCTCGCGGCGCCATATCCAAATAGTATCAGAAAAATCAGCGCCCCTTGACGATACCGTGGGCGACGTAAACGGTGCCGCCAAGCATTTGCTCGACCTCCAGCTCTTGCAAAATAGGCTCGAGATTGCTCCATGGACGTGCGAGTCCCTCGAGCGTGCTCGTCGATCGCAGCGCGGCGTTCCATACAAAGAGATTCAGCGGCATCGTGCGAAAAGGCGCCCACTTGAGTCCGGCCGCAACAATCCGCGCGCCGGGCATGAGATGGCTGACGACGTTGGCGAGCGCGTTGGGCGTGCGCATTATGTCGTGCGTGAAATGAAAGAGCGCAGCGTCGGCGGCGAACGGGATCGCGGCTTCTTCGACCGCAGCCGAGACGAACTCGACGTTCCTCCAATCTTTCTCAGCCGCCCGCGCTCGTGCAAGCTCGAGCATCTCGGGGCTCTGCTCGATTCCGACGATCGAACCGTCGGGGCCGATATAACTTTCCAGAGCCATCAAGCTCAGACCGGTACCGCAGCCGACATCCAGCACCCGATCGCCTTTTTTCAGACGCAGTAACTCGATAGCGCGATGCCGCACCGGCTCGAACAACAAGAGCTCGAGATCGTAGATGCGCGCGCGCGACCGATATTGCCGCAGCGCAGTCGAGCGGTTCGGCGTAAACCAGCGCGTGAATCTCTGGAACGGTTGCGAGCGATCGTCAGGAGGAGGTTCCACCTTCGCTGCCTCAATTTACCGAGTATCACGAAAGCTTGCGGTTCGGGAGGAAGGAATTAGCTGTAATGAAACCCCTCCTGCGTTTCACGCTTCCTGGGGTAGGGCTAAACCCCGCACCTCAATGAATGGGTTACAGCGGCTCCGGGCCGACACGTGGCTTGCGGCTCATGCGCAGGCGGCGGCCGGTCAGGCGGGTGCCGGTGTTTTCGTCGACTACCAACGGGCGCACTTCGCGGCCCGTTTCGTGGTCGACAAGAATAACCGGCGGACCATTTTCGCCCCACAGCCAATCGCTGCCCCATCGCCACATCGCGGCGAGCACGTCCCAAAATGCGCGCCCCTTGTCAGTCAAACGGTATTCGTAACGCGGTGGATGATCCTCATAGGACACTTTTTTCAGCAGGCCTTCCTCGACCAACCGATCGAGCCGCCGCGCGAGTACCGCGCGCGGGACTTTCAGTGCGCGCTGGAAATCCTCGAAGCGGCGCCGCCCCGAGAACGCCTCGCGCATCACCAGCGGCGTCCACCAATCGCCGATGAGGTCGGTGGTGCGTGCGATTGGACACGGCCAATCGTCGAAGCGAGTTCGCCGCATCAGGCAACCGCCTCGATTCGCGCCGGCACGTGCTTGTGAAAGGGCGTGCCCGCGAACCAGTCGCGATCTTCGGTCACCGTGAGCTCGTTTGGCGCGACCCCATGCTGAAATTCCTGACCTTCGCGGTCGGGGTACCACAGTCCCGTCCCGTTCGGCAGCGCGACGTGACCGGGCATCATCGTGTCGGTGAGCATGACGACGCTCTCGGCGCTCGCGCGCTTGGTTGTGATTCGCACGCGGCCGCCGTCTTGAATTCCAAGTTCGGAAGCGTCCGCCGGGTTCATCCAGAGCGCGCCCGCCGGATCCTTCGGGCGCCATTGCGGATCGCGGATGATTGTATTTGCGGTTCCGGAGCGCCGTTGCCCCGCCGACAGCACGAACGGGAACTCCGGATCGTGCGCCGGATGCTCATCGCGAAGCGATTTGAGCTCCGGCATCAAGTCGGGAATCGTAAGATTGATCTTCCGGTCGTGAATCCTGCGCCAGGTCTCCTCGTACGGATCGACGCTGACCGTGACGCCTGATCGATTGGTGAAAATCGCGTCGAACAACGCGTTGCCGAGCTCGACGCCTTCTCCGCTGAAGCCCGCGCGACGGAGCGACTCCGGATATCTGCGCGCGAAGTTGTGCGCGATACCGAAGAGCGACGCGGCATTTTCGTTTCCACCTCCAAGCGTCGGGCCGAGAGTCTCATACAGCAGCACCGTCATTACCTCCGCCAGATGCGGCCGCTCTGAAACGACTCGCATCAGCTCCATCGCATAGGCGGCCCTCCCTTTGACGGCGGCCGCGTGGAGAGGTGCGACGTCGTCATCGGTCATCGCGCCAATCGCCCGAACCAGCCGGCGATGAATTTCTCCCTCAGGGAGCGTTCCAGGGAGAGCCTCGAGAATCGGCGCGCGCAGCGTGAAGGTGTTGGCGTAATCCGTCTCGGTGTGGACAGCGGCGCCAAAGAAGGTCGCTTCCCATTTCTCGTACTGCGACGACGCCGGCAAAACGTAGTGCGCCTCACGCGCAGTCTCGCTCATCGCAACATCGATGACCACGACGAACTCCAGCGCGCGTAGCGCTTCGCGCATCCGCGTGCTGTCGGCGACCGAGTGTGCGGGATTTTCGCTCTCGATTAGCATCGCGCGGAAACGCTTGGGATTGTCAGTCAGGATTTCATCGGGGATCACGTTGGCCGGGATCATTCCGCCGATGATTCGATGCCCGCCGACCGGACTTGTCTGTGACGACAGCGCGCCGCCGAACATCCCGGTCAGGCTGGTTCCCGCATTCATGCCGCCCGCCTTGCCGATATTCCCGGTCACAGCGAAGAGAAGTTTCTCGAGGTACGAGTTGAGCGTGCTGTGGAGCGACTGCTCGATGCCGAGATCCTCGTAAACCGAAACGCTCGAGGCGCGAGCGATTCGGCGCGCCACATTGCGAATCAAAGTTTCGTCGAGGCCCGCGCGCCCGCAGTAATCCGCAACCGGAACGTCGTTCAGCGCTGCGAACAGTTCATCGCTGTTTTGAGTGTGCTCTCGAATGTAGTCGTGGCTGATCAGATCCTCTTGCGCGAGGACGCCAAGAATCGCCGCGAGGCAGAAAGCGTCGGTGCCCGGACGCACGCGCAAATGGTAGTCCGCCATCTCGGCGGTCTCGGTGCGACGGGGATCGATCACGACAAGCGCGCGGTTCGGGTCGGCCGCAATGTCGCGGAGGATCGGACGTGCGCGCTGAAAGCCATGTGACTGCCATGGATTCTTGCCGACGAATACCGCGACCTCAGCTTGCTGATAGCTTCCACTGAGCCCGGTTCCGAAAAGCATGTGATCGACCCAGAACTCCCCCGTCTTTTCCTGGGCAAGAGCGTTGGAGCTGAATACCGATCCAAGCGCGCGCCGCGTCGACGCGCCGTAACTGCCGCACAGATGATTGCCCTGGCCGCCGCCGCCGTAATAGAAGATGCTCGCGCCGCCGTAAGTGTCGCGCACGCGCTTGAAGCCATCCGCGACCTCGCGAATAGCAGTGTCCCAGTCGATTTCCTCGAAGGTACCGTCCGGGCGTCGTCGCAGCGGCGAGGTCAGGCGGTCCCTGCCGTTCTGGTAGTAGTCAATCCGCTGTGCCTTCTCGCAAGCGTAACCCTTCGAGGCCACGTGATCGCGATTTCCACGGACGCGCGTGATGTGGCGCCCGTCGAGCTTTACCTCGACCCCGCAGTTAACGCTGCACAGGATGCAAATGGTCTTCTGCCAATCGTCGCTCATGACGGGGCCTCCTCGAGTTCATCTAACGAACTATATAGTTCAACAAGAGAATGAACTATTCATAGGTTTGAGACAATCGGAAAATTTCCTTCCGCCAGACCCTTCGGGTCACAGCAGTAAAAAATACACGAGAGACGCAGCAGATACTTCGCTGCTGCGTGAAGATGCCTGATTTGCCGCGACAAATCGATGTTTAGAAATCGGGCACATTGTTTGCGTTATTGGCGGACCCGAAATGGTTTCAAAAAGAAGGACGGGTCTTGGTCGAAAAATGAGGGGGTGCTCTTTGGGGGACCTCGCTTAGTTCACGCAGTAAGGAAGTTCGTAGCATCGAGAGGAAACTCGAATGGATGAGAAGCCAGAACACAAATCAGGGTCGGCTATTTTTTCGGATGAAGAAAATTCAAGAAGAATGAAACAAGCGCACAGCCGCCGCGCGTTCCTGAAGGGAATAGGCGCCGCGGGTATAGCGGCTCCGTTCATCGCAATTGCAACCAGCGCCGCAGCGAGAAGCAAGCCGAGAATTCCCGACGTCCTCTCGGATACTCACACCCAGCTACTCAACCTCAAGAATCGTCGCGACCAGGCATTCAACAAACGTCTCAATGCTGCAGCGGACGATCACGAGGTCAAGGTTCCGTCGCATCCTAACAACGGAGACGAGGCGACGTACCCGTCTGGAATTGCGAACTTTACCAAGGGCTTCGCGCATAACTCATTCGGCGAAGTCGATCCGAACGTCTATGCCAGTTACCTGGCCGCGGTGAAAACCGGCAAGCGTGCGGACTTCGACTCTCTCCGGATGGGCGGCACCATGCAGCTGGTGGATCCGCAGGCCGGAATTGCCTTCGACCTCGAGACCTACGATGCGTCGCAACTCTCGATTCCTCCTCAGGACACTCTGAACAGTCCGGGCTTGGCCGCGCAGATGATCGAATTGTACTGGCTAGCGCTGGCGCGTGACGTTCCATTTTCGCAATACGGGACCGATCCTACGATTGCGGCAGCGGTTTCCGAGCTGACAGCGCTCTCGTCCTACGTCGGTCCGCGAATTGGTGGCGATGTCACAACGCAGACGATATTTCGCGGCTTCACTGCGGGAGGTCTGATCGGACCGTATATCTCGCAGTTCTTCATCCAGCCGTTCAGCTACGGCGCGATGCCGTTTACCGGCTACTCGACGACGCTCCCGGGAACCGATTTCGCGATCGAGCCGGGAACCTGGCTGAATGTCGAGAACGGCGCGCCCGCAGCACTGGAGAATGCGCATCCTGACTCGCAGTTGAGATTTCTGCGCAGTGGGCGCGATCTGGCGGAGTATGTACACAACGACGTGCCGTATCAGGAGTATCTCAACGCGGCATTGATGCTGATAAAAATGAGAGCGCCGCTGAACTCGGGGAATCCTTACCCGCCGACCCTCAAGTCCGAGACCGGATTCATCACGTTCGGATTCCCGATGGCGGAGGTGTTGCTCGCAGAAGTGGTCGCGCGCGCGCTCAAAAATGCATGGTTCCAGAAATGGTTCGTGCATAGGATGGCGCGTCCTGAGGAGACTGCAGGACTCGTGCACTTCACTCTGACCGGTCAGAAGTCCTATCCTCTAGATTCAAGTGTCTTGAACTCAAAGGCAGCCTCGGCGGTCTTCACTCGCAACGGCACCTACTTCATACCGATGTCCTATCCGGAAGGATGTCCGTTGCACCCGTCCTATCCGGCGGCGCACGCAGTGGTCGCGGGCGCGTCTGCGACAGTGCTCAAATGGTTTTTCAACGATGCCTTTGTAATTCCTCATCCCTTGACCACTACCGATGACGGCCTGTCAGTGGTGCCGTACACCGGATCTGACGCGAGTCAGATGACAGTAGGCGGAGAACTCAACAAGCTCGCGTCCAACGTTGGATTCGGACGGGCCTTTGCGGGAATCCACTGGCGCCAGGACATCCAGCAGGGAATGTTGTTAGGCGAGGCGGTTGCGATAAGCCTACTGAGGGACCTGGCGCACCTTTATAACGAGAACTACACCGGCTTCACCTTCACCAGCTTCAGCGGCAACCAGGTCACAGTCTGATGAGCTGATTTCGAGCAGCCTCGAAGACTTAGCGGGTCGCACAAATCGCGCCGCCCATAATGCGTCCGTCGCGCTTGAGAAAGTCACTGGCGGAGGGGGGAGGGAGTCGAACCCTCCGGCAACAATATTAGCCGCCAAGCCGGTTTTGAAGACCGGTGGGGCCACCGGGCCCCTTCCTCCTCCGCCCTTATTTATTAGGTACTTACAGGGATCCGCGCAATCTCATGCTGGCCAGAGTGCCCACTTACTGCCCACAATTTCCAAATTCGGTTTAGATGTCGGTGAATCTTAAGCACCGAAATCCGCGCCGCGGCGTGCGAGGCCGCCCTGGCCCGAAGCCCCTCGTCAAGAATCGATGTTGATTCCTGCGATCACGACTTTTTCTGAGGCAAAGTCGCTTTCGGCCCGTTGCATCTGGGCAAGTGCCGAAGGTTACGAGAAGCGGCGCCGCATAGAAATTCGCATCTGGTAAGACTTCGCGAAACAATCGAGGCGAGTATTGATGTTGTTTTCGCTCGGCACGCACCCTGGAGACGATTCGGTTGGATTTTGGATGACAAGGTGTCAGATGATCAGAGTCAGGTTATTCTTATTGCTGGCGAGAAAATCTGATGAAGAGGTCTGCATGGAGTGCGAAAGTGCAGCAATTCTCTTCGGATGAAAACGATGAAAATGGAGCGGATTTTGGTACCCGTCGACTTTTCTGAACATTCGCTCACGGCGCTAAAGTACGCGATTGAATTGGCGCGCGACTACGAATCTGAAGTGGTAATCGTTCACGTCGTAGAGCCTCTACCTCGCGGTACCTCGCGTTGGTCTGATGCCACCAGTTTACTCGAGCAGCATGGCGAGAAGGCATCCAACGAGCTCAAGCGTCTCGAAGAGGAAGCGAGACGGCTCTACCCAAAGTGCCGTTCCGAACTCTACTTTGGTATCGTTCACGAAGTGATCGGAGAGCTGGTGAGCAAGCTCAAGGTCGACCTAATAGTCATATCTATGCGCGGACAAGCGCCCCTGCTCGATCTCTTGATCGGAGGCACGTCTGATCAGCTCTTACGGCACGCACCGTGTCCTGTCTTGAGGATACTTACGATCTGACTAATATAATCGTTCTCGCTTTTCCCGGGGCCGATTCTCCGCCGCGGTTCCCTGTTGTATCAAGCGAGTAACTCCCCTTCCATTGGGGCTGGCGCCATACTTCACATGCGTTACTCGATTTTGTAGAGCTTTCGCTTTCGCCACAGTGTCGAGATATTGATGCCGAGTGCTGCGGCAGCCTCTTCCATAGTCGAGCTCGCCTTGAGTACAGCAATGATATGCGCGCGCTCGACCTCCTGGAGACTGGTCAGTGGTCTCCCTTCAGTCATGGTGCGACGTTGTCTTGCAGCTCGGACCACATCGGGCAGGTGCTCTTCTGTGATGAGATCGCTTGTGCAAAGAACGGCCGCGCGTTCGATGGCGTTTCGTAACTCGCGGACATTTCCGGGCCAGTGATAGTTCGCCATCACCGCAGCAGCTCCGGTTGACAAATGCAGTCGGTGCCGAACATTGCGAATCGCGCTATGCGCCAGCAGATGCGCGGCCAGGAGAGGAATATCCCAGCGGCGTTCAACCAGGGTGGGAATTTTCAACGCGATAACGTTGATCCGGTAAAAGAGATCGCTGCGGAAACGTCCAGCCGCTACCTCCCTACCAAGATCGCGACTGGAAGCCGCTATGATTCGAACGTGCAAACCCGAAGAGGGCAAATCGGCAAGCGATTGCCGCTCTTCGACGAACTGCAGAAGCCTAGCCTGAGCGGCAGGAGGCAGGTCAACAACATTGTCCAAAAGCAAAGAAGCGGAGTCCGAAACATTGCTTCGGTCGCCGCGTTCGGCACGCAAAGCGGCCAGCGTGTTCCTTAAGTCCTCGAAGGGATCGCTCTCGTGAAGGTGCGCGGGTATCGCTGCGCAATCGACGCTTAGAAACGGTGCCTCGCGTCGCCGACTCCATCTATGTATTTGGCGGGCAAAGGCGCTCTTGCCGGTGCCGCTGTCGCCGGTCAGCAGGATGGTAGCATTGGCCAAGGCGGCTCGGTGAGCAGCCTCGATAAAGTCGGTCATCAAGAGGCTGCGACTCTCAAGCAGCAGTTCCTCTTCGTTCGTATGCGTCGTGGTTGGGCGGGTCCGGGACGGCATCAGGGTTTCATTCGCAGCCTCCCCCTCGTCGTTTTCATCGGGTCCTACCAGACCACGCGGATAAATCCTCCGCCTGGATGTTCTGGGCTCGTGAAAATGTTCCCCGTGGCTCATGCCATTAAGTAGAGGGCGCCGAAGCAGAGCGCCATTAGTGGAAATCCGGCTACCAAGCCAACACGAGCCCATTCGCGGCTCGAAATTCCCAAACGTTGGGCCGCAACGATATTCGGGATGTTGCCGGGAATGAGCATGCCGCCGCTGATCAGCAGCCCCATCAGCACGCCGCGTTGCTGCGCCACGGATAGCGAAGGACCAATCTCCGCCGCAGTAAGCGTGGCGTTATCGACGACCGCGGAAATCGAGTTCAACCAAAACAATACGCCCTGAGGCAAATGGCTAATGTAGGTGTCAACGAGTGGGCGCAGTCCCCAGGAAAGCCCCACCAGCCCGGCCACGAAGAGGTAAACCTTCCCGGCGCGAAAAAAAATCTCTGACCAATTCTCCGTGTGAGCATCCGCCTTTAGCGAATGCCCGTATTTTGCCGGCAGGAACAGACTGAGAAGACCGACGATTCCTATTCCAACAACGACCATCGGCCCCAGAAGCCTTGCGAGGTACCAGAAGTCGGTCTTGAGAGCTGCGATCGCGATTGTGCCCAGCGGCTCACCCACCGGCGTGAGCGCCGCACCCAGCCCGATTGCAAAACAGGCCAGCACCACGGCTGCTATCTCGCTGCGGCGGTCGAGCTTCAGCAACGCGATAGCTTCGACCAAAACCAGGGCCGCGATTACCGCCGTAATCAGACTAGAGAGCAATCCCAGAGCGATGATCAAACTAAAATAGATCCAACGCGGCTCGACTATCCCAACGAGGCGCTCCACTCCACTGTCGAGCCATGGCCGCAACAGCCGCACCACCACTCCAAAGACCAGAACCGCGACGGTCAAGGCTATCGGTTCGGTCGCAGCCGCGCGAAGCAACTCACGCCCCCATTGACCGCTGATCGCAGATGCAAAGGCACCGACGACGAGAAAGAAAACTTCTATGTTCTGACCGACCGGCTCGAACATCACCGGACCGAACAAGACGACGAGTAGAATTGCTCCTAGGCCATAGACCATCAGCAGACCGCTCGAAGAACCGGACCTTGACCCAACTCAGATCGCGCTATCGCCGTGTTCGTTGGTGCGAATCCGAATGACGTCCTTGAGCTCTGTGACAAAGATCTTTCCGTCGCCGATTTTTCCGGTGTGTGCCTTGAGTTTGATTGCGTCGATCACGGCTTCGTACTGGTCATCCTTGACGACCAGCTCAATTTTCAACTTGGGCAGAAAGTCGACCACGTATTCCGAGCCACGGTACAGTTCGGTGTGACCCTTCTGACGACCGAATCCTTTTACCTCGTAGACCGTCATGCCGGTGATACCCAGGCTCTGAAGCTCCTGTTTTACAGAGTCCAAGGTGAACGGCTTGATGATAGCTTCGATTTTCTTCATCTGGTTTTCCTATAGATGCTTGGAGTGTCGACACCTAAGCCGCGGGCGCGCGCCAAATCAACCAAGTTACCGCAACCACAACGCCTATAGACGCTGGTATCAGCGGCGCCCCAAACATGACCGCCCCGGCCGCAGCAGCTAGTGCCGCCATAGCAGTCAAGGCGAAGTACCGCTGCCGGCTCAAGACTGTGATTTTATTGACAGGCACTATTCTCGCCTTTTTCTGCCCAACAAATCGGAGAAGTCAGGCCGCCATGCTCTGCGAGGCTCGCGATGCTCCTCGGCGGCGAGTATATCGCGCGCGATTTTCTTCTCGTAGGAGCTTCCCGCCAAATCCAGCGCCGTCTGCAATTCTTCCTTCGCCCGCTTTGGGACTCCGACGCGCTGATACAATTCGGCCATGCGCAGATGAGCGTAAAAGTTTCGCGGCTGGAGTCTGATTGCGGTTTCCAGCGCCCGCTCGGCTGCTGGTATGTCAAGCGCCTTGGTCAACGCGATGCCGAGTGCCAAATGCCCAAGAAACGACTCGGTATCGATCTGCACCGTCTGGCTCAGCAGAACGACAGCCTGATCGATGTGATTACGCTCCAATGCATCGATCCCGCGCACCAGAAGTGAGTGGGCATCCCGCACGATTGGCGTGGGTCGTTTACCATCCATCGAACCAGCTGAACTCTTCTCTTCTAATTGTAGGGCCGTTTCCATCTGACAGTCTACTTGTCAAAGACGCTGTGGCCGGGCTTGATGAACTGCCAACCGACGAAAACCGCCAACATTACGATCATGAAAATAATTTGCCCTGTCATTTTTCCTGGCTCCTTGCGTCAGTCTGCTGCCGGCACTTCAAGCGAGGCGCTCACAAGTTGGAACTCCGGATAGCCGAGCGCACCCATTTCGGGAATGTCGAGACCTTGCAGTTCGGTCGCTGCGCTCACGCGCTGCCCCACAACGACGTCGACAAACCAGTTGAACAGGTAAGACAGGGTGAAGATGATGCCGACCAGGGTTGCGCACCCGATGAGCTGAGCTACCAGCTGGCTGGGATCGCCATAGAACAGCCCGGTGACGCTACCGTTCACGCCGTTCCAGCTCCCGCCGTAGTTACTTGTGCCGTCGGCAAAGAGACCAACCGAGAGGACACCCCACAGACCACAGGTCCCGTGGACCGAGATCGCGCCGACAGGATCATCGACCTTAAGAACGCGTTCGATAAATTCGACGCTAAGACAGACGATCATTCCGGCAGCGAATCCGATGATTGCGGCACCGACGGTATTGACGAACCCGCTGGGCGCAGTAATCGCCACCAGCCCTGCCAACAGACCGTTGCCCGCCATCGAAGCATCGGGCTTGCCGAACCGGATCCACATGTAGAGCAGCGACGCGATCGAGCCGGTGCATCCAGCCAGCATGGTGTTAACCGCGATCGAGCCGATGCGAAGATTGCCGTTGCCCGACGCGCCCAGGGT
The DNA here is from genome assembly GCA_963774665.1 of uncultured delta proteobacterium. Taxonomy (GTDB): domain Bacteria; phylum Desulfobacterota; class Binatia; order Binatales; family Binataceae; genus Binatus. Next base: position 214,824 of record CAVZGB010000016.1, read on the forward strand.
GCTGCCCGGATTAAATCCGAACCAGCCGAATGCGAGGATGAAACATCCGATCAGGACCATCGTCATGTCATGACCAGGCATCGGGTTGGCCTTGCCAGTCCTGGTGTATTTTCCGATCCGAGGCCCGATGATCATCGAGACCGCCAACGCGGTCACTCCTCCGACCGCATGAACCACTCCGGATCCGGCGAAGTCGCAATAGCCGTGGCCGAGCCCGTAGTTGACGCCGAGCTGAGATGTCCACCCACCGCCCCATGCCCAGTTGCCGTAGAGCGGGTATACGATTGCAGCGAGGAAGAAGGTCGAGATCGAGAACGCGAGGAATTTCCAGCGCTCGGCCGCGGCGCCCGTGACGATTGTCGCGGCAGTGTCCATGAAGACCATCTGGAAAAGGAACATCACCATCACGCCGACATCGTAGGCTGGGCCGCTCAGGAAAAATCCGCGCTCACCGAACAAGCCCCAGGTTTTACCGCCTAGAAAATTGATCGTGAACTCCGAGTTGAGAGGACTCAGCCCGCCGAGATTACCGTTAGGAGCGCATCCGCCCTGCTGGAGCGCGAATCCCATTACCCAGTATGCGAAGAGCCCCCAACCGTACACCATGAAGTTCATCATGAAGGTGTGGTTGGCGTTCTTCGCTCGGCACAGCCCCGTCTCGACCGCCGCGAACCCGGCCTGCATAAACATGACCAGGTAGCCGGTGACCAGGGTCCATATGAAGTTGTCTGCGATTCGATTCTGGCCGACGGTGTTGACGATATCGGCAAGGCTCAGCCCGGCTTTTGTGTCACTAACCGGAATGTCGTTGACGGTTCCGGTTAAGGTACCGCCTGGGTCACCTTTCGCCAGATCGTCGGGGGAAGGTCCCTTGATAGCCCTGATGTCGCCGGTGGTGATCGGGACCGAGGGCGGAGGGGCCGGGGAAGCCGCTGCGGACGGGGCCGCGGCCGGTGCCTGAGCCAGTACGATCGTAGTCGGCAACAGCCAGGCAGAGGCCAGAACCAGGACCATCAGCTTCGTGAGCCGATGGCGTGAGCGATTCATCCATATGAGCATCGAAGTTTCCTTTCAGGCTTTCCAGATCGCATCTTTGAGGTGCGCGCTGTTGAGAATTCCAACAGCCCCGACCACGGCAACGACAAATCCTGCCGCCGCGACCAACAGCTGCGCGTACACGCCCGGCACTTTCACGCTCAGGACGGCAATGAACCATCCCAGCACACAAACTAAAAGACCAAGAATTTTCATTTGTCCTCCCTCGATTTAGCTTCAGTTCTGAGCACCGGCTAACTGGCTCGCCTCTCTTTGGTCGGGACGCCGACCGGCTCCGGCACTTCGTTCTCGAGCGGCTTAATGCGGTAGCACCAAATCAATGAAACGATGAGGCCTGTGAGTCCCAATATTGTGAAGATTGGTCCCAACGCGAAAAGGCCACCCACAAAAAATGTGAAACCTACAACGAAGAGCAGCAGCGCCCATCCTTGCTGACTATTCGCACCCATTGAGTGAATCCCTCCATTGCATTTCTGCCGGAATTCTCAGAGCCGAATACCGACTCGAAGCGCTCCAGACGTGTTGAGACACCAACGACATTCGACGGCCTCCTCCCAAAGAGTGCAAACTTGGAAAGTGAAAAATGTTTTGTCGAAGAGTGCGATTTGCAACGCGTATGCCAGTGCTTGGGCAAACCGTTGAAGTGGCTAAAGGCCGTACTTAGATATAACCTGCGTTAGTTCATCGAACTAACTAAAGTTATACGCAATGGCTAAACCACGTGTCTAAGTCTCGAAACGACGATCAACAGGATCGAGGATGTGATGTTCGAATAGGCGGCATTTTGCGCACTGTCTGAGCACTGCAGAGCAAGATGCAGCGTATGTTCAATGTCGCATGTTCACCTTGATCAACCCGTTCCGATAAGCATAATGCGCAAGCTCAACGCGATCGCGAACGCCAATCTTGTGAAAAATTTTGTTGAGCTGAACTTTCACAGTTCCCTCAGTGATCGACAGCAGCTTGGCTACTTCTGCGTTGCGCAACCCCTCCGCGACGTATCGAACGATTGACGACTCGCGCTCTGTGAGCGGGTTTGATGGCGAGCTGGTGCCGGACCGTTCCGTAAATTCAGCTCGGGAGGTCGGAGGCGATGAGACGAATCCATCGACTGCCGCCTGCATTGCGGCGATCAGCGTCTCGAGCGCAAAGCGTTTCTGCACCACGGCCCGAGCTCCCTGCCTCAGCGCAGCGGCGGAATCCTCCAGGCTCTCGCTCGCGGTAAGCACGACGACGATAGCGCGACGCGACAACTCTTTAATTTCGTTCATCACCCACTGGTCCATCTGCAGATCGAGGAGCACAACATCGCAGGGCGTGTTAGACACGATGGCGTCCAAATCGCTGGACCTCTCCACTTCCGCCACGACTTCGAAGCGATTGTAGGTGGCGAGCAGCGCCTTCAGACCCTCTCGAAAGACCGCGTGGTCGTCGGCAATGATGAGTCGAATAGGGGTCTGCATGATCAAGCCGCCGGCAAGTCGATTTGCAGGTGCGCTCCCGATTGGCCCTCCGCAACCATCCTGAGTTCGCCGCCGACCTCGGCCACCCTGGAGGCAATCGACCAAGGCGGACGATCTGGTTCGGCAAATCCTATTCCATCGTCGTCGATCGTAATCCGGATCGTATCATTCAACCCTTGAACACTGGCCGTCACAATGTGCGGCCTGCCGTGGTGCTGGGCGTTGCGCATTCCCTCAAGTACGATCTGCAGAGCGTGCTCGACCAGCACTGACGTCGTCGCGAAATTGGCATTCACCTGGAATCTCGTCTGTTCGATGGTCCGAGCATCCAGATCCAAAGCGTTGTATTGCGTATTCGCAAGAGAATGGAGGTACTTCCTCACCTCGTCGTATTCTCGGGTGACCTCGACTTGTATTCCTATGACTTCGGTGCGCGCCTTGGATGCCTGATTTTGATCGAGCCATCGTTCGCAAGCTCCGAGACGAAGATTTATCGCGGCGAGCGCCTGTACGTAGCCATCATGCAAATCCCGGGCTATGGCCTGACGCTCGGCCGCGCTTTCGAGATCGTGCACGCGTGCCTCGAACTTCTCGCGTTGGTCGGCAAAGAAACCGATCACGTAGCCGGTGATTGCAAGGTAGGCACCTCTCATCATGTATAAATTCGAGACAAAGTGCGAAGCGAATGAAATCGCCACCAGATATGTGATCACGCTGAACACTGTCACCCCAAGACAGGTCCGCGGGTTGAACCGAAACCCTGCCGCAACGATCGCAAAAACAAAGAAAACGAAAGCCGGACTAGTGGGCCTGCCTTCAGTGATGAACGCCACAGCGGTTGCAAATAATACGTCTAGCGGAACCGAGATGGTCGCCAAGTCGTGGTGGTCTAAGGTCTTTTGCAAGGCGATATACATCAAAATGCTGTACCCGAGATGAGCCAGCAGAACACCAAGGGCATACGGCTCGATTCCAAGGAAACCGCCATTGGTAGGATCGATAAAAATCGAGAGGAGAGCGATGAGCGACACGAAAATCCTGCCCCGGCCGATTGCGAAATCGGGATCCGTTGTCGTGAAGTTGCTCATGTGCGAGAACCTCTCTTCCGGACGTTGGACCGGATCCGGAGATGACGATCATTAGCGACGCCGCTTCGTGACATCGGGCGCGCTAATCAATCAAGCAACGATCCAATGTTAACGCAAAAGCCGGAGTAGGGGGTGCGAAATGAGGGTCAGTCCTGCAGCTCAGCGGAATTGGTTTTGATTCCAGAGCAACGTCGCGCGGCGTTCTGCCCCAAATGAATGCTTCGAAATTGACGAACGGAAGCTGCCCAAGCTTAGCTACACGCTGACTCGTGCGGCTCGGCGACGCAACATTTGAAAATGAAACGAACAGGACAAACATGGGCGCCATCCGATCCAAGATGCCTTCAAGAAAAATAAGAATTGAAATAGAACACTGGCACTCCGCACTTATGTTGCAGCCCGATTTGTCAGGCTGTATACGAGCAGCGGATCACCACGTCCGGTGCGCTGACTGTGCCATTGCCTTCTATTTGAAATTGGCTCAAACTCGCCGGTGTCGAGGTTTCAAAGAATGGCCTCCTCGGACTCAAATTTTCGAGGACGTACTATACTGTTGATTGCAGCAGCGGGTTCGCTGACAGTCGCTGTCTCGCTATCCGCGATGGCGAGAGCACCTGAGTTCACCCCGGTCAGCGCCAATCCGTCCATCAGCATTGACGCCAACAATTTGGGGCGGGGTAATATCCGTTTTTTCACATATCGCGATCGAGCGGGCGATCAGATTAGGTTCCTTCTAGCACGCGACTCCACCGGACGAATTAAAGGAGCAATCGACGCCTGCCAACGCTGCTCCATGTATCGTAAGGGTTACGTCAGTTCACGGGGGGATCTCGTCTGCAGATATTGCGGTAATCGATACAAATTGGAAGCCATGGAATCTGGGCTCGCATATTGCGCCCCGGTAAAACTGCCCTTCCAGATGACGGGGCAGACCGTCACGATCAAGCCAGCCGATCTTGAGCGCGAGCGAGGGCTGTTTTAGAAACCTCGCAGCGGTATGAAACACCTGTTTTCAAAGACCGAGCTGCGGGACCTGAGTCTAGCCTTGGCCATCGTCATGCTGTTGGGCAGCATCCCTTCGACTGCCGGGTTAGTTGTCGTCTCTGGACCAAGCCACCCTGAATGGACCATCAATATCTGCCAGCCGCTTCAAATGTTCGACCGTGTGTCCAACACGCTACTCGCTCGCCCGGCGACGGTTCTGCCGGAATTCGTTCTCTGGGACTTAGGCTCAACCGCCGAGAAGCAGGCCGTGCGACTAGTCGATCTTAAGGTCGCTCCCGACACCCCGCCCCCAAAGCTCCCCGTCTAAGAACTTTCGTTCGACAAGGTTCGCTGGATTCGGGTTTGCGATGCCGCAAATTTCGTGGCGTCACGGATTTTCGTTGATGCAAACCGCGCACCGCGATGTGTCCGCGGGGAGAAAATATATGCAAAGGATCTCTGAGTTTGTGCGCTTGGCCAGGGCGGCTATTTCTCTGCCCGACCTTGCAAAGAGGGCCAGACGCTTGTTGCTAGCGGCCTTTATGCTCATCAGTCTAACGCCCAGTCTGAGCTGGGCCTGCGCTTGTGGATGTGGCGTCTTCGAAGTCGGAACCGCCTCGCTGTTTCCAACCGGCGGCGGAGGAACGGTTTGGTTGGAGTATGACTTCCAGGATCAATACTTGAACTGGCACGCGACCCAAATAGCGTCGGCGACTAAGAACGACGACAGGAGAATCCGGACTCACTTTCTGACGTTGGGCGGCCAGTACATGTTCAATCGGAAGTGGGGAGTGATGCTGGAGCTTCCCTACGCCTTTCGCTACTTCAAGTCGACTGACGACGAGACCGGCAAGATTTTCGGGACTAACTTTAACACCATCGGAGACATTCGGATCTACGGAATGTACACCGGGCTTTCCGAAGACATGTCCACCGGCCTGCTGGTCGGCGCGAAATTCCCAAGCGGCTGGTGGACCTACCCCCACGCCGATCGAGATACTCAGATCGGCTCGGGAAGCACCGATCTCCTGCTTGGTGCCTACCATCTGGGAACGTTTCCGTCTCATTTGGGCGAGATGCCATTAACCTTCAGGGGTCGCCCCTTCAACTGGTTTGCACAGGCCTATGACGACCTCCCAATATGGACGCAGGATCACTACACGCCGGGCAGGGAGTTCGACGGAGCCCTTGGTGTCTACTACAACTTCGGCACAATTGGCCCTCTGAAAGAGCTCGCGCCGATGCTGACGTTCCTAGCTTCCGATCGCGCCCGCGACCAGGGCGCCGCTGCCAATCACGAGAACAGCGGCTATACCCGTCTACTCATCGCCCCCGGAGCAGAGATCAAATTAGGGGTCTTAAGACTCTATGGAGACGTCGAGATCCCATTTTTTCAGAATTTCATCGGCAACCAGATAACTGCGCCGGTCCTGTTCAAGACCATTCTAAGCTACGACTTCTAGCAGCGGAGTGATCAGATGCGCTCTGGATTCAACCAAATACCTACTAGGACGGACTATGAGCATTCACAGAAGTCTCAAATCTCTCGGAATCACGCTAATCGTAATGTCAAGCTTGTTTGCGGCTGCGGGATGCCACAGCGACTCAACCGCGCAAGGTCCTAGTGTCTTCACTGACACCAAGCTCGTCGATCAGAATGGCAACACGGTCTCGCTCGAGTCGCTCAAGGGCAAGCCGATGGTGGTGGATTTCATCTATACGACGTGCCCCGGTCCCTGCCTGATGGAGACTGCAAAGTTTGCGAACGTCGCGCTGCGGCTGGGCAACGATCTCGGTTCGAAGGTGACGCTCGTTTCTATTACTGTCGATCCCGAACATGACGGGCCCAAACAGTTGCTCGCTTACTCGCATCAGCAGGGCGCAGATGAGAAGGGATGGTATTTCCTGACCGGCGGGCCGGCGGACGTCGATAAGGCGCTGGCCGGTTTCAAGCTCAGCCGTCAAGTCGAGCCGGACGGTTCGGTTGGTCACCTCATTTCCATGATGTTGATCGGCCCAGATGGGCGGATAGTGCGCGAATACAACGGCGAGGCCGTGAAGGCACAGGACATCGTCGAGGACGTCAAGAAAACGCTGAACAATAGTTGAGAGGTCCGGCATGAGGAGAGCGATCATTTTGGGCTCCTCGGCGGCGGCCATTCTGATAGTGGCATATCTGTGGCCAACGTTCGGCGCTTCATCGATGGAAAACGGTAGTACGCGTGGCATGATGTGTATCGCGGGTCATTGCTGCTGCGCGCGCCCGGTAGATACGGTCGCGCTCAATGGGGCGCCCGAACGCGTGACACTCGATCCCGACCAGTTCGTCGGTCCGGCGAAGCAAGCGTACCAGGTTGCGGAGAGGAGTCCTGCGCTTCTTGCGCAACTGCATTGCTATTGCGGATGTGACCGGGTGTACGGCCATCAGAATCTGCTCGATTGTTATCGCGGCGATCACGGCTCCAAGTGCGAAATCTGCATCGGAGAGGCTTTGATGGCGGAGCAGTTGTCGGAGCGGGGTTCGCCGGTCGATCAGATACGTGATGCGATCCGAAGACAATACGCTGGGGAAAATTGACAAAGGCAGAGATGCGAGAAGACGGATACCCCTCCGTGGCCTACGAGACCAAAGCGTCGTGAGTTAGAATTTCTGAAGAGAGGAAAGCAAGCGTGAGGCGAACGACTTTGTGGTTTGCTAGTGCGGGGGTCGCAGCGATCATTTGCGCGGCCGCAATTGCGTTCGCCTCCGCAACTGTCGGTAACAGCGCGCCTGCGCTGGCCGTGCCCGAACTGGACGGACAGATATTCGATCTAAGTGCGCTGCGCGGGAAAGTTGTAATCGTGAACTTTTGGGCCACCTGGTGTCCGCCTTGCCGTGAGGAAATGCCGGCTCTCGACGCTTTCTACCGGCGCTACCATGGCCAAGGTCTAGAGATGATCGGCGTGAGCACGGACCGTCCACGCGACCGATCCGATGTAACTAAGGTTATGCAATCGTACAGCTATCCGGCTGCGATGCTCGATGACGCCAAAATCAACGATTTCGGCACACCGGACGCTTTGCCGATGACGGTTGTCGTGGATGGAAATGGAGTGGTGCGAGCAAAGCTTACGCCTGACCAAACACCGGTTACTGAAAAGACTCTGTCGGACGCAGTGCTTACCGCTGCTGCCACAAAAGTCTGCGGCGGAGCCTGGCGCTAAGCCTTGATCTCTTAGGAGCGTTCCCACGTGCAACCGCGTCAAGTGAGGAAGCTAGCCTTAGTCGCAACCATCCTGTTGGCTGGATGCGCTTCTTCAAACATCCGAACAAGCAATTCGGATCCAAGGCTCGCACAGTTTGAAAAAGAGAGGCGCGCACTCGCCGAGAGCGAGAAACAGTGCATAGACGACACCTTGACTCGTAGCCACGATGAGACGGCGCGCATAGCAGCAACTCCCGACGCTTCCGTTGAATCGCAGACACAGAGGGTGAATTACGAGCGTGATCGGGGAATTTCGCAATGCCGAGTCACTGCGGACGATGGAAATGCCAAAATTTCTGAGCAAGAGCGTAAGGAATATGAGCTTCAGGCGCAGGAAGAACGTGATCGCGCCTCGCTCATGGCGATTCTCACCACCTCGTTGCATCACTGAAGTGGAAGTGAAGAAAGTGGCAGTCTCCTCCCACTGACTTGTTGTTATGACTTCGACAGTATCGATCGTCACAGATTCGGCACGGCTGCCACGAGCAAACGGTCGCGGATCACAAATTCTGCGAGATCTCCTTGGGGTTGCGCTGCTCGCAGTCGCGTCACTAGGGGCTGGACTCGTGATCAACCGTTTTTCACCCGCTCCGCTTCCTATCGTCTATCAAACGCCGGAGCAGCGCTTCGATGCCGAGTTGACGACTCTGGTCGCCGCGCCGCCGTTCAAGCTCGCGCCCGCGGCAACCGTCGGACTCGATGAATTCCGTTCAGCCGTCGATAGCAGGAATTCACTCATCCTTGATGCCCGCCCGTCGGTCTTCTTCGAGCAGGGACACGTCCCGGGAGCGCTCAATCTCGCGCGAGACGACTTCGCGCGCGACTATCGGAACTTTGCCGGGATGTTACAGACTGCACATGACAAGCGGATTATCGTGTATTGCTCCGGCGGCGACTGTCATGACAGCCGCCTGGTCGCAAACGCGTTGCTGAGTCTCGGCTTCAGCAATGTCAGCGTCTTCACCGGCGGGTGGGAGGCATGGTCGGCGGCCGGCCCGCCGGCATCGACGGGGAGCGGACGATAGAGCTTTTCGACAGTTCGCATCGCCATGCGGTGCTCGCAGTCAGCATAGCCATGGCCGCCATATTCATTTACGCGGGCATCGACAAGATCCGTGACCCGCTGTCGTTCGCTGATAGCATCGCTGCGTTCGCGATCGTGCCAGCGGTGTTCATCAATCTGCTCGCGCTGGGTCTGCCGCCATTCGAGATCGCATGCGGCCTCTTGTTGCTCGGGCCGTGGACCAGGCGGCTCGGAGCGTTCGCGGTCGCTGTCATCTCTGTTGTATTTCTCACGGCGCTGGCGTCCGCACTGCTTCGAGGTCTCACGCTCGACTGTGGTTGCTTCGGGACCGGCGCGCCGTCACGACCAAGAATGTGGCTGGAGCTCGGACTGGACATAGTTTTGTTCTTGGGCTCGCTGTTTATCTATTTGCGTTCGATCACCAGCCTCTCCGTGCGCGCGGTCGCGAACACGCGTTCGATCGAAGCATAAAAGGTCTGATGCCGAATGGCCGTGCTTGCTTCGCTACGGACCACACCGCGTCGAAGAGATCGGCGCATGGGCAAGTGGTGAAGCGGTCGGACGAATCACTGCTGTCGTGGAATTAATAACAACGTGACTACGATGCAAATGCGTCGGGTGAGGACTCGATCTCCTTTTGAGCTCTTAGGTGGCAACGTGCTCGGGATCGGCGTGATAACTCCGGGGTCAAGTGGGATCGCGGACCAGCGCGGACTACGCCGGACGAGGCCGGACCAAGCGATCGGCAGCCGGAAGGGCCAGACATTCGGGGCAGACTCCATTTTCAACGGTGATACCGAACTCCCTTTCGAGCATCTTCCGCACTCGCTCGCTGACGGGAACTGTTCGATCTTTGCTTCGGCTATCTGCCGCATCGGACACGGGTCTTGGAGCCATCGGTCGCTTACGGTCTTCGGAAGCGGATCAACTTTGAAGACACTGACGTACGCCGCCTGCCATTTCGGCCCGAATCCTTGGGCGAAATCGCGTCTGCAAAGTGAGCACTGACGAAGGGTGAGCGTCTTACCGTCTTGTCTGAACTGACGGAATTGTCCGTTGGACCAATTGTGCGTGTGCAAGAGATCGGTGTTGCTCATTTAAAAGGCCGATGTACCTGTAGGTATTCGATCATCATTCATTTTTTCATTTGAGTCACGTAAAACCGATGGTTCATGCCTCGCTGAAATAAACGCGGGACCGGGGCGAATGCCCTGCTAATGGGAGAGCGCCTCACTGGTGATCAGGCCAACGAATTAAGTCTGCCCGCGAACGAGACGAACTTTCAACCAACCGGGTTCCCGAGAGCGAGACGTTGTATTTAACGATCTGGACTAAATAGAGACTGAACTACGACGCGAGCGCACTTGGTTCAGAACCCACCGTTCGTAGCGCTGAAGGAACGTTCAATAAAGCATCTGCGAGCCGGTCAGCCACGTCGCTTTCGGCGTGCTTGAGGAAATGCGAGTAGACCAGAAGCGTGATGGCGGGATTGGCATGGCCGAGCCGATGCTGCACCTCGGTAATCGGAGCGCCGCTCGCGATCATGGCCGAAGCGCAGCTATGACGGAGCGTGTGAAAAGTTACGCGGCGTAGTTTCGCTCGGGAAAGGGCAGGGTAGAATTGGGTCTGTAGCATCTTCGCGTGCGGCATCGGTTTTCCGTCTATCGTCGGAAATACCAGTCCATCTTCCGAGATCAGACACTGAAGCTTCCAGCGCTTGAGCTCCGCGACCAGCAACGCAGGTATGGAGATCGTTCGGCGGCCCGCTTTGGTCTTCGGTGGAAAGTAGCGGGGGCGGATTTCTTCGCCCTGTGGCCGGGCCCAGGACAGACTGCGGCGGATCACCATTTTCCCGGACCCTTCCTTCGGCAGCTCTAGATCCGTCCATCGCAGCGCGAGGAGTTCGCCCTCTCTTGCTCCCGTCAAATACGCAGTCTCGAAGAGGGTTCGCTCGAAACCCGGTTTTGCTTCCTGCAGCAGAGTTTGAATTTCTTTCGGGCTGAGGACGCTGTCGGGATCGACCGCGTCTGTTCCGGATCCAACCGGCGAACCGTCGTTCCTTAGCTCTTGGGCTGGCTGAACCGCGCGCTCGACACTGTCAACCGGATTCTTCGAGTACTGACCCCGTTTGATCGCGAGACGAAAGACAGCACCGACAATCCAGAGAATCCGGTTGATCGTTCGATGCGCATACTCCTCTTCTCGCAGCTTGTCTCGAAGCTTTTCCACGGCTTCGACCGTGATTCGATCGAGCTTTTGTTTTCCGATCACGGGCAGAATCTGTTTGTCGAGGCGTGTTCTAAGATTGAAGGTGTGAGAAGGTCTGCGATCCAACTTGATGGCGGGCGATCGTTCTATCTCGCAAGGCCCTGATATGTGGCGAACGAGTTATTCCAGATTATCTGGCGAGAGCGTTGCAAGCTCTGTCGCCCAAGCTGCTCCAAACGGTAAGAGGCACGACCGCAGACAATATTTCCACAGACGTGTTAAGGGCTCTCGAAATTCCGCTCCCGACACTGTCCGAACAACGGCGGATAGCGGGGCGGTTGGAGCAGGCGGACGGGCTCCGCCGCACCCGTCGCTACGCCCTCGAACTCACCGACAGCTTCCTCCCCGCGGCCTTCCTGGAACTCTTCGGTGACCTTGATCGTGAGCCTAGTCGGTGGGACCGCATTGAATTCGACAGCATCTGCAAGATCAGCGAAGACATCGTTGATCCGAAAAACATCGCTTATACCGACTTGCCGCAAATCAGCAGCGATGACATCGAATCCATCTCGGGCGAACTTGGGCCCCTACAGACCGCGCGACAGAAAGGAGTCATTAGCGTCAATTTCCTTGTCCAGCCTGACGAACTCCTGTTCTCGAAAATCCGTCCCAAACTGCGAAAGGTAGCGTACCCAGGATTCAAGGCTCTGTGCAGCGCGGACATTTATCCAATTCGACTCGCGAATCCGAACGGTCACCTCTCATACCTGCTTTTCTACTTGCGCAGCGATCATTTCTCGCGCATTGTCGCCCGCCTTGCCGAAGCACGCAGCAATATCCCCAAGGTGAATCGCGAAGAATTGAGTGAACAAACAATTCCCCTGCCTCCGTTCGCCCTGCAGCAGTAGTTCGCGACCCTTGTCGAGCGTGTGGATCGTCTCCGAGCGGTGCAGCAGGAGGCGTTGCGTCAAGCCGAGCACCTCTTCGCCTCGCTTCTCCATCGCGCCTTCGGCGGGTAACTTCGCCCTGAATTTCCAGGATCGAGGCCGCATCATGTAGAAAGACAGATTGACGGAATGGAACTCCTATAAAGGCGACGCGGCTAGATCTCATGCTGCTGCCTTCGATCTCGACCGCGCCTTCAAGAGAGAGCTCTGAAGCGCGCCAGGCGACTTCGATCTCGCTTCCGCCAATTCAGGCTCGACGATCTTGGCGGAATTGACTCCAGGTTTGTGCTAATAGTCTGCGCGTGGACGTTCCCCGCCTGCGGCAGATATTGACCGACCTTGAGACTCGTCCTGCCGGCGAGCTCGAATCCCAGACGCTAGAGTTTAAGGGTTGGTGTCGTGACGAAAAGGATCTCTGTAGAGAATTGGCGGAGGCAGCAGTTTGTCTCGCAAACGCTGATGGCGGTTTTGTGGTCATTGGAGTGCAGGATCGGAACGTGGGAAGGCGAGCAGCGTCCTCGTGTCCTTATCGTAATGTGACGGCGGACTGGATAAGGGCGAAGGTTAGAGAATTTACAAAGCCCCCGGTCGGGTGTTCAGTAGTCAGGATTGGAGACGTCATACCATCGCCTGCGATACCGGCGCACAGCGACCTCTTCGCGATCGAAGTCCAAAAGACAAATCGTCCAGGAGGCCATCGTACGCACGGAGGCGTGAGCTACAGGCGGTCGAACAATGAGTGCCGCGTCGAGTATTTCGAAGGAAATTATGACTATTCCCGCGTTGTGATGGATGAGCTTCAGGAATCCGATCTTGACGAAAAATCCATTAATTCGGCGGCGGCGCATCGAGAGCTGACGTTTGCCTCTATACGCACTTTACGCCCGCGGGCGTCGGACAGCTTGTCGGAATTCCAGCTCTTGGTGGAGCCCGAAGACAGTCAAACCAAACGTCCAACGATCGCCGCTGTGTTGCTTCTGGGCAGGAACGACATACTAAAGAGTATGCTGCCCTACGCCGAGACAGTGCTGGTCCTGGAGACTTCGATTAATACCCCTCTGACCGCCTCAAGGTGCTCAAATCTGATCGACGCTTTAACGTTGAATTCCGCGTGGATAAAGGAACAACTCGCAAAGATAGGAGTGGATTTTCCCGACGATGTGATTCGAGAGCTACTTCTGAACGCTTATCTGCACCGCTGCTATCGCACCCAGGCTAACGTACGAATCCACATTCGGCCCAATGAGCTGGAAATTAGGAATCCCGGTGGATTACTAGGCCCGTTGACGACAGCCAATCTGCTGCATTCACCGTCGATCTATCGGAACTTCTTGCTCGCTGATGCAGCCAGGCAATATGGATACTGCGAAAGGGCCGGCACCGGAATCGACAAGATATACTACAACTTAATCCGAGACGGATTTGACTTTCCGATATTCGAGTCTGTCAATGACTCCTTTTCCGCAATCATTCGCCTCCGCAGGGACCCGGCCTTCGCTACCTTTATCAGAAAGTCCGGAGGGGATCTCAACTTATCTCTTACAAACCTGATTATCCTGCGTGCATTGCGATCGCGCGGAAATTTGGTGATAGGAGACCTTGTTCGTCAGTCGCAAAGGACGAGTGACTATTTGGCCGACGTCCTTGTCGATCTTGAACGGCGCCTCATCGTTCGCCGTGTTGACGACACGTATTCCTTGTCTGAAAGAGTCTTAGACGGCCTGGCAGAGTCCGGCGATAAGGCTCAGCTGCAGCTCTTCAAAAACTAGTTTGATCGAACCTGCCGACTTTCGATAGTGAGAAACGCGCTGCTCGGCCGTTTGCTATCGCATCGGTTCGCACCATTCATTCCCCATCCGCCTTGGGCGGCGACCGGATCGTGCCTCCAGTACCTCGATTGCGCCGGTTATCCGCGGAGTGTTAGCACTCGCGAAAGGGTCGGAACCGGGCGTCATCGAGCTTGCGATCAACGGATTCAGGCGCGTCAACTCGATATGCGATCGGCGCCGATCTGAGCTGACCCCCAAGGCGAACTGCGCACATCCTCTCCAGTGGACGTCATTTTCGCAGTGCTTACAGCCACTCTTTTTCGCTCGAGGTCAGCTTGGTGCCGGCTCGGGAGGCGAGGACCATGAACAAGTTTGACAAGCCGTCCCAGTGATGGGGTTCGCCGTACTTCCCTGACTGGATTCCGTTGAGGACGCTTGCTCCACTCGTCCAGCGGAGCCGAGCTTTTCCGAGTGTTGCATTTGTTGCAGGCAGTCGCGAAATTCTCTTTGCAATCGGGCCCGCCGGTCGAGAAAGCCTCAATGTGATCGATGACCGCGCCGAGTTCGTCCAAGAGCGGCGCATCATCACGCGTCCAACGCTGATGGTAATACGACAACGGCTCGGCTGCATTTGATTTTCTCACCTCGCGCTCAAGAAACTTCATCACCGGAGGAAAGATGACTGGACGGTTACACCATCGGCAGATCCAGCGATCATCCGGAATATAGACACCTGTAGTTCCTTCGGTGGGGGCCGTCTTTTGCGTGAGGGCGGGCTATCCAGGCTCCACTCTACGATTAGGAACGAATCCAGCGGAATTCCTATCGATAGCGCGGCCTTTAACCACGCCACCTGATTCGGCCCGAGCTGATCGTGTCCCTTCCATTTGGATTCCGCGAATACGACGTCCGCGTCACGCCAGCAGAACACGTCGAAGCAGCCACCCTTGCAATCTTTTTTTTTCTGGATTCGATCGAGGCGCGCCTTCTGCTCTGCCGGCAAATCCTTGATGACCTCCGAGACGTTTCCCCAGTATCCCACCCGGAACTTCGTCTTACCTCCGAAATTGTCGATCCATCGCCCGTCCCAGCCTTCCCGTTGGAAACACCGAAGGATAGCGATCTCCGCGAATACCATTTCGCCGCAATATTCGAGAACCGGTTTGCGGTAATCATTCTCCGGGTGTTCGCCGGTCCACTTATGAAACAACGGGGTAGCCTTCGGAATATGTACGTCTGGGATCGACGGGTGGATCAGGGTTGCCTGCGGACTCAGAAGATCAGGGAATTTCATGATCGAGTTTCCAGCGATGATGACCGAGTTACAGCACTCCCATCGGACAAGATTTGGTGATCGGGCTAGTCGATTACAGGACTATAATCTGTGGCAGGTTGAGATCCAAAAAACGCAGTAGATATTGTGATGCCGCGCCCATCTTTCCAAAAGCCTTTCGTTCCTCGCGTCTCTACATCCATCACAGTTTGTTTCCGAGTGAAACTATTTCGTCTTTGAGCAAACGTATGACTTGAATGATTACTTTTCCTCCCAAAGATACTCGTCTATTGGCAGGCCAGAGCATGGAGCTGTCGGTCGGAGTCGGAATAGTAAATTGCATCGGACGAAATGGCGGGGGTGCCTGTAACAAAGTTACTAGAATCAAGAAGATGCGTCTCGCCCTGAGTCAGATCGAACACGTAAAGACCCTTTTGCCCGCCGAAATAGATCCCGTCGCCCTTAAGGACCAAAGCGGTTGTAACTGGGTCATTCAATTGAAACTGCCACTTCAATTGGCCGGACCGCAAATCCAAGGCCGTGAGTTGTTCTGAAGACACTCCCTCGGGCACTGCCACAAGCAGCGATCCTACCACGATCGGTTTCCAGTCGACCTCGTCGCCAAGCTGGTACTTCCATTCGATTTCGTGAGTGTCGGATCGAACAGCGTAAATGAAGTGATCGTGACTTCCAAGAAAGGCTAATCCAGCAGCAAATGAAGGTGTCGCCGGCAGAGCTCTTGGCAACTTGAGCTCCCAAAGCTGCTTTCCAGTTTCTGGAGACAAGCAATACAAATGTCCATCTGAATCCCCGAGATATAGGGAGTTTTCATGGATAGTTACCCAGTAGATAATGTGCACCACAGAGTCGGAGTCGCTTGTATTCACACTGAATTTCCACAACTCGCGTCCAGTGTGAGCATCCAGCGCATGCAGATCACCCAAAATTGTCCCAGCGTAGACTACGTCATCAATCACGGCTAACTGCATAGCGACTTTAGCCTTCGCTGCGAAGTCCCATCTTTGGCGGCCGCTGTTCAATTCGATGGCGTATACATTTCCCGCGAAGTTACCGAAATATACCGTATCGTTCGCTATAGTTGGAGGCTTTGGAATTGCGCTTCCCGTCGAGAATCGCCATTTTTCTTGACCAGTTGCGGAATCAATGGCATATAGGTTGCCCTCTCGTGTGCCGACGACCACAAGGTTGCCGCCGACCGCTGGCGCACCAGCTTGACCCTTGAAGATCCATTTCGAGTGACAAGATTTCTGAACGATTGCAAGCTTGGAGTCTGCCGCTTCTGCGACACGACTAGCAGTCTGCGTAGCTTGCGACTTGCTCAGCCCGAGAACAGTACTGTCTTTACCAGACAAGACAAACCCTGCCCAATAGTATGGATGCTCCCACTTAGCAGATGATTTCTCGAGCTCTTTTTGGGCCTGCGACAGGGAATTGCCAATCGTGTCCCCTTTTGTAGCGAGTTCATAAAATCGCTTCATAAGCTCGGCGGTCGCGGCGTCGTCGATCTTCCAGAGGCTCAAGATTGATCGTTTAGCTCCGGCGATGGCAATCCCGCGTCGCAAACCATAGACGCCCTCGCCTGGCGAAGTTGTTCCCAAGGCCGTATCGCACCCGGACACGACGACCAATTCGGTACCTTGAAGCTCAATGGTCGACAGTTCTAGCGCACTCAAAGATGCTTCATTTCGCGCACGTAATGAAGCATTCGCTCCTGCAAGAATGATATTCGCGCGAATCATCGGATTGTCGAACGCGACGGGACCGACATCCCTACTACTGGGCGGAGCCGTAGTAGACTCTATGAGCCCCGCATGCGTAGCGACGTGCAAAACCATCGGTTCGTGTATAGCCAACAACGCCGCCTTGGTGGCAGCTTTCTGCACATAGAGGTTCGCTTCGGGAAAGAGACGTTTCAAATACGACGCTTCTTGCTCAGTTCCCGGGAGTTGAGTGAAAACCGCTCTACTGGCACTTCCGCCCGCACCGCTCGTTGGGACTGAACGTCGTATTGGGCTCTCCTGCCCTTCAGAACTGTTGATTGCGTTATTGGAAACGGGCAGTTTCCAGTCAAAGTCGGGGTCAGCGAAGACGACAACCTTCCCACTTGAAGGTTGGACATCACCGTCGTTGTTCTCAGTCAGATCAGATGGAAGAATGAGGTAACTCACGGAAAGCCGGTCGCGCAAGTACTTTCCGTCCGCTCCGACCAGCGCCGCGAAAGGCAAACTATCTAGTTCGCCGTCCGGCGAAACGACTAACCTGCGAATTGAACCGAGTCCGTCCTGGAAAATCTCGTTATATAGTATCTTTCCCGCCTGACGTATTTCATCTTCCGAATACACCGGAACCAGTTCCTCGATCGACTGACCATTTGACGGAGCGTTACCAGCTGCTCGTGTAGTACTGATAAGCATTCGAAACTTTGCGAGTTGCGAATCTACCGATGAAACCGAGCCGATATCGTACCAGCGCGGCGTACCCTGGCTTTTAATTAAGACTGCAGCATAGTGAGGATCTCCTGAAGGTTCGACTTCTAGTTCAGACTTGACCAGGTCAAACCTCCGATAAATTGTGATTTCCAAGAATGCACTTTCCGGTGATAATACCCGTTGAATTTGCTTGAAAGAGACCGACGGATTCGTCGGGGGCGCAGCATCAAAGACACTCCAGTTGTGGAAATCGCTCTTCAGTTGGTTTTCTTCATCGACGAGCCGCTGAATCTCGATCCAGTTTGGTGTAATAAGCGGATCCAACGCGCAATCCCAGAGCAGCATGCTCAAGGAAGACTGAACATCTCTAAGCCGCTGCAGTTTAACCTCAGCGGCTATCGGTATCGAATGAAGACTGCTTGCATACTTGACCGCGGCAACTAATTGTCGGCCCTTGATTCTGAGCGCGCTCTCTACTGCAAATTGAGTCGCATCAGCGTCGTCTTTGCTGTCCAGCGCTAGGCAAATTGCCTGGTCAAGTCGCAGCGCGAGTTCTCCAGTCTGCGGCGTGATCCCGACTTCCAGCGCACTTTCGGGATCTTGTGCAGCCTCTTCCAGAACATTGATCGACTGCCTAAGAAAACCGACCGCTTCCTGTTGTTTACCCTCTCGTCTACTCACATCAGCAAGAAATCGAAAAGTACGGGATCGGCTCTCGAGAGGCTGTTTGTTAAGAAGCGTAAGGAGTTTTTGCTTCGCTAATTCAAAATTACCTTCGATATAGTCTATTAGGGCATAGAATTCGGCCGCGTAGTCTGGCTTCGGATTTCCTAAGATATTTGGCTCATACGTCGGTACTAACTGTAAGTCTGCTCTTGCGGAATCTAAACGGTTCAATCCGATTTCCGACTCTGCTAGTCCGATTTGGGATAGAAATGCGCTCGAGTCGTTAGAACCCTGCTGAAACGGCGCTAGGCGGAGTGACTGCCGAAAGAGTGCTTCAGCCCTCACGTAGTTTCCAGCCTGTAGCTGCGCGCTGGCAACAACATAAGATTCAGCAGACAGCGCATCGTCGTTGTCCGCCTTTTTTTCCGCTTCCATAAGCGCTTCCTGTTGCAGAGTGACCGCTCGCTCAAATCCGATTTTATCTCCCTTGAGATAGGAAACGCCCGAAAGCGTATTTGCGTAGTTGGCAGAAAATAACCAATAAAGCGGACTAGCTGAATCTCCGTTTGCCTCAACAATTTTCAGTGCATGCCACAGGTAAAATTGCGAGATGTACGGGGAACCCACGGATTGAAGAGCGTATTGCTCTAATAGACGTGCGCCGGTCGTCGGGCCTAGATAGCTTTCCATGCCTGGGATTTGCATCCAGGCTTGAAGGCGATCGTAGTCTATTCCGAGCGCGGCGTTTATCGCTTTTTCTTCCTCTTTGTACTTGTTCGCTTGCGCTTGATCGTAATTTCTTTGGTACACTGCTGAGAGATTGTGGAAGAGTTCGGAGAGAAATCGGCGGTTACTATCGAGGGGCTTAGTGCTGGTTCCCTCGACGATCTGAATAGCCCGCAGGTACAGGTCTCGCGCCTTACTAAGATCGTTCGCGGACGCGGCCACGACGGCGGCTTCGTCAATGAAAGGCGTAGTACAAATGTCATCCTTTCCAAAGGCCTGGATAGACTGCCTCAAGGCAGTATCAGCAGCTTGCTCGGCCCCGGTGTAGTCTAAGGACCCGAGACTCTTCTCGGCTGCTTGGAAAAGCGTCTCTGTCATACGCTCCGAGTCCAGCGCCTTCGTGATTTCAGCACTCTCGGCTACGTTGCTGGTTGAAAACGATGAGAGATCGATTTGTCTAAGGCGGTCGACGGGAGATCTCGGAAAGCAAAGTTCAACACTCTCGTCCCCAAATGCACGGCCTGAAACTAGGGCTACCAGGACGAAAGCAGCCCACAATAATCGAATTCCGGATTTCAGCATAAGGAGCCGAGATCTCAATACAGGTTTTCCTCGAATTCGATCTGTTGCGGCTTAGAGCTAAAGACAGATGGATTAACTCTCTTCTAGTGCCCGAGCTTCTCTCCGGAGAAACTCACCTTCAGAATTGCGGTATTAAGTGTAACGCTAAGCGCGGGTGCGAGATTTCCAAGTTTTGAAAGGCTGGTGTGAAGTATTTGAGCCCAGTGTCGCCAGTACTGATCTGAGCCAATTTCATCGCGATCGATGTGACCAGATCTTACCATGTCAGCCAACTGCCCCAAGAGAGTGCCGGCTTGCTCACTGTCCAGACCGCTTAGGGAGAGGGCATAGAAATCACCGGGATTCCCAATTGGCGTCGGATACTTGGTTGTCACGACCACGTGTGGGCTGTCAGCGGACTTCAAATTGTATTCGGTACAAAAGTCGGCGGCTCTGATTGCGTCGTAGTCTAGGCCAGCTTTCGCGCTCGAGGAGCTATCCGATTGTGAGAACCAAACGGCATCATTTTGCGATCCGATGGCGTTTCCAAAAGCGAGGAACTCGGTATGAAGTTCGGCGAGCTTCTGATTTGAATTTTGATTCTGCTCTAGCCAAGAAGGAGCGCAAACTAAAAAAAGAGACCAAGACTTGGCGTTCCTAGGAATTTCTTGGCCGGTCTTTACTACTCTTGGAGTTCTGGTATCAGCAAACGTTGGTGAATATATTTGTAGGAGGACTGCTAGGACGAGACCAAACCAGGACACCACTAGGTTTGGTTTAGCGAAGTCAAGTAGCTGTCTGAACGGGGCAGTTGCAGTTCTCATATTGGCCTCGGGAGTTCTCCGGCTTTTCTGTACACCAACCGCCTCTCAAATGCATCCGTTCAATTACCGCTTTGCGAGTAGAAGCAATCCTCGATCGTCCGTCGAGAGTCAGCCCGACGGCGACCGTTCGGTTACGCCTTAGCCACGGGCACGGAGTGAGTGCCCACCGAGTGCCCACTCCCCGCTCACACTACGTGAGGCATGATAGTGCTGGCTTGCGAATTTCTAGCTATTTTCTTAGTCACCCAACTGTAGATCGCTCGTTATACTGTGCAGAATGGGATTTGAAGACCGGTGGGGCCACCGCGCCCCTTCCTCCTCCGGGCCTTATTTATTAAGGGGTTACGGCGATTTGCGCAATCTCATGCTCGCCAGAGTGCTGGCGCATTGCCCGATCGTCTCATCCACCAACATTCAGATCCTCGAGATGAACGGGTGACAGCTTCAGGCTCAAACACAGCAAGCGCCACATCAATGACGATCAGCCGTCGACAGAACCCAGATAACACTGGCTCTACCTGATAGCTGCTCGACTGCTAGGTATTCCATGCACTAGCGAGGGTAATTCCCCCCTCGCGCTCAGTGGAGTAACCAGGATGCTTTACGTGCCGAGCGCCTCGATAACCGAATCATTAGGTACCTGACGTGCCACTGATGCGATTATGGCAAGGTGCATTAGCCCGTCGAAGGAATCGCCGCAAAGACGCTTCTCACTCAAGCTCCGCCATTTGCTTGAGCTCCTCGATCTCGCGGCGTTGCCGCTCGATCTCCCTTTGCTGCTCAGCCAATTCCTCGTCGATTTGTCTCTGGTGATGTTCCTCGTTCTGCAGAGAGTTGCCGGCTAGGTAGCCGGTTCCTCCGCCAAGAACTCCGCCGATCGCAGCACCAGCCAAAGGATGCCCAGTGGCGGCTCCGATGATCGCGCCGGTCGCGGCACCAAGCCCGGTCCCAACGAAGGTGCCCTTCTCGCGAGTCGACAACGGTTCGCCCTCACATCCAACTACGGCCAACACCATCATCGCCGCGAGTACAAATGCGAATGCTCTTTTCACAAAAGAGTTCATTGGATCCTCCTAGCGCTGCGCCGTCGTTGTTGAGGGTTCGGGCAGCCTGACGACCTTGTTGTTCTCGTCGATTAGCACCAGTCCTCCCTTGCCGTCGGCTCTGACGTGAATTTCGGCGCGGTCGGTGCCGCTTTGATCAAACAATGCCAAAGCAGACGTACCACTGGGACCGGCACCCAGCCCGGCGCGCGCCATTCCGGTCTTGGGGTCGTACAGTGTCAGGCTGGCCTCGTTTTTTTCCGTGACGGCCAGGCTGGCTATCTGCTTGCCGCCGGTGCTGTAAATTGCGAGGCCGTTTCTGCCGTCAACAGACGCGCCGACGAGCACGCGCGGCGACCCGTTTTGGTCGTAAAAGCCTATCGCGGCGGCCCCATCCTTAGTCACGCGGAAATCCGCGCGATCGCGTTTATAACCGTCGAACATCGCCAGATGGGCCGTCCCATCGGGCGCGACCTTCATCACCGCGCGCTGGGTTCCGTCGCGATCGAGAAGCACAAACTGTTCGGCGCTCAGCGTCCGTACATGGCCCGACGCCATAGCAGCACTCGCGCCGAGTTGGGTCACTAACGCACCTCCCACTATTGAACCCATAAGTGTCAGCAAGGCGTATAGCCGGGTTTCAGGTTTCATCATGTTAGTCCTCCTTGATTCTTCTCCATCGTGAGAGTCCGGCTAATCCGCCGAACTCGGTGAGTAACCGTGATTCAGCTTCGCCATGAACAAACTCGAGACGCGCGCCGTGAGCAGCGGCAAGATCAGGCAGCACGTCACTCAAGGCTACTTGTTGAGTGGCTTGTCCCGGGCAATAGGCTTCTGCGGCGCGCTCGTCTTCGACAACCAGTCCGCGAGCGCAGCGCAATACGTCGCCCTTCACCTTCCAGGGAGCTACGAGCAGATGAAGCCTGCCCATCTGCAGATCATTAAGAACCGTGGGGATCGTCCATCTGCCGACATCCCGAATTTCGTCCAGCAGCGCCCGTTCAGTCGCCTGCGTCTTCTCCTGGACGATAGGCGCGACCTTTTGTAACACTTCGCCTGCGGACGGGTCTGGCTTAGGAAGCGATGGCGCTTGCCCTATAACCTTTTGTCGAAGCGCCTTGGGGAGGTAGTTCTCAAAGAAGCGAGTGTCTTCGTTAGGGCCCATGAAGATCAGCTCATCGATATGCCAGGCAGCGACTAATTCCTCGAGAACACTCACGTTGTGCTTGTAGAAGCGTACGACTGAGGCTTCGATGTGTCGTTCGTAATGATCGCCTTCCGCACCGCCCCGCAAGACCACACCTTGCTCAAAGCGCATCGCGGGCCTTTTCTCGTCCTTGCGTGTATGGTCCCGCGGAATACCCAGGAACGCATCGGCGACTTCGTGGATTTCGCCAAGATGCATCGTGTAGAAGTGCCACTTCGCCTTATCGAGCAACACCACTCCCTGCCGCGAGTATTCATCGATGGCGTACACCAGCGGAAAGACATAGGGCTCGCCCCATCGAACCTCGATTCGACTGTGAGCGAGGTCGACCACCGGCAGATCCACCTGCAGCGCGTATATCTTTATGAGATCGGCATCGTCTGCGAAGACGACATAGGTGCGTGCCGCAGGAATTATCTGCTCGAGTTCGTGGATAACCTTTGGCGTGAGCCCGCGTGGAAGGTCGAGGCCTTTCAACGTATCCTTGACCCGCACCAACCATCCGCGCTTTTGGTTAGTCGGTTCTGCGGGGTTAGCATCGAAGTAGATCGAGAGCAAGGGCGCGGTGCGCGGAGCGATTGACTCCTTGATGAACTGAATATCGGTTTTGGTTAGCACGGTGGATCCTCCCCCGACCTTCAATCTCCAATCACGCCGAGCTCCAGGTCCATGAGCAGCTCGTGCAGACTAATACTTGAGCCCATCAATAGGACTCCAAAGATAATCGCGTAGGTCGCAATCAGCCATCGCAATACGAATGCTTCGGTGGCTGGAAAGCACATCAAGAAAACCAGCAGTACCGCAAATGCGATCGCGGCGATGCCAGTCGTCAACAGCCAGAGCTCACCTTCCGCTTCCCGGCGGAGCAGAATAGCCGTGGCAGTCTCGAACACACCTATGGCGAGACTCCAGCCAGCGACGCAGATAGAAAGGCCTAGCCCGGTGAGTGCAGGCGCGTAGAGTGTCACGATAGCGCCGATAAGGACTCCTATGATCCCTTCAAGGAGCATCAACCAGGGATCGTTGACGTGACGCCATTCGCCGATGGCGCAGCCGAATAGAAATAACCCATCAGCCAAGGCATATGCTCCGAAGGCAACGGTCAAAGCCTCGATGGTCAATCGAGGCCACCCAGCGGCGACCATGCCGAACGCGATGGCCAGGATGCCGCGGACTACATATGTCCACCAGTAGTGAGTGAGCCTTGTAAGTATCATCACGTCGCAACGACCAGATTGTTTTCGACCTCTGAGACTCCCGGCGCAGACCACGCAGCCAACTCGGCTTCATGACGTTCAACCCATGAATGTACGGTGCCGGTCAGGACTATCTTGCTGCCTCGAGTCTCGACATTTATGTTCTTCGCATCGAGTTGCGCGGTCCGTTTGAGCGCCTCTTCGATCCTGGTCTTGACGTCTGCCGGCGATGCTATCGGCGGCACGACTTCGATCGCATTGGTGACGCCCTTTACCCCTGTTATGTAACGGACCTGACTCTCAGCGGCCGCTTTCTGGTAGTAGTAGTCAACCGTACCTTCCAGCGTGACCCAGCCATTCGACACGATCACTTTCAGCCGGTCGGCAGGGATTCTGTTATCCAGCTTGAGTGCCGCCCTCGCGGATTCTGCTATCTCAGCGTCGGTTCGTTGAGTGTCCAGCTTGACCCGGATGTCGTTGGCCAAGGCTGTTACACCAGCGACGTTTTTCGCTACGCGCTCCGCGGTCCATTTTTCTGCGTAGCTGGATACGTGCCCCGCGAGAGTGACGACGCCGTTTTTGACCGTGACCGCTATTTCGCGAGCGTCGATGCTGGGCTCCCATTCAAGCGCCCGCTCGACGTCGCGCTTCAACTCAATGTCGGTTTTCACAAGCGAGGCCCTCTTACATCCACACGGCCCTGCGTATTTCATGCCAGAGTCCGACACCCGCTGACCGTTGTTGCGAAACGATTTTAGAAAGCAGACAGAAAATGACGCCTGTGGCCTGCGCGCCACACCACTGTAGTCGGCGGTCCACATCGCGGGACCGCCGACTTTGGCTCACGAAAGGCGCACTACTGGCGAAATCGCTCCGGTTCCATGCGATGCTTTCGAAGCAGGCGGTAGAACGTCTTGCGATCTACTCGCGCAGCTTCCGCAGCTCTGGAGACGTTGCCGGCGTGGCGATCGAGCGTGCTTTTCAAGTACGACGCTTCGAACAGATTCAAGTATTGAGTCTTGGCGGCGCTGAACGCCAATTCGCATGACTCGATGCCGGTGGCGGTCTCCGCGAACGCCCCCGATGCGTCATCTGGCGTCGAAAGCAGTTCGGCGGGAACTTCGCGCATCGTTATGGTCGGACCATCGACCATCACGCACATCCGTCTGACGACGTTCTGAAGTTCGCGGATGTTTCCGGGCCATGAATATGATTCGAAAGCGCGAAGCACCTCCGGATCGAAAGTCTTCGTTGCGCCTGAGTCTGGCTCGCAGTAGACCTTCAGAAACCAATTGGCCAGCAGTTGCACATCGCCTTGACGCTCGCGCAGCGGTGGTATGCGAATCGGAATCACGTTCAGCCGAAACAGGAGATCTTCGCGGAACTCCCCTTCTTTCACGCTCTTGTGCAAATCGCGGTTGGTTGCGGCGACGATCCGCGCATCGAACTTGATCACCTTGGTGCCACCGAGCCGCCGATGCTCCTTCTCCTGCAGCGCGCGCAGCAGCTTCACCTGGAATGAAAGCGGGAGCTCTCCAACTTCGTCGAGGAACAGCGTCCCGCCGTCGGCCATCTCCATCAAGCCGGGCTTCGCCGCAATCGCTCCGGTGTATGCTCCCTTTTCATAGCCAAAGAGTTCGGCTTCGAGTAGGTTTTCCAAGCAATGCGGCACAATCGACCGCGATGAAGGGATGATCCGCGCGACGACTGCTCATGTGGATAGCCTTAGCGGCGAGTTCCTTGCCGGTGCCGGATTCTCCGTGCAGCAGGATACTGGCCTCGGAGCGCGCAGCCTTTTTCACCAACGCCGCGGCTGCGTTCAGCGCCTCACTCCTTCCCACCATACCCAGCCAGGCAGGAGGAGGCTGTTCAGCGTGCTTGGATTCGAACGAGTGCATGAAAGGCTTTACTTTGCCGACGGCGTTATCCGCCTGCCCGCCCAGGAGCTGGGCCGCTACGTCGACAGGATCGAAGTTTGAGACCGAGGACGCGAGCAATTCTTCTCCAGCTTCTGCCGTCGTCCGGTCTTTTTGCACGATAAGTTCTTGTGGTGCCATGATAATTCACCTCGATGGTGAGGAACGTTCAGAGAACCTATTTCCTCAAATCACGCAGATCTCTCCAGCTTCGCATCATTCTGATGCACAGCGTGTCGCAATAAATTTCCGTCCACCCTAGTTTGGAACTTCTACTTCTATCGCCGATTGCACTGCACCCAGCAGCGCATCTTCGCTGAATGGCTTGGTAAGAAAGCTCAGCGCGCCGCCTCGCATCGCCCGCGTGCGCACGTCTTCGTCGTTATACGCAGTGATGAAGATGATCGGAATTGGAAAAGACGCCGCGGCCAATCGCTGCTGCAGTTCCAGACCGTCCATTCCCGGCATCTGCACGTCGAGGATCAGGCACCGGAAGGCGCGCAGCTTAGGCGATCCCAGGAACTCCTGGCCGCCTGCAAACGGCTCGGCCTGGAATCCCATCGATCGGAACAGGCTCCCGACCGCGTCGCGGACCGATTCATCATCGTCGACAATCGCAACCAACGCTGGCTGTACGGATTTCATGTCCGCCTCCGTTGTTGAGCGTGTACTTGTCTTCGTCATGAACAAAAAGTACCGCGCAATGCGATGTGGCGCTATTATACGTTGGTATCTGAGCTCTAATCCTTAGGTGCCCGCACTCCGAGTCTTTCCGCCATCCTGACTAGATCCGCCAGCGAACCCGCCCCCATCTTTTGCATGACCTGGCCGCGCTGAGTCTTGACCGTGATTTCACTGGTCCCGAGCTCGCCGGCAATCTGTTTGTTGAGCAGGCCCGAGACAACCAGCCGCATCACTTCCCGTTCGCGCGGAGTTAGCGACTTGTAACGCTCGCGCAAATCGTCGGTCAAACTCCGTTCGCGCCGCGCCGAGCGATCGGTCTCGATCGACTGCTGGATCGCGTCGAGCAGATCTTGATCGCGAAACGGCTTGGTCAAAAACTCGACGGCGCCGGCCTTCATCGCCTTCACGGTCATCGGGATGTCGCCGTGACCGGTCATGAAGACGATCGGGATCCTGATATCAGCATCGGCCAGCTTGCGCTGGAGTTGGAGACCGCTGAAGCCCGGTAACCGGATGTCGAGCACGAGGCATCCTGGAACGTCGGGCCGCTTGCTGCGGAGAAAATCCTGCGCGGACGCGAAGACCTCGACGTGCAGGCCCACCGAGCGGATCAGACTTTGAATCGCCTCGCGCACCGACGCATCGTCGTCGACTACATAGACGATCGATTCCGGCTTGCTCATTTCCTGCTTGCTCATGGTGAGGCTTCACCGACAGTCGGGATCGTAAATCGAAATGTCGCGCCGTGGTCCGGATTCGGCTCGGCCCACAGCCTGCCGCCGTGCGCCTTTACGATCGAGCGGCCAATCGCGAGTCCCATGCCCATGCCTTCGGCTTTGGTGGTGAAGAACGTCTCGAACAACCGCTCGCGATTCTGCGGGCTGATTCCCATTCCGCTGTCCCGCACCGCGACCAGCACGCCGCCGGGTTCTCTTGGGGCTCCGACGTGATCGAGAGTTGCCGGGACCGGTTTTCGATCGTGCTCATGGCTTCGATGCCGTTCATCATCAGATTCAGCAGCACCTGTTGCAGTTGCACTCGATCCGCAGTCAGCGCCGGCAAGTCGATGGCCAAATCGGTCTGCAGCGCCACGTGGTTCCGCATACTCTCTCGGCTCACTAACGCCAGCGTCTCGCGAATGACATCGTTGATTTCCACCCGGCTCTTCTGCGGAGGAGATTTCTTGACGAACGCGCGGATCTCCTTGATCAGTTCGCTCGCGCGGTTTCCCTGCCTGATAATCCGGGTTATCGCCGTCCGGGCTTCTTCCAGGTTCGGCGTCTCGCCCGCGAGCCAGCGTTGAGCCGCGCTGCCGTTGGTGACGATGGCGGAGAGCGGCTGATTCACTTCGTGCGCGATCGACGCCATCAGCTCGCCCATCGAGGTGACGCGAGTCACATGCGCAAGCTCGCTCTGCGCGGTATGCAAAGCCTCCTGCGCAGTCTGCCGCTCGACGATTTCCTTGCGCAGTTCTTCGTTGGCACTGGCAAGTTGGGCGGTGCGTTCCTGGACCTTCGCTTCCAGTTCATCGTGCGCATGATGCAGCGCCTCCTCGACCCGGCGCCGGTGTTTGATTTCATTTTCGAGATTGAGGTTGGCCGTCCGAAGCTGTGTCGGGCTGGGAAGCGCCAGCGCCTGGGGAATCAACTTCACCAGCATCACCGCCGTCGCGATCGATACCACCGCGGTGAATGCCTTGATGACTCCGGAGAGCCGGTACACGGGATCCCAGAGCGTCCACACTTCCATCACATGCGTCGTTCCGCACGCCAGGATGAAGACGCCGAACATCACGAATATCCAGTTGAACGGAAGATCCGTCCGCTTGCGGACGAAATAAATCAGGACGATCGGAATCAGATAGTACGAGAGCGCGATGAGCGTGTCGGACGTCGCATGCAGCCAGACGATTTCCGGCCTCCACAGATAGCAGGCGCCGTGCGGCATGAAATCGGACGAGAACAGCTTGCTCAGGAATTCACTCATGGCAGCTCTCCCCCAGTGTTTAGGGGCCGCTTTGTTTGATTGGTTAGCCGGCGGCGGAATAGCGGCATCGAAGTCCGCGCCTGCCTCAGGCCATTCTCGACAGAACGAACTCGCACTTGCGGGCGGTGTGGCTTCTACCCCACCACCGCAGAACAAATTCCACAAACCGCAGATTCTTCTGCGAACCGAAGATTAACGGACTGCGACGATCTCCTTCGGCGCGGTGTTTGCTACCCCCAGCCTATCCATACGGCAAGTTAGTGACCAGCGGACAGCAAGGAGAATAAAGACATGAACCAATCACCCGCAGTTGACGAAATGGACATGCTCCATCGTGAGATAGATCGCGCGTTCGACGATTTCGTCCCGATGGAGCCGTTTTTGCGCAAGGCGTTTCTGCCGGGCCGGCTCGCGCGCGCCTATCCGCTCATCAATCTTCACGGGGACAAGGACAATCTCTACGTTGAGGCGGTGGCTCCCGGAATCGATCCGGAGTCTCTGAACCTCACCGTCGTGCGCAACGACCTGACTATCTCGGGCGAAAAGAAGCGGCTGCCGACCGAGATCAAGCCCGAAATGTTCCATCGCGAGGAGCGGGCGACCGGCAAATTCGTGCGAACCATCACGCTGCCGGTCGAAATTGACGACAACAAGATCAGCGCGGAATACAAGAACGGGCTGATTCTCATCACGATGCCCAAATCCGAAAAAGCAAAACCCAGGCAGATTCAAGTGCAGGTCTCCTGAGCCCGCTCAACTGAATCGCCAAAAGTGCGCAAGAGGATAACAGCCATGCCAGAGAAAACAGTACCCGCTACGAATGGATCAAATGGGTCACAGACGAATGGCGGCTCCTCGGAGATGACGCGCGCAGCCGAGCGCTATGCGCCGCCGCCGGTGGATATCTATGAAACTCAGAACTCGCTGTTCCTGCTGGCCGACATGCCGGGGGTTCCCAAGGAGAACCTCGACGTCCGCGTCGACCAGAACACGCTGACTATCCAGGGCAAGGCGCAGCACCTCGTCAAGGGAGAACCGATATATCGCGAGATCGAGCTGACCGGTTTCTTCCGCCAGTTCGAGATCAGCGAAGACATCGCGACCGACAAAATCAACGCGGAACTCAAATACGGAGTGCTGACGCTCAATCTCCCGAAAGCGGAAAAGGCGATGCAAAAGAAAATCGAAGTCAAGGTGAGCTGATACCCAGGCAACACACTCAGAACAGGATGCCTGCGAATCAGATCAGGAGGTGAGCGACATGGCCCAGATTATCCCTGAACCTGTGAAGCGTTCGATCAGCCGCTTGCGGGAAGACATTCACTCCATGCTCGATCGATGGAGGCATCGGCGCAACGACGGCGCAACAGATGGACAACAACTGTCGAGCATGGCCTTCGGTCCGCCGGTGGATTTCGAAGATAAAGACGATGAAGTCGTAGTCGTCGCGGAGATTCCGGGCTTCGACGAGAACGACGTCCAAATCGAGGTCATGGACAATCGACTGATCCTGCGCGGCCAGAAAAACCTCGAGAATGAGGAGCGCGGCAGCAACTACTATCGCCTGGAGAGGGGTGTCACCGAATTTACGCGCGTGATTCCTCTGCCACCGGGAATCGACGCGGACAGCGCCCGCGCCAAATTCAAAAATGGGCTACTGCGAATCGTTCTTCCCAAGGCCGAAGATGCAAGGGCGAAGCGGATCGAAGTTCGAGCTACGTAGCCGCGGTGATTGCTTGTGCGGAAGAGCAACTTTTATCAGAGACTGTCCGTCCCGATGCGAGCTGAACCGGCTGAGATTCTGTTCGCGTACCGGCGAATCATGTCGAGCGTCGATCCAAATGTTGGAGCGCGACCCGATCCGGAGCAATACCGGGATACCCAGGATGCCTACCTCGTCTTGAGCAATCCGGATCGGCGTCGCGCCCACGATATCGAGCTGTCGACTGGCCGGCGGACTTTCGCGGCCGAGGCGCCGCGATGGAAACCGCCGGTCACGATTCCTGATGATTTCACTTCCATGACGCCTTCTCTTGAAGAGTTGCGCGACCACATTTCGCAGAACTTTCTCGGGTATCGCCGCAAAAGTGACGGACCCTACCGCCGGCTTGGTCTTGACGCGATGTTGCATCGCGAGGACGCGCGCTTCGGATGCCATTTGCCGGTGAGCCTCTTCACCCGCAGCTCGCAAGTCCTGTTTGAGATTCCGCGCGATACCCGCGACGGCGAAGTATTCGAGATGGATCTGAGCGGGATCGGAATTCACAACCTGATGTTGCAGCTGAGGGTGGTCGTCGTGTGATTGAGGGGGCCGTCGATCAAGGAGGTAAAGCGTTGCTGAAGAGAAATTATTACCTGACTTTGGGCCTCCGCATGACGGAACACGAAAACGGGCTCAGACACGCATTCTACGAGCTGGTGAGGCACTACCATCCGGACAGCGTCGGGGCTAACGGCATTCCGTTCTACCAGGAAATCGTCGAGGCATATCACCTTTTGTCGGACCCCGACCGAAGAGACGACTACGCTCGAGGCTTGAGCGACGCGGGACCAGCCGTGACCAGCAGGCGCGCATGGGCGCTTCCCGATTTGAATTCGCCACTCGATTCTGATCTTCCGACCGCCGCCCGCTCTCTGAGCAATTCCCGGATCTCGTGGCCTTCTCTCGATCTGGTCCGGGAGCAGGTGTTGAAAAACTTTCTTCGCGCCCGGCCGCCGCGGCAGAAGCGCGCCGAGGCGATCGACGTCCAGCTCACGCTCACGCCGGAAGACGCGGCCCGCGGCGGCATCGCGATGATCGAAGCTCCCGCCATTTATCCATGTCCGGCGTGCCACGGATCCGGGCAGGACGAAGGCTTCCCCTGCGCGGTCTGCGATGAACTAGGCGTGGTCGAAGAGAAGGAATCGATACCGGTAGAGATTCCCGCGATGTTCGAGCCCCATCAGCAGATCGAAATTCCCTTGCGCGGCCTCGGCGTCCACAACTTTTACTTGCGGCTTCATCTTGACGTCGCACCTCAATAGGGCCGGGACACATCGCCAGAGGTATTCATATGAAAACGGACTTTGAATTACGCCACGACGTCGAACGCGAACTCGAGGAAGATCCCAGCGTCGACGCCCGCGACGTTGCCGTAACCGCCAAAAACGGCGTCGTCACTCTGACCGGTCACGTGCCGACGCTTGGCGAAAAGTGGCGCGCCGAGAGTGTCGCGAAACGTGTAGCCGGAGTGGTGGCGATAGCCAACGAGCTCGAAGTCGAGCTGATGCACGAGCGAAGCGACTTCGACATCGCCGAGGACTTAAGACTGGCATTCAAGATGGACAACCGGGTCCCGGCCGACAGTATCAAAGTCACCGTTTCAAACGGCTGGCTGACGCTGGAGGGGACCGTCAATCACCACTTTCAGAAAGTGGAGGCCGAGAACCTGGCCCGAGAGCTCACGGGCGTCCGTGGCATCACGAACAAGATCGAGGTCACGCCGAGCGCATCGCCCAAGGACGTCAAGGCGAGGATCGAAGACGCTTTCAAGCGAAGCGCGCAACTCGACGCAAACCGCATTTCGGTGGAGATCCACGGCGGCAAGGTAGTCCTCACTGGCACCGTCCGCTCGTTCGCGGAGCGCGGCGAAGCCGAAGCGGCAGCCTGGCGCGTGCCGGGCGTCACCGAGGTGGAGAACAAGCTGACCGTCAAGCCGTGAGCTATCGCGATGAACGAGCAAATTAAAGTTGGATATCAAACCTACGTTTACGACGGCGGCGAAGAGTTCGGCGCGGTGCGTGAAGTTGCGCCGGACGGCAGCCAACTCGTGGTCTATATCGAAAATGCGGGCGAGTTCGTCGTTCCGCTGGACGCCGTCAAATCGGTGCATTCCGGAAAAGTTATTTTGGATTACTCGCGGCTCAACCGCCGCGTGCAAAAGGCAATCGATCACGCGCACGACGCTGAAAAGCCAGGCACTTAAATCACAAAGAGGAAAGGCAGCGATGAAAAACGATCAGACCACCAGCAATGGCAAATCGGTTCTCGGACCCGGAACCAAGGCGCCGGACTTTACCCTGAAGTGCACGCCGGACCAATCCGTTTCGTTGAGTGATTTCCGCGGCGCGCCCGTGATCCTCGCGTTCTACCCCGCGGACTGGAGCCCAGTGTGCGGCGATCAGTTGGCGCTGTACAACGAGGTATTGCCGGAGTTCAGGCGCTTCGGCGCCGCGCTGCTCGGTATCTCCGTCGACGGCGCCTGGTGTCATGCCGCGTACGCCAGGGATCGCAGACTGCATTTCCCGCTGCTCGCTGATTTCCACCCTAAAGGAGAGGCGGCACAGAGCTACGGCGCGTATCGGCACCAGGACGGCGTATGCGAACGCGCATTGTTCGTGATCGATTCCGAGGGAACGATCCGATGGAGCTACCTGTCGCCGATCGGAGTGAATCCGGGCGCCGACGGCATCCTCACCGCTCTTGAAGGTCTCACATCACAAGAAAGCAGTGCGTCACGATAGGCGTGGCAGCGAAAATATTCGACTTCCAGTGATCTCAATTTGTCGAAGGAGATTAATCATGAAAGCAGTCGTCTACGACGGACCACGCAATATCAAAGTGAAAAATGTTGCTGACGCAAAAATCGAAAAACCGACCGACGTGCTGGTGCGGATCACAACCACGAACATCTGCGGCTCCGACCTGCACATGTACGACGGTCGCACCGACATGGAGCCGGGGCGAGTGCTTGGCCATGAGAACATGGGTGAAGTTGCCGAGGTCGGGAAGGCTGTCGATCGAATAAAGATCGGCGAGATGGTCTGCCTGCCGTTTAACATTGCTTGCGGCTTTTGTCGGAACTGCGAGGCAGGTTTCACCGCCTTCTGCCTCACCACCAATCCTCCTATGGCGGGCGCTGCCTATGGTTTCGCCGACATGGGACCTTACAGCGGTGGGCAGGCAGAGTTGCTTCGCGTTCCGTACGGCGATTTCAACTGCCTGCGCCTCCCGCCAGAAGCAAAGGATCCTGAAAAGCAGCTCGACTACGTGATGCTCTCCGACATTTTTCCAACCGGCTGGCATGCAACCGAACTGGCTGGTGTGGCGCCCGGCGACTCCGTCGTCATCTACGGATCTGGGCCGGTTGGATTGATGGCGGCGTTGTCCGCGACTCTCAAAAGCGCTCGCCAGGTCATGGTGGTCGATCATCATCAGGACCGATTGAAGCTGGCCGAGAAGATCGGCGCGATTCCGATCGATGAATCAAAGGGCTCACCGGTCGATCAGGTGATGAACCTGACTGGCGGCAAAGGGGCCGACAAGGGTTGCGAATGCGTTGGCTACCAGTGCCACGACCCGCAAGAGCAAGAACATTCCAACCTGACCATGAACCACCTGGTGCGATCGGTAAAGTTCACCGGCGGGATCGGCGTGGTCGGAGTCTTTGTGCCCAAAGATCCAAATGCGCCCGAGGAGCTCGAGAAGAAAGGCGAGATCGCCTTCGACATGGGATGGTTCTGGTTCAAGGGGCAGCGCGTAGGCACCGGCCAGGCCAACGTCAAACGATACAACCGCCAGCTCCGAGATCTGATCACCGCGGGCAAGGCCAAGCCTTCCTGGATCGTGTCGCACAAACTGCCGCTGACCGAGGCGCCCGAGGGCTACAAGCATTTCGACGCTCGCGACAAAGGCTGGACCAAGGTCGTACTCAGACCAGCAGCATGAAGCGATGATCTTCGAGCGCGAAGCGTCGCGCTCTTAAGGAGAGCACCAATGGCTACCACCACGGCAGCACGAAAAACAAAAACGCGTCCGGTGACCCGCGATCATTCGCGAAGCCGAATAGCCGAATCCAACATCCCCGCGACTATGCAGGCTGCGGCGATTGATCGTTTTGGCGGACCCGAGGTCCTTAAGCTCCAAACTCTGCCGACGCCGATGCCCGACGCGGGAGAGGTGCTGATCGCAGTCGATACCGCAGGCGTCGGAGTGTGGGACGCTGAGATTCGCGATGGCAGCCTCGCGAGCAGTCGAAAAAAGTTCCCGCTGGTGCTTGGCACCGATGGCTCCGGGGTTATCGCAGCGATGGGCTCAGGGGTGCGCCGGTTCAAACTTGATGACCGCGTGTATTCGTATGCGTTCGAAAACCCCAAGGGCGGCTTCTACGCTGAATACGTGGCGGTCTCCGCCAAGATGACCGCACACATACCTAAGACGCTCGATCTCGAGCACGCTGGCGCAATCCCGACCACCGGGCTCACCGCGCTCCAGGGCATCGACGACGCATTACATCTAAAGAAGGGCGAAACCATCATCATACACGGCTCGACTGGCGGCGTGGGAAGTCTGGCCGTGCAGTTCGCCCAGCTGCGCGAAGCGCGAGTGCTTGCGACCGCTTCAGGCCAGGACGGCATGGATTTCGCCCGCCGCCTCGGAGCGGATATGACCGTCGACGGACGCCACGGGGATATCGTCGCCGCCGCACGCGAGTTCGCACCTGACGGCGTCGATGCCGTGCTTGGCCTGGCTGGTGGCGAGGCGCTGGAGCGCTGCCTCGATACGCTGCGACCCGGTGGCCGCCTCGCCTATCCAAACGGAATAGACCCGGAGCCAAAGAAGCGGCCCAAAGTTGAGATCATTCCTTACGATGCAGTTCCCGGCGTCCGTGAATTCGATCGCCTGGGACGCGCCGTCGAGGCTGCGCGGCTTCAGGTCCCTATCGCTGCCGCTTACCCCCTCGCCGATGCGGCAAAGGCGCATGAACGGCTGGCAGCCGGTCACGTGCTTGGCAAGATCGTGCTCCGAACTCATCAGACCTGAACATATGTGGTCACTTGAGAAATTTTTTACGACCTGAGGTTTACAATGGAAAATCTTAAAGGACTGAAAGTCGCGATACTGGTCACCGACGGTTTCGAGCAGGTTGAACTCCTCGAACCGCGCAAGGCTCTCGATCAAGCCGGCGCCGAGACGCGCGTCGTTTCGCCCAAGGACCAACGCGTCAAAGCCTGGAAATTCACGGATTGGGGCGAGGTGATACCGGTCGATGTGCCACTGGACAAAGCCTCTTCGCGCAACTTCGACGCGCTGCTGCTGCCCGGAGGCGTCATGAACCCCGACGCTCTACGGATTATTCCGAAAGCGGTCGCATTCATAAAAGAGTTCTTCGACGCCGGCAAGCCGGTCGCCGCTATCTGCCACGGCCCATGGACAGTGATTGAGGCCGGAGCCGCGAAGGGACGCCGGATCGCATCGTGGCCGTCACTCAAGACTGATCTTCGGAATGCCGGCGCGGAATGGATCGACCAGGAAGTTGTGGTCGATAGGAACCTCGTGTCCAGTCGCAAGCCCGACGACATTCCAGCGTTCAACCGCGAGATGATCAAGTTGTTCAGCCAAGCCGCCACAGCAAGCGAACATGCTCGCCAGTCTCACGCTTGATCGCCGGCGCGGACTGAATCGGCGCAGGATTTATTCAAACAAAGAGGAGGCAAGTCATGCTCAACCCACCAGTCAGTAAACGCGATCATGTTATCGGTCCGTGGAACGCGGAAATCGTCGTTGTGGAATACGGCGATTTTGAATGTCCGTACTGCGCTGCGGCTGAGCCCGTCCTTAGGGCATTGCGGCAAGCACTGGAGGGATCCCTGCTCTTCGCGTTCCGCCACTTCCCGCTGGCCGAGGCGCATCCTCACGCCCTGCACGCCGCAGAAGCATCGGAGGCCGCGGGCGCGCAGGGAAAATTCTGGGAGATGCATGATTGTCTGTTCGCACATCAGGACGCGCTCGAAGACGAGGATCTGATCGACTACGCGGCCGAGGTCGGCTGCAACCTCGATCAGTTCGTCAACGACATGGCTGAGAACCGCTACGCGGCGCGCGTGCGCGAAGATTTTCTCAGCGGAGTTCGCAGCGGCGTCAACGGCACTCCGGCCATCTTCATCAACGGATTGCGCTACGACGGCCCTCGCGATCTTGACTCAATGCTGGCGGCGATCGAACAAGTCGCCGCCGTGAGGGCATGATGAGATATCATCGCTTCGGCGCCGCTAAGCATGACGTGCCGGTTATCGGCCAGGGCACCTGGTACATCGACACCGGTATTCCTGATCGCGCGATCGCCGCGCTGCGCCGCGGCCTCGATCTCGGCATGACGCATATCGACACTGCCGAGATGTACGGCTCTGGCGACGCCGAGGAATTAGTTGGTCGCGCGATTGCGGGTCGTCGCGATGAGGTCTTCCTGGTTTCGAAGGTGCTGCCCGAGAACGCCTCGATTGAGGGTACCGTCGCCGCTTGCGAAAGGTCGCTCTATCGGCTGCGGACCGACAGACTCGACTGCTACCTGCTGCATTGGCGGGGACCACATCCGCTCGAGGACACGGTCGCCGGCTTCGAGACGCTGCAGCGCGACGGCAAGATCCTGTCGTGGGGTGTCAGCAACTTCGACGTCGGCGACCTCGACGAGCTATGGAGCATCGTCGGTCCGGCGCGCATCGCGTGCAATCAGGTCCTGTATCACTTGCGGGAACGTTCGATTGAGCATGCTGTGCTTCCCTGGTGCGAACGGCACGGCGTATCTGTCGTCGGATACAGCCCGTTCGGCCACGCGGGTGCTTTTCCGGGTCCGCACTCTCCCGCCGGTCGCGTGTTGATCGCGATTGCCGCCGCACATGACGCGACCCCGCGCCAGGTCGCGCTCGCGTTCCTGGTCAGGCGACCCTCGCTCTTCACGATCCCGAAAGCGTCGAGCCCCGAGCACGTCGAAGAAAATGCAGGCGCCGGCGATCTACGGTTGAACGGGCGCGAGCTGGCGATGATCGACGAAGCATTTCCGATCGGAATCCGGCAGCGCCTCCCGGTGCTTTAGAGGCGTCACTAATCATCAAAGGAGAGTGACATGGCAGAATTGGTAGTCGAAGAAATTGTAATCGAGGACGTTGCATCGACAATGGCGCGATATTGGTGGGTATTCCTGGTGAGAGGGCTGCTCGCCATCGCATTCGGTGTGATTGCCTTCACCTATCCGGGAATCACATTGGCGGTACTGGTGATCTTTTTCGGCGCGTATGCACTCGTGGATGGGGCATTTATTGTCGGCGCTACGCTCGCGAATTGGCGTCAAATGGAAAATCACTGGCTCCCGATGCTGCAAGGAATTCTCGGTGTATTCGTCGGCGTGTTAACCCTCCGCTTGCCCGCGGTCACCGCCCTTGGCCTGCTTATCTACATTGCGGCCTGGAGCCTCGCGACGGGAGCTCTGGAAATTGTCGCGGCAATCGAACTGCGCAAAGTGATGAAGGGTGAGCTCTGGCTGCTGCTGAGCGGCATCTGTTCGGTCATCTTTGCGTTCCTCTTGATGTTGAATCCCTTCGCGGCAGCAATCGGGCTGCTGTGGCTGATCGCAGTCTGGGCCGTCGTCTTCGGAGTCCTGCTGATAGGACTAAGCTTCAAGCTTCTGAGACACAGCGGCGCGATGCATCACTCGCACAAGCCATCATTCGCGACCTGACGTTACGTTTTTCCAAAACTTTGCTCAGGAGGTAATCACCCATGGCGAACGCACTTCAGGAAAGGCACACGGCGCCGGCATTGGAGAATGTACGGCGCGAGTTCGACGAACTAATTGACAGGTTCCTCGGAGGAACACCGCGCTCGATGCAGCGTCTTAACGCGCTGCTGAATGAACCGGCGATCGAGTCGTATATCGAGGGCGACAAGATGGTGGTGCGGGCGGAGATGCCGGGTATGGATCCGAAAGAGATCGAAGTGACGGTCAACGGAAACATGCTGACGATTCGCGGCGCTCATGAAGAGCAGCATGAAGAGAAGGGTCGCGACTTTCTGCAGCGGGAGATCAGCCACGAGGAAATGGAACGCGCGATCATGCTCCCGCCTGGGACGACTGGTGAAGGGATTAAGGCATCTTATAAAAATGGGATCCTCGAATTGACTGTACCGATCCCAAAGGAAGCCTCGACCAAGAAAGTTCAGGTCCAAACCGAGAATGGCGGCGGCAACGGCAGCAACGCCAGCTCAAAGAATAAGTAGCTGAGTCTCGAATTTTGGGGAACTAACCGTTACAGGAGGTGTTGCAATGCCACACCCAATTGAACCATGCCCCTGCGGATCCCTGAAGCTCTACAGAGATTGCTGTGGCAAGGGAAAGTGAACTGCTCGGCGGAGTCGGCGGCATTCGCTGACTCCGCCGAACATCGATCACGTTACTAACGACTGATCACAACGTCTTCATAGGGCTCAACCGCACGTCTGCGGCCAGCGCCAGCGAGTAGTACCGCCACAATCCCGGTAAGAAACACGCCATCGAAAGTCCCCATGCCACCAATAGATGCGACCGGCGTCCTGAGCTCGGCGATTCGGTTCAAGTTGGTCAGATCAGCTCCGATCAGCGTGCCAAGGACTCCACTGACGTACGCGATCACGTGCAGGCTGTCCCTCGCTCCCATCGCTTTGCCAATCAAAACCGCGACGATCGCTGCCGTAAGCGGCGGAACAAACAATGGAAGTGCAATCCCCAGTCCTTCCACCGGGTAGGCAAACTGATGAGCCACGTATGCGACGATTGCCGTTCCCAGTACTGACGGCAGGAGGGCCGACGGCCATCGGAACAACGCATAGGCACAGATGAAAAGTGGAATCAGCGCACCACCGACATTTATCGCGACCGTGGTACTCGAGCCCGCGTATTGCATGGGAATTTGATAGAGCACGCCGAAATTGTTCACCATGGTTGCGGTCGGAATAGCATCGGACGGGACAGTGTAGAGAGGAATGTTGATATAGCTGCCAATCAGACTCGCGAATAAAGCCAAAATCGCAGCCCTCGGCGAAAGGCCTAGAGCCAAAAATGCATAACTGATCACTTCGAGTTGGATCAGGATGAAAAGCCCGGCCAAAAGGGCCACGCAAATCAGTACGTAAATGAAAAGAAAGGGGGCGAACAACATGCGATTGACCTCCTGGTGTCGTACCTCGCCCAAGACACGCAAATGTTGGGCCGTGAGATGCCGCATGAAGCTCGTAGCTCACGAGTTGAGCATAACACTTGCGTATTGAGAGCTTCGAAATGCCAGTCAACGTCGTCCCAAAACGCGAACGGAATCCGTGGGAGTGAATCATGGACAACTTAATCAAAGCGCGATTGCAGATGGTTCGGGATCAGATTGCGGGGCGAGGAATTAGTAATTCTGCTTTGCTCGAGGCGATGAGCAAGGTTCAGCGCGAGTTTTTTGTGCCACCGCATCTGGCGGAGTTCGCTTATCTCGATACGCCCCTGCCGATCGAGAGCGGACAAACGATCTCGCAGCCGTACATCGTCGCCCTGATGATCGAGGTTGTGGCGCCGCGCCCGAGCGATCGCGCTCTCGAAATCGGAACCGGCTCAGGATACGGCGCTGCGGTTCTCTCGCAACTGGTCGCCGAGGTTTACACGGTGGAGCGAGATGAGCGGCTGTTTGAATTGGCGACCAGGCGTCTTGCCGACCTCGGCTATACGAACGTCAAGGTCCTGCATGGCGATGGCACCCTCGGATGGCCCGAACACGCGCCTTACGACGTGATTGTGGTGACTGCAGGCGGACCCCAAATACCCAAGCCGCTGCTCGAACAACTTGCGATAGGCGGTCGTCTTGTCATCCCGATAGGCGAAGTTCCGCGGCTGCAGAGTCTCATCCGAGTCACTCGCGTAGGTAAGGACCAATACGACGAGGAGGATCTCGGCCCGGTGCAGTTCGTTCCCTTGATAGGAGCACAAGGCTGGGAGCCCGGCGTCGCCTTGCCCGAGCGGCCGTCTCCTCCTGAAACGATCGCGAAACTGATTCGCGACAATGCCGAGCCTATCGACGACATCGACGAAGTCGACCTGGGCCCGCTGCTCGATCGGATCGCCAACGCGCGGGTCGTACTGCTCGGCGAGGCCACTCACGGAACTTCGGAGTTCTACCGGATGCGCGCGCGCATCACGAAGGAGTTGATTCTGCGCAAGGGATTCAACTTCGTCGCGGTCGAGGCCGACTGGCCCGATGCTGCCAGGATCAATCAGTACATTCGCCATGCCCCTGGCCGGCCGGATCAGTGGAAGGCCTTCGCACGGTTCCCAACGTGGATGTGGCGAAATCAGGAAGCCCTGGAGCTGGTCGAATGGCTGCGCGCGCATAACGCCGAGGTTAATGATCCGGACCGCTTTGCCAGTTTCTATGGGCTGGATCTCTACAGCCTTTTCACATCGATCAACGCTGTCATCACCTACCTCAGCAAGATCGATCCCGCGATGGCTGAGACTGCCCGGCAGAGATACGCATGCCTCACTCCCTGGGCGCAGGACCCCGCGGCCTACGGACGAGCTGTGCTAAGCGGCAGTTATGTGGATTGCGAAGAAGAGGTAGTCAAGATGCTCCGCGACATGTTGCAGCATCGGCTTGAGTATTCCGAACGCGACGGCGATCGCTTTTTCGACGCCATGGAAAACGCTCGACTGGCGGCCGATGCCGAGCGCTACTACCGCCTCATGTATTACGGTTCGGTCGATTCGTGGAACCTGCGCGATCAACATATGTTCGACACGCTCGAGCGGCTGTTCGATTTTCACGGCTCCGGCAGCAAAGGAATAGTCTGGGCGCATAACTCGCACGTCGGAGACGCGGCCTTTACCGAGATGGGCGCGCGCGGCGAATTCAATGTCGGACAGCTATGTCGCACGCGCTTCGCCGACTCCGTGTTCATCGTCGGCTTCGGCACCGACCACGGCACCGTCGCAGCATCATCGGAATGGGACGGGTCGATGGAGTTCAAAAAGATCGTGCCGTCCCACGAAGCCAGTTATGAACGGCTCTGCCACGATTCCCGCGTGGAAGCTTTCATGCTCCATCTCAGGGATCCCAGGCGGCCGGAGGTGCGCGTCGAGTTGATGCCGGTGCACCTCGAGCGCGCAATCGGCGTTATCTACCGGCCCGAATCCGAACTCATGAGCCACTACTTCCAGGCTTGTCTGCCGCGACAGTTCGATGAATACGTCTGGTTCGATGAGACGCGCGCGGTTACGCCTCTGCCGACCGTCGCTGCTCCCGGAGTTCCAGAGACCTATCCGTTCGGCGTGTAGACGTCGCGAACGGACAGCGCAGACAAGGTGCAACTCCGCAAACAGATGGACTTGACGAACTTTGAAGAAGAGCTACGCTCGAGCTCTTCCCAGTACTTGTGTCTGCTGGAGACCACCTTCTACATAGCAGCGGGTATCCTATTGTCCGCGGCCGCTTGCGTCGCGGTGTTTGAGGCAGGAGCAATGCTCTTGCGAGCTATCATAAGTCACACTTTCGCCGACTATGGGCTTCTGATGCTTGATCGATTACTGCTCGTGCTGATGTTGGTCGAGATTCTGCATACGATCAGGATCTCGGTCGTCTCCAAGGAATTCATGCTGGTGAAACCGTTCCTGATTATTGGGCTGATTGCTTCGATCCGGCGAGTTCTGGTGATCACGATGCACGCTGCAAAATTGGCGGAGGAAGGCCTTGGAACTGAACAAGGGGCCATAGCTTTCCGTAATTCCATGATAGAACTGGGGCTACTTGGCTTCATGGTCCTGGTGCTCGCGCTGTCAATGTTCTTTCT
This sequence comes from uncultured delta proteobacterium, assembly GCA_963774665.1. Lineage (GTDB taxonomy): Bacteria > Desulfobacterota > Binatia > Binatales > Binataceae > Binatus. The sequence goes on from CAVZGB010000016.1 coordinate 256,752, forward strand.
GGACCGCACATCACCCCAGGAAGGCCTGCAACGAGAGTAGATGGCGCGCCCGTCTCAGCGTTCGCAAAACTAACTACTGCGGCTGTTGTTGCTCGCCTGCCGGCCGACGCGCGGTCCGGGCAAGTATTCCACTCCGCCTGACTCTGTCCTCGTCGGCTGCGGATACAGCGAAAGCAAATCCAGAATATCCGTCGGCATGTCCGTGTTGACGTTGAGGCCCATCGCCTTCGCTTCACTGGCGCCGATAGGATAGTCGTGGGTCCAGGTCCCTACCGACAACTTCTGTGCGAGTTCCTCCGCTTTTTCTTTGGGTAGTCTGCCGTCCAGCAACTCATAAGCGGCCTTGCGAACCTGCTCGATCGCTTTGCGTCCCACATCCGCCATGACCAGGGTCTGGTCTGAAATCCGCTCGATCGGTTTTTGTTCGACCACTTTGATTAGTGACGCGGCGGGAGACTCGCCGAGCTGCGGATCGATCGGTCCCATTACAGCGTGTGACGATAGGACGATCTCATTGGCTGCCAGGCAGATCAGAGTGCCACCGGACATCGCATAATGAGGTACATAAGCAGTTACCTTGCCGGGATGCTCTCGGAGAGCCCGGGCTATCTGGAGCGCGGCGAGCACCAAACCTCCCGGCGTGTGGAGGACTATGTCGATCGGCACATCGCGGTCCGTCAGGCGAATAGCACGCAGGATTTCCTCGGAATCGTTAATGTCGATGTAGCGGACCAAAGGAAACCCCAGGAAACGCATGGTCTCCTGGCGATGAACCATCGCGATCACCCGCGAGTTCCGCTTTCGTTCAAAGCTCGCGAGTCTGCGCCGGCGCGCGGCTTCCAGTACGTGCTGCTGTATTACAGGTTGCAGCGCGGACGCCATGAAAAAAAACCAGAGTAACTGCCAAAAGAAGTCCATTGGTGAAGTCCTCGGCGGGTCGATGAGATGTGTCGGGTTGAGATGACGGCGCGGCGATTAGCACTCCTCTACGCGAACATGTCGAATGGACTGAGCGGAGATGCAGATGTGATAAGACACAATTATCACAGGTGCATATCTGGTGGCTAATACAGGGGCAGGGAATGCGGAATCGCGTGCTCCCGCGAGTTCCGAATCGCTCCATTCAGCCACCAATCCAAAGCCGAATTGAAATCGGCATCTCCCATTCCGGCAACCTGCAGTGCCTCAAGAATAGCCGCATTGTCGTCCAGAATGTTCCGCGCAGCGATCGCGACAGCTCGCTCCAGTTCCGGTCTCGGCTCCGCCATCCACGTTGTCCCTTGCCGTACACTCCAATGAGGTTCCAAAGACCACGCTTGCGCGAAGCTAACAACCCGAGGAACAGGAGATGGCTTACTTGGATAGGAGGCGGGCCGTGTGATCGCGCGCGGCCATGTATTCTGCGAAGGTTTGGTCTATGAGTTCTGCCGCGCTTTGAATCCTGTCCACGCCTGAGATCGAATGGCCGGCGCTCCAGATGTCTTTGTAGCGGCGCGGGCCTTCGACCACGGCCATACTGCTGAATTTCTTCGCGGCCTCTTCATGCGACACGCGCGGCGGCAGCGTTGACGGATCGAGTCCTGCCGCAACCATCGAGGGCTTCAACATATTGGTGTCCAGACCGGTGAACGCTTGCGTCAGCATCACATCGTCCATGCCCGATTCAACCAGCATCTTCTTGTATGCGGGTGGCGCCATGCTCTCATGCGTCGCGATGAACTTGGTTCCCATGTAAGCGAGATCGCAACCGAGCACCTCGGCAGCCCACAGCGCGTGGCCATCGGAGATTCCGCCGGCCAGCACGATTGGCCCGTCAAACATCGCGCGCACCGAGCGGACGAAGGCGATCGGGTTGAGCCATCCGGTCTGCCCGCCCGCACCTGCAGTCAGCAGGATGAGTCCATCGACGCCGGCGGCAGTCGCTCTCTCAGCATGGTGAAGCGTCGCGACGTCCGCAAAGACGATGCATCCGACGTCGTGCAGAGGGCCGATCGCTTCGACCGGCGAGCCGACGCTCGTGATGACCATCTCAACTCGATGCTTCACCAGCGCGTGCAGTTCGTCACGCATTTGCGCGCGTTTGATGATCAGGTTGGGACAGAACGGCGCGGGAGGGCGTTCGGGGTTTTGATCCGCCGCGCGGGCGAGATCTGTTTCGATTTGCTTCAGCCATGCCTCGACGCCGTCGACCGTTCGGGCATTCGCAAGCGGAAAAGATCCGATCACGCCAGCCTTGCACGCTGCGATAGCGAGATCGGGTCCGGACACCGCGAGCATCGGAGCCGCAATCAGTGGCAGCCGCAGTCGCTTCGCGATTTTATCCGGGAGACGATTCGAGAGCATCGCTCACGCTCCCTTCTGCAAAATGTGAACGACGCAAACCGCGCCGACACCCACCATATGAGCAAGTCCGGTCTTTGCGTTGGGCTGTTGGCGGACGCCAGCCTCGCCGCGCAACTGCCGCGTGATTTCGGCGATCTGCCCCGCGCCCGTTGGACCGATCGGATGGCCCATCGCGAGCAGCCCGCCTGACGCGCTCACGGCGCAGCGTCCACCGATGTCGAAGTCGCCCGCCGCGATTGCGCTCGCAGCCTTGCCGGGAGCGCATAGACCCATCGCCTCTGTGTACAACAGCTCTTCGATCGTGAACGCGTCGTGCAGTTCCATTAGATCGAGATCACCGGGTGCGATGCCGGCTTCGCGATATGCCTGATCGACCGTCTCGCGAGTGAGCTCGGCGTCGAAATTCTTCGCGTCGCGATAGACCTGCTCCGTTTTCGTAACCGACGCGATCACTTTGATTGTGCGACTGCGATCGATCCCGAAGTCTTCGATCGCATCGTCGGATGCGACGATCACCGCGGCTGCGCCTTCTCCCACGGGGCAGCATTGCAGGCGCGTCAACGATCCTGAAATCGCGGGACCTGCCATCACCTCGTCGAGAGTCACGGCCTTTTGGCGCTGTGCGTACGGGTTATTTGCGCCGTTGCGATTGTTCTTGACGGCAACCTGCGCAACTTGTTCCGCGCTCACCCCGTAGCGAGTCATGTACTCCTGTGTGAGCAGCGCGAAATGCGTGAACGGCACCACGCGAGAGCCGACCAGGTCGCGCATCCGGGTTTTGCCGGGCGCCATCGCAACCGGTCCCGGTTTGTCCACTCCGACCGCGAGTGAAACATCGGTCAACCCGCTCGCGACGTCGATGCATGCCTGGCGAAATGCGGTCGAGCCGGACGCAGACGCGTTCTCAACCTGCGCCATCGGAATCCCGGTCGCGCCGAGATGGCGCAGCATCGGCCGCGACGCCGCCATCCCGATCAGCGCCGTGCCGGTGTAAGCCGACTGGACGGAACGCCATTCAAGCGCGGCATCTGCAAGGGCCTCGCGCACCGCGGTCAGGCCTAGAGTCACGTAGGGAGTTTCGCTCAGGCGCTGATAGCGATGGAGGCCGATACCGACGACGTAGACTGGGCGCATGTCGCGAAGATTCTTTTTCATTGTTTCACCGGCCCGCCTCTGCGCGCGCGAAACGCAACTCGACCATTTCATTGCCGTCGGGATCGCTACCAGCCGCAACCAGCACGCTGTTCATGCGATCGCCGACGGTAAGTCCATCATCAGTGCGGCTGGTCAGTAACGATCGAATGGCGGGGCCTTCGTCAAGGACGATCAGGCCGACAGTGAACGGAGCCTCGATGTCCTTGCCTTGATGGAGATGAACGGTTGCATACGAATGAAGCCGGCCGCATCCGCGCAATTCCGCTAACTCGAGTTTTTCGGGCGGGGCGCCGCATGACTCGCATCCATAGCGTTGCGGTGGGAAGAAGACGTACCCGCACGCGCGACACTTGCCGCCTGTCAGAGAGGGAACGCCGACGGAGTCGGGCGAGTAGAGTTCGGGATGAACGGCTTTTCGATTGGGCATGGGTTTCTCCGGACGCGATGATACGATGAATCGTTCGCGCCCGTCAATATTTGCATGCTGGCCAGCAAATATGTATCGTCGCCGTCAATGGCCATCTCATCTCAATCAAAGCGCACGCCGCGCCGACGGCGCACACAGGCGCAACGTCGCGAGCTCTCCGATCAGCGGATGCTCGACGCGGCTTTCAAACTGATCGAACGGCAGGGCGGCAGCAGGACGACGCTGGTGGAAATCGGCGACTTGTCCGGCTACAGCCACGGACTCGTCAGCCATCGATTCGGATCGAAAGAAGCGCTGGTACGAGCGGTGACGGAACGCCTGCAGCACGATTTCGCAAAAAAGCTGGAGCCTGCATTGGCCGGGCACCACGGGCTGAAGGCGCTGACCGTCACGGCGGAAACCTATTTGCGCTCGGCGGCAGCCAGCGATCGCAATGCGATGTACGTGCTGATCGGCGAGGCGCTCGGTCCGCTGCGCGAGATTCGAGGAGAGATGGCCGAGGCCGATCGCAAGTTTCGGATGTCGGTGCAAAAGTTGATAGAAGGCGGAGTTGAGACCGGCGAGATCCGCGGCGATGTCGATGCGGCCGCATACTCTGCCCTGTTCGTCGGAATGCTGCGAGGGTTGGTGGTGCAACATCTGATGAAGCCGCGCGCGTTCGATATCGACCCGGTCTGTCGCGAGATAATTCTAAGTATCGAACGAAGCTTGAGGCCGGCGCATGCTCAATGACGTTCGTGTGCTCGAAATCTCCGCGCCCGGGACGATGCTCGCGGGACGGATACTCGCCGATCTCGGTGCAGACGTCGTTGTAGTCGAGCCGCCCGCAGGATCGCCCGGCCGGCGACTTGCGCCTTTCCTCGACGACACTCCCGGAATCGAGCGGAGCCTCACCTGGCACGCGCTCAACTACAACAAACGCGGAGTCACGCTTGATCTTTCGTCGCCAGACGGAAAGGCGATGATGCGAGACCTCGCTACCAGGTTCGACGTAGTAATCGAAGCAGCCGGTTCGCGCAGAACCTCGCCGCTGGACTCAATTGAGTTTGCACCGCGCACTATCAGATGCACGATCGCTCCGTTCGTTCGCACCGGCCCGAAGACCGAATACGCGGCGACCGATTTCACCGTGATGGCGGCGAGTGGTGCGCCGGCGATGACAGGAGACCGTGATCGCCCGCCGCTTTTCTTCCCGGTACCGCAAGCAATGATGGAAGCGGGCGCGGATGCGGCGATCGCGGCGCTCGCTGGACTTATCGCGCGAGATCGCGATGGTCTCGGGCAGCGGGCGGAGGTGTCGGCGAGGATCGCGGCGATGATGGGTTCGTTCGGCCAGGCCATCGTCCCGGGTTCAGGAAATCCGGAGGGCAAACGCTCGCAAGGCGCGATGGCTATCGCCGGCGTGCAAGTCCCGAGCGTGTACGAATGCACGGATGGATACACGCTGATCACGATCGGCTTCGGCCCCGTATTCGGGCAGATGACGCAGCGGCTTGCGAAGTGGGCGGCTGAGGAGGGGCACGCGGATAGCAGAATCGCCGAGATTAACTGGCCGTCGTTCATCGGCGACCTGTCGTCGCGGAAAGTATCGCCGTCGGATCTGCAAGCGCTGGTCGACGGGCTCAAGTCGCTCGCGCGATCGAAGAGCAAGGCTGACCTGGCGGAGGCATCGCGTCGGCTCGGACTGCTTTCATCGCCCGTGATGCACATGAAGGACGTCGCCGAATACGTTCAGTATCGCGAGCGTGGGCTTTTTGCGCCGGTGAGTGTCGATGCGGGCCGCGAAATCGATACGCCCGCGCGCTTTGCACAATTCTCGAACTACTCGATCGAGATTAAGCGGCCGGCGCCGAGGTTGTCCGAGCACTCAGCCGAAATCTTCGAAGCGGAACTCGGACTTTCGAAAACTGAAATCCAGGCGCTGTTCGTTGCAGGAGCAATCTAGAATGCCGGCACCACTGGCAGGCGTTAACCTGCTCGATTTGAGCTGGGTCATGGTCGGGCCAGCCAGTGGCCGCTATCTCGCCGACATGGGCGCAGATGTGATCAAGGTCGAAAGCTCCAAGCGCATCGATCCGGTGCGCACACTCGGTCCGTTCAAGGATGGAAAGACGGGGCCCGAACGTTCGGTCAGCTATCACAATTTGAACGCGGGCAAGCGATGTATCGCGATCGATATCCGCCGGCCTGAAGGTCGCGAGATCATTTTACGGCTCGCGAGATGGGCGGACGTCGTGCTGGAGAGCTTCACGCCCGGCGTGCTGGAAACGCTGCAGCTCGGATATTCGGACCTGAAGCAGCGCAATGAGCGAATCATCATGGCGTCGACCAGCCTCCTCGGACAGACGGGTCCGTATGCAAAGGGCACAAGCGGCGTGGGCACTATGGGCGCGGCGATGTCGGGCGCGACCTATCAAATCGGATGGCCCGATCGTGAGCCTGCGGGACCGTTCGGGCCGTGGACCGATGCGGTTACTCCAAGGTTCATCGTGGCGAGCATCCTGGCGGCGCTCCATCGCCGATCGATCACGGGACAGGGATGTTACGTCGATACGGCGCAGGCCGAAGCAGGGCTCCAGTTCATGATGCCCGCATACTACGAGTACGCTGCGAACGGCACGATTCCGGAGCGCCGCGGCGTCGCGGGATCGCCGCTGCAGATTCCCCAGGGTTTGTATCAATGCAGCGGCGAGGATCGGTGGATTGCTATCGACGCGTCGGCGTCAACTCATTGGGACGCACTTCGCTCAGTCATTGTGGGACTGCGCGACGCGAAGTTCGACACCATCATCGGTCGGCTGCGCAATCGCGATGAGTTGGAGGCGGCGCTCGCAAGTTGGACGCGTGAGCAGGAGGCCGCAGCGGTCGAGTATCGCCTGCAAGTGGCAGGCGTTCCTGCTCATGTTGTGAGCCATAGCGGCGACCTCGCGCGCGATGTCGATCTTCGCGGGGCGGGTCATCTCAACAAGATTAATGATCCGGTTTTCGGAGAAGCGGAAATCGAGGGACCGCGGTTCTCGCTCGATCGCACATCACTTGCGCCGACTCGGCGCGGGCCGCGAATCGGCGAGCATACAAACGAAGTGCTGGCGACGGTCCTTGGAATGTCCGACTCGGAGATCGCGCAATTAAGTGAGGCGGGAATACTCGCCTAATCATCTGGAGGAAAGGACTTGAGCAACATTCTTGATCTCGAAGGACGCGTCGGCTTGGTGACCGGCGCTGGGCAAGGCGTGGGTCGCGCGGTCGCGCTGCGCTTCGCCGAGAATAATGCGAGCGGCGTAGTCGTCAACGATTTCCGGCTCGAGCGTGCTGAGGCCGTCGCCGCCGAAGTGGAAAAGATGGGCGTCAAAGCGATTCCAGCGCAATGCGACGTGACCAGCTTTGCGTCGGTCACCGCGATGTTCGAAAAAGCGCGCGCGGCTTTCGGCAAAGTCGATATTCTCGTGAACAACGCGGGCAACGCCGGCGCCGATCCGAGCGCCGTCGCGCGCAAACCCTTCTGGGAGCAAGAGCCTAAGGACTGGGAGCCATTCCTCGGCACCAATCTTTTTGGCGTGCTGAACTGCGTGCGAGTCGCAGGGCCGGGAATGATTGCCAACAAGTACGGCAAGATCGTGACTGTAATCTCGGATGCGGGTCGGGTCGGCGAGCCTCATCTGGAGATTTACTCGGGGGCCAAGGCGGGTGCCGCGGGCTTCATGCGAGCGGTCGCGAAGGACCTCGGCCGCGCGGGAATCACCGCGAATTGTGTCGCGCTCGGTGCGACGCGCACGCCGGCCATCGAGCGCGCCACATCGGATCCTGAAACAGTGAAGCGGATGCTGAAGGTTTATCAGATTAAGCGCATTGGCGAGCCGGAAGATGCGGCCAACATGATTTTGTTTCTAAGCTCCGATGCATCGAGTTGGATCACTGGACAGACAATTCCGGTTAACGGCGGCTATTCGTTCGCGATGTAGTCCATGATGGAGAGCAGTATGAAATACGAGACGATAATTCTCGACCGCAAGGACGGAATCGGCTACCTGACGCTGAATCGTCCGGACCGCGCCAACACCATCAGCCTTCAACTCATGTTCGATGTAGTCAGTGCGATGGAACAAGTCGAAGCCGACCAGGAATATCGAGTCGTCATCGTAACCGGAGCAGGAAAGCATTTTTGTGGCGGCGCCGACTTACGTGATTTCGCGGAGCGCGCCCAGCAGCGGGCCTCGATCGGCTCTGAACGACAGGGCGGTGGAGACTTTGTGACACCGCGGCGCGACATTTTCAGCGCGCTCGAGGAATCACGAGTCCCGGTGATTGCCGCAATCAACGGCGCCGCGATGGGCGGTGGATGCGAAATCGCGCTGGCATGCGACGTCAGAGTTATTTCAGATTCTGCGACGATAGGTCTTCCGGAAATTCGTTTTGGCGCTTTGCCGGCCGGCGGAGGAACACAGCGACTTCCGCGCCTGGTCGGCGCCGGCATTGCGAAGGAGATGATTTTCAGCGGGCTTCCATGGACGGCCGAAGAAGCGTTCCGGGTGGGCCTGGTGAATCGCGTGGCGCCGGCGGCGGAGCTGATCAAGGAGTGCGAGAAAATCGCTCGCGTTTATATCGAGCGAGCAGCTTACGCGCTCAAGACGGCAAAACAATTGGTAAATCGCGGCGTCGAATTGCCGCTGAAGGAGGCGCTCGCGCTCGAGCGCAAAATGATCGCGGAGATGGCAACGCCGGAGGAGCGGAAGAAGGCGCAGGATCAGGCCGCCGCCACGCAAAAAACTTATGCGCGAATTTTCGAGAAACGTTCTTGATTGCGAACTCCCGGTTTGACGAAGGCTCGCACTGTCAGGACTGAGTCCGAGAATGGGCAAATGGCAGATCGCCATGCTATTGGTCGCAAGTCCGCTAACGCGCGGGCCGAGAGCATCCAGCGATGAAAGCAGGCGTTCTTCAATTCTTCAGTTGGCCAGAGCGGCGCGTCGCGATCGAGACGGTCTATGAGCGCGCGCTGCAGCGAATCGAAATAATGGAAAGCTCGGGCTACGACGCGGTGTGGCTCGCCGAACATCATTTCCATTCGTTCAGCGTATGTCCTTCGGTGCACATGATGGGTCTGCAGGTGGCAGCCCGCACCCGGCGGCTGCGGATCGGAACGGCGGTCTCGCTCGCCGCGTTTTATCATCCGTTGCGGCTGGCCGAAGAGGTCGCACTGCTCGACATCTTTTCGGGCGGCCGCGTGAACTGGGGCGCGGGACGTGGCTTCGACAGAACTGAGTTCCGAGCATTCGGGGTTACGCCGGAAGAAAGTGCCGAGCGTTTCCAGGAGTCAGTCGAAATCGTGTTGAAGGCTTGGAGCAATGAGCGGCTGACGCACCATGGGCGCTATTACAATTTTGTCGACGTCGAGGTTTTGCCCAAGCCTCGGCAGAAGCCTCATCCTCCGGTCTGGCTGGCGGCATCTTCGGAAGAAGCGATAAGACGGGCGGCGGCGAACGGTTTCACGATCCTGATGGATCCGCACTCGTCGCATCGGGAAATAGCGCGTAAGCGCGAGTTGTATCGCGCGGGACTCGAGGCCGGGGGGAGGTCGATTACAGGACGCGATATTCCTATCGCGCGGTTTGTCGCGATCGCGAACACTCCCCGCGAGGCGGAAGAAGTCGCGCGGCGCGGCGCGCGATGGGTCGTCGGCTCGTATGCACATCCGCAGAATACGGACGCATCGAAGCTAAAAGGGATCGACCCCAAGATGGCCGAATCGAGCGCGGACCCAGCTGAACGTTACCTCGACGGCGTGATCGTTTACGGAACGCCAGATGCGGTACTAGACCAACTGACACAGTTGCGAGAGGAAATGTTCCTCGACTATCTGCTTTGCGCACCATTGAGCCACGAGTCGTTCACACTCTTCACCGACAAGGTGCTTCCGCGGCTCGCGTAGTTTCACTTAGCAGGAGCATCGTCGCTGCATAGGAATTTGCGGTAGACCGACAAAGCAGGGTCATGTGCAGCGTTGATCGTGCTCTTCGGATCGTTGCGCCAATCCCCAACCTCTACGCACATGTACTTGATATTTTTCGCGCAATCGTACGCATCCTTCATGAAACCGACCTTGCCGATGTCCTCGGGTCGCGACACGTTGGAGCTTTCGTTGAAGTAGATCAGGCCGTCATCGCCGCGATGTACCGATGCGGGATCGAGGTACGCATGACCGGGATCTCCCTCGACATTGAGCGACTTGGCCGCTGGCTCCTCGACCCAACCATCCTTGCCTGTCCACTGCGCCTCGATCCGATTCGAAAACATCAGGACAGTTAGAACGGCAAGTGCCCAAATCCCATTGTATCCGAGAGACTCCCGCACTGATCCGCTCCTCGGAGTTAAGAAACGAGTGCCTCCGCGTGCGCGACGCTGTCCGGTTGACGACCCGCCGCGAGAGGAATGGAACCCGGCGCCCGTTGGAACGGATCGACCAGACCGAGTTCCTTGCCGATCTCACGCATCGCCGGCATGACGTCCTTGCTGAGCATCTCGAGACACTTGACGCGATCCTTGTAGCCGACCGGGCCGTCGAGCCAGAAGGAGAAGATGCCGGGACGCAGGACCTCGAGCACTTTGCGCAACCTTGGGATCACGTAGTCGGGCGTGCCCGCGATCATCTGCAGCTCGCGCTTGCTCTCCTCGTACCGCGCGTAGACACCCTGCCGAATTTCTTCGAGCTCCGCATCGGTTTCGTTGCCGCCGCCTTCGTGAATCGGCTTGCCGGGCAGGTTCGCTGCCAACGGCAGTCGCGCCAGCCGGCGGGTTGCCTCTTTCGAGTTGTAGCCCGGCGGGAACATCCATTCGGGACGCGCGAAGTGCGCGAACGCGCCGCCATAGAGAAATCGCTTGCCAAGTTCCTCGGCGCGTTGCTGATTGTCACTGACAAACACCGGCTGCAGATAGCCGAAGTTTTCGGGTCCAGCCTGGTAGCCCTCGCGCGCTGCCGCTGCGGTGTACATGTTCCACATCTCGACCGTCGGTTCGAGCTTGGTCGCGAGCGCAATGTACGGGAAGCGCTTTTTCGCGCACCACACCACGGTGTCGGGACTGATCAGCCCCGGGATCCAAATCGGAGGATGCGGCTTCTGAATCGGCAGCACCCACGGATTCACGAAACGGAAATGAAAATGCTTGCCCTCATAGCGGAACGGTCCCGGAGTCGTCCAGGCCTTGATGATGAAGTCGACGCCTTCCTCGAAGTATTCGCGGTTATAGGCGGGATTTGCGTTGTTCGCGAGCTGCTCGCTGCCTGCGCCGCGCACCCATCCGGGAACCAGCCGCCCCTTCGAGATCAGATCGATCATCGCCAGCTCTTCAGCGAGGCGCAGCGCGTTGGCGACCGTCGGCACGGGATTGCCAAGTAATACAATCTTCGCGCGCTTGGTGGCTTTCGCCAGCACCGCGGCCTCGACATCCATCACCGAGCCCAGGCAAAACGGCGTGCCATGATGCTCATTGAGCATCAACCCGTCGAAGCCGAGATCTTCGGAGTAGATCTTTTCATCGAGGTACTCGTTGAGCAGTTTCGATCCCTGCACCGGATCGAAGTTCGCGTTGGGCAAGCCGAAGAAGCTGCGGTTGCGCAGGATCTGGCTTTCCAGCAGCGTGCTGCGCTCCGGTTCGGTCTCGGGGTCGTAGTGATACTGCCGTTCGGTGAACCACATTATGTGCATAGCCGGCCTCCCGCTGGTTATCCGAGAAAATTCCGCACTTGTTCGATGAACTGCTGTGACTTTTCGACTTCAGGCCGATGACCGCATCCGTCGAGCACGAACGTGCGCGCGTTCTTCATCGACTTCTGATAAACCTGCGACGCTGAAATCGGCACGATACGATCGTCTCGTCCCCACACTATCAAGCTGGGATTGTTCGCAGTGCCTTCGAGCAGGTGAGGCAGGCTCGGATTGAACATGTAGGGCTGCCATGCGAGGCGAGCCGTTTCCGCGCGCGCATCTTCGAACGCCTCGTATTGCTCGGGCGACGTGCCGCCATCGTAAAGCGCGCTGAACTCCGGCGACGACGCGAAATCGCGCACCGAGTCGCGCAGATAGATCAGCGCTGGAACCGTGAACAGATCTTTGATCTCGCCCTCAGGCGGGCGGATGCCGACCGGCGCGACGAGGACCAGTTTCGAGAAGAGGCCCGGATCGTTCGCCGCCATCTCGGCAGCAACCCATCCGCCGAGAGAAAAACCGATCGCGTCAATCGGCGCGAGATTCTGCTCGCGAACGAAACGCGCAATGAAGCTAGCGAGATCCCGGATGTTCATGATCCAGTCGGCGAGCGGAGTGCGCCCGAATCCGGGATAGAGCGGAGTCAGCAGAGTTCGGCGTTCGCTTAGCGCCTCATTCCATTTCATCCAGCCTGGATATCCAAGCTCCTCGTGCAGTATGAGCAGCGGCTTGCCCGATCCACCCTTGAGCACGATGAGTTGATCGGCGCCTACGCTGTGGTTCTCTTCGCGGACCGATTCTTTCGCAGCCATTTCTACCTCATGCGTCCACTTTCTGTACGAGATCGATGCCGAATTGATCCGAGGCGTTGCCGCCCAGCATTCTCGCGATCGTTGCGTCTTCCACGCGAGCGTCGGTCAGCATCGCAATCGCGTCGTTGGCGCTGGTCGTGTCGTGATGCGGATAGCGCGAGCCCCACACGATCTTCTCGGCGAAGTCGTCTGGAAGCTTCTGAATCAAGCGCTCCTCCGCGTCGAACCCGAGCATGATCTTGCCCTCTTCCCACATCTCTTCGGTGTCGGTTCGCACCGGATAGTAGTGCAGGAGCGGAATCGTGCGCGTCGACGCTTCCATCTTCTCCAGCACTTCTTCCATCCACGAGGCCTTGCCGTGCGCGACCACCATTTTCATGTTGGGATAGCGCTGCATCACGGTGAATCCAATCAGCGTCGACGCGACGAACATGTGGTTGTCGAGCCACGGCGCGATGATTTGCGCGATCGGATGTCCGAGCGGTGGTGAGGCGGTGAAACCGAACGCGATGTCCGATCCACCGCCGGCCGCAGGACCGCCGCCTTCCGCTGTGGTGAACGAACGATGGTGCAGCCGGGTCTTTATCTTTTCGAAGAATGGACCGTGCGACGTCCACTCCGGATTCCACATCCCCACCGCAGGATGCACCGCGGCCGTCAGTGCCGAGGCTCTCCAGCTCCGCCCAAAGCGGATCGTAAATTGGATGCGTGAAGTAGTGGCCTTCGAGAAACATCGGCCGGATGAACGCCGCGCGAAAACATGGAATCTTCGCGGTGCGGCGAAGCTCCTCGACGGCAAAGTCGATGTTCTGCAGCGGAACCATCGACGCAGCAAACAGCCGGTCCGGCGCGGCGCTGCAGAAATCCGCGATCCAGTCGTTGTAGGCGCGCGCGAGTGCGTACGCGACGTCGGGATCCTCTACCAGGTGGAAGCCCTCGGCGAACCAGGTTGGGTAGAGCAGCGCCTGATCGATGCCCATCGTATCCATATCGCGCAGGCGCGCCGCTACGTTCGATGCGCCCGCGGTCGCCGCGTGTCGAGTGTCGGGATCAAGCTCGCCGACCTTGTCCCAGGTCATCCCGGGCTTCCAGATAGCGTGGCGCGGGATGTTGGAGTTCATGGTGTCGCGGAAGACCTTGCTGTTGACCTTCAGATAGGAGCCGAGCTTCCCCTCTTCACGCCAGAGCGCGGATTTCCCCAGCGTGCGGAATTCCGGATCCAGGTATTTGCTCCACAGCTCCGGCGTCTCGACGACGTGCGAGTCGCTATCGAAAACTGCAAATCGCTTGTTCGCCATGGTCGTACTCTTCTAATGCCGCACGGCAGCTTCGGGCTTGAGCGACTGTTTGATCTCTTCCTCGGTCGGCCACCAGTCGGGACGCTCGATTTCGGTGACACGATCCGCGATGAATTTTTTGGGCTCATCGATCCTGTACAGCTTGCGCGCGTTGCCGCCGAGGAACTTGGCTTGATACGGCTCAGGCAGTTCGCATTTCCGCATCGTATCGATCGCGCGCCACGCATCGTCGCCGTCGTGATGGTACACATCGGACGACCACGCCAGGATGTTCTCGTAAAATTCCGGCAGACGTGACGGCGGAGCTTCATCGCCCTCGAAACCGGTGACACAGCGCTCGAAGAAAGTTTCGCTCGGCAGTTTCTTCAGCGGACGCAGGCGTCGCTCGTTGCGATAGAGCTTATAGTTCTTGTCGCATTCATCGAGGATGAAGCTGAGCCACGTCGATGACGCTTCGAAGACTGCAGCTTTGAGTTTCGGAAAGCGGTCGAAGAATCCCGACATCAGGACCATCACGACCCATAGCGATGCTTCCGCCTGGAAATCCTGCACGTTGATCAGAAACGAATGCGGCAGGCCCGACGTGGTCGCGGTCAGCGAAATCAACTCGGCGCCGGAGTGCTGCTCGGTGTAGCCCGGCGGCTTGAGCGATCCGAAGGCCGGGAACGGATGCATCCCGTAAACCACGCCGGTCTCTTCCATCGCGCGCCAGACGCGCTCGTACTTGGGCTGAATCGGATAGTTGCCCATCGCATCGATCGGCCGGACCAGGCCGACGCGGCATCCCTTGTCCGCGACGCGATAAACTTCCTGCTCGGCGAACTTGGGATCCTGCATCGGGAGCATCGCGGCAAAATAGAGCCGCTCGGGATTCTCCTGGCAGTAATCGTGCGCCCAATCGTTGTACGCCTTGCACATCGCCTTGGCGCCCACGGCGTTGAGCAGCCACGGGTAGGTATCGATGTCGGTCGGAATGATCATCACCTGATCGATGCCCTGCACATCCATGTCGCGCAGGCGCGGCTTGGGCTCATACGAACCCTTGTGATCGATGTAGTCGGCCTGCTCCCTGGTGAGCGCAGTCTTGGGATTCAGATTGCGAACGTTGAGCGCGCGCTGAATATCGTGCTTGAGACCGGGGCCCGCGAGCGACAGCACGTTAACCATTCCGGCCGATCCACCGATACGCTGCGAGCCGATTCCCGCGCCGGCCTTGCCATTGACGATAAGCTGATCAGATTCGGGATCGTACCAGATGGTATTTTTCAGGGCCTCGTACTCATCTTTGGTCAGCCAGTCTTTCGCGCGCTCCCAGAGCCATGGCGGCTCCGTCACGTGAGCATCGCAATCGAAGGTCGGAAAATTTTTGGTCATCGGCGCGAATTTCTGAATCGGCATACCGCACCTCTGTCGCCGCATTTTGCGACTACTCAGTTCATTACTAAGTGACTATACCGTCTCGAGCCACGTCTCCGGCATCGTGATCGCGCCGCGACGCGCAAAGACCGCGTCGATCTCTTTCATATCTGCGTCCGAGATGGACCATCCGAGCGCGCCGGCGTTGTCGTCGACTTCGCGCGGATTGCGGCATCCCACCAGCGCAGTGCTGATAACAGGATTCGTGAGCGTCCAGCGCAGGGCCAACTGCGGCAGCGATCTTGTTGTACCGCTTCGCGATCGGCTTCAAATCCTCGACCGCGCGCAGGTTGTTGAGAAAGTGATCGGGGCCGAAGAGATGCTGAAACAGGTTGATGTTGCCGAGCTTGCCTTGGCGCGAGCGCCAGTCGCCCTTCTCGAATGCCGACTCTTCGCTGAGCGTGCCGGTCAACATCCCGTAGGCGAGCGAGCCGTAGGCCATCACGCCAATGCCGTTTTCGCGGCAGTACGGAAAAATTTCCTTCTGCATGCGACGATCGAACATATTCCAGCAGTACTGGACGACGTCGACGCGCCGCGTGCGCGCGCATTGTTCAATCTCGCTCAGCTTGAAGTTCGACAAGCCAACCGCCCTGACTTTGCCCCGCTTGACCAGCTCGTCGAGCGCCTGCATCGGCTCTTCGAACGGCGTTGCCCGATCGGGCCAGTGGATCAGGTAGACGTCGACGTAGTCGGTGTTGAGCGCCTTGAGGCTTTTGTCGATCGACTCGACGACGCGCTTGCGGGTGCTGTCGCGATAGTTGGGAGCGTCGGGATAGCCGACGCCGAACTTGGTCGTGATGACGGCTTCCTTGCGGCGCGAGCCGAGTGCCTTCGCCAGCGATTTTTCCGAGGCGCCGAAGCCGTACGCCTCGGCGGTATCGAAGCAGTTGATACCGAGATCGAGCGCGCGATTGACGGCCTTGATGAACTCGGACTCCTCGATACTGCCGTAGCCGCCGCCAATCTCCCAGCATCCAAAGCCGACGGCGGAAATCTGAATCCCGGTTTTGCCAAATGGTCGGAGTTCCATAACGCAGCCTCCATACCGATCGTTCAAGCGTCACGCTAGTTCCGATTGAAATTTTTTTCAATGAAAGAACAACGGCATTGGTTTGACGACTCGACGACAGGTTCGATAGCCTCTGTGGCGGGACGGCCACAGCTACGGATCGATCGGAGGGTTGGCGTGGCACGCGCATTCGACATCAAACCTCTTGACGCGACGTTCGGCGCCGTGGTGACGGGCATAAAGCTCGCCGCACTCGACGACGCGACGTGGCGCGATCTCTACGCGGCATGGCTGGAGTACGCGCTGCTCATCTTTCCCGGTCAGCACCTCAGTCGCGATGAGCAGGTTGCCTTCGCCAGGCGATTCGGGCCGCTGGAGTTCAACCTCGCGGCGCTCAGCAACGTGAAAGCCGACGGCACTCTCATCGTCGATCCGGACAACGACATCCTGAAAGTGCTCAAGGGCAACATGGGGTGGCATTGCGACAGCACCTACATGCCGGTGCAGGCCAAGGGCGCGGTGTTCACCGCCGAGATTGTGCCGAACTCCGGCGGCGCGACCGGGTGGGCTGACATGCGGGCCGCCTACGACGCGCTCGACGACGATCTTCGGGCGAAGGTCGAGCGTCTCTCAGCGCACCATTCGCTTTACTACAGCCAGTCGAAGCTCGGGCATCAGCCGAAGGCCGGTAGCGCGTATAGCGGCTACGGCTTCCACGACGGCCCCGTTCCATTGCGCCCGTTGGTGAAGGTCCATCCTGAGACTGGCAGAAAGTCGCTGGTGATAGGCCGCCACGCGCACAATATCCCGAATATGGATCCGGCAGAGTCCGAGCGGTTCCTGCAGGAGTTGGTGGACTTCGCGTGTCGCCCGCCGCGCATTTACCATCACAAGTGGACGGCGGGCGATGCGGTCGTGTGGGACAACCGATGCCTGCTGCATCAGGCCACGCCGTGGGAAATGACCATTCCTCGGGTGATGTGGCACAGTCGTATTGCCGGTGACCCTGTGAGCGAGGTCGCTATAAATTATCCCGCCGCCCAACATGTCGAAGAAAAAACTTTTAGCCTGAGCGCGAGCCCGCAAAAGGAGTGAACTATGTACGACCTGATAATCCGCAACGGCACGATCGTCGATGGAAGCGGGATGCCGCGATACAAGGGCGATGTCGGAATTGAAGCCGGCAAGATCGCAGCGATCGGGAAAATCCGCGAGAGCGCGCGCGAAACGATCGATGCGGACGGGCACATCGTGTCGCCCGGCCTGGTCGATGCGCACACGCACATGGACGCCCAGGTTTTCTGGGACGCGCTGGGGACCTGTTCGTGCTGGCACGGCGTCACCTCAGTGGTGATGGGCAACTGCGGATTCTCACTCGCTCCATGCGGCGAGAAGGACAAATTGCTCGTCATGCGAAATCTGGAACGAGCCGAAGATATCTCGCCGGAAGCGATGCAGGCGGGAATCAAATGGTCCTGGACAACCTTCGCGCAATATCTGGACGCTGTAGATCGCCTGCCTAAAGGAATCAACTACGCTGCGTACATGGGGCACTCTGCGCTACGCACCTACGTGATGGGCGAGCGCGCTTTTGACGAAGAAGCGACCACCGAAGACATTCAGCTAATGCGCGAGGAATTGCGTGCCGGCATTCGCGCAGGCGCGGTCGGATTCACCACGTCGCGCACGAGCAATCATCAGACGCCCGACGGCCGGCCGGTAGCGAGCAGAATCGCCAACTGGAACGAAGTACGGCAACTGGTTGGAGCGATGGGTGAGTTGGGCGCCGGCATTTTCGAGATCGCGGGTGAAGATACTGGAGCCGAGGGCGCGCGTCTCGACGACTACCTGGCTCGGCTGAAGGCGCTCGCGGTCGAAACCTCGGTGCCGGTGACATTCGGGATGTTCAGCTCGCGCAGGGCGCCGAACTACTGGCGCCGATATTTTGAAACGGCCGATGAGACTGCCGCGGCCGGCGGGCGCATGTTCGTCCAGGTTCACAGCCGCTCGCTCAACGTGTTGCTGTCGTTCGAAACCAACATGCCGTTCGATCGAAGTCCGGCGTGGCGCGAGATTCGCAAACTGCCGCTGGCAGAACAGGAAGCCGCGCTGCGTAATCCTGAGATCCGTCGCAAGCTGGTGCAAGCTGCCAGCGAGCGCTCGAGTAGCGAGGAGCGCGCAGTAGGGGCGGAAGCGCGCGGCGCGAACTACAACTGGATCTTCCCGCTGGATCGGCCGACACCGCCGTATCGATCGGTCGCCGAGATCGCGGCCGCTGAAGGCAAAGATCCAGTCGATGTCATGATCGATCTCGCGCTGGAGAAAAATCTCAAGAAATTCTTCCTGCAGACCCTGGTCAACGAGAATCAGGATCACGTGCTGGAAATGATGAAGCATCCGCGGTCCGTGGTGACGTTCTCGGATTCGGGCGCTCACGTGTCGCAGATCATGGACTCGTCATTGCAAACCCACGTGCTGAGTCATTGGGTGCGGGAAAAGGAAGCGCTGACTCTCGAGCAGGCAATCAGGTTGCTCAGCTTCGTCCCTGCCTATCACTGGGGTCTGAAGGGGCGTGGATTGTTGCGTGAAGGCAACTTCGCGGACGTTATCATTTTCGATCCGGAGCGGATCAATCCGCAGTTGCCGGAACTGACCTACGACCTGCCGGCCGGCGCGCGGCGGCTGAAGCAGAAAGCGGACGGATTGCTGGCGACAGTAGTCAACGGCCAGGTCGTCCTGCGGAAGAACGAGCATACAGGAGCGCTGCCCGGCAAGTTACTGCGCGGCCCGATGGCGCAAGCGTAAGCGAGCTCAGTCCGCGATCACGATCCAGGTGGGTGCGTGGTCGCTCGCCTTTTCCCATCCGCGGACTTCGCGATCGACACCTGCGCTGACCAGGCGCGGAGCGGCAGACGGACTCATCAGCAGATGATCGATGCGCAGGCCTGCATCGCGCGCATAATTATTTCGGAAGTAATCCCAAAAAGTGTAGATGCGCTCATCTGGATGCAGCTTGCGCAGCGAGTCGGTCCAGCCCATCGCGACTAGGTTAGCGAACGCGCTCCGTACCTCCGGCAGAAAGAGCGCATCCTTAACCCAGTGCTCGGGCTTGTAGACGTCAATCTCAGTCGGGATCACGTTGTAGTCGCCGGCGAGCACGACCGGCTCCGCCGTGGCGAGCAGTTCTTGCGCGTGTTTCGTCAGGCGATCCAGCCATCGCAGCTTGTACTCGAACTTTGGGCCGGGCGCGGGATTGCCGTTGGGTAGATACAGGCATCCTACGCGCACGCCGTTGATCAGCGCCTCGATATAGCGGCTGTGTAAGTCCTCGGCATCGCCGGGCAGCGCGCGACGACTCTCGACCGGATCGGCGCCGCGCGCAAGGATCGCGACGCCGTTCCAACTCTTCTGCCCATGCCAGATCACGCCATAGCCGGCATCGCGAATAGCGGCCTCTGGAAATTTCTCTTGCGGCGCCTTCAACTCCTGCAGGCACACGACATCCGGCTTGGATTCTGAGAGCCAGCGGATGAGCGCGGGTAGGCGAGCGCCGATGCCGTTGACGTTGTAGGTCGCTATCTTCATCAGAGACAAAACCTGTCACATCGCGCGAATGGTTTGTAGACTTAGCTTGTGCCGAAAGAAGACGCTACCGAGTTGCTCTCGATCGATGGACACGAGGTCCGCGTTAGCAATCCGGACAAGCTGTACTTCTCGAAGCAGACCAAGCTCTCGAAGCTCGATCTGGTTCGCTACTACCTGTCGATCGCACCGGGCGCGCTCGCCGGAATCCGCGACCGTCCCCTTGTCCTCAAGCGATACGTCGACGGCGCGGAAGGCGAGGCGTTCTATCAGAAGCGAGCACCGACGCAGCGCCCCTCGTGGCTACGAACGATTACGCTCGCATTCCCATCGGGACGCACTGCGGAAGAAATCGTGGTCGATGACGCCGCCGGGCTTGCATGGATCGTCAATCTTGGATGCATCGAGCTGCATCCGCATCCGGTGCGCGCCGGCGATCTCGATCATCCCGACGAGCTGAGGGTCGATCTCGATCCGGGTCCCGGCGTCAGTTGGAGCGACGTGCGCACGGTCGCGCTCGAGGTGAAAGCACTGCTGGACGAGATGGGCCTTCGCGGCTGGCCGAAGACCAGCGGGTCGCGCGGGATGCACATCAATGTGCGGATCTTTCCGCGATGGACCTTCGACGAGGTGCGCCGCGCGGCGCTTGCTCTTTCGCGAGCGGTCGAACGTCGCGCGCCCGCTCTGGCTACATCGAAATGGTGGAAGGAGGAGCGCCATGGCGTGTTCCTCGACTACAATCAGAACGCGAAGGACCGCACTACTTGCTCCGCGTACTCGGTGCGGCCGGTTCCCGACGCGCGCGTCTCCGCGCCGCTTCACTGGCACGAGGTTCCCGACTGCGAGCCGTCCGATTTTACCGTGCTCACAATTCCTAAACGTTTCGCAGAGATTGGCGATCCGCATGAAGGTATCGACGCGGCGGCCGGCTCGCTCGAAAAATTGCTCGAGCTTGCGGCACAAGACGAGGCCGCGGGTCTCGGCGACGCGCCCTGGCCTCCGCACTTTCGCAAGACGGAGAGCGAACCGCGCCGGGTTGCACCTTCGCGCGCCAAGTCCGACGCAAATAAATCCGTCGCAAGAGCGCCGCGAACGAAGATGCCGCTGATCGTCGTTGCGAACTCACCAAGCAAGGAGGCTGCGCTATCGGGACTGGAAAGATGGAAGCGAAAACATCCCGAGGCTGCGAAGCTCCTCGCCGCCGATGACGTGTTGGTCGATTCGATGCGCGGCAGATCGTCCAGCTGGACGCGGATCCGAATCAACCTGCGCCATGTGCCCGAAGAGTTGCGGCCGCTGAATGAAACTCCCGATCCTGATGACGATCCAACTAGAGAATGGCGCAAGCTGCACGCATCGAAGAAAGGTACATGAGCGCGTGTGAGCTACACGTTTCCCGCAAAAATTGCTTTCAGCTCGTGCGGCGGGACGACTTCAAGTTGCGCGTAGGTGCAATCGCGTGGCTGCTTGTCGGTACGCCACCTGCGGAACTGCGCCATGTGACGGAAGCGAGTGCCCTGCATATGCTCGTACGCAACTTCGACTACCAGCTCGGGTCTGAGAGGCTCCCACGAAAGATCCTTGCCCTGGCTCCAACGGCTCTGGCCTCCCGGCATTCGATGCGTCGCGTCATTTGAGCCTGCTTCTGCCCACGACTTCCATGGATGATCGACGAGAGCGTCGCGACGATAGGGCGCCAGAAATTTCACCAGCTCCTGGCGTTTGGCTTTGCGTGAAGCTCGCGCACACGCCCACGTGTTGCAGCGCGCCCGAATCGTCATACAGGCCGAGCAACAGGGAGCCCACCGCAGTGCCCTCGCCACCTTTGTGCCATCGAAAGCCGGCCACGACGCAATCGCAGTCGCGCTCATGCTTGACCTTGAACATCACGCGCTTGTCAGGTTGATAAGCGCCGGAAATCGGCTTGGCCATTACGCCGTCGAGGCCCGCGCCTTCAAAGCGCCTGAACCAATCCGATGCGACGCTCGATTCACGCGTCGCCGGAGTCAGATGGATTGGCGGCGTCGCGCTGGCCAGCATCGACTCCAGCTTTTCGCGCCGCCGCTCGAACGGTTCGATCCGCCAATCGCGGTCCCCTTCGCATAGCAGGTCGAAGAAGACGATCGATGCCGGACTCTGCTGCGAAAGCAATTTCACCCTCGAGGCAGCCGGATGAATCCGAAGCTGCAATTCCTCGAAGTCGAGCCCGTTGTTCTTTGCGAGGACGATTTCGCCGTCGAGAACGCATCGAGCGGGCAACTGCGCGCGTAGCGGATCGATCAACTCGGGAAAGTATCGATTCAGCGATTTCGCATCGCGGCTCTGAATAAGGATTTCGTCACCGTCGCGGAAGATCAACGCGCGAAAGCCGTCCCACTTCGGTTCGAAGATCCAGCTTTGGCCCGCCGGCAACTCGTCAATTCGCTTCGCGAGCATCGGCAGCACGGGAGGGTTCACTGGGAGATCCACGCTTCTCACGCTATTACCGTCAAGGGATCGAACCAATCCCGAAGAAGAATCGGGATACGGTGGCCTCAATATGTAATCACTGCGAAATGAGACCAGAAACGCCAGCTATGAAGATCGCGCTGAGCAGCCAGCCGATGACGATTTGCACCCATAGGTAGTAGCGCAGCGATCGGCCACGTACCCGGATCGCGCGACCAAGCACCACGCATTCTCCCGAAGCGTTGGCATCCGGCCACCAGTAATGTTCCTGGTGTAGATTCACGAAGGGCAGGAATACGTCCAAGGAGTAAAGCAAAGGATGGAGTTCTTCATAGGGCTCGTTAGTCGACGCGGGTCGATTCTCCGGCCATGTCGGACGCAGCACGCCCGCCCGTTTGCCAATCGACACCGCGGCCCATCCTATAAGCACCACACCGAGCGACCACGCGACTGCGCGCAGCGGCTCATACCCGTAGCCAATGACCAGGCCCAGGAACGCTCCCCACATCCGTAGGGGAAGCGAAAGACCCGCATAACGAGCACGTTCCTCTGCTATCAGTACCTGTCGCGCGCCGGCATCATCGCCCCGGTTGCGGAGGACTGTCGCAAGTTCGCGATAAGGCTGGGGATGAAAGCTGCCCTCAAGGTTGAACCAGGGTAGCGCCGAGTGGGATTCAAGCTTTATCCAGCGCAAGCGGCTTCGCGCGTCTGTCGGGCCCGCATAGATATCGCCGTAGGTGAAGCCGTCGACTGCGAGGCGTCCCGGCTGAGGCCAGCTACTTTCATCGTCAAGCAGACCAACTACGGAGGAGTCTCTAAGGTCGAAAATCGCGCCATTTTTAAGCTCGACATTCTGCCAGACGAATCCTTCGCCGACCGACAAGGCCTCCGCCGAAAAGCCATGCGGTTCGTTTTGCTTGCCCATGAATTTGGCGCCGCTGGCCAAGAAGACGCCGCCCACCTTCGCACCGCCGAAAAGCACCAGGCCATCAGCCTCCATTCCGTTCCAGTGCGCCGTGTTGGCCAGGCTCACGAAGGTGGAAATTTTCGCTAGAAGGGCATTCAGGGCAAAGTTCCCCGGGTTGATAAAGCGGCCGCCGTAACAGAAAAGACTGTGGCAAGTCACCCCATTGATATCGACGGCACCATTGGCCTGGAAACCCTCTGCCAGAAAGATCGGTCCCCGGATCTGGCTTGCCCCAAGGAATAATGCCGGCCTTTCCGCAGCCCAGTTTTCAGTGCCCTCCGCCTTGTTGTGCGTGAAGCTGCCTCCTGAACAGATCAGGTTGCCATCGATTTGCGAGCCGCCTAAGAACACCTCACCCGAAGCATGGAATCCTGAGTTCATATAGACTCCATGCAGCAGATGGCTACTTCCGCCATGGATCTCACCGGTATAGCTGCCGCTAAGAGATAGAATTCCCAACTCAGCGGATTGGAGGCTCATCAAGTCGGGAATCGAGGATCGCACGAGCCTTACGCCAAACGGTGGATGTACATAGTCGAGGTCCAGGCTACCGACCACGCTCGCGCCGATCACCGAGACGCCGTCGGGCTGGATCAGCTTGATTGCGTTTGGATCCACGCATAGCCAGCGAATAAGCTCCGCGCGAATCTCGCGTTGAGGGTCCCAAACGGCTGCGTTTTTCGGGTCATTGCCAGGGTCATCAAACTTTGGGCTGGGGCCGCATACTGCCAGTCCCTGATGAGATTTGGCATTGACGTCCGCGTTTATGAGCAAGGCTCGTTCACAATTGGTTAGATTGCTGAACCGCGCAGCTGCGAGTCTTAGAAGCTCTGTGGTTTCAGGGCGGCGATTAGGCTTGGCCGCACGTCCGCAGCGGAGGCAGGCGTAGCGGCGAAGCGAACAAGGTCGCGGCGCACACGATTGCGCATGCGAGCCTTAGCGTCATGCGATTTGTTTACCAAACGACGTAGAACTTCTGCCCCCTTTAATCGCCTTGCAAACGCCTTCTTCAGAGGTCCCAGAACGAAGAGCACTTGTGATCCGTGTCGAAACTCGCATCCGGCTCCGGCACCGGCGCGGGCGGCAGCAGCGATTCGAACGAGCCGCCGGCGGTGTACTGAGACCAGATCGGCGCGCCCGGCGAGTTCGGATTCCCGGTTTTCGCGAACTGCGTCCAGTAGTTGATCATCGCATCGGAGAGCTGCTGCTGTGCCGGCGTGAATGGTCCGAACTTCAGGCTGAAGAGGTATTGAATTTCAGCGCCGTGGTCTGCGCCCAACGGAAAGGTTAATCCGGGAACAGCCGATTGCGCCGGCGGCGCGTTCTCGTCGTTGAATTCATACGCATAGGTCGGCACGTACTGCGACAGCAAAAGATCTGCGTTGCGCGCAGGACAAGCGAAAGCCCAGTCGGTGCCGAGCGCCCCCAGGGCCAGCGGTGCGCTAACGACACCCGGGGGCGGAGGATAGTTGCTCAGCGGGTATTCGGTATCAACCAGGAATTGAACGAACGGGTTGCTCCACGGAGTCACCGAACAGTGCTGCCACCGCAGCCGGATACTCCGCGTCAGTCAGCGGTCCGACTCCGAAATCGTATTCTCCTTCCACGAAGGCGCGCCATTCGTCGTGATTCGTTCCGTGGATCACCGGTACGCGGTTGAATTGGCCGTCGGCGAACGCCTGGGCTGGTGTCTGAGTTAACAGTGTCCCATCCACGAACGGAAACAACCCGCCTGGCTCTACCGCGACCAGCGCCGAAGCTGACAGACCGCGCAGACACTTGGATGTTTCACTGGATGTCTCACCGGGATTGGAACAGCCGAAGCCTGCAGCTACGCTGTCGCCTGGCGGCACGAACACGGTGCCGGTGGTTTCGCCAGTCGCCAGCGGAACAATGAAATCGAAGTAGCTCTGAAATTCATAAGTCGATCCGCTCTCCGAAATCGCGCCGCGAAACAGGCGTGATGCGGTGGGAGAAACAAGATGGGCATATACACTCTGCCCGCCCGAGGACTCACCGAATATCGTCACTCGATCCGGATCGCCGCCAAAGCCTGCGATGTTCTGGCGTACCCACTTGAATGCGAATTGCTGATCCATCAACCCATAGTTACCGGACGGATGACCTTCTGAATCGAGCGCCGACTGCGCGAAGAAGCCGAGATATCCCAGGCGGTAGTTGATCGTGACGACGATCACTCCTTTTTTCACCATTGGCGTGGGGTCGTAGATCTCGGCGCCCCCGTTCACCAGGCCGCCGCCAGGTATCCAAATCATCACGGGTAGGCCGCGTCCATGATCTTCCAGCAAGTCGTCGACGAGTACGTTCTGGGGCGTGAACACATTCAAGAACAGGCAGTTCTCGCTGCCAAACGGTCCCGACGCGGTAGGTTGCGTGCAGTCACCACCGAATTGAGTCGCTTGGAAGACGAATCCATGAAACAGCCCGTAAGGCTTCGGCGGTGTCCAGCGCAGGGCTCCCACCGGCGGCGCCGCGTACGGGATGCCGAGAAATTGGTTTACCCCACTCGTCGTTGTGCCTATTACGAGTCCGCTCTCAGTGAAGGCAATCGGAGAGCGAGGCGAGTCGGCGGCAGACACGGTTACTGCCAAACCTGCTATGAGCGCAAAGATGCCAGCTATTCCAACCAGACAGTTAGTTGACTTGCGAACCATCGCAGACCCCCCTTCCACGGTCGTGGATTTGGACGGCGAAATCTCGCAAAGCTGACTATCACCATGCGCGCGTCGTAAGGCAATCACTGCGAATGACGGCTGTACCGCGTCATTGGAATTCCCAACGGTCTGTAAATTTTACACTCTCGCGGTTCAAGAAAGTCGAGCGGTGAAAGATTTTCAGGAATTCGGGTCGGCGCGGCTTTTGCTGTATCTCCCCGTAGCAGGAGTTAACGAGTGGCTGTAGGCACCTTCATATACAACGCTTACCGAGACTACAGCAGCAAGCGTTCAGCGCTTCTTTTGGATCCTGTATTTCAAGGCGAGGGTATTCCCAAGGGACAGAGCGAAGCGATTCTATTGATTCCGGGCTTCACCGCCGGCGACTGGACATTCAGCACGATGTCGCCATGGCTACAGCAGATTGGGTATCGCACGCACCTGTCGGGAATTAACGTCAATGTCGGATGCCCACAGCGCAAGGTTGAGCGCATGCTGGGTCGTCTCGAGGAAATCTCGAACGATGCGGGGGGCCCGATTGTTATCATCGGTCACAGCCTTGGGGGATTAGTCGGCTGCGCTCTCGCTCGGCAGCGTCCTGATCTGGTCCGCCACGTCATTGCGATTGGTTCGCCGTTGCGCAGCGGATGGCAGGCTGTCACGCCCGAAATTCGGCCGACGCTGTTCGCGATACATACATTTTTTCAGAAATTTATCGAAGCCCCGGAAGGATGCGGAACGGAACGATGTATGTGCAACTTTTCCAAGGAGGCTCACGGAGCCCAGTTGCCGCCCAGTGTCCGCTTTACTTCGATCTATTCTCGGCAGGACGGAATCGTTGATTGGAAGTTCGCCGCTACCGAGAACGGCGATAACTATGAGGTCGACGGCCTGCATACCGACCTTGTGGTGAACGTCGAGGTGTATCGAATCTTGAGCAACGTGCTCGCAGGCTATCCGCGCGAGATCGTGAAGCTGCGCAGCATGGCGGCTGAGGCCTCGGACATCAAAAGTGGAATACCGTCACAACCGGAAGTCCAGCCGATGCGTTGCGACTCGTGAGTGGCGGAGGCTCTCTTCAAACGAGGAAGGTCAGGTTGTCGATTACCTCATCGTTGTTAACCAGCAGCACCTTCTTGTGACAAATTCTGAAGCTGTCGTCCTCGGGCCGAAGCCGATGAATCGTGCGCCCGGCGAACAGGTCCTGCTTCGAGCGCCTGAGCTCGACCAGCATAAAGTTTGAACTGACGATCAGCTCGCCGTTGTCGGCGTCCTCGATTTCGATATTCGAAATGAGACGCCGCATTCGCGATTTCGGATCCTGCGCGTATGCCACCCCGCTCTTCAGGCGATCGATGCGGCCCTGCAGGCGGGTGCGGTCGTCATAGATCGCCGAGATTTCGCGCAAGGGATCGCTATCGTCCCGATTGCAGGGAACCCAATAAAGCGCGTCGTCCGTCCACAGCGACAGCCATTCATCGTAAGCGTTCTCGTCCATCAGGCGCGCTTCACGGTAGAGAAAACTTTCGACTTTCAATCGGTCCGCGGACACTTCGCAAAATCCTCAGTCGGCCGCGGCAACTCTTCGGAGATCCGGCTGGCGACGCGGGAGGTCAGTCTCACCCATCATCACCTTTTTCCAATGAGACCATATTCCGCGCTGAGGAACTTCATCGGTCATTTGTCCAACGATACTCCCGTCGGCGTCGTGGCGCTCGCGATGCAATCCGCGCGAGAACAGCAGCCACGGATCAACTTCCGCATGAAGCCCCTCCTGCACCCGCGCAAACATCTCGATATCATCGGGCGCGATTCCGCCGGCAGGTCCATAAAATCCATCATGGCCGCGCAGACGCGCGACATTCATCGCGGGCGGAACGCCCTTGAGCAGAGTCGGATACAGGTAAACCTCGGTGTATTCGGTGCTCAGCGGCTGCACCACCCGAATCTGCACGCCAATAAGGATCAGGTTAGGGAACACGAGCAAATGGGTGCCGCCCGCGTTAATCACCTCGCCGGCGCGTTCGGCTCCATAGCGCCGAATCATCGCATCGAGGTACTCCTGACCTCGGCCCGAGATGGTCGGCAGAACCCTTGGTCCGCGAGTCGCCGCCCGATTGTACCGGCGAAAATCGAGCATCACATGACCGTTGCCAAGGTCGCGCGTCTCGCCGATCGAATTTCCGTTAAACACGTCCATCGAGGTCTTGATCCGCTTCTGAATGACCTCGAATGTCGACTGATGAACCAGGTTGGGATGGTAACCGTCGATCGCGTTTTCGATCTGGAGCTTCCAGTTGCCGCTATAACTGTACTTGTTTACGCCGGAACGCACGTCGAGTTCGCCCTCGGGTGACAGATCGACAAACAAGTCGATCTGCTCCTTCGCCGCTCCAAGATGTTCATCGAGCGAGATTCCGTCCGGCGCGAGGCTGCCGAATACAAACCCGCGATAGGTCCCTATCCGTGGAACGTTGGTAAGGCCCAAGTCTTCCTTGCGTAACGAACCACCATAGCCGTCCTGGTAGGTAACGGCGCTGAGCTCACCGCTATTTCGGTAAGTCCAGCCGTGATAGGCGCATCGGAAAAACTTTGCGTTGCCCTGCGCGACCTGACATACGGTAGCGGCCCGATGGCGGCATCGATTGAGCAGCAGTCGCACCTCGCCGTGATCGTCACGCACCATAATCACGGGTGCGCGTCCGATCTTCCTCAACCTGTAGTCGCCCGGCTCGGGAATCTCCCCGGTGTGCCCGACGTAAACCCATCCGCGATGGAAGATCGTGGCGATCTCGTCCTCGAAGATGTCGGGATCGAAATAAACCCTGCCGTGAACTCTGTCGTCACTGACTAGTGCGTCGTAGTCGATAGATGCTGAGGTCATGCCGGCCTCCGTGCGAACGCCGACGGCGACAAGCGATTTGTCCGGGCAATCCGCTTCTCGCACCTTACTAAATTGGCAGCCGACTTGGAAAACGGAATCCGGGTCCGCCCTTTTTCGTCTGAATCCTCTTCCGAGTCCGGGACTGCCTTGCGGAAGGACTTGGTACGGCGCCTAGTGCTGGCCACTACCTGCTACTTGCCAGGTACCTTGTTCAACTATCTGTCCTTGTAGGTAGCAGGTGTATTGTCCGTTGCCATTGTAAACCAACGTACCTGTAAATCTGCAGTTAGACGCGTCGGGCAGCAACATTATATTCAGGTTCACCTGATTGCCGTTTGCCGTTCCCTCGATCGATCCTTTTTCGTCGCCATTGCGGCATAGCGCATTGCCTGAAGCGCAACGATACACACCGGTTACCTTGTCGCCCGCCTGCCGGATAACGAGTTTGATGGAACGAGTCTGTCCTGCCATGCCGATAAGACCACCGGTGGAGGTCGTGATGGTCCACAGGCCCGATAGGTTCCCGTCGGCCACACTGCCAGGGGCCGCTGCTGGCCCGGAGGTAGAACTGGCTGGCGCCGTTGTTTCTTGCGTCGAGCAGCCGATCGCGCAGAGCTGCGAGCAAGCATAGGCAGGTGAGCAAACGATCCGCTCGCCTTGGTCTTGTCGGCGCAAAGGATTTCATCCTGTTTCGCCTCGAAGTGCGGGCCCCGATAGCAGCGAGCTACGGTGCGACTTGCGCGGGAGGCGGACCCACACCCGGTCCTGCACCCGCGTTACCGCGGCCCTCGTAAGGAGCGTTGGCAGTTGCCCCTGGGACGAGAGCCGCCGGCATCGGTGGAACGTAACCGGCTGGCTGCTTGGCGATCCATTGTTCGCAGACGGGGATATCGCCTTCTTTAATTTTTTCCTGCTGCATGATCTGGACGTCAGTCCAGGCCTGCAACTTCTCGTAATGAACGCCCGGGCACTTCGCCGCGAAATCGAGGTTGGGCGTAGTGTTCTCAGCCGCCGAATCGGTCGCGACTCCGGGAGCAGTGCTATTTTCGGTGATACCGGAGGAGCAGCCTGCGATCACCAACATCAGGGCTGTGGCCAGTGCCAATCGAGTCTGGTTTTTCAAGGCTATTCTCCCTCCTCGCTTACGAGATTCGTGCTTTGCGGCTCAACTCAAGCGTACCGCGGTGGATGCCTGATCCCGAGCCGCTCCATCTTGCTGCGCAGCGTGTTCGGATGCAGTCCCAGGATCTCAGCGGCTCCTTTGCGTCCTGAAATCCGCCATCCGGTGACCTCCAGAGTCTCGCGGATGTACCGCTGTTCCATTTGATTGAGGGTGAGGCTGCCCGGTGGGAAGCCATGATTGTAACTCTCGGCTGCTGGATTGCTCGACTTCAACCCGGCGTCCAATTCGCTGCCCATCTCGAGGACCGGGCCGTTGTTCAATAGCACAGCGCGTTCGATAACGTTCTCGAGTTCGCGGATATTGCCGGGCCAGGAATAACGCTGGATCATTGCGCGAGCGGTCGGACTCAGGGAGCAGATATTGCGTGCGAATTTCTGCGCATAAAATTGAATGAGATGCTCGGCAAGGGCGAGCACGTCCTCCACTCGCTCGCGCAGAGGAGGAAGGCGCAGACTCACAACGTTCAGCCGGTAAAACAGATCCTGACGAAATCGTCCGGCTGCAACCTCAGCCTGCAGATCGCGGTTGGTCGCAGCAATCACTCGAATATCGATCTTGACCGGGCTGGCTCCGCCCACCCGATATATCTGGCGATCTTGCAGCGCGCCGAGCAGCTTGGACTGGATCTCCAGCGGCATTTCGGCCACCTCATCCAGCAGCAGCGTGCCGGTATGGGCGAGCTCAAAGCGTCCCATTCGTCGGGAATTTGCGCCGGTGAAAGCTCCCTTTTCATGGCCGAAGAGCTCTGTCTCGATCAGGCTCGTGGTCAACGCCGCGCAATCACAGACGACGAACGGACGATCGCGCCGGCCGCTCCAGTCGTGCAGGGCACGAGCCAGAACTCCTTTTCCGGTGCCCGTTTCGCCCGTGATCATTACCGTGGCATCTACCTTCGCGGTGGTTATCAACCGGTCACGGATAGACCTTAATGATGGACAGAGAAGCAGAAGGTCGGTCTTCGAGGATTCTTTAGTCAGTTCCAAAAGATACTCGTTCTGACGACCCAGCTCTTCTTTCTGGAGTCTCATCTCATCAAACTTGCGGGAGTTCGTGACCGCGATCGCGATCTGATCCGCGATCCTGACGAGCAGCGCCATTTCGTCGCGGTCGAATGGCTCCTCGTGTTTGCGATTTACATTGAAACATCCGATCGGCTTACCTTCGATTATAAGCGGGATGATAGAACTGATATGCATCCCTTCGTCGACCAGTGGTTTGTCCTCGAAGAAAGCGCTCGCGGGTTCCAACTTCGTGCAAACTGCCTGACCGGAGTCGAATACCAGTCCTACCCTGCTGCCGCGATGCGGGATGAACCAGCCTTTACCTATCTGGCTTCCTTGCTGCAGGGCCAATGCGACAATTTCAAACTGATCGCGCTTAGGATCGTAAATCGCTAGGCTCGCCCGGTCGATTTTGAGCAGTCGACCAAGGACCTCGGCAATCGTCTCGAACAACGATTCCGGATTGAGCTTCGTCGCCAGCAGATTTGCTATCTCGAGTAGCAATCCCTCAATGCCTGCTACGGTTTGTGAGACGGCAGGTGTGCGAAGCGCGTGCATAGGTTCGTCTTCCGCTTGATAGGGCGTTTCCTTCATCACGAGGGTACGAAGACGTTTCTGTTTTGCACCGCCATGCGAGCGCCAACCACTCAGCCGTTGGCCACCGTTTCCAACTCGTATTGAGCATGTCCCGAGACCGAGACGTCTCCGACTATCGCGCGCTTACCGAACCACGACCACAAAATCGGTGATAGGACTCCGGAAAGTACGAAGCAGAACGCCAGCACCAGTCCCATGCCGAAGCCAACGTAACCGACGTAGAGCGGAATCGGCGATAAGACCCAGCATCCAAAGATGAGAGCGCCGTTGGATACCATCAAGGCTCTACGGATTTTAACGAAGCCCTGGATCAGCGCTTCCTTGAAGTCGCCGAGCCGCGCGTATTCCTCGCGCACGCGATAGAGCAGGTATACCTCCGAGTCGATGCCGACCCCGGATGCGATAGCCAGCGCAGCAGTCGCGTTCGAGTTGAGCTGTATGCCACACAGGATCATCACTCCGAGCGCCGCGATGGTGCCCAACGCCAGCGGGATTATCAAAAGCGCAGGCAGCGCGATCGATCGGATGAACGGAATCGAGAGCAGGAAGGTGCCGAGGAACCCGAGTAGCGCGCCCATCACCAGCCAGTAGCCGATATTGCGGTTGAAGGCTTCTGCTATTCCGACGGTGCCGCCTGCGACCCCGACCTCGACCGGCAGGCCCTTGAACAAACGGTCGGCCTCCTGCTGAGTGGATTTTATTAACTGGCGCACTTTTTCTGGCGCGGTGCTCGAAGCGTAGGCCTCGATGACGGCCGAGTTATAGCTTTGATCGAATAGCCAGTCGTACCCCCCTGGAGTGACCGCCGTATAAGCCTCGAGCTGCTCTCCGATTTCTCTTCGATTATCCGGAATGGCGAAGAACGAATGATCCAGGCTGTGAACGAATTCGCGGCTGGTTTTGATGTAAAAACCGACATCTGCGACGTAGCCGATCGACGGCTGCTTGCGCATGAAAATAGCCAGTTGATCGAGTGCGCTCAGCACTTTGGGGTTTTCAAGCGCCTTGCCGTGCGGGTCTAGTCCATTGACCAGAATGGTCATGGTGTAGACACCGCCGAAACGGGCACTAATCTCGCGCTCCATCAGGTAAATCGGATTTCGGGTCCACGATCGTGTCAGGTAGTTGTGAATTGCGTAGGTGTTGTCCTGGCCAACCGGAGCGTTCACGATGCTGCGACCGAGGAACGCGGTCAAAATCACGCTTACGGCGATAATGCCAATTCCGATCGCTGGACGTTCGATGATTCGCCGCGCTACCCGCTCGAGCCAGATGTCCAGCCGGCCGGGGCCCTTTTTCTGGACCGCCATCATATGCGGATTCTGAAGCTCTCGAAGCGCAACCGCGCTCAGTGCCGGAATCATGAGAACGAATTCGTCGATCGTCAACGAGATGAGACCTAGTCCGGTTACAATACCGAGTGCACGGATGTTCTCGAACGGGATGATCGCCATGATCGCGAAAGGCACCACGTCGCACAGCAGCGACACCAGCATCGGCCGCAGCCGCGAGACGAAGGTGCTGACGATAGCCTTCTCGCTGTCGCCGAGCCGCGGGTATTCTTCATAGAAAAAACGAGAGAGGAACTGAACCGAATGGCA
This sequence comes from uncultured delta proteobacterium, assembly GCA_963774665.1. Classification (GTDB taxonomy): domain Bacteria; phylum Desulfobacterota; class Binatia; order Binatales; family Binataceae; genus Binatus. The sequence continues at coordinate 289,856 of CAVZGB010000016.1, forward strand.
CGCGCCGGCGGCGACCACGATAAACGGTGCCAGCAGCGCCGACGCCGAAAACAGTACCGGCCCGAAGAACAGGCGATAAAGACCGAAACCCATCAATGCGCCGAGAAGCGATACCCGCAGCGGTAACAGCACTCCACTCAGCCGGCGGAACCCGTACCAGAGGATCAGAGCGATGATCAGGATGAAGACGGCGAAAGCCGCGGCTACGTAGCGCAGTCCATAACTGTTGACCCATCCGATTATGATCGGGGTGCCGGCGGCGCGCAGTTCGATCCCCGGGCGTTGATATTTATGGAGTATCTCGTTTATCGCCTGATAGATCGCGACCGGCTCAGTGGTCTCCAGTCGGCCGCCGATTGGCGCCGATCGGAAATCGGCGAGAATCAGCGCTGATTTCTTATCCTTGGAGACGAGCACTCCATAGACCAGCGGATTGTCCACCGCCGCGATGTCGATCTTCCGTACCTCGTCTTCGGTCCGAGGATAGTCGGGCATCAGCGGCGCCATCACCAGCGTCTCGTCGGGAGTTCCCTTGTTCTGCAGGTCGAAGCGCTTCGCTTCCAGCGCAGACAGTGAGCGCACCGTGTAAGGAATGACGCCGTGGATCGCATAGATAGCGTCGGTCACATCCTTGATCGTGTGCAGGTTCTGCAGCGTGAAGACGGTGCCGTTATCAACACTGATCTCGATGCTGACGGAGTTGCCGCCGCCAAAGTGTTGCGTGATCCGATCGTTAAGCTGCACGAAGCGGTCATTTCGAGGCGGCCATGCATTAGGATCGTCGTGGAGCCTGAGCGAGGCGGTGCCCAGGATGCACGCGGCGAAGATGATCACCTGCAGCACCATCGCGCCGCGCCGATGACGTATAAGGAACTTCGCGAGATTTGCCAGGCGCAGGTCGAATCCGGTGTAGGGTCGGTCAGGCCGCGGCGCGATTTCAGACTTCATCAGCAACTACTCCAGACTGCACAAGACTTTGGCTACTTGCCCCAGAAGTTGTTCTGATGCGGCTCGCGCACCAGCGTATCGTTGGAAAAAATGCTGTCGGGCCAGTCGGGGTTGTATTCGATATCGCTGGCCCACATGGAAGCCTTGAATCCAGTATTGAAGTCTTCGGCGAAGTTGGTGCCCCACTGTACCCACCAATCGGGCGCCGGCTTCCCGTCCACCGTCTTGGTCAAGCTCCCGGAGATAATCTGGCGAGTGTAGGTACGTATCTTCTTGCCCGAAGCATCGAACTCCTCTGACTGGTAGTAGGCCATCGTTTGCAGACCGCACCACAGCCGGCGCTTTGCGTACCACCATGAAACGCCTGGCTTGGGTGTAACTTCGACGATCACCGCGACATCGCCGCCGCCTTCGGCTCGTTTGACTTCAGGTTCTTCCTTGGGCCCGAGCCCCCAGATGCTCGGGTCCGCCTTAAACAGTTCGAAGCCGACCACCTTGTAGTCGAGATCGGGTAGCGCACGCACGTGGGAGACGTCCTCATAGCGCGCCAGCGTGCCGGGAAAGAATTGCTTTGAAACGGCGCCCGCGAGGCGGCGGACCTTGCGCACCGTTGGCGTATACCAGGTGTCCTGCGGATGTTGATCATGCGAGTAGAAGTCCGTAGTAACTCCGCCCTGCCCGCGTACTTCTTCGGGCTCGAGCGCTATCCACAGATACTTGCGCGAAACGTCGGCCTTCTCGCTTGAGCTCAGGAACTGCTGATTCTTGTTGCCGTAATAGGACTGGTAGAGTTCGATGAAGCGCTCATCCTCGCGCGAACTGCCATCTGGCTTGATGATGTGGTTGTTCCAGATGTCGGTCGCACCTTCGACGTAAGGGCCGTAATAATTGTATGCGACACAACGATCGATCAGTTCGGTAGGGCTAAGCTTGTCGCGTTGGTCCAGTGGAACTTCGAACGGAAACGGCATGCCCGGCTGAGTCCATTGCGCATAGTAGGCGGGACCCTGCTGTTTGAGCGGATCCTCCGTCCATGGTGACGGCTTCCAGTCGTAGGACTGGTCTCCCCACTTGACGGTCCAAGTACCCGGGGCGGAACCGGCGGTAATACTGTAGGGCTTGCCCGCGATAGTCTTGGGAACCGTTGGCGGCGGCGATGTCTGAGCCAGGAGCGCGCAAGGCGCGACCAACGCCATCACGAATACGGCCAGTGTCGAGGCTTTAGTTATTCTACCCATCGATGAGTTCCTCTCGTTCATTCAAATCGAAAGTTGGAGAATGACATTTTGTAGGCCTGCGCAACCTTCAGATCAGAAACGTTTCTACAGCCGTAGCTAGCAACGCGGCTGGCTATCCAGCGCCGAGTAGCCATTAACGTTTCTACCCATAAACGTCAAGTCTCGCGTTGTTCTCATCTCAGCGAAAGCATTGTCGTCACTGAACACGTGGGATCCACTTTCTGCCCGCTTAACTTCGGCCGAATCCGCCAATCGTAAATTTGCGGTTCGTAGAGCGCAAAGAAGTCGGAGGTCAACACGTAGCCCTCCATCCAGTTCTTCTCCCGGCATCACCATCTTTCTTGCGAGCGTTCTTTCTCTGTCCGTCGTCCCGATGAGCAAGGCCCATGCCCGACGCCCGAAGTTTGCGTTCGCCTACATTTGTGGTGAACATTTTTTCAGGAGCGCGGTGGACCAACCGAGGATTGATTAATGTCAACGATTTATTTGTATACAAATGACGCCTCATTGAGAGGCTAATGAATACGTTCGCGCTCTCCGAAAGAGATTTGGCTCGAAGCGACACGAACCGACGCGGTGTCGCGGCTCCACCGGAATCGCCGCGGTTCTTTGAGGAACGAAGCTGCAACTGTATACGAAATGGGCGGTCGGCGCCGTTTTGGAAGGCACCGGTTTTCAATCGAATCACCTGCACTACTGGCAGATGACCTCGCGTTGAACTGACGATCCTCAGCTTCGGCTCCATAGTCGCTCGCCCGTAATCTCAACCAAAATCGCAACAAAAACAAGAGCAGAGGGGGACTGTCACCCGACCGACCTTCAGCTCAAAGGCTTTATCTCGCCCGTTCAGAGGGCTTCAATTGACGGACGGCATTTTCTTTGCTGTGATGCCTTCGGCCGCAGTTAATGAATACGCTTCTGCTGAAACGAGAGGATTCCCAGATTTAGGTTGGTTCGTTAACAGGAAGTTACGGGTTCAAATATATGAGGATGGTCATTTCCGCAGACTCGCATGTTCTTGAACCGGCTGATTTGTGGACCAAGGCGATCGGCCAAAAGTACGGCGCCGCCTTGCCCCAGATGGTCCACGAGTTGAATGGTCAGAAGGGCAACTTCTTCTTTACCGGCCTCGAATATGTGCGGCTGGAAGAGGTTGTTGAAGGCGAAGGTGAAACTCAGGACACTCTGATTCAAGCCGGCAAGGATCCCACGGTACGCGTGGCTTGCATGGATCGCGACCATATTTTTGCAGAAATAGTCAATTCGACGTGGATGCTGTACGCCATGCGCGCGAAGAACGACGACATGGTGCGCGCCTGCTGCACCGTCTTCAATGATTGGCTCGGCGAATATTGTAGTGGCGCACGCGGGCGGCTTTTCGGTACCGCCATGGTCCACATGGAGAACGTGGGATGGGCCGTCCAGGAACTCCAGCGCGCAGCAAAGAAAGGTTTGCGCAGCGTCATCATCAACTGCGATGCGCGACCGAATTGGAAACACTACCAGGATAGTCAGTACGATCCTTTCTGGGCTTGTGCGCAGGAGCTCGACATGCCGGTGACGCTGCATATTATCACCGGCAACGAAGTTGACCTCTTCACGCTCCACGGCGCCGATCGCATCAACGTGCCGCGCAGCGCGTTGGGAGTTTTTCGCGAGGCGGGCGACGTTCTCGCCAACGAGTTCATATTCGGCGGAATCTTCGATCGCTTTCCAAAACTCAAGGTGATGTGTTCCGAGTTCGAAGTCTCATGGCTGCCGTACTGGCTGTTTCGCATCAAGCAGGTGCAAAAGGATTTCGGCCCTGCCTTGGGCATACCAAAGATCAAGCGCCCGGTGACCGAGTACCTCGGCCAGATCTACCACGGAACTATCGACGACGAATTTCTCGACCGCGTTCTCGATGTGGTCGATCCGAAGACCATCCTGTGGGGATCCGACTTTCCTCATGCGCGATGCACTTATCCGAAGACCCTTGAGATCATCGATCGCGTCTTCGGCAAGATCGCGCCTGCGATGAAAAGCGACCTGACATTGAGGAACGCCGCGCGCGTTTACAATATCGCCGTGCCCGCCACAGTCACGGATCAGTAACCGCGGTGCGGTCCAGGAAAGGCCCGCAAGAGATACGACCCACCGGCGCGCGCTGCGTGGTCGGGCTTTGGATGGCGGCGCTGGTCGTGGCGACGATATTTACCAGCGTCAGCTTGCGCGCGCCGGGCGCAACAGAGTCGGTCGACGATCGCGACGCACTATTGCATCCGGTCAAAGCACAGCGGCCGTACCGAATCGGCGTGAGCCTGGTTCATTTCGTCGATGACTATTGGAAAGGCGTTGCCTACGGCATCTCTGATGAAGCCGCGCGCTCGGGCGTAAAGGTCGTTCGAGTTCTGAGCGCCGGCGGTTACGGAAACGTCGAGCAGCAACTCGATCAGTTGGACCAGCTGGCCACGCTGCAAGTCGACGCTGTCATCCTGGGAGCCGCGAATTACGACGGCTATGATCGTCAGGTCGCGAACTTGACCCGCCGCGGTATCAAGGTAGTGGCGGTTGGGGTTCCGGTGAACGCGCGCACGGTCAGCTTCGGTGTCACGATGAACGAAGAGGCTATTGGCAGGACAATGGCCGCCTACATGTGCAAGGCCAAGTCGTCGCCGCCGCAGGTGATCACGATTCCCGGTCCGAGCGGTTCGACCTGGAACAAGCTCCGTTTCGACGGGGTCGAGGCCGGCGCTCACGCATGCAGCGGGATGACCTTGGTGGGCAACGTGTTCAAAGGCAATACGCAGATCGAAGACGGCGAAGCGCAAGCATCTGATCTCCTGATCAAATATCCGCAAGCGGAATTCATCTATGCCGCGGCCGCCAACCTGGGGACTGGTGCTGCGATTGCCGCCCGGCGGATGAACCGCAACACGCGGGTCGTCACCGCGACCATTACTGCAAAGAGCCTCGACCTGATGCGTTCAGGCAACATCGCGATGGTAATTTCGGAGCCTGGAATTTTGATCGGGCGGCTTGCACTCGAGAATACGGTGCGGCTGCTCGACCATCAGCCGCTAGCCACGATGGTCGACAAGAAGCCCGTTCCATATCCGCAGTTGTTAGTGCCGCTGTATCCCATCACTGCCGATCAATTGAACGTCTACGATGTAACCAAGTACGACCGCCCGCCACCTCAATGGTCGCCGAGCTCAAACCAGCAGTAGCCCCGAAAGAGCTGCTCAGAGCCGAGGCTATCAGCCGGCGCTTCGGCCCAGTTCAGGCGCTGGCTTCGGCGGATATAACGTTGCTGCAGGGCGAGGTGCATGTCCTTCTGGGCGAAAACGGAGCGGGTAAATCGACGCTCGCAAAGGTCCTATCCGGGATTTATCCGGATCGCCGCGACCGCATCTGGATCGACGGACAATCGGTACAGCTCTCCAGTGTCCAGGTCGCTCGGAGATTCGGCATCGCGACCGTATTCCAGGAACTCTCGTTGATTCCGGCGTTGAGCGTCGCGGAAAATCTAGGCCTGGTTCGCAATCCGATCACGTCGCCCTTCCGATGGCTCAGATCACGCGAAGACGTCGATGCGGCGCGAGAGTTGTTGGCCGCAATCGGATTCGACATTTCCCCGCACGCCCGCGTTGCCGATCTGGCTCAGGCTCAGCGTCAAATCGTCGAGATCGCAAAAGCGATGATTCAGCAGCCGCGCATCTTGATCATGGATGAGCCCAGCTCTCTCTTGACGGCTCGGGAGGAGCCGCTGATTTTCGCAGCTTTGCGGCGCTTCACCGCGCAAGGCGGAGCCGTTCTCTACGTTACCCACCGGTTGCACGAGACGATTTTAGTGGGTTCGCGGGTAAGCCTGATGCGCCAGGGGCATATAGTTGAAACGAGAAATTTAGACGCGAATTCGACCGAGCAGGATCTGGTCCGGGTGCTGGCGCGTGAGCATCCGGGCGCCGTGCCGGCGTCGAATTCCACCCGGGGCGCATCAGTCATCAACGTGCACGATCTGAGCGCCGGTGGCGATTGCCATGGTGTCAGCCTCGAGGTGAGCGCCGGCGAAATTGTCGGTCTCTACGGACTACCTGGCTGCGGCCGTGAGACCGTGGTGCGATCGATTCTCGGCCTGGCGAAGATACGTAGCGGTTCTATCGAGCATGGCGCTCGCCGTCCGCGCAACCCGCGGCAAGCGGCGCTATCCGGCATCGTGTATCTTCCGTCCGGCAGAAAGGAGCGCGGTATTCTCGCCCGCCGCCCCATTCGCGAGAACTTGACTTTGGGCCAACTCGGCGCCGTGAGCCGCGGCGGTTTCATTTCGTCGCGCGCGGAACGCCGCCTTGTGGACGAACGCCTGAAACAACTGACAGTTGATTTTCGATCGATGGACGATCAAATCAGCTGGCTGAGCGGCGGCAATCAGCAGAAAATCCTGTTCGGCCGGGTCCTGCGCGACGGCGTCCGATTGGTGATCCTGGAAGATCCGACCGCGGGAATCGACGTGCAAGCTCGCGCACAGATCCATCGGCAGATTGTTGCGCTGGTGGAGCGAGGAGTCGGCGTGCTGCTCGTTTCCAACGACATCCGCGAAACTCTCTCCCTATCCGGCAGGGTGCACGTGTTTTGCGGCGGAAAAATCAGCGCCACATTCGATCCTCCATATGCAGGAGGCGAGGCAGCGATCCTCGACGCGATGATGGGACAGCCAACGAAGACTCTCGACGGCGCTGAGAAGTCTGCGGTGATTGGCAATTGACGTCTTCCGGTACCGCCGAGAGCCAGGTGCCGACCGCGCTCACGCGCGTCGGTGCGTTCAACCGCACCACGCTGATCTTTCCCGCATTGATCCTGCTGCTCGGTATCGTAACCAGCCTTTTCGAGCCGCGCTTCTTCTCGGTCGAAAATCTTCTCAACCTGAGCCGGCAGCTTTCTCCCTTGATGATCATTTCGGTGGGCCAGACTTTCGCGGTGATTGGCGGTGGACTCGATCTTTCCCTCGCCGCAGTCCTGGCGCTGTGCGGTGTCTACGGCGTCCTTGCGATGACTCATCTTGGAACGGCAGCCGGTATCGCAATGATGATCCTTTGCGGTGCAGTCTTCGGGATCGTCAATGGACTGATCATCTCATGGTTTCGGGCATCGCCGTTTATCGTTACGCTGGGCGCGCTTTCGATCGCGCGCGGGTTGGCGCTGACCGCCACCGGCGGGTTGCCGATTTATGACTTGCCTGATCGCTACGTCAACACGCTTGGGTTTGGCTCGGTGCTCGGGATCCCGTGGCCTCCGATAATCGCCATTCTGACTTTGATCGCCGGCCACGTGCTGCTCAAGTACACGGTCTTTGGCCGCCACGTCGTCGCGATCGGATCGAGCGAGCCCGCAGCCTTGTACAGCGGCGTCAATGTCGGTCTGACCCGGACGCTGATCTATGGTCTCAGCGGAGTGACAGCTGGCATCGGAGCAGTCGTTCTCACTGCGTGGGTGAGTTCGGCGCAACCGAATGCAGCATCGGGACAGGAGCTTCAATCCCTCGCGGCGGTGGTGCTGGGCGGAGTCGCACTGACGGGCGGCGTCGGCAACATGTTCGATGCATTCTGGGGAGTGCTGATACTCGGGACGCTCTCCAACTCGCTCGATATGATTGGCATTTCATCTTTCGTGCAGACACTGGTGACCGGCGTGGTGATCGTCCTGGCGGCGATAGTCGATGGGGTCCGGCACAAGCGCGAATATTAAGATTCAGGCGATGGCGGGCCGATCGCGAACGGACATCGAGATAATTGCCTACAAAAATAGCTATATCAGCCAAAAAAGTATGCAGAACTTGCAGAACGACCGCAGTTTGCTATTTTATTTCAGGCACGTCGATTGCTGCGACCACCTGATACGGTGAAAAAAGAACCAGGGGAGAACGTGAACAATGAGCACCCAGCTATCAGTCATCAAGCCTCATGGCTCACCGCAAGAAACTCATCCCGACGAGGAGCTGCGTCGGCTCGTCCGCGGTGACTCGGTCCATCGGACGCTCTATACCGATCCTTCCATATTCGACAAGGAAATGGTTCGGGTGTTTGGCGGTACGTGGACCTACGTGGCGCATGAGAGCCAGATTCCCCAACGCGATAATTTCGTCACGACCCAGCTAGGAGTTCGTCCGGTCATTGTCTCGCGCGACAGCCGCGGGGAAATCCATGTTCTCCTGAATCGGTGCACCCACCGAGGCTCTACTGTTTGTCGCGAGCCCAGCGGAAGCGCGAAGCGGTTCCAGTGTCCGTATCATGCGTGGACGTTTGCCAATGATGGGCGGCTGGAATCGGTGCCATGGCCCAAGGGCTACGGCAGCAATTTTACTTATGACGCATACCGCCTTGGAGCTCTTCCGCGGGTGGAGTCTTATCGCCAGTTTATTTTTGCCACCTTCAACATGGACCTGCCGCCGCTAAAGGAGCACCTGGGACCGGCGACGGAGTACCTGGATGCGTGGCTGGATCGCTACCCGACAGGCAACGTCATCGTGCGCAGCAGCGCACAGAAGATGATGTACCGCGCGAATTGGAAGCTGTCCTATGACAACGCCGCGGACGGATATCATCCGGCGTTCTCGCATCGGTCGCTGCTGAAGGTCGCATCGCGCTACGGCGACGATCGCGACATGCAGTACTTCGCAAAGCGGCCGGACGACGGTCCCCTCTACGTAAAGTACCTCGGCAACGGGCATACCGTAGTGGATCAGCGGCCGGGGATGCGCGAAGGATACTGGAAGTGGATCCGGCCGTTCCCCGGGATGGAAGCCTTCGAAGCCTCGTCTGCGCAAGCGCTACGGCGATGCAGAAGCGGAGCGTTTCCTCGACATGGGTCCGGGAGCCGGCTTGAACCTGAATATCTTCCCCAACCTCCTAATCATCGGGAATCATCTCCAGATCGTCGAGCCGTTGACCGTCGACTCGACTGCGCTCAGCTGGTACGGGACGACGATTGAAGGCGTGCCCGACGACATCAATACGATGCGAATGCGCATGCAGGAGGACTTTCCCGCGTTCGGAGAACCGGACGACCTGGCCAACTTCGAAGAGGCTCAACGTGGGATGGTCATTCCGGAGATGGAATGGATCGATATCTCCCGCGGCGTGGGTACCGGTGCTGAGAAAACCGATCACCGGGGAGTGGTGACAGGCCCTGTTACCCACGAGCATCATATCCGTGGCTACTTCCAGGAGTGGGCTAAATTGATGACGGGTGCGACGACCGGATGGTCAGAAGGCCGAGGTAGCGCAGAATGAGTACCGATCCCGCACTCATGACCTATCAGCCGCGTTTCATGTACGTCGACCCACAGTTCTACGACGTAGTGAAGGGTGACGTGGCGGCATGGAAGAATCCCGGTCCGATGATCGCCCAACCGGCCGCATCTGTTGTTCAGCAGTTTTTGATTCTCGAGAACCGGCTGGTCGATAGCGACCGCTTCGAGGAGTGGATCGATCTTTTCACCGAGGATTGCCTGTACTGGGTGCCGACGGTGGTGGCTGGCGCCGATCCCACAACTCAGCTGTGCACTGCTTTCGACGACCACCGCCGGCTGGAGGATAGAATCGTACGCTTGCGGACAGGGACCGCGTACTCGCAGGTGCCACCATCGAGGACCTGTCGGACGATTTCCAATCTCGAGATCTGGGAGAGTGAGACGCCCGGCGAGATCCGAGCTCGATGCGCGGTGGTGATCCACGAGTGGCGCGTGGGGGAGATGCGCGTCATCCCCGGTTGGTACTGCTATGTCTTGCGGAATTCCTCGGGAGCAATAGCAAAGCTCTCCAAACCGAGCGACCTGCGTATAGTTCGAAAACAGATTGACCTGGTTCAGGCAGACGTGCCGCTGCGCAATATGACGTTCGTCATCTGAGCATCCATACACGGACACAGATTCGAGGAGGCTGACAAAAAGTGCCCGACAAACCACCGCGGCTGAGTGTTGGACGTAAGGGATTCATCGACAAACACGGTCTGTGGGGTGACGCTGAGCGTCACGCTGCGAAGGAGGCCGTCAAGCGCGCCGCGGCAGAAGAGCTGACCACGATTCGCTTCGCCGTACCCGATCAGCACGGAATCATCCGCGGCAAAACACTGGCCGCCAGGCTCTTCCCGCAGGCACTCGCGAACGGGATCGATTTTCCGGTGGCCCCATGGATCTTTGATACGGCCAACGCGATTGTCTTTGATCCTTTCATCGAAGGCGGCGGCTTCGGCATGGAGGAGATGACTGGCGATCCGAATTGCGTGCTGGTGCCAGATCCGACGAGCTTCACCGTTCTGCCCTGGACTCCCAAAACCGGCTGGATCATTTGCGAAATGTTCTTTGCGAATGGTCAGCCATTTCCCTTCGACGCTCGACGAATTTTCCGCAACGCCCTGAGTCAGGCCAGGACTGCAGGTTTCACCTACGTTACGGGTCTCGAAGTCGAGTGGTACCTGACGCGTATGGTCGACAACATGCTGGGCGGGCAAGAACTTGGCGCTCCGGGAAATCCAGCGCCGGCGCCGATCGTAACTCCGGCAGCGCATGGATTTCAGTATCTGTTGGAAGACCATAGCGACGAGATCGACGATGTGTTGCAGGCACTGCTGCGAACGATGAACGATCTCGGCCTTCCGATTCGCTCGCTCGAAGATGAATGGGGACCAGGTCAGGTCGAAATGAGCTTTGATCCGATCGACGGCATCCATAGCGCCGATGCGATGATCCTGTTTCGCGCTGCAACCAAGCAGGTTTGCCGGCGCCTCGGGTTCCATGCGTCGTTCATGTGCAAGCCGAAGCTGCCGGGCGCCTACTCCAGCGGTTGGCATCTGCATCAATCGCTGGGAAGCGCTGAATCCGGAACAAATCTCTTCGCCGCCGACGGTCCTCCTGGACCGCTGTCCGACTTGGGGAAACATTACGTCGGGGGACTCCTCAAACACGCGAGAGGAGCGTCGGTGTTCACAACCCCGTCCGTCAACGGCTACCGCCGGGTCAAGCCGCACTCACTGGCGCCGACGGGAGCGACATGGGCGGTGGACAACCGGGCAGCCATGATCAGGGTGCAAGGAAGAGTCGGCGATCCCGGCAGTCATATCGAGAATCGAAGCGGCGAACCGACGGCCAACCCGTACTTGTACATGGCTTCCCAGCTGATCGCCGGACTCGACGGCATCGAGACCAAGGCGGATCCTGGACCGTTGCGCGGTGAGCCATATGCGGCCGCGGGCGTCGCCAAGCTGCCGACGTCATTGCGGGAGGCAGTCGAAGAGCTCGGTGCCGACAAGCTGTATCGCGCCAAGATGGGGGACAGGTTTATCGACTACATGGTTACTATGAAGATGAGCGAGGTTAAGAGATTCGAAAGCTACCTCAAGGAAAACCATATCGGGAACTCGGACGAGGTCACTGATTGGGAGCAACGAGAATACTTCCGACTGTTTTGATTTGCGCTGAGCGGGGGCAAAATCTGGTCTCCCAAAGCCTCGAGCCCGACTGTTTTGGATACGAAAGCTTGTAACAGCCGCAAAAACGAATAGAATCGTCAGTTTAAATGGACGCTAGAGCTTCCTTTCAGAGCCGAACTATTCAAACGGGGAGTTAAACGACACTGTAATGGCCACCCCAACCGATCCCATCAACAACTTACAGCCGAACCTGAACTCGCTACCGGAGGCAACCTATTCGTGGCTCCGTGAAGGTATACAGAGCGGGGCGCTGCCGCCGGGCAGCGAGCTTCGTCAGGAAAGAATCGCCAAGAAATTTGGCATCAGTCGCGTGCCGATCCGCGAAGCGATGAGCCGGCTTCAGGCTGAGGGACTGGTTGAACTTCGGCCGCGGCGAGGCTTCGCAGTGAAGTCGCTCGACGTCGCCCAGATTGTGGAGATTTTCGAACTGCGCATGGTGATCGAGGAGCACGCCATGATGACCGCAACGGTGATGCGCAGTGAGCGCGACGTCGCGGAAGTCGAGGCAATCCTCAATAGAATGCGCGAATTGGACAAGACCAGCTCGACCTACCTGTCTGAGTGGCCGGAACTGAATCGACAGTACCATGTGCGCTTGATAGCAAGTGCTAACCGCGAGCGACTGAGTAAGATAGCCGCTAACCTCAGTGACGCCGTAGAGCCATACATCCGCCTCGAATCACACCTGACGGGTGAAGTGGAACAGGCTGAATTGCAGCATCTCGCAATTTTCGAGGCGTTCCGCCAGGGCGACGCCGAGCGCGCCGGCCGGCTGAGCCGCGATCATTGTGCGAGTACGATGTACCGCCTGATCGGGAACATCAAAAACAAGCAGTAGTCGAAGGCGCCCAGCGCGCGCTTCCGAACCGAACGCCAGCTTTGAGTCGGCGATTTTGAATACAATTGCCAACGTAGAATTGCGCCTATGAGGCGCTTTTCTGCTCTTTCTGTGTCGCGGAAGAGCGCGCCAAATCACGAAAATCCCCGAAATATTCGCTGGCAGCGGATCTTCTCATTGCTGCCGAAATGATCTACAAGGTGCCTAGCGAACACTCGGATGGCAGAGGCTTGGTCGCAGAAATGTCCCGTTTTATGTAGATCTTGAAGGAACCGATTCAGCGGGCACAGAACTTGGTTGTATACAAAAAAATTCGCGCGGGTACCTGAATCGAGACCGGCTTTCCCCGCGGAGGTTGCTTTGAAACTAACGCCAGCGACGAAAGGAGGACGAGGATGGCGTTGACAAGGCTGTCAAATCTGCGAAAAGACGCGGACAGAATGACGGACGTGGCGGAGGAGTCCTACACCCTGCCCGCCCGCTACTTTTACGATCCCGGAATCTATGAGCGCGAGAGGGAGTTGATCTTCTTCAAGAACTGGTGGTTCGCAGGTCACGTCTCCGAATTGCCCGAACCGGGAAGCTATTTCACCTGCCAGATATTCGATCAGAGCATCCTGGTTACCCGCGGCATGGACGGCGTCGTCCGCGCATTCTACAACGTCTGCACTCATCGCGCCTTCGAGCTGGTTCAAGGCAGAGGGAACGCGAGGTCGTTCGTATGCGCTTATCACGCATGGTCTTTCGACACGCAGGGGCACCTCCGATCCGCCAATCACGAAAGCTACGTCAAGGGATTCCGGAAGTGCGACTTCAATCTGTCTGAAGTCAGGGTCTGCGAACTCGGCAAATTCATCTACGTGAACCTGGACCCGAACGCAGTCGATCTGAGTGAACTCGCGAGCGGCTTCGCGCAGGAGTGCCGCGACGTGATTCCCGGCTACGATGACCTGCAATTCATTCGCCGCGACAGGTTCGAGGTCAAAGCGAACTGGAAGGTGGTCATCGACAATTTCCTCGAATGCTACCACTGTCCAGTAGCGCATCCGTTGTTTATGGGTTCGAAGGATTCTCTGTCGACCAGAACCTTCGAGGGTAAAGAGCAGGAATACTACTCGACCCATATCATGCGCAGCGGGCGGCCCAACAACAAAGCGTACAAGTTCAGTCCGACCGACGCGATCCAGGACGGTTACATCTGGGCACTATGGCCGAACACACTCTTCATGACCTGGCCGGCTCCCAGCAACCTCTTTGTCTTTCATGTGATTCCCAACGGACCGGATTCTACCCTGGAGAATTTCGACCTCTACACCCTGGCGAATCCTCCTGGCGAAACCGAGATGGCGATGTTCGACTACCACGCGCGGATCGTGAACGGCGAAGACGTCGGAGTCTGCGAGGGTGTGCAACGCGGGATTCGCTCGCGCGGGTACCACCAGGGACGCTTGATGATTAACAAGGAGAGATCGTGGTGGAGCGAGCACGCCGTTCACCATTTTGAGCGCCAGGTGTGGAAGGCGCTCAATCCTTAGACGCGTGCCGTCCGAAGATCGCGTGACCGATGGAGTTTAGGACTGACCATGTCCAATAGCTCAGCGGAAGATCAAACGACCTACGGGGTTGAGCGACACTCGATCGATTACGTTTCCAGCGCGGAGCGACACGGGCACGTGCGCGATCAAGGTCCGTTCTGGTTCACAGTAAATTTCCAGTTCATGAGTGTCTCGCTCGGATTCGTGGGGCCGGCGATGGGCCTTTCGCTGGGTTGGACGACGCTGGCCGCTGCGCTGGGCATAGTAGTCGGCACGATCTTTATGGCGTTTCATGCCACCCAGGGACCTATCATGGGGCTCCCGCAGATGGTGCAGAGCCGCGCGCAGTTCGGCTATCGCGGAGTGATCCTGCCATTGTCCGCGACGCTGGTGAATTTCATCGGTTTCAACGTGGTCTGCGCACTTCTGATCATGGGAGGTCTTCACGATCTGTTCGGCTGGGATCGCCAAGCGGTGCTGGTTGGACTCGCGATCTCGTCGGCGCTCCTGGCCTTCTACGGCTACGACTGGATGCACCTCGTGGTCAAGCTGTTGTTCTGGACGAGCTTGCCGCTGTTCACAATTTTGAGTGCCGCGATCGCGATCGGCCTTATTCCGCATGGTCCAGTACATCAACTGCACTTCAACGGTGTCGCGTTTGGCGTCGAGTTTGCCACCTGCGCGAGTTACAACCTGCAGTTGGCGGTTTACGTCTCCGACTACTCCAGGTATCTGAAACGCGACACGCCTGCCGCGCAGATCGTCGGTTTCGTCTTCATAGGAGCGATAACCTCCGCGATCTGGTTGATAGCGCTGGGTGCGTGGCTGACCACGCGCCTGGGCATGGCGGATCCAATGATTGCTATCAGTCGTGCCGGCAACGCACTGTTCTCCGGGTTCGGTACGATCATCGTAATCGATAGCGTTCTATTGATGTTCGCCATGATCGCGATGACCTCCTACAGCGGGATGCTAACCCTTGCTACCTGGCTCGATTCGTTCCGGCCGGTCACACCTACATTCACCATTCGCGCAATCCTTACAGGCGCAATCACCGTGCTCTGGGTAGGAGCCACACTTGCCGCTGGCGAGAATGCAATCAACGCTCTGATGCTATTGCTCACGGTCCTGCTTTACCTGCTTGTACCCTGGACGGCGGTCAACCTGGTCGACTATTTCTTCGTCAGGCATGGACACTACGCGATCAAGGACCTGTTCAAAGCTGACGGCATCTATGGCAGTTGGGGATGGCGAGGGCTGTGCGCGTATGTTCTTGGCTGGATCGTCATAGTGCCGTTCGCGTCCTTGCCTGGGATCTACGTGGGTCCGATTGCGAAGAAGATGCACGGGATAGACATCGCCTGGCTCGTAAGCCTTACCACTGCGGGGCTCTTTTACTATCTCGCCTCGCTCTCGTTCTCGCCGGAGAGTGAGCAGGCCGCAATCGCGGCTAGCGAACGTGATCTGGAGGGCTCCTTGCGGACGTCGCACGCGATCGAGGAGGAGAGCCAGCCGTTGGATCTACAGGTGCCACAGAGCGTCGTCATTCCATGACAAGTTCGCGTCCTAAGCCTGGGGTCTTAACGCCTGCGACCGTCGTCGCGATCGCATGCCTGCTGGCGGCGGGGTGCGCCTCGCATCCGCCGCCGCCGAAAGCCTCGTTCACACAAACCGCGACATTCGACCGACCGCCCAAGGCCGACGACTGCATCATGCCGGTTTTGAACAGGGAACCTCTGACCGACCATCGAAGGATCGCGATCGTCGAAGCCTGGGGAGCCGCTGGTCAGGAGGATCAGGTGTTAGCAGCGCTGAAAAGCAGCGGATGTGAGACCGGCGCCGATGCGCTGGTGATCGTCGAGGACCAGTCGCAGGACAATGCCAAAATTGCCAAATTCGGTCTGCCCATGTCCAATGAAGATGAGGAAGCTAGAATGGATCTGACTCAGGGACAGAGGTTTAAGAAGGACTCTACTCCTAAGGTTGGTGAGGCCGGGCATCCCGGTTACTACCTTGATTCTGTCGCTATCGTTTACGACAAGGTAAAGGCCGCCTCTCAGCCCGTCAGCCATTGAAGACGTGACCACCCGCGTCCGCATCTGCACTCAGCGAGTTTGGTAGCACGAGCAATCGTCACTACTCACGAGATTTCGTAAGGCAGGCGACAGGTCTGAAAGAGCTCTGAAAAACTGCTCGGAAGGTCAATTAATATAAGGAGTCTCACGCCCTAGGATGGAATGCTCAACGATAAATAGTGGCATGTCTGTTGCATTTGAGCCGTTGAAAAAGGGCAGCGACGACCTTGATATATACGGTGTTAGTGGACGACATTGCCCAGTTCGCGGAACTGAAGGCGAAACATGGAAAAGCCAGAAATGAATTTCTCATGGCGCTCAGGAGTCAGCAGCGACTACTGCTCGAAGGCACGCTCGGTGAACGAGGCTGCTTGATGCTGATCGAGGCCAAATCGGTTGAGGACGTGCTTACCGTCCTGCAAAGCGATCCGTACATCGTCGAACCTATTCCCAGCAAGGTGCTAATCCGATCGTTAGAGATAAACGTCCTCGGCAATACCCAACTTTTGTTTCGAGGTAAGACAGGTCGGAAACGCTTGGAGCTATTCAGGTGATGTCCGCCGATCACAACGTGCGAGGGGCTAGAGCTGGATATTAATCAATCAACCAGGAACATGTCTTAAATCGAAGGCTAAGGATGAATTGTCCGCTCGGGAGGGCTTATGCGGCAGGCAGTAGCAAGAAGAGTTAACCTGGTTTTAGTCGCCACGATGGTGGTCGTGGTCTCTCTGTCAACCTGGTTAGTTAGATTCGCAGGGGCATATCAACTAACCGACGATTTAGAAGTCCGCGGCACTTACAAGATGGAGAGTTACTTTCGCCTTCCGGACGGCACGCGGAACGTGTTCAATCCTGCGACCGAGACCTTTAGTCGCGAACATCTCGATCACCTGATGAGTCAGCGCAACGAGTTTCGGCTGGACATCGAATGGACGCCGAAAACTCAGGATTGGGGTCCCAATTTTCCGCAAATCAAAGCAGTTGCGCAACTTCGCCCCTGGTACGATAGCGACTGGCAGCTGTCGAGCGAAGGACAGGGTAGGTACCAGCAGCAGCTATGGTCGTATTGGGGAAACAATCTTCAGCATCCCTTTCAGGGCGATCCAACCGGCAACGATCCGGTGTTTCGCGAATACTATCTCGATATCACACCTAAGCATTTCTTCTTCCGTATCGGCAGCCAGATCATTGCGTGGGGTAAGTCTGACGGCGTTTATATGTTGGACATCCTCAACAACTTTAACCTGCGCAACCCGACTATCTTCGAAGAGGAAAACATCAAGATTCCGGTTTGGGCAGCCAATATGAACTGGCAACCTTGGGTTGGCGCCAACCTCCAGCTCCTATGGATGCCCCAGTGGTTCCCTACCTATTGGCCGGGATTGCGTCTCGCGAACGGTGAACCCGTAGAAGGCGGCTACCACGACTGGACTTACGGTATCGTGGGTTTCTTCAACAACTTCTACAATGGTCAATTCGGATTCAAGGTGCCGGTAAAACTGAACACTCCGACCATACGTCCCCAGGACTGGATTGGTGGCGCTCGCTGGAGCGACGCCATCGGTGGCCTCAACTATACGGTAAACTATCTCTATACCTACACGACCGGCTATATTGATTATCCAAACACAGGGAGTTTCGCGACGGCGACCTCCGTCATCCGTGAACCCCATCGCATGCAAGTGATTGGCGGTTCAATCGACTACGACCTTGAAACCGGCCACGAGTCTATCGACGGCACCGTTCTCCGAGTTGAGACATCGGAGACCGTCGGAGATCAGTACTATCAAGGGATAATCGGTAACCCCAAGTATGTGTCTCACTGGGGCGTTTTGATGGGAGTGGATAAGACCGTACTCGGCGACTACCTTCAACGCCCTGTTTTCGCGAGTGTGCAGTACTGGCACGACATGGTTACCAACCAGGACCGCTGCAACAATTGTGGCGCAGAGTCCGGGAAGTTCGAGGATCTCGGCTTCCAGGGCAGCGTCGATGGACTACGCGGGGTTTACAAGAGCCTGATGACCGTGTTTCTCGAGAAAAACTGGGGCGAAGGTGACACAGTCATAACCGATTTCTTCGCTCTCTATGAACTACAGTATCATGACTGGTGGATACGTCCGAAGGTTACTTACAAGTTCGACAATAACACCACGTTTGCGCTCGGATTCAATATCTTCGCCGGATCTCCGCAAACGCCGTACGGCCAGTTCACCAACAATACGAATGCGTTTATCGAGTTACGCCGTCAGTTGTTCTAGCCAGTCCTTTGGATGAACGGAAATAGCTAGCGATGCGATGCGGCTCGAGGGCTTCGGCTCTCGAGCCGCAAAGACCTTGCGCTCTCTCAGGGAAGGCGGGCGAAGCGCTCTGTCAGTAGGTCAAAGAACCCTTCGACGTCAACGTCGTAAAGGAAGTTCGCGTTGGGCTGCCGGTCGGTCGCATGCCACCAATCGACGACCGTCGTTCCGCGCGTCAACGCGCTGGTCGTCTCGATGCAGACGTTGACCATCTTGCCCTTGAACAACTCGGGCCGTAGAAGATAGGCGACTGCGCAAGGATCCCACAGTGGCGCGCCGACCCCGCCCCATCTCGTGAGATCTAGGCTCTGCGAGAATTCAAGGAGCCCGGCGATTGCAGCCCCGGCTCTGTTGCCGAGGTTGGCGAACCTGGCTAGCCTCTCGCGGCCGCCCAGAACGAGGCCGGTTACGTCGAGCGGCGCGATGGTGATTGGGACGCCGCTCTTCAGCACGATGTCCGCCGCTTCAGGATCGACGTACATGTTGTACTCGGCGCTCGGAGTGATGTTGCCGACTTCCGCACGAGTGCCACCCATCAAAACGATCTCGCGAATGCGGCCAGCTATGCGCGGTTCCTTGACCAGCGCCGTCCCGATATTGGTGAGCGGACCGATATGGCAGAGGGTGATGGTTCCCGATTCGGCCGACATTAGCGTCTCGATGATGAATTCGACGCCGTGTCCGCTTTCGAGCTGCATCCTCGGCTCCGGCAGTCCATAGCCAGCCAGCCCGGTTTGCCCGTGGACGTGCTCTGAGGTGACGAGCTCACGCGCTATCGGTCGTTCGCAGCCGGCATAGACCGGCACGTCCGACCGTCCGGATAGGTCGACGATGCGTCGGGCGTTCCGCTCGGTGTGGTGAAGCGGTACGTTGCCGGCGACGGCGACTATGCCGACGATCTCGAGCTCCGGCGATGCAAGCGCTAGCAGGATCGCGGCCGCGTCGTCGCGGCCTGGGTCAGTGTCGATGATAACTTTCCGCATGAGCGCGAGAATTAGATCCCAGAGCGCTTTACCAGGTGGACTGGCTGCGCGCTAGTACCCTGCAAGGGGGGAAAAGATGCGCATCGGAGTGATAACATCCTTGTAGTAGGACTCAGGCACCTTCCGCTCGCTACGTTCGATCAACTCGGCGAAGTTCCACATGCGCAGCAGCTTACCATTTCGGAACACGGGCTTGAGTAAGTTTTCCTCGGCCGGAATCGAATCTTTGCGAACGGTCTGGTAATCACCATCCGAGTACTTCAAGGCTAACCGCCCCGGTTTTGAGTGCTTCATCGAACTCCCGGTGGGAGTCTTACAGACATCTATCCATTGGCCGTTTATACATACGGCGTTGGTTTTTTGCCCGAAGTTCAACGTATCGCGATTCAAACGCTGAAGCAGACCGCCGCCCATACCGCAAAAAACGTTGTCTGCGGACAGTCCGCGTCGTTCCAGTTCTATGTAGAGACCTCGGAAGGTTTCCAGGGTCAACCCATCACCTTGAACGACCCTGATGTAGGGAGGTAGAACTTTGAAACCCTTGCTATTCACCTCGTAGCCGAAACTTTCCATCAACCACTCAGTCGTTTCCGCCGGCACTTGCTCCGGGTCGCCGGAGTCAGCCCGCGCACCGACCAAACCTGGAAAGTTCTGAATCACGTCCTTTAGCTCTTTGCCAAGGATATTGCGGATGCAGTGTTCGTGGTCATAGGTATCCGTCAAAAGCCCTATGATAGGTACACGACCTTTGTAGGCTTCCAACATTGCGCGGAACATTTCGCCCTCGCGACTGCGGGTCCACGCTGACACAGCAGAGTGTTCCATGTTCACCACAGAAAACCCTGGCGCGACCGCATTGTAGTACTTCTTTGCGGCCAGCGGGCCCGCAGCGGTATCCGTCTGGTCAAAGTTGACGAGGTGCGCCATTCCGCCCAACGATCCCGATTCCAACGAGCTCACTCCTCGAAAGCCGAAGTCGTGCAAGTACTTCCTGGCCATCTCAGGGTGATCGGACGTACGCCGAAGCGCTTCTTCGATGATCTTCCTGCACATCCAGCTGATCGTTCCGACTGTCGTCGGATACCAAACGCCGCGCAGCAGAGCGGCCTCGAAGAAGTTGGTGATCCAGAAGTACCTCGGGTCCGTGTTCACGATCTGAACCAGGACATTGCTTGTCGGAACGACGGTGCCTTCCGGTACCGCCTCGATTTCCACCGGCAGGAAGCCGTCGTGATTGTTCAGTAGATCGATCCAGCCCTTCCGGTTGAACGGCACTCCTTGCTCTCGGGACAAAAACTCTGCGTCGTCGATATTGTCGACCGTGATTGGAGTGGTCAGGTATTCACGGAGGAACGCCTGCAGTCCCACGAACATCGTCGACCGAAAACTCCCGCCGCGCGATTCGATGTAGCTGGAGAGATATTCCGTGCCCGGCGGATACATCGAATGCTGGGCCTGCTTGAAGCTATCGGTGTTGCTTATGAGATTGGCAATGTCCGCGCGGTTAGCCATACCTATAGTGCAATCGAATGCAAAGCTGAATTCAATCGTTCTCGGATATTTATAGTCACTTGCGCTTTATCAGGTACGGCGGCAGGGTTCTTCGATCCATGACCGGTGGTTGCGGCAGCAGTCGCCGGTCCCAGCCGGTAACCCTATCGGGAACAAGCCGATACCACACCCGCGCTTCAATCATTCCCCTGCTTAAGTAGTGTTCGAGGTGCGGATGTCCCATGTAGAAGTACTTCTCGAGCGCGAGATCGAGGAGCTCGTCCTTGAGGTCAGCCTGATCGACCTTCGCAGCCTTGCCGGATAGCT
Source organism: uncultured delta proteobacterium (assembly GCA_963774665.1). Lineage (GTDB taxonomy): Bacteria > Desulfobacterota > Binatia > Binatales > Binataceae > Binatus. The sequence continues at coordinate 311,056 of CAVZGB010000016.1, forward strand.
GAACGCCGCGGAAGTTTGAGAGATCCTCGCCGTCGTCGATGACTGCGGACACACGTCCGCCTGCGTCGAGCGCCGGTAAGTGTCGCCACGCAGGGGTCGTCGAGCGGCCGGGATCGCCTACAGTAGGATCGATCGGAAAGTACAGCACTTCGTCCCGCACGACGAACCATACCGGGCTGACCTCGATCGCTTCGTCCTTGCTTACCGTCGCGAGCCGCATGGTGGGAGCCTTCTCCAGAAAGCCCCAGAGAGCAGCACCAGTTAAGGGCGCAATTTCGTATTGGGTGACCGGCATGCTATCGCTCCTGTTTGGATTTCTTCAGTCCCAGGCGATCGTCGAGCAGCATCTGGTGGTAGGCCGGCCCCTGCGCATCACCGGTGTCGCTCCACCCGGTAAATAAGACGGGGGCAGTGGTCCAGAAGTTGATCGACTCGACGCCGGTCGCTTTCATCGTGTATTTGTAGCCGGCCGGCCCCCAGAAGTGATCGCCCTCGTCGACGATGTACTCGGCCTGGTTTCCCTCGGCATCAGTCACCACGATTTTCAGCTGGCCCTTCATGCAGTAGAAGGCCTCGTCCCAGCTGACTCCCTCCCAAGTGAGATCGTCCATGTCCGCATCATGGAAGCACAGGCCCTGGCTGTAGAAGCGAGACTCGTCGCGCTCATGCGAGATGAAGATTCCGCTCTCGCATCCTTTTACGAATCGCAGCCGTGGCATCGCCTTGATCTCTTCGTGTCGGATGTGGCGCGGGATCCGATACTCATGTCGTTGTACGGATTCTCGAATCGCTGCGCCTTTCGACTTGGCGCCATTACTGGAACTACTCATTGCCTATCTCCTTGTGCAGACCGCGCGCCTCGCTTTGAAATCCCGGGCTCCGCTGCACGCGACGGTCGGGTTGGAAGTTCGGGTCCTTGCCGCTGTCAAACTCTTCGATCTCCTTTGAGATGCGCATGCTGCACCAGTCGTGGCCGCACATCGCGCAGAAGTCCGTATCTATGTCGAGATCTTCGTCGTGGTACGCTCGCGCGGTTTCACCGTCGAACGCGAGCTCGAATTGCTTGCGCCAGTTGAGCGCAGCGCGCGCCCGCGAGAGGTCGTCGTCCCACTGTCGTGCGCCGGCGACTCCGCGTGCCACGTCGCCCGCATGCGCGGCGATCCGATACGCGATGCATCCCTGCTTTACGTCGTCGGCTTTCGGCAATCCAACGTGCTCTTTCGGAGTGACGTAACAGAGCATCGCCGCGCCGTTCCGTGCCGCCTCGGTCGCGCCGATCGCACTCGTCACGTGATCGTAGCCAGGAAATGCGTCAGTCACGAGCGGCCCCAGCACATAGTAGGGGGCATCGTCGCAAACCTCTTGCTCGAGCTTCATGTTGTACGCGATCTTGTCGAGCGGCACATGACCCGGGCCCTCGACCATCGTCTGCACGCCCGCCGCACGCGCGCGATTCACCAACTCGCCCATCGTTCGAAGCTCGGCTAGTTGAGCGTCGTCGCAAGCATCTGCCAGGCAACCCGGACGAAGTCCGTCGCCGAGCGAGTAGGTCACGTCGTACTCGCGCATGATCGCGGAAATCTCGTCGAACAGCTCGTACATCGGATTCTCGCGGCCATGATGGATCATCCATTTGGCCAGCAGCGATCCGCCGCGCGAAACAATCCCCGTCAGACGTCCACGCACCAGCTTGAGATGGCTGCGCAGGATGCCGGCGTGGATCGTGAAGTAGTCGACACCCTGGCGCGCCTGAAATTCGATTTCGCGCAGGATGTCGTCGTAGCCGAGGTCCTCGATGTGGCGTCCGAAGATCATCGCATAGATCGGTACGGTGCCGATCGGAATCGTTGAGTTATCGATGAGCGCCTGGCGCGTCTCCGCGAGGGCACCGCCGGTCGACAGATCCATCAACGTGTCTGCACCGTAGCGTTGCGCGAAGCGAAGCTTCTCGATTTCCTGATCCAATGAGCTTGCAACCGGTGATGCGCCGATGTTGGCGTTCACCTTGGTGGTGATCATGCGCCCGATGCCCATCGGATCGAGACGCTTTGGCGCGCACTCACCACGCATCCATTCGGACTCGGCCATTTCGCACTGGCGTTGTGACACTGTTCGATTGACCCAGAGATTCGCGCTCGGCGCCGCTCCAGGATGACCTGCCGGCGCAGTTGTGTACTCGCGCGGCACCGCCGATCCATTCAGCGCGGACGCTTTGCCGCCGCTGCCGGCGAGATGGCGTTTGTTCGAGGGGATTACCAACCGGCCACGCGCTACTTCGGCGAGTATGAACTCGGGCTGGACATTCTCGCGCACCGCGACCCTGCGCATCTCGCCGGTGAGGATCCCATGCCGCGCGGATTCGAGCTGGGTCCAATTCTCGGGCATCGATCGATCCTCCAGTCCGCGGATTGAATACGATTCGCTTCGGAGTGTCAACCTTGACTAGAAAGGTTTCTAGTCTACCATCGTGGCTGCTGTTTCACTGGGTAACAAAAGTCCAATAACGTTTCTACCCCCGAGGCGTCAAGCTCCTTCCCGGCCGCTGCTCCACTTCAGAAAGCGGCACGAACAGGATGGAGTGACAGATCGGCGTTCGTTCTACCGACCGCACAGTTCCATCACCAGGTGTCACTCCGGGCGTGAGCGTCGTCGAGCGAGCGCTTGACGTAAATAGGTAGAACCGTTAATTGCTAATTCGTATTCGATTTCCAGCCGAGGTCGCTGCGGCGTGCCTGTAGAAACGTTTCTGAGGTGAAGCAATGGGCCTACACAACATCATTCTCAACGTCGACAACTACAAGCACTGCCATTACCCGCTCTATCCGCCAGGCACCGAATACGTCTCGAGTTACATAGAATCGCGCGGTGGAGAGTTCGAGTGCACCATGTTCGTCGGACTGCAGGCGTTTCTCCGCGAGTACCTGATGCATCCGATCACGCTCGAGGACATCGATGAGGCCGAGTTCATCACGCGCGAGCAGGGGATGCATTTCAACCGGGACAACTGGCTCGGCATCCTGAACGACCACGACGGATTCCTTCCGGTTGAGATCGAGGCGGTCCCCGAGGGCACGGTTCTGCCGTCACGCAACGTGCTCGTTCAATTGATCAATACCGACCCGAAGTACTTCTGGGCGACGAGCTTCTTCGAGACGTGTCTGCTGCGCGCTGTATGGTATCCGACCACCATCGGCACTATTAGCTGGCTCAGCAAGCAGATCATCCGGGAGGCGCTTGAGCGTACTTCGGACAACCCGCAGGTCTTGCGGCACATGCTCCACGACTACGGCGCCAGGGGTGTCTCGTCTCAACAGTCGGCCGCGCTCGGTGGTCTCGCGCACCTCGTGAACTTCAGCCAGAGCGACACCGTGCCCGGCATACTTGCCGCCAAGCGATGGTACAACGCAGGGAAGGTTTCTAATTCCGGCCCGAATTCCGAGCACGCCGGTTTCTGCGCATGGGGCCGAGAGCATGAGGCCGACGCCATGCGCAACATGCTGAAGATACACGCTCCCCACGGCTGTGCGCTGCTCCTCACCGATACCTACGACCATGAGCACGCGGTCAAGAACATTGTCGGCAAGGAACTCAAGGAGGAGATCAAAAACTTCCCGGGCCTGGTCGGCATCCGCCCCGACTCGGGCGATATCGTACAGGTCACCTCCGATACGACCGAGTGGCTGATGGAGGCTTTCGGCTTCACCGTCAACAGCAAGGGATTCAAGGTTCTGCCGCCGTATGTGCGGGTCGTTCAGGGTGACGGCGTGACGTTCTACAGCCTGCCCAAAGTATTTGTGGAGATGCAGCGGCGCGGCCTTTCTTGCGAGAACGCCGTCTTCGGCATGGGCGGTGGCCTGCTGCAACATCACAATCGGGACACAATGAACTTTGGCCAAAAGGCCAGTTCTGTCTGCGTCAACGGCGAATGGCGTGACATATACAAGTCGCCGACCGGCTCCGCGATGAAGGTTTCCAAGAAGGGACGGCTCGCGTTGCGCGCTGCGAACGGAACCTTCGAGACCGTGCCTCGCGACTCGATCCCGCCTGAAGAGAATCAGCTCGTGCCCGTCTTCCGCAACGGCAAGCTGCTGAAGAAGTGGGACTTCACCGAGTTGATCGAGCGGAGCGAGAGGAAGTACCCGGAATGGTTCTACGCCGATTTGGTCGCAGAGCTGCGGGCCGGCGACCAACCGCTGCTCGCCAGCGTTGGTCGCTAGCGTCGAATCGTCCGGCCGGCGAGCGTTCGATGAGCAAGCTGCACATCTTCGACATGGACGGCACCCTTTTGAAGGGCTCCGCGTGCCTGGAGCTCTCGCGTCACCTGGGTCAAGTCGTTTCGGACGCAGTCAACTCGATTGAAGAGCGATGGAGCCGAGGCGAGCTCTCGCATTTCGGATTCTGGGAAGAGTGCCTGCCACTTTGGGAGGGGCTGGATGATGCCGGGATCGACGCGACGTTCGCGGCAACGTCGTGGCTGAACGGCATCGAAGCGGTATGGGCTGATATCGCGCGGCGAGGAGAATACAGCGCCGTAATCACCCAGTCGCCCCAGTTCTTTGCCGACAGGCTCCTGGCATGGGGCGTCGGGACGGCCCGAGGGGCCGGAGTCTACGGCGGAGTGCCGCCCGATCCGCGCCTGGTGGTCACGCCAGAGAGCAAGGTGCCGATCGCAATCGAATTGATGAAAAGCCACGGAGTTACGAGCGAAGACTGCGTTGCATATGGAGATTCGTCGTCCGACATCCCACTCTTCAAGTTGATGCCCCACACGGTGGCGGTCAACGGTGTGCCTGCTCTACGGCAGATTGCGGCGGCCAGTTACGAGGGCAACAACCTGTGGGGTGCGTACACTCTTGGACGATTGCTCCTGGATCAGAAAATCGAAGACCTGAAGCGGTGATTATCAGGCGGTTTCGCGCTCAAGCATGGGGCTTTCTGGCAAATATTCGTTGACAGTATGCGGTGCGCGCACTATAAAGTAGAAACGTATCTAGTTTGGATCGCCCTCGATAAGGAAACGTTTCCATGACCAAAGAGGCAGGAAGCATGACCTATGACCCGATGACGCCGAATGCCCGGCGTTACCCCCGGGTAATCACCCCGGAGGAGATCAATTCGATGCCTCGCCTTCCGTTCAAACGGGGGATCGACACCGCGATATTCCTTTCCCGGGAGCGCGACGACGCCCGGTACTTTCGCCAGGGATATTGCTACATGGAGCGCGATCACGAGCCCTATAACTGGAAGCAGGCGGACTGGGACGAAACCCACTACTGCCTCGAAGGTAAAATTCATTTGGTCGTGCAGGATGCCTCGGGCCGCAAAGTGGCCCTCGAGGCGAGGCAAGGCGAGCACATCTACCTTCCGGCTGGCTATGACTACACCCTCGAGGCCAGCGGGGTTAAGACAGTTTTTTTCTGGTCGAGCGGCCCTTCGCCCCGGGCCGGACTGGTTGAGGCTCCCGATTACAGCCGCGAGCTCAAGGGCCTGAGGAAGGGAAAGCCATGAGTACCGATAAGGCCGCGACCGGAATCAGCTTGACTCCCAAGACGACGGTGCCCCTCCATGGCGACAAGCGATGGGCCTATCTTACCCGTCAGAAGACCATCCGCCTTGCCACCACCGAGGAGGATGGCTCCATCTATCTGTCGCCACTCTGGTTCATCGTCGATAACAAGAAGCTCTATATTCCAATCGATGCCGCCGGGCGTCACGGACGCAATGGAGCAGCGGGTCGGCCCTTGGCAGCCCTGGTCGATGCGGGCGATGAGTTCTCCACCGTAACCGGGGTGCGTATCGTAGGACGAATGGTGCGGGTCGAAGATACCGCGCTAAGCGATCGGCTCAACTCAATGCTTTTCGACAAGTACTTCTACGCCGGTCATCCCCACGCAGAGGTGTATTTCGAAATGGGCAACGCCGCAGGCAGGAAGTTCTATGAGCTTGTCCCCGATAAGATCGTTGGCTGGGACGCGCGCGAAATAGCAGTTTCGCCAGGGCCCGAGTCTCGCGTGCTGCCTGAGTTTGTCCGGGACCGCTTGCTGCCTTGATCCCGTTTCGGCCGCTCGTTCACCTGGGGATTACAATATGAGCGACACCAAATCACCTTTGCACGTCCTGGTCGTCGGTGAGTCGTGGATCAAGCACACGGTACACCTCAAGGGTTTCGACCAGTTTCATACCACTGAGTACGAGGAGGGAGCGGGAGTCTTCCTCGGTGCTCTTGCCGACTCCGGTTTCAAAGTCACCTACATCCGCGCTCACGAAGTCTCGAGCAGGTTTCCCAAGACCAAGGACAGCATCGACCAGTTTGACGTCGTAGTGCTGAGTGACATTGGATCCAACTCCTTCCTGCTATGCGACGAGACCTTTCTAAGATCCGAACGCACCCCTAATCGCCTGTCCGTGCTGGCCGACTACGTCGAGCGGGGAGGCGGACTGGTCATGGTCGGCGGCTACATGTCGTTCAGCGGGATTGACGGGAGGGCCCGATTCGGAATGAGTCCGCTTGCAACCGTTCTGCCCGTTAACATGCTCGATCACGACGATCGGATAGAAGTTCCTGAGGGGCTGACACCAACCGTCAAGGTGCCCAATCACCCTGTTATCGGCGGAACCTCCGGGGAATGGCCCCCACTTCTCGGCTACAACAGAGTTGTCGCCAAGCCCGATAGCACCGTCGTCGCCCAGGTTCGCGGCGACCCTCTGCTGGTAGTAGGGTCCGTCGGCGCGGGCAGGGCCGTCGCCTTCACCTCTGACCTGGCTCCGCATTGGGCTCCCCCCGAGTTTCTTTCCTGGCCGCATTACCGGCAGCTCTGGGCCTCGATCATCACCTGGACGGGCAAAAGGCTGTGAGCCGTCCCCGTCCGACGATGAAGGAGGTGGCAGAGCACGCCCAGGTCTCCCTCAGTACCGTAAGCTACGTAGTGAACAACAGCGGTCCGGTCGCGGCGGAGAGGAGGGCGCGGGTGCTTGCTGCTGTGCGGGAGCTCCGATACACCCCCAACGAGGCGGCACGGCGTTTGAAGCGGCGTTCAGCTTTGGCCATCGGCCTGTTTGTCCCCGACCTCATGAACCAGTTCTTTGCGCTTCTCGCCCAAGGCGTCGAGCGCGCAGCGTCGGAGCGGGACGTGCTCGTGGTGTTGTCCGCCCCCGAAGGGAACGACGAAGCCGAGTCGCGAAACGCCAGGTTGCTGCGCAGCCAACGCGTCGATGGGGTCATCTACCTGTCGGGTACCGCGGCCTCGACCAGCAGTCTCCTTGAGCTCACCTCGCTCGGGCCGGTGGTGTTGGTCGACGAGCGCCGTCCCGGACTCGATCTGCCGGCTGTTCTGTCAGATGGCCGGCGTGGAGCTCGCGAGATTGCCCGCTATGTCCTTGACCAGGGTCACGAGAGAGTTGCGGTAATTGCAGGACCAGCATCGTCCTGGACCGCGGAGCAACGGTTGGCCGGCTACCGCGAGGCCTTCGCAGCGCTCGGACACGATCCCGATCGGCTGGCTGTTTTCGTTGGCGACTATCACCAGGGCTCGGGCCGCGAGCTGGCAGCTCAGGCTCTCGCCGGACCGGCTCACGAGCGGGCCACGGCACTTCTGTGTGCCAACGACCTGATGGCCATAGGTGTTCTCGAATACTGCAAGGCCGCCGGGATGCGGGTGCCGCAGGACGTGAGCATCGTGGGCTTCGACGATATTCCAGTAGCTGCTCTGCTCACCCCGCGGCTCACTACAGTCAGCCAGCCTGCCGTCGAAATGGGATACCGAGCCACGACTATATTGCTCGATCTCATCAAGGGAGTAGCAGTTCATCAAAGCGACGAGTTCCTGCCCGTCGTTCTCCAGATACGCGACTCAGTCGCACCACCCACCCGGTAAGGCACGGAGGAAAAATCAGTTCGCATGAGTTCCGAGTCTGTCATCAGTCCGCCGGCAACCGACAAGATGGTGGTTGTGGTAGGCGCTATCAACGCCGACCTGGTCGTGGCGGCCGATCGTCTTCCTCGTCCCGGCGAGACAGTCGTGGGACCGCGCCTCGAGCGCTACGGCGGAGGGAAGGGCGCCAACGCTGCCGTTGCCGCAGCCAGGGCTGGTGCAGCAGTGCGTCTCGTTGGAGCGGTGGGGGCTGACGATACTGGCAGCAACACGGTCGACGAGCTGCGACTCCACGGCATCGATGTAAGTGGCATTGCAGTCTTGCCGGGTGAGGCCACCGGCGTCGCTTTGATCGTGGTCGATCCCTGGGGAGAGAACCAAATCGCCGTCGGAGCGGGCGCAAACTCCGCGGTTACCGCCCAACAGGTTTCCAAGGCTTTGTCGGAAGTCCTTGGCAGGACGGGTTGCGTGCTGGTAAGTACGGAAATTCCGGGAGAGTCTGTAGTCGCGGCGGTCGAGGCTGCTACCTCTTCGGGCGTTCTGTGCGTCTTGAATCCAGCACCTGTTGTGCCCGCCGTGCTCCGACTCTTGCGGAGCGGACCATTGCTTACCCCCAATGCGACCGAGCTCATTGCGCTGGTCGCCGCGCTGGACCAGAAGCTTCCGGAAGCACACACGATCCAAAATGACTTCCCCAATGATCTGCAGGGGGTGACGGAACGTGCTCGGAGGCTCGCCTCCGTGAGCGGAGCCCCGGTAGTGGTAACCATGGGTGGACAAGGTGCTCTAATCGTAAACCCCGACGGCCATGCGGAACATTTGCCGGCGCCGCCCGCTGCCGTGCGGGACACTACCGGTGCGGGTGATACTTTCAACGGTGTGCTGGCCGCCCGCCTTGCAGCCGGCGACTACCTCGCGGTCGCAGTCAGGACGGCCATCGTCGCCGCCTCGATCTCTGTCGCCCATGTCGGAGCGCGCGCAGGGATGCCGAGCGCAGCGCTCATTGCCGCCGGGCTTCGCTCATCCTGAAGTCGAGCCTGAGACTTAAGTGGCCACTGGCCTTAACGCATTTTGCACCCACGCAGACGTCACAAGAGATGGCGGGCGTCGGGGCGTCGCCTCCGGACTGAGCTTTGCGCTGAAAGATGTGTTCGACGTCGAGGGCGTAACTGCTTGTGCCGGCAACCCTGACTGGCTTAGGACTCATCGCGCAGCGACCCGCACGGCTCCGGCGGTGGCGAAACTGCTCGATGCAGGCGCGTCGCGCCGCGGGCTCACTATCACCGATGAATTGACGCTTGGTCTGAGCGGCGAGAATTTTCATTACGGGACCCCAATCAATCCTGCTGCTCCAGACCGAGTCCCCGGAGGATCGTCGTGCGGCTCGGCTGCTGCCGTTGCAGGAGGCTTGGTCGATTTCGCCCTTGGAACAGACACTGGAGGATCGGTGCGCGTTCCGGCGAGCTACTGTGGAATATTCGGATTTCGTCCGACCCATGGGCGAGTCTCCAACAAAGGAGTTGTGCCGCTGGCTCCGAGCTTCGACACGGTTGGATGGTTTGCACGCGACGCCAAGGTCTTGCAGCTGGTCGGCGGGATTCTGCTCGAGAACCTCAGTGAGCCCACGCCTATAAGAAAAGTTCTGATAATTGAGAATCTGTTCCGGGACATGGATGCGGCCGCTGCGCATGCTCTCCGCGCTTACCTCAAGGACATGTTGGACGACATCTCAATCGAGTGCGCCGATCTTTCAAACTTCCCCGACGATTCGATTGCCATTTCTGATCTCTATCGAACAATCTCGGGGTACGAGGAATGGGTAGTCCATGGTCAGTGGATCACCCAACATAAGCCCACCTTCGGGCCGCAGGTTGCTGAACGATTTAGCTACGCGGCAAAAGTCACGGTGGCTCAGCGAGACGAAGCTGACAGAATCAGGCGCAATTTAACGAACACGGTTTACGATCTGCTGACGGACGGAACGATTCTCTGCGCGCCGAGTACGCCGGATGTCGCGCCTTTGAGGGGTCGCGCGGACATTCCTGAAGTTCGAGTGCCATTGCTGCGAGTAACTGCTCTCGCAAGTCTGTCAGGTCTTCCGGTTATCAGTGTGCCTCTGTGGAAACGCAATAACATCCCAATGGGAGTTTCGTTCATGGCGGGACCTAATCGCGATGAAGATTTGCTCGCGCTCGCGACTAAAGTTTCGGTTGTCTAACGGCGAGATTTTGAATACAGTTTTCAAATCGCAAAAAACTTGGCGTTGGATACCCACTTCATCACAGAAAGGCCGTAATATTTCGAATAATCTACTCGTCTGATCTTCTTTCAATGCTGCCAAATTGAGCTACAGATGCCTACAGAATATCGATCTAGTTCGGTCCATTCTCCAGCAGGAGGGCTTAGTCTTGCTCTCCTATTTTAAACAGTTTCGCGGCACAGAACTTGATTGTATACGGAAACTCCCCGATGGAACGAACTGAATTCGAATTCGAATCGATGCGCTTCTCAGCGCTGACGGGAGGTTCCGGCTTTCCTTTGCTCATGCTCCATGGATCCGGGCCCGGCGTCTCAGCGTGGGGCAATTTCCGCCTCGTGCTTGAAGGCCTCGAGCGCTCCCATCGAATTCTTGCGATTGACCTGATCGGATTCGGCGAATCGTCTCGGAAACCCGGCAAGCCCTACTTCGATCTGGATCTGTGGCTGCGGCAAGCGCGATTCGCTCTGAATTTACTGGGCGACGGCCCGGTCGGTATCATCGGTCACTCGGTTTCTGCGGTGCTGGCGCTCAAATTAGCCGCAGCTAATCCGCGCGTGACGGGAGTGATGACGACGGGAGCGATGGGCGGCAAGTTCGTCGCGAATCACGACCTGGAACTGACCTGGAGCGTTCCGCGGACTCGCGACGATCTGCGGGAAGCGATGCAATCGCTAATCTACGATCACTCTTTGATAACCGATGAACTCCTCGACAATCGGATGAAGCTGCTCGGTTCCAACGGCTATGCCGGCTACTTCGGCGAGATGTTCGCTGGCAGCAAGCAGCAGTACGTCGATGCCTGCGTTCTGGACCCGAGCGAACTCCGCGGGCTCAGGTGCGACGTGACCCTGGTGCACGGCCGTGACGACAAGCCGATACCGGCGATGGAAAACAGCGTCAGCATCGGCGCCCTGATTCCCAAAGCGGACGTGGTACTACTCGGAAAGTGCGGTCACAGCCCGGCAGTCGAACATCCGCGCAAATTTCTGGATATAGCCGAAATGGCTTTTGGCTGAAACAGGTTGGAGCTTGTCAAAGATCTTCAGCGAGGCGAATTGTGAAACAGTTCATAAAATGCGGCAAGGTGTTCACCGGCAACTCGATGATGGCCAGCGGGCCGGGCGATCAGTATCTCGTCCTTGAGGGAGGCTCGATTACACACGCTGGACCACTCCCCCAGGGCCTTCAGCCGGGACCGGGCGACGCGGTCACTGACTACTCGCGCTATTTCGTTGCGCCCGGCCTGATCGATATCCACGTCCATCTCTCGTATGGCAACGCGAAGACTGAAGAAGACATAGACCTTTACGCGTCCGTCGAGTTTCGGGCGCTGCGAGGAATGCAAGCGGCGCAGAAAGTCCTATTGGCGGGTTATACGTCTATCGCGGACCCTGCCACCACGGGACTGGTCACTCCGGCGATTCGCGACGCGGTGGAAGCCGGCCTGTTCGTGGGTCCGAGAATAACCACGTCCGGGCGCCAGATCACCGGGCGCCAGGGCTTGTCGGACTGGTATCCACGATGGGTCGGAGTACCGAGTACCTCGATCGGCGTGCTGGTGCGCAACGCCGCCGAAGGTATCGAAGAGATTCGATGCCAGATCAAGGACGGCGTCGACTTTATCAAGATCGCGATGGACGGCGATGCCATGAATCCCGCCACCGGCCTCAGCGCAGGATTCACCCAGGAAGAAACCACCGCGATGGTAACCGAGGCGCATCGCCTCGGTCGCAAGGTCATTACCCATGCGCGCGGTGCGGAAGGGATTCGATACGCCGCCAAGGCGGGTGTCGACATCATCTTTCACGCATCGTGGATGGATGACGAAGGACTGGAGTGGGTGGTCAAGAACGGCTGCTACTTGTGTCCTACGCTAAGTCTCATCGTGAACGATATCGATTTCACTCGAGCGACCGATGGCTGCTATCCGGACTTCCCCGACGCGCACAAACGCGAATTGGAATCGGCTTGCAAGGTTCTTCCCAAGGCCAAGGCCGCAGGCGTTCCGTTCATGGTCGGCAGCGATGCGGGATTTGCGGTGACTCCGTACGGCGAATGGCACGCGCGTGAGCTGGAACATCTCGTCAGATATCTCGGCTTCTCGCCCGAAGAAGCGCTACGCTGCACCACCAAGGTGAACGCCGAGGCAGGCCTTCTGCGCGACGGCGCGAAAACCGGAACCTTGCAGGCGGGTCGCCACGCTGACTTCATCGTGGTCGACGGCGATCCTCTCCAGGACATTGAGATTCTGCAGGATAAGTCGCGATTGAAGGCGATCTACCTCGGCGGCGAGAAGGTAGAGCTGGCGCTCAATCCGAACGCGAAGCGTATGCGCTCGGAGTTCTCGTATGCAATGTGGAGCGAAATTTACACTCAGGAAAAAGTCAACGAGTTGATGCCGCGCAAGCGGCGACTGGCAGTATGAGGTCGGTGTGGAGAATCAACCGGAAGGCATTGTGAAATTCAGTAATCCCCAAACTCTGGCTAATCCGCTGGGACTCTACAGCCATGTGAGCAGAGTCCGATGCACGGAACTTGTGTTTATCGCGGGGCAGGTCGCAGTCGACCGGCACGGCGCACTGGTAGGCGCCGGCGATATGGAAAAGCAGGCGCAACAGGTCTTTGCGAATCTGTCCGAAGCACTCAAGTCGGAATCTCTCGGCTTCGGCAATATAGTCAAGTTCAACACCTACCTGGTGGGCGCGGAAAATATTCCGAAGTTTATGAACGCCCGTCGCGAAATATTCGGGCAACTTTATCCAAGCGGAAAATGCCCGCCTAACACGCTCCTGGTCGTGAACCGCCTCGTAGAGAAGGAATTTCTGCTCGAGGTCGAAGCCATCGCAGCGGCTTGGTGAGGATGTCTAATTCGATCGGGACTGGCAGCGTTCGAATCATTGGAGGATCCACGGTGAGTGCAGCACAAACAGCGGTCAAGTCAGACGTCCGGCCTATGACCGGCAAGCAGTATCTGGAAAGTCTGAAGGACGATCGCGAGGTATATATCTACGGCGAGCGCGTCAAAGACGTCACCGTGCATCCTGCCTTCCGCAACACTGCTCGCATGGTGGCCAGGATGTACGACGCGCTGCATGACCCTTCGACCAAGGATGTGATCACCTGTCCTACTGACACCGGCAATGGCGGCTTTACGCACCGATTTTTTCGGGTTCCACGCTCGGTTGAGGAAGTCATCGGCGATCGAGACGCTATCGCGCAATGGGCGAAGATTTCATACGGCTGGATGGGCCGATCGCCGGACTACAAGGCCAGCTTCACCGGGACTCTCGGCGCGAATTCCGAATTCTACAAGCCTTATCAGCAGAACGCGGAGAAATGGTACAAGCGCACGCAGGAACAGGTCCTCTTCCTGAACCATGCGATCGTGAACCCTCCGGTCGATAAGGGTTCGCCGCCTGAGTCCGTGCGCGACGTGTACGTACGCGCTGAAAAAGAAACGGACAAGGGCGTTATAGTCAGCGGTGCCAAAGTCGTCGCGACGAATTCTGCCCTGACCCACGCCAACTTCATCGGGTTCTACGGACCGACACCTTTGAACTCGCCGGACATGGCCATCTTCGCGATGATCCCGATGGGCAGTCCGGGTATGAAACTGATCTGCCGCACTTCTTACGAACTCACCTCGACCGTCGTCGGCTCGCCCTTCGACTATCCGCTGTCAAGCAGGATGGACGAGAACGACGCTATCTTGATCTTCGATAAGGTGTTGATCCCCTGGGAAGACCTGTTCGTCTACCGCAACATTGAAGCTGCGAATAATTTTTACGCCGGCTCCGGATTTTCCCACCGCTTCATGCTGCACGGATGCACGCGTTTCGCGGTCAAGCTCGACTTTCTGACCGGACTGCTTCTGCAGGGCGTCGAGATGACCGGTTCGAAGGATCTCAAGAACGTGCAGGTGCTGATCGGCGAAATGCTCGCATGGCGGCATCTGTTCTGGTCGTTGACCGAGGCGATGGCGCGAAAGCCGGAATCATGGGTCAACGGAACCATGCTGCCGAATCTGGAAGCGGGCTCGGCCTATCGCGTTATGGCGCCGACCGCCTACCCGCGCATCAGGGAAATTCTGCAGCAAGCGATGGGTAGTGGGCTCATCTATCTGAATTCGAGCTCGGCGGATTTCTTCAATCCGGAAATGCGGCCTTTGATTGATAAGTACATCCGCGGTTCGGGCGGAAATACGGCAGAGCAAAGAGTTAAACTGCTGAAGTTGATGTGGGACTCGGTCGGTACAGAATTCGGCGCCCGTCACGAACTGTACGAGCGCAACTACGCCGGAAGCTATGAGGCGGTCAGGCTTGAAAACATCCCGATGTCGACGGCGTCCGGACGAATCGACGAACTCAAGGCATTCGTCGACAAGTGCCTCGGTGAGTACGATCTCAATGGATGGACCTCGAGCGATCTAATCAATCCGGATCGGCCGGCGGTCAAACGGAGCTGGAACTAGCAGTTGAAGGTGTAGGCGATGCGGTTTGCTACCTTCAGCCGTGGACGAGATCCGGAAGTCGGCGCGGTCTGGCCCTCAGAAGGACTCATACGGCCGCTTCGCGACGGACCACTCGCCTTCAGCGGCGACATGTCGAGCCTGGCCGAGAGCTATGATGATCTGTCGGTCGATCTAATCTCGCGCGGACCTGCGCTGAAGCTGACCGAGGTTCGGCTGCTCGCTCCTATCATGACGCCGCGGCGCAATGTCTTCTGCGTCGGCAAGAACTACAAGGAGCACGCAAAGGAGTTCAACCAGAGCGGCTTCGATGCGAGCGCCACGGAGATACCCGAAGTTCCGATCATCTTCACGAAATCCACGGGCAGCGTGATAGGACCTCTGGCGGACATCTCGAGTCATTCCGAGTTGACCCAGAGTCTGGACTACGAAGCAGAGCTAGGCGTGGTGATCGGGCGCGCAGGCCGCGCTATTAGCCGTGAAGCCGCGCTCAGCCACGTCTGGGGCTATACCATCATCAACGACGTAACCGCGCGCGATCTTCAGCGACGCCATCAGCAATGGTTTATCGGGAAGTCGCTCGACACCTTCTGTCCGATGGGGCCCTGGATTGTCACCGCAGATGAAATTGACCCTCAGCGGCTCGATATCTCTTGCAAGGTGAACGAAGAACTCCGCCAGCACGCCAACACCGCCGACATGATCTTCGACGTTGCCACATTGATCGAAGTGATCTCAAAAGGAATCACCCTCAACGCTGCCGACATTATCGCCACCGGAACCCCAGCCGGCGTAGGAGCCGGCTTCAAGCCGCCACGTTTCCTCAAGCCCGCCGACGTAGTCTCGATCACCATCGAGAAAATCGGCACCCTCACAAATCGCGTCGCCTAGCCGCCGCATCCGCTGTCCTACTGCGAGATTTGTTTAGATTGTTTTTGAATGACGCTGCCGTGCGGCTGGATCACATGCGGCTGCGGTCCGGGCAATAGTTCAGTCCAACTATTGCCACCGTCCGTGGTGGACATCAGATAACCATCGCCTACAGTCACCCAACCTTGGGTCGGAGTTGCGAAGCTGAGTTGAATAGCTTTGAAATAGCCCGAGTAATTTGACCCTGGATCGATACTCGCCCGCATTCTACCTCCAGACCGAAGAACCGTGAGTATGGGTTGCCTATTCTCGATTGCTGTGATCCACGCAGAGTCGACCACTGCGGATGGTATCGAGTGTCCTAGGCTTTGTTCCTCCAAGTTCGCCAGTATTCGGTCGGGGTTCCACGTTCGTCCGCCGTCGCTGGTTGCGAACAAGACCGCGGCCGATGGACTGCCGGAACCTCCCGAGTAGGTCACCGCCACAAAGCCGTGCTCGTCGTCCTCAAAAACGGGCACATCAGCAGTGGGATCAGTCGCCGGATATATCTCCTTGGGGGCTGGCAGAGAGACTGTTTGCCAGCTTTTTCCACCGTCGCGAGTAACCTGAAGTTCCTCGTCCTCGCCATCGCCAACCATCCATGCTTCCTGAGCCGTGACCGCGAGAATGGGACCCTGTCCGCCTGGGTCACTGGGCGCATCTCGCCAAGTTCGACCGCCATCGGATGTCACGAGCAACGCGCCGGCGCTAAAGGCTGAAGAAGTGTGTACGTTCAAAATCATCCAGCCATTTTGAGTATCGGCAAAACTAACTCGACCGCTCGGCAATAGAATTCCCTCGTGCTCAGGTAAGGTGACGCGCGTCGTCGTCCAAGTCGCGCCAGTGTTGTCGCTGTAGGCCAGATCGAATTTGGGCTCAGGTTCGCCATATTGGGCAAACAGCACCCATCCATGGTGCGCGTCGAGAAAGAAGATGTCAGCAATGTGCTCACCGGAGTCAGGAGTGGGCGGGGTAATATCTGTCCAATTCGTGCCATTGTCCTCGGTCCAATAGAGACGGCCACCCCGTTCCGCCCAGCCGACGTTGGCAACTATCAGTTTCATGTCGGTGACTACTCCACCCCAACCCGGCGGCGCTTCCCCGTACCACAATACATCTGCACTTAGAGTTTTGGGGGCGGCAGCGTTCGGTTTCCTCGCATCGCCTTGGCTATTTTGCGCCTGGACGACCGGAGCCAGCAGTAACAGCAGGACTAGACTCCATATGGCATAACTCAATCTCATGGCGATCCTCCCCCATCGGACCGATCGCGAATCTGAATGTTCGCGCTTTGAATCGAGCGCTATTCTGTTAGGAAGATCAAGGCCAGCGTTGCACGTCGTATAATTCGCGCTTCTATCAGTTCATTGGGCGGCGTAGCAGACGAAGGTATCGGTCTTGTCGAAAGCGGGATCATGTGCTGGATAGCATTGAAGCTTGGCATCCAAACTCTTTGTTTCAGAGCCCGTTGTTTCTTTTCCGCTGAACGTCCCGGTGTACGGCGCGGAATTGCGCTCAACAGTGACGGGGGCACTGGATTGGCCTGAATTGCCCGAGAGTCCCGGGAGTCCTACGCCGCCCAACAACTGCGTCAATCCGTCGATTCCTTGTGCCCGCGAGGAACCCGGCACTGCGAGACAAATCAGGAGAAGAAGCGCCGTCGCACTGGCGAATACTGTAGATCGCGTAGTTCTCATATAGCTCGAATATCTCGAAACCGCGGCTCTCCTATCCAGAAAGACGAAAGCCCCGCGTGGGGGTTACAACAAAATGAATCGTGATGGGATTGGGGTGCCCCGCGTGTACGCCGCTACTTTTCGCGGCTTGCGCGACGTCCCGACGATGAACTCGCGTTGTCCATGCCGGTGTGATGAACTTGACCCGAAAATCAACCGGTTGGAAAATCAGAATGGCAATGCCGTTAGACTTTAGGGAGGATTTCACAATGCGAATCGCATGTTTATCGGACGCTGTCCGAATCGGGATCGGAGCCTTCGCGGGGGCGGGTTTGCTCCTCACCACCAGTGGATGCCTTGCCACCCGCTCCTGGGTCAATGATCAGCTGCGCCCGATCACGGGCCAGCAAGAGAAGCTCGAAACCCAGGTGAACAATCTCCACCTCGAGCGAAAGCTGGTCCTGGATTCGAGTACGGGGCCAACCTTCGCGTCCGGGTCGGCTGCCTTGAGTCCGAACGCTAAGCGCGAGATCGATGCATTCCTCGGAGATATGGAGGGACCGACCGGCTCCGAGCCGGCCGCAGCGTCGGATCGCGTCTTCGTGATCGCCGGATATACCGACAGCGTCGGCCATGAGGCCTACAACTACGAGCTCGGCCAGCGGCGCGCTACCAGCGTCGCCGGATACTTGGTCGGCAACAAGGGCCTCGACCCGACTCAGGTTCGAGTGGTTTCCTACGGCGCGAGCAAGCCGGTCGACGACAACAGCTCACCGAGCGGTCGGCGTAAGAATCGGCGGGTCGAGATTCTCGTCTACCAGGAAAAGATCGCGAGCTGATTCGGCACGCGACTTCCTAACTGTCTTCGGGCGGGAATTGTCGGCTAGCGCGGCGTCAGCAGCACCACCGGGATGTCGCGTTTCGTTCCGGCCTGGTACTTGTCGTAGTCGGGCCACTGGGCTGTCATGATCGGCCACACGCGCTTCTTTTCTTCGGCCGTCGCAGTCCGCGCCCGGACCGGAATCACTTTGTCCCACACCTGGATCTTCACATCGGGATGGGCAAGCAGGTTTTTGTACCACCCCGGATGTTCGGGCGCGCCGCCCTTCGAAGCGACCAGCAGATAGTTGTTGCCGTCGCGCCCGTAGATCAGCGGGAACTTTTTCGTCTCGCCAGATTTCCGCCCGATCGTGTGCAGCACCAGGCAGCTGGTGTTGTTCCAATCGTGCCCAGTCTTGCCGCCGGTCGCCTCGTACTGGCGGACGTGCTCGTCTCCGAACAGGCTGTAGTCAGGCATGGGCATAGACTGCCACCTTGGCAGCCCTCACACCACCCCGGTTTGTTCAACCGCGATCTCGGGCTCCGCGCGTAATCTGGCGTTCCCTGCAGCGGGGGCTCGGCGCTGTCATGGTACTATTTTGAATTCCTTGCTCCATTTCGCGCTCCGGCGCTTCGGATAGAGGGCGTGGAAGCGGATCTTTACCCGATCGGTGAGATCCGTCGAACAAAATTGCCCCGTCATCGTGGCCGATTTCTGTGTCGTGCCCGTCAGTGTGCCGCATATACTTTCCGCAGAACCTTGGAAGACTGTGGATGACCCCGCGCTGCCTGAGGGTGTCCACTTTCCGTCCTTCGCGGGCAAGTCGTAGGCCTGTATCGGGAGGCTAACGCTCATCGGCTTAACGGTTCCATCGGCGCAGCTGACGCTGAGACTTACCGCGCCGCCGGTTAGGGTCACGAGTTCATCGGGATGCTTCGGCGAGACCTCAAACGCGTAACCCACCTTTACGGTGCTGCTTGCTGGTAGTGGCTCGGATGGAAAATTATACGACAGATTCAAATTGGCGCATCCTGCGGCGGCCGCGCCGTTTCCGTTCAACGGGATAACCTGTGGACTGCTGCTGTCGCTGTCAGTGATGGTCAAGTTCCCGTCGCGTTCTCCCACCGCAGTCGGAACGAAGGTTACAGTAATCTGGCAATTGCTCATGCCCGGCAGAGACTCCGGACAATTGTTGGTCTGCGAATAGTCACCCGATATAGTAACGTTTTGAATTGTGACGGCGGTGTTGGTGACGTTATAGAAATTTACAACCATGCTGGTGTGACTAGTCTCGGGCTCAGTCGGAAAACTTAGAGAGCTCGGCACGGCATGCACTCCTCCCTGAAGCTCGTAAGCACCCATATCCACGATTGGTGCGTCACCCTGATGACCGGCAACAATTCGCGGCTGGCCGCCGAAGTCCGTGGATGGAAGGTCGGAAGCTGAGTTCAGGCCTGCGTCTATCACGGTAGAAGCGTATTGCAGGGTGTAGTCGGCGCCGCTCGGATTACTGAACAATGGGTCGGCTGAAATGTTTCCTGAACTACCCTGTATGCCCGAGCAACTACCGGCGAAGGCCGCCAGGTTGCCGCTGTAACCGTCGTTGTTCTGAAAAATCGGAGAAGTTGGGCTGTATGTTGTGTCGCATGTAACAGCGTTTGTGACGCCGCCCGCGATCATCAGGTTGTTGTACAACTCACTGTTGTAATCAAATCCTGTCGCATAAACGGCAGAAGCGGATTGAGTCGCCGAATTGTTCACTATCGTGTTGTTGACGAGCACAGGTCCCATCGAACCGAAGGGCACCGACAACGATACTCCAGCACCGCGGTCCGCAGTGTTATTTATGATGAGGTTTTGGACAATCACGGGATCCGAGTCGTTGTACATCGCAATTCCGCCGCCGACTGCAGCGGGAGAGACGCCCGTAGCGGTGTTCCCCTGGATGAGATTGTTCTCGATAAGCGGCGTACCGGCAGCGTCCATCACGATCCCGCCCCCGTCACCGGAGGTCCAGGAGTTATTCATGATCTGATTGCCAATCACCTCGGCGGCTCCCGCCCCGCGCAGCTCAATTCCTCCTCCGCCAACTCCTCCGCTACACCCGGATTGTGTGTTGTGACTGATGACGTTGTTCTGGATGAGCGGTGCCGCAAAACCTGCGTAGATGCCGCCTCCCCCGCTACACGCTGCGTTTCCTGTGATCACGTTCCCTGAGATAGTGGGGGAAGATGCCTGGATCACGATGCCGCCGCCGTCGTCATAGGGTGAGGATGTATCGAATAAGGCGTAACCGTTGGTAATGGTAAATCCTGAAAGCACCGACGAAGAGCTCTCTCCCGAAACAAAGGCGACGGTCGGGCCAGCTTGGCTGCCGTCGATGGTGGTCATGCTGGGCCCCTGGGTGCTGACTACTTGGATGGCCTTGCCTTTAAAGTCGATGTTCTCGACATACGTGCCGGGCGAAACCGACACGGTATCTCCATCGGCCGCGGCATTTATTGCGGCCTGGATAGTTTTCTGATCGGCGGGCACGTTGATCGTTTTCGCCTGCGCCGTTGCAACAAGCACCAGAAAACACGCGCTGGCGGCAAGCGCCTGAACAAACTGTCGCTTCATCGATTCCCCCTCGTTGTGAACGCGCCTGCGGAGCGTGGTGAGATTACATAGACAAGAAGATTTGATCAAATGACGGATTGTTCAATCACAAACTGTTTCACAGCTCTCATTTTTGATTTGCCGGTTTGTGACGTTGTTTGCCGAATGTTGACCCACCTTCGCAAGAACTCGCCGGAGTAAAAGAGATCCACTCAAGGGTATCTAATCAGGGGGCACGCGAGGGGGACCTTCCCCCGGCGCGGTCACCTACTACTTCGCGAACAAAGAAGAGATGGTGGCGACGGTAGCGGAAACACTCTTCGATGAATTCGACGGGTGGCTGGACAATCAGCCTTCGTCGATCGATATGCGCGCGATTTTCGACCGCATGATCGTATGGACGACCTCCGGAAGGGGCGATGCGTGGCTGGTCACTCTTCAACTCCTGGTTCGTGCCGCTACCGATCGTCCGCTCGCCGCGGTGATTCAGAAGCGCTACGCGCGATTCCGCCGTAAACTCACGACTGTAATCGAACGGTGGCAGTCGGAAGGAGTAGTACACAGCGACATCCCGGCGGATTTACTTGCCGATCAAGTCAGCGCTATGGCCGACGGCTGGACGATGATGTTTCCGGTCGAGCCGAACCGTTTCAGCCGCGGCCGGATAAACGATTTGGTCAATGCAGCGATCGCGATGTTGACACCGTAACGTATCAGTCGAACAGCGATTCTCATGGACCGTCAATTCACGGTTCAGATCCTTACGATCGCAGGCTAGCCTGAATTTTTACCGAGTCGATGATGAAACGGCGGTGCTCGCGGGTCACGACGCCTTCAGCAACGAGTTGCTTGAGGCACTCGCTCACTTTCGGCCGCGAGGATTCCACCAGGTCCGCGATGTCCTGGCCGCTTAGACCCAGATCTATGATCAGCCCGTGGTCGTCTCGCTGACCGAACTTGCGGCCGAGGTCCAACAAGGCGAGCATTATTTTCTCTCGAACAGTTTGTCTGAGAAAGTTCGAATGGCGCTCGAGAAGCGCCCACCATCTGCCGACAGTTAAATTGAGCGCTTCGTTGAACTCGCGGAATGGAATGCCGACGACGCCCTCCACCAGCGCGGTTGGACTTATCGATCCGATTTGACAATCCGTGAACGCCTCGCAGGTGAGTTTATGATGAATATCGGGCAACAACGACGGAATCTCGATCACGTCGCCGGGTCCCAGCACTTCGAGCAGATTGCGTTCCCGTTTTCGGTTGACGAAGACCAGCCGGGCAATGCCCGAGAGCAGGACGTATACGGCGTCCTCTGACTCTCCCTCCTTGTAGACGATCGAGCGTTTGGAAATCTGCCGAATCCTCATCCTGGCGCGCAAGGCTTCCAATTTTCGTAGAGAAATGCCCGCCAATCCTTTCAATTTCGCTAAATCCTGAGCGCTTACTGCGCGAGGTTGAGGAGGCCTGGCCCCCCTTTGCCTGACGGATTTGCGACGTGACGAGCGTGGTGGCGGTGGCATGGCTAGGGAGAATGAAGCGATCTCGTGTCCCTTAAAGTGTAATCACGTCCATTAAATCGTAGGCGTCGAGCGCAATCGCCGGATGTAACGACAATTGGTGCGATAAAACAACGGAGGATTTGTTCCCTTTGTAACAGAATCGGCCTTGAACCTAACATCATTTGGCTTAGAACATGCTTGCGGCTCCTGATTTCAGGCTTATCCGTTGCCGGCGCCAACGGTGTACACGCCCTACCCGGCGCAGTACGACTTTGAATCAGAAAAAATCTTCCCGCGAAACCGACCTCGACCGAGTAAGCCGACTGAAGGCTTTGTCCTGGCTCTCTCCGTCTGAACTTAAGCTCCTGTTGGGCGCGCTCTCGCTTTCCAATTACAAACGACACGCGTTAATTCTGCGCGACGTTGCTCTGGCCCAAGGTGCTCACATTCTGATCTCCGGAATTGCGCGGATCACTTGCCGCACCGCGCGCAATGAGCGCGTCACCGTGGCGCTGCTGGCGCCGGGACCGATTCCCGATTTTCCAGCGTTGCCGCTCACTCGATCCGGTTTTCAATGCGAGGCTTACAACGATTGCCGCGTTGGAACTGTGAGCTGGGCTGATTTCGGCGGCATCACTCCAAATGCTCCCCAGTCAGCCTTCAGGCAGTTTCACAACAACGATTTGAAGCAATGGTACCGCCTCCTCCTGCGGAGCTCGAGTTTTCTGAACCTTGGACTACACGAACGAATTGTCATTGCGCTGCTGGAACTGTGCTCGGATTTTGGAATTGAGGAATCGCGCGGCACGCTGCTGCGCGTAGCTTTCAGCCACAAGGACATCGCCAACCTGGTGGGTGCCTCGCGGCCAAGAGTTACCGAGCATCTGGCGCGATTGGAGCGCGAAAAGTTCCTGATGCGCCAGGGACGACAGATGGTTGTGCAGGTCGCCAAGCTTCTCGACTCCATGAATGCTCAGTCCAGCGCTGCTTTGCGGGTCGATCCGCGACGCGAGTAAGGCGAACGGCTCGCCGGAGTCGTTCTATCTAGCGACAGTCGCAACGGCATTGGCTGGCGATCCAGCGGACAAAGCTAGTGTCAAATAGCCGGATCGGCACTCGCTCTCGCGCGTCCTTCCATCAAAATTGAGGGCTATCCCAGATACGATAGGCAAATCAGCCGTAATTGTGAATTTTAACTATTTTGACTTGTGTTTCGTGCTTTAGATCGACTACACGGGATGCAATTCAGCGGACGGATCGAGCTTTCGCTCAGCTTATTAAGCTGATTCGCACATCGGCGCGAGACTGCAGAAACCAACGTATGGTGTGATGCGATGAGCAGGGGAAGTACGGCTAACGCGACAATACTAATTGCGTGCGCGCTCATTATCGCTTGCACAATCGGATCGGCAAACGCGGGCACAATCGCGAGTCGGGTGCTCGGCCAGCCTGACTTCGTTCACGGTGCGGCGAACACGGTAGATTCGGCCTCGCTGGCTCTGAACAGCGGCAGCAATCAACACATTGGCGTTGCGGTCGATCCCGCGGGGCATCTGTATGTCGCCGACCTCAGCAACAACCGGGTGCTCGGATGGCACAGCGTCTCCGCGCTGGTCACGGGCGAGCCCGCCGATCTTGTAATCGGGCAGGCCGACTTCGAAACCGGCTCTCCGGAGCCCAATACGAGCGCGAGCTCATTATCGGGTCCTCGCGGAGTTGCGGTAGACGCCGCCGGCAACGTCTACGTGGCCGACACGCAGGACTCACGCGTACTAATGTTTCCCACTCCGTTCATGACGATGTCGCAGACGGGTCAGACCTCGGGATTTGTTGCGACCGCGGTGATCGGCCAGGTCGGAGATTTCACCTCGCACGGCTGCAACGTCGGCGGTAGCAGTCCGTCGGCGGACACTCTCTGCCTTCCCGAAGACGTCGCGCTGGACAGCACCGGCAGTCTGTACATTGCGGACACCGCCAACAATCGAGTGGTGGAATACGACGGCCCAACCAACGGCTCACCGATCGCCGCGAACCGTGTGTTTGGGCAGCTCGGCAGCTTTATCACGAGTGTCGCCAACGTCGGCGGGAGCATCTCGAAGAACGGACTGAAGCTGCCGACCGGCCTCGCGGTCGACAAGAACAACAATCTCTACGTTGTCGACTTCAGCAACGACCGCGTGCTCGAATTCAACACTCCGCGAACCGTGACAGTCATTGCCGGCAGCGGCGACACGACGGCCGACCAGGTATGGGGGCAGGGCGGCTCGTTCACTACCGGTACTTGCGCCAGCACGTCAGCAACTTCGCTCTGTTTCCCGTTGAAGGTGGCGCTCGATGCGTCGGCGAATTTGTATGTCTCCGATACCAGCGCTCATCGCGTGTTGGAGTACACCGAGAGCGCGAATCCCCCGACGAATCAGACCGCGACTCACATATTCGGGCAGACCACGGCCAGCGCTTCAGCTTGTAATCAGAACACCAATACGCCGAATGCCAGCGCGCTATGCGGCCCGTCGGGCCTCGCGCTGGACAGTGGCGGCGATTTGTTCATCGCGGACGGAAACAACAACCGCGTACTCAAGTACATCACTCCCCTGACCACCGACCTCGTTGCCGACATTGCCGTCGGCGAGCCGGATTTTGCGCATACCGCCCAGACCATCGACCCGGCGGGGCTGAGTACGCCCGACCAGATAGCCCTCGATCCGGTGAGCGGCGGGATCGTGGTCGCAGACAACGTGAACAGCCGCGTGTTGGGATGGCGCCACGCGTCGATGTTCACCAGCGGTGCGCCGGCAGACCTCGTGATCGGACAGGCGGATTTCTACTCGGGCCAGGTCAATCGAACGGGCAGCTCGCCGTCGGCCAACACGCTATGGGTGCCTTCCGGGGTTGCGTTCGATTCCAACGGCAATCTCTACATCGCGGACACCGACAACAGCCGCGTCGTCGAATACAACGCGCCGTTCGCTGCTTGCGCGGGGGCTTTTCCATGCGTCGGCGGCTCGGCGAACTTGATCATCGGCCAGAGTAGCGCGACGGTCTCGGCCTGCAATCAAGTGTTCAGCAACCCGCCGAGCGCATCCACTCTATGCCAACCGACGCAGGTCGCCCTCGACAGTTCTGGAAATCTCTATGTAGCGGACGGCGGAAACAACCGCGTAGTTGAATACAACACGCCGCTCAAGGCGACCGCGGTCGCGGGCAGCGGCGACACTACCGCCGATCTCGTATTCGGGCAGGGCGCGACCGGAACCGGCGCGGAATTCACGACCAGCAATTGCAATCGGGCCGCGACTGCGCTGACCGCCACCAGCATGTGCGATCCAATCGGCGTCGGCGTCGATCCCAACAACAGTGTTTACATCGCCGACACGACTAACGCTCGAATCCTCGAATACAACGAGACCGTCAGCGCAACCATCGCTCCGGTGAACGTCACTGCCAACGCGGTATTCGGGCAGAACGGTTCTTTCACGAATAATTTTGCGCTCGCGCCCGGAGCGAACTCCCTGTTCATGCCGTACGGCGTTAGTTTCGACGCCGCCGGCGATCTCTACGCAGCCGACCGGGGTGACGCCCGCGTGCTCGAATTTTTTACTCCGCTCACTGTTACCGCGACAGCGGGCAGCGGCGACACCAATGCCGACGTGGTATGGGGCCAGGGCGGCGACATGTTCGTCGCCCATTGCAATGTAACGTCGCCGAGTCCGAGCGCCGCGACTCTATGCTCTCCAGCGTCGGCGGTGGCCGACAACGCCGGCAACGTTTATATCGCCGACACCGGCAACAATCGCATCACCGCGTATGTGCCGCCGTTCCCGCCGCCCGGCCTCGACATCGCCAACGACTCGCCCGGTGTCCTCAGCATCGACCCCGAGATGATCAAGTTTGGCGCGACTAAAGTCGGCAAGCATCGCACGCGCAACGTAACTCTCACGAACAAAGGCCCTGTGCCGATCACGATCGGACGTCTGAGCGCGATCGGCGACTTCACATTCCTCAACGCCTGCCCGACGCAACTGGCGCCGGGGTCAAGCTGTGAAATTCGCATCACCTTTGCGCCAATTACCGGAGGGCGGCGCGGCGGTGTGATTGCGATTGGCGATGACGCGCACGCCAGCCCGCATCGAATCGACTTGTTCGGTCGTGCGAAACGGCGAGGTGCGCAATGATCTCCTTCGCACGCATCGCACGCATTCGCCTCGTTTCCGGCAAAGCGCTGGTCGCGACTCTCACTGTAATCGCCACCGCGATGGTGGTGACGCTCCTGCCCGCCGCGACCGGGGACAACATCGCCGACCATGTGCTCGGTCAGCAGGACTTTCTCCACGGTTCACCCAACACGGTGGATGGAGTTTCTCTCAACGCGCCGAACTACCTGGCTGTCGATCGCTCGGGGCATCATCTCTATCTGAGCGACTCGATGAACAATCGCGTACTCGGATGGCACGACACTTCTTCGTTCGTCAACGGCGAACCAGCGGATCTTGTGTTGGGGCAGCCGGATTTTTTCTCGAATCTCAGAAATCTGAACGGCGGTCCGAATGCGAATCCGGTCAACTACAACGCCCCGGCAGGGGTCGCGGTCGACAGCAACGGAAATCTCTACGTCACCGATTCCCAGAACAATCGCGTGCTCGAGTACAACGCGCCGTATGCCGCATGCGCCGCTTTGCCGTGCGTCGGACACGCACCCAACGTGGTCTTCGGGCAACTTGGAGATTTTTTCGGGGGCGGATGCAATCTGGGAGGATTCACCGTCGCGGCCAGCGCCGACACTCTGTGCGGACCGACGGGAATCGCGCTCGACGCGCACGACAATCTCTATGTCGCCGATACCAGCAACAATCGTGTAGTTGAATTCAACACGCCCCTGGCGACGACCGCTGTGCCGGGCAGCGGCGATACGACCGCCGACTTCGTCTTTGGACAAGGATCGGCCGGCACCGACTTTACCGATATCAAGTGTAACGGCAACGGCGCTCTCGGCAACGCGAGCGCCAATTTCGTCTGCAATCCGGAAGCCGTCGCGGTGGATTTTTCGGGCAACGTATTCGTCAGCGACACCAGCAACAGCCGGGTGCTCGAATACAGTCAGCCGGGTACGCCTCCCACCAACGCCGCGCCAAACCTGGTGTTGGGTCAAGCGAATTTCACCGGCTCCAGTTGCGTAGCAAGCGCGTCAGGCTTGTGTTTCCCGCTCCAGCTTTCGTTCGACGGCTCGAACAACCTTTACGTAGCGGATGCGCGCTCGAATCGAGCGGTTGAATTTAACACTCCGCTCACGACCACGGCGGTTCCCGGCAGCGGCGACACCGTCGCTGATCTCGTCCTGGGGCAGCCCAACCTCACCTCCGCCGGCGGATGTCTCACCGGACATCCATCGTCATCGACCAGCACATGCGCACCCGGCGGAATAGATTTGGACGCGGCGGGCGACGTATTCGTTGCGGATACCGCAGACAATCGTGTCCTGGTGTTCGACGATCCTCTTACCACCAATCTCGTCGCTGATATCATTCTCGGTCAGCCCGATTTCGCGCATTACAACGCCAACTCCGTCGATGCGGACGGTCTGTTCAACCCGGGCCAGGCTGCCATCGACAAGAATTCCAGCCCACAACACCTCTACGTAGCCGACGCATCCAACAGCCGCGTCCTCGGATGGAACAACGCGACAGCTTTCGCTAATGGCGCACCCGCCGATTTGGTCCTGGGTCAGCCTGATCTCTTGACCGGTACATCGAATACCGGCGGCGAGTCTCTAAGCTCGATGAATGGACCGCTTGGGGTTGCGGTCGATAGCAAGAGCAATCTCTACGTCGCGGACACGTCGAATAATCGAGTGCTGGAATTCACCGCGCCGTTCGCGCCTTGCGCCAATTCGTTTCCGTGCGTAGGCGGCGCCGCCGCGAACGTGTTCGGCCTGACCGGATCGTCAACGCAGAGCTGCGTCACCCCGAGTTCGACAACCTTATGTAGTCCCAAGGGTGTCGCACTCGATTCGAAGGACGAACTGTTCGTGGCCGACACCGGCGCCCATCGCGTACTTGGCTACTTCACTCCGCTCACCTCGACCACCGCGAACATTGTGTTCGGACAGGGGACGAGCACGTCTTTCACCACCGGCGATTGCAACCATCCGTCGAGCACCGTGAGCGCATCGAGCTTGTGCGGTCCCAAAGCGGTTGCGGCCGACGCGATCGGTAACATCTATATCGCGGATACAACCAACAACCGCGTGCTCGAATTCAACGAGGCCAATCCTCCCGCCAACGTCACCGCTAACGTGGTCTTCGGCCAGGCCGGCAGCATGACGACCAATGGCTGCAACCAGGGAGGCGCGAGCGCGAACAGTCTTTGTTCTCCCGCGCAGATGGCGTTCGATTCGGCGGGGAACCTTTACATCGCAGACGGAAACTCTCGCACGCTCGAGTTCAACACCCCGCTCACCGCGTCTGCGACGCCGGGCAGCGGTGACACCACCGCCGATCGCGTATTCGGTCAGGCCGACAACATGACCTCTCATGCGTGCAATTTGGCCGGCTCGCCGGCCGCTTCCACGGAATGCGGTCCGACGGGCGTCGCGCTCGACACGGCCGGAGATTTGTTAGTCGTCGATGCGGGCAACAACCGTATCCTGAAATACGATCAGCCGCTGATTGCGACCCCCACGGCAACCCCCACCGCCACCTCGACGGGCGCCACTCCCACGCCGACCGGAACCGTCACGCCGACCACAACCGCCACCGCAACTTCGACCTCGACCGGTTCATCGACGGCCTCGCGAACGCCGACCGCCACTGCCACGGCCACCGCAACTGCGACGCGGACCGCAACTCAAACCGCCACGCCCACTGCCACGCCGTCGCCGTTGCCGATCAACCTCACCCATCCATCAACGGTGTCATTCGGAACCGGTACGACGGTGGGAAAGACCAGCAAGGCCAAGAAGATCACGCTCAAGAACGCGAGCAGCAAGAACTCGCACCTGTCGGCGATAATCCAGATGGAAACGGTGGCGCCTCCTTTCGCGGTCAAGTCGCAGTGTCAGAAGATGCTTGCGCCGGGAAAGAGCTGCAAGTTCTCAGTCACATTCACACCGCCCGACACTACGCCGCAGGTCGGTACGCTGATGATCTTCGACAACGCGGCAGGATCGCCGCAGACCATCACGTTAACCGGAACCGGCAAGCCTCCAAAGTGACGAGGGCCTCCGGCTTGCACGGTAGATTCCCCGAATTCGATCATCAGGGCGAATTAACCGCGATGATGTATGGAACTGCCAAATCGCGCCTGGATAGGTCTTGCTGGATTCTACGGATTCAAGCCGCCGAGGGCGTTCTCCGGGTCCATGCATGATCCCAAATCGCGCGCACACTCGGATTTCTGCTCATCTGAACGAATCAAGATCGGAAAGAAATCCGACACGATTTCCAACGGCTTTTCCCTGCCTTGAAACAACCGGGCGCGGCGATAAGCTGAGGCCAAATCTTTCGTAGCCCGCGCTCTTATCGATCCATACGGAATAGGTGTGCTGGCTGGTGGGGAAACCGGCTTGGATCAAGTTCACGAGATCAGTGGACTCGTCGGGCGCAAGTCCGAATTTGCTGAGCTGCGCAATGCGCTGGACGATGCGGCCAAGGGGCGCGGTCGGCTGCTTCTGATTTCTGGAGAGCCTGGAATCGGCAAGACCCGTCTCGCCGACGAGTTCAGTTCAGTCGCGTCTGCATGTCACGCGCAGGTGTTGTGGGGTCGCTGCTGGGAAGGTGCCGGCGCACCGGCATACTGGCCGTGGATTCAGGCAATCAAGTCGATAGAGGGCAGCCAGGATATTGATTCAGTCCTTTTGGCGCTTGCCGGTGAAACTTACGACGTTGACCACTGGAGCGAAGACAATCGCGAAGTCGTCCGCGGCCGCGAGGGCCGCCATTTGCGACCTGTTCGGACCTCCAAGGTCTCAAATATCGAACAAATGTCGCGGGGGCCAGCGAGCGCCGTTGACCTCGAGCAGCAGCGCTTTCGACTCTTCACCTTGGTAGCCGACTCCTTCAGGGAAGCGGCCCGAATACGTCCGCTCGCGCTTGTACTCGACGATCTTCATGACGCCGACCACGCATCATTGCAGATGCTTCAGTTCATCGCGCGAGATTTGCGCGATGCACGCGTCGCAATTGTCGGAACCTACCGCGAGGTAGAAGTCGAACGATCAAAGGCGCTGAGCTCGATTATGGCCCGCATCGCCCGAGAGGGCATCCATTTGCCATTGCACGGCTTGGCGGAGCCTGACGTCGCAGATTTTGTGACGATTCGTCTGGGAACGAAGCCGGCCCCGAAACTCGTGACGATGCTTCGCGACGCCACTGACGGCAATCCACTGTTCCTCGACGGAGTGGTGCGGATGCTGATCGCGCAAGGCAAGCTCGGAAATGAGAAGGAGGTTGCAGCCTCCGAATTCACTCTTCCGACAGGAGTACGGATCGCAATTCGAAGGCAAATCGACTCGCTGTCGGAGCCGGCGCAGGAGTTGTTGTCGATCGCGTCAGTGTTTGGCAACGAATTCGACCTTCGTCCTTTGGAGCGCGTCGCGACTCCTGGCGAAGCTGTGCTCGAACGCCTTGACGAAGCAGTCGCAGCAGGAATTCTGATTCCTATGCAGGGGAGCGCCGAGCGCTACCGGTTCGCTCACGCGCTGATTCGCTCGACGATCTACGATGCGCTTGCAGCCTCCGAGCGAGTTCGCCGTCATGGTGAAATAGCCACCGCGCTTGAGGACCTCTACGCATCCAACCTGGCTGGACACGTCGCCGAACTCGCGCATCACTATGTCGAGGCGGTTCCATTCTGGGGAGCCGCCAAAGCGATCACCTATTCGATCAAAGCCGGCAACACCGCGTATTTGGTGTTCAGCTATGAGGAAGCGGCCGTTCATTGGCGAGGGGCGCTGAGTTTGATGGAGAACCACGGCGTCGCGCCTGAGCATCGCGCAACTCTGCTAAGCAGGCTGGGCGAGAAAATGCTCTCCAACGGAAAGGAAACCTCCGAGTATTTGGAGCAAGCGATCCAGCTCTACGAAGCCGCAGGCCAACCCGAGAAAGCCGCATTCGTACGCTCCAGGCTCGCTGCCTACCTCACGGGGCCGTTGTCAGAAGCCACAGATGTAAATCGCGCGATGGTTCATCTGCGCGCGGCTGAACCAGTCGTGCTCCAAAGTTCAGAACGCGGGATACAGGATATGTTTCATATCGCTCTGGTCGCCGCATGCATGGTTGGGATGCATAACGATGAAGGGCTGTCGGCATCGGATCGACAGCTGGAAATTCTGGGTGCCAATGGAGGCACACCACACGGCGTGGGTTGGATACACCCACTCGAGCAACGCGGAGTTTTTCTGATTGCAACCGGACGCCTGGCGGAAGGTTTTGGTCAGATCGAACTGGCTTGGAAGATGGCCGACGAATTCACCGTGAATGAGAGTCCCTCTGAAGTCGCTTTTGTCGGGGGCGCCAATTGTCGTTTCTTGTTGGACCCCGCTGGAGCCGAACAATGGTTTGAGCGGGAGTTGAAAATGCCTCGCACATCCAGGAGCCGATCACGGAACGAAGTCCTCCGGCATGAGTTGTGCCTCAGCCAGATACTGGAAGGTGAGCTCGGGAAAGCGCGCGAACTCTTCTCGAGCCGCTGGTCTAGTCGATACCTCCTGACGCTCCTGGCTTTGATGGATGGAAATTGGAAGGAAGTCGAAGAAAGTTTCAAAGATCATCTTGATTGGTCCCGTCGCACGGGACACCGCGTGGTGACTTGCGACTTCATTCCGGAAGTTGCCCGCTTTTTCAGCGCGCGGCGCGACTATGCGGGTGCGGAGGCGCTTCATCAGGAAGCCCTGGCCATGAGCCTGGATGGACATGATCTGCGTTTCGAGATGCGCTCGCGTACGGCTCTGAGTCTCCTTTATGTCGTTAAAGAACAGGCTGAACGAGCGCGCTCGCACATCGCGCGCATTAGGGAGATCATGGCCGACGGCGAAGACTGGCGAGGACTCGCAGGTTACGCTGCGTGCGCGGAAGCGGCGGTGGCGGCGGCCGAAGGACGGCCCGATGAAGCTGAGCCGCAGTTCGCCCGCGCGATCGAGATCTTTCGTCGCTACAGGGTACCATGGGAGGAAGCTGAGACGTTCTCTCATTGGGGTCGCGCGCTGGTCTCCCGGGGTGATAAGGAACGTGCCACCGAAAAATTCCAGAGTGCGATCGATATCTATCGTAGCCACGGTGCCGGGCAGCAATGGATAGATCGCGTGATAGCGGACATGCCTGTTCACGAGCCGCAAAAGCCTTCATCTCCATACAATCGGTCCAAAGAGGTTCCTTCCACCTTCCGTCGAGAGGGCGAATATTGGGCGCTTTGCTTCGGTAACGAGACCGTCCGTCTGAGAGACTCAAAAGGCCTGCATTACATCGCGCAATTACTTCGGTGCCCGGGTGAGCAAGTGTCCTCGATAGAACTTGTATCACTCACCGCTACTGGCAATCCCGAAAATGGAATTCGCGCGGGCGTGACATCTGCATCAGGCAACCTCGTATCGGATCTTGGAGATGCCGGCGAGATACTCGACCGGGAAGCCATCGCGCAATATAGACGCCGCCGCGACGAGCTAAATGAAGAGATCGATCGCGCCTCACGCGACAACGACGTCGGTGCTGAGCAACGAGCTCGCGCTGAGTCGGACGCACTCTCTAAACAACTCAGTGCTGCTACGGGGGTGGGCGGACAACTGCGAAAAGCAGCGTCGCATCGTGAACGTGCCCGCATCAGTGTTAACAAGCGCATCCAGGCTGCGCTTGAGAACATCCGGAATGCCGACCCCTCGCTTGGACGCCATCTCGCGAACAGTATCCAGACCGGCCATTCCTGCTGCTACGCTCCTATCCAGCCCATCCACTGGCTGCTCTAACCGGGCTCTTCCGCAAGCTCCATTTGTGCCGCGCCACCGCACATGTGTGCGGTCGAACGTCACCCATGAGGGGTATGGGTGCGATCACGTTCGAGTACGTTCGGGCTCCCCAATTTCGGGGACGGAAAAGATTGCAGGAGGAGAATTGATGCGTTTCAAATTGATGTTCAAATTGGCTGCAGGTGTGGCCCTCGGATGGGTCCTGTGCCTTTGTGTGTGTCCGGTTGCCAACGCAAACGCCAAGACAGTGAACCTGGGGCAAGGAGCGGTGGCCTTCGAGATCGTCGGGGAAGTCAATAATTCAGCGCCAGGCGTCACTCCGGCGACATCAGAGATATTCGGCTACTTGTCCAGGGTGGATGGCATCGATCCGGCGTTTACAGATCCGACTCCGGCGAACCAGAACGAGAGCACCGCTCTATTCACCTTCGACACGCAAGCAACCACTATTCGCACGACGATCCATGGCCCTTTCAAGATCATCGACCGCGACGGCACCACCACGATGTACCTGAACAATGGGCCATCGAGCTTCAGCGACCCGACCACCTTCGCGCAGGGAACACCCATTC
This sequence comes from uncultured delta proteobacterium, assembly GCA_963774665.1. Classification (GTDB taxonomy): domain Bacteria; phylum Desulfobacterota; class Binatia; order Binatales; family Binataceae; genus Binatus. The sequence goes on from CAVZGB010000016.1 coordinate 344,680, forward strand.
AGGTTTCGTCGTTTCACCAGCAAGTAATCGTGGACACGGTCGAGAACACTTTTACGGTCGTCAACACGAACACCGTTACCTCGAACTCGCAGTTCAAAATCGAGAACAGCAAGTACCAATTCGGAAGGAATGGCGACAGTTTGCGGACCACCTTCCAGGGTGTTCTCGCAGTTCGCGGCGGCGGAGCTCCTCCTCCGACCGGGTTCTTCTCCGGTTACGCAGTGGAAATTGGTCACTAGCAAGCTTTCGCGATGAAACCTCCGGAACGGGCGTCACAGCGCCTGTTCCGGCAAATTTCCTTGCACCTACCCGTTGAAGAATGACCGATGGACCTAGCTGATAGACCTGGAAAAATCGCGCGCGGATAGGGTTTGCCAAATTTTCTGAGAGTAACGCCGCCGCAGACACTCTCTGCCTCCATGCGTGACAGCCAATCGCGCGCACGCGCGCTGACTTCGATCGATTCTCCGAGATTTTCCGAGAATCAGTGTTCTTAGAATTAGCCCCAATTCTGGTAGAATGTTGCGGCTCAAGAGACATGGATTTCTGGAGGCCCCTGAGTTGCAACGCAAATCGCCGTATATGCGACCAGTTCGATCAGCAGGGCGAATTTACGGCGATGATCCATAGACCTAATCAAATGGCGTCCGGATAACCTTGTCGTTGCGCTTGACGATCCAACAGACTGTAACAAAACGCCCGTAGCCTCCCACCGAGTGGCGGCACATTTGCGCCGTCTATCGGATGGAAGTTGCCGAAAGACGAAAATGCGTTTTCATACGGACGCGCAACTGCCATCTGTTAATGTGAAAGCGTTCGCTCCGATGGGAGGGTTCGCGATGAAGCAGCTTTGCGGTCTCATGATGACATGTGCGATTTTACTCGCGAACTCGAGTTGTTCTCTCTGGCAACACAAAGAAGAAAAACCTGAATACGTCTTTTGTCACGCAAATTCCGAATGCGAAACTCCGCAAATCTGTAACAAGGATATCGGGTACTGGCGGCCTCCCGATGCGCCTGCTGACGCTGGTGTATGCATCGCGAGCAGCCGTCGCTACCTGTCCGAATGGAAGTGTACTAACTCGGGGATACGATCCGCATAGAGGATGGAACACCAGCTTCTGTGTCGAGGGACCGACTTATTGCCACTCCGATCAGGAATGTCAGCCGCCCGACAAGTGCGACAAGCATACCGAGACCTTCATCCCGATCGGCGCCGGTCCGGGGGCCGGGGTATGTATGGTAGGTAACTGAGCGACTCACTCGCGAGGAAGCATCACTTGAAGGTCGCGCCATGACCGACACCCAGCGCGATCCAAATTTTTCCGCTCTTCTCGATTCGGCTAGTTCTGGTTATCAGCCTCGAGCAGCAGAGCTGCACAGAGAGCATCATCGCCACACATTCGCCCTCAGATGATCCGTCCGACGCGCGGTTCGGACACAGCTTTCGTATAACCCTTCTTCTCGATTTTCGTCATGTCCTTGATAGATTCGTGCCGAACTGCGCTCGGATTCGTTGGTAGGGACCATAGAGGGATATCCAGCGGCGAATGGCCTCCAGCGGCTGCATCGACTCGACGTTCATGGAGAAACATACCCCGTTCGCGGTGGGAAAGGTGTCGACTCACCTGTACCGGTACTCAGCTTGGTCCAGGTCGTTCCTCCATCGGCCGTTGACAACAACCGTTCGTGCTTCAACAACACCCACCCGCGCTGTGGGCTGACAAAGCTCAACTGTTGAGCTCCAAAGTAACCGGGCGCGGCGCCGGGATTCGCCTCGACTGTTGCGCCGTTGGCCACTGAGGTGATTGTGGGATCCTTGTGGTCCGCCGTGTTCGAGATGATCCAGGACGAACCCGCCATCGCCGTTGCCACGAAATCGCCGAGCGGCGCGTCGCCGATATTTGCCAGTGTCCTTTCCGGCTTCCAGGTTTCTCCACCGTCCACCGTTGCATACAGCACCGCAAAGGACTTCTCTACAGAGCCTCCTTCATAGACGACTGGGAGATATCCGTTCTTGCTGTCCTTAAAAGTCGGAAGGTCATAGAACGCCCACGCGCGTGCTCCTACATACGCTGGTGGCGCCACCGACAGTTGCTGCCAGCTCTTTGCTCCATCCCGAGTAACGAACAGCGCCGTTCGGGAACTGGAGAGCATCCAGGAAGTGGGGAGCAGCGAACCCACCTCAGGTGATACCAAACGAATCCGGCCCGGCGGCGGCGCGTCGTGGCTTGTCAGCGACGACCAGGTTCGGCCTCCGTCTGCCGTCGCGAACAGCACGGTCTCTAACGAAGACCTTGAAACCTTGGCGAAAATGATCCAGCCCTGAAGAGGATTCACAAAGAAGATTTGGCCGTCTCCAACCCAGGGTGGCCGTCCCTCCTGATCTTTGCCAAAGTCGACGTCCGCCGCCGACCAATTCGCCCCCCCATTGACCGTGGAGTAAGCTACAAACCTGCCGTTGGTCCAAACCAGCGCCCAACCACGGTTGCTGTCCAAAAAGGATACAGAATAGATCTTCCAGGAGTTGCTATTGACCGGCGTTATCGACTTCCACGTGACGCCTCCGTCTTCCGTGCGGAATAACTCGTAGTATGCCTCCGGGTGCCCTTTGCTGGTACTGAAACCCACAGCCCATCCGATATCGGGAGTGATCAGTTGCGCCGACGCTACTCTGCTGAACGGTACCGGCTTGGGCGCCGACACTGGTTGCAAGGCAGGTCCTCGTCCCTCGTAGGCCAGTTCCGACCAATTCGAGCCTCCATCCGTGGTTACCAACAATCTTCCGTTACGCAGCAGTACCCATCCTCGCGACGGAGTTGCAAAGCTCAGCTGACGTGCACCGTAGTAACCCGGTTGAGCGTTGGAACTGGCGACCGCGGTGTCACCATCCGCAATTTTGGTCAGCGGCAGAAGGGTATCAGCAGAAACATTCGCAAGTATCCAGTCGGAGCCGGCTACTGTGGATGACACGCCGGTGCCGACCGGCATGGCAGTCAAGCCGGTCAACGTTCTGTTTGGCTTCCAGCTTTGTCCGCCATCCTCGGTTTCGAACAGCACCACTGCGGCGTTTACCCCCAAACCGCCCGAATAGGTAACCGGCAGCACGCCGTGCTTGCTGTCCTCGAAGATAGGCAGGTCATAGGTCGCGTCATTCGCTGGTGAAATTTCCTTCGGCGGGGCAATGGATACCTTTGTCCAACTCTTCGCTCCGTCGTGAGTCACATAAAGCTCCGTTTTAGGCGGGACAACCATCCATCCATCCGTGGGTGTAGCGAAGCGGAGGTAGCCCGTCTTGCCCACGTCGCCCGCCTGAACCCAGGTTTTGCCCCCGTCCGACGTCGCCAGCAGCGCCGTTTGCGGCAACTTGATCTTAGGATCGTTGCTTCGAGGGACGTGGGCGCTTATCCAGCCGTGCAGAGAATCCTCGAAGTAGATTTGGCTCGCGGGTCGGTCGCCTCCCGTATACCCTTGCATGCCTGGGACGGTGACGTTCGTAACTGTCCAGTCCGTGCCTGCGTCCGTGGTCGAGAAAACCACTAATCCGCCTTGCTGCCGTTCCAACGCCCAGCCCTGGTTAGCGGTCAGAAAGAACGCGTTGGCTACTCCGTTGCCGCGCGGTGTAATATCTGTCCACGTGGCCCCGCCGTCCTCAGTCCGACAGAAGCAGACTCCGTTCATCATCCAGCCGATGTTGGAACTGATCAGTTGCATCGCGTACGCCATCGCGGGGTTTCGCCGCGTGCTGTTTGCGGCTTCCTGATGAACGTCCAGCTTCGTCCAGCTAGCGCCACCGTCGGAGGTTGACAGCAGGTAGCCGCTGGCGAGCATCCAGCCTTGCTTGGGCGTCGCAAAGCTGAGTTTCAAATATGTCAGCCCTTGCCATCCGCCGATGTCCTTCGAAATATCAGTGTCGGTTCTGCCGCCCGGTCCAACTCTCGACAGAATGACGCGGCTATCGTCTCGAGAACTAGTGGCGGCGATTACAGTGGAGCCGGCAACCTCGACAGTGTATGTAGCCTCTTGTCCTGGAATATAAAGCTTGGTCAGAGCGCGAATGGGATTCCAGGTTCGGCCTCCATCCGTGGTCTCAAACAGGACTATCGCTGAGTTTCCGTTTCCTTGCTGGGCCAAGTACGTCACCGGCAGAAAGCCGTGCTCACTATCCTTGAACGTCGGCAGATCATGGTAGAAAGGAGTCCGGATTAACTGGCGAACATCCGACGCCGATATCATTTCCTTAGGAAACGTCACCGACACTTGTTGCCACCTTTTTGCACCGTCGCGGGTAACGGAAAGCGAACTTTCCTCATCTCCTACCCAAGGGTTCGGGATCTCGACGCTCCAACCGAATGTTGCCGTTACCATCAACGGCGGCGTACCTTCGTTTTCCACTACGCGCCAGGTTCGACCTCCGTCTGAAGTCGCAAGCAGAGGGCCGCCACAAGTGTGTCCGCCGCATGAAGACAGGTACAACCAACAGTGTATGGAATCGACGAAATCGATTGAGCCTCCATTGGCATCGCCCATGTTACCGGAAGCGTCGGCCGGGATGCCGACACGGGCTATCGACCACGTCGCTCCCGCATCGGTGGTCTTCGCCAAGTCGTATCGCGGGAACGGAATACTATCCACGGAGTCGCTAGTGTCAGACTGGCCGCAGCAGAACAGCACCCACCCGGAGTGACTGTCAAGAAAAGAAATGGATTCAATCGACTCATCCGCCGCTCCGATCAGTTTGGGCGTAATGTCGCGCCAATGAATCCCCCCATCGGTTGTCCAGAAGAGTTTGTCTGCAGAGTTCCGGTAGCCGCCTCCCACCGTGGCCCAACCGACGTCGGGCGCAACTAGCTGCATGGAGGAAACCCCGGCGCGTGCGACGGAGGACGTCGCGCATGCCAGGGCGGCTATCAACACGATGCGAATGTTACGCACACTAACAGTTAAACCATATGTTAGGCTCTGATGACTATCTGGCTTGGCATCCTCTCGTCGAAAAGAAGCAACTGGATTCTCCCGGCTCATTCGCCAGACTCCCGAGTCCATACTTCTGTGGCGACAGCAATCCCAATGGCGCATGACTACGACCGCGCGGCCCCTAAAGACGACGGCATCACCTGACGGACCCATCGCGCGGCGAAAGGATTCGCACCAATGCTAACCGGTTCCCTCTTCGTAGCCGCTGCTGCTTTCGCGGGGCCACTCCTTGATGTGCTGCACCATTCCAATGGGGAACCAGCACAGCGATTGGAACTGTTGTTCAAGATTTGTTGAGAGTGATATCGCATAAGGTAACCGCGAGGATTTTCGCGTGTGGGAGGTTTCGCTATGTCTGACAAGAATCATCAGATCGATGTCGAGAAAACACAAAAATTCGCGCAGGAGGTCTTCGGCCACCTCGCGGGAGCGCTGGTCTCGGGCATGATCTATCTTGGCGAACGCATGGGTCTCTACCGGGCGCTGAATGGTGCCGGTCCCCTCACCAGCGCAGAACTCGCGCGCAAGACCGGCCTTAATGAACGTTGGGTTCGCGAGTGGCTCTATCAGCAGGCAGCCGCGAACGTAATAGACTACAGGGGTGAGTCACGTTTTGAGCTCAGCCCCGAAGGTGCCCTGGTGCTGGCGGACGAAAACAGTCCCTTTTTTCTGGCCGGCGGCTTTTGTGCATTCCCCCAGCAGATGGCGCTGTTGAACGAACTGCCGCGGTCATTCAAAAGCGGACTCGGACTGTCTTATGACCAGTTCGGTTCGGAAGTGAATGCCGGCGTCGAACGACTGCTCGCCCCATGGTTTCGGACGCAGCTTGTACCCAACGCCCTGCCAAGGCTGGACGGCGTCGTCGCCAAGCTGCATGCGGGCGCCAAAGTAGCGGATGTCGGATGCGGCGCAGGCGTTGCAATAATCGAGATGTCAAAGGCTTACCCGCGGTCGGAGTTTCACGGCTACGATATTGCTAAGTTGCCCCTCCAGCGCGCAGAAGAAAACGCGCGGAAGGCCGGAGTAAAGAACGTGCATCTGCACGACGCGGCCGTCGATCCTCTGCCTGGCGATGCTAGTTGCGATTTCATCACGACCTTCGATTGCCTTCACGACATGACAAGGCCCGACCTCGTGATGCAGGCCATTCGCAAAGCCATCAAATCCGACGGAACATGGCTGATCGCCGACATTCACGGGATGCCGACTTTCGAGGAAAACCTGAAGCAGAATCCGTTAGCGACGCTGATGTATGGCTTCTCGGTGATTTGCTGTATGTCCTCAGCTCTTTCTGAGCCCGGCGGCCTGGGATTGGGCACGCTCGGATTTCCCGAACCGGTCGCCCGCAGGATGACGGCGGAGGCCGGGTTCACGCGCTTCGCAACCAAAGACTTCGATAACCCGATCAACGCCTACTATGAAGTCCGCCCATAGCGGCTAGCGTTCCGGGTCACCCCAGGTAACGCTCCTGCAAAACCGACAAATGAATTCGTCTGACTTCGAAATTGCTGACCTTCTTAGGCGATGTGCCGGCGAACACATCTGAAACGTCGGGCCTATTGGAGCGCGCTCATGAAACCGAGGAGCTTCGCTTGAAAATGAGCTACGAAAGGAATTTTCAAATTGGGTTGAAGTCCGCGACACCGCTGCCCAGAGACATCATCCGACTCTGGCCCGATGGACCGCCGACGACGCTGGATGGTGTGGGTCCCGAGGTGGAATTCCGCGGAGCAGTGGGCACCGTGGGCGACGCTGGGATGCTTCGCAATGTGTCCGATCCAACACTCACAGTTTACAAACCCACCTACGGCAAGCCGAACGGCATCGGGGTTATCGTGTGCCCGGGTGGCGGCTGGCGCATCCTGGCATGGGAGCATGAAGGGGTCGATGTCGCGCACTGGCTCGCGGCGCATGGCTATACGGCGTTTCTGCTGAAATACCGCGTGCGTGGCACGCCCGCGGCCCAAGCGGACTACGACGCCGAGATGGCGCAGATCTTCGGACGGATCGACGCGACCCGCAAGGGAAAGACTGCCTTCCGCGCGATGAGCGACATAGTGCCAGCCAAGTCGTTCAGCGATGCGCGTGCGGCCGCAGCCGACGACGGGCGCCGCGCGGTCGCAATCGTGCGCGAGCGAGCCAAGGAATGGGACGTCGATTCGGCCAAAGTCGGCATGATTGGCTTCTCGGCCGGCGCGTTTCTCGTGGTCGATATCGCCGTTGATCCACCCGCTGCACCGCTCGCCTTTGTCGCGGCGATCTATGGCGGCGAAACGTTGGGAAGGACCGTACCTAAGGATGCGCCACCGCTGTTCACGTGTATCGCCCAGGACGATGTCCTGCTGTATCGCGTTGTCGAGGGTCTCTATTCCGACTGGACCGACGCCGGACGTTCAGCTGAACTGCACATCTACCGGCGCGGCAACCACGGATTCGGCATGGCGAAGCAGGGAATGCCGTCAGACCGCTGGATCGATCAATTCCGCGACTGGCTCGCCGATCTGGCATTCGCGCAGCTCGCCAAGTGCCTTGGCAAGCTGCTGGTTCGAACATCCAAGCGAATCCAAAGCGACAATCTGCGGACCTAGGCAAATCGCGCCCGGATAGATTTCGCCAGGTTCTCTATCGCGCCTAGCGCCGGACCCGGCGGCGCATCGTCTTCGGTGGCGTCGGGATCTGATTGCCGATGATCGCGTTGTCGATATCGAAGCACTCGGCGTTGCCGTCGAGATCCCCGATAATGAGGCCAAGCGGATTGCTCACAAACAAAGGCGCGTTAGTCCCCGACAGCTCTATGTTGATGCTCCATTCGCCGCACGCCCCGGCAGGAGTTGGCGAAATCTGAACTATTCGTGCCGCCTCGGTTCCAGTAGAAGTGGAGCCGAAGAACGTCCCGTAGCTCACGTGATTGACTGTGTGCACCACGAACGGCGCCAGCCCGAGTATCAGTCCACCGGCAGTCGGATTCGCGCAGCCGCCCGGAAACAAAAGAACTTCGATTCCGTTCAGCGCATCATTGCCGCTGTCGCAAGGCCCCGGCGGGCTTCCGTTGTCGGCAAAGTAAACGCCATGTTCACCATATCCGATGATGGCGCTGGCGAGTGCACGACCTGAACACGCTCCGAGTTGGGTATCAGCGCAATCGGCCGCACTCCATCGTGCTCGTACGCGCCGCTGTCGCACTTCATCGGGCTGTTCGGGCGCTTGAAGAGCCGCTGATCGGTCAGAATCGTATTTGGCGGCATCGCTTGATCGGTGCAGTCGGTATCGAATCCTAACGCCGGACTGCCCGACTGCAGCGCGATCGTCTCGGTCGGACCGCCGTTGTTAGCAAGCCCGACCGGGTCGAGCATCGGATTGGTGTTGTTGCGGCTATCGCCAGCAGTGAAGCCGCAGGAATCGTCGTCCGAGATATTGAAGCTATCGTCGGTGACCATTCCGAAGCAGTTGTTCGCATCGAGAGAGCCCGCCAGGATGACCCCTTTCAGCTTCGCGGCGGCCAGCGTGCTGAAAATCGAGCTACCGAGGCTCGCGGTGTTGCGCAGAAATGTGCTGTTGACGACCTCCAGCGTAACTCCACCGACAAAGATCGCGCCGGCCTGAGTCGCCGTGTTTCCGTAGAAAGTGCTGTTGACCACTCTTATCGTCCGGCCGGCGGGACCCGGAGTTCCACCAAGCGCGCCGCCGACTAGTGCGCTGTTGTCGACAAAGGTGCTGTTCGTCACGGTTAGCGTCCCTATACTTACTATTGCGCCACCGTTGCCGTGATTGTCGGAAAAGGTGCAATTATTAACAGTCAGAACACCGTTGTTGTTGATTGCGCCGCCAAATTCGCTCTCGCCTTCAGTAAAGGTGAGATTGCGGAGCGCGACCGTCCTGATCGCTGGGTTTAGCGTGCCAATCGAAATCAGCTCGACTGCATGATGACCACTGATCGCTATACCGCCCGTCGCCGGTCCTTCTATTATCAGATCCGACTCGATATCGGGCAGTGAAGAGGCGAGCGTGATGGTTCCGGTTAGGCCAGGGGCGAACACGATCGTGTCGTTGCCGCTACCTGCGGCACACCCGTTTTGCACTGACTCTTTGTTTGCCGCTGTTACCGCATCCACCAGCGTGCACAGCGGAGCAGGATCGCTGCCCCCGTCAAGCGTGTTGACCGTGATGAAGGTGGCGCGGGCCGATCCCACCATCGCCAGCAACAAGAAAGGCGACACGACTGTGATGAGGGCAAAACGCCTGATTCGATCAACCATGCACCCCTCCGCCGGGCGTTTAAGCCGCATCTGGCAAATTCTTCTCAGCTAAGCAGAACTGAAGCGGACCGGGGCAATTTCTCATAGCGATAATTCAGGGTCAACGGAGAATTCTCATCTACGTAGTGGCCGCATACCGTTCCTCCGCCATTGGATTGCCTTGGCCTCTGGCGTCGCGCTATTTCTGTGCGCAACAGAATGATTTATGAACTGACGGTTTGATTGCAGAGTCGAGAGTAAGCTTTCGCTTGCCACGACCACAGGCTCCAACCGAAACTGCTAGTGTCCGAAAAGCTTCGAGTCGAGTTCAAAGAGCTTTTGTCCGCACGTCCGAGTGTTATGCATCGTCTGTGCGATTTCGCGAAGAAGTTGCTCAGCCGCGCGCTCATCTTTCTGGTCCAGCTTGATCCTCACATCTATCAAATTTCCCGCGCCGCGGAGAAGTGAATCTTACTTGGAATTCGCAGACTCTGAGCGTGAACTGAATTCCCGCATCGATGCCGACCTCAAAAGCCGAAGAGGCGCGAAGGTTTTTCACATGCCGGTACGCGAAGTACGCGCCCACATATGGCGAGTATGTCCAGTCCAGCAATGGTGTCGGATAACCGTGATGCTGCACGAGATTGAAGAAGGCCCCAAACAGACTCTGTCGTGAATCTGCTTTAGGACTGGCAGAGCCATTTGGACGGGACGCACCAACCAATTACTAAAATCCTATTGGTGGTCCCGCTGTAGCGCCCCCACTGAGACCGGCGCGAATGGGATCCAGCAAAAACGCGCCGGGAGAGGTTTTGCCCGATTCTTGCGATTTGGCCCAACACAGTCGTTCTCCGGGCCCGCGCGCGATCGCAAACCGCATGCGTACGGACAGTTCTCGACCGATTCTCCGACATGTCGGTAACCCCGAAGACTGAAATGTGGAGCGAACGGGACTTGAACTTTCAGCGCCGTTTCTCGTCTGGCAGACGACAGCCCGTTGTTCACATTCGCGTCTGCCGACTGAGAGCCACCGCCGCGGGTCATCAAATCGGACAACGGATCGTCCAGCGAAAGGACCAGCGAATGGAAAAGCGCAGCACGCTCTCTCTGAGGTCCTCCGGAGTTGGACCTGAGCGCAGCGAATGAGCCAGAATCGGAGCGCGATCGAAATCCCCTAACCGCTGATCGCCTTTCTGCGCTGGGGCTTGACCAAGGGTCAGGATTTTCTGGAACCGCTCTCCTATGCTCGCCTGCCAGCCGCATTGATTGCCAGGGTACAGGCGGCGCTCAACAAATTGAGCGCGGATTCCGCTGCCGGCGTATCGCGGGAGCGGTAGAGCTACCGCGTACCGCGGAGCGCTAACTCCCGCCTCCATCGCCGGACCTGGGTCATCGCGCCGGCCGATGGTGCCCCCAGAGACTGATCGCCTGGTATTCGTGGAAGGGCTCGGTGGCAACGTCGACCTGGCGGATGCCGTAGCCGACTTCGAACAGGAACCCCGACGGCGTGACGGCATAGAATGAAAAGGTCCGCTCGTCGATATGCTGGCCGAGCGACAGCTCAATCGGGACCTTTTCGGCCAGCGCGCGTTCCCAGGCGTAGCCGACGTCCTCCATGAAATTGGTCTCGACCATGAAGTGATGCATGCGCTTGCCGCCGGGCGTCTGTATTAGCGCCAGCGAATGGTGGCGCGGGTTGCAATAGAAAAACAAACCCTGGAGACCGACCGCCCGCCAATCGAGATGCGCATGGTTCACCAGCCCCAGCATATCGCGGTAGAAGGCGCGGCTGCGATCGAGGTCGCGCACGGTCAAGAGCACGTGGCCCATGCCGGTGTAGCCGGTAAGAAAGCCGCGCGGCACCAGTGTCGATTGAAACGGGCGCGGACTACATCGCGGGCCGCTGAAAAGCTCGAGCGGATTCCCGTCGGGATCCTCGAAGCAGATCAGCCGCTCGACGCGCCGGGCCTGTTGCTGGTCGCCCGAGCCCTCGCGCAGCCGCACCCCGCCCTGCTCGAGGCGCTCCACGATGGCGTCGAAGGTCGCGTCGTCGCCGGCTTCCCACCCCGCGGCCGTGATGTCGTCGGACGCGCCCTGCGAAAGCGACACGCGATGCTGGTAGTGATCGTGAGTGAAGACCAGCGCGTCGTCGTCGGCCGGCACCATCCCGATTACGCCTTGTAGCAGCCGTTGCCAGCGCGGCACATCGGCAACCTCGAAGCACAGGTAGCCAAGCTTGAGATTGCCCAACGGCAGATGGTGTTGCGCAAAGCGGTCGCCAGCGATCGAAGACTTTTCTTCACCGTCCATGATGCGATTCCTCGCCGACCAGTACGCATCTCTCTTTCGCAGTTGAGCTTGAGATGGAACCCGTCGCTGACCGGCCTCGCTACCACTAGCGCGTCATGAACTGCGCGTCGACCTCGACCTGGTAGCCGCTGGCGAGCCGATTGGTCTCGTTCGCCATCCCGACCACCGCCATCAACTCGCCCAGCATCGCCTCGCTCATCCCGGCCTTGCGGATTCGTTCCTGACGATCGGCCGGCGCTAGAGATCTATCGCAACAATCCGTACGACCCGCCGGCCAACGACTTGATCACTGATTTATTGATCCCGCTTCGATAGCGGTCCCGGCTTGGGCGCGTCGCGATTCCGTTACGCGGCGCGCCAACGTCCCGGATAACCCTGATGTGCCAGATCATGGGGAAGACTCTAAAGCGAATCTAAGGAGATGATCCGCGGACCTTGGTAAATCGCGCTCAGAGAGGAATTGGCCGATTTGGGCGAATCGGGCTGAAAGAGACGCTCTTTGGGTCCGCGGGCGATCGCGAATCGCGCGCACACGCGCCGAATTCGATCGATTCTCCGCAATGTCCACAGACCCGGAGACTGAAATGTGGATGACGCAGTCTGATGCAAACCGCTCTCGGGTTGGAAATTCCCTGATATGCCGGGAATAGAGGGAATTCGGACCACTATTGGTGCGCATCGGACGGCCAAGTTTTCAGAAACTCCCTGAAATCGAGCACTTGCAGAGAGAATTCCCTAAGTCGTCAAACAGGGAATTTCAGTTTGCGGATCAGGAAGCAAAAGATGGGATATCAGCGAACCAAAAGACTTGGAACAGCGAAAAGTCGGATCGTGAGACCGACCGCCGGCAATGGGATTGGCCAGGCACCAGATTGCTAAGGCGGTCAGGGGCACCTAACGGCATCGGCTCGCATCCTATCGGATAGAGAAGAGCGAGGGTCTCCTAAATCGGGGAGCCCTCGCATCAGGTCGGGCTTGCTCGGACCAGACACTCTCGAGACACTTTTCGGACGCGCCGCCCGCCTCTGCCTGATGTTGCTTGGCGCGTTTGGAACAACTGTGCGTTGACACTTCACGGACCGACAGGTTAAAGAGCAGCTTGGTAATCGTCGGCTCGTAGTGAGCGCAATGTCCCGACCGCTACCAGAGGGGACTATAGTTGCGCCATCCAGGAGCAGACCTCGCGGGTTCAGGAACTGTCTCACGCACGATTGCCGCTCTCACTTTTTCGCTGCTGTTTATGCTGACCGTGTTTGCGCGTCCGGTGTTGGCGCAATCGGCAGAAGACACGCACGCCAAAGCGAAAGCTCCCAAGCTGGTTCTCTCACCCGATAAGGCTCTCCACTTTGGAAAGGTAATCGTTGGCCTCACCAGTGCTCCGCAGACCATCACGCTTACCAACAAATCCACTACGACGACGATTACGATCACCGACATTCGCGTTTCGCCGCCGTTCGTCCAGACGGGCGACACCTGCGGCGGTTCGATCGCCGCCAGTGGTACCTGTACCGTTTCGGTCGCATTCAAACCGAGCAAGCACGGAAGGATGAGTGCAACCAAAGGCCTGAAATTCACCGACACCGCACAGAAGAGTCCTCAGCACATCATGCTCGAAGGCAAAGGCATCGCAGGCCCGACGCCGACTCCGACCGCAACCTCGACTTCAACACGGACGGCAACCGCGACCGCAACTCAAACAGCCACGGCCACCGCGACCGCGACTCAGACGCCAACTGCGACGGCAACCGCGACCGCCACAGCGACTGCGACCGCGAGCATAACGGCGACGCCAACGGTGACCGCAACCGCCACGGCTACTGCGACCGTCAGCCCGACCGTATCCGCGACCGCGAGCGCGACGCCAACTGCGACCGCATCTTCAACGACGGCGGCAACTGCCACGGCTACTTCCACCCCAACTGCAACTTCCACCCCGACCGCGACTGCAACTGTAACGCCAACCTCTACCGCCACCGCGGCTGGAACGGCTACCGCTACCGCGACGGCAACGCCAACACCGACCGCGACGGCAACTGCCACCGGCACTTCCACCGCGACTGCGACCGCAACCTCGACGGCGACCGCAACCTCGACGGCGACTGCGACGGCTTCCACCCCAAGCGCAACTGCCACCGCCACCGCGACGGCAACTAGAACCGCTACTTCCACCGCCACCGCGACCGCAACGCCAACGGCGACCGCGACTTCAACACCGACCTCTACGGCGACTGCGACCAGGACATCCACGGCGACCGCAACCGCCACTGCCACGCCGACCGCGACTCGCACCGCCACCGCCACTGCGACCGCGACCGCCACTGCGACTCCAACGGCGACTGCGACCTGCTCGGCGGGGGAAATCTGCGGTAACGTGATTGGCGGGGTGACCCCGGTGTCGGGCTCTAGCGTGACGCTGTTTGAAGCAGGGACGACCGGCTACGGAAAGGGCGCGACCCAGCTCGGCAGCACAGCCACCAGCGCTGCGGACGGCAGCTTCTCCATCGCGCTTGCCAAATGCCCTTCAGCGAGCGCCCAAATCTATCTGACCGCGCAGAAAGGCAACGCCGGTGGGGGCAAAAACGGCAACCTGATGATGATGGCGGCGCTGGGCGCGTGCGGCAGTCTCAGTTTGAGCACCCCGGTTATCATTAACGAGGTGACCACCGCCGGCTCTGTTTACGCGCTGTCGCAGTTCTTGAGCACGACCAGTTCCGGGAGGGTGGGCGCGCCTACGACCAACGCGGCCGGGCTGGCCGATGCCTTCGCGAACGCCGCCAACCTGATGAGCGTGGCGAGCGGATCGGCGCTAAGCACGACGCCAGGAGGAACAGGCACGGCGCCGCAGGAGAATCTCAACTCGATCGCCAACGCGCTGGGTGCCTGCGTTCAGACCAGCGGAGCTACCTCGGCGAATTGCAAAGAGCTGTTTGCCTGCGCGCTGCCCGGGGCGGCGTTCAGTGCCGGGGCGTGCACGGGAGGCACCGGGTCGGTTGCCGATACTTTGGCGGCGGCCCTGTCGATCGCACGCAATCCGGCACTGGTGTCGGTTGCCGGGGTAAACGACGTGGCGACCAAAGCCCCACTGTTCAGCCCCGCGCTGGCATCCGCGCCAAACGACTGGTCGATGCCGTTGAACTTTGCCCCGACCGGGTCGAACTTCAATGGACCCCTCGGCATGGCGATCGACAGCTCGGGCCACGTCTGGGTGGCGAATTCCAATGGCAATACCGTAACCGCGCTTAACAACAACGGGACCCTGTTCGGCAACTTTGCCCCGACCGGGTCGAACTTCAACAGCCCAGTCGGCGTGGCAATCAGCAGCTCGGGCCGCGTCTGGGTGACGAACGACGGCGGCGGCCCGAGCGGCCTCGGTACTGTAACCGCGCTTAACAACGACGGGAGCTTTGACTTAAACAACTCGTCGGACTTCAACGGACCAGAAGGCCTGGCGATCGACGGCTCGGGCCACGTCTGGGTGGCGAACGCCGCCGGCGGCGCCGGCGGCACCGGTTATGTAACCGCGCTTTTTGGGGACGGGACCCTGGTCGGCAACTTTTTCCCCAGCGGGTCGGACTTCGAGGCACCAGTAAACGTGGCGATCGCCAGCACGGGCGTCGTCTGGGTGACGAACATCAATGGTAATACCATAACCGCGCTTCACAACAACGGGACCTTGGCTGGCAACTTTCACTCCACTTTGGCGCCCTTATCGTCACCAGCAGGCATCGCGATCGATAGCTCGGGCGACCTCTGGGTGACGAACGAAACCAGCGATGCCATAACCGAGGTTTCCATCGCCGGGTTCATCTTTCACAACTTTGCCTACCCCGGGTCATTCAACGGAGAACTCGGCGTGGCGATCGACAGCTCGGGCCATGTCTGGGTGACCAATGCCATTGACAATAACGTAACCGCGCTTAACAACGACGGGACCCTGTTCGGCAAATTTGCCGCGCCAGGGAACTTCATCGGAGCCGTCGCTGTGGCGATCGACAGCTCGGGCAACCTCTGGGTGACGAGCCAACGCGGCGGCCCCGACGGGATCGGTGCTGTAACCGAACTGGTCGGCGTGGCGGCTCCGGTCCTGACCCCGATGGTCGCCTGCCTCACGAAAGCAACGCCCGCAACAGTCTGTCTGCCGTAGAGCGCCCGCCGCAACCGCCCCCAACGGCTACATATCGCAGGATCGAATCTCAGAAAGGGAAATTCGCCGCAAAAAGGGAATGTCATCATCAAATAAATTCAACTGGTCCTGCGTGGTATTGAGCGCCATCGTTTTGTGCGCGGCGATTCCAGGCATTTCGGATCCTTCGTCCGCTCAAACTATCAATCCGGTCCAGCAGCTAATTCCCTTGCCGGGCTCTCCATTCGCGGCGGTCACAACCGCAGATGGGCGTTACGTCTTTGTCTCGATGGTCATCACAACAACCACCGGCGGCGTCGAGGTAATCCGGCAGCGGAAAAATTTCGCGGCCATCAAAGGCATCATCTCGACTTGCGGCTCTGCCCATGGCATGGCGATGAGCAGGGGTGGGCACTATCTGCTGGTTACGGTCCAGAAAGGTACATCGTGTCCTTCCGACGGAACTTCCGACGGAGTGCAGTTTATCGATGTGCGAAAGGCGATTGCCGGCGGTTCCGATGCCGCGATGGGAACGGTACATACCGATCCCAGTGCGATCGAGGTGGCAATTTCGGTCGACAATAGAACCGGCGAAAATGGTGTTATCTTCGTAGCCAATGAGTTTGCCGGCAAGAAGGATGGCGATCCCGATACTGTCAGCGCGATCGACTTCAAGCAGGCGCTCGCCTTCGCCTCCGGCAAGGGCCCAAAACCGGTGGTCGGCACAATTCCGGTGGACCGCGCGCCGGTCGGACTCGCGGTCTCCGCCGACGGCCGTAAACTCTACGTCACCAATGAGAAAGCGCTATCGGGCGGGAACTCGTGCGAGATTGCCAGTGACGGCTGTCTCCCGGTCATGAATCCCGGTCCCCCCGGGACATTGTCGGTGGTGAATATCCACAGTGGCAATGTAGTGGCGGATATTCCGGCCGGATGCTCCCCGACGCGAGTCATTCTGACGAACAACGACAAAGTCGCGTGGGTCTCTGCCCGTGACTCTGACAGTCTGCTCGCTTTCGACACCAGCAAGATCATCAACGATCCCACCAATGCGCTCTTGTCGACCACGCCGGTAGGAATCGAACCCGATGGCGCTCAGCCTTTTTTCAGTAAGCGTTTGATGGCGGTGGCGAACACGAACCGATTCGACATGTGTGCCGGGGCCGGCGGCACGGTCAGCATTCTCAAGTTCGATACGGCGCTGAAAAGCGGCGGCAACGCAGCGACGGTGGGCACTTTCGATGCGGGTGTGTTCCCGCGCCAATGGGCCGAATCGCCCGACCACCGATTGCTTTATCTGACGGAATTCGGTTCCAACACACTCGCAATTTTCACCGTGAGCTCTATCGTCCACCAGGTTCAATAGTTATCGCGAGCGGATTTTACTCGCCTTTTCGCCGCTAACCGCCGCCGCCCTTCGGTCGAGGGAAGGGGCGAAAACGCGGAGCCCTTTGGAAAAGCCCTTGTAGCTCAGATAATTTCCCAACGGAATTGGCCGATTTGGGCGAATCGGGCTGAAAGAGACGCTCTCTGGGTCCGCGCATGAGCGCAAAATCGCGCGCACACGCGCGGATTTCGAGAGATTCTCCGACATGTCCGGGAAACTGAGAGACTGGATGGTGGATGAGGCAGTCTGATGCGAACCACTCTTTGCCTTTAATTCCCTGATCACCCGAAATAATACAGGAATTTCACGGGTTTCGAGCTTATTCGGGCTGTTCGCGCCCAGAAAGTACTCCTGTTACAAAGGGCTTTTCGCACAATTCCCTAAAAATCGGAACAGGGAATTTGAAAACGCATAACAGGGAAACAATTTTTCGGGATCAGGCAATTCCATCGGACATATCAGCGAAAAGCCATAGAAGCAGGCGGCAGTCAGATGAATTCCCTAGAAACATAGTCGAGCTACATTCGTTGTCGGTCTTAGCAGCGCCCATTTGTAATCGCGATAGTATCCACAGTTTGATCCTCCACCTCGGGAGCAGGTAGGTGGGCCCACCTGTGTACAGTGTGGATAGCTCTTAGTCCTATCGCCTGCCAGCTAGTTGATTATATCAGGTCAGTCAGCTACCAATACAGTTGTACTGCGTTCGGTTGCTGATGCGACAATTTGCGTTGCGTTCACGACCGGGCGCTTTTTCTTTTTTGGAGGAGGAGGTGGATGACGATGAGGAAGGCTGAAGCGACAAAGCGGTTTCCAAAAGCGAGCGGTGCCGACAACGGTGGTATCAGAATAGTTTTCAGGCGGATTGTCGAAATCGAACTCGATCCCAGGAATCCGCGCGCTCATTCTCCAGCACAGGTCCGCCAGATCGCGCGCAGCATCGAGGCCTTTGGCTTCAACGTGCCGGTGCTGATCGACGCCAAGCGCAAGGTGATCGCGGGCCATGGCCGAATCATGGCTTGTAAGCTACTGGGTTGGAGCGAGGTACCCACTATCGCCTTGGAGCATCTGAGCGAGGCGCAGGCAAACGCATTTATGATTGCCGATAACAGATTGACTGAAAACTCAGTGTGGGACGATCGGCTGCTGGCCGAGCAGCTGAAGGAGCTGTCGGTCCTGGATCTGGAGTTCAGCCTTGAGGCGACCGGCTTCGAGATGGGCGAGATCGACTTCAGGATCGAACGCCTGACTTCGTCTGGCCAGTCGGAAGATGCGGCGGATGACCTTTCCGCGATACCGCAGGGACCGATCGTCACGCGACCGGGTGACCTGTGGCTGATGGGTGAGCACCGGGTCCAATGTGGAAACGCCCTCGACCCGAGCGCCTATGCTGCGCTGATGGGGCAAGAGCAGGCCGGTCTGGTGTTTTCCGATCCTCCGTACAACGTGCGCATCGATGGCAACGTCAGCGGCCTCGGGGCGGTCCGTCACCGAGAGTTCGCGATGGCCTCGGGCGAGATGAGCGCGACTGAGTTCACCGACTTTTTGAACCGGGCGCTTTCGCTTCTCGCGCGCAACTCGGCGCAAGGTTCGCTGCACTTCATCTGCATGGATTGGCGCCACATGGAGGAGTTGTTGGCCGCGGGCAAGACGGTCTATTCAGAACTCAAGAATCTCTGCGTGTGGGCCAAGGACAATGGCGGCATGGGTTCCCTATATCGGAGTCAGCACGAGCTGGTGTTCGTGTTCAAGCATGGACGCGTGCCGCATCGAAACAATGTGATGTTGGGTATGCATGGCAGAAACCGGAGCAACGTGTGGAACTATCCGTGCGCGAATTCGTTCTCGCGCTCAGGCGACGAGGGCAATCTGCTCGCCTCACACCCCACCGTCAAACCGGTTGCCATGATCGCCGACGCGATCATGGACGCCACCGCACGGCGCGATATTGTGCTCGACGGCTTTCTGGGGAGCGGCAGTACGCTGATTGCAGCGGAGCGAACCGGGAGACGCAGTTTCGGACTGGAGCTCGATCCGCTCTATGTAGACGGCATAGTCCGGCGCTGGCAGGCGTTCACTCGCAACAGTGCGCGTCTCGCGTCATCGGGCAGATCTTTCAACGAATTGGAGGCCGAGGAGGATGAGGGCAAGAATGAAAGACAAAGAAAAGAACGAACGGCCGTACGCGGTCGGATACGGCAAGCCGCCAAAACACACTCGCTTCCCGAAAGGACGCTCAGGAAATCCTAAAGGGCGTCCCAAAGGATCAAAAGGCTTTGCAGCTATCGTCCGGCGCGAGCTGGACAGCGAGGTTGAAGTTAGACAAAACGGCCAAGTGAAGAAGATTGCGAAGAGAGAGGTGATAATCAAGCAGCTGGTGAACCGAGCTGCCGAAGGTAAGCCACGCGAGATGGAACTCTTGCTTCTGAAAATGGCCCTCCTCCAGCGAGACTGGCAAGAACCCAGAAAATCGAATATTAGCGATGTGGAAGCTTTCGAGCGGGCCAGGGAGATACTTCGAGGCGCGGTCTGACCCCATCGCACTTCATCCCGCCGAATCCCGCATTCATCGCACCAGACATAAGGATCGTCCTGCGACCGGGAACTTACTTTGACGACCGGCGGTTAGTCCTCAGACCGGGCGCGCTGGGTACGGAATCCCCGACGCTGTCGGTCTCTGACAATCCTGATCCGCTCAGCGCATACACGGTTGCAGTGAGCACCGGGACGCGATCCCGACGAACGGTCAATGCCGGTCACGCTTGCGTATGGCACGTAATATAGGGTTCTCAATCGCAACTGGATGAGACGTTCACCGACAAGCAGGGCCGGAAACAGGACGCGTCGACTGGCTCAGATCGTCGCACTCGGGAAGTTGGCCGAGATCTACAATGAGTACCTCAAGAAGAAACAGCAGTTTACGCATCTCGCTTTTGGAGCAGCCACGAATCTCCTCGCTTCGCGATCTTCTCTGTCGAGAAGCGCGGCGGCGCCTTTTCGTGGTTTCGTCCTCGAGAAGAGAGTTCGTCAACAAAGAACGGCGGTTTCATACCATCGGTTTTGGGATTGGGAAAGCGTTGTCGTCGAGAGAGCCGACTACCAACCCGAATTTTTCAACATCCTGTAAAAGCAGTTATTGTCTCGAATTTACTATTTGTTGATAAGGTTACGTGGTGGATCCATCCGGAATGCTTCGCCGCTATGAATCGCTCAACGATTGCAAAATGGTACATTGAAGATGAATTTGGTGCCGAGAGTTGAAGAACTCGACGATGCCTAAAGCCATTTCCTTTGGTAGATATCTAAGCCTGTGGCGCGAAAAAGCAGGGCTCAGCCGACCCGAGCTCGCGAAGGTTCTGGGTGTTCAAGCACGTTATCTTTCATATGTCGAAAACAATAAGCGCAAACCATCGTTGTCATTATTACGCAGAGCTGCGTCTACGATTGGCATTGATGCCCGTGAAGCGTTCTTACTGGTCCACCCGGAGTATGCAGGACTTGTTGGTCAACCGAGGAAGAGGGTGCGAGAAGATGCTTGGACCAGATTCTCAAGAGATCGAAGGGTCTTGCTACTGTGGCGTGTGACTCGCTCGGAAATGCTCTTTCTGAAGCGCCTGAATACTCTGGGAATCGTAAGAGATCCGAGGTCTTTTCTGTTCGTTCTGCACTCGGTGCGACTCGCTCTTCAGAAAAATGAGGCGGAGGAAGGATGCCTACCCCTTTTCTGTTAACCCTCTGTTACTAGTGACCCACCAATTAACAGAACGGGCAGCGATCCGGGTTTGACACGGAACACAGCGGACAGATTATCGAGCCGCACCGCACAGGGAGGCTGCACGATTTATATGCGATCGAAGCTCATACGCCTGCGCGCTGCTTCCAGTACAAAGGCGAATTTCCGACAACGATGTCCATGTTGAAGTCGTGACATTCATTCGTTTGGTGCGGAAAGCATCTGGATTCCGTTCGACACTCTTCAACACCAACAGGTACTCATCTACCGCACCGACCGGAAACACAGGCTTGATCGCTGAGGCCGAAAGATCAATTTCTCCCAAGGAAATCTCATAGAGATTCCGATCAAGCGGCCCTCCAAAACCGCAGCCGCCAGTCATAGTCACTTGCAACTGGCACTTAGCAGTCAGCGCAAACTGAGTCTCGACCGGAGGAATCTCCTCTCCTATTTTTGGTTGAAAAGTGCCGTATTGATGACCTCGATCCGTTAGCCACTTGATCGTGTCCTCAAAGGTCGATGTGGTTTCGTCAGCTTTGCATCGCGCATGGCCCATGAAAAGGCAAAGCACGACAATAACAGTGAGAGTAAGCCGGGTTTTCGCGCAAAACATCATCTTGATGGTAATTTATTCCCCTGAAAACGGGCGTGCAATACTTGAACGGGGAAGTAGACGGTGAACCGCCGCAACATGGCAGTGTACGCATAGGACGACATCTTCATGTAGAGAGCCAAGAAGTCACAGCCCAGTGGATCCACCGCTATTTCACTACACCTGATAGCAGGCTACCCGCGGTCTAAACGTTCCTGCGAAGGTCCCCGAACTTAGAAGCACAGCCTCGGACTTTTGTCTCCCATGACCACAAAAGAATAGTTGCTAGCGCGGCTACAAGCGTGGCAAGGAGAGCGAAGCCAATGTTTTTGGGATGATACTCTAGAATAACTATCTGATGACCTTGAGGAACTCTTACAGCAAGCAAGCCACGCTTGGAGACCATCATACCGTGTCCATAAGCGATCGTCCAACCTTCATCGAAGTTCTGATTGATGACCAAGGTGGCTGCGGAATCTGCGGAGAGGTCAAAGCGTAGAGAGTTAGGTGACCAATCGGTTTCTGTCACTGTGCCGTTTCCGCTGAGTGAGTACTCTCCGTGATAGCCGGGCTCGTTGTATCCTAATACCCCTCCACGCGAGACGTAGTAGCCATGGCTGGTGCAATTGACCGCACCCAAGTTTGCCTGGGCTATATAGGTTATGGTTTGAATTTCGAGTCCGTCGTTCCAATACTGTCGAAAAGAATTCGAGGACGCAGGCTTTTGAGAATCTTCGGTGAAGAGGTACCTATAGTTAGCAGAACAAACTGCCCAGCTGTCGGCAAGGCCTACGACCAGCAACACTGTAGCCACTCGAGGCCCCCAGCTCCCTAAGCTATCGCACAGAAACTGAGCACCCAGAGCCGCAAGCACAGCGACACAAAACAATAGTGGAATGACCCAGCGACCGGACAATCCGATGTTACTTGCCAGAGGGATCAGGCGCACGTACGTGATCAGCGCATGAGGACCGGTATCGCCGCGATATAGTAGGAGAAATATGGTTATGCCGAGTAGCCACGGCAACGCCTTTCGTCCTCCAGTAAAGAGTCCTATCAGTGCCATCGCAAGAAAAGGTAGGCTGAGATAACCACCGTCCTCGGCAAAGGAAAATGGGCCGACTCTTTCGCGGAAGAAAGTCTGGTTTCTCGAAAAAAGCGCGCCAGCAATGCCATGCCATTCGAGCCATGATGGACCGAAGGTTCGTGGATGTAGCGGCATCCATTCTGCCACCGGCACAAGTTTCAAAGCCCCAAATGCGAGCCCGAACACGACCAGCACCGCCGCTATCATCAGCGGTCGTATGCTGAGCTGAGTTATCGCCAGGATGGGGACGACCACAGCGACTATCATGGTCACGAATACAAAGGAATAGTTGCCCTCGGTTAAGGTCAACCCTAAGACGAAACCGGCGAGGGCGGCGGGATACCAAAGTCTCAGACGCCAGGCCGCCAGTACGAGCACTAGAACCCATGGAAGATAGAGCGTAGGCAGAAAATTGAGATGACCAACGCTCAGATGCAATGACAGCCACGAGCTCGTTGGAAACATACCGGCCAAAACCAACGAAGCTATCCGTTGAAAGCCAAGCTCGCGCCCAAGAAGATATCCACCGACAAAGCCAATAGCGATATGCAGGTAGATCTCAAGAATCAAGCCAGGCATCAGTCCTAGCGCAAGATATAAGATGAAGAAGGGCGTGACGATCCCTGATTCGGGATTCCCAAGCATCGCCATTCCGCCGCACTTGTAAGGATTCCAGTATGGCCACTGATGGAAGTGCGTAACAGTGTAATAGGGCACCCACCTAAGTTGGTCGAACATGTCGGCGTCGCCGTTCATCGGCAACTGTCTCAACCGACTGAAGTGAGGTCCAGTAAGGAGCCAACTGCCAACTCCGGGCCCGGCGTAACCGACATCACAGAAAATCGGATAGATGACGACCAGCGCAAAAACTAGGGAAGAGACGATCAACCACACCGCTTCTCGTTGCGAATCGATCCGAAAGAGGCGCGGACGCCGAGTCTCTATCGACGAAGAAATCGCTGACGGGGCGGGACCCACGGATTCTGATCCGGTGCTAGGATTCACTTTCTCAAACATCGAGCGTCCGATGGATTGCACACGATAGCTACATCTGGCCTTTGTGCGCAAATCGACGCTTCGATAAGCCGTGGACCCAAGAGTGCAGACTCTTCCCTACTTTCGGAGTTTTCGGTAGACAAGACACCCGGGAACTGCGTGTCGCCAAGCAGCGCTCGAATGACCCTGATGAATCGCGTTTTCCGGAAGAACAACTTAAGGAACAAACAGACAATCAACCGGCGACGCCAAAGATTGCCGGTGGGGTGGGAAATAGTAATATCATGCGAATGTTGATGAATGCGTGGAGGAGACGATGACCAGATACGTATTGATCGCGGTAGCCGCCGTTTTCATTGCCGGGTGCAACTCTTCGCCTCCGCCTCTGAGCGCCGAAAACACCGTCGGCGGCGCCAGTGTGGCTGGCTTCACACAAGTTCCGATGGCACAGGCAACGACCAGTCTCACCCTCGACTGGGGTTCCAAGGGGAAAGCCGGTCATGTCGCTATCGCCGACGTATTGAGCTTCAACGGCCCGAAACCCAAGATCAGCGCTCCCGATGGATGGCATTTGATTCGCGACGATGCCAGCGTGACGACGCGGCAGGCGCTATATTGGCATACAATCCAAGCCAATGATCCCAGCGCGGCAACGTGGACCTTCAGCACGCCGGTTGATACGAAAGGCGCGATAGTTCTACTGGACAATGCTGCCTTAGACTCTCCGGTGGATATGGCGAGCGGCAAGACCGATACCAGCGGAACGCTCAACGCCAAGTCGATTGTGACTACCGCCGACGGGGATCTCATCCTTCTCTTTTATGCCACCGATTTCCATGCCCCTGGCCTCGCTCCGAAGATGCCCCCAGATACGAGAACTGTGACAGACCAGGAAGGGGCGTCGAATGAATACTGGATACTCACGACTTATCAGAGTCAAAACGGAACCACTGACGACATAGCCGTCGGCGAGGGGCAGCTCTTCAGTTGGGCCGCCGCGCAGGTCGCGATTAAGCGAGGTGCTGCGACTCCAACGTCAAATTGATTAGTGTTCGCGCCCGACTACATACTGAGCGTATTCGCCAACACAATTCCCGCCTATCGGTAGTGATCCTTGGAGGAAGAACGAGTAAAGGCAGGTGAGGCGCCCGACCACCGTCGATGGATTGCAGCCTGGATCGGCGTCGCGATAATTACTGCGCTTGCCGTTTGGCGGCTGCGCGACTTTCCCTATCACCTTAGCTGGATAGCAGCGTTCCGCGGAGCGTCCGAAGTGTTACGGACCACGCTTTGGGCCGCGGTACGCGTCTGGATTTTCTGGGCATGGAGCGCCGCGCTCACTGCGGGCCTCATTTTGAGAATCGATCCCGAGATCGATCTGTCAGATGCGCTCCTCTCCGGCGCCGGCGGCGTGTGGGTCCTCGGTTACTTTCTGGGAGTCCTGCTCGGGCCAATCGGTCTGTTCAATACTGCTTCGCTTTGGTCGCTATTGGCGCTGGGCACAGTCTGGCTCTGGTACCATCCGCCGAGGATTCGACGAGCATCTATTACGACGGGCCAGACGTTTGCCTTGCTGGCGGCAGGATTGCTGGCAGTATCGATGCTACCGCTGCAGCTCGCCTCTCCGGTGGCGCCGTTTATGGACGTGCTTGCGGTTCCATCGGCGGCGCAGCGCGTTATCACCTTCGGCGTCTTTCTACCGTTCGACAACGACCCGTACGGAATTTGGGTACCGGCGGCCCAGTCGTTAGGCCTCGAGCTGTTTCTCGCGATGCTCGGTCTTGGAGCTGATCTTCATGCCGGCGCAGGAGCACTGGCGCAGTCGCAAGCGATGCTGCCGATTAGTGTGCTGATTATCTTTGCGACATGGCGTTTGGGCAAGACATTATTCAATGACACTGCCGGTGGTGTCGCGGCCTTGTTGCTTTTCTGGACCTGCCTCTTCCGGCGGGCACAAGGCGTGCGCGGTACCGCAGTCGACTTTGCACTGATCGGTTTGGGGCTGGCGCTTTTCCTCGACCCTTCGCATCGACGGACATTGATCGCGCTCGGCGCCTTGATTCTGGGCGCGGCAGTAGCTTCGTATTCACTGAACGGCGGCTTCGCGATGATCGTGGCGTCTGCTGGCGTCGTATTCTGGCTGGTCGAAGGTGACCACCGGATGTTCATGGCTGGGGTGCTAAGCCTCGCAGGTACGACATTGATCGCGGTGCCCGACATCGCCATCTCAACCGGGCGTCATTTGCCATACCTCGCGCTAGTAGGATCAGTTGCGGCGGGAATCGCGCTGATCGTTGTTATGAGTGCTTGGATTCCGGTCACGCGACGAATTGGCAAGCAAAAGGCACTCCGCATTTTGAATATGTCGTTTATTGCCACCTTCATTTTTGCAGCAGTATTGCGCCAGTGGCACGAACGTTATTCCCTGTTTGACAAAGTGGCCGAGGATCTCCCGCTGCTAATGCTACTTTGCTGCGTAGGACTAGTCGCAGCTATTGTGATTTCATGGCGCGACGACGATACGCCGATTCCTTATGCCGCGCTGGTCGCAGTGGCGCTTTCTCTTGGCCTCATTGGGGAGTACGTCGACGTGTTGGCCCACACGCCGCAGTACCAGTTGAGCTTGCTGTGGGATGTGGCGATAAAGCTATGGGATTATTGGTGCCCCTACTTTATCCTTTTCCCCGCTGGGTTTGCAGTCGCGCTTGCCTATGATCGATGGTCGCGGCCCGCCGTTTTTTTTGTCTTGATGACCTTGCTCATCTACCCATGGCACCAGAGACCTGACCCGGTCGACTTCGATTCCGTGGAACACTCGATAGCCGAGCATTGGGCATTCAACCTGCACACCGCGGCCGAAGGCTATTGGGCTGGGCAACCAGATCGGCGATGGACGTTCGGCAACGACGAGTTCGCAGTGATCGACCAGCTGAACAAGGAGATCGCCGCCGGACGTATCACGCCAAAGACTCACATTCTGCATATCGCGCACGACACCTCATCGTGGACGCTTTTTCAATTCTCGATCGTGACCGGAATCGACGACGATCCGATGGAGGTCGCTTACGACCCTGGCAATCTCTATCAAGTCGGCAGCCGTGTCCGTGGGTTGAGCGATCTTCCGTCCGTGCTCTTGACGCGCCCACCCTACATTCTCGAGCAGGTGCCACCGCCGGCCTCACTCGGCGATTCGCCGGACGGCTACGAACTGCTGCTGGAAAGCGGAGGAATCCGCCTTTATCGCCGCCTCGGTCTTACCGCAGCGCCGGTTCATTCCAATCTCATCTATGGTAGACTGCTGGCTATTGTTGCGATCATCGGAGTTATCTTAGTGATTCGCCGGGGCCTACATACAGGCGGGGATCCGCGCGCGGTTCGGTCGTGACGCAGGTTTCGCAAGATCATTTATCTATGGCAACCGGCGGCGACAGGGCAATGGCGGCATCGCGGGGAGCGGAAGACAGCACGGGTGCAGGACTTGCGCGGCTATATCGCGCGCGCTTTTCGCCAACTGAGATTGCGAAGAAGGAAAAGGTCTGGTCGATCCTCTGCGACGATTTTTTCAGTCGCTTCGTGAATCCGGGCGATCGGGTATTGGAAATCGCAGCTGGCTACTGCGAGTTTATCAACCACATAAGGTGCGGCGAAAAGTATGCCTATGACGCCAATCCGGACACCGTCGCCTACGCCGCCAAGGATGTGAAAGTCGTAATCGGCGACTGCCGAAACATGTCGGAGCTCAAGCCGGATTACTTCGACGTGGCATTCGCCAGCAACTTCTTTGAGCATCTGGAAAGCAAACACGACATGGACCTGGTGCTCACACAGACTAGAGACCGGCTTCGTCCCGGGGGGCGGTTGCTGGTGCTCCAACCTAACATCAGGTATCTCGGCGCGCGCTACTGGGATTTTTACGATCACATAACTCCCCTCACCCATCTGAGTTTGCGTGAAGGACTCATGAAAAACGGGTTCGAAGTCGAGCTGTTGATTCCGAAGTTTCTTCCCTACAGCTTCAAGTCACGATTTCCGACGGCCGGTTGGATGGTACGCCTGTACCTTCGCATACGACCGGCCCAGTGGCTTTTGGGCAAACAGATGTTCGTGGTTGCTAAGCGAGCTGACGAGTGATTGGAGGAGAGTCATTGTTGGTCGCAAATCAAGGAGCTTTCGATGCGCTTTGACCTGTGCGTGATTGGGGGATGCGGGCACGTCGGGCTGCCGCTGTCGATCGCGTTCGCGCTACGCGGCAAGCGCGTGGCGGTTTTCGATATCGACCGCGACGCTTCGAGCAGAGTGGGCCGTGGCGAGATGCCGTTTATCGAGCAGGGAGGGGAGCGTGATCTGCGCGCGGCGCTTGCAAGCGGCCGGTTGGAAGTAGGATCGAGCGCCGACGTGATCGGAGAAAGCGACGCTGTAGTGTTGGTGGTCGCGACACCAATCGACAGCCACATGTCTCCATCGTTCAAAGCTATCGATGACGTTCTCGCGTCCTATCGCGGCCAGTTTCATGACGGCCAACTGCTAATCCTGCGTAGCACACTTTATCCGGGAACTTCGGCGCGCGTGGCGAGATGGCTGGTTGAAAACGGCCTCAAGATGGACGTCGCGGTATGTCCTGAGCGGGTTTCGCAGGGTCAAGGCCTGGTCGAGATTTTCAGCTTGCCGCAGATAATTTCGTCGTTCTCAGCCAAAGGTCTCGCGCGCGTGCACGAACTGTTCAGCGTGCTGACCGAAGACCTGGTCGAAATGCAGCCGGTTGAAGCGGAACTAACCAAGCTCTTCACCAATGCCTGGCGCTATATCAAGTTTGCAGTCGCGAACCAGTACTACATGATCGCTAATGAGATGGGTGCCGACTTCGACGCAATCTACAACGGCATCACGCATAACTATCCGCGGGCGATCGATTTGCCTGGACCCGGCTTCGCGGCTGGGCCGTGCCTCTTCAAGGATACGATGCAACTAGCGTCGTACAGTAAGAACCAGTTCTGGATCGGCCACGCTGCAATGCTGGTGAACGAGGGCCTGCCGCAATACGTGGTCGGTGCGCTACGGAGGTCGGTTGGCGATCTGTCCGGCAAGACGATTGGAATCCTGGGGATGGCATTCAAGGCGGAAGTCGACGATCCCCGCGACTCATTGTCGTACAAGCTCAAGAGCTTGCTCGAGCTGGAGACGGGAACGGTACTCTGTTCGGACCCATACGTGCGCGAGGCCGGGCTGGTGCCCGCCGAGGATCTGGTCGATAGATCGGACGTCATTCTGATCGGCACACCGCACAAGCTTTACAAGCAACTCGATTTTCACGGCAAGCGAGTGATCGATGTTTGGAATATTCTCGGAAAAGGAACGGCGCTGTGAAAATTTGTTTAACCGGATCCGCGGGCTTCATAATGGGCTATTTGGTCGAGGATCTGCTGCGCGCGGGTCATGAGGTTGTCGGAATCGACAACTTCTCGAAGTACGGCGAGATAACCCGGAGCTACGATACCGATCCGCGCTACAAGTTTACTCGCGGAGATTGCAAAGACGTCGATCTGCTCAAACGGCTGCTGGTTGATTGCGACGTACTGGTGGCGGGGGCCGCGAAAATCGGCGGCATCTCCTATTTCCACGAGTATGCATATGACCTTATCGCTGAAAACGAGCGAATCACGGCCGCCGCGTTCGATGCGGCTATATGGGCCAGGCGCGAAGCGCGCCTGCAGAAAATCCTGGTAATGTCGTCGTCGATGGTGTTCGAGAGTGCGACCGTATTCCCCACTCCGGAAGGGGCGCAGATCACTTCTCCGCCGCCGCATTCGACCTACGGATTCCAGAAGCTGGCGTGCGAGTACTTCGCGCGCGGCGCATGGGAACAATACAAACTGCCCTACACGATCGTGCGGCCTTTCAACTGCGTCGGAATCGGCGAGGGTCGGGCACTCAATGCACCTACCATACTATCCGGTAACGTGAAGCTCGCGATGAGCCACGTGCTGCCCGACATAGTGCTAAAGATCTTGCAGCATCAGGATCCACTTCACATCCTGGGAGAGGGTAACCAGGTCAGGCACTACACCTACGGCGGCGACGTCGCGCGCGGAATACGCATAGCACTGGAAAGCGATCGTGCCCTGAACAATGATTTCAACATCTCGACCGCAAAATCGACCAACGTGCTCGAACTGGCCGAGATGGTCTGGAAGAAGCTCAAACCGGGACGAAAATTTCGCTACGTTTCCGATCCGCCCTTTCCGTACGACGTACAAATGCGAATTCCCGATGTGAACAAGGCTCGCGAAGTGCTGGGATTCGAAGCGAGCGTGGGCCTCGACGCCGTACTCGACGAAGTGATCCCTTGGATCACCGAGCAGATGAAGCTGGGACGAATGTGAGCGGATTGACCAGCTTCGTGATCCCGGTGCGCAACGAGGCGGAGAACATTCGCCCGACGCTCGAGGCGCTCAACACTGTGATTCACGCGCCCGCGGAGGTAGTGATCGTTTACGATGAGGAGAACGATCCCACGCTGCCGGTCGTGAGATCACTCCAAGCTCCGCCGTCGGTGGAATACCGGCTCGTCCGGAACACGCTCGGGCGCGGGCCGGCCAACGCGCTCAAGGCGGGTTTCGCTGCGGCCAGCGGCGACGCACTTATAGTTATGATGGCGGATCGATCCGATGATCTGCGAGCGCTGGATCCGATGCTGAAGCACTTCGCCGAAGGCTACGACCTCGTTGTAGGGTCCCGGTACATGCCAGGCGGGGAGCAGATAGGTGGGCCTTGGCTCAAGGGGAAGCTCTCACGACTTGCCGGCCGGTCGCTGAAGATGTTCGGACTGCCGATCTGCGATCCGACCAATAGTTTCAAATTGTACCGCACCGAGCTCCTGCAGAAGCTCAATCTGGAGAGCGCTGGCGGATTCGAAATCAATCTCGAGATCGTCGGCAAAGCCTGTCGCGCGGGATGGCGCCTCGCCGAAGTGCCCTCTCGATGGGAAGACCGCACCGAGGGGCAATCCAAGTTCAAACTGTGGCGCTGGTTGCCCCGCTACCTTCGCTGGTATGGATACACGCTCACAGGTATTGCCGCGTCGCGGCGCGCCACAGCTGGGTGGAAGCCGGCCTGAGGTTCAATGCCTCGACGACGAGGCCCTCGCGCCTGGTGAAAGGTCGTCGCGTCGGAACAGTACGACATTGTCTTCGTTGAAAATCTCGTCGTAGCCGGGCGGCGGTAGTGTCAATCCGGCTGGAGGATCGTCGTGTACGACGATATATGCGGGGCGTTTCGCAATGGCGTCAGGCAGCATCGACACCGGGTACAACCGGCTGCCAGCTGTGCCTCCTTGATCAAGTGGCTCGCTGGGATTCTCTACATAGAGGTCGTCGTTGATCCCCGTATACACAGAAAACAGCAGAACGTCCTTCCACATAATTGTATTAGGCGTGATGTGGACAATATGAGTCGCCAGCGTAATTCGGCCCGCTCGAATTTCATAGCGAAGCGTCTCGCTCAGGCCTAGTTCTGCTGGACTCTGCGCCCAGCGCGCGTCGAGAGTAGATCCCCACCATCCCTGTTTTGCAAGCTGCCAGTTCCACGCTCCTTCCGCGGCCAGGGAATGTTCGTGGTATTCCATGTCCAATTCCGGATGTTGTGACCACGGGAAAACCACAAGCACCAGCAATGCCGCTACCGCGACCGGTCTGGAGACCTGCCGGTAGATCCATTCGAAAAGCACCGCGGCCGGGAACACCAGAAAATACGGGCACCAATACTCGGCGAGCTTGCGGACTATATCCGTGACGCCGAACTGCGCTTGGGCCCCGTAGGCGGCCAGCAATTTTGTTTGTGAAAAATGCTCGGTGAGCACGGCGATCAACATAGCCATAGCCGCAACGTATACTCCGAGAGTCCGAGTGTCCCTCGACGCGAACGCGATCGCCAAGCCAACCATGCAGAAAATGGTGAGAGTCGGGAACGCATCATACATCGTAAAGGCTATACCCGGCGCTCGGTATGCGAGTACTGCAAGCGCTGCAAAAATAATTGCGCGCTCAACAATGCTAGCCAACGTAGTCGACTTAGTCGGTCGTGGTGTTAGCCCCTTCGCGGCAAACCAAATGATCGCGATACCTGCGAGCTGCGCTATCGGAAGTATCGGGTATGGCAGTCTCACTTGGAGAGCTACCGCGAATTCGGGAACGGTGACGAACAGACCGCCAACGAGGCATGCGAATTCACGCAACGAGTTTCGCGGATCGTCGAGCAAGCCGACTAACATGATTCCGGCGGCGGTCGCGAACGCAAACCCACCGTCTATCGCGTGGGAAGCAACGGCGGTCGCCAACGCAAGCGTTCCGATGGTTGTTCGGATAGGGCGGCGGTTGCGATCGAAAAAAAATGCGAGGCCAATCGCGACTAGTGCGAAGGTGACCGACGTGCCATGCATCCCCTGCGCTCGGATGAGTGTGGTTGTCGCGAACAGAAGGAGCGCCGCCATACCTCCAGCTACGTCGTCGCTCAGCGCACGCGCCAGCCGGTAGGTCGCAATGATGATCACGCCGGCCATCGGAACCGTCGCTCCCGTCACCGCGAGGAGCGCCAGTCGCGTATGAGCGCCGAAACCGAGGAGAGCTGCGAACAACTCGAACCCGGGTGATTGCTGATCGGGGCTCCAGTAGCCGTAGGGATCGTTGTTGAACGGTAGGTATCTCCCGAACGTAAGGATGCGCTGGGCAGCCGCCGGGAGATTCAAAACGTCCATGTACGGCGGAACTGGCGATCCCAATTCCATCGGCAAGGTACTCACCATCATCAGCAGGCATGCCAGAATCGCCAACTTTTGACCGATCGAGGGGCGAGCTTCAGTTCGAAGCTTGGGCTGATCTCGCGCAAGCCAGAAGCCCGAGCCAACAACGATTAGCCAAATGGTCCAGGTTCGAAAGAGCCCGACAGGACCGAGCAGATTGCCGGCGACATAGGCGAATATCCAGGGACAAACTGCGCCGCCGACTATCGCATCGCACAATCCAAGGTCGGGATCGATCCGCAGCAGGATAAGCCCGGAGAGCACGGTCGCAAAACCCCAGAATGTCCACACCGTGATCGCAGCCCATGCTGTCGTCGGCAGCAAGTGAGCCAAGCCCTGAAACGGCGTCCGAAGATAGTCAGCGTAAGGCGCACGAAGGCTCCACGCAGAAATCGCGCACAGCAGAAATATTCCAATGGCAAAGAGAGTAGTTGTTATCGTTCGCGGGGTGATTCGCATGTCCTTCTGAGAAGATGTCGGATTATCTAATGAATCGACTGAGACTTTGAGTCAAGGTGCCTGGCTTATCTTCACAGTTAAACGGGGCGCGATTCGCTCCCGAGAGACTAATCTGTGACCAGGCAAGAGCCTTTGCCGACGCAATCGAAAAGCTCGAAGTACCCCAGCCAGGGCCAGGATTGCCTAGAATCTGCGATCCAAAAATTTCAGTCCAAGTCATACCGAATCGGCGAAATCAGACGCAAGCCGGCGCGCGCTAACACGCCAAAAATAGCAGGTAAGGTGTGAGCGCAAGACATCCGAGATCACGTTCAGCGTTATTAAAAGGCGAATCACACGATTCTCAAGTGTGCGTCTCCGCCTCTCTTACGGCGCCCGCCGCGACGTCACCTTTCAACGCAAATCCCGAGTTTTTTGTACTTCAAACGAAATCGAAGACCTCGGACTGAATATGGTTGCCAACTTTGCGAACGATCTGATCAGCCTCGCACATGTTCACTCGGTGTTTAAGACGACGGCCGATCGTTCTCTCGCCAGTTTGACAATATCTAGTACAGAGAGTAGAAGCTCGGATATAACAATTCGAGGAGGGGCTATCGTGAAAACGACGCTGATCGGTTTCTGCCTGATCTTGGTGGTTGCTTCGAGTGCATTCGCCCTTGACTTGACCAATGTAGTTACCAATCAAGGTGGTGGCGCGGGCAAGCCCTGCGATACGACTGGAAATCTGCCCTCAAGTACGTATTCGCAAGTTAGTAGCGACAATGCGGGTCAGCCATGCGTGACCTCGGGTAGCCCCGCCAGCTGCGATCCGACCTCGACGTGGAACTATGAAGTGCACGGACACGTGACGTTCGGACCTCCAAGCTCGGGAACCACCGCCACTAAGGTGGAAGTGCAGACTTACATTGGTGGCAATCACATAGCATGTACTGCGGGGACCACTGTCACCTGTACGGGGAGCGTCACATTGGTCGAAGACTCAACTCATACAGTTGGCCCGAACAATGAACAGGTCTCGTTTAATGCCCTTGAAGCCTTATTGGCGGCATACAATTCAGTTCCAGGAGACCTATACCGTACATGGACATTTAACCTTGACTCCTCCGACATCGGGCACCACGGCATCCACGGTTGAAGTACAGACCTATATCGGAGGAAACCTGTTCTCTTGCACACATGGAACTACAATAACCTGTACAGGATCGTATGTTTTAGTTGAGGATTCGACATACGACATGGGGAGTACGACCCTGTCCATCCCGTTTGATATGGGCGAATACTTGCTCGCTCCTCACGATTCAGGTGGAGGTGCTAACTTTCAAGAGTTTGTCGTGTTTGCGAAGCCGATTGGCGGATCGCTTCAATGCTTATCCAATCTCTTCACCACCACCGAGCACAATTGACCGGTTGGAGGTGCCGGTCTTAGATGAATCGAAGTCGTGAAACAGATCCGGCAAGTTTGTACGAGGTGGCGATGAACTCAATGTGGTAATTGACATCCGTATGGCTTGGCATAGTCAAGATCGCTGACAACGTCTCCAGACTCAAGCGTATCAGCCAAGTTATTAAGCACGCGACTAATTGGTTCTAACGCGGCTTCTCGCTCGCGGATATATTTCTGTATCAATCGGACTGAATCGTCAGGAAACTCTCAGTTTTCGAGACAGATCCAAGTCGTATTGACACGCTATGACTCCGTGTGACATATTTTGACGCTCTATTCTTGGTCACGCGGGGGTCTTCCAAATGGTTCGGGCCGGCTACGGCAGGACAGTATCGTCCGCATCGATGATTCTTGCGCTTGGCCTGATGGCGATGCTGGCCACGCTGGCAACATCTACGGCTTCCGCCGCGGCGGCTGGACTAACTGTTTCACCCGCTAGCCTGGCATTTGGCAACGTAGTCTTCGGCGTTACCGGAGCGACAAGTGTCGCCAAAAGTATCAAGATAACCAATCCCGCCACCGGACAGCCGGTTACGGGACTAGGTATTCAGTTTAAGGGTGCAGACCCGAACGATTTTAACATCACGAACAATGGCTGCAGTTCTACGCTCGCCAAAGGAGCCAACTGCACCGTTACGCTTACCTTCATGCCGATTGCTCTCGGAACTCGCACGGGGTCGCTGGCATTGAGCGACGACGCGAATCCCACTGCCGGCTCCGCGACCCTGAGCGGCGTTGGGATTGCGGGCAAGCTGACTATCGCTCCGCTTAAGTGGGCCTTCGGCAGTGTGATTGTGGGATCGAACAGCGTTGCAAGGACCACGACCGTTAAGAATCTCAATAAGGTGGCTCTCCACATCGACGCCGCGGTGCCTTCTGAGGATTTCGCGATCACGAGCGACACCTGCAGTGGCAAAGATCTCGGGGCGTCGTCGAGCTGCTCGATAGTAGCAGTGTTCACTCCCACACAGGACGGTGCTCGCACCGGAGATTTGACTATCACCGACGATGCATTAAATAGCCCGCAGTCAGTCGCACTGACAGGCACCGGAATTCTTGCGAACCCGACGTTCTCCCCAACCTCGTTGGCGTTCGGCAAAGTGCACGTGGGATCGGTATCGGCCGCCAAGACGGTCACTGTAAAGAATCCCAACACTCTGGCGTTAGAGATCGCGTCGATAGTTGCGACGGCTCCGTTCGATTTGGTCACGAACTCGTGTGGGTCCTCGATTTCGGCGGGCGGAAACTGCCAGGTATCGGTGACCTTCAATCCAACGACCGCGACTAACCCCGCGGGGACGGCGCAAACAGGAAAGCTGACCGTCACCGATGACGGCAAGACACCTTCCCAATCGGTGGTCCTCGACGGGACTGCCTTCGGCACGTCAGCGACACCAACCGCCACATCCACAAAAACGCCAACGCCAACCGCGACGGCAACTCTGACGGCCACTCCGACTCCTACTGCCTCGGTGACCGCGACTCCGACCGCTACGGCCACTCCGACGGCGTCAAGCACTCCGACGCCCACGCCAACCAGCACTCCGACGACCGTAGCCGGCATTAGCAATATCGACACCAATCAAGGTCATGGAGTTGGCAAGGCTTGCGACACAACCGGAGATTTGACCGAAGGTGAGTTTTCGCAAGTAAGTAGCGACACCGCGGGTCAGCCATGCTCCGAAAATCCCGGCCAGGGAGAGCCAGGCCAAAAGTGCGACCCCAACTCGGTTTGGAACTACGTCGTACGAGGCCACGTGACCTTCGGACCTTCAAGCTCGGGCGCTCCAGCCACTGAGGTGGAAGTGCAAACCTATATCGGCGGCGACGGCATGGTGTGTACTGGCGGAACTATTGTCACCTGCACCGGCTCGAGCAGACTGGCCGAGGACGCTATCTACGCAGTCCCGCCACTCAACGTCACGGTTCCGTTTGCAGCGGCCGAGACTTTATTAGCCGGGTATCTGTCAGCTCCCGGAGACGGCAATTTCCAGAAATATTACGTATTCGCGCAACCGATTGGCGGCAGTATCAAGTGCACCGCTAACAATTATGTTACCGAAGAGCACAACTGACCGGAGCGTATGTGAAGTTTGTGAGCGGCAGCGTTCGGAATTGGGGACCTAGCAAGGAGGCCGTGAGATGAGGCGAGCTATCTTGGCAGGTTGCCTGCTAGTACTGTCAGCGGGACCCGCCTGGACCCAAACATTCAGTGGCGATACTGACGCCATTACGAATCAGCACGACGGTCAGACTCCGTGCGATACGACCGGAAACCTGCCTGCCGGCGTGTACAGCCTGGTCGGAGGTAGTTCCTCATTCGAGCCGTGCCACCAGACTCAAGCGCTAGGGCAAGGCGGCCCTGGGGAGAACTGCAATTCAACTTACCAGCCCGCCTCAACCTGGGGCTTCGCAGGACATGGTCATCTGACATTCGGCCCGCCGAGCTCAGGTACGACAGCTACGCAAGTTGAAGTGCAATATTGGTACGGACAAGGCATTGCTTCCTGCACCGGGGGAACCGTCGTTTCATGCAACGGCGGGGCCTTGGGCGAGGACTCAACCTTCCCTGTTGGAGCACCAAACGTATCAGTCCCGTTCGATTGGGGGAGTGCAGGAAGTATCAATCCAAACGACTCAACGTTTCCCGTGCCATTCTACTTGTTCGCGAAACCGATCGGCGGCTCAGTCCAATGCGTCGCCAACAATATCGCGACCGAAGAGAACAATAGCGGCAATTCTTCTACTCCCACGCCGACCGGGACCGCTATGCCGAGCGCTACCCCGAGTCCCACACTGGATGTTACCAATATTATGACTCATCAGGGTGGCGGACAGGAGCCGTGCAACACATCCGGGAATCTACCCGCTAACACCTACAGCCAGCTCAGCGCGGATAACGCGGGTCAGCCTTGCACCGAGGGCCCGAACAACTCTTTGTGCGATCCGAATTCGAAGTGGAATTATACAGTACATGGCCATCTAACCTTGGCGCCTCCGACGTCGGGCACAACGGCATCGTCGATTGAAGTGCAGACTTATATCGGAGGAAACAATCTACTTTGTTCGGTGGGAAGTACCATAACTTGTACCGGCTCGTATGTTTTAGTAGAGGATTCGACTTACAGCGTTGGGACAACCACCGAATCAATCCCGTTTGATATGGGCGAGTTCTTGCTGCCTGCTCATGATTCAGAGGGGGGCGCGAACTATCATGTCTACTACGTCTTCGGGAAGCCGATAGGCGGATCTCTGCGTTGCTTGTCTAATATCTATAGCACCACTGAGCACAATTGAACCGATCTCGCATATGATGCCGATCTGAGACCCTCATAAAGATGGGAGGTTCAACCTACAAAGCCGCAATATCGTTTAAACTTCTCACCCGTTCGCTTTCACAGTGCAACCAAGTCAACAGCTGTGCCACACTAGTAGTGAAACAATAAAAACGGCAACAATCGTTAAGATTTGGTACAGCCCGCGGTTATAACAACGCTTGTGCATGTAGCTGACGTACCCGCCAAAGTCACCGGCCTGGATTGCTAGGATCTTCCCATCACGACGCCCGCATTTCTCGCAAACTGGGCCTTCCTTCACTTCTAAGGGCTTAGCCGCATCCGTAGCCATTGGCACCTGCACCTGAGAGAAATTTGACTTCAATCGAAGACTGAAGATCATATATATCAAGCACGTCATTAATGGAAAGACACAACACGGTGCGCCAGACCTGCGCCGATATACCGATTGAGGGTAAATGCGCAGCGTCCGGTCCATCGTCACCGCTGTGAGAAAGAGAAAACATGCTTACTAGGGTGAAACTAAGAATGGTCACAGTAGCGTTGGCGCTCGGCCTAATCGACGTGCCTTACATGGTCTTGCCGGTCGCAGCGATGGGTACGACCTGCAGGGGGAGTGATAGGACAAAGTGGTCGGTCCCGGCCGGATGCACTTCCGCTACCGTCAAAATCATCGCTGACAAGGCGGTCGTCGATGCCTCGCCTCCTCTGAATCCGGCTGCCGGTGCTTTTATGGCTCTGACGGTAATGCAGGATGCTATGGGCCATCCCGTAGCGTGGGGTAAACATGTGGGCGTCGATCCGACCACTGCAAGCACCAGCAATGATCCGCTTGAGCCACCATCCTATCCGAACTCCCAGGAGACGTACTTTCTTGTATGGGAACCAGCACCTAATTTCGTCTGGAAAATCGTCGCAAGGTCGAGGAATCGCTCCGAAAGCGGTTCCTCGACCCAGGGCAACAACGAGCAATTGGGTTTCGGCAACGGCAACATTGACCCAACCAACGCACCAGCGGTCTGCGAGCCAAATCGTTGGACCCAATACATGAGCGACAATGGAGGATTCCTTCGTTCGGGCGTGCGGGATTATCTCTATAACGTGGCGGGTGAGACTACGATCTGTAATCCTAACAGTCAGACCGCCTACTATTCGCTAGTCTGCAGCATAGGTGGCTATTTGGGCCGGGTGGATGGTGACCACGAAATCGATGGCAACCATTGCGTTCATATTCCCTACGAGGCAGGCTTGCAGTCCAACACCCGCTATTTCTTATCGTTCCTTTGCTTTATCAATCCTACAGATCCGCTACTCGTCTCGCATACGAGGAATCACAGCATTGAAATTCCTCTTGATTAGGCTAATTCAGAGATCGGCTCTGGTGACCGCGTTGCTTCTCGGCAGCACTTCCGTCACCTTGGCACAGATTCCAGCGGGCGGTGATATCGGCTATCAAAACGGGGCGACTTCCGGGCGCTGCGTCGCAAGCGATCAGGTGGTTGGCGGCTCTTCGATACGCATTTTGAATAGTGGCTCTGCAGTGACGAACGGTATAGCCATCATCGCCCTCAACCTTTCCAGGAACGAATGCGTATCGCTGAACACGCCGCCTGGAAGCGTCCAACTCGCGTTTCAAGCGTACGGCTCGGGATGCGCAGCCATTTACTTCATGATATGGCAGCCGAACTCACGCGATCCGTGGCTCTATTGGCTCGGACCAGCGGACGCGCACGCTCTCATGTGTACGGCCGACACGCTCTCGACGACTTCGCCGACAGATGCAGCGCCTACGGCGAACGTCGGCCGCGGAACCGAGACTACCGGAAAAAGCCTGACGACGACGGCATATCTCGATCATATCTATTCCATAGTCTGCGACGATTTCAGCGGTACGCAGACGCAGAATTGGGCCGGACCGGCTGACTCGGATTTGGTCTTCAGCGCAAATCGCACATGGGGCGGCAAGCCGAGTGCGTTGCCTTGCTACATCGCAGAACGACGCCAGAAACTTCCGCACGCCACCGGAGCCGAAGCCGGAATATTGAGTACAAGCACTAACTGGGTCGAGTTCATCACCGCTTTCAGAACTCTGCAAGCGCCTGTTCCCCGCGCTCTAGGTGACGTCAGTGGCATATCGGCTACGAGGTACGCACCGACCACGTTCGCGAATTTGATGGCGACCTTCACGATCGATGGACAAACCGGATTCTGTAGCGATTGTGACCCGCCATCGAATCCACCAAAGGCGTGTACCAGCACGGGCGCAAAAACGGGAGCATACGTTCATCGGCTCAACGGAACGAACTATTGCACTTACTGATAAGGCAACGAAGATAGCCTCGCAGAGTTTGCCCATGTCGGCACAAACTGCATCGACCGGCCGCACTGAGGTTGGATTACCGATGTGACCTTTCGGTCCGTCGATCCGACAACGAATTAGGCTTACCGCAAAGGCAGCGAGTTTCTAGTACACGCGCCGCAAACTAGAATATGCATCAGATTGTCCTAGCCTTAGCAGGACACTCGCGAAACGATTTCGGGCGAATATACGCTTACGCAATTTGAAATGGGATGAACCGGAACCAAACGGGATCAAGTGAGATGGCGGACCGACCGGACTGTCTCGGACGAGGGCGGGTAGCGCGACCATTTGCAGGGCGGAACGGTTGACGAGTTCTTTTTCGTAGGCGACTGTCGATCGACACTTCCGATGACACTCAGAAATGGATTCTAGTTTCCACAGCTACGGAACAGTCTTTGGACGGACTCCTACAACACAAAGTTCGAGCGTACGCGGATTGGGTTCGCATTGCGGTCTCCAAGGAACGTCCCAAACACTCTTCGAAGCTTCAGCTCAGGAAAGCGGTTGCGACAAGCGACGACAGCCAATTCGAAGACGTAGGAGCGCCTAGCGAGACATTTTAGCTCGCATCTTGCGCTAGTAGCGGGGTGCCTTGCTCCATAGGCGGTCCTAAGGACTTCGTCCAGCTTCGCGAAGACGCGCTCAAACAGGGACGTTCGATCAGCGCTGTACATTTAGAGAGATCGGAGAACCATGACGACGATCGGTTGACCATCGAATTTGGTGGTCCGGATCAAGCAATACACCGATTCGTCAATCCACATAAAGCATGATCGACACGCGCGTATTTGCGCCCCTCCGGTCTTCTGCGCTGACAACGGTTGACATTTCGACGTGCGATCATCATTTGGGTTTGTCGAGGATTCATGTCGGATCCGCATCAAACGCGTTGGCATTTCGGTGAGACGGGAGCTGTCAAAGTCGATGGAATCAAACACCGCTAAGGCACTAGTCGATATGAGCTATCGAGACGACTTATCGGCGCTGCGGATCGTATACGGCTACAAAACCGCGGTTCTTGCCGATAGGGCACTCGAACGAGTGCACGGACGCGTATTGGGTCTGCTCGCAGAAGCGAAAGAACGCGCAATGATCGACAGCTTCGAAGTCCGCGAGCAGCGCGAGGCGTGCGAAAGAGAAGCGGAGGGGAAGGATCTACTTCGTCAGGTTCGCGAGCTTGCAATGCGGTGCAAGATAAAGGCGCGTTTCGGGAGCAGGAAGTATCCTTACGAGTGGTTCCCGCTTCAATTCTTGCTGGTATACCGAGGCGGTGAACTATGCCAAGCGTTCCCCTATATACTGGAGGGCGGTTACGTGCAACCCGAAGACTTTCTGGAGCACCTTCTGGCTGGCGAGGCTTGGACAGTCGGGGCGCGTCGCAAGAGCCGCGGGCGGGATCATGACCGGATTGTCGAGTACTTGATCGCCAAGCCGGACGTGCTCGAACGCAGACTAACGATCCTTGGCGCGGAACATCCCGTGTCCGACGCCTCCAGAGAGACCGGTTTCCTCGACTTACTATTTCGTGACTGTGAAAATCGGCACCTCATCGTCGAAGTTAAGGTAAAGGCCTCTCAAATAGACGAGGCGATAGGTAAGCTCGGTAGACATCGACGGCTCTTCGCCGAAATGAACCACATCGAACCCACCCGCATCCGACGCATGCTTGCTTGCCCAGATATTCCGGAAGCGCGGTTCCGGGAACTGCGCGAGGCGAGCATCGAATGGCGCATCGTGCCGCTGCCCTGATGTGTAAGAGACCTTCATCTCGGATCCAGTTCAGTTCGAACCGAACGATGTCCGAGAGCATACGTCAGCGATAAGCCTTGCTGCAGAATACCGAGATTTCGGACGCACTTCGTCTTGGGCAGGTTGAAGAAGTTGAACTTCGCTGGCTTCTCATTGATTTGTTTAAGGCTGCGCTATATGACGACTCTAGAGCGGGGGCCGTCTTCTATCCGGACCGGGACCGCACTGCGATCAAACTCATCTACAGGCAGTGCGATCTTGTTCATGCGATCGCCGGTCCAAGTCTGTCTCGCAGTATGCTCGAAGAACTACAACGCCGAATCGATTCCGAAATCCTTTCGTCAGTTGGGAAGAAAATAGGCAGAGCGCTGTTCCTGTCTGAAAAACCTGTGGAAGGATATTTTCGACACAAGGACTCTTTTCAGATCTTGCCCCCTCCGGCCGACGCGCCGAGACCTGATTCGAGCCTGCCAGGACTCTATCCACGGCACCCATTCGTATTGGAAATGTCTTTCGAAGCCAGTTCCAATGACGCCCTGAACGAACTCCGAAAGTACCGCAAGCAGTACGAGCTTGAGCTTGTTCTTAGCGCCCTCCTGGATGGGTCGGTTAGCTGCACGACAACAATCGCACGCCGTTATCGTTGGGTCCTCTCGCCGGAATCGGATTGCCAAAGAGGTCCCACATCGGTGTTCGTTCAAGAGGGTTTTCGCTGCCGTGGATTCTCCGCCGAAAGCTCGCAATTCTCATGTGCCGAGAGCATTCCCAACTTGCAGGAAGTCGAGCCGAGCACATACTACAAACTCATGTGGGCACTTTCTATGTCACTCGACTTGCCCTCAGATTTTTCAATCAGACTCGATAGCTTCTACGCTCTTGCGCGAACCGAAAGAGAAGCCTGGCTAAGGGCTTGCCACTGGCTCCGACACTCGAGTGTTGCTGTCTGGGACTCAAGGTCGGCCGCCTTCGTAGCGCTGGTCACGGCAGTTGAAGCGCTGATGCCCAGGCGGGATCGGGGGAAGCGGCGCGAGTTTGAGTTGTTCATCGATCGACTTGCTTCTGGTCGAGGACTTCAGCAGGATCGCTTGCGGTTCTACCGAATTCGTTCGGAATTGGCTCACGGAGTGGATTTACGTTACGAAGACAGTGACCACGCTCTGGTTTCAATAACGCCGCGAATCAGTGATGGACTTCGAGAATTTGAAGCGATGCGGAGCGTCGCCAAATCGGTGATCGTCAACTGGTTGGAGTCTGCGGCGAGACCCTAGGCACCACGAAAAACCGAAAGGGCCGAGCCCTTTCGAGCCCGGCCCTTCAGCTCACCTTGAGGCCAACTATTTCTTGACCTTTGCTTTCCTCGCGATCGCCGCCGACCCATAGCGCTTACTGAAACACTTGCGGCACCGGCGATCGCGCCGCTTGATGAAACTCGGGGCCAGGTCGTCGCTCCCGCAGTAGCGGCAAACCAGTTTGTTTGATTTCGACTTACCGCCCGCCTTCTTCCGAACAGGCAGCGCGGAGTCAGCCTTCTTCAGCGCTTTCCTCGGAGTCGTCTTCTCACTAGGCAACCGTGCCGTGTCCTTTTGACCTTGTGCGGCTCGGGACGGGGAACGTCCAATCGAGAGTGTAGGGTCTTTTCCGTTTGCCAATTTCGCGAGTTCCATTCTCTTAGGTCTCCCTGAGCCATAGCGGCTCGCGGGGGATGTTTGCTCTGTTGGCTGCATGAAGCGAGTGATTTCTCGCGCTTCTCATCATCATTCGCACGAATAGAAGAGACACGGTCTGCAGGATCGAGGCGATTGGAAGGCGAATGGGCCGGCGAATAGCAACAGAGAAAACAGGACCGAGTAAGTGACGAAATTGCCCGAAGTCTCCGCCGTGCAACGACTGGCTGGGTGTCGCGAAACGAGCAATGTGTGTGTCATCGGGGCAGCAAATCGCGAGACTGAAGGAGGACAGCATATGAGCTTGAGTGCCGAGCTGAAGGTCAGGAAATATAGGGAGAAACGATCATGAAGCGGCGGGCGCAGGTTCTGGACGGAGATGCACTCACTGCTGAGATTGCCGAGCTATCAAATGCCAGTATCACGGACCTTCGCGAGCGCTGGAAGAATCTGTATAGCAAGGAGCCGTTAGGCCATATCGGCAGGTCGCTCATGATTCGGGCGATCGCCTACCGACTTCAGGAGATGGCTTTCGGCGGTCTCAAGCCCTCCACGCAAAGAGTCCTCGATCGGATCGGAGCGAGCCGTTCCGAGGCCGCACTCGAACCCACTCCGAAACGGCGGGCGAGCGCAGGGACCGTCCTGATCCGCGAGTGGCGAGGCGTCAGTCACCGCGTCACCGTACTCGACCACGATGTTGTCTATCGGGGCCGACGATACAAGTCCCTCTCGGAAGTCGCACGTACAATTACCGGCACCCACTGGTCGGGTCCTCTTTTCTTCGGCCTAAAGAGTCGAACCAAAGAGGTGGCCAATGGCTAGCTCCCCGATCAAGCGTTGCGCAATCTACACCCGCAAATCCTCGGAAGAGGGATTGGGCCAGGACTTCAACTCGCTGCACGCGCAGCGCGAATCGTGCGAGGCGTTCATCAAAAGCCAGGCGGGGGAAGGTTGGAAGCTGGTCAAGACCGCCTACGACGATGGTGGCTTTTCAGGCGGCACCATGGAGCGGCCCGGCCTTCAGAGACTGCTCGCGGACATCCGATCGCGGCTCATTGACGTGGTGGTGGTCTACAAGGTGGACCGGCTGACCCGCTCGCTCGCCGACTTTGCCAAGATGGTCGAGTTGTTTGATTCGCAGACGGTGTCGTTCGTCGCCGTCACCCAGCAGTTCAACACCACCACCTCGATGGGCCGTCTCACGCTCAACGTGCTGCTCTCGTTTGCGCAGTTCGAGCGCGAAGTTATCGGCGAGCGCATTCGCGACAAGGTCGCTGCCTCAAAACGCA
The DNA here is from genome assembly GCA_963774665.1 of uncultured delta proteobacterium. Taxonomy (GTDB): domain Bacteria; phylum Desulfobacterota; class Binatia; order Binatales; family Binataceae; genus Binatus. Next base: position 389,177 of record CAVZGB010000016.1, read on the forward strand.
AGGGCATGTGGATGGGCGGAACGTTACCGCTTGGATACGAGGTCCGCGAGCGCAAGCTGGTCGTCAAACCCGAGAAAGCCCGGACCGTGAGAGAGATTTTCGAACGCTACCTCGAACTAGGCAGCGTCCGGCTTTTGCAGGCTGAGTTCGCTCGGCGCGCGGTCGTATCCGAGGTCAGACAGTCAATGCGTGGCAACCGTTTGGGCGGGAAGCCATTCTCGCGCGGCGCGCTTTACCACCTCCTCTCAAACCCGATCTACGTGGGCGAGATCCGCCACAAGCAGGAACGTCATCCCGGACAGCACGAGGCGATAGTGAGCCGGACGCTGTGGGAGCGGGTTCAGCGGCGCCTGCAGGAGCGGGCAGCGCGAGGTGTTGAAGGTCGTAAAACAGAGGCGCCGCGCAGTCCGCTGGCAGCCAAGCTTTTCGATGAAAACGGTGAGCCGCTTTATGTCCAGGGGGCGGCCAAGGGTAAGCGCCGCTACCGCTATTACGTTTCCCGAAAGTTGGTTCGAGGCGTGCCCGAAGATGCGGAGCATGGATGGCGAGTATCCGCGCCCGAGATTGAGCAAGCGGTCTCTGCCGCAGCCAAAGGGATGCTTTCCGACCGCGTCGCGATCGCGCAGGCGGTCGAGGAGGCTGGCATCGACGGAAATCGCCTGCCATTGGTCCTGAAATTAGCCGAAGGGTGGATCGAACGCATGCGTCCCGACAGCGAAACCGCGTCGCCGCTCCCTGAGATCATCGAAAGGCTGGAGCTTAGCGACAGCGGCATCCGGATCGCTCTTAAGCTGCCGATCTCTCCAGCCGAAGAACGTGACGGTGCGCTGCCTAGCCACGTCGCCGTTACAAAGTTCGTTCCTATGCAGATGAAGAGGCGCGGGGTCGAGATGCGGATGGTGCTTGAAGGCGCCTCCAATCCCACCCGAATTGATCTTCCACTTCTCAAGGCGGTTGCCCGCGCACGCAGATGGTCCGATGAACTGCTGTCGGGTCGGGCTCAGTCGGTAGACGAACTCGCGCGCCGAGAAGGGATTGAGGGCCGATCGGTGCGGCGGCTGATTCGGCTGGGCACTCTCTCACCCAGGATCGTCGAAGCGATCGTCGAGGGCCGCCAGCCTTCGGATTTGACTGTCATAAGTCTCATCCGGAGGATTGATCTTCCCCTACTCTGGAGCGCGCAGGAACAGGCGCTCAACCGCTGCTAGTTCATACCCGGAAGGATTGCGTGCGCGGGCATTTCGGGTTCCGGTCGACCCTGACTCCACTTCCGATGGACTCACCCGAACAAACGTCGGGCAACTTTGAGAAAGTCGAGAGTTGCACCCGATGGGCGTAGGGCCTGCTTCAACGATTTTCCGCTCGCCCGCCATTTTGATAACTGAGAGGAGTCACTTTTGGGGTATGGCCATTTGGCTGAGGAAGAAATCCGCGGCGCGTCGAGACGCGTCCTGAGGCCTGCTGAAGGCGAGCGTCAGGAGGCTGGCGAGCGGTTCGTCGGTCGCGAGCGCGAACTTGCGCAACTCGGCGGCGCACTCGACAAAATTGCTGCCGGCCACGGGCGGATGTTCTTAGTTTCAGGCGAGCCTGGCATCGGCAAGACCAGGCTGGCCGATGAGTTTTCTGCTCGGGCCCAGGCTCGTGGCCTGCAGGTCGTCTGGGGGCGATGCTGGGCGCGCGCGGGCTCCCTGGCCTACTGGCCGATAATCCAAATCATTCGTGTGTTTGCCGAACGGCCGGATTTCGCACAGCTGGCCGAAGCGCTTGGCCCTGGGATTGAGCACGTGGCCGCGCTGGTACCCGAGATTGTTCGGCCCGCGCCAGTCGGAAAAAGAACGGGTTTGGGACGGATTGATCCGGAGCAAGCGCGGTTTCGGCTGTTCGATGCGGTCGCGACGCTTTTCAAAAGCGTCGCCCAGCGCGAGCCTCTGGTCATTGTGATCGACGACTTGCACGATGCGGACCTTGCTGCGCTCCAGATGGTGTGCTTCCTCGCCCGCGCGCTGAAGGACTCTCCAATTCTGTTGATCGGCACTCATCGCGAAGCGGAAGTCGAGCGCTCGCCGGAGTTGAGGGCGTTGTTCGCCGCGCTGGCGCGAGAGAGCGCCCAGCTCCCGCTCCGCGGACTAAGCCTGCTCGATGCGACGAGCCTGGTCCGTGATCGCGCCGGCATCGTGCTCGACGATCGGTTCCTCGCAACGCTGCATCAGACGACCGGCGGCAATCCGCTGTTTCTGGGCGGTGTCGTGCAGACGCTCATGACAGAGGGCAAGCTGGAGCATACGGGGCAGCTTAAGGCCGCGGATTTGAAACTGCCGCCCAATGTGCACAGCGCCATTGCGCGCCAGCTTAGCGAATTGTCCGAGCGTACGAACTCGCTGCTTGCGATTGCGTCGGTGTTGGGCGTCGAGTTCGAGCTTGCACCGCTGGGGCGCGTCGCGGCTGTGCCAGCCGCCGAGATTCCTGAGTGTCTGGATGAAGCAGTTGTAGCCGGAATCGTCGCATCCGTTTCCGAATCTGGGCATTGCCGCTTCGCGCACGCCTTGATTCGCGCGGCGATTTACGAGGCTATTGGCGCTGCCGATCGTTCTCGCCTCCACAAACGGATCGGCGAAGTGTTCGAGGATCTCTATCGTGCAGACCTAACTCCGCACCTGGGCGAGTTGGCGTATCACTTCCGGCTTAGCGCGCAAACGGGCGATCTCGACAAGGCGATTGACTACTCGATTCGTGCGGGCAAGGCGGCGTACGAATCGTTCGCGTACGAGGAAGTGGCTCTGCATTGGGAGGCGGCGGCGGTGCTACAGAAGGAACAAGGTGCGGATCCCAAGGAGCGCGCAAGACTGCTCGAGGATTTGGGCGCTGCGCCGCTTTTGGGGCTTGAGAAGAAAGGAGTCGAATATCTTGAGCAAGCGCTAAAGCTCTACGAAGGATTGGGCCAAGTGGAGGCGGCTGCAAGAGTTCACGTCAAAATCGGGCACTCGCTGATCATCCTGAACGACCTGGTGTTACGAAGCTTTCCTCTCGCCCTGTCCCACTTCAGAAGAGCCGAAACTCTGCTTGGCGAGAGCCAGGATTTCGGATTGCGTTGCAGCCTCTATCTCGGACTCTCAGTCGTCGCTTCGGAGCTCGTTCAAGGAGACCAAGCGTCTGAAGCGTCCCGTCGTGCTCTGGAAATCGGGACGCAGTCGGGGGATGGACACCTTTGGGTGTGGGGCGCCCTCGCGTACGCGACCAGCCGGTTTGATGCCGGTGACTTAGCCGAAGCGTTTCAGCTGCTGAACCAAGCGTGGCAGAAGGCGGACGAGCTGAACAGCACCACTGCCGCTGCTATTGCGGCTGGGAGTGCCTGCTATTGGAATGCGCTCCTCTGGAATCCGCAGGAGGGCGAAGAGTGGGCGCTACGTGAGCTTTCCAGATCTCGGCTTGAGCACGCGCCGTCTCTACGTCGACGATTGTTCCATAACCTGGCCCACGCCAGCGTATTCGCAGGCAAACTGAACGAAACCAGGCAGTTCTTGACCGAGACTCCGTGTCTACTTGTCGAAGCGAACGTCGCCTTCTACGCTGGAAATTGGAGCCAGGCCGAGAGCACGCTGCTTAGAGATCTAGAAGAACAAGGTCGGCGACCAGGGAGACCCGAGCAGGAGGCTTTCGCCATGTTGTGGCTCGGACGGCTCCACCATGCACGGTCGGAATACTCGAAAGCGGAGAATCTGCTGTGTCGAGCTTTGACAATTGTCCAGGGTCAGCACTTCTATACCGAGATTGATATTCGCTCTGAGTTGACTGTTTTGTACGCAGATTCGGCGCGAGCGAATGAAGCACTGCCCCATCTTGCTCGGCTGCGAGAAATCATCAATGCGGGCGAGAACTGGTGTGGACTTGCGGGACATGTCGCGCGGGCCGAGGCCTCGGTCGCCTTGGCCGAAGGAAAGTTCCAGGAAGCGGAGGGTCACTTCGAAGAGGCAGTGGGAATTTCGCGCCGTTTCCAAATTCCTTGGGATGAGGCCGAGGCGCTTCACCGTTGGGGACGGGCACTGGTTGCGGCTCGCAAGCACCACGGTGCGATCGAAAGGTTCGACGCTGCCGTCAAGATTTACCAGAGTCACGACGCGGGGCTAAGTTGGATTGATCGCGTGATTGCTGATCGCGATCGCGCGGTCAGTGCACTACAAACTGCGGAGGCTGAACAAGTCGCTGAAAACACCGCGCACAACATATTCCGCAAACAAGGCGCGTATTGGGCGATTTCGTTCGGCGGCGCGGAGTTCAATCTGAAGGACGCCAAAGGACTGCACTACATCGCGCGGTTGTTGCGCTACCCCGGCGAGCAAGTGTCCGCGATCGACCTTGCCGCGCTCGCATCGGAGGGAACCTCGGGAGCTCAAAGAACAGTCGATCTGGGCGACGCGGGAGAAGTCCTGGATGCCAAGGCGAGAGCGGACTACAAACATCGGCTCGTCGAACTCCGGGAAGAAATCGAACGTTCGCGGCGAATCAATGACCCCCGCGCGACCGAAAGCGCTGAAGCCGAGTACGAAGCGCTGTCCCGGCAGCTGATAGCGGCTGCCGGACTTGGAGGCCACACACGCAAAGTGGCGTCGCATCGCGAACGCGCAAGGGTGGCGGTAACCAAGAGCATTAAAACTGCAATTGAGAGTATCGGCGCATGCAACCCTGCGTTGGGGCGCCATCTCGGCAACTCGATCCGCACCGGGCATTTCTGCTGCTACGCGAACTCCGAGGCGGCGCGTTGGCACTTCTGATCTGGCTGCTTGAATTTCGATTTGTAACTCCGATCTCACACCTGTTCCGCACGAAGTAACGCCTCCTGGGTATAGGGGATGCGCGCGGGCCTAATTTGCGGCCCGACCGATGCGCTCACCCCGGGGAGGATTCTATGGAGATCCCAAAGAAAGTGTTTCGAGTGTTGTCGGTGCGGTGGATGGCGCCCAAACTGATCTTGAAGTTGTTCGTCATCTGGGTCGTGCTGGCGGCGCCATGCGCGGCGACCGCAGCTCAACGCGAGGTTCGCAACGCAAATCATACGAAGGCGTCGTCTACTGGGACTCAAGCACTGTTCGATCTCAGCGCACCTGGCGGGAGTCCATTTCCAACCAACCGGTTTACCGTCCCAGAAGCATCGCAAAACACCAGATTGCGCGTGAACCTGCCGTTGCCGGACTGCTCCGACCCAGCCGCGTGCTACACAACGCAGACAATAAACCTGCTGGACGGTTTCAACGTGCAACCCAGATTGTCGATACCGTTCAGCGGCCCGATCGATCCGAACTCGGTTAACAGCAGCGACGTGTTCCTGGTGAGCCTGGGCAGCACCCGACCTGGCGGAGCACCCGCAGGCCGGATCGTCGGCATTAACCAGATTGTGTGGAGCACCCTCAGCAACACCATTCACGCCGAGTCCAACGAATTGCTCGAGCAGCACACTCGCTACGCTCTGATTGTTACAAATGGTGTCCGCGACGCGCATGGTAAACCGGTCATCGCGTCTGACGCGTTCAAATCCTTTCCGAAGGATCTGTTGTTCGGAAAAGACCGGACGGTGAAACCATATGAAGCCGAGTTGTCTCTGGCATTGGTCGCGGCTTTGCTGAAGTCACACACCGACCCGAAGAACCTCGTCGCCGCAAGCGTGTTCATAACGCAATCGGTAACCGCGACGCTGGAGAAGATTCGCAATCAGATCCACAGCGTCAAGCCGGCTCCGGCGGATTTCATGATTGCGCCAGGCGGGACTCGCGCATTGTTTAACGCTGAGGACATCGCGGGCATTACCTGGAATGTTCAATATCAAGACGTGCCCCCTGTATTGTTTCCCGTGACGACCGACTACCCGCTTGGACTCAGCCTGGCACCGGCTGCGGTTGGACAGATTGCGTACGGGCATTACTCCTCGCCGAGCTATTTGAATCCGGACGTGTTGATTCCGAGTGTCGGTACGCTCACAGGTGTTCCGGCGGTGCTGGGAGCGAATGACATCTACTTCAACCTCGTGCTCCCTTCCGGGACAAAGCCGGCTCACGGCTGGCCGGTGGCAATCTTCGGCCACTTTCTCAGCGGCGCAAAGGACTTCAATATGCCCGACGTCATGGCAATCATGGCGGAGCACGGAATCGCGACTCTTTATATCAACGCAGTCGGCCACGGATGGGGTCCGCTAAGCACCATCACGTTGACGATGACCGATAGCAGCACGACGACGATTCCTGCGCCCGGACGGACAGTCGATCAGAATGGCGACGATATCATTGATGGCGGCGCAATATTCAGCAGCGTACCCGAGGGATTCCTCTCGACGGGGCCCAAAGCTGCATTGCATCGCGACTCGGAGCAGCAAACAGCCGCAGACCTTATGCAACTGGTGCGCGAAGTCGAGGTCGGGATGGACGCGGATGGTGACGGGATTGCCGATCTCGACCCGTCGCGGATCTACTACTTTGGTCAATCGCAAGGAGGGATCTATGGAACCGTCTTTATGGCGGTCGAGCCTGATGTCCGCGCGGGTGTGTTTAACGTCCCCGGCGGGCCGTTGCTTGACGTTTCCCGCCTTGAGCCCGCCGGCAACGTGGTCTCCTCCCTGTTGCCCCTGGTGCTGGGGAGCCAGGTACCTTCACTCATCAACGGGCCTGGGAATACTTTCATCGCAAACGTCCCGCTGCGCTATCAGCCGCCGCTGGTCGATAGCGTGCCGGGGGCCGAAGCGATTCAAGCGTTCCTCGACGACTCAGAGTGGATCGATGCGGCAGGCGAATGCGTTCCATATGCGGAGCACCTGCGCAAGGAACCACTCGCCCGCGTGCCGGCCAAATCAATAGTCGTCCAATTCGCCAAGGGCGACGAGACAGTCCCCAATCCGTTGACCACTGCTTTACTTCGCGCCGGCCAAATTGGAGACCGTGCGACTTACTTTCGCAACGACCTAGCCTTCGCCGATCATCCAGCCGAAGCGCTAGTCAATCCTCATGGATTCCTCTCGACCTTCGACAACTCGTTCAGAACTGAGATCTCTGAAGATAGTCAAGGACAGATCGCGACGTTTTTCGAATCGGACGGTGACAATATCATAAACCCGAACCCGACTTACTTCGAGGTGCCGATCGTACAGCCGCTGCCTGAGGATCTTAACTTCCTGCCCTAAGGGATTCGGTGGGCTTCGATGGGTCGCGTGCCGGAGGAGTAAGTCCGGCACGCGATCCGACGTCAGAGATTCGAAATAATGCGAATTCGCAGCATGTTCTGCCCGCCCGAAAGCGGTAGAATCGCCGGTTCATCATCCGACAAATCGCTCAAGGAGGGTTTCATGAATCCACCCAAGGTAATCGTGAACGCGAATCCGCCGAAAGAGTGGTTCGAGATCGTCGGGCGCGGGCTAGAACGTCACAACACCGCGGCCACAAGTATCGTCGAATATTACCCGGTCTGTTTCGTGGTCAGGGAAGCGGGGAACCACCTGCGGGGTGGCCTTTATGGCAGCCTCTGGGGGCAATGGCTGCACGTCGGATCGCTGTGGGTCGATCGAGCTCTGCGCGGGCGCGGGCTCGGAATCCAGTTGATGGCAGCGGCCGAAGAGTACGCGCGATCGAAAGGATGCGTGGCCTCGTTTCTCCAGACCGGCAGCTTCGAGGCACGGCCGCTATACGAAAAACTCGGTTATCGCGTCTACGCGGTGCTCAACGATCACCCGATTGAAGGCCATGATCGATTCCACATGAGCAAACGGTACTCGGAAGCAAATCGGCTTCCTCTGTCCCCCGGTGCGGCAATCACCTTCGAACCGTACGCATCGAAGGAAGTGCAAGAGACTATTCACCGCGGTGTCCGAACGCACGCGATCGCGGCAATCGGTCTGCCGGAAGAGATGTGGTCAGCGGCACACTTCTTCCTGCAAAACGACGATGGCGAGATTGTCGGCGGCGCGCTCGGCAACATCTGGGGTGACTGGTACTTCCTCGATGTCCTCTGGGTCGATCGACCTCTTCGCGGGCAGGATAACGGTCAGCGAATGCTAGCCGCCGCCGAGCAGCACGCGATCGAACGCGGCTGCAAAGGCGCTCACTTGGATACGGCTAGCTTCCAGGCGCGGCCGTTCTACGAAAAACTCGGCTATGTTGTGTTCGGCACGCTCGAGGATCATCCGGTCGGCCACTCTCACTACTTGCTGAGTAAGCGGTTCCGCGCAATTTGATCGCTAGCCCGGGTAGTGGTCCTAATTTTGGTCGGTCGGCCAGCTGATCGAGGTCGGCGAAGCCGAGGAGGGCATAGCGGCATGACGACAGGAGGAACCAAGGCAAATGGAATCACTCCCTGAAGCGGTGGTCGCAGTGATAAAGAGGGAAAAAAAGGTGCTAATAATCCAGCGCAGTGCGGATGTACCTTACCCCGGATACTGGGCGCCTCTGAGCGGCAAGATAGAACCTAAGGAAGATCAAGCTGAAGCGGTCGTGCGAGAGGTACGGGAAGAGGTCGGGCTGACCGTAAGGCCCGTCCGGAAGGTTTGGGAATGCATCGCTGCAAGTGGCACTCACAAGTTGAACTGGTGGCTTGCGGAATGGGTGTCCGGAGACCTCAGGCCCGACCCACGAGAGGTTGCTGACGCCCGTTGGCTTGACGTGGAAGAGGTTCTTCGACTTGAGAGAACGTTCGAGGTCGATCGTGAGTTCTTCAAAAGCGTATTCCAGCTTCTCTGACACTTTCGTCAAATTAGGACACTACCGGGGCGTCTAACGGCATCGGCTCAGATCGGGTCGCATCGGTAAAAGCGGGGGTTCCCGAATCGAGAGGCCCTCGCCTCGTATCGGGTTTGCTCGGCTCAGACACAAAAGCCACTTTTTTGGGCTAGCCCGCCTCCGCGCGGGGCGATACTGTCGGCTGATGGCGCGGCCAAACGCGGCCTCCTCGGATCGGTCTGAGAGGGCGAATTTATCATTTACTGGTTTACCCGGTTCGACGTGCCAACAACAACGAGCCGAGATGTGAACGATCACGACGCATATTACCAGCGCACGCTCCAGCTGCTTGAAGAATCCTACTTAGAGGCCAACGCGCGGGGAGATGTCGCGGGCGGCTCCGGTTCAGGTGGAGGATTGGAGCGTTGGGAGAAGAAGCGCCGTGCACTTGTCAGCGCATTCGATCATGACGGTAGCTGGCTCGATGTTGGTTGCGCTAACGGTCTCTTGATGGAAACGCTCGCGACGTGGGCAACGGAGAAACATCTCCGAGTTGAACCTTACGGTTTGGAATTGTCACCACGCATCGCCGAGGCCGCGCGGCTACGATTGCCGCATTGGGCCGACCGAATATGGACCGGAAACGTCATGACGTGGGAACCGCAGATGCGTTTCGATTACGTCACGGTCATCGCGGAGAGCGTTCCCGAAACCGTACGACCCAATTTGGTCGACCTGCTCATCACCAGGTTCCTGAGTTCAACAGGCAGACTGATTTTCAGCATCTATATGCCGCGACCGCCCGAAGCGCCCCCGGAACTTCCTCCGGCCTCCGCGGTCTTGAGACGCTTCGGCTACCGCGTCAAAGGAGAAGCAGAGGCCCGAATTGATGGCGAGCTCAAAGTATCCGCCGCATGGCTCGATGTCACCAGCGCGAAGACATACCCGTGAGGTACCCGTCTCTGGGTCAAAATACCCAGTCGCGAGCTGAATCGTCGATGTGGACCACGTGTTGAACGCTGGTCGGAATGTTTGTCAGTGCGTCGGTTAGAAAACTAGGAAGAAGCCGGACTTCCTTCAGCGCGTCCCTGCGGTGCCAGACCACCTCGAATCGCGAACCATCGGCCTCGTCACTGTAGAACGTCGCGGAGAGGTCCGGATGCGCGTCGTCGGGTATCGCGGCACCAAAATACAGGGCCAGTTCTTGGTGCGACGCATTTCCGATACGGAAGAAATTCTCGTTTATCCAGATGAGTCGCTGAACACGCGCCACAACTCCAAGCTCTTCGGCGATCTCTCGGGAAAGAGCCTCTGCCGCAGACTCACCTATTTCGACCCGGCCACCCGGAACGAACCAGTAGTCTTCCGCCAAGTTCCGCATCAGAAGCACATGATTGCCACGAACGATGATCGCACCGACCCGATAAGTGAAACGCGTCTGGCCGGAAGTGAACGTCACCATCGTTCGTTCTTTCATATCGCTCTGCCCGCCTCGAAAGCTCCTCAATCAGCGGAGCCGCCCTCTTCCTAGCATGAATCCCTTCTCTCCCGCGGATTGGACAGTTCGCTCGCGACTCTACGCCGGAGAGAGTCTGCGTGCCGCTGTGGAGAGCCGGTGCAATCGGTTGGTTGGTCGACAAGTCTTGCCGATAAAGCAGTAGGCTATCGCAAACCAAGCGCGCCGCTTGGCTCGAACGGCACAGATTCGGGGGGCAGTCAGGTCTTAGCACGTCGCCTCGACGAGGCTTCGGAACTCGGCCCAAGAGTGAACTTTGGCGTCGGCTCTCCCGACATCTAGCGTCGGCGAGCCGCCTCGCTCGAACCACACCGCCACCATCCCGGCCGTGCGCGCGCCCGCGATGTCGGTGTCGGTCCGGTCACCCAAATACCATACGTTCGGTGTCTGCAGTCGCATCTGCCGAGCCGCCGCCTCAAAGAGGTACCGGTGGGGCTTTCTCAGACCGAAGTCCGACGATGAGATCAAAAAGCCGAAGAACTCTCGCAGTCCTAGCTCGGCGAGCTGGTCAGATAGCGCGGATCCTGAGAACGGAGAGTTGCTGATGATGCCTAGGGGGATACCCTCCCCTCGGAAGACCTCGAGAACAGACCGAGCTCCTTCCACGGCGCCGATGGGATTCGCTGCTTTCAGGAATTCTCTCGATCTCTTCCCACGTGCCCCTGAACGCCAGACCGTGCCGGCTCGCCAAGATGCGGATGAAGCTGACAAAGGGAACCTCCAGTAGGCTTGCCTTGCGACGCTCCAGGTCCTCCATCTGCTCCAATGAGAGCTCGTACAGATCACGACGCCCTCGCTCACCGACTAGATACCCTTCAATCCGTTCGTAGCCCCGTCGCGCGTCAAAAGCGAGGTCGTCCACAATTGTCTGGCCGAGATCAAAGATGATCCCTTCAGGTCTTTTGCGGTTTATGCCCTCCATACCGTAGTGTCCTAATTTGACCGATTAGTGTAGTTCCGAATATCACTGCGAAGATATCGGAAGTAAATCACGACACCGCTAGTGAGCAGAGCTACGCTGACAGCGTAAAGCCACAGGCTGGAATCCCCGCCCCTATGCTGGTGCACTGTCGCGATCAAAAAAACCACGAGACCTAAATTTGCGAGTGCGGCGCCCAAAACTCTCACCTCACTGGCACCTCGGTGGTCCAAAGTAGCAGGCAAATTCAAATTAGGACACTACCCGACGATCCAGTGTAACTTGACTGTTACGTAGAGTGGATGCTGCGATGACGCTCGTAGGGCAATATTCCGCTTGCGCCCGACCGAGTTGCATTACCCGCGGACCGGCGCTAGTCATGGAAGCGATCGGGATTGAATCCTGCATCATGGCCTTGTGGAGCCGACGCCGGACCCGGGGAGAGAAGAATCCAAGGAAGGAAACGGAGCCATGGCAGAGCATCCGAGCATTATTCCAGGTATGCGTTATCGTGATGCGAAGGCCGCCATCGAGTGGCTGTGTCGTGCGTTCGGCTTTGAGCAACATCTGGTCGTACCCGGTGAACGGGGCAGCATCGCGCACGCCGAGCTCACCTATCGCAATGGGATGATTATGGTCGGCAGCGCGCGTGACGACGATTTCGGCAAACTGCAGAAAACGCCCGCGCAGCTCGGCGGTGTCACGACGCAAAGCGCCTACGTCGTCGTTCCCGACGCGAGAGCCCATCATGATAGCGCGGTTGCTGCCGGTGCGAAGGTTGTGCGGCCGCGATCCGAAGGTGGCGGAGGCGGACTCTCCTATTCGTGTCTTGACCTGGAGGATCACCTCTGGAACTTTGGTACCTACGATCCGTGGGCGCCAGGGAAGAGATGAATCGCAGCGCTCTGGACAAGTCGAGCGATCCGCACGATCAAACCGATCCTGCGATGATCTCCGTAGCGAATCTAAGGCGATGATCCGCGGACCTAGGCAAATCGCGCCGAGAGAGAAATTGGCCGATTTGGGCGAATCGGGCTGAAAGAGACGCTATCTGGGTCCGCGCATGATCACAAATCGCGCGCACACGCGCGGATTTCGCGCGATTCTCCGCGATGTCCGAAACCCTGGAGACTGAAATGTGGAGCAGAAGGGATTTGAACCCTCGACCCCTACGTTGCGAACGTAGTGCTCTCCCAGCTGAGCTACTGCCCCATCCGGTGGCGAGACGCGATTACTCTTGTGAGATAACTGACTTCAGATACGCTCGCAACCTGTCTGCTAGATCGGGGCGCTTCAACCCGAAGCCGATTTGCGCCGAGATGAAGCCCACGCGGTCGCCCAAGTCGTAGCGGATGCCCTCGAACTCGTAGCCGTAAATTTTGCGGCGCGCAGTCAGCGCCATCAGCGCGTCGGTCAACTGGATCTCCCCGCCGGCGCCCGGCTTGCCCGCTGCGAGCAATTCGAAAATGTCGGGCGTCAGCACGTAGCGCCCCATGATTGCGAATTCGCTCGGCGCTTTTTCAGGCGCCGGCTTCTCGACCATCCCGCGCAACTCGTAGGTGCGTTCGCCGTCGGCTTTCGCATCGACAATGCCGTACTTCGAGATCTCGCTACGCGCCACCTTGAGCAGCGCGACGACTGGAGCATCGCGTTTCTCGGCCACGTCGAGGAGCTGGCGCAAGCATGGCCGCAAGCAATCGAAGATGTCGTCGGGGAGCATCACGGCGAACGGTTCGTCACCGACCGCCCCGCGCGCTTGCAGCACCGCGTGACCGAGGCCGAGCGGATGACGCTGTTCGGCGACCGTGATTTGCGCAGGACTGTTGCTTCGCCGGATGAGTTCGAGGACCTCGCGCTTGCCGCGCTCTTCGAGATGACGCTCGAGCTCGAGGTTGGGTTTGAAATGTTCGATGACGGTCGTTTTGCCCGGGCTGATGACGATGATGATTTCGGCGATGCCCGACGCGACCGCCTCCTCGACGACCACCTGGATTGCCGGCGTGTCTATCACCGGCAGCAATTCCTTGGGGATCACCTTCGACGACGGGAGCATCCGCGTGCCCATGCCGGCCGCGAGAATTACAGCCTTTTTAACTTTCATAGCAGTGCGATTTTCCGGATTGATGAAGTGGGAATGATCAGAGCTTCGCCTCGCGCGCTTCCTGGGCGGATTTGCATGCGATGCATAGCGTGGTGACGGGCCGCGCCTTCAATCGCTCGATCCCGATTTCCCCACCGCATTCCTCGCATCGCCCATACGAGCCGTCTTCGAGCCGCGCGAACGCCTCGCTGATCTTGGTGAGCAGCTTGCGCTCGCGATCGCGCATCCGCAGAAGGAAATTGCGATCCGATTCGAGCGCCGCGCGATCAGTCGGATCGGCCGGGGCCTCGTCCGACTCGTGGTTCATGGTGCCGACCGCGCGCTCCGCTTCCTGGAGAATGTCGCGCTTGCGGCCTTCGAGCAATTTTCTGAAAAGCTGGAGGTCTCTTTGCCTCACGGTTGAACTATCCGCTGTCCGCTGCGAACCGAGTTTTTGATTCTATAGACGCCCTGCTACCATGTAAAGATTCCGCGATGAAAACGGCTTACTTCGACGCGTTCTCGGGCCTGAGTGGCGACATGATCGTCGGCGCGATCCTCGATTGCGGCGCCGATTTTGGCGAACTCGAGCGCGCGATCAAGTCGATGCCGATCGCAGGCTACAGACTCTCGACCCGGCGCAAAACTTCGAGCGGCATTTCGGCGCTCAAGTTCGATGTTGCTGTTACCGAGCCGCAACCGGAGCGTCGCTTCGGTGAGATTCGTGCGCTGATCGATTCGTCGCCGCTCGCCGCTACGATCAAACATCGCGCGATTTCGATCTTCGAAGAGCTCGCGCAGGCCGAGGCGAAGATTCACAACACGACGCCCGACCACGTTCACTTTCATGAAGTCGGCGCGGTCGATTCGATCATCGATATAGTCGGCACCGCATGGGGACTCCAACAGCTTGGCGTCAGCGACGTGATCGTCTCGCCGCTCCCGATGGGCAACGGCTTCGCGCGCTCGCAGCACGGAGTTATTCCAGTACCTGCACCTGCAACTGCGGAGTTGCTCAAGGGTTTCCCGCTGAAAATTGGCGACGGTGCGCACGAGATGGTCACCCCGACCGGCGCAGCGGTGGTCCGCGCGCTCGCGCGTCCGGCCACGATTCCACTCGCGTTCGAAGTCGAGAAGATCGGCTACGGCGCGGGTGCTCGCGAACTGGAAGATCGGCCCAACGTGCTGCGGCTGATGCTGGGGCATGAGCGCGCCGAATTTGACAGTGACGAGATGATCGAGATCTCGGCGAACATCGATGATCTCAATCCGCAGATTTATGATCACGTGATGAGTCGACTGTTCGAGGCGGGTGCGCGCGATGTCACGCTCACGCCGACGATGATGAAGAAGAGCCGCCCTGCGGTGACCTTGGGTGTGATCGCAGAGGTCGCGAATCGCGACGCGATCGCGAAGATTATTTTCGCGGAGACCTCGACCATCGGATTGCGCTTTCATGCAGTCGGGCGTCTGAAACTGCATCGCGAGATCCGAGAGGTCGACACGCGATGGGGTAAAGTTCGCGTCAAGACTTCGGGTGCGAATGGCGGCGTACCAACGACGATCTCGCCGGAATACGATGACTGCCGGCGAATCGCGGCGGAGCACAACGTTGCGCTGCGCATCGTGATGGAGGAAGCGCGCGATGCCGCACGAAAGTTGGCATCACTCTCCTGAAAAGAGTCTCCTGAAAAAATGACTTCCCAACGCCTGCACATCAACGAGATTTTTTACAGCATCCAGGGCGAATCCACGCACGCGGGACGTCCATGCGTCTTCGTGCGGCTTACAGGATGCAATCTGCGATGCAAATGGTGCGACACCGAGTACGCCTTTTACGAAGGGAGTCGCATGTCGATATCGGAGGTCACTGAAAAGATTCGCGGCTATCGATGCGATTTGGTCGAAGTAACCGGCGGCGAACCGCTGTTGCAGGAAGGTGTATATCCGCTGACGGAGGCGATGCTCGAAGCGGGCGCGACCGTGATGATCGAAACGTCGGGCGCGGTTGACGTCAGCAAGCTCGACCCGCGCGTCATCAAGATCATGGATCTCAAATGTCCGGGCAGCGGCGAATGCGAACGAAATCTCTGGACCAACCTCGACCACCTGACGATGCGCGATGAGATCAAATTCGTCGTCGCCGATCGCGCGGACTACGAATGGGCCCGCGACACAATCGTCGCGCGCGAACTTCGTCGGCGTGCGGGCGCGCTACTGATGAGTCCGGTTTTCGGGCAACTGGAGCCGGCAGCGCTGGCCTCGTGGATACTCGAGGATCGATTGCCCGCACGAATGCAATTGCAAATGCACAAGCAGATCTGGCCAGGCGTTACGCGCGGCGTGTGATCTTTCTCTCCGGTTCCCCTTCCCGCTCGGGAAGGGGTCAGGGGTTAGGTTGTTCGCATCATTTGCGATGCCGGCAGAAAGCAGAATCTTGAATCGCGCGCGAAAAAAATCGCGCGCTGAATAAGGACCCTCATCTTCGATCCTCTCCCTGGCAGGGAGAGGGGAAGAAGCTATCGCGAAGGCGCCGCCGAATGCTGGCGCACCGGATCGCCCGACATCAACTGCTGCGCTTTCTTCAACGCCGCCTCGGTCTCGCGCAGCAGATCGGCGAACACTTCGGCGGCCGGCTTGATCTCGTGAATCAGGCCCGCGCCTTGTCCGGTCGGCATGAAGGTGCGATTCGGATCGACGTCGGCGCCGCCGCGTCCGGTGTAGTTCATGACTCCGTTGCGCGTGGAAGTCTGCGCCTGCAGCGGGAAAGGCTGGATCTTCGACGGATCCTTCTCCCACTCGAGCGCGTACTCGGTGCGAATAACGCGGCAGGTCTTGCCGGTGTACGCGCGTGTGCGCAACGTCGAATCCTCGTGCGCCTTGACGATCGCCTCCCGATAGCCTTTCGCCGCCTGCGCCTCCGGCGTTGCGATAAAGCGCGTGCCGATCACGACGCCTTGCGCACCTACAGTGAGCGCCGCCGCGATCTGACGTCCGTCCGCGATTCCACCCGCCGCGAGCACCGGCAGTCTCACTGCGTCGATCATTTGTGGGACCAGCGAGAGCATCCCGATCTCGCCAGTATGCCCGCCGGCCTCGGTGCCTTGCGCGACTACCACGTCGGCGCCCGCATCCTGCGACTTGACTCCATGATGCACCTTGCCGCACATCACGACGATCTTCATCCCGTTGTCGTGCATCACCTTGACGAATTCCTGCGGCACTGAGAGTCCGGCGACGAAGACCTTGACCTTTTCCTCAGTCATCACTGGCACGTGGGGGCGCATCATGTCGGGAATCGGCGCGAGCAGATCTACGGCGAACGGCTTGTCGGTGAGATCGCGAGTCTTGCGAATTTCCGTGCGCAGATCGTCGGGGCTGAGCGACGCGGCGCCAATCACGCCAAGTCCGCCCGCGTTGGAAACTGCGGCGACCAGCTTGTGCATCGCGACGCCGCCCATCCCGGCGAGCAGGATCGGATACTTGATTCCAAAATAATCGCAAATCGGAGTATGCAGCATCGAAAAGTTCTCCAATAGTGAGCCGTCTGTGCGACTGGCTCCTGATGACTGTTTAGTCTGGCAGGTGTGGCGCGATCAAGCGCATTCGGCTTGCGCCGCTTTTACGAGAACAGCGGTGCTAGCTATCGTTTCATCCGATATGTCGCGCGCCGATGAAATCTTTGCGGTCTATCTCGACAAGGGCAGCAATGCCTATGGCGGAGAGCGGATAAACCAACTTGAGCACGCGCTGCAGACGGCGATGCTCGCAGAGCGGGCTGGCGCCGATGCGTCGTTGATCGTCGCGGGCCTGCTGCACGACTATGGCCATCTGATTCACAACTTTGGCGCAGATGTTTTCAGGCGCGGCATCGACGATCGCCACGAAACTATTGGCGCCGAAAATCTAACTGCGTATTTCGGCGAGGCGGTGACGATGCCGATCAGGATGCACGTCGAGGCGAAGCGCTATCTGTGCGCGACTGATCCCGAGTACCTGAAGCGTCTCTCGGATGCCTCGATCTGGTCGCTCAAGCTTCAGGGAGGTGCGTTTGCCGCTAAGGAGCGCGACGAGTTCATCAAGCGCCCATTCGCCGCCGAAGCGGTGAAACTCCGCCGCTGGGACGAGTCCGCCAAAATATACGGGCTGCAGACTCCGAAGCTGGAGCATTTTCGTCCGTATGTGGAGGGCTGTCTGATAGGCGAGCGCTGATCCTGAGATTCACGAACTGGCCCCGCGCTCTTGCGTGATGCATAATCGCCTTCGCACGCGGAGAGGTGGCCGAGCCCGGTTTAAGGCGCACGCCTGGAACGCGTGTAGACTCGAAAGGGTCTCGGGGGTTCGAATCCCCCCCTCTCCGCCATTAAGTCTACTAATGTAGAAATATTCTGTAATTAGCGGAATTAATGCCGCAATTGTGGCCATCTTTCGCATTCGAAGCGCACCGGAGAGAGCCAAGTTTCTGCGCCACGAGTCGAATTCCTTTCGATTCTCTCTGTGCAGAATCTAGACGGTGCCCTATCGCGCGCCTTTCTGCCAAAAGCCGCCTTCGCTAGGACATCGCCTTTCGAGTGATCATTCTGAGGAGTGGCAAACGGCTTCGACACTGTGTCCGTCAGATTGAACGGGGAGTCTAGTCCTTGCGATTATTCCGCCTACTTTCGCGCTGTCGGCTCGATCGATGCAAAGTTCTCCTCTGCGTTCTCTTAAGGAAGTCGCATCCCTCGACAAAGAGTCGAGCGATACGTACCAATTCGTAGCTCTCTGAATCAAAGCCGAGGCAGAACCCGGCGTTTGGGCAAGCGTCCTTGCACTCAAATTGAGCTAAACCTTGGCGTTTGCGACTCACGATGGAGTTGTGCGAGCTTCATTCATCGTCCGAAATCGAAATTCCGCCAGAGGGGGGACGATGCGACCGAGCTTTGCGATTGCGCTTTTCATCTGCGGTATCGCTCTTCTGAGTCTTAGCGCAGGGCCGCGCGCCGGCTCCAACGTTAATGTAACCGCCGATTTAGTCCTTGGACAGGACGATCTTGTTCACAACCAGGCAAATCTGGTGGACGCAGGCTCGCTCTCTAATGTCCGCAACTTCACTGGTCAGGGGGTCACGACCGACAGTCTTGGGCACGTTTATCTCTCAGACAATGGGAACAACCGGATTTTAGGATGGCGAAACATGAGCGCGTTGGTGAATGGCCAAGGCGCCGACCTGGTGCTCGGCCAACCCGATTTCCTCTCATCCTACTGTAACCAGTCGCAGTACAGCTTTGGACCTAGCAGCAGCAACAACACCTTATGCGGTCCCGCGGGCCTTGCGGTGGACAGTGCCAGCAACTTGTACGTGGCCGATCGAGGCAACGATCGCGTCTTGGAGTACAAGACGCCATTCAATACTTGCGCTGGTTTCCCGTGCGTAGGGCCCGCGGCCAATTTGGCGATCGTCGGCCAATGCATTTTTCTGGATGCAACCGCTCTGTGCGGCCCTTCGAGCGTGGCCGTTGACTCGTCGGGCAACGTGTACGTCGCCGACAGGAACGACAACCGCGTGCTGGAGTTTAACGATCCGTTGGGCTCTGGCTCGCCGAACGTAATCGGCGCCAACCTGGTCTTCGGTCAGGGCGCCAGCGGAACCAACTTTGGCGCCGATACTTGCGCTGATGGTAGTGCATACAAAAATCCTCCTCCGACCTCGACTGCGCTGTGCTTGCCGACCGGTGTGGCCGTCGACAAGTCGGACAATCTGTACATCGTCGACAACCAAAACAGTCGCGTGTTGGAATACAAGACTCCTTTGGCCTCCAGTCCGCCGAACGTGACTGCCGATCTGGTCTTCGGCCAGGGCACCAGCGGAACCAGCTTTGGTGCCAATACCTGTGCCGAAAATATATACGGCACTCCTCCTCCGAGCGCGACCGCGCTGTGCTTCCCCACCGATGTGGCGATTGATAGGTCCGGCAATGTGTACATCACCGACAACACCAACAGCCGCGTGTTGGAATACAACAATCCCTTAGGCTCCAGTCCGCCGAACGTGACCGCCAATCTGGTCTTCGGCCAGGGCAGCAGCGGCAGTGATTTTACCGACAATGCTTGTACCGGCCTTCCTCCTCCACCCGGCATCGAGCATGACCAGTCCAGCGCTACGGGCTTATGCTTTCCCGAGGGTTTGACAGTGGACGGCGGAGGCGATCTGTGGGTTGCCGATACTGCAAACAATCGGCTCCTCGAATACACCACGCCGCTTACGACCGATGTCACGGCGGATCTCGTCTTGGGTCAGATAGATTTCACTCACAACCACGGGAATCGCACAAAAGCTCAAGGGCTGGATTTCCCTTCACCAGCGGGCCTATATCCAACACTTGGCACTGCGGTGGACGCTTTCGATGATGTCTATGTCACGGACTTCGGCAACAATCGGGTGCTGGGCTGGCGCAACGCTGGCGCATTGGTCAATGGCCAACCGGCTGATCTGGTTATCGGGCAGCCGGATTTCAACTCATACATGATCAATCATGGTGCTGATAGTCCAACCGCCGGCACACTCAGAGGGCCTGTGGCTGTGGGCGTGGATAGCGCGGGCAACCTATACGTTGCCGACTACGGCAACAATCGGGTGCTCGAGTACACCGCGCCATTTTCGGCCTGCAGCAGCTTCCCCTGCGTCGGCGGCCCGGCGAATGTCGTCTTCGGCATCGACGCCACCGGCAAGAATTTCACCACTGCCGGCACCTGTTTGGCGCCCACCGCGACCGATCTCTGCCAACCCGCATGGATTGCGATCGATACCTCCGGCAATGTTTATATCAGCGACAACGGCTTTGGCCGGGTCCTCGAATATAACAATCCTTTGGGCTCCAATCCGCCTAACGTAACCGCCGATCTGGTCTTCGGCATCGATTCGACCGGCAAGAACTTCACCGCACGCGGTGGTCCCACAGCCAAGCTCAATGCGAACGGCATCGATTCTCCGGTCGGGCTGGCCCTGGACGCGAATGGCAACCTTTACGTAGCGGACAACCAATTCAACCGGATTCTCGAATTCAACAAACCGGTAGGCTCCAATCCACCCAATGTGACCGCCGACCTGGTAATCGGTGTCGATTCGACCGGCAAGAATTTCAACTCGCTTGGTACCTGCGGAGTACCCGGCGAAATCAGCCTCTGTTTTCCAACCGGGATGGCGTTGGACCGGAACGGCAACCTTTATGTGGCAGGCAGCGGATGGAACCAAGTGGTCGAATACAACAATCCGCTAGGCTCCAATCCGCCGAATGTGATTGCTGACTTGGCCTTCAGCCCGCTCAGCGGCGACTACTGTAATTTCCCGGTGAGCGCGACCGAGCTTTGCAATCCGGGGGGATTGGCGTTCGACACTCAGGGAAATCTTTATGTAGCTGACACGGGCAACAACCGCGTGGTCGTCTATAATCAGCCGCTAGGTGGCTCGTCGTCAGCCCCAACCCCGACGCCGCCAACCCCAACGGCAACCGCTACCCCGACGCCGACGGTCATGCCTACCCCAACCATCACTGCCACCCCGTCCGCCACGCCAACCGCCGACGCAATACTGCAAGTGCAGCCCAAGGCAATCCGCTTCCCGGACCAGGCCGTCGGCAAACAGAGACCCGCCAGTCAAACAAGGCAGCTAGTCCTGCTCAACCCCAAACACGACCGTCAGAACGCCTCCATTACAATCGGCTCAATTACCTCAACCGACCCAGAGTTCCAGACAAGCTCGCGATGCAACGGTCGAGTGTTGACTCCGGGTGAGCACTGCCTGACGGAGGTAGTCTTCAAGCCCAACTCGCCTGGGCCGCACGCCGGTACGATAAAAATTCCCAGCAACGCAATGAACCAGGTGCAGGAGGTTATGGTTAAGGGGAAGGGTCGGTAGGGTATGAAGACATCAGGGGGAGCATCCTGACCTGCGAATAGGGGCTCGGGGGTTCGTATGGACTGTCTCCCCGCCAGCCAGTCCCGATCTTCCTCGCTCTCCGCGGAAAAATCGAAAAATAGGCCGCATCGCTCGGCGCATTTTCTTCGACTGAGGGACCAGAGAGACTCAGATTCGGCCCTTATCAGCTGGTTTATGCTCGATTCTCTCTGCCGAGAATCCGGCGGTGCCCCTTGCGCAAGAAGCAGGGAGCGCCACACCCCCTGCACCCTTAGCTCCAGTTCGCGATGAAAACTTGGTTGATGGCGCGGTCGCTGTGCGGCGCGTACCGTGTATTGCGTGAGCGAAGGCCAAATGTGGCTCGACATCGGCCCGGAAAAGACAGCGCTACTTAAGCGCAAAGGTTTTGATGTCGTCAGATGGCACTTCGTTCAACGAGTGATGGCTCATACGGTTCGCGCGTCTGTCGATGACGTTTGGTTTCCCGAACAGGGCGCTTGGGTGCAATATACAGGCGACCGGCAGGAACCGTACTCGTTCGGCAATCAGATCACCGTGAAGCAACTGCTCAAGGACGCCCGCGGGGCAAGCGAGGAACCGACCAAAGCGCCACTTGGACTGCCGCTGCCGCCCGGCGACGGCAAGCATCGCAACCTGATCAATCTTACGAAACAAGCGCAGGGCGACGCGTTCCAGATTCTGGCCGCACCGCCGAAGTCGAGTGCGAAATGAAGAAGTTATCGGTTTTCCTAGTTCTAGGTTCTGTCCTAGCTTTGCCCATAAGCAACACCTATGCGGGCTGGTTGCTGACAGCTCCTACCTCATGCACGAGTCTTCCGAGAGAAGCTCGTGGCTACGTAAATGGAGTTGCAACCACATGTGGAGTTAACGCACCGTACAGGTATTGGACCCCTATTCGCACCTATGAGACGGAGAGGGAGTGCAAAGTAGATCTGAAAGTCTTGCACAAAAAGTCTGAGGCCTTCATGCACAGCCTTAGCAAGGTTGTCGACCCTTACGATCAGCAACAGATGGCTGGGTCGGGTCGGCTAGAGGTTGAATTCACGAACGGCCTAGCTGAGTGCATCAACGGCGACCTGATTATGTCGGGTTCGCCCGATGCGCGAGCGAAATGACCAAGAGGAGACGTAGTATTCAAAGATTACCACTCCGTACGCATGTCCGCGGCCACCTGCGTTAGGCGCGACGAGGACTGGAAGGCCTTTTACGTTGAAAAGATGAGCATGGTCAAGCCCAGAGGCGCAAACGAACACGTTTTGCGCATTTATGCGATGGAGCTTGCCGCGGAAGAATTCTACAGAGATAGCGACTATGTTACTGCGAGCGAGAAACTCCAGACACTGCTGGACTCCGGTGTCGTCAACGCCGATGAGAAGGGCTGGTACCTTCAGGAAATGGCCCGTTACCACTACCGTTCAAACCGCACCGAATCTCAGCAACTCCAGGTGGCGGCGCATAACAGCAATCGTCTCTTGCTGAAACCGCCAACTGGAGTAACAGTTGCGAAACTCACCATCCTAAGCCAAGGACGCGTCGAACGGATCGCTGAGTGGGTGAGCAAGCTTGGAAACTACTCAAGCCTTGACGTGAGCGTGTCAGATATCTTGAGTAGGCTCGTTTTCGGAACGAAGGCGGATAAGTTCGAACACGCTTTGGACGAGCTCAGTCGCGCACTCGGCTTTGCCGGCGAACGTCCTGACAAGGAATGGAAGGAAGGACCAGACAAGCGCATTTTCTGGTGCCTGAGGGTACTGGAGAATCTCAGATTCTGCCGTTTGCGACGGACTCATCCTCGATTCTCTCTGTCGAGAATCGAGCCGGTGCCCCTTCGCATCACCGTCTGTCAAAAAAAGGCTTCGCCAGGACATCCCTTTCGGTCGAGGAGATCCGCCTTTTCCTTTCTGCGTGCGGGCGAATGTGCTAGCAGCGGCGTCTAGGAGGAGGAACGTGAAGATTCGTCATGGAAACCGAAGTTGAAGCGCTAGTCGCCAAATATCTCGAAGAACTGCGGGAAAATAATGCAGCCGTGTTCATAGGCGCGGGCTTCTCCAAAGCCGCTGGGTACGTTGATTGGGTGGGGCTCTTGGCGCCGATTGCCGCGGAGCTAGGGCTCGACGCAAACAAAGAATCCGCCGAATTGGTGAGAGTCGCGCAATTTCATATCAATGCGAATGCTGGAAACAAGCACGAACTAAATCAGCGCCTTATCCACGAGTTTTCAGACCTACATGACCCGACGGAAAACCATGCAATCCTAGCTCGCCTTCCAATTCAAACCTACTGGACAACGAACTATGACCGTCTGATCGAGAAAGCGCTCGAAGGGGGCGGGAAGCGCGTTGACGCGAAGTATACCAAAGAACAACTGGCTACGACGCGGCGAGGCCGTGACGCGGTGGTCTATAAGATGCACGGCGACATCGAGCAGCCCGACAAGGCTGTTCTGGCTAGGGACGATTACGAGCGTTATCATCTGTCGCACGGGCCGTTCATTGCTGCGCTCTCTGGAGACTTAGTTGAGAAGACCTTTTTATTCCTAGGCTTCAGCTTTACCGATCCAAATCTCGACTACGTTCTTGGTCGCATTCGCGCTACCTTTGGCGAGAACCAGCGACAGCATTTCTGTATTACGAAAAAGCGGATGCAGCTCACGGGTGAAAGCGATGCTGATTTTCAGTACGCCAAAACCAAACAGGAGCTGATGGCCCAAGACCTAATGCGGTTCAATATTAAGACCCTTTATGTAGAAGACTATCCTCGAATCACCGATATTCTGCGGACCATCGAGCACCGCTTCCGGCGGCGCACTATTTTCATTTCA
Source organism: uncultured delta proteobacterium (assembly GCA_963774665.1). Classification (GTDB taxonomy): domain Bacteria; phylum Desulfobacterota; class Binatia; order Binatales; family Binataceae; genus Binatus. The sequence goes on from CAVZGB010000016.1 coordinate 413,121, forward strand.
GGAAGCGTAGTCGATTATGGATCTTGGGGACGGCCCGCGCTAGAAGACTTTATCACGCGATTGGCTGGAGCCTTAATCGATCGGAACTATCGAGTCACCAGTGGATTCGGTCTTGGCGTCGGGAGTGCCGTTGTGACTGGTGCCGTGCAGCAGATTTACTCTACGAAACGCCGGAGTCTCGATGAGCAACTGGTCTTGAGGCCGTTCCCCATTAACATCGCAGACGTAGCAGAGCGCCAACGAACGTTTGAGCGGTATCGAGAGGAACTCATCGATCAGGCGGGGATCGCGTTGTTCCTGTGCGGCAATACGGTCGTGAACGGGGCGACCGTCAACGCGACCGGAGTTAGAGAAGAGTTCGAGCTAGCGGAGCAAAAAGGGCTATACGTGGTGCCGGTCGGTTCAACAGGTTCAATGGCGTGGGAGCTCTGGGAGAGGTTGATGGGAGACTTTGACAAATATTTCCCTGGTGATACAGGAAAGATTCGGTCTCTGATGGAAGCGATCGGCAAACCTGTTACACAACCTGTCGACCTTCTGGAGCCGATCCTCCAATTGGTTGACCATCTAGCGGAGGGATAGACGATGGCGAGACGGGTTTTCTTCAGCTTCTACTTTGAACGTGACGTCTGGCGTGCGGGCCAGGTACGCAATAGCTGGGTGACAAAGGACCGTGAAAGCGCCGGGTTCTGGGACGCTGCTAAATGGGAGGAAGCAAAAAAGAAGGGCGAGAAAGCGGTACACGACTGGATAGACGACCAGTTGAACGGTACTTCGGTTACGGCGGTTCTGATCGGAGCCGAAACCGCTGACCGTCCTTATGTCGGCTATGAGATTCAACAGAGCCACACAAGGAGCAACGGTATTCTCGGTATTTACATTCACAACATGAAAGATGTCGATAGTAAAACAGATATCAAGGGAAAGAATCCTCTTGCTAATTGGCATATTGAGAGAAGCGGAACAAAAGTATTACTCTCTGAAATCTACCCGACCTATGACTGGGTGAATGATGATGGGCGCAACAAGATGGGTGATTGGATCGAGGCTGCCGCAAAAAAAGCCGGGCGCTGATTCTCTTCGCATCATTCATTTCTACTGGTGATGCGCTGATCTTATCGAAAGTCACAAGTTCCTTGCCCTCGGTCATTGCGCTTTCTGGATCGCGACGCTCTTGGTACGGCTACGCTTGATAATCCCGCCTTCTCATTGAGACGAGAAACGGAAAAGAGCACACGTCGGCAAAAACTTGAACGGCTGGCAAATCGCAATTTTCGCATACGTCGCGGCTTTGGTTGTGACGGCCATTCCAGTGTTGAAAGCTCTCTTCGGTGGTGTAGCGCTCTTCCCCGAAGGTGCTGCCTCTGATGAATCCGTTCTTCTTTCAAGAGAAGGTCGGCTCCGTGTCGATCAGAGCCATAGCCGCATGATGGGCACGCTAAAGTTCTGGAAGAAGCAATCAGAAATCTATCGACGTCTTCATTTCTACGCGCTCGGCTGGGTGGTGCCGTCGAGTGTGTTGATTCCCTTCTATCACAAGCCATCACACAAGATGTATACTCCAAGTGGTTTCTATCGATCGTGTCGGCGACTAGTGCGATACTCCTTACCTTTCATAGATGGCTCAAAGTCGAACAGAATTACAAAGCATTTCGGCTTGGCGAATCTGGTTACTATGATCTCCGGCGGCGCCTTTTGGACAGACCCCAGGCATTCGGAAAAGACGAAGCAGAGCAACTTGATCGATACCTCCAGGAGGTAGAAAGGATTCGACAGGAAACGCGCACTGCAGAAGTCGATAATTTTCCAGGCTCGGAACTACCGAAACCAGTGTCGTCTGGAGGCAATGAAAAGTCATGAGGCCAAGGGGCGATACCGCCAACGGCGCATAGCGCGAGGTTCAATCATGCGGCCGCCAGAAGTGTCGGTCGAACGCAGCGGCGAGGTGGAGATCCCCGTGTACAGAGCGCGCCGAGGTGGGTCAGTTTTACTTCGGCAACCTTCCGCCAAAGTGGGTCAACATTCAATCGGCATTGACAGTGCTCGACGAAGCGAGTGCTCGACCTCAGAGAGACTGGCGCGCGCCGCAAGCACTGCCGCCCTTGAGATGGTTTCCGTTTTTAACTCTGAGAAATCTCGCGTCCGGGTCGCCGGATACAATGACCACGGGTTGGCCACCTGCAACGGAGGATGCCCAAATTGATCGCCGGTTAGGTCTATCTCCACCTTTGCTCGGCCAACTTGAATTTGATTGAACCAGTGACTGTGGCCTTGCACCACGGCGCTCACAAGATCCCCTCCGAACAGTGCATTGACGATCGCCGCAACGGCGGCGCACTGACCCGCAGCAGGCGTGGACCGCTCAAAACCGGGAGCTGCAGTATCGGGTCTGAACACTACCTCCAGACGCTTCCGAAGTTCTTCTAGGAGCGTCCGTAGTTCGCGCTCGTCCCGAGGGGTGATCTTCGCGCTTAACGAATCTTGGCGTTCCGATTCTGACCGAAGCCGAAGCAACTTTTTTCGCTGAGCTTTCAAGGTCGAGGCCTCTTACGCCTAGAATTGTACCACAATTCGGATACTAGTCAGGTCCAGTCCGGATTTGTTCTGCTCAAACAGATACACTACCCGACTGACCGCCGCTAGCCTGTCCGACCTTGAGTACAGCATCGCGCGCCTTCACGAACCGCTCAACGTATTCACCCAGAGCCAGGAAGAGCACGTACAGCCCCGCCACCTGAATTCCCTCCTTTACTGGAGAACCGGAGAGGCTCGGGACAATGGCCACCACGAATTTCGCAAATTTCTCCGAGAACAAATATGCGAGCAAGCCCATGCCAATAGCCAGTAGAGTGACGAACACTCGCCATGGGTTTTGGGAGACTTTTACCGGAACGCGAATTGCCAAGATACGAGGCCAGTCTACCCAGCTGAATTTCTCTACAACTCCGGCGGCTACCGACGATGAACCGTTGTCTTCGCCAAGGCGTGTTGGTTCCGCGCGAACGGCCAACTCCATATATCCGGGCGCTCGAGCTAGAAAGGCGAACTCGAGCGCATCGTACCGTCCGACGACAAGGTTCGAAGCGCCTTCAAGATCCAAAATTGTTGGATTGTATTCGCATTCTACTTGTACCTGCGGGAGGTCCATTGGTGGCTCCGCCCACTCGAGGACTCTGAGATTGTAACGCTTGCGTTCCACGAGACGGAACGCTCGGACGCGTCGTTTACGATTCCAGAAGCTTCCGATTTCCGTGGGTGATACGGAGCTTCCAGCGCGGGTTTGAAAGCCAAGAAGATAAAACATTGGAACGCCCCGAAGCGCGAGCTCAATCTGTAGAATTTCGACCAACGACGCCCAGGCAATGGTGACACGGGGACCATCTGAAGTAGCCCATGGAATTTCGGACTCTGATGACGCGAACGCTTCTCGCAAGTACATCCCGTCTCCCAGGGCTTGCCCGAAATCGCGGGTCTCCGTTGCTGCCTCACCCTCCAGAAGAATTGCCGCTCTTCGGTGCAACGTTTCGGGCTGAACAAACGAACCAGTGTCCGTCCGCAGGGACGTCCCCTTGATTGCGGCGTTTACAAAGGGTCCTACCCTGAATTTCAGAAAAATCATTGGACCCAATTGCTCGATATCAATCACTTTGGCCCTTCGCACCGGCAGGAGCCGCTTCGTTTGTTGAGAATGGAAGACAATTATCAAGGTCTTGTCCGAAAAGGCGTTAGGGTCTGACCGAATACGCGCGAGCAAATCGGAAGCCACCCATTTGGGGCGATAGCGGAAACGGAATTGAAATCCCTCAGGGAGGGACAGTAGGTGAGGGAGATCGAAGATGTACGGCTGCTCAGAGCCCGTGACAGCTATCAGCGGCTCTTCCTTCTGGACTTCCCTCATTCGGTTCGACCATACCTCAACCCAATGAGAGAGCGAAACCTCCTCCATCACAATCCTAGAATCCAACACGAATCGTGAAACAGCAAAACAACAATTTGATGCTGGCCTGTAAACTGGCTTAACCGACCACATCGGCCAAATCCTGCTGCGCGTTGCCGGGCGGACGATTCCGTCCGAGATGTGTCTGAACGTCGTGAGCCTCCATCGGCGAACGACGACTGTCGGAATGCCCGGTTGGCCGATCAGGCGCTCCGGTCGGTCATGTTAACCAAATGCCGCCCGAGCGCTTATCGAAGAGACGCGCCCGGAGTATATATAGTTCAGCAGGCGGGGTTCTCGCCCTCACCGGGCTCCAAAAAATGGGGCCTAAAGGCAAAGGTCGCGGACGTCAGCTTAGGGAGAGTCTCTTCCTGCGTAGAAGGAGGCTTTCCATGCTTGAGGGCGAATTCCATCTCAGCGTCGCGGCGCCAAATCTACTGCACCCAACACCTCGCGACGAAGCTGTGTTCCTAGGCACTTGGGACGACGATATAAAGCGCGCTGCCCGCTTCGCTGCGAAGGGTGACCTTGCGGAACGAGAAGATCTCGCTCAGCAGACCAGGGCTCGAGTCCTCTTGGCATACCGTCGCGTGCCTGACGCGCCCACGCCCTACATCCGGACGGTTATCACCAACACGCTGAGGAGCGCGTTTCGTCGCGAGGCCCGGAGCTTTACTACGCGCTCTCCCCTGGCAGAGGAAATCGATGATGACCTGGCGGCGCCCACCAACGAAGGCGTGGAAGAGCGCGCCGCAGCGGTCTCGGCGTGGATCGCGGGATTACCCGTCCCGTTCCGAGAGGTCTATAAGCACCTTTATAGCGAAGATCTCTCCCAGCGCGAGGCGGCGAGGATTATGCGTATGAGCCAACCTCGCGTCGCTCAGCTGCATCGTCAATTGATGGAATTGGGACGCAAAGAACTCCCTCATCTGCAGATGTGAAGACAACGGCCGTACGGCTCTCGAGCCCGGCTAACACGGTCCGCAATGTGGGCTCACAACAGCGGCTCCAAAAAATGGGGCTGCCAAACGGAGGATACGATGGACGAGAAGAAGGCGAAGCCAATCACGATCGACACGATCGATCGCCAGCGTAGGTATGTAGACGCGCAGAAGGAAAAGGGCCGGGGCCTTGGTGTCGTGTTTGCAGACGCCTTCCTGCGCGGTATGCGAGATCTTGGCTATAAGAACCCGGCTTGGGCACTGGCTGAAGAGGTCGACAACTCGTTCCAAGCGGCAGCCGATAACGTGGTGATCCGTTTCGGTCTCGAGACGACCGGCAAGAACAGTTCAAAACCCGGTCACATTGCCGTATGTGACAACGGCAACGGCATGATCCCGGAGATGATCAGCTACGCGGTTCGGTGGGGCGGCACCGACCGGGAGGGCGAACGCAGCGGGTTCGGCCGGTACGGATATGGACTTCCGAGCTCAGCAGTGAGTCTAGCGAAGCGATACGCCGTCTACTCGAAGCCGACTGGCGGTGAATGGCATGCGGTCACCGTCGACATCGACGAACTCGCCGCCGCCGCGGGCGATGTCAAAAAGACTGAAGAGTTGCTGTCCGCCCGGCCGGCTAAGCTACCAGCGTGGGTGACTAAGGCAAAGAAGGGCGAAGACAGCATGGATCTCGCGACCCTTGAGTCCGGCACAGTAATCGTCCTCGAGGATCTCGATAGGCTTCGCCAGCTCCCGGGCTGGATCAAGGGTGAAACGCTTCAAACGAAGCTGCTCCAGCACCTCGGTGTGATTTACCGCAACTGGATCCCAGAGCGCCGCGTGGTAGTTGATGGTGTCGCAGTCCAGGCCGTTGACCCCCTGTTCCTGATGGAGCATGCGCGGTTCTTCGATGAGACGCCCGTCCGCGCTCAGCGGGTGGAAGCCCGGACGTTCGAGGTCGAAACCCCTCGCGGCACGACGGGCACTGTAACGATCAGGGCGGCGGTCCTACCCCCAAATTTCCAGCTTGCCGAGCCGACTCAGTACGGCACGAAGGGTGCGAAGGTGAACCGGCGTTGGCAGACCATGAGGGACTACAATGGCCTACTGATCTCCCGCGAGCAGCGCCAGATCGACTGCATACAGCCTCACTGGACAAAGTTCCAGACCTACGATGCCAACATCAAGATAGAGATCGATTTCGATCCTGAACTCGACGAGTATTTCGGTATCACGACTGCCAAGCAGCAGATCGTCATCGACGACGTAATGTGGGAGAAGTTACAGCACAACGGCAAGAACGGAGGTGCTCTAATTGCGCTGGTCCGTGACCTTCGGCACCGCCGCGACGAGCTCGAAAAGGAACTCAAGGCGAAGTACGAGAACCGCGCGAGCAATGACGGGCCGCGATTGAGTGTGTTGGCCATGGAGGAGTCGGAGAAATTCAAGGGTAGCGTGCCAGAGCCGACGCTAACTCAGCGCGAAGAGGCGAAGAACAATATCGAGCGCCTGGCGGCAGAGCGAGCAGAGACCACGGACAAGCCGAAGGACAAACTCATCGAGGAGATTGTAGAAGAAACCTCGAGGCAACGTTGGGAGGTGGAGTTCACGGCGATCCCCGAGGGACCGTTCTATCGACCGTTTCGCTTGGGCGAGCAGAAGCGCTTGGTAGTCAATACGGATCATCCCTTTTACGCCAAAGTATACAACGCAGCGCCAGAGGTTCGAGCGGCGCTTGAAGTCCTGCTATTCGTTCTCGCCGAGCGCGAGCTGGAGGTAACCCAGGATGCCGAGAACTTCTACAAAGCCGAGCGTCAACGCTGGTCGGAGCGCTTGCGCCACGCACTCGATACGCTCGTTCCTGAGGAAACGATGGTGAACAAAGCTGCGGCCGTGGCTGAACGCGCGTACATGCAGATGGAAGAGGATACCGTCGCACCTCGAGAATAAGGATCGCGATGGGAACGACAGCGGGCGCTTCATCGCGCCCGCTGTCGAATGCCTGGGCGAGTAAACGGGTGTAAAGAGTGCCGCGCAAACGACGCACCAAAAAGGTCAGAACGAATCCGCGAACAATATGTGCTGGTCTGTCAGCGGCGGGATCACGACACGTGCTCCGTGACGGATTGGACGAATAAGGGTGTGCCGCTCGACCTCTGCCAGTATCTCGTCGGAACGGATTCGATTGCGCAACCAGCGCTCTCGCCACCACGCAGCTATGCTTGCTGTCGCCGCCGCGCGATCTTGAATGGGAACGAGGTAGCTAGGCTTAGGATCGATCCCGAGCAGATGTTCGGGCAGGTTTCTGACTAAGCTCACCGCGTACACGACGCGTTGGCGGTAATGGCGAAGCAGTAGGTCTGATGGCAGGCCCAACAGATCAATTCCTTGACGGATCTTTCGAAGCTTGGGACTTACGCCCTCGCCGAAGATGCTATTGACGCGTTGCCCATTCGCGGACTGCTGGACGAGTTTCACGAGCGCGTCGACTGTCTCCTCGGCATACTGGGAGGTGCCGAAGGCTTCAGAGTGACCGAGTTCCTCATAGCGGATTACTTCCTCTGGAAAACCGCCGAGGAGATCGCAGGGGATCTTGATGCGGTTGTATTGACTTGACCCAACACCATAGAGCGATGTCGTCCCGAGAAGCACCAGTGTGGGTGTGCGGATGATGGGACGACCCGCCATGGACGAGGCGATCTCGCTCTCGGCGTTCGAGTAGCGGCGCCGGTATTCAATCACCACTTCGGGGCTCGCGGCGAGCATGGCTACAAGTTTTCCGCCCAAGATCGAGTTGTACGGCTGGACGGCACCGCAGACCGTTATGTCCGCAACCGCGATCCCCACGCGGTCGGCCTTCGCCTTCTTTAAGATTTTCTGGATCGCGTCGCTCCCTGGCCCCGTGGATGCGAGCGCGGCCAACTTCGCGGCGGTCGGGTGGCGGCCGAACGCTTGAATCAGAACGGCCCGTGCGCGCAGGTAGGTGGCGAGCGCGAGAGCACGTTTGCTTCGAAACAGGTGCGTCCGAGCCCGCGACACCCAGTGATCTGATCCCGTCAGCACTAGACGCGCGCCCTTGTGATCGCGTGATCGGATATATCGGTGGTGAAGTAGGCGCTGCTCTGCGCTTTCCTTCAGCAACCGACAGATAATGTCTTCGGTTGGAAGAGCAAGGTCTCCCGCGGCTATGACACCGTCCTCACGGAGGTCGTCTACATAAATCTCCTCGATGGCTCTTTCGACGACTTTGACCAACCACCGCGCAAGCTTAGTCGTCGGACTCTTGCGGACTCGGGCTAAGAAAGCTTCCGGGTGCCAACCGATCCATTTATCGCGCTCACCGATCTGCATCACGGGGCTGCTCAAGGCGCCAATGCCGATTACCGAGTTGAAGGGCGCCGCTCGATCGCGTACGAGGAACATCATGCTTCGTCCGGGGACACTCGTGTACTGGTTTGTCCACGTGTGGCGGAAGTATCGCCAAATGTCCATCAGCCGCAGACCCGTTAAGGTACAAATATCTTCATCGGATCTTACAAACTCGAGGTAAGGATCGACGACACTCGCTAAGACCCTCGCCCAACCGTTGTTGATGTGCTCGCGCGCATTTCGCAGTGCTTCGGCCAGTTCGCGGCCATCTCGCATCAGCGAAAAGATTGAGGTGAATTTCCCGTCGAATACGCGGTGCCGTTCCATCGAGCCCAGGAACGTCTGCACCGCCGGCTCTCGCAGCTGCCCATTTCGCTTGACGAGTTCTTGACGCCGAATGCGCGCCTTCTCTGCGACGTGATCATTCCCCTGCGCAGGCGGTTGGATTTCCACCCGGCCGCGACGGACACGGATGTGCCAACCCTGCATCGCTAGGTCAGCTAGGACGAGTCCAGCGGCCATGAGATGCGCGTCCGTACGCCAGGATGCCATGGCGGTTTCGACGAAGGCGCCGCGTACCTCGTCGATTGCTTCTTCACGTTCGTCCCTCTGTTGGACCCGCGCCAGCGCTCGCGCGTGCGCCCTAAAGAGGTCACGCGAGGTGTTGCCTCTGAGCGGCGGCCCAAGCTCGGTCCAGGTAGTGTCCGTCTCGCGTTTCATTTGTCATTCAAGAAAGCGGCCAGAGTATTGCTCCACTCAAGCCGTTGGCGAATGAGCGTCTGATCTTTGCCATTTGCGGCCTCGCTGCGCGCAGCAGCTAACAAGAGTAGCTCGAGCTTCGCCCGCATCTGTTGATCGCGTGGGATGTCGGAATCAGCGAGCGGTCTATAGATCTCGCGGTAAAAGGGATGATCCGGGTTCAGCACAAGCACCAATTTCCCACCGTCATAGGCATAGGTGAAGAAACAGGTGTCCTTTACTGTTCCCTCGACGATCCGATACTGCGAGATATTCTCGCTAGAGCTGCGCCTGAGAGCAGGATGACTCCTCTCAAGGTCCTTCATAAGAGCCTTCGCTTTCGGGTTGGCGTAGTTGGGCAGCGGTCGCAGAAGGTGATCGCGTTCGTTCGCGATACGCTCAGCCTCGGAGAAGCGCTCGCCAGCCTTAACCGACAAGTGCGCCTTGCGGGCGCGGCCGTTCAGCACTCGGGCTGTGGCCTCAAGGTCCGGCGTAAGCGCCTCGATCAGGGTCGCCTGAGGGCGGACCTGCTGCTTCGTGTGGGTGATGCCAAAGACCTCATCTAAGATAGCGTCAAACTGGATCTCACAGCGCCACCAGTCGTCGTAGTTCTCGCGATGCTTGCTCCCCATGAAGAACCAGCCGTAGTCCACCTCGCGGCCAGCTCGCACGACCGATACACCGGCGCCCTTCGAGACGCCGATCCGGCGCTTCTCATCGTTCGAAAGTTTGTGCCACTCGTGCACCGGGAGTTCGGAGAAACGGACTCGGACCCATCCGATGTTGACTGGATCGGAGGGATCTAGCTCGCACTTCATAGCGCAATTCCTCGCCAAACAGGTGAGCTCCCGAAACCTCTGCATCCTTGTGAAGGTACAATGGATCAAAAGGTTTGATCGCGTCTCCGTTTATCGCGATTCGAAGACCCTTCCAGAGAAAGTGGCGAAAGCGACGACCGAGCTCCGCTTCAAGCTTTCGAACAATTGTAGAGACGCGCCGATTGTCCAGTCGATCGCATCGGAGCCACATGACCAGCGTGCCCGAGAGGCCTGCGCAAAGCGCTGGAGGTTCTTTGACGATTTCCGGTCTCGGCACCTGATCCATATCGCTGCGGGCGATCTCATCTACGTCGAGATACGACATGTACACCTGCTCCGGGGCGGTATCACGGCGCGCTGCGGCGTGGCGATCACTCCGCCGCGCACTTGGGGATTGCCAAGTGTACACGGTGACTCGTCGAGCTTGGCTTAGCGAAGCGTTCGGTAGGCCCATGCCATACCGGCCAAGCCCGGTCCGATCTCCGAACCTCGAACTACCGCCGAAACGGAGCGCCTGGCGCAGTGTAAACGGATCCATCCCGGATCCGTTGTCGAGGACCGAGATCTCGATTGCTTTCTCCTCGTCACCGGGCGTGCTCGCAGTGACCGAGATCGCGACTCGGGTCGCCCCTGCTTGAATCGAATTGTCGACGAGCTCGGAGATCGCGCTGGCCGTCCCCTTGTATCCCGAGTCTCGCGTCGCTTGGATAAATTTATCCAGCGCGACGATGGAACAGTCCTGGTTCGTTAAGTCCTTCGCTGGAATCATGGTCGGCCTCCGGCGGTTGGTCCTTTTTCGAGTTTGGATAGTATGCCTGTCATGACACCTGGCGTTTTGGCGAATTCGTGAAGAGCTTCATCTGGTCGGAGTCGCTCGGTTCCGCTGGCTCGAGGCGATCCGCATACTCCCGTATTGCCTCGACTTCCTGCTTAGTGAAGACGACCTGGCGACCGCGGTACAGACGACCCTGTGGAATTTTCTTGGCCTTGCGCCATCGCCACAGCGTCTGGCGAACCACGCCGATTTCTTGCTGGATATCAGCGGCCGAGAAGTAGTCGATCTTTTTAATCTGCACCCGAAATCTCTGGCTCTGACCTTAGGTTGCAGGGCGTCTCCCTTTGTCTCATATTGTCTCCGCTGGTTGCATACTATAGGGAAGTCCCCGCAAGTCAAAACCCTTTGGATCCGCATCATCCACATGGAATCGGCGCCGAGGGTGGAGTTGCGCACAGCTAGCGCGCACACCACCTAGGTCGTTGACAATTGAAATTCCCGGAAGCCGTGCCTGGTTCGAACCAAACAACTTGCGAATTGGAAATTCTCTTCGATCGATGCCACTAGTCGGTGAACGAGCTGTTCTTTATCGTCCCAGGTGAGAGGAAGAGCAATGCGACCGTCCATCAGCATCTGCAGGTTAGTCGCGAACGCGCATCCTACCTTCTGCGATCGCCTCAACGAACGCCGGTGATACGAACGCCAGTTTCGTCAGGCGCGTGACGTAACGTTTGGCGAGTCCTTCGCGGCGCGCGATCTCGACGAGCGAACGGACGCGGCCGGATGCCAATTCTTCGAACCATCCTCGGGCCCGTGCGAATGCCTTCAGCAGCGCAGGATCGGGCTTCCTCGGCTCATCGCCTCCGTTGATGATGAGCCGCATCTCGACGCCACGTCTCTTCACCTTCAACGGAACGAACCGGAACAGATGGAGCACCTTGCGTAGCGGGGCGCCGCCTGGACCGCCGCACGGGACCGGTATGTTCAGCCCGAGTCGAATGCCTTCATCTGTCAGCACTGCCTTTTCCACCAATTCGACCAGAGCCGTCGAACGTTCCCTCTCAGCCAGCAAACGCTCCCTCCATTCAGCCACCAATGTGAAGACCTGATTGATATCGGCGTCTCCCATTCCGGCAACCTGCAGCGCCTCAAGAATGGCCGCCTTGTCGTCCAGAATGCTCCGCGCAGCGATTGCGACAGCTCGCTCCAGCTCCGGCCCGGGCACTCGCCATCCACGTTGTCCCTCCACTTTGGAACCTCTGACGAGAGCTCGTGATACGTAGTACCGATACCGCCGCCGGTCTTTCACGGCGGCCTGGACGTAGAGCGGCTCACCAGTTTCGTCGAAGACCTTTCCAGCGAGCGGACTCGGTGACACTTTGGTTCGAGGCTCGGTCGGCCGATCGGTGCGATCGCGCAGACGCTTTTGAACCTTCTCCCATAGCCCTCGTTCCAGGATCGCTTCATGCTGTCCTGGATGCCGCTCCCGCTTGTGACGAATTTCGCCGATGTAGATCGGATTGGAGAGCAACTCGTACAGCGCGCCGCGCGAAAAGCTCTGCCCGCCCGATCTGTTTCCCTTCCTCGAGACGCGGATCTTTGACACGACGCCGTCCCGGTCGAGAGCCTTCTTCAGCTTCGGGACAGAACCTGTTTTCAGATAGCGGTGGTAAATCTGCTCGCACGGTCACAGCTTCCGCCTGATTGACGACCAGACGGCGATCGCAGACGTCGTATCCGATCGACGGACACCCGCCCATCCAGATTCCTTTTCGCTTCGAGGCTGCGATCTTGTCCCGTATCCGCTCTCCCGTAACCTCGCGTTCGAACTGGGCGAATGACAGGAGCACGTTGAGGGTCAGCCGGCCCATCGAGGTGGTGGTATTGAACTGCTGGGTGACCGCCACAAACGAGACGCCCTGCGCGTCGAAGACCTCGACCATCTTTGCGAAATCGGCCAGCGATCTGGTCAGCCGGTCGACCTTGTACACGACCACGACATCGATCAGGCCATGGCGGATGTCTTCGAGCAGCCGCTGCAAGGCAGGCCGCTCCATGTTCCCGCCGGAGAGACCGCCGTCATCGTAGGCCGTCTTGACCAGTTTCCAGCCTTCGCCCTGCTGGCTCTTGATGAAGGCCTCGCTGGCTTCGCGCTGGGCATGCAGCGAATTGAAGTCCTGCTCGAGACCCTCTTCTGAAGACTTTCGGGTGTAGACAGCGCAGCGGCGGATGGCGTTACTGGCGCGCTCCATTGCCTGCCTCCTTTGCTGGTGCCTTGAGCCCGAAGAACAAGGGTCCTGACCACTGGCTCCCGGTGATCATCCGGGCCACCTGCGAGAGTGAACGGTAACGCTTGCCGCGGAACATCACCCCGTTTTCGACCACCGTGACCTCATGCCGCGTACCACCCCATTCCCGGATCAGGATTGTGTTCGGTCCGACTTTCCGCATCGGCACGACCTTGGACGGCTTGCGCACCCGGGCATCTTCGGCGACGCGCTCGAGCAGTCGGCGGGTAGCCGGCTTGAGACCACCGAGCACGTTCTCCTGGATGCGGTACGCAACCGCTCGCCTGAGCCAGTCCCGGCTCAGATGCGGAGGAGCTTCGATTTCGTAGAGAAGCTTCCACTGGGCCTTCAATTGATTGAGGTCGAGAGACTCAAGGCTGGCGATTTCTGCGGAGAGCTTCTCGCGCTCCTTGTCCGATACATTTCGCATGCTGCCTGCCTCCCTGACAGGTGGACAGACACATCGCTCCGCGGGCGCGAACAGTCCAGTCGCGAACCGAAAGAAGCTTTAGAGTTTAAAGTGGCAGCTATGGCCGGAAACATAAGCAATAATGGGCGTAACGCCTGCCAATGTTAGTGTTACTAGCGCAACGCACCGAAGGATTAGAGGGACCCGAGAATTAACTGAACCTAAGTCATCGAAATTGCTCGCTTCATCCGCCGCACAGAGCAAACATCCCGTGCGAGCCGATACGGCTTAGGAGAAATGCATGCAACGAATGGATGCTCAGAAATTGACAAACGGAAGCAAGGACGAAGTCTCAGCCAAACGCTCCGCGCCTGCGACAAAGAGTGGTGAGGCGAATGCGGTACGCTCGTCGGCCAAGAAGGTCGGTAAGAGCGCAACTGGAATAAAGGCTAAGGCAGAACGTCCGCGGGCAAAACCGATCGGAAAATCGAAACCGGGGAACCTCGTCTGCCGCTATTGCGGAAGCAAGGACTTAGCCCCTAGCTTTATCAAACGACGAGATCGCCGCTGTCGCAAATGTTTCAGCAAGCGCTACGGGTCGGCGGCACGAACGAGGAAGACGAAGGTCAAGAAGTAGATTTGCTCAAAGTCGATGGCAGGGGCTGGGCTCGAAAGAGGCTCGGCCCCTTCGCATTTCAGAAGGACGTTCCCTAACTTGGAACAATGAGCAGCGCGATCTCACTCAGAAGGACCGCGGGATCAAAGAGCGCCGCGCAGTATCTCTCTGGCTTTCTCGAAGGCTTCAATGTCGGACATGTGCGGTTTCTTCGGTTCAGCGAACTCCTTCTGCAACCATGGAGTTCGGTTGAGGAGGAACTCGCGAGCTCGAGAGTCACCTGTCGCAGCTTTGTTTACCACATACCTCAAAATCAGTTCCTTCTTTGTGACGGTTCTGACGCGTCCGTTTTCGCGCACTTCCACCCTTTCCGACAGTATTTCTCTGAGCAAGGTACCCGAGTTTCGCGAGCCGTGCGGACGCCCTTTTGGATTTCCCGACCGACCCTTCTGAAATCGCGTCGGACTGGGCGGTTTACCGTAACCTACTTCGTAGTTACCCTGTTTCTTGTCCATTCACTTCCTCCTCGCAGGATCAGAGAGCCCCGACAAGTATCTTCCGGGCTTTCTCGAAGGCTTCGATCTCGGAAATAGGTGACTTCTTCGGCTCAGCGAATTCCTTCTGCAGCCATGGCGTCCGATTGAGCAGGAACTCGCGCGCCCGAGGGTCACCCGTCGCGGCTTTGTTTACTGCGCTCCGCAAGATCAATTCTTTCTTGGTGACGGCTCTGACGCGTCCGCTTTCGCGCACTTCCACCCGCTCAGACAGTATCTCTCGGAGCAAGGTCGCCGAGCTTCGCGAACCACGTGGCCGACCCTTGGGATTTCCTGACTTTCCCTTCTGAAATCGCGTTTGCTTGGGCGGCTTGCGGTAACCCACTTCGTAGTCGTTCCTGACTTTATCCATTCGATTTCTCCTCCGCACCGGTGCCATCCGCTTTGCGGGGCGATGGCTCGTTCTTCTCTCGAGGAGATATTCCAAGAGCCCGCAGAATGGCTGCTTCAGCTTCATCCGACAGCCCGCCACGCTCTCTGGCTTCTTCAAACGCCTTCTTGAGCACGGGCACCTTCGCCCGGAGATACTCAATCGCGCGATGATCGCCCTCCACCCCCTTGTTTACCAAGCGAGTTATGAGAGCCTCGTACTTGGACATTTTGCGTTTGCGGCCGTTTACCGTCGCGATGACCTCCTCTGAGAGGGCTTTTCTCAGAATAGTCGCCGCACTCTTGGCGTCTCGAGGTCGGCCGCTCGGATTTCCGGAGCTACCTTTCTTAAATTGTGTGTTACGCGGGGGCTTGCCGTATCCCACCTCATAACGATCGTCGCGACGCTTTTCGTAGTAGTAGTCCTGATTCTCCTCGCTTGCCCATAGATCTTTCGTTTTCCTGCCCAACATCAACTTCCTCCTCCTCAATTTCTGCGAATGACCTCCCCGAAACCGAATTACGCGCATCGTCCTTGGTAAATTGCTGCCACCGCCTCACGATTGTATCGACGTACAACGGATCCAGTTCGAGTCCGAAGCAGCGCCTGCCAGTTCGCTCGGCGGCAATCAGCGTCGTGCCGCTACCGAGAAAACTGTCCAGGACGATGTCGCTGCGAGCAGTAGCATCCATGATCGCGTCGGCAACCATCGCGGCTGGCTTTACGGTCGGGTGAAGGCTCAGCAGATTGCCCTCGTCGCCAGATCGCGAGAACGAACTGGCGCAAGGATAGTTCCACACATTGCTTCGATTGCGGCCGTGCATGCCTAGCATCACGTTGTTGCGGTGCGGCTTGCGGCCGTGCTTGAAGACGAACACCAGTTCGTGCTGGCTGCGGTAGAGCGAGCCCATGCCGCCCTTGTCTTTCACCCATACGCAGAGATTCTTGAGGTCTGAATAGGCAGTTCGGCCGGCAGTAAGAAGCTCCTCCATGTGGCGCCAGTCCATGCAGATATAGTGAAGCGAGCCTTCGGCCGAGTGGCCGGCGAGCAGGGAGAGCGCGCTTACCAGAAAACTGGTGAACTCGGACTGGCTCATCTCACCCGAAGCCATCGCAAACTCTCGGTGACGAGCCGCTCCAAGGCCGCTGACGTTGCCCTCTATTCGGACATTGTAAGGCGGGTCAGTAAAGATTAGATCGGCTTTTTTGCCCTCCATCAGAGTTGCGTAGGCTGCACGATCAAGTGCGCTTGCGCATAGGACACGATGCTCGCCGAGCAGCCACAAATCTCCTGGTCGACTGACGGGCGGTCCCGCAGGAATCGACTCCAAATCATCGGCCTGGTCCAGTTCTTCGGACGACGACAGTCCTTCTATCCGCAAATCGATCTCGCCCATCTCGAATCCGGTCGCCTCGATGCTGAACTCCAGATCCAGGACCGAGAGCTCCTTTAGCTGTTCTGCCAGGAGTCGATCATCCCACACCGAGTTTTCGGTTAAACGGTTATCGGCGATCATAAACGCCCGAGCCTGGGCCTCGCTCAGATGCTCGAGGCCTATTGTGGGTACTTCACTCCAGCCCAGTTCCTTGCACGCCATAATTCGGCCGTGTCCGGCCAGGACCTTGCGCCCCGCATCGATCAGCACCGGAACATTGAAGCCAAAGGACTCAATGCTGCGGGCGATTTGGCGCACCTGTCTTGGCGAATGGGTGCGCGGGTTTCTGGGGTCGAGCTGTAGGTCGGCTATCTTTCGAAAAACGACCTTGATAACGCCGCTATCAGCGGTGCTCGTATCCGGTAGGCGCTTCGCTGCTCCAATCTTCCTCATCTTCATCCTCCTCCACCAATAAAAGAAAGCGCCCGGTTGTGAAACGCAACATAAGTTGTCGCATCCGCAACGCGAGCGCCGATCCAGTCAATTCAAGGATAACCTCCGGATCGGACGCATGCAATCCTCTACAGGATCGTCTATCCACTCTGTCCACATGGGTTGTGTGGTGAGAGTCGCGGACTGATTCAGACTAGGAGACTAGCTAAGGACCGACAGAGTGTTGAGGAAGACGTTGAAACTCGAACTCGGCTCGGCCGGGTGTGCCTACTCAAAACTAGAGTCGGACGTATCACCCCGAATTAGAGCTATAGCCATCGAGGGACCTCGGCGCAGTACTGCTCATATTCGCTGCCAAACCGCTTCCTGAGAATGGGCTCTTCGAAGAATACGACGAATGAATAGAAGCATAGCGCGACGACAGGACCGTACACCGCGACGGCTAAACTTTGATACAAGACCGCCCAACCGAAGATCACGGTAAGCACGCCGACATACATGGGGTTTCGCGAATGGCGATACAAGCCGCGCCTGACGAGATACTTTGGAGCATTGAGCGGAAGCGGCGTGCCCCGCCCGAAGGACGCGAAATCGAAAACGCACCCGGCGTAGATCGAGCCGCCAATCGTGAAAAGCAGAAGAGCGAGCGCGAAGATCAATCCTGTGCCCGCCGCCCTGTTCCTTGATAGCATCAGCGGCACGTAGACGCCTACCGTGCCAGGCACGACCAGCGTAAAGAGGAGATTTTTCAACGCAAGAACCACGATGCTCTTAAAAGGGTTGTCAGATCGGAGCGCTCGACTCGACTCTCATCGAAAGCGCGATGACTCGCGATCCGATCACTGCCCTCAGACACTCCGCAACATGCAGCCACCCTGATGCAACGGCACGAAGTAGGCGCTCTTCCTGTTATCCACGCGGGCAAGGTCGTCGGCATCGTCACGGCGAAGGACCTCATGTTGCCCGAACCGATGCCAGGACGAAGAACTGTGAAGCCCCGCCACGCAGCCGCGCTCGCGCTTGTGGGCTGCTATCTGATGTGGAAAAAGCAGGTTGTGCGCCCGAAGTTCCCGGCTCCGTTCTGCGAGAGCCTAATGTGCCTCGGATGTTCGACGCAGCCTGCTTCCTGATCGCGGTTTAACACATAAACCCTCGGATAGATACTCACCACAATCGGAAACAAGAACGGGCTAGCGTGGAGTCATTTCCGCCAGCCCGAACACCAACCGGGAAAAGGGGGGCAAACCCCAGTCAGCGCCCCCTTCTATCAATTCGGCGGGCGAGCGTCTAATAAACAAGATCGCCATGATACGCGATTTCAAGGGCCATCATTTCATAGAGGACACGAAGCCCGGCGAACCGCCATCGGCTCATCACTGCGAGCGATGCGGTTTAAAAGCTTCGCTCAGGCCCGATGGCTCGATACTCTTTGACGTTGAGCGAAGCGGCGTATTTCTCAAGACGAGTAACGGTGCACCCTTCAACTCATCACGCGTACCGGCCTGCACAGGGAGTTGATCCCGGTTCGTCCCGTCTGATCCCGGTTCGTCCCAGCAAATTAAGACACTCGCAATTTTCAAATTCTGAGACTCAGCCCCGAATTAAGACAGTACCAAAGCGCAAACCCTGTCATGCGAAACTCAAGGCCACCTAGAAACGGAGGCGATAGCCTTCTAGCTTTCAACAGGGAGAGATGGGTCCTGACCTGATTTCACCTCCAGGGCAATCGCAGCCGATGTGAAAGAAGGTTGTGCCTTCACTTCCCATTTTCATTTGATGTTTCGACACATTGAGAATTTCTCTTTGAATCTTCTATTTTTCCAAGGAGGCGCAGCAGTCCATCGAGGATCGTAATTGGATGAGGGGGACATCCGGGCACGAAGAGGTCGACAGGAAGCAGGCTGTTCGCGCCGTTGAGAACTTCAGGATGATCGCGAAAAGGACCTCCAGAAATTGCACAGGCGCCTACCGCGATCACGATTTTCGGATCGGGCACTGCCTGGTAGGTCTTTTCAAGAGCCAGTCGCATGTTCTGAGTTATGGCGCCGGTGATCAGAAGTCCGTCCGAGTGTCGGGGTGATGCGACAAACTGAATGCCGAATCTGCCGAGATCGAAAACAATGGTATTCAGAACATTGACGTCGGCCTCGCACCCGTTGCATCCACCGGCGCTGACCTGTCGGAGTTTCAGTGAGCGGCCAAGGATCCGGTGGGTGTGTTCTGCTAGACGCCCCGCAAGTCGCAGTGTTTCTCCTTCAGCCAGGAGCAAATCATTGCGATTGCTGGTGGCGAGTCGATATTGCGACGTGAAACGGATCGCTCCTTCGGGGCAGGCGTTGGCACACTCGGAGCAGAAGAGACAGCGACCGAGATCGATTTGCAAAGCTCCGCCGCTGGCAATTGCGTCGGTCGGGCAAGCGTCCGCGCAACTCGTGCAACCCGACTCACATCGTGAGTGATCCAGAATCGGCAGGCCGCGAAATCGCTCCGGCAGAACGGGTTCGGTCTCAGGGAATGGCAGAGTGCGTTTGCCTTGGCGGAATCGAGTGAGAATCAGACTCGGCACCGGTTATCCTCAGAGATCATGACCGCAATACGAAAGGTTGAAGCTCTTGTTGCATAGCGGGAAGTCGGAGATCTGCTGATCGCGCATCGCGATCGCCAAGCCGATCCAGTTGTGGAACGAAGGATCGACCACCTTGTAGTGTGCGAACTTTCCGCCCGCGTCGGTGATCGCGACCTGGCAGATTTCGCCGCGCCATCCCTCGACGAGTGACACGACGAGATGGTTCGGCTGGAGCGGTCTCGATGACGATCGGATTGGCCCCTCGGGCAGCGCGGCAATCTGCTCTCGCACGAACGCGCCCGATCGCTGAATTTCAAGCCATCGGACCCATGACCGCGCAAAGACGTCGCCACTATCCCACTTGGAGATCGGTATCTGCGCGAACCTGAAGATGCCGCTGGGAAAATCCTGTCGAACGTCGCGCTCGACGCCGGATGCACGCGCTGCGGGACCGACCAACCCAAGGGCCTGACACGCTTCTCGCGATATCGCCCCGGTGTGTTCGAAACGCGCCTGCACCGATGACGATCCCCATAGCAGCGCGACGGCATCCTCGACGTCTTTCAATGCGGCTTCCAACCGCTGCTGCAGTTTTGCGATGAGCGGTTTATCCAAATCGAATCCGACACCGCCCGGTCTGATCAAACCGCGACCGAAGCGGCTTCCGCACAGCGCCGCGGTCATGTTGAGAAAGTCTCCGCGAATCCGTCCGCAATACGCCGCGGTCGGGAGATAGGCGACGTCTCCTGCGAGCGCGCCCAGGTCACCGGTATGGTTGGCGAGGCGCTCGAGTTCCAGCGCGATACCGCGCATAACCTGCGCCCGCGCTGACACTGCGGTGCCTGACAAGGCTTCGACTGCTTCGCAGTACGCAGTCGCATGCCCGATCGACGTGTCGCCGCATAGCGTTTCCATCAGATGGATTGTGCGCTTGCCGGGACCTCCGACGAGTGCGCGTTCAACTCCGCGATGCTGATAGCCGAGCGAAATCTCCAGGTGAAAGACATTCTCGCCATGACACTGGAAGCGAAAGTGACCGGGCTCGATAATTCCCGCGTGTACGGGGCCTACCGCGACTTCGTGCACCTCATCCCCAGCCATCGCAAAAAAATCGGTGACGCCGGGAACTGGTGCTGGAAACAAGCCGTCGCCAGACCGGTACGGCGCATGAAATCGAATCGGCTTCAGCCAGGGATGCCCTTCCGGATGAACATCCCACTGCTCGGCGATCTCACGCTCGAACCAATGAGCCTGCGGGCATTCGAGCGTCAGGCAAGGGTACGACTCGCCGACTTCGGTGCTGAGAATCGAGAGGCTACTCGTCACAGAGTCCGCCACGACGGCGCTCAGTCGGACGTGTCGATTCTCGGCGGGCATCCCGAACAACGCCGCCAGCGTGCCGCCGTGTTTCACCCCATCGAGAATCGCGGTTCTGAACTCGGCGGTCGAGAGGTCGGGAATGTTTTGAAGCGGAATTGCTTCGCCACATTGAAATGATGGAACCGTTATCGCCATTTCAATGTTGACCGAGCAGGCGCGCGGCTTCATGGATTGTGTGACTCAGGACCGGAGGAACGTAAATGCCCATCAGGAGAATTGCAGCGCCGAGAATCGCCGGGACCGCGCTCAGTGCGACACCTCGCCCCGCAGGGACCACGATATCTTCGTGCGGAGTGCCCTGCGCCATCGTGAGCACGGGCGTAGCCATTCCCGCGAGAATGATCGCGAGGAGAATCAGGTACTCAATCGCAACGTAGGACCGGCCCTGGTCGATTGCGGCCTTCAGGATCGTGAACTCACTGAGGAACGGGCCGAATGGCGGCGATCCCGTGATCGCAAGAAATCCTAGCACCCAAAGCGAACCGGATATTGGCAAGACCCGCAAAGCTCCGGAGACATTTTTCGAGGTCTTCGTTTGGTAAACAGCCAGGAGGTTTCCAGCGACCATGAACAGCATCACCTTGGTCAACGAGTGATTGATCACGTGGAGCATCGCGCCGAACAGCCCCGCGCCGCCGAGCCCCACGCCCACCGCCAGGATGCCCATATGTTCGACGCTCGAGTATGCAAGCATGCGTTTGTAATCAACCTGACCGGTGATGAAGATAGCAGCCACCGCCATCGAGAGCAGGCCGAGAACGAGCAGGAGCCGTTCGCTGAAATCAGCAAGGCCACCTGCGACACAGATTTGGTGCATCCTGAGAATCGCGAGAAACGCACAATTGAGCAACGCGCCGGAGAGCAATGCCGACGCCACCGACGGCGCCTCACTGTGGGCGTCGGGCAGCCACGTGTGAAACGGGGCGAGCCCCATCTTGGTGCCGTAGCCGACGAGCATCAGCACAAACGCTGCCTTCAACCACAGCGGACTCAAGTGCGCCGCGCCGGAGAGCAGATCGTTCTGGACCAGCGAGACCGCTGTGCTTCCGGGACTGGTAGCGGCGACCGCAAGGAAAAAAATCCCGAGCAGCGCCAGTGCTATTCCAACTGAGCAGATCAGCAGGTACTTCCAGGTGGCTTCGAGCGACCGATGATGCCGATGGAAGTAGATCAGCGGAGCACTGGCAAGCGTGGTTGCCTCGACCGCTACCCAAAGAAGTCCGAGCTGCTGGCTCAAAGTGACCAGAGTCATCGCAGCTAGAAAGAGCAGAAGGCAACCGGTGAAGCTCGCCTCACGTGCGTTGGAAAAAAGAAAGCCCTCTTCGGAGTCTGAGTGCCGCTTACTGCGTTCTTCGCGCAGGTACGCCACGGCGTAAAAGCTCGACGCCAGGAAAAGCAGGCTGGTGAGAGTGAGGAACAAGCGGCCGAGTGCGTCTTCCGCAAGCCAACCGCCAAGCGCTTGCGCAGGCGGCGCCATCCATGTCGCGACGCTCAACGCAAACTGTACAATCGCAGTGCAGACAAGAAGCCCACGCCTGAGCGAATCAGACGCAATGAAGAATGCGGCCGCACCTGCGAGCGCCGGAATCAATATCAGCAGTACGATCATGGGACCCGGTCCGAGAGAGCTATGAGCTGACCCGTATCGATATGATCGAATTGGCGGTTGATGTGAAAGATCGCGATGCCCATCACGAACACCGCTACGAAAACATCGAGCAGAATGCCCAGCTCGACGAGGATGGGCATGTCCAACGCAACGGCGGCTCCAAACGCATACACGCCATTCTCCAGCGTCAGGTAGCCAAGCACCTGTGTGATAGCCTTGCGCCGCGTGGTAAGCAAAACGAAACCCACCAGGCAGGTGAAGAACGCCGCTGGCACCAGCAGGAACGAGGTGGGTTGGTTGGGTAGCGGCAGACGTTGGCCCAGCCACAGCGAAACTCCAAGCGCCGCGGCTCCGATAATCACCGACAGGTTGTAGCTGATGAGCGGTTCGATCTCGCGCGCAGTGTCAGCGTCGCGCATCGCTCGAATGATCAGCCACGGCAGGATAAAGCCCTTGACCACCGCGCTGATAAGCGGAAGCAGCACGGCAAAAGTGGACTGGTTTCCATCGCGCGCCGCGATCGCCAGGAGACCCAGCAACATTCCTTGAATCGCGACGGCGCGGATACAGGCGACGAGCCGGCTCGATGCCAGCAGCAGAAAGCCCGTCAGTATCAGGAAGACCAGGATTACGTTCACCAACTGACTCATCGCTTCATCTTTCGACCAGCGCGAGCGCTAGACCGGACAACACGATCGCGGCGATCAGCAGTTGCGTGATGCGAAGCAGCGGCAGACGCGCCATCGAAGATTCGATGAGCCCGGTCACTACTGCCAGCGTGAGCATCCCGGCAATCGCGAAGCCGCCGTCGAGGACAGTACTCCCCGAATGCCACGGGACTGCGATCGCGACTATAACCGCGCCCAGCAGCCACATCTTGAGGGTCGCGGCGTACTGGATCATCGCGAAATCAGGGCCGCTGTGGTCGAGGACCATAACTTCATGAATCATGGTCAACTCGAGATGCGTGGTTGGATCGTCCACCGGTATCCGGGCATTCTCTGCAAGAAAAACGATCCCCAGCCCAGCAATCGTCAGCCCCAGGGCCGGCGCGGCTCGCATCCACAAGACGACAGAAACCGATGCGAGCATCGAGGTAAGCGAAAGCGTTCCAGTCTGCCGGGCCAGCGCGGCCAATCCCAGGAAGAGAGCGGGTTCGGCGAGCGCCGAGAATGTCACCTCGCGGCTGGCGCCCATAGCTTCAAAGCTGGAGCCGGTATCGAACGCGGCGAGCACCGTGAAGAATCGAGCAAGCGCCAAAAGATATGCGGCCATCACGAGGTCACCGGTGAACGGCGCCAGCGCCGGAAAAGCTCCGAAAGGAAGTAGCGCGATCGCGCAGATCATCGCAGCGAGGCCCACTACCGGTCCCGCTCGAAAGACCCACGTAGTCGTCTTGCTATAGACCGCGCCTTTTCGGACCAGTTTCAAGAGGTCGCGGTATGATTGCAAGATCGGTTGGCCTATGCGGCCGGCGGCCACCGCCTTGGTGCGATTGATAACTCCTTGAAGCAGGGGAGCGAGCAGCATCGCAAGCAGCAACGGAAATAGCGATCGTAGATGCATGTGTTACGCGAGCTGCCAGAGCAGAAGCGCCAGGAGAGTGACGGCGATGTACAATATGTAAAGCTGAACCTGCCCTTGCTGCAGTGGTCGAAGGCGCAACAGATCGCGGCCGATCTCGCGGAACAGCGGCCGATAGATATGTTCTTGATACGGATCGGGGGTCTCGGTAGCGAAACTGGCCTCCTTCGGAAACAAGCCATCCGGCGCGGTCACAACGCGTCGCGTTAGCACCAGCAAATCGAAGGTGTCCGTTAAAGGCTGCGCGAATGACGACGCGGTATATTGCATTCGTGCTGAGGGCTCGGCGTAGCCGCAGTCCCAGGTCACATTGGTCGAAACCGATCGTTTGGAAAGTGCGATCGCGCGGCCTACCGCGAGGAGCGCAGTGATCCCGACCAACGCCCCACCTGTAATGCTCACCCACGCGATCGAGTCAGCCGCGGTCGCGAGGTTTGTACGCACGATCGTCGCCGACAGTCCTGTCACTTCCGATATCAGCGGACCCATCGAAGCCACTACATACGCGCCGAGCAGACCGATCAGTATGCATGCGGCCGCCAGTACGAATCCGGGCAGCACCATCGCAGGGCCGACTTCGTGTGCATGCTCGGCGTGCTCGCTTCGCGGTTGGCCGAGAAAAACGACACCAAAAGCCTTTGTGAAGCAGGCCGCGGCCAAGCCTCCGATCAATGCGAGTCCCGCGATCGTAGCCAGCATCGGCACGCTGTTGACGCCGTCGAGCGTCACAGCTCCCTTGAAGCTGGCGAGGTAGATCAGAAACTCGCTGACGAAGCCGTTTAGCGGCGGGAGACCTGAAATCGCCGCCGCGCCAATCAGAAAGATCGCGCCGGTTCTTGGCATTCGCCGCAGTAGACCTCCAAGGTGATCGATCTCGCGGGTATGAGTGCTGTGCAGAACGTTGCCAGCTGCAAAAAAAAGCAGTCCCTTGAAAAGCGCATGGTTCAGGACATGCAGCAACGCGCCTGCAAAACCGATAGCCGCCACTGCCGGGAGGCCCGCGCGAAGTCCGAGTATTCCCACACCAAGACCCAAGGCGATAATGCCGATGTTCTCGACGCTGTGGTAAGCGAGCAGGCGCTTGAGGTCATGCTGCGCCAGCGCGAGAAGGACGCCGATTACTCCGGAGGAGAGACCGATCCCGCACAGCACCCATCCCCACCAGGCCTGAGGGGAGCCCAGGATCATCATGACCCGAACGATGCCGTAGATGCCTGTCTTGATCATGACCGCCGACATCACGGCGGACACGTGACTCGGCGCGGCAGGGTGCGCTTCGGGAAGCCACACGTGCAGCGGGATAAAGCCCGCCTTGGTTCCAAATCCTACCAGCGCGAGCACGAACAGAAGTCCGCCGCCCGCCGACGCCGAGAACCGATCGAAGTCCAGAGACCCGTGTGCTCTTCCGAGGAGAATAAACAGCGCCAGCAGAAATGCAGTGCCGATATGACTGGCGACAAGATATGTCCATCCTGCTTGCCGAGTACTCTGTTTCTCGTCTTCGAAGGTCACCAGGAAGAATGACGACAGGGCCATCATCTCCCATGCCATCAGGAACAGGACGCCGTTGCGAGCGAGAATAACCACGACCATGCTGGCGACGAGCAGATTAAAAAAGAACCACGGCGGGGCGAGCGCCTTCCTGCCTCGGTAGGCCTCTAGATACTCTGCGCCGTAAATCGCAGCCAATGCGCACAGCACGAAAACGGGAATCAGGAAGAAGCCCGACAGCGGATCGAGCTCCAGGAAAAGGCTGCCGTAAGGCACATCCCAAGCCATGCGAATCGTCTGTGACGGTTCGCCAAGCCCGACGTACACAGCAGGAATAATTCCGCACGTACAGCCGATCAGTATTCCGCCTACGCCGCATATCGTTGATCCTCGGCCGCGACCCGCGAAGACCAGTGCCCCCATGGCGCCGATGCCAAAAGACACCAGCGCTATCACCAACAGCTCCATCGTTCAGGCGTCTTCCTCGGTGTCGATACGCGGTTCCTTGATCGCGCACTCGACGCGTTCAAACTCGGCGAGGATTTCGTCCCGCGATGCACGTCGCATGAGAGCCGCCTTCAATTTCGAGTCGTGCAATGCGAATGAAAGGCGCGACAGCAGATGAAGATGCATGCGGGCGCTTGGGCTAATCATCAGGAAAATAGCGAAGACCGGCTCGTCGTCGAAAGCACCGAAATCAACCGGCTTGTCGAGAAAGTACAGCGAGATCGCCGGACGGGAGGCATTCAATAAGATTGGTCTGCGGACGTGAGGGATTGCGATGCCCTCACCGATCGCAGTTGAACCAAGTGCCTCGCGCGCCAGCAGGAGCTGCGCGAGCGATTCTCGATCGGAATTCGAAGGCAGCGGAAGACTGTTCACGATTGCACTTAGAACTGCCGCCTTACCTCTGCCCTGCAGTCCATAGAAAATGCCACCCGCATGCAGCGCATCGGTCAATCTAGGGGTAGGAACTCCGGCAGAAGAGGGACTATCGAAGATCTGCGCGGGAATGTCTATTTCGCGGGAGGACGTCCGCTCCAGCAGATCGCTACGATGCAATCGGTACTGGTCATTGACGCGATCGGCCCGGAGGATTCCGCGCTTGATCCAGTCATAGACTCTCTTCTCCGAAACCTTAAGCAGTTTCGACACTTCTCTGACGTTCAACTGCACAAACGCATTCCCCCGCCACGCGGACATTTGTTGATTTTGAGACGATTGAGAATCTGGAAACCGCTCAGTTCTTACCGGTATCGTGCTGCCGCCTCGAGCCAGCAAACGGGAGAACCGAGGTGGAGCAATTGTGCGATAACTCCAACGCCGGGATGTGATGTTCACACGATCGTGTTGGGTACCAGTTCCACCGGATATCCATTAAGTCGCGTAGTTTGGCTTCTGCGCAGTCGAGACATCTGCACGGTGAGCACCATCCAACATAGAGGTTCGATGGCTCGACGGCATGTGCGATACAGTAGTGGTACCACAGAAAGTGTCCGCCGCCATGCTCATACGCTTCGCCGTCACTGTATTCGTCACCCGTAAATCCCAGTAAGTCGCAGAACAGTGCTCCAATTCGGCTGCGGAGGTATCTCGCCTGACCTACGTAAACGACTCCAGAGGATTTGCTGGGCATTCCTTCCCACGGACACTTGGATACAACATATACGCCGGCGGATTCCGGCGGCCTTGAATCTCGATCGCGGATCACATTGCTCAGGTAGTCACCAATCCGGCAAGCCCTCGTCCAGAATAGGACGGCAGCGCCGTTTCGATCGTCTCCAACTTTCACTTCGCGGTTACCCCGTCGCGCCAACGTTCGCAGGTGCATTTTCGCACAGGTAGCGCGTTTTTTCCCGATTGTGCGTAATCGATTGCATTTATCAGCATTTTTACGTATTCTAACGAACATGTCAAACATCAGCCGTAAAACCGCCGAAATATCCGGCGAACCGGCAGATAGATTGATGACCGTTCGCCAACTTGCAGCCTACCTAAACCTCAACGAGCGAACCGTCCTCAAATTGGTATCCGAGGGTGGGTTACCCGGAGTTAGAATCGGTAATCAATGGCGGTTCCGAAAAGCGATGCTGGATGCCTGGCTCGACGATCAAATGTTGGGAGTCACGCCAAAGAGTGTCGACATTTCGAGAGGCGCGCCTGCAGCCCGTCGAATGCTGAATCTCGCGAGTTGCTTTCAGCCAAGCCACATAATCCCTGAGCTCGAGGCCAATACTAAAACCGGAGTCATCGAGGAACTCGCGAATCTGGCTAGCCGCCTGAACTTGGTGAGAGACAAGACCTGGTTCGTGGGCGCTCTCATCGAGCGCGAGAATATTATGCCCAGCGCGACCGGCAACGGACTCGCCTTCCTGCACACGCTCAATCGACATCCCGAGCACGTAGTCAAACCGTTCATGGTGTTCGGCCGATCGATTGGCGGCGTCGATTTCGATGCTCTCGACGGTAAACCCACTCACCTGTTTTTCGTACTCGGCTTGAAGTATCACGAACTGCACCTCCCATGGCTGGCAAAGCTTCCACAGATGTGTTCGCGACCCGAAACGCTGCGAACCTTGATGGAGGTCACCACCGCCGACTGGATCTTCGCAGCTCTCTCCGACGCCGAGCGTGATTTGGGTATCTCGGCGACAACACGAGGGACGAGAAAATTACCATGACCAGCCGCAGTCAGATTGCAGGGTGTTCCACCAGAAGTCGTGAACTCTTCGACTGGGTCTCGGAGATGGCTTGGCTTACCAAGCCGGATCGAATCGTTTGGTGCGACGGTAGCGAGCAGGAGAGGCAGCGTCTGACTGAACTGGCTGTCGCCACAGGGGTTCTCATTCCGCTCAACCAAAGCAAGCGGCCAGGCTGCTATCTACATCGATCGAATCCCAACGACGTTGCGCGGTCTGAGAATCTCACCTTCATTTGCACGCCCAGCAGAGACGAGGCAGGCCCGACTAACAACTGGATGCCTCCAGACGAGGCTTACGGAAAGCTGAGGGGATGGCTCGAAGGGTCGATGCGTGGCCGGGCCATGTACGTGGTTCCCTATGTGCTTGGACCTATTGGTTCCCCCTTCGCGAGAGTAGGGGTCGAGCTGACCGACAGCCTTTATGTCGTCCTTAACATGAGAATCATGACCCGGATGGGTCGCACAGCTCTCGATCTCCTAGGTGAATCCGGAGACTTCAATCGTGGCTTGCACTGCACCCTCGACCTCAACCCCAAAAGGCGACTCATATGTCACTTTCCTCAGGACAATGCGGTGTGGTCGGTGGGAAGCGGGTATGGTGGCAACGCACTACTAAGTAAGAAGTGCTTCGCGCTCAGGATAGCCAGCT
Organism: uncultured delta proteobacterium; assembly: GCA_963774665.1. Lineage (GTDB taxonomy): Bacteria > Desulfobacterota > Binatia > Binatales > Binataceae > Binatus. The sequence continues at coordinate 441,742 of CAVZGB010000016.1, forward strand.
ATCTGGGCAAGAAAGAGGCTTGGCTTGCCGAACATATGTTAATACTCGGAGTCGAAAGTCCGCAGGGTGAAGTCACATATGTCGCCGCGGCTTTTCCCAGTGCGTGTGGAAAGACAAACCTTGCGATGCTACGTCCGCCGAAGTCGCTCCGCGGATGGCGTGTGTTTACGGTAGGTGATGATATCGCATGGATGCGAGTAGCACGTGACGGAACCCTTTGGGCTGTTAATCCAGAAGCCGGCTATTTCGGTGTCGCTCCGGGTACGAGCGTTCGATCAAACCCCAACGCGATGGAGATGGTCCAGCGCGATACGATCTTCACCAATGTCGCGATGACTCCTGATGGTGACATCTGGTGGGAGGGTATGGAGCAGGACCCGGTTGATGGGATGCTCGACTGGCAAGGGCGGCTCTGGCAAAACGGGACGGGCGACAAAGCGGCACATCCGAATAGCCGGTTTACCGCGCCGATGCGAAACAATCCAGCTCTTTCACCGAGCGCAGACCGTCCGCAGGGCGTGCCTATCTCGGCGATCATTTTCGGCGGACGCCGCGCTTCGACTGTACCGCTCGTGTTCGAGTCATTTGACTGGAGCCACGGTGTTTATCTCGGAGCCACCATGGGTTCCGAAACCACCGCCGCTGCCAACGGACAGGTCGGCGTGGTTCGGCGCGATCCGATGGCTATGCTGCCATTCTGTGGTTACAACATGGGCGACTACTTCTCCCACTGGCTCGCGATCGGCGGGATACTGAGGCACCCTCCTCGCATCTTCATGGTGAACTGGTTCAGAAAGGACCGCGATGATTCCTTTCTCTGGCCCGGATACAGCGAAAACATGCGGGTGCTCAAGTGGATTGTCGACCGGGCACGAGGACGCGTTGCCGCGGAAGAGACTCCCATAGGATTCATACCTCGTGCGGCGGATTTGGATCTCTCCGGCTTGGACATGTCAGACGAAAGGCTTGAGCTGGCGATGGCCATCAGACCCGAGGAGTGGTTGCCCGAATTGGATCTCCAGGAACAATTTTTCGCGGGTATTGGTGAGACCCTTCCGCCCCAACTTGATGTACAGCGAGAAGCTCTGAGAGCCGGATTGGAACAGAACTGGCCAACCGAACGCTCATCATCCGTGAAGGCCTAGGCCATCGACTAAAGGACTCGAGCAGACATCAACCGGCAGAAAGTTTTCCAGCGGTTCGTATTTCGGAATTTCGCTATGAACTGATGGTCACTATCTACGAAACTGACGCGGAGGAAAAAATACCAAAATGAAAGTTCATCAGGTCGGCGAACTCGGTCCGGGTACTCCCGTCTGGGTCTGGATCGTCCGGGTGGGCAAAGGCAGGTGGTGGCCCGGATCCGTGTTGTCCATCACCGCTCTGGAATCCTTTCCGATGATCAATGCTCGCTTCGAGTGTTGCTCAGCTGGAAAAAACGGCAGCGACGGACCAGCCTTTGTTGGCATCAGCACTACCCGAATGCGTTATCTTGAACCCCGTGATCCCTACCTGAAAGGTGACGATCGACCGAATTTTGTTCCGAGCGCGATTCTCGCCAAACCTGAGGAAAGTGAGGCCGGACTCAACGACGTGCAGGATCTGCACGCGATGACCGCAACTGATCAGCCGCGCGCGTCACTGCGAACTTCCGTCAAGAAGTCTCGATCGAGGAAAAAGGTGAAAGTCTCGAATCCAACCCAGGATGCAACTGAAGTCGCGATTGAAACGTGAAGTGAACGGCGCCGAAGGAGTAAGGCGGAAACCAGTCTGTTGAAATGAGTCTCAATCGCTTCCATAGGTCCGTTTTTGGACTCTATGAGCGCCACATCCCAAGAGCGAAGCTAAATGCGCATTACCGAAGCATATAGACTAAAACCTGGCTCGCCGGTCTGGATTTGGATCGTACACCTCGCCAGGGGGCGATGGTGGCCCGGAATCGTTGAGACCATGCAAGCAATCAATGGCAGACCACGCATAGTCGTAAGGTTCGAGTGCCGGGTTAGCAAAGCACGCCAGTACGATCCGGCAGTCAGGGCCGGGGTCACGACTACAGCGATGAGATATCTGGAAGATCGCGATCCTAATATCAAAGGTATTGATGAACCTCATTTCGTCCCGGCCTCGCTGCTAGATCGTCCTGAAGAACTTGAACTTGTCATCCCTCAGCTGGGTACTGTCAGCGCCGGCCGGCAAAGAAAGGAAGGTCAGCGACGAGAGGCTAGCTCGCGTTCACAAGCAACCAAAGATATTGCTAAGTAACATGACGCTGGATGAAGGGTGAGACCAAGTTTCTGCGTTCGCAAATAAGAGAGTCATTCGCCTGGTGCAGCATGAATGATTCGAACCAATGCCCTCTGTGTGGCCTGCGAACCGCAAGTGAGCGTTCGACCCAGACGCATCTGCGCTCGGATCACAAACGTAAGGAAGCAGAGATCGCAGAATTACTGAGTAGAGCGAAGGCCGGTTCGCTCGGGTGCGACCCCGCAGCAAAGTCGCTCAGGAAGGCGATCAAGGGGCCTTTCCCAACCGTTCAATCCAAAACTTAGTCGATGATCGCTCTATCAACTCATGATTCATCTGCAGCACCTGCTTGCCCCTCCAATTTCCCAATATGTGCTCGGCTGTGTGGAGGACAGTTTTTCCGGAGCCACGGAGCTTTTGTAATCGAGGAGCCAAGACGAGTGCGGCTTGTATGGGCCTGACATTTAAAGCCGGGAGGTCGAAACATGGGAACCAAGGTTTCGTCGGTCCTAAAGCACAAAGGTCATGATGTCGTGACTGTAGCACCTCAACAGACCGTCACGGCGGTCGTTAAGGTGCTCGCGCAAAATCGGATCGGCGCCGTACCGGTAGTCAACGAGCGAGGTCAAATCATAGGGATCATCTCGGAGCGCGACATCATCCGCGGAATGTCGGAGCATGCGGAGGCGGTGCTGGCACTGCCGGCCGACCAATTGATGACCCGTGACGTTAAAACTTGCTCGTCCGAGGACGAACTCGTCGATCTCATGGAGGTGATGACGCTGCAGCGCATCCGGCATCTCCCGGTCATCGAGAATGGAGCGCTTCATGGAATCGTCAGCATCGGCGACGTCGTGAAGCAGCGTCTCGAAGAGGTCCAGTCAGAAGCGGAGCAACTCCGAAACTATATTCGCTCGCCGTAGCAGCGACGGTTTAGACAGCGCGTGTTAATTGCCGAGTTCTCGGAGGCCCAAATGATTCAAAACCTAAAGAAAATCCTGGCTCCGATAGACTTTTCGGATTACTCGATGGAAGCGTTACGCGGTGCGATGGAGCTGGCGAAGGACCTCGACGGCGAACTGCATATCGTGCACGTAGTCGCGCCTCATTTCGCATTACTCGACAAAATGCGCGAGCAGGCGCGCGAGACCCTGATGCTGGAGGAGGCCGAAGAGGAACTCGCGCGCATTAGGAAAGACGATTGCGGAAATTCCGCCAAGGTCGTCACTCAAGTGATGGTCGGACCGCCGGTCCCGAAGCTTGTCGAATATGCGACGCAGCAGCAGATTGATCTGATATTGCTCGCAACACACGGGCGGACCGGCATCGAGCATCTAATGATCGGAAGCGTGGCCGAGAAGCTGGCGCGCTACGCGCCCTGCTCGGTCCTGGTCTTCCGGCGGCGAAAGCCTTAAGCGGACTCTGAGTACGCAAGAGACGAGACAAAGGACTTGCCATATCTAAATGTTCGCGTAGTGGACGAGGACGACACTCCCGTATCCGGCGCGCGGGTAGTGATCGTCATTTACCGTGACACTTCCCCAAACAATCTAACGGACCATACGGACAATGATGGGATCGCCCAATTTGAATTCGATAGCGGCATCTCGGCGGATATCTACATTAATGGGATTCTTGAGTTACTGCACGTTGGCTTGAACGATGAGGTTACGGTGTCGATATAGACTCTGAAATTCAGGACATTATAAACGATGCGTTGTAAAAACGCCGGGGAAAAACACGAATTGCAGATCATCAACACTCGATCGCAGCAGGCAGCCGGCGAACGAATTGGCATTTTCCATTTCGACGGAGAATGCAGGACATGTTTCGCCTCGTACTGGCAGCACGGAATGTCGATGGTTCCCGAACAATGGAAGTTGAAGCCTACTACTTGCGACTGCGGTTGTGCCTAAACCGTCCGCCGTGACCTAATGATATGCACCTTGAGTAAATCGGCTAATGCAAGTGAACAAAATATCCAAACAAGAGCGGCTTTTTGCTTTCACCGCGGCACCGATCTGTACGACTTGATCCAGGATAGTCTGGAAGCCCCTGAGAACCAGATCGGGCTTACTGCAGCAGCCCGACTGTTGCACGCTGGCGTCGTCAGGACCGGTTGCGAGCATTTCGCGCTGACCGTGGGACAGCGCACGCGCCTCTCGCAGCTAGGCTTGCCCAAGGGGCCGGATTCGAAACCTGCGCCTCGATCGGCAACAGCCGTCTATTCTGCCGACTGAACTGCCTTCTGGGCGTCGATGGATGTGATTGCCGCGTGCTTCTATGGCATTTCGCTGATATGCGCAATGGAATTCCCTGATCCCGAAAAATTGGTTCCCTGTTAGGCGTTTTCAATTCCCTGTTCTGATTCCTAGGGAATTGTGCGAAAAACCCTACATAGCAGCAGTAGTTTTTGGGCGCGAAACAGCCCAAATGACCTCGAAAACCGTGAAATTCCCTGTATTATCCCGGGTGATCAGGGAATTGGACCGCAAAGAGTGGTTCGCATCAGACTGCCTCATCCGCCAGCCAGTCCACTCGTTCCACGCTCTCCGCGGAAAAATCGAAAATAGTGCGCATGCTCGCGCATTTCCTTCGACCTGAGGGCACCGGAGAAGCTTAGATTTGGCCGTCAGCAGCTGATTCTGCTCAATTCTCTCCGTCGAGAACCGCGACGGTGCCCTTCGAACATCGTCCTCCAGCAGTGTTCGCCAGGGCGAGCAGAGTGGAGCAGAGTTCGATGACGAAGCTGAGGCGAAGGGAGCACCGAAACCCACTGAGCAACCTTCTCGTTCACGGCTGGGTCTATTCTCTGGCGAATGGCTTGGTGACTGACCTGTACGTGACGATCAGCAGGCCAGAAGAAATCGAGCGGCTGGATTAGCCACAAGATCGTACGTTTCGCCGGCCTATTGGCCCATCGCCTCGACTTACAGAATTACCAGGCTAGGCCCTGCTCAAGGCGCGCAGATGAAAAGACGGTTCAAGAGAGCGTTCGGTGTTGACGTTCGAGGAATGTACAGCCGATCATTTGTCGTCTTGGATCGCGCGCTCGCGTCGCTCCCCGGCCCGGCCCAATCGCAGTGATTCTTGCGACCGCGCGTCGGCGCATGCGCAACCCAACCTCAGCTCAGACCTACGCTAGAAGAGGTCACGAGTTTCGGACTTCATCGCTCTCGCGCCGAATGGAATGAGACATTCCTAGAGTCCCTGCGGAGCCAAGAATTTGGCGTGGCGAAGATGACTAGCGGCTATCCGCTCTAGGAACTCAATTGCGCCGATAAAGCCGCCGGTTATCAAGGCCATCCAATTGATGATTGCATCGAGGCGGCGATTCAGTTCGAGCTGGCGAAGTGGATTCCGCGCTGGCCCGTTTTCTTTTGGTCAGTTCTTAGCTTGCCGCTGCGCTATCCATCGGTCGATTTCATGCCGATGAAAATAGAAGCCGTTGCCCCGCTTGAGAGAAAACGGAAGGTGGCCGCTACGGAGCAGCCTGTAAATCGTGCTGTGAGAGACCTTCAAATAGTCAGCCAGGTCGCTAACAGTCATGAGATGACTGGGTCTCCCGGCAGTGTGGTGTGACTTCATCGCGCCCGTTCTATAGGGTGCCCGATTAAAACAAAAGTACATTTGAGCGCCTCGGCCCATAAAATCGACGCCCGCGATGGCAGCGGGTATTGCGGATCACCGACGTACTATCGAAGAATTGGTTTCGCTATTCAAACTGAACCAGTGCCAGCCGGCGCTGCGGCAGTTTTTACTGCCGCAGCGCGCTAGAACTACTGACGGTGTTTTTCACCGCGAGGGGGTGACGCTACGCGCTCAGCCAATCTCGGAAAGCGTCCCCTTCCAGGTCCGGGCCGCAAGATCTATCTCACCCGCGCTTGCGAGTCGGCGTCCGTCGGAGAGCTGCATAGTGGATGCCGTGGACCACCGGTGTTTCCCCTTGCTCTCGTAGGTCCCTTGACCAACGCCGCTCAGAACCTCGCCATTGTCGAGGTATGCCGATCCGGCCTCACTGAAAGTCCCGTCCCTGCCGCCGCCGATGAAGGTAGCCGTGTCGAAAATAGCGCCAAATCCGGTCCCCGTCCCCTCAAAATTCACCTGAATGAGAACGCTGCCGGCAGGTCCGGGCGTGTTAGTTTGAGTGATCATCTTCAACGAAAATTCGCCGATTTGTTTAGACGCCATATAGTCTCCTTGTTAGCTGAGAGTTTGGTGTTGGTACCCGATTCACACATTCGTTCAACCGAGCGGGATCTCCGCATAGACCGCCGATGAGACTAGATCCACCGCCGGTTTCTCATTTGAGTTCACATCCGTAAGAAACTTGCGCCAGTCAGGGTCAGTGTCGAGTTTCGCGCTGAGCTCGCCCTGCGCCTTCCAGTTCGGCGTCTCGACTACGTAAAGGAAAGCATTCGGCGCTGGGCCCCCTGCGACGCTCGTGAGCGTACGGGTGGTAGCTCCCAATGCCCTCAAAATCTTGTCTGCCCGTTTGGCGAGACCTAGGAATTGTTCGATACCGCCCGGGCGCGGACTGTAGGTAAAGACTTGTGCGATTGCCATATTTCTCTCCCGTTTTGGTGACGAAGTTTTTCTATGTGTGTCGATTCCGTCTCAGCTGGGCACTTCGACGTTGATCCCGGTCGAGATTCTTTCAGCGTTCGGGGCTTTGGCCGAGTTGATTTCTGCGAGGAATGCTTGCCAGTCTTTGTCGGAATCCAGCTTTGTCATATACGACCCGAAGTCCTTCCAGTCGCTGTGCTCGACCACTACAGCGACGGTGCCTGCGTTCGGGCCCGATACCTCGTTCCAGGCGCGAAGCTTTCCTCCTGCGCGCTTGATAATGTTGTTCGCCTTCGAGAGGTCGCGCATGAACGCTTCGAGGCGACCGGGTTGGGGTTTTAGGAACAGTACCTGCGATACCGCTGCCATATGAGCCTCCGGGTTAGGTAGATGTTGCGAAGTTGGGCAGACACTTTGGTGCGTCGCGGGAGGAATGGCCTCAGCGACTGCGCCCATTGTCGCTCGGCAAATCGCTGCTTCGGGGGGGAATAAGGAAACGACTTGGAGAGACCCTGTACTTACGCGGGGGCCAGACCTGGCGTCAAGCGTACCATTCCGACCACCTTTGCCTACTAGCAGTTTCGAGAGCCTCGAAAGGTCCAAGGCGCTAGACCGATTTCAGATCAACTCCAAGCTTCGCTCCGCGTCCCCCACAGAATGAAGCATCAGAATGATTGCGGTTGCTGCATATCGCGGTGATCTACCCGCTCAGTTCGTCGAGTAACGCCTTGGCGTCCTTGAGGTCGGCGGTGTCGAAGCCTTCGGTGAACCAGTTGTAGATTTCGGCGAGCATCGCTCGCGCCTCATCGCGCTTGCCCTGCTTCGTGAGCAGCCGAGCGAGACTCGTACTCGCGCGCAGTTCCAATGATCTAGCGGTCTGCTTTCGCGCAACCTCAATTGCGCGGCGGAAGTGCTCTTCGCCGCTAAAATCCGAACCGGCGGTCAGCAACGATAGCTCGCCCATTAGTCGGTGCAATTCTGCTTCGTACCAACGCTCATCGGTGCGATTGACGAAGTCGAAGGCGGACGACAAAAGATTCAGCGCATCGTCGATTCTATTGAGCCTGATGCACACTTCGGCCGTCAGCCCGATGAAATAGGGTTGAAGGGATAGGTCGCTATCTATCCTTGCCGTCAGCGCCCTACGCATCACCGCTATTTCCTGTTCGCCAGGATTGGCGGCTAGCGACCCACGCATGATAACCCCGCTCGGGACGCCAGCCACCAGAGCAGACATTGCATCAAGCTGTTCCGCTGCTCGGTCTCTTTCTCCGCGCAACAGCGAGAGCATAGCGCTGTTGTGCAAGGCATAAGTCAAAGTGACCCGGTGCTCCAGTTGGCGTGCAAGTGAGATGGCCTCGTTCATCATCGTGAGGCCTCGATCCGGGTAGCCCATTAGCCACAACAGAATTCCGCCGCAGAAGCGAGCGCAGGCACCCGCGTCGTGTCCTCCGAAGCGCGAGGCCAGCGCAGCATGTGCGGGACGATTGTATAGCGCGATCCCACGTTCGGTCTCGAAATGTGCGGCGCTCAACTCGCCTCGGTGCCATCGAGTGTTCCACTGGGCGTGATGTGCTTCGAGTTTCTGTGCGTCGTCGTTGCCTTGCTCGGCCACCGACGTCAATTCGTCAGCAATCTTCTGGCCCTCTTTCAATTCCATATTCATCGTGAATGTGGCGAATAGTCCCCAAAGGACAGCAAACAGTTGTGAATCGTCGTCAAGAATGCGGCAAAGCTCCCGCGCGCGCTGGTAGACTGCTCGAGGTTCAGCGGCCCCCATACCGCTAAGCGCCATCACCACCGGCCCGAGCATGACAAGGAGATCGAGTTCCTCGCGTGAACGTTGCGGGGAGTCGGGGAGCGACTTGATAGCCTCCAGCGCGCTGCGCAAATGAGCGGCGGCCTCGCCATGGGCAAATCGCCGTGCGGCCTGCGCGCCGGCAAGGCGTTGATAGAGAACCGCTTTGCGCACATTGGCGCTGCGGCTGTAGTGATACGCGAGTTCGCTCACATGGTCCTCCAGCACGTCGCAATAAACCTGCTCAATTGCTTGCGCCACCTGGAGATGGAGCCGCTCGCGCAACGCGGCCGACAGAGAACCGAGCACTGCCTGGCGAATAAGCTCGTGGGAGAACTCAAAGCGGGCCTTGCCATTGTTCGCGCTCGAGAAAATGAGTCCTGCTCTTTCGGCTTCCGCGACCGACTCGAGTAGCGAGTCCGCGCCGGTTCCGCTCGCGGCCTGAAGAACTTCGAAACTGAAGGAGCGCCCAATCGCCGCCATAGTGGTCATGCAACTTGCGGGTCGGGTCGCTGAGGCGCGCCAGACGCCGCCCTACCATCATGCGCACGCCCTGCGGCGCGTCCAGCTCGCCTATGTTTAGTTCGGCGCGAAAATCGCCGCTCGAATCGTAGAGCCGATTTTCCTCCTTGAGATGGAGAAACAGCTCCTCGACGAAGAATGGATTGCCTCCGGTTTCGTCGTAAATCTCTCTCACCACTTTAGCCGGCGGTGACATTCCGCTGAGGCGGGTCAGCATCTCGGCGACATCGTCGAGTGGCAGCGTTTTGAGACGGATACGACTCGCCAAGTGTCCGCGCAGTAAGTCTTCCAGAGTCTGCGCGAGTCCCGGCGATAAATCGACTTCGGCCTCGCGAAAGGTTCCGACTATCAGCAACGGCAGCTTCGATAGCCGCTTCACCATGTGATCGAGCAGCGACAAAGTGGAATCGTCGGCCCAGTGAAGATCCTCGACAATGAAAAGCGTCGGCTGCTCACTCACCAGGCGTGCGGTGAAGTCGCAAAAGCTGTTGAACAAATGGCGGCGGGTCTCGCGCGGAGGCAAATCGAGCGGCGGCGCGAGGTCTGGTAGCAAACGCCCGAGCCGCGGCATCAAGCGCGCCAACTCCGGTCCTTCATCTCCGACCAGCTTGCGAAGTTCGCGCGAATTCGAAGTGCGATCAACACAGCTCTCCAGAATTTCAACGAACGGCAGATAAGGGACGGATTCTTCACGATCGAGGCATTGCCCGATTCGCACCGCCATTGCGCCGGCTTGAGCGAGGGTGGCCAGCTCTGCAGACAAGCGGGTTTTGCCGATGCCGGGTTCACCGGAAATCAGCAGCAGACTCCCGCGTCCCGCAGTCGCATCTGCAAGGCCGGCACGCAGCTCGGCCAGCTCACGCGCGCGTCCCACCATCGCGCCTGGCCCGTGGGCGGACTCCATTTTCGACTATCGCGATGCGACGCGACGTCCGGCATTTCTCGCAATGTCGCAATGAAGCGATAGCCCTTGGTGGGGACCGTCGCTACGAAGTGCGGGGTGTCAGCGTCATCATGCAGTACTTGGCGAATCTTCCGAACCGCGGCGTTGATGCTGTTATCCGTGTCGAGGAAGACGTCCTTGCCCCAGATTCGCTCGAGGATCTCTTCGCGGGTGACAAGCTGTCCGGGTCTCTCGGCCAACAGGAAAAGCAAGTCAAGGGGAATGCGCTCAATCCGCACGGGGCGGCCCTTGCGGCGGAGTTGGTAGGCACTCCGATCCAGCTCGAAATCCGCAAATCGGTAAATATCTGCGGGCATTTCAGGCCGCCCTCCTAGCGCGGAACACTAATTGTGGGGCACTCGGAAAGATAGCGGCGGTTCCTTCATAAAACCTGCAGGAAACCTTCAGCCGTTCACTATTTCCCGCTGGTTAATTTCCTCCGATGATGCGCGCTGAAAGAGGCGGTATGGGTTCGGAAGTTCCGCTAAACGTCGGCGAAAGTCGGTTTACGCGACGACCGTCAATTCGCCTCGCAACAGAGTTAGGGAGGGTTTGAGATGACGCTCGCGACGAAATCTACTTCGATCACAAGAAGTGCCAAGCTGTTCAAGTCGACTCTTGGATACTGTGCGAACCTCGCTATGGCAGGAAGCATCGCGCTCGCCGTGCTAGGGTTCGGTGCCTCGACCGCCTCGGCTCATGGCGACCCGGCTAAGGTCGAGCCCATCGTCGGGCTGTGGGAGATCACGGTCAGTTTCGGCTCAACGGTCGTCGACAACGTTTTCACTGGTTGGACGAGCGACGGCTTGGAGTTCGACCAGGACACCTCATCGCCGATTCTAACCGGCTACGTCTGCTACGGACACTGGATAAAGTTGAAGGATAATACCTACGGACTCACCCATCCCTTCTTCAACTACTCTCCCGTCACCGGCATCTGGGATGGCACCTCTGGGTACTTCAATTACACCGTAACCGTCTCGGATGATGGCAAGACCTTCACCGGTAGGGAGAACGGCAAAGGCCCGTCCCAGGACCCAATCCCTACACTGGGGCAGGGGCTACTTTTAGCGGAGTAAACCTGTCGGCAACAAAAATCGAGGTCGACAAGAGTCTGCTTCCCTGAACTGGGCGAACGACTACGCCAACGACATCTTGCGGGGCGGCTCTCGGAGCCGCCCCGCTAACCGCTCAATTGATCGAGCAGCGCCTTAGCTTCTTTCAGGTCGGCGGTGTCGAAGCCCTCGGTGAACCAGTTGTAGATGTCGGCCAGCATCGCGCGCGCCTCGTCGCGGCGGTCCCGCCGCTGCCCTCTCGCGCGCCACGTTTTGGTGATTGAGCCGCAAATTGAACGTCGACTGCCGCTTCGCTGCCAGTTTCGCCGCGCCCTCGATAGAGATTTCTTAGTGAGAGATTCGGTGCGAAAGGGCTGAAGTTTTCAGTACCGAACCAAGGGGACACTGACCGCAGTCAGCGGCTCGAAGTTAGGGCAGTATTCGATGAGGAACAAATAGTCCTGACCGAGATAGAAGCGGAAGCGATCAATCGGGAGCGTCCCGTCGCCGAGGCCGCGCACAAAAGGATGCTTCAGTTCGCGGTCCCAAATCGGGCGCGCCTTGGCGCGAATCGCTGCGTGAATGAGTCTCGCGTCATCGAGTGAGTCTCACCGCTTCTTTGCATATGTGAGCGATGCAGCCACCGAATGATTGAGCGGTTGCGAGCCGTGACCGATCCGTGGAGCATTCTGGAGCGCGAGGGTCACATACCGTTTCGCCGCGTCGATTGCATTTTCGAGAGGTTCTCCCCGCGCGCGCGATTTCAGCGCTAGCTCGGCCGCCGTCTTGACCTTGCCCTTCTCTGGTGCCGTGAGGTCGTCTGAGATGATGTTATTGGTGTTGGCCGGATCGACGATGCGTGCGTTTGGGAAGGTGTCGCGGAGGAATCCGAAGACCTTCCATACGTTGCCAGACAACGTTCCGGAATACTGCCCCGCGAGGGCATCTATAACCGTCAGTTCCAGATAGAACGAAGGAAAATCCAATCCCCTCTGGCTCCGCCAAAGCTTAAGGATTCTACTTTCGTTGATGCGCCCGCCTTGTCTCACGTAGTTGATGTGCTTCACCACGTTGGTCTTCGTCCAGGAGGCGGCTTTGCGACGGTAAAGACTGTGGTCGTCGCTGTAGGCGTCCTGCCGCTTCGCAGGCACCAAATCTACGCTGTAGCCATTCTGTTTTACATTGATGGAGACGTTCTGACGTTTAGGGCTGTAGCCTTTTTCGGTCATCTTGTTAAAGAGGGTGTCGTAGACCTGCTTCAGCGTCTCAGGCGTCTGTGAGGACACGGAAATGAACAGGTCAATGTCGGTCCCGCTGTGGTTCGCGGTGCCTTTTACGAAAGACCCGCTGGGGCTGACGCCTGACAGATAGCTGCCACCCCACTCTCTGATGGCAGGTTCAATCGTAGCCTGCACACTCCGCACAGGAGAGAGAGTAAGGCCCAGTATCGACGGCCTCGCGCTGAAGAATGCGTTGCAAATACTCGTCCGCGCTCACTTCCGCTACCTGTTGTGTTGAGAGCTACCGCCTCGGTCCAGTACTGGCCGGCGCTGTTGGCGGCCCGCTTTCCTGAATGACGAATAGTTATCCGGAAGCCTCCCGACCATCACGACGATGGCTCGAGAAGAGCGGCAGGCTGATATATGCCGACGGCATCTGTCGCCACATGTTCATAGGTCTGGATCGGACCAAAGGTATTTAACGTTTGGCCAATCATCACAGCAAGACCGGCGGGAACGGCCAGAAACAGGTGTATGGTTCCGCGCGGCTGGAAAGTGTCTCTAGGCTGCCGCAATCCCTCGGAGACCACCCGCACAATGTCCACAGCCTTCCCCGGCGTCTCAATATCGTGCGGGTAGTTACCAGGCTTCGTAACCACCACCATGCCCCGAAACGCCGGCAGTTGCGGCCGTGACGCGGCGAAAGCGGGCTCGACGTTCGAGGCTACCGACACTAACAGCGCCAGGTCGTTACCGCTCACGCTTGCGGAACTGATCTGCGCGGCGAAACCTGACGGTTCCGATTGCTCGGCTGAGCGACCAGACCTCCGGCGACCGTTTTGGAGCGATCTGTCGCCACCCAGCGGCAGGCGTCGAGTCGTAGGAAAGTAGTACCTAGAGCTACCGCCGCCGGCAGGGCACAAAGACCTTCCGCAATGATCGGGTGTCCTGGCTGCGTGCTGCTCACAACTCTGTGCGACAGTTTCCAACGCTGGCAGAAGGTGATCTTTCCACGCATCCGGCGGTTTCGCCAACCGCCCCTCGAATCGATGCGTCCAATCGAGCGACAAAGCAATGCCCGGCTCGAAGCCGGGTTTTTTGCGCGTGTTAGAGCACCAGCCGCAACGGCTCGCCCGGCGACAGCCGTTTCGAAATCTCTTGGAGGCGACGTTTCAGCACTTGACGGGCGACACCCGCCGCATCCATGGCCGAGATTGGGTCCGACGCTACCTTACGCACATTCCATTGAGCCGAGATCGTGTACCCCCAGATAGGTGCCGGCAACGCGGGTTACAGTCTTCATAGCCGAGACCTCCCGCCGCGACAGGCACCATGAAAAAACCATCATTCTGGTCGATTCGTTTCAGGATGCCCGGCAACTCGGTGCGGGTGATGACATCCGACTTTTCGACGTCCGGCGTTAGCCAGCAGACGAGCGTTTGCAGTCGTCTCGGCCGCCAGGGCTTCTCGCAAGAGCGCATCGGTGTGGCCTTCGTCGAGCTCGCTGAGGTCCTGCCACGTCGGGATGCCAAGATCGTGCTGCGCCTCAATCAGCAGCCGCGCCTCATTCAAACGTGTGCGGCGATAGCTTAGGAAGGAACGGCCTGTTACGTCGGTCATGACCTTTCAGCCGCTTCACGTTACGAAAGCGGAAAATAATCACCAAGAATCTCGCGCCAGATCTGCAGGGCTTCGCCCTGCCGGCCCGTTTCCTCGGCACGCGACGCCAATGCCGCTTTGCGCTGCGCTTCCTGCAGAGCATTCTTCGCCGCTGTGATGAGGTCCGGCGTCATCTGGTCGGAAACAGGCGGGCCGAGCTTTGCCGGATCCGGCCACACTCTGCCGATATTCGCTTCCATCGCGGCGAAGAAATTCCGTATCTCGTTCGGGTAGGTTGAGAACGGTGCCTCAACAAGCTCTTCGGCCATCACCTCGATCAGGAAGGACGGCTTGATCGGCTTCTCGTTCGCGCGGTTCCAGCCTTTCGCCATCTTCACCAGCGGAACCCAACGTCCGTCGAGTTCCTCGTTTTTCGCGGTCGCCTGTTCCTTGTGCTTTTCAGGGTTGGTCTTGATCCATTTGCCCGTTACCTTGTCGGGTATCTCGTACTCGCCGCCGCCGCATTCAAACGCGGGCACGGCGTCGATGCTGAGCACCTTTCCTTCATGATCGTCGGGATAGTAGTTTTTCTCGAACTCAACCGTGACGGCACGCCGGCAAATCGTCGACCTGATCGTTTTCCGTGTACTGTCTCTTCAGGCACTGCTCGAACGCCTGCAGCATCTCGATCGGAGGCTTATCCCGGCGCCACTTTTCTTTTTCACCGAGCACGAACATCACATCAACGTCCTTCAGCGGCTTCGTCTTGGTGTGGCGTCTGTAGGAGCCGGAAAGAAAGTCGGTCTTGACGTCGAAACCGCCGCGGATGCACTCGCGCACATCGCGTCTGGCGCTTTGCCGCGTCCTTTCGTTCTGTCTCGCTAAGCTCCAGCCGCTTTCGGAATTTCTCGAAGGCCTGCGTGGTGCTGAGCATCGGGCTACCTCCAGTACGTCGCGCCGGCCGTCATGTGGCCGGTGGCGATGACCGTGCCGGCCTGGCGCGCGCCAAGCTGTCCTGTCGAAAGAAATGCGCAGTCGATAAAACCGACAACATCGGCTCCGCCCAGGGTCCGTGCAGAGAAGAATCCGGTAGGTGCAGTCGCTCGTCGGACGCGCGGACTTGGCGATCAGCTGTCGCAGATAGGATTTGTCCAGCCACATGTCATCATCGACGCCCGATCCGCTGTAGCCAATCGGAAATTCCCATCGCGCCGACGCGACCAGCGCCCCGGGCTTGTAGAACTCGACGACGATATTGTTCAGATGGCCCGACTGGAGCCAGGTCTGAATGCCGCGCTCGATCGTCTCCCAGTCCTGCATGAGCTTGTCCGGGCTGAGGCCGTTCTCCCGAATCACCTCGCGCAGGGTATTGCGGAGATTGTCACTCAGAAACACGATGCTGTGCGTCCGGGTAATAGGTGTGCGTGTAAGCGTAAGCGTGCAGTGTCCCATAACGTTATCCTTTCACATTCCAGTCCACGACCAGTCGCCGCCGCCTTTCGCGGCAACACTCGTCTTCCTCTTCCTCAGCCCGGTCCGCTTCGGCAACGTCGAAGACTTTGATCCGGGGCGAACGTCTTCGAGAGCGACGCTTTCACCCAATCGATGTTTTCGGCATCGCAGGGACGTGCATCGTCCAGTCTCCCGCCGTCGGATTCCAGGTCAGGGAGTCGACCGCGCCGCCCTCCTCGACGGCCTTCATGCCGTATCGGCAGTAGATGCGAAGCTGCGGGCCGACGCCTTCGATCATGATGGCGCTGGCTGCCGGGTGCTCGTCCGTGATGATCGATCCCATCACGCCGGCAGCATTCCTGAGCTGCTGAACATCCCTCGAGTCCGGCCCGGTCACGAGGTCGATGATGCGTTTCCCAGGTTTCGACCGGCCGAGCGGAGGGGAATCGAACTCACATCACGACGCACTCTCATTCCGCCATCTCCTTCTGTGTCTTCAATGCGTGCCGGAAAGCAGACTCAATCTGTGCCCCGGTCAATCTTGTTGGGATCCTTGGCGGTCTCGATGTCCGATCCGATAGCCACGAAGATCTCCTTGCGGATGCGACGACCGTCGAGACCTTCCGCGGCCTTCGCCAGATGACCTGCATCACCCTCAAGATCACGCACCTTCTTCCAGACGCCGGCGATGCTATCCAACGTGTCCAGGATGATCTCGCGTCGCGCCGCTTGGGTCGGCAGGCCAATCTCCTCGATGTGGTCGGCCCGCGAGAGGACCGCCTTGTCGAGCGCCTTCGGGAAATTGGTTGTCGCGATCAGGAGTACATTTCTGTGGTCGCGCGTGAGCCGGTCCATGCCGGCGAGTGCCGCATCGGTCGCGCGGTGCACGTCGATGGGATTGGCCTCAAGGCTAAGCTTGTGCCGGGAGACCGCGAGGGTCTCAACCTCATCGAGCAGCACCATTGCCGCGCCATCCATCGCGATTTCGGGAATGCGTCTGTTCAAACAGCTTGGCCACCGCCTGCTGACTGCGGCCATGCGCTGAACTCGCAAGAGCGTGGGGATCAACCTCGACGAATGTGCTTTTCGCCGGACAGCTGTTTCGCCACCTGGTTTGCGAGACCCCGGCCCAGCGTTGTCTTTCCGGTTCCCGGCGCGCCGGTCAGCAGGATCAGGCCATGCAGCGGGGCCGCTTCAAAAGGCAGCTTCTGGCGCACCGTAAACGACAGGAGGGACTGAGCCAGAAGGCGTTCGTGCACACCTTTGCCGAGCTTGATCGAAGTCCACGAAGTGGCGAAATCGTCGTTCGGTATCGGACACCGCCGCGCTATGCCCTCAGGGTTGCTCACTTTCAAACCTGCAGATCGGTCTTCTTCGCACCCTCAACGTTCGGCCTGGCACTCTGCCCCTCGACGTAGCCGTTTTGCTGGTGTAGTTCTGTTTGGCAAGGGTATGCCGAATGCGTTCTCACGTCAACATGCGTTTCACGATCAAAACAGGGATGAGGAGGAGGGGTGAATGCCGCGCCTGACGTTGGCGACACTGGGGGTGAGGGTAAAGGAGAAGCGTGGGCCTCGAAAGCTGAGAGAAGTTGCGAAGGAAATCGGTATCAGTCCCGCCACGCTGATGCGTATCGAGAATGGCCGGGTGCCAGACCTTGGCACATTCGGCAAGGTCTGCAAGTGGCTTGATATCGATCCGCGACCGCTTCTCGGATTGCAATCAAAACTGAAAGTGACCGAGGAGCCGACTGTCCGTCAGGTGAGTGCGCACCTCAAACTCGATCAGAATCCCAAGCCGGAGACTGTTAATGCGCTAGCCAAGATGATCCTTCACGCGGCCAAGATTCGCCGGAGCACCCAGGAGCTGCCCGAAGATGGCGACGCTTGACCGCGGATTCAAGAGCTGGGCGGAACGAACTGCCGCAACGCTGCGGCGTGAACTGGAACTCGGACCGCTGGCACCGATTGATCCCCTCCGCATTGCATCTTTCCTCGATGTCGAAGTGTGTACACCCCGAGAGATTCCGGGGCTTCCTGCAGATGTCATCGACCCATTACTCGACGGCGATCCCTTCGGCTGGTCGGCGGTCAGCCTCGCCATCAATGGAGGCGGACTCCTGATCTACAATCCGCGTAAGTCGAAGGCCAGGCAGGCAAGCGACATCATGCACGAGCTGGCGCACTTCCTGCTCGATCACAAACCGACGACGATCATCATGTCGGTAGAGTTGGATATAGCGATCCGCTCCTTCGACGCCAAACAGGAGGACGAGGCCAATTGGCTGGCCTGGGCCGTCCTTCTGCCACGCGAAGCACTTGTCGACTGCCTGCAGCGCCGCCTGAACATTGACGCAATTGCCGAAGAGTACGGCGTCAGCAAAGATCTGGTGACATTCCGAATCAGGATCACCGGTGTTGTATACCAGTTCCGAGCAGCGCGACGGCGCGCGTAAACAATTTCACCTCTTCCCTGTCCTCGAAGCGCCCCCGCGATCGAAAGCCGTCCGGCTCCCGCGAGCTGCGGATGTTCGGACCATGAACACTGCGCGATCGCCGATGCCTTACCTCCTGTCGGACGAACCCAGCTGCGACTACCTATCCATCCACGCCGAGCCGCGGATCTGAGCTTCGGTGAGGTTCAGGGCTATCTTCTGCCGTAGCATGAGGTCAGCCAAGCTCAGCTCAACGACTAGTCGGTAAGCAGTTTTTCCTGATCGTTCCAGCTAAGGGGGACGGCAATCCGACCATCCATCAGCATCTGCAGGTTGGTCTCGGGAGACACCTGACCTTCGGCGATCGCCTCAACGAACTTCGGCGATACGAACGCCAGCTTCGTCAGGCGTGTAACGTAGCGTTTAGCAAGTCCTTCGCGGCGCGCGATCTCGACGAGCGAACGGACGCGGCCAGAAGCCAACTCCTCGAACCACTCCTCGCGCCCGCGCGAATGCCTTCAGCAGGGCAGGATCGGGTTTCCGCGGTTCATCACCTCCATTGATGATGAGCCGCATCTCGACGCCGCGTCTCTTCACCTTCAGGGGCACGAACCGGAACAAATGAAGCACCTTGCGTGGCGAGACTCCGCCTGGACCGCCGCACGGGACGGGTATGTTCAGTGCGAGTCGAATGCCTTCGTCTGTCAGTACTGCCTTTTCCACCAATTCGACCAGAGCCATCGAACGTTCCCTCTCGACTAGCAAGCGCTCCCTCCACTCAGCCACCAGAGTGAACACCTGATCGATATCGACGTCTCCCATTCCGGCAACCTGCAGCGCCTCAAGAATAGCCGCCTTGTCGTCCAGAATGCTCCGCGCAGCAATTGCCACAGCTCGCTCCAGCTCCGGTCCGGGCACCCGCCATCCACGTTGTCCCTCCACTTTGGAACCTCTGACCAAAGCTTTTGATACGTAGTACCGATACCGCCGCCGGTCTTTCACGGCAGCCTGCACGTAGAGCGGCTCGCCAGTTTCGTCGAAGACCTTTCCAGCGAGCGGACTCGGTGACACTTTGGTTCGAGGCTCGGTCGTCGTATCGGTTTGATTCCGAAGCCGCTTCTGGACTTTCTCCCAGAGGCCACGTTCCAGGATTGCTTCATGCTGTCCTGGATGCCGCTCGCGTTTGTGACGAATCTCGCCGACGTAGATAGGATTGGACAGGAGTTCGTACAGCGCGCCGCGCGAAAAGCTCTGCCCGCCTGATCTGTTTCCCTTCCTGGAGACACGGATCTTCGACACAACGCCGTCCCGGTCGAGAGCCTTCTTCAGCTTCGGGACAGAATCTGCTTTCAGGTAACGCTGGTAAATCTGTCGCACAGTCTCAGCGTCCGCCTGATTGATGATCAGACGACGATCGCAGACGTCGTACCCTATAGGCGGACACCCGCCCATCCAGATTCCTTTTCGCTTCGAGGCTGCGATCTTGTCCCGTATCCGCTCTCCGGTAACCTCGCGTTCGAACTGAGCGAATGACAGGAGCACATTGAGGGTCAACCGGCCCATCGAGGTGGTGGTATTGAACTGCTGCGTCACCGCCACAAACGAGACGCCCTGCGCGTCGAAGACTTCAACCATCTTTGCGAAATCGGCCAGCGATCTGGTCAGCCGGTCGACCTTGTACACGACCACGACGTCGATGAGGCCATGGCGGATGTCTTCGAGCAGCCGCTGCAATGCGGGCCGCTCCATGTTCCCACCGGAGAGACCGCCGTCATCGTAGGCGGTTTTAACCAGTTTCCAACCTTCGCCCTGCTGGCTCTTGATGAAGGCCTCGCTGGCCTCGCGCTGTGCATGCAGCGAATTGAAGTCCTGCTCGAGACCCTCTTCGGAAGACTTCCGGGTGTAGACAGCGCAGCGCCGGATGGCGTTACTGGCGCGCTCCATTGCCTGCCTCCTTTGCTGGTGCCTTGAGCCCGAAGAACAAGGGTCCTGACCACTGGCTCCCGGTGATCATCCGGGCCACCTGCGAGAGCGAACGGTAACGCTTGCCGCGGAACATCACCCCGTTTTCGACCACGGTGACCTCATGCCGCGTACCGCCCCATTCCCGGATCAGGATTGTGTTCGGCCCGACTTTCCTCATCGGAACGACCTTGGACGGCTTGCGCACTCGGGCATCTTCGGCGACGCGTTCGAGCAGACGGCGGGTGGCCGGCTTGAGACCACCCAGTGAGTTCTCCTGGATGCGGTACGCAACCGCTCGCCTGAGCCAGTCCCGACTCAGATGTGGCGGAGCTTCGATTTCGTAGAGAAGCTTCCACTGGGCTCTAAGCTGATTGAGATCGAGTGACTCAAGACCGGCGATCTCTCTTGAGAGTGTTTTACGTTCTTTGTCCGATACCTTTCGCATGGTGCCCGCCTCCTCGACAGGTGGACAGACACATTGCTCTGCGTGCGCGCACAGTCCAGTCGCAAGTTGGTTGGAAGACTATCGTGTAAGGCGGAACCGGCAGGCAGAAGACTAGTGAATATGGGCAGCAATGCCTATCAATGCCAGTCTTATTCGCGCAACGCCCCCAACATTACAGGGACCCGGATAGCTACATTGGGCGTGCAGCTATCGACGAGTTTGCATTCGCGAGATACTGCGAATTTGGATCGTCGAAACCACTGGCTTCATCCGCCGCACAGTTCGTGCAAACACGAGCAGGGCCGACCGATTGGCTGATCGGATATCGTGCGGCGCTTGAGGTTCTTTGAATCCCTAGGCGGTTTCCTTGAGATCGTCTACGATCACGTGCCGGTCGAAGGCTTGGACGCCGCTGATGCCATCGGATCGATCCTGAAAGGAATCTCGAACGTGATCGATTGCGGGATCTTGCAAATTTGCTCGCTACATTCTTGAAAGCTGAGTTTTCCCTTTAGCTTGTAGTCGCCCGGCTTCAGTCCGGGTCTCGCGAGGATTTTCCCCTTGACTCTGAAGTCGCCCGCGTAAACCGGAAGCGTCTCACCCAGTTCGGGAAAAGCGACTTTATCTGGATCCGGATACTCAAACGACTGTTTGGCGACGCAGTCGCTGTCGAACACGATCGTCGTCGGAGTGTAGTTCGCCGGAAGCGGCTGTCCGTAAATGTGCCAGCCCTTTGCAATTGTGAAGTGGGCGGCTACTCCGATTTCCTGGCCGGCGACCGTGTGATCGGTCGAAGGGGTGATCACGATTCGGATGTCTCCGGCCGTTAGCGACACCGATTGAGCATCCACGTCCGCGCCGAATTCATTAAGCAGGATCTCTGACGAGGCTACTCTTGTCTGATAGTCGGGCAGGAAGTACTTGGCCTTGATTACACCATCGGGCGAAATCAGGTAATCGCCGGGGAACGGAATGCCGTAGAACAGATGATCCTTTGGGACATTCGTATTGAGGATTCCGAACTCGCGAATGACGACGCTACCCTTGTCGGATAGGCAGGGGTAACCAAGGTGATGAGCGGTGCTGAAGCGCTGCAGAATATCCTGAGAATCGTAGGTGATGGCCCCGATCTTTACACCCTGCTTTTCGAAGCCCTGGCGCGATTGTTCCAGCTCCACGAGCTGGCTTCTACAGTAGGGTCACCAATCGGCGCTTCGACTAAAGACCAGAAGAAGGCCCGAAGGGCCGGTCAGATCGCGAAACGTTCTTCGATTACCGTTCTGATCCGCAAGCGCGAAATCAGGTATTTTCTCTCCGACCTTAAGGCCGGTGGTTGCGCCGTCGTTCTGGGCTTTCACGAAGTCCTGAAACTCGCTTGGAGCGATCTTTTCGCCGCTGCGCATTTTTTTCAGGACTTGAGTGAGAACCTCGCCGTTGCTGGAATTTGAATCGGGCATTGTTTTCTCCTGTGCAGATCCCCACTGGGATCCTCCCAGTAATCCCGCGATCGCCGAAAGAATGGCGGCGATCATAATTCTCTTGATATCAAAGTTGGATCGCGGAGTCATATCTCTCGCATCAGCAGAGCTTTGCGGTCATGAAGATAATCCACGAGTCGCACGCTGAGTAGCGCCGCAAGCACGAGACCATAGGCGACCGGCTCGCGAACGTCGAGTTTGACCCTCCAGATGAAATGAAGGACTGCGAGTGCTGGCGCCAGATAGGCGAGGCGATGGAGCTGCTTCCATCGGACGTAACCGAGACGTCTGAGGGCGGAATTGGTCGAAGTCGCGGCCAGCGGAATCAGCAGCACGAAAGTCGAAAACCCGAAGAAGATAAACTTCCGTTTGACGATGTCGTCCACGATCGCATGCCAGTCCAGGCCCTGATCGAGCACCGTGTAGGTGATGACGTGCAGCAGAGCGTAGAAGAACGCGAGCAGGCCGAGCATCCGCCGGATACGCATCGGCCACGTCCAACCAAACATGGCTTTGAGCGGCGTGCATCCGAGAGCAGCAATCAGGAAGACGAGAGCGATAAGGCCAAGCTGATTCAGTGCTTGCGCGATCGGATCGGGGCCGAGATCGTCGCGCCAAGCCCGCACCAGAATCGCCGCGAGCGGGACGAGCGACCCGGTGAGCACTGCTGGCTTGAGCCACGGCAGCGGCGATTTTTTTGTGAACGCCGCCATCGCTAGAAGAACTTTGCGAGGTCCATTCCCGGATATAGGCCCGCGACCTGGTCCGCGTAGCCGTTGAATGGCAGGGTCGGACGGCGATGATACTCG
This sequence comes from uncultured delta proteobacterium, assembly GCA_963774665.1. GTDB lineage: Bacteria > Desulfobacterota > Binatia > Binatales > Binataceae > Binatus. The sequence continues at coordinate 464,272 of CAVZGB010000016.1, forward strand.
CCGATCCGTCTTTCGGTTGCCTGGCTCCATCGCGGATGATCGACTGCGGGATTCACGTTTGCATAAAAGCCGTACTCGTCGGGCGCCGCTATATTCCAGGAAGTCGGCGGCAGTTCCTCCGTCAGACGAATATTCACGATCGATTTGATCCCCTTGAAGCCGTACTTCCAGGGAACCACGAGGCGGATGGGCGCGCCGTCCTGGTTTGGAAGCCGCTTACCGTAGAGTCCGACAGCCAGGATGGTCAGCGGATGCATCGCTTCGTCGATGCGCAGGCCTTCGACGTAGGGCCACTGGAGGAGATCGGTACGCTGCCCCGGCATCTGTTGGGGATCGAGGAGCGATTTGAAGGCTACGTATTTCGCGCGCGAGGTGGGCTCGACACGTTTCAACAGATCTCCCAGCGGGAAGCCGACCCACGGGATGACCATCGACCAGGCTTCGACACAACGCATACGGTAGATGCGTTCCTCCAGCGGGAACGACTTGATGAGTTCGTCGATCTCGAAGACTTGCGGACGCGCCACTTCGCCTTCGATCGTCACTTGCCATGGATGCGGTTTCAGAGTGCCTGCGTTTGCTGCCGGATCGCTCTTGTCGGTGCCAAACTCGTAGAAGTTGTTGTAGTTGGTGACGGCGTTGTAAGAGTTGTTCTTCTCTCCGGACGCGTAGTCGAGGTGCCGCGTAACGGTGAGTGCGGCCCGGTCATCCGGCATTGCGATGTTTGCGCCCTTTTCGTGATCCTTCGCTCGAAGGCCTCGCATCAGCCAGAGCAAAGTGCTGCCCACGCCACTGCTGGTTGCCGCGAAGAGCAACGAGTTCTTGATGAACTCGCGCCGCTGAAGGTACAACCTCTCGGGCGTCACTTCGTTCGATGAGAGCATGTTACCGATCCCGGACACCGCGTTCCCTCACCTATGTTCCTCGCCATTTCGCAATTAGAAATCGTCGCTCACAGTGTTAGATGCTGTCGCTCTTGAAATGGTTACAAAACTCTCAGAGGGGAACCTCTCGACTCGGGTACAGGTTCACTATTGCGAGGTATAGTCACGATGCAAACTCAGCGTGAGCGATTCGGTCTGGTTCCCTGGATTGTCGGTATCGTAATCGTCGCTGCGATCGGATTCGGCTTCTTTCGTAAAGCGGTCGCGTTCTCGGAGACTAACGGTGCGTCTGATGGCGCACCAGTCGTGCTCGAGCTGTTCACATCAGAGGGATGCTCAAGCTGCCCGCCGGCCGACGCGCTTATCAGTGAGCTGGGGTCCTCGACGAAATCCGTGATTCCGCTCGCGTATCACGTGGATTACTGGAATCACCTTGGGTGGGCGGACCCATTCTCGTCACGTCAATGGTCTGAGCGACAAAGTGATTACGCTCGGGCGATGAACCTGGACGGCGAGTACACGCCTCAAATGGTAATCGGTGGCGGGTGGCAGTGCGGTGGTTCTGACGCTGGAAGTATCGAGCGCGCTGTGGCCGCTGCACGTTCGGCGTCTCCGCTGGGTCGAACAAGCGTCCAAGCAAGCCTCGCTGATGCAGGGTCTCGAAAACTTCAGGTCAAAGTGAGCGCGCAGATGTTGCGCAACGCGGGGGCCGGACCGCATACGGTCATGCTCGCGCTCTACGAGAACGGTCTGGTTAGCAAGATCGGCGCGGGTGAGAACGGCGGCCGCGAAATCACATACGATTACACCGTCAGGAGATTACTGCCGGTATTTGAGCTTGACAGCGCAAAAGGTGCCTCTGCAAGTAAGGAGCTGAATATTGAGCTCGACGATTCCTGGTCGCTGGACCATCTCGGCGTCGCCGCATTCATTCAGGACCCGACGTCGCTGAGGATCGAGGGTGCCAGCTCGGAGTACCCGATCGCCAAGAATTGATATCCGCCGTAACCTTCCGCTGACTCCATCACTCTAATTGATGAGAATATGGAGATTATCGGCGAGCTTGGACACAGCGAGCCCAGGCTACGACCCAAGCCGGAGCCGGACGACAACCTGATACTTCGAAGGGAAACCGTTCGATGAAATCCAATTCAGCACCCGGTCTCGCAGGTCTGATCGCCGAAACTCGCATATTCGCCGTTTCTGGCTGGAAATGAACCCGACTACGGAGACTACATCGCCTTCAGCGGATTTATGTGGGCGCGAAGCGTGAGCCCGTTCAAGGTCCTGCAAGACGAAGATCCAGTCGCGCTTTGGCGAAAGCGTATGCTCGATCGCTTCGATGTAGCGCGTAACTCTCCTGGATACGACACTTGAGTGCTCCTGAATTGATTTCGATTTTGGTAGCGAATTCTAAGTGGAGAGGTAGGACAGCCAGATGAACAAAATCAGTCCCGACCCGGATAAGTTCGCAAAACTGATCAAGGATCACCCCGGTCCGATCGTGATGCTCAACCTGCTCAAGTTCAAAGCGAAGGCTGAGGGCGAGGAGGGTACGGGTGCGGAAGCATACGGTCGATACGGTTCAAGTGTTGTGAAAATGATCGAGGCAGTCGGAGGGAAGGTGTTGTGGTCTGGGCGGCCGGAGTCGGTGCTTATCGGCGATTCGTCCGACGAGTGGGACGCCGTCGCACTTGTGCAATATCCAAGTCCGAAGGCTCTATTCGAAATGGGATTGACGCCGGAATATCAGCGAATCCATAAGCATCGCGAAGCCGGACTCGAACGCACTGTGTTAATCGCATGCGTCCCGGCCCCTTTCCTGAACGCAACGGAATAACTCTGGCGCCACGGTCCTCAACGGCTCTGAAACGTCTCACTCGCTGCTGCATCTAAGGATTGCGATCGGTGTCGGCGCGCTCCTGCGCCCGCGGAAGGAGAATTAGTTCAATGGTAATCGAACGTCGTCGCGAAACTGCGTTCGCAGTTTTGATAGTTGTTCTCGGATTATTTGCGGGAATTGTGCGATCTGCGGCGGCCGGCACTGACTCTCCGGTAGCGGTGGTCAACGCTGACCAAGGCATCGGGCTCAAAGGCTACGATCCTGTCGCGTACTTCATTAATGGAGCGCCGACTAAGGGCTCTGAGCAGTACAGCTTGACTTGGAAAGGCGTTACGTATCGATTTGCCTCCGCGGGAAACCTCGACAAGTTCAAGGCCGACCCTGAGAAGTATCTTCCGCAGTACGGCGGTTACTGCGCGTACGCAATGTCACTCGACCGCATCGCGGACATCGATCCTTCACGATGGGCGATAGTCAACGGAAAACTCTATCTGAACAACGGTTTCGTCGCCGAAAAGCTTTGGTCACTCAACAAGAACGGGAACATCGTATCCGCCGATCGCAACTGGCCTCACTATCCGAAAAAGGCGATTGGCGAGTAACCGTCGATGGATTCCACTAGCGAAAGCCTAGGCGTCGATAGCGATCCGGTAAGGCATGAACTTCCACTAAGTAGGGACGTCGCTTCCGAGTTCCCGCAGTTCTGGCACGACACGCGGAAGTTGAAGGTTCTAGGCATGGGCACGGCGTTGCCGGGTCGGCCCGTAACGACAGCTGAGCTTCTGAAGCTGATCGAAGATCGTTTCGGTATTGTCGTGTCGCGTCGGGGAGCAGCGTTGGCTAGTCGGCTGAACATCGCGAAGCGGCACATATGCCGTGACTTTGAAACCCGCCACGAGGCGCCGCGACCAGGAAACTCCAATCCCGATCTTTCCGCTGTCGCTTTGCGCATGGCGTTAGAAGAAGCGCAACTCAAGATCGGCGACCTCGCGTATCTCATCGGCCATACGACCAGCCCGGCGTGCCTCGTCCCGCCGAACATCTCACTTGTCGCCGACCGCGTTGGCTTTGCCGGGCCTTACATGGAACTGCGTCAAGCATGCACGGGCTTCGCGAACGCGCTCGTGATCGCGCAAGGACTTGTCGCCACGCCCGGTGTCAAAGCTGTCGCGATTGTCGGCTCCGAGACTGGCTCCGTTTACTTCGACCCTCAGCGCGCCGGTGAAGACGTGAGCCAGCTGGTAAATCTCGTGATGATGGGCGACGGCGCTGCAGCGATCATTGTCGGTCCCGATGACTCCGGACCGGGCGCGCGTATTTCGAATAATTTCTTCGGTCAGATCGGTCTCGGCCGGCGATCCGGATTCGCACTCGCCGACGGCGGCTCCGACCAACCGTTTGCCAAGCGAGGGTCGATCGATTTCGAGCACGACTTTGAGGCGGTGCGGGCCAGCGGTCCCGAACTGTTCTATCGTGGAGCCGAGGCCGCGCGCGCACTTGGGATCGGTGTCGAGACCGTGGATCATGTCGTTCCGCATCAGGCCAATGGGCGCATGGCAGAGCTGCTAGCTCCCTTTCTCGGGATGGAGCAGTCACACGTATTCGTCAACGCCGATAGTCTTGGCAACACGGGTTCGGCCGCCATCTGGCTGGCTCTCGCCGAGCTGCGGTCCCTTCTCGGTCCAGGTCGGCGCGTGCTTGCGCTAGGCGCTGAGGCGACCAAGTACATGTTCGGCGGCTTCCTTTATGTTCACGGCTGAATCCGTCTCCGACAACGTCTCTGCCTCTGCGCCGGTTGGTCAAACCCTTGTCGCGGTCCGCGACGTAACCAAGCGCTACGGTCATCGGATTGCCATTCAGAGCCTGGACTTCCACCTTTGCGCGGGCGAAGTATTTGGTTTGGTCGGCGCCAACGGCGGCGGAAAGACCACGACGCTCCGAATACTTGCCGGCATCCTCAAACCTGATCGGGGGAGCGGACATGTGCTCGGCTTGGACTTAGCGAATGAGGCCAGTGAGATTCGCAAATACATCGGCTACATGTCGCAGCGACTCTCGCTCTATTCCGACCTTACCGTGTGCCAGAACCTACATTTCCGCGCCGACGTTTACGGTGTTCAGAACCGCGCGCGTCACGGTTGCGAATGCAATTCGAGAGTTTGAGCTCGAGCCGTTCGCTCAAGCTCGTGCGAGGCAGCTATCTGGCGGATGGGCGCGAAGGCTGCAGTTGGCGGCCGCTCTTATTCACTGACCCAAGTTGATCTTTCTCGATGAGCCTACAGCCGGACTCGATGCTGCGTCGAGGCACGAGGTCTGGCGGCGTATCGATGGCATGGCCGCTCAGGGAGCGGGAGTGATCGTGAGTTCACACGATCTCGCCGAGGCCGAGCGATGCTCGCGCGCGGCGCTTTTATCCGAGGGGCGGGTCGTAGCAGCCGGCACGCCCGACGAGATCGCACGCGACGCTCCCGCAGCAGCGTTTCTGCTTTCCGGCGCTGACGTCCGCCGGCTTCAAGAATCGATTGACCGCACGGCAGGAGTTATCGCGAGCTATCCGCAGGGCGCGGGCTTGCGCATCGTGGCAGATTCGGAGGCCGAAGCAGCGCTTCATTCACTGGCGAGCACCCACAATCTCATCCTGTCGCGAGCCGCGATGCGACTCGAAGACGCGGTGCTTGCGTTTTCCAAACAGTCCTAGGCAGCTCGTTCAATGACTCTTACGGCGTTATGGAGTCACCTCCGACGGATGCTGGCTGTGGCCCATGTAGAGGTACTGCACCTGGTGTGGGATCCTACGACCGTTTCGCTGATCTTGCTGGTTCCTGCGATCCAGATCGTGCTCTTCGGCTATGCGATTAATCTCGATCCCAAGCACGTGCCGATTGCTATCGCGGGCGACCATGATCCTAAGGCAGAGAAGGTCCGCGCCACGGTCGGAAAGACCGGTTACTTCATGATCGTTGCGGATGGGCTCCAGCGGGGCGTGGCCGAACGGATGGTCGCGGATGGTAAGGCGCTCGTAGGAATCGAACTCCCGCAGAATAATTCCGACGGAGAGCAACCTAGGATCGTCGTAGACGCAGTCGGCCATCGGCTGTGCGTCCAGCTTTGGCGGCGCTCGAGATGCGTATTGGCGACGGATAGCTGAGTTGTATGCGATAGGTCCCGTTCCTTCGCCTGATGTCGAATGGCTCTACAATCCCGAGGGCCGGACTTCGTGGACGATCGTGCCGGATTCGCCAGCGTCGTCGTCGTCGTCAGCATGCTGATGCTGGGTGCTCTAACTCTCGTTCGCGAGCGCGAGCGCGGAAGTTGGGAAACCCTGCTTGCAACTCCTGTCGATGCGATCGACACGCTGATCGGCAAGCTGTCGCTTACGTCGTAATCGGGACAGTTCAAGCTGCGGTCGTGGTCTACCTAGCGCGGCTGCTCTTCGATTTGCCGCTCAAGGGAAATATCCTGGAGCTGCTGTTGGCCGTGCCTGTATACGCATCCGCGTACCTAATCCTCGGATTTGGCTTCTCGGCGGTTGCAGAGGCCGCTGCAGGCGATTCAGGGCGCCGTCTTCTTTTATCTGCCGTCGATGCTACTGTCGGGTTTCATGTTTCCATTCGAGGGAATGCCTAAGTGGGCGCGCGTGATTGGCGAAGCGCTGCCGCTAACACACTTTGTGAGGGCGACGCGCTGCGTTTTGTTCAGAGGCCAATGCGGATCGCTTGTGCTGTCCGAGATGATGCCGGTCGCGGTCTTTGCGCTGATAGCCTCAGGCTTTGCTTGTTGCCGATCGCCGCCGTATCGATTGAAAGTCTAATCTCGATGAACTCCTGCCTGAGAGCATTCTCCGCCTGGGCTTGATCGTGGCGCCATGATCGATCGCACGATCGAGGCTTCTGGCGCGCTTTGATTGAACGTGGCTCAATCGTCGGAGGGCCGAACACCCAATTCACGCCACATAGCGGCGAGGTCGGGCGTTACCGGGCTTGCTTTCATCCGATCGTACAACTCAATCAAGACCGGCACGCCGGTAGCCTCGTCTCCAGCCTTCAGAGCGCGAGCAAGCGGCCAGTCTTGTTCCATGTTGCCGCCGGCGCGGACAATTCCCCGCAACGCATCCTGGAGCCCATATCGGTTGTTGGTGCGTTGATGAATCTCGATATCCGCCATCAGGCAGAACAGCGCACCGCCCCA
>CAVZGB010000017.1:0-16416 GCA_963774665.1 uncultured delta proteobacterium
GGCAAGTTCATCGATACTGAAGATTCGAGACCGGGCCTCGGCTCGGTGTAACGGAGGAAAGCCATGCGAGAAGTCGTGATTGTAGAAGCGGGCCGGTCGCCTATTGGCAAAAAGAAAGGCGCTCTGTCGAGTGCGCATCCCACGGAAATGCTCGCCCAGGTGATGGTCGAGCTCCTGAAGCGCGCGAAGGTCCCATCTGCTGCTGTTGGCCAGGTGATCGGCGGATGCATCAACAAGGTCGGCGCGCAGGCGTTCAACGTGACCCGGACCGCGTGGCTCACCGCCGGCCTCTCACCCGAGGTCGCATGCTCGACGGTCGATTCGCAGTGCGGCTCCAGCCAGTTTGCCGTAAACCTGGCGGCGAACATGATCTCGTCGGGCGCGGAGGATATCGTGCTGGCGTGCGGCGTCGAGAACATGAGCCTGTTACCGATCGGCTCGGATGCGATCGCGGGAGTGCAGGCGGGTATGGGCAAGCCGATCACGCGCAAATATCGCGAGCACTTCGAGTTCACCAGCCAGTTTGAGGGCGCCGAGCGAATCGCCACCAAGTACGGGATTACGCGCGATGACACCGATCATTTCGGCCTCGAGTCGCAGCTCCGCGCGGCGCGTGCGATTTCCGAGGGGCGATTCGATTCTCAGCTCGTGCCGATCGAAGTTCCGGTTATCCAGGAAGGCGGAGAGCGCACCAGCGAAACGCGTATCGTGACGCGCGACGAGGTTCCGCGGAAGACCAGCCTCGAGGCGCTGGCCGCGCTTAAGCCGGTTGCCCGTCCTGACGGAATCCACACCGCAGGTACATCCTCGCAGGTGGCGGATGGCGCGGCTGCCGTGCTGCTGATGACGGCGGAGAAAGCGCGTGAACTGGGTTGCCGCCCGCGCGCACGAGTGGTCGAAACGTGCCTGGTTGGATGCGATCCGGTGCTGATGCTCGAAGGGCCGATTCCGGCCACGCGCAAACTGCTTAAGAGAGCAGGTCTCAACATCGCCGATATCGACGTGTTCGAGATCAACGAGGCGTTCGCGTCGGTGGTGCTGGGCTGGGCGAAAACGCTGGAACCCGACATGAAGCGGGTAAATCCGAACGGCGGCGCGATTGCACTCGGGCATCCGCTCGGCGCGACCGGATGCGGGCTGGTGACCAAGGCGATCAACGAGCTGGAGCGCATCGCCGGCAAGCACGCGATCATTACGATGTGCTGCGGCGGCGGTCTGGGCACGGGTACCCTGATCGAGCGCGTTTAGAGCTGCAACTACGGCGATACGCGGGTCGGGCGCCTTGCTCGAGCTGGTCGGGACGAGATCGGTCATCAACCATGGCCTCGCTAGCCATCGTCTTCGGAGGCATCCGCTTTTCCAAGCGCCTGGCGATCGCCCGCGACCCAAAGACTTCTATGGCTTGGTTGAATCGAAGAGCATTCTTGAAACTGGCCGGAGTGGCAGCGCTATTGCCGATGCTGCCCCGCCGGATCGCGGCGGCGGCCACCACCATCAGCCGGCGTCGTCCTTCCGATCCCGCGTGGCCGTCCGAGGCTGCGTGGAAGAGGCTCAACGATGCGGTCGGCGGAAACCTGATCAAGGTGGACTTCCCGCTTTCGATTCTCAAGACCGACCCTGATAGCGACGGCGCCAAGGAACTCGCGAAGAACCTCAAAAATCCCTACTTCATCGGCGATACGCCGGGGCTCACAGAAACCTTGGGATGGATCGATGCGTGGGCGACGCAACCCAGCATGTATGCGGTCGCGGCGCGCAACGCACAGGACATCGCGGCGGCTGTGAATTTTGCGCGCGAAAACAACCTGCGTCTCGCAGTCAAAGGCGGCGGCCACAGTTACCAGGGCACGTCCAACGCGCCCGACTCGCTGCTGATCTGGACGCGCCACATGCACGACATCCAGATGCACGATGCGTTCGTGCCGCAGGGATGCGAACACACCACGCAGTCGCAGCCGGCGGTGACGGTCGGCGCCGGAACATTCGGAATGCAGGCGTACACCGCAGTCACCACCGAGGGTGGGAAATACGTGCAGGGCGGGGGATGCACGACCGTGGGCCTCGCGGGGCTTCTGCAAGGCGGCGGCTTCGGAAGTTTCTCGAAGCACTATGGAACTGCCGCGGCAAGCCTGCTCGAGGCGGAAGTCGTCACCGCTGACGGACAGATCAGGATAGCGAACGCATGCACCAACCCCGATCTTTTCTGGGCGCTCAAAGGCGGTGGAGGCGGCACCTTCGGCGTCATCAGCAAGATTACGCTCAAGCTGCACGACCTTCCCGAGTATTTCTGCGTGGCCAACTTCACGATTAAGGCGCCGTCCGATGATGCGTATCGACGCCTAGTCCGTCAGTTTGTGAGCTTCTACCGCAAGAGTCTCTTCAACGATTACTGGGGGGAGCAGGCGCGCTTCAGGCGCGACAACTCATTCGAGATCCAAATGCTCGCTGTCGGCCTGGACTCGGCACAGGCGAAGGAGGTCTGGCAGCCCTTCCTAAACTGGGTCAGGCAGTCGCCCGACGGATATTCGCTCAAGTTTCCGGTCATCATAGCGGGCATACCAGCGCGGCACTTCTGGGACGTCGAGTGGTGGAAATCGCATTGGGCCGAGGCCATGTTCCCAAATCCAAACGGAAATCCGCTGCGCGGGCTGTTTGACTACGGCCTCGAGCACCTAATTGGGCAGCCGGCGTTCACCTTGGATCCGCGGCCCGACGCGCCAGCCAACAAAGCGTGGTGGAAGGGAAACACCTTCGAGTGCGGCTGGTTCATCCGGGCTTACCAGTCGCAGTGGCTGCCCGAGTCGTTGCTCGGGGATGACGCATCGCAGCAGCGGCTCGCCGACTTATTGTATGCGGCATCGCGGCATTCAGGTTTCGAGCTGCACTTCAACAAGGGGCTGGCGGGCGCACCGCCCGATGCGATCGCGGCGGCGCGGGACACCTGCACCAATCCCGCGGTGCTGACGGCCTTCACGCTTGTTATCGCAGGCGACGCCGAGGAAGGACCCGCCTATCCCGGAATTCCCGGGCATGAGCCGTCGCTCGATGAGGGCCGCAAGGCCGCCGAGCGCGTCGAACGTTGCATGAATGAGCTTCGCGCGATCGCGCCCAATGGCGGCGCATACGTGAGCGAGAGCAATTTCTTCGAGAAGGGCTTCCAGCAATCGTATTGGGGCAGCAACTATGCGCGGCTCGCGGAGATCAAGAAGAAATACGATCCGGACGGGCTGTTCATCGTGCACAACGGCGTCGGCTCCGAGCAGTGGAGCGCCGACGGCTTCACAAAACTGTGAGAGAACACCAAAAGGTGGCTGTGTCGATTCAAAACATCGGCGGGACGAAGCGCGATAAATGTGTTACGGCAACGCCCGATGCTCGCATTGCTGATTCGGTTCCTTAGTGCTTACTGAAAATTCTCACGTCACTACCACCTCGGTAAGCTCGTTGACCATAGCCGATCCGTCACGCCAGCGGCCATCGCGGGCGCATCGGATGAGATTCTCGGCCTCAAGCCGCGCTCGCCCTCGTGGACACCTGCTTTGAAGTCCAAAATCTCGCAATCCTCGTCTGAGAGTATGAGTAGATCGCCCGTCCCTTTCCATTTTATTGTGGGTGCTTCAAATCTAAGCTCTGAGTACACTCCCAGTTGCAGTGGGCTTCTCTGAGTTCCGTGTGCGGCTTGATACGGAACGGACCTTGGATGAGGCGAGAGTTTAACGCGACCAAGTAGAACCTGAGCTTGTGCTCGAAGTTCAAGAACTCTAGCTCAGAGAGAACTCGTGGCCATCTCAAGGTGTTTACTCGCGCGAACGTTTCCGGTGTAACGTTTCAGTACCAGGTCGATAGAGGCATTCACGAGCTTTGTGTAGCCACGCAAGTCCCTGAGCACTCTCGATGCTGACTGGTCGTGCACGTCTGAACAGCCCGCTCGCACGAACGCTCGTGTGAGCGTTTCCAGAACATGATGTAAAACGCTACCTCCGATCGCCGCTATTTCAAGTCTTGGGGGATAGCCTCTCTGATTCCATAGATCCGGATAATTAGCCCACTTCAAGCCCCATCGTCGCGGACAAGCTTCAATGTCGCTCAGCGTTGTAACCGTCATCTGTTCCGGCGGCGACGGCCATCGTGTTCGTGGAATCGCTTTCAATAAGTTAAGCGAGCTTTCCGACATGGATTGTGATCGACGAAGGGCCGAAATCTCAATGACGCTTTAGCCGGTGAGCGGCAGTTCAACCGGTTTCTTCGACAACAACGCGCAGCGTTCGAGGACCGCGGTCAACGCATTCAGGGTAACCGGCTTGGCGACGTACTCGTCCATGCCGGCATCGAGGCAGTTCAGGCGCGCCCCCGCGAGAGCGTGCGCCGTCATCGCGACTATGATCGTGTGCCGAGCCGCGCCTTCGAGCCGCCTGATTTCCTTAACGGTGGCATACCCGTCCATCTCAGGCATCTCACAGTCGAGCAGCACGACCGCATAGTGCGTGCTGACCAGCGCTTCAATCGCGGCGTAGCCGCCACCAGCCAGGTCGACGCGATATCCCAACCTTTTTAGTTGCTTTTCGGCCACCTTCAAGTTCACCAGGTTGTCATCGACCACCAGGATGCGCGCCGGGTCGAGCGACGGGTCAGGCGGGGAAGCCGCAATTTGAGGTTCGGGCAGGACAGATTCGCCAATCGGCGATCCACTTTCGGGTAGTCCCAAGCTAGTCAGCGCAATGAGGCCGTCGTACAAGCGCACGGGCCGCACCGGCTTGGTCAGCCATCCATCGAAATCCTTGCGGCGGCGAGCCGCCAAAATTGCGCCTTCACCGACCGGGCTCATCAGTAGGAGTCGCGTTTTCGAGAGCGACGGATCGGACCTGATCGCGTGAGCCAGTGCGGAACCGTCCATCCCGGACATGACGGCATCCACGATCGCTACCTGGTAGGGCCGATTTTCAGCGGACCGCTGGCTCATCGCGGCCAGCGCTATGTCTCCGCTCGCTGCGGTCTCGGCGATCATGCCCCAGGACTTCAAGGTGTTCGCGACGATGTCGCGATTGGTCGCGTTGTCATCAACGATGAGAGCGTGGGTGCCTTTGAGCAGCAAGCCGTTGGATTCCAGGGCCGAAGCCGTCGCCGGCCGTCCGAAGCTCGCGGTGAAATAGAAGGACGAGCCCTTTCCCGGCTCACTTTCTATTTCAATTTTCCCCTGCATGCGGTCAACCAGTTTCTTCGAGATTGTAAGCCCGAGGCCTGTCCCGCCATATTTGCGCGTGGTCGACGCATCGGCCTGCGAGAAAGGATCAAAAAGCCCACGCTGCGTGTCCTTCGGGATGCCGATTCCTGTGTCGCGAACCTCGAATCGAAAACTGATGTCGTCGTCGGTTTGCCCGGATGCGTAAACGCGCAGGATCACTTCGCCGGCGTGCGTGAATTTTAGAGCGTTCCCGAGCAGATTGTTCAGAACTTGGCGCAGGCGGAGCGGATCGCCTGAGATGGCCGTCGACACTTCGCTACCATACTCGAGCATCAGTTCGAGGCCTTTGCGGTGGGCCTCTTTGGCGAACAGTTCGATCGTGCTTTCGAGCACGCTCGCCAACTCGAAATCGATTCGTTCGAAAACCACCTTCCCGCCTTCGAGCTTGGTGAAGTCGAGGATGTCGTTGACGATATTGAGCAACAGATTGCTGCTCTCGGAGAGCGTGCGCGCGAATTCGGTTTGATCAGGGGTCAGGTCCGATTCGAGCAACATTTCGGCAAACCCGATGATGCCGTTGAGAGGAGTGCGAATTTCGTGACTCATGTTGGTCATGAACTCGGACTTGATTCTCAAGGCTTCGAGGGCGGTTTCGCGCGCGGCCACCAGCTCGGTGTTTTTGGCTTCAAGTTCCGCGAGCAGGCGGGCACGAGTCTCGGCCAGCTGCCCCATGACCAGCGCCTCGGCGGCGGCGGACCTGGTTTCATCGCGCAGTTGAACTTCGCGGGCCTGACGGTTGCGATCGGCGACCTGTTTGCGGCGCAGCAGGTTGCGCAGCTGCGCCTTGGCGACCGCGAAGTGGGCAGACTTCACGACACAATCGTCGACCCCGGCGCTCAGCGCTTCGCGGACGGTCGCGCTGGTAGGATCGTCGGTAAGCACTATCAACGGGATCGTCCGCCAGTCGGGAGAATCCCGTATTTGTCTGAAAAACCTCGGATCGGCCGAGGAGCTTTCGATTAGTATGCAGTCGGCCCGGCGAACCACCAGCAGTTCGAGCGCCTCGGCAACGGATTGCGCGATGGCCATTTCGTAATCGTCGCTAAGCAACTCCGACGCGAGCTCGTGCAGATACGATGAGTCGCTCCCGATGCCCAGCAACTTCTTGTTGCCGAAGAGGCTCTTGGCGCCGTCGGTCGCGCGCATCGCTTCGCGCGAGTTAGTAAGCGCGCCCAGTCGAACCAGCAACATAGCCTGGTCTTCGCTCTTGCGCATGAAGGCGTCGGCCCCCGCCTCGAGCGCGCGGATCTCAATGTCGGGATCGTCCGAATCGGTGAAGAAGACGCAGGGGATCTCGCGCAGGACTGTGTTGGATTTGATCCTGCTGATGAATGTCAGACCGTCGATACCGGCCATCTGACCGTCGACCACGATCGCGGCGGGCTGAATTTCCGCCGTCAGCCGTAATCCCTGGGCGCCACTCTGGCCTTCGACCAGGCGATATCCGTTTGGCTCGACGAGCTGCTTGAGCCACCGACGAAAGGCTTCGCTGGGATCGATGACGAGCAAGTTGGGGAGTTGATGGACGGCCGCGTTCGTCCGTCGCGCACTTATCAGTTCGTTCGCACAACTGAGCAGATAGCGTTTGTCATACGGTTTGCCCACGTATTCGTCGGCGCCGGTCGTGAGCCCGCGCACCCGGGCGCGAACATCGGCCTCGAGCGAGAGCAGGATCACAGGAATAGCGCGGGTCTCCACCGTCCCCTTCAACTCGGACAGGAACGAAACGCCGTCGCCGTCGGGCAACTGGACATCGAGCACGATTAAATCGAACAGGCTCTTCTGCAGGGCGGCGCGGCCTGCCGCCAGCGTGGCAGCGAGGCTGCAGTCGTAACCGCCAGCCTCGAAAGCGCCTTTCAGATCCATTCGGACGGTCAAGCTGTCGTCAACTACCAGTACGCTTGAGCTCATGGGTTTAGTGTGTCTCCAGGGCGTCGTCGCGCCATCTGGCAGAGCATGCCGGCCACGTCGGACAGGGGAGCAACGACTTGTGCGGCATCCAGGGCGATGGCTTCACGCGGCATCCCGAACACGATCGAGCTGGCTTCATCTTGCGCTATGGTCTGGCCACCGCTCTGCCTGATGGCGAGGAGGCCGACGGCGCCGTCTTTGCCCATACCAGTCAACAGACAGGCGATAGCTTGCGCGCCGTATTCACGAGCGACGGATTCGAACAGCTCGTCAATCGAGGGGCGACATAAGTGGCGCGGCGGAGAATCGGTAATCTGCAGGCGACCCGCTGCGACTATCAGATGACGGTCGGGCGGAGCCATGATTATCTCGCCGCGCCCCCCTGGTTTCGGCAGCGGCTCCCCATCGACCGCAACTCGAACCGGGAGATGCTTCGAGCGCGTTGCGATCCATTGAAGAAGACCGGGTGAGAATTCCGGCGCGATGTGGATGACGAGCAGAATGGAGAGCGGAAAGTGAGATGGAATCTGCGAAAGGATTTTTGCGATCGCAGGCGGGCCGCCGATTGACGCTCCGATGGCGACAATCAAAGCTTCATCGTTTTCGAAGACGGGATGCGAAACTGCCTTCCGGTTGACCGCCGCTACACCGAGGCCCCTGGAGCGCCGGTTGACCGACGAACGTTGAATCGGCTTGATGCGGGAAACCATCTTCACCGCTGCGACCAATTCGCGTTCCCACTTCCCGTCGAGCTCGATTCCAGGGGCTTTGTCGAGCACGTCGACGGCGCCGGCCGCAAGCGCATCGAAGGTCTGCAGGACCTGGCCACGATTGGACGAGGCCGAGACCATCAGGATAGGCGTTGGACAGTTGGCCATGATGTATTCGGTGGCGGTGACGCCGTCCATCACCGGCATCATCACGTCCATAGTGATCACGTCGGGACGCATCCGCTGGCACAGTTCGGTCGCGGAACGGCCGTCGCCGGCCTCGGCGATTACTTCGAGCGCGGGATCGGTGGATAGCGTCTGGATCAGGCGCTTGCGCACCGTGATCGAATCGTCCGCGACCAACACTCGAATGGTTGCCATTGCCCTAGCCCACCAGGCTCCGAACGGTTTCAAGCATCGAGTCCTTGCTGAACTCGCCCTTGACTATGTATGCGCGGGCGCCTGCCTCGGCGCCGCGCCGGCGGTCGTCGGCGCCACCGCGGGTGGTGACGAGGATCGAAGGAATCCCGAGCAGGTAGTCGTATTCGCGGGTCAGCGAGACGAACTCGAAGCCATTCATTCCCGGCATCTCGACGTCGCAGACGAAGAGGCTGTAATGGCGCTCGCGCGCCTTGGCCATCGCGTCCTCGCCGCTGACTGCCATATCGACCTTGTAGCCGCCAGCCTCGAGGATGCTTTGCAGGAGCACGCGACTGGTTAGAGAATCGTCGATGACCAGGACGAGCGGAGTTGGACTCGGATCCGGGATGCGTTGCGAGGGGACCGAATTGGCGGCTACGAGGAGCGCTTCGGGGTTCAGCACGAGTTGCGGGTTTCCTTGCGCATCGAAGACGGCGCCGGCGAGCGTGGTGATGCGGCCCGCGGCAGCGGGCAGCGGATGCACGATCACTTCACTTGCATGGATCACGCGGTCCACTCCGACCGCGAGGAGTTCCGCGTCGGCTTGAACGATCGCGACCAGGCGCGGGCGCGAATCGCGGCCGGTCTCATGCGCGCGCCGCATCGTGTCGGCGAGCCGAATAAATGGAATCGCGCGACCCTCGAAGATCAATGAGGAACGGCCTGCCAGCGTGACGATCGCATCGTCGTCGAGCCGCAATGCGCAATGAACCGCCTCGAGCGGCGCCCAAATAAGCAAATCGTCAGCGCCGAGCAGGACCGCCCTGACTGACGAAAGCGAGACTGGTACTTCGATCTCGACACTGGTGCCGATGCCAACTTCAGTGCGGACCCCGACCCTTCCTTTGAAGCGGCCCGCGACCTCGCGAACCACTTCGAGACCGATTCCGCGGCCGGCCACTTCGTTGAGCGAGGGGCTGGTGGTCACTCCCGGGCTGAAGATTAGTTCCAGGGCGTCTGCCGAAGAGAGCGCCGCGGCACTGGCCGCTGACATTACTCCGCGATCGACAGCGGCGCCGCGAACCGCGTCGACATCGATTCCGGAACCGTCGTCGGAGCAGGTAAACAGGATTCGATCGGCGTGGCGCGCGATTTTGAGTCTGACTTCGCCGCAGGCTGGTTTGCCCGATGCGAGGCGGTCTTGCGGACTCTCGATTCCATGTGCGACGGCATTGCGCACCAGATGTGCCAGAGCTTCTCCGATAGCCGAGAGCACGTGGCTTTCGAGGCGCTGCTCGCGGCCCGATGTGTGGAAGACGACCTGCCGTCCGAGCGTCTCGGCGGCGTCGCGCACCGCGCGCTCGAGGGCCGGGAACAGCAGGCTGGTGGGCAGCAACCGGAGCCGGTCGATGTTGCCGCGAACTTCCGCGATCTCGCGATCGGTACTGTCGGCGCGCGTCCCCAAACCCTGACGTGCATGCTGAAGCGCCAGCCGCATCTCCTCGATGGTTTCGTGCAGGCCCGGCCCGGGTTTGGCATCGGTCAATTGCTGCTGAAAGGCCGCAAGCCGATCCTCGACCTGCTTGACCGCTTCGATTCCGCGGCGGATGCCGTCGAGCTGGACCGCGGTTTCGGAGACGCCGCTCAGCAGCGCGTCCATCTCGGCAACGCCGACGCGGACGCGCTCGAACGGCTCCAGCGCCGACGGGCGCGATGGCGCACCGGCGGGTGGTGGCGGGTCGAGTGCATTTATCTCCGACGAAATTATATCGACTTGCTCCAGCAGCCGGCCGACCTGTTCCCTGCTGACTGCGTCGGGGGAGCCGCGATGGGGTGCCAACGCGTCCTCCATCGCATGTGCAATCTCGGCGATACGGGGCAATCGGACAACCCGCGCGGCACCCTTGAGCGTGTGCGCCTGGCGGAGCAGACGCGCGACCGCTTCCGCTCCGGCGTCGCCTCTTTCGAGCCCGAGGATATCGTGGCTCAGATCTGAAACGATCTCACGCGCTTCGATCTTGAAATACTGGTAGAGGTTTTCGTCGGGCATAAGTCGCTATCCGATTACGCCGCATCCACCGAGGCCGGCGCTCCGGTCTTTTCGACAATTTTCCCGGCGATTGAGCTGACGTTCAGCAGCCACAACTGCGACGAGCCCGAGCCGACCGCATCGATTGCATGGGGTGGCGCCCCGGTACTTACCGGGTTGAGCTCAGCGCGTGGCACCATCATGGTTCCCGTGACCGCGGTGAATGCGAGTGCAATTTCCTTCTCGCAACGGCAGAGCACCATCCATTGATTCTGCTCGATGCTCAACTCCGGACTGCCGATCATGGCGGCAAGACTGTAGACCGCGACCATCCGGCCCTTCAGCCCGGCGATGCCCAGTAGTTCGGAATCCGCGCCGGGGATCGGCACGATGGTCTGGGCACGGGCAAGTCCGGCAAGATCGGCCACCTTCAGGGCGAACCGGGCCGTGCCGATGCGCACGATTAACAGATGCACGAGTTCCTGGCCGCGCTCGACCAGCGGTTGCTGAAAGGTCAGGTCAAACGCCCGCTTCAGCTCCTCGAACTTCAGTGCGATGTCGGTCTC
The DNA here is from genome assembly GCA_963774665.1 of uncultured delta proteobacterium. Taxonomy (GTDB): domain Bacteria; phylum Desulfobacterota; class Binatia; order Binatales; family Binataceae; genus Binatus. The sequence continues at coordinate 10,819 of CAVZGB010000017.1, forward strand.
GATCAATTCGGTGCCTCGCACAGGCGCAATTCGGAAGCGCAGAGATCGATAAGAGTGCTGCGACTGAAGCCGCCACCGAACAGCAGGACGCGGGCAGGATCTTCTTGTGCGAGCAGCATCGAGGCATTCTGAAGCTCGCGCCGCGCACCCGGCAGGTCGCCCTCGCGCCGGAACATGAGGCCGAGCCGCAAGTGAGGCATCGCGAATGCCGAGTCGAGGTAAACCCCGACCCGGTAGCTGTCGATCGCGGCTGCGCGCCGGCCACCGTGCTCGTGACAGAGGGCGGTCAGGTAATGCGCGGCCGCATTGAGACCGTCCAGCGCGAGTAAGGAGGAGCAGAGCGTGGCGGCCTGATCGAGCTTCCCTCGTTCCACCTGGATGATAGCCGTCAGCAGGAGCACGTCGGGGTCGAGCCGGTCCGCAAGCGCAAGTGCCTCCAGAGTAGCCAGCGCCTCGTCGTACTGTTCCGCCTTCATCAGAGCTGCACCGAGGCTGAGGCTCGCACCCTTTTCGGTCAGGCTCGCCGTCTCGAGCGAAGTCGGAGCAGGTTCGGCGAATGAGGGCCTAGCTGAAGTCGCGCGCGATGACGACGTGGAAAGGACCGACGCGGTCAGGCGGTCGCGCGACACCGATGGCATCAGCTGCCGCAATGTATCTTTGCGCGGACTAACCGGCCACGCGCCCGGCCTCAGCGAGGCGGGCGGTTCGCTGGGGTTGCCCAGCACGTAGTAAAAGGCGCCCTGCGCATGCTCTACATGAAACGACTGCGAGATTCCGCGCAGCGGCTCGGCGTGACTTAGAAAGAGAAATCCGTCCGGCGCGAGCGCGCGGGCAAAGCGCGCAATTACTTCGCCCACAACCCGCGCTGACAGGTACATGATTACGTTGCGGCAAAAAACTATGTCGAAACGATTAGGCTGCCAGAATTGACAGTCTTCGTGGGCGATACTGCGTTCCTCGAATTGCACCATCGCCAGCACGCTTTCATCCAGTACAAACTGGCTGCGTTCGCTGCGGAAATATTTCTCGACGCATTCCGGCGGCGTCGCGCGCATCGCCCATGCCGAATAGCTCCCGCGCCGCGCCTTCGTCAAAGCTTCCGGGTTGATGTCGACGGCGAGAATCGAGACTTCGGCGGGGGCCGACGGGCCAAGCTCCCGCAGGGTCATCGCCAGCGTGTAAGGTTCTTCACCGGTGGAACATCCGGCGGACAATATCCGGATTGGCCGGGCGCGATCGCTTCGGGTCAGCCGCGGCAGCGCGACCTCGGAAAATACGCTGAGCTGCTCAGGGCTGCGAAAGAAATAAGTCTCGCCGATGGTAAGCTTCACGGCGAGCTCGCGCAGCTCATTATGCATCGATAGATCAGACCCAAGGCAGGTAAGGTAGGAGTCGAAGCTGCGGCATTTCAAAGCACGCATCCGCGCCGTCAAGATAGCCTCCAACTCGGGGAGCGATGAACTACCATACTGAAGGCCGAGGCGTTTCTCGATCAACTCCGCGAACCGCATCAGTTTCGCCTCGCCGATGGCCGGGGCAGTTCTCATCATGAACTCTCCAGCCGCGCCAGTTCCTTGTCCGTGATGATTCGCGATCCGTCGAGGACCAGCATGAGTTCGCCGTCAAGCAGGCCGATCGCTGTGAGCACCTCGGGATGCGCTTGCAGCAGCAGCGGCGGAACTTCGGAAAGCATCGTGCGGTCGAACTCTCGCATGCCGGTTATCGACTCGACCGCGAGGCCTACCACCCGGGCGCCGACCCGCAGGGTAACAACACGCGCCTGCTTAACTTCGGCCGAACCGGCTCCAAGCAGAATTCCGAGATCGACTACCACCACCGCGGCGCCGCGAATCACGGCGACTCCCTGGACCCATTCGGGGGCGCCGGTGATAGTCCTGATTGGCGGGCTGCGCAGAGTTTCGATAACGCTAGCCAGCGGTAGCGCGCAGAACAGATCGCCCGATCTAACCAGCACCACCGCCAATCGGGTAGAAGATGAGCTTGCCTGGGTTGCGATCGTCGTCAATTGAACACGCGATTAGTCCTTGGCGGGACGGCTGCAATTTCCGCTCCAAGCTGAGCGAGCGATCGCATGGGATATTGATGAGCTATGAATGCTTTCAGGGACGCGCTATCTGCGAATAAGGTGTGCTACCGGCACATAGTTGTCTTCGGCATGGTGACCGATTGCTGCCGTTCGCCAAATAAATGTCACGAATTTCTTGAGCTATTGGCAACTAGTTCGCGTTCGATACGACGCTAGTCCCCTGAATCCGCGGCACGACCTATGCTCTACCAACGCGAGCAACGCGGCCACGGAGGCAATTAGCATGATGAATCGATCAAGGTCGTTTGGCGTTTTGATCGCGCTTGGGTTCGCGGTTTCGTTTGTCATGCTGGTAGTCGTCGCCACTGTCGGATACTTCAGTATCGGCGGAATCTGGAACAACACGCACAAGATGACGCAGACCAATGACGTGATCGATCAGCTTTCCCTGCTCACGTCGAAACTTAATGACGCGGAGACCGGCCAACGCGGGTACCTGTTAACCGGTAACGACACTTATCTGGAGCCCTATAGGCTGGCTGACGCCTCGATCGCCAACATTATAAAGGAGCTGGGCGAGTTGACCGTCGACAATCCGGCTCAGGCACGTCGCCTGGAGCAAGCCTTGCCGCTGATTCAGTCCAAGATGGCGGAGCTCAAACAGACCATCGAGCTGCGGCGCACTGAAGGCTTCGACGCGGCCGTGAAAGTACTGGCTACAGGCCAGGGTAAAGCCTTTATGGAGAACATCACGCAACTGGTGGCCGCGATGGATGACGACGAAAGAAATTCGTTGCGGGTAGAAAAAGCGCGGACGGACTTCAATGCGAATCTCTCGGAGACGACGATAATTTCAGCGTCGATATTCGCCTTTGTACTGACCGGTCTGGTCGGATGGTATCTTACCAGTTCATTGACCCGACAGATCGGATCGGCGGCTGCGCTACTGCAAAGCTCATCCGGCGAACTTCAGGCTGCCGCCAATTTACAGTCGTCCGGCTCGACCGGGCAGGCAACGGCAGTCAACGAAATCGCCACTACTATCAACGAACTCCTGTCGACCTCGCGCCTGATTGCGGAGAACGCGCAACGGGTCGCCAAAGTCGCGCAAGAGACTTCACTGACTGCGAGTCGCGGCGACGAGACGGTGCAACGTACTACGCAATCGATCGCCGGCATCAAGACCCAGGTCGACGTAGTGGTGGTGCACGTACTCGAACTCGGCAAGAAGTCCCAGCTGATCGGGAGCATCACCGAGATGATCAACGAACTTGCAGAACAGACGAATATCCTTGCGATAAATGCGACCATAGAAGCGGCAGGCGCGGGCGAATGGGGCAAGCGCTTTGCGGTAGTGGCGGACGAAATTCGCAAGCTCGCGGATCGTGTCAGCGTCTCATCGAGCGAAATTCGCCAGCTGTTGGACAACATCCGGGCGTCCGCCAGTTCCACGATTGCGGCGACCCAGGACGGTTCGAAGCTGGTCGACGCGGGCGTCCGCGAGTTCGCCGAAGCGGCAGTGTTGTTCAGGCAGATCGCCGCTCTGGTCAGCACCGCCAGTGAGGCGGCGCGAGAAATCGAATTGAGCACCGAACAGCAGGCGAGCGCGGTGGATCAGGTCCGGGTGGGCGCGTCGGATCTGGTGCAAACCGCGCATGAGACCGATACCAGCTCGAAACAAGTGCTGAAGACTTCCTCCGAACTGGCAGGTCTCTCCAGGGAACTGGTCATGATGGTGCGATCGAACGGACACCAGGCGGGTAATGGCAGAGCGGCAATATAGGTCAGCGGCCCTGGCCCTACGCGATTGAAGGCGGAGATCCGACTGTTTGACGAATCGCTGAGCTGAAACCGCCTAAAGGGCACCGGCTAGATTCTCGTCAGAGAGAATCCAGGTAAATGAGCTTCTGACGATCAAATCTTGGCTTCTGCGGTGCCCTTAGGTCGAAGAAAATGCGCGAACATGCGCCAATACTTTCGAGGTTTCTGCGGAAAACGCGAACCTCCGGACGGCGTGGCGGGGAGACAGCCATTCGAACCCCCGAGACCCCTTTTCGCAGATCAGGATGCGCCTGAGCTCAATCTCGCCGTCAAGCCTAATGAGGGTGGTTTGGTGGACGGAATTAGCTGGACTCGTCTTTCAGTGATTGAAGCAAGTTGATTTCCCGCTGACACCGTCCGGCTAACACCTTCCCGTAGATGACCAATGCTACGTAAATGAACAAAACAACGCCGGTCATCACAAGGAGGAATATCCAGTTCGAATGGCCAGAGCCGACTGTCCGGCCAGCGATGACCAGCAGTATGCCGGGAAGCGCAAGGCCGATCCCCCACGGCCAGGAAAACGCGCTGTCGCGCTGACGCTCCAGTTGTCGTTGATGATATGCCGCGCACATTTGCGCACTCGTATCCGCCGGAGCCGCGACGACAGAACCAAATCGATGCAACCAATACATCGAGAGTAGCGCCCAAATGACCAGCAGCGCAGAGCCGACACGCACCAGCACGACGTCCAGCAGAGTCCCGTAGGCAAACATAGCCGCGGCCAACGCAAAGCTGACGTGATCTCGCAGATTGCGGCGGCGAATGGATGCCTCGAATTGTGCGGCTCGCGTGCGAAGCTGTTCCGGAGTCATTTGCAGAGCAGTGACGGCCTGACCCCTCCAGATCTCGCGAAGCTGTTCATCATCAAGGATAGGCATGGCAATCTCCATCTCAGAAATAACGCCGTAGAACCTTTTTGGTCCGATGAATTTTCTGTGCCACGTTGGCCGGCGACAAACCCGTCACCTCCCCGATCGCCGAAGCGTCCGCACCTTCCAGATAAGTATTACATCCCTGTCCAAGGGTTTGAGGCGTTGGATGATCGCGTGGAGCTTGCCGAGCACGGCTGATTCATCCAGCACACGATCGGTATCGGGCTCAGCAGCGAGATCCTCTAGTTCCTCCAAGCTGGCAAAGCGCGAAAATTTGAATCGCTTCTGTCGTCGCACGTAGGTCGACGCGGTATTATGAGCTACCCGATAGACCCAGGTGCGGAGTGAACACTGGTTTCGGAACAGTGTGAAACTACGCCATAGCGCAAGATGAATTTCCTGCAAAAGATCTTGCTGCTGGGCTCTATCGAACTCGTACGCTGTCGCCATTCGAGCCAACGAGTGGCCTAACTCTGAGGTAGCCTTGGCGTACCAGAATGCCTCGTCCGCCGTTTCGCCCGAGACACTCTCAGTGCTGGTTCCGCTTCCGAGCAGGGGCGCTCGATAGTGCATGCCCTAATAGTCGCCGGTGCTCCGATATTCTGACAATGCCTTCGGCGCGCGGTCTTCAATCTAGAACTTACGTAAGAGCTGGGATTTAACCGAAGGGGCACCTGCTCGATTCTCGAAAGAGAGAACTAATCGAAATTGAGTTCGTTGTGCAGAAATTTGAGTCTCTCCGGTGCGCTCCGGGGTGCGAAAGATCGCGACAATGCGCCATTAATGCTTGCTTATTTCAAAATATGCAGACTGCTTGGCGGATGACGCAGTCTGATGCGAACTGCTCTCCGCGTC
>CAVZGB010000018.1:0-277713 GCA_963774665.1 uncultured delta proteobacterium
TGAATTTACGTTCAAGTAGATGATCGATGGCGCGGTGTCGAAGGGGGTTCAGCGCAAAGACATTGGCCCAAAAACCATTGGCGCGAAAAGGGAAGCTTGACACCGCATGGAATGCCCCCTGGATTCGCTGTGTTGCCGCGACTCAATTCCAACAACGCGGCGGAGTCTTGCCAGTGAGGAGAAATCAAAATGACGAGGCTCGAAAGAATTTTGGTGCCGATCGATTTTTCCGAACCCTCTCTAAAAGCGCTCGACGAGGCTGTCGAATTCAGTCGGCCGTACGGTGCTGAACTCATATTGATGCTCGCCGTCGAACGCAGCTACTACGAGTCGCCAATATTAGTACCGATTTCCGGAGCGCTTCTCGAACAACAGGCGCGCGCAGCTGAAGAGAAGCTTGAGGAAATCTGCAGAGGCTTGGGCAAGCGCGGCGTCAACTGCCGCACGCTCGTAGAGTTCGGTGTCCCCTACCAGGCGATCGTTGATGCGGCAAAAAAGGTCAACGCAAGTTTGATCGTCATGTCGACGCACGGGCGGACGGGACTGGCGCACGTTCTCATTGGCAGCGTCGCCGAAAGGGTCGTGCAGCACGCCGGTTGTCCCGTTTTGTTGCTTCGCGGCCTGCCATCGTAAAATCGGAGAGTTGCAGGAACGGCTCAACGTTCCTGGAACTGCGAAATTCATCCGGAACCGCACCCAGGGAGGTGGGCACTTGGAGCTCTCAAATGACAACTACGGCTCAACAAACGATTTCCTCAAAAGCTAAACTCAGATTCCATCGAAGGCGTGGTCGTCGACAAAAACTGGGATCAAATCCATCTGTGAGTGAAAGAACCTGGGTTTCCGGCCAACGGAAATCACGGTCAAGAAAAGCGGTTGGTTATCGAAAGAACAGATGATGCCGATCGCCGGCTCAGTCAACTCCTAAATCTGTTAAAATGAGCCGTGAAATGGCCTTGGTACGAGCACCGAGAATTTGTTCAGTGATTCACGCCGAGTACTTCCGCTGACAGACGATTCGGATTTCAGGTCGGATGGTAGGGTCCGACGATGTCATTTGAAATCTGCGAGAGAGTTTCGCAACCAGCAAGCACTACAGGTGCCGAACGGCCAATGCAGAAGATGCGGTTGTTAAAATAAGTAGCGTCGCAGACAAGCCAGTCGCGGAAGCTGAGCTGGAAAGGCTTCAGCACCAATCATTCAGCTACTTTCTGCATGAGACGAATCCAGCCAACGGGCTGGTGATCGACAAGACCGCGCCGGATTGGCCTGCCAGTATTGCCGCTACCGGCTTTGCGCTGGCGGCTTACCCTGTGGCCGTCGAGCGCGGATTTATGCCGCGTGCCGCGGCGGTAGAACGAACACTGACCACGCTGCGTTTTTTCTGGAACAGCCCGCAAGGCCCCGAGCCTGACGCCACCGGGTATCAGGGCCTTTACTATCATTTTCTCGACATGCGAACCGGCCGGCGCGCGTGGCAATGCGAGCTGTCCACGGTAGATAGCGCTTTTCTGCTCGCGGGTGCGTTGACGGCGGGAGTTTACTTCGACGCGGACACCTCCGGTGAGCATGAAATCCGCACCCTCGCTGACCGGCTCTATCGCCGCGCGGATTGGCAATGGGCGCAAAACCGTGGCGCAACGCTTACGCACGGCTGGAAGCCCGAGAGTGGATTTCTCGAGTTCCGCTGGGAAGGCTACGACGAGGCGATGCTGCTGTACATCTTGGGGATGGGCTCGCCGACTCATCCGCTGCCCGAGAGCTGCTACGCCGCGTGGATTTCGACTTACCGATGGGAGCACTGTTACGGTTATGAATACCTTTACGCCGGGCCGTTGTTCACACACCAGCTATCGCACGTGTGGATTGATTTTCGCGGCATCCAGGATGCGTTCATGCGCGTCAAGGGCATCGACTATTTTGAGAACAGCCGTCGCGCGACCTACGTCCAACAACAGTACGCGATAGACAATCCGCTCAAGTTCGCCGGCTATGGCCGCCATTGCTGGGGAATTACCGCGAGCGACGGCCCCGGGGCCGAGACGATCAAGGTGGGCGGCATCGAGCGCCAATTCTTCGATTACGTGGGACGGGGCGTGCCGTATGGGCCAGACGACGGCACCATCGCGCCGTGGGCGGTAGTGACATCGCTGCCGTTCGCGCCTGAGATCGTGCTGCCCACGATCGACTACTATATTAATCAGGTTAAACTAACCGCGCATAACCCGTACGGCTTCAAAGCGACTTTCAACCCGACCTATCCGGTAAAATCCAGCAATTCCTGTGGCTGGGTATCACCATGGCACTACGGGCTTAATCAAGGGCCGATTATCTTAATGATCGAAAACTATCGTACCGGCCTATTGTGGCGATTGATGCGAGAATGCCCTTACATCGTAGGCGGTTTGCGGCGAGCGGGTTTAGCGGGGGTTGGTTATCAACCGTACAAGAAGAAGGAATTGAACCATGAATACAGAAACTCTTTCCCCGGAACTGCTCCACAAGATGGATGCTTACTGGCGCGCCGCCAACTATCTGTCGGTCGGCCAGATTTATCTCTACGACAATCCGCTGCTGAAGGAGCCGCTGAAACTGTCGCACGTGAAGCCGCTGGTGGTCGGACACTGGGGCACGACGCCGGGCCAGAACTTCATCTATGTGCATTTGAACCGGGTCATCAAGAAGTATGACCTGGATATGTTCTACATTGCCGGTCCCGGTCACGGCGGTCCGGCGCTGGTGGGCAATACTTACCTCGAAGGCACCTACAGTGAGATTTATCCGAACATCAGCCAGGACGAAGCCGGGCTGAAAAAGCTGTTCAAGCAATTCTCGTTTCCCGGCGGGATTTCCAGCCATGTTGCGCCGACGACGCCGGGGTCGATTCACGAAGGTGGCGAGCTGGGGTACTCGCTCAGCCATGCCTTCGGGGCCGCGTTCGACAATCCCGGCCTGATCGTCGCCTGCGTCATCGGCGACGGTGAGGCGGAAACGGGTCCGCTGGCGACTGCATGGCAGTCCAACAAGCTTCTCAACCCAATTTCCGACGGAGCCGTGCTGCCGATCCTGCACCTCAATGGCTACAAGATCAGCAACCCGACCGTACTGGCTCGCATCGAGCATGAGGAATTGGAGCAATTTCTGCGAGGCTGCGGCTGGACGCCCTACTTTGTGGAAGGTGATGAGCCGGAAAAGATGCATCAACTCATGGCCGGTACTTTGGAAAAGGTCATCGAAGACATTCGGCAAATCCAAAGCAATGCGCGGAACAAGAACGACACCACTCGGCCGCGCTGGCCAATGATCGTCCTAAGGTCACCCAAGGGCTGGACGGGACCGAAAGTCGTCGATGGCCTACAAATCGAGGGCACCTTCCGGGCGCACCAGGTGCCGCTCCTGGTGGATTCCGAGCATCCCGATCATGTCAAGCAGCTTGAAAGCTGGATGAAGAGCTACAAGGCCGAGGAGCTGTTCGATGAAAATGGCCGTCTCATACCGGAATTGGCCGAGCTGGCGCCTAAGGGTGATCGGCGGATGGGCGCCAATCCGCACACCAACGGCGGCATTCTGCTGCGCGATCTGCGCATGCCGGACTTCCACGACCACGCGGTGAATGTGCCTTCGCCCGGCGCCGTCGACGGCCAGGATACGCTCGTGCTGGGCAAGTTCCTGCGTGATGTGGCCAAGCTGAATCAGGATCAGCGTAATTTCCGCATCTTCGGTCCCGATGAGACGCTCTCGAATCTTCTGGGCGCGGTTTTTGAAGTCACCAACCGTCAGTGGGACGCTCGCGAAGTAAAGAATGATGAATTCCTCGCGCCCGCCGGACGCGTGCTGGACTCGATGCTCAGCGAGCACCAGTGCGAGGGTTGGCTGGAGGGATATCTGCTGACCGGACGGCACGGGCTGTTCAATAGCTATGAGGCCTTCATTCGCATCGTCGACTCGATGTTCAGCCAGCACGCCAAGTGGCTGAAGGTGACGTTGGAACTGCCCTGGCGCCGGAAGATCGCGTCGCTGAACTATCTGCTCGCCTCCCACGTCTGGCAGCAGGATCACAACGGCTTCACGCACCAGGATCCCGGTTTCCTCGACCACGTGATCAACAAGAAGGCCGATATCGTGCGCGTCTACTTACCGCCCGATGCCAATTGTCTGCTGTCGGTCTTTGATCACTGCCTGCGCAGCCGGCATTACGTCAACGTGGTGGTTGCAGGCAAACACGCACTGCCCCAATGGCTGACCATGGAAGCGGCGGTCGTGCATTGCACGGAAGGAATTGGCATCTGGCAATGGGCCAGCAACGACCAGGACGCCGAGCCGGACGTGGTAATGGCCTGTTGCGGAGACACGCCCACGCTGGAGATTCTGGCTGCCGTTTCCATCCTTCGCGAACATCTTGCCCGATCTGAAAATCCGGGTGATCAATGTCGTCGATCTGATGAAGCTGCAGTCTGCGAGCGAGCATCCGCACGGGCTGAGCGAAACGGATTACGATTCGCTCTTCACCAAAGATAAGCACATCATCTTTGGCTTCCATGGATACCCATGGCTGGTCCACCGGCTGACCTACCGCCGCACCAACCGCAACCTGCACGTCCGGGGCTACAAGGAAGAGGGCACCATCACGACGGCTTTCGACATGAGGGTGCAGAACGACCTGGACCGATTTCATCTGGTGCAAGACGTGGTGGATCGCCTGCCGCAGTTGGGCGCCAAGGGGGCCTATCTGAAGCAGATGGTTCAGGACAAGCTCATCGAGCACAAGCATTACATCGATAAGCACGGCCAGGACATGCCGGAAATCCGCAACTGGAAGTGGAAGGAGTCGAGCAGTAACAACGCCGACCCGAGATCATTCGAGATGGAATCGCGAAGGCAGGAAGCTAATGAGTAAGACAAAGCACAGTCACCACCAGCACGAGGTCCAGATAGCGACAGTGTTCATCATGGCTTCCATCGTCCTTACTGGAAACATGCGCATCATGATTGGCGTTTGTGGGTCGCCGTGTGTTTGATGCTTGTGGCCGTGATTACCTATGTGATGAGCGATGACTTGGCGTGGCGGCCTCGCAGCCAACCGCAGCAGCCGCTTTCAGGCGCCGTCGCAAAATAGCAGGCTGACTCAAGGCCGGAGCACCGTTGCAGGAAGGAATTTAGCAGGAGTTGAAAATGGCTACCGAGCGAGATTCCGGAGAAGATGCGAAGACCTTAGACGATTCAAAAGACTCCGCGCAAAACGGTGTCCAAGGCAGGTGCTGACTAAGTCCAATGGATCGAAGCCCAGGGTGGATGAGATTCGCAAGCGCGCCTACGAAATATTTCAGGCGCGCCAGGGTGGACCCGGAAGTGCGATCAGCGACTGGCAAAAGGCAGAGGCCTCAGTTTCCGCGGATGCGACCAAGGCTGATGCCGTCCAAGGCCGATGCTCCCAAGACAAATGGGGCCAAAGGCCGATGCAGCCAAAGGGTGTGCAGATACCAACTGATACCGGGACGATCCAGGAGGCGCTCACCAAGTTCAAGTCGAGTATCGAGCATGGACTGACCCAGGAAGAAGCGGCGAGCCGGCTCAAGAAGGACGGTCCGAACGCCATCGAAGAAAAGCACATCAGCCCACTCAAGCGGTTCCTGACGTTCCTGTGGGGACCTATCCCGTGGATGATCGAAATTGCCGCGGTACTCTCCGCAGTGGTTCGGCATTGGGAAGACTTTGTCATCATCTTTTTCATGCTGGCGCTGAATGCGGTGGTCGGCTTCTGGGAGGAATTCAAGGCCGACAACGAGATCGAGGCGCTGAAAAAGAATCTCGCACTGCATTCACGAGTGCTGCGCGACGGCAAGTGGAGTGACGTCGAGGCAAAGACCCTGGTGAGCGGGGATATTGTCATGGTCAAACTCGGCAATGTCATCCCCGCCGACCTGAAGCTGGTCGATGGCGATTACCTCAGCATCGATCAGTCGGCGCTGACGGGCGAGTCGCTGCCGGTCGACAAGAAGAAAAATGACGTCGCGTATTCAGGATCGATCGTGCGAATGGGCCAGATGAATGGGCTCGTCGTCGCCACCGGAATGAACACGCTCTTCGGCCGCACCGCACGACTGGTCGAGAGCGTTCAGACCGTCTCCCACTTTCAGAAGGCGGTGCTCAAGATCGGCAATTTCCTCATTCTGATCACGCTCGGCCTGGTCGCATTGATCCTGACGGTCGCGCTATATCGCGGCGACCCGCTGGTCGAAACCCTGCTATTTGCACTGATTCTTACAGTAGCTGCGATCCCGGTCGCCTTGCCCGCCGTCCTGTCCGTCACGATGGCCGTCGGCGCATCCGTGCTCGCCAGAATGAAGGCCATCGTCTCCCGCCTCGTCGCGATCGAAGAGATGGCCGGCATGGACATTCTCTGCTCGGACAAGACCGGCACGCTCACCAAGAACGAACTCAAGTTGGGCAGACCGGTCGTTTTCAAGGCGAGCAACGAGCAGGACCTGATCCTGGGCGCGGCGTTGGCCTCGCGAACGGAGGGCGGGGATGGCATCGACGAGGCCGTCCTCAAAGCTCTCAGCGATCAGCTCGGCGTTAAAGAGCCTATCAAATCACTCATTTCACGCCTTTCGATCCGGTCAGTAAGCGAACTGAGGCCGAGGTCAAACACGACAACGCCACTTTCAAAGTCTCGAAGGGCGCGCCGCAGGTGATTCTGGATCTGGTCCATCCCGACGCGGACGCGCGCAAAAAAGCTGAAGAGCAGGTTAACGATCTGGCGAGCCAAAGGCTATCGCACCCTTGGCGTCGCGCGCACCGATGCCCAGGGAAAGTGGGAATTCCTTGGACTGCTGTCGCTGTCCGATCCTCCCCGCGACGATTCAGCCTCGACCATCGCGACCGCGCGAAAAATGGGACTGCAGGTTCGCATGGTAACCGGCGACAACCTTGCAATTGCCCGCGAGGTATCGCTCGAACTCAAGCTGGGACCGAACATCGCGGTGGCCGGCGATCTTTTTCCCGACGGCAAGTCTGACGACAGCGACAAGATAGACGCGGCCGACGGCTACGCGCAGGTTTTTCCCGAGCACAAGTTCAAAATCGTCAAGGCCCTTCAGGCTGGTGGGCATATCGTCGGAATGACCGGTGACGGCGTCAACGACGCTCCCGCGCTCAAACAGGCCGATTGCGGAATCGCGGTAAGCGGCGCGACCGACGCCGCTCGTGCGGCCGCGGATCTGGTGCTCACGGCGACAGGTCTCTCCGTAATCACCGCTGCCATCGCGGAAGCGCGCAAGATATTCGAGCGCATGAACAGCTACGCAATCTATCGGATTTCCGAAACCATCCGCGTACTGCTCTTCATGACGCTCGCGATCGTGGTGTTCAACTTCTACCCGGTAACCGCGGTCATGATCGTGCTCATCGCGGTCCTCAATGACTTCCCGATCATGATGATCGCCTACGACAACACCATCGTAGCTCCACGCCCGGTGCGCTGGGACATGGAACGCGTACTTACGGTCAGCTCGGTTCTCGGCGTGATGGGAGTTATCTCTGCATTCGGCCTTTTCTGGATCGCAGAGAAATATCTTCACCTGCCCCGGCCCATCGTTCAGAGCCTCATGTTCCTCAAGCTGCTGGTCGCCGGGCACCTCACCATCTACATCACGCGAAGCGCTGGAACATTCTGGAAGCGGCCGTGGCCCAATTGGCGCCTGGTCGTTGCCACGCGAGACAACCCAGGTCATCGGAACCCTGGCCGCGGTCTACGGATGGGGCATGACGCCACTGGGATGGAAATATGCGCTGGTACGTGTGGGGCTATGCGCTCGTATGGTTTTTCATCAACGACATGGTGAAGGTTGAAGTTTACCGCCTGTTGCATCTGGGGACCGCACGCCATCAGCGCCACCTGGCAAGAGTCAACGCCAGCCTTCATCCCGCCGCCGTCAAGCCGACCAAGGCGACCGCCTACTCGCAACGCCGGTTCAAACGCACGTAACGCCTGTGCTTACTGAAAATTCAATCTGAACTAAAGTTTGAATTAGTCCGACGACTAATATCCTTTGTACCGATCGAACGGGAATCGGCTCCTATCAAAATCACGTCCGACTGCCGTCCGGATATGATGGGCAGCCTTTAATCAGGAAATACGGATGACCGCCGCGGCATTCGCTGCGACCAGATCAACTCATCCGGGAGACTAGTCACGCCGCGAGCCGTTCGTAGCGATGGTGCAACCCGCCGACTTGTGGAACGGCAACGATTCGTCCGTTCCGCGGCGGCTGGATCGGTCGCGAGCGCGGACAGTCCTTATTGAGTGAAAGATGCGTCCGGGTGCCGTGGTAATAGTCAACGTATGATGAAAGAAGGCGGCGTAGATGGCACTCGTTGAAGATGGCCACTTCGTCCAAGCACTCCCGCCGAATCGAACCGATGACTCTCTCGACGTAGGCGTTCTGCCATGGCGAGCGCGGCGCTGTCACGATTTCAGTGATGCCCATCGCCTCGACCCTTTTGCGGAAGATTGAACCATAAGAGGCGTCGCGGTCGCGCAGCAAAAGGCGAGGTGCCGTATCCCACGGAAACGCTTCGGTTACTTGGCGCGACAACCAGCCTGCGGTCGGATGCTCTATGACATCAAAGCGCACAATCTTCCTGCGGTCGTGAGCCAGGATGAGCATCACAAACAACAGCCGGAAGGTCGCAGACGGCACCACGAACATGTCGATCGCGGCGATGCCGATAGCTTCGTTGCGCAGGAAGCTCCGCCAGGTCGGCGAAGGCCTGCCGCGCCTTCGTATCATGTACTTGGCGACAGTGGCTTGACTGACCTCGATGCCGAGCTTGAGCAACTCGCCATGGATACGCGGCGCACCCCAGATCGGGTTGGCTTTGCACATCTGCCGGATCAGATCACGAGCCTCGCGATTGATTGAAGGCCGCCCTGTCTTTGACCGCCAGCGCCAGTAGAGCCGAAAGCCCTGCCGATGCCATTGAATCACGGTGGCCGGCTTCACCACTACCATCACCTTCAAAAATCGCGGCCACAGCCGGTAGAACGAGACCCAAATCAGGCGATCAATCGAGAAAAGCTGGGTGCGTCCGGGCCGCTGGCGGCGAAGGACGGCGAGTTGGTGGCGGAGCGCTATTACCTCGAGCCCAATTCTACCCGGCCGCGAAATCGACAGGTGAGCCATGAGAAGAGTTCCGAGAAGAGTGAGTGCATGACGGTGACACTATGGCCGACCGAATAAATCACCAGACTTTTCAACTCCTTCGGAGTTTTTGGTAGGGACAGCGGATGTTTGCTCTGTTGCGGCCCCGAAGCGAGCGTGAGCGCTCATTTCTTGCGACCTGCCAGCGCGAGCGAAGGCGATGGGAAGGCGAACGGAGCGTGAACCCGTTGACTGGCTTCGGAGGCGAACCAGAGCGATGTGTGTGACTGCCCGCGCTGGAGGGCGGGCACCGCATGAAACAAAAAGTATTCTTCAACTACTTCGGCACTGGCGCACGAAATCGCGGTGCTACGACAGGATACTCCTGCCGATCTCAAGGAACGCTGGCGGGCGCTGTACCGCACCGAACCGCCGCGGCGCATCAGCCGCGATCTACTGGTGCGTGCTCTCGCCTATCGCATCCAGGAAAAGGCGCTCGGTGGGCTCAAGCCGTCCACGCGCCGATTGCTGGCCAAGGTGGCCGCCGCTGCGTCGGCACACCGGCCGATGCGCGTGGCACCTCAACCGACTCTGAAACCGGGAACAGTGCTGCTGCGCGAGTGGCACGGCACCCACCATCAGGTGATCGTCCGCGAGGATGGCATCGTCTTCCGGGGCAAGCCGTACAAGTCGTTGTCAGAGGTCGCATACCGAATCACCGGCACCAAGTGGTCGGGGCCGCGCTTCTTCGGACTGAAACCAAATCGTCATCAGGAGCGAGGCGATGGACCAGCCTAAGCCCAAAGCTCGGCGCTGCGCCGTCTATACGCGCAAGAGCTCCGAAGAGGGACTCGAGCAGAACTTCAACTCGCTGCACGCCCAGCGCGAAGCGTGCGAGGCGTTCATCAAGAGCCAGGCAAGCGAGGGCTGGAAGCTCATCAAGACCGCTTACGACGACGGCGGGCTATCGGGTGGCACCATGGAGCGGCCGGCGCTAAAGCGCCTGCTCGCCGATATCGGTGAAGGCCTCGTCGATGTCGTCGTGGTCTACAAGGTCGATCGCCTGACCCGCTCGCTGGCCGACTTCGCCAAGATGGTCGAACTGTTCGATGCGCACGGAGTCTCGTTCGTCGCCGTCACCCAGCAGTTCAATACCACCACCTCGATGGGCCGACTGACGCTTAATGTCCTGCTCTCCTTCGCCCAGTTCGAACGCGAGGTCACGGGCGAGCGCATCCGAGACAAAATCGCCGCCTCCAAGCGCAAGGGCATGTGGATGGGAGGCGTGCCGCCGCTCGGTTATGACGTTCGCGAGCGCAGGCTGGTCATCAATCCTGCGGAAGCCGAAACTGTCAGGCAAATCTATGAGCGCTACCTGGAACTGGGGTGCGTCCGGCAGCTGAGCAAGGAACTGGAGCAGAGAGGGATAAAGTCGAAAGTCCGGGTCTCGCGCAACGGCATCAAGTCCGGAGGGTGCCGGTTCTCGCGTGGAGCATTATACGAACTGCTGGCCAACCCGATTTACATCGGCGAAATCCGGCACAAGCAGGAGCGCCATCCGGGTCAGCACGAAGCGATTCTGTCGAAGGAACTCTGGGAGAGAGTGCAGCAGCGGCTCAACGAGAACGCCGCACGCGGTCGCGGTACATCAAGCAGATCGATTACTAGTCCCCTTGCCGGAAAGCTCTTCGACGCCGATGGTCAGCCGCTGTACGTGCAGGGAGCGACCAAGGGCAAGCGGCGCTACCGCTACTACGTCTCGAAATGCCTGGTTAATGGCTCGGCGAGTGACAACGGAAAGGGGTGGCGACTCTCGGCGCCGGAGCTTGAGCGCGCGGTGGCCATCGCCGCGCGACACATCCTGAGCGATCGGGCGGGACTGCTGGAGGCGATTGAGAAGTCAGGAATCGATTCGCCTGATCTCAGAGCCACTCTCGAATCGGCGTCGAATTTCTCGCGGCAGGCTGCAGAACGAAGCCGATGCCGCAGCGGCCCTCGTCGAGATCGTGAGCAAAGTCGAAATGCGCGATGACGGCATAACGGTGACACTCCGAATCGAAGTCCAGTGCTCGCATGCAGGCCTACGGACCAGCAGCAACCTCGACTTATCCCGCTTCGTGCCGCTCAGAATGAAACGACGCGGGGTGGAGACACGCATTATCATTGCGGCTGGTGACGATCTGCCGCGGAAGGTAGATCCCGCACTGCTCAAGGCGGTGGCGCGTTCGAGGGGGTGGTTTGAAGAGTTGGCCTCCGGACGGGTGCGCTCGCTTACCGAGATCGCGCGGCGTGAGAAGATCGCTCCGCGTTACGTCGAGCGTCTCTCGCGCCTGGCATTCGTAGCACCCAGAATCGTCGAAGCAATCTGCCAGGGACGACAGCCGGCTGAGCTCAGTGCCGAGACCTTGCTCAACCGGATCGATCTTCCGCTCGAATGGCCGGCGCAGCTGAAGGCGATCGGCATCGACTAAGGGCGACGACGAGTCCCGGTCGAGGCTCTGAACCCTCAACCCTGAAGCGAACCGTTTTTTATGCAGGTAGAGACGACCCCTTGGAATCACGATGGTCATTCGGGTTCCCTCCGTCCGCCCAAGGGTTGTCGCTCGGATCGTAGCAATAGCCAGCCAGGTCAAAATCATTGAGGACGATCTGCGGGAAGCTTCCACGTCCACAGAAGCTTCCAACGATGATACTGTACGCTTGTGAGCACTGACGCTTGTTCCAAAAGCGATGCATGATGGAGGCGACAGCGTCAGCTATTCTGATCTCGAAATGCTCATGAGAATGGAGAAATTCGCAGCGATCCTGAAATATCTCCGTAATCCGGGCATGCGTCTCTCCGTCTACTGTCTCCGTAAACGGATGATTGGAGTGGTCCCACTCGTTGAGCATCGGCAGAGGTTCGCTTTTACTTGCCTGCCAAATTTGGTTGCGCAGCAAGATTTTCCAAAAAACAAGGTGTCGCGGTTCTTTTATGAAGTCGCGGTCAATTTTGTAGCGAAGGCGTGGAAGCTCATCCTTGTCATAGCCACTCGAAATCGACTGACCGATCGAGTTCACGAGGGCTCGGTATACGCACCCCCCGAGCATCCGCGTCTTCATGTACTGGACATAGCTAAGGTTCCTGTACCAGTTTCCCAGGTCTTTGACGGTCACCCCGAGCCTGGGTTTGCCTTGCCCCTGATATAGTTCAACACCATAGCTCATGCCGATTTGGGTGACGGCCCGATGTTTTTCGACAACCGACAACGGGTTGTCTATTCCACGCATCGAGTATGGCGAAATGCCAACAGCGGGGTGAGCTCGGACTACCTCTCGAGCGAACCGAAGCAGGTCATCATCGGCGACGTGGGAGCTCTTGATCTCTCCTTTGGCGTTTTTGAGCCTGGAAGGTAGTGAGCGCTCCCATCGCAGAAACTGTCTGCGTTTGAGATCAAGTAGCGTCTTGCGCTGGCGGAGGTGCACCGCCACGAAGAAACCGAGATCGCTCGACTCCGGTGCAAACGTTCCGCACTCGTCTATTGCCACAATCATCTTGATTTTGATCCCGGAACAAACACAACTTATTACTATATCGGGGCCGGACCGGGACAGGCGGCCCGCAAAACGGTCACGCGGCCGCGCCCCAAGAAGCTAATCGTCAAGCCCCATCAGCCCAGCCTGCTCAACCGGATCGAATGGCCGGCGCAGTCGATGGCGATCGTAATCGACTAGAACCGCGACCGGGCCCATTTCAGAAAGGCGATGGATGAGCGAATTTGCTCGAACCGTGAAGCGAACCGGCTTTTCTGCGCCTGGAGACAAACCCGAGAAATTCGCCGAATCGGGTGCAGGACTCGCGCTCTCCGGTTCGCATCAAGCGCACAAGCGCCGCGTCACGCGGGGATTTTGCGCTCACTCCGGATTGTAGGGAAGCACTACAGACTGGGTGGCGGAGAGGGAGGGATTCGAACCCCCGGAGCCGTTAGGCTCACCTGATTTCGAGTCAGGCCGGTTAAACCAAACTCCCGAACCTCTCCGCGACAGACGAGCATCGATGTTTGCCCCTTCGCAGTCAAGCTGAAACCGGCGTGATCGACTGCGTTGTCGGCGATTTTCCGATCATACCGGAATTTGCTAGCGTTGATTAGAATTCTCGAGTGCGCTGAGGAGCCATTGTTTATGCCATCGAATTCGATTGCCCACCGAATCCCGACTTCATTCGACACCACCTTCCAGCGCTACTATGCAGTCGAGGCGCCCGATCTGCGCCGGCTCTACGAGAACGCCAAACGCGATCAGTGGAACGCGTCCACCGACGTCGATTGGACCTCCAACGTCGACCTCGAGCGCGGAATCTTTGCCGACGAATTGGTCGACGGCCACGGCACCCCGACGCTCGATCGGCTCGATCCCCGCGAGTTCCAGCGCCTCAACGTCGAGTTTTCATGCTGGCGGCTTTCGCAGCTGCTCCACGGCGAGGAAGGCGCGATGCTCGCGTGCAGCCAACTGGTCGACATGGTGCCGGGCAACGACGCGAAGTTTTTCCAGGCGACGCAGGTCGTCGACGAAGCGCGTCACGCCGAAGTGCTCAGCCGTTACCTGCTCGAGAAGTGTGACGGCAAGATTTATCCGATGACTGGCAATATCAAGAAGCTCTTCGACTACATCCTCGGCAACGGCAAGTGGTTTATCAAAACGGTCGGCTTGCAACTTCTGGCCGAGACGTTCGCCGTGTCGCTGTTCCGGATGTTGATGGAAACGGCGAAGGATCCGCTGCTGCGCGGAATCTGCAAACGAATCCTCGCCGATGAATCGCGGCACATGGGATTCTCAATTCTCAGCCTGCCCGACGAGATTCGAGGGCTTAGCGCCGGCGACCTGCACGAGCTCGAGGATTTCACGCGCGAGGCGCTCGTGCTCGTGATGACCGGGCAGTTCCCGCGCGAAGCTTACGAAGCGATGGGAATGAGCGCGGCTGATATCGAAGCGGTTCGCCAGGCGCGCAAGGAAATCGCGCTCGGCAGCGAATACGCACTGTTCCGCAAACTGTTCCGTCGCGAGATGCATCAGACGGTCGTCAGCAACATGCAGAAGGTCGGGCTATTGAACGATCGGACGTCGGCCTTCATGCGCGAGA
The DNA here is from genome assembly GCA_963774665.1 of uncultured delta proteobacterium. GTDB lineage: Bacteria > Desulfobacterota > Binatia > Binatales > Binataceae > Binatus. Next base: position 14,263 of record CAVZGB010000018.1, read on the forward strand.
TGGGAATCAACACCACGCTCGCGGCTGCCGCCTGAGATGGCCACCGCACCGACTCTGAGTCGCGACCGAGCGAACGGCCACGATTGGCGCGCACAACTGGGCGCCAAGCTGGTTGCGGCGGACGAAGCCGTCTCGCACATCAAATCCGGCGACCGCGTTTGTCTTTCGATCGCACAGCAGACACCGTTCGAGCTTTGCCCCGCGCTCGCGGGACGTTTGATGGAGTTGGAAAACGTCGTCGTCAATCATGGCGCCGCCGTTATGAACTGGGATTTGCCCGGGCTGGGAGAGCGCTTCCGGCTCGAGTCGATGTATCTCTCGCCGTATGACCGCGCGATCTACCATCGCGGCGCCGCGGACTTCACTCCGATTCAGTACTATCGCGCCGGGCATCTGCCGCCTGCACTCGACGATTTCAACGTGTACCTGATGACCGTGTCGCCGCCTGACGAGCATGGCTACTGCAACTTCGGCGAAGCGCAGATCATGTCGAAGCTGCTCGCGCGCAATGCAAATCTGGTCATCGCGGAGATCGACAAAAAATCGATTCGCGTCGGCGGCGACAACGCGATTCACATCTCGGAAATAAATTACCTCGTCGAGCGAACGGTCGAGCTGCCGGAAATCAATCTGCCTCAGCCCGGCGAAGAGGAAGCGCGAAATATCGCGACGGTCTGCGCAACGGTCGCCAAGGAGCTAATCCCCGACCGCGCGACGATCCAAATCGGCGTCGGCTCGATGTCCGGGATGCTGTGCAAGCATCTGCTCAATCATCATGAGCTCGGGATGCAGACCGAAATCATCCCGCTCCACACCGCGCCGCTGGTCGAAGCGGGCGTGCTGACCGGCAAGCACAAGAAGCTGTTCCCGGGATTGGTGGTCGGTGCGGGATTCGCGCCGTTGACGCCGCGCGAAGAGCTGGATTTCATCGATGGCAATCCCGCGTTCGCGCTCTACGACTTCAACACCACCGACGACATCCGTTTCGTCGCGCAGGAAGAGGGCCTCATCTCGGTCAACAACGCGATGGCGGTTGATCTCACCGGGCAGACCAACGGCGAATCGATCGGACCACTGATGTACACCGGCACCGGCGGCCAGACGGCGTTCGTTGTCGCGGCGTGCCTGGCGGGTGGCAAGACCGTGATCGTGGTGCCGTCGAGCTCTATCGTGCAGGGCAAGCGAATCTCGCGGATTGTGCCGATGCTCGACGCGGGCAGCGTGGTGACGTCGCCGCGCGGCTTCGTCCATCACGTGGTGACCGAATACGGCATCGCGAATCTCAAGGGCAAATCGATCCGCCAGCGAGTCGACGAGCTGGTGTCGATCGCTCATCCGGATTTCAGATCCGAGCTCCGCACCGAAGCGAAACGCCTCTACAAAGTCTGAGCGTTCGCGACTGGGATTTTCGCGCTGAGTACGGACGTGGGGGTGTCCGAACTCCGATGGTGGAAATTAATCCGATCAGGATTCCGGGCCGCTGGAGCAATGGATACACGCTCGACCTGCACACAACCGGTAGTGATTTAGCTGGCCACGACGGGTATGGACATCCGCAGTTCGCCAGCAAACGCTCCGGACTTGGCGAGCTTCTGTACCGACTCAAGTTTCGAGGCGATAAAAGCGTCGTTTCCGAGATCGCTGAGGTCGTCGGCACCTTCGCCGAATCTTATTTGCCGAGGATGGATTTGATCGTCCCGGTGCCGCCGTCGACGCCGCGCAAAGAACAACCAGTAATCCTGATGGCCCACGCAATCGGAGCACGAATCGGTATTCCAGTCTTCGAGGATTGCGTCTGGAAAGTTCGCGAGACCTCGCAGTTGAAAAATGTCTTTGATTTCGACGAGCGCTCCCGCTTGCTCGATGGCGCATTTGAGATCGATCGTTCCGTGGCGAAGGGCAAAACGGTTTTGCTGTTCGACGATCTCTACAGATCCGGAGCGACGTTGAACGCGGTCAACAGTCTTTTGTACGATCACGGTGGCGCGAAGGACGTGCTGGCTAGCGTTAACGCGCACACGCAGTCTGCGATGATGAAAGTATTTATAGGCGGCTCCCGTAAGATCTCGAAGCTGAGTTCGGAAGTTCATCAGCGGCTCGACGAGATACTCGCAAAACAATTTGCCCATCGTGATTGGCGACGCGCCAGGCGTCGATAAGTCTGTCCAGCAATACTTGCATGCGAAGGGTTATCGCGATGTCGAAGTCTTCTGTTCCGGCACCCGTTGTCGCAACAACGTTGGCGACTGGCTGACCCGGCAAGTGGCTGTCAATTCGAGCCGACGCGATTTTGATTTTTACGCAACCAAAGACATTCAGATGGCCCAGGAAGCTTCGTTCGGCCTTATGATCTGGGACGGAGAAAGCGCCGGAACGCTAATGAACGTGTGGCGCCTGATCAAACAAAACAAAAAAGCCGTAATTCTCGAAGTTCCGAAACGCTCCTCCTATGAATTGAAAGCGAGTCGGAATGGAAAGATTTTTTCTCCGCGTGTAGCGACGAGGTAAGACACAAAATCGAAAAACTCTCAGCCTCCGATCGCAGGTCACAGCGCCGGTTCAAGCTTCTCTGCTATGATTCGCGACTGCTCGCTACTCGCGGCGGAACGACAGCATCCCGACGAAGCCCGGCGGACGCCATCCGCCGTTCGCGCATTTGTTGCATACCGTGTACTGCTTCTGATGCCCATCCTCGACGCCTGTCAGCGAGACCGCGCTCTCGGTTGATATCGGCTTGTTGCACGCGACGCAGGTCGCCATCAGCGCCTTGTTCGCCTTGGCCTTGTCACTCGGCATCGCGTGGCCACCACTTTTCTGAATTTTTCATTTTGCGTCAGTACACTAGCGAAGAATCATGCCGGGAACACAATTCGCGCATTTTCGCCGAGTAACTTGCGCTGCCGCGCTTCACTCAAATTCGAGATTGAATTTCGAATCAGGTGAGGCGCTTCGAGGTTCGAGTCAACGTGCGGAAAATCCGAGCCCCATAGCACGCGATCCTCGCCCAGCAGATCCATCACCGCGCCTATCGTCCGCTCCTCAGGCTCCGCGACCACCCAGATGTTGCGCCGGAAGTAGTCCGACGGCTTCAACCTGGTCGGATAGGTCCAGCCGAGCAGCTCATACTTCTGATCCATCCTGTCCATGATGTAGGGCGCCCAGCCGCATCCCGCCTCGACGCACAAAACCTTGAGCCGCGGGAAGCGATCGAACAAACCGTCGGCGACCATGGTCATCGCGGCCGGCACCACCTGCGCGAATCCGCCGAGCGCGAATCCGAACACGGTGCGGAACTCGCCGGGCTGATAGAACTGTCCGATGATTCCTGGCGCGCGGTTGAAGCGCACGATCACATGCAGGCATGCGGGGATACCGGCGTCTTCGCACTCGCGCCAAATCGGATCGAAGTCCGGATGCGAGAAGCGCCGTCCGCCGACATTTTCCGGCGCGAGAAAAATCCCCTTGAAGCCCAGCTTGATACATCGCTTGAGCTCGACCAGCGCCGACTCCACGTCCTGCAACGCGATATGCGCGATCGGAATCACGCGGCTGCGGACGGTGCTCGCGAAATCGTTGATCCAGTTGTTGTAGGCGCGCGCGTAGGCCGCCGCGAGTTCGTGATCCTCGACGTCCCAGAGAATCCCGACAGTCGGGAACAGCACGCCCGCATTCACGCCCCATTCGTCGAGTAGCTTGACCCGCGCGGCTGGCAGATAACTTGCGGGCGGGCATCCGTCCAGGTAACCGAGCTTGCCCGGGACGAAGAGTTCCTGTCGCGGCTGATTTGCGCCGCCCAGTCCCGCGAGCACCCCCTTCAGCAGCGGCTGATTGTCGACCATCAAAACCTCGAGCCCGTCAACCGGATCCTTGTCGATCCGAATTGCGCGGTCGCGAAACTTCGGCTCGAGGTACTTCTCCCAGAGATCAGGCGGCTCCATCACGTGCGAGTCGCAATCGATAACGATCGAATCCGAATCATTCATCACTCAAAATGTAACACGCTGATGGGCGCCGAAAGAACTATGCATCGATAATGCGCGAATTATCGCGCGAGGCCGCTGTTTGGTGTAGAGACAGTAGCAGACGAGGGTTATATTCGATGTCGCTCAACGTCTATGCGTTCACGTGCGGGTGGCTCACGCTCCCGGCCGCGCTTCTGCTGGCGGGCGAAAAGGGCAGCCTCACCGTGCCGGTGCCTTCATATTTGATCGAGCATCCTAACGGGCGCGCGATCTTCGACAGCGGCCTCCACATCGAAACTCAAACCGATCCCGATCGCCGCCTGGGACGGCTCTCGTCGTTTCACACGGTGGGATTCAAACCCGGCGAGGAGATTGCAGCGCGTCTCGAATCTCTCGACGTGGCGCCATCAAAGATCGATTTCATCATCAACTCGCATCTCCATTTCGATCACTGCGGCGGCAACGAGCAATTGCCCAACGCGACCCTGCTGATTCAGCGACGCGAATGGGAAGCCGGCCACAACGCCGAGCTGATCGAAAGCGTCTACTACGATCCGCACGACTACGACCACGGGCACAAGGTGAAAATGATCGACGGCGAGCACGACGTCTTCGGCGACGGCTCGGTGGTATGCATCCCCACTCACGGCCATACGCCCGGGCATCAGTCGCTGCGCGTGCGAATCGGCGCTGATGAAGTCGTGATGACCGGCGACGCATGCTACCTGCAGCGGACGCTCGACAACTTCCATCTGCCGACTGCGATGTACGATCGCGATCAGATGCTCGAATCGATACGGCGGCTGCGCGCGCTCCGCGACGGCGGCGCGATGATCATCACGGGACACGACCCCGAGCTGTGGAAGACTATCCCGCAGGCGCCCGACCGCCTCGCAGCAGTGCGGCCGGCAGCCTGACCATGCAAACTTTTCCGACACTTTCGGCTCGCTCAGGGATGAATTTCGACGCCCTGAGCACGTCTATTGGACTGGGCGACCGCATACGGTCAAATGCCTGAATGTAGTGAAATTGGCCTGATGCTTGGGGCTGCCGGCGACGGCGAACTCGAGCCACGAGACTTGCAGCAAGTCGCGCATCATCTCGTGGGATGCACCACCTGCACCGGGGAGCTATCCGATTATTCGAAAATCGGCCGCGAACTGAGGGCCATCGCGGTCACACCGTCTCTCGAGGGATTCACCAAATCTGTCCTGAACGTAATCACGAAAATCGCCGCAGTCGCGATGCTTGCGATCGCGCTTCACGCCGGCATCGTCCGCCTCGGCAGCGTTAATATCGCTCGAAGCTTGCCTGCGACCGTCGCCAGCAAGTCACCCGCTGCGCCAGCCGTCGCCGGGCCAGCCAAGGAAGTCGACGTACGAGTCGATTCGGCCATGGTTGCCGACCAGGCTTCCGGTTCGTTCAATCATACCAGCGGGCGAACGGTATCCGGCAAAATGATCGTGTTCGCGTTGCCGGGCGGCAAAGTTCTGCACGTCCAGCCGCTGGCGATTGCGGGCGGCATGATCAAGATGGAAGTCGTTCTGTTCGAGGGCGGACGAGCGACGATGACCGTCGACCTGAATCTCCAGAACGGCAGCACCCTGGCCTTGGGCGGCGCCCAGTTCGAGGAGGGCACCCTACTCCTCAGGATCAGTCCGACCACCACCGCGCGCGCATCGACGTTCAGCCCGAACCTGCTCTGACCCCGCGCACTATTTAGGAGCGGCGACCGATCCGACAATCGCGATTGCGAACGCGACGGCGCCGATGATGCACATCAACATGATCATCTGCGCGATCCCGTGCGCTGTCGTCTGCTGACTATCCGAAATCGGCTGCTCGACGTGGGCGGAATGCGCCCCCGAATGGTATCCGCTGTGCGAGGTATAATAGATGCCGGTGCCGGGGATTCCGACCGTCTTGCGAATTCCCTTGCTGCCAACAGTCACGTGCGCGCCGCGCATCCCAACCGTCAGGCTCGGCCCCGACTTCGACAGGTTGACCGACAGTCCCGGAAAGATCGACACGCGCCGATAAAATCTGAAGTTACCCATCGCCCCCTCCCCTCTTTCCTATGCGCCGCCGCGGCGCGCGCGAAAAAATTCGCGCATCAGCTCAGCGCACTCGGACTCCATCACACCGCCGACGACTTCGAATCGATGGTTCAATCTGCCGTCCCGGCCTATATCGTACACCGAGCCGAGCGCACCCGCCTTGTCGTCGCGCGCACCGTAAACGACTCGCGCGATTCGAGCATTCAGCATCGCACCGACGCACATCACGCACGGCTCGAGCGTGACGTATATCGTCAGCGTCGTCAGCCGGTAGGTTTTGAGCGTCGACGCCGCCGCACGAATCGCCAGGATTTCTGCGTGCGCCGTCGGATCCTTGAGTGTTATTGGCTGGTTATGTCCCGCGCCGACGATTCGTCCGTCCGCGACCGCGACCGCGCCGACCGGGACTTCGCCCTCCGCGGCTGCCCGACGGGCTTCTGCAATAGCCTCGGTCATAAGCTGCAGTTGTTCGGCGGCCGTCATCCACTTAGCAGATTGACATTGGCGACGCCCCGCACCAAGATCGGCGATGGGAGTCGGCGACATGAAAAAACTTGTCACAATCGCAATTTTTCTGGCCTTCGCTGCGGCGAGCACCACCTATGCTGGTACTCGCGTCACCATCAAGGATAGCGAACAGGCCGCCGCGGAAGCGGACATGCACGCCCGCTACGATCATCCCAAGACGCAGGTCGTCCCCAACGACCAGCTCCAGGTCGTAGTAACGCGCGACGTGATTATGCATTCGTGCTGCATGCCGCCGAACCTCGTGGTCTCGGGGAAAATCACCAACACCAGCGACAAGCCGATCGACTACGTCCGCCTGCACTTCGCGTTCGAGGACAAGAACGGCAAAATCCTTCACGGCGAGAGTCTTTACAATCACCATGCCGAAAGCCTCTCGGATGATCCGTACGTCCAGAAAATTCTGAACGAGAAACCGCATTACGACCCGATCATGCCGGGCCAGAGCGACACGTTCGGATTTTCGATTTCATGCACCGAGCTGCCGGTGTTCTCGAAGGTCGAGCTGTTTTCGAACGACATCAAACAGTAGCGCGGTGTCCGGCTGATGCCTGACATCGGCGCAATCGAACCGACCGCGCTCAAGTCCCGTCTCGATCGAGGCGAGAGCGTCTTCGTCCTCGACGTGCGCGAAGCTTTCGAAATTTTCCTGGCGCCATTTCCCGGCGCGACTCATATCCCGATGGGCGACATCCCGTCGCGCCTGACCGAGCTTGACCCCGACCGCGAGACCGTCGTCGTATGCCATCACGGGGTCCGCAGCGCGCAGGTCGCGATGTACCTGGCGCGGATGGGTTTCGAGCACGTGCTGAATCTCTCGGGCGGTATCGACGCATGGTCGGAGGATGCGGACCCGTCGACGCCTCGCTACTAACTGGATGCTCATCGCGCAATAATGCCGAATGGAACGATTGCGATGACCTACCTGGCAGCCGCAATTCAGATGAACGCCGGCCCCGACAAGACGGCGAACCTCGAGCGCGCCGAACGGCTCGTTCGCGTCGGTGCAGCTCGAGGCGCGAACCTGGTCGCGCTGCCCGAGGTTTTCAACTGGCGCGGCAAGCGCAACGAGCAGGCCGCGGCGGCGGAGACGCTCGACGGTCAATCGCTCACGCTGATGTCGCGACTGGCGCGTGAGCTGCAAATTCACATCGTAGCTGGATCGATCACCGAACAGGTCGCCGGCGATTCGCGATGCTACAACACGTCCGCGCTGATCGGCCCTGACGGCAAGCAACTAGCCGTGTATCGCAAGATTCATCTCTTCGACGTCGATCTTCCCGGCCGCGTGACGGTGCGCGAATCCGACGCCAAGCTGGCCGGCGCCGACGTCGTCACCGCCGCAACTCCGCTCGGCGCGATCGGGCTCAGCATCTGTTACGACCTTCGCTTCCCGGAACTCTATCGCCGGCTGACTTTTGCCGGCGCGCAAATTCTCTCGGTGCCGAGCGCGTTCACGTTCCCGACTGGCGAAGCGCATTGGGAGCCGCTGATTCGCGCCCGCGCGATCGAGAACCAGGCGTACGTGATCGCGCCAGCGCAGTTCGGTCCGAATATTTACGGCTACAGCGACTACGGCAATTCGATGATCGTCGATCCATGGGGACGCGTGCTCGCACGCGCCGCGGATCAGGAAGGCGTCGTAGTCGCGCCAATCGATCTCGAATACCAGGATCGCGTGCGGCGCGAACTGCCGGCATTGAAACACGCACGCCTGCGAGGCGATCGCGCATGAGTACCGCGCGCTTGCTGATGCTCGGCCAGCCGTAGCTTTGCACCAGAAACGGAGGTGGAGATGATCACGCTTTATCACGCGCCGCGTTCGCGCTCCTCGCGCATCATTTGGCTACTGGAGGAGTTGGGAGTGCCGTATAAAATCGAGCTCACATCTATCGTGAGAGGCGATGGCACTGGCGCGCCGGCCCCCGACAGCTACGCACGCATTCATCCACTCAAGAAAGTACCTGCGATCGAGCACGACGGTGCCATCGTCTACGAGTCCGCAGGCATTGTTCTCTATCTTACCGACGCGTTTCCAAAGGCTGGCATCGGACCGGTGGTGGGCGACCCGAAGCGCGCGGATTACTTGCGCTGGCTCTTTTTCTATCCGTCGATTCTCGAACCTACAGTAGCGGCGCGCGTCCGCGGCTGGGACAAGGACCAGGCGACCGGTTTCGGCAAATTCGAGGACGTCGAGGGCGCGCTCGCGCGGGCGCTGGAGGCAGGGCCGTATATTCTCGGCAAAGAATTTTCCGCTGCGGACATTCTGTATGGTTCGGCCTGCCAGTTCTTGAAGGGCATGCTTCCCGCGCGCAAATGCTACGACGATTACGTCGCGTTGCTGACGGCGCGTCCCGCCTACATTCGCGCGATCGCGAAGGACAACGGCTGAGTAACGTCGAGGAATCGCATGAACAAGCTGACTCTTCTAATTGTCGCACTCGCCCTTTCGATTAGCGCGCCCGCGTTCGCACATGACATGGCCGCGATGGGCGACATGGACGGAGACAGTGCGCCCAATGCGATGGGTGGTCAGATGGGCATGGGCGCTCACATGGTGATGACGGAGTCGCGTCCGCAAACGCCGCAGGACGTCGAGCGCGCGCATGACGTGCTCAATACCCTGCGCCGCGAGCTCGCCAAGTATCGAGACTCACGCGTGGCGTTGGCGGAGGGCTACCAGATTTTTCTGCCGACGGTTCCGCAGGACGTCTACCATTTTACCGACTACCGCGCCGCGCAGCAGGAATACATGGGTCATTCCGATCCAAGATTTCCCGGCTCACTGCTCTACGTGAAAAATTCGAGCGGCGACTACGTTCTGATCGGCGCGATGTATAGCGCGCCCGCCGACTACACGCCCGACCAGCTCGACGCGATAATTCCGCTGAGCGTGGCGCACTGGCATGCGCATACCAACATCTGCCTGCCCAACGGCGTCACCCTCAATGACGTCCTGCGCGGCGACGTCCACGGCACCCAGGTCGACATGCCCGGCATGCTACCGGTGTCGTCGAGTCCCGCCGCGCCCGGAATCAACCAACGCCTCGGCTTCCTCGCCGACGGACGCTTCGGCTTCACCGGCAAAATCGCCGACGCCGCGACCTGCGAAGCTGCGGGCGGCCACATGCTCAAGCAGGCATTCGGCTGGATGGTCCACGTCTACCCGTTCAACGGCGACGACCTGAAAGTAGCCTTCGGCATGACCGTCCCGAAACCGCTAGCCAACTAGGCAACGATTTCCTAATGGCGATTGCTCCCCTTCCCTCGAGGGAAAGGGCCGGGTTGCCACGTTCCCCGGAAAGGCATGAAGAGACCCGCCGACTCGTGACGGTTGCATCCTGCGGATCGCTCCAAGTACGCGCCAGCGCGATTAACCGGACCAATCGGGGAAATTCCGCCTACGTTCACCGCCGTGTTCGAAAATTCACCTTGACGCCCCGGCCTCCCTCGCGGGTTACTCAGGCTTCGCGTCGACACGCCCGCGCTTCGTGACTCCCTGCTCTATCGCGGCTAGTATCTTTTACGCACAAACGCGCGCGCTTGAAGGATTTTCGTCATGGCTGATGGACCGCTGGTTGGTTTTCGCGTCCTCGATCTGACCGCCGTAATTTCGGGGCCGTTCTGCACTCAGTTGCTCGGCGACCTCGGCGCCGACGTCATCAAAATAGAACCGCCCGAAGGCGACTCGATGCGCCGTAACGTCGGCCCCCAGCGCGGCGGCCTCACCGCGTCCTTCCTGAACTTCAACCGCAACAAGCGCAGCATCGTGATCGATATCAAAAAGGAGCACGGCCGCGATCTCGTCCGCCGGCTCGCAGTGAAGGCCGACGCCCTGGTCGAAAACAACCGCCCCGGCGTCGCCGACCGCCTCGGCATCGGCTACGCCGACATTCGCCGCGCCAATCCCAAAGTCGTCTATTGCTCGATCTGCGGCTTCCCGCCCAAGGGCCGCCTCGCAAATTTTCCCGCCTACGATCCCGTCATCCAGGGCTACTCCGGCATGGCGTACGTTCAGGGCCTCAAGGCCGGGCAGCCGACTTCGGTCAAGATGGCGCTGGCGGACAAAGTGAGCGGGATGACCGCGGCGCTGGCCGTCGTAAGCGCATTGCATGCGGCGCGCGCCCGCGGCGTCGGCCAGTACATCAAGGTCCCGATGCTCGAGGCGATGATGGCATTCACCGCCAACGATTCCATTTACGGCTATACGCTGCTGCCGGAGGACGAGTTCAAGCACCTCGCGCCCAAGAGCACGACGCTCGATCCGTTCAAAACGAAAGACGGATGGCTCACGATCGCGCCGTTCACCGACGCGCAATCAAAGCGGCTGGCCGAGGCGGTTGGGCATCCCGAATTTTGGCCCGAGACCACGGATCGTGCCGAGCGCGGACGCAATTTCATGCGCGGGCTCGCCAAGCTTTTCCCCGAGAAGAACACGGCCGAATGGCTCCCGGTGCTCGAGGCTGCCGACATTCCGTGCGGCCCGGTCCACAACTACGAAACTCTCCTGCAGGATCCCGAAATCGTCGAGAACGAAAGCTTCTCGGTTTACGATCATCCCAGTGCAGGAAAGGTGCGCGCGGTGAGTCCCGGCGCTCGCTTCTCGGAAACCCCGATGAAGATGTGGCGCATGCCGCCCAAGCTCGGCGAGCATACCGACGAAGTTCTGCGTGAAGCCGGAATCGAGCGCAGCCAGGTAGACGAACTGCGCGCCGCCAAAGTGATCGTCTAGCGGACCAGAGAAACAACTTAATTGCAATGTGAAACCCGCCGTGGGTTTCACGCTTCCTTGGGCAGGGGTGACCCCTGCACCCAGTGAGAAGAAATCGCGAAATGTTGAGGACAACCTTTCGCTCTCAGGTCCTGGTCTTTGTGTCATTCAGAGCGAAGCGAAGAATCTCGGATCTTGCCTCGCCCCCAGTGGGGGAGGCCCCGCCGACGCGCGTCTCCGCGCGGCGGGTGAGGGACCGAATTTCCGCATCCATTGGCCACCACGCGCGTACTCCTTTCAATGAATCCGAGTTGCGCGGTAAACATTCAGTCATCTCGTGAGGTCGTCGCATTCTGAGTCGTGAAAAATCCATCCGCAATCTATGTCACTCTCCTGCTTTTCCTCATCGCTATTTGCGCATCGCATTCCGTGCCAGCACGGGCGCGCGATTCTCAACTGCAGCCGCCCCCGAGTACGGCCGAAATCATTAGAGCCCTGCAAAGCCACAACCCCGCCGATCGCGAACAAGCGGAAAAAGCCGCGATGGCCATCAAGCCCCTGCCGATGCCTCTCGTGCCGGCCCTGCTGAATGCTTGCCGAGGCCTTTCAATTGAAAATGGCGTCGATCTGAACGCGCCTGCCGGCTCTGAACCGCCAAGGTGTAACACCGGATACGTGGTTCAAGCGCTGCAGAATGCGGGCACGCAAGTGCTCCCACAGCTGCTCGTCGCGCTCGACGACAATGATGCATCAGTGAGACAACTCGCGGCTGACACCTTGTTGGGGCTCGCACACGATTCGCCGGTAGCATGGCCGGCGGTGATCACCGCGATGGCGAATACTCACGATGAGATTCCACCAAGAATCGCAGGTTTTCTCCCCGACAAAATCGGCGCCCCGATTGCACCTTTGCTGGTGCGTAGCCTCAGCGACAACAACCCGAGGATTCGCGGCGGCAGCGCCATGGCCCTGTCCTGGCTGCTGGAAAGGTATGGCAACCCCAACGCACCCGACGACTACGTCGAACAGCCTTCTGCTCTGAACAAGTATGGACTAACGCTCAGCGGTGCAGTGCTGGAAATCGCGAAAGTCTTGAAAAGTATCGAACCGGATCAGCGTGCCAAAGTCATTCAAGGTCTAGCCGGAATCGGACCACCGGCCAAAGGCGCGATATCTTACATATTGCCGATGTTCAAGGATCACGATCCGAGTGTACGGTGGTCGGCCGTATATTTTTTCGGTGCCATGGGACAAGCCGGCAAGGTTGCTATGCCCGATGTAATCCGGAGCCTTAAGGATCCCGACAAGGGGGTGCGCCTTCAAGCTATGGCATTTTTGAGAAGTTGCGGGGCCGCTGCCAAAGATGCAGTGCCGGACCTGGCAATCGCACTCAAGAGCACCGATACCGATACCATCGAACAAGCATCTCTGGCGCTGGCGAACATCGACCCGAGTCAGGAGGGAATTCTGCCCGGCGTAATGTTGGCGCTCAACGATCCGAACCATCCGGAAGACAGGGATAACGCATTCAAAGCCCTGAACAAGCTAGGGAGTCGCGCGAAGCCGGCCGCCCCTGCGCTCGTAGATCTGATTGCCACCGATCTGGATTCGGAAAATTCAGACGACAAAGCTTCTGACCGCCATGCTGCCGTGACCGCGCTTGCTCTAGCTGACGGTGCTGACGCGATCCCGGAATTGGTGCACGTCGCGAGCACTGACAAGGTCGACGAGGTACGAATCGCCGCTGTCACCGCGCTTGGTGGATTGGGATCAAGCGACCCTCACGCAATTTCCGCATTGGTAGACGCGTTAAACAACAGCTCCGATGCCGTCCGCGACGCCGCGAGCGAGGCGCTCAGCAAGCTGGGCACCGTCGCGGTTCCCGCACTGATCACCGCGTTAAAGAGCCCGCATCTCTACCAGCGCGCATGGGCAGTCCAGGCGCTCGGCGGAATCAAACCGTTGCCGGACGACGCCAGGCATGCGCTGAAGCTCGCGCTCAACGATAAGAGCGAGATCGTGAAGGCCGAAGTCGCGGACGCGCTCAATGGCAGCAAGGTGGATGCGAGCGCCGCCATCGAAGATAAGCAAATAGACGAGAACCTCGATATTGAAGATCAGACGACCGTGGACCACGGCGCGGGTCAGAATCTCGCTTCGTTCGTAGCTGGCACGACCGCACCGGATGCGCACATCTACAGCAAGGCGGAAATCGTTGCCTCGATCCCGCCCGACGAAAATCATCAGTACCCGACGGAGCTGAAGTATTCAGTGCCCATTGGTCCTACCCGCGATTCCACGAGCAATGCGGAGTTTCTCGCGACGATTCATGGTGCAAATGAAAGCGTCAGTCGCCTGGCTGTCTGGAAGAAAATCGGCGACGACAAGTATCAGCGGCTGTTTGTCCAGGAAACGAGCACCGAGAATCATTTCGAAAAGCCCGAGGTCTTCTCGTCCAAGGTGCTGGTGACGGGACAGGGCAAGGAGCATTACGAGACCGCGCTATTTCTCAACCTGCCTTTGTATCGCACTTGGGGAGACGGCGCAGGTGTCGACGACACCGTCTTCGTACTCGACCACGACCAGTTGCGACCCGTCGCGATTGCAGATGCCGAGGAGGACTCGAAGCAACTACATCGGGATGAGACAGTCTGGAATGGTGGGTCTGGCAACGAATTCAAGGACAACGACCTGGAGTTCGCCTTCGGCCTTTGGAAGGCAGATGCATGTCACGCCTGCGCAGAACCATTCGAGGTGCGAGGCACCTACAAAGTCGTCAAGGAAATGCACTACGACGGGTATAAGAAAGATTGGGTCGCGAACTGGAAGATGGTCGTCGACACGGCCAAGCGAGTGCCGATACCGAAAAATTAGCTTCTAGCGGACAAGACTAAGCGGTGGCGAAATGGAGCATTGCTCCTTCCGCCACCGCTTTAACTTTCTGACTGTCTAACCGACTAGAGCCGGTTACTTCGTAACTGAGGTCGAGAAGGCTGCTTCGAGGCGCGATACTGCGTCGTTCGCGCGACGAACTGCATCTTCCGCCTGGCTGGCCGCTGCGTCGGCCTGTGCCGCCGCCTGCGCTGCCTGATTGGCCGAAGCTTCCGCCGCGTTGGCCGAGGCTTCCGCCTTGGTCGCGTCCGCCTGGGCGCGCTCAGTGGCGTTGTTGATCGTCTTCATATCAGGACCGCACGCGGCAACGAGCGCTGTCACGGCCACGACACCAAGTACCTTCAAGGTTGTTTTCATGCGAACTCTATCCTCCAGTGGTTCAGGTCAAACAGCCAATCCCGCTACACAATTAGTTCCAATCCGAAAAGGCAGGGCGGGACAAGTAATCCTGCCAATAGTTACAAAACCCGTTTGCGAACGCAAGGCGATAGAATTGCGAGGGACCCGACTTCTGTTCCCGACATCGCGCGCGCTAGACTATTAGCTGAATTGAATTGAGCGTGATTGACAGACAAAACTTTCAGCAGTTATCGTTTCAACGTCGGTCAAACAACGTTGATCAAATCGATAAAGCGCGGGGCGCTTTCCTGAAAAAAACATCATTTAGCGAGGTTCGGTTGCGAGATGGCGACGACGATCACGAGTGAATGTATCAATTGCGGTGCGTGCGAGCCCGAATGTCCGAACACTGCGATTTATGCCGGCGGAGTGCCTTGGGAGCTGAACGGCACGCCCGGCGCCGCAATCGCGCAGGATATTTATTACATCGTCCCGTCGAAGTGCACCGAATGCGTCGGCTTCCACGACCATGAAGCCTGCGCCGCGGTATGCCCTGTCGATTGCTGCATCCCGGATCCCGCCAATCTCGAAAGCGAAGGCGTTTTGCTCGCGCGCGCTCGCGAGTTGCATCCCGAGACCACCTTCCCCGACGACGCGCCATCGCGATTTCGTAAAGAGGGCGGAGCACCTGCGCCCGCCGCAGGCGGCGCGGAAGCGGCCACGAATGGCGCGGCAGTCGCGGCCAAGCCTGCTGCCGCTCCTGCAGCGGCACCAAAGCCAGCGGCTCCTGCCGCTGCCGCGCCCGCTCCTGCAGCGCCAGTCGCGGCGGCGGGACTCGCGATGATGCATCTGCCGAAAGATATCGGCGCATTACCCGGCCCGGTTGGCGAGAAGCATTTCCCCGGCGAGCTCGAAGCTGATTTCGATACCGTGCTCGCATCCGTTGACGCGTCGCCGGTTCGCTCGGCGCCTGCCCCCGTGATGGTCGCGTTTCGGCTTGGTGAGCCGGTTCTCGGCGCGATGCCCGACGGCGTAAAGGCGAACCTCGAGCATGCGGTCGGCACCACGGCAGGATTTTCGAGACAGCGCTCGACCGCGCTCAACATGATTTTCAATTTGATTCTTTATCCCGCCCTGCTGACGGCGTTTGCGGTCGCAGTACTTGGTGACCGGCTGTTTTCGCAAAGCACCGGCGGATGGATCATGCTCGGCGTTTTGATTGCCGCGGCCGAAGCTGCGTGGCGCTTGCGCGAAGGCGTGATTCACGCCAAGCCCGCGAGCGATCTGACGTATCGCGGATGCTGGTATGGGCTCGCGCTCGCGCCGCTTGGATCGATTCTCGTGAGCGCCGGTGGCAAGGGCCGTCCTACAGAGCGCAAAGTTGCCTTCGACGGTTTCGAAGGCACGATGCATGAGGACAAGACCGAGCGCGATCGCCGTTATGGGACCGTCTACACCGTCGCCGAATATTCGAATGCGTACCTGGTGCGGCTCGAGATGCCGCGTCAGCTTCCGCCGTCCTCGCTCAAGCGACTGTGGAATCTGCCCGACGAGATGCCCGACTATGACTACAACATCATTCTCGGCGACAATGTGATTACAATCAGCGCGAGTGTGCGCGGCGAGACGATCCGCCGGCTTTCCTACGTCTCGTCGTCGTTCCCGGCCGACTTCACGACGCGAATCGAGTTCGGCAAGCCGGTCGGTGCGTTCAAGCATCGGATGCGCGACAAAGTGCTCGAGGTCATCGTTTTCAAGGCGGACGCGGCGCAGTTTCAGAATGCCGCCTGAAGAATTGCGATCTTAACTGGCGACAATCGCGACCGCGATCGTGTAGTTGAGTTTGATTGAGATGGCGATCCACATTCGGGACGCCACTGCTCGCGACCTGCCCCGGATCATCGAGATCGAGAGGCTGGCCTTCCCCGCGCCGTGGACCCTTGCCTCGTTCGAGCGCGAACTGACCCTGCCTTTCTCCCGCATCATGCTGGCGATTCCCGAGAACGGCAAGGGCGCCACAGCGGGCTTTCTATGCCGATGGCTGATTGCCGACGAATGCCACATCCTGAACATCGCGGTCCATCCGGAGTCGCGCCGGCTCGGAATAGGCAGCGTATTGATGACAGAATCAATAAACGAGGCTAAATCAACCGGAACTAACGTAGTCACGCTGGAAGTTCGCCGCTCGAACCTCCCTGCCCGGCAGCTCTACCGGAAATTTGAGTTTGAAGAACGGCGTTTGAGAAGGCACTACTACGGCCCCGGCGAAGACGCGATTATCATGGAACTACGTCTCGACTGACGAATTTGCCTTCTCAGACCTAACATTGTTCTATTCAGAACGGAACATCAGTTTCTTTTTGAGACTGGGGTTACAAATTAACTAATTTTGTGTCATACTGAAAATCACATTCAAGGCTGATCGGAAGGAGATGAACCCGTGACTGCGCGGTCATCAACCCATGTCCGAAATCTATGGCCTGCTCTCGAATGCCAATATTACGATGAGTTTGCCGTTTAAGAAAGGTGAAAAGGTTGTTTACCCCGCCCATGGTGTCGCCGTAATCGAAGATATCCAAATGCGGGTCATCTCCGGCACCGAACGACGTTTTTACATGCTGCGGATTCTCGGTACCGAAAAGATGACCATCATGATTCCGACCGAGAACGTCGAGTCGGTCGGACTGCGCCGCGTGATCGGCAAAGATATGGTGGAAAAAATCTACCGTATCCTGCGTCAGCGCAAGGTCGAGGTCGATACGCAAACCTGGAATCGCCGATACCGCGAATACACGGAAAAAATCAAGACTGGATCTCCGCTCGAAATTGCAAAGGTGCTGCGCGATCTGCTGGTGCTCAAGAGCGACAAGGAATTGTCGTTCGGCGAGCGCAAGATGCTCGATACGGCGCGATCCTTGCTCGTCAAGGAACTGTCGATCGCCAAAGCGCATCCGGAAGAAAAAATCATGGAAGAGCTGAAGATGATCTTCGCGAACTAAACGCGCGTTCATCAATTCAACCGTTTGCAAGTAAGGCCGGGATTTCTCCCGGCCTTTTCTTTTTTTCGAGGCGGGTCCTCTTTATTGAAGGCGAAGATTCGGTGTGCGAGTCTCGCTGCCTATGGCGAAACGGCGAATTCTCCTGCTCGCGGCAATTTCTGCGTTGATGACCGTGATGGTCGGATGGCGTCCTGCCCATGCGGGCACCGACAGCAGAGTTGACCAATTGTTCGCCGCTCTTCGCGATAACAAGTTCGACGACGCTACCCGGCATTTCGATCCGACCATGAAATCGGCACTGTCTGCGGATCAACTATCCGCGGTATGGCTCCAGATAAGCTCTACCTACGGCAAACTCGATCAATGGAAAATCATCCAGCACGGCATGATGGCAGGGACCGACGTGTTCAGCGTCGTGCTGGCCTTTCAGCACGGCAAGGTGATCGCGACGGTTTCGGTCAGGCCGCAGACCGGGGAAATCGCCGGGCTCTACTTCAGACCGATGACGACCGAGACCAGTGCATCGTCGTTGCCGGCCACCTCGCCGCCGTATGCCGACGCGACGAAGTTCCGCTCGGAGGCCGTGACCGTCGGCGCCGATCCGTGGAAGTTGCCGGGCACGCTCACGAGTCCGACGGGTAACGGGCCGTTTCCCGCGGTCGTGTTGCTGGCGGGATCGGGACCAAACGATCGCGATGAGTCAGTGGGCGCAAATCACATCTTCAAGGATATAGCGGAAGGGCTGAGCTCGCGCGGAATCGTCGTGCTTCGATACGACAAACGCACCTACGCGTATCGGACGCTCGATCCGCAAAAGACTACGGTCAAGGAAGAAGTGATCGACGACGGCGTCGCGGCAGTGAAGCTGCTGCGGGCGCGGCCAGAGGTGGCCCATGACAGAATCTTCGTCATCGGGCACAGCCTTGGCGCGATAATGGCGCCGGAAGTCGCGCGGAAGGCGCGGCCGGTTGCTGGAATCGTGATGTTGGCGCCGAGCGGCCGCAAGCTGCCCGCCGTGGTCGTTCAGCAGGTGCGAGACATCGGACAGGCGTCGCCCAAGGAACTGGCGGAGATCGAGCGCCAGGCCGACGAAATCTCGGCACACAAGATGCCGCCGACGCAATTTTTTTTCGGCGCGCCCGCGTCGTACTACTACGACCTCGATGCGCGCGATGAAGTCGCGATCGCTCGCACTCTCGACGTGCCAATTCTGATCTTGCACGGAGATCGCGATTACCAGGTGATCGACGAGGACATCCGCGATTGGCAGAACGGTCTCAAGGGCGACCCGAAGGTGCAGGTCGAAACGTTTCCCGCCCTCAACCATCTGTTCATCGCGGGCGTCGGCAAGCCGGGGCCGGCCGAGTACGACACGCCGGGACATGTTGACGGCGCGGTGATCGGAACGATCGCAAGCTTCATCGAAAACGCCAGCGGTGGCAAAGTCGCCGGCGGCGCGTAGGTTGTCGCTGTGGATTTATTGAACAGGCACGTCGAGTCTGGGAATCTGCACTGATGCCGAAGCGAACGATTGTGCTGGGCGCGGTTTTCCTCGCGCTCGCGATTCTTCCTGCGGCTCGATGCGCCGCAGAAGCCAATCCCGACGACGCGGTGGTAGATCATTTCTTCACTGCCGTTCGCGACGGTAAGTTCGGCGCGGCAACCCGCCATTTCAGCGCAAGGATGAAAGCATTGTCGCCGGCCGGGCTGAAGGGTTCGTGGAACCAGGTTTACGCGCAGGAGGGTTCGCTGGTCGGCTGGAAAATTTTCGAGCGGCAAAATCTTCCGAATGGCCGCGACGAGGTCAGCGTACAACTCAGGTTCCATAGCTCAACTGCCAATTCGATCATCGTCGTCGCTTCGCAGACCGGAGAGATCACCTCAGTATTGTTCAAGCTGCCTGCGACCTCGCCTCCATATGCGGAGCGAACGAAGTTTCACACCGACGATGTGACGATAGGCGCATACAAGTTGTCCGGCACGCTGACGATTCCAAAAGGCAAAGGTCCTTTTCCAGCCGTCGTCCTGATCCAGGGAGCGGGCCCGAACGATCGCGACGAGACCGTCGGCGCCAATCATCCTTTCGCCGATATCGCGGACGGCCTCGCCTCGCGCGGAATCATCGTGCTTCGATTCGACAAGCGCACCTACGCGTATCGGAAGCTCGATTCGCAGAAGACTACGGTGGATGCGGAGGTTATCGAGGACGGCGTCGCCGCGGTGCGGCTGCTGCGCGCGCGGCGCGACGTGGCGCAAGACCGAATCTTCGTCATCGGTCACAGCCTGGGCGCGATGCTCGCACCGGAGATCGCGAAGAAAGCGTGGCCAGTTGCGGGAATCGTGATGCTCGCGCCGTCGGGCCGGAGGCTGCCACAATTGATTGTCGAGCAGACGCGATTTCTTGGACAAGCATCGCCCGGACAATTAGCCGAGATGGAGCGGCAGGCTGACGAACTCTCGGCGCACAAAATGCCGGCGACGCAGAATTTCTTCAATGCTCCCGCGTCGTACTATTACGATCTCGACGCACGCGACGAGGTCGCAATCGCGCGCAGTCTCGACGTGCCGATCCTGATTTTGCACGGCTCGCGCGACTACCCGGCCGTCGACGAAGATATCCGCGATTGGCAAACCGGGCTCAAGGGCGACGCGAAGGTGCAAGTCGAGACGCTCCCTGGCCTCAACCACTTGTTAATCGCGAGCGCGGACAAGCCCACGCCGGCCGAATACTCCGCGCCGGGACATGTTGACGTGGGGGTGATCGGAACGATCGCAAGCTTCGTTGCAAACGGCGTTGCCGCGACGGCCGCAGGTGCCGCGCCTGCGCATCAAGCGGCGTCGAATTGAAAACTTCCGCAATCATAGTCGCGGCCGGAAGCGGCGTGCGTCTCGGGTCGTCCGTGCCGAAGGCGTTCGTGAAAATCGGCACACGCACGATGCTCTTCTACTCGCTCCTCACAATCCGGCAAGTGAGCTCAATTGACGAGCTCGTGATCACGGTTCCGACGGGATTCGAAAACGCAGCGCGCGCCGAAGTCGCGGCGGCCGGTGTTGTCGTCCCGGTCAAGATTACACCGGGTGGACTCGAGCGTCAGGACTCAGTCCGAATCGCACTGGAACTGACCAGCGCGGAGAGCGAACTCGTGATCGTGCACGATGCGGCGCGCCCGCTGGCGACGCCCGCGATTTTCGACGCATGCCTCGGCGCCGCCGCGCGCTCTGGCGGAGCAATCGCAGCGATACCAGTAGCCGACACATTGAAGCGCGTCGCGGACGGAGCAATCAGCGCCACCGTCGCGCGAGCCGGCCTTTGGCAAGCGCAAACTCCGCAAGCATTTCGCCGCGCCTTGCTGGTCGCAGCCCATCAGCGCGCAGTCAGTGAGAAAATCGCCGCAACCGACGACGCGGATTTGGTCGAGCGCACCGGCGCCCGCGTCGAGGTCGTAGAATCCTCGACCGACAACATAAAGATCACAACGCCTATCAGATCCTGGCAATCGTCGAAGCAATTCATCGCCGTCGCAGCTCTTTGTCATCCTGACGAAGCGAGCAACGCGAGGGGAGGAAATGGCTTCTGGCCTCCGGACAGCTTCGCGTGAGCGAAGCCGGTTCCGGTTTCGAATCGCCGCGTCCAACTCAAACATACTACATCAGCTCCGGCTCGTACCCTGCCCTTTCGATCAACTCGCGCGTTTGCGACCAATCCCATCCCGCAGTCGTCAGATAGCCGTTGACGAAGATCGAATTCACCGCGTTGAACAAATCAGCCTGGCGCGCGCCGACGTTCAGCTCGCGCCCGCCTGCCGCGCGTACCTCGCTGCGCGGATTCAACAGACGGAACAGGCACGCTGCCTTGAGACATTTCTCGGGCGTGAGCGCGCGCTGCGCTTCGAGCGGCGTGCCCTTTATCGGATGCAGAAAATTCAGCGGCACCGAATCGATCGCGAGGCGCCGCGTCGCGTACGCGAGATCGATAATGTCGTCTTCCGTCTCGCCCATCCCGATAATTCCGCCCGAGCACGTCGACAGTCCCGCCGCGCGCACGTTCTCGATCGTCTCGATGCGATCGTCATATGTATGCGTCGTGCAAATCTCCGGATAGAAGCGGCGGCTGGTATTGAGGTTGTGATTTATCCATCCCGCGCCCGCCGTCTTGAGCTCGTCCGCCTGCTCACGATTCATCAGGCCGATCGACAGGCACAGCTCGAGGCCCGGCAACTCGGCGCGGATTCGATCGCATGCTTCCCCAAGATGCTCGACGTCCTGCCGCGCCGGACCGCGCATGCTGCAGACCATGCAGTAGCGGCGCGCGCCGCTCTCGACCGCGATTCGCGCACCCTCGATCAATTTGGCGACGCTCTGCATCTTGTAGACGGGAATTTCGGCCTTCGAGATTTTTGATTGCGAGCAGTACGAGCAATCCTCGGGGCAGATGCCGCTTTGCGCATTGCGCAGCATGCAGATCTTCACGCGGCGGCCGAATGCTGCCTCGCGCACCGTCCGCGTCGCCGCGAGCAAATCAGCCAGCCGCTCGTCGGGACAATTCAGGATCGCCGCCGCAGTCTCGCGTGCGATTTCTTTTCCAGCCAGAACTTCCTCGACCATCCGATCGAGATCGATATCCTCAAACTTCAACATCACCGATTTCCCTTTTCTCAGGATTTAAAAAATAAGGGCGCGCCGCACATTTAGAGCTTTCCCGACAGCAGGATCAAGCTCGCCGCCAACTCTTCTGTCCCCCTCTCCTGAAGGGAGAGGGGTTAGGGGAGAGGTTCCGCGTGCTATGCGCGAGACCCTCCCAACTACGTGCGCGGGCGCGCGGGAGGACGGTAAATCTCATCCTCTGGCTCTTCCGGCTTCTCTGCTGCCTGTCCCGGCTGGTTCACTTCAACCGAGACGACCCCCTGAGGACGCTTGATCCGCGTTGCCGCACCGCGTCGCCGCGTTTGCGCAGAGGACAGGATGGTCACGACCAGCCGCAGCATCAGCAGGATCGTGAAAATCACGCACAGACGGCCGAACCAATCGTCGGTGCGCGAATACAGTGTGCGACCGGTGCCGATCGGCAGGGTGCCAAGAGCCATCGTGTCTTCGCCATGCGCCGGTTTGCGCGCCGCGACCAGCCGGCCGCGCGAATCGTTCGCCGAGAGCATCCCGCCACGCGCCGCGCGAACGAGCGAGAAACCGGATTCGACGCCGCGCACTACCGACATCCGCTGATGGATCACTTCCGATCCCTGCCAATCCGACGCAGGCGCAACCACCACGCGCACATCAAGCGCCGCCAGCTGGCGCGCGGTATCCGGAAAATCCAGGTCCTGCGAAATCAGAACCGCGGTGCGTCCCCATGGCGCGTCGAATACCGCCGGCTTCGAGCCCGCCTTGTAGTCCCATTCGAGACTCGGGATCGGATGATGCTTGGCGTAGGACGCCGCTATTTTGCCGTCGGGATCGAACACGACGGCGATATTTCTTTTCGGCGAGCGCCCGATCTGGTTGAGTCCCACCACCAGCCACACATGCGACATCTGTGCGACTCGCTCGAGTCCGAGCACAACGTCCCATTCGTAGCCCGGAGCAACTCCGATGGTCTTTTCGGGCATGACCACGATTTGCGCGCCTTCGCCTGCGACCTGATGCGCCATTTTTGCGTAGCGCGCCAGGATATCGGCGGCATCAGTCGGGTTGGTGGACTCTGATTCCGGCGCCAGATCCTCACTGGCGATCATTGCGACTCGCAGCGACGGAGTCTTGGGAGTCACAAGCACGCGGACCTCACCGAGCAAAATCGCGATCGCGAAAACGCCGATCGCCAGCAGCGCGGGACGCGTCCCGTTCATGTTCCATCGACTCCGATACCACGCGACCGCCAGGCCCGACGGCAACAGCGACATGATGAACATCACGCCGCACATGCCGACCCACGACGCGGTTTGCAGCAGCGGCAAAAAATCGACTTGCGAATAGGCGGGGCTGCCCCAGGTGCCATGCGGAGATTCGAGCGAGAGCGTGTAATAGAAAGCGACTTCGAAGGTCGGGAACACCAGCGCCGCCAGCCACCCGGGCCATCGCCGCGTCGCCTCGGCCGCGCACACGACGAAGGTTGCAAACACGATTGCGCCCGCGAGGTGCGATGCGAGCATCGTCATCAGCGGCACCGCGAAACTCTCGCCACCCCAGGCGACCAGGTTGCCGATCAGAAAGGCTGCGAACGCCAGCTCCGCCGCAGTTTCGATGCGCAGTTCCGGTGCGATCGCGAGAATCGGCATGGGCGCGAACAGCGCACACACCCACAACCTCGGATCCGTTCCCCCAAGTGCGAAGAGTAGCGCAGTAGCGATCGCGGCGAGGGCAGCACGCGTCAGGGTGCCTGTCGGTTCAGACGGACCGCTCGATCCAAAAATCGATGCGCGAGGTTTACCCAGCCGCGACGAACCGGCGATTGGGCCGTCCGCCATATGGTCAAACTTGATTGCGCGGCGGAGGAATCGCCGGCGTTACTGCGTTCGCAACCAGGCCTTCGTTGAGCGAGCCGGATCGAAAGCCTTTCAGATCGATCGCGACGAATCGAAAGCCGATTTTTTTGAACTCGCGATCGATTGTCGCGCGAATCGCAGGCTCGAACACGCGCGCGATCTCGCTTTGCTCCAGCTCCAGCCGTGCGACGTCGCCATGGTACCGCACGCGCGCAATCGCAAAGCCCATCGAATGAAGCAGCTTCTCGCCCGCCGCAACCTGTCGGAGCCCGTCGGGCGTGATCTCGGTTCCGTACGGAAACCGCGACGACAGGCACGGCGATGCGGGCCGGTCCCACGTCGGCAATCCCATCGAGCGCGATAGCTCGCGCACGTCGGCCTTGGTCATCTCGGCTTCGACCAGAGGATGCCGCACGCGCTTTTCGCTCGCGGCCTGCATCCCGGGCCGATAGTCGTGCAGGTCATCGAGATTGAGGCCATCGACAATCTCGTCGATACCAAGCTCGGCGGCCTTCGCCTCGCACACGGTAAACAGGTTGTGCTTGCACAGGTAGCATCGGTTGAGCGGATTCGCCGAGTAACCGGGAATCTCGAGCTCGTTGGACTCCACTACCAAATGACGCGCGCCGATCAGTCGCGCCATCGCGAGTGCCGAGTCGCGATCCTCGTCGGGCATCGTCGGCGAGGTCGTCGTCAGCGCGAGCACCGAATCGCCCAGCGTCTCGTGCGCAACTTTCAGCACGAAGGTGGAATCGACGCCGCCGGAAAACGCCACGATCACGCTGCGCATCGGCGCAAACATCGCGCGCATCCGATCAAGCTTCGCGGCTAGAGTCGTATCCATATACGGCTAGATGCCCTCGGCCTGGAAAAGATCCGTCGTCAAATAACGCTCACCGGTATCGCAGAAGACCACCACCACGATATTACCCTTGCCGAGCCGCCTGGCCACCTGCAAAGCCGCGCAGCAATGAGCACCTGACGAGATACCGACCAGCAGGCCTTCCTCGCGCGCGAGTCGCCGCGAGAACAGGGTCGCATCCTCGTCACTGACCGGAATTATCTCATCATAAACTTTCGTGTCGAGGTTGCTCGGCACGAACCCCGCGCCGATTCCCTGTATTTTGTGAAAGCCCGGCTCACCGCCGGACAGCACCTGCGAGTTCTTCGGCTCGACCGCGACAATCAGCACCTTGTTGTCGAGATGCTCACGCAAATAATGCCCCGCGCCCGTGATCGTGCCGCCGGTTCCAACGCCGGAGACGAATGCGTCGATACGCTTGAACTGTTGGAGCAACTCCGGCCCGGTGCATCGATAGTGGATGTCGGGATTGGCGGTGTTGCTGAATTGCTGCGGCATGAAGTAGCCGGGATTCTCGCGGCACAGCTCCTCGGCCTTCGCGATCGCGCCATGCATCCCGCGCGTATCCGGAGTCAGCACCAGCTTCGCCCCGTAAGCGACCAGCAACGAACGCCGCTCCTCGCTCATAGTATCGGGCATCGTCAGGATGAGCTTGTAACCCTTAACGGCCGCAACCAGCGCCAGCCCAATCCCGGTATTGCCGGAGGTCGGCTCGACGATAGTATCGCCAGGCTTCAGCCGCCCGGATTTCTCGGCAGCCTCAACCATCGCGAGACAAATCCGATCTTTAACGCTCCCGCCGGGATTAAAATTCTCGAGCTTCGCCCAAATTTCGGCATCATCTTTCCCGGGAATCCGATTAAGCCGAACGACAGGAGTATTCCCAATAAGCTCAAGCGGCGACCGCGCAACACTGATAGGCATGCCCCCGATTCTATCCAGAAAGTAGCGATGGTTGGAATGTAGGGAAGTGTGAATCCGCTACAGGGCCAAATCCGATCGGCGCGCTCCCCCGTCTAGGCTTGCGCGAGCGCGAATTTCTTCCCCTCTCCCTGCGAGGGAGAGGATCGAAGGTGAGGGTCCGATTGCAGCGCGCGCTTCGCGCGCGATTCAAGATTCTGCCTCCGCATCCCCTAACGCTGCTTTTTGGTTCCCTCATCTCGAGCGAGGCCTAGGAACGCAAATCCTGTCCCTCCCTCAGGCGTCACCAGCAAGCCCGTGCTAAATTCTTACCGTTTGGAACGTCCGAACGCATGCTCGAGAAAAGGGTTTAATGTAGGTGAGTGACGCCCCTCATATATGGTTGGAGTATCGACCGGTTCGAATCGGATGGCTGTTGAGCCAACGTAGCCTAACGCAGCTGGCCAAAGCCGCGACGTGGTCTACAGCTCTGTGGGGCGGAATGTTCAATCCTGTCATCCCGCTGCATGACGTGGAGCTAGCGCGCAATCTGGTTCGCAGTTTTGCAGTTGACCTTTTAATACCGATCGAACCCGACGCGGAAACCGAACGGTTCAAAAAGGACTTTCCGCACCTGCTCACGCCACCTATTTGGGGAGAGCGAGTTTTCGAACGCAATCATTGCAACTTTGTTGATATCCGTCATGCGGTGCGCAGAGTCTCCGAACACATTCGCTCTCGAGTGAACGCTGCTCCGCCCAAGATTCTGCGGCTGTCGTGGGACTCAACTGATCCGCTATCGACGTTGTTGCACGTGCTATTCGGAAAGTACCCCGAACCCGCCGAGGTTGGAATCAAATACGCAGTGGGCAGTGCTGCTTCGCTGAAGACCGAAGAACTGCGTATCGAACCCGAGGCAGAACTAGATGCAATTTTGCTGAATTCGCTCAGCCTATTGGATTTGACTCGGTTCGAAATTAATTTAGACCGCGAGTCTTGGTCTGGATGGCTCAGCCCTGGGTTCGTGCTTGGGAAGATAGAAGATCTGGACGACCTTGTACTTCTTTGGAATCTGCGCGCTGCTGGCGCGAAAGTCCTCTTCTTTGATGCGACTCGCGTCACTCGTCTTCAGTCCTACATCAATGCTTTCCTCGATTCGCTGAAGACCCTTGCAACCGCAGGGCCCGCGCAAATCAACATCTGGTCGCGATCGGATCAGTTCGAATCGGCCATTGATCTGACCGGAATGCAGCAGATTAGGTCTCGTGATCATCCCGAGATTTGGAACGGTCTGAACGTGAAGCCTCCCAGCGTTCGTTTCTCGTTGTGGCACCGCAATGTGGTTCCTAATTACGATGAGAGTCACGGAGCAGCCGTAGCTTCTTTCTCTCTGCCCGGTCAGCCATTCGATGAGGACGATCCCGAAGGTCCCTACCAGCACTTTGTCGTGACAGTCGAGGCGTCCCAATATGGCTCGGCGCGGGACGATCTAACGTTCAGCACGCCCTTCTTGCCTTCCTTGAACGAATTCTTCGGTCGGAACTTTCATTTCAACTACGCGGAGGCGCGTTCAGTGCGCGGTTCCTTCGGCCGTGGCGCGGTTGGAATCTTTGAGACTGTTAGCAAGCAACAATTGTCGGTGAGGGCACTTCGCGTTCAAGACTTCATTCGCACATTGTTTGGGTCTTTGGGTATTGACGTCACTCGCTCCGATCCACCCGGTCTACTCTGTGCTCGTCTCATTCGCCAACTTGGCGGGTTGCAGGGTTGCCGCGTGCTGAAAGTTTGCGGTGCGCGAGAGTTGATTGAAAAGTATGGCCCCAATCAGAGCTTCACGCGAAGTGGGGCGGAGACGCTGATTGGCAATATCGATCCCAACACTGGGAAACCGCGTTTCTCCGAGTTTGAAAGTCTATACGTCGAGCCCCGGGAAGGGGACAAGCTCCGCCCGTCTCAGGTCTTCGACTACCTGGTGTCGAGTGGAGTCTTTCGTGTGGGATTGGAACTAACATGTCCCAACTGCGAACTCAAGAATTGGATACCGTTGGACGATGTTCGAATGCTCTCGAGTTGTGCATACTGCGGCCATCATTTTGATGTTACTCGCCAGTTGAAGGATCGCGATTGGAGGTACCGAAGATCTGGCCTCTTCGGGCGAGATGATCATCAGGAAGGAAGCATACCGGTTGCCCTAACAATACAGCAGCTCGATTCCGCTCTGCACGACCATCTTCTGATGTATTCAACCGCCCTCAAGTTCCGATCCAAAAGCGCCGAAATAGAAGACTGCGAAGTGGACTTTTTGGGTATCGTTGCGGGTATGGGTGGACTGGACGAATCGCCTGTTCAGATAATCTTGGGAGAAGCGAAAACTCGAAAGCAGATAGACGCGGAAGACGCTCGCAAGCTAGGCAGGCTGGCCGATGCAATTCCCCGCGACCTAGCCACGACCTATGTGATGTTTTCGAAGACCGACACCTTTTCGAGTGAAGAAATTCAGATCGCAAAATCCCTTAACTCGCAGTTCAAACATCGCGTTATTCTGTGGTCGCGAAACGAGCTCGAACCCTATTTCGTCTATGAACGATCCAAGGACCGATTGGAGGGACGGCCTTACGCTATAACCCTTTCGGAGATGGCAAACATCACGATAAAGCTCTGGTTCTAGGTGCCACATCACAGCGCATCGATCCTCTCAGTTAAAGAAAAAGAACTGCAAAATGAATCCTGAATCGCGCGCGAAAAATAATCGCGCGCTGCACAAGGACCCTCACCTTCATCCTCTCCCTGCGGGAGAGGGGAAGAAATTCGGGCGAGATTACGCAAAGCTCTCCCTTCCAGTCCAGGAAGAGGGTTTTAACGCGCGAACACCCTGCCCTATTCCATCAAAGCTATTCGCGTTTCGTTCTCCTGAACTGAAAAACGTTTCACGTGAAACGTTTTGGTCTTAAACGCCAGTAAGCAATTACTCTTTTCCCGAAATCAGACACGGAAACTATGCCATTGACTAACAGTCAGCACGCACCGGCGGCACCCTCACCTACCAGCCGCGATGCGGCCGGCCTCCTCTCCCGTAAAATAACGGGCGAGGTAATTTCCCCGCGCCTCCCAAAAAAAGGACCTCAGAGCGAAATGTCGTCCTCGACATTTCGCGATTTCTTCCCACTAAGGTGCAGGGTTTAACCCTGCCCAAGGAAGCGTGAAACCCACGGTGGGTTTCACTTAGACTGTCTCCGATGGCGAAGGTGAATCGTGTGCTGGTTATCTTTCCCGGCGCGATCGGCGATCTGATGTGCTTGATGCCGGCGCTCGCCGCGATTTCGCGGCGGCATCCTGGCGCATCCGTTGAGTTGATGGCGCGGGGCGAGCTGGCGCGGCTTGTTGCGGGGAGGAGCGTCGTTGTACGCGGGCATTCTATTGATGCGCGCGAGGTTGGGGAGTTGTTTGCTGATGAATCGGCGGGAGGGGCGCGACGGTTCTTTAGCGATTTCGATCGGGTCTATTCGTTTTTTGCCTCGGACGATTCACGGTTTCGCGCGCGATTGGCGGCGGCTACCGATGGCGAGGTCTCGTTTCATCCGTTCCGACCGGGTGGCGAGGGGCATGTAGCGGCGGGGTATTTGAGAACGATCGGCGAGGACGCTTCGCCGATGGATCCGCGCCTCGAGCCGACGCCTGATGATTTGGCGGCGGCCGCGCGCGTGCTGGCGGGGTCGAAATGCGACAGTTCGAATCCGATTGTGATTTTTCCCGGCAGCGGGAGTCCCGACAAGAATTGGCCGGCAGATAAGTTCGCGGCGCTGGCATCGAAGCTGGCAAAAGATCCGGATTCTTCGCTCCGCGGACTCCGCTCTGAATGACAAAGGAGCTGATCAGAATCGCAAACGAAGTTCGTGCCTGGTCATTTTGGGGCCGGCTGAGACTTCGATGGAGCCGATCTTTCGTGAGACTGGAGTCCCCGTGCTCAAGGACCTCGATTTACCGACGGTCGCGGCTGTCGCGCGGCTCGCGTCGGCGTTCGTCGGTAATGACTCGGGGGTCTCGCATCTCGCGGCGGCGGTTGGCGCGCCCGGAGTCGTGATTTTCGGGCCGACCGATCCTGCGCGATGGCGGCCGATCGGGCCGGGCGGGGATGCGCAGATTCGCGTTCTGAGAGGCGAGCCCATCGATTCCATCGAGACTCGCGAGGTTGCCGACGCTATATCGAAATTTGTGGAGCAACGTCTAACATAATAGACTGTAAGTCCGTGACTGGTTCGACAACATCCTTACCTTGCGCGCGTGGAGGGCTATGAGCTTCCTCAAGACGACGCTGCTGCTGGGGTTGATGACGGGACTGCTGATGGCGATCGGCGGCCTGATTGGAGGCAGGCACGGCGTCGTGATCTTTTTCTTCATCGCCGCCGTGATGAACTTTTTCAGCTACTGGTTCTCCGACAAGATCGTGCTGAAGGCGTACGGCGCGCAGGAACTCGACGCGAGCTCGGCGCCGGAGCTCTATTCAATCGTCAACGAGCTGGCGCATTCGGCGGGAATCCCGATGCCGAGGCTCTACCTTATCGATTCCGACACCCCCAACGCGTTCGCGACCGGCCGCAACGTGCATCATGCCGCCGTCGCGGTCACGCGCGGGATCATGCGAATCTGCACGCGCGAGGAGTTAAAGGGCGTCATCGGTCATGAACTCTCGCACGTCACCAATCATGATATTTTGACCAGCTCTATCGCCGCGACGCTCGCGGGCGCCGTGATGATGATCGGCACGATGATCCGATGGGGCGCGATTTTCGGACTCGGAAGGCACGATGACGAGGAAGGCGGCATCGCGGGACTACTGGTCGCGGGAATCCTCGCACCGATCGCGGCGACTCTGATTCAGCTCGCGATTTCGCGCACGCGCGAGTACCAGGCCGACGCGAGCGGCGCCAAGCTCACGCATAATCCTTTGTACCTCGCCAGCGCGCTGCGCAAACTCGAGGCCGCCAACGAGCGGATGCCGCTGGACGCCAGCCCGGCGACGGCTCACATGTTTATCGTGAACCCGCTGAGCGCGGCGGGAATCTCGCGGCTGTTCTCGACCCATCCGCCGATCGAGGAGCGAATCCATCGGCTCGAGCAGATGGCGTCGTCGGGACAGGTCGCGCAAGGCTGACGGTAGCAATCGA
Source organism: uncultured delta proteobacterium (assembly GCA_963774665.1). Taxonomy (GTDB): domain Bacteria; phylum Desulfobacterota; class Binatia; order Binatales; family Binataceae; genus Binatus. The sequence goes on from CAVZGB010000018.1 coordinate 45,151, forward strand.
TGGAAGAACAAGACGATAAACGGGGGTTCAAGGTTCAGGATCGCCGGCGCTTTTCCGCCGAGGGCGAAACCAAGGAAGGCAGCGACGCTCCGGAGCGCAGCGAACCGCAGGACATAAAATCCAAGCCCGGCGCATCGGGAGCGGAGACGGCATCGAAGCCCGCAGCCTCTGGCGATCGGCCTGCAGCCTCTGGCACGCACGCCGAATCGAGCCGCGAGTCTGAATCGAGCCGCCACTCGGGCGAACCGCCTGCCGAGCTGACCTTCGCGGCATTTCTGTGGAGCCTGTCGGAGCAGGCGCTGGCGGCGCTGGGCGAAGTGCCGGATCCCTCGAGCGGCAAAGTTTCGCGCGACCTGACGATGGCGCAGCAGATGATCGATATAATTGCGATGCTGCGCGACAAGACGCGGGGAAACCTCGACCCGCAGGAACGAGCGATGCTCGAAGAGATTCTTTCCAGCCTGCAAATGAAGTACGTTGAATTGGCTAGACAGCCGAACCGTTGAGCGGCCGTCTTCGTATTAATCACACATGACGAATAAGTTGTTTCGACCCATCGCCTTCACGGGCGTCGCGATTTTTGTGGCGACCCTCACTCTGACTACCTACCGGATGCAGGCCCATGCGGCGGATTCCACGCCGCCGGCGCCACCGCATTTCTGGACCGAGATTGCCGATCCCGCGCACGCGCCGAAAGCGCAGACGATGCCGGATTTCGTCGAACTTGCGGCGAAGCTCAGCCCCGCCGTCGTGAATATCTCGACCGACGAGGCCGACCAGCCGACCGAAGGCGTCGAGCCGTCGCCCGAAGATTCGCCGCATAGCCCTCTCGACCCGCATTCGCACGGTCCGTTGGAGGAGTTCGGCGGCGCGCCGCATGCCAAGGCGCTCGGCTCCGGTTTTATCATCACCAAGGACGGCTACATCCTGACCAACGAGCACGTCGTCGACAGCCCGGGCAAAGTTACGGTGACCACGCAGGACGGCCACAACTACATCGCGAAGATTGTCGGGCATGACGAGAAGAGCGACATCGCGCTGCTGAAGATCGAAGCGAAGCACGACCTGGCAGTCGCGCCGCTCGGTAACTCCGAGGACCTGAGAGTCGGCGAATGGGTGATGGCGATCGGCAATCCGTTCGGCTTCGATCATTCGGTGACGGCGGGAATCGTGAGTGCGAAGGGACGCTTCATTCCCGGTAACTACGAGGACTTCATCCAGACCGACGCATCGATCAATCCCGGCAACTCGGGCGGGCCGCTGATCGATCTGAAAGGCGACGTGATCGGCGTCAATTGCGCGATCTACACGCATACCGGCGCCAGCATGGGGATCGGCTTCGCGGTTCCGATCGACCTGGTCAAGGAAGAACTGCCGCAACTGAAGGCCTCGGGCAAAGTCGTGCGCGGATGGCTCGGCGTGTACATCCAGAAGGTGACGCCTGAGCTGGCCGAGTCGCTCGGACTTGCGGACTCGCGCGGCGCGCTGGTTGCAAATGTGCTGCCCAACGGGCCGGCGCAGGCGGCGGGCGTCAAGCGCGGTGACGTGATCGTCGCATTCGACAATCAGCCGGTCGACGACTCGCGCCAGTTACCGCTGCTGGTCGGGCGGACCGACCTTGGGCACAAGGGAATCCTCAAGGTGATTCGCGACAAGCAGGCTATCGAGCTGCCAGTCACGATCACGCAGTCACGCGAGCCTGAAATCGTGGCGGCTGAGGAAAAATCGACCAAGCCCGACCTCGGCGCGGTGTCGCCGTTCGGACTTCACGTCAAGGACCTGAGCCCCGACCTGGCCAAGGAACTCGGTCTCGATGCGTCCGGCGGCGTGGTGATTGCGTCGGTTCAACCCAACAGCCGCGCCGACGAAGCCGGCCTGCGCGCTCGCGACGTGATCATCGAGGTCAATCGCAAGGCCGTCAGCAACGTCGACTCGTATCAGAACGCGGTGAAGACAAGCGCCAAAGGCAAGAGCGTCCTGCTGCTGATCAAGCGCGGTGACAACACGATCTACGTACCCGTCAAGCCGGAGGCCTGAACCGGGGACGCATTCCCGATGTCCCCAAGACGAATCCTGAAATTCGCTCTGATCGGCGTGGGCGCACTCATTTTGTTCGCCGTGCCGCCGACTCTGTGGCTATTTTTCAGCTACTACCATCAGCTCGAAAATGAAGTCGTCGCGCGCTTCTCGGGCAAGCGATGGAACATTCCGTCGCGCATTTTTTCAGACTCGATCCTCATCTACCCGGGGCAGAATCTTCAGGACCTGGGTTTCTTCGAGCGACTCGCGCGCCTGAATTACCATCCCGTCGATCCCGGCAAGGTTTCGACTCGCGGCGAGTACAGCTTCGACAAGAAACGCGGCAAGCTCGACATCTTCCTGCACAGCTTCGCGTATCCGTACGGCAACTTCGGCGGTGAATTCGTCGAGCTGAATCTCAAGGGAGATGCGATCGACTCGATGAGCGATCCGGTAACGCATAAACCGATCTTCTCGATCGAGCTCGAGCCCGAATTGATCAGCGGCATCTTCGAAGGTGAATGGGAACAGCGGCGGCTCGTGCGTCTCAGCCAGATTCCGCCGACGATGATCAACGCGATCCTCGCGGCTGAAGACCACCGCTTCTACGAGCATCACGGCGTCGACATCGTCCGCACGATCAAGGCTGCTTACATCGATTTCCACTCGGGGAAGGTGCGCCAGGGCGGATCGACGCTCACGCAGCAGCTCATGAAGAACTTCTTCCTCACGCGCGAGCGCAGCTACAAGCGCAAGCTCAAGGAAGCGATGATGGCGTACATCGCGGAGCGCGATTACTCGAAGGACGAAATCCTCGAGAACTATATTAACGATATATACCTCGGGCCAGCGCGGGCAGGAAGGTATATACGGCGTCTGGGAAGCGAGTGAGTACTACTTCTCGAAAGAGCCGCGCGATCTGACTATTGGCGAAATGGCTACTATCGCCGGCCTGATCAGTTCGCCGAACCGGCTCAATCCTTTGCACCATCCTGACGCCGCGCGCCCGCGCCGCGACGAGGTTCTGGCCTCGATGCTCCAGGATGGTTACATCGACAAGAGCGCCTACGACGCCGCCGTCAGCGAGCCGCTGCACGCGCGCGAAGTTTATGCCGAGGGCAACGACGCGCCCTACTTCGTCGACTACGTGAAGAAGGAACTGGAGGAACGATATCCGCCGCAAGTGCTGAACGGCGAGGGTTTGCGCATCTTCACCTCGCTCGACGTGCACATGGAGAAACTCGCCGAGGCGGCAATCACGCACAATCTCGCCGACCTGGAAGCCAAGCATCCCAAGCTCGCGCGCCGCGAGTTGAAGGATCGCCTCGAGTCGTGCCTGGTCGCGCTCGAGCCGCAGAGTGGAAAGATTCGGACGATGGCGGGCGGCCGCGATTACCGCTCGAGCCAGTTCAATCGCGTTACTCAGTCCAAACGTCAGCCCGGTTCGGTCTTCAAGCCGGTGACATACTTAGCGGCCTTCGACGAGACGCTGTCGGGCGGTGCGGAGAAGTTTCTGCCGACTACCTACATCGAGGATGCGCCGTTCACCTGGCAGTACGGCGATATGAGCTGGACGCCGAATAACTATCGCGATCGATTCTTCGGGCACGTCACGCTCGAGTTCGCGCTCGGCGAGTCGCTCAACTCCGCGACGGCGCGGCTGGCGAACAGCATCGGACTGGATAGAATCCGCGCGATGGCGTCGAAGCTCGGCTTTGGCGATTTGCCCTCTTACCCTTCAATCGTGCTCGGCGGAATCGAGGTCTCGCCGATGCAGGTCGCGCGCGCCTACGCTGTGATTGCCAACGACGGCATGGAAATTCAGCCGTATGCAGTCACTGCGGTGGTCGATGAAAGCAACAAGGTGATCGAGGGTCACGAACTCGCGGCCGAACAGGTGATCTCGCCCGAGCTCGCATACATGATGCAGTTCATGCTCGAGAACGTGATCAATCACGGCACCGGTGCAGCGGCGCGCACGATGGGTTTCACGCGGCCGGCTGCAGGCAAGACGGGCACCACCAACGACGCCAAGGACGCGTGGTTCGCGGGCTTCACGCCGAATCTTCTTACGGTAGTGTGGACGGGATTCGACCAAAAAGAAGTGCTCGGCCTCACCGGCGCGCAAGCTTCGCTGCCGGCGTGGACTGCTTTTATGAAAGCGGCGACGGCGTCGCGCCCGCCGCTCGACTTCACTGCGCCGCCTGGAATCGTCGAGGAAAAAGTCGATCCAACTACGGGCTACAAAGCGACGCCCTACTGCCCGCTGACGATGATGGGCGTGTATCCGCAGGGGATGGCGCCAACTCAAGACTGCCCGTATCATACTTCTCCGACGTCGTTGACGGCTGTGGACCACAAGGTGCCCGCGGAGCCGAGTCCGGTGGCCGATCCCAACGACTAGGTCGCGATGATGCGATTCAGTCGATTTGCTTTTGCAATATTTCTGTCGATGCTGCCGATTTCGGCGGCCGCGGCGCTCGCGGAGAGCCGTCCGATAGTCCTGGCGGAGTTGCAGGAAGAATCGATTCCGGCGCAGGATCTCGCAGCACCGAGTCCAGCCGCCGCAACGAGTCCCGGCGCGGCAGCATCGCCCGCCGCTGGGACGACCTCCGATACAAATTCTAATTCCGGCGAATGGATACCGGTACCTGCGGGAAAGGGTGCGCCCGCCGGCAATACAATACCGGTCTCCAACCCGATGCCACCAGCGATGCAGGCGCCACCCGTCGCGCCGGCCGAAATCTCTCCAGCGATCGACGTCGGCTCGATCGCCACGACGCCGCAAATCAGCGACTCCTCCCTCGCGACGCTGATCAATAGTGCGCCAACACCTGCGCGCGCCGCGTCCTTAAGAATCACCGAGCACGAACGCGTCGAGCTCGAGCGTGGGCATACTGACGACGCGATTCGCGAGCTGGCGCATGCGATCTCGATCGACCCGAGCAATTCGTATGCGTACTTTTATCTTGGCCGCGCGTACATCGCGCGCAAGGACTATGGGCAGGCGCTGACGTTCTTCAAGCGCGCGGAAATAGGAGTCGCGTCGAATTCGCTGTGGCTCGGCGAGACTTATGCGTTCGAAGGCGTGTGCCTCGAGCAGGCGAGCAAGTCGGCAGATGCGGCCGCGGCTTATCAGAAGGCGCTCGCCGCAAGTCCGGGCAACTTGACGGCGCGCGTAGGAGTCACGCGGCTGTCCGCGTTCTTGCCTGCCTCCGCAAGCGCTTCAGCGCCAGCCACCGATGCCGATCAGGCCGCGCCTGACGAACCCGAAGCAGCGCCTTCTGCCGACGAAGCACCAGCGCCGCCGCCCGCATCTGCGCCCGCTCCAACAGACTGAGCGCGATGCTGGTACTCGGAATTGAATCCTCCTGCGACGACGCTGCCGCCGCAGTGATCGAAACCACGGCGCCAGGGATCGTCGAAATTCGGTCGAGCACGGTAGCGAATCAGGACGACATTCATCGCGCATACGGCGGCATTGTGCCGGAACTCGCATCGCGCAATCACGTCGTCACCATCGCGCCCGTCATCGAACGCGCGCTTGACGCAGCGGGATGCCGGCTCGCGGACGTCGAAGGAATCGCAGTCACGCGCGGGCCCGGCCTGGTGGGATCGTTGCTGGTCGGCCTGATGTTCGCAAAGGGTCTGTCGCAGGCGAGCGGCGTCGCGATGGTCGGCGTGAATCATATCGAGGGGCATCTGCTGGCGCCGTTGCTGGAGAATCGAATCGCGATGCCGTACCTCGCGCTGGTCGTTTCCGGGGGGCATACTGCGTTGTTTGCAGTTGAGGATTTCGGGCGTTACCGGCGCATCGGGCGTACGCGCGACGACGCGGCCGGAGAGGCGTTCGACAAAGTCGCCAAGCTGATGGGGCTCGGCTATCCGGGCGGCCGGGTTATCGACGAGATGTCGCAACGCGGGAATCGAAAGCGCGTGCGAATCCCGCGCGCTCACGTCAAAGGCGCGCCGATGGATTTCAGTTTCAGCGGCGTGAAGACGGCGGTCGCGACAATTCTCGCGACGGAGAACGGCCGCGCGGAACGCCCGGAGGATCTCGCGGCGAGCTTTCAGGAAGCGGTCGTCGAGATGCTGGTGAAGCCGACAATTGCGGCCGCGCGTGAGCTTGGCGCGGACACGATCGCGCTGACCGGCGGTGTCGCGGCGAATTCGAGATTGCGCGACAAGCTGGCCGAGGCGGCGGCTGCCGATGGGCGCCGGCTGGTCGCGCCGGCGCTGAAATACTGCACCGACAACGCGGCGATGATCGCGCTCGCGGGCAGCTACCGGCTGTTGCGTGGCGAGCGCGACTTGCTAAGCATCGATGCGGAAGCCAATCTCGCACTTTGACCGAGTGCCGATGGCAACTGCACGAAAATCCCGCAGCATCGACGAAACCGCATCGCGTCCCGCACCGGCACTCGCACGAGCCGGCGTGCGGCCGGCGAAATCGCGCGGCCAGAATTTTTTAACCAGTGGTGGAATCGCCGACCGAATCGTCGCCGCGGCGAAGCTCGTCGAAACAGATTCAATAGTCGAAATAGGACCGGGCCTCGGTATCCTGACAGAGAAAATCGCGACGAAGCCACGACGTTCGCTGACGCTGGTGGAACTGGACTCGCGCCTCGCGGCGCGGCTCCAGGAGCGCTTTGCAGACGTCCGCATAGTCAACGCCGACTTCCTCGCGATGGATTTCGCGACACTCGCGAGCGACTCGCCGGTAAAGGTAATCGGCAATCTTCCGTTCAACGTCGCGGCTGCAATCCTGCGCAAGCTGAGCGACAGCTCGCGCATGATTTCGAGAATGGTGCTGATGTTCCAGCGCGAGGTGGCGTCGCGAATCCGCGCGACTCCCGGCGACGACGCGTACGGCGCGCTCAGCGTGTTCACCGCGCTGTACTGGAAGATCGATCTGCATTTCACCGTCGCGGCGGGCAGCTTCCATCCGCGCCCCAAGGTGGATGCGGAAGTTCTCGCGTTTAGTCGGTTGGCGACGCAGCTGTTTGAGGCCGAAGACGAACGCGACGTGCTCGAAACCGTGCGCGCGTCGTTCTCCGCGCCGCGCAAAACGATTCGCAACGCGCTCAGTCATGCGCTCGGAATCGACGCCACGCAAACCGTGCGCGCGCTCGAACGCGCAGAGATCGATCCCGGCACGCGCGCCGAAACGCTCGGCGTGCCCGACTTCCTGAGACTCGCGCATGCGCTGCGCGTCGAACTGAACGGCGGGGTCGTCGCGCGCGATGCCTGAACTTCCGGAAGTCGAATCGCTGCGCCGAATACTGGTTCGCACCGCGGTTGGCAGAACAATCGTGAGCGTTCGAATCGGCGAGAAACGCCTGCGCCGCCGCGTCACCGCGGATTTCAGCGGAGCAATCACGGGCCGGCGAATTGTCAAACTGTCGCGCCGCGCGAAATATCTGATCATCGAGTTCGACGGCGACCACGTGATGCTCGTGCACCTCGGGATGTCCGGCAGCTTGACTCATCGGCACGACGGCTTTGACGCCGACGATTTCGATCCGCGCCACGACCATCTTGAATTCGCGCTCGACGACGCGTCGCGCCTGGTTTACAACGATCCGCGGCGTTTCGGCATGGTGCGGCTGGTCGAGCGAGCCGCGTTGGCTTCCACGGCGGAACTGAAGGGCCTCGGGCCGGAGCCGTTGTCGCGCGAATTCAATGCGGATTATCTTGCCGCGAAGGCGCGCGGCCGGACCGCGGCGATCAAAAACCTGCTGATGGATCAGCGAATCGTCGCTGGTATCGGCAATATCTACGCGTCCGAGGTTTTGTTTCAGGCGGGCGTGCGTCCGACGCGGCGCGCGGGCCGTGTGACGCGAAGCGAGATCGAAAAAATCGCGGCGGCCGTGCCGATCATTCTGCGCGCGGCGATTGGCAACAACGGCACCACTTTCCGCAGTTACCGCGATTCGCGCGGACAGCCCGGACGTTTCGCCGCGCGTTTGCGCGTATACGGCCGCGAGGGAAAACCGTGCTACACATGCTCGACGCCAATTAAGAATGTGGTGGTGGGACAACGTGCGAGTTTCTATTGTCCGAAGTGCCAGCGCTGATCTGAGGTGTGTTGCGATTGCGCGCAGCGGCATCGACTCGGATTCTTCGCTTCGCTCAGAATGCGAATGGCTCGATTTCGATATTGGGAGCGATGTGGTCGCGATGCTCGCACTCGCGGCTCCATCTTTCGCTCAGCCGGCGCCGCAGATTGATTGGAACAAGATCAATTCCGAGGCCCTCGATTACTTCCAGACTTATCTTCGCTTCGACACGACCAATCCACCGAGCAACACTGCTGCCGCGATGGCGTATCTCAAATCGATTCTCGACAAAGAGGGAATCGCGACCGAGACCTTCGAGAGCAAGCCCGGGATGGTGACGCTGGTCGCGCGAATCCCGGGACCCGCGGGCGTGAAACCGCTGCTGTTGATGTCGCACGGAGACGTCGTGCCCGCTGTGGGAGCCAACTGGACGCATAAGCCGTTCGGCGCCGAGGTTACCGACGGTTACGTGTGGGCGCGCGGCGCGATTGACAACAAGGCGCACGGAATCATGGCTCTGATGACGCTACTCGCACTGAAGCGCAACCACGTTGAGCTTCGCCGAGGCGTCGAGATGATGGTGAATCCCGACGAGGAGGCCGGCGGCGAGAACGGCGCGGGCTGGATGGTGAAAAATCATTGGGACGCGATCGATCCCGCGTTCGCGTTTAACGAGGGTGGCGAAGGAACGCCCGACTGGCTCGGCCTGAAGGGAATCACGTTCACCGTTGCGGTCTCAGAGAAACGCGTGAACTGGCTTCACATCAGCGTCCGCGGCAAGGGCGGACACGGCTCGGTGCCGAAACCCGACAATCCGAATCTGATCCTGATCAACGCGCTGCATCGACTGCTGGAGAAACAGCCGCCGATTCGGATCACGACAATTTTCGCCGACGCGATGGAATCGATCGCGCCGCTCGAGCCGAGTCCTGCGTCGTTCCAACTCGCGCATCTCGACGAGCCCGGCGTTGCCCAGTCTGCGATTGCGGGTGTGCTCAGCCCTTACGAAATCCAGGCGCTGATGCGCGATACGATTTCGCTGACGATGCTGAACTCGGGCGTCAAGGTGAACGTCGTGCCTACTGTTGCCGAGGCGGGACTCGATTGCCGCCTGTTGCCGGGCACCGACGCCGCCGCATTTATGAAGCGTCTGCGCGACCTGCTAGGCCCCGGCGATTTTACGATCGAGTATTTACAGCGGCCCGATGAAGCTCCGCCGTCGCCAGCTTCCGGCGAGGCATGGGACGCGATCAAACGCGTCGTCGCGAGCGATTTCAAAGACTCCCGCGTCGTGCCCTGGATGACGACCGGCGGCACCGACTCGCGATTTATCCGCGACAAGGGCGTGCCGGCGTACGGTTTCATCCCTGTGATTCTCGGCGAGGGAGAAATGGCGCGCTTCCACGGCGACGATGAGCGCCTGTCGGTCGAGAACCTGAATCGCGGCATCAAGGCTACTTACGATTTGACCATCGACCTGTGCGCCGCGCAAAAATAATTGCATGGTCGATGTGAAAATAAAGACGAAGGCGCGGGTCGAGCTGATCGACATCACCGACAAGGTCAATCATGCGATTGCGGAAATTGGCGCGTCCAGCGGGCTGTGCAACATTTTCGTCACGCATACGACCGCCGCGGTGATCGTTTCCGAGAACTGGGATCCCGACGTGACTACCGATATGCTCGCGCAACTCGAACGTATCGTGCCGCGCGAAAATGGTTACCGGCATGGCGAAGGCAACTCGCAGGCGCATATTCTGTCGGTGATGCTCTCGACCTCGATAAATATCCCGATGCGCCAGGGTAAGCTTGCGCTGGGCAAGTGGCAGGGCGTGATGTTGGTGGAATTGGACGGGCCCCGCGAGCGCAAAATTATTGTGAGCGTGGCGCCGACCAGTCCGGTAAAAGCAGGAAAGGCGGTCACTCGATGACAAATCGACTTGCCCCCCGGTATCGGCGGCGCGTTCGCGTTCGTGTTCGGCGCAGGCGTCGGAAGCTTCGCCTGCATGGTCGCCTACCGGCTACCGCGCGATCTCTCGATCATCGCGCCGCGATCTTATTGCGAGAGTTGCGAGCGCGCGATTCCGTGGTGGGCGAACATCCCGATTCTCGCTTACCTGGGACTGCGCGGGCGATGCGTGATGTGCGGCGCGCCGATTCCGTTCCGTCATTTCCTGGCCGAACTCGGACTGGCGCTCATCGCGCTCTATCTCTACTTCGCATTTCCGTTGCCGGACGCGATCGCGCGCTTCGTGCTATGCGCCGCGCTGTGGATCGTCGCAATTGTCGACTACGACTGGCGGCTGATTCCGAACATCATTACCTGGCCCGGCACGATCGTCGGACTCATCGCCGCGTCGACGATGATGCCCGAGGTCGGCTGGAAAAGTTCTCTCATCGGAATTTTGGTGGGCGCCGGCGTCCTGTGGGGCACCGGTTATTTCTACCAACTGGTGCGCGGGCGCGAGGGCGTCGGCCTGGGCGACGTGTGGCTGCTCGGAATGGTGGGCGCATTTCTCGGCTGGCCGGGAGTTTTCTTCACGATGTTCTTCGGTTCGGTAATCGGCGCAGTCGGCGGAATCGCCTTCGCACTCACAGGCGGCGGCTCGACTGCGCCCGCTCCGCTCGGCGAGCCCGCGACCGATCCGGAGGAAGCGGACGTCTCGATTCTGAAAACCGAAGTTCCATTCGGACCGTATTTGGCGCTGGCCGCCGGGGTGTTCGCTCTGTTTCAGCCCGAACTCGCGCGCTGGTATTTTAGCCGATAACAATGCCGGCCGGTGTATTCATCACGCTCGAAGGGGTCGAGGGAAGCGGCAAGACTACGCAGGCCGCGATTCTCGGCGACGCACTCCGGCAGAACGGCCGCCGCGTAACAGTCACGCATGAGCCGGGCGGCACGCGCGCCGGCGAAACGATTCGCGCGATTTTTCTCGATCCTGCGGTGTCGCTCGACGTCGCATCGGAACTGCTGCTGGTCCTTGCCGATCGCGCGCAGCACGTCCGCGAGAAACTGCGGCCCGCGCTCGCGTCCGGCGAGATCGTGATTTCCGATCGCTACTCCGATTCGACCACGGCCTACCAGGGATACGGCCGCGGCTTCGACCTCAAGCTGCTCGGCGAGTTGAACCGGCTTGCCACCGATAACGTGACACCCGACCTGACTATCGTGCTCGACCTGAAGGTCGAGACTGGGCTCGAGCGCACTCGTGCGCGTGCGAAGGGTACGGGTCGCGGATCCGATCGCTTCGAGGGCGAGCGCGCCGAGTTCCATCGCAAGGTACGCGACGGTTTTCTCGCGATTGCGAAAGCCGAGCCCGCGCGCGTCGTCGTGATCGATGCCGACCGCCCGGTCGCGACCGTCACTGCCGATATCCGCCGCGCCGTTGACGAGATGCTCGCTCGCCGATGATTGAATCGTCATGCCGATAACTTCGATCCTGGGGCATCGCGAAATCGCAAAGCGGCTGCTCGCCGAATTGCGCAGCCGTCCCTCGCACGCATACCTTTTCGCGGGTCCGCGCGGAGTCGGCAAGGCGCTGGTGGCGACCAGCCTCGTGCATGCGATGATGTGCGAGCGATCGCCCGGCGAGAATTTCTGCTGCACCACCTCGCATTGCCCGGTGCGCCTCACCCCTCAGACCGAGCGCACGCGCGTGCGCGCGGGTGATATCGACGCGCCGCGATGCGAATGCTGTTCCGCATGCGTGCAAATCGCGACGGGAGTGCATCCGGATTTCACTTATATCTCGCGCCCCGTTGGACGCTCTGAAGTTCTGATCGATCAGGTCCGCGACCTGATCGCGCGGCTGGGAGTCCGGCCGTCGCGATCGCCCGTTCGCATGGCGATCATCGACGACGCCGAGGTACTCGGTGAACCCGCGCAGAACGCGCTGCTGAAGACGCTCGAGGAGCCGCCCGGCCACGCGATTATCATCATGGTGACGGCGAGCGAGCGCGCGCTGCTCGACACCGTCCGATCGCGCATGCGGGTTGTCAGATTTCCCGCGCTTCAGCCCGCCGATATCGAGGCGATTCTCGCCGCACATGGCGTCATCGACAAAGCTCGCGCGAGTGCGATCGCATTGCTGGCGCGCGGCAGCGCCGCGAATGCGATCGCGCTGGCCGACGGCGACGAGCCGCCGATGAAAGAGCTGATCGACGCCCTCAGCCACGGAAAATCGATCGACTTCGCCCGTGCGCAATCGCTCGCGCAGGAATTTTTTGCCAATCGCGACAGCCGCTTCCGGCAACTTCGAACTGCTCGCGCGGCTGCTCGAGGAAATACTATGCTACAAACTGCTTACTAGTGAGACCGAGTTCGTCGCGTTTCCGCCCGAGACGAGGTCGAAGCTGGTGAGCCTGGCTGATAGTCTGACGGTCGATGCAGTCGTGAAATGTATCGACGCTGCGGTACGCGCCAGCGCAGCGGTTGGAGAGAATGCCAATCCGCGGATGCAGGCGGAGAACTGGTGGACGATAGCCGGTCACGCGATGCGGGGTGAGTAGAAGATAGTGGCAGATATCGATCCGTTTGAAGGCGCGCCGTCGCTGCCGAAAATTGTCGCGGTCAGTCTCCAGCAGACCGGCCATCTGTACAATTTCCTGGCCGGCGACCGCCCGCTGCGGCGCGGTGAGCGCGTGCTGGTCGAGAGTGAGGCGGGCGCGCGAGTCGGTACAGTCGAGATCGAGCCGCACGAACCCGCGCAGACGATCGATCTTTCGCAGTTGCGTCCGATCATCCGAATTGCTTCGGATCACGACTATTATCTCGAGCAGGAAAATCTCTCGCGCGAGGCGAACGCGCGCCGCATGTGCGTCGAGCGTATCCGCGAGCGGCGAATCCAGATGAAGCTGGTCAGCGCCGACTACACCTTCGACGGCCGCAAGGTCACTTTCTATTTCGTCGCCGAGGGCCGCGTCGATTTCCGCGACCTGGTCCGCGATCTCGCCAACACTTTGCGCGTCCGCGTCGAGATGAAACAGATTGGCGCGCGCGATGAGACCAAGGTCACCGGAGGGCTCGGTCCGTGCGGACGCGAGCTCTGCTGCTCGAGCTGGCTGCGCGACTTCGAAGCGGTGACCGTCAAGATGGCGCGTGAGCAGGGCCTCGCGCTCAACCCTTCGCGGCTGGCGGGGATGTGCGGACGCCTCAAGTGCTGTCTGCGCTATGAGTACGCCACGTACGTCGAACTCAAGCGCGCGCTCCCGAATCTCGGCAAGCGCGTGCAATGCGTGAAGGGCGACGGCAAAGTCGTCCGCCAGAATATCCTCAAGCAGACCGTGTTGATTCAGCGCGAAGAAGACGGCGGCGTGGTCGAGGTAACGCTCGAAGACCTGGTCGCCTCCCGCCCGCAATAGCGAGCCATTTCTTACTACAGTAGGCCGCTCTGCTCGTCGCGCCGCAGCGACATTACACACTTCCCTTTCCCGATTTTGCGCAAGCCACGACAGCCACTTCGTAAAAAAAGCGGCGGACCCTGTTGCCTCGCTTAGCAATAGTCTGTAGAAAAATCCTACAGTTCGTTAAATTAGCTCAAAGTTGGCGTTGGGGAGGGTAGAAATTCACATGCGCAGGGTGAGGACGGATCGCAAGCAGCAGGCTGGAGTATCACTCGGATTGTCGCTTCTGTTCCTGTTGTCTGCGTTCTCGACGACGGCATTTGCTCAGCACGCTCAACCTGCCTCCGCGCCTACCTGCGCTGCTACGAGCGTGACCCTCGCAAACAAGAATTCCTACCCGATCTGGGTTGGCGAGGGCATTCAAACGGGCGCCGTCCTGACGCCGCCCGGCAACAACTGGGAGATTGGCTCCGGCGGTTCGGTCTCCCTGTGCCTGCCTTCCACTTGGACATCGGGAACTTTCTGGGCGCGCACCGAGTGCGATTTCACCGACCTGTACCAGAGCGGTACAGCGAGCGGAAACAGCCGTCCCGGAGCCTTCACGACCTGCAACGCGAAATCCGACTGTGCCACGCTTGCCTCCAGCACCGGCGACACCTACGACTGTTTCGGCGGAGTCTGCATGGTCGATTGCTCGACTAGCCCGAACGACACCAATGCCTACTGCCAAGGCCAGGTTGGGATACCGGGAAACACGACTGCGACCTGCAGTGCAAATACGGGCGCTGCCGGCGTCAAAGTGTGCACTTATCCGGAAGGTGTCGTGTGCAAGTCGGGAGATTGCCAGGGACAGTGGGTGTGTCAGGGGGCATGGGACTCGCTTTCGGCAGACACAGGACCAGAGACTCCCGCGTCGCAGTTCGAAATCACGAACAATGCCGGCGCTGACGGCGGTCAAGGCGCCGCGACTTACGATGTAACCAATGTTGCGGGGTACAATCAGCCCATAGATGTGAGCGTCGATACGCCTTCGAATCCAGATCTAGGTCCTGCATGCCTGCCCAATAGCTGCACTACCGATCTCAACAGCGTCTGTCCCGCGCTGCTACAGATTATAGAGCCGCCGACGGGCAATTCGGGGAGTTGCGGCACCAACAACGGAACCTGTCAGACCGGAGTCTGCGAAACATGTCCGAGCGGTGCAAACCCAGCGTCGTGCAACGGCGGTTCCACTTGCGTAATCGGGTGTAGCGGCCCAGGACAGCTATGCGGAAACGGTTATCCGTCACCGATTAGTGCGCCGGGAGTCTCAAACCTGGAATGCGATACTCCTATTCCCAGCGGTACCGTTCACGGTAGCTCGTTCACCGCCGATGGTTCCGAGTACATCGACATGTATGCCGCTGCAAACATTAGCAAGGCTGTGACTAGTTCTCATGTCGGTGTGACAATGTTCTCGGGGAACCAGGGCACGCCCACATGCTGGGGTAACATCGACTGTGCTCCCGGCGAAACATGCCTGATAGGTCCCACAAATTCCGGGATCACTGGCTTGCCGTCCTATGTTGGAATCTGCGCGACCAGCAATTCGGGCGGAACTCCAATCGGGTTACCGGTAACAGACTGTAACTCAGCGGCGACTGATATTGGAAAACACTGTGGGGGCTATCCCGGCAGTCCGGTCTATACTTGTGTCGCGGCTAGCGGCGTGAGCACTGGAGTTGCTTGCCTTCCCGCGTTCGATCCGCCGACAACTGGCCTTGGCACGTTCGATAGCAGCAGCGGTTTCTTCGACGGCATAGGCGCTCCGCTCAACCAGGAATGGGAGGCTGCCGCGCTTTGGGCCGCGGGAAATGGAACCACTGCGGGAACCACTCCCTACTACGAGACCTTCTCGAATGCCTGCCCGCATCAGTACGCCTGGACCTATGACGATCACACCGGCGGCCTGGCGTGTAACGGCTATCCGCTGGCGTTTACGGTGACGTTCGGGATGCTAGGGGGTTCTCCGTCTGCGACGCCAACTCCTACGCCGACCGCGTCGGCAAGCGCAACGGCGACTGCGACAGGTAGCGCGACGCCAACCGCATCGCCGACTCCCGGACCAACCACGTCGCCGACCTCGACGGCAACTGCCTCGCCAACTGCAACATCAACTGCAACCGTGACCGCCACGGCCAGCCAAACCTCGACTGCCACCAGCACGGCCACGCCGACTGCGACGTCCACGGCGTCGTCGACGCCGAGCCGCACTCCGACGGCAACCGCCACCGGCACGACGACGGCGACGGCGACCTCAACGGCGACCGCGACTATCACCGCGACCGCGACCTCGACGCCAACTCCTACGACAACACCTACGCCGACGCCTACGCCCAGCGGCTCGCCGACTCCGAGATGCACTCCGAGCTTCATCTACTTGACGACCAACCCCGCCGGCACCCTGGCCTTCCCAGCTACCACCGCCGGACATTCCCGCACGCAAACTCTCAAGGTCACCAGCAGCGCGCCGGTGAGTCTTGTCTCAAGCTTTCAACACAGATCACGGGCGCTGATGCAAGAGACTTTGCAGTGACTGGCGGAAGCTGTATGACAATCAAGAAGTTGAAACCGAACGTAACCTGCAAATACAACCTTATCTCAAGGCAAAGAAAACGTTCCCGACGGGGTGAACGCCAACCTCGAGATAACCGCAATGTTCTGCCCCGGGAGTATGCCCGGCAGGTGACGTTGAAAACATCGACTTAACGCTGGCGGGCAATGTCACCCAAGCCGACAATCGCACTGAGTGGTAGAAAGACCTGAAAGGAAATCCTGTACCAGCCAGGATAGTCCTATGCAAGCTGGTACAGGAAGCTTCTGAATAGCTACCGGCGCGTTTTACCGCCGCAGCCCGCGCCTCACGCCTTGGCCCGGCGTCGAGAATCTGGTTGCCGACTATCGCGTTCGAGATGTCGAAGCATCCCTGATCACTGTCTGAGTTCGCAAGTATCAACGCGAACGGCCCATCACCCGAATCCGTCGTATCGAAACCTGTCACCTCGAGGTTCAACGTCCACTGTCCACACACGGGTCCTAGCGGCGTCGACAGCGCGACCCTCCTGGCTGAGACAGTCACCGGTGGTTGAGGAATGAAAGCAGTACCGTAGCTATGATGATTTGCCGTGTGCACGGCAAAGATAAACTAGTGTGAATTCATAAATAGAGACGGCACAAAAGCGCGTGCGGGATGTCATCGACATCCCGCACGCAATCGTTCTGCTTCCCGCGTGTCAGCGACACTTAGGGAAGGAGTTATAGGTCTGTTGCTACCGCCGTCGCGTCCCACGCCTCACGCCGCTATGATGCGGCGGCGTCGGGAGCTGATTCCCGACTATCGCGTTCGTGACGTCAAAGCATCCAGACCGATCACCGGCCAGGTTCGTCAATACCAGGGCAAACGGATTGCCGCCTCCGAGACTCAAGTTGGTGGCGTTGGTATTGAGGCCAGCTACCTCGAGATTCAGCGTCCATGAGCCACATGCAGGAGCCGGCGGCGTATGCAACGCAACAAGTCTGGCAGATACCGTCTCGGTCGACTGCTGGAGGGTATCCGGCGGCGACATCTGGAAGAGAGTTCCGTAACTCTGATGATTGACCGTGTGAACGACGAACGGACTGAGAGACAGCTTCAGGCCATTGAGCGGGATCGCCGCGCAAGTGCCCTCAAACAGGGAAAGAGTGAAGCCGGTATTCAGCGCGTCGTCACTCGAGTCGCAGCCCGTGGTGTCATCGCCAAAGTTATTAATCGTGAAGGTTAAGCCGATATTGACCTTGTCTGTATTCGGACTGGTCGAGCGTGCGATTTGTACCCGCTCGCTGTTGGGCGCGAGCACGATGGATCCGATCGCTCCCGTCTCGAAAGCGCCGGCATCGCAGAAGCTTTCTCCGTCATCAGGCCGTCCAAAACCCCGCTGGTCTGTGTTCACCAGCTCGGCATCAAATTCAACGCAATTTGCAATCGGAACAAAGTCGATCGCTGGGCTGCCGGCTTGCGGCTCGATCGTCTGGGTCGGTCCGCCATTGCTCTTCAATCCAGCCGGATCCAGGTTTACAGCCGTGTTGATTAGACTCGAAGTTGCACCGGAAAAGCAGGTTTCGTCATCAGAGATGTTGAACCCGCCGTCGACGCCGACCAAGCCGGACGCCTGGCAATTGTCGCTGTCGTCGAAGACGCCCGATGGGTCGATACTTTCGAAGACAGAGTTCTTGACCGCGGGTGCGAATCCGACCTGCCAACCTAAACCCGCGCCCAGATCTGTGGCCGCATCGTTCAAGAAGAAGGTGGCGTTCGTAATATTCATCGGGCTTGCGCCGTTGTTGAAGATAGCGCCGCCCGATCCGGAATTCATCGGATCAGCGATATTGCCGGCAAACGTAGTGTTGCTGATATCGACGCTGCCAGTTCCGCCGGCGAAGAGTGCGCCGCCGGTCACCGCGAAGTTCTTGCTGAAGGTGCAGTTCTCAATCTCGAGTTCGCCGCTGCTGTTGCCCAAAATGGCGCCACCTTCGATGCCAAACATGCCGTTTGCGACGCCATTCTGGAACGTAATGTTATTTATTTCGAGATTGCCACTTTCATGATCGAAGATCTGGGAGGTGCCGCCGCCGTCGATGACAATGCCGCTGAAATTCGGGCCCTCGATATCCAAATTGGCGGCCGTAATTATAATCGGCTCATCAACTATAATGGTCCCGGTAAGGTCGAACACGATGGTGTCGTTTCCGGTTCCGGGGACACAAGCATTTAAAGTCCCCTCGGATGATGCGACAGCATCCGGCAGAGTACAGAGTAATGGGAACCCTGGCTCGCTGCTGAGTGAATTGACGTGAATAATGGCGGCGCGAGATACCCCTGCCATCACCAGAACCAATAGCGGCAACAGAATTACCGCAAGCGCAAAGCGCCTACTCGAACCTGCCATGGACCCCTCCCCGCGACCTTTCGGTCGCGTTGGCAAATTACCACCAGTAAACTTCTCTGGCGACGTTTCGGCAACTCTCGCACGGCGGCTGGCTACTGTCAATCCGTAACGATTCTTTGATGTTTCCGTTGGTGCTTGACGGCTGCTTCGAATCGAAGCATATCGGCTGAGCGAAAACTGAGACGATACTTCACGCGCGCAATGTGAAATTTCTGCTCTGCGCAGTCTTCCATCTTGCTCGTAGCGTAAGAAACGTGATATCGACCTGAGAAGAGCCAACTCACCGTTTGGTACGCGTCTTTCAACTCTGGGAGGAGTTCATGAAAAAGTTAACTGGCCTGTTAGTCCTGACCGCAGCCTTGCTGCTTGTCCTGCCAACCCCTCGTGCCCGGGCGGCCACCCCGCCGGCGGGACCTTTCTTTCTGTGCGTGAACACCACCGCGAAGCCGCCGCTGCCGAACGCACGCGTGGTTACCAGCATGACTGCTTGCCTGCCGTTCGAGTTCCTGGTGGATCTGAATACTAACCCCACCAATAACCTTGCCGTTGGAGTTGTATGCGCGTCCTCGAACGTCCCTGCCAATGGCGCCTTTAATCAGCAAGCAGCCTGCCCCTCTGGTGATATCGTTCTGACGGGAGGCTACACCTGTACTGACACCGTTACTCAAGGCTTGCTGAACGTTAGCGTTGAGGAAAATACATTTGCTTTCAGCAACGTGACTCCGATGGGCTGGCAAACGGTCGGGGTTAATAACTCGGCCGATGCGGGCAACTGCAGGGTCTGTGTCACGTGCGCTCCGGGCGCGTGCAAAGATCCGAACGCCTGCGCGCCGTGATCTGCTGAAGGCGGCCTTTCACTGAGACGAGATCGATCCAGTGGCGAGGGGTGGAATTTTCCGCCTCTCGCCATTCTTTATCCAGCCGCACCAAGTCAAAGAGATAACATCGCGAAACAGAGCGGGCGGGATGTCATTCGACATCCCGCCCGCAATCTTTCCCTTCGCGCGTGTCGGTGACACTCCGCGAAGGATCTATTGGCTAGTCTTATCGTCGCACGCCGCGCCTCACACCGTGTCCCGGCGTCGGAATCTGGTTGCCGACTATTGCATTCGTGATGTCGAAACACTCCGTGGCGTCGCCTTCTATCTCGTTCAACGTCAGGGCTAAATCGAGCCCCACCTCCATCTCATCGCCATGAAGGTCACTCACCACCAGCGCAAAGGGACCAGTGCCTCCCAGACCCAAGGCTGCGGACTTGGTATCGAGGCCAGCCAGCTCGAGGTTCAGCGTCCATGCGCCGCACGCGCCCGGCGGCGTCGGCAGCGCGGACATCCTGGCCGAGACGGTCTCCGGCCCGAACGATTGGAAGAGCGTTCCATACTGCTGGTGATTCACGGTATGCACCTGGAAGGGATCCAGGTACAGGAATAGGCCGCTGGTGGGGATGTTGGCGCAGGTGCTCTCAAACAGCGCGACACCGACGCCGGAATTGAGCGCATCCTCATCGCCTCCCGTCGCAATATCGCAATCCGGGTCGCCATTGTAGATGAAGGTAAAGGCCAGGTTGACCTTGTCCGAGTTCGGAGCGGTGGAACGGGCAATCTGGAGCCGCTCGCTCTTGGGCGCGAGCACGATAGGTGCGACCGCACCGGATTCATAAGCGCCCGCGTCGCAGAAGTTGAGGTTGCCGGGATCCGGCCGGGTAAAGAGCCGCTGGTCGTTGGTCACGGGATCGGCAAACTCGTCTTTGCAACTTGCAATCGGAACAAAGTCGATTGCCTGGCTGCCCGATTCAAGCGCGATCGTCTGCGTCGGACCGCCATTGTTCTGCAATCCCAGCGGGTCAAGCTTCAGCGTAGTGCTGTTGTTAACGCTGGTGCCGCTGAAGCCGCAGCTATTGTCGTCCGAGATGTTGTACCCATCGTCGCCAACTCCCGCACAATTGCCGCCGCTGACGCTGTTCGCGAAGATCGAGCTGTTGACGAGAGTCTCCCCAACGTCCGTAGCTATATCTGCGCCGTCCCCGGCGGCAAGCGCTTCGTTTCCCGAGAAAGTGGTGTTGGAGACAAGCAGTTCTGACGTGGCATTGAAGATACCGCCGCCGGCGAAAGCTGCATTTCCAGCAAAGGTGTCGTTCAGGACAAATAGGAGAGAATCCTCGCCGAAGATTGCTCCGCCCTCTAACGCCTCGTTGTTGACGAGGGTGCAATTGACAATTCCGACTTCGCTGTCGTTAGCGAATACGGCGCCACCTCCTTCGGTGTTGCCTTCGGTCAGCGTCAGATTTTCCAGGGTGGCAACGGTGCCTTCGGCGTCGACCAGATTCATGTTGAATTGCCCGTTAATCGTGATGCCGCCGAAGGTCGGTCCCTCGATGATCAAATCCTCGCTGGTGTTGTTAAGCGTCAGCGTATTTTCTGGAAAGATAGTGCCGGTGACGATGAATTCGATCGTATCGAAGTTTCCGGTACCCGCCGGACATCCACCCTGTGGCAATTGCGTCTCGGCCGCCAGGACCGCGTCCTCGAGCGTGCACAGCGGAAAAGGCTGCGTGCCGCTATCGAGCGTATTGACGATGATAGTGTTGGCGCGCGCCAATCCCCCAATCGCCAGGAACAAAGCAGGCAACACAATTGCCGCAAGCGCAGAGCGCCGAATCCGAACTGCCATGGACCCCTCCCCGCGACGACCTCCCGCCGCGTTGGCAAATTCTTCGCCGGTCAACTGATCCGGAAAGTTTGGCCGATTTTTCCATTGCGCCGAACTGCTGTCAATCGAGCCCGTTGGTGCGCTCCACAGAGACGTTTTTTCCTACTAGATGTAGAGGTCGTCATCCCTGCCGAAGGAAGCAGTGAAAGATGAAACCCACTGTCGGTTTCGCGTACAATTAAACAAATGGACACGCGCATCCACATCACGACCGCAATCATCTACAGCAACGGCCCGCCGCATGTCGGTCACGCTTACGAGATGCTGGCGACCGACGCGTTCGCGCGGTTTCAGCGGCGCAAGCTCGGCGCCGCCAACGTCACCTTCGTCACCGGCACTGACGAGCATGGCGACAAGAACAAGCGCGCGGCTGAGGCTGCAGGGCTGCGTCCCAAGGAGTTCGCCGACAAAATCAGCGCGCTGTTCAGACAAGGATGGGCCGGGCTAGACATCAGCTACGACTACTTCGTGCGCACCACCGACCCCGTGCATCAGGCGCTCGTGCAGAAGATGCTCCAGCGCAGCTTCGATTGCGGCGACATCTACTTCAAGGACTACGAGGGCCTTTACTGCGTCGGCTGCGAGCGCTTCTACACCGAGAAGGAACTGTTACCCGGTAACATCTGCCCGGTGCATAACACTCCGGTCGAGCTCATCAAGGAGGGCAACTACTTCCTGAAGCTCGAGAAGTATCGCGAAGCTATCCGCCGCAACATCGAGAAACACCCCGACTTCATCCGTCCCGAGCGCTATCGCAACGAAGCGCTCCGGATGCTTGACGATCCACTCGAAGACCTGTGCATCTCGCGGCCCAAGGCGCGGCTCGATTGGGGCATCACGCTGCCCTTCGACGACAAGTACGTGACCTATGTCTGGTACGATGCCTTCTGGGCCTATCTGAGCGAATTGCCTGATACCAGACGACGCGACACTTACTACGATTCTGCCGGTGACAGAACATTTCATCGGCAAGGACATCCTCAAGACTCACGCGGTGTACTGGCCTGCGATGCTGTTGTCGGTCGGCTTGCCGCTCTATCGTCATCTGAACGTCCACGGCTTTTTGAATCTTGGCGGCGCGAAGATGTCGAAGAGCGCGGGCACCATCCAGGATCCGGTGGCCTATCAGCAGAGCGTCGGCCCCGACGTCCTGCGTTTCTTCGTCCTGCGCGAATTCACCTACGGCCTCGACGGCGACTTCACCGAACAGCGCGTGATCGATCGCTACAACTCGGACCTTGCCAACGACTTAGGCAATCTAACCAGCCGTGTACTCTCGATGGCGGCGCGATACTTCAACGGCGCGATCACGGCGACGCCGGGAGCAGGTACCGACCCACTCGACGTCGCGCTGGTCGAGACGTTCTCCACAGTACCTTCGCGGATAGCACCTCTGGTCGAGGAACTGGCGTTCAACCGCGCGCTGGAAGCTATCTGGCAGGCGCTCGATGCCGCCAACAAGTACATCGTCGCGACCTCGCCGTTCACGCTGGCGAAGGATGCCGACCAGCTACCGCGGGTAGCGCAGATTCTTGCCAACCTGGTTGAAGGACTGCGCGTCGTCGCGGATACGCTCGAGCCGTTCATGCCGGTGACATCGAAAAAGATTCTCGCCTTGCTCAACGTCGACGAAAAGCTTGCGCGCGCGCCCTACGGCGAAGGCATCAAGCCGGGCCATCGCGTGAATCCAACGACGCCGCTGTTCCCACGCATCGAAAAGAAATCCGTCACCTGAGCTAGTCGGCGTCCTTTAGACCGCATTCTTTCGCCAGGATAACTATTAGGCAACGGCGATTGTGCGAGTCGCTATCAGTTTGTATAAAAACGATACCTGCGGCTTGGCACGAACCGGCTGAGTGCGTATTTTGTTCGCGGAGCGCTCCTGGAGCGCTCGAAAAAGGGGGCCCTGGGAGGGAACTTGAAAAATCGAGATGTCGTCGCGTCGGTTCCGGCCGTCATCGTACAACCTGTTATCAGACTGGGATCGCTGTGGCGCCGATTCGCGATCGCATTTGCTATCGCGCTCATCGTGATTTCCGCAGCGCCAAGCAGCTTTGCCAGCCAGCTAGTCCTCAAGAGCACGGGCGGCGCGATGACTATAGGCACTGACTTCGTCCTGACTGGCGCTACCGTGGCCAATCCGGCCGGAGCAATCTCGATCGATTGTCCGATCACCACAGTCGGCAACGGAACGTATCTCATCACCTACAATTGCACCGGCGGAAGCTTCAGCTACCAGTCGAGCGACCTCACGACCACGGTCTCAGCGACTTTCGGGACGGCTGCGGCGTACCTAAGTGCATCGGGCGGTGGACGCCTTGGCAATATCCATTACTACTACACGTTCTCCGGCAACTTCACCGGAACCGAAACCGTGAACGGCGTCACGAGTGCGATTCGCGGTGAAACCAACGAGTCGATGCAGCCTGTTACCTCGAAGACCGGATCTGCGCCCGCATGTTGCGGAGCGGCCGGCGTCAATTCGGCATACACGCCTGTGTATATCACCAACTATTCGTTCTCCCAGCTCGTTCGCGCCGATGACCTGTGGGGCACAAATCAGCAGACGCTGGGCAGCACCGGCACCGGCGTCAAGCAGTTCTATGGGCCGCATGGCGTGACCGTTGACTCCTCCGGCCGTATCTATGTGGCAGACACTTACAATTGCCGCATCGATCGCATGGACGACATAACGGGCGCGAACTGGACCACCTTCGGGGCGTGCGGCAGCGGCGCCAAGCAGTTCAGCACCGGCGGCTTGGCCGACATCACAGTCGACTCGAGCGGAAGAATCTACGTGGCGGATCCCGGTAACAGCCGCATCGATCGCTTCGATGACATGTCGGGCACCAATTGGACTACCTTCGGAACCGCGGGCAGCGGCACGAATCAGTTGAGCGGAGCGCAAGGAGTTGCAGTTGACGCCGCCGGCAAGATCTACATCGCCGACGCCGGCAACAAGCGGCTCGTTCGGATCGACGACATGGCCGGGACCAACTGGACTACGCTGACGCAATCGCCCGTCATCGGCATCTACATTTATACGTTCGGCTCGCCCACGCATGTCGCGATCGATCCCACCGGAAGAATTGAGGTAGGCGACGGCAACAATGTGATCCGCGTCGACGACATGACGGGCGCCAATTGGGTTTCGACCAATACCGGCAGCACTGTCCAGGGGCTTTCGGTCGACACCGGCGGTACTACCTTCATCGCCAACACATATAGCCTGGCGATGCTCGACGATGTGAGCACCGGCGCGGGCTTCAATACGTCTAACTTTATCTCCCAGGCCGGCGGCATCTTCGCGGTGCCAGTGCCGTCGCCGGTGCCCGCGGTAACTGTCGCCCCATCGACCTTGACGTTCGCCCAGCAGAACACGGGCACGATAAGCGCGGCGCAGAATGTTGTCCTCGCGAACTTTGGAGAAGCGCCGCTCGACATTTCGAACATCGCAGCCTCGGCGGACTTCCTGCAGACCGACAATTGCGGGCCGACTCTGCAGGCGGGATCGAATTGTTCGATTGGCGTCACCTACGCGCCGACGATGACCGGAACGAAGATCGGCACTGTGACAATCTCCGACAACGCCTTCACCGGCACGCAGACCATCGCTTTGAGCGGATCGGGAACCGCGCCCGTCGGCGGCATTGCGCCCACGGCGTTGAGCTTTCAGCCCCAGGCGATCAACACGACCAGCGGCCCGCAACTCGTGTTCTTGAGCAACACTGGCACCGGCGCGCTGACTTTCTCAGGATCGGGGATCGCAACGACCGGCGACTTCGCTCAGACGAACAACTGCGGCGCCGCGTTGGCGCCCCAGACCAGTTGCACGATCACCGTCACATACACGCCAACTGTGACCGGCCCCGAAACGGGAAGCGTTACCGTAACCAGCAACGCGGCGCCGCAGAACGTATCTCTGACCGGAACCGGGGCCGCCACAGCTCCGCTGGTCACCGCTTCGCCGCAGAGCCTGGTCTTCCCCGCGCAACTGCTTCACATCAGAAGTGCGGCGCAAACCGTAACGTTGAAAAATTCTGGTACCAAGGCGGTCCCGGTGACAAGCACTGTGAGCGGCGATTTTTCCAAGGCAGGAGCGTGTCCGGCGTCGCTGGGCGCGGGGAAGAGTTGCACGCTCAGTTTGTATTTCACGCCGACGGTCGCGGGTACTCGCACCGGCACGCTGACCTTCAAGCTTTCCTCGGGAATGGTGACGGTCGCACTCACCGGCGCTGGCGAAGCGACCGCGACCGCATTACTGACGGTTTCACCCGCATCGGTAGCCTTCAACGGCTACGTGGTGGGCGACAACCCGGATCAAATCGTTACTATCAGCAATCCCGATGGTGTCCCGGCCGGGATCAGATTGATCAGCAAGACGGGATCAACTGCGTTCACGTTTACCAAAACCTGCGGAACGACTCTCGCTGCGGGGGCATCATGCACCGTTGATGTAACCTTTATTCCGACGGCCGTGGCTTCTTACAGCGGGATACTCTACGTGTACGAGAATGCTGGAACGATTCATAAGATCCCGTTGAGTGGAACCGCCGTGACCGGTAACTAGGAGGCAGTGGCACAGGGCTTATTACTGGTCGATACGCATTGCCATCTCGCGGACGCGAAGTTCCGCGACGACGTCGAAGCCGTGATCGCGCGCGCAACCGATGCCGGCGTCGTACAAATGATCTCGGTCGGTGCGATCGGTGCGTTCGAGAACGATCGATTGACGGTCGAAATCGCCGAGCGTCATCAAAATATATTTGCCGCGGTCGGCGTGCATCCGCATGACGCCAAGGATTGCACGCCCGATCGAATCGCACAGTTGCGTGACCTCGCCGCATCGCAGAAAGTCGTCGCGATCGGCGAGAGCGGACTCGATTTTCACTACATGCACTCGCCGCCCGACTCGCAGGAAGCGTCGCTGCGCGCGCATCTCGCGCTCGCCGCTGAACTCGACCTGCCAATCGTGATTCATTGCCGCGACGCCGAGAATCGGCTGGTCGAGATAGTGCGCGAGACCGGCATTCCACCGCGCGGCGGCGTGATCCATTGCTTCACCGGCGACATCAACGCCGCACGCGAATTCCTCGCGCTCGGTTTCTGCATCTCGTTCTCGGGAATCATCACCTTCAAGAATGCGGCAACGATTCGCGAAGCCGCGACGATCGTCCCCGACGATCGCGTGATGGTAGAAACCGATTCACCGTATCTCGCGCCCGAACCATATCGCGGCAAGCGCAACGAGCCCGCCTACGTCACCCGCACGCTTGAGATGCTCGCAAATCTCCGCCGCGCCGACGCGACAGCGCTGGGCGCGCAGGTGATCGCCAACGCCGCCCGCGTGTTCAGGCTTCCATTGGTGCGTTAGCGAGGCCGATCCGGATCCTAACCTCTCCTTGTCCGAGGAGAGGTCGGCGAAAGCCGCTTGAAAAGCGGTGTCGCCGGGAGAGGTGCAACGCCAGACATAGCACCAACGTCAACTCGTCTAACCGCAATTCTGCGAGACCGTGGCCGCCGCCGGACCGCAGCACCACTTTCTGACGTGTTGCAAAAAAGAAAGCGAGCGTGCCCGCGACGGCTAGCGTTGCACCTCTCCCGTCGCTCACCTTCGGCTCGCGCCGACCTCTCCTCGGACAAGGAGAGGTTAGGATCGGACGTCGCGTTCCGGCTTTCTAACGCAGCGGGTTGCCGCCGAAGATCGACGCCGCTATCGATCGCTAGTGGCTACTTTTCGTCGCCGGCTGCGGATGGACCGACAATGACCTGATCGCTTGATCCTTCGACGCTTGATTGGCAGTGTCGTTCGCCATCGCGACCAGGACCGGCCCGATCCCGGCGTTGAAGTGCTCCGCGTCCTGTCGCTCATGATACGGCAGTGCAAGAAAGGGCTCGAGCTGGATGAGCGACAAAGCCGCGTCGATCACCGGGTGCTCATCGGGCACGGGCGCACCGACATCAAAGTGTCCGAAGGACGAGAGATCGGCTATCGTCTCTCCGGTACGCGGTTCGGTGAACGCGATTGTCAGTTTTTGGGGTTTGTGTTCGAAAGGTATGTCCGCGGTAGGTATTGCAAGCAAATCCGCGTCGCCTGCGCCAACCCTATCATCCACTACTTCGACTGTTTCGAAATCGGCCGCGAGCGCATCACGAACAGTGTTCGCCAGGCTGGGATTCAACTTATCGTAGAAACCCGCCGGCTCGTGAATAGTCAGGGAAGGATCGGCCAGGATGGCAACCTTGATGGAAAGCTTGGCCGTTCCCACAGGAGCCGACGTTACTACCTGCGCAGGAAGGTCCGTGTGGACGCAAGCGGCGAAGATGAGCGGTAAGATGCTCGCGGCGACGATCAATTTGATCGCAGGTGAAGGACTGAGAATACACTTTGTGACTGTCACAACATCCGAATCTGTAGGCCTTCACCCGACTAGGAGTCAGCCCAGCGGGTTGCCGCCGAATGATTCGTGCGATCACACTTCAACCGCATCGCAACCGGACCTCAGCTTGGACCTTCACTATCGGGTCACGAGTTTTCGGACTGTCATCGCTCTCGCGCGGACTAGCACTAGACGTTCCTAGAGACCCCGCGCAGAGGCAAGAATTTCGCGTGGCGGAGATGATTCGCGGCCGTCCACCCCTGGAACTCAATTGCGGCGACAAGCCAGGGTATCTAGGCAATTTTATTGCTGAGTTCCTCGAGCAGCGCTTTCGCATCCTTCAGGTCGGCGGTGTCGAAGCCCTCGGTGAACCAGCCGTAGATCTTAGCGAGCATCACGCGCGCCTCCTCGCGACGCCCCTGCTTTGCGAGCAGTCTCGCGAGGCTCGTAGTCGCGCTTAATTCCAGTGATTTCGCGCTTTGCTTTCGAGCAATCTCAATTGCTTGCTGAAAGCAGGCCTGAGCCTCCTCAGAGTTGGAAGCCCTCCTACGCAATAAAAACTCACCTTTGAGCCGATATATTTCCGCCTTCTGCCAGAGATTTTCATGTTCCTCTGCGACCCCGAGCGCGTTGTTCAAAGTATCGAGCGCCTCGTCGAGTCGGCCTGTGGCGCAATATGCCTCCGCCAGCCAGTAAAGAAATTCCGAACGGTTGACCTCCGCACCGGCCGCGCGAATCTTGGCAAAGCTTTGTTGTATTTGCTTAAGTCCTTCGTCGCCGCGTCCCTGTTCGGTCATCGCCACGCCGAGAAAGACGCTCGCATGAGCTAATCCGTATGCAAACCCGTGCTCGGCGCAGGCTGAGATCACACGCTCGGATGTCCTGTGAAGAGCGCGCACGTCTCGCCGATGATGCTGCACGTAGCAGAGGAAAACCTCAGCAAAAGTAAGGCTGAACGGATCAGAAAGCGCCCGCGCCACCTCGATCGCTCGATGGTTCATTTTGAGCGCCTGGTCGGGGTAGCCAAGAAACCAGAGCGTCCAGGATAGTTGCGACCGGCATACCACCTCCATATCAACACCGAGCGGCCGCAAGCGCCGAGCACCGCAAAGGAGGAGCGTCGTTTCGAGATGCTCGCGGGCGAGCTGAAATCGTCCCATCCGATGCGCTGTAACTCCGAGAGCCTGATGCGCCTCCAGGAGTAACGTCGAGTCGCCGGCGCTCTCGGCCCTGAATAGAAGCTCCTCCCCGATCTGGTATGCCGACCGGAACTCAAGTCGCTCCAGGTGATTGACCCACAGCCCATACAGGATGGGAAAGAGCTGCGCGAGTTCGCCAACTTGCTCGCTAAGTTTCCGTCCTCGCGTGTAGGCGCGCTCAACTTCCGGAGCGGCCCAGCCCTTAACCGTCATCAATGCGGGGCCGACAGCCAACTGGAGCGCGAGTTCCCGACGATTTCGTTCCGGCGTTTCGGGCAATTCGCCAAGCAGCTTGAGCGCGTTCGAGTAGTGACGCTCAGCCTCGACCATCGCGTAGCGCACGGCTGCCCGCTCGCCTGCGATCTGGAAATATTCGATCGCTTTGTTCCGATCGTTGGCGCGGCTGTAATGATGCGCAAGTTCCGTTGCGATTTCGCCTGCGCGTTCGCCGTGAGCCTTCTCCTCGCGCTCTGCGATCCTGCGATGTAACTCGATACGGTGCCCGGCGGGCATCCGTCCGTAGAGCACGTCGCCATACAATGCGTGATGAAAGCGAAAACTCGAAGCAACAGTGCCGTCAGGCCATTCGCTTTGTCCATGCGCGGTCACGAACTGTTCGTGGCGCGACAATCGTGTGCAAGTGGCTTCGATCTCGCTGAGGGGACGTTCGAGTGCCGCGGCAACTGCCGCCGCTGAGAACTCCGCGCCGACGACGCTCGCGGCTTCGAGTACTCGCTGTTCGTCAGGATTGAGCCGCTCAAGGTTGCGCTCGATCATCTGGAGGATGCCGCGCGGCGCTTCGATCTTGTTAGCATCGAGTAGCGAGCCCTGCTCAACCAGGTAATCGACCACGTTGACCATGAAGAGCGGATTCCCGTCGGTACGCTCGTGAATCAGCGGCGCAACCCCGACCAACGATTGCGCGGTATGGTCATCAGCAAAGCGCTTAGACAGATAAGCCGCGACATCCGCTTCGCTCAGCAGCTTGAGCCGCAACTCCTCGCAATTGCGATGAAGTTCGAGCTCCTGCTTCATCGTGCGCAGCGGGTGATCGCTCGCGAGCATCTCGGTTGGCCGATACGTCCCGAGAATGAGCAAGCGCGCAGGCTCAGTCCGCCGGGCAATCGCCGAAATCAGTTCGAGCGTCGAGAAATCGCTCCAATGGAGATCTTCGAGCGCGAGCACCAGCGGCGTTTCCGCCCCGAGGGCCTCCAGCGCCTGCGCCATCTCGCGCAACATCCGCTGTTGGGTAACGCCCTGTGCCGTGGCTTGCAACCGTTCGCGATCCCCGTAGCTCAACAATGATGGCATCTGTGCGAGCCAAGTCGGCGCGAACTTGTGCAGCAGCTCGACCACGCGCTCCCCGCGGGCCTCCTGACAGAGCCGGGTCAGCGCCTCGAGCACGGGCATGTACGGCTCGCCCGCGCCGTACTGCTCGACGCACTGCCCGCGCCCGATTCGTGCGGCACTACTGCCGAGAGAATCGAGGAAGGCCCACACGAAGGTCGTCTTGCCGATGCCCGCTTCGCCCGCGACAAACGCGACGCGCCGCCCGCCTTCGATCACCTGCGCAAACCAGCTTTGCAATCGCGCGAGCTCCGCCTCGCGCCCGACCACGATCGGCGCAGGTCCCTCCCGCATGGAGGGCACCCGAACCAGCTCGTCATGAGCTGCCGCCGTCTTAACTTTGGCGATAAAGCGGTAGCCCTTGGCAGGAATCGTCACCACGAATCGCGGCGAATCGGAGTCGTCGTGCAGTGCATGCCGGATCTTCCGCACCGCGGTATTGATAGCGTTGTTCGTATCCAGGAAGACGCCCTTGCCCCACACCCGCTGCAGGATTTCCTCGCGCGTCACGAGCTGTCCGCGCCGGTCAGCAAGTATGAAAAGTAAGTCGAGAGGGATGCGTTCCAGCTGCACGGGACGGCCCTTGTGCCGGAGCTGGTAAGTAGCACGGTCAAGCTCGTAATCCGCGAACCGGCAGATATTTGAAGGCATTCGCCGAAGCCCCCTGTTAGCGGGCCGATTCTAGTTCCGTGGCAGGCCACTGCCTAGCTGCCCTGTCTACACAAGAAATGCAGGAAATCTACATCCGTTCTCCATTGTTGGCGCGCTCGATCGCGTCGAAGATACGCGCGAGAGCGATTCATCCGCATCCATAAAAGGAGGTCGAAGTGATCGAAGTTTCTGAAGGGCGATATTCAAGCGGGGGATGCGGGTATCGCCGTTGGCAGGTAACGTGACGTCCATCAGCGACAGTTCCTTCCTTCTGTCGTCGGTGGCGTCCTCAACGGACCGACAAGGGGAACCTCCATGAGTACGATCAGGATAGCCTTACTAATTTCTGCGGTCGCGATCCTTCTCTCTGTTGCCAGTCAGCGCGTCGAAGCGGCGGGCAACGAGTTCACGAGTACTTTCTCTGGAACCTTCGTTACCACCTCCTTGGACCTCGACGCGGACAGCTGCACGGGAACTCCGCCCGTCTGCACAGACTTGTCTTATCTGGACACTATTTCCGGTTGGACGTCGGGCCGCCGCATCGGATTCGCACAGTTCACCGGCCAGAGCGTTGTGGAACTTGTGCCTGTTCCGGGAACCGGCTGCGCGTTTGCGCCTACCGCAATCAAGAGCTGCACGCTCGGCGCCGTTGCGAACGCTTGCGAATTTCAGAGCGTTGGCGTTGGGACTAAAGCAGACCGATACAGCACGGATGACATTCTCACCGGTATCATCCCTTCCGGCGCCGAGACCCTGTGTTTCGATTCTTCGACCGGAAACCACGCCGGTTCAGTCAGTGGCTCAATAACTGGCGGTAGCGGTAAATTCGCGGGCGTGACTGGCACATTTAAGGAATCCTTTCATGGGAAAACCCTCAGCTCCGACCCTCAGGGGCACGGCTTCGGCTGGTTTCAAGCGGAGCTCACGGGAACAGTGATAGAGCCGTAGTGGTGAGGCGCGACGGTCTTGGTCCCGTGCGCCGACGGGCGAAGGGAGGCAAGGGATTGGACCGTCGCCGCTACTGATTGACTCAGAGACAGCCGTATTGCAACGAGCGAAAGAGCGGCGCCGCTCCGGCTAACAGCGAACGACTGTCCCTGGCGTGCGCTCGACTTTTTCATGTTCTCATCCTGGTTGTCGTAGGACGAAATTTATTTCGTCGATTCTCTATTTTGTTCTTATTGACCGGGATGACGGAATAAATTCCGTCCTACTATCTCAGCCCAGCGGGTTGCCGCCGAAGATTGTTGGATGCAGCGCGAGGATTGCGATCGTCAGCACTGCGCCTGCGCCTATCGCTGCCCATGGCATGTCGTCGCTGGTCCATCGGACGCGTCCGCTCAGTAGCGCTGCGAATGGCATGAAGGACGTCTTTGCGACGAAATCGCGATAGCGATCGCCGAGCTCGCGAATCTTGCGCTGGTCCTGATGCATCCCGCCGAGGATTCCGAGCGCCGGGAACATCCCGAAGAAAATCACGTCGCCGGCCCATCCGTTCATCAGCATGTGCGCGATTCCGAACAGGCTGAATGCAACAAAACTCGGATGCCGCGTGATCTTCAGCAGGCCGCGCGGTTCCATGCCGCCGCTCGGCGCACCCATCCCGGCGGGATTCGGGTTGATGAAACTGCCGACGAACAGGATGAGCGCCGTCAGCATCAGAATCCACGCGAGCCATCGAATCGGAGCCACCGCGCGCAGATACCAAAGCAAGGGACCGGCGTGCTTGTTGCGCGCGAACTCGTAGATCAACGGGCCAAGAGTCGCGGCGGCGACGAGAGAATAGATGCCGCGATAAGGCTGCTCGCCGACTGCATTTATCAAGCGGGCGCGAACGCGCGGTCGACGATATGATCAGATGACTGGCAAGGAAGGAGACTGCCCACAGCGCGATCCATACTGTCGCATCCATAGCGCGATAATCGCAGGATCGCGGCGCGCGTCAATGCAGCGCGCGCGTTGCATCACGATGCTCGATTCACAAATCGGCTCGAGCGGGGTTGTAGGTATCAGGAGCATAAAACAATGATACCCACCATCCAGATAGAAGAGGCGCGGTTCACCGAAGTTGCGGAACGCGGCATCGAACGTGAGATCGGCGACGGCGTCAGGCTCGCGCAGGCATGCATCCTCGAGGAAATCCTCGGCGTGGTTTTCGGATCGATCACGCTGTGGTACTTGGTGAGTTCTATCGCCAGCCTGGCCTGACGGACGCGATGCCGACATTCAACCTCAAGCTGCCGCCGCCGTTCGAAGAGGCGGTGAAAACCATGGAGCGCGAGATCATGCGCTTCCTGATGCGGTCGACCGGCGATCGCGACGACGCGATGGATCTCTTCCAGGAGACATGGCTGCGAGCCTATCGCGCATATCCGACGCTGCAATCGGAAGACGGGCTGCGGCCATGGATTTTCCGGATCGCATCGAACTTGTGCCGTAATCGCGCGCGCGACCGGATGCGCCGCGGACGCGTGATCTCGCATGAGAGTGCGGAAAGCGAATCGCTAGAGCATCGCGCGCCTCATAATCTCAACGGCGGTCCCGAGGGCGCACTGCATTTGAAGAGATCGATCGCGCGGCTGCCCGGCAAGCAGGGACAGGCACTGATGATGCGCAAGTTCGCTGGTCTCGAATATGCGGAAATCGGTACGGCGCTGAATTGCTCGGCCGAAAGCGCGCGCGCATGTGTGTATCAAGCACTGAAGAAACTCAGGCTCGAAGAGTAATCAAGATGAAAAGCAATCGAACGGCTTCGCAAATGAAAGATAGTCCACCGATCAACGACCGGGTGCTCGACACGATGATCGGGCAGACGCGGCCACGCATCGAGCGCGCGATGAAAATTCTGCGACGCCCGCAGGCGCGAGTCGGCGTGATTCCATCACCGCTGGGAAAACTGCTGGTCGCGGAGAGCGACCGCGGTCTCGCCGCGATTCACTTTCTCTTCATCAGTGGAGGCGAGCGGACGCTCGAGTTGCTGCGCAAGAAGTTCGACCTGATCGAGAATGAGGCGAGCGCGCGACGGATCGAACAGGAAATCGATCGCGTACTCGAGGGCGGCGTCGAGGCGACCGATCGTCCTGTCGATTTGAGCCTGGTCGAAAGCGAATTCCAGCGCCACGCGTACATGCTGCTGCGGAAGGTCCCCGCGGGCGCGGTGATCACCTACCAGGGGCTGGCTGCGAGTGCGGGAAAGCCGAATGCGCAGCGAGCGATCGGCACCACAATGGCGACGAATCCGATTCCGATATTCGTGCCGTGTCATCGCGTGATCAAATCCGACGGTACGATCGGCAACTACGGCGGCGGGGTGGACAACAAGATCAAGCTGCTGCGCGCGGAGGGATTCGACGTCAGCCGCGACCTGCGATTGCCGTCGCGCGCCGTGATGGGCCATCGACACACGAAAATATTCTGCCGGCCCGATTGCTCGGCGGCGCGACGCGCCGATCCTAACAATGCGTTAATCTACGCGGACTCGGGGCACGCTCGGCATGAGGGGCTGAGGGCATGCAAGCTTTGCAAGCCGGAATGAGTCACGGTCACTGAAAACGACAAGAGCGACGCCCGGGTGCGGCGTCGCTCTTTTTTCGCTGGATCGAGTAGGTCCGATTACTCGGTTTCCGACTGCGACTTCATCTGCTGGATCTGCATTCGCTGGTTCTCGATTTCCTGCTGTTGCTGCTGCACCTGGGCATTGGTCTGCGCGTTGGCGTTTTCCTGGTTCTGCATCGAATTGCCAACTACGTAGCCGGTTCCGCCGCCGAGTACACCACCGATAGCGGCCCCCGCCAGAGGATGGCCGACAGCTGCTCCGATAAGTGCTCCGCCGCCTGCGCCTATTGCCGTACCGCCGAGAGTGCCTTTTTCACGCGTTGACAGCGGATCTCCCGAGCATCCGGCAACGACCAGCGACGCCGCCAGCGCCAAACTCATTATAATTGTTGATAAACCTTTGCGCATACTGAAACCTCCATCTTCCAAGTCACTATACGTCAGCCGAGCTATTCGGTTTCCTGCTGTCCCTTTAATTGTTGGATCTGCTGACGTTGTTCTTCTAATTGCTGTTGTTGCGACTGCACTTGTGCCTGAGTCTGCGCGTTTGCATTCTCATTGTTCTGCATCGCGTTGCCGATAGCGTAGCCGCCTACTCCTCCGACAGCTGTGCCGATAGCAGCGCCAGCCAGAGGCGCGCCTACCGCAGCACCAATGATCGCGCCGGTGGCCGCGCCGATACCCGCACCGCCCAAGGTGCCTTTCTCACGCGTGGACATCGGATCTCCCGAGCATCCCGCCACCAGGAACAGCGCCGCGAGCGCCAACGCAGCTGTAACTATAGCATGTCTGCGCATGGTGATACTTCCCGTGCTATTCGGTTTCGCCCTGACTCTTCATTTGTTGAATCTGTCTTTGCTGAGACTCGAGCTGCCGTTGCTGCGAGCTGATCTGCGCCTGGGTCTGAGCGTTTTCATTTTCGCGATTCTGCATCTCGTTGCCGACCGCGTAGCCGCCCAGTGCACCGATACCGCCGCCAATAGCCGCACCCGCCAACGGGTTGCCTACAGCAGCACCGATGATGGCACCGGTTGCGGCTCCGACGCCCGTGCCGATGAATGTGCCCTTCTCTCGGGTCGACAGCGGCTGCCCGGAGCATCCCATTACCACCGCGATCGCCACCGCCACGAACAGACCTTTAATGACCGACACCGCGTTTGTCCGCACGGCTTCCTCCTTGGAACAGTGAGCAGTTTTCATGCCCGCAGTGGCTGCGGATTTTCCCGGCCAACCGCGGACAAGTTTCAATTTCAGCCTCAGTCAGTTTTCTACCTTATCCGTATTCAATCAACCATTTCGAGCATCATTCGGACGTTGAAACTTTTACCTGTTCGCCGATCCGATTCGCCACGGTAAACGAATATTCATCTTTTACACTTTTTCATCGATTACGGAACCACCGCAAAAATTCGCGTCGGCCCGCCGGTGCCGTTGCCGATTTTCATCGGGATACAGAATATGGTCGCGCCCTTGGCCGGCAGTTTATCCGCATTGGCGACGTTCTCGAAGCCCGGCTTGTTCGCACCGAGCCATAGCCGATGCACCGGGAAGTCCTTCGAATTGCCGGGATCCATGCTCGCGGTGTCGATCGCAATTGCGACTACGTGGCGATTCTTCAAAATGAAATCAACCGCCTCGGCCGAATAGCCCGGAAAGCGCAGACCCGCGACATCGCCCGGTTTGTCGGTGCCCATGTAGCGTTTCTTGTCGGGATAATATTTGCCCCAGCCTGAGCGCGCGACGACGATCGCACCGTCGGGAATCGGGCCGTTGGCGGCTTCGTACGTCTTGATGTCGTCGACCGTGAGCATCGCATCGCGATCCTTGGCGGCGCGGGCGGAAAAATCGATTACCGCGGCCGGCCCGATACAATCGGCCAGCGGAACCTGGTCGAGCGTAATTCCGTCGCGATTGAAATGCCGCGGCGCGTCGGTATGCGTCCCGCCGTGCTCGGGCGCCGCATAGTTCGCGGAAGCATAGAAGTAATGCTCGGGAGTGTCGCCGTTTTTCTCGAACTCGTGGACGAATCCTTTTTCAGTCGGCCAGTAAATCGTCGAAGCGTCGAAGGTATAGGTGAGGTCGATGATTTTTGCGGTGTCGATTTTCACAGGAGTGCCAGCGTCGGCCGCGAAGCCCGCTCCGACCCTGCCGAGGATTAAAAGGGCAATCGCGAGCGCGGCGCAGTAGGCGATTTTGTTCATCGCCGCAAAATCATAAGCAAGACACCGAGCCATTGGAATGTCTGAATTTCATTCCCCTCTCCCTGTTAGGGAGAGGATGAAGGTGAGGGTCCTAATGCAGCGCTCTGCGCGATTCAGGATTCTGCCTCCTAACGCCCTTGACTATTCTTCGATATTCGATACTTATAAAAATATGAAAAAGGAGAAAGCAATCGCCGCACTTGCCGCACTCGCGCAGGAATCGCGGCTCGACGTGTTCCGGATGCTGGTGCAGAGCGGGCCCGATGGAATGCCCGCCGGCGAGATCGGCGCAAAGCTCGGCGTTCCGTCGCCAACGCTATCGTTCCATCTGAATCACCTGAAATACGCGGGCCTGGTGACCTGCAAGCGTGACAGCCGGTCGATCATATACAGCGCCGACTACAAGGCGATGAACGATTTGATCTCCTACCTGATGGAGAACTGCTGTCGGGGCAATGCGGAACAGTGCGCGCCGGTCGTCTGCAAGCCGGCGCGAGACACAAACGCTAAACAACGAAGAAAGGTGAGCGCATGAAACGGATGCATATCCACGTCGCGGTCAAGGAAATTCCAGAATCGATCAAATTCTACTCGACCATGTTCGGGGTCGAGCCGTCGGTGGTGAAGCCCGACTACGCGAAGTGGATGCTCGACGATCCGCGGGTGAACTTCGCCGTATCGACCTTCGGGCAGGCGACCAAGGGCCTCGATCACCTGGGAATCCAGGTCGATACTCCCGACGAATTGCGCGAGATTGCCGGCCGCCTGAAAGCCGCGGAGCAGCCTCTGGTCGAGCAGCGTGGCGCGGCCTGCTGCTATGCGCGATCGGACAAGGCGTGGGCGACCGATCCGAACGGGCTGTCGTGGGAGACTTTCTTCACGATGGGCGAGACCACGGTTTACGGCGAGGATCTGCGGCCCGCCGCCGAAGCGAAGACAGTTGCGCCCGCCCCCACCAGCGCCTGCTGTGCGAAGACCAGCGCGTAAGAGCTGACCTCGATGGCTACCCGGGAATTCAACGTCCTGTTTCTATGCACCGGAAATTCCGCGCGCAGCATCATGGCGGAATGCGCGATGAATCGATGGGGCAAGGGCAAGTTCAAGGCATCCAGCGCTGGCAGCCATCCTGCAGGCGCCGTTCATCCGATGACGCTGCAACTGCTCAACGAGCTGAACTACGAAACGCGCCGATTGCGGAGCAAGAGCTGGGACGAGTTCGCGGGGCCTGACAGCCCGCCACTCGATTTCGTCTTCACGGTCTGCGACAAAGTCGCGGGCGAGATGTGCCCGGTATGGCCGGGGCAGCCAATCACGGCGCATTGGGGCGCCGCCGATCCCGCAGCGTTCGCCGGATCCGAAGAAGCCAGGCGCCGCTTCTTCTTGAGAATCTACACCGAGCTTGAAAACCGGATAAAAATTTTCACCAGCCTTCCATTCGAGTCGCTCGACCGTTTCGCACTCGAACGCCGAGCACGGGAAATCGGAACCATCAAATTGCCGGAAGACAAATGAGCTCGAACATTCGCCGCCTGTCGTTCCTCGATCGTTACCTGACGCTGTGGATTTTCATGGCGATGGCGGCCGGCATCGCGTTGGGCGCGGCGGCGCCGGGCGTGAGGATTGTCTTCGATCGCC
This sequence comes from uncultured delta proteobacterium, assembly GCA_963774665.1. Lineage (GTDB taxonomy): Bacteria > Desulfobacterota > Binatia > Binatales > Binataceae > Binatus. The sequence continues at coordinate 83,213 of CAVZGB010000018.1, forward strand.
TCAGCATCGGCACCACTTCGATCCCAATCGCACTCGGACTCATCCTGATGATGTACCCGCCGCTGGCGAAGGTGAATTACGACGAGCTGGGAGACGTTTTTCGCAATTGGAAAATCCTCGGCCTCTCGATGGTCCAGAACTGGATCATCGGCCCGATCCTGATGTTCGCGCTGGCGCTGATATTCCTTCGGGATCGTCCGGAGTACATGACCGGCCTGATCATCATCGGGCTGGCGCGATGTATCGCGATGGTAATCGTGTGGAACGACCTCGCCGGCGGCGACACGGAATATTGTGCCGGACTGGTTGCGTTCAATTCGATCTTCCAGGTGCTGTTCTTCTCGCTCTATGCATATGTATTCGTGACAGTTATTCCCCGATGGCTCGGACTCGGCGGCGCTGTCGTTCAAATCTCGATCGGCCAGATCGCGCAAAGCGTCGGCATCTATTTGGGCGTGCCATTCGTCGCGGGTTTCGCCACCTGGAAAATCCTTACCGCGCGGATGGGCAAGGCCTGGTATCGCGAGCGTTTTGTTCCGATGATCAGTCCGCTCACCCTCGTCTTTCTTCTTTTCACGATCGTAGTGATGTTTTCGATCAAGGGCGCGAATATCGTGCATCTGCCGCTCGACGTGGTGCGCATCGCGGTTCCGCTACTGATCTACTTCACGATCATGTTCGCGCTCTCCTTTGTGCTGAGCCGCGCCGTCGGCGCAACCTATCCGCAGACGGCGACGCTGTCTTTCACCGCGGCGTCCAACAATTTCGAGCTGGCAATCGCAGTCGCGGTCGCAACCTTCGGCATCGACAGCGGTGCAGCATTCGCCGCCGTAATCGGCCCGCTGATCGAAGTCCCGGTTATGATCGGCCTGGTGGATGTCGCGCGATGGGCTCGCCGCAGTTATTTTCCGTCGTCGCCAGCCGCAATAGATCTGCCGGATCAGCGCGACGCCAGGCGAGCCTAGTAATCTTCATCGGCAACTGCGGGCTAGCACCAGTTCCGCTGTGGATTTTTTCGCGGCGCCCAGGTTGTAGCTGTAGCTGAAGAGGAGGTCGTAGGTGCCGTTGTTGAAGATTGGGCCGAGATACTGGAGCGTGCGGCCGCTGTCGAGGTCGATGTAGTAAGGCGCGCGCTCGAAACTTCCTCCCGTCGCGGGGTGCTCGGTAATCGTAACGCTCGCGGCGGTTGGACGGCCCTGGTAGTCGATGACTGCGACGATCATGCCATCGGTATGGTACCGATTCGTCGGGCATCCTTCGGTGCCGGTGATCTTCGATCCCGGTGGATAGACTTTTGTTCCTGCCGGGAGCTTGGCCCGCGAACCCATGCCGGTCACCGACGAATCGACGAACGCGAATCCGGTTATCGAACCACCGTCGGCAGACGCCGTGCACGGGATCATGGCGGCCATGTAACATGCGGCGATGATTGCGAACGTACGCATACGGTCACCACGTTTCTGCTGCGCGTATCTCCGGCTGAGAAGGTTCAATTTGATTTAAGGCGCGGATAGCCAAGCCGGTGAGATATCAAACCGCAGCGCGTGCGACAATTGCTTGACTATTTCCGAGTGGGCGTTACACGATTTTGTAAGTTTGTGAGAATACCGTCAGATTCGTTCCTCTCGTAACACCCCCTGGTAGCGCGCACCGCACTCAACCGACTAAACAAGGATCATGATGAAAACGAGAACTCTGGCGACAGTGTTCGTTCTAATTTGCTCATTAGTAATGGCGCCGAGCTTGCTGAGAGCCGATCAGGACGATTGGTATCAAGGGCGCAAGGGCCAGTGGGTCCAACAGCAAAAAGCATGGCAATTCCGCGACTCCGGCGGCAACATATATCGGAAGCACGGCAATAGCTGGGGATGGTACAACGGTCGTAAGCACGGTGCTGAGGGTGAGGCCTACCACAATCGCGCGCCCGGCAACAATCAAACCTACAACCAGTACCAGAACACCCATTAAGGCGAAGACGCCCGACCTACCGCGCTGGTATGATTCGCGGGCCTCTGCGCCGGCCGCGTCAAACGCGGCACTGCTTACGAGCGGTGCCGTGTTTGGCGTGAGTCGTGCATCACAACTGAACTGGATCATCGGTTCCGTGGAGGGGAAATGATGAAAACGAAAACGTTAGCAGCTGTAGTGATTCTGATGTGTTCGTTTGTGCTGGCGCCTAGCCTGCTCAGAGCCGATCCAAACGAATGGTATCAGGGACGCCAGGGCCAATGGGTTCAGCAGCAAAACCAATGGCGATTCCGAGACACCAAGGGCGATGAGTATCGGCAGTACGGCAATAGCTGGCGATGGAACAACGCGCCCGCTGAAAGCGACGACTGGTATCAGGGCCGCCAGGGCCATTGGATCCAGCAGCAGAACGCATGGCGATTCCGCGACAACGAGGGCAACGTGTACCGGCAGCACGGCAATAGCTGGGCATGGTACAACGGGCGGGATCATGGCGCGGAGGGCGCGAGCCTACCACAATCGCGCGCCCGGCGACAATCAGAACTACCAGGAATCCAGCAGCAGGAAGGCATTAAGGCAGACGTTCTGCCTACAGCGCTGGCCTGACTTGCTCCTCCCCCGGAGTCAGGCCACGCGCTGTCCCATTCCGTCTTACCAGCCGATCACTTGCGCGGGCATGACCGGCAACGCCTGGCCGCGCGGATCTGCGCCGCCTGAGAGCACACCGGTCTTCGTGTTGATGCTCACGCCGAGCACGCGGCCTTCACACCATGGGGGCCGCACTTCAATTTTGTGACCGCGCGCGGCGAGCGCCTCGCGCACGTTGGCAGGCACGCGATCCTCGACCAGCAACACTCCCGGGTAATTGTCGTGGGGATAGAACGTCGACGGGAAATGCAGCGTCGAAAACTTGGGCGCCTCGATTGCTTCCTGCAAGTCCATCCCGAAATTCACCACGTTCAGGAAAAATTGCAGCGTCCATTGATCCTGCTGATCGCCGCCCGGCGTGCCGAATGCGAGATACGGCTCGCCGCGCACCATCGCGAGCGACGGCGACAGCGTAGTGCGCGGGCGTTTGCCTGGCACGAGCGCATTGGGATGGCGCTCGTCGAGATAAAAAGTTTGCATCCGCGTCCCGAGCGGAAAGCCGAGCGCGTCGATCACCGGCGAGCTGGGAATCCATCCGCCGCTCGCGGTGACCGCGATCATATTGCCGTCGCGATCGGCGGCCGTGACGTGAATCGTGCCCGCACCCCATGGGCGTGCTTCCGCTGCGGGACCGTCGCGCAACGCACGCATCGCGATCGGATCGCCGGGCCGTTGATCCATCGAGGCGTGCGCGGAGTCGATAAGCTCGCGACGGATCGCGGCGTAACGATCGCTCAGCAAGCCGTCGAGCGGAACGTCGACGAATTCGGGATCGCCGTAGTACGCCTCGCGATCGGCGAACGAGAGCTTGGCGGACTCGATGACGGCGTGGATGTAGTCGGCGGAGTTGTGACCCATCGCGGCGAGGTCGAAGCCCTCGAGCAACTTTAGCTGCTGCAGAAATACCGGACCCTGCGACCACGGACCGCATTTGAAGACCGTGACGCCGCGATAGTCGGCACTCACCGGCGATTCGGTTCGCGTCGTGAAGCGCTCGAGGTCGGACGCGGCGAGCAGGCCGCCGTTGGCGTCGGACCATGCGACGATGTCGCGCGCGATGTCGCCGCAGTAGAAGCGCTCTCGCGCGGCGTCCAGGCCAGCCTCGCGTCCGCGATTCTTCGCGGCTGATTCGGCATCGAGCACGCGCTTGAAAAAATTTGCGAGCGCAGGATTCTTGAGCACGCTTCCGGGCAGCGGCACTTTGCCGTCGGGGAGATAGACCCGGCCTGAGGACGGCCACTTGGTCAGGAACCGTTTGGCGTTGCTGCGCAGTGACGCGCCCGCCCCGGCCATCGCTTCGTCGGGGATCTCGGGATCGCCACACAACCCGACATGCATGGGAAAACCTTCACCCGCGAGCTGCAGTGCAGGCTCGAGCACGTCAGACAGCGACCTGGTGCCGAAATCCCTGAGCGCAGTCACGAGAGCGTCGAAGGCCGCGGGAACGCCGGCCGCAAGCAGACCCGCGCCGGGAATCAGGTCGATGCCCAACGACCGATAATGGGCAATTGTCGCGCGCTGAGGCGCCATCATATTGCCGTTGATGGCAACCACGCGGCGGGCAGTTGCCGAATAAATCAGCATGGGCGCCTCGCCACCAATTGTGTGCATATGGGGGTTGACGACCCCTTCGACGAATGTAGCAGCGACCGCAGCGTCTATGGCATTTCCGCCACAAGCGAACATTCGCGCACCGGCAGAGGCAGAAAGATAGTGCTCCGTCGCGAGAATCGCGCGGCGGCCCATGACGAGCGGGTAAAGTGTACGCATCTTGTAATTTTTCCCTTCGCAGTACCTTTTTTTACACGGTAACTAAAAACGCGAATGCTTTCGCGGTTTGTTTAGCAGGCCGATCTTCTGATTATCACGAAGCGAATTAGGCAAAAACCCGCCTTAATTCGGGCATTACTCCTATCTGCGAATGAAGCCGGGACACCTACCCGGTATAACCATTTTGTCACCAATAACGAAGAAGCGCAGATTTGTGAGGTTTTCCACAGCTCTGGACAAATGTAACAGAAGTGTTCCTTGGACGTCTAAATATTAGGCCCGAAGCTTGCTAGTATGTCGGTCAGGGTGATGGTGGCCGGAATACCGGAAAGGAAGCGGAGGGGTAAAAATATGATGACGAGCGTAAATACAGAAGAACTGATCGGAAAGCATTGCAAGCTGCAGAAACCGGTGCGCGACCACGAGGGTCGCAGTCGATTCAGCGAACAGCCACGCATTCTGCGTGAGGTTAATAATCTCGACCGGCGCATGTTCCTGGTGCAATTCGATGACGGCGCCACTACGTTTCTCTTTCCGGACGAAGTAGTAATCCAGTAGCGGCTTAACGGCGCAAGATGCCGTTCGCAGGCGATGGATGCGCTGGCCAGCGCGTCGCTGAATGGACCTCGACGACGCGCATCCTCGCGCTTGCGACGTCCGATCTACTGTTTGATTTCATATCGCGGCCGCGCGTCGTGACCTTCGGTCATTACTTTGCGCCAGTAGCCCCACGGATTGTGCACGAGTTCCAGCTTCATCCCGTCGGGATCGGCGAAGAATACCGCGTAGTAATTTTCTCCATAGTGCGGATACTCGGCGGGAGCGTCGAGTATCTTGATCTTCTCGCGCTTCAGAAAATCGTGAAACGCTTCGATGTCGGCGCGCGAGCGCGCTCGCAATGCGAGGTGATGCAGACCCACCCGATAGCGATCGAATTGCGCGTCGCGATGCACGCCCGACGCCTCGCGAATCGCAATCGTCATCTGCGGGTTCGCCCAGTGAATGTAGTCCTCGCCCTCGAATTTCCTGAAGCCGAGTTCTCCGAGCACCTTGTCGTAGAACGCGCGCGACCGCGCGACATCGTTCACCGTCAGATCGATATGCTCGACACCTAGTACTTCGATTGCCACAAATGATCTCCTTCAGCCGCGATGCTCTTGCTCGAGAAAGTCGCGAGCGCGATAGAGCGCGACGATCGATTTCGCATCGACGATATCGCCGCGACGAATCATCGCGAAGGTTTCCTCGAACGGCACCCGGCTGACGCTAAGCACCTCGTCGTGATCCAGCGTGCCCGGTACCCTCCGACAACTCGCGCGCCAGGTACAGCTCGATTCTCTCGTCGCAAAAGCTCGGCACCGTGATGATCGAGCCGAGATGGTCCCATCGCGCGGCCGCGACGCGTGCCTCTTCGCCGAGTTCGCGCCGTGCGCATTGGAGAGGGTCCTCGCCGGCGTTGCGGCATCCCGCGGGAATCTCGCGCATCCAGCCGCCGATCGTGTGACGATATTGACGCAGCATCGCAACCGTCATGTCGGGATACAGCGCGACGATCGCGCTCGCTCCCGGATGGCGGATGACGGGAAGATCGACTTGCACGCCGCTCGGCAGCGTCGCGGTCTCGACGCCGAAATCAACGACACCCAATTTCAGAACAGGCCGGCGATGTGAAGCCATTGTGATTCCAGAATGTGCGCGACGCGCGAGTCACGCAAGCGCCAATTGCGGCGGGTGCGCGAATCGGGCGATTATCGGAGTCGGTGATAAGTGATATGAGCCGCCTGCGAATTCCAATCTACTTCGATTACGCCTCGACGCTTTGCTACATCGCATGGCGAATCGTCACCCCGCTCGAGGACGAACTAGGTTTCGAGGCTCTGTGGAAGGGCGTGCCGATCGCGACCCGAGACTTTCGCGCCAAGCCGGGCCGCGTGCTGGGCGAGCGCGAACGGCAGAAAGTGCTGTTCGTCGCAGCGGAGACGGGAGTTCGCGTCGCACCGCCGTCGAGCTGGATCGATTCGATACCTGCGCTGCACGGATCCGAAGTCGCGCGCGATGCCGGCGTCTTCCGGGCGTATCACGATGCGGTCTTTCACGCGGCGTTCGACGACGGCGCCGACATCGCGGATCCAAAAGTACTCGACGCGATTGCGGAGCGCGCCGGCCTCGATCGAGCGAAGTTTCGTGCGGCACTCGACTCGGGATCGATGAGCGCGCGCCTCGACGATTACAAGCGCGAGGCCGACGAGTTTTCGGCGCTCGGTTATCCGACGTTTATCCTGGGCGACTTTCCGATGATTGGAATCCAGCCGGTCGAGTCGATGCGCCTGTTGCTCAGCCGTTACATCCGCCAGCGCGCCGAGGAACCGCAAGCGTGACTACGCGCGCGCCGAGATTAAGATAAAGGTCGGACGGCGGCTTTCCTCGCGAAGATCCGGACGTTTACGAATTTCGTCCGCTGCCGCCTCGGGCTCGAGCAGCCGTAAAATCGTGAAGCCCTTGTCTATCAGCGTGTTCACGTAGGTCTCGACCGAGCGATGGTACTTGATGACGTCGTCGGTAAACCACTGCGTGTGGCGAATTCCCTCGAACTTGTAGTTGTCGATTTCCCAGTGTTGCGTTTCGTCTTTGCCCGCCAGGTATTGGCCGACCGGATACGCAGTCACCATCGGATGCTCGACCGAAAACACGAACGCGCCGCCCGTGACGAGCCACGACTTCACGTTCGCGCAGACCGAATCGAAGTGCTCGACGTAATGAAGCGCGAGCGAGCTGACGACAACGTCGAAGCTCGCCGGCGCGAAGTTTAGATCTTCGAGCGCGGACTGGACGTAGCTGATGCGCGCGTCGTTGGTATCCTCGCGCGCCTTCGCGAGCATTTTGGTCGAGATATCGACGCCCACCACGCTCGCCGCGCCTTGGTCGATTGCATAGCGGCACATTTTGCCGAAGCCACAGCCGAGGTCGAGCACACGCTTGTTGGCAAGCGGCGGGATCAGCGAGCGCATCGCGGGCTGGTCCACCGCCATGTTAAGGCCGCTCTCGTGGCGGCGCAGTTGGCTGTAGCCGTCGAAGAATCGCGGGTCGTCGTAGATATTTTGCTTCATCGGATGAAATCGAAGCCGGAGAAGCCTAGCGCGCGAGGAATACCGGACACGGCGAGTTGCGCAGCACGTACTCGGTGGTCGAGCCAAGCACCATCTCGATGATCCTGCTGTGCCCGTAGGCGCCGATGAACAGCAGGTCGGCGTCGTGCTCCTTGAGGAACTTAACGATTTCCTCGTTGGCGTGACCCTGCAACAGCTTGAAATCGGCCTTCGGCGTGTAGTTTTCGAAGTAGGTGCGCGCCTCGGCCAGGGTCCGCTCGCCGAGCTTGGGATCGCGCGCGCAGGTGATGACGGTGATCGGAACGCCGAGGCCACTGGCGACTTCCGCCGCCGAGCGCATCGCGCGCGACGCTCGTTCGCTGCCGTCGTAGGCCAGCACGGGGCGCTTGACCTCGCGAAACCGATTCGGCGCGATGAACAACTGGCGCGGCGATTTGCGTGCGACGCTTTCCGCGGTCGAACCCAACAGCCCGGTCGAGAATTTTTCGTTGACCCCGCGATGACCAATCATGACCAGGTCGCCGCTGCGCGCCCGTTCGCAGATCTGGTTGGCGACAATCCCCATATCGAGCACGGTCTCGACCGGAATATTCTCGCGGCGCGCCGCGGCGGCAAATTCGTCGAGTACGGCGCGGCCGCGGGCGGTCAGCACCTCGCGCATCTTGGACGAGAAATCCAGATATGGTTCCAGCCCGAGCGAACCTGATATATCATGGAAAAACGAGCCTTCAATCGACACGATATCGACGACATGCAGATCCAATCAGCGACGCATCGAAGACGCGGGCAAAATAAAAGGCGTAAGCCTGCGCGTTGCGGGAGTGTTCGGAGGTGTCGATGCCGACAAGGATTTTCTTGATCAAGCGCGTGACCTCCGCGTTGACTACCGCGATAACATGCCCCGCGGTTATGCCTCAAGAGGCGCCGCTATGGCCACCAAAGCCGATTGCGCAGGGATGCAGGTGAAATGAGTGAACTTAGCGAAACGCGGATGATGAGAATCGTGGACGAGCTCGCCGAGGCGGCCCAGCGGGTCGGGCTCGAAGTCCGCCGCGAAAAGATCATGCGCGAAATCGGATATCGCACGCGCGGCGGCGCATGCCGGCTGCGCGACAAGAACCTCGTCATAATAGATCGCGATCAGCCCGCCGCGGAGCAGCTCGAAGTGATCGCCGAAGCGCTGCGCTCGCGCGACCTCGAGTCTTTATATCTGTCCCCGGCAGCGCGGCGTATCGTTCACCTCGGAGACGCCTCAACCTGAGTACCGAAATGCCGCGCTTGGGCGAAACCGCGACGGCTGGGCATACCGTTATCGATCGCAAACCCGCGATCAGCGCGGAAGAGCGGATGCTCACCTTCCATACCCGCCTCAAGGAGCGCGGGCTCAAGTCCACCGGCCAGCGCGACGACATCGCGCGCGTATTTTTCGATCACGGGCATCATATCAGTGCCGAGGAATTGTACGCCGAGGTCAAGAAGATCAACCCGCACGTCGGCTATGCGACGATTTACCGGACGCTGCGCCTGCTGAAGGAATGCGCGCTGCTGTACGAGCGGCATTTCGACGAAGGCCAGGCGCGTTACGAAGCGGTCGGCGAGCGCCATCACGATCATTTCATCTGCGAGCGATGCGGCCGGATCATCGAATTCGAAAACGCCGCGATCGAGCGCATGCAGAACATCGTCGCCCGCGACCTCGGCGTGACTCTCACCCGGCACAAGATGGAACTGTACGGAATCTGCCACGACTGTCACGCGCAACAGCAAGGCATGTAGCCCCAGACGCGCCGCGACGTTAGAACTAGGGACCGGAAGCAGTGCCGGTCAAAACCAAAAAAGAAGCACTCGATTTCGTCAAGCGTCACGGCGCGGTGCTGGAGTCCGCCAAGGGCACAATCCCGAACCTTGCGCAGGCGATCGCGGGCGAGCCTATCCGGGGAAGCTGGTGGGGCCATCCGAAGGGCAATCAGATTTACATGCTTCTTAATGACGTTTGCGACTCTCCCGACGTCATGAGATGCCGGCTACACGACGGTAAGGTAACTCTCGTGCATCGCCGCCTATGGCCGGCACTTGTAAAGATGGCGCATGCGTTCGACGGCGCTCGCTTGTCCGCGATTCGAGAGGAACATACCTCAACCGGGGCGCATCGAGTGACTACTATCAAATTTCCCGACTGGGTATCCGATGACGTTCACGAATCCGCGAAATGTATTTCAATGACGGAAGCGGAAGAGCAGTTGGGTTCAATAATGGCTAATCGAACACCACGCAAGTCGGAAGGCACGCCGATGATCAAAGCGCGCGGATTGAGGCACATCAATCTCAACGTCAGGGACGTCGGTCGATCGCTCAAGTTTTACCAGGAGGCGTTCGGTCTCGAAGTTGAATTCTGGGAAGGGAAGACCATGGTTTTCATTCATTCGCCCGGCGTGAACGAAACAATCACGCTGTGCCAGGCCAAGGCGGACGAACCGGTCGGCGGAGGCGGCGTTTCGCATTTCGGTTTTTCGATCCCCAAGGACAGTCTCGATGAGATGGTGCATCAAATCGAGAATGCCGGTGGGAAGCTGCAACGCCGCGGCCAACACGCGCCCGGCGTCCCCTATGCCTACTTCACCGATCCCGATGGCTACGTGATCGAGCTGGGGAACTCGTAGATAGCTACTTGCTATAGCCAGTTGGCGCGGAGGCAGTAGTCAATGAAGCATGCGGGACCGGAAGCGCTCGACCAGCTCGAGCCGATCCTCGAAGAGATTAGGCGGCTCGACGGGATAAAGGAAAAGAAGCGCGGTTCGTTCTACTGCCGTTCGGGCGGATTTCTCCATTTCCATGAAGACCCGGCAGGATTTTTCGCCGATTTGAAGGTCGGCGACGATTACGTGCGCCTCCCGGTTAATTCGAAGTCGCAGGCGCAAACTTTTTTGCGACGTGCCGCAGCCGCACTCTTGTCCGCTACGAGCGGCCGCCGCCCGGCCGGCGCCGAGTAGGACGCAGGTCCGCCGCTGCCCGCGGCACCGCCTCGGGCCCCGCGCGATGGCGAAACTTCATATCGTTGCCGCAATGCGGACAGTTGACGTCGTTGTACTTGACGACGCGTCCGCAGAACGGGCACTTGTAGCGCTGCCGCGCGACCCAATAGAAAAACGCCGCTGTCACCGCGACCATCAGCAGACCGATGATTGTTTGCCGCACCGGACTTGCTCCGTACCGTCAGATGACGCCCTGCTTCAGCGCCTCTTCGAGCGCGCCGATATTGACCCGATGCCCCTCGGCCATCACAACCAGAAATGCTTTGAGCTGCGCGTCGCCGATACCAGGGACGTTTTCCTCGATTTTGCGAATCACCCATCGCTGGCCGCGATTCAGCAGCTCGAGCTTGCCGCGAAAATCTCCGACCGCGCGCACTTTCTCGACAAAGTCTCCTGTCTTGGTCGACGGACTGCCGCCGAGCCGGCGCACATGCGCCGCCAACTCTCCCGCATAGTACCCCTCGTCGTGTCCGACCTTCTTGAGCATCTCGCGCAGCTCGAGCGATTGTGCCAGCTCGGTGAGCTCGTGCAGGACGCGGCCGCCGGCGCGCTCGGCTTCAGCCAACGAATTGAGAAATCCTTCGAGTTGCGAATCCACTGAATCGCCTCCGCAGTTCGCTATCAGAGCATCGGCACCACTGGACAATATGCGGCGCTGAAAAACACATGACCGCTTAGCGCCGCGTGAATCAACTGGACTACGGGTTCGACGATTCGCGCCGCGGGACGCTGCGTGAACAACGCCGTCATCTTGCCCTTGCTGAGCGACTGCAACAGGCCGGGCTGTTCGGGCAGCTCGATGATCCCGACCGGCTGATCGGGCGCGAGGCGCGCCAATCCTTTCGCCGTCGCCATCGCCTCATCGAGTCCGCCGAGCGAATCGACCAGCTTGAGCTTGATCGCCTGATCTCCCGTCCACACCCGTCCCTGCGCGACTGCGTCGGCCTGCTCGACAGTCATGTGGCGACCCTCCGCGACCAGTTTCAGGAAGTACTGGTAGTTGCGCTGGATATCATCCTGGAACTGCTTGTATTGCGCGGGCGTGAAGTCGGTCCACATGTCGAACATCCCGACGTTCGCCCCACGGCTCACCGCGTCGGTGTTCGCATAGATTTTTTGCGCTGCGGGAGTGATGTTGAATTTGCCGCCGAGCACGCCGATCGATCCAGTGATCGTGCCGGGCTCCGCGATAATCTTCGCCGCCGGAATCGAGATCATGTATCCGCCCGACGCGGCGTATCCCGACATGCTGACGACGACAGGTTTTTTCCTGGCAGTAAGCTCAACTTCGCGATCGATCAGCTCCGACGCGAGCATCGAGCCGCCGGGCGAATTGACTCTCAGGATAACGGCGCGAACGTCGTCGTTCTCGCGCGCGGATTTAAACGCTTCGGTCATGTCGTCGGAGGTCATCGCGGTCGTGTCGGGACCCGAGAAAGGATCCAGACCCTCGCCGCCGCGCTGGATCTCTCCGTCCCCGTAAATCACCGCGATTTGATCTCCGCTCAGGTTGGAGAACAGACTCGGGCGCGCGTAATCGGTGTAGTCGACCTCCTTGTGAACCGAGCCGCCGTGATTTTTTACACGCTTGGTAAACTCGTCTTCATACTCCAATCGATCCACCAGCTTTGCCTTCAGGCCATCGTCCGCATTTATCGGTGCTCGATCGATCAGACTTTTAATCGTGTCGGGACTCAGATTGCGCTCGGTCCCCATCGTGGCGACGATCTGACTGTACAAGCTGTCGGCCAGCCCTTCGTCCTCTTCTTTTTGCGCCGGAGTGACATCCTTGTTGGTGAACATGTTGGCGGCGCTCTTGTACTTCCCCGCCGAGGCGAAGTTCGGCGTAATGCCTACCCAATCGAGCGTGCCGCGCAAGAACAGCTCGCGCAGCTGGACGCCCATCAGGTTGAGATCGCCCTGCGGCATCAGCGAAACCTCGTCAGCGGCGCAAGCGACGATAAAGGGCGTATTGCCGAGGCCCGACTCGCCGGCGGTCTCGAGGTACGCCGCGGTCCATTTGCCGTGGCTCTTGAACGACTTGATCAGCGCGACGATCTCCTGCGCCTGCGCAAGTTCCATCTCGGGGTTGATTACCTTGATTTCGAGGCCGACGATTTTCGGATCCTTGGCGCCCTTATCGATCGCATCGCGCAGTGTGTTTAGCGCCGTCTGCTTTTTGCTGATCAATCCAAGCACGCTGCTGCTGGCACGCTCGACTATGGTGCCGTCAAGTTCGACCGACAGCACGGAATTCGGCTGCACGCGATGCGAGATGTGCTCCGAGACGGCGATGATCGCGACCAGCACGATCACGATGAGCACGGTTCGTAAAATCCATCGAAAAAAGCGTCTGAACATTCAGTCCTCCGAAACGCGCAGAGGATTTCGCACTGCCGGGCGCGTTTCCTTTACAGTCGCAACTGGTATGACTAGCCAACCACACCCAATTGTATGGAGCCAGTCGCCAAAATACAGCCGCCGCGCGAGTTGCTGATGAACCAGCGCGAGACCGGCGCGATCCACCTGAGGATCGTCGCGCTCGCGTTCGCCGCGTGGATTTTCGACTTTTACGATCTCGTACTCTACTCGTTTCTGTTGGTCCCCGTCGCGCGCGAACTCCATCTGACGCCCGAGCAGTCGTCGCTCGCGCTGGGGACGTCGCTGCTGATGACGGCGCTCGGCGGAGTCATCTTCGGCTTCCTCGGCGACCGCTACGGGCGAAGACCGATGATCGCGACGACCGTCGCAATCTATGGCGTCGGCACTGCGCTGTGCGGATTCAGCCACAGTCTCACGCAACTGATCCTGTTTCGATCGATCACCGGGCTCGGCATGGGCGGCGGATGGGCCCCCGGACAAAGCCTGGTGGCAGAGAGCGTGCCGGCCGATCGACGCGCGCGATACGCGGCATACGTGCAGACGGGCGCGCCGCTCGGAGTGTTGCTGGCGGCAGCGGCAGGCGGCTATCTCGCACCAGCATTGGGATGGCGGCTGACGTTCATGCTTTCCGGCGTGCCCGCAATATTCGTCGTCGCCGCGGTGCTGAAGTGGATGCCGGAGAGCGACGTATGGCGCCGCACGCGCGCGGAACTCGGCGGCCGCGGCGTCGACTTGCGCGCGATACTCGAATACCGGCGCATCTTCGCGCTGCTGTTCGTCGTCGTCCTGCTGAACTCCGAGGCGTACTGGTTCACGTACACCTGGATGCCGGGATATCTCGAACTCAAGCGCGGGCTGACAGCCGTGGCCGCGAGTCATCTGTTGATCAAAATGCAAATCGGCGGCGTGCTGGGCTACCTGACGTTCGGACGCGTCGCAGACAGATTCGGCCGCCGCCCCGCATTCAGCACTTACGGTCTGCTGATGGCGGCAGGCACGATCCCGCCAACGATCCTGTGGAACACCGCGGCGGCAGTGCCCGGACTGATCTCGGCGGCGATGTTCACGGCAGGATTCGGCACCGGCATATGGGCCGGAATCGCACCGATGATCGCAGAATTACTGCCGACGAGAATTCGCAACACATCGCTAGGATTACTGCTGAACGTGACGCGCGGATTCCAGTTCTTCACCCCGATTCTGATCGCAGCACTCGGCGCTCGATTCGGTTTCGGCGCAACGTTGTCGCTAGGCGCAGTCTTCTCGACGATGGGCGCGCTGCTCGTATGGATACTCCCAGAGACGCGCGGCCGTTCGATCACGGCGCTGGACTGATCCTCTTTCTTTCGCCTCCTCCATCGTGGGAGGAGGCCGACGTGCGTCCGCGCGCGGCGGGTGGAGGACCTTATTCGCAGAATTCAGATCTGCGGCGCCACAGACAATCGCGCCGCAGAAATGTCCTCCACCCTAGCCCTCCTCCCACGTGGGAGGAGGGAATCAGAGAACTACGGCGAGCTGCCCAGTGGCTTGTGGTCGACTGTTGAACTGTCGAGGTATGGCTCATCGCCGATCCATGACACGCGAAGCGTCGTCACGGCCTCAACGCCTGGCAGCATCAGATCCGCCGTCATTGTTTGCGTATGCGCGCCGCTGGCGCTGCGGCGGCCGTCGACCAGCGCCTCCGCCATCGCGCGGCCGGCAGGAGCGATGCCGCCGGGCCCGATATTTGGCAGCGTGCCGAGTATTTCCGTGATTGTCGGCGTGATGTCGGTGTTGGCGGTGGGATTCAAATCGACGAAACCGCGGCGGAAGTCCGGGCCGGTCGCCGCGCAGAAATTATGAATCTCGCGCTCGCCCGCCGCGCCATGCATCCCCATGCCGGTCGTGAACGTCTGGCTGGTGCCAGTGTCGGCGTACACGAGGCCTTTCACCGGATGCAGCAAGGCGGCTGATTTGTTTGGCATCGAGACCTGCCCTATCTGCCCAATCAGAAATGCTGGATTGGTTGGGCCGGTAAGATTCTTGTTGTCGGCGTCGGGCTCCTCGCGAAATGAGATCACCAGGTCTGGCGATCGCTCCGCATTGTAGAGGCCGATGACGTGCTGGCTGAAGGTCCCGTCGATCCATCCGAGGTACGGCTTCGGCGCGCGCTGACGATGTCCCCGGCGGCTTGGCTCGTCGGGCGCCGTGGCGGAATCGCGCGAGAAGATCGGCCCGCACCATTCCTGCGCCTCGGCAAAGTTCACGATCTTCTGCAGCACCGCGCGCTTCGACTCCGGCGTCGCAAATTCCGTCGGCGACAGGTAGACCAGGTCCGCGCCGCCGTTGGGCACGACGACCACGTCGGTGCTGTCGTGCGATTTCTTGATTCCGGCAGCCACCAGCATCTCCGACAACACAATCCGGAACTTGATCGTCGCAAAGCCGTGATCGGACACCACGATCACGTCAGTCTTGTCCGCTATTCCCAAGGTGTCGATCGCCGTACGAAGCTTCATCAGGTTGTTGTCGCACAGGCTGAGCGCTTCCATCGCCGGCAACGTGCCGAGCCCGGCGACGTGCTGCGTGAGATCGGGATTATGCTGCCAGAAAACGACGAGCGCCGGCCGACCAGCGTCGGCAGCGAGCTTGGCTGCAGGCAACGCATTCTCGACGACCAGCCGCGCGAAGTACAAATCGCGCTGCTCGTCGGCCACCGTGGTTTTCGAATCGGGCGGAATCGTGATCTTCTCACTCGCCGACGCCGGCGCAACCAGGTCCTCCGACGCGAACAGGTAGTCCTTGTGCGCCTCGCCCACAATGTCCTTGCCGTCGAGGATCGTCGCAACGCGATTGTCGAAAACGGAGGTCGGCCCCTGCTTGCCGATCACGCCGACGTAGCCGCCCTCGCGCGCGACTTCCTGCGCGATCGTGTCGAGCCCGATCAGGCGCCCTTTGAATTGATTCGACTTGTTCAGATTCAGAATCGCCTTGGCGCCCTCGGCGCCGACCAGCTCACCCTTCGGCATTTCCGCCGACGGCGGCAGGTAGAAGTTGTTGCCCTCGAGTCCGTTGACGCCGGGCGGCGCACCCGTGGCGAGCGCGGTCGCGTTCACCATCGTAAGCGTCGGAAAGATCGAGTGATGCTTGTCGAAGCGGACGCCCTCGCGCGCGAGCCGAAACAGGTTCGGCGTGTCGCGTTGCGTGACGAAGTCGGGCCGCAGTCCGTCCCACACCATCAGGATTACGATACGTCCGCGCCCGTGATGCGTCGCGAGGGAATCTTGCGCGCGGGTCGGCGCGGCCACGAATACGATCAGGATCGCGAGAATTTCAGACAACCGTCGAGTGGAAAACATTCGATCGGTCATCAAACAGGCCGGCAAGCAACTGTGTCAATGATTCTTCGCGATCGAATTCGATGCGGGCGTTCGCGGATGCGCCTTGAAAAATTCCCAGATGACGTCGGTTGCGTTCAGGCTGTCGCTCGGCTTGCCGACCCATTTTTCCGGCAGCCGATTCTTACCGCCGGGCCAGATATGCCCCAATCCCGCGACGCGGTAGTACTCCACCTCTCCGCCCTTGACGCATTGATCGTAAGTGACCTTGAGCACGCCTTTGCCTCGAGCCGTCTGCACTTGCGGCCCGCAGCCGAGCATCCGCTCCCACTTTTTGAGCGAGTCCTCGACCGGTGGACGATTCTGAATCGTCTCCCACGGCAGGTTCACTTTGCCGCCGCCAAGCGGATTCAGCGGATCATCGGTCCCGACGATGTAGAGCAGCGGCACCGGATAGGTGAGCGATTTTTCGCGCTGCCAGAGATGACCCGCGACCGGTGCAATCGCCGTGATTCGATTCGCGAGGTTGAGCCCCACGCTGAACGTCATCGAGGCGCCGTTGGAAAACCCAGTGCAATAAATTCGTGTCGGATCGGCCGCGTAATGCGCCTCGAGAAAGTCGATCATCGCGGAGATAAAGCCGAGGTCGTCGACATTATCAACGCCAATCGCGCCGCGGCCAGAGCCGTCGTTCCACAGCCGCGGATTCATCAGAAATCGCGCCGGCATCATCGGGTGCGGCGGAGTGCCGTCGGGAAAAGCCGCGATGAAGCCCTCGCGATCGGATTTCGCGTCCCATCCCGTCTCCGAAATCGCGCCCTCACCGCTGCCGCCCGCGCCGTGGAGCATGAAGACTACCGGCACTTTCGATTTGCCGTCGAACCCGGGCGGCACATGCACGATGAACGTGCGAGTTATCTTTTTTGCGCCGACGCCGATCTCGAGCGACTCGTTGTGATTCCCCGGCGCCGGCACCGGCTGATCCTCCGGGCCGCCAGCGCTCGCAGAAATTACAGCGGCTGCAAATATAGCAGCGGCGACGGTCGCTGAAATGGCGGATCCGCGGGTCCTCAATGTCTCTGAAGCTCCAGTTCAATGTACGCCGCGGATGACACGCCGTTTCAGGATGCAACTCGATTTTTGATTTGGTAGCGTGACTGAAGAGATCGGAGGTTCACACTTTGCGTATTGCACTGCTCGGCCAGGCCGCATTCGCGGAAAAAGCGCTCGCGGCGCTCGTCGATCATGGTGACGAGATCGTTCACGTCTTCGCGCCGCCGGATTCGCCCGCCGGCAAGGCGGATCCGCTCGCGGCCAAGGCTCGCGCGATGGGCATTCCGCTCAGCCAGCCCAAGTCGTTCAAGAACGACGCGGCCTTCGAGCATTTCAAAACGCTGGACGCCGATCTCGCGATCCTCGCCTTCTTCACGCTGATAGTGCCCGAGCGAATTCTCTACGCGCCGCGCTACAAGTCGATTTGTTTTCACCCGTCCCTGCTACCGCGCCATCGCGGCGCCAGCGGTATCAACTGGGCGATCATCCAGGGCGATGCGGAAACGGGAGTGACGTGGTTCTGGCCGGATAAAGGTATCGACACCGGACCGATACTCGTACAGAAGCGCGTACCGATCGCGGAGAATGATACCGTGGGCTCGATTTACTTCAACACGCTGTTCCCGATGGGCATCGACGCAATGGTCGAAGCGGTCGACCTGATCAAATCCGGCAACGCACCCGCGATTGTGCAGGACGAGAGTAAAGCGACCTACGAACCGCCATGCCGCGACGAGCACGCAAAGATCGATTTCGCAAAACCAGCGCGCGAAGTTTTCAACCTGATCCGCGGATGCGACCCGCAGCCGGGCGCCTTCGCAAACCTCGGCGAAAAACGCCTGCGCATGTATGAAGCCGCGTTTTCAGCGGCTAGCTCGCAAGGCGAACCAGGCACGATAGGGGCCATCGATGCGGACGGAATGAAAATCGCGCTCGCAGGCGGAACGATCACGGTAAAGCGAGCGCGAATCGATCCGAATCCTAAGAAGGTAGCCCCTGCTGAACTGGTCACTAGCGGCGATCTCAGAGTCGGCACCAAGCTGACGTAGTTATTTTGGCGACGCGCCTTTTGCTTTTGGGTTGAGCCGAGGATCGTCGGCCGCGACGCATTGCGACTCCGCCGTGCGTTTGGTCATCTCCAACATGGTCAGCGGCTTCATCTTCGCCTTCCGCGTCGCCTTCGCGGCTGCCTGGTACTCAGCCGGAGTCATCGGGTTCTGGATTGCGTCTTTGAGAGAGTCCTCGCATTCCTTCTGAGACTGAAAGCTCACGCCTTTTCTCCACTTCGACAACGGCGCATGCGGATCAATTTTGTTGTCGGCGCCGATTGGCGGGATCATCAGGTACCAGGCAACGATCGCGAGTGCAGTGGCGTGGAGGAACTTCATGCGAATGTCTGTATCAAGCCATGACGGCCGGCAGAAGTGCGCGGGCAAGCATTTGCGATGCGCCCGGAACCCTCACCCACCGGCGGCTGCGCCCGCCGGCCTCCTCTCCCGTGAAGTAACGGGCGAGGTGAATTCCCGGCGCCTTTCCGCTTAAAAAGTTCGAACAGGGACGCAGTCCCGCATCTTTCTTTGTACTGGGTGCAGGGGTCACCCCTGCCGAAGGAAGCGTGAAACCCACCGCGGGTTTCACATTCAATAACGTTCCTCTCTTCCTTCGCCGCTGTTCTGCTCTCATCCTTTGCGCTACGATTCGGGCGCGGCTGGAAAGAGGTGTGAACCGGGATGCGACTCTGCATCGGGACGGCAAAGGGGATTGTGATTCTGGATCCTTCGCGCGGTGCGACGCCGCTGATGGTGCTTGCCGATCCGTCGGCCGTGTGGTGCATGGCGCAGGACGCCGCCGATCCCAATCTCATCTACGCTGGCTCGACTGAGCAAATCCGCGGCAAGGGCACACTCGCCCGATCGACTGACGGCGGCCGCACCTGGATCGACGTAACTCCCCCGCTCGCGCGCGAAGAGGAGGTTTGGTCGATCGCCGCATCGCCCGCCGTGAAGGACCGCGTATTCGTCGGCACGTCGCATGCGCGCCTGTTCCGCAGCGACGATCGCGGCCGCGTCTTCAAGGAGTCCGACGGCTTTCTGAAAATCCCGGGGCGCGACCGGTGGACGTTTCCGCCGCCGCCGCATATTCCGCACGTGCGCTCGATCGCTTTCGATCCGCATGAGCCGTCGACGATGTACGTCGGGGTCGAAGAGGGCGGCATCTTCCGCTCGCGCAACGAGGGCGCGACTTTCGAGACGCTCAACGACGGACTCTACGAGGACATTCATACCGTCGCGGTGGATTCGCGCGACTCGCGCCGGCTTTATGCGACGACAGGTGGCGGCTTCTACCTGTCCAACAACGCCGGCAAGTCGTGGGAGCATGTGACGCGCGGGCTCAACCGAACGTACACGATCCCGCTGCTCGTCAGCGCGCCGGACCGCGACGACCTCTTCACGGCGGCTGCGATGGGTCCGCCGCCCATGTGGCGCGTCGCACCGACGGGTGCGGACGCGATGCTGTTTCGCAGCGCCGATCGCGGCGAGAGTTTCGAACCGATTTCAGCCGAACAGAATTTCGGGCGTGCGATGGTCATGCGGCTGAAAGCCGATCCCGAAAATGGTGGCTTCTTTGCCGTATGCAATGACGGCGCAGTCGTGCGCGCCAGCACCGACGGGTCGTCGCTCGCGACAATCGCCGAGAGAATGCCGCCCGCATACGACCTTGTGATAATCCCTTGAGGCAACGACAGGCCGCCGGAGCGTCTTGACTATCTTCGATCCGATGGGACTCGGCGCGCTCGGATGCGGCGTCGTGGTCTCCCGCTACATCTTCGCCAGGATCGAGAAGCGCACGGTCCGCATTTCAGATCCAAAAGCCTCGTCGCGCCTGCCGAGCCACGTCGACACCGAGCGGCTGTTGTTCCTGCTGTTCGCCACCGAATGGGTGATGCTCGCGATCTTCGTCTTCGCCGATAGGATCCCCGGCGAGCTTCAGCGATTTGTCAGGCTCGCCTGCGTATCATCAGCGGTTGCGCTGATTGTCTTCCACGTGATGTGCGTGATTCGATTGAAGCGCCTGGGCATTTTCGATCCGCATGACGAAAATTACCGCCCCGGCCAGAATCCAAAGCGCGCCCGTCCAAGACCCCGCCGCCGCGCCCCGAGCTAGTCACTTCGCCTGCATGAAACTTCCCCTCTCCCTGTTAGGGAGAGGATCGAGGTGAGGGTCCGATTACAGCACGCGATCTTTTCGCGCGCGATTCAGGATTCCGCCGCTTTTCGATTTGTTTTATCGCGCAGAGAGACCAGCTCATCCTTCATTCGTAACTCTGAACAATTCGCGCGCATCACCAAGCCCCTTGAGTTCATGAACTCCCGCCGATTCAAGCGCGATCCCCGAGCCTTCCAGCAAATGCTTCGTCGTCGCAGAAACGAGCACCTCGCCTGCCCTCGCAACCCCCGCGACGCGTGCGGTTTCATGAACCGCCAGCCCTCTTACGTTATCTCCCACGAACTCCACCTCGCCCGTATGAACCCCCGCGCGAATCGCGACGCCGAGTTTCGAGACCGCGCCGCCGATTGCCCGCGCGCATCGGACCGCCCGCGCGGGACCGTCGAACACCGCGAGGAACCCGTCGCCGGTCGTCTGTATCTCGCGCCCGCGAAAGTTGTTCAGCTCGACGCGCACCAGATGGTTGTGCTCGAGGAGCAGCTCGCGCCACGCCGTATCGCCGAACCGCTTGAGGTGCGCGGTTGAGTCCACGATATCGGTGCACAGCATCGCGGCGAGCACGCGATCTGCATCGGCCGGCGCGGCATAAAGCCGCGCGCTCGCGAATTCGATTGCCTCGAACGGCTCGTCGCCGGCCACCGACGCGTCATGACCTGGCGGAATGTCATAGACGTCATCGACAGCGAACTCGCACACCTCGCCCGTGTCACTCTCCACCTGCAACCTTCCTCGCAGCACGACGCCCTGGTGATGAATCTGGCATGAACGCGTGCCCGCGATCGGCCCGACATCGCGCGACCAGCGCCATCCCGGCTGAAACACGAACCGCCCGATCGTCGTCTCGCCATGAGAGACGTTCGCTATCTGCCCATTTGGAAAGCGCCGGACCTGATCTGGATTGCGAAGACTCTTTGCCTGGGGACGCGCCATGGAATTCCTTGCGTCAACTGGAAGGCGATTTCGTACCGAGCATAGGCAGAGGCCACGCCTCACTCAAGACTTACCTCATCTCCACCGGCGTCTGCCCCTCGATCACTCTCTTCGCGATTATCGTCGCCGTCGACCGGGGCACCAGCCGCACCGCGTTCGCACGCACCCAGTTGAACCATCCCGAGATTACGCTCGGATGCTTCCCCAATGCGTCGAGCGCGACCCGCACGACATTCTCCGCCGGCTCGCCGTGGTCGTCGCCCACAGACTCGCCCGCCACCGATTGGAACTCAGTCTTCGTCGGTCCCGGCTCGATCACGAGCGCATCGACGCCCGTCCCGCGCAGCTCGCCCCACAGTCCCTCGCCGAACAGCAGATCGAATCCCTTGGTCGCGCTGTAAACCGCATGCAGCGGCAGCGGCTGACGTCCCGCCACGGAGCCCACGATAATCACCGCGCCACGCCCGCGCTTCACCATCCCGGGAATGATTCTGCTCGTCAGCACGACCGGCACCACGCAGTTTACGACCACCATCGAGCGCAGCCGGTCAGTCGCGAGCTTGTCGAAACGTCCCGCGTATCCGAAGCCCGCGTTGTTCACGAGAAACGCAATCTCCAAATCCGCGACCGCGTCCGCCAGCCGATCGGCGCCGTCGTTCGCTGCGAGATCGACCGCGACCACGCGTGTGTTGACGTGATATTTTTCCTTAAGTTCCGCCGCCAGCGCATTCAGCCGATCCTCGCGCCGAGCAGTCAGCACGATCGACATGCCCTCGCGCGCGAGCGCCCGCGCAAACTCAAGCCCAATCCCCGCCGACGCGCCGGTGACGAGTGCCCACTCGCCATATTTCTCCCGATACTTGCGCCCATTGTCTGCCATCGCCGATTCCCTCCGGATGCGGCGCGGCTCTGCTTCCCCTCTCCAGAAGGGAGAGGGGCCAGGGGTGAGGTGTATCCCCACACGCCGCGTTCTCCGACTAGTATTTAGCAGCTTGTGACGCCGCGATCTTGCGCGCAAAGAACCGGAGCACACGAATGGCAGAATCGATATCGAAGGCAGTCCTGATAACAGGATGTTCGACCGGAATCGGCCGCGCGACCGCCGAGCATCTCGCGTCCCGCGGATGGAACGTCTACGCGACCGCGCGCAAACCCGAGTCGCTCGCCGATCTCGCATCGCGCGGATGCAAAACGCTCGCGCTCGACGTATGCGACGAAGCCTCGATGCGCGCCGCCGTCGAAACCGTCGAGCGTGCCGAAGGCGCCGTCGGTGTGCTCATCAACAACGCCGGCTACGGCCTCGAAGGCGCGTTCGAAGAAGTGCCGATGACCGACATCCGCCGCCAGTTCGAAACCAACGTGTTCGGATTGATCGCGATGACCAAGCTGGTGCTGCCTGCGATGCGCCGTCAGCGATGGGGCCGCGTCGTCAATCTGAGCTCGATGGGCGGCAAGCTGACGTTCCCCGGCGGCGCCTACTATCACGCGACCAAGCACGCAGTCGAAGCGCTCAGCGACGCGCTGCGGTTCGAGGTGAAAGGCTTCGGCATCGACGTGATCGTAATTGAACCCGGCCCAATCAAGACGGCCTTCGGCGACACCGCCGTCGGCAGCATCGCGATGCCCAAGGATTCCCCCTACGCCGCCTTCAACCTCGTGCTCGAAAAACAGATCCGCGAAGCCTACGAAGGTGGCCCGATGGCCCGCTTCGCCGCCACACCCGACGCAGTCGCCGAGGTGATCGAAAAATCAATCTCGGCAACGAATCCAAAGACTCGCTACAAGGTGACTCTCGCCGCGCGCGTCCTGATGGGCCTGCGGCGAGTCCTCCCCGACCGCGCCTTCGACGCCTTCCTAAGAACGCAATTCCCGCCTCCCGCTCCGTAATGAACACATAAATCCAGTTTAGTTCCAAATGCTTAGGCGGCTTGACTGATAGCGAAGAAAAAGCGAAGATAGCCATGCCGTCAGATGAACACCGCCGCCACACTGCCCCTCGTTTCGCCGCCGCCCGATGACCTCGATGCGACCCGCGGGGTCGAGTTTATCGAGATGCCGGTGCGGCAGATTCTCAACCGATGCGACAGCCCGCGCATGCCGTTTCGATGGACCATCAACCCTTACCGCGGGTGCGAGTTTGGATGCGTCTACTGCTACGCGCGCTACACCCACGATTTTCTCGAGTTGCGCGATCCGATGGACTTCGAGCGCAAAATTTTCGTCAAGCGGATGGCGGCTGAAGTCCTGTCGCGCACACTCTCGCGCACGCCGATAGGCACTGACGCGATCGCTATCGGCACCGCGACTGATCCGTATCAGCCGGCCGAGCGGAAGTACGGACTGACGCGCTCGATGCTCGAAATCTTCGCGCAGCTCTCGGGCCTGGACCTGTCGATCACGACCAAGTCGAGCCTCATCGTCCGCGACCTCGAGCTGCTGCGAAGGATCAATCGACGCTCGAAGCTGTCGGTGAACTTCTCGCTGATAACGCTCGATCGAAAGCTGCAGCGGATCCTGGAGCCGCGCGCGCCGCGTCCCGGTCTGCGGCTGCGCGCGCTGTTCGAGCTGGCGCGCGCGGGCATCCGATGCAACGTGCTGATGATGCCGATGATTCCCGGCCTCACCGACGATCCCGCTGCGATCGAAAACGTGATTCGCGCGGCGCGACGCGCGAACGCGTCGGGCGTATGGTGGCGTTCGCTATTTCTGAAGCCCGCAGCCGCGCGCCGCTTCATTCCATTCGTCAAGGAGCGTTTCCCGCACCTGGCCGACCGTATCGATACGTTCTACGGGCGCGCCGAGTACGTACCGAATGCCTACGACGACAGGATGCGCACAATTTTCAACCGCATCCGCGAACGTTACGGCTTCCCGATCAGCGATCGCTACATGGTGGAACCGCCCGTCCAGCCGCAGCCACCGCGACAGGCTAAGTTGTCTTTCTAAAAGACGACCGCGAGAACGACACGAATCAAGGAGCCGGGATTCTTCGCTGCGCTCTGAATGACACAAGGACGGCGCGGCGGAAAAAAGTGAGCCGGCCAGCGTTTGCGATGCGCCCAGAACCCTCACCTACCGGCCGCAATGCGGCCGGCCGCCTCTCCCGTAAAAGTAACGGGCGAGGTAAATTCCACGCCGCCTCCCCCGGAAACCCAGAGCGAAAGGGCGTCCTCGCCATTTCGCGCTTCTCTTTTCACTGGGTGCAGGGGTCACCCCTGCCGAAGGAAGTGTGAAACCCACCGCGGGTTTCACATTAAATAAAGTGATTTCGATTTCATGGTGCGCGGGGCGGGACTTGAACCCGCACGGTATTGCTACCACCAGCCCCTCAAACTGGCGTGTCTGCCATTCCACCACCCGCGCATCGTGCGTGCCGGCCGGAGCTTAAGTTGAGGGTGGGCGCTCCGCCGCGGCTGCGAAGATACTGCTATTACTTCGTCGATCCTGGCGTCGCCGGTGCCGCAGGATTTGCAGCAGCCGGAGCGGGCGCCGCCGGATTCGCGTTCTTGGGCGCTTGCTTCGTCGCCGGCATCACGCTCGCTGGCGCCGACGAATCGAAGATACTGCCGGTCACGCGCCGCGCCGAAGCCAGCGCCAGAAAGATCGAAGTCGAGAAAAAAATTATCGCGAGCGCCCACGTCGCCTTGGTCAGTGCGTTGCCCGCGCCGCTCGCGCCGAAAACGGTCTGGCTCGAGCCGCCGAACACAGCGCCGACCTCCGCGCCCTTGCCCTGCTGCAACAGGATTATGATGCACATCGCGACGCAAACGATCACATGAATCGTAATGACGATTGATACCATTTTTCTTCTTTAGCGAGTCCGCGCCTTGACGATGCGCGCGAACGAGTCAGCCTTTAAGCTTGCCCCGCCGACCAGAGCCCCGTCAATATCGGGCTTGGACACGAGCGAGTCAACATTCTGTTCGTTGACGCTTCCGCCGTAGATTATCCGGACGGCGTCGGCGCGCGCGCGCCCGTAGCGTTCAAGTATCGCGCCGCGAATCGCGCCGTGGATTGCTTCGGCCTGCTCGGGAGTCGCGGTGCGTCCGGTTCCGATCGCCCAAACCGGCTCATACGCAATCACAACTGTGGGCACTTGTTCATCGCCGACGTTCTCGAGCCCGCGCTGAAGCTGTCGCAGCACGACGTCGAGCGCGCGGCCGCTGTCGTGTTCGTCCTGGGTCTCGCCGACGCACATAATCGGGGTCATCCGATGGTGCAACGCAGCGTGCACCTTTTTGTTAATCAGCTCGTCGGTTTCGTGAAAAATATGGCGGCGCTCCGAATGGCCGAGGATTACGTGAGTAACGCCGTAAGCCAGCAGCATCGGCGGCGACACCTCGCCGGTGAACGCGCCTTTGTCCTCATAGTGCATGTTTTGCGCGCCGAGCAGAATCGACGAGCCCGCCAGGGCCTGCGCCACCGCCGGGATTAAAATAGCGGGCGGCGCGACCAGCACGTCGCGATCTTTCGCCAGCGTCGCAGCCTCGGAATCGATCTCAGCGCGAATTCTCTCGACAAGAGCGCGCGCACCTGCCGGCAGCAGATGCATCTTCCAGTTCCCGGCGATTAATTTCCTGCGCATCGGTGTCAGACTTCGAGCGCTTTCACGCCCGGCAGCTCGCGCCCTTCGAGAAACTCGAGCGTAGCGCCCCCTCCGGTCGAGATATGAGTGAACTTGTTCGCCCACGACGCATGCGCGAGCGCCGCCGCCGTGTCCCCGCCGCCAATTATCGAGACGATACCCGCCTGATTGGCGAGCGCTTCGCCCACGCGCATCGTGCCGGCCGCGAAGGCAGGGACTTCGAAGAATCCGAGCGGGCCGTTCCATATGACGGTCCTGGCGCGCGCGATTTCCGCGATAAACGCATCGACGGTCTGCGGTCCGATATCGAGGCCCATCATCTCGGACGGAATTTCGGTGACAGTATGGGGCGTCGAAGCGGCTTCAGGAGCGCCCGCGACGATATGATCCGAAGGCAGAATGATTTTGACGCCCTTGCGACCGGCCTCGGCGAGCAGCTCCTTCGCCAGCTCAAGCTTGTCGTCCTCGACCCGCGAGCGGCCGATTGCGATACCCTGGGCCTTGAGGAACGTGTACGCCATCGCGCCGCCAATCAGGATCGAATCTACCTTGTTCAGCAGATTTTTGATCAGTCCGATTTTGTCGGAGACTTTAGCTCCGCCCATGATTGCGATCGACGGACGTTGCGGATTCTCTGTGACCTTCCGCAGCGCATCCAGCTCGCGCATCATCAGGAAACCCGCCGCACGCTCCGAAAGAAATCGCGTGACTCCCACCGTCGACGCATGCGCGCGATGCGCTGTGCCGAAGCCGTCGTTCACGTAGACCTGCTTGTAGCGCGCGAGCTCATGCGAGAAGTCGCGATCGTTGGCCTCCTCTTCTTTGTGGAAGCGCAGATTTTCCAGCAGGAGCGCCTCGCCCGGCTTAAGCGCATCGATCATCTTGCCGGTGTGATCGCCGACACAATCGGGCGCGAGCTTCACCTTTTTCTCGAGCACCTTGGATAGATATTCGGCGACGGGCTTGAGGCTCAGTTCTGCGGAGCGCTCCTTGGGACGCCCGAGATGCGAACACAGCACGGCGGTGCCGCCATGTTCGAGGATGTAGCGAATCGTGTCGAGGCTCGCGTCGATTCGCGCCGGGTCCTGAATTTTGCCTTCAGCGATCGGCACGTTGAAATCGCATCGCACGAGCACCTTCTTGTCCTGAAAGTCGAGGCGTGTGATCGGCACTACGGGCATCGCGGGAGCACTCATTCAGTGCAGGCGCGGCACTGACATATTTTGAATTCTGCGCACATCAGAACCGATTAATTTAACAGGATGCGGAAAGACATGCGATTAGCCGCATCACTAGTTTATCGCCAGCGGCTCGACGTGCGATTGTACCATCGGCGGCCAGGTAGTGCTTGGCGACCGCCAATGATAAGGAAAAGGCGGTCCCTCTCTCAAAAGGATAAAACAGAATGCGCTGCACCAAGTGCGGCACCGAAAACGCAGCAGACTCACGGTTTTGCAATCAGTGCGCGACGCCACTTAGTCGCCAATGTCCAAAGTGCGCACGCCAGAACGCGCCTGATGCGAAATTCTGCGCCGAATGTGCTGAACCGCTAACTGCGAGCGTATCGAAATCCGCCGCGCGCGCTGCTGTAACTTCATCCGCGCGCGTCGCATCCGAACCGATCGGCCCTGACGAGGCGGAGGGCGAGCGCAAAACCATCACGGCGCTGTTCGCCGACATCAAGGGGTCGACGGAACTCGAGCAGGATCTTGATCCCGAAGAGGCACGCGCAATCGTCGATCCGGCATTGAAGCTGATGATGGCGGCCGTGCATCGCTACGACGGCTACGTGGTGCAATCCACCGGCGACGGCATCTTCGCAATGTTCGGCGCACCGCTCGCCCACGAGGACCATCCGCAGCGCGCGCTGCATGCTGCGCTGCGGATGCAGGAAGACCTCCGCCGCTACGCGGCAACGCTGCGCGAGCGGGGCCGGGCGCCGATCGAGATCCGCATCGGCGTCAATACCGGCGAAGTCGTGGTGCGCGCGATCCAAACTGCCGCGGGCCACGCCGAGTACACGCCGATTGGGCATACCAATAACCTGGCGTCGCGGATGCAAACCGTTGCGGCGACAGGAACCATCGCCGCGACCGAGGATACGCGCAAGCTCTGCGAGGGCTACTTTACCTTCCGCTCGATCGGACCCACGCGGGTCAAGGGCCTGAGCGAGGCCGTCAACGTCCACGAGGTGACAGGACTCGGCCCCCTGCGTACGCGCTTGCAAGCATCGGCGCGCCGCGGACTGTCCAGGTTTGTAGGCCGCGAGGCCGAACTCGTGCAGATGAAGCACGCGCTCGAACTCGCGAAGAGCGGGCGCGGACAGGTCGTCGCAGCGGTGGCCGAGGCCGGCGTCGGCAAATCGCGTCTGTTCTTCGAATTCCAGGCGGTCGTGCCGCCGGGATGCCTGGTGCTCGAGACTTTGTCGGTCTCGCACGGCAAGGCATCGGCATACCTGCCCCTGATCGAACTGCTCAAAAGCTATTTCGCGATCACCTCGGATGACGACGCGCGCCGGCGCCGCGAGAAGATCGGCGGAAAGATCCTGATGCTCGATCGAGCGCTGGAAGACACCCTACCGTACATCTTCAACCTGCTCGAGGTGGCTGAAAGCGACGATCAACTCGCCCGCCTTGATCCCGAAACCAGAAGGCGCCGGACGCTCGACGCGATCAAGCGCACTACTGCTGCGCGAGAGCCTCAACCAGCCGCTTAATCGTGATCTTCGAGGACCTGCACTGGCTCGACGATGGATCCCGCGCGCTGCTGAACCTGCTGGCCGATTCGATAGGCACGGCGCGGGTCCTGATGCTGGTGAATTACCGGCCAGAGTTTACGCATAACTGGGGCAACAAGACCTACTACACGCAGCTCCGCCTTGATCCGCTCGGCGCCGAAAGTGGCGAGGAGATGTTGCAGGCGCTGCTGGACGACGGCCACGACCTCGCGCCGCTCAAGCGCCTGATCATCGAGAAAACCGAAGGCAACCCGTTTTTCATGGAAGAAATCGTACAGGCGCTGTTCGAGCAAGGCGCCCTGCTGCGCAACCCCGCCGTTAAGCTCGCTAAATCTCTCAGCACGATTCAAATCCCGTCAACGGTGCAGGCGGTGCTGGCCTCGCGCATCGACCGGCTGCCGCCGGATCAGAAAGACCTGCTGCAGACGCTCGCGATAATCGGTAAGGAGTTTCCGTTCAGGCTGGTAAGGGAGGTCTCGGGAAAGTCGGACGAAGAGCTGCAAGGACTGCTCTCCGAGCTGCAAATGGCGGAGTTCATCTACGAGCAGCCGGCGATCTCGGATGTCGCGTACGTCTTCAAGCATGCACTATCGCAACAAGTCGCGTCGGGATCGTCTTTGCTGGAACGGCGCAGAGTCCTGCACGAGCGCGTTGCTCGAGTCCTCGCGGCTCAATTCGCCGAAATCGCGGAGACGCAACCGGAGTTGGTCGCGCATCACTACACGGAAGCGGGGCTCGGAGCGGATGCCATTCCGTACTGGGGGCGAGCGGGGAAGCGAGCACTTCAGCGCTGGGCGAACGGTGAAGCCATCAGCCACCTGAAGAAGGGGACTCGAGCTGCTCGGGTCCATCCCGGATTCGGCTCGAGCGAAACCGCGCCGAGGACGAAGCCAGGCGCTACTCGCTATTATCTAGACTTGGCGAGGCGCAGATGGCTGCGGGCGAATTCATGGAATGCTGTGAGGCGTTCCTGCGCGCCAGCCAAGTCGCCAAGTCGCGAGGATTAACCGACGACATGGTAAACGCCGCCCTGGAGTACGCGAGGTCGGCGCACTATGGCGGTATGACGACGCCCAATGTGGTTCATTTGCTCGAAGAGGGACTGCAGAGGCTGGGGGCGGAAGACAATCCCCTCACCACGAGAGTTCTTGGCAGTCTCGCGCTCGCTCTAGGAGTTATGGGGGAACAGCAGCGAGCAATGGTGTACGCCGAGAGAGCCGTCACGATGGCCCGGCTTTACGACGACCCTGCTTTGCTAGCGAGCGGCCTTATTGGAATGTTCTATGCGTTGTCACGGCCGGAGCAAGCCCAGCAGCGGCTAGTCGTCGCCAATCAGATGCTGGAAGCGGTCAAGGCATCAAACAATACAGAACTGCTGTACCAGGAACTCTGGGCGCGTGCATACGCTCTGTTCGAGGCGGGAGAGGTCGTGGCGGCCGATCGGGTTAATGACGAGTTTGGTCGATGGGGAGAGGAGAGAAACCGGCCCTTCACAATCTACCTTGTCGTCGTTTTTCGGGCGGCTCGGGCCGCAATGTCGGGCCACTTCGATGACAGCGAACGCCTGGCCCAGGAGGCGCTGGCGCTCGGCCAGCGCGTACAAGGCGAGGCCGCATCCGGAATCTTCGGCCAGCAGATGTTTGTGTTGCGGCGTCAGCAAGGCCGGCTCAAGGAAGTCGAGCCAATAGTCCGGATGTTTGTCCAGCAGAATTCTGCCGCCGCCGCGTGGCGTCCGGGACTGGCGGTGATCTATTCGGAGCTGGGGCTGACTGATGACGCGCGCAAGGAATTCGAAGACCTTGCTCGTCACGACTTCGCCGACTTGCCTGCCGACGTGGCGTGGCTCGGTACGATGACCTACATGGTCGATGTATGCATCTTCCTTGCAGACCGTGCCCGCGCCGAGACTTTGTACCGGATTCTCCTACCCTTCGACGGCGCCAATGTGGTCGTCGGCAGCGGCATTGGATGCTACGGCGCCCTGTCGCGATACCTGGGTGCGCTCGCTTCGACCCTCGAGCGCTGGGACGACGCGGAGCGACACTTTGAAGACGCACTGGCGATGAACGCCCGCATGGAAGCGCGGACCTGGCTGTCTCACACGCAAGAGCAGTACGCCTCGATGCTGCTTGCACGCCACGAGTCAGGCGACCGCGACAAGGCTGCACTGTTACTCGAACAGGCGCTCGCCACGACTCGCGAGCTGGGAATGCGCGCGCTCGAGGAGCGCGTCGCGGCTGCTATAGCGCGGATGAAGTCCGACTTACACTGACGAGATCACGAGCCGCGGGTGGGCGACATCGCCGACGGCGAACTCGGGTTGATCCGCTGGTCGCCCAGCTCGACGATCACGTCGGCCGGCAGGTTCAGCTTCTTTGCCGCTTCGCGGATAGCTTCCGGATTGGGCGCCTCATACAGGCAGTAAGTCTTCTTCTTGTCGGCGCTCAGGAAGGAGTACAGCCACTGGACACCGGCATCGGCGTTCACCTGGGTGATGGCCGGAATGCCGTCGGGGCTGACGTTCAGTTGCTCGGCGAAATTTCGCTCGATCAGGTAGAGAGGCATTTGAATCTCCTTGGCTTGAATGTCGCCGCCGCGGGTGTAATCGGCGAAACGGTACCCTCCCCGTACTAAATTTGACGGTGAGGGGCAAACCAGTCGAAGCGTCCTACTCGGCCGGGCTTTACCGTTTATCTATTTCCGCTAGAGCTGCTGCGCGACGAATGCGGCGATGTCCGCGAGGCGGTTCGAGTAGCCCCATTCGTTGTCGTACCACGAGAATACCTTCACCAGCCGCTTGCCGACCACCTTGGTCAACGGCGCATCGAAAATCGACGAATGCGGATTGCCGTTGAGGTCGACCGACACCAGCGGCGCCTCGCTGTATTCGAGAATCCCCTTGAGCGGACCGGCCGCCGCCGCCTTCATCGCAGCGTTGACGGAATTTACATCGGCGTCCTTCTCGAGCGTCGCGGTCAGATCGACCAGCGAGACGTTCGACGTCGGCACTCGAATCGCGATTCCGTCGAGCTTGCCGTTGAGCGCCGGCAGCACGAGGCCAATAGCCTTGGCAGCTCCCGTCGACGTCGGGATCATCGAGACTGCAGCGGCGCGCGCGCGTCGCAAATCCTTGTGCGGGCCATCCTGCAGCATCTGATCCGACGTGTAGCTGTGAACGGTGGTCATCAGGCCGTGAACCACGCCGAAGCTCTCGTGCAGGACTTTGCCGATCGGAGCAAGGCAGTTGGTAGTGCACGACGCGTTGGAAATCACGTCGTGCTTCTTCGGGTCGTATACATGATGGTTCACGCCGAGGCATAACGTGACGTCGACGCCGTCGGCGGGGGCGCTGATCACGACTTTCTTTGCGCCGGCCGCCAGATGCAACGCGGCTTTGTCGCGCGCGGTGAACAGTCCGGTCGACTCCACTACCACCTGCACGCCGAGTTTGCTCCACGGCAACTTGGCGGGGTCGCGTTCGGCGAGCACCTGCAGCGGCTTGCCGTCGAGAAAAATGCTGCCGCCTTCCGCTTTGACTTCGTGGCGCAGCGTGCCGTGAATCGAATCGTACTTGAGCAGATGCGCGAGGGTTGGCGCGTCGGTAATGTCGTTGACGGCGACGACTTCGATGTCCTTTTTGGTCAGCGCCGCCCGCAGGAACATCCTGCCAATCCGGCCGAATCCATTAATCCCGACTTTTATCGCCACCGCTCAAATCCTCCAATTGCAACGCCCCGAACCTTAGATAAGTTCGCGCGCGATGTACAGATTCTACGCTGAGAAGGCGCGCGAAACAGCCGGGAGGGAAAAAATCACTTATTTGAATGTGAAAACCACCGTGGTTTTCACGCTTTCCTGGGCAGGGGTGACCCCTGCACCCGGTACTAAGAAAGATGCGAGGACTTCGTCCCTGTTCGAACTGGTTGGGGATTTGTCCCGTTGCCGGCGACGTAGTCGCCAGCAGCTTACTTGCGCGAGGTAGAGAGGAGCCTCCGTTCGCTCTGAATGACACAAAGAACCGAATGACACACGAAAAGAACCTGAGAGCAAAAGGGCGTCCTCGCCATTTTGCGATTAGTACTGGGTGCAGGGGTCACCCCTGCCCAAGGAAGTGTGAAACCCACGGAGGGGTTTCACGTTAAATATAGTGTGTCCCCTTCCCTTCTTGGCGCGCGTGCTGGTTTTGGCTCAGCCGATACCCTTATAATATTGCGATTCTTGGGTTTCATGGCGGTTTTATGCTCCATCAGGTGAGCGGTGCTGGCGGGTTAGGGGTGATGGAATTGGTACTGGGCACCGGCCCGGTCGTCGCGGCAGTATTGTGGCTGCTGGTCGCCTTCTCCATCGGCAGCTGGGGAATCATCCTTTACAAACTGATCCAGATTTCTCGCGCGCGCCGCGAGTCCGAAAAGTTCATTTCGATTTTCTGGGAATCGAAAAACCTCGCCGCGATTCATACCGCTAGCGTCGGCCTCAAGCGCAGTCCCGTCGCGCAGGTCTTTCGCGCCGGCTACCAGGAACTGCTGCAACTCACGCGCGCCAAGCGCCAGGCGGTCGGCTCGGACAGCGGCTTCTCGACCGACCTCGGCGGAATCGCAAACGTGATGCGATCGATGAAGCGCCAGGAAAACGTCGAGCTGACCAAGCTCGAATCGGGAATTACGTTCCTCGCGACCACCGGATCGTCGGCCCCGTTTATCGGACTGTTCGGCACCGTGTGGGGAATCATGACGGCCTTCCTTGGCCTGTCGGCGTCGCATACGTCGAGTATCCAGGCGGTTGCGCCCGGAATCGCCGAGGCGCTGATCACGACCGCAGTCGGTCTCGTCGCCGCGATTCCAGCGCAGATGTTCTACAACTACTTCGTCGCGCGCGTGCGCGTGCTGGCGACCGAGATGGATAATTTCACTGCCGAATTTCTGAATATCGCCGAGCGTCATTTCCTTTCCTAAAGGATGCGGCAACTCCAATGGCAATGGATTCAGGACAGGGACGCGGGCAGATGGTTTCGCAGATCAACGTCACGCCGATGGTGGACGTGATGCTCGTGCTGCTCGTCATCTTCATGGTGACGGCGCCTATAATTCAGCAAGGCGTCGAGGTCACGCTGCCCAGCGTCAAGGCCGAAGCGCTGCCCGGCAAGGAAGAGCAGTTCGTCGTATCGATCACGAAAGACAGCCAGATCTATCTGAATGACGCGAAGCTCTCGGCCGACGACCTGACCGGCAAACTCAAGGCGATCGCGCAGGAGCGTCCGGACCGCCAGGTGTTCATCCGCGCCGACGACCAGGTGCCGTACGGTCAGGTGATCCGCACGATGGCGGCGATCAAGGCGGCGGGAATCGAAAACGTCGGGATGGTGACGGAGATGCCGACTGGCGGCACTGATACAGGCGCGAAGTGAGCGCTGAACTTGGCATCACCGGACCATAATGGCGACGAGAATCCGTCGCGACTTGGATACTTCGCGGCGATTTTCGTCTCCGCAATCGGGCACCTGGCGATTTTCGCGTTCGTGTTTTTTATCGCGCCGCGATTTTTGCATCCCGCCGAAGCTGCGCCGCCCGCATACACGGTAAAAATCGTGGACAACATTCCAGCCGGCGACCTAGGGACGCATCGGCCGCTGCCGCGAATTAATCGGCACACGGCGAACGAGTCGAAGGCCGAGGCATCGAAGCCCGAAGAATCGAAGATCAAGACTGAGCCGGCCAAGCCGGAAAAACTCGCGCTTAATGAAGAAAAGAACGCACTCAAAATAAATGCGAAGGCGACCGACGCGCCGACCGAAACTCCGACTCCTACCCCCGAGGCGACGGTGGCTCCCACTGTCGAACCGACGCCCGAGCCTACGATCGAACCTCATTCGCTCGAGCCTAATCTCGACGCAACCGAAGAACCGACCATCGCGCCGACGCCCGAGCCGACTCCGCAGCCAACGAAAACCAAGCGCGCTGTACCCAAGCCGAAGCCCACGCCCGAGAAGGCGCGCAATCGGCCCAAGTCGGGATCCACCGTTGCAAAGGTCGCGTCAACCCCGAGCGTCGCCGAGCGGATGGCGAAATTGAAGGGCCAGTTGCTCGCATGGCGCGTCAAAGAACTCGCGAAAAACCCGCCGCCTGACGATGAGGATGAACCCGACAATACCGATACGCCCGACACTGCGGCCACAGGCCCGGCTGGCGGCGGACCGGTCGGCGCAAGTAGCGCGAGTGGAGGAAAAGGCTACGGAGTCGGTCCAGGTGAAGGCAGCGCCGGTATTCTTAAGGACCCTCAATTTCTGCTGTACTATAAGACCGTGCAGGATCAGATAAAAAATGCGTGGACGTTTACCAGCGGCTCAAACGATCTCACCGCATCCGTCGACTTCGCGATCGGCCCCGACGGCACTTTGCTCGGGTTGAAGATTGCCACTAGCTCGAAAGACGGGGCGTTCGATGACTCCGTAATTCGCGCGATTCGACGGGCAGCGCCCTTCCCTGCGCCGCCGGATAAGTTTAAAGACCAGTTTTCCGCCGGGATCAGGGCGGTCTTTCAGCTCGGCGAACTCAAGAAGTCCTGAGGGCAGGTTGCAGGAGGTGCGGATGTCTTCTTTTCTCAGTATCTATTTCCCAGTCTTAGGCCCGGCGCTGAGTCTATGAGGCTGATACTTCGGGCTTCCGCGATCCTATGCGCGATCGCGTTCGCGCTTTCATCGGGCCGCGCCGCTGCACAGCCGGGGCCGATCACCATGTCGATCGTGGGACCGAGCGGGCAGCTCTCGCCGATCGCGGTGTCGGGCCTGAAGAATCTCGGCGGCGACGACGACCATCGCATCGGCAATGCGTTCGTCAGCACGCTCCGGCGCGACCTCGAGCTTTCAGGATATTTCCGATTACTCGATCCGCACGCGTACATCGAGGATCCGCAAACGTCGGGCTTCGAGCTGGGGCAGTTCAATTTCGCCGACTGGCGATCGATCAACGCCGACTTCCTGGTCAAGGGTTCCGTCAATGCGAGCGGCGGCGGCGTCAAGCTCACCGCGTATCTCTACGACGTGGCGCAGCAGCGGCGGATGATGGGCAAGAACTATAGCGGCGACGCGGCCGACGTGCCGCGGATGGCACGCCGATTCGCAGACGCGATCCTCGAAGCCGCAACCGGGCAGAAGGGTCCGTTCGACTCCAAGCTCGCGTTCGTATCAACCGGCGGCGGGCGCTCCAAGGAAATCTATACGCAGTCGATCGACGGCCAGGATTTGATCAAGTTGACCAGCAATCCGACCATCAACCTGTTCCCGAGCTTCGACCGAAGCACCAACCATCTGCTGTACCTCTCGTACAAGAGCTTTGAGCCGGCGCTCTACCTGATCGATCTCAAGGCGCAGACGGAAATGAAGATCACCAGCCCGCACGGCCGCGTGATCGGCGGGACGATCTCGCCTGACGGCGAGCAACTCGTCGCGGCAGTCGAGCACGGCGGCATCACCAATCTGTACCTGCTCACGCGCCAGGGCGCCGAAGTCCGCGCGCTCACAGATACTTCGGGAATCAACGTGAGTCCCGCGTTTTCACCGGACGGCGCGAGGCTCGCCTTTACGTCGGATCGCTCGGGCACGCCGCAAGTTTACGTGATGGATCTCTCGGGCGGTTCGCCGAAACGTGTCACCTACAGTGGTGACTACAACACGACGCCTGCGTTCTCGCCCAAGGGCGACAAGCTCGCATACCAGAGCCGCAGCAATGGACGCTTCGATATTTTCACGATTCCAGTCGGCGGCGGCGATCCGACGCAAGTGACCGATGGCAACGGCTCCAACGAGTATCCGAGCTGGTCGCCGGACGGACGCTATCTCGCGTTCAGCTCGACCCGCGGATACAAGTCGCGAATCTATATAATGATGGTTGGCAACCGGAAGATAATTTCCGCATTGACGGAGGGTAATGGCAATGATTCTTGTCCAGCATGGTCGGGGTGGTTGGGTGAATAGTCGTACGACATTGGCCAAGGCGATGACGATGGCGATTGCGGGTGTTGTGGTGATGCTGGTGATCGCGGGCTGCTCGAAGACGAAACCGGCGGCGGTCGGCGACGCGAATCCCAACGCAAATCAACTTGGTGAAAACGGCACCGGCGGGACCGGCGACAGTGATCGCGATAAATGGGAGCAGGGCACAGTCGGGAGAGGCGGGCCGCTCAGCGACATTCACTTCGGGTACAACGATTACACCATCAATGATCAGGATGGATCCGTGCTGAAGTCCAACGCGAGCTGGCTTCAGGCGCATCCGCAGACCAAGGTACAGGTCGAGGGTTATTGCGATGAGCGCGGTTCAGAGGAATACAATATCGCGCTGGGCGCCAAGCGCGCGCAGGCTGGCAAGGATTACCTGGCGACGCTCGGGATCAGCGACACCAGGATGTCGACAATCAGCTACGGCAAAGAGCTTCCGCTGTGCACCGAGCACGACGAAAGCTGCTGGTCGCAAAACCGGCGCGATCACTTTTCGGTAAGCAAAATACAGTGAGCAATAAGGTTAGACCCGTGCGAAAAACCAATTGGCTGCTCGGCGGCGCCGTCCTCGCGGCGGCATTCACGCTCGCGGGATGCGCCGATCAGAGCGGCATGGAGCAGCTCAACAAAAATGAGTTCACGCTGCGGGGCATGATCGCCAGCGACCGCCAGCAAATAGATTCGTTGAAGGCGCAGGTCGCGCGGCAGAACGATCAGATCGAAGAACTCCAGCACAACACCACGCCCGCGGCCGGCCAGGCTCCGGGGGCGAACGATCGCATCGCAAGCCTCGAGGCCGAAGTGAAGGCGCTCCAGGCCGGCATGGCGGCGACTCCAGGCGCAGTTCCACCGCCGGGCGCGCCGGGGGACAGCGTCGGTCCCGGCACCGGAGTCGCGTCGACAGAACCGCCGGCGGGCGCGGTCTCGCCGCCGGCCACGCCTGCGGAGATAGCGCCGACCTGGCCCGCCGAACTCGATCAGGAAATTGCCGCCGCCGCGACTTCGAATGAGCCGGGCGTCAAGATTTATCGCGAAGGCCTCGAGGCGATGAAGGCCGGCAAGTATCCGCTCGCGGTCACCAGGTTCACCAAGCTCCAGCATGCGTACCCGAAATCTCCGCTGAGCGAGCCCGCCGAATATTTCGCCGCCAACGCGTTGTTCGAGACCGGCAGCTACGATCAGGCGATCTTGCAGTTCAACGACCTCGTGATGCGCTTTCCCAAGGGCAAGTATGCGAGCGCCGCGTTGCTGCGTGAGGCGCAAGCGTTCGTGAAGCTCAACGACCGAATCGACGCGCGCCTGACCCTGCAGAAGCTGCAGGCAGATCACGCGGGAACTCCGGAAGCGGCAGCCGCAGACACGATGATGAAAGATCTCGCGAGCGATTAAGGCGGCGCGTCGCGCACAACGAATATCGAATGGAAATAATTCGCGACCTCGACGCGCTCGAGCGCCATCCCTACCCGGTCACCGCGATCGGAAATTTCGATGGCGTCCACCTCGGTCATCGCGCGATTTTGAAGGCGGCAATCGATCGCGCTCGCGCGGCCGGCGGCACCGCATTCGCACTCACCTTCGATCCGCTGCCCGCCAAGCTGCTGGTCCCCGCACGCGCTCCGAAGTTGATCCTCACGCCGGACGACAAGCTTGAACTGTTGCGGATGTCGGGAATCGATGGCGTGATTGTGATCAAGTTCACGCTCGACCTGAGCATGCTGCCGCCGCGCGATTTCGTCCGCGACTACTTGCGCGGGAAAATCGGCGTGCGCGAGGTCGTCGTCGGCCACAGCGTCAGCTTCGGGCACAATCGCGCAGGCAACGCGGCCGTGATGGTCGAACTCGGGCGCGAACTCGGCTTCGACACCGACGTGGTCGGGCCGGTGAAAGTCGACGGCATCGAAGTCAGTTCAACCAAGGTGCGCGAGGCGATCACCGCCGGCGACATGCATCGCGCGGCGAGGCTGCTGGGCCGCTACCACTTTCTGAGCGGCTCGGTCGTCCGCGGACGCGAGCGCGGCCGCACGATCGGATTTCCAACCGCGAATCTCGAAAGCGAAACCGAATGTATCCCGCCCGACGGCGTTTACGCGACTCGCGTGATCCTCGACGACGGCGTGTACCCATCGATCACAAACGTCGGGATGCGCCCAACCTTCGCCGAGAGCGCCCGCTCGATCGAAGCACACATATTCGACTTTAACCGCGACATTTACGGCAAACGAATCAAGCTCGAACTGGTAGAACGAATCCGCCCCGAAAAAAAATTCGACAACGCCGACGCACTCAAAGCACAAATCGCCGAAGACCTGAAAAAAGCCCGCGAAATCCTCGCTGCTGCTTAACAATCCCGCTCGAAAGGTAGGACGGAATTTATTCCGTCAGCCATTTTCAACTCAACTTCCCCGCCGGCTCCACCCATTCCCGCGCAATCCGCTCGATCCATCCACCAATCTGCGACTCATCCTCCGGCGGACTGCTCAGTATCACCAGTTCATCGACGCCCGCCGCATGGTACTTCTTCAAATCCTCGCGATTGATCTTCTTCGTATACGGGCACGCGATAATTTCAACCTCGCGCGCATCGCGCCCGTTCGCTTTCAGCATCGCGCGCAGCTTGTCCGCGAGCGGCGCCGCATCATCAGGTCCGACATTGAAGCCGAACCATCCGTTGCCGATATCCGCAGTGCGCTTCAGCGCCGGCCCGCTCTCGCCCCCGAAAATTATCGGCAGCTTGCCGCCACGCACCGGTTTCGGGAAACTCATCGCCGCATCGAAATTTACGAACTCACCATGGAATGTCGCCGCGTCGTCAGACCACAGCTGGCGCATCACTTCGATATATTCGCGCGTCCGTTGTGCGCGCCGCTCGAACGGAATCCCGAGCGCCGCGAACTCTTCGGCCGACCATCCGATTCCCACGCCCAGTGCGAATCGCCCGCCCGACAACTTGTCCAGGCTCGCGACTTCCTTGGCCAGCACCAACGGATTGTGCTCCGGCACTAGACAAATTCCCGTCGCAAGCCGAATCGTTTTGGTGACGGCCGCCGCAAACGTGAGCGTGATAAACGGATCGAGCCAGTCAGCACCGCCGGGCAGTGGGAACTCGCCCTTTTCAGAATACGGATACTTCGAATCCTGCCGATCGAAGAGCACGACGTGCTCGCCCACCCACAGCGTCGAGACTCCACGACGTTCGGCCTCGACCGCCGTCTTCAGAATTGCACCGGGACGAGCGCCCGTGCCGATTCCCAACGCGAATAGTCCGACTTTCATTGTCCTGACCCCGAACCGCTGGTGCCCGTGGCGACGGCCGGCGCCTTCACGAACTTGAGCATGAAGCGATCGGTCTCGCCGCGATGCTTGAACACGAGCCAGGTGCGATCGTCCTCAGGGTGCCGCAGTGCGCTCGATGCGCCGTAGAGTCTGAAGCCAGCCTTCTCGACATCCTTGATTAGAAAGTCCTCATCTATGCGATGAATAGTCGCGGCGTCTGCCGCGCCGGTTCCTGCGGGCGCGCTATGATCGACTATCCCATAAATGCCGCCCGGCTTGAGCGCCTTGAACACCGCGGCGTTCACGTTCTCACGATTCATTTTGAAGCCGACCAGGTCGTGATAGTTGAGATGGATAATGACAGCGTCCAGCGAATCGGGCGGCACCGGCAGCAGATCGGGCGCGTCGAACGGTTTGCTTACCTTGACCACGTTCTTGAGCGCAGGCTCCTTGAGCCGCTCGTCCCATTGATCTCCGATTTTCTTGAACTGATCCGGAAACGGAGCGTTCTGCGAATAAACCTTGCCGGTCGGCCCAACGACTCGCGCAAACAGCTCCGTCATATAGCCGCCGCCCGCGAAAATATCGGCGACTTTCATGCCCGGCTTGATTTCATAAAACGCCAGGATCTGATCGGGCTTGCGACCCGGATCGAGCGCCTTGTCGGCCGCCGGCCGTTCCGGCGAGTTGATCGCAGCCGTAATGTCCGCAGGAATCTGTGTCGAAGGAATCGGCGGAGCTTCACTGGTACTGGTCGCAACCGGCTGCATCTGCGCCCGCGCCGCCGATGCGATCAAAGCAAATCCAACGAATGCGACCAGCGTTGAGAAGAGCAGCCGGCGTATTCGAACACGCATCACGATAGACATTGCGATTCTCCCCGTTGAGTTTGACTCGTTCGCCACAAGCGACAGGTAACATACCAATCGCGAAACGAGCAACGCGCTTTCTGACACAGAGTTTTTGCGCATTAATACCAGTGGGACAGAATTTATTCCGTCACTCTTCTCTTCCGAGAAAGGCTGGATGAGGACGACGAAATAAATTTCGTCCTACAAAGAGTTCCGCATCAAAATGTTCCGCTTCAGTTCGATGCCGCCGTCTTGTCTTCGATCGCCGTCGGCAGTTTCACATCCGCATGCGCCCACGCCGCTTTCAACCTCGCATCGACGCTCGCCGCTTCGTCCGATGCGTTGCGCGCATGGAGGCATAGCGCGAGTCCGTTGAGCGACCACCCGTTTTCGGGATTCTGCTTCAGGTCGTCGCGAAAGATCTGCTCCGCATCCGCCGGCTTGCCGGCGGCAAGCAGTTCCATCCCCAACGTTTCGCGCACGGGATAGTACCACGGCGGAGGTTCCTCGTAATTGAGCGCGTCCTGAATCGCGACGGCTTCCTTGAAGTAGTTGATCGCCGCGTCATGCTGCCCCTTGGCCGATTCGATCTCTCCGGCGAGCGTCGCCGATCCCATCGCGAGCAACTTGTCAGCCGTATTGAATCCCACGATCCGATCGGCGGGTGTCGCCACGATGATCGCGTCGATTTTCTTTTTCTCAGCGAGCGCGTCGTCCGGACGATTCTTCGCCGCCAACGCGAGGCCGCGCACATAGTGCCAGACTCCGGTCGTGAAGGTCAGATCGGCCGGCGGCGCGGGCTCTTTGAGAATCGCGTCCCAATTGGAGAAGCGCGCCTCGGTAAAATATCGGGTCGGTGACATGAATTCCGCCATCGGCATCTGCCGGACCATCGCAAGAGGCACGGCCTGGTCGAGTTCGCGCGAGGCCTTGAATGCGCCGCGGCTGTTGCCCTCCATCATGTACGACGCCCATAAAAATTGGATGTTGTGCGAAACGTATATCATCGGATAGACGCCCTTGGGATTTCGCTCGCGCAGATAAACCTTGTCCGCCTTGATCGCGGCTTCGTTGGCGGCGGCGGATGCGTCGTAGTCTCCCGTGCGAAAGTAAATGTGCGCTGGCATGTGCACGATATGACCGGCCGCTGGCGCCAGCTTTGGGAGCCGCTGAGCGCTCGCGAGGGCGCGCCCCGGGTCGGGCGACGCTTCGACCGCGTGAATATAATAGTGATTGGCGCCGAGATGGTCGGGATACTTCGCCATCACGCCCTCGAGCGTCGTGACAATCTCGGGCGTCCCGTCGACCGGCTTGCCGTCGAGAGTCCAGAGTCCCCACGGATGCAAATCCATCATCGACTCGGCGAACAGCGCGCCGGCGTCGGGGTCGTCTGGATTCTGGCGCGCAACTTCGCGCATCGCGTTCGCATAAGCGAGTTGAAGCGAATCAGTCATCTTGCCGTCAGCCGCATAGCGTTGAGCCAGCGCGTCGATATACCCACGCTCAGCCGCGCTGGCATTTCCCTCGAGTGACTTTGCCTTGGAGATAGCCGCATAAGCCATTTGGCCGCGTTCGCTATCTTCCGGCAGATTGATATTCGGTCCGAGCGAAAGCGCGATCCCCCAGTAAGCCATCGCCATATCGGGATCGAGATGCGCCGCTTGCTCGAACGATCCCGCCGCCTCATCGTGATTAAACGCGTAGACGAACGTCAGCCCCTGGTCGAAGAATCGTTGCGCCAGCGTGGAATTGTTTTTCGTAGTGACGGGGTGATGAAGGCTGCCAAGGCCGTCGAAGATAGGCTCCCGCGCTGAATCGATCGACGACTGCAAGTCGGGCGCAGAAGGCGTCGGCGATGCGCTCGGCTCCGCGCCAACGGAATTGTTGAGCGTGATAAAGAGCAGCGCACTCACGACCGCGAAAAAAATCTGTCGGTTCATCGCGCCTCCAATCTAGGGAGGCACGAGTTACCAAATCAATGGCAGCAGGTGATACCTGACTTTGCTCTGATACTCGCAATAGCCGGCGAGATTCCTGGCGAGAAATTTTTCTTCGTCGAGAAGCCTGGCGACCAGCACGACCGTCATCGGAATAAGCGCGACCAATCCCCAAAGCGATCCGAGCGCAAGCGGCACCCCCACCAGCATAACGAGCGCGCCGACGTACATCGGATGACGCACGAGCGCGTACGGCCCAGTCGCGATGACGCACTGCTCACTTCCGACTTCGATCGTGCCCGAGGCGAAGCTATTTTCCTTGAACACGAGAAATACCAGGTAGAACCCGATTACGATCAGGATATCGCCCAGCGCGACCAGATATGGCGGCACCGTGGACCATCCGAAACGATGATCGAGGCTGGACACAACAAACAGCGCGATGAATGCCATCGCGGCGAAGGCCTGGATGATTTTCTGACTCTTCTCTTTCTCGGCGACTACGCCCGCACTTACCCGCCGCTCGAGCAGCTTCGGATCATTTTTCATCAGGTAAACAGTGACCGCGAGCGTGCACGAGAAAAAAACAACGACAACAATCCACGCCTGCCAATAATCGAGCGTCCACGCGGGAAGAAAAATCGTCAGCCCGAAAACAACAAAGAGCTGCAGCATTCCCAGCGAACGCTTTAATGTTCAGGTTCGTTCATTTTGCGGCCGCCATGCGCTCATTCTTCGAGCGCGCCATTTGAGTCGCTCGCTTCGTGTTAGAGAAGGAAAGCTCGGCCTTCCGCGCGCGCCACCGCTCCAGCATCGCGGGCAACTCGGTCTGGATGAACTCGAAGAACGCGAGCGTCTCGGCGATCCGCGCGCCCGCCGCCGTGTCGCGTCCCACCACCTCGATTCCTTCGCGCAGACTGCGCTCGCATCGATCGAGCACCTGGTCCTTGCTGGCGATAGCCTCGTACCAGGTCTCGTTGTGCACGCGGTAATGTTCGCGACGCGAGCCGGGTTCCGCTTCTCGGCTGGCCAGGTTGACCTGCACCAGGTAGCTGACGGCGCCGGAAATCGCGGCCGGGCTCACGTGCAGCAAGCCGGCCAATTCAGCCGCAGTAAGTCTGCCCGAATCGGTCGCGAGCAGGGCCGCGAACACGCGCGCCGGCATCCGCGGAAAGCCGGACTGGGTGAGGACCGACGCGAAGCGCTCGATGAATCCGGCGCGGCTTTTGTCTCGATTCATAACTTTCACAATATCATGAAAATAATGTAGCTGATGAAATGTGTCAAGCAAAAGCAAGGGAGTGGACGGGGTGGCGTGCGCGCGGCAAGATTGACCATGCGGCAACGGCTGC
Organism: uncultured delta proteobacterium; assembly: GCA_963774665.1. Taxonomy (GTDB): domain Bacteria; phylum Desulfobacterota; class Binatia; order Binatales; family Binataceae; genus Binatus. The sequence goes on from CAVZGB010000018.1 coordinate 127,376, forward strand.
TCGCGATGAACCCAGAGACGCAATCAAATACCTCAGATATCACGCCCGGCTTTGCCGGACTGCGGGTCGTCGCGTTCGAGAGCCGGATGGCGGCGGAAGTCGCGACCATGATCGAGCGGCGCGGCGGCGTCGCGATTATCGCGCCTGCGATGCGTGAAGTTCCGCTCGAGGACAATCATGCCGCGCTGGATTTCGCCGACCGCCTGCTTGCCGCCGAGTTCGACACTGTAATTTTTATGACCGGGGTCGGCACGCGCGCCCTGTTCGCCGCGATGGAGACACGGCATCAACGGCTAGCGCTCGTGTCGGCGTTGGCGACGATTGTCACCGTGGCGCGCGGGCCGAAACCGATTCGAGCGATGCGCGATCTTGGCTTCGAGCCGTCGATCGTCGTGCCGGAGCCGAATACCTGGCGCGAAGTGCTGAGCGCGCTCGCGTCGCAGGTCGATCTCAAGGGCAAACGCATCGCCGTGCAGGAATATGGCGTCTCCAATCACGAACTGACCGCCGGGCTCGAGGCGCGCGGCGCGCGCGTCACGATCGTGCCGGTCTATCGATGGACGCTGCCTGCGGATCGCGCGCCCCTGCGTGCGGCGTTGGACGCGATTGCAGTGGGTGCGGCGGACGTGGCGATCTTCACCAGCTCGAACCAGGTCACCAACGTAATCCAGCTCGCGGAGGCCGAGGGAATCGGCGACAGCGTCAAGCGCGGATTCGCAGCGGATGGCGATCGGCTCGATCGGCCCGGTCTGCTCGGAGCAGATTCGCGCGTACGGTCTCAGCGTCGATTTTGAGCCGGAGCATTCGAAGCTCGGCCATCTGGTAAAAGAGGCGGCGGCGCGAGCTGCTTCGATCCTGATCGCCAAGCGCGCGAACGCAGATCGGATTGAAGCGATCGCGTCGCCAATTCCGAATCGCGTTGCGAGTCCGAAGGCGGCGCGATCTCCGCTCGCCGATCATCCGATGATGAAGGCGTGCCGGCGCGAGGCGACGCCCTACACTCCCATCTGGCTGATGCGCCAGGCGGGCCGTTACATGCCTGAGTATCGACGCGTTCGCGAGCAGCACGACTTTCTCGACATGTGCAAGCGGCCCGAGCTGTCCGCCGAAGTGACCGTTACTGCAGTCGAGCGGCTCAAGGTGGATGCGGCAATTATTTTCGCCGACATCCTGCTGCCGCTCATCCCGATGGAAGTCGGGCTGCATTTCGAGAAAGGTGACGGGCCAATAATCGATCGTCCGATTCGCACCGAAGCCGACCTCGAGCGGGTTCCCGACGTCGATGTGGCCGCGCTCGGCTTTGTTGGCGACGCGATCAAGCTGGTGCATCGCGCGCTCGGTACGACGACGCCGCTGATCGGATTTGCCGGCGCGCCGTTCACGCTGGCGTCGTACCTGATCGAGGGCGGCTCGTCGCGGCAATACCAGGCGACCAAAACTTTCATGTACACGCAGCCAGAAACGTGGCATCGCCTGATGGAGCTGCTAGCGCGCGTCACGGCAGACTATCTGAAAATGCAAATCGCGGCGGGCGCCGACATCGTGCAGATTTTCGACAGCTGGGTCGGCAGCCTCGGCCCCGACGACTACCGCCGCTTCGTGCTGCCGCATACCTCGTCGGTGATCGCGGCGATTCCCGCCGACGTGCCCGTGATCCATTTCGGCACGGTGACGGGCAACCTGCTCGAGCTGATGCGCGAGGCGGGCGGCGACGTTCTTGGCCTCGACTGGCGCGTCGATCTCGCCGACGCGTGGGCGCGCCTCAACTACAGCGTCGCGGTGCAGGGCAATCTCGATCCCATCGCGCTCTTCGCCGACGTTGCGGAAATCCGCAAACGTGCGCGCGCGATTCTCGATCAGGCGGGCGGACGGCCCGGACACATTTTCAATCTCGGCCACGGAATACTCCCAGAGACGCCGGTCGATCACGCTATCGCGCTTATCGATGCGGTCCACGAGATGAGCGCGCGCTGACGCGATGGCCGCGAAAGCAAAGTGCGACGCCGTGCTGATGGTCGGCTTCGGCGGACCGACCCGCGCCGACGAAGTGCGGCCGTTTCTCGACAACGTGCTGCGCGGACGGCCGATACCGCGCGAGCGCTACGAGCAAGTCGTGCATCATTACGATCTTCTCGGCGGCCGCTCTCCGTACAACGATCTCACGATGCGGCAAGCGTCTGCTCTGCGCACGGAGCTCGAGAAGAAAGGCGTGCGCGTCCCGGTCGCGGTTGGGATGCGCAACTGGAAACCGTACATCGCCGACGCGATGCGCACGCTCGCCGACGGTGGCGCGCGGAGCGTGCTCGCGTTCATCATGGCGGCGCATCGCAGCGAGGCCAGCTTCGAGCGCTACCAGGCGACTGTCAACGATGCTCTCGCTGAGCTGGGCGAAGCGGCGCCAGAAGTTGTCTACCCTCAGCCGTGGCACGACCATCCGCTGTTCGTCACTGCGGTGGCCTCACGCGCTCGAGAGGCGCTCAGCAGGCTCGATCCTCCGGAGCGATCGCGCGCGCGATTGATTTTCACCGCGCACAGTATTCCGCTCGCGATGGCGCACGCAGGGCCGTATGTCGAGCAGCTAACGCAGTCGGCGCGTATTGTCGCCGCGGATCTCGGAATCGACACCTGGCAGTTCGCGTATCAGAGCCGCAGCGGCAATCCGCGCGACGCGTGGCTCGAACCCGATATCAAGGACACGCTTCGAAGTCTCGACGCGAAAACTGCAGTCGTCGTGCCAGTCGGTTTTTTGTGCGATCACGTCGAAGTGCTGTACGATCTCGATATTGAAGCGGCTCACGTCGCGCGCGACGCGGGAATCAGGATGGAGCGCGCGCCCACGGTCGGCGACCATCCGCTGTTTATCGAGATGATGGCGTCAATCGTCGCGGCGCACTCGCGCTGACTAATTATTCGAGGAGGGGCTCCAGACGAATAGCGCCCCACAAATCAAGCGGGTTGCGGTCATCGGCGGCGGAATCACCGGTCTCGCAGCAGCGTATCGACTGCGCGAACTGGCTGCAGCGAGAGAGTTTCCGCTCGAGGTTCAATTGCTCGAGCGCAGCGCGCGATGCGGCGGAGCGCTCGAGACGATTCGGCGCGACGGATTTGTAATCGAGACCGGTGCGGATTCATTCCTGTCAGAAAAACCAGCGGCCGCCAAGCTCGCGCGCCGACTTGGGCTCGTCATCGAGCTGATTCCGACTCGCGAGACTTATCGCAAGACGTACGTGGTGCGTGCCGGGCGGCTGGTCGAGATTCCCGCAGGATTTTCGCTGCTCGCGCCGGCCCATCTCGGACCGGTTTTTCGAAGCTCGCTCTTTTCACCGCTCGGAAAAATGCGGATTGCGCTCGAACCGTTCATCGCAGCGCGTACGAGCAACGACGACGAGAGTCTCGAATCTTTCGTGACGCGGCGGCTGGGACACGAGGTGCTTGAGCGCGTCGCGCAGGCGCTCGCGGGCGGAATTTATACTGCCGATCCGAAACGGCTCAGCATGACGGCGACGATGCCGCGTTTTGTCGAGATGGAACGGCGTCACGGCAGCGTCGTCAAAGGGATGCGTGCAGCGGCGGATGCGCGGGCGGCAAACACTGATACAAGCGGCGCGCGCTGGAGCCTGTTTCAGAGCTTCAAAAATGGAATGGCGACGCTTCCTGAGGCGCTCGCTGCACGACTGGGCGCGTCGATTCGCAAGGGTGCGGAAGTCGTTGACGTGTCTCGAAATGGGGACGCGTGGAGGCTCGCACTCGCCGACGGCGATTCTATCCATGCGGACGCCGTGATCTGCGCGGCTCCGGCGTACGCGGCGGCGCGCATCGTGGCGACGATCGCGCCGGCGGTTGCGAAGACGCTCGGCGAGATCAGCTATGCGTCGGCGGCGACGGTGAATTTGACCTTTCGCGACAGCGATTTCGACGGGCCGCCGCGCGCCTTCGGCTTCGTCGTGCCGGCAATCGAGCATCGACGAATAATCGCGGGCAGCTTTTCCAGCTTCAAGTTCGAAGGACGCGCTCCTGCCGGCGCAATCCTCGCGCGCGCATTCGTCGGCGGCGAGATGAGCCACGAAATGATGAGCCTCAGCGACGACGAGATGGTCGCCGCGGTACGGGACGAATTTCGCGCACTACTGGGAGTCAGCGCGGCGCCGGGATTCGCCGAAGTCCGGAGATGGCCGGACTCAATGCCGCAGTACGAAGTGGGGCACCTGGCGCGAGTCGCGGAAATCGAGCGCGCCGTCGCTGATATTCCAGCGTTCGCGATCGCGGGCGCGGCTTATCGCGGCGTCGGAATTCCCGATTGCATACGCAGCGGCGAAGATGCGGCCGACGCGATCTTCGCCAAACTCTCGACACCGAAATGAGCATCGAGGCTCCCAGATCCGAATCCGCGGCGCATTGGCCGCGCGTGATCGCGCACGCTGACATGGACGCGTTCTACGCGTCGGTCGAAGTGCTCGACAATCCTGCGCTGCGCGGGCTGCCCGTGATCGTCGGCGGGAGCAGCGCGCGCGGCGTCGTCACCTCCGCGTCGTACGAGGCACGCAAATTCGGCGTGCGTTCCGCGATGCCGACCGCGCAGGCGCGCAAGCTATGCCCGCAGGCGATCTTCGTGCCGGGCCGCATGAATCGTTACGTGGAAATCTCTCGCGTAGTGCGCCGAGTGTTCGAGAGCTTCAGTCCAGTGGTCGAGCCGCTCTCACTCGACGAGGCGTTTATCGATCTGACCGGCACCGAACGTCTGCTGGGCCCGCCGATCGATGCTGCCCGCGATCTCAAGCGCCGTGTGCTCGAAGAGACCGGCCTGATTGTGTCCGTCGGCGTCGCGCCTACCAAGATGGCTGCGAAAATCCTGAGCGATTTGTCGAAGCCCGACGGGTTGCTCGCAGTCGGGCCGGAAAGTCTGCGCGATGTTCTGACGCCGTTGCCCGTCGAACGACTGTGGGGCGTCGGCCGCGTGACGCTCGCGCGCATGCACGAACAGGAAATCATGACTATCGGCGATCTCGAGCGCCGCGACCCGAGCCAGCTCAAGGCTCTCTTCGGCAGCATGGGGCCGCATCTGCATGAACTCGCTTCCGGCAACGACTCGCGCACAGTCGACGGCGATTGGCGGCGCAAATCCTACGGCGAGGAAAATACTTTTGCGCGCGATCACGCGCTGGACTCGCTCGAACTCCGTCGCGCCCTGATCGCGCATGGCGACGCGATCGCGCGACGACTTCGCGCCGACGGGGTCCGCGCCAGGACGATTACGCTCAAGTTGAAACTTGCGCGGCCACTTGGCGGCGGACGCTATCCATTGATCACGCGCAGTTTTTCACTGGACGGCACCACCAACGACGGGCCGGAGATTTCGCGCGTCGCGATGGCGCTGCTGGCCAAGGTCGACGGCAAGGACAAGATTCGCCTCGCCGGTGTACAGGTGCATCAGCTCGAACGGGCGGACGACACCCAGTTCGGACTGTTCGAATCGGCTCCGACGGAGGATCGCAAGCGCGATCGGCTGAATCGAGCGCTGGATTCGGTCGCAAAGAAATTCGGCGACGAAGCCGTCACCCGCGGACTGGCACGCGCCGAACGCGCCGCGCCAACGCGACGAATCAAATAGGAACCTAACCCCTAACCCCTTCCCTCGAGGGAAGGGGAACCGGTTTTGGGAAAGAGTCAGCGACGCGTCCGCGACGTGGTTTCGGGCATCCCCGTCTGCAGGCCGTCGATGCTGCGCAGGTTGTGCTTCTGCCAGTAGTCTTCCTTGGCTCGCTCTCCTTTTTTGGTCCAGTACTTTTCAAGCGTGTCGCGCGCAGTCATCTCGCGCATCCGGGGAACCGCGTAGCCGCATGAGGTCATCGCAGATTCGACCCGTATCTCCATCACCTGCCGCACCCCGGGAAGCTGCGGAAAGTTGGCGATGAGTTCCGACCAGCGTTCGTCACTCGGCTGAATCACAACGCCGCGACCGTAGATGCGCGCGATTTCGGCATTCTTGTCGAAGGAGCAAAACATTATCGTGATGCGACCGTCGTGCAGGAGATGCGCGGCGGTTTCGTTGCCGCTGCCGGTGAGGTCAAGGTAGGCGACCCGCTTTTCATCCAACACCCTGAACGTGTCCATCCCCTTGGGCGACAGGTTGATGCGGCCTTCCGCCGCCGCGGTAGCGACGAAGAAAACCGGCTGCGCGCTGATGAATTCCGTCAGTTCGGGAGTCAGCTGATCGAAGAATTTGGACATCGCCCTATCCTTCTTGAATCGTTGCTTGCAAAGATTGCTTAACTATAGTTAATATCTTGCCTGATGCAAGCAGTTGGACGACACGATCCGATTTTCCGCGCGATCGAAGCGATGACTGTGCTGGCTGAAATCTTCGAGCGCCGGCGCGAAGTGCTTGCACGAGAAGCGGGTATCACGATCGAGCAATGGCGCGTGCTCGAGGAAATCTCGACCGAGCATTTCATTCCCTCGATGTTTGCGCGCAGCCGCGACAGCTCCGCGGCCGCTGTATCGAAAATACTCCGCCAACTGCTCGACGCGGGGCTGGTCTCGGCTGCGATTGGGCGCGCCGACCGCAGAAACCGCAGCTACAAGCTGACCGCAAAGGGAACCCGCACACTCGCAGAGCTGCGCGCGTCGCGACAAGCCGCGATCGAGGCTATCTGGACCGGATTTTCGCGCGACGAGCTGGCTTCGTTCAGCACCTTCGCGGGCAAGCTGTCGGATCGAATCGAGCGTTATTCGCGCGGCAAGAATGGGCGCGCCGCCGCGGTTTGAAGAATAGAAGTTTCGCAATAAAATCGTTACGCCGCCGATGCGGCGGGAGTTGAAAACGCAATGGCCGCAAAAACCCTGTTCGAGAAAATCTGGGAGGAGCATGTCGTACGCGAAAAGCAGCACGAGCCTTCCCTGCTCTACATCGATCTGCATTTGGTGCACGAAGTCACCTCGCCGCAGGCGTTCGAGGGCCTGCGGCATTCGGGGCGCAAGGTTCGCGCGCCGCATCGCACCTATGCGACCCAGGATCACAACGTGCCGACCACCGATCGCAGCAAGCCAATCACCGACGTCGACTCGAAACTGCAAATCGAAACGCTGCGGCGCAACTGCGCGGAGTTTGGATTGCGGCTGTTCGATATCGGCTCGCGCGAACAGGGAATCGTGCACGTTATCGGCCCGGAGCTCGGACTCACGCAGCCGGGCATGACGATCGTCTGCGGTGACAGCCACACGGCGACGCACGGTGCGTTCGGCGCGCTCGCGTTCGGAATCGGCACCAGCGAAGTCGAGCACGTGCTGGCGACGCAATGCCTGTGGGAGGAGCGTCCGCAGACGTTTGAGATTCGCGTCGATGGAAAGCTCGGCGCCGGAGTCGGCGCGAAAGATTTAATTCTCGGCATCATCGGCAGGATCAGGACTGACGGCGCGACCGGGCACGTGATCGAGTACCGCGGCGCAGCGGTCGAGGCGCTCTCGATGGAAGAGCGAATGACCGTATGCAACATGTCGATCGAGGGCGGCGCGCGCGCGGGCATGGTCGCGGCCGACAAGACCACCGTCGAGTATTTGCGGGGGCGCCGGTATATCCCGAGCGGCAAGGAATTTGACGAGCTCGCGGTACGATGGCTCGAATGCCGCAGCGACGACGGCGCGAAGTTCGATCGCAGCGTGGTGTTCGACGCGGCGACGTTCGCGCCGCAGGTGACGTGGGGCACGAATCCCGGGATGGTCACCGACGTGCGCGGAAGCGTGCCGAATCCCGCGGAGATTGCCGACAAGCAACAGCGCGAGACGGTCGAGCGGGCGCTGACCTACATGGCGCTGCGGCCGGGCACGAAAATTGAGGACATCAAGATCGATCGCGTGTTTATCGGATCGTGCACCAACTCGCGGCTGAGCGATCTCCAGACCGCCGCCGGTATCGTCAAGGGCCACAGAGTTGCGCCGACGGTTCACGCGATGGTCGTGCCGGGTTCGCAGGAGGTCAAAGCCGAAGCGGAAGGTCTTGGCCTTGATAAAATTTTCACCGAAGCGGGCTTCGAGTGGCGCGAGTCGGGATGCAGCATGTGCCTCGCGATGAATCCCGACGTGCTGCAGCCGGGCGAGCGATGCGCCAGCACGTCGAATCGCAACTTCGAGGGGCGTCAGGGCAAGGGCGGACGCACGCACCTGGTGAGTCCTGCCATGGCGGCCGCAGCGGCGATCGCAGGACATTTCGTCGACGTGCGAGAATGGGCAAATCGCTAAGGAGATCTGCGATGCAGAAGTTCAAAAATTTCACCGGGATGGTGGCGCCGCTCGATCGCGCCAACGTCGATACCGATCAGATAATTCCGAAGCAGTTTCTCAAGGCTGTGGTTCGCGCCGGGATGGGAAAGGGATTGTTCATCGACTGGCGGCGCAATCCCGACGGCACCGAGAACAAGGATTTCTCGCTGAACAAGGCGCGATTCCAGGGCGCGTCGATTTTGGTAGCGCGCAAAAATTTCGGCTGCGGCAGCTCGCGCGAGCATGCGGTATGGGCGCTCGAGGACGCCGGCTTCCACGCGGTGATCGCGCCCGAGTTCGCCGACATCTTCCACAACAACTGCCTGAAGAACGGTTTTCTGCCGGTGACGCTCACGGCCGACGAGGTCGAACATATTTTTCGCGCGACCGGCGACTACGAGGCTTACCGCCTCGCGATCGATCTCGAAAAACAGACGGTGTCCGACGATTTCGGATGGACCGCGCATTTCGAGATCGAGCCGTTCGACAAGAAGTGCCTGCTCGAAGGTCTCGACGACATCGCGCTGACGCTCGCGCACGAGGATCGAATCGTCGCGTACGAAAAGGCGCATCCGCTGCCCCATCGCTTCGAGTAGAATCGTCGCATGAAAGCAATCTTCTCGATGACAATCGTCGCGCTGTTCTCGACGCTGCTTGCTGGATGCTGGTTCTATTCGAGGCACGACCCGGAGGCCGGCTGTCAGAAGACCACTTACGGCATCTTGATCGCCTCGACCAGCACCGAGGACTGCGGCGGGTCCCCTCCGGCGAACGCCGCTCCGCAATCGCCGCCGATCGCACCGGCGAGTCCGCCGTCCGCGACGCCGTGATCTAGTGCGTCGATGCGATAAATCGCGCTCGTGATTCTCCCGACGACAATCACCGCGGGCCCTGAGCATGATCGGATGCGGCTGGATGTGTTCGTCTCGATGCGCCTGGCACCGGAGTACTCGCGCTCGCAAGTGGCGCGGATGATCAAGGCGGGACTGGTGACGGTCAACGGCGCCGCCGCGCGCGCGTCAAGCGGGGTGCGAACGGGCGATCGCGTCGAGGCCGCCGCGATTCCAGCCGGCGCCTACGATCCTTCGAGTTACAAGGAAGGGGATGCGCCGGAGATTTCGGTGATCTTCGACGACGATGAAATAATCGTCGTTAACAAGCCGGCCGGGATGACCGTGCATCCCGCGCCCGGGCATCCCAATGGCACTCTGGTGGACGCTCTCCTCGCGCGATTTCCCGAGCTGGCTGCGATGGCCGAGCCTGACGGCGTCCTGCGACCCGGCATCGTTCATCGCCTCGACAAGGACACGTCGGGCGTGATGGTTGTGGCGCGGACGCCGTTTTCGCGTACCGCGCTTTCGCGACAGTTCAAGGATCGCAGCGTCAAAAAAACTTACCTCGCGATCGTCAAGGGCAAGGTCGCGCGCGACCGCGTGACGATCGAGCGTCCGGTCGGGCGGCATCCGATCGAGCGCAAACGGATGTCGGTGCGATCGAATGCGCCCCGCGACGCGGTCAGCCATATCACGGTGCTCGCGCGATTCGATCCCGCGGACGCCGACGACGTGGCGACGTCGCTGGTGCGCGTGAACCCCGACACCGGCAGGATGCATCAAATTCGCGTGCATCTCGCGTCGATCGGCCACCCCTGTCTTGGCGATCCTCTGTATGGCGGCAAGGGAGCCGGTGGCGGATTTTTTCATCGCCAGGCACTGCATGCGCTGGCACTTTCTCTAACGCATCCGCGATCGGCCGAGCGTCTCGAGTTCATCGCTCCGCTGCCAATCGATTTCGTCGAGTTTCTCGGCACGAAGTTGTTCGCCTCAGACGCGAGCGATCTCCGCCGATGGATCGAGCTCACCTGACGAAATGTATTTACTCTTCATCCCGAGCAAAGCGAGCGCCGCTCTTGTGTCATCCTGACGAAGCGAGCAACGCGAGCGGCTGGAAGGATCTCGGACAGCCTCGCGTAAGCGAAGCCGGTACCGGTTTCGAAAATCGCGCAGCGCTCCACTGCTGGCGCGGGCATTCCGAACAATACAAGGATCCTAACCCCTTCCCTCGAGGCAAGGGGAACAATCGCGTAACGGAGAGCTGATTGCGGACATCTGTCGCTAACCCCGTTGACACGATGGCATTGCGCAGGTAGCGTCTTACTTGAGCTTCCGCACTGAGGACGCTGAGACGGGTTGGGTGGTGAGATAATCCCGTTTCCCTGCGGTCCGTAATTCCGAACTTGAACTCAAGGCGTTAGTTGTTCCGAATCCCGACCGCTTGAGCACTCGAAAATCTATAATGGCATCTCCCGTTGGCGGGGGCCCATTGGAACAAACGTTCATAACCTGCGATACGCGTCGCGTTAGCCGCCGCTATTGGCAGCATCGAAGTTAATGGAGTCCAGGTTGCGGGGAAGGCATATGGGTAAGGGCAGGCACGTTGCGAAGAGCGAGGAGGGTCGCTTCGACGACCCGCGCTCGACCAACGGTACACCGCGGCAGGTTAACCTCGACAGCAATCCGAATCTTCCGCCTCCGGCGCCGGTGATCAGCGAGGAAGGTGTCCTCAACCTCAAGTCGCTCAAGCGCGCAAAAATTACCGAGCTGGCGCAGATGGCCCGCGACTTCAACGTCGACGGCGCCACCAACATGCGCAAGCAGGAGATGATCTTCGCCGTCCTGCAGGCGCAAGCCGCCAAGAACGGATCGATCCTCGGCGAAGGCGTGCTCGAAATCCTGCCCGACGGCTTCGGTTTCCTGCGCGCGCCGGATTACAACTACCTCCCCGGCCCCGACGACATCTATATTTCGCCGAGCCAGATTCGCAAGTTCAATCTGCGCACCGGCGACGTTGTTTCAGGATTAATTCGGCCGCCGAAAGAGGGTGAAAGATATTTCGCGCTGCTCAAGGTTGAATCGATCAACTACGAGGATCCCGAAAAGGCGCGCGACAAGATCCTGTTCGACAACCTCACGCCGCTTTATCCCGAGGAGCGCATCAAGCTCGAATACAATCACGAGGATTTGACCACCCGCATCATCGATTTGGTCGCGCCTATCGGCAAGGGCCAGCGCGGACTTATCGTCGCTGCCCCGTTCACCGGCAAGACGATGATGCTGCAGGCGATCGCCAAGGCAATCGCGCACAACCATCCCGAGATCGTGCTGATCGTGTTGCTGGTCGACGAGCGTCCCGAGGAAGTCACCGACATGCTGCGCTCGGTCCAGGGCGAAGTCGTCAGCTCGACCTTCGACGAGCCCGCGACGCGGCACGTGCAGGTGGCCGAGATGGTAATCGAGAAAGCGCGGCGGCTGGTCGAGCATGGGCGCGACGTCGTCATCCTGCTCGATTCGATCACGCGGCTGGCGCGTGCGTACAACACAGTCGTACCACCGTCGGGCAAGATCCTTTCAGGCGGCGTCGATTCCAACGCGCTGCACAAGCCCAAGAAGTTTTTCGGCGCCGCCCGCAACACCGAAGACGGCGGCAGCTTGACGATTATCGCGACCGCACTGGTCGATACCGGCAGCCGAATGGACGAAGTTATCTTCGAAGAGTTCAAAGGCACCGGCAATCAGCAGATCGCACTCGACCGGCGCTTGCTCGAAAAACGCATCTTCCCGACCATCGACATCCAGCGCTCCTCGACCCGCAAGGAAGAGTTGCTGCTGCCACGCGCCACGCTCAATCGAGTGTGGATTCTGCGCAAGCTGCTGACTCAGCTCAACGCAGTCGAGGCGATGGAATTCCTCATCGACAAGATGGACAAGACCAAGACCAACGAGGAATTCCTCGAATCGATGAACGCCTGAGCCGCTCTGTTCCCCTCTCCAGAAGGGAGAGGGGTTAGGGGAGAGGTTCTGGCGCCTCGATGACTTTTCTCCCGCAAGTGCGTATAACTTTCCGGAATGGTTAACCGGAAAAGCCGCCACCACCTCGCGGCGCTCGCCCTCGTGGGCTGGTATCTGATGATGCCGCCCGACTCCGCCAGAATTCCGCATGACGTTGATGCCGACGTGCCGCTCCCGCGCTGGGTTGTCATCACCAGTTTCGACACCGACGAAAGTTGCGAGAAGGCGCTGACCGACCTTCAGAACAACCAGCAGGATCCGATCACGCTCGACAAGACCGGCAAACTCAAGCGGCTGCAAAAAAATGACGCCGCATTGGGAAAAGCGCGCTCGCTCAACGCCGCCTGCGTCGCAAGCGACGACATCCGCCTGAAAGCCGCCAAAATTAAGTGACGAGCAAGCTGTGAATCTCCGCCATGCCGCCGCGCTCGCGATCGTGGTCGCGATAGTGTGGCTGCTACAGCCGCTTCTGTTTCCACTTTTTCGCGGAAATATCAACGATATTCTTTTCGGTGTGGGCATTGTGCTCATCGTGGGCGCGTATCGAGGTTGGCGTTGGCTGGTTGATCCTCCCAAAGGATGGCGTCGGTTCTACTGGGTAGCGGTGATGCGGCATCGTTATGGCAAGACCTTTACAGTGTACTTCCTCTATTTTCTTGGATTAGTGTTCGTCACCTTCGGCGGCAGCCAGAGTTACCGGAATCACGGCGCTCAGCTTCTGCGCCTCATTCATCCGGAAATTAAGACACTGACGTTTTAAAATTCAGACACTGAACCCCGAATTAAGGCAGTGCCCGCCCGCGAGCCGGACACACTTTCTTGGAACCCCCGACCCTGCTATTACTTACAGATTGCCCCGCACTCGGGGCCAAGAGGCAAGGACTAAATTCTATGACTGAAATCAGTATGAAGCAGCTTCTGGAGGCCGGCGTTCACTTCGGCCATCAGACCAGCCGCTGGAACCCGAAGATGAAGCAATACATCTTCGGCGCCCGCAACGGTATTTACATTATCGATCTTCAGCAGACCGTGAAGATGTTTCGCGCGACCTTCGACTTCGCGCGCGACCTCGCTGCCGCCGGCGGCACGATGCTGTTCGTCGGCACCAAGAAGCAGGCCCAGGACATCGTCAAGGAAGAAGCCGAGCGATGCGGCATGTACTACGTCAACAACCGCTGGCTCGGCGGGATGCTGACGAACTTCCAGACTATTCGCGCGTCGATCGACCGGCTCCGCAAGCTCGAAGAGACGATGGCCGATCCCGAAATGATCAAGGCGCTCACCAAGAAAGAGATGAGCGACAACGGCCGCGAGCATGAAAAGCTGATGGCCACGCTCGCCGGCATCAAGAACATGCGCAAGCTCCCGGACGCGCTCTGGGTGATCGATACCAAGAAAGAAGATATCGCCGTCGCCGAAGCGAACCGCCTCGGCATCCCGGTTGCCGCGGTGGTCGATACCAACTGCGACCCTGACCTGATCGCGTATCGAATCCCCGGCAACGACGACGCGATTCGCGCGATCAAGCTGTTCACCGCCGCCGTTGCCGACGCGATCATCGAAGGCAAGCAGATCGCCGAGGAACGCGCCAAGGGCCAGCAGGATATTCGCTCGGACGCTGGCGCCGCGGCAGATATGGGCACCGCGGCGCCCGATTCGCCAAGCGCGGTCTAATCGACAGACCTCGACTTTCATGTCCGAAACTGGGCCGGTCGCTTGCAGTAGCGCGACCGGCCAAGAATACTAGCTCAACTCAGGAATTGTGATGGAACTAAACGCAAACCAGGTTAAGGAACTGCGCGAGAAGACCGGCGCCGGCATAATGGATTGCAAGCGAGCCCTTTCCGAAACGGCCGGCGACCTCGACAAAGCCGCGCTGTGGCTGCGCGAGAAGGGAATCGCAGCGGCTGCAGGCCGCGCGGGCCGGGTCGCATCCGAAGGTGCGGTCGGTTCGTATATTCATGCGGGCGGCAAGATTGGCGTGTTGATCGAAGTTAATTGCGAGACGGATTTCTGCGCCAAGTCCGACGCGTTCCAGGCGCTGGTCAAGGAACTCGCGCTGCAGGTCGCGGCGCTCAATCCGCGCGTCGTGCGGCGCGAGGAATTGTCGCCCGAGGTCATCGAGCAGGAGCGTCAGATCTACGCGTCGCAGGCCGAGGGCAAGCCTCCGGCTGTCGTGGCGAAGATCGTGGACGGCAAGATCGAGAAATTTTACAAGGAAGCGTGCCTGCTCGAGCAGGCTTACGCCCGCGATCCCAACAAGACCGTCAACGATCTGATCGGCGAGGCCGCCCTACAGATGCGCGAAAAGATCGACGTGCGGCGCTTCACCCGCTACCAGATGGGCGAAAACCTGGACGCCAAGGGTGGGCCTGCCTAAGGCCCAATCACGGGGGATGAAAGCAGCACCAGAACTCCCTCACGCGGATTGTCCCCCTTCCCGCAGGGAAGGGGTTAGGGCTTAGTTGTCATGCGCTAGGCGCACCCTGATCGATGAAAGCCGAAAACGCACTAAGCTTGGCATCGAGTACCGCCCCTGAGAGCAAAGGGGCGCGCCGCGCGCAACTTTGCGCTTCTCACTGGGTGCAGGGTCACCCCCGCGGTGTCGATGCCGCCCGCCGCGCAGGCGATTATTTCCAATGGCTGAAGTTCAAACCGCTTCTGACGGCAAGCCGCGCTTCAGCCGCATACTGCTGAAATTATCCGGCGAGGCGCTCGCGCCCGCGCAGGGGTCGGGACTCGATCTCGACGCGCTCGCGGAGATCGCGCTCGAAATCAAGGAAGTCTTGTCGCTCGGCGTTCAGCTCGCGATGGTAATCGGCGCCGGCAACTACATCCGCGGCAGCGACTACGAAGCGCGCGGGATGGATCGCTCGACCGCCGATCAGATGGGCATGCTCGCGACGGTGATCAACGCGCTCGCGCTGCAAAACGCGCTCGAGCATTCGGGCGTCGTCACTCGGGTGCTGTCCGCGATCGAAATGCAGGCGCTGTGCGAGCCATACATTCGCCGCCGCGCCGTGCGCCATCTCGAGAAGGGCCGCGTCGTCATTTTTGCGGCCGGCACCGGCAATCCCTACTTCACCACCGACACGGCGGCGAGCCTGCGCGCGATGGAAATCGGCGCCGAGGTAATTCTGAAGGCGAGCCATACCGTGGACGGCGTTTACGACCGCGATCCGGTGCGCGAGCCCGGCGCCAAGCGCTTCGATCGGCTTACTTACATCGAGGTATTGCAGAAGAATCTGAAGGTGATGGACTCGACTGCCATCTCGATGTGCATGGATAATCATCTGCCGATCATCGTGTTCAATTTGCGCAAAGCGGGTAATATAAGAAGGGCCGTAATGGGGGAACAAATCGGAACCCGAGTGGAGAGCGCACCGTGAGCATGCTTACGGACACAATCGAAGACGCGCGCAAGGAAATGGACAAGACGGTCGAGGCGTTTCGCCACGAACTTGCCCGCGTCCGCACCGGCCGCGCGTCAACCGCGCTGGTCGAGAATCTCCAGGTTAATTACTACGGCTCGAAAACGCCGCTGCGGCAACTCGCCGGGCTATCGGCGCCGGAACCGCGCCTGATCGTGATCACGCCGTACGACAAGGGCGCGATGCACGATATCGAAAAGGCGATCCAGACTTCCGACCTCGGCCTGTCGCCGATGAACGACGGCAAGATCATCCGGATTCCGATTCCGGAGCTGACCGAGGAGCGTCGCAAGGACCTGGTCAAGCATGTGCGCAAAATCGGCGAGGAATTCCGCGTCGGTATCCGTAACCATCGCCGCGACGCCAACGACATGCTCAAGGAACTGCACAAGGAAAAGCAGGCGACCGAGGACGAGATGCGCGCGGGCGAGGCCAAGGTGCAGACCTACACTACCGAGTTCATCGAAAAAATCGACAAAGTGCTGACCGCCAAAGAAGCGGAAATCATGGAGGTCTGAGCTCGCCCGTCACGATGTTCAAGCGACGTGCGATCTTGGGTGAAGACTGAACCTCAAGTGGCAATCTCACTACCGCTAGACGATTTCCCGAACCTCTCTTTGGATCCATCGCGGATGCCGCGTCACGTGGCGATCGTGATGGACGGCAATGGCCGCTGGGCGAGCCGGCGCGGACTCTCGCGCCACGAGGGCCATCGCCGCGGCAAGGATTCCGTACGCGCGGTCGTCGATGCGGCTCGCGAACTCGGCATCCCGTACCTCACGCTGTATGCGTTTTCGAGCGAGAACTGGGGCCGGCCGACCACCGAGGTCAGCTTTCTGATGAGCCTCTTCCATCGCTATCTGATCACCGAGACCAAGCGCCTGATGAAACGCGACATCCGCGTGTTGGCGCTGGGAGACACCGAGCGGCTGCCGCCTCGAGTGCGCGACGCGCTGGCCGAGACGGTCGCGGCGACCCGCGAGAATCGCGGGATGACGGTGGCGCTGGCATTGTCGTACGGCGGGCGTCAGGACATCGTCAATGCGGCGCGATCGATCGCGCGCGCGGTGGCCGACGGCGCCCTCTCCCCCGATCAAATCGACGAGCAACTGGTGGCGCGCGAACTGACGACCACCGGGCTTCCCGATCCCGACCTGCTGATTCGAACCTCCGGCGAACTGCGCGTCTCCAATTTTTTTCTGTTTCAGCTCGCCTACACGGAACTGTATTTCACCGACACTCTCTGGCCCGACTTCCGCGAGCGTGAATTCCTGAGCGCGATCGCCGCCTACCAGCTTCGCGAGCGCCGCTTCGGCGCAGTCACCAACGGCTCCGACACCCGTCTGCGTGCTCAGAACTAGGCTTCTGACCGCGGCGATCCTGCTGCCAGCGGTAGCAGCGCTCGTACTGTTCGCGCCGCCCTGGTTATTCACGATTGTCAATGCGATCGCGGGCCTCTGGGGACTCTATGAAGTCGCCGAGATGACCGGCGCTCTGCACTGGGTCGCGATACCGTTGTTCGCCGTCGTCGGTGGCGTGCCGTTGTTCGCGCTGCTGTACGGCGGCGATTTGGGATGGGTCGGATGGCTGGTGCCGTTGATCGTGATCCTGATGATGCTCGGGCTGGTCGTGCGAGTCGAAGTCGCAGGCGGCGGCGAAAGATTCCGCGGACCGCGCCTGGTCTTCATCGGCGCGGCATACGTCGGATTTCTATTCCCCTACTTCTCGCTGGTGCGCAATCGTCCAACCGGCATCGACACGCTGCTGCTGGTGATCTTATTGGCGGTCGTGAGCGACAGCGGCGCGTACTTCGTCGGACGGCACATGGGCCGGACGAAACTCGCACCGAACGTCAGCCCAAACAAAACGGTTGAAGGCGCGGTCGGCGGCTTGATCGCGACTGTCGTCGGCGGGTGGCTGCTCTTTAAGTTGATAGGCGGGACGTGGGACATGGGCAGAATCCTGCTATTTTCGGCTATGATTTCCATCCTTGCGCAGCTTGGTGACTTGGCTGGCTCGGCTTTCAAGCGCGCCGCCGGAGTCAAGGACTCGGGTTGGATTTTTCCCGGTCACGGCGGCCTGCTCGATCGCACTTGTTCACTGGTCTTCGCGCTCTTTTTCACTTACTATTGGATTCAGTGATGCGGCTTTTGGGGGCCGCATTTTTCGCGCCGAAACTTCCGCTATCGGACCTTGCGAGTAAACTAAATGATATCGTCGATTCTTTATGCAGCACTGGTCTTCGCAGTGCTGGTGGTCGTGCATGAGGCGGGACATTTTGCGATGGCGAAGAAGGTCGGGGTTCGCGTACTGCGATTCTCGGTCGGCTATCCGCCCAAAATTCTCGGCTTCCGGCGCGGCGAAACCGAATACTCGATCGGCGCGACTCCATTCGGCGGCTATGTGCGAATGCTTGGCGATGAAGTCGGCGAGAAGCCCACGCCCGACGAAATCAAATTGTATCTTCACGAGATCGGGCTCGACCTGATCACCGCCGCGCGCGAGCATGGCGCCGTCCTTGACGGCTCCGAATTCGACGATCAATTGCGCGCGCTTGCCGAGCGTTTGAGTCAGTCCGGCGCCGGTGTCGCGCAGACTGTTCTCGGGCGCGAACTGAAGCCCGACGAGGCGCTGCTACTGAATGAAGTGCGCAGCCATCCCAAAGTCGACGACGCGATCAAAGAGCTGGCGGAACATCCTCCCAGAGTGCTGGTCGAGGCGTATTGCAGCCGCGCCTTCCCGACTCAGTCGCTCGGCAAGCGCATCCTGATAGTGCTGGCAGGACCGCTGTCCAACATCATTTTTGCGCCCCTGCTGCTCACATTGGTTTTCATGTACGGCGTCCCGCAGTTGTTGCCGGTCGTCGGCAAGACCACGAAAGATCTCCCGGCGGCGAAGGCTGGACTTCAAGTTGGCGATCGGATTCTCACGGTGAACGGCCAGCCGATGGAGACTTGGGCCGATTTCTCCAAGACCGTGAAGGCGGGCGACGGCTCCCCGGTCAAGCTTGAAATCGAGCGCAAGAACGGCACTCCCGCGCACACCACGATTGTCATCAAGCCGACCCGGCTCGACCAGAAGACGATTTATGGCACCAACGCGACCACCTGGGTGATCGGGGTGCAGCCGAATGGCGACGAAACTACCAAGCGGTACGGGCCAATCGGCGCTGTCAAAGAAGCCTGCGAAACTTCGGTCGAGATGACCGTTCAGATGGTCGTCGGAATCGCCAGCATTTTCGCCGGCAGCACCCCGGTGAAAGACGCGCTCGGCGGTCCAATCATGATCGCGCAGATGGCCGGGCAGGAGGCGCATCGCGGATTCGCGAACCTCGCGATGTTCACCGTGATGCTGAGCCTCGAGCTCGGCATCATAAATCTGTTGCCGGTACCGCTGCTCGACGGCGGGCATCTGCTCTTCTTTGTCTTCGAGGGTATCAAGGGCAAGCCGCTCGAACTTCGCTATCGAGAGGCGATGCTCCAGGTTGGACTGTTTTTGCTCGTGGCGCTGATGGCGTTTGTAATCTTCAATGACATCTCGCGTATTGTGCAGGGTTAATCGGCTGCTCGAACAGGCGGCCGCGATGCGCCCGGTCCTGGGACTCGATACCTCCACATCAATCGCAAGCCTCGCCGTGATTGCCGGCGGCAGCGTCGCCGCGTCTATCGAGCGACCGGTGACGTCGCACGGCGCCGCATTGCCCGGCGCTATCGACGAGGTTCTCCGCGCAACGGGATTGTCGATTGGCGGCATCGGCGCGATCGCGATTGGCACCGGTCCTGGATCGTTCACTGGTCTGCGCATCGGGCTCAGTTACGCGAAGGGAATCACGATGGCGTCGGGATGCGCACTCGTCGGCGTGCCCGGTTTCGACGCGATGGCATTAGCAGCGCTCGAGCGCAACAATATCGACCAGGGACGACTGGTCTGCGTGGTTGTCGACGCTCGAAAAGGCGAAGTTTACGCGGCCCTTTACCGGGTCGTGGCCGATGGGCTAGAAAAACTGTCAGATGAATTGGTTGTCGCGCTCGAACACCTGGCATCGCGCATCACTGAGGACGTAATGTTCGTCGGTGACGACAGAGCGAAGGATGCGGTGGCCCTTGTGGAATCGCGGGGCTATGGGGTGGCGGTTTACGATACAGGGAGGCTCGATTTGCGCGGAGTCTGCGTCGCAGCGCTGGGCGGGGCGCGGTTTGCCCGTGGTGAAACGGATCGAGCGGCTTCGCTGGAGCCGCTGTACATCAGGACGCCGGAGGCTACGTTCAAGCCCACTTCAAAAAATCCGGCAGGCATAGGCACGGAGGGCGTATGGAGCATCGAGAGGAAGAACTCATTCGGCAGCATCTGACCCATGACGAGGAGCTGAGGGCCCTCTACACGGAGCATCAAGCGCTCAAACAAAAACTCGAAGTCTTTAGACACAAACATTATCTGACCAACGAAGAGGAAATTGAAGAAAAGCGAATCCAGAAGCTTAAGCTGGCCTCGAAAGACCGCATGATGGCGATTCTCGGACGCTATCAACAAGAGGCTCGCTGAACGCCAAGGGTCCGGCCATGAGCGCGCGCACTCCACCGCATGACAAGTCATACGATATCGGTTCTGGTTGAAAACGAATTCGGCGTGCTCGCACGCGTGGCCGGACTGTTTTCGGGCCGCGGCTTTAACATCGAGTCCCTGACCGTCAACGAGGATCCGCTCGATCCGACGGTCTCGAGAATCGTGCTGGTCACCACCGGCGACGATCAGATCGTCGAGCAGATCAACAAGCAGCTCAACAAGCTCGTCTCGGTGATCAAGATCACCGATTTCAAGGACGTCGAAACGATCGATCGCGAGATGGTGATCGTCAAGGTCTCGGTCGACGAGCGCACGCGTTCCGAGCTCGACTCGATCGTCGCGGCGTTTCGCGCGCACGTGATCGATATCGGCCCGCGCGCAATCACCGTTGAGCTGACGGGCGACAACGAAAAGATCAAGGCATTCATCGCTATCGTGCGCCCGCTCGGAATCAAGGAAGTGGTGCGCTCGGGCAAAGTTGCGATGGCGCGCGCGGTCCAGCTCAATCACGACAATCATCAGGGTCGGCGCGCGCGCGAAGCTGAATAATCTGACAGCGAGAAAATTCGGGAGAACATTCAAATGAAGGTTTACTACGACCGCGACGCAGATCTGTCCGCGCTCAAAGGCAAGAAGATCGCGGTCATTGGCTTTGGAAGCCAGGGCCATGCGCACGCACTCAACCTGCGCGACAGCGGAATGGACGTATGCGTCGGGCTCGGCGCCAAGTCGCCCTCGCGCGAGAAGGCCACCAAGCAGGGGCTTCCGGTGTTCGACACCGCGGAAGCTGCCAAGCGCGCAGACGTTATCATGATGCTCGTGCCCGACGAGATGGGCTCGGAGATTTACGAGGCCGAGATCGCGCCGCATCTCACCAAAGGCAAGTACCTGGCTTTCGGTCACGGCTTCAATATCCATTTCAAATTCATCAAGCCGCCGGCAGACGTTAACGTCTTCATGATCGCGCCCAAGGGCCCGGGCCATCTCGTGCGATCCGAATACACCAAGGGCCGCGGCGTGCCGTGCCTGCTCGCCGTCGAGCAGGATCCGTCGGGCGATACCACCAAAGTCGGACTCGCGTACGGCAGCGCAATCGGCGGCGGACGCGCTGCAATCATCGAGACCTCGTTCCGAGAGGAAACCGAAACCGATCTGTTCGGCGAGCAATCCGTGCTATGCGGCGGACTCACCGAACTGATTCGCGCGGGCTACGAAACGCTGGTCGAGGCCGGCTACGCGCCCGAGATGGCGTATTTCGAGACGCTGCACGAAGTGAAGCTGATCGTGGACCTGATCTACGAGGGCGGAATCTCAAACATGCGCTACTCGATCAGCAACACCGCCGAGTACGGCGACATGACGCGCGGAACGAAGGTGATCGGCAAGGATTCGCGCGCGGCGATGAAACAAATCCTCGCCGACATTCAATCAGGCAAGTTCGCCAACGAATGGATCGGCGACTACAAAGCGGGCCTGCCGCGTTTCCGCGAACTGCGCAAGGAAGCCGAGAAGCATCCGGTCGAAGAAGTCGGCCGAAAGCTCCGCGCATTCATGCCCTGGCTCGCGAGCGATCGGCTGGTCGACAAGTCGAAGAACTAGATTCCCGTGGCGGGCGAAACCGATAGCGGGCGCCCGGTGCCGGGCGCCATTCTCGCGCGCATCGCAGGCGCGATTGGCATTGCGACCGAAGGCGTGGGGATGTCGCTCGGATTGGCGATCGTCGGAATCGTCCTGATTGTGCTCGGTCTCAAATCGATCGGTGCGATCCTCGTAATACTCGCAATCCCGATTGCGCTTTTCTTTCGCGATCCTGAACGCTACCCGCCACGGACCGAGAACGTCGTAATTTCGGGCGCCGACGGCAAGGTCACCGACATTTCCGACAAGCCGTTTCCGGGATCGACGGGACGGCTCTACCATCGCGTGTCGGTGTTCATGTCTCCCCTGAACGTCCACGTGAACCGCGCTCCGGTCGGCGGCGAAGTGGTGATGGTCGAGCACACTGCGGGAGAGTTCCGCGCCGCGTTTCGCGACGATGCCAACGAGCACAATGAGCGTAACCTGATTGCGATGACCGACACCTCGGGCCGTATGTTCGGAATGCTACAGGTGGCCGGATATCTCGCCCGTCGGATTGTTTGCCGGCTCCGTGCGCATGATAGAATACAACCAGGTCAGCGGATCGGCCTGATTATGTTCGGAAGCCGCGTCGATCATTTTTTCCCGTCCGAGTACCGGGTCACCGTGTCACTTGGTGATCGCGTTCGTGCCGGAGAATCCATCATCGGAGCAATCGATCAATGAGCCGCAATTCCCGCCGTTCGCGCGACGCTCGTTTGCGGATGGAAATCTATCCGGACCGGAGCGGAGACCCAGCCATCAACGCCGACGGGCCGTTTCGTCGCGGCGTTTTTCTTCTGCCCGCGACGATTACTTCGATCGGCTTGCTGTCGGGCTTCTACTCGATGGTCTCCGCGGTGACAGGACATTTCGAAGTCGCCGCCGTGATGATCGTCATCGCATTTTTCTGCGACGGCCTCGACGGACGTGTCGCGCGCGCCTCGCGCACCTCGAGCCAGTTCGGCGTCGAGTTCGACAGCCTTTCCGACGTGGTCGCGTTCGGCGTCGCACCCGCGATGCTCGCCTTCTCGTGGGCGCTGCGGCCGGTAGGTTCCATCGGAATCGCGGTCGGCGGATTGTACGTCCTATGCGGTGCGCTTCGCCTGGCGCGGTTCAATGTGCAGACCGCCACCGCGGACAAGAGCCGCTTCGTCGGCTTGCCAATTCCCGGCGCCGCCCTGATGATCGCAACGACCTCGCTCGCATACAGCTACTTCGAATTCGAGTCGCCGCGGATGCTTTGCACCTTGATGGTACCGTTCACGCTCGTCCTCGGCGGACTCATGATCTCGCGCGTGCCCTACCCCAGCTTCAAAACGATGAAGTTCGAAAAGCGCGCGCAAGTCGAATTGGTAATCGCCATGATGCTGCTCGCGGCGATGCTGTTCGCGATGCCGCAGCTCACCGCGTTCCTGCTCTCGTCTGCGTACGTGTTATCCGGTCCAGCGCTGATGATTCGCGGCGAACGCCTGAGCGCCAAAGTCTCTGTCCTGCACCCGGTCGCCGCTAAATCCCACGACGCCAACGGCGCCCCGCCGGAAACCGACTCAGCCCGGCGCACCCGCAACCTCCGCGACCATCAGCCCGCCCCGCGCTAGCCGATCAGTCTCGATCCCTGAACTATCCCGCCTGACGCCGTCAGACGTGGCATGCTACACCTACAGTCATGAGCAATCCTGAGAATCCAGTGGGGCGGGCCGTCGTGCCCGCCTCTTTGGACACAATAGTTGGGTGGGCCGCCATGCCCGCCATCGCGAGCCAAAATCATTTTGACGGAACAAAGCTTACCCTTGGTAGAGGAACCCTCTCAGAACCACAACCGATAGTATGAGATGGCAGTTTCCGCCCTCATTCGGTCGATTAGTTCGCGACTTAATCAATTTGTCAGCTTGGAAAAATCCAACCAGCACCCGATTGTCATCTCTGCTTGACTGATGTCTCCGCGCCCGCTTACAATCCGTACACGATGTATTGCAACCTGCTACCGGAGCTGCTGCTTAGCCTGGCCCTTACAAGGGCCCACGCCAGGCGCGCGTCCGGACAGGTCTAACAGCCTGATTAAACTGAGACACACGCCCCGGGCAGTGGGCCGATCGAAGCCGCCCGGGGCGTTTTCTTTTTTCACTTCTCACGTTCCGCTCACGGCGACGATCGGCAAGCTGATCCCGCGGCGACGATGCGGGAGGTAATGACGATGGCAAACACGAACACGGCCTCACACAACGACCGGGACTACGTCCGAATCTTCGACACGACGCTGCGCGACGGCGAGCAGTCGCCCGGCTGCACGATGAACGTCGAGGAGAAGATCGCGCTCGCGCGTCAGCTCGAACGCCTGAACGTCGATATCATCGAGGCTGGCTTCGCCGTATCTTCACCCGGCGATTTCGAGTCGGTGAATCGCGTCGCGCAGGCGCTGACCGAGCCCATCGTGCTCAGTCTCTCACGCACTCGTGAAGAGGACGTAGATTCGGCGCTGCGCGCAGTGGACAAGGCCAAGCATCCCGGGATTCACATCTTCATCGCGACTTCGGAAATCCATCTCAAGTACAAACTCAACATGAATCGCGAGGACGTGCTCGACGCCGCCACCTGGGCAGTCACGCGCGCGAAAAAGCATCTCGACTATATCGAGTTCTCATGCGAAGACGCGTCGCGCTCCGACTGGGATTACATGGTCGACGTTTGCAGCGAGGTGATTCGCGCGGGCGCGACCGTGATCAATCTGCCAGACACCACCGGCCACGCGATCCCCGAAGAATTCGGCCGGATGTTCGCGTACATGCGCGAGAAAGTTCCCGGCGCCGACAAGGTTATCTGGAGCGCGCACTGCCATAACGATCTCGGGCTGGCGGTCGCGAATTCGCTCGCGGCGGTTCGCAACGGCGCCCGTCAGATCGAATGCACTATCAACGGAATCGGCGAGCGCGCGGGCAACTGCTCGCTGGAAGAAGTCGTGATGGCGATGAAGACGCGCCACGACCTGATGGGCGTTGGTTCGCGAATCAACACACGCCAGATCTACCCGGCCTCGCGCCTGTTGTCCCAGGTCATCGGGCAGTCGGTCCCGGCTAACAAGCCAATCGTCGGCGACAACGCATTCGCGCACGAGGCAGGAATCCATCAGGACGGCGTGCTGAAGTACAAGCTCACCTACGAGATAATGAAGCCCGAGGATATCGGCATCCCGTCGAACAAGCTGGTGCTGGGCAAGCATTCGGGGCGGCACGCATTCACGAACCGGCTCGAGGAACTTGGCGTGGATATCGACGACGTCGACGTGAACAAGGCGTTCGCCGAATTCAAGGCTCTCTGCGACAAAAAGAAAATCGTGTACGACGACGACATCCTGGCGCTCGTCACCGAGAGCGCGCGGCGGACGACCGATCACTTCGAGCTGGTCGATTTGAAGTGCGCGTCGTCGAGCAAAAGCACCCCGCACGCGGAAGTCACTCTGCGCGTTGAGGGAAAAGAGTGCTCGGCGGAGGGCGAAGGCGACGGGATGGTAGACGCGTGCTACAAGGCGATTTACAAAATCGCCGCAATCAATCCCGCTCTCGAGCGCTACGCGGTCAAGGCTATAACCGGCGGCACCGACGCGCTCGGGGAAGTGAGCTGCATGATTCGCGAGAACGGCGTGACCGTCGCGGGCCAGGGTGCGCATAGCGATATCGTGATGGCGAGTGCGCTCGCCCTGGTAAACGCGCTCAACCGGCTGAAGGCGCGCAAGCATGCGCCGCTCAAGCCCACCACCGACGTTCCGTAGCGATATGCCAAGTCCAATGGAAGAAAAACATTTCATACTTGGATACCAACGGCGAGGCGAAGTCTCGATCGTGCTTCCAGAGCCGGGCAGCACCGAATGCTTCACGGGGCGGCGCCAAGTCAGTTGGGGCGAGTTTTGGGAGGTTGACGATTGGAACGAGGAAATCGATCGCTTAATCGCCGAACTCGAGATTCTTCGCGCTGAGGGAAGAGACCTGATCGAGCGCAAGCCGGAGCCGGAACCTAAGAGGCAGAACTGAAATCCGACGTGAGGGGACTTGCCGCAACATGACACTTGGGCTAGTGCTGTGAGAGCTTGAGTTTGAACTTGAATTCGCTCTTCATTCAGCGCGATGTGCGGTTTCCAGCGGCTTTCGCCATTGTGCGCAATTCTGCGGTCATAATCTTCGAGGCTATACACTGACGGGTTGAGATTGTCTGCGCTCTTCCCGATCACTCACGTCCAGGCGTTCAGCGCTTTCGCATGGCCTATAAAATTCTAGTTCTCAAAGGTGATGGCATCGGCCCCGAGGTCGTCGGCGAAGCTCTGCAGGTTCTCAAGATCATCGCGCGCCGTTCGGCGGTCGATCTCGAGTTCAAGGAGGGCATGATCGGCGGTCACGCGCTCGACACCTCCGGCACTCCGCTGCCCGATGAAGTGCTCAAGCACGCGCAGGACAGCGATGCGATCCTGCTCGGCGCCGTCGGCGGACCGAAATGGGACAAGCCCAACGCGGAGAAGCGTCCCGAGCAGGCTTTGCTGGGACTCCGAAAAGCGCTGGGACTCTTCGCCAACATTCGTCCCGTGAAAACCGTCAAGGAACTGATCGCGGCGTCTCCGCTGAAAGCCGAAGTGATAAGCGGCGTCGACGTGGTGATCATCCGCGAGCTGACCGGCGGCATCTACTACGGCAAGCCAAGCGAAAAGCGCGATGCGAAAGACGGCCGCGAGGCAGTCGATACCTGCTTCTACAGCGAAGCCGAAATTGTGCGCGTGCTCAAATTTGGTTTCGAGCTGGCGCGCGAGCGCCGCAAAAAACTTACCTCGGTGGACAAAGCGAACGTGCTCGCGACCTCCCGCTTGTGGCGCGAGATCGCAACCGAGCTGAGCGCGCAGTTCAAGGACGTCGCGTTCGAAAATCAGCTGGTCGATTCGATGGCGATGCATCTGATACGGCGCCCCAAGGACTTCGACGTGGTCGTAACTGAAAATATGTTCGGCGATATCCTGACTGATGAAGCCTCGGTGCTCGCGGGATCGATGGGCCTGCTGCCGTCGGCGTCGCTCGGCGAGGAACTTAACAGCGCCGGTTTCCGCGTCGGGCTTTACGAGCCGATTCACGGCAGTGCCCCGGATATCGCGGGCCGCGACGAGGCCAATCCGCTCGCCGCGATCCTGTCGGCCGGGCTGTTGCTCGAGCATTCGCTCGGGATGCGATCCGAAGCCGAGCTGATTTCTCAGGCAGTCGATTCTGTCGTGCGCGATGGCTATCGCACTCGCGACCTTCACGGCGGCACCGGCACGCAGACCGTGGGATGCAAAGCGATGGGCCGGCTGGTGCGCGAAAAACTCGAGAGCAGCGAAAGCGAAGGCGAATGAGTAGTACCCGCGAACCGAGAGTGGCGGTTGTCGGCGCCACCGGCGCGGTCGGCAACCAGCTAATCGAACTGATCGCCGCGCGCGGCTTTCAGCTCAGCGAACTGAAACTCTTCACCACCGAAGCGGGCGCGATGCAGACCGTCGATGCCGGCGGTGAGGAGCGTCTCGTCGATGCGCTCGAGAGTCCGACCGATCTTCACGATTTCGACATCGCTTTCCTCGCGATTCCCGCGCCGCGCGCGGCCGAAATCATCGCCGCACAGCCCGGCCCGATTCTGATCGATCTGAGCGCGGCGAATCGACCACCCTCGGATGTGCCGATGGTTGCGCCTGGGCTCACTTCCCGCGAGGTACTCGCGCAATTGCGCAATTCGAAAGTCTTCGCGATTCCTCATCCTGCCGCGCACGTGCTCGCCACCTGTCTCAAAGCGCTCGGCGCGCGCAGTGGATTCGTCGCCGCGACCGGGATGCTCGGCGCGAGTGCCGGCGGCATGGAAATGCTGACCGCCACTGTCGATCAGACCACCGATCTTCTCAGTGCGCGGCTCGAGCTCGACGACGAGGAAGTCCAGCGCGGGTTCAACGCTTTCATGCGCGAGCACGAACGCTCTGTCGCGAGTGCAATCGCCGCGCAAGTCGCCAAGCTGCTCGACAAAGCGCCGCCACTCTCCGTGCAGGTCGTCGCAATTCCAGTCCTTCACGGTTCCGGGTTGACCATCGACATCCAGCGCCCGCGCGACCGGACGGGCAACGGTGAAGATCCGGTCGAGATGCTGCGGGTTGCTCCGGGCATCCTGATCGCCGAGGAAGGCGAGCCGCTCGGCGTGATCGACGCCGTCGGCCAGGAGGCAATCGTCGTCAGCGTCGAGACGCGCGCCGACTCGCTGTCTCTTTGGTGCGTGTTCGACAATACGCGGCTGGCGGCTCTGGGAGCGCTGTGGATCGCGGAGACGCTCGCGCTCAGCTCGCCGACTCTCGCCTGATCGCCGCGCGATGGTCCTGAAGCTCACGCTCGAGTACGACGGCAGCAACTATTCCGGATGGCAGCTTCAGCCGCGCCACGATTCAATCCAGGGAAGGATCGAAACCGCGCTCGAGCGGATATTCGCCGCGCCGGTGCGCGTGTTTGGCTCCGGCCGCACCGACGCCGGCGTGCATGCCCGCGGGCAGGTCGCGTCGATTTCGATTCCGCGCCCTTTCGATCCGGCAGAGTTGCAGCGCGCTCTCAACTCACTACTGCCAGCTGACATCGTGGTGCTCGACATCTCGCCCGCGCCCGATAACTTCGACCCGCGGCGCGCGGCTCATTCGCGCGTGTACGAATATCGCGTGCTGAATCGCAAAATCGCGTCCGCCTTCGAGTACCGCTACAGCTGGTTGGTCCGCGACGCGCTCGATCTCACGGCGATGAATTGCGCCGCGCGCATCTTTGTCGGTGAGCACGATTTCGCCGCGTTCCGTTCTCTCGGCACCGACGTGACGACCACCGTGCGCCGCGTGATTTCGAGCGAGTGGACGCGCGACGGCGATGTCTTTCTATACCGCGTCGAGGCGAACAGTTTTCTGCGGCATATGGTGCGTGCGATGGTGGCGGCGATGGTTGATGTGGGACGCGGGAAACTCACGTCCGATAAATTCGCCACGATTCTCGACGGCCTCGATCGTCATGCGGCTCCTGCCAACGCTCCGCCCGGCGGTCTGTACCTCGTCGAAGTCCGCTACTGACGCGACGATTGCGCTGTTTGATCGATCTGCTTGCGTAAAACCCTTGGGGCTCAACGCGCACGCGAGGAGCCTGTGCAAAAACCATCACGATCCCTAGAAAAAAGAGTGGTTTTTCTGCCTCGCGCACTTGAAATTGTCACGGCACTCGTTCACCCTCACTGAAAGCCCGCAACCACGGATCGCAAGGAGGAGGATGATGACGCAATCGCAGGTGGCAGCCTACATGGCTGACAAGCTCGGACTCACCAAGAAGCAGGGTAAGCAGGTGCTCGAGGAACTCAACTCATTGGTCGTCCGCGAGCTCAAAAAGGAAGGATCGCTGCGGCTGGCCGGCCTCGGGATTTTCCGCAAGCGCAAGACCAAGGCACGTATGGGCCGCAATCCGGCTACCGGGCAGGAGATCAAGATTCCGGCGCGCACCCGGCTTCGCTTCACCGCCGCCAAGGCGCTGAAGGACTCGGTTCTCGGCACGAAGTAATCTCTCGGCTGATTTGTGAACCGCGAGAACGGGTGCGCTCCGATTCTCGCGGTTCGCTTTTTTCCTGTCACTCACTCCCGCCCGGTTTGCGCCGCGACGCGGGATTGCGCGCAGCGCGTGCGCGGGCGAGAAACTCGCGGATCCTGGTTTCGTATCCGCGCTCGGACGGTTCGTAATAGATCTTTTCGCCGAGTTCGTCGGGCAGGTAGCTTTGCGCGGTCAGCGCCCCTTCGAAATCGTGCGGATAGCGGTAGTCCTTGCCGTAGCCGAGTCCTTTCATCATCGGCGTCGGCGCGTTGCGCAAATGCAGCGGAACCGCAAGCGCGCCAAGGGTCTTCGCATCTTCGGCCGCCGCGCGCATCGCGAGATACGACGCGTTGGATTTCGGCGCACTGGCCAGGTACGTCACGCCCTGCGCGAGCGGGATCACCCCTTCCGGCATTCCGACGAAGTCCACCGCTTCCTTGACCGCGATCGCTACTTGCAGCGCGCGCGGATCGGCGTTGCCCACATCTTCGGACGCGAAGATCACCATCCGCCGCGCGATGAACAGCGGATCCTCGCCCGCCTCGACCATCCGCATCATCCAGTAAACCGCGGCGTCAGGATCGCTGCCGCGCATGCTCTTGATAAACGCCGAAATTACGTTGTAGTGCTCGTCGCCCGCGCGATCGTAGAGCAGAGCCTTCTGCTGCGCCGACTCGCGAATATGTTCAGGGGTGATCAGCGTCGCACCAGCGTTTTGCGCGAACTCCGCAGCAATCTCGAGCGTGCCGAGCGCACGACGTGCATCGCCGCCCGCGTATCGAACGATCTCGTCGATCGCGCCGACACCCAGCTTGAGTCCGATGTTGCCAAGTCCGCGCTCCTTATCGGCCAGCGCGCGATGCACCAGAGTCGCGACGTTTTCCTCCGACAGAGGCTGCAGCACCAGCAGCCGCATTCGAGATAGCAGCGCCGAGATGACCTCGAACGACGGATTCTCCGTGGTCGCGCCGATCAACGTGATCAGCCCGCTCTCGACGTGCGGCAGGAAAGCGTCCTGCTGCGCGCGGTTCCATCGATGGATCTCGTCGATAAAGACCACCGTGCGCTTCCCCGCTTCGAGATCGTGGCGCGCCGCCTCGACCGCCTCGCGCAAATCGGCGACGCCCGACGTTACCGCCGCAAGCTTGCGGAATACCGCGCCCGATTGTTCCGCCAGGACGATCGCGAGCGTGGTCTTGCCCGTGCCCGGCGGGCCCCAGAGGATCATCGAATGCAGCACGTGCGCCGCGACCATCTGGCTGAGAAACTTTCCGGGTCCCAGCAGATGCTCCTGCCCGACAATTTCGTCGAGCGTGCGCGGACGCATCCGATCGGCCAGCGGCTGACTAAGCGGGGTGCGCGGGGGAAACAGACTCTGCGACGAATCGGCCTTGCGCCGTGCCATTTTCAAAAAGTATCACAGTGACCGGGTCCGGTCTTATCCTCGGATCCGTCTCCTCTACGGAGAGTGCGGCCGGCCGCTCGCGGCCGAGTAGGTGAGGGTTCTGAGGCGCATCAAATCGCGCTCTATCTACCGTGTCGTTGCGCAGGTGGCCACGGCTGATCTAGCTTCAACACGGGCTGGACAGGAGCCGGCACCACCTATGATCGTTGGCATCGATATCGGCGGTTCGACCACCGACGCCGTCATCCTCGAGAATGGCGGTATTCAACTCGTAACGATTGAGGCCAACGACCCCGTCGCTGCGGCTGCGGGCGCACTCGGCAAACTGGTTTCGGACTTCGGCATCAAACTCGAAGAGGTCGAATGCGTCGCCGCGACCGGCGCCGGATCGCGCGTGCTCACCAAATCCCTGCTCGGCAGGCCGGTCGTCAAGGTTAACGAGTTTACCGCGATTGGGATCGGCGGCACCTCGCTGGCTGGGTTGGACAGCGCACTGGTGGTCTCGCTCGGCACCGGGACTGCAATCGTGTCCGCCACGCGCGATAAGATCGAGCACGTCAGCGGCACCGGGGTTGGCGGAGGCACGCTGCTCGGACTCGCCAAGCACATGCTCGGTGTCTCGACCATCGAGCGGCTGGAAAAGCTCGCGCGCAAGGGCGATCTGCGCCGCATCGATCTCAGCGTTCGCGACATCGCGGGCGGCTCGATCGGCGACTTGCCGCCGAACACTACCGCCGCGAACTTCGGCAAGATCAGCGCCGACGCGACGCCCGAGGATAAGGCGCTCGCCATCATGAACATGATCACCGAATCCATCGGCGTGCTTGCACTCGCGAGCGCTCGCGCCTGTGGCCAGGAAAATATCGTGCTCACGGGCAAGCTGTCGCGGCTGTTCCGATTCATGCAGGAGATGAAGCGCCTCAGTTTTCCATTCGGCCGGCGTTTTCTGATCCCCGAGCACGCCGACTTCGCGACCGCGATCGGCGCCGCTCGCCACGCCCGCCAGCAGAAGTAGCGAGCATCTCAACTCCCACGAGTTCAGGGCTGAACTGTTCAGCCTGACGCCGCGCGATTTTCATTGGTACACCTAACGTTATGAACGATCAGTCAGGGTGCCGCTCGGTCGCCGACTTCGTAGCCGAAAACGGGCGGCGTTCGCCTCTGCAAAAACAATTTCTGACGGAACGAAGCTACCCTTGGTAGAGAGGCCGTCCAAAAGCCCACAACAGGTGGTATGAGCTGCACCTCTCGCTGCGCGACCAGGTGCTCAAGCTGCGCACCCCGCCGTTACATCTTTGGCGCGGTAGGATATAAAATTAGAGGTTCACTTGCGCGTCGATTCGCGAGGACTAGTCACCGATGCCATCAGAGTTGCTGAAAGGATTGCGCCTGCTCGATTTGACTGACGAGAAGGGCGCCTTGTGCGGCAAGATGTTTGCCGATCTTGGCGCCGAAGTTATCAAGGTCGAGCCGACTGGCGGATGTTCGACACGGCGCATCCCGCCTTATCTCGAAGACAAAGCCGACCCCGACCACTGTCTGTATTCGATCGCGTATCACGCGGGCAAAAGATCCGTGACTGCGAATCTCCACACTGCCGATGGACGCACGCTGGTCGCGGATCTCGCGGCGAAGTCCGACTTTCTGGTTGAATCGCATCCGCTCGGCTATCTCGATTCGATCGGTCTTGGCTACGACGCGCTCGCGAAGAAAAATCCGCGACTCATCTACGCGTCGATCACACCGTTCGGCGACACCGGTCCCGGCAAGGACTACGCATGGGCCGACATAATCACGTGGGCGGCCGGCGGCATGATGTACCTGATGGGCGAGGAAGGAAAGCCGCCGCTCCAGATGAGCCTGCCGCAAGCTGGATTGCACGCCGGCGGTGAAGCGGCGGTCGCGATGATGCTCGCGCACTATCCGCGCCAAATCGACGGGCTCGGCCAGCGCATCGTCGTCAACATGCAGGCTTGTATCGTATGGACGCTGATGAACGAGCAGGCGATGCCGTTTCTGCACGGCAACCATCTCTCGCGCACGGGAGTTTTCGTCGGTTCGGCCGATGCGCGGCGCCAGATGGTTTACCAGTGCAAGGACGGTCACATCTCGACTCTGATTGCGGGCGGCACGACGGTCGGCAATTCAACCAAAGCGCTGATCGAGTGGATGGGTGAGAAGGGATTCGGCTCCGACTGGATGCGCACCAAGGACTGGGTGTCGTGGGTGCCGGGAGTGTTCATGAAACTGACCGAGCAGGATCACTTCGAGATCAACGATCTGGAAACAACGATTCAGCGGTTTATGCTCACGTTGACCAAGCACGAGATCTACGCAGAGGGACTCAAGCGGCGTATCTTTTTGGCGCCCGTCGCGAACGTCGCCGACGTCGCCTCGGACGAGCAGCTGAAGGCGCGCGATTTCTGGACCCAGGTGCCGCACGACACGATTGGCCGCCCGCTCACGTTTCCGGGACCGTTCGCGAAAATGTCCGCGACGCCGATCGGATCGACGACACGCGCGCCGCGAATCGGCGAACATACCGACGAGATTTACCGCGGTCTGCTCGGCCTCACGCCTGAACGATTGAGCAAGCTCCGAGCGGCAGGCTCGATTTAGCCAGGAGATTTCGAGATGAGCCGTTTTGCACTTGAAGGAGTTCACATTCTCGACTTCGCCTGGGTCGGCGTCGGTCCGATCACGACCAAGTATTTCGCCGACAATGGCGCCGAGGTGATTCGGGTCGAGTCCGCCGCGCGCCTCGACGTGCTGCGAATCGGGCCGCCGTGGAAAGATGCGATGCCCGGCATCAACCGCAGCCAGTTCTTCGCCAGCTTCAACACCTCGAAAAAAGGAATCACGCTCGACCTGAGCAAGCCCAAAGCGCGCGACATCGCCAAGCGGCTGGTGCCGTGGGCCGACATCATCGTTGAGAGCTTCACGCCCAAGGCGATGCGGAACTGGGGACTCGACTACGAAAATCTGCGCGAGCTGCGCCCCGACCTCATCATGCTCTCGACCTGCATGCAGGGGCAGACGGGACCCAACGCGCTTTACCCGGGCTTCGGACAGTTGATGGCCGCGCTGTCGGGCTTCTATTACATCTCGGGCTACGGCCCCGGATCGTGCGCGCCGCCTTACGGGGCGTATACGGATTTCATCGCGCCGCGATTCTCCGCGTTCGCGCTGCTCGCCGCGCTCGACTATCGCCGCCGCACCGGCAAGGGACAGTATATCGACATGTCGCAGTACGAGGCTGCGATGCAGAATCTCGCGCCCGCGCTGATCGACTATCACGCAACCGGCCGCGTGCTCGAGCCGCACGGCAATGCGTCCGCGCGTTACGCGCCACACGGCGCCTATCGATGTGCCGACGAGGACGGCAACGAGCGATGGATCGCGATAGCAGTCGCGAACGACAATCAGTGGCGCGCGATGCTCGATTCGCTCGCGGCTGATTCCACCGACGCGCGTTTTGCGACGGCGTCCGCGAGGATCGAAAATGCCGCCGCGATCGATGAGTTCGTCGGCTCGCTGACGCGCACTCACAATGCGCACGAGCTCACCGTGAAGTTGCAGGCCGCCGGAGTCGCCGCGTATCCGGTCGAAAACTGCGTCGACATTCACCAGGACGACAACCTCGAGGCGTTCGGCTTCTGGCACTGGCTCGAGCACAAGGAAATGGGGCCGTCGCCGTACGAAGGCCTCGAGCATCGCATGAGCCGCACGCCGGGCACGCTTCGTTCGGCGGCGCCGATTCTCGGCCAGGACAACGATGAAGTCTTCCGCGGAATGCTGAAACTCGGCGACGACGAAATCGAGCAACTAAAGAAAGAGAACGTGATATTCTGAGTTCGCTCGACAGTCTTTAGTGCGATACGAACTCAAAATTGCGCTCCGGTATCTGCGCGCCCGCCGCAAAGACGCCTTCATCTCGATCACGACGATCTTCACTGCCGTCGGCGTGATGATCGGCGTCGCCGCGCTCACCATGACGCTCTCGGTGATGGGCGGTTTCGAGCAAAGCATCAAGGAGCGCGTGCTCAACCTGAGCCCGCAAGTCCAGATACTCAATTCGCAGGGATCGATCGAAAACTATGCTGACATCGAGAAGAAGGCCACCACGGTGCCGGGCGTCGATGGCGCGGAGGCATATATCGTCGGCCAGGCGATGCTGAGTTCGGGGCGCGGAATCGGCGGCGTTGTCGTGCGCGGGGTCGAGCCGGACAATCCCGTGGTGCGCCATCAGTGGGGCAAATACATGACGGCCGGCAGCCTTGACGATCTCGCACGAAGCTACACGATTCCGGCGGGTGCTGCGGGCCCCGCAGTCACGACAAGCGGCCTCGCGATAGGAGTCAGCCTTGCGAAGAAGCTCAAGGCCAAGCCCGGCGATGCGGTTCGGATAGTCGCGCCTATTATTTCGCCTGACGGATCGCTCTCGACCAAGAGCGCGCAATTCGTGATTGGCGCGATCTTCGATTCGGGAATGAACTTCGTCGACACCAACATGGTCTTCATGAATCTCGCGAACGCGCAGGATTTCTTCGGCCGCCTCGGCAAAGTGGACGGCGTCGATATCCATCTCGTCAACCTTGATCAGACCGACGCTGTCACTGACGCGATGCGCAAGCTGTTCCCGAGTCCGTATCGCGTGCGCAACTGGATCGAGTTCAACCAGTCTGCTGCGGCCGGCTTCGCACTGCTCAAGCGCGTCTATGCGCTGGTGCTGGTGATGCTGATCGGTGTCGCCGCGTTCAACCTGGTCGCGACGCTGATCATGGTGGTGATGGAGAAGCGCAAGGACATAGCGGTCTTAATGGCGATGGGTGCGACGCGACGCGACGTGCGCATGATCTTCGTGCTGAAGGGCCTGATCGTCGGCGCAGCGGGAACGGCGGCCGGATTGATCCTCGGCGCAGTCGGATGCTTCACGCTCGAGCATTACCAGTTCATTCACCTCCAGCGCGAAATCTACGGCATCTCGAATTTGCCAATCGACGTACAACCGTCGAACTTCGCCGCCGTTGCGGTGGCCTCGATGATTCTATGCCTGCTCGCGACCGTATATCCGGCCCGGCAAGCATCGCGAGAAATGCCTGTCGAAGTCTTCCGCTCCTAGCTCCTCCGCACCACCCCACCCCACATCCGCGGAAATTGAAACTGACTACTGATTGTTTGGTGTGTGATTCGTATTGGTGGGGGGCTTGCCGGCAAGCTTTGGTTTGCGAACAACCAGAGTCTCATGACCGCGAACCTTGATCGTGCGTGCCGGCTCTGACGAGAAGTTCTGGGCAGGTCCGTCAGAATGCCGCGGCCGCGACGAGGTGCGCTTGCGCCGCCAATTGCTGAGCTCCTTCGACAGTTTTGAGGCCAGCGAATCGTTGTCCTGGCCTTCCTCGGTCGATTCTCCGCTTTCCTTGTTGAGGTCGCCCTCAAGATCTGCGGAACTCATTTGCGTTCTCTCTTCCTGTGACGTGGATTTGTCCTCCTTATCCTTAGGACTGTTTTAGAAACAGAATTTTAATTCTCGAAATCTATGTAGTAACGGTAATTGGCTCTCGCACTCGCGGCAGCCTGGAATCGTTGAATCAGTAGATAAGATTGTGTCTCGACTGCGTACCGAATCTAAATTTTATCGGCGCGTTTCGGCTTGGAGTGATTTTTATGTGGGGATTCTTTCAGGCGGATTTTGCGCCGACCGGGCCTTTGAAAGCTCCGGCCGGCGTTCAAGTCATTGTTGAGTTAGCTTCACAGTTTAAGCAAACAGACTCTGCATGCGCAGCGCAAGACCCATATCACCGGCGATTCGCAGTTTGCCGCTCATGAACGCGACCTGCCCGTTCAGTTTGCCGGTCGTCATGTCGACGTAATCCTGCGCCGTCATCGAGATCGTGATGCTCGGCGAAGCGGCCGGTCCTTCGTTGACCGTGCAGGTTTCGTTGTTGATGACGACGTTCCACTTGCCGCCGTTGTCGCCCGAGAGATCAAACTGGTAAGTAGCATTCAAACCTTTCGCCGCGTCCTTGTTGAAGCGACTGGGCATCGCCGCGAAGATTTCTTTAGGTGTCGTAGGTGCTGCGTCAGCCATGGAAAATTGAGTCCTCCTGATGGGAGCGGCGTATCCCGCGCTCTTTCCGCCATATAAGCGTTCGGCTGTTACCGTGTCAATAGTAACACGCCGAGTCGGATCGATCACAGCGGGCGCCAATCATTTTATCCAGCGAACTAGAATCCGAACATGTTTCCCGGGACTACTCTGATCAGATTTCCAGCCACGTGAACTGGCGATGCGTTCTGCGTGATCGTCACTGCCTGCTGCTTTTGCGCCTCGGTCTTGACCGTACCGTCGAGGTAAGCATCATGACCGATTACCTTGACGGTGACAGTGTTCAATCCCGCGGCATATAGCTGCGAGGCTATCGCGGCCTGACGCGCCGCCCAATCGGCGGTGTCCGTCTGCAGCGAATCGATCACGTTGCCGACGCCAGGCACACTACGCACGAGCTTCTCCGCATACAGCTTGGCGTCGTTGTCAAACACCTTGCCGAAAATCGTCACCGCGTTGCCGCTGGTGTAGCAGTTCACTCGCCGGGTCCGCGGATTCGACGACAGCACCTGCAGGACGCGCTGCTGCAAGGTGAGGGTCGGCGGCTTGGGCGCAGTTGCGACATGATGGCGTCGCGGCGGGGGCGGAGGTAAGGGCGCAGGCGCGACGGCCTCCGCGGGCGGCGTCGCAATCGGCGCGGGCGAGGGTGCGCCCGCTGCTTCCGGCGCGGCTGGTGACGGCGCTGCTGGCGAGCTGGCAAACTCAGGCGGCTCGGTCGGGCTCAGGCCCGTCAGCTTCGTGTTGAGCTGCGATTCGAGCGCGTCCCTGGTCGACGGATCGTTGGTGAAAACTATTGGATAGTCAATCTCGACCTCGCTGCCGCTGAAGGGCGGGTAAGTCCACGACGAAACATCCTTCACCACTTCAGCGTCGAAGGCCGGATTCGGATTGGTCGAGGTCCGCACCGATGCGGCGTCGACGCTGCCGTTGGGCAGCACCCTGACTCGCACCACCATCGCATTGCGCAGAGTGTTGTCGCCGGCGAGTGCATGCTCATAGCTGTCGAGTAAGGGGTTCTTGTGATCTTCGAAGAATTTGCGCGCCGCATCCTGGTTGCGCTCTGGCGCCGACGCCGATTCTCCCGTCACCTGCACTGGCATCGCGTTCGCCAATGCCACCGACGGCCCAGCCGGAACCGCCGCTGCCACCGACGCAGCGGCAGAGGGGGAAGCGTTCGCTACCGGCGCCTCGCCACCCTTGGTGCTGAGATGGATCGCGAGCCAGGCGCCGCCTCCGAGCGCGACGATAGCCGCAATCAGGTAGCCAAGGACGCCGAACATCCCGCGGCCTTCTCTTTCGCCGTCGTCTTCCGGCATCCGGCTGGTGATAGGCCTCGAGGGCGAGGGGCCGCGTCGCACGGTAGGATTCCTCGGCGGCGGCGTCGACGGTCTCGACGGAGGTGGAGTGTACTGCTCGGCCGCGGACTCCACGCCGAGTCGTGCGCCGCAGAAATTACAAATCAGTTCGCCCGGCTGAGCCTTGCCGCCGCATACGGGACACTCGATTTGCTGGCCTTCGTCGCCGACAGCGCTTTCGGCAAATGCAGGACCGGTTGGAACCAGCGCGGTTCCGTCAACGTCGCAAAAGGTTTCCGAGTCGGGGTAGGTTTTTTCGCAGCGGGGACACCTTTTCATGTTGGTCAGAAATCCTCGAGCGCAAGTTTCGACGAAATCGGCGCGAATTGCGACAAGCCAATCACTGCCTCGAGATCACCTCGGCGCCGAACTTTTCCATCGCAGCGATATGGTCCCGGGTCGTCGCAGCGGGCCCGATTATTATTCGCGATACCCCCATCGAGGCAAATTTTTCGATGTCTCCGGGCTTCAGCTGCTCGCGCAGCCTGCTGACCGTAATTTCCAGCGGCGTCGTGCGCTCCGCCGCGCGCTCATGCTCGCGCAGGCGCTTGATCGTCGCTGCTATCTCGTCGTTGCCCTCCGCGATTCCGTACCAACCGTCGCCGAGTTTTGCGGCTCGCTTGAGGGAAGGCTCGGTGTTGCCGCCGAATACGATCGGCGGATGCGGCTTTTGCGCCGGCTTGGGCATGAACTTGAATCCTTCAACGCTGACAGTCTTGCCGTGATACTCCGGCGAATCCTTGGTCCATAGCTCCTTCATCAGGGCCAGATATTCGCGGGTGCGAAGCGCGCGGTCCTTGAAGTTCATGCCGACGCCTTCGAACTCCTCTTCGAGCCAGCCGATCCCGACGCCGAAAATAAATCGCCCGCCCGAGAGCACATCCAGGCTGGCGACCGCCTTGGCGGTCGTGAATGCGTTGCGAATCGGCAGCACGAAGACTCCGGTCGCGAGGCGAATCTTCGTGGTGACACCGGCGACATATGCAAGCGCGAGCAGTGGGTCATGTAATGGCGTCTCCGGAGGCGCGCCCATCCTTCCACTAGATGAATACGGATAGGGCGAGCGGTAGGTTACCGGCAAAATAATATGTTCCGGAATCCAAAGGGATTCGAAACCGCTCTCCTCGGCTTTGCGAGCTACCGCCGCGATACTGTTGGGCGAGGTCTGATACAAAAAAGTGCCGAACTTCATTGTCACACCGCTCCGTTGCCAGGAAAGTTTTACAATCCTAGTCAGTTTCGAGCTTCACCGAAAAGACCGCTGGATCCTCGATCGTGCGCAAATCCAAGTGGAACGAATCGTCGGTAACACGCCCGATAATTCGCGCGCGCCGGAACATTGCCGCGATCGCATTGGCGGATTTCTCCGGATGCGTCACGCGCAGCGCAACCGACTTCAACTCCTCGACCGGCATTGCGCCCGAGCCGACCTGCGAAGCCACGTCGACAATCTCGACGACGTATGCGTCGCCAAGCCGCTCCGCGACAATTTCGCGCGCCCGAGGCGCGATCGCGCGAATCTCACTCGCACGCCGTGACAGAATTCGCAAGGTCGGCAGCTCGTGAGCGAGATCGCCCGAGCGGAGATAGAGCCGCAGCGTCGCGGAGAGCGCTGCCAGCGTCAGCTTGTGGCATCGAAGCGCTCGCTTCAGGGGATTGCGCTTGATGCGATCGATCGCTGCGCGGCGGCCTACGATCAGGCCTGCTTGTGGACCACCCAGCAGCTTGTCGCCGGAGAAGGTGACGATAGCAGCGCCCGCGGCGATTCGGTCGCGCACAATCGGCTCGCGCGGGATTCCGTATTCGGTCAGATCGATCAGAGCGCCCGCACCGAGATCCTCCATCACATCGACACCGCGCGCGCGCCCGATTTCGACCAAATCTTCCAGCGTCACTTCGCTGGTGAATCCGACGACGCGATAGTTCGACGGATGAACCTTCAGCAGCAACGCGGTGTCGGGACCGATCGCATCGGCATAGTCACTCGGATGCGTCCGATTGGTAGTGCCGACTTCGCGCAAAATCGCGCCGCTCTTGGCCATCACGTCGGGCAATCGGAACGATCCGCCAATCTCGATCATCTCGCCGCGCGACACGATCACCTCGCGCCCCTCCGCGAGCGAGTTGAGCGCGAGCACGACCGCAGCGGCGTTGTTGTTCACGACGGTCGCGGCCTCGGCGCCAGTCAGCGCGCAAATCTCGTCCTCGACGATCGAATCGCGGTCGCCGCGCCCGCCGGTTTCGAGATCGTATTCGAGGTTGACGGCGGATCGCGCTGCCATCTCGACCGCCTCGATCGCCGATTCCGCCAAAATTGCGCGCCCGAGATTCGTATGCAGCACGACCCCGGTCGCATTGACGACTGGTCGAAGAACAGGCTCATCGGTAGCAACCGCGCGCGCGGCGGCGCGCACGACAGCGTCGATCATGGCGTCGCGATCGCGGGTTTGCTGGCCGCGCCCAGAAAGAATCGCGGCGCGCAACTCGGCCTGCGCCCGCTGTACAGCAACTTTGAGGTAGCTGCGGCTGATGCCAGCCAGCGCGGGGAGAGCCTCCGCGGCGCGAAGGCATTCGTCGATCGGCGGAAGTGCTCGAATCTTATCTGCCCGCGAATCGGTATCTGCGTCACGGGTTTTTCGGGAATGTTTCGGCACGGCGGCTAGATTATCAAAGACTATCGCGCCCCTGCGCAACCGGTGAACTGGCTAGTGTGTAGCTTGAACCCAGAACCCTCACCTACCGGCGGCTGCGCCCGCCGGGCTCCTCTCCCGTAAAGTAACGGGCGAGGTAAGAATCGG
Source organism: uncultured delta proteobacterium (assembly GCA_963774665.1). Classification (GTDB taxonomy): domain Bacteria; phylum Desulfobacterota; class Binatia; order Binatales; family Binataceae; genus Binatus. Next base: position 168,356 of record CAVZGB010000018.1, read on the forward strand.
AAGAGGAACCGGATTTACACTCAAGTGGCTTCTGCGATTGCTTCCTGCGCTTGTGCGATCAACTTCAGCTTGGTCAGCAGGATGAATCCGCACATCAGCGAAAAGGCTGCGCAGAAGAGCACTGCCGCCCGCGGACTGTAATGCTCGCCGATGTAGCCGACTGACAGGCTTCCGATTGGCGCGGTGCCGATGAACGACAGCGTGTAAATGCTCATCACGCGGCCGCGCAATTCGTCCGAGACGAACATCTGTAGAAGTGTGTTGGTCGTCACCATGTGATTCATCAGGCCGACGCCGATGAATATCTGCGCGAGGAGAGAGAGCGACATCCAGGTCGATAGGCCGAAGCCGGCGGTCGCGATCGCCATGCAGAAAATTCCGAACAGCAGATTTTGCCGCAGCGTTTTGGGAGCCGTCGAGCGCATGTTCATCACGATCGCGCTGATCACCGCGCCCAGCCCCTGCGCCGCCATCAGGAAGCCGTAGCCATGAGCCCCGACGTGCAGCAGGTCGCGCGCGAAGACGGGAATCAGCACCGAGTACTGCATCCCGATTCCCATGTTGAGCGCGACGAGGACGAGCAGCCAGAACGTCGGCCGATGCCGCCAGACATACGCCAGTCCGAGCCGCACCTGGCGCATCATGGTGGCACCGAATTCGCGCCGCTCGCGCCGCGGCAGCCGCATCTCGAGCAAGCTCCAGATTACGGCGAGATAGCTGATGCCGTTGAGCAGGAAGCAGCCCGCGATTCCGATCACCGCGAGCGACATTCCCGCGATCGCGGGGCCGATCATTCTCGCGCCGTTGAAGATCATCGAGTTCAGCGAGATCGCGTTGGGGAGATCCTCGCGCCCGACCATCTCGACCACGAACGCCTGCCGCCCCGGCATGTCGAACGAGCTTACGAAACCGTTGAGCGCGGCTAGCGCGATCACGTATTCGACTTTGACGACGCCGGCCCACGTCAGTCCCGCGAGCACGAAAGCGCTAATCATCAAGAGCGTCTGCGCGCCGATTATCAGGCGACGACGATCGACGTGATCGACCACCACGCCGGCGAACAGAGCGACCAGCACGATCGGCATGAAGCTCGCAAACGACACGACCCCGAGCATCAACGACGAGTTCGTGAGCTTCAGCACCAGCCACGATTGCGCGACCATCTGCATCCAGGTGCCGATCAGCGAGATCAATTGTCCGATGAAGAAGAGCCTGAAATTGCGATGCCGCAGCGCGCGGAAGGCGGTCAGCCTGCCGCTCCAGCTATCCTGGGCAGGGACGTCTCCGCCGGCCTCGTCGGCTTCGGCGGCTTCTATCTCCGGCACTGTGTCGATCTTCCCTCTCCACGACCTGGTTAGATCTTCACTTTGACAGAGCTGATTTCGTTGATCGAGTGACTTGCCGCGATCCGGTCTCTTTGCAACTCTCACCGGCGTGACAAAGGCACTGCTATCGCGAATTGAACTGCGCTTCGTCGATGCCGTCGGTCAAACTCGCGCGATGGATCTTTCCGCGCCGGCAGGATCGAGCGAATCGAGTGCGGTTTTCGATGGCGTTTCTTTTTCGGCGCGCCTGGAAAACGCGATCGGCGGAACCATCGTGCGCGCCACGATCGAGAATCGGGGCGCCGACCCGATTCGGCTCACTGCTGCGATCTTTGAACTCGAGACCGGCTTCGCGCCGTCCGCACCTGCACGGTTCTTCAAGCACGGATACCAGTCATGGAGCGCGTCGGGCGGTTACGATGTAGGCGGGTCGCAGACTCATCCGCGCGACACCGCCAATTTCATCACGCGCGTCAATCATCAGAGCGAAACTACTCGGCCGTCCGAATTCCCGGAGGCACAGATCTCGGAACTTTTTACGATCGTCGAAAGCGGCACTGCGGCCGAGCGCATCCTGGCCGGATTCATCGGTGCCGCCACTTCTCTTTCGACGATCACCGTCTCGAGCCCCGAAAAAATAGCTGCGCGCGCGATCCTCGACGACGTAACCCTCGCACCTGGCGCGCATCGCAAAATCGATCCGCTGTTTATCGCCACCGCCGATGAGTCCGCCGCGCGCCTGGCCGCGCGATGGGCCGACGCAACGGGCCGATGGATGAACGCGCGGGTCTCGGCACCGTTCCAGCGCGGATGGTGTTCCTGGTACCACTACTTTCACGCGATCACCGAGGATGCGCTGCGGGCGAATCTCAAATCGCTCGAGGCGATGCGTTCGGAGTTCCCGCTCGACGTAGTTCAGCTCGATGACGGCTTTCAGTCCGCGCTCGGCGATTGGGACACGACCAACGCCAAGTTCCCGGGCGGGCTCAAAAAGATCGCGGGAGAAATTCGCGCCGCCGGCTTCAAGGCCGGCATCTGGACCGCGCCGTTTCTCGCCGCTCGCGATTCGCGCGTCATGATCGATCATCCCGAATGGTTCATCACGCGCGCCGAGACCGGTGAGCCTGTTCGCGCCGGCCACAATGCGAACTGGACCACCAGCGACGACAAGTTCGCGTACGCGCTCGACCCGAGCAACCCTGCCTTCGTCGCGCATCTGCGACATCTGTTCAAGAAGCTCACACGCGACTTCGGCTTCTCGTATCTGAAGCTCGATTTTCTCTATGCCGCCGCTGCGCCCGGCCGGCGTCACGATCCGCATCTGACGCGCGGCGAGACTTTGCGACACGGACTCGAGGCGATTCGCGCCGGCGCCGGTGACGACGCTTTCATCCTCGGATGTGGCTGCCCGATTGGCCAGGCGATCGGCGTCGTGGACGGAATGCGAATCGGCCCCGACGTCTCGCCGTTCTGGGGCAAGACTGCTTCCGGAGCGGGCGACCCGTCCACCGTCTATGCGCTCGACGCGATCATCGCGCGCAGCTTCATGCATCGTCGTCTGTGGCTGAACGATCCCGATTGCCTGATGTTGCGGGCGCGCGAGACTCGCCTCTCCGCCGACGAACGCGCCGCGCTGGCCGCGACGATAATCGCCAGCGGTGGGATGCTTCTGATCTCCGACGACATGAGCCTGCTCGATGCCGAGGCGGGCAAGTTGTTTCGCGCAGTTGCGAAAATCGCTGAGGAGATCGATTCAAACGCGGTGCGCGAACCGGTCCTCGCGCTCGATCTGATGGCCACTGGCGACCTCCGCGGTATGATCACTGAAACCTCCGATGGCGGCGCGATTGCGATGATTCTGAATCGCGGTGACTCGCCGGCACGCGTGCAAACCTCGGATCTGAAGCTGGACGGCGGCGAAATCGTTGCGCTCGACCTGGCGTTCGACGAGAAAATTGAAGTCTTCGATACGATTGATCTGCCGCCACACTCCGCGCGCATCCTGCGCATCAAGCGTTAAGGCAAATCGATCACGCTCGCGCCTGGTCCAGCGTGCAATACCGCTCGCAGATTTGCTGGCGATGTGCCGGGCGCAACTTTTTCATAATAACCGCGATCGATCGATTCGATCACTGCGTCCGCGTTTGCGACGTCGCATAGCGCCACGATTGAGCCGCCGAAGCCTGCGCCGGTCAGCCGCGCGCCGAGTGCGCCGCCGCGCCGCGCGCACTCCACGATCGCGTCGAGGCGCGACGTGCTGCATTCGAAGTCCTCTGCGAGACTCTGATGCGAGGCGTTCATGAGCGTCCCCATTTCGTCGAGACGGCCGGCCTCGAGTACGTCCGCCGCGCGAATCACGCGCTCGGTCTCGCTCAAGACGTGACGTGCGCGTTTCAGAATTTCCAGCGGGCGATTTGGATCAAGCGCGATTCGATTCGACCCGTGGCCAAGCAAGTCAACGTCGAGCGGCGACTGCGGCGACGCCGAGGATGTTCGCCGCCTCTTTCAGGTCCGCATCGAGCCGCGCCGGCGACGCAGCCGCGAGCTTCTCGACCAGGTCCGCCGCGTTCCATTTCGGCAGTGCGCGAACTACGTCACCGAGTATCGTCACGCCGTCGAGGTTGAGTGTGCGTCCAAGAATTCGCGCTGCCAGTGAGCATTCGACTACGCGCCGATTGTATTCCGCGCGCACCATCCCCGACTTGTCAGCGACCTGCTGGCTATCTGCAACAACAAGAGCCGCGTTTGCCGGCATTTTGATCGCGCGCACGCGCAGAGGATCGAACTCGATGAACAGCGCGTGATCACGGCGGCCAAGAATCGACACCGCCTGATCCATCCCACCCCCGCGAGTCCCGACGTACCGTTCGCTGCGCGCAACCATCGTCGCAGTTTCCTGCGAATCGAGTTCGAGTCCGTTGACCGCCATGAAAGCAATCGCGGTCGAGACAGTCAGCGCCGAGGATGATGACAGCCCGGCGGCCGGCGGCACGCGCCCATCGACGCCCATCGACATGCCGCGCAAATGGCGCTCAGGGAAGTGATCGATCACGCCCTGGATTGCGGCCTTCACGTAGTTGGCCCAATCGCCGGTTGCGTACGGCGGAATCCGTTGCGCGATTGCGAAACGGCGGGAGGGCCATGCGGGGTCGGCGTTCGCCACTTCGACTTCACCAGTCGCGTTCGCGGCCGCGACGACGATTGTCGAGCGATCAATTGCGACCGGCAGGACAGGCAGGCCACTGTAGTCCGTGTGCTCGCCGATCAGGTTGACACGGCCGGGCGCGCGAGCCGCGAAGATTTGGATGTCGTCGCCGAGGCTCGAACGAACTTGAATCGCGAGCCGCGTGGCGCGCGCCAATTCTTCTGCGTCCCATCCGTCCAGCAGACTCATCGGCGCTTCCTTTTCGGCTTGAACCACGCGCGCGCTGCCTCAAGGTCTTCGGGTGTGCCGAGGTCGCTCCAAAATCCTCGCATGTCGACAGCGCGCACGACGCGGCCGTCGGCGATCATTTGCGCAATTGCGCCCGGGATTTCGAGCTCGCCGCGCGCCGACGGTTCGAGCCGCGCTAGGTAGTCGAAAATTATCTGGCTGGTTGCGAATAACCCGGCGTTGTTCCATTCGGTCTTCGCGGTTCCCGGCGCCGGCTTTTCGTCGAGCCGTTCGACGATCATGTGCGCGTCCACGTAAACCGCAGCGCCTCGAAACGGATCCTTGACGCGGTTCACCGCTAGCATCAGATCGTAGTCGTCGTTGCGCGCGTGATGGATGAAGCGGGGGTAGTTCGCGCGGTCCATCAGGATGTCGCCCCATCCGAAGACGAAGCGTTCGTGGCCGGCAAGATGCGCCTTCACCGCGAGCATCGCGCCGCCGGTACCGTTCAGTTCCGGTTGCCGGACGGTTGTGATTTTGATTCCCGGGTTTTCACGCTGGTAGATTTTCGCCCATCCTTCGATTTGCTCCGACAGGTAGCCCGTCACGACGATGAAATGCGCAAGTCCGGCGCCCACGAGCGCGTCAATGATGTGCGAAACCAGCGGCGACCCCGCAATGTCGAGGAGGGGCTTAGGCGTTTTCGCCGTCAAATCGCCGAGGCGTTTGCCGCGGCCTGCCGCCAGCAGGACCGCCGTCGTGATTTCTGCCGCCACGCCCCCAAGATAGCATCGCGCGCGCATTGGCAGGATGTTGAAAAAGTAATTTTCAACGCCTGCTCCCTCTCTCTTGTCTCCCCCAAAGGGGGAGATGTTGAAGGTCAGAAGACTCTTTTACAACAGGATGTGGGATGCTTGGCTGGCGGTATATAGTTGAGTAAGAGTTTAGCGAGAGCCGCAGAATGTTTGGTGAGATAAGTCCCCGCAAAAAAGCGCGCGCGCCGTTCATTTCGATCGAGGAAGCGCTCGAAGAAACGCGCCGCGGCCACATGATCATCCTGATGGATGACGAGCAGCGCGAGAACGAAGGCGACCTCTGCATGGCGGCCGAGAAGGCCACGCCCGAAGCTGTCAACTTCATGGCCAAGTTCGGGCGCGGGCTGATTTGCCTGCCGATGTCGGCGGAACGAATAGACCGACTCGGGCTCAGCATGATGATCGGCGACAATCAGGCGCCGCTCGGCACCGCGTTCACGACGGCGATCACAGCGCGGCGCGCGTCGGGGTCAGGAATCTCGGCGCAGGCCCGCTCGACTACGATTCTCCAGGCGGTGCGCGAAGACGCCAGCGGCGCTGAATTCATCACGCCCGGCTACGTCTATCCCCTGCGCGCGCGCGACGGCGGCGTGCTGGTCCGCACGGGGCAGACCGAGGGCGCGGTCGACCTAGCGCGGCTGGCGGGACTGAAACCGGCGGGCGTCATCTGCGAGATTTTGAAAGAAGACGGCACGATGGCGCGGCGCGACGATCTGGTCGAGTTCTCGAAAGTGCACGGGCTGAAGATTGTCACCGTCGCGGACATAATCGAGTACCGGCTGCGCAACGAGACGATGGTTCAGCGGATCGCGGAAGCGAAGTTGCCGACGGCGTACGGCGAGTTCAGCGCGATCGTCTATCGCAACCTGGTCGATTACACCGAGCATCTCGTGTTGGTGATGGGCAAGGTCGATTCGAAAAAGCCGATTTTGGTGCGGGCGCATCGCGAGTACCTCCCGGGCGACGTGTTCGGCTACTCGGTTCGCAATACGCGCAACCTGCTGCGATCGGCGATGGAACGGATTTCGGCGGCGGGCGAAGGCGTGCTGCTTTATTTGAAGCGCGAGTCGAATGCGCTCGCGTCAGATTTCGACGGCGGGCGTCCGGCGCGTCGCGCGACTACGCGGGCCAACACGCCGGAGGCTGATTTCCGCGACTACGGAATCGGCGCACAGATTCTGCGCGACGTCGGCGTGCGCAAGATGATCATCATGTCGGATGCGACGCCGCGCCTCGCCAATTTGCCGGGCTACGGATTGGAGATCGTCGGATCGGTCCCGCTTTCGGGCAACGGCAAGCAGAACGCCGCCGCCAAGTAGATGTATACTGCTCAGGAACCGCGGCGTCGCTCGCTCGGTTTAGTTCCCGGTAAACCATGACGCGAAATTTCCGACTCTTTTCACACGGCATGGCGCTCGCTGGAGTTTTCCTTGCAGCGTCTTTGTTTACGACATCGCCGGCGCATGCGGTCAAGGCGAATGAACTCGTCAAAATCACGTCCGCCACTGTCGATCCTCCGCTAAAGGCGGCAGGCGCCAGCACGCTCAAGGTCGACGCCCAGGTTATCGAGGGATGGCATATCAATTCGGATAAGCCATTCAGCGAAGACTACATTCCGACCAAGGTCGAGATCCGCGGGCCGGTCAGCGTGACGCCGGGAACGGTCAAGTATCCGCCGTCGGAGACGATGGCGCTCGATCCGGCGGCTGGCGGCGAGAAGCTCTCGGTGTTTGGCGGCGATATCAAATTCGAAGTGCCGCTGAAGGCGGGCGCTGACTTCGCGCCGAAGCCGGGCGACGCGATCACAGTTACGATCGACTACCAGGGATGTAACAACAACGAATGCCTGCGTCCGGCGTCCGTCAGCACTAGCGTCGCGCTGGCGGCTCCAACAGCGGCGGCGGGCGCGCTCGAGGGTATCGGTGGTGCAAGCGCGACACTCGGCGGCGGTATCGGCGGCGGCGACGATTCCGGCGGCGCAATCGCGCACATCTTTCTAAACCATGGATGGTTTCTCGGCTTCCTCGCGGTATTTCTCGGCGGCCTCGCGCTGAATCTGACGCCATGCGTCTATCCGCTCATCGGCGTGACGATCGCGTACTTCGGCAACCAGGGCGGCGGCCCTCGCCGCGTGATGTACCTCGCGATCGTGTTCGTGCTCGGAATCGCACTGATGTTCTCGTCGGTGGGCGTCGCGGTCGCAATGTCAGGCGGATTGTTCGGCGCCGCGATGCAGAATCCGTTCGTGCTCGTCGCGCTGGCGATGATGCTGCTGACGCTCGCCGCGTCGAGCTTCGGCCTGTTCGTCCTGCAGCCGCCACAGTGGATGCTGCAGCGCGCGGGCTCTGCCCATCCCGGCTATGCGGGCGCGCTGCTGATGGGCCTCGGCATGGGAGTGGTGGCGGCTCCATGCATCGGGCCGATCGTGCTGGGCTTGCTGCTGATGGTCGAGCGAAGCGGCAGCGCCCTTTTTGGTTTCGCGCTGTTCTTCACGCTCGCGATCGGCCTGGGCTTGCCGTACATCGGGCTCGCGATGGCGGCCGGGCATATCCGCCGTCTGCCGCGGTCGGGCGAATGGCTCACGTGGGTCGAGCATCTTTTCGGTTTCGTGCTGGTCGGACTCGCGCTCTACTTTCTCGATCCGGTCGTGCCGAACAACCTGATGACTCGAATCCTGCCGTACTACGCTGCGGGCGTCGGGATTTATCTTGGGTTCATTTCGCGCGAGGGTCGAAGCTGGCGTCCGTTCCTGGTGATGAAGTCAGCGCTGGGCGTAGTCGCGATCGCGGCGCTCGTATTCATGCTCTATCCCCGAAAGGCACCCGAAAAACTTCGCTTCGAGCCGTTCAACTCCGATCGGCTGGCGTCAGCGACCGAAGCGCGCAAACCCGTGCTGATCGATTTCAGTGCCGACTGGTGTATCCCGTGCCGTGAGATGGAGCATTCGACCTTCATTGACCCGTCCGTGGTCAGCGAGGCCAGGCGCTTCGTGACTATGAAGGCGAATCTGACGGCGCAGGATAAGAAAACTGAAGAGCTGACCAACAAGTACGAAATTCAGGGCGTGCCGACGACCATGCTGATCGATTCGTCGGGCAAAGTGCTGCAGCGCAAGGTCGGTTACATCGGCCCGCGCGAGATGCTCGCGGATCTAAGGCAGGTCGACTAGACGTGGGGCTGCGCGCCCCGCACCCTCGGCAGGGGTGACCCCTGCACCCAGTATTCGGAAAAAAAGAAGATGCGGGCTGACGCCCTGTTAGGAAGTTTTGGGCGCGAGGACGCGAAGCTCGTGCCCATTTTCAATGGGTGCAGGGGTCACCCCTGCCGCGGGCGCGGGGCGCGCAGCCCCGCATACGATTCTGCAACGCGCTTCGCTTCACATTAAGTCCGCGCTCTCGTACATTCGCGAGTATGAGGTTTAGCCATGGCTGCGAATGACGGATTCGTGCGCGAGATTTTCGCGATGGTCAAAGAGCGGCGGTCCTTCGGCCGTCATCCCATTTGGCATCGAATTGCCGACGGGAAAGTCTCGCAGACCGGGCTGTGCAACTTCGCCACCCAGTTCTTTCTGCAAGTGCGCGAATTTCCGCGCGCGCTGAGCGCGTTGCATTCGCGATGCGTCAACGCGGAGGAGCGAGTGAAGCTGGCTGAGAGCCTGTACGAAGAAGAGACCGGTAAGATTTCCGGCAGCGCGCCGCATCCTGAATTGTTCATCCGGCTTGGCCTCGGCGTTGGGCTGAGCCGCGATGACATGATTCATGGCAAGGCATTTCCGTCGACCGCGGCGCTGATCGATTGGTTCGAGCTGTCGACTAAGGATCGATCGTTCGCGGAGGGGATCGGCGCGATCAATCTCGCGGCGGAGGGGCAGGTGCCAGGCAACTTTGCACCGTTCGCGCGCGCACTCGAAAAGCACTACGGACTTTCTCGGGAGCAGGTCGCGTTTTTCGACGTGCATGAAATAGCGGATCGCGATCACAGCGACGTTGGCGACAACATCCTGAGTCACATGCCGATGAGCGAAATCGAGCGCGCAAAAGTATGGGCGGCGGTCGAGCGCTCGCTCGAAATGTGGTGGCAATTTTTCGACGGAATTCAACGCGCCTGCGAGTGAGAAAATCGAGCTGATTTCGATCGCTTTTTGGACCCGATCTGTGGGTATTCAACTTCCCAGAATGGCGTTCTGTAATCGGCACGTGACTGATTTGATAAAACCATCATAAATCGGCATTTAAGAAAGCGGGAAAATGCCCACTGATTGGTTGCTTTTCTATCCACAGGCCCGCATGTTCAAATAATGTTTGATTTCCCTCGGGAACACCCATTTGAACCTTTACTTTTTTGCCATAGACAAATACAATTCTGAGTGGCGGTGGTGAGGCGGAAAGGTAGTTCATCGCGCTCTCTTTTCTATGGCAAACAAACAATCGTCTGACGGCTATGGCGCCGAGTCCATCAAGGTTCTCGAGGGACTCGAAGCGGTTCGTAAACGACCCGGGATGTACATCGGCGACACCGCCGAGCGGGGACTGCATCATCTCGTAAATGAGATCGTGGATAACTCGGTCGACGAGGCGCTGGCCGGGTACTGCACAGAGATCAACGTCGTAATTCTGAGCGACGATCGGATTTCGGTCGAGGACAACGGCCGCGGAATCCCGGTCGATATGCATCCTACGGAGAAGCGCTCGGCGCTGGAAGTCGTGCACACTGTGCTTCACGCCGGCGGCAAATTCGAAAAGAACGCGTACAAAGTTTCGGGCGGACTGCATGGCGTCGGCGCGTCGGTCGTCAATGCGCTCAGCGACGAGTTCGAAGTCGAAGTTCACAAGAACGGCAAGATTTATTTTCAGCGCTACGAGCGCGGCATCCCGAAAATGAAGGTCGAAGAGCGCGGCGCGACCAACAGCAAGGGCACCAAGACCACCTTCACGCCGGATTCGAAGATTTTTCCCGAGATAAAGTTCAAGTACGAAATCATCGCGCGGTATCTGCGCGAGATGGCGTATCTCAACGCGGGCCTGCGAATCAGGCTGCGCGACGAGCGAATCAACAAGGCTGAAGAGTACCACTACGAAGGCGGAATCGCCGAATACGTCGCGACGCTGAGCAAGAGCAATGAAGCGCTGCACGACGTGATTTTCTTCAAGGGAGTGCGCGAGGGCGTCGACGTCGAGGTCGCACTGCAATGGACCGACGCGGTCCATGAGGTGATTTTCACCTACGCCAACAACATTCATACCGCCGAGGGCGGGACGCATCTATCGGGACTCAAGGGCGCGCTGACGCGAACGATCAACACCTACGCGACCAAGAACAATCTTTTCAAAAATAAGGATACGCGGCTCGAAGGCGACGACACGCGCGAAGGTCTCGCCGCTATCGTCAGCATCAAGATCGGTGAGCCGCAGTTCGAGGGCCAGACCAAGACCAAGCTCGGCAACTCCGAAGTCGAAGGAATAGTGTCGGGGTTGGTGAACGAGAAACTCGGCGAGTTTCTCGAGAAGACGCCGCCGGTCGCGAAGAAGATCGTCGCGCGCGCAGTCGAAGCTTTGACTGCGCGCGAGGCCGCGCGCAAAGCCAAGGAGCTCGTACGTCGCAAGGGCGCGCTCGATTCAGGCTCGCTGCCAGGCAAGCTCGCCGACTGCCAGGAACGCGATCCGGCGCTCAGCGAGCTGTACCTGGTCGAGGGCGCGTCGGCAGGCGGGACCGCTAAAGAGGGCCGCGATCGAAAGACGCAGGCAATTCTGCCGCTGCGCGGAAAAATTTTGAACGTCGAGCGCGCGCGCATCGACAAGATGCTCTCGTCGCAGGAGTTGCGCATCCTGATCACGGCGCTTGGGATGGGAATCGGCAACGACAAGGACCTGTCCAAGCTGCGCTATCACACGATCGTGATCATGACCGACGCCGACGTCGACGGCTCGCATATCCGCACGCTGCTGCTGACCTTCTTTTTCCGGCAGTTCATGGAGATTATCGAGAACGGGCATCTATACGTCGCGCAGCCTCCCCTGTTCCGCGCGAAGAAGGGCAAGACCGAACGCTATCTCAAGGACGAAACCGCGCTGGAAGATTATTTGACCGACCTCGGCGCCGAGGCGGTGACGTTCGAAGCCGGCAAGGGCAAGGAAGCGCGCGAGTTCAAGGGCGCTGCGTTGAAAACAGTGGTACGCAAGGCGCTGTTCCACGAAAAAATGTACGAGGCGCTCGAGCGGCGTTCGAAGGAGCGCTCGATAGTTGCGAGCCTCGCCAAGTTGTTGGCGGACAAGACGATCAGCGATGAGAATTTCGAGTCCGAGAAAGCAGCCAAGCAGATGGCCGAAGCGATCCGCAAGGATTCGAAGAACGACAACCTCGTTTACAAGCTCGAGCCCGACGGCGAAGCTCATTGGCGCGCCGTGTTCAGCCATTCGCAAAACGGCGCTACGCCGCCGACGGTGGTCGACCTGACGCTGCTGCACAGCGGAGAGTTGCGCGAGATTCGACGGCTCGGTCCCGAGCTCGAAGCGATCAAGGCGCCGTTCAAATTGAAGATTGGCGAAGGCGAATCCACGGTCGAAACGCTCAAAGCGATGGCGGAAGCCGTCCTTGCGGCTGGGCAAAAGGGCGTCGACATCCAGCGCTACAAGGGGCTGGGCGAGATGAATCCGGGACAGTTGTGGGAGACCACGATGAACCCCGAGACGCGCGCGATGCTGCGGGTGCAGATTTCGTCGCGCGAGGAGGCCGAGGAGATCTTCGGCACGCTGATGGGTGACGTGGTCGAGCCGCGGCGCCAGTTTATCGAAGAGAACGCGCTCAACGTCCGCAACCTCGACATCTGACGAGCCGCAACTTTGATGCGCGAGCCTTACGTGTCGCATGTCATCGAGGGAATCTTTGCACGAAGAAATCCGCGTCATGGCGACGAATTGCGCCGTGTGCGAACGTGACGCGCGTGACGCCGAGCAGAACCTGGGGGTGTCGCTGAACCTCGAAGGCATCGCGCATCCTGAAGACTCGTTCGCGTACGATCTATTGCCGCATCGGCGCGAACTGCATCGCGAAAAACTGCTGCAGAAAATTCAGCAGTGGGCGGCGCTTCAGCAGCAATGTGGCTAGTCAAAATTTTAGTGCACGAGTTCGGGGAACTCGTGGGAGTCTCAATATAAATGGCTGAAACCAACGGCAACGAACCGCATCGTAACGAACCCGCGCTGCTGAATATCGAAGACGACATGCGTCAGTCCTACCTGGACTACGCGATGTCGGTGAATATTGGGCGCGCGCTGCCGCAGATTCGCGACGGCCTCAAACCCGTCCATCGCCGCATTCTGTACGCGATGTTCCGCACCGGACTGCTCTCGAACCGGCGCTACACCAAGTGCGCCGCCGTCGTGGGCGAGGTGCTCGCGCGGTACCATCCGCATGGCGACATGGCGGTTTACGATTCGCTGGTCCGCATGGCGCAACCGTTCAGCCTCCGCTACCTGCTGATCGACGGCCAGGGAAATTTTGGATCTGTCGACGGAGATCCTCCCGCCGCCTATCGATACACCGAATGTAAGTTGACGCGGCTGGCCGAGCGGATGCTCGCCGATATCGACAAGGACACGGTTGATTTCGTCCCGAACTTCGACGGCTCGCACACGGAGCCCGACATCCTGCCCGCGCAATTTCCGAATCTGCTCGTCAACGGCTCCGACGGCATCGCGGTTGGCATGGCGACCAATATCCCGCCGCACAATCTCGGCGAGGTTTGCGACGCGCTGCTCGCGTTGATCAACAAGCCGAACATCACGCACGAGGAAATCCTCGACATAATTCCCGGCCCGGATTTTCCGACCGGCGGACAATTGCTGGGGCGCCAAGCCATTCGGCAGGCGTACCTCACCGGCCGCGGCACGCTCACGATGCGGGCTCTGGCGGCCATCGAGACCGATAAGCGCAGCTCGCGCGCGTCGATCATCATTCGCGAAATTCCTTACCAGGTGAACAAAGCGCGCATGATCGAGCGGATGGCCGAGCTGGTCAACGACAAGCGAATCGAGGGCATCAGCGACATCCGCGACGAGTCCGATCGCGACGGCATGCGCGTCGTTATCGAGCTCAAGCGCGACGCCGAGCCGCGCATCGTCCTCAACCAGCTCTACAAGCTCACCCAGATGCAGCAGGGCTACGGCATCATCCTGCTCGGCATCCACGAGGGCCGCCCCAAGGAGATGACGCTGTTGCAGATGCTCGTCGCGTTCCTCGAGCATCGCAAAATTGTCCTGACGCGGCGCACGCGCTTCGAGTTGAAGGAAGCCGAGGCGCGACTGCATATCCTCGACGGCCTGCTGATCGCGCTCAAGAATCTCGACGCGGTCATCAAGTTGATTCGCGGATCGAAGGACGCCGAGTCTGCGCGCTCCGGCCTGATGAAGCAATTCGGCCTCTCGCAGTTGCAGGCGCAGGCGATCCTCGATCTCACGCTGCGGCGCCTGACTTCGCTCGAGCGCGACAAGATAGAAACCGAGCACAAGGAGACTCTCGCTCTTATCGCGGGCTTCAAGAAGATTCTCGCCGACGAAAAAGAATTGTTGAAACTGATCGCAGGCGAGCTCGATGAAATCAAAAAAGAATTCGCCGATCCGCGTCGCACCCAGATAGTCGAGGCGGAGGGCGAGTTCTCGGTCGAGGATCTTATCGTCGAAGAAGATGTCCTCGTCTCCGTCACCCACGGCGGCTACATCAAGCGCACCCCGCTCTCGCTCTACCGCACGCAAAAGCGCGGTGGCCGCGGAAAAATTGGGGCGACCACCACCGAAGAGGATTTCGTCGAGCATCTCGAGCGCGTCTCGACCCACGACCGCCTGCTGTTCTTTACCAGCGCCGGCAAGGTTTACGAGCTCAAGGCCTACGAACTGCCCGAGGGCGGGCGCGCCGCCAAGGGACGCTCGATCGCGAACCTGCTGAGCCTCGCCAACGACGAAACGCTGTCGGCTTTCATTCCGGTGCCGCGCGAAACCGCGGGCAAGTTTGTCTTTTTCTCGACTCGCCGCGGCCGCGTAAAGAAGACCTCGCTCGACGAGTACGAAAATATTCGGTCGTCCGGAATCATCGCGATCAATCTCGAAGACGGCGACACGCTGGTCGACGTGCGAATCACCGACGGCAATCAGCAGATCGTGCTCTCGACGCGCGAGGGACAGGCGATTCGCTTCAAGGAAGAAGAGGCGCGTCCAATGGGCCGCGCGACCGGCGGCGTCGTCGGCATGGAGCTCGAGTCGCAGCCCGTCAAAGAAGGCAAGACCGTTACGCTGGTCGAGGACGAAGTCGTTTCGATGTCCACCGTGCGCGACGACGAAACTCTCCTGACGGTTTCGGAACTCGGCTACGGCAAACGCACGCCTGCTTCGGACTACCGGCTCACGCATCGCGGCGGCAAGGGCGTCATCACGATGAACGTGACCGACAAGACTGGCAAGGTGATCAGCGTCCGGCAGGTTGGCACCGACGACCAGGTGATGCTGATAACTGATAGCGGCAAAATAATCAGACTGGCCGTCAAGACTGTGCGACTCACCGGGCGTAACGCGCAAGGCGTTCACATGGTGCGGCTCGAGGGTGCCGAACGCGTCCGCGCAGTAGCAGGGATGGCCGAGCGCGACGACGATGAAACCAACGGCAATGGATCCAACGGCAAGGGTGACGCTGAAGATCCGGAAGAATAGATAATGGAGTGACTATTCTATAATTAGTCACTGACTATGCTTTCGCGCTCGGACGCGAAGACACGTTGCTATACCATCGCGCCAGGTTGGATTGTTCCGGCTGAATCCGGATGTCGACCGTTCGCGCGAAATCGATCATGCATAGAGTCGTGATGTCCGCGATGGAGTATCTGTCGCCCGCGATGAATTCGCGATTCTCAAGTTCCGAATCCAGCCACGCGATGTGCTTGACCGCCGTGCCCTTTTGAATCTCACCGAATTCCGGTATCCGCCGTCCGCGTCCCTCTGCCACCTTGCTCAGATGCGACCATACGTGGCCGACTGGCGCGAAGATTTCGAGCTCAATTCTCCGATTCCACATCTCGACGATTGCCTTCTCGCGCGCGCCGACGCCGAATAGCGGTGGCTCAGGATGGATTTCCTCGAAGTACCGGCAAATCGCGACGCTCTCTGAAAGACAACTGCCGTCGTCGAGCTCGAGAATCGGCAGAGAGCCGAGCGGATTCTTCTTGTAGAACTCCGGCGTACGATTCGCGTTACGCATGATATCGACTTGCACCAGCTCGACGTCGATCCCCTTCTCCGCGAGGAAGATCCTCACTCGGCGCGGACTCGGCGCGAGCGTGAAGTCGTACATCTTCACGGCGCTTCAGCGGGGGGCTCGCCGGCCCCCGTCCCTTCCGCACTGTACGCATCGTCGGCGGCAGTCAGCGCCCTGCCCCGCGCAATCTCGAATCCCATCGAGCCAAGAATTTCTTCGAGCGCGTTCAGTGCCAGCATCACGTTTTCGCGACGCGAACCTTCGCCCATCAGGCCGACGCGCCAGATCTTGCCCTTGAGCGGCCCGAGCCCGGCCGCGATTTCGATATTGAAGAGGCGCAGCAACTCCGCCCGCACCTTCACGTCGTCGATTCCCGCCGGCACCGCGATCGTCGTGAGCTGCGGCAAGCGATGCCCTTCCTGCGCCGCGAGCTGTAGACCCATCGCGCGCACTCCCGCCTGGAACGCAGCCGCGTTGATGCGATGCCGCCGCCATCGCGCTTCCAGCCCTTCCTCGACGACGATCCGCAGCGCCTCATACAACGCATAGTTCATCGTGATCGGCGCCGTGTGATGGTACAGCCGGTCCGGCCCCCAGTACTGCTCGATCAACGCAACGTCGAAGTACCATGAGCGGCATTTCGTTTTGCGCTTGCGCACCGACTCCATCGCGCGTTCGCTGAATGTCACCGGCGATAGCCCCGGTGGCGCGCCGATACCCTTCTGCGTGCAGCTGTAACACGCGTCGATTCCCCACTTGTCAATTTCGACCGGTACGCACCCGAGCGACGTCACCGCATCGATCGCGATCATCGCGCCATGTCGATGCGCCAGCTCCGCAATTTCTTCTATCGGCTGATGGATCCCGGTCGACGTCTCCGCATGAACCACTGCGACCAGCTTCGGATTCTTCGACGCCTTGAGCGCCGCCGCGACTTTCGCCGGCTCGACGATCGTCCCCCAATCTGCCTCGACCTTGTGAACCTTCGCGCCTTGCCGGGACGCAACTTCCGCCATCCGCGTTCCGAACGCGCCGTTGACGCCGACCACGACCTCGTCGCCGTCCTCGATCAGGTTGGCCATCACCGTTTCCATTCCCGCAGAGCCGGTGCCGGAGACGGGAAACGTGATCTCGTTCTGGGTGCGAAAGACGATCCGCAACAGGCGCTTGATATTCTCCATCACCTTCAGAAAATCGGGATCGAGATGACCGACGACCGGCGACGCCATCGCTTTCATCACGCGCGGATTTACGTTCGACGGCCCCGGACCGAGCAGAATCCGCGCTGCAGGCCTGAGCTCTGGAAATGAATCCGCCACTTTCTTTTCTCCTTAAGTTGCGCTGGAAACGGCGATCCGACTCGATATCTCTTTCCTGAAAACAAATCGAACCTTGCTATTATGACCGGCATGGATCAACCGCAAAAGCACCGCTCGTGGTAGAGTGCGGTCGGGAATCGACGCGCAATAACGATGAGCACCATCGACCGCAAACTTCTCGACGAGCTTCGCGAAATTCTTGGCGACGGCGGAATCGTTTCTCGCGCAACCGAGCTGAAAGTTTACGAGTGCGACGGATGGACCGTCGAAAAAAGCATGCCCGACGTGCTGCTGCTCCCGCGCTCGACTGCGGAGTTGAGCGCCGTCCTCGCATGCCTCCATCGCCGCGGTATTGCTTTCGTTCCGCGCGGTGCTGGCACGGGACTCTCCGGCGGATGCCTTCCGCTAAACGCCCCCGCGATGATCTGCACTTCGAAGATGAACCGCATCGTCGAAATCGATTTCGACAATCGGCGCGTCGTGGCCGAGAGCGGCGTCGTCAACCTGCACGTAACCAACGCCGTCAAGTCGAAAGGATACTTCTACGCGCCCGATCCATCGTCGCAGGTCGCCTGCACGATCGGCGGCAACATCGCCGAGAATTCCGGCGGTCCGCATACTCTCAAATACGGAGTGACCACAAATCACGTCCTCGGGCTCGAGCTCGTTCTGCCCGATGGCGACGTCGTAGAGCTTGGTGGATCCGCTGAAGAGCGATGCGGCTACGATTTGGTCGGCGCCGTAGTCGGTGCGGAAGGCACCACGGGAATCGTCACGCGCGCAACGCTCAAGCTGATGCGCGAGCCCGAGAATCATCGCACGCTGCTCGCCACCTTTGCCGACGCCGACACCGCGACGCGCGCCGTGTCGATGATCATTGCATCGGGAATTGTGCCGGCTGCTCTTGAAATGATGGACCAGCTCATCATTCAAGCCGTCGAAGAGGCGTTCCATGTCGGCCTCCCGCTCGACGCGGGCGCAGTGCTCATCATCGAGCTCGAAGGTCTCGAGGCCGGGCTCACCGCTTACGCCGACGAGGTCACGAAGACTGTCAGCACGGCCGGCGCGTCGAGTATCAGGCTCGCGCGTGACGAAGCGGAGCGCGCACTGCTGTGGAAAGCGCGCAAACGGGCTTTCGGAGCGGTCGGGCGCCTCGCGCCGAACTATGCAACTCAGGACGGCGTCGTTCCGCGAACTTGCCTGCCGCGGATTCTGCGCGTGATCGCCGACGTCAGCCGCCGTTACGATTTGCGCATCGGCAACGTGTTCCACGCCGGCGACGGCAATCTGCATCCGATCGTTCTCTACGACGAGCGCGAACCCGATCAGGTCCGGCGCGCAATCGACGCGGGCCGCGAAATTCTCAAGGCTTGCATCGAGATGGGCGGCAGCCTCACTGGCGAACACGGAATCGGCGTCGAGAAGATCGGCGAAATGTCGCTGATGTTCTCGCCCGACGATCTTCGCGTCATGACCGAGTTGCGCCACGTGTTCGATCCGTTCGAGCGATCGAATCCCGGCAAAGTAATCCCGCAGCCCGGAGCGTGCGTCGAGGTTGCAACGCCGCGCCGCCAGGTTCCGATTTAGCGCGCAGTGAAAAGCGAAAATCGTGGCTGCCACTTCATCTTCAAGTCTCGCGAACCGTCTCGAGTCGATCGTCGGCGCCGGTTGCCTCCGCGCTCCGATCGATACCGAAGCGCGCGCCGCTGATTTGATCGTCGAGCCCGCGTCGGTCGACGAAATTTGCGAAATTGTGCGGATGTGCGAAACGGATCGCATTGCGCTCGCTCCTGTTGGCGCGGCTCGCTCGCTCGCGGGAATCAGGCGTTCGCCGGTCGCGCTCGGCATCTCGATGAAGCGCCTGTCGCGAATCGTCGCGCACGAACCGCACGACATGACAGTCGTCGCGGAGTCCGGAATCACCGTCGGCGATCTGAACGGCGCGATGACCGCTTCCCGCCAGCGACTACCAGTCGATCCATGCAATCCCGCGATTACAACTCTCGGCTCGCTGGTTTGCGCCTCGCACTCCGGGCCTCTGCGGCTGTCCGAGGGGACCTCGCGCGATCTCCTGATTGGAATTCGGTTCGTCGGTCATGGTGGCAAGCTCGTTCACGGCGGCGGGCGCGTGGTCAAAAACGTCGCCGGTTATGATTTGATGAAACTGATGGGCGGCTCGTTCGGAACGCTGGGAATATTGACCGAGGTGACGTTCAAAGTCCGTCCCCTTCCTCCCGAGTACTGTCTCGCGCTGATTCCTTATGGGCACGCGGCCGATGCGTTCGCCGCCGCCCGAATACTCAATGACGCACTGCCACTGAGTAATCTGGATATACTCAGTCCAGCCCCCGCAACGCGCTTCAATTCTATTAATCAATTTCTTCTTCTGGTCGGCTTCTCCGGAAGTCCACTTGAAATAGGCTACCAGGCGGAACGAATTCGCGACCTGATCGGAGCGCGCGGCGAAATCCTCGACGGCGAAAGCGCCCTGATTTGCTACGAGCAGTTACGCGACATGGATTTCCATTCGCTTGCCCTGTCCGCGCAAATCGCGGTCCCGCCCGCATTTCTCGCGCGAGCGCTGGCGGTCTGCGGCAATGAAACTGAATTTCGCGCTCATGCCGGCTCCGGCGTCGCCCAGATTTTCGCTGGCGAAAAACTCACCGCCGAAGGCGCGGCGCAAACCGTCGCGCGATGGCGCGAAGCCGCGCATTCGGCGCACGGAAATCTTCGCCTGCTCGCAGCAGCGCCTGCTATTCGTGAGTCGCTGGAATTCTTCGACACTCCCAACGACGGCGCGCTCACGCTCATGCGGCGATTGAAGGCGGCCTTCGATCCCGCCGGGATCTTCAATCCCGGATGCTTCGTCGGAGGAATCTGATGGCCGAGTCCGGCGTCACCCTGTCGAATCCGGTTCGCGACGTCTGCGATTACGACCTGCTGTTCGACTGCGTGCATTGCGGACTCTGCGCCGAGGCTTGTCCGACCTACGTTGTAACCCGATGCGAGATGGACTCGCCGCGCGGTCGAATCTATCTGATGAAGTCGCTCGCCGAAGGACGCATCGAGCTTGACGACGATGCGGCGCGCCATCTCGATTTGTGCCTCGGATGCCGCGGATGCGAGACCGCCTGCCCATCCGGCGTTCATTATGGCCGCTTGATCGAAGGCGCACGCTCATTCGTCGAGCGTAACCATCCCCGCAGCTTCGCCGATCGAGTTAAGCGTCGCGCCATCAGTGCGATTTTCCCATATCCAAACCGGCTCCGCGCGCTGCTCGCGCCGCTGAAGCTGATCGATCGCCTTGGCCTGAGACCCGCTCTGAGAGCCATCGCACCGCGCAACATTCGCGATTGGCTCGATCTCCTTCCTCCGCTTGAAGCGAGTTCGCGCCTGCTCGACAAGGACACAACTGTCGCACCGCGCGCGGATGCACCTGGTGTCGTTGTACATCACGGATGTGTCGCGCAGGTGCTTGCTGATTCGGAAAACGTAAACAGTGAGCGTCTGCTCGCTGCCGCCGGCTATCGCGTCGTCCAACTTGCGCCGACCTCATGCTGCGGAGCACTCGATCTGCACTCGGGTAACGCGGCGCGTGCCCTCGATTTTGCCCGCGCGAACGTTCGCGCGCTTAAGAACTCGGGCGCCGACGCTATCGTTTCGGCCGCGTCAGGATGTTCGGTGGCAATCGCCGAATACGGGGTTCTTCTCAAAGACGAACCGGAATTCGCAGAGGATGCTCGCGCGGTTTCCGCGAAAGTTCGCGACCTGAGTTCTCTGTTGCTCGACGCCCCTTCGAAGCCGAAGCGGGAATTTCGCTGCCGCATCACATATCACGACGCTTGTCACCTCGCGCACGGACTAGGGGTGCGCGAAGCGCCGCGCAAATTGCTCGGTTCGATTCCGGGCGTGACGATCCTCGAGATGACGGAGTCCGATCTCTGCTGCGGCTCAGCCGGTTCTTACAATTTGACCGAGCCCACGATGGCGCGGGACCTGGTGCGCCGCAAAGCCGACAACATTGTCGCGACCGGCGCTGAGTACGTCGTGCTGGCCAATCCCGGATGCGAGTTTCAGATAGCCGCCGAACTGCGCCGTCGCGGCTCGAAAATCAAGGTCATCCACCTGGCGGACTTTCTCGCGATGGCGTCCCAGTGAAGCTTCCCGAAATCAAGTTTTACTTCGCATACACGAGTCCGTTCTCCTACCTTGCGATGCAACCCGCCCACGACCTCGAGGTTTCTCATGACGTGCGCGTGCGTTTCATTCCTTATGGCGTGAACATTCGAAAAGTATATGGCCCGCTCGATCGCAATGACGCCGACCGGCGCAAGGTTCGCTACCTGTATATCGACGCGCGCCGAATCGCGAAGGAGCGCGGACTCGTCATCTATCCGCCGAAAAAGATTTTCAGCGCGCGTCTGGCCTTCTATGGAGGTCTCTTTGCCGCGAAGAATCAACAGTTCCGTCCTTATTCGGATCGGGTGTTCGATCGATTCTGGAAACAGGAACTCGATGTGGAAAGTCGCGATGCGATTTCAGCGATCGTTGCCGAAGTCGGTCTCGACCCTGTCGAATTTCTTCGCTACGCGGACACCGGCGCGCGCGCCGACCTTGATGCGTGCTTCGTCGAGGCCGATCGCGACAAAGTGTTCGGCGTGCCGACCTTTATCGTGGACGGCGAACCGTTCTGGGGTGAGGATCGAATCGAGTGGGTGATCCGCAAGCTCGACGCAATGGGTCTGCGCCGCTGATATTCAGCCTTGGGTGATGGGAATGTGGCGCGGCTGCGATTTCACGCGCTTCAGCCACGTGCGAATTGCGGGATAGCCTGCGAGATCGAATCCGCCTTCATCGGCGACATGCGTGTACGCATAGAGCGCGATATCGGCGACTGAGTATCGCTCGCCGACGAACCATTCACGCGATTTCAGATGCCGCTCCATCACATCGAGCGCGTCATATCCGTGCGGGCGCATCATCGTATCGAGGATAGCGCGGCGAGGATCCTGCACATCGGGATGCATCACCAGGTACCGGACGCTCGCGATGTACGGCTCGTGGCTGTACTGCTCGAAGAAAAGCCATTGAAAAACTTGCGCGCGCTGGAAGCGATCGGACGGCAAGAACGACGTGTCCTCGGCAAAGTACAAGATGATCGCGTTCGACTCGAATAACAGTTTGCCGTCGTCCAATTCGACGGCAGGAATTCGGCCGTTCGGAAATTTTCGGAGAAACTCCGGCGTGCGAGTCTCACCTTTCGTGATGTTGAGTTCGGTTCGTTCGAACGGAATCCCAAGCTGCGTCAGCAGCAGGCGAACCTTGTAGCCGTTGCCCGACTGCTGATAGTCGTACAGGCGAATCATTAGAGCTCGGGGCTCGACGGCAGGTAAGTCTCTCCCATCAGGTACGCGTCGACCGCGCGCGCGGCTTCGCGTCCCTCCCAAATCGCCCACACCACCAGCGATTGTCCGCGACGCGTGTCGCCGGCTGCGAAAACTCCCGGCACGCTCGACATGTAGTTCTCGCACTGCACGTTGCTGCGCGGGTCGAGTTTGAGGCCGAGCTCCGAGATGATTCCGTCGGGCTCGGGCCCCAGGAATCCCAGCGCGAGCAGCACGAGGTCGCATTCGATTTCGAAATCCGTGCCCGGAATTTGCTCCATCACCATGCGGCCGTTGTCATGCTTCCAGTTGAGCCGCACGCCGTGGAGTTTTTTCACCGCGCCGTTTTCGCCGGAAAACTTGCTCGTGTTCACGCTCCAGTCGCGCTGCACGCCTTCTTCATGCGAGCTCGAGGTGCGCATGATCATCGGCCAATCCGGCCACGGCATTTCGGCCGTGCGTTTTTCCGGCGGCATCGGAAGCAGCTCGAACTGATGCACGACGATCGCGCCCTGGCGATTCGACGTGCCGAGGCAGTCTGAACCCGTGTCGCCACCTCCGAGAATCACTACGCGCTTTCCGTTCGCAGTGATCTCGCCAGCAGGATCGAGCGCGTCACCGAAGTTGCGCTTGTTCTGTTGCGGCAGGAAATCCATCGCGAAATGGATTCCCTTCAGCTCTCGTCCCGGGATCGGCAGGTCACGGGGCTTGGTCGCGCCCATCGTGAGCACGATCGCATCGTACTTCGAGCGCATCTCGTCGGCGTGGATGTCGATGCCCACGCGGCAGTTGGTGACGATCTCGAGGCCCTCGGCCTTCATCTGCTCGACGCGCCGGTTGACGATCCATTTTTCCAGCTTGAAGTCAGGGATGCCGTAGGTGAGCAATCCGCCTACTCGATCCGAGCGCTCGTAGAGCGTCACCGAATGCCCGGCGCGCGTGAGTTGCTGCGCGCATGCGAGCCCCGCTGGTCCCGAGCCCACGACCGCGACGCACTTTCCCGATTTTCGCGCAGGTGGCAGGGGAGCAATCCATTTTTCCGCCCAGGCGTGATCGATGATGTTCTTCTCGATCAGTTTGATCGTGACGGGATCGTTGTTGATGTTGAGGACGCAGGCTTCTTCGCACGGCGCGGGACAAATTCTGCCGGTGAACTCCGGGAAGTTGTTGGTAGCGTGCAGCCGGTCGATCGCCTCGCGCCACCTGCCGCGATAAATGAGATCGTTCCAGTCGGGAATGATGTTGCCGAGCGGGCAACCCTTGTGGCAGAAGGGAATTCCGCAATCCATGCAGCGGGCGCCCTGAGCCCGCAGCTTATCTTCGGGCATCTTGAGATCGAATTCGCGCCAGTCCTTCAGGCGTTCGCCGACCGGACGCCGCGAGGGAGTCTCGCGATTGATCTCCATGAAACCCGTGATCTTACCCATCGAATCCTCAGTCCCAGGTCAAATCTGATTACTCAGTCGATTACTCATTCGCCTATACTGCAGCGAGTCGCGCGAGATCGGAATCCATGTTGAGATGCTGCCGTTCGAGCACCATCCGATACTCAGTCGGCAGTACTTTTACAAACTTCTTTGTATAGTCATCCCATTTGGCGAGGATCTTTCGAGCGATCGCGCTCTCCGTGTACTGCTGATGCCGCACGATCAGCGAGTGCAACTGTTTGAGCTCGTCCTGATTGTTCACGGGGCCGAGCTCGACCATTCCGGGATTGCAGCGCGACGCGAAGGAGCCGTCTTCGTCGAGAACGTAAGCGACGCCGCCGCTCATGCCGGCCGCGAAGTTGCGACCCGTCTTGCCGAGCACCACGACGAGGCCGCGCGTCATGTACTCGCATCCGTGGTCGCCGACTCCCTCGACGACCGCGTGCGCGCCGCTGTTGCGCACCGCGAATCGCTCGCCGGCCACGCCGCGGAAGAACGCCTCGCCGCCGGTTGCGCCGTAAAGTGCGACGTTGCCGATGATGATGTTCTCCTCGGCCTTGAAGGTCGCTTCTGTTGGTGGGCGCACCGACATGAATCCGCCCGACAGGCCCTTGCCGCAGTAGTCGTTCGCGTCGCCCTCGAGATAGAGCGCGACGCCCGGCGCGAGCCACGCGCCGAAACTCTGGCCAGCAGACCCCTTGAGATGAATCTGAACCGTGTACGGCGGCAGTCCTTCCGCGCCGAAGCGCCGCGACACTTCCGCCGACAGCATCGTGCTGACAGTGCGGTTCACGTTGCGAATCGGGAGATGAATTTCGACCGGCTTGCGGTGCTCAAGAGCGTCCTTCGCAAGCTCGATGATCTGATTGTCCAGCGCCTTGTCGAGTCCGTGATCCTGCAATTCGACACAATGCAGCGGTTCATCGGGCCCGACATCGGGCCGGCGAAGAATATTCGCGAGATCGACGTTGCGCGCTTTCCAATGCGCGATCGCTTCGTTGGCGTCGAGACATTCCACGTGACCGACCATTTCGGCGACAGTGCGGAACCCCAACTGCGCCATGTATTCGCGCAGTTCGTCGGCGATGAACATCATGAAGTTCACGACGTGCTCGGGCTTACCCGCGAACTTTTCGCGCAGCACAGGGTCCTGCGTCGCGATGCCGACCGGACAGGTGTTGAGATGGCAGACGCGCATCATGATGCATCCCGAGGCGACCAGCGCGGCACTCGCGAAACCAAATTCCTCGGCACCGAGCAGAGCAGCAACTGCGACGTCGCGACCAGTCTTGAGCTGTCCGTCAGTCTCGACGTTGATACGTCCGCGCAGACCGTTCATCACCAGGGTCTGCTGCGTCTCCGCGAGCCCGAGTTCCCACGGAATTCCCGCGTGCTTGATCGATTGCAGCGGCGACGCTCCCGTGCCGCCGTCGTAACCGCTGATCAACACGACGTCCGCTTTGGCCTTTGCAACTCCGGCTGCGATCGTCCCGACGCCAACTTCCGCGACAAGTTTCACGCTGATGCGCGCGCGATCGTTAGAGTTCTTCAGATCGTGGATAAGCTGCGCGAGATCCTCGATCGAATAAATGTCGTGATGCGGCGGCGGAGAGATCAGTCCGACACCCGGCGTCGAGTAGCGAATCTTGGCGATAAAATCGTCAACCTTGTGCCCAGGAAGCTGCCCGCCCTCTCCCGGCTTGGCGCCTTGCGCCATCTTGATTTGCAGTTCGTCGGCATTGACCAGGTAATGGCTCGTGACGCCGAAACGCGCCGACGCCACCTGCTTGATCGCGCTGCGGCGGAAGTCGCCGTTGGCGTCGCGCACGAAGCGCAAAGGATCCTCGCCGCCCTCGCCGGTGTTGCTCTTGCCGCCGATGCGGTTCATCGCGATCGCGAGATTTTCGTGCGCCTCTTTGCCGATTGAGCCGAACGACATCGCGCCGGTTTTGAAACGCTTGACGATTTCGCTAGCCGGCTCGACTTCCTCGAGCGGCACGGACGGCCGGCTGGAATTGAACTTGAGCAGCGAGCGCAGCGTGGCGAGCGATCGACTCTGCTCGTCGACCGCCTTTGTGTATTCCTTGAACAGCCGGAAATTTCCCGATCGCACCGAATGCTGCAGTCGCGCGATCGTATTCGGGTTGTACATGTGGAACTCGCCGGCGCGACGCCATTGGTACTGGCCGCCGACATCGAGATCGCCGTCGAGGTTCGCCGCCACCTTGAACGCGTAGTTGTGACGCGCCGCAGTCTCACGCGCGATCGCGTCGAGGCCGACGCCTGCCACGCGCGATGGCGTCCACGAGAAGTACTTGTCGATCACGTCCTGGGCCAACCCAATCGCCTCGAAGATCTGCGCGCCGCGATAACTCTGCGTCGTCGAGATGCCCATCTTGGACGCGACTTTCGTGATGCTCTTGCCGATCGCCTTGACGAAGTTGTGAACCGCGGTGTCTTCGTCGATGTCCTTGAGCTGGCCGTCGCGAATCATCCCGGCCATCGTCGCGTACGCGAGATACGGATTGACCGCGCCCGCGCCATAGCCGACCAGCAGGCAGAAATGCATCGCCTCGCGCGGTTCGCCCGACTCGACGACAAGGCCCGCTCGAGTGCGCGTCCCTTCGCGAATCAGATGGTGATGCACGGCGCCGGTCGCGAGCAGCGCCGGAATTGCCGCATACTCCGCGTTCACGCCGCGATCCGAAAGCACGATTATCGTGTAGCCGGATTCGATCGCGTCTGAAGCGCTGCGGCAGAGCGTGTCGAGCGCGCTGCGAAGCCCATTTTCACCATCGTCGACGCGGTACAGCGTCGGAAGCGTGATCGTGCGCAGACCCTCGACGTCGAGCCGCTTGATCCTTTCGAGTTCCTCATTGGTGAGAATCGGCTGCTTGAGTTGAAGCTGGCGGCAATGACGCGCCGACTCCTCGAATAGATTGTGCTCGGCGCCAATCGTCGTTTCGGTCGAGGTCACCAGCTCCTCGCGAATCGGATCGATCGGCGGATTCGTCACTTGCGCGAACAATTGCTTGAAGTAGTTGTAAAGCGGCTGCGGTTTGTTCGACAGCACCGCGAGCGGAGTGTCGGTGCCCATCGAGCCGACCGGCTCCTGCCCGTTGGTCGCCATCGGCGCGAGGATCATTTTGAGATCTTCGATCGTGTAGCCGAACGACTGCTGCTGTTTGAGCAACTCGCCGTCTTCGAAGTAGTCGACCGCCGGCGCGCCGCTTGCCTCGGGCAGCGACTCGAGCGAGACCAGGCTGCTGTCGAGCCACGCGCGATACGGCTGCCGCGCCGCCATCGACTGCTTGATCTCTTCGTCCTGCACGATTCGGCCGAGCGACGTGTCGATGAGAAACATTTTGCCCGGCTGCAGACGCCCCTTGTGTGCGACGTTCTCCGGCGCGATGTCGAGCACGCCCGTCTCCGACGCCATCACCACCAGCCCGTCCTTCGTCACCGTGTAGCGTGACGGACGCAGGCCGTTGCGATCGAGGACCGCGCCGATCCTGATGCCGTCGGTAAACGCGATCGACGCGGGTCCGTCCCACGGTTCCATCATGCACGAGTGGAAGTGATAGAAGGCGCGCTTGGCATCGCTCATCTGCGGGTCGTTCTGCCACGCTTCCGGAATCATCATCATCACGGCATGAGGCAGCGAACGACCGGTGCGAATCAGCAGTTCGAGACAATTGTCGAAGGTCGCGGAGTCGCTGCCGTTTGGCTCGACGATCGGCAACAGCTTCTTGATATCGTCGCCGAACAGCGGCGATGAAAAAAGTTTCTCGCGCGCAACCATCCAGTTGATATTGCCGCGCAGCGTGTTGATCTCGCCGTTGTGCGACATGAAGCGATACGGATGCGCGCGGTCCCAGCTCGGAAAAGTGTTGGTCGAGAAGCGCTGATGCACCATCGCGAGCGCGGTCTTGACCGCGGGGTTGCGCAAGTCGGGAAAGAACTGCGGAATCTGCGTCGAGATCAGTTGACCCTTGTAAACGACGGTCAGCGCCGAGAGGCTGCAGAAATAAAATAGTTCCGGATCGAACAGCCCAAGGTTTTCCGCTTCGGTCGTAGCGCGCTTGCGAATCACGTACAGCTTGCGCTCGAGCGCCTCGGCGTCGGGCAAATCGGGGCCGCGCGCGATGAAGACCTGGCGGATCGAGGGCATCCCGCGTCGCGCGATTTCACCGCATTCGGATTCGACCACCGGCACGTCGCGCCAGCCGAGCAGTCGCTGCCCTTCTTCGTTGACGATTCTCTCGAAAGCGTCCTCGCACTCTCTGCGCTTGACCGCGTCGAGCGGCAGGAACACCTGGCCGACGCCGTACTCGCCGGGCGCCGGCAGTTTGAACCCGAGCCGCGCAGCTTCGCTCGCGAAAAACTCGTGCGGGATCTGCATCAGGATTCCGGCGCCATCGCCCGTGCGCGGATCGCATCCGCACGCTCCCCGATGCGTCAGGTTGTCGAGCACCTGCAAGCCCTTGGCAACGATGTCATGCGAGCGCTCG
Organism: uncultured delta proteobacterium; assembly: GCA_963774665.1. Lineage (GTDB taxonomy): Bacteria > Desulfobacterota > Binatia > Binatales > Binataceae > Binatus. The sequence continues at coordinate 196,749 of CAVZGB010000018.1, forward strand.
CCCTTGATGTTAACGACGAAGCCGACGCCGCACGCGTCATGCTCATGCGCGGGATCGTAGAGGCCCTGCTTTTTCGGAATGCTTCGATAATTGTGCATCATGACACCCGCCTTGAATCCGGGGGCGCAGATTTCGCGGAAGCGTGACGATGCCGTCTGCCGTTGGTAGGCTCGCTCGCGTCGCCATTGATGTGCGGCGAAATCAAACCGCGCTCGGTATGCGTCGACAGCACCACCATCGTCTCCGTCCGCGCCACTCCCTCGATCGAGCGGATCGTACTGATGAGCCGCTCGAGCGACGAAGTGTTTTCGGTTTTGACTTTCATCATGAGCGTGTGCTGACCGGTGACGTGATGGCATTCGAGGACGTCGTCGAGCAGTGCGACGGATTCCTCGAACAGCGAAATTGTTTTCGGATGCGCAATCGACACGCCGATAAACGCTGTGACATCCTTGCCGAGTCGCGTCGCATCAACGGTGGCGTGATAGCCAATGATGACTCCGCCGTCTTCGAGTTTTTTGACGCGCTCATTTACAGAAGGCGCCGAAAGCCCGACTTGTTCGCCGAGTTTGACCAGCGGAATCCTGCCGTGTTCCTGCAGCAGGTTAATAATCTGCAGGTCAATAGCATCGAGTTCGGGGGAATCTCCGCCGAATTTCATAAGGTTATCCTCGTCGTGAGTCGATGAAGATAGAAGGAAAGCAGATTTGTGTCAAGCGTTTATAAGGCTGTAGATAAATAAAACATCTGTTTATTAAGTGTGCGGTGGCTCAGCCGATGAAACATAGGGCAATCCTGCCAAATGCCTACGCTCATGACCAGCTTTTAGGCATGAGAGACAGCTTGCCGAGGCCATCAGCGTCTGCGGCTACGAATGGGGATAGGCGTCGCTTCCCATCTCGAGCGCATCGAGACCCGACCATTCCACTTCGACCAGCACCCGATTGCCGATCGTGCGCTCGACGATCTTGAAGAACAGCATCGCCAGTCCGAATACCACGACGATGTTCACAGTCACGCCGATCAGCTGCGCGAAAAATTGGCCGACATCGCCGTAGAGCAAGCCGGTCACTGGCCCCGCGACACCGTTCCATCCGTCGCCGTAGGTGCCGTCGGCAAACAGTCCGAGCGCGAGCGCGCCCCATATTCCGCACGCGCCGTGGACTGCGATCGCGCCGACCGGATCGTCGATTCGAAAACGTCGCTCGAGTTCGAGCACCGCCCACACGACCAGCAGTCCCGCCACTGTGCCGATCAACACGGCCGCCGCGGGCGTTACGAATGCGCACGAGGCAGTGATTGCTACGAGTCCGCCGAGCAGGCCGTTACTGGCCATCGCGATGTCGGGCTTGTTGTAGCGATGCCACAGGTAGAGCAGTGATGCGAGCGCTCCGGCCGCCGACGATAACATCGTGTTCACCGCGATGATCGCAATGCGCGAATCCGTTGCCGCCAGAGTTGATCCGCAGTTGAAGCCGAACCATCCGAACGCGAGAATCAATGTTCCGCTCACGGCCATCGGCAGGTTGTGTCCGGGCAGCGCGCCGATTGCGCCGTCGCGCCGGAACTTTCCAATGCGCGGGCCGACCATGTAAGCGCCGGCGAGCGCGGTTAATCCGCCCGTCATGTGCACGACCGACGATCCCGCGAAATCGAGATGGCCGTGACCGAGGCCCAGGTTAACGCCCAGCTGCGAGAGCCATCCGCCGCCCCAGACCCAGTTGCCGTACAGCGGATACAGGAACATCGACATGAAAATTCCGTAGATGAAGAACGCTTTGAACTTCCATCGCTCCGCCATCGCGCCGGTCGGAATGGTGGCTGCGGTGTCCATGAAGACCAGCGAGAACAGAAACATGCCGAGGCTGGCGGGGTCGCGGCTGACGTTGAGCAGCGCGAACTTGCTGAAGCCGAGGATGCCGTACGAATGCGCGCCGATCGTGATCGACAGCTCGTGATGACCGATCGCCGCCATGCCGAGCGAAGGAAAATGCGCGACGCCGCCCATCATGAAGCCGTAGCCGGTGAGCCAGAAACCGATGATGCCGATTGGATAGATGATCAGGTTCATCGCCATCGTGTTGACCGCGTTCTTGGCGCGCGTGAACCCCGTCTCGACCATCGCGAATCCGAGCTGCATGAACATCACGAGGAATCCGGCAATCAGCAGCCACGCGAGGTTCAGCGAATTCTCGAGTGGCGGCGTTGATGCGGCGGTCTGCGCGCGTGCGATCAACGGAAACGCAAAAAGCGCCAGCGCAATGAAAACCGCGGCGACCAATCCGAGTTGCGATCGTCTCGGCATCATCTCGTCTGCCCTCGATATGACCGGCGCGGAGGAGTTTTCGCCGCCGGGTAACGGTTTGCGAGCCAAATCAAAAACAGAAATGCCCCGATGAGCGACGTGAAAAACGCCACGTAGCCAAGCCTGCGGCGCATATTCTGCATCGCGAGGCTGCGTGGATGGAGCCGCTCCGCGCGATTCTGCGGTACCACGCGCGACGGATCGCGCAGGTCTTCGAGCATCTGGGCGGCGGTTGCGTAACGGTCGCGCGGATTGCGCTCGATCGCATGGAGCACGATCTCCTCGAGCTTGGGATCGAGATCCGGCTTGAACGCGGTCGGCGGCTGTGGATCTTCCGCCGTCTTCGCGCGCATCACGTTGTAAACGTTGGGGCCCGAGTATGGCAGGTGTCCGGTCAACATTTCGTAGAGAATCGTGCCCAGCGAATAGATGTCGGTGCGGACATCGCCGCGCCGGCCGCTGACCTGTTCGGGCGCCATGTAGTCGGGAGTGCCGATAGTCGAGGACAATCCGGACCACGTCAGCCGCCGCGCGGATTCGTCGAGTGCGATTCCGAAGTCCATGATCTTGGTCTGGCCTTCAGCCGTCAGCAGGATGTTCTCCGGCTTCAAATCCCGATGCACCACGCCTTCGCCGTGCATGTAGACCAGCGTCTCCGCCAACTGCCGCGCCAGACCGAGTGCCTTTTCCACCGGCATCCCGTCGGCTCCTCGCATCAGCGCGCGCAGCGACTCGCCCTCGATGTACTCCATTGCGATGTACATGCGGCTTTTTTTTATTGGGGCGAGGACCTTGACGATGCCGGGATGGTTGAGGCGGCGCCCGACTTCTTCCTCGCGCTGAAAGCGGCCGTAGAAAACCACGTCGCTCTCGAACTGCATGTAGGGGACTTTGATGGCGACGGTCTTGCCGTCGATTTGATCGATGGCTTTGAAGATCGACGCCATCCCGCTGCGCGCGATCACCTCGATCAACTTGTACTGATCGAGGTTTTCACCGACGCTGACCTCGCGCATTGTTCAGGACCGTCTTGGGGAAAAGGGTCAGCGGACGTTAACATCCGCCGCTCCGGCAATGGAAGGGGCGGCGGCGCCACCCGAACGAGTCATCGCCGGAACAATCTGCGCAGGCGATCGCGCCAGCCGCCGGTGGCTACTGTATGTCCCGTGTGCGACGTCATTCTGAAGACAGCGCAGGTCACGTTGTCTGCGGTGCCGCGACTGTTGGCGGTATCAATCAAAGTGCGGCACGCGGTTTCGGCGTCGACGTCGCGCGAGAGCGATTCGAGTTCCTTGTCTTCGAGTACGTTATAGAGCCCGTCGCTGCAGAGAATCAGGCGGTCGCGCTCCATCAGCGGCAGCGTGATCCGATCGATCGACGCTATCAACTCGCGTCCGAGGCTGCGCAGCAGCATCCCGCGCTCAGGATGAGTCTTTGCGCGCGCGGCAGTCATCACGCCCATCCTGACCTTGTCGGCGACCATCGTGTGATCTTTGGTGACTACCGAGATTTGGCTGTGGCGAATCAAGTGCAACCGGCAATCTCCGATGTGCACCGCCGACAGGATACCCTTCTCGACTGCGACCGCGGTCATCGTGGTCGCCATGCGGGACAGTTCCGGAACAGTGAGCGCCTTGTCATGAATCCCGATGTTGGCGCTCGTGATCGCGCGGTAGAGGCGCTTGGCTGCGCCCCAGGCCGGCGGGCTTTCGCGGTAAGCCTCAAGCAGGATATCGACCGCCATCCGGCTGGCGATTTCGCCGCCTTCGTAGCCGCCTACTCCGTCGGCAACGGCGAACACCACGCTGTCGGGGCCCTCGATGAAGTGCCCGCACGAGTCTTCATTGTCGGGGCGCCGCGTTCCGACATCGGACAGCAGCGCCAATTCGAAAGCGAGATCCACCGCAGGAGGAGCGGAGGGCAACGAATCCATTGGTAGTGAGCTACTCAAAAAGCAAAGCTGATGGAACGGCCAAGGGGCGGGCCGCGATCGCTCGCGGCTCGCCCCAGGGATTTATTCGCCAAACCAGCTTGTTCGGGATCAGGCTGGCTTGGTTACGAGAATCGTCTCTTTGCCCTTCTTCTTCGAATTTCGAACAAAATAAATTCCGCCGTAGATACCCCATATCGCAGATATCGCGACCGCCATCAGCGGCTCCTTCACGCTGCCAAGTCCTTCCAGTGGTCCGATGATATAGAAGGCGAGGCAAGCGAAGTTCGCGATTGCGCCGAATATCGGCACCACCATGTGTTTGAATCCATGGAACTCGTGACGCTCAGAGTAGGCGACGATACATACGATGTTCGTCAGACCATAGAGCAGGAAGGTCCCGAAGTTCGATGTGAGCGTGACCAGCAGCAACCCGTTGGGCAACGCCGACAGCGACGCATTCGAGCTCATGCCGAGCGAATACCAGATGTTGTGCGGCAGGGTCGCAATCGTCTTATCGTCGGGCGCCGAACCGCCGGCGAAGTAGAACAGCGCGGCGTATGCGCCGAGCACTGCCGAGATGGTCGCGAGCACCCAGATTGCACGATGCGGAGTCAGGTTCTTGCCGTGCAGCATGCCGAAGTGCTCGGGCACTTCTTCATCGCGGCCCATCGCGTAGGTCACGCGCGCGCCGGTGTTGATGCATGAGAGAGTAGTGCCGATCAGCGCCAGGAATACAGTCAGCGCTTCCATCAACATGAACGCCGTGCCGTGTCCGCCGAGCAGCGCGTTGCCGATGATAGTCATCATGTCGCCGAGCGGGGCGGCAGATCCTTTGGCATCCGCAAGACTGTACGCGCTGTTCAGGAAATAGTTGGCGGCGAAATATTCGATCAGGTAGCAGAACAGCCCCTGAATCGTCAGCGACAGCAGAACGCCGCGCGGGATGTCCTTCTTGGGATTGATCGCTTCCTCGCCAAGTGCGGTCACCGACTCGAAGCCGACCAGCAGCAGAATCGCGACCGTCGCTTGCAGCATCACCCAGTCAAACCTGTGCGGCAGGATGACCGAGAGCGCGCTGGCGTGCGACGGGTGATCGCCGGCGATGCCATAGGCGCCCAGTTTCACGGCGGTGCCGTCGACGGCCAGGCCCATCGATCCAGCGGGATGCCCAGCGCGGTACGCGATCGCAAGCGCAGAGAAAAATAGCAGCGCAACGATCTGGATTCCGTTGATGGCGATATTGACCATCGTGGAACCGTTGACGCCCTGGAAGGCGATCCATGCCACGAAGTACGCGAATACGATCGCGATCAAGGCCATGAATACCGGGCCAGGAATTCCCGCGTTCATCGAGGCCGGCGCGATCGTTCCAACGATGTATCCGATCATGATGCCCATCGTGGCGACCATGACGCCGGGATACATCCAGTAATACAGATGCGACGACCATCCGATTACGAACTTCGCCACGCGCGCGAACCTGTAAGCGCTGGTCCTGCTCAGGAATGCCTGCTCTGCAAATAGATAGGAACTGCCCGCACCCGGATAAAGTTTGGCGAGCTCCGAGTACGAAAGTGCGGTGGCGTAGGCGAGCATCAACGCCACGAAAATTCCGGCCCACATCGCCATCCCCGACGGGAACGCATAACCCGCCTGTTGGACGAATGTAATCCAGAGGAAGGCCCCTGGGGCGATGAGCGCCATCGCATTGACCGTGACTCCGGTCAAGCCGAGGGTCGGCACCATCTTTTTCTGTTCTTCAGCCATCTTGCCTCCTTACGATTCACGGCGGAGGTGGTAGTCCGCCATGCGCGCGTGGCTCCCGTTACGGGCGGGAGTATGGAGGCTCAAAGCACGAAAAGTGCCATTTCAAAAGTGAAATATGTATTGATGAAAAATGCAATGGAGTGCCCAAACGAGAGGCACTCGCTTATTTCGCAGTCATCAGTGGGCGGAAACTTTCTAGTCCGCGCCCTTATCTAGCTGCCCAGCGACTCGAACTGCCAATTCGCCAGCCGGAAAACCAGGCCGAGCGATTTCAGCTTCATCCCGACGGACCCGGCAGAGGCCGCAGCGGCCTCCGTTCGTGTAACCGTCCCCGCCACGATGGGATTCCCGGAAGTCGGGTCGAGCACGCGCAACACGATTTCATCGGTGTCCGGCAGCGTCGCGAACAATCGGGAAATTGCCGCGTCGACATCCTCGAGGCATTGCTGCACGAATCGCTGCGCGGTTTGCTCCGGCGGCAGGCCTTGATCCCAGGGATGAATCTCCCTAGCCTGCCACTCCACTTCGAGCCGATTGCGCATGCTCTTGAGCGAGAGTCCATCGTTGCGAATTCCCGCCCGCCGATTCACCTCGAGCGCCGTAATCACTTTGCGCCGAAGTCGCTGCTGGGCCAGGTATGTTACGAATCTTTTCGCTGCCCCTATCACACTCCAATTCCATCTTCGTGAGTTCGAGCCGGCCCCGAGTCGGTGGCTGATTCCGACTGAGGCCGGCCCGTTTGTTCCGTGCGCATGGATGACTCCCGTAAAGTCTCCGTGCTGCGGTCCACATAGCGCAGATCGCTAGGCCACCTTCTTGGCTTTGGAGGGCCGAGCCAAGGTGCGCCTGCCGACAGGTACGTCGTCGATCGTCTTCGGGCAACCGTCGTCGCCGGTGACCACGTATTCCGGGTATGCGGGGAAACCGTGCTCGTGCAGATCGAGTCCTTCGATCTCACCTTCGGTCGGAATGCGCAGTCTGAACGTGTACTTGATGGCGTACATCAGGGCCATGGAGACCACAAAGGTCGCGATCGTAACCGAGAAGCTGCCAATCATTTGTGCTTTCAAGACCCCAAAGCCGCCGCCGTAGAAGAGGCCCGTGACGAGGGTGCTGGTGTCCGCACCAGTCGCGGTCGGCGCGCCGTATTTGCCGGCGGCGAAAAGGCCCAGCGAGAGCGTGCCCCATATTCCCGCGATCATATGCACCGGGACTGCGCCGATCGGATCGTCGATGCGCAGGTATTCGAGCAAGTCGATACCCCAGACCACCACGATGCCGGCGCCGATTCCGAGCAGGAACGCGCCTTCGGGATCGACCCAGTAACAGGGACAGGTGATTGCGACCAGGCCCGCCAGGAATCCGTTAACCGTCAGCGCGAGATCCCATTTGCCAGACTTGTAGTAAGAATAGAAGAGCGAGGTCAGTCCGGCCGAGCAGGCGGCCATCGTCGTGTTGAACGAGACGCGGCCGATGCCTTGCGCGTCCAGTGCGGACAGCGTGCTGCCCGGGTTGAATCCGTACCATCCGAACCACAGGATGAGTCCGCCGGTTGCGCCGATAATCAAATCGTGCGGCTTCATCGGCTGACCGCCGTCGCGCTTGAAGACGCGACCGAGCCGAGGTCCGAGTGCGATTGCGCCGGCCAGCGAGATCGTTCCGCCGATCGTGTGTACGACCGTCGATCCGGCGAAGTCGTGAAATGAAATCGGAGCCATGACTGCCAGCCATCCGTCCGGACCCCAGGCCCAGTGACCGATGATTGGGTAGATGAAGCCCGTGACGCCGACGCTGTAGAGCAGGTCGCCAATGAAGTCGCAGCGACCGATCATTGCGCCCGAGGTTACAGTCGAGCAGGTGTCCGCGAACGCATACTGGAAGACCCAGTACGCCAGCAGCGGAACGCCGGTGGTGCCGTAGGTCGGCGGGGAGTCCATGCAGCATGAAGCCGGTGGTGCCGATCCACGGCGTGCCCGGACAGAACATGAATGCGAAGCCCCACAGCCAGAAGGTGACGCCGCAGATGCAGGTGTCGGCGATGCCTTCGACGAGAATGTTCACCGTCTCACGCGAGCGGGCGAATCCCGACTCGAGCATGACGAAGCCGACCTGCATGCAGAAAACCAGGTACGCGGCGACCAGCGTCCATACAGTGTTGATCGCGTTAACTTCCGGCGGCGGCAGAGCCGGCGCAGTGTCAGCGTATGCCGCTGCGGGCAGGTACCATTTCGAAATCAGCAAGAGTACGAGCCCGAGCCCGATCATCTTGCCAGCCATCAGGTAACCCGCATTGCGACGGACCATAGGGTCTCGCCATGCTATGCGGATTCTATCCCACAGTCCTGTTGCTCCTGAGTACATCGATCGTTTCCCTCCGAAAGTTTGTTTTTGGCGTTGGCCTGCGCGCCACCGCGCAGCGCGACGGACGCTTGATCGCGCCGCATGGGCATGGAGCAAGACGTATGCCTCGCGAAAAAAAATTCGGAGTCCATCCGACGATGAATCAATTTGTAGACCTATCGATGGAGAGCACGATCCATCATAGGTCTCAAACTTTCACTCAACTAAGAGTTATTTTTGTTTGCACAGGAAATCGGAGCGAGAATGACGATGCCTCATCTACAGGCGATGCCTGTCATATGAGCATCACTGCCGAGCGGTTTGTCGGTGACTGTGCTTGTCAGCGATTGTGATCGAGCACCGCGACCATTCCGGTCTTGATCGCGTAGTGCGTGAGTTCGAGACGATCGCGCAGTCCTAGTTTTTGAAAGATATTGTTGAGGTGAGTCTTGACGGTGCTCTCGGTTATGGAGAGGCGCTCGCCAACTTCGGTGTTCCTCATGCCAGAGGCGACGTAGCGGATAATTTCGCACTCGCGCGGAGTCAATTCCTTGCCCCTCGAGCTTTCCTGTCGCGCAAATTCCGTTTGCACGGTTGGCGGCATCCATACCAGACCGTCCGCGACCGAGCGCAGCGCCATCATCAGCGTCTCGATCGCGAATCTTTTCTGAACAATGCCCTTGGCGCCCAGCCGCAGGGCTCTGACTCCATTTTCGGCACTTTCGCTCGCGGTCAGCACGATCACATTCGTCAGGCGGACGAGTTGCGGGAGGTCTTCCATCATCCAGCGGTCCATCTGCAGGTCGAGTAGAAGGACATCACAGTCAGTGGCGGTAACGACAGGACCTACATCATTTGCCGACTCTATTTCAGCGACAACCTGGATGTCGGATTGAAGCAGCAGGAGCGACTTGAGACCCTGCCGGAATAGAGCGTGATCGTCGGCGATGATGAGACGCATCGGGGTTCGCATGACTAGCTGTTAGGAAGCTCGATTTGCAACCGCGTGCTGCCGTCGCTGTGCATGCTCATGTGCCCTTCCAGTTCCGCGACTCTCGAGGCGATAGCCCATGGCCGCGACGACGAGTCTGACAAGCCGACGCCATCGTCTTCTATAGTGATTGAAACCTTGTCCTCGACCTCGCGCACTTCAATCTTTACCAGGTTAGCCAATCCATGGCTGCGAGAGTTGCGGAGGCCTTCAAGCATGATCTGCAGTATATGCTCGCCGAGGAGACTGCCACCACTGAATGCGGCTCGAACTTCAAAGCTTGGATCGGAAGCTCGCGCGGCGAATTCGGCGGTAGGTCTCTGGTCGATGCCTGCGAGCGAGCGCAGGTAGATTCGCACCGCGTCGTACTCTCGCGCGACGCCGGCCTGCAGGTCGGTGATTTCCACGAGGGCATCCTGGGGGCGATTCCGGTTCAGGAGCGCGCGGCAGGTCTCAAGCCGCAAGTTCACTCCGGCCAGTGCCTGCACGTAGCCGTCGTGCAACGAGCGGGCGATAGATTGCCGCTCGGTGCGGGTTTCGAGCTCGCGTACCTCCGCCTCAAACAGGGCGCGCTGCTGCGAAAAGAAGCCGATCAAATATCCGGCGATCGCAAGGTAGACCGCCCGCATATCGTAAACGCTGGTTAATCCCTGCGTCAGAATAATCACGAGCAAGTAGAGAGCGACGCTGCAAACCGTCACCGTCACTATTGGACGCGACTTGGCGCGGTTTCCGGCGGCGATAATCGCGAATACAAAAAAGACGAACGAAGCGCTGGTTTGCCCTTCCGTTATGAATGCGATTGCGGTGGCGAAGAACAGGTCGAAGCAGGTTGAAAGCACCTGGAGATTCCAGTCGGCGTAGCGGCGGGTGAGCGCGAAATACATTCCCACGCTGTACGCGAGATGGCACAGGAGGGTCGTCAACGCGTACGCATTCAGATGGAACAGGCCTCCCGCAGTGCTGGGATCGACGTACAGGGAAAGCATCGCGATGAGCGACAGAGCAATTCGGGCTCGAGCGATGCTCAGGTCCAAATTCTGAAACTCAGGCAGATTCATAGAACAATCAACCTCTGCGAAAGAATAACCCGATCGAATCGGGTAAACATAGTCGGACCGGGAGCGCAGACGCTCGCAGTCATCGGCGAACGCGCGATTCTCCAGGTTGCTTACGATTTCGTTCGCGAGCGGGGAACTCCGAGCGCGACCATCAATAGCGGACTCTTTCCTGCGGCGTGAGGTTCGAAGAATTTGGTCGTGTCGTCGTCGTAGAAAGTGAGTCCGGTCGCGCCGCGTCCGAGAGAATATGCCGCTAGATACGCACGTCCGCCAAGAATTCCCGCTTCGAGATGCACGTCGCCGTAGCCGCGATTTCCAAATGCGGACAGCGCGCGCTCTAGATCGGCCATATAAACGACGAGCGCCGAGCAATCCATGCCGAGCGGCTGCTCGAGGCACAGGTAACCCGCCTCGCCGCGGAAATTGCCCGCCTTCAGCAACTCGAATGCGCGCGAATCCCGATTGTAGTAGTACGCGCCGGGCTCCAATCCTTCCGCCGCGTTGACGATTAGATAAGTGTCGGTCAGGGCAGGAAAGTCGGCCTGCGGATGCTCGCTGGAAGCGGCCATGATCGTCGCGAGCTCTTGTGCGGTGATCGCTTCCTGCGCAAACGCTCGCGACGATCCTCGGCGCAAGATCGTTTCGCCAAGTCCCGCGGATTCTTCGGACGTGATGGTTTCAAGCTGGAGCGCGTTGGTGCTCGGCGTCGATCTGTATGGAGGCAATTTCGCAGTGGACACCGTCGCGACTTCATCAGCGGTTGTAAGCCGCGACTCGCGATGCATCTTGACCAGGTCAGGGTACGCGACCTCGTTCGACGAAAGCGGAATCGTCTCCAGCGCCAACGGCTCGACTGCCGGCGATGGCGACGCCGCATTGTCGGCGCGTCCGAGCGCGATCAGCGCGATCATGCCCTCGCGCTCGCCGTCGATGCCGAGCAACGTCTCGAGCGCCGGATCCTCGAACGCAGTGATCACTTCCGCGGAAATTTCCTCGGCCGCTGCCGCCGCCAGCAGATTCGCCAGGATAGTCCCGGCGTCCCAATAGCAGTATCGATACGCCCGCGCGCGATATTTCCATTCGCTGCGCCAATAGATCGCCGACAACGCGATCACAGCGCGCGCGTTGCGAATCGACGGGCGCTTCGCGGCCGCATCGGCAAGATAACCTCGCCAATCACCGCGACGCAGCCCGGCCATCCGAAGATCCGCCGGCGAAAAATGATAGAGGCCGGTCTCGAGGTCCTCGACTTCTGACGCCGCGACGTAAATCTCGATCGGATAAAGCGCGCCTGCCGACGCCGCGGCGCGGAAGTGATAATCCTCATCGCCAACCTGCTTCTGCCGCGTCAGGCCATCGGCACAGAACAGGATTCGCGTGAGCGCGGCGGTGTCGATCGGCGCGGAAAAATCCGCGGGCACGTACGACGACAACGCTGCCAGGGTCGGGGTCGAGGATAGGTTCAGATCGCGCGGCAAAGGGATCGACGCGGCGCCCGGATAAATCTTGTACGGCAGCGGCTTGATGTCCCAATCCAGGAAGATGCGGCGACGAACGTACGCTGGTGTACGAATGCTTGGTGAGCTCGTGAAAGACGCGCGCCGCTTCGATGTAGTCGTTGCCCACCTCTCACTCCTACGAACCCATACCGATCGTTCAAATTGACAGGGTCGCCGCCGGGCGTGCTATACGGAATTCCAGTCACCCTGCTCTTCGGGAGAGATTATCATGGCGGACAAACTGACGCCTTCGGACGTGAAAGGCCTATTCGAGAAGCTCAGCAACTGGGGGCGCTGGGGCAAGGAAGACCAGCGCGGTGCGCTGAACTTCATCACCAATCAAAAACGCGCCGCCGCCGCGCGGCTGGTGCAAACGGGAGAGAGCGTTTCGATGGCGCTGCCGCTCGCGACGATTCCGGCGGCCGACAATCCGACGCCCGTGACTCATCTAATGGTGCAGGCGGGCCACGACTCGCACGAGCAGGCGCTGCCGTATGCGGGTGACTACTTCGCGATCGCGCCGCATGGCATGGCGAATACTCATATCGACGCGCTCTGCCACGTATTCTGGCAGAAGAAAATGTACAACGGCTTCGACGCCAGTGAAGTCGGATCGCATGGCGCGAAGAAATGCGCGATCGACGTCACCCGCGCCGGCATCGTCAGCCGCGGCGTCCTGCTCGATATCCCGCGGCTCAAAAAAATCGAATGGATGGAGCCGGGTCAAAAGATCCTTCCCGAAGATCTCGACGCCGCCGAGAAAGCGCAGAAGGTTCACGTCGAAGAGGGCGACGTACTGATGATTCGCACCGGCCGCGCCGCGATGCGCAAGGCCAAAGGCGGATGGGACCCGATGCGCGTCGGACTTCCCGGCCTCGACGCCAGTTGCCTGCCATGGCTCCACGAGCGGCGAATCGCGGTACTCGGTTGCGACGCCGTCAGCGACGTGGTGCCGAGCGGCTACGACGGCGTCCCGCTGCCGATTCACGTCGGCACGCTGGTCGCGATGGGGATACATCTGATCGACAACGCCGACCTCGACGCGGTGTCGGCAACCAGCGCGAAGCTGGGGCGCAACGAGTTCATGTTCTCGATGGCGCCGTTAATCCTCGAGCGTGGCACCGCATCGCCAGTAAATCCGCTCGCGATCTTTTGATTAGTCAGTGATTGTTGCGGAGTTTGAAACTATGAAAACCGAAGAACTGATCATCGATTGCGACGGACATATCCTCGAACCGCCCGACCTCTGGGAGAAGTATATCGATCCCAAGTATCGCGACCGCGCGATGCGCATTCGGGTCGGCGATGACGGCTTCGAGTATCTCGAAATAGATCGCAAGCGCGCCACGATGACTCAGCCCGGACTGCTCGGATCGCTCGGCGGCATGGGCAAGAAGGTCGAGGACGCGCGAAAGTTGCGCGAAAGCGCGATGCGTGGCGACGCCAAGCCCGAACAGGTGCGGATGCTCGCGCCGAAGCCTGAGAACACCTACCTCAAGGGCGCGGCGTTCGGAACCATGGTGATGAAGGAGCGGCTCGAGCTGCTCAACCGAGAAGGGATGGCGAAATCGATTCTCTATCCCACGATCGGACTGCTGTGGGAGGCCGAACTTTTCGACGCGGAGCTTTCTGCCGCGTACTGCAAAGCCTACAACCGATGGATTGCGGATTTCTGCCGCGACTCGGGCGGACGATTGATCCCGATCGCGCATCTCTCACTCGGAGATCCCGCTGAGGCTGCCCGCGAACTCGAGCGCGCGGTGAAGGACGGATGCAAGGGCGCGTTCGTCTGTCCTTTCACTATCACGCGCGTTCCCCACGGCGATCCGCGTCACGATGCGGTCTTTGCCGCGGCGCAGGATCTCGGCGTCCCGCTCGCGATTCATCCGACCTTCGAGCCCGCCAGCTTCGGCATCCATCACAGGTACGACAATTTCTCCTGGGCAGCCTGGTATTTCGATCTGTTCGCCGGCCAGGGTGTGCAGCATGCCTTCGGCACGTTCTTTCAGTTGGGCGTATTCGACCGCTTTCCGAAACTGCGCGTAGTAGTGCTCGAGTCACAGGCTGGATGGATAGGTTACTTCCTCGATCGCGGCGACGCCATCTTCAACGGCACCACGCTCGGCGCGACGGTCCGCCTGAAGGAGAAGCCGTCGTACTACTTCAAGCGCCAGTGCTACATCTCAGCCGATCCTGACGAACGTACGATAGCCGCGATGATGCAGATTGTCGGCGAGGACAAGTTCTTCTGGGCGACTGACTATCCGCATCCCGATCATCCCGGGAATTATCTCGAGGAGCTGAAGGGCATGATCGCGCCGATGAAGGAGTCGGGACGCCGCGGGATCCTCGGCGAAAACGTCGCGCGCGCCTACCAACTTATGTAGTCAGTCGGCGATCCTACTTGGCGCCGGCGACCATCGAATCGATCGTTATCGAGACCTCGAACGCGATCTTCTGCGGCAGTTTGCAAATCTGATCGCTGCACTCCTGGAAACGAAGCGTCCCCTTAAGCCCGTAATCGCCGGGCTTGAGACCCGATTTGATCAGAATTCGGCCAAAGGCGCGCATCGTTCCTGAGTACACCGGCAGCGTCTCGCCCAGCGACTTGAACTCGACCGGCGTGGCTTTCGGGAAATCGAACGACTGCGTACTTATCGTCTCGGAATCGAATTCCACGGAGGTCGCGACGTAGTTATCCGGCAAAGGCTGTCCATAGATATGCCATCCCGCGGGAATCTCGAACTCAACTGACACGCCGAGCTGTCTGCCGGGCACGGCCCTGTCCGACGAGAGGGTAATATTCGCTCGAACGTCGTCGGCCTTGATTGCGATCCCGGAAGAACCCGCAACGACACCGAAATTTTTCAACAATACTTCTGACGCAGCCGGCCTCGTCTCGTAGTTCGGCAGGAACTGCTTGTCGCGCACTGTGCCGTTGGAGTCGATCAGATAATCGCCGGGAAATGGAATCCCGAAGAACGGATGACCCTCCGGAATGTTGGCATTCAGAATTCCGTACTTTCGGATAACGACGCTGCCCTTGTCCGATAGCATCGGATATCCAATCTGATAGGCGTCGGCGAACCGTTTTAACGTTGTCGGCGGGTCATATGTGATCGACGCGACCTTGACCCCGTGCTTTTCGAGTTCCGCGCGCGAGTGTTCCAGCTCGACGAGCTGGCTTCTGCAGTAGGGTCACCAGTCTGCGCTGCGCGAAAAAACCAGCAGCAGTCCGCTGCGTCCCATCAGGTCGTGCAGCGACCATTGCTTGCCGTTCTGATCGGCGAGTTCGAAATCCGGAACGCGCTCGCCGACATTTGGTCCCGTCTTGAGATCGTCGTTCTGTGCCCGGACGAAATCCTTCCAGTCGGCCGGATCGATTTTCTTCCCGGACCCGAAGCTCATCGGCACTTCGGTGAGGACTTTTATTTTGCGCGCGGTATCCAGTTTTGAATCGGCGGGCGGTCCGCCCGCTCCTGACGCACTCATTGCAATGATGCTCCCTGTCGTTACCAATGCTAACGCCGCAATCGCGATCCGACTGCCAAGTCGGCGCAGTCTCATCATCAAACCCTTGCACGACTTCCTGGACGACTCCAGAGACAAATTTTGCGTCGCGCGGCCATCAATATCGACGCAACGTGGAAAAGAACGACTCTGCTGCGCTGCGTCACAGCTCCGTCTATACTCGTCGACCAGCCGTTCGCTGGGAGGAATCTATGGTCCGTCCGAGAATCGATCGCCACTCACTAATTTTGCCCGCCGCGATTGTATCGCTGGCGATTCTGCTTGCATGCGTGACGTCCTCCTGCAATTCGCAGTCGTTCCAACAATCGTCGGGACCGTCGATGCCGGCGCTTCCGCCCGTTCCCCCGCAGCCGCCTGCGCCGCCGATGAATGTCGCGCGGTTGCTCAATGGTAACTGGATGGCGACATATCCGGGCGGACCGCTGCGAGTGGTTATCACCCTGGATCCGATGCTGCGCGGCCGCAACTACGTCGCGACGCTGGTTGATGGCAACAAGACTCTCCCGCCGGGCCAGGTCGTGTGGCGCGGAACGGTGGATCAATACGTCCCGGGCATCGTGCGCGCCAAACAGCTATGCGCGGATAATGGACTCCCGCTGGCGCGACAGGTGCCGGTACGGATAGTCGTCAGCGACGCGAGTCACTTCCGCGAGGAACTGGTCAATCCAGGTGATTGCCATGGGTTCCCGGTGCAATACACGCGCGTCGGCCCCGCGCCGACAGCGCCGATCAAAGACTGACGGCGCGAAAAATGAAACAGGCCCCAATCGGGCGGCCTAATTTTGTCACCCTGACGACGGGAGCGTTAGCGACGGGAGGAAGGGCCTCGGACAGCTTCGCGCCGCATGCGAAGCCGGTTCCGGTCTCTTAAATCGCGCGCTGCGCGCGCTCCGCAGCTACGCGTCCTATACGAGCATACCGGCCTGCACGACGGTCGGCCCGTCGCTCTTCGGAATTTTCGGCGCGGGTTTGCGCTTCATCGCCTTCTCAAGGATCGGCGCCATGCGCTCGGCCTTCTGATGTGCGTGTTTTTGTTCGCGCTCCTTGAACTCCGGCATCACCTTCTCGGCGAACAGGTTGAGCGACGAGCAAATATCCTCGTGCTTGTTGTTGCCAGCCTGCGAAATAAACACGACCTGGTCGACGCCGGCTTCCTCGAACTCGCGAAGGCGCGTGCGAATCTGATCCGGCGATCCGACGCATGAGTTGGTGCCGTCCATGCCCGGCAATGTGAACGGGCTGGCTTTGAAATTGTTCCAGATATTCGTCTTGCCCGGCTCGTGCTTGCCGAACGCATAGTGATGTCCGAGCGCGTATGAGAAAAACTTCAGCCCCTCTTCGCCCATCTTGTGCGCAAGCTCGGCGTTCTCGTCGCACATGAAGCCGGTGACGATCGCGATGTTCGCGTTGATCGCATATCCGATCGGCTCGCATTCGTTCTCGAGCGTCGTGTAGTAGTCGTTGACCCAAGTCCGCGCCTCTTCCGGCGACACGAAGGCAAACGTCAGAGCGCCGATTCCAAGCTTGGCGGCGAGGTGAATTGTCTCGCGCCGCGAGCATGCGACCCATAGCGGCGGATGCGGTTTCTGCACCGGCTTCGGCACCACGTTGCGCACCGGCATCGAGAAGTACTTGCCCTCATGACCGAGAAACGGATCCTCGACGAACATCCGCGCGATCGCGCCGAGCGACTCCTGCCACATCTCGCGCTTGTCCGCGCGCGGGATGTTGAAGCCGCCCAACTCCAGCTCGGCCGACGACTCGCCGGTGCCAAACTCGACGCGGCCGCCGCTCACCAAATCAAGCGTCGCGATCCGCTCCGCAACGCGCGCCGGATGATTGTACCCCGGCGGCAGCAGCGTGATTCCGTGGCCGAGTCGAATCTGCTTCGTCCGCTGGCTGGCAGCCGCCAGAAAAATCTCAGGCGCGGAAGAATGAGCGTACTCTTCGAGAAAGTGATGCTCGACTTCCCACATGTGGTCGATGCCGAGCTTGTCAGCGAGCTCGACCTGGTCGAGTGCGTCCCGAAACAGCTTCAGCTCCGATCCCTCTTTCCACGGACGCGGCAGCTGATGCTCATAAAAAGTTCCCAACTTCATTTTTTTCAGTACCTATTTTTCAGTGTCTATTGCCGCGGCGGTTTGGGCGTTGGCGAGTTTACCGTAAACAGCGTGCGCTCGACCGTGTCGATCACCTTTTTCATTATCTATTCGTGCGGTGTTTCAGGCGTTCGCGGGTTGGTCGTGAAAAGGGTGCGCTCGACCATGTCGATCACTTCACGTTTGCGCCGCTCGATCATGGCGGGCTCGAGCAGGTTCATGCTCCACAGGCGGCGAAGCATCGCAGCCGTCGTGAAGTAGCCGATCGTGATCGAGTTCAGGCTCCACATGAAATGCAGCGGATCTACTTCGGCGCGGAATTCGCCGTCGCGCTGTCCGCGAAAAATAAAATTCACCGCGGTGGAAAACAGCGGGGGCAACCGCCGCTTGAGCACTTGCCGGCCGATTCCACTTTCGTCGGCCATCTCTTTCCACATGATGCGCACGAAATCCGGATGGCTCGCGATAAAATCGATCGCATTCCCGACCGCCTGGCGCATCCGCTCCTGCCGGCTCTCACGTCCCCACGCGATCGCGTTGGCCGCATCCTCGAGACTCTCGAACATCTTGTCGAGGACAGCGAGGTAGAGCTGCTGCTTCGAGGGAAAATGGTGCAACAGGGACGGCGCCTTGATTCCGATTCGCTTCGCGATATCGCGCAGACTGGTGCCGCGATACCCGCGCTCCGCAAACAGCACCTGCGCCACCTGCAACACGCGGTCGCGCGTATCGGTAGGCCTCCGCAAATCCACGACTTTCGCGCTCGCGCGCCCACCCGAATTTTTAGAAACGCTTCGCACTGGCTTACCAAGAGATCTATCTAACGTGTGTTAGGGAGTCAAACCGCGCGTCCTACAAGCGAGAAAGCAAACATAAAGTTGAGGCATCGAAAAGCAGCAGCGGCGCAACAGACAACCGCGCCACACACGGTCCTCCACCCTAGCCCTCCTCCCACGTTGGAGGAGGGAATCAAAACAATTCGCGCGCGCGTTCTTTCATATAGCTTTTCGCGAAAGCCGCGCTGCGCGGATTTCGCGTCTTCATTCACTGGGTGAGGGGTCACCCCTGCCGCCCGCCGCGCAGGTGATTCTCTCTCTCCCTTTTCACACCGCTTTGGCCGGCGGGAGCCACGGTTTGTTCATTACGCGATGGACCATTGGGGCGAATGTGCTGATTGGCTCGTTTGGATATGCGGGGTCGAAGGACACCTCGTCGTACTTTGCGCAGAAATCCACGGTCATCTGGTACCACGATTCGTTTTTGAATTGGTCGCGCGCGTTGGGGTCGAGTCCGAGATGACGCGCGTAGAAGTAGGTCTGAAAGAGGCCGTGATATTTGAGCAGGTTGTAATGGTCGTCGGAAATGAACGGGCGCAGAATCGAAGCCGCTATCTCGCCGTGATTCATCGGGCCGAGCGCTTCACCGACGTCGTGGAATAGCGCGACGACGATCAACTCTTCGCTCGCGCCATCACGCAGTGCGCGCGTGGCCGCCTGCAGGCTGTGACCGCGGCGGTTGAGGTTGTACGCCTGATCGGCGGAGAGATCGTTGACCATCGCCATCAGGCGATCCGGCAACTCGGCGAGAGTCTTCTCATGGACGTGCTTCAGGATTTCAAAATCCTCGTCGCTGCCCTGGTCCATACGCGTGAAATGCATCTTTTCCACGAATCCAATGCTCCTAAGGAAAAATGAATCGGCTCGATCTCCGGGAAATCAAAGCCCCCGTTCCGCTTTATACTAGCGGGCTCATCGTAGTAAACATCGCCACAGTATCCGTCCTGCCCGGGAGGTGTCCGCGATGAACGAACTGTATTGGAAGCCAGCGCACGAACTTGCGGCGATGATTCGCAAGCGGGAGCTCAAGCCTAGCGAATTGATGGACGTGACGATTCGGCGAATCGAGCAGACCAATCCCAAGTTGAACGCGTTTGTGGCGCTGCGCGCCGACGACGCGATGGCCGAGGCGCGGGCGCTTGATGAAAAGATCGCGCGCGGCGAGAAGGTCGGCACGCTCGCGGGATTGCCGCTCGGCGTCAAGGACCTGGAAGATACCGTCGGGCTGGTGACTTCGCACGGATCGAAACCGTTCAAGGACAACATGGCGAAGACGGATTCGATCCAGGTTGCGCGGCTCAAGGCGGCGGGCGCGATCGTTATCGGCAAGACCAACGCGCCCGAGTTCGGATACACCGCATTCACAAAGAATCTGCTGTTCGGGCCGACCCGCAATCCGTGGAATCTCGAGCGCACGCCGGGCGGATCGTCGGGCGGCACTTCGGCGGCGATCGCGGGCGGCGTCGTGCCGATTTCGACTGGTTCCGACGGCGGCGGCTCGGTGCGAATACCCGCGTGCTACACCGGATGCTACGGGCTGAAGCCGAGCTACGGCAGAATTCCGAACGATCCGACGCTCGGGATGCAACAATGGAACGACACTTCGGTACACGGTCCGATCGTGCGCACCGTGCGGGACGCCGCGCTCTTCATGGACGCGGTCGTCGGCTATCATCCGGCCGATCCCGACTCGCTGCCGCATCCGGGGATTTCGTACGCCGCGATCCTCGAAGGCCTGCCGAAAAAACTTCGCATCGCGTTTCATCCTGACTTCGGCCAGCTGGTGCAGCGCGACGTCGCGCGCGAAATCGCGAAAGCGGCGGCCGTCTTCAAGGACCTGGGCCACGACGTCACGACGATCGACGATCCCGTCCCCGACACCGGCCGTGCGTGGATGCAGGTCGGCGCGGGACAGGCCTACGCGATGCTGCATGAGTGGTTCGAAAAGCATCACGAGGATTTCGGCCGCGCGTTCATCGCCGGCAGCGAAGGCGCGCCTCGCGTGACATGGAAGCATATGGGCGCCGCGTATCGTCGCCGGCGCGAGTTCAACGATTGGTGCCAGCGCGTGTTCGAGCGCTTCGATCTGCTGCTGTGCCCGGTGCTGCCGACCGAAGCGTTTCCCGCCAAGGGTCCGATGCCGACCGAGATCAACGGCCAGCCGCTGAAGGAGCCGCTGAACGCGGTCGTGTTCACGTATCCGTTCAACATGAGTGGGCATCCGGGAGCGTCGGTGCGCGCGGGCCTCACCGATTCGGGCTTGCCATGCGGACTGCAAATCGTGGCAGAGCGTCATCGCGAAGATCTCGTCCTGCAGGCGTCGTACGCGTACGAACAAGCGCGCCCGTGGAACAACAAGTGGCCTGAGATCTAGGAGCGCAGAATCTTGATTCGCGCGCGAAAGACGCGCGCTATATATGGACCCTCACCTTTGATCCTCTCCCTGACAGGGAGAGGGAGAAGAGGCAGAAAAAGGAGAATGCGATGCCTGAGTTCAACGAAAAAGCGATGAAGCAATTCAACCAGGGCCTCATCAAAGAGTTTCGAGACAATGGCGGAAAGGCGGTCAGCGGCCCGTTCGTCAACGCGCCGCTGCTGCTGCTGACGACGACCGGCGCAAAGAGCGGCAAGCCCTTTACCACTCCGCTGGTGTACACCAAGGACGGCGATCGAATCGTGATAATCGCGTCGAAGGGCGGCTACCCGACGAATCCGGCGTGGTTCCACAACCTGAAAGCGAATCCGACGACGACCATCGAACTCGGCAAGGAAAAATTCCAGGCCAAGGCTACTATCACCAAGGATCCCGAACGCCAGCGCCTGTTCGACGCGCAGGCCAAGGTGATGCCGACGTTCAACGAATACCAGAAGAACACGACGCGGCAGATTCCGGTGATTGTTCTGGAACGCATCTGATCGAGTGAGGGATCGCGATGGCGGATGCGATCGATCCCGCGATCATAAGCTGTTATCACGCGCACATTTACTACGATGATGCGTCGCGAGGCGCTGCTGCGCGCATTCGCGAAGCAATCGAGCGCAACTTCAAAGTGGAAATGGGCCGATGGCGCGACGAGCCGGTCGGTCCGCATCCGCAACCGATGTACCAGGTGAAATTCGATCCAGAAGAATTCGCCAGGATCGTGCCGTGGCTGATGCTGAATCGCGACGGACTCAATATACTGGTGCATCCGGAGACGACGGACGCTTACACCGATCACGCGGTCAATGCACTGTGGCTCGGCGAAAAGCTGGCGCTGCGCCTCGACGTTCTGCGCAATCTAAAAGCGGCTAGATGAAGACCTGCCGCGTTCACATCACGGGAGCTTCCGGCGCCGGTGTCACCAGTCTCGGCCGCGCGTTGGCCGATGCGCTCGCGATCTCGCATCACGACACCGACGACTACTTCTGGCGTCCGACGAATCCGCCATATCTCGAAATTCGCGAAGTCGCGGATCGTGTCCGTCTGATGAAGCGAGATGTTCCTCGATCGATCGGACTGGGTGCTGAGCGGATCGCTCGACGGCTGGGGAGATCCGATCATTCCGTTTCTTGATTCGGTGGTGTTTTTGTACGTCCCGACTGCGATTCGTCTTGCAGCGTTTGCGCGCGCGCGAGGCGCGGCGGTTCGGCGCCGATGCTGTTGCGCCCGGCGGCTCGAGGCATCAGCAGGCGGAAGAATTCATCGAGTGGGCGTCGCACTACGACGACGGCACTCGCGAGGGCCGCAATCTCGCACGGCACCAGGCTTGGCTCGCTACGCTGCCGTGTCGTGTGGTGCGGCTTGACGGTTGCCGACCACTCGAAGACCTGGTGAAGGAAGTTTGTCGTACAATTCAGTAGACTGACGTTCGGCGTCAGCAGAGAAACGACTTTGGCATCAAACAGACACGGAGACCCGGCAATCGCGAGTGCTCTTGAGCGCGGGGATACGCTGCCCGCGCGATGGTATGTCGACGCTGATGTTTTTCAGGCTGAGAAGGAGCGCATCTTTCATCGGAGCTGGCAGTACGTCGGACATACTGGGCAGGTGTCGAGCGCCGGCGATTTCTTCACCACGAATCTCGGCGACCTGCCGGTCGTGATCGTGCGAGACACCGGCGGCGCGATTCGCGCGTTTGCCAACGTATGCCGGCATCGCGGGAGCGAGGTCGTCCTCGAATGCGCGGGCAATCGCAAGACGCTGCAATGCCACTATCATGGATGGACCTACAACCTGGACGGGACGCTGCGCACCGCGCCGCGCGAAAATGAGCAGCGCGAATTCGCGAAGGAGACCCTGTCGCTCGCGCCGTTTGCGGTCGAGACATGGGGACCGCTGATTTTCGTCAACCCTTCTCCGGCTGCCGCTCCGTTGCGCGACGTGCTTGGCGAACTGCCGTCCATCTTCGAGCGCGCGGGGATCGATTTCGCGCAGATGCGGATGCTGCGGCGCGACGTTTACGAAATTGCTTCGAACTGGAAAATAGTCGTCGAGAATTTCAACGAATGCTATCACTGCCCGATCGCGCATCCGAAATTTTCAGAAGTGATCGACACCACCGCCTACCGGGTCGAGACCGATCACGAATATTTCTCGACCTACTACGGCCCGATCGTCGGATCTCCCGGCGATGGCGTGACCTATGCGACACTGTGGCCCAACATATTGTTCTCGCTCTACGGCAATCCGCCGAACCTGCAGGCGACATCCATCGTGCCGATCGACGCGGGACAT
The DNA here is from genome assembly GCA_963774665.1 of uncultured delta proteobacterium. GTDB lineage: Bacteria > Desulfobacterota > Binatia > Binatales > Binataceae > Binatus. The sequence continues at coordinate 219,828 of CAVZGB010000018.1, forward strand.
TCACGGCAGGTGGTCGACTACTTTTTCACCGGCGATCCGAGCGAATCGCAGATTCGCAACGACGTGGAATTCAGCGATCTGGTGACGCGCGAAGATATCGTGCTGTGCGAATCGGTGCAGCGCGGACTGCGCTCAGGCGCGATCGAGCACGGCAAGCTGATGCTGTCGCGCGAACGCGGCATCCAGCACTTCCAGAAACTCGTCTACCGGTTCCTGAGCGGCGAGTAGACGATCTTTTGGGGTCAGGATAGTTCGTGCATATTGACTCCTGGCATGGTTGAGAAACGCGGCAACGAGCAGTGGATAGAAGATTTGGGCGGGGAGTCCGTGGCCTCGCTGGCCACTGCTATCCTTGCTGTACTCTTCACGGTGACGGTGATTGATCACATCGTCTCGTCGGGTCCCGACGCTGTCAGCTGGAAATTCGCGATCATCGCAGTCTGCGGAGCCTCGTATCTGGAGTCCGTAATCCTCCTCGTGAAAGCCACCAAAACAGAAGAGTCTGCGCAAAAGCGGTTCCTGATGAAGAGCCTGACCGGGTATTTTGCGGGAGTTGGCACGGGAGAATTCTGCGAACTTCTGTTGATACGACGGCCAGAGGCAGGCAACGTATTACTGATTCTGCTTTTCCTGTTCGCCATTGCCGCCACTCTCGTACTTGTGGTGATCCACAGGCGAGGAAACTCAAGCTGAGTGGTCCCTCAGATCGAACGGCAGCCTGTCGCGTCGGCGTCGCTCCCGTCGCTGTATGTGATGAATTGCGAGGGTTTCATGAAGTACTTCAACCTGGCTGTGACTACGCGCCGAATTGGTTGCGCACCGCGGCGAATGCCTGCTCGGTGACGTTCAGGGTTTGCTCGATGTCGCGATCGGTGTGCGCGGCTGAGATGAACCAGTTGTGGCGCGGCGCGAAGTAAACTCCGGCGCGCGAGCATGCGCCGGCGAAAACCTTGGCGCGATCGAAATGGCCGGCGTCGGCGTTGAACGTCATGTATGGGATCGCGGGCGGCCCGGAATACTTCACCTCGATGCCGGCGCTGCGTGCCTGCGCGAGCAATCCCGTACGCAGCTTCTCGCCGGTCACGCGCATCCGCTCGATTCCGCCGCTCGCCTGCAGCTCCTTGAGATTCGCCAGGCTCGCCGCCATCGGCACTGAGCTGGTGAAGTACGATCCAGTGAAAAATACTTCCTGCGCCGCCTGCTTCAGGCTGTCGCGCCCGAGACATGCCGCCAGCGGATAGCCGTTGGCGATAGCCTTGCAGTAGGTCGTCAGATCGGGGCGCATGCCGAACAGCTCGCCCGATCCGCCCATGTGCAGGCGGAAGCCGGCGCGCACGTCGTCGAGGATGAGCACGATACCGTTGTCGTCGCAGATCTTGCGTACGCCCGACAGAAATCCTTCGACCGGTAGCTCCGAGTCGTGACCTGCGTCGTGCTTGAACGGCGACACTATCACGCCTGCGACCTTGCCGCTGTTTTGTTCGACCGCGGTGCGCAGGCTCTCGAGATCGTTGTATCGAAAATAAACTACGTTCGCGCGATCTTCCGGCGTCACTCCGTTGGGCATCGGCGTGCACCACGCGTGAGTGCCGTGGTATGCGCCCGAGCACATCGCGATCTTCGGACGCCCGGTCGCGTGACGCGCGACTTCAGTCGCCCAGGTGCAAACGTCGGAGCCGTTCTTGGCAAACACCGTCCAGTCGGCGAACGGCGTGATCGACACGAGATGCTCCGCGAGCTCGACCCACATCGGCCCCGGCGCGTTGAAGCAATTGCCAAGTTCCGCCTGGCGGCGAGCAGCTTCCTCGACCTTCGGATGCCGATGGCCGAGCACGATCGGGCCGTACGAGCACATGTAGTCGATGTACTCGTTGCCATCGACGTCCCAGATATGAGAGCCCTCGCCGCGCGCAAAAAACGACGGGTACGCGCCCTTGGTGAGCACCAGCGGCGTCTGATGTCCGTAGATTCCGCCGGGGACAACTTTCTTCGCGCGCTCCATCAGCGCGTCACTTTTCTCGAATGTGTAGGGTTTCACGGCAACTCCTGTGCGATGATTTTCGCCGCTAGGCAAGTGGGTTCGCTGTCGCGAGCAGATCGTCAGCGAGAATCCTATTTGCAGGCGCGAGGGTCAAGCCTGCAAAAGAAAAGGGGCCGCGAGTCATTACAACTCACAGCCCGCCCCCACCCCAATACGAGATTGATCTTGCCTAGTGACGGTATGCCGGGTCGCTCGGCCGCTGCGACAGCGGTAGTGCACCGACGCGGACCAGCTCATCGCGCAGCTTGGCGCGAGAGAGCGGCTTGCACAGCACCGCGGATGCGCCGAGCTGATAGCTCTCGGCAATGTCGCGGTCGTAGAGCGAACTGGTGATCACGAACATCGGCACGGTGGTGAGCGCCTCGTTCGAGCGCGCTGCCTGCAATACCGAGAAGCCACCATTGTCGGGAAGTCGCAGATCGACCAGGAATAAATCCGGACGATCCTGCTCGGTGAACTGCGCGATCATGAGCAGCGCCTCGTCGGCATTCTGCGCATGCACGAGTTCGATATCGTCGCCGAGCACCTGCCTGACCACAGTGAGCGCGATAAAAACGTGGTCGGGGTTATCTTCAACGAGAAAAATCCTGACGGCAGGACTCAGCGTGTCGAGATCTTTGTCTGGCTCTTTTTCCTTATCTTGGTCGTCCATAGTCCCCCGCGACTGATGAAATCCGGGCCCCTCGGATTTCAGTATGACGGTCTACTATACCTGCCCCAGCGAAACCGGGTGCATCACTTAACTGATTGATCCAATTGCTGTGCCATTTACTCGGCCGGTTATTCTGAGTCGTGGCATGACGGCGGACGATGCGCCTAGTTAACCTATGATGTTTCGAGTGCAATTGAAGCCCTCGATAGCCCGCAAATCCCGAATTTGGACATTGAACGTCGGTCCAATTCCGCGAAGGTTGGCAAAGCCCCTGTCCGGCTAATGTTCCGTAACCGTTTCCTTGTGGCAGTGCTGCTACATGCGTTGCTGCGACTGTGCCACGACGATACAGAGTGTTAAACATTAGGCTCCGGCAACGATAGCATCGCCGACCCGATTTCCGGGGAGGGAAAGGATCGCATCATTTGGGAATTTTTGCGAACGTCCTGGAGTCAAAATTCCTTAAGCATCCGCTAATTCGAAAGTACACCGCCCTCGTCAATGAAGACCTGACGGCAACCTATTCGCGCGACATCCAGAAATGGCTTCTGGTCGCGCCGATCATCGGCATCCTGGCCGGCCTCATGATCACTGGGATCGCCGTGCTCGTTCTCGACGTCATCTGGGGTGCACTACTTCCCTACTATCTCGCCCATCATTGGGCAATTGTAGTCGGGCTCGTCGCAGGCTTCCTGGTTACGGGCTTGATAATGCAGTTCTGCACGCCTGATCCCAACGAACACTCGACCGAAGAAATCGTTCGCTCTTACCACGAGCATCAGGGCGACATCGACATCGGTCCATTCTGGTGGAAGTTGCTCGCTGCGGTGACGACGGTCGGATCAGGCGGTAGCGCCGCGCTCGAGGGACCGAGCATCTACAGCGGTGGTGCTATCGGATCGTGGCTATGGACCAAGCTGCGGCGTTTCGGGCTGGAGGCGCGCGACCGGCGCATCATGTTGATCAGCGGCGCGGCTGCCGGCATGTCCGCGGTCTTTCGCGCGCCGCTCACCGGTATCGTGTTCGCGCTCGAGATGCCGTACAAGGACGACCTCGCGCATGAAGCATTGCTGCCGTCGCTGATCGCGTCGGTAGTCGCTTACGCGACGCTGGTGTCTATTGTCGGCGCACAGCCGCTGTTCGGCTTCGCAGGCAGCACCAGCTTTCGGGCAAGGGACATCTGGTGGTCGGCGCTGCTCGGCGCGGGAATCGGGCTAATCGCGATCGTGTTCGACATCACGTTTCGTCGCGTGCGCGTTTTTTTCATCACGAGCCGCATGCCGCACTGGCTGAAGCTCACGATCGGCGGACTCGGTACGGCGCTATGCGGCCTCGCATTCGTGACGATTTACGACGGACCGCTGATTCCGATCGGCCCCAACTACGAGGCCGTGCGCTACGTGCTCAAGCATCCGCTACCGACCGAGGTGCTGCTGGCATTCGTCGTGTTGAAGCTGCTCGCGACAATTTTCACGCTCGGCACGGGCGGAGTCAGCGCGATGTTCGTGCCGCTGCTGCTGGTCGGCGGCGCGCTTGGCAACGCGTACGCGCAATCTGTGGTTCACGCGCCGACGCACGATCTCTACGCCGCAGTCGGGATGGCGGCGTTCATCGCGGCCGGATACAAGACTCCGCTCACAGCGGTGGTCTTCGTCGCGGAAACAACCGGCGGCCATTCGTACATCATCCCGAGCCTCATCGGCGCCGCGGTCGCGTACGCAATCTCGGGCGAGGCGTCGGTGTCAGGCGATCAGCATCTTCACGAAACTGCCAAACTTGCAGAGCTATCCGGGATGGCGGTGCGGGACGTGGTCCAGCGTCGCGTAGTATCCGTGCAGGCCACATCAACGATTCGCGAATTCATCGCAAGCGTCGCGGCGCGTCACCGACATACGATCTTTCCGGTCTATGAAATCGACAAAGTAGTGGGCACGATTTCCATATCCGATCTAAGCCAGAGTCCCACCCGAAGATTGGGACAAAACCACCGTCGGCGAACTCGCGGACCGCAAGGCAGTCCACGTGATGGAGGACTGCGACCTCAGCGAGGCACTTCGACTGCTGGTACGCGAACGCGGCGCGCAGATGCTACTGGTTACGGGCGAGGCGGGCACTTTGCAGGGAGTCGTGACAAAGACCGACATACTGCGCGCCGTGAGGATGGCATCAGATGCGCCGCGTCATCATTGACCACTCCTCATTGCCGGCTGCGCGCCAACAGAAGTGCGTGTGCGCGTCGCCAAATATCGTCCGGTCCGGGCAAGAAGCGCCACAATCGTCACGACGCCAACGATCGGCGAGACGAGCAGGCAAAGCGCGTTGATCGTCAGGCTGAGTCCGATCGATTTTAGGGCTCCCCGCCGGTCGAAGCCGCGAGAGTGCGCGGGTGCGAAAGGCGATCGGTCGGTTATCGACTAGCTGAGACTTCGAGCCATTCGGAACACTACAAGGTCATTGAAATTTGGGCATTACGCGGTCCGCGAACAGGCGCATGGCAGCGAGAACATTTTGATGGCCGCTGATTCCACCGATTTCGAACCAGCATACGAGGCGCGAGAAACCGAATTGCTCTTTCAGTTGAGCGATCCGGTCGATGCAGTATTCCGGGTCGCCGAAAATCCCCATGATTGAATCGACGGTCGAGTAATCGATCGCGCGCAAGCGGTCGCGGACCTTCTGGAATTCCGCCTGCGCGCCGGCGGCAAGGCTTTCAGGCTCGATGATCTCGCCTACCGCGTTGAAATAGTTGCGCAGGCTGGGCTCGATGATCGTGCGCACGTACGCGCGATCGCGTCCGACGAACACCATCAGCGCCGCGGCCAGCCAATCCTCGGGACGTTCATGCCCCGCGTTTTTGAGCGCGGTCTCATAAATCTTCAGCCGCTCGGCGAGCACCGGGATTGGATTCACCGGACCGCCGGCAAAGATTGGATAACGATTTGCGCCGGCAAATGTGAAAGTGTCGGCGCTGTTGGCGGCGAGCCGAATCGGCGGATGAGGCCGCTGGATCGGCTTGGGAACCACTTCGACGCCGTCAACGTGCTTTTGCGTCCATGCGGTCTTGATTGATTCGAGTCCGTCTTCGAACAGCTTGCGGCTGTCCGCCATATCAACGCCGTAGCCGCGATAGTTGAGCGGGAACGCGCCGCGACCCGCGCCGAACTCGACGCGGCCACCGCTCAGCACGTCGAGCGTCGCGACTTCTTCGGCCAGGCGAATCGGATGATGCAACGGCATCAGGTTGACGGCCATGCCGAGGCGGATGTTGGTCGTGCGCTCCGCTATCGCGGCGAGGAGCAGCAGTGGCGTCGGCATCACGGAGAAGCGCGGCGCGAAATGCACCTCCGCGAGCCACACTGTATTGAAACCGAGACGGTCGGCTTCGGCCGCTTCCGCGATCAGTTCGCGATAGCGCTCGGTGGTGATTTGATTCGCGGCTTCAGGGAGCTGATAGAAGATGTCGAACTTCACGTTGCCTGCAGCTCCGCCTCAATACGCGCCAAGGGTCGCGATGCGCTCGCGATGGAATGCGGGCGAGCCGAAGTAGGATTCGTTGAAGCGCGCGCGCTTGAACCACAGATGCATGTCGTGCTCCCAGGTGAAGCCGATTCCGCCGTGCATCAGGACTGCGCGATCGGTGCCGCGACTATAGATATCGCACAGGCGCGCTTTCGCCATCGCCGCCGTGCGCGACGCGTCGGCGGCGCCGGTGTCTAAAGCATAGGCGGCGTACCAGAGCATCGCGCGCGCGGGTTCGAGGTCAGCGACGATTTCGGCGGCGGCATGCTTGAGCGCCTGGAACGATCCGATCGGCTTGCCAAACTGCTCGCGGACTTTCGAGTAATCGACCGCCATCTCGAGCGCGCGCTCAATTCCGCCGAGCGAGTCCGCAGCGACGGCGACCGCGGCGACATCGATCAGCTTTGCGAAGAGCTCCGATCCACCGCCGTGAAGCCGCTCGGCGGGAACATTTCTAAGCTCGACGCTGGTAACACGTCGGGTGAGGTCGAGATTCTTCAGCGATCGAATCGTCAGGCCTTCCGATTTCGTATCGATCACGAACAGGCGAATATCAGAATCGCGTTTGGCGGCGACCACGATAAAGTCGGCGATTTGGGCATACGGCACGAACATCTTGGTGCCATCGAGATGCCATCCTCCATCGCCCTTTTTCGCTATTGCGTTAATGTCGCGAGCATCTATCGAGCCCGCGCTCTCGACGACCGCGACAGTGCCGGTTGCCTTGCCCTCAGCAAGCGGCGTCAGCCACTTTGCCTTGAGCTTCTCGGAACTGCTGAGTTTGAGCGCGCCGGCCGCGAGCACGGAAGAGAACAGGAACGGCCCCGGCATCGCAGCGTAGCCGCCTTCTTCGAGGACCATCGCCATGTCGAGCATCCCGAGTCCTGCGCCGCCGAATTTCTCGGGGACAATGAGGCCGGTCCATCCGAGCTTCGCGATATGGTCGTAGAGTTCGCGCGGATAGCCGTCGTCGGTGGCCATTGTTTTGCGCACGAAGGTGGTGGGACATTCGCCGCTCAAGAATGCGCGCGCACTTTCCTTGAGTTGCTGTTGTTCTTCGCTTAGTCCGAAATCCATTGTTGTCCTTTGCGAGTTGAGCTTTAGGAACCTAACCCCTAACCCCTTCCCTCGAGGGGAAGGGGAACAATCGCGGAGAGATCGCTGCTCTCCCCAGAACTGAGAGCGAAACTCACGGAGGGTTTCACATTAAATAGAGTGATTTCTTTTCCCTCCTCACCGGGATTTCGGCATTTTGAGGCCGCGCTCTGCGATTATGTTTTTCTGGATGTGCGAGGTGCCGCCACCTATCACCAGCCCGAGCGAGAACATCCATTCATACGGCCAGTAGGCGTGATCGAGTGCGGCTTCGTCGTCGCGCGAGAGCATCGAGTAGTCGCCCATCGCCTCCATCGCGGCGGTGGCGAGGTCGTGATTCAGCTCGGTGCCGACGAGCTTGTTAATCATCGCCTCGACGCCGGGATTCTTGCCGCGAATCTGATCGGTGAGCTGGCGCAACGAGTGAAAGCGCATCGCCTCGACCCGGATCTCCAACTCGACCAGCCGTTGGCGGAAGACCGGATCCTCGGTGAGCGGGCGTCCACCGCGTGTGATCGATTTGGCCAGGGCGAGCAAGCGATTGAAGCGTTGCTCGCTGCCGCTGGCGGAGCCGAGCATGTTGCGCTCGTGAAAGAGCGTGGCGTTGGCGACGATCCATCCCTCGTTGAGCTTGGCGACGAGGTTTTTTCGCGGCACCCGGACGTTGTCGAAGAAGACTTCGTTGAAGCCGCGATCGCCGGTCATCTGAACCAGCGGACGCACGGTGATTCCGGGCGTGTGCATGTCGATGAGGACATACGAAATGCCGCGATGCTTGGGCGCCTCGGGATCGGTGCGCACCAGGCAGAACATCATGTCGGCGTATTGCGCGCCCGAGGTCCAGACTTTCTGGCCGTTGACGACGAACTCATCGCCGACGATTTCCGCACGTGTTTTCAGTGAGGCCAAATCTGAGCCGGCGCCTGGTTCCGAATAACCCTGGCACCAGATTTCTTCGGCGGTCAGAATTTTCGGCAGGTAGCGCTGCTTCTGCTCCTCGCTGCCCCACGAGATGAGCGTCGGCCCGAGCATCCCGAGTCCCGACCCGCCAACCAGATACGGCGCCTTCGCGCGAACCATTTCATCGTTGACGATCGATTGGCGCACAGGATCCATCGCCTGCCCGCCGTATTCTTTTGGCCACGCGAGCGCGACGTAGCCGGCGTCGTACAAGCGACGCTGCCACGCCTTGGCTTTCGCGAGCCAGGTCTTGTCGTCGCGGCCCTCGCGATCGGCGGAGAGGCCGCTGGTCGGCATGTTCTCGGCGAGCCAGTCGCGGACCTTGAGTCGAAATGCTTCTTCTTCGGGCGTGAATTGAAGATCCATAGGAGCTCCTGCGGTCGCGTGTTATTTTCGGACGTACCGCGGCTTCGCGCCCAGCATAGTCAAAACCGAGTCGCCGCGAAAAGCGCATCGCGCAAGAGTCGGAGTTGCGCTACGGATACTTGGTGGTTTTTACCAAGCGACTTCGCGAACCAATCATGCGCGGCGAAATCACTTGGAGCGTGAGGATTTGGCGTAGTCCGCACGTTAAGGTCGGCGGACATTACAGATTGGGCGCCGGATTCATCGAGGTGACCTCGGTACGACGGATCACGCTCGAGCAGATCACACCCGGACTGGCGCGGCGTTCCGGCTTCGCGGGCGTTATAGATCTGCTGAAAGTGGCGAAGCACGGCCCTGGTGAGAACGTCTACTTGATCGAGTTCGAGTACCATGCGGACGCGATTGCCCGCTGAAATCAGCGTTGTTAGAGTTTGAAGTTGATCATTACCAAGTTTCGGCAATAGACCGGGGTCCACATAGATGGCGACGACGATCACGAGCGAATGTATCAACTGCGGAGCGTGCGAGCCGGAGTGTCCGAACACGGCAATTTATGCGGGCGGAGTGCCGTGGGAGCTCAACGGCGCAACCAGTCCCGCAATCGCGCAAGATATCTATTACATCGTCCCCTCGAAATGCACCGAGTGCGTCGGCTTCCACGACCATGAAGCGTGCGCGGCGGTATGCCCCGTAGATTGCTGCATTCCCGATCCCGCTAATCTCGAGAGTGAAAGTGTCCTGCTCCAGCGCGCCAGGGAACTGCATCCCGAAACGACGTTCCCCGACGACGCGCCGTCGCGCTTCCGCAAAGAAGGAGGTGCCGAAGCGCCCGCGGCAAATGGTGCAGCAGTCGCGGCAGCGCCAGCACCCAAGCCAGCACCAGCTCCAGCAGCGGCTGCGAAACCTGCATCGGTAGCTCCAGCAGCGGTCGCCGCAACTTCAGCGTCAAGTGCGGAATTCAATCCGCTCGCGTGGGAAGTGCCGGTCATCTGCAAGGATTGCAACGAGCCGTGGACGATTCCGTATCGGCTGTTCGAGAAAGGCGTCGTGTTCCACTGCCCGTTCTGCTCGGGATCGTACGTGCCAAAAACCGCGATGTATCGCGCGGTCAAAGAAACCTTCGAGGGTTTCTACAATCGTCGACGCGCCGATCGCGAGGCGTTCGAACGCAAACGCGCGCGCGAGGCCGCGGCGTTCGAAGCGAAGCAGGCGGCCGAGATGGAAGCGTTCAAGCAGAAGCTCGAAGCGCTGGCGCATTCGATGAAGCCAGCGGGCAAGCTGGTCAAGCCGACCGGCATCGCAGCGATGTTCACGTAGAGAAAGAATCGAAGAACTTAATTGAAATGAAACCCGCCGTGGGTTTCAAACTTCCTTGGGCAGGGGTGACCCCTGCACCCATCGTTAGAAGAAAGATGCGGGACTTCGTCCCTGTTAGAACTTTTTGTCATCCTCTCCCAAGTAAGCGACCGGCGACAAAGTCGCCCGTCGCGTGACAGTCCCCGCAACTAGTTCGAACAGGGACGAAGTCCCGCATCTTTTCTTAATTCTAAGGTGCAGGGTTTAACCCTGCCCAAGGAAGCGTGAAACCCACGGAGGGGTTTCACTACAATTAAGTTCTTCGTCACCCAGCGCGGGGACCTCGAACGCGTAGCCGTGGCGTTTTAGTTGATCGCGGATTGCTTCGATGTGGGCCGGGCCGCGAGTTTCCAGTTCCAGCATCACGCGAGCGCCACCGATCGCGATGTCGCGACGCGTACGATCGTGATCGATTGCGCGAACGTTGGCGCCGGTCGCCGCTACCATCGAGACCAACTTGCCCAGCTCGCCGGGACGATCGCGCAAATCGACGGCGACTCGAAACAGCCGCCCGACCTTAACCAGTCCGTGGCCGATAATCCGATCGAGCACGTTGGTGTCGATATTTCCGCCACTCACGACGAGGACCACGGTTTTTCCTTTCAGCTCGTCTTTGAGTTTGAGAGCACCGGCGAGCGCCGCAGCTCCTGCGCCTTCAGCGAGCAGTTTCAGGCGCTCGAGCAGCAGGAGAACAGCCTCGCCGATTTCGAAATCATCGACGGTAACGGCGCGCTTGACGCGACCGCGCATCACGTCGAATGGAATCGCGCCAATCCGGCCGGTGGCGAGACCGTCAGCAATGGTATCGACCGGGCGGCCGATCGACGCGGCCGCATCGGCGGCGAGACTCGCGGACAGTTGCGGTGAGCCTGCCGCCTCTACGCCGATCACCTCGACATTCGGTGCGCGCGTCGCGAGCGCAGCCGCGATTCCCGCGATCAATCCGCCGCCGCCCACCGGAACGATCACAACGTCGGGCGTAACTTCATCGGCGATTTCCAATCCTACGGTGCCCTGCCCCGCGATCACTTGAAGATCGTCGTACGCGTCGATGAAGCTCGCGCCGCGCTCGGTGCACATCTTCACCGCCGCCGCGCGCGCCTCCTGGTAATCGACGCCTTCGAGCACGACCGTTTGCCCGTAGCTGCGGGTCGCGTCGATTTTGGCAATCGCGGCCGTCGTCGGCATCACGATCGTCGCGCTCACGCCCGCGCGAGTGGCGGCGTAGGCGAGCGCCTGGCCGTGATTGCCGGCGCTCGCTGCAACGACACCGCGCGACTTTTGATCGTCGGCAAGGGTAGCCAGCCGGTTGTAGGCGCCGCGAATTTTGAACGATCCGGTCTTCTGCAAATTCTCGGGCTTGATGAGCACGTGCGCGTCGAGGATTCGATCAAGCGTCGCGCTGCGAATCAGGGGAGTGGGCTTGATGATGCCGGCCAGGCGGCGGCGCGCCTCTTCGATTTGTTCGGGCAGCATCGAGCGGGCAGATGGCATCGGAAGATCTAATGATGGTTGTGCGGAGTGAATTGTCGCGGCGCTGCAGTGCCGAAAGTATCACCTTCGAAGTCGATCTGCGTGCACGCGCCGGTCTTGTAGTCGAGATCGAGCAGGACGTTGCGGATGGCGCGGCGCTTGATCGACGTGATCAATGTGGCGACCGCTTGTGTGTCGCCGGTTGAGATCGCGGCGACTTCGGCGGCGTCGAGATTGCTCGTGCGGCAGAACTCGCGCGCTTTGTCTTCGCTGGAGAACGCGAGCACTCCCGCCCACGTTGCCCCCTTTTCCTGGAAAACGATCAGCGCGCCGGCGGAATCGAGCAGCAGATGCAATTCTTTGGGTGGTGACGAACTCACGTGCCTTCGACCGTGAGCTTGCCCGTGCGAATTGCTTTCGCGCGCTCGCGCACAAGCGCGGGATAGGTGTAGTAGTGGTCGCCGCTCAGGTGCAGAAACGAATCGATGTCGACGTCGTCGAGCTCGAGTTCTGCAATCACGCGTTCGGCAGATTTGCGGTCGGGAGCTTTGACGATTGAATCGTAAAGCTCGCGGCCTTGCGCGGACTGAAAGTCCTCGCGCGGCGGAAGTCCGTCGGCGCCGAGCTTGCCCGAGTGAAAATTGTCCAGGATGAAGCGCAACGCTTTCAATTCGTGGCGCAGGACGTCGACAGGTTTCAGTGAATCACGCGGCATACCGCGAGCTTATCGCCGCGAGTTGCGGTGATTCAACACGCGACGCGTGGGGAACGATTAATCGCCCTTGATCAGACGGTGGATCGCGCTCAGGTGGCGCTGCGAGTCGCGCTTGCGGCCCATCGCTTCGTACATCTCGGCGGCGTTGCGATGCGCCTCGACGTTGGCGGGATCGCATTCGAGCGTGCGCAGAAAACTTCGCAGCGCGTTCTGGAGCTCGTCCTTCTTGCGATAGAGCAGACCGAGCTTCAGATGGACGTCGGCGCTGGCGGGAACTATCGCGGCCGCGCCGAGCAGATGGCGCAGCGCGCCGGCGAGATCGCCTTCGCGTTCGAGCAGCGTGGCGAGCCGCAGATGCGCCTCGAAGTTTCCCGGCTCGCGGCCGACCAGCTCGCTGTAAATGTTAAGCGCGCGCAGCGGATCCTCGTCGGCGACTCGACGCGCTTCCTCGAAACGCTCGCGCACGCGCGCGGGCCCGAAACCGTCCTCGACCGTGCCGGGCTGATAGCTGCGCTCGAAGTCGAAGATCAACTGTCCCGTCTCCGCTTCGATCAGCGAGGGACCGTCGCGCACTACTATGCGGCCTTCGTCGTTGACGAGTTTCAGCGATGTAACCGAGCGTTCCGGATCGACGAGAGTGCGCACACGCTCGAGAGTTCGCTGAATCGGATCGATATGCTGGCGCGTACCGAGCAGTTCCTTCGCCAGGCGCATCTCGAGCAGGTCGTTGAATGCGAAACGATAATTGCGGCCGCCCAGATTCAGCGGACGCACGAGATTGCGCTTGACCCAGTAGCGGATACGCTCGGGCGTGACCGCGAGGATCCTCGCAGCCGTGCGCGTCGAAAAAGTCTCACCCCCGCCGCCCGCCTCTGCCATCATCTTCAACACCGACGTCGAGGAGTATAAGGAGTCGAGCGCACGGTCTCAACGAGGCGCCGCGCGTTTTCTCAACACCTGTGGAGCGATGGAGAAATCAGCCGCGAATTTCCTTGAGCGCGCGAGCGACACGGACGACGGCCTCGACGCCATTTTTGGCGTTGCCGATTCGCGCGACAGCCTGATCGTCGGTCATCGCGGGTCCGATGATGGAGAGCCCGACCGGCTTGTCGAATTCGAGCGCGAGCTCAATACCGGCGCGGGCGATCGCATGCGCGATCACCTCGTCGTGATTGGTCTCGCCCTTGATGACCGCGCCGATCATCACGACGCCGTCGATTTCCTTGCGCTGCAGCAGGGCTTTCACGACCGGCGCCATGTCGTACACCCCGGGGACTCGGACCACGCGCGCAACCTCGACGCCGAGCGACTGGGCATGCTTGCGCGCCCGCTCTTCCATCGGCGTCGTCACCTCGGAGTTGAACTCCGAAACTACAAACGCGATCTTCACTTTTTCATTCTTCACGGCGCGCCCAGGTCGACGCTGACGGCGTCGCGAATCTCGACGCCATTGCTTTTGAGATACGACTTCAGCGCGGGTATCGGATGCTCGCCGTAGTGAACGATCGACGCGACGATCGCAGCGTCCGCCATTCCCGCGGTGAACGCGTCGCGCAGATGGGCCGGCTCGCCCGCGCCGCCGGACGCGATCACGGGAATCGAAACGGCTTCGCTGATGCGGCGCGTGATCTCGAGATCGTAGCCAAGCTTGGTGCCGTCGCGATCGATCGAGTTGATGCAAAGTTCGCCAGCGCCGAGCCGCTCACCCTCGAGCGACCATGCCAGCGCGTCGCGGCCGGTGGGCTGGCGTCCGCCGTCGATCACGACTTCGTAACCGGTCGGCACCTCGGGGCGAGCGCCGGTTTTTTTCACTTGCATCGAGAGCACGATGCACTGACTGCCGAACGCGCGCGCGCCTTCTGAGATAAGTGCGGGGTTGCGCACTGCACCCGAGTCGATCGAGACCTTCTCGGCGCCTGCGAGCAGTACGGCACGCATGTCTTCGAGGGTGCGCAGTCCGCCGCCGACGCTGAAGGGAATGAAAATCTCGCGCGCTACTGCGCGAACGACATCGAGCATGATGCCGCGACGCTCGTTGGACGCAGTGATGTCGTAGAAAACGATCTCGTCGGCGCCCTCGGTGTAGTAGTAACGCGCCATCGCGACCGGATCGCCGACGTCGACGTTCTTCAGGAACTGCACGCCTTTGGTGACCTTGCCGTCGCGCACGTCGAGGCACGGGATGATTCGTTTCGCGAGCATCGTCAGCAACTCATCCGGCAGAAATTGTCGAGCAGCTTGAGGCCGGCTGCGCCGCTCTTTTCGAGATGGAATTGAGTCGCGATCACGTTGTCGCGCGCGACAGCCGCGGTGAATGGAACGCCGTAGTCGCATGCGCCAATCGCGATCGACGAATCGTCGGGAATCGGATAGTACGAATTGACGAAATAAAAATGCGTGTTGTCAGGCACGCCCGCGAACACTCGATGAGGCCGGGCCTGGCGGACACGGTTCCATCCGATTTGCGGAACTTTCAGCGGCCGCCCGTCGATCGATCGCGGGTAGCGTGCGACGCGGCCAGCGATGATGCCGAGGCATTCGGCGCTGTCCTCCTCGCTGCGATCGAACAGGACCTGGATACCGATGCAGATGCCGAGGAACGGCTTACCGGCGCGCGCGACATCGTCGCGCAGAACCTCGACGAGTCCGAGCGCGCGCAGATTTTCCATCGTGGCGCCCGCTGCACCGACGCCCGGCAGAATCACGCGATCGGCGGCGACGATACGCTCGGCGCGGTCGGTAATTTCCGACTTATGGCCGAGGAATTCGAGCGCGCGCTGAACGCTGGTCAGGTTGCCGGCTTTGTAATCGACGATTGCGATCATCGCTTTATCCAGAAAAGCGATAATAGCTGGAGTCGCATCGCCACCCAAGGCGGCGTATGGGCCCGCCGGAGTTAGTCGGGATTTTTGCCCTCTACCGAGTTCTCGAGCACGGCGCCCGTCTTCGCGTCGATTCCGACTTCGTGCTTCTCCGAGTGGTGGCTAACCACGAAGGAGTAGCGGAGACCGCTGCCGCCGGATTCCTTCTCGAGCTCTTGCGAGACGATCTTGCCCGGATAGGTCTTCAGTGCAGTCGCACGAGCCTGCTCCAGGGTAACGCTTGCGTCCGGGAGATACTTTTCGCCGTCCAGGGCGAAGGCAGTTCCGGTCAGAAGCGTCGCGGTCAAAACGCCGATCAGAAATCTACGATATGTGAGCATCGCCAGAGTATAGCTGATGGACACCTCGCCCCCAATGCGGACCAGAACGAGACAATCCGACTCAAATTTCCGCGCGGATGTCCTGCTCGTCCGAGAGCACGCGCACGTTTACGTGATGCTCGTCCGAATCGCCGAGCGATCCCCAATGCATCGCGAAGTTCTCGAGCTGGACGTCGGGATTGAAGCGCGCGGACACGCCCATCACGACTTCGTCGACGCTTAGAAGATACGCCATGCGCGCGATCGCGTAGACCTGATCGTTGGAAACCACCACCAGCGGCGTGACAGCGCGTCCGTGATCCTCGCAAACCTTGACCACCTTGCTGAACAGCTTTCCCTCGGCGTCGCTGAAGATCTGGCCACCGTCGCTGGACGCAAGTCCCTTCTCGGTTCGCACGGTGAGCGCGATCAGTTCGGCGTCATCGCGCTCTGACAGGTAGCGATGTAAATGCGCGAGATTACTCGGATCGCGGATCGCAATCAGTTTCTTTTGCGGACCGAACAAGCCGAGACCGATCGAATCAACCTGGCTTTCCTCGATCAGTTGCAAATTAAATTTCTCGGGTTCCTCGCCGTAGGCGTGCTGGGCCTGGCCGTTGATTTTTTCCGATATCTCGAAAATCACGAACAGCGCGAGCGTGAACGCGATGCCCGAGATCGTCGCGACCTGCTTGGTGAACAGGTTGATGACCGCAGTCGCGAACAAAACTGTGAACGTCAGTGCGAGACCCAGCGGAAAATCTTTGCCCCAGGGACGGAACCACTTCAGATTCAGCGGCATCCGCCACAGGCGATGGTACTTATCCTTGTAGCGCAGAATCAGAACGGACAGCGTTTTGAAGACGAAGCTCCAGATGACGCCGAACGCGTAGGCCTCGCCCAGCACGAACATGTCGCCGCGCGAGAGCACGATGGTGGCGATTTGGAGCATCGCGACCATGTTCACGATGCGATAGTTGGTGCCGTATTTCTTGTGCGGATGGCGGAACCAGTCGAGCAGCACGCCGTCTTCCGCGACGCGAGTCAGCACCCCGGTCGAACCGACGATCGCGGTGTTAACGGCGCCCGCGAGAATCAGGAATCCGACGAAGACGACAAACGCGCGCAACGCGATCCGCGCCCATAGTGGCCCGATCATGAACATCGCGAGCCCGCCGATCAGATCGTCGCCGTAGTTGGACATCCGCACGCTGTCCGGGATGATCATCACCGCGAAGAACGACACCAGTGAGGTCAGCAGCAGGCTGTAAATGAAAATGACCATGCCGGCGCGCAGGAGATTCTTGAGCTTTGGCGCCTCGATCTCGCGATTGATTTGTGCGAGAGATTCCTCACCCGACATCGCGAGGATCGAATGGCCGAACGCGATCAGAATTCCCAACGTTCCGATGGTGCGCGCACCCGGAAAATGCTTGAGCCATCCCAGCGAGTCATTGGTGAACTTCAACTCGAACGGCGGCAGATGCGCGCCACGCGTATAAATCGTCAGACCGCACCACACGATCATGATCACGGCCATCACGGTCGTGACCTGCATGATGCGCATCGCCTTGCCGCTCGATTCCTCGATGCCGAGAATGTTCTGACGCCAGAAATAAACCGTCACGGCGATGGCGAAGAAGGCGGCGGTGAAATCCGGCGGCAGAATAATGCTCGAGTGCGCCAGCTTCAGCAGTTCGTTGATCAAGCCAACCAGGTACTGGCCCGCAGACACGCCGCTGATGGGGCCGGTCAAGATGTAGTCGAACATCAACGCCGACACCGAGATTTTTGCCAGCGTCGAGCCCATCGCTTCTTTGACGACTCGATAGACGCCGCCGCGGGTGAACATCGAGCACGATTCGACGTACACTGCGCGCACCGCGTACGAGAACAGCATGACGGCGAGAATGAAATACGGCGCGGATCGGCCGCACGCTTGCTCGACGATGCCGCCGATGTAGTAAGCGGTCGAGGCGAGGTCGCACAACACGATCGCGGACGCTCGCCAGAACGAAATGAAGGCGAGCATCCCGGTGGTAACTACAATTGCTTTAGTTTGTTTGCCGAAGGTCGCTTGCGGTTGAGGCCGCTCAGCGCCGAAAATTTTAGGAGTCGCTGCCAAGTATGAAATCTCCCCGAGCAAACGCCGAAAAAGCCGGCCTTGCCAAGGGTTTCAATGTGCAAGATGCAGACCGCAATGATTCCGCATGATCTTGCTGCTTTTTGAAAAGTGCGACGTGCGGACCGCAATGGCTTGAGCGATTGGCGTCGTGCAACTTGCAATAGAGCGACGGTCGGGCTGCTCTTGATGCTGCGCGCTGGTCGAGCAATAGAATGGAGCCTGAACAGCTAATCGAGGATCCGCTTGGCTAACATTCTCGTCGTCGATGACGACCGCAATATCCGACGCGTACTCGCGGCGAGTCTTGAGTCTGCAAGTCATCAAGTTACCGTCGCCGAAAATGCGGAGCGCGCATTGGAACTCCTCGGACCGTCAGCGCCGGCGGTAGTCGTATCCGATATTCGCATGGAGGGGATGGGAGGGCTGAAACTGCTCGAATCGATCAAGCGGCTCAATCCTGCGATGCCGGTCGTGATGATGACCGCGTACGGATCGATTCCGGACGCGGTCGAGGCGATGCGCCTGGGCGCTTACGACTACGTCACCAAGCCGTTCACCGCCGACCATATCGTGCACGTCGTCGCGCGCGCACTCGAGGTCCATGAACTGCGCGCCGAGAACAAGGAACTGCGCGATCGGATCGAGAGCCTGACCGAGCCCGAGCCGTTTCTCACTTACAGTCCGCATTCGCGAAAGCTCGCGGAGACTGCGGCGCAAGTGGCTGACAGCGACGCGACCGCGTTGATCACCGGCGAAAGCGGCACCGGCAAGAGCATGCTGGCGTCGTATATCCATCGCTTGAGTCCGCGCAAAGATGGACCGTTCGTGCAGGTCGCGTGCACGACGCTCAGCGAGCATCTGCTGGAGAGCGAGCTCTTCGGACACGTGCGCGGTTCGTTCACTGGCGCGATCAAGGACAAGCCCGGGCGTCTCGAAGCGGCCGAGGGCGGCACGGTACTGCTCGACGAAATCGGCGACCTGACGCCGGTGGTTCAATCGAAGCTGCTGCGGTTTCTGCAGGAGCGGACGTTTGAACGTGTCGGCGGCGCGCAGACGATCAAAGTGGACGCGCGCATAATCGCCGCGACCAATCAGCATCTCGAGCAACTGGTCAAGGAAAAGCGCTTCCGCGAGGATCTCTACTACCGCCTCAACGTGATCGAATTGCAGGTGCCCGCTCTGCGCGACCGGCCGGGAGAGATCCTGAAACTGGCTGAGCACTTTGCGGCGCAGGCTGCAGATACGCATCACAAGCCTGCGCATTCGATCGCGCCCGAGGCGCGCGAGGCGCTGGTGTCCTACTCGTGGCCGGGCAATATCCGCGAGCTGCGCAACGTGATGGAGCGCGCGGTAATTCTGAGCCGCGGCGAGACGATCAACTTGAGCGATCTGCCGGACAAGATTCTCGCGTCACCGGACAAACTCGATCACAGCCTTACGCTGGAGCAGATGGAACGAAAGCATATCGAGGTTGTGCTCGAACAGGCGATGACGCTGGAAGAAGCGGCCGAGATGCTCGGCATCAACGTCGCGACATTGTGGCGAAAGCGCCGGCGATACGGCCTGGACTAGATTACAAAGCGCCGGCGCGCCCTTGATCGGAGCGCGCCGGCATTTGAAATCCTGTCTAGCGATCTGCGCTAGGGTTTTTTGGTGATCGCGCCCTCGAGACGGCCATGACTCTTTACGCATTGGCCCAGGCCAGTAAACGGATCCGGCCAGTCGTGAGTGATGCAATAGGGCAGCGCACCGAGCTCGTCGTCTGTATATCCGCGCGACGTAAGCTCCTTTTTGAGGCATTCGGCGTGCGGCTGGTTGGCGCCCGCGACACCGGCGGCATCGTCGGCAGCTTCGGTGATTAGAGCGTTGCGAAGAGCGATCTTCACCTGCGGATCGTTACTCTTGCCGAGTGAGCCCGCGATGTTGCTCGACGGGCCGCAGACTCCGACCGCGTCGACGAACGCCTCCTCGGCCCCGGTCGGACTCAAATCTTTTGCGAGTCCCACACCGACTGCGGTCATCAGCATACTTGTCGCGATCAATGCCACAGCGAATCGTTTCATTGCACCTCGTCCTCCAGTTTGAGATGTGACCATGGAAAACGGCCGCATCGTTGGCGTACGCACTAAATCTGTACGATGGGACGGGCAAAAGAGTCCAGTCATACGTGACCAACGTAGGTTCTCAGCGGCACACGGCTTGACGGAAACTCCCGCTTGATGAAAGTCTCGCGTCAGTCAGACGAAAGGAATTCATCATGGCGAAAATCGCACTTGCCTGCACGATTCTTCCGGACAGTCCGCCCGCGCGCCTGATCGAATGGTCGCGCGCGGCGGAGGACGCCGGCTTTTCTGGCGTTTTCATGACCGAGGCGAACAACGATTCGCTCGCGTGCTCGCTCGCGCTCGGCCTTCACACCAAGCGAATCAAACTCGGCACCGCGATCACGAACATCTATTTGCGCCATCCGAATCTGCTCGCAAATGAAGCCGCGGCGGTCCAGGAATTTACCGGCGGACGATTTATCCTCGGCCTGGGCACGGGGCATCGCGAGGGCAATTCCGCGCTCGGAATCGAGATGGGAGTTCCGCTGACCAGGATGCGCGAAACGGTGAAGACCTTGCGCGCGATGCTCGACGGCGGCAAGACCGGGCCGCGCGTCAACGCGAAGTTGCCGCTTTACCTGGCGGGCGTCTCGCGCCCGATGGTCAAGCTGGCCGGCGAAATCGGCGACGGCGTCATCTTCAATTTCTTTCCGCCGGCGCGGGTCAAGGAAGCGCTGGGCGAGTTGGCCGAGGGAGCAAAGATCGCCGGCCGCGACGTCAAACAGATCGAGCCGACACTGTTCGCAACCGCATTCATTTCAGACGATCTCGAAGCCGCGCGGCGTCCCGCGCGCAAGTTGCTATCGCGCTACGGCGCGCTGAAGTTCTACGGCAACATGATGGCGCATTCGGGCTTCGAGCGGGAAATCTCTGCGATTCGCGCGGCGGGCCGCGATGCCGACGCAGCAATCAAGGCGGTAAGCAACGACCTCATCGATGCGACCCTGCTGGTTGGCTCGGAGTCGCGCGTTCGCGAGCGCTTGCAGGAGCTATGCGCGCCGGGAATCGGCACCGCAATCGTCTTCACGAATCCGGTCAACGAAGATCGCAACGCCGCCGTGATGCGAACAATCCGCGCCCTCAAACAATAGAGCAGTACGCGGCTACGGCTGATCTTCCTCATCCGCCGGATTCTGATCGCCGGGGCTGCGGGCTAGCGCGACACGGTCGAAGAAGCGGTGGATGCGCCGGGCGTTGACGCCGAAGTCGCCAATTCCGTCGCGCGATTTCGATCTCATCTCGATCAGGCTGGTGCCGTCGGGAGCCGGACGGACCTGGATCACGACGTCATCATTGAAATGCCACAGCTTTGAGGTTGCAACGACTTCGAGCGTGTTCGTGGCCGGATCCGAATAGGTAATCGTCCAGTTTGGTGACGCCTTGGCGACCTCGGTTACGCGCGCAAATGCCGCCGCCGGATCGAGGTGCTCCTTAATCGGACCGATTGGGCCGTAACCCTGCAATTGGCGGTCAGCATACTTCGCCTTGTCATATTTCATGTCGCGATTCGGTTCATGCTGCAGCTTCTGCGCATTGACGAACTCGGGCGGATTGTCGAAATCGGTCGTGATGTCGTTGATAGGCGGGTACTTGCGACTGCTCACCAGAGTCAGGAATATCGGCACCGCGATCAGCACGCATACCACCGTAGCGAGCACCGCGCGATTGCGCCCGGCCTGCGCCTGAGGCTTACGCGTCAGGAAAATCGCGAGGAGCCCGACCAGGGTACCGATAATGCTCAGCAGAAATCCGAGCGCGAAGAGTTGGAACCCCATGAACGGAGCGACCAGGCGGAAGTGCGCGCCGACCATTCCTGCGCCGATCATTGCGATCGCCAGGATTGCGTCAAAA
Source organism: uncultured delta proteobacterium (assembly GCA_963774665.1). GTDB lineage: Bacteria > Desulfobacterota > Binatia > Binatales > Binataceae > Binatus. Next base: position 241,267 of record CAVZGB010000018.1, read on the forward strand.
AATGCGAGCCATGCAAAAGTCATTCGTCTGTCCCCCGAAAGAGATTTGCGTTCACACTAAGACGCCTGGCTTCCTGATTCCCCGTACCACGAATTGCGGCAATACGAACAGAAACGATCCGCTCGCGACGGCGCGATCGATATCGGCGAACCAACCCTCGACCTCGGCCGCCGCTATCTTGCCCGAGTCGCGCGCATACCGCGCGAAACTGGCCTTCAGCATCGGTAGCGAGCGACCAGCAGTGTCAGCGCCTGCGTGAATCTCGACTTTTACGTCATCGAGTCCGGCCGCGCGAAAGAGCCGATAGAGCTGGCGGCCAATCTGCGGCTCCCTGATCGCAATCGCCTTCGACGCCGCGATGATTCGATCGCTGCGTTCGCGCCCCTCGCGACCGATATCGAGCGCGATCATGTCCCAGTCGCTGTCGACCGCGACTACGATCCCGCCTGGTGCCGTCACGCGCGCCATTTCAGCGACAGTATCGGCGGCGGAATCGACATACTCAAGAACATTTTTGCACCACACGCGATCGAACGAAGCGTCGGGAAACGGGAGCGGCGGAAACGCATTGTGCACGAACTCCGCCGCGAGCTTGGCCTCGCGTGCGCGAGCGCCGGATCGCTCGACGAACTCGGCATTGATATCGATGCCGATTACCTTGCCGCCCGGAGCTACGCGCCGTGCAAGCTCGAAGGTGGTGTGACCGGGTCCGGAGCCAACGTCGAGCACGCGCAGTCCCGCTTTGAGATCGAGCGGGCGCAGGAGAGGTTCCATCGCGGGATGGTAGGCAAGGATCTTGTCGTAAGCACTGTGGCGATCGGAGTCGATATCGACCCAGTGCTGCTTGTAGTAGGGCTCTGCCATGGCAGATACGCGATCAGACGAGGCGGAGTTCCTTCATCGCGATGCGCAATTTTTCCGCGGGACCGGCGGTCATCGGCACCAACGGCATCCGCAATTCGTTGGCGCATTTGCCCATGAACGCGAGCGCCTGCTTGACGGGAATCGGATTCGTCTCGACGAACAGCGCGCGTATCAGCGGCAGCAGACGGAAATGGATCTCGCGCGCCTTGGCGAAATCACCGGCGAGCGCGGCCGCCGTGAGATCTCGCATCTCGCGCGGAACGACGTTGCTGCAGGTCGAGATCACGCCCTTCGCGCCGAGCGCCACCAGCGGCAATGTGAGCGCGTCGTCGCCGGACATGATCGCGATGCGATCGCCGCACAGCTTTAAGATGTCAGAAGACTGATCCATCGATCCCGTCGCTTCCTTGATACCGACGATGTTCTTGATTTCCGCCAGCCGCGCCATCGTTTCCGGCAGGATGTTCGACGCCGTGCGGCCGGGAATGTTGTACACGAACAATGGGAGATCGACGCTCGCCGCGATCGTCTTGTAGTGCCGGTAGATGCCGTCCTGCGTGGGCTTGTTGTAGTAGGGAGAGAGCAGCAGCGCGCCGTCCGCACCCATCTCGCGCGCGGCCGCGGTCAGCCGAATCGCCTCGGCGGTCGAGTTCGATCCGGTGCCCGCGATCACTGGGACGCGCTTTCGCACCTGCTCGATCGTGAGCTTGATCACGCTGTCGTGCTCGGCATGCGTGAGCGTGGCGGATTCACCGGTTGAGCCGCATGGGACCAGCCCGTCGATGCCGCTCTGAATCTGCCATTCGATGTGGTCGCGCAACGCGGGCGCGTCCACCATGCCGTCGCGAAAAGGAGTGACGAGAGCAGTCAATGCGCCATTGAACATCGTTCGTAGCCTCCAGCCGTCTTCATTTCACTGCTTCACTGGGACCATTTCATCCGCACCCAGCTCAACCGCGCCGCTAAACACCTCGATGGCGTTGCCCGTCATGAAAACGTGATTCGCATCGGCACCGTCGGCGCGCCATTCAATTTCAAGATTGCCGCCGCGAAGCTCGACCGTCGCGCTCCGCTCGGAATGATTCGTCAGAACCGCCGCGACCAGCGCGGCGCATGCTCCGGTGCCGCAAGCCCAGGTCTCGCCCGAGCCGCGCTCCCATACCCGCATCTTAAGCTTGCGCCGCGACGTTGCGAGGATGAATTCGGTATTCACGCGGCGGGGAAAGAACGGATGATGCTCGAACTCGCGGCCCAGCGCGGCAAAATCGCGATCCTGCAGTTTGAATACGCCGTCATCCTGGACGAACAGGACGCAATGCGGATTGCCCATCGAGACCGCCGTGATCGATTCGCGCCGGCCCGCGACCGCGAGCGGGTAGTCTATGATTCGGCCGTCCGCCTTCACCGGGATGTCGCGGCCTTCGAGAATCGGCTCGCCCATATCGACCGTCGCGCTGATTACGCGGCGGCCTTCGAGCCGCAGCTCGACCGTCTTCAGCCCGGCGTCAGTCTCAACGACCATCGGATTCCGGCGCACGAGGCCGCGCTCGAAGGCGAGCCGCGCGAGGCATCTGATGCCGTTGCCGCACATGTCGCCGCGGCTGCCGTCCGCGTTGTACATCTCCATTCGGATGTCGGCGTTGCTCGACGGCGCGAGCATGATCAAGCCGTCGGCGCCAATGCCGAAGTGGCGATCAGAAAGTTTGACCGACAGCGCTGACGGATCGGCGGGACGCGCGCGCATCGCGACAACATAAATGTAGTCGTTGCCGCATCCATGCATCTTGGTGAATTCGAGCGTTGCCATCGTTTTGCGCGCGCTTACGCCGACTTCAGGTTGACGATATGTTCGCCGCGAATCTGATCCTCGAAGCTATCGCGGTCTCGGATAACATGCACGTCTGCGCCATCGACCATGACTTCGGGCGCGCGCGGGCGGCTGTTGTAGTTCGACGACATCACGAATCCATAAGCACCGGCACTCATCACCGCGAGCAAGTCGCCCTCCGCAGGCTCTGCCATCTCACGCTCGCGCGCGAAGAAATCGCCGCTCTCGCATACCGGGCCTACAATGTCCGCGGTCACGGTCTTGCCGGGCTTCCTGCGATCTACAGGGACGATCTCGTGATACGCCTCGTAGAGCACCGGCCGAATCAGATCGTTCATCGCGCCGTCGATAACGACGAAGCGCTTCACGTCGGTCTCCTTGTTATAAAGGACGCGCGTCACCAGCACGCCCGCGTTGCCGACCATCACGCGTCCCGGCTCGGTGATAATCTTGAGCCCGAGCCCCGCGATCGGTTTCAGCAGCGCGTGCGCATACTCCGACGGAGGCGGCGGCTGCTCCTGGTAAGGAATCCCGAGACCGCCGCCGAGATCGAGATACTTGAGCGCGATTCCCGCGCTGCGCAGCCGCCCGACAATCGCGGCAACCTTCTTTCCCGCTTCGGCAAACGGCGCCATCTCGGTTATCTGCGATCCGATATGCGTGCTCAATCCGACGATTTCGAGCTGCGCCAGCGCGCTCGCTTCCGCGTAATATTCGTCGACCTGCGAGAGCGGTACGCCAAACTTGCTGTCGCGATGGCCGGTGGAAATGTGCGGATGCGTCCCCGGGTCGAGATCGGGATTCACGCGCAGGCTGACTGGTGCGCGATGCTTCAAGCGGCCCGCGACCTCTGCAATGCGATGCAGTTCCGGACGCGACTCGACATTGATCATCAGGATGCCGGCTTTCAGCGCGGCCTCGATCTCCTCGTCGGTCTTGCCGACCCCGGAGAAGACAATCTTGCGCGGGTCCGCACCGATTCGAAGGCATCGCATCAGCTCACCGACCGACACGATATCGAAGCCCGCGCCCATCGAATCGAACAATTTCAGGATGCTCAGATTCGACAGCGCCTTCATCGCATAGCAGATCAGATGGTCGGTGCCGGCGAAAGCCTCGTCGAAGACCCGGAAATGCCGCCGGAGAGTGCGCGCGCTATAAACGAAAAAGGGAGTGTTGACGCGGCGCGCCAGGTCGGCGAGCGGTACGTCTTCGGCGTAAAGTTGATCGTTGCGATATTCGAAGTAGTTCATAGTGATGACTGATTGGGTGAAGTTTCGTTTCTATCATAGCGCGGGCCCGCGAATAAACGTCATTTCAGCGGCACCGGAGTCGGCACCACGAAAGTGTCGGGATTCGGCGGAGCCGAGGCGTTTTTGCGCACAATCGCCACGTCGTTGGACGGCTCGCTCACGTAACCGTCGGTGGTGCTGGACGTGACCTGGTAGTGATAGGTCTTGCCCATCACGGTCGAGCCGTCGATGAACTCAAAAGTGTTTTGCACCTGGAATCGCCCTTCGTCATGCACCTGGATGTCGCCGATCTTCTCGGCAGGCTTTCCTTCCTCCGCGCGCGAGATTGAGAAGCTTCCGAGATCCTTCATTTTCGCGCCACCGGCGTAACTTTCGGGACGATCCCAGCTCAAGCGAATTCCCTCTTTCGCGTTGGCGGCTTCGAGCCCTGCGATTTTCTCCGGACGCGCGGCCTCCGGCGGTATCGGCTGCGACTTCACCCCGCATCCCAGGAACACCGCGCTGGCGAACGCGGCAATCGTAAGCGTGAGCGTCAGCAAGTTGGCAAGTTTAGTACTGCGATTCATCGACGTCCGAACTCCTTGAGGCGGCGCTTGACTGTTGATGGCGCCGGACCGCCTTCGATCGTGCGCCGGGCGACCGAGTTCTCGGCGCGAAGCATCGCGATCGCGTCGGCGCCAAACGCGCTCGAGTGCCGTCGCAACTCGTCGATGCTCAAATCCTCGAGCGTCCTGCCCGCTTCGGCCGTCTCGCGAACGATCGCGCCGACGATTTCATGCGCCTCACGAAATGCAATCCCGCGACCGACCAGGTATTCCGCGAGATCTGTCGCCAGCGCAAATCCGCCCGCGGCCGCGCGCATGCGCTTGGCATCGAATCGCAGCATCGGCCAAAGTTTCGCGAGCAGATCGAGCGCGGGTTTCAGCGCGTCGAGCGCATCGAACACGCGTTCCTTGTCTTCCTGCAAATCCGAATTGTAAGTGAGCGGAAGGCCCTTCAAAACCGTCAACATCGCGACCAGGTCTCCAATCACCCGCCCAGTCTTGCCGCGAATCAGTTCGAGCAGGTCGGGATTCTTCTTTTGCGGCATCATCGAGCTGCCGGTCGAGAATTCATCGGGCAGCGCGGCAAACCCGAACTCCGCGCTCGTCCAGAGAATGATCTCCTCGCTCATCCGCGACAGATGCACCTGCGTGAGCGCGGCGGCCGAAAGGAAATCCACCACGAAGTCGCGGTCCGACACGGCGTCCATGCTGTTGGCAGTGATCGCCTTGAAACCCAACGCCCGCGCGACCATCCGGCGATCCAGAGGCAGCGTGGTGCCCGCCAAAGCGCCAGCGCCGAGCGGCATGACAGCAGTGCGCGAGGCAGCCTGCTCGAAGCGTTCGCGATCACGCCCGAGCATCTCGACGTATGCGAGCAGATGATGTGCGAGCGTCACCGGCTGCGCGCGCTGCAGATGCGTATAGCCGGGCATGATCGTCGCGACATGGCGCCGCGCGAGCCGAATAAGTGTCGCGCGCAGTTCGCCCACTAGCGCGATCACGCCGGCAATCTCGTCGCGCAGGAATAGCCGCATGTCGAGCGCGATCTGATCGTTGCGTGAGCGCCCGGTATGCAGCTTGCGCCCGGGCTCACCAATCAGCGCGATAAGCCGTCGCTCGATCGCAAGGTGGATGTCTTCATCGGCGATATCGAACTTGAAGCGACCGCTCGTAATTTCAGTTTCGATGCGCTCGAGTCCGCCGACGATCGCCCGCAACTCGCTCGTCTTGAGCAGTCCGACTTTCGCGAGCATCTGCGCATGCGCGATCGATCCGCGAATATCGTGCCGAAAAAGCCGCCGGTCGAATGGCAACGACGCCGTGAATGCTTCGACCTCGGGAAGGCGGCCGCGCGCAAATCTTCCACGGATGAGATTTTTCTGGCTGCGTCGCACTTTCACAATCAGACGAGCGGAGCGATCCGCGACGCGCGAATCAATTGAGCGGCCGCAACTGGCAGGAGCATCCGCGCGCCGCACAACTCATCGAACCGTCGGGATGCGTGATGTGAACGTCCATCTTGTGATGGCAGTGGTCGCAATCACCGGTGCGGGGCGGACGGGGCACGAGCTTGGGCTGTGTGCGCGGCGGCTTGAACTGGATAACTTTTCCCAAATCTATCCGTCCTTCCTGGTGCTCGCACGAGCCAGCGCTCGAAGCCTCAGGCCGGCGAGCTGGATCAGTCCGCCGGCGTCGGCCTGGTTGTATCCGCCCGCTTCCTCGAAGCTCGCGATCTTCGGATCGTACAGCGAGTTCGGCGATTTGCGGCCGGCGATCCACACGCCGCCCTTGAAGAGCTTCAGCCGCGCCACACCGTTCACATTTTTCTGCGTATCGTCCACCAGTGCTTGCAGCGCCTCACGCTCGGGCGCAAACCAATATCCGTAATACACCATTTCCGCGTAGCGTGGGATAAGCGAGTCCCGCAGATGCATCACCTCGCGATCGAGGGTGAGCTGCTCGACCGCGCGATGCCCATGGAAAAGGATCGTCACGCCGGGAGTCTCGTAAACTCCGCGCGATTTGATTCCGACGTAGCGGTTCTCGACCAAATCGACGCGACCGATACCGTGGCGTCCCGCGATTTCGTTGGCACGCTCAATAATCTTCGCCGGCCCGAGTTTCTCTCCGTTGATCGCGATAGGATTACCGTCTGCGTATTCGATCTCGACGTACTCGGGCTTGTCCGGCGCGTCCTCGGGCGAGACGGTCATGCGGAACATGTCGTTGTACGGCTCGCGCCACGGGTCCTCGAGGATGCCGCCCTCGTAGCTGACATGAACGAGGTTGCGATCCATCGAGTACGGCTTCTCGGCGGTCACGGTGAGGGGAATCTTCTTTTCGTTGGCGTACGCGATCATGTCGGCGCGTCCTTCGAACGGCCAATCGGAACGCCGCCACGGTGCGATAACCTTCAGGTCCGGCGCAAGCCGCGCGAACGTCAGCTCGAAGCGCACCTGGTCGTTGCCCTTGCCGGTGCATCCGTGGGCGACGGCGTCTGCTCCTTCCTGGAGCGCAATCTCGACCAGCTTCTTTGCGATGACCGGCCGCGCGATCGACGTGCCGAGCAGGTAATAGCCCTCGTACACCGCACTCGCGCGCAGCATCGGGAAGACGAAGTCGCGCGCAAATTCCTCGCGCAGGTCGACGATATAAAGTTTGCTCGCTCCTGTCTTGAGCGCTTTCTCTTCGAGACCGTCGGTCTCGTCGCCCTGCCCGACCTCGGCGCAGTATGCGATCACCTCGCATCCGAAATGGTCTTTGATCCAGCGCAGCATCACCGACGTGTCGAGTCCGCCCGAGTAGGAGAGCACCAGTTTTTTTATTTTCTCGGTTGCCACGATTCTTAAGTCCGTCACTCCGGCGACGGCGAAGTAGTCCGCAGAATTTCAGGACGTATCAGCCAGACCATCACCGCCTTCTGCGCATGCAGCCGATTCTCGGCCTGATCGAGCACGACCGATCGCGGCCCGTCGATCACGTCGTCGGTGATTTCCTCGCCGCGATGCGCCGGCAGACAATGCATCACGATCGCGCCCTTGCGCGCATTCTTCAGCAGCGCGTCGTTGACCTGGAAGCCCTTGAAGTCGCGACGTCGCTGGACAGCTTCCTTCTCGCGGCCCATCGAGGTCCAGGTGTCGGTGTAAACGACGTCCGCGTCTTTCACCGCCTCGGCCGGATCGTCGGTGATCGTGCCGATTTCTTCGTTGCGCAGCCGCTTCATAAAATCCTTATCGGGCTCGTAGCCTTTTGGACTCGCAAGCCGAAGCTCGAAACCCGCGAGCGCCGCCGCCTCGATCCAGCTCTGCGCGAGGTTGAATCCGTCACCGACAAACGCGACGCGCACTTTCCTGAGATCGCGCCCGAAGCGCTCCTGCAGCGTCATCAGGTCGGCGAGCAACTGGCACGGATGCAGCAAGTCGGTGAGCCCGTTGATGACCGGCACGCTGCCTCGCGCGCCAGCTCGACCGCGGTCTCGTGCGAAAATGTGCGAATCATGATCAAATCCACGGCGCGGGAAATATTTCGCGCGACGTCCTTGACCGATTCGCGCTCGCCAATACCGATATCATTCGGCGCGAGATAAATCGCATGCCCGCCAAGCTGCGCCATGCCCGTCTCGAAGGTGACTCGCGTCCGCAACGACGGCTTCTGAAATACCATCGCAAGCGTCCGACCGCGCAGATACGGATGCTCGAGTCCTATCTTGAGCTCGGCCTTGAGCCGCGCGCCCAGCGCGAGCAGTCCATCGAGTTCCGCCGGCGATAGCGAACTAAGATCGAGAAAGTCGCGTTTCATTTCGGAACTGGCACGTTCTTCAGTGCGCTCTCGATAATCGCGAGCCCCGCGTCCGCTTCCTCGCGTGTCAGGTTCAAGGGAGGCAGCAGCCGCAGCACGTTGCCCGCGGTGCCGTTGACGAGCAGGCGATTCTTGAGGCAGTCCTCGACGATCGGACGCGGATCGTGTTTGAGCACAACGCCGATGATCATGCCGAGTCCCCGAACTTCGACGATTCGGTCGCACGACCGCGCAAATTCTCTCAGCCGCTCGAGGATATAGCCGCCGACACTCGACGCATTCTCCAGCACGCCGTCCTGCTCGAGCGCGTCGATCACTGCAACGCCCGCCGCGCACGACACTGGATTCCCGCCAAAGGTGCTGCCGTGGCTGCCAGGCGTAAAGCTCGACGCGATCTCGGACTTGGCAATCATCGCGCCGATCGGAAGGCCGCCGCCGAGCGCCTTCGCCAGCGTCACGATGTCGGGCTTGATGCCCACGTGCTCGTACGCGAAGAAGCGCCCGGTGCGCCCCATTCCGGTTTGTATTTCGTCGAGTATCAAGAGCAGTTTGTTGCGGTCGCACCAGTCGCGCACTCGCTTCAGGTAATCTGCGCGCGGCACGACCACGCCGCCCTCGCCCTGGATCGGTTCGACCATCACGCCGACAGTTTCGTCGCGTCGCGCGCGATCGAGCGCCGCGAGATCGTCGAATGGCACGAATCGGAAGCCGGGCATCATAGGCTGAAACCCCTGATGGTACCGCTCCTGACCGGTCGCGCTCACGGTCGCGAGGGTGCGTCCGTGGAACGACCCGAGCGTCGTCAAAATCTCGAAGCGTCCGCCGCCCGCGTTACTGCCCCATCGCCGCGCGAGTTTTATCGCCGCCTCGTTGGCCTCGGCGCCGGAGTTTCCCAGAAAGACTTTTCCGTCACCGAAGTGATTCGCCAGCCGCTCGACCAGTCGCGCAGTCGGCTCGGTATGGAAAACGTTGGAGACGTGCGTGAGCTTTTCCGCCTGCTCCTTGATCGCGCGCACGACGCGAGGATTTCCATGACCGAGGCTGGTGACCGCGAGCCCGCAGAAAAAATCGAGATAGCGGTTACCGTCAGCATCATAAAGATACGCGCCATGCCCGCGCGCGAACGCTAGCGGAAGGCATCCGTAAACATCGACCATGTGTCGATGCGTGAGTTCGATTATCTCGGCGTTGTTCATCGAGTTTTGCCGCCGCTCTGCGCCCGGCGAGCGGTGTCGCTCAAGGCGGACACCTTGGCCCGGTGCTGGACCACTTCGGTGCCGATTCCCGAGCGGGTGAAGATTTCGAGCAGCACCGCGTGCTTGTTGCGGCCGTCGATTATATGGGTCTTCGCGACGCCCTTGTTGAGCGCCTCGATACAGCACTCGACCTTCGGAATCATCCCTTCGTGAATCACACCGCGCGCGATCAGCCGCCGCGCTTCCGCCGCGTCGAGCGTGGAGAGCAGTTTGCCGTCTTTGTCCTTAACGCCTTCGACGTCGCTCAGCAGGATTAATTTTTCCGCCTTGAGCGCAGCCGCGATCTCGCCCGCCGCGGTGTCGGCATTGATGTTGTAAGTCTGGCCGTCGCGGCCGAACCCGGTCGGCGCGATCACCGGGATGAAGTTGTTCACCTCCAGCGTCCGCAGCAATTCCGGATTCACGCGATCGACTTCGCCGACCAGCCCGATATCGACGCGCGAGCGCTTGCCGTTATCGTCGGTGACGACCATCCGCATCTTGCGCGATCTGATCAGGTCGCCGTCCTTGCCCGACAGCCCAACCGCGCGGCCGCCCATGCGCGAAATCGTCGCGACCAGATCCTTGTTGATTCTCTGCAGCACCATCTCGGCCGCTTCCATCGTCGCCGGATCGGTCACCCGCATCCCACGCACGAAGCGCGACTTCAGCCCGAGCTTGCCGATCAGTTCCGTAATCTGCGGGCCGCCGCCGTGCACGATTACCGGATTGATGCCGACCAAATCGAGCAGCACAACTTCCTGCGCAAAGCTTTCGCGCAGCTCCTCGGTCTGCATCGCGTGGCCACCGTACTTGATGACGAACGTTTTGCCGCGAAATCGCCGAATATACGGCAACGCCTCGAGGAGCACGTCAGCCCGATTGTGAATAGCCTCTTTCACGCCTCAAAGAACCTCGCCAAAAGGGAAATCAAAACAGTATTGCGCGCGCGGCGCAATCCATCGACGGTTCCATGCTTAATACCCGCGTAACGGTTGAGCGTGACACGTAGTTGAGATTATCATCACCAGTCCGAGAATCAGGGGGATTCAGCAAATGAGGGGCCTCAGATCGTTTGGGCTATTGATCGCCAAACTGAATTTCGTATTCCGGTTTTTGATTTCCGTTTTTGTCCTTTTGAGCGTTGCAGGCGCCTCCACGGCACCTGCGCAAAGCGACGCCGAGATCCGATCGACGAGGTCCTCGCTGACAGCTTCTCCGAAGAAGCTCACCTTTGGTCAGCTTGCTCCCCTGGAACCCAGCGCGCCTGAGACCGTAACGATTCATAATCCGGATTCGATCGCCGTCAACGTCAGTTCAATCGATTCGGTAAATTCGGAGTTCGTCCCATCACTGAATTGTTTGGGCAGCGTCCAAGCCGAGGGCGATTGCATCGTGTCGCTCGTTTTCACTCCGTCCTCCGACGGTAAGAAATCGGGACAGTTGAAGATCGTTTACGGCGCACGGCACCAAGCGCTCATCGTCAAGGTGCAAGGCTACGGCAAGGGCAGACCGATGCCGACCCCCACCGCGACGCCAACGCCGAACGGCGGCCCGACTCCGACTTCTACCGCGACCGCAACTCCGACTCCGACCGCAATGCCAACGCCGGCGACGTGTCCGAGCCCAGCCGCGGGAGCGTGTCCCTCATCGGGGCCACCGTCAATTTCGTCGTTAATTCCCAGTTCCGCGGTAGCAGGCACGCGGGCGTTCCGCTCGCCGTCTGCGGATGCAACCTGACCGCGTCAACCGCAGTTCAGTGGAACGGGAGTGGGAGGACGACCAGTTTCGTTTCGCAGAATCAGCTGACGCGACGATTTCCCCTGCTGATGTCGCCGACGTCGGGGTGGATCAGGTGACCGTTTCGGCGGCCTCGGAAACCTCGCCGCCAGAAACATTTTTTGTCGGGAGCACTGGCGGCGTTGGATATGCTGAATTGCAGATCGATCAGAAATCCAACGGTATGGTGTACGATCCGGTCAACCAGGTGATTTATCTATCGGTGCCCGGCAATGCTCCGACCAATGGCAATACCATCTCGGTAGTCAGTTTGGCGGCGGGAACGATTACGTCGTCAATGTTCGCGGGCAGCGAGCCTGACGCAATTGCGATATCGGATAATAGCCAGTTCCTTTATACCGGGCTCGACGGTTCATCGAAGGTGCAACGCTTCAAGTTGCCCAGCCTCAAGGCAGACATAAGCTATCCGCTCGGCCGCAGTTCGTTCCTGGCCCGAACGTCGCGCTGGATCTCCAGGTTGCGCCAGGCGCGCCCCATACTACGGCAGTCAGTCTCGGTAATTTTGGTTTCAGTCCGGAAGCTGAAGGAGGAATCGTAATTTTCGACGACTCCACTCCCCGCCCGACGACATCTCCAGGATGGGAAGGCAGCACCAATCTGTACGATTCGCTCCAGTGGGGATCCGATGCCACCGCGTTGTACGCGGCGAACTATGAAGACACTCAATGGGACTTCTATACGTTGGCGGTGAGTTCAGCCGGCGTTGTACAGACTCACGATTACCAAAACACATTTTCCAAGTTCGACTTCGAGATTCACTTCGATCGAGGGACCAAGCTGATCTATTCGGATGAAGGCCATGTCGTCGATCCGTCGACAGGAAGTCCGGCTGGCGAGTTTTTGATAAGTGGCGTCAACCCGATGGTGCCTGACTCCACTGTGAACAAAGCTTTCTTTGCCAGCCAAACGTCGGACTCTATAACGATCGAGGCTTTCGATTTGCAGAAATTCAGCCTGGTCGATTCCATCACGATCCCGAACGCTTCGGGCTTTCCGAGGCAGATTATCCGATGGGGCAATAACGGGCTCGCCGTCAGCACCGGAACAGGGCCGCTTTACCTGATTGGCGGCAATTTCGTGCACTCGCCACGACGACGGGATTCGGGAGCTACAGAATATAGCGCGAGAGATCCTCGTCCTTGACGATTTCGTCGAGGCGGCCGTGGACGTACGCGGCGTCGATGGTCAGCTCGCGATCCGGCAGCTCTGGCGCGTTGAATGACAGCTCTTCGAGCAGGCGCTCGAGGACAGTATGCAGCCGGCGCGCGCCGATATTTTCCGAGCGCGCATTGACCTTCGCGGCGATCTCTGCCAGCGCGGCCACGCCGTCTTCGCTGAAGCGCATATGCACGCCCTCGGTCTCCATCAGCGCTACGTATTGCCGCGTCAGCGCGTTCTCGGGCTCGGTCAGGATGCGGATGAAATCCTCGCGCGTGAGCGCCTTGAGCTCGACCCGAATCGGAAAGCGTCCCTGGAACTCGGGAATCAGGTCCGACGGCTTCGACGTGTGAAACGCGCCCGACGCAACGAACAAAATGTGATCAGTCTTGACCGCGCCGTATTTCGTATTGACCGTCGATCCTTCGACTATCGGCAGCAGGTCGCGCTGCACGCCTTCACGCGAGACGTCAGGTCCATGCGACTCGCGCCCCGCGATTTTGTCGATCTCGTCGATGAACACTATGCCCGATTGCTCCGCGCGCGTGATCGCCTCGTGCGCGACCGCTTCCATATCTACCAGCCGCGCCGCTTCCTCGGCCGTCAGCAGCTCGAGCGCCTCGGGGATTTTCACTTTGCGCGTGCGCGTCTTCTTGGGCATGAGCTGATTCATCAGCTCCTTCATGTTAAGGCCCATCTCTTCCATGCCCTGCGGCGTGAGGACCTCGATATTCGGCACCGCGTTCGCGCTGACTTCGAGCTCGACTTCGCGATCGTTGAGATGGCCGCCGTTCAGCAGCTTGCGCAATTTCTCGCGCGTGTCCTTGTGCGAATTGTTGTCGACCGCCTCGATATTCCCCTCGGGCGTGATACCCGCGGGACGGCGAACTTTGGTCGGCGCCGGGAACAGAATATCGAGCAGGCGCTCCTCGGCATTCTCGCGCGCCTTGACCGCGACCCGCTCGCGCGCTTCGTCGCGCACCATCTTGACCGCAATTTCAGCCAGGTCGCGAATCATCGACTCGACGTCGCGCCCGACGTAGCCGACCTCCGTGTAGCGCGAGGCCTCCACCTTGACGAACGGCGCCTGCGCCAGCCGCGCGAGGCGTCGCGCGATTTCGGTCTTGCCGACGCCGGTCGGCCCGATCATAAGAATATTTTTCGGCGCAATTTCGTCACGCAAGTCCGGCGCGACATTCTGCCGCCGCCATCGATTGCGCAACGCGATCGCAACTGCGCGCTTCGCATCATGCTGCCCGACGATATAGCGGTCGAGCTCCGAAACGATCTCGCGCGGCGTCATCACTTGTGGAACTGCCATAATTATTCCCCTCTCCCTGTTAGGGAGAGGATCAAGGTGAGGGTCCTTGTGCAGCGCGCGATTCTTTTCGCGTGCGACTCAGGATTCTGGCTTTGGAAGCTATTACGCAAGTTGTTCCTGCAGGAGTGGCTACAACTCTTCGAATACGAATTGGTCGTTGGTGTAAACGCAGACCTCCGACGCAATTTTCATCGCGCCCTCCGCGATTTGTCGCGCCGTCATCCCGGAGCCATGACGAATCAGTGCGCGCGCGGCAGCCAGCGCATAGTTGCCGCCGGATCCGATCGCCAGGATTCCATCGTCGGGCTCGAGCACATCGCCGACGCCCGAAATAAGCAGCGAGCTTTCCTTGTCCGCGACTACCAGCATCGCCTCGAGCCGTCGCAGGATTCGATCCGTACGCCAATCCTTGGCCAGCTCGACCGCAGCGCGCCGGAGCACTCCATTATATTCCTGCAGCTTCGATTCGAACTTGTCGAACAGCGTCAACGCGTCGGCGGTCGATCCCGCAAATCCCGCGAGCACGCGATCCTGATGCAGCCGGCGCACTTTCTTCGCCTTGCTCTTCATGATCGTTTGCCCAACGCTCACCTGCCCGTCACCCGCGATTACGACCTGCCCTTCATGGCGCACGCTCAGAATCGTGGTGTGGCGGAACTCGGCGCCCGGTTCGATACCCCTGTCAGACTCGTGGGAAGGCACGTCGATAAACCTCTTTCAAATGATTCACGCTGACATGAGTATAGCGCTGCGTCGTGGCCAGGCTCGCATGCCCGAGCATCTCTTGTATCGATCTAAGGTCCGCTCCGTTACCAAGCATATGCGTTGCGAAAGAGTGACGCAGCCCATGGGGCGTGACGCCAGCGTTGAGGCCGGCCGCCTCGATTCTGCGCTGCAGGATCATTTCGACGCTGCGCGTGGTCAGGCGTCCGCCGCGAAGATTCGTGATCACGGGGCCGTCGTGCTCCCATGCAACCGGCATTGCTGTCTTCCACTTCTTCAAAGCGTCCAGCGCGGGCTCGCCCAGCGGCACGAGGCGATCCTTGTTGCCCTTGCCCGCGCGCACCAGCACCATCCCAAGCTCGTCATCTATGTCGCGCCAGTTCAGCCCGACCAGCTCGCCGACGCGCAGCCCCGAGGAGTACAGCGTCTCGAAGATTGCACGATCGCGCAGCGCAGCAGGCGTCGTCGAGTCGTCGGGCGACGAAGCAACCTCGAGCAGGCGGCGAACTTCGTCCTCCTGCAATATCGACGGCAGACGCCGCTCGTTCTTCGGCGAGCGAATCGTTCGCGCGGGGCTCGCAGCGCCAATCGTCGTCTCGCGATATCGAAAAAACGCCTTGATCGCGCTCAGTCGGCGCTGGACGGTGGCGCGAGCGGCTTTATTTTTCATTAGTTCAGCCAGGTAGCTGCGAACATGATCCGCCGTGATGCTCGCGACGTCGATCTCGTCGACGCGCTTGCCCAAAATCGCCGCGCGCACGAGCAGGAAACCTCGGAAGGCGAGCAGGTCGCGGCGATAGTTCGTCACCGTATTTTCGGCCGCGCGCGACGCCTTCTTCAGCGCGCCAGTAAACGCCTCGACCTCCGCCTCCATCATCTCGCGCGCACCCATTTCAGCGGCTATGCTATCAGCGGCGATTCGGCTGAAAAAGCGCGCCTTTCGTACCGCACGGAACTCAACGCTTCGCTATGAACTGTTGGCATTGCGCGAGAAAAATCGAGGTCGTCATCGGCGAGCGCATCGGTTTTCGCGACGAATGCCCCGGTTGCGGCCGTGCGCTCCACTCATGCCGCAACTGCGGCTTCTACGATCCGGCTTACAACAACAGTTGCCGTGAGCCGATGGCGGAGCGGGTGGTGGACAAGGAACGATTCAACTTCTGCGAATACTTCATCCCGAGCGACGCTGCCGCCAAGCCGCAAGTGAAAACAAAGAACGCCGCGCAGGACAAGCTGGAGGCTCTGTTCAAGAAAAAATCATGACCTCGCCGAAACTCCAGCTTCGTAACCGCTGCGCCGAGCTTCTTTTCATCGCCGCGTTCGCCTCGATCGTTTTCGTTGCCCCCGGATGCCATCCAGCCAACAGCGCGCGCGGCGTCGTCGACCGCTTCATCGATCAATACTACGTGGCAATCAATCTGAAAGCGGCCGAGCCATTCTGCACCGGCCTCGCGCTCGACAAGCTTCATCACGAGATGCAGCTAATCGGCAATCAGAAAATCGACGAGAACACCCGCAAGCCGGTCGTCCACTACAAGCTCACCGCCGAGCGCGACGCCACCGACCACATCGAGTTCCTGTTCCGCGCGACCATTGACGTGCCCGAAGGCGGCACCTTCAATCGCAACTGGCTGATCACCGCGCGCAAAGACGCCGACACGTGGAAAGTCTCGAACTTCGATGACTACGAGTAACGTCGCCGCGATCATCCTGGCCGCCGGCAAAGGGACCCGGATGCGATCGAAGCGCGCCAAGGTTCTGCACGAGCTTGGCGGAGAGCCGATGATCGCGCGCGCAGTCCGTGCAGTCGCCGCTATCGAAGCTGTTCCAGTCATAGTCGTCGTCGGCCATCAGGCGCGCGAAGTCGAAGATGCGGTAACCTCGCCCAAAGCAAGATTCGCGCTCCAGGAGCCGCAGCGCGGCACGGGTGACGCCGCGCGATGCGCCCTCGATCAGCTTCCCGCGAACTTCACCGGCGACGTGCTGATCACATACGGCGACATGCCCGCCATCAAGTCGTCAACCCTGGGCGCGTTTCTGGACGCGCATCGAAAACGCGGTGCAAAGCTCTCGTTCATCAGCATCGTTCTCGACGATCCATCCGCCTACGGCCGCGTCATTCGCGATGCGACCGGTAGCGTCGAGAAAATCGTCGAGTTCCGCGACGCGTCGCCCGCCGAGCGCGCCATCAAGGAAATCAACACCGGCTGTTACCTCGTCGACAGCGCCCTGCTCCGGTCTGCGCTCGCGGAACTGAAGCCGTCCAACGCCCAGGATGAGTACTACCTGACCGATATTGTCGCGATTGCGCGCAGTCGCAATGCAAAAGTCGAAGCGTGGGTTGCTACCGATCCGGCGGAGTTTGCTGGAATCAACTCGCGCGAGGAGCTGGCAAATATGGAAGCCGAAATTCGTGCCGCGGTTAATCGAAAGCTGATGCGAGCCGGCGTCACTCTCGTCGATCCGCAGACCGCCTACATTTCTGAGCAAGCTGAGATCGCGCCCGACTGCGTGATCGGTCCCAACGTCCAGATTCTCGGCGCATGCAAGCTGGGTGAGGGCGTGCGCATCGACGGCACTGCATGGCTCAGCAACGTGACCATCGGCGCGCGATGCCATCTGAAGCTGGGGGTGCGCGCCGAGGATTGCGTCATTGGCGAGGAATCCGAAATCGGCCCGTTTGCCCACCTGCGCGCCGGCACCGAACTCGCCGGCCACAATCGCATCGGCAATTTCGTCGAGACAAAAAAGGCGCGCCTCGGACGCGGCACCAAGGCAAGTCATCTCAGCTACCTCGGCGACGCCACTATCGGCGCCGACACCAACATCGGATGCGGCGTTATCACCGTGAACTACGACGGCTACGACAAGCATCACACGGAAATCGGCGACCGCTGCATGGTCGGATGCGACACGCAACTGGTCGCGCCGATCAAGGTCGGCAGCGACGTATACGTCGCATCCGGGACGACGATTATTCGCGAGGTGCCCGACGGCGCGCTCGTGATGTCGCATCATCCGCAGCGCGAAAAGGCCGGCTGGATGGCAACCTGGCGCAAACGCCACAGCGACAGCCCCGACGGCAGCCTGAAGCGCAAGAAGCACTAGGTCGACGCGAATTTAATTAGGGGGTCGATTGTGCCGGCAATGCTCCAGGTGCGCGGGCTCCGAAAATGCTTCGGCGAGCGAGTCGCTGTCGATGATGTCGGCTTCTCAATCGACGCGGGTGAAATCTACGGTCTGCTCGGGCCCAACGGCGCCGGCAAGACCACCTCGATCTCGATGATTGCCGGAATTCTCGCACGCGATGCAGGCGAAGTAACAATCGACGGCATCGATATCGACGCGGGGCCGCCCGCGCGGGCCCTGATTGGTATCGTTCCGCAATCGATCGCTCTGTACACGGATCTGACTGCTCGCGAGAACCTCAATTTCTGGGGACGGATGTACGATCTGAGCGGGGACCGGCTCCGTCTCGCTGCGGAGAACGCCCTTGACGCCGTGGGTTTGACGCCACGCGCCGACGAGATCGCGAGTACTTTCTCGGGCGGAATGCAGCGACGCCTGAACCTCGCCTGCGGAATTCTCCATCAGCCGAAGCTTCTGGTGCTCGACGAGCCGACCGTGGGAGTCGACCCACAGAGCCGCAGTGCGATTTTCGATCTGGTAGAGCGTTTGCGTGATAGTGGAACTGCAATTCTATACACCACCCACTATATGGAGGAGGCCGAACGCCTGTGTGCGCGTATCGGCATTATCGACGCAGGCAAAATCATCGTCGAAGGTACTCGCGCGGAGTTGGTAGCCAGCCTCGGTCAGGACGCGCGGATCGAAATCGGCCTCGGTCGTGGCGAGGGACTCACTCGTGCAGTATCTGTCGTCGATCGGCTCGAAGGCGTACGTTCCGTGCAGTCGCTGGATGACCACATCATTGTGTTCGCGGACCACGGAGCGCATCGCCTGCCCGCGTTGTTATCGGCGCTCCTGAGCGCAGGCCTGGTAGCCGAGAGCATCAGAGTCGTCGAGCCGAATTTGGAAGATGTCTTCCTGCGCAAGACTGGGCGGGCGCTAAGGGACTGACGGCATATGCATCACGCGTGGCTGATCTGCCTGAAGGACCTGCGCCAGCGATTGCGCGATCACACAGCCCTGATCGTCGCAGTCGTCGCTCCGCTGGCGTTGACGGCGCTGATCGGTATGGCGCTGGGGGGGTCGCAGGGTTTTCGGATGCGGCTTGGAATCGCGGACCTTGACGGCTCGCCGCTATCGCATGCGTTCGTCGCGTTTGTTCAGCGTCCACAGCTCAAAGGAATAATCGAGGTGCGGCAGATTGCTTCGCAGTCGGCGGCTCAAGCCGCACGTCGCGCATCGCGACGTCGACTGTGCAGTCGTCATCGATCAGGGTTTCGCCGACGCAACCAGCGACAACAAGTACAAATCGATCGAGATTCTTGGCTCTGGAACCGCGGTGTTCGCGCTGCAGGGGACGCGCGCACTCGTTCAGGATTTCATTCAGCGCGTTGCCGCCAAACGGGTTGATCAGTTTCGAATCGCTTCGGTGACGCCGCTCTCCCCGGGCGGCTCACTCAGAATGATCGATTTCTTCGCCGCGTCGATGACCGTACTCTTTCTGACTTTTGCTGTACTGTCCGGCGTGCGAGCACTGCAATCGGAGGTCGACAGCCGGACCATTTTACGGCTGATGGCATCGCCCACCGAAGCGACCGCAATACTGGCCGGAAAGTTTGCCGCGCTTCTGCTCATCGGGCTTACGCAGATGAGCGTGATGATCGCGGCGACATCCATCTTGTTCGGCACCAAATGGGGCAATCCACTTCCGGTTGCCGCGCTGGTCGCGACCAGTGTGCTGATGGCAATCGGCCTGACCGCTTTCCTGATGAGCCTTGCGAAGAACGCGGAACAGGGAACCGCGATGGCCGCGATTGTTATCAGCCTGCTTTCCGTCGTAGGCGGTCAGTTTCTTCCCCCGCAGGGGCTTCCGGATCTATTTGAAACTCTCGCCCGCCTGACTCCAAACGGCCAGGCATTCTATGGCTTCGTCGATCTGTCGGCGGCAGGAAGCAAAGGCAGCATCGCAACCATCGTGCAACCGTTGCTGTTCACGGGAGTCGTTGGCGTGGCCGGTATCGTGTTCGCCACGTTCAGGGCGCGCTCGGCATTGCAGCGGATATCTTAAAATGCGGACGGGATTAAATATTATTGCGGCCGCATCCGCGGCCAATGGCGCCAGCACCGGACGGGACCAGCGCAGGCTTGGCGTGCTGTTTCTCATGCCGGTCGCCATTATGGCGATCATTGGAATTGCGATGGGCGGCTACAGCGAACCATCGTTGGTGGTCGGCGTCCTCGATCGCGCCGGGACCGTCGCCAGCCGCGAGCTCATCTCCGCAATTGCAGCCAATCAGCACATGCGTATTCACAGCTATACCGACCAGGAGAAAATGCGCATCGCGGTCTTCCGTGGCCGGCTCAATGCGGGGGTGATTGTTCCGCCAGGGTGGCAAGGCGTTGGCAATCTCGACGTTTATCTTTCGCAGGCGAGCTCTGGTTCGCCGGTCATCCGGGCGGCGATCGATGCTGACCTGAGCCGCCTCGCCAACCGGGCAAAACCTTTCGCGATGCGGGTTCAATATCCCGGCGGCGGCGGGGAGGGAACACTGCCGCTCGGATTTCAATATACGGCACCGGCAAACCTGGTCCTGTTCGTGATGATCAACGGATTGGTTTCGTCGGTTGCGATACTTCGGCTGCGTAGCAGCGGGCTCTCGCAGCGATTGCTCGCCACTCCGGCCCGAACCTGGGAGCTGTTCGCGATGCTCACCGTCGCTCCGTTTCAGCAGATGCTTGTACAATCGCTCTTTCTGATCCTGACTTCCCGTTGGTTTTTCGGCGTCCATTGGGGAGATTCGATCGGAGTGTTTCTCCTTACCGCCGCGTTGATCTGTTTTGGTGTATCGCTGGTCTTCTTGATGGGGACCATTTTTCGTACCCCAGAACAATCCACCTCGCTCGGTCCATGGATCGGCGTATTCCTGGGCATGCTGGGCGGATGCATGTGGCCGCTGGATGTAGTCCCGCCGTTCATGAAGAGCCTTGCATATCTCTCGCCGGCCGCATGGGCGATGCATGGCTACCTGGCGCTCATCTCCAGCCACGCCTCCGCTGTCGCAATCCTGCCCGACGTGGCAGCGATGTTACTGTTCGCCGTAGCCTTCTCTACTATCGGCATCTTCCGGCTTCGTCCCCAGCTTTCGAGATGACATTCGGTCCGCTGCCGACTGACGCGTGTCGCTTGAACTCGTTCGCCCATGCGGGAATAATCATCGGAACGAGGTGACGGTCGAACGCGATAGAAAATAAAGAACGAGAGTAGCGCCAGGACTCATGTTCATCGCATGAGTTGACGAGGTGGAAGCAGTATCGAAAGATTCGGCGGATGGCTTCCCGGCTCCACAGTCGATAGAGGCGAGCGAAAAGGTTAAACCGCGCGGGTGACCGCGCGACAAAACGCGCCTCGAGTGGCAGAGCATCCGGCTCTGACGTGAATTTCTAAACTCTCCTGCAAAAATCATTTCTCTATCGTTTCGCTCCGTCGTTGCGTGCGGACAACTCTGTAAATTCCCTCTCGAAGGAAAGGGAAAGGAGCGAACGACTATGTGCGGAATAATCGGATACGTCGGACCGAGCGAGGCCTACCCAATCCTGCTAGGTGGGCTAAGCCGCCTGGAGTATCGCGGCTACGACTCAGCGGGGGTCGCAACCATACTCGATAGCGGCAAGCTCGAAATTCGCCGCGCCAAGGGCAAGCTCGAGAACTTGCGGATGCTGCTGGCCGACTCTCCTCTGCACGGCCACATAGGTATCGGGCACACGCGATGGGCCACTCACGGCCGTCCGTCCGAGGAGAATGCGCACCCGCACAAAGCTGGCCCGGTCGCTGTCATTCACAACGGCATCGTCGAGAACTTCATCGAACTGCGTGCCGAGCTGCTCGCACGCGGCCATAAGTTGCGATCTGAAACCGATACCGAGCTCATCTCGCATCTGATCGAGGAGAAGCTCAAGACTGCTCGCGGACTGACCGAGGCCGTGCGCGAGGCCGTTCTGCGCCTGCGCGGTTCTTTCTCAATTGTCGTGCTGTCGGAAACCGAGCCCGACAAGCTGGTCGCTGCGAAGACCGCGACGCCGCTGGTGCTTGGCCTGGGCGACGGCGAGAATTTCGTCGCCTCGGATATTCCCGCGATTCTCGAACACACGCGCCGCGCGATGGTCCTCGAAGACGGCGAGATTGCCGAGGTCACTGCGACCGCAATTCGGCTGATGAAATTCGATGGCACTGCGGTTAGCCGCGCACCCCGACAAGTCGAATGGGACGCCGTCGCCGCGACCAAGGGCGGCTTTCGACATTACCTGCGCAAGGAAATCAACGATCAGCCGCAGGCGTGGATCGACACGATGGCGGGACGCGCGGACGGCGCCTCGTCAATCGTGCGCTTCGAGGGCGAGCTGCTGCCGGCGGGCGGTCCGGCGGCGATCGGACGAATCGTGATGTTGGGTGCGGGCGCGTCGTGGATCACCGCGCTGGTGGGCAAGTTCATGATCGAGGGCCTCGCCGGGATTCCGGTCGAGGTCGATTACTCGTCCGAGTTCCGTTATCGGCGGCCGCCGATCGACGACCGCACGATGATCATCGCGGTGTCACAGTCGGGCGAGACCGCAGACACTATTGCCGCGATGGAGGAAGGACGCGCACGCGGCGCGTATCTGCTGGCGATCACCAACACAGTAGATTCGTCGATCGCGCGCAAGGCCAACGCGCAGTTGTACACGCGATGCGGTCCAGAGACCAGCGTGACTACCACCAAATGCTTTCTCACGCAGCTCGAGTCTTACTATCTGTTCGCGATTCATCTGGCGGCGCGGATGGGCCATCTATCAGAAACCAACGCCGCACAGCTGCTACAGCCGGCGCTCGCGATACCTGGACAGATCAAAACTATCTTCGAGAGCGAGCCGAACATTGAGCAGATCGCACGCAAGTACGCACCGGCGAAGGACTTCCTGTTCCTCGGCCGCGGTATCAACTATCCGATTGCGCTCGAAGGCGCGCTCAAGCTGAAGGAAATTTCCTACATCCACGCCGAGGGTTACTCAGCGGGTGAGATGAAGCATGGGCCAATAGCTCTTATCGACGACAAGATGCCGGTAGTAGTGATAATTCCCAACGACGACCTGTTCGAGAAGTCGATGTCGAATCTCAAAGAAGTCGAATCGCGCAATGGCCGGATTATTGCCGTGACCAATCACGCGACCGCCGAGCTGAAACGCGTCGCCGCCGAAATTATCGAAGTGCCGGAGACGAATCGGATGCTGACTCCCGTCCTGATGACAGTGCCGCTGCAGTTGCTCGCCTATCACATAGCGTCGGAACGCGGCACCGATGTCGATCAACCGCGCAACCTCGCGAAATCAGTAACGGTAGAATAGCGCTAGCCCCTAAGGCTGTTCAGGATGAACTGATATTCGATCGCTGTCTCTCGGAGCCTCTCGAAGCGGCCGGACTTGCCGCCGTGGCCTGCTTGCATGTTGATCTTGAAGAGCAGTGGGTGGCTGTCAGTCTTAGTTGCGCGCAGCTTTGCCACCCACTTGGACGCTTCCCAATATGGGACTTGCGAGTCCCACAGGCCGCTGGTTACAAGCATCGCCGGATAGGAGCTGGCTGTCACATTGTCATAGGGCGAGTAGGACATCATGTAATCGTAGTAAGTCTTGTCTTTAGGATTGCCCCATTCGTCGAATTCGTTAGTCGTTAGCGGAATCGATTCATCCAGCATCGTGGTCACGATATCCACGAATGGCACGTTGGCTACGATGCCGCGATAGTCACCAGGCGCCAGGTTCGCGATTGCACCCATCAACAACCCGCCAGCACTCCCGCCCTGTGCAAATACCTTGTCTCGTGCAGCGTATTTCTCGCGCACCAGATGAAGCGTCACGGCGATGAAATCCGTAAAGGTGTTTTTCTTGTTGAGCAACCTCCCTTGGTCATACCATGCCCGACCCATCTCCTGTCCGCCGCGAACGTGTGCGATAGCAACGACGAATCCGCGATCCATCAGGCTAACCCAGTTCGGAATGAACGCTGGATCGGTGGATAAGCCGTACGATCCATAAGCGTACTGATAGAGAGGAGCGGTTCCGTCGCGCT
The DNA here is from genome assembly GCA_963774665.1 of uncultured delta proteobacterium. Taxonomy (GTDB): domain Bacteria; phylum Desulfobacterota; class Binatia; order Binatales; family Binataceae; genus Binatus. The sequence continues at coordinate 265,021 of CAVZGB010000018.1, forward strand.
TTGTTCCTGTTCGGTAGGCTATCGAGACCGGAATCAAGGCGCCGTCACTCGCGGTCGCATGCAGATACTCGGTCTTGTAGTTGGTTGAATCGAATCCTCCGAGGACCGGCTCTATCTTCAGCACGGTCTTTCGATCGGAGGTCATGTCGTACTCATAGGTCGTTATTGGCGTAGTCAGCGACGTGTATGCATAGCGGACTTTGCTCGATTCGATTCCGGGTGTCGGCATCAACTGCGTGGTGTAGGAAGGTTCCGCAGACGCGATAACGTAATCTCTCTTTCCGTTCCAGGATCTCACGCGCAGCTTCATCAGTCCGCCTGAGCGCTCGTTCACTGCGACGTAGTTCTTGAACACCTCATATGACTGCAAGAAAGCATCGTCGCGCGCCCTTATAACGTCTTTCCACGTTCGCTTGTCCGCAACCCTGGCGATTGGTGCTCGAACGATGCGGTAATTCGGCGCCTCCCAGTTGGTGCGCATGACAAAATCGCGACCTACATGAGCCACCTGATACTCATGATTCGGCTCGCGCGGAATCACAGTTCTGAATGCCAGCTTCGGATCGTCGGCCTTGGCGTAGCGCCACTCGCTTTGCAAAGTGCTTCGAAGCACGATGAACAAGTACTTCTCTGATTTACTTCTGGTGAGACGCAGATAATAGCTATGATCGAGCTCTTCATATATCAGTTTATCTTTCGCAGGATCAGTGCCTACTACGTGCTTTCGAACTCTCACACTGAGCAAGGTGACTGGATCCTTCTCGACGTACAGCAGAGTCTTATTGTCGTTGGCCCAGACCAGGTTAGGTTCGATGTTGGCCACCGTATCTGACAGCACCTTCCCCGTCTCGAGATTCTTCACCCTAAGCTTGTACTGGCGGCGGCCTACGTCGTCTTCGGCATAGGCCAGCATGCGCCCGTTCGGACTCACTGACCACGCGCCGATCTGATAGAAGCCCTTCCCCTCAGCTAACGCATTGCCGTCGAGCATCACCTGCTCCGCCGCGTTCATTGTGCGGCGGCGGCGCGCATAGATTGGATACTCGCGCCCTGTCTCATAGCGCGTGTAGTACCACCACCCGCCGCGCAAGACCGGCACCGACGTATCGTCCTGCTTGATGCGCCCGACGAGTTCCTCGTATAGCTCATCCTGAAGCGTCTGCGTCGGCGCGAGCACGGAGTTAGTGTAGGCATTCTCGTCGTTGAGGTAGCTCAAGACCTCTTTCGACTCTCGAGTGTCATCTCGCAGCCAGTAGTAGCTATCGTCGCGCGCCCCGTTTGGCGACGGGACCTGGTGTGGCTTCCTTGCAGCTATTGGCGGCGATAGAAGCGTATGCCTCGCCACTTTTCTGGACGCAGAATTCTTACTCATTGCGTTCGCAACATCCGTAAGCCGAATAGCAGGCGCTGTGCACCGGTGACGATCTCGAGCGCTGCCATCGCATAGCAGAGCATTGGGGCTATCGGGCGAGTTATCGAGTTTGTTTCCAGCATGCCTAAGACTACGAAGAAGATTATCGCCTCGGTGCGCTCGAGGATTCCTGGTGGATAATCGATCAGTTTTGCGCTGGGGCCTTCGAGCGCAGCGCCTACTGCCAGGAAGATCGTGATGTTCACGTACCACGTCGCCACCAGCACCAGCGCCGGGAAGTAGAGAGCGGGATCGCGCCATGCGATGCCGACGATTACGCACGCCTCGACCACGCGATCCGCCGACAGATCGAGCACGCCACCGAGTGGACTGGGCGCGGCGCATTCGCGAGCGATCGTGCCGTCGATCGCGTCGAGCGCGGCGCTGATTGCGAGTGCGGCGATCGCGAACGTCACCTGCGTCGCGCGCGAATGCGATACCCGATGCGATGCCTGCGAGCGCGGCGAGAGACGTCGCGAGGTTGGCGCTGATGCCGAGGCGGAACAGTGCGCCGGCGAATCGCGACTGTACACGCCTGACGTCCGGGTTCGCACCGAAGATCGTATCAAGCATCGGCGGACTTGTTTTGCTCCATCGTCGCAAACACAATTGATGTAGGGACTTGAGACGCGACCAAGCTTCCAGACAGCGGGCGCGTTGGCAAGGCCCCGGCGATCTCGCGAGGTGCGACTGAACGATTGGACCACAGGATGAATCGAGGCAACGGGTTCGGATGGATTGTCGCGACGCTTTCGACAATTCTGATCCTGACTATCACATACGCACGGCCGGCGTTTTCAATGGAGACGCTGAGCTTTCCGCCGACCAGTTTTTCGATCCTTACTCCCGATACCGGCGTGGCAATCGGGCGAGCCCGCTACCGCGTCGAGAGTACTCGCGACGGCGCTGTGCTGCACGGCGAGAATGGATACTTTGACGGCCAGACCGACGTCGAAATCGCGCACATCGAGTTAGCGCCCGGCGGGCAGCCGAGACTGGCCGAATTCGATCACACCTACTACACCGCGGATGGATCGATTCTGAAACGCTCGCATCTCGATCTGAAGTCGGGCGCCGGGACCTGTATCGACAATTCCAACGGGCAGAAAACCGAGCAGTCCGAAGTGTTGACCATCCCTGACGATACTTGGGCGGGCGCGAGCATCGTGCTTCCGATCCGGAATTTTCTGCGGGCGGGCGACAAGGGCATCAGCCGCCCGCTGCACGCTTTCAGTTGCGCGCCGACCGCCAAGATATTTGCGATCAGCGTGAATATCGATCCGGGAAATGCGGTGTGGACGACCTATGGCGCGGATGCGATTCGCGTCGAGGTGCGGCCGGATTTTGGCTTGCTCAACTTTGTGATCGCGGCCTTCGTGCCCAAGCTGCATGCGTGGTTCGATCCGAACGACGGGCTGGCATTCATCGGTGACGAAGCGGCGCGCTTCTACAAGGGTCCGCCGATCATGCTCGTGAAGAGGCACGGCGCCGAGCAGGACGGCACGCCTCGCGCAAAATAACGGAATCGATTCTTAAAAGGATCTAAAAGTGGACGATGCCCTCGCCGTCGACGTGGCGAGCGGTCTTCGAGGCTTTGGGCTTTCGATACAGAAACGAAGTCTTGCACAGCGGGCAGGTGCCTTCGGGCTGCTGGCCGCTGCGTCGCACAAGTTTGACGTAGCGCACGGTTCCGTCGTCGCACAGATGACCGGCGACGGGGAAGTCGTACACGGTGCGGACCGTGATTTTCTCGTTCATGATTCGGTAGCGCTCCTCGAGTCAGTGTTCACAGGTTTCGTTCGCCAATAGTTACGCACGCCAATTTTTTTCGTTTCAATTCCCCGACCGCGCGTCCGAAATCAAAGTCGGATTAAACACCATATTGAAATTGCGCCGTCGATCAATCTTTTTGACGATGAATTTCGAAAAAATCTTCAGCGACGCGGACGCACTTCGAAGGTGACCAGCTCGAACGGCTTTAGCTCGAGCGTGACTGCACCGTCGCGCGAGCGCTTGAGGCCGGCGCGCTTCACCGCGCGTCCTGCCAGATCGACCAGGCGCGCGCGCCCATTGGCGGAGAAGGTGAATCGTGCGTTCTCGGGCGTTGGCGATGCGCTGTAGACGCGCACTTTGTACGAGTTCGCGCGCGAGAGCGGTCGAGCAGTTGAGAAAATTATTCGGGGATTGTTGCAGCTCAGCAACAAATCGGCGGCGGCATCGCGGTCGTCGCGCCGGCCGGAAAAAATTCGCGGCGGCGACGTGTACGCCTCGACGGATTGCAAAATGCCACTCTCGAGATAGCTGCCGCGAAAGGTCGCGACCGCGAATTCAAAACGATGCGTGCCCAACTCCTGCGCGTCAGGCGTCTCGAGCTCGGGACCGGCGCCGCCACGGCGCGTCGCGAGGTCAGAGCGCGACAGCCACCCGACGCATCGCAGCAGAGTCAGGAGCATCGTCGTCGCGCCCGGATGCTCGGGGCGCGCCTCGACTTCGAGGATGCCGCGGCTCACAAGCGCGGCGGAAAACTCTGCGCCCTCGACGGCGGTGAATGTGCGATGAGGCACTGTTGGATAAATATCCTCGGTGCCGCGCGGTTCCGATGGCGCGAGCGGGCGGCGGACCACGCCGAAACTGGTGTCGTGCACGGCGTCGGTCGCGACGACCGGCGTGCGCAATGCGGCGCGCAAGCGATGGTCGCGCGCGCGATTTGTCACCTCGGCGATGAAGTCGACGCGGTCGAGACCCTGGTAGAGCGTCGCGGCGAGCGCGATGTCGATTCGCTCACGTTCCGTCGAGCGCGCACGCCTGTCGGCCGTGAGCGACGCGGGCACGTCGAACGTCATCGAGAGTTTGATGCGCTTGCGCACCGGGCCGTTGTCGACCACGCTCGCGGAAATCGAGGTGGGCATGGCGATTGGTGCGCTGTCGCCAACGGGATCGTAGTTGTACTCGTCGCCGCGATCGCCGTCGTCCTCGAAATACAGTTCCATCGACGCGTTACGCGTGAGGTCGCGAATCTCCAGCCCGCGCGGTGTCGGTGTCAGGCAGAAAAATTCGTTCTCGATCGACGCGACGGTATTGGGACTCTCCGGGACGGCGACTGAATCGTCGCGAACGATGCGATAAAAGCTGAATCCCGTTTGCACTAAATCGTTGGCGACGAAATTGATCGTGCATCGCGCTGCGCTGGTAGCTTGGACGCGCACCGAGCCAGAATCGGGGATGCGAGTTCGAACCGCGTGCTGGAATTCCGCGAGATCGAGATCGCTGAACGCCGCGCGGCTCATGAAAAGGTTCACCTGCGGGCGGCCGTCGGGCGTTATCGCAATCTCGTAGCGATTCACGGTGCGCCCGAACATCGACGGCTGACTCAACCCGCCAACAATCGATCTGAACTCCGCCGCCGGCATATCGGAATCGATCGCGCGCCCCGAGCGGGCAACGTCGGTCGCGGCCGGGATGCGTCGCCCATCGACAGTCTCGACGGCATAGTGCGCGTCCGGGTCGGCGACTTCCGCTTCGCCGCTCACGAGAGCCGTGTGCGCGAGCGACGGATTGAAGACCGCGATTTCCGACGCGTCGACATTGCCAGCATTGAGGCATGCGGCTGCCGCACGGCGCGCTGCCGTCTCAGCGAGCATCGCCGCCTGATCGAATCGATAGCGCATGTCGACATGCACCTGGTCGACCGAGCATCCGCAAATCGAATCGTGAGGATGGTTTTGAATTTCTGTCCGCCACGCCATCTCGAGGAACGCGTCCAGACCCGCGCCGCGCCCGAGTGCGTTGGCCAGCGCCGCGATCGGATCGGCGTAGCGCTCGAGCGTGCGGCAATTCTCGAAGTCGCGCTGTTTGATCCACGTGCGCGCGGAGGTGACTCCCGGCAACAGATGCGATCGCAAGGGCGATCGCAATTCGCCGCGATGCCGCGGCGTCCCGTCCAGCGGAAGATCGGCGAGCCGGCGCACGTAGTTCTCGAGCGAGCCGGTCTCGAAGGTCATCGCGGAAATCTCGCGCGCCTCGTTGATTCGCTCCGAGAGTCGCGCGTCGGGCGGAGCGTGATCGGTCCCGTTCATCACGAGGATCGGCGTGCCGGCTGCGAAGTCGCGCTCGCGATGTGCGATCTGTTCGGCGCGCGCGACGAAGCTGTCGACCGATTCGAGTGGCAGATTGGCGCCGTTCGAGTAGCCGTTGGGCAGATAGACCGTCAGCACCGAACTGCCGTCGAGCGCCTCCCACGTGAAGCGATTGCGATTCACGTCCGCACCGACTCCGCGCCACAAGACCGCGGTCGTGAATCCGAAGCCTGCAAGAATTTGCGGCATCTGCGCGATGTGCCCGAACTGATCGGGAAGATAGCCGACGTCGAGCGGACGGCCGAAGCGCCGCGCGATCGCCATCCCGATTTCGAGATTGCGAATGAGCGACTCGCCGCTCACCAGGAAGCTGTCGGCGAGCACGTACCATGGCCCGACCTGGATTTTGCCCGCGCGAATCAGATTGCGCAGCCGCGGCTCGGCGCGCGGACGCATCTCGAGGTAGTCGTCGATCACGATCGTCTGTCCGTCGAAGTGAAACGACGGAATCGTGCCTCGCTCGACCAGCGGAATCATGCGATCGGCCATCGTGACCAGCCGCGCGCGCATCTGCTGGAAGGGCTGATACCATTCGCGATCCCAATGCGTGTGAACGACGAAGTAGAGATGATCCATAGCGATACGGCTCAGGCGGGACGGCGTGGAACGAGAATTTTGCGGCGCAGGATCATTATTTCCTCGCCGCGCTGATTGAGGCCGCGCGTCTCGACGTAAATCACGCCGCGGTCGCTTTTCGATTTCGACGCGGTCGTCTCGAGCACCGTCGTCTCCGCGTACAGCGTGTCGCCGGCGAACGTCGGCCCCGTGTGACGCACCGATTCGTACTCGAGATTCGCGATCGCATTCTCGCTCACGTCCTTCACGCTCATCCCGACCACCGTCGCCATCACCAGCAGCCCGTTGACCAGCGGGCGCCCGTGCTGCGTCGTCGCGGCGTAGGCGGCGTCGAAGTGAATCGGGTTGGTGTTCATCGTCATGAGCGTGAACCAGGTGTTGTCGAAGTCGGTGATAGTGCGGCCGGGCCAATGCTTGAAAGTCTGGCCGGCGGTGAAATCCTCGAAGTAGCGGTTCATGCGAATGCGATGCGCGGGCGCGTCATCGGGAATTATACGACGGGCGCGCCGGTTGCAATTGATTGTGCTAGCTTCGACCAATCGATGGCACGGCGGCTCAAAAAACTGCTGGTCGCAAATCGCGGCGAGATTGCGCTTCGGATCATCCGCAGTGCGCGCGTGTTTGGCCTCAAGACTGTCGCCGTCTATTCGGCGGCGGACGCAAAAAGCGCGCACGTCGTCGCGGCTGACGAGGCGATTCCGATCGGGCCGGCTGAGGCCGCGAAGAGCTATCTCAACATCGCGGCGATAATCCGAGCCGCAAAACAAGCCGGCGCCGACGCGATTCATCCTGGCTACGGATTTCTGTCGGAGCGTCCCGAGTTCGCGCAGGCTTCCGCCGACGCTCAGATCATTTTTGTCGGACCGCAGCCGGATGTTATGGCTGCGCTCGGCAACAAGGTCGCGGCACGGCGAATCGCCGTCGCGGCTGGAGTTCCGGTGGTGCCGGGAATCGAAACCGCCGAAATTTCCGCGGCGCGCGATTTCGCCGCGCAGGTCAGTTATCCAATCCTGATCAAAGCTGCCGCGGGTGGTGGCGGACGCGGGATGCGCGTGGTTGCCGAAGCCGCGCAGCTCGAAAGTGCTCTCGAAGCGGCGGCGCGTGAGGCTGCGGCGGCTTTCGGCGACGGTCGGATATTCATCGAGAAATATCTCGCGCATCCGCGGCATATCGAAATACAAATTCTTGGCGACGAACATGGCACTGTCGTCGCACTCGGCGAGCGCGATTGCTCAATCCAGCGGCGGCATCAAAAGATTGTCGAGGAGTCGCCGGCGCCAGGTCTCTCCAACGAGATGCGCGCGAAAATGATCGACGCGGCGCTGAAACTCGCGCGCGCGTCGCACTACACCAACGCCGGCACCGTGGAATTCCTGGTCGAGGGCGACAATTTTTACTTCCTCGAAGTGAATGCGCGCCTGCAAGTCGAGCATCCCGTGACCGAGATGCGTTTCGGATGCGACCTCGTATGCGAGCAACTGCGCGTCGCCTCGGGCGACAAAGTCTTGGAGCCTGCGGCCCCGCGCGGCGTTGCGATCGAATGCCGAATCAACGCCGAGGATCCCGAGCATGACTTCCGTCCCGCGACCGGAACCGTGCTTCATTTGAGCGTCCCCGGCGGTCCGGGCGTGCGCTTCGACTCGCATCTGACGCGCGGCGCCGAAGTGACGCCGTGGTACGACGGCCTGCTCGGCAAGCTCATCTGTTACGGCGCGAATCGCGAGGAAGCGCGCGTCCGACTCGTCAATGCGCTCGGCGAGTTCGCTTTGCTGGGAGTGACGAACAACGCAGCTTACCTGCGCGATATCATTGCGAGCGATCAATTTCGCGACGCCAAGTTGTCTACGCACTTCATCGACGAATTTTTTTCTCGGTGGAAGGTCGGCGACAACGAAATCGATGCGGCAATCGTCGCCACGCTGATTACCGCCGAAGATCAGCAAGCCGAGAACGCCACGATGCTGCGAAACAGCAATGAGCGGCGTTCACCGTGGGACGCCCTGCACAACTTCGAGCTGTGGGGATCGCGGCGATGAAGCTCATACGCGCGGGCGATTCTCGCGAAATCGACGCCGAAGTGATCTCGCGCGACGGCAACACGATTCGCATCCGCATCGGTGACAGAGAAATCGCCGCGGAGTTCACTTCGAACGCGGACGGGGGCGGGATTCTTGCGATCGAGGGCCGCCGCTATCCGGTTTTCGGCACGCGCCGAAAGGAATCGATTCTCGTTTCAGTCGGCCCGGCGTCCTTCGAATTTAAACCCGCGGAGGCGGCTGCGCGCCGCCGCGCTCGCGGACTTGCGGCGGCAGAGATCACGGCACCGATGCCCGGCAAGGTGCTCAAAGTGTTGGTGCACGACGGCGATCTGGTCGAGGCGGGACAGCCGCTGGTCGTGATCGAGGCAATGAAAATGGAAACGACGCTCGCCGCCGAGAGCGCCGCGATTGTGAAGCATGTCCTCGTCGAGGAGGGCCAGAGTGTCGATCACGGCGCCGTGCTGATCGAGCTTAGTCCTCCTCCGGCTTCATCAGATCGCGAATCTGCGCCTCGAGACCCGTGATCCAATCCTCGAAGTCGCCGTCGCGCTCGACAACTATTTCCAACTTGCCGTTTTTCAAAATCGAAACGCGCCCCGGATGCTCGGTGCGCAATGGAATCTCCACCGCCTCGCGCGAGATTCCCATCGGATCGATCACCCCGAAAATTCTTTCGATTTCTTTTAGTGTCACGGCCTTGAGCATGACTGCGCCTCGCCCTTTACTTAAATTGTCAGCGTCGTAAGCTCAAGGCGGCGGGCAAATTAGTTCGGGAGGGATCGCGTGTTCGGAACAATCAAGAAAGTAGTCAAGGACAAGGGCTTCGGCTTCATAATCGCGGACGACGGCGGCGACGAAGTTTTTTTCCATCGCTCGGCGCTCTCGCCCAAGGTCTATTTCGACGACCTGCGCGAGGGCAACGAAGTTCAGTTCGATGTGCGCGCGGGCGAGAAGGGGCGGCAGGCATTCAACCTGCGGCTGCGGTAGCTGCCGCGAGATTTGTTCATCGCGTGAACGCGAACCATCGCTTCATCAAGCTCGCGACGAATGGCGTCAGCCGCGTGCGCGTGTAGAGACCGGCGACCCGGCGAATCGCGTCGGCCTGCGTCGGGTACGGATGAATCACGTCGCCAAGAGTGCCGAGTCCCACGCCAGCTTTGATTGCGGTCGTCAGCTCCGAGATGATCTCGCCGGCATGACTCGCAACCATCGTCGCGCCGACGATCTGGTCGCTGCCCTCCTTCACGATCACTTTCACGAAGCCGTCGGTTTCTCCGTCCAGCACCGCGCGATCGACCTCTTTCAGTTCCTGCGTATAGGTCGCGACTGCGATTCCGCGCTCCTTCGCCTCGGCTTCATATAGTCCGACGTGCGCGATTTCAGGATCAGTGTAGGTGCACCATGGAATAGTCAGTTGGCTCGCGCGCTGGCGCCCAAAGAATAGTGCGTTGCGCAGGATGATGCGCGCGTGCGCGTCCGACAAATGCGTAAACTTGTACGGCGACGCGACGTCGCCGCCGGCGTACACCAGCGGATTCGTGGTGCGCAGATGGTCGTCGACCTTCACTCCGTTCTGCTTGTCGTATTCGATCATCGCCGCTTCGAGATTCAGTCCCTCGACCGCAGGCACTCGCCCGACTCCGATCAGTATTTCGTCGACGTCAATTTCGCGTCGGACGCCGTCGCGTTCGGTCGCGAATATTTTCTCATTGCCACGCACCCCGACACCGTGAATTTTGCATCCCGTGATGATCTCCACGCCGTCGCGGACGATCGCGCGCTCGACTCGTTCGGCAGCGTCGCGATCCTCGCGAATCAGGATTTGCGGCGCGACCTCCAGCAGAGTGACTTGCGCGCCAAATCGCGCAAACGTCTGCGCCAGCTCGCATCCGATCGGTCCGGCGCCAATCACGGCGATTCGCCGCGGCAATTCGGTCAACGAGAAAACCGTCTCGTTAGTCAGGAACCCGGCCTCGGCGAGACCCGGGATCGGCAGCGAGGCGGCGCGCGCTCCAGTTGTGATCGCGGCCTTCTTGAATTTCAGCCGCTTGCCGTCAACCTCTACAACATCGGGCGCGACGAAGCGTGCGTCACCGATGAACACGTCGACGCCCAGCCCGCGAAATCGATTAGCCGAGTCGGTCGGGCTGAGCTCGGCGCGCAGCTTGCGCATCCTCTCCATCACGGCCGGAAAATTTACCCTAACACCCGGCGGCACCTCGACGCCGAAGCGCCCCGCGTCGCGAACCGCGGCCGCCGCGCGTGCCGATCGAATCAGCGCCTTCGACGGGACGCATCCGAAGTTCAGGCAATCGCCGCCCATGAAATCGCGCTCGACCAGCGCTACCTTCGCACCGAGTATCGCAGCGCCCGCCGCCGTCACGAGACCCGCCGTGCCTGCACCGATCACCACCATGTTGTAGCGGTCGGCGGGCGTGGGATTGACCCACCCGGCAGGATGCAGATTTTCCGTCAGCGCGAGGTTGTATGCGTCAAGCGGCTCAAGCTTCAGCGCGTGCGATCCCATCGATGTGTTCCTCGGCTCAAGTTTTTTCGCGCAGCGCCCGCGCGCCGATTCGTGTTGCGTACACTGCCACCGCGACTGTCGCGATAAAGCCGACCGCCGTGAGCGCCCATCCTGCCGGCGTTCGTTTGGCGCCGCCCCCGGCCGCGCGCGCGACGTCGCCACTCAGCGCGCCGATATACACGTAGAGAATCGTGCCGGGAATCATCCCGACCCACGACGCAAGAACGTAGTCGCGCAGACTCACGCTTGTAAGCCCGTATGCATAGTTGAGCAGGTTGAATGGAAACACCGGCGACAGGCGCGTCAGGAGCACGATCTTCCATCCTTCTTTGCCGACCGCCTGGTCGATTGCTTTGAACTTCGGGTTGCCTTCGAGTTTTTCACTGACCCAACCGCGCGCGAGGTACCGTCCCACCAGAAACGCCGCCGTCGCGCCGAGCGTCGCCGCGATCGAAACGCAGATCGATCCGCGCACCACGCCGAAAATCACACCGGCGCCAATCGTGAGGATCGATCCCGGAAGAAACGCAACGCACGCCACGATGTAGATTGCGATGAATGCGATCGGCGCTAGCGGACCCAGCCCGCGAATCCAGTCGAGCGCGTTGGTCAACCAAGGTCCCGCGCCGATGCGATGCGCCCCGTACAGGGCTGCGATGACTGCGACGACGATCAGTAGAATTTTAGGACTGAAGAAACCGCCAGTTCGGCTGGTCGCGGTGGTCATCTTGAGGTTCCGGTGATGGCGAGCATCGCAGGCGCGGACTGCTTATAATGCCATCGAGGATTGTGTAATCCTAATCCGTATGTCGGTCCACGAGCACCAAAAACACGCACGCAAGAATCTCAAGGTCGGCGTAATCACCGCCAGCGATTCGCGCACTCCGGAAACCGACGAGAGCGGCAATCTCATCCGCATGTTACTGCAGGAGGCAGGTCACCTAGTGGCCTACTACGAAATCCTGCCCGACGACGGCGAGAAAATCTCCGCCGCGCTGGTTACCAATCTGGAAAATCTCGACGCGATCATCGTCAACGGCGGCACCGGCATCACCGCTCGCGACGGCACCACCGAAGTCGTGAAATCGTTGCTCGATAAGGAGCTCGAAGGCTTCGGCGAATTGTTCCGGATGCTCTCGTTCCAGGAAATCGGCGCGGCCGCGATGATGAGCCGTGCGATTGCGGGCGTCCGTCACGGCAAGTTTATCGCCGCGCTCCCCGGCTCTCCCGACGCGTGCCGACTCGCGATGGAAAAGCTGCTGATTCCCCAGCTCGGGCACATCACTTATCTGCTGAGCAAATGAAGCTGGAAGAACGTGAGCCAGTTTACAATCAAACTGTTCGCGACGCTGCGTGAGCGCGCGCATACGGCCGAGCTGACGCGCGAGTTTCCCGACGGAACCACGGTCGGCGACATCTGGCGGCAGTTGGTCGTCGAATTTCCCGAGCTCGGCGGGCATCACGATTCTGTCGGCTTCGCCGTCAACCAGGAATATGTCGAAGCGAACTTCAAGCCGCGCAAGGGTGACGAAATCGCATTCATTCCGCCAGTGAGCGGCGGCGCCGAGACTCCGGCCTACGTCGGCAAAATTACAATCGGCCGCAACCGAATCGACGTCGCGGCGCTTGAGCGCGAAGTCACCGACCCCAGCCGCCGGTGCAATCGTATCGTTTACCGGCACAACTCGCCGCGACAACGCCGGCCGCGTCGTGATTCGCCTCGAGTACGAGGCCTACGAGCCGATGGCGCTCTCCGAGATGCGCAAGCTCGCAGTCGAAGCCGGCGCGCGATGGAAAATCACGCGCATCGCAATCGCGCACCGCGTCGGCGTCGTCGAAATCGGCGAAACGTCAGTCGCGATTGCAGTCTCAGCGCCCCATCGCGCCGAGGCTTTCGAAGCATGCCGCTTCGCAATCGACCGCCTGAAGGAAATCGTCCCCATCTGGAAAAAAGAGCACTTCGAAGGCGGCGAGGTCTGGATCGGCTGCCAAACCTCGCACCCA
>CAVZGB010000019.1:0-177139 GCA_963774665.1 uncultured delta proteobacterium
GGAAAAAACGGACACCAATTACACGTTTCACGATACCCTTCGCGGCTCTGGAATTTACTGCGACCACGCGGGAATTAACCAAGGCGCAATTCGTCCGCAACAAGCTCAAGATTTGAACTATCGAGCGCGGCCGACGGACCGCCGCGCCCAGGGCCGCTACAAAGTGCAACGCGTAGTCAGTTAAGGCTATGAAGATAGCCAATGCGAAGTCGCAGTCACCTGGAAATCGGCTACAAGGTATGGAGTGACCAGGAGTGCTGGTTCTGGCTTGTAACCGGTCCGCATAGCAACGGCGGCACTGTTGGTGCAGCGGCTACAGAAGCCGAAGCGATACGCGACGCCCGCACGTTGATCGAGGACCTGTCAGGATAGCGATCGCGAACCGCAACTCGAAGACGGCCCCAACTACCATATTCGACGAGGTTGCATCTCATACGTCAGTCGTACTAAACCGAGGGCAATTTTCCAGCGTTAATTGTCGCTTTCATGCGGCGCTCCAGGAGGAGAACATGGTTAGGCCCCGGCTATTTGTAACGTTCATTGCGGTGGTTGCTTTCGCCGCGACCCTTTTCGTAACGGGCTGCCATTCGAGCGCCCCGAGCGGCACATATGTGGATACGACGGGTCGCCTGACCCTGGAGTTCAAAGACGGCAAAGCTTTCCTCAATATGGGTGGGATGGCCGATCCCGACGGGACTCCTTACGACGTGAATGGCGACAAAATCACAATCCATTATCCTTCCGATGGAATGCTGGCAACCATGTCGGTTCTCACCATCAATAGCGACGGGACCCTTCAAGGTGCGATGGGAACCTTGAAGAAAAAATGACAGAAAGTAGTCAGATCTGACCTATCGAGCAGCGTGGACGTCAGGCGCTGACGGTGGTTCCGCGATAGTAGTGCCGCAGGATTTCGGTGTAAGTCTTGCCGTCGTTTGCCATGACTGCCGCGCCGATCTGGCATAGGCCGACACCATGCCCCCAGCCGGATCCTTTCAGGACGAAGCGGTCGGACTCCTTGTCGACGACAAATGCGGAGCTATAGAGATGCGTGCGCGATAGAGCGCGGCGAATTTCCAGTTCTTTACCGATGATGATGTAGTCGCGATCCCCTATAATCTTCAGTCGATATATTCGGCCTGAAGGTCCGCGAGCGAGTGCTTGCAGGTCGCGAATAGGACCAAGCTCCACACCAAGCCTGGTACTGATAAGATCGGCGAGTTCTTCGGGCGTGTACGCGACCTGCCACCGATAGAAATCGCGGGTCTCCTGATCAAATCCCGGGAGAACTCGTGATAGGAGTTCCGAATCTTCCGTATTGCAGTAAGCCGGTGGGTTCGAACGTATCCACGTCTCAAGACTGTTAGAGTGGGACTGCGCCGCACCGTCGTAGATTGATTCAAGATAGGGAATGTCTTCGTCTTCCCAGGCGGTCGTATAGCGCTCCGTAATTCCGCCACAGCATTTGGAAAACCGGGCGTCACAGATATTGCCTTTGTAACGGAGAAACTCACCGGCCGTCGCGCGAACCGCTTCGGCGGCAGCCGGCGAGAACGCTTTCGTGATGCCCTGATATCGCTGGCAGTGATCGTCGGCGCATACATCGAAATCAGGATGCGCTTCGCGACCGTACCATCGAAGGATTTCGTGAGAGTCGAGACGCTGATCCTGCCCTATCACGGTACGCGAGGGATTTGCTTTGGGAAACCACAGCCAACTGCGCGAAATCACCGCGTGAGCTTTCAGCAGTTCGAGCGGACACGACGCGCTCATCTCGGATGAAATCACGCTGGTGACGTATTCTTCGAGCGGGATATCATTGATCACCGTCAGCCCGGCCGCTCGTTCGATGAGACGAAAAGCCCCGCGGAATGCCTGGCGCTCCTTGCGCTCCCAATGAAAACCGATTCCGATCGTGACGTCGTCCAGCGCAAACGCGCACGATACCGGGTCCGACGGAGTGAGTGTAACTTCAGAAGTAAAGGTGTAACGTCCGGGAGCGTAGGATTTTCCGGAGGTATCCGCAAACGTGCCGGTCAATTCAACTTCGACGGCGGATTGTCCTTCAGTCAGCCCTACTGAGACGTTCAACACTTACTCTCCAGCTTACGGGCAACTTCCTGAAATCGATCGTCGGGCAAGGTGACCTCTCGAAAAATTGCGGCGATCGCGTCACCGGTGATTCGTTCGAAATCCTGCGCCAGCGGCACAACAAATATTCCGCACAGATCAATCGAAGCGGGACTTACGGTCAGCTCGCCTGTGTGAAAGACCTCTGGCCGATGCTTACCTCGCGGAAACAGATATGTGGCCCACTCGTCACGCTCATGGAAAACCGCGATGTTGACCATAGGCTCGGTTGGTTTGCCGGTCGCTTCCGCGAGCAGATCGATGGCGCGATCCATTCGATCGATCAAAGCAGATCGATCCCGTCCACGAAATACGAAGACATTTCTTCGATAGTTCGGCACAGTAACGCTAGTCAGTCCTGCGGTGTCCTTCTCGATCGGAAACAATCGCCGCGAGCCCGCTTGAAAATGCATGTGGTCGGGCGCGGATGCGCCGCATTCCGGCCCGTTGTAGACGATGAAATATCCTTTCAGTGCCGCAGCAAGGTCGAGCATGTTGCCGAACTGGTTCGCGATGCGCTGCAAGCGGTGTTCTCTGTGAGCGATCGTCAGGTGACGGTCCACGATTGGAAACGGATTGCAGTAGATCGTGAAATCGTCATCGAACTGCAGACCTTCTTCTTCCGAAGGCAGATTCGCGGCACATAGGAAGCAGGGGCGTTTCGCGACCGACTCCCGGTCGACTGACGCCGTCGTGCTGGCTATGCGATGTGGAATGTGACGGATGAAGATATCGAACCAATCGATCCTTAGCTGTCGTGTTTTCGCGCACGCAAGACCTTCAAGCCCTTTCGCCAGCTGCGGCCATGCGCGCGCCTGCCGCTTAAACAGTTCTTCTACTTCGTGGGTCATCGCCGCATTCGAGCCTGGATCTCGATAGTACGTAGCCAGTCCTTGTATAGGTCGTATCGATTCGCGACCTCGAGAGGCAGCGCACTGTCGCTGTTACCTTCCCAACGACGGCAGAGATAAACGGACTCGTAGATGCGGCCTATCTCGTAATCACGGCTGATGCGCAACGCTACGGCATAGTCCTCGCCATAACTCACATTCGGAAATCCTATGCGTCGCAGAACCGACGTATTGAATGCGCGCGGCGCGCCGAGGCCATTGATGCGGAGTGCATTGTTTCTTCCGTTCTCGCGACTCCACTCGCGATGGTCGATAAGCCCGGGTGGGATCTCCTTTAAGGAGAAATCGACCATCGTATAGGACCCTATGACCATCGCATAAGGTCCGGCTTCAAGTTCCGCGACAAATCGGCGAAGGACGCCGTCATTGATGTACAGGTCGTCAGAATCAAGTTGGACTACGTATTGTCCGCAGTCGTTTGAGTAAATCGCCTCGTTCCAGCATCCTCCGATTCCGAGGTCCCGGCGTTGCGGAACGATGTGCTTAACCCGCGGATCGTTAATACCGCGCAGGATCTCCGTCGTCCGATCGGTCGAATGGTTATCGACGACGATCACATTGAATTCGAAATCGGCGCTCTGGGCCAGGGCGCTTTGAACGGCGTCGAGAATTGTCCGCTCGCGATTGCGAACCGGGATGACGACGCTGGCCTTTACTGGATGTTTTTCAGCGACTGGAACCTCGTTGAACTGAGGCTCCAGGCAGGCACCGATTCGTTTGAGATGCGCCGTCGCGATGCACTCCATTTCGATCTGGTAGTCGCGGTTGCGCGGATCCACATAGTCGAATTGCTTTTCACCCGTCGGCCGCGCATCAATCGTCGAAGCGCCGTACAACGGTTCGGGAATCCGCGCGACAGCGTGCTTCTCTGAAATCCTTAACCGCAGGTCGTAGAGTCCGCCCCATTTCCAGGTGCTATCGATCCCCGACTGACGCGCAGCCTCAACCGACACACCTACTACCGGGCCGAAGTCGAACCCGTCGCGGATGCTTCCGAGTTGATAATCGATACGAGGATGGCCGACCGCGTCGGCATAGACCCAGCCGGCGCCGGACTCGCGTATGACCTGCGACATTCGATCGAACATGCGCGGTCCGGGCTCGACGTTCACCCGCGGATCGCCGAGAAACAGAACGGCGGAATCGGCAGCGTCGAGGACTTGCTGAATGTTCGCCGACGAGTAGTCCTTTGGATAGACGATGTTCACGAAGAGCTAACTCTATACCAGCTGTTGTGGTTTTGAGACGGACCCACCACTAAGGGTAGCTTTGTTCCGTCAAAAATTGTTTCGACATTAAGTGGGAGTTGTCCGATCGCGAAGGGGCCACGCAAATGTCGGGCATCCTGACAGTAATCCATACCGTGAACGTAGCACGCCAAGTGTGTCGCTATCAGGCTGAAAAGTTCATCCCGCATAAAAGGAGTGAAATCCGTAACCGAACTTGCGCCGTCATCTTAGCTGCTAACTGCGATACGTCGCGACACCGGCTGCGGGCGCGCGACGATAACGCCGGCCATCCGATTTGCCTTGAGGAATTCGCTTAATTCCTGTTCCACGACCGAGCCTTGGCTGCGCGACGCGTGACGCATAAGTACTTTTTTGCCATCGCTCACGATGATTCCAGCATGAAACGTATCGAGATTCTTGCGCGTCGAGACAAAAAAAATCAGATCACCGGTTTGTAAATGTCGATTCGAGCCGTGGCACTGCCGCCTTCGGTAGACATTTAATGCGAGTCCGCTGTGGATCGAGTCCGGGAATAACATTCAGAACGCGCTCCCTGCTGACAGTCGGGACGGTCGTCGTTGAAACCGGCTTGAGTATCCCGTCGCGCACGTTGTTGCGAATCCAAAGCGACATGTAGTGATTGCGCCGGTCCCACTGAATGCGGCCCTGGTCGTAGCGAATCTTTCGCAGCCAATCGACGAACTCATCAACATTGGATGCGCGCGCGAGCGCCACAACAGTTTCGATGTAAGTGACACAGTCGAATCCGTCGAGGGCAGCGGTGAACACTTCGGCGGTGTCGGCCGATCCGATCAGCGGATTTGGTTTGTAGGGGCATCCAAGGAAGTGGCCGGAGAGAAATTGAATTCGGCTGGTGGCGGAACGATCATTCTTCGTTTGAGATAGAAGCTGCTCCACGCGCCGGCGGTTGAGACCCCGTGGTTGCATC
Organism: uncultured delta proteobacterium; assembly: GCA_963774665.1. Lineage (GTDB taxonomy): Bacteria > Desulfobacterota > Binatia > Binatales > Binataceae > Binatus. Next base: position 5,220 of record CAVZGB010000019.1, read on the forward strand.
GGAACCTAACCCCTAACCCCTTCCCTCGAGGGAAGGGGAACAATCGCGGAGGGACAGCCTGTCGATATCGGAATCAAGACCTACTCGGGGCCGGGAGGCTCAAGCAGCAGGGTGAATCCATCGGCATCATGAAAATCCGGCTTGTCTGTGAGATGGCGAAGCGCCCAGTACGAATGCCCGTCGTTCGACTCGATTACCGCTGAGAGGCCGATACGGAGCACAGCATTCGGATGGATGGCAGACAGACTATCGAGGCGGACGAGAGCGTCGAGCTCAAGCCTGCTTTCAGTGGAGCGAACCGCAATGTGCGGGCGCATCGTTTCGTCGGCAACCGGAGCGCCGTTGCGATAGCCGGATAAGGCGTAGACGCACCATTCTCCCGACGGCGCGAAGTTGAACTCGTGGTAGGCCTGTTGGCCGTCCACGGCGATGAAGGCCTCGAAGCAGGTGTGGCGCCAGAGTTCTGGATTGATGCGCGGCACGCCCGGTGGAGCGATCCGGATGCGGGGAATATCTCCGTCGAGGCGGAAGGTCATCTGTAGTTCGCTGGACGAACGGCGCACCAGCACCTGAATCGCGCGCACCGTCTCAGTGCGTGTCGACGGATGGCACGTGAGGTCGATCCAAGTGTTCGACGATCATAACGGGCTCGGTGGAATCTGCGCCATTCGCCCGCTAACGTCAAACATCCGAATAGAAGGACGGGCGTTATGAGCATCACGATCGACACCTACCGTTACGAAGAGATCTACCCGTCGTTCAAGGCCGCCACTGACGAGAAGGAAAAGACCGCGCGCATCAACGCCGGGTTTCTGAATCGTCTCGCTCGACGCTGGCATCGTGCTGACTGGAAACGATCCCATCTCGATAGCCGATATCGGCAGCGGGCCATGCGACACGCTGGTGAAATATCTGACGGGCGTGAAATTCGATCCGGGCTTCAAGGTTCGTGCGACCGACTACAGCATCGAGTATACGGACGAACGCAATGGCGAGGCGCTCGCGACACTCGCGGCGGCGAAATCAGCAGGCACGCTCAAGCTGGTCGATTTTTCAGCGCGTGCCGGCGATTCGTTTGCGGGACATCTGCTCGATCTGCTCGGGTCGCACCACGCGCCGGCGCGGCCGCATGAATTTGGAATCGTCTTCGCGTCTCATGTCCTCTATCACTGCGAAACTGCGGGGAGTACCGAACGGCTGATTGAGGACGTCTCGCGGAACGTGCTTGCCGACGACGGCATCTGCATCCTGTATCATCTCGCCAAAGTGCCGCTCAGTTTTCAGGACTTTCGCGCGCGTTACGGCAGCAACTCCGCGGCGGCGGCGCATAGCAATACGCCGGCGGTCGCGATCGACGATCCTCCCGCCAAGGTCGCCGAAGTCTGCGCCGCGCGCGACATTCCCTGCCTGCGCAAGGACTTCACCGCCGATCTCAGGTTCGCAATCCCGGACGAGAAGATCTGGAGTTACTTTCGCGATCCTCAAAAGTATGAGCAGCTCTGCAAGCTCCATCCGGCAGCGGCTGAGGATCTGAAACGTCTCATGTTCGTTACGCAGCGTGCGCCGAATGAGTTCGTCGCGGATAGTTCGCCAACGGGGCTGTCCGCTTATCTCGATGAAATTGGCGAAGTCCTGAAACGCAACGCCGGGATTTTAAAGCTGGCCGAGTCGATACAAGTGATCTATCGGTCGGACGCATCTGCCGACTTCAGCAAACGCATCAGCGACGCGCTATCCTCTGTGAGTCTGGCCTAGTTCGTATTTTTGCGTCGCTGTTTGCGTTCACGGTATATAGACATCGATGTTCGATGCAGTCGAATCACTGATAATCGATCTCCTCGAGTGGGTGGCAAACCGCGAAGGAGCTACGACGAAGTGATGGACGCGTGGCGGACGTCGTGTCCGAGGTTCCCGGTCTGGGAGGACGCGAACGATCGCGGACTGGTGATGAAGCAGCACGTGGATGGCCGCATCGTCGTCAGAGTGACGTCATCCGGCCTCACGCTGCTCGAGCAACACAACCCACGCCCTCGCGCGATGTGACCACATCGACTATAATGTGGTTCATGAAAGCATCTGTACGCGAGTTCAAGGCGCGGCTGTCGCTATATCGCAAAGGCGAGTAACGGCGAAGAATAGTAATCACTTCTCGTGGCCGGCCGGTTGCGCGATTACTGGCATTGGCTCCAGCAGCTAACGCGAGACCTGACGCCTCGGAACTCGCACGACGTCTCCGGCGGATTCCGGGAATGCTTCCGTCAAGAGGAGGCAAGCCCCGCGGATCGTCGCGTCCAATGGTAATCCGGCCAGGCGAGAAAACGCTGGCTGAAATCGTGCTCGAAGACCGAAGGTGATCGTCTACCTGGACACCTCCGCTCTGGTAAAGCTTTACGTGCAAGAAGTTGGAAGCACGGAAGTGAGGCGAGCGGTCGCTCGAGCCGATCTCGTTGCCACCAGCCTCATCGCCTATGTCGAGGCAAGGTCAGCCTTTGCGAGAAAACAGCGCCTTGCTGACATCGACGACGCTGCCCTGAAACGGCACAAGCATGAATTCGAACAAGGTTGGAACCGCCTGGATCGCCTGCCAGTCGACGCGACGACGATACACCGCGCAGGAGAACTGGCGGAACAATATCGCCTGAAGGCTTACGACGCTTTACACCTGGCGACGGTCGATCTGATGGCGGTGACACTTCGATCTTCGGTTAGCTTCGCCTGCTTCGACGACGCACTCAATCGCGCGGCCGCGAAGATGGGCTTTACGCTGATTGCCGACGGCTGAATCCCCTCATGCCGGGCCGAGGTGCCAGATCTCGCGGGAGTATTCCATGACTGCGCGATCGCTCGAGAATGAACCTATTCGCGCGAGATTGAGTATAGCTTTTCGCGTCCAGATTTCCGGATGTTGATACTCAGTCATTACCTCCGACTGGATATCCACATACGGTCCGAAATCAGCCATCAGGAAGTAGTCATCGCGATTGACTAGTACGTCGCGAACCCATCTGAACAGGCCGGGCTCGCCGGGACAGAAGCGATCGGATGCGAGCTCGTCGAGCACCCGCTTGAGTCGCGCGTCGGTTTCGTAGTATTCGCGTGGCCGGTACGTGCCTTTCAAAGTCATTTCTTCGATCTGCTCGGCGGTAAGGCCAAAGATAAAAATATTTTCGGCGCCGACGGCTTCGCGAATCTCGATATTCGCGCCGTCGAGGGTGCCCACGGTCAGCGCGCCGTTCATCGCGAATTTCATGTTGCCGGTGCCCGACGCTTCGCGGCCGGCGGTGGAGATCTGTTCGGAGACGTCGGCGGCGGGAATAATTTTTTCCGCGAGCGAGACCCGGTAGTCCGGCAGGAAAGCCACCTTGATCAACTCGCGCGTCTTCGGATCGTTGTTGATCATCTCGCCGAGGCTGTTGATCAACTTGATGATCATCTTCGCCGCCCAGTAGCCGGGCGCCGCTTTGCCCGCGAGCAAGTAAGTGCGCGGCACCGGCGGCTCGACGCCGTCATCTACGAGTCGGAGGTACTGATGTATGACTCCCAGAGCCATCAGGAGCTGGCGCTTGTACTCGTGGATACGCTTGGCCTGTATGTCGAACATCGCGGCGGGATCGACGTCGACGGCGGCGAGTCGATTCACGATTCTCGCCAATCGTTCCTTGTTGGCGCGTTTGATTGCCCGGAACCGGCGTTGAAACTCGACGTCGTTGGCAAACTTCTCGACCGCGCTCAATTGCTCGAGGTCGATACTCCAGCCTGCGCCGATGGTCGCATCGAGCAGATTTGCCAGGCCCGGATTCGCCGTCAACAGCCATCGCCGCTGCGTGACGCCGTTGGTCTTGTTGCTGAATTTCTCGGGCCACAGCTGATAGAAGTCGGGCACCAGCCGCGTCTTGACGAGTTCCGTGTGCAACTTCGACACGCCATTCACCGAATGGCTGCCGACGATCGCAAGATGCGCCATGCGGACCTGGGGTTCGTAACCTTCCTGGACGATCGATACGCGCTTCAGGCGTTCGGGATCGTCGCGCCAGACCGTACCTGCGTCAGCCAGAAAGCGGCGATTGATCTCGTAGATGATCTGCAGATGGCGCGGCACTACTCGCTCGAGCAAGCTTACCGGCCACTTCTCCAGCGCCTCAGGCAGCAGAGTGTGATTAGTATATGCGACGGTCGCGCGCGTAATTTCCCACGCCAGTCGGCCATTCGAGATCGTACTCGTCGATGAAAACGCGCATCAACTCCGCAATAGTCAGTGCCGGATGCGTGTCGTTCAGCTGAATAGCCACTTGCGATGAAAAATCAGTGAAGTCCTGACCGCGCGCGACGAAGCTCTGTACGATGTCGTGCACCGCGCAGGCTACGAAGAAATATTCCTGCAGCAGTCTTAGTTCGCGGCCGGCAGCGACAGCGTCGGATGGGTACAGCACCTTCGAGATGGTTTCGGAAAGCATCTTCTGCTCGACGGCTTTCATGTAGTCGCCGGCGTTGAAGATCTGCATGTCGAATTCGTCCGACGCGCCGGCCGAGTACAGGCGCACGAAGTTTACCGTGCGGCCGCCGAATCCAACGATCGGCAGATCGGACGGCACGCCGACCAGGACGCGCCAATCGACCCAGATCGGATTGTATTCGCCCTTTTTGTCGATGCGATGCTCGATGCGCCCGTAAACCGGAATCCTGCACGACTGCTCGGGGCGCGCCACCAGCCACGGCGAGGTTTCGCGCTGCCATGCGTCGGGACGCTCGACCTGGTAGCCGCCGCGAATCTCCTGGCGGAACAGTCCGTACTCGTAGTTGATTCCATACGCGTAGCCGGGAAGATCGAGCGTCGCCAGCGAATCGAGAAAGCATGCAGCCAGCCGACCCAGGCCGCCGTTGCCGAGTGCAGCGTCGGGCTCCTCATCGAAAAGGATTTGCAGGTCGATTCCGTTCTCGGCCAGGAAATCGCGGCAGGTGTCGATGATGCCGAGATTGAAAAGATTGTTCTCCAGCGAGCGGCCGATCAGAAATTCGAGCGACAGGTAGTAGAGCTTCTTGGAATTGTTGCGATCGAAACGCAGGCGCGTCGCGAGCATTTTCTCGACCAGCATGTCGCGCACCACCAACGCCGTCGCGCGATACCAATCATGCTTGGTCAACTCGCTCCGCAGCTTGGCCAGCGAAAAGCGGATGTGATGATCGATAAGCTTGTTGAACAGGTTGCGATTGACTTCAGATAGTGGAGGGACAGCCATTCTAACGTCAGTCCTAACGAATTCTCGGACCCTATGATCAATCAGGTCTGCAGAGTTGTCGCCAATGTGACCACGGGGCCATCACCGGCGCACCATCTACATATTGCCGATTCGGAGGAGCGTTCTCCAGAAGGTCTTAGGCCGTAGCGCGATCGAGGAAGGCGCGAACGGCGACGTTGAATGCGGCGGGCTGATCGATATTCGCGGCGTGTCCGGCCTGTTCGAGGATCACTTTTTCCGCGCCGGGGATTTTCGCCGCCATGTAATCAGCCGACGGCCGGAACTGCAGGTCGTTTTCGCCGACCAGCACCAGAGTCGGCACCGCGATCACCGGCAGCGACTCAATCACGCGTCCATCTTTCTGCGCCAGCATCCCGCGCGCCGCATGCGCCAGGCCCTGCGCACTGCGATGGCGCGCGATGCTCACTTCGGCGCTGACGCCGGCCGCGGCGAGTCCCTTTTTCTCGTACGCCACCGCCATACTGTCGGCGAGCTTGTTCCATCCCGCTCGACCGTCGTCCTTCTTGTAGCCCGGCCCGGTGTCGAACAGCATGAGCGCTTCGGTGCGGGCAGGATGCGCCAGATGAAACGCCAGCGACATGAAGCCGCCGAGCGACAAGCCTGCGATGATGGCGCGACCGGCACCGCAAGCATCGAGCACCGCGGCCATATCGTGAATGGTTGCTTCGTGCGAGTAGAGCGACGGATCGTCGGGCGAGTCGGAGCGGTCGTGACCGCGCATATCCCACGCGATCACGTGATAGGCGTCCGACAGCGCGTCCATCTGAGCCTCCCACATACGCGCGCTGGCGCTGTACCCGTGCGAGAGCAGCACGGAAGGCCCCGCGCCGCGTTGTTCGTAGTAGATGCTAACGCCGTCGCGATCGAGATAAGACATCGTCAGTTCATCCTTGCGGGTATTTTGGCATAGCGAGCGGGAGACACGATATGTCGGCATCGGAAATCATTGGATCGATCGGAGTCGCGATTCTGTTGATCGCGTTCTTCATGAATTTGTTCGGGATGCTGCATTCCGATTCGCGCGCGTACCAGGCGATGAACGCCGTTGGTGCCGCAGTCTCCTGCTACGCGTCGTACCTGATTGGATTCGCGCCATTCGTCGTGCTCGAAGCCATCTGGTGCGCGGCCGCGGTGTCCGCGATGTTGCGCGGCCGCCAGTAACTATATGAAAGCGGGAGCATCGCCGCGGATGCTCCCGCCTTTTTTCGATTGAAAACCTCGCTGCTAATTTCCCCCGCGCTGCATCGCGGCCAGCGCTGCGGTCTGCTCGCCGAGGCCCTTCTTCACCGACGGGCGCGTCTGGACGTGAGCCCACCATGCCGCGATCTTCGGATGCCCGTCGAGCGCTTTGATGCCGAAGGCAGGCCCCAGGTTAGTGACGAAGAACATCGTGGGCGCGAGCGCGCAATCGGCGAGAGTGAATTCCGAGCCGGTAGCGTAGCCGCCATCGGCGAGCATTTTGTCGAGCTGGCCGAGGCGCTTGGTAAGCTCGGTCACTTTTTCTTCGACGACTTTTGCGTCGCGCGTCTTCGGATTCATCTGGCCGAACAGCGCACGCAGTGGAGGCTCGAGGTACAGGTCGTGGAATCGAGTGAGGATTCGCACCTTGGCGCGACCTTCGGGGCTCTTCGGAAGCAGGGGAGGATTCGGATACTTATCCTCGAGGTACTCGTTGATCACCTCGGACTCGGGGATAAGCAGGCCGTCGGCATCGAGCGCCGGAGTTTTGCCGAGCGGATTGATCTTCGCATATTCGGGGGAGCTGAGCGCGCCGCCCGGAATCGGCGCCATCTCGATGTTGAGTCCCTTTTCATAAATGACGAGCCGGGACTTGGTGGCGAAATTGGAGAGATCCATGTTGTAGAGCTTCATCGTTGTCGATTCCTCGCTTGCTGGAAATTTCGATCAAGCTCGCTTATCGCAGACGAGAGAGTTCTTCGCAAGCCGCTCCAGCCGCTGCGAACGTAAAAGCGGCGGTAAAAAAAGGATCTTGCCGCGGAAGGTCTTTCGGGCGTATTAGAAGCTCACGATTTGAACATAGTCGAGGCTAATCCAACGCTCACGTTTGTGGGGGCAATTTTCCTGGTATAGCGCGCGGTCTCTGGGGGTCCGAATCTTTCATTCCAATTTAGAAATCGGGGCGTTGCCGGCGTGCGTCGCCACGCTCCAAAAAGCTGACGGAGGAATCAGCAATGAAAAGCAGCGGGGTTACTTCCAAACTCTTACTTGCGCTGGCGGCTATCTGCGCGACTACGCTTGGCTCGGTAGTAAGCGCGTCGGCCGACAATCATCCATTTGCCATCACTCAGAGCGGATTCGTGATCGGAACGACGGCGAATGGTGTAAACGAATTCCTCGGCATCCCCTACGCGGTGCCGCCGGTTGGAGCTCTGCGCTGGCAACCGCCGAAGCGTTACGGGTTCTTTCCCCAATTTTTTCTGAAAGCGACGACCTTCGGCAGTCAGTGCCCGCAAGGTGGAGGCGGCAATGAGAACTGCCTGTTCCTGAATGTTTATACCCCGCAAACAAGATTTGGGGGCGGCGGCGGAAGAGATAGTCACCGAGACGACGAGTTCCATCGCGGCCTGCCGGTGATGGTTTGGATTCATGGCGGAGGACTGACGGGTGGCGCTGGCAGCGACTACGATCCGTCCCAGCTGGTAAAGAAAGGTGTGATCGTCGTCACCATCAACTATCGTCTCGGCCTGCTGGGATTCTTTGCCCAGAGCGCGCTCGACACCGAAGGCCATGAGGCCGGGAACTATGGGTTCATGGATCAGCAACTCGCGCTCAACTGGGTTCGCAGGAACATTTTGGGCTTTGGCGGCGATCCGAGTCAGGTAACTATCTTCGGTGAGTCTGCGGGCGGGCAGAGTGTCTATTCCCAGCTGGCGTCTCCCACCGCGGCACACCTGTTTCGCGGCGCGATAGCGGAGAGCGGATCGTATGTAGAATTCCAGGATTACTTTGACGACATCGTCACGCTCCCGATCGGGGAAACGACAGGCACCTCTCTGGTTCCGTCTGGCAGCTCGATCGCGACAAGTGTCGGATGCGCCAGCCAGACGGCTGCGTGTCTGCGCGCCGTGCCGGCCGCGACGTTGGTCGGAGTAGAGGCGGGAGTGGTGTATCCGTTCGTGGATGGGATCCTGTTAACGCAGACGCCCAGCGCGGCATTCGCCAGCGGTCAATTCAACCAGGTGCCGGTGATTTCGGGCACCAATCATGATGAATGGAGGAGCTTCGTAGCTGGGCAGTACGCCCTGGGTAATTTGCTCGCGACTTTGCCGGAGTACGACGCCGCGGAATTAGCCTTGTGGGGACCCTTGCTGGCCTCAACCGTGGAATCCTTGTACCCCGATAGCCCCGCCAATGACGTAAATGGCCCTGAGGCCTTGGGTGCCTCGGGTACTGACGGAATCTTCGCGTGTCCGGCGCGCAATGCGGACCAGTTATTGTCGCAGTTCGTCACGACCTATACTTACGAATTCAACGACGAAAACGCGCCGCCTGCGCAATCCAGTATTCCCGGGCTAACCTTCCCGCTGGGTGCTTACCACGCCGCGGAGATTCAATACCTCTTCGTGATAGGCGGGACGCCCCCTCCATTTACGCCTGCCCAGCAGCAGCTCTCGGCCGCGATGGTCACTTACTGGACCCAGTTCGCGAAGAACCTGAACCCGAACTCGCCCAGCGAACCGGTATGGTCTCCGTACAGCACAGCCACCGATCAGTTCCAGTCGTTGATTCCACCGACGCCGATGGTCGAGTCCACCTTTGCCGCCAATCACCTCTGCGGGTTCTGGGACGCGTTCTGATCGCAAACACCGAACGGGCGCGCGTGACCTAAGGGTTCCGCGCGCCCGTTTTTGATATCGAGAGATACCCAACCCGGGAATGACTGATAGGGAAGGTTACCTGGATTCCCCAGTCGCCTGCTATCAGTGCGTTTCGCGCAACTCGCTCCCGCTGGAAAAAATGTTCTTGCGTAGGGCGGAGCGTCAGTGCATATGCTGTGCGTTCGATGGGGGAATCGAAACAGATGAAGATCAATCAAAGGGCGAGTGCGCCCGAGCGCTATGCGCTTGCTTCCAAACTTGTACTCGCGGTGGCGCTTGCTTGCGCCTTCACGCTGAGTGCGGTTACGGGTGCGTCGGCCAGGAAGTCGTTCCCGAAGCCATTTGCCATTACTAAAAGCGGTCCCGTGCTCGGGATAACCGTCAATGGCGTTGACGAGTTCCTCGGTATCCCATACGCGGCGCCTCCCGTGGGATCTCTGCGCTGGATGCCGCCCAAGCCTTTCGGGAAGTTTTCCGGACCATTTCAGGCCAACCAATTCGGCAGCGAGTGCACGCAGTCCGGGACTGGCAGCGAAGATTGCCTGTTCCTCAATGTTTATGAACCGACCAACTCCGAACCGGGCAGCGCGATGGAACAAGCCGGTGATGTGACCGCTAGTAAGTCCAAAAAGAAGCCAACCGGCCTTCCCGTGATGGTTTGGATTCATGGCGGCGGACTTACTGGTGGCGCCGGCAGCCTCTACGACCCCACGCCGCTGGTAAACGCGGGAGGGATCATCGTCGTCACGATCAACTACCGCCTCGGTGTGCTGGGATTCCTTGCCCAGTCCGGGCTGGACGCCGAACATCATCTGCTGGGCAACTATGGGTTCATGGATCAGCAATTCGCGCTTAAGTGGGTTAAGAAGAACATCCAGGCCTTTGGCGGCAATCCGGAGGAAGTAACTATATTCGGCGAGTCCGCCGGAGGGCAGAGCGTTTATTCCCAGCTGGCATCACCCCTTGCGAAGGGATTGTTCCGCGGCGCGATTGCAGAGAGCGGCTCCTACGCCGAATTCCAGAACTACTTTCTATCTATCCTGGCCTTGAAGGCGGCGGAGACGACTAATGGCTTCGCGACGGCTGGTAACTCGGTCGCGATCGCCGTGGGATGCAGCAATCAGAAAGCTTCGTGCTTGCGCGCAGTGCCGGCTAACACGCTGGTCTCGGTGCAGGCAGGTGTCGTGTATCCGTTCGTCGATGGAAAACTACTTACCCAGACACCCACGGCGGCATTCCAAAGCGGCGCGTTCAACAAGGTGCCTGTGATTTCAGGTGCCAACCACGATGAATATAGGGCCTTTGTAGCTGAGGAATACGACGGGACCGGGAATCCTATCGATACCGAAGCCGAATACATGGCTGCGACCGCCGCTCTGTGGACACCATTTTTGGCGTCGCACGTATTGGCAATCTACCCATATGCCGATTATCCAAACGGCGGGCTCGCACTAAGCGCCTCAGGTACCGATGGAGTCTTCAGCTGTCCGGCGCGCAATGCGGATCAGGCATTGTCGAAATTCACGACCACCTATGCGTACGAGTTCAATGACGAAAACGCTCCTCCGGGCATTATACCTGGGCTAAGCTTTCCACTTGGCGCGTTTCACGGCGCGGAAATCCAGTACCTGATGCTGGTAACAGGCGATATCTTCCCGTTCACCGCCGACCAGCAGACGCTCTCCGACACTATGATCAGCTACTGGACCCAGTTCGCCAAGACACTTGACCCTAACTCTGCCGGCCAGCCTATGTGGTCGCCCTACTCTGCGTCAGCCGACGAGTTCCAATCGTTGGTGCCGCCGACACCGATGCCCGAGACCGACTTCAACACCTTTCACAATTGCGATTCGTTCTGGAACCCGTTGTGATCCAGGGGAATGAAAACAAGATGCCCAGGAAGATCGCTAGCGGCCGCCTTCTTCCTGCTTGATTACGAAAATCAAGGACTCGGCGAAGTCGTCGGCGTGCTCCAATTGTGGATAGAGGCCGGAGGTTTTGAAGACCACCGTCGCCGAACCGGGCATTGCGGCGTGTAGCGCCTCGCCCTCAGCACTCGAGAAGTACGGATTTTTCGCGCCCCACATTATTATCGTGAGGGTGTTGAAGACCTGGCCTATCTTCGACCGGATGTGCGCCTCGTCGCGCGGGACCGAATTGATCATGTCGGTCTCGGCTGGAAGGTCGCCGCTTAACTGTTCCATCATGCGCTGATAGATGAAGTCCGGCATCGGCGGCAAATCGAAGAAGCTCGCCTCGACTTGCGCGCGGACCGCGTCAGGGCGTCGTCGGCAGCATCCCCTTGCGGAGTTTTTCAGCGCCGCGTGCACCGACCAGGCCGCCCGACACCAGCACCAGCCGCTCAACTTTGTCGGGATGCTCGACGGCGTAATAGAGCGCAACGTCGGCGCCGAGATCGTTGCCGATCAGGTTCACGTGATCGAGCTTCAACTCGTCGATCATCTGTGCGACCGCCTCCGCCTGGTACGCGATCGTATATTGCACCTGCTTGTGGTCTGAGGACGCAAAGCCGGGCAGGTTGGGCGCGATAACTTTGTAATGCGCGTCCGCCACCGGCGGCATGATTCCGCGCCATACAAGTGCGGCGTTCGGGCCGAGCCCGTGAATCATCACGACCGGCTCCATCCCCGAATAGCCGCCGGTCATCAAGTACGTGATGAGGCCGTCTTTGAGCGCGAGATCGTTCTGCGCCACGCCCGACCATCCCAGGCGCGAGATCTGAATCCATCGGAGAACGTCGACCGGCCGCAGATACATTGCAGCAGCAAAAATTCCAAGAAAGACCGCGGCGATTGGCCCCGCAATATTGATCCAGGCATGGCGGCGAAGCTGCCGAGCTGGATTCTCAGCGCGAATGTCGGCGTCTGTGCGGATGCTGGCCGGTTGCGATTTGATTGGTTCTGCCATCATCTCGCCGACGCTGACGGCTCCGCGGCCGGCGATCCGGACGCAACCGCTGCTTTGTTTGCCGCGGCTTTCCTGGCCGCCTTTTTTACGTGCGAGAGCCGTCGTCCATGGGTCGCGGCCTCGCGATCGCGCGCCATCTGATTGAGATGGTCGGTGACGCGATTAATTTCGACGGTCGCCTCCTGTACCGCCTTGGTCGCGCGATTCGCAGCCTCAGTCGCTTTGTCAGCGGCGGCCTGCGCTTCTGCCGCAGATTTTTCTGCTTGCTCTGCCGCTTGCTGAGCCTTGGCGGCTGCGGCCTCGGCCTGCTGGGCCTGTTGATCGTCGCGCGAGGCACATCCCGCGATCGCAATCGCGAGAATCAGAAACGGCAACGCGAAGAAAATTCGGCGCATCAGTTATGACTCAGCCCTGCGCAAACGCCTGCACCGTACGCATATCGGGCTGCGGCGCGCTATCGGCCCTTAGCGGCAGGATGCAGACGTGAGAGGCGCCAGCCTTCAGATGCGCGTCGATGCGATCGCGAATCTTCTCCTCATTGCCCCACGCCACAATCGCGTCGACCAGCCGATCCGAGCATCCGTTTTCGAATTCGCTGTCGGCCCATCCGAGCGCTTTCAGGTTGTTTGTGTAATTCGGCAGGCGGGGAACATAGGTCTTCATATATTCGCGCGCCGCTTTGCGAGCCTTGGTGGCGTCGGCCTCGAGGATGACGGCCTGCGCCGCACACAACATCGCATTCGGTCCGATTTGCGCGCGTGCCTTCGCCGTATGCTCGGGCGGAACAAAGTACGTATGCGTGCCGTTGGCCTCGGACGCCGACAGCGCGAGCATCTTCGGATGCAGCGCCGCAATCACCACGGGCACGGGCTCCTTGGGCGGCGGCGCCATGTACAGCGCACCCTTCATCTTCGGCAGATACTCCTTCATGAAGCTGTAGGGCTTGTCGTAGTTATGCCCGCGCAGGTTGCTGACGAGAGGCTTGTGACTGACGCCGATGCCGAGCAGGAAGCGATTGCCGGAAAGTTCCGCGACAGTCTTCGACGCCGCCGCCATCGTGACTGCGTCGCGCGCCCAAATATTCGCGATGCCGGTCGCGATCGACAGCCTATCTGTGTGACTCAACAGATATGCGGCGTGCGCGAACGGCTCGCGGCCCACGGCCTCGGGAATCCAGAGGACTTTGTAGCCATTCTTCTCGACCTGCTTGGCGAACTCGGCGCTCTGTGGCGCCGTCATCGCGTCGAGGAAGAACCATATTCCAACTTTTCCAATATCCATGACTCAACAAGTAACTCGCTGGCGGAAATTGAACAAGGAGCGGAACTAATGAATGTGAAACCCGCCGTGGGTTTCACGCTTCCTTGGGCAGGGGTGACCCCTGCACCCAGTGTCAAAAGAGAAGATGCGGGACTTCGTCCCTGTTAGAAGTGTGATAGAGAAGACAACGAATCCTTCATTCGAGGTGACGCGACATGAAACTTGGGTTGATGTTCGTTAATTCGGGGCCGTTCAGTAATCCTGCGCTGCTGACGCATCTGGCGACGACCGCCGAGCGATGTGGCATCGAGTCGTTGTGGACGGTCGAGCATGTCGTGATCCCGCAGGACTACAAATCGCCGTATCCGTACTCGTCCACTGGTAAAATCCCGGGCGGCGAAGACGTCTCGATTCCCGATCCGCTGCTGCCGCTGGCGTTTGTGGCTGCAGTGACGAAAAAAGTAAAGCTCGCGACGGGAGTACTGATTCTTCCGCAGCGGCATCCCCTGTACGTCGCCAAAGAGGCGGCCACGCTCGACCAACTCTCGAATGGGCGCGCGATCCTCGGGATCGGCAGCGGGTGGCTCGAAGAAGAGTTCAGCTCGCTAGGCCTCGATTTCCACACGCGCGGCGCTCGCACCGACGAGGCGATCAAATCTCTGCGCGTGTTGTGGAACGATGATGCCGCGTCGTTTCACGGCAAACATTTCAACTTCGGTCCGGTCAAGTGCTATCCGAAGCCGGTGCAAAAAGGCGGCGTTCCGATTCACGTCGGAGGCCATTCGCCTGCCGCAGCGAAACGCGCAGGACGTTACGGCGACGGCTTCTTCCCGGCGTTGGCGGAAATCCCCAAGCTCAAGGAACTGTTCGCGATGATGACGTCGGAGGCCGAGAAAGCCGGACGCGATCCGAAGAAGATCGAACTGTCATGCATGGGACGCCCCCGCGTCGAGGAGTTAAAGGCGCTCGGGGCGATCGGAGTGTCGCGAGTGGTGATCGCGCCGCCGGCCTTCGACGCAGAAGGCCTCACCCGCGGCTTGGAAAAGCTGCGCGACGAAGTGATCGCCAAGATATAGAACCTCGGGGAACTTAGTTGAATGTGAAACCCGCCGTGGGTTTCACCCTTCCCTGGGCAGGGGTGACCCTGCACCCAGTGATAAAAAACAACTCGCGAAATGTCGAGGACGCCATTCCGCTCTCAGGTTCAAGGGGAGGAGGCTCTGTGTAATTACCTCGCCCGTTTTACGGGAGAGGCGGCCGGACGCAACGCGGCCGGTAGGTGAGGGTTCTGGGCTCAAGCTACACGCCAGCTATTTCACCTCCTCGATTGTTCCCCTTCCCTCGAGGGCCCGAAAACAGGAATTAGATTCCTTGCGCGAGCAGCTTGACATAGATCAATTCCGGATCGCCCTCGTCGAGATTTTCGATGTAACCGCTCTTGATGAATCCCAATCGATCGCACAGTTGCTGCATCGGAATGTTCGACTGGTTGGTCGAGGTGAACAGCTTGCCGGACTGACATTCGAGCTCGGCCGCGCGCATCAACGCGGTCGCGAGTCCGCGGCGGCGGAAGTCGGGATGCACGATCAGCAACCGGACGAAGAATTGATCGAAGAAACTCTCGTCCGAGATGACGAAGCCGCGGATGACGTCGTCGACGCGCGCGACTGCGACGTGGCCGTGCGCGCAGGCCTCGCCGATAAACCGACGGCGCGGCGGACCCGGATGGACAGTTTCGTCCAGCGCGCAAATGTGCTCAAAATCCTGGCTGGAAGCCCGCTCGATTATCGTCATAAGTCTCGCCAGAGGTTCGCCAGCCGTGAAGGATGAAACTTCAGTCGATCCGTTGATAGTCACGCACGAGGCGCCGATTGGATGGCTGGTGCTCAACCGGCCGCAAGTCCGCAACGCGCTCAATCTTAGGACCTGGCAGCGGATTGCGGAAGGTGTCGCCGAGCTGGCAAGCGACGACGCGATTCGCGTGATCGTCATGCGCGGCGGCACCCCGCAGGCGTTTATCGCGGGCGCCGACATCTCGGAGTTCCCCGCGATGCGCGCAGACGCGGCGCAGGCGCGCGCATATCGCGACGCACCAAACAGCGCGATCGCGGCGCTGGTCGAATGCCGCAAGCCTGTAATCGCAATGATTGCCGGCGTATGCATCGGCGGCGGCGTGCAGGTCGCGCTCGCATGCGATATCCGGATTGCTGCGCGGGGCACGCGCTTCGGAGTTCCCGCGGCGCGGCTGGGACTGGCTTATCCGCTCGACGGCGTCAACATGCTCGCGCATACCGTCGGTCCCGCCAACGCGCGCGACATCCTGCTGTCGGCGCGGCTGTTCGACGCCGAAGAGGCCCTGCACATGGGTCTGATCAACCGCCTTGTGGATGCTGAAAAACTCGAGGAAAACGTGCGCGACTATGTGTTGAAAATGGCGACCAATGCGCCGCTGACGATGGCGGCCGCGAAGCTCGCGATCCACGAGAGCCTGAAGGATCGTGAGGAGCGCGACGCGAAGTCGGTTTCCACGATGGTCGCGCGATGCTTCGACAGTGAGGACTATCGCGAGGGCGTGCGCGCATTTCTGGAAAAGCGCCGCCCGAATTTCAAGGGTCGCTAGCGTACCATTCGACCGGAAAGCACGCGGCGCGAAATAGCTTCATCCAGACGACCTTGCTCTTGCGTGGCAAATGCATGAGCGCGGACCATGCGGCGCGGCGATCGGCGCCCGGAATCGCCATCGCGATCATCAATGATGCCATCACGACGTGAACCATCCGCTTGGTTTCGTCATCGCTCGGGCTCGATGCGAGTTCGTGCACGCGGCCGAGAAAGCCTACGTCGCCAAGATCGGCGAGACCCGGATGCCGGCCGGCCGCGCCAGGCCAGATCGCGCGAAGATCCGCAGGGAGTGAAGATTCGATCGCGGCGGCCTCGCCATCGTCGAGGCCGTCGCGCAGCGCTCGCATGACAGCACGAAGGATTATCTCCGCGCGCTGATGCGAGCATCCGAGCTGATTTGCGATGTCGGCGATGCAAAGAATTGGGTCCATCATTCGGCTCGATCGATTGGAAAAAGAGTAGCTGAATCTCAGAGCGTCGTCGCCGTCAGTTGAGGAAACAGTCTCACCTGCTTGCAACAGTCAAGTCTGCATGTTATCAGGTGTCACCTGAATCATTCATATTTGCGTTTGCCGCGAAGGAGATAGATGTCCGCCTTACAAGAAGAGCGAAGCGCCGAGACTCGGCGGCGGTTGCTTGACGCGACCGTCGCGTGCCTTTTCGAGCGTGGATACGCGGGCACCACGACGACTGAGATAGCCAGCCGCGCAGGAGTGTCGCGCGGCGCGCAGCTGCACCATTTTCCGAAGAAGGACGAGCTGGTGGTGAGCGCGCTCGAGCACGTCTTCGAGTTGCGGCTCGCCGAGATGAGCGCCGCGATCGCCGAACCGCCGTCGGGCAGCCGCGATCATCGCCTGACCATGGTGATCGACGCGATGTGGCCGATGTTCAAAGGACCCACCTTCTATGCATGGCTCGAGCTGGTTGTCGCGAGCCGCACCGACCCCGCGCTCAACGACGCAGTGCGCGCGGCGAGCGTGCGATTCGGCGAGGGGTTCCGTATCGGTCTTGCGGCCCTGCTCGATTGGCCCGCGGATTGCCAGGACCAGCTCGAAGATTTGATCAGCATCGTGTTCGGCCAGCTCGAGGCGCTCGCGCTCGAGCGCGTGCTGTTTGCGCCCGGCGAGATCGATCCGCCGGAGTTCGTGCGCGGCCTCGAAACTGCCAAACGGGTCAGCGCCGCGATGGTTCGCGAGCTGGATTAATCGGGACGAATCGAGAGGCGGGAGGTGACCTGACAGTGAGCGGAGCAATCGAGACTCAAGCGACTCAGGATTTCTACTTTAATCCATGGGACGAGAACTTCCGCGCGAATCCGTATCCGCATTATCACCCGTTGCTCGTGGGACCGCCGCGAGTTGTCGACATGGGCTACAAATTCGCGCTCGCCGCGCGCTACGCCGACGTTCGCGCGATCCTGATGGACCACGGAACATTTTCGAGCGTGCCGCCTCCGGGGATCATGTTCGACGAGCAGGCGAAAGCATTCGGCGATGCACCGACGATGCTCAGCTCCGATCCTCCGACGCAAACGCGACTGCGCCGGCTGGTCTCGCGCGACTTCACGCCGCGACGAATCCGCGAGCTGGAACCGCGCATCCGCGAGATCGCAAAAAATCTTATCGACGCCGCCGAGCGCAAGGGCGAGTTCGACGTGATGGCGGATCTCGCCAATCCCCTACCCGTCATGGTGATCAGCGACTTGCTCGGCGTGCCGCCCGAGCAATACCAGCAGTTCAAGAACTGGTCCGACAAAATAATCGAAGCAGACAACACTGTCCCCGGGATGCCGATACCCGACGAAATCAAGAATGCGTTCACTGAATTGAAGGCATACTTCGCCGACGAGATTGTCCGCCGCCGCAAGAATCCCGGGCCTGACCTCGTGAGCGCTCTCGTCGCCGCGCATGACGAGGCCGAAGCGCTGAGCGCTGATGAGCTGCTGCAATTCGTCGTGCTGCTGTTACTCGCCGGCAACGAGACGACGACGAACCTGATCGGCAACGGGATGCTCGCGCTGGGACGCAATCCTGACTCGATGGCGGCGATCCGCTCGAAGCCCGAGCTGATGCGCGGCGCGATCGAGGAGATGCTGCGATACGACGGCCCAGTGCAGGCCACGTTCCGCACGGCGACGAAGGATACGATCATTGGAGGGACGCCGATCACTGCCGGGATGGGTGCGTTCGTCATTCTCGCGGCAGCGAATCGTGACCCGGCGCAATTCAAGGATCCTGAGAAGTTCGACATCACGCGCGCATCGAACGAGCATGTGGCATTCGGCGACGGAATCCATTTTTGCATCGGCGCACCGTTGGCGCGGATGGAAGGATCGATCGCGATTTGCGCTGCCCTCGAGCGATTCCCGCATCTTCAGCTGAAAAATCCCGACGCCTCTCTGACCTACAAGGGCTCCTACGTCCTGCGCGGGCTGAGCCGTCTCGATATGGCGCTGAAGTGACATCGCGGGACTGCGTGCAGTCACATTGATGCAGGTCAGTGCGATGAAAACAGACGTGATTGCATAGGTCTGCGTGATGGCATTGCGATTGCTCCTAAGTGCGCATCGGCAAATTGGTGCAGTGCTAACGATGCGGCGGATACAGGTCTGAAATCTACGACGAGGAATTTGACCATGAACCAGGCCGCAGAGAACATCTACTTCAACCCTTGGGACCCCGCCTTTCGCGCCAATCCGTATCCGCATTACAAGCCGCTGCTGGCGGGTCCGCCGCGGATTCTCGATCTTTTTGGGCCGACTGCGATGGTCACTCGTTACGCCGACGTGACGACCGCGTTGCGCGACCATGCGCATTTCTCGAGCGTCCGGCCGCGCGATCCGTCTGAGCCTAACGACGAAGGTCCGTTTGCAGGCGCGCGCACGATGCTGTTTTCAGATCCGCCGCTGCATACTCGCCTGCGACGCTTGGTCTCGCGCGACTTCACGCCTCGCCGCATCCGCGATCTCGAGCCGCGAATTCGCGAGATCGCGAAAAATCTCATCGACGCTGCGCAACATAAGGGCGAGCTCGAGGTGATGCACGGAATTGCGAACGCGCTGCCTGTCATGGTTATCGCTGAGATGCTCGGCGTGCCGCCGGATCATTACCAGCAGTTCAAGCATTGGTCCGACACGGTGGTTTCGGGCGACAACACTCTGCCAGGAACTCCGTTGCCCGAGGAATTTCACACTGCGAAAAATGCGCTACGAAACTATTTCGCCGAGGAAATCGAGCGGCGCCGGAAGAGTCCCGGTCCTGACCTGATCAGTGCGCTGGTCGCCGCGCACGACGACGCCGAAGCGATGAATGCCGACGAATTGCTCGCATTCGTGCTGCTCCTGCTGCTGGCGGGCAACGAGACCACGACCAATCTGATCGGCAACGGGATGCTCGCGCTCGGCCGCGATCCCGCGCAGATGAATCTGCTCCGCCAGACTCCTGAGCTGATGCCGCGTGCGATCGAGGAGATACTGCGCTACGACGGACCGGTGCAATCGACGATTCGCTTCACCAAGGAAGATATAAATCTGGGCGGGACCGATCTGCCGGCCAACCAAGGCTGCTTCATAATCCTCGCGGCGGCAAATCGCGACCCGGCGCAGTTCGAAGATCCCGATCGCTTCGACATCATGCGCGAGCCTCGCGATCACGTCGCCCTGGGCGAAGGCATCCACTTCTGCATCGGCGCGCCGCTGGCGCGGATGGAAGGTGCGATCGCGATTGGCGCGATGCTCGAGCGTTTCCCGCGCTTGCGTCTGCAGGATCCCGCGGCGCCGGTGACATACAAAGGTTCATACTTTCTTCGCGGATTGGCGTCGCTCACAATGGCGACTGACTAGGGGGCAACCAATCATGGCAGCGGATATTTATTTCAATATTTGGGATCCCGAATTTCGGGCCAATCCATATCCGCATTACGCTCCGCTGCTGGCGGGTCCGCCGCCTATTCTCAATATGGGTCCGATGACGTTCGCGCTGGTGGCGCGATATGCCGACGTCACTGCCGCGCTTCGCGACCATGAGCATTTGTCGAGTGTCGGGCCGCCGCCTCCGCCGCAGGCATATCAAGGACGCTTTGCCGGCTCGCGCAATATGCTGGGTTCCGATCCGCCGCAGCACTCGCGACTGCGCCGGCTGGTGTCACGTGATTTCACGCCGCGCCGAATCCGCGATCTCGAGCCACGCATCCGCGAGATCGCAAAAGAGTTGCTCGACAAGGTCCACGCGAAAGGCTCCTTCGACGTGATGGCGGACCTCGCCAACGTGCTGCCGGTCACTGTGATCGCCGAAATGCTCGGTGTGCCGCCGGAGTTGAACGCGAAGTTCAAACATTGGTCGGACACGATTATCGGCGGAGATAACAATGTTCCAGGCGCTCCGCAGCCGCCTGAATCCATTCGAGCGATCGATGAACTTGGCGACTACTTCACAGCCGAGATCGAAAAGCGCCGTTCAACTCCCGGACCAGACCTGGTGAGTGCGCTCGTCGCCGCGCACGACGAAGGTGACGTGATGTCGGCGGCGGATCTGCTGAGCTTCGTGACGCTGCTGCTGGTCGCGGGCAATGAGACGACGACCAATCTGATCGGCAACGGCACGCTCGCGCTCGGACGCCATCCCGATCAATTCGATGCGCTGAAGCGCAATCCTGCGATGCTGCCGCGGGCAATCGAGGAGATGCTGCGTTACGACGGCCCCGTGCAATCGACGGTGCGGTTCACCAAGGAGCCCGTGCAGCTAGGAGGAGCCGAGATTCCCGCGGGCGCATTTGCGTTGATGATCGTCGCTGCAGCGGATCGCGATCCCGCGCAATTCAAGGATCCGGAAAAATTCGACATCACGCGCGATCCCAATGAACACGTCGCGTTCGGCGAGGGGATCCATTTCTGCATCGGCGCGCCATTGGCGCGGATGGAGGCGCGAATCGCTTTCGAGGCGATGCTCGAGCGTTTCCCACGGCTCAGACTTAAAGATCCCGCAATGAAACCGACCTACAAAGGATCGTATTTTTTGCGCGGTCTTGAATCGCTGCCGGTAGCGATAGATTGAACCTTTATGACCGATCCTGCCGAAACCGTGGATTTGAAACCCGACTCCGACGCCCCGGCTGAGGATGCGGATCGCAAGAGCATCCATCTTGGCTTCCTGGGCAGGACGCCGCCGTTCACCAAGCGGCAACGCCGCGTGTTCTGGATCGCATCGACCGCGGGATTTTTCGATCAATATGATCGCGCGCTGCTGAGTCTTGCGCTCAAGCAGATCCAGGCGGGGTTAAAGATTGCGGAGTCGCACATTGGCCCGATGCTCTCGCTGATCCGGCTCGGCTACCTCCTGTCTCTCCTCATGACCCCCTTCGCCGACGTGTTCGGACGCCGGCGCCTGCTGCTGTACACGGTCGTCGGCTACACGATTTTCACCGGCCTTATCGCGATTGCGCCCAATGAACGGACTTTCGTTGTATTCGAGATTATTGCGCGCGCGTTTGCCGGCGCCGAAGCTGCGATCGCGATGGTGATCGTGGCAGAGGAAGTCGATGCGGCCTATCGCGGTTGGGCGATTGGCCTTCTATCCGCGGTTTCGTCGATCGGCTATGGCCTCGCCGCTATCGTGTTCGCCTTCGTCAATACGATCCCCTACGGCTGGCGCGGAATGTACGCGATTGCGCTGATACCGTTGGTGGTCGTTATACCGCTGCGCCGGGTGCTGCCGGAAAGCGCGCGCTTCGAGAAGGAGAAGCTCGAAGGACTGAAGCCGGTGAAAATATGGGAACCGGTTGCGCGACTGTACACGGCGTACCCTCGACGCCTTGTGATGATGCTCTCGATCTCGTTTCTGAGTAACATGGGCGGCAATGCTTCAGGCTTCCTGTTCCCGAAGTTCCTGCAGGACGCGCACCATTGGTCCCCCGCCAACGTCTCCATGCTGTTTTTCTTCGGCGGTGCACTCGGGATCGTCGGCTCTATTGTCGCCGGCCGTATGAGCGATCGCTTCGGAAGGCGCGTGATGGGCACCGCATTCCTGTTCCTGGCGCCGTTGTTTACCATCTGGATGTACACGGCGGCGGGATGGTCG
The DNA here is from genome assembly GCA_963774665.1 of uncultured delta proteobacterium. Taxonomy (GTDB): domain Bacteria; phylum Desulfobacterota; class Binatia; order Binatales; family Binataceae; genus Binatus. Next base: position 27,201 of record CAVZGB010000019.1, read on the forward strand.
ATTGTGCCGGCATGGATACTGGGAACATTTTTCGATTTCGCCGGAAGCATGATCCTCAGCGCGTACAGTGCGGAGCTGTTTCCAACCTCATATCGATCGACCGCTGGCAGCGCTCTCGCGATCGCTGGAACCACCGGCGGCGCACTCGGTCTGTTCTTCGAGGGTGTGCTCTACAATCTTACCGGGTCGCTCTCGAGAGCGGTCTGCTACTTGACCGTATTTTGGATGATCGCGCCGGCGATCCTGTGGTTCTTTCCGGAGACCTCGGGACGCGAGCTCGAAGAGATCTCGCCCGAAGCGAACGTGACCTGATTTCCCGCGACTCATCGACGCGCTAGATTTGCGGCGACGCATGGGAGGAGAGTTGCATCGCCGCTTGAGCATACGGATAGGACCGCTCGCATTCGTGGCCGTTCTGTTCGCGTTGCTCGGATGCGCGCGCGGTCCATGCGTCTCGATCGTCGGCGCAGACGGCAAGCCGCGCGCCACGGTCGCGGTCGAAGTGGCGAGCACAGGGCCGCAGCGCGAGGTTGGCCTGATGTTTCGCAAGCATCTCGACGACAACGCGGGAATGATCTTTGTCTTCCCGGATGCGGCGCCGCGGAATTTCTGGATGCACAACACGCCGATTCTCCTCGACATGATCTTCGCTGACGCGTCGGGCAGGGTGATCGGAATTGTCGCAAACGCGGAGCCATACTCCGACAAGCTGCTCGGCGTCGAAGGCAACTCGGAGTATGTCCTCGAAGTGAACGGTGGCTTCTGCGCAAAAAACGGAATCATGCCCGGCGACAAAATGGACTTCTCCGGATTTTCACCTCACACATCGGAATAAGCAAAAAAGCTTTAAACAATTGCTCACGCGGAGTAACTTGAGATCATGCGAAAGCGAGTCGTAATAACAACACCGTTCCCCACTGCAGAGGATCTCGCTGAGACGTACGGCATCTCGAAAACGCGAATGCGCAAACTAGACGCCCTGGCAGATCAAATCCTCGGGAAAGACAGGAAGAAGTCCCAAATAGCACCTTCCTCGCAAACCAAACGCAAGCGGAAGGTTAGTGCACGAGCGTGAAGCGACGAGTCCTGATCCAAGATTAGGCGCGTGATGCGCAAGCGCGCTCGGCAAGAATCCGCATTCCTGAATATTCCATACGACCGGCAGTACGAGTCTCTCTATCTTGCGTTTATCGCCGGCCTCTCCGGCTTCGGCCTTGTCCCTCGGGCAACCGTCGAGATTCCGACCAGCGACCGCCGACTCGACCGAATCGTGAAGCTGATCCGAGAATGCCGGTATTCGTTTCACGATCTTTCGCGAGTCCAGCTCGATCGCGGAAGGCCGTCAACGCCACGGTTCAACATGCCCTTCGAGCTGGGACTAGCCGTAGATTGGGCGCTAGTGGCAAATCCGAAGCACGAGTGGTTTGTGTTTGAATCCAAGTCTCACCGCTTGCAGAAGTCTCTGAGCGATCTCAACGGAACCGATCCGTACATTCACGACGGTGAAGTACATGGAGTTCTTCGGGGCTTGATGAACGCTCTGACACGAAAGGTTCATCGTCCCGGTTTCTCAGAGTTGGACGGGATTTATCGCGACTTACGCGAGGCAGCTCGTAAGATCAGGTTGGAGGGAGGTAGTAGCAGCCTATTCGAAGCCCGCCCTTTCCACGATCTCTCGGTTCTCGCGCGACGGTTGGCTCAGTCGCAAATCTCGTCGCTTCACCCTTAGCAGACGCGTATCAGTGAACCTATGTCGGGCGCTTTATCCATACGCCGACATGCGGTATCTATCTTGCCGGTGGCGCGTGACGGGCGCCTTTTTGTTTGCCGTCTATCCAGCTTGCTCGCGGTTGTGACAAATGGGCCTTAAAGAAAATCTCGAACGACTTCAACAACTCAGCCGCGAGGCCGAGGCGGCCGGCGGCGCGGATCGCGTCAAGAAGCAGCGCGCGCAGGGACGCATGACGGCTCGCGAGCGGGTCGAGTTTCTACTCGACCGCGGATCGTTCGTCGAGCTCGACAAGTTCAAGACACATCGAATCACCGACTTCGACATGGCCGAGAAGAAAATCCCGGGCGACGGCGTCGTGACCGGCTACGGCACGATCGACGGCCGCCAGGTGTGCATCTTCAGCCACGATTTCACGGTTTTCGGCGGCAGCCTGTCAGGCGCGTTTGCCGAGAAGGTCTGCAAGGTGATGGACCTCGCCACCAAGACCGGATGCCCCGTGATCGGCCTCAACGACGGCAGCGGCGCGCGAATCCAGGAAGGGGTGGTATCGCTGGCAGGTTACGCGGATATTTTTCAGCGCAACGTGATGTCGTCGGGAGTGATTCCGCAAATTTCCGCAATCATGGGACCGTGCGCGGGCGGCGCGGTGTATTCGCCGGCGATCACCGACTTCATCGTGATGGTGCGCGACACGTCGTACATGTTCCTCACCGGGCCCGACGTGATCAGGGCGACCACGCATGAGGAAGTCACGATGCAGGAGCTGGGCGGCGCCGATACGCATAGTCAGAGGTCGGGCGTGTGTCATCTCGAGGCCGACGACGACGCTGGCGCGCTCACGATGATCCGCGAACTGCTTTCGTATATGCCGTCGAACAACGTCGAAGATCCGCCGTTCGTCGCGAGCAACGACGATCCGGCCCGAGTCGATCCGTCTCTCGATTCGATCGTGCCCGAAAATCCCAACAAGCCGTACGACATGGGCGAGATTATCCGGCGGGTGGTCGATGAAGGACAATTGCTGGAAGTGCAAAAGGACTACGCGCAGAACATGTTGATCGGGTTTGCGCGAATCGGCGGCTACTCGGTTGGTATCGTCGCGAACCAGCCGTCGTTCCTGGCGGGAGCGCTCGATATCGACGCGTCGGTGAAGGCTGCGCGATTCGTGCGTTTCTGCGACGCGTTCAATATTCCGATTGTCACGTTCGTCGATGTGCCCGGATTCTTGCCCGGCACTCAGCAGGAGTTCGCGGGAATCATCCGGCATGGCGCGAAACTGCTCTACGCATTCTGCGAGGCTACCGTGCCGAAGGTGACCGTGATCACGCGCAAGGCCTACGGCGGCGCATATGACGTCATGTCGTCGAAGCATATTCGCGGCGATTTCAACTTTGCGTATCCGAGCGCCGAAATCGCCGTGATGGGTCCCGAGCAGGCGATCAACATTGTTTTTCGCAACGAGATCATCAAGGCCAAAGACGCGGTCGCCGAGCGCGCGCGGCTGACCGAGGACTATCGCAAGACTTTTGCGAATCCGTTCAAAGCGGCCGAGCTTGGCTATATAGATGAAGTGATCATGCCGCGCGACACCCGCCCCAAACTGATCAGCGCGCTAAAGGCGCTCGCGAACAAGCGCGAAAAGAATCCCCCGCGCAAGCACGGCAACATTCCACTTTGAAAAAGAGCGCCGCCACCGGCCGCTACGAGCAGTTAGCTCGGGTGCGCTGGATTCAGTATAAAATCTGGGAAGCCATGGGAGATTCATGTTCAAGCGGATTCTAATCGCCAACCGCGGCGAAATTGCCGTGCGGATTATCCGCGCATGCCGTGAGTTGGGAATCGAATCGATTGCCGTCTACTCGGACGCCGATCGCGCGGCGCTGCATGTGCGCGAAGCAGATCATGCATACCCGGTCGGTCCTGCACCGGCCGCCGAGAGCTACCTCAACACCGCAAAGATTCTTGAAGCCGCGAAACGTCTCAAAGCCGACGCGGTTCATCCCGGTTACGGATTTTTCTCCGAGCGGGCCGCATTTGCGCGCGCGGTGCAGAAGGCGGGCCTCACCTGGATCGGGCCGCCGGCGGATGCGATCGAGCAGATGGGCGACAAAGTGGCCGCGCGCAAATTAATGTCGAAGGCCGGAGTGCCGGTCGTGCCGGGATCGCCCGGAACGCTCGAGACTGAGGCCGAAGTTGCGGCGATCGCGAAAAAGATCGGGTATCCGATCATGGTGAAAGCGGCCGCGGGCGGCGGCGGCAAAGGATTGCGATTCGTCGAGAACGGCAAAGACCTCGCGTCTGTCGTGCGCACGGTCGCGAGCGAGGCCAAGTCGTCATTCGGCGACGGTCGCTTCTACGTCGAGAAATTTCTCAAGCAGCCGCGCCATATCGAAGTGCAGGTGCTCGCGGATTCAGACGGCAACACCGTTCATCTATTCGAGCGCGAATGCTCGATTCAGCGGCGCAATCAGAAAGTCGTCGAGGAGTCGCCGTCGCCGTTTATCACGCCGAAGATGCGGGCCGAGATGGGCGAGGTCGCGGTGCGCGCGGCGAAAGCGGTGAACTACGTCAGCGCCGGCACAATCGAGTTCCTGGTCGACGCGGACCGCAATTTTTATTTCCTCGAAATGAACACGCGCATCCAGGTCGAGCATCCTGTAACCGAGCTCGTCACCGGCATCGACCTCGTGCGCACTCAGATCGAAATCGCGGCGGGCGCGAAACTGCCGTTCAAGCAGAAGGATCTCGCGCAGCGCGGATGGGCGATCGAGTGCCGAATCTATGCGGAAGATCCTGCGGCCGGCTTCGTCCCTGCGCCAGGGAAGATCGAGACGCTCAGATTTCCCGACGGTCCGGGCGTGCGTAACGATGCGGGCGTTTACGCGGGCGCCGAAGTGCCGGTCTTTTACGATCCGATGATCTCCAAGCTGGCGGTGTGGGGCGCGGATCGCGATCAGGCGATCGACCGCATGCGGCGCGCGCTCGGCGAATTCGTGATTACGGGTGAGCTGCGCACCAACCTCGACTTCCATCGCTGGATCATGACGCATCCGAAGTTTCTCAAGGGCGACTTCGACACGAATTTTATCAACCATGAATATCATCCGAATCAAAACGGCTCGGCGCCGCGCGGTGCCGAGCTGGCGGCGATTTTCCTCGCGGCGATCGCGGCGCAAAAGAACACCAATCACAGCAACGGCGCCGGCGCGCAGCCGGCGGCCGCTCCGAATGCGTCCGCGTGGCGGATGCTCGGCCGGCTCGACATGCTGCGGAGATAGCCGGACACTTATACATGCGATACGTCGCGATTCTTGACGGCACCGAGCACGAAATCGAGGTTGAAGAACTCGCCGCGAACTCGTTCGCGATTCGCTTCGGCGAGAATAGTTTCGAAGCTGATTTGCGCAAGGTCGGGCCAGTGTCGTTTTCGGTAATCGTCGACAATCGCTCGTTCGATTTCGACGTGGCGCGCGACGGCGAGGAAACTGTGGTCGCCTCGCGGAGCGGATCGACGCGGCTGACAGTCGCCGACGCGGCGCGGCGGGCGGCGCGCGCGGCTGGCAAGCGACGCGAAGTCAGCGGGCGCGTGGAAATAAAATCCGCGATGCCGGGCCGAGTCGTCAACGTGCTGGTCGCGGCCGGAGACGAAGTCAAAGCGGAACAGGGAATCATCGTGGTCGAAGCGATGAAGATGGAGAATGAAGTCAAATCGCCCAAGGCCGGCAAGGTCGTGGAAGTGAAGGTGGTCGCGGGGCAGGCGGTCGAAAAGGGCCAACTTATGATCGTGATCGAGTAGGACGATGCCTGAAGACGATCGCAAAATCGCAGACGCTCGAAAGAATTGGGAGGATCGCAAACTCAATCCTTCTCTGAAGCGCGGACCTGAGCGCAAGACGAAATTCGTCACCAGCTCGGGAATCGACATCAAGCGCGCGTACGACCCCGAAGATTTGAACGACTTCGATTTTGTGAACGACCTCGGCTTTCCCGGCGAGTATCCGTTCACGCGCGGCGTGCAGCCGACGATGTATCGCGGACGGCTGTGGACGATGCGCCAGTACGCGGGCTTCGGCAGCGCGGAGGAATCGAACCGTCGTTATCGCTACCTGTTCGAGCAGGGACAGACCGGACTGTCGGTGGCGTTCGACCTGCCGACGCAGATGGGCCGCGACTCGGACCATCCGCTAGCCGAAGGCGAAGTCGGACGCGTCGGCGTTCCGATTTGCTCGCTCGCCGACATGGACACGCTGCTCGCCGAGCTTCCACTCGACAAAATTTCGACCTCGATGACGATCAACGCGACCGCGTCGATCCTGCTGGCGTTGTACCTGGTCGTGGCGGAGCGCCGCGGCGTCAGCTGGGGCAAGGTCAACGGCACAATTCAGAACGACGTCCTGAAGGAATACGTCGCGCGCGGCACTTACATCTATCCGCCGCGCGGCTCGATGCGGATCATCACGGACATTTTCAGTTTTGCGACGAAGGAAGTTCCGAACTGGAATACAATTTCGATTTCCGGGTACCACATACGCGAGGCCGGCTCGACCGCTGCGCAGGAACTCGCGTTCACGATCGCGGATGGGATCGCTTACGTCGACGCGGCGCTGAAAGCCGGTCTGCAAATCGACGCGTTCGCGAGCCGCCTGTCGTTCTTCTTCAACGTGCACAACAACTTCTTCGAGGAAGTCGCGAAGTTCCGGGCGGCGCGGCGCTTGTGGGCGAAAATAATGAAGGAGCGCTTCGGGGCGAAAGACGAACGCTCGATGATGATGCGGTTTCACGCGCAGACCGCAGGCTCGACGCTGACCGCGCAGCAGGTGGACAACAACGTGGTGCGCGTGACGATGCAGGCGCTGGCCGCGGTGCTCGGCGGAGCACAATCGCTGCATACGAACTCCAAAGATGAGGCGCTCGCGCTGCCTACTGAATCATCCGTGCTGCTCGCGTTGCGCACGCAGCAACTGATCGCGCACGAGTCGGACGTGGCGGACACGATCGATCCGCTCGGCGGCTCGTACTACGTCGAACGGCTGACGACTGAGCTGGAAAAAAAGGCGTCCGAGTACCTGTCGAAAATCGACGACTTCGGCGGTGCCGTCGCGGCAATCGAGCGTGGCTACATGCAGCGCGAAATTCAGAACGCGGCATTTATTTATCAGCGCGAGATTGAAACCGGGCAGCGAATTATCGTAGGGGTCAATCAATTTACCGGGGGCGGCGAACCGCCGGGGGAAATCCTGCGGGTCAAGCCGGAGCTCGAACAGAAGCAGAAGGCGAGCGTTGCGCGGGTGCGGGCGGAACGAAACGCTGCGACGGCGAAAAAGGCGCTCGCGCGAGTCGAGTCGGCGGCGCGCGATGGCGATAATCTGATGCCGCCGATCGTCGATGCGGTGCGCGGATGGTGCACGCTGGGAGAAATTTCGGACGCGATGCGCAAAGTATTCGGCGAATACTCGCCGGTGAATACTGTGTAGCGTTGGGCCGGCGGATTCGTATAAAAGAAAACGGACCGTGAAAATCAACTGCGGCAATCAGCCAGATCGATCGGAGAGAAAATAAATGGGGCCGATCCCGAAGGGGACATTTCTGACGAAAGGCGTGGGGCGGCATCGCGAGAAGCTGACTTCTTTCGAGCTCGCGTTGCGGTCCGCCGGAATTGCCGAGTTCAATCTCGTGCGCGTCAAATCGATTTTCCCGCCGAACTGCAAATTGCTCAGCCAGCAGGAAGGCTTGAAGTACCTGACGCCGGGGCAAATCGTTTTTGCGGTGATGAGCGATAACGCGACCAACGAGCCGCATCGGCTGATCGCGTCGTCGGTGGGCGTCGCGCTGCCGAGCAATCCTGCCCAGTACGGATACCTGTCGGAGCATCACAGCACGGGCGAGACCGATCAGAAGGCGGGGGACTACGCCGAGGATCTGGCGGCGATGATGCTCGCGACAATTCTCGGCGTCGATTTCGATCCGAATCTGAGCTACGACGAGCGCAAGGATATATGGCGCATGTCTGACAAGATCGTAACCACGCGCAACGTGACGCAGTCGGCGATCGGAGATCGCGACGGGCTGTGGTCGTCGGTGGTCGCCGCGGCGGTATTCGTCGATATTCCCAACGGCAAGTAGTTTGTACGGCGCGACCCGGGCGGGTACGCTCTAGTTATGGCTACAGAAATTCTCTACTGCTCTGCTTGAGGCTACAAACCACGCGCGGCCAGTCTGGCCGCCTCATTGGATTCCAGGTTCGGCGAGAAGGCGGACATCACCGCCGGCAAATCGGGTCAGTTCGACGTGATCGTCAACGGACGCCTGGTCTTTTCGAAATCGAGCACGGGCCGATTCCCGGTTGACGGCGAGGTTGAAGAAATTTTCGCGGCGCTGAAGGAAGGCCGCGAGCCCGCGCCCGTCGAAGAAAAAAAGGCGGAAGGATTCGTCGGGCGGATGCTCGGCAAGCTCAGGAACTAAACCCGCGACTGCTAGTCCGCTACTTGTGCATGTCGAGAAATTCCTTGAAGCCGCTGCGCTCGTGCGGCCCGAGGATCACCATCTCGAGAATTCCCATGCCCTCGCGCGAACCCATTTTCGCCTGACAGACGGCCTGGATGTGCTGATGCATCAGGTCGCGCTCGTTGACCTCGGCAGTCTTGAATGACTCGTAGGTCGAAACGTCGGGGCCGACGTACATTCCGTGGCCCCACTTCGGATGAAAGTAGCCGATGCCCTGCATGTAGAAGTTGTAGAGCGGCTTCAGTTCGATGCGGCTTTCACCCGCGCGTGGGCTGCGCAAAATTATTTCCGCATTCTTCGCGTGGCGCGTTCCCGGCGCGTAGTTGATGTTGAAGTCGACGCCTGTTGCGAGATCCAACGGCGCACCGGGTTCGGCTTGCGTGACGGCGCCGAACTGATGCCATCGCGAGCCGTCGGCATTTTCATTGCAGTCGCAATGCGTGCAGACGTCCTCGAAATTTGTCGGCGACCACAGCCAGTAGAACTGGCCCATCACAGGCGTCGGTGACGGTACTCCGGCGGGATCCTGGGGGCCGATTCCGCGCACGCCCCACGAGCGATCGCGCGAACCCCACACTCGCGACGGCTTGGCATCGTAAGTCTTGCCGGCGACGGTCAGGCTGCCGCTGTAACCGCCGTGCTGCGTGAAGCGCGTCAGATCCATGATGAGCCGCGGTCCGGCGCGCCGCGAAAAGCGGGGCTCCTCGATCGCGTCGGCGCGCGCCTCGAACATGAGGTCGGCCTTTACGGTTTCATGATCGACGCGAATGCGCATCGAGCGCATCGGGCGTACGATCTCGATTGAAATCGGGCCGACTCGAGTATCCATCCGCTCGGCGCCGAGCACCCGCGACGCACGCACGCAATGTTGCACGCCGCCGGCGACGACGCTGAACGCGCAATCGATGATTCCGACGTTCGGATAGATTCCCATCGCGAGCGCGAAGTACGGCTCGCCCTCGCGGAAGTATCCGTTGAAAAAAAATCGATCATAAAAGTTGCGGTCGCTGGTGAATACCTGCTGAACCGGCTCTGGCGTTTGATGAATTGGATAGTCGTCGCCCTGAGTGATCATGGTTAGCTCCTCATCCTGATTTCTCGATCATAGTCGAAATCGCGCACAGTTGTCGCTCCCTACTCGCGGATGCGGCGAGAGCCAGACGTGCTCGAAGCGGGTCGGGCGCATTGGATTGATTACGTAGTCGTGCACCCAAGGCTGGCGAATGATGTAGGTCACCGGGTAGTAGAGAAAAACCCACGGCGCGTCGGCGACGACGATTTTCTCGGCCTTGTCATAGAGTGCGTAGCGCTTTTTCATGTCGGCGATCGGCTCGGCTTCACGAAGCAGCGTCTCGACCTCGGGATTGGAATAGAAACTGTCGTTGTTGGCGCCCCACTGCGCGCGCGAGAGCAACGCGCCGAGAAAATTTTCAGGATCGGGAAAGTCAGCTTCCCAACCCTGCATGAACGCTTGCACGGTTTTCGGCTGCCGAATCGCTTCGAGGAACGGACCCCACGCTACCGGCTTCAGCTTCGCGCGGATACCGAGCGGCGCGAGATCCTGCTGTATCGATTGCGCGAGCATCAGGAGGGTCTGATCGGCGCGCATCCAGATTTCAATCTCGAAGCCGTGCGCGAGATGCACTTCCTCGAGGAGAGCGCGTGCTTTCGCGGGATCGTAGTCGTAGCCCTTCAGATCAGGATCGTAGCCGGGCAGGTTCGGCGGCAGGACGCCTCGCGCGACGACTCCGCGCCCGTTCAAAATCGCGATCAGCTTGTGGCGATCGATTGCGTAACTGAGCGCGCGACGCACGCGAATGTCGGTGAACGGCCACATCTGGCAGTTCATGCCGAGGTAGCGGGTCGTGACCGTGGTTTTCGCCAAGGTCAGATTTCGTAGCGCCGGAGTCTTCATGACGTAGGGGAACTCGGCCGGCGGAATATCGACCACCGCGTCGATTTGGCCGGCGTCGAAGCGGAGCCACTGCAGCTCCTGGTTCACGCCAACTGATTCGACGATAGCGTCGAGATGCGGCAACGGCTTGGCGAAGTAGTACGGATTTCTCACCAGTACAATTCGCTGCCCGCCAATCCAATCGCGCAGCATGAACGCGCCGCTGCCGACGACGTGGCGCGAGAAATCGTCGCCCCATTTCTCCGCGACATCGCGCGGGATCGCCGACGCAAACGGCATCGCGAGCTTGTGCGCCGAAGATCGGGTCAGGCGCACTCAAATGGAAAATGATCGTCGTGTTGTCCGGCGTCTCAATGCCGCTGACGTGCGCACTCCGATGCGCTGCGAACTCGGCTGCGCCTGCGATACCGCGGTAGTACTCCATCCCGCGCGAGCGCGTGGCCGGATTCAGCACGCGTTCGATTCCATAGCGGAAGTCCCCGCTGGTCACGGCGCGCCCGTCGGAAAAGCGGGCATCGGCACGCAGATGAAATGTGAAAGTCGTCGCGTCGGGCGAACTCTCCCAAGTGGTTGCGATATCGGGTTCGAGCTCGATGTTGCCGTCGCCGTAACGCACGAGCGTGTCGAAAATCGCCTGCTCGAAAGTCCATGAAACGGTGTCGTAGCCGGCGGCCGGGTCGAGAGTCGGGACGTCGTCGGCATCGGCGAGGCGCAAGACCATCGCATGCGGCGGCAGGTTGAGCTTAGGAGGACCGCCGCCGCATCCCGCAGCTAATGCGATCACGATGAGAGCGGGCATGATTTGTCGAAGCATCATGGCGATTGCGAGCGCCTGCGTAAAAATCCGTACCCGAAAAGATTGAAGCTTAGCACTGCCCAGAAGATCGCGAGACCGGGAAACGTCGCCAGCCAGGGAGCGGTGCGGAAATAAATCGTCGCCTCTTCAATCATGCGCCCCCAACTCGGCGTTGGCGGCGGAACGCCAAGGCCGAGGAAGCTGAGCGCCGCGTCGAGCAGCAAGGTGTCGGAAGTTCGCAGCGCCGCCATCACGATGATAATCGGCAAAACGTTCGGCAGGATGTGCAGCGCGATCAATCGGCGCGACGGCGCGCCAAGAGCCTCAGCACCCACAACGAAATCGCGCCGGGACATCGAAAGAGTTTCCGCACGCACCACGCGGGCAATCGACGTCCACGAAACCAGGCCGATGACGATGAAGATCGTGCGCAGACTCGGCCCCAGTACCGCTACCAGAGCCATCGCGAGCAGCAGCGGCGGTAACGAGAGCATCAGGTCGGTGAAACGCATCAGAAGGAAGTCGACCGCGCCGCCGAAGAATCCCGAGCACAAGCCGATGGCGATGCCGATGGTCATCGTGACGGCCATCGCGGCGACGCCGACGGTCAACGAGATTCGAGCGCCGAAGATGATACGCGAGAGCACGTCGCGGCCAAGCTCGTCGGTGCCCATCGGAAATTTGAGCGACGGCGCGCCGGGATCGCCGAAGGTCGGCGCGACGACGATTGTGGGATCGTGCGGCGCGAGCAACGGTGCAAAGATTGCGACGATCACGAGCACGATGACCATCGCTGCGCCGACGGTTTCGAGCGTCACATAGCGGCGGATATTCATCCGGTCTCTGCCAGCCGAATGCGCGGATCGAGCCATGCGTAAAGCAGATCGACGAGCAGGTTGACGACAACAATAAGGAACGCGGAGAAAAGCACGGTGCCCATGATCACCGGGATGTCGAGATTGAAAATCGCGTCGGCCGCGAGGCGCCCGATACCCGGCCAGTTAAAGACCGTTTCGGTCAGAACGACGCCTGAGAGCAGGCCTGCGAGATCGAGACCGGCGAGCGTGACCAGGGGCAGCAGCGCGTTTGCCATCGCATGCTTGAGAATCACGCGGGCGCGCGAGAGGCCCTTTCCGCGTGCGGTGCGCACGTAGTCCTGATCGAACGCGTCGCACAGGCTGGTGTGCAGAACGCGCGAATAGTAGCCGGCCGATCCGAGCGCGAGCGTCAGAGTCGGCAGGATCAAGCTGGTCGCGCCGCTGTAGCCGCCGAGCGGAAACGAGCGGATGGTCGCGGCGACGCCGATCAGCAGCATCGTGCCCAGCCAGAACACCGGGATCGACACGAGCGCGAGCGATATGACGAGGAGCACGTTGTCGGCGGCGCGGCCACGATACGCCGCAGCGATCGCGCCCATCGCGATTCCCAGGATCAATGAGAGCGCCATGGCAGCGCCCGCGAGCACGGCAGTTGCTGGAAAACGATCGGCTATAAGCGTCGTCTACGTTCTCGCGCCGGATGTATGAGCGCCCGAGGTCGCCATGAATCGCGCGATCGAGATAGCGCGCGTACTGAACGTATACTGGCTGATCGAGACCCAGCTCGGTCCGAATGGTTGCGAGCGTTTGTGGATCAGCCTTCGCCCCGGCCATCGCGATCGCCGGATCGGCGGGAACGACGAACGCAATCGCGAATGTGATGATCGAAGTTCCGATCAGGACTGCGGCGCCGAAGACTATACGCCGTACCAGGTAAGGGAGCATCGTTCAGCCCGAGATGATCCCGCGCACGGCAAGCTCGCGGCGGAGCTGGAGTTGAGCGCGCTCACGATGGCGTCGAGCGCTACCAGTGTCGTCGGTCGAATCGAGCGCGGCGCGAGCTTCGGGAGCGAGCGTCGCGATTGCCGCCGACATTTCGGCGAACATTTTCTCGTCGTCGGGACTGCGGGACGGCGCTGTTTTGAGCGCGTGATAGTGCGCCAGGAATGCGGCCAGCGATGAGTACGCAGGAATTTTCACGCGAACAAGGTTAGCCTGCGGTTGCACCGAGTGGCGAGATCGCGAGACCAATCAGATAGCCGGCGGCGGCCGCGCTCATCGCGATCGCCAGGAACCGCACACCCGAACGCCAGCGATCATCGCGATGCGCGAGCCATCCTTCGAAATATCCTACGCCGAAAAGGGTGAGCGCGGTCGCGACAAGCGCGCCACCGAGGTCGTAGCGCGGAATTGTTATCAGCATGTACGGCAACAATGGAACGACTGCGCCGACAAGAAATGCGACCCCCATCACGAGTCCGTCAAGAGCAGGCCTGCCGAGCATCGGGCCGCCGAGACCGAACATTTTTGCCTCGGCGGTCGATTCGAGCGCCTTGGGCGCGGTGCTGAGTAGCCGGACGACGCGAAAGGCGGCCTCGCGGCTGAGGCCCTCCTTGCACAGCTCGTCGAGCAACCCTTCCTGAACGGTGTATGGCTTTTCGGCGGCGTCGGCGCGTACGAGATCGAGCTCGGCGCGCAACACCTCGGCCTCGGCACGCGCGCCCAGATAGGCTCCTGCACCCATCGAGAGCGCGCCGGCCGCGGTGGAAGCCAGCGCGGCGAGCGCGACCTGCGAGTGCAGTGAGACCGCGCCGCTGAGTCCGCACAACACACCCGCGGTCGTGAGCACACCGTCCTGCACACCGAAAACAATTTCGCGGATGCTCGAGAGCCGCTCGAAGAGCTGCCTTTTTTCGGCGGGATCGACTGTGGCCAAGCTCGCCCTAGAAGTCGCGATCGGTTGGGCCGAACTCGACGCCCGGCGTCCAATCGGCGGGGCAGAGTTGGCCGGTGCGGAGCGCGCGCACGATTCGAAGCGTCTCGACGACGCTGCGTCCGACGTTCAACGGACATGACGCGGCAAACACAACCTTGCGTTTGCGATCGAGGATGAAGGTCGCACGCAACGCGACCTTTTCACTCTCGTCGAAAACGCCGTACGCCTGCGCGAGACTGCCGTCGGGGTCGGCGAGCAACGGGTAGCTGATTCCGCCGAGTTCGCGCGCCCATCGAAGATGGCTGTCCACATCGTCGATGCTGACGCCGACGATCGTCGTATCCTCCGCGGTGAAATCCTTCAGCGCTTTGTTGAAGCCGGTGACTTCGGTCGGACAGATAAACGAAAAATCCCGCGGGTAGAAAAAGATCAGAACCAGTTCAGACGGAATCTTTGCGAGACCGCAGCGGGCGGTCCGCCCATCGAGGGCGCATTCGAGATCGAACGGCGGAGCGGGATCGCCAGGCTTCAGCATCGTAATAAGTGCAGAACCTACTGAATCTCGAAGGTGAGAGAAACCGTTGCGGGCACTGTTAGCTCGCCAGGCTCGATCGGCGTCGCGACACTCGCCGTCGACATCGCCATCGCCCTACCCATGCGAATCGGAATCGGACGCTCTTGCGACACTGTCGTCGCCTTGAGGACTTTGCCGAGCTTCACATTCAGGGCAGATGCGAGCGCATCGGCCTGCGCATGCGCGTCGCGAGTTGCGATCGCGATCGCTTCGGTGCGCGCCTTGGTATCGTCCTTGACGCTGAAGTTAAGCGAGTTGACGCGATTCGCGCCCGCCGCAATAGCGGTATCGATCAGCGCGCCGACGAGGTCCAACGCGCCGGTATGCACCGTCACCGTGTTCTGTGCGTTGTAGCCGATAATCGTCGGCTTCGCATTCGGGCGCTGATCGTACTCGGGATCCAACGAATAGCCGCCGGTGGTAATCTTGCCCTTGTCACCGAGCTTCGCCTTGAGCGCGTCGATCACTTTCGTGGCCAGCGCGGCGTTACTGGTGGCAGCTTCCTCTGCGGTCCTTGCATGAGTATCAATCGCAAGATCCAAATCCGCAGTGTCGGGAGACGTGCGGGTCTCGCCGTTGCCGTCGACTTCAATCGTCCGCACAGCGAAAGCATTCGCATCGCTTTGCGCCGACGCCGCACCGAACACCACCAGGAGAGCGGCTACCGCAAATCCTGCGGCAGCCATTAGGAGTCTCAGCTTCATCGTGACTTTCACCTCGGGCACGCTCCAGACTAAGTTGATTCCAGCCGGTTTTATCCGGAGACTGTATCAATTGACGATAGTCAAAGTCGTCACACAAGACGAATGGCGAAAGAACCACCAAAGCAGAACGACAAGAAGGTAACTCCGCGCAGCGAGGATTTCGCGGCGTGGTACAACGACATCTGTCTGCGCGCGGAGCTGGCGGATTACTCGCCGGTGCGCGGATGCATCGTGTTTCGTCCCGACGGCTTTGCGATTTGGGAGGCGCTGCGCGACGAGCTCGACCAGCGCATCAAGAAGACCGGCGCGCGCAATGCGTACTTCCCGCTGTTCATCCCGCAGAGCTTCCTGGCAAAGGAGGCGGAACACGTCGAGGGCTTCGCGCCCGAGCTCGCCGTCGTCACGCATGGCGGCGGCAAGGAGCTCGAAGAGCCGCTGGTCGTGCGGCCGACATCCGAGACAATCATCAACCACATGTTCGCGCAGTGGATCAGATCGCATCGCGATTTGCCGATGATGGTGAATCAATGGTGCAACGTCGTGCGATGGGAAATGCGCACGCGGTTGTTCCTGCGCACCACCGAATTTCTCTGGCAGGAAGGGCACACGGCGCACGCGACTGCCGAGGAAGCACAAAGCGAGACGCTCGGGATGCTCGAAGTGTATCGCCAGTTCGTCGAGGATTTTCTCGCGATTCCGCTGATCGTCGGCCGCAAGAGCGCCGCCGAACGATTCCCGGGCGCGGTCGAGACTTACTCGATCGAAGGCCTGATGGGCGATGGGCGCGCGCTGCAATGCGGCACCTCGCACTTTCTCGGTCAGAATTTCGCGAAGTCGTTCGAGATCCGCTACCTCGACGATCAAAATCAGATGCAGTTCGTGTGGCAGACGAGTTGGGGCGTATCGACGCGGCTGCTCGGCGCAATCGTGATGGCGCACGGCGACGACCAGGGACTGCGGCTGCCGCCAACGGTCGCATCGACGCAAGCGGTCATCGTGCCGATTTTTCGCAAACCCGAGGAGGGTACGACGGTGCTCGCGGCGGCGCGTACTGCGTTGGAGTCGCTGACGAAGGCGGGAGTCCGCGCGCGAATCGACGAGCGTGAAGGAATGACGCCGGGATTTAAGTTCAACGACTGGGAGATGCGCGGCGTGCCGGTGAGAATCGAGATCGGACCGCGCGACGTCGCGTCAGGTGAAGCGGTGCTCGCGCGGCGCGACAAGTCGGGACCCGAGTCGAAGAGCAAGGCGTCGCTCGCAACGCTCGCGCAGACAGTCAGCGCACTACTCGACGAGATTCAGAAAAATCTCTACGCGCAAGCGAAGGCGGCGATGGTCGCGAACACGCGGAGGTTCGACGACTACGCAACCTTTCGCAAGCACATGGAAGGTGAAGGCGGCGGCGGATTCGCCGACATCTATTGGTGCGGCAATCCTGTCTGCGAGACGAAAATTCGCGAAGAGACCAAGGCAACCTGCCGCGCAATTCCGCTCACAAATGACAGCGTCGCAGGCAAGTGCCTGGTATGCGGCGAGCCAGCCACCGAGCGCGCATACTTCGCAAAGTCCTATTAACCAAATTTCGGAAGTCTGTCCCCTCACCGCCAGGCGCCGACCCGCAACCGCCTGTCCTGCCACTGGGGGGGGCGGCGAGCACGGCGGCCCGCCCCACTGTCAAGAGAATGACGAGAAAAGAACCTGAGAGCGAAATGGCGTCCTCGCCATTTTGCGATTATCAGCGGGTGCAGGGGTCACCCCTGCCGAAGGAAGCGTGAAACCCACCGCGGGTTTCACATTCAATAAAGTGATTCAGAACTTGTAGCTGATCTTCATCGCACTGCGCACTTCGGCCATCGTCTCCTGCGCTACGGCGCGGCCCTTGCGCGTACCCTCGACGATGATCTCGCGCACGTGCTCCGGCTTCGACGCGAACTCCTCGCGGCGCGCGCGAATCGGTTCCAGGAAAGCGTTCAGCGCCTTGAACAGCTTCTCCTTGACCTCGACGTCGCCGACGGTCCCTTTGCGGTACCGCTCTTTGAGATCCTCGACTTCCGCCTTATCGGGATTGAACACGTCGTGATAGGTGAAAACCGGATTACCTTCGACGTGGCCGGGATCGGTCGGATGCAACCGCGTCGGATCGGTGTACATCGACATGACGCGCTTGCGCACGACGTCGGGCGGGTCACCAAGGTAGATGCAATTGCCTAGAGACTTGCCCATCTTCGCCCCGCCGTCGGTCCCCGGCAGACGAGCGACTTCACCGACGAGCGCCTTCGGTTCGATGAGGACTTTGTCGTACATGCGATTGAAGCGTCGCACGATCTCGCGCGCCTGCTCGATCATCGGTAGCTGGTCTTCGCCGACCGGCACCAGATGCGCCTTGAAGATCGTAATGTCCGAGGCTTGTGAAATTGGATACGTGTAAAATCCTACCGGTAAATTTTTGGTGAAGTTCTTCTGCTTGATTTCGTCTTTGAGAGTTGGGTTGCGTTCGAGCGTCGCGGTCGTGACGAGGTTCATAAAATAAATCGTCAGCTCGGTGAGCTCGGGGACCATCGACTGCACGACGAACTTCGCTTTTTCCGGATCGATACCAACGGCGAGGTAGTCGAGCGCAACCTCGAAGATATTCGCTTCGAGTTTCTCGGGATGCTCGAAGTTGTCGGTCAGCGCCTGAACGTCGGCTATTAGTAAGTAGGTATCGTATTCTTCCTGCAAACGTACCCTGTTTTGCAGCGATCCTACGTAATGGCCGAGATGCAATGGCGAGGTTGGACGGTCTCCAGTGAGTATTCGTTTAATCATCTGTCAAATAGTCAGTTGGCGAACAGACTGCGTAATGTCGCCAGGTTCTCGATATCCTCTTTCATCTCGGGGCCCTTGGGCGTCTCAAGGCACATCGGCAGCCCGAAAAATCGCGGATCGTTGAGCAAACGCCGAAACGGATCGAGGCCGATAAACCCCTTCCCGATATGCTGATGACGATCGACGCGCGAATGAAAGTCCTTGATCGAATCGTTCAGATGAAACGCGGCGAGTCTTTTTAAGCCCACGAATTTGTCGAGCTCGCCGAACGTATTTTCATATCCTTCCGGCGTGCGAATGTCGTAGCCGGCGGCAAATGCGTGTTCGGTATCAAAGCAAAGCCGCAGCCGCTCATTCTCGACGACGGCGTCAAAAATCTGCGCCATCTGCTCAAACGTATGGCCTAGATTGCTGCCTTGCCCGGCCGTGATTTCGAGCGCGAACTTCACCTTAAACCTTTTGCATGCCTTGTGCGCCTCGTCGATCGACTTGGCAATCGTCTTGATGCCGGTTTCAATTCCCGATCCTACGTGAGAGCCGGGATGAGCAACGAGGATGTCTACGCCGAGAGCCTCGCATCGATTCAGTTCGTCGACAACGCCATTGACCGACTTGAGCCGCATCGCTTCATCCGGCGCGCCGAGATTCACCAGGTATGAGTCGTGCGCGATCACGGTCGTGATGCCGGTGTCGATTCGATTGCGTTTGAAATTGTCGATGTCCTCTTTGGTGTACGGCTTCGACGCCCACTGCCGCGAGGACTTGGTGAAAATCTGAATGCATTCGCAGCCCACCTGTTTGCCGCGGTTCAGCGACTCGCCGACTTCGCCGGCAATCGACATGTGCGCGCCAAGCAATGGACGGGTAGGTTCACCGAACTTTGTCATCGTTGAGATGCTGCCTTTGCGCGCCGGCCTCTGATCGATGCGAACGCATCGCGATTTTATATGAAAGAACGCCCAAAGCGAGCGGCGGGAATTGGCAACCAACGAACACTCTTGCCCGCGACACCCATCGGTGGATACTTCATTACTCGTGCGAATCGCGATCATCATAATGGCAATTGCCGCCGCGGGATGCGCTCACGTCGTATCGCTGCCGCCGCAGGTGACGCTTTCGGAAGTGGAACCCTCCGGTCGTGCGGCCAAGCCGCCTGATTGCAACATGCCGGTGTTGCGGCACGAACCGCTGAAAGATTTTCGCAAGGTCGCGATCGTCGAGGCCTTGGGAAACCGTTTTGCGGATGAGGCCGACGTTCTGCCTGCGGTGCAACGCAAGGCCTGCGAAACCGGTGCGGACGCGATCGTCGTACTGACGAGCAGGGCGCAGACCTCTGAAGACGCAACAGGCTACTACATCGATTCGGTCGCCATCGTGTACGGCAAGGAAAATCCCACCTCCGCTGGCACTGCATATAAGATTCCGAAGATTCCGCAGGGGAACTGAACATGCACACAGAATGCTTTCGCGTCACCCCGGATTTCAGCGCATGATGTGCATCTGATGGCGTCGGCGAAGCGGTCAATAAAGACAGTCGGCCTGGTCGTCAAGCGCGAGCGGCCCGAAGCGATCAAAATCGCGCGAACCCTGGCCCGGTTTCTTCGTGCGAGGCACAAGACGCCGATTGCTGATTCGGACACTGCAAAGAAAATCGGCGCCGAGGGCGTCGAACGGCATCACCTCGCCGATCGTGCCGACCTGATAGTGGTGCTCGGCGGCGACGGCACTCTGCTCGGCGTCGCGCGGATGGTCGCGTCGGAGGGCACTCCGATCCTCGGCGTGAATCTTGGCGGCCTCGGCTTCCTGACCGAAGTGACGATCTCGGAAGCACGCGCCGCATTGGCGCGCGTACTCGCGGGCGACTACGAGGTCGATCGGCGCATCATGCTCGAGGCGATCGTCGATCGCGCGTCCGAGGAAATCCCGCAGTCGTTCCAGGCGTTCAACGACGTGGTCGTCGGCAAAGGTCCGCTCGGCAGGATGCTTGAGCTCGACGTGATCGCCAACCATACACCCTTCTGCTCGTATCGCGCCGACGGTTTGATCATCGCGACGCCCACCGGCTCGACCGCGTACGCCCTCTCCGCGGGCGGCCCGATCGTTTATCCGACTCTGGGCGCGATCGTGCTCGCGCCAATTTGTCCGCACACCCTGAGCAACCGGCCGGTGGTGCTGCCCGACACTTACGAAATCGAGATTCACGTCAGAGCGCCCGATCACGACACAACTTTCACCGTCGACGGCCAGGAGTCGTCGCAACTGGGGCCGGACGACGTAATCAAAGTTCATCGCGGGAGCCACGTCGTTTCGCTAATCCGCTCCGAACATCCTTATTTCGAAATCTGGCGCGACAAGCTCCACTGGGGATAGCCGCCCGCTTCCCGGATGCTGCTCGAACTGAAAATACGCAACTTCGCGATCATCGAAGAAGCCCATCTCGAGTTCGGCGCCGGCCTCAACGTGCTTTCGGGCGAGACCGGCGCCGGCAAAACGATCATCCTGAATGCGCTTGGTTTGCTGCTCGGCTCTCGCGCGTCGCCCGATATGATTCGCGCCGGCGAGAAGGAAGCAGTCCTCGAGGGTCTGTTCGAACTCGAGGGTGAGAGTGCGATGCCTGAACTGTCCGCGGGCAAGCGCGACGGAGGCAGCAAGGAGTTGCTCGTGCGCCGAGTTATTGCCGAGGGCGGCGGACGCTCGCGCGTGACGATCGACGGCGAACTCGCCACGGTGCAAAGCCTCGGCAAAATCGGTGCGTCGTTGGTCCAGGTCTACGGACAGCACGAACAGCACTCGCTGCTCCGGGCCGAGAGCCATCGCGAGATTCTCGATCGCTATGCAAACCTCGATGACGAACTCGCGTCGTATCGCGAACGCTACGCGCACACGGAAGAAATTCGCGCGCGTCTTCAGGACTTGAACCGACGCGAACGTGAGCGTGCGGATTTGCTGGAACTGGCGAAGTTTCGCGCGACCGAACTCGAACGCGCCGGACTCGTCGCGGGCGAGGATGAAGCGTTGTCGCAAGAGCGAACCGTGCTCTCCAACGCAAGCAAGCTCGCCGCCGCCGCACTCGAGGCTGAGCAGGCACTCTACGGCGCCGATGGCGCGGCGACAGACACGGTTTCGCGAGCAGAAGCGCGCCTGGTCGAGGCGGCGGCGCTCGATCCGAAACTGGGCGACGCACTCGAGATGATCAAGTCGGCCCGCGCGAATCTCGAGGAGGCGGCGCGCTCGCTCGGCGCATACGCGTCAAAAATCGAGGCGGATCCCGCGCGGCTCGAGGAAATCGACAACCGCCTTCAGGAACTGACCCGACTCAAGCGCAAGTATGGCGGCTCAATCGACACCGCGATCGAGACCTTGCAGCGTTCGCGAGCAGAGATCGGCGAGCTCGAAGGGATTGGTGAGTCGAAAGCGCAGGTCGAGGCCGCAGTGGCGGCGGCGCTCGACGAACTCGCCGCGCACGCAAACAAGCTGTCCTCGATTCGCAAGCGCGCTGCCGCCGACCTCGGCCGCAAGATGGAAACCGAATTGAAGTCGCTTGGCATGCGCTCTCCTGGTTTCGAGCCTCGCCTCGGCACACTCACCGCGGAGGATGCCGGCTTCGTGCATAGCGGGATTGCGCTAGGTTCGTTTGGGATCGACACGATCGAGTTTCATCTGTCACCCAACGTCGGTCAGCCCGCGATGCCATTGCTGAGAATCGCCTCGGGCGGCGAGCTGTCGCGCGTGATGCTGGCGCTCAAACGCCTCGAGGCGCAACGCCGCGGCGTCGCCACGATGATCTTCGACGAGGTGGACGCTGGAATCGGCGGCGCGGTCGCCCAGGTGGTTGGCCGGAAACTGAAGCAGCTCTCGCGCTTCCATCAGATTTTATGCGTCACGCATCTCGCGCAGATCGCAGCGTTCGCCGATCGTCATCTCACCGTCGAAAAAGAAGAGCGGCGCGGTTCGACTCGCAGCCGCGTGGCGGTGCTGGAACCCGGCGATCGAACCGAAGAAATCGCGCGCATGCTCGGAGGCGAAGTGTCCGACAAATTCCGTCGCGCCGCCCGCGAGCTACTCGATCGCGCCCGCGAATGACCCACGCTTGAAGACGTTCTGCCACCGGCTAAACGGAGAATAAGCTTATGGCTTTGATTAAACGGTCGGTTGACTCCATGTCCTGTATCCGATTAGCTGAAAAATCTCGCCAACGGTGGGGCTGTAGCTCAGTTTGGGAGAGCGCCTGAATGGCATTCAGGAGGTCGCGCGTTCGATCCGCGTCAGCTCCACCAATTAATTTCCGCATGATAGTGTGACTCGAACGCTTCCGGACAGGAGTCGTACTCATGGCATTGAAGGTCGTCGGTGCCGGATTCGGACGAACCGGCACGCTCTCACTTAAAACCGCGCTCGAAAAGCTTGGCTTCGGACCCTGCTATCACATGGCGGAGGTCTTTACGCAGCCCCAGCACGTTGCGATGTGGCATCGGCTGGCATTCGAGCATCAGATGGATTGGGACCGGCTCTTCGACGGCTTCCATGCGACGGTGGATTGGCCGAGCGCGCGATGGTGGCGCGAAATTGCCACACAATATCCTGACGCGAAAGTATTACTCTCGGTGCGCGATCCGGAAGCCTGGTACGCCAGCATGATCAATACGATTTACCAGCCGATGAAATCGCCGGCGCCCGATCATGCGCCCGAGCTTGTGCGGCTCCAGAGCCAGATGGTCCGAAAGTCGATACTCAATGAAACGTTCGACAACCGCTTCGAAGATAAGGCTCACGTGATTGAGGTGTTTAAGCGGCACAACCAAGACGTCCGCGATTCTGTCGACCCGGCGCGTCTGCTCGAGTTCGACGTGCGTGAAGGATGGGCGCCACTGTGCCGCTTCCTCGAAGTACCGATTCCTGACGAACCATTCCCGCGGCTCAACGATACAGCCTCTACTCAGGCTATGATTCGTATGATGAACGAATCGATGCGCAAAGGCTGATCGCTAGCGCCCGCGAAATACGACTTTGCCGCGAAAAGCACGCGGGCCATGCTCGAGCAATCCATTTACTCCGGCACGCATGTCTTCGGTGTCAAAGAGCAGCGGCGCCACCGCGTCCACAACCTTGTCCGCCGCGCGAGTGCCACCATCCAGATAGGCTCGAACAATCCGCTTACCGGCGGCATAGGCGAGGGTCGCGCCGTTGGAAAGACGCTCGGCGAATGCCCTCGTCTGCACTTCAAAGGACTCATCGGGAACGATCCGGTTCACAATATTCCATCGCTCAAAGGTCGCCGCATCGTACTGATCCGCCGTATATATGATCTCGCGTGCTCTGCTTGGTCCCGCCCGCTCGGCCAGGCGCTGAACACCGCCCAGAAGAGTCGTCGTTCCAATCGACGCCTCAGCTTGACCGAAACTCGCCGAGGCAGCCGCCCAGATCAAATCACAGGCGAGCGCAAGTTCCAGCCCAGCCGCGATACATAGGCCTTGAACAGCAGCCAGGGTAGGAAAGGGTAGCTCTTCGAGATCGGCAATCAGCTTAAGTTGGCTGGTGAATAGGTTGCGAGCTTCGCTGGAAGTCTTACTCTTGAACACGCCCACGTCAGCGCCGCCGGAAAACACCTTTCCTTCAGCTCGCACCAGCAAAGCTCTCAAGTGGAGATTCTTAGCTTGTGTCACGGCGGTTCGAAGATCTTCTATCAATTCCATGCTGAACAGATTGAGCGGCGGATTTGCTGAGAGTCAGCACACCTAGAGCGTCCGATGTTTCAAAACGTACCTTGTTCATGGCGAGTTTCCTTTCTGATTAGCGCGCCTGCGATCGTTCGGCATCGCTGCGTTTCGATGATTCAAGTTTCTTTAGGTACGGCTCTACGTCAGGCGCGAACCCCGGATGCGTGCGCAGCCTGGCGAAATGCGCGAAAGCCCGCGGATATTCAGCATCGACGCTAGGATGCAGAATCGGCTCGAGTCCCTTCTTTATCAGCTCTCCGGACCTCGCCTTTTCGTTGAAAAACAGGACCAATTCGGCAACGAAACAGATGTCCGCCAGAGAGATCTTCTCGGCCACCAGGAATTCACGATTGGGCGACAACGCCTGATTGATTCCACCCAGGTAGACTTTGAATCCATCGCGCATTCTCGAGTGAATCTCAGGCGATACCGTTCCGCTGACTAACGAGAGTAGATAGATCTGCGAATCGCGCGCGAACACCAGGCTCGTATCAAGGAAGCTGTCGATTCGCGAGGCTTCATAGGCATCGCGACCATAGAGCGGCAATCGTTTTTCACCGAGGCGGGCCACTGTTCGCATGATACTGTTGGATTCGAAAATGCCCGTCTTTCCGTCAGGACTGAAAGCGGCTGGAACCGTGCCGAATGGGTGCGCCTCCATGAACGCCGCGGTCTTATGAAGAGTTCCAGTGAAACCGACCTTGCCGGTTTGGATGTCAGCCGACGTCTCCCGATCGCTGCCAGAAAGGGGATGGGCGTCAAAGTCCCATAGCCATGATTGTAAGTCCTTAGGCGAGCTTCCTCTTACTTCGACATCGACGCCGCAGAGACGCGCCGCAATCGTAGCTTTCCAAATGCGCGGGTTAGGCAGGTAGGAAAATATTCGCAGGTCACTCATAGACACTCCTCACATTCAACACCTATCGCTTACCAGGTCTCGCGAAACGGCCTTATCTCGACGTTGAATGACCACGCGCTGCGATCCTGATGCGCAACGTGCCAGATTTCGTCGGCTATGGTAGCGGGTTTGATGAAGAACTCGTTGGGAGCGTCGGGAAAGCGCTTACGCGTCCACTCCAGGTCGATGACCGCGTCGATAAGAACGTAGGCAACGTGCACGCCCTTGGGTCCTAACTCGCGGGCTATCGACTCCGCGAGAATTCGTTGCGCTGCCTTCGTGGGCGCGAATCCCGCAAAGCTGGCCTTGCCTCGAAGAGCAGAGGTGTTGCCGCTGGCGATGATAGCCCCTTCTCCCGCCGCGACCATTGCTGGTGCGAGACGCCGCGCGAGATACAGCAGCGCCATCGTGTTCACCTGGAAGTTTTGATTGAGCACTTTGGGATCGATTTCCAGGAAGTTCCCGAATGCACCGCCAACCGCGTTGTGGACCAACACTTTGGGCGCGCCGAGTTTGGCGCGTATAGCATCAAGTGCCTTGTCGAGTTGCGCTTCGTCTGTGACATCGCATTGATAGGCCTGCGAATTCGGGATCTCCCGCTCGAGGGAAGCCAGCCGATCGCGATTTCGTGCGAGCATCGCAACCGAATATCCTCCGTTCGCAAAGCGGCGCGCGATCGCCGCCCCTGTTCCAGGACCTACCCCGGTCACGATTGCAACTGGATTCTTTTTATCCACCAGCCGATTCCTTCTTCGATTGATTCTGTAGAACTCTACTGCTTTCAAACCGCGCGATGTCGTCTTCGCCGTAGCCAAGCTCCGCGAGGATGGTCGCGTTGTCCGCGCCCAGCAAGGGTGCCAGCGCGCGGACCGTAGCAGGAGTGCGATCGAACTGCGCCGCCATCCGCGGCATTCGCACCTTCCCGAACTGCTCGCTCTCAAACTCGTGGAGGATATGGTTCTTGCGGACTTGATCGTCTTGCAGCAATTCGAAACGGCTGCGAACCGGCGCGCATGGAACATCGTTGGCCAGCAGCCGCGGCAGGATCTCGTCAGCGCGCCATTTCTCCAACTCGGTCGAGGTTATCGTGCGCCGCTCGACCGCGTTTATCGATCGATCGCGTGCGTTCTTGAAGCGGGGATCGTCGATGAGTTCCTGCCGATTGAGCGCCCGGCACATTCCGGCCCATTCGTCGTCCGACAGCGCCGCGGCGGTTATATAGCGATCCTGCGTTGCAAACACCAAATCGGGACCAAGCTCGCCATCAGAGGGATCGGTTTCCGCACCTACAAAGGTCAAGCTAGGCATCGCCTCTGGCCACAGGTAGGAAATCATTGCATCGAGCATCGACAACCGTACGTGCTGGCCTTCGCCGGATCGCTCGCGCGCAAAGAGAGCAGCAGTTATCGCCTGAGCTGCGGTCAAGGCAGTCGTGTAGTCCGCGATGATAGTGCGCACCATCCTGGGGCGTCCGGTATCCCTGTCACGCTGGATATCTGCGAGGCCAGACATAGCCTGGATCACTGGATCATAGGCACGCTGATTGGCATAAGGTCCCTTGGTCCCATAGCCAGTGATCGATACGTATACAATATCGCGCCGAACAGCTCTTACAGACTCTTCGCCGAGACCCATACGCTCAGCAATTCCCGGACGGAAGTTATGAACAAACACTTGGGCGGTAGCTATCAGGCGCTTAAGAATCTGCAGACCATCGTCTGACTTGAGATCGAGAGCCAGTGAGCGCTTGTTTCGGTTGCAGCTTAGAAAGGACGCATTCATCCCGTTGCGGCCACGGCTGAAATGACGCATAAGGTCGCCGAGGGGCGACTCAACCTTGATAACATCAGCCCCTTGGTCAGCTAGCATCATGGTCGCGACCGGGCCCGCAACCATCGTCGTCAAATCGAGTACTCGGACTCCTTCAAGTGCACCGGCCATTTCCCTACTCCTGGTGTCCTACCGGTTTGTTTTGATCTAGCCTCGCGCCGGAAAATTTCTTTCGAGAGCCTTCCGGTACGCCGGCCGGCTAGCAACGCGCGAGCGATATTCGTGCAAGCTATCGGATAGCGGAATTCGGTCCGTGACCGCCCAATCCAGACAAGTCATCAGGAGGATATCGGCCACACTGAATTGATCACCCATAAGGTATTTTCCCGACTTCGCGATCCTGGGCGCCATCGCCTCGGCATTCTCCATGAAGTAGTTCCTCGCAGCCTCAACCGCCTGTGGCGCCGCTCCATAGATGTGCTCGAGACCTACATGACGCCGCATCACGTAGAGTGATCCCGCATCGAGCTCCGTCGCGATGAAATAACACCACTCGTTGAGAGCCGCCCGGCTCTCAGCATTGCCAGGGGCAGCTATCAACTCAGGCCTGCTAAAAGTTTCACCAAGATACTGAATAATCGCCGCACTCTCAGTTAGTGTAAAAGATCCATGGCGAAGGACTGGAATCTTATGACGGGGATTGATCTTAAGGAACTCGTCGGTCTTAGTCTCCCCGGTGCGCGAACCTATCGCGTGGAACTCGTACTCAAGGCCTAGCTCAAGCAGCATCCAATGAGGCCGCATAGTGCGGCTGGTCCCTACTCCCCAAAGAGTTAGATCATGGGTCATAGCAGTCGTTAGCGGCTCCCTGCTTAGAATTTTTCCTTGAACGGCCTGATATCGAGCTCGTGACTCCAGGTGCTCCGATCCTGATGCGCAAGGTACCAGAACGCATCGGCGATCGCCGATGGCTTGAGCAGGTCTTCGTCCTTTGTCTCGGGACGAAACTTTCTGAGCAACGGCATGTCGATGCCACCATCCACATTCACGTATGCGACGTGGATGCCCTGTGGATGAAGGTCGCGCGACATCACTTCAGCGAGCCCTCGCACGGCGAACTTGGCCGGCGCGAAACCTGCCGAGGTCGGCCAGGGCCGAACACCCGCAGTCGCGCCAGTGATCAGAATCGCGCCACTGCCACGCGATAGCATTTCAGGCACTACCTGCCGAGCCCACAGAAAAGCGCCGAAGGTATGCAGCCGCCAGGTTTCCTCGAACACCTGCGGAGTAGTATCCATCAGGCGGCCCATCGGCCGCCGGCCGCCGTTGTAGATGAGAATTTCGACCGGACCGAGTTCGCGATTGATCCGACTGTGCGCGTCCGCAATCTCGGCTTCAATCGTCGCGTCGCTCTGAATTGGAAGCGCGACGCCGCCGGCCGACTTGATCTCGCTGACCGTTTTTCCAATGACCTCGGGACTCCTGGCGATCAGCGCAACTTTGTAGCCCGCCGCGAATCGAAGCGCCAGCGCCGCGCCAAGGCCTTCGCCGACGCCGACCACCACGCACACTTTGTCAGATTTAATCGAGTCGCTCATGCTCACCCTGCCTATTGATGACGGCCGCCATGTTTGGCATATTAATGACGCTCGTAATCATATGAGTCAAGCGCTTATCGCAAACTTCGGAGAGATGGATGCGGGTTTCTAAAGAAAAGGCGGCGCAGAATCGCGAACGAATCCTGGCGTCTGCCGCGCGCCTGTTCCGCGAGCACGGCATCGACGCGACCGGCGTCGACGCAATAACCGAAGACGCGGGCCTCACCCACGGCGGGCTCTATAGCCAATTCGGATCCAAGGAGGCTATCGCGGCCGAGGCGATTCGTTTCGCGCTGGCTCGCGCGAAGCGCGTCTGGCAGCGCGCGCTCGAACGCAATCCCGGGATGGCCGCGCTTCCCGCAATCGTGGACGGTTATCTGTCGCGCGCACATCGTGACGCACCCGGTAACGGCTGTGTGGTCGCGGCCCTCGGCACCGACATAGCCAGGCAACCGCGCCGCGTTCGTCAGGCTTTCACGAGGGAGGTAAAAGACGACCTCGAGTTTTTGTCGAGCCTCATGCCCGATGATGGCAAGGAGGGCCGCTACGAGGATGCGATCGCCACGTTCGCTTCCATGGCCGGCGCGCTGATTCTCGCGCGCGCAGTTAACGATGAAGAACTTTCAGATTTGATATTGAAGAGCACGGCGAAGCGAGTGATCAAGCGTGCCAAACCGCGCCGAGCTGTTCGTCGCTCGTAACGGTAGGAGGTATTCCTTTGGAACATAGAAATGCCACTGCGGCAGTGATCGGAGCCGGCGACTACATCGGCGGCGCAATCGCAAAAAAATTCGCTGCGGAAGGCTTCACCGTTTTCGCGGGCCGACGCCAGGGCGACAAGCTAGCGCCATTGGTCGCAGAGGTTGAGGCAGGCGGCGGCCGAATCTCTGGCCGATCGCTCGACGCCCGCAAGGAAGATGATCTCACCGCTTTTCTGAATGACGCCGACAAGCACGCGCCGCTCGAGGTCTGCATTTTCAATATTGGTGCGAACGTCAACTTTCCATTGCTCGAGACGACCGACCGCGTGTTCCGCAAGGTCTGGGAGATGGCCTGCTACTCCGGATTCATCGCGGGCAGAGAGGCGGCGCGCTTGATGGTCCCGCGCGGGCACGGATCGATTTTCTTCACGGGCGCCACTGCCAGCCTGCGCGGCGGCATCGGCTACACTGCCTTTGCGGCCGCGAAATTCGGCTTGCGCGCAGTTGCTCAGAGCATCGCGCGTGAACTCGGCCCGAAGAATATCCACGTCGCGCATCTCGTAATCGATGCCGGCGTCGATACCGCATGGGTCCGCGATCGAATCCGGGAACGCGAGGGCGACGAGGCTATGAAGAGTCTTGATCCCGCACGCCTCATGAGGCCGGCCGCCGTGGCCGAGACTTATTGGCAGCTCTACCAGCAGCCGCGCGACGCGTGGACCTTCGAGCTGGAAATCCGTCCTTTCGGGGAGAAATGGTGACGCTATGGTCAAAGTAGAATTTCATTTCGATTTCGGCAGTCCCAACGCCTACCTGAGCCACCTTGTGATCCCTGAAATCGAAAAGCGCACGGGAGCGAAGTTCGAATACGTGCCGGTGCTGCTCGGCGGCGTTTTCAAGATGACCAACAACCGCTCGCCGGCGCAAAGTCTGGCTGGTATCAAGAACAAGCCCGAGTACGAACGGCTCGAGATGACGCGCTTCATCAAGCGTCATGGAATTACGCGCTTTCAGAGCAATCCTTTCTTTCCCGTGAACACTCTCATGATCATGCGTGGAGCGATCGCCGCGCGGTCGCTCGACGTGTTCGAGCGCTACGTCGACGAGATGTACCGCAACATGTGGGCTGAGCCTAAAAAGATGGACGACCCTGACGTGTTTCGCGCCGCGCTCGAACAGGCAGGGCTGCCAACCTCGAAGATCCTCGAGTTGATCGAGACCAAGCCGGTCAAGGACCAGCTGATCGAGAACACGAATCGATCAGTCGAGCGAGGCACTTTCGGCTCGCCGACCTTCTACGTCGGCAATGAGATCTTCTTCGGCAAGGATCGACTTCGAGACGTCGAGGAAATGATCGTCGCGTCAGGCTAGTCGGCTCCAAAACCTGAACCGCGCGTTCCCTTTGCCCTAACCTGTGGAAGAGCCTAGGCTGAGTGCTTGCCGAATACTGGCATCGGGAGGGCTGACCATGCCTGGCGACGACGATGACCGCGAGCTATTCGACGACGAACATCCGGGACCTCAGGTTCTGGAGTCCGCGCTGGCCAACACCGCCCTCAGCGAGGTGGTCTCGCAGCCGCCGTTGATGGTGTCCGCATCGAGCCCTCTCGCCGACGCGATTCACCTGATGCAGCAGGAGCGGCGCGCGTGCGTGCTGGTGATGGAGAATGACCGCCTCGTGGGCATCTTCACCGAGCGCGACATCCTGATGAAGGTCGCGGGCCAGCCGCTCGATCTCATCCACACTCCGGTGTCCGCGTCGATGACACCCGATCCGTTCACGCTTCCCGCCGACGCCAATGTTGCGTTCGCGCTCAGCAAGATGGTGCTCGAGGGTTTCCGTCACATTCCGCTGGTCGACGAAGAGGGCTATCCGACCGCGGTAGTCTCGATGCGCAACCTGATCGAGTATCTCGGTGAGATTTATTCTCGCGAGCTGCTGACCATGCCGCCCGAGCCGCATCAACATCGCTTCAAGAGCCGCGAAGGCGCCTAACAGGTCTTACCTCGTCCGTTATTTCACGGGAGAGGAGGCCAGCCGCAACGCGGCTGGTAGGTGAGGGTTCTGGACCCCATCGCCAAAGCCCGTCACTCTCTTGACGCCACACATACGGCCGCGCTAATCCCGCCTTGATGCGGTTGAAATACTTTCGCGCTCTAACACTCATAGCCGCCATTGGATTCGTATTAGCGGGCGTCTCAGGATGCGGCGTCAACAAAATCCCAACCCTCGACGAGCAGGTTAAGGCCGCCTGGAGCGAAGTGCTCAATCAGTATCAGCGGCGCGCCGACCTTATCCCGAACCTCGTCGAGACCGTCAAGGGTTATGCGCACCAGGAGCAGCAGGTGCTGACCCAGGTGACCGAGGCGCGCGCGCATGCGACCCAGATGCAGCTTCCGGCTGACATCCTGTCGAACCCGCAGGCCTTTCACCAGTTCGAGCAGAACCAGGCCGCCGTTTCTGGCGCGCTCGGACGATTGCTAGCGGTGGCAGAGGCTTACCCCGACCTGAAG
The DNA here is from genome assembly GCA_963774665.1 of uncultured delta proteobacterium. Lineage (GTDB taxonomy): Bacteria > Desulfobacterota > Binatia > Binatales > Binataceae > Binatus. The sequence continues at coordinate 58,186 of CAVZGB010000019.1, forward strand.
TCGAATCAGAATTTCCTCACGCTTCAATCGCAGCTCGAGGGCACCGAGAATCGGATCACCGTCGCGCGTCGCGACTACATTCTCGCTGTTCAGGAATACAACACCGCCCTAAGGACGATCCCGCAACGGTGGATAGCATCGATCCTCTATCCTGATATGAAAGTCCGCGAGACTTTCACGATCACCGAGCAAGCCCAACAGGTACCCAAGGTCAACTTCTAATGCGCGTTCGCGCATGGGCGGACAGTTGCACTAGGGCAGCGAGTACGTTGCTCCTCCTGCTGCTGATTCTCGCGTCGCCTGCCCTCGCCTCCCAGCCGAAATTTCCGGCGCTTACCGGACGAGTCGTCGATGAGGCCGGCGTGCTGAGCGCATCGACTCAGAGCCAGCTCACCGACATGCTGGCAGCGCACGAGCGCGCAACCGGCGAACAAGTCGTGGTCGTCACACTCGACTCGCTCCAGGGTTACACGATCGAGGACTACGGCTATCAACTCGGCCGCTATTGGGGCATCGGGCAGAAGGGCAAGAACACCGGCGCGATACTTATCGTCGCACCCAAGGAGCACAAGGTTCGCATCGAGGTCGGCTACGGCCTCGAAGGACAACTGACCGACGCCACCAGCGCGACGATAATCCAGAACTACATCCTGCCAAGCTTCAAGCGCGGCGATTTCAACGCCGGCGTCATAGCAGGCACCAGTTCGATCTTGAAAGTGCTTGGCGGCAAGGAAGTCGTCGAACCAGGCAACGAGTCCAACGAGCCTCAGGCGGGGCACGCCCTTTCGCCGGACGAGATGATCTTCCTGGCGCTGTTGGTGTGGATAGTGCTGGTGTTCATTCTGAATCGCCTTCGCGGCCGCAACCAGATCGTTCGCCGCATGGGGAGTAGCTATGGCGGAGGTTTCGGCGGTGGAGGATTCGGGGGCGGTGGTGGCGGTGGCGGCTTCTCCGGGGGCGGCGGATCCTTCGGCGGCGGAGGCGCGTCGGGGAGTTGGTGACTATGGCAAGTCCATTCACGCCAGAGGAGCACCAAAGGATCGACGCCGCGATGGCCGCGGTCAAGCGCGACACATGCCGCCGACCTTTGCGTCGTCGTGACGCGAGTCAGCGATCGCTATCCTCTCTATCCGGTCGCATGGGCTGCTATCGCCGCGATTCTGCTGGGCGCGGTCGTAAGTCTGTTCCGCCCCGATTTCGCGGGCCGCACCGTGATCGCAATTCAACTGTGGCTGCTGATCGTGCTGACGCTGCTACTTCGATTGGCTACCCGATCCGGCTCTCAGATCGTGCCGAAGCGCGTAAAGCACGCTCGCGCCTGGCAACTCGCGCATCGCGAATTCAACGCGCATGCGATGGCAAATCCGAAGCAGCGGCACCGAGTCCTGCTGTTCGTCTCGCTCGGCGAACGCTATGTCGAGATTATCGCCGACCACGAGACTCACGCCCTCGCGCCGGCCGGGACCTGGAACAAAATCGTCGAGGAATTCCTGGCAACCGTGAAATCCGGCCACGTCACCGACGGCGTGCTAGCCGCCATCGCGGCTTGCGGCGCTATCCTGAAGACGCACCACCCTGCCGCGAGCGCATCGTAATCCTTGACGCGGCGCACACGCCCGCGCTAACCCCACTGCTATGCAAACGATACACGCTGCCGACGTTGCTTGGGGCGAGGTTTCGGGGCATCGCTCGGGCGGAATCGACTTCAAACGCCTGCTTCAGGGCACGCCCGGCTCGCCCGACAATTTCGAACTGAGTATCGTGCGAACCGCGGGCGACTATTTCACGCCGCGCCATCGCCACAATTTCGACCAGGTCCGGCTCTGCCTCGAGGGCGCGATGAACTATGCGCCCGGAAAAGATCTCAAGGCCGGCACCGTCGGATATTTTCCGGAGGGAACCTTCTACGGCCCGCAGTCCGATACCAGCAAATCTGTCGTGCTGCTGCTCCAGATGGGCGGCTCGGCCGGCTACGGCTTCATGAGCTATCAGCAGTTGACCGCAGGCTACGAAAAATTATCCGACCTCGGCCGATTCGACGGCGGCGTCTTTACTCGCTCGACCACCGACGGCCGCGTCATTCGCAAGGACGGCTACGAGGCAATCTGGGAGCACGTCAACGGGCACGCCGTCCAGTATCCGCCGCCCCGCTATGAAGAGCCGGTCATCATATATCCCGACGGCTTCGGATGGCTCGCGACGCACGACCCCGGCTTCGAGCTTAAGCACATGGCGACGTTCGGCGAGCGCGCCGTAAACATCGGGGAGATTCGTGCGACGCGCGGATCGCGGCACAAGGTCGATAGGCATCGAGCGCCCGAGCTGCTGTTCGTCGAGAGCGGCGCGATTCGAGACGTCAGGTCGGGCGAGGTGCTCGACACGCACTCTGCGTTCCGCGTCGATCCCGCCGACACCGGCCGCGAACTCGAAGTCGTCGAGGACTGCGTCCTGTTCTTCGTGCAGCTTCCGAAATTCGACACCAAGTCCGCGGCCGCAGCCGCCTGATCGCTTTTCGCTGCAAGCACTGACCGCTGGAGGTCGAAACGATGGCATCTACCACCGCTATACCGCGCACGCAGGGCGCCCGCGCAATCAAGCCTCGCAACAAAAAGCCCGCGGGATTCCATCAGTCGTGGTACGCGATCGCGCGCTCCGACGAAGTCGGCGCCGGCGAAGTGATCGGCCGCGATTTCCTCGACGGCCGCGCAATCGCGTATCGCGGCGAGAACGGCGAGGCCGTCGTGATGAACGCGTACTGCCGTCATCTCGGCGCCGATCTCAGCATGGGCAAAGTCGTCGGCAACGACATCCAATGCGCGTTCCATCATTGGCAGTACGGCCCCGACGGCCGATGCACGAAGATTCCCGCGTCCGAGAAAATTCCCAAGGCGGCGAGAGTGTTCAAATATCCGACCGCCGAGAAGTGGGGATTGATCTGGGCGTTCAACGGAACCACGCCGCTGTTCGACGTGCCCGAATTTGTCGATTACGCCGAGCCGGATCTCGATATCCGCACGGCAGAGGCCTTCGATCTCCCGGTCGAGCCGTGGGTGCCTTTCACCAACTCGATGGACTTTCAGCATCTGCGCGTCCTGCACGGACTCAAAATTGAATGCGACCCTGATGCGATCGACGTCGGCGACTACCGCATCCAGTACGACGTGCGCTTCGAGGATCCCAACCTCGGCGTATTCGATCAGCGCATTCGCGTGACCGGCACCAACACGATCGCACTCGCCGGACGCCTCAACGGCATGGCGATTCTCTCGATGGCGACCGGGACGCCGACGCCCGACGGCCGCACTCACGGATGGTCGGTCACCGCGACGCCGAAGTCCGAGGGCAACGACGCCGAGCGCGAGCAGCGGCTTCAGATCGGCGAGGCATTCTTTCGCCGCCTAATCCAGGAAGACGAGCCCATCATGAAGACCATCCGCTTTCACGACGGCCTTCTGATCGACGCCGACCGCGCACTCGCGCGCTTCCTGCAATACGTGCGGCGCTTTCCGACCGCACGACCCGCCGCGGACTAAACAACCGGAGGAAAAATCATGGCTCGTCTGACGGGCAAGGTAGCATTAATTGTCGGCGGCGGCGCGGACGGACCGGCGAAGGCCGGCGACAAACTCTCAATCGGTAACGGGCGCGCCACCGCAATCATGTGCGCGCGCGAAGGCGCGTCGGTAATGGTCGCCGATCGCTCGCTCGAGCTCGCACAGCAGACTGCCGCCGCGATTCGTGACGAAGGCGGTCGCGCCGACGCCGTCGCCGCCGACGTGAGCATCGAGGATCAATGTCGCGGCGCCGTCGAAGCCACCATCCGCGCGTTCTCGTCGCTTCATCTGCTCGTGAACAACGTCGGCATCGCCGTCGGCGGCAATCTGCTCAAGACCTCGACCGAGGACTTCGACAAGATGTTCGCGGTCAACCTCCGCAGCCACTTCCTGATGATGCGTTACGCGGTGCCCGAGATTGCGAAGGCGGGCGGCGGCGCGATCGTCAACGTCTCGTCGCTGGCCGCGATGCGCTCGAACTCGCAGATTTCCTACGAGGCGACCAAGGCCGCGCTGCTAGGACTTTCGCGCTCAGCCGCAGTCTCACATGCGCGCGACAACATCCGCGTCAACACGATCTTGCCAGGACTGATCGATTCCTCGATGGTCCGCCGCCTCGTCGGCGATCGCGAGAGCGCCGTTGCGCCGCGAATCCCGATGCGCCGCCAGGGCACGCCGTGGGAAATCGCCAACGCGATCGTCTTTCTCCTGTCCGACGACGCGTCCTATATCACCGGCACCGAATTGATCGTCGACGGCGGCCTCGCCGCCCGTTGACAGCCGAGCCCTTCGATGACGAACCCGCGCCTTATACTGCTGGTGCTCGAAGTCGAGAGTCTGGACGCGTCGGTTCGCTTCTATCGTGACCTGCTTGGCATTCCGCTCGTGCCAGATATTGATCATGGCGGCAATGATCGCTGGATTTCGGGAGCACACGCGGCGACCTCCTGGCACGACGGCGCCTTTCTTCATTTCGCGCTCTACCAAAGCAAGGGCGTCGTAACGCGTGGAGTGCAAATTGGTTTTCCAGTGGATGATCTGACCGAGGCCCACAAACGTCTGGTCTCCGAAGGAGTCCACGTCGATCACGCGCCGCGCGATGAGCCGTGGGGTAAGACCGCGAGATACGTGGACCCCGACGGTAATTCCGTCTCGCTGACCGAGGCGAGAAAAAACTAGTTTCAGTTACGACCTTCCCGGTCTCTGCCATGAGGTGAATCGTGCGCAAGGTCAAAGTTGGCTACCAGCTCGATTTCCGCAATCCGCCCGGCTCGACGTTGTCGTTTCGCGATCTCTATCGCGAGTCGTTTGCGCAGGTTGAGGCCGCCGAGCAGCTTGGCTTCGATTCCATCTGGCTCACCGAGCATCATTTCACCGACGACGGTTACCTGCCCGCGCTGATGCCCGCGGCTGCTGCTATTGCGGCGCGCACGACGCGCGTCACTATCGGCACCTACGTCCTGCTGGCGCCGTTTCTTCACCCGCTGAAGCTGGCCGAGGACGCTGCGTTCGTCGACGTCCTCTCGGGTGGCCGTCTACGCCTGGGAATCGGTCTTGGCTACCGCGCCGAGGAGTTCGAGGGCTTCGGCGTGCCGCGCGCGCAACGACTCGGGCGCACGCTGGAGACCATCGACATTCTCAAACTGGCATGGACCGGCGAGCGATTCAGTTTCGACGGCAAGTATTTCAAATTCCGAGACGTGCGCGTGCTGCCACAGCCTGTGAGTCGGCCGCATCCAGAACTACTGTGGGGAGCAGGTGCGGCAAAGGCGATTCGGCGGGCAGCCGCGCTCGATCTCGGATTCGCATGCGTCGGCGGACGCCGGGAGATAGGCATCTATCTCGAGGCGCTCAAGGATGCCGGCAAGGACTCCTCCCGCTACAGCATCGTGAACAGCCGCGTGGTTTACATCGCCGACAGCGAGGAGCAGGCGTGGCGCGACACCCGCGACGCGCTCATGTACCAGGCCGAACTTTATGGCAAATGGCTCTCGGCCGCGGCCGGCACCACCGACCAGAGCAAGGTGCTGATTCGTCCCGATCCCGAACGCCTGAGACGCACTAGCGTGCTCGGCACGGCGTCAGAAGTGGCAGCACGGCTCGAAGAGACTCTGGAATCGACTCCCATGACGGAGCTTATTGTGGTGACGCAGTTGCCCGGGCTCGATCCAGCCAAGGCGCGACGTTCCCTCGAGCGGTTCGGCGCCGAAGTCCTGCCGCGCTTCAAGTAGCATCGGCGTCCATCTTGCGGGAAAAAAGAAAACCCCCGGAGTTACCCGGGGGCATTCCAACGAATTAGCGATCGTATTCGCGACTACGGAACAATGATCCCGGCGCCGTGATCGTAAGACACCGACCACTTCACATTGGCGTGATTCGCGCCGGGGTAGTCGGCGAACGCCCACAGACTCATTTCGTCGGTCTGAGCGAATGTCTGGGTGTCCGTCAGGTCGCTGCAAGTCGTGTCGGGCCCCGTCATGAAGCAGGCAAGCCCGCAATTCCCGGGAAAGGAATTGCCATTGCATAGGAAGAAGGAGAAAGTGCTCGGGATCCCGGTATTCATCTGAGTTCCGGGATCGTTGTCCACGTTCACGAACAAGCGCTTGGCAGTTCCCATCTCAGACATTATCACTTCGGGCGCCTGGGACGTGTCCGAGCCATTGCCCGGTCCCATTATCAGGATGGTGCCGGGGTTTCCAACGCTGTTGTTACCCGACAGATCAACGTTCTCGAGGAATCCCAACGTGCCGAGCGAGCCACCAGTGAAGACGGATATATTGGGTTCCGAGATACCAGGCGTGCCGGATGGACCAGTTGGTCCGATCAGCCCTGTCGGCCCGCGGACTCCATTCTGGCCCATAATTCCTGCAGGTCCTGTCGGTCCCGTAGGTCCGATGTCACCTTGAGGACCCTGCGGTCCCGCATCTCCCTGCGCACCCGGAGGTCCCTGGATACCCGGAGCACCCTGAGGTCCCTGCGTACCGGGCTGCCCAGGATCGCCAACCACGCCCTGCATTCCGGTGGGTCCGGACGGTCCGGTCGTCACCCAGTCGAGCTCGCTGGTGCCCCCAGGGCAATTATCGACCCCGAGGTTGATGCCTTTGATCTTGCCACTGCTGTCGATACAAATCTCAATATTCTCGGCTCGGCCGACACCTGGAAGTGCCGCCACACAAAGTATCGTAGCGGCGGTCGCACCGACCAGCCAGCGCCACGCGAATTTAAACGAAGCAGGCATGTTGACGCCCTCCATTTTCTGTTTCCCTCCACCCTTGATGACTTCCGATCGCGATTTCATCTGTCTTCTCCTCCTCGCGTTCCGGAATCAGAAGGCGTCCGCGTGGGCGATTGCGTAGTCCAGCGACCACCTCACGTCCACGGTATTGGTCGTGATTGCAGCCTCAGACCTGTAAGCCTGGATAGAAAGAGTATCTCCCGGCAGATAGTCCAGGGACGGGGCACTTCCGAGTTGGGTGGAAGACGAGCAAACCGTCGTATCGCTACCCGGGAAGGAGTCGTTCCCCACCTGGCAAAACGGATTCATCGTTATGTCGCAGTCGGCCTCGTTACACACGATGAAAGTGTATTGAGAGCCGAGGGGACCTGAATCGCCGGGTGCGATCGATACCCACAGATTGAAAGCGGTACCGCCAGCAGTTGGCACCTGAACGCTGGTTTGCGGGGCAGCTACAGGGGCAGGCGGAATCGAGAAGATTCCTTGGCCTGATGCGCCGTTTCCCGGTCCCAGGTAGAGTGGGAAAGTCGGTGCACCCAGGTTTCCCGAAATCGAGCTAAGCTGGATTCCGGCTGCTCCTCCGATAGTTCCGCCGAGCGTGCCACCACTGAGGATCTCAACGTTGTCGCCGGTAAAGGGGGCGGCTGTTCCCGTCGGTCCTACTATGCCAATTGGTCCAGTCGGTCCCGGGTGGCCTACGTTACCAGTCGGTCCTGCCGGACCTGTGACTCCCTGCACTCCCGCAGGACCCGTCAGGCCCACCGCGCCCATCGGTCCCGTCGGGCCTACTGGGCCAACCAGGCCTTGCGATCCCGTCGGGCCCACCGCACCCGGTGCGCCGGCTGGGCCGACATAGCCCTGCGGCCCCTGTGGACCCTGAGGCCCGGGGATATTCCAAATCAATTCAAAGTTGTGGTTCTTGCAGACATGATTCACGCCAAGCACTTTCCCGGTCCTGGATACGCAGAGCTTGATTTTCCCGGTGTCCGGAGTCTGTGCCTGTGCGTTCGAAGCCGGCGAGATAGTCGCTATTAGTATCGCAGCCGCCGATGCTCCGACGAGCCAGCGCCACGCGTTCTTGAAAGATTGAGGCATTCTCGTCCCCTCCCTGACTGTTACCATTCGCGTACTCAACATTCCCGTTCCCCTGTAACGACGACTCACGGTCCAACTACGACATCGCCGCCAGTCTGATGAACTACCACCATCCACGACACTTCGGTCGGGGCGGCACCCTCGGTCGCGATTCCCTTCAGGGCGATCGTGTCACCGGCCGTATACTTCTGGCTGTGCAGCAAATCGTTGCACTCGGTCAGGTTCGGGAGATTGATCGAGCAGGCGACCGGCGGAGTGGTGCAATCACTGTTGATGCAGAGCTGGAACGTATAGGACTCGCCAGGACCCGGTGCGGTCTTGGTCTGTACCCACAGCTGAGTGACAGTCGAAGCGTCGATTGGCACCGCTTCGCTCTCAAGTATGGTGTCAGCGCCATTACCCGGGCCGTAGTAAATCGGGCTCGTTCCGACGCCACTACTCGTTCCCGACAACACACTTGCGTAGCCAAAGAGCAGCTCGACGTTGCTGCCAAGGTCGCCACCGCCCAGTGTGTAGAACTGGGTACCGTTGACGCCGGGGGCTCCGGTCGGTCCAGTCGGACCAGTCGCTCCGGTCGGCCCGGTTGGCCCTTGGGGTCCTTGCTGACCCATTTGTCCAGCCGGACCTATCGGACCCGTAGTTCCGACGTTTCCGGCCATCCCAATCGCGCCGGCCGGTCCTACCGGACCTTGGGGCCCTGACTGACCCGGAGTACCTGTCGGTCCCTGCGGTCCTTGCATACCCTTTGGACCCTGGGGTCCCGATGGACCCTGCACACCATTGCTGTCCCAGGTGATAAGCCGATTCGGCTTATTGCAGCTTCCGCCGAGGGGCAAAACAACCTTCTGAGAATTTGGCGAGATGCATAGCTGAAGAATGTCCGCCTGACCGGATCCCGGCGCAGCGGCGAGTAACAGCGCCCCCACCGCGACGCCTAGTGCCACGCGTCGCGCATGCTTGAGTAATACGTGCATTTACCGTCCCTCCCTAGAAACTCGCGCCAGAAACGGCTTCTGGCCTGCCTCGCCCAAATCGGGAACCTGAATACTGGTCCCCCCCGGGACACTTTGCCGGACCATTCATCGCAGAAAACCACTTGTGCGTCAATCACGTAGCTAAAGTATTTAGACTGTTGCGGTCGATACCGTTCGCAATATTCACTCTCTTGTCGCTTAGACATCAATTGGTAGAATGCTTTATGCTTGTTGACTGTCAGAGCCCCGTATCCTGCAATCGGTGACCTCGCGATGAATATTTCGCGGTCCATGCACGTCGCAATCTTGATCCGCTCGTCACTGTTTGCCGAATCCTTCGCCTCGATCGTAGAGTGAATCGCATGCCGGTCGCATACATCCCCCGCACGCGCGATCTCTACAACGATTTCATCCCCTACCGATGGGTCGAGAACGATTCGGCGCCATTCACTCCGCTGACAAAACCGATCAGCCAATGCAGAATCGCGCTGATGAGTTCGGGCGGAATCATGTATCGCGATCAACCACGCTTCCATCGCGAGGACGCGTCGTATCGCCGTATCCCGCATGAGGCGCGCCGCGACGAACTCAGCGTGTGGCACTTCGGCTATCCCACTGGCGACGCCGAGCGCGACGTCAACTGCGTGTTCCCGCTCGAGCGAATGCGCGAGCTCGAAGCGGCCGGCGTCATCGGCGGGCTGGTCGATCCCGCGTTCAGTTTCATGGGCGGAATTTATTCCGCGCGCAAGGTTCGCGACGAACTGGCTCCGCAAATTGTGGACGAGCTCAAGCGCGCACATGCCGACGCTTTCTTCCTCGTCCCTGCATGACCCGTCTGCCATCAGTCCGTTGGACTGATCGCGCGCGCAGTCGAAGAAGCGGGAATCCCTACTCTCTCAATGACTTCCGCGATCGACATCACTCAGTCGGTCAAGCCGCCGCGCGCGGTTTTTGTAAATTTTCCGCTTGGCCATCAGACCGGTCCGCCCGATCAACCCGAGCTGCAGCGCCGAATCGTGACCGACGCGATGCGCACGTTCGAAACGATCGCCAAGCCCGCGACCATCGTCGAGCTCCCATATGTCTGGGACGCGAATGATCGGACATGGGAAGAGATCGACTATACCAAGGGTTGGATGCCGGCCCGTCCGTCGCGCGAAGCCGCCGACGCCCTCGAAGCCGAACGCCAGGCAAAATTCCGCCGCGCCTGAATCATTTCTGACGCGATTGTTCCCCTTCCCTCGAGTGAAGGGGTTAGGGGTTAGGTTCCCCGACGCCTACCAGTCACATCTCGCACTTTTCAATTCGCGCGAGTACTTTCATCCGAGCGGCTGACGCCGCAACGACCACACGGGAGGTGTGACGTAAATGCCGTATCCTCGCGGACTCGAAATAGTAACGCTGCTGGCGTTGCTCGAATACTCGGTACTCGGCGTGATGGTCGGACGCGCGCGACAGACCTATGGCGTCGAGGCGCCCGCCACCAGCGGCAATCCCGATTTCGAGCGCTACTTTCGTGTCCATGCGAACACGCTCGAAGCCCTGATCGTCTTCCTCCCCGCGGTATGGATATTCTCGTTTTCGGTGAACTATCATCTAGGTGTCGTACTCGGATTGCTGTTTGTAGTTGCGCGCATCGTCTATGCGGCTGGCTACTTGAGCGCGGCCTCCAAACGCGCGACCGGCGCCCTCGCCACAGGGTTAATCAATGGCATCCTCGTAGTGGTCCCCCTGATCTGGATCGTAATCAGAGCACTCTAATTACCTCTCCCTTCGGGAGGTCGTGCCCCTCTTCTTTTTTTATCCGGTTCCCCTTCCCGCGAGGCGTGAAAAAAGGGGCTAGGGGTTAGGTTCCCTGCATACAGCTCGATCCATATTAATCGCTGCTTTACCTCTTCGACCGACGCCGCTAATCTCTGACTCGTCCTCGAATATCATTTTCAATTCATCATCAAGGAGAATTCTCTCATGGCGGAAGAACGCAAAGGCGCCGTTACGATGCGGGGAAACCCGATGACCCTGGTCGGCCCCGAGATCAAAGTCGGACAAAAAGCACCCAACTTCACCGTCGTCGGCAAAGGGATGGCGCCGGCGACGCTCGATCAGTTCAAGGGCAAAGTTAAAATCATCACGACTATCCCGTCGATCGACACTCCCGTATGCGACGCCGAGACGCGCCGCTTCAACGTCGAGGCCAGCAACCTGCCCGGCGACGTGCAGATTCTCTCGGTCTCGATGGATCTGCCGTTCGCGCAGGCGCGATGGTGCGGCGCGGCCGGCGTCGACAAGATCACCACCTTGAGCGACTGGCGCAGCGCAAGTTTCGGCACCAGCTACGGCGCGCTGATCAAGGAATTGCATCTGCTGGCGCGAGCCGTCTTCGTGGTCGACAAGAACGACAACGTGACCTACGTCGAGTACGTCAAGGAAGTCGCAGAACAGCCTAATTACGAAGCCGCCCTGGCAGCAGCGAAAAAAGCCGCCGCCTGACAGGAGTCCTGAGTCTTACCTCTCCCTTCCGACGGAGAGGAAGCGCCTTACTCGTGGCGCGGGTAGAAGGCGCCGGCATTCCAGCTCGATGCCAGCGCCCTCGCCCGACGCTCGCAAACTCACGTCGACCTCTCCCGAGGGGAGAGGTAGGAAGATAAATGCCCACCGAATCACCTAATCGCCACGCATTCCCCGACGCACTCAAGCGCGGCCTTTACGAGGCGATCTTCCGCCGCCGCGACATCCGCGAGTTCCTCTCCGATCCAATTCCCGACGAGGTGCTCGCTCGCGTGCTGATCGCCGCCCACCACGCCGCCAGCGTCGGCTTCACGCAGCCGTGGGACTTCATTTTGGTACGCAGTGTCGATCAGCGCCGCCGAGTGAAAGAGGTTTTCGAAGCCGAGCGCCAAAAGAATGCGGCCCAGTTCACCGGCGAGCGCCGCGAAAAATATCTCTCGCTCAAGCTCGAAGGAATCCTCGAAGCTCCGCTCAATATTATCGTCACCTGCAAGCCCGACCGCTTCGGCCCCGCGGTGCTCGGCAAGACCAGCATCCGCGATGTCGAGATTTATTCCGCGTGCCTGGCAGTCGAAAACATGTGGCTGACTGCCCGCGCCGAAGGCCTTGGGATGGGCTGGGTCAGCATCATGCGCAACGACGCGCTGGCCGAAATCTTCGGCATCCCCGCCGACGTCATTCCCATCGCCTATCTATGCATGGGCTATGTCCGCGAGTTTCCCGACCGCCCGATACTCGCGAGCAAGGACTGGGCACAGCGTCTGCCGCCAAAATCACTGATTCATTTCGATTCGTGGAATGACGCCGACAACCGCAATTCGCCCGCGTCCGATTCGCTGCTGAAAAAGATCGACGACCATTCCATCTGGCTCTCGATCTTCCCGGAGGATTCCCCCGACAAGCCTCCTTCGCAAGAGTAATAGCAGCCAGAGGTGTTCGATGAACTCACGCCAGGTACTCACACTAGCTGCCTTATGTTCGCAATTGCCGGATGCAGTTCGCAGAATCCGGCGCCGACCACTGCGCCCGCTGAGCAATTGCCAACCTCAAGCGCAGCGGCACCGCCCGCCACCTCGATTTTTCATCACGACGGATGCACGATCGATATCGTGAAAGTCTGCAAGTCCTTCATCGACCAGCCGCAATTCACCTACAACGGCGACCAGTACACCTGGCAGCGCTTCCAGCAGAGCGCTCCTCGTCATCCCGACGTTGAGATCTTCGCGCGTTATCCCGACGGCAGCGTAGTCGCCGACATCGAATGTCATGTCGACACGCAGAATCGCAAAACCGATTGGGCGCGCCTGCTCCCCAATCCTCCTCTCACCGACAAATCGTGGGACTACGCCAAGAGCAAGCAATGGTGCCAGGAGGACTCGCCCGATTACAGCAGTTGGAGCGATTACTGGCGCAGCGGACTCACCCAACAGTAGTGCGCATGTATCGCTTTGCGAGTGGCAGGTGCTACAAAAGTCTGTCTTCATCGATAAGACAACTACATGCGCTGCGCGAAGTGCGGAACCGAAAGCGAGACCGGCAAGAAGTTCTGCGCCGAGTGCGGCAGCCCCTTGTCGAACCGATGCTCGAAGTGCGGTTCCGATAACGCATTCGGCGCGAAGTTCTGTTCCGATTGCGGCACATCGCTGAGCGTCGCCACGCTATCATCGCCTGCCGTCGAACCGGCTGTGCGCTTAACCGCGCCTGCGGAAGCATCGGTGCTCGTCACTGACGGCGAGCGTAAAACCGTCACCGCCCTGTTTGCAGACATCAAGGGCTCAACCGAACTGGAGCAGGACCTCGATCCCGAAGAGGCGCGCGAGATTATCGATCCCGCACTCAAGCTGATGATCGATGCGGTCCGCCGCTACGACGGGTATATCGTCCAAAGCACCGGCGACGGCATCTTCGCGCTGTTCGGTGCACCCGTGGCGCACGAGGACCATCCGCAGCGCTCACTCTACGCCGCGATACGCATGCAGGAAGAAATTCGCCGCTATGCCGATCGGCTTCGCGGCGACGGCCGCGCGCCGATTCAGATTCGCGTCGGCGTGAACACCGGCGAAGTCGTGGTGCGCTCTATTGCCACCGGAGCCGGGCAGGTCGAGTACACGCCTATCGGCCACACCACCAATCTCGCCTCGCGGATGCAGGCGCTGGCCGACCCGGGCGCGACCGCAATCTCGGAAAGCACGCGCCGGCTGGTTGAAGGCTACTTCATTCTGAAGTCATTGGGGCCGGCGCGGATCAAAGGCGTCACCGATCCGGTCAACCTCTACGAAGTGACAGGACTCGGCCCGCTGCGCACGCGGCTGCAACGATCCGCCGGCCGCGGGTTCACGAAGTTTGTCGGACGCGAGCGCGAGATGGATGCGATGCGTCACGCGGCCGAGCGCGCGAAGTCGGGACACGGGCAGATCGTCGCAGAGATGGCAGAGGCGGGCGTCGGCAAGTCGCGCCTGTTGTTCGAGTTCAAAGCGACCACTGCGGCCGGCTGGATGGTGCTCGAGGCTTTCTCTGTCTCCCACGGCAAGGCGTCGTCCTACTTGCCGGTGATCGACCTGCTGCACAGCTACTTCAAGATCGCGTCGCAGGATGATCAACGGACCCGTCGCGAGAAAATCGCCGGCCGAATCGCAATCCTGGATCGCGCGCTCGAAGACACGATCCCCTACCTCTACGGCTTGCTCGGTATCGCCGAGGATCCCGACCCGCTCGCGCAGATGGACGCTCACATCCGCAAGCGCGGCACACTCGACGCGATCAAGCGTATCCTGCTGCGCGAGAGCCTGAACCAGCCGCTGATGGTCATCTTCGAAGACCTGCACTGGATCGACGACGAGACGCAGGCGCTGCTGAACATCCTCGCCGACTCGATCGCCACCGCGAAGATCCTGCTGCTGGTGAACTACCGGCCCGAATATTCGCATCAATGGGGCAGCAAGACTTACTACACCCAGCTTCGTCTCGATCCGCTCGGACGCGAGAGCGCCGACGAGATGCTGCAGTCCTCTGCTCTGGGAGATAGCACCGAGCTAGGCGCCGCTCAAGCGGCTCATCATCGAGCGCACCGAGGGCAATCCGTTCTTCATGGAAGAGACGGTCGAGGTGCTGGTCGACGATGGCGCGCTGGTCCGCGACGGCGCGACATTACGGCTCACCAAGCCCCTGGCCGACTTGAAGATCCCGCCGACAGTGCGCGCAATCCTGGCCGCGCGTATCGATCGTCTGTCGCCCGCGGATAAGGACCTGCTGCAAACCCTCGCCGTGATCGGCAAGGAGTTTCCGCTAAGTCTCGTGCGCGCTGTCGTAGCCGCTTCTGCCGATGAGCTCGCCCGGATGCTCGACGACCTTCAGTTAAGCGAGTTCATCTACGAGCAGCCGGCCTTCGGCGACATCGAGTACACCTTCAAGCACGCACTGACGCAGGAGGTCGCCTATAACTCGATCCTGATCGAGCGGCGTAAGACGCTTCACGAACGGATCGGCGCCGCGATTGAAGAACTGTTCAAGAATTCGCTCGAAGACCATCTTAGCGGACTCGCTGACCATTACGCCCGCAGCTCGAACATCGAAAAAGCAGTCGAGTGTCAGGCGAGGGCGGCGAAGCGCGAACTGTCGCAAAGCGCCTACCAGGGCGCACTGCTCCGCCTCGAGAATGCGATCGAGCTGTTCGCGAAATTGCCGGATTCCCCTGAGCGCGCCGAGTTGGAGCTGGATCTTCAAATCGACTACGGCGCCTCCCTGCTGGTGACCAGGGGATGGTGGGTTCCTGAGGCCGGGAAAGCCTTCAGCCGCGCGCGCGAACTATGCCAGCAGAAAGAAGAAGATCCTCGCTTGTACCGCGTGCTGAGCGGATTGCACTCCTTCCATCTCGTCCGCGGCGAACATCCGACGGCGCTGGCGTACATCGATGAATTGATCGCGCTGGCGGATCGATTCCGCAACGATGAGATGCAGGCTGACGCGCATTTGCAAGCGGGCTTCAGCAAGTTCTTCATGGGCGACTTCGGCGATGCGCACTCGAGTCTGGAATTGTGTATCGGCTACCACGCCCGGCATATAGCTACCGGGCTCGCTCCTGCTGATCAGGATCCTCTGATGAGTGCCCTATGCTACGACGCGATGACGTTGTGGATGCTCGGCTTCCCCGATCAGGCGGCAAAGCGCGCCGGCCAGTCGCTCGAACGTGCACGAGAACTCGGATCTGCGTTCACGCTGACGTGGTGCTTGTCGCAACTCGGCATGTACTACACGATTCGCCGCGACTTTGACGCAGCGGAGAAAACCACAACCGAGGCGCTGTCGCTCGCACGCAAGCATGGCTTGGCCTTCCTCGAAGCACAAATCCTCGCCTATCGATTGATAGGGTCAGCCGCCCAGGGAAAATTCGGCCAAACCGCCGATCGCGCATCAAGCGAATCAGGATTCGCGGAAGCCGGTTATGAACTGGCGCATACGTGGGCGCGACCGATCCTCGCGCAGGGCTTCGCGAGCGTCGGGCAAATCGATACCGCGCTTGCGCTAATCGCTCAATCCGCCGAGCTCGTCGACAAAAACCAGGAACGATACGTCGAGTCGGAGGTCCATCGGATCAAGGGCGAGCTGACTCTGCTGCAATCCAAGGATGCGTCAGCAGCAGAACAAAGCTTTACGAAAGCGATTGAGATTGCGCGGAGGCAGCGCGCAAAGTCGTTGGAGCTGCGCGCAACCATCAGCCTCGCAAGGCTGCTGCGCGACACCGATCGTCGAGGCGAGGCCCGCGCCACCCTCGCCAAAATCTACAACCAATTCACCGAAGGCCTGAACACCCCCGACCTGAAAGAAGCAAAATCCCTGCTCGCAGAGTAGGCACCTGGCCTTGTCCTGTGCAGGGAACTCTGTCTTATAGGTACCTCTCTCCTCGGGAGAGAGCCTGCCCTGAGCGTAGCCGAAGGGTCGACGTGAGTCTGGGAGCGTCGGGTGAGGGCGCGCGCATCGAGCTGAATATTTTATGGGGCACACGGAATCTGCAGAACTCTTAGGACACGGGGGATCACTTCTATGGGACGAATCTTCTTTCGCCGCGCGAATTTGATCGACGGCCTTAACGCACCGAAAAAGAACGCGACCGTCGTAGTCGAAGACGATCGCATTAGCGCAGTAGCTACCAACGGCGACGCGCCCAAACCGGGCGCCAACGACGTGGTCTACGATCTCGCCGGCCGCTCGCTGATGCCCGGGATGGTCCAGTGCCACTATCACGTCGCCTACGCCAACGCCGAACGGCTCGAAGATGTCGACTTGAAGTATCCGGCGACGATGCTCGCCTTGATCGCCGCAAAGAACGCCGAGTTGCTGTTGCGATCCGGCTTCACTGGCGCGGTCAGCGCGGGCACCCTGCACAATATCGACGCCACTCTCAAGCGCGCGATCGACGAGGGCATGATACCTGGACCACGCTTCCTGGCCTGCGGATCCGAGATCATTACTAGTGGCGATTCGGTCGATATCCATCCGAGCTGGTGGAAATTGCAGCTGGAGGGCGGCGTTCTGATCTGCGATGGTCCCGACGATTTCCGCAAAGCCGTGCGGAAGCAAATCAAGGATGGCGCCGAAATTATCAAGCTCGGTTTGACCGGCGGCCACGGTCTGGCCTTTCCCGCTGATGTCATGGCGATGACGCTCGAAGAAATGAATGCCGCCGCGGATACCGCTCACGAACGCGGCAGGAAAATCCGCGGACATACCGTTTCAAAGCGCGGCATCATGGCCGCACTCGACGCTCGCTTCGACCTAATCGACCATTGCGACATGATGGACGACGAATGTATCGGTCGCCTCGTTGAGCAAAAGACCTTCGTCACCCCGAGTCTCTACTTCCCATACATGATGGTCGAGCAGAATCGGCGCGGCGGGAAATCCGCAATGGCTGGCATCAGCGAAATGGAGCGAGGCCTCGAGCACTCCTACAAAATGGTGCCCAAGGCGAATACCGCCGGCGTCAAGCTGGTGGTCGGCGATGATTTCGGGGTCGGCGGCCTGGTCCACGGCGACTATGCGAAGGAACTCGAGGCTTACGTCAAAGGCGCGGGAATTCCAGCACTCGACGTGATCGGCTGGGCGACGCGCAACGGCGCGGAGATGCTCGGCATGAAGGACGATCTCGGAACAATCGAAGCGGGCAAGCTAGCCGACCTGCTGGTAGTCAACGGCGACCCGGTGAAGGACATCACGGTGCTCCAGGATCGCACCAATCTCGACGTAATAATGAAGGCCGGGAAGTTCGTCGAATGCCAGCTCACTCCAGGCAAAGCCATCGCCAAGTCCGCGTGATCGCAGCTCGATAGTCGCTGGGAGAATATCGTAGGACGGAGTTCATTCCGTCAGCGCACTCCTTGTGCGCCCTTGGAGATTTCTCTTACACACGCTCTCCACGCCTGCCGAACTTTTCAACCTGATGCAGTGCCCATCTCTCATGCTAACTTAATGCGCTCGTGTCTGCATAATGAGTCTCCTCACCCAAACTATCGCCTCTATCCTGCCGCTCGACAATGAAGCGGCGTGGGCTGCCGATGCGCGGCTCAACTCTCTGACCAAGCCGCCCGGCAGCCTTGGTCATCTCGAGGAACTCGTGCGCCGCTATGCCGCTATCCGCCACGATGAGTCGGTGAAATCCGGGCGCGGTGCGATCGCGGTGTTCGTTGCCGATCACGGCGTCGCAGACGAAGGCGTCAGCGCATTCCCGCAGGCCGTCACCGCCGAGATGCTTCGCAACATCGCGGCCGGCGGCGCCGCGATCAGCGTGCTCGCACGACGCTTCGGTTATTCACTGAAAGTCGTCGACGTGGGCGTGAAAATCGATACCAGCTCCAACGCCGCTTAAGGGCGTGACGTATCGGCGCATCGGCGCAGGCACTCGCAACTTCCTCGACGGTCCCGCGATGACGCCGGACGAAACGGCGCGCGCACTCGAAGTTGGAATCGAAATCGCCCGCGAGCTCGCCGGTAGCGGCGCGACGCTGATCGGAATCGGTGAGATGGGAATCGCAAACAGCACGCCCGCGGCTGCACTGCTCTGCGCACTGACTGCAATCGCGCCGGACTTGATAGTCGGGCGCGGCACCGGCCTCGACGACGCCGGCGTCCGCCGCAAAATAGAAGTGGTCACTCGCGCGCTCGAGATTCATCGCGATGCGCTCGCGTCGGGCGAGTCAATGCTAGCCGCGCTCGGCGGTTTCGAGATCGCCGCGATGGCCGGCGTATGCATCGGCGGTGCTGCCTTGAAAGTCCCGGTCGTCGTCGACGGCTTCATTTCGACAGCGGCCGCCGCGGTCGCCGAGAAGATTCATCCTGGCCTGTTCGACCATCTTTTTTTCAGCCATCGCTCGGCCGAAGGCGGCCATGCGCTCGCGCTCGATCACTTCAAGCTGCGTCCAATTCTCGATCTCGACTTGAGACTCGGCGAAGGCACCGGCGCCGCGCTCGCGATGAACCTGATCGGGTCCGCGCTCGACCTGCTCGACAACATGGCGACCTTCGAGAGCGCAGACGTGTCCGGCAAAGTCCGATGAAAGTCGAAGTACAGTTCCACGAATCCAGAACGCAGGAGCAGTCTTCTCACCGAACTGCGCGCTCGCAATCAGCTTCCTCACAATTCTGCCGGTGATCGATCGGCGTCCCGCATCCGAAGAAACCGTCGCCAGCGTCGTTCGCATGGTTCCCGATTGGTCGGTTTTCAATCGGCGTCGCGCTGGTTGGCGAGGATTGGCTTGCTCGCCTTCTTCTTCGCGCAGGTAATTCGCTCGGTCCTCATCGTCATCTCGCTCACCGTCGTCACCGGCGCTGTTCATCTCGACGGACTCGCCGACACCGCCGACGCGCTCGGCGCAGGACGCGATCGCGAGCGCGCCCTCGAAATCCTGCACGATAGCCGCGTCGGAACGTTCGGCGCGAGCGCGATCTTCTTCGACCTTACGCTGAAAATCCTCGCGCTCTCGACGCTCGCGGGTTATCGCCGCTACGCCGCCTCATTTTCGCCCCGATGCTCGCCCGGTGGGCGATGCTCACTGGTCGCCGCGCGGACTGCCGTATCTGCGCTCCTCCGGCTCAGGATCGACGCTGCTCAGCGGGAAAATCTCGGGTGCACGAACTGCGGTCGTCGCCATGTTTCCCGCTGGTTCGTGATGTTGATACTCGGCGAGTTCGCCCGCGATCGCTGTCTCGGCATCGCGGTTGCAACCGCAATCGTGCTTCGCGATGCGATCGTTTTACCGGCGATGGCTCGGAGGAGTTACTGGCGATTTGATCGGCGCGTGCGGCGAGCTGGTCGAGATTGCGATCCTGGTCACGATGGCCTCGTGACCCTACTTCAGGCTAAGCGGATAACCCGCAACCATCAGCAGCACCCGGTCCGCGGCGGCTGCGACTTTCTGATTGGTCCATCCGAGCAAATCGCGGAAGCGGCGCGACTCCGCATGATCGGTCGGCACGATTCCCGATCCAACTTCGTCGGTAACGACGATGCTCGCGAACGGCGCATTCTTCAGCGCCGCCGCCAGCCTGTCCGCCTCCACCAGAACCGGGCCGTCGTCCCTGATGTGCCACTGCATCAGGTTCGATACCCACAGCGTCAGGCAATCGAGCACGACCAGGTCGGCGCTGTTGCCGAGCCTCTCGATCGCAGCGACTACATTCATCGGCTCCTCGATCGTTTTAAAATCCTCCGGCCGCGTCGTGCGATGAAATTCGATTCGCGCCGTCATTTCGTCGTCGAGCGGCTCGCCGGTCGCGATGAAAAATTTGCGCTGATACGGAAGCGCGAGCTTCAACGCCTGCATGCTCTTGCCGCTGCGCGCGCCGCCAGTGATTAGCGTTGTCGTGCCCATCCGAAAGATCGAGCGTACACGATCGTGCGGTGCGTGACGAAAAATTTTTGCGCGGCTCATTCAGGTTGACTACCATCCGTGCCGCGCGTAACTTCTGCGTCGCACCCGGTGCACGGGAAGCCGGTTTAAATCCGGCGCTGCCCCGCAACTGTGTGGGGGGACGACGGCCCATCATGCCACCGCTTCGGCGGGAAGGCGGGCCCGAGGACGAACCCCAAGCCAGGAGACCGGCCGGGTCACTAACTGTCTGCCTTCCGCGGGGAGGGTGGCCTCAGGCACGGATTTCCTGAAGCCCGATCCCTCGATTCGCGAGTGGTCGGGTCTTTTTTTAAGTCACCCGACTCCCTCCACCGCGCTGGCAGCCTTTGAACTCGGAGGGAGTTCATGCGGTTTCTCATTTTGATCTTGTCCACAGCGTTTGCGACGGCGCTCTATGCACCGATCGCAGAGGCTCAAACGCCGGCGTCCGCATCGTCGCCAGCACAAATTCAAACCCGTAAAGCAGCGCCTGCCAACCAGAATAAGTCCGCAACGTTGAAGAAAGCGCCGGCGGCGACAGCCAACAAGGGAGAGGCGCAGAAGCTGAATCCGATCGTCGTCACCGCGACGCGAATCCCGCAGCCAATTGGAGAGATTGGCACTACCATCACGGTCGTCGAAGCTCCGCAAATCCAGGAGCAGAAGATCGATCGCGTCGCCGACGTGCTGCGCGAGGTGCCTGGCGTGCAGGTGACGCAGAGCGGTTCGCCTGGCTCAGTTACCGACGTGTCGATTCGCGGCGCGACGCCGTCGCAGACCCTGGTCCTGATTGACGGGGTCGAAGTCAACGCGGGCGCGACCGGCAGCTTCGACCTCGGCAACCTGACCACCGGCAATCTCGATCGGCTCGAGGTTCTGCGCGGCGCGGGCGGCTCGCTGTACGGCTCGCAGGCTATCGGCGGCGTCATCAACGTGCTCTCGCAGGAGGGCGAGGGGCCGCCGACCGCGACACTGCTTTCAGAGGGCGGCAATCGAGCCACCAGCAATCAAGTTGGAACCATAAGCGGCGCCCAGGGAAATCTCGGCTACTCGGGTGCGGTGTCGTACTTTTCGACTGAAGGATATCGCCCGGTCAACGACAACTCCGACAATCTCTCGCTCAACGGACGGCTCGACTACCACCTCGGCGACGATACTGTCCTGCGCGGCTTCGCGCGCTATATCGCGTCGAACGTGAGCCTGCCCAACTTGAACGAAGCCTCCGGTTCACCGCTGGATCCGACGGCGCACCAACGCAACGAGTTCATGTTGTTCAAGGGTGAAATCGAGCATCACTTCGGCGAAAACCTACTGGTGCGCGCGAACGCGTATTACGTGCGCCAGGATTTGCGCGCGACCTCGACGCCTTATAAAGGCTTCGTGGGCAGCGAAGAGGATCGCGTTCCCGACGAGACTCGCGGCGGACTGATCGAGGGGGTGTTCACCTGGCCCAGGCTCGAGGGCTTTCGCACGCTGGTTGGATTCGATTTCAAAGATCGATGGGTCCGCTCGAATGGCATCTTCACCTTCGCGAACTTCACGCCGCCTCCGCCGCTGGTAACGTCGATAACTGTGTTCCGGGCACGCCGCCAGGAATACGCGGGTTACCTCGAGCAGGAGGGCAGTTTTCTCGACGGCCATGTTCTTGTCACCGGCGGATTTCGCGTCGATGGCAACAGCCAGTTCGGCAAGGAGGTCAGCCCCGCATGGTCGGTCGCGATTCCGATTACGAAAATCTCGACCACGCTTGCGCGGCAGCTACACCGAAGGCTTTCGCGCGCCGTCATTCGACGAGCTGTTCTTCCCCGGCTTCGGCAATCCCGATTTGAAGCCGGAGATTTCGAGCGAATGGGACGGCGGATTCACCACCAACTTCGGCGAGCGCGCCTCCATAACTGCAACCTACTTTTCGCGCCGCGTGAAGAACCTGATTGTAACCGTTCCGTGCAAGGTCGGCCCGACCTGTCCGTTTGGATCGGAAGCGGGCAACGCCTCGCGCGTGGACGTGCAGGGCGTCGAAGTCGTCCCGAGCCTCACAATAGCCAAGGGACTGACGCTCAGCGGCAACGTGACCGTGCTCGACGAGACGCACGCCGATGCCCCGCTCCCCTTCGCCACGGCGTTTTTGACCCCGCCGCGTCCGCTGCGAGTGGCGAAGCATACGGCGTCGGCGCTGCTGGAATACGTGCGGAGCGGGAGCTTTCTGCCTCACGATAAAATCACCGCCAACGTGAATTACATCTTCATCGGCGACCGCGACGACATCACCGTGAGCGGAGTTCCGCCGATAGCGAATCATTCCGCGTACAGCCTGGTCAACGCGGTGGTCTCATACACGATAGGAATCCCGCTGAACCACGTGCACAACGAAGAAGTTTTCGCGCGCGTGAATAACCTGATGGACCGCAACTATTCGGAGGCGTTCGGATTTAAGGCACCTACGATAAACGTGCTGGCGGGAGTAAAGCTGGATTTCGACTAGGACGCGCGGCTGGGTATCGCATCGCGAATTGCTGTCGAGGTCCGAGTATTTCGATTTCTTGTTAGCGAATCGGATGAACGCAATCGTGTCGTAGAGACCGTGGCAAAGTATCACCGCCCACAGATTGTAACCGCTTATGACGAATAACACACCGAATAGAATCGAGAGCTGCGTGATAATGATGGCAGCGCGCGGGCCCTGATATAGATGCATCACTCCGGCGCCTGCGGCCGCTACGCATATGGCGATTAGGGCTGCCACCGGTCCTGCAATCCAACGGGATGCCTCCGCTTCGATCGCTTTCAGAACAATCCCGCGGAACACCAACTCCTCCAGGAGTCCGCCGAGAATCCAGGCGACCACGATTCCTGCGACCAGTTTTGCTCTCGACTCTTGTAACGCACGGAAGGCGCCGAGCGTTGGCGGCGCAGCAAACATTCGCGTCGCGATTCTGTCCGCGACCGGGCTGTATGCCAGCATCAGCGCAAGCCATACGACGACCAGCGCGATCGTCTTCGGCAAGGTAACATCTGGGAGCAGTCCAAGCTCGCCGATCGAAACACCGCCGCGAATGACTTCCGTCATGGCATACAAAGCGACGGCACCCAGCCCTCCGATTAGCACTGGCGTCGAACGCCGGAAGCGAACGACAACTATCAAAATCCAGATCGCGACCAGAACGAAGGCAGATTGTTGAAACGGCGTCATTGTATTTTCCCGGTTTTAGTAGCGGAGAAATATCGGTCGAAGATTGTGCGGATTCGATTGCGGCGTTGAGCCAGTTCGGCGAGCAGTCTTGCGGCGCCGTCCGCGCCTTCGAAGCCCATGCGGCGGGCCAGCGGACGCAGGCCAATTACGGACGTTGGCACGGCCCATGAGGGCTGGTCGCTCTCGATGCGCAGGCGATTCTCCAGCCGCGACAGGAAGCGGTAGTCGTCTTCGAGGACGGACGCGTCGGACGCCGGCAGCAAATGGAGTCGGGCGAGCGCCTCGAGCAATTCAATCGTGTTGCGCACCCGCAGTTCCGGATGCTGATGGCCGTGACTGAGTGCCATCATCTGCGCGAGGAATTCGACATCCACCAAACCGCCGTGACCCTGCTTAATATTGAGCCGCGTCTTGTCCTCGGCGCCGATCTCCATCTCCATCCGATGACGCATCGCCGCTATTTCGCCGACCTCAGCCGCGCTTAGCCCGCGCCCGTACACGAATTCCTGGCGTGCCGCTTCGACTTCGCGCGACAATTCGGGGTCGCCGGTTATCACGCGCGCGCGCACCAGCGCCTGCCGCTCCCACACTGCAGAACTCTGTCGATGATAGTCGCGAAATCCCGCCAGCGACGTGACCAGCGGGCCGGCGTTTCCCGACGGACGCAGGCGCAGGTCCAGCTTGTATGCGTAGCCCTCGCGCGTGCGCGATTCGAGAATCGCGATCAGCTTCTGCGTGATTCGCGACGCGATCTCGCGGCTGCCGGCGGCGACCTCGGCGCGATCGTCATAGACGAAGATCAGATCGAGATCGGAGTTGTAGGACATTTCGCTGGCGCCCAGCCGGCCCATCGCAATCGCACACAGGCGCATGGTGGGGGGAATCGGGAAGCGAGCCTCGGTCTGAATCCGCGCAAGCGTCATCGCCTCGTCCAGCACCGTTTCGGCGAGCGTCGTGAGCTCGCGCTCGACGTCGAACAGTTCGAGATCGCCGGCCAGGTCGGCGATTGCGATGCGCAAGAATTCCTGATGCCGAAATGCGCGCAGTGCGTCGAGCTTGCTCTCGAAATCCGGACTCGCCGCGATCAAGCCCGCCAACTCCTCGCGCAACTCAGCCGGACTGCGCCGCGTCGCGGCGAGATCGGATCGCACGAGAGTGTCGAGCATGTCGGGATGGCGAATGAAGATGGTCGACAAGTATGCGCTCGACGCGAACAGCCGCAGAAGAATTCGTCGCGTCGCCGGATGCTGCTCGAGCAGCGCGAGGAACGAGGTTCGTGCGCCGATCGCGGCGATAAACTCAGCCAGGTTCATCAGCGCGAGATCGGGATCGGGCAGCCGGCCGATCTCGTCGATCAGCATCGGGCCGAGGCGTTCGAGCAGCTCGCGACGCCGCGGGCTGGTAGGGGCGTGCGAGGGTCCGCGCGCGAGCAGTTCGAGATGCCGTGCGCTTTCTTCGGCGCGCGCAAAATCAAGTTCGCGCAGATAGCGGGTCGAGGAATCGGGATTGAGCGCCGAGTTCCACGCCAGTTCCGCGGAAGAAGAGACCGAACGGGTCGACTCTTCGTCGCCGCCGGCGAGCGTCTCGCGAAATTGCAGCTCGACCAGTGCGCGATGAGATTTCAGTTGATCACTGAATTTCTTCAGCGCCTCTCGTCCCTTGCCAAAACCCATCCGCGCCGCGAGTGCGCGCATCCCGTCCTCGGTGGCAGGCAGGACGTGCGTCTGCAGGCCCGCGACGACTTGCAGCTTGTGCTCGACGTCGCGCAGGAACAGGTACGCATCGGCGAGTTCGCGCGCGCGCTTCGTCGGCAGGTAGCCGAGATCGTCCAGCTTCCCGAGCGCGGCGACGGTCTGCTCGATTCGAAGCCGCGGATCGCGTCCGCCGTAAATCAGCGTGAGAGCCTGCACGATAAATTCGAGCTCGCGGATTCCGCCGCGCCCGAGCTTGATGTTGCGCTCGATCATCGCGGGCGTTTTCAGCTCGGCCTCGATCTGATGCTTCATTGCGCGCAACTGGCGCAGCGTGTCGAAATCCAGGTAGCTGCGAAATACAAAATGATTCAGCTCGGCGCGCAGCTGAAGTCCGATCTCGAGGTCGCCTGCCACCGGCCGCGCACGCAACAGAGCGGCACGCTCCCAGGTCTCGCCCAGGTTCTCGTAGTAGTTGATCGCGCCGTCAATCGGCGTCACCAGCGGCGCGGAACGCCCGCCTGGCCGAAGCCGCATATCGATTCGAAAGCATCGCGCCGACAAAATCTCGGTGAACCATTCACCCAGGCGCGCAGCCGCTTCCGAGCTGTCGGGCGCGCCCGAGGATGCGTGAAGATATATAAGGTCGACGTCCGAGCTGAGGTTGAGCTCGCGCGCGCCCAGCTTGCCCATCGCGAGGATGCAAAATGGTCCAACCGTGCGCGCTCGATCGCCCAGAAACCGGGTCGCAAGGTCGAGCGCAGTGCGAATGCATTCGTCGGCCAGCTCCGACATCGCGAGCGCCGTCTCGCCGACGCTCAGCCGGTCGAGCAGGTCGGCAATCGCCACCCGGACCATCATGCGCCGCATGAAACTCCCGAGCGCGGCGGCTGCGGCCTGGCGATCGGGCGCGTCGATAGCGGCGCGTTCGGTGCGCATCGCGGCGACGAGACCGTCGATAGTCTGCGCGCGCGCATCGAGAAAAATTTCCGCCCACTCGGGGCCGGCCAGCGACAGCTCGGTCGCGATCAGTTCCGATGAGCCGAGGCAAAAGATCAGATCGCTGCCTGCCTCGCGATCGCGCAGCACGTCCTTCAGTGCGGTGGCAGAATTTTCGGCGAGCTTGGTGAGAAACGCGAGCGCCAACTGATCGTCGGGCGAACGCTCCTTGACTGCAGCCAGCGCCTGCTGCGCAAGGCGCGCGTTGCCCAGCCGATCCTTCAGCCGTTTGGCCAGGACCGCGAGCTGCGGGGATTGCGTCGCCGTGCGTGGCATCACATCAACGATAACAGACGAGACCACAGCCGTTCAGCCGCGCCGCAACTAATTATGTCGTGATGACCTTTCCGGAAGGTGGATGCGTATCTGAAGCGGGTGCGCGAGCGTGCGCGCCTGACGATCAGGTCTTCTGCGCGAGAGTCTTTTTCGAGTGATGGGTCTTCGAAGCCGTGTGGTGAGTATGAGTATGTGATGCGTGCGACTTCTTTGAGCGTTTTGGAACCTTGAAGTCGGCCTTGATTGGCGCGGGCCGAATAGCGGGCTCATCCTCGATGCCTGGGAAATATTTTTCCTCGTCGCGATGCACCTGCAAGGCGGCAAGGAACTCCGCGTAATAGTTCTTCACGGCGAAGCCGAACCGCGGTCCCTGGTAATGCTGGACCATCGCAGAATAGTCACCGCCGTAGATTCCGGCGGCGCGCGCCACTCCGCCCGTGCCGTAGTTGTACGCGGTAATCGCCAGCGGCCAATCGCCGAGCGTGTCGTAATTCGAGCGCAGCAGTTTGGCGGCGGCGACCGTCTCGCGGTCCGGGATAAGTCGATCGTCATGGTAGCGCGTGATCTTCATGTACTGCTTGCCGGTGTCGCGCGTGAACTGCCAGATACCCACCGCGCCGGCGCTCGAGCGCGAACCGCCGTGGAAGCCCGACTCGACACTCGCGAGAGTCACCAGCTCGGGCGGCAGTCCGGCACCGCGGAAAATTCGCTCCATCGACGGTTTGTAGTACCTGCTCCGCAGCAGCCCGTCATGGAAATCCTCGCGCAACCCCTCCTGCACGCGCAGATTCTGCGCGGCAGCCGAATAGGCGCTCAGCGGCTCGCCCTTGAACATCGCGGCGATTTCGCGCTCTTCGGCGTCAGCCGGTTCGCGGCCTGACGCGAGCCGATTGAGAATGTCGCCATACTTTGTTTTGAGGTAAGAGTTCGCCCACTCGATATCAGCGGGGGTTGGGCGACCGTCACCGGGAAGATTGAAAACATGGTAGACGCGCTGCATGTTGTCGCGATCCATGATCACGAAATCATGATTCGAGTACTTGGTGAAAACATTCACCCAGAAATCGACATTGGGCTGGATCGCGGCCGGACGCGGGAACGGGAGCGTGGTCTCCGACGATGCGTTGGGCGTCACCCCAAAAGCGAATGCGATCGCGAGCGCAAACGCCGCGATTCCCCTGGCTATTCGGTTGGCCGACACCTTCGTTCCAAGCAACGGCATCTCCAATCGCGCGCGAGTCCCCGTCGGCGCGATTCCCCGTCCGGCGCCTTCAAATAGTCCACCGGCTGCTCCATTACTTTGAGCAGGATATATGAACTACCCGCCATTGCGGCTCTAGTCAACAAATTTCGCGTTGTGGCTTGAGGTGTTTCGACCAATCACCCATTAGATGCTCACTTAATGGCGCGCTATTTGTTTGGAACACGATGCTCGCAGATTGATGAGGACGCCGCGGAGGCCACGAAGAATGACAAAGCTGCGGCTTGACAAAAGATCGACGTCGATGTAATTGAGAATCATTCTCAATCTCAGGAGCATCGAGCCGTGAACTTAAAAACCGCCTCCAGTATCGCAGCCACTGCGATCGTTTCCGCAGCATTACTCGCCGTATCGGTTGCGCCATCGGCGCGCGCGGCTGACGATTCTTCACAACTCCGCTTTGATGCTGGCGCGGTCGAGCCCGCGAACCTGACTCTCCCCGCCAACACTCCCATCAAATTGCAGGTGACCAACGCCGGCGATGCGGCCGTAGAGTTTGAGAGTTTCGAGCTGCATCGCGAGCGCGTCGTGCAACCGGGACAGACCATCACCGTGTATCTCCCGGCGCTCCCGCCCGGCACCTACCCGTTCTTCGACGACTTCAGCCACGGGGCGGTCAAAGGCGAGATCGTCTCGCGCTGAGAGTGTGACGGGTCGCGGCGCGTTTCGCACGATCCTCGGGTCGGCAGCAATCGCAATCCTGGCAGCACAGTTAGTGCGTCCCGATCGTTCGAATCCCGCCGTGCAAGGCGATTTGTCCGCACCGCCGGTCGTCAAGGATGCCCTCGAGCGCGGGTGCTACGACTGCCATTCGAACCAAACGCGATGGCCCTGGTACAGCGCCGTCGCGCCGTTCTCATGGTGGATTCATCACGACGTTGACGAAGGGCGGAGGCGGTTCAATTTCTCATCATGGACAGATTACACATCGGATTCCGGCACCGAAGATCAAAAACTCGACGAGGTCGCGCGTCTGATCGCAAGTCGCGCGATGCCGCCGCGGTACTACATCATGATGCATCCTCAGGCACGTCTGACATCTGAAGAGCGCATCGCGATCACGCGATGGATCGCAGACGAGAAATCCTCGCACGCGTCGTCGTCACCGCGATGAACCTGCGCGCGATCTTGATCGCCACTGCACTTTTGCTGTTCGCCGCGAATGCATCCGCGCAAGTCGATCCCTTCGAATTCGAAGTGTACCCGTATCAGACCGAGGGCAAGGGCATGGTCGAGCTCGAGTCGCTCAACAGCTTCGTGCCGAACGGCCACAATCACGGCGGCGCCGGCACTTCGGCCGGCGATTTCGCGAGCCAGGCGATGTATCGCACGGCGTTCGAACTCACCTACGGCCTGACTGATCACCTCGAGGCGGCAGCGTACCTGAATCTCGCGCACCCCAACGCGGACTCGTTTCAATACGCGGGCTCGAAGTTTCGCGTGCGCGGCAGCCTGTTCGAACAGAGCGAGTTGCCGGTCGATTTGGGCTGGTACCTCGAGCTGGAATGGCATCGGACGCCGCAATTCGACGACAACCAGCTCGAACTCGAGTTCAAAGGGATCATCGAGAAAGACATCCGCAAATTTCAGATCTCCCTCAACCCGATTTTCGAGAAGGCGGCTTTCGTCGGACCCAACAAGAACAAGGGACTCGAGTTCGGCTACGCGGCAGGTGTCTACTACAACTACCTGCGCGAGATTTCGCCAGGCCTTGAGTTCTACGGCGCGGTTGGCCTTATCGACGACAACGATCCGCTACAGGCGCAGCAGCACTACATCTTCCCGGTGCTCAGGGGCGATCTGCCGAGCGGGATCGAGTACAGCGTCGGCCCCGGCATAGGACTGACGCGCGGCTCCGACCGCGTGCTCATCAAGTTCAATCTCGAGCTCGAACGCTTCGTCGGCGCGCTGTTCTAGGTCTTACGTCCGAATTCGTCCGTTGCGCGGACCAGTTCCCCGGCGATGCTCGCATTCGATGCGTCGTGGCCGGCGTCGTCGACGATCACAAGCTTCGCACGGGGCCACACGAGCTTGAGGTCGTATGCCCATCCGATCGGCGCCTGCAGATCGAAGCGTCCGTTCACCATGATGCCGGGAATGTCGGCTAGCACGTGCGCGTCGCGAAGCAGTGCCCCGTCCTCCAGCCACGCATAGTGGCGGACGTAATGAGTCACGATGCGCGCGAACGCCATCCTGAACGCCGGATCTCTAAACCGCGGTGATAGCCCATCGGCAGGAGGCCAGGCCGGCGTCGCGGACTCCCACGTACACCATGCCAACGCGGCTTGATTGCGAATCGCGGGATCTGAATCGTGCAACAGCCTACTATACGCCTCGATGATATCGCCTTCGCGCAACGCGGCCGGCACTGCTTCTCGCAGACGTTCCCACTGCTCCGGGAAAAGATCTGCCAGGCCGCCGCGGAACGACCAATCGAACTCTTTGCGGCGTCCGGTCGTCACGCCAAACAAAATGATTTCGGTGACGCGATTCGGAAACCATTCCGCATAAGCGAGCGCGAGCGTGCTGCCCCACGATCCGCCGAGCACCAACCATCGCTCGATTCTCAGATGCTCGCGCAACCGCTCGATATCCGCGATCAGGTTCGCAGTGTTGTTGCTCGCGAGATCCACCTCGGGCGCACTCGCATGCGGCGTGCTTCGTCCGCAATTGCGCTGATCAAACAGAACGACTCGATATGTGAATGGATCGAACAGCCTGCGATGCCACGGCGTGCATCCCGATCCGGGACCGCCATGCAGCACGACGGCCGCCTTGCCGCGCGGATTACCGCACGCCTCCCAGTAGACGCGGTTGCCGTCGCCAACCTCCAGCATCCCATTTTCGTAAGGTTCTAATGCTGGATACAGCTGCGGCATGCGGACAGATTCGCATCTCGACGGCCCGGGGTTCCAGTCCCCGGGCCGGCAACTCTTTCCAGATCAGTTATTGAAGAACACCAAGCCCGCATTGTCCGCCGCTGACCCGCCGACGATGCCAAGATTTGGCGCTCCAACCGTCGCATCCTCAGGCGTCAGCAACTGACGGGCTCGCGCGAGATCGTCAGTGTTATTCACGGGTCCGTGTCCTTTCACCAGGAGCCAAACTTGCGATCCGTTGGCGAGCTTAAGGCCCGGAATATCTCCGAAGAGCGTCGCTTTGCCATATCTTGGTGCGATCACGTCCGAGAGGCGGCCGAAGGCCTCTGCCGGCACTGCATTCTGCTGGCCACCGGTAGCGCTTGCACCGAAACAGGTGGCCTGATCTGCGGCACATGTCGTTCCATCAGGAATGTATATGAACCAAAAAGTGTACACGTCGCCCGGGATCAGACCACTTACCTCGAGTCCGGCTGACACGTCTCCCGGTCCCGAACAGAGGAACCCATATCCCTTTACGGACTCCTGAGCAGCCGTAATTGGCTGAATCTGGCAGCGTGCCTGCGCGTTAGTGAACGAACACAGGACCGCGCTGGCGATCAGCAGCGAGCTGCTAACGACGAATCGTCCGATCTTCTTCATAACCTTTCCTCCCTTGGTTCCCGCGCTGTCGCGCTGTTTATTCGACCGCCGACCGTAGCGACCTGGGCGGCAGCCTTCGTGTTGCCGCAATGTTCAGGCAACCTGAGTCGCTAGCCAATGGACCAGGGCTGAACTTCTCCTGAACTCTCCCTGAACTCGTCGGGGCCGCGCAGCTATACGCTCGCGCGCGCCGGAAGTAGACTCCGCAGCCGGGGCCTAAATGCCCGAAGATCTCTTCCAGTTCGAGGACTTTGTGCTGAATCGCGGCGCCTGCGAGCTGCGCCGCGGCGACGTGGTCGTTCCACTCCAGCGGATTCCGCTCGAGCTGCTATGCCTGCTGATCGAGCGCCGCGGACAGCTCGTCACGCGCGAGGAAATCCTCGAGCGCGTATGGGGCAAGGGCGTCTTCGTCGACAGCGAGAACAGCATCAACACTGCGGTGCGAAAGGTCCGGCAAGCTTTGTGCGACAATCCCGAGGCGCCGCGATTCGTCGGCTACAGTTCCGGCCCGGGGCTATCGATTTATCGCGGAGATACGCGCGCCAAAGACTAGCAGAGCCGAGCAATTTCGAGCCCGGCCGCCGAGTACGATGGTGGGCCGCGAGCGCGATCTGGCATCGCTGCTGAGCGGACTGGACAATGCGGCTTCACGGCGCGGGCGCCTGTTCCTGATCTCCGGCGAACCCGGCGTCGGCAAGACGCGACTCGCCGACGAAGTCGCCGCCGCGGCTGACGCGAAGCGAATGGCGATTCTGGTTGGGCATTGTTCCGAGCACGACGAGGCGGTCGCCTACTTGCCGTTCGTGGAAGTCCTGGAAAACTTCGTCGATCGCGCAATGAACCCCGAGAGTCTGCGCAAAGCACTGGGGGAGCAGGCATCGGAGTTGGCGCGCTTGCTGCCCAAAACTCAAGAACATCCTGCCCGGAGCTTCCGCCACCGCTCGATTTGCCACCGGCCCAGGCGCGGCGCCACTTGTTCAATTGCTTTTTCGACTTCGCTGCTCGGATCGCTTCGGAACAACCTGCGCTCATGATCCTCGAAGATCTTCATTGGGCTGACGACTCGACCTTGTCGCTGCTCGATCACCTGGTGCAGCGGCTCGCTGATTTGCCTCTGATGGTAATCGGCACCTACCGCGACGCCGAGCTCAATGTCATTCGCCCGCTGGCGAAGACGCTGGAAGATCTGCTCCGGGGACGGCTCGCGACTTCGGTGAGGCTCAAAGGCCTGCCGCGCGATGAAGTGGCCGCGATGCTGAACAGCTTGAGCGGAAAACCGGCGCCGGCCGCCGTTGTTGGTGAGATATTCGCCGAGACCGAAGGCAATCCCTTCTTCGTCGAGGAACTGTTCCGCCATCTCGAAGAGGAAAATCGGCTCTACGATTCGGCCGGGCAGTTTCGCTCCGATCTCAAAATTGGCGAACTGGACGCTCCGCCAAGCGTGCGGCTGGTGGTCGCGCGGCGACTCGCGCGGCTCACCGATCTCACGCAGAAGATGCTCGCGACGGCGGCGGTGATCGGGCGCTTCTTCAGTCTTGAAATCCTTCAGGCTTCGAGCGAAGCCGATGCCGATTCGATTCTGGAGTGCATCGAGGAAGCCGAAAAAGCGGAACTGGTTTACTCGGTCGCGGAGAGTCCCAGGGCCCGGTTTGAGTTCGCCCACGAGCTGACTCGCCAGGCAGTGCTCGGCGGCCTGTCGGCGGCTCGGCGCCAACTACTTCATCTTGAGGTCGCGGACGCGATCGAACGAACCTATTCGACCGCGCCGGAATATTACGGGGAGCTCGCACATCATTTTCGCCTCGGCGGCGACCCGGTCAAGGCAATCGACTACCTGGTGCGGGCCGCGCGCGAGGCCGCGGCACGCTCAGCTCCTCAGCAGTCGATTTCGCTCGCGAACACCGGGTTGGAGTTGTTGAGCGCTATATCGGACCATCAGCGCAGAGACCAGTATGAGCTTCTCCTGCAGATGATCCTCGGGAGTTGTGGCAGCCTGGCCAAGGGGTTCGCCGTGCCGGAGGTGGAGCGAGCTTACAGCAAGGCGTTGGAGCTGGTTGGGCGCGCCAATCAAACGCCGGCTGGCAGTTCGAGCGATGGTGGGCCTCTACGTGTACTACTCGAGGGGGGCCGACTATCAGCGCGCCGTGACTCTTCAGGCACAGATGCTGGAGCTGGTGCCGACGCTCGCCGAACCCCGTTTGCGGGGCATCATTCACTACAGTATCGGCTTCAGGTTGATGTACATGGGTGAATTTGAAGCGGCGCGTCGATCAACTCGAGCAGGCTATCACCTGGAGCGCGGGACACCCCGCCGCGTACAGGCGCGCGCCGCGATGGCGCTGACCGTATGGAATCTCGGTTACGCGGATCGGGCCTGGTTGATTGATCAAGGAAGCCGCAGCAGAGGTGCGCGAGCTTCCAGATCCCTATACGCAGGTGATGGTCGCGGATAATGCCCTGATGATCTCTTGTCTGAGCGAGGACATTCAAAATACGAGGCGGTACGCAGAAGAGATGATCGAAAAATCGACGCCGTACGGATTTATCGCCGAAGTCGGCATCGCAACCATTATGCTTGCCTGGGCCGACGGCCAGGCGGGCGACCCCAAGGCTGTCGATCGCCTGCGCGAGAGCGTCGCCGAGTTCGAGGCCGGAGAGGGAGACCTCGGGCATTCATCGTTCCTGGGGCGGATCGCTGAGTTGTGCCTGAAGTTCGGCCGTAACGATGAAGCGGTGTCGCTGCTCGAGGAAGCAATTGAGCTTCATCGGTCAAACCGGCCAAGGCTATGCCGAGTCCGAGATCTATCGACTCAGGGGAGAAGCTGAGCTGCAACTCGGCCGCTCCCATAATGGCAGCGCTGCCAAATGGTTCGAGCGTGCGATCGATGCCGCTCGCAAACACAGCGCCCGGATAGCGGAGCTGCGAGCCACGGCGAACCTGGCACGGCTGCTGGCGAAGCAGCGCAAGCGCGACGAGGCGCGCGCGATGCTCGCGGAAATCTACAACTGGTTCAGCGAAGGCTTCGACACCCCCGACCTGAAAGACGCCAAGACGTCTGCTCGACGAATTGAACTCGTAACAACTTCGATCCTTTCAGCGCGTTACCCCAAAATCGATTCGCACAAAGTCGTCGCTGGCGGGCACGGCGGCCCGCCCCACTGAATCTCGATCTTGATCCTCTTGACACAATCGCGCCGCGGTCGTATGGTGAGCATATACTCACTGAGTAGATACTCAGTGAATGATGAGACGAACGATGCAAGCAGTGACGCGACAGGAACAGAAAGTGGTGACGCGGGACCGGTTGGTAAACGCGGCCATGGCCCTGTTCGCGCGCAAGGGTATCGTCAATACCACCACCGCCGACGTCGCCAAGGCGGTACGCATGTCGCACGGCGTGCTGTTCCTGCATTTTCCGACGCGCGACGACCTTGTGATCGCGGTGATCGACGAGTTCGGGCGCCGGCTGTCTGCCGAGTTCCGGCAGGCCTTCGAGCATGACCTCGGGCTGCGCGCCGTTTTGCAGGCGCATCTGCGAGTACTCGCCGATCTCGAGCCCTTCTACGCGCGGCTGGTGACCGAGGCTCCCATGCTACCGCCCAAAGTGCGCAGCACTCTGATGCTGCTGCACGCCGCCGTATCTTACGAGCTGTTCCAGGCGCTGGAACGCGAGCGCAAAGCCGGACGCGCACGCAAAATCGCGCGGCCGCTGCTGTTCAACACCTGGATTGGGCTCGTGCATCACTACCTCGTGAATCGGGACGTATTCGCCACCGGGAACTCCGTGATCGCCGAGCAAGGCGACACCCTGGTGAATCATTTTATGGCGTTAGTGAAACCCTAGAAGGAGAAACGACGATGGCTGAAAAATGTCCCGCTTGCGGTTCATGCGGAATGCCGATGGAAAGGCCCGAGGACTTCGCGCTCGGCGACGTGACACGTCCGTACTGCCGACATTGCACCGACGCGCGTGGCGAGCTGCTTCCCTTCGAGGAGGTGCTCGAAACCAATGCGCGCTTCTACGTGGACTCCCAAGGCGTCACGCCTGCGGCAGCGAATGCGATGGCGCGCGCGATGCTCGCGGACATGCCCGCGTGGCGCGGTCGGAATTAAAGGTCCAACGAATAGAGTCTGAAAAGAATTTCACAACAAGGAGAGAGAGCTATGTTTGATCACATCATGGTAAAGGTGAAGGACCTCAACTCGAGCAAGCGCTTCTACACCGCCGCGCTCGCGCCGCTTGGTTTCAGCGTGCAGTACGACGCCGACGGAATGTTAGGCTTCGGCCCCAAGGACGCGCCGGCCTTGTGGTTGGCTAAGGGCGACCCGAACGGTCCGGTGCATATCGCATTCGTTGCCAAGGACCGCGCTGCCGTGCAGAAATTCTACTCCGCTGCTCTACCTGCCGGCGGTAAGGACAATGGCAAGCCCGGCCTTCGGCCCGAGTATCATGCGAACTACTACGGCGGGTTCGTGAAGGATCCCGACGGCAACAACATCGAGGCCGTCTGCCATCAGGAAGAATAGCTGAAGCGCGGGACTGCCTTGATAGGTCGTATCGATCAGGGCAGTCCCGAATGCGCTCAAGGAGGATTCTATGAATTTCGAAGGTGGATGTTCCTGCGGCGCGATCCGCTACAAGCTGACCAACAATCCGCTAATCGTTCACGCCTGTCATTGCCGCGATTGCCAGCGCGTCACCGGCAGCGGCTTCGTGATCAATATCTGGATCGAGAAGAGGTTTGTCGAAGGGAGCGGTGCAACTCCGAAATCAATCGTACTCAAGGGCGGCACCGGCCAGGATCACGAGGCATTCTTCTGCGACAATTGCGGCACCTACGTCTGGAGCCGCTACGCGGTCGCGCCCGGTGGCGAGGCATTATTCGTTCGCGCGGGGACGCTGGACAATCCGGATGCGGTGACGCCCGACGTTCATATCTTCACGCGAAGTAAACTGCCGTGGGTGAGACTTCCTGACGGTGCGACTGCCTTCGAAACTGCTTACAAGATAGACGACGTGTGGCCGGCTGCGAGCAAGGAGCGCGCGCGTCGCAATGTCGAGGCGCAGAGCTAGCGATCCGCGTCGGCGTCAGTTCGAACTGAAGCTGTTGTCTTCGCCGGATGAACTGAACCCGTTATCGAGCCCCGAAGATGAGCTGAAGTGCGAATCCAGCCCTTGGCGATTCTGATCTAACGTACGGGTCGGAAATCGATCTTGCGAAGCCGACAGATCGCGGTGCGGGAATCGATCCTGATCTGCTGGAACCTGCCCGATGAATCGCCGAATCTGCCGCGAGTCGCCGCCCGTAAACTGTGACGTCGGCCAGCGGGAATTACCCGATCCGCTCCCCGATGATCCAGCCCGCTCTTGGAAACTCGCACCCAGGCCAGACCCCGATGCGGAACCGGCTCTTTCGTCGAAGCTGGCGCCCAAAGAACTCGCGCCCCACGTCTTTGAGCCGAAGTCGTCCGAGCCGACCGTCGATCCAATGCTGGTGCCCATCGAGCCGCCCCCGGAAGCGACTCCCGCCGTCGCTGCCCCGTACTCACCCATCGTTTGCGCGTCGGCATGCGGCGCGAATAACGCGATAGTCGCAATCAGCGCGGTTGGTGCAATCAGCTTGATGAGTCTCATGGGTTCGACCTCCCCGGAGCCTACTGCCAGTAACGTTGAATAATGTAGTCGTAGCGTCAAAGATGAAGCAATAGTCCGCTAATGCGGGTCTACGTGAGCGCTCGTGCTTGTGAGTGGTCAAGGCGCGCGGTTAATCTGGAATGGATACTGAAAACCTCGAATGGATACTGACCAGATCGAAATAACTCCGCTTGCAGGCCCGATCGACGCGCGCGTGGTGCTGCCCGGGTCCAAGAGCATCACGAATCGTGCGATGGTGCTGGCGGCGCTCGCGCAGGGGCGATCGGTCCTCGATTCGGTCCTGCTGAGCGACGACACGCGCTACATGAGCGACGCGCTGCGGGTGATGGGCTTCACCGTCGAGATTGACGAGCCGGCGCGCAGAATCACGGTCAGTGGGCGCGGCGGAACGATCCCGTCGCATGGCGGCGACATCTTCGTCGGCGGCGCGGGCACCGTGATGCGCTTCATCGTCGCGATGGTCACGCTCGGCGACGGGCGTTTTCGCGTCGACGGGAATCAGCGGATGCGCCAGCGCCCGATCGGCCCGCAGCTCGACGCGATGCAACGGCTGGGCGCGAGCGTCTACAGCGAGCGCGACAACCACTGTCCGCCGGTGATCGTCGACGCGTCGCGGGCGCGGTTCGAGGGGGGAGAAACATCGGTCGATGCGCGCTCGTCGTCGCAGTTCGTTTCCGCCATGCTGATGCCGGCGCCTATCTGGAAGGCCGGTCTCAAGCTCAAAGTGATCGGCGATACCGCGCGGCCGTTCATCGACATGACGCTGCGGCTGATGGAAGCATGGGGCGCGCAGAGCACCGTCGAAGGCGACATGATTGTTGTGCCTGGCGGCCAGTGGTATCGCGCGCAGCGGTTCGTGGTCGAGCCGGACGCGTCGAGCGCGAGCTACTTTGCGGCAGCCGCGGCGCTCGTCGGCGGCACGGTGCGAATCGAGGGCCTGACTTCGAACTCGGTGCAGGGCGACCTCGGGTTTCTTGGCGTGCTGCAACAGATGGGCGCGCGCGTCGTGTGGCATCCCGATTACGTCGAGGTCGTGGGCACAGGGAAGCTCACGGGGGTCGACGTCGCGATGAACTCGATGCCGGACATGGTCGCGACGCTCGCCGCGATTGCGCCGTTCGCGTCGTCGCCGACGATAATCCGCAACGTCGCGTTCATCCGGCATCACGAGAGCGATCGCATCCGCGCGCTCGCCACCGAACTGCGACGCCTCGGCGCGACAGTCGTCGAGAACGATGACGGACTCGAGATTGCGCCGTCGGCGATGCATCCGGCGGCCGTCGAGACCTACGACGATCATAGAATCGCGATGAGCTTCGCGGTGGCGGGCCTGAAACTCGGCGGCGTAAAGATCAAGCAGCCGGGATGCGTCGCAAAAACTTTCCCGGATTTTTTCGATCGTCTCGCCGCGCTCGCTTGAAGACCTATCCTGAACGGTTCGTACTCGGCTTCATCAAATTCTTCGGCACGCCGTTGTGCGTCGCCGCATTTCTCGCTGCGATGGTCGCGGTCGCTCGGGCGCGCGAAGGCAATTGGGAACGAGCGGCACTCGCAGCGTCGATCGCGCTCGCATGCGCAGGCGCAGGCATCGGAGCAATCTGGTGGGTTCGCTTCCATGCGCGCCCTGTCGATCCTTCCGAGCGACTCCGCGCGGCGAATCCCAACGCGCCGTGGATGTGGCGCGAGGACTGGGCCGCGGGCGAGGTCCGCACATCTGCGAGGCGCGACGCAAACCGCCTGACGATCATCGCGATCGCATGGTGCGTCGCGACGTTCCCGATCTTTTTCCTTGCGCCCCATCGCGCGCTCCGAGCCGACGACTACTTCGCAATACCGTCTTTGATCTTTCCGCTGATCGGCGTCGTCATGCTGATCTGGGCAATGCGCATGCGGCGCCGCTTGCGCGAATACGGCGAGTCGCGATTCGTGATGGCGTCGGTGCCGGGACAAATCGGCGGCTCGCTTACCGGCTCCATTCATATCGACAAACCGATCCCGCCAGGAGAACAAGTCGCGCTCGAACTCGAATGCATCAACCGCACGACGAGCGGACACTGGCACAGCCTCACAACCTGGGACTGGATTTTTTGGCGCGCCGACCAGACTTCGATCAGCGATTCGTCGGGATCGATCCCAGTCGCATTCATGATCGCGCCAGATTGCCGCCCAACCAACGACTCAAATCCACAGAGCCGAATAGTGTGGCGCCTGAGTGCGAAGGCTCTGGCAGCTAGCAAGGGATACCGCGCAGAATTCGAAGTGCCAGTGTTCCGTATTAGAACTTGAACAGGATTGCGCGCTGGGCCAAGGCTGAAATGTCATCCTGACGACCCGAGCAACGCGAGGGGAGGAAGGACCTCGGACAGCTTCGATAAACCTCGGCGTGGTCGGATTGC
The DNA here is from genome assembly GCA_963774665.1 of uncultured delta proteobacterium. Classification (GTDB taxonomy): domain Bacteria; phylum Desulfobacterota; class Binatia; order Binatales; family Binataceae; genus Binatus. Next base: position 97,425 of record CAVZGB010000019.1, read on the forward strand.
ATCACGAGGATCGTGTTGGGAAACAGGTTCATCAGGATGGTCGTGTGCGGAATCAGGTCCCACTTTTCTTGCGGCAGGTCGCGCAGCTTCTCGATTGATTTGCGCACGCCGATGTAACGCGTGTTGCGGCCGAACGCGTCGAACATCGCGAGGTTCTTGACGAATAGCGGAGCGACATTCTGCGCGTGCAACACCTTGATGTGGTAGGCCTCCCAGAACGTGTCGCTCATGAGCTTCCAGTTCATCCGGCGGCGCACCACGCGCGTCTCCTGATGCGCCATCGCGCCGATGCCGTACGACTCGATGTCTTCGCCGAGCCCGGCGAGCATCGCGTCGATGTCGATCGTGTTGTTGTCACTGTCACCCGGCGCGGGCGTCACGAAGATGAGGCCGTACTTCTCGGCGACCGGTAGCGCGACCAGGCCGCTCGCGGCACGATCGAGACCTTCGAATCCATAGTCGTCGGGAATCGCGACGAGGCGGCCGTCGGTGTCGTAGCTCCACGCATGATAAGGACACGAAAACAGCTTCGCGGTGTGGCCGCATCCGGCGGCCAGCTTGGCGCCGCGATGGCGGCAGATGTTCACGAACGCGCGCAGATCGCCGGAAGTGTTTCGCACGACCAGGATCGGCACGGGCGCGAGATCCTCGGTGAGGTAGTCGCCGGGATTGGGGATCTGCGAGCTGAAGCCGGCGACGATCGGATGATGGCGAAACAGCACCTCGCGCTCGCGCGCGGCGCGATCAGGCGCGGTGTAGGCGGAGGTGTCGTTGCGCGTGAATCGCTCAGCCATCGGCGGCGTGCCGCGATCGATAGCGTCGAAGATCTGATGGATGAGGTTGACCTGGGTTGCGTGCTTCATTGGCAATTCATACCACTGCTTGTGGTTCGTGAAGGGTGCACCACCAAGGGTAGCTTCGTTCCGTCAAATTTTGTTTTCGCGAAACCCTGGGGTGCTCGATCGAATCCGGCAAGTTTGGAGCGTGGTGGGTGTTGTCCACCCTGTATGCGTAGCATGTCCGGCGGGACAGCGTCAGGCGGAGGAGTTCATGCTTGCAATCTCTATGAGAGGACAATCGTCTGCGCGGCGGGCGGCAGGGGTGACCCCTGCACCCAGTGAGAAGCGCAAAGTTGCGCGCGGCGCGCTCCTTTGCTCTCAGGGGCGGGGCTCGATGGCGTGCGTAACAGATGTGTTCGGCACCGGTCCTTTTCGGACGCGGGGGCGTTTGATCGAATTGATTTGGAATTGTCAGAATGCGCGCACGCAGTCATGAAACGGGATCGGAGTTCTGTCATCGATGCGCTGCTGAAGAGCGACGAGCCTTCGGTTCGGTGGAAGGCTCTGGTTCGCGTTGCGGGGGAAGATCCGGAGTCGCGGAAAGTTCGGGAGCTGCGGGAAGAAATCAGGACGTCGCCGCGCGCGCAGGGCGTTGATCGCCGGACGGGACAAGCGGTTCGTGCGCGAAGCACATGTTTACGCGACGTGGCGCGGTGCGCATTGGACGCTCGCGATGCTCGCGGAGATTGGCTATCCGGCGGGCGATGAGTCGTTGCTGCCGATGCGCGACCAGGTGCTCGATCGCTGGCTCGACAGCTCCTTCTACATGGAGTTCGAATCGAAGAGCGCCGTGCCGAAACATCGAAGCGCAGAAGGCGTTCCTATTATCCAGGGGCGCTATCGCCGATGCGGATCGCAGCAGGGCAACGCGCTCTATTCGATCACGCGGCTGGGACTCGCGGACAAGCGCAGCGACGGCCTGGCCGAGCGATTGATGCATTGGCAATGGCCGGACGGCGGATGGAATTGCGATCGGAGGCCATCCGCGCACATATCATCGTTCAACGAATCGTTGCTGCCGATGCTCGGGCTTGCGGCGCATGCGGAACGCGAGAAGGACGATGCGGCGCGCGCGGCGGCGTTGAAGGCGTCGGAGGTTTTTCTGTGCCGGCGGCTGTTCAGGAGCATGACCGACGGGAAGGTGATTTCTCCGCATTGGGTGCGTCCGAAGTATCCGCGCTATTGGCATTACGACATGCTCGGCGGATTGGTGGCGATGGCGGAAATCGGGCTGATCAATGATTCGCGATGCGCCGATGCGCTCGATCTGCTCGAGCGCAAGGAGCTGCCGAAGGGCGGATGGGCTGCGCAGGGGCGCTTCTACAAGGTGTCACCGAATTTGGATGCGGGCGCGAAGTTCGGGTCGATATCGACGGTGGACTGGGGCGGCGCGGGTAACGCTCGCAGGAACGAGTGGGTGACGGCGGATGCGCTGTATGTGTTGCGCGCGGCGGGTCGAGTTTGAAAGCGGCGGGCACGGCGGCCCGCCCCACTAACCCGCGGGCATCGCGAATGATGCAAGGGACCTAACCCCTAACCCCTTCCCATAGTGGGAAGGGGAACCGGAACGTTGGGCATCCCCGTGAGGGAAGGCAACTGGATTCAAAAAAAGGAAGGGCACAATCCCGAGGGAGGTGAACTAGCTGGCGTGTAGCTTGAGGCCCGGAACCCTCACCTACCGGCCGCGTTGCGTCCGGCCGCCTCTCCCGTAAAGTAACGGGCGAGGTAATTACGCACCGCCGCCGCCTCCCCAGAACCTGGGAGCGAAATGGCGTCCTCGACATTTCGTGATTTCTTTTCACTGGGTGCATGGGTCACCCCTGCCGAAGGAAGCGGGAAACCCACCGCGGGTTTCACATTAAATTTAGCGCGACGAGATTTTCAGGGCGGAGGCTTCTACTCGGGCTTCTGCGAGTTTGAGGGCGTCCTGGGCGGCGGGGTAGTTGGGATCGTAGAAGCTCATATTCGAAAATATTCCGTCGGCTTCCTCGACTTCGGATTTCGCGGCGCTGGCGTCGATGGTCTCGGGGGATTCGGCGCTGTTTGCGAGTACTGTCATTACGCTGTCTTTCACTTCGGCCAGGCCGCCCGAGACTACCCAGTGCATCTTAGTGCCGTCGGGGAGGCGAGCTTCGAGCACGCCGGGGACGAGCGACGTGATGAAGTTGATATGCTCGGGGAGCACGCCGAATTCGCCGAGCGGACCGACGGCTGAGACTTCGGCCGCATCGCCTTCGAAGACTATGCCGGTGGGTGTTACCAGTCTGAATGGAAACGTCGAAGCCATAGATTAGAGCTATTCGCCGCGCGCCAGCTTCTCGGCTTTTTCGCGGGCGTCCTCGATTGTGCCAACCAGGTAGAAGGCCTGCTCGGGCAGGTCGTCGCATTTGCCTTCAAGGATTTCCTTGAAGCCGCGCACGGTGTCCTCGCGCTTGACGTACTTGCCGGGTTGATTGGTGAACGGCTCCGCGACGAACATCGCCTGCGACAGAAAGCGCTCGACGCGTCGCGCGCGGGCGACGACGGTTTTGTCTTCGGGCGACAATTCTTCCATCCCAAGGATCGCGATGATGTCCTGCAAGTCCTTGTAGCGCTGCAGGATTGCCTGCACCTGGCGCGCGACGCTGTAGTGCTCTTCGCCGACGACTTGCGGATCGAGAATTCGCGAGTTCGATCCGAGCGGATCGACCGCGGGAAAGATTCCTTTTTCGAAAACCTTGCGATCGAGGGCGGTGACGGCGTCCAGATGCGTGAAAGTGGTCGCCGGCGCAGGATCGGTGTAGTCGTCGGCGGGGACGTAGATTGCCTGCACCGACGTGATCGCGCCTTTCTTGGTGGTGGTGATGCGCTCTTCGAGCTCGCCCATGTCAGTGCCTAGGGTGGGCTGATAGCCGACGGCGCTGGGCATGCGTCCGAGCAGCGCGGAGACCTCGGAGTTGGCCTGCACGAAACGGAAAATGTTGTCGATGAAAAAGATGACGTCCTTGCCTTCTTCATCGCGGAAATATTCGGCGACCGTGACACCCGTCAGCGCGACGCGGGCGCGCGCGCCCGGCGATTCGTTCATCTGGCCGTACACCAGTGCCGTTTTCGAGATGACGCCCGATTCTGTCAGCTCGCGATAGAGGTCGTTGCCTTCGCGCGAGCGCTCGCCGACGCCGGCGAACACCGAGACGCCGCCGTGCTGCTTGGCGACGTTGTTGATCAGCTCGAGAATCGTGACGGTCTTGCCGACGCCAGCGCCGCCGAACAGACCGATTTTCCCACCTCGTGCGTATGGGCAGATGAGGTCGAGAACCTTGATGCCGGTCTCGAGGATTTCCGCCTCCGGGGCCTGGTCGGCGAACGGCGGCGCGTCGCGATGTATCGGCATCTTCGAGCTGCCCTGGATTGGGCCGCGCTCATCGATCGCACTGCCGGTGACGTTCATGATGCGCCCGAGCGTGCCCGGTCCGACCGGCACCGAGATTGGAGCGCCGGTGTTGGCGGCTTCCATCCCGCGCACGAGGCCGTCGGTCGAGTCCATCGCGATGCATCGCACGGTGTTTTCGCCCATGTGCTGCTGCACTTCGAGCACGAGGTTGCCGGGTTCATCGCTGATGGACGGGTTGCTTACGCGCAGAGCGGAGAAGATTGGCGGCAGAGTGCCGGCGCCGAACTCGACGTCGACGACGTTGCCGAGGACCTGGTTGATTTTTCCTGGAGCGGTGGAGGGCTGACTACTCATTGCTGTGATTCCTATTCGTATTCATAAATCATTGTCCGCGGAGGGCTTCGGCGCCGCCTACTATGTCCATCAGCTCGCGGGTGATTTGGGCCTGGCGGGCGCGGTTCATCTCGAGCGTGAGCGACGAGATCATGTCGTTGGCATTGTTGGTCGCCGCGTCCATAGCGGTCATGCGCGCGCCCTGCTCGCTGGCCTCGGATTCGAGCAGCGCATGATAGACGCTCGCCTCGAGATATCCGCGCAGCACGACGGGCACGAGTTCCTCGCGCGACGGCTCGACCAGGTAGTCGATTTTGGGTTTGTCGGCGGCCGATACTGCGGCCTCGACATCGGCGCCGGGCTTGATGCCGGCGTCGCCTGGCGGCTTTATCGGCAGCAGTCGCTCGTACACCGGCTTTTGCACGATCGCGGACTGGAAATGAGTGTAGACGATGCCGGTTTCGTCGATCGCGCCGGAGCTGTAGTCGGCGAGCATCTTGGCTGCGATGTCGCGCGCGAGTGCGATCGTCGCCAGGCGCGGAAAATTGTCAATTCGCGAGAGCGCGACCGGCACGTTGGTGCGCCGGAACTGATCGACGGCCTTCTTGCCGACTGCAAACAGCTCGATGTCGAGTCCGTTGCCGCGAATGTCGCGCATCGTGGCCTCGGCGGCGCGGAACAGATACGAGTTGTAACCGCCGGCCAGGCCGCGATCCGACGCCACCACCACCAGCAGCGATCTTTTTTGCGCGCCCTCGACCGGACCGACCGAGATTCCTTCCGACGTCAGCAGGGAATCTGCCACGCGCGCCAGCGCTTCGCTGTAAGGGAGTGCGTTGACGAGCGCTTCCTGAGCGCGTCGCAGCCGCGCGGCGGAAACCAGCTTCAGCGCGCGCGTGATCTGCTGCGTCGATTTGGCCGTCGCGATCCGGCGCCGGATTGCCTTGAGTGATGCCATCGTTGAGCTTTATCGCAGCTACGCCGCAGTCGCCGGCGCGGCCGCTTTGTTTTCGGCCAGGAACTGTTGTTCGAAGGTGCCGATTGCGGCCTTGAGCTTCTTGGTCAGATCGTCGGAAATCTCTTTCTTGTCCCGGATTTCGGCGAGCAGGTCCGCGAAGCGGGCGTCGAAGTAGGCATAGAGCCCCAGCTCGAAAGGCCGAATCTGTTCGACCGAGAGCTTGTCGAGGAAGCCCTCTTTGGCGGCGAACATGATCAGAACCTCTTTTTCCATCGGCAGCGGACTGTACTGCCCCTGCTTGAGCATCTCTGTCAATCGCGCGCCGCGGGCGAGCAGGCGCAGCGACGACGCGTCGAGGTCGGAACCGAACTGCGCGAAGGCCGCCATCTCACGGTATTGCGCCAGTTCGAGTTTGAGCGATCCGGCAACCTGCTTGATCGCCTTGACCGCAGCCGAGAAGCCGACGCGCGAGACCGACAGGCCGACGTTGACTGCGGGACGCACGTTCGAGTTGAAAAGATCCTTGTCGAGAATTATCTGGCCGTCGGTGATCGAGATGACGTTGGTCGGGATGTAGGCCGACACGTCGCCTTCCTGGGTCTCGATTACCGGCAGCGCGGTCAGCGATCCACCGCCCATCTCGTCGCTCATCTTGGCGGCGCGCTCGAGCAATCGCGAATGCAGATAGAAGACGTCGCCGGGATACGCCTCGCGGCCGGGCGGGCGGCGCAACAGCAGCGACAACTGGCGATAGGCTTGCGCATGCTTGCTGAGATCGTCGTATATGAGGAGCGAATGTTTGCCGCTGTCGCGAAAATATTCGCCCATCGTGCAGCCGGTGTAAGGCGCGATGTACTGCAGCGGCGCGGCTTCGGAAGCAGTTGCGGCGACGACGGTGGTGAACTCCATCGCGCCTGAGCTGGTGAGCTTCTCGACCACCTGCGCGACGGTCGAGCGCTTCTGCCCGATCGCCACGTAGATGCAGTTCATGTTCTGGCCCTTCTGATTGATGATCGTGTCGATCGCGATTGCGGTCTTGCCGGTCTGACGATCGCCGATGATCAACTCGCGCTGTCCGCGCCCGATAACCAGCATCGTGTCAATTGCCTTGATGCCGGTCTGCAGCGGCTCCTTGACGGGCTGGCGGCGGATGATGCCAGGCGCCTTGATCTCGATACGGCGCGTCTCGGTCGATTTGATCGGACCCTTGTCGTCGATCGGCTGGCCGAGTGCGTTGACGACGCGGCCGAGCAGACCTTCACCGACGGGAACTTCGGCGATTCTACCGGTGCGCTTGACCTCGTCGCCTTCCTGGATCGCCTGCGGGTCGCCGAAGAGCACGGCGCCGACGTTGTCCTCTTCGAGGTTCATCACCAGCCCGAAGATCTGATGCGGAAATTCGAGCAGCTCGCCGAACGCGGCATTCTGCAAGCCGTAGATTCGGGCGATACCGTCGCCGCAAGAGAGGACGCGGCCGGTTTCGCGCACCGAGATGCTGCCCTCAAAACCCTTGATCTCGTTTTTGAGGATTTCGCTGATTTCTGATGGTCGGATTTCTGCCATATGGATGTAGTTTCTTCCTGCCTAGCCCGCGAGCCGGCGCTTTGCCTCTTCGAGGCGAGTTGCGAGGCTGCCGTCGTAAATTCTTCCGCCCAACTCCGCCATGACGCCGCCGAGCAGGGCGGGGTCGACTTTAACGGTCGGGATTATTTTCAAGTGCGCGATCGCCTCAAGTCCGCCGACCACGCGCGCGATTTCGGCGTCTGATGGTTGAGTCGCAAACGTGAGCGTCGCACGCTCACGGCCCATCGCCTGGTCGACCAGATCGCGATACGACTCGGCGATAGCACCAATCTCGCGGATGCGTCCATGGCGCGCGACGACGACCGCAAACGAGCGGACCGGGAAGCTGAGATTCAGGCGCTCGGCAATCTTGGCCATCGCTTCCTGCCGCGACTGATCGGACAACTCCGGCGATGCGAGGCGCTCGAGCAGTTCGGGCGACTCGACTACTGCGGCCAGCCGTTCGAGCTCGGCGCCCCACTTCTCCTCGTTGCCCCGGTCTGCGAGGTCGAGCAGGGCGCGCGCATAGCGCTTGGCGACGCGAGAACCCTTCATCGTGGGTCACCGGTGCCGAGCTTCTCCATGAAGCCGTCGATAAGCCGGCGCTGGTCGCTCGGCTGAAAATTGCGGCTGATCTGATCGCGCGCGAGCGTCGCGGCCGACTCGGCCAACTGCGCGCGCAGGCGACGCTTGGCGGCTTCCGCCAGCGCGTAGTGACTCTGCTCGGTGTCGCGACGGATTCTTTCGGCAGTCGATTTCGCCAGCTCTTTGACCTTGCCGATTTGGAAAGCAGTTTCCTGCTCGAGCTCATCGGCAACTTGCTTCAACTCCGCCGAGAGCGCGGCCATCCGCGCCGCCGCTTTATTGGCGATGTCCTCGGCCTCGGCCAGCGCGCTCTGCGCGCGTGACAGCGCAGTGCGAATCGTGACGGCGCGATCGGCGAAAAATTTCCGCAACGGAGGACCTGCAAAATAGATCAGTATCGACACGAACAGGACGAAGTTGATCGCGAAGAACGTCAGCAGCATCCATGAGCCGTGTTCCGCACCCGCGCCTTCCGCTGCATGGGCGGGAGGGACGGCGTAAGCAAAAAAAGCGGCAGCGAGAATCGCCGCCGATGTGATCCACTTCTTCATTTGAGGTTGAGTCAGTCGCGCCTAATTGTTTTTGCCTGTCGCCGCGCCGCCATTCAATGGCCGGCCCAGCACGCGCTCGGCGAGCTCCTTCGCAAGGCTCTGTCCCATCTGATCGAGTTCGTGTTCAGCCGCCTTCAGCTCCGTTTCGATCTTGGCGCTCACCTGTTCGAGCGTCTCCCGCGCCTCGGCCTTCGCCGCTTCCATAAGTTGCGCAGCTTCGGCTTCGGCCTTGCGGCGCTCGGCCTCGCGCCGCGCGATTGCGCTCTGTCGAACCTCGGCGAGCCGCGCCTCGCGTTCCTCTTCAGCCGCGCGCGCCTGCCTTATCAGTTCCTCGGTGCGATCGTTCAACTCCTTGAACTTGCGCTCACGCTCCGACAGCAGGTTCAGGAATGGGCGAAAAAATAATCGGCTGAATATAAACCAGAAAACCAGGAACGAAACAATCAGCGCAAAGAACGTCCCCCAATTCGGCGGGATATGCATATTACGGCATCTCCCCTGGGGGGATTTTCAAAATTCTCTCCATCATAAAGGAATCCGGGAAACGCGGGCGACCTTGGATGAACCAGTTAACCAGCCCGGAAAATCAGGCCTGCTTCCCTCCGACTGCTGCCTGCGCCACGCGCTCTTCCTTGGGGAATACTGTTACCTTGCGGTCTTCGCGCATGCCCTCCGGCTGCATCGAGCAGTGTCCCTCGAACTGCGCGCCTTCCTGCACCGACAGAACAGGGGCCGTGATATTTCCGCTGACCTTGGCCGACGGGCGGATCTCGATTCGCTGCGTCGCAATGATATCGCCGCTGACCTTGCCCGCGACCGACACCGACCCGGCGCGAATGTGCGCAGTTATCACAGCGGACTCGCCAATCGTCAAGGCGTCTTTGGCGTTTATTTCGCCGTCCACTTCGCCGTCAATCCGCGCAGGACCTTCGAACGAGATCTTGCCGGAAATTTTAGATCCGCGATCGAGATAAGCGCGGCCCTCTGCGTGAGCTGGCGCGCTGGCTCGCGTAGCCGGCGCGGAAGCGGCAGTCGAAGTTACAGGAGCGGGGGTAGTTATCGCCGCAGCTTGAGGCAAGATCGTCGGTTGCGTTTTGGGATTCTTTTCAGGCTCTTTGTTGAACAGCGCCATCGCAAACACTCCTCGGCGCATTCGGGCTTCTCCTCCCCGCGCCACATTCCTTAAGATCGAGCTTAAGCTTGGCTATTAACGCATGCAAATGTAGGTGTCAAATTCATCCCGCATTTTCTCGCACAAGCTGCTTATAATTCGTTCCGATCGCGACAGTTGCCTCACGCGAGCGATCGTCTAATCTGGAGCGATACCGACATCACCAAGGAGTACCGCCGATGGCCTCGAGCAAGATCCCCGAGAAATTTCTCGACCTCCTCACCACCAAGAAACCGCTGGCGAATATCGCGACCGTAATGCCGGACGGATCGCCCCAAGTTACCCCGGTCTGGTTCGACTACACCAACGGAAAAATCCGCGTCAACACGGCGCGCGGACGGGTCAAGGCAAAGAATATGAAGGTCGGTTCGAAGGTCGCGCTGGCGATCGTCGATCCTGAAAACGCTTATCGATACATCGGAATCCGCGGTCCAGTCGTCAGCGAAGACGAGAAGAACGCCGACGCGCACATCGACAGTCTCGCCAAGAAGTACCTGAATCAGGACAAATATCCGTTCCGCACGCCAGGTGAGCAGCGGGTGACGTACGTGATCGAGCCCGCATCCGTGCACGTCATGGGCTAACGCAGCGCTTTTTGTTGTCATCCTGACGACCTGAGCAACGCGAGGGGAGGAAGGACAGCTTCGCGCACACGAAGCCGGTTCCGGTTTCCGAGTCGCGGGCTTCCGCCACCTTTTCTGTGCCCTTGCCTCCAGCTATATCGTACGATATACCTTCCATCATGTATTACGTTGTTACGGAGGGTCACTCATGATGGTCTGTGGAACTCGACGTTTTCAAAGACGTGGCCATTGGGGCGAATTCGGCATGATGGGCATGCGGGCGCGTTTCTTCGGCCCGGGCGAAGTTCGACTCGCGCTTTTGTCGTTAATCGCAGACGGCCCGAAGCACGGCTACGAGTTGATGCGCCAACTCGAAGAGCGCTCGGGCGGAATCTACAGCGCCAGCGCTGGTACCGTTTATCCCACCCTGCAACAGCTCGAAGACGAAGGCCTGATTTCGTCGGACTCGAAGGAAGGCAAGCGCGTCTACGCGATCACCGACGCCGGCACCGCCGAACTCAAGCGCGAGGACGAGACCGTGCGGCGAATCTGGTGGCGCGCCCGTCGATGGGCCGGATGGCGTCACGCGAACGATCCGGACGCGGCTGAAATTCGCGGTCCAGCGGAACGCCTGGTCAAGGCTGCATTTCGAGCAGTAGCAGGCGAGACCGCATCGCAGGAGCGAATCGACAAGGTGCGCGAAATCCTGGAGCGTGCGATGCGCGACCTCGATGGCATGCGCGACAAGCCGTAAATACTAAGGTGCAGGGGTCACCCCTGGCCGATGCGCCTTCCGCAATGATTGACCGCCCGCTGTCCTGGTTAGTGTCTGGGTCAGATATGCCCTATCCAGGACGGATGGCGCCATGCTGCCCTTCATTGATTGCTTGCTAAGGAGAATTGTAAATGCCCACTACATCGTCTGATAAACAGCTCCTTCTCATTGGCGCGTCCCGCGGCCTTGGTTTCGCCTTGGCTGAGGAGTACCTCAAGCGCGGCTGGCACGTAGTGGCCACTGAACGGAACAGCACCACATCAAAACTGAACGATCTATTGCGAGCCGCTCAAGGCCGACTCGAAATCGCGAGCGTCGACATCACTTATCCAGATCAGGTTGCCGCGCTGCGGGCGCGTCTGGCATCGAGACAGTTCGACATGCTGTTCGTCAATGCCGGCATCGGTACTCGTGACATGCTCGCCGACATTTCCACCGACGAATTCATACGTATGATGGTAACGAATGCCTTGAGTCCCATGCGTGTCGTCGAGAGTTTGCAGGAGCTCGTGTTGCCAACTGGCACGATCGGCATCATGTCATCGGGACAGGGCAGCATCACAAACAATGATAACGGACACTACGAGATCTATCGTGGAAGCAAGACGGCGCTCAACATGTTGATGCGCAGCTTCGCCGCCCGCCACGCCGATGATCCGCGAACCCTGCTGCTCATGGCGCCTGGCTGGGTGCGAACCGATCTGGGCGGCCCAGAAGCGCGCCTGAGCATCGAGGAAAGCATACCGAATCTCGCGAATACGATGGACGCGCAGGCCGGAAAAGCGGGTCTTCAGTATCTGAACTACCTCGGCCAGACGGTTCCGTGGTGAGTGTGAACATGCGCATCGTCGCTGTCGAAGAACAATTCTACCAAGGAAGCCTGAAACCCAAGGACGGGTTTCACTAAACTAAGTTCCTCATCGCGCGCTCGGTGACGGTGTCTCGATTGTCTCGCCGCAGGTCGAGCCGCAGTCAGGGCATACGTAAAGATATTTGTCGCCATTCGGAAGCACTAGCAGCAGCCGTTTGCGCACCTTCACCGCGCGCTTGCACTTCGGACACGCCAGCAAAGTGGCTTCCATCCGCTCGAACGATGGCCTGCGATTCTGTGGCATAGGAGTCGTGGCAAAAATTTAAGTCTCGCGACGATTCCCGGCAAGGGAGCCCGGCATGAACACAGTGTCGGTACTCGACAAGGGCGCGAGGACGCACGAGATCCTTCGCTGCGCTCAGGATGACGGAAAAAGATATGACGTAAAAAAGCACTCCGTCATTCTGAGCCGCCGCGGCGAAGAATCTCGATGGGCGCTCCGGCGTCCGTCGTCGATTGTGTAGGGCGGCCAGCCAGCGCTGCCAGGTAACTGATTCGCGTTGTATCATCGTAACGGCGTGGCCTAAGATTTCTTTTCGTCTTATGAATGATCGCGTTGCCAACCCTGCGCGTCCGCGGGTTTATCTCGAGACTTACGGATGCCAGATGAATGTCGCCGACTCGCAAACGGTCAGCGCCGTTCTGCGGCGCGCGGGTTACGTCAACGCAGATGGCGTCGAAGACGCGGACGTCGTCCTGCTCAACACCTGCGCGATCCGCGAGCATGCCGAAGAGAAGGTGCTGCATCGGCTGCGCGAGCTGGCGCGGCTCAAGAATTCGCGGCCGGAGGTGAAGATCGGGCTGCTCGGATGCATGGCGCAGCACAACCGTGTCGCGATCATGGAGAAGGCGGCGTTCCTCGACGTGGTCGCGGGGCCGGACAGCTACCGCCGACTGCCCGAGATGATTGGCAGCACAGGCTTCGACGCCTCAATCGACGTGCGCCTCGATCGCGGCGAGACTTACGCCGATATCACGCCCGACTACGGCGGCGGCGTGCGCGCCTACGTGACCGCGATGCGCGGATGCGACAAATTCTGCGCGTTCTGCGTCGTCCCTTATGTGCGCGGCCGCGAGCGCTCGATTCCTCCCGCAGACCTGATGCGCGAGATTGGCGAACTGGCGGCGCGCGGCGTGAAAGAAGTCGTGCTCCTCGGGCAAACCGTCAACGCCTACCGCTTCGGCGATACCAACTTCGGCGCGCTGCTCAGGATGATCGCGTCGATCGATGGGATCGAGCGGATTCGCTTTACGTCGCCCCATCCGAGCGACATGAGCGAGTCGATCATCGACGCGATGGCTAGCGAGCCGAAAGTCCAGCCTCAACTGCATCTGCCGATCCAGTCGGGCTCCGACAGAATCCTCGCCGCGATGGACCGCGGGTACACAGTCGCCGCGTATCTCGACCTGGTCGCGCGCGTGCGCGCGGCAATTCCCGGCGTCGCGCTATCGACAGACATAATCGTCGGCTTCCATGGCGAGGAAGAGTCGGACTTCGAAGCGACGACGGCGATCATGCGCGAGGTCGGCTACGACTCCGCCTTCATGTTCAAATATTCGGTGCGTGAGCACACGCGCGCTTTCCGGCTTGGCGATTCTGTCAGCGAAGAAGTGAAGGGCCGCCGGCTGACGGCGCTGATCGCACTACAGGAAGAGATGTCGCTGGCGCGCAATCGCGCGATGGTAGGCCGCGAGTTCCCGGTGCTGGTCGAAGGGCCGGCACGTCGCGGCGGCGGGATGATGGCGGGCAAGACGCCGGAATTCAAAACGGCGATCTTTCATGGCGTCGAAGGAATCCGCGCTGGCGACACCGTCAAAGTGCGCGTCGATTCCGCGACCGGCCATTCGCTGATGTGCTCGATCGCGGAATCGGACGCGCACTGAGGGGTCAGCTCGCTCGCGCTGGGTTAGTAGGGCGCGGGGATGTAGGTCGTCGTCTTCTGCCGCTCCACTACTGCGGGAGATGTATCGGTCGTCGTAGTAGTGGTCGAACTCGTAGTCACCGGAGCGGTTACGACTGGTGCAGGAACCACCGCCACAGGCGCGGGAACCGTCTCAACTACCGGAGCTGGCGTCTCATCCACGGTTTTGTGGTAGGAGAAGCAGCCGGCCACGATTCCGCAACTGGCGATTACTGCCGGAATTATTGCCATACGTTTGATTGATCGCATTCTAGTATCCTCCATCCGGTACATGACCCTGATAGCAGCAAGAAGCCGGCCACTTAGGATGTGTAGAATTTGCCTTGATAGTGGGCGATGGAGGCGGGCCTTAGCTCCGTAAATCTTTCAGGGTCGCGGAACCAGCTTGGGAGTTGCGGCGTGGGGGTCGCTAATGATGCGCGCAACCTAACCCCGAACCCCTTCCCGAGCGGGAAGGGGGACCGGAGTTGCGGGAGTAACCTCTTCCAATCGAGAGAAGAACAATCGCGCAGAGAGGAGCGGCACCGGGATTCTTCGCTTCGCTCTAGAATGACACAGGAAAAGAACCTGAGAGCGAAATGGCGTCGTCGCCATTTCGCGATTTCTTATCACTGGGTGCAGAGCTGTCCTGAGCGAAGCCAAGGAGGTCACCCCTGCCGAAGGAAACGTGAAACCCACCGCGGGATTCACATTCGATTAGTTCTTCGCGTCGCGATCCCGCGCCTTCTCAGCGCACGTACACCGGGTTGGACAGGATCCATAGCTTGCCGTTGCGGTAGGCTTCGATTCGGTATGCGCCTGGGGACTTCGGTGCGAATTCGAGTGTCGAGGCGTTGTCGGCTGACGTGACTTCGGCGCCGTTTTGATACATCGCGATTCGATCTGCTGGCGCCGGCAGTTCGGTCTTGAGCGTCAGGCCGGGCGCGAGGTGAACTTCGTCGCCCATCATCGTGGTCGTGTCTCCCGCGCGAGCGAAAAACGCGAACGCGCCGACGTAGCCGAGATAGTCGAAGCTCGCGTACAAGTGCCCGAGCCGGAGCGCTTCGAGAATCGGCGCGGTGTCGCGCTCGCGCGCCAGTAGATGGGTGGTGCAGAAAAGAAAAAGTTGTGGCAGCGTTCCGACCTTCGCGCCGAGCACGTTCAGGTTGTCAGGCGCGCCCGTCCCCGCGAGCATCGCGATCCGCGCGCCGGTGGTGATCCGATCGTAGAGCCCGAGGTTCGCGCCGGGGCGAAGGTCGAGGCCGGCGAGGAAATGATCGGTGCCGAAAAAAATCGCGCGCAAGTAAAGCGTCGTGGGATTTTGCGCAAGCCAGGCCGAGCGCTGGCTGTACACTTCCATCGCGTCTGCCAGCGCGTAGTCTTCCGGCGACGCGAACCTGGCAGGATCGGCAGCAACCGCAATGCCGCCCTGGTCGTGAATCGCTGAAATCAAATCGTTGGGCGTGAGGTTGGGCTTGATCGGCTCGTGGATGTTCACGCCGATTATCTCGCTGCCGCCAACTTCGAACGCGCCTCCTGAAATAAAAAGTATGTCGTCGGTGAAGCCGGCGATTCCGAAGTCGGTGTCACCCGGACGCACGCGATTGGCGAGAAAGATGAAATCGATTTGCGAAGTTTTGGCCAGGCCCGCGACTGCCGCTTGATCCATCTCCAACGCGTTCATCGGCAGGTCAAAAATTCCGCGGTAATCGTGAAAGCCGGGAAACTCCGGCGCCGCCTGGATGTATCGCGCCGGCGGAAGTTCGGTGGTCGGCAGCGGCGAGCTGCATCCCACGAAGATAAGGGCGGCGAGAATCGAGAGACGCCGTCCAGACATCAGAGGATCGAGCGCCCCTGCGCGCCGTCGACCGGGATACTCGCGCCCGTTATCCAGCTCGCGCGCGGCGACGCGAGCATCTACGACTGCGTAGGCGACTTCGTCGGGACGGCCGAGGCGCCCCGCCGGCATCTCGTGGCTGATGAAATCTTTCTCGAACGCTGGATTCTCGCGGAACAGTTGCTCCCAGATTCCGCCGACCGTCAGTATCGAGCCGGGTGCAATCGTGTTGACGCGGATATTTTTCGGCGCGAATTCGCGCGCGAGCATCTTGGTGAACGAATGCAACGCCGCCTTCGACGCGTTGTAGGTCAGCGGGCCGCCTGACTCGCGTCCGTAGATCGAACCGATATTGATGATCGAGCCGCCGCCGCGCTTCTCCATATGCGCGGCGCACAATCGCGCGAGCCGTACCGGCGCGAACAGGTTCAGATCGAATTGCTCCTGCCACGCCGACTCCGGCAGCTCCGCGAGCGCTCCCGGCCGCGCCGTGCCGGCATTGTTGACCAGCACGTCGATCCCGCCGAATTTTTTCACCGTATCGTCGACCCACCTTTGCGCGTCGTCGGGCTTCGTCATATCGCCGGCGAATCCCAGCACAGAACCACCTGCCTTTGTTAGTGCGGCGACTGCTTCGTTCAAGGTATCGCGCGTTCGTGCGCAGATGCTGACGTGCATGCCTTCGTCGGCGAGCGCATGAGCCATCGCGCGGCCGAGCCCGCGGCTGGCGCCCGTGACCATCGCGACTTTTCCGGCCAATCCGAGATCCATCTAGAAGCTCCCTTATTAACACTGGGTGCAGGCGTCACCCTGCCGCCCACCGCGTAGGTGATTTCTTTTACCAGACGCGGGTTGTGACCATGAAGCGGAATTAAGCTGGTTGACTCTGACCGGAGGCGGACTTAGACTCGACAGGCTAATCACCGGTCGGACGGAGGACTATGGAAATTCGGGTCGAAGGCTCTCTTGATCAAGCGATGCGAGTGCTCAAACGCAAGCTGGCCAAGGAGGGCGTTTTCAAAGAGATGAAGAAGCGGGCTTTTTACGAGAAGCCCAGCGTCCGCCGTAAGCGCAAACGTTCCGAGGCTCAGCGCCGCCGCCGCAAAGAACAGCGCCGCCGTCGCGCCTCCGCGATGTAAGTACCAAAAAATCTTTCAAGTGCTGATCCGGGTGCTGGAGAAATCCAGCACCTTTTTCTTTTTTCAGTTTTTTCAGCGAAATCCGCTGGTCAGCCGATGATCGGCGAAAATTTCCTTCCTGTCGCGCGATGCTTCTACGCAGGAAGGGGGCGCCAGGTGAAGATCACTTGGCCGCCGGCGACGTAGCAGTCCAAATCATAGTGAGGCTGGGCGGCCTCGGTGCGGCGCTGGCGGAAATTTTCGACTGCGCGATGGAGAGCGTCGGGCGTCAGGGTTCCGTCGACGCACTTGCCCTCAAGCTGCTGAGCGCGAACCTCGGCGCCCAGGTGGACGGGGATACATCGGGCGCCGCAATGCTGATCGAGAGGACCAGCGCCCACGCAGGCACATCGCAGGCACAGCACTACCGGCCCGCGGTCGTCGCTGGGCGCGGCGAAGAATTCGCGCTCGAGGCGATCAAGGCCCATCGCGCATTCGCACCATGCTTCACGCGCGCGCTCGGCGGAAAAGCGCCGAATGGCGCGCGCCAGCTCGCGCATCAGGGTTTCATTCGAGCGCGGCTCGAGCGCGACGATCGAGTCGTCCTCGATTCGCATCGAGGCGCCCAATTGCTCGGCCAGGAAATGGCGCAAGTTGATCGGCAATCTGCTGCCGAGCTGCAAGCGCTGCGTCTCGAACGGCGCCGGCTCGACCGGCAGGCTGCGCCCCGAATGCGAGAACGTCCGCGGGTTATTGAATACTGATAATGACTGCAAACGCTCCAACGGCGATGGCGCGCCGTAAGCAAATCGGGTTGCGTTGGCGCGTCGATGAACCAAGGGTCCGTTTCGCACAGTCTCAACCTCCAAGGGCTTCGTGTTCCGGTCGGCGTGCCGCGCACGCGACCTTGCCGCCGGACACCGTCAAGGGCCGTTGGTCATCCATCTTAAATTTTGAACTGTTATTGCTGTCGAGGCGAGGGAAATCGGTTCGAGCGAGGTGCAAAACGCGTCGGGATGTCGTGATGCTGCGCCAATACTGACGGCCGCGGCGCGCGGCGGCGCCGATTTCAGGGCTGCAAGATCGAAAAGCGCCAAAACAAAACTGCGCCATGCGCACCGGCTCTTTTCATCGGACCATCAGCCCAGCTCGGCATCTCGCGATGCCCGCCCGCCTGCCCGCATCCACAACTCACTCCAAGCAGCGGCTCGATGGATAATGCGCGCGTCGACTGATGGTCAAATCCCCCAACTTGGCCGTTACGATCCGCGCGACGTTTTCAGGCCATCAAGATCAGTAAGACGGGTTCTTAACTAGCGCGCGTACCGTGCTTGGGCAACATCGGTGCGAGCAGAATGATCGATGTTCAAACTTGACAACCGGTGGCTCAAGTGCCGCTTTTCGGCCGCAATCCGATCGCGTCGGCAGCACCAGGATGAGATGCGCTAATGATGCTCTGTCTGAGGTGCGACCAGCTCAACATGATGCGCCGCAGATCAAATGATCTCTTCGCTCCAAGCCGGGCTAGGGTTTGTCGCGCATGCGACAATTGCGGACAGTTTGCGATGTCGGTGAACTCGGACGCATCGCATCATGATCGGTAGCGCGACCAGGAATTAAGAGAACAAATCCTTTGATGCAGGCGTGATGACCGCGACGCGATTAGCAGTCCAATAAAAAATTTTTGCGCTCAAATTTTCTTTTAGTGGGCCGCTTCTGCCGGCAGGTTGCGCGTGTCGCGCTTGAGGAACAGGAACGTCGGCACCAACACCAGCATCAACACGCACAGGATTCGGTAGATGTCGTTGAACGACAGCATCATCGCCTGCCGCTGCACCATCCCGTAAAGCATCGCCATGCCGTGCTTGTGGCCCATCGCGAATTCGTTGCCCATATTGAGGCCGCCCGGCATCTGCATATGCGGAAGCGTGAAGACCGTGATGTGCTCGACCAGGTAGCTCTGATTGACCTGTTGACGATGTATCAAAAGCGTCGTCAGGTACGACGTACCGATCGCGGCGCCGAGGTTGCGCGTGACGGAATAGAGACTCGCCGCGCGACCCATCTTGAATTTCTCCATCGAGCTCAACGCCGCCGCCGACAAGCCCGGGAATACCAGGCCGGTGCCGACGCCCTGGAGAACGGTGGGCCATACGATTCGGCGCACGTCCGAGGCGAGATTCAGCCCCGACATTTCCCACATCGCGAGGCCCACAAACATAAAGCCGATGCCGACCAGCGGGCGGATGTCACCGCCGCGGCGTGCGTAAGTGCCGAGAATGACCATCGAGAACATCGTGCCGAAGCCGCGCGGCGCCATCACGAGTCCCGCTTTCGACGCCGTGTATCCAAGGGTTTCCTGCAAAAAGATCGGATTCAAAATCGCGGTGCCGTAGAGCGTGAAGGTCAGGAAAATTACCAGCGCGACCGGCAGCGTGAAGTTCATGTTCTCGAGAATCGAGAGATCGACTACCGGGTCCTCGGTATGCAGCTCGTGATAGATGAGAATCGCGAGCGAGATGAGCGCGGCGGCCGTGCAGTAGACGACCCACGGACTGGTGAACCAGTCGGCGCGCTCGCCGCGATCGAGCACGATTTCGCCGAGCCCGAGCGTGACGAACAGGCACGCGATACCGAGCAAGTCGATGCGCCCGCGCCGCAGGTTGCGCATGTACGACGGATCATCGACGAAGCGATAGACCATGAAGGCCGCCAGCGTCCCGATCGGCACGTTGATGTAAAAATTCCAGCGCCAGCTCCATGCGTCGGTGATATAGCCGCCGATAGTCGGGCCCATGATCGGCGCGACCATCATCCCGATTCCCCACACCGCCATCGCCATCGCCTGCTCGCGTGGCGGAAAGGTCTCCATCAGGATGGCCTGCGACAGCGGCATCATCGCGGCGCCGGCAGCACCCTGCATCAGGCGGAAAAATACGATCTGGTTGAGTGATTGTGCGACGCCGCACAGCGCCGACGACACGATGAACATCGTGATCGACGCGACGAAGTAGCGTTTGCGCCCGAAGCGTTCGGCGATCCACCCGGTCATCGGAATCATGATTCCCGCGGCGACCAGGTACGACGTGACGACCCACGCGATCTCGTCGACGCTCGCGGAGAAACTGCCCTGCATATGTGGCAGCGAGACGTTGACGATCGAGGAGTCGAGCACCTCGAGCACGGTGCCGAGCATCACGGAGAACGCAATCACCCACTTACGCGTCGAGGAAAATTCGTGGACCTCGTGCGTCGGTTGAGTAATCGGTTTCGGAGCGACAGCCATAGACGGAATCCTCGCCTACGGTACAAAGGCTGGGGCATGGATGCAAAAGACTACCAGCCTCAATGCGGTCAGTGCCTCGTTCTTCGCCTCCTCCAACGTGGGAGGAGGCCGACGCTCGTCTTCGAGCGGTGGGTGGAGGACCAAATTTCGCGGGATTCAGAAACGTCGCTCACCAGTCATCCGCGCGCCTAAATGTCCTCCACCCTAACCCTCCTCCCACGTGGACGGAGGGAACCAGACTCGACATTTCGCGATTAGCCACTGGGTGCAGCGCCTGTCCTGAGCGGAGCCGAAGGAGGTCACCCCTGCCCAAGGAGGTGTGGAACCCACGGCGGGTTCCACTACAATCAATTCCCTCATGGCTGCTTCGATTCTCCCGCCCGGTCCCGGCCTCTTCGCGACTTTCGATTTCGTTCGCAATCCGTTCCGGTTTCTCGACGGATGTGCGCGGTGCTACGGCGATTGGTTCACGGTTCGGGTGCCGGGAGTATCGCCGTTCGTTTTCACCAGCGACCCGGCCGCGGTGCGCGAGGTTTTTCTCGGCGATGGCGACGCGCTTCATGCGGGCGAGGCCAATCGTCCGCTCGGGGCGTTCATGGGAGAGCGGTCGTCGCTGTTCCTCGACGGTGCCGAGCATCTAAGACAGCGCCGGCTGCTGCTGCCGGCATTTCATGGAGAGCGGATGGCCTCGCACGCCGTTGCGATGCGCACGGCGGCCGACAATGTGATCGCGTCGTGGCCTATTGGGCAGCAGTTCGCGATTCATCCGCAGATGCGCGCGATCACTTTCGAGACAATCATCCGCACGGTCTTCGGATTCGCGGACGATGCTTCCGGCGCGGAACTGCGAGCGTCACTGAAAAAACTGTTCGCGTTGTACTCGAGCCCGCTCGGCACCCTACTCTCGCTGCCCGCGATGCGCATCGACGCCGGCGCGTGGAGTCCATGGGGGCGCGCGGTCAGGCTGACGCGTCAGATCGATTCGATCCTGTACGCGGAATTCGCGCGGCGGAGAAAGGAAGGCGTCGAGGGACGCGCGGACGTCCTCTCGATGCTGCTTGCTGCGCGCTACGAAAATGAACAACCGCTTCCCGACGAAGTCATCCGCGACGAGATGTACACGCTGATGCTCGCAGGCCACGAGACCACCGCGGCCACGATGGCGTGGGTGATCAACCGGCTGATCACGCATCCTGACGTGATGGAACGCGCCCGCGCCGAGGTTCTTTCAGTTTTAGATGGCCAGCAGCTCGAGGCGTCGCACGTCGGCAAACTGAAATACGTCGAGGCGGTAATCAACGAGACGATGCGCCTGGACCCTGTCATCCCGAACTTCGGCCGCACGCTGACCAGGCCGCTGAAGATCGCAGGCCGCGACCTGCCTGCCGGTGTGACGATCGCGCCATGCATCTACCTGGTGCATCGGCGCCCCGAGCTATGGCCGAACCCCGAGCAATTCAACCCCGACAGATTCCTCGAAGGGCGCCAAAGCCCGTACACCTTCTTCCCCTTCGGCGGCGGCGCGCGAAGATGCCTTGGCGCAGCCTTCGCGACGTATCAGATGAAAATCGTGATTGCAGAAATCCTGTCGCGAGTGGATTTGAAGGTGGTCGAAGGCTACAAAGCAAGCGCGACCCGCCGCGGCATAGCATTCGCACCAAGCGATGGCCTCCCAGTAATCGCAACCCCACAAGACTAAAAAGCGCGAATCTGCCTTATTCGCCTCCTCCCATGTCGGAGGAGGCCGACACGCGTCCGCGCGTGTCGGGTGGAGGACAATACATTCTGGAATTTCGGAATCGCACCGCAGAAGTGCGGCGCCACCAGACAATCGCGCCGCAAACGGTCCTCCACCCTAACCCTCCTCCAACGTAGGAGGAGGGGATTTCAAGACGAAGGAAGCAGTGAAAGATGAAACCCACGGTGGGTTTCACTACAATCAACGCGATGACACCTGAAGACAAAAAGTTGATCACCGTGCTGACCCGGCTCTACGCAAAGACGAAGGCCAACGTAGTGGAGTGGGAGCCTAGCGAGGATGCGAACCTCTTCGCGGTGAAATTCTCGGACTACTCGATTTCGCTCGTGCGCATTCTGGCAACGCCGACGCATGCGGAGTGGTTCAACCTCACCATCGCGAACGCCGACGGCGCAGTGATCCAGGAGATGGATAGTTCAACCGCAAGGGACAACGGCTTCGCCGACATGTCGGACCTTTTCTATCGGGCACGCCGGCATGCGGTGGATCTCGACGGCGCATTGGACGACCTGCTTAAGGAACTCGATGAGTTGTCTAGCCAGAAATCGTAGCGCGAAAGAGTGGAACCGCAAGCTCAGACCGCAAATCGGTGATCGATTCAACAGGAGTAACTCAAAGCTCCGCGGTCACATTTCAAATTCAGCGAGAGGTCTTGATACTTTCGATGGCAACGATTTTCATACCCGAACGAAGCGTACGATTACTGGAGTAGAAACCAAATCGTCACATTTTTTGAGAATGATACTTTCAAGTGCTACGAGATCCATTGTGCGCAAATCATAGAGAAGAAAATTCCACTCGATTTCATCTTCGAATCCAGCCGCCGAAGAAAATCTTCGGCCTCCAGTATAAATTCTTTATGAGAACCCGACGACCGTTCTGGCGTCTTAGCACCGAGCAGCACAAGAGAATTGCACGAGCGTCCTGGATCTCGTACGCGCTGTCGGAGTTAAGAGAGCGACGCGATTCGCGTAACGCGCTACATGCGTACGTCTCAGGAGCGCTGACATTTCCTTTCAACCAATATCTGCGATTGGACAATCGGGGTAAGACAACTAGATGGTGGACTTTCTTCGAGATGGTGATGTCGTGCTCAGTCGGCTTGCGCGTCGAAACAGTCAATGACTTAGAGGCAGCGCTGCAAGCGGCAGGAATCAATGACTTTACCACCACGATCTGGGCATTTCGATTTGTTCGTAGTTAATCCTGTACAACGAGAGATAATTAGAATCGCTGAACACGCGGAACCTCAAACATAAAAGTTAAACCAATCGAAATCGCTCGGTGGAGAGCAGACGTCGCATTCTGGGCAGGGCCCCTGTTGGGCAAGTAGAAATCATCTGCCTCTGTCTGTCCAATCTTGATTGACTCAACGAAGTGGCCGTTTCGAAACGCGTTTTACCGCGCCGCCGGGATACACTTCGTAGATAAGCGGAGACGGATTTGCGCCACGTAGAGGATAGATCGAATCGTATCGGACGTGGCACCTACGAGTGATCAAATACTAGAACCGAGGAGTGGAAAAGAACACTTGACTTTTGGGGGCCGAGATCTTTTGCCCTTTGCTGAGCTAAGAGAAATTAGTCGTCCCACGCGCCAAAGTCTTGTTGGTCAGGCCAAGTAGAGTCCAACTTCGAGACTACTACGTGGAATCGCACTGGTGATCCACCCGTCGGAGTCGCATGCGTGCTCTCGCAGCGAATGAAGCGGCCCAAAGAATCCATCGCTGCAGAGCTGCGGGACAATCCTTCTGGCTCGAATGGACGACCGTCTTCCAGCCAATACATTTGCGGTGTCGTGAGTTTGCAATGCTCCGCCCAAAAGACACCTGAGAGAAGATAGGCGATAACGGCAACGCCTGCGTGCAAGAACATCGCGCTGCCCAAACAAGCGACGCCCGCAATGAGAAACGCACCCCACACATTGGTATTTTCCACAAATTCGGTTAGGACGAGCAAGTGACTATACCACTTTCGTTCCAATTGCGTTGACTCATTCCTCGAACCTAACGTATGTTAGGCAAACGGACGCGAGCGCCACGCCGCGAATAGGACACTGAAAAAGATGCCTCATGAATCTCGATTGAAATTTTCTACTGACGAAATTCTCGCCAATGTTGATACTCGGGAGCCTCTGATTGTTAAGGGGGTTAAGTGTCATGGCGGGTTTGATGCTGATGGGCGTTATCGGTCGCCGCGCACCGCCTATCGCGTGCCGGCTATCAAGGCGTGGCAGGAGCGGCATGTTGCTACTTCCGGGACTGCGCTGTTTGAGATTCCGCCTGATACCGTATCGCCACAGGTGCCTAATGTTGCGCAGGTGAAGTTCCTGCTCAAGTCGGGGGTGCGGGAGCCGATGGTGCGGTGGTTGTCGGAAATCGCGATCGTCGAGGGCTTTGGCGCGATGATTCGTGAGCTGCCTGTCCCTTCGCTCAACACTTTTATCCGCGAGGATACGGCGGGAACTGCGCTGGCGCATCTGGCGAGCGGGCTGTTCGAGGCGCATGCGCGCGATGAAGCCGGATGGAGCGAAGAGGGGGGCCATCGCCAGATGTGGGATGCGGCGCGCGATGCGGCGCTGTCGAATCCTGCTATCTCGCCCGAGATTTATGCCGCGATTATCGCGCGGCGCGGCGGCCAGCCGGTCGCGATGTTCCCGGAGCTGGGCGAGCCAGTCGAGCGGTTGATTCGGTTCATGGCGAATGTGCTCGCGATCGAGGTCTTTGCCGCATCGACGTTCGCATGGGCCGAGGAGATTCTGTCAGATCCCGAAGTATCCGACGCGCCCGACGACGCCGCCAACCTGGTGCGCTATATCCGCTCCGACGAGGCGCCGCACGTCGAGTACCTGCGCACGGCGCTCTCCGAAATCCAGGCGCGCACGCTGCTCACACTCGACGGCAAGCCTATCTCGGGGCGCAAGGTGGTGAACGATCTCGCCGATCGCGGGATTCGCACGATGCTGCGTCAGCGGCTCAACGAGCGTCCGGTGATGGTGCGGGATTTGATTCGCAAGACCGCCAAGGTCAAGGACGTCGACGCGTTGATGCGCGAGTTCGACGCGTTGGGGACGGCATGGACGCCGCCCGCGCGCTATGCGGATTTGGCGCCGGATGCGAGCGCCGCGGCGGCTCACGTCGGGTACTGAATCCCAATTTCCGTTCCTTCATATTCCCTCGCCCCACGCGGGGAGAGGGTTAGGGTGAGGGACAACTGTGTGGCGCGGTTGTCTGGTGCGCCGCATATTCGGAATCTCTGAACATTTGGTCCCTCGCCCGCCGTGCGCGGACGCACTGAGCGACCGGGATGATCGGTAACACTTTAGACCGGCATGATAGGTAACACTTTTTCTGAGTTTGAGGGGGAGGAGCGCGAGGGGGGCTGCCCCTCTCGCCCCACTGTGGAACTGCTGGCAGGCTGCAGACGGCGCAGTTTTAAACTTACGCCGTCGATGAGCCCGAGTAGCAGCGGTCCGAAGTAGGCCTGCGCGTCTCCCTCATCTGTTTCAACTATTCCTACTACCTCATTGCTCAAAGTCTCGCTCAGGAAGACCGATTCCCCTGCCATTTGATATCGCCGGTATGGCGCACGCGGCGCTCGTGATACTCGGCCGGATAGGCGGGATCCTCAAGCCTGGCCGGATAGCTGCGCGGCGACGGTGTGTAGTGCATGGCCGGCGCGGTCTGGCCCAGCGCCTCATGTGGTCGCTGCTGATTGAACTCGTCGCGGAACTGATCGAAGCGGTGCTGCTGCGATGCGCGGTCGGCTTGCGGCGGATTGGCGCATTCGGCCTTGAGCGTCTTGTGCATCCGTTCATGCCGCCCGTTCTGCTCGGGCCTGCCCGGCTCGATCCGCTCTGGCATGATGCCGAGCTTCAACCACCATACCGACAGCCGACTCAGTCCCGTCACCCCACTCGAGGCGAACGGCGCTCCGTTGTCCGAGCGGATCGCGCGCGGCAGGCCGTACTCTCTAAACACCCGCTCGAGCTCGCTGCGGCAGTCGTCGTAGCCAGCTTTATTGACTGCCTTGACGCACAACAGATAGCGGCTGTAGGCGTCGGTCACGGTCAGCGGATCGCAGCGCGCGCCGTCTTGGGTATGGAACGGGCCTTTGAAATCGGTGCACCAGATGTCGTTGGACCCAAGCGCCGCGCGCAGCGGCAGCGGCGATGGTCGCGCGCTGCGCCTGCGCTTGCGCGGCTGACTGAGTTGTTGGCGGCGCAGCAACTCGCCAATCGTGCTCGGCGCCGGCCAGCTCTGGTTGGGCGTGCTTTGCTCAAGCTTGGCGCGCAGCTTCTTCGGTCCCCAGCTCGGATGCGCTCGGCGCAATCCTATGATGGCTTCGCCCTGGGCTTGGGTGATAGCCCATGGCACCACCAAAGGCGCGTGCGATCGCTCGCTCAGTCCCGCAGGTCCGTACTTAACGTAGCGCGCCCACCACTTGTACGCCGTCTTGCGGCTGACGCCGAAATCCTCGCACAGCTCGGTCACGCTTTCCTCTTCGGCCGACAGCGCCGCCATCAATCGCATCTTCTCGTCCATCGAACAGACCTCCCGCCACCGCATCGCCTCGTACCTCCTGCCGCAGCATTCAATCTGTTACCCATCCTGCCGGTCTATTCTGTTACCGATCCTCCCGGTCTGTACCCACGTCGACCTCTCCCCTCGTGGGGCGAGGCAGGGATCGAACTATCGATCGGGCGATGGTAAGGTTTTTCTTTTGGCTCGCCTGTTGGGTCTGTCGCGATGCATCTCCGATTCAAGATCACATCAGTAAGTATGCGCGTCTGCGTTGCGGTCGTGTTTGCGATTGCGCTGGCAGTCGCGTGCGCGGCGGCGTTTGCGCAGAGTCCTGCGGCCGGCGCGCAAAGCGCGTCGGTGGCGCCGTCCGCGTCGGTACCGACCGCGGCAGCATCGGTCGCGGCGACAGCTGCGCGGCCGGCGGCTGCGGCGAGTGCCGCAGCGGTCAGCGTATCAGCGGCTCCGCTGCCTCCCGATGCGAAGACCGTCATTTCGTATCTGAGCGACGTTATCAACTGGTATGGGCATCTCGGCGTCGAAGCGCAGCTCGTGAGCGAGCCCGACGAGACACTTTTTTTCGCCGATGATCGCCAGGTCGCCAGTGAAGTCCTGCGACTGGCGTTCGAGTACGCCCGCGCGCAAGCGGCGTTCCTAGCCAAGACCAGTCTCAACAGCGCTGTCGCAGCGACTGGATCAACCGGCACGCAACCAGCCGCCACCGGCGCGGCCGGGATGGGCAATACCGCGCAGACCCTGGTGTCGCTCGAAGCCGCCGCGACTACGCTCCGCGCGAAAATCAAGGATTTGCAGGCGCAGCTGGCGAAAGCGCCGGCGCGCCAGCGCACCGCGATCGTATCGCAGATTCAGGATTTGCAGAGCGAGCTCGATCTCAACCAGGCGCGCCTCGATGCGCTCAAGGCGCTCACGGAATTCGAAAGTGGCAGTGCCGCGCCCGACCAGAACAGCGGACTGACCGCTCAAATCGACGAGCTCGAGCGCTCGATCGCCGACAGCAGCAAGAAGACGACTACGCTGCCCGTCGACACCGCCCTGGTGACGAGATCCGAGCGGACCGGGATTCTGAGTTTCATCACCGATCTGTTCGCGCTCAGCAACAAGCTCGACGCGCTGGAAGAGAACATCGCGCTGGCGAAGGCGCTCGCAGCGCGCGCGGACGGCGTTCGCAAGTCGATCCTCGCCTCCATCACGAGCCTCAACGAGCGCGGGGACGCGCTGGCGCGAGGCGCAGGCGGAGCCGATGTTGCGGCCCTCCAGGACCGCAAGAAGTCGTTCGAAAAACTGCTCGAAACCCACAAGCTCGCCAGCGCGGCGGCCTTGCCGCTCAGCAAGCAAATCGTGCTGCTGGGCGTTTACGTCAATAATGTGCAGCGCTGGCACGACGCGGTCGAACAGCGCTGGAACAAGGAATTCCGCAGCCTCATCATCCGCCTGATCGTACTCGGCGCTTCCTTGCTGCTGATCTTCCTCGGCTCGCTGGTGTGGAAATGGCTCACCAATCGCTACGTGACCGACATCAGGCGGCGCGGGCAAGTGATGGCGGCGCGACGGCTCGTGCTCGGCCTCCTGATCGTTATCGTCTTGATGGTCAATTTCTCCGACGAGTTGGGATCGGCCGCGACCGTCGTGGGATTCGCCGCCGCCGGAATCGCGGTCGCGCTGCAGAACGTGATCCTTTCGATCGCCGGTTACTTCTTTCTGATCGGGCGATTCGGAATCAAGGCCGGTGACCGCGTCCAAATCGGCGGAGTGACCGGCGACGTTATCGATATCGGGCTGGTGAAACTGTCGCTGATGGAACTGGACGGCACCGGGACGCATCGCGAGCCTACCGGGCGCGTCGCGGTGTTCTCCAACGCGATCGTATTTCAGCCTTCGGGTAATTTCTTCAAGCAAGCGCCCGGTACCAGCTTCATATGGAACGAGGTGCGGCTGACGCTAGCGCCGGACGTCGACTACCGCCTCGCGGAGAAGCGGATACTCGACGCGGTCGACGAAGTGTTCGCGCGCTATCGTGACCGCGTGATGCGCGACTACCGGCATCTCGAGCGCGACCTCAACGTCATGCTCGAAACGCCCAAGCCGCAGAGCCGGCTTCATCTGAGCAAGAACGGGCTCGAGATAGTCATTCGCTATCCGGCGGAGACTTATAGCGCACCGCAAATCACCGACGAAATTTCGCGGCGGGTACTCGACGCGATCAACCGCGAGCCAAGCTTGCGGCTGGCGGCCCAGGGTATCGCGAATATTCAGTCGGTTCCGCCGCCCGCGAACGTGGAAGATGGGACCGAGAAGGCCGGCGACGGCAATGGGCAGCAGGCAGAGGGGAAATCAATTGCGGCGGCGGGGGGAGAAAAGGCCGCCGGCAGCGCAACGTCAGACAAGTAGAGGAATCTGACCCCTAACCCCTTCCCTCGGGGGACCGAATTGAAACACCTGTAATCGTTTCTCTTGAGAGAAGGGGAACCGCACGCGCATTGGAGTGCACAGCGCCGCGCGGGGCGAGCGCCTCAAGGCGTCAGAATGTTAGGCGGCGGGGCTTCCTGCGATGCTGTCGACGATGTCGGCTAGTTCGGGGATTCGGTAGCGCTCGCCGTTGTATGCTTTGTACATCAGGAAAATCCAGAACACTGCGAGCCCGATGTTGATCAGGGTCAGAATGAAGTTGAGCAGTGCGCCCAATGCATGCGGAAGGACTGCGATGAATACTCCGAAGACGATTTCGATAGCGAACCACGCGACCGAGAAGCCGATCGACTGACGCGCGTGAAAGCGGACGAACTCGTCCTGGTTGTAGGGTTCGAGGTAGAGAAAAATTATGCCGCTAACGAAGAAAAACATGTATGCAAGCGCCGCAATCACGTTGCTTTGCGGTTTTCGGCTCTCACCGTTCATCGGGAATTCTCCTTCTCATCTGGAACGATGAATCCTGAAAGTGTCGGTCGAGGATCAATTTGTAGTCGAACGTATCGGGGGTCGCAATGCGCGTATGTGCAGCGCGCTCACTGCGGCAGGATGAGGTTTTAGAATCGCGGAGGATGCAAGCAACCTAACTCATGCAAACAAGCTAACCCCTTGCCGAGCGGGAAGGGGGACCGGAATGTTGGGAATGACCTATTTTCTTATAGAAGCGGAACGGTGCGCTGCAGCGGACTCGTCTAATCGATCTTGCCAACCGGCTTATTGCGAGCGGTTCTTTCTTGCCGCTTCGAGGCGGTCCATTGCCGCGCTCGCGCTGCGCGAGGTCTCGACGACCTCGAGCTGTGCGCGGACGCGGCTGGCGAGCTGACGCCGGAACACAGGCTTGGCAAGGAAGTCGCTGACCCCCAGCCGCATCCCTTCGGCCCGCGCATCCATGTCGTCACGCGCGGTAATCATGATGATCGGGATTTCAGCGGTCTCGGGATCGTCCCTGAGCGCCTTGACGACCTGGAAGCCGTCCATATCGGGCATCATCAGGTCGAGCAGAATCACATCGACCTCGTTCTCATGCACCATTTTGAGACACTGCGCTCCGGAGTTGGCCTGTATCGGGACAAAGCCTTCACGCTGCAAATGGTGGGCAAGAATTGCGACAGTGTCCTGATCATCGTCGACCACCAGGATCTGTGGCAGCCTGATTGCTTCATCCATACAACTTCCAGCTCGTCTAAGCTTCCTCGCTATCGTCCAAAGAGCCCGGAGCTATCACGCCGCAGCGCCTCAGCTTCGCGGAAAACGTCGTCCGCTTAAGTCCGAGCAGCCGCGCCGCCGCCTGCTTGTTTCCCCCGGTTTGTTTGAGCGCATCGTTTATCAATCTACCTTCCAATTCCCGTACCAAGTTGTTCAGGTTCAGCCCGTCGCCACCCAGCTTGACCTTGATAGGGGGTGTTGCGGGCCGCGCGCTTGCCACCAGGTTCTCCGGCAACATCGGCGTGTCGATAATCGCGCCCTCGCAGAGAATCACCAGCCGCTCGACCATATTCTCGAGCTCGCGAACGTTGCCGGGCCAGTCGTAAGACCATAGCGCCACCATCGCCTCGCGGCTGATTGCGATTTCGCGGCCGGGCGTGCGATCGCGGATACGTTCCAGAAAGTGATCCGCCAGCAGCGGGATGTCCGAACGACGCTCGCGCAGCGGCGCAATCACGATCGGAACGACTTGCAGCCGATAGAAGAGATCCTCGCGAAACGCGCCTCTGGTCACCGAGTCGGCCAGGTCGACGTTGCTCGCCGCGATCACGCGCACGTCGACCCGCGTCGCCCGGTCCGCACCGACGGGACGCACCACGCCGTCCTCGAGCACGCGCAGAAGTTTCGCCTGCAAGTCACGGGGCATCTCGCCGATTTCGTCGAGGAAGATCGTGCCGCGATTGGCCGTCGTTAACAATCCATGACGCGATCCCGCAGCGCCAGTGAAAGCGCCTCGCTCATGCCCGAACATCTCGGACTCGAGCAGGTCGTGCGGAATCGCCGCGCAGTTCACCGGCACGAACGGCTGATTGCTGCGTGGCGACAGCATATGGATCGCTTGCGCCACAACTTCCTTGCCGGTGCCGCTTTCGCCCGTAATCAGCACAGTGACCTCGGCCGACGCGACGCGCTCGATCAAGGTGCGCAGCTTGGCGATCGCCGGATGCTCACCGATCAAGGTCTGGTCGACTGCAAACGGCGTCTCCCGCTCTGATATTTTTGGTTGCTGCGCCAACGATAGCTTCTCTTCGCAACCGGCGACGGTACATCGCGTAGTTACGTTGGGATGGTCTCACGCTGTGCATCCAGTTAACAGAGCGATGACTACTAGTGAGCAGATAAGGCAAAGCAAGCAGCGGTTATTGTTACGGGGAGAACGCGAAAGAGTTCAATCCCCGGTCGAGTTGCGGTAATGCGCCGACTGTCCCGGGCCCTCGGCCACCGAGATTTCCATCGTGGTCACGTCAGTCAGCGCGCCACGCGATCGCAGCGCCGTCGCCAACTCGTCCCAGATGTAGCGCGCGAGTTCCTCGGCCGAGCTATGCACAATGGGGACGATACAGACGTCAGTGGCAGGCAATACGAACTCGTCCTTCTCGTAGCGGATTCGCACGACGCCGTCGCGAGGTCGGTCGATCGAAAGGCAATCACTCTTTCCAGGGACGATGGTGCGCTCGTCCAGCCGGTCGACAATCTCCTTGGTGAGTTTTTTGATCAGGCCGAAATCGATCACATAGCCGGTCGTCGCGAGCCGGCCTTCGACGTACACGCCGACCTGGTAGTTGTGGCCGTGGAGAGGTTCGCGAAATCCGGGGTAGGCAATAAAATGCGCGGCGGAGAATTTCAGATTCTCCTTCGCAACGTGGATTGAAAAATTTGCGTTCGCTGGCATCGTCTCTTCGCCGATTAGTATACAACGCCGGCCAGCTTAAACAGCGCCACCAGGCTCGCCGCGAGATTCGGTGAAAACCGTTCGCCGTACCGCACGGCATCGATCGAGGTAGCCTCGAGAAATCGCTCACGCTCGCCGGACGCGATCGGCCCGAGATGCGCCGCGAGTTCGAGTACACAAGCCGCTTCCGCATCGGATGCGGCCGCCAGATCGGCCACATCCACGCCGTGCAATCCGCCGAGAACGCACTCTGCGTAGTATCCTATCTGGCCGGCGCGATCGAAACCGGGAAGTTCGGTTCGCATCGATTCGTCGAGTGACAGCAGCCGGTCCATTTTGTATTGCTGGCGTCGCGAAACAATTCTCGAATCGCCGCTGCCGTCGAATCCCGAACCGATCGCGATTATCGCGATCCGGCCGTCGTCGATTTCAATCGGATGGAAAATGTACCCCGGCGACGTGTAGTCGAGCATCGTGCGCAGCGCCATCCGGTAGGCCAGCAGATCGAAATTCGTCCCGCTCGCGATGTCCATCAGGAATTCGCCGAGCGGCAAGCCGGCGCGATCCGCGATGCCAATCAACCGCACGAACGCGTCGGGATCATATTCCTCGCGCCGCGCTATCAGCGCGGCATATTCCCGGTCGAAGGTGAGCAACAACCCACCGATGCCGTCCTTGCCCGCGATGCTCGACGCTCTGATCGGAAGACCACGATCGACGGGCTCGATATCCATCGCCAGATAGCTTCCATGACTAGACGGTTTGGCGAGGCCGCGCCGCGCGTTGAGAATCGAAATCGGCAGCACGTCGCGCGCCACCAGCCGGCTCGCACCGCCACGCCGCTCGGCCAGCAATCCGTAGCCGCTGAGCAAGGATCCATATCCGACGACAAGTATTTCGCGATTGTGCAAAGTCAGTTTCCGAAGCGGCGCACTTTCATCTTGAGCCCGGAACCCTCACCTACCGTCCGCTGCGCGGCCGGCCGACTCTCCCGTAAAATACCGGGCGAGGTAAATTCCCAGCCGCCTCTCCCTGTAACTGTTCTAACAGGGACGAAGTCCCGCATCTTTCTTAATTCTAAGGTGCAGGGGTTACCCTGCCGAAGGAAGAGGGAAACCCACCGCGGGTTTCACATTGAATTAAGTGATTTACCCTCCCTATATATCCTCCGCGCCAGGGTAGTACTTTCTCTCGCCTAGGGAATCGACGGCTGCCCAGAATTCGGGGCCGCCGGCCTTCATCGGATCTTCGAGCGCCCATGCCTGCCGCTTGTAGTTCCAGCTTTCCGGACGCAGCCGCTTGGCTTCCTCGAAATATTTCTTCGCCGCTTCCGCATGCCCTTTTTCGAACAGGTATTCGCCGAGCCTGAAATTCGCCGCCGCGCGGACGTGAGCGTCGTCCGGGGTATGCATCCGCTTGAGCACTTCCGCTTCGCTCAGAGCGAACCGGCTTTTCGATCCGTTCGCGACCCAATCGCGCAGCGCGTCCTGGTATGCCTTGCGCTTTGCCTGCAGCTCGGCCATCACATCGGCGGGAATCGAAAAGTCCGTGTGATTCATCTTTCGGAATGCGTCGGTGACGCCGGCGGGCTCGCTCGGACGGACTATTCTGCCGTGCTCGTCGATCCACACCGCGGTCGGCACGTTGACCATGTCGTAAAGCTCGGCGACGAGATGCTGCCGATCTATCAGGGATGGGTAGGTGGGCTTGGCCGCCTTGATCCAGGGCTCGGTGGCAACGTTGCCGCCGCTATCGAATGCGATCGCGATTGGCACGAATCCTTTCGGTCCGAGTTCTTCGTAGAGGGCCTGCCAGACTGGCAGGTCAAAGCGGCATCCTCACCAGGACGCCCATGAGACGACGAAAACTTTCTTGCCGCGATAGTCGGACAGCGAATGCATCTTGCCGACGAGATCGGGCAGGGTGAAATCCGGCGCGTCGAGCGAGGTGAGCATCCGCTTTCTTTCCGCGGCGGCTTCGCCGAAGGACCATGCGTGATGCTCCTCGTCGGTCACGACGGGCTGTCCGAGCAGATTTGCCAGCGCGGCGAGATTGTAACGCCCGCTCGCGACGAACTTGCGTTCGTCAGGTATAGGCACGCAGACGTCAGCCTTGCAGAATCCCTGCGGCTTGAACTCCCATCCGCTGACGCGCTTGAGGTCGTCGCCACTGAGCCACAACCCGCCGCCGATCGTATCCGCATCGACGTCAGCCGTCACCCGTTCGCCAAATATAATGTCGATAGCCATTTCTGATTCCCTCGCGTCTGGATTTCAGCACAAAGTGGCCGCGCGCACAAAACACGAGCGTGCGAGCATCGCGACTGAGTCCAGCAACCTAACCCCTAACCCCTTCCCGAGCGGGAAGGGGAACCGGATCGTAGGGAGTTTGGTAGTTTCTCCAAATACTGGGTGCAGGGGTCACCCCTGCCGAAGGAAGCGTGAAACCCACCGCGGGCTTCACATTCAATAAAGTGATTTACCCTTCCCCTATATCCACAAAATCGCGCCACTCGCGGGGCGCCCGGTGCTCTCTCGCACCGCGCGCACATAGAAGCGAATTTGTGCGCGATACTCGTCGAGGCGCGGCGCGACTTCGATGTCAGTCTTGAAATCGACGACGGTCCAAACGACACCCTCGCTGGTGCTCTCGGCGAACGCCAGATCCGCGATTCCTTCGACTGCGGTGCCGTCTTCGAGCCGAATTATCAGCGGACATTCGCGCATCACCGTATCTGCAGCTTTTGCCCGACGCATCAGCGGAGACTTGAGTGCAGCTGCTACCGCAGATGTCACCGCGGCAGTCTCGTCGTCAGATGCGCCGATCATCTTGGCACCACTCGCTGCGATCTTGCCGATCTCGAGCGCGTCGGCGTCGAACAGCGCACGTAGCATCGTCAGATGCACGAGCGTGCCGAAGCGCTTGCCATGCGGCCGGCCGCGATCGCGAAATGTCTCTTCGATCGCAATCGCTTCAGCTAATGCCGGTCCGCTCGCCGGCGCCGCAAGCGCGAGTTCAGTCGCGGTCGCGACGTTCATTCTTGGCGTCATGCCTGATGCGAGCATCGCCGCGCGCTTCGCATTCCATTCTTCATGCAGTTTGACGCCGCGATCCGACACGAGTTTCTTTTCGTCGGCCTGCAGCAGCTTGTCCTGCCGCAGTCCCATTTTTTCTTCGACGTTGAGAATCAACAGCCGCGGATCCCACCAGACGATCTGATGGTCACCCTTTTGCGGGCGATGTAATCCCGGCGAGACCGATTTCACTTTGCCGGGCGCTTTCGTGGGTCGCGTCAGGACGCTGTCGTCGCCGAATTCGGGGCATCCTGCCGGATGCGTCGACGCGGGAGCGCGCCGCTCAGTCTGTCGCGGGATAGACGACGGGATTCAGACGCGCGAGCCAGCCGTCAGATTCTTCATCGCCAACCGCAGGCACCACGATCAGATCGCGCGCACGAGTGGCAGCGACGTACAGCAAACGGATTGCCTCCTCCTGGTCGCGCTGATGCTCTTTTGCCTGATGCTCCTGCAGTTCTCGCGGCGCGCATCCGGCGAGTTCCATCGCGGCCAGCTTCGATGCGGGCTCGATATATCGCGACGCGTCGGCGCGAGTCTCGTTGCACGTGATATCGGCCAGGATGACGACCGGGAACTCGAGGCCCTTCGCGCGATGCACCGTCATGATGCGCACGCCCTCGGTCCCTTCCTCGACAATCGGCGTCTCGCTCGCCTCGTCGCGTTCGGCGCGCGCTTCGAGCTCGTCGACGAACGCACGAAACGAAGTCGTCCCGCCGCGCGCTTCGTAGCGCCGCGCCTGATCCATGATTCGCATGATATTCGCCAGCGCCTGCTCGCCGGTCGGCCAAATCGCGAAGCCCGCATGCGCGCGAGTCTCGGCGAGCAGCTTCGCGATCGTCTCCGCAATCGGCCGTCGATTGCGACCGCGATGCAGATTCTTGATCACCTCGAGCGCGCACTTCACTTCCTTAAGACTGTCGGGGATATCGTCGGGCAGCTTGCGAAATGGATGCAGGCTGCCCAGCGTCATCCGAAATTCCAGCAGCGCCGCATCCGACAAAGCGAACACGGGACCGTGCAGCGCCGCAAACACCGTCAACTCGTCATCGGGCCGCTCGATTGCACCAAGCAGGTTGCGCAGCGCGATCACTTCCTCGCGCTCGTTGAACGATCCGCCCTTGACCAGCACGTGCGGCAGATGCCGCGCTTCGAGCGCCCGCAGATACGGCCGCGTCACGTCGCGCCCGAACGAATTCATCCGGCGAAACAGGATACAAATATGCCGCGGCCGAATCGGCACGCGCACGTCCGGGGCTTCGCGCTCGGTTACAGTCCATCCGCTTTCATGCACCAGCCATCGCGCGTACGCGGCAATCGCCTCGGGAATCGACTGATCGATTCTGAAGTTGACCACGCGGCCGAAGTCGCCGTACGGCTCCGGAACCGGCAGCACCACGATCGACGGCTGCGTCGAGGGCTCGGCGCGGTACGGCGTCAGTGGCGCGTACGCCGGCTGCGTGCCCGATTCCTCGCTCATCAGCGGCGCGAATGCGGCATTGACCATCGCTTGAATCGCAGGTGTCGCGCGAAAGCTGACCGTCAGATGCTCGAGTTGGGCGCCATGCATCAGCAGCAACTGTTTGACGCCCTGGTAGAGTGAAACGTCGGCGCGGCGGAACCGATAAATCGACTGCTTCGGATCGCCGACGATAAATAATTTACCGTCGATCGGTTTGACCTTCAGCCAGTTCGTCTCGGCGGGGTCGGCGGACGAAAGCAGCAGCAGGATTTCCGCCTGCAGCGGATCGGTGTCCTGGAATTCATCGACGAAAATGTGCGTGAAACGACTCTGCAGCTCGGCGCGCACCGCCGGATTGTCGCGAACCAGGTTGCGCGCGACCAGCAGCAGGTCAAGGAAGTCGAGCCGTCCGGCGCGGCGCTTCAACTCTTCGTAGATACCGACGATCGGCCACAGTTCGTCGCGCAGCAGCGGCGCGAGATTGGCGCCCGCATCGTCGCGAAACTTCTCCAACCGCGCGCGCAGCTCGGCACGCCGGCGAAAAACTTCCTCGCGCTCGACTTCGCCGAAACCGCCGCCATATCCCTTCCAATCCCAGCGCCGCCCGGTGCACAGGGCAATCAACACCGACTCGAGCGCGTCGTGATCGCGCCCGCGCACCGCCTCGAGCCGCGTCGCCTCGGCGACAGGACGCGCAATCGCATCGAGGCCCTTCGCCAGCCAGTCGTCGTCCTCGCCAAGTTCGGCAAGTTTGCCGAGCGCTTCGACCTCCGCGATGATCGCGTCGATTTCCGCGTCGCGCGCCATCGGCGAATGCTGCCAGGGCGAATCGAAGTCGCGCCAGTTCATCAACTCGAGCGCGGCGCGGCGAGCAATCGCACGCGGCCCAGTGCGCGACGACAGATCGCGACGACGCAGGAGCCGCCGCATGCCCTCGCCCGGATTGTCGAGGATTTTTTCGAACCATCGCTCGAACGCGGAGTCGAACATCTCGCCCGCGACGTCCTCGGGTGCGACTTCGAACATCGGATCGACTTGAGCCTCCACCGGCCGCTCGCGCAGGAGATCGGCGCAGAACGAATGAATCGTTCCTATCCGAGCTTCTTCGAGTTGCTTCAGCGCCAGGTCGAAACGTGCGCGCGCCTCGCTGAACGGTTCTGTGTTTTGGCGCGCGCGCTCGATTTCGGCGCGCAATCGGAGCTTCAGCTCGCCCGCGGCCTTTTCGGTGAACGTCACCGCGACGATTCGCGCGAGCTCGCCGCGTCCCGATCCGATCACCGACACGATTCGATTGACCAGCGCGGTGGTCTTGCCGGTCCCAGCCGCCGCTTCGATCACGAGCGTGACGTCGAGGTCGTCGCGAATCCGATCGCGCACCGCCTGGTCCGATATGATTGCCGGAGTCACGAGCGTCATGGCATCGCGCGCATCTTCTTGAGTGGTTTGAGCCGCGCTTCCGGTTTGATTTTCGAGCGGCGCTCTTCGTATGGGCCGCAGACGCGCTTGTAGTCACACCAATCGCATTCGCGATCGTCCGGCGCGGCTGGCAGGAAGCCTGCTTCGAGCGACTCCTTTACGATTGCGACAAAATCGCGCGAGGCTTTGCGCGCCTCGTCGTTCATTTCGACTATGCGCTCCTCGTATCCGCCTGCCGCGGTGCAGTAGTAAAGCCGCCCGGCGTAAATCTTCTCCTTGAGGACGCTTTCAGCGGCGAGCGCATAGAAAACCGGCTGCAGCGTCTTGCCCCCGCCGATCACGAAGTTCTTCTCGGCGCGCACTTTTCCAGTCTTGTGATCGGTCACGCGAATGCGCCCGGCGGGATCGCGCTCGAGCAGATCGATCGATCCGCGCAGGCTGAGGCCGCCCTCGATTGCGACTGGGTCCGCCGAGCTGTGGGGATCACGATGGGCGCGATCGCTCAGTCCGAAGCCGAGTTCGAACCATTCGGGCCGCCAATGTTCCGGATCGTCGGCCGCGCGCCGCAACCATTCCCGCAAGTCCGCGCGGATGCCTTCGATTCCGTCGAGCCACACCCGCTCGATCGCGGGCGCGAGATCTTCATGCCATCGTGCGGCGACTTCATCGAGCCGCTCGTCGAGCAATCCCGACGCATCTTCCAAATCTTCGGGCGTCACCGGCAACACGTCGAGCTCTCGAAGAGCGGTCAGGACCTCGTATTGAACTTCCGCAAACAGACCGCCGCGCGTGAGCGGGTCGAGTGTCTCGATCGCCTCGGGCTCCTCGCGCGGCTCCAGCCGATGGACCGCTTGCAGAAAAAAACGATACGGGCACGCCGCGAAATTCTGCAGCGCAGTCGGCGAGTAAGATCGCTTCGACAACTGATGCTTCCCCAGCGCCGCCAACGCCGCCGCGTCTGGATCGACCAGGCCATCAGCTGAAGTCCATCGCCGGAGCCATCGCCGCGCCCGCGCGCGCAGCGCCCGCCCCAGATGCACGTTGGCGCCAAGCAGGTAATTCGCCGCGCCAATCGTAGTCTGCGGATCGGCGTCGACTAGTTTGTCGAGCACCGCCAGATCGAATTCCGCGTCATCGATCGCATCGGCGGGATTCGCCGGCGCCGGCCATGAAAGCCGAGTCGGCCGAGATGAAGCGCGACTCGCGAGCTCATCGAAGCCGGGCAGCTTGCCCTCCGCCGCGCGCAGCACTTCAAGCGCATAGAACGACGGCACGCGGGGACGGCCCTGGTCGAGGTCGACACGCGGATAGGAAAACATTGCACGCGCGCGCGCCGCGCCCGCCGCAATTCTCAATGCGAGCCGCTCCGCGCCGACCCGCCGCTCGTTACGTGCGAGATACGGACTCAGCCGCGCGCGCGCAGCGTCGGAAAGAATCGGATCCTCGGTCAGCTTGCGCGGGAACATCCGCTCGGCCAGACCGGGGACGATTACGACGTCGAATTCCATGCCGCGCGCGCGATTCGGCGGCGCGACGAACACGGAGCCGTAGCGCCGAACGCGTCGTGGAGCTTCCAGTCGGCCAAGCCGATCATTCAGCACCAGCCGCACCTCGTCGAGTCCGACCGGCCCGACGGGAGCCATCGGCTCGAGTTCCGCCAGCGCGGCGAAAACCGGCTCGCGATCGCGAATCGCCAAATCAACCAGCCCGCGCAGAAATTTGAGCCAGTCGCCCCACGTCGCATCGCGCGGCGCCGCCTCGAGCATCGAAAGAATCGGCATCGCCACTTCGCCGAGATGCGCGAGGTCGAGAATTCGCCGCTCGAGGCTCGCCGCATGCGCGTCGTCGTCGGCAATTTCCTTGCGCCGGGCGGCGAGCTCTTTGCCCAGCCCCGCCAGCCGCTTGTGCCATCTCTCAGAGCTGCCAATCACGGCCGCATCGACCAGCAGCCGTTCCCATCGCCACGGCGCGCGCGCGTTTCCCTCGATCACAGGAACCGGATCGGATACGTCTGTGTCATCGGCGGTGTCTTTCGCAGCCTCGCCTTCAACTTCGAGATCCGATTCGAGTGGCACGGGCGCAAGTTCCGCGTCCGGACTGAGTGCGGGCTCGTCGTCGCGCGGGTGATCGGCGTCAGGCACCTGAGCGAGCGAGAGATATTCCGCGAAGCGGCGCGCCGAGAGATCTTCCGCGGCGCAGCAAAGCAGCGCGAGCATCGCACGACCGCCGGGCTCGGGCCGGCGCGTACCGCGTGCGAAGTACGCCGGGATGTCGGCGCGGGCGAGCGCTTCCTGCAGATACGGCGCGTAGCGAACGGGGTCATGCAGCAGCACCGCGATT
Source organism: uncultured delta proteobacterium (assembly GCA_963774665.1). Classification (GTDB taxonomy): domain Bacteria; phylum Desulfobacterota; class Binatia; order Binatales; family Binataceae; genus Binatus. The sequence continues at coordinate 137,084 of CAVZGB010000019.1, forward strand.
CGATCGAACGGCACGTCGCGTCGCGCCTCGGACGCGATTCGCCGCGCGATCTCGACGCACTCGTGCATCTCGCCCGGCGCCGAAATCACCGTCACGGTTTCATCGACATCGCGCTCGGGCGGCGCAGTATCGGCGAACAGATGCGTCTGGAGACGCTCGAGCGACGGCGCGATGGTTTCATCCGCGGCCGCCGACGATCCAGTCGCGCGCACGCCGAGCGCATCTTCGAGGATCGTCTGCACGGGAGAGTCGCCGGCGGGAATCGTCGCGAGAATCGACGGCGAACGCGCCGCCAGCGCAGCAACGAAGTCGCGATCGAGCGCGCCATCTACGGATGGATCGAGCAACAGGATCGGAAGTCCGACGAAGCGCGGCGGATCGCTCGCGAGCACAGCTCGCGTCGCAACTTTCAGCATCCCGGCGCGATCGATCAGCTTCGCTTCCGCCAGCTCGGCGTCGAATTGCGCGAGCGTCGCGGCAATCGCCTCACCGGGGCCATCGAGCGCGCGCAAATCGTCGACGCCAATATTGTTCCATCGAAGCTCGATCAGCGTCCGCGCCAGCGCACGCGAAAAGCCGGGAAGCTTCAGCACTGAATCGAAATGCACGAGCGCTCCCGACGGCGCCAGGCGGAAGACCGCGCGCGCCGCGACCGCCTCGGCTGCGAGCCCATCCGCAGGCGCGAGGCCCGCATCGGCGAGCTCCTCGGCAGCGAGCAATCCGACGAGACGGTTGAGAGTCAGGCGATGTACGCCGAGCATCGCGCCGCGCGACAGCGCGAATGCGCGCACCAGGTCGTCGGCGGCTTCCTTGACCGACGCGATCACGAGGATTTCAGTCGCAGACGGCTGCGATTCAAGCCACGCGCGCGCAGCGGCGATACGTTCGCTGGCGCGCGCGGAGATTACGATTTCACGAGCAGCTGGCATCGACGCGACGCGACTCGAAGCCGCGCCACATCTCTATCGTCCGCTCCGACGATCGCGTCTCGCAAGAGGCCGCGCCGCGTTGTTTCCACAGGCCGACAACGGTTGTCGTATGAAGGGTAAATACGTTTATTGAATGTGGAACCCACCGTGGGTTCCACACCTCCCTGGGCAGGGGTGACCCCTGCACCCAGTGATAGGAAAAATACTAAGCGCGAAATGTCGAGGACGGCATTTCGTTCTCACGTTTCCCGGGGGAGGAGGTGGGGTGTGATTACCTAGCCCGTTATTTTACGGGAGAGGCGGCCGGCGGGCGCAGCCGCCGGTAGGTGAGGGTTCTTGGCCTCAAGCTGTACGCCTGCAATGTCGCGGGCTGATCTTCTCCTTAGCGCGGTGAGCCTTCGAATGAACAGCGCTCGCTAGTTCGAGCCGCCTTTTTCTCGCATCGAGACTTCGTCCCACAAAAGGATTTGGTAGCCGTCGGGATCGCGAAGTTCGGCGCCGTATCCCCAGAAATATTTGCCCGGCGGATTTACAAACGCGACGCCTTTAAATTTCAATTCTTTGAATTTTGAATCGACGTCCTCGACTTGCAGCGTGAGAGAGCATTTTGCGCCGGACAGTTGCGATGGTTGCTCATAGACGAAGATCGTGAAGCCGCCGTCGTCCTGGATTGCTGAGGTCTTGCGATCCGGGACTTCGAATTCAACCTTGAAGCCGAAGTTGCGCACGTACCAGTCGCGCGATACCTGGTAGTTTGTCACGGGAAGGTTCATGTGATCGAATTTCACCATTTGTCTGGCTCCTCATGGGTGATGTTCGCGCGCGTGCAGGTTGAATCCAGAACCCTCGCCTACCGGCGGCTGCGCCCGCCGGCCTCCTCTCCCGTAAAATAACGGACGAGGTAATTGCACACGGCGCTGCCCTTCCCAAGGAACCTGAGAGCGAAAGGTTGTCCTCAACATTTCGCGCTTCTCACTGGGTGCAGGGGTCACCCCTGCCGAAGGAAGCGTGAAACCCACCGCGGGTTTCACATTCAATTAAGTTCCTCCCTCATACTTCTGCCGCGGATGCACCGCGTTGTAGTCGCGGATTGCTTTCAGGATTGCGCCGCCGGCTTTTTCCATCAGGGCTTCCTTGTTGGCGGTTACGCGCGCGGCTGATGCTTCGATCGGTTTGATCAGGCCCTGGCATCGCGGCATCACATAGCGGGCGAGCAGTTCGTAGCTGCGCATCATTTGCGGACGCGTCGCCCAATCGTGCGCGAAGCTAAGGATTGTGCCGAAGCCGCCCGAGAGTTTCTGTAACTGCGCAATACGTTCGAGCGCGTCTTCGGGCGTGCCGAAAATTGCGCCGCCATACTCGCTCATCCGCTTCGCCGCCTCGTAGCCGTCGGGAAAGGTCGGGCGCTTCGGCGTGCCGAGGATCCCGACGATGTACTCGTTCTGCCACTTCTGGAGTCCGGCCGCGACTTCGCGCATCGCCTGCTCTTTGGATTCCGCCAGGTGGAACGGCATCACGATTCGCCAGTTCGCGCGATCGATCGTATTCCCGTATTCCTTCGCCGAGGTCTCGCCGAAATTCCATTGCGTCGGCAGCGCCATCAACCCTTCTTCGGAGTACGAGGCGACCGACAGCACGCCCGCGCCATACTTGCCGGCGGTCTTCATCCCCGACGGCGAAATCGTCGACGCGACTGCGATCGGAATTTTCTCCTGCAGCGGACGAATCTGTAGCGCGGCGTCGTTCAGCTCGAACCACGAGCCCTTGTAACTGAAGGGCTCGTCCTGGGTGAGCAGCCGGATGATCACGCCGAGACCCTCGTCCATTCTGTCGCGCTGGGTCATCGGATCGATTCCGAGCATGACCGCGTCCGACGGCAAAGCGCCAGGCCCCACCCCGAGCATCGCACGGCCGTGGCTCAGATGGTCGAGCATCACGATCCGCTGCGCGACGTTGAACGGATGATGGTACGGAATCGACACGACGCCGGTGCCAAGCTTGATTCGCTTGGTGCGCTCGGCCGCGGCCACCAGGAACATTTCTGGCGACGCAATCGTTTCCCATCCGGCGGAGTGATGCTCGCCGACCCAGAACTCGTCGTAGTGCAGTTCGTCGAGCCATTCGGCGAGTTCGAGATCGCGTTGGAACTGGAGCGTGGGATGCTCGCCGATAGGATGATGCGGCGCGAGAAACACGCCAAAACCGAGTCGCTGGGTCATAACTACTCCTTTTTCACTGAATCGAGCTTCGACGGCATCACGCGGTCAGCACCGCGATATGTGCTGAATCGAAATACTCGTCCAGTCGCGTGATTCGGCCATTCTCTACGTCGCAAATGATGCATGCGGGGAGGCGCAACTCCTTCCCCGACGCCTTTACGCTTCCGCGCATCACATGCTGCTGCACGAATCCGGTGGGAGTCGCATGCCGTCGAATTTCTGTGTACGCGACTTCCGATATATTGGCGACCACCCAGCCGAGCACCGCGAGATTCGCGTCGAGGGTCTGCGTAGCGCCGTCATTGTTGTGCCAGATTTTCACGTCGGGCGCGTAGATCTCGCGGATTGCAGCGATGTCGCCGCGCTCGATCGACTTGAATAGCCGATCAGCCACCTCGAGGGATTGCTCGGGATTGGTTTTCGTCTGCATCACATGCTCGCACTCGGCGCGGCCGACGGTTGAATGGTTGGAACCGCAGTCGGCATGCTGCCCGCGCTGGTTGCAGGCGCGGATGGAGTCCCCGTCTGCGTTGACGTCGCAATCGCAGTCGGCACGCTCACCGTCGGGATCGGGCCCGCGGGACTCGCCTCTGCTGACGGACTCGCAGCTTCGGATGGAACCGGAGCGGCCGCCATCAGCGCCGTCCCAGCGCCGTAATCGTACACGAGCACGCCGCCGAGATGCGCCGAGTAACCCAGCGTCGCAACCGCCAGAATGGCGACGATGAGATAAATCGCGCGCGATCCCGCCATGAAGCCAAACGACTGGATCATGAGTCGCCAGACCGCGAGCACACCGAAGCCAATCGCGAGATATTCGCCAAGCAGTGCGTGCCGATGCAAAACGTCGCGCGCCGGCTGACCCAAGGCGTTCCAGATACGGTCGGCCTCCATATCGCCGGTGAAGAAAGATCCTCCAGCCGCGAGCGCGCCGAGGATCATCAGTAGTACCGCGGTGTAGCGGAGCCAGATGCGAGTCGGGGAGGAGCCCGCGAAGAGATCGACCAGTACCGCGACGAACAGCAGCGCGACCGAGAAGTGATCGACGACCGGATGAAGCTGGTAGGGTTGCAGGAATTTCACGACTTGGTCCATCGATGCTCCTTGAATTGAACGGGATTCGAGTATGCGCGGCCGTGAAAAAACTGGATACGCGATACGTAGTCAGTGCAGTTTATCGCAAAGCCCCCCTCAGCACGCAAGAATTCACAGCAACCTAACCCCTAACCCCTTCCCGAGCGGGAAGGGCAACCGGAGATGTTTGTTTCCCCTTCCTACAATGGGAAGACCTATCTTCTATCTGGTTCCCCTTCCCTCAGGGGAAGAGGTTACTCCCAATAATCTTGTTCCCCTTCCCCTATGGGAAGGGGTTAGGGGTTAGGTTCTTTAGACCGTATCGCAATCTGAATCTCGCGGATCTCGACGTCGCTCCACGCGCGCTGCGTAAGGAAATACCGGATCGCGCGGAACGTCGTCAGCTTTCTGAAATCCGGCGTCCACCATTCTTCGAATCCAAACTGCGAAGCGTCAGGGCTACCCGCGACCGCACCGCTTTCGGTCTTGCCGATCGTCACGACGATGTTCGCTTCCTCTGGCGACGCCGCCTGCGTGAAATCGCGCAGGTACCACTGCACCTGCGGCGCGTCGTCGGGAATAAAAGCGCGGGCGCCGGGCGGAGCAGCGTTGCGGACACGTTCGCACTCCTTGACCGTCCGAATCGAGGTAGTCGGCTCGGACCAGAACAGCAGCGCATGCCGGCGCCACGACGCTTCGCTTGTGTCGGGCGCTGGATAAACAAAACTGGTGGTGATCTGAACGTAGAGCGTGAGCACGACTGCCGCCGCAATCGCATAACCAATCGAGTTCCAGCGCTCTGAGCGATGCATCCAATCCACCGCGTAGGCGGCGACCAGCGCCAGCGGCAGGAATGATCGCGACGACGGCATCAGCGTGATTCGCGCTCACCGACGCCAAAATCGCGATGCTGACAATCGCCCACACCACCGACCACGTCGCAAAGCGATCGCCAATACGTCGCGAGACAACGGCGAATACGCCGATGATCGCCAGCGCGACGACGATGAATTCATAAAACAGCAAAATCGGAGTCAGTCTGTGAATTGCTTTATGAACGGCGATCGACGGCGGGACGAACGCGGTATGGAAGTAGTACACGACGGATGACACCAGCGGCCGGTGAAAAAACGCGGTGGTCAAGACGATCCACAGCCCAATCGCGACGACCGCGCATACAATTACGAGCATGCGGCGCCGAACCCACCACACCCGCATGCGCAACCGCCGATGGTCGAGCCGAACAAGGTCTGCCACACCGACCAAGATCAGCGAGACGACTATCGCTGACGCCGTCACGTAGCCGATTGGATCCGCCGTGAGCCACAGCGCGATCGCGACGCCCAATCCTGCCGCACGCAGTACGGTCGGCCGCCGGCGCATACTCTCCGCGATCACGATCGCGATCATCATGAACGCGATAGACGCGATCACCGTCGAGCCGCCCAGGGAAAAATAGGCAACGCTCGGCGAAATCGCGACCAACGCGGCGAAGGCCAGCGCTCCTGCACGGCCCAGCACCGGACGCAGCGCAAATCCGGTTGCGATCAGCAGCAGACCGCATAGGGTCACGACAATTCGCGAGGTTGCGTCGGACGCGCCAATCGCCGCGAAGATCCAGCCCTGGAGTATCGTTACCCAGGAGGTGTCCGACAGCGCGAACGCGGCGCGGCCATGCTGCGCGAAGAGGAGTGCGGTGATCGCGTCTGTCGCCTGCGCCGCGTCGAGCGGACGCGCTCCCAGAGCGATCGTCCGCGTGATGAGCGCGTAGCCTGCGACGATGTACCATCCGAGATGCTCGGCGGTGACGACGTAAACCGCGCGCGTCATCCGCACCTGGCTCAGATTGAAGGCGAGCTTGGCCGTCGGCGCCTCGGACGGAGGCTGAGGCTCGAGGCGCTCGAGCGGCTCTTCGTCCAGCCGCCACTCGTCGTCAGGAATTCTTTCCGCGCCAGTCATTTTTTTCGCTCTTGCGCTCTCGCTATTGCCGGCACCGCGCGCTGTCAACGCCGACGCGCCGAAAAATTAATCGGTCCGAAATGCAAATTGCACTTGAGCGAACCGCCAGCGCAGCTATGCTGGAAGATTCGGGTCACGCGCCAATGCCCAGGTTCGAAATAAACACCCGCCGTTTGATCAACGGCTCGCTCTCGTTTCTCGCGCTCGCCGCGATCATCGCACTGTTCTTCGCCTATCGCAGCCACGCTCAACATCTCATTCCGCACAACGTGCCCGTCTCGACCCGCCATCTTCCATACTACGCGTTTTGCTCGTTCTACCGGATGCTCGCCGCGTACATCATCGCGCTGGTTTTCTCGATCATCTACGGGATGGCGGCGGCGCGCGGCGGTCTCTACGAGCGCATCCTGATTCCCGCGATCGATATCGCGCAGTCGGTGCCGGTGGTCGGGTTTTTTCCCGCTGCGGTTTATTTCTTCGTCGCACTCGCACACGGCAGCCGCCTCGGGGTCGAGATGGCCGCAGTATTTCTGATTTTCACCAGCCAGGCGTGGAACATGGCGCTCGGCGTTTACGAAGCGGTCAAAACCATTCCCGAGGATTCGAAGGACGCGATCGAGTCGTTCGGCGGGCGCGGATGGCTCAAGTTCAAACGCCTGCTGCTGCCCGCGAGCGTGCCGAAGCTGGTGTACAACTCGATCCTGTCGTGGGTCGCGGGATGGTACTTCCTCATCGCGTGCGAAATCATCACGGTCGGTCCCGCCAGCTATCGCTTGCCGGGGCTGGGCAGTTTTCTGTGGGAAGCCGCCGAAAAAGGACGCACGGTCGATCTCGCAGCGGGCCTGCTCGCCCTGCTCGCGATCATCGTGTTGATGGACATGATCGTGTGGCAGCCGCTGTCGACGTGGGCGGAAAAATTCAAGTACGAATTTGCGGCGTCCTCCGGCGCGGTGCAATCGCTCGGGATGTTCGACGCGCTGTCCGGAGTTGGTCCTGCGGTCACGCGCGCGCTACGTGCGATCCTGGTCCCTCCGATCAGAATGATAGCTCGCGCGATCGAGGCGCTACCGAGCGGCCCTGAGCTATCGCCTGAACAAAGCAAGCGCGTGGGCGCGATCGTGCGAACTTTGATCATCAGCGCGATCGTGATCTTCACCACATGGGCGTTGGCCCGCGGCCTGGTCGCATTGGTCAGAACGCTCTCGCAGCCGTGGCCGTCCGACGTGACGCAGATTCCGGAAGCGATCGTGCTCTCGACCATTCGCATGACGATTGCTTACGCGATCTCGCTGGCATGGACGGTGCCGTGCGCTCTGGCGGCCAGCGAAAACCCGCGCTTCAACCGCGTCCTCTCGCCGATCGCTGAAATCGTCGGCTCGATGCCCGCCACGGCGCTGTTCCCGATCATCGTAGTCGTCGTGATCGAAGTTACCGGCGGCATGAACCTCGCCTCGATCCTGCTGATCCTCACCGGCATGCAATGGTACCTGCTGTTCAACCTGCTCGCGGGAATCAACCAGGTGCCCGAGGACTTGAAAGAAGCGGCGCGCGCGTTCGGGCTCTCCCGCGTCGCGCGATGGCGCAAGTTGATTCTTCCGGCTGTCACGCCGTCGCTTATCACCGGCAGCATCACCGCATGGGGCGGAGGATGGAACGCGCTGATCCTCTCCGAATATTTCGTTTACAAAAATCAAACCTACCAGGTGCTCGGAATCGGATCGCTGCTCGACGCCGCCACTTACAAATCCGGCAACGGCGTGATGATCCTGCTGAGTCTCCTTTCAATGATAGCGGTGGTGCTACTGTTAAACCGCCTCATGTGGCGTCCCTTGTATAACCTTGCCACTGAGAGATACAGGCTGGACTACTGACAACGAAAACGTCACCGACTATGTGCGATTCGGACTCATCTGACCCATGGCCTTCCTCGAGCTCAAACACGTCTCGAAAAGTTTTGCGCATGCCAAGGGCACGCTGCAGGTGCTCAACGACATCAACTTCGACGTCGAGGAGGGTGAGTTCGTCGCGATCGTCGGCCCCTCGGGATGTGGCAAATCAACGCTGCTACGGATCATTAACGGCATCGTGCCGATGACTTCGGGACAGGTGTTGTATCGCGGCCGGCAGGTGGATGGAATCAATCTCGAATGCGCGCTCGTGTTTCAATCGTTCGCGCTGCTGCCGTGGCTGTCGGTCAAGGCCAACGTCGAGCTCGGCCTCGAAGCGCAAGGACTGCCGCTGGCCGAGCGCGAAAAACGAGCCGGAATCTACATCGACAAGGTTGGACTCGACGGCTTCGAAGAAGCCTACCCGCGCGAGCTTTCGGGCGGGATGAAGCAGCGCGTCGGTTTCGCTCGCGCGCTCGCCGTCGAGCCCAAGGTGCTCATGATGGATGAGCCGTTCTCGGCTCTCGACGCCTTGACCGCGATCACGCTGCGCGAGGAGTTGCTCGACATCTGGCAGTCGCCCGACATGCCGGTGAAAAATATCGTGCTGGTTACGCATATCATCGAGGAGGCGATCGAGCTCGCGGATAGGATAATCGTGATGGCGGCGAGCCCCGGCCGCATCGTCAAGGATCTCAAGGTCGAATTGCCGAGGCCGCGCGATCGCCGCACCGAGGCCTTCAACGCCCTCACCGACAAGGTTTTTTCACTGATCGAGGAGCGCGCCTGATGCCTCCCCCGTCCATAACTCCGCTTCCCGACATCCCGCTGACAACGGTCTTCGGCCTGCTCGAATTGCTCGATGATCGCGGCGGCCGCGAGGACGGCTACAAAATCGCGCGCGATCTCAATATCAGGTTCGGCGATTTGCTCAAGGTGATGAAAGCGGCGGAGATTCTCGGCTTCGTTTCAACTCCAGCCGGCGACGTGGTGCTCGAGCCGCTCGGGAAACAATTTCTCGAAGCGGGGATCAACGAACGCAAGTTGCTCCTGCGCGAGCAGTTGAAGAAACACGGCCTCTTCAGCTACTTCATCCGCCTGCTTCGTGGTCAGGAGAACAAATCGCTTTCCAGGGAAGTCGTGCTTGAACATCTCGCGATGCTGCTGCCGAGCGAAAAGCCCGAGCGCCAATTTGCCACAATGATTGGATGGGGGCGCTATGCCGAGCTATTCGGCTATAACAAGGATGAGGATCGCTTCTATCTCGACAACGAATAGCAGGATGTTAAAACACGACATCCTGATAAGGAGAACGCGCAATGGCTACAGATGCTGAAAAAGTCGTGACCGAATTCTGCAACGCATGGCCGCGCAAGAATATCGACGAGCTGCTCGGCTTCTTTACCGACGACGCCGTCTATCACAACATCCCGGTCGATTCGGCCAAAGGCAAAGACGCCATCCGCGGCGTCATCAACACCTTTTTGCCGATGGCGAAATCGATCCAGTTCAAAGTGCTGCATAGCGCCGGCAACGGTAACGTCGTCTTCAACGAGCGCGTCGACATCTTCGACCTGGGCAACGGCAAAACGATCTCGCTACCAGTGGCAGGCGTGTTCGAAGTCACGGGCAACAAGATCAGCGCATGGCGCGACTACTTCGACATGGCAATGTACACCAAGCAGATGCAATAGCTTCTTTAGACGAAGCAATGTTCTGAATCTGGTTCCCCTTCCCTCGAGGGAAGGGGTTAGGGGTTAGGTTCCCCGCGCAACCGACCCGCGAGCAACTACCGCGCGCCTGAAATTACGTGCGCTCTCACCTTCATCTGGCGGTGGTTCGCCAGCGTAATCGCGGGAAGTGCCGACCCCGCCGGCGCGACTACTCCAATCGCGTATCCATGATTGAGAGCCGCAACCGTCGAATTGAGCTCATCATTCAGCGTCACGCGCGGGTCGTATAGCGGCTGCGGCACGATCAATAACTGGCCACCGTTCGGCGCCGTCACCCTCGCGAGCATTCCCGTATCCACGCATTTGAAATCTGCGCACACGGCCTTTGCAGGTGCAGCCTTTCCGGACGCGTTCTTTCCCGACGCGGTTTTCCCGCTGCAGCTTTTCCCGCTGCGGCTGTTCCGGCTGCGGCTGTTCCGGCTGCGGCTGTTCCGGCAGCGGCTGTTCCGGTCTTGCTGGCAAACGGAATCGGGATGACCAGACCCGAAGGGGGAGGGAATGCATGGGCGTAGGGTTCGCCAAGTTCTATTGCGTAAACCGGGGTTCCACTCTGTTTGATGCTGGCAATCAAGTCCTCGTTCCTGACCGAGCTGGTGAAGTCGACCCCGTCGGTAATCACGATCAGCGCGCGATTCCGGTAGTGCGCCGATGCCATCACGTTCAGTCCTTGTTGCACCGCGTCATAAAGCGGCGCGATCTCATATGGCGTTCGATCCGCCAGACGCATCAGCGCGAGTGGATGGTCTGTCGTAAAAGGTTGTACCAGCGTGATCGGTGTCTCATGAGAGTCCTGGTAAAGGCCAGGAGTCGGCGTTTGGCCCATCGTACGCTCGTCCGGAAACTGGTGGCCGCCAAATACTAATATCGCGATCTCGTCGCACTCGTTCAGCTTGTTCACCGCGTCGGGCAGCATCTTCTGAACCGCTTCGACTTTGCTCATGCGGAGGACCAGATCGCCAGCCATGAATTGCGATAAATCCATGACGATCACGATCGAGGTCGGTGGGCCGCTCGGCTCTTCGCGAAAATACTGTATCGGCAGAGTTTGATTGCCAGCGCGAGCTTGAAAATCCGAGTGCTTCAGACCCGCGACCGGCTTGCCTGACGAGTCCGTCACCGAAACCGCGAACTGGATGAAGCCTGGCTTGGCGAGAAGGTTCGCGGGTGGCGCTGCCTGGGGACATAGCTTGAGTGGCGCCGCAATCTGCGCCGAACCGAGCGCAGGCGGCCGATTCTGCGTGCCCCCGCAGCCTGCGAATTCGATCGCAACTACTACAACTGAGACCCAGACTCCCCACTTGGCCTTTCTCATTCCTTCCCCTTTCGACTCGCGTGGCCTGCTGCTACAGGGTCGCACGCAGTCTTCTATACTGCTGGGTTTCGTGCTTCCAGTATTCAATCTGCTCAAACCTGCTTGATTTGTTGTAAGCAAAAAGCCAGTTTTCACGCAGAGTGTTGAAACGCTTGAACATGAAGCGGAGAATTTGCGCGAATTTCGCAACGGGACCAGGAGACTTATGAGGCAGCTGATCAAGAACGTCCAAGCGCTTGGCGCGATGATGGTGTTATCGGTCGCATTGGGCAGCGCGATGCGCGGACGTGCAGAAGCGGCGACCTTGTGCGTGAATCACAAAGGCTCGGGGAGCTGCTTTTCTTCTATCGGTGCTGCGGTCGCTGCGGCCTCAGCCAATGACACAATTAAAGTGGCAGAAGGCACATACAAAGAGGATGTGATCATCGATAAGAGCCTGTCGCTCATCGGGGCGAATCAGAGAAGACACCATCATTGACGCGTCCCGACTTTCCAACGGTATCTATATAGACGGAATCGACAATCCCGGCCTGAGCAACGTGGTCGTGAGCAATTTCAAAGTCGAGAACGCAAACTTCGAAGGCATCCTCGTCGCGAATGCCTCGTCAGTGACGATCAAGAATTGCATGATCTTGCTTAACGACAGGAATCAAACAACTGCACCGTCTTGTCCGGGGATACCATCTTTCGAAACCGGAGAAAGCTTCGACTGTGGCGAGGGTCTGCACCTGACCGGAGTGGACCATTCAACCGTTGCGAACAACACTGTCGAGGAAAATACCGGTGGAATCCTGCTCAGCGACGACACCGGGACAACCCACGACAACACGATCATGGGCAACATGGTGATGAACAATCCGTTCGATTGCGGAATTACGCTGGCCTCACATCCGGCGGCGGCGCTGACAGGATCGAGTTCCCCGCTAGGCGTTTTCAACAACACGATCGCGGCCAACAGCTCATTGAATAATGGGCTGTTCGTGCCGGGAGCAGGCGCCGGCGTGGGCATCTTCGACTCAGTTCTGGGCGCGAAGGCCTACGGCAATACAGTCATCCACAACCGAATCGAAGGAAATGGCCTCCCCGGCGTCGCATTGCACAGTCATACGCCCGGCCAGAATCTCAACGACAACATGATCATTGGCAATCGGATCAACGGCAACGGTCAGGACACTTCAGATGCGGCAACAACCGGGCCTACCGGAATCAACATTTTCGGCGTCTCACCAATTACCGGGACGGTCATTTCACAGAACGTGATAACGCATGAATCGCTGGACATCGTAGTGAGCACGCCCTCTGACGTGGAAGCGGATAACAACGATCTTCACGGCGCCGGCCGCGTCGGCGTCCAGAATGTCGGCGCCGGCACCGTGGACGCCACGAATAATTGGTGGGGATGCAAAGACGGACCGGGTGTGTATCCGTGCTCGAACGTGAACGGACCAGGTACGGTGTTGTTTTCACCGTGGCTGACCAAACCCGCGAAATAGGAATTACATCCACGCAGCGGCCGCGGAACCGAGTCCTCGGTTTCGCTCTCTGAATCTCTCTCACCTTCGCCGCGCGACCGTCGCGGTGTAACATTCAGCCCACGATGGCCCCCACCACTCACGCCATCATCGGCACCGCCGGCCACATCGATCACGGCAAGACCGCGCTCATCAAGGCGCTCACCGGCCAGGACACCGACCGCCTCAAGGAAGAAAAGGAGCGCGGGATTTCGATCGACCTCGGCTTCGCCTACTTCACGCTGCCCGACGGCACCCGCGCCGGTATCGTCGACGTCCCCGGCCACGAGCGCTTCATCCGCAACATGCTGGCCGGCGCGCACGGCATCGATCTCGTGCTGTTCACCGTCGCAGCCGACGACGGCGTGATGCCGCAGACCGAGGAGCACCTCGACATCCTCCACCTGCTCGGCACCCGCCGCGGTATCTTCGTCATCACCAAGGCCGACCTCGCCGACGCCGCGCGCATCCGCGACGTGCGCGACGAGATCGAGCTGCTCGCAGACGGCACAACGCTCGCGGGCGCGCCGGTTGTCGAGGTGTCGTCGATCACCGGCCTCGGCCTCGACCAGCTGCGTGAGGAGATCGTCCGCCAGCTCGACGGCTTCCAGGCGCGCCGCGCCACCGGCGTCTTCCGGCTCCCACTCGATCGCGCGTTCGTCATCAAGGGACACGGCATCGTCGTCACCGGCACTGCAATGGGCGCCGAGGTGCGCGTTGGACAGAAGCTCCGCGTGCTGCCGTCGGGCGACGAGGTCCGCGTGCGCTCGATCCAGGTGCATTCGGACTCCGTCGAGAGCGCGGGACTATGCCAACGCGTCGCGCTGAATCTCACCGGTGCTGAGAAGATCGATCTCGCCCGCGGCGACGTGATCGCTGACGAGCGGCTCGACTCCGCGACTGAGCGTTTCGACGCGTGGCTCGAGATTCGTCCCGCCGCCAAGCGCGCGCTCAAAAACAACACGCGCGTGCGGCTGTTCATCGGCACCACCGAGACTATCGCTCGCGCGATCGTGCTCGACGACGCAGGCGCGATCGCGCCCAAGGCTGCCGGCCTCGCGCAGCTCGTGACCGACGATCCTGTCGTCGCGCTCACGGGCGACCGCTTCGTCATCCGCGACGAAACCAATTCGCGCACACTCGGCGGCGGCATCGTGCTGAACCCGCTCGGCCGCCGCGTCCGCAAGCCGATCGAGGCTTATCGCGCCAATCTTCGGATGCTCAAAGATTCGTCCGGCGCCGACGCGCTCGAAGCGCTGATCAATCTGCAGGAAAGTTTCGCGCTCGGCACGATCAGGCTTGCGACCCTGATGAATATCCCGATCGCCGAGGCCGAAGCTGCGCTCCGCGATGCGCCGCGCTTCGTCAAGCTGTCAGTTGGCGACGAAGAAGCATTTACGACGCGTAGCAAATGGGACGAGCTGAAGCGCTTCACACTCGACGCGCTCGCGAAGCACCACAAGAGCGAGCCGCTGTCGCCGGGCCTCGAGATGGAAGCACTGCGGACGCGGCTGCCCTACGAAATCGGCGCGCGCGCATTCCGTCCGATCGTCGATCGCCTCAGTCATGAATCCGAAATCGTACGCGAGGAAAGTGTGCTCCGCCTGAAGAGCCATCGTGTACAACTCGGCGGCGACGCTGAAACCCTCGGCGCGAAAATCGAGGCTGCACTGACCAGCGCGCAGTTCCAGCCGCCGGACCTCAAGCAGCTAGCCGACGCGTTGAAAATTCCCGCCGGCCAACTCCCGCATTTGAGGACGGTGCTGCTCGCGATGGAGCGTCAAGGCCGCATCGTCAAAATCGCCACCGACCTGTATTTCAGCCGCACCGCCGCCGACACCGCAAAAGATCGCCTGGTCGACTATCTCCAGACTCACAACGAAATCACCGCGGCTGTCTTCCGCGATCTACTGGGAGCATCACGCAAGTTCGCAATCGCGCTGCTCGATCACTTCGACCACACCGGCGTGACGACGAGAGTCGGCGACATCCGCCGGCTTCGCTCTCAGTCCTAGCCTCCAAGGTTTCTTGCCTCATCTCTTAGCCTCCCGTTTTTGTGTCATCCCGAGCGTAGCCGAGGGACCCCGAATCTTTCTCGATGCCGGCAATCTAACTCCTAACCCCTGTTTTCGTGCCCTCGAGGGAAGGGGAACAATCGCGGAGATGAAGACTTCGACGGCGCGATGCGCGACAATATCCGCGATGTCCAAGACGAAGGACAATAATCCCTCGCGGGGCGATCTGGTTCGCCTGACTGCGCGGTGCAAGGCTGCGGGTTGAGCCGGTAAGCTCGGTCCGGCGGACCTCTCAGCAGTCCTCGCGCGGCTCGATTTGCCGAGCCATCCTGATTTGCTCGTCGGAATCTCGACGGGCGACGACGCCGGAGTGTTCCGTCTTTCCGACGACCTCGCGATCGTCAACACCGTCGATTTTTTCACGCCGGTGGTCGACGATCCTTTCACCTACGGACAGATCTCCGCGGCCAACGCGCTCTCGGACGTCTATGCGATGGGCGGAGTGCCGCGCACCGCGCTCAACATCGTATGCTGGCCGCAAACCGGATTGCCCGGTGAGATGTTGGCCGACATCCTGCGCGGCGCCGCCGAAAAAGCGCGCGAGGCCGGCGTCGTGATCGTTGGCGGTCATACCGTCGCCGACGAAGAAGTGAAATTCGGGATGGCGATTACCGGCGTGATCGATCCGCGCCGAATCGTGCGCAACGTCGGCGCGCAGGTTGGCGACGCTCTCGTGCTGACCAAGGCGCTCGGCACCGGAATTTTGATGACCGCGTTCAAGCGCGACGCGCTCGGCGACGAAGCCTACCAGGCCGCGGTCCGCTCGATGACGCAGCTCAACGCCGCGGCCGCATCCGCGAT
Source organism: uncultured delta proteobacterium (assembly GCA_963774665.1). Classification (GTDB taxonomy): domain Bacteria; phylum Desulfobacterota; class Binatia; order Binatales; family Binataceae; genus Binatus. Next base: position 152,583 of record CAVZGB010000019.1, read on the forward strand.
GCTCAAGTACGACGTTCACGCCGCTACCGACGTCACCGGCTTCGGACTCGTCGGCCATGCGCTCAAGATGGCCGAGGGCAGCGGCGTAACGTTCGTGTTCGAGGAGTCAGATTTGCCTCTCCTGCCGGGAGTGCTCGAACAATGCCGCGCCGGAATGATTCCCGGCGGCGGCGAGCGCAATCGCGAGTACTACGCAGCGAGCGTCCGCATCTCCGACGAAGTTGCCGACGAGATCGCGACGATTGCCTTCGATCCGCAGACCTCGGGCGGTTTGTTGATTGCGATTCCCGACAAGCAGTCGCTCGAGCTGGTAGCGGAGCTTCAGAACTGTGGGCATCGCGAGGCCGCAATCGTCGGCCGCGTCGTCGCTCGTCGCGAACGTCCGATCGAACTGATCTGATTTCACTGAAAAAGAGGACGCCGATGGATTTCTTTGAAGTCGCAACCTCAACGCCCACGATGCGCCGTTTCCTCGATCGCCCGATTCCGGAAGCGGAGCTGATGAAGATTCTCGAGACGGCAAATATGGCGCCTTCCGGTTCGAACGCGCAGCCGTGGGAGTTCGTCGTGGTGCGCGAGGCCGCGGCTCGACGCGAAATACAGAAGCTGTACGAATCGGTATGGGTCCCGTACAAGGACAGCGCGATCATCCGCGGCCGCACGACACTGTCGCCGCGCGCGGTCAAGGCACTCAAGACGGGCGACGAGTTCGCGGCGCAGCTCGCGATCGTCCCGGTGCACGTCGTGGTCTTTCTCGACCGGCCGAAGATGCGCGTCGAGCGCGGCAGCCAGGCCGATCTTTTCAACTTCGGTGCGACCTATGGATCGATCTTCCCGGCGATCGAACTCATGATGCTCGCGTCGCGCGCGGTCGGCGTCGGCACCGCGATGACTACGATGCTCACGAGTAAAGAATCCGAGACCAAGGCGCTGCTCGGTGTGCCCGAGCAGTATCAGCTGATTGCGTTGGTGCCGATGGGTTATCCGGCCGACGGTTTCAAGCGTCCGACGCGCAAGCCAGTGTCCCCGAGAATTCATGATGAGCGATGGGATCGGACATGGCCCCATTCCTGATTCCCCCCCGTTCTGATTCTGATTCCCTCCTCCTACGTTGGAGGAGGGTTAGGGTGGAGGACATTTTTGCGGCGCGATTGTCTGTAGCGCCGCAATTCTGCCGCGGCACAAAATTTCAGAATTAAAGGTCCTCCACCCGCCGCGTCGCCGCGTGCGGACACGCGTCGGCCTCCCCGACGATGGGGGCGATAGGAAAGAGCTAGAGGCTCAGGAGCGGGATTACTTCCTTGCCGAACTGCTCCAGTTGCGCGGTGCGTTCTGATGGATGTGTGATGGCGTCGATTCCGATGTCGCGGGCGCCCGCTTTGATGTACTCGCTTATTTTTGCGGCTACGTCAGCGGGACGGCCTAACGCGCCGTAGCGTTTTGCGGCGTCGGTCATATCGGTTGCGTACCGCTTGCTCAGGAATTTTCCTGCGACTGCGTGTGCGGCTTCGACGCTCTCGCCCAGGCGGCAGAATATCTGGATGCAGGTGCCGAATTGCGTAATTTTGCGGCCTGCGCGTTCCGCTTCCTTGCCGATGAAATCGAGGCCGTCGGCGAAACGTTTGGGCGTGACGACGTAGGGCGTCCATCCGTCGCCGAATCGCGCCGCGCGCTTCAGCGGACCTTCGGCGCGGCCGCCGATCCAGACTGGAGGGCCGCCGGGAGTTCTCGGCTTCGGTTGCATGGTGATTTCGCCGAAGCTGAAATATTTGCCGCGATGCTCGACGCGCTCGCCGCTCCATAGCCGCTTCATCACCTGGATTGCCTCGGTCGCGCGGCCGCCGCGTTCGTGGATTGGGACGCCGCACGCCTCGTACTCGCGCGGGAATTCTCCACCGACGCCGACGCCGAAAATGAAATGCCCGGCGCCGAGCAGACGGTCCAACGTCGCGACCATTTTGGCGACGGGCACCGGATGGCGCAGCGGCAGCAGGTAGACGCTGGTTCCGTACGTGAGCTTGGGGTCAAGCGCCGACAGGTATGCGAGCGTCGTCAGCGGATCGTTGACGGGTCCGGTGAACGCAACATGGTCGGGCGCCCACAGGACTTCGTAGCCCCATTGGGAGATCGACTCGAGACCGCGCGTCGCTTCCTCGCGACTCGAAGTCGAGACCATCGTGCCGAATCGAAGCCTGGTGCCAAGGGGAATCGCGTCACTCATGCGGCCGTCATATCACAAACGCGCGGGCACGCCGACGCAATGCACGCATGCGTCGTGCTCCGAATCTTCGGACGTCGAAAATGAACCCCCCTTACTGAGAACCCCCGCGTGCGCCTATCCCTTGGCGACGTTGGAAGCCTGCAAGCCCTTGGGGCCCTGCGCGACCTCAAACTCGACACGCTCGCCCTGTTCGAGCGATCGGAAACCCGCGCCATCGATGGCGCTGTAGTGGACGAACACTTCCTGCCCGTCTTCCATCGTGATGAAGCCGTAGCCCTTCTTCGGGCTGAACCACTTGACCGTACCGTTAGCCATTTCCCCCATACCTCCTGAAGGGAACCGGCCGGAGCGCCCCCTCGAGGCCTTCTCCTGCCATAAAAGCCGCACCCCCAGTGCAGCGCGCGTACCGGCGGGCATATAGCACAAGATGAGGCGCTTACCAAATGGGTAAAACTCGCGAAACCTTGCCGTAATATGTTTGATGGGCGGGAAGGGCGCTGTGCAGCGGCTAGTATTGCCAGCGCCGAATAGGGCGGGCGTGCATGTGACAGTGGTCGGGAATCTGGCGCATCACGTCGTCGATGCCGAATTTGTCGGCACCGTACTTCGCGCGTGCAACCAGTGAGAGCGCTTCGATCATGAATGCGCGTTCATCGTCGGTGGGAACTGCGCGATGATCTCCGAGCACGGCCATCGGAGTGTCGCACGAATCGCAATCGAGAATTGTAAATTTGAAAGGATGAACGAAATCGGCATAGCGCTGCGTGTAGTCACGCAGCTCGCACAGTTCGCATTTCGGCATCGCGATAAAGCTGTCGTCGATTCGTCGAGAACTCACGATGCGCCGCGAGCCGCGACGGCCCGCGACGCATCGTGAGCGTAATTCCTACTTCGGAGAAGCTGCTGCTGCCGGCGCTGCCATTGCAGGCGAAGGAGCTGACATTGCCGAAGACGGCGCGGCAGGCGCCTCTTTGCCGGCCTTGGCTTGCATCGACGACTTCGTTCCAGCCTTTGCGGCCTCCTTCGCGTGCCGCTTGCAGCGGTAGACGCTCGAGGTCGAGATGTTCAGGTCGGTGGCGACTTCCTTGGCCTTCTTGCCGCTATTGAGCTCGTTCATCACGGCGTCGCAATCGACCTTGGTCGAGGCGAAAGCAGGACGTGCCGCAAACGCGATTGTCGTCAGGAGCATCGCAGAGGCAGCCGCAAGCGCAAATTTTTTGGTCAACATTTTCTTCCCCGCTAGATTAGGTTGTTTTCAAACGATGCACAGTATTCCAAAATCCGCGCCTCATCAAAAGGGGGTCCAAAACCTCCTTCTGGTGGGTCAGAGCTTCGATTTGTTGAACCCCGGGAACGATGGTTGGCGTTTCTCCTGTAAGGCAGCGACACCTTCGGCCAGATCGGCGCTGAAGAATCCCATCATCTCCATCGCGAGCGATGCGTCGAACGCCGGACCTGCGACTCGCAGCCAGTTGTTCAGCGAGCGCTTCGTGAACCGCACCGCCTGCTGCGGGCCGCGTGCCAGCTTGCGCGCGACTTCCATCGCCTTGTCCATCAGCTTGTCGGCGGGGACGCATACGCTCACCAGCCCGATGCGCTCGGCCTCCTTGCCGTCGATGAAATCCGCGGTCATCAGGTAGTACTTGGCCTTGGCCATCCCGCATAGCAGCGGCCAGATGATCACCGCATGATCTCCGGCCGCGACACCGAGGCGCAGATGCCCGTCCGTGATGCGCATCCCCTCCGACGCGATGCTGATATCCGCCATGAATGCCACCGCTAATCCCGCACCGACGGCGACGCCGTTGATCGCCGAGATGATCGGCTTGTCGAGATTGATCATGTTGTAGACGATGTCGCCGGCTTCCTTCATCGCCTTGCCGATGTTGTCGGAGCTCGCGGCCATCTTCTGAATCATCTCGAGGTCGCCGCCGGCCGAGAACGCGCGCCCGGCTCCCGTCACCACGATGACGTTGGTCTCGTCGTCGTCGGCGATGTCGAGCCATACGCGGCTCAACTCCCAATGCAGACGGTTGTTGGTGGCATTGAGAACTTCGGGACGATTGATCGTGATAAGCAGGATGCCGTCGTCCTTCCGCTCGAACAGGAGATGCTGATACTCGCTATATTTCATTTCTCCACCAGCTTCCGTGTCCGGTTCCCCTTCCCACCATGGGAAGGGGTTAGGGATTAGGTCGCTTGCCGCAAGTTCAGCCCTTGTAAATGTCGATGACCTTACTGAGCAGCGCGATCGCTTCGGGTTTCGGGCGCTGGAAGCTATTGCGGCCGATGATCGAGCCGTAGCCGCCCCCAGCCTGAATCCCGCGCACCGTGTTGAGCAGCGAGTCGTCGGTTTCCTTCACCCCGCCTGAGAAAATGACGATTCGCCGGCCCGCGAATGCTGCTTGCATGATGTGCGCAACGCGCGCCGAGAGCGGTTCGAGCGGAATCTTTTGGGCGTCGTAGATTTTTTTTGCTTCGGCCTGTTCGATAAAAGCAGTCGGCGGCTTGACCTTGATGATATTCGCACCGAGTTGCGCCGCGATCTGCGCCGCATACGCGACCACGTCGAGCGCGGTCTCGCCCTGCTTGCTGATGCCCGAGCCGCGCGGGTACGACCAGATGACGAGCGGCAGGCCGTAGGCCTTGGCCTCTTCGCCGACCGCGCGTGCCTCCTCGTACATCGACTTTTCCTGAGTCGAGCCCGGATAGATCGTGAGACCGACCGCGGCCGCGCCGAGCCGTAGTGCGTCCTTGACGCTGGCGGTCATCGAGGGCGCGGGATCTTTTTCGTCGTTGAGAACGTCGTGGTTATTGACCTTCAGGATGAGCGGAATTTCGCCGGCAAACTCGGCGACGCCCGCCTCGAGCAGTCCGAGCGGCGCCGCAAATGCGTTGCATCCCGCATCGATGGCGAGCTGAAAATGATAGCGCGGGTCGTACGCCGGCGGATTCATGGCGAAGCTTCGCGCCGGTCCATGCTCGAAGCCTTGGTCCACCGGCAGGATAACGAATTTGCCGGTGCCCGCGAGTTTGCCGTGGTTGAGCATCCGCGACAGATTATTGCGCACGCTGCCGCTATCCGAATCGTAATAGCTAAGAATCTCTCGAACTCGCTTGGTCATATACCTTTTTCTCCCGTCGGGAGTGTCGTTGCAGTTTGCACTCCTATATCACAACATCGCGGCCGCATAATGGGCTGCGCCGAGCAGGCCGGCGGCTGGATTCAGCGAGACGCGGACCTCGATGCGCTTGAGAATCTCGTTGAGCCTGCCCTTGGCCAAAAATCCTTTCACGAACACACCACTCGTCAGCATCGGCAAAATTTTCGGTGCGATCCCTCCGCCGAGAAAAACGCCGCCGAGCGCCAGTACTTTGAGCGCCAGGTTGGCGGCCTCTGAACCGTAAATATCGCAAAACATGGTGAGCGCGTGAACGCATACGGGGTCGCGTCCTGCCAGCGCCGCTTCGCTGACCACAGCCGACGGATCGCCGGCTGTAATTTCCGCCTTCAGCCAGGCAGGCTCCTCGACCCCACTTTCGCCTCGAAGAAATCTGTAGATGTTCCACAGACCCGGTCCCGAGAGGACGCGCTCATAGCTGACGTGTCCGAATTCGGCGGCGAGAAATCGCAACAGCTCGATCTGTTCGGCATCGTGCGGCGCGAAGTCGCTGTGTCCGCCCTCGGACGCAACCGCGTAGTACTTATCGCCCTCCCAGACCAGCGCGGATTCGCCGAGACCGGTGCCCGCCGCAATCACCGCGATGTTGCCGTGCTCGGGTGGATTCTCCGCGCGATGCAAAACCGCAAACTCGGTGGGCTCGAGATGGACCATGCCGTAAGCTATCGCCGCGAGATCGTTAAGCAGGCGAACCGGGACGCCGTTGAGTGCGCGCGACAGCGAAGCAGCGGAGAGTTGCCACGGTATATTGGTGGCGTGCGCACGCCCGTCGATTATCGGACCGGGCACGCCGAGGCATGCAGCATTCACTGCGGGGGTTGCGCCAAGAAAATCCGCGCAGACGGCCTCGAGACTGTGGAAATCAAGGGTCGCGTAGCGATGCTCGCGCACGAGTAGGAGCTTTCCCGCGGAGTGCTCGAAGAGCCCGAGTTGAGTTTTGGTTCCGCCGACATCGCCGGCCAGGATGAGCCCATCCATGGGAACCTCGCCTGTTCAGCCTTCGACCTTGAACGACTCGGCCAGCGCGACTTCCTCGGCGCTGCCGATGTAAATCGGATGGCGCTCGTGGATCGCGGTTGCTGCTATGTCGAGAATCCGATTCTTGCCGGTCGAGCCTCGGCCACCCGCCTGCTCCGCGACCATCGAGAGGGGAGCAAGCTCGTACATCAGCCGTAGTTTGCCCTTGGCCTTCCCGCCCTCAGCAACCTCGCCGGGGTACATATAGATTCCGCCCTCGAGCAGGCATCGATGGAAGTCGGCGGCGAATGCACCGCAGTATCTAAGTGAATAGCTGGTTCGTTTGTCCTTTGCGACTAGTAATATGCGCGATGAACTTGCGCGCGCCGTCGTGCCACTTGCCCGCGTTGGCCTGGTTGACCGCATAGGTACTGCCGTGCGGCGGCATCTTGACGTTCTCTTTCCACAAAATGAATTCGCCGAGCGTGCGATCGAGCGTGAAGATATCGACGCCGGCGCCCGCAGTGTAAACCAGCTGCGCCGCAGGTCCATATAATATATAGCCCGCGATGAGTTGCTGCGTTCCCGGGACGAGAATGTCCTCGATTCCTTTTTCGTGGCCGGGCGCGCGTTTCTTGACGGCGAAGATAGTGCCGAGCGATCCGTTTACGTCGGTGTTAGATGACCCGTCGATCGGATCGTAGAGTATGCAGTAGCTATTGTCGCGGCAGTTGACTGAGTAATGGTGCGGCTCGTCCATTTCCTCTGAAATGAGACTGCATACCGGGTATCCGTGTTCGAAGGCGTCGAGGAAAACCTGGTTGCCCCACTGGTCGAGCTTCTTGACCTTCTCGCCCTGCACGTTGGTCTCGCCGGTGTACCCGAGCTCGCCACTGAGTCCGGCGGCTGCGAGCTCCCGCGTAATCCGCTTGGCGATCAGCTCGATGCGCTCCATTATCAGCGCGAGGTCGGCAACCGGAATCGCAGTCCCGCTCTTGGTCATGATGTGACGTGTGAGAGTAATCCCGCCGGCCATCTGATCTCCTGCTGATTTTCTCCTGCTAAAGGGTTCGCCAGGTGCGGCCGTCGGCCGCGATCATCAGGGCCGCTTCGAGCGGTCCCCACGAGCCGGCCGCGTAGATTGGAGGATCCATCGGCGACTGTTCCCACGCGTCGAGGATCGGTTGCACGAACCTCCACGCTTCTTCGACCGTGTCGCGCCGCATGAAGAGCGTCTGGTCGCCGACGATCACGTCGTTGAGCAGAGTCTCGTACGCCTCGGGCGTCGACGTCACGTAGTGAAAATCAACTTTGACCTGCTGCAGCTTGGTCGCCGAACCGGGCACCTTGGACATGATGTGCAGCGCGAGACCCTCGTCGGGCTGAATCCTGATGGTCAGCATATTGGGCGCCAACGGTGCGCGTGGATTTGCGTTATACAGGATTCGAGGCACGCTGTTGAAGTAGATCGCGATTTCGCTCGAGCGCTTGGGCAAACGCTTTCCGGTGCGCAGATAGAACGGCACTCCGGCCCATCGCCAGTTGTCGATCCAGCATCGCAGCGCGACAAACGTCTCGATTCGTGAATCCGGCGCGACGTGCTCCTCTTCGCGGTAGGCCTTGACCGGCACGCCGCCGATCAGTCCCTCGCCGTATTGGCCCCGCACGACTTTTTTCTCGATGTCCTCGTCGCCCAGCGGACGCAGCGCGCGCAATACGTCGAGCTTCGCGTCGCGCATCGCCTCGGCGCCGGTTGTGTTCGGCGGTTCGGTCGCGATCATGCAAAGCGTCTGCAGCAGATGGCTCTGCACCATGTCCCGCAAGGCGCCGGCGTGATCGTAGTAGGCGGCGCGCGTACCGACGCCTTCGGACTCGGCGACGGTGATTTGCACATGATCGACGAATCGCGCCGTCCAGATGGGCTCGAAGATCGCGTTGGCGAATCGCAAGACCATCAGGTTCTCGACGGTTTCCTTGCCGAGATAGTGATCGATTCTGAAAATCTGGCTCTCATCAAAATGGCGCGCGAGTTCCGCGTTGATTTCCGACGCGCTGGCGAGATCGGATCCGATCGGCTTTTCGACCACCACGCGCGTGAACGGATGCCCCCTGCCGGGCGAATGAATCATCCCCGCCGCGGTCAATCCTTCCGAGCAGGTGTCGATGAACGCCGGCGGAATCGCGAAATAAAAAGCGCGATTGCCCTCGGTGCCGCATTCCTCGTCGAGCTGCTCGCATCGCTTGCGCAGGTTCAGGTAATCGGCGGCCTCGGTGAACGATCCGCGATTGAAATGAAGCATCGGAGCGAACTTCTCCCAATGCTCTTTTTCGACCGGCCGGCGCGAGAACTGCTGGATACCACTCAGCGCGAACGCGCGGTATTTCTCGTCGTCGAGATCCTCCATCGAGAACCCGAGAATCGCGAACTTGTTGGGCAATTCGCCATCGATCAACAGATTGTACAGCGCGGGAATCAGCTTGCGATGGCTCAAGTCACCGGCGCCGCCGAAGATCACTATGATGCAGGGATCGTAGTGATTGCGCTCCTTGACGGGATGCATGATGATTGAGATCGACGGTTCTATTTGCAGCCACGGCCATAAAATGACTTAATCCTATTCCTTGAAGAAGCCGTGACCGCCGAACTCATCGCGAAGGGCGGCGAGCAATTTCTCGCCGAAGGTTCCTTCGCCTTTGTCGGCGCGCGAGCGAAAGCGCGTGAACAACGCCATCGTGATCACCGGCATCGAGATGTTTTTGTCGATTGCGTCCTGCACCGCCCAACGGCCCTCGCCCGAGTCCTCGACGTATCCGCGGATCTGCTTGAGTCCCGGATCTTTTTCCAGCGCCTTGGCGGTCAGATCCAGCAGCCATGACCGCACGACGCTGCCCTGACGCCACAGGTTGGCGATTTTCGGCAAATCGAACTTGTAGTCCGACTTGTGCATCGCCTCGAAACCTTCCGCGTACGCTTGCATCAGGCCGTACTCGATTCCGTTATGGACCATCTTCACGTAATGGCCCGCGCCGTGGCCGCCGACGTGGTCGTATCCGCCCGGAGGCGCGAGCGTTTCGAAAATCGGCTGGTAGCGCCTGAAAATCTCGAGCTCGCCGCCGATCATCAGGCAGTAGCCGAGCTTGAGTCCCCAGATGCCGCCGCTGGTGCCGACGTCGACCAGGTGCAGCTTCTTCGCGGCGAGCAACGCGGCACGGCGGATGTCGTCGTGATAGTTGGTGTTGCCGCCGTCGATGATAGCGTCGCCGGGCTCGAGCAATTCCGCCAGTTGGTTAATCGTGCTCTCGGTCGGATCGCCGGCCGGCACCATCACCCACACGCCGCGCGGCGGCTTAAGGCGGCCGACCAGCTCCTTCAACGAACTGACCCCGTCGGCACCGAAGGTCGATACCTCTTTGCGTTTTGCATCGTCGAGATCGAACGCCACGATCTGATGGTTGTCGCGCCGCAGCCGCTCGACCATGTTCATGCCCATTTTGCCGAGACCAACGAATCCGATTTCCATCAAGCGCGCCTTCCTCTTGGCATTCGACGATACGATCCGGATTTGCGGCGGCGCCGCGAGGACATGGAAACTCCCCGCACGCCTCCCGCGTTTGAATATCCGGCGCTCGGTCTAGGCTATTCCAACATACCGGTTGTTCAAAGACCGCGCCGGAACCGCACGGGCTAGTGGGTTTTTATATCGTCTTCGAGCATCAGATTTCGCAAGTCCTGCCGCTGGAAAATCCCAGCGACCGAGCGCGTCAGCGCGACCGACAGCACCTGCCCCGGCTCGTCGTAGATTCCCGCTTCGTCCTCGGATCCAAGACCGAACGATCCGACCGGCGGGTCGAAGTAGGTATCGTTGCTGGTGCCGGTCCAGAACGGAACTTTGAACGGCGGCTTGTAGATCGTAACGTCGAGCGAAACGTCCGCCATCGTCCGCCAGACGGGACCATTCTGACCGGTGGTGCTGCGCGCTTTCTTCACCCAGCACCGCCGAATCTTCGTTTCCAGCACATATTCGTTGATGTTCTTGACGCCCCGCTGGTAGGTGACGTCGGCGGACGACGACGCGCTCAGGCCTGCCTCCGTCGCCGAGCGCCCAATCGCCTGCTGCACGGTCGGACCGAGCGCCGAGCTGTACAATCGCTCGGTAACGCTGCCGGATTCATCGGCGATGATTCCGATTGCGGGATTGCCGTTCAGCGGCGCGGCGTTGCCGGTAGACTCGCGCACGTCGGCCGGCGTCAGGATCAATATGGTCTTTCTGGGATAACTGTTTTGGTATCCCTTGACCTGGTACTGGTAGTACTCGAGCGTCTGGACTGAAGTCGTGGGCGCTGCAGCCGTACCACCGCCGCCGCCTTCGTTGACGGTCGAGCATCCCGCTAGCATCGAAGCTGCAATCGAAACGACCATGACCAGGAGCGCGATTCGGCAGGTGTGCAGGCTCCCCACGATCTGATCCGACGCTTATCGCTGTGCCGCCTGGGACCGCTCGCGGAAGAGAAACAGTGTGCCGCCGACCTCGAGCCGATCGCCGCTCTTGAGCGCGCAGCGGCCCGCCACCGGCTGTCGATTCACGAATACCCGGCCGCCAGTCGGGCTGATGATAAAATTCTTGCCCTCGCGGCGAATGATCGCATGGCTGCCGAGCACGCTTTGATCGCCGAACAGGCCGATGTCGCTTTCCTCGGCGCGGCCGATGATCGTCACGCCCTTGATCAGCGGATACTCGCGGCCCTCGCGGGCGTTGCGGCTCTGGCTGCGCACGACCATTAACCAGCCGCGCTTGAGCAGCTCGCCGACCAGCCCGATGAAAAATCCGATCAGGGCGCCCAGTATGATGATCGCGATCGCGCGTCCGAACGCCTGCGGAAAGGTGGTCGTCAGGCTCTGGTAGAAAAATCCACCGACCGCGCCGCCGAGCACGCCACCGATTGCGCCATTGCGTCGACGCGCCGCCGATCCCGACGCCGATCCGACGCCCAGTCCGACCGCGATTCCAAGTACGCTCCACCCAAGGATTCGGCCGTTGAGCCCGCCAAGGACGTCGAACGCAAGCTCGCCGACGATCAGTCCAAGCCCTCCGCCCACCGCGCCAATTATTCCGCCCAGCACGAATCGGCGCGCAGCCTGACGCACCTGGCCGACGCTGAGCGTTTCGATCGAGGCGAGAAACGCGCTGATCAGTGCGCCAATCAGCGCGCCGAACAAAATATCGCGGCCATAGACCCAGCGGATGCCGAGGATTGGCTCTGAGAGCCCCCACGCGGCAAAGCCGCCAAGCGCGCCGGCGGCGGCATAGAAGAGAAGTTTTTCGCGGGAAACGTTACTTGCCATCTGCAATTATTTCACTCTCAGCATTACGCGTGCATGGGTCAGGTTCAAGCTCAATTCTGTGATTACGACCTGCATCGAACGCGGATGCAGAGATTTACGGTGTCAGGTCTACGCCATCGGGCAAGTTGAGCGGTAACCCGCAGGTGGCGCATTGCTTCGAGAAGATGCCGAGTGGCGTGCTCCAGAAATAGTTCCCGTCGCATCGCGGACACTTGAAGGAATACAGCTTCGTAATGTTCAGCGCACTCACAATCAGCGCCAGCCCGGTACCGGAAAGCGCCCATTTGAAGATCGTGAAAACGATATCGCGGTAGCCGAGGTAGTACGCGATCGCGGCACCACCGACCAATCCCACGAAGAATGCGCACATATAGTAAAACTGGCTTTGCGCGAGCGCCATGCTCGCCAACGCGGCGCGATCCTCGGCTGTGATGATCGGCGGTTTCGGCGGCGGAATTCCCGCCTCTTCGAGCAGGTCCAAGTTGTCAGTTCGTCTGGGTGATCCAGGTGCCACGTTCGCCTGACGGCGTCGATTCGAAGGTGCCGCTGATCTGATCGGCCCGGCGCGAGCCTTCGAAATAGTACGTCTCGGTACCGTATGGGACCTGGAATTGCAGCTGGTTGCCGCGCACGTATCCGTCGAGCGGAGTCATCCCGAAGCCCGACTGGTGGATCACGAGCTCGCCATGCAGGAAGCCGTTTGATTGTGGCCGTAGCCGAAGCTCCATCTCGGGATTGCCGCCGCTGCGAAGACCGCTGATCGTGCCGGTCGCGATCATCGGTCCGACCATGCTGCCCGACGAGGCCGAGCTGGTGCCCATCGTGCTGCCGATTGCGCCGCCGCCACCACCGCCACCTCCATAGCCCGCATACGGGACTGGTGCCGGCCCGTATCGGCGACCACTTCGAATTTCTTGGCGTCGAAATACTGGCCGTTCAAATAAAAATTAACCGTGTACGTTCCCGGCAGAAACGCGCCGCCGCGCGAGTTGCCGACGCGTCCGCTGAACGTCACCGACTTCATGTTGGTCGACACCGGCTGAAAATCGTTGACGCTGCCGAGCGTGCGCCCGTCAGGCCCAATATACGCCGCATCGACGCGATACTGTCCGGGCTCCAGCTTGTAGAGCCGGTTCTCGAAGTTCACCTGCCATCCGATGAAAAGCACCTTCGACACCGCGAAAGAGTTGGTCGCGCCCGACAACGCGGTTCCGGTCTTGGTGGTGTTGAGAAAGTTGATACTGCGAAGTTGCAACGGCTTGGCGCGCCGCTCGTCGATCATCGCGAGCTTGTGCGCTTCTTCGTCGCGCTTGCGCTCCTCTTCTTTTGCCGCCGCCGCAGCAGCCGCCGCGCTCTCCGCCTCCGCATTCTTTGCGCCCAGGTCCTGCTTCACGATGAAGCTCTCCTGCGAGAGCATCTTGTCGTCCGAGTAGAGCGCCACCTTGTAAGTGCCGGGCGGCTTGTCGGTCATCGTCGGCATCAGCGCGACGCCCGTGAAGTCGGCAGTTGTCTGCGCGGGACCGACAAACGCGTTGGTGTCGCTCGACGCGATCTGAAGTCCGTTGGGGTCGTAAAACCGCGCCTCGATTTTTTCGCTGCGTCCCTCGAGCCCCGCGAGCAGGTTTTTGAAGCTCGCAGTCCACTTGAGGTAGCGCGCGTTGGTCAGGTCGGTGTCCTTGAATTGCGATTGCGGCGGCGCGAGCGCGTTGCCCTCGCGGGTCGAGAGCGCCAGCGTCATCGAGGAAAATTCCAGCGGATTCTCGCGCGCCTTGGCCAGCAGCTCCTCATGCTTCCACGGCAGCTTGTCGAAAAACGGCTTCACTCCGAGCCGCTGCTGGAGTTCCGGGCTCGAATACAGGTAGGTGCCGCCGAATGCGGCCCCACCCAGCACCAGCAGAAAAAGCACGAGGCCGATCGATCGGCTCAGCCTGCTCCGCGGCGCGCGATAGGTGACCGGCTCGTCCTCGAATTCGAGTTGTTCCTGGTACTGCGACAAGCCGCCGGTGCCGCTGGTCGAGCTGACGCGCGCCTGGTCGAGGCCGCGTCCATAGAGCATCATGTCGCGGAAATCCTGGATGCGCGCAGGCCGCCCGTCCATCTCGTATGCGAGCGCGCCGTCGATAGCGCCTGCCAGGTTGCTCGATACAGCGGGTCGAAGATCGCGCACAGGGGGGAAACTAAACGGCGGGAATTTCTCCGGATCGCGGCCGGTCAGCACGTAATGCAGCGTCGCACCGAGCGAGTAGATGTCGCTGCGGGGATCCACCAGGCCCTGGTATTGCTCCGGCGGCGCGAAGCCGAGCGTGCCGATCATGGTGCCCTTGCGCGCCGCCTTGAACAGACGCGCGATTCCAAAATCCACCAGCACCACCCGCCCGTTCGAATTGAGCATCACGTTCGACGGCTTCATGTCGCGGTAGATTATCGGCGGGACCAGCCCGTGCAGGTACGCGAGCACGTCGCACAACTGGCGCGCGATATCGATCACCAGCCCCTCGGGCAGAGGTTCGCCGCGCACCGCGAGTTCCTCTTCGAGGTTGCGCCCCTCGACGTACTCCATCACCAGGTAATGGCGGTTGGCGAGCTCGAAGCGGTCGGTGATCGCGGGAATCGCCTGATGCTTCAGTTGCGCGAGCGTGTCGGCCTCGCGTGCGAAATATTCGTTGGCCTCGATTCGCTGCGCCTGGTCGATAAAGTGATCGACCATCTCTTTGATCGCGCACGGACGATTCGCGAGCCGCTGATCGGTCGCGAGGTACACCATGCCCATTCCGCCGCCGCCAAGCAGCCGCGTGATTTTATAACGCCCCTGCAGAACGGTGCCGGCTTCGAGCGGGCCGGTCTGCTGCGGTGCGTCTTTGGGCGAAGTTGCCATTACTTAATAATCGGCGGCGCGGCGTTCGCGCCTAGCTTGCATACACTACAATCACTGAAATGTTGTCGGTACCACCGCCGGCATTCGCCGCGACGATCAATTCACGCGCCGCGTCGAAGGGATCCGCATTGCGCCCGAGGATGTCGCGAATCTCAGGATCCATCACGTGCGCGGTCAGCCCGTCGCTGCATAGCAGCAGCTTGTCTCCACGCTTCAGCTTGACTGCGACCGCCTCCGCGCCCGCCGGTCCACTCTGACGCGCGCCGAGCGATCGCGTGATCACGTTCTTATGCTCATGCGTGTGCGCTTCTTCGGCGGTTATCTGGCCGATCTCAACCAGCCGCTGCACGAGAGAATGATCCTTCGTGACCTGGCGAAGCGTCGCGCCTTCCATCAGGTAACCTCGGCTGTCTCCGACCCACGCGACTGCGGCGTCGGTGGGAGTGACCAATGCGCAGACACCGGTTGAACCCATTCCTCGCGACTCCGGATGGCTCGCGACGTATTCGATAATTTTGGAATTTGCTTCTTCGAGAGCGCCCGTCAGCATCTCCGCTCCGTTTTTAACTTCTCCACGTGCGGTATCGAGCCGGGCTTCAATGTAACTCCGGATCGTCTGGACGGCAATTGCAGAAGCGACTTCGCCCGCCTCCGCGCCGCCCATCCCGTCGGCCACGACGTACAAATAACTCTGCGCCGGCTCGACCATCGACTCGCGCGTGTACTCGACCGCGAGCACCGAGTCCTCATTATGCTCGCGGACGCGGCCGACATCGGTCATCGCGGCAGCGCGCAGCCGAATCGACCCGCCTAGAGCAATCAGCTCAGCCTTGAACTCGTCGATCGTCGGCCATCGATCGGCGGGATTGAAAGCGATCGCGCGGCGAATCGCCTTCTCGAGCCGCGGCGTGACGACATGCGGCGGATAGAACTGCACAGGCCCGGCTTCTTCGCGCCAGCTCTCGCTTGGAATCCTCGCGCCGGTGAGCCAGGTGTAGAGAATCGCGCCGGCGGAAAAAATATCGGCGCGCTTGTCCACCCGCTTGCCGCGATAAATCTCGGGCGCGGTGTAGCCGTCGTTGAAAATCGGCTCGCTCTGCAATTCGTTGTCATTGCTCACGTAGTCGAGGCCAGTCAGCTTGAGGCGGCCGTCTTTCGCGACGGCGATCGATTCAGGACAGATGTCGTTCAGGCGCAGGGCCCGGCGATGCACAAACGAAATCGCCTGGCAGATCTGGACGGCGGCCGCGATCGCTTCCGGCTCGCTCATCTTCTGTGAACCGCGGCGCAGCGGCTTGAGTTCCTCGTCGGCGTAAACCAGGTAGACGCGCCCGTTCTCTGCGAATCCTTCGGACGCGCGCTGAAACGCGGGATGACTGATCGTTTGCGACAGCGCGAGCACGCGCCCGAAGACCTCGCCGAGGTCTTCGCCGATCTGTGGCGTTTCATCTTCATGCGCGCCGCCGTCGCTCGAGGAATCATCCTGAGTTTCGGCTAGGACAGCGGCTTCCGCCGCTTCGCTCTCTTCATCTGGCGACGCGTTCTCGGCGGCCTCGGCCAAGGCGCTCGACGTTGGACCAGTATCCGCTTCGACCGCTGACTGAATGCCTTCGCCGGACAAATCCGAACTTGCCGACGCCGATGCTGGCGAACTCGAAGCATGCGGCAGGTGCCGATGCTGACGCGGTCCCGTTAGTTTGCGCGCGTGGCGGTCTCAGTTCCGCAGTCTTCGCGCTCGGACCGTTGGGATCTTCAGCAGGCGGCGGAGCTGGCTTCTGAACTTCGACGACCGGCGCTTCTTCGACGACTTCTTCCGCCGGATGCGGGCCGAAGCGCTCGCGCAATGCGATCGATTCCGTCCTTGCCGTCGCGAACTCGCTTCGCGCTGTAGCGATTTTCTATCGACGTCTGACTCGTCAGCGCGACAATCTCGATTCCATTTTTGAGTGACGCGCCTGCTGCCAGCGGCGTCGGCCGCGTCGGCGACGATTGCGACGTGGATGAGGCTGCTTTCGACAATCCCTGGCCGCATCGATCGCAGAACTTGGCGTCGTCTGGCGCCTCCTGACCGCACTCGGGACACCTGATCATGTGCCGCTAGCCTCTCCGAAACTGCAGTATAGCACCACCCAGTACCACCTGGTCGCGATCTTTCAATTTGTAGAGCTGGTCGCGTCCGAGTTTGCCGCGTCCCGCGACGTAAGTGCCGTTCAGGCTGCCCAGATCGCGGATAAAATAATCGGCGCCGCGGAGCACGATCTCCGCATGCCGCCGCGATACGCGATCGCCGCCGTGCGCGAGCTTCTTCAGATCGATATCGAGCTTGTCGGAAGGCTCCTTCGATCGTCCGATCACCGTGCGCATCCCGAAAATACCGAACTCGATTTCATCGCCGCGCGAGACCAGCTTCGCCGGCGCGGTAGATACATCGACTGTGCCGTTGTTCTTGACTGCGAACAGTCCAGCGGGACCCGGTCCTGTCGATACCGGTGGCGAATATTTGCGCGAGGAGGGCGCTCGCGACGCCGTTCGCGATTTAGTGTCGGTCTGCGACGACTCTCCGGTCGAGCCGACACGCGATCCATACGACGAAGCGTCGCCGGCGGATTCAGGTCCTTGGTCTTGGCGGTTGACGACGTGTTCGACGAGTTCGCCGACAGCGCTTTGAGCCGTCGCTCGATAATGCTGCGTGCCCTGCCGCCGAGCTCGATCGCTTTCTTGATCTGCGGCGCGACTAACTTGGCCGCGGTGCTGCCCGCAGAGCTGAGACCGTCAGGCGCGACGCCGCCGCTCTTGATTCTATCCGCGACCGGATCGCTCAGCACGATCGTCGGCATCGAGGATTGCGGCGCGGGCTTCGAGACCGCCGCCTTCCACGGCGTCATCGTACGCATCGGGGTCGGCGCCGGCGCATTTGAATTGTTGTTCAGCATCACCGTCGATTGCGTCGACATCGGACTCGGCGCGGCGGCGAGTCCCGCGCTGCCACCAAGTTTGCCCGACCGATTCTCCGGCGGCGGCTCGGGCAGCGCGCGCTTCATCTCTTTGGCCGACGCCTGCCGCTTGGTCACGTCCTGCTCGAGCGCGCGCATGATTACGTCCGCGGTCCTGAGTCGAGACTTCAGGCGCGAGCGCTCGCAGCGGGGGAAAGCTGAACGGCGGCTCGAGCTGGGGATCGCGGCCGGTCAGCAGATGATGCATCGTGGCGGCCAGCGAATATAAATCCGATCGCGGCTCGACCTTGCCCATGTACTGCTCGGGCGGCGCGTAGCCGACCGAACCGATTTGCGTGCCGCGACCGCCTGGCGGCAGGAAGCGCGCGATTCCGAAATCGATCAGCATCGCGCGGCCGTCCTTGTCGATCATGATATTGCCGGGCTTCAAGTCGCGATAAATAATCGGCGGCTTCTGCGCGTGCAGAAAATCGAGCACGTCGAGCATCTGCCGCGCCCATCGCAATACCCGGTCCTCGGCGATTTTGCCCTTCGGCCCAAGCTTGTCGAGCACGCCCTGCAAATCGCCGCCCGCGACAAATTCCATCACCAGGTACTGGCGCGAGTTCTCCGCGAAATGATCGATTAGCGTGGGGATCCCCGGATGCGACAAACGCGCGAGCACGTTGGCCTCGCGCGTGAAATCCTCGATCGCCTTTTTCTCCTGGATTCCGTCGCCGACGATCATCTCCTTGACCGCGACCGGACGGTTGGCGAGGCGCGTGTCGTTGGACAGGTACACGCGACCCATCCCGCCGACGCCGAGCACCTTCTTCACGCGGTATCGGCCGTCGAGAAGATGGCCCTCGGTGAGCTCCTCACCCGCATTCATGGCGATTTTCTACAACCCCCCTTTAACTTCCGCGCACGCGGTGCATTTCCGGGCGCGACTGGAGGGGATAACGGCTCAAGAGATCGGTTCTACCACCAGCTTTAAAAACGTTTTTCCGATGATCACTTCGTCGCCCGACTTTATCTCGGCGGGACTTCCCGGCGAGAGCCGCGGTTGACGATTCACATAAGTGCCGTTGAGACTTCCGATATCCTCAATCGTGATCTTGCCGGCGTCGATTCGAATCAACGCATGCTTGCGCGAGATCTTCGCTTCGGGATCATCGGCGTCGAGATCCACTTCAGGGAAGGATCCAGTCTCGGGATCCCATCTGCCCACGAGGTTGTTGCCGTCTTCGAGCGGGAACTCCTGGCCCTTGCGGCCGCCGCGAACTACAGACAGCTTCGCCTTGAACGGCGCGCCGGCGGCAGCCGCGGTGGGTGCGCTCTCGGGAGCAGCCTCAGGCTTGATCTCACCGGTCGGCGCTTCCGATTTCGGCATTTCAGTGGTCGGCGTTTCACCATCGGGCTTCGCATCCGCGGCGAGTGACGGAGTCGCCTTCCCGTCGATACTTTCGGCGGTCGGCTCCGGCGGCGTTTCGGTTTTGCTCTCCGTTGCAGGAGCAGCGGACGGAGTCCCAGCGGCTGAACTACCGGCGGCCGCCGCGAGCTTTGCGCCGCATCCGTCGCAGTAATCAAGTCCGTCCATGTTTTCGTAGCCGCATTCGGAGCATTTGATCATGGTCTTCTAAGCCCTCGCAGGTGAGTTCGAAGTATCGGTTCCGTACTGTTCACCAAACAAATTCATTCCGCGTTTTTCACTCTCGATACACTAATCGTCAGACTTCTGGAAATCCTTCAACGCATCCGGATCGAGCATCTGGGTCTTGCGCACCACCGCCTGCGCTTGCAGCAGGGTGGTCTTGGCCGCCTTGGTCTGCAGGGTCTGCGTCTTTTTGATCTGATCGATCAGGCCCGACAGCGCCTGGGTCGCCTTGACGTTGCCCATCCGCTGCGTGCCTTGCAGCGCGTTGCCGAGGAGACGCGTCGCACGATCGACGTTGCCCGCCTTTAGCTCCTCTTCCGCCTTCGCCTGCAGCTTGGCGATCGAAACCTGGTCCACCAGGTTCATCACGCGCCCGTTGCGCTTACTGGTCAGCGTGCGATCGAGCGTATAGTCGACCGTCAAATCGCATTCGACGGTTTTTTCGCTGCCGCCCGGCACCTCGTAATGGAAAGTGCTCTGCAGAACTCTGACCTGACCCGGTTTGCGCGGCGGCAGCACGAGAGTCAGCAGCACCGATCCGGGCACGCCGGCCTGCAGGTCGCCGATCTCGTAGCCGATTTTGCGATCCTCGCCGACCAGCGGTGTGCCGAGCACGTAAATCTCGGGCGACGCGCGAAATGCCTCGCGCACCTGCACGCCCTGCGACAGCGTCACCTCGATTCGCCCGTTGCGCAGGCTGACCGATCGCAGTCCTTCGAGCTCGTCTTCGAAAATTCCGGGAATCTCGGCGGGGTCGCCGATGAAATGATATTTGCCGTTGGAGTCCTGTGCGAGGCGCTGCAGGAGCTTCTCGTTGAACTCGACGCCGACGCCCATGGTCGAGAACGATATCTCGCCGCGGTTCTTCTCGACCAGGTCGATACACGCGGTCTCTTCGTAAGTCTGACCGTCGGTGAGCACCAACACGCGATTGAGCCGGTCGGGGCTGAGATTCTTCTTGACCTCGTCAATCGCCGCCCGCATTCCGAGCGCCATCTGCGTGCCGCCGCCAATATCGAGCAGGTCGATATCGTCGATCGCCCGCTTGACCGCTGACTTGTCGCGCGCCGCTTCAGGCGTGATCAGCACCTTGGCCCGGTCGGCGAACGCCACTATCGAGACCTTATCGTCTGCCGTCAGGTTGTCGGCAAGGAACTTGACCGCCTCGGTCACGAATTCGAGGCGTCGCTCGTCATACATCGAGCCCGATCGATCGATCACCACGCCAAGGTTGAGCGGCAAGCGGCTACCACCACCGGGGCCGCCGGCGCCGCGGGCAACAGCCTCGAGCAGGACATAGAGTACGAAGTTTTCCGCGCTGGAGAGCACATGCTCGCTGCTCGCCAGCGCCTCGAAGCTAAGCGGATCGGCCATTCGTCAATCTCCCAGGATCAATTGTAGATTTAAGCTCCGAGCCTTGGCAACCGACCCATTAGAATACGAACCGAGCGCGGATAAACCAAGCCCCTAAGTAGCGATACCGTAACTGTTAGGACGTTGCCCGGTTAATACCGATACAACAGAAACAGCTACCGAATTAATATAAGGCCGAAACAAAATTCGGCCAGTAAGGTCGTCCCGACCGGGAGTTCATCATGAGCACCGCCACCAAACACATCCGCCACGGCGTCGGCAGTGTCCGCCCTTATCTATACGGCCGCCTGGATATGTTGGAACTGGTGAAACGGGCCTTCGGTGCGGTGGAATTGGAGCGCCTCGAGGCCGGCAAGGGCTATCACGTCGAGGCGAAAATCGGCGACTCGATGGTCGTGATGGAAGTCGGCGACCCGCCTCATCCCGGCGGCACGCCCGCCTCGATCTATGTGTACATCGACGACGTCGACGCCGCCTACCAGCGTGCGCTGGCCGCCGGCGCAACGTCGGTCGCAGCGCCGGAGAACAAGCCCTACCAGGAGCGCGCCGCCGGCATAAAAGACTCCTTCGGCAATACCTGGTGGATCGCAACGTACACGGGGTGAATTTAGCTCTCCCCGGGAGAGGCGCGACGAGTCTTCGAGGCGCGGGTGAGGTGAGCATTGTGGTGGATGAGAAGAACCTAACCCCTGACCCTTCCCGAGCGGGAAGGGGAACCGGACGCGGAAGTAAACTGGCTGGCGTGTAGCTTGAGGCCCAGAACCCTCACCTACCGGCCGCGATGCGTCCGGTCGCCTCTCCCGTAAAATAACGGGCGAGGTAAATTCCCCCGCCCCCTCCCTTAAACCCTTCTAAGAGGGACGAAGTCCCGTCCTTTCTTTTCTATTACCGGGTGCAGGGGTCACCCCTGCCGAAGGAAGTGTGAAACCCACCGCGGGTTTCACATTAAATAAAGTGATCTCCCCTTCCCTCTCCGCGCTGGATGCTCTCCCCAAAAAAGCGTAAGAGAGTAAGCGTTATGTCTTTAAAAGGTAAATGTGCAATTGCCGGGCTCGGACAGACCCGGATGGGCAAAAACTTCGATCATCCCGGTCCGGTCGGCTTCGCTGCCGAGGCCGTCAATCTCGCCCTCGAAGACGCCGGCCTTCAGCGATCCGATCTCGACGGCTTGCTCGTCAATCCCGGGATCACCTGGTTCAACAATCCGATGGCGTCGACGACGCTGCAGAATGCGATGGGTATCCGCGACCTGCGGCTGACCGCGACGATGAACCTTGGCGGCGCGACTGCGGCTGCGATGGTCATGCACGCGGCGCAGGCGATCGACGCAGGCATGGCCGAGGTCGTCGCGTGCGTATTCGCCGACGCTCCTCTGCGCCCGCCGTCGCCGAACAAGGGCGCCGCGGCAGGATCTGCAGCCTCGTACGGTTTTGCGCAGGGCGTGAACGCGCACTACGGCCTGTTCGGCGTCAATGCTCAGTATGCGTTCGTCGCGCAGCGCCACATGTACAAGTACGGGACGACCAACGATCATCTCGGCGCCGTGGCCGTGTCCGAGCGCGATTGGGCCAACCTAAATCCTGCCGCCCAGTTTCACGACGCTCCGATGACGCTCGCCGACTACCACGCCTCGCGATGGGTGGTTGAGCCGTTCCATCTTTACGATTGCTGCCTGGTTTCCAACGGCGGTCTGGCGGTTATCGTGACCTCAGCCGAACGCGCGAAGACGTTGAAGCGCCCACCGGTCTATATATTGGGGATGGGGCAGGGTCATCCCGGTGGCGACCCGCTCGACACTCTCGTCTCCGGCGCGCCGATCGCCAGGGAAACCGCCTTCAAGATGGCAGGGATCAAGCTCGGCGACGTGAACTTCTGCGAGCTCTACGACTGCTATACTTTCACGGTGCTGGTCACACTCGAGGATTACGGATTTTGCAAGAAGGGCGAGGGTGGCCCATTCGTCGCAAGCGGCGCAATCGGGCCGGGCGGCGCGCTTCCCGTGAACACCGGCGGCGGCCAGCTCAGCTCGTTCTATATGTGGGGGATGACTCCGGTGGCGGAAGCAATCGTGCAGATGAGGGGTGAGGGAGGGCGGCGGCAGGTGCCAAAACACGAGGTCGGACTCGTTTCCGGCAACGGCGGTATCCTGGCCACGCATTCAACTTTGGTATTGGGATCACAGCCGTAGCATAAGTCACAAGGCACGCTGTAGCTATCTTTGGCATGGCACAGTGTGCTTCAATCATTTCAACCGCCGGATCGTCTAACTTATATATAAGCTCAACTGGATATGCCCGAAATCAGCAAACCCATCCCAGCAATCACCCCCGACATGCGCGATTTCTTCGAAGGCGCGCGCGCCGGACGCCTGATGGTCCAAAAGTGCGACAGTTGCGGGACGCTCCGATTCCCCGCTCATGACCTATGCTCGAAGTGCAACTCGACCGCCTCGCGATGGGTCCCGGTGAGCGGCCGCGGCGAAGTCTTCAGCTTCAACATCATGCATCAGCTCTATCATCCGGGCTTCGCAAAAGAGGTCCCGTATGCGGTCGTGATGGTCGAGCTCGAAGAGGGCTGCAAATTCGTATCGAACCTGCTCGGGATCAAGCCGCACGAGATAAGATGTGGGATGCCGGTTGAGGTGACGTTCGAAAAACTAAATGATGAAGTCTCGATGCCGAAGTTCCGGCTGCGCGCCGCGAAATAAAGCCGTCGCGACTGAACGATCAGGACTAACAATCAACCATGACCTCGCTCGATAAAAAATATTTCCAGCGGCTCATCGAGAGCTCGCCGGACATCATTATTGCCGTCGATAAAAGCGGCACCGTGAACTATTACAACGACGGAGCGCGCACCAGCCTCGGTTACAGCTCCGAAGAGATCATCGGCGAAGGATGCACCCGCATCTATACGTCGATCGACGAGGCGCGCCGCGTGATGAAGGCGATGCGCGCGTCGGCCGACAAGGGCAGCATCGCCAGCTTCGAGACCGAGTTCCGCAACAAGGAAGGCGAAATCATCCCGGTGATGATCACCGGCACGCTCATCCACGACGACGACGGCAACGAAATCGGATCGATTGGCTTCGCCCGCGACATCCGCCGCATGCGCCACGCGCAGCAGCTAGCGACCGCCGGCGAGATAGCAGTCAGCCTCGCGCACGAGATCAACAACCCGCTCGAATCAATCACCAACAACCTCGAGCTGCTCTCGCAAAGCCTGGAGACGCATTTCACCGACGCAGAAAAAGTCGTCGAGAACGAACGACTCGACTCGATTCGCAATTCAATCGAGCGCGTGCAGGCTATCGTCCGCCGCCTCGACGAGATGACCCGCAAGGGCGAGTACGAGACGCGCGATTACCTCGCGGGCAAGCGGATGGCCGACCTGGCGCCGCGCGACGATGGCAAGATTCACGTGCGCCCGCATGACGCTCCCCGCACCTGACCAATCGCCGCTGGAAGGGATGTCGGTGTTGGTGCTCGACGACGATACTGCCGTGGTCAATTCGATGGCGGATCTGCTGCGCGCCGAGAAATGTATCGTGTTCTGCGCCACGCGTCCGTCGGCCGCCTTTGGAATCCTGCGCAACGTCAAGCTCGACGCGATCATCTCCGACGTCGTGATGCCCGAGATGGACGGTTACGACTTCTACCTCAAGGTCAAGGAAGACATGCCGAAGCTGCCGGTCATCCTGATGACCGCGTACTACTACGACAAGGATCACATCCTGAAGCGATCGCGGCTGCGCGGCCTCGAGGGTGCACTGTTCAAGAAGCCGGTAAATCCCGGCAAACTACGCGCGATGCTTCTGCAGTTGCGCCAGAAAGCCGCCAACGAAAAGGCCGAAGCAAAAGCCTCCGCGATAGCCGCCAAATCCGCCGCCGTGGCAGAATCCGCTTCCAAAGCCAGTCCCCCAATCCTGATCCCAATTCCCTCGCCCCACGTGGGGAGAGGGTTTACTCTCCGGATTGTTCCCTTCCCTCGAGGGAAGGGATTAGGGGTTAGGTG
>CAVZGB010000020.1:0-305261 GCA_963774665.1 uncultured delta proteobacterium
ACTTAAAATCCTCTGGAGCGAAAGCTCCGTTGCGGGTTCGAGTCCCGCCCCCGGCATCTGAAAGCAAATGAGTAGCTGAGGGGCGGCGCGGGTTTGACATCCTCGATTTTTCGGTCGTAAATAGCAATGGTTCAACCAATCGGATTAATATTCGCGAGCAGAGGATCGTCATGGAACAAACCAATTACGAAGTGGATGAAAAGAACCGCTATCGTATCGAGACCCCTGGCCATGAAGGATGGGCGCGCACGGCGAGACCCGGCGATCCGAACAAGTACCTGATGATTTCGGCGGATTGCCACGCCAACGAGCCCGGCAATCTCTGGCGCGATCGCATCGATGCGAAGTTTCGCGACCGTTTGCCGCACGTCGAAGTCGACTCGAATGGCGAGAAGTGGTTCGTCGCCGAGGGCGTCGGCAAGTCGCGTGTGCGGGCACGAATGATTGGCGATGTGCCGCGTGAGAATAGCGAGGATCGCCTGCGTGGCCGGGTCGGCGCTGATCCAAAAGAACGAATTCAGGATCAGTTCCGCGACGGCATCGACGCGGAGATCATTTTCCCGAACAAAGGGCTGATGATGTTCGCGACCAAGGACGCGGCGTTCGGGATGGCGCAGTGCCGGGTGTGGAACGATTTCGCGTGGGAGATGTATGGCGAGTACAACGACTTCATGTCGCCCGCCGCGGCGATCATGACGTCGGACGTCGCGCTGGCGATCGAAGAGATCAAGCGCGTTGCGAAAATCGGATTCCGATTCCTGACGCTCCCGTGCAAGCCGGTCTTCGGCGGCCACGACTCGCGCGATCCCAATTACAACCTGACTGTCTTCGATCCGATGTGGGCGGCGATCGAGGATTGCGATTTGCCGATCACCTTCCACGTGTCGACTGGACGCGATCCACGCGCGGCGCGCAAGGAAGGCGGCGCGGTGATCAACTACGTATCGCACTCGCTGTCGCCGACGATCGAACCGGTCGCGAGCCTGTGCGGCTCGGGCGTGCTGGAGAGATTCCCGAAGATCAAATTTGCCGCGGTCGAAAGCGGCATCGGATGGGTGCCGTGGGCGCTCGACGCGATGGACGAGGCGTATCGCAAGCATCATCTGTGGGCGTATCCGAAGCTCAAGCAGTTGCCCAGCGAATATTTCCGCAGCAACGGCGCCGCTACGTTTCAGGAAGATCGCGCCGGGCTGGAGCTCGCGGAGAAATGGAGGCTGGTCGACAACTTCATGTGGGCCAATGACTATCCGCACGCCGAAGGCACCTGGCCGCATTCGGCGGAAGCGATCGAACGCGAAATGGGTCATCTGAGCGACGGCGTGCGCGCGAAGATCCTCGGGCTGAACGCGGCGAAGATGTTCAAGTTCGATGTCGAGTTGCTGCTCGAGCGGCGACGGAACGCGTCGGTATCCGCATAGCATTAAACGATCGGCTAGTCGGAGGGCATATGATCGAAATAGGCGTTTTCCACAACGGTGCGTCCGATCTCCCGGTGGTGCGAACGTCCTCGGGAGTGGCCATCAACGACGGCAACCTCGCCGAGGTTCACGAAGCCAGCCAGCGCGGATTGGTTGCTCAGGTGCGGCAGGGAATCCTCGCCGACAAGCTCGGTTTCAACTACTTCTTCATGACCGAGCACCATTTTCAGCCGGAAGGCGCGGAGTTCAGCCCCAATCCGCTCCTTGCCGAGACGGCGATCGCCTCGCGCACGCGCCAGATTCGGCTTGGTCAGGCAGCCAACATCGTTACGTGGTGGCATCCGATTCGAATTGCGGAGCAAGCCGCGATGCTCGACGTGATCAGCAATGGTCGCCTCGAATTCGGAATTGGCCGCGGGTATCAACCGCGCGAGGCCGAGGTTTTCGGATGGCCGTTTGCGACCATCCAGGACCAGGAGCGCAACCGCGCGTACTACCAGGAAGCCTACGAGATCATCATGAAGGCGTGGACGCAGCCGTCGTTCTCGCATCACGGGCAGTTCTTCACGATTCCGCCGGTGTTCACGCGATGGAACCATCAGCAGACGATCGCGTACTTCGAATCCGGCAAGGCGGGACGAAAGCTCGAAGAGGTGCTCAGCATCGGCGCGCCTGATCCGTACGGCGGCGCGAATCCCGTGATGCAGAGCGCGACCGTGCTCAAGGAGCTGCAGGTTTTTCCGCAGCCGCTTCAGCGGCCCCATCCGCAAATGTGGGAGCCGCTGACGACGGACCGATCGATCAAGTGGGCCGCGGAGCGGGGGCTGAACGGATATTTTATCGTCGAGCCCAACTCGCGTCTCAAAAAGAACGTCGAAACTTTCTATCGCGAAGCGGAGAAAGCTGGATGGCCGGATCGGCTTGGACGTGGACCACTCAAGTACGGATGGGACGCGGAAAAGCGCCGCGGAGTACTCACCGGCCGCTACATTCATATGGTCCTTCCCGGCCTCGATCGCGAACGCGAACTGAGACGCTACAAAGAAGCGCTCGAAGTGCAATGGGATTACTACGGTCCTTTCGGATTTGCTTCGGTGCTCGCGGACGCCGATGAAGAGAAACTCGATCCGGCGAAAAAAGTCGATCCCGCGCTGCTGCTTAAGAAGGAAGTCGCGCTGTTCGGGACACCCGCGGAAGTGACCGCGCAGATCATGCGAATCAAGGAAACTTGCGGCTACGAGGATTTCGCCTTCAACGCGTGGTTCGAGAAGGGCGGCTTCCAGGGCAAGGAAATCGAAGACCAAATGCAGTACTTCGCCGAGGAGGTAAAGCCTTTGCTCGCGCGCGCATGCGGCGGGCAGGTCCAGAATCCAGCGCTGGGTCTCAACTTCGAGTAGCGCGACCGAAGGTTCGCAAGGTGGGTTTGACAAGCGGGCGCTTTCGCCGTATATCGTGAATTCATATTCATGAATCTCAATTCACGAAATGCAGCGCGAGTGAAGGCGTCGCTCAAGGTGCGCGAGCGGCGGCGGGCAGAAAACGATGCTCGAGCGGCGCGAATCATGACCGCGGCGGCACGCGTTTTTGCGCGCCGAGGCGTCGAAAACGCCACGATGGAGATGATCGCGCGCGAGGCGAACGTCGCAGTCGGAACCATCTACCTGCATTTTGCGTCGCGCGACGAAGTGTACCTGAACCTTTGCGCCGATCGCGGCACGCAACTGGGCGCCGGTTATCGTGAAGTGATAGGGCGCGGCCTGAAGCCGCTCGACGAGATTCGCGCCCTGGCGCAGGTCTATATTGAGTATCTGCAAGAATCGGCCGATCCGATTCTGATCAGCGAGCCTATCCCTTACTCCGAGATCAGAAAGCGACTTCGGCGGTCGTCGGAAATCCGCGCATTCGATAGCGGTTCGAGGATCCGGCGGGAAGTGTTTCGCCTGTTCGAGAGCAGCGTGAAGCGCGGTTTCGATGCGGGCTTGATCGCGGATTCTCTGGGACCGACGGGAGTGACAGTCGCGATCTGGTCGATCCTCAACGGCGCGTTTATGGTGACCCGCGATCGCGAGTACCTGGTTCATGCCCTCGGATTCGAGCCACAAGGATTTGTTGCCAAGGCGCTTGATTCATATCTGAAAGGTGTAATCGCAGCGGCGCGCGCCGGGACTCGGAAGTCGAAACCAGCACAACGGAAAAAAGGAACCAGCCTATGAAAACGATTTGGTTTCACATGCAAGGATATCGCGACTTGCCGGATGACTTTCGCGATCGTTACGAAAGCATCTGGGTGACGCCGCCCAACGACGAGCTTTGTCATTCGGCGGAGGTCGCGAAATATCTGCATTGGAATCTCGACGAACTCGAGATGGCGGATGATCTCGGTTTCGACGGCCTCGGCCTGAACGAGCATCATCAGAACGGCTACGGCTTTCCGATTTCGCCGAACATGATCGCGACTGTGCTTGCCAGGCGCAAATCCAATGCCGCGCTGGTGATACTCGGCAACACGCTGCCGCTCTACAATCCGCCGATCCGCGTAGCCGAAGAATTTGCGCTGCTGGATTGCCTGAGCGGCGGACGATTGGTGGCAGGTTTCCCCGTGGGATCGCCGATGGATACCACCGGCTGTTACGGAATTCCTCCGACCCAGGTGCGGCCGCGATATTACGAGGCGCATGATTTGATCAAGCAGGCGTGGACGCGGCCCGGGCCGTTCGCGTTCAACGGACGATTCAACAAGCTGCGCTACGTCAACCCGTGGCCGAAGCCGCTGCAGAAGCCGCATCCGCCCATCTGGCTCGCGGGCGGCGGATCGGTTGAGACGTGGAAGTTCGCGACCGACCACGATTACACCTACAGCTACCTGAGCTTCATGGGTCATAAGTACGCGAAGGTACTGATGGACGGTTACTGGGACTCGGTCGAAAAGGCCGGCATGGATGACAATCCTTACCGCGCGGGATTCGCGCAGTTGGTCGTCGTCGCCGACACCGACGCTGAAGCGGAGCGCATCTACCTGAAGCATCTGCGCAACTTCTATTCGAAGTCGCTCTACGTCGCGCCGCATTTCGGCAACGTGCCGGGATTCATGACCAAGCGCAGCTTCGAATTTCAGTTGAGTCATCGCGGTGCGAGCGCGTTCAGCTTCGACTTCAAGCCGCACGAGGCGACCTGGAAGCAACTGGTCGAAGACTCGCGCATGGTGATAGGCGGCAGTCCCGATACCGTCGCCGCGCAAATCGAAGAGGCGGTGCGCAACATCCGCGTCGGCCATCTGATGATCATCCTGCAAATTCAATCGATGGATCCCGAGCTGACCGCATACAGCTCCGGACTGTTCGCAGAGAAGGTGCTGCCGAAGATCAAAGGCATCTGGGACAAGGAAGGCTACGGCGATCGATGGTGGCCGCAGGGCGCGACGCGCAATCAACCGCAACTCGCGCGATCAGCCGCAAAGGTCAGCAACGGAGAAGCAAAGGTCACCGCATGAATATCGAGACAGCGCAAAATATCGAGCTGCCGGGCGGCTTCGCGGCCAATCCGGTGATCATCAAGGGCGAGGGCGCGCCCGTCGTTTATCTTCACGGTCCCTTCGGACAGGAGTGGGACGGATTCCTCGACGACCTCGCGGCACATCGCCGAGTGTATGCGCCTGGGCACGCAGGCGCGGAAGAAACCGAAGATCTCGAGCAGCTCGATGGGCTTCCGGACCTGGTTCTCTACTACGACGATCTGTTTGACCGTCTCGGGCTCGAGCAGGTCGATCTGATCGGCCATTCGTTCGGCGGAATGGTCGCGGCGGAATATGCGGCGACGTTTCGGGATCGCGTGCGCAAGCTGGTGCTGATCGACGCGATGGGACTATGGAGCGACGACGCTCCGGTTGAGGACCATCTGCTGGTGTCGCCGCAGAAGCTGGTGAAGCTGTTGTTTCACGATCCCTCGAAGCCGGAAGTCGCCGCCAAGCTCGCGATGCCGTCGGAGCCCGAGGCGATGAACGCTGCGCTTGTGAATCGTTTCGGCGCGCTCGCGAGCACGTCGCATTTCATCCATCCGATTCCAGAGCGCGGGCTGAAGCGCCGGCTCAGGCGAATCAAAGCGGAGACTCTCGTGCTGTGGGGCGCGCAGGATGCGCTGGTGCCGCCGTCGTATGCAGCGGAATTCGCGGCGCTGATCCCGAACGCGCGCGTCGAGATGATTCAAAAAGCCGGCCACGTGCCGCAAATCGAGCAGCGCAAAATTGTCTCGGAGCATCTGGAAAAATTTCTGAGGGACCGGTCACACCAGAAATAGCGGGGGCGGAACGAAGGTGGTTCACTCGGAACTGATTTGCTAGCGTTCGGAGGCTCACGCAAACTTCGCGCGAGAGGAAAAAGGCGTGCAAGTAACCAAAGACTCTATCGATTTAGGAATTGTCGTTACCGACGAGAAGGCGGCCGTTTCCTTCTACCGCGACGTGCTCGGTTTGGAGTGGGAGGGGGAGTTACCGTTGCCGGGAGGCCGGATGTATCGCCTCAAGTGCGGCACCACCGTCATCAAACTGCTGAAGCTTGAGAAAACGCCAACGGCAAAACCAGCGCCGGGCGGCCCCATGGGCGGACTTGGCTACCGATACTTCACGATCTCGGTGCCCGATATTCGCGGACTGATCGCGCAGCTCGAGGCGAAGGGCATCCGCCCGACTGTCCCCGTCACGGAGTTCCGTCCGGGCGTCACGATCGCGATGGTGACCGATCCCGATGGCAACACCGTGGAGTTCATCCAGAACTCAGCTCCAAAATAAGCTGGGGGCGCGGCCGGACCTCATCGCTTCTTGAGCGCTTCGAGTTCGTCGAGCGTACGCGGCCAGTCTTCGTGCAGCAGCCGCGAGAGCGCGCGGTCGGCGAGCAGGCGGCCGCCAGTCTGGCAGGTCGCACAATAATTCGTTTCGTTGCTCGCATAGCGGATGCGCTGGACTTTCGCGCCGCATCGCGGGCACGGCTGCCCGTAGCGGCCGTGAACCGCCATCTCGGGACGAAACGCGGTGACCTTCTCGGGAAATTCGCCGTCGGATTCGGCACGCAGACGATCAGTCCATTCGATCAACGTCGCCCGCGTGGCGTCGTAGAGTCGTCCGACTTCATCGTCAGTCAGCTTCTGCGTCATGGCTATGGGAGAAAGCTGTGCGCGATGCAGGATCTCGTCGGAGTACGCGTTTCCGATACCGCTGAAAATGTGTGGGTCGGTGAGCGAGCGCTTCAGGGTGTGATTGGACGATCGTAGGGCCGCGGCAAACGCGTCGAGGCTCGCGTCGAGCGGTTCGATACCGCCTGCCATCAACGACTCGAGACCGGCCTGCCCCTCGACCACGCGCAGGGCAGCGCGCCGTTGAGTGCCCGCTTCGGTAAGCCATAGCCAACCGTTGTCGAACTCGAAGGCGACCAGGATGTTTCTGCTGCCGAGTTTGGGCGCCGAAGTTTTCCAATGCAGCCGGCCCGCGATCATAAGATGTAACACCAGCCACAAATCGCCTTCGACGCCGATCGCGATCTGCTTGCCCACCCGTCGAACTTCCACGACCGTCCTGCCCGCCGTTGCGCTGATAGGCGGAGTGGTGGAGCGCAGCAAAAACGGAGACTTGACGATTGTCCTGACGAGCTTGTGGCCGGCGACGCGCGCTCGGATCGCTTCAACATATACGCTGACGTCAGGCAGTTCAGGCATAGGTGATGTCGCGCGACGGACCGTCACGATCGGCGTCGGCTGTGTTAGATTTACCTCGAATCACGTCTAAAGAGGACGCGCCATGAACTATTTTCTTGCCAAGACTGAACCGGCGACCTATTCGCTCGACGACCTCGAGCGTGACCGGCGTACCAGTTGGGACGGGGTGACCAATCCGCAAGCGGTTCGCGCGATCCGCGAGATGAAGCCGGGCGACATCGTGTTCATCTATCATAGCGGCGGCGTTTCGAGTGTCGTCGGAATGGCCAAGGTGAAATCGCAGCCGCATGACGATCCAAAGAATCCTAAGTCAGCGGTCGTCGATTTGGAATTCGCCGGCCGCCTCGATTCGCCGGTAACCTTGGCGGAGATTAAACAGTCCGGGAAGTTCGACGACTTGGCGCTGGTCCGGCAGGGACGTCTGTCGACGATGGCGGTGCCCGAAAAGTTCGTCGCCTGGATTCGCGAGCGGAATCCAAAGGCCAAGATTTAGATATTCTGCAGAGCGTTCTTTCCGAACTGGAAAAACAAACTCGAAGGGCGAGCGCATCGCCAGGCTGCGATCCGCTCGCGCCTTCAAAGCAGGATCGGCTGCTCGCTGTTAGCGATAGCAGTGCCGCCGAGCCCACGCAGCTTGTTCCGCTACGTCGCTGGCAGCCGCAGGATGGCCAGTCCAGCGATCTCTCCGCGCCTGGTTCTGGAGCCGTTGAGCATTTGCGCAGGCGCCATATCCACCATATCCGCGTCGACCATAACCGTACCCGTACCGATTTCCGTAACCGTAGTTCCTATATCCGTAGTACCCGTTTCCGTAGTACCGTTTCCATAGTACCCGCGGTTTCGGTAACCATCGTGGTCGTCGTAATCGTGGTGCCACCAGTTAACCCGTTCAACGTAGTTCGAGTTTGCGCTGTAGGCCGGTTCGGCAAATGCGGGCGCAGTCATTGGCAGCGCCAGCATCGCGCCGGCTAAAAGGCCACTAGTCAATATTCTTTTGAATTTCATTGTCGCTCTCCTACTGGAATAGAGAGCATCAACAGTGCCAAAGCGAGTCTGTTAAGAGACTTGTAAATTCAAGACTTTTCCAGCGCGAATTCGTCTGAATCTCGTACGAAATACCGGCCCTCGTGGCGATCTCGATTTCTATGTGGGGCAGGAGGAATATTGAAAAAATAACAAAGGCGGCTGCGCAAAGATTTTACTGTGCCTTAGTCTACGCGCACTCATGCGACAGTCTTTTCCGCACGCGCGGATGTCAGACCGAGTGCCTCGCCGATCCTGGTGGCGAGCCAATCGGCTTCGATTGGATCTTTTATTCCATCACCGAAATTAAGTTCCTCGCGCTGTCCGTAACGCACCTGGATTCGGCGGTACACCGTCGTTCCCGCGGTCATGCCCGCGATCGAACGGACGTCGCGCGCCTCGCTGGACGGAACTCTCCGCGTCGATACGGGAATACCGCAAAAGCGCCACGTCACTTTCAACTCGCCGTCGCCTATCAGCACTGTCGTGCTGCCGAACATCATTGACGATGACCCAGAGACCGAGGATCGCTTCGAAAGCGGGCCATACGATTCTGAAGATCAGCGGCGCATGTTCCTTGAAGATCACATAGGTAGATGCGGACCAGATGGCGAGGAATCCCAGCAGACCGAAGGTTACTGACGGATTGCGGAACGGCCGGAAGTAGATCTCGATATGCCCGTCGGCGGTAGGGCCGAAGCGGATGGCCGATCCTTGCGGGCGAAACTCGCTCACACGTTGGTCGCGGCGGGTGCGCAAGTCAACCACTTCCGCGGCTTGTGCCGAGGTTTCTCCGATCTGAAAGACTGGCACCTCGAAGCTCGATTTGTAGTTGACGATTCCGCCAGGCGACAGTGCGTTCAGTTGCCAATAAATCCGATCACGGAAGTTGTATCGTCAGTCGGTCTGCATTCTTGCGGGATAAGGAACACTACCGGGATCGAGCCATCACCCCCGGCTGTGACCGCCGATTCGTCGCTCCACAATGGCCGGTCGCTGCCGCTGTTACCAGAATTAGTGTGGTTGATGCACACCAGCTTAAGCGTTACGCGGCGCATCGGCTCGACACCGCGGGCAACGTGGATAGAGCCGTCGAGCGTTCCGCCGATTTTCCCGGGCACCGATTTCATCTCGAAGCGCGAATCACCGAACGCATTCCACCTGAGAAGCAGATGTATCGCCCACGCAATCAGCCCGAATCCGACTATCGGAAAAAGTGCGAACCACGCGAATTTTGGCTCCTGACGCAGGTTATGGGCGAGCACCGTCGGTACGGCGCTGGGCAGCGCGATTGCATTCCAGAAGAGCGCGATCGCGCAGACCGCAATCGCGCCAGGTTTGGCGCTGGAGTGAATCTCGCCGGCCGCCCACTGGGGGCGCCATAGCCACGGTTCGTCCGGATGCGCCTGTTTGAGATTCACGTTCGTCGTCTGCTCCGATTGCTATCGAAGCCGCCACAATTGTGTCACCTGCGCATCGTGGGGTCAGTAGTCTTTCTCGGTCTATGCCTCGAGACCTGCCTGAAAAGAAAAACGGAGGCGGCCATGAAAGCCGCCTCCGCTGTACATCAAGCTGAAAGTTGAGAGTTAGCCTACGGAGTGCTCTTGGCCGGCTTTTCCTTGTTGAACTTCAACGTCATCTCGACCACGCCGGCTGCCACGTTCAACCCGTTCTGTCCTTCGATCGAAACCGGCTGCAACGCGATCGAGCTGTTGAAGCCGCCGACCAACACGTTGGCGCCCGCGCCGACTCCCACCGCTGCGCTCGCAGTCGCGCCGCCGTAGTGCCCAGCCAATGCGCCTTGGCCGAGGTTGGTGGTCGGGGCAAGCACCGCCCACAAAATCACGCCTGACTGGAGGTATCCAATATCAGCGCCGAACTTGGTGATCGAACCGGTGTAATACTCGGTGTATCCCGGCTGCAGGGCGTAGGCGCACTCTAGCTTGCGCGACGATCCAAAAATAAATCCCCATCCCGATGCGACGTGACAGGTCAGGTATCCAGCCCGAACTGCTGCCCCTCCGCCTGATGCGGGCGCTGGTGCAGGTGCTGCGCCCTGGGCCCGCGCCGATGGTGCACTCGCGGCCAGTGCCACCGCCAACCCCAGTGCGATTACCGTCCCTCGTACTTTCGAATTCATTTTGTCCTCCGTGCTATTACTGAGGGTTTCCTTTCCTGTTAGTCAGAGCCCGTGGAAAGTTTCCTCTCGTTGGTGACCCAATCGTGGAGCAAACTCGCATTTTGCTAGGACAAATGCAATACGAACCGGGCTGGTCTCTCAGGGCCGCACAGCTATCACTTGACTATAACCTTCCAATGCCGCACCATCCTGCGGTCTTTGATTAAGCCAAAGCCCGAGGAGAACCAATTGATGAGCCGTAAGAGTATTCTTGCAAGTTTCGCTGCCGCTTCGCTGGTGGTCTGCACACTAGGACTGAGCGGGCCTGCTTCCGCGCAGACGTCGCAGAAGCAACTCGATATCGCGGCCGCGCGCGCCCAGCGCAAGGCAACCGTCGGCGCCAACATGAATCTGACGCCGGATGAAGCCTCACAGTTCTGGCCGGTGTACGACTCCTATGAAAAAAGCATGGATAGCATCGAAGACCGCCACGTGAAGGAGCTCAAGGATTTTGCGGCCAAGTACAATAACTTCACCGAAGCCGATGCGAAGAAAAAGCTCGACGAGGTAATCGCGATTCAGCAGGCGCGGCTTGACGTGCAGAAGGATTACATTCCGAAGTTTCGCGCCGTCATCCCGCAGGTGAAGGTGACGCGCTTCTACCAGATCGATAACAAGATCCAGGCACTGATCCAGTGCGACATCGCGCAACTGGTGCCGCTCGCGCAGTCGCCCAGCGAGGCCGCACCGCAATAGCCGATCATTTGTGACAAGACCAATGCTCGAGAATCGGTCGATGCCGGCGTGTACCGTCATTCCCGTGCTTGGGTATCCAGACGTTAGCGAGGCCATCGACTGGCTTCGCGACGCATTCGGCTTCACCCTGAGGCTGCGGATCGCAAAATCACCGGGCACAGCTGAACGTCGACGGCGGCGCGATCGCTATCACTGAACAACGCGGTCGCGCCGGCAAAGATTCCGACTCCGTGATGGTGCGTGTCGAAAACGTCGATAGTCACCACGCGCGCGCGATTGCGCATGGCGCCCGGGTACTCGAATCGCCCGCCGATTATCCGTTTGGCGAACGGCAATACACCGTCGAGGACTTCGCCGGGCATCGATGGACGTTTTCACAGTCTATTGCCGACGTAGATCCCAAGGATTGGGGCGGCACGTCGAGCTAGCTGCGCTTATTTCTTCTGCACGCGCGCGATTGCCTCGAGGATGAGCTTCTCGGCTGCTTCGCGATCCACCCATCCGCCGATCTTCACCCACTTGCCCTTCTCGAGATCCTTGTAGTGGCGGAAGAAGTGATCGATCTGGTCGAGCATGATCTTCGGCAGATCGGTGTAGTTCGCGATTCCGTCGAAGTAGGGATTCAGCTCGTCGACCGGCACCGCGAGAATTTTCTCGTCGATGCCGTTCTCGTCTTCCATCAACAGCGCGCCGACCGGACGGCATCTGATGACCGCGCCGGGCGCAACCGGCACTTGCGACAGCGCCATCACGTCGCACGGGTCGCCGTCTTCGGACAGCGTGTTCGGGATAAATC
Organism: uncultured delta proteobacterium; assembly: GCA_963774665.1. Lineage (GTDB taxonomy): Bacteria > Desulfobacterota > Binatia > Binatales > Binataceae > Binatus. Next base: position 11,816 of record CAVZGB010000020.1, read on the forward strand.
CGTAGTTGGCCGGATAGTACATCGCGGTGTGCAGAAAGCGATTCACGAACAGGGCGCCCGAAACCTTGTCGAGCTCATACTTCACCGGAACTCCGCCTTGCGGAATTTCCACCAGCACATTGATTTCTTCGGGTGGGTTGCGGCCGGGCGGGATCTTCGTAACGTCCATGCGATTGCGCGCCTCCGGAGGATTGAACCGAGTAGAGCACGCGATCGCGATTGAGGCCACCGCGAGTAGCGGGAATGCCTACTTCAGACCCAGCTTCTTGATGCGAGTGCTTAGAGTACTCGGTCTGATGCCGAGCAGTTCCGCCGCCCCACCGGGTCCATAGATTCTGCCACCGCTGCGCTTCAACGCGGCAACCATGTTGTCCCGCATGCGGCGGGTCATTTCCTTGTCCGGAATCACTTCAGACTCTTCGCGTAATCTCGACCGCGTGCTCCCCGGCGCGGAAGACCTTGATCCTGGGGCTGGAATATCCAGCCTGAGCGATCCCAGGCGGGAGGTAATCACAGCCCGCTCGATAACGTTCTGCAGCTCGCGGACGTTTCCGGGCCAATCGTAATTCTGTAGTTGCCGGATCTGGCTCGCAGTTAGATGCAGACCCGAGCGACTGAAGCGCTTGCAGGCTACCTCCAGAAAATACTTCGCGAGTAATGGAATGTCGTCCTTGCGATCGCGCAACGGCGGCACCTCGATCGGAAAAACGCTCAGTCGATAGTAGAGATCCTCCCGGAACCGTCCCGCATGGACCAGGCTTTTGAGGTCACGATTAGTCGCTGCAATTATGCGGACGTCGACGCGCCGCGTCTGGTCATTGCCGACCGGTTCAAACTCGCCATCCTGGAGCACCCGCAGCAACTTGGGCTGCATCGCCAGCGGCAGTTCGCCTATTTCATCCAGAAAAAGAGTGCCGCCGTCCGCAAGTTGAAAGCGGCCAATTCGATCTCGTAAGGCTCCACTGAACGCACCCTTGATATGGCCGAAGAACTCACTTTCGAACAGCTCCCGAGGGATTGCAGTGCAGTTGATCTTAACCAGTGGACGGTCATGCCGCAGGCTCCTTTCGTGGATGGCGCGGGCAACCAGTTCCTTTCCGACTCCAGTCTCGCCGAGGATAAGTACGGTGGCGTCGGTCGGAGCGACCATCTCGATCTGCTCGAGCACGCGATGCACTCCGGCACTTCTGCCGAGGATTGTGCCGCTGCCGGTAGCCGCTCTGACCTCCTCCTGCAGATATTCGTTCTCTGATTCCAGGCGCTCGCGCAGCCTGTCGTAGAATTGAACCCGCTCGCTGATATCGCGCCAATTGAAGACGACATATGGGGGATCGGCTGGATCCCGCAATCGTCTGCCAACTGCCTCGACGTCGATCATTGAACCGTCGCGGCGTCTGGCACGCGCGCGTATCGTCTGAACTTCTTCAGGATTTTCAAGCGCGCGGCGGATTTTATCGACAAATGAAGCAGCATCTTCCGGGCTTAGGAAGTCCATGCTGGAGCGCCCAATCATCTGCTCCGGCTTGTAAGCCAGCATGCGCTCGGCCGACGGCCCTTCGTACAAAATCCGTCCTTCGGCGTCCACGACAGTTATGCCGTCGGTTGCGTTTTCGATTAGCGCGCGAAGGCGGTCATGACTGCGGCGAAGTTCCTCACGCTCCTTAGCCCAACGAGCGAGCTGGGTGATCATCCAGTCGGTCCTGGCCGCTTCAGATGGCTGCGCGACCAGCTCCGGCGGTTCGTAGTAGGGATTGGAAATAAGCTTGTCGTCGACGATAGCCAAGGGATGGCTGCGGAGCGCCGCTTGAAGGTAGTCATCAGAAAATCGCTGGCGCTCGTAGATGCAAAGGGCGAGCGCGCGCGCCGTTGGGAAGAACGCGGTGTTTAGTCGCGCCTCCCATTCGATCAGGGCGTCGAGCGCAACTTCCAGTTCCAGGCCCCAGGTCATTTCAATAACAAAAGCGGCACCGGAAAAGCCGGCATTCAAAGCCTGTTGCGCACGGGCCTTGAACAACCCGAGGAAAGCGGACGCGTCGAACTTCTGCAGCGGCATATATTCGCGGCCGCTGAGCAGCGTCAGTGCGCCCTGTTCACGGGCTCGCTCGACGTCGATCCCCGCTTTACTGAGTTCGGCCACCGCTTCTTCCACTCCGCGTTCGCCGACAGTGTAAAAGCACATCTCTTTTCGGGCCAGGCAGCGTCGCAGGAAGGGAACAACGACGGAATGGGCCACAGCCGTGCCGGATGTAATCGCGCACACGTGATCGCCGGGTTGCAGCGATTCTATCTGCTCTTCCAGGGTCGGTACGCTGAACAGACCCGAGTGCATATCTCACCTTTCTGACGTCCAGATAAGTGACGCTCCTCGCATATTCTATCTTTCAAAGCAATTTTGCGACCGCTCGAGCGCATCTACACTTGGGACCGCGTCGCTTGAGATTCTCCGTTGGAATCGCTGACCACGATCGTGCGGACGGCTTCATTCCTAGAGCCAGCTTCTGCAACGAAATGTCGTTGCGAGTCTGATTTGCAACGGAACTTCGTTGCGCCTGGCGCCGGATTGAACTGCCGTATCACCTGATTTATCTAGATTTTTTCATATCAGACCAGTGGCACAGCCGCTGCTTTCTCGCTGATGGTTAAACCGACTGATCGACGACCCGCCATTCCGCTAAAAACTGCAAATCAACTATTGAGTCTGTTAGAAGGAGATGACACTGAGATTTTCGAGATCGACCGTTCCAATCTGGTCCTCCATCTGCGTACCCTGCGGCGCGCAATCAACGAAGGTGCCGAGGAAATTGATATGGTCGCGGATCGAGAGCGTATTCGCTAAGTCAATTTCTCGGGCTCTCATGCGCGCTGCACGCAAATTGTATCTCGCCGCGGAAGATTTGGATGGTCTTCTTCGTCTGGTCGAGCGGGCTAGTGTACCCAAAAAGCCTGGGCGACCTGAGCCAAACCGGAAGCTCCGCAATCGACAGAAGCCCCCGAATTGATCGTTAGTTACGAGCCCGGTTTAGGAGCCCATCGGCCGCAGCTTGCCCGATTTCAGAGCGGCTGTTGAGCCGTTTGCAGCTGATTCGAGGCGCATCCAGTCCGGATTCTCCGTGCTCGTCAGAACGAACAAGTCGGCGACACAAGCCGGTCAACGCACTAGACTCCAGGGCTGTCGCGGGGAGTCGGTATACACAGAAATCGAAGCGCCGAAGCAATGCGCACAGGATCCGCTGTGATGTCGCCGATTCAAAGTGATACCGCCAAGTGTGCAATGAATCATTGGCCTAAAATTGATCTCTGGAACCTTTCGAGGCTGAGGGGCGATTTCGACGAACCTTGTGAAGTTCTTTCGTGCAGTCAAGTTGCAAGAGCGGTCGCAGTGATTTCATATTCGAATGGCAGCGCCTCGATCAGAAGATATTGCTCCCGGCATGAGGCGAAAAGCCTTTGCCAAGCTGAAACGAAACCACCCGGGCGTCGAGCCAATCGATCACCGCGGCTTGACCTCGATAGGCAGTGCCAAGGGCCGATCACTGTTCCGCTCTGTGTGAATCGGGTTCTATCCTCGCACGTTGTAACTATTTAGACCTCAGCCTTCTTCCCTTACGGTCTTGCCGACGCAATCGAGCGGTGACAATAAGTCTTTAGGGTCTTGACTTTTAGTGAGCATCTCGGCCTCTCTAGGACTCATCGGGCAGGGAGGCATCGACGATGCTAAGACGGGGCAAGCCTAAGAGAGCTCGACGAGGTACCGTTCTTCAGGAAACTTTCGACTTGCGAATGGATCAACATGATATTTTCGAAATCGACCGTTCCCACGTGGTCGCTCAACTTCGCATCATCCGTCGTGCAATCAACGAGGGCGCGGAGGAAATGGAGATGGTCGCGATCGAGAAGGTATTTGTTAACTCAGTCTCTCAAGCCCTGACGCGCACCGCGCGGAAATTATACCAGCTCGCAGAAGAGCTGAGCGGCCTTCATCGGATGGTTGAACGAGCCAATCTCCCCAAAGAGCCCGCTCGATCGAATCCAAAGTCTCGGCCGCTCCCTCGACGTCAGGTACGGAACTGATCTGCAATACATTTTGTTAAGGCACAATTCCTCTTCGCGGGCCGATTGGTTAATCTGCTTGACGCTCTCAGATGAAAAGCGCGCGACCAGGTTTCAGGCTTCCGCATGCCTCCGGACGAGGCGGACCTCTCTGTCCAAGCCGGATTGATCCGAATACTCTCGTCGCGCTCGTCGGAGCCGGAACCTCCCAGGAATATCGAAAGAAGCAGATCATCTATGCGCAGGGCGCGACGGCTGACGAGGTCTTTTATATACGAAAAGGCCGAATCAAGCTGAGCGTTGTTTCCGAACATGGGAAGGAAGCAGTCACTGCGGTTTTGGACGAAGGCTGCTTTTTCGGCCAGGGATGTCTGGCGGGAAACCTGACCCGCATCTCGACCGCCAGCGCCGTTACGGATTGCTCCGTTCTTCGACTGGGAAGGAAAGCCACGCTCCGCGCCCTCAATGAGAGTGAGGAATTTTCCCGGATCTTCATCGCGTACCTGCTTTCCCGCAATATTCGGGTCGAGGAAGATCTCCTGGATCAGCTCTCGAACACGAGCGAGAAGCGGCTGGCGCGATTTCTATTGTTGCTGGCCGATTTCGGCAACGACGGCAAACATCAGCGCGCAATTCCGAAGATCAGCCAGGAAGTACTAGCTGAAAAAATCGGAACGACGCGATCTCGAGTGAGCTTCTTCATGAACAAGTTCAGGAAGCTTGGCTTCATCGAGTACAACGGCGAGCTCAAGGTCCGCAGGACTCTTCTGAGCGTCGTATTGGGCGAGTAGCAGACTCGACCGAATTCCGGTCCGAACTTCTCTTCGAAACTGAGCAATTTTGACCAGATTACTGGTCCCTTTGATCTTAGTCTTCTGCTTCTTGAGGTCCGTGGTTTTAGATCAACCGATCAATGAACCGCCGGATCTCGATTGGGTTGAATCGGGTACTCACACCAAAATCGGGGAACGAAGGAGACAGTTATGGCAGGCAAACCAATCGGGGAATTTTCACTGAAGATGATCACCCAAACCAACACGCCCGGACCAGCCGGTAGCGTTCTCATCCAGGTTAATTTTGAAGGGACGGGCGCCGGCTTCAAGCGATCTTCGACACCTCCACCTTCACCGGCGGCGGCAGGGACGGGACTTTCAGCCAGGTCGGGTCGGCATACCTCGACAACGGCGACGTGCTCAGCGGCGTCGGTCAGGGAACTTACGAGAGCAAGGGCAAACATCGGTGGTCGACAAACTCCATCATTCAGATCTCCGATGGGCGCCGACTCTCCAGCACCGGCGAGATAGATCTGGCCGCGCGCACGTGGAAAGGGACGCTTTCCGAGATTTAGTTCGGTTGGCGAGTTGATCTTGCCGTCATCGGCGCTGCGGCAGCCTCCCTGCCGCAGCGCCGAGATTCTTTGTTGACGCGCAGTTGCGCGGTGGTAGTCTCGGGACTGAGCTTGTCTCTAGCTGCCGCTGCTGGCGTTGCTTCCGCGGCGCCCTCAGGGCAGGGAGGTGGTTCCATGAACCGCGCACTATTGCTCGCAATCGTAATCACGATGCTGATCGCTGCGCCGCTCCCGCCATGGCGGCCGAGGCCAAACGAGCAATTCCCATCGGGATCGAGTCCGGCGCGCTCATCACGAAAGCCAACGCCGCCAAGGTCGCCAATCTCGTCAGCCCCGGCAACTACGTGCTGGTGAGCCAGGGTATGGAGATGAAGATCGTCCCGGCGCGAGACTACAACTGGCCGCCTCCCTTTCGTGTTTCCACTGAGCAGGATTCCTCGCAGGTGCGGCTGGGCCCCCATGGCGAGTTGACGAACTACCTGGCCGGCTTGCCGTTCCCGATCCTTGATGCGAACGATCCCAGCATCGCGCAGAAGATCATGTGGAACTTCCAGTTCGGCCCGGCCTATAGCGACGATCTCGACTCACAGGACACCGAGATCCAAAACTTCACACCGGGCGGTGGCAATCCGTTCGCGGTCTATCCAATCGGGCATCTTGCGGTCTATCGGAATCTCGGTCGCGAGGAAGTAGCCCCGGCCCCTACCGACCACGATGGCGATACCGGAATCATGGAGCGCATGGCGCTCGGCCCGATCATCGTTCCGATCGAGCCGCCCTTCTGGGAGAGCCCGTGGGCCTACATGGTGCGCTACAGATATTCGAGCCCCAGGCGGTCTGACCTTATATGGTCAGATCTATCAGTCCCGACTCATTGGTACGGCCAGTTTCCGGGGATGGGAAATACGGATTACCTGCTGGGCAACTCGTTCTTCGGCAACCTGGACCTGGATTCGCTATTCGGCTTCGCCGGCAGGTTCCAGGATTTTGATTTCAAGTTCCTCGGCGAGAAAGACGTGCTGGCTGTTGTTCACGCGAAGTACCTTCCCGCAAGACAGTGCGCGGCCGACGGCGGCCGCACGATATGTCCGGAGGACTGGGAGCTGCGCCATGTGTACGTAGTCGAAGCCGACGCGCGCAGGCCGGGCCGATTTGCCGACATCCCCGCGATCGCCAAGCGGATTCTGTATATCGATTCGCAGGGATGGTTCATCACGGCGTCGGACCAGTACGACCACGACGACAAGCTCTGGAAGACGCTCGCTATTTTCAACACGGTGCGCGACCGGGAATATCCCGACTCGAAAGTCGCCGTTTATTCCTTCCCTCGCCTGTTTCAGACTGCGCTCGTCGACGAAGACGTGCAGAATGGTTACTCGACGATATTCTTTACTCCCAGTCCTGAGCGCCCGCAGCACGACACGTGGTTCATCAACCAGGGAATAATCTCGCAGCGCTGGATCGTCCCGCAGCGGTTCACGACGCACCGGGAATACTTCTATTGAGATTGCGCAGCCGCGATCGATGAAGTAGGGACTCGAGCGCAAATCCGATTTGGAGGAACGTCCATGGCTCTTCACGGCGGTTGCCTTTGCGGCGGCGTACGGTACGAAATCAACGGCAAGCTGGGCGAGACGGGACTCTGCCACTGCTCGATGTGCCGCAAAAATAGTGGCTCTGCGTTCATGGCCTGTACCCAGGTCGCGGCGAAGGACTTCAAATGGACCAAAGGCGAGAACCTGCTCGGCAGCTATGAGTCGTCACCCGGCGCCAAGCGGATGTTCTGCAGGAACTGCGGCTCGCCGGTGGCCGGCGGAAGCGAGTCGATGAAGGACAGCCTCTTCCTTTACCTGGGATCGCTCGACGAGGATCCCGGCATGCGGCCCCAGGCGCACATCTTCGTCGGCTCAAAGGCGCCGTGGTTCGAGATCACCGACCAGCTGCCGCAATTCAAAGAATTCCCGTCGTAGCGCCCGGTCGAGCGATGAGAGCATAGGCAGCTTTGTTGCGCTGCCCGCCAGCGTGATTGGGAAAACATCAGCAGAGGTGGCTGAATCGCGCGGCCACGAACCGATCGCCGCCCTAATCAGGGAGTAAGAATGAAGCATCTTCACCTTACGACCGAACTTATTTCAAAGATCGACGAAGTTGAATTCCTCTATACGCAGGATCGAATGAATGCAATTCGGGACTTCAGAAATGAACCCGACTGCGTGAAATACATCAAGCGAGAGAACCTTCGAGCGGCCATGTTGCCGTCCATCCCCAATCCATATTTCAATCGTATTCTATTGTCTGGTCCCGTCTCCACCGGCTCTCTTGGTGAAGTCCTGGATCTCTATAAAGCAAGTGGTGCAAACCCTGATTTAGAAATCAGTCCAGGTGCTCTGGATGAAGAACTAGCAAAATTTCTTCAAGCGCAAGGTTACGCTCAAACCAAGTTCCTTCCCGTTTTCGTAAAGCCAGTTGGTGAACTGAGTGCGAGGCACTCAGATTCTCTTCAAGTTGTTCAGGTTTCAACGCCGAAAGATCTGAGCCAGTTTCAGGATGTTTATCTTGAAGGATGGGATATTAGGGCCACTGTTATCAGGTCCTATATCGAAAGGTGGGCAAAGTACGCAGATTGGAAGTTGTATCTCGCCTATCTCGGGGACCAACCTATTGGTTGTGCAGTTTTATATTTGAAAAACTCGATTGCACATTTTGCAGATGCAGCCACGCCCGAAAAGTTTCGGGGGAAGGGTGCACAAACCGCCCTTCTACTTGCCCGGTTTAAGGACGCAATGGCGTGCAACGCTGATTTAATGTTCGCGCGGGCAGATTTTGGCTCTACCAGCCAGAAAAATATGGAAAAGCAGGATCTCCGAATTTCTTACGCGAGAGCCTTTTGGACGAAGCTAGCCCAGGCATGAGACATACAACCATTCGAGCCAATAGGCGGCTTTGGTGCGCTGCCCGCGAGCGTGGTAGGCTCCGGGCTATGGCTTGTCTCATCTTACAGTCGCGGCGGAAGCGCATCATGGTGAAGATCGAGCGCGAAATTCCGATCCAGATCGATCCCGGCGAGAATCCGTTTCTCAAGGGTGTCTATGCGCCGATAGCCGACTGAAATCACCGCTGATGATTTGACTGTCATCGGTGAGATTCCCAAGGATCTCGACGGTGCCTATCTCCGCAACGGGCCTAATCCGGTCTTTCAGCCGCGTGGGCGCTACCACTGGTTCGACGGCGACGGCATGGTCCATGGCATCGAGTTCCACGAAGGTAAGGCGACGTACCGCAATCGCTGGATTCGTACCGAAGGATTCACCGCCGAGTTGGATGCGAAGCGAACGATTTGGCCGGGACTGATGGATCGTCCCGATCCCAACGTTCCGCGCGGTGCCGGCTCCGATGGATGGCTCAAGGATTCCGCCAACACCGATCTCGTATTTCACAACGGGTACGCGCTCGCGCTCTGGTATCAATGCGGGCTGCCGTACAAGCTCGATCCGCGCACGCTGGAAACCTTGGGCGTCGAGCGCTTCGGCGGCAAGCTCGATCGCGCAGTGTCAGCGCATGCCAAGGTCGATCCTGTCAGCGGTGAGTTGCTGTTCTTCGACTATGCAACCACGCCGCCGTACATGACCTACAACGTCGTCTCGGCGCGCGGCGAACTGACCCATCATGAGCCAATCGAACTTCCCGGCTCGCGCCTGCCGCATGACATGGCGTTCACCGAGCATTACTCGCTGCTGATGGATCTGCCGCTGTTCTGGGATCCGCAACTGCTCGAACGCAAGGTGCACAAGGTCACCTACTATCCCGAAATGCCGAGCCGCTTTGGAATTCTGCCGCGCTATGGAAGCAACGCGGACGTGCGATGGTTCGAGGCGTCGCCCTGTTACATCTACCACGTCGTCAACGCGTGGGAGGAGGGCGACGAGTTCGTGATGGAAGCGTGCCGCGTGATCCAGGCCGAGCCGGGTGCGAAGCGCGGCGAAGGCGAACTCGCGAGGATGCGGGCATTCCTGCGGCTCGAGGCTCAACTCTGCCGCTGGCGCTTCAATCTCGTAACGCACGCGGTCACCGAAGAACAACTCGACGACCAGAAGACCGAATGGCCGACGATCAACCGGCACATGATGGGCCGCAAGTCGCGCTATGCGTACAACTCGATGGTGCCGCACTACGAAGGCCTCGTTAAATACGACACCGTCCGCGGCACGTCCGAGAAATATCTGTTCGGCGCGGGACGCACCTCGAACGAGGCGCCATTCGCGCAGCGCGTCGGCGCTCGGGACGAAGACGACGGCTACGTCGTGACCTTCGTCGCTGACTCCAACGCTGCGCACAGCAGCGAAGTCGTAATCCTCGATGCGAAAAATTTCGCGGCCGGCCCTATCGCGCGCGTACAGATTCCGCAGCGCGTGCCGGTCGGGTTCCACTCGACGTGGATTCCCGGCGATCAGTTGCGACGGCGCTAGCCGAGATTACTGATTCGGCGAAGCTCCTGTAACCTTCGAGTTCTCGGTGTTTACCTCGACCCGCGGCTGGCCTGTCTGGTCAGGGACGACCGTATGAATGTCGCCGCTGATCAGCGTCACGCGGCTCGCGATAGTCTGCCCGTTAACCGTGTTGCTGTCCCCGACCGCGACGCTGGTGCCGCTGCTGAGCGCGAGCGAGCTGCCGTCGACAAATCCTAGCGTCACAGAAGCGCCGGGCTGAGTCGTCACCTTGTCGTGAACCATAAGCGGCGTCCCTTGTTGCGCATCGAGCGTCGCGCCACCGCGCTCGATCTGCGCACTGCCGCTGACCTGGGTCACCGAGCCAACACTGCCATCGGCGCGAACCGGCGCGCTCGCGAGTAGCCCGAATCCGAGCATCACGCTCGCGGCTACGAATGCGATAGATAGACTGCCAACTAATTTTCTCATATCGATCCCCGCGGAAAGTTCAACACGGTGGCGGGCACGGCGGCCCGCCCCACTAAAGATACGCTAGCACCCTCAAATACTTGCGTGCTATGAAGCACGATTTTTTGCGACTCCGATGCGGACGCGCGTTGAAACCGTTGTCGCGGGCCGATACCGTCATGGCGGGGACCACGAAAACCGAAACGAAGGATGTGACGCGAATCCGGAAAACTACTCTCGCGGCCGCGATGGTTGCCGGTGCGATCTTGCTCGCCGGGGGATGCATGCAGACGCAGGAGATCGATCAGACGCTGCCGCCGTACGCGTCCATCTCCGACGAAGGCCGCGATCCACCAAAGCCGCCACCATCCGACGATTCTCCTGGCATCATGAGCAGGATCGGATCTGCGTTTCTGAAACTGTTTTGGTGATGGTGTCCGAATCGAACTAGCCATCTGAGATGGCCCGCGTATCCGTTGTGAGCACGCGAACTTTCATAAATCTCGACACGCCGCGCCTGATTCTCAGGCGCTTTCGCGATACTGACCTCGTCAGCTTCATGGCGTATCGAAACGATCGAGAAGTCGCGCGCTACCAATCATGGGAGTCGATTTCGCGGGCCGAAGCCGCGAAATTCATCGCACAACAAAGCCGCCATCGCCCCGGGATTCCCGGCAAGTGGTTTCAATTCGCGGCTGAAGTCAAAGCCGGCGGCGCGCTCGCGGGCGATTGCGCGCTGCTGGTTATCAGGACAACGCCTCGCATCGGAGAAATCGGCTACACCTTCGCGCCCGCATTTCAGCACAGCGGACTCGCCACCGAGGCCGCACGCGCCGTGATCGATTTCGCTTTCGCCTCGCTCGAGCTCAATCGCGTCATCGCGACTACCGATTGCCGCAACGCTCCTTCCGTCGCGCTGATGGAGCGGCTCGGGATGCGCAGGGAAGGGCACTTCATCCACAACGCGTGGTTCAAGGGCGAGTGGTGCGACGAGTATCAGTACGCAGTGTTGCGCGAGCAATGGCCGCGCCTCCACCTTTCTTGATCGTATTCCCCCTCGCTTGAAGGGAGAGGGGTGAGGTGGATATCAATCCGCGCGGGCGTGAACGATCGCGCCGCCGAGTCCGCCGCTAGCGATCTCGCTGTGAAGGCCCGAGTACATTGAGAATACGAAGTTGTAGCAATCGGTGCCGCCGATCTTTTCGATCTCGGCGCGCTTGAGCTGAACTCGCTCGACGAACGTCGCGTACCATCGCGCATACTCGACACTCAGATCCTCGACGGTGCCTGGCTCCCATCCTGCCTCACGCAGCATGGCTGCAATCTCCGACAATCGAATCGCATGCGGCATGAGAGCCGGGGCCTGTGCCCCAGGCGATTTTGGGCCGACCGTGTAGTCAAAGATAACTAGCTGCGCTGAGGGCTTGGCGACTTTGCGCAGTTCCGCGAGCGCGTCGCGCTGGCGATCGAAAGCGTAAAACGCGTTGAGCATGTAGACGACGTCGAAGGTGCGCGTGACGGTGCGCGGGACGTCGAGCACGTCGCAAACGTGGAAGCCGACCTCGGGCCAGGTCGCGCGCGCATACTCGATCGACTCGGCATCGCGATCGATCCCCTCGACACGGCCCCATCCGTTGCGGCGCAAATAATCCGCGCTGCCGCCGCGCCCGCATCCGACGTCCAGCATCCACGATCCGAGATCTTTCGGAATCGAGCGAAAGGAACGCTCGATAGCCTCGTCCTCGCCGGCGTGTGCGTAATCGCCGTCGCGGATCAGCGCGAGAATACGCTTGCCCTCGAATGAGTTCATGTTAATCGGCGACGCCATAAGACCTCACGGCAATATAGTACGTTGCGGATTTTGCCCAAAGCGCGCGCAAATGATACTGCTGCGCGACGTGACGACGCTCGCGGGGGCACGCCGTCGGGGAGGGAACCAACAGTGCCTGCTCGCATCTGTCGCAGACTTGCTCGTCATTCCGATCGGTCTCTTCACATTTTCACTGTCGCTTGGTGGATCGGCGCTCGCAAAGCCCGCCACCCTGTGCGTCAACCCTGGAGGTACCGCTGGATGCTTCTCGAAAATCCAGGATGCGGTGGACGCGACCGGAAAATCCGGTTCGATGATCAACGTAGCGATCGGATCTTACTTCGAGAATGTGATTGTTCCGAAAATCAAGCTGACGATTAACGCAGATCCCGATACTGCGATCTTCGGCAACACCTCCGATCCGATCATGACGATTGCCGCCGGAGCGAAGGTGATCATCAACAATCTGCAGTTCCAGGACACCTTTACCGCGTCGTCATGTATCGAGAGCCGTGGCAGCCTGACGATGCAAAACATCGCGGTCTTTCTTTGCTCCGGCAAGAGGGGAGCGGCGATTCACCAGATTGGTGGAAAGCTTACGATCACTAACAGCACGATCAACGGTAACCAGGCATCGGAAAACGGTGGATGTCTCGCGATGGAAGGCGGCAAGCTGAGCCTTCAGGATGTCGATTTTACCAGCTGCATTGCGGGCGGCGACGGCGGCGCAATCTGGTTGTCAAACGCGAAGGCTAATATCACGCGTGACAACCATGACACCGATCCGTCGGTGCAAATTCAAAGCAACCAGGCGTTCGGTTCCGGCGGCGCGATTTTTACCAGCGGCGGGAAGGTGGCCATCAACGCAGTAATCCTGTCGGACAACGTTGCCTCAACGGGAAAAGGTGGTGGAATCGAGTCGGCGTCGCCCTTCACGATCACCGACAGTCTCATCGAAAACAACACCTCGCTGGGCGACGGCGGCGGAATCCTGGCTCAGGCGCCGGGGAAACTGAGCGTGATCAACAGCTCGATCATCGGCAACAACTCTGACGAGGGGGACGGCGGCGGAATTGCGGCGGAGACGACGTTCAACCTGGTCAACGATACGCTGTTCGGCAATCGCAGCAGTCAAAATGGCGGCGGGATTCTCGCGCAAGCGAACGGCAATATCAGCTCGCTGACAATCGACGGCAACCTCTCAGTCCACAGTAATGGCGGCGGGATCGACATCGCCAGCGGCTCTGTGAAAATCACGAATACGATCATGGCGCTGAATTCGGCGCCGATGGAATTCGCCCAGGACTGCGGTGGCAGCTTCGCGTCGCAGGGCTTCAACCTGATCTTTGATACGACAGGATGCACCGTGTCCGGGAAGACCGACTCCAATATCATCGGCCAGGACCCGAATCTCGGCGCGCCAGAACACTTCGATGTGCTGGTCGTGCAGGAACCGAATCAGGGCAGCCCGGTGCTAGGCGCGGGCGGCAGTTGTCCAAAAATCGACGAGGTCCGCCACACGCGTCCGAAGAGCCGTTGCGACATCGGTGCCTTCGAGTCGCCGTAAGCTTTACCCACATCATTTAATCTTGTGGCCTGCTTACTTGCGCTATGGCACGGCATAAATGCATAATTCGGCGCATTCTGAATCGCGGAACGAACGCAGGGAGGTCACACAATGAGGCGGATCGGGCTCTGGATAGCTGTGTGTCTATGTTTGGTTTTGGCAGGGGATCCGGCTCGTTCGGGCGACGTGCCAGAAGCGCTGACGAATTTCGCGGCTGCCAAGGTCGTGATCGGCCAAAAGGATTTTACCAGTGGCGATTGCGATCAGGGCGGCACAACGTCCGCCAAGGATCTCTGTGGCCCGGAGGGTCCTGCTGCGCTCGGCAAAAAAATTCTCTATCTTTCAGATGCCGACAACAATCGCGTGCTGGGATTCAAAAAGGTTCCGAAGAAGAATGACGCAAGTGCGAAGTTAGTGCTCGGCCAGCCTAATTTCACGAGTTCGGGAAGTGGGACCAGCAGCACGTCGTTTGAGTTTCCGACCGCCGTCACGACCGCAGGCAATCAGCTGTTCGCAATGGAGTTCGACAATAGCCGGGTGCTCATCTGGAATAAGCTGCCGACCCAGACCAACACCCCGGCCAACGTGGTGGTCGGCCAGGCAAACTTCAACACAAAGATCCAAACGACCAGCCAGTCGGGTCTGAGTCTTCCCGAGACTGGTTTGTTTGTGGCAGGTGGGAAGCTCTTCGTTTCGGACCGTAACAACAACCGAATCATGATTTGGAACAAGATTCCCAAGACAAACGGCGCGAATGCGGATGTTGTCGTTGGCCAGCCCGATTTTACCAGTAACGGCTCCGCGACGTCTCAGACCGCGATGGGCGAACCGGAAGGGCTTTGGAGCGACGGCACGAGGCTGGTGGTCGCCGACTTCGACAACAACCGCGTCCTGATTTGGAACACTATTCCGACCACCAATGGCGCGCCCGCGGATGTGGTCGTAGGACAGCCGGATTTCAACTCGTTCGACAGCCCGGAACCGCCAACCGCCCAGAGTCTTAACCAACCGGGTGCAGTCGCTTCGGACGGCACGCGTTTGTATGTTGCAGATTCCCGAAACAACCGCATCCTCGTATTCAGCCCGTTCCCGACCTCAAACAATCCGACGGCGAGCATCGTGCTGGGTCAAGCCGATTTCACGCATAGCGACAACAACGCAGGCAACGCTTCGCCGAATGCGCAAACGCTCAGCTTTCCGTTCGGAATGTCTATCGTCGGGAAGCAATTGATCGTCGACGACAAGGCAACAGCCGCTTTCTGATCTTCAGCACGCAGTGAGTGCCGCCGGTCGCGCGGCGGCCGGGAGCTATGACCCTACGAGGCGAGGCGGCCGTCTGCTGGTTCGGAGGTCTGAGCGCTCGCGATCCGTTCGGTCGCCGGTTTGAACGCGGGCGCGGTCGGGCGGCCTTCACGCCAGGCGTTGTAACGCTCGAGGAATGCTTCCATGTAGGTGTAGAACACCGGTGTTATGTAGAGAGTCAGGAACTGCGAGAAGAACAGTCCTCCTACGACCGCGACACCTAGCGGTCGTCGCGATGAGCCGCCGGCACCCAGTCCTATCGCGATCGGCAAAGTTCCCATCAGGGCTGCCATCGTGGTCATCATGATCGGACGGAAGCGGATGATGCAGCCCTCGAAGATTGCGTCCGCGGGCGACTTGCCTTCGGTGCGCTGAGCGTCGAGCGCGAAGTCGATCATCATGATGGCGTTTTTCTTGACGAGTCCCACCAGCATGATCACGCCGACGAACGCGAACAGGTCGAGCTCCATCCCGAACAGCCACAGCGTCATCAGCGCGCCGAAGCCGGCAGAGGGCAGACCGGAAAGAATCGTGATCGGATGGATGAAACTTTCGTAGAGCACGCCGAGCACCAGGTAGATGACGAGGATCGTCATGATCAGCAGCACGCCAAGTCCGCTGAGACTCGACTCGAAGGCTTGCGCCGTTCCCTGAAAGTCCGTTGTGATGCTGTCGGGAAGAGTCGCGGCCGCAAGCTTGTGGACCTCGGCGAGGGCCTTGCCGAGTGAAACGCCGGGCGCGACATCGAACGAGATCGTCGCCGACGGCAGTTGTCCCGAATGATTAACCTGCAACGGACCGAGCGATCGCGTGAACTTCACCAGCGTGTCGAGCGGCACGAGTGCGCCGCTGGACGATCGCACATATAGCAGCGACAAAGTGCCCGGGTCGCCCTGGAACTCCGGCTCGACCTCCATGATTACCCGGTACTCGTCATTGGGCGCGTAGATGGTCGAGATCTGGCGCGAGCCGTAGGCGTTGTAGAGCGCGTCCTCGATCGCGCCGGCGGAAACGCCGAGCGAGTGCGCCTTGTCGCGATCGATATCGATGCTCACTTGCGGATTCTCGACTTGCAGGTCGGTGTTGACACCGCGCAGATCGGGAAGTTGTTGAAGTTTCGACTGGAGCATTGGCGCGTATTTGTACAGCGCCGCGGTATTCTGGCTCTGCAAGGTCATCTGATACATGCTGCGCGTAAATCGCGCGCCGATTGAGATTGGTGGCGGATTCTGCAGGAACACGCGCAGCCCAGGCACACTGTTCAATACCGGCCGCCACTTCGTAATCAACTGATCGGCGCTGAGCTTACGCTCCGAAGCCGGCTTCAGATGCAGAAATATAATTCCCGAATTGGTGGCGCCGCCCGGGCCGCCCGATCCGACACTGACGAAGTAGCTGCGGATGCTCGGGTCGTCCTTGATGAGGCTGGCGGCTGCGAGTTGATGCTCGACCATCGAGTCGTAAGAGATTCCCTGCGCCGCGAGCGTGAAAATGATCAGCTGGTCGGCGTCTTCCGAGGGCAGGAAACCCTTGGGAATCGCGTAGAACATGTAGATCGTCGCGAGTAGCAGCGCGCCGGAAAAATACATGGTCGCGCGCCGATGACGCATCACCCACGACAGGCTGCGCTGATAGCCGTCGAGCATTCGATCGAACAATCGTTCCGTGACTGCGTACAGTTTGCCGTGGCGCTCGCTGCCGGGCGGGCGCAGGAAGCGCGAGCACAGCATCGGGGTCAGCGTCAGTGATACGAAGCCCGACACCAGGATAGCGGCACCGATAGTGACTGCGAACTCGTGCAGCAGGCGCCCCAGGATCCCACCCATGAACAGCACCGGGATAAACACAGCCGCGAGCGAACAGGTCATCGAGAGAATTGTGAAACTGATCTCGCTGGCGCCGTCGAGCGACGCGGTCATCACGTCCTTGCCCATCTCCATGTGGCGCACGATGTTCTCGAGCATGACGATCGCGTCGTCGACCACGAAACCGACCGCGAGCGTGATTGCCATCAGCGAGAGATTGTCGAGCGAGTAGTCGAGCGCCCACATGACGGCGAACGTGCCGACGATCGACATCGGCAGCGCCAGGCTCGGGATGATCGTCGCGGACAGGTTGCGCAGGAACAGGAAGATCACCATCACGACCAAAAAGATGGTGAGCAGCAGCGTGTACTGCACGTCGTTGACCGAGGCGCGAATCGTCTCGGCATGGTCGCCGAGCGTGTTGATATGCAGCGAGGCAGGCACCTCGGCGCGGAAGGCCGGAATCAGGCGCATCACATTGTCGACGACTTCGACGGTGTTGGTGCCGGGCTGACGTTGAACCGCCAGCACTACCGAGCGCTCGCCGTTGGACCATCCCGCGGTCTTGTCGTTCTGCACGCTGTCGAGCACGCGGCCGACGTCCTCGAGCCGCACGGGCGAACCGTTTTGATACGCGACAATCAGCGATCGGTACGCGGCGGCGTTGGTCAGCTGACCCTTGGTGTCGACGGTGAACGCCTGATGCTTGCCGTAGAGCGTGCCGGTCGGCATGTCGACGTTGGCGTTCTGGATTGCAGTCGAGACTTCGTCGATGCCGATGCCGCGCGTGGCCAGCGCCTTGGGATCAAGCTGGATCCTCACGGCGTACTTTTGCGATCCGTAGACCTGCACTTGCGCGACGCCGGAGACCATCGAGATGCGCTCGGCGAGGTAGGTCTCCGCATACTGGTCGACCTGGGAAATCGGCATCGTGCTCGAACTGAGGCCCAAATAGAGAATCGGCTGATCCGCAGGATTAACTTTGCGATATGACGGCGGGCTCGGCATCCCTTGCGGCAGTTCCGATTGCGTCTCTGCGATCGCCGCCTGCACGTCCTGCGCAGCGGCGTCGATATTGCGCGTGAGATTGAATTGCAGCGTGATGTCGGTCCCGCCCTGGATGTTCGTCGAGGTCATCGAGTCCAGGCCGGCAATCGTCGAGAACTGCTTTTCGAGCGGCGTCGCGACTGACGACGCCATCGTCTCGGGACTGGCGCCCGGCAGGCCTGCGCTGACGTCGATCGTCGGAAAATCGACGTTGGGCAGATCGTTCACCGGCAGATATCGATAGGCCATCAGGCCGAAGAGCACGATCGCGAGCGAACACAGCGTCGTCATTACAGGGCGGCGAATAAATGTTTCGGCGATATTCATGACGCGGCGCCGTTCTCGACCAAGCCGCTCTTGATCGTAACTGTCGCGCCGGGAATCAGCCTGAGCTGTCCGTCGGTCACGACCGTTTCGCCCGGCTTGAGCCCGCTGGTTACGACGGTTTGATTGTCGATCGACTCTCCGATAACGACCGGTCTGATCGCGGCCTTCATATCGGGCTGCACGACGAAAACGAACGAACCCTGCTGCCCGGTCTGGACCGCCTGCGACGGCACCAGGATCGCTCCGGGATGGTCGCGCAGTACGAGTGTAGTATTGACGAACTCGCCCGGCCACAGACGGGCGTCAGTGTTGGCGAACTCTCCCTTGAGATTTATCGTGCCGGTCTTTGCGTCGACGCTGTTATCGATGAAGCTGAGTTCTCCCGACTCGACCGGCCCTTGCTGCCCGGGCAAAGAGACCTGGACCGCGAGCTTGTGCTCCGCCATGAACTCGCGCACGTCCGGCAACTTCTGCTCGGGAATCGCGAAGGCGACGTACACCGGATGCACCTGGTTGATGACGACCATTGCGGTGTCGGCATCGGGTTTTACGAGGTTGCCGGCATGCACCAGCAGGTCGCCCGTGCGGCCGTCGATCGGCGCGCGAATCTCGGTGTACTCGAGATTCAATCTCGCGGTTTGCACCGCGGCTTCGTCAGCCTGGATCGAGGCCGAGAGCGCGGCGGCAGTAGCCTCGACCTGATCGTATTGCTGGCGCGAGCTGACGTTCTGCTTGAGCAGGGTCGCGTAACGACGCTCGTCGGCCGCGGCCTGACGGTATTGCGCGCGATCCTTGGCGAGATTCGCCTGCGCCTGCTCGAGCGCGGCCTGGAACGGACGCGGATCGATCGTGAACAGCGGGTCGCCCTGCTTGACGTCCTGCCCCTGGCGGAAATGCACCTGCATGACCTGGCCGTTGATTTGCGCCTTCACGTCCACGGTCGAGAAAGCCTCGACGCGGCCGATGGCGCGGATCGAATCGGATACCGTCTTCTGCACGACCTTGGCCGCGAGAATCGGCACGGCCTCGCGCTCGCCGAACGTATCCACCGGACCGTGCGAGCATCCGGCGATCGCAATCAGTGCGAGCGTCAGAACGAGAGGGGTCGCGCGCCACTGCTTCAACGTGAGATTGCCTTTCAACTCTCTAACAGAATAACCCAGCCGCCGTGGCAGAGTTACGGCCGCAGCATAGTAATGTGGCGGATACTATCAGGCTCGCGCGAGTCGAGGAAAATCTGAATTTCGACCGAAACCGCTTTCTCGGTCAGTTTTTTCTTTTTCAGGAAAGTGTTGCGTTAAGTCTACTTTACCCTTTCGATGCCAGGGCGGGGTGATGTTCGGGCAATCGGCAGAAACCATCGCTCTCGATTTGAAGCGCACGATTGAATCGCGCGCGCATATTCTCGAGCGCGATAGTCGCGGTCAGGTCGACGATTTGCTCTGTATTGAAATGGCGCTTGAGTTCCTCGAAGACCTCGTCGGGAACGTCGACCGAGGCCAGCGTCATCTCTTCTGTATAGCGGAGCGCGGCGCGCTCAGCCGGCGTGAACAGCGGATTCTCGGCGTAGTCCGCCAGCGCGGCGAGCTTCTCTTCGCTAAGTCCGACGCGGCTGCCACCGGCAGCGTTGATGTCTATTCAAAAGACGCAGCCGATCATCTGCGCCGCGCGCAGGCAAACCATCCGCTTGAGGGCTTGCGGGGTGACCTTCGAGCTCTCAATCGATTGTTGGAACACCGACATCGTGAACGTGATGCCGGGCCGATATGCCCACGCCTTATATGGATTGAGAACCTTGCCGACTTGCCGCTTCATCATCCAGGTAAACGGCTTCAAGAGCCAGCTCATCTGACTTTCTTCGAGCGGTTCAATACGCATTGAAATAGACTCCAGCTACGCGGCCCGCGCCCGAGCATCGCGAATTTCATCCGACTGACTATAGAGGATAGCGCTGATCGCGATTAGTAAGATCGCCGGAATGTAGATACCCAGTACCTCGGTCACCAGATGCTCAGTCGAGAGCAATCCCGCGGCATGTGAGTATAGGTGCAAGGCGGAATGCATCACGCCGGCAACCGCCGCAACTACCACAGCGATCGCATTGCGGCGTGGATTTAGCGCGGCTGCTACCAGTCCCACACCGACCGCGAGAAAGAACGTCCCGCCATCCATCACCAGGTGCATATTGAACGGCCCCGTCTCAGGCACGCCCGGCACCAGTTTGAAGAACCAGGCTGAAGGGAAGAAGAACATCTCGATGCCGTTTACGATGTCGAGCACAGCCAGAATCCAGAGAACAGGAACAATCCAGCGAGGAGTGTTTGATTTCACAGGACGCCTTCCCCAGGCGCGCGGCGCGGAAAATCTGCCGGACGCACATGTGAATAGATTGAAATCGAGAGCGAAATGACGGCCACGGCGACGACCACGCCTTCCAGAATCGTCCTTCCGCTTGCGATATCGAAGTACCAGAGAGTGAAAGCAATCGGTATCGAACCCATCACAGATTCCGTAATAGTCACGCCCATCGTAACGGCAAAGCTGAGCGCGCGAAGTTTGATAGGCCACGACATCTCATCTACTCCAAACAATCCGGTTCCCCTTCCCGCTCGGGAAGGGGTTAGGGGTTAGGTTTTTCGCGTCAATCACACTGCTTACCTCACCCATTCGGCAACTCTCCACACAACGGAAACACCGACTCAACTTCGACCGGCCCATTGACGCGCGCCTGGCACGCCAGCCGTGTCCGCGGACTCACCGATAGGTGCCATCGCAGCGAAAATTTTTCAGTACCGCGCATCGGCGTCAGATTGTCCTCGCCCGATTCGACCACGACGCGACAGGTCGCGCACAACGTTCTCGCTCCGCATACGTGCATCAGGCGCACGCCATTCTTGATCGCGGCGCCGAGCAGGGTGCCGCCGCGGCGAACCTCGACACGCTCGCCATTGAACTCGATCGGCACGACGTCGGGCCTCGCGGCCACTTGCTTGAGGCGTGCGGCGAATGAGTTCCTGATCTCGCGATCGTCAACTCCGCGAGCGGGTTCGATAGCGGACTTAATTTTCGCCGCAAAATCTTTTTCAGTATCCATTACTCTTCCTTCAGGGCTTTGCGGAGCGCCTTTCGTGCGCGGGCGAGTCGCGATTCCACCGCATGCTCGCTGATACGCAATATCAGCGCGATTTCCGAGACGCCGATCTCTTCGACGTACTTGAGCAGCAAAACTTCTCGATACTCGGGCCGGAGCTCAGCAAGAGCGCGATTGAATTCCCGATTCGCACCCGTGTCCCGCAGCCCCGCGTGTTCTGCTATTGAAGCCCCCCGCATGAGGCGCGCGCGTCGCGCGTTGGTGCGGATGAGCGAGAGGACCTTGCGATGCGCAATCGCGCAGGCAAAGGTGAACAGCGAGCTGTCACCGCGAAAGAACGGTAGCGCGTCGGCGAGCGCGATGAAGGTCTCCTGCAAGATGTCGTCGGCCTCGTCGGCCGCGGCACCGAGCGAATTCGCGATGAAGCGGCGGATGCGCGCGGCGTAGCGATCGAAGAATTCGTGCGCCGCATCCTCGTCGCCAGCCTTGAGCCGTGCGACAAGATCGGTTTCCGAAGTTTGCGGCGTATCGAGCGACTTCACGAGCGGACTTCTCCGCCCGGCCGCACTCGGCGCCTTTTCTCTCGATAGCTGCGCACCCACAGATGACAGACCCTTGCCCGTTCGAAGGCTAACCTCATCGGTTAGTCGCCTCGACTAGGTAAAATCCGTCGCGGGCGTCGAATATCCGCTAGATGCTCAGGTGATACAGTTCCGCGACGTTGTCGTGCAGCACCAGGTTCTTCTCGTCCGCAGTCATCCCAACCGTGTGCTTGGCTATGATGTCCTGCGACCACGGCCAGGTCGAGTCGCTATGCGGAAAGTCACTCGCCCACATCAGGCGCTTGATGTTGCACAGATCGCGCACCTGGAACGCTACATAGTCGTCCTGGAATGTCGTGTACACGTTCTCGCGGAAATACTCACTCGGCATCTTCGTAAGCGTGCCGGCCGGTAGCCAGTAGCGATGCCGGTCGTATGCATGATCCATCCGGTACATATAGTGCGGCACCCATCCGGCGTCGGCCTCGACGCAAACTACTTTCAACTTCGGATGGCGCTCGAAAACTCCGCCGAGCACGAACGTGCCGATGATGTCCTGGCATCCGCGGATGATCGACAGGAAGCTGTTGAGCTTGGGCCCGCGCGTCTGGAAGTTGTCGCTGCTGCTGGTCAGGATGTGAAAGCTCAGCGGCATTTCGAGATCGATCGCGGCTTCATAGAAAGGCGCATAGATAGGACTGTCGTAGTCCTCGAGCGCGGGGTTACCGGGCATCATGACGCCCTTGAGCCCGAGCTCCTTCATCTTGCGCAGATCCGAGATGCCTTCCTCGACCGATCGCATCGCAGTCTGCCCGGTCCCAATCAGACGATCGGGATGCGCCGCGCAGTACTCGCCTATCCACAAATTGTAAGCGTCGAAGCATGCCTTCTTGTAGTCGAAGTCGCGATGGTTGCAGAGCACCATGCCGACCGTTGGATAGATCACTTCGGCGGCGACCCCATCGCGATCCTGGTCGGCCATGCGCGCGTTCGGATCCCATCCGCCCTTATGCAGCTCTTCGAACTTTGCGCCTGTCGTTCTTAGTTCACTCGCGGCTTTGCCCGCGGCCGCCGCCAGCGCGACGTTGATCGGACGCGGGAAGTCCTTGACGATGAACACATCGCCCAGCTTCTCGTCGTGAACCATGTGCGGAGCAGTATCCTTATACTTGTGGTCGATTCGATCGATGTAAGTGTTGGGCGGCTCAGTGATGTGAGAATCGGCTGAGATGATTGGCTTTTGCATCGTATGCCCCTCGATTGGCTTCGCTGCGGCGCGAAATCCTGACCGGGTTTTTCGGTGAAATAACTGCTGAGATTTCTATTACTAGAGCATCGTCGGATTTACAATGCGGCGCCAACATACCGATCGGTCTGTATCTCCGGTGTCGAGCTCGCGACGCACAAAAAAGGCCAACCGATCTGACGCTCGAAGAGCGGAACCTGAAAGAAGCGGGTCGCGATCGGATCGTCGCGTTTACGATCTTCCGCAAATCGGAGCGGTTGTGACCGACGTGGAAGGAATTGATGCGATGATCGTCGAACAGTCGTAAGGGCGAGAACAAGGACCAAGTGGCAGTAGACCCCTCATTGCCAGGCAAGCTACTTGGCAACGGCCGCGCCCGCTTATAGCGCACGATCCTAGGAACAAGGTTCACTTGCATAGAGGCTCGAGGTCTATCCGAGGCATCGCACAACCTAGCTCATACAAATTGCAATTCCTTGTAACTCCAGCAATTATAGTTAATGGGTGAGTAACTATTCCAACTACGGCGCCGGGAACCTAAAGGAGTATTCAATTGGAAATAGATAAGATTGTTGCTGACTTGAAGAAAGAAAGAGACCGACTTGTCAAAGCGATCGCCGCCTTGGTAGGCGTAGGATCCGCACCTACCGGCAAGCGGCGGGGTCGGAAACCTGGTCCTAAGGCGAGCAAGGCGACGGGTAGGCGGCGCGGCGGCATCAGCAAGGAAGGTCGCAAACGGTTGTCAGAGCTCATGAAGAAACGATGGGCCGACCGCAGAAAGAAAGGAATGACGAAACTCGGCAAATAGCATCACGGCCGAATCGATACGCGTCTTAAGTGTGCGGTTGATTCACGACCGTCGCGTCCGCACAATCTTCAGATGGCGAATTCAGTACAGCATGCGTTCGATCTTGCGGCGGAGGACTACGACCGCACGCGACGCCGCCTGGTGCCCGGATTTGACGACTTCTACCGCGCCGCGATCGATCTAATCCGGTTCCCGCGCGAAAGCACGCTCAAGGTTCTCGACCTCGGCGCCGGCACCGGCCTGATGGCTGCGTTCATCGCGTACAGTTTCCCGAATGCGCGAATCACGATGGTCGACATCTCCAACGAAATGCTCGAACGGGCGCGTGCGCGCTTTGAATTGGCGGGCGAGCGCTTCCGCTTCGAGGTTTCGGACTACGGCGTCGATCGGATCCAGGAAAAGTATGACGCGGTGGTTTCGGCGCTGTCGATCCATCACCTGAGCGACGAGCAAAAGCGATCGCTGTTCGATCGAATCTACGGCGCGCTCAACGACGGCGGCGTATTCGTCAACGCCGAGCAGTTTCGATGCGCGACTCCGGAGCGGCACGAGTTCCATCACAACCGATGGGTCACGCGAGTACGCGAGTTGGGTGTTGACGATCGCGATCTGACAGCCGCGCTCGAGCGGATGAAGTTCGATCGCGCCGCGACGCTTGAAGATCAACTCGAATGGATGCGAGCGGCGGGCTTCCGCGACATCGATTGCGCGTACAAGAACCTTATCTTCGCCGTTTACTGCGGCATCAAGTAGCGCCCAGCATTTGAATCGCGTGAGCGGCGGCCGCCAGAAAGGCAGGATCAGGTTTGAGCGCATGCTCGCGCAAGCAAACCTCGGTGAATTTGATCGCGTGCTCATCGCCGCATGCTATCGCACGATCGATGAGTTCATCCTTACTCTCGACCTTGGTCTCACCGAAGCGCGATAGGTCTGTGCGCGTGCCGAATGTTGCGTACATGGCGGCCGCGGTTTGCCAGGCGTAGGCGAGTGCGTCGTGCACAGTCTTATCGCGCAGGTAGGGAATCAAAGGGCGCAGAGCGGACGGGCCGGTGACGGCGTGAACGAATGCGATGGTCGTGTAGACGTCGTGCGCGTTGGCGAGAAAGACGCGCGCAAAGGTGGCAGTCAGATCAGAAAGGAATGCGCCCGCATCGCCTGACGAATCGACTGCGTCCAGCGTTTCATTGAACGGCGGGAAGGAATCGAGTTGCGCGAGCGCGTCAGTGAAAGCACCGGAATTGCCGCGGCGGAGTCTCGAGCGGAATCATCTGCACGCGAGCGATCGCCTGCGACGGCTTCGCGTGAGCGACGACATGACGCGATGCGGGAAGCGGCATGTACTCGGCCGCCCAGTATGCGAGTCCGTCGGCCAGTTCGCGACGGCGCGCGGGAGTCTCCTCGACAGCTAGCGCGCGAGTCGCATGCCCTGTGCGAATCACGCCGTGGGTCGCGGCCGCCATCAGACCCGGCGCGAGGCGCGCGGCCCAGGTGTCCAGCACCGACTGCCACGCATGCTCTTCGAGCTCGTTGCGAAAGAACTCGAACCAATCCTCGGTGCGACGTTGGTCGCCAAGCGCTACGCGCCAACTCTCGTCGGTGAGACGTGCGACTCGTGCACGACGCGGCGCGAGCGAGCGTCGATAGTGCTCGAACCACGGCATCACGGCGTCGCCGCGTCCGACTGCACACATCGCCTCGATTGCCATCGGCGCATGATTGGAAAAGCCGTTGCTCAGATCGGGACCGATCGGCGCCATGGCTTCAAGCGTTTCATCGAGAGCGGAGTAATCAGTGGAGTTCATTTTCGTCGACCTTTAAGTTTCGTCGAAGACGTGCTCGCCGCGATTCAACCTTAGTGCGATCTGATAGGTCTGCGCCTGTGCGCGAACCGTCGGAGCGTGCGCCGCCAGGTAGCGCGTCGTCGCGATCAGCACGTTCGCAGCCGCGGGAGTTCCTTTCAGGATCGAGTACTGACGCAACGCGGCCTCCATATCCTGGATTGTGTGGAAGTCGCGATCCTCGCGCAGCAAGGCGTTACCGAGTGTGGCGAGCAGCGCGTCCGATTCTCCGCCAACAGCCAGGTATTCAGCGACGAGCGTGCCGGCCTGGTTCACTTGTTGCTGCCGATCGAGGAGAGCGGGCAGCTCCACGAGCCTATCCGCCGCGCTTCTTCCATTGCCGTTCGGCTCGGGAAGCCTCGCGGCCGGCACGTTCAGAAATCGATCGAGATAGACGGTCATCGCAGCGTCGAAGATTCCACGCACCAACTCCGCCGAGCCGACTCGCCGCACCGATTGATGAACCGCGTTCGCAAACGTGAAGCTGTGATGAGCGGTATCCCAATCGCCAAACTCGTTGCTGGTGGGGAAGCGCGCAATCCGAAGCGACGCAGCATACACGACGGCGCTGGCGAGATCCGTGGGCGCGCATCCTTCACGTAACGCCGCGAGCATCGCATCGACGATAGCTTGAGGATCGTCGCCCAGGATCACCGGCACGAGAGCGTCGCGATCGGACCAGCTACGACGCGAACGCCGAGCGAGATCGAGCGCCTCAGGAATCGCCTCGAATGCGGTTTCGAGAATCGCGACCAGGTCGACTGGATTGCGCCACGAGTTGGATTCTTCCATTCGATCGCCGGTCGCATAGCCGCGCGCGAGGCTTGCGAGCACGGGCTCGGCGAGATCCCATCCAGCGTGATCGAGCGCTTCGAACGCCTTATTCGTGAAATCGAGCGTGTGACCGCCGTCGAGATAGCGATGGTCTGTCCCTGCGGCGAACATCATGTCGGCGACTTCGCGCGGCGAGGCTCCCGTGCGCACTGCTGAGACGATGCATCGTTCGGCGCCTTCGGTGTCGCGCACTTCGACGAATCTTCGGAACCATCGCTTGATCTCCGCGAGACTCGCGCCACTGCCCGGCAACGGGCGCATCTCGAACCGTGGCGGATGGCCGTCCGAGTCGTTGGCAACTGAGCACAGCCCATGAAACATCGCGCGCGGGCGATCCTCGGCGCGCATATGCGGCAGCAGGTTCATCATGCAGGTGAGAGTCGTCAGGCCGGCGCCCCAGCCGTCGCGCCGATAGTGCGTTCCGAATTCGAGTCCGATCCGAAACGGCTCGCGCGCATCGCCGGTCTCGTCGAGCATCGCGATCACCGACTTGCCGATGACCAGCGACAAGTTGCGCTCGATGCCATCATGCAGGCGCTCGACGCGATGCCGGTGCGAGTCGCCGCGCGGAGCGAGGTCGATCCAGATGTCGCCGCCTTCGACCTTGACCGGGAACGCGCGCACGTCGTCCGCCCACGGATCGAACGCGCCGCCGCTATGCAGGTCGAAGCGCGCGTGATGCCAGTGACAAGTGAGGATGCAGTCTTTGACGGTGCCTCGATCGAGAGGAAAGCCCATGTGAGGGCATCGATTGTCGATGGCGAAGATTCCCTCGGGCGTGTGGAAAATCGCGATCACGTGACCGTCAAGGTTGACGGTCATGCGGCCTCCTTCAGGCAGGGCGGCGAGCGACGCGGCGCGAACGAAAGTGCGACTGGCAGGTTCGGTTGACTGCGTGTTCATCGCTGCGTCCTCCTCGTATCCCGACTAATTGGTAAAGTACTCGCTTTACAAACTAAGTCAAGCTGTAACTTGACTAATAATTCGCGGCCGGTACCATCTGATTGTCATGCAGCACGATGCGCGCGCCGAGGAAGGCGTCCTGTTCCAGCTCAAGACTCGAGGGCCGCAAACGGCGGCTCACGTCGCGCGCCGGCTTGGCGTGACTGCGATGGCGGTGCGTCAGCATCTCTACCGCCTCAAGCTGGAAGGCCTCGTCGAATTCACCGATGAACGGCGCAAAGTGGGGCGGCCGGCGCGTGTGTGGCGATTGACGAGTGCCGCCGCCGAGCGTTTTCCCGACACGCACGGCGACCTGACGGTCGAGATCATCGCCGCGGTGCGCGCCGCGTTCGGCGAAGCGGGGATGGACAAGCTGTTGCGCGAGAGAACTCGTCGCCAGATCGACGAATATCGCACGCGGCTTCGCCCGGCTGGGACATCGCTTGCAAAGCGCGCGCAGGCATTGGCCGAGATTCGCCGCGAGCAGGGATACATGGCCGAATGCTCGCGGATGCCCGATGGCTCGATGCTCCTGGCGGAGAATCATTGTCCGATCTGCGCGGCCGCATCGACGTGTCAGGGCTTATGCCGCGAAGAGTTGTCGCTGTTCCGCGCGGTGCTCGGCGACAAGGCACAGGTCGAGCGGACCGATCACATCCTCGCAGGCGCACGCCGCTGCGCCTACCGAATTACCGCGGCGGCCGACTAACGGTCAGCGTCGGTCACGGCACTTCGAGGCTGAACGCAACCTTCAGATCTTCGCTCGCGAACGGGTAGACGTGGATCATCCATCCGAAAATCTGTTTGTGAAAATTTCCGTCCGCCGCCTCACAGTCAGCCTGATTTGAAATCGTACCGGTGAAGCCAAAACGCGGATCTGCCAGGTAACCGACGCGCATCCGCACCGAGTTGCTGGTTCCGCTGCTGCGACCGAACTCCGCTGGAGCGCGGGCGGCAGACGAAATATCAGGTCTCATCTTCGGTGCGACGTTGCCGTTCATCACATCTTCTTCGGTCACGCCTTTGGGCAGGCAGATGTTGGTGTGCGCATGCCAGTGGGAAAGACTCAGCGGGATAAGCGCGTCGAGCTGCTCGGGAGTGTCAGCGGCGGGCGCATCGTACATCGCACCGACCAACTTGTATCCGCCGAAGGTTTTTTTCTCGTAGAGAAGCGAGCCGGGACGCGCGAGATCAAAATCGCCCAGGTACTCAGCAGCCGTCGCCTGTCGATTCGCGAAGTGGTAGACGTCCTGCGGCACCGACTCCATGTAGGGCACGTAGCCGTCTGCGATCGCGGCCTTGTAATCCTCGTACTTCGTGAGCTTCGCGCGCATCGTCGCGACTATCTGTTCGCCGCGTTGCGTATCCGCGGGCGTGACAGGCCGCGATTCGGTCATCGTCATGTGATCGCTCATCTTCATGTGCGCGCCCATCTGGCCCATCGCGCCGGTACCGCCGCTGTCGCTTCCCGAGTCCATATCGTCCATGTCGTGCGCGACGGCGTAGGAGAAGAGCGCGGCGACCAATGTGATGGCGACGAATAAAGATATGAATCGTGTCTTCATGACCTTACCCCCGGACTGTTCCGTAGAATGATACTTCGCCGCGGATAAATCGAGCAGCCAAATAAGTCCCTAAACGAACGGTTTGTAGAAAAGTCCCGCTCTCGGCTAGGTTGGGCGTTGGAGGAGGACGAGACTCAAGTGCCGGCTACGGATTCTCCGCAGGAGCAGACGCACCATCGCGACGTCACGGTCGAAGCGGTGGGCGATTCGCTCAACGCCGAAGTGAAGTATGGGGCGCTGCGATGGCGGCTGTCGGGAGAGGATGCGACCGCGCCGGATCCTGTGTCGTCGTTTCTTGGCGCGCTGGGCGGATGTTTGCTGATGTCGCTCCGAGTGGCTGCGCGGGTGCGCAAAGTTGAGCTGGGACGATCGTCGGTGCATGCATCGGCCAACGAAAAAGGGCATCTGAAAGAAATTAAAGTAGAACTTCAAGTTGAATCCAACGCGAGCGACGAGCAGCTTCATCGACTGGTCGAAGTCGCCGAGCGCGGATGCCACATTCGGAATTTGATCCGCGACGACGTGACGTTCGCGTTGGAGATCAGAAGGGTCTAAAGGAATGGGTGAAATAAATCTTTACCAGTATCCAATCTCGCCGTTCACCGAGAAGGTGCGGCGCGTGCTGACCTACAAGCATCTCAAGTGGCATCCGATCGATTGCCATTACGAGGACAAGACCAACCTGCTCGCGGTGACCAAGGGCGCGTGGACGCGCGTGCCGGTGCTCGAATGGGACGGCGAGGTGGTTTACAACTCCGCCGACATTATCAAGTGGATCGATCGCAAGGTGCCGGCGAATCGCGTGATACCCGACGACTCTCGCTTGCTTGTCGAGCTTGTCGACAATTGGGCCGACAACACGTTCTTCATCCCGATTTTGTTTCTGACGATTCCCGATCTGCTCGATGGCGCCGGTGACGCGAAGCTGAAGGCGAATCGCGAGAAGCTGATCGGAATGACGACCGCGCAGATGCGTGAGCGTCACGCGCCGATGAAGGAGCAGCTCGCCGGCTACCTGCGAATGATCGACGATCAACTCGCGGGCAAGGATTTTTTCCTGGGCAAGAACTTCACGATGGCGGACGCGTCGCTTTACCATCCGCTGTTTTTTCTCGGGCTCAATCCGTCGAATTTTTCGATAGTGAAAGACTTCGACAACATCAGTCGGTGGCACGAACGAGTTCGCGATATCGCGTAGGTAAGAAGGAGAACTTCAATGGCGCGCAAATTGGCAGTCGGAGTGAATTGGCAGGGTAAGCCCGATTTCAAGGGCACGATCGAAAAGGCGAAAATCGCGGACGCCGCCGGTATCCATTCGATCTGGGTGGCCGAGGCGTGGGGCCGCGACGCGTTCACGCTGCTGACGCTGCTCGCCGAGCATACCAGCAAGATCCAGCTCGCGACCTCGATCGTGAATATCTACTCGCGCACGCCAGCCGCGCTCGCGCAGCATTTCGGCACGCTCGACGAGCTGAGCAACGGCCGCATGATCATCGGGCTCGGCACCAGCGGGCCGCAGGTGATCGAGCATTTTCACGGCGTCCCATTCAATCCGCCGCTGACGCGGATGAAGGAGTACGTCGAGATTATCAATATGATCATGGCGCAGACGCCGCTGAACTTCGAAGGCAAACTGTTCAAGCTGCAGCGCGGCTTCACGATGCGCTTCGAGACTCCTCGCAAGCACATTCCTATTTGGATCGCGTCGCTCAATAAGAAGAGCGTCGAGTTCACCGCGAAGAAAACCGACGGATGGCTGCCGGTGATGATCCCGATCAACTCGCTCAAGAAAGCGATCGCGGATTTCCGTGAGATCGCGAGCGCTGCCGGCCGCAATCCGCGCGACGTCGCCGTAAAAGCTCCCGGACACGTGACTGTTACCAGCAACGTCGATCGCGCGGTCGCGGGACACGCGGCCAACGTCGCGTTCTACGCCGCACGCATGGGGACTTTCTATTCCGAGCAGCTCACGCGCTTCGGCTTCGGCGACGACGTGCGACAAGTCAAGCAGGCTTGGGATGCAGGCGGCTCGAAGGCGGGGACCGCGGCGCTCTCGCCCAAGCTGCTCGCGGAGTTAGGTTATATCGGCGGTATAGAGGGTGCGGTCGAGCGCCTCAAGGCGCAGGACGAAGCGGGCGTCGATCTGCATCCGATAGATATCGACGCGAGCACGCCGGCCGAATTCGAAAAGACCGTCGCGCGCTTGCTCTGATGATCGCGTAAACAGAATTTGCCGATTCGCTCGCAAAGGCGCTATATCGAAATTGATCTCGTGAAGGAGGATTAAGCCAGCAATGAAAGCAGCAGTATTCGAGGCCACCAAGAAGCCGCTCGTCGTCAAAACAGTTCCCGATCCCGAATGCGCACCGACCAGTGCGATCGTGCGGGTCGAGGCCAACGGCATTTGTAGATCCGACTGGCATGCGTGGTCGGGCGACTGGACCTGGATGGGCCTGTCGGCGCAGCCCGGCGCGGTCCTCGGGCATGAGTTCACCGGCGTGGTCGAGGAAGTCGGCAAGGACGTGCGCAACTTCAAGAAGGGCGCGCGCGTCGTGGTGCCGTTCAGCCAGGGCGACGGCACCTGCGAGTACTGCCGCAACGGGCAATCCAACGTTTGCCTCACACCGCTGCTGCCGGGCTTTTCATATCACGGCGGATTCGGCCACCTGGTCGCGGTGCCTTTCGCGGACATGAACCTCGTCACACTTCCCCCGAGCATCGACTTCGTCGAGGCGGCATCGATGGGCTGCCGCTTCATGACGTCGTTTCATGGCGTCGTCGATCGCGCGCAAGTGAAGCCGGGTGAATGGGTGGTAGTCCATGGATGCGGCGGGATCGGGTTGTCGGCGATCAACATCGCGGCGGCCATGGGAGCCAACGTCATCGGCGTCGATCTCGATTCGGCCAAGCTCGAACTCGCCAAGGGCATGGGCGC
Organism: uncultured delta proteobacterium; assembly: GCA_963774665.1. Classification (GTDB taxonomy): domain Bacteria; phylum Desulfobacterota; class Binatia; order Binatales; family Binataceae; genus Binatus. The sequence goes on from CAVZGB010000020.1 coordinate 43,768, forward strand.
GTCGCACGTAATCAACGCGAAGAAGGCTGATCCGATCTCGGCGATCTTCGATCTCACCGGCGGCGGCGCGCACGTATCGGTCGACGCGCTCGGCGTTTCGGCGACGTGCCGCAATTCGATCATGAGTCTGCGCAAGCAGGGACGTCATCTGCAGATTGGGCTCACCACCGCGGCGGAGCAGGGCGAGATTCCGGTGCCGATCGATCGGATCGTCACGATGGAACTGCAGTTGATCGGATCGCTCGGGATGCAGGCGTCGCATTATCCGTCGATGCTGCAGATGGTCGTGGCAAAGAAGGTCACGCCCAAGGCGATGGTGACAGGGACCTGCGCGCTCGACGGCATCAACAAAATTTTCAACGAGATGAACACGTTCCAGAACGTCGGCGTCACGGTGATCAACAACTACAACTAGACGCGGCGTTCGCGAGAGTTAAACACGTGAGAGGGTCCTCGTGGACCCTCTTCGTGTATGGAGCGGCGATTTGATGAGATTGAGAATTCAGCTGATAGCATTCGCGCTGTTGCTGGTAGCGGCCGCGTGGCCCGCCTCGTCGCGAGCGCAAGATGCGTCGAACGGCATCAAGGTTGAAATCACGGGACTTCGAAACAATAACGGGCAGTTGGTGTGCTCATTGTGGCATGGACCCGAAGGCTTCCCGCGCGACGACTCTCACATCCTGAAGCACGTCACGGCGCCGATTAAGAACGCCGGCGGCGAGTGCGTATTCGCCGGACCTCTTCCGGCCGGCGATTACGCTGTCACTCTTTTTCACGACGAGGACAGCAGCGGCAAATTCAAATCGAATATGATCGGCTATCCGCTCGAGGGCTACGGATTTTCAAACAACGTCGTGCCTCAGTTCAGCGCGCCGACGTTCGACCAGTGCAAGTTTCACTACGACGGCACCGGTTGGAAGGTGATACCGGTGAAAATGATCTATAGATAGATCGCGGTGAACTCATGAAAGCAGTAGTCGTTGAAAAACCGGGCGATGAAACCGCGCTCAAGATCGGCGAAGTTCCCGAACCGTCGATCAAGCCCGAGGAAATTCTGATTCGCGTCCACGCTGCCGGCGTGAATCGCGCTGACATTTTGCAGCGTCAGGGATTCTACCCTCCGCCGCCGGGCGCGTCGGAAATCATAGGGATGGAGGTCGCCGGCGAAGTCGTCGCAGTCGGCGATTCGGTCAAGGGGTGGAAAATCGGCGATCGCGCGATGGCGTTGATACCCGGCGGCGGATACGCCGAGAAGGCCGTGGCGCATTACGGTTCAGCGATGAAGATTCCCGCGGCGCTGAGCTTCGAGGAGGCGGCGGGAATCCCCGAAGTTTTTCTGACCGTGTTCCTGAATTTTTTCATGCTCGCCGGAATCAAGCGCGGCGAGACCGCACTGATTCATGGCGGCGGCAGCGGTATCGGCACCGCGTCGATTCTACTGCTCAAAGAAGCGGGCGTCCGCGTTATCGTGACGGCGGGCTCGGATGAGAAATGCGATCAATGCCGGAAGCTCGGCGCCGATGTCGCGATCAACTACAAGCGCGGACCGTTCGCGCCCGAGGTGAAGACTGCCACCGAAGGGCGGGGCGTCGACGCGATTCTGGACAGCATCGGCGGCGCCTACCTCGCGGGAAATATCGAGTCGCTCGCGCAGGGCGGACGGCTGGTGCTGATAGGCCTGATGCAAGGGACGCGCGGCGAACTCGACCTGGCCGCAGTCCTGCGGCGTCATCTGAAAATCTTCGGCTCGACTTTGCGCAACCGCTCCTTTGCTGAAAAAGCGCAGATCGTCGCGGCGTTCCTCGAGCAATTCGGCGCTGCTCTCGAAGCTGGCAAATTGCGCCCGCCAATCTACAAAGTGATCCCGGCCGCGGACGCACCGATCGCACATCGCATGATGCAATCGAGCGAGCACTTCGGGAAAATCATCCTCAAGTTCGACTGATCGCTTTCTTGACCCACGCGCGCCCCGCGACTAGTCTCGCCGCCAGTCAGAACTCGGAGAATCCCGTGAAAGTCACCCTCATCATCCATATCAACCGTCCACCTGGTGGGTGAGGGATACTTCGAAAGCTGGCTTGAAAGAGCCTCGGGCGTCGAAGCCCGAGGCTTTTTCTTTTTCTGTGCGGTCATACGCCGCACGTGAGGCTGCGAATGCAACCGAACGTAAAGGATAACGAACCAAGTGGCGTGGGCGCGCGAAGGCGAAGCGCGCTCTTTCAACACGCCGACTTCATGAAACTGTGGGCGGGAGAGACCGTCTCTCTCTTCGGCACGCGGATGGGCGACGTCGCGATCAGCTTTGCCGCAGTGATCGCGCTCAAGGCGACACCATTTCAAATGGGCATCCTCGCCGCCGCCGGAATCGTACCGACCCTCGTGCTCGGCCTGTTTGCGGGCGTGATCGTCGATCGCATGCGTCGCCGCCCGATTCTCATCGGCACCGACATCGGCCGCTTCATCGTATTGGGCACGATACCGATCGCCGCGATGTTCGCTGCGCTCACGATGGTGCAACTCTGCGCCGTGATGCTCGCGTACTCGGCGCTCGATTTATTCTTCGACGTCGCGTACCGATCCTATTTGCCGTCGCTGGTCGAGCGCGAAGATCTCCTCGACGCGAACAGCAAGCTCACTGCCAGCGCCGGAGTTGCCGAGGCCGGTGGCTTCGCACTCGCAGGCTGGCTGGTGGAGTGGCTGACGGCGCCGTTCGCGATCCTGATCGACGCGATTTCGTTCCTCGCATCAGCATTGGCGATCGCGCTGATACGAAAGCCTGAGCCCGCACCCGCGCCCCGCGCCCGCGACGCGACCGTTGCCCGCGACATCGCAGACGGCGCGCGCCTGATCTTCACCGACCGCCGTCTGCGCGCATTCGGAATCAACGTGATCGTGGGCGGCTTCGCGAACAGCCTGGTCGGCACGCTGTACATGCTGTACGTCGTCAACGCGCTCGGCTTCCGACCCGGCGTGCTCGGCGTGATCTTCGCCGTTGGCGGCGCAAGCTCGCTATTCGGTGCGTTGGCCGCGCGCAGGACTGCTGACGTGCTTGGCACCGGAAGGGCGATGGTTGCGGGGCTCGCGATCGAAGGCGTCGCATACATGCTGCTGCCGATCGCGCGGGGAAGTGGCGGCGTATCGGTGGCGCTGCTGGTCGCCCAGCAGTTGGTCGGCGACAGCGCTGCGACGGTGTATTTCATCAACGCCGTCAGCCTGATCCAAACGATCACGCCCAAGCCGATGCTCGGCCGCGTCAACGCGAGCCTCCGCTTCGGACGTCTCGCCAGCACGCTTGCTGGACAGCTCGTCGCGGGACTCGCGGGCGGCGCAATCGGTTTGCGTCCGACGATTGCGATCGGTGCGGCGGGTCTGTGGGTCACAGCCGCGCTGCTGGGCTTCTCCGAAGTCGGCTCGCTGACCGGGATGGAGGAGCATGCCGCGCCGGCAGTCGCGGACTGAATCCGAAATCCGAAGCGGCGCGATTCGCGCACCTGACGGGCATTGGCGTGTCCCATCTGGTAGGATTCGGGGCGAAATAGTGTGAATCACAAGCTAATCAAACCCCACGCGCTCAAATCGGGCGATACAGTTGCCGTCGTCGCGTCAGCCGCGGCGATCGAACGGGCGCATCTCGAGCGCGGCGTCAACGTGCTTGCTTCGATGGGCTTCCGCGTGAAGGTCTCGGAGCGCGTGCTGGCGCGTGCGGGAATCCTGGCCGGCGACGATCGCGATCGCGCGAGCGAGCTCCAGGGATACTTCGCCGACCCCGAGGTCAAGGCGATTTTTTCCGCGCGTGGCGGCTACGGATGCGGGCGGCTGCTGCCGATTCTCGACTTCAAGGCGATGGCCGCCACGCCGAAAATCTTCGTCGGCTTTTCTGACGCAACATTTCTGCTCAATGCGCTGGTGGATTTTTCCGGGATGGTGTCCTTTCATGGCCCGATGGTTGCGATGGATTTTGCCAAGGGCCTGAGTCCGCGCTCCTTCGAACATTTGCAAGGGTTGCTTAACGGCAAGATCGACAGCTTCGAGCTCGAGGCGCGCGAGACGTTGCATCCTGGTAGTGCGCAGGGTGAGGTGATCGGCGGATGCCTGTCGGTGGTTGTCGCGATGATTGGCACGCCGTACGAGCCGCGCTTCGACGGACGAATCCTGTTTCTCGAAGACACCGGCGAGAAGGCTTATCGAATCGACCGGATGCTCGTACAGTTGCGTCAATCGGGCGCGCTTGGTCGAGTGGCGGGAATTGTTTTCGGCGCGATTCGCGCGATCGACGGCAACGAGCAGGAGACGCAATTGATCGCGCGCTTCGCCGCCGAGCAGACCGCGGGCCTCGGATGTCCGGTGCTCTACGGCATCGAGGCTGGCCATGGCACTGAGAATTTTACGATTCCGTTCGGCGTGGTTGCGCGAATCGATTCAGCCGCGCGTCGGATTATTTTCACCGAGCCGGCTGTTACGCGTTAGCTGCGGTTTCAGGAGGATGGGCGTTGGGATGGAGTGAGGTCGAGCAGGCGTTCAACGACGCGGTCGAGCAGGGTGTTGTCCCGGGCGCGACGGTGGTCGTGCGGCGCGGCACGGATGTCGCGTTCGAAGGCGCATTCGGATTCAGGTCGATAGAGCCGAGCCGATCGCCAGCCAAAATCGACACCGTCTACGACCTTTCGTCGCTCACCAAGGCGGTCGCGACGACGGTCGCCCTGATGATCCTCGCGCGCGACGGCAAGTTTCGTCTCGACGATCGGGTGACGCGGTTTTTTCCGAACTTCGGCGTGCACGGCAAGACCGTCGTCACGTTTCGGCATCTGCTGGCGCATTGCTCGGGCCTGGCGGCGTGGCGTCCCTTGTATCAGCGAATCGTGGAAGTCGAAAAGGGCGGTCGCGTCAACTTCATGGCGAGCTACGGCGCCAAGGAGTTCGCCTACGAGGAGATCCATCGCGAGAAACCCGAGGCCCCTCCGACAACGAAGACCATCTACTCGGATCTCGGATTCATCATGCTCGGCGAGACGATCGAAAAATTCGCCAGCATGGCGCTCAACCGATACTGCCGCGATAAAATTTTCCGGCCGCTGGGACTTCGCGCGACCGACTATATAGACATTTCGCATGTCCGTTCGCGGCGGCTGGAGCCGGTCCCCGACATGTTCGCGCCGACCGAAAACTGTCCTTCGCGCAAGCGGCTGCTGGTCGGCGAGGTTGACGACGAGAACGCGTTCGCGATGGGCGGAGTCGCCGGTCACGCAGGGTTGTTCGCGCCGGTGCGCGAGGTCGATCGAATCGCGAGCGAGCTGATCGCGTGTTACGCAGGACGTTCGGATTTCGTGCCGCAGAAAATAATCCGCGAGTTCTGGACGCGCGACGCGACCGTGCCCGGCTCGACCTGGGCGCTCGGATGGGACACGCCGTCGCCGGAGCATTCCAGCTCGGGGCATCGGCTCTCGCCGGCGGCAGTCGGGCATCTCGGCTTCACCGGCACATCGATCTGGATCGAGCCCGAGAGCGAAATCGCGATCTCGATGCTGACCAACCGGGTTCATCCGCGGCGCGACAATCAGAAGATTCGCGACTTCCGCCCGAAGATTCACGACTTAATCATGGATGCACTCAACGGTGGCTGATTCCCAAAGCGCAGCGCGCCTCGCGCGCATTCCAGCGTCCGTCAGCCGCGTACACCTGACAGGAGTCGGCGGCACCGCGATGGCCGCGTTGGCCGGGATGCTGGTCGACCGAGGATTCTCGGTCACCGGCTCTGACAATCAGCTCTACGAACCGACCTTGTCACTGCTGAAAAATTCGCGGGTTGGATTGATGACGGGATTCTCGCCAGCGAACCTTTCGCCCGCGCCCGACCTGGCTGTTATCGGCAACGTGATCGTGCCGACCAATCCCGAAGCAGTGGCGCTGCTCGCTTCGCCGATTCCGTATCTCTCGATGCCGGAGGCGCTCTGGCATTTTTTTCTGAAGGACCGCCGCGTGCTGATGGTCGCCGGGACGCATGGCAAGACCACCTCGACTGCGATAATGGCGCACGTGCTCGAAGCGGCGGGGCGCGATCCCTCGATGCTGGTAGGTGGACTCGCGAACGATTTCGGATCGAACTACCGACTCGGTAGCGGCGAGGATTTTATAATCGAAGGCGACGAGTACGACACCGCATTTTTCGACAAAGGCCCGAAGTTTCTGCACTACGGCGCTCGCGGCGCAATCATCACCGCGGTGGAATTCGATCACGCGGACATCTATCGCGATCTCGATCACGTGAAATCGAGCTTCCGTGCGCTGGTCGAGCAGATGGACTCGTCGCGAGTGCTCGCGGTCTGCGCGGACTTTCCGCACGCGCTCGAAGTCAGCGCGGGGGCGCGCTCGCGGCGCCTCACGTACGGGTTGCGCGAAGGCGAATATCGCGCGACCGAAATCACGGTGGGCGGCGACGGCGCGCGATTTTCGGTTACGCGCGACGGCGATCGAATCCATGAATCGATCCATCTTCCGATCGGCGGCCGAATGAACGTCGCCAACGCGCTCGGCGTTTACGTGCTGCTGAGCGCATTCGGAGTGTCCGGCGACGAGATTGCCGCCGGACTGCGCACCTTCAAGGGCGTCGTGCGCCGTCAGCAGGTAGTCGGAGAGGCCGCAGGAGTGACGGTGGTCGATGACTTCGCGCATCATCCGACCGCAATTGGCGTGACCCTCGAAGCGATTGCAGAACGGTTCGCCGGCCGGCGGATACTCGCGGCATTCGAACCGCGCTCAAACACGGCGCGGCGAAATGTTTTTCAAGATGCGTTCGCGGCCGCGTTCGACAAAGCGTCACGGGTCTACCTTGGCCCGGTCTATTTCAAGGAAAACGATCCGATCGCGCCTGGCGAGCGGCTGGAGACCGCCGCGCTCGCGAGTGCGATCAGTGCGCGCGGTCCCAACGCGTTCGCATGCGCCTCGAACGACGAAATCCTCGAACGCATGCTCGCCGACGCCCGCGCCGGCGACATCGCGCTCTTCATGTCGAACGGCCCGTTCGATGGATTGAAGGAACGATTCCTCGCCGCGCTGAAAGCTCGGTAGGGTAACAATCTATCCGTCCTCCCGGTCATCCTGAGCGAAGCGAAGGATCTCGCGTGTCAGCGCGTCCTGCAACGCCGGACCAACTTTCGCTCAGAATGACACGAGAGGAAGCCAGACAGCTCCCCTAGTAGCCAAGGTGGGGATCTATCAAATTCAGCAGCGGACGCTTTGCGGCGAACCTTTTTAGATTCTCCGCGAACAGCTCGCAAGCCTTGTCCATATAACTCCGATTGGCGCCCGAGATGTGCGGCGTCAGGATTACATTTTCGAGATCCCACAGCGGGCTGCTCGCTTCGAGCGGTTCATGCTCGAAGACGTCGAGGCCTGCGCCACCGATCTTTCCTGCGCTCAGCGCGGTGGCCATCGCATGCTCGTCGATCACCGCGCCGCGCCCGATGTTGACGATGTATGCGCCCGGCTTCATCGCAGCAAATTCCCGCTCGCCGATGAATTTGCGAGTATGGTCAGTTAGCGGAAGGGTGACGGAAATGTAATCCGATTCGCGAAGGATTGCTTCGCGCTCGTCGGGACCGAAGTAGCGCGCCGGAATTTTGCCTTCGGGATCGCCAAGGCCCGCCGGGCACCATCCGGTATCGACGGTCTCCGACGGGTTGCGCTTGAGCGCGATCACTTTCATTCCGAACGCGGCCGCCAGACGCGCCGTTTCCCTGCCAATCGATCCGTAGCCGATGATGCCAAGCGTCTGCCCGCGGATATCGTCGACACCCGACATGAAAGCGCCCGATCGCATCCACTCGTGACGCACCTGCGCTCGAATCGCGAGATGAATCCGATGCGCGTACGCGAGCATCGATCCGAGCGTGTACTCCGCGATCGGCGTCGCATGAATTCCGCTGGCGGTCGCGATAGGAATCCTGGTGCCTTTGAGAGGGCCTTCTAAAACGTGGTCGGCGCCGGCACTGAGAAGTTGAATCCATTTGAGGCCGGGCGCGCGAGTCCCGATGTCGTTGGGGACGCGAAATGTGAGCATCACGTCGCATCCGCCACTGACGAGCTCGCCTACTTCTTCGACCGTCCGGCATTGACGATCGGCCAGGTCTGCTCCCGGCACTGCGTTCAGGATTGCGGTGCGATGCGCCGGTTGTAGCGCCACTGTTGATATGATTTTCATGGATGCATCAAACTTTCGCACGGGTTCGCACCTGCTTCAAGGAAAAATCGTCCGGCTTGAGGAGAGCGCTCGGCGGGCCTATATTTGCAGAGTTCCCTGTTCGTCGGGTCGATTGCCGAGCGCAATAAAATGAAGCTGCAAAAGATACTCACCGTGGGAGTCGCGACGACTGCGCTGTTCGCACTCTCTCAGTTCGCAATTGCGCAAAACCAGGGCTCGCAAAGCGGCACGCAAGGCGGGGGCGATTCTGCTCCGCACGGAATTGCGGGGCAGGGCGGGAGCGACGACACGACCCTCGAGATAGCGCCGCAACCCGGCCTGGCCGCGCCGAAGCCTGCTATCAAGGAAATTCCCAGCGATCGAGAGTTCAATCCCGGTGAGGACACTTCGTCGATCGATCCCAACTTTCGTCCCGGCACCGAGAACGGCACCGGCGATCTCGACAGCAACCAGGACGGTAACGGCAACGGCCACGGCTATCACAACCAGCCGCATGCGCGGCCCTACCTCGGCATCACCGTGCAGTACGTGACGAAATGCTACAACGGCGGCGAAGAGCACGGGCTCGAGGTGCTGACTATCGATCCGAACAGTCCGGCCGCAAAGGCCGGCGTGCAGGCGCGATCCGGGATGACCGCGATTGGCGCTGCGGTTTCGACGCTGACGGGGATACTGCCCGGCGGCTCCATCCTGTCTTCAAAGGCGCTGGCGACTTCCGGAGCGATGGGACAGGGCGGAGATCTGATTATCGCGGTTGACGGCAACCGCGTGCGCGATCAGAGCGATCTGGAAAGTGCGATGTCGCGGCTCAAGCCGGGCGACACGATGTACCTAACGGTGATCAGGCCAAACGGCACGGACGAGCACACTCACTCCCCTCCGATCCAGATCGCGGTGAAAGTCGGTGCGGTTGGCGAGCCGATCGCGAATGCGGCGCCGCCGGACAGCTTCACGCATTAATCCCGATTTCATTTCACGATTGTTCCCCGATGACGCGGCGTCGCGCTCGATGCGTAATTTTCATCCTTGAGCCTCGCTGAAATCGGGCCTAACATCCTCACCGAGCGCCGAAATCTGTTCGAGGTGATCGGTCATGCGAAGTCCGAGCGTCCTCATCGGTTGGGCCCTGCTAGTCGTCCTTGTTTTTCCCCGCGCCGCTGTCGCGGCTGACTCTTCCAACGACCACGCCTCTCTGTCGATAGCGGCGCAATCGAACGACGTCGCGAATCTGCATCTACCCGCTATACAGCCCAGGCGGCAGCCGCCTGGATCCACGACGCTTGAGGTCGCGCCACAACCGTCGGCCAAGGTTCCCGCGCCCGATAAGCAGGAGACTGCCGAGCAGCGTGCGTTTCGACAGTCGCGCGAAGACGAAATCGCACGCCTCAATCGCAATTTCCATCCGCACGATCCAGATGAGAACCACCACCGTCCGTATCTCGGGATCGACCTCGAGTACACGACCCAGTGCTACCTTGGCATGGAGGAGCATGGCTTCGAAGTCGTGAACGTCTACCCCAACAGTCCTGCCGCGCGCGCTGGCATGGTCGCGAGAACGGGAAGCACAGCTGAGGGCGAGCTGGGTGCGCTCGGCAGTGTCCTGCTGCTCCCGATTGCGCCGATCACTTTCCCTCTGCTGCGCAAGTCGGGCGCGCTGGGAACCGGCGGCGACCTGATCATCGCGGTCGACGACGTGCGGGTGCGCACCCCGGACGAGATCCGTTACGCGCTGAGCCATCTCAAGCCGGGCGATACGGCTTACATCACAGTGATTCGGCCGCTCGCCGGCGGTTACCATCGCACCATGCGGATCGCGCTGCACATCGATCACGAAACCGACGCAGCCGGGAACGTCCTACCCTTACCGGGAACCTCGCCGGGTGCGGCGCCCTCGGTGGCAACAGAAAGCGCCGCGAACTGAACTTCGCCATCGGCACGATGTATGCGTCCCGCTATGGACAGGCTCACAGAGCCACGTTCAGATGGCACGCGCTTACATTGGAACCTCAGGATGGAACTACCGCGAGTGGCGCGGCAGCTTCTTCCCACAGGAGCTTCCATCGAGGCAGTGGCTCTCCTTCTACGCGACCCGCTTTGATTCTGTCGAAGTTAATTACACGTTCTATCGGCTCCCATCGAAAGAAACGTGCGCCGCGTGGTACGAACAGACACCCAAAGACTTTCAATTCGTTGTAAAGGCGTCTCGCTACATCACGCACATCAAGCGGCTGCGCGACGCCCATGAGCCATGGAACGGCTTCCTCGAGCGTGTCGACGTTCTAAAAGAGAAACTCGGACCGATCCTGTTGCAGTTTCCCGCGAACTTTCGCGCGACCGAGGCGAATCTCGAGAGTGTCGACGAATTCCTCGGATACGCAAGCCGTGGCGGCTCGCGTCGTCTTGCGCTGGAATTTCGGGATCGGTCCTGCTTCGATTCTCCGATGCTACGACTTCTGCGAAGCCATCGTGCCGCGCTCGTGATCTCTCATTCGAGCCGGTACCCGCTACCTGACGTAAGTCCGACCGCCGGCTTCATGTATTTCCGATTTCACGGTCCGAAGGAAATGTTCGCATCGGGATACTCTGCGGCAGCGCTACGGAACTGGGCGGTTACGATGAAAGGGTTCCTTGAAAGGCGGCGCGACGTGTACGCGTACTTCAACAATGACGCTGGGGGCCATGCTCCGCGCGATGCGCAGGAGCTTTTGCAACAATTGCAATTGACCGGTCGTGAACCGCGCAGCAGGGCAGGGAAAGCTCTGGTTGCGCTAGGTAGCAGCCGCTAGTAGTCGCGACAACAATCTTTCCGTCGGCGGATTTCTAGCGCGGTAAAAACTTCTGCATACCTATCTTTCTCGCGCGGATAGGTTGTCCATGCGTTTATATTTTATGGGCACATCCGTTGCTTTGATCCTTGCAAACATCTTTATACGACCCGGCTCAATCGAGCTTGGATGGAGACTAACCAGATGGCCACAGGACGCAGAACCCATGGTAACGGCAGCCACAAATCACACAACGGTCACAAGTCCCGCGACAATGGAATGTCGAAGTCGAACACCAGCACTCGCGGGCGCCGAGGTACCGCGATCAGCACCGAATGGCTCCGGAATTTTCTGTCTGAGATGCTCGCGGTGGAAAAGGGCGGCGTGAAACTCTACGAGAGAGCGCTGAGCGATCTCGAGCATTCGGAACTCGAAGACAAACTATCCGAGTTTCTGCGCCAGACCCATCGGCACGTCGAGCTTTGCACCTCGATGCTCGAGGCAGTCGGTGCGGATCCCGACTTTCAGAGTCCAGGTGCTCAAGCCGCGGAGCATAAGGCCAACGGTCTGATAACCGCGGAAGTGCCGCCGGAAATGCAGGACCTGAACAACATCGAGAACCTCGTGCTGGCCGAGACCAAGGATCATTGGAACTGGGAGATGCTTGCGTCGATTGCGCCGAAAATTGAAGACCCCGAGTTGAAGCGCGCGGCGATGAAGGCGATCAGCGAGGTCCGGCGTCAGGAAAAAATGCATGTCGACTGGCACGAGAAAACCTTAAGCAAGCTCGCGATGGAATCCGCGATGCATCCGCCGGCTGGCGAAATGAGCGAAAGCGAGGCCGACGATCGGGACGAAGAGACGTACTCGAAGGATGACTGAAAATGGCGACTGAAAGACAACGCGCGGCGGCTCGCAAGAATATAAAAAAGGCTGCAGCGGCCGCCAAGAAAAAGAGGACCATCGCGAATCTGCCATCGCGGGTACGAACTGCATTGGGAAAGAAGGGATCAGCCGCGCGCAAGAAACGTTCTAAGTAGTTCGTTCTGCTATCGGGACGGAGGTCCGAGTCCGCTTAAAAAGCGCGCGTGAGTTCGCGGTTCACGCGCGCTTTTCTGCTATCATCTTTGTTGACGCCAGCGGCATGCGCGCTCCTTGCGCACATCGCCGCAGGGCGAATTTGCGTATTGAGATCGCAAAAACTTTGCAACGAAGCCTCAAAGAAGCTGCCGGCGAACTAGAAGCGCGGCTCGCCGCCAATACCGAGCGCCGATTCCCCGTGATGGGACTCCGCGGCGCGGCAGGCGCGCTGATGATCCGCGAGATGGCGCTGCGATTGAAGCGTCCGATAGTCGCTGTCACGTCAACGGCTTCTGAAGCCGAGGCGCTCGCCGGCGAGGTCGCGTTTTTCCTCGATGAGCCCGCCGACGCTGACGCCGTCACCCGCCGGGTGCATCTGCTGCGCTCGTGGGAGGTGAAGCCGATGGCGCAATTGTCGCCGCCCACCGACGCGCAGGCGTCGCAGTTGGCGGCGCTGTTCGCGATGCTTCGGCATGAGTCGCCGCTAATAGTCACCTCGGCCGAAGCGTTGATGACGCGCACGATTCCGCGCGCGTCCTTCAATGAATCGATTGTCACTGTGGCGATCGGTGATCGACTTGACCTCGACGCGTTGGTCGAGGCGCTCTCGGCATGCGGCTACCAGCGCGTGCCGCAAACAGAAGAGGCCGGCGACTTCAGTGTCCGCGGCGGACTCGTCGACGCATTCTCGCCGCTGTATCGGGAACCGATTCGTATCGAGCTCGAAGACGATGTGATCACTTCGATTCGCCATTTCGACCCGGACACCCAGCGCTCTGGCGCAGAGCTGGTCGAGGCGACGATCATTCGGACGCGCTACGTTCCGCCGTCCGCACTCAAAGATGCGAAGATGCGCGAGCGGGTCGTGCTGCGCGCTGCTGAAATCGGCATGGTGCGCAAAGAAGCCGCGGAACTGGCCGAGGCGCTCGAGAACGGGCTGTTGTTTCCGGGCGCGGAACTGCTGATGCCGTATGCGTACGGGCGCGCGCTCGACAGCGTTTTCGACTACATGCCGCCCAACGCTCTCCTGTGGCTGGTCGATTCGGGGCGCGTACTGGCCGAGGCCAATCGCTTCGCCGACATGGTTTCCAGCGAGACGGAAGTAGCCGCGCGCAAGCCCGCGTTTCATCCTGCGCCGGATGCGCTGTTTCTCGGGGCCGAGGCGTTCGAACGCGCGCTCGGAAATTTCACTGCGGTCGAGGTCGGCTCGCTGGTGACGTTGGCGGCGCCGCGCGAGGGATGGGCGGTGCCGGTCGAAGTCAAATCGCAGAACGCGTTGCGGCTCGGCGCGAATCAACTAAGTGGCGTGCGGACGCCGCCTAGCTTCGAGCCGCTTGCGACGGAACTGCGCGAAGTCCAGCGCGGACAGGGTCGGTCGCTGATGATCGTCGAGGGACCAAACCAGGTCGCGCGGCTGCGCCGTCACCTGGAGGCGTATGATCTCGAGGTCAACGTCGAATGCAAAAGTCTGTCGGCGCTGATGGAATGGCCGGACTTCCGGCCAGCAATCATGGAAGGCGAGATTTCGGCCGGGGTCGTGCTGCAAGAGGACGGCCTCTACATCTATAGCGAAGAGGAAATTTTCGGCGAACCGCGCGCGCACCGGCGCAGGCGTCCGACCGCCAAGGGCGCGCTGCTCAATTTGGAAGAGCTGAAGCCCGACGACTTCGTCGTGCATATCGATCACGGCATCGCTAAGTATCGTGGCCTGCGGCACATGAAGGTCGCCGACGTCCAGGGCGACTTTCTCAACCTTGAATACGCAGGCAACGACACGATGTACGTGCCGGTCGAGCGGATAAATCTCGTTCAACGATACATCGGCGGCGACGACGCCGAGCCTAAGCTCGACAAGCTGGGCAGCGGCTCATGGGAGAAGGTCAAGCGGCGCACGCGGCAGGCGGTGCTCGCGATGGCGGCCGAGTTGCTCGACATCTATGCGGCGCGCGAGGTGATGGAAGGGCATGCGTATCCGGCGCCCGGCAACGACTACGAGGATTTCGCGTCACGCTTCGAGTTCGAGGAGACTCCCGACCAGCAGGCGGCGATCGACGACGTTATCCGCGATCTCACGCGCGTCAAGCCGATGGATCGCTTAATCTGCGGTGACGCCGGCTTCGGCAAGACTGAAGTCGCACTGCGCGCGGCGTTCATCGCGGTGATGGACGGCCGCCAGGTCGCGGTGCTGGTGCCGACGACGATTCTCGCCGAGCAGCATTGGAATACTTTTCGCGAGCGTTTCAAGGATTTGCCCGTGCGGGTCGAGATGGTCTCGCGATTTCGCAGCCACAAGGAAAATAAAGCAGTCATCGAGGAGGCCGCCGCGGGCAAAGTCGACGTCATCATCGGGACGCATAGGCTTCTGTCGAGCGACGTGCAGTTCCCACGGCTGGGCTTGCTGGTGATCGACGAGGAGCATCGCTTCGGCGTGGTCGACAAGGAGCGCATCAAGAAGCTCAAGAAGCTGGTGCCGGTATTGACGATGACCGCGACACCGATTCCGCGCACGCTGCATATGGCGATGCTCGGCATCCGCGATCTCTCCGTGATTCAGACGCCGCCGCCGGACCGCCAGGCGATTCGCACCTTCGTCGCACATTTCGACGACGCCACCATCCGTGATTCGATCCTTCGCGAACTGAACCGCGGCGGCCAGGTGTTCTTCGTGCACAACCGCGTCGAGAATATCGACTACATGGCGAGTCATCTGCGCTCGCTGGTGCCCGAGGCGAAGATCGCAATCGCGCACGGGCAGATGAAGGAGCGCCAGCTCGAGGACGTGATGCGCGATTTTATCGAGAAACGGATCAACGTGCTGGTCTGCAGCGCGATCATCGAATCGGGCCTCGACATTCCCAACGCCAACACGATGATCATCAATCGCGCCGACCATTTTGGCCTCGCGCAGCTGTACCAGTTGCGCGGCCGCGTCGGCCGCTCGCGTCAAAAGGCTTACGCGTATCTGCTGATTCCCGGCGAACACATCATCACCCGCGATGCCAAGCGGCGAATCGATGCGTTGCGTGAGCTGGTCGAGTCGGAGAGCGGCGGCGGCTTCAAGCTGGCGATGGCTGACCTCGAGCATCGCGGCGCCGGCAACTTGCTGGGCCATGAGCAGCACGGCGAGATCGCAGCGGTCGGGTTCGAGCTTTATACCGAGATGATGGAAGAGGCGATTGCCGAGCTGCGCGGCCAGCCGAATCGGCCCGATTTCGAGCCCGAGCTGCGAATCGCGGTGCCTGCGTATATCCCCGAGGCTTACGTGTCCGACGAGAACGAGCGGCTGGTGCTGTATCGGCGGCTTGCACGCGCGCAGAGCGAGGAGGACCTCGGCGAGATTCGCGACGAGATGCGTGATCGTTTCGGCCCTGTGCCGACGCTGATCGAAAACCTGATCGCGGCGATGAACGTTCGGCGTCAGATGAAGCAGTTGATGATCTTGAGCGCGATTCTCAAGGGCTCGCAGCTCGAGGTCCGGTTCCACCCCGACGCGCCGGTGGATACTACGCTGCTGGCCAAGCTCGCGGATCAGAATCGGCGAACAATGCGCCTGACACCATCGTTCCAGGTGATCGCGCGAATCGAGGCCGGAGACTACGAGCAATTGTTCGCGCAACTCGACGGCATCTTGCAGGCTCTGGCGGGCTGTGAAAAGTTGGAAAACTGGCCCGCCGCGAAGGTTGGGCAGGCCGTCAATTAGATTGATGCAAAACAGGGAATCGTTTCCGCGAGCCGCCGCGCGATGCGTGGTTATGGCAGCTTTGGCGGTATCGATGGGTATTGCGCTGGCGAGTGTGTTCTCGGGCTGCGCGATAGACTTTTTCAAACCTGAGTCCTACGCCTTCATCAAGGACGCGATGGCGGTCCCGCCGGGGTCGGCAGAATCGCCCTCGACCGAAGGGACGCCCTCGTCCAGACCGACGCCGCAGACACTGCTTACATCATCTGCGCCCGCGCAACCGTCGCCACCGGTGCAACCTGTACCGCTGCCTCCCCCGCCTCCGGGCCCGGTGAACCCGTCACGTGAGCCGCGGATGGTGCCGGCGTCAGACGCGCCCGGCGGCTTCTCGCTCCCTGACTTCACATCGAAGAAGGAAGAGCAGCAAACACCGCCACCTGCTCCTGTAGCGGAACCCGAATCCGCCGATGATGAGGAGGAAGCGAGCGCTCCGGCGGTCGACCGCGTCGTGGCGAGCGTCGACGGCGATCCCATCACTTTGCGTGAGGTGCAGGATTTCGCCTCCCAGCATGGCCAGCCGGTCGACTCCAACGACTTCGCTTCTTCTGACACCGCCAAGACCGCAGTGAAGGCTTTGATCGGAGAGAAATTGCTCGAACAGGAAGTCAAAAAGTACGATGACAAGGTCGACGAGGCGCAGGTCGACAAGTACATCACGCAGTTGCGGATGGACAAGCACATGAGCGACGCAGAGTTCCGCGCGCAATTGCAGGCGAGCGGAATGAGCTACGATGAACTGCGCAAGCGCGCGCGGCTGGATCTCGAAAAGGCGATGATGATCGAGCAGGAGGTCCGCGCGAAGATCAACGTGCCCGACTCCGACGTCAAAGCCTTCTATGACGCCCACCAGCAGGACTTCACGATCACCAAGGAACGCCTCAGGCTCTCGCAGGTCCTGATCGCGCTGCCGCCAAACCCGACGCCCGAGCAAGTGTCCGCCGCGCAGAAGAAGGCCGAGATGATTCGCGCGCGCGCGGCCAAGGGCGCCGACTTCGGCGACCTCGCGCGCGTGTACTCCGACGACGACTCGAAGTCCAACGGCGGCGAACTCGGATGGTTCGCGCCCGCCGACATCAATGACTCGATCCTGGCCGCGGTAAAGCCGCTCAAACCCGGCGAGATTTCGGGGCCGGTCCGCACCAGCCACGGCATTCATATCGTCAAGCTCGAGGAGCACGAAGTGCCCGGCGTCGTGCCGCTCAGCGAGGTCAAAGCCCAGATTCGCGCTGGACTCGTCGATCAGCAATCCAGTGCGCAGCTCGAGAAGTGGGTCGAATCCGATCTTGTGAAACAGCACTACGTCGAGACCATGTATTAGATGAGGACGCCGGCGAGACGAAAGACGCCGCCGCTGTTGGCGATCAGCATGGGCGATCCGGCGGGCGTCGGGCCCGAGGTGATCCTCAAGGCTGCGGCGACTCTCGCGAGCCGTCGCGGCGCACCGTCGATGGTCGTCGTCGGCGACTTGTCCGCGATGCGAGCGGCAGCGGCCCGCGTGCGCAATGTGCCGGCTCCTCGCGAGTGGCGTTCCGGTGAGCCGCCGATTCGCCTGACCAAGGGCCTCGGCGTGCTGTCGATATCGAATTTATCGGCGCGCGCACTTCGCCCGGCTCATCCCACGGTCGAAGGCGGCGGCGCAGCTTATGATTATATTGTTA
Source organism: uncultured delta proteobacterium (assembly GCA_963774665.1). Taxonomy (GTDB): domain Bacteria; phylum Desulfobacterota; class Binatia; order Binatales; family Binataceae; genus Binatus. The sequence goes on from CAVZGB010000020.1 coordinate 61,207, forward strand.
CTGGCGCGCGGATGGCGATGAGCGGCGAAGTCGACGCACTCGTGACCGCGCCTATCAGCAAGGACTGGATGAATCGCGCAGGGCATCATTTTCCCGGGCACTCGGAACTGCTGGCGCATCTGTCGGGCACGCGGCTGTGGCGCATGATGTTTGCGGGCGGCGAGCTGACGGTCGCGCTGGTGACTGCGCATATAGGATTTGCAAGAGTGGCTACTGCACTGACGCAGCGCAACGTGTTCGACACGATTCGTTTGCTCTCGACGCATTTGCGCGGCGCACTCGCCGTACCACGTCCGCGAATCGCGGTGCTCGGTTTGAATCCTCATGCGGGCGAAAGCGGGATGTTCGGTGACGAGGAAATCCGCATTATCGCGCCGGCGATTCGGCGTGCGAATCGCGAGGGCATCGATGCGTACGGTCCGCTCGCACCCGACACGGCGTTCATCCGCAAGGCGGGCAGGTTTAATTTCGACGCGGCAGTTGCGATGTATCACGATCAGGGTTTGATTGCGCTCAAGACGCTGGAATTCGATCGCGCAGTGAACATCACGATCGGATTGCCGTTCGTCCGCACTTCGCCCGATCACGGCACCGCGTTCGATATTGCAGGGAAGGGGATTGCCAATCCTTCGAGCATGATTGCCGCGATTGAATATGCATGGCGCGCCGCGATGAGCCGCGAAAAGATTGCGCGGCGGGCGGCGGCGTAGGAGCATGGCCGATCGAATCGTCATCAAGGGCGCGCGCGAACACAATCTCAAGAACATCGATCTCGAGATTCCGCGCGACCGCCTGGTCGTAATCACCGGGCTCTCCGGCTCTGGCAAGTCGTCGCTTGCGTTCGACACGATTTACGCCGAGGGTCAGCGCCGCTACGTCGAATCGTTGTCGGCATACGCGCGCCAGTTCCTCGAGCAGATGGAAAAGCCGGACGTCGATTCGATCGAGGGGCTGTCCCCCGCAATTTCGATCGAGCAGAAGACTACCTCGCGCAACCCGCGCTCGACCGTCGGCACCATCACTGAAATCTACGACTACCTGCGCCTGCTCTTCGCGCGGGTCGGGCACGCGTTCTGTTACAACTGCGGCAAGGAAATCACGCAGCAGAGCGTGCAGCAGATCGTCGATCGGATCATGGGATGGCCCGACGGCTCGAGGATTCACGTGCTCGCGCCGATCGTCCGCGATCGCAAGGGCGAGTATCGCAAGGAGCTGTCCGAGATGAAGCGCGCGGGCTTCGTGCGCGTGAAGATCGACGGCAAGCTCTACGAACTCGGCGAGGAGCCGGTGCTGAACAAGAATCAGCGCCACACCATCGAGGTGATGGTCGATCGGCTCGCGATTCGCAAAGGGATCGAGAAGCGCCTGTCCGACTCGCTCGAAGTCGCGTTCAAATACGGGCAGGACCTGCTCAAGGTCGAGCGCCTGGAAGGGCCCAAGAACGAGAGCGAAATTTATTTCAGCCAGCGCTTCGCGTGCGTCGATTGCGGAATTTCGTATCCCGAGATCGAGCCGCGAATGTTTTCGTTCAACAGCCCGCACGGCGCCTGCGTGGAATGCTCGGGGATCGGATCGATCATGTACTTCGATCCCGAGTTGGTCGTGCAGAACGAGGACCTGAGCATTGCCGATGGCGCAATCGCGCCGTGGGCCACGATGAATTATCTGCAGCCGGTGCTGGATGCACTCGCCAGGCATTATAAGTTCAGCCTCGATCAGCCGTGGAAAGAAATTCCCGCCAAGGTGCGCAAGGCGATTATGTACGGCTCGGGCAGCGAGGAGATCGAGTTCGCCTACCAGCGCGGGCACCATCGCGCCGAGTACTCGAAGACCTTCGAGGGCGTGCTGCAGTGGCTCGATCGACGCTACAAGGAGACCGAGTCCGAGGGCGTGCGCGAGTTCCTCGAGGCGTACATGAACATGCGGCCGTGTCCGACCTGCGACGGCGCGCGGCTCAAGAAGGAAAGCCTGTTCGTCCGCTTCAACAACAAATCGATTTCCGAAGTGACTGCGATGTCGATCAAGCAGGCGCTCGCATTCTTCGCCGCGCCCAAGCTGAGCGCGCAGGAAACCGAAATCGCGAAACTCATCCTGAAGGAAATTCGCGAGCGGCTGAATTTTCTCGCCGACGTCGGTCTCGAGTACCTTACGCTCGACCGTCCGTCGGGCAGTCTCTCCGGCGGCGAGGGCCAGCGTATCCGTCTCGCCACTCAGATCGGCTCGAGCCTCGTCGGCGTGCTCTACATCCTCGACGAGCCGTCGATCGGACTTCATCAGCGCGACAATCAGCGACTGCTCGCGACGCTCAAGCGCCTCAAGGAACTCGGCAACACCGTGCTGGTGGTCGAGCACGATCGCGAGACGATGCTCGAGGCCGATCATCTGATCGACATGGGGCCGGGCGCTGGAATTCACGGCGGCTACATCGTCTCACAGGGCACGCCCGACGATGTGATGCGCGACGAGAACTCGCTCACCGGTAAGTATCTTTCGGGGCAGGTCGAGATTCCCGTGCCGTCGCGCCGTCGCCAGCTCTCGGGCCGATGGCTGACGGTCAAGGGCGCGCACGAGAATAATCTGCGCGATCTCACGGTCGCGATTCCGCTCGGCGTCTTCACCTGCATCACCGGCGTTTCGGGCTCCGGCAAATCGACGCTCGTACTCGACACGATGTATCGCGCGCTCTCGCAGAAACTGAATCACAGCCGCGAACGCGCGGGCGCATACAAAACGCTCGAGGGCGTCGAGCATCTCGACAAGGTTATTCACGTCGATCAAAGCCCGATCGGGCGCACGCCGCGCTCGAATCCCGCGACCTACACCGGCCTGTTCACCCATATCCGCGAGCTGTTTGCGCAGTTGCCCGAGGCGCGTATGCGCGGTTACGGGCCGGGACGATTTTCGTTCAACGTCAAGGGCGGGCGATGCGAGGCGTGCGAGGGCGACGGCATCATTCGCATCGAGATGCACTTCCTGCCCGACGTTTACGTCACCTGCGAGGTCTGCGGCGGCAAGCGCTACAATCGCGACACGCTCGAGATTCAGTACAAGGGCAAGAATATCGCCGAGGTGCTCAACATGACCGTGCTCGACGCGGTCGAATTTCTCGGCTCAGTCCCGCCCATTCGCCAGAAGCTCGAAACGTTGCGCGACGTCGGCCTCGATTACATTCATCTCGGCCAATCAGCGACGACGTTGTCCGGCGGCGAGGCACAGCGAATCAAGCTCGCCAAGGAACTCGCGCGGCGCGCGACCGGCCGCACGTTTTATATCCTCGACGAACCTACCACCGGGCTGCACTTCGACGACATCAAGCGGCTGCTGGGAGTGCTCGGCCGTCTCGCCGACGCGGGCAACACCATCGTCGTGATCGAGCACAACCTCGACGTCATCAAGACCGCAGACTACCTGATCGATCTCGGGCCTGAGGGCGGCGATCGCGGCGGCCAGGTCGTCGCGAAAGGCACGCCCGAGGAAGTTGCCGGCGTGAAGGCCTCGTACACGGCAGGCTTTTTACGCGAAGCCCTCAACCATCGCGCCGCCGCCTAGTCTGATTCTGTCGCGGCCGTAACGTCGTAGATAATTCGTCCGTCAACGACGCGTGCGAACGGCGCGAGGACGTGTGGCGACAATTTCCCGGTCGGCATGATGTGTTCGACCATCCAATCGCGAATCACCAGATTGTCCGAGATGATTCGCCGATGGCATCGCCACCACAATCCCTCCGAACACATGTACGCAGTTCGCGCACTCGCTGCGGCCTGCGTTAGCTCGCGCAAGCCATCTTCAAAATCCGCACTCTCCGTGTAGTCTGCGTACGATCGGAATGCAGGAAGCTGCCACGCCGTATGCGGTGAGTCATCGCGCTTCGAACTTCGTCTGCCACCGAGCCGCTTGATCCATCGATACTCGATATTCGCACGCTCGAGCGACGCAGACAGCTCCGCCTGGTTGAACTGCGGCCATCGCTTCGAGCTGGGGAACGATCGCACGTCGGCGACCATTGCGATGCGATGCTCACCGAGCAATTCGAGAAAGCGCTCGATCGGATGCGTGGAGTGTCCGATCGTGAAAATCAGCGATGCCGGATCCTGATCGCTGGCGGCCCTATTGTGCGCTGGGGGCGTCGGCCGCTTTCTCCAGTTGCGAGGTTTTGATCTTCGCGTCGCTCTGATTCGCGACCGCGACGACGATCATCGAATCGGGATGCAGATATTTTTTCGCGACTGCCAGCACGTCATCCTTGGTGACCGATCCGATCAGCTTCGGATATTGATCGGCATAGTCGAGCCCCAGCCCGTAGAACTCCACCTGTATCATGAAGGACGCGATCGCATTCTGCCGCTCGAGCCCCAGCGGGAAGCTGCCGATGAGAAACTTTTTAGCGCCATCCAGCTCGGCGTCGCTGACCGGTTTTTCCTGGATCTCGCGAAGCTGCTGCAGCACCAGATCGATCGCCTCATTCGAGCTCTCGTTCTTGGTCTGCAGGCCTACCGTGAACGCGCCCTGGAATTTGCCCGGCTCGAAACCGCTGTTGATCGAGTAGGCGAGCCCGTGCGCGCTGCGAACGACCTTCACCAGGCGCGAGGAAAATCCCCCTCCGCCCAGGATGTAGTTCATCACCTTGAGCCGGTAGAAATCCGGATTCGAGCGCTCGACGCCTTCCGAACCCATGATGATGTTGGCTTGCATGACGTTTCGATCGATCAGCTTCACGTGAAGTCCCGACGGAACGGTGATTGGCGGGGGCGTAGGCTGCGGCGCGACAGAGCCCGAAAGGCCGGCCAGCGCTTTCTCAAGTGATGCTTTAACTTCGTCGGCGGTCACGTCGCCAGCCACCGCGATGATCGAGCTGCCGAGCTTGTAATAATCGTGGTAGAAACCGCGCACGTCGTCATTGGTAAGTTTCGCGACCGAGTCAGCATAGCCCGCGCCCGGATGCCCGTACGGTCTGTCGCCGAAAAGATCTTTCGTGAATTCTACATCGGCGGTATAGCCCGGCTGTTCTTCCGCCGCCTTGATTTGCGCGACTTGCTCGGCACGTTTGCGCTCGATATCGGCGTCGCGAAGTCCAGGCTCCGTCAAAATTCCCGACAACAGCTGCAACGTCTCGCCCCGGTACTTCTTGAGCGACGTCATCCCGGCGGTCGAATAGTCGCGGCCGGCCGACACTCCAACCGAGCTGCCCATGAAATCGACTTTCTGATCGAACTCCGGCGCGGTGAGTTCCTTGGTGCCCTGCGAAATACATCGCGCCGTCAACTCGGCCAGCCCTTCCTTGCCCTTCGGATCGCGACGCGTGCCCGCGTCGAACTCGATCATAATCGTCGCCATCGGGAGTTGATGCTGCTCCGAGACGAGCAGGGTCGCGCCGTTGCTGAGCGTCATCTTCTTGATGTCGATCGCATGCGACGGCGTAGCCACGAACATCAACATCGCGATCGCCGCGACGCTCGCCAACATTTTCATGCGAACTGCCGTGCCGCTCATCGCAATTCTCCGCCGCTCAGTCCGCCGGCTCCATGCGGCAGGACTCCCGTCGGCACCAGCACGCCTTCGGTCATGTTGGACGCGACCAGGTACGTCTTCGCCACGCGCTGAACGTCAGCCGCGGTCACCTTGTCGATTCCGTCAAGGTACTTGTCGACCATGTGGTAGTCGCCGAGCATTTCGTAAACACCGAGCATCTCGGCCTCACGCATTACCGAGTCCTGCCCGTAGACGAATTGCGCCTGTTCGAGATTCTTGGCCTTCTGCAATTCCTCGGCGCCTACCTGCGTATCCCGCATCGCGGCGAGTTCCTTTTCGACTTCGACCTGCGTCTCCGCCGCCTTGATACCGGGACGCATCTGCGCCGACACGACGAACAATCCCGGATCGAACGACGTCATGTCGTAGCCGGCGCCGATATCCACGACCATTTGTTTTTCCACGACCAGTTTTTTGTACAACCGCGAGCTCTGACCGTCGCTCAAAATCTCTGATGCAATTTCGAGCGCGTAAGTGTCCGGGCTTGAGATATTCGGCACGTGATACGCCTGTTCGAACGCCGGAAGATTCGCCGCATGCTGCAGTTCGACGCGCCGGGTCCCGGCTTGCGGCGGTTCGAGATCCGTCAATGGAGGCGGCTTGGGGCCGTTCTTGATTCCCGAGAATGCCTCGCTGATCTGCTTCAGCACCTGGTCGGAATCGAAATCGCCGACCGCCACGATCAGCGCGTTCTGCGGCGAGTAATAAATTTTGTGATACGCCAACGCATCCGCCAGCGTCAGCCCGTCAACATCGTGGAACCATCCGATGACAGGCCAGTGGTACGGATGCGCGACGTATGCTGCCGCACGGACCATCTCGTCGAGGGCATCCTCGGGATTGTCTTCGGTGCGCATGCGCCGCTCTTCGAGCACGACGTGCTTCTCTTTTTCGAATTCCTTAGGCTCGAAGTTGGCCATCCGATCGGCTTCGAGCGTGATCGGCACGTCGAGATGGTCCTTGTTCATCGTCTCGAAATAATCGGTGAAGTCCGACTCGGTGAACGCGTTATCCTCGCCGCCGTTCTGTTGGATGATTTGCGAAAACTCTTCAGGCCCGAGCTTCTTGGTGCCCTTGAACATCAAGTGCTCGCACAGATGCGACAGCCCGGTCTTGCCGAATTGCTCGTTGCGCGAGCCGACGCGGTAGAAGACGTTAAACGTCGCCAGCGGAGCCTTGTGATTTTCCAGCACCAGCACGCGAAGCCCGTTGGGCAGCGTCTGGGCCTTGACCGCGTCCGACATTCCCGCACGCGCAGGAGTCGAAGCGGCGATGCATATAAAGATACCGAGCGCCGTCAGGAGGAGACGGCGATGATTGCCAAAGATCGTGATGAGCATAGGTATAGATCAATCTAAGTCTGCCGGTCGCCGCCGAGTCAAGGAATTAGATTCACCTCTCCCTCCGGGAGAGGTCGGCGTGAGTCCGCGAACGACCGGTGAGGGCGCTCGCATCGCGCGTAATGCACGCCCTTACCTGCGCACTGTTCTTCAAATCCAGTTCCCCTTCCCACTATGGGAAGGGGTTAGGGGTTAGGTTGCCGGTATCCAGCACGAACCCGCTCAACGCAGAACCGTCGAGAAGATCAAATGCTTAAACCGCTCGGTGGGAACGGAGCTGCGCTCCGTCTTGGATTGAAGTATCGCGCCTTGCAATGACGCGATCAGGAAGGCCGCCAGCTCATCGCAGTCGGTCTTCCGCGGCACCTCGCCAGCCTTCACCGCGGCTTTCAAGCAATAGGCGACCGCCTGGCGCATCTCCTCGTATATTTCAACCAGCCGCTTCCTGATCACTTCGCTATGCTCGCTCGCTTCTGCACTGAAATTGCCGACCAGACATCCGTTTCGCCAACCGATCCGGTTGAGATACTTGATCTGTGCGTCGACGTAGGCGCGCAAGCGTTTAAGCGGCGGAAGCGAGTCATTGCGAAGAGTCCTCTCGATCGTCGCGCGGACGTCTTTGAAGTAGAGATCGAGTATCTCAAGACAGAAGGCTTCTTTCGAAACGAAGTGATTGGTGAACGACCCCTGCGGCACTCCCGCAGCCTCGACTATGTCGCGAACGCTCGCGCCCCCAAACCCGCGCTCATGCACAACGCGAAGACCTTCAGTCAAAATTTTCTCGCGGTGCGACGGTTTGGCCACTGATCGACTGATCGAAATATGTACGCTCGTATTTAAGGCGTCAAGGCATGCGCACTGCCCGCCATGGTGTCACGCCGTCCTGATGACGACCGAGATCTACCGTTTGGGCGCATATGCGAACTCAAACTTCAGGCCGTCAGGATCGGCGAAATATACTGCGAAGTATCCAGGCGCGTAAGGATATTCCGCCGGCGCGTCGAGTACTGTCGCCCCTATTTGCTTCAGGAGTTCGTACAATTTCTCAACGTCCGATCGGTCTTCTGCACTGAAGGCCATATGGTTAAATCCAGGAGCGTTTCGATCGTGCAGTCTGCGCGCAAACTCTCCTTTCGACGGACGGATCGATATTGAGTAACCTGGTCCGACCCACGCCTTAAGCCGGGTCTTCATCGCCTGCTGGGTTGCTTCCGGGACTTCGACGCGTTTGAAGCCGATGAACTCAAATACTTTGTCGTAAAATGCCGCCGAGCGTTCCAGGTCGCTAACCGTCAGAGCAATATGACTGATATTTCCGCGAGCCATCGCCTTGCCTCCTATCTCTTCTTGCCCTCGTAGGGGTTAGTCAGCCAGCATTCCTCCATCCACCGGGATGGATGCACCGGTCATGTACGATGCGTTTGCGGAGGCTACAAAAACGATCACATGAGCGATCTCGTCCGGTGTTCCGAGACGTTTGACTGGCACGGTCGAGACGAGTGCCGCCTTATTTTCATCCGTATTGGTGAAGCGTGTGAGCATCCCGGTATCCGTCGTGCCCGGAGCCACCACGTTTACTCGAACGCCGGTACCGGCGACTTCCAGTGCGGCGGACTTGGTCATCCCTTCCACCGCATGTTTGCTCGCCACGTAAACAGATGCTCCCGCAGCGCCGACGCTTCCATAGGCCGATGAAACATTGACGATGCTCCCGCTGCCCTGCGGTAGCATCACACGCAGCTCGTGCTTCATGCTCAACAACACGCCGAGCACATTGGTGTCGAACGTAGCCGCGTAGCTCTCTGCTGTCTGATCGGTTACGAGGCCGCCCGCACCCTCAGTCCCGGCGTTGTTTACAGCGATATCGAGACGACCGAAGCGCGCGACGGTCTTATCGACCAGGTCGCGGACATCCTGGTCGTGGCGTACGTCGCTACGCCAATATTCGGCCTCAGCGCCGATCTCGCGGAGTTCCTCGACCAATTTTTGGCCGACTTCGTCGCGTCGGCCGGAGATGGCGATGCGCGCGCCTTCTCGCGCGAAGGCCAATGCGGTGGCACGTCCGATTCCTGTGAGGGCGCCAGTAATCAAAACAACGGGGGTATTCATGGTGAACTCCTTGCGAGGCAATTTATGGTCGGTCGAGGCTGACCGTCTAAATATGGACGTACGTATTTTTCGAGTCAAGCGATCTTTCTCACCTGGCGAAACCGACTCAACTCAGGCCGCTGACCAAAACTCCCGGAAATTATCTGTAGCCTGCCCGACTACTGCATCGCTGGTCTGCCGTTCAGGTTCCCTTGCTGCGATGGTCGTAGGAGATGGAGTAAGCGGACGACCGCGCCGGCGGAATCGGATCCGCCGACAGATCAATGCCGTCCGTTAGATTGGTGGGATCGAACACCAGGCGGCGTTCGTCGGTAGCACTCGTAGGAGAAATGCCCGTCACTTCCAGCCGCCCCAGCTCGACCATCTTCCGGTCTGCCGGCCACAAGGCGGTGACGTCGTCCGTCGGATCGCCCTCCGCAGCCAATTGCAACATGAGGCGGAACACGACCGGAGCGGTGCGTAGACGGCTCTCGAGCTCTTCGCGCAGGAAATTCGCGTTGCGCGCACTTCCGTCGCTAGGAGAGAGATACGCTTCTCCCGCCTCTGGCTCCCAGTGATAGCGGCCGAAGCGGCTGGTGCCGTCCGCGGCAGTGAAGCGAAAGGCGTGCTCCGCATGGTAGCTGGCCTGGCCATAGCTGGCAGGTATCGGTTTCTGCATCAGACGTTCAATGAAGGCGCGCGCAGCGGGATGATTCCCCAGAAAGCGCGGCACCGCATCGGGTGTGGGCTGGCCGCTGACCGGGTCAGAGAGCTGCGCCCGGAGGAACGCGAGAAACTCCTCAGGCGTGCGTGCGGGAAAACCTTCGACCGAGTTCGCCAGGATGTCGGCGTTCTTGTCGTCGGGCAACTGAAATTTCACCGCCAGCGACCGCACGTTGGCGAGGCCATCATGAACCTCCGGATTCCCGCTCGCATTGGCGAACCGGATAACTGTCGGGACAGGTTGGCCTTGCAGGTGCGCCGCCCGGCTCACATCGCGCGCTTGTGGTGCACCACGAAACGTGCCCGAGCAGACGATGCCCTTGGCATGCACGGGACGGAACCCGGGATGCGGCCCGGCAAGCGCCCGCATGGTCTCGACGATTTGAGCAACTACGGTTGCTGGTGCGGCAGATTCTGCCATGGTGGAACTCCTTCGTCGTTTGAGAATCTACGCAAGATCACATTTCAACAAAAGTCCGAAGTGCATCTCGCGTTACTCTCGCCGCCACCTTTTTGAAGGGTTAGTAAATTTGATTGCAGCACCCGTTCTTGCCAGAATCAATTACACCAATGCCCGAAGTTGCCGAGAAAGCTCAGAACCTCTTTGAAATAAAGGGTGTGCTGACGAAGTTCATGCGGATGCTGTTTCCGCTGGAATTCCGCATCGACTCGATCGCTAACAGCGCTCCGATGCTGCCGTTCCACTATCCGCTTCTGCCAGGCGAGATGATCTACCTGCCCGAGCGGCTCGAGCCGTTCGGCACTCGCGGTGACGCGTACATCTACTATTTCGTCACCACCGCGCATCTCGCAGCGCGTCACGATTTCGGTACGTTCAAGCTGAAACTCGCGGATATCGCGGGCTTCGAAGAGCGCGGCGAGACCGGCGTCGAGGCGATCGACAGCTTCGTCGCGTCGTTCGACGACCCGGGCCTCGCTGGCGCTTTGATGCGGCTGGCAGAGTCGGCGCGAATCGACGCCGAGCTCGCGCGGCGTTATCGCGGACTCGCACCGCGCATCGCGACGCTCAACCGTTCTCTGCTCGATCGGCTTCATCCCGAGTCGCTCAGCACAATGCTGGTGCGTGCGGCGCTTGATCTCGATGCGAGCGGCGAAGTGCTGGAATCCCCGCTGGTGCGGATGGCGTCGCATCACTTCGCGCCCGTTCGCGCGCGTGGCGCCGACGTCATGACCAGCGTCCATCAGGTCAGCGCACTCTACAATTGGCTCCAGGAGCTGATTCGGCAGGCGCGCGAGCGCGGCGAAGGCGATCCGCTCACCGAAGAAGAAGCGGAGCGGATGCGCAACGACCTGATCAAAGGAATGAAGGGCTCGGAATCGCAGACAGCCGGCGAAGGTGAAGACGGCGATCAGGGCGAAGGCGGCGGCGAGCCCGATCAGAACGTCCAGATGGACGTCTCGGGCAAGCAATCCAAGGGCGGGCAGGGCAGGGCGCTCTCACCCGAAGAATTGCGCAAGCTCATCGAGCAGGGCGCCGAGATCAAACCCTCGCAAGGCGACGGCAGCGCCGACGGCGACGGCATGTATCTGACACAACTCACCGGCAAGCAGCTCAGCGAGCTCGAGCAGATGCGCGAGCAGCTCGGCGAAGTCGGCTCCGTCACCGGCCAGGGACGCCTGATGATCGGCCGCGGGCGCCAGGATTCGTACTACGCCTACGACGAATGGGATTATGTGCTGAACGACTACCGCCGCAACTGGTGCCGGCTGCGCGAAATTCCGCTGACGGGCGACGAGGGCGATTTTTTCGAGAACACGCTCGTCCGCTACGCCGAGATGCTGCCCGGCGTCCGCCGCAACTTTCAGCGCATCCGGCCGGCGTCGTACCGGATGGTTCGCGGACTCGAAGACGGCGAGGAAATCGACATCGACCGCACCATCGAGGCGCGCGTCGCACGCCTGATGGGCGAGACCCCCGACGGCCGCTTCTACAAGGCTCGCAAGAAAGAAGCGCGCGACGTCGCGACGCTGTTCCTGCTCGACATGTCGGCCTCGACCGACGAGCCGGTCCATCGCGAGCCGCGCAAGCATACCGACGATGACGACACCGATGACTGGATGAAGGCATGGCAGCGCCGCCCGCAAACCGCCAATCGTCCTCGCCGCATCATCGACGTGAACAAGGAAGCGCTCGTCATCATGGCACAGGCGCTCGAGGAAATCGGCGACGCGTACGCGATCATGGGCTTCTCCGGCCACGGCCGCGACAACGTCGAGTTCTACGTGATCAAGGAATTCGATCAGGAACTGAGCGACGAGGTGAAGGCCCGCGTCGGCGCCGTCGAACCGAAGCGCTCAACCCGGATGGGCGCGGCGATTCGTCACGTGCGCGAAAAATTCAAGGACGTCGCGTCGCGCGCCAAGCACATGATCCTGCTGAGCGACGGCTTCCCGCAGGATTTCGACTACGGCCACGACCGCCGCTCGAACGCCTACGGCATCCAGGACACGATGGTCGCGCTGAAGGAACTCGAGCTGGCCGGCGTCCTGCCATTCTGCATCACGGTCGACAAAACCGGCCACGACTACCTGCGCCAGATGTGCCAATCCTCGCGCTACCTGGTAATCGAGGACATAGCGTCCCTCCCGCGCCAGCTCCCAAAAATCTACGAACAAGTAATCCGCTGGTAAGTCCATCCGATCGAGCGACGAACTCAACTTTTGTCCCCGCTTCCAACTGGAAGTGTCCCCTTTTCTGTCCCACTTCCGACTCGGGAAGGGGTTAGGGGTTAGGTCGCCGGCTCGCCACCTCGATGCCCGTAACTCATTCCTAACCTCAACTCAGCGCGCAGTATCGATCCTCAAATCGCGCCCAGTCATCTCGGCCGGCGCCTTTACCTCAAGCATCCCGAGCAGCGTCGGCGCGACATCCGCGAGCGTACCGCCATTCTTCAAGTGTCCCTTGAAGTTAGGATCGTACAAAATCAGCGGCACCGGATTCGTCGTATGCGCCGTATGCGCCTGCCCGGTTGCCGGGTCTGCCATGAATTCAGCGTTGCCGTGATCCGCTGTGATGAGCGCGACGCCGCCGCGCTTCTCGAGCGCACCAATCACGACGCCGAGCGCCGCGTCCGTCGCCTCGACCGCGGTCACCGTCGCCTCGAACTTGCCGGTATGCCCGACCATGTCGGGATTTGCGAAGTTCATCACGATCACGTCGAACTTCCCGCCCTCGATTTCTTCGGCGACGCGCGTCGCGATCGCCGCCGCCTTCATCGCCGGCTCCAGGTCATAGGTCGCGACTTTCGACGACGGAATCAGCGCGCGCTCCTCGAGCGGGAACGCCTTCTCGACTCCGCCGTTGAGGAAGTACGTGACGTGCGCATATTTCTCGGTCTCCGCGACGCGCAGATTCTTGAGCCCCGCATGCGCCAGAACTTCGGCGAGCGTGTTGCGCACGTCTTCGGGACCGAACGCCAGCGGCAACGCGAACGATCGATCGTACTCGGTCATGCACACGTAGCCGACCTTCGGGATTCGCGGTCGGCGGAATTCCGAGAATCCTTCGAGCGCGATCGCGGCCGTCAGCTCGCGCGCCCGGTCCGCGCGGAAGTTGAAGCAGATGACCTGGTCGCCGTCCGCCATCGGCGCGCGCGTGCCGATCACGTGCGGCTCGACGAACTCATCGCTCTTGCCGGCCGCGTACGAACTTTCGACCGCCTCGCGCGCGCTCGACGCCGCGATTCCTTCGCCTTCGACCATCGCGCGCCACGCCCGCTCGATTCGCTCCCATCGTTTGTCGCGATCCATCGCGTAGTAGCGCCCGATCACCGTCGCGATTCGATAGTGGGGCGGGCCGCCGTGCGAGTGGGGCGGGCCGCCGTGCCCGCCATCGTGCCCGATCTGCTTCAGCTTCGCTTCGAGCTGATCGATAAACGCGAGCGCCGATCGCGGCGGCTTGTCGCGCCCGTCGAGCACAGCGTGAACCGCAATCCTGATCGCGCCGTTAGCCGCCGCAACGTCGAGCAAAGCCATCAGATGATCGATATGGCTGTGCACGCTGCCGTCGGAAAGCAGTCCCCAGATATGCAGCGTGGTGCCGTTCGCGACGGTCTTTTTGATCGCATCGACAATCGTGTGGTTGCGCGCGAAGGCTCCGCTCTCGATCGCCTTCGTGATTCGCATCAGGTCCTGGTAGATGACGCGGCCCGCGCCGATCGTGAGATGGCCGACTTCGGAATTTCCCATCACCCCCGGCGGCAGTCCCACCGCTTCGCCCGACGCGTCGATCTCGGTATGCGCATTGCGTCGCGTAGAGGCGATCCATCACCGGTGTCTTCGCCGCGGCGATCGCGTTCGACGCGCCACTCTTGCTGACTCCCCAACCGTCGAAAATTATCAGCGCTGCGACCGGAGGCCTCGTCGGCATCACGCTTTCCCGCGCTTGAAAGCCGCCGGGCCGGGATACGTCGCCTTCGCGCCCAACTCTTCGGCGATTCGGAGCAGCCGGTTGTATTTGGCGTTGCGCTCGGACCGGCTCATCGATCCGGTTTTGATTTGTCCCGCGCCGGTCGCGACCGCCAGGTCGGCGATCGTCGTGTCCTCGGTCTCGCCCGAGCGATGAGAAATCACGCTGGTATAGCCCGCCGCGCGCGCCATCTCGATCGTCGCGAGCGTCTCGGTCAGCGTGCCGATCTGATTGACCTTGATCAGAATCGAGTTCGCGACGTGCTCGTCGATCCCGCGTTTGAGGAATTTTGGATTGGTGACGAAGATGTCGTCGCCGACCAGTTGCGTCCTCGCGCCGAGCTCGCGCGTCAGGATTTTCCATCCCGCCCAATCGTCTTCGGCCAGCGGGTCCTCGAGCGAGACGATTGGATATTTCTTGAGCCACGCGGCGTAGAACTCGACCATCTGCTCCGCGCTGCGCGCGCTCTTGTCGCCGCGCGCGAACACGTACTTGCCGTCTTCGAAGAATTCGCTCGACGCCGGGATCGAGCGCGATCGACACGTCGACCCCGGGACGGTATCCGGCTTTCGCGATCGCCTCGAGAATGAGCTCGATCGGCTCCTCGTTGCTTTTGAGATTCGGCGCGAACCCTCCCTCGTCGCCGACGTTGGTCGAATGCCCGAGCTTCTTGAGAACTGCAGCGAGCGCGTGAAAAACCTCGGACCCCATCCGGATCGCCTCGGCGATATTGGGCGCGCCCGCCGGCACGATCATGAACTCCTGCATGTCGACGTTCGAGTCAGCGTGACGCCCGCCGTTGACGACGTTCATCATCGGCACCGGCATCACGTGCGCGTTGGGGTTGAGATACCGATAAAGCGGCACCCCATTCGCCGCAGCCGATGCGTGCGCGGTCGCGAGCGATACGCCGAGCATCGCATTCGCGCCGAGCTTCGATTTGTTCGCGGTGCCATCCATTTCGATCATCGTGCGATCGACCGCGCTCTGGTTCGTCGCGTCCGCTCCCTTGAGCTTGGCCGCGATCGTCCCGTTCACGTTGGCGACCGCCTTCAGCACGCCCTTGGCGCCGTAGCGCTTCGGGTCGCCGTCGCGAAGCTCGAGCGCCTCGTGAACGCCCGTCGATGCGCCCGAAGGGACCGCTGCACGCCCCAGCGCGCCGCCGCGCAGCCGCACGTCAACTTCGACAGTGGGGTTGCCGCGCGAGTCGAGAATCTCGCGCGCCTTTATCTCGACGATTTCCGTGGATGCCGCCATCGACTCATCCTCACCGCATTCGCGGTCCCGCATTCTAGAGCAGGCCAGCCCAGCTTGTCACGCCGCAGGACTATTCGCCCGGTAGTATGCAATCGGCCCGAAGAAGTTCTTCGCCCGTTTCAATTCCGTCGCATCGACGAACCCCGCATCATTCATCAGGGACGTCATCCGACTTTCGATTCGCTCTGCCACCGGTCCGCGCCGATGGATCAACTGTCCGTGCTCTTTCGTCCCGGAATGCACGCTGTGCTCACGGACGAAATCGAGCAGGTGAAGCGAGCCTCCCGGTTTCAGCACGCGACGAATCTCGCCGAGGGTGGCAGTCTTCTCGTCCGCATCCAGGTGATGGAACATGAACGACGAAAACACGCGGTCGAACGACGCATCCGCATACGGCATATGATCGGCGAAACCGCGATCGAACTCGATCGAGAGTCCCGCTCGATTCGCCTTGCGCTTGCTGACCGCCAAAGCATCCGGGTCCGGATCGATTCCGACCACCTCGGTCTCGGGATGCGTTCGCTTGACAACGATCGCCATCGATCCGGTGCCGCATCCGATATCGAGCACGCGGAATCCGGGTTTGATCTCCGCCTGTTCGATCAGCGGTTGCTTCGCCTTGTCCGCGCCCAGCAGCCACAGGAACGGATCGTAGAGCGGAAGCAGCCAGCGCTTCCCCAAGGCGGGGATGTAACTTCGCTCGGCATCATCAATTGTTCCGGCTATCGGCATCAGTCTCTCCCTCATTTGGCCGCACCTAAGTATCGTACTGGAATAGCAGTCTCGACCGCGACACCGCGTTTCAGTTCGACTCGCATCGCACGCGCTTTGGGCCGCGACGAAACGACTTCCTTTAACCTCGTCCCGACAAAATGGGCCGCGGCGCCGTCATCGAGCGCGAGCGTCGATGGGAATCCGTGCTTGATTAGTCGCATCAACACCGGCCGCCGTTCTTTCTCGCCATCGTAATGCGGACAGCACGCACCACGCACGAATCCCAGACCGTCGTCGAGGCCGCGAAACGGCATCCCAAAGGAATCTGTTACGCCGTCTTCGAACCAGCAAATCGCACCCGCGCTGATTCCCGCCATCACAACGCCCGCGTTCCAGGCCGCGCGCAGGGCTTTGTCGAGTCCATGCAAGCGCCAGACTGCGAGCATGTTCGCGCTGCTGCCGCCTCCGACGTAGATGACGTCCTGGTCCATCACGAACGATTTGAGGTCGCGAACATTGCGCTCGAAGAAAGTGAGATGAGTCGCTGCCGCGCGCGACGGCGGGAACGCTTCGTGGAAGCGCCTGATGTAGGTGTCGCTATCGCCACTTGCTGTGCCGACGAAGCATACCCGCGGATGCCGCCTGCGCCGCACGAGACTCAAGACAAAATCGTCGAGCTTCGGATTGCGCGGCTCCATCGAGAATCCGCCGCCACCCATCGCCACGATGTGCCGCTCCGCCATCCTCACCTCTCGCTAGCTCATATCCAGCGAACCGTCGGGCTTGAACTTCGAGTTGGGCCCCCACACGACTTCCCACGGGTAGCCGTCGGGGTCGGCGAAATATCCCGACACTCCTCCCCACTCAGCTTTCGTCGCCTGCTTGAGAATTGTCGCACCCGCAGCCTTCGCCGCGTCGAGACCCGGCTGCACGTCTTCGGGCCGCTCGACGTTGATCGCGAGCGTGACTCCGCCGAATCCTTGAGATCGTACCGCGCGCAGCATCGCGTCCTTGGCGAGCAGATCAAATGGGTAGAGCGCGAGTACTCCGCCGGCAGTGCGAAAGAAGCTGATCTCGGACGAGGATCCCGGCGCCAGTTCCCATCCGAGCGCCAGGTAGAATTTGGTCGAGCGCGCGAGATCGCTCACGCCAAGCGTCGCGATCGAGATACGTGCCGGCAGCGCCATAGCCATCCCCTCCTGATTCCATTTGCAGCTATTGGGGCATTTGAGTTTGAACTAATATGCAACAGGGAATTCAAAGTTAAAATGCTCTCGACCGACCGCATTTCCATATTAGCGATGATCTCGGATGCTCCTGCTTTGCGGAGCATGCACCGTGCGCGCAGGTGACAGCGACTCAATCGCCGAATCGCCGGATGCCAAGCCGAAATTCGGGGTCTTCACCAATCCACAGCCCGTGACGATCGAAGGATACAGCCAGGACGCGATGGAGCCGTTCATCAGCCCCGACGGCAACTACCTGTTCTTCAACAATTCGAACAGCCTGCCGACAACCAATCTTTACTACGCGACGCGCATCGACGACGTCACGTTCCAGTTCGTGGGCGAGATCGCCGGTGCCAACGGCGGTCCCTTGACGCTCACCGCAGTCCCCTCGATGGATATCAACAACACTTTCTATTTCATCTCGAACAGGAGTTACGCGCAGACCTTCTCCACTATCTACTCGGGTATCTTTTCCAACGGCAGCCTCTCAAACGTCGCGCTTGTGCCGGGAGTTTCGAAAGAGAAACTCGGCGACGTGAATTTCGACCAATGCATCAGTCCCGACGGCAACACTTTGTACTTCGTGGACGGCGTCTTCACCGGTGGGCAGCAGGTTCGCAGGCGCCGCGACCATCGCGATCGCGAAGCGCAACGGCAATCAGTTCACGCGACTCAAGAACAGCGCCAAGATCATGCGCAAGATCAACACCCACGACCTGAACTACGCGCCCGATGTGTCGAAGTCGGGACTCGAGTTCTTCTGGACTCGGATTCCGATTCGAGGTTCGCAGCCTAAACCGCCGCCAGTGATTTATACTGCGACGCGCTCAAGTGTCACCAAACCTTTCGGCAAGCCGCAAAAGATCGAAGCGATCACGGGATTCGCTGAAGCCCCGGCGCTGTCGCCCGATGAGAAATCACTCTATTACCATCTACAAGTAAACGGGACGTTCGTCATCTATCGCTTGACTCGACCGTGACGCTACACCGCGCCGCTATCGCGCAGCGCGCCGATCTCCTCCCACGAGTAGCCAAGTTCGAGCAGCACTTCCTCGGTATGCTGCCCGTGTTCGGGCGCGGCCTCGGCTGCTGTCGTGACTTCGCCGTTGATCGTTATCGGCGTGCCCGACACGAGCACCTTGCCCGCCACCGGATGGTCGAGTTCGAGCAGGTATCCGTTGACGCGCGCCTGCTCGCTTTTCAGCATCGTGCGGTAATCGACAACCTCGGTCGCCAGGATGTCGGCGTCGGTAAGTTCCTTGAGCCATTCCTTGCTCGACTTCTTCGGGAAAATCTCGTCGAGCACCTTCTGAATCTTCTCGCCGTGAAAATTGCGAACGACGTTGTCCGAGTACTCGGGATCTTTTTCGAGATGCCCGATACCGACAATCTTGCAGAACGACGGCCAGCGTTTCTCGTCAACGCCCGCGATACAGATGAACCCGTCGCTCGTAGGGAACGCGCCCCACACGCCGCGCAGAAACTGATGCCCGCGCCCGGCGCGCTCGGGCTCGACGCCGGTGATCGAAGTGTAATTGATCTCCATCCCCTGCATCGCGATCATCGTGCCGTAGATCGACGCGTCGACCTTTTGCCCCTTGCCGGTGCGCTCGCGCGCGAACAGCGCCGCCAACACTCCGCTCGCCAGGCTGAGCGCGCCCGAATGATCCGCGATGAACATCCCGGCCGCCAGCGGCGGATCGGCCGGCATCCCCGTCTTGGCCATCACGCCGCTCGCCGCCTGCGCGAGAGTGTCGCGGCTCGGTCGCGTCACCCACGGTCCGCGCGGACCCCACGAACTGCCCTGCGCGTACACGATGCGCGGATTGATCTTGCGCACGTCATCGTAGCCGAGGCCGAGCCGGTCGAGCACGCCCGGCCGATAGTTGGTGACCAGCACGTCGTACGATTTCACCATCCGCCGCACCATCTCGATCGCGTCGGGCTTTTTCAGATCGGCGGTGATGCTCCGCTTGCCGCGATTCATCGCGATGAAGTAATGCGACACCGTCGCGTTCTTTACGTCCGGCCCGCCGATCAGCGCGGTCAGCATCCAGCGGCTGAGGTCGCCGGTTTCCTTGTTCTCGACCTTGACCACGTCGGCGCCCATGTCGGCCAAGACCAGCGACGCAAACGGGCCCTGGATTTCCTGCGCGATCTCGACAACCTTGATTCCATCAAGCGGCTTACTCATTGCGGCTTTCTCCTAAACGGTCGTTCAGGAACTGGCATGCGCGGGCATTATCCCGCCGTTCGCCGCAAAATCTCAAGCGTCGATTCAAGTGCGCGCCGTCTGTACGCTCATCGCCGATGGAACCGAGTATCTATGAATATCCCGACATCTTCCGCCGCGCGCATTTGGAGAGTCCCGGCGAGATTCCGGCCGAAGTTGTTTTTCTGCAGCAGGTCTGGAATCGGCATCGCAGGAGTCCGACCCGCCGTATCCTCGACATCGCGTGCGGTGACTCGCCTCACGGCCGTTTGCTCGCGGGCGACGGCTTCGAGGTAGTGGGAATCGATCGCTCCCCCACGATGATCGCGGCAGGGCGTCGCAAGGCGAATGCGAATCTTCACTTCTACCGCCGGCCGATCGAAAAGTTCACTCTCCCCGAGCGCGCATTCGATGCCGCAATCTTCATGTCAGAAACATTTCCGGTGATCGTCGAGAACCCGGACCTGCTCTCGCATCTCAAATCCGTAGCGCGTGCCCTCAAGCGCGGCGGCCTGTACTGCGTCGACATCGACCGCCAGGATCCGCTTCCGCGCGTCGGGCAGCGCACGATGTGGCGCGAGCGCACGGCGCGTGCGGGTGGCGTCGCACTCGGGATCCGCGAGTTTCACCGGCCGATCGCGTGGCACTCGCCGCTGCACTCGATCTACGAACTGGAATGTACGATTAACTTCCCGGCCGGCGCGGTCACAACTCGCGATCTGATTCCAGTGCGCTACACGACTCCCTCGACGCTGGAACTCGCGGCGCTGGCGTCCGGCATGTTCAAAATGGTGGCAGTGTACTGCGACCTTTCATTCACCAAGCCGCTCGACAAATGCCGCTACCGATGGATGGGAGTACTGCGCCGCGTGTGAGTTCAAACGTCGCTGAGGTGATCGAGCAAGTCGAGCACCTCGGCATGCCAGTCGCCGTCGAAGCGAAGAATATGAATCGAGCCAAGCTCGACGATGGGCTCACGACGAGTAAGCTTTCGCACGATCGCGCGAATCACTCCCCGATGCGCGACCAGCAATGCGTCGTGATCGCGCGGGGTCCAGAGAGCCAGCATGCGTTGCAGGCCACGCTCGACGCGAGCGGTAAAGTCGGCGCGGCTCTCGCCCTCGGGATAAGTGTAGCTGGGCGCGAGTCGATCGGCGTTCCATCGCGCGAACTCGTCTGGATAGCGCTCGCGAATCTCGTCCGCCGTAAGTCCTTCGAATAGCCCGAAGTGAACTTCGGCGAACTCATCGATCGTAACGAGCGGCGCCGAGTCGCCTGCGACGATTCGCGCACCTTCGGATGCGCGAATAAGCGGGCTCGAAAAAACGCGGACAAAGTTTACGCCGCCGTGATTCGTTTTGATCGCGCGGCCTGCGCGGCGCATCTGGTCGCGTCCCAATTCCGACAGCGCCACGTCAGTGCGGCCGTGATACCTGATGCTCGACTCGCCCTCGGTCTCGCCGTGGCGAACCAGGATCAAACGCGAGCCGCGCGAATTCATTTGTCGTCGAATAGTGGATTCATCACCAGGCCGGTCAGCAGCTTGGGATGGAAGTACGTCGATTTCTCAGGCATCGTCGCGCCCGCGTCGCTCACTCGCTCGACATCATTGATAGACGGCGGATTCATCAGGAACGCGCCGTCAGCATGCCCCTGCGCAACCGCGCCTAGCGCGCCGCCGATTTCGATCGTGTATTCGATATTTCCACCTTTGCGAATCTCTTCGGCGCGAAGGCCGAATATTCGATCGAACACCAGCGCGTGCAGAATCGACACGTCGAGGCGGCGAACTTCGGCGGGCGCGTCGGGCATCGCGGTCTCCATTGTGCCGGCGCTACGCAGTCGCAGAATCAGATAGTTGGGATTTCCTTTCAGCGCCACGCCGATTGCGCCGGTCCCGGAATCATTCAGGCGCGTGCGAAATTCGTCGCGATGCGCGATTTCCTCGACCTCGAACACTTCGCGCGCACGTTGCGTGAAGGTCGCGATCGCGCTCAGGGACAGCGACTTCACCACCCGATGCGTCGGCAGGATAACCAGCCCGGGATCGTCGCAGGCGACCAACGTCATCATCGTGTAGTCATATGGCGCGGGCTCGCTGGACATGCTCTCGTGGCGTAGCGCGCGTCGATAGTTCAGCGCGGTTTCGTAGCGATGGTGTCCGTCGGCGATCAAGATTCGGGGCGATTCGAGTTCGCGTTGGACGACCGCAATTTCTTCAGGCGACTCGATCGGTCGCAGCTCGTTGCGGATTCCGAGGTCATCGACGAGGTCGATCAACGGCTCGCGCGCGGCCACCTGCTCGCGCAATCGATCGAGTTCGGAATGCGCGCCCGAATACAGTCCGAAGATCGAGCTTGTGTTGATCTGGAGCGCGGTGAGCAGGCGCAGGCGGTCTTCTTTGGCCGCGGGGAAAGTTTTCTCGTGCGGCACGATGCGGCCGCGATCGAACTCCTCGAGCCGAACGCGCGCGATGTATCCCGTGCGATGCAGCAGGCGCCCCTCGACGTCGAAAGTCTGCGTGTACTGGAAAATGGCAGGACGCGCCGAATGCTCGAGGATGCGCGCAGCCAGCCACTCCGCGAGCGTCTTCTCCGCGGCGACGTAGCGGTCGGCTTCGCGACCGAGTTCGAGCCGCACGACGTTGTAGGGACTCCGCTCGTAGAGTTGATTTTGACGCGCGGCGCCGATCAGATCGTACGGGGGCGCCACCACCTGCGATGGATCGCTGACAATTTTGCGGTTGTACATCAGAGCGCGAAACGGCTCGATCCGTTTGCCGAGCCTGCTCATTTCAATGCGTCTCCCGCCAGCGCCATCGCGATCTGACGTTCTGAAATCGCTCCCAATCTCACCATTTTCCACCCGTGTTCGTTTACCGCGACGACCGTGCTTGGCGCCGATGCCGTCAATTTCCCACCTTCAAGGTATACTTTAACTTTTTCGCCGAGACCCGCGCGGGCTTGCTCGAGTGTGCTCGCGGGTGCCTCTCCGCTCAGATTTGCGCTGGTCGCGGTGAGAGGTCGCCTGATTCCCGCGCTGAGAGCGCGCGCGACCGGATTTGGAGATACGCGCACGCCGACGCCGTCCGGTCCGACCAGCTCTGGTGCGATGTCGTCGCGAGCCGGCAACACGAGTGTCAGCGGTCCCGGCCAGAATGCGTCCGCGAGTCGCCGCGCATCGAGCGGTACTTCGCGCGTTACTGAAAATGCCATGGCGCTGTCTGCCGCGATCAATCCAACCGGTCGTCCGGGTTCGCGCCGCTTCACCTGGAACAGGCGTCGCAGGGCGATGGATGAAAACGCATCGGCTCCGATCGCATAGAACGTCTCGGTCGGATAGACGACCAGCTCGCCGGCCTGCAACGCCGCAATTCCATCCTCGAGCCGAAACATCGCGACTAGCCGAGTGCGCGGCGCGCGATGTCGCGCCGGAAGTGACGTCCTTCGAACTCGATCATTTCCGCTGCCTCGTATGCTGCGTCGACCGCGGTCGCGAGTTCCGGCGCCATCGCAGTCACCGTCAGCACGCGCCCTCCGTCGGTCACCAATTGTCCGTCGCGCATCGCGGTGCCCGAGTGAAAAACCTTCACACGAATCTTTTTCATCGCCCATTTGATCTTGATGTCCGACGGGACGTTGCCTTCGAGCCGGTCGAGGCCATGAATCGCGATTCCTCTTTTGTACTCTCCCGGATATCCGCCCGACGCCAGCACGACCGCGACCGCACTGCGCGGTGACAGCCGGACCGCGGCATTCGCCACTTTGCCTTCAGCAGCAGCGAGCAGGTTTTCAGCAAGGTCGCTGTCCAGCCGCATCATCTGAGGTTCGCATTCCGGATCGCCGAAGCGGACGTTGAACTCGATCACGTTGATTCGTTCGCCGTCAGTCATCAAACCCGCGTACAACAGTCCCCGAAATGGAGTGCCGCGAGCGTTCATTGCGGTCAGCGTGGGCAAGATCACTTCGCGCATCACGCGCGCTTCCATCTCGGGGCCGAATTGCGGCACCGGCGAATACGCGCCCATCCCGCCGGTGTTGGGGCCCCGATCGCCGTCGAAGATGGCCTTGTGATCCTGGAACGTGCCGAGCGGGATCGCGTTCTCGCCGTCGCACAGCGCGAAGAATGAAACTTCCTCGCCGGTCAGGAATTCTTCCACGACCACGCGATTACCCGCCGCGCCGAAGCGCCGCCGTTCCATTGCCTCGGTGACGGCTTCCAGAGCTGACGCCGTGTCGTGGCAGATGGTGACGCCTTTTCCGAGCGCCAGCCCGTCCGCCTTGACGACCATCGATCCCTTGCGCGATTTCACGTAGCGCATCGCGGAGTTCAGCGTCGTCGAATGCCTCGAAGTCGGCGGTTGGCACGCCGCCCTCGCGCATGATTGCCTTCGCGAACGACTTGCTGGTTTCGAGCTGGGCAGCGGCCGCGGTGGGCCCGAAGATTTTCAGCCCGGCGCGCGTGAAATGATCGACGATTCCGGTGGCAAGTACGATCCTCGGGACCGACGATTGTCAGATCGACTGACTTCGACTTCGCGAAATCTACCAGCGCCGCGACATCGGTCGGCGCGATCGGCACCGCTTCCGCGATCTGATTGATGCCCGGATTTCCGCTCGCGCAAAATATCTTCCAGACGGTCTCGCTCTGATGGAGCCGCCAAACCAACGCGTGCTCGCGTCCGCCTTTTCCTATGACCAGTACCTTCATCGCGCGAAGTACCTAATGCCTGAAGTGGCGCACCCCCGTAAAAACCATCGCGAGCCCGAACTTGTCGGCCGCCTCGATCACTTTATCGTCGCGCAACGAGCCGCCCGGTTGCGCAATCGCGGTCGCTCCCGCCTCTGCCGCAAGCGTCGGACCGTCGGGAAAAGGAAACAGCGCCTCCGACACGAGCACCGAACCCTGGAGCGCGACCTTGAGCCGCGCCGCTTTCTCGCGCGCCGCATACACCGGATCGATTCGCGAGGTGGCGCCGCCGCCGACCGCCAGCGTTCGATCTTCCGCGACGAACGCGATCGCATTGGACTTGATGTGCTTGCAGACCTTGATGCCGAACGTCATCGCGCGCATCTCGGCATCGGTCGGCGCTCGACGCGTCACGACTTTGCCCTTGCGCGGATCTTCGATCGTCAGGTCCGGCGTCTGCACGAGCAATCCGCCGAGTACCTTCTTGACGTCGGGCTCGTTGCGATCGACCGCCTTCGAATTGAACGTCATCACGCGCCGATTTTTGTTTTTGCGCAGGAACGCGATCACATCGTCAGGATACGACGGACCGATCAGCACCTCGGTGAACAGTTCATTGACGGCGTGCGCGAATTCCATATCCCACGGGCGATTGGTGATGATGATACCGCCGAAGGGTGAATCCGGATCGGTCGCGAAAGCCTTGTCCCATGCGCTCTTGAGCGTATCTGCGATGCCGACGCCGCAGGGAGTGTTGTGCTTCAGTATCGCGACGACCGCGCGGCCCTCGTCTTGGAATTCGAGCATCAGGTTCATCGCCGAGCTGATGTCGACGACGTTGTTGAACGACAGTTCCTTACCGTGAAGCTGATGCGCGATTTCCAGGAAGCGGCCGTAGAGCGCGCCGGTCTGGTGTGGATTCTCGCCGTAGCGCAGCGCCTGCTCGCGTTCGAGCGAAAGGTTGAAGGTCTCGCCGAGGGCGGGCGCATTGCGATCCCCCGCATGCGTACCAAGATAGTTCGAGATTGCGGCGTCGTACGCAGTCACGCGGGCGAACGCCTTGCGTGCGAGCCGCCATCGAGTGTCGGCGCTTATCGCACCATGGTTCGCGTCGAGTTCAGCGGCAATCGCGTCGTAGTCAGCCGCATCGACGACGACCGCGACATCATCGTGATTTTTTGCCGCTGCGCGCACCAGAGTGGGTCCGCCGATGTCGATATTTTCGATCGCGTCCGCCAGCCGGACGTGGGATGCGGCCACGGTTTTCTCGAATGGATAGAAATTCACGACCACCATGTCGATCGGCTCGATCCGATGCTGCTGCATCTCGCGCTGATGATTCTCGTCGGCGCGCCGGGCCAGGATTCCGCCGTGAATCTTGGGATGCAACGTCTTGACCCGACCGTCGAGCATCTCGGGCAAGCCGGTAAAATTCTCGACGGTTCTGACTTTCACTCCCGCCTTTTCCAGAGCTGCTGCCGTGCCTCCGGTCGATACTATTTCAATCCCGTGGCGCTCGAGCGCCTTGGCAAAGGCCGCGAGACCCGCCTTGTCCGAGACCCCTAACAGCGCGCGCCTGATCACGACCCTTTCGTTCTTCATCGCCTTTTAGCTCCGAATCACGCGCGGCACTCGTTTACCCACCGTGCATAGCATTTCGTACGAGATGGTCTGCGCCAGGCGCGCGACGTCGTTCACGCTGATAACCTCGCCGCCTGATTCGCCCCACAAGATTACCTCATCGCCGACCGATGCGCCCGCAATGTCGGTGACGTCGATCGTCGTCAGATCCATCGAGACCGCGCCGACGACCGGCGCGCGCGCGCCGCGCACGATCACTTCGCCGCCGTGCTGCAGTCCTCTGCGGTAGCCGTCGGCGTAGCCTACCGGCAGCACTCCGATCAGGCTCTCGCGCGGCGCGACGAACGTATGCCCATAGCCGACGCCGCTGCCAGCGGGCGCGCGCTTGATTTGCATCAGCCGCGTCTTGAACGTCATAACCGGCTGCAGCTCGACGCGCTCGCGCACGGCAGCCACCGGAGGCAGGCCGTAAATTGCCAGCCCGGGGCGAGCCAGGTTGAAGTGCGAATCGTATCGCAGCACGAGCGCCGCTGAATTTGCGACGTGAATCGTTGACGGCCGCATCCCGGCCTCTTTCAACGTTTCGATCGCAGCATTGAAGACCCGAAGTTGCACGTCAGTAATTGGACTCTTCGGATCGCCGGCGTTGGCGAGCAGCGTACAAACGCCCTCGAGGCGCACTGCCGACGCGCTACGAACGGCCTCGATCACATCGGGAATGTCCGCGGGCATCACACCAAGCCGCGTTGCGCCGCTATCGATCTTTACGTGAATCGGAAAATCGTTCCGTCCTGCAGATGCGGCCGCACGGTCCAGCAGCCCGATCATCGCAGGCCTCGAAAACGAACGGCGTCAGATCAAGTGCAACGATCTCGGCGGCCTGTTCGGCGAAGAAGCCCGCCTGCAAGTATACGCGCGCGGGAATGCCCGCCTCGCGCAACTCGCGCGCCTCGTCGAGTGTGGCAACTCCGAAGTGACGGCAGCCTTCATCGATCAAGGTACGCGCGACCGTCACGGCGCCATGGCCGTAAGCGTCGGCCTTGACCACGACCATCAACTCGCCGTGCGATGCCACCGCACGCAGCGCGTGAAAGTTTGAGCGCAGCGCGGCGAGATCGATCTCGACGACGGTCGGGCGTTGCGTATCAATGCTCATTGGACGCTGAATTTCCATCTTAGCGCACAAGGACGCAAGCCGTCAGCTTCTTGCCCTGTGGATGAAGCTCGCCGCAGCCCACTCCCATCAACTTTGCGCGAATGTAACTATCACGCGAGATGAACACCGCCATCGTGACGGGAGCTAACACTGGCTTGGGCTTTGAATGCGCTCTAGCGCTAGCCGAGACCCGCGACTGGCACGTAATCGTCGCTTGTCGCAGCGCCGACAAGGGTCGCGAGGCCGTCAAACGACTCATCGCGCAGACACGGCACAAAGAAATCGAAACAGTGACGCTGGACCTCGCCTCGCTCGAGTCGGTGCGAAAGTTCGCCCGCGACTACGAGGCTGAAAAGCGTCCGCCGCTGCGCGCGATTGTGTGCAACGCGGCGACGCAAATCGTGACCGGCAGGACTTTCACCAAAGACGGCTTCGAGACGACATTCGCCGTCAACCACTTGGGGCATTTTCTGCTGGTGAACCTGATGCTGGCGCAGATGGCGCCGCCGGCGCGGATTGTCGTCGTCAGCAGCGGCACGCACGATCCGGCGCAGACGACCGGGATGCCAGCGCCGATCTACCGGCGTGCGCGAATTCTTGCGCGTCCCGATGAAGACTCAAAGCCTCTCGATGATCCACGGGGAACGGCGGGACGGCGCGCATACACCACGTCAAAGCTGTGCAACGTCCTGTTCACCTACGAACTCGATCGCAGGCTGCGTGCCGAAAAGGCGGTCGGCCAAAATGGCAATTCGATCACCGTCAACGCGTTCGATCCGGGACTGATGCCGGGGACGGGGCTTGCGCGCGACTATGGCAGGATGGCGAGATTTGCGTGGCGATTCGTGCTGCCGGTCCTGCGTCCCTTCGTGCCCAATGTAAATAGCGTCGCGCGATCGGGGCGTTCGCTTGCGAGCATGGTCACCGAGCCGAGGTTCGAGCGAATCTCGGGGAAATACTTCCAGGGCGCGCGCGACGTGCCGTCGTCCAAGGACTCATACGATCCCGCGATGGCGGCGGAATTGTGGGAGTCGAGCGCCGCGATGGTCAAGCTGACGCCCGACGAGACGATTCTTAGGCTCAGATCGACTCCCTCTGCGGCATAACGGTGCCGCGGAATACGTATTCAGTAGTATTCTCAGTTGATTATATTTTACTCGGCTTGACACTACTAAATTACTAGTTCAATCTGGAGGAAGCCGGAATCGATATACGAGTCGAGTCTCGGCCTGATCCAGCCTGACAGTGGCCCTTCGCTCGCCTTTGACCACGTTCCGCTAGACCAACGCCATTAGTACGATTGCAAGGCTTGAGGAGGCCCGCATGGCGCAACCTCGTCGCCAATCTGTTCGCATCAATCTATCGGCCGGGTCTGAAAAATTGAGCTTGCTCGCCGGATTGACTGCCGGCCTCGCGTACTCGATATTTGCCAGCTTTGTCGCGAACGCACTCACTCCCGTCAGTGGACGTCTCGTCGAGACGGACTCATTCCGCCGCATCGCGTCCGGCCACTACCAGGAAGTTTTCAGCCTCGATGGTGCCGTTCCTACCGTGGTCGCGTCGCTGATCGTTTTCGTTCTGGTTTGGTGGTCGATGCGCGTGATTCTCGAGCACTGGAATCGTGAAGATTGGGGACGCATCGGCGCAGTGGATCGAAGCTTGTCCGACGGACCGATGCTCGTACCGGTGACGGCAGAGCCACTAACGTCTGTAGTGAATAAGTGATCAGTACTACATCGAAATCTCAGTTCAGTAGCAGGAGAATGACTAATGAATGGTACCACTGATAAAGTTAAAGGACGCGTCGAAGAAGCAGTTGGCGTACTGACTAATGACAAGAAGCTGAAAAATCGCGGAAAGGTGGATCAGGCCGCCGGCAACGTCAAGGATGCAATCGGAAAGACGATCGATAAAGCGGTTTCGGCGGTTAACAAGCAGAAGCGTTAGAATTGCGCCAGTCTCGAGAACCCCGCATACAAACCTGCTCGTGGCGATTGTGCACGGTACTATCCCGCTACTTTTGATTCATTATCTTTGCGCGGTCGAACGACGACTCACCTGAGCATCGCCGGCGAACGCGGCTCTTCCTCCCGTCGGGCGGCTTTACTTTCACAGTGCAGCGGCAAATGGTAAGAATGCGCGATTGCTTTTGTCTCGTGGGGAGGCAGGACTGATCGAAGAGTGGGTTTCTGACTTAGGAGGGAATCATGCAGCGCAAGAAACGTAATACGTTTATCTCAGCCGCGTCCGGACTGTTGGTTGTGGTCGTAGGACTTTCCGGATGCTCGATGTTTTCGCCGTCGAACGATCCAGTCGATTGTAACATCGTGAAAACGCAGCAGGCAGCTGGACAGACCGACGCTCAGATCGCGTCTAATCTGAATGCATCCGAGGATAAGGTGGCGGCCTGCCATGGTCCAGAGCACGACACCAACAAGACCACGGTCGTACCCGAAAAGGGATACTAGGCCGGAATAGCGCCCCGCCCGAGATTTTTGATCCGCTCGACGCACGCGCCGCTAAATTGCCTTGACTAACTTCTATTTTGGAAGCTACTGTTCCCGTCAAGGAAACTACCTTGCGCTGGAATGAAATCAAGACCGTCGAGTGCTCGATTGCGCGGGCTCTCTCGGTCGTCGGCGACCGCTGGACGATGATGATCGTGCGCGACGTGTTCCTTGGTATACGCCGCTTTGACGCGATGCAGGAGGACCTTGGCTTGACGCCTCATCGTCTTTCTCATCGCCTGGGCAAGCTGGTTCGCGACGGAATCCTGGCGCGCGTCGAGTACGAGAAGCGTCCGCGCCGCTTCGAGTATCGATTGACGCAGAAGGGCATCGATCTCTTTCCGCTGATCGTCGTGCTGAATACGTGGGGCGACCGTTGGATGGCTGGTCGTGCGGGCGCGCCGATTGAGTTGGTCCATCGGAAGTGCGGCCGTGCGACAAGGCCGGCGCTTACGTGTCCAGCCTGCAAGGAAAATATCGTGCCGCGTGAAATGAGCTTGCGCCCCGGCCCCGCACTCAAACATCGCGGCCTGCCGGGAAGGACTTTCCATGCGGTGCAGGTTCCCGCTCACTTTGCGAAACAGCAACGGGGCTGACTCCAATGAACCCGAGCAATCCTGAAATCTGGTTGATCACGTTTCCGATTCCTGGAGCCTTCGCGCAGATGGCGCGAATGGTCGAAGAAAGCGGTTTCGACGGAATCGGGATTGTCGACACTCAGAACCTGGCAGCCGATCCTTACTCGGAATTGTGTCTTGCCGCTCACGCCACCAAGCATCTGAAGCTTCGAACCGCGGTTACCAATCCGGTCACTCGTCATCCTGCCGTTACAGCGTCGGCGATCGCGACCGTTCAGGCGGAGTCCGGCGGACGCGCGATACTCGGAATTGGCCGGGGCGATTCGGCGGTCGCCAAGATCGGCGAGCGAGCGCCGTCGAGCAAGGATTTCGCACGCTACATTTCGCAGGTGCAGGGATTCCTCCGTGGCGAGGAGGTCACGCTCGACAACGGCTACCGCAGCCGCAACGAGTGGATCGCGCGCGGGACTCTGCCGAAGGTGCCGGTCGACGTCGCTGCTACCGGGCCTCGTGTGATCGAGGTCGGGGCTACGCTAGCCGATTCGGTAACCTTTGCAGTTGGTGCCGATCCTGAACGGATTGCATGGGCAGTCGGCCATGCTCGGCAGACTCGTGAGAAGGCCGGACTGGATCCCTCGACGCTCAAGCTCGGCGCATTTCTGAACGTGGTGGTGCATCCGGATATTGCCCGCGCTCGTGAGATGTCCCGCGGGACCGTTGGGGTAATCGCCCATTTCTCGGGGATGTCGCGCGATTCGGCAGCCGGGATGCGTCCCGACGATCGCGCGGTGGCGCAGAAAGTTGGCGAAACGTACGATATGTCGCGGCACACGCGAGCAGACGCTGGCCACGCGCAATTCATCGACGACGCGTTTGTCGATCGGTTCGCTATCGCGGGGCCACCCGCTCATTGTGTGAAGCGCTTCGAGGCGTTGCTGAAACTCGGTCTCGATCATTTGATCATAGTTGGTCCCGGCGGCGACGTGGGGCCCTCGGACCAGATGCAACACCTGGGATTGTTCGCGCGGGAGGTTTTGCCGGTGCTCAAGTCCGCGAGGCAATCGGTCTGATTGCGAAGAACGAAAGTTCCCTTGCAGCAAAAGGAGACAATGCGATGGCTAGCGAGTACCACATTCACGGGATCGAGCTCTCGCCGTACTCGGTGAAGGTCCGTTCGTACTTCCGCTACAAGGGGATTCCCCATCGATGGATTCCGCGGAGTCTCGACGCCGAGGGCGAGTATCAGAAGTACTCGAAGCTTCCGCTGGTGCCGCTGGTCGTCACGCCCGAAAACGAAGGCATCCAGGATTCAACGCCGATCATCGAGCGAGTCGAGGCGCGTCATCCGGAGCCTTCGATTCATCCGAGTGAACCGACCGCAAGGTTTATTTCGGCATTGCTCGAGGAGTTCGGCGACGAATGGGGGAATAAGTGGATGTTCCATTATCGATGGGCGCGCGAGGCCGATATCCTCTCGGCCGCTGGCCGTATCGCACGGTCGATGATGCCCGCAGTCGACGACGCGCAGCTCGCCAACGGAGTCGCGATGGTTCGCGAGCGCATGGTGCCTCGCGTCTCTTTCGTCGGATCGAATCCCGTGACCGCGCCGCAAATCGAAGACTCGTTCCGCGACACTCTGACGATTCTTGAGCCTCACTTCGCCACGCGCAACTACCTGTTCGGCAATCGTCCAGCGTTCGCCGACTTCGCGATGTGGGGGCAGCTCTACAACGCGTGGACCGATCCGACACCCGGGGCGATTATAAACGCGACCTCGCCGAACCTGCTCGCATGGATCCATCGCATGCTGTGGCCGAGAGCCGACGGTGACTTCGAGCCGTGGTCGAGACTGGCTCCGACTTTGACGCCATTGCTCGAGCGTCAAGTCGGCAGACTCTTCATGCCGTGGACGGTTGCCAATGCGGCTGCGCTGGCGAAAGGCGGCGAGGACTTCAGCGTCGAGCTGGGCGGCCGCACATGGACTCAGAAGCCGCAGAAGTATCACGCCAAATCACTGATAGCGCTGCGCGAAAAGTATCAAGCCGTCGGCGACAAGCGTGCGCTGGATCCAATTCTGGATGCGACCGGTTGCCTGGAAGGATTGCGCGGCTAAGGGCCGAGCCTCGTCACCGTCCTGATGTTAGTTAAGCGTTTCAGGAAGCTGGTCGTCTCGCTCGCGACGGCGGCCCTTCTTTGCATGAGTGCGGCCTTGGCGGCGCCGGCACCGATCTCGTCCGATGAGGCTACGTTCGAACGCAACTTCGATGCGCTCATTCATCCGGACGAGATGCGCGACTGGATGAAGCTGCTTGCGGCTCAGCCGAACCATGTTAGCTCGCCGCACGACAAGACCAACGCCGATCAAATCCTTGCATGGTTCAAGGACTGGGGTTGGGATGCGCACATCGAAACCTTCTGGGTGTTATACCCAAAGCCTATAAGCGAGACGCTGGAGCTAGTCGCTCCGCATAAGTTCAGCGCCACGCTGCAAGAGCCTCCGATCCCCGGCGATTCCAGCGCTACTGCGACTGACCCTGCGCTTCCTGCCTATGTCGCCTATCAGCGCGACGGCGATGTCACTGCCGGGCTGGTCTACGTCAATTACGGGATGCAGGACGACTACAAGGTGCTTCAACGCCTTGGCGTAAGTGTTAAAGGCAAGATTGTCATCGCGCGCTACGGCGGCGGTTGGCGCGGTTTGAAGCCGAAGTTGGCATACGATCATGGCGCGATAGGATGCATCATCTACTCGGACCCGGCGCAAGACGGTTATTCCGTCGAAGGGACTTATCCTGACGGTCCTATGCGCCCGCCTCACGGTGTGCAGCGCGGCTCGGTCCTCGATATGGGCCTTTATCCCGGCGATCCTCTTACGCCCGGCATAGGTGCAACCAAGGACGCCAAGCGCCTTGCGATGTCCGACGCGCGCGACCATCATGAAGATTCCCACAATACCCATCTCTTACGCTGACGCCCAGGTCTTCCTTGCAGCACTTACCGGTCCGGTCGCTCCGCAAAGCTGGCGTGGCGCGCTGCCGATCACCTATCGAGTAGGACCGGGTTCGGCGCTGGTCCATCTGGCGATAAAATCTGATTGGCAGCAGCAGCCGATATATGACGTCATCGCGATGATGAAAGGCTCGACCTGGCCGGACCAGTGGGTAGTCCGCGGCAATCATCACGACGGCTGGGTTTTTGGTGCTACTGACCCATTGTCGGGCCAAGTCGCGCTGCTTGCGGAGGCTAAGGCCTTCGGCGGGCTTGCCAAGCAGGGCTGGCAGCCCAAGCGCACGATCGTCTACACGAGTTGGGACGCCGAGGAGCCGATGCTCCTGGGCTCGACCGAATGGGCAGAACAGCACGCGGACGAACTCAAGAAGAAAGTAGTCTTGTACGTTAACTCGGACTCCAACGAACGTGGCTTCCTGGGCGTAGGTGGCAGCCACGACTTTCAGCATCTGGTAAACGGAGTCGCCTCCGACGTGATCGATCCTGAGACTAGCGTGTCTATCGGCGATCGCCTGCGCGCGAAAATACGGGTAGCTGCTCTCGCACCCACCGCCACCGAGCATGCAAGGGCCGAGGCTAAGATGGCGGCGGACCCTGACAAGGACTTTCCTATCGAGGCGCTTGGTTCGGGTTCGGACTTTTCCGCATTTATCGATCATCTTGGCATACCGGTGCTGGACGTAGGTTTCTACGAAGAGGGACACTCGGGCGGCGTCTATCACTCTCGTTACGATACTTTCGAGCATCACAGCCGTTTCGTCGATCCGGGGTTCGTGTATGACGCGATGCTGGCGAAGACGGTTGGTCGCATAGTGTTGCGCGTAGCCGATTCCGACCTTCCCGTGCAAAACGCCAGCGCTTTCGCAAATGCGGTCTCGGACTATCTCGATCAAGTGAAGAAGTTGGCCGACGACGAACGCGAGGAGGCCGAAGCGCAAGCCAAATTGCTCCATGACCACGCATTCCAGTTAGCCTCTGACCCCACTAAGCCAAGCGGCCTGCCCACGGCGCTCGATCGGGTTCCGCATCTCGAATTCGCAGCCTTAGAGGACGCTGTCGATCGTCTGAAGCGCAGCGCCAAGTCCTATGATGATGCGCTAGCTAAGAACGGCCCACACCTATCCAGCTCTCAGGTAGCCCAGGTACAAGTCCTGATGTTGAACATCGACCAAACCCTGGCGCCTGAGAACGTAGGACTACCCGGAAGGGACTGGTACAAGAACCTGGTCTATGCGCCGGGGCGCTACACGGGCTACGAAGCGAAAACCTTACCCGGAGTCCGTGAAGCAATCGAAGACCGCCGATGGTCCGACGCCAATCGCTACGCCAAGCTGACGGCGGACGCGCTCAACGCGTATAGCGATCGTCTGAACGCCGCGACAGCCGTCCTCAACGGCGGTTGAGGGTTTGATTGCATCAGCGGGTCTCGGTCACTTGAACCCCTAACGCTTTCGCGAGTTCAGCTGCGAATGGTCGCGCATGTTCGCGCGATTTGAATCCTGCGAAGTATTGCGACGGAATCGACACCAGCTTTCCATCTGCCTGCTCCAGCCAGACCTCGCAGTCGCCTACCTCGCCTCCGCGAGACGGGACAATCCGAACGGTTTGAACGGTGCCGGCTGCGCATAGTTCCCGCTCGCCATAGCTGACGCGGCCTCCAGAGTCGACGTTGAGTGGAATCTTGCGAGTGCGCCAGCTCCGAATCGCCCAGGCAGCGCACATACCCGCTACGAGAAGAGGAATTACAGTGAGCCATGAGGTCGCGGACCGGAAAAACAAAGTGGACAGGTAGACGATAAACACACTGGCCGCGCCGAACGCCCCGACCATCAGGCCGACGAAGGTTGATGACGGAATGAACTCCCATCCGTCACCCCGGCGCTTTACTACATAGGGTGTGACCATCAGAGATGTCGCTTCAGTACAGCCCCCGTCTTTTCAGATCGCGCGCGAGTGAGTTGGCGAATTCCAGCCCGAGCAACTGGCGGAGTTTCGGCGTCGCCCGTTCCAGTACCTGGGGCGGAACTTTCGCTATCTCGGAATCCAGCGGCCGAATCACCTTCAGCCCATAGTTGATCAAGAGCGCCACGCGCGGCTCGCTGGTGTGATTTTGCGAAGTGTCATGCCACAGGAGGCCATGCGAAATGATCGCATCGCCGGCAGCACCGGTTACCTTGATAGCCTCGCGCGCGAAGTCCTCGTGATTCGGCCGCGTGCATCGCAATTGACTGCGCGGCGCGACCAGGGTGGCGCCGTTTTTTTCAGTGAAATCCTGGAGCATCCAGATGACTTGCACCATGAGTGGTGGACGCAATGCGAACGGCCCGCGCATCGCCCAGTACGGATAGTCGATGTGAACTCCCATCTCGGTCGCGCCCGGGTACAGAATCCGCGCGGAGTATGCGCCGAGGGTCATGTCGTCACCAAGCATCGCCTCGGCGATTTCGATGAGCGCGGGATGCTGCACGAGGCGCTCGAAAATCTCGCCATGCCCGAGCAGTCCGCGAATGTGCTGCTGGCCGATCCTTTCATTAAGGCCGAACGCGGAAGCAGACGGCGAGGCTGCGATTTCCAATGCGTGCGAACGGGCCTGTGCCGCTTCGGACGCTTCGATCAAATTCGGCATCAGCACGAATCCCGGCACCGTCGATAAGTTGGTCTACGATCTCGGATGTAGCTGGCATAGCAATCTCCGTCATTTTTCTGATCGATTTCGCATAGCACAATCGCGCTGACGCGATCGAATTGGACATGAATTCGCCGCTGCGCTCGGCCAAGGGCGTAGCAGGTCGTGGTCGAAACCAATTCTGCAAGTCGATTTGTCGAGAAAGCCAAATTCATACTATTTGTTGCGGGTTTGGTCACGGCCCTACCACTATCGGTAGCTTTGTTCCGTCAAATTTCTGTTTTTGAGTGTCATGTTGGCCCGGCGAAAGGAAGGCGATGAGTATTATAGAGTTGCTCATTAGACGATCGCGGTAGGATAGCAGGTCGGCGGCGGCGCGATCAGGTGGAAAAGTTCATCCCTGAATCTGGCGGTTTGCGTTAAGATGGACGAAGGCTCTTCAGATTAAAGAACTCCCTAATTTGCGATGATCGACCTTTACGAACATAACATTCCGGCGATGGTAAAGACTGTCACCTTATTTCTAGGTAAAGAGAACTTGGATCGACGAATAGCGACGGCTGAAAAGATGTTGGCCGGCGCGACGCCTCTGTACAGAGAGAATTTTGTCAGACCGCGACAGCATTTGTGGATCGGAACCCGGGATATTCTGAAGAGTTTGCGCGATGGGTCCTTCAGCCTTAAATCTGCAACACCCACCGTCATAGCCGCTCTTCATCATCTCGCCAGTATGCATAACGTCCTGCACACGATGCCGTCTTGGAAAAAGAATGAATTTCGAACTCGCCTGATGGATAAGTCGGGAGGCGATATTCCGGCTCTCATCGAAATCGTGGCGGCTTCGAGGTTCGTAAATCATGGAGGTGCAATTAGATGGATTGCGGAGCAGAGCTCGGGCGAGCGGATTTTCGATCTGTTAGTAAATTTCAAAGGAGAAAAATTAGAAGTTGAGTGAACTGATGCAGGTAGGAAATTAGCAAGAGCAGCGATTTACCAATTCAGCCAGACCTCTTCGACGCATAACGATGGACGCAGGGCTTTCCTGTTGACCAGCATGGGCAGAAATTTGAAGTCTATCGAGGTTCTCGGAACCTGTGAATGGCGCCACATTCCATGCGAGATAAAATCTCATGAAGAAGAACTAAGGGTGACGTTCCGGTCCACTGAATTCAACGAAGTTCAGCATAGCATCGAAAAAGATGCTATATGCTTTAAACAGTCCGAAGCAGGTACAGAGAAAAGTGGGACCGCCACCTTCGCGCTCGTTCACCGGTTCTTTACGCGCCCCGACGCGAAGAATATTGTGTCGCTGACTTTCATGTCAGATCCAACGATCGATTTCCGTTCCAATGAAACCGAAACTGAAATTCCGTGTGTTAGATTTGTCGCAAACAAATTCCGCGAATCGCGCTTGGCAAACTTTTGACGGCATAGAGGTTGAGGCGCGAGTGCGAAGTATCCGGGTCTTTCCGCTGCTGCAGCCTTCGCTCGCGACGACCGAAAAAAAAGCCCGCGCTCGCGATCAGATCGGGACGCGGGATTTTTGACACTTCGTCGGCGTAGTCGTATAGTTGAATTGGCTGGGGGTGTGCGTTAAGCGCACTGAGAGCTCCTTCGGGAGAACCCCTTGAACCTGATCCGGGTAATGCCGGCGTAGGGAAGCCAATGGCGCAACGTTCGCGGCTGCGCCTGGGCCGCTTCCCCCCACCGGAGAAGCGGCTCAATAATGCCGGGCTCCATCGAAACTTCAATCACACTCAACGGCGATCCGTACCCGCTCGACGCCGATACTCCGCTGACATCGCTGCTGGAACGCCTGAACATGCGCCGCGGACGCGTGGCGGTCGAGATCAATCGGGAGATCGTGCCCAAAGCCGATTACGATGCGACGATTGTGCGGGCGGGCGATCATGTCGAGATTATCAACTTCGTCGGCGGCGGCTGATGCCGTCTGCAACAACAGTCGCGCGCTGAAATGGGTTGACGGAATAAATTCCGTCTTACTGTCGGAGAAAAGATGCAAGACACTTCATTTGAACTAGGTGGCAAGAAATATAAGTCGCGGCTGATTGTCGGGACCGGCAAATATCGTGACTTCGCCGAGACCAGGGCCGCGGTCGAGGAAAGCGGCGCCGAAATCGTGACGGTCGCGGTTCGCCGCGTGAACATCACGGATCGCGGTAAGGAGAATCTGCTCGACTATCTCGATCCCAAGCGCTACCAGATTCTGCCCAACACCGCCGGATGCTTCACCGCCGAGGAGGCGATTCGCACTTGCCGTCTTGCGCGCGAGGTGGGAGTCGGCGAGCTGGTCAAGCTCGAGGTGATCGGCGATCAGCAGACGCTGTTCCCCGATGTCGCGGCGACGCTCGAAGCCGCTCGCGTGCTGGTGAAAGAAGGATTCAAGGTGATGCCTTATGTCACCGACGATCCTGTCACTTGCTTGCGGCTCCAGGAAATTGGATGCGTGGCGGTGATGCCGCTGGCGGCACCGATTGGATCGGGCCTCGGAATCCGCAATCCATTCAACCTCGCGATCATTATCGAGCAGGCGAAAGTGCCGGTGATCGTCGATGCGGGCGTCGGTACTGCGTCCGATGCGGCCGAGGCGATGGAACTCGGATGCGACGGGGTGCTTATGAATACCGCAATCGCGGGCGCGAAAGATCCGCTTGCGATGGCGCGTGCGATGAAGCTGGCGGTCGAAGCCGGGCGCCTCGCGTATCGGGCGGGAAGGATCGAGCGCAAGCTGTATGCGACGGCGTCGAGCCCGTTGACGGGGCTGATAGGGTAGGGCGAGGAATCATAACCGCCATCAGGAATAATCGCCTGCGCGGCGGGCGGCAGGGGTGACCCCTGCACCCAGTGAGAAAGTGAAAAACGCAAAGTTGCGCGCGGCGCGCTACTTTGCTCTCAGGGGCGGTGACTCGACGGCTTGCGTACAAGTAAGAAAAAAGACCGGCGCGTTGGGTTTCAGCTTTATCTGATTACGGATCGGCGCGTCGTGAAGAGCGGTGACCTCGTCGCGGCTTGCGAGGCGGCGTTGTCGGCTGCGCCGCCGGGGACCGTTGCGTTGCAGCTTCGCGAAAAAGATTTGCCGGCGCGCGAACTGTACGAAATGGCGCTGCGGCTTCGAGAAATCTGCACGCGCACTGGGGCGCCGCTCATCGTCAACGATCGCGTCGACGTGGCAATTGCGGCGAATGCCGACGGAGTTCATCTTCCGTTTGATTCGATCGGGGTCAGCATGGCGCGCAAGCTGCTCGGTCCCAAGAGGCTTATCGGAGTATCGAGTCACTCGCCGCCCGACGTATCGGGCGCGGCGCGCGAGGGCGCCGACTTTGCGGTTTTCGGGCCCGTTTTCGATCCGTTATCCAAGCCTGCCACCGGTCCGGCGTGGGGTGTTAGCGGCCTCAGGGCGGCGTGCAGCGCGGGCGCGATCCCAGTGTTCGCCCTCGGCGGCATGACGACCGAGCGCACGCGCGACTTGTTCGCGTCGCCCGACAGTGGCGCGCGGCCGGCGGGAGTCGCATCGATCGGTGCGATATTTGCGGCAGACTCTCCTGCGGTTGCTACTGCGGAGATGCTGGCTGCGTTGAATGCGTCGTCGACTCGGCGGCAATGACTGATTTGGCGGCGTCGAGCAGAGTGTCGGGCCGCGGCAATTCTCGGTAGTAGGGCGACGTAAAAATCCATCGAACGACGCCGTCTCGATCGACGATAAAAAACGCGGGTATGGCGTTGTCGGGTTCGCCGTTGCGATGGTGTTGCACCAGACCGAGCGGTGCGAGGAGCGATTCGCTGTTGTCGCTTAGCAGCGGAACTTTCGTGCGCAGAAATCCTGCGAGCATCTTCGATCGTTCGACTTGATCGGTACTGATCGCGACCGTGTCGAGGCCGGCGCTGCGAAATTCGTCAGCGTGCTCGGTTAATTCGGCCAGCTCGAAGCGCGCGAACGGATCGTAGTCGCCGCGATAAATATAGATCAAAGTTGCGCCCGAGCCAGATGCCGACCCGTGATGAATCGAGTCATTTTGATCGGTGAGCGCGAAGCTTGGGAAGCGTTGTCCGACCGCGATCTTCAGTGCGAACGGCGGATTGAGCGTCGCTCGCAACACATAGCTGACGAATCTGCCCCCGCCAGCACCGACTACT
Source organism: uncultured delta proteobacterium (assembly GCA_963774665.1). Lineage (GTDB taxonomy): Bacteria > Desulfobacterota > Binatia > Binatales > Binataceae > Binatus. The sequence goes on from CAVZGB010000020.1 coordinate 101,029, forward strand.
ATGCATGCCAGGAATGCGAACAGTCCGAATCCGAGCTTGGCGTGCGGCGAATACAGTCCTAGCGCGAGTCGGAGTCCTGCAATCGACAGCGCCATCGCGGCTGCCAGGATCGCGAACGCGGGCCATGGGATTCGCTCGTGAATGCCCATCCACGGCACCGACCAGAACGACACCAGCACGTATTCGTAGAGCCCAAACCCGCTCGCTATCAGGATGAGAGCGCCAATCGCGCGGATTGGTTGGAATGGCGGGGTAACCCAGGGCTCGTCGTAAAACTCCGGCGCGCGATCGTCATCCGGGTCGCGGTCGAGTGGTTTACCGGTGGCCATCAGTTGAGCATCCGCAGCTTTAACTCCTCGAAAGTGATCATCTCGACGCCCTCCTGCTGCAATTTTTCGTGGAAGGTTGGCGACTCGATGCCAACCACCGCGACGGCGTCCGTGATGATGTGGAGTTTCGGGCCGACTCCTGTGAGCGCCGCGATCTCGCGGGAGACGCATGCCTCCGTGTACACGCCGTACATCACGATGTCGTGGTATGGGTGCAGCACGAGCCGCAGGATAGCGCCGAGGTGAGGGTTGTCAGCAAGCTTCTCGAATTGCTGGCGCCGAAAAACGATCTCTCCGTCGTGATCGAGGACCTTTTGAATTTCGTCCGGCGTGTATTCCCGGTTCTCCAATGTCAGTGGATTGAGAGGCTTGGTTTCGTCGATTTTCTCCTGGCCGGGCGTGCCTGCCATGCAATGATCGGGATACGGGCCACCCCAGCTTTTCAGTTGCGGGTCGCCGGGAACGTGACAGTCGACCGAGCAGACGATGCGCACTTTCATCTCGCGCGCGAGCTCGGTAATCGCCTTCCAAGTCGGAATGAGATTTTCAGCGCCCTCGATGTGAAATTTGCCGTCGTGCAGAACGAAGTCGCGCTGCGTATTGATATCGTAAAAAATGGTTTGATCTGCTTTCATCAGAAGATCGACTCAGAAATGTTCGGGCTCGTGCTGGCGCCGATTGTCACATTCGAGCTGCAAGGTCAGATGGTGGATGTCGAATTTGCTCTGCAGCAGATGGCACATCTCGGCGAGCACTCGATCGCGATCGGCATCGGCCGCGACCACCGCATGTGCTGACAGCGCAATCTGCCGGGTCGTCAGGCACCAGACGTGAAGGTCGTGAACTTCTTCGGTGCCGCTGACCGCCAGCAGGTCGGTGCGCATTTCGTCGAGGTCAATATGTCGCGGCACCGACTCCATCAGGATATCCACGCCCTCGCGCACGAGACCCCACGACCCGTACAGCACCAGTCCTCCTATCAATATGCTCACGGCAGGGTCGGCCTGCATCCATCCAGTAAAATAATTCAGCGCGCCGGACGCGAGCACGCCGATCGAGCCGATGAGATCGGAAATGACGTGGACGAATACGGCTCGCATCGCCATTCCGTGCTTGTTGCCGCCGTGAGTCTCGGTCGAAGTCATCCACGCGGAGAAGGTATTCACGCAGATTCCGACAACCGCGATAGCCATCACGGCCAACCCTGAGACGGGACGCGGGTTTCGCAGCCGCTCGAATGCTTCGATCCAGATGAAGACCACCAGCACCCAGAGGAACAAGCCGTTAAGCAGCGCACCGAGGATTTCCGCGCGAAGATAGCCGTAGGTTTTCGCCGACGATGCGGGCCGCGTCGAGATCCACAGCGTCAGCATGCCCAGGCAGAGCGCGGCGATGTCGGTGAGCATGTGAACCGCGTCGGAGAGGAGAGCCAGGCTGCCCGTAAGATAGCCGCCAACAAGCTCGGTGAGGAGATATGCCGACGTGACGCCGAGGACGATTAGCAGGCGGCGCTGATCCGACCGCGCATGCGCGCGCGGTTCGTGATTGTCCATCGGGGTCCGCATTGCTTAATCATAGTGGATCAGCGAGAAGCAATTCACTGGCGCGAGGCGCTCGCGTCCCTTGAGCGAGTCGAGCTCGACCACGAATGCGCATCCGACTCACGTTGCCGCCGAGCTTTGCCACCAGATGCAACGCTGCTGCGGCCGTACCACCCGTCGCGAGCAGATCGTCGACGAGCAATACGCGCCCTTTGCCCGTGAGCGCATCCTGATGCATCTGCAGCGAGGCGCTTCCGTACTCGAGATCGTACGCCTGATCGTAAGTATGGAACGGGAGTTTGCCGGGCTTGCGCGCGATCGCGAGGCCCACGCCCAATCGATACGCGACGGGAGCGCCGACGATGAAGCCGCGCGACTCGATTCCGACCACGGCATCAACTTTACCGAGATAAGGCTCGGCCAACTGATCAACCACTGCGGCGAAACCGCGCGGGTCGGCGATCAGCGGCGTGAAGTCTCTGAACATTATTCCGGGCTTGGGAAAGTCCGGGATGTTGCGAATCAGCTTTTTGATTTCTTCGGCAGTCATCCTTGATTCCATCGCAATGGTGTCGTGGAACAGTCTCGCGCGCGGTGCTCAAAGATACTAGCTGCCGCCGGCCGCGGCAAAGCTGATTCCGTCGGAGGTCGCGGGCTCGGGCAGATAGGCGAGCGGGTCCTTGGCGATGTTGTCACGCCGCACTTCGAAGTGAAGATTCGCGCCGGTGGTATGGCCGGAGCGACCGATCTCGCCGATCTCCTGCCCTCGCGATACGCGCGCGCCTTCGCTGACCAGGTTGCGCGCATTGTGGCCGTACACTGTTGCGTAGTCGTCGTCGTGACGAATGATCACGGTGTTGCCGTAGCCGTGAAGAGCGCCCGAGAAAATCACGACGCCGCTGTCGGCAGCCAGGACGGGCGTGCCGACCGGCGCCGCGATATCGACGCCGCTATGCATCGCGCCGTTGCGGATCCCGAATCCCGACGACACCGTTCCTTGCTGCACCGGCCATAGGAATTGGCGTGTCGCGCGCTCTCCCGTGTACCGATGCACGCCGCTGGACGCAGTCCCGATTGACGCTGCTCGATACGCGCCCGGAATCGTCAGCACCTGGCCGACGCGTAACTCGCGCGGGTCGCTGAGTCCGTTCGCCGCCATCAGGCGTCCGACGCTTACGCCGTATTCAGTCGCGATGTGGTAAACGGTCTCGCCCGGGGCGACGACGTGAGAGACCGGGCGCTGCGAACCGATGGGAAGGTTGCTCGTCGTCGGTGAGCTGTCGCCGCATCCAGCCAGCGCGATCGAAATCGCGAGTGCGAGCACCACGCTCGCGCGCGAAATCCATCGCGTATATTCAGTCCCCGCCCGGATCACTTCATCCGCCGTCCGTCACCGCCCCGCACCACATCCCTGCGGGTCCCGTGAAATACGAAATATCAGTGCGCTAATCCTGGAAGCCGTGCTTGCCAGTCATCTTCACGAATCGGCACTCGCCGAAATATTCCTCGTTCCAGTGCCCGGTCTTGTGGCTGATGCGCACCAGGGTCTGGAGTTCATCTTCGCCAATCGGCGCAATCAATCGGCCTTGCGGCGTCAATTGATTCAGCAGGGGCAGCGCGATGCCGGGCATGGCCGCCGTCACCATGATGACGTCGAAGGGCGCCTCCTCGGGCCATCCATCGGAGCCGTCGCCGGTTCGAAGATAGACGTTGTTGACGCCTATCGAGTTGAGAATCACGCGGGCGCGATCATGAAGATGTACGTTGAGCTCGACCGTATAGACGGCGCGCGCGAGCTGCGCCAGCACGGCAGTCTGATAGCCGGAACCAGTGCCGACTTCGAGAACTTTCTCGGTGCCCGTCAGTTCGGCGACCTCGCTCATCAGGGCGACCATGTACGGCTGTGAAATAGTCTGCGAGTCGCCAATCGGCAGCGGACCGTCGTCGTAGGCGTGGTCGTGAAGCTCAGCGGGAAGGAATCGATGGCGCGCGACCGTGCGCATCGCTGTAAGCACGCGCGGATCTTTGATGCCGCGGCGTTCGAGTTGCTCGAGCACCATCCGCTCGCGCGCATTTTCGAGATCAATCGCCATCGCTGGCACCATTATACAGATACGTCGGCCAACGATTAAGGTATCAGGCGAGATTTGGGAGAAATGAAAATGCCAGTTTTCGATTCAAGGGGCATCAAGATTCACTACCAGGATGTCGGCTCGGGCGAGGCCGTCGTGCTGGTGCATGGCTTCGCTTCGACGGCGGAGCACAACTGGGGCGGCACCGGATGGATCGCGGCGCTGTCGGAGAAGTATCGCGTGATCGCGCTCGGACGTGCGCGGGCACGGACTCAGCGACAAGCCGCATTCACCGGAGGCGTACGGATACGCGAGCATGGGTGCGGACGTGACGCGCCTGATGGACCATCTCGGAATCGAGCGCGCTGTCCTTATGGGCTATTCGATGGGCTCGAGCATCGCGATCGAGCTGATGCTGTCGCATCCGGAGCGCTTTCGCGCGATCGTTCTCGGCGGAATCGCGTACGATGATGGTCTGGAAGACAAAGCAGATCGCGACGCGATTGCGGAGGCCTACCGCGCCGACGATCCGGCTACGATAAAAAGTCCGGTGGCAAAAGCGTATCGGCGATTCGCAGAGTCGATGCCCAACGACTTGAAGGCGCTCGCCGCGCTGATCGACGGGGAACGGGCGCCGTTCGATCCCGCGAGGCTCGCGGCAGTGCGGATGCCGGTGCTGATTGTAGTCGGAACCAACGACAACGCGATCGGCGATCCGAAGCCGCTGGCAAAGATGGTCCCGGGAGCGCGGCTGGTAATGCTCGAAGGTCGCGACCACATGACTGCGCCAGCCGATCCCGGATTCAAGAAAGCCGCGCTCGAATTTCTCGAAACGGTTCCTATCTAGCAGATGATGACGCGGTTACTGTGCGACTCGGAGCGCCTATTCATTCGGCACTGCACAAAAAGTTTGCAGCAGAGATGACAGTCTGTCCATGTCGACACGCTGTATGACAAGAATTTGGTCTCGTTGAGTGCATTGCAAAATAAAAATTGCCTGCATTGTAAGCTGCATTGTTCATGGAGTGATCAAGTCGAGATAGCTTTTCGAACAATTCAATTTGCAAAGCTATCGATTGCTCAGTGTTACCCGTCCCTCACCATTCAATTTTGCTCATCAAACTGGCGCTAGTGGCATAGTTCCTGCTGCCGTTCGCGGAGAAAGCGACTGGCGATGCTGTAACTACCGGGGACATGAGTGCAACGCGCAATGCTGCGCCCAACGCAAAGGTGTAAGGATGGCCGAATCAACAGAACCTAAGATGAAACCGACGCTGGGACTAACCGGTGTCACGGTCAACGCGATGGCGCTGATCGCTCCGGGGGCGTTCCTATGGATTACATTCGTAGTCCAGGCTGGATACGCATACCCGTCCGGCATGGGTATGTGGGCAGGAATCTTTTTCGCGGTCGTACTTGCCTATGCGACCGCGGTCTCATACTCGGAGCTTGCGAAACTCTATCCGGGGGCGGGTAGCTCGTATCTCTTCGCGGAGAAGGCGTTTCTCAATACCACGCACGCCTTCCGATTCGCTCGAATCGCGAAGTTCGTCACCGGCTGGGCATCGCACCTTTACTATTGGGTCTATCCCGGCGTGATGGTAGCGACGATCGGTATCATGATCGGATACATCGTCGGCAGCGTAGCTCCCAACTACATGAACGCTGGAATTCCGGGACCGGTGTTCATGGCCCTGATCGCGGTTATTTCCGCTTACGCAATCTCCTGGATCGCATATAGGGGCGTGGTCGGCTCCACGATGGTCAATCTTGTGATCAACATAATCCAGTGGGTCGCGCTGCTGTTTTTCACTGCGCTTGCGATCGCCTACCGGCTTGGACATCCGGAGGGGTCGACCGGCATGGCTCTCGATGGCACCAGCAAGGTGCTGCACTACGCGTTCAGCGGAGACGCGCCGGCGCATCCAAGCGCGCTCTCGGTGATCCTGCCGCACAATCTAAACTGGATGATGTTGCAGGCGACGATCGCAATCCTGCTGCTGGTCGGCTTCGAATCAATTACCTCTCTCGGCGAGGAAGCCAAGAACCCCACGAAAGACATCCCCCGCGGGGTGTTGCTCTCGATCACGATCCAGTGCCTGTTCATGTACATGATCGAATACTTCGGTGCGAACTATTTCCTTAACAGTGCTTATAGCCTCGCCGACGCCAAAGGCTCTGCGGCACCGATTGGCGACATGATGGTGATAATCGGAAACGCGCTGATGGCCGGCCATGGCCAGGCGTTCATGCTGGTAGAAGCGCTCACAGTCTTCCTGGCGCTGATCGGAACGACACTCAGCTGTATCAATACTGGGGCGCGCGTCACTTATGCTATGGGCCGCGATGAAGAAGTACCGGAACACTTCGGCATGCTGCATGGCGACAACCTGACGCCACATCGCGCAATCTGGACGCTAGCGACAATCTCGGCCGTGCTGGGCGCTTTCGCCGCGCTGTTCTTCTTCTGCGGGCCCGCCGCTCCCGATGACAAGACCATCGCCACGCTGCCGCACACCATCTGGTATGCGCTGGGCATAGGATCGAATGCGACGTTGGCCTCGCTTCCGAACGGGCTTTCGTTGGTGACGCTGATTTCCAACTTCGGAACGTTTGGGCTCTATGGTCTTACCAACGTCATCTGCATAGTGGCCTTCCGCGAGCACCACGAGTTCAGCGGCTTCAAGCATATGGTGGTGCCGGTATTCGGAGCGCTCGCGAACTTTGCCTGCATGGCGTTCTACGTCATCGGGCCACTGGAAGGTCTCGGCAGTTGGAAGGAGCCGATCATCGCGGTAGTGCTATCGGTCGTTTGGGGAATCTACGGAGCTTATTATTTCTCGCGGAACTCCAAGAAGCTTGGAAGGGATACGTTGACGGCTAAGGTAAAGACGGCTTGATAAAACTGAGCCTCCGCTGTGCGGGCTGGCCTCACCATCAAAGGTCTTACGGGGACCGGTGGGACCGCCCGCACGGTTTTTGATCGGTGAACCGTCTTCACGCGACATCACCCTAACCCCTCTCCCTGCTGGAGAAAGCACTAGTCAAGTCAGTCGGCGATTGCGAATGATGCGCGCGACCTAACCCCTTCCCATAGTGGGAAGGGGGACTGGACGTTGAGGTCTTCCTTAGAGAGAAGGGGGATATGCTATTGGACGACGACTTTTTGTACGGCGGTGATTTTTGCGTCGTCGCCGAAGGCGCGGCGGAGGTCTTCAGCTTCCTCCCATGCCTCGTCCTCGTCGTCGGTCTCGACCAGTAGGCCCATCTGTTTGCCGCCGTAACTAACACTCACGTAGTGCCATTGGCTATCGAGCAAGCTGGGCTCTTCGCTAAAGAATTGGTCGACTGTCGCCGCGCTGCTGTTTTTGTTCATTTCTATGCCTATGGGTTAGCGCCTATTGTTTCTCTGATCGTCGCGGTCAAGTCGCCGGGCTTGAAGGTGGCTATCACCAGCAAGAATTGCTCGAACGTCATACCCAAATGACGAAATCCGCCCTGGCAAAAGAGAAATGCGTAAAGGTCGAGGACTTCGTCCCGGATTGCTACGGGCAGGCTCGGAGAGGTCGTTGCAATCGGAAACTCGCGGAGTTCCGGGCCATGGTGTTTCTCAGCGACAACCCTGAAACGCTTTGCTTCGATTGGTCTGTTGACCGTCGGTAACTGCGAAAGGCTGGCTTCTGAGGACATTTTGGTTTCCTCCCAAAATATGTCGTCTGCTATTCGAGATGGCCGCGAGCAGGCGTTTTGGATCGCCAAGATCGCTCCAGCTGACTCCTTTGACTGGCAGAACTGAGAACTCCGCTGGATACGCAGCCAGCAAGCTGGCAGAGAAATCCGCGGAACGCAGTTGACGATAGATTGTTTGAAGGATCTCTCCTTCGGCAGCGCCACCAAAGAACGGTCGGACGCCCGAGAGCGCGCTGTACAAATCAGGCAGCGCTTTGGCAATCAACGACAGCAGCGTCGTGGTATTCGCGATCAAAACGAAGCTGTTCCAGAGATAGTTGCGGTCGTACAGTTCGCGGGCGACCTCGGGCGAAGGTTTTTCCACGAAGCGGCGAATCTGGCTGATCGCGCAGAGACGGGCACCTGGCAACGCCAACGACGAGCCTGGTTCGATCCATCCGTATTCAGGCTCGGGACCATCCGGTGCAATTCCCAACAGCACGGTCAGCTGCGGTGAGCATTCGACCGCGCGCATCGCAGTTGCGACATGGTGCATGAAGAGGAAGTCGTCACTGATGTAGTGATCGGAAGGAAAGATCGCGACGGGTCCGGTGTGTCCTGTCTCAGCAAGGCGTAGCAATGCGGATAGGATCGCGGGCGCAGTCCCACGATTTTCGGGCTGGACGAGCAAATTTCTGGACGCCGTTCCGCTGAGCAGAGGAGTGTAGAACTGCCGATGGGCGCGATTCAGCACCGTCAAGGTTTGAGAGGGAGGCACCAGGAGCGAGACCCGGTGAATGGTCTGCTCGAGCAACGTCTTGCCTTCGAACAGCGGACAGAATTGTTTGGGCAGATGATATCCGAAAACTTCGCGGGTGAAGGCACTGAGGCGTACTCCGTCACCCCCGGCAAGAATCACCGCAGCGCATCTGGAGTCGTCGAAATTTGAGGTCGTAAGGAAGCCTGGTTCTGATTTTCCCTCATGACTGTTCGAGCCTGCTCCGGGCATTTGACAATCTCTCCCTCGATGCTCGATGGGCGCGTCAAGACAAACTTTTGCCTACGGTTTCAGCGGCTATGAAGCAAGCTGTATGCCGCCATATAGTGTAGCCGGCGTATGCGTTGCACTCAGGCGAAGTCATGAAATCAGTAGTTTTTTCTTGACTAAGATGCACTAGCTATTGCGATCCATGCGGGTTGCAGCATTGACCCCATCAGAATAGTGAACTGTCCGCCCAATGAGGTCTTCCGTCGGGTCGATAGGTAATTAATTCATAGTCACATTGAAAATTGTAAATCTTACTCGCCGGGCTCAGAAAAACTTAGGAGTTTTCAGACCTTTTGTTGGCCTTGCTCTTGCTGCCTCTACTTGTGCCTTAGGTTCTCACGCAACAGGATCAACCTCTTAGCTTTTAGAGAGATGTCGTTGTCCGATGAATGGCACAATAAGAACGATGCCCGGGAACCCTTATCCGCAAGGGGCGAACTGGGATGGGGCGGGCGTAAACTTTTCGCTGTTCAGCGAAAGCGCGACCGGCGTAGAGCTCTGTCTTTACGATGATCGCGACGAACATCTTGAAACCGCTCGAATAGCGATTACCGAACAGACCGATTGCGTCTGGCATATCTATTTGCAGGGCGTGAAGCCGGGTTTGCGATACGGCTATCGGGTGCACGGACCTTACGATCCGAACAACGGGCATCGCTTCAATCCGGCGAAACTGCTGGTCGATCCATATGCCAGATCTATCGACGGATTCCTGCGCTGGGACGATGCGCTGTTCGGCTACACGATCGGTCATCCCGACGAAGACTTAAGCCGCGACGATCGCGACAGTGCGCCGTTCGTCCCGAAGAGCGTTGTGGTCGATCCCTACTTCGACTGGCGCAACGATTCGCAGCTGCACATCCCTTGGCACGAGACGATAATTTACGAACTGCACGTCAAGGGCTTTACGATGCTGCATCCGGAGATACCGGCCGATCTGCGCGGCACCTATGCCGGCCTGGCGCATCCGGCGGCGGTTGACTACCTCAAGAAACTTGGAATTACCTCAGTCGAACTGATGCCGATACATCATTCGGTAGCGGATCGGCATCTCCTGGAGCGCGGCCTTACCAATTATTGGGGCTACAACTCGCTTGGATTCTTCGCACCCGATGCGCGCTTCTCGGCCGCGGGCTCAGCCGGCGATCAGGTGGCGGAATTCAAGAACATGGTGCGGACCCTGCACAGCGCCGGTCTCGAAGTAATCCTGGACGTGGTCTACAACCATACTGCGGAAGGCAACCATCTCGGGCCGACGGTCTCGTTCAGGGGTATCGACAACACGGCCTACTACCGGACCGTCGAGGGACAGCCGCGCTACTACATGGATTACACCGGATGCGGCAACACCTTGAACATGCGCCATCCGCGCGCGCTCCAGTTGCTGATGGACAGTCTGCGCTACTGGGTAACGGAAATGCACGTCGACGGATTCCGATTCGATCTGGCGGCGACGCTGGCGAGAGAACTGCATGAAGTCGATCGTCTCGGCGCTTTCTTCGACATCATTCATCAGGACCCTACCTTGTCGCAGGTAAAGCTGATTGCGGAGCCGTGGGATTTGGGCGAAGGCGGCTACCAGGTCGGAAACTTTCCGGTGTTATGGTCGGAATGGAACGGCCGCTATCGCGATTGCGTCCGCGACTATTGGCGGGGCTCCGATCAGGGTATCGCAGAGTTTGCGTCGCGGCTGACCGGCAGTTCGGACCTGTACGAATCGGGCGGCCGCAAGCCCTACGCCAGCATAAATTTTCTGACCGCGCATGACGGCTTCACCTTGACCGACCTGGTCAGCTACAACGAGCGGCACAACGAAAACAACGGCGAGGACAATCGCGACGGCGAGTCGAACAATCGATCGTGGAATTGTGGAGTTGAAGGGCCCGCTGGGGACAAGCGGGAGGTCAACGTATTGCGCGCACGTCAGAAGCGCAATTTTCTCGCGACGCTCTTCCTGTCGCTAGGCGTTCCGATGCTGCTGGCCGGCGACGAATTCGGCCGCACTCAATCAGGCAACAACAACGCGTACTGCCAGGACAATGAGATTTCGTGGCTGGACTGGGAAAAGGTAGATCTCAAGCAGCTCGAGTTTACTAAAGAGATTATCCAGTTCCGGAAGGAACATCCGGTGTTTTGCCGGCGAAAATGGTTCCAGGGAAAATCAATTCGCGGCGGCGATGTGAACGACCTGGCGTGGTTTCGTCCCGATGGAGAACAAATGTCTGATGAGGATTGGGGCGCAGGTTTCGCTAAGTCGCTGGGCGTGTTTCTCAACGGCGACGAGATTCCCAGCGTCGATGCGGCCGGCCGTCGCGTGCTGGATCAATCCTTCTATCTGATTTTCAATGCTCATTGGGAGCCCGTCGAGTTTGTACTGCCACCCGAAATTTGGGGCCAAAGCTGGACTCGAGTGCTGGATACCAGGAACGGCGACGCGCCTGCTGAGGACAACTGGCAGCGAGCGGCAGGAACCAAGATCAACATCGACTCACGATCGCTCGTCGTGATGAGCCGTGTTGCGTGAACCGCGATCCGCTATCTACCTACCGCATCCAACTGAATAGTCAGTTCGGGTTCGACGATGCGGCAGAAATAGTCCCGTACCTGGAAGAACTAGGTATTGACTATCTCTATTGCTCACCGGTCTTGCAGGCAGCGCCGGGCAGTACTCATGGCTACGACGTGGTCGATCACTCGAAGGTAAGCCGCGAGTTGGGCGGTGAGCGCGCGTACGATCGGCTGTGGACTGCGCTCGATCAAGCGAAGATGAGCCAGATGCTCGACATCGTGCCGAACCACATGGCGATCCATCGCGAAAATCCGTGGTGGTGGGACGTGCTGGAGAACGGGCCTTCGAGCGCGTACGCGGATTTCTTCGATGTCGATTGGGAACCGCCGGAACGTCGCATCCACAATACGGTGCTGATGCCGGTGCTCGAGGATCAATACGGCATCCTGCTCGAGGCGGGAAAACTGAAGGTCGTGCGCGACGGCGCCGCCTTCGAAGTGCGCATCGGCGATAGGGTGTTCCCGGTCGCGCCGCGGTCGTTGCGCCAGATTCTTGCTCCGGCGGCGATGAGAAGCGGGAGTGATGCGCTCGCGTTCCTTGCCGATGGATTCGACGCATTGCCATCGCCGGCCTCGACCGATCTCACGAGCATCACGCGGCGGCATCGAGACAAAAAGCTTCTGGCCGAAATGTTGGTGAAGCTGCTGAATGAGGACGCCACCGCTGCCAGCGCGGTTGACCAGGTCCTCGAGCAATTGAACGCCAACCCCGACCTGCTGCACGAATTGTTCGAGCAGCAGAACTATCGCGTCGCATATTGGCGGATGGCGGCGCGCGATCTCGGCTACCGCCGCTTCTTCGATATCAATTCGCTGGTCGGTCTCAGGATCGAGAACGAACGGGTGTTCTACGCCACTCACAGGTTGGTAACGCGGTGGGTTGCCGAGGGGCGTCTGAAGGGACTGCGGGTCGATCATCCCGACGGATTGCGCGATCCGTTGGAATATTTTCAGCGCTTGCGGGCGGCATGCCCCGACACCTGGATCGTGGCCGAGAAGATTCTCCTCGGCTCTGAGAGCCTACGAGAGTCGTGGCCGATCGAAGGCACTACTGGTTACGACTTTCTGAATATCGCGGGGCGATTGTTTGTCGACCCCGCCGGCGCTCAGCCATTGACGGATTTTTATCGGGACTTCACTGGTGAGTCGGCCGACTATGCCGCACTGGTTCGCGCGCGCAAGCAATTTGCGATGCGCGACACGCTCGGCAGCGAAATCAATACGCTCACCGCGATGATGCTGGACCTGTGCGAAGCTGACCGCCTTCATCGCGACTACACTCGACACGAAGCTCACGAAGTTATTCGGGCGACGATGGCATGCCTGCCGATTTATCGCACTTACGTTCGGCAGTCCGGCGAAGTCGCTCCTGAAGATATCTGCCAAATCTCGACAGCGATCGAAGCAGCCAAAACCTACCGCTCAGACCTTGATGCGCGATTGTTCGATTTTCTGCGCGATATCCTGTCGCTACAAACCGGCGGAAAGTTGGGCGCGGAGTTGGCCCTTCGATTTCAGCAGATTTCGGCGGCGGTGATGGCAAAAGGCGTCGAGGACACCGCTTTCTATTCCTTCAACCGGATGCTCGCGCTCAACGAAGTCGGCGGGGATCCCGATTGCTTTGGCGTCACGCCCGCGGAATTTATCGCCTGGTGCCGCAAGATGCATCGTCACTGGCCGCACACGATGCTGGCGACGTCGACCCACGACACCAAGCGCAGCGAAGATGTGCGGGCTCGGCTCTTTCTTCTTTCGGAAGAACCGGAGCGATGGAGCCGCGCGGTAATCCGATGGGCCGCGATGAACGATCGTCATCGCAGCGGCGAGATGCCGGATCGAAATTTCGAATATCATCTCTACCAATCCATGGTCGGCGCGTGGCCGATCGAAAAACCGCGAATGCTGGCATACGCGGAAAAGGCGGCGCGCGAAGCCAAAGTCCACACATCGTGGACCGACCCGGTGCCCGCCTACGAAGACGCAGTCCGGAAATTCATCGAAGGGATGTACGACGATTCCGATTTCATCGCGGCGCTGAATGAATTCGTCGCCTCGCTGATTCATCCCGGGCGGATAAATTCGCTCGCGCAAACGTTGTTGAAAATTACCGCGCCCGGCGTGCCTGATTTTTACCAGGGCACCGAGCTGTGGAACCTCGCGCTGGTCGACCCGGATAATCGCCGGCCGCAGGATTTCGATCTGCGACGACGAATGCTCGCCGATCTCAGAAACGCCACGCCCGAACGGGTGATGGAGCGCTTCGACGAGGGAATGCCCAAGTTGTGGCTCATTCGGCAGGCGCTCGCGCTGCGCAAGCAGCATCCGGAATGGTTCGGCCCGCAGGCAGGGATCGAGCCGCTCGAAGTTCGCGGAGCCCGACGCGACCACGTCATCGCCTTCATTCGCGGTGAATCGGTCGTGACTATTGTGCCTCGGCTGGTGGCGAAGCTCGGCGGCGATTGGCGCGACACTGAAGTCGAGCTGCCGCGCGGCGAGTGGACCAACCATATGACCGGCGTGCGATTACGTGGTGGACGCACAAAACTTGCCGAGCTGATGCAGCGATTCCCAGTTGCCTTGCTCGCGCGCGAAGGGAATTAGCCGTGAATCGGCGGAGTGTGTGGGCGCCATTGGCCACGAGTGTCGCGATGGTCACAGCAAATGCGCGCGTCGAGATGCATCAAGCGGTCAACGGATGGTGGCATGCTGAATTGAGCCCCGAATTGTCGCGCGCCGACTACGCCTTCAGCCTCGATGGCGGCCCGCCTCTGCCTGATCCGCGTTCGCCGTATCAGCCGAACGGCGTGCATGGTCTGTCGCGGCCTGTCGATCATTCGGCTTTCGAGTGGCGTCATACGAACTGGCGGCCGGCGCCCCTGTCGTCCGCGATTGTTTACGAATGCCACATCGGCACGTTCACGCCGTCGGGAACATTTGACGCCGCCGTCGAGCGACTCGGCCACCTGCGCGATCTAGGTGTGACTCACATCGAGCTGATGCCGGTGGCCGAGTTTTCCGGTGAACGCGGATGGGGTTACGACGGCGTCGATCTTTTCGCACCGCATCATTCGTACGGCGGCCCGGACGCGATGAAGCGCCTGGTCGATGCGGCGCATGGGCACGGCCTCGGCGTCATTCTCGACGTGGTTTACAATCACCTCGGTCCGGAGGGGAACTATCTCGCGAAATTCGGTCCTTACTTTACCGATCGCTATCGCACGCCATGGGGCGACGCGGTCAACCTGGACGACCGGGACAGTGACGAGGTCCGGCGATTCTTCTGCGACAACGCGTTGATGTGGCTGCGCGACTATCGCGTCGACGGCCTGCGCCTCGATGCGGTCCACGCGATTTTCGACGCCTCCGCGATTCCCTTTCTCGAGCAACTCGGCGCCGAAGTCCACCAGCTTGAGGCCGAAGTGGGGCGCCATCTGGTGGTGATCGCGGAAAGCGATCTCAACCAACCGCAAATCGTCACGCCGCGTGAGGCTGGTGGCTATGGCCTCGACGCGCAATGGAACGACGATTTCCATCACGCGCTGCACACGATTCTGACGGGTGAGACTGCCGGCTACCTGGCCGACTTCGGCTCGATCGCGCAGCTTGCGAAATGCCTTACCCGCGGCTTTGTTTATGATGGTACATATTCGAAGAGTCGCCGGCGGAGGCATGGCAGACCCGTGCTCGCGCTTTCGGCGCATCGATTTGTCGCGTTCATGCAAAATCACGATCAGGTTGGCAATCGCGCGATGGGCGAGCGTCTTGGGCATCTGGTGACGATCGATCAACTGAAAATTTCCGCGGCCATTTTGATGACGTCTCCGTTTATTCCGATGTTGTTTCAGGGCGAGGAATGGAACGCGTCGAGCCCGTTTCAGTACTTCACCGATCACCAGGATTCCGCGCTTGCCGAGTCTGTACGCAAAGGCCGCCGAGCGGAATTCGCACACTTCGTCGCGAAGGAATCGGAAGTTCCCGATCCGCAAGCCTTGCAGACGTTCGAGCGATCAAAACTCGATTGGGACGAGCGCGAGCGCGAAGAGCATCGCGAGATTTTCGAATGGTATCGCCAACTGATCGCTCTTCGCCGATGCGTTCGCGACTTCGAGAATGGCCAACTCAAGCTGGATTCGGTCAAGTTCGATCAGGCAGCGCGCTGGATATGCGTGAAACGCGGCGAGTCTGTGGTGATTTGCAACTTCGCACCAAGTTCGCAACGCATACCGGTTGCGCACAACGCGAATCTCTTGCACGTTTCGCTCGCGTCCAAGCCCGGCGTTCGAGTCGACCGGGCGACGATCGATCTGCCACCGGTTTCCGTCGCGATCCTGACGCCTGAAGATGGCTCTCGTTCAACGGGAGGATTCGAGTGAGCAGTCCGATCGAGAATTATGCTCTGATTGGAAACCTGCGCACCGCGGCGCTCGTCGATCGCAGTGGTTCGATCGACTGGTTATGTCTGCCGCGCTTTGATTCGGGCGCGTGCTTCGCGGCTCTGCTCGGAGACGAAACAAACGGACGCTGGCTCCTGGCGCCGGATGGAGACGTCAAGCAAGTCCGCCGCAAGTATCGCGACGGAACGCTCATACTCGAAACCGAGTTCGAGACCGAGAGCGGCGTCGCGACAGTCATCGACTTCATGCCGGTTGCCGAGCGTCCGGAACGGGTCGATGTGATTCGTGTCGTGAAGGGCATCCGCGGGCAGGTGCCGATGCACGTGGAAATAATTATCCGCTTTGACTACGGGCGCACGATCCCGTGGGTGCGAAAACGCGATTATGGTATCAGTGCGGTCTCGGGGCCGAGCGCGATCGCATTCCGAACTGCGGTACCTCTGAGCAGCAAGGACTATAAGACGTTCGGTGACTTTACTATCAGCGAGGGTCAAACTGAGACGTTCAGATTGACCAGCTATCCTTCGCACGAAGACGAGCCGGGCGATGCCTATCCGCTCAACATGCTATCGGCGACTGAACAGCGATGGCGCGATTGGTCCGGCCGCTGCACCTGCCAGGGCGAATGGCGCGACCCGGTATTGCGGTCGCTGATCACTCTAAAGGCTCTCACATATAGGCCAACTGGAGGTATCCTTGCGGCGCCGACGACTTCGCTTCCCGAGAGTCTCGGCGGACAGCGCAATTGGGATTATCGATTTTGCTGGCTCCGCGATTCTACTTTCACACTCTACGCACTATTGATTTCTGGCTATATCGATGAGGCGCGCGCGTGGCGCGAATGGCTACTCAGAGCAATAGCCGGTCATCCGCAAGATACTCAGATCATGTATGGAGTCGCGGGCGAACGAATGCTCCTTGAGTCCGAGCTTCCATGGCTGTGTGGCTATGAGAATAGCTGTCCAGTGCGTATAGGCAACGCCGCGCATCAGCAGTTTCAGCTCGACGTCTATGGCGAGGTGATCGACACGCTCCACGTCGCACGGAAGTACAAGCTGGAACGCAACGACGATGCCTGGAGGCTGCAGACCGCGCTGATGGATTTCCTCGAGTCGGGATGGAAGGAACCTGATGAAGGAATCTGGGAGGTGCGCGGCCCTCGGCAACATTTCACGCATTCGAAGGTGATGGCGTGGGTGGCGGTCGATCGATCGGTGAAAGAGATTCAGCCACGGCTTTGGCGAGGGTCCGATCGATCGCTGGCGAGCGCTGCGCGACGAGATTCATCGCGACGTTTGCACCCATGGCTTTGACCCGGAGCGCAATGCGTTCGTCCAATACTATGGATCGAAATCTCTCGACGCGTCGCTGCTGATGATTGCGCTGGTCGGTTTTCTGCCCGCCAATGATCCGCGCGTAGTCTCCACGGTCGCTGCGATCGAGCGAGAACTCATGTACAAAGGCCTGGTGCTCAGATATCCGACCGAGACCGGCGTCGACGGCCTCCCGCCAGGTGAAGGGGCGTTCCTGCCGTGTACGTTCTGGCTCGCCGACAACTATTCAATTGCCGGGCGTCATCAGGAGGCGCGCGATCTCTACTTGCGTCTGCTCGATCTGCGAAATGACGTCGGCCTGCTGTCCGAAGAATATGATCCAGTTCTTCGCCGCCAGCTCGGAAATTTTCCGCAAGCCTTCAGCCACGTCTCGCTGGTCAACACGGCGCACAATATTATGCCGGTTCAAGGTCCCGCAGAACATCGATCGGAGAACTGATCGAACAGATGCGAGCCGATGCATCTAGTGCGCACATCGACGCGACTTCTAGCCTTGGCGCTTGCGATGCTCCTCGCCGGATGCCAGCACCTCGCCGGCGCCTGATCAACTTAATATCGCGCTGGCAGTCTTCCCCGACGAGGCCGCCCGCTATGAATCGTTCGTGGCCGACTTCGAATCGCAGCATCACGTGCATGTGAAGGTGTTCGCGCAGACTTACACCGACATACTGCAAGCGATGCGGGTGCAGGCAGGTAGTCGTGGATCGCTCGACCTGATTGAGCTCGATCTCGCGATGCTGGGCGAGGCGCATAGTTACGCACAACCTCTCGACCAGGTTGTGTCGCCGACAGCGCGGGCGTTGTTTTCAAAAGAGGCGTGGGATGCGGCGACGATAGATCGGCAACTCTACTTTATTCCGCACCGGTTGATGTGGCAGGCGATGATCTACAATCGCGTCGAGGTGCCGAATCCACCCGCGACATGGAATGACCTCGAGCGGTTCGCGCGCGAGCATCCCGGCAAGCTCGCGCTGAAAGGCGCGCGCTACGAGGGAGCGATCTGCGACGTCATGCCTTTCGTGTGGACGGCGGGCGGCAACGAATGCGCGCCGGATTCGGCCGGCTCGATCCGAGCGCTCGACTTTCTGCGGCAACTCGCGCCGGACTTGAACGACGAGTCCGCGGTGTTTCGCGAGATGTCGGTACTCGAAGCGCAGGCTCGCGGCGCGGTCTGGATTCATTTCAACTGGCCGTTCGCGATTGGTTATCTGCGCTCGAAAGGCCTGGCGCCCAACGTGGATCTGAGCGCGCCAATTCCGGCGGGGCCCGACGGCAGAGCCACTGCGCTCGGCGGCGGCTACCTTGCGATTCCGAATTCCGCACCGCATCCGAAGCTCGCCGCGGAATTTATTCAGTATCTCCTGACGGCTGATACGCAAGCGAAGTTGAGCCGCGAACTCGGATGGTATGGGAGTGTGCCGCCGCCGCCCGGGAGCGAAGACGCAATTCTCTATGCAGGTTACACCGCGATGCGCCCGTTTGTGCGAGCGCGCCCGACAGTCGATTGTTACGCCGATCTAAGCGATCAATGGCGGCGTACGATCCGAGCGGTGCTTTTCGAAGACGCTGCGCCGGCTTCCGCGATCGCGTCGAACATTCTCGATGCGCATGACCGATGTGCATGCGCGGAATCCGCTACAGGTTCGTAGCTGTGAACGCCGCCGCAAAAAGGCTTCGCATCGTCTTCGTCGTGGTGCCGTGCATCTTCATGATCGCGCTGCTGGTATTGCCCGCATTGAACGGCCTCATTCTTTCTTTCGATCACAAAGGTCCGTCGTTTGCGAACTACAGGATTCTTTTCGACGATTCGATGTTCTGGCGCGCGCTCGCGAACAACCTGCTGATACCGTTCGGAAGCGTCATCCTCGAATTTGCACTCGGACTCGCTCTGGCATTGACGCTTACCGCGCGGCGCAGCCGGTCGGCAATTATAGAAACCGCCGCAATACTGCCGTTTGCGATTCCCGAGATCGTTATCCTCACACTCGCGCGCTATATCTTCATGCCGCGCGGATACTTGAACGGCGCGATCGCGATGACGGGGATGCACGCGCTGCCGTGGCTCAGCCCGCGCAGCCCGCTTGCGATGCTCACGGTGATCGTGGTTGACGCGTGGCACGTGACCCCAATCGTGATGCTGATGTTGATGGCGGGTCTGCAAACGATTCCCGACGAACTTTACGAAGCAGCGCGTCTCGATGGCGCGGGAACGTTCGCCACTTTCAGGTTCGTCACGCTGCCGATGTTGATGCCGGCAATCGTTGGAGCGCTGATCCTGCGCGGTATCGACGCGCTGAGGATTTTCTCAACTGTGCTTGTACTCACAGGGCCAGAGGGAGTTCCCGTGCTCTCGACCTATTCGTACAGCTTGTGGGATGACGCGCAGAAACCGCACGAAGCGATGGCAGCGTCGATGATCCTGGCATTGATGGTCACCATGATCGGAGTCGGCGGTCTCGTGGCCGCGCGCCGATTCTCGCGCGACGAGATGGAGCGATTGGCGTGAACCCTCGAACGGGAGGCGATACTGCTGGCGGCATTCTGCGGGCTGCGCGCCTCGCATTGAATGCGTTTGTTATTGTGGGCGCCGCGGTTCCGCTGTACCTGCTCGCGAAACAATCGGTGACTCCCGAGCTCGAGACCTTTGCCTGGCCGCCGCATTGGACGCCGCATCATCTGACGCTCGCGCATTTCATCAGCGTGTTTGCGGTCAATGAACTTCGGAGCGCAGTGCTGAGAAGTCTCGGGGTGGCGGCGGTCTCGGCTGCGATTGCAACTTTGCTGGGTGCGATGCTTGCGCATGCGATGGCGCGCAGCTCGTTCGCACAGCGCGTCGGTTTTTCCACTGTCTCGGGGATCAGGCTTCTGCCGATGATCGCAGTGGCGATTCCGCTTGGGATTATTCTCGCGACTTTTGGAATTTACGACTCACCAACCGGAATCGGGCTGGCTATCGTTCACGCCGCGATCGCGATTCCGACCGCCGCGCTGACGTTGTACGCGGCCTTCGTCGCGATTCCTCTCGAAATCGAAGAAGCCGCTTGGATCGACGGCGCGTCGCCCTTGCGAATTTTTCTGACAATCGATCTGCCGATGGCTCGCGGTTCGATTGCGACGGCGCTGATCCTCTGCTTCATCCTCAGCTGGGATGAATTTGGATTTGCGCTGCTCGTGCAACAGACGAATCGAACTCTTCCTCCCCTGCTTTACTACTACACCGTGTTCGGCAACGTCGGTCCCGCCAGCGCGCTCGCGCTGCTGATGATGATCCCCGCCATCTGCGTGGTTGTTGCGCTGGGTCCATCTTTGCGGGGCGCTCTGACGGCAGGGAGTTCGCGATAAAGCGCCATCATGGCTGACCTCGTCATTCGGAACCTGACGCGTCGTTTCCCTTCTGGCGGAGGCGTGTTTGACGTTTCGCTGTCTGTGCAAAGCGGCGAATTCGTAGTCCTGCTCGGTCCCTCGGGATGTGGAAAGACGACCTTGCTTCGGATGATTGCCGGGCTTGAATTTCCCGATAGCGGCGAGATCGAAATCGGCGGAGCGAACGAGGCCGGCAATACGACGCATCGCGAGTCGATCGCGATGGTGTTTCAGAATTTCGCACTCTATCCGCACATGACGGTGTTTCAGAACATCGCCTTTCCGTTGAAGCTGCGACACGTCGCGCGCGAGGAAACCGAGCGGCGGGTGAAGGAGAGCGCCGCCAAGGCGGGACTGACCGTCGATCTGAAACGCTATCCGCGTGAGCTGTCAGGGGGAGAACGGCAGCGCGTCGCACTTGCACGCGCGCTGGTGCGCGAGCCGGAAATCATCCTGATGGACGAGGCGCTCGCGAGCCTCGACGCGCAGTTGCGCGCGTCGCTGCGGATCGAGCTGAAGGATTTCCAGCGCCGTACCGGCCGCACGTTCGTGTACGTGACCCATGACCAGGTCGAAGCGCTTGCGCTGGCAGACAGGCTGGTGGTGATGCGCAAGGGAAGAGTCGAGCAGGTGGGAGGACCTCAGGAGGTCTTCGATCGACCGCAGAGCGAGTTCGTCGCTGCTTTCGTCGGCAACCCGCCGATGAACTTTCTTCTCGCGGAGAGGGCAGCTAACGGAAGCCTCACCCTCGACGGCATCGATTTCAAAATCAAAGCGCCTCAGAGCTATGCGCAAATCAAGATCGGAATTCGTCCGAATGATTTGGGTCTGGAAGCGGGCGAGGGGCGCGTTGCGATCGAGGTCATGGTCGAGAGCGTCGAATTCTCAGGCGCGACGTACATCGTCTACGCGAAGTTAGGAAGTAATCCGATTCGAGCGGAGTTGTCTCGACGGGTTGAAGCAGGCGCGCGCCTGCCTCTGTATTTTGAGCCTGCGCGAGTGCATCTCTTTGATCCGTCGACAGGCCGGCGGATCGATCTTGTCTGACGATCCTGCTCCGGTTATTCGATGGCAGGCCGCTGGCGGTTATGACGTCGGCGGGGAGGAACATATCGTCGACTTTGCTGTGCCTCGTGCTGCTGCCACGCCCACAATCCAACGGCCAGGGCCCCGACGACTGCGGCACCGATCAGCGCCGAGCGTTGCGTGTTCGGATCGACGTATCCGTTGTTCCATTCCCGCGACGGCACGCCTTGAGGATAGTAGTTCCCGGGCGGGATGGGCTGCGGCGAATATCCTTGCGGTGGAACGGCTGAGGTCGAAGGTCCATCACCACTCTGGCTCATGTAATCATTGAGGCTGCCGACGCCGGACGGGATATCTGCCTGGGCCAGCTGGATTGGAGCGTTAGCTTCGGCGCTTGTTGTGGCGAATTCAGGCGAAAGATCGGCGAAGGCGGACGCGGTCGGCATTGCCCAGACTGACAGAGTTACAAGAATTGCGAGCACGAATGTGCACAATTGTTGTCGCTCGCAAATTTGACGTACTCGCAACACACACCCTCCCGCTCCGTTGCCGCTCTATATAGACGCAGTCGGGGAAGGTCTGGTTACAGCGCGGGGACCTCGAACCATACGATCCCGAGGGGAGGAAGCCTGAGTGACAGCGAATGGGGGAGTCCGTGCCAGGGAATTTGCTCGGCGGTCACCGCACCGGCATTGCCTTGGTTGCTTCCACCGTAGAGCGTCGAGTCGCTGTTGAGAATTTCGCGATAGACGCCCGGACGCCGGGACGCCGACGCGATAGCCAGCGCGCACGACCGGCGCAAAATTGCATACGCAGATCACCTTCCGGCCGCTGGACGGCGCGATACGCATGAAGGCGATCACGTTCTCGTCGGTATTGTTGGCATCGATCCACTGAAAACCCGACGGCTGATGATCGGCTTCCCACAGCGCAGGCTCGGCGCGATAGATGCGATTGAGATCGCGAATCAGGTTCTGCACGCCGCGATGGTCGGCCTCGTCGAGGAGATTCCAATCAAGGCTGGCGTCATGATTCCATTCGCGCCATTGGCCGAACTCTCCCCCCATGAAGAGGATTTTTTTTCCCGGCCGCGCCCACATGTAGCCGAACAGCGAGCGCAAGTTGGCGAACTTCTGCCAGCGGTCGCCGGGCATCTTGTCGAGCAGCGAGCGCTTTCCGTAGACGACCTCGTCGTGGGAGAGCGGCAGCATGAAATTTTCAAACCAGGCGTAGACAAATCCGAAGGTCAGGTCGCGATGATGAAATCGCCGGTAGATCGGCTCCTTGCTGAAGTAGTCGAGGGTGTCATGCATCCATCCCATGTCCCACTTGAAGCCGAAGCCGAGACCGCCGACGTACACGGGGCGGCTGACTCCCGGCCATGAAGTGGACTCCTCGGCAACCATCATCACGCCCGGATGGCGCGCGTAGATTTGCAGATTCATCTCCTTGAGAAATGAAATCGCCTCGAGGTTTTCGTTGCCGCCGTGGATATTCGGAATCCACTCGCTGCTCTTGCGGCCGTAGTCGAGGTAGAGCATCGACGAAACCGCGTCGACGCGAATCCCGTCGGCGTGGAATTCCTCGAGCCAGTACTTCGCGCTGCCCAGCAGAAAACTTCGCACTTCGTTGCGGCCGAAATTGAAAATGAAGGTGTTCCATTCGGGGTGGAAGCCCTGCCGCGGATCCACATGCTCGTAGAGAGCGGTGCCGTCGAAGCGTCCGAGCCCGAACGAATCGGTCGGAAAGTGCGCGGGCGTCCAGTCGAGAATTACTCCGATACCATTTTGATGCAGACGATCGACCAGGTAACGAAAGTCGTCAGGCGATCCGTAGCGCGCAGTCGGAGCATAGTAGCCAGTCGTCTCATATCCCCAGGAACCGGTGAACGGATGCTCCATGACGGGAAGAAATTCAACGTGCGTAAAGCCGAGGTCCACCAGGTACTCGACAAGTTCCGAGGCAAGTTCGCGATAGGTTAGCGGTCGGTTGCCTTCTTCGGGAACGCGCCGCCAGGATCCGAGATGCATCTCATATACAGCGGCCGGACTGCGCAGTGGATCGCGGCTGTTGAGATTCGACATCCAGGCCGAATCATTAAATGAGTAATTGGATTGATACACCCTCGAAGCGGTAGCGGGCGGGCACTCGGTAGCGAATGCGAAGGGGTCGGCCTTAATAGTCAGTCCGCCGCTTTGAGTGCGAATCTCGTATTTGTATTTCGTACCGGCGGTCAGATCGGGGACGAATATTTCCCAGACCCCCGAGTTGCCGAGCATCCGCATCATGTCGAGGCGGCCGTCCCAGCTATTGAAATCGCCGACGATACTGACGCCGTCCGCATTGGGCGCCCACACCGCGAAGGATGTCCCCTGTACGCCGTCATGATCGCGAACGTGAGCGCCTAGTTTGTCCCAGATGCGTTCGTGCTTCTGTTCGGCCCACAAATACAGATCGAGCTCGCCCAGCGTCGGTGGGAACGGGTAGGGCTCGCGAATCGTCACGATAAGGTCGCCGGGATAGTGAACCCTGAGCTGGTATGGGAACACCTGACGCCGGCCTGCTACCAGGATTTCGAACAGGCCCGGCTCGGGCCGCTTGAGCATCTCGCGAGGGGGTTCACCCTCGACGAGCAGAAATATTTTCTGAGCGTCGGGACGATACGCGCGCACGATCACTCCGCGGTCGGTCGGATGCGCGCCGAGGATCGAATGCGGATCGTGATGCCTGAGCGCGAGGAGGCGCTTCAGCTCCTCGGCTGGAATAGTGGAAACCGCCGACGTCGCCGGATTTCGCGCTCAGCTGCTCATGCTCGCGGACTTTCATGGATACCAGGGTTGGGGACGATCAGGTTTTGAGTATTGGTATTTTCCAGGCCGAGCAGTTGTCCAAGACTGAGTAATGGAATCAATAGCCAGTCGGGGCGATTGTTTAGTTCGTAGCCAAGTTCGTAGATCGCCTTATCCATCACGAAGGCGTCGAGCAGGATTCTGAGTTCATCATCACTTTTCGGAATGAACGACGCGTGACCGCCGGCTTCCAGGTAGCCTTTCAGGAATGCCCATGACGACCAGGTCCGCCAGAAGTTAGTCCACGGCGCCATGCCGGCAAAATCGAATTTGCCCAGCGCTCCGATTCTCAGCTGTTCGATCGTCGAGGTGAGCGCCGCGTAATGAAACGAACGCAGCATCCCGGCAACGTCTCTCAATCCGGCACGCTTGAGGCGGCGCTCGCTCAACGG
Source organism: uncultured delta proteobacterium (assembly GCA_963774665.1). GTDB lineage: Bacteria > Desulfobacterota > Binatia > Binatales > Binataceae > Binatus. Next base: position 125,614 of record CAVZGB010000020.1, read on the forward strand.
ACGCGCTGGTTCGCCCTCGAAATCGATAATGGCGAAGTCGCGGCCGGTGTAGAGAATCTGCCCGAGATGCAAGTCGCCGTGAATGCGCATCCGATCGATGGTCAAGCGGCAGCGAAGGAAAGCGTCGAATCGTGCGGCGATCTCCTTCTGATGCGAGGAGACCAGTTGCGCTTGTTCGCGCAGATCTTTCGGAACAATCGACGCGCGGCTATTGAGCAAGCGCATCACTCGCGCGAGCAGATTCTGCATCGATTGATACGTCGAACGCTGGTAGAGGGTGGAGTAGGGCTCGGGCGCGAACTCCGGATCGTCGGTTGTGGAAGTCAGCGCGTGATGAAGTTCCGCCAGCCGCTGGCCCATCAATCGCGCCGAACCGAGATAGTGACCAATCAACTCTGCTGCCAGCGGGTCCGGTTCCGTCACCGCCAGTAACTCGTAAAGAGTCTTGTCCGTCGAGTGCGGTGGTTCGGACCTCGTAGCGGCATTCTCGAGATAGCGATGCAATTCGCCGAGCGTGTACTGCCACGCATCGCCTTCATTCGGCACGAAGCCCTGCAGCACCGCGATATTTTTTCGCTCGCCGTTTCCCGAGCTGTAATCGATCCATCCGGCCAGAGGAGGGACGTGAGAAAACAACGCGTGGGTAGTCAGGAAGCGTCCAATCTCGAGGTCGGGATTTATACCATCTTCGATGCGTCGAAAGAGCTTGATGATAAAGCGGTCGCCGTACACGATCGAAGTGTTGCTCTGCTCTGCCTTCAAGACGCGCGGTTCGAGCGGGGTTTCGGGATCTCCACGCAACTGATGAAACGCCTGGGTGGTACCCGGCAGGAGTTCGCCCCGCGAACCGCGATGACGCCGGCGCTTGGCGATGATCTCGAGGAGAGTACTCAGAAAATCCGGATCAACTGCAGCATCAAAGAGGATTCCGTCGCCGTCGCCATTGCTCCGCGAGCTAGTCACTTCGGCAATGACGTGTTCCGGCCAGCGCGACCGCACATCGCGCGCTCGATCTCCTGTCGCAATAGCCAGCGGCAGCAGGTAAGTCTCGGGCTCGCTGTTTGAGTATTCGACATTCAGGAGAGTCAGGTGTGGAACGGCTGGCCCCTCCGCCATCGGCATCGCCTCAGTGATGTGGACGCCGGTGATAGGTCGGGTCTTTGAGCGAAACCATCGGCAATGCCGCAGGTAAGCTGGCAAGAGGCGTTCAAGTTGTTGGCGAGATTCACCGCGCAGGAAACCGTCGAAACTCGCGTTCATCTCGATACGCGGAATTTCGTACTCGGAGCGGTCGGCTGCCGTTGTTGTTTTTGGCTGTTCAATAGAGAACCAGAAGAAACCGTGCGGTCCGAGCGTCAGCAGGTAAGGCAGATCTCCGATAGGAGGGAAGGGCGTCCGGCCGAATAGCTCGACCGGCGTAGTCCCCTTGAACTTGGCGAGATCGAGTTCGACGTATTGCACGAATCGCGAAAGATTGGCGACTACCAATATCTGTTCGTCTTCATACGCGCGGATGAAGGCCAGCACATGTGAATTTTCAGGACTGAGAAACTCCATCGTGCCGCGGCCGAATGCTTTGATCTGTTTGCGCAGTGCCAGCAGACGACGCATCCACCAAAGCAGTGAATGGCGATTGCTCTCGTGGGCCTCAACATTGACGCTTTGATAGTGGTACTCGGGGTCGATGATCACCGGCAGGATGAGACGCTGCGGATTGGCCGCGGAAAATCCGGCGTTGCGATCCGCACTCCATTGCATGGGAGTACGGACTCCATCGCGATCGCCCAGGTACACGTTGTCGCCCATTCCAATTTCGTCGCCGTAGTAGATGACCGGTGTTCCCGGCAATGAGCACAGCAAAGCATTATTCAGTTCAATAGTACGTCGATGATTTCCGAGTAGAGGCGCGAGCCGCCGGCGAATACCCAGATTGACTCTCATTCGCGCGTCCTGCGCATAAGCGCGATACATATAATCGCGCTCCTCGTCGGTCACCATCTCGAGCGTCAGCTCGTCGTGATTGCGCAGAAACAATGCCCACTGGCAGGTGGGATCAATCTCAGGCGTTTGCGCCCAGATGTCGGTAAGCGGAAATCGATCCTCCATCCGCACCGCCATGAACATTCGAGGCATCAGGGGAAAGTGGAACGCCATATTGCATTCCTTGCCTTCCGCCAGGTACGCGACAGCATCTTCCGGCCATTGATTCGCCTCGGCCAGCAACATCCGGTTGGGGAACCTTGCGTCGATGTAAGCTCTCAATTCACGCAGGAATGCGTGGGTTTCGGGCAAATTCTCGCAATTCGTTCCTTCGCGCTTGAAGAGGTAAGGAACCGCGTCGAGCCGGAGGCCGTCGACGCCGAGCCCCAGCCAGAACGAGATCACCTTTCGAATTTCGCGGATAACCGCCGGATTGTCGTAGTTGAGATCCGGCTGATGTGAGTAGAACCGGTGGAAGTAGTACGCCTTGGCCACCGGATCCCATGACCAGTTGGACGGTTCGAAATCCTGAAAAATTATTCGCGCTTCTTTGTACTTCTCCGGCGTATCACTCCAGACATAGTAATCGCGAAATACACTTCCGGCAGGCGAACGGCGTGCGCGTTGGAACCATTCATGCCTATCCGAAGTATGATTCAATACTAACTCAGTGACTATCTTCAGACCGCGGCGATGGGCCTCGCGTACAAATATCTTGAAGTCGCGCAAAGTCCCGCACGAAGGATGGATATTGGTATAGTCGGAAATATCGTACCCATCGTCACGCATCGGAGAAGGATAAAAAGGAAGCAGCCAGAGCGTAGTCACGCCCAACGAGTGCAAGTAATCGAGCTTCGCGGTCAGACCGGGAAAATCGCCGACTCCGTCCGCATTGCTGTCGTAGAAGGAACGGACGCGCAGTTCATAGAAGATGGCGTCCTTGTACCACAAAGGATCAGACGTCGAATTGTTTTGAGGCTGTTGATCGTTGGGCACGAGTGGCACTCAGAGGCGTTCTTCAACGCGCAGAATATGCGCTGGTTCGACGGCGGGATCGAGCCGCACGTAGTTGCGATCGGACCAGACATAATGGGCGCCAGTCAGCAGATCCGTGACTCGATAACTCCTGCCCGGAGCCACGCCAACTACCTCGGGCGGCACGAACGCAGTGCAATAGTGAGGGTTTAGTGGATCGAGATTAACCGCGACCAGGATCACATTCTTGTTATCCTGCGTCGCTTTAGAGAAGAACAGGATTTGATCGTTGTCGGTGGTAAGAAATCGTAGATTGAGAAACTGTTGCAGTGCGCGATTCTCGCGGCGAATCGAATTGACGCGCCCGATGAACTCCTTGATGTTGCCGGGCTGGTTCCAATCGCGCACCTTGATCTCGTACTTCTCCGAATTGAGATATTCTTCGGTCCCGGGTACCGCCTGGTTTTCGCACAATTCATACCCGCTGTAGATGCCGTAGGAGGGCGACAGTGTCGACGCAAGCACCAGCCTCATCTTGAAAGCCGCACGCCCGCCGGTTTGCAGCACCGGGGAGAGAATGTCGGGAGTATTGGTGAAAAAGTTAGGCCGAAAATACTCCTTCATCGGTGTTTGCGTGAGCTCGGTCATATACTCAGTCAGTTCGGACTTGGTATTGCGCCAGGTGAAATAGGTATACGACTGAGTAAAGCCTGCTTTAGCCAGTGCCTTCATCACTTTCGGACGGGTAAATGCTTCCGCCAAAAAAATTATTTCCGGATTGGTAGCCTGGACTTCATTGATTAGCCAGTTCCAGAATTGCACCGGCTTGGTATGCGGGTTATCGACGCGGAAGATCTTCACGCCGTGATCGCGCCAGAATCTCAGCACCCCCAAAAGCGCTTCGAACAATCCGCGCTGATCGGGCGTATCGAAATCGATCGGATAAATATCCTCGTATTCCTTGGGCGGGTTCTCGGCGTACTTGATGCTGCCGTCAGGTCGATGATGAAACCAATCCGGATGCTCGCGCACCCATGGATGGTCAGGCGAGCACTGGATCGCGAAATCGAGCGCCACCTCCATTCCCAGACGATTAGCCGCCGCGTTGAAGCGATCGAAATCGCCGAGCGTTCCGATCGACGGATCGATCGCGGTATGCCCTCCGGCCTCACTGCCAATCGCCCACGGGCTGCCCGGAGAATTGGATCCACCGTTCAGCGAATTGCCCGGACCCTTGCGATTGGTGTGACCGATCGGATGAATCGGCGGGAGGTACACGACGTCGAAGCCGAGATCGCGAAGCTCGGGCAACCGGCGCTCGGCATCCTGAAAAGTGCCAGGCTTTCCGGGCACGCTACTCTGCGATCGCACGAACATCTCGTACCAGGTTCCATAGCGAGCCCTCTCGCGATCGACGACGAGCTCGAGGGTCGGTTCGAATCGCGTCAGACCGAAGCGCTCGCCGACGCGTTCTGCGACAGTGGAAATCTCCGCCTCGCCGATTATCGCGAGCGCTGTCGCTCCGTCGTTCGTCTTGCGCAATCGTGCGAGTGCTCGCTCGAGCAATTCGCGATCAGCTCCGCGCGCACTTGATAACATTTTCTCGACGAGTGCGATCCCCTCGAGAATATCGGACGCGACCGGCCGCGCCGCCTTCACCTTCTTGGTGAAGTCCGCAAGCCACGAAGCAAAAAGATCGGTCCACGCTTCGATCGTGAAAACATAGCGCGCGTTGTCGGTGGGGATGAACTCACCGCCCCATCGATCGTTGTCGAGCGCCGCCATCGGCGCTTCCTCGAAAACCTCGTCCCGTTTGCGGCGCCATTTGACCGCGGCGCGCAAAATCTGATGCCCGTCGCGAAAGATATCCGCTTCGACGACGCATGGCTCACCGGCGATCCGCTTAGCCGGATAACGGCCGCCATCAACCGAAGGCGTTACATCTTCGATTAGAATGTGACTCAGCCGCCGATTGGGCGAACCGGGTTGAGAATCAGATCCTGTTTGATATGAAGACATCGTCGACCAGAATTACCATGGATGTCGAGCTTACTTTTCAGCTCACGGGCGCAGCCCGTCGGTCACTCACTACAGTACCCACAATTCAAGCCAAAATCATTTAGCAGTTTGAGGCAACCGGGAATTAGTATTGCGTTGAATTCGGTGGTCTGATCGGGAATCTGAGCCAGAGAAAAAAACTACCCGGATTCGGCCCGCCGGCGTGAGCTCCTCGCCAGGGATTGTCGGGCGCGGCGCGCGCGCATCCGAGCGACAGAAAAAGGATTCCTGGAGGATGCGAGAAGACGCTGAACGTCTTTCTTCCGCGACAGAGATTCCGGAACCTCGCTGACTGACACTCGCCATGCGCTCTCGCAACGCACCACCGTGGTAATTGCTGATAACCGCCGGATGGATATAGCACTTGCGGCACACCGAGACGGTATTGCCCAGCTGCTGAGCGACGCTTCTAACGACCTCGAGCTCGCTTTTCTTTGTGGGCTTTTCTTCTTTCAGGGCGCAGAACGCGACAATGGCCAGGTTGGTTCCGGCCCAGGTGCGAAAGTCCTTGGCAGTGATATCGCGTCCTGAGACGTTCCGCAGATAGTCGTTTACATCGCTCGAATCGACGCTATGACGCTCGCCATTTTCATCCAGATATTGAAATAATTCCGATCCTGGAAGGTCGCGACAGTTCTTAAGGATGCGCGCGAGCTTCTTGTCGCTGACGACGCGATAACATTGCACGCCACTTTTCGCGCGAAAGTCCAACGTGACCTGGTCCCTTTTTATCGTGACATGGCGATTCTGCAGCGTGGTAAGGCCGAAGCTGTGATTTTCGCGCGCGTATTCCGTGTTGCCGACGCGAACAAGCGTTCTTTCCATCAGTCGTACTACGGCGGCGATCACTTTTTCGCGCGGCAAGCCCGGACGTAAGAGATCTTGATTGACGCGTCGCCGAATAGCTGGCAACGACCGCGCGAAATCGAGCAGATGCTCATATTTGTTTTCATCGCGCACCGCACGCCATCGCGCATGATATCGATACTGTTTACGCCTGCGAGCATCGCGTCCGGTCGCTTGTAGATGGCCGTCAGCCGAGGCGCAGATCCACACCTTGGTCCAGGCCGGTGGAATGACGAGCGCCTTGATTCGCGCCAGCACTTGGGCGTCGATGATTTCTTTTCCTGTGTTGTCGCGATAGACGAAGCGGCCATGCTGACGCACTCGCGCGATACCAGCGTCGCGGTCACTGACGTAACGCAGCTTTGCGGACTTCGCCGCGAGAATGGCTTCGGGATCCGGTGCGGAGCCACTTGGCAGTGTTACGGCGGCGCTCATGTTCTTCGTATAGCTATGCTGTTGAACTATCCACTCCTTCTCATCGATCACATCGATGAGAAGGAGTGGTTCGTGAACTCACTTCGCAATTATGGATTCTGCTCGACCTTCTCGTGCGTCTGGTGCTCTTCGTGCTGGCTCTCCGCTGCGCCGGGAGCCATTTTCGCGTCGTTGCTCATTTCCTTCTCATGACGCTCCGAGGTCGCGCCCAACCCATTCTCCGAATTCACTGTCTCGGTGGTCTTACTCTCCTCGTGCTTTTGCTCGACTGCGCCGGGAACGACCGGGGCAGCGACGACCGGGGGGGCGACTTCCATACCGCCGCGAATCTCTTTGGTCTTCTGCTCGGTCTTTTCCTCAGTTTCTTGCTGCTCAACCTGGGCAATCTGCATTGCCGAGCTTGCGTCGTTGCGCGTGATCGTCGTACCCGTCGACGCCGAAGCGGTCGCACCGAACGGAACAGCAAATGCGCTTAGGGTGACAGCGGCAAGTGCACCGACGAGTGCTTTTCCATATTTCAAGTTCATAGATTTGATCCTCCTGCTGGTTGCGTATGCGCTGAGCGCGCGATTAGTCACGCTTAGGAGTCAGCAAGAACGGGGCCGAGCAAAATTTCGCAACGCGACGAATGAATCGTCGCGGGAGTTACAGAAACTCCTTTCTTGAATCGGTAGCTATGGAGATCTTACACGCTGCGCGTTACCGCTTAGAGCGATGCAAGCCGCTGCCGGGATCCTTGTCCTGCTTGCGGTACCAGCGATAGCCCTCGCGCTTGCTCATTGAAGAGCCGCGCGTACGCGCCGTTGCGACGCATCAGCTCCGCGTGCGTGCCGGTCTCGACGATTCGGCCATTACCCATGACGACGATAAGGTCCGCGGTAACGGCGCTGCGCAGCCGGTGCGCGATCATGAACACGGTTCGGCCGTTCATCAGCAGTTCCATCGCTCTATGAATCTGATTCTCCGATTCCGAATCCACTGCCGATGTCGCTTCGTCGAGGATGACTATCTTCGAGTCCTTCAAGAACGCGCGCGCGATCGCAAGGCGCTGACGCTGACCGCCAGAAATCTTGAAGCCACGCTCACCGATGATGGTGTCGAGTCCATCGGGCAAACCTTCGACGAATTCTCGCAGGCTGGCCATCTCGAGCGCGCGGAGCAGCATTGCGTCGGTCGCCTCGGGGCGCGCATAGCGCAAGTTGTCCCTGATACTGGCGCTGAATAGCAGTGCATCCTGCGCGACCAACGCGACGTGCTCGCGCAGCGACTTGAGCGTGTAGTGACGCACGTCGCGACCATCGATCAGAACGCGGCCGCGCGTCGCTTCATAGAAGCGCGGAATCAGGCTGGCCATCGTCGTCTTGCCGGCGCCGGATCGGCCGACCAGCGCAACGCGGTAGCCGCCGGGAACGTGCAGATTGAGATTCTCGAGGGCAAGGCCGGCGGACGTGCCATTGCGCGAGCCGTAGCCGAAAGACACGTCGTCGAACTGAACCGTCCCGTTGCGCACCGCGAACGGACGACTGAGCGCGTGATCGGTTATCTCGGGTTTGAGATCGAGAAAGCCGAAGATTCGCTCAATCGCCGCCATCGACGCGGAGACCACCACTGACAGTTGGGCGAATCGTTCCAGCGGCAGATAGAGAAAACCGAGATACGAGGAGAAGGCGACCATCGTGCCGAGCGTCATCGTGCCGCGGATGATCATCAGTGCGCCCACCCAGATCACGACTGTGGGTGCGGCGCGAGTCAGAAGCTGAATCAGCATTTCCTGGCGCGCGGCGAGTCTCACCTTGTCGATCGTGCGTTCGAGCAGTCGCTCGGTCTGGCCGTGGAATTGCCGGACTTCGTGTTCCTCGCGGCAAAAAGATTTGATCGTGCTCGCACCCGCAACGCGCTCGTGAACTTCACCTGCGATCTCCTCGACCGTTTCCTGCATTCGATGGCTCACCGATTTGATTCTCGGAGAAAAGAACCGCATGAATGCTACCCAGAGCGGCGAGATGCAAAGCGCCACGAGTGCGAGATGCCAGTTGAGCATCAGCAATGCGGCCACGACCAGTGTCAGCGAGACGGCGTCCATCCACACATCGATCAGCACAGAACCCACTAATTCGTTGGCCTGCTGAACGTCATTGAGTACGCGTGAGACGATCGCTCCGCTCGGATTCTGATCGAAAAACGAATGCGGCAGACTTTGCATATGCGAGAACAAACGACGTTGAAGGTCGAAAATCAGCTGGTTACCAGCAACACCAGCCCAGTAGTTGCGATAAAAGCTTGCCAGCGACTGAAGCGCGTAAAGCGTGAGCATTACGAGGCTTAACGCGGCTAGTTTGTTGGTAGGTGTAGGGGAGTAACCGCCCAGCCTGGAAAGGCCAACGCACCAGCCGTCGATCATCCGCATCATGGCGTCAAACTTCGGCGGCGAAGTCAGCAGAACGTCGATGACGTACTTAAACGCGAGTGGAAACGCGAGCGGAAGGGTAAATTTGCCGACGCCCATCAGAGCGGCACCGATCACCAAACGCAAATAGGGGCGGAGACATCCGGCGAATCTAAAAATTACCGACTTGGAAAATTTTTCCTCGTGCGCGTTCATACAATTCCTCAACAAGTTCCTGGGAGGCACGTGTGCGCGGGCAGGGAGAAAACGCGGCCTTGAGGGGAAAGCAACCTACATGCCCATAGATGCCCCTGATTGCATGCGGGACTTTTCTCCTGCGAGTCCCTGCCTGTGAAATTTTTGATGTTCCAAATCGTCGAGCTGACTAACCGATATGGAAAGATGAACGCTCGATGATCGGAGGCTAGCGCGAACGCGTTGGCGCGAATTTCGCTTGAACTTGCGTCGGGGTGCTCTGTGGCTAAGCAAAAGATTAAGGCAAAGGCAGGAAGCGAAGCCTCTGCGAGCCACTCTGCGCTTGCCTCTCAAAGCAGCAGCTCGAGATCGAGCACGACGGTCGGCGCGATCGTCATTCTACTGCTTTACCAAGGGTACACGCTGTCGATCGTCGGCATCGCGTCGCCGTGGATTGCAAAAAGTTTTGCACTGGATGAAGGCAAACTCGCGAAACTTTTTGCCTGGATGGCGATATCGGCATTCGGCTCACTGGCGCTCGCGCGGCTGGCCGATCGCGTCGGACGCCGGTTGGTGATTCTCGGCGCCTTGATGCTCGCGCCAATATTTTCTGCTGGTGCCGCGCTGGCTCCCACTGCCAACGCGTTTGCCGCATGCGAGATAATGGTTTCCGCATTGCTCGGCGGATCAGTCTCGTCGGCGATCGTGTTGCTCGCTGAAGAACTTCCGGTCAAGCAGCGCGCTCGCGGGCAAGCGGCTGCAGCGTTGGCGAGCGCAATCGGCGGCGTGCTTGGCTATCTGATCATTCCGGCGCTGCTGGCGTGGAACTATTCGTGGCGCTGGCTTCTGGCACCGTCGGTAGCTGGCATATTGCTCGTAGTGCCGGTGGCGATGATGCTGCCTGCGCAATCGAAATGGTCGAGCGCTTCTTCGAGCGGCTCCGCGAAGCGCAGTCACTTCTACGATATTTTTCATCCGATCTATCGACGCCGCTCGATCACGCTGCTGACCTGCGCGGCGCTCGACACCATTGCCGGCACCGCGGTAAACGGCTGGCTCTACTATCAAGCAGTCTCAATCCTCGGCCTCTCGCCGGTTGCAGCCAGCACGCTGGTGGTGACAGGGATGGGAGTCGGCATGATCGGATTTCCGGTGGGCGCGTGGATGTCGGATCGGTTCGGTCGGGTGCCGACCGTTGTCTACATGGGCGGCGCGGCATGGCTCGGCGCGTTCGCGTTCTACTTCGGTCCGCCCGCGTTCGTGCAGTGGCCATTCATGTACCTGGTCGTCGTGTATTGCTGGTTCAAAGTCGCGTCTGACGTGATGACGGTCGGCGCGAATTCCGCGGCGACCGAACTTTTCCCCGCCGCGCTGCGTACAACAATGATCGGCGCGCAGGGAATGACGGCGGCTGTCTTCTCGATGCTCGCGCAAGTTCTGATCGCCGCGTTGATTGGCCCGCTGGGCGGACTCGCAAGCGTCGTTCGCTACCTCGCACTGCTCGGGCATTCCGAGCGCCGTGATCTTCGGGCTTTTCATCGATGAGACGCGCGGTCTGACGCTGGAGCAATCGGCGCTCGAAGATAAATGGAATGAAGTCCGACACAACCCGTGGCCGTCGGAGGCCGAAAGCCCGCGCCAGGCGGCCGACAAGGTGAGCGGATGAGCGAACGCCGGAAAATATCACGCGCTCCACGTGGCATGCGCGCGTGCCTCTTGGCTGCGATCGCTGTCAGCGTGTTCTTCGCAACGGCCCGCGCTGATGAACGCCAGCATTCCAGTAACACACCTGAAGCGTCTCCCACACCGGCAGCCACTCCCGGAGCATTGAAACCGATTGTCTTGATTGCGGGTGGCACGGGTTATGTTGAACTCCCAACCGGAAAAAGTCCCGGAGTATTAAATTCTGCGGAGATTTACGATCCCGCGCTGCGCCGATTTCTGCCGATCGCCCCGATGAAGGAACGACGTGACCAATTCACCGCAGCCGCGATCGCCTTAGACAAGGTTTTGATTTTGGGAGGCATCGACACGCTGCTGGTTCCGCTGAACGTGTTTCCCGGACCGGCGATGCCTTGGATTCTGCGTTCCGCAGAGATTTTCAATTCTGGCAACGGCAAATTCGTTCCGGCGCCGAGCATGAAGGCTTCTCGCGACGATCCTACGGCCACGACTTTGCAGAACGATAAAGTTTTAGTTGTCGGCGGCGATTCGCCGGCGGCTGAACTTTACGATCCGGCGACGAACGCCTTTGCCGAAACCGGCGCAATGGCAGCGAGCCGTCACGGCCAAACCGCGACGCTGATGCGCGATGGCGGCGTACTCATCGCGGGAGGTGGATTCCAGAAGCTCGAGATCTACGATCCTCCCAGCGGAAAGTTTCGCTTCGCCGGCACGCTCAACGACAATCGCGTCTATCACACTGCGACGCTGCTCGGTGACGGGCTCGTTCTAATCGCGGGCGGCTGTCCTTTCGCGAGGAGCAGCGCGGTCGATACCAGCGAGATCTTCGATGAATCGAACCGAACGGTTCGCGAAGGGCCGAAGATGATTCAGAGCCGTGCCGGGGACACGGCGACGCTGCTCGCGGACGGACGGGTTCTGATCGCCGGCGGACGCGGGGACAAATCGTCAGAGTTTTACGATCCGGAATCGCACCAATTCGTCGAGGGGCCCGAGATGGTCGCAGCCCGTACCGGACATTCGGCTACGCTATTGCCGGATGGCACCGTGCTGATCGCCGGCGGATGGGATCCTGATTACAAGCCGCTTTCGAGCGCAGAAATTTTCGATCCGGTCGCAGACCGATTCGTTACCATCGGAGAAATGACCGAAGCGCGTGCCGGACACAGCGCGACGCTCATCTTTGGACGCGAGCCTATCACCTGGATTCGGCCAACACCGTCGCCAACTCCAACTCAGACGATCACTGCGACCGATACTTTGACGCCGACGCCGTCGATCACTCCTACAATAAGTCCGACGCCAACAATAAGTCCGACTCCAAGTCTCAGTCCGACTCCGAGTGACAGCGCGATCGCGACGCCATCTTCAACAGAGACGCCGCACGAATAGCCGGATCAGATTTCGACGCGAACGCCGCCGGACTTTTCTTTGACTTCGATCGCGGCGCCGTTGTGAGACCGCCGCAGCACGAACGAGACGCTGCCACCGCCGACTCTCAGCTGGTCGATGCTGAGCCAGTCCAGCCAGGTTGGTAGCAAGTGCGTGTCGAAAATGACGCGTTGCTCGAATCCCAGCACCCGCATCCCGAGCATTGCCTGCAGCATCATGTAGACGCTCGCGGCCGACCACGCTTGCGGATAACACGCAACGGGATATGGCGTCGGGCCGAGACCAATCTCGCGCCGGAAGCCGCAGAATAGTTCAGGCAGACTGGAGGTGTTGAGCTGCTCCGACGCGTCGAACAGACCTTCGAGGACCTTGAGGACCCCGGCGTGATCGCAGGCGCGCGCGATTCCGAGCGCGGCCATCGCATTGTCGTGCGGCCACACCGATCCGTTGTGATAGCTCATCGGGTTGTAGCGTTTTTCTTTGCCCGAGAGCGTGCGGATTCCCCAGCCGGAGTACATATCGTCGGCCAGCAGTCGCTTGCACATCGCGGTTGCGCGCTCGCCGTCGACGATCCCGGTAGCGAGACAATGGGCGCCGTTCGAAGTCATCACACGGCACGGGCGCTTGTCGGCGTCGAGCGCCAGCGCGATCATGCCCTCAGGCTCGAGCCAAAAGTCCCGCTCGAACGATTGCTTCAGCGCCGTGGCGCGCGTGAGGAGCCGGTCCGCGACGCTGCCGCGCCCAAGGCGGGCAGCCACCGATGCCACCTCCATGCAGGCCGCGTAAACGTAGCCCTGCACCTCCGCGAGCGCGATCGGCGGACGCGCAAGCTGGCCGTCCTTATGAAAGATCGCGTCTTCGGAATCCTTCCAGCCCTGGTTCGCCAGGCCGCGCGGGGTTTCGCGCAAATATTTGACGTATCCGTCACCGTCGCGATCGCCCCATCGTTCGATCCACCCGATGGCACGCTCGACGTTGGGCCACAGCTCGTCGGCGAGCCGGAGGTCTCCGGTGGATTCGACGCAGCGTCCGTACAGCCACAGGAAAAGCGGGGTCGCGTCGACGCTGCCGTAGTATCGGCCGAATGGTACTTCTCCGGTGGCAGCCATCTCGCCGTTTCGGATCTCGTGCACGATTTTGCCAGGCTGCTCATCGCGCGCTTCATCGACGGTATCGCCCTGAAGCCTCGCCAGCGTCCGCAGGGTTCGAACCGCGATTTGGGGATAAAACGGAAGTATCGAAAGCGACGTGATTATGCTGTCGCGTCCGAAGAGGGTGGCGAACCACGGAACGCCAGCCATGATGAAAGCGCCCCTGCCGTCGCCTTGCGCAACAATCGAAGTCAGGTCGACGCCCGCGTGCCGAATCATAGTAGCGAATTCGTTATTGCTGGCCGAGATGACGGCCCAGTCGCTGCGGAATTCCGCAAGCTCGGCTTGCCGCGCCTTGAGCGCTACGCTGAAATTGGGCGCGCGATTCGCTGCGATGATGGCGTAAGATGGCGATTCACCACTGGCCGTGATTCGGCATTCCAGCTCTCGGTTTTCACCCGGCTCGAGGCGCAGCACGAACACGGCGCGCTGATCGTCTATCTCCGCAGGAGCAGCATCAAAACGAATCTCGGTGGAACGCACGACGTTGTCGAGGCCCCGGTATCGAAGCACGACCCGGTTGCCGTCAACCGACGGACTCAACATTTCACCGCGGCGCTTGCGGCGAAGGCCGCGGACCTCGAAGACATCCGCGAAATCAACGCCGTAGAAAAAATCGATTTCAATTTCGACTGCCGTGCTGACGTAGTTGTGCAGCGTCAGCCGATGGTAGAGCGCGGCGCCATTGAGAACCCATCCGCGGTTCACTCTGATCGAGTTGCGCGGCAGCCAATCCTCCTGTCCCTTCTTTCCGAGATCAGCGTTGGTAAGGGTGGCGCGGAACTGCGCGCGATCGTCGCTCAGATACGAGTTCAGAAAGTACGGTGCGGCGCCAGCAATCAGCATCTCGAAGCGGCTCAGATGCCTTGTATCTGACTCGAAAAATCCCTGCGCCTCGAGCGGTGAATCTATGATGTCCCCCGCAGTCTCGAAGACGGCGAAACTTCGTCCGTCCGCAAGCACCTGGCTTGCGCGACGCGACGCGAGCGACGACGCCAGCACATAGTAGTCGGAGCCAACCTTGACGATGGTCTGCGCTGGCTCGGCGATAGCCCTGCGTTCTGCCATGGTGCGTTATCGAAGCGCCGCGAATGCGGAGTCGCGCCCCGATTAAAGGCAGTCTAGCATCGAGGGTTCGTCAGTCCAGCGTTGATTCTCTATCGGCCGACCGCAGCTTCCTGCGTTTCGAATTCCGGCGCCATCGCTTCCGCACCGATCAGTCGATGGTAAATGCGCTCGTATTTCGCGATCATGACTTCCGATGTGAAACGCTCCTCGAACTCGCGCCGGCATCGCTCGCGCGGAATCGAATCGAGCCTGCCGACCGCCGCCACCAGTTCGTCGATTTCCTTCGCGAGAAATCCGGTGACGCCCGGCCTGATGACTTCGGGAACGGCGCCGCACGGACGTGCGATGACGGGTGTGCCGCAGGCAAGCGCCTCGATCATCGCGAGGCCGAACGGCTCGGGCCAATCAATCGTGAAGAGCAACGCGAGTGCTCCGCCGAGAAATTCGCTTTTTTGCACGTCGTCGATCTCGCCGATGTATTCGATCATCGGCGGCTTGATGCGAGGCTTGATCACTTCGGCGAAATACTCGCGGTCGACCGCATCGACTTTGGCCGCGATCTTGAGCGGCACTCCAGATCGGAGCGCGACTTCGATCGCAACGTCGATACCTTTCTCGGGCGATATCCGTCCGATAAAAGCTAGATACTTTCCGCTTTGTCCGTTGAAGCGAAGCATATCCCGCGGCATGCCGTGATACACGGTGCCCACCCAGTTCATCTGCGCCAACGGCGAGCGCTGCGAGTCACTTATCGAGACGAGCGCCGCGTCGGGAAATCGATGATACACCGGGTGTAGGTCGGGGATGTCGAGGCGTCCATGCATCGTGGAAACGGTAGGCACTCCCGTCAGCATCGCAAAGGGAAACGACCAGTAGTCGATGTGCGAGTGCACGATGTCGAAATTGTCGCGAGCCGCTTCGAAAACCTCCGACAGCATCGCCAACTGCAAAGACGAGCCAAGGTCAGGCTTCCCCATCAGTCGCAGCGCCTGCGGACACGCCGGTACCAGATTCGCGCGGGTCTGCGAGTCGCCCGCGGCGAACAGTGTTACTTCATGGCCACGTCGCACGAGTTCCTCGGTGACGTACGAAACAACCCGCTCGGTGCCGCCGTAGAGCTTGGGCGGCACGCTCTCATATAGAGGAGCAATCTGTGCGATGCGCAAGCGCCGAGAACTGGCGCCTCCAAAACTTCCGTTGGTATCCAAATTCATCTCTCCGCGCTTGATGCTGGAAAAATTTAGCGGCAAGAAAACTCCCCTTTGGACAGCGCCAATGCGCTCCCAAAAATCAAAAGGTATTGAGCGCAGAGGAAGCGAAAACTATGCCATCGACTTCCGTGGACCAAGGACAAGCAATGCCTAGAGAACGAAACCCCCGCCTTTCAACAGCTTTTGGAACTGCGAAAATTTTACGCAGTCACTTCGCGCAGAACGAAAGATAGATCAAATTGAAGGAGTTACACTAATTGGGTGTCGCAACTCCCCATACGGTGTGGACTCTGGCGGTGCCGCCACAGTTCGTAACCGAAATTAAAAAAGTTACATCGTCGAATTGCGACGAGGCGAGACCACAGAAAATTTTGAAGTGGTCGGGGTGGCCGGATTTGAACCGGCGACCACTCGCACCCCAAGCGAGTGCGCTACCAGTCTGCGCCACACCCCGACGCGAGGAAGATTATATATCGGCTCCCGCCAAGACCACACCTGCATACGAGCAGGCGCGGATTGATCAGACTTTTTTCTTCGGCGCGACGCGCGGACGCCATTGCACGAACGCTCGCATGTCGACCTGGAACGTCCACGCACTTTTCGACTGATTGATCAGGTGCACGATCTCGTCGCATATCGCCGCGGGCGGCACGAAGTGCGACGGATCCACGTCGGGCATCGACTCGCGCACTCGCGCACTGTCGACCGCGCCGTCGACGTCGATCGTGGCCGCATGCACGCCGAGATGCATGAACTCGTATGCGACCGACTCCGCGATCGCGCGCTGCGCCAGCTTCGACGCGTTGTAGGCTGAGTATTGCGCCGGTCCGCTGCGCGACTCCGATCCCAATACGAAGATCACCGCGCCCGATTTGCGCTCGGCCATCTTGCCGATCACGGCTTGCGTGCAGAAGAACGGTCCGTAGGCGTTGACCTTGAGCTGGAAGTCGAAATCCTCTTCGGTGATTTCGGTGAAGCGTTTGCGCAAGTATGCGCCCGCGTTGTTGATCAGCACCGAGATCGGGCCGAGCTCGCGCTCGACCGTCTCGACTGCGGCAACGACCTGGTCGCGGCGCGCCACGTCGGTCGGCGTCACGACAGCTTTGCCGCCTTGCGCGCGAATCAACTCGGCGGTTTCGTCGAGCTGCGACTTGGTCCGCGCGATCAGCCCGACCGCGTAGCCTTCTTTTGCCATCCGAAGCGCGATGTCGCGGCCGATGCCGCGGCCCGCGCCGGTTACCAATGCGACTTTTGTTTCCGACATAGCGCGAAATCTTAGCCGCTCGCGGCGAGCGTGCAAACCTTATTCAGGCGCACTGGAGATTTCACCTTGGCGCCACGCACAATCCGGTGGTACTGTCGAAGGCATGAGTACCGCACGGCCATCGCGATTGATTGTCGCAATTTTCGCTGCGCTCGCGACGACTGCCCTCGTGAATGCGCGCCTGGCGTTCTCGCAAGAGGCCCCAGTGTCCGGCACGAGCGTCGATGCCAACTGGGAGAGCGCCGGTCCCACCATCGATGAGAACGCGGCCTCGGCCGACAAGGTTCTCGAAATCCCTCAGGCAAAGTGTGACAACGACGGAACCTCTGCGCCGTGCGACGCCCCCGCCGCGGCCGGCAACGACGACAACGATCAGGCAATCAACGCTCCCTCACCCGGCTCGCCGCCTCAAGTCTACGATGACGACACCGCCAGCAACGCCGCACCCGACGAGGATTGGGGCACGGCGGACGACTATCAGAACCAGCAGGTCTACGCGGCTCCATATGCGGCTTATTCTTACCCGTATGCGGTAACTGCTCCGCTCACGATGAACCGACCGTCGCCGGTTCCCGCGTCAGCGTACGTACCGATGAACCCGATGAGCAGCCCGGTGACGCAGGCCGCGCGCCCGCCGTTAAGTCAGGGCCCGTGGATGACGCCGCCTTCGATGTCCGCGTTCAATCGGCCCGCCGGCAGTCCGATGATGGGGATGTCGATGTCGCATCCGTCGTTCGCGTTTCATCATTAAACGGCGCCTCGCCAGCTGTTTCATTTAGACTGAGTTCGCGCGCTATTATCTGGGCCCGATCGCGTCGCTATCGACGAGCCGGTCGGACGGGGATTTGTCATGCTGATAACGGTCGACGTCGGCAACAGCCATACCGTGATTGGAATCTACGAAGGCGAGCGCCTGCGTAATCACTGGCGCATCTCGACCGTTCCCGATCGCACGACGGACGAGCATGGCGCGCTGCTAAATACACTGCTCGCAGGGGCAGGCCTCGAGGGGGGCGTCAGGCCTGAAGGCGTCGCGATCGCGTGCGTGGTTCCTCCGCTCAACCAGGTGATGGAGCAACTGGCAGAGCGCTACTTCCATTGTGCACCTCTGATGGTCGGTCCGGGAATTAAAACCGGGATGCCGATCCTTTACGAGAATCCCAAGGAAGTGGGCGCCGACCGGATCGTCAACGCGGTCGCAGCTTACGAACGTTATTCGTGCGCGACGATCGTCGTCGATTTCGGCACCGCGACTACCTTCGACTACGTGACCGGCAAGGGTGAATATGCTGGCGGCGCGATCGCGCCAGGTCTTGGCGTTTCGATGAACGCGTTGATCGAGCACGCCGCCAAGCTCTATCGCGTCGAGCTGGTGCGCCCGCGTGAGGCTGTTGGCCGCACCACGGTCGGCTCGATTCAGTCGGGGCTCATCTTCGGCTACACCGCGCTGGTGGACGGTCTCGTCAGCCGCATCCTGAAGGAGCGCGGCGAAAAGGCGCGCGTCATCGCGACCGGCGGTCTCGCCGAATTGATTGCGCCCGAAAGCGAAACGATTGAAGAGGTCGACGAGTTTTTGACATTAAAAGGCCTGCGGCTGATATTTGAGCGCAACCGGCGCCAGGTTTGAGGGACGTCTGATGAGCAAGCAGGGTCGGGTCGTGACCGATTCGATGATCGGTCTCAAGATGCCGGATTACTCGCGGATCTCGCCGCGCGTCGCGACCGTGCTTGGCCAGAATCCGAGTCCGTTTACCGGACCCGGCACCAACACCTACATCGTCGGAACTTCGAAGCGTCCGATCCTGCTCGACACGGGGCAGGGCGTTGCAATCTATTCCGACCTGCTGGAAACGGCGCTCAAGGAACTTTCCAACAGTACCGAGCTCGAACGAATCGTGCTGACTCACGCGCACGTCGATCACCTCGGAGGCGTCAAGCAGGTCACGGAGAAATTCGGCGAGATGGAAGTGCTGAAGATGCCGTGGGCGGGTCACGATGCTCCCGCCGGCGAGATTTCCGCAATCGGCCACGACGCGGTAGTTCACACTGAAGGCGCCACGTTGCGCGCGGTATTTACTCCCGGTCACGCGCCCGATCACTTGTGCTACTATCTCGAAGAAGAGCGAGCGCTGTTCACGGGGGACGTCGTGCTGGGCGCAGGTACAACGGTCATTCCGGACGACACCGGCGACTTGGGCGAGTACATGGATTCGCTCAAACGCCTGCTCGCGCTCGATCTCGAGACGATCTATCCGGCGCATGGCCCGGTCATCCGCAATCCGAAAGAAAAGATCGGCGAGTACATTGCTCATCGCGAATTGCGCGAACGCCAGGTACTCGAGGCGCTCGCCGACGGTGCGGGACCGCTCGACGCGATGGCGATCGTGAAGAAGATTTACGTCGACTATCCGGAGTATCTGCACGCTGCGGCTGCAAGCTCGATTCGCTCGCATCTGAAAAAGCTCGAGCGCGAAGGCCGCGTGGTGGAGCATGAAAAACGCTGGAGCGTTAACTAGCAAGTCGTGCGAGCGTTACGCTTTCGGCGCATCGCTCGCCGCGATGCTGCTGGTTCTGTTCGCCAGCGCGCTCGCATCCGCACAATCCAGCGATACCACCGCTTCTGAAACCTGGAAGTCCGCGGCAGCATCGGCGGCGGCCGCTAGTTCGACCTCCGCCGGTCCCACGAACCTGGTGCCGACCCCGCCGGACGACGTCGAACCCGCGGTGCCTGACACCGCACGAGATTTCACCCACCTCTTCGACGCCATCGGGCGCTGCGCTCGATTCGCAGGCAGCCGCGGATTCGCAGCACGCCAAACGAGAGCAATGACATCGCGAAGTATCAGGAAGAGCAGAGCGGGCTGCCGCCTCAGCAGATGATGCAGCAGCAGTTCGATGACGACGGCGAGCTTTCGACTCCGTGGGGAATGAATTTGCGGGAAGCGCGACGCTCACTCAAAACCGGCGAGGAGGCCGACGGCTTGCTCATCACGACGGTAGAGAAAGGCAGCCCGGCTGCTGCGGCCGGTTTGCACCCCTACAATCACGTCGTGCATGACGCGCTGGCGGGAGCGGCAATGGCCGGCTCGCTGGTTCCGTTCGGGCAGGCCGCGATTCTCTTGATACCCGTGCTCGATATGATGCAAGTCGGCGAGAGCTACGACATGATCATCGGCGTCGACGGCTCGCGCGTGACTAATTTTCTCGACTTCCAGGACCGCATGCGCGATCTGCAGCCGGGCGAGATCGTCTACCTGAGCGTCGTGCGCAACGGCAAACGCCTGCAGGTAACGCTGCCCGTGACCGCCAACACCCTGCAAGCCACCAAGTAAGTTTCTCCTTTACGCGCGACACTCCGCTTTCTCTATATAGTGGAACTGGTCCGTCGAGGAATTTTCCCGGCGAGACGGTGTTGAGAGGACATTTGGTTTCGTAGTCTGCTCGCGCCTGGATCCGATAAGGACCGGGACTCCGAGTGATTCGAGCGCTCGTTCATTCGAGATTGCTCCGATGCGGGGTTGCCGGTACGCGGCAGCCCCGATTTTGTTTTTTGTGGGAGCAAGGAGCGTTCGAAAAAATATGATTCAAGAAAAAGTTCGCGTGCCCGATCTCGCGCGCATGAAGGCGGCGCGGCAGCCGATCACGATGCTGACCGCGTACGACTTTCCGTTCGCGAGGATTTTCGACAACTGCGGCGTCGACGTGCTGCTCATCGGCGACAGTCTCGGCATGGCGGTGCGCGGCGAGGACTCTACGCTCGCCGTCACAATCGACGAGGTCATCTACCACACCCGTGCGGTCGCGCGCGCTCGTCGCCGTGCGCTTGTCGTCGCCGACATGCCGTTCCTCTCGTACCAGGTGAGCCCCGAAGATGCGCTTCGGAACGCCGGGCGTCTGGTCAAGGAAGGCGGGGCGGAGGCGGTGAAGCTCGAAGGCGGAGTCGCAATCGCGGACGCGGTGGCGAGAATCGCGGCGGTCGATATTCCCGTGATGGGCCACGTCGGACTCACGCCGCAGTCGATCCATCGGATGGGTGGGCATCGCGTGCAAGGCCGCAAATCGGGCAGCGCTCCCGGATGCCGCGAGCGTTTGCTCGAAGACGCCGCAGCGCTCGAACACGCGGGCGCATTCGCGATAGTGGTCGAGGGCGTGCCGCCGTCGCTGGCGCGCGAGATCACTGCCAGCGTTGCAATTCCGACTATCGGCATCGGTGCCGGCCCCGACTGTGACGGCCAGGTACTCGTGATGCACGACATGCTCGGCCTGTACGAATCGTGCGCTCCGCGCTTCGCCAAACCGTTCGCGCGTCTGTGGAACGACGCCACCGCGGCTGCGAACGCGTACGTGCGCGAAGTGAAAGAGCGCGCATTCCCGGCGGCGGAACACTGCTACGCCGAATCGAGGAGGGCCCCGCGATGAAAGTCATTGCCTCGCCCGAAGAGATGACCCGTTTTTCCAGTGACGCTATCCGACGCGGCGAACGAATCGGGCTCGTTCCGACGATGGGCTTTCTGCACGACGGCCATCTGACCCTGATGCGCGAGGGGCGCCGGCAATCGTCGGTGCTGGTCGCATCGATCTTCGTCAATCCGACGCAGTTCGGTCCCGGCGAGGACTTCGCGCGCTACCCACGCAACTTCGAGCGCGACTGCGCGATGCTTGAGACGGTGCCGGTCGACGTGGTCTTCGCGCCCGAGCCCGCCGCGATGTATTCGTCCGACGCGCAGAGCTGGGTGGAAGCCGGCGACATCACCAGCGGTCTTTGCGGCGCGCATCGCCCGGGCCATTTCCGCGGCGTAACGACGGTGGTCGCCAAGCTGTTCAACATCGTGAAACCGCATCTGGCAGTTTTCGGCGAAAAAGATTTCCAGCAGCTTCGCGCAATCCAGAAGATGGTCCGCGATCTGAATTTTGATGTGGAAATTTTGCCCGTGCCGATCGTGCGCGAAAAAGACGGCCTCGCGATGAGCTCGCGCAACGCGTATCTCTCGCCGACCGAGCGCGAAGAGGCGCTCGCACTGAGCCTCGCGCTGCGCGCCGCCCGCGATAAGCATCTCGCCGATCCATGCTGCACCGAGGAAGTAGTGTTCGCAGCGACGCGCGTGCTCAAGCGGATCAAGGGCGTCAAGATCGAATACGTCGAAGCAGTAGACGCCGAAACGCTTGCGCGTCACCCGTCGCTCGATCGCCCAATCCTGATCGCAATCGCAGCCCGCGTCGGCAAAACGCGCCTGATCGACAACGTCGTGCTCAACCCGTAGTGCAGTAGCGGCGAAAAAGATCGACGAAATAAATTTCGTCCTACTGTCAGAAAAAAGTAGGACGGAATTTATTCCGTCATTCCCCTCTCACGTCATCAACAAAATCACGAGGCCGCCGGTTACGATGAAGCCGCCGCCTAGCAGGATTCTGTCGTCGGGGATTTGCTTGAAGAACAGAAACGAGATCGCCTGCGATACCACGAAGAAGATCGCGATGTAGATTCCCATCAGGCGGTTGAAATCGACGCCGCTTTGATTGACCAGGATTCCGTAGGCGAACAGCGCGAACGCGCCGGCTGCCAGCGAATAGCCGTAGGTGTGCAGTCCTATCCGCACGAGCGCATCGCCGCCCACCTCAAGTGCCGCGGCCAGCACCAGTACTGCGACAGTCTTTAGAATCAACGCCCGGTCGGCCTAATAGTAGTCAACCGGATCGATCTGTCGCTTCGCGCCCCAGTAGAAGAGCATGTTCTCAGTCAGGCCTTGCCAGGTGAACTTGCCCGGCGGCATCAGCAGGCGCTTGAACATCGACTTGAGCGAGTAGAACTCCTTGGTGCATCGCCACACGCCTTCTTCGACTTCCTGCGGCGACATGTTCTTGGGCACGAACATGCAGCGGAAGTTGTTGGTGTACAAATCGGCGTCGGGGATAATCACGCGGCCTTCGTTTTCGAGCTGCGTGCGCATCGGCGTGCCGACGCGCGGCGTCACTGTGTTGAAGAAAGCCTCGGGCGCCTTGACCTCATGCAGGAACTTCAACGTGTCGTCGAAAATTCCCGGACGATCCTCTTCCAGCCCGAACAGGAAATTCAGCGAGTAGTAGATGCCGTATTTTTCGAGCTTCTTGAGCAGCTTCTTGTATTGCCCGGCGTGATTCTGAATCTTGTTCATCGACAGCAGGCTGTCCTGGCTGATCGATTCCACTCCGATGTTGACGTGGAAGATTCCCGCCTTGGCCGCGAGGTCGAGCAGCTCGTCGTCGTGATTCGAGTTGATCGTCCAGAGGCACGAGAAGCGGATGTTGAGCGGCTCGAGCGCCTTGAACAACTCGCGCGCGAACTTGTGCTTGCCGGTGATCTGATCGTCGATGAACTGAAAGCGCTTAAAGCCGGTCACCTTCATGACCTGCTTGATCTCCTCGACGATGTCCTCAATCGGCCGCGTGCGATACGCGCCGTCGTAGAACACCGGAATCTCGCAGAACGAGCATCGATACGGGCATCCGCGGCTCGCCTGCACCGGCACCGCTTTGAACAGGTAGCGATTCAGCTTGAGCAGCTCATGCCGCGGGCGCGGCAGGTTCTTCAGATCGTGCACCTTGTCGGCTTTGTAGATCTGTCTTGAGCTTGCCGTCACGCCAGTCCTGCAGCAGCTCGGGCCACACCAGGTCGGCTTCGCCCTTCACGACTGCGTCGCAATGATGGAGAGCCTCTTCAGTCTGCAACGTCGCATGGAAGCCGCCGAACACGACCGGGATACCGCGTTTGCGGAATTCGTCGCCGAGCTGATAGGCGCGCAGCGACGCGCCAATCGTAGTCGTCATGCCGACCAGGTCCCATCCGCCGTCGAAGTTGATGTCCTCGAGTCGTTCGTCGCACAGCGTCACGTCGTAATCGTCGGGAGTGAGTCCCGCCATCAGCGGAATCATGAGTCCCATAATCAGCCGCCAGCGCGTCTTGTGCGGTGTGCCGTCCAGATGGACGGTGGTGGGTTGCACCAGGAGAATTCGTGGCTTCTTACCGTTCATAGTTCCTCCGCCTGCAGGCCTCAATTCCTTCCTACAGACTCTCAGGCTTCATTGACGATTCGGTTCGGCCAGTAATCCATATAAGGACCAACGCAAATACGTACGTTCCGAACGCTGTTCCCCAAGCGAAGTACTCTAGCCGATTGATTAGAGCCAATACCACGAGCAAATATGCGAAATCGCGCCCGCTCCAGCGATCGACCTTGTCCAGCCATTCCGCCGCCTGCGCACCTTTTATCCTGAAGGCACGCCACGTCGCGTACGCGCACATCGCGAAGCCGCCCAGCAGGATTGGAATAAGGTACAGGTATGCGCGGCTATGCTCGACCCGGTAGCATCCGACCAGCAGGCCGATGAACACGGCAGCGTGCACGATATTGTCGGTGATGACGTCCAGCGCGCCGCCGAAATCGCTCTCGACCATCTTGAGCCGCGCCAGTTCGCCGTCGACGCCGTCAATCGTGATCGAAATCAAAAAGAAAATCGCCGCGAATAATCGCATCCAGTAGTTCGGCACCGAGAACATAAACGCAGTCGCCAGCCCGAACATCGTATTCGCGACCGTGACCATGTTCGGCGTTGCGCGGGTATGCGATGCCAGCCAATAGCTGATGCGCCAGGAGATGCGACGGTCAACCCATCGCGCCATCGGTGCGTCCTTATGCGCCGATTCCTCGCGAATCGACTGTGCCAGCCGCAGTTCGGCTTCCTCGCGATCCTCAGGCCGGCCGTTCAGCGCGAACGGCAGCAAGCTGGCCGGAGACCCAGTGACCGAGGTCGAAATGCCGCCACTCTTGAGAATCTCGCCGATCGCACCGGTCGCAATCTCACCGCCGCGGTCATGGTCGGTGCTGACAGCCCGATGTACCGACTTCGGATTGGAGGCATGCGCGTCCAGGATCCGCGCCAGGTGCGACTTGGCAAATACCAGGTTTCCCGAAAAGGACACGCACGGGGACGACGGGTCGATGCCCAATTCCTGTGCATAGCGCCGATTCAGAATCTCGCTCAACGACTCGACCATCGAGACCGAGTCGCTGTTTTTGAACCGGCCCATCGCGCGCGCGACGTCCGAATACCGCTCGCGGGGCGCCGCGATGACGAACCGTTTAATCCCGGCGCGCTCGCAATTAATCATCAGCCGCTCTAACAGAGGGCGGCCGAAGACCGCATTATCCGCGCGGTCAGGTGCAGCTATTAGAGCGGTTTCTATCAATGACGTCTTACTAAAACCCAGTTTCCCCCGTCTTCGATCGCGTCACGGTAACATAGCGGTAACGGCAGCGGAAGTAGCATTACTACTAACCTTATCCACTAATTATGAGTCCATCTGCTTCACGAGGCGAGTATTTTTTTGGTCTCAAAAGAGATTTCGGTCAGCGAAAAATAAAACTGGAGGATGATCACTCCGGCTGGTAGACTGGTCGTTTTATGGCCTCGATTACCGCTCTGCTGTTCGATTTTGGCGGCACGCTCGACGGGCCGGCGCATTGGCTCGACCGATTTATCGCCAGCTATCGCGCCGCCGGTGTTGATATTTCGCGCACCGAGCTCGACCCGGCCTTCGATCACGCGACCCGAACGGGATACGGCGCGACCAGGATAGTCGCCCGATTCGGGATGACGGACCTCGTGCGATTCCTGGTCGGGCATCAGTTCGAATACCTGCGGAAGAGCGGGCCGGATCAGCTCCGCGCGACCCTCGAAAATTCCGGCGCGGCCGGACGTCATCGACTGGTCGAGGCCGTCACGAATTCGTTTGTCCGCGAGACAGCCGCAGGCATGTCGCATAGCCGCGACATCGTCGCCCCGCTCAAAAGCCGTTTCAAGCTGGGCGTTGTGTCTAATTTCTACGGGAACCTCGACCGTGTGCTCGAAGAAGCAAAGCTCGATCGATTGTTTACCGCCGTCGCCGATTCGTCGCGCATCGGGATCTTCAAGCCAGACTTGGGCATCTTCGAAGCCGCTTTGAAAAAAATACAATGCGCGCCGGAGTCGGTCGCGATGATTGGCGATTCGCTGGGCAAGGACTGCGCACCCGCGCGGAAACTAGGCATGCGCACAGTATGGCTGCGCACCGAACCGCGAGACGGTGAAGATTCTGTCGCCGCTGACGTCACGATCCGAAGCATCGACGAAGTCGGGCAGATCCAATGGTGACGAAGTTACAAGGGGCGATCATTGCCGCCGGACGAGGCGAGCGCCTGCGCACCTCGATGCGTGACGAAATCCCAAAGCCGCTGGTTAAGCTAGGTGGTGAGGCGATGCTTTCGCGTCAGGCACGCGCGCTGCTCGACGCGGGCGCCGACTCTGTAGTCGCGGTGATCAATTCGGAGACGGCGCGAGTTGCGGGTGAGATGGCGATCGAGATTCCGACGTCGATCCGGTTGGTCGTGCGCGATACCGCCAACTCGATGGAGACGATGCTCGCGCTGGGTGAGATTCTGGAACCGGGATGGTTTATCGCATCGACGGTGGACGCTGTAATTCCGCAGAATGAATTGGTGCGTTTTGTTAATGAGTCGCGCAAGAAAATCGAGGAGTGCCGCGACAAAAATCTGGCGGGCGTGCTGGCGGTAACGCAATGGCGCGGCGAGGCTAAACCGCTTTTCGCAGATGTAACCGCCGATGGGTTGATCCTCGGGCTCGGCAACCGTCAGACTTCTACGGTGACGGCAGGACTCTATTTCCTGTCGACCGGAATTTTCGATTACGCCGTCGACGCACGCCGCGCAGGACTCGACGCGCTCCGCCGCTTTCTCGCGATGATCATCGAACGCGGGATGCGGCTGGATGCGATCGAGATTGAAGGATCGATCGACGTGGATGAAGCGTCGGACCTCGACGCGGCGCGCCTAGCAATACGGAAGATGCCATGAGCCACAAAGCTTTGGGAATTTATCGGGAACCCGAGTTCTCACCGGGCAAGGTCGAGGCCGACGCGGCGATTCTCGATGCCACGATGGCGGAGCTGAAGCGCGAGGGTATCGATATCCAGACCATGGACGCGGTCAGCTTTGCGGCGGGCGCACCACCGCGCGCCGATCTCGTGCTGCCGATGTGCCAGGGGCCGCACGCGCTCAAGCGGCTGGCTGCAGTCGAACAGGCGGGCGCGATTGCGATCAACTCCGCGCTCTCGATTCGCAACTGCTACCGCGACTTGCTCGCGCCCGGGCTGGAGCGCGCGGGAGTGCCGACTCCGGCGGGCGCGCTGATTCCGACCGACGAGCCGCTCGATGCGCGCAAGCTGGCGGGCCTCGATATATCGGCGGGCGTGTTCGTCAAGCGTGGAGATTTGCATGCACTCGCGCCTGAGGATGTGCAACACGCCGCTAATCGCGGGGGGGTCGAAACGATTCTTGCCGATTTCGCGCGTCGCGGAATCCGCTTCGCGTACGTGCAGCAGGAAGTGGTCGGCCGCGTCGTGAAGTTTTACGGCGTCGGCGGCAGTTCGCACTTCAGCGTGCATCCGGAGGACGAGGAGGTGCCCGAAGCCGCTGTGCGCGCGTTGTCGGAGGCGGCATCCGCGGCGGCCGGTGCGCTCGGCCTCGAGGCTTGGGGCGGAGACGCAGTGCTGGGTGGCGATCGTTTTGCGATTATCGATTTTAACGATTGGCCCAGCTATAGCCGGGTGCGAGGCCCGGCCGCTCGCGCGATCGCGCGCCGTGCGATAAATCTGCTAGGCCGGCCGCGATAGAGTCGCGTCGGAAAATCTAAGAGAAGGATATCGAACCGCTACCAATTGAAGACCACGACAACCACCAACGGAAAACTTCCCTCGATCAAGACTGCAGTACCGGGACCGAAGTCGAAGGAGATCTTCGACCTCGAACAAAAATATATCGCGCCCGGCCGCCAGCGTATCTCGCTGCTCGCCGGTCTCGCATTCGATCACGGCGAAGGCGCGACCCTGACCGACGCCGACGGCAATACCTACGTCGATTTTTTCGCGGGTGTCGCGGTCGCAAGCCTGGGACATGCGCATCCCGGAATGGCGCAGGCGCTGTCGAATCAAGCGTCGCGGCTGACGGTCGGCACCTTCGCGACCAAGGAGCGCGCGGCCGCGTTCAAGGCGCTCGCCGAAGTCGCGCCCGCCGGGACTGAATCGCGCGCATCTATATAGTGGCGGCGCTGAGGCCGTCGAAGCCGCCCTCAGGCTGGCGCGTTCCGCCACCGGACACCATGAAGCGGTGAGTTTCTGGGGCGGATTCCATGGCAAGACCGGCGGCGTCCTCGGACTTATCGGCGACGAATCGAAGCAGGGCTATGGACCGTTGCAGGGCGGGCAATACACTGTGCCTTACGCGGACTGTTACCGGTGTCCGTTCAAACTGAAATATCCCGACTGCGGGCTTTACTGCGTCGATTTCGCGCGTCAGCAAATCAAGATGAGCTCGAGCGGCGCGCTCGCCGCGATCGTCGCCGAGCCGATGCAGGGCACGGCCGGCAACGTGATCCCACCCGACGACTGGCTCCCTGCCGTTAAGTCGGTGGCCAAGGATTTTGGTGCGCTGCTGATCGCCGACGAAATGATCACTGGCTTCGGACGCACTGGAAAATGGTGGGGCGTCGAGCATAGCGGCACCCGCCCGGATATCGTCACCGTCGGCAAAGGCATGGGCTCGGGATTTCCGGTCTCGGGCGTGCTGCTCAGCGACGAGCTGGGCAAGGCGGAGCCGTTCGGGAAGCCGAGCGCGTCTTCGTCGAGCTACGGCGGAAATCCGTTGGCTGCAGTCGCAGTTTCGGAAACGATCGGCGCGATCCAGCGAGAGCATCTGGTCGAGAACTCGCGCAAGGTTGGCGCGATGATGTTGTCGCGGCTGGTGGCGCTCAAGGAAAAATACGAATTCATCGGCGACGTGCGCGGCAAGGGACTGCTGATAGGCGTCGAGTTGGTGCGCGATCTCGAAAGCAAAGAACTGCTGGGCAAGAAAGTCACCGAGCTGATCTTCGCCGAATGCCTGAAGCGCGGACTCGTCACGATGGCCTACTTTCCCAAGATTCGAATCAATCCGTCGCTCGTGATCACCGAAGCTCAAGCAGAAGCCGGCGTCGAAATCCTGGACGAGGTGTTCGCGCACGTTCGCGACCACGTTGACTGGCGCCACGCTTAGACTTGAGCGAAAATCTTTTTTTCGATGTCCAATCCGAATGGCAACGCGGCGCTGTTCTTCGACCTGGGCGGTACTCTCGTCAAGTTGAACGAGACGCGAGAGATTCCGCTCGACGCCAACGGCAACATCGTAGTCGAACTGCTTCCCGGCGTGGCTGAGAAGCTTCGGCCCCTGCATAACCATCTGATGTTCATCGTGACCAACCAGGCGGGAATCACTCGCGGACGCCTCAAAGCGGAAAAAGTGGAAGCAGCGCTCGCGCAGCTCGACCGTCAGCTCGGCGATATTCTGACCGGATGGCAAGTATGCCCGCATACCGACGATGACAAGTGCGAATGCCGCAAGCCCAAGGGCGGAATGATTACGGAGCTCGCGGATTTGTACGGCGTCGATCTAACATCCTCGACAATGGTTGGCGATCAGGAAGTTGACAGGCTCGCGGGCGAAGCGGCGGGCGTTGCGAAGTTTGTTGCGGCGAAAGATTTTTTTGGGTGGGAGTAGCGGGAAGGCAAATCACTTAATTAAATGTGAAACCCGCCGTGGGTTTCACGCTTCCTTGGGCAGGGGTAACCCCTGCACCTTAGTGAGGGAAAAATGAAAATCGGATTGCTGACTCCTTTCACCGGCAAGAATGCTCATCCTGCGGAGTTTGCGCGCGTTGCTGAGTCGCTCGGATTCGAATCGATCTGGGTGCCGGAGCACCCTGCGATGCCCGCAAATCCCAAACAGCAGTTTCCCACCGGCGGTCCGATCCCGCCCGCATATTTTACGATGGCCGATCAGATGATTGCGCTCAGCATGGCGGCCGCCGTCACCAAGAATCTGAAACTCGCCACCGGTATCTGCCTCGTGCCGGAGCATGAGCCGCTCACACTCGCCAAACAGTTCGCGACCTTGGACGCATACTCGGGTGGCCGCGTGCTTTTCGGCATCGGCGCGGGATGGCTGCGCGAGGAGAGCGATCTGTTCGGCGTCGATTTCCCCCATCGATGGACCGAGACCGCCGAGATAGTCGCCGCGATGCGCAAGCTGTGGACCGAGGACTCCGCGTCGTTCGAGGGCAAGTACGTGAAGTTTCCGCCGGTGAAGTCGCTGCCGAAGCCGGCCCAAAAATCGGGACCGCCAGTGCTGATCGGCAGCCTCGACAAGAACGCCCTCAAGCGCGTTGCGAAATGGGCCGACGGGTGGTGTCCGATTCAGCTGAACGCAGGGCAGTTGAAGACGCGCGTCGACGAACTCAAGCGTGAGTGCACAGCGGTCGGCAGGAATTTCGCGGAACTCGATATCACGATCATGGGCGGAATCCGCGGCGATCGCGCGACGGTGCAGGACGGGCTGAAGGAGTTCGCGGAAGCAGGCGCAGGCCGATTCGTCGCGGGATTGGGTGATCTGACGTTCGAGAATTCCGAGGGAATGCTGAAGAAGATCGCAGCGCTGTACGTGTAGGGCTTTTTCTCCGTCATCCTGAGCGAAGCGAAGGACCGCCCGTCGGCGCAGTCTGCCGGCAGGCGCCGACGCCGGAGCGTCGTCGAGATTCGTCCACTTCGGCTTCGCTCAGGGCTTCGGCTCGATCACGGCAGCTTCCGCTCAGAATGACAACGATGAAATGAGCAGCGCATGGATCACGCCGCGATCAGATTTCGTCGCGGAGTATTCTTGTCGCTATCACGAGCGCCGTGGCGCCTGAGGTGGACATCAGGATTGCGCCGATAAAGTTGTGCGCGCGCACGCCCAGCACTTCGAAGATCATCCCGCCGACTATGCCGCCGAGCAGACCCAGTCCGATGTCAGCAAACATGCCGTAGCCGTTGCCGTTCAATATTTTTCCCGCCAGCCATCCCGAGATCAGTCCGGTTAGAATCCATGCGAACATGATTCGCCTGCCTCCCTGTTGTTGTGCGTTCGATGGTCAACAGAGCAAGAGCTCTGCCATCGGGATTCAGATGGATTTGCGCATCAATAGCTCGAAATCCGGCGCCTCGAATGCCGCATTTCGACTGCACCGCCGTGTTGCGGCTGCGGTGCGGCTTGCGAGGCACCCCGCTTTAGCTGACACTTGTCGGCGCTGATGGCGGGTCGAGGAAAATTGCGCGGCGCTATTTCCGGATTCGGCGAGGTGGCCGCCCGTGCGCATCTTGCCGGCTGGCGTACGCGCGAAAATGTCGCAATCGGCGCGATTCACGATCCCGTTTCGCAGCGGCGGCACGAGGCTATCAATCTTATCAAGAGTGTCCGCGTGTATGACGACCTCGAGCTGATGCTCGACGGCGAGGCTCCGGACTTTGTGGATGTCGCCAGCCCTCCCGGGTTGCATCATGAGGCGGCGCGGGCGGCGTTGGGCGCCGGCGCGCACGTCCTCGTCGAAAAGCCACTGGCGCTCTCGCTTGGCGAGTTCGACGAACTGGCGGCGCTTGCCGCGGAAAAGAAGCGCATCCTGATGTGCGTGCATAATTGGAAATATGCGCCTGCGTATGCGACCGCGCGCAAAGCGATCGAGGCCGGCAGGCTCGGCGCGATTCGATTCATCTCTGTTGATCGCCTCCGGACTGAGCCTGCCGGGGCGGGAGGCAGCGGTGGTAAGTGGCGGGCGTCGTCGGCGTCGGGGGGAGGGATTCTGATCGATCATGGGTGGCACGTATTCTATCTGATGAATTGGCTGCTAGGCGGCGAGACGCCGATGTCGGTTTCGGCGCGGCTCGAGTCGCCGGCGGGCATGGATGTTGACGATGTTGCCGACGTGCGGATCAGGTTCGCGAATGGTGCAATCGGCCGGGCGCATCTCTCGTGGCGCGCTCCGGTGCGACGAACGTCGGCCCTTATCTATGGAGAGCACGCGAGTCTCGAAATCGAAGGGGATCGAGTACTCCTTACGGAAACATCTGGGAAAACCGAGGACCTGACGGTACCGGACATGGTCGACGATTCGTACCATGCGGCGTGGTTCGGCGGGGTAGCCGAGGAGTTCGAGCGAGCGGTCACCGAAGGAACCAATTCTCCCGTTGCGAGGCGCAATCTGGCACAGGCGCGTGTTGCACTCGTGCTAATCGAGGCATCGCGTAAATCGTCTATCAACAACGGTGTAGATATAGAAACTCCTCTTTCCGCCGTAAAATCAGCTAGTTAACGCGAAACAACTCTCGCGACGCTTTCTCAATCGCGCCTGACCGACTGACCGCTCGGACTGTCGCTCTTGACTTCCGAGATTGTGACGGTAAAGTTTCAATTGACCGAAAGGTTAGCCGCATTTTGGAGACGCGCAGATGACGGCGGCCTTGAATTAGCGGGCGTTGGATAGATTTTGTGGTTACGGGCGACGACAGAAGGGGGACGGGGCGACACGGCCGGGATATGGGTGTATCGCAAATCAAGGTCGGATTAACCGAACCGCGCACCGGGTCGCAGGACTCGCGCGACGAGATTCTGAAGGCCGGGATGCGACTTTTTGCCAGCCGTGGGTTCCATGAGACGTCGATGTCGGAAGTGGCGCGCGAGGCGCACGTCAGCAAGGCGCTGATTTTCTGGCATTTCAAGACCAAGGAAGAGCTGTTCGTCGCGGTCCTGAACCGCCTGTTGGAGCCGTACTTTATCGATTTCGCGGAAGAAGCGGCCGCGATGGACGAGCGCCAGCAGATTCTGAAGCTGGTCGAGTCGTATCTGTCGTTCGTGCGCGACAACGCGAGTTCGGTTCGGTTCTTCCTGGCACAGATGCTCCACGACCAGAAGCTGTCCGAAGGCCTTAATGACCAGGTGCTGAAACTCTACGGGGGATATCGCGCGATGCTGGTCGAGCTGATTGCGAGCGCGCAACAGAAGGGAATCTGCACGCGGCGGACCACCCCGGAATCGGCGGCGGCGTTTCTGCTGTCGGCACTGAACGGATTGCTGATCGAACATTTATTTATGGGCGCAAATGCGATCGACCCCGAAGGGGCGGTGGCGATGGTGGGCGAGTGGTTGTTCGGTCCGTCGGGGACATCTTCATCGGAGGGCGGCGCACCGTCCGCCTGACTTTTTTCTTCAACCTCATCCAGGAGCGTTATGCGTATTCCACTAAGACAAATGATCGATCTTGGCCGCTACATGCGCGCCAAGAAAAAATCGGGCGAGAAATATTTTCCACTGGTGCTGATGCTCGAACCGCTGCATGCATGCAACCTTGCGTGTATCGGATGCGGCCGAATCGTCGAGTACAAGGACACTATCCGCGACATGATGCCGCTGGACGAGGCGCTGCATTCGGCGGAAGAGGCGGGCGCGCCGATCGTGTCGATCTGCGGCGGCGAGCCGCTGATGTACAAGCATATCGCGGCGCTGACGCGCGGGCTGATCGAGGATCAGAAGCGTCACGTGATGATCTGCACCAATGCGATCCTGCTCGAGCGCTTCGTCAAGCAGGTCCCGCCGAGTCCCTACCTCAGCTTCAATCTGCACCTGGACGGGATGCGCGAGACTAACGATCGCGTGACCGACAGAGTGGGGCATTTCGACATCGTCGTGAAGATGATCAAGATGCTGAAGGAGAAGGGCTACCGCGTGCAGACCAACACGACGGTGTTCCGCGAGACTACGGGTCAGGAACTCGAGGACATGGTCAAGTACCTGACCAGCCTCGGCGTCGACGGGATGCTGCTGAGCCCCGGCTATCACTACCAGGTGCTGCAGAACGACGAAGAGTATCTCCGCAAAGACGAGATGCCGGCGAAGTTTTTCAAGGTTCGCGACATGTCGAACGACTACAAGATCATCAACACGCCGATTTACCTCGACTACCTGGTCGGCAAGCGCGACATGCAATGCAGCCCGTGGACGACGGTTACGCGCAATCCGCAAGGATGGAAGGGGCCTTGCTACCTCATCACAAATGGTCACTACAAGACCCTTAACGAGATGCATGCGGCGACCGATTGGGAATACTATCGAACCAAGCAGGATTTCCGCTGTCGCGATTGCAAGTTGCATTCGGGATTCGAGGGGACCGTGGCGCTCGACTTCGGCAAAAATCTGAAGGACTCGTGGCGCATGGTGCGGCATTACGTGGCGTGACGTGTTCGACTTACACAGCTATCTAAAGGAGCGCGCGCAGCTCATCGAGCGCGCGCTCAAGCAAAGCGTCGAGGAACCGACCGGCGCGGCGGCGCGCCTGCATGAGGCGATGCGCTATTCGCTGCTCGCGGGCGGCAAGCGCTTGCGGCCGGTGCTCGCGCTGGCGTCGTGCGAGGCGGTAGGCGGTAAGGTCGAAGCCGCGATGGGACTCGCGTGCGCAGTCGAGATGATTCACACATACTCGCTGATTCACGACGACCTGCCGTGCATGGACGACGACGATATGCGTCGCGGACGGCCGACTAATCACAAGGTTTATGGCGAAGCGATCGCGACGCTCGCGGGCGACGCGCTGCTGACGGACGCATTCAAGGTGCTGGCGCATTCGGCGGACAAGGGTGCGTCGCCGGCACTGGTGCTCGAAACTGTCGCGGAGCTCGCGGCGGCGGCGGGATCGACTGGGATGGTCGCAGGGCAGGTGATCGATCTGCTCGGCGAGGGCAAGTCGAAGACGGTCGAGGAGCTCGAAGAACTGCACGGCAAAAAAACTGGTGCACTGTTCCTGGCGTCGGTGCGTGGCGGTGCGCGACTCGGCAGCGCCAGCGCGTCGCAGATCGAGTCGCTCGACGCATACGCGCGCGCCCTCGGGCTGGCGTTCCAGGTCGTCGACGACCTGCTCGACGTTCAAGGCACTCCGGAGCAGATGGGCAAGCGCACGCAAAAGGACGGCGAGCGCGGCAAGGCGACGTATCCGGCGATACTTGGAGTTGAGCGCTCGATGGATTTGGCGCGCGAGCTGGAGACGCGAGCGCATCGCGCGCTGCAAGGGTTTGGCGATCGTGCCGACGCGCTGCGGCATATCGCGACCTTCGTCGTGGAGCGCAAGCTGTGAGCGCGCTCGAAGCGGCGGCGAGAATTACGCAGACGCATTCGCGCCAGGCGGTGTTGGTCGAGCCGGGCCGGATCGAAATGCGCGACTACGTTGCGCCGCATCCGGGGCCGGGCGAATTGCTGATTCAAATTCGATGCGCGCTCAGTTGCGGTACCGATCTCAAAACATTTCGCCGCGGCCATCCGATGTGGAAGCTGCCGATGCCTTTCGGGCATGAGTTTTCCGGGGTCGTGATGGAAGCGGGCGAGGATATGACCGCCTTCAAGCCCGGCGACGAAATCATGGCGGCGCCTACTGCGCCGTGTGGAATCTGCTTCTACTGCCAGCATGGACAGGAAAATCTTTGCAACGATGCGGTCGGGCGGATGGTGCACGGCGCGTATGCGGACTTGCTGACGCTGCCGGCGCATGTCGTCGCACGCAACACGTTTCTCAAACCCGCGGACCTGCCGTTCGAGGAAGCCGCGCTGCTCGAGCCGCTCTCGTGCGTCGTGCATGCGAATGAAATGGCGCGTCCCGAAAAAAACGAGACCGTCGCGATCATCGGCGGCGGTGCGTTCGGCCTTCTGCACATGCTGGTGCTGAAAGCAGCGGGCGTGCGCGAGGTGGTGGTCGTCGGGCGCGGCGCGGAGCGTTTGAAGTGGGCGGAGAATCTGGGCGCGGACCGCGTCATAGATGCGCGCAGTTCTGACGCCGCAGCGGAAATCGCGCGGCTCAACGGCGGCTTCGGTCCCGATTTGGTGATCGAGTGCACCGGGCAAGTCGAGGGTTGGGAGGACGCGCTCGCGCGGGTGCGGCGCGGAGGGCGTGTAGTTTTTTTCGGCGGATGTCCTACAGGCACCGCGCTTGGTGTCGATACCCGGCGGATGCACTACGACAATCTGACGCTGATGTCGCCGTTCCATTATCGGCCGCGCGATGTGCGTCGCGCTTACGAATTGCTGGCGGGGCGCGCGTTGAATGCGGGCGCGATCGTCAACGCGCGAATGCGGCTTGGTGAACTGGCGGAAGTCTTCGACATGTTGGAACGCGGCGTGGTTCTGAAATGCGCCGTGATTCCATGAGGGGTGAGATATGAATCAGGCTGCTGAAATTGGAAACACGGCGATTGCGATGTCGCCGCATGACGAGTTCGTTGGAAAGATTGACTACACCATCGATCGCGCCCAGCAGGCGTTGCTTGCGCTGCAGAAGCCCGAAGGCTACTGGCACGCACCGCTCGAGGCGAACGCGGAGATGAACGCGGAGTTCATCATCTTTAACCACTTCATGGACACGGTTGACGTCGAGACCGAAGCGCGCCTGAAGAAGCATCTGCTTGACATCCAGAGTTCCGATGGGAGCTGGGCGCTTTACCAGGGCGGCGAGGGTTATCTTTCAACGACGATCGAAACTTATTTTGCGCTGAAGCTTACCGGCATGCGGGCGGGTGACGAGCCGATGGCGGCCGCACGACGGTGGATTTTGTCGAAGGGCGGAATCGTGAAGTGCGGGACGCTGGCGCGCTTCTACCTGGCGTCGATGGGGCAGATCACGTGGGATGCGACTGCGGCGCTGCCGGTCGAGCTCTCGCTGTTCCCGAATTGGTTCCCTTTCAACATTTACGAGCTGGGTTCGTGGGCGCGCGGAACGCTGATGGGACTGATGCTGCTGCAGGCTGCGCGTCCCGAGAAAAAAATCGACTACCAGCGCGGCGTACTGGAACTCTTTATCGAGCCGCCGCACTTCACCAAATTCAAACAGCCGAGCGGAAAGAAATTCTTGTCATTGCGCAATGCGCTGAACTTCGCCGACAAGGCGCTGCGCTTCTACGATCGGCACAAAATTAAATCATTGCGCGCACGCGCGCTGCGTCACACGGAAGAATGGCTGCTCGAGCATCAGGAGGCGAACGGCTCGTGGGGTGGAATTGAACCGTGCTATCTGCTGAGCGCGATGGCTCTGAAAGCCAACGGTTACCGCAACGACCATCCGGTGCTGAAGAAAGCGCTCGAAGCGTCGCACGAACTGATCTGGCATTTCAGCGACTACGACATGTACATGCCGTGCGTGTCGGTCAACTGGGACACTGCTTTGGCGGGGCGCGCGTTGCTCGACTCGGGTCTGCCGGGAGATCATCCGGCGCTGAAGCAGACGTCGCAGTGGCTGATTGATCATCAAATTTTCAAGAAGGGTGATTGGTCGGTGAAGCGTCCCGATCTCGAACCGGGCGGATGGGCGTTCGAGTTTTACAACGATAACTATCCAGACGTGGACGATTCGGCGGTGATCCTGTCGGTGATGGCGGACTCGCAAGCCGATGATGCCGCCGCCAGGGAGCGCGCACTTCGTGTCGGCGCGAACTGGGTGATGGGAATGCAATCGAAGGACGGCGGCTTCGCGGCGTTCGACGCAGACAACAATTCGACATGGCTCAATCACCTGCCGCTCGCCGACGTAGAAGCGGTGACGGATCCGTCGTGTCCCGACCTGACCGGCCGCGTGCTCGAGATGATGGCGTCGGTGGGATATCGCACGGAGCATCCGGTGGCGAAACGTGCGATCGAATGGCTCAAGAAAAATCAGTCGTCGGCGGGTGGATGGTGGGGACGCTGGGGGATCAACTATATCTATGGAACTTTCTCGGCGCTGTCGGGCCTGCGCGCGATCGGCGTCGATATGAACGAGCCGTGGATCAAGCGCTCGGTCGCATGGCTGAAGTTGAAGCAGAATCCGGACGGCGGATGGGGCGAAAGCCCGCTGTCGGACAAGGATCCGGCGTGGCACGGGCGCGGGACCAGCACTGCGTCGCAAACGGCGTGGGCTTTGATCGGATTGATCGCGGGCGAGTCGGAAATCAGCGAGCATGCGATGCGCGGCGCGCAATGGCTCTCAGAGCGTCAGAACGACGAAGGAGCGTGGGACGAGAGGGAATCGACGGGCAACGGATTTCCGAATCATTTCTATCTTCGCTACCACATGTATGCGCATTACTTTCCGCTGATGGCGCTCGGGCGGTTCCGAAAAAGATTGGCGGAGACGGGCTCACGCTGAGCGACTTGCGATGAAAGCGATTTCAATTCTCGGCTCGACTGGATCGGTCGGCGTCACGACGCTGGACGTGGTCGGGCGCTTCAGCGATCGGTTTCGCGTCGTCGCGATGGCCGCGGGACGCAATCTCGATCTGCTGACGGAGCAGGTGAAGCGCTTTCATCCGGAGTTGGTATCGGTCGCGACGCCTGAACTCGCGCGCGAATTGGCGAAGCGTCTCGGTGCACAGCGCGTGACGATCGTGCACGGACTCGAAGGCACGATCGCCGTCGCGACGCATCCTGATGCGAAGCTGGTGATGTCAGCCCTGGTCGGTGCGATGGGGTTGCAGCCGACGCTTGCGGCGATCAAAGCCGGCAAAGACATCGCGTTTGCCAACAAGGAAGTGCTGGTCATCGCGGGTGAGTTGATCACGACGGCAGTGCGCGAGAATCATGTGCGGCTGCTGCCGGTGGACAGCGAGCACAACGCGGTTTTTCAATGCCTTGAAGGACGCGGACGCGAGTCGGTGAAGCGGATCATCTTGACGGCGTCGGGTGGCCCGTTTCGCGAGCTGCCTGAGGATAGGTTCGAGGCGATTACGGTCGAACAGGCGCTGAAACATCCGACCTGGGTGATGGGCAGCAAGATTACGATCGACTCCGCGACGTTGATGAACAAGGGTCTCGAGGTGATCGAGGCACGCTGGCTCTTCGACCTCAAGGCCGGCGAAGTTTCAGTGGTGATTCATCCGCAGAGCGTGATTCATTCGATGGTCGAAATGATCGACGGCTCGGTGATCGCGGAGATGGCGATTCCCGACATGGCGATTCCCGTCGCCTACGCGCTCGCGTATCCGGAGCGGCTGCCGATGACGCATCTCAAGCCGCTGTCGCTCGCGGAAAATTCGCGACTGACGTTTGAGGAGCCCGACCTGCGGCGCTTCCCCTGTCTGCGGCTTGCTTACGACGCG
Organism: uncultured delta proteobacterium; assembly: GCA_963774665.1. Lineage (GTDB taxonomy): Bacteria > Desulfobacterota > Binatia > Binatales > Binataceae > Binatus. The sequence continues at coordinate 164,297 of CAVZGB010000020.1, forward strand.
CTCGCGGCGGGGAACACGATGACCGCGTGCCTCAATGCCGCCAACGAGGAACTCGTCGCGGGATTTCTTGGAGGCCGCGTGCGTTTCATGGACATCCCGCGTCATATCGAGACGGTGATGGGTCGGCATCACAATTCGGCGGCGCGAACGATCGAAGATTTGCTGGAGACCGACGGATGGGCGCGAGCTGCGGCGCGCGAACTTATCGGAGCGCGACCGGTCGCAGCCTGAGACGATGGCAACCGCGCAGGCCAGCGAGCAAGGCGGGGTAACGTCGTACGCGTCGAGTATGGTGCGCGATGCGTCGATACCGGCGGGAACTTTCGACGTCGCAAGCGCGTACGAATTCTGCACGCGGCTGGCGAAGTCGCACTACGAAAATTTCACCGTCGCGTCGTGGCTGATGCCGCGAGAGATGCGTCCGCACATGTACGCGATTTACGCGTACGCGCGGATGGCCGACGATTTCGCCGATGAGCATCACGACCGCGCGATGCTTGACGACTGGGAGCGTGAGCTCGACCTGGCGTACGCCGGCACTCCGCGTCATCCGGTGTTTATCGCGCTCGCGGATACGGTGCGCCGTTTTGAAATTCCCCGCGAGCCGTTCAAGGATCTGCTCACGGCGTTTCGCTCCGACGTGGACTTCAAGGGCTTCGACACGCTCGGCGATCTGCTCGGCTACTCGCACTACTCGGCGAATCCAGTCGGGCGTTTGGTGCTCTACCTTTTCGGCTATCGCGACGCCGAACGGCAGCATCTGTCGGACCTGGTCTGCAGCGGATTGCAGCTCGCCAATTTCTGGCAGGACGTCGCGGTCGATCTTGACAAAGGACGAATTTATTTTCCGCGCCGTGATATGGAACGATTCGGTGTGACGCCGGCCGACCTCGCGGCGCATACGTCGTCGCGCGAGTTCATCGATTTGATGCGTCACGAAGTCGGCGTCGCGCGCGCGATGCTGGTTGAGGGCGGGGAGTTGCACAAGCGCGTGGACAAGCGGCTGCGGCGGGACATCGTGATGTTCGCTGGCGGCGGGCTGGCGATACTGCGCGCGATTGATCGCGTCAACTACGACGTGTTCCGGATACGTCCCGAATTGGCGAAACTCGATTACCTGAAACTTGGATGGAGCGCGATCCGTGGACGACTTGAAGTCTGACGGCGGCGCCGCGGACCTCGCCGACGTGTCGCGGCGCGACGGCGCGTCGCTCGACGCCGACTACGAGCACTGTGCGCAAGTCACGCGGCGATCGCGCTCGAGCTTTTACTACGCGTTTATTCTGCTACCGCCCGAACGGCGCCGGGCACTGCACGCAGTGTACGCGTTCTGTCGTTTCATCGACGATATCGCCGATGACGAAGCGATTCGCGAGCCGGCTCTACTGCTCAAGCGATGGCGCGAGGAACTCGACCGCGTCTATTCGGGCGCACCGACGCGCGCTCTCTCTCGTGCACTTGCCGACAGCGCGCGACGATTTAAAATTCCACGCGAACTGTTCGAGGAAATAATCAACGGCGTTGAGATGGACCTCTCACGCAAGCGCTATCAAACCTGGGAAGAGCTGCGGCCGTATTGCTATCGCGTCGCATCGGCGTTGGGTCTCATCTGCATCGAAATATTCGGCTATTCAAATCCGTCGGCGAAGCTGTATGCGGAAAATCTGGGACTGGCGCTTCAACTGACGAATATTCTGCGCGATGTGCGCGAGGACGCCGAGCGCGGGCGAATTTATCTGCCGCTGGAGGATCTCGCGCGCTTCAACGTGAGCGAGAACGAAATTCTTGGCGGTGTGTACTCGCCGAACTTCGTCAGACTGATGGACTTCGAGGCTCGACGTGCGCGCGAACTCTACGCGCTGGCGCAAAGTGAGCTCGCGCCGGAAGATCGCGCGACTCTGCTGACGGCCGAAGCGATGCGGCTCATCTACGCTGCGCTGCTCGAACGCATCATCAATTCCAACTATCGCGTACTCGACCGCCGCCACCGCCTGTCCGCGCCGCACAAGCTCTACCTGGTCGGCCGCGCGTGGGCAGAGGGGCGCATCAGCGCGATTCGCGGATAGATGGGATCGGCGAAGAAAGACGCAGTTGTGATCGGCGCCGGGTTCGCGGGCCTAAGCGCAGCGGTCGCGCTCGCGGAGCGCGGCGTGCGGGTCACAGTGCTTGAAGGAAAGCCCGCGCTCGGCGGACGCGCGTATTCGTTTGCCGATCCTGAGACTGGCGATTTCGTCGACAACGGGCAGCACGTTTTGATGGGTTGCTACGGCGAGACGCTCGACTTCCTCAAGCGGATCGGCGCCTACGAGCAATTGGTATTTCACGAAGATTTGGAGATTGAAATGCTCGAGGGCTCCGGAGAAAGCGCAGTGCTGAAAACGGCGCGGTTGCCGGGGCCTCTGCACATGATGGCCGCGTTGTTCGGCTACCGGCATCTAAGTATCACGGAGCGAGTGAGTGTGATGCGCGGGGGCTTCCGCATGCTCGTGATGAGACGATTTGGCGACCAACTGCGCCGCCTCACCGTCGCGCAGTTGATGGATCACTTGGGGCAATCGGAACATGCGCGCCGATGCTTCTGGTACCCGCTCTCCATCGCGACGCTCAATGACGAGCCGGAATTGTCGTCGGCGCAGCAGTTGGTCGAAGTTCTCAGGCGTGCGTTTTTTTCGCGCCGCCGGCGCGATTCGGCGTTTGTCTATTCGCGTGTCGGGCTGACCGACCTGTACTGCACCGGCGCGACGCGGTTGATTGAGCGCGAAGGCGGGACTGTGGTTCCGCACTCGATCGTCGAAATGTTGGAACTGGGCGCAGCAGGCAATCTCGCAAGTGTGCGTCTGCGCGACGGGCGGCGAATCGAAGCGTCGGCCTTCATCAGCGCGGTGCCGGCGCCTCAGTTGCTCCGTATTCTGCCAGAGAATGCGGTCGCGGATCCATTTTTCGCCCGCTTCGCGGGGCTCTCGAGCTCGCCAATCATCTGCGTGCATCTGTGGCTCGATCGCGAAGTGACTAGTTCACCGTTCATCGGTTTCATCGGCACCACTACTCAATGGCTATTCAACAAACGTCAGATATTCGCGCAGCGCGGCGAGGCGCATCCGGGATACCTGAGCTTCGTAATCAGTGGAGCGCGAAAGCTGGTCGATCGCAGCAACGAGGACATCCTCGATATCGTGATTAACGATCTGCACGCGATGATTCCAGCGTCACGCGAGGCTAAAGTCGTGAAGTCGCTGGTGCTGAAGGAGAAGAATGCGACGATGGCGCCGGACCTTCGATCGCATGAATTGCGTCCGACTGCGAAGACGCCGATCGCGAACTTCTTTTTGGCCGGTGACTGGATTCAAACCGAACTGCCCGCGACGATTGAGAGCGCGGTGATTTCTGGACGGGCCGCGGCGGCCGCTGTCCTCTCGCGCGCCACCGAATAGTTATTGACTAATCGCAATTGACTAATCGCAAATTAATCTAGATGACTACCAAGTTAGCACTGGTCACAGGCGGTAACGGATTCGTGGGATGCCACGTCGTGCGCGCCCTGCTCGCACGCGGTGATCGCGTGCGGGTGCTGGCGCGGGAGAACGCGGACTTGAGTGCGCTGGTTAGCTTGCCGGTCGAGATCGTGCGAGGCGATCTCCGCTATTTCGATTCGATCGAGCGCGCGGTGAATGGATGCAACGAGGTTTATCATGTCGGCGCGGACTATCGGCTATGGCTGACCGACCCGGCGCCGATGTATGCGACCAACGTTGACGGCACCGAACACGTGATTCGCGCTGCGACCGCCGCGGGAGTATCTCGGATCGTTTACACCAGCACAGTCGGGGCGCTCGGGATTCCGCACGGCGGCGTGGGACGCGAAGACACACCGTCGTCGCTGGCCACGATGCCGGGTCATTACAAGCGATCGAAGTTCATGGCGGAGCAGGCGGCGATCGAGGCCGCGCGCGCGGGCGCGCCGGTCGTGATCGTAAATCCGTCGACGCCGATTGGCGCACTCGACTTCAAGCCGACGCCGACCGGCCGAATTATCGTAGATTTCCTGAATCGGCGGATGCCTGCTTACGTCGAGACCGGGCTCAATATCGTAGATGTCGAAGATGTCGCGCGCGGTCATCTGCTGGCGGCAGAGCGGGGCCGAATCGGTGAGAAATATATTCTCGGTGGCGAAAATCTCACGCTCAAGGAATTTCTGGGACGGCTTGCGGCGATTTCCAGCATGCCTGCGCCGAAGATGAGAATTCCATACGCTGTCGCGTTCGGCTACGCGCTCGGCGCCGAGGCGTTTGCGCGCACGGTCACACACCGCGCGCCGCGCGCCAGCCTGACCGAAGTGCGAATGGCGCGAAAGCGAATGTTCTTTGATTCGTCGAAGGCGCGCGCGGAGTTGGGCTATTCGCCGGGACCGATCGATGCCGCGATTGCGGGCGCAATAGAATTTTTCAGATCGAGAGGGACGGCGAAGAGCGCCGCGTAGGCTTGAGCCGATGCATCTGCTGCTATCCACCATCGCTCTGCGCCCCTACGTGTTCATCTTCCTGGCGAGCTTTCTGTTTATCGCGATCGTGAACTTCGGGCTGCGCACGACGCTTCTCTTCACGGTGCTGACCTACGCCGTGTCGCTCGCGTGCGAGTGGTCCTCAATCCACAACGGATTCCCGTTCGGGCTTTATCACTACGTCGACGCGACTCGCGCGCGCGAGATTTGGGTCTTCGGCGTTCCGTTCATGGACTCGTTATCGTTCACCTTCCTTGCGTTCGCCAGCTATACGGTCGCGCTATTGCTCAGTTCGCCTTTGTATCGCCGTGGTGCCGACGTGCGGATTCTCGACACATGGAAAATCCGCCGCGCGCCGCGAGTCTGGCTGATGGCTGCGCTGTTCATGGTGATGGTGGACATGGTCGTCGATCCGCTAAGCGTGCTGGGAGACAGATGGTTCCTGGGCAGAATTTTCTGGTACGACCCGCCGGGTCCACACTTCGGCGTACCGATCAGCAATTATCTCGGATGGTATTTCGTCGCTGCAGTGACGATCGCGATCTTCCAGTGGCTCGACGCCGCCCTCAATCGCGGCTCGGCCAGGCCGGCCGGCCTGGTCCCTGCGATGAAGTCGCGCGCGCTACTTGGCCCGATTCTCTACGCAGGGATTGTGATCTTCGGAATCACGATGCTGTTCCGCATCAATGCGCCAAATATTGGATGGGCGGCTGTATTTATCTATTTGCCGTTTGCAGTGCTGGCTGTTCATGTTCTGACCCGTCGCGAATCATGGGGTGACGCCGCCGCAATCGAGCGCCATCTGGCGGACTTCCCGTACGAGAGCGATCTTCCCGTCCCGAAGCCACCGAGCGCGCAAACTCGCGAATTGCATAGCGTCACCGCATAGCGCAGCGCTTCCAAATTTTCGCCGACTGTGGCAAGCGTCGATCGCCGAGATTACGATCACGTCGGCAGAGGTGAACTATCATGCTGCTTAAGGACAAAGTTGCGTTGATTACAGGCGCGGGTTCGGGAATCGGGCGTGCCAGTGCGCTTCGATTCGCACGCGAAGGCGCGAAGTTGATGATCGCCGACGTGCGCGCCGAATCCGCGAGCAATACCGCGGCTGAGATCGAGAAAGCCGGCGGAATCGCGAAGTCTGTCTCGGTTGATGTGCGCGTCGCCGCCGAAGTCGAGCGCATGGTCGACGAAACGATTCGTGCGTTCGGACGCCTCGACATCCTGTTCAACAACGCCGGCGTCTTCGTGCCTAAAACCGTCGTGGACACGACCGAGGAAGAATGGGACTGGGTGGTGGACGTGTGTCTGAAGGGCGTGTTCTTCGGCTGCAAGTATGCAATCCCGCACATGATCAAGCAGGGTGGCGGCGTGATCATCAATACCGCCAGCGGCGCGGGCATCGAGGGCGTGCCGAATCTTGGCGCCTACCAGGCGGCGAAAGGCGGCGTCGTGATCATGTCGAAGGGAATCGCGCTCGACTTCGCGCGCCACAATATTCGATGCGTGTCGATCTGTCCCGGGGTTATCGAGACGCCGATCGCGGAGAATTGCAAAACGATTCCCGCCGGCGCGTCGCAACTGATGTGGGAGCGCACCGGCATCATGCATCCGCTCGGCCGCAACGGAAAGCCGGAGGAGGTCGGCGCGTTGGCGGCGTTCCTCGCGTCCGATGAGGCGGGATTCATCACGGGCGTCGCGGTGCCAATCGACGGTGGTTTCAGCGCGGGCGCTTTCGCGCCACCGGGTCGCGAGCGCGCTTCGTAGCGTCCGGAGCCTGACCTTCGTACGCGATTGCCGTTAGCGCGTCGGCAATTGCGGCCGTTGCGCGCGAGAGGTTTCGAATCATCCGCGGTAACTTGAGCATCGTCGCTGGATTGCGGATCAGGTATGAAGTCGCGGCGAGTGGCCGCACGTTGCCGTCCGCATCGGCCATCTCCGCTCCCACGACTTCGTCGTCAACTTCGTCGAGCACTGCGCGAATCGCGACGAACTGAAGTCCGCGCGCGGCCGCTTCTGCAGCTATCGCGGCGGTTTCCATGTCCACTGCGATTGCGCCGGTGCTGTCCTTTGCACGTCGCTTCTCGGCACCGGTCGCGAGCACGCGATGCGAAGTCAAAATCGCGCCCGTCGAGTACGCGATGCCCGCGCTCGCCAGCGACCGGCCGACCGCGCGCAGATGCGAGTCACTGACAGCGATCACTTGTTTGGTCACCTGACCCTCGCCATCAATCAAGAGTATGCGGTCGGAGAGGACGAGGTCGCCCGGCTTGAGTCCGCTCGACAGTGCACCCACGACGCCGGTCCCGATTACCAATTCAGCGCCGGGCATCGAGTCGAACGCGCGGCGCGCAGTTTCGGTTGCGCGTCGATGCCCGATGCCATGGCCGATGACCGCAAACTCTTTGCCGCCGATCTCCGCGCGGAAGCCATGTAAGCCGTCGAGCGCGAGCGAAGCGCTATTGCGCAGCCGGCGCTTGAACGGCGCGATTTCGCGCGTGAAGGCGTAGAAGAGAAGAATCAATCCTGTAATCTCATTTTGGCATTGCGAAACGACGCTTGAGTGAACCGCTCGATACTAGCAAAATCGAGCCCGTGTCTTTCTATAATCGCGGTGCCGCGGTTTGAAGCGCCTCATCGTCAACGCCGACGACTTCGGCTTGTCGCCCGAGGTCAACGCGGGTATCACGCGAGCGCATCGCGACGGGATTTTGCGCAGCGCGAGCCTGATGGTAGCGGAGCCGGCTGCGCGCGCCGCCGCAGAGCTTGCGCGCGACAATCGCGAGTTGGACGTCGGGCTGCATGCTGTAGTTTGCCGAGGACGCAGCATGCTCGACGGCTCCCGGCTTGGCGCCGCAGTGGGCGCGTCGGGTGAGTTCATCGACAGTCCTGTCGCCGCCGGCATGCGATATTTCTTCGACCGCTCGCTGCGCGCCGCGATGACCGACGAGCTGCGCGCGCAAGTCGAGCGGCATCTCGAGCTGGTCGGCTACCTCAACCATATCGACGGCCATCTGAACTTCCACGTCCATCCGCTGTTCGCCGATATTCTGGTTAAGCTCGCCGTCGAATACAAAGTGCCGTGCATCAGGCTGCCGCGCGAGCGCGTGATGACGACGCTGCGGCTGCGTCGGGACAACGCGACGCGCAAGCTGGTCGAGTCGGCGATTTTTCGCACGCTATCGCGCCGAACGCGCCGCATAATGGCGGAGCGCGGACTGACCTCGACCGACGCGCTGTTCGGACTCCATCAGAGTGGCAATCTGAGCGAAGACTATGTCGTGGGCGTGATCGATCGAATTCGCGACGGCACCACCGAGCTGTATTTCCATCCGGCCGCCGATATCGGTGGTATTCCGCCCTCGGCCGCTGCGCAACTCGAAGTCGAGATTCTGACCAGTCCGCGCGTGCACAACGCGATCGTTCGCAATGGAATCGAACTGATCACGTTCGCCGATCTCGCGAAGGACAAACTTGCCGCTTGATTCAACTTTGCATCTGGCGTTGCCTGTGATTCGGCGAAACTTCCCAACCAGGAGACCAGGTTCATGGCGGAGGTGAAAATTCGACCGGCGACGCGCGACGACCTGCCGCGCCTGACCGAAATTTACAACTACTATGTCGTCAACACTCCCATCACGTTCGACCTTGAGCCGGTCACGGTCGAGCAGCGCGCGCGATGGTTCGCCGAGCATTCGGGCACGAAACGGCATCGCCTGTTCGTCGCGGAAGACGCCGGACTCGTCGTCGGTTGGGCGGGCACCGGGCCCTTTCGCGACCGGGCCGCGTACGACACCAGCGTCGAGACGTCGATTTATTGCGCTCACGACGCGAAGGGTCGGGGAATCGGAGCAATGATGTATCGCGTGCTTCTCAACGCGCTCAAAAATGAGGACATCAACCGCGTACTGGCTGGAATCACGCTTCCCAACGAGGCGTCGATCAAGTTGCATCGCAAGTTCGGCTTCACTGACGTTGGCGTCTTCACCGAATGCGGGCGCAAGTTCGAGCGCTACTGGGACGTCGTGTGGATGGAGCGACCGCTACGGCTCGCCGGCGAATAAGTTTGCTCGCGAATGGACGCAGTTTGAACTAGGCTAGTTGACGCGGGCGTGCGTCCCGCAATTTTTTCATTTTTCACTTTTTCACTCCAAACGCGACTGCACCTATAAGGAAGAGAGATCATCAGATGCACGATCAGGATGGCGCGCCGCTCGCCGATACCACGCAGGATTTTCGCCTGCCGAAAACAGTCACGCCCAAGCGCTACGACATTCGGCTGACACCCGACCTCAAGGCCTTCACGTTTCAGGGCGATGTGAGCGTAGCCGTCGTAGTCAATGAAGCTACCGACGACGTAGTGCTGAATGCGCTCGAGCTGGAAATCGACAAGGTGACCGCGGAGCGCGGCGGGAAATCTGTCACCGCGAAGGCCGAGCTGGAACCGGCGAAGGAACGCGCGCATCTGCGATTCGCGGAGAAACTCGCGCCCGGCGAATGGACGCTGAAGATTGCTTTCCGCGGAATCCTGAATGACAAGCTGCACGGCTTTTATCGCAGCCAGTACCAGGACGCTGCCGGCAAGACTCACGTCGCTGCGACCACGCAGTTTGAATCGACCGACGCGCGCCGCGCGTTTCCATGTTGGGACGAGCCGGAGCTGAAAGCGAGTTACAAGGTGACGCTGGTGGTCGACGAGGACCTCGCGGCGATTTCAAATGGCGGGCAGGAGAGCGAGCGCAAGCTGCCGGGCGGTAAGAAGGAGGTCGTCTTCAAGGAGACGATCCGGATGTCGACCTACCTCGTCGCGTTCATCGTCGGCGAGTTCGACGCGACCGCGCCGGTCGATGCGGGCACGCCACTCAGAATCGTTCACGTTCCCGGCAAGGAGTCGCTAACCGGTTGGGCGAAGCAGATTGGCGCGTTCTCGCTCAAATATTTCGCGGACTACTACGGCCTCAAGTATCCCGGCGACAAGCTCGACCTGATCGCGATTCCTGACTTCGCCTCGGGCGCGATGGAAAATCTTGGCGCGATCACTTTTCGCGAGACCGCGCTGCTCGCCGACGAAAAGACCGCTTCGCGCGCCGAACTCGAGCGCGTCGCCGACGTGGTCTCGCACGAGAACGCGCACATGTGGTTCGGCGACCTCGTCACGATGCGCTGGTGGAACGGCATCTGGCTCAACGAGGCGTTCGCCACCTTCATGGAAATGCTGGCGGTCGACGCGTGGAAGCCTGAGTGGAAGCGATGGGAGAGCTTCAGCGTCTCGCGCGCGGCGGCGATGTCGATCGACGGGCTGCGCAGCACGCGCCCGATTGAGTACGAGGTGCGCAGTCCCGAGGACTGCCGCGCGATGTTCGACATCCTGACCTATGAGAAGGGGGCGGCGGTGCTCCGGATGCTCGAGCAGTATTCTGAGCGACGAAGATTTTTCGCGACGGAATTCGCCTGTACCTGAAGAAGCATCAATTCGGCAACACCGAGACCAGCGACCTGTGGGACGCGCTCGAGACTGCGTCGCGCCAGCCTGCACGCAAGATGATGGACTCGTGGATCTTCCAGCCGGGCTTTCCGATTATCGACGCGTCGCCGTCTGCCGACGGTCGCGGACTGAAGATCTCGCAGCGGCGTTTTTTCTATCTCCCCGAAGATAACAACCAGCTTTGGCATGTGCCCGTGATGGTTCGCGCGAAGACCGACAAGGGCGTCACGACGCACAAGGTTTTGCTCACCACTCGCGATACGACCGTCGATATTCCGGGCAAGCTCGAATGGGCGCTGCTGAACGAGGGCGGTCACGGCTTCTATCGCGTGCACTATGCGCCAGCCCTGCTTGCGTCGCTCACGAAAAATCTTGATGCGCTGCAACCGATCGAACGCTTCGGGCTGGTTAGCGATACGTGGGCTGCTACCGTCGCGGGCCTCGGCCCGCTGAGCGAGTTCGTCAAGATGGCGCGGCTGTTCACCAACGAGACCGACATCAACGTGTGGCGTGCGTTGATTGGCGCGTTCTCGTATCTCGATATGATCGCGTCCGATGAGGACCGGCCCGCGCTCGCGGCTGCAGTGCGTAAGATTGTCGGTCCCGCCGCCGCGCGCCTCGGATGGGAGCCAAAAACGGGCGAGAGCGAGCTCGTACGCCAGTTGCGCGGCATGCTGATCGGGGCGCTGGGCACGCTCGGCGACGATCCCGAGGTGCAGAGGCGCGCGCAGGATCTGTATGCCCGCTTCGAGGACAATCCCGAGTCCGCGGATCGCGACCTGATGCCCGCCTTCGTGAACATCCTCGCATACTCGGGCGACGCCAAGCGCTACGAGGAGTTCAAGCGCAAGTTCAAGGCGCCGCGCACGCCGCAGGAAGAGCAGCGCTACCTGTTTGCGCTGGCGAATTTCCGCGATCGCGAGCTGCTCAGAAAAACCATGCAGATGACCATCGACGGCGAGGTGCGAACGCAGAACGCGCCCTACCTGATGCATTCGCTGCTGCTCAACCCGATATCCCGCTACGAGGCGTGGGAATTTGCGCGCGCGCATTGGGACGAAATGATTCAAAAATATCCCGACAACGCGCTGCCGCGAATGTGCGAGGCTGTAGTCGCGCTGCTCGATCGCGAAGACGAGGTGAAGAAGTTCTTCGCCGAGCATCGCGTTCGCCTCGGCGGCAAGATAATCGATCAGCACCTCGAGCGGCTAAGCGTCGCGGTCGGATTCAGGAATCGCGAAGGAAAAAATCTGCGTGCAACGCTCAAGGAAATAACAGGGGAGGGGGAGACGCGATGACGGACCAATCGAAGGCGGCTGCCGCTACGATCATTCACGATGACAAGCCATTGCATTTCAAACGCGCGATCGCGGACTCAAATGCGGTGTGGCTCGACGCGACTGAGTTGAAGCAGCTCGCAGGATGGGAGCTCAAGCCGGAGGGAATCTGCCGCGGCGATTTGTGCGTGCCGATTCCGCCGAGACGCGAGAGCGAATTCGCATCGAAGCGTGACGGCGCGACCTGGCTCAACTTCAGCGCACTCGCCGATCAGATGGGCAAGCCGTGGGCGGGAGACGCAAAGAATCGGGTATGGTACTTCGGCGCGGAGGCGGCTGATCGCGGCAACGCCCTGCGCTCGCTCGAGGCTCCCGATTTCGAATTGCCCGACCTCGAAGGCAAGCTTCATCGCCTGTCGGACTATCGCGGCATGAAGGTCTTCTTGCTGGCGTGGGCCTCGTGGTGAGGATGCTCCCTTGACCTGCCCGGGTGGCAGGCGCTGTACGAAGAACTCAAGGACCTCAACTTCACGATCGTCACCGTCGCGTTCGACACCGGCGGCGCTGCGGCGGCAGGCCCGTTCATCAAAGCCGGCAATCCTGCGCATCCTTCGTTGATCGATACGCGGCACGTCGTGGCCGAACTCTACAATATGGTCAACGTGCCGACTGCGGTTTGGATCGACGAAACGGGAACGATCGTGCGTCCCAACGAAGTCGCGTTTGCGCTCGACACGTTCCGTGCGATCACCGGTATCGATTCGGCGCGATGTCTCGACGCGGTGCGCGACTGGGCGAAGAACGGCGCGAACAGCCGCTACGTCATGAAGCCCGACGAGGTAAAGCGCAAGCTCAAACTGCCGACCCGCGAGCATGCGCAAGCTGCCGCATACTTCCGGCTCGCCGAATATCTGTGCGAGACCGGGCACGCGCCCGACGCAGTGCCGTATTTCAAGCAGGCGCGGCAACTGCGTCCTGAGAGCTGGACCATCACGCGGCAAGCGTTCGCGATGGGCGATCCGGAGCGCGACTACGGCACGACATTCGTCGACGAAGTCGGCAAGCTGCGCGGCAAGCTCTACTACGACCTTTTCGATCTCGATGGCTCTGGAAGCAACCCGGAGCAGGAGCAAGTCGCGAAGGAGGGCGCCGAGCGCCTGCGCAAGCTGGTCGAGGGACGTAGCTAGTAGACGTCGGTACTCGACTAAATTTCGGCATCAACTAGGATGGCGCTATGGCGAAGGCGAACATCCTGATCGGCACGTCGGGCTTTTCGTACAAGGAATGGCTCGGCGGATTTTACCCGGAGAAACTTCCCGGCGCCAAGATGCTCGAGTACTACGCCGAGCGGATGCCGACGGTCGAAATCAACTATACGTTCCGCGCGATGCCGAAGTCCGCGATGCTCGAAGGATGGGCCGCGCGCACGCCGGCGAATTTCCGCTTCGCACTTAAGGCTCCGCAACGCATCACGCATTTCGCCAAGCTCCGCGACGTCAAAGAAACCACCGACACGTTCATCGAGCGGGCGTCGGTCATGGGCGAGCGCCTCGCGCCAGCGCTGTTCCAGCTCCCTCCCGACTTGAAGCTGGATCTCCCGTTGCTGCGGGACTTTTTAGCGATACTGAAAGGTCGGATTCGCGCAGCATTCGAGTTCCGAAACAAAAGCTGGTTCGACGATTCCGTGATCACCGCGCTGGCGGACAACGGCGCCGCGCTATGTATTGCGGAAACTGAAAAGCTCGCCTCACCGCTCGAACGAACCGCGCCGTACGTCTATGTCCGGCTGCGCAAAGAGACCTACGACGACGCCGGCCTGGATGTATGGGTGAAAAATCTCGATCGCCTGGCCGCGAATGGCGCCGAGGAGGTCTTCGTCTATTTCAAACACGAAACCTCGGCGCCCGATCTCGCGTCACGCCTGCGCGCCAAGCTCGACCGCTCCGCTTAGCGCAATCTGATCGTTGCGCGATCCAGACCGGAAGCGAGCTTCGCGCGCGGCAGGAAGCTGTCCGGACAGCTTCGCTGCCCGCGAAGCCGATGCCGGGTTTGAAATGCGAAGCGGTCATCTTTGCCTCGCTCCGTTCGCTCCCCATAACCTTCGAAACTTATGGCAATCGAATATCGAGTGTTGGGAAAGACCGGGCTTCGAGTCAGCATCCTCGGATTTGGCGGGTCTGAGGTTGGCTACCAGGCGGTCGCGCAAAAGACGGTCGATAAAATTCTGAACACCGCGCTCGATGCCGGGATCAACGTGATCGACACCGCCGAGTGTTATGCCGATGGCGAGGCGCTGATCGGCAAGGCGATATCCAAGCGGCGCGCGGAAGTTGTGCTCATGACGAAGTGCGGGCATGCGCCGCTTGGGTCTGCGTCCGAGCGCGCCGCCGGTTACGCGCAGCCGGATTGGGATCCTGCGATGCTCGCGCGGAGTATCGAGCGTAGTCTCAAGAATCTGCGCACCGACCATGTCGACGTCATGCAGTTCCATAGCCCGACGCTTGCGACTCTCAAGGACGGCCGCGTGATCGAGGTTCTGCACAAGGCACGCGAGCGAGGACAGGCGCGCTTCGTCGGATGCAGCGCCGACTCGGATGAAGCGGTCTACGTGGTTGAAAGCGGCGCGTTCGATACTCTGCAGACCTCGTTGAGCATCGCGGATCAGGAAGCTCTTGATCGCGTGCTGCCGAAAGTGGCCGCGCGAGGGATGGGCGTGATCGTCAAGCGGCCGATCGCCAACGCGGCCTGGCGTCACGGCAAGCAGCCGCCCGCCGACTGGTACACGCGGCCTTATTGGGACCGACTTCAGAAACTCGACTACGATTTTCTCCATCGCGGAGTCGAGGACGCGGTCGCGATAGCGCTTCGATTCACACTCGGCACGTCGGGTGTGACGACTGCGATCGTCGGCACGACACGGCCCGAGCGCGTTGCGCAAAATATCGCGCACGCCGGCGCAGGACCGTTGCCGCCCGCAGAATACGAGGCGATTCGCGCTCGATGGCGCTCAGTCGCGCCTTCCGACTGGACTGGCCAGAGATAACCGCCTACTGTGCGTTCAGGCGGCTGCGTCCTACGGGTTTTTCGCGATTGTGAGGACGGAAGCCGACTGCGCGGACTTCTTGATCGCCGCGACCAGCACGGTTTTCTTGATTGGCTTGCTGACGTGCATATCGACACCTGCTTCGAGAGAGCGGCGCACGTCCTCGTCCAGCGCCGAGGCGGTAAGGGCGAGGATCGGCGTGCGCGAGAGCCCGCGTTCCTTCTCCCATTTTCGAATCGAGCGAGTCGCTTCGAGCCCGTCCATCACGGGCATTTGAACGTCCATTAGCACCAGGTCGAAATTTCCAGTCTTGAGCTTGGTGAGCGCGATCGCGCCATTTTCCGCATCGTCGAGCAGCCAGTCGGTGTCTTTCAGGTATGCATGAATCAGCAGGCGATTGTCCTTCGAATCGTCGGCCAGCAGGATCGACAGAGGCCGACCCGGTTCCGGAATCGCGGCGGTATCCTCCGCCGAGACAAGCGCCGCAGTATATCCGTGTTCGGCGGCGTCACCCTTGGAGCGGGCCGCATGCTTTGTCATCATCGCCGCGATTGCCGCGAATAGATCCTTGCGGCGCACCGGTTTGACCAGGTAGGCATCGAGTCCCAGTTCGCGAGCCCGAGTAAGCTGGACTTTCAGGTCGTCCGACGACAGCATCAGCACCGTCAAACCCTCTCCCGTCGCCGCCTTGAGCCTTTCGGCGACCTGGAAACCATTCATCCCCGGCATCCGGCAGTCGAGCAACACGAGCTTGTACGGAACGCCGACGGTCCGGGCCCGCTCTATATGTTCGAGCGCGGTCAGCCCGTCTTCTGCCTCATCGACCTCAGCACCGCGACTCGAGAGCATTTCGCGCAGGATGAGCCGGTTGGTGGAGTTGTCGTCAACCACCAGGGCGCGAACTCCACTGAGCATCACGGTTGTGGACGGGAGCTGCTCGCGGGGCGCGCCGGTCTGAACCTCGAACTGGGCGGTAAAGTGAAAGACGCTGCCGCGTCCGAGCTCGCTCTCGACCCAGACGCGACCTCCCATCAACTCGACCAGCCGGCGCACGATCGCGAGGCCGAGTCCGCTGCCGCCGTACTGCCGCGTGGTCGAAGAATCCGCCTGCGTGAAACTGGCGAAGACGTCTTCAAGTTTGTCCTTGGCGATTCCGATGCCGGTGTCGGCGATTGAGAACTGAAGACGGCCCGGTTCCTCCGGATTCGCCGTCGCGCTCGACCGTGAGCAGTACCTGTCCGCTCTCGGTGAATTTCACGGCGTTGCCGATCAGGTTGAGCAGCACCTGGCGGACGCGCAGGCGATCGCCGATCAGCGCGAGCGGAACCCCGGGCATCACATTGGCCAGCAGCTCGAGGCCCTTCTGATGCGCGCGGATTCCCAACGTCTCAACGGTTCGATCCACCAGGCTTTCGAGATCGAATTCGGCCTGCTCGAGCGACAGCCGGCCGCTTTCGATTCTTGCGAGATCGAGTATGCCGTTGATGAGGTCCAGCAGCGCGTCGCCGTTGCTGGTCATGATCTCGAGGTATCTTTGCTGGTCAGGGTTGAGCTGGGTTTCTTCCAGCAATTGCGCCATCCCGAGGATTGCGTTCATCGGAGTGCGAATCTCGTGCGACATGCTCGAGAGGAATTCCGACTTTGCGCGCGACGCGTCGAGCGCCGACTCGCGTGCGGTGACCAGTTCGCGTCCAGTCTCGCGCAGTGCGGCGGTTCGAATCGTGATCTCCTGCTCGATGTGCGTGTTGACGGTTTCCAGCCGCGCGCGGTTGACGGCGATAGCCTTCATCTCGTTGAGGCTCTGCACGATCGAAATAATCAGAAAGAAGTCTTCGAACACGACCCATCCGACATGTTCGACCCATCGCAACGGCTGAATTGCGGCGACTCCATACATCGACATTGGAAAGTACTGGCCTCGAACAAAATGGTCGGCCGCGGCGACGATCGAGGCGGTTATCAGTACGTGCCAGTCGCGATAGAAGGCCAGGAACGCAAGCGATCCGAAGTAGTGAAAATGGGTCTCGATTCGTCCGCCCGACAAGTGAATCAACAGGCCCGACGTCATCATCTGCGCGACTGCGATTACGTGGCGAGTGAGCGTCCTGCCCGGCATCGCCAGCACCATCGCGATCGGCGCTATCGCGATCGTTCCACCGAGAAATATCGCGGCCCACACGTGGATGTGCGTATAGCCCTGTTCACCGGCCCATGCGGTCGGCGAAATCAGCAGCGCGGCGACGATTCCAGCGAGCCACTGAAACACGAACAGGCCGGCAAATAACTCGTCGGTGCGCCGAAAGATTGCGATGCGCATTTCGTTGAAGAGCGCGCTCGCGCGAATCGCGACGTCGGGAGAGAGGCTGTCCTGCTGGCTCATTTCGCGCACTTCCCTTGCTTTTTCTCTCGGCTCAAGGGTGCGAACAGCGGGCATCCGTAGACCGTGTTCGTTGACGCATCGACGACTGACTTGTTCCTGTAGACAGCACTAGCGGATGCGTCCGATTCGCGTGTATCGATCAACCGGGCTATCGCGCTAACCCCGGCGTTGTCGCCGAAGTGCCCGCGAGCGGCCGTGATTCCGCCGCTGAACAACAGCCGTCCGAGAGAATCGTAGACCATCGTCTGGCCCGACGTGGCCGCGCCGAACAACCTCGCCTCGGCGCCTCGATCGATCAGTCGAGTTACCCCGGGTATCAAGCCGGCGCTGGACCAGAGATCGCTCTTCGTCCAGTTCTCATCGAAGCCAGGCGGCTCGACGAACGCCACGAAGGCCACCAGCCTGCCGCCACTGTGCGCCATCAGGACCGCCAGTTCACCGATACTCGCGCGCGAGCATGGACAATGCGGATGAATCGTCATCACAGCAGTTCGGCGATCGTGACCATCGCGATCAACGCGATCATCGAGAGCCACGCAAAACCGTAGCAGAGTGTCGCAGCGCGATGTCTAATTCGTAGCAGCTTCCTGTCCTCTCAAGGATCTTTTAGCGTGTAGCTGACTGCTGGGCCACTTCGTGACGACAAATTGTCATCAAAGTTGTTACAAACAGCACAAATAAAGCGTCGATTCGGATACTTTAAACTATTGTGACGGTCCGAGTCCCAGATCGGCGTAGACGGCATCAATTGTTTCGCGCATTCGAACGCCATGCAGCGCGGGATCGTCTTCGGTCATGCCGTTGAAGACGGCGGCGATCACCAATCGATTCTCCGGATCGACGAAACCGACCGAGCACAAATAGCCGGCGTGGCCCCACGTGCGCCGTGAGCATCGCGTGCCATACCACGCCGATGCGGGGCCGTATTTCTTCGAGTCGATCACGACGCCGAGGCCGCGATCGAGCTGGTAGCCCAGCGTCTTGTCGGGCCGCCCGACAGTGTGGCGCGCGGAGATCGCCTCGATAGTCTGCGGCGTGACGACCCCTTCGCCACCAGCGAGCATCGCCTCATAAAATCGTCCGAGGTCATGAATGGGACCGCGCCCGTTGCCCCCGGGACGCTCAATCGCGACCGCTTCGGCGCTGTTCGACCACGGCGCGTACGGATATAGCCCGGGCGGCTTGACGGCGCTGCCGAAATGCATCGGCGCGATTCGATCGCCGTACTCGCGCCATCGCGCGGCCGGCATCCCGATCCACGTATCGCGCATCCCGAGCGGCTCGAGGACTTCCTCACGAACGTATTGACTATACGGGCGGCCGTCAGCGGATACGCGGCGCACGATTTCAGCGAGCAGATACCACGACGGCGCGACGTGGTAGCCGGACGTTTGCCCGACGATCCATCCCGGCTCGATCTTCTCGTCGCAAATCTGCGCGATGATGCTGTCCCACGGATCCGCAGTCCATGGACCGACCGCCGCGCGAAAGCCACCGGTATGCGTCAGCACGTGGCGGATCGTGATGACGTCCTTGCCCTTGGCGCCGAACGCTGGAATGTACTTCGCGACCGGATCGTCGAGCGCAATTTTGCCGCGCTCCCACACCTGCGCGAGGGCAATGACCGTGATCGGTTTGGTAGCCGACATCCAGAGCATAATGGTGTCGGGAGTCATCGCGACGCCGTCGCGCGCCATGCCGAAGGCGAGATCGGCGACGGGCTTGCAGTCGAGGGAAACGTAAAGCTGCGCGCCGACATGGAGCCCGCGCTCGATGCCCGATTCGATCGCCTTGCGCGCGCTCTCAAGCTTCATCGCGCGAGCTTAAGTTTTGCGCCGATTCTTGGCAACATTGCCGCACTCGCACCGATCTTCGTGCTGGGAAAGGAGCTTGTTCGATGCCTAAAGATTTGTCACGCGTGCAGACTGTGGTTATCGCGATGATGGAGAACCGGTCGTTCGATCATATTCTCGGCTACCTGGGCTTGCCTGGTTCAGGGCATCCGCTGGCGTCGCGAATCGAAGGCATCCAGCATGCGCAAACCTACTACGCGCACGACACCTATCAGCCACGGCCGATTACCAGTCCGTCGCTGACGCCGGATCCTCCGCACGAGCGCGAGAATATCGACACGCAGATCAATTCGATCCTCGGACCGATGCATGGATTCGCGCAGAGCTACGCCGCATCGTCACCGGCCGCGGATCCCGCACGCATCATGGAATACTGCATCAACGAGTACCTGCCTTCGACGAATTTTCTCGCGCGCAACTTTGCGATCTGCGACAACTGGTTCGCCTGCCTGCCTGCGAGCACGCTGCCGAATCGCCTGATGGCGATGAGCGGCTACGCTTTGGTGGACCATACACCGAGCGGCTATTTTCAAATCTCGCAAAATTTGTTTCACAACAATCCAGATGATCTCGTTTACGATTGGCTCACGGCGCGCGGGGTCAGTTGGCGCGTCTACCTCGGCGGCTACTCTTTTTTCTTCATGCAGATGCCTCGCATCCTGAAGCTCTACGAAGGCGACGTGCAGGTGCAGAATCTGTTTCGGCCGCTCGATCGCCTGATCGACGACTTCAAAAACGGCGATGTACCCCAGGTGGTGTTTGTCGAGCCGCTGTACGAGGACGATTATCGCCGCGGAACGGCTGCCGCATCCGACGACCATCCTCCGGCATCTCTGTATGGTGGTCAGCGGCATTTGAAGATCGTGTACGACGCACTCGTCGCTGGCGACACCTGGAACGACCTGGTTGCATTCATCACGTACGATGAACACGGCTCGTTTTTCGATCACGTGCGCCCGCCCGCGATTGCGACTGCGCCGCCGCCGCAGGCTTTGTACAGCAATGGTTTCAGCACGCTCGGTGTCAGGGTCCCGGGAATCGTCGTGTCGCCATTCGTGCAGCCGGCCTCGTTATGCGAGCAACTGCTCGACCATACTTCGATCCTGAAATTTCTCGGTGAAAAGTTTAGCGGCGGGAAATACACCGACCTCGTCGACAACCGTCCCGTTCAAAGCGCATCGGTCGCGCTCGACGATAACTTGCTGGCGAAAGGAGCGGTGGGAGCGCCTCCGAGCATGGACGACTGATCAGGGACAGGGACCTGCTTGCGCCTTTGCGAGTAACGAGTAGGCTGGGCGTTCGTATTCACTTATTATGCGATTTAATCCGGGTCCCTTCGAGCCATTCGTCTACTTACTGCAGACGCCCCTCGTATTCCGCGTCGTTGGGCTTGGCGGGTTCGTGTTGTTCTCGATACTCGCGCTTTCGATCGCGGGCGCACATGGCGCGGGTGCCGTCATCCTCGGACTCGTGCTGATGGGCGCGCTCTGGTACGAGGCGAGCACCAATATCTGTCGTCGATGCCGGTTCTACGGCACGTGGCATTGCCTGGGACAGGGGATGCTCGTGTCGAGGCTGTTCTCGCGAATCGACGAGCGCCTGGGAGAGTCGGGCACGATGCTACACGCCGCGTTGCTGGCGGCCTTTTTCACATACGAGCTGTTCTGGCTGTGGCATGAGCCGATGCTCGGATTTATCTTCACGCTGTGGATTCCGATCGCGCTGATCACAGCCACCGCGCCCGCAGGTTTTTCGTGGCGCGCGCTGAAAGCGAGTTGAGCAGAGGAACACTTCGTCCCTGTTAGAAGAGCTGGGGTGGACGGGGAATTACCTCGCCCGTTATTTTACGGGAGAGGCGGCCGGCCGCATCGCGGCCGGTAGGTGAGGGTTCCGGGCCACATCACAAACTCCGTCTTTTTTCTCTTTTCCTTTCACGGAGCATTCACATGGAAATTGGATGGATCGGAACCGGGATAATGGGCGCGCCGATGGCGCGGCGGCTGATCAACGGAGGCCATCGCGTGCGCGTCTTCAATCGGTCGCCCGAGAAGGCCCGCGCACTCGCTGCTGACGGCGCGGCCGTTGCCGCCGACCCCGCCGCATGCGTCGCGGGCGCCGACGTCGTGTTTATCATGGTGCCCGATACACCTGACGTCGAGGCGACCGTCGCGAAGATCGAGCCCGCGCTCAAGGCCGGGCAGCTCGTCGTCGACATGAGTACTATTTCGCCGGCAGCAGAGCGCACGATCGCCGCGCGGCTGAAAGCTTCGGATGTCGAGTACCTCGATGCGCCGGTATCGGGCGGCGACGTCGGCGCTCGCGACGGCACGCTCGCGATCATGGTCGGCGGAGACGCGGCCGCGTTCGAGCGCGCGCGTCCACTGTTCGAGCTGATGGGAAAAAGGATCACACATATGGGCCCGTCGGGCGCCGGCCAGATGACCAAGCTCGCTAATCAGATAGCAGTCGCGATCAACCTCGAGGCGGCGGCTGAGGCGATCAGGTTTGCCAAGGGCGGTGGTCTCGACGCGTCGCGCGTGGTCGAGGCGATTGGCGCGGGCGCGGCTGCATCGTGGCAGTTGTCAAATCTCGGTCCGAAAATAATAGCCGGCGACTATCGGCCCGGGTTCTTTATCAAGCTGATTCGCAAGGACCTGCGGCTGGTGACCGAGGCGGCGCGCGAGTCAGGGCTTGCGCTGCCGGGACTTTCGCTGATGGCCTCGATGTTCAACGCGTCGGCTGCGCTGGGCCACGACCTCGACGGAACGCAGGCGGTCGCGGCGGCACTCGACAGATTGGCGGACGTGAAGTAGTACCAGAGTCACACGGATTTTTTGGAGGCCAAGATGGCAGACCTGCTGACCGAAGTTAAAGACCGCGTGCTTTATCTCACGCTGAATCGGCCCGATAAGCTCAACGCGATGAGCGCCGAAATGATGGGTGCGCTGGTGGACAACCTTTCGCGCGCCGCGACCAATCCCGAAATCGGCGCCGTCGTGCTGACCGGCGCGGGCCGCGGATTCTGCTCGGGCGGAGATATCGGCGGGATGCGCGAGCGCAACGAGAATGCGAATGCCGGCGCCACGCAAACGATCGAGGATCGCGTCGCCGGCCTGCGCCGCGGCGAAGAGGCGTCGTTGATGCTGCATGAGATGGCGAAGGTCACGATTGCCGCGGTCAACGGTCCAGCCGCAGGCGCGGGACTGAGCCTGGCGATGGCCTGCGACATCAGGATCGCGTCCGACGCGGCGCGTTTCGGCACCGCCTTCGCCAAGGTCGGCTTCTCGGGCGACTACGGCGGGACATGGTCGCTGACGCATCTGGTGGGATCGGCGAAAGCTCGCGAATTGTATTTCCTGGCCGACGTGATCGGCGCCGACGAGGCGCTGCGAATCGGCCTGGCAAATCGCGTCGTGCCTGCCGCGTCGTTCAAGGACGAGGTGCATGCGATCGCATCGCGAATCGCCAACGGTCCGACGATCGCCTACGGCTACATGAAGGCGAATCTCAACGCCGCGCTGAATCATGAATTCAACGAGCTGCTCGATCGCGAGGCCTGGGGGCAAACGATGACGGGCCGGACGGAGGACCATCGCGAAGCGGTGAAGGCGTTCCTGGAAAAGCGCCCCCCGACGTTCAAGGGGCGGTAGCAATTTCCGGCAACGGCTCCCTTCCGTCATCCTGAGTGGAAGGATCTCGCGAAGCGAAGGATTCTCGACGCGCGGAGCGCGGCGCAATAGTGATCGATGCGCCTGGGCATTCGCCAAAAGACGGCGTGCGAGATTCTTCGCTGCGGTTAGCTTCCGCTCAGAGTGCCACAAGAAAAAGAGAGGTCACCACGATGGACTTCAAAACAATCATCTACGGTTCGCGCGACGGCGTCGCGAAAATCACTATCAATCGCGCCGAGCGGATGAACGGCTACAACGAGACGATGGTCAAGGAGATGTGCGCGGCGATCGATCTCGCGCGGCAGGACGACGATGTGCGCGTGCTGATTATCACCGGCAGTGGACGCGCGTTCTGCGCCGGCGGCGATATCAGCGGTGCGCCCGAGAGCCGCTCGCGATTTCATGGGCATCCGATGGGCCACATGCTCGAGATGCGCGAAGGGTTCCATCAGCTGGTCTTGTCGTTGCATCGCTTCGACAAGCCGGTGATTGCGGCGATCAACGGCGCAGCGGTGGCAGGCGGACTGACGCTCGCGCTGTCGTGCGATTTCAGAATTGCGTCGGACCAGGCGCGGCTGGGAGATACTGCTCTCAAGTTTGCGCTGCTCTGCGATGAAGGCGGCGCGTACCTGTTCCCCCGCTTCATGGGTCTGGATCGCGCGCTCAAGATGACGCTGCTGTCCGAAGTCTACGACGCCAAGACCGCGCTCGAGCTCGGGCTGGTTACCGAAGTGGTGCCGCATGCGGAGCTCGAGGCGCGCGTGAATGATTTCGCGCGCCGGCTCGCCGACGGTCCGCCGCTGGCAATAAGGCTCGCAAAACGGATGATGTACAAGCAGCGCGAGATGACGCTCGAGAACGCGCTCGAGGACGCCGCGCTCAACGTTATGATCACCAATCCGTCCGAGGACGTCCGCGAAGGCACGCGAGCCTTCCGCGAAAAACGCAAACCGAATTTCAAGGGCAAGTAAGTTCGCCGCTGCCGCTACAGGAGACCTCGTCCCGATGCCGATGAAGAAGAAAGATATCGAGAAGCTGCTCAAGAAACCGATCGTCGCTGTGGTTGCGGTCACCGCGCCCGACGGCGCGCCGCACGCCGTGCCGACCTGGTACGAATACGCCGACGGGCAAGTCGTGTTTCACACCGGCGCGGAGTCATTCAAATACAAATGCCTGGTGCGCGATCCGCGCGTGACGCTGGTGGTCGATACCAAGAAGGCGCCGTACAAGACGGTGGTGCTGAAGGGGCGCGCCACGCTCGAGGAAAAAGTCGACGACAAGCGCACCGAGAGGATGGCGGTCGAGTACCTCGGCAAGAAACTCGGCAAGGCGTACGCGAAATCGCTCAAGGGCAACAAGGTCGTGGTCGTGACCGTCAAGCCGTTGCACACGGTCTCGTGGGACTACAGCCAGGAGAGCCCTTAGCATCCGCGATGGACGAGCGGCTGAAAGCAAATCTCGACGCGTGGAACATGATGGCCGGGATTCATGCGGCCTCGCGCGAGTACCGGTTAGCGGAGTTCAAGGCGGGCGAGAATGTCCTCAAGCCGATCGAGCTGCGCGAGGTTGGCGACGTTCGCGGCAAGTCTCTCCTGCACATGCAGTGTCATTTCGGACTCGACACGATGTCGTGGGCGCGAATGGGCGCCAACGTCACCGGCGTGGATTTCTCCGATCAGGCGATCGCACTCGCGCGTTCGATCAGCGATGAACTGAAAATTCCAGCCCGATTCATCCAGTCCAATATCTACGACGCGCCCGACGTGTTGCACGAGCAATTCGACATCGTGTTCACATCGTACGGCGCCTTGTGCTGGCTTCCCGACATCAAGCGATGGGCCGAGATCGCGGCGAGTTTCGTCAAACCGGGCGGCTTCTTTTATATCGCGGAATTTCATCCGCTCACCCAGATGAGCGCGAATCGCGCGGGCACGACCAGGCTGGAGTTCGAGATTTCGTACTTCCACACGGCGATGCGCGAAGACCCGCCCGGTCCCGACTACTCCGATCACAGCAAGATAGTTTCAGAGACTCACGAGTGGATGTACCGGCTGGGCGACGTCGTCAGTGCGCTTGCAGCGACCGGTCTCCGAATCGAGTATGTGCATGAGTTCGCCGGGTGCATCTATCAGCATTTCCCGTTCATGAAGAAGGCGAGCGACGGACTCTGGCATATCGAAGGCGATCCGATTCCTACGATCTTTTCGATCAAGGCGACCAAGCCCTGAACTGAGGTCTCCGGGAACTACGTGCGGGCCGTGCGCCGAAGATGCGCGCATCCTCCCAGGCTGCCGCCGCTAACCAGGTGATAGAGCGCATCGAGTTGCCGAGCGCCCGTCCCCATAGCGTTCAGGAAGACGTTCGAATCCTCGACGACTTCGAGTCGCGGATCGACTCTCAGTACTTCGCTTGGATTGTGCACCGTCCACGAGAAGGTCGTGCCGAGTTGTCGATGGGCGGGACGCCGGGTGACGATCCAGGCGCCGAACGGACTCGCGTAGTCGAAAGCGATTTCGAGGTTCGCGCGTCGTGCGTCGGCTGCCTCTGCTTGCGCAAGGAATAGCGCCTCAACCTGCGCACGCTGCAGAAAATACAGCACGCCTTCCGCAACCACGATAGCTGGCCTTCCTGCCTCCCAGGGCAGCGTCGCAAACAAGTGCGAGTCCGTTATGTCGCCCGCGACGATTCGCCGATGCGCACTCTCCGCGAAGAACTGGCGGCGTATCGCGATCACTTCCGGCAGGTCAACATCGACCCAGGCAAATCGGCTGTCGCCCGCGGCCTCCAGTTCTTCGAAGCTTGGGTCGAGGCCGCAGCCGAGGTTGATACACAACCCGTCCGGATGGCCTTCGAGAAATCGGCGCACCGTCTGCCCGAACCATTGCGATCGGAGTACCACGGCCCGCACTTCCCTGGCGTTGAGATTAAAACGTCGCGGATCGATCTCAAGTTGACGAAGGATTTCTTGCGACCGGTGCGCCGCGTACTGAAGGTTTGGCGCTTCCGTCGCGGCAAGGACTTTCGCCGCCAACGTAATAAGCATGGTGGCCGGTACGCCGGTCAGATCGGACACGCTTTCAGCGGGCGACATACTGGTGGGGGAAATGCGGTTGCCGATCGGTTCCATCCACGCTCACCCTTGCGGCGAACGCCTACGCAATAGCCGAGCGTCCGGAGTACCACAAGGGGCTGCAAAAGTAGCCGGATTGTCGGATGCTAGCGGGGCGAGCCTTGTGTCGCTTCGCGCGCGAACTTAGCCCGGCAATCAACGACCGCTGGTTTTGATGAATTCTTCTAGGTAATCGATTAAGTATCTCTAATGGAAACCCGCAAAAAAGTCGCTAAATCACAACATCTTGTAGAAGGGTCCGCGAGTTGCGCGCAATAGTCAGTATGACACGTCTTGTAGTGATTAGCTGCTGCCTGTTTGTTTCTATTTCATCGTATGTTAGTAATTCACAGTATGTTGAAGGTAAAGAGTTCACCACGAACAACCGCTGCGCCACGCGCGGCGAAGGCCAAATCCGACATTTCGCCAGCGCGAGCGAAGACCCCCAACTTCGGAGAGGTGATACGCGCGAAGCGAAGAGAACTGGATCTCACGCAGGACGAAGTCGCTGCCAGGATCAAGATCTCGACGCCGTATATCGGGCACCTCGAGTCAGGTAAACGGCATCCCTCCGACAAGATTGTTTCCAGACTGGCGGAAGTTCTCGGGCTCGACAATCGCGAAATGTTCTTCCTCGCGAACCCGCATGCGCAGGCGCTCATCTCGGAACCTGTGGGCGTCCAGGGTTCGAGCTGGGAGCAATTTCAGAAGAACGAAAAACTCCAACGCATCCACAACGTCACGCAGGACGAAATGCAGATTTTGTCGCACGTGGCGCTGATGGGTGACGTTCAGTCGCCTCGCGATCTGATCTATATACTCACCACGATTCGGCACGCAGTCGGAAGATAGCTGACGTTCTGCGGCGTAGCTGCTGCTACGCCGCGGGGACCGTCACTGCGGGCGTGGGAAAATCGTACGTTCTGCAGTACGCGCGCGACCGTCAGTACCTGGCTCTGAAAGACTGCAAACACGTCTCTCCCGCGCCCCTCGAATAGCCACTCACACGCAATTTGACTAGCTACTCATCGATGTAGCAGTGCGTTCACGTGCAAGTAGTAACTTGCTAATGCACTCATCATTGTCTGCTATCTCATTCTTCAGCCTCAGTTCACTATTTGTGTAGTTATCGAAGTCCGGATCTGATTGCCTATTGAAGTAGAGTTTTCGGCGGATCGTTGGATGCAGGCGGAAGTGGATGGTCGTGTCGCAGTCAGTGCGAGACACGATGGAGGAGGGTAGGCCATGTTTCAACGCAGTTACTACCGAACGATCTGGATCTCCGATGTGCACCTCGGTACGCGAGCGTGCAAAGCAAGTGCGTTGCTCGACTTCCTGCGACATCATATTGCAGAGACCCTCTATCTCGTCGGCGACATAGTCGACGGATGGAACTGCGGACCGTCGTGGCATTGGAGTTCCACGCAACAAGACCTGGTGGATGAGATCGGACAATGGCGCCGCGGTGGCGTCAACGTGGTCTTCCTGCCCGGAAATCATGACGAGGGTAAGCTCGGCCTGGTTGAAGACCTGTTCGGCCGCATCCCAAGTCTGAGTTCGTTGATTCACACCACCGCCGACGGTTCCAGGATGCTCGTGATCCATGGGCATCAGTTCGACGGCTCGCTCAATCTAAATCGCCTGCTGCCGAAAATAGGATCCAGTGCATATGGCCGCGCCCAACGAATCCATGACTGGTACAATCGTCGCAGCGAACAGGGAAGCGATGAAGGTCGCTCGCTTTCCGACTATCTTCGTGAGCCTGCCCGCAAAGCCATCGAGTTCCTGACTGACTTCCGCGATCGTGCGGTGCTCGCAGCCGCGCGCGACCACAAAGCCGACGGCGTCATCTGCGGGCACATTCATCGTTCTGATCATCGGCTGATCGGAAACGTCTTGTACGTCAATGACGGCGATTGGGTGCACAACCGGACTGCCGTTGTCGAGGAGCGGGACGGGACGCTGCAAATCCTGCGATGGAGTATTGCACCGCAGAACATTTCGGTTCCCTCGCCGATGCCGCAGGAGGCAACTTCGTGACAACTTACGCACTCGAATCGACCAGGCACACCGATTCAAGGATCGATCTGATCTATTTCGACGCGGGCGGTGGACATCGCGCTTCTGCAACGGCACTGATATCGGCGGCCCGCCAACAGAACCGTTCGTGGAATATCAATCCGATCAACCTGCGCGAGCTGCTCGAACCGGCCGATGTTATTCGGCGCCTCACGGGTGTTCGCATCGAGGATTTCTACAACTCGCAACTCAAGTACGGTCTAACCATCGGCACCGGCCCGTTGCTGCGGATTACGCAGATGCTGATTCGGCAACTCGAGCCGACGATTGTCAGGCTGCTGGCGCGTCACTGGCAGCGCTCGCAGCCAGAGCTTGTGGTCTCGATGATCCCCAACTTCAATCACGCGATTTTGCAGGGGCTGCGACAGGCCGACGCAATGAATCGACGGTCCGAAACGCCAATGGTCACAATTCTGACCGACCTCGCAGACTGTCCGCCGCACTTCTGGATCGAACGCCAAAAGCAGTACCTGATTTGCGGCACTGAAGCCGCGGCGGAGCAGGCGATCGCGATGGGCCATGACCCAGAGCGCGTATTTCGCACCTCGGGAATGATCGTGCGTCCCGAGTTTTATCGATCCCATCGAGATAAATCGCGAAGCCGAGCGAGGACGCTTTGGCCTGGACCCCAACTTGCCGATGGGCATCGTGATGTTCGGCAGCTACGGCTCGAGCCAGATGGCATCGATCGCGCGACGAATCGAAACCGCCCAGCTCAAGACTCAGCTCATTTTCATATGCGGTCACAATGACAAGCTGCGCGAACGGATCGAAAGTATGGAGCTGCGCTATCCATTTCATTGCGTGGGCTTCACCCAGGAAATCCCCTACTTCATGAAGCTTGCGGATTTTTTCATCGGCAAGCCGGGTCCCGGTAGCATCAGCGAAGCTCTGGTCATGGGGCTTCCGCTTATCGTTGAGCGCAACTCGTGGACAATGGTGCAGGAGCGCTTCAACACCGATTGGATCGCGCAAAATGAGTTCGGAATAGTGCTGCCCTCATTTCGCGAAATCGGTAGCGCGGTTGCGAAGATGCTCGATCGCGAACAGTTCATCCGTTTGCGCGCCAACGTGAATGCCTACGACAACCGCGCGGTGTTTGAGATTCCTGAAATTCTGAAGGCGCTGGTATCTCATCATCGAGCCGCAAACTGGAGCTTCGGACGCACCGCAACTTCAAGACAATTCGCATCAGAGATTCACTTCGGCATTTGATCAGCGCGATTTTGAAAATCACGCTGCTCGTCACGTTAGCTCTCGCCGCATCGGCTCCCTTACGCGGCAACGCTGTTGCCTTGGACGTTCGAGTTGGCGCCTCGGATTTCAACGGGCCGCAATTCAATATTTTGAGTCCCGACGGCAAGCAGAAGATCGGCTCCACCCGCTTCACAATGGTGCAGAACGATTCAACCGAAGAGATCAAAGGCGAGACCAGGTACCTTGATGGCGAGCGCGATAGTGAGGATGTGCGCCTCGACGTCGAAGACAATCGCTCCACCCTCAAGCTCGACACCTATGAGCATTCGTTTTTCAACGCTGACGGCACGCTTCACATGGTCGATACTCTAAACGCTAAATCTGGCGTCGCGTCGTGCACGAGTTACACATCCGGCGAGATGAAGGTGCGCAAATCTCAGCTGGACGTTCCTGCGGATTCCTTCGCGGGTGCGTCAGGGCTGATGATGATGGTCACGAATCTTCGGCATGGGAGTCGCGAAATCAGGTTTCATGCGTTCGCATGTGCGCCCGGACCTGAGATCTTCAGCGTCAAGGCGTCGCTTCCCACACAGTCGGAGCGTTGGCCCTTTTACTCCGGCGATCTTTTCCGGCTCGACATGCGGCCTGATCTCGGCGCCTTGAACCTGTTGATTGCGCCGTTTCTGCCGACGATGGACGCGTGGTTCAGTCCGGCCGACAATTGGAACTACGTCGGCGGCGAGTTCGACCGCTATTTCCGCGGACCTCACGTGCTGACAGTTCGAGTTCCACCGCGGTTGAACTGACCGCCGATTTTTCAGCTTGCGCCCTATCGACGAAATGTCGAGAATTGAGCCGCGAATCCCATACTAACAGTAACCATTGGAAATTCGGGGAGGTTTCGGTGGAGATCGGGGAGCGGCGCGATGGCGACATTCTGATCCTGAGTCCAGCGGGACGAATCGACAACGACACGAGTCCAGCATTTCAAGCCCGGCTCCTCGCCGCTTTGAATCCCGGTGCCGCTGTGCTGGTTGATCTCTCAGCCGTCGAGTACGTTTCGAGCGCCGGCTTGCGAGCGCTGATGATGGGATCGAAGCAATCAAAGGCCGAGAACGGGCAGCTCGCGGTCGCTGCGCTGGGTCCTGTCGTCAAGGAGATTTTCGATATCAGCCGCTTCTCACTGGTCGTGCAGGTGTTCGATACTACGGCGGACGCAGTTGCGGCTTTGAGCTAACTGGCGGACAACTGCACGGGGGTAAGTGCCGATGTTGATCCGTTTCTGGGGGAGTCGCGGTTCGATTCCGACGCCGCTAGGATACCGTGCCGTCCAGACCAAGCTCCGCGAGGCGCTGCTGGTCGCGCGCAGCCATCGACTGGACAGCCTCGAAGCGATCGACAACTTTCTCGCGAAGGAACTCCCGTTCTCGATTAGCGGCACCTACGGCGGTAATTCGAGCTGCGTTGAGATCGAGGCTGGAGGCAACGAAAACCAATACGTGCTATGCGACCTTGGGTCCGGGGTGCGCGAGTTCGGAAACGCGCTGCTCGCAAAGCATGGGCCCGCGAAGAAATCGCGCTTCAATGTTTTCCTGTCGCACACGCACTGGGATCACATCATGGGGTTCCCGTTTTTTACTCCATCGTACATCCCGGGCAATGTGATCAGGATTCACGGCTGCCACAAGGAGATGCGCGACGCTTTCATTCGTCAGCAGTCGAATCCTTGCTTCCCAATCGATTTCCGATCGCTCGGCGCAACCATCGAGTTCGTCGAATTGGAACCGGGGCGCACCTACGAGATCGACGGCTTGTCAGTAAGAGCGATTCGGCAGAATCATCCGAGCGATTCCTACGGCTTTCGCTTTTCAAAAGATGGCAAGTCGATGGTTTACTCGACCGACTCCGAACATAAGTACGAGGTTCTCAATGAGAACTATCCGTTTGTCGAATTTTTCCGCGATGCCGACTTGTTGATCTTCGATGCGCAATACTCGCTCGCGGATCAGATCTCAGTGAAAGAGGATTGGGGACATTCGAGCAACATGATTGCGGTCGAGCTCGCGCAACTCGCGCGCGTCAAGCACCTCGTGATGTACCATCATGAGCCTGTCTTCGATGACAAGATGATCGAGAAGGTGCTGGGCGAGACCCGCCGCTATGCCGAAATCAACGGATCTCCGCATAAGTTGACCGTCACCTCCGCTTACGACGGACTCGAGATTGACATCTGAGGACAAGGGCGAGGAACAGCCTGCTCGACGGCTGAGCTGGCCGCGTCGAATACTCGCAGAGCCCGGACGCGCACCGGCGCTGGCCGTGCTGGCGCTGCTGGTGATCGTGCGCGCGCTCGATCCCTCGGTAGTGCAGAGTCTCAGGCTGCGCGGGTTCGATTTTCTCGAACAGCTTGCGCCGCGCAAGTATCAGCTACTGCCGGTGGAAGTCGTCGCGATCGACGATAAAAGTCTCGCGCAATACGGGCAGTGGCCGTGGTCGAGGGCACGGCTGGCACAGCTGGTCGATAAGATCGCGTCAGGCAAGCCGAGCGTACTCGGCGTCGACGTCATCTTCGCGGAGCCTGACCGACTTTCGCCCGGACGCCTGGTTGAGTCCGATCCTGAAATCTCCTCCCAAATCGCCGGCGAACTCTCGAAGTTGCCCACCCATGAATCCGTTCTCGCTGATGCTATCCGTAAGGTCCCGACGGTGTTGGCGGTCGCAGGCAGCAACGAACCGGCTCGCGCGTTAACGACGCCCGCGCGCGTCACAATGGTTCTCGAATCCGGCGGCAATCCGCGCCCGTTTCTTTTCACCCATCCGGAACTCCTTCGCAGTTTGCCGGAAATCGCCGCGGCTGAGCGAGGTCAGGGTTCCGTTGACATGGAGCCGGATCGCGACGGTGTCACTCGCCGCGTACCCTTATTCATTTTGGCTGAAGGCCACTTGGTGCCAGACCTTGCGCTCGAAATGCTTCGCGTCGCGTTAGACGCGAGCGCGATCGGAATCGTGAGTGGAAATCAAGGCGTGAAAGGCGCGATGCTCGGCACGCACTTTCTCCCGACTGACAGCCGCGGCCGCATCTACCCGTATTTCAGCCGTTTTTACGACGCCCGCCTCGTCTCGGCGGCGGACTTGCTCAATGGATCATATGATCCAGCTCGGCTGAATGGCGCTGCGGTGCTATTGGGCTCGAGCGCGCTTGGCGTGACTAACCAGGATCAGACCCCGCTTGGCTTGATGCCAAGCGTCGAGGTCTGGGCGCAAGCGCTCGAATCGATGCTGACCGGAAATCTGCTGCGCCGTCCGGCGTCGATGAACCCGATCGAGATTGCGATCGTGCTGGTCGCGGGACTCGTCATCATCTTCGTGTTGCCTTACGAGAGTCCGCGAATAGCTGGCGCGGCGCTGCTCTGCCTCATCGCGATCCTCTTCGTCTCAGCTCTCGCGAGTTTCAAATTTTCGAAGCTACTGCTCGACGGCGTCTATCCCGCACTGTCCTCGGCGGTGGTGTTCGGCGTCATGTTGTCGGAGAACTTGCGCGTCGCAGAGGAAGGGCGGCGCCGGCTCGCGGCCGAGTTGCAACACGAGCGTGAAATGGAAGCTCGGCTGGACGGCGAGTTGAATGCCGCGCGAGCGATTCAGCTAGGCCTGCTCCCCCGACATTTCCCGGGGCCGCCTGGTAGCCGCGACCTCGAGGTCTTCGCTTCTATCGAGCCCGCGCGGATGGTCGGCGGTGACCTTTACGATTTCGTTCTGCTCGATCCCGAGCATCTCTCATTCGCGATTGCGGACGTGTCCGGCAAGGGAGTACCGGCGGCCTTGTTCATGGCCATGACCAAGGAGGTGTTGCACACCGCGACCTTGCGCTATCGGAACGCGCTCGACCGCGTGTTCAACGAGGCGAACGACAAGATTTCAGCCGCGAGCGAGGAACTTGGCGCGGGTGGCACCAACATGATGTTCGTGACGGTGTTCGCCGGAATCCTCGACCTCACCTCAGGGATGCTGGTCTACGTCAACGCCGGCCACGACTCGCCCTTTGTAATTCGCGCTGGCGCAGAGCCTGAGAATTTTCCGCTTGCTGGAGGGCCGCCGCTCGGCACGGTCGACGACTTTCAATATTCGATCGAGCAACGTCACCTTGCGCCCGGAGAGATGGTGCTCGCCTACACCGACGGGGTGACCGAGGCTCAAGACAGTCATCAGACGCTATACTCGACCGCACGATTGAAGCAGTTGCTCGGGTCGGCGCCGGCGACCGACGCGAAGGCTGTCGTCGATTTCGTGCGCGACGATGTCCGGCGCTTTGCGGCCGGCGCGGAGCAGGCCGACGACATCACGCTGCTCGCGGTCCGCTGGCTTGGTCCCGCATCCTCGGGCTGATCAGCGTACCGTAATTTCCACGCGTCGATTTCGCGGCTCCGCCACCTGATCTCCCGTCGGCACCGCAAGGTCCAATTGCCCGCGGCCCGCGACCGAGATCGATTTGGCATTGATGCCGTCGCGCTCCAGCCGCACGCGAATCATCACCGCGCGGCTCATCGAGAGCTGCTGATTGTGCGGTACTGTGCCGAGCGTGTCGGTATGCCCAATCACCTCGACCTCGTACACACTTCGGCGCTTGATGTCTGCGAACACGGCCTGGTATTGGCGCTTCGAGTCGGGAGTCAGCGTGTCGCTGTCTTTTTCGAAGTAGAGCACGAAGTGGGCAGGCAGGATCGGCTGAGCGGCGAGCGCGTTGCCGAAAATCTGCTGAACCTGCGCCTGGTCGACCTTCACCGGTGCGGCGACGCCTCCTCGCACTTCTCCTGCCGCGTATGGATGGTCCAGCACCACCGAATTCTGACTGTCCTCGATCGTCACTGCACCCGAGCTACCGTCCGGATTTGGCAGGACGACGAAGAGCGATTGGCGGCTGGAACACGATGCCAGCATCAGAAGCAGCGGAATCAGAACAATGCGCCGCATCATCAGCGGTTGTCTTTGACTTCGATTACAAAGCGGGTTCCGCGCACGCCGAGGATTGCCGTCGGCGTTTTGACCTTCATCGCACCGGGCGAACTTCGCGCGATATCGCCGGAGATCATCGAGACCGTGCCCCGGTTCATGTCGGCCAGCATCGAGCCTTTGAAATTACTGGAATTGAACTTGTAGTCCTCGAGCACGATCTGACTATCCGGGCCGCTCGACATGACAGTGTTGTCGATGAATGTGATTCCAATAGAGCCGTCAGGGCCTGTCTCAATCGTGTCCTTTTCATAGAGCAGATCGCCGACCCGGGCGACAATGCGGGCGCCGCTGCGCACTATCTCGGCCTGTCCGGCAACCGTCTTGATTTGCGCAACCTGCGAGTTATCCGCATTCACCGCAGTGTGGGAGATAGCCAGCAGTGTCAGGATGAAGCCGAGACTGAATGCCACGCGCCAAGCTTGATTTACCGGATTCATTTAGCCTCCCCTTGCGAATTCCTGGACACGATTCGGCGTGCAGACTATCGCCGCGTGGCGCCAGAAGCCAGCCATATGGCAACCGCTGCAGGAGGCCGATAATCTGGTCCGAGCCTGACTGTGATGCCCCAGCAGGCCGACCAAGCGATGCAATCCCGCCTTATCATCCGATCCGATTCCAGTGCGATGCCCGAGGTGGACGCCTTCGTCGCGGTCTTTGTCAGGGAGCATGGAATCGCCGCCGATGAAGCATCGCGCATTCTTATCTTGCTCGAAGAGCTGATCACCAACCTGAAGAAATATGGATATCCGGACCGGCCGGAGTGCGGACGCGCCGAAATCATGCTTGAGATCAATGGCGGTCGCCTGGAAATAGAATTTATCGACGACGGCTGCGCGTTCGATCCCCTCAAAGCGCCGCCGCCCAATCTCGAAGGGCCGCTCGAAACCAGGACCCCGGGCGGACTCGGTCTCCACATCCTGCGTTCGCTAACCGATGAAGCGCACTACGAGCGCCGCAACGGCAGCAACGTGATCCGACTGTCACGAGTCGTCGCATCGGCCAAACGTCCCTGACGCAAGTCGGGGCTTGGCAGAGGGGGAGCATCATTAGCAAGAAATCAGCAAGCGGCACGAAATCCACACGGGGGCGGTGGTTCGAGCATCGTCACGAAACCCTGCTGCCGTTCCCCCTGTTCATCCGGCGCGTCGTCCGATGGGCCGCTCTGGCATTCGCCGTGGTTGTGGTTTCGCTCGCGGTTGGCGTCTGCGGCTACCACTATCTCGACGGATTGCCGTGGGTCGATTCGCTGCTGAACGCGTCGATGATTCTCGGTGGCATGGGCCCGGTCGATCCGCTCAAGACCAATGCCGGAAAAGTGTTCGCCTCAGCGTACGCGCTCTACAGCGGGCTCGCGTTGATCGCGGTGGTAGGAATTCTGCTCACGCCCATCCTCCATCGCCTGATGCACGTGTTCCACATGGAATACAAAGAATAGATCGAAGGGCAGCCCGCCATCGGACCGCCCTTCGAATTTTGGTCAGTAGATTTCAGTACGGGGCGCTATGCGGTGATTCCATCGCTTTGTCGGCCGCGCTGAGCGGGAAGTCTTCGCCGTTCTTAAGCTTGGCCATCAGGGCTTTGATCTCGTCAATCTTTTTGTCGTAGGTGGCCTGCGTCAGCGGCTCCTGCGACCATCCTGCTCGCGCAATCTTGTCGTGCTTCTTGGCCTCCGCGAGCTTTTTCATCAGTGCGTCCTTGTCTGCCGGCGACAGGCTCGACGCCATCTTTTCGGTCGCCATCGCGCCCGGCGCTGGCTGCGCGAACGACACCCCCTGCTGGAGCGGTGCGCCCGCCCAAGCTATCGCTACCAACGCCACGATCGCGGTCTTCCGCATGCCCATAATTTCTCCTTCCTCCCGATGGTAGCGTCCGAATGTGGCGCTCCAGTTGGTCTGTCGTGCCAAATCGACGTTACCGAAGCATTAACGACTGATTGACGAAGGGTGAAATAAATCGCTCGGCAGAGCTGGCCGGGCGTTTGGAATCTTCCGAGGTATTTTGATATATATCTAATTAGACTGATATCAAAGTAGTTGAGCCGCTTGGTATGAATCCGCGACAGCCTGAAATCATGCTTCAATTCTGCAAGGCGATGGCCGACGAGAGCCGCCTCAAGATAATTGGCCTGCTCTCCACCGCCGAGCATAGCGTCCAGCAGCTCGCGTCGATCCTCGAGTTGAAGGAACCGACCGTCTCGCATCATCTCGGGGTGCTGAAGCAGCTCGACCTCGTGAGACTCCGCGCCGACGGCAACTTCCGCTGGTACCGCCTCAATGAAGAGGTGCTCGGACAGATCAGCCGCACCGTTTTCAGCCGAGACAGTATCGCCCGGTTGGCGATATCGGCGGGAGCCCGCGATTCTGAAAGAAAAATCCTCGACAACTTTGTCGACGGAGAGCGTCTGCTGGAAATTCCGGTCAGCTACAAAAAACGACTGGTAGTTTTGAAGTGGCTGGTTGGTTTCTTTGAAGCGGACATTAGCTACACCGAGTCGCAAGTGAACGCGTTACTTAAGCTGCACCATCATGATTGCGCAACGCTCCGTCGTGAGATGATTGGATGCGGGATGTTGGCCCGGGATAAGGGAATTTACCGGCGCAGGCCGGAATCTGCATGGCGCACCGCCCTTAAATAGGCGATTTCAACCCAGTAAGCCGGTGACTCGCGAAACGCAATAGGTAAATTTGAACCGAACCTTCGATTAGACTGATTGACATCTGCACCTGACCGTTCTAATAGCAACAATGGGTGCGAAATATTCACGCCAAAAGGCTTTTAGTCGAGCCAGGAAAAAACGTCTCACGGCTCTTACGGAGGTTCGAATGCTATTGGGGACATTGGGGATCCGAAAATCGATAGTCGTCGGGGGCATTGCGTTGCTTGCCCTCGTGGCAATGAGCCTGCCTGGGGAGGCGGGTGTCAAGCCGGGCGACTTCATCAACCCGGACAACTCGGCCAAGGTGAAGGATCTCGTTTCACCGGGCGTGTTTTACCGAGTTCAGCACGGAATGACGATGAAGATCGTTCCGACCGTGCGCGTGGATTGGCCGCCTCCTTACAAGGATGCGACTGAAAAGTATTCTTCGCAGGTGGAGCTCTCGAAAGATCACCGCACGGTCGTCGGCTATGTCGCCGGACAGCCGTTCCCGCTGATCGACGCGAACGATCCTGACGTCGCGACCAAGGTCGTTTGGAACAACGTGTTCCGCCCGATTCAGTCGGACGATTACGATCTGCGATACTTCGACTGCGACACAGTTTACAGCGGCTACAACAAGCCCTTTTTCGAAGTCGCGTATGGACAGCTCGGGCACTATGCCGGTTACGATCTCGTCGGTCGAACCGAAGTAGAGCCGCTGCCGACCGATCCCGATTTCAAAAAGACCAATCGCCTGTGGCTGTTCCTGCTCGGTCCCGAGCTTGCCCCGCAGGACGCTCGCGGCACCAGCTTGCTGCGCTATCGTTATGCCGATCCGGCTCATGGTGATGACACCTGGACCTGGCAGACCGGCTCGCGGCGCCTGCGCCGTCTGAATGAGGCGATCAATTCGAGCGCGACTGGCGCGCAGACCTGGGATCCCGATCACTATTCGGGCTTCAATCCCAAGACCGAGCAGTACAACTACAAGTTCCTCGGCGAGAAAGAGATGCTCGCGACGGTTGATGCCGAGCATTCACCGGAAATCCGATGCGCCACCGACGGCGGCGCGAGCGCATGCCCCGAGCGTTGGCAGATGCGCCACATGTATATCGTGACTGCGGAACCGCGGCGCAGCGTGAACAACGCAGCGGCACTCGATTCCAAGACGGTCATCTACATGGATTCCGAAATGTGGTTCGAGCCGTACATCGACACGTACGATCGTCGCGGCGAACTGTTCCGCAACCACGTTTACTGGCTGGCATATCGCGACCGTCCAGTGCCCGACGCCAAGGTCGCTATCTATCCTTTCAAGCGTGAATTCGTTGTCGGTGCGTCGTCTCAGGATGTGCAGAGCAGTGAGGCCACGATGTGCTACCTGCCCGGCATCGAGACGCCCGAGCGCGAGTGCTGGTACATCAACATGGGCGCGGTGGACCGCGCGTTCTTCACCACCGAAGCGATGGTGAAGATGTCCGAAGTCGGACACATGTAGCCTGACGATTCCTGATTGCAGAAACGCCGGCAGGAGTATCACTCCTGCCGGCGTTTCGCTTTTTACAGCTCGCGAGCAGCGTTGTTGTTCTATCTCAATAGTAAGTAAACGGCGCCGCCCACCAGGACCAGCACGCCCGGATTGACGTGGCGCCAGAGCAGTATCGCGAATACCACGAGTCCAATCGCAAGGGTCTGCACGTTCACGATCGAAAGCCTTGCAATCGCATACGTGCCCGACGTCATCAACCCAATTGCCACCGGCGCCAGCCCGCGCTGAATCGAGGTACGCCACGGCCACCCGCCGAGATGCACCCACCATCGATTGACGAACAACGTGATGATGCAGTCGGGCAGGAAAAATGCGATTCCCACCACCACCATCCCGGCCCATCCCGCGAGCTTGTAGCCGATCACCAGCACCATCAGCATGTTCGGTCCCGGCGCAACCTGTCCGAGGCTGTAGATATTGCGGAACTGCGCGTCGGTCAGCCAGTGAAACGTATGCACCGTCATGTGCTGCATCTCGGGCAGCACCGCGGTGCCGCCGCCGACCGCCAGCACTGACAGCAGTGAGAAGACCAGGAACAAATGTATCAATCGTGTCATTTGGTTTTGGATCTCATCTGTTAGTGACGAAACCAGTGATGGTGCGGGCCGCGATGAAACGGCAGATGCTCATCCTCCGCGCGCGGTTGTGAGACGTGAGGTCGATACAGCCAGACCGATATCGGACCGACACCCAACAACACCGCGACCAGCGGTACTTTAAGGAAGCTGACTGCGAGAAATGTCACTATGATGATCGCGATGTCGGGAAGCTGGCGAAATTGACGCCGACCAATCTGGAGCGTCACCGCCGACAGCAAACCGACCGCCGCGGCTGCGATCCCGAGCAGGAAACGCTTCACGTCGGGATTATCGTGATTCGATTGATACAGAATTCCGAGCACCATCACGACGATCGATCCTGGCAGCAGCATCCCGATGACCGACACTGCGGCGCCGGCGAGGCCGCGCAGATTGTCGCCCATGATGATCGCCATGTTGACGGCGTTGAGGCCCGGCAGCGTCTCGCTGATCTCCATCGCGCCGAGAAATCCCTCGTCGTCGAGCCATCCCTCCTCGCGCACCAGGTACTCGCGCAAATAGGCGACGGCGCCGCCGCCGAAGCTCAGTCCTCCCGCGAGCAGGAAGATCCTGAACAGGGTCAGCAGGCTCGGATGAAGATCGGGCTCACTCCTGGTGTTTGAGACTGGCGTTTCCGTATCCGTAGATAAGGGCGGTTTTAGTTGTTCCACGCTGCACCCAGTCTGTGGCCCGCGATTGCAGGGCCGTGTAAAAGAATTCGGAAAGCTCTCTCTGCTTGCGACGCACCGCTTCGGGACTGTCGAACTTCAACTGATAGGCGAACTCCGCGACTATCGGCTTGTTGGTCGTCCGCACGCGCCACACCGCCAGCGTCGCCTTCGCTTCGAGCTTGTGCCCGAAGTCCAGCATCCCGAGGTCCACCAGGTATTCCTGGATCGAGACGCCGTGAACGACGCTGAGCGCCGCCTTCGGATTCGCATCGATCTTCTTGAGCGCCGGAAACGCCTCGGCGGTCGTCTCGAATCGTTGGGTCAATATGATGTTAGGCGTGTCGAGCTCGCAGTTGTGCGAATACACCAGGCGCATTCCCAGCGCGCCGTCCTTGGGCAGGAGGATTTCCTCCTTGAATTTCATCGTGTACTCGCAAGGCAACAGCGGGCGAGGATCGACCGCCAGCGCAACCTTCTTTTCCGGATGCCGAAACTTGATCACCAGCTCGTGACGCGCGTCGGGCACACCGTGATGATAGAAGGTGCGTTTTCTCAGGATGAAGCCGTGGTTGTAGAGCTTGAAGTGAGGAGTGTCGTAGAACACCACCTCGCGCTGATGCGGCTTGATCGCCTCGTCCATCTTGCCGAGCTTGATGCCCAGCGACTTGGCGGCGTGATGCGCCAGTTTCCAGAATTTGTGAAACGCTTTCTCGTCGGGAAACCGGTCCGGCTTCAGCAGCAGCTTGTATTCGCGATACTGAATCTGGTCCGACGGTACGATCGGTTCGTACAGCTTTGAACTTTCGGCGTTCGTATTCATCCCCAATTTGTTTATCGGTCCGAGAGCGTCGCGCCGGAAGTCCCGTATGTCCCCATCAAGGCCGCCGCTGGCTCATCCCCACCCATTCCCCGATCCCTTCGAAGTATCAGTATGATAAGTCGAGGTTAATTATTACTGATTTTCTGGCGCGTACGAAACTGTTACTCAGTCCATAATGAAGACAGAAACCACCGTAGCCGAGCGTATCGCAGCCGCCATTCCACGCGGCGTCAGCGTGCCGATTCCAATCCTCGCCCATCATGCTTCCGGGGCTGAAATCTGGGACGCCGACGGCCGCCGCTACATCGACTTCGGCGGCGGAATCGCGGTGGTCAACATCGGTCATCGCCATCCGCGCGTGATAGCCGCAGTACAGGCTCAGCTCGAAGCGTTCACTCACACCTGTTTCGGCGTGACGCCCTACGAGTCCTACATCAAGCTCGCCGAGCGAATGAACCAGCTGGCGCCGATCGCCGCGCCGAAGAAAACGATCTTTCTAACTACCGGCGCAGAGGCGGTCGAGAACGCGGTCAAGATTTCTCGTCACGCGACCGGCCGCTCAGCGATCATTTCGTTCACCGGAGGATTTCACGGCCGCACTCTGATGGCGCTCGCGCTCACGGGAAAAGTGAATCCGTACAAAGCGGGATTCGGACCGTTTCCCGCCGACACCTTTCATGCGCCGTTCCCCGACGCTTATCGCGGCGGCAGTACCGAGAAGAGCCTCGCCGCGATCGAGACGCTGTTCAAGTCGTCGGTCGAGCCGTCGCGCGTCGCCGCGATTATCATCGAGCCGGTGCAAGGGGAGGGCGGTTTCAACGTCGCGCCGTTCGAGTTCCTGCGCGAGCTGCGCGCGCTATGTGATCGCCACGGCATCGTCTTTATCGCCGACGAGATTCAAACCGGCTTCGGCCGTACAGGCAGGATGTTCGCGCTCGAACACGCCGGCGTCGAGCCCGACCTCATCACGATCGCCAAGAGCATGGCCGGCGGCTTCCCGCTCTCGGGCGTGATTGGCCGTGCTGCAATCATGGACAGCGTCGCACCCGGCGGTCTTGGCGGCACCTTCGCCGGCAGTCCCGTGTCATGCGCCGCGGCGCTCGCCGTGCTCGACGTATTTCGCGACGAGCACGTGCTCGCGCGCGCTGAGAAGCAGGGCGTTCTCCTTCGCGCGCGCCTAGAGGTGATGCGCGAGCGGCTTCCGATCGTCGGGGATGTACGCGGACTCGGCGCGATGCTCGCGATAGAGCTGGTTCGCGACAGCACGACCAGGGAGCCAGCCCCCGAGCTCGCAAGACGTCTGGCGATAAACGCATCCGAGCGCGGCTTAATCCTGCTGACCGCGGGAATCTACGGGAATGTCATCCGAATCCTGGCGCCGCTGACAGCGTCCCCCGAATTGATGGACGAAGGCATGACAATTCTGGAGCAGTCGCTCGCCGACCTCGGCTAGCGCTGCGCACTTAATTCGTATGAAATATGGCCGATGAGGCTCCCCGACGTTATCGGAATCGGGCCCCCGCGCACCGGCTCGACCTGGCTCTACAACGCACTGCGGGACTCGGTGGACATGCCCGCGGGCGTCAAAGATACGCACTTCTTTGAGCATTTCGATCACAAGGGAATCGAGTGGTACACGAGACACTTTCGCCACGCTAGCGGCGACCGTAAAATCGTTGAGATCTGTCCCGGCGTTTTTTTCAGGCCGCAGGCCCGCGAGCGTATCAAGCTGCACATTCCAAATTGCAAAATTGTCGCGACCATGCGCGACCCCGTCGATCGAATGTATTCCGTGTATAAACTCCAGCGTCGTTACGGCGGAGTGGGAAGCGGCACGCTCGACCAGGTAATCGAAGCCTCGCCCAATCTCGGAGGCGCCAACCGTTACGCAGAGCAGCTCGAATCATGGTTCGAGAGCTTTGGCCGCGAGAATGTATTGGTGACGATTTACGATGAGCTGAGCGCGGAGCCGCAGGCGTATCTCAATCGCGTCTGCGACTTCATGGGCATCGCGCGAGTCACGCTCTCGCCCCGTCCCGACCTTGGCAGCGATATAAACGCCTTCGCGCGTGCGCCCAAAAATCGCCGGCTCGCCCGCCGCGCGACCGCCGTGATCGACTGGCTCAACAGCCATCAGGCCTATCGCGTTCGATTCGCGCTGCAGCGCGCGGGGGTATGGGAATTCTGCCAGGGCCGCGGCGAGCCGTATCCGCGTCTTACCCCGGAGCAGGACGAACGCTTGCGCGAGCGCTATTTGCCCGAAGTCGAAGCGCTTGAAAAATTGCTCGAGATCGATCTCTCTGCATGGAAAAAATCGCGCGCGGGCGAACGTGAACGCCGAACTGCAAAGGTGGCGCGGGGATGAGTCAGACCGTGAAGCCCCGGCTGCCAGAATTTCTCGGAATC
This sequence comes from uncultured delta proteobacterium, assembly GCA_963774665.1. Lineage (GTDB taxonomy): Bacteria > Desulfobacterota > Binatia > Binatales > Binataceae > Binatus. The sequence continues at coordinate 206,561 of CAVZGB010000020.1, forward strand.
GGTCCGCCGCGGACCGGCACAACCTGGCTGCATAACGTGCTCGAGGGCCACGTCGATCTGCCCTACGGCGTCAAAGAGACGCTCTACTTCACCACCTTCTACGACAAGGGCTTCGATTGGTACGCGCGCCATTTTCGCTACGCGACCGGCGAGCGAAAAGTCGCCGAGGTCTGTCCCTACTTCTTCGACACCGTGACGCTCGATCGCATCAAGGCGATCATGCCGAACTGCAAGTTCATCGTCACGATGCGCGATCCGGTCGATCGGCTGTACTCGATGTACAAAGCGCTGCGTTATTCCGCCGAGGCGCGTCGCGGAGGTTTCGAGCACACCTTGGGCGTGTGGCCGTCGATGGCGAAGGGCAATCGTTACGCCTCGCATCTCCAGGGATGGTGGGACCATTTCGGCCGCGAGAATGTTCTGGTCACGATGTATGACGAAATGCGCTCGGATCCGCAGCGGTATATAGATCGGGTGACAGAATTCGTGGGCATCGACCAAATCTCTCTCGCCGACCGGCCGCAAATAGGCGACGACGTGAACGCTTTCAAGCGCGCTCCCAAGAATCGAAGACTCGCGCGCAAGGCGTGGAAGGTGAAGTACTGGCTCAAGGGCCGCCAGGCATACGGCGTGGTCAACCTGCTCGAGCGCACGGGTGTGTGGGATTTCTGCGCTGGACGCGGCGAACTCTATCCTCCGCTGACACTTGAGGAAGACGCGCGCTTGCGTGCGCGCTATCTGCCCGAAGTCGAGGCCCTCGAGGAACTGCTCCGCATCGATCTATCCACATGGAAACAGCCGCGCGCTGGTCGGTCGCGCCAGCCCTCGGCGGAGCCCGGCTCGCAGCGGCTAGCGGTAGGATGAGCAAATCGTCGCCCCGCCGGCTGCCAGAGATTATCGGCGCTGGTCCCGGCCGCACTGGCACTACGTGGTTACATCGCGTGCTCGAAGGCCGCGTCGATCTGCCATACGGCGTCAAGGAGACGCAGTTCTTCAACACGTTCTACGACAAGGGCCTCGACTGGTACGCAAATCATTTTCGCTACGCCACGGGCGATCGCAAAATCGCGGAAATCTGTCCATATTTTTTTCATCCGCTAGCGCCCGGCCGCATCAAATCTCACATTCCGAATTGCCGCATTATCACCACGCTGCGCGATCCGGTCGATCACGCCTTTTCAGCCTACAAGCTGGTCGTGCATTTCGCGTGGGCGCATGGATCGTTCGACGAGGTCCTGAAGTCGCGTCCCAATCTCGGCAGCGGCAATCGCTACGCCTCTCATCTCAAGACCTGGTTCGAGTTGTTCGGCCGCGAGAATGTGCTGGTCACGATGTATGACGAACTGCGCGCGCAGCCGCAGTCGTACCTGGACCGCGTGACTGATTTCATGGGCGTCGAGCGCATCGCACTTTCAGCGCACCCGGAAATCGGCGATGATGTCCATTCGTTTGCGCGCGCGCCCAAAAGCCGCAGACTCGCTCGCAGCGCGCGGAAGATGATGTATCGGCTGCAGGGCCATCAGGCTTACGGTGCGATCAACCTGCTCGAGCGAGCAGGGGTATGGAATTTCTGTTACGGACGCGGCGAGCCGTTCGGCCGTCTCACGCCCGAACAGGAGCAGGGGCTGCGCGAGCGCTACCTGCCCGAAGTCGAGGCGCTCGAGGAATTGCTCCGCATCGATCTCTCAGCATGGAAGAAGCCGCAGATGCGGCGCGCAACGGTTGCGTAGGTCGATGGCCAATTCTCCGAACAGCGCGACCGACCTGCGACTGCCCGACTTCATCGGCGTCGGCCCCGGCCGCACCGGCACGACGTGGTTGCACGAGGTCCTGAAAGGCCGCGTCAATCTGCCGGGCGGAATCAAGGAGACCGATTTCTTTACGACCAACTATTCCAAGGGCATCGAATGGTACGCGCATCACTTTCGTGACGCTGACCGCATCCGTCCAATTGGCGAGGTCAATCCGTACTTCGGCTTTCCCGAGGCCGCTGAGCGCATCGCGATTCATATTCCTCGATGCAAAATCATTTGCTCGTTTCGCAACCCGGTCGAGAGAATCTACTCCGCCTACAAACTCTGGCGTCATTACACGCTGACGAACGATCCCCTCGAAAAGTTCCTCGTAAAAGTTCCACAGGTGATCGAAGTCAGCCGCTACGCGACGCATCTGCCCGACTACCGCGCCCGTTTCGGCGATGACCACGTGCTGGTACTGCTCAACGACGATCTGCGCGCCGATCCGCAAGCATACCTCGATCGCGTTTGCGATTTTGTTGGCATCGAGCGCTACCCGGTGCCTGCGTCGGCGGGCGAAGGCGAGCTGATCAATTCGATCAACGATCTGCCGAAGTTTCCACGCGTAGCGCGCAGAGCGCGCAAGTTCATGTACTGGCTCGAGGAGAAACAAGCCTACGGCACGAGCAACTTTCTCGAGCAAGCGGGCGCATGGAGGCTGGTATTCGGCGGCGGTCCAAAATTTCCGCCGCTCGATCCGGCGATCGAGGCGCGCCTGCACGAACTGATGCGCCCCGAAATCGACGCGCTCGAGCAAATGACCGGACGTGACCTCTCCGCGTGGAAGAGTCCTCGCGCCAGGAGCAGTGCCACGGTCACGCGCGATGCTTCACTCCAGGAAAGATAGCGGTCCGCGATGGCAAAGGTGTCCGTAGTAATTCCCGTCTACAATGGCGCCGCCACGATTGGCCGCGCGCTGTCCAGCGTGTTCGCGCAAAGCTTCACCGACTACGAAGTCGTGGTCGTCAACGACGGCTCGACCGACGATACCGCGTCGGTGCTGGCAGCCTACGGCGATCGAATCCGCGTCGTCACGCAGACGAATCGCGGGCTTCCGGCAGCACGCAATTCCGGCATCCGCGCGTCGAGCGGCGAGTACGTTGCGTTCATCGACGATGACGACGAATGGTTGCCGCAGATGCTCGAGCGATGCGCGGCGGTCCTCGATCAGGATCAGGATTGTGGGCTGGTCTACGCCGGAGCGCTCAAGGTCGACCTTGCGGGGAGGCAGATGCCAGACCAAAGCAGCGAGAACGAGGACACCGATTCGCCGACGATGGAGCAGATGCTCGAGCGTCCATGGGTCGTGGTGCCGAGCCGCGTCATGGTGCGTCGAGCGATCCTCGAGCGATGCGGAGGATTCGAAGAGCGCTGCGTGACGGCCTGCGAAGATGTGTTTTTTCTGCTGCGCGCGCGCGAGTGCGGATATTTCCGGCGGGTTCCCGAGTTGCTGGTGCGCAAGACCACGCGCCCGCTTTATCCGAAAGCTTTGAAGCGCGAGCAAGCCTGCGAACTGCTGGTCAGGCTGGTGCGCGAACGCTACGGCGCGTCGGCCGAAGGGTTCATTCGAGAATACCGGCGGTCGCGAGTGAAGGTCATGAAGCACATGGCGCGCATGCTGATGCAGGAGGGGCGCCGCACCGACGCGCGCAGATGCCTGGCCCGCGTCATTTACTATCAACCGGCGTCGCCCAAGGCTTATCGTCGATATTTGAAAACCTTTTTCCCGGTTCGCACGCCTCGTACCTCGTCGAGCACTGAAAATCCAGCAACGCCTGATTGACCGATGGCGTCGTCAGGATCAATCCCGTGCGTCTCAGTAATAATTCCGGTCTACAATGGCGCCGCGACGATTGATCGAGCACTCAAGAGTGTTTTCGATCAGACCTTCACCGACTATGAAATCGTGATCTGCGACGACGGCTCGACCGACGACACACCGTCAGTGTTGGCGAAGTACGGCGATAGACTTCGCGTCGTGCGCCAGCCGAATCGCGGGTTGCCTGCTGCGCGCAATGCAGCGGTGGCGGCTAGCCGCGGAGAGTTTCTCGCGCTTATAGATCACGACGACGAATGGCTTCCGCAAAAACTCGAGCTCGGCGTCGCCGCGATGCGTTCCGATCTCGAAGCAGTGCTGCTCTACACGGACAAGATCGTTGTGAACGAAGCTGGCGAGGAGTTCCGCCGGTCGGAGGTTCGTCCCGAGACTGCACATGCGCCGACGATGGACGAGATGCTCGCGCAGATATGGCCGATCACGCCGAGCACGGTCGTGATGCGCCGCGACGCCTTCGATCGTGCAGGCGGCTTCTGCGAGCAACTCATCAGCGCCGAGGACATCCACTTCTGGCTGCTGATGCGCGAGCAGGGGCATTTCATTTACCTGCCCGAGCGCCTGGTCAGATTCACGTACGGCCAGTTGTTCCCGAAGGTGTTGAACCGCGACATCGGCCCCGACGCAATTGTCGATTTGATTCGTGCGCGATACGGAGCGCGCGCCGACGGGTTGGTGAAGAATTTCATCCGCCATCGCGTGCGAATGATCGCGAACGCTGGCGTGGTCGAGATGAGCCGCGGCAATATGGAAGGCGCGCGTCGATGCTTCATTCGCGTGCTGAGGTACGATCCGCTCTACCTGAAGAGCTACACGCGAATAGCGAGAACGTTCCTGCCTGCTCCAATCCGCCGCGCGCTCGGCGGAAAAGCATCGCGCGGCGCGCGCGTCGAGTCTTAAGTTCCGCGCGCATTTTCCTTTAGTCATTCTGAGCGGAAGCTGCTGTAGCGAAGAATCTCGCCGGACGTTCCGGCGTTCGGCGTCGGCTGTAGCGCGCTGGCGCGCGAGATCCTTCGCTTCGCTCAGGATGACGGAAAGGATCCGAAACCGCGGATTTGGACCCTCACACGCCGCTCAAGGTCTCGCGTCGGCCTCTGCTTTTAGAAAGAGGCTATTGGAGCAGGATGAGCTCCTACCGCGCGCGGGAGATTCGCGCTTTCGGTTTCGCCTCAGCCTCTGATTCTTCTGGCGCCGACGACATCGAGCCATAGCCGATTGCGTTGCTGATGTTGCGCCAGTTTACCAGTGCCGCGATGCGATCTTTTTTTACGCGATGTTTGTAGTGCTCGACCTTGTCGAGGACTGAGTCGATCAACGTATCTGACAGGAGACGCGGTTTGAGGCCCAGGTCGATCAGCTTGGTGTGCTTGGCGTTGTAGTAGTGGACCTCGGCTTCGACGCGGGGGTCTGCGATATGCTGAATCTCGACGCTGCGGCCTTTGTGCTTCGCGGCCGCCTGGATCAGATCGGCCAGTTGTCCCACCGAAAATTGTTCGGTGAACTGGTTGAAGACCCGGTACTCTCCGGGCTTCGCCGGTTTCTCGATCGCGATTTCGATACATCGCATGGTGTCGCGGATGTTCAGGTAGCCGCGCGTCTGGCCGCCTTTGCCGTGAACGGTCAGCGGATGCCCGATGGCGGCCTCGATGCAGAAACGGTTGAGGACTGTGCCCCAGATTCCGTCGTAATCGAAACGTGTCGCGAGCCGCTCATCGAGCATCGTCTCGTCGGTCTCGATTCCGTACACGACGCCCTGGTTGAGATCGGTCGCGCGGAGGCCCCAGATTTTGCACGCGAAGTGGATATTGTGCGAGTCGTGGACCTTGGACAAGTGATAGAACGAGCCCGGCTGTTTCGGATACGGGAGAGTGTCGGTGCGGCCGTTGTGCGTGATTTCGATAAAGCCCTCTTCGATATCGATGTTGGGCGTGCCGTACTCGCCCATCGTGCCGAGCTTGACCAGGTGGCATTCGGGCACATGCTCCCGAATCGCGTAGACGGCGTTCAGCGTGCCGACGAGATTGTTAACCTGGGTGAGGACAGAATGCCGCCGATCGATCATCGAAAATGGCGCGCTGCGCTGCTCGCCGTAGTGCACGATCGCATCGGGCTTGAAGTCGCGCACCACGCCGCTGATGAATGCGTAGTCGGTCAGATCGCCGACTGCGATTTGAATCGACTTGCCGCTGGTCTCGCGCCATGCTGCGACCCGATCATGCAGCGGTGCGATCGGAATCAGACTCTCGGTGCCGCCTTCGAGGTCCCACAGACGCCGGCTGAAGTTGTCGACCACGCATACGTCGTAGCCGCGCTTGGACAGGTACATCGCCTGCGGCCACCCAAGGTATCCATCCCCACCAGTTACAATCACCCGCATTGAAAATATGCCTCCACCGGAAAAGCGAATCAGCGATACGCCGTCTATTTATTCCTGATATGCGCGATCAGATCGAGTGCGTCGCGAGCTTCCGCCCGACAGACTCTGCGCCAGCCGATGCGGCAGCCAAGTGCGCATCCAGCGCAGGTAGTTCTTCAGCCGATATGGATCAACCCTGATAGCGCGTGCGAATGCGGCCCGAGCTCGCGCACGATCGCCTTCGCGCATCGCCTTGAGGCCGATCGTCGCGAGGATACTTCGCGGCGCTCGCGCGCGCGCGTCTACCAGCGGCGCCGCGGAAACGCCGTAGCGCTCCTGCAGATACGCCTCGAACACATGCAGCGCTTTTGAGTAATCGGGCAGCCGCTTAAGCTGCTTGGGAAACCATGCGAATCGCCATGTGATCAGCGCCTCGTCGATATAGCCGAACGGCCCCTGCTCGCGCATCTTGATCCAGAAATCCACGTCCTCGAAGCGAAAGCTCGCGCCCTTAAGCGCGTCGCGATAGCCGCCGCACTTGTCGTAGGCAGAGCGCCGGACGAGTGCCGCACTCGGCATTATCGGCCACAGTTGCGTCAGCAAATCATTCAGTGACGGAGCATGATCGAAGCCCTTGCCGACCAGCGAAGTGTCGATCGGCACGCCTTCGCTGTCCGCGAGCGCGCAGTTGCAGTAGACGAGCGACAGGGCAGGGTCGGCGTCGAGCGCAGCTACGCCACGCTCGAGAAATTGCGGCGCCCAGACGTCGTCGGCGTCGAGGAATGCGAGATACTCGCCCGACGAATGCCGCGCGCCGTTGTTTCGCCCGGCTGCCGGCCCGCTGTTCGACTGTTCGAGCAGGACAATACGGTCGCCGAACTGTTTCATGATAGCGAGGGTGCCGTCAGTCGAGCCGTCGTCAACGCAAATGATTTCGAAATCCTGGAGTGTCTGCGCGATGACGCTATCGACCGTGCCGGCGATAGTCGCGGCCGCATTGTACGCAGGGATAATTACAGAAACGCGAGGCACTATGGTTGGGACTCGGACGAAAGCCCTCGCGACAGGTTACACGCCAGGAGGCAGGCTGCTCAACGGGCCGATACTAAAGGGGCAGGGGGTTACCCCTGCCCTAAGGATGCGCGAAACCCACGGAGGGTTTCGCTACAATTAAAGTTCCACCCTGCGCTTATGCGCGGCGGACGGTTGGCTTGCGGAACGTTCTGTACGTGCGACCTTCGGCCAACCCGAACCGGTTCAGCATCCGGTACACTGTATAGCGCGATACGCCCAGCAACTCGGCCGCGCGATGGCAATTGCCCTCGGTCGCCTGCAGAGCCCGAATCAGCGCGAGCTTCGAGGCCTCGCGGATTACAGCGTCGAGCGAGTAGGGCCATTCCTTAGCCGTGTTGTTCGCCGCGCCCTCGACGAGGTCCAACGGCGCACTCGGAAGCATCGCCTCGGGCGGGACGCCGACCGCTTCAGGAGTCGCGTCATCGTGATTGAAAGGCAGGTCGTCGATATCGATCCGATCGGTCTCGGTCATCAGCACCGCGCTTTCGATTGCATGACCGAGCTCGCGGACGTTACCGAGCCACTGATTTGCGCAAATTGTGTCCAACGCGGCGCGCGATACTTCTTTTACGTTTTTGCCGAACAGCCGGTTGTAGTGCTCGATAAAATGAGCGACGAACGCCGGGATAGCCTCGCGCCGTTCGCGCAGCGGAGGAACCAGGATCGCGGCCGCATTCAGGCGGTAGTACAGGTCGTCGCGGAACTGGCCCGCCTTGACCATCGCGCGCAGGTCGCGATTGGTGGCCGCCACCAGCCGAATATCAACCGAGTACGAGCGCGACGAGCCGACCGGCTGGATCTCATGAGTCTCGACCGCGCGCAGCAGCTTGGGCTGCAGGCGCAGCGGGAGCTCGCCGATTTCGTCCAGGAACAGGGTTCCGCCGTTGGCCGATCGAAAATAGCCGAGCGAATCCTCGCGGGCGTCGGTGAAGGCGCCGCGCACATGGCCGAAGAGCTGCGATTCCGCCAGCGTCTCGACCAGGTTCGAGCAGTTGAATGTCACAAACGGGCCGCCGGGTGCAGAGCCGAGCGTATGGAGCGCTCGCGCCACAAGTTCCTTGCCGGTGCCGGACTCGCCGTGAATGAGGACGGTCGCTTTGTATGGGCTCAGGCGTGAAATGGTTTTCAGTACCTTGCGTACTTGCGCCGACCTCACCACCATCCCCCCAACCCGCTCCGACCCATGCGCAAGATGCTCAAGACTGAACCAGTCGCACGCGGCAGCCGCCGGGTCGGCGCGAAGATTACTCATCGCAGCCTCGACCGGCGATCCGTTCGCCGTGTACTCTTGAAGGCGCATCTTTGGTTCCTTCTCCGCTGCTTGACTTCGACCTACAGTTAGTTACTAAACCTTCTCTACTAGTTGTAGGGTTTTGGATATAATCGAGTAGCGCGTGGTGTGTCAAGCAGTTGCGCCGAGATTTTACTGACTGTCTCTAGCAAACGCGAGTCTCCTTGTGCTTTGGCGTCACCGCTTCATTCGAGAACAGCGCACGGCATCATGACGTGGTTTCGCTCCTATTGATAGTCTCGACCCTCCTTTGCTTTCGTTTGATTTGGCTCCCGAACAACCCGGCAATCATCCCTTTTAACCGGCTGAAAAATCAAGCTTTCAAAGGCTTATCCACAGCAACAAAAAACCTCGCATTCTGTCGAATATATTAGCCCTATTGGGCGAACATATCGCGTAAATGGCCGGGCCCCGGCGGCGTTCAAATTAGCGGGTCCATACAGCGGATTTCCGATAGTCGGGATCACCCACGATTGCTATTAGTAGCCTCGGAGGAAATAAAGATGAAGATTGTAGTTACCGTCGCTCGCATTCTCCTGGGCCTCGTATTCTTTGTCTTCGGTCTAAACGGTCTGCATCCTTTCATGGCGAATCCTCCGGCCCCGCCCGCTGCGCAGGCGTTCTTTATGGCTTTGGCCGCGACGCACTATATGTTCTTTCTGATTTTCGGCACGCAGGTTCTGGGCGGTGCGCTGTTGTTGATTGGCGTAGCGGTGCCGTTTGCACTGACGATTCTCGCGCCGGTCATCGTGAACATCGTCTTCTTCCACATTTTTCTATCGCCGGCACTTCTGCCGATGGCGCTTGTCGTCGCCGCATTCGAGCTCTTCCTGGCATGGTACTACCGCGCCAATTTCGCACCGCTCTTCAGCAGCGTGCCGCGTTCGTAACGGAGCTCGCCGGGGTCAATAACGATGAACGGTCTTCGAAATCGCGACTATTTTCAACACTTCGAATTCCTGTAAGCATGGAGTCGGGCAGCATGAGAAGGAATATTGTCGTCGCTCGAGGAAAGTTCTCAGATCCAAGGCACATAGAGCTCACGAAACCTGTGCCTGAGATCCGGGGAGAGGTGGAAGTCACAATCCGCCAATTGCCGAAAAGCCGAACTGCGGACGTGTTCGAAGTTATCACAGCCTTTGTCCCGGGCTCGCGGTCCAAAGCGGAGATCGATCAGCAGATCCACGAGGAGCGCGACTCGTGGGATGATCGATGAGCCGCATCTATCTTGATGCGTGCTCTATAATCTACCTGGTCGAAGCAAAAAGTCCTTTCCACGCGGTGGTGGTCAGCCGATTGCTGCAACACCAAACCGATCCAGCGTCGCGACTTCTGACTTCGCGGTTATCGTGCCTGGAGTGCCGGACACGCCCCGTCAGAGACAACGATCGGAGACAGCTTGCAGCGTATGACAAACTATTCGGCGCGAACCGGATGATGATTGTGGAGATAACCGCCGAGATCGTCGCCCGCGCCACAACGTTACGGGCGCGCCACGGTTTCAAGACACCAGACGCGATTCACCTGGCCTCGGCCATCGAAGAGAAGGCTGATGTCTTTCTAACCGGAGACAGTTCGCTAGCTCGATGCACCGATATCGTTGTCGAGGTCCTGAAAGGTGGATGAGGTATCGATTGCTCGCGGGCTCCTCGAAAGTCGCGGACACTCAGTTGCCGTCCAAGCGAACTGTTCCCAACGCATGGAATTACCTGTAAGCATTGGAATCTCGGGCGAGCCGGTAGCTCAGGTGGTAGAGCATGTGACTTTTAATCACAGGGTCCTGGGTTCAAGTCCCAGCCGGCTCACTCAAAACCCTTTTGGATTCAATGCTTTGTAGCGCTTCAAATGACCACGCGATTGGCAGGATGCGAAAACTGTAACAGTTTGTAAAACTTTTGAGGGCGGACGAAAAAAGCGCGCGCAGCGTTCACACGACTGCGCGCGCTCTTGCGTGTCGTTAGGCGCCGGCGGCGCGGCACGAGAGCCGTCCGGGTCGAGAAAACGAAAGTCAGAGAAGGAGAGAGTCATGTTTGATCACATCATGCTTAAGGTGAAGGACCTCAACTCGAGCAAGCGCTTCTACAGCGCCGCGCTGGCGCCGCTTGGCTTCAGCGTGCAGTACGACGCGGACGGAATAGTGGTCTTTGGCCCCAAGGACGCGCCCGCCTTGTGTTTGGCCAAGGGCGAACCGACCGGACCTGTCCATGTTGCATTCGTGGCCAAGAACCGCGCTGCCGTGAAGGCGTTCTACGATGCCGCTCTGCCCGCCGGCGGCAAGGACAACGGCAAGCCCGGTCTCCGTCCCCAATATTCCGCCAACTACTACGGCGGCTTCGTGAAGGATCCCGACGGCAACAACATAGAAGCCGTTTGCCATCAGGAAGAATAGCGAGGCTACGGGACTGCCTTGTTACTTACGCGCTCTTGCGCTGCGGAAGCTGGGCGATTCGGCGTCTCTAAGTGCAGCGCTCGATACTCTTTCGGGCGGTGCTACGAAATTCAACGATGCTGACGTTGGTAATGCGCGTCTCTTCGTAAAGCAGCATCGCAACAAACTGAAATACTGTCAGTCGCTCGGCGGGTGGTTCATTTGGAGCGGCAAGCACTGGTCACTTTCTTCTGCTTTTGCTTCCCGATAGTCGCGACCCTTCAGATTTTGCAGTTTCGCCAATTGAGCTTTAAGAAATGAACAAGCTTTTTCTGCTGATAGATCCGGGCGTATCTCTGTGGACTGGATTCGTTTGGAAGGCAAGTCAACTCTCCTGACGGGCGATTTTATCCTTCTGAGAGTGCCAAAACCATAATTTCTTCAGGGCAGTTTTGCGACCAGTTCGTCAACTCCGTTGAAGACCGATACTTGCGGTGGGCTGAATTTGACCGGTGGACCGACTTCAACAATCGTAGCGTCAGAAGGAGAAAAAGCGACCGAAACAAATCGGTGCGGAGGCGTCTGGGTAATCTCTGCTGGCGTCGCCAGACTGAATTCCGCTCGAAACCCGCCTACTCCCCGCCCGAAACGAACTGAGACGCACCAATGCTCGCCATCAATGACGCTGGGAAAATCAACCGACGGCCAACCTTCTGCATCGACGTACCATGAGGCCGCCTCATTCGAGCCGAATCCATGGGAACCCAGCAAAATGAAGCGCCGAGCATAAACATCACGAGCCAGCACGTCGTTCCATTCCAAACGGTGCGACGGCAATCGCGGTTGGCGTTTCACGGCGACCCACAGCGCGATTACGGCGAATATCAGAGCCAAATGTATTTCGTACATGTATGAGCGGTGTAACAAAACATTGGAGAAAGCGGAAGTTTGACCCAATATCAAACCGTGCTCGCGACACTGCCAAATCGTCATCGAGCGCAAGCAAGCGCGCGCTCTTGAAATTTGCGACAGACGCGACGAGTGGCGTGCGCAGCCTTTCGCGCTCAGCCTTTCTGCGATACAAAGCGAACATGAATCCCCGCCACGCTGCCGCGCTCGCGCTTGTTGGCTGGTATCTGAAAAAATGAAGTCTGAGGAGCTTAAGGCACTTATAAAGCTGGCGACGCCGGTTGCGCTGAACGCACAAGTGGCGGCAGCAGAGCATGTGCGCGACTGCGAAAGATGCCGCCACTTGTTCGAAGTCGCCTTCGAGGAGACCGAACTGTCAGACAATTTGATAGTCTCGGAAAACGTGCTGTATCCAAACCCGTTTTTCGTTATGACTCAAATCTTGCGGGAATTGCGCTCGTGTCCCTCGTGGCCGAAATCAATCTAAGACACTCGCAGTTTCAAATTCAGACACTCAGCCCCGAACCAAGACAGCACCATTCGTTGAGCTACGCTCGAATGCGCAGCGCGCGACGCGCGCTCGACTGTAAAAGATTGTAATACTTTTGACGCGAGACGCTCAGCAATCGAGAGATACCGAGAGCAGCGCGAGAGCAAAAAGCCTATGAAAATCAGACTCAATGCAACCGAGAGCATTCTTGCGCAAACGTGTGCTATTTCTTTTAATCACAGGGTCCTGGGTTCAAGTCCCAGCCGGCTCACAAATAAATTCAGATCGGAGTTTGCGCCATGAGTGATATTGAAAAAGTTCCTTCGACCAACAACGGACAGCAGGAGTTCGATTTCGATCCTGAGGCGTTGCGCACCAAATATCGCGAGGAACGCGACAAGCGCATTCGAGCGGACGGCAACGAACAGTACGTCGAAGTGAAGGGTGACTTCAGCCGATACGTCGACGATCCTTATGTCGATCCCGGCTTCACTCGCGAGCCGCTGAACGATGCGGTTGACGTCGTAATCATCGGCGGCGGCTTCGGCGGGCTGTTGGCAGGCGCGCGTCTGCGCGAGGCCGGCGTCAAAGACATTCGCGTCATCGAGAAGGGCGGGGATTTCGGCGGTACCTGGTATTGGAACCGCTATCCCGGCGCGCAATGCGATATTGAATCGTACATCTATCTGCCGCTGCTCGAGGAAACCGGCTACATTCCCAAGGAGAAGTACTCCTACGCACCGGAAATCCTGGCCCACGCACGGCGTATCGGCGAGCATTTCGATCTGTATCGCAACGCCTGCTTTCAGACTCAGATCAAAGCGCTCACCTGGAGCGAGGAAGAGTGCCGCTGGATCGTTACCACCAACCGCGACGACAAGATGAGCGCGCGTTTCGTCGTCATGTCCAACGGGCCGTTGAACCGGCCGAAGCTGCCCGGGATTCCAGGTATCGACAGCTTCAAGGGACATACTTTCCACACCAGCCGCTGGGACTACGGATACACGGGCGGCGACACCAACGGAAATCTGCACAAGCTCGGCGACAAGCGCGTCGCCGTGATCGGCACCGGCGCGACGGCCGTCCAATGCGTCCCGTTTCTAGCGAAGTACGCGAAGCATCTGGACGTATTCCAGCGGACCCCCTCCTCTATAGATGAGCGGGGGAATCGTCCGACTGACCCCGAATGGGTGAAGACGCTGAAGCCGGGATGGCAGAAGCATCGGATGGAGAATTTCAACGTGCTGGTCACGGGCGGCTTCCAGGACCAGGACCTCGTCAACGACGGATGGACCGACATTATCCGCAACCTCGGCGGCCTGCTCATTGCCAGGAACCAGAATTCCGAGTTATCGCCGCAAGAAGTAATGCGCCTGGCTGAGATCGCGGATTTCAAGAAGATGAACCAGATCCGCGCGCGCGTCGACGCGATCGTCAAGGACAAGCGCACGGCCGAGTCGCTGAAGCCATGGTACCGCCAGTTCTGCAAACGCCCGACCTTCAATGACGAGTATCTGCCCGCGTTCAACCGGCCGAATGTCACACTGGTGGATACAATGGGCCGCGGCGTCGATCGCATCACGGAGAAGGGCCTGGTGTTCGACGGAGTCGAATACGAGGCGGACTGCATCATCTTCGCCACCGGATTCGAAGTGGGCACGGCCTACACGCGTCGCGCAGGCTTCGAAGTCTACGGCCGCGATGGCAAGGCGCTTTCGGAGAACTGGGCGAATGGTCTGAAAACACTGCACGGCTTCTGCAGCGTTGGGTTCCCGAACTGCTTCCATATGGGAATCACGCAGAATGCGTTGACGGCCAACTTTCCGCACATGCTCGAGGAGCAGTCGCGGCACATCGCCGAGCTTATCCGGCATGCAAAATCGCAGGAGGCGCGATGTATCGAGCCTACCGCGGAGGCCGAGGCCGAGTGGGTGGCGACGATCAAAGAGAAGGCGATGAACAACCAGGATTTCCTGGAGGCGTGTACGCCCGGCTACTACAACAATGAGGGCAAGCCGGAAAAAGGCTTCGGCCTCGCCGGCGAGCTATACGGCGGCGGCCCAGTCGAGTTCCACGACCTAATCAAAAAATGGCGCGAAGCAGGCGAAATGAAGGGCTTGCGGTTTAGCTGAAGGAGCGGCTGGGCTTCGCCAACAGGCCCATATTTCCGTTCCGCCGCCGAATCCGCGCTGAACGCCCACCGACTCAAGCGACAAGCAAAATGCTTGCGGTGAAAGCATTGACCTCTCTATAACTATAATGTTATCGTCATCGGCGTGGCGGGGTGGCTGGTCGAGGAGTATGGGACGCGCGTGCGCGATTTCATTCGCGACTTGACCGATGATCGCGCGTTCAAAGAGGCCCGCGCTCTAATCGACTTGCTCGCCGATCAAGGCAATCGGCTCCGTCCACCGCGTTCGAAACCATTGGGTGGCGGCCTCTTCGAGATGCGCGGCCGGCAGGTCCGTATCTTCTATACCTTCAGGCTGGGGCGAAGGATCGTGCTGCTCGATGCGATGGTCAAGAAACGCGACGACATCCCGCCCGAGATCCTGGCCCGGGTCCGGGCACTGAACAATCAGGTGCACTGAAGGAGCAGAGAGCCATGGCTAAGAGCGATTTCATGGATTGGCTGGATCGCGAGACCGCGCGGCGTGGAATCGACGAGAGAGAGATCGCCGCGCTCGTCGATCAGATGATGGTCGAGGACCAACTCACCGCATTGCGTCTTAAGCGAGGCATCTCGCAAGCTACGTTGGCCCGCTGGATGGGCGTCAAGCAACCGCTGGTCGCTCGTATCGAATCTGGCGGCGTGAAAAATCTGACGCTGGCCACGATCGCGCGCACCGCTGCAGCTCTGGGCGGACGGATCGAATTTAAAATTCGCCCGGCGAAGCCCCCTCGGCGCGCCGGAGAACCCTCTCTTGCCCGCAAAATTCGCCGCAGTCCGTCGTCGATCTGATTGCCACGAATCGCGGCGCCGCGTCAGGATTTGGGCTTCGCCGATAGCTCCATGACAGGGCGTACCTCGATGGTGCCGTGTTTTGCCATCGGGATCTTTGAGGCTAGCTCGACGGCCTCGTCCATGTCCCCGGCTTCCACCAGGATGAAGCCGCCCAACTGCTCCTTGGTCTCGGCGAAGGGACCGTCCATGATGGACAATTTGCCGTTGCGGACGCGCAGAGTTCGGGCCGTGCTCGCAGGCTGGAGGGCGTCGGACGCGATGTAATGCCCGCGCCTGCGCAACTCCTCATCATAGGCAATCGAGTCGCGGTCGAGGGTAGCGCCTTCCGCAGGGGACAATTTTTCCATCGTCTTAGGTTCGACGTAAACGGCACACAAATATCGCATAGTCATTCTCCATAGCACTTGAATGTATCGCGCACTATCTAGTCGTCCGGTGGGGACGAAAATCGACAATCACGCTGCGCGACGTTCACGCATTCGAACTGCTCGAAGAGCCGCGAAGGAGGCGGGGGCCGTATTGCACCGCCATCCGGAACGGGCGGATTACCCAGTAGAGCGGGAACAGCGATGCGGGCAGCGGGACGAGTTCGTAGTCGCCCATCGTCGGCGCCAGCATCCGTCGAACGACGTAGCGCATCCGCGCGCGCGTGCTCTCGATCGAGCGGATCGGAACCTCCCACGGATCGAACTGCGACCGTCCCGGGCCGGCTCCGCTGAACAGTTGGCTGGCGACCCGCCTTGCCAACGATTCGACCGCGCGGTCTCGGCGAGCTATCGCGACGATGTCTTCGGCGATGGGCGCGCCGACAATCTCATGCGCGAGCAGGATGCCGGTCAGGAACATCCTGCGGCTGCCTAGCGTCGTCGCCTCATCGAGCATCGCCTTCAGATCGATCGCCGGCCGCGCGCGAATAGTCTCCGCCACGTCGCAAATGCTTCCGAGCGCGATCCATCCGTGCTTGGCCGCGTGAACGCAGAGGTACAGCAGCAGGTCTTCCGGCGCGATCGCGGTCACGCTGCCGACCTCGAGATCAACCGCGTGCGCGCGATGCCAGAAGGCTTCCTCATCGGGGGCGAAGCGGAACGAGCGCGGCGTCACCTTCCAGTGAACGTCCACCGCGCCCATCCCGCCGGGGGCAAAGAACGCGTCCTCGGATTCCTGAAAGTAACCGGTCGCCAGTCCTTCGCGCCTGGTGTGTGGCGACAGATATCGCTCGGCGGTGAGTATTTCGGCGACCTGCGGCAGGTCGGCCTGGCGCACCAGAATATCGAGATCGCTGAACTGGCGAAGCTCGATCGAGCCGTACGCCATCGCGGCAAGCACCGGGCCCTTGAATGCCACGGCTGCAACGCCCGCGGCCTTCAGCAGGGCCAACAGGCGCACGAGCTCTGCCGCCAGATGGCGGTTATAAAGAGCGACGAACTGCCACTCGGTCGTCAATTTGGACATCACTTCTTGCGGAACGGTCGGGCATTCGAGTTTCAGGTACCGATGGACCAGCGGGAGCACCGCGTGACGTCTCGCAACCTCGATGACGCGATCCCAATCGCGCACCTGCGCAGCAAGTTCGGAGGCCCGCGCCGTGCGCGAAGGGGTCGCAACCGTGGTCGCGCTGCACAGCACGAGCGATGCTTCAGCGGACAACTTGGCCTGGTTCAGGAGAGCGTTGGATGCCACAGGGCTATGGAACATAGCTGGCTGAAGAGCCGGGCCCAAGTCCGCCGGTCAACGGATCTACACAGGATCGGCATGCTACCAATGCCGCGAGGAATTTAACAAATTGTAGTGTTTTGGATCAGTCAGCATCATTTACAGCTTCTAAGGACTTAATGCCTAAAAGAAAGCAGTGTATGAGGGTTATAGAACCGCTTGACCCGCGGGAGACAAAATGGAATGATTCGGGCGGTGCAAATTAACCACAACGAAGTTGGTTGGGACGTATCGTAGATAGGTTGTTAGACTCAAAAAGTGCAGACGCGCTAGTAGACATAAGGTAATGGGTCAAATGAGACGGAATAAAACCAAGGAGTACGCAAAGATGAAGGTGATTAAACGAGGCTTGTTTCTAATGGTAGCCCTGGGGTTCGAGGTTGGGGTGCTCGGACCAGCCCTGGCGGCCCCGAATCCGCTCCCTGTCAACGGAACCTACAGTTTCTCGATGGTGGGCGCCAACGTTAATGCTTTGACCGACGTGCCGACGACTGCTGCGACCGGCGTTTTCACCGTCACCGAAGTCGGAACAACCAGCTTTAATGTCACGAACGGCGAATTGATGCTGAACGACGACAGGAACGTCTGCATCGCGCACTTCAGCGGGACCGGGACGCCTGCCGCCGCCGGATTAACGTCAGGAACCATGGCTTTGACCCTTTCGAACCTAAGCGGTCCCAATTGCGACAGTCTGAGCCCCGGCGGGGTAGGCACTCCGACCACACTCAGCCTCTTCTACGGGGTCTCGAGCATCGGGGGCACTTTCGGAGGGATTTCGCCTTCAAGGTCAGTTCTCTTCATTGAAGATGTCGACACCAACACCATTTCGGTGGTCGGTGAAGCGCAGAAGCAATAGCCGCGCGAGTATATCGATCGCGCAATAACAAATGACAAATTTACGCAAGCCTCGCACCGGGAACAGTCAATCCGGATGAGGCTGCAGATCAGGAGTCGAACAATGAGAAAATTTTCCAAACAAGTAATGCTGCTTACGGTCGGTGTGATTCTACTAGGCTCGTTAGCCTCTCGAGCCGACGCGAAATCTCATTCGGCAAAAAACGCTCCGGTAGTTGCCTCGAATTGTTCCCCTAGTGCAACCGGACCTTTGGAAGCAAGTTCGTCTTACGCGTTCCAGGCGCTTGGAGCCGATAGTACCTCCACGGTACCCGGAAGTGTCGCCACCACCACGCTGGTGGGCTCGTTCGTAACTGACTCGAAGGGATGCCCGACTAATGGCTTTCTCGCAGTCAATGACAACGGCTTCACCTGCACGGGCACCTTCACCAGTGCGCTCGTCGAGGGTACTCCAACAAATACCGGCACGATGACCTGGACGTCCTCGTGCTTTGTTGAATCCGACCGTGTTTCTATACTCGAGTGCTTCCGACTTCTCTGACGTGATGTACTTTGCGAGCAACGGCACGGATGTCTTTACCTTCGCCGGAAAGGTACAGGAAAATCAGCCGACGGACTAAGCGCTGAACGAACCGGATCGCGACGGACCATTGTGTGACGCATCGATGAGCGGAATCATTGCAACGCTTAACCTCGACGGACGGCCTGCGGATCCGCGAGTAGTTGGACGAATGCTCAACTCGATGCTTCACCGTGGTCCGGATGGTCAGGCCTCGATCGTACGCGGTCCGGTGGCTCTCGGTCACGCACGGCTGTGCACCACTGCGGAATCGCTGGGAGAGCATCAGCCGTTGTGTGACGACGACGCGCAGCTGGCGCTGGTCTTCGACGGCCGGGTGGATAACCGGATCGAACTGAGAGATGCGCTGGTGGCGGCTGGAATGCCGCCGCGTGACGACACCGACGCCGAGTTGGTGCTGCGCGCGTATCAGTGCTGGGGCGAGGAATCTCCGGCCCGCATACTCGGCGACTTCGCCTACGTCATCTGGGATGGCACGCGTAAGCGGCTTTTCTGTGCACGCGATCCCTTGGGGATCAAGCCGCTGTACTACCATCTGGATGCGAAGCGCCTGGTGTGCGCTTCGGAACTGCAGGCGATACTGCTCGAGCCGGAGTTTTCGGTAGAGCCGAATGAAGGGATGGCGGCCGAGATCATATGCGGGAGGGTTCTCGACCCTGAAGAAACGCTTTATCAAGGTATTCTTAACGTACCGCCTGGAAATACTCTCGCGGTCGAACCCGGTAAGGTGCGCAAGCGCCAATACTGGAGCCTGGGCGAGGTCCGCGAGATCCGCTACTCCGGCGACCAGCAGTATGCATCGCATTTTTTCGATCTGTTCAAGGATGCGGTACGCTGCCGGATGCGACATCCCGGAACCGGAGTGGCTGCCCAGTTGAGCGGCGGCCTGGACTCGTCCTCTGTGGTTTCGATGGCGGCCCACTTGAAGCACGAGGGCGCAGCCGATTCGGCGCCCTTCGAGACCTTTTCGCTGATCTCGCCTGAACCCAAGGACAATGAGCGGCGCTATATCGACGAAGTCGTCCAGAAATGGCACCTCCGCTCGACGCTGATGGGGCCGAGACCGTTTCGTATCCCCCGCGCCATCGAGCAGATACGCAGGTTCAATGATCTGCCGGACTTTCCGAACGATACCGCAATGACCTCGCTGTATCGTGACATGCGCGACAAGAAATTCCGGGTGATGTTGACCGGACTTGGCGGCGACGAGTTGTTCTACGGCAGCCACGATTTCTATCGGGATGCGGTGCGCGGACTGCGCGCAGGCAGGATCGTTCGGCGTTATCGCGACGACCGGCGCCTGCATGCGCTGAATCCTGATTCCCTGAGCGCGTGGAAAAAGTTGTTGCGTTTGGGAATCGCGCCGGCGATTCCGCAATCGCTCAAGCAGGCCGTGAGGAGCATCTCGGGCGTCGTCGCATACCCATCGTGGCTCGAGCCCGATTTCGTCAGGCGCACGAACCTGGTTGATCGCTTGCACGGCGAGTATTGGCGCCGCCGCAGCGCGGGAAAGCCGGGCGATCGCACGCTGCCGTTGGGATCGGCATTCGGGCTGGGCAAAACCGAACAGCTCGGGGCTCGATACGGAATTGAGGTGCGTCATCCATTGGACGATCGGCGCATGGTTGAATTCGCAAACTCAATTCCCGACGAGCAACGTCGAAACGGCGTCTGGCAGCGTTATGTGATGCGGCAGGCGATGGCGGAACTGTTGCCAGCCGCGGTCCATCAGCGCCTCGACAAAGCGACATTTGACTGGTCATTTTCGGCCGCAATTCGCGATGAAGAGTTCGGCCGCATCCTGACCGCTCCCCGAATCGCGACGGCAGGATGGATCAACGCCCGCAAAGTGCGATCGGAATGGGAAGCCTTTCGAGCTGGGAATAGCAGGTACCTGTCCCAGTTTTTTACCACCGGGGCGATCGAGCTGTGGTATCGGGAAATGTTTGAAGATAGGAAATCGCAGTGCGAGGGAGCGCAGGCCTGCGCTTGATACTGGTCCTCTAGTTATCTACGCTGTACGTCGATTGAATATCCGTGTTGAAACAACATCGAAATGAGGATGGGGTGTACCAAATGAGCGAAGCAAAAGAACGCGAAGTCATCGTAAAACTACCTTACACGACCCCCAGGCTGGTCGAGTATGGCTCCGTCACGAAGCTTACTGAAGCAAAGTCAAACGGCGGGACCGACGGCGTCCCCGGCGCTCATCACAACGTGTAATTCGTCAGAGAGCTGGTTCCAGTTTATCGCTGGAACCAGCTCTCATTCCTGTCATCGTCGCGAGCTGAACGCTGCTAGTGTTTGGATATGCAGTTTATGGTCTCGCGATCAGTTCTGACGTAACTCTCCGCAATTTGAAACCGATCGAATCGACCGAGGACCTGCAAGGGCGTCCTCGAGTGCGATTGCGCCTCAAACCGTCGAAGTATACGCGGATCCAAGCTACTGACTGGTTTCTCGAGTACGCGACGCCCGCAGGAAAGCCGTTCCTGCGCCAGGCGAAGGTAGCCGGCGGCTACCTGCTGAGCTTTCCCGACCTGGCCGACTTCCTGGTCTCGAAGAATGGATCGCAGGTCACGTGTTGCTGGCCGTATGCACACCGCTCCTTCGACACAATTTGTCATCTCGCGGTGGACCAGGTTCTGCCCTGCGTGGCGAACCTGGTCGGTCTGCTGGCGCTGCATGCGACCGCCGTCGTGACTCCGCATGGAGTCTGCGGCTTCGTGGGATCGGCGGGCACCGGCAAATCCACCCTGGCCGCGAGCTTCGCGCTCGCCGGCTACCCGACCTACTGCGACGACTGCCTGGTGGTAGTTGAAGGCGGCGACGGAATCGTGGCCCAGCCGGGTTATCCCGGCGTCCGACTATGGGAAGACTCGGCCCGATCGATCCTCGGCGATCGCGCCGCCGATCATCCGACGATCGGACACTATTCGAGCAAGCGCGGAGTTGAACGATTTGCGGAAACCGCCGAGGCTTCGCTGCAACCGGCGCCGCTCATCGCGATTTATATTTTGACTCGCGATATTTCGGGCACCGCCGCCGAGCGCGGTCAGACGCCGACGATCGATGAACTCCCTGCGAGCGAAATCTTTGTCCAGTTGCTGCGTTCCACCTACCGGTTGGACATTACCGATAGCGCAATGCTCAGTCGGGAGTTTCGGGCCCTCCATACCCTTGTCGATCGGGTTCCGGTGAGAAGGCTTGCCGTGCCGAACAATTTCGACGCACTACCTGCCGTGCGCGAAACGGTTATCGCCGATCTTGCGCGTATCAGAAACTGATACTGATTCTTCTCAATGTTCCCCGACTGGCAGCGCAGCGTAGTTCCGACGCTCACTTTCGCCGGTGATTATACGGTCGCCGCATTCGAGCCATGCATGGGCGCGCAGAAGGTCGGAAGAATTTTTTGCGACACCGAGCCGGATTTGGCTGCTGATGCCGCGCCGCGCGAGCATCTCGCGCCCGGCGATCGCGCGAACGAGGCAATTGTCTCCGGCCGGTACGATACGGCCGGCAGTCTCAACCGCCCAACTTATTTTCGCGGTGTCGGTGTCCTGCGCGCCGGCCAGCGGCGTCACTGGCTGCAGGATTTTGCGCACGGGAACGAACATCACTGCCAGCCGTGCTTTGACCAGCGACGCTACCGCCGATCCGAGCAGTCGGCGATCAGCGGCCGGCAGGTCAATGAATTTGCGCACTCGCGATTGCATCGTGGACCGTGATCATCCAGCTTAGACGTGGGGCGCCAACAAGGGCAATCGCGTTTGGCAACCGGTGGCATCCAATGAAGATCGAGATTTCTAAAGATGTGATCTGGCGCGAATTGGGCGGGGAGGTTGTGATGCTCGATCTCGCCAACCAACAATATTTTGGTTTGACCGGCACCGGCAGCGAAATGTGGCAACTGATCGTGGAGCATGGTTCAGCCGACTCCGTGATCGATCGGATGCTCGCCAAGTACGACGTGGACCCCGCGAATCTCAGGGCCGACTTCGACAAGCTCGTGAACGAACTGGCCGCCAAGGGGATGTTGCGGGTCTCCCGCGGCGACTGACCTTCCCTTTCCCGGACACACTCCCCAGCTCGCCGGTTGATGGGCGAGGGCGCCGGCGTTGCTTTAGTGGGGCGGGCCGCCGTGCCCGCCTTTGATCCCGCTCCTTCGTGGGGATAGCTTTCTCCGACATTATGCTGAGTCCCGTCAATCGATGGTTCCCGCAAAGCGCCACTCGCGACGCGCGGGTGCTGCTGACGACGCGCGCGTTGCGCGGACTTGCCGACGGCGGAGTCAGCGTATTGTTGCCGGGCTACCTGACGGCAATCGGATTCAATCCGCTGCGGGTCGGCGCGATCGTGTTCGGCACGCTGCTCGGCTCGGCGGCGCTCACGCTATGGGTTGGGCTGGCGACGGATAGATTGGGCCGGCGTCGAGTCCTGCTCGCGGCGTGCGGGTTGATGCTGTTGACGGGAATCGGATTCGCCATCACGACTAGCTTCTGGCCATTGTTCATCGTCGCAGTGGTCGGCACGCTGAATCCTTCCGCCGGCGATGTCAGCCTCTTCCTGCCGGTCGAGCAGGCGGCGCTGGCCGAGGCCGCGGAGCCGCGAGATCTGACTGCTATGTTCGCACTGTACAATGTTGCGGGCGCATTCGCCGGGGCGTTCGGCGCGCTCGCGAGCGGCGTTCCGGCGATACTCGCGGCGCGGCACGGATGGGGACTCGCGCCGGCGCTGCGGTCGGGCTTCGTTGCCTACTCGATCCTCGCGGTCATCGCCTTCACGTTCTATCGGCGTCTTTCACCGGACGTCGAAGTCGAGCGCTACCCGGTCAAGCGCGCGCCGCTGGAGAAATCGCGCGCAATCGTCTACCGGCTATCGGCGCTGTTCAGTATCGACGCGTTCGGCGGCGGATTCGTAATTCAATCGCTGCTGGCGCTGTGGCTGTTCCGCCGTTTCAATCTCTCGGTGCAGACGGCGGGTGCATTTTTCTTCGCGGCGGGATTGCTCGGATCGTTTTCACAGTTTGTTTCGGCGGCACTCGCGTCGCGCTTCGGCCGGATCAACACGATGGTATTCAGCCATCTGCCGTCGAATTTGATGCTGATACTTGCCGCGCTGATGCCGACGCCGGCGCTCGCGATGGGATTTCTTCTGCTCCGATCGTCGACCTCGCAGATGGACGTTCCCGCTCGGCAGTCATACGTGATGGCGGTGGTGCCGCCCGAGGAGCGCGCGGCCGCGGCGACCGTCACGAATGTGCCGCGCAGCCTGGCGTCAGCATTCGCGCCGCTGCCGGCGGGCGCGATGCTGAATCATTCGTCGTTCGGATGGCCGCTGATTTGCGCGGGCACGCTGAAAACAATCTACGACATCTTGCTGTTGATCCAGTTCCGCGCAGTAAAACCCACCGACGAATTTTGATCCAACGCGATTGTTCCCCTTCCCTCGAGGGAAGGCGTTAGGGGTTAGGTTCCTTTGAAGGAAGCGCTACGCGCGCAGCACGACGATGCCGTCGCGGATCGCGAGGCGGCCTTCGCCGCTGAGCGTCTCGAAGAAGATGGCGGTGCCTTCGCGCGCAAGTACTCGTATTGTCAGCATCGAGGGCATTGTCACCATCGCGCCGAAACGTGCCGCCACTCTTTCTATTCGCGCAGGATCCTTGCCCGCCTGGCTCTCGACTATGCGCGAGACTGCAAGTGCCAGCGTTGCGGTTCCGTGCAGGATGATTTCGGGCAACCCGGCTGCGCGCGCGACCGACGCGTCGGTGTGTATCGGATTAAAGATTCGCGCGCACTCCGTGTATATGTGCGCCATACCCGCCGGCACATCCACCTGGCATTCCAGGAGCGGCTCGCCCTCCTCGACGATCGGCGGCTCCGGCGAGGGCGCAAGCTTCGCCGGAAAATCCGGTCCTTTGACTTCGACGCCGCGATAGATCGCGCCGTACCAGCTCGTGCACACCGGCTTGCCTGCCGCATCGACGGTGTCGAGCCGCGTGACCATGTATGCGCCCGGCTTCCGCCGCTCGACGCCCGCCACCGTGAGCTGCGTGGTCAGGCGCTCGGGTGGCCGAATCGCTCGATGCAGCACGGTGTCATGCGTCGCATGCACCCCGCGCATCGCCTCGTCGCGCGTAAGCGAGGTGGATTTTTCGAACTGCGCGCGCATCGCGACCTGCACCGGCCATTCGAAGCAGACCGGGAACATCGGATGCGCAATCACTCCGCCGAACGGTGTCCATGTAGCAGGGAATCGAGTCGCCGAGCGCGGCCGCGTACGCCATCGTCCAGCGCGAATCGATCTCGCTGACCATTGGCGCACCGGCGCTCCCGACGATCGAAGACTCGAGCGGCATGACAGCTACTTCTACCCGCGACGAATCGTCCCGTCCACCGCGCGGCAGATTTACAGACATCTGCAGCGGGTGAAATCCTCGTTGACATCTGATGACTGATGCGTGATGATCAATCGTTATGCGTACCACGCTGGATATAGATGAGGACGTTCTCGAGTGCGCTAAAGAGCTAGCGGCCAGGCGGCAAACTACGGCGGGGCGCATTTTATCTGAGCTCGCGCGTTGCGCGCTGGCGCCCCGGGATCGCACTGCTCGTAAACGCAACGGGGTGCCGCTTCTGCCAAAGCAACGAGGGGTGCGGCTGGTCACGCCGGAAATTGTCAACCGGCTCCGCGACGAACTTTAAGAGCCGGATAGCGTGTGATCGCCCTGCTTGACGTCAACGTCCTGGTGGCGTTGTTTGATCCCGCCCATTTGCATCACGAGGCAGCCCACGTGTGGTTCGGTCGCAACCGCAGCCGCCGATGGGCGACTTGTCCGCTGACAGAAAACGCGCTGGTTCGGGTATTATCCAATCCGTCCTATCCTGGCCGGCGCACGACGATCGAGGATGCCGCAGCGCGTTTGCGAGTCTTCTGTTCGGATCGCCTGCATGTCTTCTGGGCCGATTCGGTGAGCATTCGCGACACCGGCGGGTTCCGATGGAATCATGTTCAGGGCCATCGCCAGCTCACTGACGTCTACCTGCTGGCCCTTTCGGTATCGAATGAAGGCCGACTGGCCACTTTCGATTCGACGATCTCTCTCAGAGCGGTCCAAAGCGCGGCTCCGAATAATCTCGAACTTCTCTCAGCATAACTGCTTGATCGCGCAAACTGGCGATGACGGAGTTACCGCTCCGCGGAAAGCGCAACGCGGGGATTACCGCGGACCCAGGTGTCGAACATTTCCGCAAGCGCCTGGCGTTTTACCGGCTTGCTCATTGCTGGCAGCTTTGTTCAGGGAACTGCGTTCAGTCTGATTTCTGGCAAGAGGCTCCGACGTACTTCCAGATCGAATGACCCGGACCAGACAAGCGAAACATTGTCCCGCTCAAGATGGTGCCGTCGGGCGATACTTGAAAGTCTCCATGCATCGTCCGAAGGTGCAACTGAATCTGGGTTCCGTTAACGGTACCATCGCCGTGGCTCATCACTGCGTCAGACTCCGGAAAGTAGTTGGTTACTTCGAGCTTCGATCCAGTTTGAGTAATGAGATGACAGCCGCCTACCATGTCGCGCCACGCCCCGGTGAGGGTTGGATGCTTCCCGGGTTTTATCGAAGCGAGTTGGGACGAAGACGCCGGTGATCCGGCTCCGGAGCGAGCCTCATTCGAGACTGCCGATCCGGGTGCGAACCCAGGTTCTTCAGAAGATGGAGCCGGCGCGCTGATTTCCGTGGCCCTGGTTGCCTCGTGATTTCCGATGTAGCCGAGCTGATTGAGCGTTCCTACGATAGCGGCGATAACGGTAGCTAGCGCGGCAGCAGCACCGAGCAGGCCGCCGGAGATGCCGCTGCTTCCCTTTCGGGGATCATCCGCCATTATTTTCCCTTCAGATATTGCGCAAGAAAGTCGAGCGTAACCGCCCATGCGGCTTGAGTATCATTCGCGTCGTAAGCGCTCGAGTCCTCGAAGTTGAAGGCGTGCTCTGCCTCGGGATAGAGCTTAAGTTGATGCGGCCGCGCCGCTGCAGTGAGGATCTGATCGAGCTCCTGAGATTGCTGAGCAAGCACTAAACGATCTTTTCCGCCGTGAATAATCAAGGTCGGCGGCATCGTGGCAGCCTTTTCTTTAATCGATGGGGGCACCGGCCCATAGTAGTCGACGACCGCCGCGACCTGGTCTGAATAATGGGCGCCGAGAGAGAGCGCCAGCATCGCGCCAAGGGAATAGCCCATCACACCGATTCGCTTGGGATCGACCGCGGGGTTCTTGCCCAGCGCGTCGAGGCCGTCGTGAAGTTTCCGGACCCACCCGGCGAACGATTGGCGGACTTTCGCCTGCTCCCCCGGTACGACTTCTTCGCCCGCGGCGTAGTATTCGATCATCTCAGCGTAGTAGCCCTGCGCCGCGAGATCCCCGCAGACCTGCTCCAGGTTGTGATAGCCGGCACCATGAACTTCCGCACCATGGATCAGTATCACCGCTGGATGCGATTGCTTCGAGTCGGGTGCACAGGCGTACACTTCGACCGGTTGGCTACCGGACGTGTACTCGCTCTTGGTCCAGGCGGCGCGGGCCGGAACGGCGCCAATCAGAAGCGTGATGGTGATCGAGAGGAGCCAGAGTTGATTGACCGCTTTGACTCGGTTTCCCACGTTGAATTCCGACTCACACTCCCATCAACATCAGCTGATTTGCAAGTGGCTGCCGGCCGCGGCACAACATGGCGCGATAACGACGCGGTCGCAGATAGACGTGAGTACTTGCGCGATCGGCATGAATCGCGAGTTGAGAGTTCCGGCGCCTTCACTGCGACGCCAGGTCTCGATATCTACAGGAAGCTGCCGACTGTTCCCTGACCGTCGAGCTCGATGTGCTGGGGACTATTTTGCGCCGAGTCGGTGAACGTCAGGGCATTGTGATCGTTCACCTTGCCGGTGACGAGCGGATGGAACACGACCTCAACCTTGCACGAACCACCGGGAGCCAGCGGCGAGCCCGAGCATTTGTCGCTTTGTATCGAGAAGGTTTCCGCGGCGACGATACTGGTAAAAGTGATCGAGTCTGTCCTGGATTTGTTGGTAACGGTTACGGTCAGCGGCGCACTGGAGGCTGTGGCGACCACCGGGCCGAAGTCGTGCTTGTCAGGTTTGAGTTTCAGCTCTGCGCCTGAGTCTGCGGCGACGATGGCGTAGACTAAAGCCGTCGCGACAGCTGTCAAGACCATCAGAAACGATCCGGCAGGACGGGTAAATCTGAATCGCAGCATGTTGTTCCTCCCCCGAGGACGCGATGTCTAAACTCATCACAACTAAACAGATTGTAGTAAAAGATAACAGCGACGCAAGAGCCTGCCAACTGCCGCTCGGTCGCGTCTCGAGATCCTTCAGACGGCGCGCGATTTTGGGTAAGGTGGACAATCGTGGTTCCGGGGAAGAACTCCAGGCACCGAAGCTAATGATTTATCAGGCTTGGAGGGGTGGCCGAGCGGTTAAAGGCACCGGTCTTGAAAACCGGCAGGGATGAAAGTCCCTCGTGGGTTCGAATCCCACCCCCTCCGCCAACGAGTCCCCGAGGCAGAGAAATCGGGGCTTCCGCTGGCGAAAAGCCCGCGCAGACGGCGTTTTCTAGGCCGAAAGTCCCTCAGAGAAAGGCCAGCCAGCGACGATCCGCCGAGATTTCGCCCGATTCTCTCTGTTTCGACCTTTCGGAGGGGACTTTCGAAATCGAACAGAAAGCTGAAAGACCGCTTTCAACATCAATGACGAGGGCTTCCCGAGCAAGGACAAGCCCAGACAAGGGTTGCTCGCCTCAGGTTGGTCGCGACTCCTCAATGGCGAGCAGGCTCGAACAGCTCAATCGGATTGCCGTCGGGATCTTCAATTTGAATCTGTTTGCCACCGGGGCCGACCTCGATTTCATTTCTAAAACGCAGACTCGCCTTTTTCAGCTCCGCAATGCGCGCAGGCAAATCCAGGACCTGAAGGAGCACACGGTTCCATCCGCCGGGCTCTTGTTGACGGCCATCGCACATTGGTCGCGACCCAGATGCCCCAGGACCGCTCAAGATTAACTTGAGGCCACCTATTGAAACCTGGCCGAAAGCCGGCAAGTTCTGCATGTCCAGATTGAAACCAAGCGTCTGCGTATAAAAAGTAATTGCCCGCTGAACATCTTTGACCTGATATCGAACACCCCAAAACCCCACAACGAAAGCCTGTGTCGTATGAGATGACTCCGAGTGTTGCTTCTCGCTCTCTTGTATTGAATTCATAGGTAGACACTCCAGTCGCCGTTGATTCGCTCTCGTGATTCCGATCCGATGTCGCTCGCACGGCGCGTTGCCGCAATTCGAATCAACAGATGCTCGTTCATTCGGGACCGCTCTCGTGTCGCGCCCGCACCAAGTGGCGTAACTTATCCGGATTGCGCACAATGTACAGCGCTCGGATGACGTTATCTTCAATCTCGAACGCCGCAGTTTGCACAGGACCCTCGGGTGCGTCCACGATGATACCGGGCAGGCCGTTGACGTTTGCAAAGCGCGTCCTGAACTCTTGGCGCCACCACGCACCTGGACGTTTGCGCGAGACTTCAATCAGGAACCGCGCCGCGCGATCGGCGCCTTCGATCACGTCCAGAGCCGCCCGCACTCTGCCGCCGCCGTCTGTCACGATGCGCACGTCACTCGCAAGCAACTGCGTCAGCGCATTAAGATCGCCTGACTGGGTTGCCGCCGCGAATGCGGACATGAGTTGTGCATGCTTCGCATAGATCTCGCCCGGACGCGGCGTCGGCGTAGCGGCGCCGCGTGGTCGTAACCCGCGCACGTGAGCGCGTGCGCGGGTGGCCAGCTTCCGGCATGCGGTCTCGCTCCGATCCAATGTCGTGGCCACTTCGCTGAAAGAGAAATCGAACACGTCATGTAGTAGGAAAGCTGCACGCTCGAGCGGTGACATTTGGTCGAGGATCAAGAGCAGCGCTATCGATAGATCTTCAGCCAATTCCGTGCGGCTGTCGGGCGCGAGTGCTGCCGTGTCCAGAACCGGCTCCGGCAGCCACGGGCCGACGTACTCCTCGCGCCGGGCGCGAGCCGACGTCAGCATGTCGAGACAAATCCGTGTCGTCGTAGTCATGAGAAATGCCCTCGGGTCCAACACTCTGTGGCGGTCGGAGGCATGCCAGCGCAAGTACGTTTCCTGTACTGCGTCCTCGGCGTCAGCCATCGATCCGAGCATGCGATACGCAAGACCGAGCAAGCGCCGGCGATACGGCTGGAAGCTCTCGGCGGGACTCGACACGCTCGTGGAACTCACGTCATTCGCTCGGGCTCTGAGGCAGTGCGGCGGCAGCGGGCCAGAGCCAGCCCGCCGAGGGCCAGGGCAATTATCCCTAACACGAACGCCGCTGCGCCACCGACTACTCCATTGCCGGTGCCAGGACCACCTTTGGCGATGGCCAAATTCAGCCAGCCATTACTCACGGCGATTAGCCCCGCCACCAAGACCACAATGGCTCCGAGTCGCCCGGAGTCCGTACCGAAGCGACTGCCGGGACGAGCCAGAGCCAGCCCACCGATGGCCACGCCGACCAGTGCTACCATGGCGACCGTGGTGGCCCAGAGTCTCCGCGCGGTAACGCCGTAAACTGTGATGGAGGCTGGCTCGGAAACGTGTGCGGCGACCAGCACACCATACACAAGCCCCCCGAACAGAGCGGTTACAACCAGGGCGGCGAGAGCAATAGCGAAGGTTCGTTTCATAGATTTTCACTCCTCTAGCCTCCAATGGTGAGACGGGGTAGCGCTTCGAAATGTGACATCGGCGGCGAAAACCTTATTCACGCGGGTCAGGCCGGAAGCCAAGGTCAGTCGTCTTGACGGCGTCATCGTGCGTGAGTCAGGTTTGATGCCGATCCCGCGTCGATATGAGTCCGAATCGGAAACCCAAACTCAGTCTAATCGCGGCGGCCTGCGCGTTGGCCCTGGCAGCGACGTGCGCTGCAGGCGCGCCTGACGTGCGTGCGCAGATGATGGGCGATGACTCGGGCCAGATGATGGGTGGAGGCCAGATGGCTTCCATGCGAACTTTGATGTCCTGGATGCAGGGAACGGAAATCAACGCTGCCCCGACCGCGCCCGAGCCTGAGTTCAACGCGGAGCTGCGAGCGCGGGGCAAACTTCTCTACGGGCAACATTGCGAGATCTGTCACGGCGCAAATGGAGACGGCGAAGGCCGTCGCGCAACCGAGCTATCTCCCCGGCCCCGTAATTTCGTGAGAGGCGTTTTCGAGTTCCGCTCAACACCGACAGGAACCCTGCCGACGGACGAAGACATCTGGAAAGTGATTTCCAACGGCCTGCACGGAACGGCGATGGTGCCGTGGATCAGCCTCTCGGAAAAAGATCGTTGGGCTCTAGTCGCTTTTGTCGAAGGATTTTCTCCGCGATTCGGCGCCGAGAAGCGGAGTTCATTGGTTGCGGTGCCGTCTCGACCGGCCGAGACGTCCGAGCTTATCGCGCAAGGCAAGAAGCTGTTCAGCGAGGCTGGATGCGTTGAATGCCACGGCAAAAACGGCAACGGCGATGGTCCGTCGGTGTCGTCGTTGCGGGATGCGGCGGGAAGACCGATCGCGCCGCTGAGTTTTTCGAGCGCGATCTTCAGGCGCGGTTCGAGCCTTGCCGATATTTTTCTGACTATCCGGACCGGGCTGGATGGCACGCCGATGCCGTCGTACGCAAACTCGCTGTCGCCGGATCAGAGCTGGGCGGTAGCGGCATACGTGCAAAGTCTGAGCGCGACCGGTCCGGTGGAAAGTGAGTCGGCAACCAGCGCACGACAGCAAGAGCGCTTGGGCATGGGAATCGACATGCCCGGAATGGCGGGCATGCCAATGAGCGGTGGCATGATGCATTAGCGCGACAGGTGCTTTTTCGGCGAGCTACCTTCCCAGCATGGCCAACTGCCAGGGAAAGCCGAGCAGCTTGTGCTGAGCGTCCCAGGCAAGTGGCAGCTCAGCTTGACCTCTCAGTAACGGCAGCTCTCATTTTGCGCCTCCAAACAGCTCCATGCTTTCGAATGGCTTGGACGACCAGGGGCGGAAACGATTCAGAGTGAACTTCGTGTTGTGGCCGGGCGCGACGTCGACCAGAAGGTAGCTATACTCCTCGCTCGGCGGCGTGGCTTTCTCGTAGAGATTCGGTGGATAGTCAGGCGGCATCTTGAGGTCTGTACGCCCCGGGAGAATCGGGTCCTGCTCCCCGCCGCCGCCGCCAAGCAGCAGGTATTTCACTCCGTCCACTTGGTAGAGCTCGGTCGTGTGTACGTGACCGTTGAAGACAACGATGTCCAAATCCTTGGCGTACGACGCGAGCAGCTTATGCGGACTTTGCGCTTCCGGGATGGGACCCATGCCGGAACGGCAAAAGACCGGGTTATGGAAGCTGACGAAAATCTTCCGGATGCCAGCAGCTTTGGCTTCATCCAGCCATTGCGCTAGCTGCTTCATCTGTTCTTCATAGGTGGGTCGTGTCGCGCCCCACGCCGTGGGCTTGTTCTCGTCGTATTTGCCAGTCCATAGAAAGATGAAGCGAGCACCGTCGTAGTCAAACTTGTAGATGAGATTTTTGTCTGAAACTCCGAGCTGCTTCAGATAGGGGAAGGTACTCAAGAAACCCTCGGCGTTGGCGTCCTCCCACACTTCGTGATTGCCGACAGCGGTGAAGAAGCGACCTCCGAGACCCGCGGCGCGCATTCGGTCGTCTGGGGGCGGCAATTGCTTCACGACGTCATCGTTTACCAACTTCCAATACGGGCTATCGAAAGGAGTAGAACCCTGTGAACCCCACCAGACCAAGTCGCCGGTGTGCAGGACTAGCTGCGCGCGTCCGCTTTTGACGTCGTTGAGTACCTGATGGGCGACCCACTCACCGCCCGAAAGTTCGAACATCGTGCGGTGGACGCCGGGAAGGAGTTTCACGTCCTCGACCGAGGCCTTGGTGACCCAGCCTTTATCCAGAGTGAGTGTGGTAATCTCATACTTGGTGTCAAACGGCATCACGACCTGCACCAACTCATGGGTGGCAGGATCGTAGGTGAATTTGACATCTCGTTTGACCACTGCCTCGGCGATATTCCTTGGGAACACGAGTTCGAACATCTGAACCATCAGTTCGCGTGCCTCAGCCTCTTGGCCCGATTTGTACGGCAGGTAGAACATCGACCGCGAGTCGCCGTACACGGCGAATGAAAATCCGGCATCTCCCGGGCGCGGCTCTTGCGCGACGACTTTGGGGCAGTGAAGCGCGAGAATGATACCGATCGTAACGAGTATGAAGCGAACGTTCATGAGGTCCTCTACTATTTTTGGATCTAACTACGCGCTTTCCTGGTTAGAGAGTAACCCTCGCACACTAGTTCATCTTTACCGCGAGCGATATTGTACTTTGGTACAACATTGCTCACACACCGGTGACCTTCCGGACCGCCGAGCGGCTCTTAGTTGAGAATCTCCGGAATCAGCGACGAGATGTACCGCTTACCCCGCCGCGGACTTGTTGGCGGCGATGCAGTGCGATGCTCAGATTGTCCGCGTCAAAGGCATCGAGCGTGAGATCGCCGTTCACGCATTGCGCGCCTGACACCAAGGCGCGCCCGGACACTGCCCCATACGGCTGTAAGTGCGGATTCGGCCGCTTCGGCAGCGTGGCGAAGATTGGGCTTGGACTCACAGCTGGCTTGCACTTTGGGTTTGCAAACCGCCTGGTATCGGTGGGAGTCTAAGTGTGGATTCAAAGCAAATCCCAGTCTGAAACTTCTACGGCACTCACGCGGGGCACGAAGGCCACCATTCAGTCAGTAGCGTGCGCGCCTCCTCGGACGTGAAGAACGCCCCATAACCCTGTGCGGCAACGCGCGAGTCTTTGCGGGGAACTGAAAACTCCCGCGGCCCGCACGTCCGCGCGAACGGAAAAGGAGAGAGCGATGTTAGGCGAACAGATTGGTGAAGAGAAAGGAAAAGTCACGGCCCGCAGGGTGCTCTCGATCGACGGGGGTACCAAGGTGGAGGTCAGCTTCCAGAGCAGCGGAAAGCTCCTGGGAGTCGAGCACCAGAGCACAGTCACCTACACGGCAGCCGTTCGGCCAGACGGAAGCGTCTACGGCGAAGCACAGGGGCTGGTCGCGGGCAAAGGCGGCGAGCGGGCCACGTTCAAGGCCCAAGGAGTCGGCAAGATCCTCGACGGAGGAGGAGTAAGTTATCGTGGAGCCCAGTACTTCTACAGCGACTCACCGAAGTTCACCGGCTTGAACCGAATAGCCGTTGTTTTCGAGTACGAGGCTGATGCTGAGGGCAACACGAAGACCAAGCTCTTCGAGTGGAAGTAGGCGTTCCCACGGTATCGCGGGGGCCTAGCCAGTCGGCTGGGCCCCTTTTGTTATAGATCAAGCCCGCGGTGATGCTGTCCCTCTTCAAAAATTGACCGATTACGACAAAAGGGGCCGCGGCAGCAAGAATCTGCCGCAGCGGCCATTTTTGCTATCGAGGACTTTTTTTGAGGTTAGCGCTGTGCCGCCGTCTATTTCAGTTTATCCCTCGGATATCGTTCCCTTCCATGACCGCGACGCGAGGTCTATCTCACCTTCGCTCGATTGTCTGCTGCCAGTACCGAATCGCTTGAGACCAGCCCTTTTGGCGGATCATATTGGTCTCGACGATCGCCAGACACGTGCGTCCTTACGCGGTTCAAATCCTTCATAGACGAAGGCGGGGTCGTCGAGGTCGATGGCCGGTAAAGTGTCTTTTTCGCGCCAATAGTCTTGGGTGTGTTGCCACTCCGGCTTATCGCCGCGTTTCGGCAGTAGGTGCATGGCGCGCATTAGATAGCCCGGATTGAAGTTCTCGGGGTCGATCCAAGGCAACAACGGCATGTCCTTGTCCTCCGGCCTCAGTGCTGGAGTGACTTTCTTCGCGCCGATCAGCTTCATGTGATTGAGCAGGCGGCACACGAAGTCGGCGATCAGATCGACCCTCAGCGTCCAGCTCGCCCGGAAATATCCGAACACCCAGACGAGATTGGGCACGCCTGTGAACATCATGCCGCGATAGGTGACCGTGTCCGAGAAGATGAGCGGCTTGCCATCGATCACGAAGTCGATGTCCCCAAGTACATTGAGGTTGAAGCCGGTCGCCGTGACGATGATGTCGGCCTCGAGCAGCTTGCCCGATTTCAAGAGAATTCCCGACTCAGTGAAGCGGTCGATCTCGTCCGTGACGACGGATGCCCTGCCGGTGGCAATCCCCTTGAACAGGTCGCCATCCGGCACGAAAGCTATCCGTTGACGCCATGGCCGGTAGTTAGGAGTGAAGTGCTTGTCGATGTCGAAATCGGGGCCGAGATAGGCGCGAACACCCGCCAGCAGCTCCTCCTTCACGACCTCAGGTTCGGTGAATGAACGGCGGGTAAAGACGGCTTGATCATGCAGGATCTTGCGGCGCACGATTTCATGGATCCACGATTCGTCGATCTGCAGCTCGCGCAATGTGTTAGCTAGCTCGTTCTCGTTGAGCGCTGGAATGAAATAGGTCGGGGAACGCTGCAGGATCGTGATGTGACGGGTGTCGGCGGCCATCGCCGGTACGATCGTCGCCGCGGTGGCGCCCGAGCCGATGACGATGACGTTCTTATCCTTGTAGTCAAGGTCTTCTGGCCATGTCTGCGGGTGAACAATTCGGCCCTTGAACTCGTCCATTCCCGGCCATTCGGGCGTGTAACCCTGCGAGTGCCGATAGTACCCCTGGCACATCCAGAGGAAATTCGCGGTCAAGCGAACCGCCTTCCCGGTGTCTGTCTGAACGGCCTCGATCGTCCATAGATTGTCGCTACTCGACCAATGCGCCGAATTGATCTTGTGGCGATAGCGGATGTGCCGGCCAAGGTCGTTCTCCTCGATGACTTCGCCCACGTAGGCGAGGATCTCGGCGGCGGTCGCGATCGGCGCCCCGATCCACGGCTTGAAACGATAGCCGAAGGTATATAGGTCGCTATCCGACCGAATGCCTGGATAACGATGGGTTAGCCACGTGCCGCCGAAGCTTTCTTGAGTTTCGAGGATCACGAAGCTCGTACCTGAGCACTGCTTGGTGAGGTGATAGGCACCTCCAATCCCAGAGATTCCTGCTCCGACGATAACGACGTCGAAATGCTCGGTGTTGCCGACTGCGCCGTTCCCCAGCATCCGTGCACGCCGAACGGACTGGGGGTCTTTGACGTGCTTGTTCATGACTTCATCTCTCTATCGTTCATTTGAACCACAGCCTCAGAGGCTGGGTGTTTTCGCGGTACCGCAATTGGTACCGCCTAGCCGGCCGGCTTGAGCTTGTAACGGATCTGCATGTGCTTGATACCGCCGACGAAGCTCGAGCGCAGACGTTCGACCGGTCCCGCCAATTCTGCGTAGTCGAGTCGTTTCGCCAGCTCTCTGAAGATCACTGCCAGTTCCAGCCGCGCCAGATTCGACCCAAGGCAGAAATGCTCTCCGATTCCGAACGAGAGATGAGGGTTCGGATTACGGCCGATGTCGAACTTGAACGGTTTCTCGAACACGTCCTCGTCACGGCTGGCGGACGGGTAGAACAGGCAGACCGACTCGCCGGCGCGAATCTTCTGTCCGCGCACGACCGTGTCGCTCGCGGCGGTGCGTGCAAACTGGATAACAGGGGAGGTCCAGCGCACGATTTCCTCGACTGCGGTTTTGATAAGTGTGGGATCCGACTTGAGCCGCCGGAATTGTTCGGGGTTTTCGAGAAGCGCGAGCAGGCCGCCACTTGTGGCATTGCGGGTAGTCTCGTTGCCCGCCACCACCAGCACGAGCAAATAGGAAAGAAGCTCCAGCGCGGGCAGTGGCGCGCCATCTATTTCCGCATTGGCGATGATGCTGGTGACGTCGCCGGTGGGATGCTTGCGACGCTCGGCGACCAGGTCGGTAAAGTACTGGAACACTTCCATCCGCGCCTGGGCGAAGGTCTCCATAGAGTCTTTGCCGGACTGAAATTCAGGATCTCCGCCACCGATGATTTCATTGGTCCATCGGAACAACTTCGGCCAATCTGGGCGCGGCACGCCGAGCATCTCCGCAATCACGGCCACAGGGATCTTCGACGAAATCTCAGTGACGAAGTCGCATTGGTTCCGGTCCATTAAGTCATCGAGAAGTTTCGTGGTGATATTCGCGATCTCAGGCTCGAGGGCACGAATCGATCGCGGAGTGAAATACTGGCTCAGGATCGACCGGTACTCGCCATGCTGCGGCGGATCCATATTAAGCAGATGCTTGAGCGGCGACGCTTCCGGCGGAAGACCAGTTTCGCCCTCGTCAAGCATGAAAACCGCGAGCCGCGGCCCGTTGAGCCATAGCCGCGGCTGGCAGCTGATCTCCTTGAGGTCGGAAGCCTTGGTGATAGCCCAAAATGGATCGACTCGCGGACGGTCAACATAGAATACCGGGTGGTGCTTGCGCAGATACGCCCACTCCGCATGCGGGTAGCCGTTCTTCTGGTAATGGTCGGGGCTGATGATATCGATCGTGTCGAGCGAGAATTCGGCGCTCGTAATTTGACTGCTGGCTGCCTGGGTTTCCATGGGTATCCTGAATGCACCTCTCTGTTTTCCGAAACCTAATCTTCGATGATTGAGATCGCCTGCCGCGGACACACGCGCGCGGCCTGATTTATTTTCGCGCGCAAACGCTCTTGCGGCCGCTCGATGAGCAGATGCGACTTGTCGTCATCGCGCAACTCGAAGACTTCAGGAGCAGCGTTTACACACCGCTCGTTCCCTTCGCATAGCTTTAGATCGATGACAATCTTCATGCACACCTCGCTTCTAGCCATCTAACGGGGGCGTGCCGTCGTTAACGGCCTCCGGCTGCCGCGGATTGCGCAACTGGCCTCGACTCGGTGTTCTTGAAGTACGGTATCGCATAGCGCCCTATGAACTTGATGGTGTCCATGATGTAGAAACTAAAGACCGTGAGGAGCCGTCTGAATTCCTGGGTGCCAGGCGTTAATTCCGATTTCAATTTGTGGCTCGCATATTTCGTCTCATCAGATGCACGGAATGTGCCGTTAGCGAAAAGTGCGCTGGAGTCATTTCCAGTGCGCGCAGGCCAGAATTTGTCGCGTCACTGGCGCGTATGGATACATCCCGGTGTTCCGAACGGAGCCACTGCATCGAATCATCCGTGGCTGGTCCCACCTCAGAACTTCGCGCTCCAGTAGATCAAACGTATTGAGTCTTGAAGCCAAGCGACGTTAAAACTATCAACCGAATGGTTGGTAGGTGAATGTTTAGCTGATCGCCAAGTCCACCGCACATGGCACGCGACGTGCTGTCCTCGCTGGCCGTTCAACGGAGAGGAGGAATCGTCGCGAGTCGTGCTGCAAGATTTGCTTCCAAAAAATGTCTCGACCTTCGGCGGTGATATCGACCATGTCTTCTGGCTGATCTTCTGGATCGTCGGGATTTGGTTCGTCGCGGCTGAGGGCGTTCTTCTCTATTCCATCATTCGCCACCGAAAGAGAGCAGGTGCGCAGGCCACGTACTTGCCCGGCAACACGGCGCGGCAACTCGCGTGGGTGCTGATTCCCGCGCTCGTAGTGCTTTGCCTGGATCTGGGCATCGACCGCGCCGGCGCGAGTGCGTGGGACCGGGAAAAAGGCACTCCGCCGGCGGGCGACGTCGTTGTGCGAATTACTGCCAAACAATTCAACTGGAACTTCACCTATCCCGGACCTGATGGAAAGTTCGGCACCGCTGACGACGTCACGAGCGAGAACGACTTGCACGTCCCGGTTGGCAAGGTGGTGCGGTTCGAACTGCAATCTGAAGACGTCATCCACAGCTTCTTCGTCCCTGATATGCGGCTGAAGCAGGACGTGGTGCCGGGGCGGACGATTCGCGGCTGGTTCGAAGCGACGAAAACGGGCATCTACGAAATCGCATGCTCGGAGCTATGCGGATTCGGTCACTACTCGATGCATGGGAACGTTATCGTGCAAACGCCCGCTGAATATGCCGGTTGGCAGCGCGAGACGTGGCCGAGTCGAACCGCCGCCAACGATGCGGTCAAGGGAACAGAGACAAGATGATGGAAGTCGCAGATTCTCACGCACAGCCGGCCGGCTTCATCCGACGCTACGTGTTCTCAACCGATCACAAGGTGATCGCGAAACAGTACCTGCTGCTCAGCCTCGCGATGGCGCTGATTGGCGGATTCACCTCGTACCTGATCCGGTGGCAGCTCGCGTGGCCGGAGACCGACATCCCCGGATGGGGCCCGATTGGCCCCGACAACTACAACGCGATCATCACAATGCACGGCACCGTCATGGTGTTCTTCGTGGCGATGCCGCTGCTGCTTGGCGCTTTCGGCAACTACCTTATCCCCTTGATGATCGGCGCCAACGACATGGCGTTTCCGCGGCTCAACATGATGTCTTTCTGGACGCTGTTCACCGCTTCCGTGGTCTTGACGATCTCGATGTTCGTGCCGGGAGGTCCGGCGGCGGCGGGATGGACCAGCTACGCGCCCCTATCCGACAATCCGATCTACACCGGAGTCACCTGGGGGCAGAATCTCTGGATACTCGCGGTCGCACTCGAGTTCGGCTCGTTCCTAATGGGCGGCATCAACTTCCTGACGACGACGCTGAATATGCGCGCGCCGGGAATGACATTTTCACGGCTTCCGCTGCTGGTCTGGATGGAAATCACGGCGGCCGTCGTGTTTTTGCTGTCGGTCGGCCCGCTGATCGGCGGCGCGCTGATGCTGCTGATGGATCGTACGATGGGAACGAGTTTCTTTCGTGCTGACGGTGGCGGCGATCCGCTGTTATGGGAACATCTGTTCTGGTTTTTCGGACATCCCGAGGTTTACGTGGTAGCGCTGCCGGGGTTCGGAATAATGCTCGAGGTAATGCCGGTGTTCGCGCGCAAGCCAATCTTTGGCTACCGCACGATGATCTGGTCGACGATAGCGGCGGGCCTGCTCAGCTTTGTCGTATGGGCACATCACATGTTCGTGAGTGGGATGGATCCGCGCCTCGCGACTCCGTTCAGCGTTACGACGATTCTCATCTCAGTTCCTTTTGCGATCCTTGTATTCGCGATGATCGCGACTGTGTGGCGTGGCGCGATCGTTCTTTCAACTGCGATGCTTTTCGCGTTGGGCGGACTTGCGACTTTTATCATCGGCGGAGTGACGGGGATTTTCCTGGGATCGGCCAGCACCGACATCTTCCTTCATGGTACCTACTTCGTCGTCGCGCATTTCCACTACACGCTCTTCCCGGTGACGTTCTTCGGAGGCTTTGCTGGTCTCTATTTCTGGTTCCCGAAGATGTTCGGCAGAATGATGAACGAGACGCTGGGCAAGATTCATTTCTTCTTTACGTTCGTGTGTTTCAACTTCGTCTTCATTCCGCTGTTCCTGGCTGGCCTAAAAGGCAATCCGCGCCGCATCTATGAAACGAGTTCGTACGACTTCCTGAAGCCGGTCCAACACATTCACGTTATCGCGACGATCGCCGCGATCGGCTTACTAATCGGACAACTCCCTTTCATCATCAATTTCTTTTACAGCATGATGCGTGGCAAAATTGCCACTTCCAATCCGTGGCAAGCCAACACGCTCGAGTGGACGACCGACTCGCCGCCGCCGCACGAGAACTTCAGGACGATGCCGATCGTCTACCGTGACCCGTACGAATACAGCGTGCCGGGCGCGCCCAGTGACTGGATTCCACAGAACGAACCACCCGAGCCGATCTATCCGATCTCTGCGGCCGCAGATTGATCGTGGCGGAGTGCGAAGGGGAATAAATGAGCACAGCAGTTGAGACCGCGTCAGCGGAAATGCGAGTCGGCTACGAAGCCGCGCTCTCGCCGAGCGGCAAACTTGGAGTCTGGTGGTTTATCGCGTCGGAAATCATGGTCTTCGGCGGCCTGATCGGCTCATACGTGCTGTTCAGAGTGGCGCACGGAGGATGGAACGACCAGGCATCGCATGTGAACTGGCGCCTGGGCGCGATCAACACGCTGGTCCTCGTGACGAGCAGCCTTACAATGATCCTCGCGCTCAACGCCGTGCGCATCGAGCGACGACAGCGCGCCGCGAAATTTCTGCTGATGACCGTGTTGCTCGGCCTT
This sequence comes from uncultured delta proteobacterium, assembly GCA_963774665.1. Lineage (GTDB taxonomy): Bacteria > Desulfobacterota > Binatia > Binatales > Binataceae > Binatus. The sequence goes on from CAVZGB010000020.1 coordinate 246,998, forward strand.
ACCTTCCTCGGCATCAAATCGATCGAGTACACGCACGAGCTCAGAGAAGGTTTCACCCCGACCAGCGGGATGTTCTGGTCGTTCTACTACATCATGACGGGCCTTCACGGAGTCCATGTGCTCGGCGGGATCATCTTGAATTTGACACTGTACATTGCCGCCGTCCGCGGCACTCTATGGTCCGGGAACAGGAGGAGCCGAGTCGAGTTCGCGGGACTGTATTGGCACTTCGTCGACGTCGTCTGGATTTTCCTTTTCCCGCTGCTTTATCTAGCTTGAGGCTGAGTGAGATGAATTCGAACGAACCTCTCGGAGTAACGGCTGAATCTCTCGATCGCTCGTCGATCATTATATGGATCTGGCTCGTGGGCTTGCTCGGCGCAGGTATGATGGTCTTCACGCTGCCAATTCCGCGAATACCAGCGCTGCTGCTGATTTTCGGGATCGCCGGAATCAAGGCCACGCTAGTGCTGCGCGACTACATGCATCTCAGGCGGGAGAGATTGCTCATCTATGCGATCGCATTGACGCCGCTCCTACTCGCGATTGCGCTGGCGCTGGTGCTGATTCCAGACATCGTATTTCGCCGCTGACGGATCTCAATGGCGACAATCCGAAATCTCGCGGCTGCGCTTGTACTGCTGATAGGGTCCAACGATGCGGCGTTCGGCTGTGCGGCATGCTTTGGCGCGTCTGCGCCCGCGGCCCTGCGCGCTTACTACATCAGCACCATTCTTCTGAGCGCGATGCCGTTCGTGCTCATCGCCGGTTTCGTAGTCGTTCTTAGGCGCTACCGATTCGGCGGCGGTACATCGTCGCGAAAACAATCAGAGTAACCAAATCGGGCGCGCGCTCGATCCAGCTGAGCACCCAGCTCAGGAATTAGGGCAACCGAATCAGCCCGAGTTGGACATCGCTTAGCCTGGTGAGTGAGAATCGAGCGCATGGCAGACTGGTTCGATTCAGAATGATTCGGGATGTTCATTTGCTGGAAACACTGCAGCCAGCGCGGACTTGAGCTGTCGTGGCCGCTGGTTGGCTGGGACGTAGATTCAGAATTCTTTAGCGACATGAGTCATGTCCCGCGACGCACGAAGTTAATAAACAAATCCACGGTCGTGCCGACTCCATCTTCATGACGAATCCGCTCGCCGAGAGCGGAAGCGCGTTGACGCATCGCAGTGTCTGATGTCGCTTGACGAATTGCGTCGGCGAGGAGTTCGGCGGTGAGCTCGCGGAACGGAATCGCGCGAGGCCCCACTCCGAGCGCCTCTATCCTGCTCGCCCAGTTCGGCTGGTCCGCAACAAATGGCGTGACGATCGACGGCACTCCTGCGCGAAGGCCGGCGCCTGTCGTGCCGGCGCCTCCATGGTGAACGACTGCGCTCATGCGAGGGAAAAGCCAACTATGCGGAACGCTCTCAACACCCAAGGCATATTCCGGCAGCTTGCGATCCTCGCCGATGCCCGCCCAACCCGACAGCAGAACGCCGCGCTGATGCGACAACTCCAGCGCCTTGAGTATCAGTTTCAGCGTGTCCTCGGCGCTGCCGCATGGCATGCTGCCGAAGCCCACGTACACCGGCGGAGGTCCGCTCTCCAAAAACGCGACCAGATCGCGCGGAGGCGTCCAGCCCGGCGGCGGATCGGAGAACCAGAATCCCGTGACGTGGATGCGATCGGGCCAATCCGCGGGACGCGGAATCACGGTTGGGCTGTAGGCGTAAAAGAGCGGCGTGCGTTCCAGCTGGCGTGCGGAAGGTCCCAACAATGGCAGTCGTGGAAGGCCCAGGAGCTCACCACGCATCTTGTTGTCAAAATTCCGCGCTACCTGCCAGATGAATTGTTCCGTGATTCGCCAAAGTAGCGAATTGATCGTCGTGCCGCGATCCTTTCCACCGCCGATAAGAAAACTGGGGAAGGAAGACGTCCTTGTAAGCGGCATGAACATCGCGGCCGCGGAGGGGACGCCAAGTTTCTCCGCGATACTGTAAAAGGGAATCCAGCTGCTCTTGTAGATGATCGCGTCGGCGCCCTCGACGGCGCTTATCGCATCGGTATCGAGCCCCTGAAGGAACGCCTTTCTCTGGTTCGCATCCGAGGCCTGCTTTACGATCATCCGGAACATGTTGCCGGAGTCGATTGCCGTCGCCACCTCCTCATTCCTCAGCAACGACTTGTATGGATTCCCCAGCGCAGCGAACTCGATACCGTACGACGCCGCGAGGCCGGCGAAGTCGGGCCGCGCCGCGAGTTTGACCGTATGCCCTTGCTGCTTGAAGCGCGCGGCGAGCGCGACAAAGGGTTGAGTATCGCCCATCGCGCCGACCGTCAGTAGCGTTATGTTCAATTTACGCCCACGAACTTGAACCCACCATCACTCAGGTGATTGCTCGCATAAAGATGTGAAAGAGCCGCCGAAACTAGACGGGATGTCGAGAGAGAGCTGAAAGGGAATGGGTAGCGGGACGGAGGAACGCCTTGTGTCTGCAACGATCCGTTCCGCGCACCCTCGCGCCTTTCCAGGTTCGCACCCATTAGCTAGCCCGTCCAAGCAAGATACCCAGACATGTCTGCGAAAAGGTAGCAGCAACGCGCGCTTCAGCGTTAGGCGAGTCTCGGAATTCGTAACTAAGGACTGTTCACCAGTTTTAAGTAGCGACACTCTAAGGATAGAGCAGACCCGCGGTCGTGAGGCGGGGCGGGAAGTGTCCGAGGATGAAAGGTCCGTAGACCGCGACCACCAGGATGACCGAAGCGAGGACCCAATAGCCAAGCTGATCAAGCCGCGGCTGCCACCCGATGATCGATGGCGTCTGAACTGTCGCCGTGAAGGGAAGGTCACGCGACTCGGTCTTTTTGCCGGCAACTATTGTCATCACAAGGATAAAGAAGAACAGCATAGCGGCCGTGAACATCAGCGTGCCGCCGACGCCTGTCATGATTCCTGGAATCTTCCACGCAGCCAGGTCGTAGGTGGCATGCACCATGTCTGTGCGCCGCGGCATCCCTTCCATGCCGCCTGCCATCAGGCCGCGCGAGAAAATCATGACTCCGAGGAAATACAAAAACGCCTGGAACAGCGCGGCGCGCGACGACCACAGTTCGCGCCGCTCGAGATACGGTACCATCCAGTAGGCGATTCCCATGTAGGAGAGGGCCACCGCGCAACCGATGGTGAGATGAAAATGTCCTGGGATAAACGCTGTGTTGTGAATCTCCATATTCATGGTGTAGCTCGCGTTCATCAGACCGGAGATGCCGCCTAGCAGGAACGCGATCATCGCGAGTACTTGGGCCGCGACCGAAGGATCGCTCCACGGAATCGCGAAGAACCATCCGATGAGCCCGTTGCCACCGCGCCGGCGTCCGCCGACTTCGAGCGCGTACATCACCGAGAACGCCGTCATCAGGCTGGGAAAGAAAATCGCGAAGGTCACGCTCGCGACGGCGAATTTCAATTTCCCCGAAATTCCTGGATCGACGAACTGATGATGAAAACCGACGGGGACCAACAGAATGAAAAGCAGGAAGGCCACGCGCGTCAGCGTATCGCTGAACAGCACACCGCCGGCCTGCCGCGGGATCAGCCCGTACCACGAAACGTAAATCGGCAGCAGCCAGTAGTACACGATGGGATGGCCGGTGAACCAGAATAGTGTGCGATCGAGCATCGGATCGACGCCCGGCAGCCATCCGAGCGACCATGGCAGCAGGAACACCACGACCTCGACGGCCAGGCCGACCGACGCGATGTCCCACATCACGTATGTCGCAATCGACATGAAGGCGAGCAGCGGCACTCGCTCACCCGGATGATTCCTGCGCCATGCGCGCAGCGCAAATAGCTGTGCCGCCGAGGTGAGCCACGTGCTCACCACCACCAGCGCGAGGCCCAGGTAAAAAGTCCAGTCCGCCTCGAGCGGCGGATAGAAGGTGTACAGGACCGAGGCCTTGCCGGCGAGCATCGCGTACGCCGCCATCAGCGAGCCGATGAGTAGAGTCCAGAACGCCGCATGGAGGAGCGCATCGTTGAGCTTGCGCCCGAGTCCGCGCGCGGTAGTCAGCACGAGAAAGCCGTTGGCGAACGCTGTTGGCAGCACCAGCGCGTTCAGCACGCCGTGAATCGTGAGTCCCTGGTAGTACGAATGTACGACTGGATAGTACTGCTCGATGTTCACGCGCGCGTAGCCGAGTGCCTGGCCGAGTCCCATGATGACGCCGATCGCAAGCAGCGCGAAGCCGAAGTAGATGTTCCACTTGATAACGTTCAACTGGTTCGGCGGCAGATCGAAGCCGGACGGTTCTGCAACGATGGACGTGGTCACTTGACCACTACCTTGCCGGACATGGTGTGATGCAGGCGGCCGCAATATTCGTGGCAAATCAGGAGGTATTCGCCGCGTTTGGTAAAGCGGTAATCGAATTCGGAAACCTGTCCGGGAATGAGCATCATGTTGACGCGGGTGCCGACGATGAAAAATCCGTGGATCACGTCTGACGACGTAGCGACGAAGCTCACGTCGGCGCCGACTGGAACGTCGATCTCGTCGGGGGTGAAGGACCAGGTCTGCGCTATCACCACAGCCTGGTATTTCCCCGGTGCGATTTCCTGCACTCCTATGCGATCGAACGGAGGGGTTTTGCGCAGTACCTTGCGAAGCTTCTGGCCCACGTCGCAATAGATCGTCCCGCTATGCGAAGGGAGATGAACGCCCATCGCGACGCTGCCATAGGCAAGCGCACCCAGGAAAACCACTAGAACCGCGGCGCATGCTGCGAGGAAGGCCTTCTCGTACCGCTCCATTTATCTGTCCAGCAACACCCAGAACATCGCCGCCCAGCCCACGGCCAGCACCAGCATGTAGGTTCCCAATATGAAGATGGTGCCTGTAGGAGGAGGGATTTTCTCTTCGGAGAATTCGTCGCGCGATGTTTCAGTTGCCATGCGCCCCTCTCCTTTCGCAGTTACGGCCCCAAGCGATTGGCGCTCAGACTCGCGATCGATCGCCTACTCTCATCTGTGCCGGCTTGTCCAGCGATCCGGGGAAACTTTCGCTAAAGGCCATTCTGGCCCCGCGATGCAGGCTTGCAGCGCGCACTGAATGATCGGCCGTATAGTTGCGAGTGTAACGCGTATAGATACTATGCCAACCAAATAATATGGACGGACCTGTCCTGGGACTTCGATGCTGAGGTTCCGGGCGCGTTCAGATATTACTGCAGTGCGCCGCCGATGGTCACATATATCGGCAATGGGATGTATGGGATGACGATCATCGATCCGAAGGGCGGCTGGCCCAAGGCGTCGGGTGACAGCAAACGCATGATGGATGAACGGCCAGACTTCGTTGTGTTCAACGGCATCATCGAAAAATATGGGGACCATCCGATTCCTATAAAGTGGCGAGTTGGAACGGATTTTCTTCGTCACTGCCGGACCCAACCGGACTTCCAGGTTTTACGTTGTGGCGCCGTGTTCAGATCCGTCTAACGCAGCGGCAATCCCGCCAATGCCTTTCACCTGGTGCAGAGTTTTTGGGGTGGGGCCAGGAGATGGCGCTATCTTCGAGTTCCGCATACACGAGGGCCGCGACTACCCATTGGCGGACTGCCGGTGGTTGACGGCGGCAAGTTGATTGGTATCGTGACGTCGAATGATATGCTGAGAGCATTTCTCAGCGTAGTCGAGGCGACCCAGAAAATCCTTGAGCAATAGGAGGCAAAATGACACGTACACTCGAACGCCTCTGCAAGGGCCCGAACCTGGCCGGGAACCTAGCTGTCCGACGTCTGCAAGCGATGAAACTAAATCGATCCCTTGTACTCTTGTTGTCCGGATTTCTCCTCGTCTCGTCGAAAGCTGTGGCCGGCGATGTTGCCCGAGGCCGAGTATTGTATCTGCGTAACTGCGCGTCGTGTCACGGCGTTAAGGGTGATGGAGAGGGCCCCGTCGCTGCGCAGCTCAAGACTCATCCCGCGGATCTGCGGTTGCTTTCGAGCCGATATGGAAACCCTCTTCCGGAAGATCAGATAGCCCGCTTCATCGATGGTCGCGCCGACATTGCCGCCCATGGTCCGCGCGACATGCCAGTATGGGGGGAAGAGGTATGGAAGTATCCTGAGGGCGAGGGACCGAACAGTGAGGTGACGTCTCGCGTCGCGGACCTGGTCGCCTACCTCCAGTCCATTCAGGAACTGCAGCATCACGCGTCACTCAGGTAGTTGCTCGCATAAAGATGCGAGGGAGCCGCCGAAGATAGACAGGCTGTCCAGCGAGAGCTGAAAGAGAATGGCGAAGCGCGACAGAGCATCGTCTTGTGTCTGTCAAATATGGTATCAACGATTGCATAAAGGCTGATCGAGAAGCGGCCCGGCGCCCTGAAGCAGTACGTATCTCTCCCGCTCACATTTCTTCCAGACGCTCCAGGGCTGGGACATTACTTCTTGCCTCCGGGATGCGCAGCCGGAAACTCCTCTCGGACAGTCAACACCGGGCACGTAGCCTTGCGCACCACAGCTTCGGTAACGCTACCGAGGAACATCCGCGCGAGGCCTCTCCGCCCATGCGTTGCCATCACGAGTAGATCGGGCTGATGCTTGGTCTGCGCTCCTAGGATCGAAGCAATCACGTCGCCGGTATAGACATGCGTTTCGTGCTTCAACCCGCCGAGTTTCTGCTTCGCAATGTCAGCCAGCTTTGCTTGGGCGTCCTTTTCCTGATCTTCGTAAAGCGCCACCGGCGGCGGGACTTCGCCAAGTGCAACGATCAGTGACAGCACATGCACCAGGATGATGCTGCTGCCAAGGTGCCGTGCGATCTCGACCGCCTTGTCGAGAGCAGCCAGAGAGTTCTCATCGAAGTCGACGGGACAGAGAATCGTCTTGTATGGGAATGCCACAGAATTGAACTACCTCCCTTAAGGATTGACGATATATTGAAGCTCAATTCCAGTTTTCCTGCCATTCGGAGAATATTCCCTTTTGCAGCCGAAGAGATCAGGGAATTTGACGCGGAGAGCAGTTCGCATCAGACTGCATCATCCGTACGTGAAAGCAGGCGATCGCCATGCGTTCGAAACGACCAATGAATTCGTGCGGATCAGGTTGTGAGGAGGGGCAACCGACATCGTCTGCCTGATACCGGCCGCGAACTTGTGTCTGCTCTGCAGTGTACGATAAGGATGGAAATCTGAACTTCGCGCGCGAACGATGAAAGACAAGTGGGATAAGAAATGGAAGATTCGACCTTTATCGCCGATCTGAAGCTGGATTTCGATCCGGACGCCCTGCGTGAGAAATACAAGCAGGAGCGCGACAAGCGCATTCGCACCGACGGTAATGCGCAATACGTCGAAGTTGCCGGCAAGTTCGCTCACTATCTGGACGACCCTTATGTCAAACCTTTTGATCGCGCTCCGCTGAACGACGAGGTTGATGTAGTAGTTATCGGTGGCGGTTTCGGCGGACTGCTGGCCGGCGCGCGCTTTCACGAAGCCGGTATCAAGGACGTTCGAATAACAGAGTCCGGCGGCGATTTCGGTGGCACCTGGTACTGGAACCGCTATCCGGGCGCCCAGTGCGACATCGAAAGCTACTGCTACCTGCCGCTGGTCGAAGAGCTCGGCTACATGCCGAAGGAGAAGTACTCCTTCGCGCCCGAGATCTACGAGCACTCGCGGCGAATCGCAGAGCATTACCACCTCTACGACAACGCATGTTTCCAGACGCGGGTGTCGGAACTGCGCTGGGACGCGGACGCCGCGCGCTGGATCGTCTCGACCGACCGTGGCGATGCGATGCGGGCTCGTTTTGTGGTGATGGCGACCGGGCCTCTCAACCGCCCGAAATTGCCCGCCATCCCCGGCATCGATGACTTCGAGGGCCACACCTTCCACACCAGCCGCTGGGATTACGACTACACCGGGGGCGACCACTCGGGCGGCCTGACCAAGCTCGCCGACAAGCGCGTGGCGGTCATTGGCACCGGCGCTACTGCCATCCAATGCGTACCGTTCGTCGGCGCACACGCCAAGCAGCTCTATGTCTTTCAGCGCACCCCCTCTTCAGTGGACGTGCGAGGAAACAAACCCACCGATCCCGAATGGGCCAGGAGCCTGAAGCCCGGATGGCAACGGGAACGACGCGAGAACTTCAACAACATGGTTATCGGCGTTGCGGTCGAAAAGGACCTCGTCAACGACGGCTGGACCGACATCTTCCGTAACCTCGGCATCGCGGCTAAGAAGTCCGCCCGTGCAGCCGAACTCTCGAAGCGCCAGACAGCGATGCTCATGGAAATCGCCGACTTTCAGAAGATGAACGGCGTCCGCGCACGAGTCGATCAAACCGTCAACGATCCGGCCACTGCCGAGGCGCTCAAGCCCTGGTACCGACAGTTCTGCAAGCGGCCGACGTTCAACGATGACTATCTGCCAACCTTCAACCGGCCGAACGTCAAGCTGATCAACACCAGCGACAGTCAGGGCGTCGAACGGATCACCAAGACCGGCATCGTTGCGAATGGCGTCGAGTATCCAGTCGATTGCATCATCTTCGCCACCGGTTTCGAGGTTGGCACGGCATGGACTCGGCGCGCGGGCTACGAAGTAATCGGCATGAACGGCGCTACTTTGACCGATTACTGGGCCGATGGGATGAAGACCTATCACGGCTTCTCGAGCCACGGCTTCCCCAACTGCTTCATCCTGGGGCAGTCACAGAACGGCTTTTCGGTTAACCTGACCTCGGTCCTGGACGACCAGGCCCAGCACATCGGCTACATCATCAAACAGGTGATGGACCGGGGCCTTCGCTACTCGCATCCGACTAAAGAAGCGGAGACAGAATGGGTCGCGGAAATCAAACGCCTCGCTGTGGTCGCGGCGCGCTTCCTGGCGAACTGCACGCCGGGCTACTACAACAACGAGGGCCACTTCGAACCTGGGTCCGACGGTTTTGGCGCCAACGCGTATGCGCCGGGGATCAACGCGTTCAACGCACTGATGAAGAAGTGGCGCGAGAAGGGTGACCTCGAAGGCCTCGAGTTGAGTTAAGCGGCGAGCCTACCATCGTTTCCAAGAAGGCTCTCCCGCCTCCTCGGAGCCGGACGTCATGTGATGTATGGAGGGCATAAACCGCAAAGCAGCGAATCCCATCGGCGCCGTGGAAAGAGCTCGGTCTGTTCTCGAGGTCTTCCGAGAGGAGGGTATCCCCGTGGGCGATTCAAACCCAATGCCGAGAGCGATTGCGGGAACTTGAAGCGGCTGTCGTTGAGAGGTTACGCGATGCTTATTGACTGACCGCCCAAATCTCGCGGGTTTTGGAGAGATGGTCATGACCGACAATCGACCTCGGCACGTGTTGGACGGCTACAAGGTCCTCGACTTCACGCAGATCGTGGCGGGCCCCACCTGCACTTTGATGCTGGCCGAAATGGGCGCCGACGTGATCAAGGTCGAGATGGCGCCAACGGGCGATCCCTCGCGCGGGGCCCAAGTCCTGATCAACGGCCGCAGCGGCTATTTCGTGCAGCACAATCGCGGCAAGAAAGGCCTTTGCGTCGATCTCAAGACGCCCGAAGGTCTTGCGATAATCAAGGAGCTGATTCGCCAGACGGACGTAATGGTCGAGAATTTCGCGCCCGGAGTGATCGGCAGACTCGGCCTCGACTACGACTCGGTGAAGATGCTGAATCCGAAAGTCGTAATGTGTTCGATTTCCGCATTCGGGCAAAACGGGCCTCTCGCCAACGAGCCGGGCTTTGATTACCTCGGCGCGGCGTACGCGGGAATTGTTTCGATGGGCGGCGAGCCCGAGGGCGCGCCATATGTGATTATGACGGCTATCGGGGACGTGAGTACCGGGGCACATGCGATGGGCGCGATCTGCGCCGCCTTGCTCTATCGCGAGCGAACCGGACGCGGGCAGTATCTGGATTTGTCGCTGCTCGATACCTATTTCCATTACCACGAGGCAGGAGTCGAGACGCTCAGTCTCAGCAAAGGCGCGATCAAGCCGACCCGCTCCGGCTTGCACTCCTGGTATGCGGTACCGGCCGGGCTATTCAAGGCCAAGGATCGCTACATAATAATTATCGCGCCACTCGAACATCAGTTTGCGGGCCTGTGCCGCGCGATGAACCGTCCCGAACTGGCGGACGATCCACGCTTCAAGACGAACGCTGACCGACTGATAAATCTGACGCAACTTGTCGCGACGATCGAGGGATGGCTCGACTCGATGCCGAGTGACGACGTTTCGATGGCGGCGATGAAGGAATATCGCGTGCCGCACGCGCCTGTTCTGTCGCTGGAGGAGGCCGTCAAGCATCCGCACCTCCGTGAGCGGGGAACAGTTCGCACCGTCCATGATCGCATTCTGGGAGACTTCGACGTTCCCGGTTTCGCGCTTCGCTTCTCGGCGTTTCCACAACGCCTCGAATTGGATGCTCCATTGCTCGGCGAGCACAACGAGGAAGTTCTAACAAATTACCTGGGATACGCGCCCGCTCGCGTGAATTCGCTGTACGAGAAAGGAGTTATTCGCAAAGGCCTGGCCTGAAACAGGAAAACCAATCGAGGATGAAATCATGAAAACGACTGATGAACTGGTAATCGAGCTTGCTGATCGCGAAGCGATTCGTGAACTGCCCGTACGTTACTGCGATTGCGTCTGGCAAAACGATCTCAAGACTATGGTCGAGCTTTTCGTCGAGGACGGGATATTTGTGATTAAAGGACGCGAGCGAGAGGCAACGACCAAAGGCCGCGCCGAGCTTCGCAGGATGTACGAGCAGGCGCTCGGCGAGACCTCGCCGCGTCCCTACATCCACAACCATGTCGTAACTCTCCAGAGCAAGACCAAAGCGACTGGCAGATGTTACGTGGAACTGCGCAGCGCGGCGCGGGAGATGGAGTGGATTGGAACGGGCTTCTACGACGACGAGTACATGAAAGTCGGCGATCAGTGGAAGTTCGCCTCGCGACGCTTCACGAGTATTAGACTTCCGACCCTGTCGCCGGTCAAAACCTCGATTGAGAACCGCGACTAGGTAGATCGTTTTTACTGCGAGATGAGACGATCGCGCCAAAAGCCTGATTCCACCGGCTCTACACAATGAGTTCAGCACCAATTTACGATTTCGCGGGTAAGGTGGTCACTATCACCGGTGGCAGTCGCGGGCTGGGCCATGCGATGGCGATGGGTTTCGCGCGCGCAGGCGCAAACGTCGCGATCGCGAGCCGCAAGATCGAAGCTTGCGAGAGCACCGTGCAGGAAATCCGCGCGCTCGGCGCCGACGGTTCCGCGCACGGCGTGCACGTCGCGATGTGGCGCGACTGCGAACGCCTCGCCGACGAGGTTTACGCGCGATGGGGCCGATGCGAGGTTCTGATTAACAACGCCGGCATGTCGCCACTCTATCCGTCACTGGCCGAGCATACTGAAGAGCTCTTCGACAAAGTCGTAGGCGTGAATCTCAAGGGACCATTCCGATTGTCAGCGCTGTTCGGTTCCCGTATGGCATCCGGCAACGGCGGCGCCATTATCAATGTCTCTTCGACCGCGGCAATTCGTCCTTCCAAAACTACTACGCCTTACTCGGCAGCCAAGGCCGGGCTCAACGCGATCACGATTGCGTTCGCGCAGGAATACGGTCCCAAGGTTCGCGTCAACTGCATCATGGCGGGTCCGTTTCTAACCGACGTCAGCAAGGTCTGGGCGCATACCGAAGAGTTCAAGAATCGCTCGCAGAGCTTTCCGTTGCGACGGGCCGGCGACGCTGATGAAGTCGTCGGCGCCGCGCTCTACCTCGCGAGCGACGCGGCCAGCTTCACCACCGGCGCAATTCTAACGATAGACGGCGGCGCATCGATACCGACGTCTGAGTAGGAATCTCAAGGTGACACTGATTGGATCCTTGCGGACTGATCCGACTCAGTAAGCAACGAATTCGCCGCTCTCTATAACCTTCACCGGAAGACCCTCGACGTCCCCACCATCGAAACGCTCAGCCCGCTCAGCAGCGCGGTAAGCCGTCCCTGATGGAGTATGCGCAGAACATGCCGGCTGAGCGCATACGCACTATCAAGAAACCAATGCTGGCCATGGCGGGCCGCCAGACTACGCCGGTGTTCACGCAGATTCACGCTTGATGCCGTTAGCGTTCGCCGTATTCATCTCGATCTCCTGCAGTTGAAGCGCGCGGCCTTCCGCACCCGCCGTGTAAATGATCATTTAAACCGAAAGCCAGAGAAATGCGTGGATGATTAAGTTGATGGGCTTACTGTCGGCGCGAGCTGCGTCGCGCGCCGCTTGACCACGATCCGCAATCAAAAGTAGTTAATTGAATGACATCGCATCGAAAAATCCCGTGCCGAGGAAAGTCGGCGCTCGGCTCGAACAAAAATCCGGACGGATTTCTATTTCTGGCGATCCTCTCTCATCCGCAAAGCCTTGTCGATGACGAGTAACCGTAACCGTGCGATCGCCGCGGCGATGGGCGCTGCTGCAGCGCTTGGCCTGACAGTCGATGATGCGATCGTGCTCCAGGAGTCGAACAAGCTCGCTGTGCGCCTGGTGCCGTGCGACGTTCTTGCTCGGGTCGCGGAGGCGCGCATCAAGCGCTGGGCGGAGTTCGAAGTCGAGCTTGCTTTACGGCTCGCGGAAACCGGGAGCCCCGTAGCGGCGCTTGAGCCTCGGGTCGCGCCGGGCGTCTACGTGAGTGACGGTTTTGTGGTCACGCTGTGGACCTACTACGAACCTGTGCCGTCCCGAGAGTTCGCGCCAGCCGACTACGCGCGCGCGCTCGAACGGCTGCATGACTGCATGCGGCAGATCGACTTTCCTACACCGCACTTTACCGATCGAATCACCGACGCCCAACGGCTTATCGGAAGCCGCGACCAGACTCCAGAGCTCGTTGACGCGGACCGTGAGCTTCTCAGCAACACGTTACGAAGTCTGCGGCAGGCTATCAGCGCTCGCGGGCGCCCCGAACAACTCCTGCACGGCGAGCCACACCCGGGCAACGTGCTCAGGACGAAGAAGGGCCTGCTGTTCATAGACCTCGAGACCTGTTGCCGCGGGCCCGTCGAGTTCGATCTCGCCTACGTGCCCGAAGAGGTGAGCGTGCTCTACCGGAGCACCGATCAACAGCTGCTCCGCGAATGCCGGGTCCTGATGCTTGCGATGGTCGCAGCATGGCGCTGGGATCGAAACGACCAATTCCCCAACGGGCGGCAAGCAGCGCGAGAATTCCTCAGCGAGCTCCGGGCGGCACTGTCGGGCGCACCCTTCTCGACGCACTTGCCGCGCTGGACTGACACCTGAATCGCTGGCGGATGATAAAAATTGGAGCTAGCTCGTCGAGCTCTTTGCCCCACTAACTAAATGACGTCCATCTTTTCCCGCCAGCTCGCGCTTGGACTCCGCCATTAGGTGAGTGTAAGTGTCGGCAGTTAGCTGGATTGTCGAGTGCCCAAGCATCTCCGAAATCATTCCCAATTGAACATCTTGTACCAGCAACAAAGGCGCGTGAAAACGGGCTAAACCGAAAGCCATTGGCAAATGCAACACGCGTTTGTCATTCTCAGCGTCCTGTCGCAAAATTAACCGATCGTTCAGGATAACGAAGCTGAAACAAGATGGGTCAGGCGATGCGAAACGATATCGATCAGATTGTTGCTGAAGTTGAAGAAAGCGGCGTATGCATCGTGCCAAATTTTATTTCCGCGGTTCTCCTCGGTCGCATCCGCGACGACCTCGACCGCCTGAACGATCTGGAACGCCAGCACGGCGTCGCATTTCTCGAATCCGATGGCGCGAACCAGCGCGTCTTCAACCTGGTCAACAAAGGCGAGGTCTTCGAGGAAATTGTCCAGCATCCCGACGTGATGGTGGTAATGGACAAACTGCTCGGCGGCGATTTCATCCTGTCGGGATTTTCCTCGAACACGACCGGCCCGGGCGGCGAGGAGATGACCCTGCATTCCGACTCCGGTTACGTGCCGCCGCCTCATCCCGAGTATCTGTTGTCGGCGAATGCGGTCTGGATGATCGACGATTTCACCGAAGAGAACGGTGGCACCCGCTACGTTCCAGGTTCGCACAAGCTGCGCACGGTTCCGGATTCGCGACGAAACTACGAGACGGTGCCAATCATCGGCAAGGCCGGATCAGTCGCGTTCCTGCACGGATACACCTGGCATAAGACGGGCAGCAACAATTCTCGCGACGGTCAGCGACGCGCGCTGTTCGCATACTATGTGCGTCCGTTCCTGCGCGTGCAGGAAAATCATATCGTCTCGGTGCGCGAGGAGGTTTGGCATCGCGCCTCTCCAACTCTGCGCCACCTGCTCGGCGGCGATCTGTGGTTGAACTCCATCGGTTTCTTCGATGGACCGCCAAAGGCATATCGCGAGGCCGCGTTCCCGCGCCGCTCGGGCCTGGGCACACCGCCAAAGCCGCAGTCGCAAAACAAGTAGCTACGATCGCGAGATCACCTTCTCCTGAAACTTTTCCAGTCGCTGCGTGATGACCGCCGGATTCGTTCCCGTCGGATTTATTACCATCCGCGGCACACCCAGATCCGCAAGCGGCGGTCGAGATTGACAGGTCAGGCGGCGACGAAGACCTCGCGTGCGTGGTTGGTATCGCGCGCCAGCAGCATCGCCTCGGCGCGCCCGATGCCTCGGCCGGCGCTGACCATCGCGCGCGGGGTTTGACATCCTTGCCAGGATATTCGGTATCATTGTTGCCGGCCAATTAAACGATCGGTCAGGACCAAAGACTGAAGCCTGTGCGACGGAGATTCGCCCGATGCCATCGAAAGATATCGTTGTCGACGCTGACGGACACATCCTCGAGCCGCCCGACCTGTGGGAAAAATATCTCGAAGCAAAGTATCAGCCGCATTCAATCAAGGTGGTGAAAAACGAGAAGGGCCTCGAATGCCTGCAATATGACGGCAAACTCTCGCAGATGGCGCAGCCCGGGTTCCTCGCCGCACTCGGGGGGATGGGCAAGGAGCAGGATCAACTGCGCCCCGACGCGGAGCGAACCTACGTCGGGAGCGCGCCGTTCGGCTCGATGGATGCGAGCGAGCGCGTCGAGCTGCTCGATCGCGAGAACCTCGCCAAGGCGGTGCTCTATCCGACCCTGGGAATTTTGTGGGAGGCCGAAGTCGAGGACGTCGAGCTCTCGCAGGCCTACTGCCGCGCTTACAATCGCTGGATCGCCGACTTCTGCCGGCCCTACAGCGATCGCCTGATCCCGATCGCGCATTTGTCGCTCGGCGATCCTCAGGCTGCCGCCGCGGAACTCGAACGCGCCGTCAAAGACGGCTGCCGCGGCGCGTTCGTCGCGCCGTTCACGATCACGCACAAGCCGCACGGCCATCCCGATCACGATCCGGTTTTCGCGATGGCTGAGAAACTCGACGTGCCGTTCGCGATTCATCCGACCTTCGAACCCAAGGGGCTCAATCGCGCGCGCTTTCACGGGATGGAGCGGATGCCGCTGCTGGGCGTGATTGCGTCGCAGATTCTGCAGCAGCCGCTCTCGACATTTTTCCAGTTCGGCGTCTTCGACAAGTTTCCCAAGCTGCGGGTGGTGATCCTCGAATCCGGTTCCTCTTGGCTCGGGTTCTGGATGGATCGCATGGATGAGGGCTACGAAACCTGGATCGGCGGCACGCTGCCGCTGAAAAAAAAGCCGAGCGAGTACGTGCGCAAGCAGGTATGGATCTCCGGCGACCCCGACGAGCAGGCCACCGCTTACGTGATCGATTACGTGGGACGTGATCGCTTCTTCTGGGCCAGCGACTTTCCGCATCCGGACCACGGCGGCAAATACCTCGACGCGCTCGAAAGGATGGTCGCACCGATGGGACCGGAGGCGCGCCGCGGCATCGTCGGCAAAAACGTCATCGACTGTTACAGACTGTAGGATCAGAAAAGATGCCGGGAAATCAGCTCATCATCGACGCCGACGGGCATATCCTCGAGCCGGTCGACATGTGGGACAAATACCTCGAGGAAAAATATCGCGCGCGCGGAATCAAGATTAAGCGCGATGACAAGGGGATGGAGTTCCTCGAGTACGATGGCAAACCCGCGCAATTGATGCGCAGCGGCGTGCTGCACACGCTTGGCGCGATGGGCCGTAGTGCTCAAGAGATGAAGCCCTCGGCGGAGCGCACCTACGTCAACTCCGCGCCGTTCGGATCGATGGACATGAAGGAGCGGCTTAAGCTGCTCGATCAGGACGGCATCGACAAGGCGATTCTCTATCCGACCATCGGGCTGTTGTGGGAAGCCGAAGTCGAGGACCCGGAACTCAGTAACGCTTACTGCCGCGCCTACAATCGATGGATCGCGGATTTCTGCCGCGACTCGGGCGGGCGTCTCATTCCGATCGCGCATCTCTCGATGCTCGATGTTCCCGCCGCCGTCGCCGAGTTGGAGCGCGCGGTCAAGGACGGATGCAAGGGCGCCTTCGTCGCGCCTTTCAACCACTTGCGCAAGGCGCACGGTCATCCTGACTTCGATCCGCTGTTCGCGAAGTTCCAGGAGCTCGACGTTCCATACGGAATCCATCCGACCTTCGAGCCGGCGTCGCTCGCGTCGCGCCGCTTCAGCGGGCTGGGCTCCTCGATTTGGTATCATCAGGTGACCGCGTGCTACGGCGCGCAGGTCGCGTTCACGACGCTGTTCTCATTCGGCGTGTTCGACAAATTTCAGAAGCTCAAAACGGTGGTGCTCGAATCCGGCGGCGGGTGGATCGGTTACTGGGTGGACAGGATGGACGCGCTGTACGAGGTCCCGATAAATCGCGCGCCGCTGAAAAATCCGCCGAGTCATTACATCCGCACGCAGAGCTGGATTTCCGCCGATCCGGACGAGCGCGCGCTGGCCGGGCTAATCAAATTTGTCGGCGACCGATTCTTCTGGGCGAGCGATTTTCCGCATCAGGATCACGGGCGCGAGTACATGAACGAGCTGAAGGGGCTGCTGGCCGAGATGCCGGCGGCCTCGGGGGCAAAACTCGCGGGTGAGACAGTCGCTAGTTTGTATAAAATTTGATTCGTCAGCTACTAAGGATGCCTCGCGCGTACTGATCGGAGACGCTGAAGCCGGCATTGCAGGCGCTACTAGCGTGCGCGCGATCGTGGTGAGGACGAGAAGACCTTGCTCGCCCGCTACGAGACGATCACCCCGATGAAGCGGCCATAGACACGGCAAGAGCTGAAGTAGGGCAGTGGCGTTCTCGCATCGACTGACGCCGCCAACCTCACGGGCCAGTGCGTGCTACGTCGACGGCGGCGTCGTCGTGCGCGACTGAGCGGTCGTCATATGAGCACGGTGTTCGGCGGCAGGCCAACCATCGCGCGGCCTTGCTGCTCGAGCACAGTGTCGAGATCGTACACCACGTGACTCGACATCGTATTGATGTCGCGAAGCGCGCGCTGGAGCGGATCGTCCAGGGAATGAGCGCTGGCGCCGGCGGCCTCCGATAGGGTCTGCACCGCCTCGCGCGCGAATTTGACGGCGTAGGCGATACGGCATCGCAGCTCGATGCGCTGTTCGGCCTTTGCGGGCGCGGCTCTTTCCGCCAGCGCGAAGTTCTCTCTCGCCGCTTGCCGGATCATCGTCTCGGCTGTAGTCGTGAGCACGTGCGCTTTGGCCAGCCGCATCTGGGCGGCGGGCTTTTCGCCCTGGGTGGTCTCGGTGCCGACGATTACCCGTCGGGAGAGCCGCTCGCGAAACAGGCGGACCGCCTCCCGTGCCGTGCCGACCGCCGGAATCGCAGCGGCTACGGCCAGAAACGGCAGCATCGGCATCCTGTACACGGGATTCGTATGCAGCTTGCATCCCGGCGCGGTGCCGTCCTGCATCTCCTTCATGTCGATGGCGCGATGAGCGGGCACGAAGACGTCACGCATCACGATGTCGTTGCTGCCGGTACCGATCATCCCGTCCATGTGCCATGTGTCGACGACCACCGCCTGTTCTGCCGGGACGGCGATAAAATACAGATGCGGGCGCGGACCGTTGGGCAGCATGGCCGCCGCGAGAATCCAATCCGCATGCATCACGCCGGTGCCCCATTTCCACTGGCCCGTCACGCGATAACCGCCAGCAACCTGCGTCATGATTCCAGGTGGGAAGGTAACTCCCGGCGCGATGATGTAGGGGAAGCCGGCGCCAAAGGTTTCGTCCTGCAGCTCTTTTGAAAAATGGGCGAGCATCCAGTTGTGCTCGACGCAGAACGACGCCACCCATCCGGTTGAGGAGCATCCTTCGGCGAGCGGCAGCATCGCGTCGATGAAGGCGTCGACGCCGAACTCGAGTCCGCCGTAAATCTTCGGCACGAAGTGGTAGAAGATTCCGCTCGCGCGGAGCGCTTCCCAGACCGCGTCGACCGGCCGCCGTAGCCGTTCTGCTTCGCGGCTGTTGGCGGCGAGCAAGGGTTTCAGCGCGACGGTTCGATTGACGAGCTCGTCGGGTGTGACGGTGGCCAGTTGCTCGCGCGACAGCCAATCGCCGCCCTGCGGCAAACGCCGATCAGCCAGCGGCATCGAAGGACTCTGATCATTCACTGGTTACACCATCGCGGCGCCCCGCGCCCACGGAAGTTCATCTTCCTGCGGCGAGCTTGTCCTGCGTCTTGGTGTCGAAATCGCTAGCGTCGTGCCGTTCGTGCAACTGGCTCGACGGCTCACCGTAAACGCGGTTGACCATCCGTCCCCGTCTTACTGCCGCCCGCTCCAGGAGTGCGTCAGCCCAACGATGCACGATCTTGTAGTCCTGCACGCTCAGGAACTCGCCGGCCCCGTACAGCGCGCCCTTCGCCAGTGCGCCATACCAAGGGAAGATGGCCATATCAGCGATCGTGTAGGTGCTGCCCGCGATGTACTCACTCTCCGCGAGGCGACGCTCGAGGACGTCGAGTTGTCGCTTCACCTCCATGGCAAACCGATCGATTGCATATTCGATCTTTTCCGGGGCATACGCATAGAAGTGGCCGAACCCACCGCCCAGATACGGCGCGCTTCCCATCTGCCAGAACAACCATGACAGGCATTCGGCGCGCGCGCCGGCCTCGGTTGGTAGGAACGCGCCGAACTTTTCGGCGAGATACAGGAGGATCGCGCCGGACTCGAAGACCCTGATCGGCGTAGAACCGCTGCGATCAACGAGAGCCGGGATCTTGGAGTTCGGATTTACTGCGACAAAGCCGCTACCGAACTGATCGCCGTTTCCGATGTTGATAAGCCAGGCATCGTACTCCGCGCCGCTGTGCCCCAGGGCCAAGAGTTCCTCCAACATTATGGTGACTTTCACGCCGTTCGGCGTTCCGAGCGAATAAAGCTGGAGGGGATGGCGGCCCACCGGCAAATTCTTATCGTGCGTTGGTCCGGCGACAGGACGGTTGATGTTTGCGAACTGTCCGCCGTTCGACTTGTTCCAGGTCCACACTTTCGGAGGAACGTAATCGCTCATTTTTCTATACCCACTTCTTTCGCCGGGTGAACAATCGGGATGCGATCACTCCGGACTTTATTGGTTTTGGTTTTTACCTCAGCGGCGGCAACACGATTGGGTCGGGTAGTTGCGAAGCGGGCCAGGGCCGGTTGTGCTTCGCCGCGATCTCGCCGACGACACGTTCCCAGCGCTCCTTCCCGAAGCTCTTGTAGGTCTGGAACGGATTGACGTATTCGCGCATGCGGAATGCCTGACCGTTTCTGATGGTGATCAGGGTGAAATAGCGCTGGGTATAGCGGCCGCCGTGTACGGTATCGCCACCGCCAGACGATTCCACGATGGTAGTATCCGGATCGGTTGTGGGATACACCGCTACTGGCTTTGTGCTGAAGCGCGGAACCACGCTGAGCAGAAATTCCATAAAACGGCTCACGGCCTCGCACCCGATCAGCGTGACCGGGATCTCGAACGTCGGCCCCTCCCAGATGGCATCCTCATGCACTGCATCGAGCCAGATTGCGCGCTGTTCTTCCAGGGTGGTGATCTTGCCGCCGAAGGCGTCACCGAGGTTCTTCCGGACCATTGGCTGTCTCCTTTCCGCGTTTTACTACGTTCGGTTAAGAATGTCCTCATCTCCCGGCGGAGACTCCGAACAACTCACGGATGTTCGGGGATTTGGGTTGGCGGCAGCTTTATGAATTTACTGCCGCCCACGGATCGGTTGCGGACGGCCTACAGCTTGCGCACTGGACGGCGCGTGCTCTCGGCACCGGTGCTGCCGCGGTTCACGCCGACTTGCGATAGTCCAGCTTCCCGCGCTGCTCCCAACCTGCGCCAGATATCCGGGCCGGCGGCGGTCAAACCTCCGTCGACGACCAGTGCCTCGCCGGTGACAAACGCGGAATCGTCGCTCGCGAGAAACAGCGCAGCGCCCGCGATGTGCTCGGGCTTGCCGTGATCCGGCCACGGCTGCATCTGTTCCATCCGCTTGGCGGCGCTAGCGGGATCTCCACGGTCGGTAAGTGGCGTGAGAACTCCGCCGGGACAGATCGCATTGACGCGTATGCGGTCGGCCGCAAGCTGCAGCGCGGCCCCGCAGGTGAGGTTGATAACCGCTGCTTTGGCAGCCGAATAGACCAGCGGTCCGCCGCCGCCGCTGAGACCCGCGATCGACGCCGTGTTTATGATTGAACCGCCCCGCCCGATTCGTTTCATCGCGCGAGCCGCATGCTTGATTCCGAGGAAGACGCCCTTGGCGAGCACGTCGAAGGTGTAATCCCACTCATCGACTTCGACGTCCCAGATAGGACCGA
Organism: uncultured delta proteobacterium; assembly: GCA_963774665.1. Taxonomy (GTDB): domain Bacteria; phylum Desulfobacterota; class Binatia; order Binatales; family Binataceae; genus Binatus. Next base: position 267,798 of record CAVZGB010000020.1, read on the forward strand.
GCGCGCCACCGACGCCGGCGTTGTTGAACACGATATCAAGCCGGCCGAACTCCGAAACCGCCAGATCGATCATCGCGGCAATTTCGGGCTCCCTGGCGACATCGGTTCTGATGAAGCGGACCTGGTCGCGAAACCCGCGATCGGACGCGATCGCCAGCGTCTGCTTGCCGGTATCTTCGTTGTAATCGGCAACCACCACCGACGCGCCTTCCTCGACGAAGCGGATTGTAGTCGCGCGGCCCATCCCGCTCGCGCCGCCGGTGATCACCGCTACTTTGTCTTTCAGTCTCATAGCTGGAACCTCGCGAATTAAGTACCTGGCCCGTTGGTTGGGAAAGGATCTATTTGCGCGCCTGAATCCCGTCGAGAATGTCGACTTTGCCGGCGAAATCCTCGAGTTCGACTTCCGTCGTTTCGAGGATACTCGCAGTCTGGCGCCAGTGACCGATTATCACCAGCAATTCAATTATTTCGCCGGGGCTGAGATGGCGCTTCAGGGCTTCGAGGGTTGCGCGGCTGGCCTTGACGTTGGCGTTCACCTCGTCGGTGAACTGCAATACCAGTCGTTCGACTTCGCTGAAGCATCCGGCGCTTTGCCAATTTTCGATCGCCGCAATCTGCTCATTGGTGACGCCGACGTGCTTTGCGGCCGGCACGTGCTGCGTCCACTCGTAAACTGAATGACAATCCCTGGCGGTGCGCAGAATCGCGATTTCGCGCAACTTCGGATCGATCACAATCTGAGTGAAGAGCGCGTTACTCAAGCGGCTCCGCTGCAGGAAGATACTCTGCGCGTTGGCGGTCATTTTCTGGACGTTGAGTACGACGCGGCCGGATTTGAGTGCCTTGAGGACTTCGGGCGACGCGTCTTTTTCATCGAGATAGGGTAGCAAAGGCATCGATACGTCCTCCTATTGACTGCTGTATAGGGTTGACACTAGCGCCTCTCGGTACTCGTCCCTTCGCTGCGCGGGTAAGAAGTATTGCGGCGGCGAAAGCGTCATCGAATTGGCGTGCTCCCACATTTGTGACAATCGCTGACGCACCTCATCGGGAGTACCTGCCAACGCAAACGTCGTGACCATCTCATTGGGAATCGCTCTCACCATCGCAGTTGTATCTTTGCGAACAGCCGCTTCGGATGCCGCCTTTGCCTGCGGTCCGAAGCCGTGAGCAACGTAATACTTCTGATACTGGGCAATGCTCGCATAGAACGCGACCGTACCGCGCATATCATCGATCGCCTGTTTCCGATCGTTAGCAATCGCAACGTACTGCCACAGGTTCACGTGAAAGTCGTCGCGCTTGCGGCCACGAGCTGCTAGCAGGTGTTCCAACCGCGCAGATTGCTCTTGTATCGATTTCAGCGACCACACCGGATGGCTAAGCAAGCCGTCGGCAACCTCTGCGGCCAGTGCCACGGTTTTTTCGAAAAGGGCCGGGATGTAAATCGGAATCGAGCCGCGTACTGGTTTTCTGCCGGTGTTGAACCCGCGTAAATCAAGTTTATGGTACTCCCCCTCGATCTCACCCAACTCACCACTATGGCCTTTTTCGATGATCGCTCGGACGCTGGTGACAATCTCGCGCAGATGCGTCACCGGCTTGCCATAGGTCACGCCGTTCACCCGCTCGTTCCAATCGCGAATGCTGGTGCCAAGTCCGAGCACGAACCTGCCGCCGCTCAATCGATCTATATCGAGCGCGCTCAGCGCAGTCTCAATAGGGCTGCGCACGAACGCCATCGCAATTCCGGACCCAAGCTTGAGTCTGCCAGAGACCATCGCCGCCGCTGCCAGAGTCGGAAACGGCGGTGCGAACAGCTGCGGAGACCAGATCCCGTAGAGACCGAGGTCCTCGAAGCGGTGCACAAGATCAGCCAGTGCCGGCGCTGGCATTGCCTGCACCATTTCCCAGTAATCGCGCTTCATCGCGGTCGCCTCCAACCGATTATTTTTCTCGCGTTTCTCGCCGTATCGTCACAACCAGTTCTATCCCTTGTTCAATACCGGAAGAACCTCAGTAACGAAGCGCTTGAGCGATCGCATCGCCAGTTTTGGATCGAGTCCCGGTTGCTGCATGTTCAGTGTTAGCTCAGTTGCTGGATGTTTTTCGATAAAGTGTCGAAGGTGTTCGATCAAGCGATCTGGCGGACCGAGGATGGCGCTTTTTCGAAGAGCTTCGGGGTCCGGGCGAAAGTTCGAAGCCTCGATACCGCCCTCGGCGAGCCATTTCTGATACAGTTTCATCTGGTAGAGCATTCCGGGCGCGATTTCATTCCATGCCTGGTCTTCGCTGTCGGCAACATAGACCGCAGCCATATTGACGACATTGTATGCGGCCGGGTCTTTGCCCAATTCCCGCAACGCTTCATGAAATTGTTTGATCTCGGCTGCACCGAGATTGCAGGCGAAGCCGAGGTCGAGTCTCGCGCAGCGCTTGATCGAGTTCGGATTCATCCCGCCCCACAAAAGTTCAGGACCTTTCGCGCTGACCGGCTTAGGTAGCACCCGGGCGTTGCGGAAATTGAAGTGCTTCCCTTCAAAGTCGAAGCGTTCACCGGTCCACGCAAGCTTCATGATCTCGATCGTTTCCAGCGTCCGGCCGAGCCGCTCCTTGCGCGGTATCTGAAAAATCTCGAACTCTTCGTGGCGATAACCGACGCCGATTCCCAGCCGCAGCCGACCATTGGAGATGACGTCGATCAGGGCGGCATCTTCGGCCAGGCGCAGTGGATGATAGAACGGCGCAAGGAGCACAAAGCTGCCGACCTTCACGCGTTTAGTACGCGCCGCGATTGCCGCCATCATGGGCATCACCGACGAAAGATAGCCGTCGTCGACAAAGTGATGCTCGGTGGTCCAGATAGTCTCGAAGCCGGTCTGATCCAGATACTCGATTTGCTCGAACATGCCGGCATAGAACTCGGCGTCTGCGAGCGTCGAAAGCTCGCGCGGATTGCGAAATCCCATCAAATAGCTGAATTTCATCTCACGCTCTCCTGTTAGTGAGGTCTGAATAACCGCAACCGTTCATACGGGAGCCCGGGGCGGACCCGCTCAATGAGCAAGTGGACCATCGGGCCGTTGCTCCTGGTGCCTGCCTGAATTGATGGCCAGAAATTACGCGATAAGCTACTCGCCATCAAATGAATGGATAAAGAGGCAATCAGACCGTGATTTTAAAACCCATGAAAACACGCGGCGCTTGCCGCGACTAAGGAGGCATCGATGAAAAGCTACGGCGTAACTCTTCGTCCGACAGTTCCCGGTATATCCGAATTGGTTCAACTCGCGCGCGAGACCGAGGATGCCGGGTTCAGCGGCGTCTACATTCCCGAGGCCGTGAACGACGCGCTGATGTGCTCGGTCGCCGTGGCCAACGCGACCAAGCGGATCGCCGTCGCGACCTGGATCGCAAACATCTATCTGCGCGACCCTGGCCTATGCGCGATCGCCGCCGAGATGGTACAGGAAGCTGCGCAAGGACGTTTCATCCTGGGCCTCGGCACGAGTCATCGACCTGCGCTCGAAGCGCGCGGCATCGAGATGGGCAACGCGCGCGACCGCTTGCGCCACGATACTGAAATCATCGGCAAGGCTTTTCGCGGCGAGCTCGAAATGTTCGGAAGGAAGTTCCCCACACCCAGCCATCCCATTCCGATCTACTTCGCGGCGCTGGCGCTCGAGACCGCAAAGCTCGGCGGTGAGATGGCTGACGGCCTGATGCTCTACATGTGCCCGCCCGAGCGGATGAAGAAATCGATCGACGCGGCGAACCAAGTGGCAAAGGCGAAGGGCCGCTCCCCCGGCAGCCTCACGATGACGTGCGGTGTGCCGGTCTTTCTGCATGATGATTTGGAAACCGCTTACGAGGCGGCGCGGCGCGGGCTCGCATTCTACGGCGCGCTGCCGTTCTACAATCGCATCATGGCGAAGAGCGGATTTGCCGATGCGGCGGGGCGCATCATGGAGGCCTCGAAGCGCCGCGACGCGAATGGGATGGCGGCCGCTGTCACGAGGGAACTCGCTGATGCGGTCGCGCTGATTGGTCCACCGTCGCGATGCATCGAACGATTGGCTGCTTATCGCGAGCAAGGTGGCGATGTTCTCATTCTTGTGCCGAACGCGGTCAGCGAGGATTACGCGAGCGCGGTCCGCAAAACTCATAAGGTATTCGCGAAACTGAACTAAACAAGGGAGTTATCGAGTGCGATCGACCGCGTGAGCCATCGGGCATGCTTAAGATGACTCTCCTTGAAGAACGAGCAAGTTAGTACAATATCTGCTCATCTAACAAAAATTCGATGAGCATGAAAATGGGAAGTCACCGCTCCAACGAAAAGTATCCAACAGCCGACTTGGCCGCGTCGAACAGTCTTCTGGTTGCCCCGCTGCTACCCCTGATCGCAGAGCAGGCGGCCGAGGCCGACGCCACGCGGTCCGTCGCCCCGTCGGTTATCGCGGCGCTGAAGAGCAACGATGTTATGCGCATGTCAGCCGTCCGAGCCTTGGGCGGGCTTGAAAGTAGCGTAACCGCGATGGGGCGAGAGCTGGAAGCAGTGGCCGCCGCCTGCGGCTCAACCGGGTGGTGTCTTTGGAACCACCTGTGTGTGTTCCACTTCTACTGCGGCCTTCTGGGTCCCGCGCATATTGGATTGCTGCGCAATATCACTGCCAACCGGCACTGGGTGTGCTTGCCCGCCGGCGCTGGGACCGGAGTGATTGGCAGAGTGGACGGGGACGAGGTCGTGCTGAACGGAGTCGCCTCCTTTGGCTCCGGCGGCCGCTATTCGGACTATGCGGGTGTCACCTTCGTCTTCGAGGGCGAAAAGCAGCCGCACTTGACGTTAGTTCGTACCGATCAGCAGGGGGTGCGCATCGACCCAACCTGGAAGGCAATGAGCCTTCGCGCCTCCGCGACTGACCACATGCATTATGAGGACGTGCGAGCGCCCCTTTCGGGGATAGTGCCGTTCCCGTTGCCTTACCGGGTTGCCTTCCGCGATCCGGCCTATGCGGTCATCGACGATCGCTATCGCGAAGATTGGGTGGCTCTCTCCGACCTTTGGCTCGGCTGTATGGCGGTGGGCGTCGCCGACGCGGCATTGAAGGACGCGTGCATCGGCATCCAGGGCAGAGTCGCTATCATGGGAGTCAAGATGGTGGAGAGACCCACCATCCACGTGAATCTCGGCCATGCCGTCGCGCTGATCCACGCGGCGCGCGCAGCAGTCTATGACTCCTGCGCCGCGACGGACGCGCGTATTGCGGCGCATCAGACTCCGACGGAAGGCGACTATTTGAAACAGCTTGGGGCCAGCATGATAGCTCTGCGCTTGTGCGACGAGGCCATGCGGCTGATCCTGCGCGTGCTCGGCGGCAATGGTCTCCGAGAGGGCCAGTCCTTCGAACGCCGCTACCGTGATTTTCAAGCGATGCCTTTGCACATCAACGCACATCCGGACCGGGTGTCGGAACAACTTGGACGTCACGCGCTTGGCCTGGCGACCGAGAACCCGTTCTGAACCTCAGGTTACCTCCGCAAATGAGGCAGTGGGTTTTACTTGAGCCTCGGATTGTTCTGGTCCTGTGAGTACAGAAGCCGGTGTGCGAGCCTTTAGTGCGCGCCTGGATTCTTACTTGAACGTCTCCATCGGACGTACGACTTGAATTAAAAGCGATCAGAATGTATAGCGGGTTTTGATTTCAGAATCTCGTAAAACCCTGAATTGGAGGTTGATGTCCGCGGCTCGTTGAAAGAGGTTTGCTCTTAATCTCGAGCGCCTGCTGGTCGCGCTTGAGCCGACTGAGTTAGCAAGAGCGAACCATTCTCAAATTTATCCACTTTTTTTCTCATCGGCTAAGGAGGACTCAACGATGGCTGACTCACTGACAAAGCATAAGATCCAAAGGTATGGCTGGATACCCGACCTCCCGGACGCGCGCGATCATCTCTACGCAGCGCCGCCGCATGTCCTTACCGCACTGCCGACGAAAGTCGACTTGCGACCCCAATGCCCCAACGAAGTGTACGACCAGGGAAAACTTGGCAGTTGCACGGGCAATTCGATCGCCGGCGCCGTCCACTTCGACCGAATCAAGCAGCAGGATCCGTCTGCACAGGAGCTTATTCCGTCCCGCCTGTTTATCTACTACGACGAGCGGTTCATCGAGGGCACGATCTCGCAAGATAACGGAGCACAGATTCGGGACGGGATTAAAGCCGTAGCAACTCAAGGGGTCTGTTTCGAGAGCGGACCGGACTCGTGGCCGTATGATATCGCGGCGTTCGCTACACAACCGCCTCCGAACTGTTACGAAGCGGCGTTGAAAAACAAGGTGCTGCAGTACAGCCGGTTGGTTCAAGTCCTGTCTCAGCTGAAGGGCTGCCTTGCGGACGGATACCCGTTCGTTTTTGGATTCACCGTCTACGAAAGCTTTGAGGGCCCGGAGGTGGCAAAAACTGGCGTCGTCCCGCTGCCGGGACCTGGAGACGCGGCGATCGGCGGACACGCGGTGCTGGCCGTAGGTTATGACGACGAGGCGGAACGTTTCATCGTACGCAACTCATGGGGACCGGGGTGGGGGATGAACGGTTATTTCACACTTCCCTACTCATACGTCACCAACTCAAATCTCGCGGATGACCTCTGGACGATCCGCATGGTCGCGTAGAGGTGCTACACATCGGGAGCTAGCGGAAGCGGATCATTCCCGCTCCTCTAGCTCCCTACTTTCACATGGATCTTGAAAGTTCTACTCGCCGCTGCCGAGCTTTCCCATCGCCGACGATATCCGAGTTCGATATCGCATTCGCCGGGGCGGACCGCCTTGAAGTTCCAGGTGTGATCACCGCCCTTTCCTGGCGGGCCGGCTGGCGCGATGAATTGGTCGCCAGTCATAGCGCATGCGGGGCCGCCGTCGGAGGTTAGCTGCCAGCTGAACCCGGTCGTCCGGTTCTCCGGAAGACGAACCTCGATCGTCTGACCGACCGTCACATCGATCGTTCGACCGTTAAACGTTTCGTCGACCAGCACTCCGTAACCCTGACCTTACTGGCTCCGTCGGATGGCGTCGCGGCGACAGGTGCGGTTCTTCTTCGAGCATGCGTACGGCTCGACTATTCCGTTGTCGGGCCCAATGCAGGTTTGAGTGTAAACGCACCAATACTGGTGGTCGCTAACGGACTGAACCGTCGGATCATGCTCTGCTGGAGTGAATTGGCCCTTCCACGTGAGTGCCGGGCAGATGTCGGGACTGTTCCGGTCAAACCGGACGGCGTGAGCCAGCATCGGACGCGCTTTCACGATCGGGCTCCTCTGCGATGTATGGAAGGGATATTCGCGCCGGCGGCCTGCAGGATAGCTCGCTTCAGAGCAACTCGCGCGACCTGGACCTTGTATCCGTTCTGTCCCAGATTCCGCGCTGGCTGTAAGGCCGCATTGCTGGCATCAGTCGCAACTTGATCATCGATCGCTTTTCCGATGAGTGCTGCTTCCGCTTCCTTAGACCTCCATGGCACGGGAGCGACATGTCCCAACACCACGGAAGCGGTAGTGACGTTGTCGCCCTTCTTTTGGATTGAAACTGTGGCCGTTGCGACCGGCCAGTCGAATCCGTGCTTTTGTCGAACTTCGTAGTACGCGGTAGAGGATCCCGCCGCGGGCGGTGGCAACTTCAGACGAATCACCATCTCATTAGGGGCAAGGTCGTGCTCACGCTCTCCCGGTTTCAACGGGACTCTGTAAAAATCTTCCAGCGAAATCGAGCGGGAGCCCTTGGGACCCGCAATATCGATGCTCGCGCCTAACGCCACCAGTACCGGAGCTATGGTCGAGGGACTCACGAAATAGGCCGGACCCGTGTTGCCCAGAATCGCGTGATACCGGTTGTCGCCCTTCAGCACCAAAGACTCCCCGTTCGCATCCAGCGCCAGCAATCCATAACCATTGCGGAAGTACCAACAACGGGGACGCTGGCAGAGGTTTCCGCCTATAGTCGCCATGTTCCGGATCTGAGGGCTGGCCGCGTCGTTGAGGGCCATCGCGAGCGCTGGGTACAGCTGGGCTACTCGTTTTTCGCGGGCCAATTCATCCAAGGTGACAAGGCAGCCCGCCTGCAATCCCTGGTTCGCATCGACGGCCAGGCTATCGAGGTCGCCGACTTTCTTTATGTTCACCAGTTGCGAGGGCGCGACAATGTCGTCCTTCAGTAAGGCCAGCAGATCAGTTCCGCCGGCCAGTATCTCAGTCGGTCCCCATTGCTTGCCCAATAGATCCAATGCCGACGGCAAATCGGTGGGGCTGCTATAAGTGAACGGATTCATGGCTGCCCCCCTAACGCTCCCAAAACGCGGTCGGGCGTCAGCGGCAGGTGAGGAACGCGCACACCGATTGCATTGGCCACTGCGTTAGAAATGGCCGCTCCCGGTGAGATGACAGCGGCCTCACCACATCCCACAATTCCGCGCTCGTCATATCCCTTGCCCGACATCAGATGAACGACAAGGTCGCCGATGTCGCCGATCCCACAAAGCCGATAGAACTCGATATTCGAATTCAGCATGCACCCGAGATTCTGATCCATGATCTTCTCTTCGTAGAGGGCGTAGCCGATTCCCATGGTCAGCGAGCCATAGCATTGGCTCAGCGTTGTTTTGCGGTCGATAATCAGTCCGCAATCCTGCACGGCAACGATTTTGTCGATACTCACTACCCCCGTCTCGACATCCACTGAGACCTCGGCCATTTGCACGCCGCCGACACCGCTGGAATTCAAATCGCCAGGACCCGGGTTGGCTCCGTGAGTTGTCATGGGCAAGGCCCCGAGCGTCGAGCAGGCCTGTTTCCAAGTGATCTTGGTGTTACCGGCGGCGATCATGCCCCCCGCGGCGCTGAGGGTATTCGCCTGGACTCCGAGAGATGGAGCGACTTTCGCGAACAAAGCGTTGAGGGCGTCGACTGCAGCGCGTCTGGCGGCCGATCCCATGCCGCCCGCGGTCCCGCTTCCGCCCGAGCCGGCGGAAGCCGGAAACGCACTGTTCCCCACTTGAATCTGAATATCTCCTGGCTGCAGGCCGAACGTCTCGGCCACTACGATCGCGATGACGGTACGCGTACCCGTCCCGATGTCCTGCGTCCCGGAAGAGATCACGACGGATCCATCTGGATTGATTGTGAGCGCACACGACGCTGGGTGTGCGGTACCGGTCCAGGTATGAAATGATAGACCGACTCCCGGCAGAATCCCCTTCCCGCCGTTCTTATTTCTTGGCCGCCACTTGGCTTTCCAGTCCATGAGTTGAGCGGCGGTGTCGAATTCTTCTTTGTAAACTTGCGCTCGCGGACCAGCCAACTTCAGATTCTTTAGGACAAGATCGAGCGGATCCTGCCCCAACTTGTCCGCCAAATCGTCCAGGGCGCACATTGTGAGAAAGCATGCCTGTGGATGGCGCGGCGCGCGCATCGAGCGCGCACTGCCGATGTTGTTCACGATCGTGGTGTGCTGATTCCTTTGATTGGGGATTTTCAGGATGTAGGGCAGGGGAAACTCGGCGCCGCCAGTCATTCCACCGGTGCTCCACGTGGTCGCCTGCCAGGCGGTCAAATTGCCGTGCTTGTCAGAGCCGATCTTAATCGTCCCGTAAGCGGAGGGCCGACAGCCCGCGGTCTGCTGCTCGGTGTGGCGATCTATCACCAAGCGCACGGGCGCTCCCCCGGCTTGCTTGGACAATTGCGCCGCCGCCAGTCCCCATCGGTCCGCGGCCAGCTTTGCTCCGAAGCCGCCGCCTTCGTATTCGGCGTGTACTTGAATCTTGCTGGCCGGCAGATTCAGGGCTTTGCTCAGTTGAGTCACAATTCCCGACACCGATTGCGTCGAGATGTGGACGTCGAGCGAGGAATCGGTCCACGTCGCCACGCTGCCGTGCGGCTCGAGGCAACAATGAGTGATGACAGGCATCGAGTAGGTTTGCTCGATCACGGCGGCAGCCTGTTGAAAAGCGGAATCGACATCTCCAACGTTTTCCGGCTGCATCGGCTGCGAGAAACCCGCGGGCGGATTCGGGTTCGAGTCCGTCACCAGATGCGGCAACTCCTGGTAGCTGACCTTGACCGCCTTGGCAGCCTGCGCGGCGGACAGTTCGTCCAGGGCCGCCACCGCAACTACGTCGTCGCCTGCCCAGAAGATCTCGGTTCCCGGCTTCTGGATCACGTACACCGCCTTGCATCCCGGGGTTTTTGCAGCCGCCTTGGTGTCGATGCTTACGATTTTCGCATGAGCGTGGGGGCATCGCACCGTAGTCGCGTACAACATGCCGGGCAAGTTGACGTCGGTCGTGTACTGGGCCTTCCCCGACACTTTGAATGGCGAATCGACTCGGAGAACGTCGGTACCTATTAACTTCCGATCGGCGGATGCGGGCCAGTCGTAGTCAACCATGCGACCTCCTGCGTTTCGACTGGACTTTCGTCCGGCTCACAGCCAGCAGTGCTTCCGCGATGCCGGCATAGGTTCCGCAGCGGCAAAGATTTCCACACATACCTTTTTTAATTTCGTCCAGAGTCGGCGCCGAATTGTCGTCCAGAAACGCCTTCGCAGACATGACAAACCCGGAAGTGCAATAGCCGCATTGCGAGGCGTCCGCCTGCACGAATGCCTGCTGCAATGGATCGAGTTCGCCATTTTCTGCGAGCGATTCTATCGTCGAAATTTCCAGATCCTGCGAATCGATCGCGAGCATCGAGCAGGCATACACGCGCCTTCCGCCCGCGATTACCGTACATGCGCCGCATGTCGCACGATCGCAGACCTGCTTTGCTCCGGTCAGTCCCAGTTTTTCCCGCAATACCTGGAGCAAGGTGAGGCATGGCTCCGCGGTCGCGGACATGGTCTGCCCGTTGATCTTCAATTGGATCGGAACGGGCCCGGGACCGAACGCCGGCGGGGCCGCCTTTCTCAGGCGCGCTTTTTTTCTTCCAATCGTCCTATGTTTTCGGATTGCCATTCGATACTCCGCAGAAATTCCTTATCGAATCGATGCGCAAGCATGGCAGCGGACTCAGATCCCGGACCCCTCGCGAATGATCGCCCAGGAACGATCGAGCAACAGTACCGACAGTTTCTCACGACGTTCATCTTGCCATCTGTCAGGGGAGCAATATCTCCCGGATGTATGATATTGATACCACAGATCAACCGAAAAAACGGAGCGGGATGGGAGCCAATCCATGCCTTATGATCCGCCTCGGCAAAGGGACCCGCAAAGGACCCAGGATCCTCTAGAGATCGAATTGGTGTATTGCGTTCGGTCCTGCGGGACGTGCGAGTTTTTTTGGCCCGAACATTCGCCGCAGCCTTACGGACCGTACCCGACTTACGATTTCACATCGAACACGCCTGCGGAGAAGGGACCCGAAGGAAGATCGAATTCGTTTGTTTGGCTCGCGGGGGTTACACGCCCACCGGCGTTTCCCGACGCCGAAGTTATGGACGGCTGTCGCAAAGCTCCCATAATGACGATCGGGATCAACCCCAACCTTACCGCTTTCGCCTCGGGAAAGACTGGTGCGTCATGGTGTTACCCCAGTTTTTCCAGCGCTGATAGCACGGATTCCTGGACCAAATACGCCTACTACTATAGGTACCGATCAGTCTATCAGGAGCATTTCGATCTGAAGTTTATCGAGCCGTATCTGCTTTCGGAGGGATCGATTCGAGCTGCTAAAGCGGGCGTGATGCAGGAATTTCCTCGGGGCAGTGACGACCCATCCTACGAAATCCGCGTGCAGTACGACGGCGACCCGAATCCGACCGCTATTCACCTTCCAGGCAAGATGGGACAGCCGCGGTACGTAGTGCTAGTCGATGCGAACGCGAGATTCCAGAAAGACGACCTTCTCGCCGCCCCGTTGGACGTTCCAAGCGGTCAGAAGGTGGACGTTTACGGGCAGCCCATTGGCTACTACATGCAGATGGCTCCGGTGCTCTCCGCCTTCGAGGCCTTCCTGAAGGAGCAGGGGCACGACAGCGCGCGTCTTCAAATCGGAGAGGATGTCGGACAGCTGGACATGGTTGCTTGTGCGTCGCCGCATTGGGGGCCGCAGTGGCTCGGGGGAACGAGCCAGAGCGTCAATACGATTATTTCCAACTGCGTCCACAAGAACGCCTGGGCGATGAAGCAATTGGTGCAGACCCGTCCGGCGGTCTTGTTTCTGGTCGGACAGGCCTCATGGAATATGTTCCGCCAATCTTTCGGCCATCTGATTCGCTCGCAGACGCCGCTCCCGACGCTTCCCGAAGATGGACCATTCACGCTGCTGCGGATGACTACTCAGCAGGAGTGCCGGCTGGAATTTTCCACAAAGATCGACGCAGAGGAGTACACGCTCTCGACTCGACTGGTCATCACGCCGCATTTTTCGTACAACGAAAACTTCGTGCCTCAATTCCGCATGAGCGCACAGGCCTTTGAAGCTTTCGAAAAGCAATATCCTCCCGCGGCAGATTTTCTCCAAAAGGACCCGCGAATCAATTTTCAGAAAGTGCCCGGAAGCTTCGTGGCAGCGGGCATGGACAAGGACTCTGCAGTTGTCCTGAGTGAGATCAAACAGAAATATCCAGCCGCCGCTGCCGAGCTAATGCCAAATCTCTACGACCCGCACGAGATGATGACTGCTGTATTGAAAAGCATGTACGGGAAAGAGCTGACCTACACCGAGTCGAAAGACGGGGCCTCGGGATTCCTGGCGCGCACCATCGGCCCCTGCGCGTTCTGCGTAAATGACCATTGGAAATTCCCCAAGGGTTGTCCATACGGCAAACCGGATGAGAAACAGTACCCAATCGGCTTTTTGGAAAAAGTCACTGCGACCATGCTCGCGGGCAGCGGCGTGACAATCTGACGCTTCAGACTTGACCGCGGAGCAATTGTGAAGATCCTGCTGGCTACGTCACTTACTCAGGAGGAACCAGGCCATGATGATTGATCGAGCATGGGTCAAACGGAATCTCGGCTTCGATCCGATCGCAACGCCCGCGCCAGCTTCAACCTTCTCGTTCGCGAGGGCCGAGCGTACCTCCAGTGTCGAGGACCTGCAGAGAGAGATCATCGATTTCGATTCCGAGGCGCCGGAAGGAAAGGAGTTCCTTGCTTTCACAACCGCGACTGGACTCTCACGATATACCGACGTGCCGTGGCCCACGGGACTTGCGCCCAAACCTGACAAGACGGCATCCGTGGGTTCTGGCGGTGGTCTGCCGACGGCAGACGTGCTGGTGGTTACGTGGACCGTCGACGAAGGTCATGCGCTGAGCCGCGTGCTTACGCCCGGCAAGGATTCGCGAAACGACTATCTTCCCTACACCCACAATTTCGCATCCATCTCCACAAAGATGCGCCCGGGCTGCCCTGCGCTCGAGCTCAAACGCCTCGGTACATATTGGACCACAAAGATCGGCGCGAAGAGCGTCGTTGTCTTCAAATCAGATTCGCATATGTCGCAGGATGGCCCGAAGCTTCCGAATATAGACGTGTGGAGTCAAATCATCAGCGAGGTGCAGCCGAAAATCGTCATCACCACTGGCACCGCCGGTGGAATCGGCAAGCAATTCGAGGTCGGCGACGTGGTGGTCAGCCCGATTGTGCGCTTCGATTGTATCTCGAAGTTTAAGAGCGAGCCGTTCCACGACGCTCATTATTCGAGCGTCGCGCCGAAAACCAAATACCTCGCCACCGCGAAAACGCTTTTCAAGGCGAATTCGGGGCAATTGCCGAAGGAAAACACCCGTCCGCCAAATATCGTGCGAGTCGCGCCTACCGCACTCACATCGTCGGTTATGACCACTGATTTCTTCGGGTTCGATACCTCAGACAATCATTATCACCTTCAGAAGATGGCTGATGTGTCAGAAATGGGAGACGCTGTACTTGGGCTCGTCGCCAGTCGGATGGGGGACAAGGCTCCACGCTGGGTTGCGGTGCGCAACGTGTCGGATCCACAGATAAAGGCCGAGGGTACTCTCAGACAACAGGCTCAGATCGCGGCGCAGATCTACAAAGGATTCGGCCGCTGGAGTTCGGTTTGTAGTGCGATCGTGTGCTGGGCGCTGATCGCAGCAGAGTAGGGCGCGCGATATCAAAAAGGCGGGTTAACATACCCGACTAGGTTCTGCGCCCACTCGCCGAGTTCTTCCCGCTGCTCGCGAGCAATGTCGAGCGGCGGGGAAAGCCCTCTTTGAAAATTTGCCGGTAAGTTTCGGGTTTTTCGGGAAAAGGAAAGGCTTCGTTATCTCGAAGTCGGTGCAAATGCGCAGCTTTTTGGCGGCTTGATATTTGCAAATTGATATCAGTCCCTAGTTGGAGGGCGAAAATCGTGAAGCCCAAACCCACTGATGAACGACTGGTGCTGGTAGTCGATGACGATTCCTGTATCCGCGAAAGTATGTCGGAACTGCTTCATACGAAAGGTTTTTCGGTCTTGGAGGCTGAGAACGGTCAAAGGGCGCTGGATATATTGAAAAAAGCTCCGCACTTCCCGTGTTTGGTGGTGTTGGATATGGCAATGCCGATCATGGATGGTCGCGGATTTCTTAAGCGGCGTGCTCACGACGCTGCCTTGCGCGATATTCCGGTGGTGGTGGTCACCGCAAACCTACAGTCGGGAGCACCGCTTCGGGGAATCGATGGTTATTTCAGGAAGCCGGTTAACGTTGACCGGTTGATCGAAGTCATCGATCAGCACTGCTGAAGTCGCTTTCTGGTCCCGCTTCAGTCGGGATACTCGGCCGACCCCTGCACCCATAGAAATGATTGGATATCAATCATGTCTCTCGGCTTCAGGTCCGAGAGATCCCGTCGGACCAGCGCGGCAAAATCCAGTACATGTCTATAGCTCTGCCACGAAGGTCGCGAAACATAATGTAGCGGGTATCCATACATATGGGCGGCGACGCGCGTAACAGTAGGCTTATAGAAAAAATGGAGGCGGGGGAGAGCGATAAATCCAAAGACAGTGACAATCGGCCAGGTGAGCACGCGGGTCTTGACCCGCGGCAGCGAAGCAACCACGTCGCACCAACGTTCAAACTTGTCTTCGTCGCGACCGTGGCCATAGACGAGATCGTGCAAGCCGTGGGCAAACGCGGCTGCACCCGCCTTCGTTCTGACAGCATCGCGCAAGGCCATTTTTTCGAATGAAAAAATAAGGTTGGTGCGTGATTCTATTCGAACCGCGCGCAGCGCAATTTCTTCGAACTTATTCGCACGCAATAGCAACATGAACTCTTGATGGTTGAGCATCGCGTTCCAACTGCGATGTGCTGCGACCTTATAGTCGCGCTCCCAGGCCAGGTAGTTGTCGTCCATGAACCCGTCCGGGAAGTATCTGAGGAATTTCCGACGACAGCGAAGAGCGCCGCTCGATTGCAGGACCTTGTTCTTGTCGGCGTCGGCCCTGGCGGTCCGTAAGTGATGTGCACGAATCGCAGCTTTGGTGGTTTGACCTGAGGTTTGGGTCTTCATGTCCAGTCTCATCGATGACTCGAGGGGAAAGATTCCTGTTTCGCGGATCGCGCGAACAACTGCTGAATAAATTTGCCTCAAAATCAAAAGATAACCACTATTTTTACAGAGCGCGTCGCATGCTTCGGCAACAGGAGGCCACTCATGGATCGCGACGTTTGGAGCAGCCATCAATGGGCCAGCGCCCGCGGACGCCGGGTAGAGATCGAGTCCGGTAATCCTCTGGTACAGCGGCACTGCACCCGATGCGCGCGTGATTTCGTCGAAGACCCCGCGAGCGGTGTGAGGCACGGCGTCTTTGTCTCGGTATTCAGCTTTCGGATGCTACCCGACCACATCAATCAACAGTGGCTTGCCGAGATGTGTCCGGGAGCACCGCTTCCTATCGACGTCGCAATCCGCGGCAAACTGATCGAACACAGAATCCGCAAATCGTGACCAGAACGTGTGACGCCGCTAAGCGCTGCGCATCTTGTACGTAGTGGCGAAGGCTCGCGCTATAGACAGCTCGTCGTTTGCCTGGCTCCTTGGCGCGTCGGTACGCGCCCAGCGACCCCACTCTCACTATCGGGAGGGGAAACGCTCAATTCTTAGAAAGCTAACTGTCAGCTAAATTTGTCGACAACAGCATCTTGTTCTCGTTACGTGCAATTATTTGACATAAATCTTGTGTTACATTAGCTAAGGCTCGAATATCTGTGTAGTGTTTCTTCTGGTCGTTTCTAGAACACTGCGAGGGGAAGATCACTCTCCACCGAAACGCGTTGCGCGAGGGTGACCCTTCAGGCGCGGGGAGGAACTCGAGTGAAAAATTGCCTAGCTGCGGTCTTCTCGGCCGTCGTAATGTTTGCGTGGGCGGCGTCAGCGGCTGCGGTCGACGGCACGATCGAAATCAACCTGGCGAAAGTGCTTGCGAACGGCGGATTTCCCTATGTCATCACCACGAGCGGAAGCTACCGTCTGACAGGGAATCTTACAGTTTCGAGCACCAGCGCCGACGCGATCGACGTAAATGCCAACGACGTGACCATCGACTTGAACGGATTCTCGATCGTTGGGCCCGGCGGCTCGACCAGCGGAAACGGAATTTCTGCAGCTAGCGTGGTCGACGTCACGGTGCAGAACGGAACGATAACCGGGTTCGGAGGCTCTGCAGCTATTCGAGCCGGCAAAAACAGCATCGTCAGAAACGTGCATGCCGGCTCAAACGGAAACGGCATCGTCGCCGGGAGTGGGAGCGTAATCTCGGAGAATATCGCACACGACAACAGCAGCACGGGGATTAATTGCAATGGATCAGGATGCGCCATCTCCGGAAACACTGCACTTGACAACACTCAAGGCATCTCAGCGAATGACGCCACCACCGGTTACGAAGGCAACGTGCTGAAAAACGCCACAAATGTATCCGGTGGTACCTCGATGAAAAACAATGTTTGCGCCGGATCCGCTTGCTGAGGATTCCGGATCTGCGCACGATGAACCGGCGGATAAAATCTGTACCGGGCCGGCGCGGTAAATATCTGCGCTTTGCCGCAGGCGTGTTCGCAATTGCAGTTGGGCTTGTCGCGATTGGCCCTTATCCGGCCGCGGCTCAGACCAGCCTGACCGGGCTGCACGTCGGGACCGACATAACCGTCCAGCTGAACAGCACCATCCTGACGCCCCAGCAGGTACAGTGCTATAAGTTTCCCGCGAGCATGGGCACGGCACTGACGCGCTTTGGGCCGCTCCCCGCGGGCGTGGACGTTGCCGCTTATTGGCCGTTCGGGATACTGGTCGTTATCAGTACCACTGCCGCGCTGCCGACGGACGGCAGCGGAGATACCGTGACGGTATCTCCTCGGGACGTCGCGTTGTTCAACTTCGACTCTCAATTTTACTCGCCGACGCTCTTTTTCCAGGGATCGAGCAACGGAGTTCCCGACGGCACGCAAATCGACTCCCTCGGACAGGACTCGCTGGGAAAACTGCTGCTCTCGTTCGATGTGACTGTCAGGTTACCCAAGGCTGGCGGTGGCACGCTGACGGTCAAGCCTGCTGACCTCGTCTCGTTCGACGGCTCTGCTTACACGCTGGTTTTCGACAGCACCGCTGCCGGCATCCCGGATGGAATGATCCTGGACGGCGCTTCGCTGCTGCCCAATGGCCACTTGCTGATGGTGTTCAACCAATCCGGCTCGCTCGGCGGGACTGATTTCACGCCCACGGACGTGCTGGAATATAATCCCGCCGCCAACAGTTGGTCGATCTCATTCAACGGCGCAGCCCAGGATGGTTGGCCGGACGGCAGCATGATGCGCGGCGTTGTCGGAGATGAGGCGTCGAGCGCAAGCGACACCGCCACTCCGACGACGAAGGCGACGCCAACCGTAACTGCGACCGCAACAGCTACAGTGATTACCACATCGACCGGGACCGCAACGCCAACTGCAAATGCGAGTGCAACAGCCACGAGGACTGCCACGTCGACCAGAACCGCGACGCAGACGGCAACTGCGACGGCGACTTCGACCGCAACTGCGACGGCAACCGGGACGGCAAAGGGGACTGCTACCTCGACCGCAACCGCGACTCCGACCGCAACGCCGACGACGAGGGCGACTCCAACCGTAACTGCGACCGCAACAGCCACGAGGACCGCCACGTCGACCAGAACCGCGACGCAGACGGTAACTGCGACGGCGACTTCGACCGCAACTGCGACGGCAACAAGGACGGCGACCAGGACGGCTACGCCGACCGCAACCGCGACGTCATCCAAATCGCCTACGCCGACTGCCACGCCTACTCCGGGAACGCTCAAGGTCAAACCGAAGACGCTCAGGTTCCCAAAGACGACTGTCGGAAAGACCAGTGAACCCAAAAAGGTCAAGGTATCCAATCCAAACGGCAAGAACCATCAAGCGCTTCCGGTCGTGATCGAGATGATCTCAGATCCGGGAGTGTTCACGCAGACCAACGACTGCCCAGCCAGTCTGGAGCCCGGCACGTTCTGCGCCATTTCGGTCAGGTTCAAGGCCAGCGCCGATATGAAACAGACCGGAACACTCAAGATCAGCGATAATGCGCACGGCGGTATCGCGTCGGTCTCGCTGCGCGGCACCGGCCAATAAGCAGCGCCTGAATCCATCGCGAACTTGCATTTCAATCAGCGTTCTTTGTTGCGCTCTTTTTCCCAACATCCAATTTAGGCCGTAATGGCGGAAGAATTCGCCGCTTCGACTCTGGCCCGATTTCTAACGGCAGCCAGTCCTGTATTTTCAAATTCTCTGGCAAAGACTCGAAAACAGCCCGCAAGGCAGCCCGCATTTTCTCTCGGCTTACGCACCGGACAAACCTAAGGGCGCTTGGCGACAAGTTGAATCAGAGAATTTGACGCTAGTGACCGGTTTGCGCCAGACTGCCCGTCCGTTCTCGGTGCTGTCTGCCGACTTATGGGCAGCGCGGCGCCGCAAGTAAATCGGCGAAATAGGCAAGAGCATGTCTGCGAACTTAATACCGACACGTTCTCGGATTTTCTATTTATTAATCGGGCTCGCGCTGCTGACCGGTGGCTTCCTTATGGGCTGGCATTTAAGTCGCCGACCCCTCGGTTTCAGGCACCCTATGCACTACCTCAGTCATAAGGGAGATGCCCAAGACCAAGTTCGCGCGGAAGTCCTTGCCTCGTTAAGAGCGTTCCAATCAGGCTATACGAAAAGAGATCCAGCCATGATACCTGCGTTCATGGAGCAGCTGTTTCCGAAAGATCGGGACATCTTGGTCTTGGGCACGGAATCAGGGGAATGGATTGAGGGTTACCAGGGAGTGGAGGCCCTCATCGAAAACGACTGGCGTGGCTGGGGCGACGTCCGGCTCGATGTAGAGGATGCGACGGTTTCCGCCGACAAAGAGGTTGCGTGGGCGACGACCGTTGGAACTGTCGGTAATGGATCCTCGTCGCGCGCAATTCGCTTCGCGGCGGTGTTGAATCGAATCAACGGTCGCTGGTTGTTTCGGCACATCGTGTTCCAATGGGACGACATACCTGAGAGCTTGTCAGAACTGCTCCGCCGATCGATTCCCGGCGCGTCTGCATCGAGTCGATAATGGATGGCATTGCCGTGTAATCGCAGATTGTCTAGACGGCAGACTATTAAACTCAACCTGCAATCCACCTATATCGCCGACGTGCATCTTCACGTTCGATATTGAAAAGTCGGTGAATACTGCCTGATGTGCTGAGCCTCCCAAGCAAATCATTAGTTTGCTCCGAAGGTTACCGGATTGCTCGAACGACGGCGCACGATGATCTCAACTAGAATAAAAAACTCGATCTCGCAAATTCGGTTTGGCTATCGAGGATACGCGAAATGGTCGAATTTCGCCGACTGGAACTCTTTCGGAACGCTGAGTACGAATTCCGACAACGCATTCCACGACTTCCTTGAGACGCGTAAAGAAGGCGGCCCTGGAATCTGGAAATGGAATCACTATTTCGACATATACGACAGGCATTTTAGTCGCTTCCGCGGCCGCGAAGTACATGTATTGGAAATCGGCATATATAGCGGAGGCAGCCTCGAATTGTGGCGCAATTATTTCGGTCAGAACTGCCACATATACGGCATCGATATTGAACCTGCATGCATGGCTTATGAGGGTGACAGTGTCCGCGTATTCATTGGCGATCAAGGGGACCGCGCATTCTGGAAGCAATTTCGGCAAGCAGTTCCAACGCTCGATATAGTTGTTGACGATGGTGGCCACCTTCCCGAGCAACAGATAGTCACAATCGAAGAATTGCTGCCGTATCTCAGACCCGGTGGCGTGTATCTGTGCGAAGACCGACACGGGAAACAGAACGGGTTTGCCGCTTACGTCTATGGGATGTCATGGAATATCAATGCGATCGACCAGATTCAAGAAAATTTTGAAAATCCCGAGCGCAGGTTGTTGTGCAAAGCGTCCGCGCTGCAAGCCGCTATCAAATCTATACACCTTTACCCGTTTGTTACCGTGATCGAAAAAAACGACGCGAAAACGACAGAGCTCGTTGCTCCCAAGGTCGGCACGAAATGGCAGCCATTTTATAAGTGACCACAGCGACCCCCAGAACCCGGTGGTCCGATGAGGCCGCTCGGGCATTTCACAAGTTAGATCAGCGGACGTATACAGCGGACGTGGCTGGGGAATCGACAGAGATCGAGTTCCTGATTGTCACGCCAACTTATCACCGTGAGTCCCTGCTGATCCGTTTCTTGAAACAGGTCAGGGCTCAGACTTACGGTCGTTGGAGACTTTTGGTGGTGCACGATGGGGCCAATCCTCTTACCGAGGAGTTGGTCGGCCGTTTTCGGATGCAGGACCCGCGTATCGAATACCTCCATACCGAGACCCGTGGAAACGATTTCGGCGTGACTCCACGGCTTGAAGCGCTGCGCCATGCGGTCCAAAAGAATCCGCCGGCCTATGCCGTTTTCTGGGACGATGATGATTACTTTGTGAGAACCGCACTCGAGACGATCGCCGCAAACCTCAAGGCGGCCAGCTATCCTGCAATGCTGCTGTCTCCAAACCGCTATCGCAACCGCATCATTCCGCCGCCTGGAATCTCTGTCAGCGACCTGGCAACCGGGCAGGTGACTACCGGCAACATCGCAGTCCGAGTTTCACTTGCGCTGCAGGCGTATGAGCATATCGCCATCATAAAGGATCATTCCTCGAACAGTCTGATGTATGTGCAGGACTATCTGCTTTTTGACCAGATTCGAAAGCAGGAGCCTCAGCCGTCTATCGAAGTGGCCCGCGATGCGGTGATCGGCATCCACGACGGCTTGCGCCGGCAGGTCTACTTGAGAAGCCTGTTGGGAATTCCCCCTATCGGACTGCTCAACCGCGAGCGAATCAGCAAGCTCATGTTCTGGAAGACTGGTTTACGGTGATGGGCGGGGCGGCTTTCTGCCCGCGTCGCTTCAAACCATTCAGGTTTAAATAACGCCCTCGCGCACCTCCCCCGCTGGTACCCACAATCCTTTCGAGGCGAGCCACTCGCGGAAGTGCTGAACCACTCGCTCCTCGGTACACTCGCGTCGGGCGAAGCGTCGTCCGTTTTCACCGAGACTCTTGCAGAGGGCAGGAGCTTTCCAGAGTCGTTCGGTTGCCTCAGCCAGGGCAGCTGCCGAGCGAGGGGGGATAGTTACCGCGTTGTACCCATCTTGTGCGTAATCGCGAACGCCTTCCGAGTCCGTAACAATGAATGCTTTGCCCAGGTGCATCGCCGCAACGATTGTCACGTGACCGCAAGGGACTTCGGAGTGCACTAGCGGAAGAACCATGAATCGCGAATGCAAAAGTAAGTTCATGGCCTGACCAAACTGCAAGTTGGTATGGACAGTGACATTAGACGGGACATCCAGGCCTGAGAGACTCTCTGGACGCACGAGGCAAACGAACCGGATATGCGGTATCAGGCGCGCAGCTTCAAGCAGGGTTCCGTAATCACGCGCGTTACCGCCGATAGCACACACATATTCGCCTGGTTCCAGGGGATGCTCAGGTGAGTCGACCGGTGGGGGGTTAACTCCCCAATGCACCATGTCAAAACGATCCTCAGGCAGATCAAAGGCCTTGGCATAGAGACTGCGCTCGAGACTCGAAAAGACGACGAATCGGTCGACGTTAGAGAGCATCGAGCCCAACACCGTCCGTTTGGTCGCATTTGGCAACTCGGTGAAGTTAAATGAGTGCGCGACGATCGGTATCTTCAGCCGAAGGATTCGCGCAAAGAGTCCGCACCATGCTGCCAAGGCAGGACCGTGCGTGACGATAACGTCCGCCTTCTTTTTTCGAGCGAGCCTTACTGCCTCAAGTGAAGCGCGCAAGCGTGGCAGGTTCAAAGAAGTGATACCCCGCTCAAATAGGTTTCGGGGGACAGCACGAACAAATTCAAAGCGGACTCCAGTGTCGGAAAGTGGCTCCTCAATCCATCGCCACTTCGAGTCCGCGAAATCAGCACAGCAGACCACGAGGCCTGAAGGACGAGGCGTCGAGGCGTTCGAAGCGATTTCAACCGGACCTTTCATTTTCAATACTGAATCGGAATAGCCCCGATTTTTCGGCCACCTCCCATGGCAATCTTCTTCAGTGTAACGGCCACGAACTGATCTTCCTGTCTCAGTCACCCTATCGTCGTTATTTCTTGCCACCCCACATCCGCGTGGATGTTCGGAGCGACCCGCGCGCACTTTAGGGCGGTGCTTTTCACCCCACCGAAGAGCGCTTTAGGTGAATCCTGCCGCTGGTTTGCAGCGAATTCGTAGGAAGATAAGAAAACGAGCGATTGGCTGATTCGACAACATCATAGCGCATGGAACTGTAAGGATTAGCGATGACCGCAATTCTGGGTTTGAGCGGGCTTGCCAACTCTGTTCGCTTCAAGCGGGCACATTGGCCAGCTCTGGAGGAACGGGAATACAGGATTTCGCAGGGATTCGACGCCGCAGCTGCGCTCGTCGTGGACGGCGTGGTAGTGGCGGCGGCGGCGGAGGAGCGTTTCAATCGACGCAAGCAATGCGGTGATTTTCCCGCCCAGGCAATCGCCTACTGCCTCGAGGAGGCTGGGCTGCGGATCTCGGACGTATGACGAGATCGCTCACTGCTTTGATTACGCTCCGTTTGGCGAGATTTTCAGTCTCGATGCGACCAGCGCGATGCTTTACGAAGAGGTTTTTTCCAGGCAAGCGCTTCTCGCGCAGGTTAAGCGAACACTGCCCGGAATTTCCCGAGCGAGCGCGTTCACCAGGTAAATCATCACTTGAGCCACGCCGCGAGCGCCTACTTCACTTCAGGCTGGGACGAATGCCTGGTGGTCGTGCTGGACGCGATGGGTGAAACGCAAAGCGGGTCCGATCTTCCACGGCAGTCGCGGAAAATTAGAAAAGCTCCGTGAAATTTCGGCCAACGATTCGCTCGGCATTCTCTACTCGCTGGTAACCTATCATCTCGGCTTCGATTTTAATTCCGACGAATACAAGATCATGGGACTCGCGCCGTACGGCGACCCGCGGCAGTTTGAAGGCGTTTTTCAGCAGATGCTCGAATGCCGTCCGGACGGCACAGTTAGAATTCCAATTCTCCGTTTGAACCGCACCCGGGACGAGCGCGAAAACTATCTGCAAACACGCGACTGGCTGTCGCGGAACCTTATGCCTCGACGCGAGCCGGGCGACGAGATTACGCAGGTCCATTGTGATGTTGCGGCAGCGCTTCAGGCGACTCTGAGCCGCGCGATTCTTCATATTTGCGGCCATTTTGGCGCGACTACCGGGCTTCGCAAAATTGCGATGGCAGGCGGGGTGGCGTTGAATTGCAGCGCAAACGGTAAATTGACGCGCTCCGGTTTGTTCGACGAAGTGTATGTGCAGCCGGCGGCCGGCGATGACGGTGCCGCTCTCGGCGCTGCTCTGCATCGCGCGTCACTGCGAAGGCGAGGTCATCAACCGCGATTTCCGGTCCCGTTCCTGGGCCCGAGCCATCCCATCAGCGAGATCGACGCGCGCTCGCGGAGTTCGCTGGCGCGATCAAGGTTACTCGCTTCGGGAAGCGTCGAGGAGACCTGTCGCTGAGGCCGCAAGACATGATCCATGAAGGGAAGGTCGTCGCCTGGTATCGGGGAAGAATGGAGTATGGACCGCGCGCGCTTGGCAACCGCAGTATCCTGGCCGATCCGTCGAATCCGGAAATGCGCGATCGCGTCAACGCGATGGTCAAAAAGCGGGAAGGCTTTCGACCCTTCGCGCCCGCAGTCTCGATCGAAGAAGTCCACCGATGGTTCGACGTTCCGCCGATGACGGCACTGCCTTATATGATCGCCA
Organism: uncultured delta proteobacterium; assembly: GCA_963774665.1. Taxonomy (GTDB): domain Bacteria; phylum Desulfobacterota; class Binatia; order Binatales; family Binataceae; genus Binatus. The sequence continues at coordinate 292,178 of CAVZGB010000020.1, forward strand.
CGGTGAACGTCCGCGAAGAGTATCGCGCGACGCTGCCCGCAATAACCCACGTCGACGGTTCGGCCCGCGTGCAGACCGTTGCCGCGCAAGACAATCCGGCGTTCCACTGCCTGCTGAAGGCGATAGGGCAGGTTACCGGTCGCGAGATTGTGCTGAATACGAGCTTCAACGTAAAAGGGCAACCGATCGTAAATACCCCGCATGAAGCGGTTGAGACTTTTCTCAGCACCGGAATCGATTGTCTGTTCATAGAAAATAATCTCGTTAGCCGCGCATAAGCTGAGTCTCAATGACGACGACTATTCCCTTCGATGGCACGACCGCCGTTTCGCTGAAAGCCTCAGATCAAAGCCGGTTCGACCAATGGAACCGAACTGAGGTCGAGTTCGATTGCGGTAAGCTCATCCACGATCTCTTCGACGAGCAGGCGCTGCGAACCCCGGAGAAAACCGCGATTATCTGTCGCGATCGGGTTTTGACCTATGCGGGCCTGCGCGACAAGGTTCATCGGCTCGCCCGCCGTTTGCGCAAGCAGGGCGTCGGTCCAGAGACAGTTGTCGCGATCTTCATGGATCGCTCGATCGACATGGTGGTGGCGATGCTGGGTGTTCTCAAGGCGGGCGGAGCCTACCTTCCGCTCGATCCAGGGTTCCCGCCTGAGCGAGTGGCCTTCATGCTCGCCGACAGCGATACGCAAGTTGTTCTCACTCAGCAGCGCCTCAGGAATCGTATTGAGAATTCGCACGCCGTCGTCATCAGCCTTGATGAGGCCGACGTCGATCGTCACACGACCGAATCGGACGTATCCCCTGGGGCAAATCCGGCTGCATATTCGCTTGCCTATCTGATGTACACCTCCGGGTCGACTGGAACCCCGAAGGGAGTGATGGTCGAACATCGCAACCTACTGAATTTCTTCGCCGGAATGGATCGCGTCGTTGGTATCGAAGCAGGAGTATGGCTGGCCGTGACCAGCATCTCTTTCGACATTTCGGTACTGGAACTCTTGTGGACCCTGTGTCGCGGTTTCACAATCGTGATGCAGACCGGCAGGAACGGACTGGCTGCGACAGGCGACTACTCGATGCAGTCTCAAATTGTTCGGCATCACGTAACCCATTTCCAATGCACCCCCACGATGGCGAGAGCGCTGATACGATTTCCCGAGACGCTATCGTCGATGAGGTTGCTCAAAAAACTGTTTATCGGGGGTGAAGCGCTTCCCTTGTCGTTGGCAAATCAGCTTCGAGAAGAACTAAGCGCTGAGATTTTCAACATGTACGGCCCAACCGAGACAACGGTGTGGTCGACTACCTACCAGCTGAAAAAATCGGCTGCTTCAATTCCAATTGGCAAACCGATCGCGAACACACGCATTTATATACTCGACGAAGGTGGCATGCGCGCGCCGATTGGAGTCGCCGGCGAGTTATATATTGGCGGGGCAGGTGTTACCCGCGGCTACTGGCGACGCCCTGAATTGACGGCCGAGAAATTTGTCGTCAATCCAGTTGAAACCGGCCGCAGCGAGATGATGTACCGGACCGGCGATCTTGCCAGGTATCGAGATGACGGCGAGATCGAGTTTATAGGCCGAACCGATCAGCAGGTGAAGATTCGTGGCTTCCGGATCGAGCTGGGTGAGATCGAGACGGTCCTGGGCGCCCATCCTGCGGTGCATGAAGCCGTGGTTGTTTCATATCGAGATCCCGCGGGCCAGCAGCAGCTAGGCGCGCATGTGGTTCTCAAACACGATCTGGCTATCACCGAGCAGGAATTGAAGATTCACGCGCGCAAGAAATTGCCAGAATACATGATTCCACCTTCCATCAGATTTCTGGAAGCGCTGCCGCAGACTCCCAATGGAAAAATCGACCGCAAAGCTTTACCCGCTCTTGGTTCCAACGGAACCAACCATACGCGCCAAGGAAGACCACGTGAGCACGGATTTGGAGAGAGTCATTGCCGGGCTTTGGCAGGACGCCCTAGGTGTCGATGCGGTGGGCTTGCAGGTCAATCTCTTCGACCTGGGCGCTAACTCTCTAAGTGTGGCGGAAGTCGCTTCAAGTCTTAGGCAGAGCTTGAAGCGAGATATACCTCTGGTCGACTTCTTTGCTTACCCGACTATTGCAGCGCTCGCCGCTCACTTGAGCGGCGCGAACGGCCGGAACGAAAATTCGAAGGACCAACGAGATCGTGGTGGGGCTCGGCGAGAGGCACTGCTTAGGCGTACGCGGTCGGCAATCCATCCAGTCTCGAACCGAACGGAATGAAAGAATCCGAGAGCATTTCCGCTGGCCCATCGATTGCGGTCGTGGGACTCGCCGGTCGATTCCCCGGCGCCCGCAATTTGATCGAGTTCTGGCGCAATCTGCGCGACGGCATCGAGTCGATCAGCACACTCGGCGATGAGCAGCTGATCGCGGCGGGCGTGACCCGTGCCGAGCTCGAAAATCCCGACTACGTCAGGTCCGCGGCAATTCTTGACGATATCGATCGTTTCGATGCCGCCTTCTTCGGCTTGAGCCCGCGAGACGCGGCGATCATGGATCCGCAGCATAGATTCTTCCTCGAGTGTGCCTGGGAGGCGCTCGAGAACGCAGGATGGTCGGCTGACGAGTTCTCAGGACGTGTCGGCGTTTATGCCGGATCAGGGATGAACACCTACCTGATACACAACCTCTTAGCTAACCCCGACCTTATCGCAAGTGCGGGGCTATTCCTCCTGAAGCAAACCGGCAACGACAAGGACGTACTCGCCACGCGCGTGTCCTATCAACTCAACCTGACGGGTCCCAGCCTTGCCGTGCAGACCGCGTGTTCCACTTCGCTGGTAGCGATCCATCTGGCCTGCCAAGGCCTGCTGAATCATGAATGCGATATGGCGATGGCCGGTGGAGTTACGATCGAAATCCCGCACGGGCTTGGCTACCTCTACCGGGAAGGCGAAATCCTGTCGCGCGACGGCCACTGCCGCTCATTCGACGCGGCTTCCAGTGGGACTATTTTCGGCAGCGGAGTTGGCATCGTCGTATTGCGGCGTCTCGAGGACGCGGTCAAGGACGGCGATTACATCCATGCGGTTATTCGTGGAACCGCAATCAATAATGACGGGGCCCGGAAGGTAAGCTACCTCGCGCCGAGCGTTGCTGGCCAAGCAGATGCGATCGCGGAGGCGCTTACCGTCGCAGACGTCGAGGCGGACTCGATCTCATACGTCGAGACTCATGGGACTGGCACCACCGTCGGCGATCCAATCGAGATAGCTGCACTTACGCGTGCATTTCGTGCGAGCACGGAACGCGACGGATTTTGCGCAATCGGTTCGCTGAAGGCGAGCATCGGACACCTCGACGCTGCTGCCGGAGTGGCCGGGTTCATCAAGACGGTGCTCGCGCTCGAACATCAGCAGATACCCGCCAGCCTTAACTTTTCACAGCCGAATCCGTTGATCGATTTTGATCACAGCCCCTTCTATGTGAACACCAGGCTTCGCGACTGGGAAAGCGATGGCAAACCGCGTCGCGCCGGAGTGACTTCGCTGGGGATTGGCGGCACCAACGCGCACGCGATTCTTGAAGAAGCTCCGGATGCAATCGCTTCGGGTGCTTCGCGTCCCTGGCAATTGCTGATTCTGTCCGCAAAAACACCGACGGCGCTGGACGCAATGGCGCAAAACCTTGCGGACCACCTGGAGGATAGTTCGGCACGGCTTGCGGATGTTGCGTTCACCACTCATCTAGGCCGCAAGGGTTTCCGGCATCGGCGCGCGATTGTGTGCAAGGACTCGATGAGCGCGGCCGATACGCTCCGCCGAGGCGACCCGAAGAGAGTCGTCTCCAATTCAGTGCGCGAGACTGAGCGTCCGGTTATTTTTCTCTGCACAGGGCAGGGTTCGCAGTACGTCTCGATGGGACGCGGGTTGTACGAGTCCGAACCGCAGTTCAGATCCACGATCGACTTTTGCGCGGAGTATCTATCCCCGTCCCTCGGCGTCGATCTGCGTACTATTCTGTTTCCATCTGAAACCGGATACAGCGCAGCCGCCGAGTTACTCAATCAGACGCGGCTTACCCAGCCCGCCCTGTTCGTTATTGAATACGCGCTGGCGAAGTTGTGGTCCTCGTGGGGCATCGAGCCCGCGGCAATGATTGGCCACAGTGTCGGAGAGTTCGCCGCCGCGTGCATCGCGGGCGTTTTCTCGCTCGAGACAGCTCTGCAGATCGTCGCGGAACGCGGGCGCCTTATTCAAAGTATGCCCGGTGGATCGATGACGGCGGTCCCGCTACCTGAACGCCAGGTCATTCCGCTCCTCAACGGAAAGCTTTCATTGGCGAGCGTCAATGCTGATGAGCAGTGCGTTGTCTCAGGTCCAGACCTCGCGATCGGCGAGCTCGAGAAATCGCTGGCAGACAAGGGGATGGAGTATCACCGGCTGCGCGTCTCGCACGCATTTCATTCGACCATGATGGACCCAATCCTGGCAGAGTTCGCGGAGTTCGTGCGGAAGTTCAAACTCGCGCCGCCGCGAATTCCCTACATTTCGAGCTCCACGGGAAACTGGATTAGCGATGCTGAGGCGACCGACGCCGAGTATTGGGCCAGACAACTGCGCCAGTCAGTTAGATTCGCCGACGGCATCGCAGTGGCACTGAAAACTGCAAATGCGATTCTTCTGGAAATCGGTCCGGGAAATACCTTGGGCGCCTTGTGCGAGCAGAGCTCGGGGTTCGCAGCCTCGCATGAAGTAATTGCCTCGCTGCGAACGCGCAACGATGGCACCAGTGACGAGGAATTTCTCGCGCGCGCGCTTGGGCAGGTGTGGACGGCTGGAAAAAAGATTGACTGGAAGGGCTACCATGCCTACGAACAGCGCCGGCGGTTGCCGTTGCCGACCTACCCGTTCGAACGCGAGCGTTACTGGATCGAACCGGGGCCGAAAGTCGAATCGGCCGCTACCTCGTCAGCCGAGGCTTCGAACGAAGTCCGCGAGATTGGATTTTTCTCTTCGTCATGGAAGCGAGCTGATCTGACTCGGAAAGAGCGCGAACAGAAGGCTGGACCTTGGCTCGTCTTCGAAGACTCGCACGGTCTAGGCGCGCGGATCACTCAAATTCTTCGGCGCCGCGGCGAGCAATGCCTCGTGGTGCACTCCGGGCGGAGCTTTGCACGCCTCGCTTCGGACAAGTTCGAGATCGATCCCGACAACGCGGCTGACTATGAGAGGCTGCTTTCAGAGATCGCTGCGCAGGGAAAACTCCCGCGCACGATTGTGCATCTATGGTCAGTGTGCGATTCCCGCCCCGGCAAGGACTCGCTCAGCGATCTGTCCGCTGTGGAGACGATGAGCTTCTACAGCCTGATGTTCCTCAGTCAGGCTCTGGGAGCCATAGATCTCGAAAGGCCGATGGAGCTGGCCGCAGTATCCAACAGCCTGCACCGGGTCGCAAACGAGCCAATTCTGAGTCCGAGTCGCGCGCTGTTGGCAGGTCCGTGCGGTGTAGTCCCGAAAGAACTCACCAACGTTCGCAGCCGCAATATCGACGTGGAAATAGCTGACGACGATATGAAGGAGGCCGCCGAGCAGGTCATCGCAGAGCTTCAGGCCGAGGCGATCGATTCGCCGGTTGCGTATCGCAAGAATCGGCGTTGGGTGCAGACCTTTGCGCGAGTTCGTGAACAAACCAGGCAGCCGATTGTTCTTCGTGACCAGGGCGTATATCTGATCACCGGTGGCCTTGGTGGAATTGGGCTCGTTCTTGCGGAATCGATAGCCAAGTCGGTTCGGGCCCGGCTCGTACTTCTAGGCCGCAGCGCTTTTCCGCCCAGCGAGTCATGGGACGAATGGTTGGATGGTCATCATCACGATGACGCGAACTCGCAGCGGATCAGAAAAATTCGCCAAATCGAGAATACGGGCGCGGAAGTGCTAGTCATCGCGGGAGATGTTTGCGATCCGGTGGCGATGGACCGAGTCGCGCATCAGATACATTCACACTTCGGACCGGTCGCAGGGTTGATCCACGCGGCCGGAGTTCTGGATGATGCGCCGCTGCTGCAAAAGGATCGAACCAGCGCCGCACGCGTGCTCGCGCCCAAAGTCCGCGGCACGCTCGTACTCGATTCGGCATTTCAACAGGACTCGATTGATTTCTTCGTCCTCATGTCGTCAGTAAGTTCCCACTCGACCCCCGCGGGCCAGATAGACTACGTGGCTGCCAACGCGTTTCTGGATTCCTTCGCCAGGTCCAAGTCGCAAAACGGTACTCGCTACATCTCGATCCAGTGGCCGCGGTGGACTGATGTTGGAATGGCGGCAGATTTCAATAGTCACTCAGGCGCCGGTTCGGTTCATCCATTGCTAGGCCGCGCAACGCATGAAGTCGAAGGCAGAACCGCTTATTCTACAAATCTAAGTCTTGAGAACGATTGGATAGTAGAGCGAGCACCGCTTGAAGGGTGGTGCGGGACTTTTCCCGCTACGGGATACCTCGAAATGGTGCGAGCGGCTGTGAAGGATATGACCGGCGCTTCGGCGTTGTCGATAAGCGATTTTTACGTCAATCAGCCGCTAAAGGTGGAGCCAAGCTCGACGCAGCCAGTGCGACTCCTCATGCGTAAAGAAGGCGCGGGCTACCGATTCTCCGCGCAAACTCAGTCTGGTCCTTCGCATCGATGGGTCGAGTGCGCATCTGGTGCGACAGCGGCCATCATTTCGTCCACGCCAACTCACTTCGATATCGACAGCCTTCGCCGACGCTGTAGCTCTCGCACAATTGGGCTGGATCATCCGGTGCGAAACGAGGCGCAGGAACGCTACATCGATTTTGGACCTCGATGGCGTAACCTCAAGACAGTGTGGCTCGGTCGCGACGAGGCTTTGAGCGTGCTGGAACTCCCTGCTGAGTTTGCGACCGAGGCAGACACTTATCGGCTGCATCCTGCGCTGTTCGATATGGCAACAGGCAGCGCGATGTTTCTAATCAAGGGGAACGAAGCAGCTGGCTACCTGTATGTGCCGATTTCATACGGCAGCATTTCGATTTCGGGTCCGCTCCCGGCTAGTTGTTACTCATATATACGCAGCAAGGCGGGTACATCGATCGACAGCCCGATAGCTACGTTCGACATTTCCATCCTGGATCGGGATGGCAACGTTAGCGTCGAGATCCGCGATTTTTCGGTCCGTCAAATACGCGATGTCTCTCTCCTGGAGAGCGCAAGTTCTGCAACTAGCACCGAACCCGAGAACGCTCCGGAGTCTGACGCCATCGACGCGCACGAGACGCCGCAAACCTCGTCGGGTATCTCGTCGGAGGAGGGTGGTCGAGCCTTCGAACGGGTTATCGCCAGCCCGCTCAATTCCAGCGTCGTCGTGTTTCCCTCCGACTTCGTTGCGTACATGAATAGCCTCAAACCGCGTGACACTCCGGTGGCTTCCAAGAGTCTCACCACTACGCCGTCCGACAGTCCGAACGAGGAGGTCGAGGCAACACTCACGCGCTGGTGGAAAGAGTTGCTGGGCATCGACGCGGTAGGTATCCAGGACAACTTTTTCGATCTAGGTGGACAATCTCTGACGGGAGTCCGGTTGCTCGCAAAGGTCAATAAGAAGTATGGCGTCGATCTGAAGCTCGCGACGCTGTTTTCAGCCCCAACGATTGAAAAGTTGTGCGCGCTCATCCACAACCAAACTTCCACACCGTCCTTGCTTTCCAGATGCGCACGCCATCAGCGACCGCTCGAGACACAGAACAATCCAAATTCGGGAGTGCTGATCGAGATTCGGCGCGGAGGTCCTCGCAATCTCTTTCTTGTACATGACGGCGAGGGCGAAATCTTGCTCTATCTGAATCTGGCGCGCCGCCTGCCCGACGATCTCGCTGTGTTCGGCATCGAGCCTAGACGCATCGCGAGAGTGCCTCTCGCCCACGTGAGCATCGAGGACATGGCGGCATTCTACCTCGAGGAAATACGCAGGAAGCAGGCCCACGGTCCATACCTTCTCGGAGGAATGTGTGCGGGAGGAGTCATCGCTTACGAAATGGCTTCGCAGCTCGTTCGCTGCGGTGAAGGTGTCGAGCTGGTAGCTATGCTTGACGCCGCCTTACCAGGAATTCAGGAGCGGCCGGGGCGCGCTACGGAGCAGCGGATCGGGCGGTTAAAGGAGGCCGTTGCAAATTCCCAAACAAGGGAAGTTGGATCTTTGAAGCGCGCCGGAATCGTTATCGGTGCGATCTCAAAAAAGCTTGTGCATGCTCCACTTTGGAAAATCTCGCATGGTTTCGAACAGTTGTCGGCACGTGCTCGCTTTCGATTGTTGCGCGTGCTTCTCCCGCGCGATCTCGAGTGGCCCAGGTTCATCCCAGAACTCCTTCTGCGTGAGATCTATGATGGCGCTGCGGCGCGCTACACACCAACTCCGCTAGTGATCTCGTCGGTCGTGCTCGTGCGGGCCCGAACCGGCGAAGGTGAGGACACGCCGTATCGAGAGATTTACGCCGACCCGACCTTCGGTTGGGCCGCTCTCGCGCAGGGTCTGGAAGTAATTGATGTTGACGGCGGTCATATTACGATGTTGCAGGAGCGTTTCGTGGATTCGTTAGCAGAGGCGCTCATACCGTACCTGCGACGGAGGCAGCACCGATTCATGAACGCCCGCTCGAAGTGGCTTTGTTATGAACGAGATTGATGTAGCTATCGCTATTGTGAGCTATCAATCTGCGGCGCTCACAATCGACTGCCTCCGTTCAATTGCGGTTGACCGATCCACACCTGGCGTTTGTATTCGGGTGATCGTCGTTGACAATGCGTCTGGCGATGCACCTGCGATCGAAGAAGCAATCGAGGCGAATTCCTGGCGGTCATGGGTGACCTTGGTGGCCGCTCCCAGAAATGGTGGATTTGCCTACGGTAACAATTTGGCATTTCGACGGGCCTGCTACGACCGTCCACCAGATTATTTTCACTTGCTCAACCCGGACACGCTCGTTCGCAAAGGAGCGGTCGGCGCGCTGGTGCGGTTCCTCGAGGCGCAACCGGACGTCGGTATCGCCGGAAGCAGTTTCGAGAATCTCGACGGCAGCGAATGGCCTATCGCATTCCGTTTTCCATCGATCCTGAGCGAGTTGGAGACCGGGCTCCAGCTCCGCCTCGCATCACGGGTTTTGCAGCGCTGGGTAGTCGCGGTTGAAATGAACTCGGTGCCGCAGCCTGTCGATTGGGTGCCGGGCGCATCGATGATGATTCGTCGGCCAGTGTTCGAGGCAGTCGGTGGCTTCGACGAGACCTACTTTCTTTATTTTGAGGAGACTGACTTTTGCTTCCGAGCAAAGAAAGCAGGTTTCTCTACCTGGTACGTACCAGACAGTCGGGTAATGCATATCGCGGGACAAAGCACGAGAGTCACGGTGCGCGATGAGGCCTTGAAGCGGTTGCCGTCCTACTGGTTTGAATCACGGCGTCGATATTTCATCGCAAGCTATGGTACGGCGCGTTCAATAGCGGTCGATGTTGTCGCCGGACTGGCCCATGGGATCGGTCATTTGAAGCGCGTCGCGCAGGGACGGACGGATCGCGGTGTTCCTCATTTTCTCAGGGATCTCGCATACCACAGTGCTTTGTGGCCGAGGAATCGCAGACTCGACGGGACAAAGTCGCAAGTCCAGGATTGCTGAACGGGCTGATTCGGCCGACTACCATAGTTGCGCATCACTCGTCCCTCGATAGTTCACCGCGGCCTCCGTTGGCGGATCAGTGAATCGCGACGACGGAGTAGGGTGGGAGAGTTAGGGTGACGTTCTGGCCGGAGGTGGAGAGACCGCCGGGCAGGTCGCTTACGTAGACGTTGTTGGAGTTCTCAGAGTTGTCGGTGATGCCATGGATGTTCAAGACTGCCTGGGCGGTCTGGGGCATCGCACCGGAAGACGGGAACTGCACCGTCAGCGTGAGCGGAGAGGCGGTGGTGTTCACCAGTGCCGCGCTCCATGCACCGGCGTTCTGGTAGGCGTTGATGACGGTTCCGCTCGGAGCCTTGACCGGATAATAAGCCCCGCCGATCGCGCTGTTGATTACTTGTTCGCCCAATGCAATCGGACGCAGATGCGGGAAGGCAGGTCCAAAGTCGCTGTCCAGGTCGTGAGCGATTCCCCAGATAGGCGCGGCCACTCCGCCGATGCCGAATTCAGGCTGGACCAGGGTAAACTCGTTCTGAATCGGAGTCCTTAATTGTTGCTGAGCCAATAGAAAATTCTCGGCTATCCATCCCGCCGATGGATAACCACCTTCACTCAGATACATCTGCTCGGTATTGCCACCGCCCGCATTCCAGCCATTCGGCCCCACTTCATAGAAGGTTACCGTATTATTTGAGCCGACTTGTCCGTAGTCGCTATATTGTCCGTTGTTCATGCAGCCGGTGCCCGGATTTCCCACCATAGCTGGAACGTAGCCGAAGAACGCCGTCGCATAAGCTGCCGCCTGCGACGCGAGACTGCCGCTTTCGGTAGGTATTTCTTCCCCCGGAGCAGAGTAATAAGGCGCGCCGCCAACCCCGTACTGGCTAGTATTCGGAATCGGCCAGCCATCCGCCGCGGCGTGAGTATAGAGGTAATTGGCAACGCCGCTGTTGCAGATTTGCGTGTTAGCAACGTAGTGAAAACGGCCGGCGAAGCTCGGGCAATGAGCCGTGGCCTCGTTGCTCATAATACTGAAATTACGTCCAGTCTCGGAGCTATACTGATCGTAATTGCTGGTCCCGTACTTCAGATTCGTCTCGCCGCCGTTCCAGTTCTCGTTGCTCTGCTCGATCCAGATTGACGGAAAGTTGTAGGTGCTGAATGCGGTGCAGGCGTTGTCGACAAACGTCTTTAGATCGGCGTCGTTGAATACGTTACTGATCGTGATCCACGGAACCGCGCCCAGCTGCGACGCCGCTGGGTACAAGTCGGTCGAAGAGTATGTCCACTGACCCGTACCGGCACCATCGGCGAATGCCGGTCCATGCTGAAAGTCGCAAGTCCCAGTGGCATCTACCGACCCACCGCCGCCCCAGGTACAGCCAGGTTGTCCCTCTAGTCCTGCATCATTGGCATTTATCGTGCCGCCGTCCATGATCCGCAGCGAGCCGACGTTCATCGTGCTCAGCGTCGTCATCATCTCATTGCGAAAGCCGGTGGTAGAGGCTGCGGCCCTGCCCAGATAAGCGTCATCGAGGTAGATAGTCGCTCCTGCCCCCGCGCCGCCATTGCCTCCGGTCAAGGTCAAGGTCATCGGGTTCTGCGCGCCCGCCGGCGTATCGTTGCCGGTGAAGTTGTATGTGTACTGATGCCACGCGCCGTCGTTGATCAATGTCCATGTATGACTTGCGCTCACGCCGCCGCTGCGGGATAGCGTGAACGACACTTGGGGCGTGCCGCCCGAGGTGCTGCTCGCGAGCGCATAGAAGGCTACTTCAAATGACCCTACCACCGGATGCCACGGCCCTGAGTAAGGAGCGAGCAGGCAACTGTTCGAGCCGCCGCAGTCGGTGTTTTCATTCGCTACGGTGCAGGGCGTAACGTCGTCATTCGAGCACACGCCGCCGCCATTGACCACGTATTGGTCCCAGCTGAAGTGAACCGAATGGCTCGAGCCGTCAGAGACATTCATCGCCAACGACCCTTGTCCATCATACTTCTCGGCAGTTGAGAGTTCTGATTCAGTATCGTTTGCTGTCCAGCCTCCTATACTATTCTGGATACCACCATACAGATCTGTTCCCGTGAGGATCTCTACTACCGCGGTTCCAGCAGCCAAGGTCGGACAACCAATCGACCCGCCAGAAGCATCGCGGCAAGTGCCGAAGGCATAGGAACCACCAGCCGAATAACCAGTGATAGTGAAAGTATCTCCCGCCGCCGGACCGGTCCTCACCGAGGCGAGTGCCCCGTCCCAGTAATTTGAGGCTTTGCCACTATCAGCACTATCACTGAAAGTGCTGCTGCTCGCTCCGCTCCCAATAAATATCAAGTGAGCGTCTGTAATCGGCTCGAATCCCGGGTTATCAAACATGTTCTGCATGTAGTCGCTGGCACCCCAATAGTCATTCCCGCCCAGGTTCACTCCCATCCGATAGACGCTGCTCAAAGCCGGCGTCGATGTAACCACCGCAACCGGAACACCACCCCCGGTGGCCGTCGCTGTCGGCACTGGCGTCCCTGACGTCGCTGTCGCCGTCGGTGTCGAGGTCGCGGTTGGCGTCGAACCCGTTACGGTCGCAGTTGCGCCAGTCGAGGTGGCAGTCGGCGTCGCGGTCGGAGAAGGGCCTGATGTGTCTTCAGTATAGGTCCAGCTATTCACGGCCAGGCCCATAGTAGCTGCGCCTGTACCCCCTCCAAATCCGACAAAAGCTGTATTGGCTGCGAAAATAGAAGGTAGATTTATCCCCGTATAGGTGTGCGTGAAATTGGCGTTCGTGCTCGTATCGGCGATCGATTCAGTAAGATTTGACCCATCGTAGGTCAATGTGACTTTGAAAATATCGCCACTCTGGATATTGATACCGGAAGGGGCCATATTAAGGTCGCTGGCACTCTCCGGGTAAACCCCTCCAATCGTAGTGGAAGCCAGATAGTAATTAGTGAGATTCTGTCCAGGGGCGCTAGTGCCGTACAGATCGAACTTGACTATAGCCTCATCTATAGCTTCGCAACCATAATTGCCCCCCTTTTGCGGTTGGCAACCCGTTGCCCAGGAGAATTGACTGCCAGAAAAACCAGTATAGTTATATCCAGGCGGGAAGTAAGGATTGCTGGCGTTGTCACCAATAATCAGGAATCCAAATCCATTACCACAGTCAGTCGGATTTACCGAGCAATCAGCCTGAAAAGTGAAGGTAGTCGTAAACGCCTGAATGTTGACCGGAGTTGCGTACCAAATATTATTGCCTGCGTGTACCCCGCCACTCATCAATTTTATTTGTGAACCTACCGCCGTCGAACCGGTATTTAGCCATATCGGTTTCGTAGCAGGGTTGCAGTTTTGGCACGTAGCCCCGCTAAAGCCGCTGGGGTAGTTGATGATTGGCGTGCTGCTCGCCGTCGCG
>CAVZGB010000021.1:0-438484 GCA_963774665.1 uncultured delta proteobacterium
ATTATAGGTAGAAACCGAAAAAGGCCTGAAATCATTGATGATGCAACGCTCCCCGGTTCAAGAGTAATTGTGTCCGGCGTAGATTGAGACGAATACCGCCGACGAATAATTCCGCACAGTTCTAGCTAATCGCGACGGCTCCGTACAGCGCCTGATTGCTTGCGAGGCGTCGGTGGATTGTGGCCGAGTGCGCGCAATGCGCTGCGCGCAATGAAATTTCGTGGCTCGAGCTTCAGCGCGTCCTCGTAGTACGCGATCGCCGTCGCGCGTCGATTCAGACCGGTCGCGCACTGACCCATCGCGACCAACAGCTCGGCGCCGGCGGCGCCAAACTCCCGGGCGTGCTTGAGCGCTGTGAGCGCGTCTGCGAATTTTTCCTGCTCTGCAAAAGCCAGGCCGAGTCTCAACATCGCCTCGGCGTTCATCGGGTCCAGGTCGAGCGCGTCGCGATACATCGACAGCGCCGAGCGCTTCGCTCCCTTCTCATACAAGTCGCGCGCGAGAGAGGCCATCCGCGTGCCCTCCTCGGTCCATCCGCGGAATTCTATTTCCACCGTAATTTCGTCGCGCGAGACTTCGGCCTTGACCAGCTTCAGCTTGTCGCCCAGATATTCGCGGATGCGATCGAGAACGGCATCGCCGTCGGTTTCCGGCGACTCGAGGAATGCGAGCCCCACCGGATCGCCGACGTGATCGACGCGCCGGATCACGAGCGATCGCCGGGCGCGCGACCTTCTCGGTGGCGCCGGCTTGTCAGACGCGCTCATTGGGATCGAAGAGTTTGCGATACTCGTCGAGTGCGAAGCGGTCCGTCATCCCCGCGATGTAATCCGCAACCGCCCGCGAAATCGGCTCGCCGTATCTCTCCGCACGGGCCACCACATGCTCCGGCATCTGGCGAGGCTCGGTCATGTAGGTTTCGAACAGCGCGGCGAGCACCCTGCCCGCCTTTTCGGTCATGCGGCTGACCCGGTAATGCCGGTACAATCGATCGCGCATCACGTTCTTGATCTCGTCGACCTTCGCGCCCATCGAGGGGCCGAACGACGTCAGCACCCTGCCCGCTTTGCGCACGTCCTCGACGCTGCGGATTTTGTTGCGCTCGAGTTCGCCTGCGAGATTGCTCATCAGGTCGGTGGACATCGCGTCGATCATCCGGATGACGGTCTGGTAGCGAAGCACGCGCATCTCGGCCGACGGAGACGCATCGCGCGCCGCCGCTGCGGACTCTCTGAAGAGCGCGGAAACATTTAACTCCTCGACGCTGAGCATCTGCGCCTTCAACCCGTCGTCGACGTCGTGCGCCAGGTATGCGATCTCGTCCGCCAGATCGACGATTTGCGCTTCCAGGCATGGATACGTGCTCGCGTCGAATTCCTGCGCGGCGGGACGTTCCTGGAAATGCGAATGCTTGACGATTCCCTCGCGCACCTCGAAGCTCAAGTTCAGTCCGCGAAAATTCGGGTAGCGAATCTCGATCCAATCGACGGTGCGCAGGCTCTGCGCGTTATGATCGAAGCCGCCGTGCGGCGTCATCAGCTCGTTGAGCACTTTCTCGCCGGCGTGGCCGAACGGGGTATGCCCCAGGTCGTGCGCGAGCGCGACTGCCTCGGCCAGTTCCTCGTTGAGGCCGAGCGCCCGCGCCACGGTGCGCGCAATTTGCGCGGCCTCGAGCGTATGCGTCAGGCGCGTGCGGTAGTAATCGCCCTCGTGATTTACGAAAACCTGGGTTTTGTATTCGAGGCGTCGAAACGCGGCCGAGTGAATGACGCGATCGCGATCGCGCGCAAACACCGTGCGCATCGGATGCTCGGGTTCGGGAAAGCGGCGCCCGCGACTGGCCCGCGACGCCATCGCATACGGCGCCAGCGTCCGCGCCTCGATTTCCTCCAGCTCCTGCCTCGTCCGCAGCATCGCGGCCATTATCCAGCGGTTGCGTTCAACACGAGAGATGCTACCACGCGGCACACGGCTCCCGAAGCGCCTCGCTCGACATCGATGCACATGTGTGGGCCTATGCCGCGACGCCTGGGTCCCTATAATTGAGATTGGTTTAGTCGACGTGTGCGGTATTCGAATCGAGCGAGCGATCCCGCAAATCCTTTTGGCGATTGCGATAAGCGCGCTCCTCGCGGCATGCACGACGACCCGTCAGGCACAACTCCGCACCACCACCTTCCGCAATCGCCGTACCTCAGCCGACGCCGACGCCGCAGATAGTCGGGATGGCGTCATGGTACGGGCCGGGATTCCACGGCCACAAGACCTCGGCCGGCGCGTACTACGATCAGGAAGACCTCACGGCGGCGTCGATTGATTTCCCATTGGGTAGCCGCGTAATGGTCACGAATCTCGATAACGGCCGGTCCGTCGAAGTTACGATCACCGACCGCGGGCCATTCATGAAGGGCCGCAAGATCGATCTCTCGCACAAGGCGGCGCGTGTGATCGGGATGCTCGATCCGGGCACCGCGCGCGTGCGGATCTCGCTCATAAGCAAACCTGCGGGAACTCGCGACGTCGGCGCGCCGCTGCGCTACGTCGTCCAGGCCGGTTCATTTTCCGAGCATCAGAACGCGGAACAGTTGCGAAGAAAGTTGGCCGCTTACTATCCCGACGTGCACATCGATCAGCTTGATGCCGACCATCGCCGCTACTACCGTGTACGTATGGGCGCGTTTGCGACCCGCTCGGCGGCTGAGGCGCGCGCCTCCGACACCGCGAGATTTGGATTTCCAGTCGTAATTATCACCGAATGATCAGCCGCGGCAATTATTTCGCACGACGGCTCTGGTGGCCAGTCTGCGCTGTCGCCGCGTTGATACTTCTTCGCGGATGCGCCTATTCACTGGTTAACGGCGACCGGGTCAATTCGCAACACGCGGCAAAGATCGAGGCCGGCATCCAGGACATTCGTCAGCTTCGCTTCAAGCGGCCGGTTCCGCTCGTCGTGAAAACGCAGGACGAAGCCGAATCGATGATGGAAGCGGACATGATGCGCGACTACACCGACGACCAGCTCAAGGCCGATGGAGTGGCCGGGGCGGTAACAGGTCTCTATCCCGCGGGGATCAATCTCAAGGCTGCGTCGCTCAAGCTGCTCAAGAGCCAGGTCGCAGGCTTTTACGATCCGCATGGCAAAGAGATGGTGCTGGTCGAAGGCGGCGCGGATCTCGGCATATGGAATAGCGCAGCTCAGTTCATGATTCAGCGCGACGTCGTCGGAGAGATGCTGCTCGCGCATGAACTGACGCATGCGCTGCAGGATCAGAATTTCGATCTCGAATCGAGTCTCGACAAAGTTAAGAACGATGACGACCGCGGGCTCGCGCTCAAGTGCGTGGCGGAGGGTGACGCAACGATTTCAGGCTTCGCCTATGCCATGGGCCGCATGGACGACAGCGTCGCGGACACGCTCGCAAACAATCTCAAACAGCTCCCGCAGGCTCTGGCAGCGGACGCGCCCGATACTCCCGAAGGCCTTAGCGTACCGCTACTCTTTCAATATTCTGATGGCGTCCGCTTCGTTGCGGAGGCTTATCGGCGCGGTGGATGGTCCGCGGTCGACGCGCTCTACCGCAATCCGCCGCAATCCAGCCACCAGATTCTACATCCATCGCTCTACTTCGACCGCAACGCGCCGACGCCACGAATCAATCTCGCCGGTTATGACGGCATCATGAGCGGATGGAAAAAAGCCGACGACGATACTTACGGCGAGCTGCTTCTGCGTATTATCCTCGAGCGCAATCTCGGCAAGCAGTCGTACGAAGTCGGGCTCGCCTCGCGATGGATTGCCGACCGCATGATCATTTTGCAGGAAAGCCACGGCGTGAACGTCATCTGGATGCTCGCGTTCAGCGACGCCCAGACCGCGAGCCACTTCGCGGTGGTTTACGAGACCTTGCTCGATCGGTTGCTCGGCGATTCCACCCCGCATCGCATCGATGCGCGCTCGAACGCGGTGCTGGTCGTGATCGGCGATGGTGCTGACTATTTCGAAACGCTCGCGCCAGCAATCTGGAGCGCGAGCGCAATCGAAACCGGCGGTGTCACCGCGCGCATCGAGCCGTCGGAAAATTCACTACTCCAATAGCGGCCCGCCCTACCCCACGTCGCCGAGGCTGAAGCCAAGCGCCAGCATCTTTCTCACCGCTGCGCGCGCGCCTTCCGATTGCCGGCTCGCAAGCGACGGATCGCGCGCGATCCATTCGTCAGCCAGCTTGCGCGCGCGTTCGATCGTGCGACGGTCCCGAATCAAATGCACGAATTTCAGCGGCAGTGCCCCAGTCTGACGCGCGCCGAGGAGATCGCCCGGTCCTCGTAGCCGCAAGTCGGCGTCGGCGACCGCCGCACCTGTCGTGCATTCGCGCATCGTCGCGAGGCGTTCCAGTGCTACGTCGTCCGCGTCGGACGAGGCCACAATGCAGCATCGCGACGCCTTCTCCCCGCGCCCCACTCTGCCGCGGAGTTGATGCAGCTGCGCCAGGCCGTAGCGCTCCGCCGCGATGATCACGATGATCGTCGCTTCCGGCACGTCGATTCCTACTTCCACCACCGTCGTGCAGACCAGCACGTCGATCGCACCGTCGCGAAATTCGCGCATCGCGTGATCTTTTTCCGCCGTACCCATCCTGCCGTGCATCGTGCCGATTCTCGCGTCGCGCAACGCTCTCTTCTTAAGGCGCGTCGCAGTGGCAGACACTGACTTGGCCTCATCCTCGTCGCCCTCGATAAACGGCACGACATAGTACGCACGTCCGCCGCCTTCGATCTCGACGCGCAAACTGTCGTGCACCTGCTCGATATCGTGCTCGGTATAAACCTCGGTTGCGATCGGCGTCCTCCCGGCGGGCAACTCGTCGAGAAACGACACGTCGAGGTTCGCAAAAAGACTCATCGCGAGGCTTCGCGGAATCGGCGTCGCCGTCATCATCAGGAGATTCGCCTTCGGCCCCAATGCTTTCATCTTCGCGCGATCGAAAACTCCGAAGCGATGCTGTTCGTCGATCACGCCGAGCGCGAGTTCTGGCATTCGCACCCGCTCCTGTATCAACGCATGTGTTCCGAAGACCGCACCGATCTCGCCGTTCGCAAGCCCGCGCAAAGTCTGGTTGCGCGCCGTACCCGTCACGCTCCCAGTGAGCAGCGCATGCCTGACTCCGAGCCGCCCGCAGAGGCGCGCGAATCCGCGCCAATGCTGCTCGGCGAGCAGTTCGGTCGGCGCCATCATCGCCGCTTGATGCCCACATTCGATCGCGCGAATCATCGCCCAGAAGGCAACGAGCGTCTTGCCGCTGCCTACGTCGCCCATCAGCATGCGATTCATCTGGTTGGGGCGGGCAAGATCGGCGCCGATTTCCTCGATCGCGCGCGACTGCGATCCGGTAAGCGCAAAGGGCAGTTGCTCGATCATCTTCGCGCTCAGGCTCTGCGAGCCGTCGAGCGCAATCCCGACGCGTCGAGCGCTGCGGAGCCGCTCGATCGAAAGTGCGAGCTCGAAGGCGAAAAGCTCATCGAATGCGAGCGCGCGATGCCCCGACGAGTCACCATTCGACAACGCGGCGAAATCGGCGGCGGGCGGCGGATCGTGAAGATAACTCAACGCGTCGCGGACCGTGGGTATTTCGCCGCGCAGTTCGTCGGGGATCGCTCCACGGATCGAGTCGCCCACCTCGACGAGCGCGCGCGTGACCAGGCCAGCGAAAAGCCGCTGCCCGATAATCTGAGGCAAGCGGTAAACAGGCCGAATCCCTTTCGGCTCACCGTCCGACAGCCGGTGCAACTCAGGTTGGACGATCTCGATACCGCCATCCGCATCCGCCGCAACCCGGCCGCGCACCAAAACGCGCTCACCTCCTGGCAAGTAGCCACGCATGTAAGCCGGCAGGTTGAACCACACGACGCGTATCTTCCGGCCGCCCACATCGAGCCATCCCGAAGCAAGCCGGCGCCATCGCGAACCGCGCATGGGCCGCTCGGAGATTTTCCCAAGCTCCCCTTCAACGACGACGATATTCCCCGCGCGTAGATCTTTCTGAGACGAGCGCTCCCGCCAATCCTGGTAACGAAACGGCAGATGAAAAACGAGATCGCCCGCAGTAGCAATCCCGCGCGCTTCCAGAGCCATCGCGCGCTTAGGCCCGATCCCAGGCATCGAAGCGACGGCAGTATTGATCTGAATCGCCCTTTTCTCTGATCCCTCGCCCGTTAATTTACGGGAGAGGTTAGGTGAGGGTTCTGGGTTCATGCGCATTGCGAAAGAAGGCGGTTTTGAAACTCGGAATTTTGACCCTCAGCCGCGCCGGAAGCGCGGCCTCTCCCTGACACGAGAGTCTAGGAAGTGATCCAGCTACTTCCGATGATAATCCTGCAGCGCGCGGACCTCGAACTTCTCATGCTTGAGCGCGTGGATCCCCTCGACCGCGGCTTTCGCCCCAGCCATCGTCGTGAAATACGGCAGCCGCAACTCCAACGCCGTGCGCCGAATCGAGAACGAATCTTTCGTGCCGCTCGCATCGGGAGTGTTGACGACCATCGCAACGCGCCCCTCCTTCATCGCATCAACGATATGCGGGCTGCCTTCGAGCACCTTGTTGACGTCTTCGCACTGGAGCCCAAGATTCCGAATGTGACTCGCGGTACCGCGCGTCGCTATCAGATCGAATCCCATCGCAACCAGCCCACGCGCGATTGGCGCGAGCTGAGGTTTGTCGTCGTCTCGGACGCTGATAAACACCAGTCCAGAGTCCGGAAGATTCGACGACGCCGCCAGCGATGCCTTCGCAAACGCCATCGCGAAGGTCGTGTCGATTCCCATCACCTCGCCGGTCGATTTCATCTCAGGTCCAAGGATTGTATCGACGCCGGGAAATCGCCCGAATGGGAACACTGACTCCTTGACCGCGACGTGCGCCGGGACGCGTTCCGTGGTGAATCCGATGGCGCTGAGCTTCTTCCCCGCCATCACCAACGCGGCATACTTCGCCAGTGGCACGCCAATCGCCTTGCTGACGAACGGAATCGTCCGCGATGCGCGCGGATTAACTTCGAGGATATAAACTTCGCCGCCATAGATCGCATACTGAATATTGATCAGCCCGATCACGCCAAGTTCGCGCGCGAGCATCTTGGTCTGCCTGATCAGCTCCTTCTGCAGCGCGGCGCTCAGCGTCGTCGGCGGTATCGCGCATGCGCTATCGCCAGAATGGATTCCGGCGTGCTCGACGTGCTCCATTATCCCGCCGACCACGACGGTCTCGCCGTCAGAGATCGCGTCAACGTCCACCTCGATCGCGCCCTGGAGGTAACGATCGATCAACAGCGGATGACGCTCGGAGGCTTGCAGAGCCTGCGTGACGTATCGCCGCAGTTCCTCTTCGTTCGGAATAACTTCCATCGCGCGCCCTCCGAGGACGTACGACGGCCGAATCAGTACCGGGTACCCGACCTTGGATGCGCCCGCGATTGCGTCGTCGAGCCCGCGCGCCAGAACGCCCTCGGGCTGCTTGAGCCCTAACTTCGCGACCATCACATTGAATCGCTCGCGATCCTCCGCGCGATCGATCGCATCGGGCGTCGTACCCAAAATCGGCACTCCCGCCTGCGCCAGCGGTACGGCGAGCTTGAGCGGTGTCTGCCCGCCGAACTGAACGATCACGCCAACCGGACGCTCGCGTTCCGCAATCGCCATCACGTCCTCGAACGTCAGCGGTTCGAAGTACAGACGATCCGAGATGTCATAATCGGTCGAGACAGTCTCGGGATTGCAGTTCACCATGATCGTTTCGAAGCCGGCGTCCTTGAGCGCCATGCTCGCGTGGACGCAGCAGTAGTCGAACTCGATGCCCTGCCCGATCCGATTCGGCCCGCCGCCAAGGATAATCACTTTCTTGCGCGCGGTCGGCGGCGCCTCGTCCTCGCCTTCGTAAGTCGAATAGAGATACGGCGTAAAAGCTTCGAACTCGGCGCCGCAGGTGTCGACCGATTTGTAGACCGGCATGACTCCGGCGTCGCGGCGCGCCGACGCAACGGCGGATTCATCGATCCCGCGTAGCTCCGCGATACGCCGATCGGAAAATCCCATCGGCTTGAACTCCCGGAAGTACGCCTGGCCGAGCGGCTCGCGAGCGACCCGCTTTTCTTCCGCGACCAGTTCCGCGACCGCGTCGATAAACCACGGATCGATTTTGCTAAGTTCGTAAACCTCGGCGCGGGTGATGCCGAGGCGCAGCGCGTCCGCCAAATGGTACAACCGATGGCTGCTGGGCATCGCGACCTGGGCCCGAATCTGCGCGAGCGTATGAGCGTTAGATGGCTCTGGGAGCCCACTTTCGAGCCCATGCGATCCGATCTCCAGCGAGCGCAGCGCTTTCTGTAGCGACTCCTTGAAGGTCCGCCCTATCGCCATCGCCTCGCCGACGGACTTCATCTGAGGTCCCAGCTCGTCAACCGCGCCGCGGAATTTCTCGAATGCAAATCGCGGAATCTTGGTCACCACGTAGTCGATGGTCGGCTCGAAGCACGAAGGCGTCATGCGCGTGATGTCGTTGGGAATCTCGTCGAGCCGGTAACCGACCGCCAGCCGCGCCGCGATCTTGGCGATCGGAAAGCCCGTTGCCTTCGACGCCAGCGCTGAGCTCCGCGAAACTCGCGGATTCATTTCGATCACGACCATCCGCCCAGTAGCCGGCTCGATCGCGAACTGGATATTAGATCCACCCGTGTCGACGCCGATTTCGCGGATGATCCGAATCGCCGCGTCGCGCATGAGCTGGTATTCCTTGTCGGTCAGCGTTTGCGCGGGCGCCACGGTAATCGAATCGCCCGTATGCACACCCATCGGATCGAGGTTTTCGATCGAGCAGATGATCACGACGTTGTCGGCAGTGTCGCGCATCACCTCGAGCTCGAATTCTTTCCACCCCTCGACCGATTGCTCGATTAGCACTTCGTGATTCGGCGATTGTTCGAGGCCGTACGTCACTTTGGCGCGATAGTCGTCGAGTTGGCGCGCGATCGATCCACCGGTACCGCCCAGCGTTCGCGACGGCCTGATGATCACCGGCAATCCCAGCTCGTCACGCACCCGTTCGGCGTCTTCCCACGAGCGCGCAATCGCAGAACGCGGCACCTCGAGCCCGATTTTCAGCATCGCATTCTTGAACAGCTCGCGATCCTCGGCTTTCTTGATCGCCTCGAGCTTCGCGCCGATCAGCTCGCACTTGTATCGGTCGAGTACTCCCGCCTCCGCCAACTCGATCGCCAGGTTCAGCGCAGTCTGCCCGCCGACGGTAGGCAGCAGCGCGTCAGGACGCTCGCGCTCGATGATCTTCGTGAGGACAGCCACCGTCATCGGTTCAATATAGGTGCGATCGGCGAGTTCCGGATCGGTCATGATCGTCGCCGGGTTCGAGTTGACGAGAATCAGCCGCAAGCCCTCCTCGCGCAGCGCCTTCACTGCTTGCGTGCCGGAGTAATCGAACTCGCACGCCTGCCCAATGACGATCGGACCCGAGCCAATCAGCAAAACAGATTTCAGATCTTTACGAAGGGGCAACTTGATGATCCCGACTTATAAATTTCATGATTGCGCCGATGCCTCAGCCGCAATGATTCGCTCCAATGCCTCAGCGCCATAACGCGGAAATGTTTCGACCAGTTTTCGAAAGCGCGCAAACAGGTAACTCGAATCATGCGGCCCTGGCGACGCCTCCGGATGGTACTGCACGGAAAAAAACGGCACTCCGGTTCCCTGCAGTCCTTCGACCGTGTTGTCGTTCAGATTCAGATGCGACAGAATCGCGCGGCCCTTCAACGACTCATCGTTGACCGCGAAGCCATGATTCTGCGACGTGATCTCAACCCGGCGCGTGCGCAGATCCATCACCGGATGATTCGCTCCATGATGCCCGAAATCGAGCTTGTAAGTCTTCCCGCCCAGCGCCAGCCCCAACAACTGATGCCCGAGACAAATGCCGAACACCGGTTTCTTGCCGAGAACGCCTGCGATGGCTCTGTAAGCGTACGGCAGCGCCGCGGGATCGCCAGGCCCGTTCGAGAGAAACACGCCGTCAGGATCGTGCGCGAGGATTTGCTCTGCGGTCGACGCCGCCGGAATCACCTTGACCCGAAACCCGGTCGCGACGAGCCGGCGCAGAATGTTCAGCTTGATTCCGTAGTCGAGCGCCACGATCATCGGCGCATCGCGCGAGGCGTCGTGACTCACGCGAACGTGCCCGCTTCCCAATTTCCAATCGCCGAAGTCCCAGTCGTAAGGCTCAGCCGACGTGACTTCCTTCACGAGATCGCGGCCGACTAATCCAGGCGACGCCTTGGCCTTGCGCACCAGCGAGTCAGCATCGAGATCGACACTCGAGATGACAGCCTCCTGCGCGCCGCGCGTTCGCAGATGACGCACCAGCGCGCGCGTATCGATTCCTTCGATTCCGACCACACCTGCCTCTTCCAGGTATTTCCCGAGCGGCATCTCCGAGCGCCAGTTCGACGGCCGCTCCCAGTATTCCTTGACGATGAAACCCTCGACGTACACGCGCCGCGACTCCGCGTCCTCGGCGTTGATTCCGACGTTGCCGATTTCCGGATACGTCATGCAGACCAGTTGGCCCTTGTACGACGGGTCCGTCAGCACTTCCTGGTAGCCGGTCATCGCGGTGTTGAAGACCACTTCGCCGACGGCCTCGCCGACCGCCCCGAATGCGCGCCCACGGAAAATTCGTCCGTCGGCCAGCGCCAATATCGCTTCGCGCCCTTTGCTCATCGCGCCGCTACGCCTTCCTCCCGTCGTAAACAATTTCGCCCGCAACGATAGTCAAAACCGCCCTGCCCTTCAGCCGCATCCCTGCGAACGGAGTGTTGCGACTCTTTGACAGAAACTTTTCCGGCATAACCGTCCATTCGAGATTCGGATCGATAACCGTGATGTCCGCAGTCGCACCAACCGCAAGCGTCCCCGCCTCCATCCGCAACAACGCCGCCGGATTGACCGACATCATCTCGATCAATCTTGTTGGTTCGATGATCGATTGATGAACCAGCTGGAGCGCGAGCCCCAGCGATGTTTCAAGGCCGACGACTCCATTCGCCGCGTGTGCGAATTCTTCAGCGCTCTCGTGGTCAAGCTGCGGGACAGGATGCCCCGGACCGAAGTAGGCGCCGAGCTGCGGCATCCGCTTGGAATCGGGATCGTGAGGCGCATGGTCGCTGGCGATCATGTCGATAGTGCCGTCGCGAATCGCGGCGAGCAGATTTTCGACGTCGCCGTGACTTCGTAGCGGAGGATTCATCTTTGCATTCGTTCCCCAGATCATCGCAGCACTTTCGTCCAGGGTGAAATGATGCGGCGTTACTTCGCAGGTGACCTGTGCGCCATGCCGGCGCGCGGCGCGAATGAGTTCGAGCGACTCGGCAGTCGACACATGGCATACGTGGACAGCAGCGCCCGAGCCAATCGCAATCGCGAGATCGCGACGCACGCGCTGGGATTCCGCTGAATCCGGATAGCCGCTGACGCCTAGCTGCTTCGACACGGCGCCGGCGTTCAACGCTCCATTGCAAGACAGCGCGCAATCCTCTTCATGCAGCGCGACCGCATATCCGAGCCGCTTGGCCTCGTCTAATGCGCGCGACAGTACCATCGCATCGTCGATGGGAATTCCGTCGTCGGAAAACAATCGAGCACCCGCTTCGATCATTGCGGCGAAATCGACCAGCTCAGTTCCGCGGAGTTCCTGCGTCACCGAGGACACCGGCACCAGCCGCGCGGAGTGCGCATCTTTAGCGCGCGCGAGCATGTAGCGCGTAATTTCTGGATTGTCGTTTACGGGTGACGTGTTCGCCATTGCCGCCACGGTAGTGAATCCGCCAGCCGCGGCAGCTCGCAGGCCGGTCTGAATCGTTTCTTTTTGAGGAAAACCGGGGTCGCGCAAATGTACATGCGGATCGATAAGGCCAGGGACGATCCAGCATCCGCTCACGTCAACGACGGTTGCGTCCGGGAAATTCATGCGAGTGCCGGCCCGCTCGACCGCTTCAATCTCCCCGTCGCGCACCAACACCTCATGCTCGCCGTCGATCGCGCTGGCGGGATCGATCACTCGCCCTCCTCTGAGCAGGATTGCGGTCAATGTGCCGCCTCGGATTCTTTCATCGGTTCGACGATTGAATAGATCGTGACGTGATCGTGCGTCTTGGCTTTCGGATCGCTGCCTGCAGTGCCGAGGCGCACCTGCACGCGTTCGGTGCGAGAGGTCGGGATATTCTTGCCGACGTAGTTTGGACGAATCGGAACTGCGCGATGTCCGCGATCGATCAGCACCGCCAGCTTGACCGCCGCAGGACGCCCGCGCTGCCAGATCGTTGCCATCGCGCGCTGCACGGTCCATCCGCTATTAATCACGTCGTCGACCAGGATTATCGTGCGGTCTTCGACCACGAAATTTTCGGTGCCGTCGATCGGACGCAACGCGTCCTCGGGCTTGTAGACGTCGAGCGCGGCGCACGGTGGAAAAACTTTGGTCTTCGATCCGATCAGTTCGCGCAGCCGAAGCGCGAGCATCGCACCGCGACTCACGACGCCCACAATCGACACTGCCGCCATATCGGTGGTGTCGGCGATCACCTGGTCGGCGAGCGATTCGACGGCGTGAATGACTTCTGCTTCGTTCATGATTTCGCGCTGAGGACCGCGCTTGTAAGGTTCGTAGCCGCCTTCCTCGGCCTGCTTCACGCTGTCGAAGACGGCGAGAGAGCCTTCTTCGATCCATTGCTGGACGTAGCCCTGCAGGGTGTCGTCGAAACGATAGTAGCGATGCGACCGCGCATGACCGACGTACTCGGTCTTCAGCTCGCGCTCGCAGAAGCCGCACTTTAGCGCAAGGACGGTGCTATCGACGCTGCGCCCGAGCGTGAATCGGGGCAACAGGTAGGCGCCCTCGAATCGCGTGATGCAGTTCAGATTCGAGCATCGCGGAGGCGCCTCGGCCTTGAAGCGAATCGGCTCAGCCGTCGCGTGTGGAGACGTCGATGCGACAGCGGCTTTCTCCATCAGCCATGCGATCAGCGCCATCCGTACGGGCACGCCCGCGGCAGCCTGCTCGAAGTAAACTGCGCGCGGATCGGCATCGAGCTCGTACGCCAGCTCGCTGGTGCGCGGCAGCGGATGCATCACGACGGCTTCATGCGTCTTGCTGGTGCGAAGCGCGCGCGCGTCGAAGCGGACGTAGTCGGCGGCGCCGGCTTCCTTCCCCGACATGCGCTCCTTCTGCAAGCGTGTGACATAGAACGCGTCGAGCGCGGCCGGAGGCTCGCCCATGGGAATTTTTTGAAGCGCGGCGTCTCCCGTGAAGAGCGCCATCTGATGCGGTGCGCTCGGCGTCAGGTAAAGAGCGTCGAGGCCGCCCGCCAGCGACTTCAACTCGTCCATCGTGACGGTCGAGAAACTGTAGTTGCGCTCGGCGGCGAGCCGCTCGAGGACGTAGTCGGGAACGTCCATGCCGCTGGTCGGCACGGCGACGATATTCGCGCCGAAACGCGCGAGCGCGTAGATCAGCGAATGAACAGTGCGGCCGAATTTCAGGTCGCCGCATAGTGCGACCGTGAGTCCTTTCAGGTGGCCTTTCTTCTTACGCAGGATGTAGAGATCGCACAGGGTCTGCGTGGGATGCTCGCGGCTGCCGTCGCCGGCGTTCAGCACCGGGCATGGCGCATACTCAGCAGCTACGCGCGCAGCACCGTCATGCGGATGGCGCAGCACGATCAGGTCGGCATAACCGGCGACGACGCGCACTGTATCGGCGAGACTTTCACCCTTGGCGGCGGAGCTGGCCTGCATATCGGCCGAACTGATTACGGCACCGCCGAGCCGATGCATCGAGGACTCGAAGCTGAGCCGGGTGCGCGTCGAGGGTTCGTAAAATAGCGTCGCCATGATCAGTCCGGCGGCGGTCGTGATCTGTTCGCCGCGCTCGAGCCGTTCGGCGAAACCGTCGGCGAGCGCAAATATGCGTTCGATGTCCGAGGTCTCGAGATCCTCGATCGAAACGACGTCAAATTTTGCCAGCCGTGACACTTTAGGGTTCGCCGCGTATTGAGTGCGCGCGTTCGACCTCATTTTCCGTTTGCGTTGCCAATGACGACAGCGTCGGCGCCGTCTATTTCAGTGAGCCGCACGTAAACGCGCTGGCCGCGTGGAGCCTGGATGTTCTTGCCGACGTAATCTGCGCGAATCGGAAGCTCGCGCTCGCCGCGATCGACCAGTACAGCGAGCTGGACCGATTCCGCGCGGCCCAGGTCGGAGATAGCGTCGAGCGCGGCGCGCACGGTCCGCCCGGTGTAGAGCACGTCGTCAACCAGCACGACGCGCTTGCCGTCGAGCGAGAACGGGATGTCGCGGCCTATCAGCCGCGGATCACCCGGCGCGCCCTTGCCGTCGTCTCGATACGACGAGATGTCCAGCGTGCCGACGGGGACCTGGCGCTTGCCGTTGGTGCGCAGCTCGTCGGCGATGCGTTCGGCGAGCGTGGCGCCGCGACGGACGATTCCGACCAGCACGACATTGTCGGCGCCACCGTTGCGCTCAGCGATTTCCATCGCGATGCGCTTGACTGAGCGCCCGACCTGCACGGCGTCGAGAGCGACATTGGATGCGGCGTTCATCGCGCCGCCCAAAAAAAATCCCGGCTGCAAAAACAGCCGGGTCCGGAAGTGTACACTTTCATTGTCATTCCTTTTCGCTATCTCAGTAGCGTTTTAAAGGTGATTAGAATTTATGATCGCAAGTGAGGTGCGTCAACCCTGCACTCGCGAGCGAAGCCCTATTGCGATTTTTCGAATGCCTCCTCCATTGCGGCGGCTTCCAGGGAGAGGCCGCGGGTTTCTGGGAGTAACAATGCCACGATGATGGCGTTGGGGATCGCTAGCAGGCTCAGGTAGCCGACCACGATTGACAGGCCGCCGATGTGGCCTGCGAGAACGGCGATCAAGGTCTGACCGGTGATTGCGGCGGCGGCGCCGATCAGCGCGTACCATCCCATCATCGCGCCGCGGATGGCGGTTGGGAAAAGTTCCGTGCCGAGCGAATTGCCGCCCACCTGTCCCGCGCTCAGGCCTGCCGTGAAGCAGCAATACGTCACCTCGATCCAGAGCCAGCTAAGGGGCAAGTGCGCCGGAGGACCCCAATAGAAGGCGATCGCGCCGAGACTGGTCATCACGCCTGCTACGAAGATTGTCGGGATGCGGCCGTAGCGCTCGCATCCTCGCGCGCCGATCGGGAAGCCGAGCATCCCGACGCCGCCTCCGACCAGCATCAAGCCGCTGGCGACGCCCGGCGCCAATCCCACCACCGAGACCAGGTGGAAATACGCCCAACTGCTGGCGGCCACCCCCGCGATATTGCCCAGCAACGAGCAGAACAGGACCGTGATCGAGCGGCGTCGATAGAGTTTTCCGAACACATCGTAAAAGCTGCTGGCCGAAGTCGTGCCGCTCGCTGCGGCGCGCTGCCAACGCCCGCTTTCCGGGATGAGCCTGGCCGATCTCCACCGCACGACGACTCCCATCGCCGCCGCCAGCGCGAGCATCCATCGCCATGAGTGATGATGCGCCACCATCGGCATCAGGGTCAGGCATAACCCGCCACCAAGTCCCAGCCCGAGCCCGCCCCAGCTCTGTCCTCGCGCGCGCAGCTCGATGGGAAGTTCCTCGGCAAGGATAACGACACCGCCGGAGAGCGTCGCGCCGATGAAGGCGTAGAGCGCGATCTCGCTCAGCGCGAATGCGACGATGTTGGCGGAGAACGCGGCGGCGAGCGCGCTAACCGAAGTGCCAGCCATGCACACCAGCAGCATTCGGCGGCGTCCCATCCGATCGATCATCCGCGAGAGACCGAGCGCGCCAATCGCCGAGAACGAAATCCATGCGAACAGACTCGCGATTCCCGACTCACCGAGGTGAAAGCTCTTAGCGATCCAGGGTGCTCCGATGCCGTTGATCGACATCGTGAAGCCCACGAAGCAGAACACAGTCGCGATCGAAGTGACGAGCCGGCGATTATTTGGCGCGGCCTGCTGATCGCCGAGCCCGCGTGAAGCTCCAGCAACGTTGGCGGCCGGACTCGCGTCAAGCGGGGCGATTGACGCCATCGACGCTCCTTGCGCGCATACGGCGCGAACGTTGGATATAGATGGCCATGAACCTCCCCTCAAAAACTCCCTCCGGAAGCTGGCATGGCGCAGGGTTGGAAACCATACGCGACGTGTTACCGGAGGAACGCCGTTCAGTTAATTTTGATTTCGCGCCCTACGGGCTGTGGGTGAGCTGCTCCTATGATCAGAAGATATCTAGCGTCGGGAATTTCGCGGTCGCCTGGACGCAGTTCCACAGATAGATCGCGAGGCCAAGGTCTCCGGTCCATAGCGAAAACTTCCGTTGGCCATATTTTTCCAGCGCGCTGTCGCATTGGACGATAGCGTGCATCGCAAATTTGCGTGCGCGATCGAGCCATTTGTCGTCGCCCGTGCGTGCATACAACTTCAGGAACGCGTAGCCGCTGCCGGCGGCGCCGTGGCACAAGCCGGGAAGTTTGATCGTCGGGCCGGCGGCCCATACGAGCTCGCCCGCCTGTTGCAACAAAGCGTCGATCGGCCAACGCGCGTCGCGGGGAAATTCTGCGAGGGAGTTGATGATCCCCGGGGCGCCGTTGCAATGTTGGACGACAACTGACAGCGGCGCCGGCCGCGTCGTGGGACCCACGTTGTTCGGCCAGTTTGCGTGGGGCCCTTCGATTAATGCGGTCGCGTGAACCGTCTGGTGGATTCGGCGCAGCACTTCGTCGGCCAGGTCCCGCTCGAGCAAATGACGTCCACGAATCATCACAAACGCGTTGGCGGCGAACCCGTGAATGGCGCCGATGCGCATTTCCGTGACGCCGTACAGACTCGACGTCCAAAGATGGCATCGAGCTTCGTCAGAGTAGTTCCATCGATCGTAGAGCGGTCCGAAACTTCGCAGGAAAAGTTCTTTCCAGCGTGCGTCACCGGTGCGCTCGTACATGAACAGCGCCGCGAGCATCGCGCCAGCACCACCCCATGCGACCCCGCGCGTATCCCCGATGCGTGCTTCGAGACGATCGTAGATTTGCTGCGCGACGTCCTCGGACGGCACCAGCTTCCATTGAAGGAGAAGGATACCGGTCTCTCCGATGAGGTACGACGCGCTTTCGGCGCCCATGTACTTGCGCACTTCCGGGTACTTGTCGAGGTCTAGGCGAATTCTCGGAATCAGCTCGCGCACGGTTCCGAGATAGTCACGCTTGAGGGGAGTGGCGCCTGCCGTGCTGAGATAATCGAGCGCCCAGATGACTCCAGCGGCGCCGTGGTACAGGTATTTGATGGAATCGGGCGGTCGTTCAGGCGAGCGGTCGATGGGATGGATCGGCCACAGCGCATGGGGATCGAAAATGCGGTGCGTGTCGGAGACGATTCGCTCGATAGCGTCCAGTGCGCGGTCTTGGTTCCACTCGCTCTCGGTCAACCGTTCATGTCGTTCAGCTTCGTAGAGTGGCATTGGCCGCGCCGGACCAGGCGACGCGAATCAAGCGCCGCGCTTGCGTTCGAGCTTTCGCAGCCGTTGGTCCTGGTCGCGGGTCTGGACGGTGATCCGATCGTCGAAACGGTCGAACTTGTGCGCGAGATTTGCCAGTGCCTTGCTAGTCTGCTTTAGTTCGGCGCCGAGTTTCTTCGCGGCCATCTCGGCCGACGCCGCGATCTCTCGCTTGATGATTTTTGTCGACTCGCTTCCTGAATCGGAAGCTTGCTTGCCGGTGGACGCGACTGCGCGCGCGGCTTCCTCGCGGAACTCGATCGCACGCGCGGTGAATTCACCGCGAAGTCCCTTCTCGGTGGCGACTAACTCCTCGCGGAATTCGACGCGCGCCTTGCCGAGCGCTTCGCCCAGCCGCACCATCTCGGCGCCGAGATCGTCATGCGTAGCGGCGATACCTCGACGATTCTCGGCGATCTGCTCGGACAGGAAGCGAATCTGGCCGCCGACTTCCGCAAACTGCCCGAAGATCTCGTCGCGCAGCGTGTCGAGGCGTCCGCCGAAACCCGAGACGGCCTCGACCACCAGATCGAATCGCGCGCCCAAGCTCTTCGAGGATCGCGCCAATTCTGTTCACCGCTTCGTCGGCCACCTGATGCCCCCTTTTTCGGGTCCGGGTTAGTGCACGATCATCCCGAGCCGATCCCACCTGATGTACTCGAACCACAGGAAGACCACGCTCAACGTCGATGCGCTGTCCGCCTTCTCTTCATTCCAGGGCAGGTAGATGATCGTGGCGCGTCCCTCGACGTCGTTGAGATCGACGAAGCCCCAGAAACGGCTGTCGTAGCTGCGATCGCGATTGTCGCCCATCATGAACAGCTTGCCCGGCGGGACAGTCACGGGGCCGAAGTTGTCGCGCGGCGAGACGGGAGAGCGATCGTTGTCTGCCACCTCGCGATGCGCGTGCGGATCGTCCATCGGCGAGCCGTTGAGCCATACGACGCCGTTCTTGACGGCAATCGTGTCGCCGGCGACGCCGATTACGCGCTTGATGAAATCCTTGTCGCGCGGAGGAACCGGAAAGACGAACACCACGACGTCGCCGCGATGCACCGGTTCGAGATGAAAGAGGTACTTGCCGAGCGGGAGGCCGGGAATCTCGAGGCCGAAAATCGAGTCGGGCATCCGCAACCCGTAGATGATCTTGTTGACGAGGATGTGGTCGCCGATGAGCAGCGTCGGCTCCATCGAGCCCGACGGAATCTTGTACGCCTGCACGAAGAATGTGCGGATGATGATCGCGAGCACAAGCGCGATGATCATCGCCTCGCCATATTCGCGCGCGACTGATTTTTGCCCAGCGCGATCGGGCTCGCGCGCGTTGAGCGGCTGTATTTTGGAAATGTTGCGAGCTGGTTCGGCCACGATTGCCCTACTCCCCGACCTTGAGCAGGGCCAGGAAAGCCTCTTGCGGAATCTCGACGCGCCCGACCTGTTTCATCCGCTTCTTGCCTTCCTTTTGCTTCTCGAGCAGCTTTCTTTTCCGCGTGATATCGCCGCCGTAACACTTGGCGGTGACGTTCTTGCGCAGCGCCTTGACGGATTCCCGCGCGATAATCTTGGCGCCTATCCCGGCTTGAATCGCGACTTCGAACATCTGGCGCGGGATCAGCTCGCGCATCTTTTCGCACAACGCCCGGCCCCGTTCGTAAGCCTTGTCGCGATGCACGATTATCGAAAGCGCGTCCACCACCTCGCCGTTGATCCGAATATCCAATTTAACCAGAGGCCCTGCCCGGAAGTCCAGAAACTCGTAGTCCAGCGACGCGTAGCCGCGGCTTACCGATTTCAGGCGGTCGTAAAAATCGAAGACGATTTCAGCCAGCGGCAATTCGTAGTGCAGGATGACACGCTTCTCGCCGAGGAAGCGCAGGTCGCGCTGGATGCCCCGACGATCCTCGCACAGCTTCATCACGGCGCCGAGGTACTCTTCGGGCATGTGGATAGATGTGAGGATGAACGGCTCCTCGATCGCCTCGATCGTGTTCTCGTCGGGCAGCAGCGACGGATTGTCGACCGTCGTGAGACCACCCGAAATCGTGCGGACCTGGTAGGCGACCGTGGGCGCGGTCACGATCAGGTTGATGCCGAATTCACGCTCGAGCCGCTCCTGTGCGATTTCCATGTGAAGCAGGCCGAGAAATCCGGCGCGAAAGCCGAAGCCCAGCGCCTGCGAGGTCTCGGGCTCGCAGATGAGGCTCGCGTCGTTGAGACGTAGCTTTTCGATCGCGTCGCGCAGCGCGCCGTACTGATTCGCCTCGGTGGGATACAGCCCCGCGAAGACCATCGGCTTCAATTCCTTGAAGCCCGGCAGCGGAGCGACTGCGGGATTGTCGGCGTCGGTAATCGTGTCGCCGACGCGCATGTCCGCGACGGTCTTGATTCCCGCGACGATGAATCCGACCTCGCCGGGACCGAGCGTGTCCGCGCGACGTTCGTGCGGCGTGAAATGCCCCAGGCGCATAACCTCGCCGAGCTTGTCGGTCCCCATCAAGCGAACTTTCATGCCGACACGCAGCTCGCCGCCGAAGACGCGGACCAGGCCGATCACGCCCTCGTACACGTCGTACCAACTGTCGAAGATGAGCGCGCGGACGGCGTCTTCCTCGGTCGGTTTGGGCGCGGGGATGCGCGCGACGATCGCTTCGAGCACGTCCTCGATGCCGATGCCTTCCTTGGCGCTGGTGAGAATTGCGTCGGAAGCGTCGAGCCCGATGATCTCCTCAATTTGCTGCTTGGTGCGCTCGATGTCGGCGCCGGGCAGATCGATCTTGTTGATCACCGGAATAATTTCCAGCCCGTGATCGAGCGCTAGATACACGTTGGCGAGCGTCTGTGCCTCGACGCCCTGGCTCGCATCGACGACCAGCAGCGCGCCCTCGCACGCGGCCAGGCTACGCGAAACTTCGTAGGCGAAATCGACGTGGCCGGGAGTATCGATCAAGTTGAGGACGTAGCCCTTGCCGTCTTTGGCCGTGTAGTTGAGGCGCACCGAGCGCGCCTTAATCGTGATTCCGCGCTCGCGCTCGAGGTCCATCGAGTCGAGGAACTGGTCCTTCGACTCGCGCATCGTAAGCGCGCCGGTGCGCTCGAGGATTCGATCGGCGAGCGTGGACTTGCCGTGATCGATATGCGCGATGATCGAAAAATTGCGAATCGAGGCGGCTTCGGTCATTTCAACTCGAACGGTCGCGTTGCTGCTTGAAATATTTGAAAGTCTCTTCGAGCCCTTGCTCGAGCTTCTTCTCGGGACGCCAGCCGAGTTCCTTTTCGGCGCGCGCCGGTGAGATGACCGATCGCTTTTGCTCGCCCGGACGCTCCGCCGCGTGCTCTGCCTTGGTCGGGAAATCGGCGATGCTCGCGAGCGTCGAATAAAGGTCGTTCACGTTGGTCTCGATGCCGGTGCCGATATTCATCGCGATTCCCGACGCGCTGGACTTCGACGACGCCACCACGGCTCGGACCACATCGCCGACGTAAACGTAGTCGCGCGTCTGCGTGCCATCGCCGTAGATTGTCACCGGCTGGCCGTCGAGGATCTTGCCACAAAAAATCGAGATGACGCCCGCTTCGCCGTGCGGGTCCTGGCGCGGGCCGTATACGTTGCCGAATCTCAGCGCCAGGTAATCGATTCCGTACTCGACCTTGTAAAAGAAGAGATAGGCTTCGGTCGCCAGCTTCGCGACGCCGTACGGACTTACCGGGCGCTTCGGATGATCCTCGGTGCACGGGAACTCGTCCTGCTCACCGTAAATCGCGCCGCCGGTCGATGAAAATACCACCCGCTTGAGCCCCTGCTTGCGCGCCGCTTCGATCAGATTGAGAAACCCGACCACATTCACATGCGCGTCGAACGCAGGATCGGCAACCGATCGCCGCACGTCCATCTGCGCCGCGAGATGAACAATGATCTCGGGCCGCGCTTTCTCGACTACCGACGCAACCGCGGCGGCGTCGCGAAGATCGGTCTCATGCAGAGTAGCCTTCGGGTTTACCTGGTGGCGCTTGCCGGTGGAAAAATTATCCAGCACTGACACTTCGCCCGCACCGGACGCGACGAGCGCATCCACCGTATGCGACCCGATAAAGCCGGCGCCGCCGGTCACCAGAATTCTCATAGAAGTGTCCTTGTCCTAAACCGGGTGGCGCCCGATCGAGTAGTATCGCAGTTCGAGCGCCTTCATCAGATCTGGATCATACAGGTTCCGGCCATCGAATATCACCGGCTCCTTCAGCTCGGACTTGATGCGCTGGAAATTGGGATGCCGGAACTCGTTCCATTCGGTCAAAATCAGCAGCGCGTCGGCGCCCTTGAGCGCCTCGTAGTTGGTTTTGTGGTAGGTGACGCGATCGCCAAAAATCTTGCGCGCATTCTCGAGCGCTTCGGGATCGTGCACGCGGCACTTCGCGCCGGCCTGCAGCAGTTCCTCGACCACCACCAGCGCGGGCGCCTCGCGCATGTCGTCGGTGCGCGGCTTGAAGGCCAGCCCCCAAATCGCAAACGTGCGGCCGGTCAGATTTTCTCCGAAATGCTGCTTCACGCGCGCGGGAATCAGCCGCTTCTGGCGGGCATTCACCGCCTCCGCCGCACGGAGCAGTGCGAAATCGAGATTGTGCTCGCTCGCGGTATGAATCACCGCCTGCACGTCCTTCGGAAAGCATGAACCGCCGTAACCGACTCCAGGAAACAGGAACGACGATCCAATGCGCTTGTCGGTGCCGAGTCCGCGACGGACGGCGTTGATATCGGCGCCCACGGCGTCGCACAGCGTCGCCATCTCGTTGATAAACGAAATGCGCATCGCGAGCATCGCGTTGGAGGCATACTTGGTCAGCTCAGCCGAGCGCGGATCCATCACGAGGATCGGATTATCTGTACGCACGAATGGATTGTGAATTTCCTTGAGGATCGCGGTCGCCTGCTCGCTCAGACTTCCGATTACGACGCGGTCCGGCCGCATGAAATCTTCGATCGCGGAGCCTTCCTTGAGAAACTCCGGCACCGAGCAAACGTCCGCGCGATGCTTGGCGACGCGCCCGACTATCTCCCGCACGCGATCGTTGGTGCCAACCGGGACGGTGCTCTTGACCGCGACGATATGATAACCGGTGATCGATTTCGCGATGTCCTCGGCCGCCTTGAAAATCGCGGTCAAGTCCGCCGCACCCGACGGGCTCATCGGAGTGCCGACCGCGATGTACGAGACCATCGAATTCTTGATCGCGTCTGCTATATCGGTGGTGAAACGAAGCCGGCCTTCCTTGAGATTGCGGCGCACCAGTTCTTCGAGTCCCGGCTCGTAGATCGGAATCTTGCCCTCGCAGAGCTGCGCGATTCGCTCCTTGTCGATATCGACGCAGACTACTTCGTTACCGCTTTCGGCATAGCAGGTGCCGCTCACCAGTCCGACGTATCCGCTCCCCACGACTGCGATATTCATCGATAGCCCCTAAAACTCTTCCCTGATTACGTAGATCGGCTTCCCCTGCGATTCGTGATAGGTCCGCGCCAGCATCTCGCCCAGCAGTCCTATACTCACGAACTGTACTCCGACCACTACTAACAACACTGCCAGCAACAAGCGCGGGTCGCTTACCCAGTTCGTATCCAAGTAGTATTTTCTCCATCACGAGGATGAAGGTCCACAGCCCGCCTAGTCCGCCCAGGATGATTCCGATCAAGCCGAACACTTGTATCGGCGCGGTGGAATAGCCGGACAGAAATTTTACTGTGATCAGGTCGAGCAACGTGCGCACGACTCGCCACAGTCCATACTTCGAGATGCCGGCGCGGCGCGGTCGAAATCCAATCTCGACTTCCGCGATTCGCGCGCCCTGCTCCGCCGCGATCGCGGGGACAAATCGATGCATCTCGCCGTACAGCTGCAAACTCCTCGCGAGATCGCGCCGGTACGCCTTGAAGGTACATCCGTAGTCGTGGAGCCTCACTCCGGTCATCGCGGAAATCAGCGAGTTTGCCGCCATTGACGGCAGCCTGCGGGTAAACCGTTCCTCCTGCCATCGCTCGGTGCGCCAGCCACTCGCGAGATCGTAGCCCTCGTCGAGCTTGGCCAGCAGCCGCGGGATGTCGGCGGGATCGTTTTGCCCGTCGGCGTCCATCGCGATGATCACGTCGCCGGTCGCATGCGTGAATCCGCACGCCAGCGCGGCCGTCTGTCCCGAGTTGCGCGCCAAGGAGATCACGCGCACATTCTGGTCCGCCGATTTGATCTGCCGCAGTGCCTCGATACTGCCGTCGATACTTCCGTCATCCACAAATATCAATTCGTACGCACGTCCGAGACTCTGCATCACGCGGGTCAGTTCCACATGCAGCGGGGCGAGACTATCCCGCTCGTTGTAGAGCGGAATGACTACTGAGTAGTCCATCTCGAATGGTGAGAATCGATCAGATTGATAAACTCTCGATAGCGATGATCTATTTCTTCCCAGCTCAGATCTAACAGCCTCTCCAGCGAGAAACGCTCAACCCCGAACGACGCCACCACGCTGCCGTACACGACTGCCGTGCGCAGCGACGATTCCGTGATGCGCCCGTGACGCGCGAGGAATCCCATCATGGCGCCCGCGAACGTATCGCCCGCGCCGGTAGGATCGACGACCTCTTCCAGCGGATACGCGGGCACCGCGAACATTCCTTCCTTGCTGAACTGAAGCACGCCGTATTCGCCGCGCTTGATCAAAACCGTGCCGGGACCCATCTTCAGGATCGCGCGTCCTGCCTTCACCAGGTTGTGTTCGCCGGAAAGGATGCGCGCCTCGCTGTCGCTGCACAGCAGGATCTGGATTCGTTCGAGCAGTTTGGTGAGGCCGGGCCGCGTGTTCTCGATCCAATAATCAAAGAGATCAGACACGACGACTTTGGGACTATGCACCTGGTCCAGCACGTGTTCCTGCAGGTCGGGATCGTTTGGCGCGAGGTACAGATAGTCCGCGCGACATTGATCGGGCAGCAATTCAGGCGTGAAGTTTTCAAGGACGTTCAACGAAAGCGAGATGGTGTCGCGCATGTTCAGGTCTTCGTGATAGCGCCCATGCCAGCGTGTCGTTTTGCCCTCGCGCTTGACGACTCCGCGCACGTCGATATTCCGATCGGTGAACAGCCGCATATCCTCGGCCTTGAAATCCGAACCGACCACCGCGACGATGCTCACCGGGGAAAAAAATCTGGCCGCAATCGCAAAATAGCTGGCGCCGCCGCCCAGCACTTCCTCGACTTTTCCGTTGGGCGTTTCGACCGTGTCGTAGGCCAGAAACCCGACCGCAACAATACTCATCTATATCTCACCTTCATCGTCCCGGGAGTTCGAGCGTCCTAGAGATACTTGCCCACCAGCGGCCGCAGGTCGTCGATCAGGCGCTGCGGAATTGCGGCGCGATCGGTAATGATCGTGTTCTTGAGCGCGTCCTGGCAGCTACATGTCCGCGGTCGATTGCCTAGAGTATGCGCCAATGCCGACACCGCGCTTTGCGCCTTGTCCACGTTGAGTTTCATGACGCGCAGAATTTCGCCGATATCCACCGCCGCCACGGATTCATGCCAGCAATCGTAGTCGGTCACCAGCACCAGCGCCGCGTAACACATCTCGGCTTCGCGAGCGAGCCGTGCTTCCTGCATCGCACTCATGCTGATCACGCTCGCGCCCCAGCTTCGGTAAAGATTCGACTCGGCGCGGGTCGAGAATTGCGGACCCTCCATGCAGAGATACGTCCCGCCGTCGTGAACCTTCGCCCCGCCAGCGCTGGTCGCGGCTGCCAAATCTTTCGCAAGGTTTGCGCACACGGGGTCGGCCAGCGAAACGTGAACCACCAGGCCGTCGCCGAAGAAGGTCTCGGGACGTTTGAATGTGCGATCGATAAACTGATTTGGAACCACCAACTCGCCGGGATGGATTTCCTCTTTCAGGCTGCCCGCCGTCGACACCGAAACCAGGTGAGTTACGCCGAGCTGCTTCATCCCGAAGACGTTGGCGCGAAAATTTATTTCCGACGGCAGTAATCGATGGCCGCGGCCGTGACGCGCGAGAAAAACCACTTCGATGTCACCGATGCGTCCCTGGTAAAACGGATCCGACGGACGACCGAACGGCGTCTCGAGCTCCATCAGCTCGACCTTGTCCAGCCCCTTCATTTGATAGAAGCCGCTGCCGCCGATCACTCCGAGTACGTTTTGTGGCATTTTTCTCTTTTCGTGTGACGCTTTCAGGCCGGGATATGCTGTTCGGCGTAAAGCTGGCCGCATGCCGCCGCAATATCGAGCCCCCGGCTTTCGCGGATTGTAGCGGTCAAATTACCGTGCTTGAGGATCGCTTGAAAGGCCTCGACCGCATCGCGCGAACTGCTCTGCAGCGGCGATCCCTCCATCGGATTGTAAAAAATCAGATTAACTTTGGCGCGCAAAGGCGCGAGCAGCTTCACCAGCCGCCGCGCGTCCGCGATTGAATCGTTCACCCCGGCCAGCATCACGTACTCGAACGTGATTCGGCTGCGCCGTTTAATAGGCAGATTGCGGCACGCGTCGAGCAGAACTTCCAACGGGTAGCGCTGATTGATCGGCGCGAGGCGATCGCGAAGCTCGTTGGTCGTCGCATGCAGCGACACCGCCAGGTTCACCGGCGTCTCGCTAAGCAGCCGCTCCATCATCGGCACCAAGCCGACGGTCGAGACTGTGATGCGCCGCGGCGAAATGCCCATCCCCCACTCCGACGTCATTATCGCGAGCGTGCGCGTCAGGCGCGGGTAATTCGCGAGCGGCTCGCCCATCCCCATGAAAACAAAATTCGTCAACTCCTCGCCGGTCGCCAGCTCACGTCGAGCGGCGAAGATTTGCGCGAGCATCTCAGAGCTGGTGAGGTTGCGATGCAACCCCATGCGCGCCGTCGCGCAGAATTCGCAAGCCATCGCACATCCGACCTGGCTCGACATGCATAGCGTCACGCGTTTTTCGGTGGGGATGATCACCGACTCGATTTCTTCGCCGTCGTCGAGACGAATAAGCAGTTTTCGAGTGCCGTCCGACGAGCGCGAGACGAACGACGACACCGGATGCCCAATCGTGAAGTTCTGCTTCAGATAATTTCGAAGCGACGCCGGTAGATCGCGCATCTCATCGAACGACTCGGCCCCACGAGCGTGCACCCAATGCAAAATCTGACGCGCGCGATAGCCGCGTTCGCCCGCGCTCGCGACCATTTGCTCGACTTCATCGAGCGTCAGATCGCGGAAATCAGTGCTTGCGGGCAGTCGGCTCGGCCGATGTTTGGCGATTCGCGTTCACAGCCCGACTATTCTAGTCGAAACGTAACCGTGAAAGCAGGCGGTCTTTCTAGGAGAGAATTTCTCGCCCGGCAAAAAAGAAGGCGATTTCCTGCGCTGCCGTCTCAGGCGCGTCGGAGCCGTGCGTGGCGTTCTGTTCGACGTCGATTCCGAAGTCCTTGCGAATCGTGCCGGGCTCGGCCTTTTTTGGATCGGTCGCGCCCATCAACTGACGCCACTTGCTGATGGCGCCCTCGCCCTCCAGCACCGCGACGACCACCGGCCCGGAAGTCATGTAGTCGACCAGACCCTTGAAGAACGGCTTCGCTTTGTGCACGTCGTAGAATTTCTCGGCGTCGGCGCGCGAGAGCTGAAGCTTGCGCATCGCGACGATCTTCAGCTCCGCACGCCTCGATTCGTTTGAGTATGTCGCCGGTGAGCCCGCGCCGAACCGCGTCGGGCTTGACGATTGCGAAAGTTCGTTCCATCGATTTTACTCTTTTAGGGCTTGCCTTCGAGTACCGATTTCATCGTTGAGCCGAGGTCAGCTGGGCTCTGTGCGACCGTGATTCCTGCCGCCTTGAGCGCCGCGATTTTATCCGCCGCAGTGCCCCGGCCGCCTGAAATAATCGCACCCGCGTGGCCCATCCGGCGTCCCTTCGGGGCGGTCTGTCCCGCTATGAACGCGACCACCGGTTTCTTAAAGTGTTGCTTTATATATTCGGCGGCCTCTTCCTCGGCGGTCCCGCCGATTTCTCCAATCATGATCACCGCACGCGTCTTCGGATCTTCGTTGAACAACTTCAGCGCGTCGATATGCGTGGTGCCGACGATCGGATCGCCGCCGATTCCGATGCAGCTCGATTGTCCGATTCCAAGTTGCGTCAGTTGGTACACCGCCTCGTAGGTCAGTGTGCCCGATCGCGAAACCACGCCGATGTCGCCCGGCTTGTGAATGTATCCCGGCATGATGCCGATTTTGCACTCGCCCGGCGTGATGATTCCCGGACAGTTCGGCCCAATCAGGCGCGACTTGCTGCCGGCCATGTAGGCTTTCACTTTGACCATGTCGAGCACGGGCACGCCTTCTGTGATGCAAATGACGAGCTCGATGCCCGCGGCGACGGCCTCGAGCATCGCGTCGGCGGCGAATGCCGGCGGCACGTAGATCACGGTCGCATTGCAGCCGGTCGATTTGCGCGCCTGCTCGACCGTGTCGAAAATCGGGATGCCCTCGAAGTCGGTGCCGCCTTTGCCCGGCACCACGCCGCCAACCATTTGCGTGCCGTACTCTTTGCACGCGCGCGTGTGGAGCTGTCCGGTCGCGCCGGTAATTCCCTGCGTCAGTACGCGGGTGTTCTTGTCGACTAGAATACTCATCTGCGAATCCTAAGCTCCGATTTCTTTCACGATGCGCTTGGCGGCGTCGGCCATGTCGGCCGCGGTAATCACCTTGATGCCGGACTCGGCCAGAATTTTCTTGCCCTCGACGACGTTGGTGCCTTCCATCCTGACCACCAGCGGCACGTTGAGCTTCACCTGCTTGGCCGCTTCGACCACGCCTTGCGCGAGCACGTCGCATCGCATGATACCGCCGAAGATGTTGATCAGCACGCCTTTGACGCGCTTGTCCGCGAGCAGGATGCGGAATGCCGCCGCGACCTTCTCAGTGCTGGCGCCGCCGCCGACGTCGAGGAAGTTAGCCGGCTCGGCGCCGTAAATCTTGACGATGTCCATCGTCGCCATCGCGAGGCCCGCGCCGTTCACCATGCATCCGATGTTGCCGTCGAGATGCACGTAGCTGAGGTCGTACTTCGCCGCCTCGGTCTCGGCAGGATCTTCCTCGTTGGCATCGCGCAGCTCGCGAATGTCCGGATGACGGAACAAGGCGTTGTCATCGAATGACATTTTCGCGTCGAGGCAGATGACGCGGTTGTCCTTGGTCACGACGAGCGGATTGATCTCGATGAGCGACGCGTCGGTTTCGACGAACGCGCGATAGAGCGCCGCCAGCAGTGTCGCGAACTGTCCTACTTGCTTGTCCTTGAGCCCCAGCGCGAACGCAATCTTGCGCGCCTGGAAACCTGACACGCCGAGCAGCGGACTGATCTGCTCGGTGAGAATTTTTTCGGGCGTCTTCGAGGCGACTTCTTCGATATCCATGCCGCCTTCAGTGCTCGCAATTACCGAAACGGTTCCTGCCTTCCGATCGACCAGCATCCCAAGATAAAGCTCGCGAGCGACGTCGCTCGCTTCCTCGATATAAACGCGACGCACCACGCGCCCTTCGGGGCCTGTCTGATGCGTCACCAGCGGTTTGCCGATCAACTTGGCGGCGAAGTCGCGCACATCGGACGCTGCCGTCAGCAGCTTGACGCCGCCAGCCTTGCCGCGCCCGCCCGCATGGATCTGCGCCTTGACGACGGCCTTCGGCTGCCCTAGCGCCGTGAACGCTGCAGCGGCGTCGTCGGGCGTGGTCGCGAACTGCCCCTTGGGAACGGGAACGCCGAAGCGCCCGAGAATCTGCTTGGCTTGATATTCGTGGATGTTCATTCAGTTTCCTGCGCGTCACTCATTTCATAAAAAGGTCGCGGAGCCATTTGATCGACGTCTGCCGTCCGACCGCGCCGATTGCCGTCGTGAGCGGAATTTCCTTGGGGCAGACCTCGACGCAGTTCTGCGCATTGCCGCAGTCTGCGATTCCGCCCTCCGACATCATCGCATCGAGCCGCTCGTCGTGGTTCATCTGGCCGGTCGGATGCTGGCTCATCAGGTAGGCCTGTCCAATCACGGCTGCCCCCATGAACTTCGAATGCGAATTAACCTGCGGGCAGGCCTCCAGGCAGCATCCGCAAGTCATACATCGCGCGAACAGATACGCGAACTCCTGTACCTTAGGCGCGATTCGCGGGCCCGGGCCGAGGTCGTAAGTACCGTCGATCGGAATCCACGTGTGCGCCTTCATCAGCGCCTCGAACATTTTGGATCGATCGACCCACAGATCGCGGATCACCGGAAACTTGGACATCGGCTCGATCGTCACCGGGCCGCCCAGCCCTTCCGCGAGTTGCGAACAACCCTGGCGCACGCGCCCGTTGATCACCATCGTGCACGATCCGCAAACTTCCTCGAGACAGTTGGCGTCGAATACCACCGGCGCGACCCGCTTGCCCTGGCGAGTGACCGGGTTGCGTCGAATTTCCATCAGCATCGAGATGACGTTGTGATTGGGCAGGTACGGTATCTCGAACTCCTCGTAGTACGGCTCGGAGTCCGGCGTTTCCTGGCGCTTGATTCTCAAGACTTGCGTCTGTTCTGGCACTGGGATGCTCCTGCTGGGCCTACGCCGCCTTCGGTTCCGTCGCGGATTTCTCGACGTCGTAGCGCCGCGGCCGCGGCTTGATGATGCTCACGTCAACCGGCTCCCAACTGAAGCGCGGGCCGTCCGACGACCACGTCGCCATCGTGGTCTTCAAAAAATTCGCGTCGTCGCGCTCCGGGAACTCCGGCTTGTAATGCGCGCCGCGCGATTCGTTGCGATTGAGCGCGCCGAGCGTCATCGGCCGCGCGAGTTCGAGCATGTTCCATAGCTGGCGGACGAACAGCACTTCCTGGTTCGCCCACTTGCCCTTGTCGTTGAGCCCGATCCGGCCCCATCGATCCTTGAACTCGAGCAGCTTGTCGTCGGTCTCCTTGAGTTTTTTGTTGTGGCGCACGACGGTAACGTTCTCGGTCATGATGTCGCCGAGCTCGCGCCACAGTGCGAACGCATTCTCGGGACCGTTCATCTTGAAAATCTTGTCGAATGACTCGCGCTGCAGCTTCAGCTCCTGA
Source organism: uncultured delta proteobacterium (assembly GCA_963774665.1). Taxonomy (GTDB): domain Bacteria; phylum Desulfobacterota; class Binatia; order Binatales; family Binataceae; genus Binatus. Next base: position 30,733 of record CAVZGB010000021.1, read on the forward strand.
TCGAAAATCGTCGAGCTGGCCGCGCTCTTGTGCGACTTGGCGTATCCGATCATTGCCGGCTCGGCGACATTGCCGCCGTGCATGCACGAGAGCAGCGAGTTGGCGCCGAGCCGATTGGCGCCGTGATATTGAAACTCGCACTCGCCCGCTGCGAACAGACCGTGCACGTTGGTCTGCTGATGATAATCGACCCACAGCCCGCCCATCGAGTAGTGCATTGCGGGGAAAATCTTCATCGGCACTTTGCGCGGATCCTGGCCGGCAAACTTCTCGTAGATTTCGAGCACGCCGGAGACCTTGCGATTGAGTTCCTCGGGGTCGAGATGACTCACGTCGAGGTAGACCAGCGGTTGGCCATCGACGCCAAGCTTCATCTCGAACACGATCTTGTGAATCGCGCGCGTCGCAATATCGCGAGGAACCAGGTTGCCGTACGCCGGGTACATCTCTTCGAGGAAGTACCACGGCTTGCTGTCGCGATAGGTCCACACGCGTCCGCCCTCGCCGCGAATCGATTCCGAGATGAGACGAAACTTGTCCTCGCCCTGCATCGCCGTCGGATGCACCTGGATGAACTCGCCGTTGGCGTAGGTCGTTCCGGCCTGGTAGCACGCGCTGACCGCCGATCCCGTGTTCACCAGCGACTGCGTCGATCGGCCGAAAACGAGACCCGGTCCGCCAGTCGCGATCATCGTGGTGTCGGCGGGAAACGCGCGCATCTCGAGCGATCGCGTGTCGATCGCGACGATGCCGCGGCAGTCGCCCGACTCGTCCTGTACGAGGCTCAGCATCTCCCATCCTTCGAACTTGCGGATCAGGCCGGCAGACTCGTAACGGCGGACCTGTTCGTCCAGTGCGTACAACAGTTGTTGCCCGGTAGTAGCGCCTGCGAACGCGGTCCGATGATGCTTGGTGCCGCCGAAACGGCGGAAATCGAGCAGGCCTTCGGGCGTGCGGTTGAACATCACGCCCATCCGATCGAACAGGTAGATGATCGCCGGCGCCGCCTCGCACATCGCTTTGACGGGTGGCTGATGCGCGAGAAAGTCGCCGCCGTAAATCGTGTCGTCGAAATGAATCATCGGCGAGTCGCCCTCGCCTTTCGTATTGACTGCGCCGTTGATTCCGCCCTGCGCGCACACCGAATGCGATCGCTTGACGGGCACGATCGAGAACAGATCGACCTGCTCGCCCTGCTCGGCAAGTTTCATCGCCGCGGTCAAACCAGCCAGCCCGCCGCCTACTATTATGTGATGCCCTGGCATTGGTTGTTTCTCCTCAGGCGGGTGCGCGGAATGCGATCAGGATCGAGACACTGACGATCGCGAGCACGACGAACAACAACACACACACGCGATTAACGAGAGTTTGTGCTTTCGCGCCGACCGCAATTCCCCACGTGATTGTGAATGTGAAAATCCCGTTGGTCAGGTGATAGACGCACGCCAGTGTGCCAACGATGTAGATGGTCAGAAACAGCGGATTCATCATGAAGTTATGCATCCGCAGGTAATTCGTCTCGACGCCTGAGGCGTAGAAATATGCGCGCGTGGTGAAAACGTGGAAGCCGATAAACAGGAACGCGAGAATCCCGGTGATGCGCTGCAAGGTGTACTGGTAGTTGCGCTCGAACGGGTAGTCGTTGGGCTGCGCGGTGGCCGTGATGACCAATCCGTAAATCGCGTGGTAGAGAATCGGAATCCACAGCACCAAGGCTTCGACCGCGATCTGAAATGGAAGGCTCCGCGTGAACTCGGTCTCCTTCCACCACGTCTCGCCGCCCCTCAGCACGAACGCGTTTTCGAAAAGATGGAAAAATAAAAATCCGCCGATCGGTATGATCCCCGAAAGCGAGTGCAATCTGCGCAGCAGCCAGTGCCGCTGGTCCGCCGTCATGCCGGCTGCAATCGCAGGCGCCGCAACTGCTTCTGCTTCAGCCATAGGTCTTTCCTGATCGCTTCCTAGTTTCCGGCCGCGATTACTTTATCCATCGCCTCGACCAGTTCGCGCACGTGCCCGACCGAGCTGTCGAAGGCCGCTTTTTCGGCCGCAGTCAGTTGTATTTCGACGACGCGCTCGACGCCGCCTGCGCCAATCACCACCGGCACTCCCGCGAACAATCCCTTCACGCCGTATTCGCCGTCGAGATACGCCGCGCATGGCAGCACCGACTTGCGATCGAGCATGTACGCCTCGACCATTTTGTAAACCGCGGTTCCGGCCGCGTAGTACGACGACGTTTTCATCAGCTCGACGATCTCACCGCCACCGCCGCGCGTGCGCTTCTCGATTTCCTCGAGCCGCTTCGCGGGGATAAGGCGCTCGATCGGCTGCCCGCCCACAGTTGTGTAGCTGCGAATCGGCACCATATCGTCGCCATGCCCGCCCAGCACCATCGCGGAAACGCTCTCCACCGACACGCCCAATTCCGACGCCAGGAAAGTGCGGTAGCGCGCCGAGTCCAGCACGCCAGCTTGCCCGACGATGCGGCCCTTCGCGAAACCGGTCACGCGCTTGAGCTGCGTGACCATCGCGTCCAGAGGATTAGTCACCGCGATCACGAACGCGCCCGGCGCGTGTTTCTTGATCGCGCTGCCAACGTCGGTCATCACCTTGGCGTTAATCTTGAGCAGGTCGTCGCGGCTCATCCCGGGTTTGCGCGGCGATCCCGACGTGACGACGCAACAATCGGCGCCTTCGATCTGTTTGATGTCGGTGGTGCCGGTGACGTTGACGTCGATGCCGAGCACCGGCGCCGACTCCAGCATGTCGAGCGCCTTCCCCTGCGGCAGCCCTTCGATAATGTCATAAAGTACGATGTCGCCGAGTCCGCGCAGGAAGCACAGATGAGCGCACGTCGCGCCGACATTACCCGCCCCGATGAACGCAATTTTCTTCCGAGCCACGCTTTGCTCCTGGTCCTTCTCTTCCTGAAGATTACCTTATATTCGCGTTTCTGTTAATGAGCAATACTTAAGTGTGTCGAACGCCCCAACGCCCAACCACTTATCGCATCGGCATGTACCGAACCCGCGATAAATAGCAACGTTCGCAGAAGTTGTGAAGCAATTCAGGCGTCGGCTTGCGCCTTTCTCACTGGATGCAGGGGTCACCCCCTGCCGCCCGCCGCGCAGGCGATTCTGCTCTTCGGCATCGCGGGCACGGCGGTCCGCGCCACTAATCTCTCGCTCAGGCGTGACGCAGCCAGCGCGACAGCTCGCGAATAGTCGGACGCTTGCCGTACATCAGAATTCCAGTCCGGTAGATTCGCGCGCTGACGATCATCGCACCGCCGATCGTCGCGACCAGCAGGATCAATGACAGCGCGACTTGCCATAGCGGCGGATCGTGAACCGCGAGCCGCTCGAACATCAGGATGGGCGAGCAGAACGGAAACAGCGACGCCGTCACCGAGATCAACGAATCCGACGAGGTCGCTACCGGCAGAATCATCGCGGATGCTGCGATCAGCGGCAGGACGACCACGAAATTCCACTGTTGCGCTTCGTCGATCGAATTGAAGATCGCACCGACGCCGGCGAAAATCGCGCTGTAAAGCAGGTACCCGAGTGAATAGAACACCACGAAATAAACGATGAGCAACGGACCCACGTCGAGCGTCGTCATTGCCGTGCGCATATACAGACTGCGCGACGCGCCGACCCCCGCCATCGCGAGCCAGAATCCGATCTGCGTCAGGCCGACGCTGCCGGTTCCGAGAATTTTCCCGGCCATCAGTTCCTGCGCGCTCGCTGCGCACATCAACACCTCGGTAATGCGCGAGCTCTTCTCCTCCATGACCGAACGCATCACCATCACGCCGTACGACAAGAGCGAGAACAGCATCACGAACATGAGAATGAATACGACCACGGCGCCGCGCAGCTCGTTGTACACCACCGACGAATTGCCCGCGCGGACCGCAGTGAGATCGACCGGCTGGAGTATCGCTGCCACGTCGGCGGCACTGCTGCCCTGCTTCACCATTCGCTGAGCGGCTAGCGCATACGACAGCGCGTCGCCGAGGCGGCCGCGAAGGATGAAATCTCCCATGCGACGCGTGGTGAATACGACCCGGCGCGAATCGATCGCAGGCCCGTCGAGCCATACGTAACCCTCGATGTCGCTGTCATTGAGCTTCTTGTCGAGTTGCGCACGCTCGGCCGGCGACGCTGGTGAGACGACCGAAGGCACGTAGCGCGTGCCGTGCTGGCGCATCAACTCGCCGCTCACCAATTCCGCCAGCGCACGATTGTCCGATGCGATCACGACCCGCGCTGGGCGCTCGGTGTCGCGCATGATCCCGCGGGCCGCAGACGTGCTGATCCACGTGGGTACCACCAGGAAGGTCGCCATCAGCAGCGGAGTTACGAAGGTCGAGAGCAGAAACGATCGCGTCCTCACGCGCTCGAGGTACTCCCGCTTCGCGATGATCCAGACTTTTTTGAAGGAGAACTCAGTCATGCTTGCCCGAGATTCGTTCGATGAAGATTTGTTCGAGCGACGGATCCATCACCTGGAATCGGATCACGCGCAACTGGCGCATCGCGGTCTCCAGCAGTTCCTGCGAGTCGGCCCCGGGCTTGAGCCGCAGTTCGGCGTGATTGCCGTAGTCATTCAGCGAATCAACCAACGGATTGCCGGCCAGGCAGGATCCGTCGCCTTCGTAATCGATCTGCACGAAGCGCCGGCCGTTGCCGTTTTTCACTTCGCTGAGGCTCCCCTGCAGCACCGACTTGCCGCGATTGACGAGGCAGATCGAGTCGCACAGCTTCTCGACCTGGTCCATCCGATGCGTCGAGAACAGGATCGACTTTCCCGCCGCGCGAAGGCCGACGAGTACATCCTTAAGCTGCATCGTGTTGACGGGATCGAGACCGGCGAACGGCTCGTCCATCACGATCAAGTCGGGATCGTGCAGCATCGCCGCGATGAACTGGATCTTCTGCTGCATCCCCTTCGACAACTCCTCGACTCGACGATCGACCCAGTCCGCAATGCCGAGCCGTTTCGTCCACGCCTCGACGCGCTCCTTCGAAGTCGCGATCGACAGACCCGCCAGCTGTCCGAGGAAGACCAGGTTCGCGCCGACCGTCATCCGGCGATACAAGCCGCGCTCCTCCGGCAGGTAGCCGACCCGGCGCAGCGCGCGTCGGCGCAGCGGCTCGCCGAACAGTCGCACGACACCCGAATCGGGCGAGGTGATGCCGATCATCATGCGGATGGTGCTGGTCTTGCCGGCGCCGTTGGGCCCGAGCAGGCCGAAGATGTGCGCCGGCGGAATCGAGAACGAGATTCCGTCAACGGCCGCAAAGCCGCCATACGATTTTCGGACTTCGAGCAGTTCTACAGCTGGCGTCACTAGGTGCTAGTGCGCCCACACGAGTTGCGGGTTGGTCTCCCAAGGGTAGACGTGAACCATCCAGCCGAACACTTGCGGGTAGAAGCGGCCGCCCGCAGCGTCGCAGGCTTCTTTGGTTGCGATCGATCCGTTGGGCCCGAACTTCGTCCAATCGGCAGTCTTCATGTCGGTGCCGCGCGCCGGGATGCAAAAATTGATGTGCCGATGCCATCGCGCGACGCTCAGCGGGACGCGCTCGTTCAGCTGATCCAGGGTGGCGCCCTTGTGGTCAGTATACATCGCGCCGATCAGCTTGTAGCCGCCGTCCGGCGTGCGCTCGTAGAGCAGCGAGGTCGGCTCGGTCGGGTTGAACGTGAACGCGGCTTTGAGGCCGTACCAGTTCCTGGTGAAATGCACCACCTTTTGTTGCTTGAACTCAGGATGGAACGGCTTGAAGCCGTCGGCCTCGGCGACGTGATAGTCCTTGTACTTCGCGAGCGCATGCTGAAGGTCGGTCACCAGCACCGCGGCGCGCGCCTTGTCGGCGTCGTTGGCGGGACGCAGGTCGGTATAGGCCATGTGCAGCGACATGTTTTTCATGTTGCCGTTGCCCATGTGCATGTCGTGATCCATCGCCTCGTCTGACATCGACTCCATCTCGCCTTCTTTCATGTTCGAAGGATCCGGCGCGCTGGTGCCCGACATCTGCGACATGTCGTGCCCGCTCATGTCCATTCCCTTCATATCCTGAGCGGACGCAGACGCCGATACGGCGAGAGCTACAGCGAGCGTCGCGACGATTTTCGCAGCCGAAATTCGAAACAGCATTGCCCGATCTCCCCGCCAAAAAGTGTATGCTCTGCAAGGATAGCAGCCAATGATCGAATGATTAGGTCCGACTAACGTCAACTCAATTCAGGAGAAGGAAATTGAAGCTTGGAACTTTAGCGGCGGCGGCTATTCTGATTTGTTCTTTCGCTCTGGCGCCCAACCTCGTCAGAGGCGAGGAAAACGATTGGTATCAAGGGCAGCAAGGACAGTGGGTGCGGCACGGCAAAAAATGGCGATGGGAAAGCACCCATGGCGATGAGTGGTACCAGGGAAAACAGGGACACTGGTACCAGGACAAGAAAGGCTGGCATTGGTACGGCAACGACGGCGACGAGTATCGCGAGGGATCCCACGGCTGGGCGTGGTCGCACAATCGATAGCACTCAGCGCTGATCGACAGGCCTAAGAGGGAGGCGCACGCAGATAACAGCCACCTCCTATTGGCCGTTGTAAATTAGGAATCGATTGTTGCCGCCGTCCGCCACGATAAGCTGATTGCCGATTTGCACAATGCCAGTCGGATTGCTGAGATTCGCAGCTGAAGGCGAGCCACCGGTGCATCCGCTGCCGTCGTTGTTGGCCACGCCGCAGGTGAAATTCGGCTGACCAAGGACGACATCGGCAGGCTGGAAATTGGAAGTTGGAAACGTATTCCAGATCAGGATTCGCTGGTTCTTCTGATCATCGACAAAGAGTTGGCTTCCGTTGCTGAACACGCCGTCATACGGCATGTTCATGTTCTTCGCACTGGGCGAGCCGGTGACATTCGAGCCGTTGTTGTTGATCACGTTCGTGGTGAAGTTGGGTTGTCCGAGCACGATGTCGGCTGGCTGAAAGTTCGTTTTCGGAAATGTTTTCCAAATCAGAACTCGGCTTTCGTCTTCATCTGTCACGACCAGCTTTGTTCCGTCAGTCCATACTCCTGCTGGATAACTGAAGTTCGCGGCGCTTGGCGAACCCGATGCTCCCGTGCCGTTGTTGAGCAAGACACAGGTGGTGAAGTTGTTCTGCCCGAGCACAATATTCGGCTTTTGACCATTCTTTTTCGGTATCTTCTTATAGATGAGCACGCGGGCGTTACTCGAATCAGCTACCACCAGCTTGCCACCACCCGCCGAAAGAGTTTCCGGGGCGCTGAGTCCTGTAGCAGCGCATGAGGTATCCCGCGTTCCGAAGTTGGCTTGGCCGAGCACGATATTCGCCTTGGCATCATCTGCCTTTGGCGCCTTTTTCCAGATGAGTACGCGGTTGTTGAAGAAATCGGCGACGAAAAGCATCTTTTTGAAGACGAACGGCGACTGAGGTCCTCCAAACTGGTTCGCTCCTGTGCCTTGGCCACTTGTGGTGAAATCCGGCTGACCCAAGACGAAATCCGCATTGGCGTCGTTCGACGACGGCACCGAATTGAAGCCCAACACGCGCCGATTGCTGTAGTCGCCAAGATAGAGAATCCCCGTTGGCCCAACGCCAATCGATCCAAATCCAGTGGAAACAGTATCGGCGGCGGGATTGCTCATTCCTTGGTTGAGTGAGCCACCGGCGAAATCAGCCTGCCCGATGACGGCAGCAGCTGCCTGAAAATTGGAAAGTGTGATCGTCGCGTCTGGTGAAGATGCGACTTCTGAATCGTCGCCGGCACGAGTGTGGATCGGCGACATCAAAATTGCGAAGGACAATATCACGGCCGTAGTAACGAAGCCTGGAATCCGGCGTATCATCGAATCCTCCACCGTAAGCCGGCATGTAAGCCGGTGGTAGTGTCATGGGCGGACGCACACTTTCACAATGACTCGTTCAATTCAAGGCTTGATAAGTTATGAGGTTGTTTGTTTGCCTTGCGAGCGGCGTAGCGCATGGCAGTGGTGCGATCGGGCGGCGTCTTGTATGTTGGCCTTGGAGAAAATTGCGATGAAGAATTTTCAGCACATATCGGTACGTCCCATCGCCGGCGCGTTGGGCGTTGAGGTTGGCGGGGTTCATCTTGGAGAACTTGGCGACGGCGCGCTCAACGAGGTGCGGGCCGCATTCGTGGAGCATCAGGTGCTGTTCTTTCGCGATCAGGAAATTACCCGCGACCAGCACAAGGCGTTCGGCCGCAACTTCGGCACGCTCCAGGTTCATCCTTACTTGCAGCCACTCAAAGACCAAGGCCACCCGGAGTTCGTGGTGCTGCAAAGCGACGAACAACATCCTTACCTCGCAGAGGCCTGGCATAGCGACGTGACTTTCATGGACGAGCCGCCGCTCGGTTCGGTACTGAAATGCGTCGTCGCGCCGGAGTTCGGCGGCGACACGATGTGGGCGAGCATGTACGCGGCTTACGAGGCGCTATCCGACAAGATGCAGCGGATGCTCTCGGACCTCGTCGCGATTCACGACACCGTCCGCACCTTTTCGCGCACGGACTACAAGACTGATCACATCGGCGGCAAGCAAGCGCCGCAAGTGATGTCGGCGGAGCATCCTGTCGTCCGCACGCATCCGGAGAGCGGCCGCAAAGGCTTGTTCGTCAACTCGACCTTCACCGCATCGATCAAAGGAATGAAACCGGCCGAGAGCGAGGCGCTGCTGAGCTTCCTTTACAGGCACATCACGACGCCGGATTTCAGCTGCCGCTTCCGATGGCGTCCTAACTCAGTTGCGATGTGGGATAACCGATGCACGCAGCATCGAGTAGTCGCGGACAACCGCACCGCGAACCGCCGGATGGAACGAGTAACAATCAACGGCGACAAACCCTTCTAGGCAGGGGTGACTCCTGCACCCAGTATTAAGAAGAGAATTCGACGCTTTCGTCACCCTACTTTAGCCGCGCGACTTGTCGCGAGTGCCGGTTGATCAACTTTCCTAAGCCCGGGTATCGCGGCGACGAGGCATACAGCTATCAGAATCGACATCCCGCCTGGGCCGGCGAAGAAATACTCCCAGCCGATTGCACTCATCAGAATCTCGGCGGCAAGGATAGTTACGACAAAAGGCACTGCTTGCCGTGGCTCAGTCTTACTGAGGTTGCTTAGCTGCCAGATCAGAACGGCCAGGACCGCGAATACTACCGTGATGAATAACTCGTAGCCTTGATAGAAGTCCCAATGGCTGCGAGTCACTCCCGCAATCTGGAAACGAAAGGACTGCATCGCAGTAAACACAGCTTCTTCGGCCGGGCCACGGCTGGGAGAGTCCATCGATGCGATAGTGTGAAGCACGGCGCCAAGGCCTTGAAGTGCAGCTGCTACTCTCAACCAGATCCACGGTTTCATGACGTAACCTCCGTGATAGGACTGTTGTAACTCGCGCGCTCGCATGTATCGAGCGATCTGCGACGTGTCAGGCAGCGTCCGCTCGCGCGGTGAATCGCACCAGGATGATACCCCATCCGTCGCTATAGCCCTGACCCTGCTTCTGCATGATCGGTCCCGCGTCCCATCCGCGATGCTCGAGTTCGATGCGAGTGCCTTTGCCGTCAGGCGCGAATTTAACTTCGACCTCAGTCGGCGCCTCCCACTCGGGAGCCTTCCACGTGAACGCGACAACGTGCGGCGGTTGAAACGAAGTGATGCGGCCGACTTCGAATTCGGTGCCGTCGGTAAATCGCTCGAAGAACCTGCCGCCGACGCGGCCCTCGATAAAAATGTCCTTGGCTTTTTCGCGTCCGAACGAAAACCCCTCTTTCAGTGGCCACCATTTGCCGATTTCTTCGGTGAAGACCCGGAACACGACCTCCGGCGAACGCTCCACTCGAATCGCTTTTCGAATCGTCATCGGTTTTCCTCCACGTATCGTTTGAACGCGTTCAGCGTGCTGTCCCAGAACGCACCTACTTCTTCCAATGTTCTGATCAATTCCTGAACCGCGAGTTGGCCGCGCGGCGCAAGCTCGTAGATTCGCTCGCGCCCTACTTTCTTCGCCCTGATTAAACCGGCTCGCCCAAGCATCCGCGTATGCTTGCATATCGCCGGACGGCTGATCGCAAACCCGCGCGCCAACTCCCCGCCCGGCACGGCTTGTCGGCGAGACGCCGCAGCAGTTCTCTACGGGTCGAATCGGCCAGCGCTCCAATGGTCGCATCTATCGGCATCGAGAAAATATGTAACCTAATGGTTACACATTTGTCAAGCGCGATAGTGCCGGATCGTGTTCGACGGGATTCGACGGGCGTATCGTATTCAGCTACGTTGGTCGCGGGGGATCTTCATGTTCACATTCAGTTCCGCGCGGCCCGCCGTGTGGGTACTGGCCGCGCTGCTTACTGTGGCGACTGGATTCGTTGCATATGATGTCGCTATCGCCGCAGATCTCGCGACTGCGCCTGATGCGAAGAAATCGGCTTCTGCCGGAACGCTCAAAATCACACCCGACCAGCACGACTTCGGCAAAGTCATCGTCGGGCTCACGAGTAATTTTCTATCGCTGACCGTCACCAATAACTCTCCGTCAGCTTCGATCGAATTCACGTCTATCGTCGCTTCACCGCCCTTCGAGATACAAACCGATCGATGCTCCGGCTCGCCGTTGGCTCCCGTTGGCACATGTGAAGTAGTCGTCGTGTTTCGTCCGACCGCTATCGGGAAGGTCAAGAAGAAGAACGGATTGACGTTCACCGATTCAGCCAAGAAAAGTCCGCAACACATCGAGCTCTCGGGACATGGCATCGTCGGCGCTACGCCGACGGCGACTGCGACGACGATCCCTACTCTTACCTCGACGCCCACTCTTACGGCGACGATTACGACGACGCCGAAGGCTAGCCCGTCGCCATCTCCGACCGGGGTAACGCCGACCCCGACTGTAACCAGGACCCCCACCCCGTCGGCCACCTGTACCGTACACGCCTCAGCGACTCCGGATATCGCGCATCTCGTTTTGATCACGGGAGGTCAAGCCTCCAATGGCACTCCACTGAGCAGCGCGGAAATCTTCGATCCGGTCACCAACATATTCACCCTCACGACCGATGCGATGCATGATGCCCGGTACAGCCAGGCAGCAGCCGCGATCAACACGAGCGGAGGAGCCGCGGTCGTGGTGACAGGCGGCTTCGATCCGACTGGCGTCGCGCAATCTACCGAGACCTTCACCGGCTCTACATTTGTCGCACGGCCCAAGCATGACCGACTCGCGCGAGGGCCACACGGCAACTTCGTTCCAGGATGATTCTGCCAACGTGTTGATTGCGGGCGGGCAGGATGCCGGCGGCACCGTTCTCAATACAGCCGAGATCACAAATACCTTGTCTAGCTCTGCGACCAGCCCAATGAACACGGCACGTGTAAACGCTGCTACCGTGCTGTTAGCAGTGCCGCTCTCAAGCACATGCCCGGCAGACGCGGTGATCACAGGCGGCTCGGACGGGGTCACCCCGCTACAAACCGCGGAATTGTTCAATCCCTTCACCCACACCTTTACTCTGACCGATGATGTTTCGCTGGGCGGCAGTCAGATGAACGCAGCGCGGGCGTTCCATACTGCGACGCTGCTGGCCAAGTCCGGCAAGTTCCTGGTGGCGGGCGGCGAAGGCGTCGCCGGGGTTGCACAGGCGACCGCAGAGATCTACGACGTGGCGACCAAAAAATTCACGCTGACCACTACGCTCGGCGGAACCGACATGACCGTCGCACGCCAGAAGCATACGGCCACCTCAATTGGAGGGACGCTGGTCTTGATTGCGGGAGGCCTTGACAGTTCCAATAACGCGCTAGCGAGTGCAGAGGTGTTCGATCTTTCGACCAATTCGTTCACGGCGGTCGGCTCGATGAATAGCGCGAGATTCAATCATGCGGCCGCACTCCTTCCGAACGGCAAGGTGCTGATCACCGGCGGCGAAGATGGAAGCGGACATACTCTCAATACTGCCGAGATCTTCGATCCACTGAAGAACACATTCACCTTGACTACCGATGCCTCGCTCGGCGGCAACAACATGAACGTCGCGCGGAAGCTGCACACTGCAACCGCCTACTAGAGGCGAGAAGCGCGCCGCCTTTTGTAAGAGTTGATGCCTAACAAAAAAGTAGTGGTGGTCGGGGCCGGGATGGCCGGGCTGTCGGCGGCGTATCGGCTGCGGCAGGCGGGAGTGGACGTGACGGTGCTCGAGTCGAGCGATCATGTCGGCGGCAGACTCGGTACCGACTCGCGCGATGGCTACATGATCGAGCGCGGCGCGCAGCTGATCACGAGCACCTACCGCAACGCGCTTGGCCTGGTGAAGGAGTTGGGACTGGAAGCGGAACTGAGGCCGACCAGCCCATGGATGGCGATCGTTAAAGACGGTCAAGCCCGCGCCGGATGCCCTCGGGCGCGATGTTTCCGATTTACGCACTCACGTCCGGACTGGTCAGCCTGCCCGACCTCGCGCGCTTCATCTGGCATACGACCAAGCTCAAGTGGCCTCCGGTCGACAACTACGCGGCGTGGGCCGAGTACGACGATGAGGACACCGCGCGATGGTGCGCGCCGCGGCTCGGTCGCGCCACCGATTATCTGGTCGAGCCTCTCGTCGCGGGCGGCCTGCTCTGCGTGATGGAAGAAACGTCGCGGGCAGCCACGCTGGCGACGCTCGCACTCACCGACAACGGCCGCGGCAAGGAGATGAGCCTCAGCCGCGGCCTGGGATCGTTTCCCGAAGCGCTCGCGTCGAAGGTCGAAGTCAAGCTGGAATCACCGGTGCAGTCTATCGAGGTTCGCGACGACGGCGCCGTCGTGCAGTTATCGGGCGAACAGATACGCGCCGACCATGTCGTACTGGCGGCGACAGCGCCAATAGCATCGCGGCTCTATCACGGCGGTGACGAGGTTGAACGCCGGCTGATGGCGACCGAGTACGCCCCGACGGTCAAGATTGGACTCGCCACCAGCCGCCATTGGCGGGATGAACCGGCGCTGAAAGATGTATGGGGATTTCTGATCCCGCGCCCCGACCGTCAACTGATTGCGTCGGCCACGCTCGAATCGGCCAAGGATATCACGCGCGTGCCGGACGGCGAGATGCTGAACCTGTTCGTCAAGCCCGAAGCAGCGGGCGCGATGATGGATCTGTCGGACGACGAGATCGTCGCGAAGGTGCTGCCGGATATCGAGCGATTTTTTCCCGGCGCGACTGCGACGAAACGGTTCGCGCAAATCGTGCGATGGCCGAATGCGTTGCCGAAGTCGCCGGTCGGACGAAGCCGCGACCTCGCGGAATACAGAAGATCGCGACCGTCAGCTCGGCGCGTCCTGCTCGCCGGCGACTACATGGGGCTGCCGCATTTCGAGTCGGCAATCGAAACGGGCTTTTGGTGCGCGGATCAGATAATCCAGCAACCTAACCCCTAACCCCTTTTTCCGGGCCCTCGAGGGAAGGGGAACCGGATAAAGAAAGTTTGCTCGAACCCCAGAACCCTCACCTAACCTCTCCCGTGAAGTAACGGGCGAGAGATCAGGCTACATATTGTCGACGATCGCCTTGCCAAACTCCGAGCACTTCAGCAGCTTCGCGCCGGTCATCAGGCGCTCGAAGTCGTAGGTCACTTCTTTCTTGCTGATAGTTTTCTCGAGGCCGCGAATGATGCCGTCGGCAACTTCCTGCCATCCCATGTGCTCGAACATCAGCACGCCCGACAGAATTACCGAGCCCGGGTTCACCTTGTCCTGATTGGCGTACTTGGGCGCGGTGCCGTGCGTCGCTTCGAAGATCGCATGGCCCGTGAGGTAGTTGATGTTGGCTCCAGGAGCGATTCCGATGCCGCCGACCTGCGCCGCGAGCGCATCCGAGATGTAGTCGCCATTCAGATTCATCGTGGCGACCACGTCGAATTCATCGGGGCGCGTCAGCACTTGCTGCAGCGTGATATCGGCGATCGCATCCTTGACCAGCAACTCACCGGCGGGCGGCTTCCCGTTGCAATCGTCCCATCCCACCGCTTTGCCCTTGTATTCGCGGCGGACGAGTTCATAGCCCCAATCGCGGAACGCGCCCTCCGTGAATTTCATGATGTTGCCCTTGTGCACGAACGTCACGCTCTTGCGCTTGTGGCGAATCGCATAGTCGAGCGCGGCGCGGACCAGCCGCTCGGTGCCTTCGCGCGAAATAGGCTTGATGCCGATTCCCGAGGTGTTAGGGAAGCGTATTTTTTTGACGCCCATCTCTTCCTGCAGGAATTTGATGACCTTCTTCGCCTCGGGCGACTCCGCCGGCCATTCGATTCCTGCGTAGATGTCTTCCGTGTTCTCGCGGAAGATCACGACGTCGAGTTTTTCAGGATGCTTGACCGGGCTCGGCACGCCCGTGAAGTAGCGCACCGGTCGCAGGCATACGTAGAGATCGAGCATCTGGCGCAGCGCCACGTTGAGCGAACGGATGCCGCCGCCAATCGGCGTCGTCAGCGGACCCTTGATGCCCACCAGGAATTCGCGGAACGCCTCGACGGTTTCGTCGGGCAGCCAGTTCTTCCACTGGTTGAAGGGCTTCTCGCCTGCGAACACTTCCATCCAGGCGATCTGGCGCTTGCCACCGTAGATTTTCTTGACCGCATTGTCGAAGACGTACTGCGAGGCCCGCCAGATGTCGGGGCCAGTGCCGTCGCCCTCGATAAACGGAATGATCGGGCGGTCGGGAACGTTCAGCGTGTGATTGGCGCCAAGGGTAATCTTTTCGCCGTTGCTGGGAACCTTGATGTGCTCGTATGCCATCGGTGTCGCAATTCGCCTCGTGTTTTAATGATAGAGCGCGAACGCGACGCCCGTTTCGATTTTTTCGATGGCGTCCCGCAGCGCTCAAAGTATCCGGCTATCATATAGCAAAGGATTCGTGATGCCAGTATCGGAGATCGACGTGGCTTTCAGAACGGATCTACTTTCTCGGGCCGTCGATCGCGGATCCGTTTTGGAAAGCAAGCAGGCAGCCGCGGCGCCTTGGCGAAATACTCTTTCCAGGTACGCGGACGCGCACGACCAACCGTTACGAGCTTCGCGGTTTCACGCTTAGGCATCGTCTGATATTTAGCACAACAGATCGACTATCGACGACGCACCAACGGGAGCATTCGATGGATTTTACTTATACGCCGGAACAGGAAAAATTTCGCGCTGAAATTGCTGGATGGCTCGAGAAGAACTCCGCCGAGGCCTTCGGGCGCAAAGGCGAGGGGCTGGGCGGATCGACTGCCAGCCTGCTCGACGTGCGCGACGACGGGCGATGGGCGCAGCTCCTCGACTACCATCGCCGTCTGTACAAGGCCGGTTATGTCGCGCTGCATTGGCCCAAGGAATGGGGCGGTGGCGGCGCGAGCATGATCGATCAGGCTATCTACCAGGACGAAGTCCTGCGGCTCGGGCTGCCGCTCTACGGCGCCAATCAGCTCGCGATCGATCGAATCGGACCGACCATCATGCATCTCGGCACCGATCAGCAGAAAAAGCGCTACCTGCTCAAGATGCTCACCGGCGAGGAAATCTGGTGTCAGGGTTATTCCGAACCCGGCGCCGGCTCTGATCTCGCGGGCCTTCAGACGCGCGCGGTGCTCGACGGCGACACTTTCACAATCAACGGGCAGAAAGTGTGGACCAGCCTGGCGCATCGCGCAGATTGGCAGGTGCTGCTCGTGCGCACCGATCCGTCGGCGCCTAAGCACAAAGGCATTTCGTACCTGCTGGTCGACATGCACAGCCCGGGAATCACCGTGCGTCCTCTCGTTCAGATCACCGGCGACGCCGGATTCAATGAAGTCTTTTACGACAACGTCCGCGTGCCGAAAGAGAATTTGGTAGGCGATCTGAACGCGGGATGGCAGGTGTCGATCGCGACACTCATGTACGAGCGGGTTTCGGGCGGCACGCGGCATCCGGTGGAACGCACGATTGGCGAGCTGCTCGACCTCGCGAAGAAAGTGGATTTCCAGGGCGAGCCCGCGTGGAAGCATCCGTACGTACGCCAGAAGCTCGCGCAGTTCGCAGTCGAGGCGCGATGCTTACGGTTGTCGCGCTATCGGTCGCTATCGGCGCAGCTCAAGGGCAAGGTGCCCGGCGCGGAGAGCTCATTCGGTAAGCTGTTCGCGACCGAGCTGAACCTGCGGGTCGCGATGTTCGCTGACGAGATGCTCGGTGCGTTCGCCAACGTCGAAGGCGGCAGCGTCGGCGCTGTCGAAGGCGGTCGCTGGATGCATCGCACGCTCGCGGCGCGCGGGCTAACGATCGCGGCGGGCTCGAGCGAGATTCAGCACAACATCATCGGCGAGCGAGTGCTCAAGCTGCCGAAGGGTTAGAACTGAAGAGCGTTATCGTATGTGAAACCCGCCGTGGGTTTCACGCTTCCCTGGGCAGGGGTGACCCCTGCACCCAGTATTAATAAAGACGCGGGACTTCGACCAGTTAGAACTTCTTTGTGTTCTTCGAGCGAAGCGAGATCTTACCTCGCCCGTTACTTTACGGGAGAGGCGGCCGGACGCATCGCGGCCGGTAGGTGAGGGTTCTGCGGATTCGTCACAAATCTGCGCCTGTTCGCTTCTTCCGCGCTACCGCGCGGAGTCGAGCAGCTTCTGCAGATTGCTGGTATCGCCCCGTTCGCTCGCCGTCTCGCCGGCGCGGTCGTAGAGGACTTTGCCCGCACTATCGATGACCGCAATGGTCGGGATGTAACCGTGGTAGTAGCGATCTATCAAAGCTTGCTGCGCGAGGGACGGCTTTCGCAGATCGACGATGACGAACCGAATCTTGTCTTTGTATCGCGGATAGACCTGCACGAGGCGTTCAGCTTCACGCGCCGTGTTCCAGCAATTCGCGGTGCCGAAGAAGATCACGGTCGCATGGTCGGCGCCGAGCGAACCGTCGGACAGGTTTTTCCCTTCGATAGGAAAGTTGGAGCTCGAATCGTCTGAAAAGGAAAGATCTGGCGCCAGCTTCAGGTCGGTGGCCGGAGGCCCGGGCACTTCCGTCGCGAGCGCGAGTGCGAAAATCAGAGTGACGACGATCGAAACCGAAAACCGCGAGCGCCTTGAAATTTGGCTTCATATCACATTAACCGGTCGGCGGGGTTGTATAGTTCCGAGGATGCCGTATGCGAACGCAAAATAACAGTTCACAAAATTCTTCTTACGGACCGCATGGCGACGGCGCTGAAATGGCGTATGCAATCGTCGATTCGGCCTTCGGACGCCTTCTGGTCGCCGGCACGCGCCGCGGAATCTGTTTTGCCGCGATGGGTGAATCGGATCGCAAGCTGGCCGCTGAGCTGCGCGCTGATTATCCGCGCGCGTCGATTCGACTCGCAGATTCGAATCGGCCAGAAGATTCGCACATCGCGGATTGGGCCGAGGCGTTGGCGAAATACATCGCAGGAGGTTCGCCGATGCCGACGCCACCGATGGATATTCGCGGGACTCCCTTTCAGTTTGCGGTCTGGGACCAACTCCGTGCGATTCCGCGAGGCGAGACGCGCTCGTATTCTGAAATCGCGCGACGCATCGGACGGCCGCGCGCAATTCGCGCAGTCGGCACCGCGAACGCCGCGAATCCAGTATCGATTGTAATCCCGTGCCATCGCGCAATTCGCGCATCGGGTCATCTCGGTGGATATCGATGGGGACTCGATCGCAAGCGCAAGTTGCTGGAGATGGAATCGCGGAAGTGCGAGCCAACCCAACTCTGACTTTTTCCCGTAGTGGGAACCGGATCGGGATTCCTTGTCGCGATTGTTCCCCCTACCTCGAGGGAAGGGGTTAGGGGTTAGGGTCCTCGTGGCAATCTCGCCGCTGGCACGGCTTTTCTAAAAAAAACCGGAGTGAGTCTGTAAGCCGGGTTCTGTGTCCCTTGCGGGCGGCGATCATTCCTCTAGGCCGTCGATTGCTCGGCGGCTCATGCGACCATACCCGAGGCCTTAAGAGCGGGCCGCTCAGCCTCCTATTTGGTCTTGCTCCGGATGGGGTTTGGCATGCGCGCACGATCACTCGCGCGCCGGTGGGCTCTTACCCCACCATTTCACCCTTACCCTTTCGGGCGGTGTATTTTCTGTGCCACTTTCCGCGGATCGCTCCGCGCCGCCGTTAGCGGCCATCCTGCCCTATGGAGCCCGGACTTTCCTCTTCCCATTCAAGGGAAGCGATCGCCCGACTCACTCCGGCGCCGCTACAGTAGCATCTTTTCGAGTCCCTCTCGCCCATCCTTTTAGGTCATTCTGAACGGAGCCGCCGTAGCGAAGAATCTCGCCGAACGCTCCTGCGTTCGGCGCCTGCCGGCAGACGCGCTAGCGCGCGAGGTCCTTCGCTCCGCGGACTACGCTCAGGATGACACCAGAATGAGTTCGAGAAAGAGAAGGGAAAGACGCCACACAGGCAGATAGGAGAGGCAGTGACATAATTTGCGATCGGGCGTAATGCTGAAATGTCCGACACTCCAGATTCTTGTGGAGACAGAATCATGAAATCCATTCGAGTCGAACAAGCAAAAGGTCCCTTCAAGCTCGTTGAGGAAAAAATCGTCGAGCCAGCGCGCGGGCAGGTCCGGATTAAGGTTCAGGCATGCGGAGTCTGTCATAGCGATTCGTTTACGAAGGATGGAGCGTGGCCGGGAGTCACCTATCCGCGATCGCCGGGACACGAGATTGCCGGGCTGCTCGAGGCTGTCGGCGAAGATGTGGGCGAATGGAAAGTTGGCGATCGAGTCGGCGTCGGATGGCACGGTGGAAACTGCTTTCGATGCGATCCGTGCCGGCGCGGCGATTTTGTAAATTGCCGCTTTCTCAAGATCCCCGGGATAAGCTACGACGGCGGCTACGCCCCTCATGTGATTGCGCCGGTCGAGGCCCTCGCGCATATTCCCGACGCGTTGCGGCCCGAAGAGGCCGCGCCGCTGATGTGCGCCGGCATCACGACCTTCAATGCGCTCCGGCACAGCGGCGCCGGACCCGGCGACCTCGTCGCCATCCAGGGTATCGGCGGACTCGGGCACCTGGGCGTACAGTTCGCAGCCAAGTTTGGTTACGACGTAGTCGCGATCGGACGCGGTGAGGATAAACAGGGGCTTGCGCTGAAGTTGGGCGCTCGACGCTACATCGATAGTGGCACGCAGAACGTGGCTGCTGAGCTGACCAAGGAAGGTGGCGCCGCTGCAATTCTCGCAACCGCGCCCGACGCGAAATCGTTCGGCCCGCTGGTGGACGGCTTGGGCGTGAAGGGAAGATTGGTAACCGTCGGCGCGAGCGCAGAGCCCTTCGCGGTCTCGTCGTTTCAGCTGATCGGCGCACAACGGACAATTACCGGATGGCCGTCGGGAACGTCGAAAGATTCCGAGGATACGCTGAAATTCGCGGCGCAGACGGGGGTCCGCGCGATGATCGAAACATTCCCAATCGATCAAGCGGAGCAAGCCTACGATCGCATGATGACCGGCAAAGTTCGATTTCGCGCCGTGCTCATGCACTGAAGATCGACTATGCCTGATCGCGACGCGCTGACCGTTTTGCTGGTCCGACACGCCGAGCCGGTGGCGCCCGGGACGTCGGGCTTCGATGAATTCACGCGTCCGCTCACGACGAAAGGAATGCGCGATGCCGAGCAACTGCGCGAGATTCATTCATCAACGCGGATCGACGCCGCCTACTCGAGTCCTTATCTGCGCGCGCGACAGACTATCGAACCGATCGCACGGGCGCGCGGCCTCGCGATCGCGACGATCGAGGACCTCCGCGAGCGGATGCTGTCGCTCGCTGAATTGCCCGACTGGAAAACGCATCTGAAGCGCACGTGGGAAGACTTCGACTACGCGCCACCAGGTGGAGAAACCGGCCGCATCGCGCAGGCGAGAGTCGTGCGCGTGCTCGACACGATCGCGTCGCGCCACTCAGCCGGCACCGTGATCCTCGCCAGCCACGGCAATCTGATTGCGCTCGCGCTGCACGCATTCATGCCGAACGTCGACTACAAGTTCTGGGAATCGATCCCGATGCCGGCGGTGTTCACGTTGATTCGCGACGGGGAGCACTGGACGGTCTCGGCCGAAGGACAATCGACGAAATAAATTTCGTCCTACGTAGGACGAAATTTATTCCGTCAGTCCGCATTCGATAAGTGCTCGTACGTTTCTTACGAGCCTGCCTTCTCCGCCGGCTCCTCGTAGTACAACACGCGCTGGCAGTTCGGGCAGAAGTGAATCTGCAAATGCTTCTGGATCTCGTTGTACAACTGCGGCGGCAGACGCATCCTGCATCCCTGGCACGTTCCGCCTTTTGCCAACGCAACCGCGACGCCCGCGCGACGGCTGAAAATCATCTGGTAGCGCGACAGCAGGCTGGCGTCGATATTCTCGGCGACCTTCTCTCGCGCCTTCCGATGTTTTCCGATATTGCCCTTGAGCTCTTCGACTTCCGCCGCGATTTCCTTTTCCGCCGCCGTGAGATCGACCTTTCCTTTCGCGATCGCCTCAGTCAGCTCTTTGATTCGCGCGGTCCGCGCGTCTGCGCCTTCCATCGAGGTGAGCAACTCGGTCTCGAGCCGTTGATTGGTCTCCTTCAACGACTCGATCTCATGCGTCAGGGCCTGCAGTTCCTTGTCATTGCGGACAAGAGTCAGTCGCATCCGCTTGTTGCGGATTCGGACTTCGCCTTCGGCCAGTTCACGCTCGGCCTTTTTGCGGGCCGTGTTTATTTCCTTGTCTTGTTCGGAGAGGCGATCGAGCTCAGCCTGGTTGCCCTGGTTCTCAACGCGAAGTTGGTCGACTCGCCCGGCAATCGAGCTCAGCGATTGCTCCAACTCTTGCAGCTGCCGGTCGATGACCTGAAGGTCCATCAGCCGGGTTATCTCTTCACGCAAGTCGTACCTCCACTAATGTTGTGCGCGTCGCGCAAAGTTTATTGATCTTCATTATATTGCGTCCTCGGATTGCCGCCGCGGACACGAATGGTATGGGCCCACCAGGATTTGAACCTGGGACCAGCCGGTTATGAGCCGGCAGCTCTGAACCTGGCTGAGCTATGGGCCCTCTGAAAAGCATCAGGCGCCTATGATGGTAGCAAGTTCGCACAGCAGACTTAAGGGCCGATCGACTAAACATTCGCTCAAAACGACACCCAGGCATCAGCTTATACACCGCGGCCTTCGCGTCTGAGCGCGATGACGGCTTGCGCAGCAGATACGTCGGCTCCGCTCCCGCGGAGTCGTCCGACTTCGCGCGCCCGGCGCCGCCGCTCGAGCGCGACGACATAGTCGTTGGCCAGCGCGCGGCACTTCTCGAGGTCGCTTGAAACTTTCTGCGTTTCGTCCACGACCTCATCGTTCAACGGACCAACCGCGAACTCACTGACGCGGCCTTGCTCCTCGGCCGTCAGCCGATCCGCAATCCATTCTTCGAGGGCAGTGTATGGCTCGTCGGTGCGGCACAAGTCGGCGAGGACCTCGCCGAGGCGAATTTCTTCGAAATTCGCCGTCGCTCCGGACTGCGCAATTTCATTGCGCAGCTCCGGATGCAGCAGCGCCAGCGCGATAAGGCCGATCTCGGCCTTCGCGCCGGCATCGCCGCCGCCCGCTGCGGCGGGCGGCGGATTCGCGGTTTGCGCGCGCTCGCGCGCGAACCGCGACGGCGTCGCGGACCGCGATTGCGGTCCGCGCGCCTCTTTGCGCAATACTTCCTCGCCGATCGACAGCAGGTCCGCCCCCTTTCGCGCTAACATATCGAACTGAAATGGATCGCCGACCAGCTTGAGCATCTCAGCGACACGATGCGCAGCGCGCCCGCGTTCGGCGATCGAGCCGCGCGCCTCTCCCGCTTGCTCGCTCAGAAAATAATCGACCAGCAGCTCGGATTTTTCTGTGAGGTCGGCGAACGCGGCGGCGCCGCGCTCGCGAACGAACGTGTCGGGATCGAAGCCCGACGGAATAAAAATCCCGCGGCCCAACAGCCCCGCCTGCAGGAAAATCTCCAGCGCCCGCATCGACGCTTTCCGCCCTGCCGCATCACCGTCGAAGCATGCGATCACATTTTTCGTGTATCGACTCAGCACCCGAAGCTGCTCGACCGTCAGAGCCGTGCCGCATCCCGCGACGGCTTCCTTGAAGCCGGCTTGCCACAGGGCAATCACGTCGAAGTACCCTTCGACCAGAATTGCACGGTCCTTTCCTGATGACGCGCTCGATGAAATCGCTTGCCGCGCCTCGAACAATCCGTAAAGCGTGCGTGTTTTGGAATACAGGGGCGATTCGGGCGAGTTGATGTACTTCGGCAGCCGCGCGTCGAGCACGCGGCCTCCGAATGCGATCGCGCGTCCTTGAGCGTCGCGAATCGGAAACATCACGCGCCCGCGAAACATGTCATAGGTCTCGGCGCCGATGGCGACGTTGCCGTCTTTCTTGACCAGCCCGACTTTCAGGCCCGCCTCGCGCAGCCCACGCTTCTCGAGTGCCTTCGCCAGCGATGCGGGCCGGCTCGGCGCGTATCCAATCATGAACGCGCGTGCCGTCTCGATGCTGATACCGCGTGACTTCAAGTAGTCGCGAGCCATCGCCCCGTCAGTCGTGTTCCACAGCACATGCGCGAAGAATTCCGCCGCGACTTCGCTTGCCTTGAGCATCGCCTCGCGCTCGCCGGCCGCGGGTCCCGCTACATCATGCTCGGGCAGAGTCACGCCGTATTTTTTCGCGAGTGATCGGACTGCCTCCGGGAAGGTGAGCCCCTCGACGCGGGTGATGAAATTGAAAACGCTGCCGCCGACGCCGCATCCAAAGCAATGAAAGAATCCGCGCTCGGCATTCACCGAGAACGACGGCGTCTTCTCATTGTGGAATGGACACAACCCGACGAAATTGCGGCCCGCGCGACGCAGCCGCACGTGTGCGCCGACAATCTCGACGATATCGGCGCGCGAACGGACTTCCTCGATTTTGTCGTCGCCGAAACGTCCCATCAGCCGCCCATCACTTTATCACTGTCCGCAACCGCTCGGGGAAGTTCGTCATGATACCGTCAACGCCGCATTCGATAAGCGCGCGCATGCGAGCGTCCGCATCGACCGTCCAGGTATACACCTTGAGCCCGCGCTCGTGCGCCGCCTTGCACAAATCGGCCGTCACCATGTCCCAACGTGGATTGATCGCATGCGCGCGCATCGCAACCGCGTTCATCATCAGGTCAACCGGCTTTTCGTCGGCTAGTAATGCGATGCGAACGTTAAAATGAAGTTGCTGGATTTTTTTCAGATATTCCCAGTCGAAGCTCGAGACGATGCTATCGCCCCAGGCATTGCGCGCTTGCATGATCTGCGCGACCTGATGCTCGAGGCCGCCCGCCTTCAGTTCGACATTCATCCCGCACTTGCCGCTGGTCACGCCAAACACTTCGTCGAGTGTAGGAATCCGCTCGCCCTTGATTGCGCCGCCCTTGAACTTCGCGCCGGCGTCGAGTCGCTTGAGCTCTTCGAGCGTCAGTTCCGCGACTTCGCCTTTGCCGTCGGTGGTGCGGTCGACGGATTCGTCGTGAATCACGACGACAGCGCCGTCGCGAGTGAGCTGGACGTCGAGCTCGCACATGTCCACACCCGCGTCGATAGCGGCGCGAAAAGCGCTCAGGGTGTTCTCGGGAAAGGTACCGCTCGCCCCGCGATGGGCTATGTTCAGCACAGCCCGCCTCCACCACATTGAAAGAATCGAACTCGAATAATGATGAGAGTTTACGCGCCACGCGCGCGCAACCGCAAACCGCCACGCCGTCTCCTGTCAACAGCACCTTTCGGCGTTCCCCTCCGCCGCCTTCCCCTCTCTCCTGAAGGAGACCATTGCGTAACCGCGCTCAGATTTCTTCCCCTCTCCCTGTTAGGTTAGGGAGAGGATGAAGGTGAGGGTCCGACTACAGCGCGCCGCGCGATTCAGGATTCTGCCTCTTTACCCTGCCGCTCGCCAAGTTTGGAAGCCCGCCGTCTTGGTCCCAGAACTTCTTCGAGATCCGCCACCCAGGTGTTCTCAAGGTACTCCACTACGACTCGCATGTTCTCGAGGATTTGGCTCAGCACCTTGGGATTCGGAACCTCATAGTCGCGCCGCGTACTTCGCTCGGCCAGAACACCCAAGGTCAGCATTTTGCGGTGGGAAACCAACCGCATGACGGCGGATATGCTTCGTGACGACCGGCCACTCTTTTGGACCCGGAAGCGCAAAACCAAGCGGCGGCCGGCAACGCTCGTCTTACGCAGCTCATGTATTCCGGTCTGCTCATTGTTCGGGGCCTGTTTCCATCCGTCGTCCGCGAACACACTCGCAATTGTGCTGTGAAAGCCTTTCAGCGGGGCATGTTTCAGGTGCGAAGCCGCCCGCGAACTGGGCAACTCGTGCGGCAGTTTCAGATCCCCAATGGACTTGCTTCCTATGAAGGTCCCGCTCGTCCCAGACACTATCATCCCATACTCCATCATTATCTGGTCGATGTCTGAACCTATCCCCTCTGCTTTAGCGCCGGGAAAGGCGGAATAAAGTGTCTGGATCCAAGCCGGGATGGGCTGCTTCACATCCGCGGTCGGCAGCGGCTCAATAAAGTGCAAAGAATATCTGCTCCCGTCTCTTGCGGGGGAATCTTGCCAGCCGACGCTGATGCACTGCAGGCTTATTTCCATCAATGGTGACTGAAGATGCGAGGAGCGAACGAGCGCTGTGCCTAGAGATATAGGACCGAGCGCGAATTGCGCCATGTAAATCGGGAATTCCTGTGGGATGCCCGCTGCGACTGCGGCGATCGCTTCGAGTTTCACGTCGCCTGACGGGCCTGCGAACGCTCCAGGAGCCGCAGGGCGGAAGTTCGACAGATGCTCAACTGGCGCCCTGCCGTGCTGAGGACCACCGGTCGATAAGAAGCGGCGGAATTCCGGGAACCTTGCGATGATCTCTTCGCATCCGCGCGTACCCCAAAGGCAGAATCGCAGCGCCGGGTTCTTTACGCCGGCCTTGTCAAGGCATTCCTGAACCCGCGCGAGCGTCCCTCCCAGCGGTACATCGGCCGCAACCGGAAAATTATGGAACCGGTAATACAGCATCGTCACGCGTTCGACTTAATACCACACGAATCAGCCCTCGAAAGAAAACTGCGCTGATGCCAAACTCCCAGCCGACCAGTATGCAACGCGCAGCCGCAGCCAGGCGAAGTTATACGCGGGTTATCTTCCGCACTCACGCGCATCTCGCGGATGAGGCCGCGGGAATTCTCGTCGCGGGCGGCGCTATCGGATGCGCCGTTGCCGGGATGAAGTTGCCGCGAGCGCGCGAGCAAAAGACCGTCGCGCTCGAAGCCTATTTCGACGCAATTTCCGCAAGTGATCTGTCACGCCTAAAACTCTCGTTGGCGCAGGCCGGGATGCTCGCTGACGGCGGTGTCGACGGCAGCGCGCGAAGAATCGTTGATCCCGGATGGTCCACGCTCTGGATGAAACGCTTCGGCCCATTTCGCGTGGGACGCCGAATCCTGATCGTACCACCGTGGAAGCGCGCGAATGAGCCCGGCCGCTCGACCATCGTGGTCCAGCCAGCGCAAGCTTTTGGCACCGGACACCATCCAACGACAGCAGGCGCTTTGCGCGCGCTTGAGTCTATCGTCATCGCGCATCCGCCTAAATCGGTTCTCGACGCCGGAACCGGCTCCGGCGTCCTGGCAATCGCGGCGGCTCTCCTGGGTGGTCAGCGCAAGGCCAAAATGATCGCAATCGATATCGATCCGACAGCTTTGGAAAACGCTCGCGCCAATGCACGGCTTAACGGAGTCGAAAAATCGATTCGATTCTCGTCGGTGCCGCTCGCTTCGATTCATCGCCATTTCGATCTGATCACGGCCAATATTCTGAGCGGCACTTTGATAGAGCTCGCCCCGCATCTGCAGCGAATCGTCGCGCCCGGCGGACGACTGATCCTCGGTGGCTTCCTCGCAGACGAGGCCGACGAAGTTTTGAGTCACTACCGCTCGCCGCTCCGATGTCTCAGCCGCAAGACGCATCGCGGATGGACGACGCTGGTGATGGCGCGAGCACCACGCTGATGCCTGCATCGCCGCCGCGTTTTTCCATCGCACGGCCGCCGGACGCATCCGGACGCATCGACATCGAAGGCGCGGAGTTGCGTCACATGCGCACCGTCCTTCGCTTGGAAGTCGATTCGCGCGTGTCGCTACTCGACCCTGGCGGCGCGGAACATCAAGGCGTGATCGAACGTTATGAACGCGACCGCGCAGTGATCCGCGTAGAGTCATCGTCGCCCTCGCGCACTCGACCTCAAATCATCCTCGCCGCCGCGATCATCAAAGGCCCGCGGATGGATTTCCTCGTCGAGAAGGCGGCTGAGTTGGGCGCGTCGGAGCTATGGCCATTGATCTGCGCACGCGGATTGGTCCGTTCGCCCGGCGGCGAGCGTCTCGCGCGATGGCGACGGCTCGCACTCTCCGCCGCCAAGCAGAGCCAGTCCGCGATCCGCAATGGAAGTGCAAACGCCGGTCGGCATCGACGACTTGATTCGCGGCGTCCGTCCCGGGACCCTTGCGGTGATCTGCGCGCAAGGCGTAGAGCCGCTCGGCGAGGTGATTCGACGCGTGCATCCGCGTGCGATATTGATAGCGGTCGGACCTGAGGGCGATTTCGACGACGCCGAACGCGCGAAGACCGCGAAGGCCGGATTCGTCTCGGCGGGACTCGGGCCAAATCGCCTCAGAAGCGAGACGGCGGCTCTGGCAGCAGTCAGCATAGCGACGGGTTTACTTCACGATGGGCAAGGATCAGGCGAAGATGCCGAAACGGAATAAGACGATGGCGCGCAAGTTCGCGTTCATCATGGACCCGCTCGATCGGGTGCTGGTCGAGAAGGACACGACCTTCGTGTTCATGCTCGAGGCGCAATTTCGCGGGCACGAAATTTATTTCTTCGGACTGCGCGATCTGTACGCGCGCGGCAAACAAGTTTTCGCGCGGGCGCGGCAATGCGAGCTGACGCGCCGCGGAAATCCTCACTACAAGTTTCTCGATGACGGCCTTGAGTACCCGATCGAACATTTCGACGCGGTTTTCATGCGCAAGGATCCGCCCGCCGACGCAGCGTATCTCTACGCGACGATGCTGCTGAGCCTGGCCGACGAGCGGCAAACATTCGTGCTGAACAATCCACGCGGGACTTCGCGAGGCTAACGAAAAGCTTTACTCGCTGAATTTTCCGGACGCGATTCCGCCGACGCTCGTGACCTACGAAATTCCAAGGCTCAGGACCTTCCTCGACGAACAGGGCGGCGAGATGATCGTGAAGCCGCTCGACGGACACGGCGGCGAAGGTGTGTTTCTCGCCACCTCCAAGGATCGAAATCTTGGCGCGATTCTCGAAACGGTGACGCAATTCGAAACCCGGCTCATTATGGCGCAGCGCTATTTATCCGAGGCTCGCAAAGGCGACAAGCGGCTGATCGTGCTGAACGGCGAGCCGCTTGGATGCATGCTGCGGGTGCCGCGCGACGACGAGCATCGCGGAAATATCCACGTCGGCGGCAATTGCGTGAAGGCGCCGATCACTGCGCGCGATCGCGACATCTGCCGGATGCTGAAGCCGCGCCTCGAGCGCGACGGTCTGTACTTCGTCGGCCTCGACATCATCGGCGACTACCTGACCGAGGTGAACGTGACCAGCCCGACGGGAGTGCAGGAGATCGACCGGCTCGACGGCGCGAACCTGGAAGGCAAGGTGATCGATTTCGTCGAGTCCCGGGTGGCGGAGCTCAAGCGATAGACAAGCCGTTGCAAGGCGGAGCAATCACCGGTACGAATGATAGGTTCACCCTGATCGCATGGCGAGAACGCATCCAATCACGGTGGGCAGGTAGCTCAGTCGGTAGAGCAAAGGACTGAAAATCCTTGTGTCGAGTGTTCGATTCACTCCCTGCCCACCACATCAAAGCGAATCAGTTAAGATTTGCTTCGTCGCTGGCCTGGCGGTTGCCCTACTTCTTAGTGGATGCGATCCAGGCGTATATCTACGACCAATCGATGGGAGAGAAACTTCTCCGATGGTTAGCGCGACCCAAGTTGGGGCAGTCGAGCTCCGAATACATGACATTGGTGGGCTGATCGGACAGGACTATTGCGATCTCGATCTAAAGATTGTCAATCCACAGTACGAAGTGTTCGCGGTCGAGGGCGCCAGGCTCAGGACCAACGGCCAGGAATACACTGCCAAAGCCATGAAAGTAGACCAGTGTTGTGCCGATCCCGATGAACTTACTAGACAAGAGTTCCTATGGGCTTTCGATCAGCCAATCTACAAAGTTTTTGGAAAAACTGGCGAGCTCGAGCTCGATATTAAGGAAGCGCAGTCGCGGCGCACCATAAGGGTCAAACTTGAGCAGTAACCCTACCTCGCTCGTTCTGTAGATTTTTCGCAACCCTTCCGCAGGCAGCGAACCCATCTCGCCAGAGATTGCTTATTTTTCGTGCTTTTCGGGACTCCTGAAACTGGCATTGTCGATGCATCGTAATAGCTGGATGTGAGGTGTATCCTCGCCCACTGTTCCCATTTCTTCAGGAGGTATCCAGGAATGAAACTTCGAACAATTTTCACCGCCGCGGCCCTGACTGCACTGTTCGCGGCTGCGCCGGTGGTTGCTCATGCCCACGACCACGATGGTGACTGGGACGAACATCATGAATGGCACGATGCGCACTGGTGGCATGACAACCATCCGGGCTGGGTCTACCATCATCATCCGGAATGGATTCAGGCATATCCTGCCTGGCGCACCTACGACGGCGACTGGGATGACCAGCATGTGTGGCGCGACCGCGATTGGTGGTACGACCATCATCCGGAATGGGTTCGCGAACATCATCATGACTGGGACCGATGGCGTGACTAGCGAAAGCTAGTCCGCTTTAGTTTTCGGCTTTTCTCGTTGCGCGAGCGCGGTTCAGGCATGGAGCATCCGGGCTAGTCCCGCGAGTGCTCCGGCCTCGCGACTCGCGCATTTTCTTCATTTCGGCGGTTGCGCGAAATAATCGTGTGGTGAGATCGTAGCCGGCATGGTGAACAAACTCCCGACGCCAAAATCGAGCCGGCCTTACATGCCGGGATACGGAATCCTCGACGCGACCGATGGTCGCGGACTGCTACCGTGGGATTGGGCTGTCGAGCGTCTGACGAAGTCGCGCAATTACTGGGTTGCGACGACATGCCCCGACGGCCGGCCGCATTGCGTGCCGGTGTGGGGGATTTGGCTCGACAGTGCGTTCTACTTCAGCAGCGGCGCGAAATCGCGCAAAGCTCGGAATCTCTCGACGAATCCGAACTGCGTGGTGTGCCCGGAAGACGGCATTCAAGCAGTCTCACTCGAGGGCGTCGCCGAAACAGATCTCGGATGCGGAGACGATCCGCCGTTTCGTCGAGGCTTACAATCCAAAGTACGAGTGGGATTTGAAGGTTGAGACGGTACTCGACATGGGACCGATTTTCGCAGTGCATCCGCGCAAGGTCATAGCTGTCGACGCAACACCCGGAGAGTTCCAGGGGAGCGCGACGCGATGGCAGTTCGATTGATCGCGGTCGGCGGCCGGCTGAATCACGAACCGTGGGAGCGGGCGGTACCGCGCTGACGCACTCCGTTGGCATGTCGCAAGCTCGAGAGCGGGCGATGCCGGCGCATCTGGTAACGCCGCGACGGCAGATCGCCAATCGTCAAAATCCGCAAGCGGTCGAGCAGGTAACGCGGATCGATGCCTAGCGCCGAGCAAAGATTCTCGAAGCTGAAGATATCGCCGCGCGGTGCGCTGGCGCCGTTGCCTTCAAACCAGTTCCTGACCTCGACGAAGTCGCGGCGATGCTCGCCTTCCTTAGCGTTCACGTTCCGCAGGTAGCATCGAATCGCGTCTTCCAAAACGGCCAGCAGAAGTTTCAGTTCGCCCTCGATAACGTGATTTCGCCTGACCAGGTCGGCGTATTGTCCCGGCAACAGGAGTCCGGCGTCGATTGCTTTTTCGAACGGTGGAGTTTCGTCTGACATCATATGCCCCTTTTTAATGCACGCGCGAGATCGCGCCAGCGTGAGGCTAAGATTCACGCGGTGACGAAAGTAGCAGACCAGTGTTTCGACAATATTAACTCATTTAACTCTGCGAGCGTGAACGATTTATAAGGTGAAGTGGCCGATACTCAGAATGACTTCGAGCAGAATCAGCAGCACGACAATTACTTCGAGGAGCACCAGGCGTCGATCGCGCGCGACGTCCAGCACCAGTACCAGCGAATCCTGGATGCTCTGCAGCTTGCTGGTCAGCGCGGCATAGCGATCGACGAGATCGAATTCATCGCGGAGGTCATCGTAGATGAGATCCATCGCGGGGTCTTCCCATGCTGCGTCGGGCTTATCGAGCAGATGTAGGACGGCGAGAACTTCGGTGCGCGACGAAATCGCCTCGCCGATGAAGCGATGCAATGGCTTCAGCCGAAACGGTACGGTGCCGCGCGTCGCCATTCGATCGACCAACTGCGAGGTCCGCGCGAACAGGTCGTCCACGATGCGCTCGTAGTATTCCATCGCGGCGCTCTGACCGACTGTCAAAGCAACGATGCCCGCGCGTTCGGGAGTGAGCTTGTCAACCCGCAACATTCCGTTGACAATTCCGATTGGTGCGGACGGGTCCTCGAGCACCGAGTAGTCCTCGCGGATGATGCGGGTGGTGAGTTTGGGCAGCACTTCGGTGAGGCGCGAGAAGATGCGCTCGCGGTGCTCGGCCGGAACGTCGTGCGTAACGATGGCGCCGAAGGGAAAAAAGTAGAGGCCGCCGTCACCGCCGTCAGACTCGATCGGCACAAACATCTCGAGCGGGGACGTCCTTGCCTCCGGAAATGCGGGCGCAATCTGACGGAACGAAAAGTTCTCCTCGAAAGCCACCGCGTAGAATTGATGAATCCGGTTCGGCATTTGCGCACCAACTGCAATAGTCCCAGCCCTATCCCTTCGATGAAAGCGCCTGCCGACGGCCGAGCGGCAGTCAATAGCGCCACAGATTCATCCTCTGTGATATATGAAATCGGATTCATCACAGGATTCGCAGGAGGGCACGATGATTGAGGAAGCAATCGAGATTCGCACGAACGACGGCACGGCTGACGGGATTCTCTATCGGGCAGAAGGCGAGCGACGACCCGGTGTAATACATCTTACGGACATCGGCGGCATCCGCCCGTCACATCGCGAGATGGCGAAACGGCTGGCGGAGAAAGGTTACACGGTGTTGGTGCCCAACGTGTTCTATCGTACGACCAAGCCGCCGGTGATCGATATCACAATTGGCCTTGGCGATCCGAAGACGATGCAACGATTCGGTGAGCTGCGCGCGCCGCTGACTCCTGAAGCCGTCGAGCGCGACGCGACTGCGTACGTGAATTTCCTCGCAGGGCACGACGCGACGAGCGCGGGATCGATTGGCGTCGTTGGCTACTGCTTCACGGGCGCATTCGCGATGCGCACGGCCGCGGCGATGCCTGGCAAAGTTGCCGCGATGGCGTCGTTCCACGGCGGCGGTCTCTACACCGATGAGCCGACGAGCCCGCACCTGGTGCTGCCGCGCGTCAAGGCGCGACTCTACTTCGGACACGCGACCAAGGATCGCAGCATGCCGCAGGAGGCGATCGAAAAGTTCGATCGAGCGCTCGCCGCGTGGGGCGGAAAATACGAAAGCGAAGTCTACGACGGCGCGTTCCACGGTTGGACGACATCGGACGCCCCCGTTTACAACCAGCCGCAAGCCGATCGCGCGTTCAACAAATTGACGGATTTGTTTGCGGCCACGTTGAAGTAGTCGCGTGAAACCGACCACTTCCCTTGCAGCGCGTTTCACCGTCGCGATCGCGCTCACTATCTCGATCGCGGGGCCGACGATTGCTGATACCGAATCGGCGACCAATCGCGCTTTCCGGACCCAGGTCACGCAGTTTGTCGAGGCTGAGCTGCAGCTCTATCCCGAGCGTGCGACGGCGTTGGGAGACCATCGTTTCGACAATCGCGTCGACGATGTGAGTGCGCAGGGTATCGACGCGGTGATACATCATGCGAAAAAATGGATCGCGTCGTTTGATGCCGACGACGGGAGGAATCTTTCGCCGCCGAACGAAGCGGATCGCGAATGGCTGATCTCGCATCTCGACGGCGAGCTGCTGTGGACGGAACAGATCCGCAGCTATCAGCGAGATCCCGAAACGTATCTGCCTACGTCGTCGGTGAACGCGCTGATCAAGCGCGAGTTTGCACCGGCCGAGATCAGGATGCGTTCGGTAACTGCGCGCGAAGTTGGAGCGCTCAAGAATCTCGACGCTGCACGGGCTAACTTGCAGCCGTCACTGACGCCGAAGGTCTACGTCGATATCGCGCTGCAACAAATGCCGGCGACGATCGGATTTTTCAACAACGACGTTCCGCTCGCGTTCGCGAAGGTCGCCGACGGTCCGGATAAGCAGGCTTTTGCGAAAGCGAATGCAAACCTGATCGCCGCGATCCAGGACTACGCCCAATGGCTCAAGAACGCACTAATGCCGAAAGCGTCAGGCGACTACGCAATCGGCGCTGTCGCGTATCGGCGGATGCTGAACGACTCCGACATGGTCGATATGCCGCTCGGTCAGCTCGAGCAGGTGGGCGTCAAGGAGCTGGCGCGATTGCGCGATGAATTTCAGAAGACAGCGGCACAAATTGATCCGAAGCGCTCGCCGGCAGAGGTGATGGAGTCGCTCACTCGCGAGCATCCTGACGTGGCGCACGTGATACCCACCGTCGCGGCCGGACTCGCCAGCATCCGCGCATACGTCATCGCCCACCATATCGCGACTATCCCGTCGGATGTGCTGCCGATGGTGCGTGAGACGCCGCCGTATATGCGGGCGACGACGTTCGCGTCGATGGATTCGCCGGGGCCGTTCGAAAAATCACCCGAGGCGTTTTTCTACGTCACGCTTCCCGATCCTTCGTGGCCCGACGCGAAGAAGGAGCAACTGCTCGCTTTCTATTCTCCGCCAACCATTTCCGACACCTCGGTGCACGAGGTCTTTCCCGGACACTACGTGCAGTTCCTCAATAACCGGCACAACCCGGATATCGTTCGCTTGATTTATGGATCCGGCGCCGACATCGAAGGTTGGGCCTTCTATTGCGAGCAGATGATGCTGGACGAGGGACTGCACGACGGCGACGCGAAATATCGGCTGGCGCAATTGCAGATGGCGCTGATGCGCGCGTGCCGGTACCTCGTCGGAATCAGGATGCATACGCAAGGGATGACGGTCGATCAGGCCGCGAAGTTTTTCGAAGACAACGCATACCAGACGCCGCATAACGCGATGGTCGAGGCGCTGCGCGGCACCGGCGACCCCGGCTACCTGCGCTATCAACTGGGCAAGCTGATGATTTTGAAATTGCGCGAGGACGTTCGCAAACAGCAAGGCGCCGCATTCGACTTGGGCAAATTTCACGACGCGTTTCTCAAGCAGGGCGCGGTTCCGATCAAGCTGATCAGGCGCTCGATGCTCGGGAGTGATGGCCCCTTGCTCTAGCGGACAGGACCAGGCAAAGCCGCGCTAGGCGGCGTCGTGCATCGGAGCGTCGCAGTGCTTGGGAATGTCGGCGACACCGCAGCTCACGCCCATCCAGCACACAAGCTTGGTTTCGTTGCCGACCTTTTCGGAGTGCATCGGGCGATTGCAGTGCTTCGGCATCGCGATCTCGGCCCCGCACTTTTCGCATTTCAGTTTCATTGCCACTGCAGTGTCCCTCTCTTCGGGAATCTGGCTCCGCGGATTCGGAGGCGTCGAGGAATTCGGCGGCGTGCCGTGCTCGACGTCGATCTCAGCATGTATCGACGCCAGTTTTCGCGGCCCCGTGATATTGAGCAGCAACGCGTTGCTGACGACGCTGACGCTCGACAGCGCCATCGCGAGTCCGGCCAGCGCGGGATTCAGCATTATTCCAAAAAATGGATACAGAGCGCCGGCCGCAACCGGAATCCCGAGCACGTTGTAGAAGAACGCCCAGAAGAGATTTTGCTTCACCTTGTTCAGCGTCAAACGCCCGAGCACCAGCGCGCGGACGATGTCGTACAAATCGTCGCGAGTGAGTACAACGTCGCCGGTCTCCTTGGCGGCGTCGGTGCCGGAGCCGATGGCGATTCCGATATCGGCGGCTGCGAGCGCGGGCGCATCGTTGATTCCGTCGCCGACCATCGCGGTGAACTGTCCCGCCTCCTGGTATTGCTTGACGAGCGCGATTTTGTCCGCGGGCATGAGTTGCGCATGGAACTCGTCGATTCCCAACCGGGTGGCAACCGCCTTCGCTACGTCGACATTATCGCCGGAAATCATCACGGTGCGGATGCTCATTCGACGCAGTTCCGCGATCGCGCCGCGTGCTTCAGGCTTGACGGGATCGCGAAACGCCAACACAGCAGTCACCTTGCGATCGATCGCCAGGAACAAGGGAGTGGCGGCAGATGCGGCAATGCGCGCGGCCTCGTCACGCGCGCGGGAGTCGATACTGGCGCCGATTTCAGTCATCAGCCGCTGGTTGCCAAGCGCGATCTGTTTTCCCTGGTGCTCGGCGGTAACGCCCTGCCCCGGAATCTCGCGGGAGTCGGCGGCAGCGGATGGTGGAGCGAGGCCTCGCGCTTGCGCGCTCGACGTGACCGCTCGCGACAGCGGATGAATCGATCCGGCGGCGGCGATCGCGGCAAACGACAGCGCGCTATTCTCGTCGCCGTCGAGCGCTACGACTGATTCGAGTTCCGGCCGTCCGGCTGTCAGGGTGCCGGTCTTGTCGAACAACATCACGCGAATTCTTGTAATCAATTCGAGCGCCGATGCTCGCTTGAACAGGATTCCGGCGCGCAGGCCGAGGCCGCTGCCCACCATGAGCGCAGTCGGCGTCGCCAATCCCATCGCGCACGGACACGCGATCACCAGAACGGCGGTCATCGCAGTCAGCGCCATGACGAGACTCCCGCCGAACCATATCCACGCGACGAACGTCAGCACCGCGATCGCGATCACCGCGGGCACGAATCGCGCGGCGACCGCGTCCGCCACCCGCTGGATTGGAGCCTTATCGCCCTGCGCATCCGCAACCATTCTGACAATCTGCGCTAGCGCCGTCTCAGAGCCAACGTGCGTCGCGCGCACCGTGATCACGGCGGCAGTATTGAGCGTGCCTCCCGAGACCTCCGCGCCCGCGGCCTTGTCCACCGGCATCGACTCGCCCGTGAGCATCGACTCGTCGATAGCGCTGGCGCCGGTGGCTATCACGCCGTCGACCGGAATTCTGGAGGCGGGCCGCACCACTACTATGTCGCCGACCTCCAAGTCGGAAACCGGTATCGCAAATTCCTTGCCGTCACGCATGACGGTTGCAACATCGGGAACTAGGGTCAGCAAGGATCGCAACGCATTCATCGCGCGGCCGCGAGCGCGCGCCTCGAGGAATTTGCCGAAGCGAATGAAGAGGATTAGCTCGATTGCCGTGTCGAAGAATCGCGGGCCCGCGAAGAAGATTTCCGGGAAGGTAGTGAGGATCGAATAGAGGTACGCCGCGCTGATTCCGAGCGCGACCAGGGTGTCCATATTCGCGGTGCGATTGCGCGCGGCGGTCAACGCGCCGCGGTAGAACGTCAGTCCCGCGGTGAACATCAGCGCAGTTGCAATCACGAGCGTCGCGATGCGCGCGGCCAAGCCCTCGCCGTCCTGCAGATACATCACGACGGCGGCGCCGATCGCACTCGCGATCACCCACTCAAGGTTGCGGCGAGCATCCTGGCGATCCAGCGCCGATTCACCGGCACTCACGATGCCAGTCTCGGCTGTCGCACTATAGCCGGCGCCGGCCACCTTCGCCTCGATCACGCCGACAGGAACCTCGTCGCTCACGCGAGCGGTTAGCGTCTCTGCCGCGAAGTTTACGTGAGCGTCAATGACGCCGGGGATCGGCGCGACCGCTTTTTCGATCGTGTCCGCGCAAGTCGCGCAGTGCATGCCGCGAATTCGGAACCGTTCGATCTTTTCGCCGGCCGGGCTTTCGAGAATATGTTGCGCGTCCATGGGCGAGCGCGGCCCGTTATCGCCTACAGCGACGCCTTGATCGGCCGCCCCGCGATCACTTCGTCGATAAGGCCGTACTCGACTGCCTGCGCCGCGGACATGAAGTTGTCGCGGTCGGTGTCCTTCTCGATCTTCTTGACGTTCTGACCGGTGTGATGAGCAAGGATATCGTTCAGGATTTCGCGAAGACGCAGCGCCTCACGCGCATGAATCTCGATATCGCTCGCCTGACCCTCGAAACCGCCTGAAACCTGGTGGATCAGTATGCGCGAGTGAGGCAGCGCGTATCTCCTCCCCTTGGCTCCTGCAGCCAACAGGAGCGATCCCATGCTGGCAGCCTGGCCCACGCATAGCGTCGACACGGGAGGCTTCACGAATTGCATCGTATCGTAGATTGCGAGGCCGGCGGTCACTGATCCGCCCGGCGAGTTGATGTACATATTTATTTCGCGCTCCGGATCCTCGGACTCGAGGAACAGAAGTTGCGCGGTGACAAGGTTGGCCAGGTCGTCGGTCACGGTGCCGCCCAGGAACACTATTCGGTCCTTGAGCAGTCTCGAATAGATGTCGTAGGAACGTTCGCCGCGGCCGGTCTGCTCGACTACGTATGGTACTAGTACGCTCATACCTCAAAGGTACTATTTGGATGACTACCTGGGAAGTGGTGTACGCGATGCGAAGGCGAATACCTACGGCAGTGTTGGCAATACTGTCGGCGTTGAGTGTCGTCGCGAGTCCTGCGGCGGCGCCGCCGATGGACAAGAACTTCTACCTGCCGGACGCTGCTTCCTCGAAGATAGTTTCGGTCTCGAAGACCGGCACTCCGGAGGCTGAAGTGATCATTCTTTCGGAGGCGGTCGCAATCAAGGAGACCGGGCCCAAAGAGACGGTGGCGAAGTTCGGCGAGGTTTACGCATGGTCGCCAACGTTCATGGCGGTTCGTCGCGAAACGCCGACGATGCTCACGTTCTGGAATCTGCAGCCCGACGACGAGCACGACTTCATGCTCGCCGCGCCCGACGGAACAGTTCTGATGCATCTGAAGCTGATGCCGCTCACGAAGACATCCTACATCTTCACGTTTCACCGTGCCGGAATTTTCAATTTCTATTGCGCGGTGCATCAGCCAGAGATGAACGGCCAAATCCTGGTGCTGCCACCCACCAGCGCGAAATGATCGAGCGTTACTGCTTGATTCCGCGGATCGCTGCTCGAAGCCGCTCGACGGTGCGGCGCTTCCCTAGCACCGCGACCACCTCATAGATGCCCGGGCTGACCGTTCCTCCTGTCAGCGCGACGCGCACCGGCTGCGCAAGTTGCCCGAGCTTGAGATTGAATCGCCCGAGCACCGACTCGAACACGGCCTGCACTGACGTCTCTGACACCTCGCCCTCATGAGCCTCGAGCTCGTCCGCCAGTGCCTTCAAGGGGTCCGCGATTTCCGGCTTGAGGAACTTAGCTGCCGCTTTCGGATCGATTTCGATTTCAGGCTTCAAGTAGAACGACAGGAAATCCGTAAGTTCAACCAGCGTCTTGGCACGCTCCTGCAGCGTCGCGACCGCCTTTTCGAGCCACGCGTCGTCGCCCGGAATCGGCAGTCCACGTTTGGCGATGAACGGTTTCACCTCCTGCACGAGCTTAGGAAGCGGCCGCTCTTTCAGATAGTGGAAATTCAGCCAGAGCAACTTCTCCGCGTTGAACACGCCAGCCGACTTGCCGCACGCCTCGAAGCCGAAATAATTAATCAGCTCGTCCTTCGAGAAAATTTCCTGATCGCCATGCGACCATCCGAGGCGCGCGAGATAGTTAAGCATCGCCTCCGGAAAATAGCCGTTCTCACGATAGGCGATGACCGAAGTCGCGCCGTGACGTTTTGACAGCGGCGATCCGTCGGGCCCGAGCACCTGCGGCAAATGCGCGAACGCCGGTGGCGTGAATCCCAGCGCGTAAGCCATCTGCATCTGGCGCGGAGTATTCGGGACGTGATCGTCGCCGCGCACAATATGCGTGATGTGCATGTCGACGTCGTCGAGGATGCTCGCGAAGTTGTAGATCGGCGATCCGTCCGAACGCACAATAATGAAGTCGTCGAGCTCGCTGTTCTGAAAGACCATGCGACCCTTCACCAGGTCGTCGACGACCGTCTCGCCATCGAGTGGCATCGCGAACCGAATCGTATAGTTGCGACCGGCAGCCTTATCCGGCAGCGGCAAGTCGGCGGGGAAGTCGAGCCCGCGGCATTTGCGATCGTAAACCGGTCTGCGATGCTCACGCTCGGCCTGCTTGCGCTTGGCGTCGAGTTCCTCCGCCGAGCAGTAGCACGGGTATGCCTTGCGCTCGCGCAGCAGTTGAAGCGCGGCTTCACGATGCCGCTCGACGCGATTGGTCTGGAAGTATGCCTCGTCGGGCGGGCCCTCGTCCCACTCCATCCCGAGCCATTTCAAGTCCGTGAGGATTTCGTCGAGCGATTGCTTGGTCGAGCGCTCGCGATCTGTATCGTCGATGCGCAAGATGAACTGGCCTTTGTTGTGCCGCGCATAAAGATACGCGAACAGACCCGAGCGAACGTTGCCGATGTGCAGCGATCCGGTCGGACTCGGTGCGAAACGTGTGCGAACAGGCACAGTCACTCCCACTCGATCGTCGCCGGTGGCTTCGACGTGATGTCGTAAACGACGCGGTTGACGCCCTTGACCTCGTTGGTGATGCGGCTCGACACGCGCGCGAGAAAAGCCGGCTCCAGCCGCGCCCAATCCGCCGTCATCCCGTCCATCGACTCGACCGCACGAATCGCAATCACGCTTTCGTAGCTGCGTCCGTCGCCCATCACGCCGACCGTCTTGAGCGGTAACAGAACAGCGAACGCCTGCCACAATTTGAGTCCGAAGCCGGCGGCCGCGGTCTCTTCCATCACGATCGCATCAGCGCGCCGCAGCAGATCGAGCCGCTCGCGCGTCACCTCGCCGACGATTCGCACCGCCAGCCCGGGTCCCGGGAACGGTTCGCGATCAACGACCTCAGCCGCCAATCCGAGCTGGCGCCCTGCTTCGCGCACTTCGTCCTTGAACAACTCGCGCAATGGTTCGACCAGTTCCAGCCGCATCCGCTCCGGCAATCCGCCGACGTTGTGATGACTCTTGATTACCGCCGACGGCCCCTTGAAGGAGACCGATTCGATCACGTCGGGGTACAGCGTTCCCTGGCCGAGAAATTTCGCGCCCTTGACGATCTCCTCAGACTCGAACACGTCGATGAACGTATGCCCGATGATGCGCCGCTTCTGCTCGGGGTCAATCACGCCCGCGAGGCGCGTCAGGAAAAGCTCGGAGGCGTCGGTCACCTTGAGATCGATTCCAAGCTGGCCCGCGAACGTATTCTCCATTCTCTCACGCTCGCCCGCGCGCAGCAGACCGGTATCGACGAACACGCAATGCAGCCGTGAGCCGATCGCGCGATGGATCAACGCGGCGGCCACGGAAGAATCGACGCCGCCCGATAGTCCCATCAGCACTTTGTCGGTCGGCCCGACCTGTTTGCGGATCTCCGCGAGTTTGGTCTCGACAAAATTCGCCATCGTCCAATCGCCGCGCTCGCCGCATATCTTCAGTACGAAGTTGCGCAGCAGTTGCGTGCCGCAGGGTGTGTGCACGACTTCCGGATGAAACTGGATTCCGCGCACGCGCCCATCGCGCGACTTGAACGCCGCATACGGTGAGTTGTCGCTATGCGCGATCGCGCACAGTGAGCTCGGAATCGCCTCGACGCGATCGCCGTGACTCATCCACACGCGATGCTCGCGCCCGTCGAGCCCCTCGAACAGCACATCGTCGCCGTCAATCACCAGCGTCGCCGGCCCGTACTCGCGTTGTCGCGAGCCCACGCTGCGAGCGCCCATGTGTTGCGCGATCACGTACAGCCCGTAGCAGATTCCGAGCACCGGGCAATCGAGGTTGAGCACCTCGTCGGCGATGTCTGGCGCATTCTCTTCATAGAGGCTGGCGGGCCCGCCCGACAAAATTATTCCACGCGGATTCAGCGCACGGATTTTTTCGGGCGCGAAATTGAACGGATGGATTTCGCAATACACGTTCGCCTCGCGCACCCGCCGCGCGATTAGCTGCGTGTACTGGCTGCCGAAATCTAAAATCAGAATCACTGTATATTGAAATATACCGGACCAGCCGCGGCGTAAGAAACGCCGTCGCGCTCAACGTTCCACAAGCACCTACGCACGTGCCGGTTTGCTACGCGGTGCAGGGCGGTTGCGGGGCTTGCCGCGAGTTGGCCGCGGCGGAGCGCCTTGCACCCATGAACGGCCGGTGCGTCGAAAATCCAGTCGAAGTGGAGTCCCGACCAGTCCCAGCGCTTTGCGAAACCGCGTTTCGATGAAGCGCACATAGTGCGCCGGGATGCCGCGTTCGACGTTGGTGAAGAATCTCAAGCGCGGCGGCGCGCTGCCGACCTGCGTCACGTACATCAGGTTCAAACGCCGGCGATCGACCTGCGGCGGGTCCATCGCGGCCGTCGCCGCCGCCAACGTTCGATTCAGCAGTGACGTCTGAAAAACTGCGCGCCACGAATCTCCCGCCTGCGTCGCCGCCGGAATTATCCCATCGACGCCGTCGCCCGTAACTGCAGAGGTGAACACCATCGACGCGTATTCGAGAAACGGGTAGCGCTCGTGCGCGTCGCGGATGAATGTCGGAACCTTGCCGCCATTCTTCGCGGCGACGTCCCACTTGTTGCAGACGATCACCATCGCGCGATCGCTGGTGTCCACCAGCCGCGCCAGGCGCGCGTCCTGGTCGGTGATTCCCTCGCTCGCGTCGATCACCAGCAGTACGACGTTCGCGCGACGAATCGTTTCGATCGCTCTCCCGACAGAATGCTGCTCGAGCTCGCCTTCGACCTTCGGCGGCCGCCGGATTCCCGCGGTGTCTATCAGCAGCACGTCGCGGCCATGCGAGGTCAGCCGCACGTCGACCGGATCGCGCGTCGTGCCGGGAGTGTCGTCGACGATCGCGCGCTCGAATCCTGACAGCCGATTCAGCAACGACGACTTGCCAACGTTGGGCCGGCCGATAAGCGCGAGCCTCAAATCAGGAGATGCCGCGGCGGCGCCTTCACGCTCCGGCAGCCGCGCGACGACTTGATCGAGCAGCTCGTCGACACCGCGTCCGTGCGCGGCCGAGATGAAAAACAGTTCGTCGCCGCCGAGCGCGTAGAACTCGGACGCCTCAGACTCCTGCCCCGGCCGATCGATTTTATTGACCGCCAAGATGAGCGGGCATCCGGTTTCGCGGACCAGCGCGAGCGCTTCGGAGTCGGCCTCGCTCAGCCCTCCCCTGCCATCGAGCATGAACACCACCACGTCAGCGACGCCGACAGCGGCGAGCGCCTCGGTGACGATTCGATCGGTCATCCGCTCATGCCCGCCAAGCTCGAGGCCGCCGCTATCGACCACGACGAATTCGCGATCACCGTATTTGGCGCGCGCGAAATTCAGATCTCGCGTGGTGCCAGGAATCGAGCTGGTGATTGCGCGCCCGCCTTTCGCGATTCGATTGAACAGCGTCGACTTGCCTGCGTTCGCGCGCCCAACCAGCACAACGGCCGGCAGACCCTCGGCCGCGATTCGCCGCGCCTCGGCGCCGGACGCTTTGCGCGGATTCGTCACAGTCCGAACTCCGCGAGCTTGCGCGGATCGCGAGTCCAGTCGCGCTCGACTTTGACGACGATTTCCAGAAACACGCGCGCGCCGAGGATTTGCTCAAGCTCGATTCGCGCCGCCGTGCCGATCTCCTTGAGCGTGGCGCCGCGAGCGCCAATCAGCATGCCCTTGTGCGACTCGCGATCGACTACCACCGTCGCACCGATCCTTTTGAGCTTGCGTTCCTCGTCGTCTTCGAACTTCTCGACCCTAACCGCGGTCGAGAACGGAATCTCCTGCCGCATTTTCAGAAATATTTTCTCGCGCACGATCTCTTCCGCGATCATTCGCTCGGTCTGATCGGTGTATTCATCCGGCGACATCAGCTCCGGACTCTCGGGCAGCATCCGCTTGAGCACGACCAGCAAGGCGTCGACGTTCTCGCCGGTGCGCGCGCTGAGTGGAACGATCTCCGCGCCGGGAAGTCCGCGGTTGATTTCCTCGATCAGCGGCAGCAGTTGCTCGCGCGCTATGCGGTCGACTTTGTTGATTGCAACGACCGTGGGACGGCCGAGCGCGCGAATATCGATCAGCACCGCGCGATCTCCGGGGTTTAGATGATCGCCTGCTTCCACCACGGCCAGAATGACTTCGCCTTCCGCGATCGCGCGGCGCGCCGTCTGCACCATCCGCTGGTTGAGTTGCTTCTTCGCCTCGTGCAGTCCGGGCGTGTCGATCAGCAGGATCTGCGCGTCGGTATCGCTGCGGATCCCGAGAATTCGCCGGCGCGTGGTCTGCGGACGTGGTGTGACGATCGCGACCTTGTGCCCTACCAGGCGATTCACCAGCGTCGATTTGCCGACGTTGGTGCGCCCCGCGACCGCCACGAAACCTGCGCGATGCTCACCCATCGCGCTCACCGCGTTCTTCTTCTATCCGGTCCAGGGCGAGGCGCGCGGCAGCCTGCTCGCTCTGCTTCTTGCTGCCGCCTTCGGCCACGCCGAGTTCGCGCCCCGCGATTCGGATTCGAGTGGTGAAGCGCTTGGCGTGATCGGGTCCTTCCGCAGCGACCAGTTCGTACACCGGCTGCGTGCGAAAATGCCGATAAGCGATTTCCTGCAATTCAGTCTTGTAGTCGCGTTCCGCAGAGGGCCCGCCGATATCATTTTCAAACAGATGCTCGACCACTTGCTGCGCAGGCGCGAGACCGCCATCGGTGTAGATCGCGCCGATCACCGCCTCGAAAACGGCGGCAAGGATCGAGGTCTTCTCGCGCCCGCCGCTTTTTTCTTCGCCTTTGCCCAGCCGCATCATCTCGTTCAATTCAATCGCCTGCGCCTTCAGAGCTAACGTGCGCGCGTTCACGATCGACGCGCGCTGTTTGGACAGCGGGCCTTCCTTCGCCGTCGGAAACTTGCGCATCAGTAAATCTGCGATCGCAAGATCGAGCACCGCGTCGCCAAGAAACTCCAGCCGCTCGTAATGGACGTCACTGCCGACCGCCGCGCTCGGATGCGTCAACGCGATCTCCAACAGTTCTCCGCGTGCGAACGTATAGCCGAGCATACGCTCGAGTTTGGACCCGGGACTTTCAGGAGGCCCTGCCGCAGGCAGTTCCACCCGCCCACGGCCGAACAATCTCCCCAACCAGTTGGATGCCTTCAACGGTTGACGCCTCCACCACGACTTCGCGATTTGTCAGTTCGTCGGGGCCCTGCGTCGATACGCGCACGTAGTTGCGGCTGTAACCGCGCAGCTTGCCATCCGGTCCGCGCTCTTCAAGTAATACCTTAAGTTTTGTACCGACGAAGCGCCGGGCGAATTCCAACCGTTTGCGCTCGCCCAGTTCGCGCATCACCGCCGCGCGCCGCTTTATCTCCGGCGGCTTCACCCGTCCGGAAAACTTCGCCGCGGTGGTTCCCGCCCGCACCGAATACGGAAATACATGAAAGTATGCAAGTGGCATCGATTGGACGAAGTTAAAGTAGGACTCGAAATGCGCCGCCGTCTCGCCGGGAAACCCAACGATCAGATCGGTACCGATAGCGGCGTCGGGCCAGGCGCGCAAAACCCGTTCGACCCGATCGCGAAAATAGTCGCGCGCATAACGTCGTCGCATCCGCGACAGGGTTTCGTCGTCGCCAGACTGCAACGGCAGATGCAGATGCGAGCAGAATTTTGCGCTGCCCGATATTATCTCGACGATCCGGTCGCTCAACTCTTCGGGATCGAGCGAGCTTATCCGCACGCGCTCGAGCGGGCATCGCTCGGCGATCATCTCGAACAAGTCGGCCAACTCGACCGGAGGGTCGAGATCTTTGCCGTAACCGCCCAGATGCACGCCCGTAAGAACCACTTCCTTGAAGCCGCGCGCATGAAGATCGTCGAGCGCCGCCATCACGCGACGCGGCTCGACGCTCCGCGAGCTGCCGCGCGAAAACGGCACGATACAAAAAGTGCAGAACTGATCGCACCCTTCCTGCAATTTCAGGAAGGCGCGCGTATGACCGTCGAGCGTGACCGCGGCCAGCTCGATCGGCGCCTTCTCCTTGCGCAGATTGGTGACCATCACGCGTTCGCCGGCTCCTGAAGCCACCGTGCGCTCGAGGTCGTCGAGCCTGCCGAGCCCAATCACAGCATCGACTTCCGACGCCTTCGCCAAGACGTCGGGGCTCGCTTGTGCGAGGCATCCGGTCATGACAATGCGGGCGTTCGGATTCAGCCGACGCGCCCGTCGCGCGATTCGCAGGCTCTCGGCGTCTGCGCGATCGGTAATCGTACAGGTGTTGACGATATAGACGTCGGCTTTTTCCGTGAATTCGGCGCGAACCATGCCTCGACCGCGCAAACGCGACTCGATAATCGCCGAATCGTACTGATTAACCTTGCATCCGAGCGTTGCGATTGCGAAGCGAGTTGCCATCGTCAGTTCGCCGCCTTCTCAGTGACGGCACGCTCGATAAAGC
Source organism: uncultured delta proteobacterium (assembly GCA_963774665.1). Classification (GTDB taxonomy): domain Bacteria; phylum Desulfobacterota; class Binatia; order Binatales; family Binataceae; genus Binatus. The sequence goes on from CAVZGB010000021.1 coordinate 75,553, forward strand.
CGCCGCCGATCACTTCGTCGCCGCGGTAGAAAACGCATGCCTGTCCCGGCGTCACTGCTGGCCCGCTCGATGCGAAACGAATCTCCGCGCGGCGGCCAGAATCAACCCGCATGATCGCGGGAATCGCGCGATGGCGATAGCGAATCTTCACCTCGACGCTCACGTCGCCGCCGGACGCGATCGAATCATCCACCAGGCTGACTCGATTCGCGAGGAGTCCCGATGAATCGAGCTCCTCGCGCGGTCCGGCCACCACCTCGCCCGAATCGGCGCGAATCTCGCGGACGTACAACCGCTCGCCACTCGCGACGCCGAGGCCGCGACGCTGCCCGACTGTGAATCGATGCACTCCCGCGTGCCCGGCCAGCCGCTTCCCGTCGGTATCAACAATTGAGCCCGGACGAAGTTGCGCTGGAGTGCTCAGGCGCTCGACGAAGCTCGCGTAGTCGCCGTCTGGAACGAAGCAGATCTCCTGGCTCTCGGGCTTGTCGGCGGTCGCCAGTCCCAACGCTCGCGCGCGCGCGCGAACTTCAGCCTTGGTCATCGCGCCGAGTGGAAAAATCGTTCGCGACAGTTCGTCCTGCCCGAGCGTGAAAAGAAAGTACGACTGATCCTTGGTGTGGTCGATCCCGCGCAGGAGGTGAAACTTGCCCTCCACATCTTGCTGGATTCGCGCGTAGTGCCCGGTCGCAACGTAGTCGGCGTTCAGCGCGCGGGCGCGGCTCCACAGACGATCGAACTTGATCTCGCGATTACACATCACGCACGGATTCGGCGTGCGCCCGCCGAGATATTCGGAGACAAAGTTGTCAACTACGCGCGCCGCGAAGTCGGCGCGCAAATCGATCACATAGAACGGAAAATCCATGCGCTCGGCGACTCTGCGCGCATCTTCGAAGTCGTCATGCGAGCAGCAGGTGCCGCGACGCTTCGCGATGGGTGCGGTTGGCTCCGGCGCAAGGCGCATCGCGACGCCGACAACGTCATAGTCCTGCTCGCGCAGGATCGCCGCTGCGACGGAGCTGTCCACCCCGCCGGACATTGCAACCAGCACTCGCGGCTTCATCGCGTGCTCGCCTCCGGCAGAGGCTCAGCGGCCGCGACGCGTCGCCACACCGCCGGGATTATCTCCGCGACTGCGTCGATCTCCAGTGCGGTGTTGGTCCAGCCGAGGCTGATTCGAAGTGAGCTGCGTGAATCTGTCACGCTGCGTCCCATCGCGCGCAGCACGTGCGACGGCTCGACGGCGCCAGCCGCGCACGCGGACCCCATCGAAACTTCGACGCCTTCAAGATCGAGCGCTATCAGCATGCTCTCGCCGAGGACGCCCGGAAACGTCAGGTTGATTGTGTTTGGTAATCTACCGACGAGCGGGCCGTTCAAGCGAAGGTCGGGAATTGCAGCACGCATCCGCGCCAATAGCGACGCGGCGAGCGAGCCGATTCGATCAGACTCCACACTCATTGAATTCATCGCAGCCTCGGCAGCCGCGCCGAACGCAACTGCGCCAAGCAGATTCGGCGTGCCAGCGCGCATGCCGTTTTCATGCGGCCCGCCGAAAATTGTTGGAGCAAACTTCGCGTAGTTGCGAATGTAGAGCGCGCCGATACCCGCCGGCGCGCCCAGCTTGTGGCCACTGAGCGTCATCAGATCGCATCCGAGACTCGCCACGTCGACCAGAATCCGGCCGACCGCCTGCGCCGCGTCGACATGAAACATCGCACCAGACTCTCTGCACGCAGATGCAAGCGGCGCGAAATCCTGAATCGTCCCGACTTCAGAATTCGCAAGTCCAAGCGTCACGAGCGCGGTCTCGCTATCGAGCGCGGCTATCACGCGCGCTGGATCGATCCGTCCGTCAGAGTCAGACGCGACTCGTACTACCTCGAAGCCACGGCGCTCGAGTTCCGCAAGCGGAGCGAGGATCGATGAATGCTCAATCGTAGATGAAATGATTTTTCGCCGTCGTGACGCGGCCGTGATCGCGCCGAAGATTGCAAGATTGTTCGACTCGGTGCCGCCGCTGGTAAACACGACCTGTCGCAGTCTCAGCGCCGAATGATCGCCGCGACCTGCGCGCGTCGCCACTTCGAGCGTTCGGCGCGAGCGCTGGCCCGCGCGATGCACCGACGAAGGATTTCCTCCCGCATCTTCTAGCAGGCGCAAAATCGCGGCTGCAGCCTCGGTGCGCAAAGGAGCGCCCGCGTTATGATCGAGATAAATTGGCATGGACTGTTTTGTTCGCCACTACTGCGGCGATTAGCTTATCGTACACCCAGCGGCGGAAAAAGTGACTCAGACAGGATCAGACGCGAACATAATTGTGATTGGCGCAGGCGTGGTAGGATGCTCGCTCGCGTTTCACTTGGCGCGCGCCGGCGCAAGCGTGCGCGTGTTCGACAAGGGCGGAATCTGCGCCGGCATGTCGGCACGATCGGGCGCGCTGGTCAGGATGCATTACACGTTCGCGCCCGAAGCGGAGCTGGCGTGGAAGAGTCATCGCTACTTCCGCGAGTGGGGCGAGATCGTCGGCGGACGATGCGGTTTCGTCGAGACTGGCTTCGCGGTCGTGGTGGACGAGCGCAACGCATCGCGACTGCGTACGAATGTCGCGATGCTCCAGCGCGTCGGCGTCGATACCGAAGTTGTGACCGCGACCGAACTGCAGAAGCTCGAGCCAAACGCTTTCGTCGACGATGTCGCTCTGGCCGCATTCGAGCCGCACAGCGGATACGCGGACCCGGTCGCGACTACAGAGTCGCTGGCGGCTGCGGCGAAGCGTCACGGCGCGGAATTCTCGACGAATACAGCTATAGCGAGAATCATGCATCGCGCCGGCCGCGCGACAGGAGTCGTTGACGGCGCCGGTCGCATCCACGAGGCCGACGCGACATGCGTAGTGGCCGGACCATGGACCGACGCACTGCTTGCGCCGTTGCGCGTCAAGATCGGCATCAGGAGCGAGCGCGCGCAGATCGCATTCTTCAAACGAGCGCCTCAACTCAAACACTGCATATATATAGATACGATCGCAGGCAGCTACTTCCGGCCGCATGGCGACGATCTGACGCTGGCCGGGCTTGGCGGTTGGAAGTCCGAGGCCGAGGCGAATCCCGACGACTTTCACGAGAGCAACGACGATGACTTCATCGCGGCGGTGCGTGAGCGCCTCGCGAAGAGGATTCCCGCGACGGCCGACGCGCCCTACTCTCGCGGCCATGCGGGAATTTACGACGTCAGCCCGGATGCGCGCGCAGTGATGGGCCCGGTGCCTGGTGTCGAGCGCCTGTTCGTAGCGGCGGGTTTCAGCGGAACGGGATTCAAGACCGCGCCGGCGGTAGGCGCGTCGATGGCTGAACTGATCCTGGCGGGCACGAGCACGACGGTGGATCTGACGCCGTTTGGATTCGAACGAATCTTGAGCGGACGGATGATCGAAAGTCCGAACGAATACGAGATGGGCGCAGGCTTCGGACACAAGCTCTAAAGCGACGAAAAAATCACGCGACATTAGAACTGCCCTTTGTTACGATCGCGCCTGATAACTGAACTCGTCTTCACATTTCAAAGGAGATAAACTCATGTCCAACCACTTCACTGGACTCAGTCTCGGACCGCCGCTCGGAGATCAACGGCTCGACCTGTGCGACCTCTACGCGTTCCAGTCGCTGACGGATCCGTCGCGGACCGTGATCATTCTCAATGCAAATCCAAATGCCGACGCGCTCCATCCCAACGCCATCTACCGCCTCAACATCGACAACGACGGTGATTTGCTAACGGACATCGCGATCAGCTACGTGTTTTCGAAACCGCAAAACGGCAAGCAGACCTTCAACGTGTTTCTGGCCAAAGGCGCGGAGTCGCGCTCGCCCGAAGCTGTCGGAAAGAAGATAGTCAGCGATGCGGAGGTCTCATTCGGGCCCAAGCCCAACATCGTCAAGGCGGGCGACTACACATTCTTCGCCGGCAGCCGCAGCGACGCTTTCTTTTTCGACTTCGACGGAATCAAGGCTCTGTTCGATACCAGCGGCAAACGGAACTTCACCGAGCCTCACCTCAGCGCACTCGGCGGCAAGTCGCCGTGGACCGGAGTGGATTCTAATACCGAAGCAAATGTGTTCTCGACCGTGGTCGAACTGCCGACGAGCGAACTGGCGCCGAAGCCCGTAGTACACATCTGGGGGCGATGCAGCGTGCGGCTGAACGGCCAGCTCCAGCATGTCGATCGCGCCGGGCATCCGAGCGTCAGCAGCTTCTTCAACACCGACGATACCAAGTTGGAATACAACGCCAGCGAGCCGGTGAACGATCGCAAGCGCTGGATCGACCAGTTCGTGCATCTGCTGGGACACACGGGAAATTACACACGCGAAGAAGCGATCGCCGCGATCGACAAAGAAGGTACGTTGCCCGATGTGATGACTTTCAATCCGTCGAAGCCTGCGAAGTATCCGAACGGCCGCGTTTTCACTGATGACGTAATAAATTACCGTCTCGCATTCCTGACCAAGGATGAATGTCCGCCGACCGGGCTTAAGCCGCACACCGACACGCTCAAGGAGTTTCCGTACATCGGCACGCCCCATCCGAAGAAATAGCGGTCTACGCGATGTCAGGTTGGACGCGTATGCGAGAGAAGATCGAACCTAAACTTCGTTGGCATCGGCAGTGTCTACTGCTCCTCTTCTTTCTGCAAGGTTGCGCCATACCGGAAACGCGGGTAACGCATCTAAGGCTGGAACCAGGCGCATCTCTTGCCGACTACCATGTTTTCGAGGTGGAAAAGGTCACGAATGATACGGGGAAGACTTTCTCTTTCGACATCAGCAGCTTTTTCGCTGACGAGTTGGAGTCGGCATTGCGTAAAAAGGGATACGAAATCGCCGAGCAGGGAAAGGCGCCGGCCAAGGCGTTGCGGATAACGTGCAGCATCGTGTCGTACTCCCCAAGCACAGCCGGGCAGAAGGCCGAGGCGACCGAACTTAGCTTTCTTCCTGGCGGGTTCTACTTCAAGCCCGAAAATACCGCAGTAGTGAAGGCAACCCTTCTTGATCAGCAGACTGGCAAGATGATGGCCGACCTTATCAGCAGCCAATCTCAGACCGAAACCGGTGTTATTCCGCCCATCAGCATCCACTCCGGAGGGCATGCCGTTTCGTTCGTATCCGCGGAGAAGCTCGTTCTGAGGTATGCTGCCTGGGGCCTGGCATCCAAGATCGACGAGAAAATCAAGCAGAGTTAGGCCGTAGTGGTTTCAGCCGAAAAGCAGGCGATGTGGCCGACGATGGTGACTATCTAGCTAGCCCTTGTTGGCGATGCGATCGGGAGTCGGCGGATGATGCTCGCTGACTTTGTCTTCGAGGCAGTCCTGGCGCTCCTCGATTTCTTCCATCCGCACACCCATCCGGTTGAGCTTCTCGATCAGATTGCCCATCGCACGCGCGACCGGATCGGGCAGCTTGGCGTGATCGAGTTCCATCACGTCGTGGCGCGCGTTGTCGCCCTCGATGACCTTGCCCGGGATTCCCACGACCGTCGACCACGGCGGACACGACGAGACGACCACTGCGCCCGCGCCGATTCTACTGCCCTCGCCGATTCGCACCGGCCCGATCACCGACGCGCCCGCGCTCACCATCACGTGATCCTCGAGCGTCGGATGCCGTTTTTCCTTCTTGAGGCTGGTGCCGCCGAGAGTAACACCTTGGTAGATGAGAACGTCGTCGCCGATTTCCGTGGTCTCACCCATCACGATACCCATCCCATGATCGATGAACAGGCGCCGGCCGATTTTCGCGCCGGGATGGATTTCGATTCCGGTAATGAATCGCCCGATCTCGCTCACGAGGCGGCCGAGAAACTTGCACTGATGCTCCCAGAGCCAATGTGCGAGGCGGTAGGTCCAGATGGCGTGCAGACCGGGATACAAGAGCACCACTTCGAGCGTGGAGCGCGCCGCAGGGTCGCGGTCGAAAATCGACTGGATGTCTTCCCTCATTCGGCTCAGAACACCCATGGCACGTACCTCTTGTTGCTGCGGCCGCGCGTCAGGCCTTCGAATGCGCGGCGTGACTATTCTCGGCAGTTTTGGCCGAACGCGGCCGCGATCCATTCTGTTTTCCAGCGGCAGCCTTGGCGCGAGGCTTCACATTATCCTTGTGCAGCTTGTATTCGACCGAGTCAACCAGCGCCTGCCAGCTCGCCTCGACGACGTTGCTCGACAATCCGACGGTGCCCCATCGGCGCTTGCCGTCTGTCGATTCGATTAGCACGCGGACGCGCGCCTCGGTGCCCGCGCCGTTGTCGAGCACGCGAACTTTGTAATCGACCAGCTGCATCGATTCGAGACTGGGATAGTACGGCACCAACGCCTGCCTCAGCGCCGAATCGAGCGCGTTGACGGGGCCGTTGCCAATCGCGGAGTTGCGGGTGCGCACGCCGTCGGGACCTTCGATCACGACGACGGCTTCGCTGAAAGGCGCGCGCTCCTCATGCCATTTGTCGTCGAAGACGCGGAAGCTGACGAAGTTGAAATGTTCCCTGGCGAAACCGAGCGTCCGCAGCATCAGAAGTTCAAAGGAGGCGTCGGCCCCGTCGAAGGTGTAGCCCGCGCCTTCGAGGCGCTTGAGTTCGTCGAGCAGCGCGCCGATCTTGTCGTCGCTTGCGGTATCGATCTCGAGGCCGAATTCCTTGGCCTTGTAAACGATGTTCGCGCGGCCCGAGAGCTCTGAGAGCAGCACGCGGCGATCGTTGCCGAGCAGCGCCGGATCGATGTGCTCGTATGTCGCGGTGTTGCGCTGGATTCCCGAGACGTGCAGCCCGCCCTTGTGCGCGAACGCGCTGCGGCCGACGTAGGGCTGGCGCGCGAATGGCGTGATGTTGGCGAGCTCGTACACGAGCGTCGAGACCTCGCGCATCGTCTTGAGCTTCGCCGGCGGCACGCAATGGTATCCGAGCTTGAGTTGCAAGTTCGCGACGATCGAAACGAGGTTCGCATTGCCGCATCGCTCGCCGAAGCCGTTAACGGTCCCCTGAACCTGCACCGCGCCCGCGCGCACGCCGGCCAGGGTATTGGCGACCGCGACCTCCGAGTCGTTGTGGCAATGAATTCCGATCGGGCAGTTGACCGCCGCGCGCGCCGCCGTGACCGCGGCCTCGATTTCATGCGGGAGTCGTCCGCCATTGGTGTCGCACAGCGCGATCAAGCGTGACGCCCGCATCGTCGACCGCCTTCAAACAAGCGAGCGCGTACTCGGGGTTGTGAAAATAGCCGTCGAAGAAATGCTCGGCGTCGAAAATCGCCTCGTCGAAGTTCTTTTTTAGAAACGCGATCGTATCGTTGAGGATTTCGAGATTTTCGTTGAGCGGGATTCTGAGCGCCTCGCGCACGTGCATGTCCCAGGTCTTGCCGACCACGGTCGCGACCTGGGTGCCGGTGCGCAGCAGCAATTGCAGATTGCGATCGGCCGCGGCGCGCACTCCGGACCGACGCGTCGAGCCGAAAGCCGCGATCTTGGCGTGACGAATCTTGATCTTCTTTATCTCTTTGAAGAATGCCGCGTCGCGATCGTTCGAGCCCGGCCATCCGCCCTCGATGTAATCGAAACCGAGATCGTCGAGCCGCTCGGCAATCGTGACCTTGTCCTCGACCGTCAGCGAAACGTCTTCGGACTGGCACCCGTCGCGCAAAGTGGTGTCGTAAACCTGGATATGTTTTGCATCCGCCATCGGACTCAAACTGACTCCCGCGGCGAGCCGCTCGGCCCGCCCTCGCCGTTGATAAACGCGTCGTGCAGCGCACGCATCGCGAGCTCGCCGTATTTCGAATTGACCACGACCGACACTTTGATTTCCGAGGTCGAAATCATCTCGATGTTAATTCGCTCCGCCGCCAGCACCTGGAACATCGTGGACGCGACTCCCGAATGCGTGCGCATTCCAACGCCGACGACCGAGACCTTGGCGACCTGGTCGTTATGCCGCACGCTGAACGCACCGATCTCGTTCGCCGTGCGCGTGACAATTTCGAGCGCGCGGTTGAGATCTTCGCGCCCGATCGTGAAGGTCATGTCGGTGCGACCGTCGGCGCTGGCGTTCTGGATAATCATGTCGACGACGATTCCAGCGTCTGCGATCGGGCTGAAAATCTTCGCCGCCAGGCCGGGCCGATCCTCGACGCCGGCTACTGTTATCTTGCTCTGATTCTGGTCGAGCGTTACGCCCGAGACGAGCACGTCCTCCATCGACTGATCCTCTTGGCCGACCCACGTCCCCTCGGCTTCACCGAAGCTGGAGCGGACGACGAGCGGCACGTTGTAGCGGCGGGCAAGTTCAACCGAACGGGTTTGCAGGACTTTGGCGCCGAGGCCGGCCATCTCGAGCATCTCATCATAGGAGATGCGCCCGAGTTTTTTCGCCTTAGGGCATACGTTGGGATCGGCCGTATAGACGCCGTCCACGTCGGTGTAGATTTCGCAGGCGTCGGCTTTGAGAGCCGCTGCGAGCGCGACCGCGGTAAGGTCCGACGCGCCACGGCCGAGTGTCGTGATATCGCCGACCGGGTTGACACCCTGGTAGCCCGCAACGACGACGATCTGCCCGCCGTCGAGCGCGTGCATCACGCGGTCGCATTGCACGGATTTTATTCGCGCGCGACCGTGATTCGAGTCGGTAGTCAGGCTCATTTGAAAAGCGAGAAACGAAACCGTCGGATGCCCCATCGCCTGGAGCCGGATCGCGAGCAGCGCGGCCGAGACCTGCTCTCCGGTCGCGACCAGCACGTCGGTTTCGCGCGCGCTTGGCGACTCACTCAGTTCGGATGCGAGCTTGAACAGCCGGTTGGTTTCGCCAGCCATCGCGGACACGACCACGACGATCCGATCGCCGGCGTCGCGCGCCCTGACCACGCGATCGGCGACCGCCTTGATGCGCTCGATCGATCCGACCGATGTTCCGCCGTATTTTTGAACAACTAATCCCACCAGAATGACTCTATCCGCCCTGAAAAAAGGGGTAATCGGGTATTATGATTGGAAAATAGGGCTCAAACCAGACCCCTATCCTACCGTAACTTCAGCTCCGGCAAGCGGTTAATATGGGTATCGAACGATGCGGAGATAAGCAGATGCCTTTCATCGATACTAATCAGTTGAAGACCATCGAGCGGCTTCCCGGTTGGAAGGGTAAATACTTCGATTCGGAAAGCATGACGTTCGGGCATTACGTCTTCGAGGCTGGGTCATCGATCCATGAGCACTCGCACGCGAACGAGGAAGTATGGAACGTGATCGAGGGGCAGCTTGAAGTGAGGATCGATGGCAGGACGCAAATCGCGGGGCCGGGATGCGTCGCGATCGTGCCGCCGAACACGCTTCACTTTGTGAAGGCAATCACGAATGGGCGGGCGATTGTCGTGGATTATCCGTTGCGTCGCGAGATGAGCAGGCAACCTAACCCCTAACCCCTTCCCTCGAGGGAAGGGGAACCGGTTTTCTAACGAACTAACCGCCTTGATCGTCCAAATCGTTAGCGATTGGGGGTTCCTGTCCGGGCGCCAGATCTTGCACGCCGCCCGGAACGCATAGCGAAGTGTCGATCTCCGTACGGGACATGCTCGCGATGAGTTTTGCCCTCATCTGTAGGCACGAGCTCTGGGAGTCGAACTCGTCAATCGATTTCCAATCTGCCAACGGCGCATCTGTCAGTCTTTTTCCAGACGGCGCAGGCGGCGGCAGAATCAGATACCACGCTGCTAGTCCGAGCGCGGCCGCGTGGTGCATCTTCATCTGTCTCCGCCCTCAGGCGAAGCTGCGTTTTAATTTTGAAATGATTTGGGCGTGGCGCGAATCTACCGCGCTGAATTCTATACGGCGGAGATTGGCGCCGGCGTAGCTGATTCGGACTGACAGGTACTCCATCTCGGTGCTGCCGCGCAGGCGCTCGAACCATTCGACGGCTGCGATGCCTTCTGAAAACAGATATTCGCGGAGGCCGAGGTCGTCGAGCGTCGCCTCTTCGAGCCGGTAGAGATCGATATGGTAGAGCGGGAAGCGGCCGTGATGCTCCTGGATCATCGTGAAGGTCGGGCTCAGGATGTCCTCCTCGCGAAGGCTCAGTCCGCTCGCGAGGCCCTTGATGAAGACCGTCTTGCCCGCGCCGAGATCGCCGATCAGGCCGAGCAGTTCACCGCCTTCGAGCAGCGATGCGAGCCGCCGTCCCCACGACTTGGTCTCGTGCGGCGAGCGGGTTTCTATCACCATCGTGACTACGGTCGCAGCCGGATTCTGTAGCAGCATTAGCCATCGCGATTACTCAGTTATCACTATAGCTCGACTACTTCGATAGAGCTTCCAGAGCGGCGGGCAGCTCGTCGATCAGGTCACCGGCGATGTATCCGATCCGCCCGATGCGCGACGCCACGCGATCCGCCGCGTAGCCGTGGAGGAAAACGCCGAGCGCGAGCGCGTCAAGCGGGCGCATGTGCTGTCCGAGCATTGCGCCGACGATTCCCGATAGCGCGTCACCCATCCCCGGTGTGGACATGCCGGGATTCCCGGTCGAGTTCACATAGATGTCGCCGTCGGGAGAAGCGATTACAGAGCGCGCACCCTTAATCAGCACGGTCGCTCCAGTTCGTTCCGCGAGATTACGCGCGGCTGAGATGCGATCATCGTTGATAGCGGTCGTCTTCACGCCGAGGAGACGCGCGGCTTCTCCCGGATGAGGGGTCAGCACGACGGGGCCTCGCGCACGCTTCAAAGCTTCGCAGCCAATTGCGGCTAGTGCGTTCAGCCCATCGGCATCGATCAGCATCGGGCGTCCTCTTTCGCATGCGTCCGAAATCAGCCATTCGATGAGCCGTTTGGTATCGTCGCTGACTCCAATCCCCGGTCCAACGATCAGTGCATTCTTGCCCTCGAGCAACATCTTCAATGCTTCGGGCGCGTGCGCGCCGTCAAAATGGCCGTCGCGATCCGCGATCGGCTCGGTCATCAGCTCGGCCTGCCCTGCCGCGACGATCGGCTGAACCGATTCCGGCACCGCGGCAGTGACCAGGCCGGCGCCCGTCCTCAGCGCGGCGCGCGATGCGAGCAGGACGGCGCCGGACTTGCCGCGGCTGCCGGCTATCACGAGGGGATGGCCATACATTCCCTTGTGCGAATTCTCCGGCCTGGGGCGAATCAGATGCTGCAAGTCCGGGCGCTCGAGAAACCGGCCGCGCGGCGCAATCTCCTCGATTGCATGCGGTGCGAATCCGATATCGACGATTCGCAACTCGCCAGTTTGCCCTGCGCCCGGATATGAAACGTGGCCGAATTTCGCGAACCCGAATGTGACCGTGAGCGAGGCTTTGATTGCCGCGCCCATGATCGCGCCGGTATCTGCGTTCACGCCTGAAGCGATATCGACGGCGACCGTAGGCACTGAGAATGAATTGACAATCTCGATTGCACGCCGGGGCACGCCCTTCACTTCTGCGTTAAGTCCGGTGCCGAAGATCGCGTCGATAACAGCGCCGGGCCGTTTGCTCAGCGCAGACTCAAGGTTGGATTCCTCGGAAATCTCGATCAGCCCGCCGCCGCTTGCGCGGAACTCCGCATGCGCGCGCTGGGCGTCGCCTTTCAGGGCCGTCGCGCGTCCGAGGAGGACAGCTCGGACCGCGAAGCCGTCCTGGATAAGCCGTCGTCCGGCGACGAATCCGTCACCGCCGTTGTTGCCCTTGCCCGCCACGACGAGCACATCGGTTGTCGCGTCGGAAAATCGTTCGACTAGCGCGTCGGCAACTGCTTCGCCCGCACTCGTCATCAGCGTGTACGAGGGAATCCCGTACTTTTCCTGGCTGATGCGATCGAGTTCGCGACTCTCGGTGGCGTTGAGAAGGAGCATGGTGAGGCGCCTCTGACAAAATACTACACGATGCCCACTTCCGGTGAACTCGGACAAAGAGAGGTTAGGAAGAAGTTCTGCGCATCGAAGTGAGCGCCAGCGTCGCGATCATCGGCCATGGAGAGGGATGAAGTCAGCGTTGTTCACAGCTTCGGCGGCGAATTTCAGAGCGGCCTTGATGTCGTCGCCGGTCAACTGCGGCCACGCGTCGATGATTTGCTGGGGCGTGTCGCCGTCCGCGATACTAGCTACGATGACGCTCACTGGCACACGCGTGCCCTTGATGCACGGCTCGCCGTGAATGGAGAGCCGGTGCAATGACTATCTGTCTCGCCAGTTCGCCTTCATGTGTCGGACCCTGACATTTACTGTAACACCATGCACACTACACCTAACCCCTAACCCCTTCCCATAGTGGGAAGGAGAACCGGAGGCAGAGGGATGCTGTGAATGCGCGGGGGTGCTCTGGTAACGTTGGGGCCGAATGATTCGGCTCAGCGTTAACGTCAACAAAATTGCGACGCTCAGGAATGCGCGCGGGGGGAATATTCCGGACGTCGTCGAGGCGGCGCGTGCGTGTATCGCGGCCGGGTGTCACGGGATAACGGTGCATCCGCGGCCCGACGCGCGGCATATCACGTTTCAGGACGTCATCGATCTCGCCGCGATGATGACGGTCGAGTTCAATATCGAGGGTTACCCCGGTGCGGAGTTTGTCGACCTGGTTCTGCGCGTGCGGCCGACTCAGGTGACGCTCGTGCCCGACCCGCCCGGCGTGCTGACCTCGAATGCAGGATGGAACCTGACGAGCGGCGACGCTGATTGGCTCGGCGACTTGCTCGCGCGGTTCAAGCAAGCGGGCATTCGCACGAGTCTGTTCCTCGATGCTGATGCCGAGCAGATCGCGCGCGCGCGAAAACTCGGTGCAGATCGAATCGAGCTATACACGGCACCGTATGCGCATGCGTTCGGCACGCCGGATGGCAACGAGATTCTCGCGGCGCATCGCGAGGCTGCGCGCCTCGCGCGGAAGATTGGGCTCGGCGTGAATGCCGGCCATGATCTCGATCTGAAAAACATTCCCGCATACGTGAAAGCGGTCAAAGGGTTGCAGGAAGTTTCGATCGGCCACGCGCTGATCTCGGACGCGCTCTACATGGGCCTGGCGCGTACGGTGAAGGCGTATCTGAAAGCGCTCGGATCGAAGCCGCTGGCGGTCAAGCGCGAGAAGCGAAAGTGATGATCACAGCGCGCCGGCGTACTTCTGGATGGCGGCGCCGATTTCCTGGGCGAGCGTTTTGATCTGGGCGCCGTCCTCGCCTTCGACCATCACGCGCGCGAGCATTTCGGTTCCCGAATATCGCACGAGCAGCCGGCCGGTACCGGCGAGCCGCTGCTCGGCGTCGGCGATGATTCGTTGAACGTCGGGCATCTCGGCGAGTGGCATACGATTTCGTACGCGCACGTTTTCCAGCACCTGCGGCATACGGCGCATCGCGCGAAGTTCGCTGAGCGTGCGGCCGCTCTCGGTCAATTGCGCAAGCACCAGCAGCGCGCTGATCAAGCCGTCGCCGGTAGTCGAATGATCCATGAAGATCACGTGACCAGACTGCTCGCCGCCGAGATTGTATGAGTTGAGACGCATCTCGCGCGCCACTGCGGGGTCGCCGACCTCGGTGCGAATAAGACGCACGCCGGCGTCGCGCAGCGCCAGCTCGAGTCCCAAGTTGCTCATCACAGTTCCCACGACGGCGTTGCCGCGAAGCCGGCCTTCAGCGGCGAGTTTGCGCCCGAGCAACGCCATCACGTCGTCACCGTCGAAGACGTCGCCGCGCTCGTCGATCAGCATCACGCGATCGCCGTCGCCGTCGAGCGCGATACCGACGTCACAGCGCTCGCGCAGAACGGTTTCGCGAATCGTGTCGAGATGCATCGCGCCGCAATTCAGATTGATGTTCTTGCCGTCGGGGTCAACGCCGATTGTCACGACCTCGGCGCCGAGCTCGACCAGCGCCTCCGGACCGACCTTGTAGGCGGCGCCGTTGGCGCAATCGATAGCGATCTTCAGCCCGTCGAATGCGACCGAGCGCGGCAGGCACGATTTCAGAAATACCAGGTAACGGCCGAGCGCGTCGTCGATTCGTGTCGCCTTGCCGATATCGTCTGGGCGCGCGCGATTCTTCCCGATTTCCTCTTCGTCGAACACCAGCGCTTCGATTCGCCGTTCGGTCTCGTCATCGAGCTTGAATCCTTCGCGCGAAAAAAATTTGATCCCATTGTCCTGGAAGGGATTGTGCGAGGCGGAGATGACCACGCCCGCGTCGGCGCGCATGCTGCGGGTCAGGAACGCAATCGCGGGCGTCGGCAACGGCCCAACCAGCCAGACGTCCACGCCCATCGAGCAGATTCCGGACTCGATCGCGGTCTCGAGCATGTAGCCCGACAGGCGAGTGTCCTTGCCGATGAGAATTCTGCGATGGCGTCCGGTGGTATTGCGGAAGACGTGCGCGAGCGCGCGCCCAAGTTTCAGCGCGGTCTCCGACGTAATCGGCTCGACGTTGGCGACGCCGCGGACGCCGTCAGTTCCGAATAGTTTATGAGGGGTGCTCATCCTCAGCAGTCGTCAGCCTCTCGCGATACATGCGCAGTTTAACCTTGTCGGGCGACTGGCGCATCAGCTGCATGCCGTCGGGGACAGTAACCTGCAGCGGCAATTCGTGCGAGCCGGGCGCGAGGCCGTCGGCGTCGACGTAGGCGAGGCCCTTGGGCGCGAGGCCCGCCAACTTTAGCGCGGGCCCGCGAATCGTCAGGGTCGCTTGCTTCGGCTCGACGCGGTACTTGAAGTCGCTGTCCTTGACCTCGACCTCGGAGCGAATCTGCCGGTCGGTAATCGCCTGCGTGACATTGACCCGCGCGTCGACGTGACCGGTAGACAATCCCAGCGAGGGATCGGGCGGCGTAATCTCTACCGAACGGTTGGTATCCGAGGTAAGTCCTTTCAGGTCGAACGGCTCCGTGTTGACCGAGGTAAGCGGCGCCACATAGCGGCTCGGCCCCACGACGGTCACATTGGGGGGCGTGATATCGACAGATGAGATTGTGTAGCCAGGCGCGACCCGGTCTTCGACCGCCAGATGCACCGGCACGTCGCGCGTAACCATGCGGTCGATATCGAGCGACAAAGAATCGGGCGAGATGCTGGTCACCGCGGTATTTCGTCCGACGTTGAACATCGAAGGATAGATCTTGAACTCGGATTGTCCCGCCGCAATGCTGCGCAAGTCGATTTTGAGCGTCAACCGTTCCGGATCCAGCAGCGACAGCAGGCTGCGCGGACCAGTGATTTCGACTTTTACGGAGGTGGCTGGACGGTTCACGATCACCATCCCCTGCGGCAGCGTGCTGTAGTTAATAGGTACGGTGAGCTGCTCGACGGAGCCTCGTTCGGCCGAGTTGACGAATACCCATAGTCCGACCGCGAGCACTACGGCCAGGATACGCAGCCCGAGATTGCTCCCGCGAAGCCGCCGCGAGAGATTCAGATTTCTGAGCTGATTGAACTTCATCGTCCGCAGTCCCGTCGCTCTACCTCGCTAAGCCGGCAGCTTCCTCAAGGTGGACAAAACTTCTGCAGGCTCCAGTCCGCGGCTAAGAACTCCGCCGCGCGCAAGAGAAATTGTCCCGCTCTCCTCTGATACAACCAGCACTATCGCGTCGCTATCCTCGCTCAGTCCAATCGCGGCGCGATGCCGCGTGCCCAGCGACAAACTCACGTTGGGATTCTGCGACAGCGGCAACAGGCACGCCGCCGCGAGAATCCGGTCGCCGTTTATTATCACCGCACCATCATGGAGCGGCGAGCCGTTCATGAAAATTGTTTCGAGCAGTTCCGGCGAGACCTTGCTATCGACGACTCTACCGCTCTCAACGAATTCGCCCAGCCCGTCGTCCTGCTCGATCACCATCAGCGCACCGACTCGATGCGACGCACACCACGCCGCGGCAGTCGCGATTTCCTCCGCGGGCGTAGCAGTCGCCGCGTTGCGGCCTAGAAAAGATTGCGCACCAACGCGAGTAAGCGCGCGGCGAATATCCGCCTGGAAGATCACGACCAGGATGACGAACAACGATCCAAGAAAATTATTCAAAAGCCAGTTGAGCGTGAACAACCCGAGCACCTGCGACGCCACGAACGCGCCGCCGACGATCACCAGCCCCAGCACCATCTGCATCGTGCGCGTACCGCGAATCAAAATCGCGATCCGATAGATCACGTACGCCACGATCAGGATGTCGAGGACGTCCTGCCATCGCGGCTGCGGTATCATGGGTATGTAGTTATGCATTGCGCCTGAACCGCTGATCCCGTCCTGACATCGCCGCGGCCATTCGCACCGCGGCGACGGCCGCGCCTACGTCATGTACCCGCACGATCGACGCACCGGCCGCAATTGCCAGCGCGTTGACAGCCGCCGTGCCGAATTCCCGCGCGCGCTCGCCCGCTCCCGTAGCGCCCGCGCTGGTGGCGGATACGCCGGCGATTCGCGTCACGAAGGTCTTGCGCGACGCTCCCACCAATACGGGATAGCCGAGCGCACACAGGTCCGGCAAGGCGGCCAGCAATCTCAAATTATGCTGCGCGTTCTTGGCGAAACCTAGTCCCGGATCGATGATAATTCGCGCGCGGGTGATTCCGGCGGCGACGGCGAAGCTCGCGCGCGCATCGAGGTATTCGACGACCTCGGGCACCACGTCGCGGTAGTGTGCGAACTTGATATGGTTGGCGAGACCGCCCCGCATATGCATCAGAACCACGGCGCATTTCGATCGGGCGGCCAGCGGCGCCATCTCGGGGTCGTGTTCGAGACTGGTGATGTCGTTGATTATCGTCGCCCCCGATTCGAGCGCGACTCGGGCAACTTCCGCACGCCGGGTGTCGATCGAGATGGGCACTCGCAGCAGCTTACCCAGCCGCTCGAGCACAGGAGTTACGCGGGCGAGCTCGACTTCGACCGGTACCTCGACCGCGCCGATTGGGCGCGCGGACTCTCCCCCAACGTCGATCACGTCGGCGCCGGCAGCTTCCATCTCGAGCGCATGCTCGACGGCGCGGTCCGCGTCCAGGTATTTCCCACCATCGGAAAAGGAGTCAGGCGTCACGTTGAGCACGCCCATCACTGCGGGGAACTTAATTACGCGGCTGTCGACCAGCTTGAGATTTGACGGCGACGATTGCGGCGTCTGTTTGGATCCACCGCGACCATTAGAAAAGGATTTTGATTGACTCGGCGAGCGTCGCATCGCACCGGCCCCCACTTCCCCCTCGCTCTCACCACCGCGGTGATGCAGATCGAATCGGCCGCGGCGAAGCGACTACGCGCGCGAGACGATCAGACGAGAACCGGCTTAGGCGGCAATCCAGGCACCGGGCTTTCGTCTTCGACGCGCTTTTCCTTGCCGGTGTCCGGACCGGGGCGCGGCGGAAAATCGTTGCGCACTGCGGCCGGCGACGGCGGCAGCGGACGCCCTTCGCGGAACGCTGTCACCATAGCTTCGACTTCGCTGCCGTCGAGCACTTCCTTCTCGAGCAGCCGCGCTGCGATCGCATGGAGCAGCACCAGATGGTCCGACAGCAGTTGGCGCGCCTTCTGATACGAATCTTCGATTATCTTGCGCACTTCGCGATCGATCTCGAGGGCAGTCTGCTCCGAATAGTCCTTGTGATGCGAAATATCACGGCCCAGGAAGATCTGCTCCTCGCGCCGCCCGAAAGTCATCGGGCCGAGCTCCTTGCTCATGCCCCATTCGCAGACCATCTTGCGCGCAAGTTCGGTCGCCTTCTCGATATCGTTGCCGGCGCCGGTCGTCATCTGCCCGAAGACGAGTTCTTCCGCCGTGCGCCCGCCGAACATCACGGCAAGCCGCGTCACCAGGTAGTCGCGCGGATAGGTGTAGCGATCGTCGAGCGGCAATTGCTGCGTGACGCCGAGCGCCATCCCGCGTGGAATAATCGTAACTTTGTGGACCGGGTCCGCGCCGGGCTGGAGCATCGCCACCAACGCATGCCCGCCTTCGTGGTACGCGATAATCTTGCGCTCCGAGCCCGACATCACCATCGAGCGCCGTTCCGCGCCCATCATGACTTTGTCCTTGGCCAGCTCGAAGTCCGACATCTCGACTTTGTCCTTGTTGCGACGAGCTGCGAGCAACGCAGCCTCGTTCACAAGGTTCTCCAGGTCGGCTCCCGCAAAACCCGGCGTCGAACGCGCGAGCTTGCTGCCATCGACGTCGTCGGCCAGCGGCACCTTGCGCGTATGCACCTTCAGGATGCCCTCGCGCCCCTTCACGTCGGGCAGCGCCACCACCACGCGTCTGTCGAATCGGCCCGGTCGCAGCAGCGCCGGATCGAGCACGTCGGGACGATTGGTCGCGGCGACGAGGATTACCCCCTCGTTAGCCTCGAACCCGTCCATCTCGACCAGCAACTGGTTGAGGGTCTGCTCGCGCTCATCGTGACCACCACCAAGGCCGGCCCCACGATGACGTCCGACGGCATCGATTTCATCTATAAAGATAATGCATGGCGCATGCTTCTTGCCCTGCACGAACAAATCGCGCACGCGCGACGCGCCGACGCCAACGAACATCTCGACAAAGTCCGATCCGGAAATCGAAAAAAACGGCACGCCGGCTTCGCCCGCGATCGCGCGCGCAAGCAGCGTCTTGCCGGTTCCCGGCGCCCCGACCAGCAGCACGCCTTTGGGAATTCGTCCACCAAGGCGCGTGAAGCGCTTCGGGTCGCGCAAAAATTGAATTATCTCTTCGAGTTCGTCCTTCGCCTCGTCGATTCCGGCCACGTCGGCGAAGGTAACTTTGTGCGTATTTTCAGTCAGCAGCTTCGCGCGGCTCTTGCCGAACGACATCGCCTTGCCGCCGCCGATCTGCATCTGGCGCATGAAGAAAATCCACAACGCCGCCAGCACGATCACCGGGAACCACTGCACCAGCGCGACCATCCACCACGGGTCACCCTCAGCCGGCTTGGCCGCGATCTTGACGCCCTTCTCGCGCAGCGTTTTCACAAGATCGGGATAGTCGGGAGCGTTGACCTTGAAATGGTCCCCGCCAACGGTGTCGCCCTTGATCAGGTTGCCCTGTATCGTCGCCTGCGCAACCTGGCCCTTGTCGACCTGGTTGAGGAAGTCGGAGAAGATTATTTCGGGTTCTTTGGGCTGTTGCCTGCTGAAGATATTGAAGAGCAGCAGGAACATAAGTCCCAGCACTAGCCATAGCGCAATGCTGCGTGAGAACTGATTCATTCCATTAGAAAAGTATCACGCACGTCGCGGCCCACGCAACGTGGTATCCGCTAAGCGGAGACTTCAGACGCCTCAACGCGCAGTGCGGTTTCGGTGGCCTTGGTGACGAGCGCACAATCGCCGCGCGCGAGCCCCGGGAGCCACGCGATCGTATCGCCGACCATGACGACCGGGAAGCGCTCGCGGCGTGCACGCGGCAGCTTGCGATCCACGAACACGTCGTGGACCTTCCGCGTCCCGCGCATGCCCATCGGATGAATCCGGTCGCCTCTGATAAAATTGCGCGCGACCAGTCCGGTGTCCGCGATTTTCGCAGCGTCGAACATCGCGACGGACAAACTAACAGGCATCGGCGCATCCGCCGCGGCAATTGTCGAAGCCTCGAACTTGAACCCGGCAGCCTCGACGATTGTGATACCGTCGGCGGCAATCGCCACCGAAAATGCGGCGTTGTCGGCCTTGCGCTCAAGCGCATTCACCAATCGAAGAAAATTGTACTCGCGCTCGGCGCGCCAGCCGCCCGGAAGATCGATCGAGTCGCTCGGTCCGCCTTCGAGGATAAGCTCGCGAATCGCTTCGACATGCGCGCGCGAAATTCTGCGCAACGAGCCCATCCGCTCGGCAAGAAACAGCCGAATCACGACCGCCTGCACAGCCAGATTCACCGCGCCGAAGCCCGAAACGTCGAACGCCCCGCCGCCGACGCGCATCGCGTCCAGCTCACGCGCCGCAATCGCAGTGACGAGATCATCGAGCGAGCGCATCTCGCCTGCCAATTCCACCAGCCGCCCACCGAGGCCAGGCGCATAGTCGCGCTCGAGCATCGGGAGCAACTCGGCGCGGATCCGGTTGCGCAAGATGTCGCGCGAGGAATTCGACGAATCCTCGACGAAGGGAATCGCACGCGCATCGAGGTATTCACGAATCTCGGCCCGCGAAATCGACAACATCGGACGAATCAAGCGACCCGGCCCGCGCTCGGCCATCGCAGCCATCCCAGCCGCGCCGGCGCCGCGCATCAGCCGCATCAGAACAGTCTCAGCCTGGTCATCGCGATGGTGCCCGAGCGCGACAAAATCAGCTTGAACCCGGTCG
Organism: uncultured delta proteobacterium; assembly: GCA_963774665.1. GTDB lineage: Bacteria > Desulfobacterota > Binatia > Binatales > Binataceae > Binatus. The sequence continues at coordinate 95,856 of CAVZGB010000021.1, forward strand.
GCGACGCGCAATAAAAACTCGCGCCGAGCATCGCGCGCCCGCTCCTCGAGGTTCGAAATCGATGCGTCCAGCCCGTCGGCGCGCTCGATAATCAACTCCACCCCAAGGCGTGCACACATCGAGCGCACGAACTCAGCATCGCGATCCGACTCAGCACCGCGAATCCGATGATTGAGATGCGCAGCAACCAAGCGGAAGCCCAGTCGCCCGCGAAGATCGAGCAGCGCGCAGGTAAGCGCGATAGAGTCCGCGCCGCCAGATAACCCGACGAGGATCGACGAGCCTCGACGCACCCCCGTTCGCAACAGCGCCGCCTCGATCGCGTGGATTATCTTCTTTTCTGCATCGCGAACCATTATACGAAGTTACTCTTACACTTCTCCCTTCGGGAGAGGTCGCGCCTCGAGAGTGAGGGCGCAAGCATCCACCTCGATTCCAGCGCCCTCACCCGTCCGACGATATAAATATCGTCGGACGACCTCTCCCGATTTGCGGCTGACGACAAGCTCGCCAGCCGCGGGAGAGGTGATTTCCCACGACGTTCGAGAATCTAATTGCCCGACTTAAGGATCCGCCGCAAGCGCGGCGGAATTGGAAGCGCGATGCCATCTGCGCGGCATGCGATTTCTATAAATTGGCGCAGCTCTATGCGGAGTTCACCGACTACGAGGCCCATGTGCTCGTGTGGAACTGAATCGAGCTTGGCTGCCGCTTTCTCATAGAGTGACCGGGCGCCTTCGAGGTTTCCGCGCTGAGCGTGGAGGATTGCGACGGCGGCTTGGATTAGTCCCTGGTAGAAGAGTTTCAGCTCACCGTCGGAACGCTTCCAGATTTCCTCCCACGCCTCGTGACATTCGAAGAAGCGGCCCTCATTGAAGAGATCGATCCCCTCTTCGTAGAAATCTGGATGGGGACGAGTCACACGATTCGGTGTTCGGATGCGATTAGGAATGGGAACGGTTGCGCGAGGAATTTCGGCTCGTCGAGGCGCACGGCGCGGTACTCGTCGGTGGTGCCGGAATCCCGGACTGCATCAAAATTGTCGAACCACAGCTCGGCTACGCCGTCGTAGCGCGGCGATGCGCCGGCGGCGTATCCGGACGCTCTCACGTGGCATTGGATGTAACGCCGCACTTGCGGGATTTTCGCGGCGAGCGGTCCGTGATGCGTCCGCCAGTACGCCTGGAACGCTGCGATGTCGGTGCCGGGCTTGCGCGTCAGCAGCGAGTACATTTTCACTGCGCCGTCGTCGGGCGTCCCCTCTTTCTGGACGACTTCGTCAACGATGATCGACCCCGCCTTCGACATATCGACAAACTTCGCGTCGTCGGCCGTCGCCGCGCGGCGCGGTGCTGATTCCGCTGTTGCGCGAATCACGGCTTCATCGTCGAACCATGCTTCCGAAATTCCGTCATACAAAGGTTCGCGATTGCGGTATGCCGACGGCAGGGTGATCGACGCGACGTACTTCCGCAGCTCGGGTATCGCGCGAATGATCGCGGCGTGTTCGTTCAGCCAATACTTGCGGAAGTCGTCGACGCTCAGTCCCGGCTTGCGCTTGAAGAAGTTGAACGTCTTGACCATCGCCGGATGCGAGCTGCCTCAGGCTTTGCCGTGGCGCAGCAATCTCCCGCTCGATGCGCCAGTCTGCTCGCCGTCGCGCATCGTGATTTCACCGTTGACCATGATGTACCGATAGCCGTCGGCCTTGCGCACGCGTCGCCATTCTCCACCCGGAAAGTCGTGCGCGATTTCGATCGGCTTCATCGCAAGTTTGTCATAGTCGTACACGACTACGTCAGCTGGCGCGCCCTCACGGAGCACTCCGCGATCGCTGAATCCCGCGCACATCGCCGGCAAAGCGCTGAGACGCCAATGCGCATCCTCGAGACTCAACATCTTGTAGTCGCGCACGAGCCAGGAGAGAAATTCGGTCGGATACTGACCGCCGGTGAAGAACTTGGTATGCGCGCCGCCGTCGGAAACGCCGGGAATCAGGTACGGATAGTCGATCATCTCCTTCATGAAATCCATGTTCTGGTTGGGACCCGGCGCGTAGAACTCGGTGCAAAGATCGTCGGCGACCGCGAGATCGAGCATCGCGTCCACCGGATGCTTGCCGGTGCGCGCGGAGAACTCGCGCAGCGTGAGTCCTTCGTATTCCTTCATGTCGTCGCGCGCGATCTGCACGACGAAGATCTGATCGAACTCTTCGGTGATGACGCGCGGCACGTGACTGCGCAGAGCCTCGCGCCGTGAAGGGTCCGCGAGCTTCGATTTGCGTTCTTCGGTGGCGCCGGTGGTGGCGTCACACCACGCCTGGCAATCGTCGAACAGGTTCCAGTCAACGAACGTGAACATCATCCCGGTATCGCCGGTGACCGCCTGCCCGTACACCGGAAGCCCGCGCTGGCGGCAACTCTCGAGCCACTGGATTTGCCCGCGATGAACGTACGGATGCGAATCGCGCGGCTGCACAACATTGTAGAGCACAGGTCGGCCGCTGAGCTCCGCCAGTTGCTCGAAGTGATTCATGTCGTGAACCGGATCGGCGCTAACCAGGGTCATCTGAATAAAACCCTCGTTGCGACGGCCGAGGACTCGCGCCAGCGCCAGGCAGGTCTCGTCGGCCATCAGGTCGGAAACCATCGGCGTGCCGTCAAAGTCGCGCTGCACACACGCGGGTCCGTTCGGGTCGAGACGCTGCGCCGACCATCCGCATGCGCCGGCGTCCATAGCCTCGTCGAGCAGGCGACAAATCTCGCGGGTCTCCTGCTCGCTGGGGGGCCGCGTCTTCGCCTCTTCCAGACCCATCACCCAAGTCAGCAGCGGCGAGACCGGAACGTACGGCAGGATGTTCACCGCTTTCGGACGGCGGGCGACGCTGTCGAGAAACTGGGGGAAGGTGGTCCAATCCCAGGGCATCCCGGCCTTCATCGACGCATACGGAATCGCTTCGACCCGCGTCATCGTGAGCATCGCGCGCTCGCGGCCCTCGGGATGCACCGGGGCGAAACCGAACCCGCAGTTGCCGATCACGACCGAGGTGACGCCGTGCCAGCTGGAGATGGAGCAATATGGATCCCAGAACAGTTGCGCGTCGTAGTGGGTATGCAGATCGACGAAGCCGGGCGCGACAATCAATCCCGAAGCGTCGAGGGTTTGCGCGCCGTCGGTGGAGCGCAAGCGTCCAATCTTCGCGATTCGGCCGTCCTTGATTCCCACGTCGCCGTGAAAGCGCGGCATGCGTGTTCCGTCAACCACCATTCCATCGCGAATGACAACATCGAAATCCGCCATCGCTCAACCTCCCGCTGACAGACGGTCGACTCAGTGCAACTCAAAAACAACTCGCATCGACCGATCGCGATGTCAAATCGAAAAGTGGAGAGCGACTATTGCTTTGTGGTGCCGGGCTCCAGCTCGACGCCGACCGGGACCAGCACGCGGACGACCATATTGTAGAAAGCGACGTTCTGCACCAGCTCCATGATGCGGCGGGTGTCGAGGAATGTCTTCAGCGCGTTCCAGGTGGCGTCAGTCACGCGGACGTTGTTGGTCGCCTCGACCGCGTAGCGAATCACGGCGCGCTCGTGGTCGTTGAAGGTCGGGGATTTCTCCCAATCGCCGAGCGCCTCGAGCTGTTCGCGCGGGACGCCGACGCGCCGCGCGATATTCCAGTGATGCACGAACTCGTACTGCGCGTCGGTCAAGCGTCCGACGGTGCAAATAGCCAGCTCGCGTAGTTTGGGATCGAGCGCGGTCTTGTTGCGCAGCTCGCTGCCTATCTGGCAGAAGCGGCGCAGCAGGTTTGGAGTATGTCCGAGTGCCTTGAAAATGTTGCCGACGGTGCCGCCGCGCTCGGCCGCAAGGTTGTCGTAGATGACGCGGTCGGCTTCGGGGAGATCTTCGCGATTCAGGTAAGGTACGCGTGCCGCCATGTGTGAACCTCCTTTGTAGGGCCAGAGGCAGAATCTTGAATCGCGCGCGATTACGCGCGCTGTATAAGGACCCTCACCTTTGATCCTCTCCCTAACAGGGAGAGGGGAAGAAAGGGAGAGGGAACGGTCAGGCGAACAGCATTTCGGACATGGCGCCGCCGGGCGGGATCATCGGCATCACGGCTTCTTCCTTTGGGATCACGACGTCGATTAGCACCGGGCCGGGGGTTGCGAATGCTTCTTTCATTGTCGCGGCCAGGTCCTTCGCTTTTTCAATTCTGAAGCCGTGCATGCCGTACGCGTCGGCCAGCTTGACGAAGTTCGGCACCGACATCGCGGAGTACGAATACCGCTCGGCGTAAAACTTCTCCTGCCATTGGCGAACCATCCCGAGGAAGTAGTTATTCAGGATGATCACCTTGATATCGACGTTGTATTGAACCGCTGTACCCAGCTCCTGGATGTTCATCTGGATCGAGCCGTCGCCCGAGACGACTACTACTTTCTTGTCGGGCGCGGCGAAGGTCGCACCGATTCCGGCCGGCAATCCGTAGCCCATCGTGCCCAAACCGCCCGAGGTCAGCCACGAGCGCGGATTCTCGAACGGGAACATTTGCGCCACCCACATCTGATGCTGGCCGACGTCAGTTGCGATTATGCAGTCGCCCTTCGTGATGTTGTGCATCTCGGCGATAACGTCGAGCGGAGACACACTCTCACCGCGATGATTGTTCTCGTAGAGCGGCTTCTCCTTCTGCCACTGGAGGATCTGCTGATGCCACTTGGTCCACTCGGCACGGCGCTTACCGATACTCTCGCGGCCTTTGATCTGGGTCAGCATGTCGGTGAGGACCGACTTGATATCGCCGACGATCGGAATATCGACCTTGACGTTCTTCGAAATCGACGACGGGTCGATATCGATATGGATGATCGTTTCGGCCTTCGGTGCGAATTGGGAAATCTTGCCGGTGACGCGATCGTCGAAGCGCGCGCCGACTGCGATCAGGCAGTCGGTGTTGCAGACAGCGGTGTTGGTGCCGTAGGAGCCGTGCATCCCGAGCATCCCGAGCCGTAGGGAGTCGGAGGCTGGGAACGATCCAAGTCCCATCAGTGTCTCGGTTATTGGAATACCCAATCCCCTGACCAGTTCGCGCAGCTCGGACGCCGCGCCGGACCATTGCACGCCGCCGCCGACGTAGAAGAGCGGTGTCGAACTTTTTTCGATCGCTTCGATCGCGCGCTCGATTTGTCGCGGATTGCCGCGAATCGTCGGCTTGTAGCCGCGCAGTTCAATTTTTTCAGAAAGGTGAAAGGTATGTTCTGCTTGCTGCACATCTTTCGGCAGATCGACCACAACCGGACCGGGACGGCCGCTGCCGGCGATATAAAATGCTTCCTTGATGATGCGCGAGATGTCCTTGACGTTTTTGACGAGGAAATTGTGCTTGGTGCATGGACGCGTGATGCCGACGAAGTCCGCTTCCTGGAAAGCGTCGTTGCCGATCATGGTGGTCGGAACCTGGCCGGACAGCACTACCATCGGGGTGGAATCCATGTAGGCGTCGGCGATTCCGGTGACGGTGTTGGTCGCGCCGGGGCCCGAGGTAACGAGCACGACGCCCGGGCGTCCGCTGACGCGGGCATAGCCCTCGGCCATGTGAGTCGCGCCCTGTTCGTGGCGGACGAGAACGTGCTTGATCTTTGAGTCGAGGAGAGCGTCGTAGGTCGGCAGAATGGCGCCGCCGGGATAGCCGAAGATTACATCGACGCCTTCGGCGATCAGGCTCTCGATAACGATTTGTGCTCCTGTAAGTTTTTTCTTTTCCACGATTTTGTGCTGGTTTTCCCTTGATTTGAGCCTACAAAGGTACACTACGCGCGGATAGCGGCACAACTTGCGCCGTACGGAGCGCTGCGCGATTTCAAAACCGGAACCGGCGCCGCTTATGCGCCGCTGTCCCGAGGCCAAGAGCCAAGTCCTGCCGCTCGCGTTGCTCGCTTTGTCAGGATGACAGGACGCGCGCGAGTCCAATACGCTGTGATCCGGTGAAAGTTAGAACACTCGAGCGCACGCAGATTGTGCGGCGGCCAGCTCGCCAAGACCTTCAATTTTTCTCCGATCCGCGAAATCTTCAGCGGCTTACGCCGGCGTTTCTGAATTTCAGATTTCTCGAGCCGCCGCCCGAAGTGATGCATCCGGGAACGGCGATCGACTACCAGATTCGGCTGTATGGCGTGCCGGTGCATTGGAGGACGCGGATTGAAATCGTCGAGCCGCCGACCAAGTTTGTCGACGTGCAGGAGAAAGGGCCTTACGCCTTATGGCGCCATAGCCACATGTTCAAGAGTGTCGGTGGCGGAGCAACGGAGATGAAGGATCGGGTCGAATACGCGATGCCGCTGGGGCCGCTCGGCGAGATTGCGTATTACCTGTTCGTCGCGCGCAGCCTTGAGCAGATATTTCGAGTTACAGAGAGCGCGAGCTCGCGGCGATTATGGGGAGATAGCTCACGTCACCCTGATAGCGCTTCTCATGGTTGACGTATCCCGGTATTCGGTATACCTAGGCGGCATGCTCGATCCTTCGAGAGACAAACAGACCGAAGATTTGTTCGCGGACGGTTTCGTGCATGCGTTTCAAAGCGTCGCCCGTCGCGGGAAACGCAAATTGCGAAGCCGTCAATGCCGCGAGTCGACTCGAAGACCGGAAAGGTGCCGCCGTCGAATCGGCTCGAAAAGCAGCGGTTAAAGGTGATCGGGCACAAAGGATTTCCATGCGGTCCGAGTGAACGACCAGTGGCGCGTGATATTTCAAATGGGCGCGATGGTAACGCCGAGGAGGTCCGTATCGGTTGCGACTACCACTAAGACCGGAATCCTTCGATGAGAAAGAGTTTGCTCACCAGGCTGGTCACGCCGCCGCGGCCCTTTCAGCGCTTTGAGCGCGCGGCGCCCAACGAACTGTGGCAGATGGATTACAAGGGCCACTTCCCGTCCTTGAACGGCGCCCGCTGCCATCCGCTGACCGTACTCGACGATCACTCGCGCTTCTCGCTGGTGCTCAAGGCCTGCGCCGACGAACGCGAGCAGACCGTGCGCGCGATGTTGAACGAGGTTTTTCGCCGATACGGCTTGCCGGCCGCGATGCTGATGGACAACGGCTCGCAGTGGGGCGCGGCTGGAGCTCAGCCTTTCACCGCCTTGAGTCTGTGGCTGATTCGGCTCGGGATCCGCGTCGCACATGGCCGTCCTTATCATCCGCAGACCCAGGGCAAGGACGATCGCTTCCATCGCACGCTCAAGATCGAACAGCTGCGTCACTTCAACTTCACCAGCCTCGAACATTGCCAGCGCGAGTTCGATTCCTTTCGCGATCGCTATAACCTGGTGCGCCCGCACGACGCACTCGGCCTCGCCACTCCCGTCTCCCGTTATCGCCCCAGTCCGATTCCGTTTCCTGAATCGCTGCCGCAAATCGAATACGCGGATGACCTCGAGGTGAACAACGGTTCAGGCGGAGGACTGGTTCAGATATCGCGGCCCTGCGTTTAGGGTTTCCAAGGCCCTGCGCGGCCTGCAGGTCGCCCTGCGTCATTTCGGCAACAGCCCGAGTTTTGGTTGAATCTCCAGACCCACTACGATCTCAAGATGGCACGCAAGAAACTCGTGCCCAGAGTCGTCGTGCGAATCAAGAAGCAGCGCGCCGCCTGACACAGTTCTAACAGGGACCCACGAGTACTCAGGGTAAACTCCGTCCCGCATCTTCTACTAAGGTGGCGTTACCCCTGCCCAGGGAAGCGTGAAACCCACGGCGGGTTTCATATTCGATTATAGTTCTTTCGGCCACGCCCTCTAATAATGCTGGGCGGGGGCGAAGCGGCCGCCGCCTGGCTCGGTGCCCATCACTTCGAAAGTCTGATTGTTGGGAGAGAACATTCCGCGCACCGTCAAGGTCTCGCCCGGCTGCATTTTCGCGAACGTGTCTTCGCCGAGGCCGGTGACGTTGAAGTTGGGCTTGTACTGGCGGACCAACTGCCAGACGTCAGGCCAATGGATGATGCCTCTCGGGTCATCGACGTAGGCGTCGTTGAGCAGGAACTTGTACGTTTTCGGGCCGACGCCCATCGTCACCACCTGTTTGTTGCCGTAAATCTCGCCGGGCGCCGGCTTGGTGATGACCAGCGTGGTGGTCAGCGGAATCATCATCCCGCGCAACTGCGCGTCTGCGCGACTGGTGATACAAACGATCGCCGCGAGCGCGATCGCGAAAATGCCGATAGTGGAAATAGTTCGTTTCATGTGAGGGCCTCAACAATGCCCTGCTAAAAATCATAGGGACCCGGGGGACGACCGATCAACACATATTTTCGATACCAGCCTAACTACTGTAAGATAGCCGCCGACGCGCCGGAATCGGCGGGGCATTCAGGGAGGTCTCATGCGACTGTCATCGTTTCGAATCGTGACTGGAATTTTGTTGGCGACAATGTTGTGCGCGTCGGCGCCTGCGCACGCCGCGGTCAAACCCGGCGACGTGATCACCAAGGACAATGCCAACAAGGTTATCGAGCTGCTCAGCCCCGGCAATTACATATTGGTCCAGGAGGGCATGCAGCTCAGGATCGTGCCGACCGACAAGCTCGAGTGGCCGCCGCCGTTCAAGAGCGCCACTGAGAAGTACTCGCCTCAAGTGCAGCTCAACCCAGACGGCACCCTGAAGGGTTACGTCGCCGGACTGCCGTTCCCGCTGCTCGATCCCAACGATCCGCAGATGGCGACCAAGCTGATGTGGAATTTCAGCTTCCGGCCGCTTTACAGCGACGACATCGATATGCGGTTTCCCGAAGTTGCCAGCTTCGACAAGCATGCCACCGGACAGCCCTTGAGCTTCTACTCGGTCGGGCATTTCGCGTTCTATAACAATATCGGCCGGATCGAAGTACCGCCGATACCAACCGACAAGGACGGCGCCGCCAGCGGCATTCGTTATCGCTTCGGCTTCTATCCGTTCCTGGAGCCGTCCGCGTTGCGCGGCTACGGAATGGTGCGCCAGCGGCATATCGATCCCAAAATCGAAGACAACGTGTGGGTGTACAATCCGGCAACGCGCAAGCTGCGGCGTGAATCCGCCGACGTGCTCTCGGACAGTATTGGGGCGCTGCCCGGATTCAGCGGGGGCGCAGGCGGCGGTGGAGGCGGCTTCGGCGCCGGAGCCGGCGGTATGGGGAGCAGCGGAGGCAGCGCTTATGCGAACACGCTCGATCCGGATTCATATTTCGGGTTCGCAGCCAAGATAGAAGATTTCAACTACCGGTACCTGGGCGAGAAGGAGATGCTCGCGTCGGTGCATGCCGAGCATTCGCCGGAGGTACAATGCCCATACGATGGCGGCAAAACAATTTGCCCCGAAGACTGGGAGATGCGCCATCTGTACGTGATCGAGGCGATTGCGAAACCGGGCCGCGATCTGACGATCCAGAAGCGAATTTTCTACATCGATTCAGAAGGATGGTTCATCACGGCGTCGGATCAGTACGATCGGCGAGGGCAAGCTGTGGAAGACAATCGCGACTTTCAACACGTATCGCGACCGGCCGGTGCCGGACGCGAAAATCGCCATCTATCCGTACAAGCGGATATTCCAGTTGGGCCTGGTGGACGAAGATCTCGACACCGGCTACAGCTCGGTCGTCTATATGCCCGGGCCGACCGCGCCCGATCGCGAATGCTGGTATATCGACATGGGAACGGTGGACAACTCCTTCTTCGCGCCGCAGGCGCTGGAGCGAGAGGGGCACTGAGCGAAGGATGGGTCGCGATTTGACGGTGGACAATTTGTTTGTACACTTAAGCGGATGAGCAAGCCCCACAAGGAACTCCTGCACACCACCGCCTATCGCTACACGGTGCTCTTTGAGCGCGCGCCGGAAGGTGGCTATGTCGCCACGATTCCGGTCCTCGGAGGGAGATACGCTGCGGGAGGCCCGGGCCATGGCCCGCGATGCGATTCGCGGATTGATCGAGTCTCTGGCTAAAGATGGCGAACCTTTCTTTGGGACTTTTGCGTAACGCCATCCCAGAACAGAATCTTGAATCGCGAGCGGGGAAAATCGCTCGCTGGATAAGGACCCTCACCTTCGATCCTCTCCCATGCTGGGAGAGGGGAAGAAGGAGCCGCAACCTCAATGGGGAAGTTGCTTCTGCGAGAAAATCCTGTGTTTACAGCTGCAGGACGAAGCGGATGTCGCCCAGGCGGACCTGGCTGCCGGCGCTCAGGAAGGCGGAGCCGCGGATCTGGCGATCGTCGACGTAGCTGCCGTTAGTCGAGTTCAGATCCATCAGCTCGAAGCCGCCGTCACGGCGCATCAGGCGCGCGTGCTGTCGCGAGACGCTGGCGTGCGGAATGACGACGTCGTTGTCCTCGCCACGGCCGATCGAGATCTCATCTTTCATCAGTGAGTATTCGGCCGGCACTGGATCGATATGATCCACCGCCACCAGCCGCGCGCCTCGCGTATTCCCTGCCCCGCGCGGTGCGGTAGCCGGTGATTGCGACGGCGCTGGCCGCGCGGGCGCGCGCGGCGCCGTACGCGCCGCTGGCGCATCTGGCGCAACCATCCCCGGCATCCGGAGCGAGGGTGCGCCCTGCGCCTCGACGATAGCTTTCAGCTCGTCGGCCGGCATCCCGAACCTCATGCGCGAGAGTCCGAACAATCCGAGGATTGCGATCAACGGTACGGCGCCGTTCCACCAATTAAACGAGATTTGTTTCAGCCCGGTACCGGTCGCGTTTCCGCCGGCCGCGCCTTCATCCTCGGGCACGTTAATCGCCGCGCCGCCCAGGCCGCGCACCTGGTACGAAGTGTCGGCCTCGCCGCCGGTGCCGTTGTAGTCGATCTTCAGCTGGACGCTGCGATTGGTGCCGTCTTCGATCGGCCGCGGCGTGCGATAGGTGAGCGAATACTCGGTCGCAATCGAATGACCAATCTCGCGTACCAGCGACGGGAAGCGGCCTTCCTCGGTGATGATGTTGTACGAACGGCCGTGGGTCGCGTCGACGATTTCCTGGTATTCAGGCGCGATGAAGGGCGGCGGAACCACCGCATACAAGGTGAGTCCGTTCTTCTTGAGTTGCTCGGCGACCTTGGTGCCCGTCAGGTCCGTCACCTGTTGCCCGCGAGTGTGATGATCCCAGAACGCCTGATCGTGAGCCGAGTCGGCTGAGCCGTCGCCGTCATGGTGAGGTGGAGCGTCGGTGACGATTATGATGATGCCTTCAGCCTCGGGCCGGAACGGAAACTTGGCGGCGTAGGCAAGCGCGTCGAGCTGATCCTCGGGGATGTCGCCGCCGCCGCCGGCATGCAGGGTGCCGACCCAGTCGGTGAACTGCTTGACGTCCGAGGTAAACGAGTTGCGATAGGCGCAGTTGCAGTCAGGGTACGCCGAAACGACGTAGTCCTCGAACGTCACCAGTCCGAGGCGGTAATCGCGGCTGTTGGATTGCAGGTCCTGCGCGAACGAGATCACGTTCTGCTTGACGGCGTCGATATAGGGCTGCATCGACTCCGTGACGTCGAGCACGAACACGATGTCAACCGGACGGCCCTGGCCGACGCCGCGGAAATCCAGAATCTTGGCTTCCTTGCCGTCCTCGAAAACCTTGACGTTGTCGGGACGAAGGTTGCCGACCGGATTTCCGTTCTGATCGGTCAGACCGAAATCGAGCTGCACACCGCCGTCGGCGTCGAAATGTTCGAGGCCCGGATTACCGGTGGTGATTTTCAGGCTCGCATCGGCGGCGGTCACGCGAGCGCCAAAGCAGAACAGAAGAACTAATATGAACAGGCAGCGACGGGCGTTTCGATTCGACGATTTCATCGATGGCAGTAGTAATTCTCCGGATCGGAAAGGCAATCAGTCAAGACTCCGTGATTTATTTGACGCTCGCGCGTGCGATTGTATTCTTGCCTTCGCTCACTCGTTAGGTTATCCCAAACGCTGACCAAATTCTTCTTTGATGGATTCCGAGTGAAAGATTTTTTTGTGGATTGGACTGCCCGCCGCCTGACCCTGCCCTTCATCATCATGGTTTTTCTGCTGGTCGCCGGAGCCGTTCCGGCCGGGGCCGCAAACAACGCGCGGGTCCAGATTGGATTTGTCGGTACCAGGCCAGTTTCCGCAAATACTCAAATACCGCTGCAGTTTCAAAATGTTCTACTCAACGTTGTTTCGATCCGCATTAATCCCAAGGCGAATGCAGCGCCGAACGGCGGCGGCTGGCAAAAAATTCCGGCGCCTACGGGGATTGGCGGCAGCAGCTCAAACGCAGAACTGCAAATCGATCTCAACTCTTCGCAAAACATTCCGCAGCTCTTCAACACCTCCACCGTGCGGACCGATAACTACAAAATCGTCCAGCTGGTGCTCGATTCAACCAATCCGGGCACTTTGATTCCCAACTGTCCTGCGTCGCCCACCGGCGATGGATGCATCAATTACCCGATTCAGGTGAACAACCCGAACGGTATTACCTTCACGAATCTCGACAACAGCCCGGTCATCAGCACGTCGACTAAAAAGCTCACGACGTTGATCATGCAAGTGTCGGTGATGGTCAACAAGATACCGTCCGCACCGGGCGGCGCGTACACGGTGACCCTCTCGCTGATGCCGATTACAACAACTTCCGTGACAGGTGCTATCACCGGACAAGTGACCGTGAACACAGGCTCGGGCTCACCCCGGGGGGAAAAGTCCGCAAATTGCAAGTCGCCGCCGAAGCAATCGGGACTAATACCGTTATCGCGACTGGGCTGATCAAGACCGGCAGCGTATCCGGAATGACCTGCCCACCGTCTCCTGGGGGATGCTTTACCCTGGCGCTGCCCGCAGCAGGGCCCCCTTCGCCAGCCACGCCATTTGGGACATTGTATGACCTCGCGATATCGGGAGGAGCGGCTGACTATGCTGCCATCCGATTGCCTCCACTATTTCCGGGCGGAACTATCAACCCGGCTCCCTCGTTCACCATCACAGGCAACCGGGCGCTGGGCAATGTTACCGGTACGGTCCGCGATGCTTGCACTCCGAACAAGAACATTGTCGGAGCGACGCTGCAGTTGCTGATTCCTCCAGATCCCATCGCCAAAATGAATCCGCCGCCTCCGCCAAACTTTTGCATTACTTCCCCGAATCAATGCATCAGTGTCGCGACCGCGAATACCGACAACACGGGCTTCTTCCCGCTGCCGGGCACGGTCACGACTCCGGCGGCGTTCGAGAACGTTCCGATACTGCCGAAAGGTGCCAACCCCTATGTGATGGAAGTCACGGCTCCGGGCTACGACCCTCTGTTCGTCCAGGTCCAGCCGGGCAATGGAACCAACAAGAAGGGCGGCGGCACCTGCAGTACCGACGGTGGCGTTACATTCACGAACTGCAAGCTCGCGATGATGACCGGATTCATTACGGGATCGATTCCGATAGTTCCGCCGAATCCCGGGCAGACCGCGCTGGTCCAGGTGTTTGCCGAGGATCACGGCACCAACAATATCGAAAGCGCGCTGCCGATGCCGATCACAGTCGGTAGCAACCCGAACATTCCAGCCGTCAATTTTACACTGAGAGTTCCGCCATCGGTTCCGATCGGCGCCTTCGACCTGTTTGCTTCGACGATCGATCTTTACCAAGGCGTCGTCGACCCCTATCAAGGGCATAATATCGTGGCGATCAGCCATGTACCCGCTCCGGCCGCGTGCGCGACGATGACGGCTCCCACGCCGATTGACCCAACCCAGGTGATTACATGCGTGGGTCATGGCAGTGTCACCGGGTCCGTCGCCAACCCGAACCTGGGCGAGTCGGTCGTGCTGGAGAAGCTAGATCCGGATGGCCCTCCTATGGACAACGAAGTACAAATAACGAATTCCATCGTCGAGAATCAGCCGCCGAATCCTAACGCGAGCAGCAATTACGCGTTTTGCGCGCCCGCGGATACTTATGAACTGCAGAAGTTCCAGCTCCCGACTCCAGTGTCGTCCGTGACACCGTCAGCGGCGCCTACCCCCACTGCCGTGGACACTCCGGCCAGTGTGACTATTCCGCTGCCCCCAAATGCAGGTGGCCCGAGCCCGACGCCGACGCCGCCGCTCAAATGCCCGACCAACTGCTCGCATCCCGACGGCACCTGCCCTGGCATCTGCAACAATGCACCGGGTCCGCAACTATGATGGGGGTCAAAAAGGGGAAGATGCGGTACATCGCGCGAACTTTGTCGATGAGCGCGCTCGGCGCGATGCTCGCCATTTCGATCGCAGCGTGCAACAACCAGACTGGATTTTCCGGCAGCGTCGGCAGTACGCCGAATGGCCCGAAGCTACCGTCGTTCCAAATCCTTGGCGACACGCCCGGGACGCCGTTCACTGCGACCATATCGGACGACCGCTCGTTCTGGACGTTTCAGGGAAACGTCCCGCTCAGCATCGACGATCTGCAACCCTCCCTCGGCGAATGCGCAACTCGTCGTTAGCAAGACGACGGCAGACAACAGCCTGCTGAGCGCCGAGATAATAACCGGCAATCACGTCAAGGATCTTCAATCTACGAACGCCCCGTTTGGGACTGTACAAGTGCAGATCGGTACGCTGAACGCCGCTCCGGGGGCTGCGGACCCTGATCTCCGAATATCCCTGCTCGGTCCGCTCAACCTGAAATACCAGGCGCTGGTCGAGGACATCGACACCGGATTCATAGTTCAGGCGCGCGCGCCGACGCTGATAGTCTTCGATGCGCCAAAGGGTAAGGTGGACGCCACGTTCTTCGGACCAAACAACCACACCACCTTCACCGCTAACATGACACTCGGCGGACAAGTGGTGGTGCCGACCACGAGCGGAGGTCCCAACTTGACGATTCGCCAGCCATGACCGGCGCGCAGCATCGAGTCAGCACTGCGTTACCTGCGGAATTTGCTCCGCGACCCTTATTCCACCCGATACGTTTGACAGTCTCCCCCATTCGTCATACTTAGCCTCTGTAGCAAGTAAGCGATTCGAGAAACACATCTGAATCTCCCCGCCTCTGAAATCATCCTATGAACTCGCAGCTCGTGCGCCGGGTAGTTTTGGTTGTCGTAATTATTGCGATCGCCGTCGCTGCTGTTCCCGCCTATCACTACTATCGCTACATCGAGAGCCACGTCAGCACTGACGACGCCTACGTTGACGGCACCGTCGCGCTGGTGTCGTCGCGCGTGGCAGGAACAGTCACCAACGTTTATGTCGAGGACAACTGGACGGTGAAGGAAGGCCAGTTGCTGTTGACGCTCGATCCGCGCGACTTCGAGGTCAAGGTCGCGCAGGCGGAGGCTCAGCTCGATCGCGCCAGGCAATCCGTCGACGAGCTTTATGCAGGAGTGCAGGCGGCGCGATCAGGCGTGTCGCTGGTGCAGTCGCAGCTCAAGCAGGCGAAGATCGATTACGAGCGCGCCAAATCCTTGAAGGAGCAAGGAGTCGTTTCCGCTCAGCAATACGATCAGGCCAACACCGGCATGCGCATCGCGCAGGCCGATGAAGCGCTCGCGGAGCATCAGCTGACGCAAGCGCAGGCCGCGCTCGGCACCCAAACCGACGACCAGACGCGCTACGACCGTCCAATCGTCAAGCAGGCCGAAGCCGCTCTGGACGCCGCCAAGCTCGATCTCAGTTACACGAAGCTCACGGCACCGTTCGCCGGCGTCGTCACTCACAAGACCGCCCACGCCGGCAATCGGGTGCAGATCGGCGAGCCGCTGCTGGCGGTAGTTCCGCTGGGCAAGCTTTACGTCACGGCGAATTTCAAGGAGACCCAGCTCACCGACGTGCGCGTCGGGCAGAAGGCGGAGATCGTCGCCGACATTTATCCCGGCTACACGTATAAGGGGCACGTCGATTCGATCAGCATGGGCACCGGAGCGGCGTTTTCGCTGCTGCCGCCCGAGAACGCCACCGGCAACTGGGTCAAAGTCGTGCAGCGCGTGCCGGTCAAGATTGTAATCGACGGACCGCGTCCCGAGGACAAGCCACTGCGCCTGGGACTGTCGGTCGAAGTGTCAATCGACCTGAGCGATCGCAGCGGACCGCTGCTCTCCTCGATGGTGCAGCAGCACTACCAGAAAGACGGCCAGACGCTCCCCAACGAGACCCTGATGGCGCCGGAGGCTATGCCGTCGTCAGAGCCGCCCCCGAATACGGGAACAGAGCAGCGTTTCCAACCCGGCCTGCACCCGCACTAGGGCGCACAATACCTGACACGCGTGTCAGGTCAATTGCGCAGGATTTCTGCGTGTACTACGCTGCGGTTCGCGTGGAATCTCCGGCCGCGTTTGTCTAGATGCTCGACCCTCGCGATATTGCACAGCGTCTATCCGCTTACCTCGGCGCGCCGATCGCGCGCCTGAGCGTGCTTGCCAGCGGATGGGAAACCACGGTCTTCGAATTCACACTCGAAGCCGCGTCGCAACGCTTCGCGGCAATCCCGGTTGGCGTGCCGATGGTGTTGCGCTTCTACCAGGGCTCCGCCGCCGACGCCAAAGGGCCGCGCGAGCACACCACTATCGATTGCCTGTTCGCTACCGGCTATCCGGTCCCGCGCCCGTATGCGTTCGAGGCCGACCACGGCGCGCTCGGCGCACCGTTCCTTATCATGCAAAAGCTGGCTGGCGGCCAGCTGTTCGCGGTCCGCAGCTTTCCGAGCGCCTTCAAGACTTTCTCGATGGCGTTTTTTTCATTCGTTCGCACACAGTCGCGGCTCCACAAGCTCGATCCGGCCAGCGCGGACCTGCGCGATATTCCGCACGCATATGCGCCAATCGGTAACGCCAGCGCTGACTCGCCGCTGCTCGATCGAGTGCTCGCGATCATCGCCAATCGGGTCGAGAATGGTCCGCTGCCCGGCCTTCGCGAGGCGCTCAATCTCGTCACCGAGCGTGCGCCGAAATTCCGCCGCAGCCCGGATTCCCTGGTGCACATGGACTACCATCCGCTCAACGTGATGGTGCAGGGTGCGCGCGTGACCGGCGTGATCGACTGGGTGAATACCGACGTCGGCGACCGCCACCTCGACGCCGCGATGACGGCCGTCATCCTGTCATCGTCGGCGCTCGAGAACCCGCGATGGATGCGCGATAACCTCGTCGGCAATGGGCTTCGTGCGAGCTTCGCGGCGCTGTACATGCCGCTCTACCATGCGATGGCGCCGATGGATTTCGAGCGTTTCCGCTACTGCCAGGCGGTCGCGGCCCTGCTGCGGCTCTCGATGATGGGGATGATGCGCGCGCGCGGCCCCGAGTTCGTGGGCTTTCGGCGCGAGGCGATCGACGAAGTCACGCCCGCCGTCGTACGCTTGCTGAGTCGCTACGCGACGCGCAAGAGCGGCGCGTCCGTCCGTCTCGACGCGCCCGCGCCGCAACCGGCGTGAGTCGTGCTGGCGCGCCTATCGCATTCGTCCAAAAAAATCTGTAACTGATTGGGCATGCGAAAGTGCTTTGCGACGTCGTTGGTGTTGATCTCGTGGTTCCTGTTGATGCCGCCGCCGGTGTTTCCGCCGGTGAAGAGCGCGTCAGGCGATTACAAGATGAATACTACCGCACCGATTTCTCAATGGCTTAAATTTAAAACGCTCAAGTCGGAAGAGGCCTGCAAGGCGCAATTGAAAAAGGTGCAGCCGTACTTCAAATGCGTTGCGAGCGACGACCCCGCACTGATGCATCACGTCCCGGCGCCGGCGAGCGCCCCGAGCATCTCGACGATTTCAGGCGCCGCTGCCGCTCACATGCAATAGGGCGCGTCATCCGTTCTTCCCCTCTCCCGCAGAGGACCTCCGCACAACTCGGCGCCGCGATCTTCCCCTCTCCCGCGGGGAGAGGAGCTAAGGTGAGCGACTGTGTTGGGAGTCAAGCAGTGAAGCGGGTTGCCCACAGGGTCCACAGGCTCTGGGGTCCAAGGAAGGACCCCGCCTGTGGACTTGTGGGCAACCCGCCTAGCTAGGCGGCGGGGCATGGAGGACTCCAAGGAGTTTTGGTTTTGAGCATGACGTTTAGAATGCACAGCAGCTTGCGCATGACCGCGACCAGCGCGACCTTGCCGGGTTTGCCTTTATCGCGCAGATGAAAGTAGTAGCGCCGCAGCGGAGGGTTATGAACGATCGCGCTCAACGCGCCCATGTACAACGTGCGCCGCAGCGCGGCCCGGCCGCCGGCGATGGCCCGCACCCCACGCAGCTGGCCGCTATCGTGGGGGAACGGCGCCACCCCAACCAGGCTGGCAACCTCGCCCCGATTGAGCCGCCCCAACTCCGGCAATTGCCCCAACAACGACGCGCGCAGCACCGGCCCCACGCCCGGCATGCTACTCAAGAGCGCGCTCTTCTCGCGCCACAAGGGCGAACTCTTCACCATCTGGTCGAGGTCGTGGTCCAGGCGCTTGAGCCGCTTGGTGAGATAGTCGATGTGGCCGTTGAGCTCGCGGCGCAAGCGCTGGGGCGCATGCTCGAGCCGGTTCTTCTCCATCACCAGCATCTCGACCAGCTCCGCGCGCCGCAGCAGCAGCGCCTTGAGTTCGAGCGTCTGCTCATCGGGCAGTTCGCGCGGCTCCAACTCCGCCCGCTCCGCGTACAGCGCGAGGATGCGCGCGTCGAGCGCATCGGTCTTGGCCAGCTGCCCCAGCCCGCGCGCGAACTCTCTAATCCAGCGCGCATTGACCACAAATACTGGCAAGCCTTGCGCCCACAGCGCCGCTGCCACCGCCGCCTCGTAACCGCCAGTCGGCTCCATCACGATCCGCGTGCAGCCCAAAGCGCTCAGCCGTTTGCTCAGCTGCGCCACCCCACGCTCGTCATTGGTCAGCGTGAAGAACTCGCCACCGGGCCGCACCGCCACCACCAACTCACTCTTCGAGACATCCACTCCTACCCATACTCCCTGCTGATGCTCCATGGTCCGCTCCGGTTTGCCCGATCGGGTCCCACCTTGCGCAATCCGACCTCGCCTAAGCCGGCGGGTTCCTGCGACTGTTCGGACTCGCGACCGGGGTTGGTTGCGGCGCGGCGATTCCTGCTCACCTTCGGCATCTCGCTGCCCTGGGACCTGCGATCTACCGCGCCAACAACCATCTTGTGCATCAGCCCTAGAGATACAAGGGTCCTTGTTCAGCGCGCATTTTTCGCGCGCGATTCAGAATTCTGCTGCTGCTCGGAATGCGCGCGGAGGTAACGCAAATCGGTCCTGGCAAGGAGTTTTGCATCACGCCGGGCCGGGCCAAAATCTTGAATGGCGACCGAAAAAAATCGTTCGCTGAGTAAGGTCCCTCACCTTAAATCCTCTCCCGTCGGGAGAGGGGAAGAAGTCCAAACCAGGTTACACAAAGATCTCAGAAGGAAGGGGCCAGGGTAGAGGTCACGTCAGAGTGCTTTGCGGAGGGCCGCGCGGGCGAGAATACGCGTCGAGTCCAAAACGGGCAGCGGAGAGTCGGCGGAGTCGATCAGCAGCGGAATCTCGGTGCACGACAGAGCGATCGCATCGCAGCCATCTGCGGCGAGATCGCGGATTGCATTCTGGAAGTATGCGCGAGACTCCGGAAGGATGCGCGCATTCACCAATTCGTCGTAAATGATCTGATTGATGCGCTCGCGTTGCTCGACGTTCGGAATGCGGTACTCGATTCCTGCCGGCGCCAGCTTCGACGGATACACAGGACCCTCCATCAGGTAGCGCGTTCCGAGAATGCCGACCCGCTTGAAGCCGCGCCGCCGAGCCTCGTCGGCAACTTCCTCGGCGATATGGATCCACGGCGCCGGTGAACGCTCGCGGACAAGATCGAGCCCCTGGTGAACCGTGTTGTCGGGACAGATCAACAGTTGCGCTCCTGACTGGACCAGCTTCGCCGCCGACTCGAGCATCATCTCACCGACCGCATCCCAACGGTCTTCGTCGATGAGGCGCTGATAGCTCCGAGCGAGAACCCGTGCAGTGTGATCTCCGGATGCTCGTGCGGCCCGAGAAATTCCGATCCTTCGAGACAGATCGTGCGGTAGCAGAGCGCAGCGCCTTCGGCGCTGACAGCCACGATGCCGATATGCTTCGTCACGCGCGAATCAGTTCGCGCAGCACGAACGGCAGGATCCCGCCGTGCCGGACGTACTCGACTTCCTCGGGCGTATCCGCGCGCATCGTCACCTCGAACTCCGTCGTCTTGCCGCCGAATTCAGCGCGCACCTTTAACGTCTGTCGCGGCTTGATGCCCGCCTTCAATCCGGTGATCGAAAACAATTCCTTACCGGTGAGTCCGAGTGTCTGCCGATTCTCGCCCGGCTTGAACTCGAGCGCGAGCACGCCCATCCCAATCAGGTTGCTGCGATGGATTCGCTCGAAATTCTCGGCAATCACCGCGCGCACGCCGAGCAACTGCACACCTTTGGCGGCCCAATCGCGCGACGAGCCGGTGCCGTATTCTTTGCCCGCGATCACGATCAGCGGAACGCCTTCCTTGCGGTAGCGCTCCGACGCGTCGAAAATCGTCATCTTCTCGCCGTCCGGCTGATGCGCGGTGAAGCCGCCCTCGACTCCCGGCACCATCAGGTTCTTGAGCCGGATATTCGCGAACGTCCCGCGCATCATCACTTCATGATTCCCGCGTCGCGCGCCGTACGAGTTGAAATCCTTGGGCTGCACGCCGTGCTCGATCAGGTACTTGCCTGCTGGACTGTCGGGCGCGATCGAACCCGCCGGCGAGATATGATCCGTCGTCACGCTGTCGCCGAGAACGGCCAGCGCCCGCGCGCCGTTGATGTCGGTGAACTCTCCAACCTTCGCGGTCACGCCTTCGAAGAACGGCGGCGCTTTTACGTACAGCGAATCTTGCGCCCATCGGAACAGGTTGCCCTCGGGGACCTTCAGACTCTTCCATCGCTCGTCGCCTTCGAACACCTGCCCATACTCGCTCTTGAACATCTCGGCGTGAACCGAGCCGGTAACTGCAGCCGCGACCTCGTCCTGCGACGGCCAGATGTCGCGGAGAAACACCGGACGACCGTCGGAGCCGGTGCCGAGCGGCTGATGCTCGACGTCGATATCCATCGTTCCCGCAATCGCGTATGCGACCACCAGCGGCGGCGACGCGAGGTAGTTGAATCGCACGACGGGATTGATGCGGCCCTCGAAATTGCGATTGCCGCTCAGGATCGCGCAAGCCACCAGGTTGCCATTCTTGATCGCGCCGGCGATCGCCTCGTCAACCGGCCCGCTGTTGCCGATACACGTCGTGCATCCGTAACCGACCAGGTTGAAGCGCAGTTTCTCCAGTGACTCGATCAGCCCGGCGCGCTTCAGGTACTGCGTGACGACCTTCGATCCGGGCGCCAGGCTGGTCTTCACGAACGGCTTGACCGTCAGCCCGCGCGCGACCGCTTTTTTCGCGAGAATCCCGGCCGCGAGCATCACCGACGGATTCGACGTGTTGGTGCAGCTCGTGATCGCCGCGATCACGATCGAGCCATGCGTCAGCGGAAACTTTCCCGCCTCGGAATGCACTTCGACCTTGTGCGCGATATGCCCGAGCTTGGATTCGAGAATCGTTCCCTCGCCCGCAGCGGCGCCATTGCCACCTTCGGCAACCCACTTCGCCAGCTCGTCGCGGTCGACACTCGGATGCTCCTCGAATTCCTTGCCGAGCTCACGACGAAAATCGCTCTTCGCTGCCGTCAGTGCGACTCGATCCTGCGGACGTCGCGGTCCCGCCATGCTCGGCACGACGCTGCCGAGGTCGAGTTCAAGAGTGTCGGAAAATTTCGGCTCAGGCGCATCGGGCGAATTGAAAAGTCCCTGCGCCTTGCAGTACGCCTCGATCAATCTGATCTGGCTGTCGCTGCCGCCCGGTCAGCCGCAGATAAGTGAGCGTCTGTTCGTCGACCGGAAAATATCCCATCGTCGCGCCATACTCGGGCGACATGTTGCCGAGCGTCGCGCGATCCGCCACCGGCAGCGATGCGAGCCCCGGGCCGAAGTACTCGACGAACTTGCCGACGACACCCTTCTTGCGCAGCATCTGCGTTACAGTCAGCACCAGGTCGGTCGCAGTCGCGCCGGGACGCAGGCTGCCCGCGAGGCGAAAGCCGATCACCTCGGGAATCAGCATCGGCATCGAGCGCCCGAGCATCGCAGCTTCGGCCTCGATTCCACCGACGCCCCATCCGACGACGCCGAGCCCGTTGATCATGGTCGTATGCGAATCGGTGCCGATAACAGTGTCGGGATACACTTCACCGCTTTCCGACGAGAAGACCACCGGCGCGAGATATTCGAGATTCACCTGGTGAACGATTCCAGTGTCGGGCGGTACGACGCGGAAGTTGTCGAACGCGCCCTGCCCCCATCGCAGGAAAAGATAGCGCTCCTGGTTGCGCTCGAATTCCAGTTGCGCGTTGATCGCGAATGCGTTGGCGGTGCCGAACGAATCGACCTGCACCGAATGATCGATCACCAAATCTACCGGCTGCAGCGGCCTTACCTTGTCGGGATTGCCGCCGAGCTTCTTGATCGCATCGCGCATGACAGCCAGGTCCGCGACCACCGGCACTCCGGTGAAATC
Source organism: uncultured delta proteobacterium (assembly GCA_963774665.1). Taxonomy (GTDB): domain Bacteria; phylum Desulfobacterota; class Binatia; order Binatales; family Binataceae; genus Binatus. Next base: position 118,420 of record CAVZGB010000021.1, read on the forward strand.
CTGCAAGAGCACGCGCGCCGGCATGAACGAGACTTCGCGCTCTCCACCTTTGCCGTTCCATCGGGCGAGCGCCTCGATCTGCCCGGTCGTCACGATCACGCCGTCCTCGCGGCGCAGCACATTCTCGATCATCACCTTGATCGAATACGGCATCCGCGCGAGCGAGAACCCATGCTTCTCGAGCGCGTCGAGCTTGTAAATCGTGTAGCTCTTGCCATCAACCGTGAGCGTCGAACGAGCACCGAAACTGTTAGTCGCCATTGATAGAGCCCTGCCCTCCTGTTGCGATACGTGGAATGGGACGCAGGTGTCGCGAGTCCGACGCGCCAGCCAATCCGATTCAATTTGTTATGCGTTCAGAATAGCGCGCGACCGCGCCCAATCAACCGCCTAATTTGAATCTGATTTCTGAATCCGGTCCCCCTTCCCGCTCGGGAAAGGGTTAGGGGTTAAGTTCTTAGTCTTCAAGCATCACTTTAGATTCACTTTCTTCGACCTGGACGGCGCCGGCCCATGCAAACCGTCAAACACCAGCGAGCGTCCATCCGAATGGAATCGCATCGCGGCCAGGATTCCGACTCGCGGCGATTCGAGCGCGGGCACGCCGTCGATTGAATCGATCATGATGCGCGGCTTCAACGTCATAAGAGCGGCGACTGCCGCGCCGAAACTCTCGTCGTCAACCTCGCCCTCGCCGCCGGTGATCATCGCACGTCCCTGCAATCCTGCGATCACGCGCCCGGCGCGAAGAACGATCACGTTGCCAGCCTCGCGCGCGATGCCACATCCGGGAATCATGGCGCCGTACGGATTGGCGGGATCGATCGCGCTCAGCGCAACCGGCTTCTCGCGCGCCGGGATGAGATTGCGCGTGGCATGCAGCATCTCGACGGCTTCGGGCAGCGCGTACTGCTCGCCGGAAAGCGATCGCACGAACCATCCACGCCGAATTGCGCCACTGTATTCAAGCCGGCGCAGCGCGAACGAGATTTCGCTCCACGAAAGATGGGTCGATTCGGTACCGAGCATCTCGCGCGCGAGGATTCCATGACGCTCGAGCAACTTGAGCGCGAGGTCGCGCGTTTCATCCGCACCAACTACGGGGGTTTCGGCAGCGCGAATCATCGACCAGCGTCCCGCGAGGCTCGACTTCAGCCGCGCGCGAACGGCAGCATCGTGCCGGGTCGACGGGCGGCGCGCGACCGACTCGAGCGCTCGCTCGGCACTGCGATCGTCCGAGAACATCCGCAGCGGCGCGAAGTTGTCATTGCTGACGCGGCCCGCCGCCGCCATCCGCCACAGCGCAGACAACGCGTCGCGCTCGGAAATGTTCGCGCGCTCCGCAACCTCGTCGAGGTACTGAGCGCCGGCGGCTCCCAGAGCCTGCAGCACCGCTTGCTCCTTGGCATCCTCTGGACCCGAGTCGTCGCCCGGCGCAAAGAGACTCGCCTTGCGCGCGACAAACGTAACTCGCGACGGCGTGTTCGCCGGACGTACGCCATCGACGCTCTTCCCCTGAAAAAGCTACCCACTTCATCTGCCCGCTCATGCAAACCAGGTCGAGCATCTCGGGCCGATAGCCGGCGATCCGCGCAGGCAGGATCGCGTGCTCCCAAATCTCGGGCGTCGCCGCGATTCCCGAAAGTTGATCGAGTACCGCCGCAACTCCGGTCTGATCCGCAGGCAGCTCAGTGCCGCCGACATGCATCCATCGCAGGCGGAAAGCCGCGTATTCGTGATCAGCGCACGGCTCGATTTCAGCCCGTACGCGCGCCAGCGTCATCCGATGGATCCGTTCCAGGTTGTAGCGATCGCACCATTGAATAGTGTCGGAGCGGGTGAAGTGTCCGCGGAAAATCGCGCCCTGCCCCTCCAGCGCCGCGAGATTCTGAACGACGTCCGATTCCTTGAGATGCAATCGGCAAGAAATCTCACCGGCGGTCGTCGGACCGCTGGTCTTGAGCGCTCGCCGCACGAGTTCGACCCGAGCCGCGTCGCCATCAGACGAGGCATCGGCATATGCAACCGCGAAGAGCGCCTTGTCCTCGCTGACAATAATTTTTTCAGGACGATCTCCGCCGACACTGATGCGCGTCAGGCGGGCCTCCGCGTCCAACTCCGCAATCATCGCACGCGCGCCTTCGCCCACGCGCTCTTCGACTTCGGCCAATGTCAGCGCTCCGTGCGCACGAATCAGTTCGTATAGCTCGTCACGCGAGCGCGAATTGCGCCCTGCGGCTCGGCCGGTCACTTCGGCAACGACGCTTTCGACCGCGTCCGCTGAAAGCAGCTCCGACAGATCCTCTTTGCGGAACACGTCCTCGGCCATCCCGCGATTCATCGTGACAGTACGCGAACGTCGATTTGCGCGCTCGCCGTCGTCGAGGAACGAGTAATCCCACGCGAGCAACAGGCGATGCGCAAACACAGACGGGGCGATCGCATCGACGGTGACGGTACGAATCGCGCCGCTCTCGATTCCTTCGAGCAGTTGTATCGTGCGCGGCAGGTCAGTCGATTCCTCGAGACATTCGCGAATCGTTTCCTCGATCACGAAATGGTCTGGCAGTTCGATCGCGCCCGGACGGTTCTCGAAGCATGCTTGCTGGCCGGGAAAAATCGACGACAGAAGCTCCTGCGAGCGCAGGCGCTGAATCCAGGCCGGCACCTTCTTGCCGCGGGATGAGCGCATGACTGAAAGCGCGCGCGTCGCGACATGGCGGAAACGCACTTCGAACATCGGCGCCGCCAGCAATGCCTGCACCAGCACGTCGCGCGCATTGCGCGCCTTCAACATGCTGAAAAGCGTGTCGAGCGGAAAGCTGTGGCGCGAATTCAGCGCCAGCAGCACGCCGTCGTCGATGGCAGAGGCCTGGATTTCGAAGTCGAACGATTGGCACAGGCGCTTGCGAATCGCCAGGCCGAGTCCGCGATTAAGGCGGATTCCGAACGGGGTGTGGATGACGATTTGCGTCCCGCCCAGGCCGTCGAAGAAGCGCTCGATTACGACGGTTTTCTCGTCAGGAATCGCGCCGAGCGCCTCGACACCGCGTCGCACGTAGTCAGCGGCTTGCGTCGCCGCGCGCTCGGACATCGCGCATTCGCTCATCAGCCACTCTTCGGGAGATTCGTTGCGCTCGATGCGATTCCAAATTTCGTGACGTAGGTCGCTTATTTCGGCCGACATCGCCGGCGAACGGCCGCCTGCCTCGGTCAGCCAGAACGGCAGCGTCGGCGCCATCCCGGGAGCAGGCTCGACCATCAGGCGTCCGCGCGAGCTGCGCTGGATTTGCCAGGGCATCGAGCCGAGCGAGAACACGTCGCCGCGCGAGGATTCCTGCGCGAAGTCTTCTTCGACGTCGCCGATTTTACGGCCTTCAGATTCGATCACGACGTCGTAGTTGCCGGCCTCGGGAATCGTTCCGCCCGAGGTGATTACCGACAATCGTGCGGAGCGGCGCGGGCGGACACGAGCGTTGACGCGATCGAAGAAAATTTTCGGCGCCGCGCCCATAATTTTTTCAGGTAACTCATTGGCAAGCTGCTCAAGAAGACGTCGAAGTTGAGTGCCATCGAGCTCGCCGAAGTTGTACGCGCTGCGAATTACGCGCAGCAGATCAGCCTCGGAGATTTCTTCTTCTTCGGCGGCGATCGCGACGATTTGCTGCGCTGCGATGTCGACGCACCCCATCGGGATTTCCACTTCGTCGAGATGCCCGTGACGAATCGCGCGCACCGCCGCGCCGCATTCGAGCAGATCGTCGGTGGTCAGGGCGAAGAAGCGTCCCTTGGGTGTCGCGCCGAGGCTATGTCCCGAGCGGCCGATACGCTGAATCGCGGCCGAAATAGATTTGGGCGTATCAAGCTGGCATACGAGGTCGACTGCGCCGACGTCGATACCCAGTTCGAGCGACGCGGTCGCGACGATCGCCTTCAACTCGCCGCGCTTGAGGCGTTGCTCGGCGAGCAGACGCTCGGCGCGCGCGAGGCTGCCATGATGCGCCATCACCGCGTCGGTGCCGAGCCGCTTCTGCAGGTTGATCGCGACGCGCTCCGCATGCCGGCGGCTGAGCGTGAAGACGAGAGTGGTGCGATGCTCGCTGATGAGCCGGGCGACCTCGTCGTACATCGCTTCCCAATGTGGATGCGTCGCGAGCGGCCCGAGTTCCGGGCCTGGCGCGATAACCTGCAAATCCATCGTGCGTACACGATCGTCGGCGCGAACTATCTTGATTGGACGCGGCGAACGAGCACCGTCGCGCGACACGTCGTAACCGGCCAGGAATCCAGCGAGCTTTTCGATTGGATTCAACGTGGCTGACAGCCCGATTCGATTTGGCCGCGTATTCCCTCGACTCGTCACGAAGCGTTCGAGGCGCTCGAGCGTCAGCGCGAGATGTGCACCGCGCTTGTTGCCCGCGAGTGCATGGAGCTCATCGACGATCACGTGGCGCACAGCGGCAAGCTTCTCGCGAAACTTCGGCGAGGTCAGCAGGATAAAGAGCGACTCGGGCGTCGTGACGAGAATATGCGGGCGGCCGCCGAAGCATCGCAGTGCGCTCACTGGCGGACGTATCGCCCGTACGGAGGCCAGCGCGGATGCGCGAAAGATCCAGACCCGATTCGGCGCCAACGTCGCTCACGCCGTGGAGCGGCTCTTCGAGGTTCAGGCGAATGTCGTTGGCGAGAGCCTTCAGCGGCGAGACATACAGCACCGAGACTTCGTCGTGAAGTTGATCGCTGGCCGCATCAAGCACGAGGCCGTTGATCGCCCACATGAAAGCGGCGAGCGTCTTGCCGCTGCCGGTCGGCGCGCATAGCAGGACATCGAAGCCGGGGGCTTCGTTGGCGGCGCCGATGACAGGCCATCCTAGCTCCTGCGCGCGCGAGGGTGCATCGAAGCGCTGCTGGAACCAGGCGCGGACCGCGGGGTGGAAGTCTTCGAGTGGCGAGGGCATTTATAAAACTATAGTCACTGCGAGGCGACCTTACAAAAAAAGATGCTGACAACGGACTGGCAGGAGTGAACCTCTGCAACTCAGCGTCCGGAAGCGGCGAGATGCTGGACTTGCGCTTCTTATATTTCGATGATACTAGAATCATCGTAGTGAATCATTACTTCGAACAGTTCAGCGCCCTGGGGCAGAAGGACCGCCTTGAGATTTTTCGGCTGCTGGTGCGAGCCGGGCCGCAGGGGAAATGCGTCGAGGAAATCAAGCGGCGGTTCAGGATGCCGGGCTCGACGCTGTCCCACCACCTGGACGCTTTGACCAGATGCGGGCTGCTCACAGCCCGTCGCTCCGGTCGGTTTATCTACTACGCGATCGACTGGGCGAAGACTGCGAAGTTGATCCGTTTCATGACCGAAGACTGTTGCGCCGATCTGCATACGACGCTGGGCGTGGTGAGGGCCCGTTCGCTGTCCGCCAATCACGGGAAGTGAGAGGGACGCGGTTTTGAAAACGTTCGCGGGATTTGATCTGCCGTCGGACTCGCCCCTCTTCATCGGCGTGTTAAGCCTGCATGTCCTGTTCGGCCTGGCGTGCGTGGTCTTGGGGATCATTGCGATGCTGAGCGCGAAACGCTATGGCGGGCATCCAACCGCCGGGACATTGTACTACTGGAGCTTGACAGCGCTGTTCGCGACCGCATCGGTGCTCGCGGCGATGCGATGGGCCGAGGACTATCACCTGCTTATTCTCGGCGCGCTTTCCTTTAGCGCAGCGTCGGTGGGGCGTATCGCGCGACGACAGTTGTGGCGGAGATGGGTCGACTTTCATGTGAGCGGGATGGGCCTGTCGTACATCCTGATGCTCACGGCGTTTTATGTGGATAACGGTAAGAACCTGCCGGTGTGGAGAGATCTTCCGCACATCGCGTACTGGGTATTGCCGGGCGCGGTGGGCGTGCCGCTGATTGTCAGTGCGCTGAATCGATGGCATCGACGGCTTGTGCCGCAGCGGGTTCCTGAGGAAGCCGCGCGGAACGCAACATTCTAGCTGGGTCGAGATACTGGAGGTTACGATGAGCAATGAATCGATAAGGGAAACGGTCAGGAAGGAGTACGCGGAGGCAGCGAATCGTGTCGCGAACCGGAGCGGCGCGTGCTGCGGAGTGGCGGCGCCTGCCGGCAACCCGATCACGTCGAATCTCTACGGCGACGGTGAAATGGCTTCACTTCCGGCGGAGGCGGTTGCAGCGTCGCTTGGATGCGGAAATCCGACAGCGCTCGCCGAGCTGAGGCCGGGAGAAACCGTGCTCGACCTCGGCTGCGGTGGCGGGATCGACGTGATCCTCTCCGCGCGCAGAGTGGGTCCGGAGGGCAAGGCGTACGGGCTCGACATGACCGATGAGATGCTCGCGCTTGCTCGCGAGAATCAGCGTAAAGCGAACGTTCAGAATGTCGAGTTCCTCAAGGGCGAGATCGAGCATATTCCGATGCTCGAAAATTCCGTCGATGTGATTATCTCGAACTGCGTAATCAACTTGTCGGCCGACAAGGACCGCGTTCTGCGCGAGGCGTTCCGAGTGTTGAAACCAGGTGGGCGATTCGCAGTTTCAGATGTCGTAGTGCGCGGCGAGATGCCGGCCGACGTCCGCCGCAGCGTCGAGTTGTGGGCCGGATGTATCGCAGGTGCGCTCGAGGAGTCGGAATATCGCGCGAAGCTCGATGAGGCGGGATTCGAACAGATCGACGTGGAACCGACGCGAATCTACACGGCGGCTGACGCGAGGGGATTTCTTGGCGACAACAAAAGCGTGGAAAGAATCGTGCAGATGGCGGACGGCAAGTTCATGAGCGCATTCGTGCGAGCGCGCAAGCCATGAAGTCTATCACCGGCGTCGGATTGGCGGAGGTCGTCTCCGTGTACAGCGGTACACAGGGCGACTTCATGCAGCTCGTGTTTGGACAGCAGCTTCACATTGGAGGAATGAAGGCGTCAATCGACCTGGCGGATCGTGCGGGAATTGTGGCGGGGTCTAGTGGCGTTGATCTCTGCTGCTGCAACGGCGCGGGGATGCGCTTCCTCGTGCGGTCGCGCAACGTCGCGTCGATGGTCGGCGTCGATGCGACCGAGGCCGTGGTCGAACGCGGGCGTCGTCTGACGCGCGAAGAAGGGCTGGACGATCGAATCCGATTCGTGCAAGCCGATGCGTGTCAAAACAGCCTGCCCTCGGCCAGCGCGGATTTCGTTTGGAGCGAGGATGCGTGGTGCTACGTCCCGGACAAACCGAAGCTGATTGCAGAGGCAGCGCGGATTGTTCGTCCCGGCGGCGTGATTGCGTTCACCGAGTGGGTTGAAGGACCAACGGGACTTACCGACGCGGAGGCGCAGCGCTTTTTGGGCATGATGACGTTCGGGAACGTCGAGGATATTCCGGGCTACACCAAACTGCTGTCGGCAAGCGGCTGCGAGGTGCGCGTCGCGGAAGATACCGGCCGGTTTGCTGCGCACTTCGAGTTGTATCTCAACATGATCGAGATGCAGCTGACGTATGATGTGTTGCGAACCCTCGCATTTCGTACCGAGTTGCTGGAATCTTTGGTCGACGGGTTTCGCTTTCTCGGCGAGATGGCGCGCGCGGGCAAGATCGCGCAAGCGCGGTTTGTCGCGCGGCGCACATAGCAACACCCATCCTTCAAGATAGAACGTGAGCGCACCCGAGCGATGCGCTCACGTGACGCCATCGTTACAGCGTGCTGAGGAAATTCACCACGTCCTGCTGCTGCGAGGTCGACAGCGCCTGGAACGCTTGCGACGCTGCTTTGCCTTGGCCGTCGTGCAGTGAAATTGCGGTGGGCAAATCGGCGGCGCGGCCGTCGTGCAGGAAAATAGACTTGGCGCGCAATCCCCACAGCGGCGCGGTCCGCATCATGGTCGGATCTGCCGCGCCCGACGCGATTCCGTCGCCGAGCGCACCCATGCTGTGCAGCAGGAAGTCGCCGTACGGATGAAAGGTCTGCTGCGACAGCGCCTGGTTGACTCTCGAGCTCATCGGAGTGCCGCCCGTCGAAGCCGGGATAAACGATGCGGGATTCGAGTCGGTAGTGAGCGACGGCGCATGGCATCCCGCGCATCCCAACTTTGAGAACAGGAGCCTGCCTCGGAGGGCAGACGAGTTTGTCGGAATCGTGGGAGGCGGCGCGAGCGCACGCATGAAGTCGGTGAAGCGGTCGATGTCGGCGCGGCCGTCGGGACCGGTCGGATCTTCGATGCCCGTATCTTCGAGCGTGATGCCATACTGAGTCACGCCAGTCGCGCAACTGCTCGTGTCAGTCGGGTTGTCGGGATTCGTGATTCCCATTTCGTTGAGATACGCGTCGCCCGAGAACGCGCGCAGGAACGCGTGATCGTCTTTCCATCCGAAACGCCCGACGTGCGCGGTATGCAGAAAATTCTCGGTGACCATCTTGACCGTGCCGCGCACTGACTGAGGCTCGTTCTGCGCCAACTGGATCAGCGTTTGATCCGATACCGCCTCGACCAGTCCGTCGCCGAACGTGGCAAGAGCGGCGCGTCCGGCAACGCAATCGCCACCGCTAGCGAAATTTGAACTGGTCGGATTGCAAGTCGGCAAATCGGTGCTGAACGTGGTCTTCATCGCCTCCTCTTGCTGACACGCCGAGAGTTGGCATCCGGGGACAGTGATCTGGCATCCGAGCGGCTCGGCCGTCACGCCCGATCGCGAAAATCGGGGTTCCGCCCTGCGACTGAGCGCCGTTTCGGAGCATATTATCCACCGCGAAAATGTGAACCGGCCCGGGATCTGTGTTGTTGCGCACGCGAATCTCGTTGATAAAGAGACCGCCGCCGCCAGTCGCCGGCTGCGAATGGCATCCGGTGCAGGTGGTGCCATTGAAGAGAGGTCCCAGCTGAGGTATTTCGTCGATTTCCTTGAAGTTGAGCTGGCCGTTGGCGAAGGTCGCCAGGTCAGCGAGACTGTTCGCCACAGCGGGCAACGGTGCGCCGAAACCATCGAGGTTGATTGGGTAGCTCGGCAGCGATTGCGTCTGTGCGCGGCGATTTGCGGGGCCGGCGTACGCGTTCGGAGGCGTCGCGAGTGCAAGCGCACAGAGGATCAATCCAACAGCTCCGAGAGCGGTCTGAGTCTTCACAATACTGACTCCTTTGCCCGGCCGTACGATTTCAAATCGCAGGGCGAGGCTGTTCCGCGGCGTCCGCACGCGTCGCATCGCGCGGGCACACATTCACGTCTAACTGTCGGATCGCGCTTTCAGGAATTTCCGGCGCCGCGAGCTCCCCCGAGCAGTCACTTCATCGAGAACGGATCTGTCGTCGGCTCATTGAGGTCGTTGCGACCTCGCAGAAATGCAGGGCATGATGAACCGAGGGGAGAGTTACCACTGTCGCTATATCATTTCAAGTCTATCACACGTTACTTTTTTCTCTCTTTTGTCTCCTGTTGTATGCATACCAATGCAAAGATGGACTTTGAGTGCGGCAAATTTGCACGTTGATGCGCGTTGGAACTCTCGTTGTGAGCGAGAATGACCTATGGTCAGCGCGACGATCCCTTCAGTAGGACCGGTAGTTGCGCGGTGAATTCGCTGCGCGAGAGCGTCATCTCGTAGCCGGCGTCGCGCGCCGCCTTGAGAGATTTCAGATCTATATGCGACGCGAAGCCGATCACGCGTGCGTTCGGCGCTGCGGTGCGGATTTTCGTCAGGGTCTCGAGGGCGGGGAAAGCGGTGTCCGAGAGATCGGTGAAGATGATCGAGGGAGGCGTCGCGGCGCATCGCGCCGAGGCAGCGTCGAGCGACGACGCATACTCGACCTCGGCATCGACGGCGGCGGCGACTGCGTCGATCTTGGCGCGGAAGAACAGGTCGCGAATTAATCCGAGTGCGACGATGCGGCTCATATCATGTCGGCGATTTTCACCGGACGCGCGGTGCCGTTGCGGAAGCGAGCCGGTGAGAACGGTGTGAGATCGATCGACGGCTGACGACCCTTGACGAGGTCGGCGATCACCTCACCGGTTAACGCAGAGAGCAGGATGCCGCTGCGGAAGTGGCCGGCGGCGTACAGGACGTTGGCGACGGTTGGCGACGGCCCGAGCACAGGTAGCAAGTCATCGCTGGCGGGGCGCAGTCCCGCCCATGCTTCGCGAAAAGGAATCGAAGCGATCGACGGGACCATCGCGCGCACTGCGCGGAGGATTCGTTCCATTCCGTCGAGCGTGACGGATTTGTTGAAGCCGGCGTCCTCAAAGATCGAGCCGGCGAGGATACGTCCATCGCGTCGCGGCACTACGATTCCGGCGGTTGAGAAAATCGATGGGCCAACCAGGCCGGGACGCGCATCGAAGCATAGGATTTGCCCGCGCACCGGGTAGAAGTGAAGGCGATCGTCTTCGAGGCCGCGGATATCGCCGGCCCATGCGCCGGCGGCGTTGATAACGACGTCACCGCTCTCGAGCGATCCATCGGCCAGGCGCAGACCGGTCGCGCGCCCGCCCTCGATCGCGATCGAATTGACGCGTGCGCCTTCGCGGAACTCGGCGCCGGCGTTCGTGGCGGCGTTGACATAGGCAAGGGTGAGCTTGCGATTCTCGACGCGCCGATTGTTGGGCATATGCAGCGCGAAGATGATTTTTTCCGAGAGCACGGGCGCGAGCTTGAACGCCTCGCGCGGCGACAACTCCTCGACATCGCCACCTGCTGCCCGCTGCCATCGCGCGCGTGACTGCAACTCCGCGCGGGCGGCGTCGTCGAAGGCGACGTAGAGCACGCCGTCTTGATCGTACTCGGGATCGACGCCGCTCTCGGCAGTGAGGCGATCGACGATCGCGTCAAAGGAGCGCTTGCCCGCCAGCGCAAGATCGAAAAACGCACCGGGCTCGTGCGCCTCGGCCTGCGGGCCGATTAGCCCCGCCGCCGCCCACGAGGCTTCGAGGCCGAGCCGGCCGCGCTCGAACACGCTGACCTGGACGCCGTCGGACGCGAGCCGCCATGCGACCGAGCTGCCTATAATACCGCCGCCGATTACGAGAGCTTTCACGTGATTAGATTACCGGCGCGATAGATCAGGCGAAAGCGGGAGCTATTGCGGAGGCGCGCTGTCGATGATTCACTCGCACGTCGTTGAAGGCTCAACGCTACTCGCTACTCTCCTCGTCACCATGGACGGTAGCCCTTTCTATAGCGCTCGCGACGGCTGACAACTTCGCCGAGCCGGACCTGTGGATTCACATGCTCACAGGCCAGACGACTCTGCGCACCGGCCACATTCCGCGCTTCGACACCTATTCCTACAGCGCGGTCGGCGCGCCGTGGCACAATCACGAGTGGCTGTCGCAGGTGGCGCTGGCTTTTTTCTATGCCCATCTGGGGGTCTTTGGCCTCAAGCTCCTGAAACTTGCAGTGTCGACTATTCTGATCGCCGCGCTGGCGATCGGAATTTCCGCCACCGGCGCAGCGGCGCGAGTGCAGCGGCTCACCCTGATTCTGAGCGCCGTCGCGATTTCCACCCAGATGCAATTTCGGCCGCAGCTCTTCACCTTCATGATGGTAAGCGTCGTGATGATGGCGATCGCGATCGAAGTCTATCGAGGGAGCGCAATCCTGTGGCCGCTGATCCCGATGTTCGCGCTGTGGGCCAATTTTCACGGAGGCTACATTGTTGGACTGGGCGCGATGGGTATCGCGGCTGCAGTCATGTTCGTCCGGGGCTGGCTTGGCGACGTGGACCGCATGAGGTCGGCATGGCGGCTCGCATTGATGACTCTCGGATGCGCGGCGGCCACAATCGTGAATCCTTTCGGCTTAGGCTTGTGGTTTGGAGTGGCGCATTCCGTCGGCGACCCACTGATCCGGAAGGTGATAGCAGACTGGGTGCCGCTGCCGACTATGATCCTATCGGTGTGGCGAACTTCTCCGACGGAGTTGCTCGCGTATATTCCGCAGCTGCTGATCTTCGCCGCTTTTGCCGCGGCGGTTGCTCTAGCCCCCGACCTCGGCGACGCGGCCTTGCTTGCGGTCGCAACGATTTTTATCGGCGCCGCCTTCTATGCCGCACGCAACGTAGCGATCGGGGTAATCGCAGTCGCGATTCCGCTGGCGCGTCACGCAAGCTTGGCGTTAGAGCACGGCGCCGAGGTCAAGGCGGAAGCGCCCGCCGACAACGGCGAACCGCCCGCCTCGATGATCGCAATCCTGGCGATTGCGGTGGCTCTGGTCGGTGGAACATTTTCGAATCGGCTCAAAACCTGGAAGCCGGTTCCGACCGGTGCGCTCGCGTTCATGCAGCAGCACAAACTTCACGGCAATATCCTTCCGCAATTCGAATGGGGCTCATACGTACTGTGGCATATGGGCGATGCGTTCAAGGTCTATATCGATCCGCGCGGCGAGCTGGTCTACACCGACCAGCAGGAGGGCGACTACGCGAAGTTTTACTATGGGATGGAGGGTGCCGATAAACTGCTCGAGGCGTATCCCCACGATTACGTACTAATGGGCGTTCATACTAAGGGCGCCGATATGGTCAGGAAGGACCCACGATGGCGACTGATCTATCAAGACGGGACTGCGGCTCTATTCGCGAAAGCGTCGGCCCACGACGAGATACCAACCGTCGGGACAACTGCAGACTCTGACGGCAAGCCGGCCGACACCTATTTTCCCTGACGCGTCGTCAGATCACGATGCTCGCAGATATCGGACGACCAGGCGCGTTACGTCGTCTACAAACTGTCGTGCTTTCTTGTCTGCAAGGACGTCTGGGCGACGCAGGACGGCGGCATGTGTCAGCGCTTCCACTACTGTCACGACGACGAAGGCCGCGAGGTCGAGATCGGCGACATCGATCTCATCGCGATGTGCCTCGAGATAGCCCCGGACTAGTGTATAACCATCCCGGACGTTAGCCTCGATATTTTCGAGCCGTCCAACTCGTGGAATCTGTTCCGCAAGGACGCCATGAAGCTTGGGATTGACGCGGTGAGCGTCGATTGCAACCGAAACAAATTCGCGTGCCGCAACTTCGATTGGACGCGCAGCCATCTTGATTAGGGCGCTCCGTGTCACCTCTGAAAGTTCTTGTGTATGACGGTCGACAACAGCCGCTACCAGCGCTTCCTTGCTCGGGAAGTACTGGTACAACGAACCGATACTGACGCCGGCCACCTCGGCAATCCGGTTGGTGCTCGCCCGGTCATAGCCTTCTTTGATCAAAATGCGAGTAGTCGCTTCCAAAAGTGCATCGACGGTTGAACGCGATCGCTCTTGAGAGGCCGATTTTCTGGGACTTGTCTGGAGTTTCTGTGCCATAGACATTAGACCAGGAATGCGAGTTTACAATTGTGAGCTATCGCTTGTATTTTATCCATGATGAAAACGCAAGTCACCACCGTGTCCACACAAGCAGGTAGCAGAGACATGAGCAAACAAGCGCCCGACTATGGTCTCGATGCTGGTGCAGCCGTTCGCGCGATGTTCATCGTTGGCCTTGCGGCGGCGATCGGCGGCTTCCTTATCTTGCGATGGACTTTGAACCAGCATCTCGGCCTGGCTTATACGCTTCAGATTTTTGGCGTTTGCTCTCTGATCCTGGCGTTGCTCATGTTCGGAAGCAGTCGCTTCGGTAAACTCCATGCACGCGACCACATCCTCGCGCGCCTGAAGCTCCGGGGAGACGAAGCCGTGCTTGATGTCGGTTGTGGCCATGGGCTCCTGCTCATTGCCGCCGCAAAGCTGCTGCCGCGAGGTCACGCGGTAGGCATCGATCTGTGGTCGCAATGGCAGCAGTCCGACAACTCGCGTGAAGCCATGCTAAGAAATGCTGAGCTGGAAGGAGTCGCGCAGAGAGTCAGCGTTCATGACGGAGACATGCGCAAGATGCCCTTCGCCGACCGCAGTTTCGACGCCACCGTCGCCCACTTCGCCATCCACAACATCACCAGCGGCGAAGGACGTCGCGAAGCCATCCGAGAAATCGTGCGCACCCTCAAGCAAGGCGGCCAGGTGGCGATTTCCGACCTTCAGGGCGCCGACTCTCTACGCCGACGAGTTGCGCAAGTCGAATATGACCGATGTCGAAATTTCCGGCCGCAGTTTCTGGACGTTTCCTCCCGCCCGAACCGTGACCGCAAGGAAGCCTTCGCAACCAGTCTAATCGAATTATTATTGCCTGGATTAGGAGAAAGAACATGGACCAAGTCAGCACGCTGGAACGGGTATTCAGCTACAAGGCAAAGGCCAACGAAGAGATTCTCACGGCAATGCGACAATTTGACGATGCCTCCCCTGCAAAGCAGATCGCCATCAGAGTCCTCAACCACACTCACGCTGTCGATCGGATCTTCGCTGCGAACTTGCGGCGAGCTGAGCACGGATACACCTCGCCCAACCCGGGTCAGGCGCCATCGTTAGAAGAACTGTCCGCGGCGATCAAGACCAGCGACCAGTGGTACATCGACTATGTTTCAGGTGTGGATGAAACACAGTTGGCTGAGCGCATCGACTTTACGTTTACCGATGGCTCGCGGGGCCGCATGTCACGCGAAGAGATGCTGATGCATGTGACAGTTCACGGTGAATACCACCGGGGGCAAATCAGTTTGATCATGATGCAAAACTCGATCACGCCCCCAGGCGATGGGTTCACGAGCTATTTGCATAAAACAGAAGCCTCAATCCGGCGACGCTGAACTGCCCGAAGTGAAAGGTTCGAGCCGGTCGGCGGCGGGCACGGCGGCCCGCCCCACGTTAAGAGACACCTGTATTCCCGAGCGCGCCGGGTGATAAATGTCGTGGCATGGCGCGATGGCCGCTCGCGGTGTGACGATGAATCCTTCAGAGATAGATGCTCTTTTTGCTCGAACGCTCGTCGGCGATCACGAAGACGAAGATGCGTGGGCCGCAGTTCATAGATTGCGGCTAAACGGCTGCCGGGAGATCTTCGATCGTGCTGCGGCGTGGTGCGAATCTGACGATCCTCGAAAGAGAGCACGGGCCGCGGAGGTGCTGTGCCAGCTCCGGTGCGCCTCTATGTCAGATGTTTTGGCACCAGAATCAGAACGTCTGTTCCCTGACGAGACCTATGGATTGATCACGAAGATGCTGGAGACGGAGCAGGAGCACCTGGCCCTGAACTCCGCCATCTCAGCCCTTGGTCACTTGGGCAATGACAAAGCCATTCCGCTGATCTTTCGGTTTCAAGATCACCCCGACGACAATGTCCGCTTCGCGGTGGCCTTCTCATTGTGTTGTTTTCCGGACGACCCTCGGTCGGTCGATGGACTTTTGAAACTCACGCGAGACGCCGACGCAGACGTCCGCGACTGGGCGGTTTTCGGATTGGGTGTGCTGGGCGGCGCGGATGCACCTGAGATTCGCGATGCGCTCCTTCGATGCTTGAACGACGCGAATGAAGATGTGCGCGAGGAAGCCGCGGTTGGCTTGGGGAAACGTCAGGACCAACGAGTGATCCCTGCGTTGCTGGCCATGCTCGATGCTCCCGAAGTCAGTCCCAGGATATTCGAAGCATCGCCAGGTCTGCTTGGTCTCAGCGAAAGGATGTTGGCCAGTGGAGTGCGAAGGATTGCAGATCGGCGCTCGCGAAAAAATACAAGCTGGCAAAGTAAGAATGGCGGGCACGGCGACCCGCCCCACTGGTAGAGACACCTATTTTCCCTGACGCGCCGGAGTGATAAATGTCGTGCCATGGCGCGACTTATCAAGGGACTCGACACCAAGCTGATTCATGCCGGCGAGCCGGAGCCGTTGATCGGCGGCGCGGTCACGATGCCGATTTTTCAATCCTCGACCTACGAGTACGCGGGGCAGACCAGCTATCACGACCTGCGCTACATCCGCCTGAACAACACTCCCAATCACGCGGTGCTGCACGCCAAGCTCGCGGCGCTCGAGAACGCGGAGGCGGCGCTGGTTGCAGGCAGCGGGATGGCGGCGATTTCGGCGGCTCTCTTCACTGTTCTCGCCGGCGGAGGGCATCTGCTCGCGCAGGACTGCGTTTACGGCGGCACGCACGATCTGTTCGTCGAGGAGTTCCCGCGCTATGGGCTGTCGGTGGACTTCGTCGACGGCGACGAGCCGGCCACCTGGCGCGAGGCGATTCGTCCCAACACCAAGGCAATCTACGTCGAGTCGATGTCGAATCCGCTGCTGCAAGTAAGCGACTTGCAGGCGGCGGTGGATTTCGCGGCGGAGAACGGGCTCATCTCGATCATCGACAATACCTTCGCCAGCCCGATTAATTTTCGTCCTGCGGAAATCGGCTTCGACCTTTCTCTGCACAGCGGCACCAAGTATCTGAACGGCCATACCGATATCGTCGCGGGCGCGGTGATCGGGCGCGCGGACCTGGTCGAAAGCATCAAGCATACGCAAAACCATCTTGGCGGAAGCCTCGATCCGCATGCGTGCTTCCTGCTGCATCGCGGTATGAAGACGCTCGCCGTGCGCGTGCGTCATCAGAATGAGAGCGCGCTCAAGATTGCGCGATGGCTCGAGCAGCATCGCGCGGTCGTGCGGGTGAACTATCCGGGCCTCGAGAGCCATTCGAATCATCTGCGTGCGTGCGAGCTGTTCGACGGGTTCGGCGGCGTCTTGAGCTTCGAGATGGAAGGCGGCCTAGAAGCGGCGAGGCGCTTTATGGACCGCGTGACGATACCGATCAGCGCGCCAAGCCTTGGCGGCGTCGAGACATTGATCACGCGACCGTCAACCACCTCGCACTCTGGAATGTCGGCGGCGGAGCGCGCACGCGCCGGAATCGGCGACGGCCTCATCCGACTGTCGATCGGGCTGGAATCGAGCGACGACCTGATCGAAGATTTCGAGACTGCGCTGAGTGGCTGAGCGTTTCGCTACGGGCCAACTCATTTCGGGACACTCTTCGCGACACCGCAGAAGTTCGAACATAGAAGCCCACGTCAGACCGCGATAGCAAGTCGTCGTCCTGCTTTGTGAGGGCATTGGATTTGCTATGAGGTGTGGACCCTCAGATCGATCCGTTCTCTAACGGAAATGGCCGCAGTGGCGTCCGTCATTCTGGTAACGGCACGGCTGCGTCAGCGCGCGGCGTTACGGCTGCGCTAACTGACCCTATCGCAATTGAGCCGGCCGGCGCATCGCGCAGTTCAGACGGAGCGATGACGCGCGTGATGGACGACGCTGACAATTCGGCTGAGGTCTCGTCGATACTGCGCACGGGCGCAATGGTGATCATCGCCCTTCAAATCGGATACATGGTGCTCGGCCGCATCGTGTATCCGCACAACTTCGCGAGAACGAGCCCATTTCATGTCGCCAGCGTCACGCTCGGCCTGATTGCATTAGTGACGGCGCTGTCGCCGAGTGCGATGCGGAACTGGCGCGTTATCTCGCTGTTAGTCTATACGGCGATCATCGCGAGCACGGCGTTTATTGACGGTAATCGACGGCGACTGCGACCCTCTGGTCGCGTCGATAGTGCTGTTTTCCTTCGGCGCAGGCGCGATGCTTCCGTGGGGGCCGCGCTGGCAGGCGGCGCTCGAAGTGGGCGGCAGCGATTGCGATGATAGGCTACTCGATGCACACCGCGGACACGACTTTGAGCGTGGCTAACGACTGGACGACGGTGGTGGGCGCGCTGGTGTTGTCGCAGATAACCGCAATCCATGGCGCCCGCTATCGCCAGAAACTGGCCGAGCAACTGGCGGCTCTCGCCCGGAACCATCGCTTGCTCGTCCGGGAGATGGACCTGCGCGCGGAGATCGCATCTGCGCGGGAACGCGATCACATTCGGCTACAGGCAAGCGAGGCCATGCTGCGCAAGGTGTTCGAGGCTTCCCCGGACAACATCTCGATCAACAGCCTGGTCGACGGACGTTTCATTATGGTCAACGACACCTACCAGGTCGCGGGCTACACGCGCGACGACGTGATGGGGAACAGCGTGATCGCACTTGCGATGTGGCCAGATGAAGAGCAGATGAACCGGTTTCTCGAGAGCATTCGGAAAACCGGCCGGGTCAAGAACATGGAGATCGCGCAGCGCCGCAGGGACGGCGGCCTCGAGACGAATCTCATCTCGGCCTCGACCGTGGAAGTGAATGGCGAGCCGTGTGTGATTTCGATGGTCAGGGACATCACAGAGATTAAACACGTCGAGACCAGCCTGCGGTCCAGTCATGCAGCATTGCGCAAGATCTTCGATGCGACGCTCGACATCATCGTCGTTACGCGGCTGTCCGACGGCGCCTATATCGATTTCAACCAGCAATTCGAGCGTTTCGGCTATGGACAGCAGGATCTCGACGATTCCCGCAAGGGTCAACGTCAGATCTGGGCGAGCGACGAACAACATCGGCAGCTTCGCGCTCGAATCAAGGCCGACGGTGTCGTGCGCAACATGGAGGCTGATTTCGTTCTCCCCGACGGCCGTCTGATGCCGGCCCTGTTGGCGGCGGTACGCGTTGAACTCGAGGGCGAAGACTGTGTGGTCACGATGATTCGCGATCTCACGGCAGCAAAGGAAGCTTCGCGCAAGCTCGAACAGACCATCAAGGCGCTGAGCGAGAGCGAGGAGACCTTCCGCAAAATCTTCGACGCGAACCTCGACAGCATGACGCTCGGCGGTATCACTGGAACCTATATCGACGTCAACCAGGAATTCGTCAAGATCACTGGGTACTCGCGGGAAGAGGCCATTGGCCATCACTTCACCGATCTCAACATGTGGATTCATCCCGACGAAATGATTCGGTTCGCCGACCAGCTCACCCGCACCAACGAGGTCAGGAATCTCGAGGTGGCTTTCCGCATGAAGGACGGCTCGGAGCAACCGGTCCTCCTTTCGGCAATCAACCTGGATCTCTATGGCCAGACCTGCTGCCTCACAATCTGTCGGGGTATCGCGGATGTCAAGATGACCCAGCGCGAACTGGTCGGTGCGCGCGAGGCGGCGCTGGCGGCGTCGCGGGCCAAGTCGGAATTCCTGTCGAGCATGTCGCACGAGATTCGCACGCCGATGAACTCAATTCTCGGGATGGCCGATCAACTGATGGAGACCGCGCTCGATGACGAGCAGCGAAGATATCTGAGCACCGTTATCAGCAACGGCCACGCCCTGCTCGCTCTGATCAACGGCATCCTCGACCTCGCCAAGGTCGAGAGCGGACGGGTCAGCCTCGAGGCGGTCGAGTTCGATCTCAAAGACGTGACCGAGAAGGTGCTCGAAACGCTGGCGATTCGCGCGCATGAGAAAGGCCTCGAGCTGATGGTGCGGTTTGCTCCGGCGCTCCCCGAGTTCGTCCTCGGCGATCCATTGAGGCTCAGCCAGATCCTGATCAACCTGATCGGCAACGCAATTAAATTCACCCACAAGGGGCAGGTATTGGTGTCGGTCGAGCGCGCGCCGGACTCGAGCACCGACGGCGCTTTGAAGTTCACAGTGACCGACACCGGAATTGGAATCGCAGCCGACAAGCGCCACCTGCTGTTCCATGCATTCAGCCAGGCCGACTCTTCGACCTCGCGCAAATACGGCGGCAGCGGGCTCGGACTGGCTATCGTCTCGCGACTGGTCGCGCTGATGCATGGCACGGTCGAGATGGCGAGCGAACCAGGCACCGGCAGCGCGTTTTCATTCACCGCACAGTTCGGAACGGCCGACACCAGGCCGGCCTCGGCGTCACCGCACCCGGCATTCGGCGACCTGCGAATCCTCGTGGTGGACGACAACGCAGACTGCAGGTCGATCATTTCGGAACTGCTCGCAGCGCAGGGGGCGAATGTAACTGCCGTGTCGTCGGTGTCTGAGGCGACGGCGGCGCTGGGGCCTAACGGTGCGCGGCGGGCAGGTCCTACAGTCGTCTTACTCGACGGCGCGATGCCTGGGCTGGGAAAGGTGGACGTCGCGCGACGTTTTGCGATCGGCGGGTCAGAGCGTCCGGCACTGGTGATGATGCTTGGCACCAGCGATTTGACCAGCGAGGTTGCGCGCCTGCGTGCACTCGGACTCGACAACTATATTGTCAAGCCGGTGCGGCGCGCCGAGTTATTCGCCGCGGTTGCACGCGCACGCGCTGGAGCGAACCTCGCGCCGCGCGGCGATAGTCTTCCCCGCCCACCAATCGCGCCGCCATCGCCATCGTCGCCGATACTCGATCGCCCTTTACAGATTCTGATGGCCGACGACTCGCACGATAACCGCGCATTGATTCGGGCGTATCTGAAAAAGACTCCCTACCATTTAGTGGAAGCCGAGGATGGACAAGAGGCGATCGACAAATTTGTCGCCGGGAATTTCGACCTGGTGCTGATGGATATCCAGATGCCGAACGTTGACGGCTACGAAGCGACCAGCACAATTCGCGTCTGGGAGGTGGCGAACGGCCGCCGCCGCACCCCCATCGTCGCGCTGACGGCGTCGGCGCTGGAAGAAGCGGCGCATCGCACGCAAGAGGCCGGTTGCGACGCGCACATAACCAAGCCGGTCAAAAAATCGACGCTGCTCGACGCCATCCGCAACGCGATAGAAACGAGCGCATTGGATGACGAGGAGGCGGCGATTACCAATCTCAAGGAGGAAACATGCCGGATCGGGTAATAGTTGAAGTCGACGAGGATTTGAGCGATCTGATTCCGGGTTTTATGATGCACAAGCGCGCCGACATCGACACGATTTTCGAGGCGGTGACGCGCCGCGACTACGCAGAGATCGGGCGCATCGCGCATCGCGTCAAGGGCGAAGGGGGCAGCTACGGATTCGACACGATGACCGAGATAGGCCGCTCGCTCGAACACGCCGCCGCGACCCGCGACGACGGTGCGGTGACGACGCTCGCGCGCCAGCTGCTGAGCTACCTCGATCACGTCGAGATAGTCTTCCAGCCGGCCCAGGATTAGTTCGTCGATCGGCACGATGCGCGCTTGCGGCGTTGCAATCGCGATGCTAGCGATCCAAGACGCTTGCTCACGTCGACCAACTCACTGACTGCCCTCTTCCGCGCGCTGCTCGCCGCCGCAATCGCGATTTCATGCATAGCTGCGTCGGCGCCGTCTCCCGCCCCCAATGCAGTTGAGATCCCGACCGAAGTGGCCGATTACGCGTCCGCGATGGACAAGTTGCGGACCTCACACGGCAAAGGTCAGATCGCGCCGGTGTTCGAAGCCGGCATGCAGGTGAGTCCGCAAGTGCAAGCCGTTCTGCCTGATCTCAGCGAAGCGCAATACCAGGAAGTCCAGCGCAAGATGCAGGGGTTCATCGTGGTGCGGGAGGCCTTTATAGTCGTGCGTCCGAGCGTCGACTACTTCAAGGCACTGGCGCACAAGCAGGGCACCAAGGCGGACCGCGCCTTCTTCGACATATACTCGCGCACCGAACCCGACGGTAACGGACCTTTTCCCGCCTACATACAGCAGCAGACCGGCGAATCCGGATGCACGCGCTTCGATGGAAAACTGATGTCCGATCTCTACGGCGGATGGATGTCGTTCCGCACCGCGTACCCCGACGACTACGCGTCAGAAGCGCAAGGCGAAATCGACAGCCTCGAGACCGAACTCATTTCAGGCATCTGCAGCTGTGACAACGCCGACAAGACCGCCGCAGGACTGCAGGCATTCGTCAAAGCATTTCCCAACTTGCCAATCACGCCAAAGATCAAAACCCGAATCGCCAGGATTCACAGCGGCAAATCAGGCTTCCGCTTCAACTGCCACAGCCGGCTGATGATTTTTTTGTGTCCTGAGCGCAGCGAATCTTACCTCGCCCGTTATTTCACGGGAGAGGCGGCCGGCCGCATCGCGGCCGGTAGGTGAGGGTTCTGCGGTTCAAGCTGCACGCGCGCAAATGTTACTGCCGCTCTTTTCCATCGTCTCTTTTCTTTGCCTGCTCTTTCTTCGTGTCATCCTGAGCGGAGTCTGCGTAGCGAAGGATCTCGCGCGTCTGCGCGCCTTGCTACGGCCGATGACGGACACCGGAGCGTCCGTCGAGATTCTTCGCTACAGCGGCTTGCGCTCTGAATGACACAAAAAAGTGAGCGCGCAAGCATCGAGCATGAGTCGCAAAGCCCTCACCTACCGGCCGCGATGCGGCCGGCCTCCTCTCCCGCAAAAGTAACGGGCGAGGTATTCAGAGGCCGCAGCGGCCCTTCGTATAGCGCGATGAACAGATCGGACGGTGTGAGTTCAGCCTGCGGCCAGATCTACGCCGTGCTCGCCGAGGGTTCGCGAGGCTCATGCCCTTGAAGGCGGGCTCTTCGGAAGCCATCGCGGTGAAGACGGTGTCCGCCGAATGCGGGCGATCGATGCCGTCGAGCGCGTGGCCCAGCCGCGCGATTGCCTCGATGCCTGCGATTGCGTTTCCCGGCGGCGGGAACGCGGCGTTGATTCGCTGCACGCGGCCCTGGAAGTTCGTGAAGCTGCCGTCGAGTTCGGGATACGCCGCGATCGGCCAGACCTGGTTGGCCATCTGGCAGGTCTCGTTGGCGTCCGTCGATAGCACCAGCATGTAGTCGAGCGCGCCGAAGCGCCTGACGAACTCCTCTTCGCCCAGCGCGCGGACCAGGTCGGCGCGGAATGCTATCAGCATCTTGAGCTCGCCCGACGCGACCGCCGCTGCGAGGCCGTCGAGACCGTCGGCCGAGAGCCCGAGTGCCGTGAGGCCGCGCGTGTTGGGATTCTTGTTGGCGCGGATCAGCAAGTCGTCATCGCCGCTGGCTCCCGGCGGCGACCAGCTCAGCGTCGCGATTCGATCCGATCCGATCGCAGTCTTCATAAACTGCTTGAGCGCGAAACGCCTCCTCGTTGGTCGAGGTCGCATCTACTACCGCCGCGATCGAGTTGGGACCGTTGGTGCGTTTGTAGTCCGCGATGATCGACGCTGCGCGCCTGACGCCTTCGCCCCAGGTCTCCGGCACGAGCTGGTCTTTCATCTGCACCAGCGGTGACGTGAGACGCGTCTCGGCCTGCAGCCCTGGAAAACTGTGGCGGCCCTCGTCGCACATCCAGTAGTCGTTGATGCCGGGGTTGTAGCGCGGCTTGAAGCGGTAGATGCGTCCGCGATGGTGATGGATGTCGATCGCGCATCCGCGCTCGCATCCGCCGCACACCGACGTCGTGCGATGCAGGTACCACACGCGCATGCGGAAGCGGAATTCTTTTTCAGTGAGCGCGCCGACCGGGCAGATGTCGACGACGTTGCCGGCGTACTTGTTGTTAACCGGCTGGCCTGGATTGATGTCGATGACGGTTGTGGTCGCCGCGCTCGAAAATCGCCAGCTCCTAGGTCTTCGTGATTTCGTCGAAGAAGCGCGTGCATCGCGCGCACAGGATGCATCGCTCCTGATCGAGCATCACGCCCGAGCCGATGTCGATCGCCTTGCCCTTGTGATTTTTCTCCGGCAGCGGAAAGCGCGACGGCTGCTGATCGTAGTCCATGTAGTAGTCTTGCAGCTTGCACTCGCCCGCCTGATCGCAAACCGGGCAATCGATTGGATGGTTGATCAGCAGGAATTCGAGCACCGCCTTTTGCGCGGCCTTGGCCTTGTCGCTGGTGGTGTGGACGACCATCCCCTCGGCGACGCGGGTGTTGCAGGCGATTTGCAGCTTGGGCGCTTTTTCGATTTCGACCAGGCACATCCGGCAGTTGCCGGGAATCGACAGGCCGGGATGGTAGCAATAATGAGGAATCTCGATGTCGGCGAGCTCGGCCGCACGAATGAGATTCATGCTCGCGTCAGCTTCAACTTCCTTGCCGTCGATGGTGAGCTTAGGCATCGTTTTCAGCGAATCCTGTCAGGCGGCTTGCTGGGCCGAAGTAGTTTTGAAAGGACAGCGCCCGAGCTTCACATGCGCTTCGAACTCGTCGCGATACTTGGGAACGAAGCTCTTCACCGGCATCGAGAGACTGTCGGCCAGCACGCAGATCGTATTGCCTTCCATGTTAGCGGCGGCGTCGTACATGATCTTGAGATCTTCGATCTTGCCGCGCCCAGCTTCCAGGTCGGTGAGCAGTTTTTCGATCCAGCCGCATCCTTCGCGGCACGGCGTGCACTGTCCGCATGATTCGTGATGGTAGAAATGCGCGATCGTCTTGAGCGCGTCGACCATGCAAGTGTCTTCGTTCATGACCATCACGCCGGCAGTGCCCATCAGCGAGCCCGCCGCGCGCACAGAGTCAAAATCCATATTCACCTTGACGGCTTCGTCCGCGGTGAAGATGGGAAACGATGAGCCGCCGGGGATGACGCCCTTCAGCGCCTTGCCGCCAAGGATTCCGCCGCCCACATCGTAGATGAGATCTTTCAGCGGGAAACCCATCGGCAGTTCGTACAAGCCCGGCTTGTTGATGTGGCCGGACAGGCAGAAAAGTTTAGGCCCGGGACTCTTTTCGGGGCCGATCGATTTGTACCAATCGGCGCCGCGATTGATGATGTGCGGCACGTTCGACAGCGTCTCGATATTGTTAACGACGGTCGGGCATCCGAACGCGCCCTGGATCGCCGGGAACGGCGGACGATTTCGCGGATACGCGCGCTTGCCTTCGAGCGATTCGAGCAAGCCGGTTTCCTCTCCGCAGATGTACGCGCCGGCTCCGCGATGCGTGAAGATGTCGAGGTCGAATCCGGAGCCCAGGATATTTTTGCCGAGATAGTTGTTGGCGTAGGCCTCTGCTACCGCGGCGTCGAAGATTCTCTTTTGCACCGTGAACTCGCCGCGCAGGTACGTGTATGCGGTATGCGCGCCGACGGCGAGGCAGGCGATCACGATTCCCTCGATGATGCAGTGCGGATCGAACTCGAGCTCGTAGCGATTCGCGAAGGTGCCGGGCTCGCTCTCGTCGGCGTTGCAGCACAGGTAGACCGGCTTCTTCGAATCCTTCGGGATGAAGCTCCACTTGACTCCGGTCGGAAACGCCGCGCCGCCGCGACCGCGTAGATTCGAGTTCTTGACCTCGTTGATGATCTCCTCGGGCTTCATGTCGAACAGCGCCTTGCGCAGCGCCTTGTATCCGCCGTTGCCGACGTACACCTCGAGCTTGCGAAGGTCAGGGATATCCAGCCAGCGAGTCAGTATCCGTTCCATGTGAATCCGGTGCGATCGTTATGAAGTTCAGGCGGGATGCTTTTCGCTGAGCGCCATCAGTTTCTGCTTCTCGCCCTGGATTTTGCGCTGCAACGCCATCAGCGCGTCGAGCACGCCCTCGGGCCGCGGCGGACATCCGGGAACGTAAACGTCTACCGGGACGATCCGGTCGATTCCGGGCAGCGTCGCATAGTTGTCGTAGAAACCGCCGGTCGATGCGCACGCGCCAAACGCCATCACCCATTTCGGCTCCGCCATCTGCTCGTAGACGCGCCGCAGGATCGGTCCCTGGCGAACAGTCACGGTGCCGATCACCATCAGCAGGTCGGCCTGTCGCGGAGTAAAGCGCGGCAGCAGCGCGCCGAAGCGATCGATGTCGTACGGCGTCATCGAGAGCGACATATATTCCATCGCGCAGCACGCCGTCGCGAACGGATACGGAAAGATCGAAAATTTTCGCGCCCAACCGATAGCCTTGTCGAGCCGGGTCAGGACCGCGGTATCGCCGAGCAGAATCTCGTCGCCCTTGGACGCTTCGATCCCGCTTTTAGTTAATGCCATTGCTGCCTCTGGCGCTTGATATATACGTTAAATCGTTACAGTTGAAGGCTAGCAAGCATCGCGTCAGCCCGTCAACGAACTCTAATGAAGCGAAGCCTCTGAGTGAAGCAAAACTTGAACTGCGCGCGCATAGCGGCGATAGCCGGAGTCGTCGCGATGCTCGCGATTGCGGCTTGTTCCGGCGGAGCCGAAAAGTGCAGCGCAAACGCCGGTCCCTGCCAACATCGAAGAACTCAAGTCGGCGGTCGCGGCGATACTGAAAAAGCATAAAGTGCCGGGCGTCGGAATTGCGCTGGTCACAAAGGATGCGGTGGTCTGGACCGGAGGGGTCGGCAAGGCGGACCTCGCGACCAATCGCGACGTCACCGCGGACACGATGTTCCGTGTCGGATCCATCACCAAGGGCTTCGTTTCGTTGTCGGCGCTGCAGCTCGCCGAGCGCGGCAAACTTAGCCTCAACGAAAAGGTCGCGGACGTCGCGCCTGAGATACCGGTCGTCAATCCGTGGGAGGCAACGAATCCTGTCACGCTCGCCAATCTGCTCGAGCACACGGCCGGCTTTGACGATTTCTCGCTGGCGGAATTTTACGATTTCGATGCCTCACCCGACAGTCCACGTCCGCTGTTGTGGACGCTCACGCATTTCCAGGGCCCGGAGCATGTGCGCTGGGTTCCAGGATCGCGGATGTCGTACTCGAATCCCGGTTACGGATTGGCAGGGTATATCGTCGAGAAAGCGG
This sequence comes from uncultured delta proteobacterium, assembly GCA_963774665.1. Taxonomy (GTDB): domain Bacteria; phylum Desulfobacterota; class Binatia; order Binatales; family Binataceae; genus Binatus. The sequence goes on from CAVZGB010000021.1 coordinate 144,781, forward strand.
CCGGCGTCCCGCTCGAGGATTACATCGCGGGGAATATTCTGCGGCCCCTCGGCATGACACATTCCGACATGCGGCTGACGCCCGCGGTGAAGGACGCGCTCGCGCAGGGCTACGACGCCGGCTCGCCGGTGCCCTACTTCCCGATTTATCTTCGGCCGGCAGGCGAGATGAAATCGTCGGCGAACGAGATGGCCCGCTTCGTCCGCATGATGCTGAATCGCGGCGAGCTGGACGGCGTTAAGATCGTTAGCCCGGAGTCGATCACGCGAATGGAAACGCCCACGACTTCGCTCGCGGCGCGCGCCGGTTTGAAGGACGGCTACGGATTGGGCAACTACGAGGACCAGGCGGAGCCGCTGATTCAGCGCGGGCACGACGGCGGTATCGACGGCTTCCTGTCGCGCTACGTCTACATGCCCGAGGCGGGCGTCGGCTACTTCTTCTCGATCAACGACGCATCGCTGGGCGGCGGAGCGGCCGTGCATGAGCTCGAACAATTGCTTTACGGGTACATGACGCGGGGCACGCAGGCGCATCAACAGTCCGCAACGAAAATGCCACCGGGGGCATCGGAGTGGATCGGTTACTACGCGCCGGCCTCGCCGCGCCAGGAAAAACTGCGCTACCTGAATCTTTTGCTGGGCGGCGAATTTGTTAGCATCAGAAATGGCACGATGTACACCCGGTCAGTCTTCTCAGCGCCACGCAAATTGATTCCAGTCGGCGCCAACCAGTTCCGCACCGAGAAGAGCGAACACGCGACGACAATCTTCACCACTGACGGCAATGGTAGCGTCGTGATGGTCGCGAGCATGCCGCCCGACATCCCGATACCCGACTATTTCGTCAAAACCAATCCACTATGGCCGATGATGCGACTGGTGCTCGTGCTGATGGCGCTCGCTGCGATGGTGTCATCGATCGTGTTCGCGTTCATCTGGATTCCGCGCGCGATTCTCGGCCGGAACGTGGAGCACCTGGCGATCCGAATCCTCCCACTGCTGGCGACGGTTTCATTGATTGCCGCGTTCGCGATGGCGCTGAGTTCGGAGCCAGTCTACCTGGCGCGGGTAGGCGTCGCGTCGCTCGCGTATTTCGTCGGCACAATCGCATTCGCGATTTTCTCGATAGTCGGATTCGCGCTGGTGCTGATGTCGTCGGAATCGCCAATCCATCGCGGCGTCCGCATCCACTCGTTCCTGGTCGCGATGGCGTGCGTGGGACTCACCAGCTACCTGGCCTATTGGGGTCAACTGGGAATCAGATTCTGGCAGGCATGGTAAAGTTCAGGGTTCGTCGTGGCGGTTTTACCTCCGCGAGGGAAAGATCCGGGATTCTTCGCTTCGCTCTGGAATGACACAAAGAGTGAGCAGGCTAGCGCTCGCCTTTTACTAAGGTGCAGGGGTTACCCCTGCCCAGGGAAGTGTGAAACCCAGGAGGGGTTTCACTTCAATCAAGTTCCTCACGAGATTCGCAAGACGCCTGCGCCTTTGATTTCGTCGTGCTTGAGCATCTTGAGGGCGACGTTTGCTTCGGCGAGGCCGAAGGCCATCGTGCTGATTCGAATCGGAATCTCGGCCGCCAGCTTCAGGAACTCCTCGCCGTCGGCGCGCGTGTTAGCTGTCACGCTGCGTAGCTCTTTTTCGTAGAAGAGATGTTTCTCGTAATCGAGCACAGGAATCGGACTTAGATAAATTCCAGCCACTGCGAGGATGCCGCCGCGATCGAGCGCTTGCATTGCCGGCAACACGAGATTTCCTGCCGGCGCGAACAGGATTGCGGCGTCGAGCGGCGCCGGCGGCGCATCGTCCGCGTTGCCGATCCATTCGGCGCCAAGATCCTTCGCCAGGTCGCGATGCGGTCCGCCCCGGCTCATCACGAACACGCGGCATCCCCAATGGCGCAGCACCTGGATCGCGAGATGCGCCGATCCGCCGAAGCCGTACAGGCCAACGGTGGCGCCGGGCTTGATGTCGGCGCGCTTGATTGCGCGGAATCCTATGATTCCGGCGCATAGCAGCGGCGCCGCTTCTTCATCGCCGAGCAAGTCCGGGAGGGCATACGCGAAGTCCTCCCGCACGACGGCGTACTCGCAGTAGCCTCCGTCGTGATCGTAGCCCGTGAAGCGCGCGTTGAGACATAGATTCTCGCGACCGCGACGGCAATAGACGCAGACTCCGCACGTCTCGCGCAGCCACGCGATCCCGACTCGATCGCCCTGCTTGAAACGAGCCGCGCCGACGCCGCGCTTGTCCACCACTCCTACAATTTCATGACCGGGAATTATTCGCGGATGGCGCGGCGGCAGGTCACCTTCGGCGACATGAAGGTCGGTGCGGCACACGCCGCAAGTGCGGATGCGCGCCAGGATTTCACCTGGACCCGGCTCTGGAATTGGCGCGTCGATAGCGTGGAGCGGGTCCGATTCGATCGGCGCGGGCTTTTCAATCACCATCGCCTTCATGGAAAATATTATAGTGAATCCGCCCACTGTTGGCTCGTAAAAAGGCCTGTTGAGCCATCGAAAGGCGAGGAATTGTGCTACCTTTTATCGTCGTGCTCCACGTGCTCTATTGAGCCGCACGAATGCAGGCGCAGAAGCAAACCCCACCTAACAACGAACTCTCGTTCGCGCGCGCCGATAACTCCACGTTGGTGATTCGTCTTGCCGGCGATTGGCATCTGCGTCACGGCCTGCCTTCACCGGACGTCGTGGAGAAACAACTCGACACCGCTCCAAAGCCCACAAAGATCACCTTCGACGCCGCCGACCTTCGCGATTGGGACAGCGGCCTGCTCACGTTTCTTATCGGCGTCAGCGAGATTTGCCACAAACGCAAATTGCCCGCGGACTGGTCGCCGCTACCCGAGGGCGTGCGCGCCCTGATCAAGTTGGCGGAGGCGGTGCCGGAGAAAACCGGCGCGCGCGCGGAAGTCTCGCATACTTCGTTTCTCGAGGAAGTTGGCCAGGAAGCGATCTCGTACGCGCAGGCGCTGGATGATTTTCTGCGCTTCCTCGGCGAAGTGACGATCGCGTTCGCGCGGCTGCCTTTCGGCAAGGCGCGTTTCCGAAGAGTCGATCTGATGATCACTATCCAGGATTGCGGCGCCAGCGCGTTCGGCATCGTGACGCTGGTCACATTCCTGGTCGGCGTGATTCTCGCCTTCGAGGGTGCGGTGCAGCTGCAACAGTTTGGCGCATCGATCTACGTCGCCGACCTGGTCGGAATTGCGATGAGCCGTGACATGGGCGCGATGATGGCGGCGATTATCATGGCTGGCCGCACCGGGGCCGCGTTTGCCGCGCAGCTTGGCTCGATGAAAGTGACGCAGGAAATCGACGCGCTCACCACGATGGGCATCTCGCCGCTCGAATTCCTGGTGTTGCCGCGCGTGCTCGCGCTGTTCCTGATGATGCCGCTGCTGTGCGTCTACTCCGATTGCCTGGGGGTCGCCGGAGGAGCGTTCGTCAGCGCAACGATGCTGCATATCCCGCTCGGCACGTATCTCCGCGAAACGCAGGCAGCGGTCACACTTACCGACATCTTCGGCGGCGTATTCAAGGCCGCCGTTTACGGCATCATTATCGCGGTCGCGGGATGCCTGCGCGGGTTCCAGTGCGGCAACAGTTCGTCGGCCGTCGGCGACGCGGCGACCGAAGCGGTGGTGACGGGAATCGTCTATGTAATCATCGCATGCGGAATCTTCGCCTTCGTCTTCAACGTGCTGGGAATCTAGCTTTGATCTTGTTCACTTTTCACTCTTCTCTTTTCTCGGGGAGCGATCATCAAGCCGGACAAACCGGCGCGTTGAATAACTGAAAATGGCCACCACGCATCCATCAATAAATGCTTCCGACGGGAAACCCGTCTCGGTGGTGAAGTTCCCCAAGGACGGGCCGCCGCCGATCACCGTCAAGGATCTCACGATGGCGTACGGAACCTACGTCATCATGAAAGATATAAATTTCACCGTGAATCACGGCGACATCTTTATCATCATGGGCGGTAGCGGCAGCGGAAAAAGCACGCTGCTCCGCCATATGCTCGGACTGAACGAACCGGCCAAGGGCGAGATTTGGTACGGCGACTTCAATTTCACCAAGGCTGAGCCCGATCAGCGCGAGGAGATGCTGCGGCACTTCGGCGTTCTGTATCAGAGCGGCGCGCTATGGAGCTCGATGACGCTGTCGGAAAACGTCGGGCTGCCGCTCGGCGAGTTTACGGATCTGTCGGATGAGGAAATCCGCGAGGTTGCGGCGCTGAAGCTGGCCCTGGTCGGGCTCAAGGGCTTCGAGAATTATTATCCGAGCCAGATCAGCGGCGGGATGCAGAAGCGGGCGGGCCTGGCGCGCGCGATCGCGCTGGACCCTGAGATACTTTTCTTTGACGAGCCGTCGGCCGGCCTCGATCCAGTAAGTTCGCGGCTGCTCGACGACTTGATCCTGGAGCTGCGCGACAACCTCGGCGCGACGGTCGTCGTCGTGACTCACGAGCTCGCCAGCATTTTTGCGATCGGCAACAACAGCATTTTTCTCGACGCGGAAAGCAAGACCGTGATCGCACACGGCAACCCCAAAGACCTGCTCAAGAACTGCAAAGATCACCGCGTGCGTACTTTCCTTACGCGCGGAGAGGAAGACAACAAAACCGAAAATTCAGCGAGGGATCATGGGTAAGCGAATCAATCCGGCGACGGTAGGCGCGTTCGTTCTGGGTGCGATCGGCCTGATCCTGGCCGCGGTCGTTGTCTTCGGCTCGGGCAACCTGTTCCGCAAGACGCACGAATATGTCATCTACTTCGGCGGCGATATCAACGGCCTGAGGGTCGGCGCGCCGGTCAAGTTCAAAGGCGTCGAGATAGGCCAGGTCAAAAAGATCAAGTTGCGCCTCGAACAGGAAGTCAACCGCAACAACGGCCAGCTGAGAGCCGACGTGCGCATCCCGGTGATCATCGAGCTCGACGAGGACAAAATCGTTTCCCACGGCGGCACCGAGATCAACCTGGACGACCCGCATACAGTACCCAACCTGATCCGTGAGGGGATGCGCGCGCAGTTGGGCTCCGACAGCTTCGTCACCGGCCTGATGTACGTTGCGCTGGACATCCAGCCGAATACGCCGATTCAGATGGTCGCGCCGCCCGGTTCTCCGCTTCAGGAAATTCCCGCCGTTCCCAACACGCTGGAACAAGCGCAGGCGGTCGCCGTGCGAATTTTCGAACGGCTCGACAAGGTGGACTTCGGCGCCGTGTTCGCGCAGATGACGGGCATGCTCGATTCGATCCGGCAAATCACCAACTCGCCGTCGCTCAGGGAAGCCATAAACAATTCCGAGAAAACGCGCGAGCAACTGGATCGCGCGCTGGCCAGCACGCAGCAGACCCTCAATACGGTGAACAGCCAGGTGCCTCCACTGTCGCAATCTTTGCAGAAGACTTCGGGTTCAGCGGACGCCGCGGCGAAGCAGGCCACGCTGACGCTCGGCACGGTGCAGACGACGATCGAGCCCAACTCTCCCATCAACTACCAGGCGCTGCAGACGCTGCAGGACGTCTCCGCTGCCGCGCACTCGATCAAGGAGTTGGCGGATTACCTGCAACGTAACCCGAGCGCGATCGTTCGCGGGCGCGACTTCAGCCAGGACTAACCGATGACCTTGACCAGGTTTTTCAGAATTTTCCTCGCTGGGGTAATTGCGGCGTCGGTGTCCGGATGTTCCTACATGGCGAAAGCGATTCTCGCGCCGCAGAAAGACATCTCGAAGTTTTATCTCCTGACACCCACCGCAGACACTTCAGCGCCAGCAACAGCGACCGCGCCCACGGAGAGCACGAGCGACAGTTTCACGCTCGGCTTGGGCCCGATCAAACTGCCTCCATATCTCGATCGCCCTGAAATAGTAACGCGCGCAGCCGCCCAATCGTCTCGAGCTATCGAAGGAAGATCGATGGGGCGAGTCGCTGCAAAATGGATTTCACCAGATCGATGGAGCGCGATCTGTCCGCGCAATCCGGCGCGTCAATAATTGTGTTCCCCTGGTACAACACCGTGCACGTCGACATGCAGGTGCAGATCGACGTCTACCGCTTCGAGACTGACACCCAAGGCATCGCGACGCTGTCAGCGAAATGGACGATTCTCGACTCCACCGGCAAAAATATTTTGTACACAGTCGAGACCCATCTGACGCAACCCTCCAAGCCCGGCGACAATACCGAAGCCGCCGCAGCCCTAAGCCGCACAATCGGCGACCTAAGCAGCCAGATCGCAAACATGCTGCAGCAATTGCGCTCGCATCAGGGCACGCACACAGCCTGACCTTCTGGCGTCCGGTTCCCCTTTCTCGAGGGAAGGGTTACTCCCAACAATCCGGTTCCCCTTCCACTATGGGAAGGGGTTAGGGTTAGGTCGCCCGCATCCGTGCGCGATCCTGGATGTGCTCACTTTTTGTGTCATTCTGAGCGCAGCGAAGAATCTCGACGGACGCTCCTGCGCCCGGCGTCTGCGACACGCGCTACGCGCGAGATCCTTCGCTACGCTCAGGATGACGGGAACGGAGCGGCTTACAATTCGAAGTCGGCTTCTTCGAGGATTCTCGCGGCGCGGTACAGGAAGCTGTTGCCCAGGACGCCGTCGACGACGCGATGGTCGTAGGACAGCGCCAGGTACATCATGGTGCGGATCGCGATCGCGTCGGCGCCGTCAACTTCGACGACCACCGGCCGCTTCTTCACTTCGCCCATCCGCAGGATGCCGACCTGCGGCTGATTGATGATCGCGAAGCCGTAGAGATTCCCCTCGCGCCCGGGATTCGAGAGCGTGAAGCTGCCGCCCGCGAGATCGTCCGCGGTGATTTTCTTCTCGGCGACCTTGCGCCGCAGAGTTTCGATCGCGCGCGCAATCCCGACCACCGACATCGTTTGCGCCGCCTTGATCACCGGCACCAGCAGGCCTTCGTCGGTGTCCATCGCGATGCCGAGATTGATCTCGCGGCGGATGACGACCGAGTCGCCGACCACCGACGCATTCATCCGCGGAAATTCCTTGAGCGCGCGAACCGTCGCGGCCGCCGCGAGCGGCAGGAACGTGAGATTGAATCCTTCGCGGCGCGCGAACTCGTCCTTATGCTTCTCGCGCAGACGCATCGCATTGGTGACGTCGACTTCCGCGACGGTACCGACGTGCGGCGAATGCGTCTTGGAATAGACCATGTGCTCGGCGATCAGCTTGCGCCGGCGCGTGAACGGCTCGACGATATCGCCTTCGACCGGCTGATAGACGGGAGGCTTGAACCCCGGACCCGATTGCGTCGGCGGTTGCGGCGTCGCTGGCGCGCTCGGCGCGGGACGCGCGATGCTCTGCGCAGCGCCGTTGGTCTGCGACTGCGGCGCCGGCAGGCGTTCCGCCCTTGCGCAGCGTATCGAGGTAGCGTTGCAGGTCGCGCTTGCTGACTCGTCCGCCAATCCCGGTGCCGGGAACGCGACTCAGATCGATCCCCTCTTCCGCCGCAATCTTCAGCACGACCGGAGAAAAGCGTCGCGGCCCGCCGGCCTCGGATTCGACTTCATGCACACCCGCGCTCGCCGTCTGCATCGGCTGAGGCGATGGCGTCGGCCGGGGCGGTGGTGTTGGTGACGGCGACGGCGCTGGCTTCGCCTGCACGGGAGCCGGTTCCGGCTTCGGCGCGGCTTTCGGCGCGACGACTTTGAGTTTCGCCGAGGCCTCGGCGCCTGCCGGCTCGATCACCGCGAGCGTCGCGCCGACCGGCAGCGTCTGCCCTTCCTCGGCGACAATCTTCGCGATTCGTCCCGCACCCGGCGACGGAATCTCGGTGTCCACCTTGTCGGTCGAAATTTCAACCAGCGCCTGGTCTTCGGTGACGACGTCGCCTTCCTTGACCAGCCACTTCGTGATCGTGCCTTCGACGACACTCTCGCCCATCTGCGGCATCGTTACGTCGATCGCCATTTCAATACGCCGCCAGGCTTCGGATCGCTTCCACGATTTTGTTGGTGTTGGGCAAAATGAAATCTTCGAGCGGCGGGCTGAACGCGACGTGCGCATCTGCGGCCGCGACGCGGCGCACCGGACCGTCGAGATACTCGAACGCGTTCTCCATGATGATCGCGGAGACCTCGCCGCCGATTCCTCCGGTCAGCCGATCCTCGTGCACCACCAGCACCTTGCCGGTCTTGCGCGCGGTCGCGAGTATCGCCTCGCGATCGAGCGGCAGCAGAGTGCGCAAGTCGAGCACCTCGACCGCGAGCCCGTCTTCCTTCTCCACGATTCGCGCCGCATCGAGCGACTGCCCGAGCGTGCCGCCGTAGGTGATTATCGAAAGGTCGCCGCCCTCCTTGCGAAGCTCCGCGACTCCGATCGGCACCGTGAAGTCGCCCTCGGGCAGGTCTTCCTTGATACTGCGATAGAGCCGCTTGTGCTCGAAGTACACCACCGGATTGCCGTCGCGAATCGCGCTTTTCAGAATTCCTTTCGCGTCGTACGGCGTCGCGGGCGCGACCACCTTGAGTCCAGGCACGCGCGTGAACCACGCCTCGGGATTTTGCGAATGGAACAGCGCGCCGTGAACGCCCGCGCCCGACGGCGCGCGAATCACCAGCGGACACGACGCCTTGCCGCCGTGTCGATAGCGCAGCGTCGCCGCAGTGTTGACGATCTGATCGAAGCCGCACGAGATGAAATCCGCGAACTGCATCTCGACCACCGGACGCATCCCGAGCACCGCGGCGCCGACGCCGGCGCCGATGATCAGCGCCTCCGAGATCGGCGTATCGATGACGCGTTCCTCGCCGAACGCGTCGAGCAGTCCTTCGGTGGCCTTGAACGCGCCGCCCAGCTCCGCGACGTCCTCGCCCATGACGAAGACATTTTCGTCGCGGCGCATCTCCTCGTGCAGCGCCGAATTGATCGCCTTGATGTAGGTAGACTTCCATGACTAGCGGTTGCCGTTGGTACGAAGAGTTGGTCGAAGTGGGCGCGCCGGGCGGCGCATAAAGATCTTCAAGTGCTTCTTGAGGTTCTGGCAGCGGGCTGCTCTCGGCGTAATCCACCGCGGCCTGCACCGTTTTGTTCACGCGCTCGTCGATCTGCTCGCGGATACCTTTGATCTCGTGGCCTTTCTTTTCGAGATAGAACTCGAAGCGCGGAATCGGATCGCGGCTCTGCCATTCGATCAGCTCTTCCTGGTCGCGGTAGAGCGCCGCGTCGTGCTCGCTATGCCCGCGGTAGCGATAAGTCTTGCATTCGATCAGCACCGGACCTTCACCGGCGCGGGTCTTCGCAATCTGGCGCTCGCTCAACTCGAGCACCGCAAGCAAGATCGTTGCCCGAACACACGTGGCCCTTGAAGCCGTAGGCCTCCGCCCGATCCGCGACGTCTTCGATCGCCATCTGCTTTTCGAGCGGCGTCGAGTACGCATAGCGATTGTTCTCGCACACGAAGACGACTGGCAGCTTTTGCACGCCGGCAAAGTTCATCGCCTCATGCACGTCGCCGCGCGACGCCGCTCCCTCGCCGAAGAAGGCGACCGCGACGTTGGGATTCTTTTTCATTTTGAATTTGAGCGCCGCGCCGACCGCGACCGGCAGCGACGAACCGAGCATCGAGGTCGATCCGAAAACGCCATGCTCCAAATCGCCGCCGTGCAGAAACGAATCCTTGCCGCGCGAGAGCCCGGTCTCCTTGCCCATCAACTGCGCCATCAGCCGGCCCGGATCGACGCCGCGCATGATGAACACGCCCATGTCGCGATGGAGCGGCGCGACGAAGTCGCCGTCGTGCAGCGGCGCGCAAATGCCGGTGACGATCGCCTCCTGGCCGGCGCCGGAGTAAACGCCGCCGAGGATTTTGTTCTGGCGATGCAATCGCGAGACGCGCTCCTCGAACGCGCGAATCAACTTCATCCAGTAATAGAGCTGGAGCTCGTACTCGACGCGCGGAGCGGGCTCGACCACGCCGCGCGCAACATTGGTTTCGGGCATCTGGGTACTCCGGTCTCGCCTATCCCGATTCAGACTAACTCCTGCGGAGTGAGCGGGGCAAAACACTTTTGTCTCGAATCGCGACAGTCATTCCAGCAGTTTCCTTACGCGGTCTTTCAATGACGCATCGCTCGCTGAGCAGCAAGTCCGGCAGCCGCAGCGTCAGCTCGATCCAGTTGCGATCGCGCGCCCGACTTCGCGCAGCATCGCGAGACCGTCGTCGATCTTGCCAAGCTGGAGCAACGCAATCGCATGCCAGTAGCGCATTTCAGGATTGTCACCGATCAGCCGCTCGGCAGCGGTGAATTCGCGCTCGGTCGTTTCCAGATCGCTGCGCTGAGCCGCCTCGTTGCCAAGCCGCATGTGAATGTAGGCGCGGCGGACGGCGACGAGGCGGCGAATCTCGACGAGCGGCTCGGGCGCGTCGTCGACGCGAAGATCGAAGATGGTGTCGACCCATGGACGGCCGGTGCTCTTCGCCTCGACAATCAATATCGCCGCCGATTGACGCCCGCGAATATCGCCGCCTTCAGCCTCCGCGGCGTCGAGCACCGCAAGGAATCGATCGACCAGCTCACCCTTGGCGCTGCGGTACGCCTCCGCCATCGCGGGCCACACCGTATTCTTGAGCATCATGTTTGCCTGCACCGAAAATCCGTCGCCGGTGATATGCCCTGCTTCGGCAATCGCAAATTGACCGGTGTGAGCCGCGACCTGGCCATGCGCATCGACCATCGCGACCTGCCGCACCGCTTGCATCGGGTCGCTGGCGACCAGGCCCGCGAGCGTGTCGGGCGCGCTCTTGCCCGCGCGCATCAGGTCGAGCCCGAGCTTCCCGTACGCGGGATCGGCGAGCGATTGCGTCGCGACTGCGCCGACGCCGGCCTCCGCCCACGTGACGACCGATCCGACGGAGAAGTAATGCGACTGCACGGCGACGCCGAGCTGCCCGGTGTCGGGATCGCGCGCGACGATCGAGTAGGTGTGTACGAGTTGGTCGGCGGTCGGCATCATGATGCGTCCTCCTTCATTCCCTTCTTACATTGTGTCATCCCGAGCGTAGCCGAGGGACCCCGAATTTTTCTCGATGTCGGCCGACGCACCCCGACCACGGCGCGAGCGAGGTACCCGCCGGATAAACTTCAGAGAAGCCGGCATCAGGAGCAATTCAGCTCCGCGTGCCCTGGGCGAAGTCGAAGTACCTCGACACCGAGAAAGATTCGGGGTCCCTCGGCTACGCTCGGGATGACACAAAAAGGGGCAGCGCAGAAAACCACGCCACTTCTCGCATGCACTTCGGCCGAGGAGTATCATCGAAGCGTGAAGACGAATCCGTTCCCATGGTTCCCGTGGTGGCCGAAGGTCGAAGAGAGCCACTACATCCCGATCATAATAATCGCGCTCGTTCTGGCTGCGAGTTCTGATCTATCTTTTCGGGAATTTAGGTTGCTGGACGCGCAGCGCAGTTTTCTTTTGCAACTGGGTTGCCTCCCCGTACCTGATGTCTTATAAACGCGATTGATGGCCTCGCTACATTCATCGCTCGCTTCCGAGCAGCGCGAACACGCGCCGATTCGCGAAATCCTCGATCGAGCGCTGGCGGGCGCGCGCCTTAGCGATGCCGACGCGATCGCGCTCATCGAATGCCCCGACGGCGACCTCGACGCCATGCTCTCCGCGGCCGCTGAGCTTCGCGATCGCGGCAAGGGCCGCGACGTTACCTACTCGCGCAAAGTCTTTTTACCGATAACCAATCTCTGCCGCGATCGATGCACCTACTGCACGTTCCGCAAAGACCCCGGCGACCCCGGCGCGTGGACGATGATGCCCGACGAGATTGCGCTGTGGTCGCGGCGCGGCGCCGAGCTCGGATGCAAAGAAGCGCTGATGTGCCTCGGCGACAAGCCCGAGGTCGCGTTCAAGGAATATCGCGACGTGCTGGCGACGCTCGGCGTCCGCACGACGATTGAATACGTCGGACGCGCGTGCGAGATCGCGATTGCCGAGGGACTGCTGCCGCATACCAACGCCGGCCTGATGACGTCCGACGAAATGCGCGCGCTGCGTCCGCTCAACGCGAGCATGGGCCTGATGCTCGAAAATATCTCGCCGCGGCTGCGTGCGCGCGGCGGAGTCCATCAGGCGGCGCCCGACAAGGACCCCGCGCTGCGTATCAAGATGATAGACGAGGCCGGTGAGCTGCGGATTCCGTTCACTACCGGAATCCTGCTCGGTATCGGCGAGACTCCGGCCGAGCGCGCGCTGAGCCTGACAGCGATTCGCGACACGCATGAGCGTCACGGCCATATCCAGGAAGTGATCATCCAGAATTTTCGCGCCAAGCCTGAGATTGCGATGGCCGACGCGCCGGAGCCCGACGCTTACGACATGGCGCGTGCGATCGCGACTGCTCGCCTGGTGCTTGGTCCGTCGATGAATGTGCAGGCGCCGCCGAACTTGTCGCCGCGCCAGATCGAGTTGTTCCTGAATGCGGGAATCAACGACTGGGGCGGGATTTCCCCGCTCAGCAAGGACTACGTGAACCCCGAGGCGCCGTGGCCGCATCTCGATCGCCTCGGCGAGCAATGCGCGCGGGCCGGTTTCTCGCTCGGTGAAAGGCTCGCAATTTATAACGAATACATCAATGATGAATGGCTCGACCCGGCGGTCGCGACTAAAGTGCGCGCGATATGGGATCGACCTGTCGGAGGCCAATCATGAACCTGGAGTACTGGCGCACTTACGTCGACGAAATCGAAGCGACCCCGGTCGAAGCTCTGCTCGGCAAGGCAACGCCAGCGGTGCGTACCGCGCTGGAAAAGTCTCTCCTGAAAAGAGAGCTGACGCCCGAAGAAGGGCTGCTGCTGTACACGTCCGAGGGCGACGATCTGCGGGCGACGGTGAAATGCGCGGACCTCGCGCGCGCCGAGGATATCGGCGACGAAGTCACCTACGTCGTCAATCGCAATATCAACTTCACGAACATTTGTTTCGTGGGATGCCAGTTCTGCGGCTTCAAGCGTCAGCGCTGGGAGGCCGACGCCTACGACCATTCCGACGAGACGATCGTGCGCAAAGTGGCGGATGCAGTCGCGCGCGGTGCGACCGAGATTTGCATGCAGGGTGGCATCAACCCCGACATGCCGCCGTTCAAGTATCGCGACCTGCTCGACGCGATGAAGCGCGCGTTCCCCGAGATTCACATCCACGCGTTCTCGCCGATGGAAATAATGTACGGCGCCAAGCGCGTGCGGATGGACTACCCGGAATACATCACGATGCTCAAGGAGCACGGCCTCGGATCGATTCCCGGCACCGCGGCGGAAATCCTCGACGACGGCGTGCGCGAAATTCTGAGTCACAAGAAAGTCGACGTCGCCGCATGGGTCGAGATAATCACTACCGCGCACGCAGTCGGCGTGCCTACTACCTCCACTGTGATGTACGGGCACGTCGAGAGTCCGCAGCACGTCGTGAATCATCTCGATCTGCTCCGCACGATTCAGAAACAGACGCATGGCTTCACCGAGTTCGTGCCGCTGCGATTCATCCATCAGAACACGATGCTCTATCGCAAGGGCCTGGTGTCGCCTGTCGATCGCGGGCAGCTGGATTTCCAGATGTACGCAGTCTCGCGCCTGTTCCTGCGCGGGCAGATCGACAATATTCAGACCTCGTGGGTGAAGTGCGGCATCGATCTCGCGGCGCTCACGCTCAAGGCCGGATGCAACGATCTGTCGGGCACGCTGATGGAAGAAAGCATCACGGCCCAGGCGGGCGGCGACTCGGGCGAGTTCGTGCCGGTCGACGTGTTCGAGGAAAAAGCGCGCGAGATGGGCCGCGTCGCGGTCGAGCGCACCACTCTTTACAAGAAGCTCTACGGAAAAAAGGCACCCAATGGCGCGCGGCCAATCGCGAACCCTCCCACGTCGGCAGATAACCACGCTAGCGGGGGGAGTGGGTGCGGCTAAGTTCATCCGGGGACTGGTTCGTCGAATCGATCCCGCTCGGCTGACGGTCGTCGTCAACACCGGCGACGACGAAACCTTTTACGGGCTGCACGTCTCGCCCGATATCGACACCGTCACCTACACGCTCGCGGGCGCGGTGAATCGCGCTCAGGGCTGGGGCCTCGACGGCGAATCGTTCAACGTGCTAGCCGGCGCTCGAGCGCTTCTACGGCAAGCCGTGGTTCGGTCTCGGCGATCGCGACCTCGCCACTCATCTATATCGCACCGACCGGATGCGTCAGGGCGCGTCGCTCAGCCGAATCACCGCGGAAATCGCGGACGCATTCGGATTGAAGTCGCGAATCTTGCCGATGAGCGACGATCGCGTGCGGACCTTCGTGAAGCTGCGTGGACGTCAGGCGATCCCGTTCCAGGAATACTTCGTGCGCGGACGCGCTCGCGGCGTTGTCGAGAAGATCGAGCTGCGAGGAATCGCCGACGCGCGCCCTACTTCCGCCGTGCTCGACGCGATTCGCAAATCCGCGGCTGTCATCCTCGCGCCGTCGAATCCGTTCGTGTCGCTCGGCCCTATTTTGCAGTTGAAAGGAGTGCGCGAGTCGCTGCGCCAGGTGAAATCGCGCGTCGCGGCTATCAGTCCTATCGTTGGCGGCAAGACAATCAAAGGTCCCGCCGACAAAATGCTGCGCGGTCTCGGCATGGAAGTCTCGCCGCTAGGAGTCGCGCGGCTCTATCGCGACATCGTCGGGCTGTTCGTTCTCGATAACGCCGATAAGCGCTACCTCGAACCGATCAAGCGCCTCGGGATGCGCGCGCTCGCTACAGATACGATCATGACCACGCCCGAGCGCGCCGCCGCGCTGGCAAAAGAGGTTCTGCAAGACCTGCAGGTGTAGTACTCTGGTCCGCGAATGCGCACGATAAGTCTCACAGCGGTCGAGGGCATCCCGATGGTGAAAGCGGGCGACGATCTCGCCGCGCTGATAACCAAAGGACTGGCAGACACCGGCTTCAAGCTCGCGGCCGGCGATATTCTCGTCGTATGCCAGAAGGTAGTCTCGAAATCTGAAGGTCGCATCGTGAACTTCAAGGACTTCGAGCCCTCCGAATTCGCCAAAGCCTACGCCAAGCGATGGGAGAAAGACCCGCGCGCAGTCGAAATCGTGTTGCGCCAGACCAGCAGAATCGTTCGCAACGATCGCGGCGTGATGATCGTCGAGACCGGCCCCGGATGGGTCTGCGCGAACGCCGGCGTCGACGAATCCAACAGCCTCGAAGACGACATCGCGATCCTGCTGCCCGAAGATCCCGACGCATCCGCACGACGCCTCCGCGACGAGATTCGTCGCCGCCTCGGCGTCACCGTCGCCGTGCTGATCACCGACACCTTCGGCCGTCCGTGGCGCGACGGCCTCACCGAAATATGCCTCGGCATAGCGGGCATGAACCCGATTCTCGATTTGCGCGGCACCACCGACTTGGGCGGCCGCGAATTGCATCACACTGTCGTCGCGATCGCAGACGAGATCGCATCCGCCGCCGGCCTGCTGATGGAAAAAGCTGGCGCTATTCCCGCGGTCGTCGTGCGCGGATACCAATACGAACCGTTCGAGGGCAGCGCGAAGATATTGATTCGCCCCGCCGAAGCCGATTTATTCCGCTGATCATACGAATTCACTGAAAAAACTGAAAAGAGATGAAAAGAGCCAAGGCCACGCAACTCGCCGCCGCATCGACGCCTGAGGCGTTGAATCCCGCGCGCCTCGTCGAAGCCGACCTGGCGGCAGTCGAAGCGAAGCTGTCGCGCCTGCTCGACTCGAAAGAACCGATCATCGCGGAAATTTGCCACTACCTCGTCGATGCCGGCGGCAAGCGACTGCGTCCGACCTTCATCATGCTGGTGTATCGCGCATGCGGCGGACCCGACGCGCGAGTCGACGAGCCGATCGACGCCGCAATCGCGCTCGAGCTGATCCATTCCGCAACTCTGCTCCACGACGACATCATCGATCGCGGCCTGCTGCGCCGTGGCAAGCCGTCGGCCTTCGCGCGATACGGATTCGGCCCGTCGCTAATCGCGGGCGACTATCTTTTCTGCCGCGCGTTCGAGGTCTCCGGCCGCTTCGAGGAACGTCTCGTACGGACAGCGGCGCAGGCCTGCATCCAGCTCACCGAAGGCGAAGTGATGGAAAGCAGGTTCCGTCACAACGCGGCTGCGACGCTGGCCGACTATATCAACGTGATCGATCGCAAAACCGCGTCGCTCTTCTACGCCGGTGGCAGGCTCGCGGCGGAACTCGCTCGAGTATCGAGCCGGACGATCGATTCGATGGCGAAACTCGGCACCGCGATGGGCCTCGCGTTCCAGATGGTCGACGACCTGCTCGACATCCTGGGGCCGGAAGAAAAAATCGGCAAGCCGGTAGGCTCCGATCTGCGCGCGGGCATCCCGTCACTGCCGGTCGTGCTCGGCGTCGAGCGCAGCCCCGAACTGCGCTCGCTTTTCCAGAACGGGACGCAGATGGAAGGCGCGGCGTTCGACCGTGCTCTCAACCTGCTGCGCGATCCTGAAATCATCGGCGCCGCCCGCCGCCTGGCCGCGGAGCAGATCGCGATTGCACGCGCGATCGTCGGACAGCTCGAACCGTCGCCCTACCGCGACGGCCTCGCGACGTTGATCGACGACCAGACCTCCCGCGAAGTCTGAACCAGTTCCCGTCTAATGGCATCCGCCGGCCACGACCGCCCGTTGCAGCAGGGGGCGTTGGTGCTGCTCCGCCGCCGCGACTTTCGACGCGTATTTCTGGCGATCGCGATCAGTGAGCTCGGCGACGCGCTTCATTACATCGCTTTGATGTGGCTGGCGCTGGACAAGGGCGGTCCGCTCGGGGTCGTCGCGGTGCGCCTGGGGGATAGCGTGCCGGCGCTGGTGTTCGGCCTTCACGGCGGTATCGCGGCTGACAGGTGGGATCGAAAGCGCGTGATGATCTCCGCGGACCTCGCACGAGCGGTGATTCTGATTCCGGTTGCGATCGCCGGTCTTACCAATCAATTGCCGATTTGGGGCTTGGTGGTCGCGGCCTTCCTGCTTGAGACCGCGACCTCATATTTCGCACCAGCCTACAATGCTTTGGTGCCGGCCCTGGTCGATCGCAGCAACGTGCAGGAGGCGAACGGCCTGATTGGCGCAACCACCAACGCGCTGTCGATCGGCGGATGGGCCGCCGCGGCAGGAATGCTGGCAATCATCCCGATCAGCTCGTTCTTCGCAATCAACTCGATTTCCTTCTTCGTGTCGGCCGCGCTCATTAGCGGTATCGCACCCCGCGACGAAAACGGCGTCAGCCTGAGAACCGAGACCCCGCGAATCCGGGAGGCGTTCGCGGCCTTGAGCCCGACGCCCGCGCTGGCAGCGGGAGTGATCGTCTTAGGCGTGGCGATCACGATCTCCGCGGGAACCTGGATCGCAGGCGTACCTGAACTAGTACGTGACGTCCTCCATCGCGGAGCCGGCGGTTTTTCAATCGTGATGGTGGGATACGCAGTAGGTTCGGTGGTGGTCGGCGCGATCCTCACGCGCTATCCGGTAAGCAACAAAGCCCGGGCGAGCCTGCTGGCTTGGACTCTGTATCTACCCGCTTACGGATTGTTCGCCCTGAGCACCTCTCTTCCGCTCGCCGTGGCCGGCGCATTTGTCGCCGGGATGGGACAAAGCGCCGCACTTATCTTGCTGACCTCGGCCGCTCAAGAACAAATTGCCGACGACGTGCTCGGTCGAGTCATGGGCGTAATTTCTTTGGTCCATCGAGGCGCGCATGCAACAGGCCTCTTGATGATTTCGCCGCTATTCGCGGTTTTCGCTCCGCGTGCAATATTTGCGGGAGCTGCCTTTGCAATTTCAGCCGCGGGAATAATTGGCGCCACGCTCGTTCATGTCGCACAGAACCGTCGGCCAACTGTCGGAGAAGCGGAGACTTAATGCCGAACGACGATTCATCTTTCGCGAATCTGAACACTTCGAGCGCAATCGTCGTCGGCGCAGGTCCCGCGGGCGCCCTGCTCGCCTACATGCTCGCCCGCCGCGGCGTTCCGGTCACCTTGCTCGAACGGCAGACTGATTTCTCCCGCGAGTTTCGCGGCGAAGTGCTGATGCCGTCGGGAATCGCGGCGATGCACGAGGCCGGACTTCGTCCAGCAGTTCGACGCCTTGCCGAACCTTGCCGATTGGAGCTGCCCAGATTTTTCGCGGCGAACAGCTCGTGGCCACCTTTCCGCTTGACGGCCTCAAGGTGCAACCGCGAATTGTGCCGCAGCCCGCGATGCTCGAGATGATCGTCGCTGAAGCCTCGAAATTTCCTGACTTCAAGCTCGAACGCGGAGTAACTGTACGCGATTTGATCTACGAAAAAGATCGCGTAGTGGGCGTTCATGCCGACGCGCACGACGGTCCGCGCGAATATCGCGGCGACTTCACCATCGCATGCGACGGACGCGCATCGGTGATTCGCAAGCGCGCTGCGCTCCCCCAGGACCGCATCATGCAAGGCTTCGACGTCGTGTGGGGGCACGTTCCCGGCCAATTTCCCGACGGCCGCACCGCGCGCGGCTATATCGGAAACGGGCACCTGCTCATCATGTATCCGTCCCCCGAAGGCCACACGCAGATCGGATGGGTGATAGACAAGGGGACTTTCGGCGATATCAAAAGGATGGGCGATCGATGGATCGACGAGCTCGCGCCGCATGTATCGCCCGACGTGAGACAATATCTCGCCGCGAACAAGACCAGTCTCGCGCGTCCGGTCCTGCTCGACGTCATTTGCGATCGGCTGCGCGAATGGACCGTGCCCGGCCTGCTCCTGATTGGCGACGCCGCTCATCCGATGTCGCCAGTCGGCGGTCAAGGCATCAACGTCGCCCTGCGCGACGCAGTCGTAACGTCAAACCATCTTGGCCGCGCGCTCAAGATGCGCGAAGACGAAGCCACGCTCGACTTCGCCGCGCGCAACATCCAAGCCGAGCGATGGCCCGAGGTCACAACAATCCAGGACATGCAGCAAATCGGCCCGCGCTTCCTGCTATCGAATTCGCTCCTCAGCCGCATCATAGTCAGCGCGCCAATGATCGCATTCGCAAAAACCTTCCTCGGCAACTTCATCGCCCGCCGCTTCGACCCCTTCCTGAACGGCGTAACCCCCGTCCTGATGGAGCTGTGAGGCGCATCAGGACTTCAAAATAGAAATCTCGAAAAAAAGGACTTTCAATATGGATGCCGCAATCGAAACCGTGCTGCGTGAATACGATCAACGTGCCGCCGCCGAGATGAAGCGGATGCAATCGCTTCCGCCCGCCGAGATGATGCAGCACATCGACGAATTTCTGCTCCCCGTCGGACCTGCCACTGGGCAGTTGATGAACATCCTCATCAAGGAGGCGAAGGCGAAAACCATCCTCGAGATCGGAACCTCGCACGGATACTCGACGGTATGGCTGGCCGAGGCGGCGCGAGCGACCGGCGGTAAAGTCATCACGCTCGACGTTCATGCCGGCAAGCAGGAATACGCTCGCAATGCGCTCGGCAAGGCCGGGCTTGCGAATCTGGTCGAATTCAAGCTTGGGGACGCGCGCGAGTCGATTGCAGCGTTATCCGGACCGATCGATTTCGTGCTGCTCGATCTATGGAAGGATCTCTACATCCCGTGCTTCGACCTTTTCTATCCGAAGCTGGGATCGGGCGCGATGATCGTCGCCGACAACATGTTGTTTCCCGAATTTTCGCGCACTGACGCCGCCGAGTATCGCAAGCACGTCCGCGCGAAGCCGGACATCCAGTCGGTGTTGTTGCCAGTCGGCAGCGGCATCGAACTAAGCCGCTGCACCCGCGGCCTCGAGTTCAAATGATGATCGCGAGGAGCAGTGGTCGTGATTGACATGTGGCGAAGAAAGAGCGAAAACGTATCTTGTGGCTGCGCTTCCGAAACCTTCGTCATTGATAGCCCCTTCAACCCCGATTCAGGTCGTCAAACGGCCGCAACAGCTTGAATTTTCAGGGGTTTTTCGAGGGCATGAACTCACTCGCAAGGACCGCCGGCTAAGCTCTGGACTCGCACCGCTCGACGCTCTGATCGACGGCGGAATTCCGCGCGGACGAATCAGCGAAATCACCGGCCGCGCCGGTTCAGGCAAGACCTCGATTGCCGCATCGTTCGCCGCCTTCGCCACCCGCCGCGGCGAGGTCGCCGCATGGCTCGACAGCTTCGGGCAGTTTCGATCCCGAGAGCATGGCGGCCGCCGGAGTCGATCTTCGCCGGATGCTGTGGGCGTCGATGAAGACGGCATCGGGTAGAGCGATCGACGAACCTTTGTTCCCCTCTCCAGAAGGGGAGGCCAGTGGGGTTAGGGGTGAGGTCAATCGTCAAAGCTGCGGAACTCGTGCTCGAGGCCGGCGGCTTCGGCCTGGTCGTCGTCGATTTCGGCGAAGCGCCCCGCTCACTCACCTATGCGTCATCGCTGCGAATCGCCCGCGCAGCCGAGCGCAGCGGCGCCGCCGTGATCGCGATCGCGCCGTGGCGGATGTGCGGGACGTTCGCCGCGCTGAGCATTGCTGCCAGCCGCGCCGAGACGTCGTTCAGCCGGCTCGCCCCCGGCTCACCGGTAATGTTCGACGGCCTCGCGGTCGACGCGATGGTCGCACGCAACAAGATGGGCGGGACGGGGCGGCATGTTCGCGTGCGCGCGCTGGTTGATCCAATTCCAAATCCATTCGAGGTGCATCCGCACTCCGACGGCAAAGAATTGCCGGTTCGAATTTCCGCAAGCAGCTAAAGACGGTGTTCCGATGGCTCGTATCGCGTGCATCATGGTCGCAGATTTTTCTATTGCGGCTCTCGTGCGCTCGAATCCCGCGCTCGCGGAAAAGGTGCTCGCAATCGGCAAAAGCCTCGCGCCGCACGCCGAGCTCGACGCCGTTTCTGCCGCGCGCGCGTGAACTTGGAATTCGTCCCGGGATGACGATCGCGCAGGCGCGCGCGATCTCCTCAGATCTGATCGTGGTCCATCGCTCGCCCGCCGCGGAAAGCTCGGCGCATTCCGCGCTGCTCGACGCGGCCGAATCGGTTTCGCCGGTAATAGAGTCGGGCGCGCCGGGATGCGCATGGGTCGATCTCGCGGGCCTGCAACGAATCTACAATGGCGAAGAAGAAATCACCGCCGAACTTTTGCGATGCGTGCGCAGGGTCGGGATGGAACCGGCCGCCGGCGTCGCGGCCAACAAGGAACTGGCGCATCTGGCCGCGCGATGCGGCGGCGTGCGCGTGATCGAAGCCGGGCGCGAGCGCGAATTCCTGAACTGGCTGCCGCTCGACATGCTCGGTCTCGGAAAATCGGATCGCGGCGACGATCTCGAGACCACGCTCGCGCGATGGGGGATGCGCCGGCTGGGCGAGCTGGCGCGCCTCAATCCCGACGCGGTCGGCACGCGGCTGGGGCGTCGCGGCGTCGAGCTGGTGCGGCTCGCGCGCGGTGGCAGTCATGCGCCGCTGGTGCCGCGTCGACGCGCCGAGTTTTTCGTCGAGACTGTCGAGCTCGAATACGGAATCGAGCTCCTGGAGCCGCTGGGATTCGTCATGCGCGCGATGCTTGAGCGGCTGGCCGAGCGGCTTTCGCTTCGCGGGATGGTCGCCGGCGATATCACGCTCGCGTTCGGGATGAGCGGTCATCGCAGTTTCAATCGACAGGTCGCGGTGGCGGCGCCGTCGAACGACGTCCGCGCGATTCTCACGCTAATCAACCTGAGCCTCGAGGCGGCGCCGCCCGAGGCCGCCGTCGAATCGATTCGAATCGAAATCTCGCCGCGCGTCCCGCGACCCAGCGCAGACCGACATGTTCCTGCCTCCCGCTCCCGCGCCCGACAAGCTGCAGACCACGATTGCGCGGCTTGCGGCACTGTGTGGTCCCGGCAACGTGGGCATGCTGAGTGCCGAGAATTCTCATCGGCCCGAAGCGACGCGCCTCGATACGTTCGCGCCGCCGCCGGCACCGCCGATTCCTGAGAACGGGGCCGCGAAGAATGTGACGCAGCTCGTGATACGTGCGATTCGTCCGGCGCGAGAAATCGAAGTGATGTGCTCGCGGGAGATTCCGGAGTTCGTCCGCGGCGAGAATCTCGGCGCGCGCGTCATCTCGATCGCCGGCCCGTGGCGCCGCGATGGCGAATGGTGGCTCGGATGCATCGAAGACGCGGATACTCACCCGGATTCATCCGACAAAACATATCCCGCACCGAAGCACGGCCTCGAACTCCATGATGGACGCATGTTCGGAGCGCATCCGCGCCAGGTATCCGCGGAAAATCTGAAAGCACTGTCCTCGCTCAGACGCAGGCGCCCTCGCCCACCCCGCATCTCAACGGCGCCAACGGAAACGGTACGCGATCAGAAATGAACGGCGCAAATAAATGTGGCTTCATCCGCGATTACTACGAACTCGCGCTCGAAGACGGCGGCGTCTACCGCGTCTTCCGCGACGCAAACTCGCACAAATGGTTCCTCGACGGCACCTACGACTGACTATCGCGGCGAATCGCCATGAACTCCGATTACATTGAGCTGCGCGCGCGGAGTGCTTTCAGCTTTCTTGAAGGCGCGACTACGCCCGAGGATCTTGCGGCGCGCGCGGCGGAACTCGGCTACAGCGCGATGGCGCTCGGCGATCGCGACGGACTTTACGGCGCACCGCGGTTTTATGCGGCCGCCAAGTCGGCGGGGATCCGGCAAATCGTCGGCGCGGAACTGACGCTGGACGACGGCTCGCGCCTCTACGTCCTCGCACCGGATCGCAAGTGCTACCAAAATCTCTGCCGCATGATCACCGACTCGAAGATGCGCGTGCTCAATCCCGGCGCGCTCGCTCGCGACGGTTCTGCCGCTGCGCCCGTTTATCCCGCCAAGGGCGAGAGCCGCATCACGCTCGACGAACTCGAACGCTACGGCCGCGGACTTATCTGCCTTGGCGGCGGCGTGATGAGCCCGCTATCGCGCATGCTCGTGCGCGGCGAGGATCCCGTCGAGCTGAGCCGGCGGCTCAGTGGGATTTTCGGCGCGGGAAATTTCTACATCGATTTGCAGCGTCATCTCGACGCCGGTGAGGAACGCCTTAATCGCAAGCTCGCCGCGCTGGCCGACGCGACGCGAATCCCGATTGTCGCGACCAACGACGTATGCCACGGCGGCTCGGATCGCAGGTTGCTCGACGTGCTGACCTGTATCCGGCTCAAGACCACGCTCGAGGAAGCCGGTCGCGCGCTGTGGATCAACAGCCAGCGTCATTTGAAATCTCCCGCCGAGATGGCCGCGATGTTTCGCGATCTACCCGGCGCCGTCACCGCCTCGCGCGCGATTGCCGAGCGATGCAGTTTCCAGCTCTGCGACATGGGTTATCGCTTCCCCGACTATCCGTTGCCACCGAACGAAACGCCCGACAGCTATTTGCGCATTCTCACTTATGCGGGCGCGCGGGAGCGATGGCGCGGCGCGATGGACGATCGCACTCGCCGCCAACTCGAACACGAGCTCGGGATCATCGAGCGGCTCAAGCTCGCCGGCTACTTCCTGATCGTTTGGGACATCGTTCAGTTCTGCCGCGAGAATCGAATCATGGTGCAGGGACGCGGCTCGGCGGCCAACAGCGCGGTGTGTTACGCGCTCGGAATCACGGCGGTGGACGCGGTCAAGATGGAACTGCTGTTCGAGCGCTTCCTTTCCGAGGAGCGCGGCGAATGGCCCGACATCGATCTCGACCTGCCCAGCGGCGACGATCGCGAGATGGCGATTCAATACGTCTATCGCCGCTACGGCGAACGCGGCGCCGCGATGACCGCGAACGTGATCACCTATCGCACAAAGAGCGCGGTGCGCGAGGTCGGCAAGACACTCGGCTTTTCGCCCGAGCAGGTCGACCGGCTCGCCAAGCTCAACCAGGTGTACGAGTTCCGCGACCATCACGACGATCTCGTCACGCTGCTCAGGCGCGGCGGCGTCGATGCGGAAGCGCCGCGAATCAGGATGCTGGTCGATCTCGTGCGCAAAATTCAGAGCCTGCCGCGCCATCTCGGGCAGCATAGCGGCGGCATGGTGATCGCCGCGCAGCCGCTCGATGAAATCGCGCCGCTCGAGCCGGCCTCGATGCCCGGCCGGGTGGTGATTCAATGGGACAAGGACGACTGCGCCGACCTCGGCATCATCAAGATCGATCTGCTCGGGCTCGGGATGCTCGCCGCGTTGAAGGAGGCGATTCCGATGATCCGCACGCACGAGGGCGTCGAGATCGATCTCGCGCATCTGCCGGCCGACGATCCCGACGTGTACGCGATGCTCCGGCGCGCGGATACCGTCGGCGTTTTTCAAATCGAGAGCCGCGCGCAGATGGCGACGCTGCCGCGGATGAAACCGGTGCGATTTTACGACCTGGTAGTAGAGGTCGCGATAATTCGCCCCGGCCCTATCGTCGGCAAAATGGTGCATCCCTATCTCGATCGCCGTAACAATCGCGCGCCGGTCGAGTATCCGCATCCGTCGCTCGAGCCGATTCTGAAACGCACGCTCGGCGTCCCGCTTTTCCAGGAGCAATTGCTGCGAATGGCGATGACGGTGGCGGGATTCAGCGGCGGCGAGGCCGAGGAGTTGCGCCGTGCGATGGGATTCAAGCGCTCGGCGGAGAGGATGGAAAAAATCGAAGCGCGACTGCGCGCCGGGATGCTGCGAAACGGCCTGCAAGGCAACGTCGCCGACGACATCGTGCGCTCGATCACCTCGTTCGCGCTGTACGGATTTCCCGAATCGCACGCCGCGAGCTTCGCGCTGATCGCGTACGCGTCGGCGTATCTGAAGTACCATCATCCGGCGGCGTTCATTGCCGCGATGCTCAATTGCTACCCGCTCGGCTTCTACCATCCCTCGACGCTGGTGAAAGACGCCGCGCGTCACGGCGTCGTCGTGCTGCCGATCGATGTGACGCGCTCGAACTGGAAATGCACAATCGAAATTGTCGATCGCCGGCCCGCGATGCGCATGGGATTGCGATACGTCACGGGTCTGCGCGAGGAAGTTGGACTGCGAATCGAAAGCGAGCGTGCGCGGCGGCAGTTCGATTCGATTGCCGATCTTACTGCGCGCGTGGGACCCAACCGCCGGGAGATCGATGCGCTCGCCTACGCGGGCGCGTTCGCATCGTTTGGTCTGGCGCGGCGTGACGCGATGTGGAATGCGTCCGCGGTCGAGCGCGATCCCGCAAGCCTGCTGGCGGGAGTGAAGCCGCGGGACGGTGAAGTTCCCCTCGCATCGATGACGCCGATCGATGAAACGCTGGCCGACTACGCCGCGACCGGCCTCACCGCCGGACCTCATCTGATGACATATCTTCGCGGCGACTTGACTGCGCGCGGCATTCTGAGCGCCGACGATCTCACGCACGCCAAGCATCAATCGTGGGTGAAGACCGCCGGCGTCGTGATAGTGCGGCAACGTCCCGGCACGGCCAAGGGCTTCCTGTTCATCACGCTCGAGGACGAAACCGGAATTTCCAATCTGATCGTCACGCCCGACCTGTTCCAGCAAAATCGCCTGCTGCTGCGCAGCGCTGGAATCCTGCTGGCCGAGGGCGTGCTGCAACAGGTTGACGGCGTGACTGCGATTCGCGCGCGCCGCTTCGAGGAGATCAAGATTCCCGGCACGGTCCCGCCTTCGCACGATTTTCACTAAATCGCCATTTCACACGAAGCCTGCCGCGGTGTTGTATGTAGTCAGCAGACGCAGGGAGGCAACCATGAATCGCGACACGCAAAGAGCCAAGGCTGAAGCATTTCGAGCGATGCACGATCGCTCGCGAATTTTAGTGCTGCCCAACGCATGGGACGCGATGAGCGCGCGCGTGATCGAGGAAGCGGGGGCGCGAGCGATCGCGACCACCAGCGCAGGCGTCGCGTTCTCAGTCGGCTATCCTGACGGTGAGGCGATTCCGCGCGACGAGATGATTGCCGCGATCGCTCGTATCGCTCGCGTCACGACGATCCCGGTGTCTGCCGACATCGAGTCCGGCTTTGCGCACGACGCTCGCGAAGTCGCCGAAACCGTTCGCCGCGTTATCGACGCCGGCGCGGTCGGAATCAATCTCGAAGACCAGGTGCACGACGGTAGTCGTTCACTCTACGACCTGGAGGTTGCCGTCGAACGCGTGCGCGCAGCTCGCGAGGCGGCAGACTCCGCTGGCGTCCCGATCGTCATCAACGCGCGCACCGATGTGTACCTGCTTGGAATCGGCGAGCCCGACACGCGTTTCGATCACGCCATTCGCCGCGCCAATGCATATCGCAAGGCCGGCGCCGATTGCCTGTTTCTGCCGGCAGTCGCGCGTCGCGCTGACATCGAGCGAATCGTGCCGGCGCTCGACGGACCGCTGAATCTGCTCGCCTTCCCTGGCATCCCGACTATCCCCGAGCTGGAAAGTCTCGGCGTTGCTCGCCTGAGCGTCGGCACACAGCTGACTCTCAAAGCTATGGCCGCATTGACAAAAACGGTGACGGAATTGTTGAGCACCGGCACGTACGAGTCGATGCTCGAGTCGACGACTACCTACGCTGACGCGAACCGTTTGATGGTCAACCGCCGAAATTAATCGCAGCGCGCCCGCCACGCGTAACCAGTTTTCCGCCTTAACGTACAGTTATGTGTGAGAGCGATTAACTGCCAATCAAGGTGGCGCCCATCACTCAAGGAGTTTGTTTTATGGTTTCGAAGCTTTCTCGCGGTATTGTTCCTGCAGTCCTGGCGATCATTCTGGTCGCCGCCGTCGCACATGTTGCTTCGTCGAATTCGGGCGGGATGGGTGGTCACATGGGGCATCGAGGTTTTCACGGCATGCATGGCGGTATGGACGTGCTCGGCGTGCCGCTTCCGTTGTTGCTGAGGTCCGCCAATCTGACCGACGCGCAAAAGCAACAGATTCACACCATCTTCGAGAACCGACGCGCCTCGCGTAAGGCCGAATATCCAGCAGCTCAAAGCCGCCAAGGAAGCTATCGCGGCCAAGTTCACGTCGACCGGCACGGTTGCCGCCACCGACTTGTCCGTCCCGGTTACGACAATCACTCAGATCCACGATCAGATGATGAACGAGCAGATTCAGGACGCGATTGCGATCCGCAACGTTCTGACTCCCGCGCAGCTCACACAAATCTCAGCCACCAAGGCCAAGCTCGACTCGATTCACGCCGAGATGAAGGCCCTGTGGGCGCAAAGCGGCAGCTCTAGCAGCAATTCGACTTCCCCCACCCCCACCGAATAGCAACACATTCGGTACCTCCATCGGACAGGCGGGGTCGCGGCCATCAGGCTGCGGCCCCGTCTATTTTTCTTAACACTGGGTGCAGGGGTCACCCCTGCCCAAGGAAGCGTGAAACCCACGGAGGGTTTCACATTCAATAAAGTGATCGGGCGCGCCCGCTAACCGCACAGCGCCGAAATGCGCTAATCTCGCGGCAAATGGATCTTGGGAGCGCTCAATGAGACTCAAAGGAAAAGTAGCCCTAATCACTGGCGCTGGCTCTGGAATGGGGCGCGCGGCCTCCGTACTCTTCGCGCGCGAAGGCGCAAAAGTCGCTGCGATTGACGTAACTGAAGCATCCGCGGCCGAGACTGCACGAATGATCAAATCGTCCGGCGGCGATGCGATTTCGCTGCGCGCCGACGTGTCCGATTCGGAGGACGCGCGCGCGATGGTCGAAGAAACCGTGCGCGCATTCGGCGGACTCGACGTGCTTTACAACAACGCCGGAATCGAAGGCGAGTCCGGCTTCATCGCGCAGCTCAGCGAGGAGGCATTCGACCGCGTGATCGCGATCAACCTGCGCGGCGTATGGCTCGGAATGAAATACGGACTGCCGAGGATCGTCGAGCGAGGCGGCGGCGCCGTGATCAACACGGCCTCGGTCGCGGGGATCGTCGGAATCAAGGGCGCCGCCGCATACTGCGCGGCGAAAGCCGGCGTGATCTCGCTGACGCGAGTCGCGGCGCTCGAGTACGGGCGCTACAACGTCCGCGTCAACTGCATCTGCCCGGGAGTAATCCACACTCCGATGGTGGATCGAATCACCGGACCCGACGGATTGCAGCCCAGATTCATCCAGCGCAGTTCAGTGCTTGGCCGCGTCGGCAGCGCAGACGAAATCGCGCACACCGCGCTGTTCCTCGCCAGCGACGAAGCACCGTTCGCCACCGGCGCTCCATTCATTATCGACGGCGGCTGGATTGCAAGTTAGAGAAAGTGCGCGAGTTAAAGTAACGCCATGGACCGACTGACCGGCAAAGTCGCAATCGTAACCGGCGCCGCGCAAGGAATCGGGCGAGCGATCGCGTCGCGACTCGCCGACGAAGGCGCCAAGGTGGCGCTGGCAGATATCCAGTTCGATTCTGCCGAGCGCGCCGCGTCTGAAATTCGTTCCGCCGGCGCATCCGCGATCGCGGTCGCACTCGACGTCACCAGGCTTGACGACGCGATCGCAGCCGCCGATCGCGTCGAGCTCGAGCTCGGACCAATCGACATCCTCGTGAACAACGCCGGATGGGACGTCCTGATGCCGTTCGTCGAAACCACTCCCGACCTCTGGGATAAAATAATCGCGATCAACTATCGCGGCATGCTCAACTGCTGCAAGGCCGTCGCGCCCCGCATGCAGTCGCGTGGCTCCGGCAAAATCATCTCGATCTCCTCCGACGCCGCGCGCGTCGGCTCGACCGGCGAAGCGGTTTACGCGGGATGTAAGGCCGCCATCATCGGCTTCTCGAAAACACTCGCGCGCGAACTCGCCGCAAATCACATCAACGTCAACGTTGTCTGCCCTGGCCCGACCGACACCGCCCTGCTCAAGACTGCGATGGCTGGGCGCGAGAAAGTCCTCGAGTCGATGGCGCGCGGCATCCCGTTTCGCCGCCTCGGACAACCTGAGGACCTGGCGGGCGCCGTAGCCTTTTTCGCGAGCGCCGACTCGGACTTCGTCACCGGTCAGGTGTTGAGCGTGAGCGGTGGCCTGACCATGGCCGGTTGACCTCAAGTCGGCGCGATGGTATCTGAACTATCGTTCAGAACATCAACAAAGGGGCGAGAATGAGTAATCCACCACCTGCGACCGATATCCGGTTCTCGGGACCCGACGGCCTCCCGGCAGACTACAGGGATCTTTTGATCCGCATGCTGTCGATTCAATCGCGCATCGAGTCCGAATACATGCTCGCCCCCGAGCGCACGCTGATGAAGCCGCTCGCGATGGCTCCCACAGCCGAAGATAAGGCCGAGTACGCGGCTTTTTGGTCCGATGAAGTCCGCCACGCCAGCTACTGGATGAAGCTGCTCGAGGACCTCGGCGTCACGGTGGACAGCAGTTTCATGGCGTCTCCCATGCCGATCTACATTTTCGAAATGCGCGACCAGGCTGAGGACTGGCTCGAATACGGCCTGTTCAGTTTCTTCGCCGACCGCCAGGGCGCTTACATGGGATACGAATGGGTCGGATGCAGCTACGAGCCGCTCGCACGAATAGCAGAGCGCGTGCATAAAGAGGAACTCGGCCACGCCGCCTTCGGCTACCGGCTGATTCGCGGTACCTCCAACGCGAAGGCGACGCCGGACAGGAACTCCTGAAAAAACATCTCGCAAAGTGGTACCCCGCGGGTCTCGATATGTTTGGAAAATCGGGATCCAAGCGGCAATTCGATTACGTCCGATGGGGTCTGCGACGCCGCAGCAACGAGCAGATGCGCGACGAGTTCACCGCAGAGGTCAACAATCTGCTGACCAAGCTCGAGATTCCTATTCCCGATCCGG
The DNA here is from genome assembly GCA_963774665.1 of uncultured delta proteobacterium. GTDB lineage: Bacteria > Desulfobacterota > Binatia > Binatales > Binataceae > Binatus. Next base: position 174,622 of record CAVZGB010000021.1, read on the forward strand.
CAGCGGGACGGCGCTTCAGTTAAGGTGATGAATTGAAAAAATCGAATCTCGTGGAAGCGCCGAAGCGCGTCGCGCGAATCAAGCCGATGTCGCGCGCGTTGGCGCCCGACGAGCGCTACGATGCAAACATCGACCTCATCCTGCGCTCGGCGGCCGCAGTGTTCGCCGAAAAAAGTTTCGGCCTCGCGTCGATTCGCGACATCGCGGCTCGCGCGAAAATCTCCTTTCCGCGCATCTACTACTACCTCCGCAATAAGGAGGAGCTCCTCTACCTCATCTCGCGCCGCGCGTTCGAACAACTGGTCTCGCTTGCCGAATCGAAGATCTCCACTACCGAGGACCCCGAAGAGCGCTTGCGGCTCTTCATCCGCAGTCATCTCGAATACCACATGAGCAACCTCGCCGAGATGAAAGTGCTGGTGCGCGAGGCTGATTCGCTGACGGGCCGGTACGCCGCCGACATCACGCGCCTCAAGCGCGAGTATTCGCGCATCTGCCGACGCTTGCTCGAAGGCTACGCCACGCATCGCAATAAAACGCTCGACCGCGAGCAGACCCGCATACTGACGTCGTTGCTGTTCGGTGCGATGAACTGGTTCTACACATGGTACGAGCCGGCGCGAGACTACGAACAGCGCAGCCGAATCATGGACGAATGCTTCCGCATGATCGCCGGAACACTTTCCGCGCGCTGAGCTACGATGCTCGAAGGATGCACGCCATTCCCCTCCGAATTCGCAGAGCGCTACGTGCGCGAGGGAATCTGGCGCCGCGAAACCATTTCGCAAGCAATTGCGAAGTCCGCGGTAAATCATCCAGGATCAATCGCCGTTAGCGACTCGACTCGAAGCCTCACCTATTCGCAGCTCCTCACCGAAGCGGGAACCCTCGCCTCAGTCCTCTCCCGCAATGGGCTCGAACCCCGCGATCGCATCGTCATTCAACTCCCGAATTGCGTGGGGTTCGCAACGTTGCTTCTCGCGTGTCTCGAAATCGGCGCGATTCCTGTCATGGCACTGCCAGCCTTCCGCAAGGCCGAACTCGAATACCTGTTGTCATTCTCAGACGCAAAGGCAATCGCGATCGCACCTGAATATCGCGGCTTCGATCACGCTGCGCTCGCGCGCGATCTCAAAACTCGTCTCATTCTTTCAACGATACCCGCCGCGGGCTGCGTCTCGATGCATGAAAATGGTCGCGTCGCCGTGCGTGATTGGATCTTCCAGCGGGGAGCCATTCGACGTCGCGCTGTTCCTGCTTTCCGGCGGCACCACCGGCCTGCCGAAGTTGATTCCGCGCACTCACGCGGACTATCTGTACAACGCCCGAGCGTCCGCTGCCGCGACCGGTCTCACGTCCGAATCGCGCATCCTGATCGCACTTCCCGCCGAGCACAACTTCCCGCTGGCGTGCCCCGGATTGGTCGGCGCCTTGCTAACTGGCGCGCATGCCGTCTTCACTCAATCATCCAAGGCCGCGGATCTCGCGAACATAATCGAACGCGAAGGGATTACCCACCTGCCATGCGTTCCCGCGCTGGCGATCGCTATCCTCGACCTTCCGCAATCTTCACGCGCCGGCCTCGCTTCGCTGCGCGTTATCACTGTTGGAGGTCAACGGCTCCAGGAGCCAACTGCACGTGCACTCAAGCGCGCCTTTCCGCATGTCATCGTGCAGCAGGTGCTCGGAATGGCCGAGGGATTGTTGTGTTACACGCCGCTCGACGGGCCCGAAGAAGCCGCCTTCACGATGCAAGGCCGCCCACTCTCGCGAGCCGACGAGATCAGAATCGTTGACTCTTACGGCAAAGACGTCGAAGCGGGCGAGGTTGGCGAACTATGGTGCCGCGGACCATATACGATTCGCGGCTACTTCCGCGCGCCGGATCGCAATCGCGAAGCCTTCACCGTCGACGGATTTTACCGCACCGGCGACCTGGTGCGACTCGACCCATCCGGGAACCTGATCGTCGAAGGAAGAATCAAAGATCTGATCAATCGCGGCGGCGAAAAGATCAATGCCGAGGAAATCGAAGCGCACTTGATCGCGCATCATGCCGTCAGCGCCGCCGCAGTGGTTGCGATGCCGGACGCCATTCTCGGCGAGAAGGCGTGCGCATATCTGTCTCTGCGCGATGGTGAGACTTTTGCGCTCTCTGCGATGCGCGAGTTTCTTGCGGCGCGCGGGGTCGCGCAATTCAAATGGCCCGAACGAATCGAGATCGTGACCGAATTGCCCCTTACCAACGTCGGAAAGATCAAGAAGGCCGAACTGCGACGCGACATAGCGGACAAACTCGGCGCCGAACGCGCTTCATCAGCTTCAGCACTCGCTACACCACAAGGAAATTGATCATGGACGTCGAAAAAGGAACGCGGCAGCTCAAGAATCTGATCGAGAAACTCGAGCGCAATAATCGCACGCTTCGCTCGCATCCGACGATCGAGAAGATTGAGCGCGGCGAGTTATCGCAACCGCAGCTTCGCCATTGGGCGACCCAGCTCTTCATCGGCAACAAGGCGCATAACGCCAATATCCTCGGCCTCATCTACGCTAAGTGCGACGACTTTCCCGCGCGCAAAGCGATCGTCGAAAATCTCATCGAAGAAGAACTCGGTCGCGTCTCCGGCGCCAATCGATCGCATCCCGAACTGTACCTCGAATTCGGCGAGGCGATCGGAATCCCACGCGCCGAACTGCTCAACGCGAACATGACGCCCGACGCAACTGCGATGATGCATTGGATGTACTGGCTGGCGGACTCGAAACCATGGTACGTGACGCTCGCAGGAATCAGTCTCGGCTCCGAGCTGTTCAACCCGGATGCGTACGTCCGCGTGATCGACGGACTCAGCCGCCACTACAAACTCTCCGACGACGCGCTGATGTTCTTCAGCGTTCACGTCAAGGTCGACAAGGATCACGGCGACTCGAGCGCCGGTTCGATCTTCCGCGCGATACCCGAGAGCGCCGCAGCCGAGACGTTGTGGGCGGTCGAGACTCATATCGAGTTGATGCGCCGCCTGTGGTCCGACATCAACCCGCCGCCGCGTAGGTAAGGGGAAGGGTAAATCACTTTATTTGATGTGAAACCCGCGGTGGGTTTCACGCTTCCTTCGGCAGGGGTGACCCCTGCACCCACTTATAGGAAAAGATGCGGGACTTCGTCCCTGTTAGAAGTTGTTTTGCGACGACCCTTGCGCTGGCTAGACGTCGCAGTCCTGGATGATCTCCTTCAGCACGCCGCGATCGTGATCGTTCTTAACTGGCATGTCGAATGAGAGTCGGTTCACGCCGGCGAAGCGCTTCTTTATCACTCCCGCGATTTCGTCGTAGGTGCCGACCGCCGCGAACGCGTGGACCATCTCGTCGGTCACCAGCTTCGCCATCTCGGGCCACTTCTGCTGCACCGACATTTTGTGCAATTGGTCGGCCGTGTCGCCCCATCCGTCGATTTCAAAGCTGGAACGATATGATCGCGTCGATCCGTAAAACGCGATCGTCGATTTCATTCCGCTGACGGCGCGCGCGAGCGAGTCCTTATCTTTGCCGGCGCATAGAAAGCCGCCGCCGCCGATTTGAAAATTGTCCCACTCCGCGGCAGGCCGGCCAGACTTCTCGAATCCTTTTTTCAGATTCGGAAACGCGATCTGATCGAGATATTTCCGCGTGACGATTCCATGCAGCCGCACGCCATCGCAGACTTCGCCGGCAACTTGCAGCATCCGCTCCTGCACCGCCGCGATCAGCACGGGGATATGCGGATTCGAGACCGGCGGCGGCGCGAAGTTCGGCGTCATCAGCGAGAGATTGTAGTGCTCGCTCTGAAAGTTGAACGGCTCGCGCGTCTGCCAGGTTCGCCAGCACGCGCGCATCGCACCGACGTAGTCCTTCATCCGCTGCGCAGGCTTCGACCACGGCATCCCGAAGCGCCGAGTCACATGGCCTTTCACCTGCGATCCGAGTCCGAGGTTCAGCCGGCCGCCGCTCATGCGCTGCAAATCCCAGGCGGTGTAAGCGGTCGCGACGGGGCTCTTCGTGTATGCGAGCGCAATGCCGGTCGCCAGCTCTATCTTCGACGGCTCCTGCGCCGCGATTGCCAGCTCGAGATACGGATCGTGCTGCGTTTCGACCGCGAGAATAGTGTCGTAGCCGAGCGCGTCGGCCTCGCGCACCTGGTCGCGAATCGTGCTCCACGTCGGCTCGGGGCGCTTGCTGCCGTCCTGCATGTCGGGCGTGTAGGCCATCCCGAGATTGAGGCCGCGTTCAACTTTTATTTTTGCCATGTGGGTTTTATCGCGTCACAAAGCTCGGAAAGTCAACCTAACCCCTAACCCCTTCCCATAGTGGGAAGGGGGACCGGACGCAGAGAAAATAGCTAGGTCAAGGCGATGCCGGGGGCGGGGAATTTTCGGCACATCTCGGTCACTGCGGCTGCGATGCGTTTCAATGCTGCCTCGTCGCCTGCGTGCGCGATTGCCTCGTCCATGAATTTTGCGATCTGCCGCATCTCGGCGTCGCCCATTCCGCGCGAGGTTACCGCCGGCGTGCCGAGTCGGAGGCCGCTCGGGCTGAAGGGCTTGCGCGGATCGTACGGGACGGTGTTGTAGTTGCAGACGATTCCGGCCGCGTCGAGAGCCTTCGCGCCTTTCTTGCCGATCACTTTCTTGCTGGTCAGATCGACCAGGATCAGATGATTGTCGGTGCCGCCCGAGACGAGACTGAATCCGCGCGCGAGCAGTTCGTCGGCGAGCGTCTTCGCGTTGCTCACGACTTTTTTCGCGTACGCCTTGAACTCCGGCGTCGAGGCTTCCTTCAACGCGACCGCAATCGCCGCCGTCGTGTGATTATGCGGACCGCCCTGCAAGCCGGGGAAAACCGCCTTGTCGATCGCTTCGGCGTATTGCTCGCGGCACATGATCATCGCGCCGCGCGGGCCGCGCAGCGTTTTGTGCGTGGTCGTCATGATCACGTCGGCGTACGGCGCGGGATCCGGATGCACGCCGCCGACGATCAGTCCCGCGACATGTGAGATGTCGGCCAGCAGCAGCGCGCCGACTTCTTTTGCGATTTCACTGAAGCTTTTGAAGTCCCACAGCCGCGGATACGCGGTGCCGCCGGTCACGATTATTTTCGGCCGCTCCTTGCGCGCCATCGCGCGGACCTGGTCGAAATCGACGACGTGACTCTCGCGATCCACCACGTACTGCGCCGACTTCCAGAACGTGCCCGTGATGCTCACCGGCCATCCGTGGGTGAGATGTCCGCCATGCGGCAGCGCGAGGCCCATGATCGTGTCGCCCGGCTTCAGCAGCGCGAAATATACCGCGACGTTTGCGGGCGAGCCCGAGTACGGCTGCACGTTTGCGTGATCGACCTTGAACAATGCTTTCGCGCGGTTCACCGCGAGCGTTTCGATCTGATCGACATTGCGCTGACCTTCGTAGTAACGGCGTCCGGGGTAGCCTTCGGAATATTTGTTGGTGAGAATCGAGCCGGTCGCTTCGAGCACGGCTTTCGAGACGTAGTTCTCCGACGCGATCAGCCGGACTGAATCGACCTCGTACCGCTCTTCTTGTTTTATCAGGTCAAATATTTCGGGGTCAGTTCGCTTGAGTTCGTCCACACCGCACCTCCTTTGCCGTCATCGAAATGAGCCTACAGTCGCGAATGCAACGAGGCAAAAGCAGGGGTGGCCTCCTTGGGCTTCGCTCAGGACAGGCTCTGCACCCAGTATTAAGAAGAACGAGGCGCGTACAACGGTCTAGTGCAAGTCGGGCGGTGTGACTTTCGCGATCCAGGCGCGATAGTTGCCCTCGTAGCCGACTGCGCGCTGCTGTTTGCGCACGCGCTCCAACAGGCTCGCGACCCTGCTCCGGCGCGATTTTCTGCCGCATGCTCACAGCGTCCGCGATCTTCTCGCCCGACGCTGCCGCTTCTTTTCTCGCGCCTTCCGCAATCTTGAGTTCCTCGCCCGACAATCCCAGGTACGCCTCGGCGACGCGCGTTCCAATCTCGGTTCCGCTGTCGAGCGAGTCCTTGATATTGCCCTTGCCCGTCAGCACGTTGCCTGCGGCGAACACGGCGGTCGGCCCTTCCATCAGCAGGCCGATCTTCTGATCGACGTAGGTATAGGTTTCGCCCTTCTGCGGAATTCCGGGAATCGGTTCCGGGATGCTTCCGATCGAGCTTATCGTCATCGGCGCGCGCGCGGTTTCCGCCCCCTCCTGCACGATTCGGACTTGCCCGTCCGCGACTTCGGTCCGGCTGAAGTTCACCCCGACCATCACGCCGTTATCCGCGATAACTCCGCTCGGCGCGCGCAGTTCCTGGAACTCGAACAGGAATTTGCGCTGCGCCTTGTCGAGGATCTTCGCGCGCGCCGACCTCAGTGCGTCGGCACGTTTGGCCGGCGCGTCGGGCGGAATGTCAGACAGCGGCATGTCGAGCACTCGGCGGCGGTAGTATAGCTTGCAGGGCGCAACACCCAGGTCACCGTACTTTAGCCCGCTCGCCGCCAGCACCGGCTCGATTCCCTCGCGCTCGAGCGCGAGCATGTCGCTCGCGATGCCGCGTTTCTTCAACGCCGCCAGCGTCATCTCGATTTGCAGCACCTTCACCACGTCGATCGACGCGAGGCCGCCGCCGACGACGATCGCGCCGGGAGTCAGGTCGTAGCGCGGGCCGTCGTAGGTTTTTTCCAGGTAGTGATTGAACCAGTAGATCAGCTTGTTCTGATAGACGAGGCCGCGATCGATGAACTGGTCCGCACCCTCGACCGGAAACGCGCGATCTTTCCACGCGCCATGCGTCAGCACGATTCCGCTGAGCCCCCACGCCGTCCGCAGTTCCTCGAAATCAAGCTCACGGCCCATCCGCGTCATCGGGACGTATTCGATATTCGGATGGTCGAGGCGCTGGTTGATTTCCTCGTACTCGTCCTTGCGCTGCTTGACGTGCCATCGCGGGAGACCATCTTCGATTTTTCCGTACGGGCGCGGATTCTGCTCGAACACGATCACCAGCGCGCCGCGCTCGGCCAGGATTCGCGCGATTTCCGATCCCGCAGTCGCGGCGCCGACCACGGCCATCACATGGCGCGATGATTTATTTTCTGCGTCGGTCATAAGGGTATATTTGATTAGCGTCTGCCGGTCTGTGGTGCAATCTCAATCGCATGCGATGGCGCTTGCTCGAGTTCGTCTTGCGCGCTTGAAACTCTCATGGTCTTCTTAGCGGTGGTGATGAGTGCGGTGCGGATTGTGTTTCGGCAATTTCCAAAAATCGCGATCGTAGTCTTCTCGATTCTGCTTTTCACGCGATGCACCTTCGCTCCATACTATGCGAACCGCGCCGCTGGCGGCGGCACCGATGCGGCACAAGGCGAACAGCACGACTATCCGTACACCGCCAATGATTCATTCCTTCTAACCCAGGACGTTCTGCGGGGCGAGGGCATCCTGTTCGAGGTAAAACCCGAAGACAAGCTCGTCACCCTGTGGAAGGATGCGGATGTTGGCCCTGGCGTCCTCGGCAGTCTGGTGGGCAAGCATCCGCAGTATCGCTACGAGATTGAAGTGGTGCCGCTCACCGCCCGTACGTCGAGGGTGGTGGTCAATGTTCGGGTCGAGGACATTCCCGATGAGGACCTCGCCAAGTACAACCCCACCACGCGCCTGAACCTGTTCGCGAAGATGGACCAGCTGGCCGCGCAATTCCCGCCCTCAGGCGGCACTCCCAAAGAAGGCGGCGTCAACTACGCGCTCCTTCCCAATGAGGACCTCAAGGGGCTCGCGAAGCGGGCCACCGGCAACGAGGACAACTGGCGGCTGATCGCGCAGGACAACGGCCTCAAATCACCGAGCGACGGCGCCAGTCTGCCCAGTATCTGGATTAGGAACACCCTGCTGAGCGCGCCGAATAAAGGTTCCACGGGGAACAATTGAAAACCGGGCGCACCAAAGTATGAACCTCAACCCTATCCCCGCTCGCTCTATGAGAGGGCGACAGAAGGATCGACGGTCAGATAGATCGATGCCCGCCCGAGTTCGCCCAGGCGGGCATCGAAATAGCGCTCGCGCGCTATCGCGCGAATCAGTCGTTGGGGTAAGATGCCTCGCTCGCGTCGTATTCCGGGCTCAGTCCGGCGGGGCTTACGGCAGCGACCACGGCCAGAAACTGCTCGAATGTCATTTGGAGATTAAGGAATCCGCCTTGGCAGAAGACCCATCCGTAGTAGTCCAGAATTTCGTCCGGGATCATCACCGGCAATCGTGGCAACGTTGAAACAACCGGAAACGGACGCGGCTCTCCCGGATTGATGTTGTCCCAAACGCCAGACTGGTCGGGTGCCCCGTCGTCGGACTCGACCACGCTCACTTCCCGCAAGGGAACTACTTTACCTCTGGCAACTCGATTCATCGGCAATAACGCCTCCCGCTACCCGCGTTGGCTCTCCGCTAATACGCACCAATTCTAAACGAAGTAGCGGGCCGGTCAAGGAGCATCTTGGATATGTTTTCACTTATCGGTCAGTTTCGTAGGCATATGAGCCACTCTGCGCGATCACGTAGAAAAGGCGTAATAGCCTTTAAGTAGCTGATAATATTATGTTTTCCGTACTTCAGGCTATCGTTCTCGGCATCGTGCAGGGTCTGACCGAGTTTTTGCCGGTCTCGAGCTCGGCCCACTTGATACTGGTCCCCTGGCTCCTCAAATGGCAGGAGGACCCGGGTCTTGCCTTCGACGTCGTCCTTCACCTCGGAACGCTGCTGGCGCTGATCATTTTCTATTGGCGTGAATGGCTCGAGATGGTCTTGTCGCTCGTCAACGGCGATAGCGTCCGGCGCCGCCTGCTATTTCTGTTGATAGTCGCATCCGTTCCGGGCGCTATCATCGGCGTCCTGCTCGAGAAACAAGCGGAGACGATCTTCCGATCGCCGGCGCTGATCGCTGTCACGCTTGCTACACTTGGCCTTATTCTGTGGGCGGCTGACGCGTTTGGGTCGAAAAAGCGCAAAATAGACGACCTCACCCTCGTCGACGCCCTCCTCATCGGCTTGAGTCAGGCTCTCGCGATCATCCCTGGCGTCTCCCGCTCCGGCGCCACGATTACCACCGCCCGCTTCCTCGGTATCGACCGGCCAGATGCCGCGAATTTCTCATTCCTGATGGCGACGCCAATCATCGCAGGCGCCGGGCTGCTCGAAGCGCGTAAATTTTTCCATTCGGGCCTCACGCCACAGCTTGGATGGGGGTTTGCGGCCTCCGCCGTATTCGGCCTGATCGCAATCGTCTGGCTGCTCAGCTATGTGCGGACCCACACGTACCGGCCCTTCGCTATCTATCGAATTGCCCTGGCCATACTCGTCGTGATCGTTGCGCTGGCCCGAGCGTAATCGATGGCCACCGCCACGTCGGTTCGTGCGGTCCGTGCCCGCGCATTTCAGATCGGTCTTGCATGCTGCGTCATCAACACAATTCTCGGCGCCGGCCAGCCGGTCATCACACGGTGGGGCGCACTCCATCTCGATCCCCTGCTCTTCTGCGCCGGCTCGGTCGCGTTCGCGGCGCTATTTACGGTTGCGCTCCTTCTGTATACCGGCGAGTTGGGGTTGGTCGTGGACCGGCGCTATCGCGGGCGCCTGTTTTGCGTGGCGCTGTTTGGAACTGTGATGACGAGTCTTACCGTCACCTACGGACTCACCCGCATCGGGGCAGTCGCGGGCGTGTTGCTGATGCAAACGGAGCCGGTATATTCGCTGATTCTTTCGACGATCTTCGTCGGCGAGCGGCCCTCCTTGCGCCAGATCCTCGCGACGGCAACCGTTTTGGTTGGCATCGGATCGGTGTTCGCCGGCGGCGGATCATTTTCACCGCTGTGGGCGTCGGCGATCATCTTCGCGACTCCGCTGTTCTGGCAGACGTCGCACGTGATCGGGCTTAAGCTGATGCCGCCGCTGACGCCGACGACGATCATCGGCGGGCGGTTTCTCTACGCTGCGATCTCGCTGAACGCGATGCTGCTGATCTTCCGACGTGACTCGATCGTGCAGCTCGCCGATCCGACGACGCTCGGCGTGATCCTGATGACCGGCTTCTTCATCTACTTTCTGGGCGGACTCACGTGGTACGGCGCGATTAACCGGCTCTCGCTGGCGTGGACGACCGCGCTGGTCGTCCCGGGCATCCCGATTCTGTCGATCCTGTTCGCGGTGATGTTTCTCGGCGAGCGCGCGACGACCCGCGAGGTCGTCGGCATTCTGATCTCGGTAAGCGGCGTGCTGGCCCTGGTACTCGGCGCCGACCCGCATCGTAAGCAACCTGCCACCGAAGCCGCCGAAGCGATCCACGAACCGCTGATCTAGAAAAGTTGCGTAGTCAGTGCGAGACTGGGTCGCTTTTTGAGCCATCCTGAGCGCAGCGAAGGATCTCGCGCTTCCAGCGCGTTTCGCCAACGGGCAATTACTCGAACCTCGAAATTTCGCGCGCGATGCTTTCAACCTAACCCTAACCTCTTCCCATAGTGGGAAAGGGAACCGGACCCAGAGGGACGCACGAGCATCCAGAAGAGTTCTGCGAAGGTTTCTGGAGCTAGGAAGGTCCGGGCTTTACCTGATAGCACTTGGACCGCGCTCTCAATCAACGATTTGGGAGAGGCGGAAATTCTGAGGAGGGGGAGATCGATCGATGGAATACGACGATATCATTGTCGGAGCGGGCTCGGCGGGCGCGGCACTGGCTGCGCGGCTCAGCGAGGATCCTGATCGTGCCGTCTTGCTGCTCGAGGCCGGCCCCGACTACTCAGTCGTCGAGCAGACCCCCGCCGATTTGCTGAACACCTGGGTCTCTGCCGGACCGCACGACTGGGGCCTGGTCGCGCAGGCGACGCCCACTCGGGAAATCCCGTATCCGCGCGGCAAGGTTACCGGCGGCAGTTCTGCCGTCAACGGACATATCGCGCTGCGCGGCACACCGGGCGACTTCGACGAATGGGCTGCGTCGGGGAACAGCGAATGGAGCTTCGAGAAGGTCCTGCCGTTTCATCGCAAGCTCGAAGACGATCGCGACGCCCGCGGCGATTTCCACGGAGTCGGCGGACCGATATGGATCCAGCGCCCGCGTCCCGAGACCTGGCAGCCGCTCAACCGCGCTTTTTTCGACGCCGCGCGCGCGGCAGGATACGCGGAGGTCTGGGACCACAACGATCCTCAGTCCACCGGCATCGGCCCCTGGCCCCGCAACCGCCGCGACGGTGTGCGCATCTCGACCGCGATCGGCTATCTCGCACCCGCGCGTCATCGCTTGAATCTCACGATTCGTTCCGGCGTCCACGCGCACCGCGTGCTGCTCGAAAATGGCCGCGCCGTGGGGGTCGAAATCGAGAGCGCCGGATCGCTCCAGCAAGTGCGAGGCCGCCGCGTCACGCTCTCCGCCGGCGCCATACACTCTCCTGCTCTGCTGATGCGCTCAGGGATCGGACCGCGCGACGAGCTCGCGGCGCACGGCATCAAATGCCAGGTGAACTCGCCGGGCGTCGGCAGCAATCTCATCGACCATCCGATGGTCTTCGTGGTCGCGACTCCGGTCGCCGGAATTCCTCATGACCCGCAAGTCACCAATCCTATCGGCATCCGCTACACGGCGGCGGGCTCCGACGAATTCAACGACATGCAGATGTACGTGTTCGAACTGTTCGACGCGAGTGTGTCGGCTGGACTGCAGCTTGACATGCCTATCCCGAGCGTCGCTCTTGTGCCCGGTTTGCAGCGGCCCCGCTCGCGCGGACGACTTCGCCTGCGCAGCGCGAATCCCGACGTCCCGCCGATCATCGATCTTAACTATCTCGCCGACCCTGAGGATTTGCGCCGGATGACTGACGGCGTGCGCATTGCGTGGCGCCTGATGCACGAAGGTCCTTTCGCGCCGATGCTCAAGGAGTTCGTGAATCTGACCAGTGAAGTAGTCAACTCGAATTCGGCGCTTGAAACGTTCGTGCGCGAGAACTGCACGACGATCTTTCATCCGGTCGGCACCACGAAGATGGGCCCGGACAATGATCCGACAGCTGTCGTCGATCAATATTGTCGCGTGCGCGGGGTCGAGGGACTGCGCGTGGTCGACGCGTCAATAATGCCGAACATCGTGCGCGCCAACACCAATCTGACCTGCATCATGATCGGCGAACGCGTGGCTGACTGGATGCGTAAGTCAGACTGACTGGTCAACGCCAGTATCCCGTTCGCTCACCTTGCGGCTCTTCTAGAGCTTGCCATCCACATTGGCCAACAGCGTGCTGATAGTAGTGCCCGTGGCGCGATAGCCCGCCGAGACGACCACCGCTACCGCGGCGAGGATCAGCGCGTACTCCGCCATGGTCTGGCCGCGCGCGAATCCGTCAGCCTTCACGTACAATTTTCTGATTAGGTCCATTGGTCTTTCTCCTTTTCCCGTATACTTTACTAGTTGTAGCAAAATCCTAGTTTATGTATTTTCAATACCTACTTGACTGTATATAAATCCGACAAATAGACTACTAACTTACATCACCAAAGTGTATTTCACTGCCTATTGGATGTACTAGATATGTCATATTTAAGTCAAGCATGTCATATCCTTCTTTTTACGCTTGTAGATATAAGACATTAGCTACTAGCCATAAACCACGGCGTTAAAGCTTTTAATGACTCGTTTCAGTAGAACTTTTCCTGGCACACGAAAAAGTAGCCTGATCGCGGGCGAAAATAGCAGTGTCGGTTGGCACTCCAGCGAGAATTGGCGCTGCTTTCTGTCCTGCGCCCGTGGTGCTAAATCCTCATCCATGGCCGACGAACTTCTGACCATCAAGCTTTACTATGACTACAAGAGCCCCTTCGCGTTTCTCGCGATGCATCCGGCGTACGCCCTGATGGAATCGCATCGCGTGCGCCTGCATTACATCCCGCACGAACTCAACGTCCGCGGCGCCTTTGGCGGCGAACTCGAGGAGCGACCCGAGCGCGAATGGCGCAAAGTCCGCTACCTCTACCTCGACGCCCGCCGCCACGCGAATGCGCGCGGCATGATCATCCGCGGTCCCCAGAAAATCTTCGATTCCAAACTCTCGCTGATGTCCGGCCTGTGGGCCGACAAGCATGGACTCTTCCGGCCGTACTCCGACCGCGTCTTCGAGCGATTCTTCAAGCGCGAACTCGACATCGAAAATGCAACAGCACTCGCCGCCGTCATGAAGGAAACGGGCCTCGACCCGGACGCATTCCAGCGCTACGCGGCTCACGACGGCCAGCGCGAACTCTCCGACGCATTCGCGCAAGGCGATCGCGACGGCGTCTTCGGCGTGCCGACTTTCATCGTCGACGGCGAACCGTTCTGGGGCAACGATCGCGTCGAATGGATCGAGAAAAAGCTCGACGCAATGGGCCTGAGGAGATAGCCGCCGATGACCGAGTACCAGTTTTACGCGCTGATTACGGTAATTCTGTTCTTCAAGATGCTCGCGATCTCGGTCGTCCAGGCTCTCGCGCGAACGAGCACGAAAACATTCACAAACCCGGAAGACGCGAAATTCTTCGGCGCGTCGGCGCCAGCGGCCGATGAAATGCCGATCGTTAAGCGCGCCGCAGCGGCTTGGCGCAACGACCTGGAGAACATTCCGATTTTCCTGTTCCTGGGACTGAATTACGTCATGCTCGGATGCTGGCCGGAAGGTGCGTACATCTATTTCAGCCTCTTCGTTATCGCGCGGATTTTGCACACCCTCGCGTATCTTCGCGGATTGCAGCCGGCGCGCACGATTTTTTACGCCTTAGGAGTATCCGCATGCGTCGCACTCGCCATCCTGATTTTGAACGCGGTGCTGTAGGGCAATGAAAACCGTACCAGTTGGCGCCAAGGGCAAGTTCGAACAGGTCGTCGAGAGACAGCATCTTGCGAGCGAACTCGATTCGTCTCTCGCATCGGTTCTGTCAACGCCGACGATGGTCGCGATGATGGAGCAGGCCGCCATCGAAGCCATCAAGCCGTTTCTCGACGCGGGCGAAAGCTCGGTCGGCATGTCGATCGAGGTCAGTCACACTGCTGCGACGCCGCCCGGGCATCGCGCTCGCGCCGAAGCCGAAGTAACCAAGGTCGAAGGCCGGCGCCTCGAGTTTTCTGTGCGCGCCTTCGATGACGTCGAGCAGATTGGCTCCGGGAGCCATCGACGCGCGGTGATCGACGCCGCCAAGTTCAACGATCGCCTCAAAACCAAACAGAAACACTAGCGCGCGCAGGACAGCATGATGGCCAGTGAAATTTTCGACCGCAAAGAGGTGTACGTCGGCCGCGACTTCGGCGGCGTCACTTACGACATCACGCCCGACCTGGTCGCGACTTACGTCGCCGGCACGGGGGACGACAATCCATGGTACCGCGGCCGGTCTCCGCTCGGCGGCCCCGTCGCGCCCGCGCTGATTCTGCATAGTGCCGTCTATCAAACGCTCGGATGGTATCTGCCGAACATTTACGGCAACCTCCACGCGCGCCAGGAATGGAGCCTGTTTGCGCCCGTGATGGTTGGCGAGCGGCTCACGACTCGCGCTGTCATCGTCGACCGTTACGTCAAGCGCGATCGCGAGTACGTCGTGAACGAGGTTCTCGTCAGCAACGCGTCGGGGCAAATCGTCTCGCGCAGCCGCACCCATCAGAGCTTCCTGCTCCCCGAGCAGACCAAACAGGGATTCGTCGTCGACAAGTCGCGCGAGAAGGATTCTTCACGCACTTTTAAAATTGGAGAGCGCGGCGGCGATCCAATCGACTCGCCCATGCGCAAGATCAGCGAAGAAATGTGCATGGCTTTTTCAGGACCAGTCCGCAACTACCATAACGACAAGCAGAAGGCGGTCGAACTGGGATTTCCGGAAATCGTCGTACAGGGGATGCTCTCGGTATGCCTCGTCGCCGAAATGATGACTAAGCGATTCGGAATCGGCTTCCTCTACGGCGGCAAGATGGATCTGCGGCTCGTCAATGTCGTGTGGGGCAACGATGTCACCGGGCCGAAAGGTCTAATCGTCGAGCGCCATCCCGAAGGCAGGCGTTCACGCGCCGAAGTTGAAGTCTGGTGCGACAAGGCCGACGGCACCAAGACGATAGTCGGCAGCGCGAGCGCGCTCGAACTGTAACGCCCCTGCGCTCGTGAGTGCGCAAGTATTGCTTATCGCTGCGGGAGTCGGATTGTTCGTCGCAGGATGCGCCAATCGATGCGACTACGTACAGACCAAGTGTCAGTACGAATGCAATCGCAACTACCAGGTATGCGAACTACACGGCAACGACGAATTTTACTGCCGAAATGAAATAGGTAATTGCATAGCTGCTTGCCAGGCGGACCGCAGCAGTTGTCATTCGTGGATATACTATTGAACCTCATGCTGCGCGAAATCGATACCGGCATATGGGTGACCGAAGCGCCTCAAAAATTCCTCGGGGCGGAGATCGGCACCCGGATGACGGTGATCAGGCTCGCCGATGGCTCCCTATTCGTGCATTCTCCGGTACACCTCGACGACGAGGTCCGCGCGACCCTGGATCGGATCGGCCCGGTACGGCATGTCGTTGCGCCCAACCGGTATCATCATCTGTACGCTGCGGATTATTCGCAAAGTTATCGAGAGGCGAAACTCTATGCCGCACCTGGCCTCGAGACCAAGCGGAGCGACCTTCATTTCGACGCGATTCTAAGCGACGAAGCGCCCGAGGCTTGGCGAGGACAAATCGACCAGTTGGTATTCTGGGGATTTCCTCCGCTCAACGAGACGGTGTTTTTCCATCGCCCGAGCCGCACTGTTCTGTTTACCGATCTCTTGTTCAACTTGACCCATACTGATTCGGCGTGGACTAGAGTCGTCATGACCCTGGACGGCGGATTCGGACGCCCGGCGGTGGCGAGAACCTTCAGGCTGCTCATGAGGATGCGCAAGCAGACGGTGATGGATTCGGTGGCGCGCATACTGAAATGGGACTTCGATCGTATGACCCTCACACACGGAGAAGTTGTCGAGTGCGGGGCGAAAATGGCGCTGCAGGATGCCTACTCATTTCTATAGGCGGATGCGCACTGAGAAGCGAATGTGAGTATTGAATTGACTATTGCGCAGTAGTCAGTGCTTCGACATCCGCAATCGATTTCGGCGTTGCGGCCGTCATCACTTCGTGACCGTCCGGCGTCACCAGCACGTCGTCCTCGATTCGAATCCCAACTCCGCGAAAACTGTCGGCAACTTCGTCGTCGTCGGGAGCGATGTACAATCCCGGCTCGACCGTCAGGACCATCCCGGGCTCGAGCACTCGCGACGAGCCGTCCACCCGGTAAAGTCCCACGTCATGCACGTCCATGCCGAGCCAGTGACTCGTGCGATGCATGTAGTAGCGGCGGTACGCGCCCTTCTCGATTATTTCTTCCGCCGATCCCTGCAGGATTCCGAGCTGCCGCATACCATCAACCAGCACGCGCAGAGCTATTTCGTGAGGATCGTCGAAATGCGCGCCCGGCTTGATCGCGTCGATCGCCTTGAGCTGTGCGTCGAGCACTACCTCATACAAACTGCGCTGCAAGCTCGTGAAGCGCGCGCCAATCGGCGACGTACGTGTAATGTCCGCCGCGTAAAAATCGTACTCCGCGCCCGCGTCGATCAGCAGCAGCTCGCCCGTCCGCATCTCTCGATCGTTGCTGATGTAGTGCAGCGTCGCCGCGTTAGGTCCTGACGCGATGATCGACGGATAGCTTGGCCCGGTGGCGCCCTGCGAGCGGAATGCGTAGTCGACTTCGGCCTCGATCTGCCACTCGCGCATCCCGCCGCGCGCCTTCATCATCGCGCGCTTGTGCGCGTCGGCCGAAATCGCCATCGCGCGGCGCATCGCCTCCAGTTCCGCCGGCTCCTTCATCAGCCGCGCCTCGTGGATGATGTCGCGCGGATCGATTATCGCCGACGGACCCATCCCGATTCGCGGCCGCATCGTCTGCGCCCATCGAATCAGCTTCATCACCCGCTCATCCATCTTCTCGTTCAGCCCGAGCGGGTAATGCACGCGTTCGCTCTTTTCGAGATAGCGCGGCAAGACCTTTTCGAGATCGTCGATGACGTAGGCTTTGTCCGCGCCGTATTCGATGATCGCGCCCTCGATTCCCGCGCGCCTGCCGGTCCACGTCTCGCGCTCCTTGTCGCGCGGCCGCACGAACATCACGAACTCGCCGTCCGGATGCCCCGGCGACAGCAGCGCAACCGATTCCGGCTCCGCGAATCCCGTCAGGTAATAAAAATCGCTGTCCTGACGATAAACGAATTCGACGTCGCCCGATCGCACAGCCACCGGCGCGCTCGGCATGATCGCAGTGGCGCCCGGCGCGATCGCCGCCATCATGAGCTTGCGCCGCGCGCGAAAAGTGTCGCTTTCGTTGTGTCCGTTAACACTCATCGCAATTCATTACGCCATGCGCGAGTTGCTCACGCCAGCGGCTCTCACGGCAGTCCCGCGCGCGGCACTTCGACTTGAGTAGTTTCGATTCTGCCGCCGCGCGTCGCGCGACATTTCTCAGGATCGGAATTTGGCGCCGTGGCGACGAACAGCGTCCGCCCGTCGGGACCGCCGAGCATGCATGCGAACGCGTCCGTCTCGACCTTGATCCGCTCGGCAATCTCGCCGCCCTGCTTCACCCGAATCACTTCCGATGCGGTCGGACACGCCACCCAGATTGCATTTTCCGCATCGAGGCAAATTCCATCGGGCACTCTTCCCGGAATATCGGCCCATACCCGCCGATTGCTGAGCAAGCCGTCGGAGCCAATATCGAACGCGGTTAGTCGCTGCCCGAACGACTCGCCAACGACGAGCGTTTTCCCATCCGGCGTGATCACCATGCCGTTCGGGAACATCATTTCCTCGGCCACGACATGCGCGACGCCGTCCGCGTCAACCATCACCAGCGTCGTCCCGCGCGGTTTCTCGTTCTTGTGCAGGTCGAATCCAAAGTTGCCGACGTACGCGCGACCGCGCGCATCGACCACCATGTCGTTGCAATCGAACGGCGCGAGCTTGGTCATGTCGGCCACCGTCTTGAGCCCATCGCGATCGAGACGCATCAACTTCCGATCCGTCATCGACACCACGAGCATCCGTCCGTCCGGCAGCCATCCAAGCCCCGACGGCCGATTCGGCACCTCGCAAATGACCTCGCGCTTTCCGGCTATATCAGCCGCGACCACCTCATGCGCATGCATGTCGGAGAAGAAAAATCTCCCATCATGCCATCGCGGCCCCTCAGGAAACGCGAGCCCATCGACCAACACTTTCAGAGTACGCATATCGACCTCAGTCCAGAGCGCCCTTCGCCCGCATCGCATCGACTTCAGCCGCGCTGTAGCCGAGCAGGCCCGTCATCACCTCATCAGTATGCTGCCCCAGCACGGGCGCCGCCGTCTTCACTTCGTTCGGCGTTCCACTCATCCGCCAAGGAATTCCGCAATGCTGCCGCTTACCTACTTCCGGATGATCGCGGTAGACGAAATATTCGCGCTCCGTTAGATGCTGATCCTCCGATAGGTACTTGCTATCGGCGCATGCACTCGCCGCGACCCCAGCCGCTTGCAGAGTATCCACGATATAGGCAACTCTCCGCGTCGCCGTCCACGCACTGACTATTGCTTCGAGCGCATCTTCATTCTCTTTGCGCGCCGCGAGCGTCGCGAATCGCGGATCATTAGCTAGTTCGGGCTTACCTATTGCTCTAGCCAGTCGCGCCCACTCCGCGTCGTCCGCACACACTATGGCGACCCATTGATCGATTGTGACGTCAAGGATTTTCTCGGGCAGATCGACGCATTTGAAAAGCTGGTGAGGGGCCATCAACTGATCGCGATTTCCGTTGCGCTCCGGCTCGCGCCCGTTCATCGTGTACTCGAGAATCCCTTCTGCCAGCAGGTCCATCGCGCATTCCCACTGGCTCATGTCGATGTATTGACCCTCACCGGTTTTCGCGCGATGGAACAGCGCACTGATTATCGCGAACGCGCCATGCACTCCCGCGTTAGGATCGGCGTAGCTGAACCCCGCATGCATCGGAGGAAATCCCTTATAGCCAGTCAGCGCCGAGAGTCCCGACAGCGGGACCTGCGCCGGCCCGTACGCAACGTAGTGACTATACGGTCCGGTGTCGCCGTAACCCGACAGAGTAATCATTACTACATTCGGATTTACCTTCTTGACCTCTTCGTAGCCGAATCCCATTTTTTCGAGCACGCCCGCCGCGAAGTTGTTAATCACGACGTCGCTGTTCTTGATCAGCCGCCACGCCGCTTCCTTCGCCTCGGGATGCTTGAAATTCAGCGATAGCGATTTCTTGCCCTGGTTGTATTGATTGAAGTAGCCCGATTTGTTGAGGCTGTTGAACACGCCGTCGGGCCACGGCGGCAGCATGCGAGTCACGCACGGCCGCGTCTTGGTTTCGATCCTGATCACCTCGGCGCCAAGATGAGCCAGTTGCAGGGTGCAGTACGGTCCGGCCCACACCCACGTAAAATCGCAAACTCTAATTCCCGCTAGAGGAGGCTTCGCCATTACTAAATCACACCCTTGCGCTTGAGTTCGTCGAGGCGCGCCGGCGACATCCCGAGCTGGCCGAATACTTCCGCATTGTCCTGCCCGAGCGTCGGCGCCGGCCGGCGAATTTCCCACGGCGTGCGCGTGAACTTCAGCGGCGCGCCCGGATATTTATGCGTACCCGCGACCGGTTGCGCGATCTCAACGAAAAATCCGCGCGCCTTAAGATGCTCCGAGTTGAGCAGATCGCCCATCGTCGACACCGGCGCAAACGGCACGCGCTTGGCCTGCGCCTTGCGGTACAGATCCAGCACGGTCTGCTGGCTGACCCATTCTTCGAGCATCGGCTTGAGCGCGTCCCAGTTTTGCGCGCGCACCAGTCGATCCTTGAAAATCTCCATCTCCGCCCATTCGGGATTTCCCATGATTTCGACGAAATTGCGCCACTGATGCTCTTCGATGCAGCACAGGTAAATGTATCCGTCCTTGCATTGCATCGTCTCGACCGGCTGTAACGGCTTCTGTCCGAGGCGCGTCGCGATCATTTTCATGTAAGGCCAGTACTCGAACGTCATCTCGAGGATCGCTGCGATCGATTCCTGCACCGACACCTCGATATGCTGTCCCGTGCCGTCGCGAAGCTGCGCGAATGCCGCCGCGATGGTCGCGGTCGCGCCATGCACTCCGCCCTGATATCCCGCCTGCTGTCCCGCAGTCTTGAGCGGTGGCAGCTCCGGATGCTCCGGCCCACCGCCGTTCAACACGCACACGCCGCCCGCGCACCAGATTGTCAGATCCTCGGCGCGGTAGTTTCGATACGGCCCCGACATTCCGAACGGCAGTATCGAGGTCATGATCAATTTGGGATTCGCGCGCCGCATCCGATCGTAGGTGAGTCCGACGCGATCCATCTCGGGCGGCGTGACGTTATGAATCAGGATATCCGCGCCTGCGACCAGCTTCTCCAGAATCTCGAAGCCTTCGGGCTGGTTGATATCGAGCGTGACGCCTCGCTTGTTGGTATTGAGATAAAGAAACAGCCCGCTGGTCTCGGGATTCGGTTTGTCGCCGGGAAACGGACCGCGCGTCCGAGAACGATCTCCAACTCCTGGCCGCTCAATCTTGACGACCTCGGCGCCCATGTCCGCCAGCAGCTTGCTGCAATACGGCGCCGACACCATCTCACCAACTTCGACAATCTTTAAACTGGATAACGCTCCCGCCATCTATACTACTCCGGAAACACTTGCCGGAACGGCTTCACCTCGACGCTCGCAAATACGCCGCTGGTCACGTACGGATCGCTATTCGCAAACGCGACCGCGTCCGCCTCGCTCTCCATATCCACAATGATAAGACTGCCGCTGCCGTCGGTGAATGGCCCCGCGATCTTCACTTTGCCCGCATTGACCAGCGGCCGCAGATTCTCGAGATGCGCCGGCCGCACCTTCGGCCGCAGCGCAGCACCGTCGGGTCCGTCATGGCCGATAATCACGAACAGCATCGCATCTCCTTCTGAAATAATACTTCGGAATGAGCCCGTGTTACTTAGCACGGTCGACCAACTCCCGCAAAAGCACCCCAATCACCGCTCCATCTGATCCAGCAAATGTAAAATCACACCGATGCCGGGAATATTGACCTCAAGCTCCTCAGCGAGCGTGCGAATCACTCGCACCCGCCGCAGAGCCTCGCGATCGTAGAGCGCCTCGAGTCGTCCGTGCACGCGCTCGACCCGTACCGGCGCGATCAGATCCTCGCGCTCCCACGACGCCAACTCGCGCTCGTTGATTCCGCCGATCGCGCAGAACACACTTCTGCTCATCAGCACCACTTCGCCGCGAGTCGAGGTTTTAGATGAAGACCGCCGCGCCATCGCACTCAGCTCCGCATTATTTCGACGCCATCAGTTCGGCCCGCGGATCTGGAACCCCGCGCGCCTTGAAGCTATCCGCCATCTGCTGCATCAGCGTGCGCTCCTTGGCGGTCATGTCCGTCGGCGCGAGCACCTTCAACTCGTAGAGCAGGTCGCCCGCCGGCTCCTTGCCGCGAGCAGGCAGCCCGCGCCCGCGCAGCCGCATCACGCGTCCGGTCTGGCTGCCGGCTGGAATCTTGAGCGACACGCGTCCATCGACGGTCGGCGCAGTGATCTCGGCGCCGAGGGCGGCTTCGTAATCCCATACCGGCAAATTAATCCGGATAGATCGATCGGCGAGCTGAAACACCGGATGTGGCTCGATTCGGATGGTCAGGAAGAGATCGCCATTCAGATCGGGACGCGGCGCGCGACCGCCCTGCCCCTTCAATCGCAACTGCGTGCCATCCGTCACACCCGCCGGAATCGTAACTTCGAGCGTGCGCCGCGCCTGCACGACGCCGGTGCCTCCGCAGGTCGGGCAAGCCGAGGCCGATCGAATGACGCGCGCCTTGCCCTGCTTCTCCTCGCGCGAGATCATCCCGGTGCCACCGCAGGTGGTGCATTCATCCTCGGCGACCAAATCGAGCCGCCGCTTCCCGCCCTTGACCGCATCGATGATCGTAATTCCAACCTCGGCGTGCAGGTCCGGCGCGCGCACCGGCTCGTTGCCAAAGTCGAAGCCGGAGAATCCGCGCGACGAACGGCCGCCGCCGCGTCCGAATCCACGTCCGCCACCTCCGCCGCCGAAGAATTGCGAGAAAAAATCGCTGAAGTCGCCACCGCCGCCGCCGAAATCCGCACCTGCAGTTCTGCCCCCGCCGGCTCCCGCCGCCCGTTGCTGCTGTGCGTAGCGGCGCATCATCTCTTCCTGCGACACGCCATGCTCCCAGTCAGCGCCGAGCTCGTCGTACTTCTTGCGCTTCTCGGGATCGCTGATGACCTGGTAAGCCTCGTTTATCTGCTTGAATTTGGCCTCGGCTTCCTTGTTGTTGGGATTGACGTCGGGATGGAACTTGCGGGCGAGCTTGCGGTAGGCGCTCTTGATGTCCGCATCGCTCGCCTTTCGGTCAACGCCGAGAGTTTTGTAGTAGTCTTGAAATTCCATCCGGCCTGCTCAGTTCGGAAAATCTTTTTTCAGCGAATCATGCGTCAGGCTGTGACTCCGGTGACGCCGATCTGCTCGACTCGTCCTTTAGTGCCGCCATCCGCGCCTCCAGCGTGCGAAGCTCCGCATCGAGCGCCGCCTGACGACGCCAGATGAATACGACATACAGAAAAATCACCACGAAGATGATGCTGTACGCGGCGAACAGGTATCCCAGGTGTTCCATCGAATAAATTTAATCACTTACTGTCCGACAGTGCGGCGTCGGCAAACGCAATTCTGACCGCCAGCGCGCCCATCCTGCTGCGCGCGCGCAACTGCGTGAATCGCAACATCAGCAGCCACGCCCACAGCGCGGTGAATGCGGCCAGGCATACCAGCAGCGTCGCGACCATCCGCGGGTCTTCGAGTCCATGTCCGCCCTGCTTGGTGACCAGCACCGCGGGATGAATCGTGCGCCACAGCCGTACCGACGCGATCACAATCGGCACGTCGAGCGCGGCGACGACTCCGATGACGGCGCCGAAGCGCGCGACTTGCGGTGTCTCGTCGGCGCTCGCGCGCAGCATCAGGTAGCCGCCGTACATCAGCCACAGGATGAAGGTGGTCGTTAGTCGCGAATCCCACGTCCACCACGTTCCCCAAATCGGCTTGGCCCAAATCGAACCCGCGATGATCATCAAGGTGCAGAAGACCATCCCGGTTTCGGCGGCGGCGTAGCCTAGGTCGTCCCAGAGCTGATCGCCGAGCCACAGATAGAATATTCCCGCTATGGCGACAATCCCGAACGATGCGAATGCCACCCATGCGAGCGGCACGTGAAAATAAAATATCAATTGCGCGATTCCCTGCTCGGCCTCGGGCGGCACGTAGTCGAATACCATGAACAGCGCCGCGATCATCAACCCCAGCGTCACGTATCCGAGCCCGTTTCGAATCGCCGAACTATTCATGAGCAAATCAGTCCCCTACCACATGCTCGAACAACAGGTAACCGGCGGTGACGAACAGCACGTCGAATGCGACCATGATCTTCAGCCACTGGCCCATCGAGTCGAGCGGCACGCCCGCCAGCGCCGCCGCGCTCGCCTTGACGCCCGCGATCAGAGCAGGCACGAAAATCGGAACGGCGAGAATCGGCAATAGCATATCGCCGCCGCGGGTGCGTCCCGTGATCGCGGACAGCAGAGTCGCCAGCGCGGAAAATCCGATTGCGCCGAGCGCGAGTATCGGCGCGAGGCGCGCTATCGACGCGTCGAATTCCAAATTAAAGAACAGCACCATCAGGATGACCGCGCCCGACTTCTGCGACTGCCATGAAGATCAATGCGGCTACGAGCTTGGCGGCGTAGAGCGTTCCGGGATCGAGGGGGCTCAGCAGCAGGCCGCGAATCGCGCCATTGTCACGCTCGGCGAGCAGCGCGCGATTCGCACCGAGCATACCCGCGAACACCATCGCGACCCACAGCGCGCCTGCCGCTACGTCGACGCTCCGCACGCGCGCGGCGTCCAGCGCGAACACCAGCACCACCAGCACCAGCATCGACAGCGCGAGCAGCGCGAGTGTGCTCTCGCCGCTGCGAAGTTCCAGGCGCAGATCTTTGCGCAGCACTGCGGCAAATCCAGCCACTGTTTTATCTGCCGAGCAGCGAGCGGATTCGCCCGCCGCGCCGGACCTCCTCCTTATGTGCATGCGGCTGCAGGCGGCCGCGCGAAATTTCGTAGGCGTCGAAGTCCACACCTTCAATTTCAGGAATCGCGTGAGCAGTCGCTATCACCGAGGCGCCGCGTTCGATTGCGCTGCGAATTAGCGATGCGATGATTTCGCCGCCCTCATGATCGAGCGACGCGAACGGCTCGTCCAGTAGTAACAGCGCGGGCTCGGGAAGCATCGCGCGCGCGGCAGACAGCCGCTGCTCCATCCCGCGCGAGAACGTGTGCATGCGGGAATCGGCAACGTCAGCCAGTCCTACGCGTTCAAGCCACAGCTCGGCGGACGCATGCGGGTCGGCGATCGAATACAGCTCGGCGTAAAATTCCAGGTTCTCGCGCGCAGTGAGATTCGGATAGAGAAAACTCTGATGCGCCATCACTCCGATTCGACGCCGGTAGCGCGCCGCAAGTTTGCGCGAGTCCTGTCCGAAGATAAGAGCATAACCGTCGCTCGGCGCCTCGAGTCCCGCGAGGATTCGCAGCAGCGTGGATTTGCCGGCGCCGTTGCCGCCAATCACGAATGCGCCCGCGCCAGGAGTCAGGCGGAATTCCACTTCCCGCAGCACCGGTGTCAGACCGTAAGTCTTAGCGAGGCTGTGAGTCTCGACGACCGGCGCCGACATCACTCGGTCCGGGCGATCGCGCCGCCGATCTGCTTGATCGCGATACCGCATTGCGCGCAGAACTTCGAGTCGATCGCGGCGCGCGTCCCGCATTGCGGACAGAAGCTGATTTTGTGTGACTGCTGAGACGGGGGCGGCGGCGATGGTTGTGCCGGGCGCGGTGGTTCGGCGTGCAGGACGAGAGTCGGTATCGGGTCGGTACGGCGCGGCTGTGAGGGTCGTCGCGGAACCGTCGCCAGCGGTGTGACGCTCGGCTTCTTCGCCGTCGTCTTGTCGGTCTGCGCGCGGATATTCTCGACCGCGGCCATCGCGGTCAGCGCGCGGTCCTCGAGCGCCTTGTGCATCGATTCGTAATCTGCGTCGGACAGCTTGCCCATCTCGCGATCGAATTCGAGCTCGCGAAGACCCTGCACCGCCAGCGCGCGTTCATGCTCGTGGCGCTCGACTTGCAACTCGCTCGCCGACTTGGCGCGCGCTCCGACCAGGCCGATGCCGAGCGGAGCCGCGACGAACAGCGCGACTCCGGCGACAATCAGCGCAGCGGCGAGGATGAACACCGGCTACCTGCGCTCCTCGAGTTCTTTTTCCAGTTTGCGCCTCAATTCGGGATCGAATGGCGCCGGCTCAGCGCCGGACTTCGCGTCCGAAGGCGTCGACGGCTGATTCGAGTGCCATCTCCCTACCGCGAGCACCATCAAGCCGCCGCCGAGTGCGAGCGCGATAAACGGCATCGTCCACGCGAGGATGTTGAAGCCCTCGGCGGTCGGCGCGGACAGAACTTTCTCGCCGTACTTACGCCGATAGAAGCCGATTATCTGCGCGCGAGTCTTTCCCTCGCCGATCATGCGATCGATCTCGAGGCGCGTTGGCACTGAGAAGCTGCAGGTCGGCATATTGCAGTTGGCGACCGTCAATCCGCAGCCGCATTGGCAGGTCAAACCCTCAGAAACCTGCGCGTTGGTTGGAGTTTCCGACGCGAACGTTTCACGTGAAACGTTTTTCAGTTCAGGGGAAAGAAAAACGAATAGCGCGACGACGAAAAACACCATCGACGAAGCGAATACGAGTTTCGCGCGCACGGATTCAATCACCCCCTGGCGCAACGTCAGCGAGTTCGCGCGCGCCGGTGGAGGAGCGGCTCAGCGCGGTTGCTATTGCCGCCCGCTCGCGCACATTCGGCCACATCACGATCACCGTGCCGATTACCATCATCAGGCCGCCCGCCCAGAGCCAGAAGACGAGGGGCGTCAGAAAAACTTCGAAGGTCGCAGTCTGGCCGCTGTCGTCGATTCCGGCGAGTACGACGTAGAGGTCGCTGATGGGCGTCGAGCGAATTGCAACCTTGGTCGCAGGCTGCTGCGGACGTTTGAAGAACAACTTCGCCGGCGCCATCGTCGGTGATCTCGCGGCCGTCGGCGCCGAGCACTTGGACGCGTGCGGTGGCGCTCTCTAGATGAGGCGTGTCGGTCTCATCTAAACCCTGGAAGCGTAGAGTGTACGAGCCGATCGTAAAGCTGTCGCCCGAGTGCACGCTCTTTTTCACTTCAGTGCGAAAAAATGACGAGCCGACGAT
The DNA here is from genome assembly GCA_963774665.1 of uncultured delta proteobacterium. Lineage (GTDB taxonomy): Bacteria > Desulfobacterota > Binatia > Binatales > Binataceae > Binatus. The sequence goes on from CAVZGB010000021.1 coordinate 201,129, forward strand.
TCCGACGAACGCGACGATCACGCCGACGTGGATAATGTAGCCGCCGTAGCGGCGGTTGTTCTTGGCGACCAGATTGACCAGTGCTTTTGCGTGCGGCTCAGCGACCATGTGACGGCGCGCGTTCACTCCACGGCGAAACTCGACCAGGACGGTGCCGATAACGAACGCGGCCAGTGAGAAAGCGGTCAGCACGTACCATTGGCGGAGGCCCGCGATTGCGGCGACGATCCCGGTCGCGACGCCGATCGCGACCGGCGCGGTGAAACTGCGAATAAGGTTGTCAGCCGTAGTGCGCCGCCATGCGATCAGCGGCCCGATTCCCATCAGGAAGACCAGGCCGAGCGCGAGCGGCCCGTTGACGCGATTGAAGAACGGAGGTCCGACGGTAATCTTCACGCCGCGCACCGCTTCCGACAGCACCGGAAAGATGGTGCCCCAGAAAACCGCGAATGCGATGCCCACCAGCATCAGGTTGTTGAACAGGAACGCGGCCTCGCGCGAGAGGTACGATTCGAACTCGGCGGGACTGCGCAATTGCTTCGATCGGAAGATCAGAAGTGCGCTGTACGCGAGCGTCACGGTGATGAGGAAGCTCAAAAAATACGGACCGAGGCCGGATTGCGTGAACGAATGCACCGACGAGATGACGCCGCTGCGCGTGATGAACGTGCCGAAGAGCGTCAGCCCGAATGCGAGCCCGATCAGCGACAGGTTCCAGACTTTCAGCATGTCCTTGCGTTCCTGGATCATCACCGAATGCAGGTACGCGGTCATCACCAGCCATGGCATGAAGGCCGCGTTCTCGACGGGATCCCACGCCCAGTAACCACCCCAGCCGAGGACTTCGTAGGCCCATCGCGCGCCGAACATGTTGCCGAGGGTCAGAAAGAACCAGGAAAAAATCGCCCAGCGGCGCGTCGAGCGAATCCATCCGTCGTCGAGCTTACCGGTGATCAACGCCGCGGCGCCGAATGCGAACGGCACCGTCGCGCTGACGTAGCCGGTGTACAGCGACGGCGGATGTATCGCCATCCAGTAGTTCTGCAGCAGAGGATTCAGGTCAGATCCTTCGGCGGGAACTGTCGCGAGCAGATCAAATGGCCGCGTGACGAAGTTAAGCATCAACAGAAAAAAGATCGCGACACCGGCGAGCACTGCGAGCGCATACGGCGCAATCTCGGGATTGCGGCGGCGATTCTGGAACGCGGCGATCGACGTGAAGATCGAAAGCAGCCACGTCCAGAACAGCAGCGACCCCTGCTGCCCGCCCCATAGCGAGGTGACTTTGTAGACGGTCGGGAGCGTGGTGCTGGAGTATGCGGCGACGTACTCGAGCGAGAAGTCGCTGCGCAGCAGCGAGATCCACAGCACGACCACCGCAATCGTGACCATCGCGCACATCGCCCAGATTGCGTGGCGCGCGCTGACGACGAAGTCGGGTGCACCGCGGCGCGCGCCGTAGATATTCGCGGCGATGGAATAAATGGCGAGAATCAGCCCGATCGCGAGCGCGAGGTTGCCAAGTTGCGGCATTAAAACACCCGGCAGTTATTGTGATTGCTTAGGCTTGTACTTGGAAGGGCAACTCGTCATGACCTGGCTCGCGGCGATGGTGCCGTCCGCGCCGAGCTTGCCCTCGACGATAACGTCGCGGCCGGGCGCGAACATGTCGGGCTTGGGTTCGCCGGCAGATACGACGCGAAACGAGACGGGATCGGACGCTACAACGGAAACGGGTTTGATCGGCGCGCCGGACGCGTCGACGTCGGGAATCGGCACGATTTCAAATTTGAGGGTCAGAGAATTCGGCTCCCAGTTGATGGTCCCGGCCTTGACGCGTCCGGCGACGCGCAGCGCCTGCCCGCCTAGCTCGCTCTGTCGCGCGGCCACTTCGGGCACGGTCAGGTAGTATTCGGACGTAGTGCGAATCGCGCTGAAGATGAGATAGCCAATGGCGGCGGCGATCAGTCCGACGCCGATGAAGAATCGTGGACGAATGCGCATTGCAGAGTAATTGTAGTGAAACCCGCGGTGGGTTTCACGCTTCCTTCGGCAGGGGTGACCCCTGCACCCGGTACTAATCGCAAAATGGCGAGGACGCCATTTTGCTCTCAGGTTTTTTCCTGTGTCATTCTAGAGCGACGCGAAGAATCCCGGTTTCTTTCTTTGTCGTGGTGGAGGGGGTGCCGGTCTCGAATACCTCGCCCGTTATTTCACGGGAGAGGAGGCCGGCGGGCGCAGCCGCCGGCAGGTGAGGGTTCTGGGCGCCATCGTGGTCTCGGACTGGATCGATCTGCATTCAGCATAGGATCAGGATTCGGAATCATCCGAAGAGTGAGAATCATGCGGGCCGAAGGCTACGCCGCGTTTTGAGGATTTGATGAAAGTCAGCATCTCGGTAACTTCGGGGGTCGCGTCGCCGGATTTTTCCAGGCGCTCGATTGCTAGTTTCAAATTCTGGCGGGTGCCGAACAAATCCGTGAAGGCGTGGCGCAGGGCGTGAATGGATTTTGACGGGATGCCTGCCCGTTTCAGGCCTACCACATTGATTCCGCGCAGCGTGTGGGTGCCGTCCATGATGCAGAACGGCGGGACGTCGCGGCTGGTGCGCGACAGACCGCGCATCATCGCGAGCCGCCCGATGCGGGTGTACTGATGCACGACGCAGTTGCCCGAGACCAGGGCGCGGTCGCCCAGCTCGACCCATCCTGCGAGCAGTGCGCCGCCGGCGATGATGGTCGAGTTGCCGATTCGGCAGTCGTGCGCGACGTGCGCATTCTGCATCATGAAATTATCGTCGCCCATGATGGTGATGTCGCCGTGCTCGCTGCCGCGATGGACCGTGGAGTATTCCCGAAAGACGTTGCGGTCGCCGATTTTCACCGAGCGCGCCACGCCGGTGTAGGTGAGATCCTGCGGCTCGTCGCCTATCACCGCGCCCGGATGTAGCACGTTGTCAGCGCCGAGTTCGGTGATGCCGAGAATCGTGACGTGACCGATCAGACGAGTGCGTTTCCCGATGCGGATTTTTCCGTCGAGCAGGCACAGTGGGCCGATATCGACGCCGGCGGCCAGCTCGACGTCGGGACCCACCACCGAGGTCGGATGAATCCGCGGCGGCGCCTCACCCGTCAATTGAGCAGCCTGCGCTTTTTCAGGTCGTCGTGATGCTCGTTGTCGGCGGGTGTGGCGGAGCCCTCGACCTTGTAATCGCCGGCAGCCCATGTGCCGAGATCGATCATCTGACATCGCTCGGAGCAGAACGGGCGGAAGCGATTTCGCGGCGAGAGGTCAGCGGGCTTTTTGCAAATGGGGCACGTCATCTCATCTAAAAAATTGTCAGATGAGCGCGCGATTCGCAACGCTACCTAACCCTGGCCCCTTCCCATAATGGGAAGGGGAACAATCGCGAACGCCAGGGACCTTGACCCTACTCTAAACCACGCTCAGCGGTTGTAGCCGCCGCGCTGGACGAAGACGCTGCCTTTGGGGCCTATGCGCACGCAATTCACGTCGCCGCGATTGAACTCCGGCGTACAAAGCGGCTGGTCGATCGCAGGACATTTGTAAAGGTTCGGCTTCGAGCTGTTGGCACTTGTCCAGCGCGAAATTGGCCATCATCGGATGTTTCGGGTGGCTTATCCGCGTTCTGCGACGAGCATCCGCCGAGCGCTAGCATCCCAAGCGTCGCGGCCAGGGCCGCCGCCGGGATGATTCGCATTCCCCGTTCGCCAATTTTGGAGATGACAAATTTTCGAGTCCGCATCGTGTTCTCCTCTCAACCGGGTTGAGGCGGGCGTCCGCCAGTTTTCAATTCTAAGCGAGCCGCGCGGCAGGCGATCACGCGCTGACGGATTAATACACGATGGGCGGGCTACCTAAAAGAGGCATTCTGACGTGGCGACCACACTCAGAAGATGTCGGTGCCGCATTTATCGGTGCCGCCTGCAGCTTGAAAGAGACTCACGCGCGAGTCGTAAACAAAGCGTTCGAAGTAGCAGAGTTGAGTCTGAAGAGCAGGACCTTTGTAGAGCATCTCGGACGCGGATTTGCAGATGGGATTCGCCGGAAGTCACCGCCTGATACTTGTCGGGCGGAATGAAGACGTAAAGGGAATGCGGCACATTTGGCGACAAAATCCCCGGCTCTGTCTCCGACATTCTGTCCGCGGGGGTTTTGACCACCTTGCCATCAACCAGCGCACGGGCACCGACGATCGCATCGAGGGCGGGGATGCTTCCGAAATTTTTGAAACTGACCACGATCGCCGGATTCCTGGTGTCAGTCCCCTGGAAGGCAAGTTGTTGAACCCCGAGAAACGGACGGTCCGAGACGGCGAAGATCGTGCTGGTGACCAGCGCCGTGCGCCAGGTGGCATAGGCGCTAAAGAAGGTCGCGAGCACCATCAGCACTGCCATGAAGTCGGCGAGCTTGACTGCCTGCGCTATCCTGGCGAGCAAAGAGCGCTCGGTGCGTATGATTTCGCGATCGCGGCGCTCGTGTTCGTCTTCGGCCATAGCGGAACTGTATAGCCCGACTACGGAACCGAGAACCAGATCACCGCCAGGGGAGGCATGTCGATCGCGATCGAATGCGCAAATCCGTGCCACGGGATCGCGGCCGCCTCGACACCGCCCATGTTACCGACGTTGCTTCCGCCATACGCGGCCGCGTCGGTGTTGAGAATCTCGCGATAGAATCCCGGGCCCGGCACGCCGACGCGATAACGGCTGCGCATGCACCGGCGAAAAATTACCCACGCATATGATGCGGCGGCCAGTACTCGGCGCTACGCGCATGAAGGCAATCAGGTTGCTGTCGGCGTCGTCGGCCTCGAGCCATCGAAAGCCCGCGGGGTCGGTGTCAGCCTCCCACAGCGCCGGCTCGTCGCGGTAGATGCGATTGAGATCGCGCACGAGCACCTGCAATTCGCGATGGTCGGGATATTCGAGCAGGTTCCAGTCGATGCTCGAATCGTGATCCCATTCGCGCCACTGGCCCGAGTTCCTGCCCCATGAAAATCATCTTCTTGCCCGATCGCGCCCACATGTAGGCGAACAGCGCGCGCTGATTGGCAAATTGCTGCAAGCGATCGCCGGGCATCTTGGCGAGCATCGCGCGTTTGCCGTGCACGACCTCGTCATGCGACAGCGGCAGCACGAAATTTTCGCTCCATGCATAGAGGAGGCCGAAGGTGAGATCGCGATGGTGGTAGCGGCGGTAGATCGGATCGAGCGTGAAGTACTCGAGCGTGTCATGCATCCATCCCATGTCCCACTTGAAGCCGAAGCCGAGCCCGCCCATGAAGACCGGGCGGCTGACTCCCGTCCACGCCGTCGATTCCTCGGCGATCATCATGATGCCGGGGTTGAGGCGGTACACGTCCTGGTTGAGCTTCTTGAGGAATGAGATCGCGTCGAGGTTCTCGCGTCCGCCGAACGCGTTGGGAATCCATTCGCCTTCGCGCCGCGCATAGTCGAGGTAGATCATCGACGCGACCGCATCGACGCGCAGACCGTCGGCGTGGAACTCGCTCAGCCAGTAGAGCGCGCTGGCAGTGAGGAAATTGCGCACCTCGGCGCGGCCGTAGTTGAAGATGTACGTCCCCCACTCGGGATGGTCGCCCTGGCGAGGATCGGCATGCTCGAAAAGCGCGGTGCCGTCGAAACGGCCGAGGCTGAATTCGTCCTTGGGAAAATGCGCGGGCACCCAGTCGAGGATCACGCCGATGCCACGACGATGCATCTCGTCGATCAGGTAGCGCAAGTCGTCGGGACTCCCGTAGCGCGAGGTCGGCGCGAAATAGCCGCTGACCTGGTAGCCCCACGAGCCGGTGAACGGATGCTCCATCACGGGCATCAGCTGGACATGGGTGAAACCCATGCGCGAGACGTAGTCGCCAAGCATCGGCGCCATCTCCCGATACGTCAGCGGGCGATTGCCCTCCTCCGGCACGCGCCGCCAGGAGCCTAGATGCACCTCGTAAATCGAAATGGGGCTTTTGATCCATTCGCGGCGCGCCCGCTCTGCAAGCCAATCTGCATCGTGAAATTCGTACTTGGATTGGCACACGATCGAGGCGGTGGCGGGCGGCACTTCCATTCTTTGCGCGAATGGATCGCTCTTCAGCAGCAGATTACCGTCGCGCGTACGGATTTCGTATTTGTAATTGGCGCCCGCGCCGACGCCGGGAATGAAAATCTCCCACACGCCCGAGCTGCCGAGCGTGCGCATCATGTGGACGCGTCCGTCCCATCGATTGAAGTCGCCGACCACACTGACGCCGCGCGCGTTGGGCGCCCATACCGCGAACGACACTCCGCGAATCCCCGACATCTCCCGCACGTGCGATCCCAGCTTGTCGTAAGCGCGATCGTCCTTCTGCTCACCCCACAGATGAAGATCGAGATCGCCAAGCGTCGGCATGAACGAGTACGGATCGTAAGTCGTGATCGAGTCGCCGTCGGGATAGTGAATCTCGAGCTGATACGGAAAAATCGAGACGCGGCTCTCGACCGCGACCTCGAACAGTCCAGCCTGGTCGCGAATGCGCATTGGGCGCGGCGCGTCACCGGGCACGATCAGGTCGACTCGCGACGCGCCCGGCCGAAACGCACGCACGACGAGACGATTGCCCTCGAGATGCGCGCCGAGAATCGAATGAGGATCGTGATGCTGGAACGCCAGCAGGCGTTCCAGCTCTCGCTCTCGATGCGGCGCGCTTGATCCGATCTGTTCAGCCTTCATTTCAACTGCGAAGTCTAAACGATAGATTCGTCGCAAGCGACCAGCGCCCGGATGGAGATCGAAAATGAGTTCCACGCCCAATCCAAAACAATCGAACAACCTGCCCGGCTTCGACCCGATGATGGGGCAGCTCGAAGTGATCGAGCCGGGAATGGCGATGTTCCACGGCTTCGCAAATGTCGCGTTCGCATACGGGCGCGGGGAAATGGTCGTCGTCGATACCAGCTCGCGGCAGATGGGCGCGGCGGCGGTACGTGCAATTCGCGAGGTCAGCGAGGAGCCGTTCGCATTTCTCATCTATACCCACGGTCATGGCGATCATGCGTTCGGCACCGAAGCGTTCATCACCGACGCGATCACGCGCGGGCAGGCGCGGCCGAAAATCTGGGCGCACGAGGACGTCGCCGGCCGCTTCAAACGCTACGCGCTGACTCGCGGATGGCAGTCGCATATCAATCGGCTCCAGTTCGGCGGCGCGTTCGCCACCGAGGGCCTCTTCGATCCCAAGTCGTTCAGCTTCCCCGACCTAGTTTATCGCGATCAACAATTTCTCGACCTGGTCGGCGAGCCGGTCGAGCTGCATCATGCGATGGGCGAGACGGACGACGCGACCTGGGTCTGGATGCCGACGCGGCGGCTCGCGATGGTCGGCGATTTGATCGTCTCGTCGATGCCGAACACGGGCAATCCCAACAAGGTGCAGCGTTACACGCTCGAATGGGCGGAGACGCTCGAGGCGATCGCGAAATGCGCGCCGCGATACATCCTGCCGGGCCACGGACCCGCGTATCGCGGCGAGAAACTTTGCAGAGAAGTGCTAAGCGAGACGGCGCGGGCGCTGCGCTTCATCCACGACGAAGTCGTGCGGCGGCTCAACGACGGCGAATGGCCGGCAGACATCGTCGAGGCTGATATTTCGATTCCTGCGGACCTCGCGGCGAAACCGTACCTGCAGTCGATCTACGGATGCGTCCCGTTCGTCGTGCGCGACGTCATCCGGCGCTACGCGGGATGGTGGTCGGGGGAGCCGTCGCAAATGTTCCCCGCATCTCGCAAGGAACGCGGCGCCGACATCCTCGCGCTATGCGGGCGCGACGCTATCCTCGCGAAAGCTCGCGCACTCAAGGATGCGGCTGACCTGAAGCGCGCGCTGGCATTGGCCGAGATAGCGCTGAACGCGAACCCGTCCGACTATGAAGCGATCAGATTGAACGCCGAGATTCTGGAGGCGATGGCGTCCGGCGAGCGATCATTCATCGCGCGCAACTTTTTCGCCGGCGCCGCCCGCCAACTGCGCGAGCGCACGAAGTAGCCTCCGTGAATCTCACCGATAGCGACGACGGACATGAGATACAGCTGCGCGCCGGCGCGAGCCTACACATTGATAGTTCGCGCCGGCGAGTAGTCACGCCTGATTAGTTGACGACGCGGATCGTCCAGAAATCGTCGGACAGATCCGACTGGGTCAAATAGGCGTAGGGTATCGTGAAGTACCCCGCCATTCCCCAGCCGGTGCCCCACGAGTTGCGCACGATGAATCGCTGCTGGCTGTCGTCGTACCCGACCGCCATCACGGCATGGCCGCCTACCGTCTTCTCACTCGGCGAAGGCATCGGCGCCACGCCCGTGCTGGCGACGTGCTGCGACTCGAAGCTCTCGTAGACGGTGAATCCGAACACGAACGGATATCCGGACGCGAGACAGCCCTTCATCTGCGCGAGCGTCTGTGCGACCCGCTGGTAGCTGACCGCCTCATGTTTCTTCGCGTCGGTGTAGGCCTTGGCGGGAGGCTTATCCATGAACTTTGCGATGTCGTAGGGCCAGTCCTTCTCGGGCGCGTCGCCCTGATGCACGATACTCTTGATGCCGTCGCGAATTTGCGCGCCGCTGTCCGAGTTGACGGTGCCCTCGATCGCGCGCTCGTTGTAGTAGATGAACAGCCGCGAGGGCTGAAACACCGGCTTGTTCTCCTTCATCAGATCAAACTGCACGGCAGCGGCAATCGCGTTAGCCGTGCAACTGCCGAGCTGGCCCTGGTCGTAAACCGGCGGGCATTTGGGCCGAAGGTCCTCCTTGCTCGGGAACGTCGCCAACTTTACAAGCGGAGCGGAGTAAAGTTGGTCGCGATGGTCGGGAAGATCCGGAACCCATCCATAGTGTTTATTCTGCGGCATGGTTTTCACCTCCATTTGGTTCAGAGAGAGTTGCTATTAGACCCCTCGGTCACCTTCAATGCTTGCTCAGAAGTGTGCATTTCGAACACAGTTGCGTCCGGATATCGCCACTTGGAACACTAGCGCGTTCTTCATGTGGCTGACCGCCCTCAATAAGAAAGGCGTTACGTCGGGCTGAACGGAATGTTCAACGCACTTGGACAGCGAAGAAAAAGCGCGATTTAATGCAGCAGCCACCGTGACCGCCCGCGGGTCTTTGAGGAAGGAAGACCGTACGATGAGGCAAGTACGAAAATGATCTTTCGCGAACTCAATCATGGCAAGTGCAAGACTTACCTGGCGATCTCGGAAGCCACCCGCAAGGCCGCCGTCATCGATCCAATTCGCGACAAGGTTGAGCGCTACCTTGCGGTCCTCGCTTATCATGGATTGCGCCTCGACTTGATCATCGACACTCACACGCACGCCGATCATCGCAGCGGCGCGATGGAGTTGGGCGCGCTGGCCGATGCGCCCGTCGTGATGCATCGTCTCGCGTCGGCTCCGCACGTCGGTGTCCACGTCGAGGACGGTCAGGAGCTGAAACTCGGCGACGACGAACTCCGCGTCCTCCATACTCCCGGCCACACTCCGGATTCGATTAGCCTGCTCGCGAAGGATCGCGTCTTCACCGGCGACGTGTTGTTCATCCATGGGACAGGACGCGCCGATTTCGCGGGCGGCGACCCGGGCATTCAGTACGATTCGATAATGCGCAAGCTATTTACGCTCCCGGACGCGACACTGGTATTTCCCGCGCACGACTATCGAGGACATACGCAATCGACCATCGGCGGCGAGAAGCGCTCAAACCCGCGGTTGGCGGGCAAATCGCGCGACGATTACATCAACCTGATGAACAACCTCGGCCTGCCGCTGCCCGACGGCATCCAGGAGTCGCTGCAACCGAACCAATCTGATCTCGACGCCGGAACGCTGAAGTTCCCGACGCTCGCGCAACTCAACCAGGTGCGGCTGCTGAGCGCTGCCGAGCTGCGCAATCGCCTCGCCAATCCAAATCCACCGATGCTGATCGACGTTCGCGAGGAAGATGAGTATCGCGGCGAGCTAGGTCACATCGCCGGCGCGCGGCTGATGCCGCTGAAGGAGCTGCCCGAGCGAACGGAAGAGCTGGCGAACGCGAAGACTCGCGACATCGTCGCGATATGCCGCGTCGGAGTCCGAAGCGCCACCGCCGCCGCAATCCTCACCGGCCTGGGCTTCGAGCACGTCTGGAACCTGAAAGGCGGCATGCTTGAATGGAAAGACGCCCAACTCCCCGTCGAGCGATGATCTTGAACCACTAAGGTGCAGGGCTTAGCCCTGCCGAAGGAAGTGTGAAACCCACCGCGGGTTTCACATTCGATAAAGTGATTTACACTTGATCCTTATCGAGCGCCGAGCTCCATTTGCGCGAAGTGCGCCCTTCCCATCCTCGCTTGTGGTACGCGTAGCCGACGATTAGCGGCACCGCGATTGTCGCCTCGCAATACACCATCTGCTCGTAGGTCGTATCGACCTTGCCCCAGCTACTCGCCTCTTTGAGCGTGCTGCCCGAGAGAGCGCCGTCGCGCACGTCAGCGACCGTTATCTGAATCGCGTACTTATGCATCGGCACGTCATGCCCCAGCACTTCGGCCGCGACCACGATGTCCTGCGCGAAATTTTTCGGCACCCCGCCGCCAATCATGAACAGCCCGGTGCTTTCGTTTTTCACCTTGAGCCGCGTCAGCTCGTAAAAATCCTTGGCGCTGTCGATCGAGACCTTGGGCTTGCCGTGACGCGCCGCCTGATGCGCCACGAGTCCGAATCCCGCCGAGCAGTCGCTGAAGGCGGGGCAGAAAATCGGCACCTCTTCGCGATACGCCTCGAGCACGATACTCGCGTCCGTCTTTGCGCCTGTCTCGCCCAGGTACTTGCCCATCTCGCCGACAAATTCGCGCGACGAGTACGGCCGCGGCTCGAGGCTGTCGGTGATTTTGTGGATCGTCTCATCGCACACGCGCAGTTCATCTTCGTCGATCAGCGTGTCATAGATTCGATCAATATGCATTTCGCGCAGCTTGTCGTCGTCGAGTCCGTACTTGAAGCGGTCTTCGGCCATCCAATGCTTGAAACCCAGCGCTTCGAAAAAATCCTGGTCGACGATGTTCGCGCCAGTGCTGACGATCGCATCGACCATGTGATTTCGAATCATGTCGGCGAAGACGCGTTTCAATCCCGCGCTGATAAGCGACCCCGCAAGGCACAGGATCACGCCGCACTCGCGGTCGCGCAACATGCGATCGTAAATCGTTGCCGCGCGATGCAGGTCGCGGGCGCTGTACGCCATCTGTCCCATCGCCTCGACCAGGGGTACGACGTTGTCGCGCGTGATATCCACATGTTCGATCGGTTTTTTCAGAAACTCTGATTTGGCGCTCATTACCGTTCCTCGTGATGTAGTGGATGTATCGCCGATAGTAAGCATCGGCGAAGTTGTACGCTACTTGAGTGGCCCGATTCCGCCCAGTCCCGTCCAATAGAGCATGAAGTATAGCGTGCCGAGTGCGATCAGGAACGCGAACGCGATGACATCCGCGGGCGTCACCGGGTACTCGATAAACGTCGTCGGCTCGTGACTGAAGCCGAACCCGCGAGCTTCCAGAGCCATCGCCATGTTGTTCGCTTTGCGCAGCGCGCCCATGAAAACCGGAATCACGACCGGCACGTAGCGCCGCACGCGCTCGAGCGGGCCGCCCTGGTTGAAATCGTAGCCGCGCAATCGCTGCGCATCGACAATCGTCACGGCCGAATCGATGAAGAGCGGCACCAGCCGAAACGACAGCGATATGGCGAAGCTGACGCGGTACGGCACCCGCATTCGCTGCAATCCGTAGGTGAACTCCTCAATTTTGGTGGTCGAAAGAAACAGCACCGACGCCGCCAACAACTCTGCGAGCTTGATCCCGCGACCAAGGCCAAACACGAGAGACAGCCGGCTCACGTGAAACACCGGAATGTTCACCAGCACCGCGCCGCGCCGGTAGAAAACCATCCACGCAATCGTCGTGGTGAAAACGAGGATCGCGAATAACCATCGCAGGCGATAGAAGTTCGGCCACGAATCCGTCAGCTGCGCGATCCACAGCATGACCAGTCCGATCGGCAGCAGCGCGATCGGATTGTCGACCCAGTAGACCGACCAGAACATGACGAACAGCGAGAACACCTTGACCGTCGGATGCAGCCGATGAACGAACGTGCCGCGATCGATGTACAAATAAATCGGCATCAGGCGCGTCCCTTCACCCACGCGACGAATTCGTCGGTGGTCAGCGCGAGCGTGCCGAAGCGGCGGCTCAGCTCGGTGATTTCAGGCGCGCGAAACGACGACGATCGCAGCAGCTCGTCCTGCATGAAGAACTCGCGCACGCCGCCATCGAAAATCTTCGCGCCCTTGCGCATCAGCACGACGCGCCGCGCATACTCCGCGACCAGCCACGGCGTATGCGTGATGATCACGATCGCGATGCCGGCGCGATTGAGCTCGCGCACCAGCGCCATCATGCGGAGCTGCTCGCGATGGTCCAGCCCGGTGGTCGGTTCGTCGAGAATCAGCATGCGCGGCCGAAGCACCAGCACGCTCGCGACCGCCAGGCGCTGGCGCTCGCCCTTGCTGAGCAGGAACGGATCGCTCTGGCGCTCGTTCTGAAGGCCGACGGCTTCGAGCGCCTCGTCGCATCGACGCTTAATTTCATCAGCCGGCAAACCGAAATTGCGCGGACCGAACGCGACTTCGTCTTCCACCGTCGCGGCGAAAATCTGATGGTCGGGATTCTGGAAAACGTACGCGACTTCGCGCGCCGTCTCCGCCGGACGCATTTGCGCGCGATCCTTGCCGTCGATCGTCACGCGGCCAGACGCTGGCTGGAGCAACCCGACGATGTGCTTCGCCAGAGTCGTTTTGCCGGAACCGTTTTGCCCGACGATCGCGAGAAATTCTCCCGCGCCGACTTTGAGATCAATCGAATCGAGCACGCGCGGGCCGCCCGCGTAGCTGTAACTCAGGTTTTCGATTCCGATAAATGCGGGGCCGACGATCGCATTGTCCGCGGCCTGCGGCTGTTCGGGCGCGCGCGACCGAGCGATACTGTCGTAGGTGGTTCCCACGATGCTCGGATACGCGCGCACGATCACCTCGTAAGCCTGCTCGACGCTTTTCGGCTGCGCGTCGATTCCCAGCAGCTCGAGTGCGTGACCAAGTCCTGGAGGACGCACGCCGCACGCCGTGAGCAACTCGGTGCGCGCAAACACTTCGGAAGGCGGACCCTCCGTAGCGATTTCCCCCTCGCGCAGAACGACTATACGATCGGCGGCGCGCAGCTCTTCGGACTCGTGCTCGATTACAATGAGGCTCAAGCCTTGAGCGCGCAGCTTTTTGATCAGCTCGAACACTTCCGCCCTGCCCTCGGGATCGAGATCGGTGGTCGGCTCGTCGAGCACGATGACCGACGGGCGCAACGCGAGCACCGACGCGATCGCAAGCCGCTGCTTCTCGCCGCCCGACAACGACATCGGATCGCGATGCTCAAAGCCGCGCAGTCCGACCGCTTCCAGCGCGGGCTTGATTCGCCGAACCATCTCGGCACGGTCCATCCCGACCTGTTCCATCGCGAACGCGACTTCATGCGCGACGTTGGTCGAGAACAACTGCGACTCGAAATCCTGGAAGACCATGCCGACCTTCGGCGCGAGGTCGCAGACCCGGAGATGCTCGATCGATTCGCCTGCTATGCGAATCGCGCCGTGAAAATCGCCGTCCTCGAACTCCGGGATGATGCGATTGAGGCATTTCGCGAGCGTCGATTTGCCCGCGCCCGACGCGCCCATCACGCCAATCATCTCGCCGGCGTTCTGGGTGAAGCTTACCGCCCGAAGCGCCGGACGGTCGGCGTCGTGATACGTGAACGTCACTCCCTGAACCGACACTGCGTGTTGGTCGGGGTTCACTGAAACAACTGAAACACTTTGCGCGTCGGTCTTCACATCATGAACAGGCCCGCGAACGCCAACAGCAGAAACGGGCCGACTATAATTGCGACCGGCTTATCGTATGGAGCGACGATCATCCACGCGGGCAGAAACTTCGGCGCCCAGTAGCCGGTCGAAAGTAAATTTCCAAAAATCCAGGCGCCGACTTCTCCCGCGATCAGCAGCGCGAAGCCGGTTGCTCGAATCGGCACTGGCTTGAGTTTCACCTCCGGCATCATGTCGGTGTAAAGCATCCGGCCTTTTTTCACGCGCGGATACACGGCGGCCAGAATGAACGGCGAAAGCGCGAGCGCAGACACCATATTGTTAAAAATGATCACGTTGCCGAGCATCGCGAACGGCCGGATGACCAATACGTTATCAGCCCATCCGACCAGATCGGCGCAGAGCACGCTCGCGGCCAGGCATGCGATAACGTATTTGAAAATTATGAGAGGGGAATTGAGAACGGGACTCTCGCCGCGCGCGATCAATTCCCAGACTTTGTACGGAATCCATCCGTAGGCAAGGTTCGCGAAGAATCCGAAGATGTCGCCGGGCGACACTCCGCCGAAAAAATCGCCAATCATATTTCCAATCGCCGAGCCCCACGCGGCCGCGGGGCCGAACAGGAACGAGCACACCACTGGAATCGCGTTGGCGGGACGCAGTTCGGTGACGCCGGGAATTAAGAGGCACGACCTTGAACGGCACCAGCACCGCGGCGTACAGCGCGGCGGAAATCGCGCACAGCACGACCATCCGCGTGTTGCGCCACATCAAACGGAGATCGCTCATCGCGTGACGAGCGCAACGATGCGTGCGCGGCGCATGCCTGCTATACGAAAGAAGTGATCGATACCCACGTTCATCTCGACGCTGACCAGTATCCCGACCCTTCCGGCGCAATCAAGCGTGCGCGCGACGCGGGAGTATCGGCGATGGTCGTGCCGGGAGTCGGTCCGGCGTCGAATCGCTCTGTGATCGAACTCGGGCGAAAGTTTCGAGGCGTCATTTTTCCGGCATTAGGATTTCATCCTGAGCGCTTTGAACATAGTGAAGATGACGCTCGCGAAGTGCTTGAGATGATTGCGAGCGCAGCGCCACTCGATTTACGCCATCGGCGAAGTCGGGCTGCCATGGTACGGCGAGCAGGCGAGCGACGCCGGCGTGTTGGATGCGGCAAAGGTGACGCTCTCACGCTTCGCACGCACCGCGGTCGCACTCGATCTACCGCTGATACTGCATGCGCCACACGCGCGCGCTCGCGAGGCGCTCGCGATCGTTCGCAAGGCTGGAGTGCGGCGTGCGGTCTTTCACTGGCACAAGTCCGACGAGCAGACCACGCAAGCGATCCTCAACGCCGGTTATTTTATTTCACTGACGCCCGAAGTCGCTTACAGGCCGCGCGATCAGGATCTAGCGCGGATGCTTCCTGCGGACAGGATTCTCCTCGAGACCGACGGCCCGTGGCCATACGGCGGCCAGTTCGCGGGACGGTTGACCGAGCCGGCGATGATCAAAGAAGTGGTCGCTGCGATTGCGCATCTGCGATGTACGACGTTCGAGGAAATCGCCACGTCGACGACGGCCAATGCACGAGCACTTTTTCGAATCCGCGAGTAAATTAACGATTCGTGAAATCTGCTTGAGCAGTGGATAGAATAAGTCGACATGCCGATCTACGAATATCGATGCGAGAAGTGCCGACGGGTCACCAGTGTCCTAACGACGCGCGTCACTGAAAAAGTCGAAGCGGTTTGCGAGCATTGCGGCGGAACGAAAATGAGCCGGCTGATGTCGCGCTTCGCGATGCCGCGCAGCGAGGAATCGCGGATGGAGTCGCTGGCGGATCCGTCGCGGATGGGCGACGTCGACGAGAACGATCCGAAGAGCGTCGCGCGGATGATGAAGCGGATGGGTAAGGAGATGGGCGACGAGTTCAGCGGGCCGGAGTTTGATGAGGCGGTTGAGGAGATTGAGAGCGCAGGTGATTTGGGGGATGAGGGGTCGGGCGGGGATGATGTGTAGTCAAAGTATTGTGGGATTGCCCAGAACCCTCACCTACCGACCGCGATGCGGTCGGCCGCCTCTCCCGTAAAAAAACAGGCGAGGTAAATTTCTAGTCGGCTTCCAGCATCACGATTGCTGCGGCGGCCATGCCTTCGCTGCGCCCCAGCGCGCCGAGGCCTTCGGGGCTCGACGCTTTCACGTTGACCCGCGATTGATCTGCACCGAGTGCGGTGGCTAGGCGTTCGCGCATCGAATCCAGGTACGGCTTCAGCTTGGGGGCCTCGGCGAAAATTGTCAGGTCGACGTTGCCTAAGCGCCATCCCTGGTCGCTCGCTAGCTTCCAGACCTTCGCGAGCAACGCGATCGAGTCGGCGTCCTTGTATTGCGGATCGTTATCCGCGAAATGCCGACCCAAGTCGCCTGCGCCGATCGCGCCGAGGATCGCGTTGGCGAGCGCGTGTGCGGCAACGTCTGCATCCGAATGCCCCCGGAGTCCCTTACTGTGTTTGATCTCGACGCCGCCGAGCACAAGCCTGCGCCCCGCTTCGAGCGGATGAAAATCGAATCCGTTGCCTACCCGAAAACGCGTCGCCATGACTCGAACCCCCGCGCCGTGGTACTCGCCAGCGCATAATTCGCGCTGCGCCCGACTGCGTTGACAAGCGCTATTTCAGCCGCCAAGCTTTTGCTCATCGCCCCTGCAGGAGGACCGCCCGCGATGCCCGCATTTGCCAAGAACCCGAAATTCATCATCGGCACAATCGTGATCCTGTGGGTCGCCTACGTCATTTACGCAAACTTTCAGATCGAGATGGTGACTTTCTACCTGCTGCCGTTCAACATCCTGAAACTACAGCTCAGACTCTCGGCGGTGATAATCGGCGCTGCGATTTTCGGCTCGGTCGCGACGATCGTGATTCACTGGCTATGGATGCGGCCTTCGAACAGCGTCTCGCCCGCCGCATCCATGCCCACTTCCCCATCGGCGCCTTCGCCGTCGAATCCTCCAAGAAGCAGCACGGTAGCCTGAGCACCAGCCTTCAAAGTCGTTTCGGTTGACGGACCGATCAGCAATCCGTCGGCGCGTGAGAGCGAGCTTAAAATCCCCGAGCCCTGGCTGCCGGTCGGAGTGGCCTTGTAGCCGTCCCCATCTCTCTCGAGTCTGACGCGCACAAACTCGGTCAGATCTTTTGAAGTTTTGATATCGACACTGCATCGCGCACTGACGCGCGGCAGACCGACGCGGCGCCTACCGCTCATCTTGAGCAGCGCGGGACGCGCGTACAGATAGAAGCAGACCAGCGTCGAGACGGGATTACCGGGCAGGCCGAAGATCGGGCGGTAGCCGACCGTGCCGAACTTCAGCGGACGCCCCGGCTTTTGTGCGACGCCGTGAAACAGTTGGCGCATCCCGAGTTCGTCGAGCGCGCCTTTGACGTGATCGAATTGACCCACCGACACGCCGCCGGTCGAGAGCACCGCATCAAACGTCATCGCCTCTGCCAGCCGCTCACGAATCTCGCGGGCGTCGTCGCGGGCGACTTTGAGAATTGTGGCATCGGCGCCTGCTTCGCGAACCGCGCCGGCCAGGGCATAGGCGCTCGAATTTACGACCTGCGCGCCGACAGGCTGCAGATCGACGTCCACTAGTTCGTCGCCGGTCGCCACGATCGCGACCCGCGGGCGGCGAATCACTTCAACCATCGCGCGATTCACCGACGCCAACATCCCAAGGTCGGCCGGCGTCAGCGTCTTGCCCGAGGACATCACGAGCTCGCCCTGGCGCAAATCCTCACCATGCGGCCGGATGAACGCACCCTTCTCGGCGGCGGCGAGAAATTCGACCAGGTCGCCAGTACCGCGCGTCCGCTCGACCGGGATGATCGCGTCCGCACCTTCGGCGACAGGCGCACCCGTCATCGTGCGAGTCGCCTCGCCTGCGCCCAGGCGGCGAGTCGGCATCTGGCCGGCGCCGACGGTCTCGACGACAGCCAGCTTGATTGGGTTCGTCTCGGACGCCTTGGCAAGGTCGGCAGCGCGGACTGCGTAACCGTCCATCGCGGAATTGTCGAAGCCGGGGATATCGCGCGACGAGCTGATATCCTCGGCGAGCACACGACCGAGCGCCTCGAGGATTGGAATCCGCTCGACGCCAAGCGGAGCCACGTTCTCGAGGACGATTTGCAGGGCCTGGTCCGCACTAATCATGACGGACAAAGGATACGCGGCTTTCGCTGGCAATTGAACCGACATCCGGCCGACGGTGAGGACGCTGCGCTCTTACCACTCTCGGACTGAAGCGCCGAGTGTCGTCACTCGTCGGTGGTCGTCGTGGTACGCGTCGTAGTCGTCACAGGCGCCGCAGGCACAACCGTCGTCTTATATGGAGGCCCAACGGTCGTGTACGCCGGGTTGTAATCGGTCGTTGTCTGTTTCTCGACGGTGCCATTACCGAACTGGGTCGTGGTTGTCGTCGTATTCGCAGTCGCTGGCACCGTCGTCAATGCTGTGGGCTCGTGAACGACCCTAACGGGCGGATTGTATGCGACAGGCTCGGAATCGGCACAGCCGACCAAGCCTGCTGCCGCAACGCTGATAAATCCGGCCATCGCTAGATTGATGATTGTTGTTTTCATAATTTCACCTGTCTTTTCGCGATCACTGTTAGGAAAACGCAATTGATGTGCCGGAAAAATAACCCTGAGAGTGAATTACTCATCGCCTCGGGTCATTCGCTGCTGTTTCCGGATTCGGAAAATTTTGCCGACGGTGGATGCCTCCACCAAAGGACCGCTTCGCGCGTCAGGAAGACGAGGAAAATGACGGCATGCGTCACGAACGATCCGTGCAACCTAACCTCTAACCCCTTCCCGAGGGGAAGGGGGACCTGACGCGGAAGCTAGGCCACAAACTTACTGCGACCAGCCAATGCCGGGTTAAGCAAGCAGGCGAAAAGAGACTGAAAAGATCAGAATTCGGCGTGATTGGCGGCGGCGTGCGCTTCCGATTCTACGGGGACGCGGACGCTGTATGAGCGCAGGTCGGGGGGAACGATGTCGCGTAGGAGGGCCGGGTTCAGTTCGCGCAGATGCGCGAGCGTGGTCCCGTGATTGAGGGCGACGCGGTTCAGCGGAGTGCCGCCTGTCACCGGCAGCATCTGGTAGGCGGGCGGATCGTCGAGCTTGATTGGAGTGATTCCGTAGCTGTCCGCATGATGCGCGATGTACGCGACGGCCATGAAACGTCCCATCAGACCGCGGGTTCGCCTCGGCAGCCGACTGCCAAAGCGCTCCATATTGTGACCGCGCAGCGACCAATAACGATGCACTGCCCGGTCCCCGGTATTCCATGCGACCAGCGTCATCGGCCAGTCGCCCGCTTCGTCATGCAGGGTCGCGAGATATTCGGCGGCCGCCTTGGTCGACATCACGGGATCGCGGCGCTCGTCGACGTAGTCGTCGATTCGCAGTCCGAAGCGCTTGGCCGTTTCACTGGTGAACTGCCAAGGCCCCTGACCTTCCTTGGAGAATTCGCTTTCGGCGAAAGCCAGGTAGACCAGGTCGTCGGGAAGTCCGTAACTTCGAAGGACGCGAACCATATCCTGCAGGTAGGGGTGACTGCGATCGAAGGTATCCTGCAGATGATCGGGCGACGTCATGAAATCCGACACGTAGCGACGAACCGCCTGATTGAGGAGAATCGGGAACGGTGGAACCGGCTTGGGTAGCGGCAGTACGTATGATGTCGAGATTGGCTGCGCGCCGGCTTCCGCTGGAGTCTCCAACTCGAAACCCGTGCTGTTCCCGACTATGCTAGGGGCGGCGGCTCCCGATGGACCCTCGGGGCCGTCAAAGTCCTCGGCAAATGCGCGAGTGGAGGCCCATCCGGCGACAAACCAGGCGACCAGCACGGCAAAAAGCACTCGATAGATGGACTTAGTCTTAGGCATTCTCCCCCGAGAAACTGACCCCAACCGTACCGACCGAAACGACCGCGATCAAGCTATTAACGGTTGATAACCTATTAAAAAGGCTAATGCCAAAAATTCACACTGTTAATTGATCCTTGGAAATGTTGAGGAATTTTATAGATGGGAGGCGGTATATTCGCTTCCGTTATGTTTAACCGGATCTCGTTCTTTGTGTTACCGTCTGGTAAATCGTACCGATCTGAACGCGACTGACCGGGGACCAAATTTTTGAATCTCTGGCACGACATCATCGATAGCCTGACCGACGCGATCATCGTGCTCTCGCCCGCGATGGAGCCCCAGGTCGTCAATCCTGCCGCCGAGACGATGCTCGGAGTTTCCCAAGTCAGCGCCGCGACCATGGCCGATCTGGTCCGCCAGAACGATTGGCTCGGGCGAATGGTCGGCGCGTGCCTCGAGAGCGGTCAGGACCTTGGCGACACAGAGACAGTCCTGGCGACCGGGCCTCGGGAGCTGGCAGTTCGCGTCGAGGTGTCGCCGCTGCTGAATGCCGAGGGACGGCCCGGCGGCGTCATCATTCTCCTTCACGACCTCTCCCACGAGAAAGGTGCGGCGGAGGCTGCCGTCACCGGCGACCTGAGCCTGCGCCTGTCGCCGGCCGGCCTCGCGCACGAGGTCAAGAATCCGCTGACTGGAATCAAGGGAGCCGCCGAGCTGATGGCCGGGATGTTTCCCGACGACGGCCGCGCGCAACAGTACTGCAGCGTCATCCTCGACGGCGTGAACCGGATTGCGTCGCTGGTCGAGCAGGTCCTGATGGTCAGCGGGCCGCAACGCCTCGTGCAGGAGCCGGTCAACATCCACATGGTGCTGCACCAGGCGATGAGAATGGCGGGACTGTTCCCGCAGCCGCCCGAGGGCGTCGTCGTCCTCCAGGATTTCGACCCGAGCCTGCCCGACGTGGTCGGAGATGCGGGCGCATTGGAGCGAACGTTTCTCAATCTGATCAAGAACGCGGCCGAAGCAATCGGCGAGTCGGGCACGATTCGGCTGCATACGCGAATCGAGCGCGAGTTCAGGATGACCGCCGAGGGGCGGCGTCGCCAATTCCTGCGAGTCGAGATCAGCGACAGCGGCGTCGGCATCGCGGAGGATCAGCTCTCGCAACTGTTCACGCCGTTCTTCACCACCAAGCCGGCCGGCACCGGCCTCGGCCTCGTGCTATGCCAACGAATCATCGCCCTTCACGGCGGCAGGCTATGGGCGACAGCGCGGCGGCGTCGATCGAGTGAAGGGCAGTCTGCGGCGTCCAACGGGATGACGTTCAAGGTAACCCTCCCAATGATGCCCCCGGAAAAACGCCCGCACTGAGAAATCCACCTCCCTCTTCCCCTCTCCCAGTATGAGTATGGGAGAGGATCGAAGGTGAGGGTCCTTATTTGCGCGCGATTACTTTCGCACGCGATTCAAGATTCTGTTTCCGGACATTGCCTCACCGCCTTCGCGAAGTGGCTTAATTTGCGGTTGCGGGTTTTATCTGAGAAAAATCCAGCTCAATCGTTTCGGCTCGCCCGAAAATTGATATCGTAACGCGCGCCTTCTCCTCTGACGCGCGTACTTCCTCAATTCTCCCTTCAAAATCGTAGAACGGGCCGTCCACTATCTTAACGTTGTCGCCGATAGCGAGCATTTGCGAGAACCTCCTGCTTTCACCCGAGCTTGAGGCCGGCTTCTGTCATTCGTTGTTCCAGCACTGGGAGGCGGTCGTGGCCCCAGAACGGCTCATCTTCGAACACGAAGATCGGCACGCCGAAGATATGGTCGGCGGCGGCTTCTTCCTGCGCACGTTCATAGTCGGCTGCACCCTCCCCTGCGAGATATGCACGATACTCGTCCGCCGAGAGACCCATTTCGGCAACTACCGCGGCAACCTGATCCGGATCGTCCGGTACCAGCTCGCGTTTCCAGAAGAGTTCATAAACCTTGAGATTGAAAGGCAGCAACCGGTCATGCTTTTGCGCGAACAGCCCACCGATCAGCGCGATCCGCGTGTCATAGACCTTGAGTTGACTGCGAATCACGAGGCCGCGTGATTTCGCCCAGCGCCGTGCGTCGAGGTACGAGTACCTGGTCTTGTACTCCGAGTAGAGGCTGCGCTGACCCTTGTCTTTCACGCGCAGTTGAAAGGGTATCCAGCGCACTCGGACGTCGTAGCGCTTCTCCAACTCGAGTCCGGGTTCGAACGCGAGATAGGCGAACGGACTTTTGTAGTCCGAGTACATTTTGACTTCCCTGGTCGCCATGACTCCGACTTCAATTCATCAGTTCCCCGCAGTCAACCGCGGTACTGCGGATGGCTAAAAGCTCGCACCGCCTTGAATGGCCCTAGCCCCAGTAACTATTCGCTCAAGCCCCAGAGGCGGTCGGCCGCACTGGTGCCTGTCGAAGATTCGCTTTCTATGATTAAGCGTGGTGCGGTGATAGTGCCTTGCGAAGAGTCGCGTTTGCGAACGGCGAGAAATGGAAGTTCCTGTCAAGTATGCCAAGAGCGGCGATGTTCACCTCGCCTATCGCATCTTCGGAGAAGGTCCTCGCGATATCGTCCTCGTGCCTGGGACGCTCTCGCATGCGGAGTTGAGTTGGGAAAGGGCGGCTGCCAAGCATCTTCTCGAACGCCTGACCGCGTTCGCGCGCGTAATCGTCTTCGACAAACGCGGTCAGGGACTCTCCGACAGGAACGTCGCCGCCGAGCAAACCGTCGAGGAGCGCATTATCGATATCCGAGCAGTGATGGATGCGGCGGGTTCCGAGCGTGCCACCATCTACGGCTGGTCGGAGGGCGGCCCGGCATCGCTGGTATTCTCAGCGACTTACCCGGAGCGGGTTTCTGCGCTCGTGCTCTATGGCACATTCGCCTCGATTAAGGATCCTCCTTGGGCAATATCACGCGAACTTTGGGAGAGCCACGTAAAGAGTTGGGAGACCCATTGGGGCGAGGGCATTTTGCTCCAACTCAATGCTCCCAGCGTTTGGGGCAATGAAGCTTTCCGCCAGGGCACGGGCCGCTGGGAGCGCGCCACCGCCAGCCCGGGTTCCATCGGCGCGCTGATGCGGCTCAACTATGACCTGGATGCTCGGCGCGTACTGCCGGTTATCCAGGCGCCGACGCTGGTTCTTCATCGTATCGGCGACTCGCTGGTTCCATCCGACTGCGGACGCTATCTAGCCGAAAAAATAGCCGGTGCGCGGTTCGTGGGAATGCCCGGTACCGACCACAGCATAGTCGATGCTGAGACCCAGGATTTCGTCGCGGATAGAATCGAGGAATTCATAACCGGCGAACGACACGTGCATGAATCCGATCGAATGCTGGCCACTGTGATGTTTACCGATATGGTCGGATCGACCCAGCGTGCGGCGGAAATGGGAGATTCGCGATGGCGCGGTTTGCTCGACGATTGGTACGCCGTTGTGCGCAAAGAGTTGAACGCTTATCGAGGACGCGAAATAGCCACCGCGGGCGATGGTCTGCTAGCCACCTTCGATGGACCCGCGCGGGCGATTCGATGCGCGTGCTCGATGCGCGATCGGGTTCATGAACTGGGCCTGCAAATACGCACCGGTTTGCATACCGGTGAATGCGAGCTGACCAAAGATAATCTGGTCGGGATCGCGGTGCATATCGGCGCGCGCGTCGCCTCAATCGCGCTACCCGACGAAGTGCTCGTCTCCAGCACAGTGAAGGACCTCGTGGCCGGCTCGGGACTCAAGTTCGGCGACCGCGGCGCGCATACGCTCAAGGGCGTCCCCGATGAATGGCGCCTGTTCACAGTTTTATAGGGCGACGGTAGTTTGAAGATTCGGCGCCGCGACCTGTCAGCGCCACGCTTCGAATCTAAAAGAAATCCATCGTAGGAAACCCGGATTCCTCGCTAATGCACTGCCACAAGAAAATCGCGAACCCGAGATCTCCGGTCCAGAGCGAGAACCATCCCTGGCCGTATTGAGCCTTGAAACGGCGATACTGCTCGAGTCCATGCATCGCGAATCTCCGCGCGCGCTGCAGCCATTTCTGATCGCCGGTGCGCTGGTACAGCTTCAGAAAAAGAATTGCGTTACCGCCGGTGCCGTGGCACAGATTCGATCCTTTAGTCAGCGGGCCAGCAGCAAATGCGAGCTCTCCACCAGCCGAAAACAGCGACTCCATTTCCGGGTCGCGGTCTTTAGGGTATCTCGAAAGTGCGCCGAGCGTACCGGGAGCTCCATGGCACCATTGCACCAGCCGCGGAGCGTCTTCAGGCCAGAACTTATTTACTCCGGGAGGAGCAGCCAAAGCGGGCCAATTCGCGAAACCGTTTTCGACGTGAGCAGTCGAGCGCATCGCACCCGCGATTCGATCGTACATTTCTTCGCGGCGCGCGCTCTTCATGATCGATGCAGCCCGCATCATTACAAAGGCGTTGCCTGAGAAGCCGTGGACCGGCCCGAGGAAAATCCGCGGTTCCGGCCGATAGAGCCTCTGCCTCCACAGATAGGAGTTCTGCTCCGGTCGGTATTTCCAGCGCGACCAAAGTTCCTCGACCTTGTTCAGGAAGGTGTCGCGCCATCGCTCCTCCTTCGTCCACTCGCACATAAATGACGCAGCCAACGCAGTTCCGGGCGTTCCCCACATAAGTTCGTCGGTCGGTTGCGCCACGTTCTCCGCGATCAGCTTAAACAAACGATCCGCGATGGGCTGTTCGCGCGTAATTCGCCATTGCGCGAGAAGAATTCCAATCTCACCCATAAGGAAGGACCCGGCGTACACTTTCGGATCCTCCTCGGCAAGGAACTTTGTGCGCACTCGTGCGATCGCTTCGGCGCAATCTAATCTTGGCTGCGCTGCGCGACACTCGCGCAGATAGTGCAGCGCCCATACGACGCCTGCGGCGCCGAACCACAACCCCTTGAGCACGCCTTTAGCTTCATCGCGAACGTGGACGGGCCACAATTGGTGATCGTACCGGTCGTCAGTTTCTGCGACGATTTCGCCGATTACATCGCGAGCTAATCGGTCGTCCCAGGCAATGTCCGCGAGAATCTCGTGTCGCTTTGGCTCGTATAGCAACGGGCACCGACGGTCAGAACTTTTCTTTAAACGGCCGGACTTCGAGTTCCATCGTCCACGCGCTCGGATCCTGATGCGCCAGATGCCAATAGGTCTCTGCGATCGCCTCGGGCTTCAGAAAGTCGCCGTCTTTCAGGCTGGGCTTCAGTCCGCGCGCTCCCGGGATGTCGATACTGCCATCGACGTTGATCCACGCCACGTGGATACCCTTCGGACCAAGATCGCGCGCGAGTGATTGCGCCAGCCCGCGCATCGCGAACTTCGCGGGTCCGAATGAAACTGACTTCGCCCCAGCCTTCACGCCTGCCGTTGCCCCGGTGAAAAGCATCGTGCCATGCCCGCGCGCAATCATCCCGGGCGCGACTTCTTTGGCTGCGACGAACGCTCCGAGGGCGTTGACTCGCCAATCCGCTTCGTACTGTTCGGGCGTGATCTCAGTGATACTTCCGAATTTGCCCGTGCCGGCGTTGTAGAGCAGCATTTCGGGCTCGCCGAGGTCCTTGCGAATGGCGCGAAACACTTCTGCTATCTGCGCGGGATCGCTCACATCACAAGTGACATCCAGCACCTTGGCCCCGCTCTGCCGTACCTCGCCCGCGAGTGATTTCAGATAATCCGCGTTGCGTGCGAGCATCGCGACCGGGTAGGCCGCCGCGAAGCGACGGACCAGCGAAGCGCCGAGCCCCGGACCAACTCCAATAACGACCGCAACCGGCTGTTTCGATGGAGTGCTCATACTTCAAATTCTCCTTAGAGAAGCCTTGCGACGATTCTCTCAAATTCGGTCGGCCCCGTCGCCTCGATTACATCGGCTTCATCGAAGGGGCCTTTGCTCAAACTGGTGTGGACTCCTTCCCCTCTCCGTTCGGGCGAGGGAAGAGCGCCGCACCTTGCCCTGCTTGACCAGATCGCCCACCGCACCGGCCACGTCCTCGATCGGCACCGCCCTGTCCTGCTTGAACGTCCGCATTAATTGCGCGAAAGTTCGGAAATCCTTGCTGACACCTGGCTTTTCAAGCGAACGATTTAACCGCAAGCACAAGATCCGAATCGAGGCCAAGCGATGAGTATCTGCAGGAATCTGAACGTCGGGCTGCTCTTCCCATTTCGGAACCCGCCGGCGTGGCGCAAGCCATTCGCCGAGTTCTACGCCGATCAGCTTGCGCAAACGCGCTTCGCTGAGGACCTCGGATACGACGAGATCTGGCTGACTGAGCATCACTTTGCCGAGGACGGTTATTCACCGGCGATTCTGCCGATCGCATCTGCCATTGGCGCGATCACCAGACGCATCCGCATCGGAACCTACCTGGTGTTGCTGCCGCTGCATAACGCGGTGCGCGTGGCCGAAGATGCGGCGACGATCGATGTCATCTCAAACGGCCGATTCGATTTGGGTGTGGGCCAGGGATATGCACCCGGTGAGTTCGCGGCGTATGGCGTCGATCGCAAGACCCGCGCGAGGCGCCTTGAAGAGGGCGTCGAAGTGATTCGCGGCGCGTGGACCAAAGAGGATTTCTCTTTCGACGGGCGGCATTACCAGCTGAGGAACGTTCGCCTGATGCCGCGGCCCGTGCAGTCGCCGCATCCTCCGCTGTGGATCGGTGCTGGCGCGCCGAAGGCCATCGAACGCGCGGGCAGAATGGGATGTCATTTCATGGGTCTCGCAAATCCGAGCGCGCAAGAGACCTACGACGCAGCCTTGCGGCAGGCCGGCCGCGATCCAAAGAATTCTTCCGCCGCGCAACTCCACTTCACTTATGTCGGGCGCACCAGTGACGAGGCGTGGACGCATTCGCAAGAGCATCTCCACTACATGCTCAAATGGTACAGCCGATGGCTGGCTGAATCGGGCGACTACCTCGGAGCCAATATGCCACCGTTGCCGGAACCGTCGAAGCTTCGCGATTCGCAGCTCATGTTCCCGATGGTTGTTGGCGGGCCGAGTGAGGTCGCCGCGATGCTCAATGAGTCGCTCGCGAAAGTAAGAACGATGCACCTGGTGCTCGGGATGCATCTGCCCGGTCTGGCGCCGGAGCGCAGTCGCAGTTCGATGGAGCTATTCGCACGCGAGGTAGCGCCGCAATTGAAGCCGTCGCTCACAGCTTAGCCACTGCATCGCAAATCAAAGGCTCCCGTCTCAGTCCTCGCCGGCCAACTCGGCTACAGCTCGGAGAGCGCCTTCAGCAACGCCTTCAAACGCATCACGGGCAACGCCCCCAAGCGCTACCGAACCGCATTGCGATCGGCATCCACCAGCTCACAATAGTCAAATCAACCGTCGACATCGTAGTCGTCTTTCTTCCCCTCTCCTAAAGGGAGAGGGGTTAGGGGTGAGGTTCAGCGCGCGAATTTTTTCGCGCGCGATTCAAGATTCCGTCTTGAATGTTGCTTCGCGCCGCGTGTGCCCAACTGGTTGCGGCACCTTGGCCGAATCGATACGCGTGGTCCTGGAATCGTGACGACTTTCGTTTTTGCAGGAGGGAATCAGGATGACCGGACAGTGTTTTTGCGGAAGCGTCGTGTTTGAGTTCGACGGTCCCACCACGGATATCGAAATCTGCCATTGCTCGCGATGTCAGCGCGCTACCGGCTCTCCTTTCGCCGCGGAATTCCGCGTTCGTGCGGACAGGTTTCGATGGCTCCGGGGCGAGGACCTGATCTCATTCTGTGACGCACCGATACTTCGCGAACCTCCCGCCTATCGCAGGTCCTTCTGCAAAACCTGCGGTTCACCATTGCCGGCGGTATTCGCCGGCAACCCGGTAATCGCAATCCCCAGCGGCCTGGTCGACGGTGAGATTCCCGCGCGCGCTGCAGATCACATCTGGATGAGCAAGAAGGCGAATTGGCTCAATCTCCGCGAGCTCGGCCGGCTACCGGAACATGATGCCGACCCGCCCGCCGAATCCAGTGCGAAACTGATCGAGCCGCTAAAACTCCAGTAGTGCGCCGACGATTGGACGCGACCACCGCGCAGAATCTTGAATCGCTTGCGAAAAATTTCTTCCCCTCTCCCAAAATGGGAGAGGATCGAAAGTGAAGGTCCTCAGCCGGCGCGCTTTTTTCGCGCGCAATTCAAGATTCTGACTCTGAGGATTGCCCCACCTGCGCGGTTGGCGCACGCCAACTTGTTGCCGCACCGTGGCCGCCACGATACGCATTGCCATAGAATTGTGACGACCTCTTACAGGAGAGAAAGCGATGTCTTCGAGCCTCCAGATTCAAAGCGGATTCGCACCCTCCGGCGACACCCAAATCTACTTCGAGATTGCCGGAAGCGGACCGCCGTTGATATTTCTACACGCCGGCATCACCGACCTCAGGATGTGGGATCCTCAGTTCGATCTATTCGCGCGCCGCTTTCGCGTCGTTCGCTACGACCATCGCGGTTTCGGCAAGACCCTGCCTACCCACACACCCTTCATGTTGCATGAAGACTTGCTCAGCGTGATGCGACACCTGGGTATCGCGCGGGCCGCACTGGTCGGATGCTCGCTCGGAGGCACTACCGCTCTCGACTTCGCACTCGCGCATCCCGGCATGGTTAAATCGCTCGTGCTGTCAGGCTCGGGTGTCAGCGGATGGACTTGGTCGGCCGAGATCACAAAGTTGGAGACTGAAATGCACCGGCGCGTCGGCGCCGGCGACATCGACGGTGCTCGCCAACTCGATGAAAAAGTCTGGCTCGATGGGCCGCGGGATCCGGGCTCGATCGATCCGATCTATCGCGCCCGCGCGAGCAAGCTCTGCGCCGACAACTTCCGTCCCGATCGATGGACTATTCAGCCACAACCGCCGACTCCGCCGTCGATCAACCGCCTGGCAGAAATCAAGGCGCCAACCTTGGTCATGATCGGCGACTGCGATGCGCCCGATCTGCATAAGATGGCCAACCTTCTCGCTTCCGAGATCGCAGGCGCCCGCATGGTTACAATCCAGAACGCCGCGCACATGCCGAATCTTGAGCATGCTGAACAGTTCAACCAAATCGTGACGGACTTCCTCGACGCGATTCCTCATTCGAGCGATGTCGAGGGATGAACTTTTCAGCCTCACTCCAATCGATCCACCATGCTAACGATCGCAGATGGTCGAAAGTCACCCAGACGTTGCAAACTCACTGCACTGCCCGAAAAAGCGACAACGACTATCGCATCTTCGCAAAATTAAATTTGACGGAACAAAGCTACCCTTGGTGGTGCGGACGTCCCGGAACCACTAGAGAATGGTAGCGGGCGGTTTTGAAATCCGCTCAAGCATTTTTCAGGATCGCCGCGCCAGCGCCGACGATACCGACTGCGGCTATCGCCATCGCGATAAGGCCGGACCCTTCAATATCTTTCCCAATAGTATCTATCGCCGCCACGATGGTCAGGGCGCAAGCCACAATTCCGACTACTGAAACGATGATTCCGAAGATTCTCAATAGGAGTACCGAATGGAAATCACTGAACAAATGATGCTGCGCGCCGTATTGGATAGCGTGCTGATGCTCGCGCGTCGCTTAACTGGCGACCAACTTACTGTGAGCATTGACGATGGCGATGGAACCGTGCGGAAATATTCGGATACAGGAGAGCAGATCGAATCTATCCCGCAGGACATGTCCATCGCTGGCCGCATTGAGAGCGAATGGTCTACGGCTCGGGTTCGCTGTACCCGCTGACCCCGAGGTATGATCTATCGTCATCACCTAGCTGTTTGAACGCTTGGACGTAGTCGGCGTATGCCTGATTGACTTCGATCCAAGCCGCAGTGATTTGCTCGGCGGTAGGCCACTGTGACGCATCAAATTGGTGCACATTGCGGCTCGATTTGTAACTTACGGGGCGACCCAAAACGGTCATCGAGTACCATCCGTTTGAGGAGTAGGACGCTCCCTGAATCATTGCCTCGTTCACGGAGCCAATCCGTGAACGCAAACCATAGAATGCCGATTTCGCAGTCGTGAAACGTTGACGGGCATCAAGAAAAGTTTTTTGTGCCGCTTCTTTCATCGCGGTATTCCCCTCCCTTGGGTAACTATGTAATACTACGCCCATGCCTACCCGAGCAAGCAGAGGCGGTAAGCGCGCCGACTTCGTACAGAACGCTCTCCGACTAGTCGAAGAGGCGACAGGCGACGTATTGAAGCCCGCAGAGGGCAAGAACGTGCATGCTCAGGCGCTCTCCGCGCTTGGGGCATCGAAAGGCGGGAAGGCGCGAGCGGCGAAGCTTTCAAAGCAGCGGCGCAAAGCAATCGCCAAGCAGGCAGCTGCTAAACGTTGGGCCAAAAAGTCATCATCTTAACGCCGCAAGTAAGAAACCATTAGTCCGGCTACTCTCGCACGTTCCAAACGTGTGGATTAGTGATGTGGCAGATTGGTTGATCTCTGTTCCACAAGATTGATAATTCTTGTGGGCATATGGAGCAATCGACCGATGGCTACTGAGCAACAACGTCAAGAAATTCGCCTTGCGCTAGATGAGATCGAGCGGCTCGAACGTCAGCTCGCGCTTGCAAATCAACGGTTCGATGCGCTTCTCGCGCAAAGCAGCCATGCGCCAGAAATAAAGATCAGTCCCGAAAACGCGAAAGCTTTTCTTGCGTTTTCTCGCTCGCAGCATCGCGGTAAGGCTCCCAATCCGAAGAGCCTAACTCAGCGCGTGCTCGCCGAGATTAAGGGGTCTCCTGGTCCCGTCGCGATCAGCGCACTGGCGACGCTACTAAATGTCACCCCTAAACAGGCTCGCAACGCAGTCGTCTATCACCAGAAAAAGGGCACTGTCGTTCACGCGGGTGTGCCAGAGCAATTTGTCTTGAAGGGCAGGATGTTGAATGGGAACGGCACGCAAGCCGAAGCGAAATAAAAAATCAGTCTTAGAAGTGCCGAACCCCAGAGACGTTACGAGCGTCAAAGGGGTTCGAGCGGGGCAAGTCACAGCTTGCCATCAGCCCTGCGCGGGGCTGGCTATCGTATAGCGCGGTCAGCCAGTCTAATCCCGTCACAGAAGGATGGCAAGCATCAAGCGCAGATAGTTCGTTCTGCGATTGTTGAGGTTTGCCATGGAACGGTTTAGCGCCCGTCGCGACTTAGTATCGAGGGGCTTCGGCCCCTATTCTACTACACCCCACTACACCCCACATTTGTGGTATTGCGGTATTGACAATGCGTGCCCGAGCAAGCATAATTATGGACATGAACAAATTGTCCATCGAACGCCGTGCGCAAATCATCGCGTGCTTGGTTGAAGGCAATTCGGTTCGCGCTACTTGTCGGCTTACGCATTCGTCAAAAGACGCCGTACTCAAGCTGGTCGCCGATGCTGGCGAAGCGTGCCTCGAATATCAGCGTGAGAATCTGCGCAACCTTTCGAGCAAGCGAATCCAGTGCGATGAGATTTGGAGTTTCGTTTACGCCAAGGCGAAGAACGTGCCCGCAGAATATCAGGGCCAATTCGGAAAGGGCGACGTATGGACGTGGACCGCGATTGATGCTGACACGAAACTCGTACCGTGCTGGCTGGTCGGAACGCGCGGTCCACAAGCTGCGATCACGTTCATGAAAGACGTTGCGAGCCGCTTGACCAATCGCGTCCAGCTAACGACCGATGGCTATCACTGCTATCTGAACGCGGTGGATTCGGCGTTCGCTGGCGACATTGATTACGCGATGCTGGTCAAGATGTACGGCACCGATCCGATGGGTCAGCGGCGCTACAGTCCGTCGATTTGCCTCAGTGCTGAGAGCAGAGTGATTCGCGGCACGCCCGACCGCGAGCATATCAACACGTCATACGTCGAGCGTCAGAATCTCAACATGCGGATGGGGATGCGCCGTTTCACGCGGCTGACTAATGCGTTCAGCAAGAAGGTTGAGAACCACGCCCATGCAATCGCGCTTTTCTACATGTACTATAACTTCGCTCGGATTCATCAGACCCTAAAGACTGAAACGCCCGCGATGGCGTCAGGCGTCTCGGATCATGTTTGGAGCATCGAAGAAATTGCGGCGCTCATCCCTTGAATTCAAAACCGCCCACTACCTAGAGAATGTATATTTGTCTTTTTCACGCCTGATCTGCCCGTCGAAATCGCATCCCGGCCACCCACAAAACCGGCTCGGAAATTTGCCATTGCTAGCGTTGGCGACAAGATCGAACTTACTGTTACGATTGTAGCCCGTGAGCACAACCAGCATGGGCGCAACCGCATCGAACCAAAACTACGCTGAACGCGTGAAGGATCCCGGCACCGGCGCTGCGGTCCTGATCGCCGACGACGATCCCGCCATCCGCCTCGTTTTGAGGCATCGGCTGGAGGCCGACGGCCATCGCGTCGAAGAGGCAATCGACAGCGCCTCGGCGCTCGCCGCCCTGCGCAGCAATCGATTCGACGTCGCCCTGCTCGACATCATTATGCCGGGCAATGGCGGTCTCGACGTCCTGTCCGCCGCGCACAGTGAAGGCATCCGCACGCTCATCATCGTGATCACTGCCGCGAGCACGATGAACAATGCGGTCGAGGCGATGAAGCGCGGCGCGCACGATTACCTGACCAAGCCGTTCGCCAATCTCGACCTGGTCGCCGCGGCGATCAAGCGAGCGGTGGAAGTCGGCGCGCAGGCCGCTGATCTCAATCGCCTGAAAGACGAAGTCAATCGCCAACTCGTCGGCGGCGAGATAATCGGTCGCAGCCCTGCGATGCAGGAAGTCTACAAGCTGATCGGACGCGTCGTCACCAACGACGCAACCGTTTTGCTGAGCGGCGAAAGCGGCACCGGCAAGGAGCTGGTCGCGCGCGCGATTCATTTCAAATCCGCGCGATGGCGCTCGCCGTTCGTCGCCGTCAATTGCTCCGCTATCCCGCACGGCCTGCTCGAGAGCGAGCTGTTCGGGCATGAGCGCGGCTCATTCACCGGTGCGTCCGAGCGGCGCGCCGGCAAGTTCGAGATGGCCGACACCGGCACTATCTTCCTCGACGAGATCGGCGACCTGCCGGTCGAGTTGCAGCCCAAGCTGCTGCGCGTGCTGCAGGAGCGCGAGTTCACCCGCGTCGGCAGCGTCGAGACGCTCAAGGTCAAGGCGCGCGTGATAGCGGCGACCAACCAGAATCTCGAGACGCTGGTCGCCGCGCGCAAATTTCGCGAGGACCTTTATTTTCGTCTGCGCGTGATTCCAATTCAGATGCCGGCGCTGCGCGAGCGGCGCGACGATATTGCGGAGCTGACCGATTACTTCGTCTCGAAGGCGGTCCAGGAGATGGGCGCGCGCGCCACCACCATCAGCCCCGAAGCGCGGAACAAGCTGGAGTCCGCCGATTGGCCGGGTAATGTGCGCGAACTCGAAAATGCGGTGATGCGCGCGGCGCTGCTCGCACCGGGCACCACTATTCGCGGCGACGATATCGAGCTGTCCCGTCCGGGCGGAGTCGGCATGGGCGCAACCGCAGCGACCGACGGCGCTGAGCTCGGCGATATCATCTCGACCCGCATCGCGGGATGGTTCGATTCGCCGGGCGGCGAGGAACCGCGCGACCTCTACCATCGGCTGGTGGCGGAAATCGAGCGTCCTCTGGTCGAGCTCGCATTGAAGCGCGCCGGCGGCAACCAGGTTCGCGCGGCGCGGATGCTCGGGCTCAATCGCAACACGCTGCGCAAGAAAATCACCGACCACAAGATCGTACTGACCAAATTTCCTGGCGGATGACGCGGCTCCCCTCGCACTTCTACGCGATGGTCGATCCGGCCGGCGGACACGATCCGGTCTCGCTGGCAGAAACCCTGCTCGACGCCGGCGTGCGAATCATGCAGTTGCGCCTCAAAGACGCACCCGGCCGCGATTTTCTGGCGGCCGCGCGCGCGATTGCCGAGATGTGCCGCAAGCGCGGCGCAATTCTCATCGTCAATGACCGAGTAGATATCGCGATTCTCGCCGACGCGCACGGCGTCCATCTCGGGCAGACCGATCTCCCGCTCGAAGCTGCGCGCCGAATCGCGGGGCCGGATAGAGTAATCGGAATCTCAACCCACAACGTCGAACAGGCGCGCGCGGCAGAAGATGGCGGCGCAGACTACATCGGCTTCGGCCCGATGTATGCCGGCGGACTGCGCAAAAACGCCGCCGGCGTCGGCCTCGACAAGCTGCGCGCAATCCGCGCGGCCGTGAAGATTCCAATCGTCGCAATCGGCGGCATCACCGAAGCACGCATCCCCGAAACTTTCGATGCCGGCGCCGACGCAGTAGCAATCATCACCGACGTAGTAAACGCCCCCGACATCCGCGCCAAAGTCCGCTCAATCCTGGCGATCTTCGGAGAGTGATCCGCTACACTCGTAGTCGTAGGCTGCTTGACTCATTGTCAACAGACACGGCTTTTGACAGCCTGTACTTATTTTGGTACATTCAAACCAAGGTTCACTCAAAAGGATTCCAGCCGCCTTCTTCAAGACCGAATCCGGAAATGAACCCGTGCGCGAATGGCTTATGTCGCTGACGCGCGACGATCGGCGGTTAATAGGAACTGATATCAGGACTGTAGAGTATGGATGGCCAATCGGCATGCCAACTTGTCGGCCAATGGGCGCAGGTCTCTATGAGGTAAGAACATCGCTGAACGGAAATCGAATCGCGCGCGTAATGTTCTGCATCAGTGGAAGCAACATGGTTCTCTTGCATGGTCTCATAAAGAAGACTGGAAAGACCCCGTCCGGCGATCTCGGGTTGGCGCGAAAACGACAACAAACGGTTGAAGCAGGTCGATGAAGAAGAACAGACATATTGGGTCGACACTCGAGAGCCTCCTTGAAGAAGACGGTACTCTGGTTGAAGCGGACGCCGCCGCATTGAAGCGGGTTCTTGCATGGCAAGTTCAACAAGCTATGGCCCAGAAGAAACTGACGCGCTCAGCAATGGCTCGTGAGATGCGGACAAGCCGAACCGTCGTCGCGCGACTGCTCGACCCGAAGGATCAGGCAATTACGCTTCGCACGTTGGTTAAAGCAGCGGGAGTCCTCAGCAGGAGAATCCGCCTCGAACTCGCATAGAGAACTACGCCGTGGCGGGGAGCGGCGCCGATGGTTGCCTCGCCTGCTCGGACTCGAACGAGCGGCATGAATAGGTTACTGCTGCGCCTATCAGGCACATCACGACGAATGCTTCGAAGGCGGGGACATAGCTGCCGGTTAGATCGTAAATCTTGCCTGCGCCGACCGGGCCGACGAACGCGCCGATGGTGTTGAAGATGCCGGCGATGCCGCCGATCGAGCCGAAACGCTTGAGCCCGAGCGACTCCGCCACCAGCATCGGGACGAGCACCAACGGCGCGCCGAGCGACACGCCGAAGACCAGCACGAACGGAATCAGCACGGCGGTTCGCGCCGCGCCGAAAATCAAAAGCATCCCGACACACGCGGCGAGAAAGTTGAAGGTCAGTGCGATTCTTGCGCTTACACGATCGGCAAACAGGCCCATCCCGAGCTTGCCGAACGCCGCGAACACGTAAATCAGGCTCATCATGCCGGCAGCGAATGATGCGGTGTAGCCTTGTTCGGTCAGATATTTGATCAGATGCAATCCTGCGCCGGCCGCGACTGCGGCGAAAAAGAATTGCGCCGCCGCAATCATCCAGAATGAGCGGCAGCGGAAAGCTTCGCGCAGTTCGAATCCCGGCAGTGCGTCGCTGGCCTGCGCGACGGTGACGCCCTCGGCCTGCGGCGGGCGCGTCCGCACCACGAAAATTATCAGCGGTACGACGATCACGAACATCGGAATCGCAAGCGCGACATATCCCGCGCGCCATCCGCCTCGCAATATCGCGGCGTTCCCGACCATCGTCATCGCAGCGCCGCCGAGCGAGGTGCCCGCGAACGCCAGGCCCATCGCAAGTCCGCGGCGCGCGCCGAACCAGTTGGCGATCACCAGCGAGCACGGCAGCAGCGTGGACGCGCCGATGCCGACGCCCAGCAGGACGTATGCGCCGAACAGCGGGCCAAACGAATCGACCCGGCTCGCGATTAGGAATGAGACGCCGGTCATGATAACGCCGGCAACCATCACGACTCGCGCTTCGACGCGGTCGAGCAACCATCCTATCAGCGGAGCGCTAAGCCCAGCCGACAGCGGCAGCGCGGCGCCCTGAAGCGTCGAGACCTGTGTGCGCGACCATCCGAAGTGTTTGAGCAGGTGCGGAAAGAACAGGCCGCCGGTGTTGTAGCCCGATCCGAAAACGAAAACGAGCGTAACGAAGAGGCTCGCGACGATGATCCAACCCTGTCGTTCCCGCTGCGTCATCAGATGCTCCTTCGCTGAAACTTATAGCGACACGACAGCGGATCGTCGAGTGCGAAAATCGTTGGCGCTATTCGAGCGCGGTCATCGGGATGAAGCCTTCGAGGCCGCTCTTCATGCGGATTTGCATGTAATCGAGCGAGAGGCCGACGACGTGAACATTTTTGCCGGCGTGAACTTCAGCCAGCTTCTTGCCCCATCGATTCGGTTTATCGAGTACCGGAGCGTCGTGCGTGAGCACAAAGACTTTATCGGCCGGCTTTATCAGTTCAACTGCCGACGGCTCAACATAGCCGGTCTGTCCATTTTTCAGATTCACTCGTAGAAAATAGTGAGTGGAGCCCGTCACCTCGACGAATTTGTCACGCGTAAGTTGCTCGATGTGCTTGCTGCTTTTCGCGGGCGCCGCGTAAACCGGAGACTCCTCGACGACCTTCAGCCGCGCCTTCGCCGGTTCGATTTCCGGCTCGCGGACGGTGTTCTTACTCGACGCGTGATGCAAAGGCACCGCGCGCTTCGGCGGAGGCATCCAGGTTCCACTGGAGGGTGCCGTCGATGGACTCGTCGAGGAACCCGGAGAATTCACCGGCGCGGCACTACTTGCCTCGTCGGCTGGAACAATCGAAGTCGAGGGAACGTCTTCCTCACTTACTCCAGCCGCGAAGGACGGCGCCGACATTGCGAGCGTCGCCGCGGCGGCGATGGCTACCAGAGCGATTGTCCGCGCCAATCGAAAATCACGATGAAACATCTTCCTCTTCCTCCCCTCCTCAACTTGCGCATTTATTCTAACAGGCGCCGCATACCGTGCATCGCTCGACATCGCACGGCGGACTCTGATGCTCATGATGCGCCTTCTTTCGTTCGGCGAGCAGAAACCATTTGTGAATGTGATGATCGATAAAATCCCACGGCAGCAGCTCGTCGTGGACGTAATGACGTGTGACGAAGAAATCGGGATCGGGCAGCGACGAATTCTCGCCCGCCTCGACCTCGCGATGAATCTTCGACAGCTCGTGCCAGATGGGCCCCGAACTTTCGCATCCGGAAGCTTCCAATCGTTCGAGGATTCCGCTGACGCGGCGATCGCCTCGCGAGACCATCGTCTGGAAATACGCCTCGCGCGGCGATTCTGCGTCGAGCTCGACCTGTCCCAGGCGCGCGAGACGCTGGCGCAGCATCGCGACCTTGTGCTTGATCGAACGCGCGTCCTGCATCGGATCCCATTGAAACGGCGTCCACGGTTTGGGCACGAACGGGTTGAGCGAGACGGTCACCGAGCCGATACGCGTCCGGCGCGCGCGGGCACGCTCGAGCACCTTGGCGACCAGGTCGGCAATCGCGAGCACGTCTTCGTCGCGCTCCTCGGGCAAACCGATCATGAAATAAAACTTCAGGTTGCCGACGCCCTCGCCCAGCATCATCTCGGCCGCGTGGAGAATCTCAGTTTCGGTAAGATTTTTGTTGATGACCTTGCGCATCCGCTCGCTGCCGGCCTCGGGCGCTACCGTCACGCTCTGATTTCCGCCGCGCGCCAAGGCAGACGCGAGCACCGGCGAAATACAGTCGGCCTTCAACGACGACGGCGACAGCCGCCCGCCGCGATCGACGACCGCCGACGCGATATCAGCGACGCCGGGCACGCTCGCCATCTCGGCTCCCACCAGGCCAATCACCTTGCGTTCGCCAAGCC
The DNA here is from genome assembly GCA_963774665.1 of uncultured delta proteobacterium. GTDB lineage: Bacteria > Desulfobacterota > Binatia > Binatales > Binataceae > Binatus. The sequence goes on from CAVZGB010000021.1 coordinate 239,117, forward strand.
CACGTTCGGCCTCGGCGATCAGCATTTCAGGCGCGCGGTAACGAATCGGGCGATACATGAAGCCGGCCGCGCAGAAGCGGCATCCCCATTGGCATCCGCGACTCGCCTCGACCAGGAACATGTCGCCGAATACAGATTCCTCGGTGAGAATCAGCGACGACGTCGTAAAGCGGTTGAGGTCGCGAATCAGGCGGCGATTCACTTGCGCGGAGCCTGGGCCGCTGTATTTCACCGTCGCGAGACGGCCGGCGTCGTCGTAAACGGGTTCGTAATAGTCGGGAAGATAAGCACCCTGCACGGACGCGAGCTCGCGCAGTTGATTCGGCGAGCCGCGGGTCTGGTCCCATCGCTCGATAAACTCCGGGACCATCTCCTCGCCCTCGCCGATCAGAAACAGATCGATGAAATCTGCGATCGGTTCAGGATTGAGAAAGACGGCGGAGCCGCCGGCGATGATCAGTGGAAAATTGCGGCCGGCGCGATCGGCGCGTCGAGCGGGGATGCCGGCCATCCGCAGCACGCTCAGGACGTTGAGGTAGTCAGTCTCGAAGGAAATCGAAAACGCCAGGATGTCGAAGTCGGAGAGTGGGCGGCCACGCTCGAACGAGACGAGGCGCTCGCCGCCATCGCGGAAAGAGTCGCGCTCGTCGGCGTCGGGAAGAAAGGCGCGATCTGCGGCGACCGCCGGATCGGATTCGAAGATGTGGAACACGGCCTGGAAGCCGAGATTGGCCATCCCGAGCCGGTACGTGTTGGGGTAGATGACGCAGACGGAAATGTCGCCGCCGGGTCGGCGCTCGTAGAGCACTTTTTCGCGTGCGATGCGCTCGATCGCGCGCTTTCGCGGGTAATTCGACGACTCCGACATGATCATACAGAGTATCGCCCGGTGGATGGCACGCTCAAGAGGAGGGTCGAAGCCCTTGGGGCTCAGCGTTTCCACGCCAAGTACGCGAAAAACTCAGGCGGCTCTCCCTTTAGAATGCCCGAAGGTTCTGCCGCCAGCACCGCCTCGCGGATATCGCGCTCGAACGCGTCGACGCGGTCGCCGAGCACGCGCCGGCTGCAGAACGACATCGAAAACAGATTGCCTATAATCGAGTCGACGGTCCATTCGACGTCAAAGGATTCTACGTAGCTGGTGAGATCTTTAAAGCGCGAACGTGCGATATATGCCTCGTGACGCTCTTCGGGCGGCGGCGGACCCGCATCAAGGTGTTGTCGCAGAAAGATCGAATTCTCCCAGGGCAGCGGCCGATCGCCAAGGTAACGCTTGATCACCCCGTTAATCGCGGCACGCCACGGCGTCATCGGCGGAGGAGGAATCGGAGCGCCCTCGCCCACGACCGCGATTCCTCCGCCGTCAGCCACGAGATCGTAGAGTGCGTCGAGCGTGCGCGCGCGATCCATCCAGTGAAACGAGTTGCCCATCGTGACGAGGCGGAATTGTCCGAGTTTGGGCGACAAGTCCTTCGAGCCGCCGAAGCGCCACTCGATATTGCTGATGCCGCGTTCGCGCGCGATGCGCTCGCCCTCCGCACGCATCCCGTCATCGGGATCCATCGCGAGGACTTCTTCAAACAGATGCGTCAGCGCCATCGCGACAGGACCAGGGCCGCAACCGAGATCGAGCAGCCTGCCGGTGCCGTCGAGTTGAAAATTCTCGCGCAGGATCGTGACCAGCGACGGCGGATACTTCGGACGGAATCGCGAGTAGTACCACGCGGTCCCTTCGTAAATGCTCAAGTCGTACTTTTCAGAATCGCTCACGTGCGAGATGACGTGATTATGCGATGCGATCGGGGCGGGTATAGATGTTGAAGCTACCGTCGCGCAGGAAGCCGACCAGCGTCGTGCCGATCTCTTCGGCGAGGTCTACCGCCAGCGACGACGGCGCCGATACCGCGGCGAGAATCGGGACGCCTGCGGCCGCGGCCTTCTGCACGATCTCGAAGCTGAGGCGTCCGCTCACCATCATTAAATGACGTGACAGCGGGACCATCGCGTTCATCAGCGCATACCCGATCACTTTGTCGACGGCGTTGTGACGCCCGACGTCCTCACGGATCGCGAGCAGCGCACCCTCGAGACTGAAAATCGCGGCGCCATGGAGGCCACCTGTCGCGGCAAACACTCGCTGGCCGGCGCGGAGTTTCTCGGGCAGCGAGAGCAGAGTCGCGGCGCAGGACGCGGGCGGAGTCCGAGGCGGGAGCGACGCGGCGCCGAATCGAGTCGATGCTGGTTTTGCCGCATACGCCGCAGCTCGAGCTCATGACGAAATTGCGCTTGAGGCGGGCGCGGAGTCCGTCGGCGGGCACATTCAAGATGACGTCGATGGCGTTGGGATCAGGTGCGCCCTTGCGTCCACGAACGCGTCGAATCTCGCCAAGTTCTGTAGCGTTGTTTATAAAACCCTCGGCGAAGAGAAACCCAGCGGCGAGTTCCTCGTCATGGCCGGGCGTGCGCATTGTGAGCGTGAAACGGCGGCCGGCGAGGCGAATCTCGAGCGGCTCTTCGACGGCGAGTTTCTCATCGCGCTCCGAAGTCGCGCCGCCATGCCATTTGAGAGCGCGATGTTCGCGAACTTCGTCGCGCACAACATCGGCTGCCTCGTCGTCATCGCGAATGTGCGCGGAATCGGTTTTCATCCCTCGCCGACTTCTTCCGAATCGGGAACCGACTCGGTGGCAATGTACGAAACGGCCAGGCGCACGAGCGGGCTCAGCTCTTCGCCGCCCCTTGCCACGTAGTCAACAATTTCGCGGCGCATCCGAGCCTCCCAGAAATTGCGGAGATGGTTCGCGACGCCTTCGGCAGCTTCTTCATGATCCGGATAGCCGGCGAAGTACGCGCCGATATCATTCGCCATCATAACGAGGTGAGGAAGATCGGTCGGCTGAGTATCCTGAGTAGCTAGTCCATTCTCCGCGTGGGGATGTCCGTTGCCGTGAGCTTGCACCGATTCCGCTTCCGGCGAAACCTGGACGGCTGTGACCTTGAACTCGGGACAGTTGGTCGCCCAATCGGAATGATCAGTCATCAGATCGTTGGTGCGCGATTCCGGATGATGAAACGTCGTGTACACCACGCCCGGCTGGACGCGCTCCGTCAGCAGCGCTCGCAGACGCGTCTCGCCGCGGCGCGCCTGTACCCGGAGCCAATCTCCGTCGCGGATGCCGCGTAGTTCGGCGTCACTCGGATGAATCTCGAGGCGATCCTCTGCGTGCATCGTTGAATTCAGCGTGCGCCGGGTCTGGGTACCAACATTATACTGACTGAGTATTCGCCCAGTAGTCAGTATCAGCGGATACTGCGAATTGGTTCGTTCCTCAGTGGGTACGTACTCGGTAATCGTGAACCGGCCTTTGCCACGCACGAAGTGATCCGAATGCATGGTGGGAGTGCCCGCGGGCGCGTTGTCGTTGCACGGCCATTGCACGGAGCCGAGCCGCTCGAGCTTCTCGTAGCTGACGCCTGAGAAAGTGGGAGTGAGCCGCGCGATCTCATCCATTATTTCCGACGGATGCGAATAGTTCATCGGGTAGCCGAGCGCGGTCGAAAGCTCGCAAGTGATCTCCCAATCTTCCTTGCCGGCGAGCGGCGCGGCTACCTTGCGCACCATCGAGATTCGACGCTCGCTGTTGGTGAAGGTGCCGTTCTTCTCGAGGAACGACGATCCCGGCAGAAAAACGTGCGCGTATTTCGCGGTCTCGTTCAAAAACAAATCCTGCACCACGACGCATTCCATCGCGCGCAGCGCCGCCGTGACGTGATGGCCGTTCGGCTCAGACTGCGCGACGTCTTCGCCCTCCACATAGAGGCCCTTGAAACTTCCGTCCAGCGCGGCGTCGAACATGTTGGGAATCCGCAGGCCGGGCTCGGGGTCGACGGTTACACCCCACGCGGCATCGAAGAGCGCGCGCACGTCCTCGTCGGAAATATGTCGATAGCCACTGAACTCATGCGGGAACGAGCCCATGTCGCACGAGCCCTGCACGTTGTTCTGCCCGCGCAGCGGATTCACGCCAACGCCCGGCCGCCCGATATTGCCGGTCGCCATCGCGAGATTTGCGATGCCCAGCACCATCGTACTGCCCTGGCTGTGTTCAGTGACTCCCAGGCCATAGTAAATCGCGCCGTTGGGAGCGCTCGCATACAGGCGCGCGGCAGCGCGAACCTTATCCGCTGGCACGCCGGTGATTTCCTCCATCGACTCCGGCGAATTGCGCGGGTCCGCGACGAAAGTCTTCCATGCTTCGAACTCGTGGGGGTCGCATCGCGACGCCGCGAACTCTTCGTCGGCCAGCCCTTCCGTCACGACCACATGCGCGAGCGCATTGATGAGCGCGACGTTGGTGCCAGGCCGGATTTGCAAATGATAGGACGCCCGCACGTGAGGCAGCCGCACGATTTCAGTGACGCGAGGATCGACGACGATCAGCTTGGCGCCTTGTCGTAGCCGGCGCTTCATCTGCGCCGCAAACACAGGATGTCCCTCGGTGACGTTGGCGCCGATCACCATGATCACGTCGGCTTGCATCACCGAATCGAAATCCTGCGTCGTCGCCGAGGTGCCGAACGCCGTCTTCAGTCCGTAGCCGGTGGGCGAATGACAAACGCGCGCGCAGGTATCGACGTTGTTGTTGCCGAACGCGGCGCGCACAAGTTTCTGCACGAGAAAAGTCTCCTCGTTGGTGCATCGCGAAGACGTAATCGCGCCGACCGCGCCGCGCCCATTCTTTTCCTGGATTCGCCTGAACTCCGACGCTGCGTATTCGATCGCGTCATGCCACGAGACTTCGCGCCACGGCTGGTCGATCGATTTGCGAATCATCGGGCGCATGACGCGATCCGGGTGCGTCGTGTAGCCCCACGCGAACCGGCCCTTGACACAAGAGTGCCCGTGATTGGCCTGCCCGTTGGGGTTCGGCACCATCCGCGCGACGAGGTCGCCCTTCATCTCGGCGCGGAACGAGCATCCGACGCCGCAATATCCGCAGGTCGTGACGACGCTGTGATCCGGCTGGCCGAGTTCGACGACGGATTTTTCCATCAAGGTCGAGGTCGGACACGCCTGCACGCACGCGCCGCACGAAACGCATTCGGACGCCGAGAACGGACCGTTCTGACCCGGCGAAATCACCGACGAAAATCCGCGCCCGTCAATCGTCAGCGCGAAGGTGCCCTGCACTTCCTCGCATGCACGGACGCATCGCGAGCACACGATGCATTTCGACGGATCGAAAGTGAAGTACGGATTCGAGTGGTCCTTCTCGGCGTGCAGATGGTTGGCGCCATCACCGTTGCGGTAGCGCACTTCGCGCAGGCCGACCGCGCCCGCCATGTCCTGCAGCTCGCAATTGCCGTTGGCGGGACAGGTTAGGCAATCGAGGGGATGATCGGAAATGTACAGTTCCATCACGCCGCGACGCAGTCGCGCGAGCGCGGGGCTTTCGGTGCGCACCTTCATCCCGGCTCGCACCGGGGTGGTGCATGAGGCGGGATAGCCGCGCTGGCCTTCGACTTCGACCAGGCACAACCGGCACGAGCCAAACGGCTCGAGCGAATCGGTCGCGCACAGTTTCGGAACGTGGATTCCGGCCTCCGCGGCCGCGCGAATCACGGAAGTGCCTTCGGGTACGGCGACGGTGCGTCCGTCGATATTCAGCGAGACCGTTCGCGAGCCGGGCCGAAGTGGTGTCGCGAAATCACTATCGCTGCGCGATCGCATAAGTATTCGTAGCTCCGGGAGTTGCGATTGTCAGATCCGCGCCGATGAAATCAACATCGCTGGCTGCCAGCCCGAAGTCCTCGGGAAAATATTTTAGCGCACTCAGTACGGGCAGTGGCGTCAGACCGCCGAGCGCGCACAGCGAGCCATACTTCATAGTATCACACAGGTCGCGGAGCACTTCGAGATTCTCGCGCGGACGCCGCCGATTCACAATGTCTTCTATGACTTCGGTGCCGCGCGTCGATCCGATTCGGCATGGCGTGCATTTGCCGCACGACTCGATTGCGCAGAATTCCATCGCATAGCGCGCCATCCGCGCCATATCCACCGTGTCGTCAAAGACAACGATTCCGCCGTGGCCGAGGATACCACCGCGCGCCGCGACAGACTCGAAATCGAGCGCAACGTCCAGGTTCGAACTACTGAAAAAAGCGCCGAGCGGTCCTCCGACCTGCACCGCGCGAACCGGTCTGCCGCTGGCGGTGCCGCCGCCGTAGTCGTGGACGAGTTCGCGAAGCGTCACGCCCATCGACATTTCGATCAGACCCGGACGTTTGACGTTGCCGGCGAGTTGAAACGGTATCGTGCCGCGCGAGTTGCCGACGCCGTAAGTCACGGAAAAGATCCCCGCCGCGCTCGATGATAATCGGCACCGTCGCGAACGAGACGACGTTGTTAATCACCGTCGGCTTGCCGAACAATCCCTCAATCGCGGGGACCGGCGGCTTGAAGCGCACCATCCCGCGGCGCCCCTCGATACTTTCAAGCATCGCGGTTTCCTCGCCGCAGATGTATGCGCCGGCGCCAAGCCGAATCTCCAGCTCGAACGACTTGCCGGTGCCCAGAATGTTCGCGCCCAAATAGCCATTCGAATAGGCAGTCGCAATCGCTTCGATTAGTGCGCGACGTGCATGCGGATACTCAGATCGCAGATATATGTAGCCTTGGGTCGCGCCGACGGCGAGCGCCGCAATAGTCATCCCTTCGAGTAGCACGAAGGGATCGCCTTCCATGATCATGCGGTCGGAAAACGTGCCCGAATCGCCTTCGTCGGCATTGCAGACGACATACTTCGGCTTCGCCGGCGCGTCAGCCGCCGTCTTCCACTTGATACCGGTAGGAAATCCCGCGCCGCCGCGACCGCGCAGACCTGACTTCGTGACCTCGGCAACTACATTGTCGGCACCAAGCTCGATCGCGCGCTTCAGGCCTCGATACCCGCCGTGCGCAATGAAGTCGTCGAGCGACACCGGGTCGGTCACGCCCATGCGCGCGAACGTCAGCCGGGTTTGCGACTTGAGCCACGGTATTTCTTCGGCGACGCCGAGATACAGCCGATGATCGCGGCCGTCGAGAAAGTTCGCATCGAACAGCGACGCGACGTCAACTGCCGCGACCGGTCCGTACGCTATCCGCCCGCGACTGGTCGCGACCTCAACCATCGGCTCGTGCGAGAACATCCCGCGCGATCCGTTGCGGACGATCTTCACGTCCAGCTTGCGCGCTGCCGCTTCTATACGAATCGCCTCGGCGACCGCATCGGCACCGAGTGACACCGCGCTCGAATCGCGTGGAATATAGACGACGGCGGTCATCGCGGCTGCCTCAATGAAGTGACAGTAGAAAAAATCTCGTCGAAGCGTTTCGGATCGACGCGGCCGTAGAGATCTTCGCCGACGACGATTGCCGGCGAGCATGCGCAATTGCCGAGACAGTAAACCGGCTCGAGCGTGAAATCGCCGTCGGCGCTGGTCTGTCCGAACTCGATTCCAAGACGAGACTGGATATGTTCCGCGAGCGCGACCGCACCCATTGCCTGGCACGACTCTGCGCGACACACGCGGATGACTTTTCGGCCCGGCCGCTTGGTGCGGAAATCGTGATAGAAGCTGATGACGCCGTGGACCTCGGCGCGCGATAGATTCAACCCTCGCGCGATCGCAGGCACTGCATCCGGCGGGACGTAACCGACGCGCTCATTCACCGCGTGCAGCACCAGCATCAGCGCGCCTGGTTTGTCGGCCAGGCTCGCGACGATCTCGTCAATCATCTGCGTGTCCCAGCCGGGTCCGCCATTTGTTCCGTTAATCGAAGCCACTATCGATCCATATACCACGATTTAATGCTCGCGATCTTGATCCCGGCGGTTGCGTATTGCAACCTTGCAGTTGTCCCTCCCCCGGAGGTTCAAAATGATTCGCAAATTCAAATTTGAAGACGAGATGCATGAAAGCCTGCAATGCGTTCCGATGGCGGTGCGGCGCAAGCTCGATCGTGTCGGTCTGAAAATCGGGCTCGAGCAATGGAAATCACTCGATCGTGGCGAGCGCCTTGCGATTTGCCATTTCCCGGTCGATTCGGCCGAGGAATGCGACGGGCTGGGCGTTTTTATCCGCGAGGCGATGAAGCGCCGATTCGGCGTCGAGCCGAAAACTCTGACCGACGCGCAAAGAGCGTCTGCCGAACCGCCAGCGTCGCCGCCAGGCCGAGTCGTCGCGAATGCGCGCGCGGCAGGCTTCGATCTGAGTGCCGAGGCCTGGTCAGGCCTCGATTCCGACGAACGATTCGCGCTGCTCAAGATGGGCGACGCGGAGACGCCGAGTCATAACCTGGCGGCAGCGTTGAAGGAATTCGGCGTCCCGCGCGATCGCGCTGATAAAGCTTGATTGCCTGATCAGCTGCGCGCGAAGTGATCGAGGAGCGCCCGCCCCTTCCCCAGTTTGAAGCTGTGCTTGAGCGCCCTGGTCACGAAGCTTTTCGCGCCACGGACCGCGTCTTCGAGGCTGCTGCCGCGCGCGAGATGCGCCGCGATCGCCGCCGAGAATGCGCATCCGGTGCCGTGTGCACCGCCGCCCGCGATTCGCGGCGCTTTGAGCTCGACGAAGATGCGCCCGTCGTAAAATAAATCCGTCGCGAAGTTGTCGTCCTCGCGATGCCCGCCTTTGATCACGACCGCTTGCGCGCCGAGCTTGATAATCTTCTGCGCGGCCTTGCGCATAGCGGCGTCGGAGTCGATTTGAATGTCCGCCAAACCTTCAGCCTCGGGAATATTGGGCGTGACGATCGCCGCCAGAGGAATCAGACGCTTTCGAATCGCGCGTTCCCCTTTCCATCCGAGCAGCCGCGCGCCGCTGCTGGACACGGTCACGGGATCTACCACGGGAGCCGGCAATTTGAGCCGTTCGATCGCGCGCGCCACCGCTTTGACGACGTCCACATTGGCCAGCGCTCCCGTCTTGAGCGCGCGAGGGACAAACTCCAAAGCCAGGGTGTCGAGTTGCGCCTCGACCATCTCGGGCGACACGGCCTCGACGTCGGCGACCTTCCAACTGTTCTGCGCGATCACCTGGGTGATCACCGAATAGCCATACACGCCAAGCGCCGCGAACGTTTTGAGGTCGGCCTGCAATCCGGCGCCGCCACCGGGGTCGCTGCCTGCTATCGTCAATGCTACGGGATGTTTCGAGTTGCGGGAGGGCAAGGAAAGCTCTGATCTGACTGCTAACGATCATATCTAAAGGCGCGTCTGAGCGATAGATCCCGGCTTAGTTGATCGGTCGGGGAACGTCGCGATACTTTGCCGATGAGATACAACTGTTGTTGTTTGCGAGGCGTATGGCGGTAAGAGGCGAATCGGAATTTCTTAATCTTCCGTTCCAGGAAAAGCTCGAGTTCCTGTACGGCCTCCCTGCGCGCCAGAAGCGTGACCTGATCCTCTCCGCGCCCGAGGCCGAGCGGCTGGTGCAATCGTTCTCGCCCGAGACGCTTTTCTACACGCTCAAGGAAATCGGCAGCGCCGACGCCGGCGATCTGCTGAGCCTCGCGATACCCGAGCAGGTCAGGTCGCTGTTCGATCTCGATTGCTGGAATCGCGATCGTCCGAACGTGCATCGCATGCGCGAGTGGATCGAGGCGATGGCTGACGGCGGCCGGCGCAAACTAGCCGACGCGCTGATGGGCCTCGACATGGAAATGATGTCGATCCTGCTGCGCGGCTATATCAAGGTGCATCGAATCGACGACGCCGCCTCCTCGCCCGACGCGACCGCGAATCGCTTCGCGCAGTTCGACGAAAATTATCTGATCGAGTTCATCCGCCACGACGCGATTTCACAGCACATCTCGGATTTCCTCGAGGAAGCCTTCGAGCGCGACTACAATTACTTCGGCGGCCTGATGGAGGAAATCTATTGGGGCGTCGAGGCCGAGCTCGAGGAAGAGGCCTACCAGTTCCGGCGCGCGCGCCTGAGCGACCGCGGCTTTCCCGACTTCTTCGAGGCGCAAAGTGTCTTCGCCTATATCAAGCCCGAGCAGTTCCTGACGATTCGCGCCGGATACGAGCCGCCCAGCCGCGCCGATCTTCCCGACGATAACGAAGTGATCGCACCCGAGATGGCGCCTGCGATTGCCGACGGCGACGTCTCGCTGTTCAACACCGCACTTACCGCGGGATTCGCCGCGCAAGGAAAACGTCAGCTCCGCAGCGAGATGGCGATGGTCAGCAACCAGGTGCTGGTCGCGCGCGCGGTGGATTTCGGTGATCTCGAAGCGGTGCGCGTCGCGGTCGAGATGACGCATCACTATCTGAACCTCGCGCTCGAGCATCTGGCGGGCGGCGACCTGCAAAGCGCGATCGAACATCTGCGCGATACGCCGCTGAAACTGCTGTTCCGCTTGGGCGTGAGCTTGACGATCGATCTGCGCACCAGCACTGAGCTGACTCTCAGGAAACTCGGCCTCTCGAGCGTCAAGGTGCGCGAGATTCCCTACCTCGACTCGCCCTATCGCGAGGCGCTCTCAGGTTTCATGGCGCGGCAGCCGCGATACTACAGCGGGCTGGACGGCACCGGCTCGGTCGAGATGCGCGATTTCAGCAGCATGCGCGATTTGCATCTCAGCTATGCGATTCTCGATCAGATCGATTCGGCCGCCGAGCTTTTCCGCGCGATGTTCGCGATCGATATTTCGTCGCCGAACTTCCGCGCGCAGATGGCCGCGCGCGATATCCGTCTCAGCCAGCTTGTTTTGACCGGTCTCGCGCGGCTGGCGCTCGACGATCGCCTGACGATCGATCCGATCGAAGGCAGCAGGCTGACTGCGATGCGCGCCGCTATCATGACCGGGCAGCCCGGTGTCCTCAGTGACGAATTTCGCACCAAGGTGCATCACGCCCTCGCGGAGAGGATGGACGACACGACGCGAAAGCGCACCGCCGGATTCCTGAACTCATGCCTGAACCTGCTCGAAGAAGAATTCGCCAACCTTGGCGGCGAGCGGGAGATAGACCCTCGATTCATCGAAAGCGTGCTCGTCAAAGTCGTTTAAGAGGAGCACGTGGCCCGCGATTCATCGAAAGCGGAATGCAAGCAGGATGCGGGCATCTTCGCGCCGGTGATCGATCGCACGCGATGCGAGGCCAAGGAAGATTGCGTCGAGGCGTGTCCTTACGACGTTTTCGAGGTGCACAAGCTGAGCGACGAGGACAAGCGCGCGATTCCGCTGATTGCGCGAGTGAAAGCGTGGGTGCACGGCAATCGCCAGGCCTTCGCCGTTCGCGCCGACGAATGCCATGCGTGCGGCCTTTGCGTCACCGCGTGCCCCGAGCATGCGATTAAGCTGATGCGAGTGGCGAGCGCCTAGCGCGCGCCGTCGGGAGCCAGCGTGACGGTGCGGTCGGAGCCGTCGCGATTCAAGGTCAACTTCACCTCGCCGTTCTTGACGTTCGCAGCCTGCCGGTTGAAGTCGTCAAGCGCCTTGACGTCGGTGTTTCCTACCTTGACCACGATATCGCCGCGCGCTACGCCCGCCTTCTTCGCCGACGAGTCGACTTCCGACACCAATACGCCGCGCCCGCCGGGCTCACCGAACGCGCTCGCCAGGTCGGGAGTCAGTTGCTCGACGGTCAGGCCCAACGCCTGGGCAGTGGCAGGAACTTTTCCGCCGCCACCCCGCCCGATCGCGGGCGCCGTTTCAAAAAGCTTGGTATTGACGTAAATCGGCGCGTTCATGTTCATCGCCAACGCGATCGCATCGCTGGGCCGGCTGTCGATCGTGTAGCGGCCGCCGTCCATATAAATCGTCGCGTAGTAAATTTCGTCGTGCATGTCAGCGATCTCAATCCGATCGACACTGTTCCCCGTCTTGCCGATGATCGACCGAATCAAATCGTGCGTGAATGGCCGCTCGGGCTTGATTCCGTGTAGCGCGAGGAGGATTGCGGTCGCTTCGTTCTCGCCGATCATGATTGGCAACATGCGCGACTCGGTATCATCGAGCAGCAGCACGTAGTTCGATCCCGTCTCGTCGTCAAAGCCGACGCGCGCGACCTGGACCCTTACTTCGTCGGGTGAAACTTTTGCCGCGGACTGACTGGATGGCGATCGAGTGCACGAGCAGGCAGCCACGACGGCTGCCAGCAGCAGCAGGCAGAGGTGACGCCCGCCGAAAGCCCTCATACTCAAAGACTACGCGCGTCGTGAATTTGAAGCCAAGCGACGTCTCCGAATCCTAACCTCTCCTTGTCCGTTGTCGAGGTCCGCATAAGCCGCGGCGCTCTCTCGCGGGGAGAGGTAAAGGCCTGTCAGCGCCATTACTCGCGCGCGATTCAGAACTGCTCTGCTCGAAAGCACACTACTCTCTGCGGTTTGCATAACGAGAAGGGGAACGAAGTCGCACCGAGCAAGCGTTGCACGCCACCAAATCCTCTCCTTCGGTCGGGCGAGAAGTCCAACTACGGACTTGAGAAGAGGTTAGGATGTCGGAACTCGCGTGCGACGATATACAGCTCGGACGATCCTGGACGGCTGGCCTTTGTGCGGGTCACCTCGACGCTTCCGAAATGCTGCTTGAAAGAATCGACGATGTCCTTGAACTGCGCGCCCATGAACAATTTCGCGACCATCGCGCTGCCCGGTTTCAGCATCGTCGTCGCAAAAGTCAGCGCGCAATCGATCAGCTCTCGCGATCGAGCCTCGTCGCGCGCGGCAATCCCGGTCAGCTTCGGCGCAAGGTCGCTCGTGACCAGGTCGGCGCGTCCGCCTAGCTCGCTCTGCACGCGCGCGACGACGCCTGGATCGAGAATGTCGCCGGCGATCGTGATTGCAGCGGCCGGCGGATTTTTCACCTGCGCGAGATCGACTCCCACGACGCGCCCGTTCACCCCCGCAGCGGCGACGAGGACAGCCAGCCATCCGCCGGGCGCGCATCCCAGGTCGACGACTCGCGCGCCTTTGCTGACGAGCCGGTTGCGCGCGATGATCTCCTCGATTTTGAACGCCGCCCGCGACGGCAAGCCCATCGCGCGCGCTTTGCGATAAAATTTGTCGTGAGGTTCGTAGGTCGCCACAAATTTTCATCCGCTCGCTTTGCCGCGCGCGACGGAGTCGCTATCTTGATTAACTCCGCTCCGACGTTTTGAAGCTGCGACGGTCACTGTGAATCTCGACGAGTTGAATTCTGAACAGCGCGCCGCTGTGCTCGCGCCCGACGGCCCCATCCTCATCCTGGCCGGCGCGGGCTCGGGCAAGACTCGCGCGCTGACCTACCGTATCGCCCACATCCTGGCCGAGCGCAAGGCGTCGCCGAGCGAGCTGCTTGCGGTGACGTTCACCAACAAAGCCGCCAACGAGATGCGCGAGCGTGTCGCGGCACTGGTCGGGGACGACACTCGCCTGCCGTGGGTCAGCACGTTTCATTCCGCGTGCGCGCGAATCCTGCGCCAGGAAGGTCACGCGCTCGGCTACGACCGCAATTTTTCGATTCTCGACGAGAGCGATTCGCTCACCACCATTCGCCGCGTGCTCGAAGACGCGGCGCTGGCCGAATCTCCACCGCTGGAGCTTGCGCGCGCGCGCATCGAGCAGGCCAAGAACGAAGCTATCTCGCCTGAAGAAATGCTCGCGAGCGCCCAGCCCGGACGTGAGACCTCAACTGCGCGGATTTACCAGCTCTACCAGGAGCGGATGCGCGCGATGAACGCGATGGACTTCAGCGATTTGCAATTGCAAACCTGGATCCTCTTCCAGCGCTTCCCTGAAATCCTCGAGAAGTGGCGGCGGAGCGCGGCGCATCTGCTGGTAGACGAATATCAAGATACGAATCGGGTGCAGTATCTGATCGTGAAGGCGCTCGCCGCGCGATCGGGAAATCTGTGCGTGGTCGGCGATGAGGATCAATCGATCTACCGATGGCGTGGCGCCGACATCCGCAACATCCTCGATTTCGAGCGCGACTACCCGACCGCTCAAATCTTCAAGCTCGAGCAGAATTACCGCTCGACCAAAACTATCCTGGCCGCGGCCGGCGGCGTCATCCGCAACAACACCGAGCGCAAGATTAAGAATCTGTGGACCGAAAACGGCGCCGGCGAGCCGGTCACGTATTACACCGGCGTCACCGAGCGCGACGAGGCCGATTTTATCGCGCTCGAAATCGCGCGGCTGACAGGCTCCGGCGGATTCCGGCCCGCCGAAGTCGTCGTTTTCTACCGCGTCAATGCCCAGTCGCGCGCGATTGAAGAAGCTCTCGTGCGCCGCAGGATCCCCTACTACGTCGTCGGCGGCGTGCGCTTTTACGAACAGCGCGACGTCAAGGATCTGCTCGCATACCTGCGCGTGCTCGCGAATCCGGCCGACGCGGTCAGCCTTGAACGGATGGTCGGCACGCCGCCGCGCGGAATCGGCGCGAAGTCCTTCGAGGCGATCAGTGAACTGGCCGCGCGCGACAATATCACGGCGTTCGAGGCGATGGGCCGTCTCGAAACGTACTCGAAGGTCGCGCTCCGAATCGCCAAGCAGGCCGGAATGCTCTATTCGTGGATGCACGATCTCGCCGCGCGTATCCCGGAGTTGAGCGTGCGCGGGATTGTGGAGGAAGTCGTCGCGCACAGCGGCTTCGAGGCTTACCTCGGCACGCTGGAAGACGCGACCTTCCGCAAACAGAATCTCGCCGAGATGCTCTCCGCCGCCAGCGCCTTCGACGCCGAGAAGTCCAGCGGCGGTCTGCCCGAGTTCCTCGAGCGCGTCGCGCTCGTCAGTGACAGCGAGCAGATAGACTCCAGCGGGGGGCGCGCCGCGCTGATGACCCTGCACACATCAAAGGGCCTCGAGTACCCAATCGTATTCATGGCCGGGATGGAGGAAGGCCTGTTTCCGCACAGCCGCTCGGCCGATATCGACGAGGAAATCGAGGAGGAGCGCCGGCTGTGCTACGTCGGCATGACGCGCGCGCGCCAATTGCTCTACCTGACCAACACGCTCTCGCGCGAAATCTACGGCGTGCGCCAGGAATCACGTCAGTCGCGATTTATGCGCGAGGTTGACCCGAGTTTGATCCGCCGTATCGCGCCGGAACGCCACACCACGCCTGTACGCCCGCTGTCGCCGCGCGAGGCTTATGTCGACTACGGTGATAGCCAGCTGCCCGACGATGAGCCCGGCCCCGGCGGCGACGGTTTTTCAATTGGCGCCAAGGTAGTACATCCAACCTTCGGCCGCGGTATCGTTCGCCGCCGCGAGGGACGCGGCGACGGCGCCAAGGCGTGGGTGAATTTCGAACGCGGTGGAATCAAATTGCTGGTACTCAAGTTCGCAAACCTGAGGTTGATTGCAGACTGATCGCGCCGCTACAATTTCACCCGATGCGACGACGCCCGCTGTACCGTTCACGCGGATTTGCCGCCAACTCGCCTGGGGTTTCATGAAGCGCTTCATCAATATTGCCGCTCGACTATTCCCCGCCGTGATGCTGATTGCGTTGGTTGCGATTCCAGCCGCGCACGGCGCATGGACCGAAGACGAATTCGAGAAACGTCCGCTGTACGCCTACCCGCTCCCGCGCGGCAAGGACGACATCATCGGCAATCTCATCACGTACCAGATCCAGAAAGGCGACACGTTGCTCGACGTCGGCCGATGGTTCGGCGTGACGGCCAAGGAAATCTCCAACGCCAACGCCGGAATCGACTGGTGGGCGCCTCCGCCCGGCCGGGTAGTCGTCCTGCCCGACGAGCACATCCTGCCAAATACGCCGCGCGTCGGCATCGTGATGAACATCCCCGAGATGCGCATCTACTATTATTTTCCATCGCCGACCGGGCCGCAGCATCCAAAAGCCAAAGGCAAAGTGACTCCCGCCAAGTTCGTAACCGGCAAAAAGCATTCAGGAGGAGTCACGCCGTCGGTGGTGTACTCGTTCCCGGTTGGCCTCGGGCGTTTCGATTGGAAAACCCCTGAGGGCGTTTTCACGGTCCGCGGTAAGACGCGCAATCCGACCTGGGTGGTGCCCGACGACATCTACCAGGAGCATCTCGAGCGTGACGGCGAAGCCGAGCACGTCGTCTCCGGCGACGATCCCGACAATCCGCTGGGAAAATATCGCATCGAGCTGACCCTGCCCGAGTACGCTTTTCACGGCACCAACGTGCCGTGGGGCGTCGGCATGGAAGTCAGCCACGGATGCATCCGGCTGTACCCGGAGGACATCGAGCGCTTTTTCAACAAGGTGAAAATCGGCACGCCCGGGATGTTCGTCTATCAGCCGGTGAAGTTCGGATGGCGTGGTGACGCGCTCTACGTCGAGGTCCACGAAGATCTCTACGGCAAGTACGCTGGTCTGTGGGCCTACGCACAGAAGGAAGCCGAACGGCAGGGGCTGACAGATCAAATCGACATGCAGAAGCTCGAAAAAGCCGTCGAGCAGAAGACCGGCGTCCCGACCTACATCATGCCGGGCCCGGCCCCTGGCAGCGCCAGCTAAGTCGGGGGAAGTCAGTCACTTTTATTTTATGTGAAACCCGCCGTGGGTTTCACACTTCCTTGGGCAGGGGCGACCCCTGCACCCAATGTTAAGACGAAGATGCGGGACTTCGTCCCTGTTCGAACGGGTGAAGAGGATCCGTCTGCGCACGATTACTTTGGAGCGGCGACCTGCTTCTTTACGAGGTAAAAATATCGATGGCCGAGGCCGAACGGGCCGGGCCATTTTAGCCGCCGGACGACTTCCATGCCGGCGATCGGTTCGCTCGCGATCGTGTACTCGTTCACTTTCGGCGACGTGATCATCGGGATTCCCGACTCGAGCTCCATCGTTTCGATTCCATGCTTGGGGTACCGATAAAGATCTTCGCCGTTGAGCGGATAGCCCGCATCGATCGCTGATCGCGGAACTCCCTGGTGCTCCAGTTCGTTCCGGGTCGCGAGGACCACGGCCAAACCTCGTTGATACGCATACGTCCCGCCTAGCGACATCAAGCCCATCGCGAGCGTCATCGCAAATCCCGCTGCCATGACCAGCCTCCTTCGAGGGAGCGGCGCAAGCGCAAGCACGATCGCGCCGGCCGGCACCAGCACCAAGTAATAGCGATCGTTGTAAAACCATAACGGCACGGTAGCAGCCCAATAAATTAACGCCGCTATCAGGATCGCCGCCGACGCTCGCCCGAGAGTTTTGAAGGTTGACGCTAGGGCAACGAAAAATCCGGCCGCGCCCACGCTCGCGAGCGCCAGCAGCACGTACTGCCAGTCGCCTTCCCACATAAAGCGATTCGCCCCTCCGCGCAGTATCAGGACGTTGTGCCAACCGCCGAAGCAACTGTACTCGGGCGTTACGGGTAGCTCATGGTCCAACTGCATCAGGATCAGAGCGGCTGCGAAAATCCCGACACCATAGAGCACCACTCTCCGCCATCGCGACGTTGTGAGCTGCAGAATCGCCAGCGGCGACAATACCGTGCCCAGGTAGAGCGCCGGGCCGAGCAATCCTGCGCGCAGGTAGGTCGCGAGCGGCACCAAAAAAAGGTAGTGGAAACGATTTTCGTTGAGCAGCAGGTCCCACGGCTTCGGGCCCAATACCGTCAGCCAGATCCACAGCCCCGTGCAGACCGCCAGCGCGACGCCGAACGGCGCCATCATCTTGATCCATCGCGCGAGGTCCCACCGATTGGTTCCGCGCGGCCTCGCATCGTAAACCAGCATCGCGCCGACGCATCCTGCTATCGCCATCGCGCCGAACGGCCGAATCATGAATGCGATCACCGCCATCGCCGCGGCTAGCCACATCCACAACTGCTCGTGCTCCCCTTCCGCCTTGGCGAATGCAAGATGCGCCGCGACCAGCGCGGTCAGAAACGGAATTTCGGTCATGAACGAAAAACTCAGGAAGGTGAAGCACGGATTGCAGATCAGCAGCCCCGTCGCCGCGAGCGCCTGCCATCGCGGCGCTCCGCATTTGATCGCGAGCGCGTGGAACATCACGCCGCACAGCACTGCCAGCATCACCACCGACAGTTCCAGCGAAACCGAGTTCGCGCCGAACGCATGCGCCCAGCCCACGCCGTAGAAGACCTGCGCTATCGGCATGTCCTGCGTGAAGCCGGCGAACCTCATCTCACCGGTGCGCAGGAACCGCCGCACGGCAGAGTCGTAGAGCCAACTGTCCACGACGGGCGCTTCCGTCAGCGGATGTAAAATCCAAAGCGCAAACGCGTACCATCCGATCACCACCGCTGCCGCGGTCCATCCTGCGCGCCTCATCGACTCCTGCCTTGCTCCCGTTTTGACCTATCCCTTATACTCCGAAATTAACTCGACCAACGGGACTGCACCGATTTCAATCGAATCACACACGATGCGACAAGTAGCTTTTCATCGTCCGTCCATCGGACCCGACGAGGAGCGTGAGGTACTCGACACCCTGCGCTCCGGATGGATCACCACCGGCCCCAAGGCCAAGCGCTTCGAAACCGAATTCGCCGACTACGTCGGCGCCAAACACGCCCTCGCCCTTTCCCATTGCACCGGGGCGCTGCATCTCTCGCTATGGGCGCTCGGCATCGGCCCCGGCGACGAGGTTATCACCACGCCGTTCACCTTCACCGCGACTGCTGAAATTCTCGGCTACCTCGGCGCGCGTCCGGTGTTCGTCGACGTCGATCCCGGCACCTTCAACATCAATCCCGCCCGTATTGAGGAGGCGCTCGAGAGCGGCGCGAACAAACGCGTCCGCGCGATTCTGCCGGTTCACTTCGCCGGTCATGCCTGCGACATGGACCGGATTCTCAACATCGCGCGCACCTACAATTTGAAAGTTGTCGAAGATGCCGCGCACGCCGCCGGTTCCGCGCGCCACATGGACGGCCGCGGGATGGCGAAAGTCGGCACCATCGGCGACCTCACCTGCTTCAGTTTCTACGCCACCAAAAATTTCACCACCGCCGAGGGCGGCATGATCACCACCTCGGACGACGCGCTGGCGGAGAAAATCGCGGTCGCCAGCCTGCACGGGATGAACAAGGACGCGTGGAAGCGCTACGACAAGAGCGGCTCGTGGTACTACGAAATCCACGACATGGGCTTCAAGTACAATCTGTCCGACGTGCACGCCGCCATCGGATTGGCTCAGCTCAAGCGCGCCGACGACTTCATGCGCCGACGCGGTGAAATCGCGCGCGCCTACAACGACGCCTTTCGCGGCGACGACGCGCTCCAGCCTGCGTACTCCGAGCCCGGCATCGAGCACGCCTGGCATCTCTACGTCCTGCGGATCCGCCCCGAGCGGCTCAAGCTCGGCCGCAATCAGTTCGTCGAACTTTTGCGCGAGCGCGGCGTCGGATGCTCCGTGCACTGCATCCCGCTGCACACGATGCACTACTACCAGCGGATGTACGGTTACCGCGACGGCGATTTTCCCATCGCCGAAGACATCTTCAGCCGATGCCTGTCGCTGCCCATTTACGCCGCCATGACCGACGACGACGTGGCTTACGTGATCGAAACCGTTCGCGCCATCGCGCGTGAAAACCGTCGCTGACCCGGGAGAACAACTGTGCGAACACTGGTAACCGGCGGAGCAGGATTTCTCGGCTCTCATCTATGCGAGCGCCTGCTCAAGGACGGCGAGGAGGTCATCTGCCTCGACAATTTCTTCAGCGGCAAACGCGCCAACATCTCGCATCTGCTCGGCAACCGCAATTTCGAATTCATCCGTCACGATGTAGTCGAGCCAATCCTGCTCGAAGTCGATCGCATCTTCAGCCTTGCTTGCCCCGCCTCGCCCGTGCATTACCAATACAACCCGGTGAAGACCACAAAGACCTCGGTAATGGGCACGATCAACATGCTGGGCCTCGCCAAGCGGGTCCACGCACGCATCCTGCTCACGTCGACCAGCGAAGTTTACGGCGACCCCGAGGAGCATCCGCAAACCGAATCATATTGGGGAAACGTAAATCCGATCGGCGTGCGCTCCTGCTACGACGAGGGCAAGCGCGTCGCCGAATGCCTCATGATGGACTATCACCGGCAGAACAACGTCGACACTCGCATCGTGCGCATCTTCAACACTTACGGCCCGCGGATGGCGATCAACGACGGCCGCGTGGTCTCGAACTTCTGCGTCGCTGCACTGCGCGGCGAAGATCTCGAGATTTACGGCGACGGCAATTCGACCCGCTCGTTCGCCTACGTCGACGACATCATCGACGCCCTCGTGCGCATGATGAATCAGGACACGCATATCGGGCCGGTGAACATCGGCAACCCCGACGAATTCACGATCGCGGAACTCGCCAAGCTCGCGATCGAGCTGGCGGGCAGTTCCTCGAAGGTAGTGATCAAGAATCCGCGCGCCGACGATCCAGTCCGCCGCAAACCAAATATCGAGCTGGCGAAAAAAGTTCTCGGATGGGAGCCGCGTATCGCGCTTCGCCCCGGCCTCGAAAAAACCATCCTGCATTTTCGCGAAATACTCGGCATCCCGCAGAAATAGCGCGCTTTTGTAAGCAGCCGTTCGGCTTGCGATTCGTTTCCGACGGCGACAAGATAATCTTAGAGTCCTTTCTCCGCGCAAATCACCGAAGCATCATGAATTCAAGGATTTCGCGAGCCGCGTTCCCATTGCTTTTGTTAGTCGCGATCGCGGGATGCTCCGCGACACCACCGCCGCCTGCTCCCGCGCCGGCGTCAATCGTGTACATGCCGCCAGATCCCAATCCGCCTCCGCCCGACGAATGGAACATATTGCCCGACCCGACCACCGGTCAGGTCGACGTCTATCATCAAGGCGGCTACGTAGGCTCCGTCACCGGCGACGAGCCCGCCAACCAGGACCCACCAATCCCGCACCCCGTCCCGCGCACGGACTAAATACTGGGCGCAGGGGTTACCCTGTCGAAGGAAGTGTGAAACCCACCGCGGGTTTCACATTAAATAAAGTTCTCCAGTTCCCCTGCCCTTCACTTCAGAAGGTTGCGCGCGATCACGACGCGCTGAATCTGCGAAGTGCCCTCGTAGATCTGTAATAACTTCGCGTCGCGCATCAGCTTCTCGACCGGATATTCCTTCATATAGCCATAACCGCCGAAAATCTGCACCGCGTCGGTCGTGATCCGCATCGTCGCGTCGGCGCTAAACGCTTTCGCGTACGCTGAAATCGTGTTCGCCCCCTGTCCCTTGTCGACCAGCCACGCCGCCTTGTACGTCAGCAGCCGCATCGCTTCGATTTCGATCGCCATGTCCGCCATCATGAACTGGATCGCCTGGAAGTTTGCGATCGGCTGCCCGAACGCGCTGCGCTGCTTCGAGTACTTGAGGCATTCGTCGAGCGCGCGCTGCGCAATCCCGATCGCGATCGCGCCAATCTCCGGCCGGCTGTGATCGAACGTCGCCATCGCGTACTTGAAGCCCTCGCCCTCGCGCCCGACCAGCGCGCTGGCCGGAATCCGCACGTCCTCATAAAAAATTTCGCCGGTATCCGCGGCGCGCTGCCCGAGCTTGCCATGCATCCGGTTGCGCGTGATTCCCGGCACACTCGACGGAAACACGAAGCATGAGATGCCCTTGTGCTTGAGCCGCTTGTCCGACGTCGCGAAGGTGACGTACCAGTCCGCGCGCGACCCATTCGAGATGAAATGCTTGGTGCCGTTGAGGATGTACTCGTCGCCCTCGCGCCGATAGGTCGTGCTCATCGCAGCGACGTCCGAGCCCGCGCCTGGCTCCGTGATCGCGAACGCGCAGAAGGTCAGCTTCTTTACCAGCTGCCCGAGATAGGTTCGCTTCTGCTCGTCGTTGCCCGCGATCAGAATCGGCAGCGTCGCGAGGTCGTTGGCGCCGACCGCGTTCGAGATTCCCGCGCATCCGTAGTTCAGCTCCTCGACGATCAGGCTGGTGTCGAGCACGCCAAGCCCCGGTCCGCCCAGCTCCTTCGGTACTCCGAAGTTCATCAGCCCCGCCGCGAACGCCTTCTCGCACACGTCGACCGGAAAAATTTCCTTTTCATCGTACTCACGAGCGCGCGGAATTATTTCCTGCTCGGCAAACTTATGCGCCAGCTGTTTCAGTTCGAGCTGTTCGTCGGTCAAATCAAAACCCAGCATCGTAATATTCTCCCCGCGATCGATCGTCGCCATTTGTGTTAATCGACCGCACGCCCCAATGAAAGAGCAGCGCCTTCTGTCATGCTGAGGAAGCGAGCAGCGCGAGCGGAAGGAAGCATCTCGGACAGGTTCGCTTCACGCGAACCCGGTTCCGGTCTCTGTAATCGCGCGCTTCGCGCGCTCCTCTATCAGCCGCGCCGTTCGCTCAAAGCTCTTGCGCGCCTTGAAAAACCGCGCGCATGTCGATACGAGGGTAGATGAGTTTGAAAACTAAAGGAGATCCACGATGCCGATTACCGTGATTGCGAAACTTAAAGTACAGCCCGGCAAAGACGCCGAGTTCGAAGCAGCAGCAAAACAAATGATCGCGACCGTGAAAACCGCTGAGCCCGGCACTCTTTCCTACGTCCTCCACAAAAACACCAAGGATGCGACCGAGTTCATCTACTACGAGGTCTACCAGGATCAGGCCGCGTTCGACGCGCACGGCAAGACTGATCACATGAAAGCTTTCGGTGGCAAAATCGGCGCGCTGCTGGCCGGCCGCCCGGAGATCTCGATCCTCCAGGAAGTCGCCCGCAAATAATATCTGCGCGATTGTTGCCCTTCCCTCGGGTTAGGCAGACTCTAATTCCGGTTCCCCTTCCCACTCGGGGAGGGCTTGGGGGTTAGGTTGCTGCTTTTGGAGATGTCCAACTTTGCCTGACCCCAGCGGATTTTCTGTGCTACGCATATTCGCGTGGACAAACGTCATCACATCCCGGCGTCGCCCAAATGAGGCGACGCCGGCTTCTATTTGACGGAACGAGCTACCCTTGATAGCGCCATGACGCATTTTTGCTGGTGAAAATCTCCTCCGGCAAAGATTTAGTTCTGATAGGAGGTTCAGAATATTGCGTACTAGAGGGAGGAACGATGGCACGCAGCAACGGATGGATGCGCAGGAAATGGCGGTCTCTAATTTTCGCGTCTGCGATCAGCAGCCTGATTATTTTCGCAAACGGGACAGCGTCCGCTAAAACAACTCCCCCGCTTTCGCTATGCGTTAATCACGCCGGCTCGGGCGGATGCTTAACCACAATCCAGGGCGCAGTGGACATGGTGCCGGCGGGCGGCAACGCGACTATTACCATCGCTGCCGATGTCACCCCGTACGTAGAAGACGTCACTGTCACCGACGCAACCGTCAGCTTCGTAGGCGGCGGTGCTGGAATGACCGTGGTGGACGGCACCAACGTTTCGAGCATTCCCACATTCAAGTTTCAAAATGATTCGAATGGCGAGCTGCACTCGATGACGATCGAGAACGGCAACGGCGGTCAAGGCAGCAACGTGAATTTCATCCAGTTCGCTTCGAAGGGCAACGGGGGCGTCGGAACCCTGAAGATCGAGAATTGTGAAATTACCGGCGGTGTACGGCCTTCCAACATCCTTCCGGAGGGCGCCATCTTTTTCGTCGGAAAGACGCTCATCATCGATTCCTCCAGCATCGACAACAATGTGGACCAGGGCATTCTCATCGGTGGCGCGCCACACGTATTCATCACCAACACCACCATCAGCGACAACGACACCACCGGCAATAACGGCAATGCGACCGGATGCGGAATGCACATTTCGTCGGGCACAGTTGTGCTCAACAACGACACCATCACAGACAACCATTGCGTGGGAGGTTCCGGCCACGGGCAATCGCCGACTGTAGGGGGCGGACTTTTCATCGATTTCCCCGCCAAAGTCTCGATATCGAACACCGTGATTGCAAACAATACCGTCGCTGGCACTTTGCCCGCCGGGCCGGACTGTTTTGCACCCGGCAAGGGCGTCAAGTCGAAGGGATTCAATCTGATAAAGGATACCTCGTCCTGCACTATCAAGCTCCAGAAATCTGATATCGCCGCGGGAACCGACCCTTCGCTGGGTTCGCTCGCTGCGTGTGCGTCCAGCGGACTCGAGGTTGAAACGCCGCTGGGAGGCAGCCCGATAATTGGAAAAGGAAATCCGGGCAAGCTTACCGGCAAGGTTGGCGCTAAGGGCTCGAGCTGTCTGCCCACCGACGAATGCGGAGCCGCGCGCGCAAAAGGAACGTGCACCATCGGCGCTGCCCAATGAAGGGTTCGCTGACGACGTGAAATATTTTATACTTCAAGTAATGGTTTAGATTAATCACAATGCCTTCCACCCTCGCAATCCTCGGCGGCCAGCCGCTTCGCACTCGCCCCTTCCCGGCGTGGCCAGTTTTCGACGTCCGCGAACGTGCGCAGCTCGAAGACGTCCTCACCTCGCAAAGCTGGGGCGGCTACCCAAGTCCCAATCGCAAGGCCGCCGAGTTCGCCGCCGCATTCGCCGCCTACCAGGGCGCTCGCTTCGCGATTCCGACCACGTCCGGCACCAGCGCGCTCGAGGTCGCACTCAAAGCACTCGGCATCGGCGCCGGCGACGAGGTCATCGTCCCCGCGATCACTTTCGCCGCGACCCCTTACGCTGCCGTCGCATGCATGGCGCGTCCCGTCTTCGCCGACGTCAGCGCTGCTGACGCATGCATCGATCCCAAATCCGTCAAGCGTCTGATCACGCGCCGCACCAAGGCGATCATCCCGGTCCATTACGGCGCGTCGCTCGCCGATCTCGACGCACTCGCGGAAATCTCGCGCGCGCATTCCATCCCGATCGTCGAAGACTGCGCCCACGTCCCCGGCGCTCAGTTCCGCGATCGCGGCGTCGGCACTCACGGCGCTCTCGGATGCTTCAGTTTTCAGTCCTCGAAGCCGATGACCGCGGGCGAAGGTGGAATGATCACGACCGACGATCCCGAGCTCGAGCAGCGATGCCAGTCGCTCATCAACTGCGGACGCCGCCGCCCGGAAGACAATTTCGAAGGTCCGCTGATGGGCGCGAACTATCGGATGACGGAATGGCAATGCGGAATTCTGCTCGCGCAACTCGCGCGCCTGCCCGAACAGATCGAGCACAAGAGCCGCGCCGCCGCCCGCCTGCGCGCAGAACTCGCCGCCATCAAGGGTCTGAGCCCGATCGCACGCGATCCACGGGTCACGCGCGAAGTAGTCTACGCATTTGTATTTCTCGTCGACGAATCCGCGCTCGGCGTGTCGCGCAATCGATTCGTCCGCGCACTTCGCGCCGAAGGCATACCATGCGGCGTCGCCAACGACCCGGTTTATCGCTCCGCACTATTTCCGCGCGAGTCCGCCCCCTATCGCAAAGCAGTTGAACTGGCGGGCGCCAATCCCGACACCGCCGCGATCGATTGCCCCGTCGCTGAGCGTTTGTTCGAGCACGCCATCGTCTCGATACCGCACGAATGCCTGCTCGGCGACGACCACGACCTCGACGACATCATCGCCGCAGCCGCCAAAGTGGCTTCCGGAGCCACCGACCTCGCCTCGGCCAAATTGAAATGAGTCCCCTCTTCGCCGGAGCCGCACGCGTGAAACTCGACCCGCCGGCCGGCCTGGCGATGCTCGGTTACGGCAATCGCGTCGGCCGCAACGCCGGCATCCATGACGACCTCGCCGCGCAGGCGCTCGTGCTGAGCGACGGGGTGAACAAAGTCGCGATAGCCGGCGTCGATGTGCTCGCAATCGGGATTCGCATCGCTGACGAGATTCGCGAACGCGTCGCCGCGAGCTCCGGCATCCCGGCCGATTCGATCCTGGTTTGCGCGACGCACACGCATTCTGCGCCCGCCTTCAACATCTTCGCGACTCCGCGCGTCGACGCGAAGCCTGCTGAGGGCCGCGACCTCGAATGGGAGCGCGCGCTGCCTGAGAAGATCGCCAGCGCAATCATTCAGGCGAGCGAAAAGCTGGAGCCAGCGACGCTCCGCGCGGCTGCCTCCCAATTCACGCTCGGAATCAATCGGCGCCTGATGCGTCCGCATCGTCAAATTCAGCTTGCCGCAAATCGCGCCGGCCCAGCCGACGCCGAAGTCAGCACGCTCGGTGCATATCGCGCCGAACGGATCTCCGATCGCATTCCTGATGAACTATCCATGCCACGGCGTCGTGCTGTGCGAGGACAACCTGCTCTACTCGCGCGACTGGCCCGGCTTCGCGATGGACGAAATCGAAACCGCGGCCGCCTCCGCCGGAGGCCCTGCGCCCAATTTCGATTTTCATCCAGGGCGCGACCGGCAATATCGATCCGCGCAGCCGCGGCAACTTCGAAGTCGCCGAGCAGCACGGACGCGCGATGGGCCGCGGCGCGTTCGAAGCGCTCCAGCAGGCTCCCTCGATTGCCGACGCACGAATTGCCGCGCGCAGAATCGCGCTGAATCTCAAGCTCAAAGATCTCAGCGCCGAACTCGCCATATCGCGCGCTTGCGCCGACCAGACCCAGGCCTCGCTCGACAACCATCGCGGCGGCGACGGCTATCAGTTGAAACGTCTGCGCGACCACCATGCGCAGTCCCGCGCGGCGCTGGCCGCTCTGGAAGCCCTCGAGGAGCAAAACCGCCGCGACCGACGCGTCGACATCGAGCGCGGCGAGCTTGCCACCGCGATGACGGTCGTGACTGTCGGCAATCTCGCGATCGTCGGCATCCCCGGCGAGCTCTTCGTCGAGCTCGGACTTGCGATTAAGGCGAACCCGAACTTCGCGCGAATTTTTGTCGCCGGCTACTGCAACGATCTCATCGGGTATATTCCCACCCGCGCCGCGTACCCCGAAGGCGGCTACGAAGTCGATACGGCGAGAATTGCCGCCGGCAGCGGCGAGACGATCGTCGACACCGCCCTCTCAGCGCTCGCTGCGATGCGCGCGTAACTCGTGCGCGAGATTCAACATCGCGAACTGCTCCAGATGCTCTTCGTCCGACGCGCAGGTCGTCGACGCTCTCCCGACGCACGAGTACGCCACCGCTCACATCCGCGGCGCAATTCACATCCCGGTCGGACGCGTCCTGCGCGACGCACCAGCGTTGCTCGACCGCACGCGCCCGGTCGTCGTCTATTGCCGCGATTCGTTGTGAGACCTCAGCGCGCGAGCTGCGGCGCAGCTCGAGTTGCTCGGCTTCACCGACGTCCGCCACTACTTCCGCGGCAAGGTCGACTGGATCGTTCGCGGATCTGCCGACCGATCCGCCGGCGCCGCTCTCAGAGCGGATGCGCGCGCTTCGCTACTTCATGAATAATCTCGCGCCCGGCCTGCGCGCGTTCTGGATTCACTACTCAGACCGGGTGCGGGTCGCCGAGTTCATGCGCGACGACCTGGTCCGCCTCGGCCCCGAAGACCACGTCCCGCCCTCTCCTCCCGATTCGCCAACGCCGCGCGCCGTCGTGCTCGATCGCAACGAAGTCTTGCTCGGCACAATCGAACGAGCCGAACCGTCACCACGCGCACTCGATACGATGAATCCCAACCCGCAAACAATCCGCCCCGACATGACCCCGCGCCTCGCTAAGAAGCTGTTGGCTTCAAATCCATACCTGATAGTGACGACCGCGAAGGGCAAATATCTTGGACGCTACGTCCCTGAAGACTGAGCTCTATCGCTCGATCACGCCATCGCTCGAGATATCCAGATGGTAGGCGACTTCGCGCGCGAGCTGCTCTGGCCGTGCGCGATAGTACTCGACCTGCGGCACACCTGGGATTGCCGCGATGACGTCGTCTACTGCGACTGCCTTGAAACCGTGATGCTCGAAGAACTCGTCAGCGTCACTGCCGAACAAATAAAGATGGCGTGCGCCGCGCGTGTGCGCAGCCTTGCGCGCCGCCGCGATGAGCGCGGCTCCGATTCCTCGCCCCCGACTCGATTCATTCACGTACAACGAGCGAATCAGCGCCGCATCGATCATCGACTCGACGCCAATTACTCCGACCGCTTCATCGCCGATGTACGCCACGATGTAACACGCCGCCGGCCACTCGATTCCGTCGGTCATCATGCCGGCCCGCGCGAGCATTTCGCGCACGAGCGTCGAGGTTGCGCGTCTGCTCGACTACCAGTTCGCCTGCGCGATGCTTGCGTATCGCCATGTCGCCGTTCGTGATCTACTTTTTCGGCGGCGGAAACAGCTGCACTCCCGCCTCGTCTACCACCGTGATTGCCTTCACCGGACACGAACGCGCAGCCGAAACAATTATCGAGTCGTCCGCGCCCGACGGGTTGACGACTTCGGACTTGCCCTCGTCGTCGAGTTGAAACACGGCCGGCGCCGTTTCCACGCAGTCGCCGCTGCCGATGCAGCGGGTTTTGTTTACCGAGATCGAAAGCTTCGCCATCGCTACCTCCGGGGTTCTGCTTGAACAATAGAATCCACGCCGAGCGCGCGCAATTGAATCCGCCCGCAGCGCGGCTAATACTCATTCGCGATGAGCCAAATCGCAGGCACCGGCATCGACGTCATCGAAGTCGATCGCATCGAGCGCGCCCTCACGCGCCCCTCAACCGGCGAGCGCTTTCGCGCCCGTGTCTTCACTGCCGGCGAGATCAAGTATTGCGAGTCGCGCGGGCTTCCCCGCTACCAGAGCTACGCTGCGCGTTTCGCGGCCAAGGAAGCGACGATGAAGGCGTTAGGCACGGGATGGAACCGCAACGTCGGATGGAGCGAAATAGAAGTCGTGCGCGAGCGCGGCAAAGCCCCGACGATCGCGCTATCGGGCAAGGCTGCCGCCTTCGCACAGCGCAAACAAATCACGCGCTTCCACCTGAGCATCACCCACACCGCCGCCCAGGCGATCGCCCACGTGATCGCAGAAACCTGAGATCTTATTTATCGCGATTGTTCCCCTTCCCTCGAGGGAAGAGGTTAGGGGTTAGGTTGCCGCGGATCGAGAATAGGCCGAAAGGACGCCGCAACGCAAAACCGGAACCGGCGGCGCTTACGCGCCGCTGTCCGGAGGCCAGAAGCCAGTTCCTGCCGCTCGCGTTGCTCGCTTCGGTCAGGATGACAGGGAGGCTACTTCGCCGGTGACGCGGCGGCCTGCGGTGGTGGCGGCGGCGGGGCTTTTGCCATGTACAGCGGCGCGGGACGGTTGAGTTGCTCGAAGCTGAAATTGCTCAGCGAGTATACTGCCTTACTCCCGCCTGACGTCGCGTAGTATTCGGTTCGCTGTGCTGGCTCGCCGGGCATTGGCGGTGCAGTCGGCTTGACGCTGATCTTCGCGAGCTTGACCATTCCGAGCTGCTTGCCGTCCTTGCCTTCCAGCGTGATTTCGAGCGCGGGATTGTCGAGTCCGAACGGCTGCGCACTCGGCATCGGATCGGCGACGATCGATTCGCCCTTCAGATCGCGGAACTGATTGAGCAGCCGCTCGACGACTGGAATATCGGCCTCCGTCGTCTTGCTGCCAACTATGACGGACCAATTGCCGACCGGTATGCGCTTGAGGGTAAATTCGCCGTCGCTGGTTTTAACCTTGACCGTCTCGACCGACTCGGGATCAATCTTGACGATAGTCTTGTCGCGAAAATCCAGCGGCGACTTGTCCAGGCTCGTCATTACGTATTCGGCCACCGCGTAAACCGGCGCGCGTTCTCCGCGACGCACGTAGATTCCGCTCTTGCCCTCGCCGGCCTGCTTGAATCCGAACAGCATCGATTGTTGCTCGCCGTTCTTGAGCACCACCGTGGCAGTCAGATGCGGTTTTTCGAGCCCGTATTGCGCGACGTTGGGGGGCGCGTCCGACACGAAGTCAGTCGCGCGCGCATTGACTAGCGTGCCGAGCGCCAGCCGGACCGCGGTATCATCAGCTGACGACGGTGCAGGCTTGACGATCTTCCAGTTGTCGCCGTCGCGATCGATTTCAACCGTAGCACCGTTGTCGCGCGTGATTATCAGTTTTTGAACGTCGTCGATTTTGAACGCCATCAAGTCGCGAACGCGCAAATCATTGACCGTCTTGTTCATTCCGGCCGAGAACGCGCCTTCCGTCAGCAGCACCGCAGGACTGTTGGAGAGGTGAACGTAAGCGTTAAAGCCGATCGGAGTCGATTTCCCGACCTCGATCGATGGAAGTGTTTTCTGGTCGAAGGTCGTCACCGTGATTGTCGTAGTGGGCGGCTTGAGCCCGAACGGCGCGAGGTCCGCTGGCTTGTCATCGACGGTGCGAACCAGGACGCCGTCTGCAATCGCACGCGCGAGGTTGTTGGCCTGCGTCTGATCGGCGTCGGCGCCGACGGGCTTCACGAGGCGCCATGACTTGCCCTTGTCGCGCTCGAGCACGATGTCCCGATCGGAATACTTGAGTTCGATTTTCGCGATGTCGTCCGGCTTGACGTTGATCAGTTTCGGCTTTTCCTCATTCGCCGAATAGTGACCGACCACAAAAGCGTAGCCGCCGACAATCGCGAACAGGATTAGAACGATAATGGTGTTGCGCAAGCGCATCGGAGATTAGGTCGCAGCCGCGGGACGCCTCAATTGCGCCGTTCCCACCACACAACGATCCCGGCAATCAGCAGCAACTCGGGCAGCAGCAGCACTGCGAATGCGAACACGATCGAGAACTGCCCCTCGGTCAGGCGGAAGCGCGACGCGCGAATCGAGCGCGGCCGGATCGAGATCGAGTTTTCTTCGCCGGTCAGCCAGTCGGCGCTGTTAACGAAAAAATCGCGGTTGAAGAACGTGGTCACATATTGATTGTCGGCAAACTCGGAGCTGCCGAACACCACGATGCGCGCATCGCCTTTGCCCCATCCCAGCTGCTGGAGGTCGCCGTTCACCGCCATCGCCACCGCGATCGGCCCGCGAGTGTCCTTCGCGCTCAG
Source organism: uncultured delta proteobacterium (assembly GCA_963774665.1). Classification (GTDB taxonomy): domain Bacteria; phylum Desulfobacterota; class Binatia; order Binatales; family Binataceae; genus Binatus. Next base: position 269,954 of record CAVZGB010000021.1, read on the forward strand.
CTCGGCCTTTTGCTGCCGGAACAGCGTATCGAGGTCGACCTCCGCCCACGACGTATCACTGGTGTTCGCGATCGGCGCGACCGTAAGGCCCGGTTTCAGATTCGGCTCGGCGGTCAGCGATCGCGACATCGGGAACACGGTGCGCTGCTTGAAATCCTTGGTGATCGGATGATCGCCGTAGTTCTGCACGATCGGATTCAGACCAAGCGCGGGACCCTCGAACAGACGGACGACCTGGTCCACCACGATGTCGTTGCCGACTTTGACGCCCCACTCGCTCGCCAGCTTGACCATCGCTTCTTCGTCGATCGGATTGTCGGGACGCTGCGGCCGGAACATCGCGATCATGCGCCCGCCATGCTTCAGGTAGTCGTTCAACGCGTCAATCTCATGCTGCCCGAGCGGCTTGATCGGTCCCGCTACCACGACCAGGTTCGCGTCGTCAGGCACCTTCGGCAGTTGCGCGAGCTCGAGCTTGCGGACCTCGTAACCCTCGCCTTCCAGATCTTTTTTGATGGTCCCGTAGCCGGTCTGGGTTTCCGCGTCGTCGGGATCCGCCTCGCCATGCCCATCGAGGAACTCGATCACCTTCTTGGTGCTTCGGGTCGCGCGAATGATCGCGTTGGTCAGCGATTCCTCGGTGAGGTCGGTGACGTTGGTGCCCTCGCCGCTATCAGGTCCGCCGTATTGCAGATGCGTCGTGCCCATCACAGACACCTTGAAACGCTCGGCCAGCTCCGGATGCTTATCGGGATCGACCAGTTCGTAGGTGAACTTGGGCGAGTAGTACGCGAAGGTCTCGTAGAGTTCGCGCGCCGCCGGATTCTCGCCGCCCTGGAAGAAGCCGTACAACTTCAGCGGCTTCTGCAGCCCTTTGACCACGTTTATCGATTGGCTTGAAAGGCTGTAAACCTTTTCGCTCGTAAGGTCGAGCCGCGTGTGATGTATCGACGAAATATAGTTGACCGCGACCAGCAACCCGATGAACGCAATCGAGTAGATTGCGGCGTTGGCGCCGTAACGCGCAGAACGTCCGGTCGAGATCGATGAAAGTTCGGAGCGGCTGGACGTGATCCACAGGACGATCGCGAAGATGCCGCCGGCCAGGTTGACCCATACGAACAGCCGAAAGCCGCTCGAAATAAAATAGTCAACCAGCCCGAACGCGAGCAGAACCAGGCCGAGAATTCCGTAAAGAGCCGCCGATCGCCGCATCCGCCCCCTACCTTACCGCCAGCGCGCCGACTCGACCGATCGTTGGGTCAAGAACAGCGCCACGAAGATGAGACTCAGGAAATAGACAATGTCGCGCGTGTCGATGATACCGGTAACCATCTGCGCGAAATGGTCCGGCAGCGAAAGATAGCGCAGCAAGTCGGAGAATGACGATCCGCCCGCCTGCGCCGGCCACGAAATCACGAACAGCCCCAGCAGCAGGCCGAAACAACTGATCGCCGCAATTATCTGATTCTGCGTCAGCGAGCTGGTGAACAGCCCGATCGAAACGAACGAAATCGCCAGGAACGCGAGACCCAGGTAGCCGGCGAACATCACGCCGATTTCCGGGTTACCGAATGCAATCAGGATCAGCGGGAACATTCCGGCGAGCCCGATCATGATCAGCATGAACGCCGCCGCCGCGATGAACTTTCCCGCGACTATCTCGCCCGTGCGGATCGGCGCGGTGAGCAACAGCTCGTAGGTGCCGGTGCGCTTTTCCTCGGCAAAACTTCGCATCGTGATCGCAGGTACGAGGATGACGAGCACGATCGCGAGGTTGTGCAGCATCGGCATGATTACTCGCTCGTTGAGATTGAGCTTCTGCAAAACTTCCGGATTCTGCATCGCAGCATATGCGGTCAGCGTCACTTCGAAGTAGCGCAGCAGCGCAAAGAAAAAGAAGCCGCCCAGCAGCAGGAACACCGTCATCACGACGTAGGCGACCGGCTGCAGGAAATATCCCGCGAGCTCCTTGCCCGCGATTGTCAGAGAATTTTTCATTCGAGCGGCACGGGTCTAGGTATGCCCCGCTCCAACCTCCTCCAGCTTTTCTTCCGCCGTCGCACCGTCCTCGTGATGCTCTTTGGTGATCGCGTTCAGGAAAATATCTTCGAGCGAGGTCCCGGCCGGCAGCTTCTTCAGGTATTCCTCGAGCACCACACGGCCGTCGGCGATGATCACGACCTTGTCGCAAATCTGCGACACCTCGGGCAGGATGTGCGTCGAGAGCACGACGGTTCTATTGCCGGCGAGATGGTGAATCAGCCCGCGAATTTCGTGAATCTGGCGCGGGTCGAGACCGATGGTCGGTTCGTCGAGCACCAGCACCGGCGGATCATGAATCAATGCTTGCGCCAGGCCGACGCGCTGTCGATAACCCTTCGATAGCTGTCCGCAAATCCGATGCGCCATGTCGGTGAGTCCGCAAACTTCGAGCACATGCTCGAGCGCCGACTCGATCTTCGCGCGCGGGACGTCGCGGAGCTTCGCAACGAACCGCAGGTAGGCCTCGACGCGCATGTCCGGATAGAGCGGAGGATTCTCGGGGAGGTAACCGATTTTGCGGCGAGCCTCGAGCGACTGCGAAAAAATATCGAGTCCGTCAATCAGCACGGTGCCCGCAGTCGCCGGCATATACCCCGTGATGATGCGCATCGTGGTGGTTTTGCCGGCGCCGTTGGGGCCTAGAAAGCCGAGGATGGACCCGCTCTCGGCCTTGAACGATACGTCTTTAACCGCGACAAAGTTGCCGTAGGCTTTAGTTAGGTTTTTAACCTCAATCATTCAGTTCGTCCGATTCCAGAGCCGCCTGCGTCACAACCGAGTCGGTCGGTCAAATGAATTGACGATACGAACCACACGGTAATTCGATCAACAACAAGGCAACCGTCTAATTAAACACGCCACGCTGAACTGTCAATACGATGATCTAAGGCGGTAGTGGTTCAGTTCAAAAGTCCGACTGACTCTTCGACGGTCCAAACCAGGTCCGAAACGTTGGCTTCCATCGCAAGCGTAAACTGATTCTCCATGCGCGAGCGGAGCCGTTGGCCGATCGCGGATGGTGTGTTAACTTTGTGATGGATAGAGATCATGAAGCATCAGGCTAACACGAAACGCTCTGAGACCAAGCGCCCTAAGACCAGCCTTCGAGACTTGGAACGGGTCGGTGAAGTCATTTCTGAAAGCCGCAGTTTTTTCGGTAATCTTCCAGAAATCAAACTAGCGAAGAAAATCCGATTGGATCGAATCGTGAAAGTCGCCAAGCGATAGAGCGCCTTTCAGTTGCCCGCGAATCGGCATCTCTTCAGCGACAACCCGCTCCCGACCGAAATCGTTGTCGATTCCAGCTTTGTTTTCCATGCGCTGATAGAAGACGAGAGAAGCGGATATCACGTCCCCGCCGCGACTTTGCGGAAAGATTGCGCGGTGCGAACGCCACCCTGATCTATTCGGCTTTGATTTTCCTCGAAGCGCCTCAATGCTGGAAACGCTTGTACAATACGGGCGCGCTGCTCCCGTCAAAGCGGGGTGCGGATCTCGCCAACGACAGAGCGAGCGCTTTCACTGAAGCAAATACTGCTCTTCAAACCTTTCTTTCCGCGTTCAACAGAAAGGAAGTGCGCGTTACGAAACAGCTCATGAAAAGCGCGACTGCTCAGGTCGCTGAGTTCAATCTCGGTTCCCACGATGCAATTGCAGTTGCAATTTCTCGTTCCGGGGTTCCAAATGTTGCCGCTCTTGATCGGGGATTCAAGAGGGTTGACGGAATCGAGCTATGGGACGGAATGCTCACGTAGGCGATTTGCTTTTGGGACCCTGTTGCTTTGCGGACTGTATCGGATAGTTTCGATTGATGGCCGCAGATCGCAAGCAGCTGATTCTGGTCGACGGATCGGGTTACATCTTCCGCGCATTTCATGCGCTGCCTCCCATGAATACCTCGCACGGGCTGCCGACCCAGGCGGTTTATGGATTCATCAGGATGCTGCTGAAACTACTGAAGGACGTGCGCCCGTCGCATATCGCGATCGTCTTCGACTCGCCGAAAAGAACTTTTCGCGACGACCTGTTCGCTGACTACAAGGCGAATCGCAGCGAGGCGCCCAATGATCTCATCGTGCAGATTCCGTATATCCATCGCGCGGTCGCGGCGTTCAGGATCAAGTCGCTGATGATCGAGGGCTTCGAGGCTGACGACGTGATCGGCACGCTCGCCAAGCGTGCGGCGAAAGAGGACTTCGTAGTCACGCTCATCACCGCGGACAAGGATTTCATGCAGCTAGTCGGCCCGCACGTGACGCTCTGGGACACGATGCGTGACAAACGAGTCGGAGCGCGCGAGGTGCGCGATCGCTTCGGCGTCGAGCCGTCGGCGCTGGTCGATATCCAGGCACTGACGGGCGACTCGATCGACAATATCAAAGGCGTGCCGGGCGTCGGCGAGAAGACGGCGTCCGCGCTGATTCAGAAATTCGGCAGCATCAAGCAGCTTTACGAGAACCTCGACCATATCGAGGAATCCGGGATTCGAGGCGCCAAGAAAGTGGCGGGCCTGCTCGCCGAGCATCGCGCGGCGGTGGACCTCGCGCGAAGATTGGTCCGCATCGAGACCGACATGCAGCTCAAGATCGAGCCCGACGAGTTCGCGTGGCAGGGCGTCGACGAGAAGTTGGCCGCCGATCTCATGCGCGAGTTGGAGTTCAATTCGATCATTCGCGAGATATCGCCGTCGCAGGCGGACCTTCCAGGCCTGGAATCGAGCGCGACGCCGGTTGCGACCGTCAGTGGAAAAGATCTTGCTGAGGCGCTCCAGGCTCTCGCCAGCGCCCCACGCATTGCAGTTGATCTCGCGACGTCTGAAAACGGCAAAGACACGTTGCAGCTCGCGAGCGCCGAGCAGACGGTCGTCATCGAGCATGACGGGATCGCGAGCGCGGCATCCTTGCTCAGCTCCGAGAGCCCGCCCAAATCGGTCCACGATCTCAAGAATCAACTCGAAGCGTTCGCGCGCCACGGAATTGCTCTGGCGGGTGTCGATTTCGACACGATGCTGGCAGGGTTTCTGATCAATTCCGGGCAGGGCGAGCCTTCCCTCACCCAGCTATATCACGAGTATCTTGCACCGCTGGGTGCGAGTACTCCGCCGGGGACGAACGCGGACCTGGTGAGAAATCTTCGCGAGGCGTTGACGACGCGTCTGGAAGCCGACGGGCTAATCTCGATGTACAGCGAGATCGAGATGCCGATTGCGCCGATCCTGGCCGAGATGGAAACCGCCGGAATCGGGATCGACGGCGAGGCGCTCAAGGTCATATCGAAGGAATTTGCCGAAGAGATAAATCGGCTCGAGCGCGAATGCTACGAGCTGGCCGGCCGCGAGTTCAATCTCAACTCGCCCATCCAGTTGCGCGACGTTTTGTTTACTCACCTGAAACTGTCGGCCAAGGGCCTGAAAAAAACCAAGAGCGGATTTTCCACCGACGTCGATACGCTCGAGAAGCTCGCGGCGGTGCATCCGATGCCGCGCAAGCTGATCGAGTACCGCACGATCTCGAAATTGAAATCCACTTACGCCGACGCGCTGTCCGAAGTGATTCGCTCGGGCACGGGCCGAATCCATACGACATGGCATCAGGCTCTGGTGCCGACTGGACGCGTCAGTTCGAGCGATCCGAATCTTCAGAACATCCCGACTCGCAGCGTCGAGGGCCGCAGGATTCGCCGCGCGTTCGTGCCCAAGCCGGGATGCATCTTCGTGTCTGCCGACTATTCGCAAATCGATCTGCGCGTGATGGCACATCTGTCGGGCGACAAGACTCTCGTCGATGCGTTCACTACCGGCGAGGATATTCATATCCGCACCGCGACCGAGGTGCTGGGAGTCACGGCAGACAAGGTTAACGCTGAAGCGCGGCGGCTGGCCAAGGTGATAAACTTTGGGATTATCTACGGGATGGGATCGCAGCGGCTGGCGGGCGAACTCGGGATTGCGCTAGCTGAGGCCTCGGACTACATCAAGCGCTACTTCGAGCGGCTTCCCGGCGTGCGCGCATGGCTCGACGATACGGTTCGTATCGCGCGTACGACAGGCTACGTAACGACGATGTACGGACGCCGTCGCTACCTGCCCGAGCTGAACGCGCAGCCGGGTGGAGCGCGTGCGCAAGCGGAGCGAATCGCAATCAATACTCCCATCCAGGGCACGGCGGCAGACCTGATAAAACTCGCTATGATACGCCTGGATAGAGTGCTCAAAGAGCGTGGCCTCGCCGCGCGAATGATTCTGCAGGTGCATGACGAACTACTGCTGGAAGCGCCGGATGGCGAATGGCAAGAGGTCGCGGCGCTGGCAAAACGCGAAATGGAGGGGGTGGCCGATCTCAAAATTCCGCTCAAAGTTGAGCTGAAATCCGGTCCAAACTGGGCCGAGATGAGCGGAGCGGCATGAACAACTCCCTGAATTTAGTCGCCCTCATTAGCGTCTACTCAAGTTGAGAACACTAGGCCGCCATGACGGCGACGAAGCCGAGCTCATCGAACGCTCCCGCAAGGGCGATTCGGAGGCGTTTGGCGTGCTGGTGGAGCGGTACCAGCGCAGAGTGGTCGGAGTCGCGTTGGCGGTGGTGCACAACCAGGATGATGCGATAGAACTGGCGCAAGAAACTTTCGTCCGCGCCTATGAAAACCTCACAAAATTCGAATCTCGCTCGAGCTTCTCAACCTGGCTCTATCGAATCGCGGCCAATCTCGCGATCGATTTCTGGCGCCGCGAGGGACGCCACGTAGTTCTGCATGGAGAAGACGCTGAAACTGAGATCGGCAAACTGCCGACTACTACCGGAGATTCGTTCAAGGAGGTCAGCCGCAGTGAACTTTCGGCGCGCCTAAAGCAAGCACTGGAGGAGTTGACGCCGGAACATCGTGCAGTGATACTTCTACGCGAAGTTGAAGGAATGTCATACGACGAGATTAGCGACGTTTTGCAGTGCCCAAGGGGGACGGTCATGAGCAGGTTGCACTATGCACGCACGCACCTGCGTAACATCCTGAAGGATCTGGGCGGGAACTGAGCGACGTATATGGCTGAATGCGGTGAAATTAGCATGATGCTCGGCGCGTTCGAGGACTCGGAACTCGAACCCAACGAGATGCAGGAAGTCGCGTATCATCTGGCGCGATGCGAATCCTGTACGGGCGTCCTCGCCGATTACTCGACGCTGGGACGAGACCTGAGATCCATTACAGAAGCACCTTCGCTGGCGGGTTTCTCGAATGCGGTAATTGCTCGCATCGATCGCCTGCCGAAGCCGGTGCTGACAAGAATCGAGCGTTTCTTCAGGCGTCAGTTCGAGTCGGTCGGCACCGGGTTCGCGTGGGGCAGCGCTGTAGTGGCGGCCGCTGTCGTCACGATAGTTCTGATGACGCCGTACGCCGAGCAATTAGCCAATCGAAGCGCGATGCCGACGATCGTCGCCAGCTCGAATCACAACGTCGCGCCTGCGCCCGCGCCTGCTCAGATGGCTGATGCGGCCACCAGCGAGCCCACAATGGCGGACAACGATTCTCATGCCGACATCTCACGCCTCGAGTCGGAGAACCATTCTGTTGCAGTTTGGAGCGAGCCCCGCAGGGACACCACGGTCATCTGGTTGCCGGATCAGCCTTAGGTCGCCATGTCGCTGCGTCCCGGTAGCCTCACTTTCCTCATCATAGTGATCTCGGCCTTCGGACAGGCCGGCATCACCAACGCGCAGTTAGCGTCGAAGCAGGTTAACGTTTACGTCGATTCGGTGATGGCCGCCGATACCAACGAGGGGACCGACCCGCGGCTCGCACCAATGGGCCAGAAGCTGCGCGGCCTGTTCGGCTTCTCGACTTACAGTCTGATCGGTCACAACGAGGGCGAGACCGATTGTGGCAAGATGATCGCGTTCACTCTGCCCGGCGGCAAGATTCTCCACGTGCAGCCGCGCGCGATCGACGGCGACATGATCGCGATGGAGATCGTGCTGTTCGACGGCACGCGCCCGATGATGACAACCGACCTCAAGCTCAAGAACAACGGGACCTTGATCGTCGGCGGTCCGCGTTACGAGCAGGGGATGATGATCATCTCGATCGGCGCGAGCACCGGCGGAACTCCGCCAATGCAGGCGCAGGCCACTCCTCCAGGCGAAGCGACTTCTCGTTAAGACTTCACAACGGATCGAAATACGGCGCTACGCGGCCACTGAAGTGGAACTCGCGCGCGAGTGCAATCCACTTGCGATCTACGCCATGCAGCGGCTCGGGCAGACTATCCAGCGGAAAGAACGCGGCTGCGAGCGCCTCGAGCGGATTCGGCTTCAGCTCACCGCCGACAATTCGACAATAAAAAAGCATCGAGTAGATATGGCGCGCAGGTGAGCCGTACTTCTTGTTGTCGATCACAGCGATCAGACGCTCGGGCTCGACGATAAGGCCAGTCTCCTCGCGCGCTTCCTTCGCCGCGTTCTCAGCGGGCGATACGCCGACATCGCAGAACCCGGTGGGATACCACCACTTCCCGGTTGGCCGCTGAATCATCAGGATTTCGTCGCGATCGTTGAACGCGATCACGCCACATCCTACCGCCGCGGTGACGTATCCTTCGTAGCCGGCGATCACCTGCTGGCGCCATCGGCGGCGCAATGCTTCCGCGTCGTCGTCGTTCGCACCGGCTACGACCGAATGCATCCGCGCCGCCTCTTTGAGCAATTCCTCGTAGCGCTCGGAATCGTAGCCGTCGGGCTTAAAGGCGAATCCGGTACGCGCGATCGCCGTGATGCGTTCGATAAAGCGCGCCAGTTCAGGGAGCAGATCAGAGTCGGACATGCGATGTTCCTTGTCGTGAGTTCGCCGAGGAATATAGCATGAGCTCGCGTCGCTCCCTGTCATCCTGAGGGTAGCGAAGGATCTCGCGCGTAGCGCGTACTGATAGACGCCGAACGCAAGGCGTCCGTCGAGATTCTTCGCTACAGCAGCTTCCGCTCAGAATGACAGAAGAAGTTAGGAACGGATTTGTGCGATGAAACTTATCCTCAGCCGCAAGGGATTTGATTCGGCCAACGGCGGATGTCCGAGCCCAATCCTTGACGGCCAACTTTGCTCGCTTCCGATTCCGGATGCTGATGCGCCGACGTGTTACGCCGGAATTTCCTCGTTCAACGGCTCGTCGATCGCTCAAATGGTCGAAGACCTGACCCGCGGTCGAGTCCGTCGGAGCGATGGCGCACATCTCGATCCCGATTTGCGTCGCGATTCTATCTCGCGCGCCGCTGGATGGCGTCCGATCTTCGGCCAGGCAGCAGCTGCGCAGAGTCATCTCGCGCGGCACGAGGTAGGATGCGGCGATCTCTTTCTTTTCTTCGGAAGCTTCCGACAAGTCGAGAAGATTGGAGGCACGCTCCACTTCGTTCGAGATGCGCCGAGACTTCACGTTATCTTCGGATGGCTCCAGGTTGGGAGAGTGTCACGCGCAACCAATGAGCTTACGACTGAAATCCCGTGGGCGAACGGACATCCGCATCTCGCCGCGCCCGAGCGATACAAGAACAACACGCTTTATTTCGCGAGCGATCTTCTCTCGTCAATTGGCCTCAAAACCAGAGGCGCCGGAACCTTCGACCGTATCAGACCTGCATTGATACTCACGGAGACCGACGCGAATTGTTCAACGTGGCGACTGCCGCGATGGTTCAATCCAAAGGGCCGCCCTGCCCTTTCTTATCACTCGAAGCCGGCGCGCTGGACGGATTGCGACAACTCGATGCGCTTGCAGTCGGTCGGCCGCGGCCAGGAGTTCGTGCTCGACGTCGACCAGTACTCTGAAGCGCGCGCCTGGTTGCGATCGATCTTTCGCGCCGCTAATCGCTAACGCCGCGAAGCCGAGTTGCATACCGACCAGGCCGCGTCGGCGAGCGCGGGCACTCGTTCCTTGCTGGCAGCGAACAGTGGATCATCGGTCTGGCCGAGCACGAAGCGCGCGTAGCTGCCCTCCATAATGATCGCGAGCTTGAAGAGCGCAAACGCCTGGTAGAACGGGAAGTCGCGCATCGCGCGGCCGGTGAGGCGCTCGTATCGATCGATCATCTCGCGCCGCGTGAGCCATCCTGGCGCCACTTGCATACTGGCGATCACGCCGCCCGACGCGTCGGTCGGGTCGGGCCAGTAGGTCAGCATCCAGCCGAAATCCGCGAGCGGGTCGCCAATCGTCGACATCTCCCAATCGAGCACGGCGATCGCGCGCGCACTCTTCGGATCGAACATCACGTTGTCGAGCTTGTAATCGCCATGGACTATAGTCGGCGCCGGCGACTGGGGGATTCGCGCGCGCAGCCACGCCTTGACGTTTTCCATGACAGGCAGCGGACGCGTGTGCGGAATCGTGCGTTCGAGCTGATCGGTCCATCGCGTGAGCTGGCGTTCGAGATAGCCGTCCGGCCGCCCGAAGCCTTCGAGGCCGGCCGCGCGCCAATCGACCTCCTGCAGCGCGACCAGCACATCCACCATCTGCTCGCTAACCTGCCGGCGCAGCTCGGGGGTCTGCACGAAGTGCTTGTTGTCGGCACGCACGACGTCGCCGCGCATATACTCCATCAGGTAAAACGGCGCGCCGATGTATGACGGATCGTCGCATCGCGCATACACGCGCGGCACCGGCACCGCCGTTTGCTGCAGGGCTTCGATCACGCGATATTCGCGCATCATGTCGTGGGCTGTCGGGAGCAAAGGCCCACGCGGAGGGCGACGAAGGGCCCACGACTTGCCGTCGAAATGAATCAGGTGGACCTCGTTGGAATGGCCAAACGAGATGTTTTCGGATCGAAGCGCGCTCGTATTACCGAGCTTGCGCTGATCGAGGAAGCGCTTGAGGCCGTTGAGATCGACCGTGGCGGACGGTCCGGTTTTTTCCTGCGTCGTAGTACTCATCGAGCGTACTGTTTTCGCAAACGGGGCTCGCGGTCAAGCGCCTGCCCATCTTGCGAGAGCAAACCACGCACCTATACAACGAAATGCAGTGACCGCGGCGCCAAAGTTGAACGACAGTCCGAGCACGAGCAAGGTGGCCGCGATATTCCGCCTCGCGCGGCCTCATCAATGGATCAAGAACGCGTTGGTGCTGGCGCCATTGGTTTTCGGCCAGCGGCTGTTCGTGTTGCACGACGTCGTGCTTGCAATCGTGGCATTCGTTGCGTTCTGCGCACTCTCGAGCGCCGGATACGTTCTAAACGATATCGCCGACCGTGACGCCGATCGGCTGAATCCTGAAAAATGCGACCGTCCGCTGGCGCGGGGCGATCTCTCCGTCGCGACGGCGACCCGGGCGGCCCTGGCGCTGGCCGCGATCGCAATCGTGCTGAGCATTATACTGGGCGGCGCGTTCCTGGGAATCGCCGTCCTATACGCCGCGCTTCAACTCTTTTATTCACTCTGGGCCAAGCACCAGGTGATACTCGACATTATCGCGGTTGCGATCGGGTTCGTGCTGCGCGCATTCGCCGGCGGCGTCGCGATCAACGTCGAAGTATCGCCATGGCTGGTTTTCATCACGTTCGTGTTGGCGATGTTCCTGGTGTTGGCGCGCCGACGCCACGAGCTGATCGCGCTGGGCGACGGAGCCATCGCGCATCGCAGCGCGCTCTCGGAATACAGTGTCCGGCTGGTCGATCAGATGATCTCGATCGTCGCCGGCGCAGCGCTTGTCAGCTACATGATTTACACGGCGTCGGCCGAAGTCGAAGCGAAACTCGGAACCCGGCACCTTTATCTGACGGTGCCGTTCGTCGCATTCGGAATCCTGCGTTATCTCTACCTGATTGATGAGCGCAACGAAGGAGGCGACCCCGCCCGCGCATTGATCCACGACCGGCCGCTGCTGCTCGCGGTCGCGTTGTGGATACTTACAGATATCGCGTTGCTCTACTTCTAGGGCGTCCCTTCGCGCGCGGCTGGAGCTTCAGCATGAGGTAATTCCGAGCGCATCCTCTCCCGGAAGATCAGCGCGGCGCAAAGGTACGCAGCCAGCAGCATTGGGAAACTTGGACCCGGCACCGCCTTGATCAAGGCGGACACGATCAAGAAAGCGAGCATCGCGCTGCCAGCTATCAATCCGATGTTGCGGGTTGGTTCGCGAGGCTCGAACCCCTGCCATGCGGCGGTCAGTCCGAATAAGCACGCAGGCAGCAGCAGTATGAAATCCTGTCTCCACGCCAGCGGGGACATCAACACCGCGAGTGCGACCCACAGTCCGAACGCGAGGTCGTCGAGATCGGCGCGTCCTTGGGCTGCTATCGTGGCCGCAGCCGCGATTGCTATCAGCAGGAGGTCGATAAGCGCGGTCAATCCCCAGACTGCGAAGAGCGGCTCGACGTTGATCCTCGTACCAGTGAAGTACGCCGCGCTGGCTCGCGCAAAGGAGAGCACGCTAAGTCCGTGGCGCCCGGCGATGCGATATGCGATTGGCAGCCCATTCGTCGCAAGCGCAATCCAATGCACAGGATTCGTCAGCAGTACGCCGGCAGCGAAAAAGCCGATCGTCCAGCCGAGTGCACGCGATCGGCGGCCAAACAAAAAATATCCAGCCACTGCTGCGGGATAGAGCTTCAGCAACGCCGCGAGCGCCAGCCACAGTCCGGCGGCAGCCTGGCTTTGTCGCCGCGCGCAGAACCATGCCGCTGACAACAGCGCCAGCAGCATCGGCGCTATCTGGCTCCATACCAATGCGGCCGCGAACGGACTCGATAGTATCGCAAGCGAAAGCACGATGATCGTCGGCGCGGAGCCAAGCGGCGACGCACATCCGCGCGCCAGCAGGAGCACGGCGATCACCATGCACAGGATTTGCGACGCCTGCCAGATCCAGAACGCAGTTTTCTGGTCGAGCCGGGCGAGCGGTGAAAATATCTCGACGAAAGCCGGCGTGTAGTTACAACCACGCATCGGTCCCCGCTGATCAGTCCACGGGTCGCCGCCGTTCGAATAGTCGCTCCACCAGCCGTAGAAGACGACGAAATCGAACTGATCGTATCGATGCGAGATGGTATGCAGACGCTGGGCAAGCAGGAGCGCCGCGACGACCATCAGGATCGCCGCCCCAGCCCTGGTAATCCTAAGCCGCTGCTGAGCCGGAATTTCTGTCTTCAAGCACTTGAAGTTTCAATAATTCGGCAGCACTCCGGTCGGTGCCCCGACCAAGCCCTGCGTCTGGAACGGATTGCGTCCGAACGGACTGCGTCCCACCGAGCCCAAGCCGCCCAGCGTCAACTGGAACTGGACCTGCACTTCGTTGGGATTGGTCGAATCGGTGATTCCAAGATCCGCCGCCCAACAATCGCAGGGCGATTTCAGACGCACACCGTATTCGGTGGACAGCATCCTGTTGTCCGCGAGATCGTAGCTGGGCGCAATGTAGACGCCGAGTCGATCGAATAGGTCTGTGTACGCGCGCCCCGATACGAATTGCGCAGCGTTTCTGGCCGTCGCGGGGAAGACTGTAGCCTTCCTGGCGGCGTAGTTGTATGCGAACTGAAGGAACGAGCCTTGCAACGCTTTGCCCAGGTATATCGGCGCGCCTTTGTTGCCCCAGGGCGGCTGAATATCCAGCGCCGCGTTCGCAAACGTGATCCCGGCATGCGCTCGCGGATTGTAGTCGAGTTGGGAAGACAGTCTGAAGATCTGGGTCGCATTGACGTTCAGCAGTCCCTCGATGTCCGACACTTTCGAACCGTCGGTCGCCACCTCATGCGAGGTGTCATACGCCTGCAGTACCGTGAGCGAGCCAAGTTCCTGCGAACGTTCGCCATTGCGAGTGATATTTCCGCCGCGAGGCGCCAAAGAGTCCGCGAGCGGATCTTCATGGAACGGCCCGACGTTCGAGTCGCCGTTAGGGGATATCGCTTCCGTCGGAGTCGCGTCGGTGGTCGTATCTTCCGCCGCTTCTCCCTTCATCTTGGCGTATAGCCGCGTGGTGAATCCATACGTGATGAGACTGCGCGAATTCAGACGATCGGTCTGATCGAACAGGGGCTGATTACCCTGGTAAATGCGCGGCACGTACGCATAGTTGGCAAACGGCTCGATCGTGTTTTTCAGCTTCTCGATCGATTTCCATTGGAAGTCGTAAACGCGATCGAGGACCGTTGAGATTCCCGCGCTGGCGTATGGGACCATTCGGGCGCTGGTTCCGTCGGCGCCAAATGGACTCAAAGTGACACAATTATTGAAAGCGAGAGAAACGCCGCCACCGCCAGGGCAAGTCCGGTTAGCGTGGTTGACAGGAGGGACGGTTCCGACCGGAATGATATGAATATCCCGTCCAGCCGTGTCGTAGAGAACACCTTGCGTACCCACCTGCCCGTAGCCAGTCAGGTAGTCGCCCAGGCGCCATGGCAGTGTGATCTTGGGCTTGGCAGAGAAGCGCCCGCCGTCGATCCCCTGGTACCGGTAGAAGTTGACCGCCTCCGTATCGTAGTCCGCGAACATGGTGTTATTGAACAATTCCTGGCGTCCGTTCACCGTCAGATCGGGCAGCCGTTGCAACGCAAACTGTTGCGGCTGAATCAGATCCTGGTTCCAGGTGCCTTGCAGACGCGCGTAGGCGTTTTCAAATTGATCGATTAACCCGAAGTTCGACATCGCATTGGTCATCGATCCGAAATTTATCGCGCCTCCCGGCCCATTGGCGAAGCCGCGCGACAACGTCCATACATCCATTTCGCGCAAGTACAGGCTGTCACTCACGGAAACTGTGTCGCCGTATGCGATCAGATTGTCCGTGAGATGCTGCCGCGTCATCGCGATAATCCCAAAACGATTGATCGGGATATGCGGATCGGCGATCTGCCCATCTACGATATTGTTCAGCCGATTCGCTTCAGATCGGAGCGACTCGTTGTAGAATGCGCCATCCGCCCACAGGTAGTCGTCTTTGCCATTGACCAGCCGGTATTCTGCCAGGCCTCCGACCCGCTGCGAGGTCTCGATATCGCCCGCCACCGTCGCGTCGGAACTCTTATTGATCGCGATGTAGTACGGCTGCAGCCACTGAAAGCCCCGCAGTCCCGATTGTCCCTCGCGCCCGCTCAGGAAGCCGCTGTGACGATCCGAGTCAGCCGGAAAAACCATGTACGGCAACGGAATCAGCGGGTAGCCGGCGACGTTGAAGGTGCCATTGTGGACGGTCCCCGTCTGCCCGACGTTCACTGTCATCTGCTTCGCGTTAATCGACCAGTCGGGGGTGCCCTTCTCGCATCCGCAGGTCGTGAAGTATCCGTCTTTGACCTCGTAGGTCTGCCCCTCGAGCTTCGTAACCTGTTTGCCTTCAAGGTGATAGATATTTTGCTTCGCCAATATCTTGGTGTTGTAGAGCACCATCGTCTCGTTGGTCATGTCGATAGTGCCTTCGGTCGCCCACATCTCGACCTCAGGATCGATCAGATGGACATGGCCAATCGCGCGGGCCTTGCGGTCGCGGCGCATGATGTCGATCTCGTCGGCCTTCAACACGCTGCCGCCCTGGGTCATGACGGCGTCGCCCTTGACCACGAAGGTGTCGGTCTTCGAATCGTAGATAGTTTCCTGACCGGTGACGTTGACCGGTTCTTCGTGCTCGGCGCGGACCGGGGTTGGAATTCCACCGGATTTCTTTTTCGCAGGCGCCGCAGCAGCGGCAGGAGGATCGGCGGCACGGACGACAGCCACGGAAAGCAGCGCGGTCCACACGATCGCGAGCGTGATAGCTAATCTTTTAAGCGCCGGCTTCAGGAAACAACCCACTCCGCCCCTCGCGGCTTAGAAAGTACGGGTAAACTTCGCCGATAAGATACACCGATCCCGTAACAAGCGCCACGTCGTCTGCCGCCAGTTCAGAACACACACGCTCGATCGCGCGAAGCGGATCGCGCTCGACGCGTGCCGGACAATGCGCCGCGAAATGCGCCAGCAGCTCTTCAGGTTCGAGCGGGCTCTTGGGTTTGGCGCGTGTCAAAGTGACGTCGCGCACGCGAGGACCGATCATCGCCGCCATCCGCGTCCATTCCTTGGCGGATTGGCAGCCAAATATCAGCCGCGGCTTCACCTCGGGCCCAAGTTCGACGCTCATCGTTTCGAGCAATGCGGCAATACTCATCTCGTTATGCGCGCAATCGAGGATAACGAGCGGCCGCTTCGATACGACATCGAAGCGCCCCGGCCAGTATATTTCGCCGCAGGCCCGTCCGTATTGCGTCTTCATCCATACGCCAGCCCTGCGCGCGCAAAGCTTCGAGGGTAGCAACCGCAATCGCGGCGTTCTCATGCTGAAACGGACCCGCGAGCCCAAGCTCGAGATCGCGTAGCTCCAGTCCAAGGCCGTGATAGTCCAATCGATGCGCCGGCGCGTGCGACTTGTACGAAAAATCACGATCGATCAAGCGCACGGCGCTTCGTCGCTGCGCCGCAATCGACGTCAACGCGAGCCGCGATTCGTCGTCACGCGCACCAATCACTACCGGGACGTCGTGCTTGATAATCCCGCCCTTCTCGCCCGCAATCGCCGCGATCGTGTAGCCGAGATATTCCATGTGATCGAAGCCGATCGGCGTGATAACGCTCAAAATCGGCGTCACGACATTGGTAGAATCCAGCCTGCCCCCCAGCCCCGTCTCGACGATCGCGATATCGACGTTCTCCTCAGCGAAGTACAGGAACATCATCGCAACCGTGAACTCAAAAAACGTGAGCGCGAGGCCCGCGCGATCGTAAATCGCGCGCAGCCGCTCGATATAGTCGAGCATCAGCCCCGCCGGAATCTCCGCTCCCGAAATCCGTGTCCGCTCCGCGAGGTTCACAAGATGCGGCTTGGTGTAGAGTCCCGTCCGATAACCCGCGCTCCGCAGACAACTATCAAGCATCGCGGCGACGGATCCCTTACCCTTGGTCCCCGCGATATGCACCGCCTGAATCCGCCGATGAGGATTGCCAATGACCTCAAGCGCAGCCTCCATCCGCTCGAGCTTGTAAATCTCCCCGCGCGCCTCGAGCGAATAGAGCCAATCGATCGTCTTGCTGAGCTGATCCATATCCAGCCGAAGTTTATCGGCTATCAGCATTGGGCGGAAGATTGCGATATAAAGAGTGGGCGTTTGAGGAGGAGTCGATGAGCGAAAGCAAGCGGTTCGATCAGGAACAGATGCGCGGTGCCCGGTTTTGCGGATGCGGTCTGGCGCAAGCCGAATTTGACGACGTGGACTTGGCTGATTCCAGATTTACTAACGTAAATTTGCGCCAGTCGTCATTTACAAACATAAATCTGGAGGGCGCCAAGCTCACCGACGTCAATCTCGCCCATGTCAGCATCGACAACGCGAACATCAGCGGCCTGACGATCCTCGGTTGGAATATCGCTGACCTGATCAAAGAGGCGCAGCAAAAAAAGAGTTCAACTTAGGACACTCCCCTGCGCTTGCCCTTCGGTGCGCCCTGCCCCGCGCCGCGATTCCCCCGCGGCTTCGTCAGCATCGCTAGGATTCGTGACAACGTGAAACGCATCTGATGGCGCGGGACGATCGCGTCGAGCATCCCGTGCGCAAGGAGGAACTCGGCGCGCTGGAAATCGTCGGGCAGTTCCTGATTGCTGGTCTGCGCCGTCACCCGCCGGCCCGCGAAACCGATCAGCGCGCCCGGCTCGGAGATATTCAAATCGCCGAGCATCGCGAACGACGCCGCCACGCCGCCTGTCGTGGGATCGCACAGCACGGAAATGTACGGCAGGCGCGCGTCGCGATATCGCGCGATCGCCGAAGATACTTTCGCCATCTGCATCAATGACAGCGGACCTTCCTGCATTCGCGCGCCCCCCGACGCGACAAATATGATCACCGGCAGCTTGCGCTCGCATGCGATATCGAAAAGCCGCGCGAGCTTCTCGCCGACTACCACGCCCATGCTGCCGCCCATGAATTCAAAATCCATCACGCCGAGAGCCACCGGCCGATTCTCGATCTTGCCGATCCCCACCACCACCGCGTCGTTGCGGCCGCTGTTCGCGCGCGCCTGTTCCATCCGCTTCGGATACGGCCGCGAATCGACGAAGCCGAGCGGGTCGCCAATCGCCATCTCGACCATCAGCTCGCGCCAGGTCCCGCGATCGACGCTGATCGAAAGCCGCTGCGGCACCGTCACGCGGAAATGATATCCGCACTTCGGGCACACGTTCAGATTGCGCTCCACTTCCTTGCGGAACGCCATCTCCTTGCACGACGGGCACTTCGACCAGATGTCGTCCGAGGGGGCCTGCGTCGTAACCGGCGTCTGTTCCCGTTCAGCCATCAGAATTCTCCGCCACGGGCGTTTGCTCGGTGCGTCGCGCCGACTTCATCGCATCCTTCATCGCGCCGACCAGACCGCCCACCGCCATCCGGCACGTCGCCGGACTTCGCATGCTCTTCGATCAACAATGAAATCGCGCTGCCTACCACCACCGCATCCGCCATCCTCGCGACTTCGGCAGCCTGCTCAGGCGTCGAGATACCGAAGCCAACGCCAATCGGCAAATCGGTCACGCTGCGAATCTCGCGCATGTGCTCGGCAATGCCGGTGTCGAGATGCGTCCGCGCGCCGGTCACACCAGTCACCGACACATAATAGAGAAACCCGCTGGCGGAGCGCGCGATCGCGCGACTTCGGTCGATAGGCGTCGTGGGCGCGAGCAGGTAAATCAGGTCCAGCCCGTTGGCGCGCGCCGGCTTCTTGAGCTCGCCGGACTCTTCAGGCGGCAAATCGATCACCAGCAACGCGTCGATACCCGCACGCGCAGCGTCTGCGCAGAGCCGCTCGCATCCGTAGTGAAAAATCGGGTTGTAGTAGCCGAACAGGATCACCGGAATCTGCGTCTGCGCGCGAAGCTCGCTCACCATCGAGAGTATCGCTGCCAACGACGCGCCCGCGCCGAGCCCGCGCGCCAGCGAGCGTTGATTGGCGGGTCCGTCGGCCATCGGATCGGAAAACGGCACACCCAGCTCGATCAAGTCGGCGCCGCGCGCCTCGAGCTCGAGCACCAGCTTGCGCGTCGTATCCATATCGGGATCGCCGGCCACGATGAACGGGATCAGCGCCGCCTCGCCGCGCGCGCGCAGCTCGCGAAACTTCCGTTTGATTCTATGCGCCGCTGCCATCGCTACACCGTCACCCCGAACGCCTTGGCGACCGTCTGCATATCCTTGTCGCCGCGCCCCGACAGATTCACGATCATGATTTGTTCCTTCGTCATTTGCGGCGCCAGCTTGATTGCATGCGCCACCGCATGCGAGCTCTCGAGCGCCGGGATAATTCCCTCGGTCTCCGACAGCGTCCTCAACGCGTCGAGCGCCTCGGCATCCGTCACCGACGTGTATTCAGCGCGCCCCACGTCGTTCAGCCACGAATGCTCGGGGCCGACGCCCGGATAGTCGAGACCCGCGGCTATAGAATGCGTCTCGCGAACCTGCCCGAGTTCATCCTGTAGCAAGTAGGTTTTATTGCCATGCAGTACGCCGACGCTGCCCGCCGTGATGGTGGCCGCATGATGCGGTCCGCTGATGCCGAGACCGGCCGCCTCGACGCCAATCATCTTCACGTTGGTATCTTTGATAAACGGATAGAAAAGCCCGATCGCGTTGGAGCCGCCGTTGACGCATGCGACCAGCACGTCGGGCAGCCGTCCTTCGTGCTTGAGAATCTGACGGCGCGCCTCGCGCCCGATGACCGCCTGGAAGTCGCGCACGATCATCGGGTACGGATGCGGCCCCGCGGTGGTGCCAATCAGGTAGTAAGTGTTGCGCACGGTCGCGATCCAATCTCGCAGCGCCTCGTTCATCGCGTCCTTCAGGCTCTTGCTGCCGCTCTCGACAGGCGAAACCTTCGCGCCGAGCAGCTTCATCCGAAAGACGTTCAGCGATTGCCGCTCGACGTCCACCGATCCCATGAACACTTCGCACTCGCGGCGGAACAACGCCGCCATCGTAGCCGTCGCGACGCCATGCTGTCCCGCGCCGGTCTCGGCAGTGATCCGCGACTTGTTCATCCGCACCGCGAGCAACGCCTGCCCGAGCGTGTTGTTCACCTTGTGCGCGCCGGTGTGGCAAAGGTCCTCGCGCTTCAAATAAATTTTCGCGCCGCCAAGTTTCGATGTGAGATTCTCGCACAGGTAGAGCGGCGTCGGACGACCAACGAACTCGCGCGATCGATTCTCGAGCTCTTCGCGAAACTTCGGATCGCGGCGCGCATCTTTGTAGGCGCGCTCGAGCTCGAACAGCGCGGGCATCAGGGTTTCCGCGACGTACTTGCCACCGAACTGGCCGAAATGGCCGCGGCTATCGGGAACGTTTTGCATTGTTGACGAAGCTCCTAAGTTTGTCGTGATCCTTCACGCCCGGCGACGACTCGACTCCGCTCGCACAATCGACCGCGTAAGGTCCGAGCGCTGCGACCTCGGCGACGTTGTCGGGATTCAATCCGCCGGCGATAAACGCACGGCTCAAATCGACCGCGCGAAGTTGATCTAACGAAATACGATTTCCGGTACCGCCAAACAGTTTCGCGTCGAAGGCATCGTACAGCACATAGTCCGTACGGCGCACGGTCACACTCGACATCTCGCCCAGCTTCAGCCGTCGCGCGACGATCGATGGAACGGGCCAGCCGGCGAGCGCTGCGTCATCCTCGTCGCCGGAGAACTGGATCATGTCGAGCGACACGGCGCGCAGGCGCTCATCTATATATGACCGGTTCGCGTTCACGAACACTCCGACCACCAAAGCGCGCGCGCCAACCGACGCCCGAATCTCACACGCGCGATCGACGTCGACGAAGCGCGGCGTCTTCGCGTAGAAGTTCAGTCCAATCATATCGGCGCCGGCCGCAATCGCCGCGCGCGCATCTTCGACGCGCGTGATGCCGCAAATTTTGACTCGAACTGTCATAGCGCTCGCATCAGTTCGCCAAGTTTCGCGCCTGGCTTTCCGCCTCGCAGCAAACTCTCGCCTATTAGAAATGCGCGCGCGCCTGCCGCGTCGAGCCTCCGAATATCGTCAGGCGAATCGATTCCACTTTCTGTAACGATCACCGCGTCGCCCTTGTAGCCGTTAAGCAACCGCTCGGTCACCGCGATATCGGTCACGAAAGTGTGCAAATCGCGATTGTTGATGCCGATAAGCTCCGCGCCAATCTTCCTGGCGAGCGCGAACTCGGCAGCATCGTGCGATTCGACCAGCGTCGCCATCCCAAGCTCACGCGCGAGCGCCGCCAGCGATCGCATCTCACCTTCTTTCAGCATCGCGGCGATTAGGAGAATGCAATCCGCGCCCGCCGCGCGTGCCTCATAAACCTGGTACGGCTCGAAGATGAAGTCCTTGCGCAGGAGAGGGATGTCCACCGCGGCGCGGACCGCACGCAGATCGTCGAGCGTGCCTTTGAAATGTACGTCGGTCAGAACCGAGATTGCGGCAGCGCCTCCGGCGACATACTCGCGCGCGACGTTTGCCGGATCGAGTCCCGGCATGATGTCGCCCTTGCTCGGGGACGCGCGTTTGATTTCGGCGATTATCGCGGGACGACTAGCGCGCAGCGCTCCGATGAAATCGCGCGGCTTGGGCGCCCTCCCCGCTTCGGCGACGATCGCCATCGGCGATACGACCGCGCGTCGAGCACGCACTTCGACGCGTTTAGCGGCGTAAATGTTGTCGAGGATCGAGGTCATTGTAATCCGTTGCTGGCGCGCCGCATCTTGTCGAGGACTTCCAGCGCGCGGCTCTTGGCGATGATTTCGCGCGCCATGTCGACGCCTTCTTTCAGCGACGCGGCCTTGCCGCCCACGTAAATCGCAGCGCCGCCGTTCAGCGCGAGCACATCTTGCGCCGGCCCCGCGCCGCCATCAAGCGCGCCGCGCAGAACTCGCACGGCATCGTCAAGATTCGTGATCATAAGCGCGCGAAGGTCGCTGCGAGGTATGCCGAAGGTTATCGGCGTAACTTGATACTCCGCCAGTTCGCCGTCGCGAAGTTCCACTATCCTGGTCGGGCCGCTGATCGCGATTTCGTCGATTCCATCGCCGCCGTGCACGACCATCGCGCGCCGCGTTCCGAGCGCCTTGAGCGCATTCGCCATCGGCCGGATCAAATTCTCTTCGGCGACGCCCAGCAGATGGAAGCGAGGACGCGCCGGGTTGCCGAGCGACCCCATCAGATTGAAGATGGTGCGAATTCGGAGCTCGCGCCTGAGCGGCGCAATCTTTTTGAACGCTGGATGATACACCTGCGCGAAGATGTGACAGCATCCCGCGGCGTCGAGGCATCGCTTCAGCCCGTCGGGATCGCAATCGATCTTAACGCCCAGCGCTTCGAGCACGTCTGCCGTGCCTACTGTGCCACTGATCGCGCGATTGCCGTGTTTGGCGACCGGCACACCAGCGGCGGCCGCGATCAACGCGGCGCCGGTCGAGATGTTGAAGGTGCTGGCGCCGTCGCCACCGGTGCCGCAGGTATCGAGCACCTTACCATCGCGAAGATTCAGCGGACGCGCGCGTGCGAGCATCGCGCGCACCGCGCCTGCAAGCTCGTCGGCCTCAGCGCCCTTGATTTTCAGCGCCACCAAAAACGCGCCGACGACAGCGTCGGACGCGCCGCCGTCCATGATCTCGCCAATCGCCAGTTCAGCCTCGGCGTCGGTGAGCGAGCGCCCGTCGATGAGCGCCTGCAGGGCTTCGTGGAGTCCGCTCATTGCGCGGTTCCGTTTTTGTCGAGGCTGTCGAGAAAGTTTTGCAGCAGATGCTTTCCCTCGAACGTCAGAATCGATTCGGGATGAAATTGCACCCCTTCGACTGCGTAATGCTTGTGGCGAAGCCCCATGATTTCGTCTTCCGCCGTGCGGGCACTGACTTCCAGTGCCGGCGGAATCGACGCCGCGTCAACCAGCAGCGAATGATAGCGCATCGCGTCGAACGGGCTCGGGATGCCCTGCGAAAATCGTCTTGCCGTCGTGGATTATCGGCGACGTCTTGCCGTGCATCAGGCGATCGGCGCGCACGACTTTGCCGCCGAACGCCTCGCCGATACATTGCAGGCCGAGGCACACGCCGAGAATCGGCAGTTCACCCGCCATCTCGCGCAGCAGAGTCAGCGAGATTCCGGCCTCGGTGGGAGTGCATGGCCCGGGCGAGATTACGACCGCCGCGGGATGAAGCGCGCGAACGCCGGCGACGTCGATCGCGTCGTTGCGCCTGACGATGACGTCGGCGCCGAGTTCGCCGAGGTACTGCACGATGTTGTAGGTAAACGAGTCGTAGTTGTCGATCATCAGCACTCGTTTTTTAGTGTTTGACGCCATCGTGATCACCTCTTCGCCGCGGTTTCGAAATCGCGCGCGGCCTGGAGTGCCCGCACCATTGCGCGAGCCTTGTTCACCGACTCCTCGAACTCGGCGCCGGGGTCAGAATCTGCGACGACGCCGCCGCCTGCCTGGATGTACACGCGGTCCTTCTTGATCAGCAGCGTGCGCAGCGCGATCGCGGTGTCGGTGTTGCCGGTGTAGCTGAAGTAGCCGACCGCGCCCGCATAGACGCCGCGACGCACCGACTCGAGCTCGTCAATGATTTCCATCGCGCGGATTTTCGGCGCGCCGGAGACTGTCCCTTGTGGAAAGGTCGCGGCGAACGCGTCGAACGCGTCGCATCCTTCGCGCAGCACGCCGGTGACGTTCGACACGATATGCATCACGTGCGAGTAGCGCTCGACCACCATCAGCTCGGTCACTTTCACCGAACCGATTTCAGAGACGCGGCCGACGTCGTTGCGCCCGAGGTCGACCAGCATCACGTGCTCGGCGCGTTCCTTTGGATCGGCGAGCAGCTCGGCTTCGAGTTCGCGGTCCTCGGCCTCGGTCACACCGCGGCGGCGAGTGCCTGCGATCGGCCGCAGCGTGATCTCGCGACCCTCGACTCGCACCATCACCTCAGGCGACGCGCCGACCAGCGTCTGATCGCCCAAGCGCAGGTAGAACATGTACGGCGACGGGTTAATCGTGCGCAGGCTGCGGTAGATATTGAACGGATGCGCGGTGAGAGGCGCTTCAAAGCGCTGCGACGGGACGACCTGGATAACGTCGCCGGCCGCGATGTATTCCTTCGCGGCGGAGACCATCGCCATGTAGCCTTCGCGCGTCATGTTCGAGGTGATCGACGTGTCGTTGATCGCGACGTTGCTCGCGCCTTCGAGAAACGGCGGCACGGCGGGACGCTTGAGGCGCTCGATTATCTCGTCGATCTTAATGCGCGCGCTTTGATACGCCATTTTCGTCGAGGCGAATTCCTCGACCGGCACGTTGGCGATAATTTTGAGCGTCTGGCGGACGTTGTCGAAACACAGCACCGTGTCGGTGAACATCAGGTGAAAATCCGGAGTGCCGAGATCGTCGGTGGCGGTTTCGGGAATCTTCTCGAAACATCGCACGATGTCGTAAGCGAGAAATCCGACGGCGCCGCCGAAGAAGCGCGGCAGGTTGGGCAGCTCGGGGGCGCGGAAGCGCTTGACCTCGGCGCGCAACTCCTCGAAGGAATTCTCGACCGAGCGCACCTCGACGCCGCGGCCGGGCCGGATGATATCCATGCGGTTCTTACGCGCGCGCATGACGAGGAAAGGATCGGAGCCGAGGAAGGTGTAGCGGCCCCATTTCTCGCCGCCGCGAACGCTCTCGAGCAGGAAGGCGTAATCGTCGCGCGCGATTTTGAGGAAGGCGGAGACCGGAGTCTCGAGATCGGCGGCGACCTCCTCGAAAACCGGGATGAGGTTGAATCCGTCAGCCGCCAGTCGTTCGAATTCTTTTTCCGTTGGCTGCAACATCTAGTTTGCCTCTGTTACGTCCGACTCCATCACTCCAAAAAGAAAAGGGCCGCAGGTTTCGCCTGCGGCCCTTTTTAAAAATCGGTTTTGCGATGAACTACAAAGCCGGCGCGCAGGCGGGTGCATCGAGGTGCCAGCGCCACCATCCCGCGCAAACATTTCGGCTCATGAGATTCATCTTGGGGTTAATCATGATGGCGAGTCAGGTGCTTGTCAACTGGATGAGCCGTCCCGACTACTCCGAGGGTGAAGTTCAGGGTGGTGAAGTATGGGACGAAGAGGCCGCCGGATTCGGTGACGTCGAAGTAGCGCGCGATGCGTTCGATCATCAGGCGGTCGTCGAAGCCGGTGTGTTCGTGACGCGGGATTTTGTCGGTTTGGCTTAGCGCGCCTGCCACCAGGTCGCGCCAGGACAGGCGGTCGCCGTACATCCCAAGCGCACGGTAGCCGAGTTGCTTCGCTACCAGCATCGCGCCGCGCTCGACCGGGATAGTGAAGAACACCGGGCCGCGCACGACGCGCGCGAGAAGCCGCAGATAGCCATCGACGTGTTCGTCGGGAAGGTGCTCGAGCGTCTCCATGCAGATGCCGACGTCGAAGGTCGCCGACAGGTCGATGTCGGATGGCGATTTCGATTTCATGATCGCCACTTCGGAGCGCGTGGCCCATTGCGCCTTTACCCAGTCCAGGATGTCGTCGTCGGCCTCGTAGCCGACGTATCGGTTGACGGCAATACCGCTGCGCTCGAGGTAGGAGATCGTTTTTGCGTCGTAGCATCCGATTTCGATTATGTCGGCGCGGCGGATGTTCAGCCGGCGCAATCGATCGACGAGCCACCAGAAGCGGCGCTCGTGCAGGAAGCGGCGCGCGCGATTACCGTTAAAGAGACTATCGTTGTAGGTGTCGGGCATTAGTAGGACGAAATTTATTTCGTCGATTCCGATTTGACGGAATAAACTATTTATTTGACGGAATAAATTCCGTCCTACTGTCAATGCGAGGTCGTGTAGGCCTGCTTGTATTGTTCGCGCAGTTGGTTTTGTGCGGCGTTGGCTTCGTCGGCGCTCGCATAAGGGCCGACGCGGACGCGATACCAGACCCCGCCGTTGAGCGCGGTTTTCACTTCCTGCGCGTTGTAGCCAAGGCCCTTCAGCCGCGAGACCATCTCGTCCGCCCCACTCTTGTCCATCACGGCTTCGATCTGAATGTTGTAACCCTTGGAGCCGGGAGGAAGAGCGCGCGGCGGTGCGGTGGGCGCCGAGGCTTCCTCGGTATCGTCTTCGGTGTCCTCATCAGATGGAGGGTTAGCCGCAGGCGCCACGGCCGGCGGTCTGATGCGTGCGACGGCGGCCGGTGAAGTTCGCGCTGCGGGATGCGCTTCGCCGATTGCGGGCGCTGGCGGTTTGACCGGCTCATGCGGGATGGCGGGCACGGCGGCCCGCCCCACTGATGGCGGCACCGACGCGACCGCAGGCGACGCGGCGGCCGCCGGCGACATCTCGGATACCGGAGGCAGCTTTTCAGGGGGATTCGGCAGCGGGTAGGTCGAAGAGATTTGACTCACGTCGGGCTGCGTCTGCCGCGCCATCTCGTAGCCCGCGACCAGTCCCAGCGCGAAGACCGCACCCGAGAGTCCGACCAATCCGGCTAGAATCAGAAACCCGCCGCCCGCCCTGATTTCGAATCGCATCAGCTTCTTCCGTTCCTCACATCCGCTCCGGAGCGCTCACTCCGAGCAACTCCAGTCCGCCCGCGATCGCATCCTTGAGAATCCCGGCCATGTACATCCGCGCCAAACTGAGCTCGCGATCCGGTCCAATTATACGATTCGCGGGCTTGTTGTAGTAGCGATGGAACTCGCCGGCCAAATCGAGCAGATAGAACGGAATCCGATGCGGCTCGAGCGCCTCGGCGGCGGCGGACATGACGTCGGGGAGTCCAATCGCGCGCTTGGCGAGATCGAGTTCCTCGGCGCCGAGCAAATTGAGATCGATCGCGGACGTGTCCGCGGGAAGCGTCAAGTCCTTCGCTGCCCCCTCGCGGAAGATACTCGCGAGGCGCGCGTGCGCATACTGGACGTAAAAGACGGGATTTTCCGGCGCCTGCTTTTTGGCGAGTTCGAGATCGAAATCGAGCTGGCTGTCGGACTTGCGGAACAAAAAGAAAAATCGCACCACGTCGGCGCCGACCTCGTCGATCAACTCGTCGAGCGTGACGTATGTCGCCTTGCGCGTCGACATTTTGACTTTCTCGCCAGCGCGCGTGAGCGTGACGAACTGGTAGATGATCGCGTGGACCGGAGTGATGTCGTAGCCGAGCGCCTTGACCGCGGCGATGACCTCCTGGTGCTCAGCGATATGATCGGCGCCGAAGACGTCGACGATCAAGTCGAAACCGCGCTTCAGCTTCTCGATGTGATAGGCGATGTCGGGCGTGCGGTAAGTCGGCTGCTTGTCGGGTCCGGAGCGCACCAGCACCGCATCCTTGGGAAGTCCAAGCGGCTCGCCGCGCAGGAATATCGCGCCGTCCTGCTCGAAGGTGAGACCCGCGTCGTGCAAAGCCTTCAGGACATCGTCGACCTTTCCCGCGTTGAAGAGATCGAGTTCGTTGGTGAAGACGTCGAAGCGTATTCCGAGGCGCGTGCAGGTCTGATTGATGTCGGCGAAGATCGCTTTGACAGCCACCGAGCGGAAAATCTCGAGATCGGTCACGGACACGAGCGAATCGCCCCGCTCCGCTTTCAATGCGCGCGCGATGTCGACGATGTACTCGCCCTGGTAGCCGTCGGGGGGCATCGGAGCGTCGATGCCGTGCGCTTGCAGATAGCGCGCTCGGACCGACTCGCCGAGCAGCTTCATCTGGCGGCCGCCGTCGTTGAAATAATATTCGCGCGTTACGTCGAAGCCCGCCGCCTCGTAAAGGCGCGCGATCGTGTCCCCGAGCACCGCATTGCGGCCATGACCGACGGTCACGGGTCCGGTGGGATTTGCGGAGAGAAATTCGACCTGGACCTTCTTTCCAGCGCCCGGACGCAACTCCCACGAGCGTGGCTTCCAGAACGCGCGGCCCGCGCTCGCAGCCTGGCGCATCTCGGAATGCCAGTACGTCGGCGACATTTTGAAATTGATGAAGCCGGGGCCGGCGACTGAGACCTCGCTTACTTCGGCGGGCAGCGTGACGTGCGACTTGATTATCTCGGCGATTGCGCGAGGCGGTTTGCGCTCGGGCTTCGCGAGCGTCAGCGCGATGTTCGAGGCGATGTCGCCGTGGGCGGAATCGCGCGGCGCCTCGATTCCGATCGACGGAACTTCGGAACTCAACTGACCAGCGGCGCGCGCCCGCCCGATTGCGTCGCGAAGGATGGAGACGATCAGTTCTTTCATTGCAGCAGCCGTGGGCGCTTACCGCAATCGTGTCAGATAGAAGCCGTCATGTTAAGGCGGGTTGACCCTCGCGACGGTGCGATGCGAACGTGGAAGCCAATCATATAGAGGTTATCCACAATGGAACTCGGACTTGGCGGCAAAGCGGCAATCGTCACTGGCGGGAGCAAGGGAATCGGGCGCGCGACCGCAATCGGGCTCGCAGCGGAAGGCGCGTCGGTGCTGGTATGCGCGCGCGGTCGCGAGGCGCTGGATGAAACCGTAAAGCTGGCGCGCGGACGCGACGGCGCTCGCGTTGAAGCGATCCAGGCGGACCTCAACCAACCTGAAGACGTGAAGCGAGTCGTCGCGCGATGCGTCGAGGCGTTCGGCAAAATCGACATCCTGGTGAACAACGCGGGCAGCGCGCGGCCCGGCGATTTTCAGAAGCTCACCGATGACGAATGGCTCGAGGATTGGAATCTCAAGTTCTTCGGCTACGTGCGAATGGCGCGCGAAGTCTTGCCGCAGATGCAAAATCAGGGGCATGGCGTCGTTGTCAACGTGATCGGAACCGGCGGGCTGATCCCGACTGGCGGCTACATGATCGGCGGATCGGCAAATGCTGCGCTCAACCATTTTACCAAGGCGCTCGCGAACGAGGGATCGAAGCATGGCGTGCGCGTCGTGGGCGTGAATCCAGGGCCTATTTTCACCGACAGGCTGCGTCTATTCACCGAGCGGCGCGCAGCGGGCGGCAACATCGACGAGGTGCTGAAGCGGATGACGCCGCTCGGGCGTCCCGGCAAAGCGGAGGAAGTCGCGGACCTGGTGATGTTCCTCGCGTCGGAGCGGGCGGCTTTCATTCATGGCGCGAACATCACGATCGACGGCGGCGCGAATCCGGGGCTGATCGGGTAAGTCACTTTATTGAATGTGAAACCCGCGCGTGGGTTTCACGCTTCCTTGGGCAGGGGTGACCCCTGCACCCAGTGAGAAGAAAAGATGCGGGACTTCGTCCCTGTTAGGAGCGTTAGTTCGCTGGGAGGTTTGTCTGCGCCTGTGTTCCCTTCTCGAGCGAGCGAAGTGCGGTTACTCCATCCCCTCTGGTTCCCCTTCCCACTATGGGAAGGGGTTAGGGGTTAGGTTCCTTCTTCCTAGTCCAGGTAGGGTCGCTATTTAGAGTTGGATAGCCTGAGCCTAGTTGGATCAGGACGCCGTGGGAGGAGCGCGGGGAGATGAAGGACTCGAAGCTGGTTGGCGACCACTCGTGCTCGTCAACGATTCGCACGCCCTGCTCTTTCAGCCCGACGGTCTTTTCCTTGCAGTCGGGGACGTTGAACGTCAAATGATGCATCCCCTCGCCGCGCTTCTCAAGGAACTTGTGCAGAAACGAACTCGCTCCGAGCGGCTCCAGGAGCTCGATTGACAGTCCGTTCAGATCGAACGCAGCCAGCGTGAAGCCGGCCGCTTCATTGGCAGCCTCAAATTGAAAAGTGGCGCCGAGAACGCCTTCGAAAAACTTGCGCGCCTCGGCGACGCTCTTCACCGCGATTCCGATATGGTCGAGTTTGCCGATTGGTGGATTTGCCATCGCCACAGTCTCCAGATCGATTGACGTGATGTCGAATATGATCGAATAGAGATGGCTATGCCAGCGACGCAATGGAAGATGCCACCGATTATCAAGGTGTACGAAGCCCTCGGAGCGATTGGAGACGGACGCGTGCGAGTTGAGGACGAGCGGCGGGCGACGGTGACGTCGTCGGACGGGTCGAAGACTTATGAGGTCGAAACATCGGCCGACGGGCGCGAGATCGCATCGAACGACAACGCGTCGTACTGGCAGGGCTACGTTGGATATCCTGCAATTGCGGTGCTGATCGCGCGCGGGCTTTATCGTCCACCGGCGAACGTCACCGACGCGCTGGCGGGAGTGCCGTGGAAGGAGCTCAATCGCAAGTACAAGAATGACTTTGCGAAGACGATTGCGGAAGTCGAGAAAGAGCTCGAGCAGGCCGGGCACGATCCCGATGCGGTGCGATCGGAAGCTGAGGCCGTACTGAATTTTCTTCGGACACTGCGGCCGGTGCGCGGCAAGCGCACTCGCCCACCGTCGGAAAAGCCGGCAGTCAAGATTCGCTAGCTAATTAGCTGCAGGTACCTGTCACTGACACATTGTACGACTGCACGAGAAAGAAATCGCGCACGCTCAGCTCCGTTGTCACTCCCGACACTTTGCCGGTGGCGCAGTTGCTCAGCAGGTTCGCGAGCGCGGTCTGGGTGAGTCCTTGCGGCGCTACCAGATGTAGGTAGCCAAGGTCGCTGGCGTTCGCGCTGATTGGATTTCCGGCGCCGGAGCGGTCGGCGATCGCGCTCGATTGCACGAAGACGCATCCGTAACTCTGCGCGCATCCCGCAACAATCGCGGCCACAAGGATCCAGTTGAGGCGTTTCATCGTCGCGATGCTAATTCGCATAGTGAATTTGTGTCAATCGCACTGTTGCGCGAGCGGTCGGGATGGTAACGTTGCAAGACTCGAGACGGGACGGGGGCTTCGATGGCGAATGGGGCTGGCGGCTCGATCGCACCTTACTTCACGATTTGGACTGAACCGCGCGCGACGATTCGGCGTATCGTCGACACGAATCCGACCCGCAACGTAATCGCGCTCGCGGCTATCGGGCCAGCGATTAGTGCGCTTTCCTTTGAGTGTTTGAAGGCGAAAGAGCTCGGCAGCGAACACATCAGTCTGCTATGGGCCACCGCCTTCGTCGCAGCCAAGCCAGTTCTCGGAGTAATCAACCTGTTTATTGGTGGCGTGGTTTTAAGATGGACAGGAAGCCTGCTGGGCGGCGTCGCGAGCTCCGTCGAACTGCGGGCCGCGATCGCGTGGCCTCAGGTAATCAAGATTGGCGGTGGGATTCTCGGGCTGCTGATCTGGATCGTGCTCGGCATGCCGGTACCTCATCTTACGCCTGGAACGTTGCAGCAAATCGATTCTCCGTTTCCTCGTATCGCGGTCGTCGGGGGACTAGTCGGAGGAGCGTTCGTGTTTTGGGAACTCGTCGTCTGGCTGAAGTGTATTGGCGAGGTGCATCGTTTCTCGGCATGGCGCGCATTGGCGGCGACGCTGATACCAGGGCTCATTGGGTTTGCCGCATTCGTTTTCATCGACTCTGCATTGGGTCCTCTATTACATCACCGATCAAATTCACCTAAAATCGCGCAGCCTGAACCGAGAAGCGACGGCGCTCATCCCTGACTGCGGCCCCGCGCGATTGTAACGACCTCATGCTCTCGACTGCGGCCGAGCTTCCATCTGTTGCGCGAGCGGTCGGGATGGTAACGTTGCTAGACTCGAGACGGGACGGGGGCTTCGATGGCGAATGGGGCTGGCGGCTCGATCGCACCTTACTTCACGATTTGGACTGAACCGCGCGCGACGATTCGGCGTATCGTCGACACGAATCCGACCCGCAACGTAATCGCGCTCGCGGCTATCGGGCCCGCCGTCGGTGCGCTGGCGAATCAGTGGTCGAAGGCGCTGGGCGATACCACCAATCTGTCGTCGCTGTGGCCGATCGAGGTCGCGTTCTCGGTCGCATTCGCGGCGGTCCTCGGCGTGGTCTCTCTGTACATTTCGGGCGTGATCTTGAAATGGTCGGGAGGACTGCTAGGCGGCGTCGCGAGCCGGGTCGAAGTGCGGGCCGCGCTGGCCTGGGGGCAGATTCCTGCGATCGCCGCCGAGATCATCCTGCTGCTCGCGGTCCTTCAGGGCATCGCAATACCGCATCCGACGGCAGCCGAGATGCTCAAGGTCGATCCGGCGTTTTACAAGGTCGGCGTCGTCGAAGGCGTGCTGACAATCTGGGGCAGTATCGTCGTGCTGTACTGTATCGCCGAAGTGCATCGATTCTCCGCGTGGCGGGCGTTTTGCGCGACTCTGATCCCGGCTCTCATTGCGATGGTCGTCCTCGGGGCCGCGGTCTGGGTGCTCTACGGACTCGTCCATCACTGAGGGATCAGTCGACATGTAACCGCGCTGCCAGGCGCGAGAAGCGCCGACGCTCGTCCTGATTCCGCACCGCCTGCTGCAATGCGCTCTTCGTCCCGACCAGCACGCATACCCGTTCGGCGCGCGTGATTGCGGTGTAGAGCAGGTTGCGACGGAGCATCAGGTAGTGACTCGAATGTATCGGCATCACGATCGCCGGATACTGGCTGCCCTGGCTCTTGTGCACTGAGATCGCGTAGGCAAGCGCGAGTTCGTCGAGCTCGGACAGGTCGTACTCGGCGTGAGTCTCCTCGAACATGACGCTCAGGCGCGCCTTATCAGTATCGATTCCAAGAATCCTTCCGATCGAGCCGTTGTAGACGCCTTTGTCGTAGTTGTTGCGCAACTGGATTACGCGATCGCCCTCACGAAAAGTTCGATCGCCGGAGCGGATTTCGCGTCCCACGGGATTCAGCAATGCTTGCAGCTCGCGATTCAGAAGGTGCGTGCCGAGCGGGCCGCGATTCATCGGGGTCAGCACCTGGATTTCGCGAGGGTCGCTGATTCCGAAGCGTCCAATCAGCCGCTGTTGCACGAGCTGCTTGATCGTCGCGAGCACATCCTCGGCGGCGTTGCGCTCGAAGAAAAAGAAGTCGCCTTCGGCGTCGTTGGAGAGTTGCGGGAACTCTCCCCGATTCAGTCGATGCGCGTTGGCGACGATCAGGCTGCGGCGCGCCTGCCGATAGACTTCCTTCAACTGCACCACGGGCACGAAGTCGGAAGCGATCACGTCCTTGAGCACGCTGCCCGGACCGACGGAAGGAAGCTGATCGCGATCGCCGACGAGCAACAGCGAGCAGTTCGGCATCAGGGCGGAGAGCAGGCTCGAGGCGAGCTCGACGTCCATCATCGAGGCCTCGTCGATGATCAGATAGTTGGTGCGCAGCGGAAAATTCTTGCCGCGGATGAATCCGCCGCTCTGCGGATCGTATTCGAGCAGACGATGGATAGTTTTCGCGTCGCGGCCCGAGGCCTCCTGGAGCCGGCGAGCGGCGCGTCCGGTCGGTGCGGCCAGTGTCGGCTTCAATCCGACGTCGGCGAGTGCGACCAGCAGCGAGCGCAGCAGAGTCGTCTTGCCGGTGCCGGGACCGCCGGTGATGACGGTGACGCGGCTCGCCAGCGCGCATCGAAGCGCGCTCTTTTGTTCGGCTGAGAGCTCGAGCTCCGACGATTTGATCGCAGCCGCGACCGCGCGATCGATGAGGTCCTTGTTCATCGCGCGGCCTGCGTTCAATTCCGCGATTCGCGTGGCGACGTTCACTTCGGCCTCGTGCAGGCGCGCGAGGTAAATCGCGATGTGATCGTCTGCCTCTTCGGCAATCACCTCGCCGCTGGCGGCGAGTTCGTTCACTGCGTCGTGCGCGAGGTCGGGTTCCATCTCGAGCGCGGTGCGGAACTGGCCTTCGAGATATTCGAACGGCGAATAGACGTGGCCCTCGTCGGACATGCGTTCGAGGATGTACAGCACGGCGGCGCGCGCGCGTTGGATCGAGTTGCGCGGGATGCCGAGTTTCTCCGCGATGGCGTCGGCGGTGCGAAATCCGATGCCGTGAATCGTGCGCGCGAGCACGTAAGGATCGCGCTTGACTACGTCGAGCGCGTCCTTGCCGTAGAACTTGTGGATTCGTCGAGCGTGCGAGGCGGCCAGCCCGTGTCCGCGCAAAAAGACGGTGAGCTCGCGCAAGCCTGACGCGTCGCGCCATGCTGTGGCGATCAGTCGCGCAACCGCGCCGCCGATGCCCGGAACTTCGCGCATGCGTTCGGGCGCGTTGTCGAGCACTTCGCCGAGCGTGTCGCCGAAGTGTTCCGCGATTCGCCGCGCGAGCCTGGGGCCGATGCCTTTTATTTCGGAAGCGAGGTAGCGTTCTATCGCGACGGCTCCTGCAGGGCGCAGCGTTTCGAAATCGACGACGTGGAACTGCTCGCCGAAGCGCGGATGCTTTTCAAAGCCGCCCAGCGCCCGGATGGTCGAGCCGACTTCGAGACCCGCGAGATTGCCGACGACGGTGACGCGGCGAAAATCGCCATGCTCCTGCGGGATGACGACGACGGCGACCGAGTAGCCGTTCTTGTCGTTGACGAACAGGACCTGATCGAGGATGCCCTCGACAGTCTCGGTCGCTTGAACCGCTTGTGCCACGGCAACAGGATTACGCGCGACGGAGGCGGCGTCCAGTTGATGCGTCGCGCGCATCAACAGGTGCGCTTGCGATCGGCGAGGACTTCGTCGATCTGGCGCCGGGCCATCGCGACGATCACGGGGTTGGTGTCCAGGTAGTAAGGGAGAGCGATCAGGCCGGTCGAGAGCGCCCAGCCGCGGCTTCTCGCCCAACTGGCGTCATCGATAGACAGCGCCACGCGGAATGCGTCACGGCTCTCGCCGGAGAAGAGCGTCCACGCAGCTACGAAGTCGCACGCGGGATCGCCTACGGCCAAGCCGCCGAAGTCGATGACGGCGCTTAGATGGCCGTGGTCGACCAGCAGGTTGCCAGCATGGAGGTCTCCATGGATCCAGACGGGCGGACCGTCCCACGCAGGTGCTTGGGAAGCCTCGTCCCAGGCCGCGGTGACAGCGTCAGTATCCAGCTCGTTGTGCAACTTCGCGATCGCGGCCCTCGTGTCTGCGTCTCGTATTGCCAGCGGGACGCCGCGGCCAAAGTTGTGTGCCCCGGGACGCGGGCCGCCGGTGATATCGATCCGCTGCATCGCGGCTACGAATTGCGCCAGGGCGATCGCAGCCTGGCGAAGATCTGCGAAGCGCTCGACGATCGCGTTCTCGCCCGGGGAGCCATCGACAAACCGACCAATGCCAGGGGTAACCGTCGGCGGGCATCCCTTTCGCGAGCGGGACCGGGATGGCGAGTGGCAGATGCGGGGCCAGTCGAGGCAGCCACTGAAGCTCCTTGTCGACCTGAGTGGTCGCCCACTCGATGCGCGGCAGTCGGACGCACATGTCGTCGCCGAGGCGATAGATTGCGTTGTCGGTCCCGCCGGAGCGAACGCGCTCGAGGGGAAGATTTGCCCATTGCGGATAACTGCTCGGCGAGCAACCGGCGCACGAGGGATGCGTCGATGTCGATCTCGGTAGCATGCATTTTAACAGCGCACATGAGCGGCTTTCTGGACGAGATTCAGGGGCGATCGGGGCGATTTGTGGTGGAGACGATGCCGAATTGCGATCGGTCGTTTCGAGGGAGACTTGCAATTCATACCACCTGTTGTGGTTCAGTGATGTGAGTACCACCATCGGTAGCTTTGTTCCGTCAAATTTGGTGTTTTCGAAACGAATGTTGCCCGAGGCGTCGAGTGGAGGGTGCTGACGGTTGATCACACCGTATGTCGTAGCATGATGTGCGCGCAGCAGGCAGGCTGAACAGTTCATCCATGAACGCGGAGAGAAAAAAGAGCCGGGAATCTTCGACGCTCTGAAGACACGACGCGCGCTGCCCCAGCGGAGCCCTCACCTTTGCCCCGTCTCACGGGAGAGGGGAAGAAATCCAAACGAGGCTATGCGGGGTCATCCTTGCAGGGAAAGGAAAGAAAGCTGAGCCGGGTCAGACTTCGATTGTTTCCCAGTGGGCGGATTGGAAGCGCCAGACTTTTACCGTTGAGCGGACGATGTAGTCGGCGATCAGCGACCACCAGATGTAGTTGATGCTGCCGCCGTGGTACCAAATCAGAATTGTCAGGAAGAGGCGCATGCCGTAGAAGCCGGCGAGCGAGCCGTAGAGCGGGAATTGTGAGTCGCCGGCGCCGCGCAGTGCGCCGGTGATGGTCCAGTCGATTGCCATCAGGGGTTGTGCGGCGGCGAGTGCGTACATGAACTGCACCGTGTATGCGATGACGGTTTTGTCGTCGATGAAGAGCGCTGCGATCCAGTGGGCGAAGGCAATAAACAGCAGGCCCATGGCTGTCATCAGCACTATCGACATCCGGGTCGCTTCCCATCCGGCTTTGCGCGAGAACTTCGGGTCGCCCGCGCCGAGGCCCTGGCCGACGAGGGTAGCGGAGGCGGCGGAGAATCCGAAGCCGGGCAGGAATGACAGCGCGAGGATTCGCACGCCGATAAAATAGGCGGCGATTTCCTTGGGGCCGTAGCGCGCGACGAATCCGACGTAGGCGACGAAGCCGAACTGGATCAGCAACTGTTCGATAGCGGCGGGATTGCCGACGCTTAGAATTCGCCGGCCGAGGCTGAGGTCGGGCCATAGACCACGCCATCGGAAGTTCAGCACCATCCCGGGGATCGACAACGCATAGAAAAATAAAATTCCGCCGAATGCGATCGCGAGCAAGGTCGCGACCGCCGAGCCGTCGACGCCGAGTGCGGGAAATCCGAACTTGCCGAAGATGAGCACGTAGTTGAGCAAAATTGCGAGCACGTCGATGATACCGCCAATCCACAGCGGCGTGCGCGTGTCGCCGGCGCCACGCAATGCCGACGCGCACATCAGGAAGATTCCCTGGAACGGCTCCGACAGCATCACGACCTGGAGGTAGCGCGCGCCCATGTCGGCCATTTGGCCATGCACCTGGAACAGGCCCATCAGCGGACGTGCGAAAATGATTACCGGGATCGCGATGATGGTCGAAACCAGCACTCCGAAGACAACCGACTGCTTCAGCACCTCCTCGGCGCTGTCGCGATCGTTCGCACCTATGTAACGCGCGACCAGCGCGACCGTGCCGGTGCCGACCGCGGCGATTCCTGCGCGCACCGCGCCGAGGATCTGCGTCGCCAGCCCGACCGCGCCGACGGCATCCGCGCCGAGGCGTCCCACCATCAGCATCGAGGAGAGACCGAGAATCGAATCGAGGCCGAACGACAGGATCACCGGCCAGGCGAGCGCCCACACTTCGAAGCGGATCCGCTCGATCGGTGGCAGGGTCATCGCGACCCCGCCTCCGCCCTGCGCACCGACCTCGGGGACCGCTTCCAGAAACTCGGACATGATTCTGATCAGTTACGCCAGCACGAGGCGAGATAGTCAATGGACTATGCTCGAACGTGCGGCAGGCAGAAGATTGCGCGCGCGAAATCCGCTATATCTCGCGCGGTGGGCCGACAGCACAATCCCGATGGGCGGTAGAGCGTCGCGGCGGCCGCTCGAAATCTTCGCAGCGATATTTGTCGCCGCAGGTTTTATCTATTCGTTTCATCTTGGCACGGACGCGCTCGGCGCGAGCGAGGCCTACAGCGCGTGGGCGGCGGCGAAGCCGGGGCTCGGGGCGATCGTTCGCACACCGGTGCTGCATGATCCCGGCAAGCAGGTTTTTTATTACGTCATCCTGCACTACTACACGCGGATATTTGGGCTGAGCGAACTTTCGCTGCGATCGCTGTCGGTGATCTTTTCACTAACGACGCTGGTGCTGGTGTTCGCGATCGGCTGCGAAATGTTCGACGACAACACTGCGCTCGCGGCGGCTGCGATGTGGGCGTTCAATCCGCTCGCGGTTGTGTTCGCGCATTCGGCGCGAATGTATTCGATGCTGATTGCTTTAGCGCTCGCACAACTGCTGACGCTTTGGCGGGTGCGCAAGCGTCCGAGCATGAGCGGCGCAGTGGCATGCGGTATGGCGGGCGCCGCGCTCCTCTACACACACCTCGGCGGCATCCTGTTTATCGGAGTGGGCGTTGCGATGCTCGTGCGCGATTACCTTCACGGGCGGAAAAATCAGATGGCATGGATCGCGATCGCTATAACCCTGGTGCTGTTTGTTCCGTACGTGCCGGTTGCGCGTGCGCAGAGCGAAACGCTGATCGCGGGCCATTGGCTCGACTGGATCGGAACGGGATATGAGTATCCACTGGCTATCAAAGTAGTATTGGCACTCGCGGCGGGCGCGGTGGCGCTGTGGTTTGTGGCTGCAAAGACCCGAGACTCGGGCGACGGCCAGCTCATTTGGCTTGGCGCATGGACGATCCTGCCGGGACTCATGCTGGCGGCGGGGTCGATCGTGATCCGGCCGATGTTCAACCTGCGCTACGTAGCGCCGTCAACAGCGACGCTCGCATTGTTGACCGCGGCAGGATTGGCGTGGGTCAGCGTGAAATGGCGCAACCTGCTGGTGGCGGGCTTCGCGCTGGCATGCTTGATCGTGCTGCCGTTCGACCGATCCGACCCGCAACCGTGGCGAGCTTTCGCCCGGCAAGTATCGCAAGGCGGTTCATCCGATCCCGTATTCTTTGAATCCGGATTTGTCTCGACCGGCAATGCGTCGAGCATTCCGAACGGCGGATTTCCATTCGGCTATTACTCAGTTCCTTTCGATTACTACTTCCGGGGCAACAATCCGCGAATAGCTATTCCCGGATTCGATGCCACGTCGGCGCGAATGACTATTGAGGAACGGGTGTCATCGGCGGGCGGCGGATGGCTCGTCAGTTGGAAGGATGGTGACGCGGTAAGCAGCGAGCTTCCCGATCCGAAGCGGTTCGATGCGGTCGAGAAGTATCGTGGCGACCATCTCGGGTTTTATCGGATCACTCCGGTTGGGAAGTGATCGCGGATAGACTCAAAACACGACGCTGCAAATTGTTGCTGTAGCCCAGAACCCTCACCGCTGGCCGCGTTGCGGCCAGCTGCCTCTCCCAACGGGCGAGGTAAGAGTATGCGAACCCAACATTCTGAGTCGGGCGAGGGAAGACTAAGCGGCTTGGGAGGTTTGCGGGATCGACATTGAGCCGGCGCCGACGCGGATCGGGAGAATCACCAGGCTGTAGCCGTAGAGCTGCAGCCAGTTCTGGAGTTCGAGCGAGGTGTGATTGTGAAGGAAGCGGCCGATGAACCCTTCTATCTCGTCGGAGAAGATGAGCTTGCCGGCGAAGAACACGACGTGCGGGAATTCGTGCGCGACTTCCAGGCATAGCCGGCGCAGCTCGACGACGACGTCGGGCGCGAGGCCGGCGCGCAATTCGGGATGATACCCAAGGTCAGCGGCGAACTGGCAGTACTCATTCAAGTCGTCGGTCATCCGCTGCTCGAGCTCGTGCACTTCTTCGGGACCTTTGAGCAACGCCGCATCGACTTCGCCGACTCCGATGAAGACCATGTTGCGGAACTCGCCCGGGAACAGTTGATGGACCTGCAACAGGGTAGCGAGCCCCAGACCATTGAAGCCGCTGATCAGGATCGCGGCCGTTGGGGCATTGGGATCGCGCTTGGCGGGCTCACGCTTTTTGACCGCGTACAGCTTCGGCAGAATATCGGCTTCGAGCTGCTCGATTGCCTTCGAAACCCGTTCGTAATGGCGGCGCACGGTGTAGCACAGCGCGATCAACCCGCCGGTGATTATTACGGTCACCCATCCGCCCTGGAAGAATTTGAGCGTCAGTGTGATGAAGAGAATGGTCGCCGTGAAGAATGTCCCGACGCCGTTGATGAGCAGCTTGCGAAGCCAGTGCTTGTCGGTCTTGCGCACACTCCACCAGTGCGTCGTCATGCCGAGCTGCGAAAGCGTGAACGTCACGAAGACGTTGATCGCATAGAGGACGACCAGCAGATCGACTTTCGCCTCGGTGCCAATGAGCAGCAGCGTGGCGGCGAGTCCGATCGTGATGACGCCGTCCTGCGTCACCAGGCGCGCGCTGAGGTTTGCGAAGCGTCGCGGGAGCCATCGGTCGGACGCCATCGTTGCGAGCACGCGAGGTCCGTCGACGAAACCGGTCTGCGCGGCAACGAATAGCAGCGCGCCTTCGGTCAGCAGCGCGAAGGTGATAATTGCGGGCCCTACGTGCAAGCCGAATATCTGCCAGTTGGAAGCGAGCCGATCGAACATGACGGCGTTGAGCGTCTTGCCGGCCTCAGCCTCGACGTTGAGCAGCAGGTAGCCGAGTAAGATTCCGCCCGCGAGGAAAGCGAGCGAAATCGCCATGTACATCATCGTGCGCTTGCCGGTCTCGGCGCGCGGCTCGCGCAAAATCGGCAGACCGTTGCTTACGGCCTCGATTCCGGTGTAGGTGCCGCCGCCGAGGCTGTAGGCGCGGAAGAAAATCACCGCGAGCGCGAACATCCCCATGCTATTGGCGCTGGCGTGGACCTCGCGCACGGCGTGGCCGACGATTGACGGAAGCTCGGGCGCGCGGCTGAAGATCGCGTAGCCTACCAACCACGCATGCATGACGATGAAGGCGATGAAAATCGGCAGAAGCGACAGCACCGATTCCTTCACCCCACGCAGATTCATCAGGACCATCAAGACGACGACCAGAAGGCACAACCAGAACTTGAACGGAAGCCACGATACGGGCAGAAAGCTGAAGATCGCGTCGGCGCCGCTCGCGATTGAAATCGCGATGGTCAGCACGTAGTCGACGACCAGCGCCGATCCGGACACCAGGCCGAAATATTTGCCGAGCAATTTGGTCGCGACCAGGTAACCGCCGCCGCCGGTCGGGAAAAGATCGATGGTTTGCGAGTATGACGCCGAGATGATGAAGACGGTCAGCGCCATCAGCATCGCGAGGAACACCGCCAGGTATTGATGGTGTCCGAGCGCGAGGAAGGCCTCTTCGGGGCCGTAACAGGATGAGCTCAGGCCGTCGGAGCCCAGGCCGACCCATGCCAGAAACGCGACCAGCGAAAGGCTATGGAATATCTCGGGGTCGCGGACGTCGCGCGGCGGTCCTATCAGGACGTCGCTCAGCGTGCGCTTG
Source organism: uncultured delta proteobacterium (assembly GCA_963774665.1). Lineage (GTDB taxonomy): Bacteria > Desulfobacterota > Binatia > Binatales > Binataceae > Binatus. Next base: position 310,905 of record CAVZGB010000021.1, read on the forward strand.
CCAGAGCGCTCGCCGGTCGAGGCGGTAGTCTTCGAGCCGTTGGTTTTCGAGCCGGTTGTCGATGATGACATTCGATTTGTGCGGGCGGTCCCCTAATGCAATTTGCAAATGTACGGGAAACTCGAACCTTGCGCAAAGCAATGCGCCGCGGGTCCGTCCAGCGCCGTCCTCAGACCGAGTACGCGGCGCGCGGTAATCCGAGCTGATAGCGCGTCGCGTCGATCAGGTTTTGCATGAGTGCTGCCACGGTCATCGGACCGGTCCCGCCGGGATTGAGCGTGATCCAACCAGCGACTTCTTTGACAGCTTCGAAGTCGACATCGCCAACGAACTTGCCGGGACCGACGCGGCGAAAGCCCACGTCAATCACGCAGGCGCCCGGCTTCACCATATCGGCCGTGATCAGGTAGGGCTGGCCGGTATGCGCGCCGACGCATGGAATGAGAATGTCGGCCTCGCGGCAAATTGCGGCGAGGTCGCGGGTGTGGCGATGGCACCACGTAATTGTCGCGTTACGCAGCCGCCCGCCGAGAATCAGCGCGGTCGGCTTGCCCGCGATATCGCTGCGTCCGATGATCGTGGCGCGCGCGCCGTCAACCGGCACCTGGTAGTAGTCGAGCAAGGTCAGCACGCCGCGCGGAGTGCACGGAATAAAGCGTCCCCATTCACCGCGATAGAAGCCGCCGACGCTGGCCGAACTGACGGCGTCGAGATCCTTTTCGGGCGCGATCGCGTCGAACAGGCGGAACCGGTCGACCGAATCGGGAATGGGCAGTTGGAGCAGGATCGCGTTGACGTCCTTGTCGGCGTTGAGCTCGGCGATAACCTTCAGCAACGAATCGGTGGTCGCCTCGTCTGCCGTCATCCGCACCGTGCGGCTCTCGCATCCGAGTTCCGCCGCGACGCGCTGCTTATTCTTCACGTATTGCCGCGACGCCGGATCGTCGCCGACCAGGATTGCTGCCAGCGACGGGGTGCATCCGAACTCGCTCTTGAGCTGGTCAACGTGAGCGCGCAACTCCGGCATCAGATGCGCGCTGAGCGCCCGGCCATCCATGATAATCGCAGCCATCGGATATCAGTCGGATTATAGCACCGGGTCGCGGCGAGCAAGGCGCTGTGGACAGAAGGTCGGCGCTGTTGGCAGATCACGAGCGCCCGTCTCGTTCCTCCGAAACCGGTCTGTTAGAATTTTTTCGTTGATGAATGCGCCCAAGCGCACCGTTCTGTTCGACCTTCACCAGAAACTCGGCGCACGGATGACCGTTTTCGGTGGTTTCGAGATGCCCGTGAGCTACAGCGGGATTATCGAGGAGCATCTTGCGGTCCGAAATTCGGCGGGAGTTTTCGATCTGAGTCACATGGGTGAGTTTGAAATCAGCGGACCGCATGCGCTCGAGACGCTCGAACGAGCGTTCACCAATTCCGCGGCGCGGCTCAAGCAGGGCCAGGCGCAATACACGATTATGTGCGCGGAGGACGGCGGCACGATCGATGACCTGATCGTCTATCGGCTCGGACCGGAGCGCTACATGCTCTGCGTCAACGCATCGAATATCGACGCCGATCGCGAATGGATCGTCGAACTGAACGGCGGGCGCGCGAAGTTCGAAGATGTGAGCGAGGCTACCGCACTGATCGCAGTACAGGGCCCGGTGGCGGTCGCGATATTGGCGACGCTCGCGGATTTTCCGATTGCCGATATCGCGCGCTTCGGCGTCGCCGAAGGAACTGTAGCGGGAATCACGTGTCTCGCGGCGCGTACCGGATACACCGGCGAAGATGGCTTCGAGCTGTTCGTGGACAACGCCGGCGCGCGGCAATTGTTCGAGGCGATTCTCGACGTCGGCGCCGCCGCCAACGCCAAGCCAGTCGGGCTCGGCGCGCGTGACACGCTGCGGCTCGAAGCGGGCCTGCCGCTCTACGGTCACGAACTCGATCGCAATTCATCGCCGCTCGAGGCGGGCCTCGGAGTCTTTGTGAAGCTGGGGCGTCCGTTCATCGGCGAGAAGGCACTTTCAGCGCAACGCAATCACGGACTCAAGAAGACACTAGTCGGCTTGCAGACTGACGACGGCAGAATGGTCGCGCGGCAGGGTTACCGCGTACTTCGCAACGGCGACGAGGCGGGAGTTGTGACCAGCGGGACGTTCGCGCCGTCGATTCAGCGGCCGATCGCGATGGCATATCTAAACGTCGAGGGCGCGAAAAATCCGCCATCCGTGGGCGAGTCGCTCGAAGTGGAAATTCGCGAGCGCAAAGCGCGGGCAACAATCGTGCGGCGGCCGTTCTATCGGCCCGACGAAAACCATGCGGCATCAACTGCGAGCGTGTGATTGAATTGTAGGCCAAGTGGAGGCTGAGCGGGGGTGAAGGACGAACTGATTCCATGAGATTCATGCCACATACCGACAGCGATGTCGCGTCGATGCTCGAGACGATCGGCGCCAAGCATCTTGACGATCTGATCGCGCACGTGCCGGCAAATTTGCGCGCGAGCGCGACGATCAACCTCGAACGCGGGCGAAGCGAATCTGATGTAGTACATGAGATTTCAGCACTCGCGGCTCGCAATACTGGCGCGTCGGGGTTTGCGAGCTTCCTGGGCGCCGGCTACTACCGTCATTACGTCCCCGCCGCCGTGCGCGCCGTAATCGCGCGCGCGGAATTCGCGACCAGCTACACGCCGTACCAGGCCGAGGCGAGCCAGGGGACGACTCAGGCGATTTTCGAATTTCAAACGCTCATCACGCAGCTCACCGCGATGGAGGTCGCCAACGCCAGCATGTATGACGGCGCGTCGGCCGCGGCAGAGGCGGTTCTGATGGCGCGACGGCTGATGCCGAAGCGCGCGGTCGTCGCACTCTCGCGCGCGTTGTGGCCGGACTATCGCGCAACTATTCGCACCTACCTGAGCGCGCTCAAGGGAATCGAAATCGTCGAAGTTCCGTTCGACGACGCAACCGGCGCGACCGACGCCGCTGCACTCGATCGAATCGCCAACGATCGGTTGCTGTGCACCGTCACCGGCTATCCCAACGCGTTCGGCGTGATCGAGCCGCTCGGGGCGATTACTGAAAGAACGCATCGTGCCGGCGCGGTCGCGATCTCCGCCACTGCTGAGGGAATCGCGCTGGGACTGCTGCGCGCGCCGGGCGAACTCGGCGTCGATATCGCAGTCGGCGAGGGCCAGAGTTTCGGGCTGCCGCTTCAATACGGCGGACCGGGCGTCGGCTTCATGGCCGCGCGAACTCCTCATCTGCGCCAGATGCCGGGACGCCTGGTTGGACAGACCCGCGATCGCGACGGTCGCCGCGCGTTTTGCCTGACGCTCAATACTCGCGAGCAGCATATCCGTCGCGAACGCGCGACCTCGAACATCTGCACCAATCATTCGCTGTGCGCGCTGGCCGCGACGGTCTATCTCTCGTTGATGGGGCGCACGGGATTGCGCGAGCTGGCGGAGAGAAACGTCGAGCTGTCGCATCAGGCGGCCGACACGCTCGCGGCTGCGGGCATCGAGCGACGCTTCTCGGGACCGTTCTTCAACGAGTTTGCGCTGAAGCTTGCGAACCCCACGGCCGCTCTGGAAGCGGCAGAGCGCAAGCAGATACTCGCGGGCGTCCCGCTCGGCGACGACTATCCCGAACTTTCTGACGCGCTGCTGGTTTCGGTCACCGAAATGAATCGCGGCGATGAGTTCGCTCGGCTTGCGGCGGCAATTGGGGGAGGCCAGCGGTGATGGCGAGTGCGGGCAGAATCGGACCAGTCCCGGTCACCGAGGATACTTCGACCATCGACCGAATCGAACCGATGGCGGGCGTTCCGCTTATCTTCGAACTTTCATCCGAGGGTCGGCGCGGAGCCGATTTGTCGCCGCGCACGGCTGATAGACGGGGCGCCGAACTACTGGGCGCCGAGCTTTGCCGCGAGGATCTCCCCGGTTTTCCCGAACTGAGCGAGCCACAGGTGCTGCGGCACTTCCTGCGTCTGTCGCAGCTCAACTTCGCGCAGGCGCTGGAGTTCTATCCGCTCGGATCGTGCACGATGAAGTACAACCCGGTCGTGAACGATGAACTCGCGGCACTGCCTGGGCTGGCGGGACTGCATCCGGCGACGCCCGCGCACCTGGCGCAAGGCGCGCTCGAATTGATCGCGCGGATGGAAGCTGCGCTCGCGGAAATCACCGGCATGGACGCCGTGTCGCTGCATCCGGCGGCCGGCGCGCAGGGCGAGTTGACGGGACTTCTGATGGTCCGCGCGTATCATCGCAAGCGCGGCGAAGTGCGGCACAAGGTGATCATCCCGGATACGGCGCACGGCACCAATCCTGCCAGCTGCACGCTCGCGGGCTTCGAGGTGATCGTCGCGAAATCGAACCGGCGCGGCTATCTCGAAGCGGCTGAGGTTCGGCGGTTGGTGAGCGACGACGTGGCCGCGATGATGGTCACCAATCCAAACACGCTCGGAATTTTCGAGCCGCAAATCCAGGAGATCGCGGCTGCGCTGCACGAGCGTGGCGCGATGCTCTATCTCGACGGCGCGAATATGAATGCCCTGCTCGGCGTTGCGAAGCCCGGACACATGGGCGCGGACATCGTGCAACTGAACTTGCACAAGAGTTTCTCGACTCCGCACGGCGGCGGCGGTCCGGGCGCGGGACCGGTTGCGGTGAGAAAGCATCTCGAGCCGTTCCTGCCGCTCCCCCGCTTGAAGCATTCCGACGCCGGGTACGAAATCGACGGCGATCGGCCGGACTCGATCGGACGGATGCGCTCCTATCACAACAACTTCGGAATGATTGTGCGCGCCTATGCGTATATTCTCGCGCTCGGCGGCGACGGACTCGGGATGGCGAGCCGGCTCGCGATTCTCGGCGCGAACTACGTGCGCAAACGGCTGGAGCCGCACTTTCCGAGTGCCACCGGCGAGCCGTCGATGCATGAATGCGTGCTCTCGCACGACCTAGAAAAGCGCGCCGACGTGAGCACGCTCGAAATCGCCAAGCGTCTGCTCGATTTCGGTATCCATCCGCCGACGATCTATTTCCCGCTGGTAGTGCCGGGCGCGCTGATGATCGAGCCGACCGAGACCGAGAGCAAGCAAATCCTGGACAGCTTCGTCGATACGATGGAGCGCATTTACGACGAAGCGTTGAGCGATCCAGAGCGCGTCAAGAATGCGCCGCAGACCTTGCCGGTCTCGCGCGTCGACGAGGCGCTGGCCGCGCGCCGCCCGATTTTGAGGTGGGAGAAACCTCTCCCCTAACCCCTCTCCCTTCTGGAGAGGGGAAGAGATCCCGTTCTATCTCGAGAGACCGGCCAGCTCTAGGGCGCGCTGGTAGTCCTCGGGGGTGTTCACGTTGAAGAAACTGGTGAGCTGCGGGTCGAGCTTTCTGAGTTCCTCTTCGCCGACCTTTCTTGCGTTGATTGTGCTGGCGTTGGCGGTCAGTCGCTTCTCGCCGCCGGCTGCGAGCGACTCGATCGCGTTTGCGCATTGCTTGCGATAGACCGCGTGCAGCGGCTGCAGCTTGCCACCGACTTCCGGGATAACGGCGTCAAAGTCATCGAGCATCGCAACCAAGTCGGCCGCAACGTCGGAATTCAGCATCGGCAGGTCGCACGAACAGGCAAACGCAATGCCGTGATCGAGCGCATTCAAGCCACGCCTAAGCGCGTCGAGTGGTCCTGCGAAGGCCGTCTCGTCGTGAACGATTTTCAAGCCGGGAATCTCGATGCGGGGCAGGCCTTCCGACTTGGGCGCCGCGACGATCACAATTTCGTCGAACCACCATTTGAGCTCGATGACAATCCTGGTAAGCAATGGCATCCCGCCGAAATCCAGCGCCGCTTTGGGCTGGCCCATCCGCGAGCTTCGCCCGCCGACCAGCACGATCGCGCCGGCTTCTTTGGCTGATGGCACGCGATGAGTGTAGAGTGCGCGCGATTGACGCGCCAGCGCTTACGCCGCGGCTCGGCTCTCTGGTGCGCGATTTGCGCGCAACTCGGTGCCGATGATTCGCAGTGCCTCGGGATGGAAGATCAGCGCCAGATGACCGACGTCGTGCAGCGTCACGATCCGTCGAAACGCGGCGCTATTCACCAGCGGTTCGATTGGCGCAGGCACGATCGGGTCGTCGTCGCCGAAAATCCCGACCTCGGTCGGACTCCACTGGCCGTAGGAATACGGTGAGCCGAGCGTGATCAGCGATCGCACCGCGCTTTTCGGCGCGCTCGTGGCGTAGCGGCGAGCAACGGTACCGCCGAGACTGTGACCGATCAGATGAACGCCGTTGTCGCCCGATTTTTCCTCTGCGATACGCCCGAGTTGGGCGGCGGAATCAGTCAAGCGTCTGCCATCGCGGGTACTCGAAATAAGAAACGTTGTCGAATCCCGCCAGCCGCAGATACGCCGCGAGCGCCAGCAGATTCGAACGGCTACCGCCGAATCCGTGAAGTAAAATAACGGGTTCGCTCGACGGCTCGCAGAAGTACGGCTCGCCTCGTTTGACCAGCCAGTCCATCGGATACGAGCCGAGCAATGCGCCCGCCGCGGCGATTTCGGTGATGACAGTTTTCGATTTCACTTTTTCGCTGTTCAATGCCTCCGCGATGAAAAGCTAACCACCTCTCATCTGTACGGCAACCGGGCGCGGGCACGGCGGCCCGCCCCACCAGGAGTATGCGCGCGCGCATTAGTTTCGCTGCTACGGCGCCGCAGCGTTACGAATCGGGTGTTTTGAAAAACCAAGGTACATTCCGGTATATACGCTAGACGCGCGGCAATCTCGGAGGGGGGAAATCGCGATGGCTCGAAGATTCGCGGCCGGTCGTTTGATAGTCAATTGGGCGAGTTTGCTGTTCGCATCGATGCTGTTGTTCGGGCTTGGCGCGGCTAGCACATTTGCACAAAAGCCCGCAGACGTCGTCGGCAATTGGAGCGGTGCTTTGCAGGTGGACGGTGGCTTGCTGCGCCTGGCTCTGCATGTGAACACAGATACTGCAGGCAAGTTGAGCGTCACACTCGACAGCCTCGATCAGAACGCGATGGGCCTGCAGGGCAGCAATGTCGTGCTCAAAGGCGACAGTTTCAGTTTCGAAATTCCTTCAGTCTCCGGCACATACACGGGAACACTTGACGGCGACGGCAAAAATATCAGAGGCACGTGGAGCCAAGGCGTTCCGCTGCCGCTGGTTTTCACTCGTCAGAATGGTGGACCCATGCCAACCGCGATGCCGACTCCGACGCCGGCGCCTGCGATGCCTCCCGTTGCATTGGATAATCTCAAACCGGTCCTGGATCGCGAATTGGCGCCTGTCCTCGACCATGGATTGCTCAGCAAGGCGAGCGGCGGCGGCGGATTGGTGATCGGTGTAATGGATCACGGCCAGCGGCGCATCTTCGCTTACGGCACCGCGAAGCCGGATTCGATTTTCGAGATCGGATCGATCACCAAGACGTTTACCGGGCTGGTTCTGGCGCAGATGGTGGTGCAGAAGAAGGTCACGCTCGATACTCCCATTCGTACGCTGCTGCCGGCTGGCGTTGTGGCGAAGCCCAAGGGCACGGAAATCACGCTGGTCGATCTCGCGACGCAGCATTCCGGGCTGCCGCGGATGCCGGATAACTTCAAGCCGCAAAATCCATTGAATCCATATGCCGACTACCACGCGGCGCAACTGCAAGAGTTCATTGCCAAGCACGGCGCCGCCAAGCCGGCCGACGCTGCATTCCTCTACAGCAATCTCGGTTTCGGATTGCTTGGTTACGGGCTTTCATTGCGATGCCGGTGTTCCCTACGGACAATTGGTCTCGACCGAAATCACCGGCCCACTGCACATGAGCGACACCGGCGTCACGCTCTCGCCGGAGCAGCGATCGCGGCTGATCCAAGGTTATGATTACAACTTCGACCCGACCCCTCCGTGGGATCTGGATGCGTTCGCCGGCGCCGGTGCGATCAAATCGACGGCGGCGGACATCCTCACTTATCTCGACGCGAACCTGCATCCGGACAAGTACGCGACCGGCGCAGCCGCCGATTCGCCGGCGGCAACGCTGCCTGCCGCAGTCGCGCTGGACCATCAAGTGCGCTCGAACGTCACTGTTAGCGGCGACGACCAGGATAGCGTTGGCCTGGTTCTTCAATCCTAAGACGGGATCCTACTTCCATTCAGGCGGCACCGGCGGATACAGGTCATTGGCTACGATTCAATCCTGCTCGAGGATCGGGCGATCGTGGTGCTCTACAATCGTGACGACACAGATCCCGGAGCGCCACGGTTGGTCGAACGGGTCGTGGAAAACATTGACGATTTGATGACCGGGAAGCCGTCGATCCCGTTGGATTTCATATCGGAGGAGGAACGTCTCGCGCTGGTTCCGCTGACCTTCACAGACAGATCGATCCAGGGCCCGTATCATTGCACGCTTACGCCATTTTCGCTGCCGCCCACAATCAAAGATCCCTTCAAGCCGACGGGGACAGGCGATATTCATATCGTTGCGGACGGCAACGGCAAATATTCGGAGGGAACCTGGATCGATTATATCCGGGCTCCCGGACTCGATCTGACCTGCAAGCTTAAGATGGTGTCCGGTAACTACTCCGTCACACCAAATGGAACCGGCACCGAACATAGCTCCTGGAAACTGGTGACCGAAGAATCGCCGCGCCGATGCTTTGCGTTCTTCTCGCCGGCGCGTCCGCCAGTCACGACCGATTCGGAGATAATGATGACGGATTCCAGCGGCAAGACCGTCTACTCGACTTCCATCAATCGTTTCGCAGTATTGAGCAGTGTCTGCCAAAGGGAGACGGCGCACTAACCATCGATAAGGGTTTGCGCATGCGTGGGCGACGGCGCACAATCCCAATCGCGACGCCCGACACTCTCAGTTTCGTGCAACGGCGCCCAGGCGAGGTGACGGCAATGAGCGAAGCCAAGCGGGAATCCAAAGGTCCGGTGCGCGGATATTTCTTCGACAAATCCGTGGTGGTGACCGGTGCCTCGAGCGGCATCGGCCACGACGTCGCGCTCGCGTTCGGCGAACAAGGCGCGCAGGTTGCTCTGCTCGCGCGCCGGCGCGTCCAGCTCGAAGAACTCGCGCACAAAATCAATAAGGCAGGCGGCAAGGCACTCGCGCTCGATTGCGACGTCACCGATCGTGCGCGCGTATTCTGGGCGGTGGATCAGGTCAAGGAAGCCTTCGGCAAAGTCGACATCCTGATCAACTCGGCGGGCTTGCTAATCGCGGAAACAGTCGAGCAGATGCGTCCGGAAGATCTCGAAAAAATGATGGCGGTGAACGTCTTCGGCGCGCTCAACGCGATGCAGGCTGTGCTGCCCGCGATGCGCAAAGCCAAGTCGGGGAACATCGTGAATATCTCGTCGCTGGCGGGACGTCGCGGCGTCAGCCCGCTCGGAGGCTACAGCTCGACCAAGTTTGCGCTGGTCGGAATGACGGAAGCGCTGCGCGTCGAGCTGTTCAACACCGGAATAAAAGTCTCGCTCGTGATGCCGGGAGTGATCGACACTCCGATGGCGCGTAACGCGCTCAAGCACGACACGCTGAAGGGCGTATCCGCGATGATGGCGATGCCGGCGCGATGGGTGACGTGGGCGGTGCTCGCAGCGGCAGCATTCGGGCTCACTGAGGTGGACGTCCCTCCCGGCGCCGCAGTCGCAGAGAAACTCGCGTCGCTGTTCCCCGGCGTCACTGATGCGCTACTGAGCGTCGGCACCAGGGTCATGCAGGGCGCAGCAACGTTCATGGGCGGCGGCAAGGCGGAGCAGAAAGCGAAGTCTTAGCTCTGATTCATGAATGCGTTTTGGAGGAGACTCGGGGCGACCGTAGCTGGAGCGCTCTATGTCACCCTCTGGTTAAGAGTCGCAGAAACGCCACCTAACGGTGATGCTTCGATAGCGGCTCTTCAATTGGCTTTGGCTTTTGCTGTTCTGCTGCTCGCCGTGGCCGCACTTGCCGGACTCTCTGAATCGGGCTCGAAGATCAGCATCCCGTTTTTTGTTGTCGGGACTGCGATCGGCGTACTAAGAGACGCTTTGACGGATACAAAAAATGACCGAAACTTATTTCCGATTGAAGTCGCCTTCTGGTCTGGATTGTTTGCTGTGGCGTTAGCATTCGGGAAAGAAATCGGAGCTTGGTGGAAGAAGAAAGCGGACAAACCAGCAGAGGAGGAGAACACCTAGGCTCATGGGATCGTAAGCCTCGCTGAGTAATAAAATCCTACATAAAATATGGCTTCGACATTTCGTCGAATCTGCCGTACATCAGCCAGACCTTGACGTTGAATGCGTGCGGATGCTCGACCGGCTCGCGGCCTACCGTTTTCAGTCCGAGCTGTTTGTACATCTCGTAAAGCGGCTCGATTGGATTCGTGATCAGCAGCTTGGGACGGCGCGAGAAAACGAACAGGCGCGCCGTGTCCGACATCATCTTGACCAGGCCCTTGCCCTGGTAATTCGGGTCGATCACCATCCCGCCGAACTCGAAGACTTCCGACGCGAGCATCCCCTTGAACAACTGCGCGGGATACAGATGGCCGAGCGTCAGCGGCGCGTCCGCGAGGCATCGAGCCCAGAACGCGCCGATAAGCGGCGGGCGGCGACGCTCGCTGCCCTGCACAGCGTAGAGGCCAAAATGAATCGCGAGCGGCCATAGCAGAACGTGCACGCGCTTTTCCTGCACGTTGAGCATCTTCCACGTCCGCTTGTGCAGCGCGGCAAGCTCGCGCAATCCCAGGGGAGTACCGATAGGACGAACTTCGAGGTGCGCTTCGAGATCGGTATGCCGGGGCGGGCGCAGCGGCGGAGACCTGGGATCGCGCGGCTCACGCTTGGGCTTGTCGGGCGAAGGCTTTTCTTCCGCCGGAGGATGTTCGGCCGATGTTTCGTCGGGATTTGCGGGGGGATCGGTTTGATCGCCGCGGTCAGACGCCGGCGACGAGAGCATCGCCTCGATCGGATCGTCGCTTTTCTCGACCGCCATCAGTGAACCCCGCCGCGCCGCCGGACTCTCCAGCGACGCGATTTCACCACCACCCCGACTTAATGCCGTCCCCTCGGGACAGCTCATCCTCACGCCATGAGACGCGCGCCCGCCGCAATCGCACTAACGCGGCACGACGCCAACCACCACTGGCTCACTGGTATCAATAATAAGGAATCGAAGGACAAAACGAAACAGTGTTATGTAGTAAATTCGTGATTTCTTTACGTTGGTTCGAGCCGCGAGAGTCACTTGGTTGGCCCGCGCGAGGGAGGCGGGCACGCGGCCCGCCCCACTATCGACAAACATTGGGTGCAGGGGTCACCCCTGCCCAAGGAAGTGTGAAACCCACGGCGGGTTTCACGTTTAATAAAGAGAAAGGGCGCCCCTATGGGGCGCCCTTTCGTGATCGTCCTAACGGTTTCTCGAACTAGCCGATCTTCGCGTACACCGACTTGATCTGCGTGTACAGATCGATCGCGTACTTTCCCAGTTCGCGGCCGAAGCCTGACTGCTTGTAGCCGCCGAACGGAGACATCGGATCGATCTGACCGTAGGTGTTGATCCAGACCGTGCCGGCCTTCAGCTTGCGTGCTACTCCCAGGGCGCGGTTGATATCCTTGGTCCACACGGCGGCGGCAAGGCCGTAGGTGGTGTCATTGCCCTGCACGACGACGTCGTTCTCGTCCTTGAACTTGATTGCCGAGGCTACAGGGCCAAAGATTTCTTCGCGCGCGATCTTCATCTGGTTGTTCACGCCGGTGAAAACCGTCGGCTGGATGAAGTAGCCGGCTTCCTGCTTGCCAGGCTCGCCTCCTGTCTTCGCCGTCGCGCCTTCCGCCTTGCCGGTCTTCAGGTATCCCTTGACGCGATCGTGCTGCTCCTTGGAGACCAGAGGACCCATGCGGGTGTTCGGGTCCAGTGGATTGCCGAGGGTAAGTCCGCTCGCCATCTTCGACAGCTCATCGGTGAACTGATCGTACACGGCCTCCTGCACGAACACGCGCGAGCCGGCGCAGCAGACCTGGCCCTGGTTCATGAAGATGCCCAGCGCGGAGCCGAACACCGCGGACGGCATGTCAGCGTCGGGGAAGATGATATTGGGCGACTTGCCGCCGAGCTCGAGCGATACGCGCTTCAAGTTGCCGGTCGAGGCCTGCAGGATAAGCTTGCCGACCTCGGTCGATCCGGTGAAGGCGACCTTGTCGATATCGGGATGCTCGGCGATTGCGCTGCCGGCGCCGGGGCCGAAGCCCGTGATGATTTGCACGACGCCCTCGGGCAGTCCCGATTCCAGTATGAGTTCACCCAGGCGAAGCGCCGTCAGCGGAGTCTGTTCGGCAGGCTTCAGGATGACGACGTTGCCGCATGCGAGCGCGGGCGCAATCTTCCACGACGCCATCAGCAGCGGGAAGTTCCACGGGATGATCTGGCCGCATACGCCGACCGGCTCGCGCAGCGTGTAGTTGAACATCGAGGGGTCAGACGGATTGGTCTCGCCGTAAATCTTGGTCGCGAAGCCCGCGTAGTAGCGAAAGGTCTCGGCGGCGCCGGGGATATCGATATTCTTGGACTCGAACAGCGGCTTGCCGTTGTCGAGCGTCTCGAGCTCTGCCAGCTCCTCGGCGTGCTTGTCGATCAGTTCCGCAATCTTCAACAGCACGTGGGTGCGCTGATGCGGACTCATCTTGGACCACTTGCCTTCCTCGTAGGCCTTGCGCGCGTGCTTGACGGCCTCGTCGACGTCAGCCTTGTCGCCCTCGGCGACGAGCGCGAGCACCTGCTCGTTGGCAGGGTTGAGGGTCTCGAAAGTTTTGCCTGACTTCGACGGCACCCATTTGCCGTTGATCAGAAGCTTTTTGGGTGAGCTCTTGAGGAACTCAAGCGCTGCGCTCGACTTGGCGCCGCGAGTCGCTGATTCCAATGATGCTGATGCTGCTGCCATTTTTCCTATTCTCCTGCCAGTGATGTGTCGCCCTGCCCCGGCCGCGAAGCTTGCTCCACGAAACCGGCACAAGACGAGTTGTACAAGGCCTGATTAACACTCGCACCATAGTAAATCGAGATGTAATCGGCAAAGGCGAAAAGTGGGCGCGCGGCCCCCGCTATTGCTATCCTGAGCCGCAATATTTTTAGTGGCAGTCAGGCAAACACCCCTCATCGCGCAGTATCTCAGCGTCAAGCAGCGCGTCCCCGACGCGATCCTGTTTTTCCGCCTCGGCGATTTCTACGAGATGTTCTTCGAGGACGCCGAAGTCGGCGCGCGCGTGCTCGATATCCAGCTAACCTCACGCAACAAGGACGGCGTCCCGCTGTGCGGCGTGCCCTACCATTCCGCGGAACCCTACATCGCCAAGCTGCTGAAGGCGGGGCACAAGGTCGCGATCTGCGAGCAAGGCACGCCCGACCCCCGGACGCCGAAGCTGATGCCGCGGCAAATCGTGCGCGTGATCACGCCGGGTACGGTGGGCGAGGAGATGGTGCTGACGGCGGCCGAGAAAAGTTACCTGGTCGCGGTCACGGGTGCCGAGGGGATCGGGTTCACGCTGGCGGCGCTCGACGTCTCGACTGGCGAGTTCCTTGCGACGCAGATGCGCGAGGCCTCGACGCTGTGCGAGGAAATCGCGCGAATCGCGCCGCGCGAAATAGTAATCGCGGCCAAAGACGGCGAGTTGGGCGCGCTGCTTAAGGATTTGAACTGCTCGCTGACGACGCTCGATCACGAGTCGTTCAGCGCCGAGCGGGCCACGGCGGCATTCGCGAATCGGTTCACGACGGCCGCCGCAGATCTGCACGAATCGATCGCGCACGCGGCGGGAATTGCGCTGCTCTATGTCGAGGACACCTTCGGCCATGACCTCGCGCATATCGCGGCGCCGCGTCTCTACCGTATCGCCGAGTACATGGTGGTGGACGAGACCACCCGGCGTCATCTCGAGCTGATCGCGTCGACCGACGGCGCGCGTAAGGGCTCACTGCTATCGATTCTCGACGAGACTTTGACCGCGGTCGGAGCGCGCACGCTGTGCAACTGGATCATCTATCCGCTGATGGCGCTCGACGCGATCCACGCGCGACACGACGCGCTGGAAGAACTCTTCGACGCTGACCTCGGCGGCACACTGGCGGAGTCGTTGAAACGAATCGGCGATCTCGAGCGGCTGGCGGGACGAATTGGTGCGATGCGCGCGTCGCCGCGTGATTGTCTGCGCCTCGGCGACGCGCTCGCGCGGCGGATTCGCTCAAGCAGGGGATGGGCGCGCTGAAGAGTCCGCTTATCCGCGAGCAAGCCGCACGAATCTCGCCGATGCCGGTGCTGGTCGCGCAAATCGCGGCGACGCTGTCCGACGAGCCTCCGGTCAATCCGCGCGACGGCAACGTGATTCGCGCTGGATTGAGTGGCGAGGTCGACGAACTGCGCAGCCTCGCATCCGGCGCGCGCGGCGTCATCGCAAAATTGGAGGCGACAGAGCGCGAGCGCACCAGCATCCCGTCGCTCAAGGTCCGCTACAACAATATTTTCGGCTACTACATCGAGATCACGAAAACGAATCTCGAGCGCGTGCCCGCCGATTACGAGCGCAAGCAGACTCTGGTCAGCGCCGAGCGCTTCACCACGCCCGCGCTCAAGGAACTCGAGCGCAAGATCCTGACGGCGGAATCGGCGCTCAAGGAACTCGAGCTGCAGATTTTCACGAAGCTGCTGCGCGACCTCCAGTCGCATGCCGCGACGATCCTGGAAACTGCTCGTGCCGTTGGCGAATTCGACGCGGTGATGTCGCTGGCGAAAGTCGCGCGGCATCGCGGTTACGTGCGCCCCACAATCAACACTGGTCTGCGGATTCGTGTGCGCGACGGACGGCATCCTGTGCTCGAAGCCGGGATGCGCGCGGGCGAGTTCGTGCCCAACGACCTCGACGCAGAGCCCGACAGCCGCCAAATCCTGCTGATCACCGGCCCCAACATGGCGGGCAAGTCGACCTATCTCCGGCAGGTCGCGCTGATCGCGATCATGGCGCAAATCGGCAGCTTCGTTCCCGCCGCAGAGGCGACGATCGGACTTATAGATCGCGTGCTGACACGAATCGGCGCACGCGACGAACTCCGCCGCGGCGAGTCCACCTTTATGGTCGAGATGAGCGAGACGGCGCGCCTGCTCAAGGGACTGTCGGAGCGCAGCCTACTGTTGCTCGACGAGGTCGGGCGCGGCACCAGCACTTTCGACGGGCTCGCGATCGCGTGGGCCGTCGCCGAGTATCTGCACGATCAAACTCGCGCGAAGGTGCTGTTCGCGACGCACTTCCACGAGCTGACCGACCTCGCGCGCGAGCGTCCGCGGGTCAAGAACCTGAGCATGGCGGTGCGCGAATGGGGCGACGAGGTGATTTTCCTGCGCCGCGTTATCGAGCAGCCGGCATCGCGAAGCTACGGAATCGAAGTGGCGCGCCTGGCAGGCTTGCCCGATTCAATAATCACCCGCGCGCGCGAGATTCTCGCCAACCTCGAGCAAGGCGAACTCGACGAAGCCGGGATGCCGCGAATCGCCCGCGACCGCCGCGCCAAAACCCCCGCGCCCCAGCTCGGCCTGTTCTCGCCACGCGAGGAACGCATCGTCGACGAACTGCGAGCACTCGACATCGAGCGAATGACCCCGATGGACGCGCTAAACGCCCTCGCGCGTTTAGCGGCGCGGCTGAAACAAGAGAAATGAGGGAATGAGTTCTGGAGAACGAAACACGAAGTAGAGTCAGTTTTTGCGCCTTTCCCCTCTCCCGATGGGAGAGGATTTAAGGAGAGGGACCATGTTCAGCACGCGCTTCGCGTGCGATTCTAATGTTTCTTGTTCTTTCTGTACCTTGTTTTTCCTACCCAAGCTGAAACATTCCTAACCATGCCCTCGTCCGAAGCATCTTACGAGACCGGCCGCAGATTGCGCCGTGAGCAAACTCCCGCAGAACAAGTTCTTTGGCGTCACCTGCGAGGCAAGCGCATGTGCAACGTGAAGTTCCGCCGCCAACATCCGATTGGTCCGTACTTCGTGGATTTCTGTTCAATTGAAAGACATCTGATCGTAGAGGTCGATGGAGGACAGCATGCCGAGCGATCCGCCGATGACGAGGCTCGCACGTCGTTTCTCCGAGTGCAGGGCTACAGGGTCTTGCGCTTCTGGAATCATCGGGTAGTAGCAAACACGAACGAAGTGCTTGACGAAATCGAAACCGCCCTGAGTTCAGATCCCGAAAATCTTGAATCGCGCGCGAACGGAATCGCGCGCTGAATAAGGTCCCTCTCCTTAAATCCTCTCCCGTTGGGAGAGGGGAAGAACCGCCGTTCCAAGGCGTGGCGATCACGTCAAGCGGCAGCTATCCTTGAAGCGCTGTGGACAGGCGGCGGTGATGCGGAAAATGATGGCGGTTGCGGTCGCGACGGCGACAATTGGGGCGATGGTTTGCCCTGTTCGCGCCAGTGTTCCAGCGTCGGTACTGACGTCTGCAAGAATTGAGCATCACGGGCCGACCCTTGAACTGCATTTTGGATTCAGCGGTCCCACTCCTCGACTCGATCTCAGCACGCATGGCAGCGAAATCTGGATCGCGCTCGGGCGCACTCGCGTCGCGATTCCGCCGCGTCCTTTGTTCGGCTCCGAAACCGCGCCAATTTCGAGCGTCCGCGCGATTCAGTCGGATAGCGGCTCGCGAATCGTGGTCGAAGTACTCGGCAAATCCGACTACGCGATCGCGCGGCTCCGCGACAGAAGCGAAATAGTTTTGCGGGTCGCGACAACCGGCGCGGATCCGAATATCGCCGCACCGATCATCGTTCGCAACACGCCGCGGCGCCCTGCCCCGCCGGTCGCGCGTGCTGTTGCGTTCGTGCCGGCGGAATTGCCACGGACTGCGCCTCTCGCGCAGCCGATCGCGTCCGCGGCCGCCGCCTCGAATGAGGAAAGCAGTCAGGCGGGCCATTTTGTGATGATCGATCCAGGTCATGGCGGCTACGATCCCGGCACTGAGTCGTCCGCCGGCGTGATGGAGAAGGATCTCGCGCTCCAAATCGCGACGCGTCTCAAGGCCGCGCTGGAAGCCCGCGGTATCCGCGCCGAGCTTACGCGCTCGACTGACGTTTTCATCAGCCTCGCGGAGCGCACACGAATTGCGAACAGCGCGGGCGCCGACCTCTTCGTTTCGATTCACCTCAACTCGAGCCCGAACACCGACACGACAGGTATCGAAGTTTATTATCTGAACAACACTACTGATCGCGCGACGATTCGGCTGGCGCGGATGGAGAACGGCGGCGCGGACGGCTATGGCACCTCGAACGACTCCAACTTAAACTACATACTGACCGACCTGCGTCAGAACTATAAGGCGATAGAAGCGGCCTCTCTGGCCAGGATGATCGACGCGCAGACGGTCGCCGATCTCGATACCGGACTTGGGCTGAACGTGAACGCGCTCGGAGCGAAGATGGGACCATTTTACGTGCTGGTCGGCGCACATATGCCGGCCGTGCTGGTCGAGTGCGGCTTCATGTCGAACGCCGCCGAGGCCGCGCGGCTTTCGTCGCCGCAATACCAGGACGTGCTGGCAGGCGCGACGGCCACGGCAGTGGTCCATTACTTTAACGGCGACCTCGCGGCGGGAGATTTGTGAGCCTCGACGCCGGCACGAATCGCGTCGAGTCCGCCGCTTCCGCCGTATCTTCGCCGCGCGGCGCGGATGCCCTGCTCGCGCAATTCGTTGCGAGCAAAACTCCCGGCGTCATCGCTCGCGCCTATCTCGAATCCGTCCGCGCGGAACTGGCCGAGCGCCACTTCGCCGGCGCGAGTGGCAGCGAGATCACGACTGCGATGACGGCCGCGATGGACGATCTCCTGCGCGCACTGTTCCGCTATGCGGACGCGGAGCATGCGAGGCGCGCGCCCAAGCTCAACCAGAAAATCACGGTGGTCGCGCGCGGCGGCTACGGACGCGGCGAGCTGAATCCGCAATCCGACGTCGACCTGTTGTTCCTGCACGACTATAAGCGTGGTCCATACGCGGAAATCGTCACCGAAATAATTTTGCACACGCTGTGGGACGCGGGCCTGATGGTCGGACACGCGGTTCGCACGGCCAAGGAATGCGTGCGGCTCGCGAACGACGATCTGAAAGAAAAAACCGCGATCCTCGACGCGCGGTTTTTGTGCGGCGACGAAAAACTCTACGCCGATCTCGACAAACTACTCATCGCCGAGGTCCTCAATCGCAACCAGGACAAGTTCTTCGCCACCAAGCTCGAGGAAAGCCGCAAACGCCACGCGCAGTATGGTGATTCGATCTACCTGCTTGAGCCTCAGATCAAGGAAGGCGAAGGCGGGCTGCGCGATCTTCACACCGCGATGTGGCTGGCCAAGGTCAAATACAAGGTCCATTCGCTCGAAGAGCTGGTGCAAAAGGCCGTCATTACCGGGCCCGAGGCGGCTGAGGTGATCGAGGCACGAGATTTTCTCTGGCGCGTGCGCAACTCGCTCCACTTTCTGACCGGACGCCACTTCGATCAGATCACGTTCGAAATGCAGGAACGGATCGAGCCGATCTTCGGCCTCAAGCCTGGGGAAGGACAGGCGGCCGGTTCCGCGTTGATGCGCGCGTACTACCAGCACGCGTCGACGATCCATCGCTTCGCCGAGGGTTTGATCGCGCGCGTGACCGAGAACAGCGGGGGCGGAAGATTTTTTCATCGTACCCCGACCCGCAAGATTCGTCCCGGCGTAATCGTTCAGGGCAGCCTGCTGAGCGTTGTCCAGTCCGATTTTTTCGAGCGCGATCCGCTCAACCTGATTACGATCTATGCGGATTGCCAGGCGCAGAACGTGAGCCTCTCAGGCAGCACTTACCAGATGGTGCGCGACCATCTTGGCTTGATCGACGACGCGATGCGCAAAGATCCGCGCGTCGCCGAAGCGCTGATGACGATTCTGTCCGCGCGCCAGCGGGTTGCCGAAACGCTCGAGGCGATGCATCTCTCCGGCGTGCTCGGCGCGATCATTCCGGAGTTCGGCAATCTCTACGCGCGCGTGCTGCACGACCTCTACCATATCTATACTGTCGATCGTCATTCACTGGTCGCCGTGCGCGAGCTCGAACGCCTGCGCACTGGAGAGTTCAAGGATCCCACTCCCCTGCTCACCGAGGTTGCGCGCGAACTCCCTCATCTGCCGCTGGTTTTCCTCGCGCTGCTGCTGCATGACATCGGCAAGGGCCACGGCCATGACCATCATGAGCGTGGCGCCAGCCTGACCGCGGAAGTGTCGCAGCGCCTCGGACTGAACAGCGAGGAAATCGATCTGGTCGTGTTTCTCGTGCGCAACCATCTGATGATGTCGCAGGTCGCGCAGAAGGGTGACCTTGACGATCACACCACGGTCGAAGAATTTGCGCGCACTGTCGGCTCGATCGATCGGCTCAAGGCGCTCTACCTGCTGACTTATGCCGATATGCGCGCGG
Organism: uncultured delta proteobacterium; assembly: GCA_963774665.1. Classification (GTDB taxonomy): domain Bacteria; phylum Desulfobacterota; class Binatia; order Binatales; family Binataceae; genus Binatus. Next base: position 330,410 of record CAVZGB010000021.1, read on the forward strand.
TCGCGCCGAAGGTCTACAACAACTGGCGCGACATGCTGCTGAGCGACCTGTACATGCGCGCGCTCAAAGTGCTCGAGCAAGGCGATCGCGAGGCCGCGGATCCCGCGCGCCGTCTGGCGACCGTCAAAGCCGCCGTGCGTGAGACCCTCCTGGCCGCGTCGGCTCCTGAAGCCGACGTCAGCGCTTTCCTCGCCGAGATGCCCGACCGCTATTTCTTCACCGTGCCGGAAGACGACATCCCGCTGCATTTCGATCTGATGCGCTCGCTCGACGACCGTCCGCTGGTCTGCCGTATCCGGCACTTTCCGGATCTCGAGTTCAGCGAATTCATCGTCGTGACGCGCGACCGGCCGGGGCTCTTCGCGATGATCGCGGGCGCTTTGACCGCCAACAATCTCAACATCCTGTCGGCTCGAATCACGACGCGATCCAACGGCCTCGCGATGGACGTGTTTCGCGTGTCGCATCAGATGGGCGAGGCCTCGATGGCGCTGGAAGAGGACCGCTGGCTGCGCGTCGAGCACGACCTCGAGCGCGTCATCACCGGCCAGCAGGATATCGCGGCGCTGGTGGCCGGCGCGCATCACGTGCAGAGTGCCGGCCGCAAGTTCGTGCGCCACGTGCCGACCGAAGTAACCGTCGACAATCGCACTTCCGAGCAGTTCACCGTCATCGATGTTTTCACCCAGGACCGCGTCGGCCTGCTGTTCGCGATCACGCACACGCTCTTCTCGCTCGGCCTGCGGATACACCTCGCGCGCATCTCGACCAACGCCGATCAGGCGCTCGACGTTTTCTATGTGAGCGATCGCGAGGGCGGACAAAAAATCGAGGACCTCGATCGGATGCGAGAGTTGCGCGCCGCCTTGCTCGAAAAGGTCGTACAGAATCCGCGCGAGGGGGCACCAGCGTGAGTGCAGCCGGCTGGGACGATCTTATCGATCGGCACTTGTCGCGCCAGGCTGTCGAGCGCGGCCTCAGCCGCCATTCGATGGAGGCTTACGCGCACGATCTCAGCCTGTTCCAGTCATGGTGCCGCGATTCCGGCCTCGAGCCCGCGCAACTCGACGCCGCCGCGCTGACCGCGTACCTCGAAGCGCTCGCGGACAGGGGTTTTGCCGTCAGTTCGCAGCGGCGGCATCTCGCCAGCCTACGAGGTCTCGCGCGCGAGCTGGTGGATGAGAAAATCCTCGAGCGCGATCCCGCGCCTGCGGTGAAACTCCGGCCGCATCCGCGCAAACTGCCGCGCACGCTATCGCCCGCCGACATCGAGAATCTCATCGGCGCGATCGATGCCAGCGATCCTCGCGGTCTCCGAGATCGCGCGATGCTCGAGATGGCCTACGGATGCGGGCTACGCGTCTCAGAGCTGGTCGGCTTGCAGTTGAATCAGGTGAATCTCGCGGCCGGCGTCGTCGTTGTGTTCGGCAAGGGCAGCAAGGAGCGGATGGTGCCGATCGGCGGCGCTGCGATTCGCGCGCTTAAGGCCTATCTCGATAAGCGAGACGAGATTCTCAATCCACCCACTGACGACACTCGCCGTAAAAAGAACATTCCGCGCCGCGTTTCCGCCGTATTCATCACGAGGCTCGGCCGCGCGATGACCCGCCAGGGATTTTTCAAAGCCCTCAAGGGATGGGCCGCTAACGATCCGCGACTCGCATGGGTAAGCCCGCATACGTTGCGCCATTGCTTCGCGACGCATCTGCTCGAAGGCGGCGCCGACTTGCGCGCCGTGCAGGAGATGCTCGGTCACAGCGACATCTCGACCACGCAGATTTACACGCATCTCTCCAAGAGCCACCTGCGCAAGGTGCATCGCACGTTTCATCCGCGCGCGACCCGCGCGAGCGCGGCGGAAGGCACGGACTGACTTGAACGATCTCAGCGGAACCCTCGCGACTATTTGTATCGTCGCGCCGCCGGTCATGTTCGCTATCATCGCGCATGAGGTGATGCACGGTGTGGTCGCGCTACGGCTTGGCGACGATACCGCGCTGCGCGCCGGGCGTCTCACGCTCAATCCGATTTCGCACATCGATCTATTCGGCACGATTATCTTGCCGCTCGGACTGTATCTCTTCGGCCTGCCCGTGCTCGGCTACGCGAAACCAGTCCCGGTCGATTTTCGCGTGCTGCGCGGCGGACGCGCCGGAATGCTGAAAGTCGCGGCTGCCGGTCCGCTGACCAACTTCGCGCTCTCGATCCTGAGCGGTCTCGCCCTGCGCGTATTGCCGATCTTTCTGCATGGCTCGCTCGGCACTAGCGTCGTCGTGCCACTCGCCCGGATGCTGCAGGCGTCGGTGATCGTCAATGTCGAGCTGGGAGTCTTCAATCTTTTCCCGGTGCTGCCGCTCGACGGCGGGCGCGTGCTGTTCAGTCTCCTGCCGATCGCGGCGGCGCGAGCTTATGCGCAGACCGAGCGCTACGGCTTTCTCATATTGATGCTGCTGCTGTATATGCATTGGCTGGATATCGCGATTTACCCGGTGATGAACCTGGCGCTGAATGCAATTACCTGGATGGTGCAACTTTGAGTGACGAAGCCAATACGCCGCCCAGGCTCGGTGCCGACGCTGGCGTCCGCTTCAAGCTCCCGATTTACGAGGGCCCGCTCGACCTGTTGCTGCATCTGCTCAAGCGCGCCGAGCTCGACCCGCACGAAGTAACAGCCAGCGTTATCACCGAGCAGTATCTCGCATGGCTCGAGCTGCTCGATCAGTTGAATCTCGACGTGGCCGGCGAGTACCTCGTGATGGCGGCGACATTGCTCCTGATCAAATCGTTCGCGATGCTGCCGCATCCGGAGCTTGCCGACACCGAGGAGGCCGAGGAACTCAAGCGCGACCTGGTCGAGCGGCTGCTCGAATATCAGCGCTATCGCGAGGCGGCTGAGAAGCTGTCCGAGCGCGCCTTGCTTGGCCGCGACGTTTTCACGACACCGGGCGAAAGCGCGCCCGAAGATGCGAACGCAAAGCAGTACACAGTTTCGATTTTCGACCTGGTCGAGGCGATTGGCGCCGTGCTCAAGCGGGTCGCCGACAAGACGCCGCGAAGAATCGAGCTGCGCGACATCCCGGTGGCGGAATGTATCCCGCGAATCCTGCGCGCGCTGGAAGGCGGCGGTCGAATCCCGTTCACCGCACTGTTCGAGGACGCAAACGATCGCTCGCTTGTGATCGCGACCTTCATGGCGCTGCTCGAGTTGATACGACGGCGCGACGTTCGCGCGTTTCAGGAAGTGCGCTTCGGCCCGATTTTTCTCGAGCGCGGCGCCGTGGCATGACGGAGGTTGAGTGGAAGAAGAGCGATTGAAATCAATTCTCGCGAGTTTGTTGTTCGCGGCCGGCGAGCCCGTATCGATCGCGCGCCTCGCTGCCGTCTTCGACGACATCCCGCGCCCGACCGTGCAAAAGGCGCTGGCCGAGATGGCCTCGCAGTACGCCGCCGAAAATCGCGGCATCGTGATCGACGAGGTCGCCGGCGGCTACCAGATGCGCACGCCCAAGGACTACGCCGGCTACGTTCGCAAGCTGCTCGCTGCACGTCCGCCGCGACTCAGCCGCCCGCTGATGGAGACCGTCGCGATAATTGCATATCGGCAGCCGATTACACGCCCGGAGATAGAACAGTTGCGCGGCGTCGATACGGGCGGCGTGCTCGAAACGCTGCTCGAAAAACGGCTGGTCAAGATTGCCGGCCGAAAGGAAGCGCCCGGACGTCCGATGGTCTATGAAACGACTCCCGAGTTCCTCGAGTTGTTCGGGCTAAAGGATCTCGAAGGTTTGCCCGACCTTTCGGAGTTCCGCGAAATAGAGCGCGCGGTCGAGCAGGCCAACACCGGCCCGGTGGAGGGCATCGAGACTCACCCGGAGGATTCCGCCGAGACGGCCGAGCCGTCGTCGCACGACGCTGACGCGTCAGAAGAGCCGGCCGAGTCCGAGCTGGCGACACCCGACGACGACAAGACTCCGCACTGACGTTCGTCCGCTCTCAACAATAGGAGAAAGAGACTGATGCGCCGATATGGACTGCTGATTCTTGTTGCGCTGGCCTCATTTGCGTTCGCGGGATCGTCCTTTGCTCAACCGCCAACCGCACCGGAGAATGACCCGCTCTACATGCGCGTGGTTGCGACGCCGTATCCGCCGGAAGCGCAAATCCTCGACGGCGCCGGTCACCGGCATTCGGCATACGAACTTTACGTGACGAATTGGGGCAAGACGCCGCTGAAGATCACCAAGCTCGACGTGAACGGAAAGGACGACGAAAAAATTGTTGCGACATTGTCCGCCACCGGCAAGCAACTGGCTGCGATGTTCGTGCCGGTGAACGGCGACGGCACCAAGCCTAATGATCCCGCCCTGAAGCCAGCCGAGACCGGCGTCTTCTTTATCTTTGTCGATTGGCTTCCCGGGCAGGACGATCCGGACACGTTCGACACTGCGATCACGATCGAGCAGCACGGCGAGCGCAGCGGCTCGGGAACAATTCACACCGCCGCGCTCGAAATAAACCAGGACGATCCGATCGTGATTCGCTCTCCACTGCTCGGAAAAAACTGGCTCGCAGCGAACGGCCCATCGAATACGTCGGCGCATCGCCGCGCAATGCTGCCGGTTAACGGCCAGCCGCATATCGGCCAGCGCTATGCGATCGATTGGATTCAGCTCGGCGACGACGGCAAAGCATTCACCGGCGACGAGCACGACAACAAGAGCTATCACGCATGGGATCAGGAGATTCATGCGGTTGCCGACGGAAAGATCGTCGAGGTGAAGGACGGCATTCCGGAGAACATCCCGAACAGCGGCAAGCTCGCGGTGCAGATGACCTACGACACGCTCGCGGGAAATCACATCATCCAGGAGCTGAGCGAGGGGCACTATGCCGCGTACGCGCATCTGCGGCCCGGCACAATCAAGGTGAAGGTGGGCGACACTGTTCACGCTGGCGACGTGCTCGCGCATCTCGGCAACACCGGAAATTCATCGGAGCCGCATTTGCACTTCCAGGTCTGCGACGCGCCGTCGTTCCCGGCCTCAGAGGGCCTGCCGTTCGCGATCGAGCAGTACACGTACGAGGACTACAAGCTCGACAAGTCACCGAAGCCGGCGCTGACCGTGAAGTCGTCGCATGGGATGACCAAGCAGGAGCCGATGGAGGACGAGCTCGATTCGTTCTAGACGCCGGTATCCTCGAACACTCCGGTCTCCGGCGTGTAGTTCTCGAAGCGCGTGTAGTTGCTGATATAGGTCAGCTTTGCGGTGTCGGTCGGGCCGTTACGCTGCTTGGCGACGATTATCTCGGCGACGCCCGGCTCCTTGCTCTCTTTGCCCTTGTACATTTCCTCGCGGTAGATGAACGCGATCACGTCGGCGTCCTGCTCGATTGCGCCAGACTCGCGCAAGTCCGCCAGCATCGGGCGTCGATTCTCGCGCGACTCGACCTGCCGATTGAGCTGCGACAGTGCGATCACCGGGACCTTCAGCTCTTTCGCCAGCGCCTTGAGCGAGCGTGAGATTTCTGCGATTTCCTTTTCGCGCGACTCGCCCGGCCGCGCCGACCGCATCAACTGTAGATAGTCGACCACGATCAGCCCCAGGTTCTTGGCGCGCTCGCGCTTGAGCCGCCGGCATTTCGCCTTGAGCGTTATCGACGTCGTGTCCGACGAGTCATCTATATAGATGTTCGACTCCGACAGCCGCGCCGCCGCTTGCGCCAGCTTGGGAAAATCGCGCTCACCCAAAAATCCCTGCCGAGCGCGAGCGCTATCCACCCGAGCCTCCGCACATAGCATGCGCAAGACGAGCTGCTCCTTGGACATTTCCAGCGAAAAAAACGCGACGCCCATCGGAGGGTCCGCGTCCATCGCCGCGTAGGCCGCAATATTCAGCGCGAGCGCCGTTTTGCCCATGCTGGGACGGGCCGCGATGATCACCAGGTCCGACGGCTGAAAGCCCGCCGTGATTCGGTCGAGATCGATGAACCCGCTCGGCACGCCGGTGATCATCTCGCGGTTTTCGTACAGCCGCTCGAGGATCTTCAGCGACTCGCGCGTCAGCTCCGGCATCGTGTGGAACGACGGCTTGATCCGCTTCTCGGAAATCTCGAAGATGCGATGCTCGGCCTCGTCGAGGAAGCCGTCCACGTCCGCCGGCGCTTCGTACGACGAGCTCGCGATGTCAGTCGCGATCGAGCCGAGGCTGCGCAGAACCGCCTTATCGTGCACGATTCGGGCGTAGTGCGCGACGTTCGCCGCGGTCGGCACGATAGACGCCAGCTCCGCGATGTAAGCTGGCCCGCCTATCTGCTCGAGCACGCCGCGCGTGCGCAACGCGTCGGTCAGCGTGATCGCATCGACCGGCTGGCTGTGGTCGGTGAGCTCGGCCATCGCGCGGAAGATCTGCCGATGGGACTCGCGATAGAAATCGTCGTCCGAAAGAATTTCGAGCGAATGATTAATCGCGTCGTTGTCGAGCAGGATCGCGCCCAGCACCGACTGTTCTGCTTCGAGATTCTGCGGAGGAACGCGCTTTAGAATATCGTCTGACGACACCGCCACCTGCCCACTACCTCCTCAACCACCACGCGCTCTGAATGTCTGGAGCGCAAATTATTTCCGATAGCTTCAATGCATACAACTAGTACACCCGCTGCAAGCCAACGGTTGTCCACTCTGTCCACATTTGATGGATGAATAGGCTAACGCGATCGACGCCGGAGCGGACGATTTATCGCGAGCATCGGCGCGAGCGCGACGCCGAACATGAATCCTCCCACGTGCGCCCACCATGCCACGCCCCCCATCGCGCCCGCCCTGCCGCCTTCTTCGAGTCCCGAGTAAAGCTGCAGGACGAACCAGAACAGCAGGTAGATGACGGCAGGAACCTCGATGAACTGAATGAAAATAAAAATCGGCAGAATCGTCAGGATTCGTCCGCGCGGATAGAAGATGAAGTATGCGCCGAGCACGCCGGCAATCGCGCCGCTCGCGCCGATGACGGGCACGTTCGATTCGGGCGCGATCCACACAGTCGCGAGGGCAGCGGCGATTCCCGCGGCGAAATAAAATATCAGGTAACGCGCCGATCCCATCCGATATTCGACCGCCGCGCCGAAGATGAACAGGTAGAGCATGTTGCCCGCGATGTGCCAGAAACCGCCGTGGATAAAAATCGACGTGACGAGCGTCATCAACGGCGCGAGCGCGTCGAGGCCTCGATGCGCCCCCGACCCATGCCAAGCGAGCGTGTTGGTCGAGAGCGCCCGCGTCACGGCGGCCGGCACCAGCGCGTATCGTTCCGCGAAAATCGCGATCCGCGGGCCGAGCGAAATCTCGTAGATGAACACCGCGATGTTCGCGGCGATAAGTGCGAGGTTGATCGGCGTCAAGCGGCGCGGCGCGGCATTATCGCGAAGCGGGATCATCGGGGAATCAGGCCGGGCACGCGCAGTGATCGGCCGGCCGAGCAATACTACCGGCGCGCGGCGGGTCTGCGCGAGACGCGACGACTGCGCAGTCGTGAAACTTTCTTATGCGTGCGCCTCGACGAAGATCCTTACTTGAGCGGGACCTCGTTGTATGCGAGAAAGATCGATGGGTCGCCTTATCTCCCTGAAACGCGGTCCGCGATCGCGACCCGCTGATTTGCGGACGCGAATCTGTTACGGAGGTTTCGTTCATGGAAGTTGTTTCGAGTGAAGTATTAATTCGTACCGGCGCCGAGAATATGCCGGCGCATCTCGCGCGCCCGGCGTCCGGTGGTCCCTATCCCGCAATTGTCGTGGTGATGGAAGCGTTCGGCCTCAACGATCAGATCAAGCGCATCACCAATCAATTCGCTTCCGAAGGTTTCGTCGCTATTTCTCCCAATCTTTATTTTCGCCAACCCAACAACGTTGTCGGCTACAACGATCTGCCCGGTGCCTTTCGCCTGATGGGCTCGGTCAGCGACGATCAGGTCGTCGCCGACATGGGCGCCACGATTGATCACCTAAAAGCACTGAAGGAAGTAAAGCCAGCGATCGGCACCACAGGATTCTGCATGGGCGGACGTGTCGCCTTCATGACCGCATGCCGCAATCCGGCTGTCAGAGCCACCGCGCCGTACTATGGCGGCGGGATCGTCAAGTCGAGGCAGCCGGGAGTCAAGCCGCCGATCGAATACGTCGACGGCCTCAAGGCGCCGGTGCTGGCGTTTTTCGGCGGCAAGGACGCGTTCATCCCGATCACCGAAGTGGACGAATTTCGCGACGCCCTCAAGAAAGCCGGCAAGCCGGCCGAGGTCGTCTTCTATCCCGACGCCGATCACGGCTTCATGTGCGACGATCGCCCGTCGTTTCATCCCGTGCATTCGAAAGAGGCGTGGGCACGAACCATCGCGTTCTTCAAAGAGTACCTGGGCTAAACTGCGTGGTTGAGTTTTCTTGAAATCGATGCGGCGGGCCGGTCTGCGCCGGCCCGCTTTTTTTCTTGCGCTCGCGATAGCCATCATTGCCGCCGGCGGATGCTACTCCTCCGACTATCGCCGCACGATGGCCGCGAACGCGTCGCTGCTGTCCGATATGTCCGACAAGCTAGCCGACTACTGCCGTACTTTTTTCAAGCTCGACGACCGCCAACTGTCGTCCGAGGAGATGGGTGAGTTCTATTACGCCTTCAACAAGGCCAACGCGTTCTCGTCTTCGACCCCGCGCGAGGCGTCCCGCCCGTCACATCGAGATTTTGTCAAGCTGCTGAACGCGTACGAGAAATTCGCGCACGCCGCCGACGAATATCGCCTCGGTGGCAAGCCCGACCCCGCGGTCCTCGCCGCGCTGCTCTCGCAACACGCCCAGGTCCGCCACCTTGCCGGCAAAGTCACCGAAGATATAAAAAACGAAGCGCGACTGATGCTCACTCCTTCCAGTGCTGACCGTATCGGTCCAGGTACGCGACCTCGGTCACCGGCCGGCGCTTGATCGGCCCGAACTTTCCTTGCGGATATCCGATCGGCATCAGCGCATAGGTCATCACTTCTGGCGGCAGCCCCAGTATCTCTTTCACCTCGTCCTCGAAAAACGTGTGAATCGTAGTCAGCACCGTCCCAAGTCCCAAGCCGCGGCACGCGAGAATAATATTCTGCACGGCGGGGTAGATACTCGAACCCGAGATTCGCGCCTGGCTCTTCATCGCCGCAGCCACTTCGGGCGGAAGCTTGGGCGGCGTGCCCGTCAACGGAACCTGCTTCAGGCATGCGAGCAACAACACGGGCGCATCGGCCATATGATCAATCAGGTAGTACGCCGACGCCATGAGTTTTTTGTAGGTGTCCTCGCTCATGTGTTCGGGCTTCACCCGGTCGGTGTAGAGCGCCTTCAGAATTGCGCCGCCCTTCTGATACACCGCGCCAATCTTCTTACGCTGCGCCGCATCCTTGATGACCACGAACTCCCAACTCTGCTGATTGCTGCCCGACGGCGCGCGAATCGCCGCATCGAGCACCTTGGTGATCACTTCGTCGGGAACCGGATCGGGCTTGAATCGCCGAATCGATCGCGCCGAGTAAATTGCTTCGAAAAGTCCGATTTCCATAACTCAGAACTCCTGCTGCGTGTTGTTGCCCGTCGAGGATTGCATCTCTCGCACAAAAAAGAAAAGCGGCCGCGCGATCTCGATTGATCGCCGTCCGCTTCTTTCAATCGTTCAATCAGCCGCGCGGGTGACCGCTCACACCGGTGTTCGATTCGTCTTCGCAGGCTGCGGACCCATCAGCATCTTGTAGACTTTTTTCGAATCCTCCGGGTCGCTCACCATCGGCCCAGGCTGGTCGTGATGCCGCATCACCTTGTCTTCTTCGGTGAAAGCTCGGACCGTGGTGCAATATTCAAGCAGCAGCCCGTTTGGATCGCGGAAGTAGATCGAACGGCACCATTCGTGATCGACTACCGGCGTTACGTCGACGCCTTTGCCGATTAGCTGCTCACGCTTGGCCTCAAGCTCTTTCACGTCGTCGCAATGGAATGCGAAATGATAGAACGAGCCCGGCAATCCCTGCGCGCTGTTGATATCGGTCGCCCACTCCGTCGGCACGCCGGGCACCTTTTCCGGACACATGAACGCCACCAGGCTGCCGTCGCCGGTATTGAGGAAGACGTGCTTGATCTTGCCCTCGCCGGACGTTTCGATAATGTCCGCCCACGCAACTTCCCAGCCCAGTTTGGTGGTGTAGAACTCGACCGTGCGATCGATATCGAGAGTGGCCAACCCCAGATGATGGACGCCCGTGCGTTTCATAGCCGCGCCTCCTGTCCTTTGAACCATTGTACTAACATGGCGAAACCGATAGTCAAACCCTCCAGAACGATCGTTCAAGGCAGGGGTGACCCCTGCACCCAGTATCAGGACCTAGCGTCAAGATGGGTTCACATCAGATGATGCAAGTCACTCCTGACACTCATCCCAAGCCTGCGACGGCAGGTTGTTATAGTTGAACCGAAGGCACGCCACCGAGCCGCAAGCTTTCACTAAATCCGCGGTAGGCGGCACATTGGCATTCTTCGTCAGCCACAGATTCAACTGATTAACCATCTGAGGCCCGAGCCCATTCAGCTCCGGCACAACTATAATGTAGAGCGCATCTTCCTGTCGCCGCGCTGTGGACCACGTCCCCGGATGCGCGATCGAGGGAAACGCCTGCATCTTCCGATGGGTCGTGGGGCCCTCGACCACTTTCCAGTTGTCAGCGATCTCAACCGCGAGATGATGCGGGAACTCTTCGATCAGACCGCTGACGTCGGTATCTCCCGGCGGCTCGACACCAACCGCACAAGCGCGAACCTCGCCCCAGTAACGATCGATCGCATCGGCGGCAGCCTTCTTCGACGCGTCGGTCTTATACTGCCCGTTAGTCTTGACGCGAATTCCTGTCGGCGTGACCATGTCAGCCGCAAACTCCGACGGAGACAACTCGAGCGGCCGCTTGCCAACCTCAGCCGCAGTACCAGTGTTGTTCTGGAGATAGTCTGTCGATTGCGTGTCGCAGCCGACGAGCGCATTCGACGCGATTAGCGCGAACACGACTATCGCTACGCGACGAATCGCCAGACGAAAACCTCCGTCCCGCCCCACCACCAGTCGCACAACCCGCATCCGCTCAGACTACTCCTTTGCGCCTGTCGGACATCATTGTGCACCGCCGGTTAATGTCGGATCCATCACGACGCCAGCAAAGAGCAGCGCGCTGGATTCCTGTTCGGTGATCGCAAAGAAGAATGGATGGTCCACGATCATCATGGGGAGCGAGAGCGACCCCTTGGCGGTCTCCACCACAAAGCCCATTGAGGTGGCTGCAGCAGCTTCCGTTCCCTCCTCATCTACTTTCACCCACGTCTTATGTTCTACGTCGTTGATGTACAGCGCGTTTTCTCGATTTGGCTTGAGAGGAATTCGAGAAAAATCGGCTCCGCGGCTCTCGAACGCCAACTTCATTCCAATCTCTTTCAGAGAGTCGTTGAGCGTCTTGCCATAAGTCGTTTCGAACTTTGGGAGGACGATCTCTACGGACTTTGACGCAAATCGGCCTATCCACTGCGTCCAATGCTTCTTATCCAGTGAACGAAGAAAATCAGGCAGTCCCGTCATCTTACGCGGCAGGAATACGTACATAGCATACCGCTCATTGCCGTAGGGCAAGCGAATTGCCTGGAAATCCTTGTTCTCGAGATAAAGAGAGTCTCCTGATTGATCCATCATCGCGGTATCACGCGAAGCGCCGCTCCTAAGATGAAACGGCCGGGTCTGCGTTTCTGTTGCCTTAAATGGCGAGGACCAGCGCCCTTTGAAATAGACCGCGTCGGTCAGCATCAGCCGGGTTTCACGTTCAACCTGAGCGACTATGACCGGAATTCGGTGATGGGTGCGTTTATCAACCCACGAGTTGATTTCCGCCGCGGCGCCGGTCGGATCGCCGACGAAATCCAATCCCTCGGCGTCGGCATCGTAGAAAGATTTGCACACCGTACGAAAATCCGGGTTGATCGGAAAGTCTTTCTGTACCCACAGCGCGTTGGCGATCTCAGTCTGCACCGCGGGATCCGCCGTCGCGAGGGTCTGCATCAGATGGTGATTGGCGCGGTTAATATCGTCATCGCTAAGCGATCCGAGCCCGAGCGTCCTGGCCATCTCTTTTTTCGTGGAGCCGGACGCGCCGTTGTAGGCCATCGCGAACACTGTCGAGACGCCTAGAGGGGAAATGATTGTATTTTGCGTCTGGTCTTTGGCCAGGGCCTTCAGCAGCCGAAAGCCGAAGTCGTCCGTCGCCGATGAGACGCGGCTCGTAAGCGCAGGGTCGGGCGCCGATATCTCCGCGCTAACGCATCTCGCGACATCACACGAAGTCGCAATCGACACGAGTACGAACGCGGTCCCTACCAACTTGCGGATGTAACCCTCCATTCGCGCTCAGACAACTCCGGCGCGCTTCAGGCTTTCGAGCTCATCGGTGCCGATTCCGATCGACGCGAGTACTTCGGCGGTGTGCTCGCCTAGCTCGGGAGGGCGTCTCATTGGCCGGTTGCCTTCGGGGGCCGCGGACATCTTAATAGGAGTGCCGGCGACGCGGATTTTGCCGCGGGTTGGATAATCGCTGTCGATCAGCATCCGGCGTTGTGCGATTTCAGGATCGGCGATTACTTCGTCGACCGTGCGCACCGGCGCGCATGGGATTCCTGCCTCGATCAGTCCTTCGATCATCGCGTCGCGCGGCTGCGCGCTCGTCCACTCGGAAACCATCGCGTCGAGTTCGTCGGCGATCCTCAGGCGCGCGCCGTGATTTTTACAGCGCGGATCGTCGATCAGCTCGTCGTGGCCCATCAATTTCGCCAGCGTACGCCAATGTGCTTCCGTCAGGCAGAAGATCAGGATCTCGCCGTCGCGCGCGGGATAGATGTTGGTCGGGCAAGCGCCCCAATGACGATTTCCCAGCCGCTTGAACTTCATCCCCTGCAGGGCAGGAGCGACGGCGCTCGTCAATGCTGGAATCGCCACGTCGAGCATCGCGACTTCGACATGCTGCCCTCTGCCCGTTTTCCCGCGATGGATCAGCGCGGCCAGAATCCCGCTCACCATGTGGCTGCCGGTGCCCATGTCGATAAACGTGGCCGAGGTTTTCACCGGATGGTCCGGAAATCCGGTGATACTGATGAACCCCGACGACGCCTGGATCGTGTTGTCCATCGAGCCGAGCTTCGCGTAGCGGCTGTCGGAGCCGTAGCCCTTGCCCGACGCGTAAATCAGCCGCGGAAACCTCTCGGCGATTTGATCGTAGGCGAGCCCGAATGACTCCATGACGCCGTCGAGGTAGTTTTCGACCAGCACGTCGGCGTCTTCGAGCAGCTTGAGCAAGATTTCCTGTCCGCGACGATGTTTCAGATTGATCGTCACCGAGCGCTTGTTCGCGTTGAGCATCAGGAACGAGTAGCCAGCGCCGCCGGGCGGCAACTCGGGACGACGCAGCACTTCGCCGGTCACGGGCGGCTCGATCTTGATGATGTCGGCGCCCATCGCCGCCAGTTGCAGGGTGCAGTACGGCGCCGCGTAGACCTGTCCGAGATCGATCACGCGGATTCCGTCAAGCGGCAGACTCATCGCGCCTCTCGCTGTTCCATCTTCATCGCAAAAGCGAGCGCGCGATCACCATCCGATGCACCTCGCTGGGACCTTCGCCGATTCGGCGGATGCGCGCCTCGCGATACCATCGCTCGATCGGAAACTCCTTGCTGACGCCGTAGCCGCCATGAATCTGCACTGCGCGATCGATCACGCGCCCCAGCACCTCGCTCGAATAGAGCTTCGCAATCGACGCCTCGGTGCGGAAGTCCTCGCCGCGGTCGGCCTTCCACGCGCCCTCCCACGTCAGCCATCGCGCCGCGCGCAGCTCGACCTCCGAATCCGCGAGCATCCACTGGATAGCCTGCCGCTTCGAGAGCAGCTCGCCGAACGTGCTGCGCTGCTTGGCGTGATCAATAGCCATCCTGAGAGCAGCCACTCCCACGCCGACGTTGCACGCCGAGTACGGAAAGCGCAGGCGTGTCAGAAGATCGAGGCACAGGTTCAGGCCTTCGCCTTCGGGACCGAGACGCTGCTCAATCGGCACGACGCAATCCTCGAACTGGACTTCGTTGGGCAGCGCAGACGTGCGCAGCGTGCGAATCGGCCGCGGCGTGAATCCCGGCGTGCCTTTCTTGATTATGAAGCAGGTGATTCCCTTGCGGCCGGCCTTCGCGTCGGTGCGAGTGAATACGACGCCCCACTCCGCCTCATGCGCATGCGAGATAAAAATCTTCGTGCCGTTGAGGACGTAGGTATCGCCCTGGCGAACCGCCTTGCACTGGATCGCGCCGGCAGGATCGGAACCCCCCGACGGTTCCGTGATTGCAAAGAACGTATGCCACGCATTCTTGATCGTGCCGCCGGCGTAGGTGCGCTTCTGCTCCTCGGTGCCCGCGTAAATCACCGGCGGCGGCGTGCGCCCGAAGACGCCGCATCCCGGGTTGTAGAGTCCCATGCGATGCTGCGCCATTTCCTCGGTCAGCACGCACATGTCGAACGTGCCGAGGCCCCCGCCGCCGTACTCACGCGGCGCACCCATGCACCACAGGCCGGCCGCCTGATTCTTGCGCGCGATTCGCCAGTAGTCGTCCTCGGGGATTTCGGCCGCGTCGGGATCGCATCGTGCTTCGATCGGAATAATTTCCTCGCGGATAATTTTCCCGACCTGGTCGCGAAGGGCGCGCAGTTCCGGCGAAAGTACGAATCCGTTGTCTGCGTCCATCAGAACAGTTCCTCCGCCGGTTTCCCGTCTCCTTCGATTCCGCGCTGAAGTCCGCGAATCCACATCTCGCGGATCCATTCGAGGTCGTATGCGCCCCAGGTACCTTTGATTTCGGGATCGATCGAGCGAATGTGCGCGATGGCGTCAGTGACTCGCGTTATCGCCGCTGCTCCCCAAATCTGACGATGGACCCCTGTTTGCTGCAGGGCGCCCAGGTAGTCGGACAATCCCGCAAGCACGTCGCTACTGTAGCGCCAGAGTTCTTTTTCGGCATCCGCGAGGCGAGTGTCGGCGCTCGATACGATCTGATCGGCCGCCGCGATCGCCTCGTTGAACGTCAGCGCCGCCTCCTGAAGCTCGCCCCGCTTGCGCGCAGCTTTGTCGGACGGCATCAGCGGGCTCATCACGTCCGCATAATCGAGGCACAGCTTCGAGGCACGCTCGACAGCGCGGTATGCCGCGGTCATCTCGGAGGCAAATCGCGGATGCCGACCCGAGGCCGTCTCAACCAACGTCGCGCCGGGCTCGAAGGATGGATTCACAGAGCCGCGGACGAACGCCTCGAGGTTCACTGGATATGCCATCACGCTGTAAGCGCCGAACGTCAGGCACGAAATGCTCGTCAGTCCCAACCGCAGATAGGCGCGCAGATCACTTGCGACAACGGCCGGCGTCGCGAAGCCCAGGCCGCCGAACAGGATCGCGTCGGCGTAGTATTCGAAGATGTGGCCGCGACCGTCGAAAATGTCGATGTAACGCTTCAGCGACTCGAGGTAGCGCGGATTGATCTCGCACGCCGGGTCGTCGATCGCGTGACTGTAGCATCGCTCGCGCGGCGCCCATTCGAACCACACGTTGTCACGAGGCTTCAGGCCGGGATCGGGCTCGATGGTGTCGTGATACGCGAGGTAGGCGATTGGCGGCGATTTTGAATCGGCGGCGAGCTCCGCCGCGATCGCGTTGACGATTTTCATGTACTGAATCTGCGGCGGGAGCTCATGGCACTGACCGCATCGGCACCACGCGCCGCGCCGCACATCGGCGCCCCAGATGTGCAGCAACTCATTTTCAGGATGCTCGCGAACGTAGGCGAGCGCGCCGGCGCGGACGAGAGCGACAGCGTCGGGATTGGAAACGCAGAGATTGCCCCGCGCAGCGCGAACGCCGTCGTCGCCGGCCGGGAAGTACTCGGGATGATCGGCGAAAAGGTCGCGCGGCAGCAGCAGTTGCAGAACGTGGCCACCGTACTCGACGCCGATTCCGTGCTCGTTCAGGAGCGGCGCAACTTCGTCGATCTTGAGGCGCGTGTCGTGCGCATGGCGGATGTAGGAGAACGTATTGATGCCTCGGCGCGCCATCCACGGAATGAACTCACGGTCGTGGCGAAGATGCAATTCGAGGCGGTCGGGGATGGTGTAGTCCCAGGTCATGATGTCGGAGATAAAGGCACGGCGCTTGAACGCGGGCGTGACGCGCCACGGCTCGAGCGCGGCGAGGCGGGTGCTCTCGATGTGCGGATACAATGGTGCAACGCCCGGCGGGAACTTCGCGCCGAGTTTTTCGAGCAGATTCGATGCTGCGTGGATCAGTCCGCGCTCGGTCCCAGCACGAATCACGATCGATTCAGCGGCGCGTGACACGTCGAAGCTGTCGCCGTCGAGCGCTATCGGTGATGCGGCAGCCGCCGCCGAGTTGCCCAGGTCGATTCTGATTTCAGTTGGCGCAATCGACGCGTCGGAGGACGATCCGACTTCGCTTCCTAGCATCGCCGCAAGGCCGCTCGACAGATCGCGCGCCGCGAGCGTCGCAACTTCGCCGGCACTGGCGCTCAAGCGGATTCGGGGTACGACGACGCCTGCTTTGCTCATTTTCTCAGAATTCCCGATGCGTTCGAGCCCGTCGTTTTGCGACGGTTTGGGAATGATAACATGAGCATCGCGCTTTGGTAGCCGCGGCGAAGGTCATCTCGGAATCATACTCGACGGACTTTTTTTGCCGGCGTGGTCTTCAAACGACGCTGCGCGCGAAATGCTCGCGACCTGGCCGACTTCGCCGTACTGCATCCTTCCAGAAAGACAGTTACGGCGTTCATGAAACGCTCTTCAAGAGGATCGGATCTGTTCTCCCACCATCCGCTAACCCAGTTGCCGGCAATAAGTATGAGCATCCCTTCCATCATTTCCGCGAGATGCAACGGCTTATGATCTGCGCGAATCTCGCCTCGCTTTTGGCCCTCGGCGAAGAGTCGTTCGTATTGTTTGTAGAGTTGATGAGATCTCTCGGCCAGAACGCCCTTCACGTCGGTCATCATCCTCGATTGCCTGGCAACGAGCGCATGAAACTCAGGGTCTTCGTCCCACGACTTCGCCCATTGGCGCATCAGGCTGCGAATACGGTCGGGCACGCTGCAATCATGACGTTCGAGTTCGCGTTTCACGGACGCGATTGAGTACTCGAGCATCTCCACCGCGAAGGCCATTATCAGGGCATCCTTGGTGGGAAAGTAGTTGAAGAACGTGACCTCGCTGATGCGCAGTCGCTCGACTATGTCGCGGACGCGGGTCTCTTCGTAACCTCGTTTTCGAAACAGCGCGGCCGCCGTATTCAGAATCGCGCGGCGTTGCTCTGCCTTCTTCTCTTCGCGCAGGCCCATCGTTCGGATCACATACACCCCGAGAATGGCGAAGGAAACGTCTGGCCGCCTCCTCTCATTCCCTACCGTCTTGCGATGTGCAGCGAACCCGCTGCATTGACTTAGTTCACCATATTTATTTAGTACACTTAATAATTATGATGAAGCAAGCAACGTGGCTACGGCGCGCGGGCTCCGCGATCGAGGCGATCCTGACGCACCGCCGGTTTCCGATCGTGGTCGCCGTCCTCGCGGCGCTGGTGATGGTATCGACGCTTTCGGGAGGCTGGCAGCTCGACGATTATTTTCAGCGCGTCACCCTCCTCGGCTACGGCGATTCCAAACCGATCAATACCTTCATCCAGTACATCGATCGCGCGCACAACCTGAAGCAGATGGATTCCGGCACGCTGCCGTGGTGGGGTTCGCTGGACCTGCATCAGGCGTTTCTGCGCTACGCGAGCACGCTTACCATGATGCTCGATTATCGCCTCTGGCCGAACCATCCCGCCCTGATGCACCTGCACAGTCTGCTCTGGCTGTCGGCGGCGGTCCTCGCGGCTGCGCTACTTTATCGTGAGGTGCTGGGTGCCACCTGGGTGGCAGGGCTGGCGGCTCTCATGTACGCGCTGGACGGCGCGCATGCTGTGCCGGCGGCATACCTGGCCAACCGCAACGCCTTGATTGCCTGCTGCTTCGGGTTCCTGAGCGTGCTGGCATTCGTTCGCTGGCGAAACCGTGGGCACGCTACGACTCGATGGGTGAGCGTGTTGATGCTGGCGCTGGCGCTTTCCGCGGGCGAGATGGGCCTGGCTACTGTGGCGTACCTGTTTTCCTATGCGCTGACTGTCGACCGCGACGGAATTCGAGCGAGGCTCATGCGGCTCCTGCCTCATGGCGTAGTGCTAGGCGCGTGGGTATTGATCTACAAGCTGGGCAATTTCGGTTCGCAGGGCTCGGGCTTTTACCTGGACCCGCTTCACGATCCGCTTGGCTTCGCCGGTTTATTTTGCCAGCGAGCTGCATTCCTGCTGATGGGACAGTGGTCGCCGCTCCCTGCCGAGATGAGTATGGCCAACGCGCCCGGCACTTCGGCGTTCTTCCATATGAGCGTCTTCAGCTTCGTGGTCGCTGCGATCGTGGCGGTTCTTTTTATCCCGTTGGTCGTACGCGACCGGGTGGCGCGGTTCTGGGGCCTTGGTGCGCTGCTTTCGTTGATACCGATTGGCGCCGTTGGTCCGGAGAATCGCCTGTTGGGTTTCGTCGGCTTGGGCTCGATGGCACTTCTCGCTCAACTGACGCAATTCGTTTTCGCACCCTCTTCCGTTCCGCCGGTATCCCGCGTCTGGAAGGGATTTGCGTGGGTGGCAACTCTAATACTCCTTCTAATTCACTTGATCGCCGCTCCGTTCCTCGGGATTGCCCGGATCGATTACCAGGCAAACGTCAGCTCCAGGATGGACCGTGCGATGGCAAGTGTTCCAAGTGATCCGCGAATCGAATCCCAGGATCTCGTGCTGATTAACCCACCCGACCACATCTACCTCGTCACCGCGATTTGGGCCGTGAAACACCTGGAGAACCTGCCGATGCCGCGGCATCTGCGCGCGCTCTCTTCGGGAGGTACGCTGGAGGTCACGCGCATCGGCCCTCGGTCGCTGCGAGTACGTTTTCTCGGTGGATTCTTTCCAACCGCATTCAGTCGTTTTGTGCGCAGTCAAAATGATCGCTTTTCGCCGGGACAGCACTTCGAACTGCCGGGTCTCTCGATCGTGGTCGAGTCCCTCGATGCGCATGGAGACCCAGAGCAGGTGCTGTACGAATTCCCAGTGCCGCTCGAAGATCCTTCTCTACGCTGGATGCGCTGGCAGGATGGCGTATACGTCCCGTGGAGCCCGCCGGCGCTCGGCCATACAGAGAAGCTGCCGTCAGCAAGTGGAATTTTCGGCTGAGCCGACGCGTTCATCCCTCGTTTTTCCCGCGGATGAGGAATGATAACATCAGCGTTGCGCTTTGGTAGCGCAGCTTCATCCCAATCGAAACCGCCGACAGGTCCGATCCGCACAATGCCGAGCCCCAATGAAATTCTCGCCGAACTCAAGAAAGTAAAATACCCCGGCTTCACCCGCGACATCGTGTCGTTCGGGATCATCAAGGATATCGAAGTCGCATATGCGGGCGTGACTGTTTCGCTGACGATGGCGTCGGCGAAACCTGAAGTCGTCGAGAAAATTGTGGCCGACGTGAAGGCGGCGGTTGCGGCGATGCCGGGTGTCCCTGCCGTCAACGTCCAGATCGAGCAGCCTGCGGCGGCCGCGCCGAAGGCGGCGGCTGGTATGGCGCAGCCGCGCAATATCGCGGGCGTCAAGCACATCGTCGCGGTTGCCAGCGGCAAGGGCGGAGTCGGCAAATCGACGGTCGCGGTGAATCTCGCGCTCGCGATGCATGCGCTCGGTTGGCGGGTCGGCCTGATGGACGCCGACGTGTACGGGCCGAGCGTCGCGATGATGGTCGGGGTCGAGAAGGCGGTGACGCTTACGCCCGAGCGGCGCATCATCCCACTCGAGCGCTATGGGATCCGTTACATCTCGATGGCGCTGTTCATCAACGACGAGACCGCGGTCATCTGGCGCGGGCCGATGGTCACCAAGCTCGAGACGGAATTTCTGTTTAACGTCGAATGGGGCGAGCTGGATTGCCTGGTGCTCGACCTGCCGCCCGGCACGGGAGACGCGCAACTGACTATTACGCAGCGAGTGGCGCTCGACGGCGGCGTGATCGTGACGACGCCGCAGGAAATTGCGCTGCTCGACGTCAAGCGCGGGGTTGCGATGTTCGACGAAGTGCACGTGCCGGTGCTCGGCGTGGTCGAGAACATGAGCTATTACCTGTGCCGCAAGTGTAACCATCGCCACGAGATTTTCGCGCATGGCGGCGGCGCGCGGCTGGCCGACTCGCTCAAGGTGCCGTTCCTGGGCGAGCTCCCGCTGGTCCGCGAGCTACGCGAGGGCGGTGACAACGCGAGTCCGATCGTCGCGTCCAACCCGGCGCATCCGGTGAGCGCGGCCTTCAAGTCGATTGCGTCGAAAGTGATCGAAGGACTGGACCGTTCCGAAGCGCAGCACGCCTCGTAGTTTTTACGGGATGTCAGATCGCCCAAAGATTTCGCTGATCACGATTACTCGCGACGAAGAGGCGCTGATCGGACAGTGCCTCAAGAGCGCGTGGTTCTGCGATGAGAAAATCATCATCGATTCGTTCTCGACCGACAAGACAGTTGAGATCGCGCGCGGCCTTGGCGCCGTCGTCGTGCCCCACGAATTCACCAACTACGTGAAGCAGAAGCAGATTGCGCTCGATCGCGCGACCGGCGACTGGGTACTGCTGATGGACGCCGACGAGCAGGCGACGCACGACCTCGGCGAGGAAATCCTGCGCGCGGTGTCGTCGCCCGCGGCCGCTGACGGCTACCGGATTCGGCGCATCCTGTACCACCTCGGGCATTACTACTCTCACGCGATTTATCCCGACACTCCGGTGCGCCTGTTCCGTCGTGAGCGCGGGCATATCGGCGGCCGCGATCCGCATGACAAGGTTGTAGTCGAGGGTCGGGTCGAGCGGCTCGACAAGCCGATTCTGCATTTCAGCTATCGCGATATCGCCGATCACGTCGCGACGATTAACCGATTCAGCTCGCGCGCCGCGATGGAGCAGGAGCCGAACGCCTTCACTCCCTTCAAGATGATCGCGAATCCGGCGTGGCGATTTTTCAACTTCTACATTATCCGCGGAGGCTTCCGCGACGGCGGACGCGGACTGTACGCCGCCATGACGGCCGCCTTCTACGTGTTCCTGAAATACGCGAAGCTTTACGAGCGCCGGTTGAAATCGCGCACCGGAATTTAGGCGCCGCGTTTGCGCGGTTGAAAACAGTGGCGCCCGACCACTTCTATCGCGCCACAGACCTGATAATTTAGCGACTGCCCATGAAACGTCTGTTCTTCTACGTACGCCGGTATTGGACCTGGTACGGACTCGGAATGCTGTGCACGCTGGTCGCGTCGGCGTGCGGGATGACGGTCGCGTATCTGAGCGGCGCCGCAATCAGCGCCGTACAGGCGCATCACGCGCAGACCTTTACCCCGCTGGCGAAGCTTGGGCTCCCCGCGCAAGAGTCGTTGAATCGAATAGTCTTGATGCTGTGCGGGGCTGCGCTGCTCGGCGGCATCGCGAGATGGCTTTCGCGCTTCACGATTTTCAACACGGGTCGCGATATCGAGTACGATCTGCGCAATGACCTGTTCGTCCACCTGACCCATCTCGGCGCCGACTTCTACGACAAGCACAAGGTCGGCGACTTGATGTCGCGGCTGGTCAACGATTTGACCGCCGTCCGCATGATGGTCGGGATGGGCGTGGTGACTTTTGCCGACGCGCCGGCGACTCTCACTTTCGCACTCATCTTCATGCTGCACGTCAGCTTCAGACTGACGCTTGCGGTGCTCTTTCCGTACGTTCTGCTTCTGTTCGGAATCAAGCGGCTGTCGCGCTCGCTGATGGTGCGCAACCTGCGCGTGCAGGAGGGACTCGGCGGAATCGAGGGCAAGGTGCAGGAAAGCCTGGCCGGGATTCACGTCGTCAAGGCGTACGCACTCGAGGATCACGAGTCTGCCCTGTTCCGCAAATCCAACGACGAGTACAACGACCTCGGCCTGGCGCTGGCGCGGCTGCGCGGCGCGATGTTTCCGATGATTCGTGGCACCTCGACTGTCGCGGTGATGGTGGTGTTGGTGTACGGCGGCTCGCTGGTGACGCGTGGAATTTTGCAAATCGGCGACCTGGTCGCGTTCATGGGATACCTGGGTCGGCTGGCGTGGCCGGTGACGTCGATGGGCTGGATGATCTCCGTCTATCAGCGCGCGAAGGCTGCGATGAAACGTCTTAACGAAATTTTCGCCGCACCGCCGCAGGCCGGCGAACTCGAAGACGGCGGCGTCCGGCTCGACGTGAAGGGCGCGGTCGAATTCGATCACGTGTCGTTCAGCTATTTCTTGCGCGACAACGTCGCGGGCGCTGTCGCGGAATCCAACGGCGCGCCGGTCAACGGGCATTACAACTACGCGCTCAAGGACGTGACGGTGCGTGTGCCTGCAGGCGGCAAGCTGGCGATTGTGGGGCGCACGGGATCGGGAAAATCCACGATGGTGAAGCTGCTGACTCGCCTTATCGAGCCGACCGACGGACGCGTGCTGCTCGACGGCAAGGATATTCGCGATATTCCGCTGCATTCGCTGCGCAAGACACTTGGTGTGGTGCCACAAGAGCCGATCCTCTTCTCCGACACGCTCGCGCGCAACATCGCGTTCGGACGGCCGGATGCTCCCGTGGCTGAAATCGAAAATGCGGCGCGCGTCGCGGGTCTCGAAGCGGATATCGCGGTATTGCCGCACGGCCTCGACACCGTAGTCGGCGAGCGCGGCATGTCGCTCTCGGGCGGACAGAAACAGCGCGCAACGATCGCGCGACTCCTGACGTACCGGCCCGGGGTCGTCGTGCTCGACGACGCGCTGTCGAGTGTCGATACCGAAACCGAGAAGTCGGTGCTCGACGGTCTGGAAGCCTCGATGAGCGGGCGGACGACGATAGTGGTGTCGCATCGCGCGTCCACGGTGCGCGACGCCGACGAGATCGTGGTGCTTGAAGATGGGCAAATCGCCGAGCGCGGAACTCATGCGCAGCTGATGGCCCATCATGGAATCTACGCCGAGTTGTTCCATCGCCAACTGATGGAAGAGGAACTCGCGCGGTATTAGGCGATGCAGCAGGGCGAAGAAAAACAGCTCGGACGCGCGCGCGACTATGCGCTGCTGAAGTTCGTATGGACCTACGTGCGCCCGTACCGGCGGCTGTTCTTCCTGTCGGTAATCCTGATGCCGCTGAACTCGGCTTTTGCGCTCGCGCAGCCGTACATCATTCAGCTCATCATCGATCTGTTTCTCGCTCATAATAAGGTCGCTCCGCCGGCGTGGCTGGCGGCTATTTTCCGTGCGACTGGCGGCGCGAGCCTGATGACGATGGCTCCGATTTATATCCTGCTGGTCGCCGGCGAATTCGCGACGTTCTACGCGCAGTTCTACCTGACGGTGATGGTTGCGCAGTACTCGCTCTCGGATTTGCGGCTGGCGGTGTTCAACCACGTCGAGCGGCTGCCGATGTCGTTCTTCGATCGCACTCCGGTGGGCAGGCTGGTCAGCCGCATGACGACCGACATCGACGCTATCAACGAAGCGTTAGCCTCGGGGTCGCTGACCGTCTTCGGGGATTTGATGACGATGACGGCGATCGTGATCATCATGTGGTACAAGAGCCCGCATCTTGCGCTGTGGGCGCTGATCGCGATTCCGCCGCTGCTGTTGTTCATTAATATTTTTCGGGTGCGGGCGCGAATCGTGTATCGGCAGATTCGCGAGCGGCTGGCTGCCGTGAACGCGTACCTGTCGGAATCGCTGGCAGGCATGATTGTGATTCAGCTCTTCACGCGCGAGCGCATCAGCCACGACGAGTTCGACGTCCTGAACCTGCGCAGCCGCGATTCGCAGATGATGGCGAACATCTACGAAACGGGGCTTTTTGCGGCGGTCGACACGGTAGCGTCGATCACGATCGCACTGATCCTGTGGGCCGGCGGCGGCGAGGTGCTGCATCGCGCGATTACGATCGGCGCGCTCGTCGGTTTCATGCAGTACGCGCAGTTGTTCTTCATGCCGCTGCGGGAGATCTCGAACAAGTACACGGCGATGCAATCCGCGCTGGCGTCGGCGGAACGAATCGAGCAGTTGATGGAAGAACCGCACATCGTGTCGACTCCGGCGACGCCGAAGCTGCCGAAGGTCTCGCGCGGCGCGATCGTGTTCGATCACGTCAGCTTCGAATACCGTCCCGACGAACCGATCCTGAAAGACCTGAGCTTCACCGTCGAGCCCGGACAGAAAGTCGCGATCGTCGGCCCGACGGGTTCCGGAAAAACTACCATCATCAAGTTGCTGAACCGCTTCTATGACGTGCAGAGCGGGCGAATCCTGGTTGACGGAATCGACGTGCGCGAGTGGGAGCTGCGCGCGCTGCGGCGCACGATCGGGCTGGTGCAGCAGGACGTATTCCTGTTCGCCGGCGACGTGATGGAGAATATCCGGCTTGGGCTCGATTTAAGCGAATCGCAAGTGCGCGATGCGCTCCGGCGCGCGCAGGCCTTGCGCTTCGTCGAGCGGCTGCCCGACGGACTCGCGGAAGAAATTCGTGAACGCGGCGCGAACCTGTCCGCCGGTCAGCGGCAACTGCTGTCGTTCGCGCGCGCTCTCGCTTACAACCCGCGAATCCTCGTGATGGATGAAGCGACCTCGAGCGTCGACAGCGAGACCGAGCGCCTGATTCAGCTCGCGCTCAACGAGTTGCTGGCCGACCGCACTGCCGTTGTAATCGCGCATCGGCTATCCACTATCGAGCGCGCCGATCGGATCATGGTGCTGGGCGGCGGCATGCTGCGCGAAAGCGGGACGCATGACGAGCTCCTCGCGCAGCGCGGACTCTACTACCGGCTATTCGAGTTGCAGTACGCCGCGATGGCTAACAGCGACCGCCTCGTTGCGGGCTGACGCCGCCTCACCGAAAGTATCAGACATGAGAAGGCGGCCGGTACGCGCGCGTTTTAAGACTGCATATCTGCTCCGCATCGTCGCGCTAATCCTCGCGCCGGTTCTGCTGAGCGGATGCTACTTCGCGCGCGCCGCGTACGTCGAAGGCCGAATTCTGTGGAACCGCAAGCCCATCGATGACGTGCTGGCGCGCAAAGATCTTTCGCCCGACGTTCGCACCAAGCTGGAGACTGTCCTCGCAGTACGCAAGTTCGCCGACGAAAAACTCGGCGAGAATGTCGGCGGTGCCTACAGCAGCATCGCGCCCGTTGATCAAAATGCAATCGTCTACGTCGTGATGGCTGCTCCGCGCGATTCGCTGACACCGTACACCTGGTGGTTTCCGATTGTCGGCCGCGTACCGTATCGGGGTTATTTCGACAAAAGCGACGCCCTGGCTGAAGCGGCGTCACTCGAAGCACAAGGGCTGGACACCATGGTGCGGCCTTCGATTGCCTTCTCGAGCCTTGGATTCTTCGACGACCCTCTTCTCACGAATCTGCTCAAGCTCGACCGCGTCGAGTTGGCGGGCGTTCTGATACACGAGCTGTTCCATCGCACGTACTACCTCGCGAGCGACGCGATGTTCGACGAGTCGGCGGCCAATTATGTCGGCAGCGCGGGCGCGGTCGCATTTTTTGCAGCGACGGACGGTGAGTCTGCACCGTCCACGATTGCGGCACGCGACATCCTGGACAGCGACATGAAGTTCGCGCGCTTTCTGCTCCAGGAGCAGGCGCGCCTGCTCGACATCTATATGGCGGACCTTCCGAAAGACGAACTCGACAAGCGTCGCGAGGCGGCCTTCGCGGCGATCAAGGCCGACTACGCTGCGCTGGCGCCGAGCCTATCGGGCCTCGAGCGCTTCGACCTCGACAAGCAGCCGCTGAACAACGCCGTGCTGGTGAATTACCTGATCTACTTTCATCAGCTGGACAACTTCGCAGCGCTCAATCGGATTAATCACGGCGACATGCGCGCGACCATCGCGCAGATAATTTCGATCGCGAAGGCAAATCCCGAGGACCCCTTCTACGCCATCTCACAGGCGGTTCGAAGCGCCCCGGCCAGTACTGATGGCAGTCAGGCGTTCAGCGCGGCGACGATCGCGCGCGACAGTTCCGCTTCGCGACCGCCGAAGAAATGATCGGCACCGGCGACGATCTCGAGTCGCGCGGAGTCGCCGATTTTCGACTTGAGCGCCTGCAGCCCCGCGACGGGCGAATACGAATCGCGATCGCCTGAAACCAGCAGCACCGGTTTGGACGCGCCATCCGGAATGCGCGCATCGGCCATTGCGAGCGGCAGCGCAACCGCGACAATTCGCGCAATCTCCGCACGTTCGTATCCGGCGCTGAGCGCGACCATCGCACCGAACGAGTACCCGGTCATCGCCGCGTTCTCTTTGCGCACACCCGGCTGCGCCAGCAGGAACGTCATCGCCGCGACCGCATCATCGACTTCGCCCGGACCGCCCTCATGCTCGCCCTCGCTGGCACCGACGCCGCGAAAGTTGAAGCGCAACGTCGCATATCCGGCTTGCCACATCGCCGCAAGGATCGCCTCGACGACGTTGTTGTACATCGAGCCGCCATAGAGCGGATGCGGGTGGCATACGACAGCCGCAGGCGCGCCTTCGCCCGGATTGGCGAGCAACCCCTCGAGGTTCAAATCACCGGACCGAAACGAGACCTGAATTTCATTCATTGCGCATCTCTCAGAACTTAAACTGTCGCTTTATATTTTTCATGACCCCGGTTTCGCCGTCGGTGATATAATACAACCCGTCGCGAGGGATGAAACTCCCCGAATCCCTCGTGAGCGAATGCATGCGATGCTCGACTGATTCGCGTTCTGGTAAGCCTCAGCACCCTACCCAGATGGCTCTTTCTTTGCGTTGCGTCACGTGAGCTCAAACGACTATAAGATCTTTGGGGACCTCAGATTCGAGTAACTGATTTATGGCTGGGGGAAACATGTTTAATTTCAGGGCGTTGTCATCTGCGCTCGCGATTTTGCTCCTCACCCCGCTGACTGCAAATGCGGTTTCGCTGAGTCTGAACGGCGACGGCGCCAACTTGCAGATGGATAATACGCAGGCAGTCTATGCCAGCGACAGCAACGGCGTGCCGATGCTGATCACCGAAGTTGGAATGCGCGCGCCTGGTGGCGGGATCGTAACCGAAGTCGGCGTGCCATCGATGATGCCCGATGGACGAGTGATCTTCGGCGCCGAGACGCAGCCCAAGGATCCCAACATCAAGGCGCGGTGGAATATTTTCATCGGCAATGCCGATGCCATCCCGAGCCATCGCATAATCGCCGCCCTCAATCCGAAGGCGATCGAGGGCGACTGCGTACCCGCGTTCAAGGGCGACCCGTATCCGGTCGCGGATATGGATGAAAATATCTCGTTCATTTCAACAGTCCCGCATGGCCGCGATGCGCTCTTCTTTTATTCGCACGGCAAACTCGCCTGCATGGCGAAGGCTGGCGACAAAACCGTCGAAGGCCATGAGATCGCGGTGCTGAGCTTCGGTAGCGCGCAAATGGGCGAAGGCGGCCAGGTCGTCTTCAACGGATTTCTCAGTGACAACGCCAAGCCTCCGGGACATCGTCAGGCCCTCCTGCTTGCCTCCATGAGCGGACGCGTTACCGAGCTCGCCGTCGAAGGTGAATACGGTCCGAATCACACGCTCTACCAGCGCCCGTTCGGATTGCCTGCCGCGCTGCCCTCTTCGCTCGGCATCATGGTCGCGTTCACCGCCAAGACTCCGAGCGGCGGTGCGCTTTTCCTGTACAGCAACGGTTCGATGGCAAGGATACTGCCGACCGGCACGCTCACGAGCGTCGGTCCGGTGACATTTCTGTCGGCGGGACGTCCGGGCCTGATGGCTGATGGAACTACTGCGGTGCTGGCCGGATGCGCGCGCATCCCCGCGATCTTTCGGCTGACGCGACAACGACTCGATTTGCGGATCGAACGCGGGCAGCTGACTCCGTTCGGCACCGAACTCGAATCTCTAGGCGATCCGGTGCTGACGGCGTCTGGCGCGATGTTCGTCGGCGCTACTGACACCGATGATCGCGAGAAGCTCTACGTATTGTCGCCCAACGACGCGTTTTTCGAAGTCGGCGAATCCGAACTGATCTACCGAATCGCGATGGGCGCGCAGAAGCATCACTCGATCTTCACCGGCACCCTGTCAGTAAACCAGCACGGCGACTTCGCCTACCTGGGAGGCCGCTGATTAAACACAATCTGGTTCCCCTTCCCACTATGGGAAGGGGTTAGGGGTTAGGTCGCCGGTCATCCGCACCCGTTCCAGACTCCTCACTAACTCCTTTTCTGAGTCCGCGCTTCCTGCCATTTTAACCAGATGGCAGAACATCAGAAATTCATCACCCTCAATCCAAAACTCTACGAGTATCTGATCGCACACGGGCACAACGGCGATCCGCTCCGCGCCGAACTCGCCGCTGAAACAGCAAAGCTCGGGATGATAAGCGGGATGCAGATTGCCGCCGAGCAAGGCACCTTGATGGGAATTCTCGCTGCCGCGATCGGCGCTCGCTCCGCGGTCGAAGTCGGCACGTTCACCGGCTACAGCGCACTCTGCGTCGCTCGCGCATTGCCCGCCGACGGCAAACTTCTGTGCTGCGACGTCAACCAGGAATGGACCAGCATCGGGCGTCGCTACTGGGAGCGCGCCGGCGTCGCAAGCAAGATCACCCTCAAGCTCGCTCCGGCGGCTGAAACGCTGAAGGCGCTGCCCGCGTCGCATACCTTCGACTTCGCGTTTATCGACGCCGACAAAACGAGCTACGCGATCTATTACGAGGAAATTCTCAAACGGCTTCGCACCAACGGATTGATCATTGTCGACAATGTGCTGTGGAACGGCGCGATCATCGACGAGGCAAAACAGGACGCCGACACGCAGGCGCTGCGCAAGCTGAACGACTTCATCGCGAAAGACACCCGAGTCGAAGCCGTGATGCTAGGCATCGCCGACGGCCTGACAATCGTCCGCAAGAAGTAACCGCTCGCGCAGTGTGAACGAGATCAACACCGCTCGCTTGATTGGAACGCCGGCAGGCCCAGGCGACTTCGCTGATCTTCGTCGCCTGCACAGCGATCCTCGCGTGATGGCGACACTGTCCGTTGAGGGGAAACCTTTCAAAGAAGATCAAACCCGCGCCTTCCTCGACCGCGCCGCCGATCATTGGAAGTCGCATGGCTTCGGGCTGTGGATCTTCTGCGATAAAGCGAGTGGCGATTTCGTCGGCTACGGAGGAATCAAGCATGCCGAAGTCGAAGGCCGCGACGTAATCGAACTCGCCTACGCAATCTGCTCCGATCATTGGAGAAAAGGATTCGCAACCGAAATCGCGATGGCCGCCCTCCAGCATGCCTTCGACACGATGCCCCTGGATCGAATCGTCGCCTTCACCCTCCCGCACAACAAAGCATCGCGCGGCGTGATGGAGAATTGCGGCTTCACCTACAATCGCGACATCATCCACGCCAACCTCCCCCACGTCCTCTACATCCTCGAAGCGCGCGACTTCGCCGCCCACCGGAAAGAGTTCTAACAGGTGCGAAGCACCGCATCCTTTCCTGATACTGGGTGCAGGGCTCACCCCTGCCGCGGAAGTGTGAAACCCGCGAGGGTTTCACATTAAATAAAGTGATTATCTTTCCTGTATCACTTCCGTCACGCTAGACTTGCTTGATTGAGATCATCTCCATGGACGAACGCTACGACCCTAAAAAAATCGAGCCCGCATGGCAGGCCGAATGGGAACGCACCAATCTCTACCTCACGCGCGAGGATCCCGGCCGCCCGAAATTCTACATCCTCGAGATGTTCCCTTACCCGTCTGGCGCCGGCCTGAGCGTCGGCCATCTACACAACTACGTTCCGTGCGACGTCGTCGGCCGCTACAAGCGGATGGCGGGATTCAACGTGCTGCATCCGATGGGATGGGACGCGTTCGGGCTACCCGCCGAGAATGAGGCGGTCCTTAAAGGATCGCATCCCACGGAAACCGTCCCGCGCTACGCCGCCAACTTCAAGCGCCAACTGATTATCTCCGGATGCGCCTACGACTGGTCGCGCGAGATCAATTCGTCGTTGCCCGAGTACTACAAGTGGACCCAGTGGTTCTTCCTGATGCTCCTGAAGCGCGGTCTCGCCTACCGCGCGACGGGCGCGCAATGGTGGTGCGACAAGTGCGGCACCGTGCTCGCCAACGAGCAGGTCATCAACGGATGCTGCTGGCGGCATACCGACAATCCGGTTAGCAAAAAAGATCTAGAGCAGTGGTACATCAAGATCACCGACTACGCGGATCGATTGCTCACCGATCTCGATGGGATCGACTGGCCGGAACCGATCAAGCTGATGCAGCGCAACTGGATCGGTCGCAGCGAGGGCGCGGAACTCGCCTTCCCGGTCGCCGGCCACACCGGTAAGCAGGTCCGCTTTTTCACCACGCGTCCCGACACCGTCTTCGGTGTATCGTTCATGGTGCTAGCACCCGAGCATCCACTGGTCACCGAGATAACGACTCCGGAGCAGAGGGCGAAGGTCGAAGCCTACATCAGCCGACGCGCGTCGCCAGACCGAAATCGAGCGGATGTCCACGGCGAAGGAAAAATCCGGCGTCTTCACCGGCGCCTACGCGCACAACGTCTTCACCGACAAAGACATCCCGATTTGGATCGCCGACTACGTCCTGATGGGTTACGGCACCGGCGCTATCATGGCAGCGCCCGGCGAGGATCAGCGCGATTTCGAATTCGCGAAAAAGTACGGCCTCGAGATCCCGCGCGTAACCGCACCCGCCGACGGTAGCGCTCCTCCAGAGGATCGCGCGTTCTCTGATCACGGCATCGCAATCAACTCTGGCTTCCTCAACGGCAAGACGACGGCGGAAGCAATCACTGCCGTATGCCAGTACGCAGAGCAACACAGAATCGGCCGCGCGACAATCAATTACCGAATGCGCGATTGGCTGATCTCGCGTCAGCGCTACTGGGGATGCCCGATTCCGATCGTGTACTGCAAGACCGACGGCATCGTCCCGGTGCCTGAAGACCAACTGCCCGTGCTGCTTCCTCCGATGAAGGACTATCTGCCGCCGGGCACCGGCCGCTCCCCGCTCGCTAGCGTGCCGGAGTTCGTCAACACGACCTGCCCCAAGTGCGGCGGCCCGGCCGAGCGCGAGACCGACACACTCGACGGCTTCGCCTGCTCGTCATGGTACTTCCTGCGCTTCGCGTCGCCGCACGAAAACCGCCGCCCCTTCGATCGCCGCGCGGTCGACTACTGGCTACCGGTCGATCTCTATGTCGGCGGCGCCGAGCACGCCGTGATGCATCTGCTGTACGCGCGGATGTGGACGAAGGTCATGTTCGACGAGGAGCTGATCGGCTTCGACGAACCCTTCCCCGCCTTGCGCAATCAAGGCGTGGTGTGGGCGTCAGACGGCCAGCGCATGTCGAAGAGCAAGGGCAACGTCGTCACGCCAGACGCGATGATCGAAAAGTACGGCGCCGACGCGCTTCGGCTCTGGGAGCTGTTCATGAGCCCCTTCGACGAAGCGACCAACTGGAACGAAGGCGGCGTGGCAGGCACGCTAAGATTCATCCAGCGCGTATGGACGATGATGCGCCGCTACGCCGAGGCCGGACGCCCCGAGGGAACCCCCACCGAAGAAACCCTCAAGCGCGCGCACAAAACGATCCAGTTAGTCACCGATCACATCGAGCGCCTGCGCTTCAACACCGCAATCGCCGCGATGATGGATCACCTGAACTACCTGGCAAAGCTGAAGCCCGAAGAGATGGGCCGTTTCACGGCAGAGTCATTCATCCTGCTGCTAGCCCCGATGGCCCCGCACGTCACCGAAGAAATCTGGCGCGCCCTCGGCCACACGACTTCAATCCACCTGGAGCCCTGGCCAAAATTCGATCCGAAACTAGTGGTCGACGAAACGGTAACGGTAGTAATCCAGGTAAACGGCAAAGTCCGCGACCGCCTGACAGTCCCCGCCGGCACCCCCGAGGCGGAAGTGCGCGCCCTCGCCCTGAACAGCGAGTCAGTGAAGCGTCACCTGGATGGCAACCCGCCCAAGAAGTTCATCTTCATAAAAGACAAGATGCTCAGCATCGTCGCGCTGAGCTGCTCTTCGCGTTTAGTTCTCCTGAACTAAAAAACGTTTCACGTGAAACGTTTTGATCCAAAAGCACAGCAACCGCGCCTGTTTTTAGGAGATTAGGCGCAATTCGCTGCGCCGCTTGATGGACGCTTGCCGGCCATGCGATGCTTCGGGCCGGTACCAAATCAGATCCTTTTGACCGTCCGCGAGGAGCGACCAATATGGCCGAGGAAGTGCTCAAAGTCACACGCCAGCCGAACTACGCGGTTCTGACCCTGAACCGTCCCGAGAAGCGCAATGCTCTGAATCAGCCATTGATCGACGCGCTCGACCAGGCGCTCCGTAAGTTCGAAGGCGATCGCGAAATTCGAGCGCTACTTTTGCGCGGTGAAGGCGCGAGCTTTTGCGCTGGCATCGATCTGAAGGAAGTCGACGAGACTAGCGGCGTTCACAATCCGACCTCGCTCGAATCCGTCTTCGGACGGCTGGAGCGCTTTCCGGTCCCGACCATAGCAGCTGTGCAGGGCGCCGCGCTCGCTGGCGGACTCGAACTCGCTCTCCATTGCGACCTTCGAATCGCGTCGGACAACGCGAAGCTCGGGATGACGCTCGGCCGCGTCGGCCTGATGGTGCCGTACGACTTCACACGCAAGTTGATCGAGGTGTGCGGATCGGCCAACACTGCGTGGATTCTCTACACCGCCGATCTCCTCGACGCCGAGCGCGGCCGTCACATGAATATCGTTCACGACGTGGTGCCCGACGCCAAGCTCGGCGAGGCGACTACCGCACTCGCCGAGAAGATAGCAGCCAACGCTCCGCTCTCTCTGCGCGCGATGAAAGCGACCGTCCGCCGATGCATGAGCGAGACCTTCGACGCATGGCACGACGACATGCTCCAGATGGCTCGCTCCGTTCGCGAAAGCAGCGACGCCAAAGAAGGCGTCCGCGCCTTCCTGGAAAAGCGCAAACCAGTCTGGAAGGCGCAGTAGCGAAGCTCCGTCATCCTGACAACCCGAGCGACGCGAGGGGAGGAAGGACCTCGGACAGCTTCGCGTTAGCGAAGCCGGTACCGGTTCCTCGTGCGCGTCACTCCGAATGCCTCCCCAGTGCGTTGCGGATCGCTGCCGCGCTCTGCAGCAGCGAGCTTGGCAGATTCAACGTCCCCGCGACATTTGAATATGGATACAATCGCGCGTTGATATGCGCGTGCAGCGGCAGTCCCTCGCCTTGGTGAATTTCATAGTCGAGCGGCAACGGCCCGAGGATCATCAGTACCCGATAGATCGCATTTGCAAACTGCCGCATCTGCTCTGGCGTCAGCTCTGAAACAAGACCGCGATAGTTGGGCATCACGACGTCATAACTGCGCGGGAACAAGCCGATCGGGCTCGCATAGCTGACCACAGAATCACCGCGATCGATCACCAGCTTGAGCCGATCCATCAGCGCGACCAGCTCGTGCCACAAATGAGGATTCTCACGCTCGGCGCGCGCCTCTGCGAGGACGGCGGGAAACGGTTCCGGCGATCCGATGATCTGCTGATGCAGATGCGGCTGCGAGGCGCCCGACTCGCGCCCCTGGTTCTTGCGAATCACCACCGAGCAAACTTGAGGATTCTCCAACGCGAGGCGCATCACGCGCGCATCGGCTTGCATGAGATGAAAGAAATGCCCGCCGCCCAAGCGCCCCGGTGAACATCAGATCAGACTGCGATCGCGGCGCCTCGATAAAATGACGCGGGTCTTCGATGACGATGTACGATTCGTTGCGATTACCGGTCAGCTCCGCAGGAATTCGCGGGAACAGATTATTGATCACGCGCACAACCCACGGCGCTTCAGGATGCGTCTTCGCGCCGGTCCATTCGGGGATTTCATCGCGCGTCATCCGAAAGAGTTCGGGCGTCGTCATGCTTTCGTTGCCCGGACAGAATGGACACGACTCGGTCGCGTGGCGAATTGTTTCAGGATTCAAATGCGATGCGTCGGGAACAGTATCCTCGCGGCCGCCGAGCGTGAACGCGAAGCTCTTGCCGCGAACATCAACAACGTATGAAATCACGCCGGTGACCGGATTTTTGATCCAGACCAGGGAACCATCACGGATTTCGCATTCTATCGGCATCGGAACGTGATCACCTTTAACAATTGCCGCAACGCCATTACAACGCGGGCTCGAAACCATCGCGAGCACTGCCCGACTGGGTCACCTTGACTCTGCCCATCGGCTCCGTTATCCCAAGTGGTGAGGACGGGGACCCGGCACAGCCGGGACGAATCGGGGACTGGCGATCCGCATGCGCGGGCACCAGCCTTTTTTTTGGTTTTTCTTTTTCAGTGTCTAGTTTCTGACGTATCGCGAGTCTCTGCGCCCCTTTGAATAGTTGATAATGCCGCAAATGAAAAAATATTTGTTCACGCCCGGGCCGGCGCCGGTGCCGCCCGAGGTCTTACTCGAGATGGCGCGTCCGATCATTCACCATCGCACGCCAGAGTTCAGTGCTGCGCTCGATCAAGCGCGCGATCGGATGAAGCCGCTCTATGGCACCTCGGGCGAAGTTATTTTGCTCGCATCCACCGGCACCGGCGCGATGGAAGCGGCGGTGATCAATCTGCTGCAGCCGGGCGAGCACGCGATTTACGTCAACGGCGGCAAGTTCGGCGAGCGATGGGGCAAGTTGCTCGCCGCCTTCGGCATGATCGGGCACGAGGTGCGCGTCGAGTGGGGACGCGCCGCGCGCCCCGGGCAAATCGAGGATGCGTTCAAGGCGTATCCCGAGTCGCGCGCCGTGCTGGTGCAGGCAAGCGAGACTTCCACTTGCGCTGTGCATCCGGTGGCCCCGATCGGTGAGGTCGTTCGCAAGCGCGGCGCGATGCTGATCGTCGATGGCATCACGTCCGTCGGCGTCTTCGAACAGAAGATGGACGAATGGGGCGTCGACGCGTTCGTCACCGGCAGCCAGAAGGCGCTCATGCTGCCGCCGGGCCTCGGAATGGTCGCGCTGTCGGCTCGCGCCATCGACGTCGCGAAGACGAATAAGACGCCGCGCTTCTATTTCGATCTGCTCAAGGAGCTGAAGGCGCAGCGCGACGAGCACACGACAGCATGGACCGCGGCCGTGTCGCTGATCTTCGGCCTCAACAAATCACTCGAACTGATTCACGCGGAGGGTCTGCCGCAGGTTTATGCGCGTCACGCGCTGATGGCCGAGGCGACTCGCGACGCTGCTGCCGCACTCGGGCTGAAACTTCTGTCGCCCGACAACCCCGCTCCCGGCGTCACCGGCATTTTGATTCCCGACGGTCTCGACGGCGGCAAACTCGTGAAGTACCTGCGCGACAACCTCGGCGTGTCGGTGCAGGGCGGACAGGATCAGATGAAGGGCAAGCTCGTGCGCATCGGACACATGGGCCATTTGAGCCCGTTCGATACGCTCATCGCAGTCAGCGCGCTCGAAATGGGACTCAAGCAAATCGGCGCAAACATTCAACTTGGCGCCGGCGTCGCCGCAGTTCAGGCGCGCCTGGCACGGAGCATCTGAAATCACAATGGCGGAAACTTTCCGCGTCCTTCTAAGCGACTCGCTTGCGGCGCAGGGGATCGAAGTCCTCAAGCGCTTCCCGCAGTTACAGTTTGACATCAGGACGGGGCTCAAGCCGGAAGAGCTGGCGAAAATAATTGAGCCCTACGACGCGTTGCTGATTCGCAGCGGCACCCGCGTCACTCGCGAAGTAATCGACGCGGCCACGTCGCTCAAAGTGATCGGGCGCGCGGGCGTCGGAGTCGACAACGTCGATATCGAAGCGGCGACGCGACGCGGAATCGTCGTGATGAACAGCCCGACCGGCAACAGCGTCACGACTGCGGAGCATGCGG
The DNA here is from genome assembly GCA_963774665.1 of uncultured delta proteobacterium. GTDB lineage: Bacteria > Desulfobacterota > Binatia > Binatales > Binataceae > Binatus. Next base: position 366,596 of record CAVZGB010000021.1, read on the forward strand.
TCACGATGATGATGGCGCTGGCGCGGCATATTCCGGCCGCCAACGCCTCGATTCACGCTGGCAAATGGGATCGCAGCAAATTCACCGGCGCCGAGATATGCAACAAGACGCTCGGCGTGGTCGGCCTCGGTAACATCGGCAGGATCGTTGCCGACCGCGCGATCGGGCTGAAGATGAAAGTGATCGGATACGATCCGATCCTGACGGCCGAGGCTGCGGGACGCGTCGGCGTCGAGCTGGTCAGTCTCGACGAGCTTTTTGGGCGCTCTGACTTCATCACCGTTCACACCCCGTTGACGGACGATACGCGGGGAATTGTCGGCGCCGCCGCATTCGCGAAGATGAAGAAGGGCGTGCGAATCATCAATTGTGCGCGCGGCGGCATCGTCGATGAAGCAGCGCTGGCCGATGCGCTCAAATCGGGCAAAGTTGCAGGTGCCGCGCTGGACGTGTTCGTCGAGGAGCCGCCGCCCGCCAACCATCCGCTGCTGCAGTTCGACTCTGTGATCGCAACGCCGCATCTCGGCGCCGCCACCGACGAAGCGCAGGTCCAGGTCTCGGTTGATATCGCGCATCAGGTGGCAGAGTTCCTGATAGACGGCACGATTCGGCAGGCGGTCAACATCCCGGCGCTGTCGGTCAAAGAGCTCGAAATACTCGGGCCTCATCTCACGCTCGGCGAAAAGCTCGGCCGACTAGCGGCGCAGCTGATCACCGACGCGCCGACCGAGCTGACGCTCGCGTTCGGTGGTGAGGCCGCGAATCTCAAGCCCGACGCAATCACCGCCGCAGTGTTAAAGGGCTTGATGAGCGGTTTCCTCGACGAGGATTTGAACTACGTCAACGCGCCATTCATCGCTCGTGAGCGCGGAATCAGCATAGTCGAAACGCGATCGCGCGAAGTAACCGACTACGTGAACACCTTGACGCTCAGGGTTCGTACCGGCGCCGGAGAGCATGAAGTCTCTGGGGCAGTGCTGGGAAATCGCGCGCTGCGCCTGACCCGGATCGATGGCTACCGAGTCGAGGCGGTGCCCGAGGGCTATTTCCTGATGCTTCACAATCGCGACGTGCCCGGAGTGGTCGGCGCGGTGGGCACGATGCTCGCGCAGGCGGGAATAAATATTGGCGGACTGGAACTCGGCCGCGATCGCGTGGGAGGAACCGCGCTCAGCATTTTCGAAGTGGACGAACCCGTGCCGAACGGCGTCCTCGACAAGCTCAAGACGCTGCCCGCGATTACGGCGGCGTCACTGCTCAAGCTCTGAATTTATTTCGCGCGTGGCGAATTTCAGCCGGACAGGTGCGCGCAGGGGCCGGCGAGATTGACGCCGGTCGGGGGAGAGACATGAAAACAGTTGCCGTGGTCGGCACGCAGTGGGGCGATGAGGGCAAGGGCAAGATCGTCGATATGCTCGCGGCCGACGCCGACGTGGTCGTCCGTTTCCAGGGCGGAAACAATGCGGCTCATACGCTGGTGGTCGGTGGAAAGAAATTCATTCTGCGACTCGTGCCGGCCGGCGCGCTCCATCCCGGCAAGGCTTGCGTAATCGGCAACGGGCTGGTGGTCAATCCGATCGCGCTGCTCGGCGAAATCGCGGACCTCAAGCGCAGCGGTCACCTCGCCGACGACAGCCTGTTCAAGATCAGTTACGAAGCGCACATGGTGATGCCGTATCATCTTGCGATCGATCGCGCGCGCGAAGCGCGGCTCGGCAAGCGTGCAATCGGCACGACAGGATTCGGAATCGGTCCGGCCTACGAGGACAAGATGGCGCGCGTGGGAATGCGATTCGAGGATTTACTCGACTTCAAATTCTTCGAAGAGAAGCTCCGCCGCAACATCGTCGAGAAGAACGCCTACCTGAAAGCATTGCTCAAAACGAAACCAATCAAGGCCGACGAGACGATCGATGCGATGAAAAAAGCGCGCCGCCGCCTGCTCCCGTACCTGTGCGACACCGGCGCGTTCGTCAGCGAAGCGATCGACTCCGGCAAGCGCGTGCTGTTCGAGGGCGCCCACGGCACGATGCTCGATATCGATCACGGCACCTACCCGTACGTGACCTCGTCGAGCTGCGTCGCGAGCGCAGTCTTCAGCGGCACCGGCATCGGGCCGGGCAACCTCGACGCGGTGCTCGGCATCAGCAAGGGCTATACGACGCGCGTCGGCGCGGGACCGTTTCCGAGTGAGTTCACCGGCTATCTCGCAGACTCGTTGCGCGAAGAAGGCGACGAGTTCGGCAGCGCCACCGGACGTCCGCGGCGCATCGGATGGTTCGACGCCGTGCTCGGACGTTACACTGCTCGAGTCAACGGAATGTGGGCGCTCGCGCTCACCAAGCTCGACGTTTTGACCGGAATCGATCCGATTAAAATCTGCGTCGGCTACGTCGTGAAGGGTAAGCGATACGACGACATGCCGCCGTCGCATCGGATGCTGATCAACGCCAAACCGATCTTCGAAGAGATGCCCGGATGGAGCGAAAGCCCAGCCGGCGCGCGCACGCTCACAGAGTTGCCCTCGAGCGTGCGACGATACGTCGAGCGAATCAGCGAACTGGTGGGAGTACCAATCGCAATGATCGGCATCGGCAAGGAGCGCGAAGCAACGATCGTGGTCAGCAACCCGTTCGCCGATTAACCGTCCCCTAAGCAGCGCACACTGCTGCGAGGCTTGAGATTGCGACGCCTCGGCGGCCCAGTCGCACGTCGTTGCGGTCGAAGCCGTTGGTCGTGTAGCCGATCGAAATTCCCGTCGCCGGATCGGCCCATCCGATCTGTCCGCCCGCGCCGCCGTGACCGAATGCCAGCGCCGAGTTCGTCTTGCCGAAACCGCGATAGTTCGCCATGCCGTCGCCACCGGCCACGACTACTCCGAGCGCGCGGTTGCACTTGACGCCGAAGATCGGATCCTTGTAGTCGCCCGACCTGACGCGCAGAGCATCTTTCAACGTTTCAGGCTTGATGATCGGCGCGCCATCGACGCTGCGATTGTGCAGCAAGCCCTGGTAAAAGAGCGCGAGGTCGCCCGCCGTCATGACGCCGCCGCCGCCCGGCACGCCAGCTTCCATCACGTTGGCTCGATTGAATCCGAGGATCGCGTCCTCAGTAACTTCGGTCTCGGGCATCGCGGGCAGACCGAGTTTCTTTCGCTCCTCATCGGATAGCGCCTCTCCGACGTAGCAAAGCTGCGCGACGCGATTTTGAAATTCGCGCGGCAAGCCGACGCGCAATTCCCTTAGTCCGAGCGGCGTCGAAATCCGTTCGTGCACGAATTGGCGAAAGTCCTTGCCGGTGCGACGTTCGATTATTTCCGCGATCACCCAGAAGCCCGACGTCGGATGGTATTCGAATTTGCTGCCCACCGGCCATTCCAGCCGCCATTTCGCGAATCGCTCGAGGCGCTTGCTCTTGTCGCCCCAATCGTCCTGCGGATACGGCGCATTGGGAAATCCGCCGACGTGGAGCAGCACCTGCTCGACCGTCATCTTGTCCTTACCGTTGGTGCCGAACTCGGGAATGATCTCTGCGACGACCTCGCTCGGCTTGAGTTTGCCCTCGCCTATCAAAATCCACGACGCCGCCGACATGATCGCTTTGGTGCAGGAAAAGATCACGTAGAGGGTCTCGTTGGTCGCGGGCTTTTCACTGCCACCCTGGACCGCGAGGCCGACGGTGCGCATCGCGCCGATTTTTCCGTTGCGCGCGATTGCAATCTGCGTCGAGGGCAGCAGCCCATCTTTGACTTCGCGCTCGGCGCGGTTGAAAAGCGCTTCGACTTTTGCGGGATCGAGACCTACGTCGCGTGGACTATCTGCAAAATGACTTTGCGCGGGCATTCGGTTATACCTCTGCGTTTGAAATGTAGTCCTCGGGGTATAACACAGCGCTGCTGATTCGTCATTCGGACGGAATGCGCGCCGGGCCCTGCGCCGAAATCCACCCTGCGCGTCCAGGCAGCGTCGTCCGGACCACCTCGCATGCCGGCAATTCTGCGCGATTCAACCGCCACGCCACCTCGCGCAGTTGCACGAATGTTGCTCCGCGTTCCTTGAGCGCGCGAATCAGCGCAGTGAAATTCTCGAGTTGCCCCATGCCCTCCGTTTCGGCGTGAATCGTATGCACATTCAGCGCGTCGGGCTTGCACAATCCTAGATAGAAATCGCGAACGGCACTGTCATCCGATAAATCGCGCCGCCCCATCACCTCGTCGAGCGTCGGCAGCGTCGTCGGGATTTCCGGCGTCGCGAGAACTCGCCCTTCGACGAAGCATCGATAAGGCGCGCCCCCGCGCGTGTCACTGCGATAGTCGAGGCCCATCGTGTCGAGCGCGACCAGCGCCGCATCGTTCGTGCGCCATCCCGGAGCGGCGAAACTCTTCGACGCTTCGTCGAATGTCGCGCGGTATGCCTCGAAGGCGTCTTCGAGTTCGTTGCGTACTCCGGCCTCGCCGATGGCATCAAGATGATCCTGCCAGCGCACGTGATCGTAGCCGTGCACGCCAACTTCAAAGCCACGCGCCTTCAGATCGCGGAGGATTCCGGGGAACGACAACGCAATCGGACGGGACGGCAGTAGAGTCCCGGACAGAATCGTCCGCCTGCCGTACATCGACACGGCCTTGGTGCGGAACATCTTCGACAGGAATCCCCGATTCCGGAACACGCGCAGGATCGCGCGGCCAGAATTGTCCGGCCCCATCGATACGTAGAAGCTCGCTGCGACGCCTTCACTCTCGAACATAGAGGCGAGTTGCGGAACGCCCAGTTCGAGGCCCCGATGGGTATCGACGTCGATCTTTAGTGCGACTTCCACGCCGGAGAATTACTGCGCGCTGCGCAACTAAGAAGCCATCTCTTTGCGGAACCAGTCCATCGAGATCTTCACGCCATCGCGCAAGTTCACTTTCGGCGTGACCTTCAGCAGCGTGCGCATCTTCGTATTGTCGGGAACGCGGCGCGGGATGTCCTCGTAACTGTTGCCGTACACTTCTTCCTGCGACACGAACTTGATTTTCGATTTGGTCGGCCCGAACAATTCGAGCATCAGCTTGGCGAACTCGAGCACCGTTGTCTCGACATCGACACCGATGTTAATCGCCTCTCCGTCGGCCGCCGGATTCACTCCCGCCTGCACGGTCGCTTCGATCGCGTCGGTTACATAGGTGAAGCATCGCGTCTGCAAGCCGTCGCCGACGACAGTCAGGTCGGCGCCGCGCAGCAGTTGGCCCATGAAAATCGTAAACAGGCGGCCCACGTCGACCTTGTCGAGCCGCGGACCGTACGCGTTGAAATAGCGCACGATCGTAACCGGCAGGCCGAGCTTGTGATACGCAAAACAGAAATGCTCGCCGACCGCTTTCGACGTCGAGTAGCACCAGCGGTCTATACTGGTGGCGCCCAGCACGCGATCGTCGTCCTCGCGCCACGGAACCTTGGGGTTGCGACCGTACACCTCGGACGTCGAGCTGAAGACGAGCCGCTTGTTGTGCTTGTAGGCCGCCTTCAGCACATTCTGCGTGCCGTTCACATTCACGTTCAACGTCTCGTAAGGATCGGCGACATAGTGCTCGACGCCGACCACGGCCGCGAGATGGTAAATGAGATCGACTTTCGACACGAGGCTGTCGATCAACTCGATGTTGAAAACCGAATCGTGCACGTAATGAAAGCGCGGATTGTTCAGTATGTGACGCACTTTGGCGATCGAGCCAGTGTCGAGTACGAAAACCTCGTCGCCGCGCGCTATGAACGCATCCGAGAGATGTGATCCGAGAAATCCGGCGCCGCCGGTTATCAGAACCCGCATGTGACCTCCGCGAAACTAATCGAATTGAATAGTATCTTTGACGCGACCCGCTTGCGAAAGAGCCTCGCGCGCAATGCCTTCGACGCCGCCCTCGAATTGCGCGACCTTCACAATCACACTGCCCTCGCCGGCCGCAATTTCAAATGCACCGTCCGTCATTTCACGCACGACTTTACCCGGGCTCACCGCAACTGCCGTTTTCCGCGCCAATTTTCGCTTCCCATACCAGCAGCTTATGCCCGCTGACGAAACAGAACGCGCCGGGATACGGATGCGTCACGGCGCGCACCAGATTGAAAATCCTTCGCGCCGGCCATCGCCAGTCTATCCGCCCGTCATCCGGCTTTCTGCGCCCGAAATAACTTCCCTTCGCGATATCCATTTTTCGCCGCGGCGCAGTGCCCGCGACGATCTTCGGATGCAGCTCGTCGATCAGCTCGACGCCCAACGGCACCAGCTTGTGGTACAAGGTCAGCGCGTTATCGCCGTCGTCGATTGCAACCGCACGCTGCCCGACGATATCTCCTGCGTCCGCGCGCGCAACCATGTGATGCAGCGTGACGCCCGTCTCGCGTTCTCCATTCACCAGCACCCAGTTCACCGGCGCACGTCCCCGATAAGCCGGCAGCAACGACGGATGCAGATTGAAGGCGCCCTGCGACGCCAGCTCGAGCACGCTTTCTGGAATCAAGTGACGGTAGGAAAAAGAATAAATTATCGACGGTTTCAATGCGCCAATCGTTGCAGCCATCGCTTCGACGCTCTCATCAGTATGCACCGGGACGCCGTGACGCGCGGCCAGTTCCGCACACGACCGCCACCAGATCTCTTCATGCGAATCGTCGCGATGCGTAAACAGTGCCGCTATCGGCGCGCCCATTTTCAGCAGCGCTTCCATGCACGCGTGACCCATCTCGTGGTAGGCGAACAGCACGCATCGAGCGGATTTCAAACTCGCGCCGGACGCGACGCTCGAGATGTTGGACTCCACGATTGGTAGCTAGTCGCGTTTATCGGCGTCCGGCTTGACGGGCTTGTCCTCGTCTCCGTGCACCGCTCGCACGATGTAGGTAGGGCGCCGTCGCACTTCTATGTAGATGCGCCCCGCGTATTCGCCGATCAGCCCGAGCGCCAGGAATATCATGCCGACGAAAAAAAACAGGACAGCGAACAGCGTCCACAGCGCGCCTTCTTCCTGCGGTCCGTAGATCAAACGATGCCCAAGGAGCACGACCGCCATCATCACGGCGAGAAACGAAATTCCTATCCCGGTCATGCTCAGCATCTGGATCGGAATCAGCGAAAATCCGGTGATCAGGTTCAGACTCAGCTTCGCCAGGCTGAAGAGATTGTATTTCGAGGCGCCGCTGGCGCGATCGTCGTGCCCCACCGGGATTTCTGCGACGCGCTTGGCGAACGTGTTGGCCAACGCGGGAACGAACGCCGCCTTCTCGTCGCAATCGACCACCGTGTCGACGATATGCCGCCGGTACGCACGCAGCATGCATCCGTAGTCATGCATCGGCACGCCGACGACCAACGAAGTCACCCGGTTTTGCAGACGCGACGCTAATTTCCTGTACGTCTGGTCGTGACGTTCTTCGCGCCATCCGCCGACGACATCGTTGCCTTCATCGATCGCCGCGATCAGCCGGGGGATTTCCTCCGGTGGATTTTGCAAGTCGGCATCGAGCGTGACAACAATCTCACCGCGCGATTGTCTGAAGCCCGCGAGGATCGCCGAATGCTGTCCGAAATTGCGGGCCAGCTCGACCACTCGCACGCGCCCTTCTTCGCCCGCCGCAATTTCACGAAGGATTGTGAGGGAGTCGTCGCGCGATCCGTCATCGATAAAGACCGTCTCCCACGGGCGGTCCAGCCCGTCGAGCACCGGCTTGAGGCGCGACCAGAGCGATACCAGGTTCGCCGATTCGTTGAAGACCGGCACGACGATCGACACCATTCCGTTCGCCGCTCGCGATACCACGGTCGTGCCTCGAATCGGAGTTATTTTGCCCGGGAAGCTCACAGGAACGCGCGACCTGACCGCCGATCAACCCATCCAACACCGCCGTCGCGTGAATGATTCTTGCAGACAGCCTCGCGAAATTAAAGATAGCGCGCACCGCCCAGTTGACCGCGGGTGATCAGGTCGCGAGACTGCATCGACGATGCTCGCCGCCAATCGCCCCCTCCGACTCACCATCTACGCCGTGCTCGCCGCGATTCTGTATCTTCCCGGTCTTGGCAAGCCCGCGCTCTGGGAGCCTGATGAAGGCCGTTACGCCGAGATCGCGCGCGAGATGGTTGTCTCGGGCGACTACGTCACGCCACGCGACGACTTCGAGCTGTACTTCGAAAAGCCTCCGCTGGTCTATTGGGCGAACGCCGCGTCAATCAAAATTTTCGGCGTCAATGAATTCGCGGTGCGGCTACCGGCAGCGCTGTTCAGTGTCGGACAGGTGGTCGTCACTGCCGGATTGGCGGAGGTGATGTTCGGCGCGACGGCGGGATTTTTCGCCGCACTCGTGCTCGCGCTGAGTCCGCTCTTTTTCGGCTTTGCCCGATTCGCGACGCTCGATCCAGCGCTCGCATTTTTTCTCACTGCGGCGTTGGCAGCGTTTTATCTTGCTGCGCGCGAGGATTCGTTCTCACGACCGTCGGCTCGCCGATGGATGCTGACTTGCGCCGCGATGCTCGCGATGGGCACTCTCGCCAAGGGCCCGATCGCATTGCTGCTTGGAGGCGCGATCGCGCTGGCGTGGCTCGCGTTTGACCGCCGCCTGCGCGAAATCGTGCAGATGCCCCTGGTCTGGTGCGGGCTCCTCTACGCGGCGATCGTCCTGCCATGGTTCGTGTTGATGGAGATGCGAAATCCAGGCTTCCTGCGTTTTTTCTTCATCCATGAGCATCTCGAGCGTTACGTCTCGTCGAGCGAACACGGATGGGGCCTGTGGTTCTTCATCCCGATCGTGATCGGCGGAACCTGGCCCTGGATTTTTTTCGTCCCGCTCGGATGGTCCGCGATGCGCGCTGACGACACTTTGCCAAACGTTGCGCCAGCCTCGTCGCGCCGATCCGCCGCGAGCTTTCTCGCAATCTGGTTCGTCGTCATCTTCGTGTTCTTCTCGATTCCACGCTCGAAGCTCGGCAGCTACATCCTGCCCGCGCTTCCTCCGCTGGCGATCGTCGCAGGATACGGCCTCGCGCGGTTGCGCGATCTCGACGACGCGATTCGCCGTCGCATTTTCGGCGCCGTTGCGATTGCGAACCTGGTGCTCGCAGCCGCTCTCTTCTTATTTTTCGAACTCGCCCGCGTGCCGATACCTCCAGGGCTCGGGCTTCGACGCATTACTGATTGCTGCCGTTCTGGCCGCGGGCACGGTTGCGATGTATGCGCTCGGCCGCACAGCGGCGCGCGTTCCGCACGCGATCGGCGCCCTCGCGCTGGCGATGCTGGTTACGGTTCCGCTCTCCGCTCGCGTCCGCGAGGACGCATCCTCGATTTCCACATATCGCAACCTTGCCAATGCCGTTCAGCCCTATCTCGCCGGCGACTGCACCCTCGCCTCCTATCGCCACTACGTCCAGTCGCTGCCGTTCTATACGCGCAGTCGCGAGACCCGCGTAGAGTATTGGGGTGAGCTATCCGAAGTTTCCCCGCCGACGCCCGGCAAGTCGCCGTTTATTATCGGTTCCGAGGCGCGCCTGCGCCAAATCTGGTCGTCGGGTTCGTGTATGGTTCTCATCGCGAATGCACGCGATTTGAAGGGCCTCGACGATTCACTGAAGCCTGCGCCAGTCGTCCTCGGATGCGAGGGAAAGAAGTTCGCGCTTTACAATGGCGCCCTCACCCCGCCGCCATCCGCGGCCGCCTGCCTCGATGCAAGTGTAAAAAAATAGCGGAAGCCGAATCGAGACACTTGGATTCGGGCGCGTTCGACTGTAGCTTTGCCGTGGAGAGATTGATCGCAGGTGGCTGACAAGAAGACCAAAATTCAGGCCGTGGAATCCGGAGCCAACGGCGTCGAGTCGGAACCTTCGCTCGGCCACGTGATTACCGAAGCTCGCGAACGCAAAGGCATGACTCGCGATCAAGTTGCTAACGAGGCTCATCTGCCGCCGCATTACGTCAAAATGATCGAGACCGACAGCTACGACATGATTTCGGATCGCCTCTACCTGGTTCCGTTCCTTCGCCGCTACGCAACCTTCCTGGGTCTCGACGCTGAAGAAGTGGCTTCGCGCTTCGTCACCAATGTTCAACATGCCGAAGCCAACGTGGTGCGAATCTCACAAGAGATCACGATGGTCGCAAAGCCCGGCTCCAGCCGCCGAATCCTGTTCGCGGTCCTCGTCGGAGCGGTCGTCCTCTTGATGGCAGATTTCCTCTGGCGCCACTATGAGGATCACGAAGCGTCGCTTCCGGCGCCGGTAGAATCGCCAGCGGCGATGGCGTCCAGTGCGCAGGCGCCGAATGAAACTCCGCCGTCCGCGACGGTCGTTACAAATCCCGAGTCCGCTCAGCCCCCCGCGTCGGCGCCCGCCATATCGAATGTCCCGCGATCCGCAACCGTTCCGCCCCCTGCGAATCGTCCCGCCGCGCCCCCCGCCCCGCCCGCCGACACGGACAACTAGTTCCCCTCTCCAGAAGGGAGAGGGGTCAGGGGTGAGGTAATCCTTAGTGCAACACGGCGTTGGCGATCTCTTCGGCGACCAGCTCTTTGGTGCGTCGCACGTCGTCGCCCGAATGGACCACCGCAACCACCTTCAGCTCATCGGCAGCGCCTTCCAACGACGCGCGCGCAACGATCACCGTGTCGTAAATCTGATCCTTCGGGATGTTGTCGTACGGCGTGGGCCCGTTACCAATCGCATTCCGACGCGCCTGGTAGGCCTTGAACTGCTCCGTGACCGGATCGTCCGGTGCCAGCGCCTGTTGGCGAGCCTGTTGCGCGAACGGATCAACCGGTTGCTGATTGCCGGCATCGGCCAGCGGCGGCGCCTCGGCGCCGGCTTGCTTGAGCAACTCGACCATCGAAGGATCGCCCGGGAACATCTGATTCAACGAAATTCCCGGCGCCAGCATTTGCTGATTGACAGTCACCGTAAGCGTCACCGAATTGTCCGGATTCGACGGCTGCCCGTGACGCGCCGCGCGCAGATCTTCGTTGAGCACGTTCTGCACAACCGGATCGGTGCAAATCGCGATGAGGCTGGCGTCCGCCGGCACGTTCAGCTTGCCTGCCATCTTGATTTCGGCGGCATCCGCGGATCCTGCAATAGCTACTGCAATAGCCAGTGCCGCGATCGCGCGATGCCCCCTGACACGCATCGAATTACTCACCGGTACGCGCGCGCGGCTTCGATCGGCCAGGTCGCGATCACTTCATCGCCGCGCACCACGTAGTACTCACTGTGCAGATTAATCGTCGTATCGTTATGGCTCGGAACTATCTCGATTTTCGATCCCGGCTCGAGACTGCTTTCACCCGCCGCTACGTGCCCATGCTCCTCGGATAGCCGTCCCACTTTGACCGCAACGTCCTTACCCATCGGCGGACCGAATTCGTTGGTTAGCGATTTCATCCCCGCGTCGATTATCGCTCGATCGCCGCGCCGGGAAATTACCGTCGCAAGCAAAGTCAGCGCCGGACGGCCCAGGTCCGGACGCACGTTGCGATAAGCACCGTCCATAAAAACGTACGATCCCGCCTGCACTTCGGTTACATCGGGCCAGTTGCCCGCAATGTCGAAAGTGCCGGTCCCGCCCGCGCTCACTATCTCCGGCGCCAGTCCCGCCGCCCGCAGCGCTTCGACGTGGCGGCTGAGAGTCGTCAGCGCTTCGCGCGCCGTTGCGATTCGTTTTTCAGTATTCGGAAGAAGTACCGCATGCCCTTCATAGCCCATCACGCCGCGGTATTTCAGCCCTGCCCGCTTCGCCAGCCGCACCAGCTCCACCGTCTCTTCGGGCGTCTCCGTACCACATCGATGCATGCCGGTATCGACTTCGATTATCACGTCTGCTGATCGCCCTGCCCGCGCCGCTCCCGCCTCGAACTCGCGTACATTGAACTCGCTCTCAATCGTCCCGATCAAACTGATTTGCGCAGCGGCTTTGAAAAACCGATCGATCTTGGCCGGCCCTGCAATCTGATTTGCGAGCAGCACCGGTCCGAGCCCCGCTCGCGCGAGCACCTCGACCTCGCCAAGCTTCGAGGCAGTTATGCCGATCGCACCCGCCGCGAGCTGTCGACGCGCGATTTCGGGCGTCTTCGGCGTCTTGAAATGTGGCCTGAGCTTTTGCGGACGTGCAGCGAAGTACTCGCTCATCGCGCGGATATTTTCCTCGACCACATCGAGGTCGAGAATCAATGCGGGCGTGTCGATATCGCGTTTCGTCATCGCACGGACTTTAGCATGACGGCTAAGGAATCTTCTGCTGCAGCAACTCCTGCGCGCGCGCCGCTCGCCATTTTACCAATCGCTCGCCCAGCTTCGCGTCGCCGAGCGCGATTATCTGCGCTGCCATCAGGCCCGCATTCGCCGCCCCGGCCTTGCCAATCGCCATCGTCGCGACCGGCACTCCCTTGGGCATTTGCACGATCGACAGCAGCGAGTCGATCCCGTTGAGCGACGTCGTCGGCATCGGCACGCCAACGACAGGCAAGATAGTCTTCGCCGCGACCACACCCGCGAGATGCGCCGCGCCGCCCGCGCCGGCGATTATCACCCGCAGTCCGCGGCCGGCGGCGTTTGCGGAATATTCCAAAGTGATGTCTGGCGTACGATGCGCCGACATGATCCGAACTTCATGTGGCACTTGAAGTTCTTCCATGACCTCGGCCGCCGCCGACATGTATTCCCAGTCGCTCTTGCTGCCCATTATCACGCCGACAATCGGCGCCTTGCTGTCCGCCATCGTGGTTTCCCTCGTAGGCAGCAGGCTGATTCTCAATTGCGCGCATGTCAAGCCGGATCGGTATGAGCGTCGTCAATAATTCGGCACAATGTATTCGCGATGGCGACCCCGATTCCGATCAATCAATGCGAGTTCACGATCGCAGAAGTCGTTGAGGCGACCGGCGGCACTTTTGTCGCGGCGAACTCCACCGTGTCCTTCGGTGATGGCACGCAAGGAGAGCGGCCGCCCGTCGGCGATGCGGTCCAGTCTGGCGACCGAACTGGCGCAGGCAGCGCCGGCAACGTTCGTGGTGTCAGTATCGACACGCGCTCGATCTCGGCGGGATCAATATTCGTCGCGCTGCGAGGCGAAGCTTTGGACGGCCATGCCTATCTGCCTCAGGCCGCAGCTCGTGGCGCGGTAGCCGCGATCGTCGAGATTGGCCGTCGTCATCCCGCTCTCGATTGCATCGAGGTTGAAGATACTCTCGCCGCGCTCGGCCGGCTCGCGCGATGCCACCTCGTGCGGACCCGCGCAGCTCGCACACTTCCGCTTATCGCAATCGGCGGCGCGGTCGGCAAAACCACTACCAAGGAACTCACCGCTGCCGTCGTTCGCGCGCTGTTCGGATCGACGCTCTCTACGCCTGGCAATCTGAACAATCTGATCGGCGTGCCGATGACGATTTTCACACTCAACGGCGAGCATCGCGCGGCCGTGCTCGAATGCGGCACCAACACGCGCGGCGAGATTCCGAAGCTGGCGCAAATCGTCGAGCCCGACGTCGCGATGGTCCTTAACGTCGACCTCGAACATAGTGAAGGTCTCGGCACGCTCGACGATATCGCCGACGAAGAAGCCGCGCTGTTCTCGACTGCTAAGCACTATGCGGTCGCATCTGCCGACGAGCCGATGGTGTTGGCTCGAGTTCCGAAACATCTGCGCCAAATCACATTTGGCAAATCGCCAGACGCTCACGTGCGGCTGGTAAGTCGCAGCGCCGGCGCCCGCTCGCGAATACGCGTCGAACTCGCCCGCGAGATGGTCGCCGCAGGAGTCGAACCTTTCATCGAAATTGAAATCGCGCTGCTGGGCGAAGCCGCCGCGCTTAATTGCACCGCCGCAATCGCTGGCGTCGCCGCGATGCGCGCGGCACCGCTCAAGTCGCGCGATCTCACCGCCATCGCCGATGCGCTCGGCATCGTCCTGCCTGTCGCAGGCCGGCTCGCCAGCACTTCGATTAACGGCATCTTCGTAATCGACGACACCTACAACTCGAATCCTCGCTCGATTCGGGCCGCGCTTGCCGCCGCACGCGAGGTCGCCGACGGACTCAGCGCCCGCCTGGTGATCGCGATGGGCGATATGCTCGAGCTGGGCGATCAGTCGGCCGCCGCGCATCAGCAAGCGATTCGCGACGTGATGAGTGCGAAACCCGCCGCATTCATCGCCGTCGGCTCCGAGATGAACTCCGCGCGCTCGATCGTCTCTCGCGACGTGAACACGACTGATATGCTCACTGCCCCTGACAGCATTGCCGCCGCGGGAATAGTCGCGGGGCTGGTGCGGCCCGGCGATGTGTTGTTGGTCAAAGGTTCGCGCGGAATTGCGATGGAACGAATTATCGAGCGCCTCGGCTGACGCCAATCAATGGTCGCCGATGCTCCGGCTGATCTCGAGCCAGTTCGTGCCGTCCCATTTGAGCCTCAGTATGTCCACCGAGCCTGTCGCAATACTCGAGGTTGGCGCCGCGCCCCCGACCCATTTGATCGCGCCGTTTGAGGTCGCAAATACAGGGCCCGCCGCAATCGCCCCGGTGATGTATGACTCAATCGTCACGACCTGATCAGCTACCAGCCCGTTCGTCAACAGCGTGTACGTGAGTCCGGTCGTTGCGGTGGAAATTTTCTGGCACGAGTTGCCTGCGAACATCAGCGTCGTATTGGCCGACACCGTTCCGACGTTCGAACACGCTTCGATACTCGGCGCATGGTTCAAGTAGCCAACCTGCACAGGGCCGCCGGTGTTCGCCAGCACATCGGCGAACTCCGTGAAGAGCAGGCGGTCCGGCGCGTTGCTGCCGGTGCCGTCCCGAAATGGAGCCGCGTCGCCGAAGCTGTTCTGCATCGAAAGAATTGGCGTCGGAATTCCGGAACTTCCACCATTGCCACTGCTGATACCGCAAATAGTAGTCCCGCCACCGCAAACCCAGGAGCTCTTGATCGCAGTCGGCCGGCTCAACTGCATCAGGAATCCGTTCGGTCCGGGCGCGTCGGCAATTCGTGACGCATCGACAATAAAGTTGGAACCGTTGGCTCCCGTATCGTAGATAAAATATTGCGCGCTCTCGCTGGTCACGCCCGAAAACATCATGTTGCCGTCCGCGCCGCCGCCGAAGCGATCGCTGGCCCACGCCTCGATCTTGTTCTGCTCGAAGTCGGTGCCGTAAATCTCGAGCTGTCCGACGAATGCCGACATGATCGCGACGTCGTGGCCCGCTATCAACCCGCCGCGGATTTCCTCGTTGTACGTCTGCCCGCCGCCGCCGAAAAAGTAGCCCCACATGCCGCCCTGGCCGTTGGAGGGATTCGAGATCTGCACATCGCGAAAATTTAAATCCTGGACGTTGCCGGTGGATCGATTGGCAACGCGGATCCCGATTCCCGCCCGCCCCAGCGCCAGCCGCTCGAACGTATCATGCTGCGTCGCGAGGCCGTCGCCACCGCCGCCGGTCGTGTAGTTGTCCACGTCTATTATCACGCCCGCGGTGTTCCCGTTGATTCCCGAGACGGACAGGCCCGCGACTCGCGAGTCCGCCGCCTTGTTCATATTGATCACGGTGCCGCCCGTCACGCCGTGCCATTCGAGTTCGACCGGATGTCCGCCGTCGCCATTCTGCGCGACCGTCAACGAGAGAGTGACGCCCCAGCAGCCGTAGAGATTGAGCGACTGGCCGAGCGAGTAGGCAGAGGTCGCGGGAAACTCGACGATTCCGCCGACCGTGCCGCCCGTCGCCGTATGCGAGCAGACCGAGCTGATCGCCGCATTGATCGGCACGCTGTCATCATGGCGCATCGTGAATGATCCACGTCTGCGCGGGCGCTACCGACAGCGTCACACTATTCCCGCTCACGCTCGTTATCTGCGCGAACAGGTCTTGCGCGGAGCCGCTGGAGCGCATCGCAGTTCCGAAATCTTCGTCGGTGCCGAACGCGTGCCCGAAATCGCGATACGATTCTGCCGTGGGGCCCGGCGCACCCGCGTGAGGCATCACCGCATGCAGAGTCGGCGTGCACGATGCACCGCTGCATGAGTAGATCAGATATGCGATGTCATTCGCAGCGCCCGTCCAGCTCACCAGCAAGTTGTTGTTCGTGCTGAGCGTCGCGGGCCCCGCACTCGTCGATACAGCCGCAGTCGGCACCGACCATCCGCCGCCCTGGCTAACGCCGACAATTTGATAAGTGTAAGAAACGTTGCACGCCGTGTTATGGCCGGGGATGCCGGTGGCGGCATCTACCTGGCAGCCGCCGCCGTTCGCCAGAGTTTTGGTGATATCGGCCGTCGGATTCGGATTCATTCCGTAACTGTTCGGGACTATGGTCACGCCGGTCGGCGTAGTTGCATTCGAGGCGGCGCCAGCGTGATCGATCTTCACCCAATTCCCGGTCTTGAAATCGCCGATTGAATTGAGTGTGACGGTCGCGTTGCCGGCCACGGTGGCTGCCGACGCCGTCGCCAGCGAGCCGGTCGCCCCGAACGCCCTCACGTTCCTGACGCCGTTGAGGCTGACATTCGTGATCGCGTCGCTGCCGTCGAGCTTCGAGCCCGACAGCGTGTTGAGCTGCGCCCCGGTCTGTCCAAACGCGAGCGCGTCTCCATTGACAGTCCCGCCCGCGAGGTTCGATACCTTGTTGCTATTCGCGTTCAGAGCCGCTTCCAGAGCCATGCCCGCGCACGTCCATTGTCCGCGAGTGCCGAGAGCCCACGCACCCGCCCCGCCGCTGACGCACGGCGCCGCGCTCCTGCAATCATGGCAGTAGAGCAGCATCCCGTCCTGCTCGGGCGGAAGATTCGCGAACGTTGGAGTCACGATCGAAGGCGCGATCGGCTGGTTTCCCCCCAATCGTGCATTGATCGCTTCGCGGAATTGCAATCCAGCTCCCACACCTGTGTAGTTGGGAATCGGCTGATAGGATCCAGGCGGCGGAAGATTCTGCGCCCGCACTCCCGCACTCATGACGAGCAACATCATCGCGCCGAGCGACGCCTGCCGAAGTGCCGGGAAAATCTTTCGTCTCAAAGCCATCACCATTCCACCGATACTCCCGCTTTCGTCGACCGCCTCAGAATCCTATCGCGAACCAGTAAAAGCCTTGCGACGCATCGGTCGAATCGGGACCGGGACTGTTGTTCCAGACCCAGAACTGCGAGGTGGTTGGCAAATACCCGGCGCTGACCATCAAGGTGTCATCGCCGGCCGAAGAATGCCCGGGAGACTCCGGCGTCAATGTGACCGGCATGAACACTTCGCACGCGTTGGGAAAGGCGATCGGGAAAGTATACGGCCCGTAGAGCCCCTCGCCCTGCCTCGCGCCCCAGTTCACCAAACCCCACTGGATAATGTACTGGATCAATCCCTTGTTGATGTCCGCGACCGGAATCTTCAGATAGCCATTCTGCGCCATCAGACCGGTGAACAACGCCTGGAACGCCTGCAGCACGCCGACATTCGAAATATTTACGTCCTGGCGCTGCTTCAGAAACGCCGTGCGATTAGCCAGTTGCTGATGCGGTTGATTGGAAACACCCGTCCCGCTGAAGCTCGCGCCGCTGGCGGCGCCTTCAACCGGATCGGTTGCCTGGATCTGGTAAACCTCATTCGAGGTGAATTCGGCTGCGTCGATTAGTGTAGCCATTGACTACCTCAGAAAGTAAGCGTCCAGGTTCCGCTAATACTCATTCCCGCGCCAAACACTATTGGTGCAATAGTCTTGCGCGCGAGCATCGGAGTCGGCGCCGTGGTTCCGGGCAGTGAGGCGGCTCCATGATTGGCGAATATCGCCAACTCCTGGATAGTAATTCCTTGCGCCCCGGTGTCTGCCGTCGTCAGCGACCAGTTGAGCGTCAAGCCGCCGTTGCCGTCTTCACTGTGGGCGTCGAGCGATTTGTAATACGCGGCCGCCGTCAGAGAAGTATCGGTCACCGTCGGCGCGGTCGAGCCGGAACCAAATCCCACCGCCGACGCGAATTCGCCGGTAGTGTCTCCGCCGAGCAGTGCCGCCAGCGCCGGCCGCCCGACGTTTACGAACAGATTGCGACCCTCGTGTTCCCACACCACGCGGCCTCGCTCGACAACTCGTATCCGCACGATTCCAATCGGCCTTCTCATTTTAACCTCCGTGCAAAACGGCTGCGCCATTAACCGTCAGCGCCGCGTCGGCGACTTCGGGTTCGTTGGCGCCGTAAGTGATCCCGCTATGCCGATAGTGACCGTCGTAAGCGGGGACAATCGGACCGTGCGCATCGATCAACGACGCCACTGTGATCGCAAACGCCAGTGCGTTGTCATTGGGCGCACGCACCGCGTCGAGTTGGTACTTCACGATTCCGCCGAGCGTCAACTTGTCCGCAGGAACCGGGCCCACGTCGGTAATCGCCGGCACTGCAAACCATAACGAGTCCAGCCACGCGCGCGCCGGTTTGAAAAAATTAACCGCCGCCACCGCCGTCGACGTCGCACCGATCGAAACGCCCTGCCCGACCACGAGATCGATCATGACCCGGAACACCGCCCACCCCTGGTTCGACGGATACGCTACCCCGCCCCAATTCGTTTGCCCTTCGAGCAGAGAAACCGTTGTCCATCCCAATGACGCGAGCGCCTGCTTGATCGCCCACGGCGTGCCGCGAAATCGATGCAACCCGATGGCGCTCTTGAGCAGCTCGCGCTGCGCCGCTTCGGTTAGCGCCAGCTCGGTAACCAGCCCGCCCGACTCGATCAGATTGTCCACGTCGATCAGCAAATCGATGTTGGTGAGCGCATCGACGCCCAATGCGACCGGCGCAATCAACTGCCATAGCGGAGACAGGACATCGAATTGCCACGCCAGAAACGGCAGCGCCTCGTCCACCACCGAGTCGATTCTGTAGACCAGCAGAGTCGTGAGATCGAGCGCCGCGAGCCGCGAGATAAGCACTAGCAGCGCCTGCGTGCGCGAATCGTTGATCGAAGGCGCGGCCGAAAGTTCGGGCATCAGCTATGCTCCGTGCTGAACGCCGCCGTCAGCGAGATCATCGTGCAGTTCGCCCACTGTCCTGCGGTGAGCGGCGTCAGCGTCGGCGACGAGAGCGTCACGCCATAGACACCGACAACCGACAGCGCCGCGATTATCTGGCTCGGCACGATGTCGCGCTGAATCTTGGCGGCGAGCTCGAGCGCGAGTTCCTGCACCGCCGTCGTCGCCGCGACGATCGTCGCAGTCGGATCGGCATCCGAGTAGAGCGTCACCGTCGCCGTGATCTGGTAGTCGACCTCGGTCACGGCGAGCACGTTCACCGTGTCGGTCAGCGGACGAATCGTGTCGGCATTCAGCACCGCGGCAACTTTCGCAAGCAACGCGGAGTTCGCGACTCCAGCACTGTTCGGCGCCGGCGACGGTTGTTGCGTCACTGGTCCCGTCAGCAGGTACACGTTGACCGATCCGGGAGCCGGGCTGACAATCTGCGCGTCGGCGATCGACGGGTCGGCACCAATCGCAAAAAACCGGTACGCGCCGATCGGTCCCGCGACACTGAACTGATTCGGCGCCGCCTGTATGCGTGTGCGCAGATGATCGTCCGTCTCCGGGGCAGAGCCTCCTGTCGTCGTGCTCGTATTGGTAACGCTCGCGATTAAGGCGTTCGGATTCAGCTGGACATTGATCTGCCCCGCCAGGTATCCATTCGCGCCCGCTCCTGGAGCGGTCGCCGTCGCAGCGACACTCGCGATGGTTGCGCCGGCTGCGATGATGATCGTCGCACTGGTCGCGAATGCGAATAGCCCGTCGCTGGTCCCCGCCAAGGTTCCAGCAGGTATCGTGAACGGCACCGTCAGCGCCCCGTTCAGTGTGAATTGAAGCGTCGTCACCGCGGGCTGCGACGCCAGACGATTCACGCTCAGCAGCTGACCGAGATAGTCGAGCATCGGAAACGACGCGAAGGCGAGCAGATTCTGCTCCGCCGCATACTGGATCGCGTTGCGCACCAGCGATTCGCGGTACGCATACAGATTGATCAGCAGGCGCTCGACCTGCGCTGGTTGGAGCGTTCTGCCCGACGCTGCTTCGAACTCGGCGATCATGTCCGCCAGGATCAGGTTTGGATCGAGCCCGTCCGCGTCGTTGACGAACACCGGCGGCGGCAGCGATGGAATTCCTGCACCCATCAACTCATCCTTTTCATCGCGGTCGGCGCGGCCCGGCTAGACCGTCGCTCCCGGGATTGTCACGGTCGTGATATGCACCGGAGCCCCGGCGACGCCCAGCTTGAGCTGCCAATTGAGTGTGACGTCGAGATGCGCTCCCGACTGCGCCGTCGCATCGTTGACAGGTTGCGCCGTCACCGAAACGAGATTCACTCGTGGCTCCCAAATCGTGATCGCCGAGGTCAGTTCGCTGACGATCGCGGGCAGCGCCAGGCTGATCGGAAAATCGATGTACCGCCAGATATCCGCGCCGAACGTCGGCCGCAGCGGGTCGCTCCCTCGTGGAGTCGTCACTATGATTCCGAGGCACTGCTCGACGTCGGCGATCCCTTGCACTACCTCGCCGATGGCTCCCAGAGCCAGCGACCAGTCGGCCGACCTGATATCCGCAAGCGTGATTCCTCCAGCCGCCATCGTCATCCCGCCAGCACATCGGTGCTTGCCGTCACGATCGTTCCCGTCGCCTCTCCCACCTGAACTTGATCGCCAAGCCGCGCGACACCCGCCAGCGGGCCGTTCCCGATTTGTACCCGTCCCGCGCTTGTGATGATGACGTTGCCGCTCGAGTCGATCTGAATCTGCGCGCCGTTCGCTGTAAGATTAAACGCAGCGCCCGCAGGCAAATTCACGGTCAGAACGTGCTGGTTGCCGTCGTACTTGAGCTCCGCCTGGTCCTGAAATTTCAGATCGAAAAGATGAATCCGCGCATCATACTTGAACTCCGTGGTGTCCTCGAAAAACAGATCAAGAATGTGCGCGACGCGATCGTAGTCGAACCTCGCACCGTCCTTGAACCCGATGTGAAATTTGTCGGCGCTGTTCACCGGCGGCGCGTCGGCGCTCGAATAGATCGCGCCCAGCACCGCGCCAGCCTCGTCGCGCAGATCCATCAGGCACACCACCTGCTCGCCGATATCCGGAATCCAGTACACTTTATCGTCTTGCGTCTTCGCGAAGACGACCGGCAGCCACCAGCTGATCATCTCGTCGTAATCCGGGAACACCACACGCACCTTGGCGTGCGCTGGATCCTGCTGTTGCACGATCCCGACGCGGAACGTCGGATTCAACGAGGCGAATCGCTCGCGGTATTCGATTATTTCGTTCATGCGCTAACCCTTCGCGCCGCAATCGAGGTCGTATATCCTGTCGCTCGCGCCAGGTGATGCTTGGCCGTCTCTATCTGGTACTTTCCATCCAGCGCGCCCCAACCGCTCAGCTGCACATTGCTCCCTGCCACCAGCACCGGGTTCCCCGGCCCCTCGAGCGAAGCATCCACCAACACCATGTTGTGCAGATGAAGCCCTGCTTCTGCCTTGACCTGCGCTTGCTGCGCTGTTTCACACCGCGCCACGATTTTGAGTGTATCTCCGGTCGGAGAAGGTTGATCCGCCGACACCGACTGAGTAATCAGTTTTTTCGTATCAGGATCGAAGTAAGAGAATTCCGCGGCGTCGTAGATTCGACGCCCCCGGTTCCGAAATGAGAATCTAATCGTATCTGATCGCGTAATGAGAGCCGCTGCCGCTACCGACTCGAGCGCTGGTCGCTCGTAAAATACCAACTGCCCGGCGCGTACTGTGAAATCAAAGTTGTGCTCTCGCGCGAGACGCTTCAGAAACTCCAAATCCATCTGGCGCCGCTGAGTGACACGCGCAAACACGACGTCGCTCTCGGACTCCGAGGACGCCGTCACCAGCGTCAGCCCATACTTCGCGGCAATTCGCCCCGCGATTTCCACGATGCCCATATTCTCGTACGCCACAGTATTTGCGGTGCGCATCGCGCTGGTGATGTACGCGGCCAGGCAGCGCAGTCTCATCACATCGGGCGGTCCATCCAGCTCCAGTTCGTCAATCTGAAATTGGCCGCAGTCCAGCAACGACTCTCCGCTATAGCCAATTTGCAAACTGACTATGTCGCCGAGCACGGGGTACCAGGCGCTCTGCCACAGCTTCGTCGAGTCCTCGAGTTCGATTTCCAGCTCGCCTGAAGCACCGTCGAGCCTGTCGACGTACCTGATAGCCACAACCATATGCGAAACGTCCGCGGAGATATTCACGCCCGAATAAGTGAGTATCCACTGCGGCGCGCGAACTACATAAGATACTGCCGCAGCCATTACTCACTCACCGCTTGAGAAACCTTCCAGGGCGGTAGGTTAACCGTGAATACGGAACTCTTCTGCTGAAGTGGCACCGCTATCGCGATGCCCGCATCGAACACCGGCTCAATAGCCACATTGGGATTAGCCATTATGATCGGCAAATAGTCAGTCGGATCGCCATAGTATCGCCACGCCAACAGATCCCACCGCTCACCCGCCGTCGTGATATGAAGAATGAATTGTCCCGACGCCGTCATCTCCCTGTACTCCTCACGATGACGGTCGCCGGCACGTCGCCCGCCTCAAGACTTGGACCGCTCGCACCGGCCGCCGACGGAATGCTCAGCAACGCCGAAACTCCTGGCGTAAGTACATTCGCGCCCCCGCCTACCGCCGCCTGCGACGTCGTCGCGATTCCCAGCGGCAACACCGCCGCTACAGGCCTCGCGCTGGAAAGCAACAGCGGGTCCGCGCTCCATTCCTTGAGTGCAAGTGCAACCCGGATTGCGATCGGCGCGCCTCCTGCCGACAGTTGCTGCGATTTAAGGTTGATCGATTCGATAATAAAGAACCCGCGGAATCCCCCATCGCCAAAAACCAGCGGCAGTGCGAGATGCTCTGCCGCTGTCGCCCGCAATCGCGCCAACTGCAACGCCGGGTTCGTGAATGACGCGTGCCATATGAGCTCAAACTTCAGCCGCTCGAGATCGTCCCCGACCCATTGCAGCCGCGGCTTGCTCTCGATCACCTTCTGCTCGGCGAAATCGTACGTCCCCGCAGATTCGTAGGCTTCCGGAGATCCAACCACTTCGAATTGAATGTCGCCCAATACTGCGAACAAGCGATCTCTCCTCAGAACTGCGCGCGTTCGCGCCGCGCTGATTCTCGTTTCAATTGATCGAATAGTTCTTCGCGATGCGCTCGCAACGCTCCAATCACATCATGCTGCACCGCACCCCCCGCCGCCGCATTGATCACGACCGTGGGCGACGAGTTGATAGTAATCGGCGCGCGTCCGCCTCCGTCATTCGAAACACGTACATCGCCCGCCGGCGGCGCAAACTCGCGCTGCAGAACACCCGATGGCGGCACGACTCCGCGAATCGATGGGGCAACGCGAACCTTGTCCAGTACTCCCGCATCGGCGAACGACGTTCGTATTCTTTCGCGACTTGCTCGCGCTCGGCACACTCGCGTCACTATTCGACGCCAACCTCGTCGGCGCGTATTTGCGCGAGTCCAAAGCCGCTCCTCCTACGCTTCCCGATTCAACCTGCGACAGAGCATTCATCGCGCGTGACAAATCCGGAATCGCTCGAACGACCCGCGCCCCCGCACTGACCATCGCCGCGCGCTGCCGCCCAATCCCGCCTCGCGGCCTGTTCCGATCATCGGTCTCACTCCAACCTGGATCCCCAATAGAGCCCCTCCCAGAGCCATCGCCAACAATCCTTCGCTTGAACAACAATCCCGCTTCAAACGATTGCTTGTTCTTCAACAGGGAATCCTTTTCGGGAAATTCCCAACGATACTTTCCTGGCAAAGCCATACTCTCGGCCGCCCGCATCACTCGAACGCTCTCGCGCGCGACCTGGCTCATCCGGTCAAAATGACTCAGCGCCCTCGCCGACGCGTCAATTATGCTGGATTGCCTGGTCATCAGATGCTCGCCGTGTTTTAACTACGCCCGCGCCGAATTGCGGTCGAACGGACGTCGTTGAGACGTCGCCGCCTCTACTCGAAGCGGACGACCCGCGAGCTCCTTTCCGTTCATCGCTCTCAGCGCGACCGCCGCCTCATCCTCATTCTTCATCTCGACAAAGCCGAACCCGCGCGAGCGCCCGTCGAAACGGTCGCGCACGATTTCAGCTCGCTCTACGGCGCCGATCTCGGCGAATGCCTCGCGCAAATCGCCATCGCCCAGCGAGAAACTCAGATTGCCTACGAATAGTCTTACTTTCATCATTCACCGTTTCGCGTGATTACTTAGTGCGCGTATTTCCCTATAGTCACTAGAAATGCTACTCACGATTCGTCCCTCCGCTGCGTTCGATGCGACTCCGTTCATACTCAGTCATCGCGTCGAGCCAGTACGACAACTCCGCGAAGTCCATCCCGCTCAGTTCCTGGACTGAGAATCCGGATTGGACGAGGCCTGCGAAGCTCGCCGCGGAGGGCGGTCGAAATTTTCGTCAATCACCTCGGCCTGCAACGCCATCACGTCCGCGAGATCCATCTCGAGCACGTCCTCGTACACGATCTTGCGCCCGTCGACTCGCGCCACCTCCGCGATCAACGCAAATATCACTGCGCTCGCGTCTCCTCCGGCCGCTGCCCTTTGCGCCCGCATCAGGTCGCGCCCATAGCCCTTCCGCACCTCGGCGCGCGCCCCCGACGGCAGATCGATCGCTCGAGTGCCTTGCTCGTCGCCGGCTTCCGCGCCACTTATTCGCACTCCATTCACCGTAGTGTCCTCGAATTTCATTAGTCAGCGCTCCCGTCTGTTGGCTTCGTAAACAGGATCACTCACCCGCCAAGATTTGATCTGAAGGTACTCAGTTGGTCGACGCCCCCAACTACATAGATATTCGCGAATACGTCGTACAAGTATATTTGCACTCCCGCCACGAATAGCTCGCAGTGATATATACTTACTACTGACGTCGTCTCGACCATCTGATGCTGTCGGAAAGTCGGGCTTCCAGCATCCTTGAAAATCCCCGTCATCAAGTACACGACCGGAAGCTGCGCGCTTCGTCCCTGGCTGGTGTATTGCTCCAGGTTTCCGCGCGCCTGGAAGGAATGCGTCTGGAAGGGGCTGGTCGACATCGTGAGCGTCTCCGCATCGAACGACGCCCACTTGATCTTCGACTCGAGCTTCTCCACTCCCGCCCACAGCTCCGCGGTGCCAGCCATCCCCAACCCCTTGTAGTCAATCATCTTGTGCTTGGGATTGGCGATCTCGATTTCTTCAGCCCGCCCGAGCAGACCGACCCCGTCGATGTATATATTTGCATTAGTCAGTGAGTTGATCTGGATATTCATTCTGTTCCTCTGGCGTCCGGAAGAAAGTTACGCCGTCGCTCCCGCTGCAACAGTTATCGGACTCGTCTGTCCTAGTTGCTGCAGCAACGTCACGTCGATGAATGCCTCAAAAGTGATTCTTTCCGCAGGTGGCGGAGGCATCACGTCGATATCGAAAACCAGCTGGCCACCGGCGATCTGCGCCGATGGATTCTCCGCCGGATTGAAGCTGGCCGCGCCCGCCACCAATGCCCCGCGCTGGATTAGCGATCTGATGAACGCGTTCGCGCTGGCCAGGATCGCGTCGATCAACGCGTTCGAGATAGGTTGGTCGATGAACTGCAGCATCGCCAGTTCCACTGACTCCTCGATTACGTCCATCGTGCGTCGGACCGAGATAAAGTTGTCCGGTGTGGTTGACGTCGGGAACGCCGCGCTCCTGTTTCCCCACACCCGAAGCCCCGTACCGAACGCATTGAACACGGTCACTATTCCCGCGGCGTTCAAGCCGTTCACATCCGATGACGCGTCGAGAATCGACGCATACAGCTGAACGTCGGGCCCGAGCATTCCATCGACTTCGGTATTCGACGGCGACCACCAGTAGCCTTGGGCAAGGTCCTTCGCCGCCATCGCTCCCGCCACCCACTGCGAATATGGCGCGACCGCGTTCGCGTTGAATTGAGACGTCAGCGGTAGTCCCGACGCGTTCAGCGTCACTCCCGTCGACACAATTCCCGTGTCAAAAAAAGTCTCTTGCGGATAGCAAAGAACCGCTCGGCTGCTCGACGATGCGAAGCCGTTGCCTACCACCCCGCGATTCGTTATCGCAGCGGCCGCCGATGTCGCCGGCGGCGAATCGATCAGAGCGATCGCGCGAACCTTCGTAGCCATCGCAGTAAGTGCTGTCGCAACCGCAACGTCCTGCGAGTAGTTCGGCGCGATCAATATCTTCGGAAAGAATCCCAGCGTCCCATAGGTCGTCTGAAACGCCTGCATCCCGGCGTACACGCCGCCAGTGATTGCTCCGATCACATCGGCGTCCACAACCTTCGACGGATCAGCGTAGTGGAAAGCAATCAGAACGCTGGCTCCGGCTGTTATGTGCCCTCCCGATCCTGTAGGCACTAGCGTAACCGCCCCGTTCACCGCGTCGAGCGTATAGTCAGTGCCCGCCACATACGTAGTACCCGCGGGATTACTAGTGACTACTACACTCGACACCCCCATGTGCCCGAGGTTGATAGCTCCCTGCGCGTTGAACGTGAATGCGGTCGCAGCTATCGCCGTGAAGTGTCTCGTTGGATCGAACACGTTGACGACGATCGCCTGTCCCGCTCCTTGCGCCTGGATCGCCGCGAGTGCATATGGAATCGAGTATCCGCGAACGACAGGCCCGAAGGCTGCCGCATCCAGCGCTGACGAGACCAGCGTCGGCGTGTTGAGAGCCGCCGCCACCACCGGCGATGCTACCGCCCACGCCGGCGCGGTTCCCACCAATCCAATCACCGCCGATTTGACGACAGTGACCGGAACCGGCCCATTAGGTACTTCGATTACTTCAACTCCGTGCAGGAAACTGGCTGGCATGTATCACCTATACTCAGTCAAGTCGATTTACTATTGGTCCGGCCTAGTTAGTCGGCTCACTCTGCCCCGCAATCGCTATAGCTTCGTCGGCATATGAATATGCAATCTGCACCGTCTCGCCCGCGACAATCGCACCGCCAGGAATTGCTGTGACTATTCCGTTCGCCCGGTCGACCGAAAAGTCCGTGCCCTGGATCAGCGCTGCGCCGCCGGGACCCGTAATGCTCACGGCGAACACGTTGCCCTGCGGAAGCTGAACCTGCAGATTCGAATTGAACGTGTACGCAACCGCGCCGATCGTGACCGAAGTCTGCCCGCCTTCCTCCAGCGCGATGCCCTTGATGAACAGCGGGAAGTTATCCGGTTGCGAGCCTTCGACTGCCACTGTGCTCAGCGCAAACGTCGACGAGTACGTCCACACCCCGCCCTGCTTGTCGCGCTTTACGAATTTTTCGCGCAGCGGGTACATCTTGCGGCAACCGGGAACTTCATATCCGGTCAGCGCCGTGCGGATGCCCTCGATAATCGCGTATGCGCCCGGACTCGGTCCCGAGGCGTCTCCGCCTACCGCCCATCCGAGGTCACGCATCATCACCGAAATCTCGAACTCGAGTTTGCGTTCCTGGATTATCGCGGCGGTATCGAGCAGCTCGCCGTATTGCGCGCCCTTGTACATCACCAACGCCGCGCCCACGCGATGGGTCAGGCGCCAGGTCTCGGGTCTGTCCGGATAGTGTGCGATTTCGATCGCGCTGATCTGTGAACGCAGTTGAGTGACTATTGCGTCTTCGATCGTCGCGATGTCGATCGCGGTTGGCGGCGCAAATGTTACGCCGTTCCACGGTGCGTCGAGCATCACGCTCATCTCAGTAGCCCCTCATTTTTTTGCGACTGAAGACGCGATCCGGCCCTTGCACTTTCTCAACCGTCTCCGCGATCGGTGGCTCCTGGCCATCGGCTGACAGGCCGAGCGTGAGCTCGCCGGCCGCGACCTTAATCAGCATCGCAACCGCGTCTTCATATCGTTTGCGCGCATCTTCGAGGTCATGCAGCGGCCGTAGCGACTGCATGCGGTACATTGCGATGTCGGTAGTCAGGCGGCTGAGAACGGCAGGTGGATCTGTCAGCGGCAGTGTGAAGCGTCCTTCGATGTATCCGTCAATTTCCGCGGACGCGTCCGCCAGCGCCTGCGTAATCGGAGTGGCGTTTATCGTAGTCGCTGTAGGATCTTCATTAGTCAGTTGAACCAGGTCACGATTTGGATAGCGATTGATCATGTCCAGGACGGTCGCGTAGCTCACTTTCGTAACCTCATCGCGTCGCAAGTGACTATTCGATTGAGAGGTCTCTCCGCGGGCGCTGGACAACTGATTTGCGCCCGCGGAGAGTGGCCGTACACTCCGGCGCTGCGGGCAGGAGGGAGACCCGCGACACGCCGGCTCAGGAAAACTGGATTCATCGCCGTTTCCTTACGCCAGGAACTCGCTGACTATGAGGTCCGCACTGTTGCGCCAGATGTTCGAAGTCGCGACGCTCGCGCTCGCGCCTGCGCCCGCCATGAACTCGGAGTTCAACAACTGCCGCGCGACTTCTTCGAGCACTGGCGGCACCAGCAGGTAGACGCCGCTGCGACTCGACAGCGCGCCAAACGGCTGTCCCGCATCGGTTTTGAATGCTCGCATCGCGGCGCGCGCCGCTCCGTAGTTGGTCGGATTGCTGAGATCGGTGTTGCTGGCGTAGGCCAACTGCCACAGGCCGACTCCGGTGTTGGCGCGGCCGTCGACGCCGTAGCGGAACTCGCGCCGGTTGAAGACCGCCTCGTCCGCGACATTAGTCATTCGCGTGACTGCGTATTCGCGCCGCAGTTGAAAGATGAATGGGCGAATCACTCGCGACGCGTCGATCAAGTACCAGTACGCGCCTGACCCGCTCGAGTTGATATTCGCTGCCGTGGTCCCGGCCTGGCCCATCAGGCCGACCGGATGGCTCGCTGAAAAGAACGGCACTCCGTCGAAGCCGACGACGTCGGCCGGATTAGCTACCGCGTCCTTGATCATCGCGAACAGCAGCATGTCCGGATGCACCTTGGTGTCCCATCCGAGCTGCTCGATGATCGGCTCGTACGCGCCGTAGGTATCGTCTTCGATATCGTTGCGGTCGATCGCAACTGTATCTTCGAAGTTCCGATTGACTATTGTGTACTCATGCGTCTCGAGCGCCTGGATTACTCTGTCGCCTAGCCATTCGCGGAACTTGGTAGTGCGTCCGAGCCACGGATAGGTAGTCTGGCGCGAGGCCGAGCGCACCACGCTCGTGATCTGCTCGTAGTACGACGGCGGCTTCTCGAACCCGCGCTGGAAGACGACGTCGAAGCCGGTGAATAATGCGGTCAGATTCGCTGCACTGATTTCCATCTAATTCTTCCTCGTCTTCATTTTTCGCTGAAACGTCATCGTCAGGCCGATGCGGTCGACTGATGCCAGAAATCCACCCACACCTGGCCGCTAGAATCGATTGCGACGACGACTCCCGCCGCCGCGTATTGCTGTACCGCGCCGCCTGAGCGATCGGCGGCCGTGACGGTGTTGTCGTCGAGTGCGAAGCACACGAGCCCGACCTGTGCGGCGCCGACCGTTCCGTCGGTCGCGTACAGGAAGACTCCCTTGCGCGCCGTGATCGCGATCGCGCCCGCGGCGCCCGGATTGTTGATCGCGTTCTGCCCCGGGATTCCGTTCTTCACGTATTCGGCGCGGCCCACGACCTTGAGCGCGTTGGCGACGCTGGTCGTTGCCGAGGCAGGCACCGCATTGCCGGCCGCATTCAGCGCGACGATTCCGCCGAGGTAAACGTTGGTGTTCGCCTCGACCGGGTAAACGCGCATCCTGCCGCCATCGGCCATCTCGGGCGTATTTCGCGAATTGGTTAGAGCCGCCATCTTTTCACCTTTCTTTTTTCAGTAGTAAGAGAGCGAATTAGTCCTGGTTATTTCGAAGGTCTGCGCTACGGGCTGCTGCGTTTCGTAGATCGGCGTCGGCGCGTTCGAGGCTCAGGAAGTCCGCGCGGCCGCGCTTGCGTCGCACGAATTCCGAGTGCTTGAGGCCGAGCTGCGCGCAGATTGCGAGCTCTGCCGCGTTGAGGCTGCCCGCGCGCCGGTCGGCCGGCGGCTCCCCCGAAAGGCCCAGGTTCTCGCCGAGGATCGACGGCTGCTTGGCCGCGAACGCCTGGAAGCCGCGCGTGTCGGCGGCGCAGTACGCGATTGCCCATTCGCGCTGCGCCGGTACGATCTTGCCCGCGCGAATCGCCTCTTCCACCGTATGCGCCGCGCGCTCGCGCGCCCGATCCGCCTTGAGCGCATTGAGCTCGGTGAGTGCCCGCTCGAACTCCGCGATCGCAACGTAGTGCGCCGGGTCGTGTGCATGCGTGCTAGTCGACTGTGACGACGCCGCATCGCCGGCCGCGCGCAGCTCGCGTACTTTTGCGACGACGTCCGCAACGGTAGCGTCGCTCTCGAGACTCAGCAGCTCGCGCAATTCCTGGCTTGGAAATTCCATGTGTTCGTCCTTCGTTTCGTTGTTGGCGGCGGCAGTGTGCGACGCCGCAATCGCGGTCAAGTGAAGATTTGGATTGTTGGTGAGACCGGCTCGCAGCAGGCGGGTCACGACTCCGTCTTTCGGATCGAACTGGAACACGGGCGAGACGTATCGGTACTCGCGCGCCACGATCGAACTCGCCGCCCGCGTCGTCCATTCCACTCGTCCCCAGACCGCGCCGCCGCGTACTTCGAGCTCGCGAATCCATCCTGCCGCGGGGGCGGGCCGTCCTTCAGGCGCGCCGAAGTCGGTTGCATGGTCGTAGTCGATCGGCAGCCCGGCATTCATCTGGAGCGCAGTGGTGGACGCGATGACGGCGGCCGGATCGTCGAGGCGAAACGGCCCGCGCCCGTCGCGCCCGTAGAAGACTCCGGCCGGCAGCAGCTCGATCCATTCGGGGGCCGCAGCCGCGCCTTCGCCCTGTGCGGGTGCGGAGGCGGGCGCACCGGCGGTATCGATCACGAACGAAGGAATCAGTTTGCCCGCCTGCGTCTCGCTTTCACCGCCGGTGCGTGTCGTGAGGTGTTCCATCGAGGAGCATTGTGCATCGAGTTGAGAGGTTGCATAAGGCTGAACAGTTCATCCCTGAACTTTTGTGGCCTAGTGGGTAGGGTAGAGTCCACAATTAGTTAACGGCGCGAGCATTGCGCCGAACCTAACCCCTAACCCCTTCCCATAGTGGGAAGGGGGACCGGATTTTAGGAGAGGAGTGGGGAAGGCAGATCAAAATTATAGAAGGCTCGCGTTCTCATGCGCGAGGCTGTTACAAATTGCGCACGATGAAAACTGCGTCAGCTGTGATCGAGGTGACTGGGCTGCGGGTTGAGCGCGAGGCGGTCATTCTCGAGTCTATCGATTGGCGGGTTGAGCGCGGGCAGCATTGGGCGATTCTTGGCGCTAACGGCTCCGGCAAGACCTCGCTGTTGCGTGCGCTCACAGGATACTTGCCGCCGACTACCGGTGAGATTCGCGTGCTTGGCGAGACCTATGGGCGCTTTGACTGGCGCGATCTCAGGACCCGGATTGGGCTGGTCAGTTCGAGCGTGCATCAGATGATGGACGACAATGAGACTGCCCTCAAAGCTGTTGTCAGCGGGCGCTATGCGCAGATTGGCTATTGGGGCGAGATGCGCGCGGAGGATCGGCGCGCTGCCGACTCGATCTTGCGACGGATCGAGGCTCACGATCTCCGCGAGCGGCCGTGGCGGTTTCTATCGCAGGGCGAGCGCCAGCGCGTGCTTATCGGCCGGGCGCTGATGGCCTCGCCGAGGCTGATGATCCTCGACGAGCCGTGCGCCGGGCTGGACCCGGTCGCGCGCGAGCACTTCCTGCAGTTCATTCAGCGCATCGCGCGCGTTCGTGGCTCGCCCACGATGGTGCTGGTGACGCATCACGTCGAGGAGATCGTCCCGATTTTCTCGCATGTGCTGGTGCTCAAGTCGGGACGCGCGCTCGCCGCCGGACCTCGCGCGCGAGTACTCACTTCGGCGACCTTGTCCGACGCCTTCGCCGCGCCGGTGCATCTCACCCGCACGCGCGGCAGATACTCACTTACGGTGCGAGCTCATCGCGGAATAGTCATTTGAAGTAGCGGGCATTGCGGTCACTTAATTGAATGTGAAACCCGCGATGGGTTTCACACTTCCTTCGGCAGGGGTGACCCCTGCACCCAGATGATCGCAGAATGGAGAAATCGCGAAATGTCGAAGACGCCATTTCGCTCCTAGGTTACTGTTTCCTGTGTCATTCTAGAGCGAAGCGAAGAATCGGCCGGTGCTGCTCCTCTCCGCGCGATCTTCCGTTCCCCTTCCCTCGAGGGCTCCGCATGATCAAAACAGGGGTGAGGGGATTAGGTTCCTTCCTTGAAGGAAAGGGAACCCGCTGGGAGGAAAGACAAAGCGGCGAGCCCGATGGCTCGCCGCTTTGGTTGCGCTCGTTGCTGTTGCTGATCGGCCTGCAGTTACTTCCCGGTACCCGTCAGCGGGATCATCTGCGGCGCGCCCATCGCGTCGTCGTTGACAATCAGATCGCCCGCCTGCGGGGTGGTGTCGGTCGGACTGAACGTGACCTCAACCTTGCAGCTCTTTCCCGGCTTCAATGTCTTTGCGCATTGCTTCTTGACCGCAAAGGGCGCCGCAGTCGTCTCGCCGATGACCGTTACGTTGATCCCCGAATGCTTCGAGTCGCTGTTTTTGATCGTCAGCTCCTTCTTACCCGTCTTACCCACTTTGGTCTTGTCGCCAAAGTTCAGGGTCTGCGGTTTGAACGACAGCATGCCCAAAGGTGTTGGCGTTGGAGACGGAGTGGCAGTAATGGTCGGGGTCGCTGTGGCCGTCGCAGTCTTGGTCGCGGTCGCAGTGGCCGTCGGCGTGCCGCTGGTCGAAGTCGCGGTCGCAGTTGCCGTCGCGGTCTTGGTTGCGGTCGCAGTCGCCGTTGGAGTGCCGCTGGTCGAAGTCGCAGTCGCAGTTGCCGTGGCAGTCTTGGTTGCGGTCGCAGTCGCCGTTGGAGTGCCGCTGGTCGAAGTCGCAGTCGCAGTTGCCGTGGCAGTCTTGTCGCGGTCGCGGTCGCCGTGAGCGATCGTGTTGCGTGGCAGTCTTCGTCGCCGTCGCGGTCGCCGTTGGAGTGCCGCTGGTCGAAGTCGCGGTCGCAGTTGCCGTGGCAGTCTTTGTTGCGGTCGCCGTCGCGGTCGCAGTCCTGGTTGATGTTCCGGTCGGCACTATTGTCCCGGTGGCCGTCGCGGTTGCAGTCGGCGTCGAAGTGGCTCCCGTCGGAGTCGAGCTGGGAGTCGGCTTCGTGAACGGTGTCGGGCATGTGTTGCCCACAGGATCGAGAACCGTCAGAAAGGCCGACGTGCTCTGTTCCGAATTGTTGGTATTGAAGTCGGTATTGAACAGTTGGTACCCGTTCGGAGTAACCGGGAAGTCGGTCGAGTAAGTACTGCCGACCACGAATATCTGGTCCGTCGCCGAATTGAAGGCGAGCCCAAGTCCGACGTCCGCCATTCCTGTACCGCCGAGCAGGGTCGAGAACTTCAACTGGTTCGCCGCCACCGACTGGGTCGTGTCCAACGCGGAGACGAACGCTGTCACCGGTACGGTTACGCTGACGATACTGGCCGAGAATGAGATGCCGGAGCTGTTATTCTTCACCTGGCAAGCATTTGCAGTGAGCGGGAACTCGGTCGATCCGCCGGAACCCGTCGATCCTGAGGTGGCCAGACCCGTGACGTAAACAATTCCGTTATGTTCCGCCATCGCTCCGATCGCGTCGCCGAGCCCCGCCTCGCCGTCGAGACTGAAGCCGGTTCCGCCAAAATAGCTCGAATAAATGAGCTGGCCGAGCCCTGCGGTACCGCTAGGTTGCAACTCGGTGATAAATCCAACGAATGCCGGAGCCATGGAGGTCGCATTGGCATGGTTGGTCGATTGGAAAGGAGGATTCACGGTGCTGACGCCGGTTATGCCATTGACTGGGAAATTCGTTGAAGCCGTCAGACCTGCAACGTAGAAATCTGACCCATCGAGCACGATCCCGGTGCCGACGTCGCCGATCGCCAAAATCGGATTGCCGAGGAAGGAGAACACCGCCCCCGAACCGCCTAGATAGCTGCCGTAGGTCAGCGTGCCCGATCCAGCAGTCGGATTGAACTCGGCGACGAACGCCATACTGGTCTTGTTGGTAGTGCCCAGGAAGGTCGCTTGCGCCGCATTGGCGGTAGTCGGGATGTTGCTCGAGAACGCACCACCGGTGATCGCCACTTCGGTGGCCGACTCGACCGATATGCCGAGGCCGATGTCGCCCTCGTCACCGTTGCCGGCGCCGCCGTAGTAGCTGGAATAAATAGGCGTGGCTCCCACGCCATTACCGCCGACAACCATTATAAAGGCGTTGCTCAATCCGCCCTCACCGGTGCCGAGTGTGGACTGTGCAGCATTAGCGGTCACGACAAAGCCGTCGGGGCCGGTGGTTGAGTTCACCGGGCCGCCAGCCGTGCTCTGCGTACTTCCGACGATGTACGCCGCGCAATCCGACGCACATCCGGGAACCAGCGCGACACGCGCGGCGGTGGCATTCTTGCCGCCCGGGATGTAGCACGAGTACTGGAGGCTGTCGCCGCTGGCGAGCAGTTCGGTCACGAAGCCCTGGTTGGTGGCAGAGTTAAATCCGATATTAGCCTGCCCCCACGCTCCGCAGCTTGAGGTGCCGGGAAAAAGATCCTTGGGTACATCGCCGTTCTGACCCGAGTAGGTCTGTCCGACTACGTAGGCGTCGCCGTCGGTGTCAACCGCGATGCCGAAGCCCAGGTCGCCGTCGCCCTTGCCCAGCGCCGCCGCCTTGGTATTGCCGTTAGCGCCGATGTAGGTCGCGTAGATCAGCGACGCGTTGCCACTGAGGTTGGTGTCGAATTTCGCGACGAAGACGTTGGGATTCTGCGACGGCGGCGAATTCGCGCCATTCAGCGTCGACTGGAAAAACCCCGCGGTCGGGAGATTGTTCGAGTACGCGGCGCCGGTGATGTATGCGTTGCCCGAAGTATCGAGCGCAACGTCGACTCCAGTCTCGGAGTCGTCCAGGGTCGCGTTGCCGAGGAATGACGCGAATTGCTCGAGGTTCAGCGGGCCGACGCTCGATGCGTTGCCGCCGAAGTAGGTCGAATATGGAATCGTATTGACTACCGGATCGATATACAGCGTCCTGCTGCGATCGTAGCTGGCGATCTGGAATCCCACCTGCCGCGTCGGGACGCCAGCGACTACTGTGCCGTCCTTCGCGAGCGTGAAACTGCCGGCCACCGGCGCGCGGCTGCCGTCGGCATTCTGCTGATAGTTCTGGGGCCGGCCGATCCTGATGACGCCCGAACCGGTCTGGATCACGAGGTCGCCCGCGGCGGTCTGCGTGGTCTTGGCCGGACCTTCGATGGCAAATTTTATCTTCGAGGTGTCGGCACCCGGGGCCGCGATCAGGTCGTATTCAAGTTTGCCGGGCGTGCCGTAGTAGACCAGGTCGACGCCCGGGTAGACGTCATGAAAGCGCACGCGGCCGAAGGTCGGGACATCGCGATACCAGTTCCTCTTATCGTCGCCGATCAGGTAGTTCACATGCCCCGCCAGCGGCTCGAGCCCGTCGACTTGCGGATGCTGATTGGCGCCGACCAGACGGACGCGCACTGCCGACTCGGTGAGGTTCGTCTCACCGGCGGACTTGTAGGGAAATCCGGCAGGCATCGGACCCTTGTGAAACTCGCCACCGATCAGAGAGAACACGGCGGCATCGTCAGTGAGGAACAGCGAATAGCGTCCACTGCGCGCGAGATAGCGGACGGTCGGGTCGACCTGCCCGCGATTCGCTTCGAAATACAGCGGGATGCCGTCGATTTTATTCAGCGCTTCCTGGCGCGCCTGGACCGGATTTGATCCGGCCTTGCTCTGGCCGATTCGCGACCCGGAAGTCAGGACCACGAACGCCACTGTCGCGACTGCCCCCATCGATACCGCTGCGAGCGTGAAACGCGCGCGCGGCGAAACGCCGGATTGATGAACTGACATTGTGTTCCTCCCTAATGGAACCCACCCTGCGGAAATAAAACCTTCAGCCCACGGTAAGGTTTACTGCGGGCACAAAACTGTAAGATGGGCGTTTAGTACCATTACGGCCAACTAAAGACAAGGAAAATTTGAACGGCGGCCTAAAACCGCGCAGTTAGCAGCCTAGAAAAGCAGCGTCAACAACCTTTTTTGCTTTACCTCTCCTTAGGAGAGGTCGACGTGAGTCCCCGAGCGGCCGGCTAGGGCGTGCGCATCGAGCGCAATCCGAGCGCTTCACATTAGATTACATTAAGTATCACTTACCTACGCCACTGACTTTGACCTTCACCGTTCGATGCTTCGGGTCGCTGCTCTGTATCTCGAGAACCCCGTGCACGCTCCCCTTCGCAGTCGGTGCGAACTCGATCGCTACCCCCATCGAGCCGTGCGGACTCACGATGAATACCCCACCGTTCACGACGAACGGCGCACCCTGGGTCGGCACTGCGGCATCCATCGTCACCGTACCTGCATTCTTGATGTTCAATATGTGCGGCTTCGAATGGCTTCCGACCGCAACGTTGCCGAACTTGATCGCCTTCGGACGCAGCTTGAGTTTGCCGCCCGGTTGCGGCGTCTGGGTTGGCGACGCGGTCGGCGTAGCGGTTGTGGTCGAGGTCGCGGTCGCCGTAGCGGTGGCGGTCGCAGTCATCGTCGCCGTCGCAGTCGCCGTGCTGGTGGCCGTTGCGGTGGGGGTCGCACTCGGCGTGGGCGTCGCGAGGATATCGTCATAGACCATCGCTCGATTGTTCTGCGCGTCCGCCACGTAGAGATCGATATTCGCATCGAGCGCCACCGCCGCCGGCGCGCATAGGCTGTCCGCGCCCAGCCCGAACAAGTCGCCAGGAGCGATCCCGCCGTCGCATCCCGAAGTCGTGAAACTGCTGGCGTCTCCCTGCCCTAGCACCATCGTCGCCGCGGTATCCGAATTGAACGGCGCCGCGTATTCGAGCACGCGATTGTTGTTCGCGTCCGCCACCCACAGGTCGCCGATCACGTCGAGCATCAATCCCGCCGGCGCGCACAGCGTCGATATGCCCGGCAAAAACGCTCCGCGATTGCATTTCGACAGCGTGAAGTCGCCCGCCTGGCCGAACACCCGCGATGCGTTCTGAGTGCCCGCGAGCGGCGCGTCGATTTCGATCACGCGGTTGTTGCCCGAATCCGCGACAAACAGGTTCCCCGACGCGTCGATAGCGACGCCGCCCGGATTGCACATCGCGTGATCGCTCGGCGTCGGATCGCCGGCCACGCCGTCGGCGCATAACGTGTCCGAGAAATCAGCGACTGCCCCCTGCCCATACGATCTACTGGCGATCGCATCGGACGCACCCGGCGGATTGCCGGCCTTCGCGAACTCGAGCACGCGGTTGTTCCCCGCGTCGGCCATATAGATGTTGCCGCCGGCGTCGAGCGCCACCGCCGACGGATTGCACATCGTCGTCGCATTCGCGCCGCTCGGATTGCAGCTCCGGGTCGTGAACACTCCCCCTTGCCCGTAGACGAAATCCGCCGTGGCGTCGCCCGCGCCCGGCTCGCCGCTGGCGGCGTTGAGCGGCGTGTTATACACCAGCACGCGATTGTTGCCCGAATCCGCGACGTACAGATTCCCGGCCTGATCGACCGCCATCCGCTCCGGACTGCACAGGCTGTCCGCGCCGAGACCGCCAACGTCCGTCGCCGCCACCCCGTTATTGCACTTGAACGAGAAGAGGTCCGGCTGCCCAAGAACGATGTCCGCCGGCTTCGCCGCGGCGAACGAGGTCACATCACTCCAACCGAGTACGCGATTGTTGGCGGTGTCGGCGAGATATAGATGCCGATGCGGCGGCTGCGAGGTCGCATCGACCGCAATCCCGCCCGGCGAATGCTCTCCGATCGCATCGACCAGGTTAGGCCCGTTATGCGATTTATCGATCTGCCCGCCCGCTCCATTTGCCACCTTGTTGCCGGGCGATCCGAACTCATTGAATTCCAGCACCCGGTTATTGGCCTGATCGGCGACGTACAGATTATTTACCTCGTCGATCGCCAACCCCATCGGAAATTGCAGCGATGCCGCGTTCGGGTTCTGCGCCCCCGGCCCAATCTTGAGGTTGAGCAGGTCTGACCTCGTCAGCGGCACCGGCTGCGTGTACTCGTACACCTGGTTGTGCGATTCCGACGAGACGTAAAAATTCTGGTTCGAATCGACCGCCACTCCCGTCGGTTGCACCAGGCTATTGCCCTCGAAAACCAGGTCCGGCGTGACGTTGTTGGTCTGCTGATAGCCGAACGGGCCGTTATATTCGAGCGCGCGATTGTTCAGCGTGTCCGGCACGTACAGATTGTCGCCGCTATCGACCGCAATCCCGACTCCGAAAAACGACGTCATGCACAAAGTCCTGAGCGTCGCGCTTCCTCCCTGGTTGCAGGTTCCACTGACCAGGTCCTGCTGCCCAATCGCGATGTCCGCGGTCGCGTCGCCGAAATTCCCCGGCGTCCCCTTCACCGCCGTCATCGGCAATGGCGAGAAAAACACCAGCGCGCGATTGTTGTTCCCGTCGATCACGAACAGATTTCCGTTCGCATCGATCGCAACGCCCTGCGGACTGAATAGGCTGTCGGCGCTGAGCCCGTTCTGATTCGCCGTGTTGGTGACGAAGCTCCCCGCCTGCCCAAATACGACATCTGCCGCGAAATCGCTGGTCTGATCGAGGCCGATAAGCGCTGCGAACGGATCGTTGAACACCAGCACGCGATTATTTTGCGCATCGCCGACGTACACCCGATGAGCCACGTCGAACGCCACCCCAATCGGCCGGCATAGCCGGGTCGCATCCGGCGCCGACGCATTCTGATTACATCCTGAGGAGTTGAAATCCGGCTGCCCGATCACCAGGTCCGCCGCGCCGCCCGCCGCGAACGCACTCGCGCTCTTCCATCCCAGCACGCGGTTATTCTGCGAGTCCGAGACAATTACATGGCCGTTGGCTTTGTCGATCGCGACGCCGGCCGGTGCGTTCATTCCGATCGCATCGACAAAGTTGACCTGGTTCTTGACGAAATCTATCTGCCCCAGCAAGCGGTCCGCGCTCGACGATCCAACTCCCGCCCGCAAGACCCCACGCACGGAAGCCACGAGCACGCCCGCGACCATCACTGAGAAGACGATCCCGCCAGTCCGCAATCCAGGGCGCACGCGCCCTCCTTCGCCCACCTGGAGGTTGCGACTTCCGACTCTGTGCAACTGTATGAATGACAAAACGGAAGGCGTGGTCAGGTTGCGTGTTTAACTGTTAACTACTTGTCAAACCCAGCATACCCCGATGTGTAGCGCCCTTGAACTCAACCGAAGTTCCGCAAAGCACACATCATTCACTATTTCCAGAGATTTTCCCCAAGTCAGGTTGTGATACTCGCGCCCACTCCGAGTCTTATACCTCGCCCGTTATTTCACGGGAGAGGAGGCCGGCCGCAACGCGGCCGGTAGGTGAGGGTTCCGGGCCTCAAGCAACACGCCGAGACAGTTCACCTGCTGAACGCGATTGTCCCGCTACCCCCGACGGCCCGAAAAATGAGGTCAGGAGCTCAGCTTGCCTGCGTCGTCACTTTCAGCGAGAACGACCCACGGCGAGCCATCTATACTCGTACGCCACAATCCTGTAGTTAAACTCTGCTTTCAGACGGTTTTCTCGGGGGAAGAACGCAAACGTGGGATTAGCGCAGTCTTCGAACGCTCAGAGGCGAATATCGACGTCATGGACCGCGATTGTCATGACGGCGCTGCTGATGCTTTCCTCTTCAGCATGGGGCTCTAATAACAATCCGCTCCTCGTTGGAGGTCCAAACTCGCTGCCCGTTGGGAAGCTGGGCCCCGCCAAGGGCGCCGCGCCTGCTGGCGCCCATCTCACTTATTACGGCGGCAGGGTCGTCTCGAACCTGCACGTGATCCAGGTGCTATGGGGGAGCGGCACCGCCGGCGGCGGCAACGGCCAATACCTGACACAGGTCCTCAATACCACCACGCCCAGTATCGCCACCTTCTACCAACAGGTCCTCAACAGCGCCTACGTCGACTGGCTGACCGAGTACAATACCGACATCATCGACCACGGCGGCACCCAGGGGACCAACCAGATCATCGGCCGCGGCTCTTTCGTAACCCAGGTCGCGATCACGCCGTCCAACACCTCCAACCCGATCGACGACACCGCCATCCAGACCGAACTGATCAACCAGATCGCCGCCGGCCACTTACCCGCCCCCACCACGGACGCCGCCGGCAACAACAACACCTACTATGCGATCTTCTTCCCGCACGGGATGTCGATCACTCAAGGTGGGACGGCTTCTTGCGTAGCGGGTGGATTCTGCGCGTACCACGGCACGATCCTCAACGGCAATTCCGAATTCTACTACGGCATTCATCCCGACCTGCAGGCCGGTACCGGATGCGCCACCGGATGCGGTGGCGGCACCGTCTTCGGAAACCAAACCTCAGTCGCCTCGCACGAGATGGTCGAGACGATCACTGACGCTGAAGTCGGACTGGCAACCATCTTCGCGCCACCGCTGGCCTGGTACGACGGCACCAACGGCGAGATTGGAGATATCTGCAACGCGCAGCAGGGAAGCATCATCGGCGGTGACGGTCAGACATACACCGTCCAAAAAGAGTTCTCGAACGTCGCTAACAATTGCATCGTAAGCCGGCCGGGTACTCCGACCCCGACAGCGACCGCGACAGCAACGCATACCGCGACCCGGACCCCGACCGCGACCGCCACCGCGACGCAAACCTCAACGCCAACATCAACCGCGACGGCCACCGCGACTCGCACCGCCACAGCAACCGCGACGGCTACTCCGACCGCGACGTCGACGGCGACCTCGACTGCAACTGCCACCGCGACGGCGACGGCGACGTCGACGGCAACTGCGACCGCGACAGCCACCTCCACTCCGACTGCGACCTCAACCTCGACCGCGACGGCCACGTCAACATCGACCGCGACAAAGACTGCAACCTCAACGCCAACTGCAACAGCCACCGCCACTCAGACCGCGACCTCAACCTCGACCGCGACCGCCACGTCAACAGCGACCGCGACTCAGACTGCAACAGCGACCGCGACTCAGACTGCGACATCAACCTCGACTGCGACAGCCACCGCGACCCCAACCGCGACGTCAACATCAACCTCGACCGCCACCGCCACCCAGACTGCGACGCCAACAGCGACCGCGACTCAGACTGCGACATCAACCTCGACCGCGACAGCCACCGCGACCCCAACGTCAACCGCAACGCCAACGGCGACGCCGACGACCTCAATGGCGGTGACGGCTTCGCTTGCGTTCGGCAATGTGGCCGTCGGCCAGACGCCTACGAAGACGGTTACGGTTACCAATACCGGCACGGCCCATTCGCTGCTTGTCTCGAGTGCGACACCGTCGGACCCCGAGTATGCGTTAAGCGGGACAGGGACTTGCGGTCCGATTCCGATCACGCTCGCGCCCAAGACAAATTGCACTCTCGGAATAGCATTCGCGCCTAACGCGGTCGGCCCCCACAACTCATCGCTAACGATCAACGACAACGCCGCCACCAGTCCGCAGCATGTGACTCTCACCGGCGCCGGCATCGCAGGTCTGACTACAACCAGCAACAGCCTGGTGTTCGGCAGCGTGAAGTTCGGCACCAAGGGCGTGAAGTCCTTCAGCGTGATTAATCATCAGACTCAGCCCGTGACTCTCGCCGAAAACTTCAGCGGGACCAACGCCGGCGACTTCTCGAAGACCGGCGGCACATGCGGCGCGACACTGAATGCTGGTAAGGCGTGCTCGATTGTCGTGAGCTTCGCGCCGGGCGCGTTGGGAACCGAATCAGCGACTCTCACCATCTCCGACAGTCCCGATCCCCTCAGTCCTCACATCGTCGCGCTCAGCACCGGACCGACGATTCCCGAAACGATAGCCCCACTCACACTGGCCTTCGGCACCGTATCTCAGTCGTCGTCGAAGACGCTCAAGACCACGCTCACCAACAAGTCGCCGTTTACTCTTTCGATCTCCAGCTTGGTCGGCGGCGCCAACGCCGGAGACTTCACGATTACCGGCGGTACCTGCGGTTCATCGATTACTGGCAACTCGTCATGCACCATCGGCGTGAAGTTCAAGCCCACCACGGCTGCCGGCGAGAGCGCGACGCTAACCGTCAGTGTTCCACAAGATCCGACCAGCCCGCACAGTCTCAACCTGACCGGCACCGGCAGTTAAGTCCTATATCCGTCCCCCTTCCCACAATGGGAAGGGGTTACTCCTATATCCGGTCCCCCTTCCCACTATGGGAAGGGGTTAGGGGTTAGGTTGCCTACGTCGTCAACGAACCCTACGGCTTCAGAAATTCCGCAAATGACGCGGTCACTATCGCCTTGGCCAGCACCGGCGTGAGGTCTTTTCCCTGCGACGACGCCGAGGCTATTGCGATCTGCGCGGCGACCGTCAGGATCGCCGCGGTCTGTCGCTCGATCGCGTGGAGGACTCTCGACTCGATCGTAGTAAGGACGGCTCTGAGCGCAGGGGCGGTAAGCTGTTTTACTTCTTTTGAGCTAGCCATTTTTTTCCCCTATAGACGCAAATAATTCGCACGCCCACCGGCCAACTGAAATGCGCGCGAGGCGCTTCGCTCACTGCGGGA
The DNA here is from genome assembly GCA_963774665.1 of uncultured delta proteobacterium. Taxonomy (GTDB): domain Bacteria; phylum Desulfobacterota; class Binatia; order Binatales; family Binataceae; genus Binatus. The sequence goes on from CAVZGB010000021.1 coordinate 409,354, forward strand.
CGAATTTCCAGTTGCGGCTGCGATATTCGCGGAACCACTTCCAGGCGCCGGCGTCCGCGTATTTCAGCGAATGGAGACACTTGTTACACAGCACGATCACCGGCTCGTCCCGATTGAACTGGAGCAACTCGTCTATCTGCCGCCGCTTACCAACCTTCCCGCAGCAGGCGCACCCCTTCGAGCGACTAAACACCATGTTGGCACCATACTAACGCTCCAGTTCATAGCGCCAGCGCCCGTTCACAACTTGTCGCATACGCGCACATTCACAGCTTGTCGCATTACACCCACGCTCGCCCGCATCCGCGCCCCCTCCTTCTCCTCCGGTCCCCCTTCCCACTATGGGAAGGGGTTAGGGGTTAGGTTGTTCGCATCAACCACAATCGCCTCTCAGACCGCTACGCGCGGGGCGGCAGGGGTGACCCCTGCACCCAGTGATTAATCGCAAAATTGCGAGACGCTACTTTGCTCTCTGGCCTAAACAGCCGCGCGCCCCGCCGGGAGGAGACGGGGCGCGCGATCGGTCGTCAGAACCAGCAGTTAATGCCAGCGCTAGTACAGATACCGGTAGTTATTGTAGCCGTAAGGCACTCCATGGCAGGCCCGTTCCGCGCGATGTAACTGCCCGAGCAGGTCGGCTGCCGCCGCAGGATGCCCAGTGTACTCGTCATGGCGATAGACGTTGCGAAGATGGTTCGCCCATCCGCACGCTCCGCCATAGTAACCGCGCGGCATGATCCAACCGCCAGCGGCGTAGTCACGATCATGATCGTAGTCGTCGTGATCGTAGTCGCGATAGCTATAGTTGCGATCGCGATCGCCATAGTTCCGGTAATCACGGCCGTCGCGATTCCCATCGTGGTCACGGTCGCGATCCGCGCGCACGTCACGAGGCTGATTCTTTAACGGCGGGACCCAGTAACTGTGGCCGTTTTCACGAGACTCATTGCGAGGTGCAACCGCGGGCGCCGCTTGCCGAGTCTCGACGCGTGCGTTGCGCTCCTGGCCGCCTTCGTGACGATTCATCTGAGGCGCGGGGTTACGAGCCTCGGCGCGATCGTTATGCTGTTCGCGAGCCTCATTATGCATCGCGGGCCGCGATTCATTGGGACGCGATTGCACCTGGGGACGCGATTGCGCCTGCGCCTGATGCGCACTATTCCTGCCGCTATCATTATCTTTGGCAGCGGCCGTGATCGGAGCCGCGATCATCGCGAGCCCAATCAATCCAGTCACTAAATTTCTCCTGATTTGCATGGTCAGATACCTCTACCAACAAGGTAGAGCATCAAAGATGCCAACCGTTTAAAGCCTGAGAAATCCTTTAAAAACCACTCAAGAGCAAAGAAATCGGCAATTTTTCCAATCCCCCAATCCCTACACTGGACCCCAAAACCGCCATCGCCAGGAGCGTCTTAATGTACGTTTAAAAAAATCAAGGACAAAAAAACGAGGGTAATTTTTTCCACCTCCTAATCCGGCTCCCCCGGATTTCTTCCCCTCTCACTGTTAGGGAGAGGATGAAGGTGAGGGTCCTTTTGCAGCGCGCTATTCCGCGCGCGATTCAGGATTCTTCTCTCGGCCAAGCGAGCGCACAAAGGTTATGCAAAGCCTCGTAACCTTGTCCCTTCTGGAGAGCTTTGCCTTTCAGCTCTGCAAGGAGTTGCTCCCAACAATCCGGTCCCCCTTCCCACTATGGGAAGGGGTTGGGTCGCTAGCGTCGAGCGCAAAGTCAGTCTGCGCGCCGCAGCCTCTGTTCCCCCTCTCCAGACGGTGATGCATAACTGGCTGGATTTCTTCCCCTCTCCCGTGGGGAGAGGGGAAGAGCGCTCGTCGAGCTATGCAAAGGTCCCATGCAGGAGAGGGGTTACGGGTGAGATCATCTATATACCTTGAACACCTCTACCCCCGCCCGAAACGCCGTCGCCGACAATACAAACCGAGGCACCGCCGAACAATTCAGCGCCGGCGCATGCAGCATCATCGGATGCACCAGCAGCACATCGCCCGCTTCCCCAGTCATCTCAACCACCCGCACCTCAACTCCGTCGATTGTGGTGCCCTCGCTCATGAACCGTCGAACGCGATCTGCCTTCTCATCCCTCGAGCACAGCGCCTTCACCCAGGGATGCGCGCGTATCAGCCGCATGCGGGCGTCGGCGGATCGAACCTGCGCCCCCTCGCGCGCAACACTCTGGATCAACTTATGAGACCCGGTGACGAAAACAGTTCCTCCACCTCCCGCCGGCAGTTTGGCCAGGCACGTGAAGATCCGCATTCCATCGAGCCCCGACCGCGACGGCGACGCCGGGAAATCGAGATGCCAGTTGCTGCAGGGAACCTCCCAACGCCCCCGCGATTCCGGAAACGTCACCAGCAGCGATCCCCATCGCTCGGGCCGCTGCCAGTTTCCAGCACCGAGCAGGTCGTCAAGGGCGCCCCGGACGGCGGCATTGCCGACCTGCTCGAAAGTCACCGACTTGGGCAGATGATGCGTCCCCAAAAACCGATGCGCCCCGCCAATCTGCTGCAAAGCTCCATCGTCCCGACCCTGAGGCTCCGGCCAGGTCTCCGCCGCCCTGCGATGGATATGATACCGGTCGCGCAAACAACCCCAGACAACCCCCAGCATCTCGTCAGCCGCGGATTTCACGATCGCCCCAGGCATCCTGACTATCCCAAATCGATCAAACTCATCGCGCTGTTCATCAGTAAGCATCGAACACCTCCTATTACACTTCGACTAATATTCTCAAAAAGAAAACGCCCCGTGCCTGCCCACCTCCAGAAAAACTCCAGATGGACAAACACGGGGCGTCCCCGCGTTCAGGCCCGCTCCCAACAAAAAGCAAGCACAGATATTTTCGCGCCGGCAGGATTTACGACACCCGCCAACTAACCCCGTTTATGCCAAGATTCCCGCGAAGTTACAACCACCTCCTAACTCTGGTTCCCCTTCCCACTATGGGCCCGAAAAAAGGGGGTTAGGGGTTAGGTGTCGAGTTGCAATAGGTTGTCCTTGGGAAGGCGCGAGATAGGAGTTTGGCCGCCGATGCCTTGATGGGGACGGTGATGGTTGTAGGAATGAAGCCAGTGCAGCAAGGCTTGGGCGCGTTGTTGGGAATGATCGTAAGGCCGTGCGTAAGCCCATTCGCGCAGGGCGGTCTGGATGAAGCGTTCGGCCTTGCCGTTGGTGCGCGGGGTATAGGGACGGGTAAAGATGTGCCGCATCCTGCGGCTGCGGCACAGGTCGGCAATAAGGTGAGAACGGTAGGCGGAGCCGTTGTCAGTCATGATGCGCGCGACCGAGATCCCCAGGGTCTGGAAGTGATCGAGGGCGCGCACGAGGAAGCCGGTGGTGGTTTCCTTGCGCTCGTTGGGCAGAACTTCCATGTAGGCCAGGCGTGAATGGTCATCGATACAAACGTGGGTGACCTCGAAGCCAGCACCCAGGCTGCGCTTTTGGTGAGTGCCGGTTATGCGCGAGCCGACCCGCTGGAAGCGGCCGAGCTTCTTGGTGTCGAGGTGCAGCAGGTCACCGGGCGCGGAATACTCGTAGCGCTGGACAGGTGGCGGCGGTGACAGCGCACTCAGCCGCGACAGTCCGACCCGCTTGAGCAGCCGGCTCACGGTGGCGATGCTGAGCTCGAGTTGTGCGGCGATATGCTTCATCAGGAGGCGCTGGCGGCGCAGCGCGATCACCTGCTCGGCCACCTCAGGCGCGGTCGGACACCGCAGCCGGTGAGGACGCGAGCTGCGGTCGACCAATCCCGCCGCGCCTTCGCGGGAAAACCGCCCCGCCCACTTGCGCACCGTCTTGTCACATACGCCCACGCCCGCTGCGACTGTCTTTGCCAGTTCTCCTGCATTCACCCGCCTGACCAGTCCGGCTCGACTATGCGGCGTTGTGCGCGCATTCTGATGAATGTCCATCCGGGGTGACCTCCTGAGTCGGTGTTGAGTTTCGCACCTTTCACCTTCTCAGCGTCCTCCCGGAAGGACAACCTATTGAAACATCACAGTTAGGTCGCCGGCATCATTCACCACTTTCAAAGACAAACCCTCCGCACGACTCGATAGCGTCCGCGATTAACCTCGCCCGTTATTTCACGGGAGAGGAGGCCGGCGGGCGCAGCCGCCGGTAGGTGAGGGTTCTGGGCTCAATCACAAAAGCCGGCGCGCCCAGTTTTTTGTGTCATTCTAGTGTGGCGTCCCGCAAATATGTTTTGGTTCTTGGGCCATCAGGGTCGCGTCATCGCTCAGGAAAATCGTCATGCGTCGTAAAGCTATTTGCGGGACGCCACACTAGAGCGAATGCGAAGAATCCCGGTTTCGTTCTTAGTGGCGCGACTACTGGCGGTCCGACCTCTGTTCGCAAGACTCCACCCTATGACGCTCAGCTACCTGAGGTGCTCGTAATTCTGTGGAACTTCGTGTGAAGTACGACATAGCCATGCGAGTCGAGCACTTTCTGTCAATCGCCCTTGTGATACTGGCGCTGTCCGCGCCCGCGCGAGCGCAAGTCCCCTCCTTCCCCTTCGGCTGCGCTCAGGGCTTCGGCTGGTAGAGGCGGGATAGTCCAGACGCGCTCTAGAATGACACAAGGAAGAGCAGCACAAGAAAAAACAAATGCCGACATCGCACACTTGTAGCTTGCGCCCAGCACCCTCACCTACCGGCCGCGATGCGGCCGGCCTCCTCTCCCGTAAAATAACGGGCGAGGTAAATTTCCCGACCCTCGCCCCTCCAACCCACATCCCAATTACGGCGAAACAAGATTCGGACCGTCACCACCGTTCGCCCTCAATCCCCCAAGAACCTGAGAGCGAAATGGCGTCCTCGCCATTTCGCGATTAGTACTGGGTGCAGGGGTCACCCCTGCCGAAGGAAGTGTGAAACCCATCGCGGGTTTCACATTCAAATAAGTTCCTCCCCTCATGTTTTGTAACCTCCCCTCTCCACCTGCTAATCTTCACCCCGAAATTTGCCCAACCATCGGCACCCGAAAGGAGATCGTGACCATGACCATCAAAGAGCGCATCGGGTTTGTGACCCTGACTCTCGCCGCCGCCTTCGTCGGAGGCGCCGTCTCCGGCCATATCTTCGCCGCTCGCACCGTCGACGCCGCCAATGCCCCCAAAATGATCACCGCGCAGAAGTTCATGCTGGTCGACAGCCACGGCAAGACCCGCGGCGAGTTCAACGTCACCCACAAAGGCGTCGCGCAAGTCGTGGTCTTCGACGGCGCCGGTGCCTTGCGCGCCGGACTCGGCGTCGCCACTGACGGGGCACCTGCGCTCGGCATCTACGGCCATGACGGCAAGCCGCGCATCGAAGTCGGCCTCACCAACAGCGTCGCCCGCGTCGTGCTCTTCGACGCCGACGCGAAGCCGCAAGCCACCCTCGGCGTCGCCCCCGACGGCCAGTCCGGTCTCGGCCTGATGGACAAGAACGGCAACCCGCGCGCCTCGATCATCGTCGCGACCGACGGCACTCCCACGCTGCGCCTTGGCGACGAGCATCGCGGACGCATCGGGATGGATATGACGCCTGACGGACGCCCCGGCCTCGCACTGATCGGCACCGATGGCAAGACGCGCGCCGCGCTCACGCTCAATAGTGACGGCGCCGGCGCGCTGACGTTGTTCGACGCCAATGGCAGCCCGGTCAACTCGGTCCCCTGATTCGCTCTTCACCGGGCGGCCCGAAACGGCCGCCCTTTTTTTTCGCCGGATCGATCCCCGGAATGCGTGAAAGAAAAAGTGGAAGCCTGAAAAAGTGAAGCGTGAAGAGTGAAAAAGGAACTGATGTCGCAGCGCCCGAGTACTTCGACCATCCTCTTTCTTCTGATTGCCGCATTCTCAGCCGCGCTCGCCGGATGCGGTTCGATACAACCACCGCCGCCGACGCCCGAGCAGCAGGCCGCGCAGCTCGAGCCGATGCTCTCGGCGGCCGGCTTCCGGATGCTCCCGGCCGACACTCCAGAGCGCCAAAAGCAACTCGAGTCGCTGCTGCCGCTCCAGGTGCTCTACTATGTCGGCAAGACCGGCACCCTGCACTACTACATGGCCGATCCGTTCTACTGTAAATGTATGTACGTCGGCAGTGAGGAAAATTATCAGAAGTACGAAAGGTTGAAACTCAATCAACAGTTGGTCGCAAAGGAAGGCGAGATCTCGCGCCAGGACCTCGAAGCCCAGCAGATGGAGGACATGGACATGCAGGAAGAGATGTTCAATCCCTACGGCATGGGCCTGGTCGGCCCGATGGGCCCCGCGATGTACTGGTGATTCTCTTCTCCTCTCCAGAAGGAGAGGAACGAGGTGAGCGCGCGTTTTGTTCCCCTCTCCAAAAGGGAGAGGGGCTAGGGGTGAGGTCCTCCTTCTGCCAGTGACCACTCAATCATCCGAAAAACATGAACTTTGATGCCTTCCTCGAGCGATGCCGCATGCAATGGCCCGAGTTTGCCGACGCGCGCCGCCTCGCCCGCTCGACCCATCCCGCCGACCGCTCACTCTCGCACATCCTCGGCGAAATCCCCGGGATGGCCACCGAGAACAAGCTCCGCCTCCTCAATTGCGCCGTCGCCTCGCTCGACCCGGGAGAAGTTTACGTCGAAGTCGGATGCTATAAAGGGGCTAGCCTCGTCGGCGCCGCAACCTCGAACCCGCATGCGCGCATTTTCGCATGCGACAATTTCTCGCAGTTCGACGGCGCCGCCGACGCACTCCGCCGCACCCTCGACGCGCACACCGCGCCCGGCCAGGTCACCTTCCACGACATGGATTTCCGCGACTTCCTTGCCGCCGCGCCATGGGCTCCCGCGCGCATCGGCGCCTACTTCTACGACGGCGGCCACTCGTTTCACGATCAATACGACGGCCTCGCACTCGCCATCGATCACTTAGCCGACGACGCCGTGGTGATCATCGACGACACCAACAAACGCGCCGCCCGCTCCGCCAACAACCTCGTCGCGCGCGCCCTCTCCAACTTCAAACTGATTCTCGATCTCCGCACCCCGCGCAATCACTCCCCGACATGGTGGAACGGCATCCAGGTCTTCCGCTACCAGCGCACCCCCGCCGACGCCGCAATAAAATTCCCGACCTCCGGCTTCGCAATCCGAAAAATGGTGTACGACGATATCTTCCTGGAAATGAAACACCGCCGCCGAGCCCGCCGCAAAGCCAAAAAGGAACGCAGCACAAAACCTTGAACTCGCCTCCCCGTAAGCGGCTGGCGACAAGATGTCGCCAGCCGCGAGAAAGGTCACCCTCACCAACTTCTAACAGGGACGAAGTCCCGCATCTTTCCTGATACCGGGTGCAGGGGTCACCCCTGCCCAAGGAAGCGTGAAACCCACGGAGGGTTTCACATTCAATTAATTGCGCTCCCCGTCTCCCTGATCGCTCCGAGCACCGCCTCCCCCTCCGCCGCCGCCGCAATCCCCAACTTGTCCAGTATCGTCTTCTGCCCGACTCTCAGCCCGCGATCCGCCAGCATTGCGACGACCTCCGCGAACACTTTAACATCGCTATCATCCGGCAGTTCGAGCTCGATCTTCGGGTAGCGTCTCTGCGGCCCCATGTTCAGCTCGACAATCGGCCGCACCAGATCCCGCGCGAGCGTGCCCGCCAATCGCCGCGCATCGGCATTCAGAATGTCGCGACGCACCCCCTCATGTACCTGGGCCGCCGCTCGCGAGCCACCACCATTAGGCATTTCAGTAGTCAATGTCTGCCCGAGCACTGCCTTACTCACTTGCGAGTCGAGGTACTCACAAAATCGCTGATACAATTCCGAACTGCCGTTCTGATGCGCCTCGGTAAACTCTATTACCATCGACTCCGGCATTATCGCCGCCGCGTCAGTGCCTATTCGCGATACTGCATTGAGTAATGCGAGTTTATCCTGTTCCGATGCGCCCGGATGGTATTTGCCGACCCTCAAGGGCTGCCCGAATACCTCGGTGAACGTTACCCAGTCCTTAAGTACGTAGTTCTTGAACAGGTACGCCCACCCTGCCGCGCGCGCCAACCCTCCGCGTATCGGCAGGCCGGCTTTCGCCTTGGCAAAATGCGTGATGAACTTGTACGGAGCCAGCGGCGCCGTCATCGGCTGTATCCCGATTCCCGAATTCATCGTCGAGTACATCCCGCTGCCCCCGAAATGGGTCGGCCGCGCCGGCGCCGCGTCCCTCTCGGCTGGGACTATATCTCCCTTGAGGGTCCGCAAAAGGATTTCCTCGCCCGATATCCAGTCGAACGCAAACCAGCGCGGGTCGCGCCACTTCAACTGTGCGGGAAACCATTCTCTCCCAGACGTATCCCACATTATCTCGGTCGCTGAAAATCCTTTTCCCACGGCGTCGAGAATGTCGAACAGCACGCTGTCGAGCTGTATCGGCCCATCGCAAATCATCTCCCGCACGATATCCGCAGCGCGCTGATCCTCCGACGAACTGGAAATTGCGCGCACAATAACATCCAGTTGCGCGACTGCATTCTTGCGGGTGCCGAGCACGGCCAGGTAATGCAGATCCTTTTCTTCGATTTCCTGGGCAAGCTCGAGATACAAATAAGGATCCCCGATTTCCGCCTCTCTCAGGATATGCGACAACCGTTCCGGCGTGAGTCCCATCGACGGATGCATCACGGAATATATATTGCGCACCCCGGCCATGGTCGGCGCTGCCTGCTCTTCGCGCAACATCCCGGTATCAACTTCGCGCCCGTAAGCATCATAGAGTGTCATTGTTATTCTCCAACCGGACTAGTCAGTTCGAGATTCTTTGGTAGCCACTTCGCCAGTTTTCAAAAACCACTCGCCGCCACATCGATGGCACGGATGCGGCAGTCGAACGAGTGCGAGAATAAACTCGTACCCGCACTCTTCGCATTTCCATTTCCAGTAGCTATTCATCTACCTGATATTAGCGTTGTGAGTTGTCTTTGTGTCATTCTGAGGCGCTGCGGCGAAGAATCTCGACGGACGCTCCGGCGTTCGTGCCAGACGCGCATGCGCGCGAATCCTTCGCTACGCTCAGGATGACACGAAAAAAAACCAACTTAGCCGCTCTAAACCTTCTAACAGGGACGAAGTCCCGCATCCTTCTTCATACTGGGTGCAGGGGTCACCCCTGCCGAAGGAAGCCTGAAACCCATCGCGGGTTTCAGATACAATTAAATTCCTCAAAACCCCCTCGCCCTCCCCGCCCCAATCTCATCTTCCACCGGCGCCGACCCAAACGGATTTCCCCGCCCCTCGAACTCCTCCCGCTTCCCCAACCCGCGCGCCGAAATGTATGCGACCTTCCCGACTTCCGCGCGCGACGCGAAAAATGCGAGCGCCGCCGCCATCGCGGAATCACCATGCCGTCCTTTTCCGTCGCTGCCCGCACGCCGCTCCGAAATCTTCGCGACGCCTTGTTCGAGCACGATCGCGCGATGGTCTGCCAACACATCCGCGTCCTTCGGAATCTCGATAGTGCCGTCCTCGAACGCCGCCTTGTAACGCGGCATATTCTCGCGATACCACCCTTCCGACAGCATCACCTGCACGATTCGCGCGCCGTACCGCTGCGCCGCAGTCTCCGCCAGGTATTGTCCGTTGCCGCGCGCGTCCATCGCTCCGGCAGTGAATCGCGGCAACCTGTCGATTATATAAAAGAGCACCTGCTCCTGGTTTCGAAACGGGATATTGCGCAGCTCGACTACGAACGGCGTCCGCCGGGTCAGGTCCTGCCCGATTTGCAGCGGCCAGATGACGGTGAGGTCTCCCGAGCGCCCGAAGTCCTCGCCGAAAAAACTCGCGAGCGACGGATCGAGCGATGCCAGCACTGGCGCGATATTGTCCTCGCACCATGCCTGCGTCTCCGAATATCGATGCGCTTCCGGACGTCCTGAAAATTCCGCCGGCCTTTCCCAACGGAGAATTGGAATCCCGGCTTTCATCCGCGCCTCGATCAGTACCGAGCTCAGGTACGCGCCTGACGACGCGCGCGGAATACAGAACAACTCTTCGCCGACGTTATCGCCGTAGTAGTCGACGATCTGCTGACGCCATTCGCGCTGCTTCTCCTCAGTCCACTCGTTTTCGGTCTGCTCGCAGATTTTTCTGTATAGTCCGTCCGCTAGTGCCTCGTCGAATGTAGTACGGTGGAGTGAGTATGGCCTCCGTCCGGCGCGAATCTCACTGACTAGTTCATTAAATGGATTATGCGCCCCGTTGTGAGTACTGATTATCCGCACCAGCCCGCCCCACATGGTAAATGCGAGCGCAGCTTTCAGCAGCCCCGCCAGGTCCTCGTGGAACGCAGCCTCATCGATCACCGCGCACCCGTCCTTGCCGCGCAAATTCGACGGCCGCGACGAAAGCGCAACGATCTTATGCCCCGACGCAAACCGGATTCTGTATGCCAGGATATCGGCGCGCTCATCATCGAGCACAATCTCCTCAATTGCCTCAGCCGCCCGATTAAACCGCCGTGCCCACCGCGCGGCGGCTTCAATAAACTCGAGCGCCATGTCCTTGTTGTACCCGATATACCATCCATCGATCCCGGCGCGTCCGGTGGTAGCAGCCCCAAGCGCCCGATCGGCAGCCTCAGTCCAGGTAATCCCAATCCGCCGCGACTTCTCACTGACTTTGACCTGCGACTGATCGGCGAGCCATCGCCGTTGATAAGGAAGTAGTATTGATAGAGGTTCATTCATTAGTCAGTTGCTATTCACTGACTCCCTCGCCCTCACGAGGGGAGAGGGTTAGGGTGAGGGACATCTGTGCGGCGCGATTGTCTCGGATTGACCGACCGCACGTCGGGTGAGGGCGCATGCTTCCAGCTCGATGTTCGACGTCCCTCACCCGTCCGACGCGCATGAACGGCGTCGGACGGCCTCTCCCGCTCGTAGCGGCAGGCGAGCTCCGTCGCCACCTCGCGGGAGAGGTAATTTCAAATGTCCATTCACTCTCAAATCTCCATCAACACTGCTTTGATTTGATCGGCGGCGTCTTTGCTCAAGCCCTTGGTGCGGGCTTCTTCGACTTTCTTCGCGGCCTCCGCTACGCCTGCGCGCATGTGCTCGGCCCATTTCTGGTGCTCGGTTTCGGCTTTCACCAGGCCTGAGACGCAGCGCGCGAGGGCGGCGACATTTACGGCGGCGACGGTTGGGCTGGTGCGTTTTTTGCGGCTGGTTTCTTTTTCTTTGGCGACCACGAGTATTTCGAAGAGGCGCGTCTGTACCAGTCTCATCAGAGCGGCTTGCATTTGTGCGTCGTCTCCTTTGAATTGCTCGCAAACGATTCGCGCCTGTTCGGTGGCGAGGCGGATCGAGTCGAGTTGGCGCTCAAATTTATGCCGATAGTCGTCGATGCATCGATGCGAAATCTCAAAGCCATTGTCCCTTAGCCATTTGCAGAGTTGGAGCGAGGTATGCATCTCGCCTTCGCCGAGGAACTTGTCGAGCTGCTCTTTCAGGTCGCGAGGCATCCGCTTGATCTTCCAAGTCTTTGGTGGAAGCGGACGGTAGGGCACTCGCTCCGGATGTCCGCCGGGTTTCTTTTTGTTCGCGAGTTTCTTCTTCATCCCACCCCCCTCACCAATACTTGCGCGGGCGCGCGACTCCCGCCGGTGACGGGAAGTTGTACTCGACCACGTCGACGCCGCTGGCTGTGAGTTTTGCGAACCAGGTCTCGCCGTTCTCGCCTTCGAGTTCGAGCAAGCCCAGGTCGCGCAGGTAGGCGAGTTCGCGCCGCACGGTGATGAGCGATAGCGACAGCTTGATATCGGCGAGCACCCGCCAGATTATCTGCTCCGAGACTGCTATCGGCCGTCCGGCGTCGACCACGCGCAGCATCCGCCAGCGCGCTTCCTCGCGATTCTTTTGTTCGAGATCAATTCCGTCCGGCATAAAGCCTTTCCTTTACCTCTGCGATTTGCTCGCGCATTTCTTCACGCATCGCATCCAACTTCGCGTCCAGCGTGCCGCTGAACCTGATCCAGTCTTCCCGGCGCACGTACTCGAGCGGCAGATTCACGCGCAACTCGATAATTTGCTTTTCAAGATCGTCGACCCGCTCCGAATCGCGCAGATGCTGTTCGTCGCGCCGCTTGAGCAGCCATTGAATCGTGCTCGCGTTCACGGCGAGAAACGCGATGAACGCTGCCGACCCATCCAGTGGCATTGCCCATTCCATTTTTCAGTATTAAGGCCGCGCTCCGTTGTCGCGCGCGGACCTCCTCTGCCTCAACACTCTAATTCCCTCGCCCCACGCGGGAAGGGGTTAGGGGTGAGGGACATTTGTGCGGCGCGGTTGTCGTTGCGCCGCACATTCTCCTCGGAAATGTGGTCCCTCACCGCCGCTCGAGACGGCGCCGACCCTCCCCTGGGGCGAGGCAAAGACTCGCTCCTTTCATTTCCACCGTCAGCGCCCTGGTGCCGATTCCGGCGCGGTACAACTCGATCCCCGATGCGACCATCTGGCGCAGCGTGCTTACCGGGATCAGCGCCGCGTCCAGACCTTCCGCATGAATCCCGGCCCGGGCCATCGATTGAATGTCCATCCAGGCCGCGTCGGATTGCAGGTCGTCGCCCAAATGATCGGTCGCGTAGATCGCAACTGCGATCCCGATCTTGTTCCTGACAGTGGCGAACATCGCGGCAGTAACCGCCGGCATCGCACGCGCGACATTTGCCGCGACTGCGATCTCAACATCGGAGTTCGGCGCAGCCGCGACCAGTCCGAACGGCAGCGACTTGAACAGCGCCGCGACCTCCGGCACCATCGCCGCCGCAATCACGGGCGCAAGCTTCTCGACGATCGCCAATGCTACAGCACTCCCCATCTTAGGCCTCAACGATCCGGTCCCCCTTCCCGCTCGGGAAGGGGTTAGGGGTTAGGTTCCGTCTCCGAAGTTTTCACCGCCGCTGCGCCCGACGGCGCACTCACCGGCGCCGGCGCCACCCCAGTCGGACAGTTACCGAGCGTCACAGTCTGCGGCACGATCAGCTGATTGCTCGAATTGGTGTAGCCATACACCTGGCACGAGAACTGTGTGCTCTGAGTCTGATAGGTGGTGCTGATCGACAGCGGCAGTGCGGGCGACTTCCCCTCGCAATAAAGCACGAGGCCGGCGTAATCGACCTGCGCCTGCGCATTGCAGAAATTGGTGGCCTCCATACTGAGAGCGGCGGAACTCGGCACGATCGTATTCTTGCCGCTGATGATCTGTTTCGGTGTCGGCTGCAGCAGCCCGCCGCCTTGTTGAGCGCACCCGGAGAGAGCGAGGACGCAGAGCAGAAGAAGAGCAGAATCCTGAATCGCGCGCGGAATAGCGCGCTGTACAAGGACCCTCACCTTCATCCTTCCCTAACAGGGAGAGGAGACAGGCACCGAACGTTTTGGGTTTTTGAACTCATATAGATCTCACCTCTTCGTTTGCGGGCGTGATTCACTTTTTTTCACTGCGCTCCCGTCGCAACGGGTCACGGCGCGTACGTCATGTGGCTGGCGGCGGTGCTTAGCGGGGTCGAAAGCTGACTGAGTCCGGTATCCACAGGAGTTTCGATATTCATCGTTACGAGGCCGGCACTGTCGCATCTGGCGATCGCGCGATGAGGCGGAAAGAGCAGCGGAATCGGGCTGGTCGAAACGTCAAGCGCCATCGCAGTGCCCGGCGCGAGTTCGCCTGCAAGCGGTGCGCGTCCGACGGCGCAATCGAGCGTGAACATCTTCTCATGCACCTGCGAGCAGCTTGCCGCAGTCAGCGCGAGCATCGATGAGCAATAGCGTGGCCAGAGAACCTAACCCCTAACCCCTTCCCGAGCGGGAAGGGGAACCGGATTGTTGGGAGTAACCTCTTCACCAGTGGAAAGCGGAACCGGATGCGGAGCGCTGCGAATGCTCCTGGCGACCGAACACCTAACCCCTTCCCATAGTGGGAAGGGGAACCGGATTGGTTTAAGTCTTTCCCTCGAAGGAAGGGGAACCGGATAGTTGGGAGTAGCCTCTTCCGGGTGGAATGGTCGGGCTCCTCATCTCGCTAGTCATCTCGCTCCGATTCCCACTCACCCTCCCCGTCTCGCTCCCCTTCCCGCTCGGGAAGGGGCCGGGGGTTAGGTTGTTCGGCCCCACTCTCCTGCGCAAATTATTCCCCGGCAACACGTTTCACCGCCCTGTCATACGCATCGCGGCAGTAATCGCGATCATCATGCAGAATCTTGAACCGCCGCTGCCGCACGATGTCCTGGTCGAGCGTGAAACACGCCGCCAGCCCGGACCCGAGCGGACACGGCGCTTGATCCGCATCCGGCAACTGCGGCCGAGGATCCAGCGGCGCCAACGCGATCGACTTCTGCGCTGGTGAGGATGCCGCCGGCGAATCGATATGCGACTCGAACCTCGGCGCGCATCCCACGGCCATCACGCTAATTGCCATGATCAGCATCAACCGGAACTTTGCTTTTTCGTACATCTGCTTTTGCATCCTCGACGTCGGCCTCTGATTGATCGCTGATCGCAAGCGGCGCGGTCGCGACGATACGGCCGTAAAGCGCAAACCCCGCAGTCATCAGCGCGAACAAGCTGCCGACGGTCACGCCGTTGGCGGCCATGTCGCCGACGATCAAAACGATCGTGCTGACACAGCCGTAAAACCCCTTCGATCTGTAAAATGCCTTTGTAGTTCATTTTCCTTTTCTTGACGAAACCTCTTGCGGTCACGCGTACGCGCGGTTCAGCCATCCCTTGAGAAAATCGGCGCCGTGCTTCTGATTCGCCGCGACCATCCGGTAGTGCGCCGCCAGCTCCGAGCGCAGCGCCGCCATCAGCGCGTCAGGATCGGCGCGCCGCGATGCGAGCGCAGTCGCCGGTCCGAGCTTGCCGTCTTCAGTCACCGGCAAACCGCACGCGCGCAACGCACGCTGAAGACATTGGATCGCGTGCGCGGCTCCGATGTTGACGGCAAGATCAAAGGTCTTGGCGGCGATCGCGGCCGGCAGTTGCGCAAATCCGAAACGCAGCCACCATTCGCTCCAGTAAATTTTCACGGCCGCGTCGCGCGTGAGCGTCGCGATGTTAACTCCCGGATACGAGCGCGCGGAAATTCCGAACTTGGTAGCGCCGCCGGGGTCGGCAGGATTCGACGAGTAGCCGCCCTCATTGGCGAACACACGTTCGACCGCGGCTAAAAATTCAGGGCTGTACGCGTCACGAACGCCGGTTGATGTGTCCACGTTTCAATCGCTCTGCGATCGGCGCGGACGTTGTTGGCGCGTTGGATGGTCCCGAGGAACCTAACCCCCGGCCCCTTCCCTCGAGGGAAGGGGAGCAATCGCGAGAGGCAATCACAGGGGTGCGAATCGATGCGAGGACCTTGTACACGTAGCGCTCGGTGCATCGGAGCTCTTGCGCGATGCGCGAGATGCTGACGTGCTCCGCGCGCATCGCGACGATTCGCACGCGCCGTCGCGTGTGATCGCTGGTGACCGGAATCAGCAGCCGATCGCCACCAAACGCGCGCGCCATCGCGAGTGCTGCGAGCAATCCAATCGAGCGCGTGATCGTGCTGCCGGAAGTAGGAGCTATCGGAATATACAAGCGGCGGCCGCCGAGGTCGGCGATCAGCTTGTCGGCGGCGTCGCCGCCAATCGAGTGCCCGATCTGATCGTACAATCTATGGTGCGTGGTGTCCGCGTAGGAATTGAAACGCGGCGCCGGCGACGGAGCGCGATCGAGCGCGGACATCCGGCTGGAGACTGCGTTCATAAGCCGTACGCAACGCGGAGATTCGAAGGAATCGAGCCAATGTTGCGATCGCGGTCGTAAACCAGCCGCCAACTGATGTCGGCGATGTCGTGCACGCAGGTGTGACAGAGTCCGTGATGGCGCATCACGTCGGAATGGGTGGTGGGTTCATGACACCACAGGCAGGCGACAGTGCGACTAGAAACGGTAGGCAGCTGAACGTTCGCGGGTTCCATAAATCCTCCGCGCGAGTTGGGTAGGAAGTGGAGTGTGCGGCGACGAGCAGGAGTGGGAAAGAGATAGAGGGAGGGACGCGTCGAAAAGAAAACTTATTGACGTGGCAGGCACGAAGTCGCGAAGTGAGCTAAAGATGTGTAGTCGGGGGAATCGATCGTCGGCAAGTGGGGGGACGTAAGAATACAGGTAATGGGAGCGGGAGATTCGATACGCTCGCGCGGGCGGAGGGTTAGGTTTGAGTTGGGAATGCTTTGCTTGTGGCGGGATCATGCGCTTTAAGAATCTTATTTCACGTTAGGAGATCTATGTCAACTACAGTGGTTGACGCCGCATTTCGCTCGCGGCTGACGCAGGTGATTCAGTCGTTCGGATCGGTGGTCACGTTGGCAACCGCGGTCGGCGTTTCCGATAACGCGATCTACAAATGGTTATCGGGCCGGGGGCAGCCAAGCGTGGCGAACCTGGTGGCACTGGCGCGGGCGGCGCGTGTGTCGGTCGAATGGCTGGCGACGGGAATCGAGCCGACGCAGGGGACGCAGGCGATGACGCGGGCGGTCGAGCACGGCGACTTCGTCTTCATGCCGCGGAACAGTATTCGATTTTCGAGCGGGCGCGACGGGATACTTCGCAGCGAACAGGTGGTCGATTCGATCGCGTTCCGCGCCGACTGGGTCAAGCGGACGCTCCACACTGAGTCGCGCGATTTGATCCTGATCGAGGTGATTGGCGATTCGATGGCGCCGACGGTCAAGGATTCGGACTTGATACTCGCGAACCTGGCGGAGCCGCGGTTTCGACAGGATGGAATCTACCTGCTGCGGCATGACGGCGGGCTGGCGGTGAAGCGAATCCAGCGGCGTCCCGACGGGAAGCTGCTGGTGCGCAGCGACAATCCGAAATATGAAGCGATGGTGGTTTCGAATGTGAAGATTATCGGGCGCGTGATCTGGATTGGCGGGTGCGTGTGAATCAGTTCAGCGAGTGTCTGCGGAGGTGACGCCGAATTGAGTTATGAAAAGTGCGCACGCGATCATCGCGAGTCCTTTGAGGAACATCGAGACGTTGATGGCGCGCATCAGGGGATCGGGAAGCGTCAGCATCGCGGTGCCGTGGACGACGATCGTGACGGGGACGAGGAACAGCACGATTAGCCAGCCGCCGAGGCGCGGGCGGTAGTTGAATAGAATCATCGCGGCCCCGACGAGTTCGACGACACCGGAGATCGCGACCCAGAATGCACGGAACGGAATCTGCGCGGGCATCAGCGCGATGTAACTTTGCATCGAGGTGAAGTGGGTGATGCCTGAGAGAAAGAAAATCAGGGTGAACAGGATGCGGGCGGTGATGCCGATAGCCGGACTGATGATTGTGAGATCGTCGGTGTCCATATTTTGTGCGCGAACAATAGTGGATCGAACAGTAGGATAGAAGAGTTTTTCTCTACTGGCGCTTCCGGACTATGCTGCGGGCGTGGGATCACGAATCAAAGACAAAGAGATTGTGCGGGCTGACCTTGCTGAGGTGATCGAGCGGCACGAGGTCGGGCTCGACGCGGCGCGTCCCGACGCTGTCGCGCGCCGGCGAAAGACCGGGCAGCGGACAGCGCGCGAAAATATCGAGGAGTTGTGCGACGCGGGCACATTCGTCGAGTACGGGCCGATGGTCGTCGCGGCGCAGCGGCGGCGGCGCACGATCGACGATCTGATCAAGAACACGCCGGCGGACGGGCTCGTCACCGGACTCGCGACGGTCAATGGAAATTTGTTCGGCGCCGAGAAAGCGCGATGCGTCGTGATGTCGTATGACTACACGGTGCTGGCCGGCACGCAGGGGCATCAGAACCATCGCAAGAAAGATCGGATGTTCCAGCTTGCGCGCGAGTTGCGATTGCCGCTGGTGTTGTTTGCCGAGGGCGGCGGCGGGCGGCCGGGCGATACCGATGGCGGCTTTCACAATTCGCGATCGTTCCATGATTTTCCGAAGCTGAGCGGGCTGGTGCCTCTCGTCGGGATCACTTCGGGCAGGTGCTTCGCGGGCAACGCGTCGTTGCTCGGATGTTGCGACGTGGTGATTGCGGCGAAGCGATCGAATATCGGGATGGGCGGTCCGGCGATGATCGAAGGCGGCGGGCTGGGTATCTTTCGTCCTGAAGAAATCGGGCCGATGGAAGTGCAGGTGCCGAACGGCGTGGTCGATATCGCGGTTGAAGACGAGTCCGAGGCGGTGCAGGTTGCGCGCAAATATCTTTCGTACTTCCAGGGCGCGATGAGTGATTGGACCTGCGCGGATCAGCGGCTGCTGCGCAATATCATTCCGGAGAACCGGCTTCGGGTTTACGACGTGCGCACGGTTATCGAGACGATGGCGGATACGGGGTCGGTGCTCGAGATTCGGCGCGACTTCGGGCTGACGATGATCGCGGCGTTTATCAGGATCGAGGGGCATCCGTTCGGCGTGGTCGCGAATAATCCGAAACACCTGGCTGGCGCGATTGACAGCGATGGCGCGGACAAGGGCGCGCGCTTTATCCAGTTGTGCGACGCGTTCGACATTCCGATTTTGTTTTTGTGCGACACTCCCGGAATCATGGTCGGGCCGGAAGTCGAGAAGACCGCGCTGGTGCGGCATTCGTCGCGGATGTTTCTGACGGCGGCGAATGCGACGGTTCCTTTTTTCACAATCGTGCTGCGCAAGGCTTACGGATTGGGCGGGATCGCGATGGCCGGCGGGAGTTACGATGCGCCGCTGTTCACGGTGGCGTGGCCGACGGGCGAGTTCGGGCCGATGGGACTCGAGGGCGCGGTGAAGCTGGGGTATCGCAACGAGCTGGCGGCGATCACGGAGCCGGCGGAACGGAAGAAGCGTTTCGACGAGATGGTCGCGACGATGTATCAGCGCGGGAAGGCGATTAACAACGCGTCGCATTTCGGGGTTGACGATGTGATTGATCCGGCGGATTCGAGGAGATGGATTGCGGCGGGGTTGAGGGCGAGTGCGCCGCCGGAGCCGCGGAGCGGGAAGAAGTATCCGTACATTGATAGTTGGTAGAGAGGAATCCTGAATCGCGCGTCGTGCTCGATGCGGGCGACTAACCGCTAACCCCTCCCATAGTGGGAAGAGGGACCGGATTTGGGGGAAAGTTGCGCATCTGCACGCCTGTGTATTGGCTTTCATCCTGAGCGCAGCGAGCATCGCATCGCGGGAAGAGTGAGTTGGCGCGCATCTCTTTTGCGCCCAGAACCCTCACCTGCCGGCCGCGATGCAGCCGGCCTCCTCTCCCGTGAAATAACGGGCGAGGTATTTCGGAGCGTCGCGAGCGAGACAAGGAACCTAGCCCCTGACCCCTTCCGAGCGGGAAGGGGAACCGGAATGGGTGGAGTTGTACAGCTGATGCGCACTGCGGTATCCAAGTCAGAGTGGATGCAGAATCTTGAATCGCGCGCTTTGCGCGCTTTAATTGGACCCTCACCTTCATTCTCTCCCTAACAGGGAGAGGAGACAGAGAGGAGAGATGTTGTGATCAAATCATCCGAGGAAGTTGTAAACGTTGCGGGGCAGCGGCTTGCGATTGTTAAGGGTGGATCGGGGAAGCCGTTGCTGATTTTTCATGATGAGCTTGGGTATCCGGGGTGGATGAGCTGGAATGAGACGATTGCGCATGAGCGCGAGTTGCTTATTCCGTTGCAGCCGGGGTTTGGGAAGACGCCGAAGCTTGAGTGGGTGAGGACTTATCGCGATCTTGCCGGGTTTTATTCGCAGGTGGTGCGGGAGCTGAAGCTCGATCCGGTGGATGTGATTGGATATTCGGCGGGCGGGTTTATTGCGGCTGAGATGGTGGCGGCTGATCCGAAGATCTTTTCGAAGATGATTTTGGTCGCGCCGATGGGGATTAAGCCTGCTGAAGGCGAGATCATGGATATTTTTCCGATCACGATGCGGACGCATTTGCGGGCGACCGTGGCGGATCCGGCGGGGACGCCGGAGTTTATCAAGCTGTATGGCGGCGAGATGACGCCGGAGCAATTCGAGGCGTTCGAGGATGCGCGCGCGGAGTCGGCGCGAATCGGATGGGAGCCTTACATGCACAACCCTGTCCTGCCCCATTTGCTGCGCGGGACCAGGACGCCGACGCTGCTGGTGTGGGGGACGCGCGATCGGGTGGTGCCGCGCGGATGTATCGATGAATACAAGAAGGCGATACCGGGAGCGCAGGTTGCGACGATCGAAAACGTGGGACATCGGCCGGAAATTGAGAATTCAACTGAGTTTGTGAAGATAGTCAGTCGGTTTCTTAGTGAGTAGTCAGTCGGGAGAGAGGAACCTAACCCCTAACCCCTTCCCGATGGGAAGGGGGACCGGATCGCGAGAGAAAGGCGCGTGAAGCGGACCACCTTGACCCTTCCGAGTGGGAAGAGGGTTTTGTCAGCGAATAGCTAATCAGGAGATTTATGAAAGTTGGATATTTTACTGAGCGGCCGGTGCGATGGATTCCCGAGGAAGTGATACTGCGCAACGGCGGACATTTCGCAGTCTCGAATAGCTACTTCGATCGCGAGCGCGCGGCCGAAGACTATAACTATTTCATCGACGAGAACCTCTACGCCGAGGAATTGGGGTTCGACATCGTCGCGCTGAATGAGCATCACGGGAATCCCTTCTGCATGGGGAGCGTGATGAACGTCGAGGCGGCGATCCTGGCGCGGCTGACGAAGAAGGCGCGGATTTTGCTGATCGGAAATCCGCTGCCGGTGATCAAGCATCCGCTGCGCATGGCCGAGGAACTCGCCGAGATCGATCTGATCTCGCGCGGACGTTTGATCTCGGGATGGGTGCGGGGTGCGGGCAGCGAGCAATTTTTCAACAATGCGAATCCGTCGTACAACCGCGAATACTTCGAGGAGGCGCACGATTTTATCGTGCAGGCGTGGACCAAGCCGGGGCCGTGGCGCTACGAGGGCAAGCATTTCCATTACCGGCACGTGAATCCGTGGGCGCTGCCGTATCAGAAACCGCATCCTCCGATGTGGATTCCGGGAACGCTCAGCCCGGAGACGGTGCGATGGTGCGCGGAGAAGTCATATCCGTATTTTGGATTGGGCACGTCGCTCGGGCCTACCTGCGATTTGTGGGATTACTACGCGGACGAAGCCGCCAAGCATGGATACGAAGCGGGTTCGGAAAATTTTGGTTACGTGCTGCCGACCTTCGTGGCCGAGACTGAAGATAAGGCGCAGGAGCTGGGCAAGAATTTTCTGTTCGGCGGAGGCCAGAACTCATTCGCGCGCGTCGAGCATACTTTGCCGCCGGGATACAACTCGAAAGAGGCGATTCGAAAACTCGCGAAACAGCCGCAGGGGAGCTGGCTCGGAGTCAGTGGCGACAAAATGCGCGGGCATTCCGAGGAGGTGGAAATCGATCCCGCGGCTATCAGAGCGAAGCTGATCCCCGGGTACCTGAAGGCGCAGAAGGCGATTCAACTGGTGATCGGCACGCCCAAGTCGGTGATTCCGAAGCTGAAGGCGATCCTCACCGTGCTGCGGCCCGGGTCGCTGGTGATATTCAGCGTGCAGGGGCCGGTGGGGAATGAGGATCGGCAAACGAGCATGCGGCTGATCGCGCAGGAGATAATTCCGGCGCTGAAGGAACATGCGAAGTCGATCGACTTGCTCGACGCGTTCGAGCGCAAGCCGGGATCGATCAAGCTGACGTCGGGGACCTCGCGCCGTCCGGTATCAGATCGCGGACCGTTGAAAGAATTGGGGCTGGCTTAGCCGTTCGATCATGAAGAAGGTGCTGATGGTTTGTACCGGCAATATGGATCGCAGTCCGACGGCCGCGATGGTGCTGGCGGAGATGTGTGCGCCGATGTGGGTGACGTCGGCGGGAACGGAGCCGTGGGCGAAGAATCAGGTCAGTATCGAGCTGGTCGAGGAAGCGGACGTGATTTGCGTGATGGAAGAGGCCCATCGCCGGCATATCCGCGATCGCTTCGGTGAGGCGCACGCGGAGAAAGTCGTGGTGCTCGACATTCCCGATAATTACGTCTGCTGGGAAGACAAACTGATCACGCTGCTCAAGGGCAAGCTGCGCACCGCGTTGGGACTTGGCAGGCAGGTCTGATCTGATCATGAACAGGCTTTGCACGCAGTATTAAGCGGCATGTCACCGGCTCGCCGATCGAGTCCTTCAGATAGCGCGTCATAACCGAAAGTAGAGATTTGTTCCGCTATCGCTCTATTTTCCAGGGCGATCTACAAGCAGTAGCGCCGCTACGAAGCCCGCCCAGGTAACGTAAATATGAGCCAATTCAAGTGCTTAAGGACAAAATGCGCGTACAGTTGGGATTGACAAGTACAAAAAGATAACTATTGAGGAGGTAGGGAGAATGTACTTTCAGGTGAAACCTTGTACGGTTTCACGTTTTCTTGGTCAGGGTTGAGCCCTGTACCGCAGTGTTAAGCAAGTTGTCACCGCAGCGGAATGCGGTTTGTCCTCTGTCAAGGTTTTCTGGATGGGGGGCGGACGCGTGCCCGATTTCGTTTCGGCGCCGTACTTCAGTAGCCGTACTCCTCGAGGAGGGCCTGACGTAACCTGGTGAAATGAATAAGGCCGGCCTGGTACTGGAGTCGCTTCCGTTCGGGCAGGCTTTCGAAATCGAGGCCATAACGCCGTGCCGTGCCGAGGACCGCTTTTGCGGCTGAAGGTGATTTGACGTTTTCGTCAGCGTTCGGGATTCTTCGATCCCGCTCGCTCTCGAACAGTTTCGAGGCAATGTTGCGGGGGTATACACCGAGGCTCACGAGCACGTCGGCGGCCAGCTCGCGCGGGTCGTTCAGATGCGCCTCGTATCCCGTTTGTCGTGACATCTGGACCAATTCGTTGCGCGTGGAAAACAGCTCCGCGGTGACGTGATGCCCTACTTCGTGGAGGAACGCAGTTGCGACCGCAGCCGGATGATGCGCGCCGTTCAGGCAGATGAGCGGACGCTTCTCCAAACCGGAGTCTTTGCCTAAATAGAAACCGAACACCGCGAGGCCTGACGGCCAAGGCATTTTGGCGATCCGGAAATCGGCGCCGAGTGCAGACGCCCGCTGGGCAAATTCTTTCATCGAACCGAGGCGAACCGCCTCGTCATTGAGGTGAGGCCATGCCGTGCGCTTTGCCGCGCGGACAATCTCGCGGACTTCTGCTCGGCTTAGACCGCTGCGGAGCGCATATCCATAATCCCGACCCCATAGACGCGTGATTTCGTCAGTAATGGAGGCAGGAGCAGGCTCATGCGCGTTTGAAGCTGTTTCAGCAGTTTTAACGATATCTGCCGTCAGCCCAACGATGCGCGAAATACGCTTCTTAACGGTCATCGGTCAAACCATCTCCCCGTGCCAATTATAACCAAAAGTACTGAATTAATGCTAGATAGGCAACAAGCCGCTCGGTTTAGTCCAAATCACGTCGAAATAGCGTTGCGCTGCGAAGCAAATCTTGTGTAATTAGCCCTGACACTACAAATTGGCGGATTTCTAAGCTCGATGTTCGAGTCTTTGACGACCAATTTTCATCAACTTCGCGCATCAGTCGCGCCGACATATCGGCAGTACGCTCGCTCAAGCATGCCACGTTCGCCTCCATCTCGCTGCGGCAAATTTTTCTTCAGCCGCACCTCTACGTTCTGAAATTGAACCGTGTCTGAACTTTAGCCCCCGGGAAGGAGCTACTCAATGGAACTGCGTTTGCTATCAAATGAACCCGAACGAAGAATTTTCGCCGCGCGTACAGAGCAGATTCGTGCAAAGCACGGAGTCGGCTTCAAGGAACGATCGCGCTCGCGCCTGGCCAGAATACATCTGACCTTTGGCAATCTCTACGCCCTGTTCGAAAACGACGGCGACCCGGCCGAGAAAATGATCGCCGGCCTGGTAATGCACGACCTCGAAATGTTTCCGCAAACCTGCGCGAGGCCCGACCTGTCGCATCTGCCGCCGCGATCGGTGCTGGAGGTCAGCGAGCTGTGGTCTCGTGCAATCGGCGCCGGCGCGCTGGCGCGAGCGGGAGCCGCAATCCTGGCCGGACTGCTCGACGCGCGCGCGATCCTCGCCTACCTGGGAGTGAGGCCGTTCGACGGGACTCCGTTCTACCGCGCGACGGGTTTCGTCAATGCCGGCGAGCCGGTCGAATATCCATATCTCGAAACCCTCAAAGGCGAAGCGATTTGGGCGCAGCCGATGATCCTCGAGGGCGAATCGCTGGCAAAACTGACGCGCGTATTTTCGCAACTGATCATCGAGACGAACGACGACCATAGCATCCTGCGTTTCAGAAATTTCCTGAAAGGGAAATCGGCGGGCGGTCGTCCGGCATTCGTCGAAGACGATGCAGCTGCCGGCGGCCGAATCGCAGGTCATGCATCAAGACCATGCGGCACCGCTGCAATAGCACCAATTTTGCTGAGCGACTGAAATTTTTTGCAGAGCGACTGAATCGGATTGGTCCAATCAGTACGTGAGGGGAGCATGAACGAAATAACATCGACAGAGCCATCATCGGATACGGGACGCTTCGGCGATATCGGCACGAATATTCCCGTCAAGCTCACCAAAGAAGAACTGACCGAGCTATCCACCGTCAAGCCATTGCGAGCGTGCCTCCACGTGGCCGGCGAGTGGGCATTGATCGCGGCGACAATCTATCTATGCCAGCGATTCTGGCATCCGATGCTCTACGTTTTCGCGGTCGCATTCATCGGATCGCGCCAGCATGCACTACTGGTGCTGATGCACGACGGCGTACACTATCGGCTGCTGCGCAATCGGCGGCTCAACGACTGGATGTCGGAAGTAATCCTGGCGTGGCCGCATCTGGTTACGGCGCGACAGTACCGCAAGAATCATTTTGCGCATCATAAATACCTCAACACCGCCCAGGATCCCGACTTGAAGCGCAGGGCGGGCGACCCGGTGTGGGTGTTTCCGCAGACCGTCCCGAATCTGGCGAGAACGCTTTTCCGTGACGCGACCGGATTGAATGCGCCGGCGATGCTCAAGCTGGCGGCCTCGGTGGCAGCCGCGGATTCTGTGCCGACGGGCTTCCTGGTCGCGCGGTACGGATTTTACGCGACCGCGCTGGGAATCATTGCATGCGCCGGTGGACTCAAGGGTTTCGCGCTGTACTGGGTGATCCCGATGTTTACCTGGCTCGTGATGATCATGCGCATCCGCAGCATCGCCGAGCATCATGCGATCGACGAACCGGGTAACGCGTACCCACGGACGCGGACTACTGAGCCGACCTGGCTCGAGCGGATTTTTCTCGCACCAAAAAACGTCAATTACCACATCGAGCATCACTTCTTCCCGAGCGTGCCCTTCTATCGGCTGCCTGAGCTCCACACGATCCTGATGTCGAAGCCGGGGTATCGCGAGAGCGCTCACGTGACGAGTACGTATTGGGGCGTGTTGGAGGAATCGGTCGGCCGGACGCCGTCGAACGGCAGCAGGGCTCGCGCTGAGAGCAGCTCGACACTTGAAGGAATCCGGCGCGTTGTGGAGGCAACAGTTTGATGATCTGAGACTGGCAAAATCAACCTTCTGTTAATCGCGTACCGGGCCGTTTGCACATTACGGTCGACAACTTGTAGAGTTGCGCCCGGGCGCGAATCGACCTCTGACAGCCAGCACCGGGTAGACTGCGTCGTCTGGCGGCTAATTATTCTCGCCCGGCTGCCAATGGCTGTAATCCCAATAACATACAATCTTCGGAGCCTGATGGTCCGACGAACGACTTCTCTGATGACGGCGCTCGGGATAGCGCTGGTCGTGATGGTGGTCGTGATCCTGTTGAGCTTCGTCAGCGGGCTGCGGCAGAGCCTTGAGCTTGCGGGCGAACCGGGCCACTGGATCATTCTCAGCCGCGGCACAGTGTCCGAGGGCGAGAGCTATATTCCTCGCGAGCAGGCCGACATCTTGCGGAGTCGGAACGAGATTGCCACTGACCCGTCGGGCGCGGCGCTCTTTTCTCCCGAGATGGTGGTGCCGTTCAACGCGGCGGTGAACCGGCCGGCGGTTCAGTTCAGGCCGGCGTCATTGCGCGGGGTGACGCCCGTCGCATATCGGATGCGGCGCGGGCTCAAGCTGGTGGCGGGCAGATGGCCGGCGCAGGGTCGCGACGAAATGGCGATCGGACAGAAGCAGGCGGCGCGATTTCCCGAACTGGGCGTGGGCACGACCTTCAAGTACGGACGGCGAACGTGGACGATTGTCGGTATTTTCGCCGATCGAGGGAGCGCGCTCGAATCGGAATTCTGGACCGACATCGACGTCCTCCAGCAGGACGCGCGATTCGAGAACGGCTATTCGTCATTTCACGTCGTGCTGAAACCCGGAACCGAGGAAACGTTTCGAAACGCACTCACCGAAGATGGGCGACTGACGGTCGACGCGATCAGCGAGAAGGATTTCTTCGCGGATCAGGCAAAGGTCGCTGACCGGCTACGCGGGCTGGTGCTGATCGTCGGCCTGATCGTGGGAACCGGCGCGGCCTTCGGCGGCATGAATACAATGTATGCCGCGGTCGCGCGCCGCACGCGCGAAGTAGGAGTTTTACGCACGCTGGGCTTCGGCCGCGGATCGGTGCTGACCAGCTTCCTCGTCGAGAGCGTGATTCTCGCCATCGCGGGCGGCGTGGTCGGCGACCTGCTGGCGATTTTCTTGGGATTTGCTGCGGGCCTGAACCATCGGCTCATGAGTGTTGGCGCCGTCGTGTTTTCGTCGGCGTTTTCGGTGAGCGCGCTGGCCGGCGGTATCATCGCGGCATTGCTGATTGGAATCACCGGCGGGCTGATGCCGGCCTGGCGCGCTTCACGTCTTCCGATCGTCGAGTCGCTGCGTGAGGCGTAACGCGATGCAACCTCTTCGACTCGTCTTCCGCTATCTAGTCCGCCAGCCGCGGCGCGCGATCCTGACGATGCTCACATTTGCGGTCGCCACCTTTATCTTCACCGTGCTCGCGGCGATTCCCAGCTCAATCGACATGATTCTCAAAAAAACCGCGGAGACTCTCCGCGTGTATTCGTATAACGCCGACGGACGTTATCTTGGCGTGCCTGCGCGAGATTGCCGGACGGTCGAGCAAATCCCCGGCGTAGTCGCGTGCATGCCGATGGTCGTGCTGCGGGCCACATACCAAACGCTTCGGAAACGGTGCAGGCATTCGCGCTCGACGCGGACAAAGTCGCGTTGATGTATCCCGACTACAATCTTCCAGCCGAGGTGCTCGAGCAGTTCAACAAAAACCGGAGCGCCGCGGTCGCGGGCCGCCTGCTGATGCGCAAGCATGGCTGGAAGGTCGGCGACGTCGTCACGCTGCGCGGCGATTCGAACCGGCTCGATATCAAATTCACGATGGTCGGCGAGATTCCGGCCGACAACTATCCAAATTTTTTCATGTTTCGGCGCGACTACCTGGTCGAAGCGGAGAAGAGAATCGGAATCCCCGAAGAAAAACATCCCGCAGGATTCCTGGCGACTGGGGTTGACACCGCCAACCACGTTCCGTCCGTGATTCATGAAATCGATCGCGGCTTCCACAACTCGGATTTCGAAACCGCGTCGATGACAGAGAGCGAGGCGGTCTCCGGCCTGATGTCCACGGTGGGGGACGTCCGCGAGATCGTGTCCGCGATCTCGGCGGCGATTGCGCTGACAATCTTTCTGATCGCCGCCAATGCGATGTCGATGATGGTGCGCGAGCGATTGCGGGATGTGGCGGTGCTGCGGGCGCTCGGATTCAGCCAACCGTACATTGCGCGCATTCTGTTCGGCGAGTGCGCACTGATCGGCGCCGTCGGCGGCGGATCCGGATGTGCCCGGCGCTGTGGCAATTCGGCAGCGGCGAGACGCTGCGCGCGGTGCTGGAGAGTGCCGGATACCTGACGGTGACTTACGACGCGGCGCTCGAGGCGCTACTAGCCGCAATTGCGATCAGCCTGCTGAGTGCCGCAATTCCGGTGTGGGGCGCGATGCACGTGACACCGGCCGACGCCTTCCGCAAAACGATCTGAGGTTGCTACCTTGCCGACGGCTTGACGGATGCGGTGTAGCTTGTGAATGGCAACTGGAAGGATCATCAAGTCCGTGTTGCGCAATTTTCTCGGAACGCTGACCAGCCGGTATTCAGATTGGAATGGGTACTGGCTTTTTGGATTCGTAGTTAACGATCTCGAGCGTTGAAATATTATGAAATCCCAATTCCCGATAGCGGGCTCGCCCGACCAGACACTATTGGCGCATATCCGATTGCTTGCGACAATGAAATTCCTGGAGCAACTGTCAAAAGCTCGGCTGGATCCGATCCACATCCGAGAACATAATCTCATACTCGAGCGGTTGCCGGGACGTGTGGAAGTTAAGTACAACCCGTACACGGACCCGTACACGTCCTCTGGCTATCGCGTGCGCTTCATGGTTAGCGCGATAACAGATTTAGGCAAGGTGTATGAGTGTGAGCAAATAGTCGCTGTCGCGCCGCACGACTGGACTCACGAGTTTCAAAGCTCGCGGGTCAAGTGAGCCAAGAACTGGCGGCCTAGAGAATCAGCGAGCCAAAATATCTACCTGCCGACGGCGTGACGAACCGTGTTGAGTATATAGATGAAGTCGCGGGGGGAGCGCACTTCGCCGAGCAGCGCCACGCGTTCCAGCATTTCCATCTCGTCGCCGGTAATATTGTGGATGCGCCTTATCTGCTCGTCTTTGCGGAAATCTTCCCACGCCGACTTCGCGTCGCCCTCGGGCTCCGGGTCTAGGAGTGCCTGCGCGCGCGGATTCGCGAGGAAAAACAGCTCCCGCCGATCCAGCCCGAGCACTTCGGCGAGACGCGTGACGATTTTGTCCGAAGGATGTCTCTTGGCCGATTCGAGGTGGCCGATGTCAGGGGTCGAACGGTCCAGCAAGGACGCGCCACCTCTTCCTGGGTGAGGTCCAGTTGCCGACGACGATCGCGAAGTACCTGACCAAAACTGCGTTCCTTGGTCCGTGCCATGAATGCTGCCCCTTGAGGTTTTTGCGCGGCGCAGGATCAACCGCGTTCCCAAATCAATTGGGTGAGATTCGACGCTGCCAGTTTGTACCATCCAAGAGCCTGTAAGGCAAAT
>CAVZGB010000022.1:0-17068 GCA_963774665.1 uncultured delta proteobacterium
TTACGGCGGGATGTGGGCGTTCATGTTCGGCTGGACGCTTCTGCTGGTCATCCAGACCGGCACGATCGCGGCTGTCGCAGTTGCGTTTGCGCGCTTCGCGGGCGTCATGTGGCCGGTATTGGGCTCGAGTCTATGGTTCGGCGCCGGCGGCGCGGGACTGTCGGGCGAGCGCCTCGGCGCGATCGCTGTGATCGCGCTCCTCACCGCGGCCAATCTGCGCGGCCTCAACATGGGCAAATGGCTGCAGAACTCGTTCACCACCGCGAAACTTCTCTCGCTATGTTTGATCGTCGTCGTCGGATGCGTGCTGCTGCCGAATCCCGTCGCGTCCACGCAAACTTCGGCAGCTCGACCGCTTTCTTCGGCACTCCTTCGATGTCGATAGCGGGGGCCGGTATATTCGGCGCCGCTATGGTTGGCGCGCTCTTCTCAGCCGACGCATGGGCGAGCGCCACCTTCGTTGCTGCTGAGGTCCGCAATCCCAAACGCGATCTCCCACTGGCGCTCGCGTTCGGGACCGGTGTCGTCATCGCGCTCTACATCCTTACCAACGTCGCATATCTCTGCGAGCTGCCTGCGTCGGGAACTGCGGATGCCGCGAGTGTCGTGGGGCGCGGAATTGCGCACGCGTCCAGCGACCGCGTCGCCGCGGCAGCGATGCAAGTGGTGTGGGGCAGCGCGGGCGCGAAGCTCACCGCGATCCTCGTGATGATCTCAGGCTTCGGATGCGCCAACGGACTGATACTCACGGGCGCGCGCGTCATCTACGCGATGTCTCACGACCGCGTGTTCTTCGCCCCTGCTGGACGTCTGAATCGCGCGAGCGTGCCGGCAGTCGCACTCGTGATGCAGGGCATCTGGGCGGCGGTTCTCACCTTGACGGGCACTTACTCCGAGCTTCTCGACTACGTGATCTTCGCGCAGTTGATGTTCTACGTGCTGACGGTGTCCGCTGTTTTCGTTTTGCGGCGCCGGCTCCCGGATGCGCCTCGACCATACCGCGCGTGGGGCTATCCGATCGTGCCCGCGCTCTACGTCATCGCGGCGTCGGCGCTGATGATCGATCTGTTGATCCTGAAGCCGCGCTTCACCTGGCCGGGATTGCTGATCGCGCTGAGCGGCGTGCCGATATACTATTGGACGACCCGAGACCGTGCCGTCCGCCGATAGTTACTGACTGCCATCTCGCCGGATGTCGGGATTGGAATTCTCCGGGCTCTCTTCGGAGTTGGTGGGTACCGGCGCTCCCGCGTTGGTGCAGTCGGCCTGACCCAGCTTGCCGCTGCGAAACTCCGCTACAATCGTGGTCAGGATGTAGTTGCTGCGTGCGGGCGACTGATTACCGGCGAGCTTGAACAGTTCCGCCGCATTGTGTGCGGCGTCGGTCGCGTCGCGGTCGTTCTTGGGCAGTCCGTAGATCTGAAATACCTTGCACAGCGATTCGATTCCGTCTTTGCGGTCGCCTTCGGTAATCGGAGCGTCGGCACCCGAACTTTGCGCCGAGGGTGCGGGTTCGGTCGTCCCGCTCCCTCCGCCGAGGCCCCGCAACATTCCGCGAAGGAAGAAAAAAATAAGAAACAACAGGACCGCGCCAGCGACCACTCGGCCAGCCCTCTGGCTTGAGGAGAGTTCGCTCCAGGGGAGCAGCTCGAATCCGCCCCTGCCCTTGCCGCCTCCGCCGCTTGACGGTGGCGTCGCAAATGTTGGAGTTCGAATCTCAGGCTTGGGCGGCGGGGGAGGTGCCGGCGAGCCCCCGCGTATCTGAGGCGCAACGATCGGCTTGCCACCTGCCTTCGTCGACGACGATCCGGGAGCGCTGGCCGGCGTCCTTAGCGGAGCCGCACAGAATCCGCAGAATGCTGTGCCCTCCGGGTTATCTCTGCCGCATTGCCCGCATGCAGGCATCAGATCACCTTGGCCATCCCACCAAATTTCGCGAAACCGATGAAGAAATTGCTACTAGTTATCCCCAGCCCCGTCTCTCCCCGTATAACACTTTGCCTGCGCGACGAGGCGCAAGCTACAGCCGACGACTCTGTAGCTATGAAAGCTACAGCCGGAGCGCGCAAAGTCAATATGGCTGACGAAAATCCACGCGGTCGGTCTTTTACTCACGCTATTTCATCGCGACTGCTTTTTGATTAGCCGGGCGCCCAAGACATTTCTGCAGCCACTTCTGCGCATTTGGGGTCGGCGAAAGATCCAGTTGGATATATTGCGCAATACTCAGCACGGACGCCACGTTCAGGTCCGCAATCGTAAATTCTTTGCCAAGCAGATAATCGGATTTCTGCAAATGATCATCGAGCACCTTCAGCGGCGCCTTCAGCTTCTCGATTCCTGCCAATGCCACCTTTTCATCGCGCTGGTCGGCCGGCAGCATCATCCGATGATAGACGACGTCGAGCATCGGCGCTTCCACCTCGGTCATGCTCCAAAGGCTCCACTGGTAGCACGCGCCATGACCCTCGACGGTTAACGGCCACAGGGGGGCCTTCCCATATTTTTCCGCGATGTACAGATTTATTGCCATCGATTCCCACAGGATCGTTCCGTTGTCGTCGAGTGCGGGAACATGGCCGTTCGGATTTATTTTCAGGTACTCGGGCTTCCGCGTTTCGGCCACCAGTACATGCTCGAATTTGACGCCAACCTCTTCCAACGCCCACAGGCTTCGGCCCGCACGCGACCTGGACGATCCATACAGCGTAATCATCCGTTCCTCGATTTTCCGATTCGGTTGCCAGTTGATACGATCATATTAATGCGCACGGCTCCGGATGCATTCCAAGGCCGTGCGTGTAACAATCAATCGGGATGTCATTAGGACACGCCAAACGGGCTTTCGCAATTGCGGCGATACTGCTGTTTGCAGTCGGAATCGTGCGCGCTCAGGATGGCTCGCTTCCGCCTCCCGATTCCTCGTACGGCTACAGTGTGAACAGCTATCAGTCTCCGACCGATCTGACGATGCCTGCGCCTGACGACTTCACCAATCCAGACACAGTGACGATTCCGATTCCAGGCGGCGGCGATATAACAGTTGATGGCCCCAACGCGCCGACCGACACGCCCCTGCCCAATCTGCCCGGCTCGCAGTGGGGTGTGATGCAGCAAACCCCGTTCTCTCACGACATCGGGCCCACCTTGCCGTAACCGGCGCCCGCGTTTTTTGTGTCATCCTGAGCGCAGCGAAGGATCTCGCGTCTTAGCACGTCTGACGCTGGCGCCGGACGCCGGAGCATCCGTCGAGATTCTTCGCTACAGCAGCTCTCGCTCAGAATGACGCAAAAAAAGTGGGACTTATCCGCGCCAATCTCAGCCTTCAATACGCTGCGTCGAGGATGCCCACCAACTGCTCTTGCGTTACTTCGACGCCGACCGTATTCGCGCGCTGCACTTCTTCGAGCACGGTTCCCGCTATTCGCGAGATCTCCTCGCGCGGCACGCCGACGTCGCGAAGCCGGGTTGGCACTTCGAACTTGCCGATAAACCTGGCCGCGCGATCGGCGCATTCAAGCGCCGACGAGCGTGGACTGCGCTCGTCGAAGCGCACGCCGAATCCTGCCGCAATCGGTCCGAATCGGTCCGCGGCGACTTCCGCCATGAAGCGCATCACGTGCGGTAGCGTGATGCATGATGTGACGCCGTGCGGGACGTTCCACATCGGACCAATCTGATGTCCCAGCGCGTGCGAGATTCCGCCGCGCGTATTTGACATGCCGAAAATCGAGAGCCACGCGGCGAGCTGACATTGCACGCGACGCTCGAGTTCGTTGTCGCCATGCGTTTGAAGAGACGGCAGCAGATGCGCGTTGAGCAACTCGATCGCTTTGCTCGCCAGCGTATCGGTGACCAGCTGATGCCGCGTCGAGTACGAACCTTCCACTGCATGATCGAGCGCGCGCATCCCGGTCGACGCCCACAGCCACGCTGGCGTCTCCGCGGTCAGCGCAGGATCCAGAATCACCGCCTTGGCCTGCAGGCGCGGGTCGGCAACTCCGCCTTTCACTTTGGTCGATTCGTCGGTGACGCCGCCCGCGGGCGTGAACTCGCCCGCCGACAACGTGGTCGGTATCGCGATATGCAGAATGTCGCCGCCCTTTCCTGACTGTGCCGTGCCTTCGCTGAAATCTATCGTGCGCGAGCCAGCACGACCGCCCATCAACTGCCACGCCGCGTTCTTCACCGTGTCGATTGGGCTGCCGCCGCCGAAGCTCACCATCGCATCGGCGCCGACGCGACGCGCCTCTGCGACCAGTTCGGTGACTGTCTGCGAAGGCACGTGCTGCGCCGCGCCAGTGAATACTCCCGCCAGCGCGGAGCCGGCGGCGCTCTTAACCTTGTCCAGCAGTTTCGAATGTCCGAGCGTTTTGCCTGTAACAATCAGCGCACGCTTCGCTCCGCGGCGCGACAATTCGCGTCCGAGCGATTCGACTTTGCCGACGCCGAAGACAACCGTCTCGAGTCGCGTGAAATGGTATTCGCCAGCGGTCTTGTCCATTTTTTTCTCCCATGCTCCCGAGAATCGTAATTGGTGCTTACCGCCATCGGGACACGGCGTCCAGATGCAGCGATGCCGCCCCCTTTCGAGAACGGCATCGCCGCTTTCCCGCTACGAACGGGCGGACTACGGAAGCACTGCCGACGCCGGCGCGTTAGCCGAGGTCGAGGCCGGTGCTGATACACCCGGCGTCCAGGTTCCGGTGCTCGGACTGTACAGCTCGTAGTAGTCGGTCTTCGCGTTTGCGTCGCAGCTCGTCGCCGACGCGCTACCTATCGCCCACGACGCCAAGCTTCCGGAGGCACATTCGCCGCCTATCACCACCAGGTCTCCGGCGTGCGAACCCGCGTTGAGGATACCGAAGCCATAACCACCGCGAGACTGATTCAGCGCGCCGGTCGCGGTGAATTCGGTCGTCGTCGGATCGTATAGGTCGGTCGCGGTTTGGGTAGTCTGATGGATGTCGGTGACCGGTTCGCAGACCGGGAAGTTCGGCGTCGTGCCGTTAGTGGTCTCGGCGTCGATGCCGCCGGCGAATATCGCCAGACCCGAATCGGTGCCGGTGGTGAACAGTTCCCCAGTCGCGATTCGTTTGACGTTCATGCCTCCTGCCGCTCCCGGTGTCGCCGAGGAGCCGGTGGTCAGCGTCCACGAAGGAACCGTAGGATTGTAAACCTCGGCCGAGCTGTTGGTCGTGAACGCCACCGGGCTGGCCGGTGTTGAGGCGCAGGCTGAGGCCGCGCCGGTCAGACCGCCGGCTACAAGAATATCGCCGTTAGGCAGCTTAACTATTCCGGGCAGCTCGCGCGCCACCTTCATCGGCACGGTCTGACTGAATGTCGCCGTGGCCGGGTTGAACAGGAACGCCTGCGGGGACGACTGGCCGAGGAACTGTATGTAGTCGCCGCCTGCGATCAGCACCTTCCCGCTATTCAGCAGCGCGGCGTCCGCATCGACCAACCCGCACTGCGCCGTGTCGGCTGCCGCAAAGCCGCCTGTTCCGGCAGCCAATCCCGTGCTCGCCGACGTGTATTGGAAGGTGGTGCCCGAGGGAATCGCGGTCACGGCGAAGATTCCATTGTAGGCCGCAACACTTTCACCGCTAATCGTAACGTTGTCACCAACGATCAACCCGGTCGGATTCGCCGCGCT
This sequence comes from uncultured delta proteobacterium, assembly GCA_963774665.1. GTDB lineage: Bacteria > Desulfobacterota > Binatia > Binatales > Binataceae > Binatus. Next base: position 5,657 of record CAVZGB010000022.1, read on the forward strand.
GGTGATGGTTACTGTCGTTCCGCTTTCACTCGCAGACGTTATCGGACTTTCAGTCCCACCGCAGTTCGCAGGAAGTCCGGTGGTGCAGGATGGAGGCGCTGTTCCCGCGGCGCATCCCGGAATCGATCCGGTCGCGGTGAAGCTGTCGGCCACTGGGTCGTAGATCTCGGCGGTGTTCTGCGCCACCTGTCCAAAAGGCGCGCATCCCGGCGGCGGAGTCGACAGCGCCAGGAACGTACTGCCGGTCGATCCGCCCGTTATCAGCACCTTGCCGTCCAGCGAGGTACCGGTTCCTGTGATCAGGGTCGCGGTCGCGCCGCTGCGCGCAGTCGTCATATGGCCGCCGCTGCCTGCGCCCGCCACGGTGAAGCTGCCCGTGGTGCTTGTGGTCTCGCTATACAGATCTGCGGTATTGAGCGCGTCGCACTGGAATCCATTGAACGTTGACGATCCGCAGAGACCGCCCGGGCCGTAGGTCTTGGCCGCGCAATGCGAGCCGCCCACGACCAGGGTCTTGTTATTAGGCAGCACCACCGCAGTCGCCGTCGCTTCGCGCGCGGCGTTCATCGAGCCCACCGCCGAGAACGAGTCGGTCAGTGCCTGATAGATCTCGGACGAGGCCGTCGAATTGGTCGACGTTGACAGCGGGATAATGCCGCTGAGCGATCCGCCGGTGTCGCCGCCTGCGATCAGTATGTCGCCCGCCTGCGGTCCTGCTGTCGGCGTCGACGTCGCGGTCGCAGTTGGTGTTCCCGCGGTTGCAGTCGCAGATGCCGTCGGCGTCGCGGTCAAAGTCGGAGTCGCAGTCTGAGTCATAGTCGCGCTAGCAGTCGGCGTCGACGTGACTGTCGCAGTCCGCGTGGACGTTGCAGTCGCAGTCGCTGCGGCAGTCGAGGTTGCCGTGGCGGTTGCGGTCCGGGTCGAGGTCGCCGTCGCCGTAGCTGTTGGAGTTGCAGTCCGAGTGGCCGTCGCGGTTGCCGTGGATGCGGCAGTCGCAGTCGAACTCGCCGTTGGAGTTGCGGTCACCGTTGCGCCAGTCGCGGTCGGAGTTCCCGTTGGCGTTGCGCCGGTCGCGGTTGCGGTCGGGGTTGCCGTGGCTGCGGTACCAAATGCGATTCCGCTAAGCGTCACCATTTGGGTTGGATGCTGTCCGTTATCGGTAAAAGTCAGCTTTCCAGCTTCGGTGGTTCCACTCGGAGAACTGTCACTGGTCGGATTGAATGTCACCGAGACCTGACAGCTGGAGTTCGCCGGCACAGAGGAGCTGCAGCTATTCGAGGTTATGACATACGGGCCGCTGGTGCGCGATCGAACTGAAGGTGACGGCCACTGTGTTGGAGTTGGAGAGCGTAACCGTCTGTGGTGCCGAAATCGTATTGACCTGGACCCTCCCGTACGACAGATGAGTCGACGAAACCGTCGGAGTTATGATGATAGCCCGTTCCGGTCACCGGAATCGATTGCGTGGGTATGTACGCATTGTCGGTGACGACGACGGTGCCGGTTTTGGTCCCGGTTTGTGAAGGAGTGAAAACTACGCCGAAGGTGCACGTGCCGTTCGCCGGGACTTGGTTCCGCTGCAAGTGTCATTGGTCACGGTATAGCTGGCCGGAGGCGCGACGCTGGTCACGCCAAGTGAAACCTTATTGGGGTTGGTCAAGGTGACGGTCTTCGCAGCGCTGGGAACCTGTACCGGCTGGAGCCGAAGGCCAGTGGGGCCGGCGAAAAAGTCGGCTTTACGAGGATGCCCTTGCCGGAGAGATTCACTTTTGGCGGGCTGTTGGAGGCCGCATCGGCGATCGTCAGAGTTCCCGTCCGAGTACCGGTCTGGGTCGGAGTAAACACAACGCCGATAACGCAGTTTGTGCTGGGCGCGAGGGTAGTGCCGCTGCATCCATCGCTCGAGACGCTGTAATCTCCCGACGGCGTGACGGTGTTAATTGGAATTGAAGAGCTAGTTCGAGTTGGTCACTGTTACATTTTTCGCGGCAGAGGCCAGCCCCGACTTCCTGCTGCGGGAATACAAGCGTCAGACGGGCTTGACGGTCAACTTTCCTGGGGTTGGCGTCGCAGTCGGCGTCGCAGTCCGAGTCGACGTTGAGGTCGCAGTCGCCGTGGCGGTCGCAGTGGGCGTAGCCGTCCGCGTCGCATTCACTGTTGCGGTAGCTGTGGCAGTTGCAGTATCAGTCGCCGTCGCGCTCGGTGTCACTATCAGAGTTGCGGTCGGCGTCGCTGTGGCGGTCTGCGTTGGAGTCGGCGGTCGGGGTTGCGGGCAGGAGGAATTGGGCAGTCGAGCTCTCGCCGTTCTGATCGATCAGGGCCGAGTTCTTACCCGATGCCGAGGGCAGCCCAACCTTTAAGTCGAGCGCCACGTCGAGCGCGCCGAGAAGCCCGCAACCGTTCGCTCCCGGTACGGCAAAGGTGTTATCCGCCACCTCCACGCCTGTTGAAATGAGTGCGTTTCCGCCCGGCCCGCCGGAGGTGAGTTGCGGCGTGCTGGTCGGGGTTTCCACCAGATTCAAGACAATCGGGGTCGGCGTCCGATCCGATATAGCAATTCGGGCCGAGCACGGCGTCATGTATGCAGATGAACCTTGATCGGCACACGCGATCACACTGAACAGGCTCGGTCCGTCATGGCAGCTGCCCAGCGGGCCGCCGCCGCAGAAGAATGCCGCCGTTCAGTTGGGTCGACGACCGTCGCCGGCGTCATTGGCCCGGCCAGCTCGATCGAGGAAGTGACTGTTGATTGGATCGAGGGCTGCGAAAGTGGTGCCAGAATGCCCGTCAGCCCTAGCAAGCCGCCCGGCACTTCTTGCGCCGGACCGCCAAAAATCTCGCCGTTAGTCGGAGTAACGATCACTTCGACGCCGAAAAGTCCCAGACCGGAAGTGTTGTAAGCGCCTAAGTCGACGGTATCGGGGTTATTCGATATCGTCACGGTCGAGTTACCGATAGTGAGCGTGCCGCCAGTCGTCTCGCTATGCGAGCATAGGAGCGACGCCCCAGCCGGCGGCGTGAAGTTATTCGGGCACAGGTTGAACTCGGAAGGATCTCCGGTGACGCTGGCCGAGGCGGCCGTGGTCAAAGCTAGCCACATCGACGCGAACGCGACCGCTGTAAATATTCCCGCGCGAGGCGCCAGAAGTCCTATGTTAGTGAAAAATGAATGCCAGAAACCGGTATCCAGTGAAGCTCGGTCAGACCGAGTCAGCCGTAGACTCATAAGCGCAATCCCCTCCGATGCGTTGTTCGGGCCCCGGCTAAAAACTTCACCGTCGGCTCATTTCTGTCGCTTCCTGATCGCGAGCGACCCTGCGGAGAAGCAATTTCAGCGCCGCTGACTATCTACTGTTTGTTAGCAAAGGGTTTTGGAATTTAGCTAGTCTTTGAGTGCTTTACGCTCCTGTGCGGAAGTGTGAACCAGGAAGTTTCTACACACCTGCAATCGGTAGGTTTTACAGAAACAGTCCGAGAAAGTGTTACAGCTCAGCAGATTCGAGCAGCCCTCAATCCAGGACTTTGCCGAGGCGGTTCCATCGCAGCGGCAACGCTCCAGCGCCATCATGATTCCACGAAAAGTAGATCACTGATGCGCGGCCTTCGACGTCGTTTTGATCGGCAAAGCCCCAGAAGCGGCTATCGTAGCTGTCATCGCGGTTATCGCCCATCATGAAGAGCTTGCCGGACGGCACTACCACCGGCCCCGGATCGCGCTCCGGATGGCGCGCATCTCTCGGCGGAAAATTGTCTGTCGCCAGGTACGGCGAACGAGCCTGTTCACTCGTTGATAAGTATGCGTGCGGATCCAGGATGCGCTCGCCATTGCGCCACACGACTCCATTGATCACCTGAACTCTGTCGCCCGGCACGCCGATCACTCGCTTGATCAGATCGATACTGCGGTCATAGGGAGCCGTGAACACTATGATGTCGCCGCGATGTATCGGCGCCGCGCGAAACAGGTACTTGCCCGAAGAAAGTCCGGGCAAGGGGACGCCCGCAATCGTCTCGGGGATTCTGAGACCATACGCGAGCTTGTTCACAAAAATGCGGTCGCCCACCAGGATAGTCGGCTCCATCGATCCCGACGGAATCACATAGGCCTGCACAAAAGACGAACGCAACACTATTGCCAGTATCAACGCGAGCCCGATCGATTCGGCGTATTGGCGCGCAGCTGATTTGGGCGGTCTTACTTTCTGTTTCGTCATCGATTGGTTCTCACTCAAATTCGTGTCGCTAAGGGATCAGAGAGCTTTCTTCATGAAGTAGTGGCTATGCCCCCTGGGATGATTCTCCAGGGTGCCAAAGACCTTGTAGCCAAGCTTCTCATAGAGCGGCCGCGCCTGGAAGCTGAACGTGTCGAGATAGGAATTGAGGCATCCACGTTGCGCTGCCAGTTGTTCGATTGCAGTCATCAGTTTCGTCGCATAGCCCTTTCCGCGCATCGAGGGATCGACCCATACGTCGGAAACATAAAGCCATAGACCCCAGGTGTTGCCGAGCGCGCCTCCTAAGATTTCACCGTCGTCATTTCTTAGGAACAGATTAGCCGTCGACCACATCTGCTCTGGCAAACCTATCGCCGCATTTGCATGAGTTTGGACGCCGCGATTAACTAACTCTATTATATCGCTAGAAGCATAGGGCTGCATCACGATGCTCGCGCGATCTCGTCGATTGCTGCCACCGGTATCGATTCCGGACAGCGGGCGTTTCGCCAGGAAGTAGCGCTCATTGCCCTTCGACGGGTGATCGCTTAGCTCGGCGAATACCCGGTAGCCCAGCTTTTCGTATAGCGGTCGAGCCTCATAGCTCGCTGTCTGCAGGAACGCCGCGATACATCCCTTTGCGATTGCGTAAGTCTCCGCCGCGGCCATCAGCTCAGTTGCATAGCCAGTTCCGCGCCACATCTTATCAACCCACAGCGATCGTATGTGCATCCAGCCGCCCACAATATTCCCGAGGACTCCGCCTAAGATGTTGTTGCCAGTGTCCTGTACCAGAAATACCACCGGGTAGAACTCGACGATGCGGGTAGCCGCCGTATTGTAGTTGCGCAACCCTCGCTGGATCGTTTCGATCCAGGCTTTCGGCGGATCTGGCTCAGCTATGATGCTTGGATCACTCATAGGGAAACCCAAGATTGAATTTGATTGGTCGCATATCCGATGCTCCTTCGAACCCGCGAACCAGTGAAAAGCGATTATGCACCGCGCGTTTGCTCGATGGCTAGTTGTTCTGTTCCCGACACCCGTCCATATTGTGCGATGCGTACGTCGTCCGACCTCACGCACAAGGAGTCCTGATGCGGCGTTTTCTAAGAATCGCGGGTATCGTTATCGGCACGATAGTGACAATCGCGCTGGTCGCTCTCGTCTTCCTGCTGCAAGGGCCGGCCGTTCCCGATCATTCGGACTATCAGCTCGATCTCGCGCCGCTGCGAAAACTCGCCGACCAACCGGCGGGGGCGCGGCCGGTCAAGATCAACGCCGCCGAAGTGGCGAAGTCGAACCCGCCCGCCGCAGTCTTTCTCGGCGGCGTCCGCTTCGATCGGCATGAGATCGTCTTCCCTTCTTACCAGGTCCTCTATCCCGACGGCTCGATGGTCATCGTCGACGCGCCTCCCGGCCGCGACTTCTTCGAGGCCCAATTCCCTGGCGGCTTCGACGACGCTCAGTACAAAGCCGAGCAGGACGCGCTCACACACGCGCGCGCGATCGTCGTGACGCACGAGCATGCCGATCATCTGCAAGGAATCGCCGAGTCGCCGAATCTGCCGGCCTTTGCCGATCACTTGAAGCTGACGCGCGAGCAGCGCGACGACACCAAGTGGCTGACGGCGTGCAAGTTTCCCGAAAACGTGCGGACGTCGCTGCATCCGCTCGATTTCGATCACTACTATTCGCTGGCGCCCGGCATTGTCCTGATAAAAGCCCCCGGTCACACGCCCGGCAGCCAGATAGTTTACGTCCGCATGGCCGACAACTCCGAGTACCTGCTGATAGGCGACGTAGCCTGGGACATGGAGCAAGTGACGATCCCGAAATGCCGCCCACGCCTGGCCGAACTGGCGATGCGCGAGAACGGCGGCCAGGTAACGTCGGAACTGCGCACGCTACACGACCTGTCCGCTGCCAACCCCGACGTGCACATAGTAGTGTCGCACGATACCAGGCAACTCGCCGACTACGAAGCCGCAGGCGAAATCGGAAAGGGCTGTCAGCATCGTCCAACCACTGAACTTACAAGTCGGTTTTCAGCCCGAGTCCGTACTCTTTGCGCATCGTCAGCGAAAGAGAGTTCGGCAGCCTTAGCCGTTCTGCAGTTCGAACGAGCCTTGCCCCAAATGTTTGCCGGCCTTTGCGCAATTGTTCATTTTGGCCTTTCCCGACATGGTTCCGATGCCATCGCTCAGCACACCCGTCAGCTTGATCTTGCAGTGGGGCCCGCCCATCTCGTAGGTCAGCTCAAACGTGACCTTGCCATGGGATGTGACAGTTCTTTGAATGATCCCTGGTCCTCCAGGTTGAGTTTCCAGGTGCCGCTCAATTTTCCCTTGACCTGGTCGATACTCACGTTGGCAGGCATCAGCTCGCCGATGAATTCAATGTCGCCTGCGTAATAGGTAGACAGAACCGGGATTTCCTTTTTCGAATCGGGTTGGGCAGCATCCTCTTGCGCCTTTGAGATCCAGGGGTTGGACTGCTCGTCGTCTGGGCGTGGATCGCGGAAGCCGAGACAAGAAGCAATCCACCGAGAGCTGCGAGAATGCCAAGAGTTGTGGCCAGTTTCACTACGATTCCTCCGCGTGGTCGCCTTGAGTAGCGTCACCACAGTTGCCTACGTACCCGTGCCTGTCGAAAGGGAGGCAGGCTTCGGCTTCACGGGCATGATCGCCGAGCGTGCAATCGGCTCTCGGGGAAGGAAAAACCGACGGTCTCTGTTTAGTAATTGAGCGCGCCTGATGCTACCAGTGAACGAACTGTAAGTGCGAAGGCAAGTAGTCCTAGAGGTCGTCATCAGTCGCATCGAGCGCGGCGAGTGCGGGATCGTCTTCCGGGATGAGATCAATTCGTGCGACGGGCTTGCCTGACATCAAGTCGTTGATGTTCTCCGCTATGCGATCGACGAATCGTCGTTGGCCCGGCGACTCATCCATCCGATTGTACAGCACCACGATTCCGCGATCCTGCACCGGTGTGAATTCCACGTGGGCCGTATACCCGGGTGTCGTACCGCCGTGCTCGAAGCGGCCCGACTCAACGTCAAACAACCAGCTGAATGCCACCTCGGTATTCGGTTTCACTATTCCGCGAAGTTCATGGTCGATCGCGAACGCGGCTGGTAGTGTCGCGCCGGGTGAACCAGGAGCCGCTCCCGCGGCATAGCGCTCGGGATGCAGATTGGCGTCAAGCCAGGTGAGCAGATCCTCCGCCGTCGACTTTGCGCCCATCGCGCCGGCGAAAATTCCACCTTCGCGAATTCCCGCGTCGACCGGTTCCAGGGTATCGCCGTGGCCCTGTAGAAGTCGGCGCTCCTGCTCGGGCGAAAGGGCGAACACGGTGTCGTTCATGCGCAACGGTCCAGTGATCTCGGCGCTGATCAGTTGCGAATATGGAACACCGGCGCGCTGTGCCAGAGCATCGCCGAGCAAGCCAATCCCCATGCTGCTGTAGAGATACTTCGCGTCGGGAGGTTTCGCGGTGCCGTGCCGCACGAGGAAGTCGTGCAGCGCGACGCGATCGTAGTCAGAAAATGGGTTGCTCGGATCCTTCGGCACAAGATTGTCGGGAACGCTGGGAAGCCCCGAGCGATGAATCGCGAGGTCGAGCAGGGTGATTTCTGTTTCATGTGGTCTGGCGGCGATGTCGGGGAAAAGAATAGGGCGCAGCGGTTCGTCGAGACTCACTTTTCGCTGCACCGAAAGTTGTGCGAGCGCGAGCCCGGTGAAGGTCTTCGTCACTGAGCCGATTTCGAAGATCGAGTCTGCGCGCGCGGCGCCGTATGTGAACACGCAGCGCTCGCCATGATCGATTACGCCAATTGCCACTCCGCAACCGGTCGATTCCCTGAGGAGGCCATCTTTCACGACCGGCGCGAATTCGGTGTCGAGCGCCTGCTGGAGATCGGCGAGCGCGATCGGTGGTCTCGCCGGAAGATTCGCCTCTTGAGGCGCCGGCGAATCGATGCTCCATAAGCCGAGGCGCAGTCCTGCGGCGGCGAGCGCGCCGAGCACCACCATCCACTTGAACCATTTGATATATACTTGGCGGTTCATTGATCCAGCATTGACTGCAGGTTCACTAGAGCTCGACTATCACATTGTGTCCTCACCCCGCGCAAAGAACACAAGACGCTACATTGCATGCGCGTAGCTTGCGTCCAGAACCCTCACCGCTGGCCGCGATGCGGCCAGCCGCCTCTCCGTAAAATAACGGCGAGGTAATTCCAGCGCCGTCTCTCACGTAAAGTAATTGGCGAGGTAGATTCCACGACGCCTTCCACCCGAACTTGAGAGCGAAATGGCGTCCTCGACATTTCGCGATTTTCTTCTCACTGGGTGCAGGGGTCACCCCTGCCGGAGGAAGCGTGAAACCCACCGCGGGTTTCACATTCGATAAAGTGATTTACCCTTCCCCACTACGGGTTGATTATCACCAGCGTGCCCTTTGGGAGCAGGCGCGTTAGCTCTTCGACGTCCCGGTCGTCGACCGAGATGCATCCCGTGGTCCAGTTGATGTCGCCTCGGTTGAGTTCCGGTTCGTCGCTGCCGTGGATTCCGATTCTGCCGCCTACGCCCACCGGATGACCGTCCGCGTGGGGCACTTCGCCCTCGTCTCGCATTTGTTCGTAGCGATGGCGGTCGATCTCGTTTGGATAGTTCAGCGTGAGAAACCAATCCCAGCGGGCGCTCGGATGCTTCTCGATGATCGCATAAACCCCCTCGGGCGTGCGGCGGTCGCCTTCCCACAGTTTTGTGCCGGGCTCGAAGCTGCGTCCGAAGACCGCGTGGTAGCTCTTAAACAGACGGCTTTTGTAATAGACGATCAGCTGGTGATGCTTTTTGAAAATCGTCACTGACCAATTCATCGGATCGTCGAAAGCGATCGCACGCGTCTTGTCGAACAGAAGCTGACCCGGGGTCGGCACGCGATCGGTCCGCACCCCTTCGATTTTCACTTGCGGGAGCGGAGTTGGCGCCGCGGTCGGTGTCGAGGTCGGCGTTGGAGTCTCCAGGACATCGGGCGGCGGCGGTGGCGGTATCCCCGAAACGGCGTACTTCTGGCTTGGAGGGTAGTACGGAGCGGGCGGCTGCACGCCGGCTTTCTCCGCGTCAGAGGCTGTTATCGGTGTCGTCGATTGCGCGAGCATCGCGGCAGGCCCGGCGAGCGCAGGCTCGTCAGCGCATATCAGTACTATTGTCGCGGCAATCAATCCGGCCGTGATCGATCCAACAATCCTGCCCATCAGCTCCAGCAACGCTCCAGCATCGCGGTCACATTATGCATTTTGTGAATGCTTGGTGCGAAGGTCAATTGTAACGTAGCGTAAATATTTGATTTATCTGGGGGTGACCTTGGGAGCTTTCTAGCAATGGACGACAATCTTGCGCGCGCGATGGCCGGCCTCACCACCGGAATATACGTTTTGACCACGCAGGAAAATGGGCGATGCCACGGGATGTCGTCGTCATGGGTCGCGCAGGTCTCGGGGGATCCCGTGATGTTCACGGCGGCGGTCGATAACGCGCACTTCAGCAATGCCGTGATCGCGAGAACCGGTGCATTCGGCTTGAACGTCGTGGGGCGGCGTGGCCGCGAGCTGGAAGATTACTTCTATTCGCCGCGCGCCCGTCGCGACAACAACCTCGACTCGATCGAATTCGAACTGTCACCGACTCTCTCAGTGCCATGGTTGAAACTCGCGATGATCGCTCTGGAAGCCCGCGTGATCGATAGCCACGTTGCTGGCGATCACACAATTTTCGTGGCGTCACCGGCGGGCGTCCGTATTAGCGAGGACGATCGGCCGTTGACGTCGCTCGATCTCGACTACGTTTATCTCGGCGGCAAGAATGTGATTGCGCGCGATCGTTCCGGATGGGCTTAGGAAGGGAAGGGAAGGCGGGCACGGCGGCCCGCCCCACTTACGCTTTTGCCGTTGGCAAGTGTTTGATAGCATCCGCGCGCGGAGAGATTTGGATGGCAATCGAAAAGAACGAACTGCGGCGCGTGATGGGGCATTTCGCAACCGGCGTTACCGTGATTACGTCGATTCGCACCTCCGGCGAACTGCATGGGCTGACCGCCAACGCTTTCACTTCCGTCTCGCTGGTTCCACCGCTGGCGCTGGTGTGTGTCGACAAAAAGGCCGACAGCTATCCGTGCTTCGAGGAGAGCAAAATCTTTACCGTCAACGTACTTTCCTCTGACCAGGAGGCGTTGTCGCGCAGGTTTGCGGTCAGCGGCGGCCAAAAGTTCGAAGGCGTGAGTTACAAGATCGGCGCGAACGGCGCACCAATCCTCGACGGCGCGCTCGCCTACCTCGAATGCAAGGTGACGGTCGCGATCGATGGCGGCGACCATACGATTTACCTCGGCGAGATCGAGCAGGCCGAAACGCCGCATGAAGGCAAGCCGCTGCTGTTCTTTCGCGGCGGATACCGCGAGCTTGGCGATTAGGCCGCATACGCCAACGTGAGCGCAGTCGCCCGCATCCCAGGAATCAGCGTTTTCCTGCCGTCGCACAATGAGGAAGGCAACGTCGAGCGCGTCGTGCGCTCGTGGCTGGCGGAATGCCCGCACGTCGCCGATAATTTCGAAGTGATCGTAGTCGACGACGGCAGCCGCGATCGCACCGGCGAGATTGCCGAGCGCCTCGCCGCCGAAGACTCGCACGTCAAGGTCGTGCGTCATCCGGTGAATCGCGGCTACGGCGGTGCGGTTATTTCCGGGATTCGTGCTGCGACCCAGCCCTACGTATTGCTATGCGACGGCGATGGCCAGTTCGATCCCGCAGACCTCGAGAAATTGACGCCGTGGGTTCCCGAGTATGACGTGGTCTGCGGCCGCCGGGCGCGTCGCGCCGACCATCTGATGCGCCGGGTCAACGGCAAGGCGTGGACGACGCTCGTCCGCGTGCTGTTGGGCATTACGATCAGTGATATCGATTGCGGATTCAAATTGTTCAAGCGCGAGAAGCTCGACGGGATGGAACTGCGAGCGCATGGCGCGATGATCTCAACCGAGCTGATGGCGCGGGTGGCCGGCCGTCACGCAAAGGTAAAAGAGGTCGACGTCCAGCACTTGCCGCGGCTGACCGGCGAGCAATCGGGCGCCAATCTCAAGGTGGTCGCACGGGCGTTTAAGGAACTGATAGCGCTGTACCGCGAGTTAAGAGACGAGC
>CAVZGB010000023.1:0-283063 GCA_963774665.1 uncultured delta proteobacterium
TCGTAGTTTACATAATACTTCTTATGCGAACCTATGCCGTGGCAATAGAATCAAGCAAATCGGCGCATTTCTTCTCCTCGGCGCGACGATCCTGTTGGGATTCCGTGGCGTGGCGTCCGCGCAGAATGCTGCCGGGGTCTCCCCTGCCGCCGCGGCTCCGGTCGCTACCGATCCCGCCAAAGACGCGGCGTTGAAAACTTATCTCCAGAAACACTTTAAGATTCCCAGTCCCGATCTGATCAAGCTCGGCCCCGCTTTCAAGACGCCGATCGAAGGGCTATACGCGCGCCAGCTGATCGTCAGCAATGAACAGGGACAGAACGTCTCGACCACTCTGTTCTTCGACAAAAATGAGACCAAGGCGATCATCGGGCAATATATCGACACCAGCATGGAGCCGTGGGGACGGGTCAACATGGGCAGCGTGAACCTTGACGATCGGCCGGTGCAAGGACCGGCGAACGCTCCGGTGACTATCGTTGAGTTTGCCGATTTCGAATGCCCGTTCTGCGCGCATGCGTTCAGCGTGATCGAGACGCTCGTCAACACGAACTACAAGGGCAAGGTGAAGGTGATTTTCAAAGCCTACCCGCTGAACGTGCATCCGTGGGCGATGAAAGCCGCGGAGGCCGCCGAATGCGCGCGGATGCAGAACCCGGCCGCGTTCTGGGACTTCGCGCGTTACTTCTACACCAACCAGGGGTCGATCAACGCAAATAATATTCAGTCCAATGTCGACAAGCTGGCGAAGTCTCAGAAGCTCGACCAGCCTTCACTGAAGGCGTGCATGGACAGCCCGCAGACCGAGGCTCGCATCAAGCAGGATCAGACGGACGGCAACTCGATTCACGTCTCGTCGACGCCGACCTTCTTCGTCAACGGAATTCCAGTGGTGGGATTGCCCGACGGAAAGATTCTCGACTTCGTGATTGACTCGGAGCTCGCGGGTAAGGGTTCGTCCGCCTCGGCGGCCAACTGATAAGAAACAGCCGCGGGTCGACGCCCTCCCCCGACGCCTTTCATTTCCGAAACGCTCAGGCGCCTTGGCGTCGAGGCGCGCGGGAATGCGCGAACGCCGGTGGCTCCTCCTCAGGCTGTGCGCGCAGCCCCTTCTGCAGCAGGCGCAGCGCCGCCGCCGGATCGTCGACGAAGGTGAACAGTTCGAGATCCTCGCGACTGATCGTGCCGTGTCGCACCAGCGCATCGAAGTTGATGATCTCCTTCCAGTATTGCGATCCGTAAACCAGCACGGTGATTGGGCGATCCAGCTTTTGCGTTTGCTGCAAGGTCAGTATCTCCATCATTTCGTCGAGCGTGCCGAAGCCCCCCGGAAAAACCACCAGCGCCCGTGCAAGATGCGCGAACCACAACTTGCGCATGAAAAAATAATGAAACTGAAAAGATAGCCCGCGCGTGATGTACGGATTGGGCCGCTGCTCGTGCGGCAAACCGATGTTCAGCCCTATCGTCCTTCCTCCCGCTTCCGACGCGCCCCGATTGGCCGCCTCCATGATGCCGGGGCCGCCTCCCGAGCAGACCACATAACGATGAGTATGCGCGCGAAGACTCTTCGACCAGACGGTAATCAGTCGCGCCAGCTCGCGCGCATCCTCGTAATAGCGTCCGAGCGGACCATCCTGGGTAATCCTCGCCGAGCCGAAGAACACGATCGTCTCATGGATCTGCTCGCGGCAAAAAACCCGCAGCGGTTGCAGATACTCCGCGAGAATCCGTATTGGACGAGCTTCCCCGCTATCGAGAAACTTCTCGTCCTTGTAAGCGAGCGGAGAATTAGTCGGCTCTGGATTGGTCGCTGGATCCGATTTGCGCAACTTCATGATTTTCGGATTCCCGCGAAATCAACGAAGCCGCGCTCGACGTCGGTGTCGACCAGCTCGACGATGACGTGGTCTCCAACATCGAAGCCCTTGTACCCTCGCACGACTCTTCCTTCCGCCGCCGGACGTTCGATTCGTACCCAGGTTCCTTTGTCCGAAGCTCCCGTGACAATTCCATCAAACCGCTCGCCCACGCGCGACTCGAGCAACAGCGCAGCCGCCGACTTCCGCACCTGCCGTTCCACCTTGGCCGCGTTGTCTTCCTGGTCCGTGCAGTGGCCGGCCAAATCGTTAAGCTCGTCGGAGCTGTACGGGCTGGGTGTTCCGGAGAGCGCTGCCTTCAACAGTCGCTGCGTGATCAGATCCGGGAAGCGTCGATTCGGCGCCGTCGAATGCGTATAGTCGTTCACCGCAAGTCCAAAGTGTCCCGCCGCCGGTTGGCCGGGGAAGTCGAGTACGTATTCGCCGCGGCCGAGCAGCTTGACCACTGAAAGTGACAGGTCCGGGAAGTGCACCGGGTCCGCCTGTCGTCGCTCCTCAAGGAACTCCTGGAGCGCCGTGGAATCTGGATTCGCCGGAAGACGTCCACCCTCGTCTCTTGCCAACTCTACAATTCTCGCCCAACGCTCTGGCGAACGCAGAACGCGACGCAGCGCCGGAAAACCTTTCTGCTCGAGGTATCGCGCCGTTACTCCATTCGCCCCAATCATGAAATCTTCGATCAGCTCAGTCGCGCGATTCTTCTGATCGGCCTGCAAATCTCGAAGCGAATCGCCGTCGAACACCGGCCGCGCTTCGATCGTCTCGAGCGTCAGCGCGCCATTCTGATGTCGCCGCTTTTTCATCGCTTGCGCGACCCGATCCTGTAAGCGGAGATTTTGATCGAGGCCGGGTACTTTTGTTATCGGCGCCGGCTCGGGCCCTGTCCCATCCAGCCACGCAGCGACGCTGTTGTAGGCGAGCTTTGCGCGATTCACCACCGCGGCCCGGTAGATGTCGGATTTGCCCACTACGCCGTCGCCACCGACTTCCATTTCTATAACGATGGCCAGCCGTTCTTTGCCGTCGGCAAGCGACGTGAGGTCGGTCGACAGCTTCTCCGGAAGCATCGGAAAAATTTGCGCGGCGGTATAAACCGAAGTGGTATTGGTCTGCGCGTGGCCATCGATGGCCGATCCTTTTTTTGCGATGGCATCGACATCCGCGATCGCGACCAGGATCTTCACCGCACCGCCCGCGAGTTGCTCTGCGACCGAAAGCTGATCGAGATCAAGCGAATCGTCGTTGTCGATCGATGCCCACAGCAAGGCCCGAAGGTCCTTCACCGAAGAATCCGACGCAGACGGCAGGCTTCGTGATGGATCCCGATCTCTGCCACGACCTCGGCGGAAAAGTCGGGCAACAGGCCTCGTTGAAGCATCGCTCGTCGCGCGATGCTCTTGAGCTGATTTCTACAGGGCGCAGTGGCTTGATTCATCCGCGCATCATAACCCACCGCGCGCCCCAATAGTCAAAAAATTATTCCGGTTCCCCTTCCCGCTCGGGAAGAGTCAGGTTGCCGGTCCGCACGACAACGCCGGCACTCCCCAACGAACTCTGGAACGCGCTACGACTAGTGAATAAGAACCTGCTGCGGGCTCGGCGCCCGGCGCAGAAGGAATCGGCGAGACGTCGGCGGGGGCGCCGAGCAGCGCCAGCGATTCCATTACGTCCTGGCGCTGCTGCGCGAACGGATGGGCATTGAGGAAGCCGCGATACGCGGCGATCGCGCCCTGCTTGTCCCCCGACTTCGCGAGCATCCGCGCGACGCCGAGTTCCGCCCTCACCTGCTCCGGCCCTGGATCGGCAGCCGCCTGCCGATAAGCCTCTGCCGCCTTCTTCCAATCGGCCATTCGCTCGTACACGACTGCGAGGTTGGTCAGCGCGAGGCTGCGGAACAATGGGTCTCGCTCTTCGGCGAGAAACGCTACGAGCGAGTCGCGCGCGTTCGGCAAATCGCCGTCCGCAAGGTATGCGCTCGCGAGGTAAAAGCGCGAGAGCCGTCCGAGCCGGCGGCTCGGCTCTTCATCGGCGAGCTGCTTGAACTGGGTCTCGGCAGGTTTGTTCTGGCCGGCGTTGAGCGCGGTGATCGCATCGTAGAAGCGCGCCGACGCGATACTGTCGCGATGGCGCTCGTAGTAGTACACGCCAATCACGATCGCGCCGACCACCACCACGACCGCGGCTGAGACCAGCATCTGGGTAAGATTGTTGACGAAAAAATCGCGCGCGTTGTCGATGAACGAGGTGAACTCGTCGGGCGCCCGAAGTTCTTTCTGAGTTAATTTTCGGCGATGAGTAGTCGGCGGCATCGAATGCTCCAGCGGGCGCCGCCCGGCAGAAGACCAGAAGAGTTAGCGCGCACGCGCCCTACATCTTGTATTTGAAATCCTCGGGCGACATCCGCTCGAGGATCTCCGACCACTTGTCGCGCGAGACACCGGCGAGGTTCTGATCGGAAGTCTGCTGTTCGCCCTGGGATTCGTGCAGCTCGCTCGAGGCCTCGAGCACTTTCTTGGAAACGTAAATCGGCGACTTGGTGCGCAGCGCCAGCGCGATTGCGTCGCTCGGCCGCGAATCGATTTCCAGCGCCTTGCCGTCGCGGGTCTTCACCTGGATTCGCGCGAAGTAGGTATTCTCGCGTAACTCGGTAATCTCGGCCGACTCGACCGTCGCGCCGAACTCCACCATCAGGTTGCGCAGCAGGTCATGCGTCATTGGACGCTGCGGCTTGATCCCTTCGAGCTCGGTCGCCATCGCGGTCGCCTCGAGCGGACCGATCCAGATGTGCAAGTTGAGCTTGTTGTCGGGATCTTTCAAAACAACGATCGGCATTTTGGTGGACGGGTCGAGTGTGATCCCGCCCACAATCATCAAAATAAAATCTTCCCTGTGACCAGCCATAGACGGGCTCTTTAACCGTTTTTCTTCAAGCGCGCGCGGATTCGACAGAATTTTCCGCACATCACCCCGAGAAAATATCTTGGCCCAAAGCTGGCGCGTGGTCAACCAAGCAAGCTGCGCAGGCGCGAGGATCCAGTCCGTCAGCCGGCGACCAAGCGATCGACCACGCGGTATAGCTGGTTGAGATTGCGGCACTCTTCCACCAGATCGCAGTGCGGGGCGTAGCGATCCATCTCGCTGTCGCCGAAGCCCCACGTGTTGCGGCTTTCAGGATTTAACCAGATCACTCTTTTCGCGCGCTGGCGGATTTCACGCAAGCACCAATCGTGCGGAAGATTGTAGTTGTTGCGCGCATCGCCGAGCACGATCACGGTCGTGCGCTTGTTCACCGCGCCGAGATGATCGGTGACAAAGTTGCGGAACGCGTAGCCGAAATTCGAGTGAGCATACACATTGATGATGTCGCCCTTGAGCGCGACGTCGAGCGCTTCCTTCGCGTCGTTGTTGCGGAAGCATTCGGTCACCTCGCCGATATCGGCGACGAAAATGAAACTGCGCACGCGCGAGTAGAGATCCTGCAGCGAGTACACGAACTGCAGCATGAAGCGCGACGCGTTGCGCACCGAATCGGAAACGTCGCACAGGATCACGACCTGCGGCTTCTCCTTCTTGCGCTTCTCGAAGCGCAGCTTGAACGGCACGCCGCCGTACGTGAGATTCTGCCGCAGCGTCCGCTTGATATCGAAGCGGCCCTTCTTCGAGCGCTTTCGGCGCACCGTGATCACGTTCTTCAGGCGCTGCGCGAGGCGCGTCACCGCCTCGTTCATCTTCTTCAGTTCTTCTTCCGTCAGGTAGTAAAAACTTTTCTCGCCGATTTGGTTGAGGCGCTGATCTTCCTTCTGCTTGATATCGCGCTTCTCGCGCTCCATCCGCACGTAGCGGCGGATAATATCGTCGAGCGCCTTGAGCCGGCGCTCGAGGTACTCCTCCATCTTGGCTTTCAGCTCGGAGCCGATATCCATCTTCTCGAGCTGCTCGCGGAGCTCTTTGATCTCGGCTTCGATTTTGTCGAGTCCGAGCTGGCGAGCGAGAGCGCGCGCGAAATAGTTTTCCTCGATGGTGCGCTCGATCCCTTGCAGCTTGACGGCGCGCGAGGCCTCGCGGATTTTCCGCTCCATCTCGCCCGAGTTGTTTTGCAGAAGCTGCTTGGCGAGCTCGGAAAGATTCTTGCCCTCTTTCTTGAGCATCTTCTCGACTTCGTCCAGGAACTTCTGAAATTCCTGATCCGACATCGAGAGCGCGTTCTGCACCGCCTGGCTCGCCTGCTTGATGATCTCGCCGAGGCCCGAGAAGTAGATATCGAACAGCTCTTCGAAGACGGGCAACTCGCTCGCCCGCTTGACCATCGTGGCCCGCAGCGCGGCGCGGAACGCATCGCGCTCGTTCAGCCCGGTGACTTCGGAGGCGCTGAATGCGTCGAGCGTCTCCGCCAGCGAGACGCGCACGCCGTTCTCGCGCAGCAGGTTCGCAAATTCTACGAGCTTCTCTTGCATGATGCGGTGGTGCCCTGCCCTATTCTACCAAACGCCGGGATCGGCGCATCCTTAGTTGAGGAGATCCTTGTCGCTGCCGGCTTCGGTGCCACGACGCGCGCGCACGCGACGCACGTAGTCCTTGAGCTCTTCCTGCGCTTTGCGAACGTCGCCCTCGTACTTGACGATCGTGTCGAGCGTCTCCGTCACCAGTTCCTGGTCGAGGCTGTTCACGTTCAGCAGCGTCAGCGCCTTGACCCAATCGAGCGTCTCGCTGATGCCGGGGGTCTTCTTGAGATCCAGCTTGCGCAGCGACTGCACGACGGTGACGACTTCCTCGGCGAGCTTGACTGCGGCCTCGGGAACCTTGAGCTTGACGATCGCAAGTTCCTGCGCGCGATCGGGAAAGTCGATGTAGAGATGCAGGCATCGGCGCTTCAGCGCGTCGGACATTTCGCGCGCGTTGTTCGACGTCAGCACTACCAGCGGAATGTGCTTGGCCTTGAGCGTGCCGAGCTCGGGCACCGTCACCTGGAAGTCGGACAGCAGCTCGAGCAGGAAGGCTTCGAACTCGGCGTCAGCCTTGTCGATCTCGTCAATCAGCAGGACCGACGGCTGCTCACTCGAAATCGCTTTGAGCAGCGGGCGCGGCAGCACGAAGCGCTCGGAGAAAAATACTTCGTCCTGCGCCGCGATTCGATCGACCGCCTCGGTGAGGCCCTTGGCTCCCACCAGCACTTCGCTGATTTTGTCTTTCAGGATTTGCGTGTAGAGGAGCTGCTTGGCGTACTCCCATTCGTAGAGCGCCTTGCCCTCGTCGAGGCCCTCGTAACACTGGAGGCGAATCATGTCGAAGCTGAGCGACGCGGCCAGCACCTTGGCCAGGTCGGTCTTGCCGACGCCGGCGGGTCCTTCGACCAGGATTGGCTTGCGCATCTCGCTCGCCAGGTAGATGACAGTCGCGATTCGCCGGCTCGCGATATAATTGTTCTTGGCGAATCGCTCGACTACGTCTTCGATCGATGAAAACATCAAACCTCCTCGATAGCGGAAGCCGAAGGGGCAAGCCCCGCGCGGAATAGATTAAATATCACGGCGAGTTAAGGCGAGGAAACCCACGATAGACCGGCTCCCACTCGGGAGTCAGTTGGAGTGGAGCTCCTCCCAGACTCGCTCGTTGCGGTCGAAGCGATCGCGCGACAGTGCTGAGGCGTCGGTAACCTTCGCTTCGCTCAGCATTTCAAACAAAAGATTTCTAACAGGGACGAAGTCCCGCATCTTCGTTCTTGTGTGGATATTGGGTGCGAGGGGTCACCCCTGCCGAAGGAAACATGAAATCGACTGGGGTGTTACACGATTCAATTCTCGTCCACAGTTTGTGCTACCGGGACGGTCTCCGCGCTTGAGCGGCGGTCGTCTCAAATGTGGAGCTCCTCCCAGACTTGCTCGCCGCGATCGAAGCGGTCGCGCGACAGGGCGGAGGCGTCGAAGGCGCTGTACTTGCCGTTGGCGATCAGGTCGGCGAGGGCCTGGCCGGCGCCGTAGGATTGCATCACGCCGCGGCCGCTGAATGAGTGCGCCTCGTAAACGCGTCTTGTCGGGTCGGCGCGGCCGACGATCGCGCTCCGGTCGGGACTGACTTCATACAGCCCAGCCCATCCGGTGACGTGGCGCAGGCGCTCCATCGAGGACATCCGCGCATACATCCGCGGCCAGATTTCGTTCAGGAAGAACGGCTCGCCGTCATAGTTGAAATGATAACCGGGCGGCTCGTCGGGCGGCGAATATCCGGCAAGGATGTGCGGGCCCTCGTTGTGAAAGTACACGCCCGAGGTGTCGACGATCATGCCGTAGTTCGCGAGGTTGGTCTCGCGATTGTCGACGATACAGACCTGGCGGCGGATCGGCTCGGTCCAGTTGCGCAGCCCGAGCAGCTTCATCGCGGTCGGCGACCATGCTCCGCCGGCGACGACGATCGAATCGCAGCTCAGCTCGAACACGCGGCCGGTTTCCGCTTCACCTGGACCGTCCTGAGTCATCATGCGGATGAGGCCTTCGTCGGTGTGCGGCTCGTCCGACTGCCAGCATTGAAGGCGCACATTGGATGCGCCCGCATCGATGCCGACGACGTAAGTCCGATCGAGAAACTGCGCGCCGAGTTTCAGCGCTCGTGCGCGATAGTGCTCCTTGAGCAGATTCGGGTTGATGAGCCCGTCGGCGGGCGAGAAGGTCGCGCCGGCAATCCCGTCGAGCTTGTCGATTTCAGGCACGCGACGATGTACGTCGGCGGGCGTCAGCGCCTCAATCTCATGACCGAGTTCGCGCTGGAGCGGGATATGCTCGACGGCGCGCGCGAACGTGTCCTTGTCGTAGAGCCAGAGATAGCCCTTCTGGCGGAAGCCGACCTCGTCGCGCACGCGCTGGTAGTATTCAATCGACGCACGGCATAGCGCGATATTGACCCGCTGCCACCATGTCGCGCGCACGCCGCCCGCGTTCTTTTCGCTGGAGCTGAGGCGTCCACTGAGATCGATATCGACGGCGAGCGCTTTGAGCTGGCGCTCGGCGAGCGCCATCGCGACAGAGCTGCCGACGACGCCCGCGCCAATCACAATCACGTCGAATCGCTTTTCGTTGCCCGCCATCACGCATCGATTCTATCAAAGTAGTTTTGTTGAGGGACGCGCGCTCAATGGCATACGAATTCGAGAGGAGAGGTCGAAATCGGTGCTCGGTTGTTGAGGTTTTGGAGAAAACGTTTCACGTGAAACGTTTTTCAGTTCAGGAGAACGAAACGCGAATAGCAGCTGTCAGAGCTTATCGGGCCATTTTCTCGCTGCGTGGAATACTCGCAGGATTTCGACGGCATCGCCGCGCACACGGTAGGGCACGATGTACGGGGTTCCGCTGACTATCAGTTCGCGGGTGCCGGGGACCCTTCCGATGCGGCCGGAGGCTGGATGGGTGGTGAGCTGCTCGACAGCGGTTGCGATTCGCTGGACCATTCGTGCGGCGGCGTCAGGGTCGTCGCGAGCGATGTAGTCGGCTTCCTCGTCGAGATTTCTGAGCGCGCGCCTAAGCCATCTTACGCGCACGACGGCTCCACTTTCGCGTCACCGCCGTGGACTTCTTTCTCAGCTTGCGAAGTCACCTGCGTCAGCCTCCTTGAGGCCGGCTTTGATTTCCGTGATTTGCCATTCGTTGAGTTCGACGTAGGCGCGGATTGCCTCTGCTGCGACGTAGGACTTGGTGCGTTCCATCGCCTTGGCGAGTTTTTCGAGCCGAGTTTTTGTTTTGCGGTCGACGCGGATCGTCATTACTTCGGACATTGTTTGTATTGTACTGTATACATTCGCATACGGCAAAGGATCAGCAGATTCCCGATCCTCAACCACCGCACCGAGTCGGAAGGCTTTAATTAGACTGGTCGCTCTTAACAATGCAGCTTCACTTATGGCTGGCGCGTTGTTATGTTTTACTACACTTTGTTGCGGTTAGCTCAATCAAGAGAGGAGGAGCCTATGAGACAGCGCATCGGAAGAATTCGAATCGGCAGGATCGTAGGACTGATCGCGATTGCATCGGCGGTGTTGGCCGGCACGGCCTTCATCGCAACGAATGCGGCGGCACAGGGGGCTGGGTGCGTGTCGCCCGCCGGAATCGTCACTCAACCGGATCACCTCAAGTGTTACAGAATTGTCGATCCGTTTATCAACACCGATTTGCTCTCGCTCGATTCACCGCAGTTCGGGATCGAACCGGGCTGCCAGGTAAAGGGGCATGCGGTCCAATTCTGCGTGCCGGTGTGCAAGACAATTGTGGGGCCAGTCCCGCCACCGGCAGGGACAGGATTCCAGGCGACATCGCCGCTGGCGGACGACGAGCTCTGCTATCTCGTGAGCTGCACGACGAACAATGCGCCAAGAAAGTTGGGCGTCATAGACCAGTTTGCGAAGCGAACGGTCACTGTCGGTGCTGCGGATTGGATCTGCGCACCAGCTGCAAAATTGCCGGCTCCCCCATGCGGATTTGTTCCTGGCGCGGTAGTGTCGGCCGCACAGTGCGGAGGAGCGTGCCCCGCTGATCAAGCCTGCAAATTTATGCCGGCGAAAAAGACTCCTACCGGCGTGATACCGGCCAGTTGCGGTTGCGCTCAGACCCCCACCCCGTGCGGTAGTTCACCGCTGGCGGCGACGTGCGGAGGATCGTGTCCGCAGACTGCCAACGGAGGCCTGCAGCTCTGTCGCGACCTCGGCGGCAACTGCACCTGTACGACGTTCTGATCCGGCGAGCGGCATAACCTGTGAGCCTGGTCGTCACAGGATGCCGAGCGGCGCGGGCGAGATGCACCAGCATCTTGTCCGCGCCGCTTTGTTGCGGCCTATGAGAGAATGGGGGTTGTGCGGGGGGCTGGCGGGCTGTCAATTTTGATTGGATGTGCACGCTGGCGATTTACTTTCGGGCTACCCGGGATTGTCCCGTCGTGATTGCGGCTAATCGTGATGAGTTCCTCGATCGGCCGGCAGGCGACCCCACTACCCTGCTCGAGAATCCGCATGTGGTTGGCGGGAAGGATCTGAAAGCTGGCGGGACCTGGCTGGGGATCAACGAGCATGGGATCGTTGCGGGGTTGTTGAATCGTCGGGCGGCGGAGAATGGCGCGAATCCGGATGCGCGATCGCGCGGGCTGCTGTGCCTCGATGCTTTGCGGCGGCGGACTGCGCGCGAGGCGGCCGAGTTCGCTTCGCGTGAGCGCGGGTCGGATTACAATCCTTTCAACCTGCTGATGGTGTCGCGGACCGAAGCGTTCGTCGCTTACAATCGCGGCGCGTCGATCGAAGTCGTCGAGATCAAGCCGGGGCTGCATCTGCTGTCGAATCTCGATCTGAATGATTTCGAATGTCCGAAGATCAGCGCGTCGTACGGGAAGTTCGCGGGTCTCGGGCAGCGTGAGGATTTTCAGCGCGATCCGGTCGGGC
Organism: uncultured delta proteobacterium; assembly: GCA_963774665.1. GTDB lineage: Bacteria > Desulfobacterota > Binatia > Binatales > Binataceae > Binatus. The sequence goes on from CAVZGB010000023.1 coordinate 11,293, forward strand.
AGCGGGCGGCGCTGGGCGCCTTGCTTGGCGATCATAATACGCAGCTTGATCCGCGATCAGGACGGCCCAATGCGCTGTGCTTGCATCTCGAGAATTATGGGACTCGGTCGTCGAGTTTGATCTTTATGCGGGGCGATACGCCGGAGATCGCGCATTACTTTGCACCGGGGCCTCCGTGCAGGACGGCGTATGCGCCTGCGATGGTGCCGCGGGGGGCGGACGCAGAATCTTGAATCGCTCGCGAAAAGAATCGCGCGCTTTAATCGGACCCTCACCTTCATCCTCTCCATTAAAGGGAGAGGGGAAGAAAAATCAGGGGGCGAAGTAGGCGGCTATGCCGGTTAGGATGAAGCATCCGATGGCGATGGAGGCGGCGGCCAGGAAAATCGAGGCGAGGAACGGCGGCTCGACTACGAAAAACAAGATGAAGCCTGCGACCAGCGCAACCACGCTCGCGATTATCGCGAAGATCATGCTCACCGTGCGCAGTTGCGTCATCGCGAGAGTCCCCGTCGCCGGCCGCGAAACAACTCGCTTGACGCCAAGGCGCATCCGAGTATACGCCGTGGATTCATCGTGCACCGTCGCCTGACGTGGCCGATCGGGGGTTTTGAACTGATGGGCATTTTCGGTCGGAGCTCGCGTCGCGGGCCAGCAATCTGTCTGATTGTCGCGATTGCTGTCGCCATTGCAACCGCGTATCCAGTTCGCGCCCAACTGGGTCAGTCGGGCCTTAGCTGGCAGCAACGCTTCCTTGGGATTCTTCCACTGGTCAAGCCGGATCCAAAAGATCCGGTGGTCGTGACTGTCAATGGCGCGCCGATTACGGCGGCCGAGATTGCCGACTACGCGAATACCGAAAAACACATGATCAACGCGACCACCACAGAAGAATCGAAGGCGGTGTTTCGCGATGCGACGGAGAATTTAATCAACCGGCAACTGCTGCTGCAGGAGGCCGTCCGGCGCAAGATCACGATTCCCGACGCCGAAGTGGCGCAGCGCGCGCGCGAGTTCCAGATTGGCGGCGCCGAGGGTCAGACCGCTCCGGTGACTGGCGCCCCGGATGCGCAACTGATGAACGCAGTGCGCGGATCGATGATGATCGAGAAGATGCTCGACGACGAATTCCGCGCGCATCATGTGCAGCCCACCGACGCGCAGATTCAGCAGTACTACGAGGAGCATCGCGATCTGTTCGTCAAGGATCCGGGCGAAGTGCAGATTGCGCATATCGCGGTGAAGCTTCCAGCGAACCCGACCGATGCGCAGAAGAAAGCGGCGGCCGAAAAGATGATCAGAGTTTACAACGAGGCGAAGAAGACCAAGGACTTCGCCGCGCTCGCGAAGAAGGAGTCGGAGGACACGGAGTCGGCGGCCAAGGGCGGAGACCTGGGCTACTTTCGGCCGGGGCAGTTACCGCCAGTAGTGGACAAGATGGTGTTCGCGACTCCCGTCGGGCAGGTGACTCAGATACTCCAGTCGAATCTCGGTTACAGCTTTATCAAGGTGGTTTCGCGACGCGGGGAGACAATCGCGCCATTGCCGGAAGTGAAGGCGAAGATTGCGATGTTCATCCTCGACGAGAATGAGGACGCAGTGGTGAAGGGGATGCTCAAGAAGCTCGCGAAGGGGTCGAAGATAGAGTTCAAGAGTGCGCCGGGAGAGAGTGGCTCAAAGGGCGAGAAGCAGCAATAAGAAGTGGCGATCGCGCCATGCGACCTAACCCTAACCCCTTCCCATAGTGGGAAGGGGGGAACGAGAGCTAGATGAGGAGGCGGCCGCCTTCCAGGGGCAGGATTGTGCCGGTGGCGAAGTCGGTCTCGCAGAAGAAGATCACGGCGCGGGCTACGTCTTCGGGGGTTCCCATTTTTTTGGTCAGCGTGCGCTTTACGAGACGCTCTACTTCTTCCTTCGAGTAGTCTTCGGGGGGCATCACCATGCCTAGTGCTATGCAGTTGACCTGGACTTCGGGGGCTAGCTCTTTGGCTAAAGCTTTCGTCAGTCCTATCAGGCCGCTCTTTGAGACTGAGTATGGCAGGTAGTCCTTGTAGGGGCGGATGCCGGCCCAATCGCCGAGGTTGATAATTTTCCCGGTGCCTTGTTTGCGCATCGCAGCGGCGGCGAACTTCGATAGGAAGAATGGCGCCTTCAGGTTGGTGTCGAGGTTTGCGTCCCAGTCGCGCTCGGTGATTTCTGTGAGAGGAATCGGTGCAAAGATCGAGGCGGAATTGATCAGGATATCGATTCGGCCGAATGTGTCGAGGACCTTTGCGACCATCCGCTCGATTTCGGCGACGTGCTCGAGGTCGGCGTGGAAGGTTTGCGCCTTGCCACCCTTGCTTGAGATCTCGGCGACTACCGCGTCTGCTTCCGATTGCGAGGTGCGATAGTGGACCGCGATTGACGTGCCGTGAGCGGCGAGGTCCATCGCGATTGCGCGGCCGATGCGGCGGGCACCGCCGGTTAGAAGTGCGACTTTGTTTTTCAGATCCATGATGCGATGAAGAATAAGAGACTAGCGCTTGCGTGTCAGGAACCTAACCCCTAACCCCTTCCCATAGTGGGAAGGGGAACCGGATTTGTTGGAGTAACCTCTTCCCACGCGGGAAGGTGAGCCGGATTTCTTGGAGAAACGATTTTGATCAGGTTTAGAGCGATGCGTAGATTGCTTTTACCAGCGCCAGGTTGTCGGAGTGGCCGGTTTTTGAGGCGGTGACGTGGGCGCGCAGGGGGCGGCCTAGCAGGTAGAGGTCGCCGATCAGGTCGAGGACTTTGTGGCGCGCGAATTCGTCGGGGAAGCGCAGAGTAGTGTTCACTACTTTTTCGTCGTCGACGAGGATCGCGTTGTCGATGCGGGCGCCGCTGCCGAGGCCTAGCTGCGCAAGCTTGCGAAATTCCCAGACGAAGCCGAAGGTTCGCGCCGGTGCGATTTCGCGCGCGTAGGCGTCGGATGAAGTCAGCTCGAAGTGTAACTGCTGGACGCCGATCGGCTTAGGGTAGTCGAGCGTGTAGTCGATGATCAGATGGTCTGCCGGCGCGACCTTTATAAATTCGAGGCCCTCACCCTCCTCACCGATGAGAATTTCGTGCTTGATGCCGATTGGTTCGACGGTCGCGTCCTGCTCGGTGAGTCCGGCTTCGCCAAGCTGCTTGCAGAACTCGACCGCGGAGCCGTCGAGCGCGGGAACTTCGTCGTCAGTCTTGATCAGCAGGTTGGTGATGCCGAATGCGTGGAGCGCGGACAGCAGATGTTCCACGGTGCGGACCGATCGGCTGCCGCTGGTCAGCGTGGTGTTGTAGCCAGTGTCGGTGACGTTCTCGAAGCGGACGGGAATCGCAGTCTCGTCGGCGAGCGAGGTGAACACGATTCCGAATCCTGGCGGCGCGGGATGAAGGATTACTCCTGTCTTGAGCCCGGTGTGCAGCCCCTGCCCGCCCATCACGATCGACCGCGCTACCGTTCGCTGCGGAATCGCTCCGGCGCGAATTGCCTTACGCCCCGCGGCGCGGACTTCGGCGCTCATGCCGCGCGCGCTGGATGGATCCGGACCGGCGGAGTCGCCCTCGAGCGCACGGGCGATCGACGCGAGCAATCCGCTGACCGAAAATGGCTTCTGAATAAAATCGGCGGCGCCCAACTTGGTCGCAGCAACTGCGCTCTGGATGTTGGCATGGCCCGAGATCATGATCACGGGCACGCGCGGCTGCTCGGATTTGATCCGCCGCAGCAACTCGATGCCGTCCATTTCGGGCATCCACACGTCGAGCAGAACGATCGCGGGACTCTCGCGCGCAATCAGATCCATCACGCCCGGCGCATTGCCGGTATCGACGACGCGAAAGCCCTCGTCGCTTAAAATTCCACGCAACGACGACCGAATCCGCTCCTCATCATCCACCACCAGCACGGTCTCATTCACGTCAGATTTTCTCCGGGAAGCGCGCCTTCGCGTTACAGCGCGGTATGGGTCGCATCAGCCGGTTGCCTTTGCGTATTGTTGCAGTTTAACCGGAAATTCGAGCACAAATCTACTTCCACGCGGCCGGTTGTCCATCACGCGGACGAAGCCGTGATGATCCGTGACGACAGCGGAGACAATCGCGAGGCCGAGGCCGGTGCCGCCTTTTTTGCCCGAATAGTACGGCTCGAAGATGCGGGTGCGCAGGCGCGGATCGATTCCTGGGCCGTTGTCCGCGACTTCGAGCGTGACGAGCGAGTTGTCGGAAAGCCGGTGACTGCGCACTTCGATTTTCGGGCCGGCGCCGTTGTGATTGATCGCGGTGACGGCGGCGACGGCATTGTCGAGCAGGTTGACGAGCGCGCGTTTCATCGCGTCGCGATCAATCGGGATAAGCGGAATCGCGGGGTCGAGCGCGAGTGCAAACTCGACGTTGGGATTCGCCTCGCGGAAATTCGCGACGGTTTCGTTGGCGAGCGCATTAATGTCGCCGGGGACCGGATTCAGATGAGGCATCCGCGCGAACGCCGAAAATTCATTCACGAGCCGCTTGAGATCCTCAACTTCGCCGATGATGGTCTTGGTGCATTCCTCGACCAGTGCCGATTCGATTCCGGGGCGCGCGCCGAGCTGGCGGCGAAGGCGTTCGGCGGAAAGCTGGATTGGGGTCAGCGGATTTTTGATCTCATGCGCGATTCGACGCGCCACTTCTCGCCACGCCTCCATCCGCTCGACCTTCGCGATCTGGCTGACGTCCTCGAAAAACAGCACCGTTCCGGCGGGTTCGCCGGGGACGTCGCCGAGCGGACTCGCTGTCATCATCAGTTCGGTCTCGCTGCCCGCGATTTCGAGCTTGACGGTCGAGCGGGCCTCGCGCGGACGCGTCGCGAACGCGAACACGTCGTCGAGCACACGGGCCAGCGCGGGCGGGAACGCACCCTGGTAGTTGCGACCGATCACAGCGGCGGCGCTGAGATCGAGCAGCCGCTCGGCGCATGGATTAATCGTCGTCACGACGCCGTCATGGTCCAAACCGACGACGCCGGCCGACACGTTGCGCAGCAGAGTCTCCGTGTACTGGCGGCGGCGCTCGAGTTCGGCGGCGGACGAGCGCAAATCGGCGGTCATCTGGTTGAACGAATCGACCAGCTGCCCGATCTCGTCGTCGCCAACGGCGGGAATGCGAAAATTGAGATCGCCGCCGGCGATCGCTTGCGTCCCGCGCGCGAGCAGCTTGATCGGGCCGGTGATTCCGCGCGACAGAAAAATCCCGAACCAGCTCGCCAGCGTCACGACCACCAGTCCGATCAGCACCAGCGTCAGCAGGTAGCTATTCATGATCGGCTGACGCAGGATTCGCAGCTGAAAGTAGTCCTCGGAGACGCGCGAAATGTTGGTCGCGCGCGTCGCGAGACTCTGCGGCAGATAGTAATCGACCAGCACCGCACCAAGCACGTTGTCGGTCTCGCTCGATACATAAATCGGCGCGGAACCACGCACCACGTCCGCATTGCCGAGGCGGTCGGTGCGTGTGAGCGCCTGTCCCTTCAGGGTCTGCGAGATGATCGGCGAATCGGGCGAAGCGCCAATGCCGGTGGGCGTCTTGGGACTGATGTCGATGAGCAGCAGCTTGCGATCGGCGGAGAACACCTCGATGGTGCCGAGGTTGTACTCCTGCTGGCGCTTGTTGATGAACGCTTTAAGGTCGTCGCGCTTATCGGGCGCAAGCAGTCCTTTCGCCGAAATCTGCTCGGCCAGCACGCGGGCGTAATGCGACGCGTTGTTGGCCGAGTTCAGGTAGTAGGTCTTCGCGATCTCGAGCGAGTCATTGAGAATCTGCTCGTACTCGGGATTGAACCAGCTATTGATGTCCGCGTGCAGGAACACGCCCGACACGTACAGCAGGAACGCGCTCGGGATGAGCGCGACGGCGATAAAACCCGCGACCAGCTTGACCTGGAACTTCGAGCCGATGAGTCCGCGGCGGCGCTCGAAAATAACCTTGGCCAGATTGCGTCCGACCAGGAACAGCATCAAGCCGAGCAGCAAAAAGCTCAGGTTGAAAAGCGAGATGACCGCGAGGTTGGAGACCAGCGACGTGTGACGCGTCAGCGGCGGCAGCTCGGTCTGCGCGAGCACGAATGCGACGAGCGTCGCGCCGGCCACACCGACGGCGATCAACTCGCGACGGCGCCGCTTGCGCTCTGCGAGCCGATGCGGGCTTACGTTCTTTTCCGCTGCCAATCCGTCAATGCCTCGACGTCAGCGAGAGCAGTATGGTTGCAATGATGCTGATGAGAATGCATGTGGCGAGTGGAAAATAGAAGGTGAAATTGCCGCGACGGATGTAAATGTCGCCGGGCAGTTTGCCGATCAGCGGGACCGTCGAGAATCCCCACAGCAACAGTCCCACGACGATGATCGCGACTCCGGCGAAGACCAGGCTTTTTCCAATCGGCGCCATCGCAGTGTTGCCCCTGCCCCGATTGTACAAGAGCGGCCGCCTTGGCAATACAAGGCCGCCCTGCCCCGCCTCCCCTGTTACGCGTGGGCGTGGGCGTGCGATTTGGCGCCGGCGGCCTCGCGCGCCGCGTGCGTCTCCTTGATGATCTTCTCCGCGACCGGAGCCGGAGCCTCTTCATAGTGTGAAAAGTGCTGCTCGAAGGAACCTCGGCCCGACGTGATCGAGCGCAGATCCGGCGCGTACTTCAGCACTTCCGACATCGGCACCTGCGCTTTGATCACCTGGCCGTTGCCCTTGCTGTCCATGCCGAGGACCTTGCCGCGGCGCGAATTCAGATCGCCAATCACGTCGCCCATGCATTCGTCGGGGCACGCGACTTCGATCGCGACGATCGGTTCGAGGATGATCGGGCGTGCTTTTTCCAGACACGCCTTGAAGCCCATCGAGGCGGCGATCTGAAACGCCATGTCCGATGAATCAACGTCGTGATAGCTGCCGTCGAAGACGGTGACCCTGACATCCACCATCGGATAGCCCGCGAGGAATCCGTCGGGCAGAGTGTTGCGCACGCCCTTCTCGACCGACGGGATAAAGTTTCGCGGGATGACGCCGCCGACGATATTGTCGACGAACTCGAAACCCTTGCCACGCGGCATCGGCTCGATCTTGAGCCAGCAATCGCCGTATTGCCCGCGGCCGCCGGACTGGCGCTTGTACTTGCCCTGCGCCTCGGCGCGTCCCTTGATCGTTTCCTTGTACGGAACCTTTGGCGCCTGCAACTCGACGTCGACGTTGAACTTGCGGCGCAGCTTCTCAACCGTGATTTCGATATGCATCTGGCCCGTTCCCGACAGGATGATGTCGTGGGTCTGCGGATCGCGATGCATCTCGAGCGCGAGGTCCTCTTCAATCAGCTTCTGTAGCGCGGACGAGGATTTCTCCTCGTCGCCCTTGGTCTTGGGACGAATCGCGAAAGAGATGACGCCGTTCGGACGCGTCAGCGGCGGCATCACGAGCACGGGAGCTTTCTCGTCGCATAGAGTGTCGCCGGTGGTGGTGTCCTTCAGCTTGGCGACAGCAACGATCTCGCCGGCGATCGCGCTCGCGATCGGCGACTGCTTCTTGCCCTCGAGGCGCAGCAACTGACCGAAGCGCTCCTTGGTTTCGCGCGTCGAGTTGTAGACGGTGGCGTCGGTCTGAGCGCGACCTGAAATTATACGGAAGATGGAAAGCTTGCCCGCGAACGGATCGATTATCGTCTTGAACACCAGCGCTGCGAACGGCGCCGCAGGATCGGCGGAACGGCTGACCGGCTCGCCCGTCGTGGGATTCTGGCATTCCACCGGCGGGCGCTCGTTGGGCGCGGGCAGATACGTCGTGACAGCGTCGAGTAGCGGCGCGATGCCGATATTCTTTGCGCCCGAGCCGCAGAACACCGGCGTGATTTTGCGATCGACTACGGCAGCATGCAGCGCGGTGCGAACTTCGGCGTCGTCGAGCGTGCCCTTGTCGAGATATTTTTCAAGCAGATCGTCATCGGTCTCGGCGACCGCCTCGAACAACGCAGTCCGTGCAGCTTCTGCTTGGGTCTTCAGTTCGCCGGATAGTTCCTCTTCCTTGAATTTGCCGCTGGGGTCGGCGTAGGTCAGCGCCTTCATCGCGAGCACGTCGACGACGCCCTTGAAGCCGAGCTCCTCGCCAATCGGGATCGTCAGCGCAACCGCGCGCGCGCCAAGCACCTTCTCGAGGTCCTTCATCGCGGCGTCGAAGCTGGTGCGCTCACGATCGAGCCGCGACACGAACGCGATCCGCGGCAGCTTGAGGTCTTCGGTCGCCGCCCAGATTTTTTCGGATTCAACTTTGGTGTCCGCCCCCGGACTGATCAGCATCACGACGCCGTCCACTGCGCGCAGAGTCGTCAGGGTCTCGGGCAGGAAGGCGGTGTAGCCGGGAGTGTCGGCGAAAATTACTTCGGTCTTTTTCCAGTTGAGATGATTGAACGCGGAACTGATCGAAATATGATGCTTGGTTTCTTCGGGCTCGAAGTCCATCGCGGCCGAGCCATCATCGGGCCGTCCGAGTCGCGGCGCAGCGCCTGCAGTGAAGAGCATCGCATCGGCGGCCTGGGTCTTGCCGGTCCCGCCCTGGCCCACGATTGCGATTGTCCTAAGCCTTCCGATTTCCTCCACAGCCATGGAGTCACCTCTCAAGCTTGCTCGCCGGGACCAGCGCCGATTTCAGAGCGCCGCGCCCCGATCGATGCAGTTATTTCGCGTTCGTTACATAAATATTACTCGTAAGCCCCCTCCACGCTCACCTCACCCGCGACGACCCTCTCGACGCGGTCTCCGATGTCTAGCAGCAGTGCACCCGTCCCGTCGATTCCCTTGACGACGCCGGATTGCCGCCGCCCGCCGTCCACGATCGCGATCCGCTTGCCGGTCAGCGCAGAGAAACGCTCCCACGCCGGACGGACCGCATCGAAGCCGCGGGTCAGGGTTTCCATATAGCGGGAGTCGAGCAGATTAAAAAGCGAATCGGCAATCGCAATCCGGTCGCATGCATGCCCGGTCGCGATACGCATCGAGGTCGCCTTGTCGCGCAAGTCGGGGGGAATATCCTCGGCGGCGAGATTGATGTTGAGGCCAATGCCGAGCAGCACGCAGTCAAGATTCTGGCGCGCGTCGGTGACAGCCTCAGCGATGATACCGCCGGCTTTGCGCCCGCGCAGCCACACGTCGTTGGGCCATTTGAGTGCGACGATTCCGGGCGCCTCGCGCTCGAGCGCCTCGGCTGCGGCGATACCGGCGACCAGGCTTATCCGCGGGACGTCGGCGAGCGGAATCGGCGGGCGGAGGATTATCGTCGTGTAGAGATTGACGCCGGACGGCGAATGCCACGTGCGGCCCATCCTGCCGCGCCCGGCCGTCTGCTGCTCGGCGATAACCAGGGTGCCCTGATCGGCGCCGCTCGCGGCCAGCTCGCGCGCAGCTTCCTGGGTGGAGTCTATTTCGTCGAAATAATGGATTCGCCAGCCGATCCGGCCGGGTTGCGCCTCGTTCGATGGGGAGATATGGATTCTGAGGCATTGCTTTAAGTTCCGAAAACATCGAGCGCGCGCGGCGCCCGCTAATCAGACTCCGTCGATTCTCATGCTGATATCCAGAAATCGCGCCGAATGCGTCAATGCACCGACGGAAATCAGATCGGCGCCCGCCTCCGCAATCCCGCGAACGGTCTCGAGCGACACGCCGCCGGAAACCTCAAGCAGAACCTTCGATCCGACAATCGCGCGAGCCTTGCGGATATTGTCAAGCGTCATGTTGTCGAGCAGGATCGCGTCGGCGCCGGCTTTAAGTGCTTCTTCAACTTGTGCGAGCGTCTCGCATTCGATCTCGATTTTAAGCGTATGCGGCGCGATTCGGCGAGCACCTTCGATCGCTTTCGTCACTGTGCCGGCCGCCGCGATGTGGTTCTCCTTGATCAGCACGCCGCTGTCCAAGCCGAGGCGATGATTATGCCCGCCGCCGACGCGGACCGCATACTTCTCGACGACGCGCAGGCCGGGATGAGTCTTGCGCGTGTCGATTATCTTCGCGCGAGTGCCCGCGACCGCATCGACGAATGCGCGCGTCGTCGTCGCGATGCCGGAGAGCAACTGCACGAAGTTGAGCGCAGTGCGCTCACCAATCAGCAATCCCGCGAGCTTGCCCTCAATTACCGCGAGCACGTCCCCGGCTTTGAGTTGTGCTCCCTCGGGCGCGAGCGTGACAATATGCGGCTCAGCCCCAGCCTGCCGCATCACAGGCTCGATGAGGACTCCGCCGGCGAGAATCATCCGCGGTTCTTTGACGGTGATCCTAGCGCGCCCCATCGCACCCGGCGCAACGGTCGCGGCGGTAGTGATATCGCCCTGCCCCAAATCCTCGGCAAGCGCCCGCTTGATGAGTTCAGTGGGATCGAATTGCTTGAACAGTTCCATCAGCTCGCCGCCCAAGAAGTCGACGCGCGACTCCTTCTTCCCCTCTCCCTGTAAGGGAGAGGATCAAAGGTGAGGGTCCTTATACAGCGCGCGTTTTTTGGCGCGCGAATCAAGATTCTGGCGCTGTGATGATGATTTGTCGAAGACGAACGACGCGACGATCTGCGGAGGCAGAATCCTGACTCGCGCGCGAAAAGAATCGCGCGCTGTACAAGGACCCTCACCTTGATCCTCTCCCTAACAGGGAGAGGGGAAGAGACGTGAGCGTTAAGGTCGAGGTTCATGCAACTACTAGCTTCTTCTTCCGAGCGCGTTCCTCGAGTTGGCGCAGTTGTTCGACTAGCAGCTTTCGCTGCGCCTTCAGGTCTTCAAATCGTTGTGCTACCTCAGCTCGCGTTTCAGGATCGGCTTTCGTCATAAAACGCTCGTCCTTCAGCCGCGCTTCGTGCTGAGCAGCATGTTTGTCGACCTCTGCAAGCTGCTTCTCGATTTTTTTCAGGGCAACCTCGAAATCAAAACCATCAGGCGCATCTATCGCTACGTCGGCCCACAATAGATGCCCCGCCACGGTTCGATCTCCGGTTGGTTTTCCAATCGATAGACTATCGAGCTTCCCCAGGGTCGTTGCATACGCTCGCCACGTCTCAATCTCGCGAGCATCGACGGAGTCTCCAGGATTTACCACCCCAATTACACGCTGCCCCGGATGCCATCCCAGCAACGAGCGCAGTGAGTTGATCGCTTCCGTCGCCTCGATGCAATGATTCATCGCGACTTCTTCTGCCGGTGACAGAGGATTCGTTGCCGACGCCTCCGGATACTTCGCAATCGGCAGATGCGCCGCCAGATTCTGCTCCTCGAGATACGGTCGAATCACCTGCCAGATTTCTTCCGACACGAAGGGCATGAACGGATGCAGCAGGCGCAGCATTTTGTCGAAGACGTTGATAAGCACCCATCGCGCGGCTGCCTGGCGCTCGCCGCCGGCCTTGAGCGACTCCTTTGACAGCTCGATGTACCAATCACAGAACTCGTGCCAGATGAACTGGTAGAGCTTCATCGCCGCGATGTTAAATTCGTACGCGTCGATCGAACGGCTCACTTCGCGGATCGTGTCGTCGAGGCGCGACAGGATCCATCGCTCGGCCAGTCCGAGCTTTCCGATCTCGATCTTCGGCAGAGGCTCCGGCGCACCGTCGAGATTCATCATCACGAAACGCGCGGCGTTCCAGATTTTATTTGCGAATGCGCGCGAGGCGGCGAATCTATCGTGCGACAGGATTACGTCGCGGCCCTGCGCGGCCAACTGCGCGAGCGTGAAGCGGACCGCGTCCGCCCCGTATTGCTCCATCAAATCCAGCGGGTCGACGACGTTGCCCTTCGACTTGGTCATCTTCTTGCCGAGTTCGTCGCGCACCAGCGGCGTGATGTACACGTCCTTGAACGGGACTTTGTCGGTGAACTCGAGCCCGAACATCATCATGCGCGCGACCCAGAAAAAAATTATGTCGAAGCCCGTGAGTAGCAGGCTGGTCGGGTAGTAGCGCGCGAAGTCAGCGGTTTCTTCCGGCCATCCGAGCGTCGACATCGGCCACAGCCCCGAGCTGAACCAGGTGTCGAGCACGTCGTCGTCCTGCACGATGTCTGAGCCGTCGCACTCGGGGCATCGCGACGGACGCTCGGCGGCGACGATCAGATGGTCGCATCGCACGCACCTGTACGCGGGAATGCGATGGCCCCACCATAGCTGGCGCGAGATACACCAGTCGTGGATGTTCTCGAGCCAGTTGAAAAATGTGTTCTCCCAGAACTTCGGATGGAAGGTCGTGTCGCCCTTGCGCACCGCCTCGATTGCGCGATCGGCCATTTCGCGCATCGCCAGGAACCACTGTTCGGAGAGCATCGGCTCGACCACGGTCTCGCATCGCGAGCATACGCCGACTGCATGCTTATGCGGCTCGATCTTTTCGAGCAGCCCCGCGATCTCGAGGTGTTTGACGATTTCCTTGCGCGCATCCTCGCGCGACATCCCGCGATACGGGCCGCCGTTCTCGTTGATGTGCGCGGTGCCGTCGAAAATCGAAATCTGCTCGAGGCCGTGACGCTTGCCCAGCTCGAAGTCCACCGGGTCGTGCGCGGGCGTGACTTTCAGCGCGCCGGTACCGAATTCGCGATCGATCGCAGCGTCAGCGATTATCTTTATTTCGCGACCTATCAGCGGCAGGCGAACTGTCTTGCCGACGTACGACTTGTAGCGCTCGTCGTCGGGATTCACCGCGACTGCGGTGTCGCCCAGCATCGTCTCGGGCCGCGTCGTCGCGATCGTGATTGAGCCAGTGCCGTCGGCGAGCGGGTAGCGGATGTACCAGAGGTTGCCCTGGACGTCCTTGTGATCGACTTCGAGATCGGACAGCGCCGTTTCGCATCGCGGGCACCAGTTGATTAGCCGCTTGGCGCGATAAATCAGCTTCTTGTTATACAGATCGACGAAGACCTTGGTCACTGCTCGCGACAGGCCCGCATCAAGCGTGAAGCGCTCGCGGGTCCAGTCGCATGACGCACCGAGCCGGCGCAACTGATTCAGAATTCGATGGCCGTAGTTCTCGCGCCATTGCCACACGCGGTCGATGAACGCGTCGCGGCCGAGCTGATGACGGTCTTTGCCTTCCTTTGCAAGATCTTTCTCGACGGCGTTCTGCGTTGCGATCCCCGCATGGTCGGTGCCGGGCAGCCACAGCGTGTTGTAACCCTGCATTCGGCGCGTGCGCACGATGATGTCCTGCAGCGAGACGTTGAGCGCATGCCCGAGATGGAGCTGGCCGGTGACGTTAGGCGGCGGGATTACGACCGAGAAGACTTTGCCCGGGCGCGCGGGATCGGCGGTAAAGTAGCCGAGGTCGATCCACAGCTGAAACCAGCGCTCTTCAGCGGATTTGGAATCGAAAGTTTTGGGCAAATCCACCGGTGTCACTCCGTCGAAAAAAGGGCGCCGGGCGCCCTTCACTCAAATCATATTGTCATGGCGGGCGCCTCTCAAGCGCGAGACGCTGCTGTCAATGCGTCGCGCAAGATCTACAGCTTGTAAAATTAAGGCGGTTGATAATATCGTGCGCATGCTTGGGTCTGGGGACCGGCCGTATTTCGAATGCGGAGGGAATTCTTCATGGCAGACTTGTTTGGAAGACTGGGTATTACAGCCGCGCTGGGAACTTTGATCCTCGCGGGCGGGATTTCGAGTTGCAGCTCGATGATGTCCACCGACCATGTCGACTGCAACGTCGTAAAATTGCAGCAGCAGTCGGGCCGTTCCGATGCTGAGATCGCGACTGCGGTCGGCGGCACCGAAGCGGACGTCGCGAAGTGTCACGGCGCGGAGCATACCGGCAACAAGGATTCGACCAGCGCGGTGCCTGCGCCATATTAAGTTGCACCTGATCGCGTCGCCGATGTGCGCGAATCACCTCTCCCCTTGCCCCTCTCCCTTCTGGAGAGGGGAAGAGGACGGAGTTGGTGCGAGAGAGGGGACTTGAACCCCTACGAGCTTGCGCTCACAAGGTCCTGAGCCTTGCGCGTCTGCCATTCCGCCACTCTCGCGAGCGTGGGCAAGAGTATACGGTTTAACCGGCTGATGATTCCAATTCAAGACGGGATTCGAATTTTCGCGCGGACGTCTTGAGCCCGCGGCGCTGGTGCAACACAATCTCCGGTTACGATGAGTGAGCGGGTTCGCGGCGCAATTGCGCTTGCGCCGGCGCCGGGGGCGTCATCGCTCGCGCTGGACTTGAGCGCGGGCGACGGCCTTTCGAGCCGAATGCTGGCGGAGCGTGGTTGGCGCGTCGTCTCGACCGAGTATCGCACCCGCAAGCCCGGCTGGATTGCAGTCAACCTCGACAACGATCTCCCATTCAGCAACGCGACGTTCGACCTGGTGATGATGCTCGAGGTGATCGAGCATCTTGCGGACATCCCGCACATGCTGGGTGAGATCGCGCGCGTGATGCGTCCCGGCGCGGTCGCGATCGTCACGACGCCGAATCGCCTGAACGTCAGCTCGCGAATACATTACCTGCTGAGCGGCTACTACAAAGGACGGCGTGCGCCACTGGCGTACAAGTATCGCGTCGCCGACGGGCGCAACTGGCACGTGATGGGCCTCAACGACCTGCACTGGATCGCATGGGGAGCGGGACTGCGGATGGATGCGATTGGCCGCAGCCGGCGCAAAATGAGATCGCGAATCCTCGCGCCGATTCTGTGGCCCTTCATCGCCGGGTTCTCGTGGATGCTCTATGGGCGCGTGAAAGATCCGAAGCAGCGCGAGATCAATCGCGAGCTGCTCGGCTTCATGACCAGCGCGAGCCTGCTGATGGATGAAAACATCATCATGCGTTTTCGCAAGAGTCGAAAAGCTTTGAAGACGTCGGTCATTATCGCGACGCACAGTCGTCCTGACTCGCTTCGGCGGCTGGTGGCGAGCCTTGCGCCTGAACTCGCGACGGGATCGCGCGAGATAATCATCGCCGAGAATGGCACGCCGGCGCCGCCCCAGCTCTCGATCGAAGGCATGCCGCTTACTCATCTGCACGAACCGCGCGCCGGAAAGTGCCGCATTCAGAATCGCGCGATCGCACAAGCGACAGGAGAAATCCTGGTTTTCCTCGACGATGATCTGACCGTCGCGCCCGGATACCTCGACGCGGTCGAGCAATTTTTCGACACGCATCGCGAGTTCGCCGCGATGAAGGGGCGCATCCTCCCAGCCGAAGACCCCGAAAAAAAAGTCGGCCCGATGGCGGTATACCTTGACCTGCCGATTGCCGACCACGGCGACGAAGTAGTCGAGGTGCGCGGCGTGCTCGGTGCAAACATGGCCTTTCGCGCAGGCGCGATTAAGCAAGTGGGGCCGTTTGATGAGCGTCTCGGCCCCGGCGCGGGCGGCCATGAGGAAGAAACCGAGATGTCGCAGCGAATGCGTCGCGCGGGTTTTCGAATTGGGTACGCGCCCAAGGCGCTCGTCTATCATGAAGTTGATCCGTCACGCGCCAATCGCGAGCGATTCATCAGAATTGCACGCGAACGCGGACGATGCCGGATGCTGCATGAGAAACATTCTGCGCTCGACGTGATCTCAAAGTATGCAATCGCGATAACGCGGCTACGAATCGCGCAATTGACGCGCGCAGACCTCCCGCGAATCGCCCGCGAGGAACGCCGTCTAGCAATCGCGCGCGGAATGTTCGACGGGTTGGGCACCTGAACTCGCGCTGTTGCACCGGTGCAGTTTGAGCCACAGAACCCTCACCTACCGGCGGCCGCGCCCGCCGGCCTCCTCTCCCGTAAAGTAACGGGCGAAGTAATTCAACGCGCCGCCCCCAGTGAACTAAGAGCGAAATGTCGTCCTCGACATTTCGCTATTTCTTCTTTACTGGGTGCAGGGGTCACCCCTGCCGAAGGAAGTGTGAAACCCACCGCGGGTTTCACGTTAAATAAAATGTATTGCCCTACTCTATCGATTTGATCAGCGCGTTCAGTTCTTCGGCGTAGCGTGACCAGGTGAATTTCTCGGCGGTCTCGCGTGCTTCGGCGGCGAGACTGACGGGCGCGTCGAACAACGCGCCGAGGCGGAGCGCGACTTCGCCGACGTCGTCGGGGTTTTCGACTCGAAAACCGCGCATCGACGGCGGGATCAACTCGGCGACGCCGGAGAACGCGCTGGTCATCGCGGGCAATCCGGTAGCCATCGCTTCCATCACGACGTTGCCGAACGGCTCGAACAGCGAAGGCATCGCGAATGCGTCCGCCGCGTGGAAGATTGTCGCGACGTCCGGCTGCGGACCGGTGAAGACTATTCGCGCGCCGACATTGAGGGCGCGCGCGCGGCGCGCGAATTTGTCGGTCTGTCGATCGGCGCCGGCTACGATCAGAAACGCGCCGCCTGCGACCAGCGGCCATGCTTCTATCAGGAATCCCAATCCCTTGCGGGCGAAGCCGTTGCCGACGAAGGCGACCACGCGCGCGCTGGCCGGAACTGCGAACTTCTGTCGGATGGCGGCGCGCTCGGACGGGTCGCTTGCGGGACGGAAGCGGTCGAGATCGACGCCGTTGTATATCGTCACAGTTTTTTCGGGCGCCAACCCGAATTCGCGAATCAGATCGTCGCGGACGAAATTCGATACCGCGATCACTCGCTTCAGGCCGGGACTGCGGAAGGCCTGGCGCTCGACCAGCATCTGCACCCGATGATACGGCGTGATGCGCATCGCAGTCGCACCGAGCACGCCGCGCCATTTGCGCGCGGCTCGGAGATAACTGGCATGGGCGCCGCCGCCGGAGCGCATCACGTCGGACCCGACGCATCGCGCGAAGCTCAGCACCAGATCGGCACCGGCGCGGCGCGCGGCCGGGGCAGCGGTCCACGCGAAACGCAGCAGCGACAATGTTCGCCCCAACCTTGGCCCGGCGCCGACTCGACGGACATTCCAGTCGCCGGTTGCGCCACGGACCTCATCCGCGAAAATTGAAATTTGATGCCCCGCGGCGCGCAGTTCATCCGCCGTAACGATCAGATCGCGCTCGGTGCCGCCGCCTGCGCTATCGAAACGGCGCGTCAGCAGCGCTATCCGCATCGCATGACGCTCCGCCGCGACACCCCGAAAAGATGCTTGAGCCGTGGCAGTATGATAATTTGCCACCCAGGAGAGGTGGTGGAGGAATGATCGAAATTCAATGCACCAGTTGCCACACCCGCTACCGAATCGATGAGCGGGTCCTGCCCGACGATACTCCGACCTTCAAGTGCTCGCGATGCGGCCACGTGTTCAACGCGGACCCGGTGCCTGCCAGAGTTCGCAAACCGGCGCCGCCAGAGCCAGCCAGTCCGCAGAAGCCAGAGAACGAATCGCAGGCGCCGCGCACGATTCAGACCGCGCGACCGCGTGCGAGCGCACTCAAGTCGCCGGTCGAAAGCGGCATCGTCAAGCGCGAGCCTGTCGCCGAGCCGCGGCAGCCGATAGCACCCAAGCCTGAGGCTCGCGTGCAAAGACCGGAACCTCGTCCGCAACGATTCGAGCCCCAGCAACCGCGCGAGCGGTCTGCACCGCCGCCGCCCGCTCCTGCTGCTCAGCCCGAAGATCGAAAAGAGAAACCTCGTAATGAACCGGAAGCCGACGATCCGCTCAATCGCACCTTCGGCGACCGGGATCAGAAAGCCGATACCGGCGAAAATCTGAGATTCGATTTCAGCGATGAGCGCGGTGAAATCGGTGACGCGCCTCCCGAGCATGAGCTCGAACGTCCCGAGCGGCACCACGAGGATTGGCAGGTAGGCGACGCGCCGGCGGATTTCGAACATGCCCCGAGGCGCCAGGCGCCCAGCATGATGGCCGAGCCTCCGCCTGCTCCGCGAAACCCTCAGCCTGTTCCGCGAAACCTTCCGCCTGCTCCACGAGACCCTCAGCCTGCTCCGCGACCCACATCCACCCCGGTTCGCCGGCTGGGCCTGCTGGAAGCGGATGAGGATAGGATTCAATTCGAAGAGCCACCGCCGCCGCGAAACCCTCAGCCTGCTCCGCGATCGACATCGACACCGACACGTGGCCCGGTGCGCCGGATGGGTCTTCTGGAAGCGGAGGAGATACCTCAATTCGAGGAGCCGCCGCCTCCTCCCTCGAAATCCACCGGGTTCCAGTTCGGCCACGCCGCCGACGACTCTGAGGACCACACTGATCGCGAATCTCCCGGAGCGATCCATGCCTCGGGAGTCTTTCTCGCGGCGTTCCTCTTCGTGGCGATAGCGTTCCTCGGCGCGAGTGCGATCATCTCCGACGAGCCGGCGGCGAGCGCGCGGATTCTCAGCGGTGCTCCGCGAATTGGCGAATACTTCGCGCGGCCGATCGTACCCGCGATGCTGGTGACGCTCCATGACGTGCGCCCGGAGTATTACTCGCTCAAGGGCGGCCATGTCGCTCTGGTGATCACGGGCACCGCGCAGAATGTCGGGAATCGCCCGTTGCACCTGGTCGGAATCGACGCCGATCTGATTGGCGCGGGCGCCAATTCGGTCGCCCGCCAGAGCGTCTACTGCGGCAATGAGCTGTCGTCGACGATGCTCGGTGAGATGACACCGCGCGAAATCGAATTCTCTCAGGGGTTGAGTCCGCAGAAGGCGTTCACGATCGAGCCGTCAGCGTCGGCTCCGTTCCTGATGGTGTTCATCGATCCCCCTACCGGCGCCTACAAATTCAGAATCTCGGTATCGAAGGCCGAATCCAGCTCGAGCGGCGCGCCACCTGCCTGAACGTCGTCGCCACGATTATTCCTTCTCGCGCGCGAGCAGCTCCGTGTATTCGTCCGCGTCCATCAGGTCTTCGAGGTCGCTCATGTCGGTGATCTTCACCTTGATCAGCCATCCGTCGCCGTACGGATCTTCGTTGACGGTCTCCGGGCTCTCGGGCAGGTCTTCGTTGATCTCGATCACGGTGCCGGTTACTGGCGCGTAGATATCCGAGACGGCCTTGACCGATTCGACGACGCCGAACGGATCATCCTTGCTGACCTTGTCGCCGACCGCGGGCAATTCGATGTACACGATCTCGCCCAACTGGTCCTGCGCGTGATCGGTTATTCCAACGGTCGCGACCGTATCTTCCGTCGCGACCCATTCATGCTCTTTCGAATATTTGAGCCCCTGCGGGATCTCCATGATTCCTCCGTAGATCGCGAGCGGCGCGCATTTCAAGTCCGGCGCGCGCGAAGGTCGATCGCGATCACATCCAATGTCATGAAGCGCAGCGGCGCAAGTTTTGTCAAGTTCCAATTCGTGGCATCTCGGGCATCGATCGCGCCTGTGACTCTTGACTGTCGCGCGTCGATGGCGTTAGCGGTTGCGCGCGCCGCGATTGCCTGCGCCTCGGCACGCGCCGTATCTTCGATGCGCGCGCGTAACGATCCACCACTCGCTCAAACTGCGGAGGACTCATCTGCATGAATGTCGGAATTCCCACCGAAATCAAATCCGACGAGCAGCGCGTGTCGCTGACTCCGGCGGGCGTCGCCGCATTGCGCTCGCACGGTCATCGCGCGACGGTGCAGGCGGGGGCAGGCGTCGGCAGCGGATTTACCGACAGCGACTATCGCAAAGCGGGCGCGTCGATCGTAGCGAGCGCGGCCGGCGTATGGCGACGTGCCGACATGATTCTCAAGGTCAAGGAACCGCAGCCGCCGGAATACCCACTGATGCGTCCCGGGCTGATCGTTTTCACATATCTTCATCTCGCGGCGGATCCGCGTCTTGCGCGTGAGCTGCTGCGCCGACGCGTGACGGCGGTCGGTTACGAAACGATCCAGCTCGAAGACTCGAGCTTGCCGCTGCTCGCGCCGATGAGCGAAGTTGCGGGACGCCTCGCGATCCAGGCCGGCTCATGGTGTCTGCAGGCGCGCAGCGGCGGCCGCGGCGTGCTCCTCAGCGGAGCGTCGGGAGTGCGGCCAGGCAAGGTAGTAGTGCTCGGCGGCGGAATCTCGGGACTGAACGCATGCCGGGTTGCGGCGGGAGTCGGCGCCGAAGTGACGATCATGGATATCAACCCGACGCGGCTGCGCTACCTGGGCGATTTGCTTGGCGGTCGCGTGACGACAGTGATGTCGAATCGGGCGACGCTGGAGGAGGAAGTCACCAACTGCGATCTCGTGATCGGCGCGGTGCTGGTTCCGGGTGCGCGCGCGCCGCGGCTGCTCAGCGCAAAAATGGTTTCGCGGATGCGTCCCGGCGCGGCGATCGTGGATTTATCGATCGATCAAGGCGGTATCGCGGAAACGTCCGCGCCCACAACGCACGCGCGGCCGACGTTCATTCGCAACGGCGTCGTGCACTACTGCGTAACCAACATGCCCGCGATGGTGCCGCATACTTCCACCTACGCACTCACCAACGCGACGCTGACCTACGCGATCGAGATTGCGGATCACGGCATCCTCGAAGCCGGGTTACAAAATGCAGCAATCCGCCATGGCGTCAACACCTACGACGGCCACGTAGTGCATCCGGCGGTCGCGCAGGCGCTTAAGATGAAGCCGCAGTCCCCGTGGAAGTAGAGTCCGTACCTCTCCCCTCGGGAGCGAGGCGGAACTTAATGCCTGGCGCCCTCCCGCGGGAAAGCGCCGGAGCGATCGCGGGCGAGATGAATCGACCCTCCTCCCAGCTCTGAGATGCGATGTCGTCCTCGACATTTCGCGATTTCTTCTCAGTCAGAGCGTCGCGGCGGTCACCCCTGCCGAAGGAGAGCGTGAAACCCACCGCGGGTTTCACATTAAATAAAGTGATCTGCCCTTCTAATAGATCCCGTTAGGCCCGGTGTTATACCGCTGCTGTCCCGACTTGAGTTCGCCGTAGGTTCCGGTTTCGAAGCGCTTGACGTTTTGCGACAGATTGAGTTCGCCGTGAAGATCGGCGACCGCTTCCTTCGCGCCTTCCGCCGCAATTTCATGAGCGCGCACCCATCGTCCGGAGCGTTGCACGAAATTGGCGAGATCGAAAAGATTCTGGCTCAACGCGGCTTGCGACTTGGCGAACTTCGCGGTCCAGACGACCTGCTTGCTCTTGAGATCGACGAACTTGAGCGAGAACGAAACCGACGCCGGACTTGCCGCCGCGTAATCCGCGCCGACACGTTCCTTGTAGCGTTCGACGGTGCCGTAGAGCACGCCGTCGGCGGAGACGTCATGGCCCAGCTTGAGCGCATTCTCATCGAGATTCGCGAACGTGGTCGGCGGCATCTTCTGCAGCGCCGCGTCGACGTCCTGCGCCGGAATCGGATCCCATCCACCAGCCATCGCGACCTGGCTGTAGAGCTCGGCGCTGATCGCCTCGGCCGCTCCTGGAGCCAGCGGCTCGCCAGCCGTCGGATCCTCTACCAGGGGCATCACGGCGATACGATTGATAGTGACAGTTTTGATCGAGCGCACCGCATGCGACTTCACGTCGCGCTGATTGATTGCATCGCTCACGGCGCCGGTCGTGGAATTGACCGCGTCGGCCGCGATCGTGGTGCATCCCGCCGCCATCCACAACGCGCCAGCCACGAGAGCCAGCCGCGCAGACGCCGACGTCCAACTGATTTTCATGACGTCACCTTGATCGACAATTCCTTGAGCTGGCGCGGATCGACTTCGGATGGTGCGCCGCTCATCGGGTCAACCGCCTTCTGCGTCTTGGGAAACGCGATTACGTCGCGCAGCGAATCGGTGCCGCAAAGCATCATGCAAATTCGATCGACCCCAAAGGCGATTCCGCCGTGGGGCGGCGCGCCGTACTTGAGCGCGTCGAGCAGGAAGCCGAAGCGATCGATCGCTTCCTCGCGCGTGAGCCCCAGTAATTCAAATACCTTCAATTGCAGCTCGCGGCTATGGATACGAATCGAGCCACCGCCGAGTTCCTGGCCGTTGAGCACCATGTCGTAGGCGAGTGCGCGGGCCTTGAGCGGGGTAGACTCCAGCATCGCGAGATCGTCGGGATTCGGCGCGGTGAAAGGATGGTTCACCGAGACCATGCGCTTGTCCTCGACGCTGTAGTCGAACATCGGGAAATCAACGACCCATAAAAATTTCAGCTCATCGGATTTGTCGAGTCCGAATTTCGTAGCGAGCTGCAAACGGATGTCACCGAGAACCGGGCGCACTTTGTCGGGCGGTCCCGCGACCATCAACAGCGTATCGCCAGTTTTCAATTCAGATGTGGTGGTGGCTGCAGCTCTCTCGGCGTCGCTCAGATATTTCGCGATCGGTCCCTGCCATGCGCCGCCCTCGCCTACTTTTATCCACGCCAGACCCATCGAATGGCGTGATTTCACCGACTCGGTAAGTTCGTCGAGTTCGCGGCGGGTCAGCGGATGATCGCCCGTGACGTTGATTCCATAGACGGACTCGCCGCGCGCGAGAATTTCCGCGAACACCTTGAAAGAAGTGCCAGCGAACGCGGCCGTCAGATTTTTCAGCTCCATCGCGAAGCGCAGATCGGGCTTGTCGATGCCGAAGCGTTCCATCGCCTCGGAATACGGCATCCGCGGAAACGGCGGCTTCACGTCGATACCGAGCACGCTTCGATAAACCGACGCGATCATCCCCTCCGCGATCGATTGAATATCCTCGGGGCGCGGGCACGTCATCTCGATATCGATCTGGCTGAATTCAGGTTGCCGATTCGCGCGCAAATCCTCGTCGCGGAAGCATCGCGCGATCTGATAGTAGCGGTCGAAGCCGCCGATCATCAGGATCTGTTTCAACAACTGCGGCGATTGCGGCAGCGCGTAGAACTTCCCGGGGTTGACGCGGCTCGGCACCAGGTAGTCGCGCGCACCCTCGGGCGTCGATTTGAAAAGAATCGGCGTCTCGACGTCGATGAAGCCATTTTGATCGAGATGGCTGCGCACGGCCTGTAACGCCTGATGGCGTCGGCGCAAATTACGCTGCATCTCGGGACGGCGCAGGTCGAGATAGCGGTACTTGAGCCGAATCTCTTCGGCGGTCGCCTCGCCGTCGGCAATCTGAAACGGCATCGGCGCCGACGCGCTGAGAGTCTCGAACGCGCTCACCGCAATTTCGATTTCGCCAGTCGGAAGCTCGGCGTTGACGGTGCCCTCGGCGCGGCGGACGACCTTGCCCTTCACCGCAATATAAAACTCGGAGCGCGTCTCGCCGGCGGCCTCGTGCGCGTGGCTGCTATGCGCCGGATTCAATACGAGCTGCACGATTCCGTCGCGGTCGCGAAGATCGATAAAGATAAGCCCGCCATGATCGCGCCGCGTCTGCACCCATCCCCACAGCGCGACCTCGCGGCCAACATCGGTAGCGCGAAGTGCGCCGCAGTAATCAGTGCGAGGCCACGGCGGCAGCGGAGAATATTGCTCAGTTTTCGGCATCAGCCATCACAGTTAAGAACTGGTTGTGGTCACAGAATATCTTTGCCCGCGAGTGTAAGAAACAGTCAGACTGAGAGGTCATTCCTGGCGAGCATCCGCGATTGCGCGCGCCGCCTCGGCCTCGGCAACTTCGCGCTGAGTGCTCTCCTTCAAGTCGCGCAACTGCACAACGCCGCGCGCGAGTTCATCGTCGCCGATAATCACCGCGAAGCGCGCGCCAATTTTCGACGCGCGCGCCAGCAGCGTCTTCATCTTGCGCTCGGGCGAGAGCATCTCGATATTGAGGTTCGCGCCTCGGAGATTGCGCGCCACGACAGTCGCGTGACGCGCTGCCGCCGCGCCCATAGAAATTATCGCCGCGTCGGGCCTAGTAGCCGGAAGCGCTCCAGCCGCTTCCAGAGCCAGCGCCATTCGATCGACCCCGATCGCAAAACCAATCCCCGCAACCGGCGCGCCACCCATGGTCTCGACTAGCCCATCGTATCGCCCGCCGGCCACGACCGTGCTCTGCGCGCCGAGCCCGCCCGCCATCACCTCGAACGCGGTGCGGGTGTAGTAGTCGAGACCTCGCACCATGCGCGGATTGACGACGTACTGAACGCCCGCGGCGCTCAAAAGTTCCTTGACGGTATCGAAATGCGCGCGGCATTCGTCGCACAGGTAGTCGAGGCTGTTCGGCGCCGACTCCGTGACCTTCGCGTCTCTCTTGCAGTCGAGCAGGCGCAGCGGATTGCGATCGATGCGATTGTGGCAGTCCTCGTCGAGCTCGTCCCAATGCGCGCGGCCCCATTTCACCAGCGCCTCGCGAAACGCCGGCCGGCACTTCTGATCGCCGATGGAATTTATCTCCATCGTGAATGGAACTTTGAGGTCGCGGCAAAGCTCGTCGATCATTATCAGCAACTCGGCGTCGCAAGCCGCGTCGGGCCGGCCAAATACCTCGACGCCGAACTGATAGAACTGGCGATAGCGGCCCTTCTGCGGGCGTTCGCGGCGAAACATCGGTCCCGAATAGAACAGCCGCTGCTCAGGGTCGGTGCGATCGAGGCCGGCCTCGATGTATGCGCGCACGACACCGGGCGTGCCTTCCGGCCGAAGCGCGACGACCGTCTCGCCTTCGTCGCGATCGGTGAAGGTGTACATCTGCTTTTCGACGACGTCCGAGGTCTCGCCGCTCGAGCGCTGGTAGAGTTGGGCGCGCTCGAGCACGGGAATGCGGATCTCTTTGATCGAGTAGCGATCGAAAATCGCGCGCGCACGCTCCTCGACGAGACTCATCCCACGCGCGTCGGCGCCGATTAGATCTCGAAATCCTCTGAGTCGCGTCAGTTCCAAGCAACCTAACCCCTAACCCCTTCCCGAGTGGGAAGGGGAACTGGAGTAGGAGAATCACCGGCGCATCAGATCGCGCAGCTCGCGGAAACCGACCATCTCGACGCACTCGTCCTTGATCAGCTGGCGCGTCTTGTCGGACGTGAAATAGTGGAAGTCGGCCTCGCGCTGCAGCGCGTCGCGCGCACAACTCTTCAGTTCGTAGCGAGCGAGCGCGGGATGACACAAAATTTCGGTCAAGCCCGGCTTCAGCGTGCGAATGAGATTCGTCCAGTAAGACTCGGTCTCGGCCACCGACGACGGCCCGTAAAATACCAGATGGTCGGGAGTGACGACGCCGGCTGCGTCGAGCTGGTCGAGAATCGCGCCCATCCCTTCAGTGCCGATACGTCGGCGCGAGGCGAGCCTGATCGGAAGGCGATATTCGTCGGCGAGCCGCGCGTAAATCTCGTGATAGTCCGCGCGCAGTTGCAGCGTGCCCATGTGCGAATCGAGATGAGTCGCGTCGATTCCCGCCGCGAACGCCTTTTCGATTTGCGCGCGCAGCTCGGCTTCCGCCTCGTCGAGGCGAGCATGCTCGTAGACCTGCGCGACTGTCTGCCACAGATATCCGCGCTCATCGACCAGCGAAGGAACTGCATCCCGTCCCAACACGGGGCCCCACTTGTAGCGGTCCCATTCGGCGGTGAGCGTGAGATGCACGCCGAGATCAGCGGCAGGATAGTTCCGCGCGAACTCCGCCGCCTCCTCGAACCACGGACACGTCACGAGGATCGTCGACGACGTGAACAGACCTTCCTGCAAGCCCCTGATGACGCCTTCGTTCTGATCGTGGCACATGCCGAAGTCGTCGGCATTGAGGATGAGCACGCGCGCATCCGCCGCATAGCCGAGGCGTTCAGCCGTCGATTTTGTCTCGTCTGCCATCTGGTCGATCCCGTCAAACTTATCGGCCCATCAGGGAAAGAAAAAGGGCCGCCTGTTTGGGCGGCCCTCTCTCGAAGTGCCGATTAGGCGTAGTTCCTGAATTATACCGTCAGGATATGAATCGTGCAGGCGGAACCCAGCCCGATTACGTGGGCCTGACCCGCCTTGGCGTTAGGCACCAGGCGATCTTTCGCGCGATCATCCTGCGTCAGGTGCCAGACCACTTCGCAAATATTCGCGACGCCGGTCGCGCCGAGAGGATGCCCCTTCGAGAGCAATCCGCCTGACACGTTGACCGGATCGTGGCCTCCGAGGCCCGGATGCATGCCGCCGCCCGAGTCAATGAACTTGCCGGCTTCGCCGTCGCCGCACAGTCCGAGGTTCTCGTAGTGCACGAGTTCCGCCGTCGCGAAGCAATCATGCAATTCGGTAAGCGCGATGTCCTTGGGTCCGATGCCGGCCTTCTCGTACGCCTGCTTCGACGCGCGCCGCGTGAGCGTGCTGACGTCGGGCAGAGTGGCAGTGCGATCGGTCCACGGATCCGAGGTGAGCACCGAAGCCGCGATCTTTGCGCGCTTGCGTCCGCCGGCGAGCTGTTTCAGCTTGTCCTCGCTGACCAGAATCGCAGCAGCCGCGCCGTCACCCGTCGGGCAACACATATAAAGAGTGTTGGGATACGCGACCATGCGCGCATTCATCACGTCTTCGAGCGAGACTTCATTGCGATACTGCGAGAACGGATTCTTGGTCGCATGCTTGTGCGACTTCACCGAGATTTTCGCGAAGTGCTCGGGCTTGGTGCCGTACTTGCGCATGTGCTCGATGCCCGCCTGTCCGAACACGGCAGGCATCAGGCCGGAGCCGAGCTTGCCCTCGGTCGAGTACGCGGGATCGCCGCCGCCGGCGCCGCCGAGCAATCCCTGCTTGCCCATCTGCTCGACGCCAACCGCCATCGAGATGTCATACATCCCGGATGCGACCGACATGTACGCCTCGCGAAACGCGGTCGAGCCGGTGGCGCATGCGTTCGAGACGTTGATTACGGGGATTCCGGTCTGGCCGATTTGCTGCAGGATTCGCTGCCCGACCATCGCGTTGGACTGGTAGAGATTTCCGCAGGCGAACATCTCGACGTCCTTGATTGCAATTCCGGCATCCTTGAGCGCGAGCAGTGCCGCCTGGCCGCCAAGTTCCGGAACGGTCTTCTCGGGATAGCGTCCGAATTTGATCATCCCGGTTCCGAGAACATAAACATTTCGCATCTTGATTCCTCCTGGCGGCCCGGCCCGAAGCTCAGGTCCGTCGTAAAGTTTGTTCGATCGCCCTTGCTGGGACCCTAATTTTTACTTGGCCGGTACGAGAAAGCCACTACCTCGTGTCCTTCGCGATCCTTGGCCGCCACGCCGGTGACCAATTCAACCGGCAAATTGAAAATCTTGTTCGGTTCCTTCTGTGCCTGTTCGGGATCGACGTCGGTCAGATTCGCCCGGACGCTGATGCCCTCGGGCAGGTCGACGATCGCCGTCACGTAAGGCGTCTTGATTCCGGGGAACGACTGATGCACGACCGAGAACACGTACACCTTGCCCTTGTCGGACAGCGTCACCGGACTGAACTTTTCACTCGCGCCGCATTTCGAGCACGCGACCCGTTTAGGATCGAGATAAATCGCTCCGCACTTCTCGCACTTGATGCCTTCGAGATGGGGCTTGGGCGCCAATTTCAGCCATGGAACAATCGGGCGCGGTCCCGTGTCAGTAGTAGCTTGAGCCTGCTCAGCCATGAAGATCCTCCGGACTATTCAATGATAATGACGATATCAGAATGATCAACGCCGCCTCGTGCGGCGGCGCCGTCGCTCTCTCTTTTGCCGGAGTTTCCCACAGGTCCGATAGGTCGTCAACCCTCAGACCGGAAGGGGAAATCACTTTATTGAATGTGAAACCCGCCGTGGGTTTCACACTTCCTTGGGCAGGGGTGACCCCTGCACCCAGTGTTAAGAGTCTATTTGTGCTGCCATTTGGGTGGGCGCTTCTCGACGAAGGCGCTCGTGCCCTCGACGCGATCTGCGCTGCCGAAGGTCACGCCGAACGCCTCCTGCTCGAAGCGCAGGCCGGCGTCTTCTTCCATCGTGAATGCGGCTCGCAGCGCGGCCTTCGCTTGACGGAGCGCGACGGCGGATTTGCCCGCGATTTTCTCGGCCAGCTTGCGCGTCGTCTCGATCAGATCGCCGGGCGCCACGACCTGGTTTGCGAGGCCCAGCTCCAGCGCCGTCTTCGCGTCGAACATGTCGCCGGTCATGATCAGTTCGCGCGCCTTGTTGTGCCCGATTCGATGCGGCAAGCGCTGCGTACCGCCGAATCCCGGGATGAGTCCGAGATTTATTTCGGGCTGCCCGAAGCGCGCCTTGTCGCTCGCGATGATCAGGTCGCAAGCAAGCGCAAGCTCCAGCCCGCCGCCGAGCGCGAAGCCGTTGACCGCCGCGATGACGGGAATCGGCAGGTCCTCGAAACTCTCCATCACGCGATGGCCCAGCCTTGAAAAATCGAGGCCGTCGACCGCCGACATTTTCGCCATCGCAGCGATGTCCGCACCTGCGACGAACGCCTTGTCGCCGGCGCCGGTGACGATGAGCACGCGCACGGAAGCGTCGTGGCGCACCTCGCGAATCACGCGCGCAATTTCCTCGAGCACCTCGCGATTCAACGCATTGAGAGCCGTCGGCCGGTTGACGGTGAGCGTCGCAATCGCAGCTTTTTCGAAAATAATATTTTGGAGGTCCATTGCTTCTAGTTCCGCCTTGCCCGCTTTGACTGTCAAGCCCCGCCGCTTGCGCGCCGCTCATCTGGCGCGGAACAATGCGCCGGTGCGAATCAAAGCTGGAATATCAATGCGCGTCTTCGTTCTGGCGATTGTGACCTTTGTCGTTTCGGGATGTAGTTCGCAGGCGCAGGACTTCGTCACCAAGATTCGCGCCCAGGCAACCGAGAAGTGCAACGAAGGCAACCAGGCCGCGTGTCACACAATCGTCCAACAAGTGAGCGACACCAAGGTTGCGATCGAATCCAGTGCGCCGATCGAGATTCTAACGCCCGCCTGTAACGCCGGCAAACAGGACGCCTGTATGCAGATGGCCGTGCTCCATGGTGAGTTGAGCACCTGGTGCACGATGGGCAACGGACAGGCGTGCGCCGCCGTCAACATTGGTCCGTGGCCGACGAAATGGGACGAGCCGGCGTTGATCGACGCGGCCAAAATGTCGTGCCTCGCCGGCCAGTTCAAGCCCGATTCGAGCACCTGCCAGGCTTTGCAGATGATGTGAGTGACTAGCTCCGCTCTTCGAAGCCGAGCGAGATCATCATCTCGTGCAGCGATTGATCGACTTCCATGTACTCGGTGAGCGAGAGATAGACGTGGCATCCGCGACTGCCCTGCAGTGCCTCCGGGGATCTCCACAATTTTCACGACCCTATCGGCGTTAATCATCAGCGGCCTGTCTTTCATGCTCACGCGCAACCACATATCCCGCCACCTTCCCGCCAACCGGCTTTAGTATTCTGGTTTGAAATCGAAATGATGAATCGCCTCGATGAAGCGAATGGTACGCGTCTTCGAGCGCATCACGACGCTGTTAGTCATCGCGCCGCCGGAGAAAAATCGGACGCCGCGCAGATAGTCGCCGGTGGTCACGCCCGTCGCCGCGAACATCACGTTCTCGCCCGCCAGCTCCTCGAGCGTGTAGCGATGCTTGAGGTCCATGATGCCCATCGCGAGGCACGCCTCGGCTTCCTCTCCATTGCGCGGCACGAACCGGCACTGCATCTCGCCACCAGCAGAACGAATCGCGGCGCCGGCAAGAACGCCCTGATGCGCTCCGCCGATGCCGATCAGCATGTCGATTTCGCTCTCCGGGCGCGTGGTCGCGATCGCGGCTGACAGGTCACCGGCTGAGATCATCTTGATGCCCGCTCCGGCGCGCCGAACTTCATTGATCAGCTTCTCATGACGCGGGCGATCGAGGATCGCGACGCGCAAATCTTCGACGTAAACTTTTTTCGCCTCGGCCAGCGCCTTCAGATTGTCAGTCGGCGACCGGTCGATATCGATCACGCCGCGGCCCGCCGGTCCGCATGCGACTTTGTCCATGTAGGTATCGGGGCATCGCAGGATTCGACCGCGCTCGGCCAGTGCGACGCACGACAGCGCGTTAGGCCCGCCGGTCGCGCAGATGATCGGACCTTCGATCGCATCGAGCGCGACGTCGATTTCGGTGCCCGCGCCAGTGCCTACTATTTCGCCTTCGTAAAGAAACTCGGCGTCGCCTTCTTTGCCCTCGCCGATTACGATTTTGCCGTCCATCGCGACCGAGTTCAGCGTCTTGCGCATCGCGTCGCACGCCGCCCGATCCGCCATCCGCTCGTCGCCCTTGCCGATGAAACGCGCCGCCGCAAGCGCCGCGGCTTCCGTCGCGCGTACTACTTCAAGGGCGAGATTCCGCTCCATCCAGAGGGCCTCCGGGTCAGTTCGTTGTCTTCAAGGGACCGCCGAACAGCGATTCTATCAGGTGATAGCCGTCGCCGACGAGTACGCCGGTGGCGGTGCCGTCGTCTTCGGTGTAGCGACGCGGTGGGCTGCCGCCGGGTTTGAACTGCGCCGACGTCATCAGCGCGAACGGCACCGGTTCCGGCGAATGAGTCTTGAGTTGGCTCGGCGTCGCATGATCGGGCATCAGCAGGATCGCGAAATCGCCCAGCGCGCCAAGCCCCGCGAGCATCGGCCCGATGATCAACTCGTCGATACGCTCGATCGCTTCCTTCTTCAGATCCGCGCGGCCCATGTGACCGGCTTCGTCGGGCGCCTCGATATGCAGCAGCAGGAAGTCGCGCGACTTGAGCGATTCGAGGCCGTAACGCGCCTTTGCAGCGTAGTCAGTATCGAGAAATCCGGTCGCGCCGGGAACCTTAATCAGATTCAATCCCGCCAGCCGTCCCAGCCCGTTGACCAGATCGACCGCCGATATCACCGAGCCGTCGACGCCGAAGCGCTCCTTGAGCGTCGGTACTGACGGTCGCGTGCCCTGCCCCCAGAACCACACTGACGATGCTTCCGCCTTGCCCGCATCGCGGCGCGCCTTGTTCACCGGATGCTCGCGCAGAATCTCGTGCGAGCGCCGTGTCAGATCGCGCAGCAAATCCGCGCCCGCGCCTTTCGGCAGATGCTCCTCGACCGGCTTGCCCGTGATGTCGTGCGGTGGCGTCAGATGCGTGGTCGCGATTCCGCCGCGCCACATCATCAGATGCCGGTAGCTGACGCCGTTGAAAAACTCGATACCGTCGCCCGCCAGTTCCTTGCGCAGGTCCGCGACGATCTGCGCGGCTTCTTCGCTGGTGATATGACCCGACGTGAAATCGTTCATGATCATCGCGCCGCTTTCGTGTCACCCGGCTTCAGCGACACGAGATTCATCCGAAACACCACGTCGCGCGGCCCCATCTCGATTCCCTGGCTCGCCGCCTCGATCGGCGCGCGCCCGGTGTGATACTTCGCCGGGTCGTAGCCGAGCATCGTCATCGTGCCGACGTCGCTGCCCGACGGCATGCCCTTCGGAATCGTCGCGACCATCCCGAGCGTCCCGCGCGTCGCCATCAAATCCATATTGGGCTTGTGCGCCGCCTGAAGCGGCGTTTTGCCGCCGAGTTCGTCGCACGCCCAATCAGCCATCCCGTCGCCGTGTATGATGATGTACTTCATCAGGAAATTCCCGCTTCGCGAAAAAACGCGTGCATCGCGTCCAACAGCGCGCGTGGATTGTCGCCCTGCACGTTATGCCCCGATTTCTCGACCCGCACCCATCGACCGTCGGGGAGAGAGCGCGCGAACTTCTCGGCGATGTCATCGGTAATTACATCGCTCAATGCTCCCCGCACCACCAGCGTTGGACATTTGATCCTGGATAGGTCTGCCCCGAGCCGCACGCGATCCTCGTTAAAGGAGCGCATCCCCTCATCGGACCGACGTCGCTGATCGTGCTTGAACGTCCATTTGCCTGCCGGTGTCTCGCGCAGATTGTAGTAAAGGCTGCGACGCAACACTGCGGGATCTCGCAGGGGATTGAATTTGACCGCGTGTTCCAGGAATGCCTGAGGCGAATCCAGCTCAGGAGTGGACGCGAAGGCGCGAATCCGTTCAGCCGCTGAGGAGCTAACCTCCGGCGCAACGTCGACAATCACCATCCCACGCATTTTCTCGCTGTGCCGCGTTGCATAAGCAATCGAGTTGAGACCGCCCATCGATTGCCCGACCAGTATCGGACGTTCCAATCCCATCGCGTCGATAAAGCCCGCGATATCTGTAACATGGGTCCCGATCCGATAGTCGAGGACCGGTGACCACTCGCTGTCGCCATGACCACGCTGATCCAACGCGATGCATCGATAGCGCTCGCGCAACATTACCGCGACGCAATCCCAAGTATGCGCGGTAAGTCCGCCGCCGTGGAGAAACAGAATCGGCGGGCCAGAACCGCCCCAATCAAGATAGTGAAAGCGGAATGAGCCGACGATCACCTGATGGTCGTCCGGCAGCCTGACCGCATCGGGATGAAGATCGGCGATCTCGAGCGCGGTGCGAAACATCGCGAGTTCGTCGGTTCGTTCCATCTTCATCGCGCCGCTTACTCGCGCTCCAGGATTTTCAGCACTTTCGCGATGTCGGGTTCGACCACGATCGTGTTACTTAAATTTTTCAGCGCCGTGTCCGGATCCTTCAGGCCGTGGCCGGTGAGCGTGCATACGACGACCGAGCCCGGCTTGAGCTGACCGGCGCCCGCGTACTTGAGCAGCCCCGCGACCGATGCCGCCGATGCCGGTTCCGCGAATACGCCGCCCGCCGCGATCAGCCGATACGCCGCGAGAATTTCCGAATCGGTGACCATGTCGATGATCCCGCCCGACTCGTCGCGCGCGCTGGTTGCGCCCTTCCAGCTCGCGGGATTGCCGATTTTGATCGCCGTCGCCACGGTATGCGGATCGTCGATCGGATGGCCGACGACAATCGGCGCCGACTCCGCCGCCTGGTAGCCCATCATCTTCGGGAAGCCGCTCGCTCAATCCCACCGATTTATATTCCTGGTAGCCCGCCCAGTACGCCGTGATGTTGCCGGCGTTGCCGACCGGCAGAAAATGATGCGTCGGCGCGTCTCCCAGTTGATCGCAAATCTCGAACGCCGCCGTCTTCTGCCCCGCGATTCGATCGGGATTGACGCTGTTCACCAGCCGAATCTTGACCGGATCGCGCTCGGCGACATCGCGCACGACCTTCAAGCAAATGTCGAAGTTTCCGATCACCTCGAGCACGCGCGCGCCATGCATCACGCTCTGCGAGAGCTTGCCGAGCGCCACCGCACCCTTCGGAATCAGCACGAACGCCTTAAGCCCCGCGCGTCCAGCGTATGCGGCCGCGGACGCCGCAGTGTTGCCGGTCGACGCGCAGATGACGGCGCGAGCACCCTCGCCCAGCGCCTTCGAAATCGCCAGCGTCATGCCGCGGTCCTTGAACGAGCCGGTAGGATTGGCGCCTTCGAACTTAAAGTAAACCTTGATGTTTAATCCGAGCCGCTCCGCAATCGCGGGCGCCTCGATCAGCGGCGTGTTGCCCTCGTTCAGCGTGACGACCGGCATCGAATCCGTCACCGGCAGGAAGCGCCGATAGTGCTCGATGAGCCCGGGCCAGTGAAACAGCCGCTGATTTTTCGATCCGCTCTTCGAGTCCGACGCCATCGCCTAAAGATTCTCCTCGATTCGGATAAACGCGGGTGCCGACTGCACGATTTTCTCCTTTCGAATCTCCGCCAGCGCGCGTTTCAGGCTGCGCTCAGGCGCATCATGGGTCCGCATAATCACCGGCACCGTGCGCGCCTTCCCGCGATCCTTCTGAATCACCGACGCGATCGACAGCCCGTGCTTGCCCAGCACCGACGCAATCGCGCCGAGCACGCCGGGCTTATCCTGCGCCGCGAACCGCAGGTAGTATTCGCATACCACGTCGTCCATCGGCTTGACACTGGCGCCCTTCATCAGGTGAATCGGAAATCCGAACGCGTGGGTTCGCGCCGAGCCTTCGGCCAATCGATGCCGCGCGATTTCGAGTATGTCCGCCATCACCGCCGTCGCCGACGGCATCTCCCCCGCGCCGAGCCCGGAATACATGGTCGCGCCGAGCGCGTCGCCATGGATATAGATCGCGTTGAACGCGCCGCCGACGCTGGCGAGCAAATGCCGCTGCGGAATCATCGTCGGATGCACCCGCGCCTCGATTGCGCCGTCGTCATCCTTGCCGATCGCGAGCAGCTTGATCGCATAGCCAAGCTCGCGCGCGTACTCGATATCCGCCTGCGTGATTTGCGTGATCCCTTCGGTGTAAATCTGCGCCGGCTTCACCATCACGCCAAATGCCAGCGTCACCAGCAGGCAAAGCTTGTGCGCGGAGTCATGTCCCTCGACATCGACGGCGGGATTCGCCTCAGCCAGACCCTTGGCCTGCGCGTCGGCGAGCGCAGTGCCGAACTCGACGCCGCTCTCCGTCATCGTGGTGAGAATAGAGTTGCAGGTGCCGTTGACGATTCCGTAAACGGCGCGCTGGCGATCACCGGCGAGCGCCTCGCGCAGTGTGCGGATGATCGGCACACCGCCGCCGACGCTGGCCTCGAAGCCCACGGCGAGGCCGCGCTTGCCGGCCTCGCGAAAAATCTCGCCGCCATGCTCTGCGAGCAGAGCCTTGTTGCCGGTCACGACGTCCTTGCCCGCCGCGAGCGCCTTCAAGATCAGTTCGCGCGCCGGCTCATGACCGCCAAACAGCTCGACAACAATGTCGATATCGGGACGCGCGACCAGCGCGGCGGCATCGCGCGTGATCAGTTTCGCGGACAGGCGGGGAACGTCGTCAGGCTTGAGGCTTCGATCCGCGACGCCCGCCAGCTCGAGCGGCGCGCCGAGGATGCGCTCGTACTTGTCGGGATTGCGCAGCAGCAATTTCACGACGCCGCCGCCCACGGTACCGCATCCGAGCAGGGCAATCCGTACCGGTTTCAATTTTCCCCCGATGCTTTCGCGATTGCGCTCAGGAGCCGCTGGCTGCTCTCACGGGAATTTCTGCGTGACCGGAGCGCAGCGCGTGACGAATTCCTCGGAGTGCTTGCCGCGTGCGATGCTCGTTCTCGATCAGCGCGAAACGCACGAAGCCGTCACCGTCCTGTCCGAAGCCGACTCCAGGCGAGACCGCGACTTTGGCCTCGGCGAGCAGAAACTTGGCGAACTCCAGCGATCCCATCGCGCGGAACGGCTCCGGAATCGGCGCCCACACGAACATCGTCGCCTTGGGCTTCTCGACCGGCCATCCGGCCCGATTGAGTCCGTCGACCAGCACGTCGCGCCGCCGCTTGTAGGTCGCATTGATCTCGGCGACGCATTCCTGCGGCCCGTTGAGCGCCGCGATCGCCGCGACCTGCACCGGCGCGAACATCCCATAGTCGAAGTACGATTTCAGCCGCGACAGCGCCGCGATCATCTCGCGATTGCCGACCGCGAATCCCACGCGCCAGCCCGGCATGTTGTAGCTCTTCGACAGCGTGAAGAACTCGACGCCGATGTCCTTGGCGCCCGGAACCTGCATCATCGACGGCGCCTTGTAACCGTCGAAGCACAGGTCCGCATACGCGAAATCCTGCGCGACCATGATGTCGTTTTCGCGCGCGAACTCGACCACGCGCTGCATGAAATGCAAATCGACGGTCGCGGTGGTCGGGTTATGCGGAAAGTTCATGATGAGGAACTTCGGCCGCGGCCAGCATCGATTGACCGTCGCCATCAGCTCGTCGAAAAATTCCTCGCCGCGACGAATCGGCACGCCCTGCACCTGCGCGCCCGCAATGATGCATCCGTACTGATGAATCGGATACGTCGGCGTAGGAGCGAGCACCACGTCGCCCTGATCGAGAATCGCCAGCGCGAGATGCGCAATGCCTTCCTTCGATCCAATTGTAACGATCGCTTCCGAATCGGGATCGAGCTCGACGCCGTAGCGCCGCTTGTACCAATCGCAGATCGCGAGCCGCAGCTTGAACACGCCGCGCGAGACCGAGTATCGATGGTTGGCGTTCTTGGTGGCCGCCTCGACCAGCTTCGCCACGATATGCGGCGGAGTAGCCTCGTCGGGATTTCCCATCCCGAAATCGATGATGTCCTCACCGGCGCGCCGCGCCTGCAGGCACAACTCTCCGATCGCGTTGAAGACGTAAGGCGGCAGCCGTTTGATTCGTGGAAAATCCATTTTTCCTTGCGATTGGCGACGATAAGCGTCCGCCAAATCGCGAGCTATAAGTTTTAACGGACCCCCGCCGACGCCGCTAGTAGGGATAAGGCAATGAGGAACGTCAAAAAGGAACTAATTGAATGTGAAACCCGCGGTGGGTTTCACGCTTCCTTCGGCAGGGGTGACCCCTGCACCCGGTAATAAGAGAAGATGCGGGGCGGAGTTTACCCTGAGTACTCGGGTCCCTGTTAGAAGGGGTTTGGGGGAGGCAGCGGCCGGATTCTTACCTCGCCCGTTACTTCACGGGAGAGGAGGCCGGCCGCATCGCGGCCCGGTAGGTGAGGGTTCTGGGCCTCAAGCTGCACGTATGGTTCGTCGCCCTATCTTGCTCTTTGAGGCGGCGATAGCTGGAATTCCGTGTATCTTCTCGCGCATCTTCGACAACCACACGAGGTGCTTGAAGAATGACTTCGCTGACTTGCGAAGCTGTCACCTGAGATCGCTTCCCTTCGGTCGCGTTGGAATCCCGTATTGAGTCAGGATGCCACAGGGGACTTCGTGCTTGTTCAGCATCGCACCGAACGTTGACAATGCCGTCTACCGCCGATCACTTCGCTGTGCTCGCCAGGGCGACTTCTTCGCTCTCGCGACGCCTCGTCGCCCAATACACCGGCGCCGCGCACATCGAGATCAGACCCGCGATTTGCCATTCGAACGGGATGCCCGCCGTATCTGCGATTCGTCCCGCCACCAACAGGCCGATCGCGCCGCCCATCGTCTGGAACGTCGAGTTGAACGACAGCAGCGTCGCGCGATTGCCCGATTCGAGCTGCTCGTTGAACCAGCTCTGCACCAGCGGCATCATCGCGCCCGTAAACAGGTTCATGACGAACAGCATCGCGAGCGAGACCACGGGACGTCCGCCGAAGAGGCCGGCGAGGAACAGCATCGCGCTCGCCGCGATTATGAACATGCTCACCCGCGCCGCGCGCTGCGATTCGTCAACCGCGAGCCGCGCGCTTAATTCCGCGCCAATCAGCCGCGCCAATGACAACCCGCAATAGATCCAGCCGATGATCCACACGCCCACCGCCAGGCTCTCGTTGAACATCACCGGCCACGAGACCCAGTACGGCGCCCACGCTGCCACCGTGATTGCGTTCGCGACACTCAGCATGAGGACAGTATGCGCGCCGAGTCCGGCACGGATGCCGCCGCCGACGTTCTCCGCAATTCGCCGCGGTATGTCCGTAACCCTGACGGTCGTCGTGCGAGCACGTTCGTCGTGCATCAGGAATGCGCCGACAATACCGGAGATCACGTAGCCGGCTGCGCCGAGCAGCCATGGCCATGCGATGTTGACGTCGGCGACGTACGCGCCGATCATCGCCGACCCCATGAAGCCAATCGTCGACAGTTGCGAGATGCGCGAGAAGAGCCGGTCTTTGAGGCCGTCGTAGCCGGCGTCGTCGAGCGCGTCGACACCCCACGCGTCAATCGCGCCGTTGCCGAAAGTCGTGCCGATACCGTCGATGCTCTCGGCGATGATGAAGACATAGTAGTGATGCGCCACGAAATAGAGCAGGAATGCGGAGACGCGGAGGAACGCGCCCAACACGAACGAGCGGCGGCGGCCCAGCAGGTCGGCGAAGGCGCCGGTCGGCACGTCGGTCAGAAACAGGACGAGGAAGTACGTCGCGAGGACGCTGTTTATCTGGAGCTGGCTGAGGCCGCGGGAGCGCAGGAAAATCGGGTAGACGCCGAACAGGAAGCCGCCGGCGAACGAGTACATGCCCCATACCGTGTAGTAGCGGCGAATGATATCGCGAATTGTCGGAGCATGCGGTCGTGCGATTTCCACCGAAATTTCCTCGCGCATTCTGCGCCAAAAGCAAAAGCCCCGGGGCTCGCAAGCGCCCGGGGCTTTTTAGAGCCAAGTATCAATGTCCGTCTCAATTCAGGAGGACCTTAATTGAATTGGGGACTCGACGTACATCACCACTCGGCTTCATGTCGGCCAGATTATTCGAGGGGCTGGCGATTAGTCAAGCGCCTTGTAGCGAAGCTAAACAAGCTGTCCCGGTTCTCAGAATCCCACGTATAACGTAGCATCTAGATGTCCGAAGTCTTCGCATGAGCAACCCGAGCCTCGACCGCAGTTTCGATTTTCCCGCCGACGTGCCTGAACCTGGCCTCGCGACGCGCGCGTGGCGCTTTTCGAACGTCGTATGGCTCGCGGCGTATGTATATGTGGGTTACAAGGGCACCCAGCTCTGGACCCGTTTCATCAGCGATAGCAACAAAACTGAACTCTATCGACGCCAGGATCTCCGCGCCGCGCAAGCGCTCAATCGCACCGCGCTCCGCCTCGAAGGTTTGCTGATCAAGGCATGCCAGTTTATCGCGACTCGCACCGACGTGCTCCCCGACGAATGGGTCTCGACGCTTTCCGGCCTGCACGACCGCGTCCCGCCGCGTCCATTTTCGATGATCCGCGAACAGGTCGAGCGCGAACTCCGCCGCCCGCTCGAGGCCGTTTACGCAGAGTTCGATCCGGTGCCGCTCGCGTCGGCATCGCTTGCGCAGGTGCATAGCGCGCGCCTTCACGACGGCCGTCGATGCGCGGTCAAGGTGCAGTATCCCGGAATCGACGGCATCGTGCGCGCCGATCTCCGCAACATGACGACGGTGCTCTATTGGCTGGCGAAGCTCGAGCGCGATTTCGACTATCGCGTCCTGATGCGCGAGGCGCTCAAGTACATCCCGATGGAGCTCGACTTCATTCACGAGGCCGAGAACTCCGCAACGATGCGCCGCAATTTCGCCTCGGATTCTGCCGTGATCGTTCCCGAGGTCTATCGCGAGTTCACGACGCGGCGCGTGCTCACGATGGAGCTACTCGAGGGCATCAAGGTGACCGATGTCGACGCGCTCGAGCGCGCGGGGATCGACAAGCACCTCGTCGCGCAGAAACTGGTGGAGATTTTCTGCGACCAGGTCCTGCGCGACGGCTTTTTTCATGCCGACCCGCATCCCGGCAACATCCTCGTTCAACCCGGCCCGAAAATCGTGCTGCTCGACTTCGGCCTGGCCAAGGATTTTCCGCCGACGTTTCGCGACGGCATCGTGCGGCTGACATTTTCGATTCTCACGGCGAATCGCGAAGGCATCATCGCCGCGTTCCATGAGCTCGGCTTTCGCACGCGCAACGGCAATCCCGACACGCTGCTGGCGTTCGCCGATCTGTTTCTCGGCAACACCGTCAAGTCGAAAAAGGCGTACGCCGACAAGGACCTGATCGAACAGTTCAACGAAGAGCTCCCGCGCGCGATCAAGCGCCAATCCTGTCGTCGAAGTTCCCGCCGACGTGCTGCTGGTCGGCCGCATGATGGGTCTGCTGAGCGGCCTCGGCAAATCGCTCGACTCGCAAGTCAATCTGTTCACGACGATCATGCCGTACGCACAGCGCCTGATGATGGCGCTGCCAGCCTCCGGCTCATCTGACGCCGCAGCGAATACTCCCGCCGGCAAGTAGGCAAGTTCGGTTCCTTCACTCCTCCATGGCACTGTCTCACGATGCGGTTTTTGATGCGGAGTCCATCTGATGTCTGATCGACGCCACAAACTTGTGCCGCTGGCGGCGGAACTCGCGGCCGACTTTGCCACTCGCGCCGGCGAGCTGCTCGGCCGTGTGGCCCTCAACATAGGCCTCGGAGAAACGCCGCGCTGGTAGGCGGCGGATCAGCCGTCCT
Organism: uncultured delta proteobacterium; assembly: GCA_963774665.1. Taxonomy (GTDB): domain Bacteria; phylum Desulfobacterota; class Binatia; order Binatales; family Binataceae; genus Binatus. The sequence goes on from CAVZGB010000023.1 coordinate 50,931, forward strand.
TGACCCGAAGATAAATCCGACTTATGAGCACGCGAGACGCGGAGATAGGGGTCCAGAACGACCTTGTACATCACGTTGATAGCCGCGGTTGCGGCGCTGGGCGGCCTTTTGTTCGGCTTCGATACGGGAGTGATCGCGGGCGCGATGTTGTTCATCGTCCCCGAGTTCCATCTTGGCCCCGCCCAGCAGGGACTCGTGGTCAGTGCCGTGACCTTTGGCGCGTTGTTCGGCGCGCTGATCGGAGGAACTTCGTCTGACGCAATCGGCAGACGCTGGACCAACATTGCCGCCGGATTGAGCTTTGTCGCAGGTTCAATTTTTTCAGCGCTCGCGCCCAACGTCGACGTTCTGATTGCGAGTCGCGTCCTGATAGGACTGGCGATTGGACTAACGTCTGTCGCTGCGCCGATGTATATCGCGGAGCTGTCGCCGGCGCGCAATCGCGGAAAACTGGTATCGCTTTTTCAACTGGCGATCACCATCGGCATCCTGGCTTCCTACCTGGTCGATCGAGCTTTGGCGCCTGACCATGCCTGGCGCTGGATGCTGGGGCTCGCAGTCGTGCCTGGTGCGCTGCTGGTGCTCGGAATGGTTGCGATGCCTGAGTCACCGCGGTGGCTTCTGAAAACGGGATCAGAAAAAGCCGCGCGGCATGCCCTCTCGCTCGTCCGGCGTTCGGATGAAATCGACGCGGAAGTAAAAGAAATCCACGAGGACCTCGAACACAACCGGCCGGCCGCGTGGTCGGAACTGCTGATGCCGGGACTTCGTCCAGCGCTTATAGTCGGCGTCGGGCTCGCAGTTCTACAGCAAGTGACCGGCATCAACACGATTATCTACTACGCGCCCCAGATTTTTCAGAAGGCCGGACTGAGCAGTGCGACCACCGCATTGGCGGCAACTGCCGGGATCGGAGTCCTCAATGTACTGTCCACGCTGATCGCGATCTGGCTGGTGGATCGAGTCGGAAGAAAGCCGCTGCTCCTTACCGGACTCGTTGGAATGACTGTAAGTCTGGCCGCGCTCGGCGTTGCGCAACGTTTCGGTTCAACGTTCGATCGTTAGCCAACAGTGGGTTGGGCCAATTACCGTAGGATTCATCGGACTGTACATCGTTTGTTTTGCCTTCTCGCTGGGGCCGGTCGTATGGCTGATGATCTCGGAAATCTTTCCCAACCGTGCGCGGGCCCGAGCTGCCGGAATCTCGACGGCCGCGAACTGGACGGCGAACTTTCTCGTCAGTCTTTCGTTCCCGGTTCTGCAAGCGATGATGGGGCCATCGCTCTGGTTCCTCTATGCCGCGATGGGTGTGGCAGCGTTCATATTCATAGTCGACTGGGTTCCTGAAACTAAAGGGAAATCACTCGAGGAAATCTCGCGTCAGTGGCGGACTGCAAGCGCAACGAACCTCGTAGGTCAGCAGCCTGCCAAATGAGTCGGTTGATTCTCAGATCACTTGTTGTCAGCTTCGTGCTCGTCTCGCATCTTTCCGACGGGCCGGCGCATGCACAGACGTTCTCAACACCCTGGATGCACACCACCAACCAGGATTGGGCGACAGAATGGGGCATCCTCGATCCTAAGATTTTGTTCCTCCCCGAATCCTGGGCTCAGCTAAAAGGTGCGACGGGAAATTGGGATGGTGTGCGTAGCGACCTCTCGAACAAGGGAGTTTCCGTTTTCGGCTCCTATGAAAGTGAATCCGCCGGCAATCCCGTCGGCGGACAAGTGCACAAATTCCGATATACACACAACATCGCGCTCGGCATCGCGATAGATCTGCAAAAACTGATCGGCCTCCGCGATACCTACTTCCTTGCGTCGGCCTCGGAACGCACGGGCAACAGTCTGTCGAATGACATCCCCAACGCTCTTCAGGTACAGCAGATTTTCGGACATCAAACGATACGACTGGTGGACCTGGCGGTTGAACATCTGTTTTTCAACAGGAAGCTCGACGTTGTTGGCGGCCGTATCAATGCCCTCGACGACTTCGCCACATCACCATACTACTGCTTCGCACAAAACCTGGGTTTCTGCGGCAATCCCCTGAGTATTCCGACTAACGCTAACGTACCGAGCTATCCGGGCGCGGCGTGGGGAGTTCGAGCACGCTACGGAGTCTCGCCAGAGTTTTACTCGATGACGGGAGCGTACAATACCTATCGGGACTTCCGCAGCGATAAATTCCACGGCGTTGATTTCAGCCTCCGGCATAATTCCGGCGTCGCGATCATGCAGGAGCTTGGCTATTCGCCCAAGCCGATGCGAAACCTCGGATATCCCGGAACATACAAGCTCGGCGGGCTCTACGATTCCGAACCGCGGCTGCAATTCAGGACTGGTCAGATGCGCGGCGGAACCTGGCAAATGTATGTGACCGGCCAGCAGCGACTGCTTCGCCGGCCGGAGGGCGCAACCAATCCTCATCAAGGTTTGTGGAGTTTCCTTGCATTCACCTATGCGCCGCCCGGAGATGAACACCGATGAGTATTTCTGCGATGCGGGATTGTTATACTTCGGGCTGATTCCGCACCGGCCCGATGACGAGTTGGGTCTGTTCGGAATCTGGGACCAGTTTTCAAGCGATCTCCGGGACGCTCAGCGCGCAGCTCACCAGCCGACGCAAACTCATGAGGCGATCATCGAGGCCAACTACATGTACAACGTGACCCCGTCGCTGACCGTGCAACCCGATATACAGGGCGTCTTTCGGCCGAACGGCACTGGCCTTGTCAGCGACACGTTGGTTCTCGCCGTGCAAGTGACAGTTGCTCTTTAGGAATTGATCACCCTTCCTTGTCCGAGAGGTTGGGAAGTAGCCTCGCTCGATCCGTGGCGCAGGATCGCGCGCTGTCGATTGATCTGCGCTTCGCGCTGGACCCTTCACTTCGCGAGTAATACTTTCCTTTACCGTGATCAACGAAATCGAACAGGTTGCGCTCCGCGCCGCGCGTGCTGCCGGCAGAATTCATCTCAAACGGCTCAGTAGAATAACTATCAATCGCAAGTCGAACTCGATCGATCTGGTCACCGAAGCCGATCGCGAATCGGAAGCGGCGATCATCGAAGTTATCCATCGCGCATTCCCCACCCATGCGATCCTCGCCGAAGAAAGCGGCGCCAGCGCGCATCAGAGTGACCATCGATGGATCATCGATCCGCTCGACGGCACCACTAACTTCGCGCATGGCTATCCGCAGTTCTGCGTGTCGATCGCCTACGAACACCGCGGCCGCGTGCAGTTCGGCGTCGTCTTCGACGCGCTCAAAAAAGAATGCTTCATCGCTCATCGCGGACACGGCGCACGCCTTAACGGCAAAACGATTCGCGTAAGCGCGACGCCAAATCTGTGCTCCGCCCTGCTCTGCACCGGATTCGCGTACGACCGGCGCGAGCGCCGGCGCTTCTACATGTGCTTCTGGGAAGAGCTCATGACGCGAACCCAGGGCATCCGCCGCACCGGGTCGGCTGCGCTCGATCTCGCCTACGTCGCCGCAGGACGCACCGACGGATTCTGGGAGTTCGGGCTGCGCGCATGGGACGTGGCCGCCGGCTCGTTGATCGTCGAGGAAGCTCGAGGACGCGTGACCAACATGGACGGTTCTGCGCTCGACCTCGGTGGCGCGAATATCGTGGCGACTAACGGACGGCTTCACGGCGAGCTGGTTGAAACGATCGCGCAGACGCGCCCCGAGGCCGACCGCCGTCACGCCGAGATGCTTCGCGAGACCAAAGCCTCGGCCTAGAATTTCTCACATCTGCGGAGGACGCCTCTGATGGACACGAAGATTAGACGTGCGAGCCGCGAGGATATCGAGGTCTGCGGTGAAATTTGCTACCGCGCGTTCTGCCAGCTTGCCGACCATCATAAGTTCCCGCATGAGTTTCCGGACCTGGAGGCTGCTCACGGTGTCGTCCGTGGCATGATTTCCGATCCAGGCCATTACGGAATCGTCGCCGAGCTGGACGGGAGAATCGCCGGCAGCAACTTCATGGATGAGCGGTCGACGATCGCCGGAATCGGTCCGATCAGCGTCGATCCCGACGTGCAGAACAGCGGCGCGGGCCGCGCGATGATGCAGCACATGCTCGATCGCGTCGAAGCGAATCGTTTGCCCGGCGTCCGGCTGGTGCAGACCGCCTATCACAATCGATCGCTCAGCCTGTACGCGAAGCTCGGTTTTGAAATCCGCGAGCCGCTGTCGGTCATGATCGGATCGCCGATCAGGGAATCAATCCCCGGCTACAATGTTCGCCCCGCCACCGACGCCGACTTCGACGCATGCAACCGGCTATGCATCTCGGTGCATGGACACGATCGCGGCGGCGAATTGCGCGACGCGATCAAGGAAGGGACGGCGGCGGTCGTCGAGCATCTCGGACGCATTACCGGTTACGCGAGCGCAATCGGATACGCCGGTCATGCGGTCGGCGAATCGAACGAGGAACTCAAAGCGTTGATTTCGGCGGCGCCGGAATTTCTCGGATGCGGCCCTCTGATACCGTCGCGCAACGGCGAACTGCTCCGATGGTGCTACACAAAAGGACTGCGCCTGATGCAACAGATGACGCTGATGAGCGTCGGCCTATACAACGAGCCGCGCTTCCCGTTCATCCCTTCGATTCTGTACTAGTCCGCGTTCGCCTTGTCCGCCGCGGATTGCTGATATAGTTGTGTCCCTTGTCGCACTGATCGCCCCGGTAGTGAAAAGGACATCACGGAGGTCTCCGGAACCTCAGGTCCGGGTTCGATTCCCGGCCGGGGCACCAAAATCCGGACAACGCTCGAAGAAAGTTGGCTCCGAACGTCTGCGAGCCATTCAGCTTGCGCGATTCTTCGCCCTGGCCGTGCGCAGCGCTCGCATGACGGCAGACAGGGGCAGGAACATTGGCTTCGGGGCTGGACGTTCCTCGAGCGCTCCCTGGATCACTTCAAGCTCAATGAATCCGTAACGCGAATAGTAGTTCTCCGCCGCCGGCTTCGCGTCGACGACGACGCCGACACAGCCCACCTTGTCGCGAAGTTCAATCGCGACCGAGAACACGGTGCGCATAAGATGCTCACCGACACCCTTGCCCTGAGCGTTTCGGTCGACGGCTAAGCGCGCGAGCCTGAGAATCGGGAGCGGATAGTCCGGTAGCTTTCTTAGCAGGCCTGGAGGGATGTTCTCGATCTCGACATGCCCGATAGTGACGGTGGCAAATCCGAGAATTTTTTCGCTTTCAACCGCCTACATATGTGGTGCCGATGTGATGGCGGAACTGGTTCTGGCCGGCGTATCGGCGGAAAAAGAGGTCGAGTTGAGCGTCCCCGGAGTCGAAGGAATTACGGTTGTCCTTTTCTCCAAGGAGGCGAACCTCAATCGCCACCGCGCATCAGCTCCACGAGCTCACGCGTTGGCTTTTGCCTCTTGCTGACCGACTTCGCGATCTGACGGCCGCTGGCTGCACTCACAACCAGACGCGGCGGAATGATAACGCTAGCCGGAAGCTCCTCTAATGCCTGGATGTGATGAAGGAGTGCAATCTCGATCAGGAACTGTTTCTTGACCCCATGGGCGCGCGAATAGCGTTCCAGCAGTTGCTTGGTGCCTTGGGAAATTTCAGCTGAGATCTGCATGATTTTACGTATCCTTTCCTACGAAAACGTAAAACATCTCGCCTTTGGAGTCAAGCTTGCCTCTAACTGACTTGCATCTAGGCCACTCAGACCGCAGGCACCACCTCGGCGGCGAGCAATTCCATCTGCTCGACGTGGTCGTAGACCGGATCGAGCAGGAGATGCTGCGCTCCCGCGCGGACCAGTTCTCCCAATCTGTCTACGCATTCCTGGCGGCTGCCGAAAATTGAAACGCGCGGCGCCATCTCGGGAGACTTGTAGCGCGCGCCAAACCATCGTCGCAGGCGTTGCTCTGCGACCTCGCGGTCATCATCGACGGCGATATATACGCGCTTCGAGATTGAAAAGGTTTTCGGATCGCGCTTTTCCTTCTCCAGCAGTCGCTTAACCAATTCCATGTGCTTGACGAATTCCTCCGAGGACGACGATCCCGGCCCCATCCATCCGTCGCCGTGGCGCACGGCTCGCTTCAATCCGAGCTCGGTCCGCGCGCCGAACAAGATCGGAAGATGAGGCTTCTGCGCCGGCTTCGGCTCCATCGGGACATCCGAGAAATTCCAGAATTCGCCGCTGACTGTAGCCTTGGGCTGAGTCCACAATGCCTTCATTACTTTGAGCCCTTCGACGAAGCGGCGCGCGCGCTGTTCGCGAGGTACTCCGAAAATCTCATGAGGCGTGGTAGGACCGCCGATGCCGACGCCCACGATTAGACGACCCCCGCTCAGCTGATCGATAGTTGCCAGCGTCTTCGCCAGTCCGACCGGATTGCGGACCACCGTCAGGAGCACTGCGGTGCCGAGGCGTACTCGCGAGGTCAGCGCTGCAACGTATGTGAGCAGGGCGACAGGCTCGAGGATCGCGACATCGGTGATCATCTGTTCCTGTACCCACAGGCTTTCGTAGCCGAGCGATTCCGCTCGAACGACGAACTTGCGAATGAGCTCAACGTCGACCGAATGTTCGAAGGTTTGAGGGATCGAAATCCCGCACCTGGTGCTCATTGTGCGAAGACCTCCTGGTTCGAAGATGTGTTATCGCGACCCTGGAATTATCTCACGGTGTGTTGTTCGAGGAGATAGCGATCGGTGGTGATGTGGCGAACTCAGAGCTTGGTGAAACCGTCTGTGCTCCACTGTTCCGATCCGACGCCATTGTGGACGAAGAACAGCCCGTCCGGATCGTATTTTCTTTTGATTTCACTGAGGCGCGCGTAGTTGCTGCCCCAGTACGCTTGCTGGAATCCCTTCTCGAAGAAATTGCTCTCGCTCACATACGCTCCACCGTTCGGCACGATGGCACGGAGTTGCTCCATACATTGATGGACGCGATCCGCGGCCTTTCGGCCGTCGTCAACCGAGGGCTCATGTCCGGGAATTCCCGGATATGCGGGTCCCTGGGCGTCGCCTGCGATCGCCAGCGCGAACGCCGTCAGCACCGCAGGATTCGTTGCAGTATCCTTTGCTCTCGCGATCGCATCGGGTGGCGCTCCCGCCAGTCCCTTATTGAAGTGCAGTTCGAAGCCTGAATGCCGGGAGCTTGCAAACAACGCGTCGGCGAGACGCTGCTGCGAGTCACTCTCGAGCAGCGACGCGGGCATCCACAGCGACTCGAAACCCCAGATGAACCAGGCGACCTGCCCTCCGTCTCCCTTCCACCACGCGTTATTGGGTGGCGCGCCAGGCCGGGTGTCGAAGTCGAAAAGAGGCTGCGGAATCACGTGAAGGAGGACATCGTCGAGCAGTCCGTGGAGGACGCCATCTCGAGGAAAAGCGATTTCCGGCCAATGCTCCTTCCACCATCGCACGTCCCACCAGTGTCGCGCCGGCACGCTTCCGATGTTCACCCGCCCTTTGAGCGAATAATCGTGGGGCGAACGCGCCACCAAGTCCAGAAAAGGCTGCCAGACTTTCCGCGCCTGCTCAGAGTCCAAGCCATATGAGGTCATGCTGATCTCGAGCGTGTTGTCGGGCTTTATGTGGGCCTGCTCGCCCCAATGGTCGTTGAAGAGGTGCTCCTTGTAGAACTTCACGAACTCGAGAATCAGGCGCCGATAGGCATCATCCGACGCCGCTTTGACGTTGAAGTTGGCGGCGCCGAAGTACTCGGGAAGATCGTGCACCCGCAGCGTCATCTTACTCACCACGCCGAAGCTGCCGCCTCCGCCGCCTTTCAGCGCCCAGAACAGATCGGAGTTAGTGCACGCGTTCGCGATGCGAATCTGGCCGTCGGCCGTGACTACTTCGGCTTCGAGCAGGCTCCCGGCGGCAGTGCCGTAGTGCTTCGAGTGACTTCCAAAGCCACCGCTTTGAATCAGACCCCCCAGGCATACTGTCGTGCATCCTCCACCCTGGACATATTTTCCAGCTTTGGTCGTTACCGCCTGGTAAGCCTGCATCCCGATCGTTCCTGCGCCGACTGTGACCGCGGGTTGCGGCTGCAGAGTGTGCTCGCATCCCTGCGGGACAAATTGGTCATGCATCTCGATATCGTGCATGTGCCTTGTCCAAATCAGGAGTGAATCGGGCGCATTGGAGGTGCCTTGGTAGCTGTGACCCCCGCCCTTCACCACGAGGCGCAAATCATTCTCGCGGGCAAAATTCACGGCCGCAGCAATGTCCTGGGCATTTCTTGCCGCGACCGCGTAAACGCTCGGTTTGGTAGCCCACGCGTCGACCCATCCCAGGGTCTCCGTGAGCCCGACCTGATCGCCGATGTAATATGGATTTCTGATGTTCTCATCGAGCAGCTTGCTAATGGGAAAATCTACCGGAATCAGGTTTCCGCCGACTGCCTCATTGAGTTGCTTCCATGCCGACTGCGATGGCCACGTAGCGTCGGAAGGACGGCGACGGCGGAAATTCGTACTCGCCAGAAGTCGGCGCGGCAAAATCGGTATGAGCGCCGCCGATCCGATTGCCTGCAGGAATGCTCTTCGGTTCATTGATCCCTTCCGGATAGTCACCGGCTCAACTGCCGTGACGTGTTACGAGATTCGCGCTGACGCCGGCATGCGCTCATCAAGCAATTTTTACCTTAACGCCCGCATCTGGATCGGAGTCATTCGCGAGTTCAAGCAGTTCGATATTTTTCTGATGCGTGGAGCGGTCGATGTCGTAAAACATCAGGACCGCGATCGAAATCGCACTGAAGACCGCGACGATGGGAACGAAGACCATGCCGAGGTGATGCAGGATCGCAGGGTCCACCTGGCCTGGTGTCGCATGCTGCGGAAAGCTGACCCATCCGAGAAGAAGTCCGGAAAGGAAGGTGCCGACTCCGGTGACGCACTTCGCTATGAGGCCGTTCGCTGCGAACAACAACCCTTCCGAGCGTTGTCCCGTCGATACCGCCGCATCTTCCACCACGTCGGCCATCATCGAGGTTACAATGATGAATCCGGTAAGCCCTAGCGTCGCGGAGACGAAGTAGAAAGCGATCACGATCGCAACCAATGTGCCGGTGCCGTTGGGCGGCAGGAAACCAATCAGGCGCATCGCGATCGGCGCGATTGACGCGAACAGCGAGGCAAAAAACACACCGATCATCGAATTCTTTTTTCCGAACGGCTTCGAGATGGCCGGCGCAAGGCCGACTCCCGCAAAGGCTGCCAACAGCGCGGCGATGGCGAGATAGGACATCTGTGTAGGCGTGAGCTCGAAGAAATACGCCGAGATGTAGAAGTCGAGTCCCTGCCTGAGGCCAGTTGCAATCGCGCCCACGATTCCCGAAATAGTCAGCGCCAGGAACGATCGATTGGTGAGCGTCCCTTTGACCTCTGCGAACTTCTCCCGCCATGTGCCCCGTATTCTCGGCTCATGGACCAGGTTCGCGATAAAGCGATGCGTGCCGAAAGATGAGATCATGATCGACAAGAAGATGACGATGCTCGCGACCACCGCCGTTTCGCGATAGCCCGCGGGCGACAGCAGGCCCAGCGGATGCGTCGCGTCCTTGCGCAGGAAAACCTGGAGAGAGACCACCGACATCGCTGCCCCGCCCAGCGTTCCAAAAAAGAAGCGCGAGCTCATCAGGCTCGTGCGCTGGTCATAGTCGAGAGTGAGTTCCGGTCCCAGCGCAGAGCTGGGGATTTCATACAGGCTCAGCAGCACTCGCACCGTCATCAGCATCACGCCCATGTAGATGAGCAGATGGCTCTGCGACCATCCGAGCGGGGGATCGAACAGGAAGTAGAATGAGATCGCGGCCGGAACCGCGGAGGCGTACATGAACGGATGGCGCCGGCCCCATCGCGATCGGGTGTGATCCGACCATTCCCCGATCAACGGATCACAGATCGCATCGAAGATCAGGGTTACCGCCATTGCGGCGCCGACCCACGCTGCCGGCAGACCGACCACCTGATTGTAGAAAAGCATGAGGGCGGAAGTGAGGAGCGTCAGATGCACTCCAAAGGCAATCGATCCGATCCCGTACAAGATATTGTTCCACAGCGTGAGCTGCGGACGGTCTGAGGTTGATTGCTTCATATTCACCAGGAACGCTCTCCGCGCAACAAACACTCTGCACCGCCATCTACGAAGAGTATTTGTCCCGTCATCAGTGAATTTTCCGGACTCACACACCAGGCAAGCGCGGCGGCCATCTGCTCAGGACGACCGGGGTAGGCCCCGCGCATCGGTACCATCTTTCCCGCCGCTGCGCTTCTTTCCGGGTCTGACAGGATGTACGCGGCGGCAGGCGTGTCGATAAAACCTGGCGCGATCACATTCAGCGGAATTCCGGCGCCAGCCCATTCCGGCTTGCCCGCGACCCTTCGACACCAGGAATTCAACGCTATCTTGGCGCTGCCGTACAGATCCAAAGGCCCCTTTCCCGCGGCGATCGCGTCCCTCGCGGCGACGGTTGCCGCAGGTTCGTCCATATTTGAACAAGCTTCAATGATTCGTGGATCTGGCTGGCTCAACGAGGCTATCGAGGACACCATCACGGCACGCGGTGCAGGACTGGTCTTGAGGAGTGGGCGCAGCCCTTCAAGCGTCGCCACCGCGCCGAAGAAGTTCAGCGAGAGCATGGTTTCTGCCGGGCCGCCACCGGCATTCGCAACTATCGCGTCGATCTTGCCTCCGGATAGGCGTGTCACACCGTCGACCAACTCCGCGCGTCCTTCGATTGTCGTGAGATCGGCAATCACATCCACATTGTGGAGATCACAGGCAATCACCCGGCCTCCTCGCTCCCGAAGATAGCGCGCTGTTGCTGCTCCGATGCCTGACGCGGCACCCGTGACGACATAGGTCCGATCCATGGCTACACTCCGTTGCCTTCAGCCTTGAGTCTTGCGGCGCATCATTTAAAACGGATATTCTAAAACGAGCAGTCTAGTCAAGAGTAAGCGACGGAGCATCGAAGTAATGGCGTCGGACCAATCAAAAATCGAACGGGCCTCCCCTCCCGCGATCGGCGTCCGCGGGTATCGGATACGCGACATTGCCAAAGCCGAAGAACGCCGCCGCGAAATCCTGATGGGCGCGGCGCGCGCCTTCGCACATGGCGGTTACGATGCGACCAACATGGACCAGATAGCGCATGAGTGCGGATTGGCCAAAGGGCACATCTACCATTATTTCCGCAGCAAGGAGGAAATCTTCACGGAGATTCGCATCGACGCGGTGAGTCGACTGATTGAAAGACTCACGGCGATCACGACGGCAGCCGCCAAAGATCCGGAATTGGCCCTGCGCCAGGCGATCTCTGCAGTGATCGCCAGAATCTTCGACGACGAAGAAAGTTACGAGCTGGGACTGCCCGACCCGGTGTCGTTCAGCCTGGAGAATCGAAAGCGCATTCGAACGTTGGGCCGCCGTTACGAGCAGATGTTCGCGAATATCGTGCGCAGAGGAATCGACAAGGGAGTTTTTGTCCCGGGCGATCCGAAACTGATGACCTTCGTGATCTTGCGCGCCGCCTTTACCGTCGCCCAATGGTATCGCGCAGACGGCAAATGGAAGCCGCAATGGATCGTCGAGCAGGTCACCGAACAGCTGGTAAGAAGCGTAAAAGCCTGACTCCGGTCAGCCCTTCTTGCGCTTGAAGAACTCGACCTGGCGAAGCCGCTTTGCGGCCTCGGCGCGCGTCTTGTAACCGCTCCCGAGGTTCTTGCCCTTTTTCGAAACCACCTTATATCCGCTTTTGTCTTTCTTGATCATCGATGCACCTCACTGAAGTTGATGTGGCCTTCGCCCCAAATTCGGAAGTCGAGAGACCATGCGCCGCCACCGACGCTGATCAGAAAAAGCAAACTCATCGTCATCGCAAAGTCTGTCCGCGCGTCGGTCACCATGAACCAGAAGCCCTGGCCGGGATGAGACAGCTCCGGAATCTTGGTCGTCGCGATCGCGGTCAGAATCACAATCAACAGCGGGATGCTCGCGAATCTGGTGACCAGTCCGATGAGGACTAGAAGCCCGCAGACGATCTCGAAGGCGCCGACAAAGTGAGCCGTGAAATCCGGCATCGGGAATCCGATGCGAGTAAACCGCAGCACGCCCATGTGCGGATCGATGTATTTCAGGATCCCCTGTGTGAGGAAAATCAACCCAACAGCCAGGCGAATAAATAAGATGCTGCGAATGTTCGAAGACGGTCCGAGAAGTGATCTCAAGTTCCGCATCTGTATCACGCCCTCACTTCGTCATTTGGGCGCCGGCGAAAAATACCGGAATCGCCGCGAGCTGTGCTCCTACTGACAACGCGACGAGGCCCCAGATAGACCTTTCATAGAGAACTCCGAGCGCTACGCTGCCAGCCATCCACGCCACGCCGTAGATCGTGTCGAAATAGCCAAACGCCGCCGAGTGCCTTCGCTCGGGCGTCACCTTTGCCACAATCGCGACCAGCATCGAGTCCTGCACGACGGTGCCGATGCCCCAAACGGCGATGCCGAAGTCTGCGACCCATCCCCTGCCTAAAAAAGCGAGCGGAGTCGCCGTCGCGCTGATTGCGATTGCGATCGCAAGGGTGACTATGCCGACGCGATCCAGCATCAGCCCGAACAAAGGAGCGCTGACCGCGCTCAATATCATGGCGACCGAATACCAACCCGAGATCATCGCGGGAGCGGCGATATTCGCGCGGCTTAGATGATAAGCAATCAACGCGAAATCAGCGTACCCAGCTGCGAACAGCGCTCCGCCGGCCGCATAGATCCAGAACTGACGTGAGAACTCACCTCCGGATTCTCCGGGCTTCGGATCGATGCGGCCGATGACCGCGCGCGACGCGATCGTGGCGGCCGCGAGCATGCCCAAAGTCAAAAGCGCGGGAATCAGAAGAATGCCGAAGGCGAAACGGAAATTGTTAGTCCGCGCCAGGACGAATGCGACGATCAGCGGACCGATCGCGCCGCCGATCTGATCAAGCGCTTCATTCACGCCGAAAATTCGCCCACTGCCCAATTCTCTGCCGGCGCGAGACAGAAGTGCCGAAACTGCGGGACGGCGAATTCCGCGCCCGATGCGCTCGCCAACGATGAGACCGGCCGCCGCCGGCCATGCGCCGGCGAGTGCGAGCGCCGGGACGCAAACCATATTGATGATGTAGCCAACCCACACATCGATCCAGTAACGGCCGGTCCGATCGGCGAACACCCCCGAAATTGAACGTATGATATAGCCCGCGAGCTCGCCTGACCCCGCCACAAAACCCACGATCGCGCCGCTCGCGCCGAGCTGACCGAGAAAAGCACCGTTGACGCCGCGCGCTCCTTCATAGGTCATGTCGGCAAACAGATTTGTTATCCCGACGAGCAGGATGAAGCGCCAGGCCAGACGGTGCTTGCCAGCCGCCTCGACGGATGTGTTCATCGGCAGACTCCAGGAACCTGACCGTCCAGCGAAAGATCAGACCTTTGGTGGCGCTGCCGCGGTGAACTGGGCCAGGTCCGCCACGTTGAGCTCCGCTTCGATCCGTCCGATCTGCTTCACCGCGTCATCGAAACCGTCATGCCCGAATTGCTTGCGCTCGATATCCTCGAATTTGTCGCCCATCTTTTCGTAGTCGCTTTGACTCAGCGACTTGTGCCACGCCGGAAAAATGATCGTATCCTCACGCGCGGTGTGCTCCTGGTACATCAGCACAAACGAATCGAGCGCATCGGGCAAAGCTCGCGAGTCCGTAAGCTTCTGTCCGCCGGTCCGGGACATGATGAAATCCGTAACTTCGCGCCCGCGCTGATGCTGAGCCAGCAGAATGTCGACATACCGCGCGAGTTCAGGACTCTGTCCCTTAATAGCCGGAAAAATAAAAGGCTCCTCTAGCCGGCGTTCGTGATAGTCCTCGCCGAAGTTCCGAAACAGGACAGCCGTCTTGTGCAGCGCCGTTGGGGAAATGCTCGCCGGGTCGGTTCGCAGCTTGGGCGCCGCGAGCGCATAGATCAGCAGCGCTCGCCGCAGGACGCCATGCTCCCGCATCAGATCCTCGTTGGCGCTGACTTCCTCACCACCTTCCCCGAACGCCTTGCATCTGGCGATTGGCAACGTCCCGGCAAGAACGGTGGCAGCTCCAAGCGCAACGACAAACTCCCTTCTGGTCCTCATTTGAATCGTTCCTCAAGTTTGCGGCCGGTACGAAGGATACCGCTCGATTGCCACATCGACCTTCCAGTTTTATTTTTCTGCGCCGGTTGTTTCGAGGCAAATTTAGAAGCTGCTTACGACATACTGAAAGTAGGGTTTCGCGACTCTTTCGCCTATCAAAACATACAGTAGGGTCGTAAATCATACAGTATGCTTTGTCTATTGCTTCTTATTGTTTCTCTTACGGATGTTATATTCCTCTATATATCTCATGTCACGTTTAGCCTTGCTTTAAGTCGCGTTCGGCGTCAGAATCGGCAGCCATGAAAGCTGATATTCAAGATCCATTGAACCTCGCACCGCAGCAAGAACGCGCGATCCTCGACGAGATTCGAAATGACCGCGAACTGATCCACCGCCTGAGCATCACCCCTCAGGAACTGGAGGCGCTGTCGAAATGCGCGCTGCTGGGAACGCTGACCAGCAAGCAGGATATGCTTTTCATCCTGCGGCAGATTCGCGAGGCAAGCAGCCCCACCATCGATCACGCGGCTCTGTTTCCGAAGCCCCCTGAGCTGGAAGAGCTCGACCAGGAGCCCGGCCCGGACCTCCGCCATGTCACGGCGCGCGTAGCTCCTGTGAGCATCCCGGATCCCGGTTCGGTTGAAAGTATCGCTCGTCGGCGCATCCCGGAGCGGTTCGGCGTCCTCTTCTGGGTTTTGGTCCTGGTCGCGGGACTCGTGTGGAACGGTGTCATAGTTATTTCGCGATGGGGCAACAACGTCGTAGACACCTTCGGTACGCAAGCCGGCCAGGCGCCAGTTTCTAACGCCTGGTACAGCAAGCTTGACCATATGAATGTTCTGCTTTTCGCGGAAATCCTGTTGGTGGTAGCTATCGCATTTGCGATTCACCTTATATCCCAAAGAAATACCCGCCGCTTCAAGGTTCGACCGGGCCGCCGCACTCGCTAAGCCCCTGATACTTGCGCCATCGCGTCTGGCTATTGAGGAGCATGGACCGCTCCTCAAAAGCCAGCCGCGCCAACTCACGAGATGCTGCGCCGGAATTCCTGCGGCAACTCGCTCATCAGTTTGGGACGCTAGTTCCTTGAGCATCAAACATTTTCTGCTTACAGTTTGGTCGAGGCTCGAGTAGAGGTGATCTCCGATGCCCCAACCCAGGGTCGTGACTCTCTCCGAAGTGCACGTTCACATCCGTCCTCGTGGGTCGGCCGAGTTCCTTCCCGGGGATTTCAGCAACGTTACCAAGCTCGCCGACTCTATGGTCTGGGATCCCGCGGTTGACGGGATTCTTTGGGGCGAGAGCCGGCAGGACGCCAGCGGAGATCATGGCGGCGAACGCCATCTCGACGCGGACGAGGTCCTCTACCTGATCTCCGGCGCCTTCCGGCTGTCACTGGAGCTTGGCGACGGCCGCGCGGAGGTCCCGGTCAAGGCGGGAGAGGCGGTCATCGTGCCACAAGGAATCTGGCATCGCCTGATCGTCGACGAGCCCTGCCACTACCTGTTCTTCGGCGGCGGCCGCACCGAAATTCGCCATCGCGGCTAACGAGTGACCGCGACCTTAGCCGCGAAGTCGCGAAAACATCGCCCTACTCCTCTCAGGCCTTCGCATCGACAATTCAAAGGGCTAGTCGTACAACTGCACGACGGGGTATCGCCATGGAATATCGGATCACGCCCGGCAGATTGGAGATTGGCAAGTTCTCGCTCTACTACGAGCGCGTCGGCGCCGGCGCGCCGATCGTTTTCCTGCACGGGCTCGGCGGCAACCATCTGTCATGGTGGCAGCAGGTGCCCTACTTCATGCGATCGTTCGAATGCGTCACGGTCGATCAGCGAGGCTTCGGCCTTTCGCCCGATCCCGACGGCCTGTTCAATCGCGCGCACGCGAGCGACCTCGGCGCCCTGCTCGACCATCTGAAGATCGACAAGGCCGTGCTGATCGGCCAATCGATGGGCGGATGGACGATCGTCGGCTACGCGCTCGATCATCCTGAGCGCGTCGCTGCGATGGTGATGGCGGATACTCCCGGCGGAATCTTCACGCCCGAAATGAAGTTCGAGCCGCCAAGCGCGCCGCTGCCAGTCGATGCGTCGCCGCCGATCGGATCGTTGCCGACGTATGCCGCCGATTATTTCACGAAGCATCCCGAGATGGCTTTTCTGTACGACGAAGTCCGCACCCTGGGCGCGCGGCCTCCCGCAGACGCGGGCAAGCGGATCGTCGGCATGCGCTATGATCTCACCGCAGTGAAGCAACGTCTCACGATGCCGATACTGTGCATGGTTGGCGAAGAGGACACGTTGATCAAACCGGACATCGTCAAGGCGCTCGCGTCAGCGCTGCCGAATTCGCGGCTGCGCACAGTGCCCGGCAGCGGCCATTCGATATATTTCGAAAACGCCCCGGTGTTCAATCAACTGGTGCGCGATTTCTTATTAGAAGTCGGCTACGCGAAGTAAGAGACACCTCTCCCCTCAGGAGAGGTAAGATAGGAACGTCAACCACACTTGCTGGTATCCCCGAACAGCGCACGCTGTATCATCGGAAACAGATCGCGCTCTTCGCCATCGATCACATCGTCCAGACATACCGCGAACGCCGTCAGCGCGGTGCCCGCTTTCGTCACATCCTCATTCGATCCCGTGATGAACGATGTCGCGTCGACGGTTCGCGCAAGCTCGCGCAGCCGGCTGTGCTGCTCGCAGGTACGCAGTATCAAATCAGGCGGGAAATTCTGCTGGGACTTCATCCACGGGAGAACGATATCTTCTTCACTGTTCAGGTGATGTGTGATCACGGCCTTAATCGAATTCCACGCTTCAGCCGCTTCCGCCCGCAGGATAGTATCTGCCGGCTGGCGCGCGACCACCGCGCCCGCAACAGCGGCGTTCAGCATGCGTTCGCCAAGTTTTGAATCCTCGTTGCTCAACCGCGCGAGCGCATCTTCGATGCTCGCCGCTGCTGCGCACCCTGCTGGCGCATCCTGATTGCGTTTGTTGCTCACCATCGCGATTCCTTCAATCTCCATCCTCATGCCAATAGTGCACCGACCGTGCCACCGAAAAGTGTAGATTCTACGCAACCCTTCTCGCAGAATGAGGAACGCATTCTCGCAACGCGAAGCGGTTCTCGCGAAATGAAACGAAATTGCCTAAAATTCGTCGAATTGTTAGGTGAGTGCCACAGGACTATACTTCGACCTATGAGTCGTATCGCAAACGCCCTCGCAGTCCTCGGGCTGGCGGTCGCTCTCGCTGGATTGTCCGCCTGTGAGCCGGTGCAGAATCCGAACGGAACTCAACCGGGCAAAGCGTCGTCGCTGGGAACCTCGAGTAACTTCGGTTCCCATTCCGGCTCGTTGCCGATGGCGTCGAGTGCGGGCACCGTTGCCGGCGGCACGATCGATTCTGCCCAAAGCCAGGGTCTCTCCGATTACCTGAAGCATCATTCACTGCCGCTGGTTGGCGCACAGGTCGTTACCAGCCCGAGCGGTGGCCAGCAGGTAATACTGTTCGGTTTCGTCGCGAGTGATTTCGGCAAGACTGACGCCGAGCAGAAGGCGCGTCACTATTTGAAGGACTCATCGCTGGTCGTCGATAACCGGATCAAGATCAGTCCAGAACTGGCCGGCGGCCACGGTGGTTCCGGTAGCTCCAGCTCGACGGCAAACGGACTGCCGCCCAACAATATGATGCCGTCCGACGGCTCCGATCCGTACGCTTCGTCCGGCTCAATCCAGGATTATCAGAACAACATGCCGCCCGACGCATACGCGTACCAGCAACAGCAGCAATATCAGCAATACAACAGCCCGCCGCCGAGTATGTTGACGACGATACTCCCGATGCTGCTGGGCGGAGGCATGACGATCGGTGGTGGCAGCGGCGGTTTCGGCGGAGGCATGGGCGGATTCAGTTCCGGCTACGCGCCGAGCTACGGTGGCTACGGCTATCCAAGTTACCCGCCGCCGATGCCCAATTCCGGATTTGGCGCCTCTGGATTCCCGTTCTGACTCGACCCGCGTTTTCGATCAAACAGTTCTGCTATCTCGCCAGCTTGAAGCGCTCGCCCAGGAAGACCTGGCGGACTGCGTCGCTGGCGACGATATCGCGCGGCTTGCCCTCGAACAGAATTTTTCCCGAGTGAATGATGTATGCGCGATCGATGATCGATAGCGTCGCGTGCACGTTGTGATCCGACATCAGAACCCCGATGCCGCGCTCCTTCAGATACGACACGACCCGCTGAATCTCGACGACAGTGATCGGATCGATTCCGGCAAACGGCTCGTCGAGGCACAGGTAGGTTGGATCGAGCACCAGCGCGCGCGTGATTTCCACGCGGCGGCGCTCTCCGCCTGACAGCACGCCGGCCTTGGATTTTGCGAGCTTCGAGATGCCGAGTTCGTCGAGCAACGTTTGCAGACGCGCGTAACGCTCCTCTTCGGTCAGCGGCAGCGTTTCGAGGACGGCGAGCAGGTTTTGTTCGACAGTCAGCTTGCGGAAGACGCTCGGCTCCTGCGGCAGGTAGGAAATTCCGCGGCGCGCGCGCTGATAGAGCGGCAGCGTCGTGATGTCCTCGCCGCTGAACATGATGCGTCCCTGGTCGGGCTTGAGCAGCCCCACCAGCATGTAGAAAGTGGTGGTCTTGCCTGCGCCGTTCGGGCCCAGGAATCCGACGACCTCGCCCGGCTTGACGACGACGTTGACGTTGTCGACCACCGCGCGGCCGCCGTAAACCTTGATCAGGCCTTCGCCGCGAAGCTCGAGATTCTCGGCCTTGTCGGCGGCGCCATTGACCTCGCCGGATTTAATGCTTTCGACCTTCGCCATCTTCAGATGCCACTCGGGTAATCATGAATAGCGGCTATCCCTTCAGCTCATCAAGCAAGGCCTTCGCACCTTTCAGATCGGGCGTGCCGAAGCCTTCGGTGAACCAATTATATATCTCGGCAAGCATTGTGCGCGCCTCGTTGCGACGGTTGGTATCGCGCATCAATCGCCCGAGACTGGTCGTCGCGCGGAGCTCCCACGATTTGGCCGCCTGCCGCTTTGCGATTTTGAGTGCTTCGCGAAAGCAATCTTCAGCGGCCGCATGCTCCGCGCTCCCGCGCATCAGCAGCAATTCACCGCGCTGGCGATTAAGCTCGGCTTCGTAGTAGTTCTCCTCGGTCCGCGCGAACGGAAGTGCCTCCTCCAGCGCACTCAAGGCCTCGTCGATTTGACCAACGGATGCGCACGCGTCTGCCAGCATCGCAGCGAACAGCGACCGGGTAAGGCGGAAGCGGGTGGCAGCCGTCCGCGCCATCGCGTCGCGTATCATCGCTATTCCCTCGAGCTTTCCTTCCCTGGCCAGCAACCAGCCGCGAGCGAGATCTGCGCGGGCGGGGAATACCGGGTTTATTTCCGATGCCCACGGGGCCTCCAACAGCGCTAGTGCGTTTTCTCGGACCAACTCGAAATCGCCGCACCAGATGTGAACTTCACTGGGCTGAAGGCCGAAAGCTTTCGCCACCGGGTTGGTGCTTCGATTCCCGGCGATTTCAGTGTCGCGCATCGTCTTAAGCGCCTGATCCGGGAAGCCGAGGATCCAAATCGTGCGACCAAGAGTAACGTTCGCAGCCGCACGAAATAGTTGCAAGTTCGAAAGATCCGGAAGAGATGCGAACTCCGTCAGCGCTTCTTCCAACATCACACGTGCCGGAAGCAATTCGCCCAGTGTAGCCAGAGTAGTAGCCAGCACGCTGTGAGCGAGCGCGAGCTGGGCCGGATCATTTATTCTGCGCGCTATCTCCAGGGCTTCCTCTGCCGCAGCGAGCGACTTTCGCAAGGATCCCCTCGTGCTATGCACGAGTCTAAGTCCCTGCAACGCTCGCAAGAGGTCGAGACTCTCGCTGCCGCCGGAGGAAAGCTCATAAGCTCGCGAATAGGCGGCTTCGGTTTGGTCGGAGGCAGGACCGTTTAGGGCCGCGGAGACTGATCCCAGTTCCAACTGCAACTGCAATTCTTGTGCATCGCGGCTCGGACCCTGGGGCAGAGTCTTGAGAAATTCCAGTCCGGCAGTCAGTTGTCCTAGCGCTTCGCTGAAGGCCGAACGTGCAAGCGCCTGTGCACCCGCAAGATAAAGGTAGTTTGCTGCTTTGGCGGCGTCGCCCGCACGGCCATAGTGATGGGCCAGCTCAGAATAGCGATCTTCCAGTCGCTCGGCGTAAAGCGACTTCGATCGCCGCCGCGGTGCGCCGGTGAAGCTCCTTACGCCGCTCCGTCAGCACCGAACCGAACGCGACCTCCTGGGTCAGGCCGTGCTTGAAGGTGTATTCGACGTCGCCCACCGCCGGCTGCTCGTAGATGAACTCGCCCAACTGCAGGTCACCCAGCAGGCGGTTCAGTTCGTCATCGGATTTCGGGACGACCGCGCGAATCAGCGACAGAGGAAATTCACGCCCAATCACGGCCAGCGCTTGCAACAAGTCTTTGGACTCCGCGGGCAGCCGGTCGATGCGCGCCGCGAGGATACCCTGCACGGTCGGCGGGATCTTGAGCTCACCCAGCGGACGCGTGAGTCTCGTTGTGCTGCCATCGCGGACCAGCGCGCCTTCGTCGAGCAGGACTTGAACGGTCTCTTCCATGAAGAAGGGATTGCCTTCCGTTTTCTCGATAATGAGTTTCTTAAGAGCGGCCAGCTCCGCGCCCTCGCCCAGCAATGCGGAGAGCATCTCGTCGGCCGACTCTTTGCCGAGCGGGTCGAGCCGCAACTGCGTGTAGTAGGTGCGGCTGTTCCACTGATGCGAGTACTCGGGCCGGTAATTCACCAGCAGCAGGATTTTCCCGGTGCCGATCGAGTCGGCGAGCAGGTTCAGAAACGCCTGGGTCTCGTCATCGATCCAGTGCAGGTCCTCGAAGATAACCATCAGCGGCTGATTCATCGACTCGCGCGCCAATATCCGCTTGATCGCTTCGAGCGTGCGCCGCTTCTTCGCCTGCCCGTCCATCTGCGCAATCGGATCGTCGCCCTCGATGATGCCCAGCAGGCCGAAGAGGTACGGCAGCGAATCCTCCAGCGATCGATCGAGGATGGCGATCTTGCCTGCCACTTTCTCGCGCCGCGCGCGCGCGTCGTCGTCCGAGGTGATGCGAAAGTAATTGTGCAGCAGGTCGATCACCGGGAAGTACGCCGACGCCTTGCCGTGCGAGACCGAGAATGTTTCCAGCACCATCCAGCCCGACTGGTTCTTGGCCTTGAACTCGAAGAACAGCCGCGACTTGCCGGTGCCCGCCTCCGCCATCGCGGCGACAAGTTGCCCGCGCCCAGCACGCGCCTGCTCCGATGATCGCTTGAGCGCCTCCATCTCACGCTCGCGGCCGACGAACTTCGACAGTCCGCGCCCCGCCGAACGCTGAAGGCGCGTGCGCAGGGGACCGAGGCCGGTCACTTCATAGACGTTGACCGCTTCGGTGACGCCCTTGACCTTGGTCGGTCCCAGCGCCCGCAACGCGAAGTAGCCCTCGCATAGTTTGCGCGTAGGTTCCGCGACTGCGATCGATCCGACGGGAGCCACGGCCTGCATTCGAGAGGCGAGGTTCGTGGTATGCCCAATGGGAGTGTACTCGACGTGGCCGCCGCCGGTTGAGATCGATCGCACGACAACTTCCCCGGTGTTGACGCCGACGCGGCACTGCAGCGGATTGCCGCCCTCTGCGACGAGCTTCGTCGAGTAGCGGCGCAATTCTTCCTGCATGCGGATGGCGGCGTAGAGCGAGCGTTGCGGATGGTCCTCGTGTGCGACGGGCGCGCCGAAGATCGCGAAGATTCCATCGCCGGTCGATTGCACGACATAGCCATCGTAGCGGCGCACCGAATCGATCATCAGCTTCAGTGCCGGGTCAACAATCGCGCGCGCTTCTTCGGGGTCGAGGTCCTGCTCGAGCTCGGTCGAGCCCTTGATGTCTGCAAACAGCGCGGTAACGAACTTGCGCTCGCCACCTTCGACGTTCGCCGCCGTTTCCCCGAACGTCACGCGAACCGACGGAGTCGATTCAGGTTGAGCAAGAGATTTAGCGCCATTCGAGGCAAGAGACGCCGCGCATTCGTTACAAAACTTGGCTCCCGGCTTGCCGATCGCGCCGCATCGCGGACACTTTGCCGCCATAGGCGAAGCGCATTCGCTGCAGAACTTTGCTCCCGCAGGATTTTCAGCCGAGCATTGCGGACAGTGCATTTGGTCTAAGAACTTATCGGCTTTGAACAGGATATGGAACGCTCCGCCGCGATTCTCGATGCGCTCTCTTCGGCGCTGTGGTAAATTGCGGCGCGATGGCAGAGGGGGTTCGGAAAATTTATCTCTGCGGTCCAATCATGGACGCGGAATCAGAGAGCTCGGCCAAGGACTGGCGCACGCGCGCCAAGGAACGGCTGGCGGGAAAGTTCATCCTGCTCGATCCCTTGCGCCGTAATTTCCGCGACCGCGAGATCGATTCCGCAAATGAAATCGTCGAGTTCGATTTGCAGGACGTTCGCGACGCCGACCTGCTGCTGGTGAACTACTGCAAGCCTTCGATCGGCACCGCGATGGAAGTCTTTTACGCCGGGCACGATCTCGGCAAGTTCGTGATCGCGTTCAGCCCGTTCAGCTTCGCGGAGTGCTCGCCGTGGATGGTCCGCTTCTGCACCAAGATACTTCCCGATCTCGAATCCGCAATCGGTTACATCGATCGTCATTTTCCATAATCGTCATTTCCTTGAGGGGAGGAACTCAGTGGTAAAAGGAATGTGTTTCGCCAGCGGGGTAATCTTTGGGGTCGTTCTCGCCTGTGCCGCCTGCACACAGACTCCCGCCTACAGCACCGGTCCTTACGGTCCGGTAGAGGGAGGCCCTGGGTACTACGGCGGGCCTCCGCCCGCCGGCCATCCTGAAATCTCACAAGCGATGAACGCGCTGCAGCACGCGCGCTACGTACTAGTGGCCAAAGCGGCGAATGACTATCACGGTCATAAGGCCAATGCGGTCGGATACATCGACAACGCGCTTGGCGAACTGCAAACCTGCATGTCGATGCCGTAACAACTGGCTATTCACGTGAGACCAATCCGATCAACAGCGTGACGGCGAGATCCGAGTTGCCGAGTTTCGATCGGTTCCAGAGGACTCCGCGCTCCGGGAAAATCAAGCCCTCGCCCGGCTCGAGGATTATTCGAATCCGGCCGGAGTCCGCCTTGACGGCGACCGCGGCGTTCTCGTCGTCGAGGTTGATACACGCGACCATGGTCCCGACCACGCCGCCGCCGAAGCGCATCGGATTACTCGGAACCAGCGCTCTATCGTGGTTACCGCCAGAAGCCACCACCGTCATCAGAAAAGGGGCGGGCGCGATCCAGTTCTTGTAGGTCAAATACTCGGCCATGTCGCCAGCGTAATGTTCAAACCCCGTCGTGAAATCATCTGCTTCAGCCAAGCTCCACCATCGCTTCAACAAGTGTCCGGGTATGCCGATGATCGACAGGTCGCCGTCGTCGGCGCACATCGCCGCCAGCTCGTTCGCGGTCGCCGCGCGCCATCCCTTGGAGCGGAAGACCTGCAGGCGTTTGGCAAGGGTTAACCGGGCCTGGTAGCGGGGCGCGTGACAAATCTTCACTGAGTCAGGCGGCGTCGGTTGCGACGCCCGTCGGAGGTTGCAGCTTCGCGACAATCACATCGACAATTGCCTTGCGATTCAAGCGGCAGAACATGGTCTCAGTCGAGTCGAACGATCCATTCTCGAAGTACTTATTTACCGGCGCGCCGCCGCCGCAAAGACCGTAGTACTCACAAGTGTCGCGGCACTTGCTAAGTCCGCGCGCGATATCGCTACTCATACGTTGGAACTTTTCGCTGACGATCGCGGCCGCGAGAGTATCCGTATTTACATTGCCTATCGCGAAATCGCCGTAATCAGGACTCGTAAGACCGAGCAGTTCCGGCGAGTATGTAGTGAAGTTGCCTTCACAATCGACACTTAAAATCGCGCAGGGCGCATTTTCCTGGGTAAGCGGAACGTCCTTGTCGTCACCGCCGCCGCCGAGAATCATCGGAACCATCGAGTCGAACTCGCGCATGCTGATGGCTAAGTCGTCGCGCGCGACGAGGTCGAAAAACCTTCCGATGAAACGCCGGAAGCGGCTGTCGACGTCCGCCGCACCGAGCGTCGACGCGGCGTGCGGCCCTTCGATCTCCTCGATATTGAACGCAACCTCCCGGATCTCATTGTCGACGTAGAAATCGTACAGTTCGTCGGCGTAGTCGAGTGCTTCGCCGGTGAGCACGGAGATCACATGGAACGGCACTTCGTTGCTCTGCAGTTTTCGGATGCCTTCCATGACTCGATGATGAGTGCCGCCGCCCTTGCGCGTTTTCCGATTGCGATCGTGCAGAAACGCCGGCCCGTCGATGCTGACGCCGACATTGACCTGATGCTTCTTAAAAAAATCGCACCATGGGTCGTCTATCAGGACGCCGTTGGTCTGGAACGAATGCCTGACCTGCAAGCCGCCGGGATTGTGCGCGCCGGCTATTTCAATCGCGCGTTCGTAGTAGCTGACGGGCAGGACCATCGGCTCGCCCGCGTGCCATACCACAGTGAATCCCTGCTCGACGATTCCGCTTGAGAAGACGAATTGAAAGACGCGATTCAGCGTCGCGTCGGACATCCTGCGCTTCGAGTCTCGATCGGGAAGATAGCAGTACGAGCAGTCCAGATTGCAGAACGGAGTCGGCTGCAGAACGAGAAGCTCCAGCGGCCCAACGATTCGCCAGCTATTGCCCTCAGCCATCTTCAACTTTGCCCGACGGAGCGCGGCCGGGGGCGAATCGCAACCCGTTGCCAGGCGTCGCGCAAACTACCAATTGCGCCAGTTACGCCAATTGTGCCAGTTCGGCCAACCCCATCCGCGCCATCCGCCGTTGCGCCAATTTCGCCACCACGCCAGCTGGATTTTCGATTCACTTTGCTGCCGCAGATTGGCGTTTGCGTCCTGGGCCTGCGGGCGAACTTTCTCGACGCGATTCTGGAGAGTATCGGCGGGATTGGTATCCGCGATATTGGCGTCTGCTGGAATCGCACTAAGTATCGTCGTCGCGAGCACGATCGTGCTGGCGCCTGCGGTTACCAGGGTACGAATCCGTTCTTTGAACTTGTTGCGGATGGCGGGTTGGTCGGATTCCACGGTTCCTCCTGCAGCGAACTCAATCCCGGATGTATCGGCTAGTCGTCGAAATCCTTCGCTAAGTCCTTTCGATCTAACGAATCCTTAAGTCCGATGTCAACGGAGCTCTGACTTAGACTACGAGCGCGGCTCGCTCCGGTTACGGTTGACATCGACAATTTTGTTTCAGTAGGATTTCTGCATATCGCGGCTTACTTCTATCGCCTTCCACCTACTGTTCCTTCAGGAGGTTCCCACACCATGAGGTTACGGCCCACACTTTCCGCGGCAATCCTGACTTCCAGTCTACTGTGCGCAAGTCTCTTTCTTATGGCCGCGGACGATTCGCATCCACCGCCGCCGGCTAATCCGGAGTACGCGCAATGGGCTCACTTCAAGCCCGGCACTTACGTCACCCTGGAGCGGAGAGTTTTTGAACACGGCGAGAACAACGTCGGCGTCGTAGAAGCGATGGCACATCCGCCTGGCGCTTCGGTCATGCGTATCAACACCAAGATGGTCGATCTCGACAAGGACAAAGCCGTCCTCGAGGAGACCAGGATAGATCTCGGCGACGGCAGCGAAACCCAGATGCCGGCCGACAAGGTGACGCTTTTCGCCAATGGCCAGGTCAGCAACGCGAGCGATTCAATGTGGGAGCCTTCAAAGCCGCAAACCGTCAAGGAAACGGAGGGCGACGAGGAATTGACCGTAATGGGCAACAAGCTCAAGACTCATTGGGTCGAGACCTCAATCAAGACCGGCAACGAAGTATCCACCGCGAAGGACTGGCTGTCGGATGACGTCCCGGGCGGCTTGGTCAAGGAAGAAACCAGGAAGACCTGGAATGGGAAACTGCTGGTGGAATCAGCGACCAGGGTGATCGATTACAAATTGGGTGGCTGAATCGTTCGCCAAGGGTATTCGATCCAAATCCAAGCCGGCGACGACGCAGTCATCGCCGGCTTTTTTCGCCTACTGTTCCTCGATGCCGTGGGATGCTACTTCCTAGGTCGTGGGTGACGATTTCGATAGCGAGCGCTTTCCGGGGAATTTCTACCAGGGGATGATTCTCAAGCTAGACCGCGCGCGTGGCCGCGGCGTGGTCCGCTCGCATAGCGGCAAGGAGATCCCGTTCGAGTTTCCATTCGTGGCTATAGCTGGTGCGCGAATCGGCGGCACGATGCCGGGAATCGATCTGATTCGCGAAGGCGATATCATCGGCTTCGACGTCGGATGGACATCCAAAGGACTGCGAGTCACAACAATACATCCGCGCGACGCGTCGAGTTGAAAAGAAGCTATCTAGACAAGAAGGTAGTGCTCGATGCGAAGAACCTAACCCCCAACCCCTTCCCGAGCGGGAAGGGGAACCGGATTTTTATTGGTCAATGTGAACCGAGAGCAAAGTAGTGCGCCGCGCGCAACTTTGCGATTGATACCGGGAGCAGGGGTCACCCTGCCGAAGGAAGCGTGAAACCCACCGCGGGTTTCACATTCAATTCGCTCCGCTACTCTCACCTCTTGCGCTGGTACATCCGCCACGTCCTGACGCCTAGCGGGAACAACTCCCCCAGGATTTCGTACCCCCTGGAGCTGTAGAACGCGACGTTGGCTTCGGTCATTGTCTCGAGGTAGACGCCGGCTATTTCAGGACGTGCCTTTGCTTCGAGCGCGATCCTGTCGACCAGAGCCTTGCCGTAGCCTTTGCCCTGGAACGGCGGATCGCATCCGAGCACCTGCAAGTACAGATGCGGCTCCTTGGGATGATTATCGGACAGCACACTGACCAGATTGAGCCCGCGCCACAGGCCGCCCATCCCGATCGCGCGAATCATCCGAGGCATCTGTCCGAGGCCGGTGGCGACCATATTGAGCGCGCCTGCATGCCCGATACCTTCAGTCATCGCGGCTGCAACGACGCGTCCGTTGTCGTCGACGATGCCGAACACCGGCTGTCCCGAACGGCGCTCTATCGCCAGCATCCCGCGGAACAGATCCGCGAGATGGGTGGCGCGCTCGACCGGGTCGGTTATATCCGGAATGATCGCCTTGAAGGTCGGATCGTTGATGAAGGCGCGGCCAAGCGAGTCGGCGGCCTGGTCGTGCTGCTCGGGGTAGAGAGCGGTGACGTATGGTTTTCCGTTTTCAGGCATTGGTTTCGATACCTCGATTCAATTCGATCGCCGCGTGAGCGTGTGCGAGACCGCGTCATGCCATCCGGCGAGCAATCGTTCGCGCTCGGCACTTTGCATCATCGGCTTGAACACGTCCGCACCTTTCACGAGCCCGAGCATTTCATCCGGCGACTTCCAGATTCCCATGGCGAGGCCCGCGAGCATTGCCGCGCCCATCGCGGTTGTCTCCGCAACCTTCGCGCGCCGCACCGACTTGCCAAGGATATCCGCCTGGAACTGCATCAGGTAGCGGTTCGCGGTGGCGCCGCCGTCGGCCCTCAGCTCGTTCATTTGATTGCCGGTGTCGGATTCCATCGCAACGATTACGTCGCGCACCTGGTAGGCGATACTGTCGAGCGTGGCGCGCACGATGTCGGCGCGAGTCGTGCCGCGCGTGATCCCCATGATTGCGCCGCGCGCGTTCGCATCCCAATACGGCGCGCCTAGTCCGACGAACGCAGGCACGACGTAGGGCTGCGTGCGATCTTTATTTTTCGCAACGCTGGCGCGCGCCTCGGCATAGGTGTCCTCTGCCTTGCGCACCAGCTTGAGGCCGTCGCGAAGCCATTGCACGGCAGCGCCCGCGATAAACACCGAGCCCTCAAGCGCATACGCAGGCTCACCGGCGGGACCGAGCGCGGAGGTCGTGAGCAATCGATTTTTCGACGGCACCATCTTGTCGCCGGTATTCATCAGAAGGAACGCTCCCGTGCCATACGTAGCCTTCGAGTCTCCTGCCGCGACCGCGCCCTGCCCGTACAGCGCGGATTGCTGATCGCCGATCACTGCCGCAACTGGAATCGCGTGCGGCGCAAGCGTTCCCGGCGCCGTCTCGGCCAGCGGACCACGCGAACTGACCGCGCGCGGCAGCATCTCGCGCGGAACGTCGAGCATTGCGAGCATCTCGTCGTCCCATTCGCGGCGCGCCAGGTTGAACATCATCGTGCGCGACGCATTGGTGTAATCGGTCACGAACTCTGCGCCGCGCGATAGTTTGTATAGGAGCCATGTCTCGATCGTGCCGAAGCACAGCTCGCCGCGTGCGCCGCGCTCGCGCAGTCCGGGTTTATTGTCGAGCAGCCATTTCAGCTTGGTGCCGGAGAAATAAGGATCGATGAGCAGTCCCGTGTGCTGCGCAACTTCGGGCTCGCGATCCCGCAAGGCGTCGCAGATATCGGCACTGCGCCGGCATTGCCAGACGATAGCGCGATAGACAGGCCGTCCGCTGCGCCGCTCCCACACGACGAAAGTCTCGCGCTGATTGGTAATCCCGATTGCTGCGATCGCGGATGCCGACGCCTTCGCGGCCGCGATAGCTTTCTTCGAAAGCGTGATCACCGATCGGTAGATCTCCTCGGGATCATGCTCGACCCATCCCGGCTTAGGATAGAACTGCCGTATCTCGGCATAAGCGCGCCCGCGAATCCGCCCGCGCCCATCGACGACGAAAACCGTCGTGCCTGTGGTTCCCTGGTCGATGGCTAGTATCAGCTGAGGCATCGCAGAATTTTCTCCCGCGCCAATGTTGCTCACACGCAAGGGTCTCCTGACAAGGCGCATGATGAAGGAGCAATTGCGGCCATTGCCGGGAAAAGGCTGTGCTTCTGGTAGGTTTTTATAGGTATTCATAGGCTCTCTGAAGCAGCTTTTGCGCGCCGCTTGACTTGACACAATTATTTGAAACCTATCAAAAAGCGTAAAACTATTGATTATCTTTCGATGACTGAAAACCGATAGGTGTGACCCGCAGAAACATCGCGCAAATTCATTTGACGTTAGCAATCGTGACAACTTTGGTTGCAGCTGAGTCAACTTTGTCGTAGCAGTGAAGTCAACTTGTATTTATTTCAATCATAAAGTATAGTCGAGCGACGAACTTTTTGAATTGGCACGGTCGATGCGTTGCCACCCGATGTCCGGGGTAGAACTTGGGCAACTCTTAACTATCGCAGACTCGATGAGGTGAGTCCGATTTTGCCACGCAAATCCGATACCTCAAGATCAAAATTCGCCAAGGGTTTCACCGCCGTCGAATTCGCCGCGGTCTCGTCCGTGTTCTTCCTCTTGCTTTTTGGGGTCATGGACTACGCATGGATGTTCTTCGCGCAAATGAACGTGCAACAGGCCGTTGATGACGGAGGGCGATTTGCTTCCACCGGGAATCATACGACCGTTGTGAGTAATGGTACGCCGACCACTCTCTCCCGCTTACAGTCGATCATCACGCAGATTCAAAACCAGATTAGCGTGCCGGGCGTGAACGTTCAGTCAAACCTGGTGGTCTGCAGCACTAACGGTGGTTGCAGCAACGCAGGTGGTTCTGCGCCAGCTGGTGGTCCAGGAGATACAGTTACGTTGACTCTCACGACCAGCCTGCCGGTATTTACGCCTGCGCTCAAAGCGCTTTTCAGCGGGGGAGCTTACACCTTCACCGCGAGTACTAGTTTCAAGAATGAGCCGTTTAATCCAAGCCAGACCAACTAGGGATTTCCGAAACATGCAACAGTTTTATCGGTCAGGCCGCGCGATGCTCACAGCACGCAGCCCTGGGCAGGCAGCTGTCGAGCTCGCCTTTACGGTAACCCTACTGCTCGTTCTCATGTGCGGATCGATCGATTTTGGTCGCGCCCTGAACGATTTGCAGACAATGGCCGATCTAACCCGGCAAGGTTCGAACCTGGCATCACGCGGCACAACTCTGCCCGAGGCAGCCGCAGCGGTGATTTCGGGACAATCCGGTTTGGATCTGGCCAACAACGGGGTGGTAATCATCACCTCAGTCACCAACAACAGCAGTGTTTTTACGATTACCGGCCAAGCTTCACAGGGGAAGCTTTCGCAAACCAGCAAGTTAGGGACCGGAGTCGGAACCAACGTAACCGGCACTTTACCCACCGCGGCGCAGAACTCGCTTCAGAACGGACAGACGATTTTCGTTACCGAGATATTTTACTCGTTTGCTCCTATCACTCCGATAGGAAATATCACGAAAAATGCCATCAGCTTGCCGTCAACGTTGTACAACGCCGCGTACTTTTAACGCCACGGACGAGGTCGGTCTCTTGGATCAGAAAAAAATTGACAGAAACGAGCATGGCCAGATCCTGGTGTTGCTTTCGGTCCTTATACCGCTACTGATCATATTCGTCGGTCTGGCGATCGACCTGGGTCTTGCCTATGTAACCAAGACTACCCTTTCCAAATCAGTAGACGCCGCCGCGCTGGCCGCTATGCGTAACCTCAACCGGGGCCAGTCGGTTGCTGCAGCTGACGCCACGAATGCGTTCACCGTCAACTATCAGTCAGTACCCGGCCTCGGTACTACTCCGGTACCTACAGTGAATTGGTTTACCAGCTCACCGTGCACATCGGGTAACACTTGCGTTACGATATCTGCTACCGCCACCATTAACACCTACTTTCTCCGAGCATTATCGGTGCTGCCGGGAGTCGGGAGCTCGCTGAATTCAACGAGCATCACTGTTAGTGCTACCGCTCAACGCAACCCGCTGGTTATGTCGCTGGTACTGGACAAATCCGGCTCCATGAAGCTCAACGGCGGATCGACGGCGCTTCCCCCCGCGGTGACCAACTTCATAGCTTATTTCGACGAAGGCATCGACAACGTTGCCGACATCAGTTTCTCGTCGGTCGATTCAGTCGATGTGCCAATGACAACGTCGTTCACGACTGCAGTAAATAGCGCAGTCGAGGGCATGGCTTTCGGCGGCGCTACTTTCGCGCAAGCCGGCTTGCAGGATGGATTTGCTCAGATACTGACTCAGCCTGCATCGCCAAACATAATCAGAGTCGTAGTCTTTTTCACCGACGGATGGGCCAACACCAACGGACTTCCAACCAACGTTACTACTTCAACCGCTTCTACCACTCACGACGTTCTGAATTGCACTGGCACTGCTTCGAAACCGTCTAACACTCCTATGAACTATGGCGGCTGTGCACCATTGGAAGCTGCGGCAGGCTGGTGTAGCGGACTCTTTTTTATGAATCCGACCAATGGCAATACGACGAGTTGTCCTAATGCGACAACCTTTCCTGCACTGGGCCCGGAGGAAACGCGCTCTCTCCGGTAAGCACCGCGCAACAGAATATTGCCAACGATGCGACCTATCGCACCGAACAACTGGCAAATAACATGCGCAATAGCCCGAACAATATAACGATTTACGCGATAGGACTGGGCGACAAGATTAACCAAGCCTACTTGCAGGATATCGCCAACGATCCTGCTGCTCCCACCTACAACGCAAACCAGCCCTCGGGCCAGGCGGTCTTCGCGCCCAGCGCGAACCAGCTGAATGCGGTGTTCCAGACGATCGCCTCAAAGGTCCTACTGCGCCTCTCGCAATAGCAGGCTACCAGCGATGAGCGAATAAGTGCGGCTTCAGCTCGACAATTCCTAGTCGCT
The DNA here is from genome assembly GCA_963774665.1 of uncultured delta proteobacterium. Classification (GTDB taxonomy): domain Bacteria; phylum Desulfobacterota; class Binatia; order Binatales; family Binataceae; genus Binatus. Next base: position 82,902 of record CAVZGB010000023.1, read on the forward strand.
GGTTTTGAGCTTCGTCACTCGAGGATGTTGCCCTTGATCAGCTTGGGGATGACTGGGGTGATCGCAACCTGAATGTTCCACCGCTGGCCGAAGACTGAGGGGTTGACCGGCATGTATTGCCCCTGGACCTGCGAACTTCACGGGGAGCGGACCGATCTTTTGCACTTTCGATACGTTGAGGCCGATTGGAAAGGTCACCTTGTTCCCCTCGCTCGCATACCAGTTGATCAGCACGTTCGGCGAAGTGCCGACGGACCATCCGTGAGGCAGAAAGTACGACGCGAAGTATTGCACATTCATCTGACTGGTCTGTTTGGAGCCGTTGCCACCGACCGAGAACCACTGCTGAGGGAATACGCCGACGATGTAGTGCTCACCCAGGTAGCCGAAAACTCCGCCGGGCCCGAGCTGCCACTTTTTCTGGCCGACATTGGTCGTGGTTCCAGTGGGAAAGATGAAGGTAGGACCGGCGCCAAGGAGCCACGGTCCCGCCAGTTTCGGGCTCGGCGAAAGAAGAGTCGCCAGGATGGTGTCTCCAAAACCGGTCGCTTGATAGATACGACCCGTCCGCGTCGGCACGGGAACTGAGTTGACGACCTGAAGTACCGGCCGGGTGATCAAGTTCCAATCGTCAGTAAGAGCCAGCGGCAGCACCGGCTGGAACTGGACGTTTACCGAGTTGCGGCTCGACTTGTCCTCGATACCGGGATGGATGAAGAAGGTGTTCTCCTGAATTTGGAGCGCCCAGATGCTGGAGATTGGATTTGAGAGTTCCTTGTTGACCTCGGTCTCAGATTTCTGGTTGTCGGGTAGTTTTGACTCATCGACCGGCGGCGGGTTCGGCGGCGTTTGCGCGGAGGCATTCGCGACGACAAGGACGCCAAGGACACCTATAAGGGCAATCATCCGCGTGCATTGAAGTTTCAAAGTTGCGCCTCCCCAGCTAACCTCGCACTGCTAATAGCATGGGCTTGTACGTCAGTACGTTTGCACCTTGCCCGACACGATAGTTCAGGTGCTGATGGGCGACCCTTTCGGGCCGCCCGTTCACGCGCTAGTCGCCGGCTGCACTGACCGCCCGGGTCTGCCTGACCTGCTCCATGACTTGACTCAGGTTGTACGACGCGGGGTCCTGCAGCGGAGGGAACTTGACGTAGGTCTCAAGCTCCTTAAGCCACAACTGCTGGCCTATGGGCAGTACGTTCCAGTCGTAGACATAAGCAGTAACTGGACCAGCAAGCGCACCGCCTAGGCCGAACATGGTTCCCTGCGTCTCCCCTGTTGCCATTTCGAAAGGATCCCGCTTGATGTTGTCAACCAAGCTCCAGTGATAAGTCACCGGTCCAATCAACGCACTGGCGGGATTGGCTGTGGGAACCATAGTGTAATAGAACTTCCAATTCTTGTAGCGTACCGCCGAAGGTTGGGGGCCGGTATAGTAGAAGAAGGTATCGCGCGCCGACTTGTCTGACGTACCTTCGAGATAGGCGCGCTGGTCGACACCATCGAGCGTCGTCTTGACTATACCCGGGTAATCACCGCCCTCGATCTGTTTCTTCAGCCCGTCTCCCTTGGGGCCGCCAGCGATGTCCACAAAGGTCGGCACCCAGTCCAAGGACGCGAAGATTTGGTCAAAGACCGTGTCCGGCTTGATGTGTCCCGGCCAGCGGATAACACATGGAGCGCGCATGCCGCCTTCCCAGGTCGTAAGTTTTCCACCCCGGAACGGGGTGATGCCACCGTCGGGATAGGTTATGTTCTCGGCGCCGTTGTCGGTGGAGAAGACGACAATGGTGTTATCCAGTTGGCCCATGTCTTCCAGCTTCTTGAGTACAACGCCGATGTTGTCGTCCATCTGCTTCATGCCAGCTTCGTTGACGCCCCAGTCTTTGCCGCCTGGCTCACCCACCATTGCCATGTACTTCGGCGACAGCATTGTCGTAATGTGCATGCGCGCGGGGTTGTACCAGACGAAGAACGGCTTGTTGGTTGTTTTGGGGTCATTGCGGTCGAGAAAATCGACCACCTTGGCGGAGATCTCCTCGTCCACCGTCTTTGACCGCTCCAACGTCAGCGGGCCCTGATCCTTGCACGACTGATTTGCCTCCGTCCCATCTGATGAATGACACCACAGGACGGGCCGCGGGGGTGTCAGGCAGGTTGTGGTTCTTGGGTCCACCGCGCCGGGGACCTCAGGCAGTCCGGGAATTGGCGTGTTCTTGCATGGCGGCGCGATGCCCTGCTGGGTCGGGGTCTTGTTGATGTCGGGGAAGCTGACTCCCTGCATCGCATCGAGGTGGTAGAGATAGCCCCAAAATTCTTGGAAGCCGTGCGCCGTCGGCAGCGCCTGCGTGTGGTCTCCCAAATGGTTCTTGCCAAACTCGCCGGTGGTATATCCGAGATCGTGCAAAAACTTGGCGAGCGCTGGCGTACCGGGCCGCAAATAGCTCGGGCTGCCAGGCAATTGCGGTGGGATCATGCCGGTACGCAGCGGATGCATTCCTGTGAAGAAGGAGTTCCGCCCGGCAGTGCAGCTCTGCTCGGCGTAGTAGGTCATGAAGATCCCACCCTCTTTGCCGATGCGGTCGATGTTGGGAGTTTCTCCTACCATCAACCCGCGATGATAAATGCTCGGCTGCATCCAACCGATGTCGTCGCCCATAATGAACAAAATGTTCGGTTTGTCAGCGGCCCATGCCGCGCGCCCGCATGACAAGCCTTATGATTGAGCCGAGCAACAACGCAATCGCGAAACGCCTTCGACTCCAATTGAGCATAAAACAAGATCCTCCATTGTTGGCATCCTGACTTGCCAGTTGATTGGAGATTCGTTGATTTTCAGCGGGAGCGATATTGCACCTTGGTACCATATCGCTCCGATCACCGCGGCCTTCCGCCGCAAGCGCTTTGCGCGGCAGCGGGGCCGATTCCGTGCCATCGTGAAGTTTCGGTAGGTCTGGGTGGGACATGGACGGGGAGCAGGAGGCCAAGGAGTCCTATCAGAGTAATCATCCGCATTATATGGGAGTTTCAAAGTTGCGCCTCCACTTCCCTATTACGGTCTCGCGCGGCCTGATCGCGGTGCGCTAATCGCTGCTCTGGGGCTTGGCCATCATTCGCAATGCGTCGCCGACGTTGAAGCTGCCTGGCTTTTGACGTGGAGGGAACTGCTGGAAGGTCTGGAGATAGCGGCCGACGATTGCCTGCGCGGGGAGCATGACGAACAGGTGCTCGATGAACCATTTGTCGTAGTCACCGGCCTCTTCTTCCGAACGTTCGAATGGATCGGATCGCAGGTTGAACAGCTTCGGCGCGCGCAAGGGAGTTAGCGGCTGCATCCAGACCTCGAGGCCGTGCGCATTCTGCTCCATGAATACGGCCTTGTACTGATCGTAGCGAAGCCCCGCTAAGTCGCCGTCGTCAGTCCAGTAAAAGAACTCGTGGCGCTTGTCATTAGCATTGCCTGCCAGGGTGTCGCGTTGATCATAGCCGTCCAGGTGCACCTTGTAGGTCTTGTCACCTATGCTCATACCCGCAATAAGCTTGTCCTGGATGTCGGATTCGCCGGCCGCAGCCATCGAGAGTCTGCACCCAGTCCTCAGCCGATACGATGTCATTCACTTCAGTAGTGAGGTTTGACCAGCCCGGGCCATCGCACGATCGCTGGAACGCGATAGCTACCCTCCCAGTTGGTATTCTTCTCGCCGCGAAACGGTGTGGTGCCGCCATCGGGCCAGGTGAAGGTCTCGGCGCCGTTGTCGGTCGTGTAGATGACGATTGTATTGTTCGCGATTCCCAGATCGTCGAGCTTCTTCAGAAGCTGACCCACCTGACCGTCATGCTCAACCATCCCGTCGGGATAGATACCGAGGCCGGTCTTACCTTGAGCCTCGGGTTTGAGGCGAGTCCAAATGTGCATGCGGCTTGAATTGAACCATGCGAAGAACGGCTTCTTCTGATTGTTCGCGCGATCGATGAAATCGAGGGTCGCGTCCAGGAATTCCTGGTCCACGGTTTCCATCCGCTTCATCGTCAGCGGACCGGTGTCGGTACAACTCTGCTTGCCCCATTTGCCGAAGCGCGGATCCTCACCCGGAGTCTCAGTATCCGTCGCAGTGCATTTCAATACGCCGCGCGGACCGAAGCGCAATCTGAATTCGGTATTCTTGGGATAGTCGGGATGCTCCGGCTCGTCTTCGGCATTGAGATGGTAGAGGTTGCCGAAGAATTCGTCGAAGCCGTGGACGGTCGGCAGAAATTCGTTGCGGTCGCCCAGATGGTTCTTGCCGAATTGTCCGGTCGCATATCCGAGCGGCTTGAGCAGCTCGGCGAGAGTCGGATCTTTGTCCGACAGACCCTCCTTCGCGCCCGGCAGTCCCACCTTCAGAAGACCGGTGCGGATCGGGCTTTGGCCGGTGATGAACGCCGCTCGGCCAGCGGTGCAGGATTGCTGGCCGTAGTAGTCGGTGAGAATCGCGCCCTCGTTTGCAATGCGATCGATGTTGGGCGTGCGGTAACCCATCATGCCGCGGTTGTAGGCGCTGATGTTCCAATAGCCGATGTCGTCGCCCATGATCACCAGGATATTGGGTTTGTCTCCGGCCGATGCGGCGCGCACGAATAGCGAGCCGATGATCATGGCGATCAGGAACGCGATCGCAAAACGCTTGTTGTTCAAAGTGAGCATTCGAAATTCCTCCTACAGCACTGATATTTTCATTCAGCGAGTCATTTGCAGATTCGCGCATCTTCAGGAGGGAGCGATATTGTACCTTGGTACAACATCACGCAGAGCTGGATTCCGAGAAGAAGCAGAATCGTAAATCGCGCGCAAAAGAGCGCGCTGTATAAGGACCCTCACCTTCGATCCTCTCCCTCACAGGGAGAGGGGAAGAAATCCGAGCGAGGTTTCGCAAGGTCGCTCTGATATGGAGAGGCTGGGAATGCTATGCGGCGGGGTCGATTGGTTCGCCGTCGCGGGTTGCTGTGAGGTGAGGCGGGACTGCTCGGAGCAGCGGGACGATCAGCGCGGTTGCCAACGTCGTGATTATCACAGCCGAGGCGAAGCCGCCTTTGGAATAGATCCAGCTTCCCAGCAGGTTGCCGGCGTTGCCGGCGAGGGCGAACATCGAGGTGTTTGCCATCATCATCGCGGTCCCTTCCAGGCCCTTGGGGCATGAACGCATGATGAGATCGATATACGCCGCGGTGGCGAAGCCGCCGAATAGGCCGTAGAGGATTGCGACCGTGATCGTGCTCGCGGGTCCCGTCGCGAGGAACATGATCGGTCCTTGAAGGATCGCGACGATCGTCCCCCACCACAGCAGTCGCGAGAGCGGCTCGCGCGTGCACAAGAAGCCGTACAACAACGTCGTCGGCAGGAAGAACAACGACTGCAGCGCGGTGAAGGTGCCGAACAGTTCGCTCGAGATCCCGACGTGCTCGGTCAGGTGATAGAACATCGGCGTGCCCCATCCAGGGCCGAAGTTCCACAGGAAGTAGATTGCGGCCGCCGGCCATAGCGGTCGATGGCGAAGCAGGCGCTTGATCGCAGCGAAGCCTTTTTCATGGGGGCCGAGGTCGCTCTCGAATTCGCTCGCAGCCTTGAGTCGCCAGAATGCCTGCATCGCGATCACGATTGTCACGCCGCCCGCTATCAGAAAGGTGCCGCTCACGGATGCATGCGCGACCAGCCATCCTCCCGCCAGCGCCGATATCACCGCAGGCGTGAAGTAGCCGAATCCGAAGACGACGCTCAGCCGTCCGGTCATCCCATACGCCTGTGCCACTCCCGTCATCAGGGCCTGCGCCGATGAGAAGATCATCACGTACGCGATGACGACGACGAACACGAGCGCGAGCAATTTGAAATAGTCGATGGTCGATGTGGCCAACCACAGGTACCCACCCGCCGCGACTGCCGCGCATGCGAACAGATATTGGCGATCGCCCCAGCTTGCGCTGCGCCATCGATCGCGGATGAAGCCGAACAGAAATCCGGCGCATACGGGAATCGAGGCGATTGCGAGGAAGAGCGCGAGCCGCAGGGGCGAGAGATGAAGCCGATCTTTCAGAAAATAGTTGATCGGGATCGCGGCGATACCCAGCGGCGAGCCCAATCCGACTGCGATGTTGAGAATCGCGAAGTACGCAAGGACTTCCCATTGCATCGCGGAGCCACCGGCGCTCGGCGGGTCGGGCAGGCTCGCACTCTCGTCGCGTGCGGAGAGGTCTTCAACTTCCATCGGTTACTCGACGCATCACTATATGTAATTTTTCCGGTGGTTCCGAATGTGCGGCGGATTGGGAAATTGGAGCAGAGTACAATTGAGTCGATGGTGCTGGGGTCTATTGCCAGATTTGCTTGCCTCGTATCTTGGCTGAGGCCATTATAAGCGCGCTTGCCCCACCTCTTTTTCAGGGAGTCTCGATTGGTTTGATTGATGAGTGATTTGCTAGAAAAGAAGGAGGACCTGATTCGCTACTTCGAGGAAGGCGGCAAGCCTCGTGCGCAATGGCGCGTCGGCTCCGAGTACGAAAAGGTTCTTGTCCGCACGTCCGACGGTACCGCTATCCCCTACTCCGGCGCCGGCGGCGTCGAGGATCTCCTGCGCCGGATGGCCGCCGACTACGGCTTCGAGCCCGAAGACGAGCACGGGCATATCCTCGCGCTCAAGGGCGAGCGCGACGCAATCACGCTCGAGCCCGGCGGCCAGGTCGAGCTGTCCGGAGAGCAGTGCGAGAGCATCCACTGTGCCTACGACGAGTTCTCGAGGCACGTAGAGCAACTGATCGAGGAGACCGGCAAAATCGGCGCGACCGTGCTCGGCCTCGCCATGCAACCTGTCAGCCGCATCGATCAGATCGAGCTGCTGCCGAAAGCCCGTTACCACATCATGTACCCGTACATGGCGCGCAAGGGAAAACTCGGCCAGCGCATGATGAAACAGACTGCAGGCGTGCAGGCCAACCTCGACTACATCGACGAGGCGGACGCGATGCGCAAGCTGCGCGTCAGCATGGGTATCGTGCCCCTGCTGTACGCGATTTTCGCGAACTCTCCCCTGAGCGACGGCGGCCTGAACGGCTATCACAGCTTCCGCGGCCACATCTGGACCGACACTGACAACGAACGAAGCGGGGTTCCGGAGTTCGTCTTCCGCCCCGATTGTTCCTTCGAGGATTACGCCGAGTTCGCGCTCGACGTGCCGATGTACTTCCTGATTCGCAACCATGAGTATATCGATCTCACGCAACCGCCCGGCCTGACGTTCCGCCAATATCTCGAACGCGGTTACGGACGCGAGCGCGCTACCATCGACGACTGGACCAATCATCTGACTACGATTTTCACCGAGGTCCGCCTCAAGCGGTACGTCGAGATCCGCACCGCCGACAGCCAGCCGCCTCAGACCATGCTCGCGCTGCCCGCGCTGCTCAAGGGGATTCTGTACGACGACGATTGCATCGCGGGGGCATGGGACCTGGTCAAGCGCTGGAGCTATCGTGAGCGGTTCGAAATCACCGACGCCGCGCATAAGCTCGGGCTTGACGCCCGCGCGGGAAAAATTAAACTTCAGGAGCTCGGCTACGAGCTGATGCAAATAGCGGCCAGCGGGCTGGAGCGCCAGCGGGCGTTGAACAAAAGCGGCCAGGATGAGAGCATCTACCTGCTTCGCCTGATGGACCTGGTGCGCAGCGGCCACTGCCAGGCGAGTCTTGTGATCAGCCGATGGAAGGGTGAATGGAATTACGACGTTGGCCGTCTAGTGAAGGGATGCGCGTACGGGGCTGAGCCGATCCTGTAAATGCAACTGAGATTTTCACAGATTCACGTCACGATTCTGAATTTCGTTTTGATCGCGATGCTGGCGATCGTTTCGGCGATGTGCGTGCGCGACGTTATCGTGCGCAGCGTTTCGAACGAACCCGACGTGACGACGGCTCCCTCCGCGCGGCTAGCTCCTGACGGGACGCGGGCCCGGCCCTACTACGACCTGATCGTCAAGCGCGACATCTTCAACGAGACTCCGCAGGAGAGCGGACCGGCGCCGGTGGTCGAGGCCGATCTGACTATCAAGCTGATCGGCACCTCGCTGCTGAGCAAGTCGAAGCCGTACGCGATAATCGAAGATCCGACTGGAAACGAATCGCTCTACCAGGTGGGAGAGGACATCCCTGACGCGGGCAAGCTGGTCGCCGTCGAGACCAACCGCGCGATCATCGACCGCGGCGGGCATCGCGTCGCAATCGAGATTCCGACGTCGGATCTGCCTCAAGTACCACCGTCGCAGTTGGGCGCCCCTGTCGGCTTGGGTGCTATCCGCGGACCGATGCTCAGAGGGCTGCCGGCTGCGATGCGGCGCAAACTGCAAAGGCTCCAGCGTGCACCTGCCGCAACGACCGATGACAACAGCGACGACAACGACGATAGCGACGACAACAGCAGCAAACTCGAGCTGAAGAAACTCGGTCCCGGAAAATTCGCAGTGAGTCGCTCCGAAGTTCAGCAGACGATGGAAAATCCCGCGCAGTTTTTCTCGCAGATGCGCGCGCTACCGCATTTCGTCAACGGCAAGACCGACGGCTTCTCGATCTCGCAGGTCGCGCCGGGTTCAGTCTTCGAGCAACTCGGCCTGCAGAACGGCGACCTCCTGACCTCGATCGACGGCCAGCCCGTCACCAACCCCATGCAGGCGATGGGCCTGATCCAGGCAGTGAAGACAGCGTCAGCGATCGACCTAACAGTAAATCGCGGCGGCACCCCCACTATCGTTCATTTAGATTTGCGATAACCTAAGCAAGGTGCTCCGACTCCGCATCCCCTCGCCCTGGAAGGGAGAGGATGAAGGTGAGGGTCCTTATACAGCGCGCGATTCCTTCCGCGCGCGATTCAAGATTCAGCCTCTGGTTCTTAGCTATCCCATATAGCAGCGCCTACTGAAGTCGGTCACAAAATCTGAGACACCTAAGGAAATTGAAAAGATCGCGTTCGATCGCGGCGCCTGCAGTTTTGACGCTCCTATTGTTTTCGTGCAGCAGCCAATTGGTATCGGATCGAAGCGATCAATTCAGCGCTCCCGAAGCAATTTTCGTCAGCATGGGCCTTCGCAACTCCGTAAATGTCTACCCCTTGAACGCGGACGGCGATTTGAGGCCCAGCGCAACGATCAAAGGGGCTGCCACGGGACTCGACTGGGCGAAGAGCATCAGGGTCGATTCGAGTGGGAAAATCTATGTCCTGAATGGGGAGGGAGGAGCCGAATACACGGGCACGGTGGAGGTTTTCGCACCTGGCAGCACGGGCAACGTTACGCCCATAGCCCGCATCGCTGGCGCCAATACGGGTCTCCGTTCGGTCAATGATATCGCCGTGGACTCGGCGGGAAACATTTATGTAGCGATCGAGGGAATCGGGGTCGGCAACATCCCTCCCAACATCCCTCCCGGTATTCTGGTCTATCCTCCCGGCAGCAACGGCAACGTAAGACCTAGCGTCACGATCGGCGGCCATGACACTGAAATTCAAAACCCATATGGCTTAGCGATCGATTCGAAGGGAAGACTCTTTGTGGCAGAAGCCTTCACACTGGATATGGGCAGAGTTGTGATTTTTCCACCCGGCAGCAAGCGTAACGTGAAGCCCGTCGCCACTATAAAAGGTCTTCATACTGAGCTGTATGCTCCCAATGCTATCGCGTTGGACTCGGACGACAACCTCTACGTAGCGAACGGCGAAGGACGTAACCGACGTAACCGAGGCGCTGGCAACAGCATCACCGTCTTCAAAGTAGATCTAAACGGTAGACTGCTATCGGCCGCTGACCCAGACGGCCCAATTCCCGCGGCTAGAATCAGCGGTCCGAAGACAGGCCTCATGGATGACTCCTGTTCAATTGCGGGGATAGCGGTGGATTCCAGCAAAAACATTTACGTCACGCTTCAGGGCGGGCGGTACAATGAGATCAACAAAATCGTTGTCTTCGCAGCTGGCAGCAATGGCGATGTGGCACCCCGCGCGGTTATCGCCGGAGACCATACGAAACTGTCCGGTCCGGGCGGGATAGCCATCGGCCCTTATAGCAGCGCTCGCTGAACTAAGTTACAAACCAAATTATGGAAGTTCGATCGGCGCATCATAGCGAGCGGGACGAGGTGCTCGAGCTGCTTGGGCACTGGTACGACGATCGCGGCGAGTTTTTCGCGCGTTACAACCAAAACGATCCCACCTTTCGCGATGCGCTTTGTCTGGTTGCGCGCGATGGCGGGCGGCTGGTTTCGACGGTTCAAATTTTCGATCGCGCCGTGAATCTCGACGGGCAATCGGTGCCGATGGGCGGTATCGGCTCCGTTTTCACGCTCAAGGAGTATCGGCACAAGGGCGTTGCGATGGCGCTGATGCGCCTCAGTGTCGACACCATGATTCGCGAGGGCTTCGAAGTGTCGCTGCTGTTTGCGGAACGGCTCACCTTCTACAACCAGTTCGGATGGCGCGAGCTCGATCGCAAATTCAGCATCCTGGCGGCCGCCGCAGGGCTCAATGTGCCCGATCGTTTCGTCATCGATTCATTCGAAACTGAGCGCGACCTCGCCGAGGTTGCCGCGATTCATCGGGCATACAGTGGCCGCTTCAATGTCACCGCGGTTCGCGACGACTCCGCGTGGCGCGCGAATCTCAAATTCGCGGGCAATCAGCCGCTGCATCCGGGAGAGGGCTCCGAGGAATATTTCGTATGTGTGCCGCGAGGGCTCGCGAATCGCGGCGTACGCGCGGGTCACGCGCTTTCACGGCGTCTCGATGGTGATGGAGTACGGCTACGTTCCCGACGGCATCGGAATTGAGGCGATGCTCGCGACGTTCAAATACCTCGGCCAGTCGGCGGCTGGCCTGCCCGTCACTGTTCGACGAACCGGCGACCATCGGCGGGCTGCCCTGCTCCACGGCGCATCGAAGCCGGACGAGCCGAGTGTGCTCGTGACGCATACTGCGCACGATCCCGCGCTGGAAAAGGCGCTGGGCGACGCGGGCTGCCCCGTCGCGCACCACATCGACAACAACTACATGTGGCGAGTTCTGGCGCCGGACAAGCTCGCGCGCCGGTTCGGGATGACGCCGGAAGCCGCCTCGGCGCACGCCCTCGAAATCTTTGCCGATTCGCGATCCGTGTTCTGGACTGCCGATCGCTTCTAGATTTTTTAACCAAAATTAACGCCGCGTATGGCGTCAGCGCTCGCCGCGAAGCGAGTTGTTGGGTAATATCCATCCGTTGTTTCGATGTGTTGGGGAGGGGTACGCGATGAAAATTTTTTCACGGTCCGGCGAATCCGTCGCCGGAATTTCCGCCAGCCGAAAATTTGGATTTGTCGCTTTGACCGTCGCGCTCGCCGCGTTGACGTCGACGCACACCGCTCTCGCCGCGCGGCGCCATCATGCTGCCGCCCAGGCTGAAGCCCCTGATGAGGAGAGCGGCGCCAGCACCTCGAGCACTGCGCTAGGCGCCTACTCCGAGGCGTGCGTGCTCGAACCGGTCACCGGCACCGTCATCTTCGAGTCGAACAGTCATGCGCCGTGGCCGACCGCGTCGCTGGCCAAGATGATGCTGATGCTGATCGTCGCCGAGAAAATACACGACGGATCGCTGAAGCTGACCGACAACATCACCACCTCGCGCAAGGCGGCCGAGATGGGCGGTTCGCAGGTCTATCTCAAGGAGAACGAGACGTTCTCGCTCGACGACATGATGAAAGCCGTCGTCGTGCATTCGGCCAACGATGCGTCGGTGGCGGTCGCGGAGTATATCGCGGGCTCGACCGAATCGTTCGTGGTGATGATGAACCAACAGGCGGCCGCGCTTGGGATGAAGGACTCGCACTACTACTCGGCCAACGGTCTGCCGCCAGCTAAGGGCGAACCGCCCGACGTCGCGAGCGCCTACGACCAGGCGATTCTCGCGCGCGAGCTGCTGAAATATCCCGACGTAATTCGATGGGCATCGATCGACACCGCGCCGTTTCGCGCGGGGACTTTCATCCTGCGCAACACCAATCACATGGTGCGCACCTATCCGGGATGCGACGGACTCAAGACCGGCTTCTACGACAAGGCCGGGTTCAACGTGGTCGCCACTGCAAAACGCAATGATTTGAGACTGATCGCAGTCGTGCTCGGGAGTCAGCACAAGCTCACGAATTTCAAGGAAGCATCCGAGATGCTGTCGCAGGGATTTCTCAACTACGAGATGCATCCGATCGCAAAGAAGGGAGCACCAATCTCGCAATCCGTTCCGGTGACGGACGCCGATACCAACAGTATCAAGCCGATTTGGGGCCGCGACGCTGGAGTCTTCGTGAAGCGCGGCGACGAGAAAAACGCGATCAAAGTCGATTACAATCTGCCGCCGTCGATCGCAGCGCCGCTGAAAGCGGGACAGCAGATAGGAACCGCCAACGTGACAGAAGGCGGCAAACCAGTCGCCACGATCGCATTGCTCGCGCCGTCCGACGTCGCCAGGAGCGCATCGTTAACTAAACGTTTATTAAGTATTTTCTGAGCGATTTTTTTTCGATTTGTAGCACAAAGAACATTTTTAATTAGGCTTCGACCGACGGGCGTGTTACTCTGTGCGCTGAACTCGCCAGAGACTGCACGCCTGAATGACTGCAAAAGATAAATTCTACCGCGCGTACATGGAATTCTTCGAAGTTGCGGAGCGAAAGCGCCGCTGGAATCTCTTCGAAGATGTGCCGTGGGACAAGCTCTCGCCTCTTGCGATCAACTCGGAGGAACGCGCGATTCGCATCGAGACGTATTGTGCCGAGGAGATGTTCCTGCCGGATTACACTGACGTCGGTAACGAGTTGTTACGCGGCGTGTTCGGACTCGCGTGGTTTCAGAGCGCATGGAGCTACGAGGAATCGCGCCACGGCCTGGTGTTTCGCGAGTATCTGATTCGCTCCGGGCTGCGCACGCAGGAGCAATTCGACAAGCTCGAGTCCGACGTATTCTCGCGGAGATGGAAAGCTCCGTTTGCAACGCGCCGCCAGATGAGCTGCTACGGAGCGTTGCAGGAATCTGTCACCTATCTCGCCTACCGCGCGCAGAAGGATCGCGCCGAGGTCGAGAAGGATCCGACACTCGAGGCGATTTTCTTTTTAGTGAGCCGCGACGAGGCCGCGCACGCGGGCTTCTACCGCGCGATGATCGAGATCGATATGGCTGAAGACCGCGTCGGCACGCTGTCGGATCTCGCGTACGTGATCGCGAACTTCAAGATGCCTGGCGACGGCTTGATTCCGAACTATCATGAGCACCTTCGTATCGGCGGCGGGGGAATCACTCCGCGCGCGTTCCTGACCCGAGCAGTGTTTCCATTGCTCAAGCAATTGGGCACCAACCGGATCGAGCTCGAGAGCGCCAGCGCCGCAGTACTTCCACTGCGCGCGGCTTCGTAGCGATCGTGTTATAGTCGCGTCCGGCAGAATCGCCGCTTGATACCTGCTCCTTTGCGATGAACCGGAACCGACTTCTAATTGGGGCCGCGGCCCTTCTGCTAATCTGGATCGGCGGCAACCTCGCGATTCATTTCGGCCTGAAGCATCACGATCAACTGGGTTACGATATCAACGCGGTCTTCCCTCCCGACAAGCCGATAGTGCCCGGCGAGATCTACGCCTCGACGCTCGCCGCGATCATGGACCATGAGCTGCACACCGGCTTCGGATGGCGTCCCAACGATTTCTTTCTGTGGGGTCCGAAAGTCGGGGCCGACAATAACTCCGATCGCCAGCTCGGCATCATCATGGCGGTCCGCGAGACCACCCGCATCTTCAAGGATCACCTGACCAAGGTTTCGTCGAATCAGTATGATCCGAACCTGGTGATCGCCGACACCGACTTCCGCAACGACGCCGAGAAGTGGATCCTGCCGTCAGCTGAAAGCAAATACGACGACGGCGTGAAGCATCTGCGGATGTACGTCGCGGGGCTGCACACTACGCCGCCGGATTCGCGCGAGCTGAATACGCGAGCCGTCGAGCTGATTCGACTGATTCAGACGTGGACCGACTTGCTCGGCGACGCGCATGCGAACCTGTACCGCACGACCAAGGACGACGGCAGCCCGGTTCATAGCTGGGACTGCGACCACTATTTCTATCATTCGCAGGGCTACGCGCACGTGATGTATCACATGATGATCGCGCTCGAACGCGAGTACGCCGGCCAGATCAAGGACGACCCGGTGCTGAAGACGCTGTTCGAGGATTCGATAGACGCGCTCGGCAAGGCCGCCGTCATGAAGCCGCTAATCGTGATGAACGGATCGCCCGACGGACTGTTCGCAAATCATCGCCGCAATCTCGACGCCTACATCAGCGAAGCGCGCCAGAAGATGTACTCGATCCGCGAAGAGCTGCAGCGCTCCCCGCTCTAATCGCGGCGCTACAGCTCGATAAACGGACACAGCAGCATCACGCCGCCGCGGATGAGCAGCTCGAGCATCGCGGGCGCCCATCGGCTTGGGATGCCAAGCGCGCTAGCGGCTGCGCGAATCGTCCACGGCGTCGAGACATCGGCGCTGCTGCCGCGAAAATCCAGCCATCGACGCTCCGCGCGATAGGTCACGAGCTGATGGCGGCGATCCTTGGCGATGTGCGCGCGGTCTCGCGCGATTGCGATCGCCGTCGACAGTCCGCCGATTTCGTCGACCAGGCCGCGTTCCTTGGCCGCGAGGCCGCTCCAGATGCGCCCCTTCGCGACAGCTTCCGCCTGCTCGGGGCTCAGGTGCCGGCCTTCTGCGACCTTCGCGGTGAACGCAGCGTAGAGATGGCCGACGGTTTCGTTGAGCTGCGCGAGCTCCGCATCGGTCATCGCGCGCGCCATCGACATCGCATCGCTGATGGGCGCGCTCTTCACGAAATCGAAATGGACGCCCAGCTCGTTCATCAGATTGCCGAGATTGAACTTCGCGTACACGACCCCGATGGAACCGGTGATGGTGGCTGGCTCCGCGACGATCGCATCGGCGCCCGCAGCGACGTAGTAGCCGCCCGAGCCCGCCACGTCGCCCATCGAGACGACGACAGGCTTGCCGCGCCCCTGTGCCTCGCGGACGGCGCGCCACACCAGATCGGATCCGACCGCGGAGCCGCCCGGTGAATTCACGCGGAACACGATTGCGCTGACTCGTTCGTCGCGCGATGCGCGATCGAGTTGCGCCGCGGTCGCGACGCCGCTGATGAACTCGCCGGTCGCGGGCGCCTCTCCTGAGACGACCGGGCCGCTGGCGTGTACGAGCGCGATTCGCGCGCGGCGCCCGCGCTCGCGGGTGAAGATTGCATGACGCCGGTATCGCGCCAGGCTGATGAACACTTTGCGCTTCCCCTGCGGATCGAATTCAGCGCGGATGTCTTCGATGTATCCTTCGCGATCGATCAATTTATTTTCGACCGCGAACTTTGCGCTGACGAATCCCGCCGCGATCAGCTCTCGCGCTTTTTCAGGAGAGAGTTTGCGAGCCGACGCGATCGATTCGACCAGGATTTTCTCCCAGTCCGCGACGATCGCCTCCATGCTCTCGCGCACCGCTGGCGACATCGTATCGCGGTTGAGTGTCTCGGCCGCGCCCTTGTATTCCTTCCATTGCAGGGTCTGCGCCTGGATCTTCAGCTTGTCGAGCGCGTTCTTCAGAAAAACGCCGCCGGTCGCCACGCCAAGCATCGTGAGCATCGTGTCCGGATTGGCGACAATCTCGCCCGCTCCTGCCGCGACCAGGTATTCGCGCAGTCCGGCGTCATCGCCTCGCAGCAGCGCGATCACCCGCTTACCGCCCGCCTGCGCAGCGCGCATCAGGCGATGGATTTCATGCGCGGTGGCGAGCCCGGCGCCGAAGCTCGCGATCTCGACGACGATCGCGCGAACCTCGTTGTCGATAGCCGCCGACTCGAACGCATAGCGCAGATGGTCGAGGCTTTGTGCGCCGCGTCGCATGATTTGATCGAGCGGCGAGCGCGTCACATCCTCTTCGATCGGCCCCGACAGCCGAACCACCAGCACCGCGTCATGCGGGATTTGCGCAGGCCTGACGATCGCGAAATAGAAGGCCGCCACTAGCGCCAAGCCGATTCCGATGGCGGTGATTCCCACACCCCAATGGCCGAACGCCAGGCCAATCGCGCCGACGACATATAAAATCAGAACAACAATCGCGAGTCGGACCTCGCGACTTATCCACAGTCTTTCGGTGATCGGGTTCTTCATTGTGTAAATTGGTCGCCTTTTTTGGTCGGTCCAAATAGACTACCGCTTTCCGATGCCCAGGTCTGTCCTCATCCTGATTCTCGCCTTCACCGTCGTGAGCTTTGCGTCATGTTCGACAGGTGAGCCCGCCAAACCCGGGCCGCCGCCATTTGTTGCCCGCTCGACGACGCTTGCGGTCACCAACGGCATCAAGGTCCTGACCAATGTTGCGCTGCCGCAGGGGTTCTCGCCGATTCCGTCGCGTCCACCGATGTGGATGCAAAACGGCGAGGAGATTGGTGTGGTTGGAACCCAACGGGGCCACACGATTATGTACGGCCTCGGAGGCGCCGCGTGGCGGACTGGCAGGATACTCGCAGCGGAGACGGGGCCGGGCGCCGCCGAGGAGGGAACGATCGCCGACGTGGGTGTGAGTCCCAACGGGCTGACCCTCGCGACCGCGATGGTCGCGCCGGGCGGCGATCGAGTCGACGTGATTATCCGCGACCTGATCGCGACCGGGCCCGGCAACGTGATCGCGAACTTCAATGGCCGGTTCGATTCAATTTCGATGAGCTGGCTGAACGACGCGACGATCGCGCTCGCGCTGAGGCAGCATCCGGAGCCGCCGGACGAATCCGGCGTCAGCCAGGAAGTTCCGAAGTCCGATCCGGACCAGGCAGACGCCCAGCCGCCGCCCACTCGCGCTGACGGATTGCAGTTGATCGTCATCACCGGCGCTGGCTCGGTCGCGCCACTGAAGTTGTCGTGCCCGATGTCGACGCTCAGTTGGAGCGCGCACGGCGTCTATGCGGTCGGCCAGGGCGACGCGAGCGCTCCGCCCGTCATAATCGACCGGCGCGCCTCCACCTGCACCAGGTTTCACGTACGCAAGCCGATCCACGTGCTCGATTGGGACAAGAACGACGAAGGCTCATTTCTTTACGTCGGCCCCGACCCAACGGGCCACACGATCGGAGTATTCAAGTACAACATTGCGACCGGCGCCGAACATCTGATGGGCGTATCGACCGGTGCGGCGGCGTTCGCCAACAGTAGCGATACTGTCACGCTGGGTAATCGAGGACTCTCGTTCAAGCAGGCGATCGAGCGTCCGCGAGAACCAGTTACCGCGCAGGTCGCGGTAGCGCACGCTGACCTGACCGAGATTAATGTGAAATCGCTGGGCTTCGACACATGGCCGGAAATGCTCGCGCAGAGCACGATGGCGTATTCGAAGGGCGCCGACGAAGCCGCGATGCAAATCTACGCGCCGAGCAAGCCAGTGCCGTGGCGAAAAATCGTCACGTACTCGGTGCACTACGACAGTGCGTTCCTGTTAGCCGAAGGTCCGGCTCAGGGCATCGTCACGATGAGCTGGTCGCTGAGGGGACGATGGCTCGCGTTCCTGGACGGCGACGCAACGATAGGCACGGTGATGACAGTGCTCGAACCACCGCGGTAGGAGTCATCTGTAGACGTCGCGACGATGGGCTACTCGAACCACTAAGACTACCAGAATTCGGTTCCGGATCTCGTAAATTATTCGATAATCACCGACTCGAATGCGCCACAGGTCTTCGCTTGCTTTGAGCTTCTTTGCACCCGCAGGTCGTGGGTAGTCAGCTAGCGCGTCGATGCGCGGGCGCAGTCTGCGCTGGATCTCTCGCGCGAGCTTGCTGAACTCGCGCGCTGCACCCGGCGAGAACTCGACCGCATAGGCCATCCTGACGTCAGGTGAGACCTAGCTCCTTCTTTATCCGCGTCCAAGGTATAGTTCCCTTGCGTTTGGCCTCACGGATTGCCGTACGGGCGGCCTTCAAATCTTCGCGGTCCTCAATCTCTTCCATAAGCGCGATATCTTCGAACGGTACTACTGCCGCCAGTGGTTTGTTGCGGCGAGTCAGAACGACGCGGTCTTTTCCGTAGGCAACACGATTGATCAGATCGGAGAAGTTCTTGCGTGCGGCGGCTGTAGTGACCGCCTCATTTGTGGATTTTCGCGTCGTCCGCATGATTGTGAACTCCCGAGTTGAACTCTTGCCCAATTGTACATCTCGGGCCTTTTGTACACTAGATGCTTTTAGATAACCGGGGAGCCTGGGTCCAACCCGAACAGCACTCGTCCAACTACTTCGAAGCGGGAAGTGTTCATCAACACGTGTTGCGTTGCGGTATGCACGTCACGCCAGCATCGCTCGATAGGACAGGAGGTCTGCGCGGAGTTCATCCCGGCCGCATCCGCGACCAGATCGACCGCCTGCACCGCCAGCTTCGCCGCCGTTACTACGGCGAGCCGCGCATGCGCGCGATCCTGGATGCTGAAGCTCTCGCCCGCCTCGCCCTTCCGCCAGATCTCATCGTTGCAACCGTAGAAGTAGGCACGCGCCGCGTGCAGCAGGCCTTCCGCCTGCGCGTACTGGATCTGCGCGAGGGGACGCTCGCGCAGCGTGGCCCGAGTAGCAGCCGGCACTTTGGCTTGCGCGATCTCGTTGAGCGAATCGAGGGCATGGCGCGCGGTGCCGAGCACCACCGATACCAGGCCGCCGACAAATTGCAGTTGCAGCGGAATATTCTTGAATGGACCGCGCTGCCATGGCGACTTCGCGTTCAGCCAGTCGAAGGTGAATTCATCGGGAACAAAAACGTTATCGAACTCGCAATCGTTGCTGCCGGTGCCGCGCATCCCGGCGGTCGACCAGGTATTGAGAATTTTGGCGTGCTTGATCGGAAACAGGCCCGCACGCATCATCGGGAACCCATCGACCATTTCCGGAGCACCGTCGCGCAGGACCATCCCCGCCGCCATCAGGTAGGTCGCATGACCCGAGGCGCTCGCGTAGGTAGCCTTCCCGCTGAAACGCCATCCGCCATCGGCCGGCACCACCCGGGTGGTGGCGGGATTGAGCGATCCGGCGCTGACGCCGAGAGGATCGCCGTAGATCTTTTCGAATGCCGCGCGCGAAAGGTTGTAGCCAAACATCGGGCCGCCCGCGCAAATCGCGAGATTCCATCCGGCCGACCCGTCGATGCGCGCAACTTCCTCGCACAGCCGTAGCGAATCGGGAATCGTCAGTTCGCCGCCGCCCATGTTGCGCGGAACGTGAATCCGCAACAGCCCGGCGTCGTGGAACGCATCGATGACCTCGCGCGGCATCTGCGCATCGCGTTCGGCGCGATCGGCATGCTCGCGAATTATCGGCGCGAGCTTTTGTGCCTTTTCGAAATAAGGCCGAGCGCGTTCGGATAGAAGACGATCCATATCAGCACCTCTGGCGCCCAGTTGAGTCTAACTGCCCTGACGCGCGCGGTTCGCCCAGTAGTCCGACGCCGTGCGAAAGGCGGCTGCGGCGCGCTCGAAACTGTCGAACGCTACGAGGCCACGCGCGCGCGCAAGCTCCTTGCCGCGTGCGACGATCGACTCAACGTGAGCGGGATGCATCACGATAGCGAACGGTTTGGTCGAGCGCCCGGCAAAGTCCGCCAGCTTATCGAGCAGGCCGGTAATTTCGTCCTCATGCGTGGCCCATCGCGCCGCACGCAGTCCGGTGCCGACTTCCAGCACGATAGCGTCGATCACAGGGTCGCGTTCGAGAATCTCGAGGATGCGATCAAGATTCCCTTGATGGTGCCCCGCGCCAATGGTGCCGCCCGCATCGAGCGGATTGCGGTAGCTGCCGCCGATTATGTTGAAGAACGTTTTCAGTTCATCGTACGAGGAGTCCGACAGCGCGGGAATCTCGAGGCCCGCGGTCGCGAACGTGTCGGTGATCACGACGGACTGCCCACCGGTCATCGCGACCAGGCCCATCCTGCGGCCCGCGAGACGCTTGGCTCGCGCGAATAGCTCGACCGCGTCCAGCATCGCGTCGAGGCTCGCCACTTCGACCGCGCCACTTTGCCGCACTACTGTGCGCCAGGTCGCCTCGGCAGTTGCGAGCGAGCCTGTGTGCGAGAACGTCGCGCGCGCGCCCGCTTCGGTCACCCCGCCCTTCCAGATGACGACAGGATGACGCTCGGCCGCATGCCGGACGCTGTCGAAGAAGCGCCGCCCATCGCGCACGCCCTCGATATACATCCCAATCACGCGCGTGGCCGGGTCGGCCGCCATCAGGTCGATATAGTCAGCGGCCTCGAGTACCAGCACGTTGCCGATTGACGCCGCCTTGTTCACCTTGATGCCGTGAGTCGGAGCCTGCAGGCAGAAGTTGATCGTGTGCGTCCCGCTCTGGGAGATGAAGCAGACGTCGCCCGCCTCGCCGACTTTTTCCTCGGGAAAATTGCGGAGGCCCGCCGCTGGACTGTACAGCCCCATGCAATTGGGGCCGACCAGCGCGATTTCCGAGTTGATCGCGATGTCGCGCAGCTCGGCTTCCAGCCGGATTCCCAGCTCCTCCGACGTCTCCGAAAATCCCGACGTAAAAAATCCGATTGAACCGACGTGGTTGGCGACGCAATCTTTCAAAATTCGCGGCGCTATTTGCCGCGGAACGGCGCTGACTGCGTAATCGATTGGCTCCGTGATTTCGGCCAGGCTCTTGCGGTTCTCTACACCCATCGCTTCGATTCCTGGAATCTCGTTGGGATCGATCTGGATCGAGTAGAGCTTGCCCTTGAGATGCGCCATCGCGCGCAGCCACATGTACCCGCCCATCCGCTTGTCGCCGATGACTGCAACTGTGCGAGGATTGAACGCGCGCTCGAGATTTTTCAGCCGTGCCGCGCGATTCCCGTCCGGTTGCGGCGTCGCCGCTTTGGCGTCGGCGAGCACGATTCGCGCATCGAGGATCGCGAGGCCGTCCTCATAGGCGACTACCGGGTTGAGATCCATCTCGGCGATCTCCGGATGCGTCCAGGCGATTCCCGAGACGGTTTCCAGCAGCAACGCGATCGCGTCGATGTCAACGCCGGGCTGACCGCGGACGCCGCGGAGAATCTGAGCGCCTCGAAGCTGCGCGAGCATCGCAGACGCCTCACGGCCGCCAATCGGCGCCAGCGCAAGCGCGGTGTCCTTCATCACTTCGACGAACACTCCGCCGAGCCCCACCATCACCATCGGGCCGAATCGTTCGTCGCGGAACGTCCCCGCAATCAGCTCGACGCCCTGCCTGGCCATCGGCTGAACGGCGACGCCCTCGAAGCGCGCGTCGCGCGCCTTGGCGGCCAGGCTGCGGCGAATTCGCTCGAACGCGTCACGCACTGCGGCCTCGTCGGCGAGATTAAGCTCGACGCCGCCGACATCGCTCTTGTGGCTCACATCCGGCGACAGCACTTTCAGCACTACCGGGAATCCGATCCGCGACGCCGCCTGCACCGCATCGTCGGCCGAAGCCGCAACCTCCGGCACCACCACTGGCAGGCCGAGCGAATGCAGGATTCGCTTGCTTTCGATTTCCGTGAGAACCGACCGTCCGCTGGAACGAGCCGACGATATTACCGATGAAACAATAGAGTCAGTCACGCTTGTCGCGTATAGCAGAGCCCGCGAACTATTTGAACCACCAGGGAGTTATGCCGCGAGGCCGCGCGCCGAGAGCAGCGCCAATGCCGTGGGCATCGCTGGGTTACTGTCGCGGAAAATGGGCAAATAATCGGTTCAGGCCGCGTCCACGCGACCTGACCGAGTTACAATTCGACGATGTCCGTGGCCGGTCTAGAGGCTGGTGTCCACGGTGGTCAGCATGGTCGTGAGCGTCGACCCCATAGTCTGGTAGCCGACATACACCACGATCGCGACCGCCGCGAGAATCAGCGCGTACTCAGCCATCGTCTGGCCGCGTGCAAAACTATCAGCCCGCACATAGAATTTCCTGAGCGTATTCATCAGAACTCCCATAACCACACCTGAGTTTGCTCTCAAGCGAGTTGCGCGGAAGGGTGAAAATGACCCCCCCGCCGAT
Source organism: uncultured delta proteobacterium (assembly GCA_963774665.1). Classification (GTDB taxonomy): domain Bacteria; phylum Desulfobacterota; class Binatia; order Binatales; family Binataceae; genus Binatus. Next base: position 105,039 of record CAVZGB010000023.1, read on the forward strand.
TAATTTGCTTGGCCCCCGTGCGAAAAGATCGGCGCTCGATTAGAGCTTGCCGTCGACCGTGGTCAGCAAGGTTGTGATCGTCGATCCCATAGTCTGGTAGCCGACATAAACGATAACCGCGACCGCCGCGAGAATCAGCGCGTACTCAGCCATCGTTTGGCCGCGCGCAAAACTATCGGCACGCACATACAATTTCCTGATCGAATTCGTCATAGCTTCCTGTTGCTTGAGCCTTCTCGAGCGGGTTGCGCCGGCGGGAGCAAGCTGACTCCCGCCGGGTCTGATTACTTAGCCCTTTGCCAAAGACCGGCTCACGATTAGAGCTTGCCGTCGACCGTGGTCAGCAACGTGGTGAGCGTCGAGCCCATCGTCTGGTAGCCGACAAAGACCACGACCGCGACCGCTGCAAGAATCAACGCGTACTCAGCCATCGTCTGGCCGCGCGTGAACCCATCCGCCTTCACGTACAGTTTCCTGATCTGATCCATTTCCGTGTCCCTCCGTCCGTTTGTGTGTTTCGACCAACCGTTACGCGGGGATCCGTTATTCCCGCGTCTTGCGACGACTTTACTTCTTGTACTGATATCTCTACTTCTAGTTATAAACGCCTACTACTAGCTAATCCCAGATTTCACCCAGTAACCCATTCAAACAGCGTCGGTAATTGCTCTTGATTGGTTACGCTTGGTTCAGACTATGCAAACATGTCTTTACCCAGCTTCGGCATTCTCTACAGGCGGCGTATTTAAGTCAAGCGCGTTTTGCGCTCGTGAATCCACTTAATGACACGCGAAGGCGCTTGTTGTCGTGCTATGGAGCATGAGACTGAGGTAATGCAGTGCCCAATGATAGACATAAGGCGTCCAGAAGATTAAAAGAAGTGCAAAGGTAGGACGTGTAGCTATAAGGTGGCTATAGCGACTAGCGTTGGATATTCCTAGCGGAACGCCGCAGCCAAAGCGTCACTCATACCGAAATTTCCTTCGTACAGGGCACGTCCGACGACTACGCCCACGACGCCGGCTCCGAAACGCGTCCCAAGTGCGCGAATGTCCTCGAGAGTCGCGACGCCGCCTGACGCGATCACAGGGATTCGCACCGCCTTGGCGATTTCTTCCATGCGTGCCGCATCGACGCCGACCTGCGCGCCGTCGCGAGCAATGTCGGTAACGATCAAGGCCGCGACATCCGCGGCCCGGAAACGGTCTGCCGCTTCGGCAACTGTCAGTTGGCTGGTCTCGACCCATCCTTTGACAGCAAGCCTGCCGTCGCGAATATCGATCGATCCGAAAACTCGTGCCGGGAACTCGACGCAAGCCTGGCGGAGCAGCTCGGGATTGAGCAGCGCGGCCGAACCGATCGAGACGCGGTCGGCGCCGCTTGAGAACGTCGCGCGTACCGCCTCGATTGTGCGCAGTCCGCCGCTAACGTCGATTGCACATTTTACCGACGCTCGAATTCGCGCGATCGCATCGACATTTCGCGGCGTTCCGGCAATTGCGCCATCGAGATCGACTATGTGGATAACTTCCGCTCCGGCTTCCTCGAAGCGACGCGCCGTCTCACCCGGGTCTGCCCCATAGACGGTGGCCTTGCTCATGTCGCCGTGCAGCAGGCGAACGACCTCGCCGCCCTTCAGGTCAATTGCGGGAATGACGGTGAACTTCTCGAACAAGCGGACTATTCTAACCAGCGATTCAACTGAGCGTGCCCTTGGTCGAAAGCACGCCTGAGAGCCGCGGCTCGCGTGCCGTCGCATGGTCCATCGCGCGCGCCAACGCCTTGAAAGTCGCCTCGATGATGTGATGCGGGTTCCGGCCGCTCACCAGGTTGAGATGCAGGTTCATGCCGACCTCGTCGGTCAGCGCTTTCATGAAGTCGTGCACCAGCTCGGTCTGGAAGTTACCGACCCGCTCCTGGCTGATAGGCACGTTGTAGCCGAGATACGCGCGACCGCTGATATCGACGATCGCGGTGCAGACGGCCTCGTCCAGCGGCACGGTCGCCTCGCCGAAGCGCTTGATTCCGGCGCGGTCGCCGAGAGCCTGCCGAAACGCCCGACCCACGACCATCCCGACGTCTTCGACCGTATGATGATCATCTATATGCAAATCGCCGGTTGCCTCGACTTTCAGGTCGAAGAATCCGTGGCGAGCGAAGCTCTCCAGCATGTGATCGAGGAACGGAACCCCGGTCTTGGCCTCGCCGCGCCCACTCCCATCGAGCTTCAGCGCGACAGTCACCGAAGTCTCTCGCGTCTTGCGCTCGACCTCCGCAGTACGCTTCGCCTCAGTCGGCGCCAACCGCGCGACCGGACTCGCGGCCTTCTCTTTATTTTGCGCGCTGATTCTGTGCTTTTGCATTTCGATTCTCTGCCCGCTTTACCTTTCCATCAGGCGTGCCACTCCGAAGTTCCATTGCGCGTGCGTGGCCCTCGAACCCTTCCATCCGCGCCAGGTGCGCGACCGTAGGCCCTAGCTCCGCAATCGCGCCCTTCGACGCCTCGATTATACTGGTTCGTTTCAGGAAATCGTATGCACCTAAAGGCGACGCGAAACGGGCAGCTCCCCCCGTCGGCAGAACGTGATTTGGTCCTGCCAGATAGTCGCCCAGCGGCGCGGGCGTGAGCGAGCCCAGAAAAACGGCGCCCGCAGCTTTGACCTTCGGCAGCCATCGCGACGGATTGCGCAGGTCGAGCTCGAGATGCTCAGGGCCGATCTGATTGGCGAGATCGAAGGCCTCGTTGAGGTCGCTGACTACGACCATGGCGCCGCGCTTGACCAACGCCGCCTCGACCTGCCGTGCGCGCGGCAGAGTCTTGAGCGCGGTTTCTATTGCCTCTGCGACACGATTTGCGATGCTCTCCGACGGAGTCAGGAGCACTGCCGCCTCGTCGCCGGAACCATGCTCGGCCTGCGCGATCAGGTCGGCGGCAATCCATTCGGGATTCGCGCGCTCGTCGGCTATCACCAGCACCTCGCTCGGCCCGGCCATCTTGTCGATGTCCGCGACGCCGTAGACCATCCGCTTGGCAGCCTGCACGTATGCGTTCCCAGGCCCGACAATCTTATCCACCGGCTTGATGGTTTCCGTGCCGTACGCGAGAGCCGCGACCGCATGCGCTCCGCCGACGCGGTAGAATTCGTCGACGCCGGCAATTTCCGCAGCGGCCAGCACCGCGAGCCGCTCGCCCTCCGACGACGGCGGCGAGACCATCACGATTTCGGCGACGCCCGCGACCTTGGCGGGAATCGCATTCATCAGCACCGACGACGGATACGCGCCGAGCCCGCCCGGCACGTAAATTCCGACACGGCGCATCGGCTGCACCATCTGCCCGAGCCGCATCCCGGACTTGTCGCGATAGATGAACGACTTCTCCATCGTGCGGCGATGAAATTCCGCGATTCGCTCGGCAGCCAATTCGAGCGCGCGCCGATCCTCAGGCGGGATGTGATTGATCGCCGACTGGCGTTCTGCCGGCGTCACGCGAAGCGTCTTCGAGGTCAGCTTCACGCGGTCAAATTTGGCCGTCAGATCGATCAGCGCGCGATCGCCGCGGTTTCGCACGTCGGCGATTATCTTCGATACTGCGGCGTCGATACCGGCGCTATCGCTTCCCCGGCGCGCGAGTATCGCAGCCAGGAATTTTTTGAACTCCGGCGCCTGAGACTTAAGGACGCGGGGCTTCATTATTCTTGAGCACGCTCGATTCGCGCGCCGAGGCTCGAGAGCTTCGCGTCGAGCGCTTCATACCCGCGGTCCAGATGGTAGATGCGGCTAAGCTCGGTCGTGTGTTCCGCGGCAAGGCCCGCGATTATCAACCCCATGCTGGCGCGCAGGTCGGTCGCCATGACCGGCGCGCCGCTCAGCTTCGACGGCCCGCGTACGACGGCGGTGGGACCTTTCATCAGGATGTCGGCGCCCATCCGCGCCAGTTCCTGCGCATGCATGAAGCGGTTCTCGAAAATCGTCTCCGTAATGACGGAGCTGCCGTCGGCCTGCGTCAGCATCGCCATCATCTGCGCCTGGAGGTCGGTCGGGAAGCCGGGATACGGCAGCGTGCGCAGCTCGACCGGCTTGAGTCCGTTGTTGCGCGCGACGCGAACGCCCTTCCCGTTCGCCTCGACCGTGACGCCCGCCTCGCGCAGCTTGGTCGCGACGGCGTCGAGATGCTCGATCGGCGCATTGGTAATCGTAACGTCGCCGCCGGTGATTGCCGCCGCCGCCATCATCGAGCCGGCCTCGATTCGGTCGGGAATCACCTCGTGCTCCGCGCCATGCAGCCGATCGACGCCTTCGATTTCGATCACGTGAGTGCCGGCGCCATTGATCTTCGCGCCCATCGCGACCAGCAAACGCGCGAGATCCTGCACCTCGGGTTCACGCGCGGCATTTTCGATCACGGTGCGGCCGCGCGCTGTCACCGCCGCCATCAGAATATTTTCGGTTGCGCCGACTGACGGCGAATCAAGCCAGATGCGCCCGCCCGTCAGCTTTTCGGCATGAGCTTCAACATAGCCGTGACGAAACTGGATCTTGCTGCCTAGCGCGCGAATCCCGGCGATATGCAGATTTACCGGCCGCGCACCAATCGCGCACCCTCCCGGAGTCGAAACTCGCGCGCGCCCCGTCCGCGCCAGCAGCGGGCCTAGCACGACGAACGACGCGCGCATCGTCTTGACCAGCTCGTACGACGCCTCATGCGAGGTGACGTTGGCCGCACGCAGCTCGACGCTATGATCGTCGGTCCATCGCGCCTCGACCCCGAGCCCATTCAGGAGCTCCATCGCAGTTTTCACATCGCGCAGGCGCGGAACATTACTCAGTTGGAGCGGCTCCGACGTCAGCAACGAAGCCATCATGATCGGCAGCGCCGCGTTCTTGCTCCCGCTCAGCGTGACAGTCCCGCGCAGCGGAGCGCCGCCATGAATGATCATTTTTTCCATGCTGAATTACCTGACCCGCGCCCTCGCGACTCGCATTTGTCCAGCGAAATCGTTTATCACATCGAGAACGAACAAACCCGCGTGCGTCATGATTCCTACAACGTCGCCGGCGTGGCCCAAGCCCATTTCCATGATTAACTCGCCGTCGGTTTCTAGATGTGCACCAACCCCGTTGGCTATCCTGCGGATTATGCGCAGGCCTCCTACCCCTCCGCTTAGCGCAACCCGCGGCTCGTAGCGACGTACATCGGGCTCCAGAGCTGTGATCTCCGCATCATCCAGGTAAGGCGGATTTGAGACTATCGCGTCGAACTTTCCGAGCGCCGCGCCGCCATCGAGAACATTGAAACAATCGGCACGCCGGAGCGTGACTCGATCCTCGACTCGATGCCGCCGGGCGTTGCGCGAAGCTACCGCGAGCGCGTCGGTGGAGATATCGAGCGCCGTGATCTGCGCGCTCGGTGCGTTGACGGCAATCGCTATCGCAATCGCGCCGGAACCGGTGCCGATATCGAGCACGCGCGCATTGGCTTTCCCTGCAATACACTCCAGCGCCGCGCCGACGACGAACTCCGTCTCCGGCCGCGGAATCAGTACCGCGGGCGTCACTTCGAAATCGAGCGAGTAAAATTCCTTGTGCCCGAGGATGTACGCGATTGGCTCGCGCATTTCGCGACGCGCGATCAACGTTTCGAATTTGTACAGTATCTCATTTGACAGCTCGATCGAGCCGGTAATCGCTTCCTCGCGCGTGACGCCCGCCGCTGCCGCCATCAGCAATTCAGCGTCGAGTAGCGACGACTCAATTCCGACCTTCGCGAGCTTGCGCGATGCGGTGCCAATCGTTGCCAATACGACGCGCGCGAGGTCTCTCATGACCTCTTACGCGTTGAGCGACTGCTCGCGATCGTATGCCGCCAGCGCATCGATTACCGGATCGATTGCGCCGTCGAGAAAATTGTCGAGCTGATGAATCGTCACGTTGACGCGATGGTCGGTCACCCGTGATTGTGGAAAATTGTAAGTGCGGATGCGCTCCGAGCGGTCACCCGTCCCCACCATCGATTTGCGCGTCTGCGCGATTTTCGCCTGCTGCTCCGACTGCGCCTGCTCGAGCAGCCGCGCCCGCAGGATCTTCAACGCCTTCGCCTTGTTCTTGTGCTGCGATTTCTCGTCGCGCTGGATTATCACCATCCCGCTCGGGATGTGCGTGATTCGCACCGCCGAGTCTGTGGTGTTGACGCTCTGCCCGCCCGGCCCCGACGCGCGCATCACGTCAATGCGCAGGTCCTTCGCCTCATTTATATTGACTTCGACTTCGTCCGCCTCGGGCATCACCGCGACCGTAACCGCCGATGTGTGGATTCGCCCCGAGCCTTCGGTCTCCGGCACCCGCTGCACGCGATGCACCCCGCCTTCGTACTTGAGCCGCGAGTATGCGCCGCGTCCTGTCACCAGCGCGATCACTTCCTTGATTCCGCCCAGGCCGGTGTCGCTGAGGCTCAGCGATTCGATCTTGAATCCATGGCGTTCGGCGTAGCGCGTGTACATCCGATACAGGTCGCCGGCGAAGAGCGATGCCTCTTCACCACCAGTGCCCGCACGAATTTCTAAGATAACGTTCTTCTCGTCGTTGGGATCGCGCGGCGTCAGCAGCTCTTTGAGCTTCTCTTCGACCGCTTCGAGATTTTTCTGCAGCGTCGGCATCTCGGCCTTCGCGAGCTCGCGCAGGTCGGCGTCGTTGCCGTCGAGGATCGATTTGTGACCCGCGATTTCGTCCGCAATACGGATATATTCGCGCGCGCATTGCGCCGCCTCGGAAAGCTGCGATCGCTCCTTGGCCAGCCGCGCGTACTCGCGCTGATTGCCGAGCGTGGCCGGATCGCTGAGCTTACGCTCGAGTTCCGCGACCCGCTCTTCTATTGCGCTTGCTTTGTCGAGCATCGCCCCACACAATCATCGTCACTTCACGATCGCCGAGAAGCACTTTCCTGAAAAAGAAAAAAGAACGGCGCGGCCGATTTGGCCGTGCCGATGGATTCTCCCCCGCGCACCCGGGTGCTTCGAGCACCGCAGGCGGCGGGAGCTGCTATGCTACTTTTCGGCAGCGGTTTCCGCCGCCTTTTCAGCCGGCTTCTTGATGCCGTACTTGCGATTGAACCGCTCGACGCGTCCTGCGGTATCGACCAGGCGCTGTGTGCCAGTGTAGAAAGGATGGCACTTCGAGCAGACCTCGACATGAAGCTCTTTGAGCGTCGAGCGCGTTTCGAAGGTGTTGCCGCACGCACAAACTACAGTGCAGCGGCGGTATTCGGGATGGATTCCGGGTTTCATTTTAATCTCTCAAGCCCTTTTGACTATTGTATTGCAGGATACCATCGCAAGGTATCGCAAACAATTCGCCCGTCTCTACTGCGATTTCGCCTTTTCCGTATCGTTTTCGCCTCCTCATCCGCAGCAATAATAATCACGATTTGCGCGATTGCGAGCTACGCCGCATCTTCGCCACCGAAGCCCCCATCAGCGCCGACGGCCGCAAGTGCCGGCTTCGCCCCCGATGCTCAAACCCTGTTCGCGCCCATCGTTTGTCTCGCGCCGCCCGGTCCCGCGCGGGCCTCGCGAGCGATCGCGATTTTCGATCGCCAGCTCGCCTTCCAGCGCAAACTGTCGTTCCATCCCAAAATTGGCCCGTCGCTTCAGAAAGTCATCGACCAGCTTCCGCCACGGCAATCGACGATAATTCGAGCGGCCGCGCTCTACTCGAAGCCGGAAATTCCATGGCACGAGGAACTCGATGGCACGCATCAGATTTGCGTCACCGGACAGCCCGACAACTCCGACTATCTCTACTCGCTGGTCCACCAATGGCGCAGTCCCGAGGAGCCTTCGCGATTCTCCGGCGTGTTTGGTCTGAAGCCTTCCGCTGATTCCACTTCCGGCAACGTTTCGAGCGTGACCGGCACGCTCGCGGGCGAGCTGATGATGGACACCTACGGTCTCGGCGCGCTGGTCGATCTGTTGTCCGGCACGCTGCGCGAGCTTCACGGCGACCTGAAGCCGCCCTGGGATTCTGCGTCCGGCAAGTTCAACCACCATGACCGCGCCGGGCTCGACCGGTTCCATCGCCAGATGCCGCATCTCGCGGCGAAGTTCGATCACTATTTCAAATTCAGCAATCTGCTCGACGAATTCAATTCGCCCGCCGGTCCAATCGTGCTGTTCAACGTCGATATGGAAGTTCGCCTGGACGCGCTGAAAAAGTATCCTCTGCTTTATGATTTCTATCGCAAGATCGTGCCGGCGGTGGTGGCGAAATCCGACATACTCGATACGCACGGCAACTACTGGATGCGCGAGGCGTTCGACCACGGCCACATCCACTTTACGATAATGATCCGCAACGGTCTGCTGACACCGTTCAACGCCGCGCTGCAGCCCGCCGGCGGCAGTATCGCGCTCAGCGAAATTACGCAAGGTACCTACCGCACGCTCGCGTCAGGGCAGGTGACCAGCCTCGCGATGAATTTCGGCCTCGCCAACATTGGATTCACGACGGACTATCGACGCGATCCAGGCACCTGTACCTTCGTCAACCGGATGAACGCGGTCCCGCAACTGGTCGCGCCGCCCGGCGTTCATCAGGTGATGGACTTGGTTGCCGGCGACTTTCTGCGCGCGCTGGCGACTGGCGATGGAGGCCTGAATTCAAAACTCACTTCACGCCTGCTCCCCAATGGCACCTATGATTTCTCCGGCGGCTTCACCGCCCAGTTGGACTACTCGCCCACGCTTGAATTGCTCGCGCGTGTTGGCGACGCGATCGCGAAGGAACACAACGACAAGGTCCGCGTCGAGGAACGCGCATTCGGCGAAGAACTTTTCGATGCGTTCGTCGCCGACTACAATGACGCGCGTCCGGCGATAGCCGCATTGGATTCGGACAAGATCAACAGCAGGAAAAATCCAGATGAGCCGCGCACGATGGAGACCCTTTTTCACAGCGACGCTTTTTGCAGTCGCAGTCTTCGCCGCCGGATGCGCCGCGGAAGACAAACCACCACCCCCTGCTCCCGACTCCGGCTCGCAGCCGAAATTGCTCAGCGATCTATCCAGCGTCTCCGACGTTCACATCAACCCGTTGGCCTCCCATACGGCTCCCGCCCGCGGCGACGCAATGCTGCATGATTCCAGCTCCGATGCGGTCACCGCGGGGCCCCGCACGTTTCAGACGGACCCCGGCATCTCGCGCGTAGTTGGCAACGAAGCAAACCCAGGCACAGTGCGCCTGCTCAACGCCAAGGCTGCACAGTTCGGCGATTTTTCCGCACTGATTCTCGATCGCATATACGCGCGGCTCATCGAGGCCGAGCGAACCGAGGAAATCTCAAGAACGAAACTGCCTACCGACATCCGCCCCGTTGTCATCACCGCGATCTTGAACAAAAAGGGCACGCTCACCGAACTCATTCTCGAGCAACACTCCGGCAAGGCCAGGATCGATCAGATGATGCTCGATGTCTGCAAGAAGAGCATCTGGTACGAGAATCCCCCCGTCGCAGCGCTGTCCACCGACGGCACATACCAGCTGACCATCAAGCTGAAAATGCAAAACTACGCCTCCAGCGACGAACATCACTGGAGCTTCATCACCGACCTGAGCCTCGGCATCAGCTAATCGCAATTTTTTTTCGCCTTCCCGCTCAAGAAGGGCATTTTCTTCCGGTCCCCCTGCCCACTATGGGAAGGGTTAGGGGTTAGGTCGCCGCACACGTCGGAATACCCCTCTCTTGACCCTCGGACAGCACTACCCCGCTTCTGCTAGAATCGCGCGCGTGCAATCGCTCGACGACTACATTCCGCGCCCCGGCCTCTCCGTGCCCATCGTCACGATTCTCGACGCTCGCGGACGCATCCTCGAAGACCAGCAGCGCGCTGTCATTCGCTTCGCGCTGCAAAACGGCGCCGGCGCCGACATCATTTTTGCTGCAGGCACCACTGGCGAATGGGATCGCATCGACAACTCCCGTCGCCAGGCGGTTGCGCGAATCGCGATCGAAGAATGCCGCCGCGTGCGCGCGTCTGCCGCCAAGAAAATCGAAGCATGGGCCGGCATCACCGCGCACACTCGAGCCGACACGCTCGATAACCTCACCCACGCGATCCACGCCGGCGCTGACGCAGTCGTAGTCGCGCCGCTCTCAATCAACGACGTCAAGAATCCCGCTGAATTCGTCGAACGCGACATCGGTGCGGTGTTCAGTCGCGCCGGCCGGATGCTCCCGCTGTTTCTCTACGACAACGCTGACATCGCGGCGGCCGGCAAGGCGCCGCATCTGCATACGCGCGACGTCAAGGCGATGGCGCGGTTGCCGTATGTGCGCGGAATAAAAGTCACCGCGAGCAAAACTGTCATCGGCAACTACACTCGCGCCGCCTCGCACTTCAAAGCCGGTCACGAGTTCGCCATCTACGCCGGCAATGCCTACCTCATGTTCGATTTGTTTGCGCCGCCCGAAGGCGTCGGTGACCGCATGCGCCATTACTGGAATCGCTACCTGACTCAACGCACGCGGCCGTATGGCGTCGTCGCGGGGCCTGCCAATGCGATGCCGCGCGAATGGCAGCGTGCATGGCAGGTCTGCCGCTCGGGCGACGTCGAGCTGATGCGCTTGTATGCCGACGCGATCGAGGAATTCCGCATCACGTGCACGTTCAAGCGCGGCGCCAAGGCGTATCGCCCGACGATCGCAACGATCAAAGCGTCGCTCAAGGAAATGGGTGTCATCGACAGCGACGCGGTCGGCACGGGTACGCCAACGATGAGCGAGAGTGAGCGCCGCGAATTCTCGACGCGCTTCGCCGCACTCCGCGAGCGTAACGCCGAGATGCTTGAGCGCGGATGGGTCAGCGAATACGATTCGCCCGCCGGCCACGCGCCGGCATCGGAACGAAAATCGGCGGGGCGCAATGGCTGAAGAAAAACTCGACGTCGTCGGTTGCGGCAGCATGGTCGTCGACCTGTTCTACCGCACGCCGCGGATTATCCGCGCCGACGAAAAAATCCTGCTCCGCGCGCATACCGCCAGCGCGGCGATCGAACGCACTCAAGTCGGCGGTCTCGTTCTTAATCACCTCGGGTGGGGCCGAATCCTCGGCCTCAAAACCGGCATCTTCGGCAAGATGGGCGACGACCGCAACGGCGAGTTTTTGCGCGACGGCATGGATCGCCTCGGGATTCGCCACCACCTGACTTTCGACGGCACCGCGACCGCGTTCGCGACGATCTTCGTTGACGCCGCCGGCGATCGCGCTATCTACATGGCGCGCGGCGCGACCGGCGAGCTGAGTCCTGCCGAGGTTCGCAATCGTCACGGCGCTTTCATCCGGCGTGCGAATCTCGTTTCGACTGAAATCTCGCAGCTTCCGCTCCGCACCGTGATCGCGATTCTGCTTTTCGCGCGGACGCATTCCATTCCCACGATTCTCGACGTCGACGTGCCGCCCTCCGACGCGATCGGATCGATCGGCACTCGCGCAGAACTCGAGCGCGCATTGAAACTCGCGACCTGGCTCAAGCCCTCGAAGGCGGCAGCGCGCGAAATTGCCGGCAATGGCCGCGATCCTCTCAAGATTGCCGACGCAATCCGCGCGAAGTACGGAAATCGCGCCGTCATCATCACCGAGGGCGACAAGGGATGCTCGATCGCAGCGCGCGATACCTCCGTTCGCGTGCCCGCCTTCAAGGTTAAGCAGGTCGACTCGACCGGCGCCGGCGACGCATTCCTCGCCGGAGTTTTCGCCGGCCTTCGCCTCGGCCTGCCGTGGGAAAAGATCGGACGCCTCGCAAATGCGGCCGGCGCCGTCGCCGTCACGCGGCTGGGCGCGTTTCCTTCGGGCTTCGAAGTCCGCGAGGAAATTCTCGATATCTATGCCGAGCCGCTCGCGCTGCCGACGCCGCGCCTCGACGCCGAGCCGCGCGAGGCCGCTATCGGCGACTCGACTGGCGAAGTCGAAACGTTTTTCGACCTGGCACTCGCCGAGCTCGCCGCTCTGCGCGGCAGCTTGAACATCGCCGCCATCTCGCGCACCGTCGAGATAATTCGCACCGCGCTTGGCCGTGGCGGCCGCGTCCACGTGACCGGAGTCGGCAAGCCCGAGCACGTCGCGCGCTACGCCGCCAGCGTGTTCTGCTCGGTCGGCACACCCGCGACTTTTCTGCACGCGACCGAAACCCTGCACGGCAGCCTCGGCCAGGTGCATCCGCGCGACATCGTCATCGCGATTTCCAACAGCGGCAGCACCGACGAATTGCTCTCGACTGCGACCGCCATCCGCGAGCAAGGCGCGCAACTGATCGCAATCACCGGCAACAAGGATTCGAGCCTCGCCCAACTTGCCGACCTCGTCATCCACGTCCCCGTCCCCAACGAAGGTGGCGGCCTCGGACTCGCCCCGCGCATCAGCGTCCTCGGCGAAGTCTTCGTCCTCGCAGGACTGTCCGTTGCTCTCGAACTAGCGCACGGCCTGACAGTCGAGGAATACTCCCGATGGCATCGCGCAGGCGCAATCGGCGAAGCCGCCCGCCGCCTGGCCGAAACCCGCACCTCGAGTCGACGCGCGTAGCACAGCAGGCCGGCGCGGAGCTATCTCCGCGATGCGGGTTTGAGCGCGACCGAGGCTTCCGAGGTCAGCAACAGAAAGGTCATCGATTCCTGCAGGTACAGGCTCACGTTCTTATCGTCGTGGCTCAAATATCCAATCGAGACGTCCTGGCCGAGATGAAGTTCGAAGTCGCCGCCGCGTGTCGTCAACACGAACGCTCCGGCAATCGCGGGAGCGAAAATGATTTCCTCATTGACCAGCCGCTGGATGTGCTGGATTACGGGATAGCCGTGATCGCTGGCCTCGCTCAGCGCCGTGTACGCATCGGCGCCCATCACCACCGAATACGGCCCGTTAACGCCGGCGAGGCGCAGCTGGCTGAGCGCTTCGGCGATCGCGTCGGGATAATGAGCCGGGTCGCTGGGCAGCGCCGCGATTTTGTTGCTGGTCCCTTGCCGAATGCCTTCGATTCCGGCGGCGGCATATCCTTCGAAGATCGCGCGGTCTTCGGCAAACGCGATTCGCTTCGCCGCATCTTTGAGGGGCTGCCAGTCCGAATCATTTGCGCCGCGATCCACGTCGTCGATCGCCTGCCGATCCAGTTGGAATGGAGAACGCAGTTCGACCAGCGCTTTAACCTGACGTTGCCGCGCAATGATACCGTCGCCGGGAGCCGCTAGATCGCTCAGATGGCCGGTGCCGACCGCGGAAAGCATGAGGCCGCCCGGACCTTTGACATCAACCACACGCCGCCCTGCCAGGTAACGTTTCAGGGTTCGCTGCGCTTCTTCTTCGATTTGAGCCCACGCGCCATCCGAGATTGGGGCAAGCTCGCGGTGCAGATTATTCATCGCGCGATTCTCCTTTCAATGAGCCGATACCGAGCGAGCCATCGATTGCGCGCGGGGCATCTGGCGAAGAGCCGGTCTGACTGGAACCGGGTGCGGGTGCGGACGCAGTCGCCGCGGTGCCGGTGGGGGTGACACTATCGAGGAACGAAGCCGGCGGCGCGAAGAACAAACTGCCGGTGACGGCGCGGCTGAAGTCCAGTATTCGATCGTAGTTGCCCGGCGGCAGTCCGACGAACATGTTCTGCAGCATCTGCTCAATCGTGCGCGGCGAGCGCGCATAGCCGATGAAGTAGGTGCCGAACTCGGTCTGTCCCGGCCGGCCGAAGATCCCGTTGGCGCGGAAGATCTTCTTCTCGACTCCGTCTTCAACGATGGTGGTGAGCGCATTGTGCGCGGAGGTCGGTTTGACGGTGTCGTCCAATTCGATATCCGCAACCTTGGTGCGGCCGATGATACGCTCCTGCGCTTCCGTCTGCAGCGCGTTCCATCCCGTCAGATCGTGCAGATACTTCTGAACGATCACGTAACTGCCGCCCGCGAAGGCCGGATCGTTGTCGCCGACCAGCGCTGCCTCGAGTGCCTCGTTGTCAACCGGGTTCTCGGTGCCGTCCACGAAGCCGAGCAGATCGCGGTTGTCAAAATAGCGGAAGGCGTGAACTTCGTCTTCGACGGTAATCGAGTCGCCTAGCGCGGACATGATCTGCGTCGCGAGTTCGAAGCATAGATCCGTCCGCTCGGCGCGGATGTGGAAAAGCACGTCGCCCGGCGTGGATACGGCGTGGCGCGACCCAGCGCTGATTTCGTGGAACGGGTGGAGTTCCGCCGGCCGTGGCTCTCCGAACAGCCGGTCCCATGCCGCGGAGCCAAAGCTCATCACGCAGGTAAGCTTCGCCGCGGTATCGCGGAACCCAACTGCGCGCAGCAGGTTGGCCAGGTCGGGGCATAGCGAGCGGACTGCAGTCGCGCTTTCAGGGCGCGGATCAATCGTAACGACCAGGAAGAGCGACGCCGCCGTCGGTCCCATTACGACCGCTTGCGGGGTGGAAGGTTGCGGGTAGGTCGCGGTCCTGGTCGCGTCGGCGTTAGGCACAGCGCAGCATTTGAGCATGATCGCAAGGTTGGAAAAAGCCGATCGTCACGCCCTCGCACCGTTTAAAATAGGAGAAATCCTGTACTTCCGTACTTGGCCGATCTATGACTGTTAATAAGCTCGGCGATTCCGCCAGGAGGCTTTTATCATGCACGTTGGATATGGCGCAGTATTCCAGAATCCCAACAACGCACTTCCCGATGCCGAGGTTTATCGCAACGAGCTGCGCCTCGCCGAGATGGTCGAGCAGCTTGGCTTCGATTCCATCTGGGGCGTCGAGCATCACTTCGACGACTACACGATGTGCCCCGACGTGCTGCAATTCCTCTCCTACATGGCTGGCCGCACCTCGCACATAAAGCTCGGATCTGGCGTGGTCGTGCTGCCGTGGCACGATCCGATCCGCGTGGCAGAGCAGGTCGCGCTGCTCGATCACGTTTCCAACGGCCGCGTGATTCTCGGCCTCGGACGCGGTCTCGCGCGCATCGAGTACGACGGTTTTCGCCTCGACCAGAACGAAGGCCGCAACTTGTTCGTCGAATACGCTGAGCTGGTTTTGAACGCGCTCGAAAACGGCTACATGGAAGGCGGCAAATTCACCCGCCAGCCGCGCCGCGAGATCCGTCCGCGCCCTGCGCGCTCGTTCAAGGGCCGCACTTACGCTGCCGCCGTCTCGCCCGAGTCGATGCCGATAATGGCGAAGCTCGGAGTCGGCCTGCTGGTCATTCCGCAAAAGCCGTGGGATGCGGTAAAAAAAGACTTCGAGGTTTACCACAAGGTCTGGCGCGAGGTTAACGGTGACCAGCCCGCGCCCAAGCCTCTCTCAGGCGGCTTCTGCGTCGTCGACGAAAACAAGGATCGCGCCGAAGAGCTCGCGATGAAATGGATCGCCGCCAACTACCACACCGTCATGAAGCACTACGAGATGACGTCGCCGGAGTTCGGCACCAAGAAGAGCTACGAGTTCTACAGCAACGTCAGCAAGTTCATCAAAAAGACCGGACCCGACGTTGCCGCCCGCGACTTCGCGATGCTGATGCCGTGGGGCACGCCCGACCAGGTGATCGAGAAGTGCGCCTTCGTCCGCGACACGATCGACGCCAACGGTGTGTTTTTCAATTTCAGTTTCGGCGGGATGCCTTACGAAGATGCGGAGCGCAGCATCAAGTGCTTCGCGAAGTATGTATTGCCCGAACTGAAAAAATGGAACACGGAGCCGCTCAAAGATCCGGCTCCGATCCCATCTTCAGCCGCCGCCCGCTGAATCTGCTCCGTCCGCGATTGTCCCCCTTCCCACCTGGGAAGGGTCAGGGGTTAGGTTTCCGCGTTCCTCAACCATGCGCCGACCCTAAACTAGACTTCAAATCTAAACATAGGAGACGGGCCAATGCCGGACGTCGATAAGTACGAAATCCTGGTTCTAGGAAGCGGAGAAGCCGGTAAGTGGACCGCCTGGACGATGGCCGATGAGGGTCATCGCACTGCCATGGTTGAGCGGAAATGGCTCGGCGGTTCGTGCCCGAACATCGCGTGCCTGCCGAGCAAGAACGTGATCTATTCCGCGAGAGTGGCATCGCTGGCGCGGCGCGGCGCTGAATTCGGACTGGAAATGGATCAACTCCGAATCAACATGGCCGGCGTTCAGCAGCGCAAGCGTAAGATGGTCGAAGCGGAACATCAGTTCCACGCCAAGCGTACGGCAGACGCCGGAGTAGAATTGATCATGGGTGAAGGCCGCTTCGTCGCTCCGAGAACGATTGAAGTCGCGCTCAACGGTGGTGGCACTCGACGGATTGTCGGCGAACGTGTGTTCCTCGACCTGGGTTCGCACTCGACGATGCCCAATGTTCCCGGGCTCGCTGCAGTGAATCCAATGACCCATATCGAGGCGCTCGATCTCGATCGTCTACCACGTCATCTCATAGTGATTGGCGGCGGCTATATAGGGCTTGAACTTGCGCAGGCGGTACGGCGGTTCGGATCGGAGCTGACCGTGATCGAACAAGGCGCGCAGCTCGCCGAGCGGGAAGATCCTGATGTCGGCGCTGCTCTCCTCGATTTGTTTCACGACGAAGGAATCGAGGTATTGCTCGGCACTCAGGTGTCTCGGGTTGAGGGACATTCAGGCAATGAGGTTCGGGTCTGCGCAAAAGATGGTCCCGGTGAACGGATCATCGAAGGGACCGATCTTCTCGTGTCCGTCGGTCGGACGCCGAATACGAAAGGAATCGGACTGGAGCAAGTCGGCGTCGAGCTCGACGAGCGTGGCTATATCAAGGTCAACGACCGCCTCGAGACGACCGCATCCAACGTGTGGGCGATGGGCGATTGCGCCGGCAGTCCGCAATTCACACACGTCGCGTACCACGACTTCCGCGTCGTGCGTGATAACTTGAAGGGCGGCAATCGAACCACGAAGAATCGCCTGGTGCCGTTCTGCATGTTCACCGATCCGGAACTGGCGCGTGTCGGCCGCAACGAGATCGAGGCGAAGCGCGACAAAATCGAATATCGCGTTGCGAAACTGCCGATGGCGAATGTGCTCCGCACCCACACGATCGCCGAACCGCGTGGCTTCATGAAAATGCTGATCGGTGCGAGCAGCGACGAAATCCTGGGGTTTACCGCGTTTGGTGTCGAAGCAAGTGAACTGATGGCCGCCGTCCAGACCGCGATGTTAGCTCGAATGCCTTACACGCTGTTGCGCGACGCGATCTTCAGCCATCCCACAATCTCGGAAGGACTCGTGTTTCTCTTATCGCAGGTCTCGCCTGCAGGTGGTGCACGCTAGGCGCCGGGCTTTTCACTATCGTGCGCATGTCCGATCGCGTTCCGCAGCTTGCGATCGAGCTTGGCGCAGTTGAGCACGACCTTCTCCGAATGCACCGCTTCGACAGCGCTGATCGGCACGGTGAAGTCGCCCGCATTTTCGACCAACGGTGTGTTTTTCAATTTCAGTTTCGGCGGGATGCCCTACGAGGACGCGGAACGCAGCATCAAGTGTTTCGCGAAGTACGTGCTGCCCGAGCTGAAGAAGTGGAACACCGAGCCACTGATCGATCCTGCGCCGATTCCGTCATCAGCCGCCGCACGCTGACCCGTCTGCAATTCCGCGATTGTGCCCCTTCCCTCGAGGGAAGGGGTTAGGGGTTAGGTTTCTGATTTCCACAACTGTGCCTTGCGCCTAAGCTGTCCCTCATCTGGCACGACCGCCGAAGTTCAGAGATCGCTGGAGGACTTGGATGACGACTCCCGACCAAACGATTCCCGTCACTCATCACCGCACGACCAAGGTCGATGGCGTGAACATCTTCTACCGCGAAGCCGGCCCGATGGACGCACCGGTCGTCTTGCTCCTGCACGGCTTCCCGACGTCGTCGCACATGTTCCGCAACCTGATTCCCGAGACTGGCGGATCTTTATCACGTGATCGCGCCCGACTATCCGGGATACGGCCAGAGCGACATGCCGGACCACACAAAGTTCGCCTACACCTTCGACCGCTTCGGCGAATTGGTTGACGGCCTTCTCGACCAGCTAAAGATCACGCGCTATGCGATGTACGTCATGGACTACGGCGCTCCCGTCGGATGGCGGCTTGCACTGAAGCATCCCGATCGCGTGTCCGGACTCATCGTGCAGAACGGCAATGCCTACGAAGAAGGACTGAAAGAGTTCTGGGATCCGATCAAGGCATATTGGAGCGATCATTCCGAGGTTCATCGCAAAGCACTGAACGTGCTCGTCACTCCCGACATCACAAAGTTCCAGTACATTGACGGCGTCGCCGACGTAAGCCGCATCGCTCCCGATAACTGGGTTCACGATCAGGCCCTGCTCGATCGCCCGGGCAATCTCGACATCCAGATGGATCTCTTTTACGACTACCGGACCAACCTTCCGCTTTATCCCGCCGTCCAGGCCTGGCTCCGCGAGCGCAAACCGCCGACGCTGATCGTATGGGGCAAGAACGACAAGATCTTCCCTGCCGACGGCGCGCATCCGTACAAGCGAGACCTGCCCGACGTCGAGTTTCATCTGATCGACACCGGCCACTTCGCGCTCGAGGACAAGGCCGATGAAATGGTCCCGCTGATCCGCGATTTCCTGAAACGAAAGATCGCGCGGCAGTAACGAAGGAGCACAATGAACTTCGACAAGAACGACACGGCGGTCGTCTTCATCGATCCTCAAAATGAAGTGCTGAGTGAGAAAGGCCTGGCGTGGCCGCTGGTCCACGAGAGCCTCAAGGAAAACAACACGATCGAGAACATGGAGCGCATCTTCAAGGCTGCGAAGGCGCACGGCTTCGAGGTCTTCATATCGCCGCACTACTTCTATCCAATTGACAAGGGATGGAAATTCAACGGGCCGCTCGAAACCGATGAAGCCGTGAACGGCTACTTCGCTCGGAAGGGTCTGTATACAGCCGACGGGCTTGAAGGCTCGGGCGCGGACTGGTTAAGTCGCTTCAAGCCTTACATCAACGATGGCAAGACCGTCGTCGTCGCGCCGCATCGCGTCTGGGGACCGTAGATCACGAGCTCGGGCTCCGGCTTCGCAAACGCCGGAGCGACAAGATCATCCTGGGCGGGATGCTGGCGAACATGTGCGCCGAATCTCACCTGCGCGAACTGCTGGAGGTTGAGCATTTTATCTGACAGCGAAAAAGTTACGGGGAGGTAAATCCATCAAGGATTCACCTCCCCAGCGCATAACGATTAACTCGATCTTTTAAAAGAAGTCGTGGTCGCCTTCGGGCGTCCAGGACACTCCGCGCAGCACCTCGCCGAAGCCCGCGCTGCGCACCGTGTGGAAGCTTTCAGACGCCGGCAGAGTCGTTGCGGCCAGGCTATCGGTGATCGCAACCAGCTTGTTCGGATCCGCGCCCTGGTCGCCATTTCCGCTGACCGTCGAGGTGATCGCATAGATAGTAGCGGTGCCGTCCCGGTGCACGATCCCGGTCAGGTTGCGCAGTCCATCAGTCTCCGGCGCCCATGGAAGGCCCGTCGCAGGATTAGTTCCTGTCGGGTAGCCAGGGACGATGTACTGCACGCCGAGTCCCAGACCGTTTTGCAAAGTATAAGCGAGATTCCAGCTGCTGGTCGCCGAGTTGAAGACCCACTTCTCAAGGCCCGCGAAGCCATCCGTCGCGGCGTCGGCAAGGGTTCCATCGCCCTCATCTGCCACGTAGAGAGTGCTAGCGTTTGCGAACCATATTCCGAAAGGAAAGGAGGTAGTAGAAGTCTTGGCCAGCGTCGTATTGAAGCCGCTCAGGATGCACATGTTGTTCGGCAGACCCAAGGTTGCAACAGTTGCGGGATTGTAGCTAAGTGGCGTCATCGGCAAAGTCGCGGATGGCGAAGGGAGACCGACACCATTCGGGCATGCCGAGCGTGTGGTATCGACAAAGTAGACGGTGTCGATGCCGTTACCGCCGCTGCCCTTGGTGTAATAGACAACGTTGTTGAAAATCGTCAGGCCGCGGAAGTTGTCGTCCTTGCCGACCTTGTCGGGCTTCTTGTTGGCGGGCAGTTCGGTGATATTGAAACTGGCTAGAGGCGTGGGCGTTCCCGGATTCTGCGTCAACAGCGGAATATCCTCGGGCGAGATAAACTGAGCGCCAGCTCCCAAAATGATGCCGACCGGCTGAGGATTACCGCCGTTACCGGCATTGCCAGCGGTGTAGTAGGCGTCGATGTCGTCATTCAGGATTGCGGCGCGACCATTGTTCCCACTGTAAGCGTTGGTCGCCGTGAACTGGAAACGGCCCCACTGATCGACCTGCGCTACCGCGCGAAAAACACTTTCGGAAACCGGATTCGTCGGATCGATAACTCCGGGAGTGTTAGAGTTGGAAACGTCCAGCGCGTCTATTGGGGAAACGTAGCCCATAAAAGTCAGGAACTTTCGATCGGTCGATAGGTTCAGCGCCAGCTCAGATTTCGAGCTGAAACTGGTAACTACCGGACCTCGCTCAAACGGGGATCCGGAGTTTGAATTAGGCACCTCGAGCGTCCCAAACGAAAGCCTGAAGGGAGTTATCTGATCGAGGAAGATCTTCGATGTGATCCCGAAACTGCTGTCCACCACGTCATTGTTGAAGACCTGCGGATATGTCCCGTTATTTGTCGCGACGCCGCATCCGGTGGTGCAGCCAGGGGGCAGAGTCTCGCCCACGCTAACGTTGTTGGGGTTGTTGTCGTAAACGCTGCGGCTGACTACAAGGTTGCCGGGGATAAAGAAAAAGAAATGCTGATCGAATGCATAGGCCGAGGCGCTCACAAGAGCTATCAGCACGACTGCCACGAAACTGAATGAGCCATGCAGACGCGGCTTCCTTCTCGAGGTCTTGTCCAACTTTGATTTTTTCCTGCACGACGTATTTCTCCACTGCGCCAGCGCGATGACGATGTCAGTATCCGCCGAAATCCGCCGCGGGTCGAGTTGAGCATTTCATCTGACAGCGAAAAAGTTCCGGGGAGGTAAATCCACCAAGGATTCACCTCCCCAGCGCGAACGATTAACTCGCTCTCTTAAAAGAATTCGTGATCGGCTTCAGGCGTCCACGACACTCCGCGCAGCACCTCGCCGAAGCCCGCACTGCGCACCGTGTGGAAGCTTTCAGACGCCGGCAGAGTCGTTGCGGCCAGGTTATCGGTGATCGCAACCAGTGAAACTGAATGAGCCACGCAGACGCGGCTTTCTACTCGAAGTCTTGTCCATTTCACACTCCTCCCAGAGGTAAAAATTGTCCTCGGGAAAATAGACAAGCCGCGTTACAACTGTTCGATGGATATCTTAAGCGTCGATTGCCTTAAGACAATCTATTGTTAAGGTTCGTTGCGCGCTAGTCGTCCATTTGGCGGCGGCCGCGTCTTTAGTAGTGAGTACCCTTCCCTACTTACCGACGAACTTCGGCGCGCGCTTTTGCTGAAAGGCTGTGATGCCTTCCTTGTAGTCCGCGGTCCGTCCCGCGGCGCCTTGCGCTTGCGCTTCAAGCTTCAGAACCGCGAACAGGCCCAACGCCTCTTCATCGATCCTGCGCACCAGGCGCTTCGACTGCATGAAGGCCGCGGTCGGTCCTTGTGCAACCTGCGCCGCGATCTTCCGAGTCTCCGCGACCAGCGAATCTTTCGGCATGCTCGCGATTCACCAGTCCCAGTTGCGAGGCTTCGACGCCTGAAAGCAGACGTCCAGTGTAGATCAGCTCGAGCGCGCGATGTGTTCCCAGGCGCGAGACGAAAAACGAATGGCCACCAGAGTCGAGTACCGCACCGATACGCGCGAATGGCGATCCAATCTTCGCGTCGTCGGCGACATAGACAACGTCGCATCCCAGCGCGAGGCCGAGGCCTACTCCCAGGCACGCACCATGAACGGCTGCGAAAGTCGGCGCCGGGAACGAGACGATTCGCTTGATCAGCGGATTGAACGTCGTTTCGATTATCGCTTCGGCATCTTCGTCGCCCGGATGTGCGTCCGCGAGGTCGCGGCCCGCCGAGAACGCCAGCCCCTCGCCCCGAATCATCATCGCGCGCACGCCTTGCGACGCCGCGCGCTCGAGGGCACCGTTGAGTTCGGCGACCATCGCGTCGTTCAAGGCGTTCATCTTGTCCGGCCGGTTGAGAACGATTTCCGCAAGCCCATTTTCGACCGACAAATCGACGCTCATATTCGTGGCCTCTGAGTTTGTTAGAACACGGGGATGATGTCGTCGGCGGTTATATCGCCGACATCAACTCCCTCGATATCAAGTTCGGGGATCGCGGGGAACTGGATGTCCCATCGCTCGACCAGCTTGCGCACCCGCGCGATTGCAAGGCGCCAGTTGTCGGCCTGCTGCTCGTAGGTGAGGATGCCGAGTCCCGCTTCGCGCGCTGTGCGCAACAAGATCCGATGGTTGTGCAGGAAGTAGCCGGGCAAATCCCAGAACTGCGCCGGTGGCTCCCAGAGCACCATCGAGAGGAACACGAACCCTGCGCGGAGCTGCTTGGTGATGAAAGTCTTGTGCTCCTCGGTGAGACCCGGCCACTCCTTCTCGAGCAGGTTGATACAAATCTGCAGATGCCGCGCTTCGTCGCGTCCGATTTTGGTGAAGATTTCGCGGAACACCGGATGCGTCGTGGCGTGCGCCATGCCGTGGAACAGCGTCGATGAAGCCACTTCGCCCATCATGAACGAAGTGAAGATCACTGCCAGCGGATAGCGATCGATCGCGCGATTGTAACCAGTCCAGTAGCGGCCACCGTTATGATACAGCCAGCCAATATTGTTGAGCGCGACGCGCTGCAGTTCGCTGGTGGGCGTAAAGCCTTGCGGCCCGTTCGGCACCAGGCGCTGGATCACGCGCTGGCAAGTTTCCTCGTGATTGGTTTCGTCGCGGGTGATCGAGAAGAAGCATTTGCGGACCGGATCTTCCTCGTGCATCTCCCACGCATGAATCGTCGCGCGCGCAAACACCGCCGGCCCCGACGAGTCGAAGTTCGAAAGCAGCGCCCACCAGTACATGATCGCGACCTTCTCGTCGTCGCTCCAGGCTTCAGGCGAAAGCTCGCTCCAGTTGATGTCCGATGGATTGAAACCCTCGCGCTTGGCACGCTCGTAAATCTCAGCGAGCTTCGGAGTCTCGCATCGCCATTCGATTGGAAAGATATTCGGCTGGGCAACTGCAGGCGCCTCGACCAGGCCGCCTGCCGGAATCTCGAATTCGCTCATCGGCTTTATCTCCTGATCTAATCTACCTACCATTTGGTTGATTTGTCAAAAGCCGTCGTCCGGTGCCTTGATCCATCCCCTCGAACGCAATCCGGAAGACTGCCTCGGCCACCTCAGGCGCATCGAGGTCGCCGCCCGTCCGGTACCATTCTGTGATCGAATTCAGCATTCCGAACAGCAGCCGCGTTGCGAGCCGCGGCTCGACGTCGTCGCGCAAATCGCCCTGCCGCTGCGCGTTACGCATCAGACGCGCAATCAGGTGGTCAAACGCGCGGCGCCGCTGCATGATCCGCCGCTCGACGGGAGTGTTGCCGCGTACGCGCAGCAGGAGAGCCACTTCGGGCAACTGCTCGACCGTGATCTCGATTGTGCGATGCACGATGTACCTGAGACGCGCTTCCGCGCGGCCCCGCTTTGCCGGCCGCTCGTCGAGCACTGCGAACAGAGCGTCGAGCGCGCGTCCGACGCCGCGCGCCAGCAGTTCTTCCTTGCTGCGAACATGGTAGTAGATGCTGGCCTTGGTGATTCCCGCTGCGCGGGCGACGTCGTCGAGCGTGCTGCCGTCGTACCCGCGCTCGCGAAATACACGCACTGCCACGTCGAGAATCGCGTCGAGATTGTAAGGCTTGCGCTGCCTGGCGGGTGGACGGCCCACGGTTTGTCGCCTCCGATGGCCGAGTAGTTTGACTGGATGCGCGCGCGCTTGCCAGTCTTTCTTCAGTGTCAGTGATCTCGCCAGGAGGAATCGTGATGAAATTTGGAATCGCAATCCGCAACATGGGTCCGCAATCCAATCGCACCACGATTCGCGCATGCGCACGAATCGCGGAGCAAGCCGGTTTCGACGCGCTCTTCTTATCGGATCATTTGTGCATCCCGCCCGACCAGACCGAAGGTTCCGGCGGACGCTACCTCGACGTGCTCGCCACATTGGCTTTCATTGCCGGAGCGACCGAGAAAATCCGGCTCGGCGTTTCGGTGCTGGTCGTTCCTTATCGGCCCGCCGTGTTGACTGCGAAGCAGGTCGCGACGATCCAGGAACTATCGGGCGAACGAATGATTCTCGGCATCGGCGTGGGATGGATGAAGCCTGAGTTCGATGCGCTCGGGGTCGAGTTTCGCCGTCGCGGAGCAATTACCAATGAAACATTGAACGTGATCTATCATCTGTTCAGCGCTGATGTGCCGGGTGCATACAATGGCAAGCTGGTGAAGTTTCCGTCGTTCGTTTTCCTGCCGAGACCCAAGCGCCCGACCATCTGGATTGGCGGCAATGGGCCGGCTGCGATGACTCGCGCGGTCAAGTTCGGCGACGGCTGGCATCCGATGCTGCCCGCGACGGAACTTAAAGCAAAAGTTGAAGAATTGCATGCCGGCGCTCTCGCAGCCGGACGCGCCGTTTCCGAGATCATCGTCCGTCGAGGACTCAAGCTCGACGACACGGCCGCGGCGCGCGCAAAAGTCGCAGCCGAGCAGGAAGCCGGCGCGACCTACTTCATTCTGGACTTGGGGCGCTATCCGGATGAGCAATCATTCGGCAAATCGGTCGAGACATTCATGGCGAAGGTCGCCAACTAGATCACTTTGTCGCGGCGCAGTGATTCGAGGTCGTCCGCGCTGACTCCCAGCATCTCGCGATAGACACGATCGTTATCGTGCCCGATGGGCACCGAGCCGCGCACGATTTTCCCCGGCGTCAGTGAGAACTTTGGCGCGACGCCGATGCCTTTAACTTTGCCCACCTGCTCGTCTTCCCATTCGACGTGCACTCCGCGCGCGCGGTATTGCGGGTCCTCGGCGATGTCCCTGCTCGTCATGATCGGCGAGCACGGCACGTTGGCGTTTGTCATCGCCGTCACGACGTCCTTCACCGTGCGCTCGGAGATCCATCCGCGCAGAATCGCGTCGAACTCGATTCCTTCGATCGATTCGAGTTGCGTGCGCGCCGTTTCCCATTTCGGGTCGGCAGGATCGAGACCGATCACTCGCAGCAGTCGCGCATAGACGTCGCCGATCGCGCCCATCACGACCCATCCGTCGATTGCCTGGAACGAGTCGAGCGGCTGGAATCCCTGCGCGCGATTTCCGGATCGCTCGCGAACGATACCGTTCTGAAAGTACTCGACCATCGTGCCGCCGAGCGTTTTGTGAATCGCCTCGTACTGCGCCACGTCGATCGATTGACCCTTGCCTGTAGTGCGCGCGTAGGTCAGCGCCGCGAGCGACGACCACATCGTGAACAGCGCGGTAATGTAGTCGCCGGTCCATGGCGCTGCGCGAGTCGGCGGAGTCGGATCGGGAAACCCGGTCTGGCTCATCATGCCGCCGACCGCCTGCCCAACCACGTCGTACGACGCGCGATGGACGTAGTCGGGATCGCCGCTTTGCCCGAAGCCCGAGACGTGAGTGATCACCAGCTTCGGATTAACCTTCCATATCGTAGTGTCGTCGAGGTTCCATTTTTTGCAGGTGCCCGGCTTGGAGCTTTCCATCCAGATGTCGGCGCGCGCGATCAGCTTCAGGAAGATTTCGCGGCCACGCGGCTTTGACAGA
Source organism: uncultured delta proteobacterium (assembly GCA_963774665.1). GTDB lineage: Bacteria > Desulfobacterota > Binatia > Binatales > Binataceae > Binatus. The sequence goes on from CAVZGB010000023.1 coordinate 130,802, forward strand.
TCGAGCGAGATGCAAAATACGTTGCGGCGTTCCTGTATCCAGGTAGTAGCGACGGCGGATTTGCCGTCCTTGGTCGCGAGCCTGATGCCGATATTGCGCCATCCGACGTCGCCAATTCCAGGACGCTCGATCTGGATCACTTCGGCACCCATCTCGGCCGCGAGCTCGGCGGCGAATGGCTGCGCGATCAAAGTCCCGGTCGAGACGATTTTCACGCCCTGCAGCGGTCCGAATTTTTCAGTAACGAGATTTTCAATGCCCATGGTTCCGGCGATGATGCCTGTTTTTGTCCGGCGGGAGCAACATGTTCTAACAGGGACGAAGTCCCGCATCCTTTCCTATCAATGGGTGCAGGGGTCGCCCTTGCCGAAGGAAGTGTGAAACCCATCGCGGGTTTCACGTCTAATTAAATGAATTTGAACGCCCGCCGCCCGCTGATTGCATGCAGTTCAGGGATAGCGTTTTCCGATGCGACGTTGCGGGCTATTATTTAATGAGCATATTGGTTCCAAGGGCGCCGTGAATTCACCTCTAGCTCTTCTCAAAAGCGATTCCCTCAACCGACGCGAACTTACGTTCAAGGCTCTTGCGGGCCTGTGCGGCGGCGCGATTGGATGGCTGCCGGTCGAGCTCGCCTCGCACAACTCTCATCTCGGCGAGGCCCAGACGACGGGTGCACTTGTCGCGTACTACGTATCGGCCGCGATTGCTGCAGGCGCGATTGGCGCGTTTATCACCGCAGTAGACACGTCCGAGCTTCGAATAACGCCGGAGACCCAGCGGCGCTTCATCCGCGGATTTTTGATCTGCGCGGGGCTGTCGGTGGTCTCGACCTGGCTCGGAAATCTGGTCTTCAACTGGGTCTTGCTAGCCGGCGGGGTCGGCTTCAGCCCGAATGGCGAGCTGGTTTCGGGGTCGATCGTCACTCTCGTTATCGCGAGATTGATGGGATGGGCGATCGACGGAGCGCTGGTGGGCGCCGGCGTGGGATTGGCGACGCTCACGATGGACAACGTCCCCAAGGGCGCGGTCGGCGGACTGGTGGGCGGAGCCGTCGGCGGAATCGCCTTCGACTTGATCGGCGCGATCGCCGGTGGCGGTCTGGCGTCGCGATTCTTTGGCGAAGCGGTCACCGGCCTTGCGATCGGATTGTTCATCGGGCTGGTACAGGAGCTGACCAAGGCCGCATGGGTCACGGTCGAGCAGGGACGACTGCGCGGGCGCCAGTATCGAATCGAAGGCGCGCGCGCGACGATTGGGCGCGCCGAGGAAAATCCGGTCGGCCTGTTCGGCGATCCGTCGGTACAGCAGCGGCATGCGGTGATCGAGCGACGCGGCGCCGACTACGTGATCAGAAATATCGCCGTCCAGGAAGGCACCTTCGTCAACGGTAAGCGAATCGAAACCGTGGATTTGCACGACGGAGACAGAATCAACATTGGCGGCTACGAAATGATGTTCCATCTGCGCGGGACATCGGCGCCCGCGCGCCAGCAAGCGTCACTCTCGGCAGACGCGGTGAATCCCGCGCACATCGCCACGCGGCTGGCAGGAGCAAACGCGAAAGTCGACGGGCCGAGCCTGATCGATGCGTCGGGGCAGGCCTACCCTGTCCGCGCCGGGACGGTTACGCGCATCGGCCGCGCACTCGACAATGAGATCGTCGTGAGTCATTCGTCGATTTCACGGCATCACGCAAGTATCGAAAATTCCAACGGCTCATTCGTGGTGCGAGACCTCAACAGCCAGAACGGAACGTTCGTCGGCAGTCGACGCGTGACCGAGCCGACCCGGGTGAACGACGGCGAGGCCGTACGCTTCGGCGACGCGCAGTTTACCTTCCGTGGCTGAAGCTGATTTCGAAAACCCTCGATTCTGTTCGCGATGCGGTCAGCCGATCGTCGTCGCCGAGGCGAGCTTCTGCAAATCCTGCGGCGCGCCGGTAACACGTTTCCCGTTGCTGCGCCGAACTCCGGGTTTCAACCCGGTCCTGGCGCTAATTTTGAGCATCGTCCCCGGCGTCGGACACATCTACCGCGGCAAGCCGTTCAAGGGGATCATGTGGTTTTTTTTCGTGTCGATAGCTTACGGAATGGGCCCGGCTTTCGGTATCCTGATTCACATCATATGCGCGGCCAATGCCGCCTTCTCGGACGCGATCCGCGAAGACATGCTGGCGCGATGATCCCAGACGCCAGCGGGCTGCTATAAAACTGTGTAATGGTTAGATTCTGACTGCAGGGATGATTGCGTCCAACACAATCGTCGGCGGACGTTACCGCGTGATGAGGCCGCTGGGCGGAGGCGGCATGAAACTCGTCTATCTCGCCGAGGACCTGCGGCTGGCCTCGCGCGAGTGTGCGCTGGCCGAGATGGTCGACACTTTCACCAGCCCCGAGACTCAGAAGCAGGCGGTCGCCGCGTTTCAGCGCGAGGCCGACATGCTCGCGCAACTCAGCAATGAACATATCCCGCGCGTGTTCGATCGCTTCAGCGATCAGAACCATCACTATCTCGTCATGGAGTACATCGACGGGATAACCCTCGAGCAGAAGCTCCAGAACGCCGGCGGCAAGCTCCCCGAGACCGAGGTTATCGATGTGGCGCTGCAAGTTCTCGACACGCTCGAGTACCTGCACAACCTGGAACCTCCCGTGATTTATCGCGACCTGAAGCCGTCGAACGTAATGCTGACGCCGTCGGATCAGGTCAAGCTGATCGACTTCGGAATCGCGCGATTGTTCCAGCCGCTGAGCAACGCCACCATGATCGGCACGCAGGGCTACGCGCCGCCTGAGCAATATCGCGGCAAGGTCGAGTTCCGATCCGACCTGTATGCGTTGGGCGCCACGATGCATCATGCGTTGTCGGGTCGCGATCCCGCGGTCGAGCCGCCGTTCAGTTTTCCGCCGTTGCGTTCGCTGTGCCCTGACATTACTCCCGCGCTCTGCGAGCTGATCGATCAAGCGCTCAAGTACGATGTGGTATTGCGCGTGGCCGACGCGGCGGAATTCCGGCAGCGGCTGATTGCGATCAAGTCGGGCGCGCCGATCGCGATGCCGCAGCGAAATTCGGTAACCGCGCCGTCCTCGCGTCCGCAACTCAAGCTGCCGCTCAGCGAGCAGCGAGCTTCCGCGCCGACGATGCTGAGCAATCAGATCGAGACGCAATGTCCGCGATGTGGCCGGAACATCCCGGTGGATTCGAATTACTGCTCGTTTTGCGCGGCCGACGTGACGGGACGATTGTCGGGGCTGGATCGCGGCGCGACGCCTGAGGCGCAGACGATCATACTCGATGACGTCGCGTCGCCTCGCGAATTTCCGGGTCCGATCTTTCAAGAGCATCGGCGCCGCCGCCGTCCCGCACGAACGCTGGCGCTGGTGGTTGGTGGATTTTTTCTTTTGGGGTACCTGATTTTCCATTCGTCGCAGCCGCAGCCTTCCGATGGTGACACCGGACCCGGACCCGACTTCGGTTCCGTGCCTGCGGTGCCGAACCCTGATGCGCCCGTGCCAGGAGAGCCGGCCGAGCCGGCGCATACGGAGCCGCGAGAGATAGCGCTGCGCCGCGCGCTCGACGCACAGGGCTACAATTCGGTCCGTTTCAAAATGGAAGGAGACACCATCATCTTATGGGGCTCAGTGCCGACTGAAGCCGATCGCCTGATGGTGCAGACGCAGATCTTCCTGGTGGCGCGAATTTTCTCGATTGAAGACCACCTCCAGGTACGCGATAACTTCTTCGCCGAGCCGTAGCATCCACCCGATGATCGCCGACTTGCACGTCCATACAAAGCTTTCGTCCGACTCCAACGTCGCGCCGGAGCAATATCTCGAATTCGCGAAGACCTCGGTCCGCGGCCTCGGTGCGATTTGCTTCACTGAGCACCGGCTGTTCCCGAACGATGCCGAAGTTGAACGGCTGTACGCCGAACTCGCGGAACGATTTCAGATTGCAATCTTCAGAGGAATCGAAGCCGACACCGACCTCGGCCATTTGCTGCTGTTCGGCGTGAACGACGAGGTGATGCGTCGATTCGATCTGACGGCGCGGATGCTCAAGAGCGACAGCCTGATCGAAGTGATTCATCATGAGGGCGGCGTCGCGATACCGGCGCATCCGTTTCGTGACTCGGGCTACGGCTCACGGCTGGACGCTCTGCTCAGCCGCCATGGCTCGGCGATTGGCGCGGTCGAGGTGCTGAACGGTCAGAATTCGATCGACGAAAATCGGCGCGCGGAGGACGCTGCACTCAAGCTCGGGCTGACGGCGGTAGGCGGTAGTGACGCTCATTTCGCGACGGCAAAATGGTTCATGACGGTCGCGACGGAATTTGAACGCGAGGTTAAGACGGTCGAGCAGATGTGCACGGAGATTCGCGCCGGACGCGCGCGTCCTTACGTCTTTCCCGATCCGCTCGATTGAACCGAAACTCGCGCCGCGCGGTTGGCTCGATGCTCTCCAACTCATGCGTGAATTGCCGGATATCTTGCGAACGCCCGGCTGCGACTAGCTCGTCGCCCTCCTTGAGTGGACGGTCGGGCGTAATAGGCGCGAATCCACTATCGGGATTGTTCGCATCCTGAACCGCCAGCACCGTGATGCTGAATCGTGCGCGAGGGTCGAGCTGACGCAACGTTTTCCCCGCAGCATTGGCAGGGACGCTGATACGCGTCACGCGATAGCCGGTCGCCCAGTAAATATTGGTGTCGCGCGTGGCGAGCGTCGAGAGCGAAACTGACACGCGATTGAGTGCCTGCGCAATTTGCCGGCTGGTGACGAGCCCGAGAAAACGGCGCGTGAGGCGCTCGACCACCGGAATCTCGTCGAGACCGTCGTGCTCCATCAGCTGGCTGGCCTCGTCAAGATTCGCGTCGAGCGGCACGGTCGGACCGTGCGCATTACAGATGTCGAAGGCGTTCACGAGCGGACCTAGCTCTTGCCCGCGGCCGATCACGGTCAACAAATCTCGCACGACGATTGTACCCGACGAGCTCGCCGTCGCTGGAAATCACTGGCAAGGTGGATTGCGCGGTCTCGCCCGCAGTGCGCAGCACCTCCGCCAGCGAAGTGTTCTCGGTTACGATGGTGACGTTCTTGGTAACCACCGCGCTGACCGGAATGAGCGCGAGCGCGAGGCGTTCGCGCCCGATTTGCAGCGTCTTGCCCTCGCGCGCGAGGCGGAACTCGTCGATCGATTCGGTTTCGATCGCGCGCGCCACGACCAGCGCTGTGATTGTCGCGATCATCGAAGGCAGCGCGATGGTGTCGCTATGTGTCATCTCCCAAAGCAGGAACAGTGCCGTCAGCGGCGCATGCGTAGTCCCGGCCAGAAACGCGCCGAGCCCGATCAGCGCGTACGATCCGCGCGGCCCCGTCAGATGTGGAATCGCCATCGCCGACACGCGCTGGAACAAGCCGCCCGCCATCGTGCCGATGAAAAACGTCGGACCGAAGGAACCTCCAGGCGCGCCGCATCCCAGCGACACGCTGCTGGCGAAGATTTTTGCGCAGGTCATCGCGGCCAGCATTCCGATGCCGAACTCGCCCGCCATCGCGCGGTTGATGACCGGATATCCGTCGGACAAATTTTCCGGAAGCCAGATTGCAATCACGCCAACCACTGCGAGTCCCGCCTCGAGCTTGACCCAGACCGGGAGATTCAGCCGGCGAAACCACGCCTCGGTTGCGTTGAAAAATCGGATGTAGCCCGCCGCAAGCACGCCGAGCGCCGCGCCCATCAGCGCATAGGTCGCCATCTCCCAGTAACTGCGCAGCAGGAATTCAGGTGCGGTGAAAACGACAGCGTTACCGATAATCGCGCGCGACGTGATCACCGCGGTGAAGGTGGCGATGATCAGCAGAGTGAGGTTGGCGATCTCGGTGTGGCCGAGCAGGACGATTTCCTGCGCGAACATCAGGCCGCCGATCGGCGCGTTGAAGGTCGTCGCGATACCCGCGCCCGCGCCCGCCGCCATCAGCACCTTGGCGCGATCGGGCGACAGATTCCTGAGCTGCGCGATAGTCGAGCCGATCGCGCCTCCCACTTGCGCGATTGGACCTTCGCGTCCGACCGACGCTCCGGCTCCCAATGAAAGCGCGGCGCCCGCTGCCTTCACGAAGATCCACTGCCGTTTCACTTTCGCGGTGCCGAGGTTCACCATCTCCAGGAAATTTGGAAAGCCGTAGCCGAGCACGTCGCCAGGAAAAATGCGGTCGAGCACCAGGATTGCGACGCCACCGCTCATCAGAACGATAGGAATCAGTGCGCGATGGAATCCGCCCTTGTCAATTCCGAGCGCGTGCCATTCGAGCCCGCGAAACACCCAGGATGAAAATTCGATAAGTTGGCGGAACCCGAGATTTCCCAGCGCCGCGAGCACGCCTACAATCACCGCCAGCAGGATCAGCTGTACGTATTCGAACTGATCAACGCGCAGCGAAAGTGTAGGTCGTCGCATCAGCAACCCCGTTCCATGAACGCGCTATCTGCCACGAGCTACACGCCGAGAAACCGGTGCGTGACTGCCAGGAATTCGTCGAGGCGATCGTGATGCACCCAGTGACCGGCCTTGTCGACGGTCACCGACTCTGCGCGCTTGAACGCCTGGATGCGCCCATCCTTGACCCAATCGCCCGCCCACGATTCCGTACCGCGAATCAGCAACGTCGGGCACGTGATGCGTCCCCAGATTTCGCGCGCGTCGCGGTTGTTGAACATGTACGGCGACGTCGCGTGAACGTAATTGTCGAACTTCCACGAGTAGGTGCCATTCTCGTTGCGGCGAACTCCCCAAATTGTGAGATGGAGCGCCTGCGCGCGGCTCAGGTGCGGATTGGCCTCCATCATGCGCGCGAGAGCCTCCTCGATCGACGGGTACTCGCGCACCTTGCGCCGTGCGAGCGTCTGCATCTGGCCGATCCAGTTGTTCATGCGCTCGTAGGCGGGAGTGTCCTTGATCATTCCCGGCGGCGGCCCCATTCCCTCGATCGAGACCACGCGCTTGACCGCATCGGGATGCGTGCCAGTGTACTGCAAAACGATTCCCCCACCGAGCGAGTGGCCAATGAGTGTTGCGGGCTCGGTGGACACGGCGCTCATGAGCTGTGCGAGGTCCAGCACGTAGTCGATCATCGAATAGCCGCTGCCCACAGCCCAGTCGGAGTCGCCGTGGCCGCGAAGGTCAGGCGCGATGATGTGAAAGTGCTGTCGCAGATCGAGCGCGACCCAATCCCAGTTGCGGCAATGGTCCCGGCCGCCATGCACCAATACGAGCAGCGGCTTGTCGGGATTGCCCCAATCGACGTAGTGCAGTTTCAGCCGCTGCGAATAAAAATAATGCGAAGTCGGCCCGATGATGCTATCGGCCATGTGCCGGTCTCTCCACGATTCCTAGACGTGCGTCAAACGCTACAGGTTAGGCTGGATCTCGTCGAGTGCCGCGCGCGCCGTGCGAATGATGAACTCGATTTCCGCGTCACCGATGATGAACGGCGGCGTAATCATCATCGCGTCGCCACCAGCCTTCCCCGCCATCCCGGTCGCCGGATAAAAGAACAACCCTTTTCGAACCGCCGCGCCCAGCACGCGATTCGTCACCTTTTTTTCAGGAGAGTATGGCGTGCGGGTCGCCTTCTCCTGAACAAGTTCGATCCCCCAGAACATCCCGGTGCCGCGAATGTCGCCAACCATCGGATGCCCCGACAGTTCTTCTTTCAAACTCGATCCGAGTCGCGCGCCGACTTCTGCCGAGCGCTCCACCAGTCGCTCGCGCTCCATGATTGCCAGCACTTCGTCGGCGACCGCGCACGCCACTGGATGCGAGCTGTAGGTGTAGAACATGAACTCGGCCTTGGCGCGCTCGACTTCCTCGACCAGCGTTTCCTTCACCGCGATCATACCCATCGGCATATAACCGCCGGTAAGTCCTTTGCCGCCGACCAGGATGTCCGGCACGACGTCCCAATGATCCACGCCGAAACGCCGACCAGTGCGGCCGAAGCCGGTCATCACTTCGTCGGCAATCAGCAACACGTCGTAGCGCGTGCAGATCTCGCGAATCTTCGGCCAGTACTCCTTGACCGGAGGGACCACGCCGCCGCTCGATCCCATCATCGGCTCCGCGATAAACGCAGCGATCGAGTCGGGACCGTTCTTGAGAATCTCTTTTTCGAGTGCAGTCGCGCAGTCGAGATCGCATGACGGATACGTTTTGCCCCATGGGCATCGATAGCAGTACGTCGGATCGATCTTCGGCCAGTCCAGCAAAATGTGTTCGTAATCAGCGCGTCGGCCGCTCCCACCCGCCGACAACGCCGCAATAGTGTTGCCGTGATATGAGAAGCGGCGCCCAATGATCCTGTTCTTCGATTGTTTGCCGCGAGCCTTGTTGTAGAGAATCGCAAACTTCAGCGCAGCTTCGACCGCCTCCGATCCGCCGCTGGTGAAGAAGAAGCGCGACAGCCCCGCCGGAGTCCATCGCGTTAGACGCTCGACGAGCCGCTCGCGCTCGGCCGAAGTCCAGACCGGCACAATATAGTCGAGCTTCGAGATCGTGCGCGCAGTCGCCTCCGCGATTTCACGGCGGCCCTGCCCTATGTTCACCACTACGGCGCCGCCGCCCGCGTCGAGAATCTTGTGGCCGTCGGAGGTGTAGAGCCATGGGCCTTCGGCACGCTCGATTCGAATCGGATCGTGCGGACCGCGCATGAACATAGGAACTGGCTGTGGCATAGCCGAATCTTAACTGTGAAAAGCTCTCATGGAAACAGCGGAGCATTGGGAAGCACAGCGGCGCACAAATATCCGCGCGCGAGTTAGGGTTTTGACTTTGCGTTCAACGGAGAGAGCGGGCGCAAAAAGGCGACTGCGGTGTAGTTTGTCTGCGGGGTTGTCAGCGATACAGCGCCCGCCACGATCCACGCGCGACCGACTACCACGTCAGCGAACGTCGACCGCGAGCACCGCCTCGCGCTGCTCCTTGTTCAATCCTTGCAGATCTTGTTCAATCCTTGCAGATAGGGTGGGTCACGCTCGGCCGCAGGCGCTTCCCGGCCATCGCCAAAGGCGGCGTCGAGGGGGGTCGCCATAATTGTGTGGATTCGCGGTCATGTTCACTTATAATGTAGCAGCGGCCGCCGCGCCGTGTCGCGCGCAGATTCCTGGGGAGAAATCCCATGAGACGGTTCTTGGCAGCTCTCGGGTCCTTGCTCTTTTTCGTGATCGCACCGGGGACACTTGCAGTTTACGTCCCTTGGTCGATCACGGATTGGCATTTAAAACCCGCCTTTCTCGGACTTGATGCGTTGCGCGTTGTGGGCGCAGCGCTCGTCTTCCTCGGTCTCATTGTTCTCATTGAATCTTTCGCTCGCTTCGTATGGAAGGGTTTTGGAACGCCCGCCCCGGTCGCGCCGCCCATAAGGCTTGTGGTGACCGGTTTCTATCGGCGGGTTCGCAATCCCATATATATCGGCATCATCGCGATCATCATCGGCGAAGCACTCATTCTCGGGAACGAAAGGATGCTCGTTTACGCGGCGATCCTCTGGCTGTTCTTCCATGTTTGGGTCCTCGCTATCGAAGAACCCACGCTCGGCGGTTCATTTGGCGACGAGTTCGCGACCTTCAAGGCCAATGTCCCGCGCTGGGTGCCACGGCTTACGCCTTGGTCGGGGCCCGCGAAAGACCAAGCCAGCTGAGGATCGCGTCCCCGACGGGCTAGTACCGCGCGCTATCCACCCTGAAAACGCCCTCGCTGACGACCGCAGTCCCTTTCGCTGACACTTTCGCCCCAAACTCCCGCTGATTTGAAAATGGCGTCTCGCACAAACCCTTGCGAACATCGCGACTTTCCCGCTTGCCAAAATCGCGCGTCTAATACCGCGAGAGCAACGCAGCGCGCGCCGCCGCCAGATGATGCCCTACTTGATAGCGCCCGACTCGCGCCAGCGGTCGAGCTCGTCCTTGCTGTAGCCGAGCTCGCCCAGGATTTCGTCGGTATGCTGGCCGAGTTGCGGCGCGAGCGATCTGATCGAAGCGGGCGTGTCCGAGAATTTCGCCGAGATGCCGACCTGCTTGAACTTCCTGCCGCCCTCGCCTTCCACTTCGACGATCATATTGCGCGCCTGTACCTGGGGATCGTTCGGCACCTCGTCGAGCGTGAGCATCCGGCCGACGCAGATGTCGTTCTTGCTCAGTATTTCGAACCACTCGTCGCGCGTCCGGGTCTTGAACGTCTCGGTGAACGCCTGCGCGATTTCTGGACGCTTACTGGAGTCGTACTCGTGCGGAATGAAATCCTCGCGGCCGAGCGCGCGGCACAGGTTGGCGAAGAACCACGGCTCGATCGCCGCGATGGTAATGTATTTGTCGTCCTTGGTCAGATAGACATTGTAGTTCGGAATCCCGCCGTCGTTTATCGTCTCACCGCGCCTGGGCACTTTCCCGTTTGCGAAAAATGTCGAGAACGCCTGCGCCAGCAGCGCGAGGCTGCCGTCCATCATCGAGATATCGACGTACTGCCCACGCCCGGTCTGGTTGCGCGCAACCAGCGCCGCGAGCACTCCGATCGCCGCATGCATCCCGCCACCGGCATAGTCCGCCACCACGTTGTGCGGAATCGTCGGCGGCTGCCCGGGCCGTCCGAACATCGACAGCACGCCGGCGGTCGCGATGTAATTGATGTCGTGGCCGACCAGGTCGCGATACGGCCCGGTCTGTCCGAAACCGGTGATCGCACAATAGATCAGCCGTGGATTGCGCGACGAAAGTTTCTCGTAGTCGATTCCGAGCCGCTTGGCGACGCCCGGCCGGTATTCCTCGACGATAACGTCCGCGCGCTGAGCGAGCCGGCTGTAGACTTCTTTGCCCGCGCCGCTCTTGAGATTGATTCCGATCGACTTCTTGTTGCGCGCCAGCGCGTTGTAGGGCGAGCTGTTGAAGCTGTTGCCCGCGGGACGCCTACCCGCAGCGCCCGCTTGCTGCGCACGTCTCCCGGTGGGAGGCCCCGGCTCCTCAATCCTGACTACTTCGGCGCCAAGGTCGGCCAGGATCATAGTGCAAAATGGTCCCGGCGCGAGCTTGGTCAAGTCGAGTACTTTGATTCCGTCGAGAGGTGCAGGCATCGTCCGTCCCCCGAAAAACTATTGAGCAGGCATCTGCACGAATCGCGCGCTGCTATTGATATGGATTCGCTGGCTGCGAATATCCGTTCATCTGCGGCACCTGCCTCGGTTCGCCCTGATCGTTGTCAGGCCCCAGGATCGTCGGCGGAATCGTCTGATTGTCGCCTGCCGCGTTTTGATCGGTCTGACCGTTGTCACCGTTCTGGCCGTTATCAGCGTTCTGACCGTTGTCCGCGTTTTGATTTTCGTCGGCGTTGTCGTTTGCATCGTTGTTGTTGTCGCCGGCGTTATCGTTGTCGTTATCGTTATCATTTTCGGCGGTGCCGTCCTGACCATTCTGCGCGAGCACTATTCCCGATGGCGACTGATGCGTCCGGCAAGTTATCTGCGCTGAGTTCACAGCGTCGCGAGTCGAAGCGCACGCCATCGGTGGCGCCGTCATCAGAAGAAATGCGGCTGCCAGGCTAATTTTCGGGATCATACCAATCACCCTTTCATGTCGCTCGGAATGCGTCGAATCACGATTATAGAACCGCCGCTCGCACGCGCGCCATTCTTTCCGCCAGCGACTTCAGCCCCATCACCATGTGGACGCCGTACCAATGCAGGTCACGGCCGCTGACTATCAGCACGCGGCGGCTGAGCGCGGGCGGCAGCAGAGGCTTTATCTCGGCAACGTCGGACTCATCGAATGTGTAGGGCTCGTCGGGAAGTATGACGATATCAGGACGGAGCTCGACGGCCTCCTCGAGCGTCGTGACCGGATAGCGTTCACCCGCCGACGCAAAAATATTGTTGTATCCAAGCATCCGCAGCACGTCATGCGCGTAGGTGTCGGCGTTGAACGACATCCACGGCTTCTTCCATATCGGGCAGAAAACACGGAGGCGCAGTTTGCTCCACACGCCGAGCGACGCCTCGATACCGCTTACACTCAAGGTGATTTCTTTGGCCAGCGCGGCCGCCTGCGTTTCGCGGCTGAGTGCCCTGCCCAATCGTAGAATCGATTCGACCGCGCCCGGCACCGTTCGCGGATACGTCGTGAACACCGGGATACCTGCGGCGCGCATTCGCTCGACGTCTTCGCGCCGGTTCTCCTCGGCGTTGGCGATCACCAGCTCGGGCTCGAGCTTCACGATCGCCGCAATGTCCGGATTCTTGGTACCGCCGACTTTTGGAATCGATGCAACTGCTGCTACCGGCTCTACGCAGAATTTCGTCACGCCCACGACTTCAGAACTGAAGCCCAGCGCGAATAACGTCTCCGTCCAGCTCGGCACCAACGACACGATTCGCGCCGGCGGCCGCTCGAGCTCGACGCGAAAACCCATGTCGTCCGCTATTTGCGTCGAGCCTGCCATCTAATAAAGCTTCTTCACTTCCCCTTGCGCTTGATGATCTCGTCGAGCTGACGGCGATCGGCGGGCGTCAAATTCTCCGAGTCGTTGTCGGCGCCCTGTGCTTCCGACTCGCCGGGAGCATTTGCTTGCGGCTGATCGGGCGGTCGATACGCGAGGTAGTGGACCACCGACGGGATCATCACTCGTTTCGCTAAAAATCCCAAAATCATCGCCGCCAGCAGAGACAGCCCGATGACTCCGAGGCGCGTCCGCTTCTTTTTCGCCGGCCGTTTTACACCTCTGCGCTTTCGCGCGTGCGCCACTCGTGCTCGTTCCGCCACCTGTTCCTCTCCACCCCGAGCGCCACCAAAATGCTATCGCACCGACTGGCCTAATAGAACCGCACGCACCCATCGAGCGATCAGGCTTCGAGTAGGTACTTCGTCGATATGCCGCGCGCCGTTGTACCAGTCGACCCCAATTTCCCGCGCGCGGCGGCTGATACGCGCGACTCGAAAGAAGAGCCGGTGATGCGGGCCGTAGAAATGACGCGCGGCAAACGCGAGCTTGCTTAATTTTTTGCCCACCGCACCTTCATGCAGCGCACGATCGTAACCTTGCAGCGCGTCGCCGTCGCCGTCGAGAAATTTGGAGATTGCGCCCGCTGCCAGCTTGCCGTGCTCGAATGCGCACGAAATGCCCTCGCCCATCAGCGGATCCACCCCCGCCGCGTCGCCAGCGAGAATAACGCGCCCGCGAGCATAGCTGTCGCGCGCGTCGAACCATCGAATCGGGAACGATTGCCATCGCGTCGCGTGCCGCCGCAAACCGTCGAGTGGAAGTTCGGGAAACGCCGCGACGAGTTGCTCTATCATTCTGGATTGCTCGCCGCCCGTTTCGACGAATTGGTGCTGGCGTTGATCGTAAATACCCACATTGAGATGAGGCGCACCGCCGATCAGACATGGAAACGACCAACTGTATCCGCTGATTCCGCGGCTGACGCATCGGAAGTCGAAGCGATAGCGTCCTTCGATAAATTCGGGCGTGCGTTCGGGATCGACTGCGATATCTGTCATCAACGCGCGCCCGATAGTCTCCTTGCGAGCGCCGAACACCGCGCGACGCACCCGGCTGCCGGACCCATCAGCGCCGACGAGGATTTGGGCTTCGAAGATGCCGCCGTCTGTGGTGACTCGCACGCCGCTCGCATCTTGTGCGACGTCGAGCACGCGACTGCGTTGGACGATCTCGACACCTGCGTTGCGTCGCGGCTCGCGCGAGCATCGAGTCGAACAGGTCGCGCCGAATCACGGTTGCGAGCACGTCGCCGTCGCGCGACAGATCGACGCCACCCACCGGAGTTGCCGCCTCGCCGCGAATCACCTCGACTGCGGGAACGTCGAGCGGAATTCCAAGCTCATCGAGCGCGAGCATCGTCTTCGGAATCAGTCCGCCGGCGCAGACCTTGAACCGCGGATGCGCCGATTTCTCGATCGCCACGATTCGACCCGCCAGGCTTGGCCGATCCTTCATGAGGAACAGCGCGGTCGCCAGTCCCGCCGGACCGGCACCGGCTATCAGCACATCAAATTTTCGCGATGCAGCCATCCGAGGCTTCAACGCCTAGCATCAAAACAAACGCGGCGCATCGATTACCTCGATGCGCCGCGCGTTACTGCCTGTAAATTACGACTCGATCAGCCTTGCGCTTGCGGCTCAGACGGCTTGATCACTGTGTAGAGCGTCGCGCCGCCCCGTTGCACCAGCAGGAGCGCCGGCTTCTTGTTGGTCTGCGCGTCTTTAGCTTTCGACACGAAATCCGTGACCGAAACGACTTTGTCGTGATTGATTTCCAGCACGACATCGCCCGGCTGCAGACTCGCTTCCGCCGCAGGGCTATCCGGCGCGACCTTCTGAATCACCACGCCCTTGGTGCCTTCGAGATGGAACTGCTGCGCAATCTCGGGCGTGATGTCGCCTACCTGCATGCCCCAGTTCCCGCCCGGCGTCTCGGCCTTGGCCGACGCTACCAGCGGTTCCTTGCGCTCGCCAATCGTGACGTCGAGGGTCATGTGTTTGCCGTTGCGTACCACCTCGACCGGCACTTTCTGATTGATCGGCGTCTGCGCAACCAGCGCCGGCAGCTCATGCTCGTCGTCGACCGGATGGCCGTTGAAGCTCAGCACGATATCACCGCGCTCGATTCCACCCTTGCCTGCCGGGCCGTCTTTATCCGCACTCGCGACCAGCGCGCCCTCGGGCTTCGGCAATCCGAACGACTGCGCAAGGTCCGGAGTCACTTCCTGAATCTCAACGCCCAGCCATCCGCGAACGACGCGTCCATGCGCCTTCAACTGATCCATCACGTTGCGCGCCATGTCGATCGGAATCGCGAAGCCGATGCCGTTGTTGGCGCCGGTGCGGCTGTAGATTGCAGTATTGATTCCGATAACTTCGCCTTTCGTATTGATAAGCGGGCCGCCCGAGTTGCCGGGATTGATCGACGCGTCAGTCTGAATGAAATCGTCGTAGTCGCCGCCGAGGATTCGTCCCTTGGCGCTGACGATTCCCGCCGTCACCGTCATGCCGACGTTAAACGGATTGCCAATCGCGATTACCCAGTCTCCCACGTCAGTAGTATTGGAATCGCCCAATGGCGCGACTGGCAGCGCGTCCTTGGTGTCGATTTTGATCAGTCCGAGATCAGTCTTGGCGTCCTTGCCGATCACCTTGGCGGTAAACTCTCGCTTGTCCTGCAGCGTAACGTGGATCTCTTCCGCATTACCGACCACGTGATTGTTGGTCAGGATGTAGCCGTCAGGCGACACGATCACGCCCGAGCCCAAGCCATGCTGTTTGTACTCGCGCTGACCGCCCTGTCCGAAGTAGCGGCGCAACTGATCGAACGGATCGCCGCCACCGCCACCACCGGGCGGCATCGCGTTTCCGCCGCCCCCTTGATCGCCACCTCCGCCCTGGGCGCCATTGTCGTCATCGCCGCCGTTGTCGTCACCGGGTCCGCCTTGCGGGCCAAACGGCATTCCCGAAACCTTCACATCCTGCACCACGTTGACGCTCACCACCGCCGGTATCATTTTCTTGACCAGCGGCGCGAACGAGGTAACCACTCCGACCTTTTCGCCCGGTTCAGGTGTATTCGGTTCCGCGGGCTGCGGCGGCGGAGCTACATGAACGCCGGGAACCGGAGGCGCCGGCAGGGGCGCAGCCGGGTTTGCCTGTGCCTGCTGCTGTTGCTGCTGCGCAGGTGGTGACGCCTTGGAAGCGTCGGAGTCGGATCCCCAAAACGGGAACGCTCCGGCGCGCGCAAAGGCAATGACCAAGCCGATCAAAACGCCGCCGGCGACGGCGGCGATCTTCTTAACCATGCATTCCTCCTGGAATGTAGCGAAACTCTTCGATCATGAGGCAGGGCAAGTACCGGACCATCTAGTTATCCGACGATGGAATTCGACCCAAAATTCAGCTAATCCGCCGAATTACCGATCGTCTTCGCCGCACGGTCAAGGCCCTTATCAATAGTACATCAAATCAAAATTCACCGCATCAACAAAACGTTCCCGAGCCGGCCTTTGGCGGTCCGAATCTGCCCCTCGATGCTAGCCCTTTTGCATCGCCTTGATGTCGTCGAGCAGCACCTTCTCATGTCCCTGCGGATTCACTTTTTCGTAAACCTTGCGCAGGTTGCCCTTGGGATCGATCACGAAGCTGGTCCGGTTCCAGTACTTGGTCCCATTGTAATCCGTCTGCCCGACGCCGGCCGCCTTGAGCAGATCCGCGATTGGTATCCGCGAGCAGATCGATCGTGAACGCAAACTTGTTGGCGAAGTTTTTGTGCGACGCGACGTCGTCCGCACTGACGCCCACTACCTTGATTCCCGCCGCATCGAAATCCGCCTTGCTCGCGGTGAACGACTTGCCCTGGATGGTGCATCCCGGAGTGTCGTCCTTCGGGTAGACGTACACCACCAGCCACTTGCCCGCGAAATCGCCGAGCTTCATCTGCTTGCCGTCTTGATTTTGCAGATTGAAATTTACAAAGGGTTTTCCTGTTTCGAGCATGATTGCTTTCCTTTCGTCGCGTACGACGGGTTTAACATTCGATGAATGCAGACCGAGCGATCTGCTGGGAGGAGCCTAGCACGGGCGCGACGCTTCTGTGCACTGAGGATGAAGCGGACAACCTAACCCCTAACCCCTTCCCGAGCGGGAAGGGGGACCGGACGCGTGATGGGCAATGTCCCGATTCAGCTCAGCGTCTCGTATCCTGCGGACTTACCGATCTTGTCCATGTCGTCCGCTGACAGTTGTGCCGTGCGCTGCGTGACGAACCATCGATGGCCGAATGGGTCCTGCAGGGTTCCCGACTTCTGTCCCCACGGCTCGTCTTCCATCGGCCTGACTGCTTTTCCGCCCGCAGCCACCGCTCGCTTGAACGTCGCGTCCGCGTCCTCGACTAACAGATGCAATCCCACGCCGGTGCCACCGAGCGTCTCGGGACTGATGACGCCAATCTCCGGATGCTCGTCGCTGATGAACACGGGGGTGCCGCTGATCTCGATCTCGGCATGCCCGACTCGTCCGTCTTTGCCTGTCCAGCGCATCAACTCCTTGGCGCCGAACGCCTTTTTGTAATACTCGATTCCCTTTGCCGCGCCCTTGATCGTCAGGTACGCCGTGATCGCGCGCGGCCCAACCGGGATTGCATCAATTTTGCCTGCCATAAATTTCTCTCCTAGAACATGAAAGTGATCGGGCTCGTTGCCGAGATCATCCACGCGAACCAGAGCGTCTCAAAAACAGCGATCAACGTCAGATTGCGCGACGCGCTGTACGCTGACGCCGCGAATATTTCGATCATCACGAAGGCAATCCCCAGTATCGGCAGAATCAGGATCAGCACGAACGGCAGAACGTTCAGGGCCGCCCCGACACCCATCAAAACCAGTATGAGAATGCGGCCGAGCGAAGCTTGCACCGTCGAAATCGCCAGACCTCCGCGCCGCACCAGCCACTCGAAGCTCATCCAGAACGGGAACAACAGAACAGTCGCCATCGCCATCACCATCAGCCTCTCCGGCGACAACGACAGATGATGCAACATCACGGACATCGCGACCTGGCATACGTACACCACTGCGAAACCCGCCGCCCCGGCAAGCATCGAGGTGCCCACGCCCGCCCGGATGAGGTTCCAATCCGGCGTCTGCGACAGCGCAATCACGCCCAGCATGATCAGTCCCGCGACCATGAACCAGGAGATCTGGATACTGCCGACCACTATCGGCACAAACGCCGCCGGATTCGCCGCCGTCAGCGGCATCGCCGCAAACAGCGCTCCGCCGAGTATCAGTAGCCCCATCCATCCGCTCGGCCCCGGCCGCTCTTCCGCCCAACCCGGCACCATCGACCCGCAGACGACGCCCAAAGGCACCAGCAGGAACACGAACATCAACAGCGCGAATCTCGCAGATCCACGCCGCGCGTCTTTGACTTCGATCGCGGTGGTTCTCGCGGTTCCAAACGTGCTGTCGAGCCATTTTACGATCGTAGTAGCAGCATCCGGCGAATTGACGATCGTGACGTGATCGAGACCCGGCATCCGAATCGCCTCGACCGCGTTGCCCTGCGCGAAGTCGCCGTAGGTTTTGCCCAGGTCGATTTTCGGCACGTTCGCCAGATGCGCCGCCAGTGCAGCGGACGTATCCTGGATCGGTTCGACCGGATCGCGCTCTGCAAAAATGAACAGCGCATTCTTCGGCCGCTCGGGACCTAGTGCCCAGCCGCCCGAAATCATCACCGCGCCTTTGACAGTTGGATCGTGGGTCGCATAGTCGAGCGCCGCGCCCGCGCCCATCGAATGCCCCATCACGACGATTCGGGATCCATCGACCAACTGGTTTTCGCGAAGATAATCGACCGCGGTCTTCACATTCGCGCGCAGACTGTCGGTCTCGGCCTCGCCGCCGTTGAAAGGATTTCGATTCTCGCCGTGCCCGTTTACGTCGATCGCCAGCACCCCGTAACCGTTCTCCGCCAGCCGCCGCGCGAGCCCGCTCATCAGCACGCGATCGCCGGTGAAGCCGTGAATCAGCACTACAGCCGGCGGCCGCTCCGCCACCGGTTTGGGAAACAGCGTGTAGAACGGATTCCCCGGCCCCGGCATATACATCGTCGCCGGCTCCTGCCCCGGCAGCATGACGAACGCATGCGGCGGCCCGCCATTCTCGAGCCGCGCAAGCCGCGCAACCGCGATGATGAACAGCAGCACCAGGACGATTGAGACAATGCGAGAAATTTTCATCGTGATTGGATCACTCCCCGCTGATCTCCGATCCCCCTTCCCGCTCGGAAAGGCGTTAGAGGTTAGGTTGCCTGTCATCATCACCCACCAATCACTCACCAACGAATCGCCGTCTCCCCCTAACTCTTCGGCGCCACATCCTTCAGCGGCGTTCCGACAAACCAGACATGACCCCACGGATCCTCGATTCCACCGCACCGGTCGCCCCAGTCCCGATCCTCGACCTGATCGATAGCTTTCGCGCCAGCCGCGACCGCGCGCTTCACAACGTCGTCGACATCCGCAACATAAATGTAGAGATGCACCGGCGATCCGCCGTACGATCGCGGCGGGCGCGATAACCTATGCACGTCATTCTGCTTCACGTCTGCCGAACTGGGATCCGAAAGCATGACGGTGGTGTCACCCATCTTGAGCATCGCATGGCTCACGATCCCGCTCGGCTCTTCGTCACGCATCAGCACCGTCGCACCGAACACGCTCTTGTAGAATTCCAGCGCGCGTGCCGCGCCTTCGATATACAGGAACGGCATGATACTGCGTGAGACGCTCGCCGCCGGAGCCGGGGCTTCGGCCTTCTCGGCGACGACCACACGAGGATCGTCCGCCATCGAAAACTCGCCATGCTCGGTTGGCGTCCCGTACAGCATCGAGACCGACTTCTCCGCAAACTGCCGATGCCACAATCCTTGCGGGCACACGAACGCCTCGCCCGCGCGCAACTTTCGCGTCACCGGCCCGTCGTCCGTCAGCGCCGTCACCTCGACTTCGCCATCAAGCGCCAGCAGCAGTTCGTCGCCATCAGGATGCCGCTCCCACGGCGTCTGTCCCGTATAGCTCATCACGCCCAGCGTCAGATTCCCGATCTTCGCGACGTTGCGCACCGCAGCGTCTGCATCCTCGCCGGTCGTGTCCGACGTGATATTGAGATGCGGCACCTCGCGCAGCGCCGCGCGCAGATCGCGCTCTTCGAGCTTGGCGGCGGTAGTTCTGCGCACAGGACGCTTCGCGACGCGCTCGCTCTTCGGCCGTGGATCTTTCGCCGACGATGCTTCGGTGCGACTCGGAGTCAGATAAAATGCCGACACGAACGGCCGCGGCGTCAGGCGATGCCACAATCCTTCCGGGCAGACAAACAACGATCCCGCATGAATCGTGGACTCGACCGGTCCGCCGTCGGTCAACGTGACGATGTCGGTCTCGCCGTCCATCACATAGATCATTTCGTCGGACCCGAGATGGCGCTCCCAATGCGTACGCTTGTCGCCGCGCGACGCGACCAGCAGATGGTCGTTCATCGAGTCGAGAAAGCGCATCGACATGTCGGGCAAATCGCTCAGTGCGGCGCGCACGTCATGCACGATAAATTTCGGCTGCTCGGCCAGCTCCTTGAGCCGCTCTTCAATATCCTGATGAGTGATCAGCGGCTTGCCGCCCACCGACGATTCAAGTTCCTTCGATTGCGCCGCCAGATCCGCCTTCAGACGATTCCTGAAATCGGCGCGCGGCAAATCCCGCAGCTCGCCTGCGATCCGCAAAATCGCCGCCAGCCGCGGATCGGACGTCGGTTGCGGCGCGTTCGGCTTGGCCACGAGAGCCTCCACCGCATCGTCCAGTTGCTCGATTAGTTTCCCCTTAGCCATTCGTATCACCCATCCGCACCCGCAAATTCTGCAGGCCGCGGAATTGAAGCTGCTTGACACTACCCTCGGAACGCCCGAGCGCAGTCGCGATTTCGCGAATAGATTTCTGCTCCGCAAACCGCATTGTGATCACCCGCGACTGATCGCGCGGCAGCCCGTCGACCAGCCCGAACAATCGCCCCCGCCGCTCCGCCTCCTCGATACCCGCGACGACCTCGCCACGATCATTCGTCGCATCTAACGACATCTCCCGTTGCTGGGCGTTGCGCCTGGCGATGCTCTTCGATCGATCGGCAATTTCGTTGGAAGCAATCCTGAAAAGCCAGGCCGCAAAAGGAACCCCGCGCCACTCGAACCGCGGCAAACTCTTCAGCGCCAAATGAAATACATCGGCAGTGATATCCTGCGCCTCATCGCGATCGCGCACCCGCCGCACCACATATGCGTAAACCCGCTCAAAATTGGACTCATACAGATCAGCAAATCGGCTGCGATCCCGCTGCGCCGCCTCGATCAGCGTCCGCTCCGCCGAGTAGTCCGCATCGGTCTTAGCCGCCACCCGCACCTTCAATCCAACCTCCGGCGCACGACTGAAGTCGCGCGTTGCAGAGCGCGCATATAAGGATGCAGATTGCGGGGACACATCAGCCTCTATCTACAGAAACCGCGATGTCCCGAAAAGGTTACGCCCCGTTAATTGTCGTGTGCGGTCTTCTGAGGGGAAGGAGGATCGCTTCGCTTAAGAATCACACAAGGAAATGAGCTGGCGGGCCTTTGTGGTGCGATCCAGAACCCTCACCTACCGACCGCGTTGCGGTTGGCCTCCTCTCCCGAAAAACACGGGCGAAGTATCGGAGGCCGCAGCGGGCCGTGGCATCAGAGCAGAGGAGCGCGGCTGTCTTCTGCCTAACCCCTTCTAACAGGGACGAAGTCCCGCATCTTAATTACTAAGGTGCAGGGCTTAGCCCTGCCGAAGGAAGTGTGAAACCCACCGCGGGTTTCACATTCAATTACGCGGCTCCATTCTCAGCCGCTTGCTTCTTCTCGCGTGCGCATATTCTCTGCTGGAAATAACTCGCGATTGCGATCGATCTCGCCGATCGCCCACTCGCACCATTTGATGTTCTCCTGCATCCAGTCGATGCCGCGCTTCAGGGTGAACATCGAGAACATCGCGTTCACATCGCGATAGGCCTTGCCGTCGGCGAAGTATTCCTTTTCGATCTCGCGATAGCGCTTGAGATGGATCGCCCACGACCTTTGCTCTTCCTTGAGAACATCGATCGCGCCGTCTGCCCCGAGATGCCCCAGGAAGCGGCATCGCAGCAGCGGCGGATGTTTCAGGTTGATTCCTTCGAACGGACTCTCGAGCCATTCGATCAGCAGCCGCTCGCCTGACGGCGTGATCGTGTACAGCCGCTTGTTGGGCCGGTTGCGCTGCACGACGTTGCGCCGCTTGATCAGCCCGAACTCCTCCATCCGATCGAGCGTCGGATAGATCTGCGTCGGATGCGCGTGCCAGTAATGCGCCATCGACAGGTCGAAGATCTTCATGATGTCGTAGCCGGACACGCCCGGCACTTCCGCGATCAATCCGAGCAGCGCGAGATCCAACGACGCCTTCCGCGTGGGAAAACGCAGGTAGCCGAGGCCGTCATTTGGACCTGGATGCTGAGCCTTGCGTCGCGCGAATCGGCGTGCGCGCCGGACGTGTCCCCTTCTTCATTGCGCGGGCACCCAATTGCCGTGAAAGCCCCACGGCACGCGATGCTGCAATTTGATTCGCGCGACGGGAGCGCCCGCGAAGTTTTGCGCGTCGAGCACGACCATCTCGCTCCGATTGAGCTGCTCGTCGTACCAGACCGCGAGCACCCAACCGTCGTCTTCGGACGATTTCGAGTTGCGCGGCACAAACACCGGCTCGCCGGGAGCAAAATTTTTCCCGAGGTCGTGCACCTCGAGCTTGTCAGTCTGATAGTCGCGTTTGAGCAGCGCCTGGAACCGGGTTTCCTTCTCGGGCGATCCGGGATTACCGCCGGCGAAGTAGCCATACCGATGTTTGCGGCCGGCCAGGCGTTCGTCGAAGCGCGGAAATTCGTTCGAGACGTCGTCGATCTGCCGCTGCTGCATCGAGCCGTCCTTCAAGTTCAGATTCCATCGCCAGGTCAATGGCGGATTGCCGCCGAACGAAGTGCCCGACATGTCGAGTGACTTCATCCTGCACCCGTCGACAATCAGCGAACCGTTCTCCTCGTATGCATTAAGGAAATGAAAGATGAAGAACGCTTCGTCCTGGAACCATTTCACGTCGCCGGTCTTGCGGTCCATCACGCCGATTTTGGTGCCATGCTGCGGCTCCCATACGAAGATCGGTTTTCCCGCCGTCGCATTCTCGAGATGGAACACGGACGGACATACGAAAAAGATCGCGTAGTTATCGGTCGCGATGAAATCGTGCATCATCACCGGCAGCCCGGTATCGATCGGCCTCGACTCGATCAACTTGCCGTCGCGACTCGCGCGGTACCACGTCACGTACGGCGGAAACGGCTGGTAGCCGAAGAACAGCAGCTCGCCGGTGACGGGATCAAACTTCGGATGCGCCGTTACCGGGCCTGTCACCTTGCCGCCGAAATCGAACAGGCCCACGGTCTCAAGCGTCAACGGCTTGAGCTCGTGCGGCGATGCGGCTTCGAGCAGCGCGAGCAGGCGATTGGCGTATCCGATGATGTTGGTGTTGGCGGTGTTCTTGAACGGGGGTAGCTCCGGCGCCATCTCGCGCGGCTGCTCGAGCAGGCCGCCGAACAGCGCCCGCCCCTGCTTCATCTCAGCCTTGAGGCCGTCGGTGCGGACGTAACGATTTCGATAGGCGGCGCGGCCGTCGCGCAGGATGAACGCATGTACCATCCCGTCGCCGTCGAACCAATGGTAGCGGCCGAGCGGCTTGAAGTGCGGGTTCGGCCCAATTCTGTAGAGCGCGCCGTTGAGCTCGCGCGGCAGCTCGCCCTCAATCTCAAGGTCGAACGCGTCGCCCTCTTCCCGCCACGGTGCATAGTTGCCGTTCAGGTATGGATTGTCTGACTCGTACATAAATGGTGCCTCCGTTCGATTAGAGGATCGGACTATTCCATTCCTTGAATAGGGTGTCAAGGATTCGGGAAAATCAAATCACCTGCGCGGCGCAAGTGGTGACCCCTTGACCAGTGAAAAGTGAAAAGTGTCGATCGCAACTTCTTCAATCCGGTTCCCCTTCCTGCTCTGAAGGGGTTGAGGTTCCTGGACATATGCGCGACGCCCTCGCACGTAAGAAGCCTCCCGCATTCGCAACGTGCAAGTGCGATCTCAGCCCCGTTTGCCTTCGAACGCCAACTGGAAGAACCTAGCACCGACCGGACTAGAACAAGGAGGGACAGAGACCATCATGATGGACGCCGAGCAGCGCCGCGCCTTCGTGCGCGAGCATCGCACCTGCATCTTCGCGTTTCAGCGCAAGCAAGGCCCACCGTCGATGTCGGTGGTGTACTACACGACTGATGGCGACGATATCCTCATCGCCACCATGGCGGCGCGCGCCAAGGCCAAGGCCGTCAAGCGTTTAGCTGAGGCGTCGATCTGTGTGCTCGACGAAAAGTGGCCGCTCACGTATCTGCAGCTGTATGGGCCGGCACGTCTCGATTCAAACTTCGATCTCCTGGTCGATACGATGGTCCGGGTCGGTGAGATCATGTCGGGGAATCCGATTCCCAAGGAGGCGCGGCCGTTTGTTGAGGAGATGGCCCGCCGCGAGAACCGCGTGTTGATTCGTTTGAGCCCTCAGTGGTCGGTCTACAGTCCCCCGGTACACCTCAATGCCGGCGACGACGGGAGCAAGCTGAAGCATGGCCTTGCAGCGCGTCTGCCGTGGAAGGGGTAACTAGCTGAGCGCTCGGCGCAGACACGTGCAATCAGATCGCTGCGTTGCTAAGCCACTGGCGCCATCCTAAGATCGCAATGTGATCCTCACCACGTTAATTTTCCTCTCCGGACTCTTCGCGTGGACCCTCCTCGAATACATCATCCACGGCGTGCTCGCTCATTCGCATCGGACGTTCGTGACTCCCCTCCATAACGAGCACCACGTCGATCCGCGTGCGGTGTTCGCGATGCGCGCGTACATTCCCACGGCCATCGTGTTGATCGTCTTACTGACGATCTTCGGGATGGCACCCGGAATGATCTTTTTGTTCGGAATCGTCGCTGGATTCGCCGTCTATGAGTATCTGCACTACCGGATTCATTTCGCGACGCCAGCGACTGCGGTTGAAGCACGGCTGCGCGCGCGGCATCTGGCGCATCATATGAAAGAGCCTGATGCGATTTTCGGCGTTACGACGCGAATCTGGGACGTTGTGTTCGGCTCCGAGCCACAGCCAGAGCGGATGCGCGAGCTCGCGGCCGCGGGCGCGAGCGTCGCGCCGCTTTCGGGCTCGAGCAATCTCGGACGAGTGATCCGCAGCAGAATCGCTGCATCCTGATTCGTTCAACTACTTCTTGACAGATAGCTCAAGTCGAGCTATTGGCTCGATAGGTATGCATGAGGGGTCGTTGATATCGGCGAATGGGACGCGGAGTTATCGTCCCGGCGCACAGTTGTTTCCGGCCAAATCGGCGCTGGAATTCGACAAGACGCCGCCGCGGATGGACGTGAAGTTTCCGATCCTCGGCTTCTTGATGGAGACGGAGGCGACCGGCTACGACCTGAAGCAACGATTCCAGGACCCGGTCGGTTTCTTTTATAGAGTGAGCGATGGATCGATATATCCTGCACTGAAAAAACTGGCGCGCGATGGGCTGGTCAAGCTGCGGACGGAACGGCGCGGACGGCGGGCGCGCAAGGTTTATGCGATCACGCCGCGCGGACGCGCGCATTTTATGAAGATGCTGCGTGAGCCTGCGCAGCCGCTGTTCGTATTCGATGAGTCGCAGGTGAAGATCTACTTCGCCGAGCGCGAGCCGGAGATCGCGCTCGAGCATATGGAGCGATCGCGGCGGGACGATGAACAACGCACGGCGATCCTGGCCCAGATGGTTGCCGAGATGCGGCGTTCGGGCGCGAGCCCGGTGCGAAGATTTGTGATTGAACTTGGCTGCGAGATTGTCAGTGCCAAGGCCCGCGTGCTGGCGCGGCTATGCTCGCAACTGAAGCGTGAACTGCAAGTGAAACGCCGTGTGAAGTCGCGGCCGAAACAATCCCGCATCGTCGCCGGTGCCATCGGTGCAGGCGCTGCGGGGAAGTGACCCGCTATCGGGTTCAAAAGGGGAAGGACTGTCATGGACGAAAAATACGCAATCGATCTCGAACACGTGACCCGAATCTACAAGCGCGACGAGTTCGAGGTTCGCGCGCTCGACGACGTGACGGTACAGATTCCAGCGGGGCGCTTTGTCGCGATCATGGGGCCGTCGGGGTCGGGCAAGACCACGATGCTCAACCTGATCGCGGGAATCGATCACGCAAGCACCGGACGTGTAGCCGTCGGCGGCGAGGAAATTACCGGGATGAAGGAGCGCGACCTGGCGGGCTGGCGCGCGCGGCATATCGGGCTGGTATTCCAGTTCTACAATCTGATTCCGGTGCTTACTGCGTTCGAGAATGTTGAGTTGCCGCTGTTGCTGACGAGTCTGAATAAGGCCGATCGGCGGCAGCATGTCGAGACGGCACTCAAGGTGGTGGGCCTCGCGGATCAGAATGGACCATTATCCGCGGCAGTTGTCGGGCGGACAGGAGCAGCGCGTTGCCATTGCGCGCGCGATTGTGGCGGACCCGACGATCATCGTTGCCGATGAGCCGACTGGAGATCTCGATGCGAAGTCGGCTGAGGAGATCCTGGGATTGCTGGTCGATATGAATCGGCAGTTCTCGAAAACGATTGTGATGGTCACGCATGATCCGCGAGCTGAGCGGTATGTCGATACTGTCTATCGGTTGGATAAGGGGGTGTTGGCTGGGGTTGAGCCTGGGAAGAGAGGAGTCTCCGCGGAGGCGGCGGCGCATGGGTGAGGGGCGCGAGAGAGCAACTGGATTTTATGTGAAACCCGCCGTGGGTTTCACGCTTCCTTGGGCGCGGGTAACCCCTTCACCTTGGTTTAGGAGTCCGCGATGAAGTACACGGCGCTGGTTTTTAAGAATCTGGTTCGGAGTAAGCGGCGCACCTTTCTGACTGTGCTTTCGATTGCGGTGTCGCTGTTTATTTTTTCCGCGCTGGTCAGTATCCCGACCGTCGCCAATCAGATTCTGGGTAACACGGCTTCGTCGACCCGGATTGCGACGCACAATAAGGCCGGGCTCGCCTATTCGATTCCGGTTGCTTACAAGCAGCGGATCGCGGCGGTATCGCATGTCGAAGTGGTGGTGCCAGAGAGCTGGTTCGGCGGCGTCTACCATGAAGTTTACGACCAGTTCCCGAACCTCGCGGCCGATCCGGCAGACGTCGACAAGATGTGGACCGACTGGGGAATCAGCAAGGAGCAGTTCGAGCAGTTCAAGAAAATCCGCACCGCGTGCCTGGTGGGCGGCGATACGATGAAGCGCTTCCATCTGCATATCGGGCAGCAGATTCAGCTCAAAGGTACGCTCTATCCGTTCAACGTGACGCTGACAATCGTGGGCACGATCGGTGGTAAGGCGCCGCCGGATTTCCTGTTGTTCAGGAGAGATTACCTCGAAGAGGCGGCCGGCCGTCCCGGGATAGTCGATAACATCTGGGTCAGGGTCGACAAGCCGGAGAATGTGCCGCAGGTAATCGCGGCGATTGATGAAGGCTTTGCCAACTCGTCGGCGGAGACGTTGTCGGAATCGGAGGCGGCCTTTATCGGCAGCTTCATGGAGCAGTACCGCACCTTCTTCAGGATGGCCGAGGTGCTGGGGTTTATCGTGGTGCTGACGATTGGACTGGTCGCGGCGAATACGGCGGCGATGTCGATACGCGAGCGGCGCGGCGAGATTGCGGTGATGCGCTCGATCGGATTTCCCGCGCGCACGATTTTGTCGCTGCTGCTGGCAGAGTCGCTGCTGATAGGACTGATCGGCGGAGTCATAGGATGCGGCTCGGCGTATCTCGTGCTCAAGGCTTTCTCGATCGGCAACATGGGCGGTCCGCTCGGAACGATCCGGATGCCGCCGGTGATCCTGGCCGAAACGCTGGTGGTGGCGGCGTTGATTGGACTGCTGAGTGCGATGGTGCCGGCGAGCTCGGCGGCGCGGAGGAATATCGTGGATGCGCTTAGGACGGTCGCGTGAGGAACATCTAACCCCTGACCCCTTCCCATAGGGGGAAGGGGAACCGGACAAGGGAGGAGGAGGTGCCGGAAGATACAGGTCGTCGGTGATTCTAAATTGAACAGCAGTTCAAACAGATAACACGGAGGGGAATCTCATGAAGAACGCGACGAGTTATTCTCTCAATCTGGCAGTGGCTGCGCTTTTAGTACTCGCAAGTGCGACTATCGCTGCGGCGGCGGCGGGAAATGACACGTGCGTCGGATTGGGCGCGGACATCGGTGGCACTTGCACGCCGCTGACCGACACCACCAGCGGCAACAACGCCAATACCGCGGTCGGAGGAAACACCCTCGGGAGCAATACTACGGGCACCGAGAATACCGCCATCGGAGCGGGCGCCCTCTTCTTCAACACCATGGGTCAGGATAATACCGCCAGCGGATTGAGTGCCCTCATCACCAACACCGCGGGCAACGAGAATACGGCGACCGGTGCGTTTGCGCTCGAAGAAAACACCTTGGGCACCGACAATACCGCCACCGGAGTGCGGGCGATGATGTTCAGCACGGGCAACGACAATACCGCCACCGGAGTGGACTCGCTCGAAAACAACACCAGCGGCGGAAGCAACACGGCTATAGGAGGCGCCGCGCTGGGCGCGAACACGACAGGCAGCAACAATATCGCGGTCGGCTTCGATGCGGGCGACAATCTCACCACCGGCAGCAACAATATCGACATTTTCGACCCGGGCGTTGCGGCCGAGTCCAACACTATCCGGATTGGGACGCAGGGAACGCAGACTGCGACCTTTATCGCGAGGAATTTTCGGCGGCCCAAAAATAAAGAAAGGTTGCGACGTAATCGCCCAAAGCAACGGCCTGCTCGGATGCATGAAGTCGTCGGCGCGTTACAAGCGCGACATCCGCGATATGGGCGACGCGAGCGACAAGCTGATGAAGCTGCGGCCGGTCACCTTCCAGTACAAGGAGGACTCCGACGGTATCCAGCAATACGGATTGATCGCCGAGGAAGTCCAAAAAGTCTATCCGGAGCTGGTTATCGAGGGTGACGACGGCAGGCCCGAGACAGTTGAGTACCAGGTGCTACCGGCAATGCTGCTCAACGAGCTTCAGAAGGAAGTCAGGGATAATGATCGGCAGACTGCTCAGATCGCGAAGCTCAGCCGGCAGATCGCGGAAATGAAGGCAAGTCGCAAGAGGGAGCTTGATGCGATCCAGGCCTCATTTGAGGAGCGGATTTCGAGGATTGAGCGGGAGATGGCATCCAGTGATGGGGGCAGGAATATTGCGGCTGCGTTTAATCGGTAGCGAAAGACGGAGAACGATCTGAGATGGCGATTCCGCTGAAATATAATGTGCGTTCGCTGCTGGTGCGGCGGGTTTCTACTGCGATGACTGGCGGTGGGATTGCCCTTGTCGTTTGTGTGTTTGTGATTGTGATGGCGCTGGTGGCGGGGCTCAACTCCGCCATTTCCGATACTGGCGATCCGGATAACCTGATCGTGTTGCGCAAGGGCGCTACTACTGAGACCTACTCGGCGATTCAACTCGCACAATTCGATGCTATGAAATTTCTGCCGCAGATTCGGCGTGAGGCGAGCGGCGAAGCCGACGCTTCACCTGAACTACCGGTGCAGGCGCTGATGGAACGAACGCGCGGTGGGCGCGACAATATCGTAGTTCGCGGGGTGCTGCCGATCGCGCTGAAAGTGCATCCGAAGGTGAAGATTGTCGAAGGGCGGATGTTCAATCCTTCTGTCAACGAGGTGGTGGTCGGGAAGGGACTGCAGGGGCATTACGCGAATATGCAGCTCGGCTCGACGCTCCGTTTCGGAAGGGGCAACTGGAAAGTGGTCGGGATCATGGCAGCCGACGGCGGATCGTTCGAGTCCGAAGTCTGGGGCGATATTCATAATGTGCAGGACGATGCGCAGCGCGGCGCCTATTACGCCGACGTGCGGCTCAAGCTTGCGCCGGGCGCCGACTCCGACGCGCTGATTCGGCGGCTGGCGGACGATCCGCGAATCAACCTGCAGGCGGAGACCGAGGCCAATTACTACAAGGACCAGGCTGTTGTCGCCAACCAGATGCGCGTACTGGGGATGATCGTCGCGGTGATTATGGCGGTGGGAGCGATCTTCGGCGCGATGAACACGATGTACGCGGCGGTCTCGTCGCGGACCACTGAAATCGGCACGTTGCGCGCGCTCGGCTTCGCGCCGATTGCGGTAATGACGTCGTTCCTGCTCGAGTCGCTCGTGCTGGCGGTCGCGGCGGGCGTGGTTGGAATCCTGCTCGCGATGCCGATTAACGGGTTGTCGACAACCTTCGGCAACTTCGTCACGTTCTCGACGCTGGCATTCAGCTTTCGCGTGACGTTTGCGATAGTCATCGAGGCGATGATTTTCGCCGCCGTAATGGGTATGGTCGGAGGCTGGCTACCCGCGCGGCAAGCGATGAAAATGCCGGTAGTAGACGCGCTGAGGAGCGTGTGACCTTGTCCACCGAAGCACCCAAGGGACCGAATATCCGCGAGCTCGAGTCGCTCAGGATTGCGCGTGCGGCGAATCCGAAAAAGCCGAGCCGGATTATCCCCGCCGTGATCACGCTCGCGGTTCTCGCGATTGTCGGCGTGGCGGGATACGTCGTTTATCAGAAGACCCTTGGACGTCCGCCTGAAGTGCAGACTGCGATCGTCAGTGTCAAGCAGGCGGGACAGGCAGGCACAGTCCTCACGGGCAGCGGCTATATCGTCACGCAACATAAGTACATCGTGATCGGCACCAAGATTCTCGGGCAGATCGTCGCGGAACCGATAGAGGAAGGGCAGCGGGTCAAAGTCGGCGACCTGCTGGCGCGGATCGACGATCGCGACTACCAGGCGCAACTTCGGCAGGCGTATGCGGATCGCGATCTGTCGAAGGCCAACGTCGTGCTGAAAAAAGCGCGCGCGGAGCGGCTGCGGGCGCTCTTCAAAGCGGGAGTGCAATCGAAGGACTCGCTCGATGACGCGGAGAATCAGTTGTCGGTGGCGGAGGCGGAGCTCAATAAGGCGGTCGGCGCGATCGATTTCGCGAAGTTCAACGTGAGTCAGACCGTGATCACGTCTCCGATCAACGGCGTGGTGCTGCAGAAGTATCGCGAGCTTGGCGACACGATTACAGCCTTCGGCCAAAGCCCGGGCGGCGGTGGCGCCACCGATATCGTGCAGGTCGCGGACCTGAGCGACTTGCGCTGCGAAGTCGATATCAACGAAAGCGATATCGCCAAGGTCAAGATGGGAACGCCGGCGACGGTGATCCTCGACGCGTATCCCGACGATCCGTTCCCGGCGACTGTTGTGAAGATTTATCCAGAGGCCGACCGGCAGAAAGGCACAGTGAAAGTCGAGGTCAAAGTCCTGCAGCCGGATCTCAAAGTTATCAAGCCGGAAATGAGCGCGAAGGTCACCTTCCAATCGATCACAACTCAGACCGCAGCGGCGCCAATGGTGTTGGTGCCGAAGAAAGCGATCGTCACCGAAGGCAGCTCGAATTCGGTGTGGGTCGTGCGCGGAGATTCGGCGCATCTGGTGCCTATCATCGTGGGACGCGAGTTTCAGGAAGGCGTCGAGGTCAAACAGGGACTCAGCGGCGGTGAGATGGTGATCGTCGTGCCGGCGGCGACGATCAAGGAAGGACAGGAAGTCACGCCCGTCGCGTCGTAGCCGGAGAAAAGGAAAATCACTTTATTGAATGTGAAACCCGCGGTGGGCTTCACGCTTCCTTCGGCAGGGGTGACCCCTGCCCCGGCGAGAGGAAATCGCGAAATCTCGAGGACGACATTTCGCTCTGAGGTTCTATCCTTGTGTCATTCTAGAGCGAAGCGAAGAATCCCGGATCCTTACCTCTCCCTTTGGTGGGAGAGGTAATTCAGGAGAGAGAACATGGCGGAGACTTTTGTTCTAGTGCATGGCGCGTGGCATGGAGCATGGTGCTGGGCGGCGGTTATCAATCAACTCGAGAAATTAGGCGATCGGGGGTACGCAGTTGATCTGCCGGGGCACGGCATGAATCAGGCGGATCGCTCCAAGGTTACCCTTCAGAGCTATGTCGATGACGTCGCGGAATTTATCGAGCGGTACAATCTCAGAAACGTTGTGCTCGCGGGGCACAGTCTCGGCGGACTTACGATACCTGGCGTCGCGGCGAAGATTCCGTCGCGGATCAAGCGCGTTGTATGGGTTACGGCGTTGGTCGCGCTCGATGGGCAGCCGATCGTGGATCCGGCGACATCGCCGATTGCGGCGGGTGCGGATTCTCTACCAGAGCGATCGATTCCGATCGAGATGATGGGGAAAGAGTTTGTCGATGGGCTCAGCAACGACATGGCGCCCGCGTTGAAGGAATACGTGCTGTCGGCGGTGGGGCCGCAGCCGATAGGGCCGATGATGACGCCGGTGGCGATGGCGCCCTACTTCGCTACAGGAATTCCGAGCAGCTATATCGTTTGCGAAGACGATCAGACCCCGGTCGCGGGCGCGCCGAATTGGCATCCGCATTTTTCCAGCAGGCTGAAGAATCCGACGTTGAAGTTCGTGAAGAGCGGGCACGAGGTCATGTTTACGCATCCGGTGGAATGCGCTCGCGCACTGCATGAGTTGGCGGTGGGCGAAGACGAGTAGCGGGCTCGATGCAAAGGAACCTACCCTCCAACCCCTTACCCAAGGGAAAAGGGAACAAGAAGAACTAGATGGGATACCGTGCCAGGAGGCCACGCGCGATTACCAGTGCCTGGATTTCGTTGGTGCCTTCGCCAATCATCATCAACGGGGCGTCGCGGTAGAATCGCTCGACCGGGAAGTCGGCCATAAAGCCGTAGCCGCCCAGCACTCGCATCGCATCCAGGGAAATTTTCGCGCAGGCTTCCGAGGCGAAGAGCTTGGCCATGCCGGCTTCTACATCGCATCGTTCATTTGCGTCTTTTTTGCGTGCGGCGTTGGCGACCAGCAGGCGCGCGGCTTCCACTCGCGTGGCCATGTCGGCGAGCAGCAATTGGACGGCTTGATGCTGGCAGATTGGTTTGCCGAAGGCCGTGCGTTGTTGCGAGTAGCGGATTGCGGTTTCGAACGCGGCCTGCCCTACTCCCACTGCGCGCGCGGCTACGTTGATGCGTCCGACTTCTAGCGCGCTCATCACTTGCTTGAAGCCCGTGCCTTCGGCGCCGCCGATTAGACTCGTGGCAGGGACGGCGACGTCTTCGAACAGAACCTCGCAGGTGTCGATTCCTTTATAGCCTAGCTTGTCCAGATTGCGGCTGACGGTGGGGCCGCGATCGCTTTTCTCGACGGCGAACATGCTGATGCCGGCGTATGCGGGATCGGCGTTGGGATTGGTCTTGGCGGCGACCGCGAGCATCGTGCCATGGCGCGCATTGGTGATGAACATCTTCGAGCCGGTGAGGATGTAGTCGTCGCCGCGGCGAACGGCCGTCGTACGAATTGATTGCACGTCGCTGCCGGCGTGCGGCTCGGTGAGCGCAAGGCCACCGCGCTTTTCGCCGCGCGCCATCGCGGGCAGGAAATGTTTTTTCTGTGCGTCTGTGCCGTGATTGGCGATGACATACGCCATGATCAGATGGCTGTTGATGACGCCAGCAAGCGACATCCATCCGCGCGACAGTTCCTCCATCACGCGCGCGTAAATGAGGAAGCTGAGGCCGAGGCCGCCGAAGTCGGTGGGAATGGTTGCGCCGAAGAGGCCCAGCTCGCGCATCGTCGCGACCATCGCATGCGGGTACTCGTCGCGATGCTCGAGGGCGGAGGCGTTGGGGATGACGTCGCGCTCGACGAATCGGCGCACGCCGGCGACAATCTCTCGATCCAATACTTCATCCATCACTTTAACTCCTCAAAACAGATGTGCGCCTTCGCAATTCCACTGGATTTATCAGAGCCCGGAGCCATTTCGCCAATCAGAAAACGACTTGCACCGCGGATGAGCATGGAGTAA
Organism: uncultured delta proteobacterium; assembly: GCA_963774665.1. GTDB lineage: Bacteria > Desulfobacterota > Binatia > Binatales > Binataceae > Binatus. Next base: position 164,511 of record CAVZGB010000023.1, read on the forward strand.
GTGTCAGATTGACACAAAGCAATCGACGATAGAGGATTGATCGTGATGGAAGCTGTAGACACGGCGATTGATGCCAGCGCGCTGCGCGAGAAGCTCGCGGTGCTTGGCAATGAGAGTTACACGGCTGAGACATGCGAGCGCTATGCGGACATGATCGCGGAGATCAAGTCCCTGAAGAAGGCGCGGCGAGCGGTGATCCTCGCGCATAACTATCAGCGGCCGGAGATTTTCGAAGTCGCGGATTTTATCGGCGACTCGCTGGAGCTGGCGCGCGATGCTCGCGACGTGCGCGACGCGGACGTGATCGTGTTCTGCGGTGTGCACTTCATGGCAGAGACGGCGAAGGTCTTCAACCCCGATCGCAAAGTGCTGCTGCCGGATCTGAAAGCCGGATGCTCGCTGGCGGACAGCGTGACGGCCGAGGCGTTGGCGGAGCGCAAGGAAGAGCTGCTCAAGATTTATCCCGACCTGAAAGTGGTGTCGTACGTCAACTGCACCGCGGACGTGAAGGCGCTGTCGGATGCGTGCTGCACGTCGGCGAATGCGACGAAGATCGTCGAGCGGATCGATTCCGAAAATATTCTGTTCGTGCCGGATCAGAATCTCGCGAACTACGTGCAGGGGCAGACCAAGAAGCGCGTGATCTCGTGGGACGGCAACTGCTATGTGCACCATCAGATAACCCCGGACGAAGTTAACAAGGTCAAGCGCGCGATTCCCGGAATCAAGGTGATTGCGCATCCGGAGTGCCGCCGCGACGTGCTCGCGCTGGCGGATGCGGTGCTGTCGACCAGCGCGATGGTCGCCTATGCGAAGAGCAGCGATGCGGATAAGTTCCTGGTGGTCACTGAATGCGGGCTGTCGGATCGCCTGCTGATGGAGATTCCCGACAAGCATTTTTACAAGGCGTGCAAGCTATGCCGGTTCATGAAGATGATCACGCTCGAGGGGACGCTCGATTCTCTCCGACACCTGCGGTACGAAATCGAGCTGACCGAGGACGTGCGCGAGGGCGCGAAGCGGGCGCTGGAGCGCATGCTCGAGCTCAGCGTCTGAGCCCGAACACTCAAAGCGTCGTCGCGAGCGGCGATCAGATCGCGAGGCCGATGGTCGCGGTCGACACTGTGTTGTTCGCGATCAACGACGGGCGTCTGCAGACTTACCTGGTCGAGTTACGACGCGGTCCCGGTCGCGGCCGGTGGGCATTTCCTGGCGGGCTGGTGCGCGTGGGCGAGCTGCTCGACGACGCCGCCCGGCGCGAGCTGCACGATCGACGGGACTGCGCGGCGCCTACATCGAACAGCTGTTCACCTTTGGAGATCCGTCGCGCGATCCGCGTGCGCACGTCGTGTCTGTCGCCTACATGGCGCTGATTCCCGACGTGCAGGCTGTCAGCGCGCCGTGCGACAAGTATGCGAACGGGAAGTGGTACGAAGTCACGCGCCTGCCGCAGCTGGCGTACGATCATTCGTTGATGGCGGCGTATGCGGTGAAGCGGCTGAAGTCGAAACTCGAGTACACGAATATCGCCTATGCATTGCTGCCGAAGGAGTTCACATTCGCCGAGTTCGAGGAGCTGTACTCGCTGATCCTGGGCCGTCCGCTCGATCGAAGGAATTTTCGGCGCAGCATTCTCGCGATGGGGATGCTGAAGCGGCTGCCGCATACGCGACGAGGGCCTCATCGCCCCGCCGCTCTATACAGTTTCGCGAATCAAAGCCTAAGGTTCATCGAGATGCTATAATTTCTGGTTGCGGGGAGACTCATGTTCAAGGGCATCAACAGAATTGTAGCATTTACTGTCGCCGCCATTTTGGTGGTGGCGATCGCTTCCGCGGCTTACATTTCGAGCAATTCGCAGCCGTCCGACAAGCAATTGGCAGCGTCCGGCGATCCAGGCGCGCGATTGCGGATAACACTCGATCCAGCCAATTTCCAGGGCAACGTGCGCGAGGCGTACGAAGTCGCGGAAAAGGATCCTGCGCTGCTGGCGCAATTGCATTGCTACTGCGGATGCGACGTCACCGACGGTCACAAGAATTTGCTCGATTGCTTCCGCGACAATCACGGCAGCACCTGCGCGATCTGCTGCGGCGAGGCGCGCGACGCCGAGTCGATGGCGAGCCGGGGCATGGCGATCGAACAAATTCGCGACGCACTGCGCGCGCGCTACGCGCACGGGAGCTAGAGCTTGGTCGGACTGATCTCCGCGTACATCGAACACTTCACCTACGTGGGCCTGTTCGTGGTTCTGATGCTGTGCGGACTGGGATTGCCGATCCCCGAAGACGTGGCGCTGCTTGCAGGCGGATACTTGGTGCATCGCGGGATCACGCGCTATCCGATCACGCTGGCGGTGTCATTGCTCGGTGTGGTGGTGGGCGACAACTCGCTGTATTTCATGGGACGGCGCTTTGGATCGGGATTGGTGCGCTACTTTTCGCTGGGGCGGCCCGGCGCCAAGCATCAGATCGAGCGCATCGAGGCTTTCATGCAACGCCATGGGCATCGCGCGATCTTCTACGCGCGGTTCCTGGCGGGATTGCGCGCCCTGGTCTATTTGTCGGCGGGATCTTTCGGGGTCAAGCCCAGCGTGTTTCTGTTTTACGATTTACTGGGAGCGCTGATCTCGGTTCCGATCGTCGTGACGCTCGGCTACGTTTTCGGCCAGCAGATCGAATGGGTCGTCAGATACATTGGTGGCTTCGAGCGGCTGATCGTGGTCGTCGCGCTCTTGAGCGTTGCGATCTACGGGACCCGGTTAATAGTACTGCGTAAAACCAGCGCGCCGGAAGCCAAGAGCCAATTGCCGCCATGATTGCGCTCCCGCCGGCGCGCCGATGTCGAAAATGGAATCATACTTTCCCGCGCTGAACCTCAAGGCGAAGCTGATCGTGCTGGTGGTCGGTCTGCTCGCGCTGACGTTGGGCGCGGAGGTGTGGGTGAGCCTCGGCACGCAGGCGGAAATCGTCGCGACCACGCAGGAGAGGGTCAAGGACCTCGCGCGCGTGATTCAAATTGGCGTGCAGGAATTGACTGCGGTGCGCGATACCGATCGCGATCAGCTGCACCACTACGTGGACGATCTGCATACCCAGGGACTCGAGGTATCGATCGCGTCGAGCGAGAATCTGATCCTCAACAGCTCGAACCCGCAGCTGATTGGCGCTGCCCTGCGGCCCAAGCAGGCCGAATGGCTGACACCCGAGCAACTTAAGCATCCCGATTCCCTCGTGACGGTTCCCGCCGACAAGCTCGGACTCGCGCCCGAGACGACGGTCTACCTGATCCCGGTCGAAGTCGAAGACCATCTGCTGGGTTACGTGCAGGTGGTGGCGAATTTTGGCGACTTCGCGCAACCGCTGGCGGAGAGCAGGACGCGCGAGCTGATGATCGCGTTTGCGATTTTCGCGATCGGGCTGGTGTTCGCGTATATCCTGGCTGATCGCTACGTGAAGCCGATTCATGCGGTCGCGGCCGCGGCGCAGAATATCGCGGCGCGCGGACTGGAGCCGGTGCCGGAGGCGCATCGACGCGACGAGATCGGCCTGCTGACACGCAGCTTCAACGACATGGTCGGTCAGCTAAGGCGCGCGCGCGAGCGCGAGCAGGAACTCAACCGGTTGGAGCGGTTCACCGCGCTGGGGCAATTGGCGGGAGGCCTGGCGCATGAGATCAAGAACCCGCTGAATTTCATCAGCCTCGCACTCGACCAGCTGCGCATGCGCTACGCTCCGCAGCAGCCAAACGATCGCGAAGCGTTTTTACATCAGCTCGGAATCATGAAGGATGAGATGCGGCGGCTGGCGGGCCTGGTGCAAAGCTTTCTGCATTACGGGAAGCCGATCGAAATATTCCCGGCGCCCACCGACGTCCTTCACCTGGTGGACGAAGTCGTGGCGTTGTCGGAATCGAAAATGAAGAGCCAGGGGATCGAGTTGATCGAGGAATGCGACGAGACGCCGATCCTCAAGGTGGACGCGGAGAAGCTGCGCACTTGTTTCATCAACGTGGTCGCCAACGCGATCCAGGCGATGCCGGAAGGCGGCAAGATGCGAATTGCGTTTCGGCGCGTCGATGCGGACGGATCGATGGCGATCAGTTTTTCGGACACTGGCGCCGGAATCGAAGCCGGCGTTGCGGGCCATGTCTTCGAGCCGTTCTTCACCACCAAGCGCGACGGCATCGGTCTTGGGCTTTTTCTGTCGAAGGCGATCGTCGAGACTCATGGCGGTACAATCGATATCGGGCCGAACGCGGACGGACCCGGGACCACTTTGACTTTCACCTTCCCGCCGAGCGCAGTAGTAAACGGACACCATCATGACGCAGGCCTCAGTACTGGTCGTTGAAGACAACGACCTCGAACGGCAAATAACCGCGGACACTCTGCGCGAAGAAGGCTTCGCCGTCGAAGAAGCTGCCGTCGGCAAGCGCGCGATCGAACTGCTGGCGCTGTCGCGTTTCGATGTCGTGCTGACGGACCTGATGATGCCGGGGATGTCGGGCGAGGAGCTGCTCGCGAAAGTGCGCGGCACTTATCCCGGTAGCCAGGTGGTGGTGCTGACGGCGCATGGATCGACCGACAGCGTCGTGCAGGCGATGAAGGCGGGCGCGTTCGATTACCTCGAAAAGCCGACCGATCGCGAGAAACTGGTGACTCGCGTCGCGAAGGCGGCGGAGTTCGCAAATCTGCAGCAGGAAAATCAGCTGCTGAAGCGGCGGCTCGAGGGCACTTTCGAAATAGAAGGAATCATCGGGCAGGATCCCGCAATCCAGGAAGTGATCCGGCTGGTGCGCCGCGTCGCACCGTCGAACTCCACCGTGCTGATACAGGGCGAAAGCGGCACCGGCAAGGAAGTCGTCGCAAAGGCGATTCATCGGCTGTCGCCGCGGGCGGCGCGGCAATTCGTCGCGATCAATTGCTCGGCGATTCCCGAAACCCTGATCGAAAACGAACTGTTCGGGCATGAGCGGGGCGCTTTCACCGGCGCCAACGAGCGCAAGATTGGGCTGTTCGAGAGCGCAGATAAATCGACACTGTTTCTCGACGAGATCGCGGACCTGCCGCAGGGAATGCAGGCGAAGATTCTGCGCGTGCTGCAGGAGAAGGAGCTGCGACGCGTCGGTGGCAACGACTCGTTTCGTATCGACGTGCGGCTGGTCGCGGCCAGCAATCGCAATATTGCGGAGGAAGTCGGCGAGGGCCGCTTCCGCGAAGATTTGTACTACAGAATCAACGTCGTGACTGTGACGCTGCCGCCGCTGCGCGAGCGCCGCGGCGACATTCCGCTGCTGGCGAATCATGCGCTCGCGAAATTCGGGCATCTGGCCGACGGACGCGTGAAAGAGATCGGGCGCGAGGCGATGGAAGTGGTGCTCGACTACTCGTGGCCGGGCAACGTGCGTCAGCTCGAGTCGGCGATCGAGCGCGCGATCCTGCTCTGCGAAGGCGAGAAGGTGATGCCGCGCGATTTGCCGGAAGAAGTCCTGTCGCGCAAGACTCCTGGGCGGATCGGCGAGCGTCAACGCGGCGACAAGTACGAGATTCCGAGCGAGGGCTTCAATTTCGAAACGTTCGAGCGCGACGCAATTCTACAAGCACTCGAGCGCAACGACTGGGTAATCGCGAAAGCGGCGAAAATGCTCGCGATGAGCTACCGCACGTTGCAATATCGGATCGACAAGTTTGGATTGAAGCGCGGCGAGCAGCCGAAGCCAATCCCGCCGGACATCAAGGGGTAGGACGAATACACTTTATTGAATGTGAAACCCGCGATGGGTTTCACACTTCCTTCGGCAGGGGTGACCCCTGCACCCAGTGAAAAGAAATCGCGAAATGTCGAAGACGCCATTCCGCTCCCAGGTTCTGGGGCGGAGACGCCGTGTGTAATTACCTCGCCCGTTACTTTACGGGAGAGGAGGCCGGCGGGCGCTGCCGCCGGTAGGTGAGGGTTCTGGGCCTCAAGCTACACGCCAGCAAGTTCACCTTCCGCGCGATTGTTCCCCTTCCCTCGAGGGCCCGAAAACAGGGGTTAAGTTGACTGGCATCGAGGCTAAGCGACCATCACTTCGCCCACTCAGTCGGCAGATAAATCCAACATTCGATTTTGCGCGCGTCGGCGACGACGACTTCGATTCGCTCGCGCGTGTACAGCGTCGGCACTTCTTCGTAGCCGTCGAGGATCTCAAAATCGCGCGCGCCCAGGCCTTCGAGAATTGCGCCATCTGTTACCGCGTCCTCTAGTTTTGCGACGAAGTAATAGCGCTTGCGGCCGCGCGTGTAGCCGGGGAGACGCGCCGGGCTTGCGTCGATGGGGCGTCCCAGCAGGCGGAGGCGCTCGGCCGGGTTCATCAGGGACCCGTACACGAAAAGCAATTCGTTGTCGTTATTCATTTAATATTGCCGCACCTGTCTGGTTCGCTTACGCTCGCACGGACGATATCCGCGGCGAATTCCGGCAACTGTGGAATCGCCTTCCAGCATTGTAAATTCTTCTCCAACAAAGTAACTACCGTTGGAGTAATGCGGTCGATTGTTGGAGATGTCTACGCTATCTTAGCTCGCTATGAGGCTTGAATTACCGATGATCATGCTGCGGACATTGCTCTTGAGTGCGATCGCGTTGCTGGTCGTCGGGTGCTCGACGACTAAGAGCGGAACGCTGAGTCCCGGGATGACGCCGGGTCAAACGGTGCAGTCGATGGGCGAGCCCGACCTGAAGGACACCATCGCAGATCCCAACCACAACGGCGCCACTGTGCTGCGATATGTCTGGCTCGAGCCGGGCAAGGCGGCAATTTTCGGATCCGACGAGAAACTCGCAAGCGTGCAGGATGTCGAGACCAACACCAAACAGAAAGTCGAGGAACAGGCTCATGCCGAGGCAGTCGCGTCGGGACCACCGCAGCGATTCGATCCGATCGAAACGCCGCTCGACTATCTGTTCTATCCGGTGAAGGCCGCGACGATCTATTTCGGCGCCGGTCTCAATTGCGCCGCCAGCGGTGTGTGCGAGAAGCCGCAGCTTCCTCCACCGTCGCGTGGATAGTCCCGAAACTTTCCGGGATGACCCAGCCGATCTCTGAATCGGCTGAAACGGCGAAATCATACTTTTTGCGCTCGACTTCAACCGGTCACAGAGTATCGGAAACGCTGCGTTTTATCCTCTTCCGCTAGCTCGTAGTGGAAATTGTGGCGTCAGAGTGTCATCATGATAACAACTTGCTGTGCACTCTCTGATTCGTGCAAAACGAACAGTCGTGGCTGTGGACATAGTGTTCATAACTGTGCGACTGTTGCGTGGCTGAAACCTGAACGTTTGTTTAGAATCAGTTTTCGCGACGAAATTTAGTCCTTGAAGGAAGGCATGACGGCAACCACGGGCGTGGCGTGGAATTGATTTTGGCATTCCACCTGACCCAATCCACCAGGTGAAAACTACAATGGCTAGTGCGGGCGGAAATCGAAAGATGAAAAAAGAAACTCTCGGTCAGGTTCTCAAACAGCGGCGCGGCGCGTACAACTACACTCAGCGCGAGCTCGCGCGCAAACTCGGGGTGAAGGCCAGTCACGTCGCCTACCTGGAAAACGGACGGCGCCGTCCTTCGTTATCGCTGCTGTCGCGGATTGCGGACACGCTCGAGCTCGACAAGAAGCGGCTGTTTCTGCTGGCGCATCCGGAAGCCCAGTGGATCGTCAGTGAAAAGCGCGAGGCCTCGCCCTCGAAGCAGCGCGAAGACTCGTGGCGCAGGTTTGCCGGAGATCGCGGGACGCTGGCGCGTCACAAGGTGACGGAGCGCGAACTCAAGGTCCTGAAGAACGTCAACATGCTCGGGCGCGTGTCGGGGCCGAATCAGTATTTGTTCATCCTGAATGCGATTCGCCAGGCGGTCGACGAAGAGTAACTGCGCTCGCGACCCGTCTCTTCAAATTCCCTTGGCTTGAGGCACGCCGATTCCCTTGAGGAATTCGTTGCGCGCGGTCATGGGATCGCGCGCAACGGCCTTGTTGTAATCGGTCATGAGCGCTCTGGCGTCCTGCGAGCACATCAGCTGCGTCATCTCCATTCGTTCGACGTAGAGTCCTGATTCCAGATCGCGATCGGCGCCGACGTATACCGCGCGCTTGATTGCCGCGATCGCGCGCGGCGGGCGGCTGGCGAGCGTTCGCGCCCAATCCATCGCAAACGGCATCAGATTGTCGGGTGCGAGCACGCGATTGACCATTCCCATTTTCTCGGCGTCGCGCGGACTGTAGACGTTGCCGAACAGCAGCACCTCGAGCGCCCTGCCCCGTCCTATGAGCCGCGGCAAACGCTGCGTTCCACCGCCGCCGGGCAATATCCCGAGAACCGCCTCGGGCAGTCCAATCTGATAAGGGCCGTCGGCGGCGAGACGAAAGTCGCATGCGAGCGCCAGTTCGTAACCGCCGCCCATGCAGTCGCCGTTGATCGCAGCGATCACGGCCTTCGGCATCAGCATGATCCGGTCGAGCATCCGATGGAATCCGGCCGAAGCGACGGGAAAAATCTGCGCGCAGGTGGCAGGGTCCGCGGCCATCGCGGCCAGCTCGTCGACGCTGTAGTGCGTGATGAATTTGCCGTCGACTCCGCCGGTGAGAATGATCGCGCGAGTGTTGGTGTCGTTCTCGGCGCGGCCGACGAGTTCGAGCAGCTCCTGCGACATCGGTGCGGTCATGTAGTTCATCGGCGGATTGCTGATGGTCCAGACTTGGACGTGTTCGTGTTGATCGACGGTAAAATGTTTCATCGTTTTTTCTCCACAGTCCGCGAGTAACGCCGGCCGTTTGCGATGTCAACCCAACCCGTTGAGGGTGCGCACGCTATGGACTAGGCTCAGGTGAGGGAAGTGCAGTTTCGATGAAAATCGATATCGACCTCAAGTCCGGATTTCTGCAGAACCTCAAGCGTGAAGTCCTGGACTCGCTCAATACCGAAGAGCGCGCGATTATCGAGGTCTCGACCGGTGAGATGGGCAACAAGCCCGACGCAGTAAAGCTCGGATGGCTCAAGATGCGGACCAAGGAAACCTGGACCAAGCAACGCTACACCAAGGCGCTGGGCCGCACGATGGAAAAACTGCGCGAGGCGGTCGCGGCGGCCGAGAAGAATAAAGGCGACTGAGCGCCCGGTCGGTCAGGGCTCGATTCGCGCCACCCGCCGCTTGCCCACCTCGAGCACCTTGTGCTCTCCCGGTACGAAGCGAAAATTCACGTCGGTTATCGTGCGTCCGTCGACTCGCACCGCACCCTGGCTCACCAGGCGACGCGCCTCGCTGGTCGACGGCGTGAACTGTAGCTGCTTCATCAGCTCGCAAATCCAGAGATCCTCGGCGATTCGATACACCTGCGCGTTGGCGGGAATCTCACGGCGCTGGTGCTTGCTCTCGAAGTATTCCTCGGCGCGCGTTGCCGCGGCCGTGCCCTGGTATTCGGTGACGATCATGCGGGCGAGGCGCTTCTTCGCTTCCATCGGATGCATCCCGCCCGACTTCACCGCGGCAATCTCTTCCGGCGTCGCGCTGGTCAGGAGTTCGTAGTATCGAACCATCAGTTTATCGGGCACCGACATGAGCTTGCCGTACATATCCTCGGGCTTCTCGGTCAGGCCGACGTAATTGCCGAGCGACTTGGACATCTTGCGCACGCCGTCGAGGCCCTCGAGCAGCGGAACCGTCATGACGACTTGCGGCTCCTCTCCGAAATGCCTTTGCAGATCGCGAGCAACCAGCATGTTGAACTTCTGATCGGTGCCGCCGATCTCGAGATCCGCCTTCAGCGCAACCGAATCGTAACCCTGGATCACGGGATAGAGCAGCTCGTGCAGGAACAGCGGCTCTTCCGCCGCCAGCCGCTTCTCGAAGTCGTCACGCTCGAGCAGACGAGCGACGCTCAATGTCGCCGCGATCTTGATCAGCTCCGCGATACTCAGGCCGTTCATCCATTCGCTGTTGAAGCGGACTTCGGTGGCCTCGCGATCTAGAATCTTGAACACCTGCTCGCGGTAGGTATTCGCGTTGCGCTCGATCTCATCGCGCGACAGGGGCTTTCGCGTCTCGGATCGTCCGGTGGGATCTCCGATCATCGCGGTGAAATCGCCGACCAGGAAAATTACGGTGTGTCCCGCGTCCTGAAAGTCGCGCAGTTTTTTGAGCACCACGCTGTGGCCGAGATGGAGGTCGGGCGCAGTCGGATCCGCTCCGAGCTTGATCCTGAGCGGCCGGCCTAGCTCAAGCTTGCGCGCGAGCTCCGACGGAGAAATGACCTCGACAGTGCCGCGCGCGAACGTCGCCGCCTCTTCACTCCTCTGATTTTCCTTCTCGTTCCGCTTCGCCAATTCCGTTCGCTCGAGTGCAGTGCCAATGGCTTCCAAGCGTACAGGAATTTTGACGGGGCGGAATAGCCCGCCGGCCGCGGTCGGCGAATTATCCGCGTTCAGCTGCGCGGTCGTCGTGAAAATGCGCCCGCTTGCCCACCGCCAGCATCGGCCTGCACTCGCGCGCGGTTTTCATTCGGCGTCTCGGGATCATGCCGAGTTCGCGCAGCCCCCGCTTTACTACGCCAAGTGCGTGTTCGTGGATCATGCCAACCTCGCGCAGGCGAAATTCGCGATGCGGGAACTCCAGCTTGCCGGCTTTGCGAGCGTGCGAGAAGGTTCGTCGATGCACGCCGAAACAGGTCGGTCCGTAGAGCTCGCTGAGAAGCCATAGCGCGACTTCGTCGAGTCCCCGCATGCACCATCCGATGCATTGGTAGTCGTCGATGGCGTTGGTAGCTACTGCGCACCAAACCTCTGGCAACTCGTCCGCCACCAGGCGCCGCGCCCGTCCGCTATGAAGCACTTCGCGCAGACGGAAATAGAACCGCAGCGCCTCCTCTGCTCTTCGGAAGCGGGTCTTGTTCTGGTCCAACATTGCAGCCCCTTCTGCTGAGAAAAAAATTATGAGACCGCACGAAGCGTGTGCCGATGGAGCCAGCCCGGGCCTCTCGCATCTGCACGAACAGTGTTGCTATTCGAGCGGGACGCGACAATTATCCGCACTAACGCGACGAGGGTTCCAATGTCTTGATGCTTAGCGCGGCGTTCGTTCGTAAGTCAACAGAATGATTAGTGTTTGAGACAATTTGTTACTTCTACAAAAAGTTGCTCAATCTACTTTAGCTACGCTGATTGTAGCGATTCATCGCGGTTTCGAGTCCATGCTCCGCGATTGCCTCGACTGCCAGCGCCGCGCGATCGAGCAGTGCCGCCAGCGCTTGTCGTTCAGCCGCGGTCTGCGGCCGCAGCAGGTAGTCCTTGTTTTCTTCGGTCTTCGGCTGGCGCCCGGGCTCCATTTCGACTTCGTTGGTAAATCCCGGCGGCCGACCGATACCCATCCGCACGCGAATGAAATCGGTGGTTCCGAGCGACTCCGCGATTGAGCGAACGCCGCGGTTGCCGGCGTCGCCCCCGCCTCGCTTGATTCTGAGGCGGCCCGCTTCGAGATCCAGCTCGTCATGCAGCACGATCAGATTCTGGGGAGGAATTTTGAAATATCCGAGCAGATCCGAAATGCACTCGCCGCTCAGATTGTAAAAAGTCTGCGGCTTGACCAGCAGCGCCGGCTTTTCAGCCAGCGAGATTTCAGCGGTCACGCCCTTGAACCGACGCCGGCTCAGCTCGACTCCTTTCGCTTTCGCGATTCGATCGATAGTCATGAAACCCGCGTTATGACGTGAGCGCGAGTATTGCTCGCCGGGATTTCCGAGCCCCGCCACTACCCATTGAATCGCCGAGTGCGATTCGGAATCGGATTTCTTCGCGCGCGATGAACGAAAGCTTCCGAACAGACGCTTGATCGCTGCCATCGAGTTCAACCGCTCATGCGCGAACCCGGCGTTTCGATTTCGATTTCGTTGGAGTTTGCACCAACGGCGCGAGCGCCTTGAACAGCGCGTCCATCTCGGCCGGAGTTCCAATCGAGATTCGGAGCGCATCCTGAAGTAGCGGCGTTGCGAAATGGCGGACCAGGATTCCGGCGCGGCGCAACCCGCGAGTGACGGGAGCCATGTCGCGCCCCGGGATCCGCGCCAGCACGAAGTTCGCCTGCGACGGAGGCACCTCGAAGCCGAGCTTGCGCAGCCGCGCCTCGGTAAGTGCTCGAGTGCGTGTCACCTTGGCGACATTGCGCCGCATCCAGCCGGCGTCGCGCAGCGCTTCGGCTCCGGCAGCCAGCGCGACCCGGCTCAGGTTGTACGAATCCTTGACCTTCATCAGCGCGTCGATCACCGGCGGATTCGCAAAACACAGGCCGAGCCGCATCCCGGCCAGCGAGTAGGATTTTGACAGCGTGCGCAGAACGACCACGTTGCGATGGCGACGGACCAGGCCGAGCGCATTCTCGCCGGCGAAGTCCACATAAGCTTCGTCGATCACCAGCAGTCGGCCATCGAGGCGTTTCGCAAGCGCGCCGAGGCTGCGCGCAGGAGTCAGGGTGCCCGACGGCGAATTGGGACTGCACACGATGGTGAGATTGGCGCGGGCGTCTGCCAGCGCGTCGAGTGGGATCACGAAGTCAGCGCCGAGCGGGATATGAAGGATTCGGGCCTCCTGCACAAGGGCCAACGTGTCGTAGAGGGAGTAGGTCGGAACCGGATAGGCGACAGTGTCGCCCTCTCCAAGTGTCGCGCGAAAGACCATCGCGAGCAATTCGTCCGAGCCGTTTCCCGCGAGGATCATGCTCTGCGGAATCGAGTAGATTTTCGCGGCGCTTGCCACGAATTCATCGGCACGCGGCGCGGGATACAAGCGCAGCGCAGATCCATCCATCACCTTCGCTACTGCGCGTCGCACTCGCGGCGACGGCGGGTAAGGATTTTCGTTGGTGTTCAGCTTGATCAGGCGCTGGCCGGGACGCGGCTGCTCGCCGGGCCGGTACGGCGCCATGTTTTTGATCGACTCGCGAAACATGTCTGAATTATGAATCGAGCGGCAGCGCAATTCGACTGCCCGTCCGCGACGAACGATAACAAGCCTCGATCGCTTCGACCGCGCGCAGTCCGTCGATACCGTCGGGCGAGGGTTTCACGCGGCCCTGGATTGCGCCGACGAAATTCTCAGCGAGTGCACGAGACGGAGCGAGCAGATCCCGCGGATCGAAACGACTCATCACGTCCTCGCGCGAGAATCCCGGTGCCGGGCTGCCGTCGGCTTTTAGTATTGAGATGTCGTTGCGCGGATATCCCGCCATCACCCTGCCGTCACTGCCGAAAATCTCGATCGCGGACAGCGGCGGCATGCTGCTCCAACTCGCCTCGACGACGCCGATCGCTCCCGACTTGAACCGCAGGACCATCGCGCCGGTGTCATCGACTTCGATCTGCTTGGCGAGAGTTCCCACCTGTCCCGATACCGAATCGATTTCGCCCATGAACCAGATGGCGAGATCGGCGACGTGGACGCCGAGATCGAGCATCGCACCGCCGCCGGCTTCCGAAGCCGTCGTGAACCACTTCTGTCCCGGCGCCCATAACTGAGGTCCGCCGTGTGAGAGGCGTGCGCGAATGAAGTTCGGTTTGCCAATTGCGCCGCTGGTGAGCGCGTCCTTGATAGCGCACTCGATTCCGCCAAAGCGCCGCTGCATCGCGACCATCAAGACGCGATTGGCTTTCGCAGCCGCGTCGACCATTTTGCGCGCCTCGGCCGCGGTGGGAGCCATCGGCTTTTCCACGAGCACGTGCGCGCCCGCATTGACCGCCTTGACCGTAAATTCGCAGTGCAGATTATTCGGCGTGAAGACGCCGACGGCGTCGGGATGCTCGCGCGCCAGCATTTCATCGAAATTCGAATAGACCTTCGGGCGGTGCACGTCATCCGGCGAAAGTGTCCGGGCAACACGCTCGGCTTTTTCTGCGGTGCGGCTCTGTATCGCGACGATTTGTGCGTCGGCGACGCTCGCCAGCGCAGGAATATGCGCGCGCTCGGTAATCGCACCAGCGCCTGCAATCGCAATCCTGATCATCGCGAGCCCTTTGCGCGTTTCGGGCGGTTAGCCGCGAACGAATGATGGCCGCCGGTCGAGTCGAGCATCCACTGGATGTATGGAGGCGAGCCGCGATCCGCGTTCAGCGCGAGGACTTCCGGCACCTCGTAGGTGTGCAGTTCGCGAACGCGCGTTTCTACTTTCATATAAAGCAGCGCGCGAGTTTTTATGATCAGTAGGTATTCGCGATCGTCCTCGACGCCGTCGCCCCATCGATAGATGGATCGAACCGGTCCGACGATGTTGACGCAGGCCGCCAGACGTTCGTCGACTAATGCGCGTGCGATCGCGACAGCCTGCTCCTCGCTCCCGGCGGTCACGAATATCACCCGCATTTTGTGAGGGGTTCGCGCCGGCATCTCAGCTCTGCGCCTCCCGCGCCAGCCGTTTGCGCAACTCGGCGGGCGTGCATCGATACTTAAACGCCTTGCGATCATTCACAAACAAAACCGGCACCTCGATTCCGAAGCGCTCCTCGAGACCGGGGTCGCCGTCAATCTCGATACGCTTGATGCGCGCGTCGAATTTCGGCATCTCGGCCGCGATCACCTCTTCCATCTCGTGACACAACGGGCAGTCGTTTCGGGTGTAGAGAATCAGCTCGATCATGAATCTGGGCGGTTCATCCGCGCATCGAGGTACTTTAGCGATCGTGGTGGAGGACTCCAAGCCGCGCGAGAACGGATTCGGTCTCGGGGCATGGCGATGAACGCGTTCGCGCCAGCATTCGCAGATGGGCTGCAAGCAGGATCACGTCCGCCCATCGATCGACGTCGTACCACGCCGGGCCTAGCGTGTATGGAATGCCGGCGCGTTCGAGACGCTCGATCGTCGAGTCGAACACATGCCGAGTGCCCCATCGGATTCCGGTGAAAATCGGCGGCATCGCGCCGCGCACGCCGACCGCGTAATAGCCGCCGTCGAGACTCGGCGCGATCACGACTCGATTGCGGCGAAGTGCGTCGAGGCTGATTGCGAGCATCGCAGATGGAAGCGAAGGCGTGTCGGTACCGATGAGCAGTGCGCCGTTGGCGAAGTAGGGTTCGAGCGCGCGCGCCATCCGCCGTCCGAGCGAGCCGTTTCCCTGATCGATCAGTTCGGCGCCAAATTGCCGCGCCGTCCGCCGGAAGTATTTGCTGTGCTCGGCGCCGGCTGGTGCGCTGGCGGCGATGACGATCCGCGCCGGGCAGACAGAGACTGCCTTTGCGAGCGCGTCGCGAATGAGTGCGTCGGACAGTGCCGTCGCGGCTGCGGGCGTAATCGAACCGATCAGCCTGGTCTTGACCTGGTACTCGACGGGCTCGCGGCAAAATACGATCAGCGCTGGCCGCGACCTTTTCACTTTTTCACTTTTTCACGGTCTCAGCAGCTCACTTGATCGTGTTCGGACGAATGATATTTATCGGCACCCCGAGGGTTTTCTTGACGAACTCGGCCACCGACGTAATCGGCTTCGGCAGAATCGACGGATCGCTCACCGGGCCTTTGACATGAAAGTAAGCCGCGACCAGTTTGCCGGTACCCGAGCCCAGCCTGTCGCCGATCAGTGGAATGTGATTCAGCACCCAATCGACGGTGTCGAACGGGAAGACTCCCACATCCATATCGAGAGTGCCGTTGCCGAACTGGATGCTGCCGCTCGCCGTGATATCCATCACCGGACCCTTGAGCGCGAAATTGTCGGTGTAGAAGAGTCCGCCGCTGCCTTTGAAATCGGCGAAGATAGTCTTGAATGGAACGCCGTTGACGCGTGGGTCCGGAATCTGCGCGCTCAGCCAATTCTTGATGTCGATAAAACTGAGCAGTCGCGAGAGCAGCGTAAACTTGTTGAGGGTTCCGTCGCGGACCGTGATCGTCATATCGCCGGCGAGAGTCTCGAAGAAGTTGGTGTCGGTGTTGGCCCACAGATCGGTGGCGAGAAACAGATGCCCGAGCAGCGGCGACCGCTTGTTCTTGCCGCCCAGCATAAAGAGCGGCGCAGGATCCATATCAATGGCGTTGCCCATGATGTGGATCCAGTTATCCGGAGCGCGGCCGACGAGCTCGAGCTTCATCTTGCCGCGATAGGCGGTGGCGCTCATGTTATAGACGCGCCAATTGCCAAGAGGGTCGCGGGTGAAATCGGTCCTGGTATCCGTCATCTGAAAGGCGGCCAGGTTTGCGGCCTTCGCTTCGATGTGGCCGAAGCATGGCACCGGAAAATGGATCGGCGGTGTGGCCGGCGACCAGGGCATCCGCACAAAAGTCAGCACCTCGAGATCGAGTTTCTGCACGGTGGCGTCGATACGAATCGAGGGGTGAGTGTAGTCGGCAACGCTGATGCGGAAATTAATCGGCGAGTCCTCGAGCCTCGATCCCGGCATCGCGAGGACGATCTGCTTATGATGCATCGTAAGCGTCGCGCCTTGAGTGATTATCGGTGCCCGCAGGAAGTTGAATTTTACGTCGCCCTTAGCCAGCGTCAGTTTACCTTCGGGCTCCAGGCCGCCCGGAGCGGTGGGATTGCCGTTGACGACGACCTTGCCGCCAATCGGCCCCGTCACACTGAAGTCGGACGGATCGACCAGCAGCGACAACCACAACTGCGATGGGAAATCGTGAAGTGCCAGCGTCAGGTCGCGCACGGTAACGCCTTGCTTCGCGAAATTCACGGTCCCGTCGAGGGTAGCGTTGCCGCCCGTCGCCGCCAGCATCAGGTTGTCGAATTTGATCGAAGTCGGATCAATAGAGACGGTGCCGCGTGAAACCTTGAGTGGGCCGGGCGAACCCTTGATTGTAAGGACGGTGCCGATAGCGTCCGCGCGCACCTGGTAGTTCGTGGGCGGAGACAGGGTCTTCACGCTCAACTTTCCGGATGCGGTGGCGACCATCTCGACGCGCCCGCTCAAGTGTTGAAGGCGATCGCGCTCGCGCAATTGATAGACTTCGAGAAACCGGGCGATCGCGGGATAGAGCTCGTCCAGGTCCGCGTTGAGGCCCACGCTGGACTTGTAATCCGCACCTTCGATCCCCTTGCTCAGGTTGGCGCTCGCGACCAGGTCGTGGACAACGGAGTTGCCGAATTTCGCGCTGCCCTGAGTAATCGTGAGCAGACCTTTCGAGTAGCTGATCTGGGCGCTGAGATTCGAGACCGGCGGCAGTTTCAGATCCGCGGGAATTGTAAATCCGACATCCTGGACGGTGCCGCTGACCACGAGGTTCTTGCGAATCGTGTCGAGTGGCGCGGTTTTAATCTCTTCGAGTGCTGCGCTGAGAGTCGCATCACTGACCGTGACCTTGCCCGGTCCCAGCCGCTTGAGCATATCGACCAGATCGGCGGACAGATGGCGAACCGCCAGCAGCCGTTGCTTGACGGCGGCCGCGTCGAGGCGAAATCCGCCCAGGTGGATTCCGAGCTTAGCCTTGTTGCTGTCCGGAGCGACCAACTCGGTATCGCCGGACAGAATCGGAGTGTCGACGTGGCGCAGGACGATCTTCGTGACGGCATATTTGTTGTCGGTAATTTCGAAGGCGGCGCGCAAAGAGTAGGCGCCCAAATCCTCCGGCGCGGCGAGGCGTTTGCTGACGAGCGTGAGCTTCTCCGATTCCGCCTCGCTATCGCCGGTCATGGTGCCATCGTCATGCAGCAGGAACTTGACGGTGCTCTGGACCGTCCCGACCAGAGAGAAACCCTCGACCTCGATTCCCTGGAGCGGCACGTCCCAGGTCCACACAGCACCATGTGCAAATTCGCCGGCCGGCGAATTCTTGCCGACGCCGAGGCTGAATTTCCCCGCTACTCGCGCTCCGGAAACGGGCGTTGAGACCAGCGCACCGCTGAATCCGAGCAGCCATCGGTAAGGATCACGGCGGGTGCGGTACGCGACGATTCCGACCTGCGTCGCGACCGCGGTGCCGTCAGCATAGCGCACGGTCGCGTCTACAGCCTCGACGCGCCAGCAAATCCGCGACAGTGCGTGCAACGAGTCTTTAAGCGCGTCGATCAGTGGAGTCCCGGGACGCGGGAATGAGATCGCGGCCGCATTCGTCTGGTTTACCGGAAGGGTGATGTCGGGCTGGATCGCGGTCAGCCTATAAAGAGGCAGTCCCGTGCTGACGAAAATGGAGTGGTACGAAATGATCGCGCTGAGCGATTTAAGCTTGACGAGTTCCTGTCCGTTGGCGATGACCTGCGGGTGGTCGAGCACAACTACCAGGTGAGTGCTGAGATGAACCGAGCTGGCGCGCGGGATGATATCGACGCCGGTGCGGTTGCGGACGGAGGCCAGGACGTACGCGACGATGCGCGCCTGGTTAGCTGCGATGAGCGCCGCCGAACCGCCAATAAGGACCGCCAGGATGAGCGCGGAAAGCGCGGCGATTCGGAGCAGTCTCATGTTTGCCGTGACGCCCCGGGTGCGTCCGGCTTTACACAGTCCGCCCGGCTCACGGAGCGATCAGTTGCCTTCGGCCATCTCCGACGGAGGCGCGTCGAGGTATCCTGCACGATGCTTGTTCCTGAGCCCCGTCTTGAGAACCCGGTTGCGCAGCCGCACCGACTTGGGAGTGACCTCAACCAGCTCTTCCTCGTCGATCCATTCCAGCGCTGCGTCGAGTGTCGGAACACGCGCCGGTGAAAGTCTAATCGCTTCGTCGTGGCCTGACGCGCGCATATTGCTGAGCTTCTTTTCACGGCACACGTTGACGGGCAAGTTTATCTCACGAGCATACTCGCCGACGATCATTCCCTCGTAAACCGGCTCACCGGGTCCGACGAAGAATATACCGCGCTCCTGCAAATGGAAGATCGCGTAAGGGGTACTCACGCCCTCGCGATCGGAGATCATTGCCCCGTTAGCGCGCGAGCGAATCGTTCCCGACCACGGTGCGTAACCGTTGAACAGCGTATTCATCAAACCGTTGCCGCGCGTGCTCTCGAGAAAGCGGCCGCGAAATCCGATCAGGCCGCGCGCGGGAATGTCGTACTCCAGCCGCACACGATTGCTCGCGTGGGTGACCATCGTCCGCATCTTGGCCTTGCGCGTCGAGAGCATCTGCGTGACCGTGCCGATGTACTCGGAAGGGATGTCGATTACGAGCATCTCCATCGGCTCGAGGATCTGGCCGTCGGACTGCTTGGTGATGACGGTGGGCTTCGAGACCTGCATCTCGTAGCCTTCGCGGCGCATCGTTTCGATAATCACCGCGAGCTGCAATTCGCCGCGGCCCATCACACGCCATGATTCCGGCGACAGTTGCTCGACGCGAGTGCTGACGTTGCGGCGCGCCTCGAATTCGATGCGCTCGCCGAGCTTGCGCGAGGTGACGAACTCTCCTTCGCGGCCGGCCCACGGCGCATTGTTCACCGAGAAAGTCATCGCGACGGTCGGCTCGTCGATACGAATCGGCGGCAGCGCGCGCGGATTTTCGAGGTCGGCGATCGTCTCGCCGATCGCGATATCCTCGACTCCCGCTACTATCACTATCTCGCCCGCGCTGGCGGTATTGCGCTCGACACGCGTCAGCCCCTGCCATCCGTAGATGTGAGCGACCTTGCAGACGACGGTCTTGCCGTCGCGCCGGCATAGCGAATAGTTCTGCGACGCCGTCATCGAGCCGGCGATAATTCTGCCAACCGCGAGGCGGCCAACGTAGTCGTCGTAGTCGATGTTGTTTACCTGGAACTGCAAAGTAGCGTCGGGATCGACTTCCGGACCCGGCAGATGCGCGACGATCGCGTCGAACAGCGGCACCAGGTTCTCGCTCGCGACGTCGAGCTTGAGCGACGCGGTACCCGCGCGCGCCTGGGTATAGAGCACAGGGAAATCGAGCTGGCTTTCGTTCGCGCCGAGGTCGATGAACAGATCGTAAACCTCGTCGAGGACCTCGGGCGCGCGCGCGTCCGCACGATCAATCTTATTGATGCAGAGAATCGCCGGCAGGTTCGATTCGAGCGCCTTTTTGAGCACGAAGCGCGTCTGCGGCAGTGGACCTTCGCATGCGTCGACCAGCAGCAGGACGCCGTCCACCATCGACAGCGTGCGCTCGACCTCGCCGCCGAAATCCGAATGCCCAGGAGTATCGACAATGTTGATGCGCGTCTCGCCCCACAAGATCGAGGTGTTCTTGGCCATGATCGTGATGCCGCGCTCGCGCTCGAGCGCATTGGAATCCATCACGCGATCGATAACCTGCTCGTTGGCGCGGAACACGCCCGACTGCCGCAGCATTGCGTCGACCAAAGTAGTTTTGCCGTGATCGACGTGGGCGACGATCGCTAAATTTCTTATGTCTGAACGTCTCATTTTGTCCTGAATACTAAAACGCGGCCGAGCCTCCTAAGGTTCGCCCGCGCGTAAGGACTATTCTAGCCGTCGATTGGAGCAGAGTAAACGCAGGGCCGCGAACGGGCGGCGAAACACTCCCGTAATGCGCGCACAGCGTCCTGACTTTCTTCTTCGTAGGACGAAATTTATCCGTCAGCGAGCGATTCTGTTCGCTCGCGATTCCTAGGTTCTGCCTCTGCTAATACGGCGCCGGGGCGCGCAACCTAACCCCTAACCCCTTCCCGAGCGGGAAGGGAAGCCTCACAGACGTGCGTTATGCGATACGCAAGATGCTACGGCGTGGGCGCGCCCATCGACTGGTTGTGCTGCAGCTTTTGCAGCAGGTCCGCGACGTCTTCGATTTCGGT
This sequence comes from uncultured delta proteobacterium, assembly GCA_963774665.1. Classification (GTDB taxonomy): domain Bacteria; phylum Desulfobacterota; class Binatia; order Binatales; family Binataceae; genus Binatus. Next base: position 185,227 of record CAVZGB010000023.1, read on the forward strand.
GACGCGCCAATAGCCGTCAGGCCCACGAGCCAGGTGTATTCTCCACCGCCGTCCCCTGTTGTCGGTGAAGTCGGTGGACGCGGTGTCGCCATTTCGATGCAGCAGCACGAGCGCGCCCGCGACCGCCGCGGCGGGCATCTGCACCTCCTTCGCGCCGTCATCGACTTTCTGGATGGCCCAATTTCTTGCCACCTGCGCCATCGGCTTGCTGAGCAGCTCGATCGCCGCATTCCCAAGCATCGCGCTCAGCGGATCGTTGCCGCCCTGCTTCCGCACCATCTCCTGGCCCGCCTTCGTCACCACGCTCTCGAAATCGACGTACTTGGCAGCTTCGTCGCCGTCGCGCGCGTCAATCGCCTGCTTCACCTTGAGCACGGCCCAGGTCGGAGTATACGGCAGGTAGAACACCGCCCATCCAGCCACGGCGGCAAGAAGAAGGATCGCGGTGAAGTGGCGCAGGATAAATCGCATCGCGACTATTCTGTCTGATCAGCGCGGCGAAAGCAGACTGGCCGCCGCCTTGTCGAGAATCCAGATGACCTCGCCGTCATGCGGATCGACGATCTGCGCGGGGAATTTGTCCGGGTCGCGCGGTCCCTCGAGCACGTCCTTCACCGCAGCTGCTTTGCTCTGCCCCGACACCAGGAACATGACGCGCATCGAGTTGTTGATCACGGGCGGCGTGATGGTTAGCCGCTTGCGCGGCTCCGCATCCACTTCGACCGCGACCACCATCCGCTGCGTTTCATGAATCGCGGGATCGCCGGGAAACAGCGACGCAGTATGCCGATTGTCGCCGAGCCCGAGCATCAGCAGGTCGAAGCGCGGGAATTCTCCTGCTCCGAGACCGAACTGTTTTCGGAGTTCATCCTCGTAGGCCAGCGCCGCCTGAGCTGGCGGGTCCTCGCCGCGCATCCGATGTATCTGGTCGGGCCGCAGCCCGAGCTTGCTCAGCATCGTGCGATTCGCCATCCCGTAATTGCTCTCGGGATTGTCGGGCGGGACGCATCGTTCGTCGCCCCAGAAAAATTGCACTTCCTTCCAGTCGACGCTGAGGTGAAATCGGGTCGCAAGCAGGTCGTAGGTGCCGGCCGGCGTCGAGCCGCCCGAGAGGCAGAACGTGAACTCGCCGTGAGTGCAGATTGCCTCGCCTGCGATATGGGCAGTTTCTTCAGCGGCGCGGACGTAGAGGTCCTGCTTGTCGTTCAAGATGATCAGTTTAGGTTCAGACATACCGCTACCTCGCGATCGCCTCGACGATTTCGCGGCGAAGTGTCTCCAACGCGTCGATTGTATCGTGTCCGGCCAGATGCACGCGAATCACGCGCCTGCCCTGCGCCTCGAGCGTTTGGAAATCGCCGAGGTACTGCGCCTGGTTGAGTTGCGCAAAATCGTACGGAGCGCCCGGAATAGCAATCGACTCGCGATGGTCCTGGGTGATTTGCAGGAACAGTCCGATGTTCGGACCGCCCTTGTGCAACTGTCCGGTCGAATGCAGGCATCGCGGGCCGTAGCCGAAGGTCGTTGCGATGCCGTAGCGTTCGATGACCGCCTTGCGAATCGCCGCGATCTCCTTGTCGACGGTGGGATTTGGCGACACGTACGCCATCGTCGCGAAGTAATCGCCGGGCTGCGTGAGATTCATGAACGCGCCGAGCATCGCGCGAAAGTCGCCTTTGCCCCTTAGCACGTCTGCCGTCGCCGCATCTGAAAAGAGTGCGAGCTTGCCCTTCTCTGCAATCGGCGTCTGCGCGGGAAACCTCGTGCTGCGCGCGAACTCAGCGAGAATGCGGCGGGTGTTGTCCTTGCTCTCTTGAACTGCAGGCTGCACGAACGGATCGACGCCTATCACCGCCGCAGCGGTCGCCGCTGCGATTTCCCAGCGCATGAACTCTTCGCCGAGATCGATTTTGTCCGACAATGTGATTTGCACGGTCGGGATGCCGGCTTGCTTGATGGCCTCGAACGCAGCGTCCTGCGTGGCGTCGGCGCCGTGGTTGAGCTTCAGGTAAACGAACACGCGATCCTTGCCGTAAAACTTCGCGTCGACGATCGGCTCCTCGCAAACTGGAACGATACCGACGCCCTCCTTCGCGGTGCTCTCCGCTATCAATTGCTCGACCCAAAGTCCGAACGCGCTGATCGGCGGCGAGATAATAAATGTAAGCTTGTCGCGGCCCGCATTCTTGAGCGCTCCCAGAGCCGCTCCCAAGCTCACACCAGGATTATACTCGACGCGAACGCATCCCGCGGAGCTGTGCGTCATTCGAATCGCGCGATCCACGAGAGTGGTCACGTCCATTCCGATCAGAGCGGCAGGCACCAGCCCGAAATAAGAGATAACGGCAAAGCAGCCGACGATATCGGGAGGATTCAGGAAGACGCGTCGGAATCGATGTTCCTTGGCAATCGCCGCGAGCGGCGTTCCCGGATCGGTGATCGCAATGAAGTGCGATCCCGCGGGATTCGACGACTTCACCTTCACCCGCTCGAAGAATGATTTGAAGTGAGACAGCGTTTCCAGCGTCTCGCCAGTCTTGCTCGCGACGATGAAGAGCGTCCTCGTGATGTCGATGTTGCGATCGAGCGACCTGATTGCCTCGGGAACCGTCGTGTCGAGCACGTGAAGCTTCGGGTAGCCGGGCGCGCTTGAAAATGTCGTAGCGAAAAGTTCGGCGCTCTGCGACGATCCGCCCATCCCGAGCAGCACAATGTCGCGGAAGCCAGCATCTCGCACTTCGTCGGCAAACGACGCGAGCTCCCTCACCCGCTCGGACATCGTCTCGGGTACCGTCAGCCATCCAAGCTCGTTCTTGATTCTCGCCTGCTGCGCCGGATCCTTCGACCACAGCGCTGGATCCTTCTTCCACAGCCGCGCAGGAAACTCGTTCTCATCGAGTTCCTTATACGCCGCGCCGATCTGCGTATCGTACTGCTTCAGCAGATTTTCGGCGCTGGCCATTGTTCGCTCGCTCTCGGTCCAAAAAAATTCGGTCGAGCACGCTAACGTGCGAGCAATTTCATCGCGTGCTCGACGACGTTGTCGACGGTGAAGCCGAAATGCTTCATCACGTCTTCAGACTTTCCCGACGCGCCGTAAGTCGTCATCCCGATAATGTCGCCGTCGAGCCCGACCCATCGATACCACGACATCGGCGCGCCCGCCTCGACCGCGAGCCGGCGGCGAATGCTCGGCGGCAGGACAGAGTCGCGATACGCCTGGTCCTGCTTTTCGAAAATATTTTCACTGGGCATGCTCACGACGCGGACCGCCTTGCCCTTTTCTTCAAGCTTCACTTTAGCTTCCACGACGAGCGACAATTCAGATCCCGAGCCAAGCAGAATGATGTCCGCGGGACGACCCGCCGTCTCGGCAATCACGTATCCGCCGCGACGCGCGCCGCTCGCAGGGGCCAGCTTAGTGCGATCCAGGGTCGGCACTTTCTGGCGCGACAGCGCGAGCAGCACCGGGCCGTGCGTATGCGTCATGGTGGTGCGCCATGCCTCGACCGCCTCGTTCGCGTCACCGGGACGAATCACGGTGAGATGCGGAATCGCGCGCAGCGACGACAGATGCTCGATTGGCTCGTGAGTCGGTCCGTCCTCGCCGACTCCGATCGAATCATGGGTGAAGACGAACACCACCTGGATTTCCATCAGCGCCGCGAGTCGTATCGACGGGCGCGCGTAGTCGGTGAAGCACAGGAAGCTGGAGCCGTACGGGATGAAGCCGCCGTGCAGCGCGATGCCGTTGAGAATCGAGCACATGCCGTGCTCGCGGATTCCGAAATGGAGATTGCGGCCGTCGTAATGCCCGCGCTCGAAATCGCCGCCGTCCTTGACGTCGGTGAAGGTCGACTCGTTCAAGTCGGCGGAGCCGCCGTACAGGTTCCAGACTTTTTTTGTGATCGCGGCTTCGGCCTGCGAGGCTGACACTCGCGTCGCGAGGCTGTCCTTGGGCGTGAACACCGGCAGCTCAGCGTCCCATCCGGCGGGCAGCTCTTTCGCGAGCATCGACTGAAACTCGCCGGCCAGTGCGGAATTTTTTTTGGCGTAGGTCTCGAACTTCGCGCTCCAATCCTTCTCCACTTCCTCGCCGCGTTCGACGCATTCGCGGAAATGCGCGAGCGCATCATCGGGAACGAAAAATGGCGGCTCGGTCGGATACTTGTAGAATTCCTTGGTCAGCTTGACCTCTTCGACGCCGAGCGGATTGCTGTGCGCGGCCGACGTGCCCTGCTTGTGCGGACTGCCGTAGCCGATGATCGAGTGCACGCGAATCAACGAGGGCCGGTTGGTTTCGGCGATTCCATTTTCGATCGCCTTCGTCAGCGCGTCGAGATCGTTCGCATCCGCAACGTCCTGCGTATGCCAACCATAAGCGTCGAATCGTCCGACCACGTCTTCGGAGAAGCTGAGTTCGGTATGCCCGTCGATAGTCACGTGGTTGTCGTCGTAAAGGTAGACGATGTTGCCGAGCCCGAGATGTCCGGCGATCGACGCCGCCTCGCTCGCCACGCCCTCCATCAGGTCGCCGTCACTGCAGATGCAGAAGATGCGATGATCGAACAGCCCCGATTTGTCGCGATCGAAGTGCGCCTCGAGATGCTTCGCCGCTATCGCCATGCCGACGCCGTTGCCGAAGCCCTGGCCGAGCGGGCCGGTGGTGGTCTCGACGCCGGGGACGCACCAGTACTCGGGATGCCCGGGTGTTCTGCTGCCGAGTTGGCGAAAATGCTGGATGTCGTCGAGCGTGATCTCGTAGCCGGTGAGATAAAGCAGGCTGTACAGCAGCATCGAGCCGTGGCCTGCAGAGAGCACGAAGCGGTCGCGCCCGAACCATTTCGGATTCTTCGGATTGTGGCGCATGAACCGCGTGTAGAGCAGGTAGCCGACGGGAGCCATTCCCATCGGCAATCCGCAATGGCCGGAGTTGGCCTTCTGGACCGCGTCGATCGTCAGCACGCGAATCGCGTTGATGCAGGTTTGGTCCAGGTCGGACCGGTTCACTTTGATTTGTGCTGCAGTCGCCAAGATTTCACCACGATTGGTTGAGGGCGGCATCGAATCCGCCAGTTATGTTTTCCAGATGTCGCTAAATCTACCGCGGGATGCGCGCGAGTCACTAACTCGCGGACCGCGGGTCACCAGTCCTTGTCGTCGTCGTCCTTGGTGTCGCCGGCCTTTCGACGCATCACGTCCACGCTGGTTTTCGCATCGCCCTTATGGCCGGCGCCGAGCGCGTTGGCGAATCGCTCCGCGATCGTCCGCATTACGGCGCCCTCTGCCGGATCGAGCGTGCTGCCGAGCGCGGCCAATTGCGACATCGCAAGACGAATCGCGGCTATCGATCCGGCCATGTCGCCACGCTCGCGACATGCGAGCGCGTCGCGCAAGCGCTCACGTACACCGGCAATCGCAGGCCGGGCGCGCTCGCCGATCACAATCTCGAGTTCGCCAAGATTCTGTGCGAGTTTCGTGAACGGATCGTCTGCGGGATTACTGAGCGGCACTCCTGAATTGTTTCATCGGTACAAGTTTAGATGCAAGGCCGGCGTATCGCGACGGAATAACCCTGTGTGCATTCGCGATCGCACATTCTCGACCACGGGCCCTTTTTGATAGATGATTAAGGTTGAACTCGACGGAGGATGAGGGGCCTGATGAGACGAATGCTTGAGCGCCGCGTGGTGGTTACCGGAGTCGGTCTGGTGACCCCCCTCGGAGTTGGAGTGGAAAAGAACTGGGACGCCCTGATGGCGGGTCGGTCCGGTATCGGGCTGATTACGCGCTTCGACGCCTCGGATTTCCCTGCCCGGATCGCGGGCGAGGTGCGGGATTTTAATCCCGAGGACTGGATCGAGAAGCGCGACATCAAAAAGATGGACCCCTTCATCCAGTACGCGGTCGCGTCGGCCGAGCAGGCGATGCGCCAGTCGGGGTTCAAGGTCACCGAAGAGAATGCCGATAACGTCGGCGTGTTGATTGGCGTCGGCATCGGCGGCCTGTGCACCATCGAGGAATACCACAAGGTCTTCATGGACACGGGGCTGCGCCACGTCACTCCGTTTTTTATTCCCAAGCTGATCAGCAACCTGGCGCCGGGGCAGATCTCGATTCGCTACGGAGCCCGAGGAGCAAATCTTGCGACCACCAGCGCGTGCGCGTCGGGCAGTCATGCGATCGGCGAAGCTTACCGCATGATCCGGCTCGGCTACCTTGACGCCGCGATCACCGGCGGCGCCGAAGCGGCGATCACGTCGCTCGGCGTCGGCGGATTCGTCGCGATGCGCGCGCTCTCCACTCGTAACGAAGAGCCGGCCAAAGCCAGCCGTCCGTTCGACAAGGAACGCGACGGATTCGTGATGTCGGAAGGATCGGCGGCGCTGATCCTCGAGGAGCGCGACGCCGCAATCAAGCGCGGCGCAAAGATCATCGCCGAAATTTGCGGTTATGCTGCCAACAGCGACGCCTACCACATCACGTCGCCCGCACCGAATGGACGTGGTGCCGCCAAATGCATGCGGATGTGCCTCGAGGATAGCGACCTCGATCCCAATGAAGTCGATTACATCAACGCGCACGGCACCTCGACCGAGCAAGGCGATCTCGCTGAGACTCAGGCGGTGAAGCACGTCTTCGGCGAGCGCGCCGCGAAACTTTCGATCAGCTCGACCAAGTCGATGACCGGGCATACGCTCGGCGCGGCCGGCGCGATCGAGTCGGTGTACACGGTGCTCGCGATCGAGCGCGGAATGATGCCGCCGACCATCAACCAGGAAGTTCCCGACCCCGAATGCGATCTCGATTACGTGCCTAACCGGCCGCGCGCCGCGAAGATTCGTATCGCGCTCAATAATTCATTCGGTTTCGGTGGCACCAACACGACGCTGGCCTTCAGGCCCGCCTAACCAGAGCTGGACCGTTCATCATGGGCTCAAGAATTGTCGCCACCGGACGGGCCGTACCGCGTACCGCTCTGACCAACAAAGATCTCGAACGGTACATGGACACCTCCGACGAATGGATACGGTCGCGCACCGGAATCGGCCAGCGCTTCCTGATGCGCCAGGGTGAGTCGCTCGCACAAATCGCGACCGACGCCAGCCGCACCGCACTCGAGCGCGCCGGCATCAAGCCGACCGATCTCGACGCGATCATCGTCGGCACGGTTTCCTCCGAGTACGGCTTCCCGTCCTTCGCATGCCAGATTCAGCACGGTCTCGGCATCTCGTCGATTCCCGCATTCGACGTCGCCGCCGCGTGCTCCGGTTTCGTTTATGCGCTCCAGGTCGCGGACGCACAGATGCGCGCCGGCGATTTCAAACGCGTACTCGTAGTCGGAGCCGACGCGCTCTCGACGATGGTCGATTGGAACGATCGCCGCACCTCCGTGCTGTTTGGCGACGGCGCGGGCGCATGCGTGATGGTTACCGAGCCGGGAAACCGCGGAGTGCTGTCGAGCCTGCTCCGTTCTTCCGGCGAACATTGGACGTTGCTATCAGTCCGCGCCACGGGAACGCGCAGCACGATCGATTCGGAAGTGCGGCGCTCCCCCGACGACTCGATTCAGATGAAGGGTCCCGAGCTTTTCAAGATCGCCGTCAAGAGCATGGAGGAAGTCAGCCGGCTGGTGGCAGAGCGCGCAGGCGTCAAGCTCGAGGATATCGATCTGTTCGTGCCGCATCAGGCGAACATGCGGATTATTTCGGCGGTCGCAGAGCGGCTCGGGATGCCGGCGGAGAAAGTCTTCACGAATATCGATCGCTACGGCAACACCTCGGCCGCGTCGGTGCCAATCGCACTCGACGAGGCGCTCGAGCAAGGCCGCATCCACGACAACAGCATCGTAATGCTAAACGCCTGCGGCGGCGGCCTAACCTGGGGCGCCAACCTCGTCCGCTGGTAAATTTTCTTTGAGGTCCCCGTTTTCATATGAATCCGGTCCCTCCCTTCTCCACTATGGGAAGGGGTTAGGGGTTAGGTCGCTAATCACCAGCAGAAATCTCAGATCTCCCCTCTTCCTCTTCACACAGATGCTGAACGAAATCCTCGCCCACCGCGTGCTGATCGTGCTCGGCAAAGGCGGGGTCGGCAAATCAACCCTCAGCGCCGCGATCGCGAAGGTCGCGACCACCTCAGGCGATCGCGCGCTCGTCATGGAATGCGACTCGCGCGCTCCGCTGGCAGCGACGTTCGGCGTCGCGCCGTCATTCGCGCCGACTCACGTCGCGCACAATCTCGATCTGATGACGCTCGACGGACGCGCCGCGCTCGAGGAATATCTTCGCCTCGTGGTGCCTGGCGGGATGCTGCTGAAGGCGGTCTTTGCGAGCCGCATCTACCAATTCTTCGTACAAGCCGCGCCCGGTCTGCGCGAACTGATGATGCTCGGCAAGGTTTACTACGAAGCGGAGCACGACAGCGGCAAGGCAACGGCTCGGCGCAGTATAATCGTCGACGCGCCCGCGAGCGGTCAGGCGATGAGCCTGCTCAAAATGCCGACTGCCGCGCGCTCGACCTTCGGCGACAGCATCGTCGGCAAGGAGGCGAGCAATATTTCGAAGATGCTGCGCGACCGCCGCAATTGCGCGATCATCCAGGTCACGACCGCCGACAGTCTTTCGATTTCTGAGACCATCGAGACTCACGCACAGTTGAGCAGTATCCATCTCGCGCCGGCCGCCGTGATTTTCAACCGGATGCCGCCATCCGAATTCGACGCCGCCGACATAGCGGCGCTGACAAATCGCCGCGGACCTCACATCCGCAAGAAAGACCTCGAGCATCTGGCAGAGCTGGCAAAGTCGGAGCTGAACTCGCGTCGCTCGAAGCGCGCAAGGCAATCGCAAAAATCCGCACCGAGACCGGCGGCCCAGTCCTCGAAATAGCCGAGCACGGCGGCCTCTCAGGAATCGGGCTGATCGATTCAATTGCGACGGACCTCGCCCACCATCGCGAAGATGAACCCGCACCCCGCGCCGCCCATCGGACGCGATAGGAGCCAACGATGACCACTCGTCGAGCACAATGTTCTTGCGGCCAGCTCTCGGCCACTTGCTCTGGACAACCTTACCGCCTGGCCGTCTGCCACTGCCTCGCTTGTAAACGGAAAACCGGCAGCGCATTCGGCTTCGGCGCCTGGTTTCCCGAGAATGATGTATCAATTGAAGGGCAGGCGACCGAATTCGTTCGTGTCGGCGACGACGGCAGCCACATCACCAATCGCTTTTGCCCGAATTGCGGCGTCACTGTGACTTGGAGCATCGACATGATTCCCGGCGTCGTCGCCGTATCTGCCGGCGCGTTCGCGGACCTCTCATTCCCGCCGCCAACTGTCTCCGTCTACCATGAGAGCCGGCGATATCCCTGGGTCGAGATAGCCACCGAACCGCTCGAGAAACGCGGCTGAGGTGGAATCCCGACGCCTCGACAATTAACCTTGTGACGATGCCTGAGACTGAGAAAAAAGCGCGCGCACCACGCGAGCCGTGGATCATCCGCACCTACGCCGGTTTCGGCGACGCGCGTCAGGCCAACGAGCGCTTCCTCGCGAATTTGAAGCAGGGGCAGCGCGGGCTTTCGATCGCGTTCGATCTGCCCACGCAAAACGGCTATGACCCCGACGCTCCCGTCGCACGCGGAGAGGTCGGCGAAGCCGGCGTTTCGATTTGCCACTGGCAGGACATGGAGCGGCTGTTCGAGGGAATCCCGCTGCAGTCGATCAACACCTCGATGACGATCAATGCGACCGCGCCGTTCATTTTGGCGCTGTACCTTGTCGTCGCGGAGAAGCACGGTGTGCCATGGACCGAACTGCGCGGCACCACGCAAAATGATCTGCTGAAGGAGTTCGTCGCGCGCGGCACTTCGATCTTTCATCCCGATCTTTCGTTTCGACTTTCGACCGAGCTGATTCGATTTGCCGTCGAGCACGTACCCAACTGGAATCCGATCAACTGTTGCGGCTATCACTACATGGAAAGCGGCGCGGGTCCGGCCGAGGAAATCGGCTACGCCTTCGGCAATGCGCTGCTGATTCTCGACGCGATTCGTCCCAAGCTCGACGCCGCGGCCTTCGAACAGACCGTCCGCCGCATCTCATTTTTCATCAACAGCGGTATCGAGCTGGTCCCCGAGATTTGCAAGATTCGCGCGTACTTCAAACTGTGGCGCGAACTATGCGCCACTGAATACGGCGTCGACGACGTCGCCTTCCGCGCCGGATGCCAAGTGCGATCGCTCACGCTCACCGAACCGCAACCCGAAGTGAATATCATTCGCATCGCGTACGAGGCGCTTCCGGTAGTCATCTCGGCCGACGCGCGCGTCAACGCGCTCCAGTTGCCCGGCTTTCGCGAGGCGCTCGCCCTGCCGGACCAGTCCGAGCAAACCCTGAGCCTGCGCACTCAGCAGGTCCTGATGCACGAGACGGGGCTCGCGGGTTACGGCGATATTTTCGAGGGCAGCAAGGTTATCGAGAAGCTTACCGATGAGACCGCGACGCGCGCGCGCGAAATCGCGATCCGATTGCGCGAAGCCGGCTACTCGCGCGCCATTTCAATCGTCAGCGGCGAGCTGACGCGTCAGCTTGCCGATCGCCATCGCAAAGTCGAGTCCGGCGAGATCGTGCAAATAGGCGTCAACGCATTCACCGGCGAAGTCGGGCTCACACCTCCGCCCAAGCAGAACTCCGCTCACGCTGGGCAAGCACTCAAGGAAAAGGAACGGATCGACTCGATTAGAAAATGGCGCGCGGGCCGCGACCAGACGGCAGTGTCGAAGGCGCGCGAGGTGCTCGAGCGCGCCGTCGCAAATAATGCCGACCGCGGGCTCATCGAGGCAACCATCGATCTCGCGCGCGCCGGCGGCACCGTCGGCGAATGGACCGACTCGCTCGTGCGCGTCGGGCGCGGCCGCTACACGCCGCCAATTCTCGAAACCAGCGTGAGTGTCGGCGCGCTCAAGGTGCCAGTCGCGAAGCGCAAGATTCGTATCGCGCTCGGCAAGGCAGGCCTCGACGGCCACATCAACGCGATCAAGCTGCTCGCGCATGCATGCATGCAAGCCGGAATGGAAGTAGTGCTGGCGGGATTCAAGCAAACGCCGGAGCAGATGGTCGCGACGGCGCTCGAGGAAGACGTCGACGTGCTCGCGATCTCGAGTCTCGCCGGCGCGCACATGTCGATCGCGCGCGAGACCATCTACCTGCTGAAGAGTCGCGGCGCCGCCGACGTCGCGCTCGTGATGGGCGGAATAATTCCAGAGGCCGACCGCACCGCCCTGCTCGAGCTGGGCGTCAAAGCGGTCTTCACGCCCAAGGACTCGAACCTCGGCGAGATCGTCGGCCGTATTATCGCGATTGTGGGTGGGGAGCGTCCATGAAGACTTTGAAAACTGTTACATGCTTTTCGATTGCGGCGGCGATTTCGGCGCTGCTCGCGGGCTCGGCCTTCGCGCAAGAGGCGCGGCCGTGGCTGTGCCGCGACAAGCCGGTCTTCTCGTACGATCGCTCGATGGAGTACCAGGTGACAGCGCGCCCCGGCCGGCAATGGCGACTTTTCTTCATGCAGTACTCGCCTGACGCCGCGCACGACGGATTCGACATCGTCAACACGCGCGAAATCTCGTCGCACGGCGACCCGGTGTCCGGCAATCTCACCGCGGGCAGATATTTCGCGGTCGCTCTCTACCGTCAGGGTGGCCATTGGATTTGCCCCGACTACACGCATGATGATCGCGACCCGAAACTAGGCGAGGTGAGCAATCTCTGCTACGGCGAGGACGGCCCGCCCTGCCTCGTCAAGCTGCAAGTAATGCCGGACCATCACTTCGCGATGCCGTCAGCGCCCGCGCCCTAAGCACTCGATGAGATTTCACAGCGGAGAAATTGCGGTTCAGGAGCGGGCCGGCGTCCGCGACATCGCAGCGGACGTCGGCGAAGGCATCGCGGATCATCTTCCTCCGGGTGCGAGTGATTTTCTCGAGCGTCGGCAAATGGCGGTTCTCGGAACCATCGACCAGCACGGCAACGTTTGGGCGTCCGTGGTAACCGGCGAGCCCGGATTCATCGAGACAGTTGACGATCGCACGCTCAAAATCGCGGCGCAGATATTGTCGAGCGATCCGCTAAGCCGCAATCTCGGAACCGAAGGACACGTCGCACTGTTCGCACCGGATTTTGTCTCCTCCCGCCGCGTGCGCGTCAATGGCCAAGGCATTATCAGCGACGGTGCGATCTTCATCACCACCGACGAGGTTTACGGCAACTGCCGACGCTACTTGCAGGAGCGAATCTTTATCGGCAGCCGGCAAACTCCTGCGGCGAATCTGAAGCCGAGCACCGGCAACGAGCTATCAGCGTCGCAGCAAGAGCAGATTTCTTGCGCCGACACTTTCTTCATCGCGACCGACAATCCCGAGCGCGGCGCCGACGTCTCACACAAGGGCGGCAACCCCGGCTTCGTGCGCATACTCGACGCGCGACGCATCGCATTCCCCGACTACAACGGCAACAGCATGTTCAACACACTGGGGAACCTCACGGTAAATCCACACGCCGGTCTGCTGTTCATCGATTTCGATTCCGGCCGCACTCTGCAGCTCACCGGTCGAGCGTCAATCGACTGGAGCCCCGAGCGAGTACGCACCTTCCCCGGCGCGGAGCGCGTGATCGATTTCGCGGTCGAGCAAATCATCGACACGCCCGCCGGATTTCCTCTACTCGCCAAATTCCGGCAATTCTCGCGCAACAATCCGAAGCTCTAAGATGCAAATCGACAAAGCGGACTTCGTAATCGTCGGCGCAGGATCGGCCGGCGCTGCACTTGCGGCGCGACTCTCGGAAGATGTTCATCGCTCGGTTCTGTTGCTCGAGGCCGGCCCCGACTATCGGTCCGCCGAGACGCCAGATGCGATGCGCGTCGCCAATCCTGCTGCGATCCTTCTCGGCTCCGAGGACATGCAGAAGTACCAGTGGGGCGCGTTGAAGGCGCGACGCACCGACGTGCAGGCTCCGATGCCTTATTGGCGCGGACGCGGTGCGGGCGGCAGCTCCGCGATCAACGGACAGATCGCGATTCGCGGTATGCTGGCCGACTTCGACGAATGGGCGCGCCAGGGATGCGTCGGATGGTCGGGCGCGGAGGTGATGCCCTACTTCAAAAAGCTCGAAGACGATCTCGATTTCGGCGATCGCTCATATCACGGCCGCGGCGGTCCGATTCCGGTGTGGCGCGCGCCGCAGGATCAATGGGGTGGGACCGATCGCGCGCTGCGCGACGTGTGCCTCGACCTGGGCTACGGATGGTGCGAGGACCACAACGCTCCCACCGGCACGGGAGTGTCGCCGTACGCTATGAACCGCCGCGACGACGCTCGCGTCTCGACCAACGACGGCTACCTCGAGCCGGCCCGCGGACGCGCGAACCTGCGCATCGTCGGCGACGCGCTGATCGACCGCGTCGAGTTCTCCGGCAAACGCGCGGTCGCCGTGCGCGTACGCACGCGTGACGGATGGACGCGCGTCGACGGCGGCGAGATCATCCTGTGCGCCGGCGCGATCCATTCACCGGCTATCCTGATGCGATCAGGCATCGGTCCCGCCGACGATCTGCGCACGATCGGAATCAGCGTCGTCGCGGACCTGCCGGTCGGCAATGATTTGATCGACCATCCGATGCTCGCGATGGGTATGGCGCTCAAACCCGCGGCGCGCGCCGCGACTAAATACTCGCGACACACTAACTGCGCCGTCAGGTACAGCTCGGGCCTCGGAGGCGCCGGCGAGAACGACATGTTTCTGATCGCGATGAACCTGATAGGCATGAGCCGATCGCACGGCTTCATCTGGATGACCGCGTACCAGACGTATTCGCGCGGCCGCCTGCGCATCACCTCGCCGAATCCCGAGACCGATCCCGACGTGCGCTTCCGGATGCTGTCGGACGAGCGCGATCTGATTCGCATGCGCGACGGCATTCGACGGCTGCGCGAGTTCGCGCACCATCCTGCAATCCTGCAAGCCGCCGATACCGTAGGATTCGGCAATCCGATTCTAATGGTGCAAGGAATGGTCGAAGCGCCGCCCGAGGGCGACGCGCTTGACGACTGGATGCGCGCCAACTGCTTCGACTCCCAGCACGCCGCCGGCACGTGCCGAATGGGACCCGCCTCCAGCCTGCGCACGGTAGTCGATCCCGACTGCCGCGTACTCGGCATCGAAGGACTCCGCGTAATCGACTGCTCGGTGATGCCGGAAATCGTCCGCGCCAACACTCATCTCAGCACGGTGATGATCGCGGAGCTGATGGCCGACCGATTACGCGGTGCCGCTAACTGATGTTGCGACTTGTGAAAGGAATGGAGGCGGCGATCGGATTCGAACCGATGCATGGAGGTTTTGCAGACCTCTCCCTTAACCACTTGGGTACGCCGCCCCGTCGTGTCGCGGTCGCGACCGGACCCATTCAACTATCATGCGCGGGAAAGTGCATCAATTGAGCATTGGCGGTGCATGCCGCCCCCCCTTGGCTTCGTCGCACTCCTGTACGGTATTCTTCAACCTGCTCTAGGGGAGGAGCAATCCAATGGGATCGAATGGCGACGATAGGCCGGCTGTTCTTGTCGAAGAACGAGTCGAAGTGATCGCACAGGTGGTGACCGTTTCGTCTTCGATGCCGGGCTCTGACGGCGAGCATCGCCTGCAGGAGAAATACGGAAAGACGACGCATGCGATGGCGTTCTACAAGCATCAGGTGCTCGACCATCTCAATTTAGCGATGCAGGCGTTTCTCGCACGCCAGGAAATGATGTTCGTCGGCACGGCTGACGCGAAAGGAAACGCGGACTCATCGTTTCGATGCGGCCATGCGGGGTTTGTAAAAGTTCTTGACGAGCGAACAGTCGCCTATCCCGAGTATCGCGGCAACGGCGTGATGGCGAGTCTCGGCAACATCTCGGAAAATCCGCACGTAGGACTATTGTTCATAGACTTCGGCGACCAGATAGGTCTCCACATAAACGGCGGCGCAAGAATAGTGGAGAACAATGAGTTCCTGGAATTCCTGAAGGACCACCCAGCGGAGCAAGCAGTCCTGGGAGACGCAGTTCTAAAGGACATCATGGAAAGCGACGGCGGACACCTGGAACGATGGATAATGGTCGAAGTAGCCGAGGCTTACGTGCAGTGTTCCAAGCACATCCCACCGATGCAGCGGCTGGATCATGACATCAAGTGGGGCGCAGAGGATCATCACGCTAAAGGCGGCGACTATTTCGGAACAGCGCACGGTCAGAAGTAATCCTATCGTCAGTTGCATGTAGGGCGGGTGGCAATGTTAGAGGACATCGTCACGGCGCCGGTTGCGTCGATCGCACCTGCCAGCGCTCGTCCGTTTACCGACGCGCCAGAAGCCAAACTGATCGAAGTATTGGCCAGGATGCTCCCTTCGACGATGCAACCTCCGGCGATAGTCGCGGAAGTGCCGACCTGCCAGAAGACGTTGGAAGCCTGCGCGCCGCCTGCCAGGACAACGCTGCAGGGAGCGGTCAGAGTGAGCGTCGATGCAGGCATCTGGAAAACAAAGACCGCGCTGGGGTCACCTCCTGCGTCGAGAGTCAGAATCCCTCCGCTTAACTTGAACGAGTGCGCAGTGGCCACATAGAGGCCTGGGGTGAGAATGGCCCCCGTCAGATCATCGGAGATGGTAGTGGCCCCCGACAACCCGGCTGCGTTGTTGTAGGCGGCCGTCAGGGAGGCTAATGCGGCGGTCGCGTCAGAATTGTCGAGCTGGATTGTCCCGTTCACGGTTCCCGGCGGAAAGCCAGTCACCGAAATACCTGGCGTCAAACCAAGGTCGCCGTTGACTACGGTTGCACCAGCATTGGTGACAGTGGATGCAGCGATGACCGCGAAGTTGGTCGCCGCTCCCAAGTCTATCGGCGACAGACCCGTGGCGGTCACGCCTGTGTTGAAGGTCCATACAAAAGTCGCCAGTGGATTGCCCGCCAGATCCAGGGCACCGGTAAGCGCGGCAGTGAAGGTGGTGCTAGATGCCAGCGGGCTGGTCGGAGTAAAGGTCACGATCATGTCGGGCACATCGTAGGTGACCTGGCCGGCTACAACCGTTGCTCCTGGGCCTGTTACAGTGAAGGTGACAGGGTTGAGAGTCGAAGGGTCCATCGCCTTATCGAAGGATGCGTTGATTGAAGCGTCGATACCTACTGCGGGGGCACCGTCGATCGGGTTGGTAGAGCTAACTATCGGAGCTACGGTGTCAGTCGTATCGCCCGTCGTAAAAGTCCAACCAAAGTTACTCGCGAGTGCATTACCTGACAGATCCGTCACTCCGGTCGTGATCGCGGCGCTGTAGGTAGTGTTGGGTATGAGCACGCTGCCTGGCGTGAACGTTGCCGTGGTGCCGATAGTAGAGTAGCTCACCGTGCCGACAACCGGCGTCACTCCCGGTCCCGTTAGCGTAAAAGTGGTAGGCGTGATGGTGGTAGAGTCTATCGCTTGGCTGAAAGTAGCCGTGATTTTCTGGTTGGTGCCCGCGCCGATTGAAGCATCTACGGGATTTGTGGAAGTCACCAGCGGTGCTGTCGTGTTTGTGCCCGCACCGGTGGTGAAGGTCCAGACGTAATTGCTTGCGAGGGGAGAGAGTCCGATGCTCTCAGCCGCAGTTGTGAGCATCGCAGTAAATGTGGTGCTGGCTGCGAAGTTTCCGCCAGTCGGTGCAAAGACCGCGATGTTGTTGGTCGCATCGTAAGTGACGGCTCCCGCTACAGGCGTCGCGCCAGGACCTGTCACGGTGAAAGTTCCTGAGGCGAGAATCGATGCGGGGTTCATCGGCTCACTGAAAGCAGCCGTGACTTCCTGATTCGTCCCCATCCCTTGTCCGCCGCATCCTATCGCCGCAGGGCTGGTCGAAATCACTATCGGTGGAACAGCGGTGGCAGTCGCAGTTGGAGTCGCGGTCGCCGTGGCAGTTGCAGTGGCTGTGGCAGTGTCGGTGGCCGTCGAAGTTGCAGTCGGCGTGACCGTGTCGGTGTGCGGTTGAGGTTGCCGTGGCTGTCGAGGTGTCGGTTGGAGTCGCAGTGGCAGTCGCGGTCTGAGTGTCGGTGGCAGTTGCAGTTGAGGTCGCCGTAGCTGTATCAGTCGCGGTCGCTGTTTCAGTGGATGTCGAAGTTGCAGTCGCCGTGGTCGTGTCGGTGGCGCTCGCCGTTGGGGTCGCCGTGTCGGTTGCGGTTGAAGTTGCCGTGGCTGTCGAGGTGTCGGTTGGAGTCGCAGTTGCGGTTGCTGTCTGAGTGTCGCTGGCGGTTGCCGTTGGAGTAGCTGTAGCCGTATCAGTCGCGGTCGCTGTTTCAGTGGATGTCGAAGTTGCAGTCGCCGTGGCCGTGTCGGTGGCGCTCGCCGTTGGGGTAGCCGTGTCGGTTGCGGTTGAGGTTGCCGTGGCTGTCGAGGTGTCGGTCGAAGTCGCAGTTGCGGTTGCCGTCTGAGTGTCGCTGGCAGTTGCCGTTGGAGTAGCTGTAGCCGTATCAGTCGCGGTAGCTGTAGCTGTGTCCGTCGCGGTCGCCGTATCAGTAGCCGTTGATGTTGGGGTCGGCGTCGCGGTCTGAGTGTCGGTGACTGTTGCCGTCGCCGTAGCTGTATCAGTCGCGGTCGCTGTATCGGTGGCCGTCGAAGTTGCGGTCGGCGTGGCTGTAGCCGTATCAGTCGCAGTCGCTGTCATCAGTGGCAGTCGCGGTCTGAGTGTCGGTTCGGCACGTGTTGGCGTCGCTGTAGCTGTATCAGTCGCGGTCGCTGTATCAGTGGCCGTTGAAGTTGCGGTCGGCGTAGCTGTGGCCGTATCGGTCGCGGTCGCAGTGGCAGTCGCGGTCTGAGTGTCCGTGGCGGTTGCCGTTGAAGTCGCCGTATCGGTAGCCGTCGATGTCGAGGTTGCTGTGGATGTGTCAGTCGCAGTTGCGCTGGCCGTAGAAGTCTGAGTGGCAGTCGCACTTGCGGTAGCCGTGTCAGTCGAAGTTGATGTCGCGGTCGGCGTCGACGTGCCAGTCGGCGTGGCGGTAGCAGTGGCTGTCTGAGTGTCTGTGGCAGTTGCCGTGGGCGTCGCTGTGGCTGTAGCCGTATCCGTTGCGGTTGAAGTTACCGTGGCCGTAGCCGTATCAGTCGGAGTTACTGTCGCCGTGGCAGTCTGAGTATTCGTGGCCGTAGCCGTTGGCGTCGCCGTAGCTGTCGTTGTATCAGTCGCGGTCGCGGTCGAGGTTGAAGTTGCAGTCGGCGTCGATGTGCCAGTCGGAGTTGCGCTGGCCGTGGCAGTCTGAGTGTCGGTGGCAGTCGCCGTTGGGGTCGCCGTCGCAGTTGCCGTATCTGTCGGAGTGGCAGTCGCGGTTGGGGTCGCGGTGGCGGGAGGCCTGGCGTTCGGAGCAGTGGTAAAGTCCGAGTGAAAGCCCCCTTTTAGCGCCGCGCCGTTGGCAGCCTTGACCGTTCCGACGAGCTGTATCCTGTACTTCGTATTGACCGCGAGAGCCCTCGACGGTGTAAAGACCGCGATGCTGCCGGTACAAGTGATGCTGCTCGCGGCTATATTACTCCATCCTATCGGCTTGAGCCGGAATGTATGTTTGTTTATCGACCTGCAGCTCATCGGCAGGCTGAAGTTCACCGTGATACTGGTCTGGACGTCTATGTCAGCGGCGCCGTCAATCGGATTGGTGGACACCACCACCGGCCGCGGCTTCTTTGATGCAGCCTGGGCTGGCAATACTCCCGCACATAGGAGTATCACCATCGCCGCGGCTACGACTCGACTAAGTGTGGATTGCAGTGTTATCGCCCCGTTCCTTTTTCTGACCGTGGATCTGCGCGACATCACGAACGCAAGGTCTATGCCCCGCCTGTGACCTCTGACCTATCGGTACGAGTAGCTGAAGGAAGACCGCCTTAGGCGGTCAGAAGGCAGAGGCTAATGAGCGAGCGTAAACGTCGCAGACGATCCGCGCGTCACTAGAGAGGCGGCCAGCGCCGTCCTATTGGCGGTGCCCAGTCATGATCGCCAAAAAGTGGGTGTCGCGTTATGTGGGGATAGATCTATAGATCAAGGATGATGTCAGCCTAACCGCTTCGCAGCGATAGGCTCATCTGACTGGGAGGCTTCAGGAGGTCGGGAGAGTCGTTATCCACGTTGTTGACTTCGAGTGAGACGGGAGTCGCGGTGAGTAAGTCGGCGGGTGCGGGAACTAGCAGGCGCTTGAGCGCGTGTGGGTCGGGCGCTCGCGGGTCCATCCAGTCGTCGGCGTCGCGATCGGCCAGTATCACCGGCATCCTATCGTGATAGGACTCGAGCAAGGCGTTGGCTGCCGTCGTCAGAATCGTAAAGGTCGTCTCCCAGACGCCCTGCTCCTTTTGCCATGCTTCGTAGAGTCCGGCGAAAAGGATTAGCCCGCTGTCTTCGCGATGAAACCATGTAGGCTGCCGCGCGGTCTTTGGACCGGTCCATTCGTAGAATCCGTCGGCCGGCACGACGCATCGGCGCTTCTGGAACGCGTCGCGAAATGCGCCCCGCGTGTCGATCGTCTCCGATCGCGCGTTGATAGTTTTCCCCGCCATGCTCGCGTCTTTCGACCCGCTCTTGATGAGGCCCCAGGTTGCGGGAATCACTTCGCGATTTTCGTATTTTATCCGGACGATGAAGTGCGACTGCGTCGGCGCGACGTTGTAGCGAGGCTTATAGTCGACGAACGAGTCGGCGGGCACGCCGAGTTCGGCCGCCAGCGAATTGCCGTCGCGGCGCGTGATTGTGAAGCGTCCGCACATCTCAGGAAGTCAGGGAATATCGCTCGAAACGAACTTCCAGTTCTTCGTTTCGTGAAATATTTCTCCGTTGCCTTTAGGAAATGCGCCGGCGGCGTAACTATCGCCCTGAAGCCGCGCCATCATCCACGCCGTCGGATAGCCAAGGTATCCGTACACACCGTTGACGCAAAAGATAACCCCATTGCATCCAGGTTGCCCTTGAACATCGTTGTGATTCGGACCCTTCAAGGTGCCCTTGACCTTGTCAACGCCGGTTGGAACCGCCTTGTAGTATGCAGCGATCGATTGCTCACCCGAGACAATGGGGCTTTGAGTTGGCGGCGAGATGAGAGTGTCCGCAGTGCCGTCGATGAAGAATATGGACCCCTCAGTCACGTTTTTCGTATCGGTGCAGTTTTGCGGCGTGCTGCACCATTTCTGCGCCGGCAGTTCGATCGGAACTACGGTCTTGATCGCGCCGCCCGACTTGATCATCGCATTGATCGCACCGGTCGCACCCTGGGAATGCCCGAACGCACCTATTTGGCTCACGTCGAGTTTCTGAAAGAAGATGCTCGAGCTGTCGCTGTTCGCGTTGACGAGGAAGTGCGCCGCGTCCAGCACCGTCTGTCCTACGCCGGTGTTCTGGTCCTCGGTGGCGATGACGACAAACCCCCATGACGCCAGATGCGTCAGCAAGTAGCCATACTGCTTGGGCAGCGCCCCGGTCCCGTTTGCCCAGGTGAGGATAGGATGCTTGAATCCGTTCGCGCCAAGATTTGTCGGATAGTACGCGTCGAATTTGTTGCCGGACGAATCGCAGCAGAAAGCCCCCGCACCAACCGTTACGCTCCACGTTCCCATGGCGTAGTACTTCTTCTCTATCGGGCGGTTCGGAGCATTCGGCGTCTTGGCCGCCGCCGTTCCCGCGCCTATAAGCAACACGAGTCCCGCGGTTATCGTCAACACAGCTCGACGGGGCATTAGCATCACGCGATTTCGCTGGGCGGAGTGAAGGCGCGCTGGAATGACGGTCTTGCGATCAACCGTTTGGCGTAGGCGTCCAGCGACGGGAAGTCATTCAGCAGATGGTGCCGCGCGTCGAGCCATACCACTCCCGAGCCGATCATCACGTCCGCCGCCGTCATCTTGTTGCCAACGACGTACTCCTTTCCGCTGAGGACGCGGTCGAGTACCAGGAAACATTCCTTCATCCGCTCGCGGTCGAGCGCGAATCCCTCGAGCGCGGCCATCGAGTAGAACATCCACTGGTAGTACATCCCGCGCTCGATAGTGCCAAGCGCCGGCGCCATCCGCTTGTCCGGAAACTTGTCCGCGAGGTACGCGCAAATGGCGGCCGACTCGAACATCGTGAGCGTGCCGTCCTGCAGCGCAGGCAGTTGTCCGTGCGGATGAATCTTTCGATACTCAACGCTCTTGTGCTCGCCGCCTTTGAAATCGATCAGCACTATCTCGTAAGGCACGGCCAGTTCCTCGAGCATGATAAGCGGCCTGATCGCCCTGGTCTGCGAAGCGTAGTAAAGCTTCATCGCGGTGCCCTCTTCAGGATGTTCTCAACGAAACGTGCGCAGCCGAAAAGAGTCTCTATTCAAATACCAGCGCCGCCGTATGTCGAGCGACCATCAGGTTCTCATTAGTCGGAATGACCCGCACACGGCATTTGCTACCGGCTGTGCTAATCGTGTCTTCGTTCGAGTCGTTGGGTCGCGGATCGATCACGAGTCCGAGATACGCGAGCCCGTCGCAAACTTCGGCACGAACTGCGGCGGCATGCTCGCCGATTCCGCCGGTGAAGATCAACATATCCAATCCGCCGAGCGCGGCCGCTAATGCGCCGACAGATTTTCTGATCTGATAGCAGAACATCTCGATCGCCATCGCCGCATCCACGTTCGCCTCGCGCGCGTCGAGCAACGTCTTCACGTCGGAACTCAGACCCGAGACGCCGAGCAAGCCTGATTTCAGGTTCACGAGTTCGGCGAGTCGCTTGGCGTCGTAGCGCTTCTGCTCGAGCAGATAAACAATCACCCCGGGATCGAGATCGCCCGGCCGCGTGCCCATCATGAAGCCCCCAGCCGGCGTAAATCCCATCGTGGTGTCATGCGGATGTCCGTTCAGCACGGCGGCCATGCTCGCGCCGTTGCCCAGATGCGCGATTATCAGGCGCGGCGGCACGTCGGCTCCCAGGGCCTGCATGATGTACTCGTAAGAGATCCCATGAAAGCCGTAACGGCGTATCCCGGCGTCCCACAGCTCGCGCGGCAACGGAAAGCGCTCGGCACGCTCGGGCATTCCGCGGTGGAACGCGGTGTCGAAGCATACGACTTGCGGAAGCTTCGGATGCCGTCCGGCAACCGCCTCGATACCTTCGATACCGCCGGGCATGTGCAGCGGCGCGAACGGGATCAGTTTTTTCAAATCGTCGAGCAGCGCGGGCGTGACGATCTCGGGAGCGACATGACGCGGGCCGCCGTGCACGATGCGATGGCCAACCGCGTCGAGGCCCGGCAGTTTCAGGCGCTCGAATTCGTCGAACAGCGCGTCGACGGCAACTTGCGGACGCGCGAGCACGCGATCGGCTTCGGCGAGGATGCGGCCGTCGGCGTCGTGGATGCGGATTTTACCGCCGCTCGATCCGATTCTATCTGCCGCGCCTTCGGCGATAAGGGATTCGGTGCCGCCGGAGATCGAGTACAGCGCAAACTTGCACGACGACGATCCGACGTTGATGCAGAGGACGGTGCGACTCGCCGGCAATCTGATTCCTCAGGCCTTGCTCGATTCGGCCTGCTTGAAGACTCGCGCGATCAATTCCTGCGCCTCGGCCTGAATCCGATGCAGATGATCGGCGCCGCGAAAGCTCTCGGCGTATATCTTGTAAACCTCTTCGGTGCCCGACGGACGCGCCGCGAACCATCCGCTCTCCGCGATCACCTTGATCCCGCCGATTGGCGCGCCGTTCCCGGGCGCGACCGTCAGCGTTTTGAGAATTTTCTCGCCCGCCAGTTCGTGCGCATCGAGCTTTTCCGGCGTGAGCTTCTTCAGAATTTCTTTTTGTGCGAGCGTCGCAGGCGCATCGATTCTTTCGTAGGCCGGCGTGCCAAACTCACGCGTCAGGTCGTCGTACAACGCGCCGGGGTCGCGACCTGTGCGCGCTGTGATCTCGGCCGCCAGCAGACCGAGAATGAGTCCATCCTTGTCTGTTGTCCACACGGTTCCGTCGGTGCGCAGAAACGACGCGCCCGCGCTTTCCTCGCCGCAAAACCCGACCGATCCGTCGATCAGCCCGTCCACGAACCACTTGAAGCCGACCGGGGTCTCGATGAGCTTGCGATCGAGGCTCGCCGCGACGCGATCGATCATGCTGCTGCTCACCACGGTCTTGCCGACGGCCGCGTCTTTGCGCCACTTCGGGCGATTGCGGAACAGGTACGAGATCGCGACCGCGAGATAGTGATTCGGATTCATCAGTCCGCTCGAGCGAGTGACTATTCCGTGGCGGTCGGCGTCGGTGTCGTTGGCAAACGCGACGTCGAAGCGATCGCGCATCGCGAGCAAACGCACCATCGCATACGGCGACGAGCAGTCCATCCGGATTTTGCCGTCCCAGTCGGCGGTCATGAAACGAAACGTCGGATCGACGACGTCGCTGACCACCGTCGCCTTGATTCCGTATTTCTCGATCACCGCCGGCCAGTAGTGCACCGCCGCGCCGCCCAGCGGATCGATTCCGACTTGCACGCCAGCGCTGCGTATCGATTCCATGTCCACGACGTTACCGAGATCGCCAACGTAAGCGCTTATGTAGTCATGCTTGTGAAGCGTCGAGGAGGTCAGCGCCCGCGCGTACGGAACCCGCTGCACGCCAGTAAGCTTGGCCTTAAGAAAATCGTTGGCCGTGTTCTGAATCCAATCGGTGACCGCCGTATCTGCGGGGCCGCCGTTGGGAGGATTGTATTTGAAGCCGCCGTCAGACGGCGGATTGTGCGACGGCGTGATCACGATGCCGTCGGCCAGCCCGCTCTTGCGGCCGCGATTGTAGGTCAGGATCGCGTGCGAAATAGCCGGCGTCGGCGTGTAGCCGCCGTCGCTGTCGACCATCGTCTCGACGTTGTTGGCGGCCAGCACTTCGAGCGCGCTGGCGAACGCGGGCACCGAGAGCGCATGCGTATCCATCCCCAGGTAAAGCGGCCCATCGATGTGCTGGCTTCTGCGATAGAGGCAAATAGCCTGCGTGATCGCCAGGATGTGCGCCTCGTTGAACGCCGCATCGAACGCGGACCCGCGATGCCCCGAGGTGCCGAACGAGACGCGCTGCGCTGGATTGTCTGCGTCGGGTTGGAGGCTGTAGTAAGCGGTGATCAGACGCGGCACGTCGACCAGCTGCGATTGATCGACCGGTTTTCCGGCGAGTGGGCTGACTTTCATCGAATTAGTCGGGCGTCCATTTCCAGTTGCGAATCGCGGGCATGTCTTCGAGATGCTCGACCACGTATTTGCGATGCGCGTCGAGCGCCTCCTCGGTCATCCTGATCAGCTCGCGAGCACGCTCCGGGTAACGCGGAGCGCGGCGCAGTCCCTCGATGCACAGGTGATAGCGGCTCGCCTGGTTAAGCACCAGCATGTCGAACGGCGTGGTCGTGGTGCCTTCCTCGACGTATCCGCGCACGTGAAATCGATCCGGATTCGGGCGGCCGTGCAGGAGCTGATGAACCTCGCCCGGGTAGCCATGAAACGCGAACACGACGTCCTTGTCGCGCGTGAAAAGTTCCAGAAAATAATCTTCGCTCATGCCGTGCGGATGGCGGTCGGGCGGAAACAGTGTCATCAGATCGACGACGTTCACGACCCGGATTTTCATTTCGGGAAGGTACTTGCGAAACAGCCACGCCGCCGCGATCGCCTCTTCGGTCATCACGTCGCCGGCGCACGCGAGTACGAGGTCCGGCTCGTTGCCATCGTCGTTGCCGGCCCACTTCCAAACCGATGCGCCGCGCGAACAATGCTCCCGAGCCGCATCGATATCGAGCCATACCGGATGCATCTGCTTGTCGATGACGATCAGGTTGATGTAATCGCGGCTGCGCAGGCAATGGTCGGCGACCGACAGCAGGCAGTTCGCGTCGGGCGGCAGATAGATTCGCGACACGATGCCGCGCTTGGTCAGCAGAGTGTCGATGAAACCCGGGCCCTGATGGCTGAAGCCGTTGTGATCGTTGCGCCAGCAGGTCGAGGTGAGCAGGTAATTCAGCGACGGAATCGGACGCCGCCACGGCAACTCGGTCTTGCAGGTCTGCAGCCACTTCGCGTGCTGCGTCGCCATCGAGTCGACGATCATCGCGAACGCCTCGTACGACGCGAAAACGCCGTGGCGTCCCGTCAGCGTGTAGCCCTCGAGCCATCCCTGGTGGCAATGCTCGCTCAGCACTTCCATCACGCGGCCGTCGGGCGAGACGTGATCGTCATAGCTCTCGACGCGGCTCACCAGGCATCGATTCTCGACCTCGAATACATCGCCGAGGCGATTCGAGTTGGTCTCGTCGGGACAGAACAGCCGGAAGTTCTGCTGCCTGGAATTGCGCGTGAAGATATCGCGCAGCATCTTGCCGAAAGGGCGCGTCGACTCGACCTTGACACTTCCGGGTTGTTCGAGCGGGACCTTGTAATCGGTGAACGACGGGATATCGAGCGCGACGGTCAGGAGTCCGCCGTTGGCGTGCGGATTCGCGCCCATCCGGCGAATTCCTTTCGGCGCAATCGCTTTGATCTCCGGCTTCAACGCTCCACGATCGTCGAACAACTCGTCGGGCCGGTAACTGCGCATCCACTGTTCGAGCAATTTCAGATGCTCGGGATTTTCTTTCACCTTGTCGAGCGGTACCTGATGCGCGCGGAAGGTTCCTTCAATCTGCACGCCGTCGACGACTTTCGGCCCGGTCCATCCTTTCGGCGTTCGCAGGATGATCGCGGGCCACGTCGGGCGCTTCCGGAGCCCATGAGCGCGCGCGTCGGTCTGGATCGCGCGAATCGTCGAGTAGCACTTGTCGAGCGTCGCCGCGAACTCTCGATGCATCCACGTAGGATCGTCGCCCGCAACAAAATGAACCTCGTAGCCGTGGCCTTCGAGCAGCACGCGAATGTCTTCGTCGTCGTCGCGGCCGAATACGGTCGGTCCGGAAATTTTGTAACCATTCAGATGGAGAATCGGCAGGACTGCGCCGTCGCGCGCCGGGTTGAGAAACTTTACGCCCTTCCATCCGCCTTCGAGCGGCCCGGTCTCCGCCTCTCCGTCGCCAATCACGCACGCGACGATCAGATCGGGATTGTCGAACGCCGCACCGAACGCATGCACCAGCGAATAGCCGAGTTCGCCGCCTTCGTTGATCGATCCGGGAACGTGCGGGCCCGCATGACTCGGCACGCCGCCCGGCGACGAGAACTGTCGGAACAGCAGCCGCATCCCCTCGGCGTCCTCGGAAATTCGCGGATAGATCTCGGAGTACGTGCCCTCGAGATAGGTGTGCGACATGACCGACGGACCGCCGTGGCCGGGGCCGGAAATATAAATGACGTCGGCGTCGTTCTCGCGAATCAGCCGGTTGAGATGCACATAGACAAAATTCTGCCCCGGCGAAGTCCCCCAATGCCCGAGCAGGCGCGGCTTGATGTGCTCGGGCCGGAGCGGCTCGCGCAGCAGAGGATTCGCCATCAGGTAGATCTGGCCGACGGTCAGGTAGTTGGACGCGCGCCAGTACGCATCCATGAGAACAAGCTGCTGATCTGAAAGTGGTTCCGCCATGGAGAAGACCCTAAACCTCAAATTGCGGTGCTTCGAAAATTCTCGCACTGCTTGCGGTTTGTTGGTAGAGGCAGGAATTGAAACTCCAGATTTTCCGCAGTGACCGTTCCGAGGGAGACCGTCATCATGGAAGACGCCAGGCTTCAATTACTGATCGACCGCGCTGAAATCAGCGACGTGCAATTGCGCTACGCCACCGGCTTGGATTCGCGCGACTGGCCGCTGTTCCGCTCATGCTTCGCCGATGAAATCGAAACCGACTTCACCTCGGTCTTCGGCGGCGAGCCGCGCAAAGTGAGCGCCGACCGATGGACCGAAGCGGCGCGGCGCTCGCTCAGCGGCCTCAAGGCGACGCAGCACATGATCACGAATCACGTGATTACCGTTGCCGGCGACGACGCGACCTGCATCGCATACGTGCAGGCGCGCCACTATCTGCCCAACGACTCAGGTGACAGCATGCAGACCATGTTCGGGTACTACACGAATCGATTCGTGCGCACGCACGCAGGATGGAAAATTCGCGAGTGCAAGCTGACGCTCACCTGGCAGACCGGCAACTCGGGAATTTTCGCGCTTGCGAGCGCTCGCTTCAAAGCATCCGAGGCAGCAACTAAAAAGAAAAGTTAGCAAGCTTTCGCAGACGGAGGAGCCGATGACGCTCAACCTGAATCCACTGATCGCGGCGGGCGTCATGGCATCGACGGCCGCAACCGACGCGGTCTACGTAATGTTCAACGCAGCCGTAACCGCGCGCCGCCCATCGCGAGCCGCCTCGTGGAGCGCGCTGTGGTACTTGCTGTCGGCGTTCGCCGTAATCAGCTACACCGGCAACTCGATCTACGTGCTGTTCGCAGCATCGGGTTCATGGATCGGCGCCTACTTCTCAGTGCGATGGCTGGGTCGATCGGATTCGAGGACAACACCGGGCGGGCCTGCCGCGATAGGAAATCCCCCCGCGTAAGAGGCGCGCACCAATCAAGCGGGACGCGCTCATCGGAATTTGCGTGCCCGGGTGAACTAAGAACTTACTTGCTGGGCTTCGTCGTGCTCGCGTCTTCCGGGAACTCCCACATGCGGGCCCGGCCCTGCGGGTTTCCCTCGAAGGTCGATCTCGCGTACGGGCCATCGTTGTCTTCGCGCAGCGATCTCCATTGTTCCGCCCAGTCGGCCTCATCGGGATTCAGGTAAACCTGATTCCCGTACCCATAGCCGTAGCCGAAGGACTGGAATGGAGAAAAATTCTGACGAAAGAATCGACGGTTGCTCACTCTCCAGTTCGTCTGCCGGCTCATGTTAGCGCGAGCACCGGCGACGCTGCCTGCGGAACGAGCGGAGCTTGCATGGCCTGCGCCCTTTCCGCTCCCAGCGAATGCGGGGCCTGCGACTGCGAGCGCGACAGCCGCAAGCATTGCCAAGGTGATTGATTTGTTAGCTTTCATCGTGATTTCACCCGTTACGGCAAGTCTTATCATACTGCGGCGATAAACGGTAGAAGAAGAGTAACTCGCGGGGACGCTTCGTACGCCTCGAAAATGCCTAATCGTGATTGAGGAACTGGAACGCCGCGCTCCACGCATCCGGGGAGTTCAGGATTCCGAGATGCGAGGTTCCCAGGATCGTGTCGAATTGCCCCTGTCCAACGAAGTCCGTATGAGGAGCGCCGGCCAGAAGCGCGCTGTCGGAGAAATCGTGCGCCGCGCCAGTGCTGTCCTCGGCAGGCACCGCGGGGAAGAAACCATCCTGTGCCGACAGATAGACGAAATCACCGCTCTCGGGCGACGCCCGGAAAACGTTGCGGAGCACGAGATACCTGGTCGGACCTGGAGATTCTCCGGCCGCGTTGAGGGTCGTGAGAAGCTGCGTATCTTCCTTTCCGTATTCGTCGCAAACCGCGCTGGTCGGGATAAAGCCGCCATTGGCCGGGAGCTGAAAAAAGTTGGCGGGATCCGGCGAGCAGTCGATGATGCCATGGTTAGGCCCTTCGATCGCAACCAGTGATCGCACGATCCGGTATGCGTTGTCCTGGAACATCCATTCTCGTGCGACCGTCACGCCGAGGCTGTGCGCCACGATATCCACCTGCCGCGACCCGGTGGCCCTCATCACCGCGTGCACGAACGCGCGCAACAATGGAACTGCGGCAGCCGTGCTGTGAGCGATTCCTGATTTGTTGGTCGGACTACTTATGAGATCGCATTGGTCACCCTCGTATCCCAGACCCCACAACTGGCTCGGCAGCGTATCCGTTGTTGAGAAAAAATTGGGCAAGATTGTGGATATACCCGAACGGATTGCAGGCGGTCGGAAAAGGCGTGTCGTTATTCCCGTGCAAAAAGATGACAGGAACACGATCGAAGGGACGCCCCTCGAAGGGACGCCCCCGGCTCTCGCTCGCTCCAAATCCGAGAATCGGAACGCCAAGGTACGGATTGATTATTATCGGGAAATCCGAAGGCAACGTCGTGCCGAGGACGGCGGGAGAGGGCTGAGGATGCGGCTCATGAGGCCGCGAACCCGGATCTGAGAACACCGACGCATTCCACGCCAGCAGGAGCACAACGGCCACCGCGAGAAGTGCGATCCGTTTCATCGAAATTCCCTCCCGGTTCTCAGACAGGTGCGAACGACAGGATTTCCGTCTAGTCCCGATTTCCGATGATTGCAACTTCCGCGCAGAGGCGGCGCCGCACGTCGGCAAGTCCTACCCACTTGCTCGACGACGCGCGCAAGGCGTTCGCCTTTGCCGGATTTTTAGATCGACTGGGAATCAATGGAGCGGGTGATCGGTTTCGAACCGACGACCTCGTGCTTGGCAAGCACGCGCTCTACCAACTGAGCTACACCCGCTCTCCGAACCGGTAGATCGAACCCATCTGATTATCCGGCGCGAGCCCGC
The DNA here is from genome assembly GCA_963774665.1 of uncultured delta proteobacterium. Lineage (GTDB taxonomy): Bacteria > Desulfobacterota > Binatia > Binatales > Binataceae > Binatus. The sequence goes on from CAVZGB010000023.1 coordinate 214,738, forward strand.
CTGTCAAATCACCGCGCGCTTGCCGCTCGTCGCGATCGGCTTCGGGCGCAGCTCCCGCACCACTCGCACGTAGTAATCGACCCCCGACCACACGCTCACCGCCATCGCGAGCCACAGGATAAACATCCCGGCCGCGAAAAAATCGATGTGCAGGTACGTGTAATGAATCAGCAGCCCGTGAATCGCTATCGCCTGCAGCGTCATCTTGTATTTGCCGAGCTCCTCGGCGCCGACGATCAGCCCCTCAGCCGCCGCGACCGCTCGCAGTCCCGTCACCATTATTTCGCGCGTCACCAGCACCACCACCATCCAGGCCGGCACGTGCGGCGTGCGCGCCATCCCTGCGAGCATGATCAGCGCGGTCGTTACGACCAGCTTGTCGGCCATCGGATCGAGGAACTTGCCGAGCGTAGTGACGTAGTCGTAGCTGCGCGCGAGGTAGCCGTCGAAGAAATCGCTGACAGTCGCGACGAAGAACACTCCCGCCGCGAGCCACGACGCGGACGGGCCCGTATGCATCAGGATCCAGATCAGGAACGGCGCGGTCGCGATCCGGAACATCGTGACCATATTTGGCGGTGTCATCGGCACGAGTTTTGACCCTCAGCCTCTAGACGAATCTCAGCTGCTTTTCGTTTCGATCTGGCTTCCAAGAATATTTGAATCGGCCAGAGGGGGCAAATCGCAGGCGCTTGATCGCCTTGACTGGCCGAGCGTAGACCGAGTAGCGTCAAATTGACACAACGCTGGTTTCCGAGATTCAACCGCGGGCAAAGACTGAGGCCACCTGATGAGGCATAACGCGCAACTGTTCAGCGACTTCCTGGTAATCGGCGGCGGCATCGCGGGCTTGACCTTCGCGATCAAGGCGTCCGAAGTCGGCACTGTCACCGTTCTCACCAAGGCCGGCAGCTCCGAGGCCAACACCGCGTACGCGCAGGGCGGAATCGCAAGCGTGTGGAGCGTCGACGACTCGTTCGAATCGCATATAGAGGATACGCTGCGCGCGGGCGCCGGCTTGTGCGATCGCGCCGCAGTCGAGACCATCGTGCGCGAAGGTCCCGAGGCGGTGCGCGAGCTGATCCGGCTTGGCACCCGGTTCACGCGCGTCGAGACCGAAGGCAACGAAATCGACAGCGAGCTCGAATACGATCTCGGCCAGGAAGGCGGGCATAGCCATCGCCGCGTGCTTCACGCGCAGGACCTGACTGGCCGCGAGATAATGCGCGCGCTGACCGAGGCCGCGGCTGCGCGTCCGAATATCCGCACCCTCGAAAATCACGTCGCGATCAATCTGCTGGTCGAGACCCCGAGCGCGGGCAAGCCCGGCGCGTGCTGGGGCGTCTATGCGCTCGATCGCAACACCCATGAAATCCGCAAGGTGATTTCGCGCGCCACGATGCTCGCGACCGGCGGCGCCGGCAAGGTCTATCTCTATACGACCAATCCCGACATCGCATCGGGCGACGGCGTCGCGATGGCGTATCGGGCGGGCGCAGCGGTCGCGAACCTCGAGTTCTACCAATTTCATCCAACCTGCCTATATCACCCCGCCGCAAAGTCTTTTCTCATTTCCGAGGCGCTGCGCGGCGAAGGCGCGATTCTGAAATTGCCCGACGGCACCGCGTTCATGAAGCGCTACCATCCCGACGCCGAACTGGCGCCGCGCGATGTGGTTGCTCGCGCGATCGATTCCGAGATGAAGCGTCATGGCTTGGACTTCGTATACCTCGATTTGAGCCACCGCGAGGCCGATTTCATCAAACGGCGTTTCCCGAATATCTTCAAGCGATGCTTGAGCTTTGGCTATGACCTCACCAGGGGCCCTATTCCGGTAGTTCCGGCCGCTCACTACATGTGCGGCGGCGTACAGACCGACCTCGACGGACGCACCTCGATTCCGCGCCTGTACGCGGCCGGCGAAGTTGCGATGACCGGGCTGCACGGCGCCAACCGGCTCGCGTCGAACTCGCTGCTCGAAGCCGCGGTGATGGGCCGTCGAGGATTCAACTCGGCGCGCAAGATCGTCAAGTCGGGAGGCGGCGCGCCGCCTGAATTTCCCGAATGGGATCCCGGGCGCGCGATTCGCAGCGAGGAGCGCGTGATGATCACGCAGAGCTGGGACGAGATTCGCCGCCTGATGTGGAACTACGTCGGCATCGTGCGCAGCGACCGACGCCTCGAGCGCGCGCTGCGGCGAATCCTGATGGTCAAGGACGAGATCCACAGCTACTACTGGGACCATCTGCTCGATGCCGACACGATCGAGTTGCGCAACCTCGCGAAGGTCGCCGAGCTGGTCGTTCGCTCCGCGATGAGTCGTCGCGAATCACGCGGCCTGCACTACAACATCGATCATCCAGAGACGGGAGGCGCCGAATTCGTGCGTCCTACCGTGCTGCAGAAACCCATCGACCTGATCGGAAGTCCTTGATGCCTGCGAACGAAGCGAAGGAAGTCAAAATGTACTCGGACTACAAGAGTCCGTTTGCCTACCTCGCTTTCGATCCCGCGTTCGCGCTCGAGAATCGATTTCGAATTCGCCTCCGATGGATTCCGTTCCAGCTTCGAATCAAAGGCAAAGGCGAGCGCAGCCAGTATTCTGAATACAAAGCGCGGTACTCGTATCTCGACGCGCGCCGATGGGCGAAGCCGCGCGGCCTCGTGATTCGCGGACCGTTAAAGGTTTACGACACGACGCCAGCGCTCATCGGCGGCCTGTTCGCGGAACAGCACGGCCGCCTGCTCGACTACAGCCGGCGAGTGTACGAACTATTCTTCAAGCGCGAACTCGAAGCCGATCAACCCGACGCCGTCGCGAGCGTGATCGCAGAACTCGGCATGTCGCGCCGATGACTATCGCAAATATCTGTCAGGTGATGGCGCCCTAGCCTACCAACGCGCCCAGGACGAAGCGGCGAACGATCACGTCTTCGGCGTCCCACTCTTCATCTTCGAAGACGAACCCTTCTGGGGCCACGACCGCCTCCCGATTCTCGAAGATCGCCTCACCGCCGCTGGCCTTGCGATCTGATTCCCTCCTCCCACGTGGGAGGAGGGTTAGGGTGGAGGACCAATTGCTGCGCGATTGTCTGACGCGCAGCAAGCACTAGATTCCGCGCTTTCCTGCTCGCGCTGCTCGTGGGAGCACATCGACAATCCGTTCAACAACGGAATCGACATCGCTTATTACTTCGGTGTTCCAGAATCGCAGTACGCGAAATCCATAGGCGCGCAGGAAAGCACTGCGGCTCTCATCTTGGTCTTCTCTCTCGGCGTGTTGCGATCCATCAACTTCGATAAGCAGTTTCGCTTCGAGGCAAGCGAAATCGGCAAAGAAGGGGCCGATTGAATGTTGCCTGCGGAATTGGAAGCCATCGAGCTGCCCCTTGCGCAATCGCGACCATAGCTTCTGTTCGGCTTCCGTTGCGTTGGTGCGCAGGTTGCGCGCTGCATCGCGTGGGAGAGTTGGCTCGTAGGCCATGTACGTTGGACTCGGCGGAAATCGCGGCGCAACAGATAATCGCGCCGCAAATGGTCCTCCACCCTAACCCTCCTCCCACATTGGAGGAGGGAATCAGACAGGAGGAGGTCTTACGCGACCGTCGCGGGCTGACGTGCCTGATTCGGCTCGTATGAGAATGCGAGCTTGTCGCCGTCGAGGTCTGCGGTCGCTTTGCCGCCTTTCGTCAGCTTGCCGAATAGGACCTGGTCCGCTAGTTCGCGAGCGATCTCGTTTTCGATCAGACGTCCCAGCGGACGCGCGCCGAAGCGCGGGTCGTGACCATGCTCCGCCAGCCATTTCTTCGCCGCCGGCGTCACCGTCAGCGTGACCTTCTGCTTGTCGAGGCGCTCTTGCAGCTCCGCGATGAACTTGTCGACTACGCGTACCATCGTCTCCGGACTGAGCGGCTCAAAGTGGATCGTCGCCGACAGGCGGTTTCTGAACTCCGGCGAGAACATCCGCTCGAGGACGTTCTTCGAATCACCCTGCCCCAGTCCGCCGTGGAAGCCGATCATCGCGCGCGACAGTTCCTGCGCGCCGGCGTTGGTAGTCATCACCAGGATCACGTTGCGGAAATCCGCCTTGCGCCCGTTGTTGTCGGTGAGCGTCGCATGATCCATCACCTGCAACAGGATGTTGAACAAATCGGGATGCGCTTTTTCGATTTCGTCGAGCAGCAGCACGCAGTGCGGGGTTTTGTTGATCGAGTCTGTCAGCAGCCCACCCTGATCGAAGCCGACGTATCCTGGCGGCGCGCCGATCAGCCTCGACACCGTGTGCCGTTCCATGTACTCGCTCATGTCGAAGCGGATGAACTCGACGCCCATCACCTTCGCGAGCTGGCGCGCGACTTCCGTCTTGCCGACGCCCGTCGGTCCCGCGAACAGGAACGCGCCGACCGGTTTGTCGGGATGACTAAGGCCCGAACGCGCGAGCTTGATCGCGCGAGCGACCGAGTTGATCGCTTCGTCCTGGCCGAACACCGCTTGCTTCATGTCTTCGTCGAGCGTCTGCAGCCGTCCGCGATCTGTCGCCGACACCGTGCGTTCCGGAATCTTCGCCATCCGCGCGACCGTTCGCTCGACGTCACGCGTGCCGACTGTCACCGGCTCCGTCGTGCCCGTGCCGCGCAAGTGCCCTGCTACACCAGCCTCGTCCATCACGTCGATCGCCTTGTCGGGCAGGAAGCGGTCGTTGACGTATCGCGCCGACAGCTCGACCGACAATTTTATCGCGGAATTCGTATAGCGGACGTTGTGATGCTTCTCGTAGTACGACTTGATGCCGTTGAGAATCTGCACCGCCTCGTCCTGCGTCGGCTCGACCACGTCGATTCGCTGGAACCGCCGCGCGAGCGCCTTGTCCTTGTCGAACGAGCGTTTGTATTCCTGGTAGGTCGTCGATCCGATACATCGCAGATCGCCCGACGCGAGCGCGGGCTTCAGCAGGTTGGACGCATCCATCGTCCCGCCCGATGCCGCTCCTGCGCCGACGATCGTGTGTATCTCGTCGATAAACAAAATCCGCTTCGAATCGCCGACTACCGCCTTGATGACCGCCTTCAGCCGCTGCTCGAAGTCTCCGCGGAAACGCGTGCCCGCGAGCAGAGCGCCCATGTCGAGCGCATATATCTCGACGCCCAACAGCGCCTGTGGCACATCCTTGTTGTGAATCGCGAGCGCAAGTCCTTCAGCCAGTGCAGTCTTGCCGACTCCGGCCTCGCCGACGAACACGGGATTGTTCTTGCGCCTGCGCAGCAGAACGTGCACCGCGCGTTCGAGTTCCTTCTTCCGGCCGACCAGCGGATCGATTTTTCCGTCCGCAGCGCGCTTTGCGAGATTGATCGCGTATGTGTTCAGCGCCTTCGACGGCGACATCTTGCGCTCGCCGTCTTCGTCGCCGCCTTCATGCTCATGGCCATCGCGCTCGACTGAATCTTTGCCCTCTGATTCGTCGCCGTCCTCGTCATTTTCCGCGCCAGCCTTCGACACGCCGTGCGAAATAAAATTGATCACGTCGAAGCGCGTCACGCCCTGCTCCTGCAAAAAGAAAATCGCAGGCGATTCGGTTTCATGGAACATCGCGACCAGCACGTTGCCGCCCGTAATTTCCTGACGCCCCGCCGATTGCACATGCAATGCCGCGCGTTGAAGAGCGCGCTGCACTCCAATCGCATAACGAGGCGAGACTTCCTCGCCCTTGGGCATCCGCTCGACTTGCTCGTCGAGGTAGTGCGCGAGCTTGCGCCGCAGCGCATCTAAATCGGCGCCGCAACTCTTTCAGAATCGTGGTCGTGGTCACGTCATGAAGCATCGCGAACAGGAGATGCTCGAGACACACGAACTCGTGCCGCCGGTTGACGGCCTCCGTCATCGCGAGTTGTAGCGTTACCTGCAACTCGCGACTGATCATAATGTTGTTATTCGATGAAGCCATCGATACTACTTCCTGCTTACTCCTTTTCCATCACGCACTTGAGCGGATATTCGGCCTGCCGCGCGAGTTCCTCGACGGTGTTGGTCTTGGTCTCGGCAACTTCGAATGGATACACGCCCGCGATGCCCATCCCGTTCTGATGGACGTGCAGCATAATTCGCGTCGCGTCCGCATGCGGTTTGTGAAATACGGCTTTCAATACTTCGACGACAAACTCCATCGGAGTGTAATCGTCGTTGAGCAAAATTACCTTGTAGAGAGGCGGCTTGGCGGTCTTCGACTTGGTGCGGGTCTTGCGCTCGGTGACGATGTCGCCGTCGCCGGAGCGGCCGTCACCATTGCCGTCACCGTCGGTGATTCGCGCCGAAATTTTGCGCACGAAATCCGCCATCACACCTCTATCGCTCGGAGCGCCTCGCTCCGTCTGATAAATATAATAACAAATCCACCGATTCCTAGAGACCACCCGGATAAATCGGTTCGGTTGCGATAAGTCTGATACTTTGACTGTACAATGAATGAAGCTGCGCCAAGGCTCGATGTCGCAATCGTCGAGGGAATCGACAAGATTCCGCGTGACGCGTGGGACAACCTGCTCGCGCCCGACGACTCGCCGTTTGTCGAATGGGATTGGCTGCGCGCGATGGAGCATTCCGGCTCGGCCTCGCGCGACACCGGATGGGCGCCGTACCATCTGATCGTTCGCCAGGGCCCCAAAAAGCAAATCGTCGCCGCATGCCCGCTCTACCTGAAGACGCACAGCATGGGTGAGTTCGTCTTCGATCACGGATGGGCCGATGCGGCCGAGCGCGCCGGCCTCCGCTATTTCCCGAAAATTCTCGTCGGCGTGCCGTTCACGCCGCATACCGGACGCCGATTTCTCACTGCGCCGGGCACCGATCGTGGCGGCCTGATAAATCTGCTCGGCCTCGCGCTCACCTCGATCTGCGAGGACAACAAGCTCTCGAGTGTGCACGTAAATTTCTGCGAGGCGGACGAGGCCGCTGCGCTTGCGCCGATCGGCTTCATGGAACGCCTCGGCTACCAGTACCATTGGCACAACGCGGGGTTCACGACTTTCGACGACTACCTGAACCGGCTCAAGCACAAACGTCGCACCGCGGTTCGCCACGAACGATCAGCGATGGATGAACAAGGCGTCCACATCCGCGTGACGGCGGGCGAGGAGATTCCCGACAAGACGTTCGCCGAAATGTACCGAATCTATTGCTCGACGATCGAAAAGCTTTACTGGGGCCGCCAGTATCTTACCCCGGATTTTTTCGACCTGATCCGCAAGGCGTTCAAACGCAACATGGTTTTCATTGGCGCGTACGAGGGGCGCGAGTTAGTCGCCGGCGCCGTCAATCTCGCGAAAGCAAACGTCATGTACGGCCGCTATTGGGGATGCTTCCGCGACGTCCGCTTCCTGCATTTCAACGTCTGCTACTACGCCGGCATCGAGCACTCGATCCTCCACGGCATCCAGCGCTACGAGCCGGGCGCCGGCGGCGAATACAAATGGCTACGCGGCTTCGATCCCGCACTGACCCGCAGCATCCACTATGTCTCGAATCCTGATCTCAAACGCGCCATCGGCGGCTTTCTGAAACGCGAGCGTCACGAAGTCGAACGATGGATCGTCGCCGGCAAAGAACGCAGCCAACTGAAGCCGCCGCCCCCATCTGACCAGGAGTCAGAATAAAGGCTGTAACCAAGCGAGCAACGCAAGCGCCCGTCCGTCACCCTGACGAAGCGAGCAACGCGAGCGCCCGTCTGTCACCCTGACGAAGCGAGCAACGCGAGCGGCAGGAACGGGCCTCGGACAGCTTCGCCTACGCGAAGCCGATACCGGTCTCTGAAAATCGCGCAGCGCTCCTTAAGCGATTTCCCGCAGATTCGTCGGCGGCGGCGGAAACTCCAACTCCGGCGCCGGTTCCCCGGTAAGATTCGTCACGCGATTGCGATAACGCGTCAGATGCCCCTTCGCGACTTCGAACGCGTCCTGCGCCTTCGACAATGACTTCCCCAGCGCCTCGAACTGATTCTCGAAATGCCCGAATGCGTTCTGCGCTTTCTTCAATTCCTCGGTCGCGCGCTCGTGTCCCTTCGCGTACTCGTACATTTTGAAAACCATCTGGATCGACTGCAGCGTGACGATCAGCGTGTTCGGCGAGACCGGATAGACCCGCCGCTTGTTGAGCCAATCGCTCAGCTCCGCATTCAGCACCGCCTCCATGTACAGCGTCTCGCTCGGCAGATACATCAGCGCCATGTCGGTCGTGCCAGCCTCGGGCCGAATGTATCCCGCGATCCGCTTGGCCTGCTCTTTCATCACGCGCTCGAACTCTACCCGCGCCTGATCAAGCGCATTCGGATCGTTGGTTTCGAAAAGCGCCAGCACCTGCTCGCGCGGAAACTTCGCGTCGATCGGCAGCACCCTGTCCGGAAACTTGATGAGCGCATCGACGCGGCCCGAGCCCTCGCCGCCGGGCGACGTCTGCAAGTCGTACATGTGGCGCGGCAGAAAATCCTCGAGCAGCCGCTCGAGCCCCTGCTCGCCGAATCGTCCCCGCAGATGCGGCATCTTGAGCAGGTTGTTCAGATCGTTGATCGACGCGCCGATTACGCCGAGGTTTTTCAACTGCTCCTGCGCTTCGTTGAGATGGTTCTGAACTTTTTCGAACTGCGCAAAGCCGTCCTTGATATTCTGATCCAGCTTGACCTGCACGGTGTTGGTGATCGCGGCCAGCTTCTCGCCGACGTCCCCGCGAATCGCCTCGATGCTTTCCCTGGTCTGCGTGGTCAGCGCCGCAATCTCCAGCTTGAGCGAATTCGCCTGCTCCTGCCGTCCCGCCGAGAGGTGCTGCTCCAGCGCCGCGTTAAGATTGTAGAAATCCTTCCGACAATCGATCTGCAGTAGCCAGGCTGAGGTCTCCTTGCGCCTGCTGAAGCCGTCCGGCGAGGTCGGTTCGCGTCTGTGTCAATTTTTCATCGAGACTGCGCGCGACCGAATCAATGCGCTCGGTCAACTGTGCGAAGGAATCATTTGCGGGAAGCGAGCGCAGCTTGCCGATTACGATCAGAATCCCCGCAATCGACAGGACGCTCAGAACAACCAACGCCACCACAACCATTTCCGGCTCCATCAAACCACCTCCACGCCGCCCGCTGTGATTCTAACCCCCGATAGCGGCAGCGTCGAACTAACTGTGCACAGCTTAGTGCCGCGCGATGACAACCGTTGTCGCGATACGCGTCCTTGGAATGGTCGAAACAGATAATTCGCCATGGACAGGCGAGCGGATGGGAGCGGTCCCCTTAATCGCGTGCATTCAAAGACGCGACGCTCGAATTCTGCCCTGCCGCGCGCCACCTTGATTCTTCGCCACGGCGGCTCTGAATGACGCAAGGAAAGAGCGGGAAGAGGACATGTATCGTGACTGATGCACGGAGCCGATGCTTTGAAAGACCTGCTCACCAAGGGCTCGATTCCGATTCTGCTCGGTACTGGCGGCGTCGGTAAAACCACGATTGCCGCCGCGCTCGCGCTCGCCGGCGCATCCGCCAAGTCTCAACACCGCGGTGATTACCGTCGATCCGTCAAAGCGTCTGCGCGATGCACTCGGCCTGGCGCGTCTCGGTGGACAGCCGACGCGAATCGGCGCACGGCAACTCGCCGCCGCCGGACTCGACCCGCATCTAAAACTCTCCGCGATGATGCTCGACGTATCGGGCGCATGGGACGCGATCGTCGAGCGCTTCGTCGCCGACCCCGCGACTCGTCGCAAGGTTTTCGACAATCCTTTCTACAAAAGCCTGACCGCCGAGTTCGCCGGCTCCGAAGCTTTCGCCGCACTCCAACGCCTCTATGACCTTCATCAGACGGGAGCCTTCGAGCTTGAAGTCGTCGACACTCCGCCCGCGTCGCATTCGTTCGAGTTCCTGCAAACGCCCGCGCGGCTGATTCGACTGCTCGACTCGCGCACGGCGCGATGGCTTTTCACGCCGTCACTATCCGCCAGCCGGATTGCGATGAAGGTCGCCAGCAATGCGGCGCGATTTGTCGTGCGCGAGCTCGAGCGCTTCGCCGGCAGCAACGTGCTCTCGACTATCACCGACTTCTTCGCCGCGATGGCCGAGAGCATGGACGCTATCATCGATCGTCTGCAGAAGACTGAAGCGCTGCTGCATTCGCCCGCCGTAAAGTTCGTGATGGTCACGACGGCGGAACCCGATCGCATCCGGCAGGCGCGCGAGTTGCTCTCCCAGATGGACTCCGAGGGACTCAAGCTCTCCGCGATCGTGATCAATCGCTTCCTCGACGAGCGCACCTGGGCTGCAGTCGCGGATTCTTCGGTGCGTCCGTTGAGTCATCTGGCGGAAATCTCGGAATTGCGATCGTCACTTGCGAAAGATGGTGCCGACGCCAATGGCTTCGGCCGCCTCGTCCATCACTTCGAGGAGTACCGCGACCGCACCCTCGACGAAATCGAGCGAGTCGCCGCATTCGCGCGCGAACTTCCCGTCGGCGTGAAGCTTGCGATCGCTCCGGAGATCGAAGCCGGCGTGCGTGATCTCGCGGCGCTGTCGCGAGTGGCGGGGTATGTGACGTCGGGCACTGCGATTTTGAAACCGTTGGAGTCTGCGGCGCGAAGGGTGGCGGATGTGGGGGAGAGATGACGCGCCTAGCAACACTCTTTGACGCGTGGACCAAGCACAAGCAGTTAGCTGAAAGCGAAGTGACGATAGAGGCAGCCAAGGGGGTATGGACGAAAATCATTTTGTCAAAGTTTTTGATGTTCTGGATTCCGGGTTTAAGGATTGGCCGTTCTCGGCGTTCGGCCTGATCTTCGTTGGCCTCGGCCTCCTGTTCTTCTTTGCGCCACGCTTGATCAAGGCTACCGGGATACCGTTCATGGATTTCAAGTCCAGGGGCGAGCGGCTTTTTCGATATTGTTTTCTCGGATTCGCGATCTTGTGGACGGCCTCTGCCTTTCTGGCAACCTTTACGACCTATCTGAGGCACAGGGCGCTTGCGCGCGACAACGAATGCATCGTGGTCGAAGGACCAGTCGAGAAGTTGGTGCCGATGCCCTATACCGGGCATGGCGACGAATCTTGCGAGCCGCCGGCAGGGCCGCCCGCACCACTAAATCAACCGAATCTGACAGCCTTGAAAATGCCTCGGGCCGCAGCGCAGTAACGAGGACCGGCGTGCCAGCGGTTATTCCATGGTACTTATCGGTCTTCATCTTCTTCTTTCATCCATCACAGTGCACTTAGCGCATGATCAGGAGGAGCCGCGGGCAGGGCCGCCCGCGCCACTAAATCAACCGAATCTGCCAGCCTTGAAAACGCTTCGGGCCGCAGCGCAGTGGCGCGGGCTGCCGTGCCCGCGGCCTTCCGGGACGTTATCGGTGTCCTGTTGGGCTTTCATCCATCACAGTGCGCGTAGCGCATGATCAACTAACCCCTTCCCATAGCGGGGAAAGGGGACCAGAGGTGCAGAACAGCCTCTCAGGACATGCCTTGGATTGGGGAGGCCCAGCGGGTGAAGACTGTCTCGGAAATCTTTTCGAGCGGCGGCAGATACTCGCCTGCTTGAGCGATCATTCTATCGGCGGGGATGTTCTCGCGGGCTAGATCTTTCGCGAAGGCATCGGCCATCGCGGCGACTCCTTCGCGCGTCACTTCGAAATGAAACTGGAGGCCGTAGACTTTGTCGCCATGGCGGAATGCCTGGCATGGAGTCTTGTCCGACGACGCGAGCGAAGTCGCGCCCGGCGGAAGTTCGAAGATGTCGCCGTGCCAGTGAAATGGAGTCATCGTCGCGGGCAGACCGCGCATCAGGCGATCATCTTTAGCCGAGTCGCTCAGGCGGATCGGATGCCATCCGATTTCCTTGCCGTTGGGATTGCGTTCGACCTTCGCTCCCAGCGCGGCCGCGAGAATCTGCGCGCCGAGGCATACGCCGAGCACCGGCAGATTCGATTTCATCGCGTCTTCGATCAGATGCATCTCGTCGCGCAGCCACGGATAGCGATCGGTCTGATAGACGCCCATCGGACCGCCCATCACGATGAGGCCGCCCGCGCCCTTCATGCTCGCCGGGACGGCTGGCCCTTGTCGACGCGAACGTATTGCCATGCGAGCGCGGCGCCTTCGAGCGCGTCGGCGATGTTAGCCGAGATCCTCGACCGGGTGATGCTGCAAAATATAAATCTTCGCCATCTGAGTATCTCTTCAGCGCAGAAAGAATAGCTGATGCGCATTTGTTGTAAAAACTGCAAGCTTTTTACGTCGGGCGCTGGCTATATGGCCGCGTTCGTGGTTTGACCTTCTTAGTACTTTCTATGGACCGAGATGACTACCACGATTCTTCTCTGGCTTGGTTGTCCTGTCTGTCGCGGGTTGTACGGTCCATCGCGAATTAGCTCCACAAACGTATTCCGTGGTCGGCCTCATTGGGAGACGACAGGTTGCCGCTGAATGTTGCCGTGATCGGCGACCCCGATTTGAAGTTCGACTACCCCCGATACTTCAAGGCTTTCGTCGAGGTGCTGAACCCCGGGCTCGCGCAGACGCTGCAAAGCGCGTTTCGCGGAAACTTTCAGAACGTGAATGTCGTCGAGGCTGAGAACGCGGTGGGCAGTGCCGACCTTTTCGCGTCGCCGAAGCTGCAGCTTTCAGATCCGATGAAGTTGACGGTGACATTTGTCGATCCACGTTCGCGCAGAATCGTTGCAGAGCTTTCGTCCGAGCGTTCATGCGACGGCAATGCTCCCGGCGTCTACGACCACCTCGTAACCGACCTGGTGCTGTTCGCCGCGGTCGTGGTTTTTCCACCCGCGGACAGGTTAGCCACCCATGAAATCGACAAGCACAATGCCGATCGCTTCAACGCCGCATTTGAGCCCGCGATCGCGCGGATGGCCGGCGATATCGCGATCAAGGCGTCGAAGGATCCTCACTTACAGTCGTTCGCGACGCCTCGCGTTCAGTCCGTCAGCGCCGCACCCGTAAACACCCTCTAGTGAACTTCCTCACAGCAGAGTGCCGCGGCGGGTGCGGCCGAGGTGCGTGTAGGCTCGCTGGGTGGCGACTCGCCCGCGCGAGGTGCGCGCGAGGAATCCCTCCTGCAGCAGGTATGGCTCGTAAACTTCCTCGATAGTGTCGGACTCCTCGCCGACCGCCGCAGCCAGGCTCTCGACGCCGACCGGGCCACCGTCGAACTTGTCGATGATCGCGCCGAGAATCGCGCGGTCCATCTTGTCGAATCCCGCCGTGTCGATTTCGAGCAGTTCGAGCGCAGCCAGCGCGATTTCGCGCGTGACGACCGGCGCTTCGTTCACCTGTGCAAAGTCGCGCACGCGGCGCAGCAGGCGGTTGGCGATTCGCGGCGTCCCGCGCGACCGCGACGCAAGCTCGTGAGCGCCCTGCTCGTCGATCGCGACATTCAACAACGCCGCAGAGCGGCGCACGATCTCGCCCAGTTCGGCATGATCGTAAAAGTCGAGATGGAAATGCTGGCCGAACCTGTCGCGCAGCGGCGAGCTGAGCAGCCCCGATCGCGTGGTCGCGCCGACCAGCGTGAACGGATTCACCGACAACTTCATCGTACGCGCGCCCATCCCCTCGCCCACCACGATGTGAAACTCGAAGTCCTCCATCGCGGAGTAAAGCCGCTCCTCGACGACGCGCTGCAGGCGATGAATCTCGTCGATGAACAGCACGTCATGCTCTTCGAGGTTGTTGACGATTGCCGCGAGATCGGCGGCGCGCTCGATCGCGGGACCCGAGGTCACGTGGACGTTGACGCCAAGCTCGCGCGCGATGATGTGCGCGAGCGAGGTCTTGCCCAGGCCCGGCGGTCCCGCGAACAGCACATGGTCGAGCACTTCGGCGCGTCCGCGGGCGGCATCGATCGACATGCCGAGGATTTTCTTGGTGCGCTCCTGTCCGATGAACTCGGCGATGGCGCGCGGCCGCAGTGCGAGATCGATCCGGCGGTCGTCCTCGTGGCCAACGCGCGCAGTGAGTCGCCCTTCCGCGACGGGCGGTGGCGTACCGGCATTTTCAATGGGCTTACTTTTCGCCAAGCAGCACCGCCAACGACTTGCGAATTATTATTTCGGGATTCTGTGCGGCGCCCGCATCTGCCGCGATGACGGCGTCGACCGTGCGCTTCGCCTCAATCGGTTTCATGCCGAGATTCACCAGCGCGGAAACCGCTTCATCTGCTGGACCAGCCGGTCGTGCGTTAGCGTCGGGCACGGGACGCAGATGGCCGTTGGACGTGCTGGTGGACGGCGCCGCCATCTTCAGATCGGCGACCTTGTCGCGCAGTTCGCGCACTACCCGCTCCGCGACCTTCGGGCCGACGCCCGGCACCGCGTCGATTCGCTCGACATCGCCCTTCCCTATCGCAGCCACCAGTTCTTCGGGTGCGAGCACTGACAGGATCGCGAGCGCGAGTTTCGGCCCGACGTGTTGCACGCTCATCAGCAGATCGAAGGCGCGCTTCTCGGTCGCGCTGGAAAATCCGTAGAGCATCAGCGCGTCCTCGCGCACGACCTGGCGAATCATCAGCGCGACGCGCTCGCCGAGCTGCGGCAATCGATAGTAGGTGCTCAGCGGGATCAGCACTTCGTAGCCGACGCCTCCAGTCTCGACGACGATGCGCCCGGCGTCGCGAACTGCGAGCGCGCCAGATAATGTCGCGATCATTGCGGTACCATCCGGGTCCTGCTTCGTCGCGGCGCGCCGGGGCGAAAGCGCTCGACCGCATCGACAATATTCGGAATGCGGCCGTGGCCAAGATGGCAGAGCGCCAGCGCGAGAGCGTCGGCCGCGTCGTCGGCCAGCTCGATCGCCGGATCGAGCTTCAGCGTCTTGCGCACCATGTATTTCACCTGCGCCTTGTCGGCGTGTCCGTGACCGGCGACGCAGAGTTTAACCTCGTTGGGCGGATATTCGAACATCGGGAGGCTGCGTTCGGCCGCCGCGAGCATCGCCATCGCGCGCGCCTCGCCGATGCGAAACGCACTTTGCACATTGGCGGCGACGAAGTGACGCTCCAGACTAAGCGCTCGCGGAGAGAACTCGTCTATGATGAACAGAAGACCTTCGTGGATGCGTTGTAGCCGCTCCGGCCCTGGCGCAAGCGACTTGCATCGAATCGTACCCGCTGTGACGTAGCGTCCGCCTGAAGTCTCGACGACGCCGTAGCCACACACCACACTCCCGGGATCCACCCCGAGTATCCTCATACCCCACCTCCCCCACAGAAACGCTAAGCTGCCGAGAACTGCGCCATCTCCTCGTCGCTGATGTCGAAATTCGCGGCGACGTTCTGCACGTCGTCGTGATCCTCGAGTTCTTCCATCAGCTTGAGCACCTGCCCGGCCGTATGGCCGGAGACCGCAACCGTATTTTCGGGAATCCGCGTCTGTTCCGAATGCGCGATCGCAAGGCCGGCTTTTTCCAGCGCGTCGCGCACTGCGTTCAACTTGTCGGGCGACGTGAGGACCTGGAAAGTCTCGCCGTCGCTGGTCACGTCGTCGGCGCCGGCGTCGAGCGCGAGTTCGAGCAGCTTGTCCTCGTCGATTGCGGATTTTTCAATTCCAATCACGCCGCGCTTCTTGAACATCCAGCCGACGCATCCGACTTCGCCGAGGTTGCCGCCGTGCCGCGAGAAAACGAAGCGCAACTCCGCGACCGTGCGATTGCGATTGTCCGAAAGCACGTCGACCATGATCGCGACGCCGCCGGGGCCGTAGCCTTCGTAAGTGATTTCCTCGAGCGACGCGCCCGCGATTTCGCCGGTGCCTTTTTTGATCGCGCGATCGATGTTGTCGTTGGGCATCGATTGCTTCTTGGCGACCGTCACTGCCGTGCGCAGGCGCGGGTTGGAATTGATGTCACCGCCGCCGAGTCGCGCCGCAATCGTGATTTCCTTGATCATCTTGGTGAAGACGCGGCCGCGCTTGGAATCGGTGATCGCCTTCTTGTGCTTGATTGAACTCCATTTCGAATGACCCGACATGGCAAATACCTTCCGCGGGGCCACCTCGGCGGGCGGGTCCCGAACGATGCCGAGATTATCATAAAGTTTCGCGCAAGGGGGAATGGGGCGAACGCGACGGTGTCAGGGAATTACGAGCTCGAGGACTGCGCGGTCGAGGCCATCACATCGTTCAGCGCACCGCCGAGATCGGGATGCTCGAATGCATACCCGCTCTGCTCTGCCACCTTTGGAAAAACCCGTTGTGACGCGAGCAGGATGTCGCTCACCTCTCCCAGCGCGAGGCGAAGTGCGATGCGCGGCACCGGGAGCAGCGCAGGCCGGTGGACCGCATTCGCCAGCGCGCGCGTAAAATCGGCGTTGGTGACCGGGCGTGGCGCGACCCCGTTCATCGGTCCGCGGATCACGTCGTTCCGGCTCGCATGCAGCATCATTCCAGCCAGGTCCTTGATATGAACCCATGGCATCCACTGCCGTCCGCTGCCGAGCCTGCCGCCCACTCCCATCCGAAAGGGAGTTAGCATCGCGGCCAGCGCCCCGCCGTTCGGAGCGAGAACGACTCCAATGCGCACGCATACCACGCGAACGCCAAGCTGCTCTGCCGCCATCGCTTCGCGTTCCCATTCCACGCAGACTTCGGCGAGAAACCCATCGCCGGCGGATGAGCGTTCATCGAGCTCCTCGTCGCCTCGATCGCCGTAATAGCCAACTGCGGACGCGGACACGAGCACCTTTGGCCGGCTCTCCGACGCCGCGATCGCGCTGACCAGGTTGCGCGTGCCGACGACGCGACTGTCGCGGATTCGGCGCTTCTTCTCTTCCGTCCAGCGCCCCTCGAAAACCGGCTCGCCCGCAAGGTTGAAGACGACCTCGACGTCGCGGATCGCCTCGGCCGGCGCAGGGCCGCCTTCCGGATTCCAGGCGTGTGCCTCAACCTTACCGAGACGACGCCGGGCCTCGTCCGGATTGCGACTCAGGACGACAGCGTCTTCGATTCTCCCGACGAGGTGCTTTCCGACAAGTCCGGTGGCGCCGGTGATGAGTGCTCGCATAGAGTCACCTTCTGTCTTATCCTTCACGCGTTCGCAACTGCCAAAAGTTCCGACAAAAGCAGGAATAGGTTTGCGCATTCGAACTGTATTGAAAGCCTTTCTATGGATTGCAGCGATCGCTTTGACGGGCCTGTTGGTTCTTGTCCTCTGGCTGACTTTTCCCGGAACGCCCGGCAGCGCGAAGAGCCTCAAGTTCGAAGGATTTGTGCCTCTTCCGAAGGATCGCCGTGCCGGCCTGCTGACAGTGCTGGACTATCTAACTCTGAACGGCAAAGACCTCTTCGTCACCAATGTGAGCACCGGCACGGTTTACAAGATCCCATTGCAGGCAGATGGATTACCCGCCGCAAGCGACGTCTCGATGTTTCAGCTCGAACCTGCTGCCCACGGCGTCGTGATCGACCCGGCTACCGGCATGGCCTACGTGACGCGCAGCGAGGCCAACACCGTCGATATTTTCGATCCCTCGACGATGACTCTCGTCACGCGCATCCCCGTTGCCGATGACCCGGACGGAATCTTCTATATTTCGCCGCTCCAGACCATCTACGTCGCAAGTGGCGATGGCAAGACTGCTACCCTGATCGATCCTTCGGCGCGGAAAGTGTCGGCAACAATATCCCTGGACGGAAAACCCGAGTTTGGCGTTTTCGATCCTCAAACGAATCTCTTCTATCAAAATCTCGAGGACACCAGTTCCATCGCAGCGGTAGATCTGAGCAAGCGCGTCGTCACGGCGCGATGGCCGCTGCAGGATTGCGTGCACCCGACCGGGATGGCCATCGACGAGCAAAGCCGCCAGCTCTTCATCGGGTGCAACGGCAACTCGAGGCTCGCGGTGTTCGACCTTCAGAAGCACCGCGACATAACCTCCATTCCGGTTGGCGGTGGCCCGGATTCAGTGGCCTACGACGCCCAGCTTCACCGGATTTACGTAACCGGTCGCGCCGGCGTTTTGTGCGTGGTCGAGCGCGATAGCAACGGCGCGCTCACTACGCTCGATAAGATCTCCCTGCATTTCGGCGCGCACACGCTCGCAGTCGATCCTGCATCTCACAGGCTGTACGTCGCTTATGCGAGTCTCTTCATCGCGCCGCGGATAGCCGTCTTCTCGCCTCTCGGCCCGTAGTCACTTTGCGGGCAGGCTGGACCTCCGGCGACTGCGGGAAGCTGGCCTCAACTCCGTCCGCTTCTGGTATCGATGCTGCCGCGAACCCGCCAGTGAGTGGAGAAATGTCTGGGGTGAGAATTTCGATTTTGTGCCTGATTACGGCGCTATGCACCACTGGATGCCTCTATCCTCCGGTCACGCAGCCGCCGCCTGACGCACAGCAGGAAGTAGTGATTCCGCTGCCGTATGATCTCGCGTGGGATGCAGTGAACGCGGTTGTCACTGAAAATTCATTTCATGTGCAAGCGCAGGACATGACTAACGGGATTATCGAGGCGGTCGGTCCGCGCTTCACGCTGCACGACGCCGATTGCGGCAAGATAAAGAGCGTCGCAGGCGCCTATACCGCCGAGCCGGAGCAGAATTCGTCGTCGGTGTACAACTTCCTGGTGCGGCCGCGCGGCCCGGAGGCGACCCTCGTCGTAGTGCGCGCGACCTTCAATTCGTCGGTCAGCGTGCCACTGCATCCGGCGACCGACGTCGATTGCGTGTCGCACGGAATCCAGGAATCGAATCTGCTGCGCGAGGTGCTGGTCGAGGCGAAGAAGACTCATCGGCCGACTTACGCCAAGCCAAGCGCTCCGCCGCAGCAGGCTTCGTCTTCGGCGAGTGCGCAACCGACTGGACCGGCGCGCAGGCCTCCGTCCTCGATTGACAAGGCGGAAGGGCAATCCGAGATGCCGACATCGATGCGCGGATTTTCGCTTGGCGGGAATCTCAAGCTGCCCGGGCCTCCGCCGCAGTAGGACCGCGAAAAGCAACTTCATACCGCCTTTGGTAGCGTCTTAGTTTGAAATTTAACGCAGTAATTTGCGGGCAATTCTGTTCACCGCTGGGAAAAAATATCGAGCGAACGTCCGCAATGGTTCCTATCGGCACGCGGGACGAATAGCGGTAACTGCGCGTAGCTATTAAATCTGAGTTCATCGGTAGTCCTCCCCCGACAAACCGATGGGCACGTTTGGCGCACACTCTCCCCAGCCAGGCGTGCCTTTTTTTTTCGCGAGCGCGGCAGCGTGCAGACTGCCGGAGTGTATTTCAAACTGAGACACTACCGACAATCCGGCTGGGTGATGCCGATTAGTTCATCCTTTAGTTGAAGACTGCAAACCGGATTCGGAAGTTATGTGTTCGCGCGGGCTTGACATTTTTTTCGTCCGGGATGAAACCGGGGCCATCACTCATCGATTCGGAGGCCATGCCATGAAAGGTCGCGTCGCGTTTATCCCAACCGCACACAAAATTGAATTCCACGAGTACGACGTTCCCGCGCCTGCCGCAGGCGGCCTCGTCGCTGCAGTCACACAGACCAACGTATGCGGCTCGGAAGTGCATATGTGGAAGGGCGAGTTCGGGCGGCGCGGCGTGATGCCGGGGCATGAGATGAGCGGGCGAATCGAGGCGCTCGGCGCGGGCGTTCGCGCGGATTGGGCGGGAGTGCCGGTAAAGGAAGGCGATCGAATCGCGCCGGTCTACTACACGGTGTGCAATCGATGCGTGAACTGCGTCAGCGGCAATCATGCGGCGTGCACCGCCAAGGTGGTCGGCGCGCGGCATCCCGATGAACCCCCGCATTTCACCGCCACCTTCGCAACGCACTATGTCGTCAAGCCTGATCAGCACTTCTACCGCGTGCCGGACAATGTGCCCGACCTGGTCGCGTCGTCGGCGAATTGCGCGATGTCGCAAGTCTTCTGGAGTCTCGACCGCGGGCGGCTTCACTACGGCGAGACGCTGGTCGTGCTCGGCGCGGGCGGACTCGGGCTGCATGCGATGGCGATTGCGAAGGCGCGCGGCGCGCGCGTGATCGCAGTCGACGGCGTCGATTTGCGCCTGCGCGAGGCACGCCGATTCGGCGCCGACGAAACCGTCGATATGCGCCAGTACGCCGACGCGGAAGCTCGCGACAAACGGGTGCGCGAGCTGTGCGCCGGATGGCCCGACGTGGTGCTGGAAGTAGCCGGCGTCCCCGACGCGTTCAGCGAGGCGCTCCGAATGGTGCGCGTCGGCGGCCGCGTGATCGAAGTCGGCAACATCTCATCAGGCTTGACGGTCCAGCTCCCGCCGTCAATGATCACATTCAAATCTCTGGAAATAATCGGCGTAGCAACCTATCCGCCGCACTATCTAAAGAAGTCGCTCGACTTCCTTGCCGCAAACATAGACCGCCTGCCCTACCGCGAAATGTGCGACGCAACCTTCCCACTGTCGCAAGGCCGCGGAGGCACTCGACAAAAGCGAGCGGCGCGAAGTCACTCGCGCAGGATTGTTGCCGGTGATGGACTAGCGTGCGGAGCTGGTGCGATAGAGATTTAGAACTTAGCGACCAAAGGGATGACAGAAAGAGATCAGACTCAGCGCATAACGATCGCGATCTTTTTTTCCCCTCTCCCGAAGGGAGAGGATTTAAGGTGAGGGACCATATCCAGCGCGCATTTTCTCGCGCGCGATTCAAGATTCTGCCTTGTTCCTCTGAATACTAACCGAGGTTATGCAAACCTCTCCCATTCCGGGAGAGGGGAAGAAAGCTGCGCGCGCTCGCCGCAGTGACTGCGACGTGGTACCTTGCCATCAGTCTGTGGGTGCTGGACGAGATCGAGCGCCGCACACTGATGCACGCGGGATTGCTGGCTGACCGAGACTCAAATCTGCGGGGGGCTGCGTGATTCCTATCCGCTACAATTTTCGGAGTTTGCTCGAGCGCCGTACAACCTCGCTGATGACCGTGCTTGGTCTCGGCCTCGTGGCGATGATTTTTGTGATTCTGTTCGGGTTCATCGGCGGGCTCAAAGGCACGATGCTCAATGCGGCGGGCGAGCGTAACTGGGTGTTGCTCGGTCGGGGTTCGCCGGACGAAACTGCGAGCTTCATTCCGCATGCCCTTATAGACGTTGTCCGCGTGCGGCCTGAAATCGCGACGAGTGACTCGGGCCAGCCGCTGATCTCGCCGGAGATTTTTGCAGGCGTGAACATCAGCCGCGACAAGCATGTACGGCAGTTCGTGCTGATGCGCGGCGTGATGCCGATCGCAACGAAGGTGCATCGCAACATGCACCTGATCGCGGGGCATTGGCCGACTCGCGGTAACGGCGAATGGGCTGTCGGGCAGAAGGTCGAGGCACGGCAGCCGTATATGACGATCGGCACTCAGATGCATTACGGCCGGCGCAACTGGACAATTGTCGGAGTGTTCTCCGATGAGGACAGCGCGCGCGAATCCGAGATTTGGACCGACTACGATGACCTGCTCACCGACGCGCAGAGTCCCGGCAAAGACGCGAACTCGCTGCATATCGTGATGAAGCCCGGCACTGCGGACTCATTTCAGCAGGCGCTCAAGAGTGACTCACGGCTGAAGGTTGACGCGATATCCGAGCGCGACTACTACGCCTCGCAGACCAAAGTGGTCGACCAGTTGCGATCGCTCGGGCTGATCGTGGCGCTGATGCTCGGCGTCGGCGCGGTGTTCGGCGGGATGAACACGATGTACGCGGCTGTGGCACGGCGCAAGCGCGAGATCGGCGTGCTGCGCGTGTTGGGATTCTCGCGCGCGAATATCCTCGGCAGCTTCGTGATCGAGAGCGCTATTCTCGGTATCGGTGGCGGCGTTGCAGGAGTGGTGCTGGCGTATATCGTCGCGTGGGGCACGGGCTTGAACAGCCGCCTGCTCAGCGTTGGTTCGACGTTCTTTTCATATCGGCCGACGCCGGCCGCGATTATCGCGGGGCTGGTCGCGGCGAGCGTGATCGGTGTGGTGGGAGGGTTTGCGCCGGCCTGGCGCGCGGCGCGAATCGGCGTGATCGATTCGATTCGGGAAGCATGATGATAGCGAAGCTGTTCATCGTCGCCATCCGCAATATGCGGCGTCAGCTGCGGCGCACGATTCTGACCGCGCTCAGCTTCGCGGTCGCGGTCTTCCTGTACACAGTGCTGGTGGCGGTGCCGGTGTCGATGGATCGAATCGCGGACGATGCCGCGAAGGGCTTGCGCCTGATCGTAATCCCGCACAACTCGTACAAGCTGCCGGCGAAGTACTGCAACGATATCAGGAAGATGGCGCACGTGATGGGGTGCGCGCCTGAGCTTCAGTGGGGTGCGATTTATCGCGACCCGCGCAATCCGATTATGGCGATCGGCGTGACGCAGGATATCTATTCCGATCAGCGGGCCGAGCGATTTTCAGCTGCCGCCCGAGATACGCAAGCAGATGTTCACGGATCGGCGCAACGCATCGGTTGGCAGCGTGCTGATGCGCGAGCAGGGGCTCAAGCTCGGCCAGCCATTCACTCTCCGTTCACCGGAGAACGCAAAGCTGACTCTGACTCTCGTGCCGAAGGCCGAAATGCCAACCCTGCTGACGGCGCGGGCGCTGTTCTTCGATCGTCGATTGCTCGACGAGGCTGTGAAGAACGCGTACGGAGCCGATATTCAGGATCGCGCAACCTTCCTTTCGGTTAGAGTCGATCGCGCCGAGAACATGAATTCGGTGATCGGCGAAATCGACGAGAACTTTCACAACTCGGACGGTGAAACCGAGACGACACCGGAGTCGGACGCACTGAACAGTGTGCTCACCGGAATCGGCGACGTGCGGACGATCATGTACAGCATATGTATCGTCGTGCTGTTGACGGTGTTGCTGATCGCGGCCAACTCGATGGCGATGATGGTGCGCGACCGGATCACCGAAGTCGCGGTGATGCGCGCGCTCGGCTTCGCCCGCGTTCACGTCGTAGCGCTGCTACTGACCGAAGCGACTCTGATCGGTCTGAGCGGAGGAATCGTCGGAGCGGCGGCGGCGCTGTGGTTCTTCCACGGCGGCATCTCGCTGGGCGCGCTCACGGGTGGACTTGGATACATGGCGGTCGCACCGGACACTGCTGCATGGGCGGTTCTCGTCGCGCTCGGGGTGAGTATTCTGAGCGCCGTGGCGCCAGTGACGCAGGCAGCGCACATCCCGCCCGCGATGGCCTTCAGAAAGGTGGTGTGAAATGGAATGTCTCAGCTACCGGCGCGGTCAGGGACCAGGGCGTCAGAGGGCACTATCTCGAGGTCCGATGAGCCGGGCACCTTCCAGTACAGATGCAGGTATGAGCCGCCGCCGATGTTGCGCTCGCCGACTTCGATGCGATGCGGGCCCTCGGTCAGGATGAATCGTGCCGCTGTCGCGCACCTTGGTGATCGGGCCTGGATCGTGAATCACAGGAGTGCCGTCGACCGTGACCCATCCTGAATCGTCGACGTCGATCGTGAATTCGTAGTCTCCCGTTTTAGGCGCGATCACCTGGCCGCGCCAGATGTCGCACGAGGGGAACGGCATCGCGCCCATCTCGGCAATCGTGTCGAAATTCAGTTGCGGATCGACTCTCACTATATGTGGCGCCGTATCGCCGCATTCGTCGCCGACGTAATACCTGCCCAGCAATCCCTGGTGCCCGCTCTGCAGGAACGGCTGCATGACTCGCTGATTCATCGAGAGCAGGAAGACCAACGCGATCGCCACCGTGACGGCGGCTTGCTTATGGCGGCGCGACGGGCGATCGCCCCACAGGCCGAGCGTTGCCGACAAGTCGTATGCACCAAAGATCCAGAGCGCGGCGAGCGGCCATAGCTGGAATGGGCCGGGCAGTCTGATTAGTTTGCCGAGGTTGAACGCGACTGAATCGCGGACGATCATGCCGCCGCCGAAGAATGCGTCGCGGTTGGTGGCGAAGTCGCCGCGCATGAATTGCTGAAGCGCGAAGTCGCGCACCGGGTTGTCGTATTCGTAGGGGAAGTGCGGATTGGTCGCGGTCGCCATCAGCATGATCGCGGCCGACAGCGCACCCATCGCGCCCAGCAGCCAGTTAAATGCGGCCGGAAGAAACGTGAGCGCGAGGACCATGAACGGAACCGACGCGACGATTTGGCGCGGCCCGGTCGCGGTGCCGCCGCCCCACGATACGATCGATTCGCCATACGATGCGTTGAACAGGATCAGCACCACGAACGAATAGACGGTGACGACGAATTCGGCGCGCCACTTTTTCAGCTGCGCAAAATAGCCGACGCCGACGATCGACAGCAGCAGCACCGGGTTGCAGAAGAACAAGCCGCGCTGCGGATCGAGCAGCACGTTCCAGAGAATGCGCATCTTCGGATAGGTCAGGCCGACGAAGCCGACTGCCTGCTCAGGGAATTGACGGTTCTCGGTCGGCGCGAGCTTGAACGCCTGGTAGCTGAAGAAGAATGGATTTCCGAAGGCGCCCCAGTTGTAGGCGAGCATGATCGCGACGGTGACCGCCGCGCCGACGGAAAATGCCGCCAGGTGTTTGAAGTCGCGCAGTTTGAATAGCGCGAAGATGCCAATCGCGGCGGCGACGAGGAATACCGGGTAGTCGTTGAGCACCGCCCATCCTGCCAGGAAGCCGGCCGCAAAGGCGCGCAGCGACGACGGGCGAGTTACGAAGGTCGCGAGGAGATAGAACGCCGTGAAGACGCACACCGCGGCGACCGGTTCGCCGGTGAGCTCAGTCGCGTACGGAAACGCGATCGTGCCGAGACCGAGAATCAGTGCGACGCCGGCCGCGCGGCCATCCGAGGCACCGAGAAATCGCGCGAAGCGAAACATGACGACGCACATCGCGGAGATGAGCAAGCCAGTCGTGAACACTGTCGTCAGGTAGGTGACGAATGCCCAGTACTGCGGCTCGTGAGCCACGTTCATCGGCAGCAGAGCGATTCGGAAGATCATCCATGGAATCAGTGCGGTGTAGGACGTGCCGGGCGCTTTGACGGAATAGATGTGGCCGTGGAACGTGATGATGTCGGCGGTGTTGAAGCCGCAAAAATCGTTGATGTAAAGCGCGCCCTTTTCGATCATCGAGCGCAGCAGGTCAAAGCGGCACGCGATGCTTTGGTCGGCGCCCTGGTAAAAGTACGCGTACGTGATGAACGGGATCAGGAAGATCGCGGCCTCGAGTTGGCGGCGACGATCTTCGGGCGCGATCACGCGGCTGGAGTTCGCCACGCCCCCCGTCATTGTTTCTTCGGGCGCCCTGCCATCGCAGCGCGAAACGTATTGAAGATGCGAAAGTCGTCGTCACCGTAGATGCGCCAGCCGGCCCATGCGATTCCCGCCAGCGCCAGGAAAGTGACCACCAGTGAGATTGGCGAGCCGATCGGCACCGGCGCTCCCTGCTGCCGGATCGCGCTCAAATCGTACGTGGGAGTTGCATTGGGAGGCGGCGCGGCAATCGCGAACATCGACGCGTTTCTGAAGAACGCCTTGCCGCTGTTGAGGCTGCCGAAGCCGCCGACGCGCAGAGCGACGTCAATGTCGGCGCCGTGTCCGCCCACCTTGAGATACAGCGTAACGCGCTGCCAGTCGGTAGTGCCGTGGATGTCGGCGGACATGATGCCGTCTTCCATCACTGACATCGACGCGCCGGATTCCTTGGCGCCGACGTTTTCAGTGCGGACGTCAACGCTAAGCTGATACCATCCCGGCGGCACGGTCAGCGGTTGCATCCAGCGCCCGTCGTTGGCCTTGAGGTTGTCGACCTCCATCTCGCTGGGCTTGTCGGTGTACGAATGCCAGTGGGTTTGAAACGCGTCGGGGCTGTTGATCCAGGCCTCGACGCGCCATGAGTCCGGCTGATCCTCGGATCCTTTTTTGAAGTCGCCGTTGAGCAGAAGGTTTTTCTGATCGGCGGAATAGGCGTGGCGTGGGGTGGACAGTGCGGCAACCGTCGCGAAAAGCGCTATTGCGCACAGCGACCTAACCCCTAACCCCTTCCCATAGTGGGAAGGGGAACCGGATTTGGCCCCTAACCACCCCTTCCCGTGCCGGAAGGGGAACAATCGCAGGAGTACGCGGTGGGAATGCGCGATCAGATCCAATTACGTATTCCGCCTGATTGGAGCCACATTCGCGCGTAGTATCCTTCGCGGCTGATCGGTAGGCCGACCCAAATCGGGAAGTAGTAAACGAACAGAACCAGTGCGGTGATCGCGAACACACTGGCGACGTATCGACCTGCATACGGAGTCCTCAACAGCACAAAGCCGTACGCGCCGACCACTACAATGAAGGTGATCCACGCCCACGTCGGAGGCAGCCCGAGAAAAAACACCGGCGTCATCGTCAGCAACAGCGCGAGATGCTCCCAGGGCTCGGCGCGCTCCTTGAAACATTCGCCGAGCAGAATCGCCAGCGCCAGGTATCCGAAATAAACCGACGCCATGTAGTGGTACAGGAACAGCGTGCGGCCGATCCACGCCCAGATTAACAGGTAGCTGAGATAGCCGATGACCAGGAACGAGCGCGTGAGGTTCGGGCGCTCGATCGCCTGCACGGCGGTGATTGTGATCGCGGTCAGCGCGCCCCACCATAGCACCGGATTGCCGCCGCCCCAGACCGTCTGCACGTCTCCCGTCTTGGGAAAGTTCTGCCAGTAAGCAATGGGGCGCAGCATCAGCGGCCAACTCCACCAGCGCGAAGAGTACGGATGCGTCGCCGACGAAACGCTCTGCTCGTACCAGACCACGTCGGTGTAGTACTTGCCCAGATCGGAGATGCCGCCCCACCATCCGAGCCAGAAATGCGGGATGAACACTGCGAGGTACGTGATCGTGGCCACAGATCCGACGAGCAGGACGGCGCCAAGACTCCTCGGTTCGAGGAGATCGGCCATCGACGGCATCTGCCACGATTGCGCGGTTGATGTCGACGAGCGGCTCCGCCAATAGATCTCCCCGAAGCGGACAACCAGAAACGCGAGAATGGCCGCTACGACGTATGAGATTGCCGCGCCGCTCAGATAGAGCACGACTCCAAGAACGATACAGGTCGCAGAAATAAAGAGCGCCGAAGTTTGGTCGAAAGAGTACGGCGCCACCGGGACTAGCGCGGGCACTTTGATTTTCTTCGGCTTGGCTTCGATCGGCGCCTTTAATTCAACCGTCGGCTCCGGTGGAGCGGGCTTTGGGCGATCTCTCGCGATCACATAAACGATAAACCCAACCACCAGCAAAAATGTGATCCCCGGGACGTAGAGCTTGCTCGCCAGGCATAGGCCCAGCGCCAGCCCGATCCACGGCAGAACGCGCTGGCGCGCTTTCTGGTCGGGCGTCTGCACGAATTTGAAAAACAGCAAGTACGCGATAGCGGCCAGGGTGAGGTAGACGATGTCGATCACCGCGTAGTGCGAATCGACCAGGTACATCCCGTCGCAAAGAATGATCGCGCCCGCGAGCGCGCCTACCAGTCGCGAGCCCGACATCCGGCGCCCGAGCAGATAGGTGATTCCTACCAGCGCGGTGCCAATCGTCGCGTTGCCGACACGCCAACCAAACGGATGATCGCCAAAGAGCAGGATGCCGAGAGCGATTACGAGCTTGGCCAGCGGAGGATGTGGATCGAGGAATGATTCGCCGTGCAAATAATGGCGGCCTTGTGCAACGAAATGTACTTCATCGAAAACGATCTCGGCCGGATGACTCAGATTCCAGAAGCGAGTGACCGCCGCGGCTATCAGCAGGATCGAAATTACGATCGTGTCGGTGGCGATCCACGGGAGCGCGGATGCCGGCTCCTCAACGTAGTCTTCGATTTGACGCTGAGGCATCGCGAATTTTGTGAAGAATGCACCGATCGGGTCAGCCTCGGCGCTGCTGTCCTTCATCCCCGTCGCACCCCAGTAGAGGGCCAGCCCGAGCGCGACGACGTTCAGCGCCGAGGTCGCCATCGCAAGGCCGTCACGCGAGTCCAGAAACACCACCGTGTTTAGCGTATGCAGAATGTACGCGAGGTTGATGAAGCAGGTGATCGTGAGAATCGCGAACACCGCGAGCATCTCAGGCGCCTCCAGCGCCAACGGCACCGCCAGCGCAATTGCGGGATAGAGGTACCGCTCGTGCATCCTGGGCGCGACCATGAAGAATCCAAAGATCGCGATGAACGACGCGAACAGCAGGCGCGTCGGGGTGCGGCCGCGCCACAGAATCCACGCCACGAACGCGTACAGCGGCACCAACAGGCTCATCCCGAGCGCGAAGTACGATACTCCCGCCAAGGTGTTCGAATCGGCCTGACGCACTCCGCCAAGCAGCGCCATCAGGTTGAATGCGTTCACCGAAGTCTCGTGATAGTAGGCCGCGGTCGAACTGTAGAGCTTGATAATCCAGTTCCACTCGTGGCCGATTTGGAACGGCGCGATACCGATGATTGCGACCGCGATCAGCGCGATTCCCGATCTGATCCAGGTCGCGAAGTCGGTCTCGAGCATCGTCCAAAACCCGAGCACCGGGAGCATCATCAGTCCCTGCGGCTTGACCAGCACCGCGATCGCGGCGAGGCCCCATGCGATTTCGTATTGCTCGCCGATCAGTGACACGATGCTGAGCAGGGTGACGAAGGTCATCACCGAATCGCTCTGGCCCCAGACCACGGTGTCGAACACCAGCGGCGGATTCAGCGCGACCATCAGCATCGCGATGAAAGCCATCTCGGGCCGGCTGCGGCGCCGCATGAAGGCGTACACCAGGAGCGCGAGCGCGAGGTCGGCAACGATCGCGGGACTCTCGATTATGACGCGGTAGAAATTTCCGGTCGCGCCGATCGCATGCGCGAGGATCCCGACCACCCACAGCCCGTACAGGTAGCCGGGCGGATAATCGAGAAAGAAACCCTGCTGATATGTATGCGCGGGACCGAAGGTTGCGATCTGACTCGCCCACGCCTGGTAGTCGCCAACGTCGGGGCCGAAGCCGGGGAAGTACGGCATCACCACAAGCTTCAGGACAGCCAGGGCGGCGAGCACTAGCAGCGCGGGGATGAGGCCGGAGTCGGGATCTTCAGTCAGGGGGCGGAGGTAGTCGATGAAGGCGTAGCCGACCAGCGCGATCAGAATCGCACCGGCGATGAATCCCGGTAATTTGCCGGTGGCAACTGCGGGCGTCGATGCGGCTGCGATGGCTGCGACCGCCAACGCGGCGACGCCCCACGGCGCAATTCGCGCCCATGCAACCCACCCTTGAGGCCGGTCCCCCTCGACCTTCAGACTCTCGATCATCCTGCTATTGCCCACATCGCGCAGCCGATAAAGATAGCGGTTATTTGAGCCGCGATGAACAGGTCCCGATGTCGGGCATCGGGCGGATCTTCGACTGGCTACCGGGCTCGCGGGCAGTCTATTATGCGGCATTGCCGCCAAGGAGAACGCCTCGATGCGACTGATTCACACGCTCTATGAACCGGCGGGCGAAGGACCTCATCCGACGCTGATAGCGATGCATGGGTTCGGCGCCAGCGCGCTCGATCTGCTGGGCCTCGCGCCGTACATAGCGGACGGCCGCTTCATGGTGATTTGTCCACAGGGTCCGATGGAAGTGCCGATCGGTCCGACGCGCGGTTACGCATGGTTCCCTATTCGGATGGGCGCATCGCCCGATCGCAGTGCAATCGACGACGCCAACAAAATGGTGACCGAGTTTCTCAACGAGGCGCTGAAAAAATATCCGGTCGATCGAAAAAAGCTGGTGGTGCTCGGCTTCAGCCAGGGCGGCATGATGGCGTATCGGCTCGCAATCAGAAATCCCTCGAAATTCGCGGCGCTGGTCGCGCTCTCGACGTACTTCCCGCCGGACTTGAAGGACGAAGTCAGCGACCCCGCCGCGCTCGAAGCGCTGCCCACGCTCGTGCAACACGGCCGCGCCGACGACATGATCGAAATCACACGCGCAAGGGCGTCCGTGGAAACGTTGCGCTCCCTCAAGATGCCGCTGACATTTCGCGAATACGATTGCGGCCACGAAATAACCGCCGAAGCCCTGCAAGACCTGTCGAACTTCCTGACTGAAAAAGTTCTCGACCCAATCGTCAAGGTCTAGGTACCTCATAACTATCGTGTCGCGTCGATTCGCAGACCGTTCCATACTCGATTGGCAGATTCGCTGACTTCACGGCGAGCGCGCTCTTTGTCTGAGGCATGGGCAATCAGACGCGCCGCTTCATTCATTGAGCCCATAATCATATGGGCCAGAGACTCCACCGGTTGCTTTTCGATGATTCCGGCCGCGATCGCCGCTTCGATGGCTGCCTTCAATCCCGCCAGGTAGTAGCTCTCGTCCGATTGGCGGAAGCCTTCCGCGCCGAGCACGGCCGGGGCGTCGATTAACACGATCTGCTGAACCGCAGGGTCGAGACACGCTTCAAGAAAGGCTTCGTTTGCGGCCATGAGCGCTCGCCACGGATCGCTTTCCTTGGCTCCGGCTTCCATGCATTTGGCCGCAACCTTTGACTGTTCTTCATGCAAAACCGCTCTGAACAGATCCTGTTTGTCCTTGAAATGATGATACAGAGCGCCGCGAGTCACTCGGGCCCGGCGCACGATCTCCTCAGTTGCCGTGTCAGCGTATCCGCGCTCGGCGAAGAATCTGCGCGCAATTTTCAGGAGGACGGCGCGGGTGGCGGCGGAATTCTCAGCCTGGCGGCTCTTGACTGCCATACGTTCAATCAGTTACATACACACAGTATGTATGTTTCATCCCTGTTTCCCCAATGGAGGTTAGCAAATGAAAGCATCTGAGTTCCAGTCCTCCCGGAATTTCGTCCAGACTGCCTTTGGACGCATCGCTTACGTCGAGCGTGGGAACGGACCGGTAGCGCTGTTCGTCCATGCCCTTCCGCTCTGCGGCTATCAGTGGCGCTATGCGCTGGATGAAGTCTCATCGATGCGTACTTGTGTCGCGCCGGACCTGATGGGTCTTGGGTACAGCGAGATTCCCGCCCGCCAGGATATTTCGTTCGAGTCACAGGCAAAGATGCTCGCTGCATTCCTGGACGGACGCTCGATCAAGCAAGTTGATCTGATCGGCAACGATACGGGCGGCGGTGTCAGCCAAATCTTCCTTTCGCTCTATCCGGAACGCGTACGGTCGCTGACTCTGACAAATTGCGAGGTCCACGATCTCTGGCCCAACGTCATGTTGCAACAATTCTACGGTGCGCTGAAGGCGGGTCTGGTCGGAGAATTGCTCAAGAACATCACGCGCGATCCTTCTTTGGCCGCTCAGCTCGCCGCGGCATATGAGAATCCGGAGAGTCTGAGCAAGGAGTCGCTCGAAGTATACTTCGATCCTTTCGTTGATTCCGAACAACGCCGCGAGCAACTGAAGGGTTTTTCGGAGGCGGAACGAAATCGCGATCAGTTAGTTGCGGCCGCCAAAGGGCTTCGCACATCACAGATCCCGGCACAGGTTTTGTGGGGCGACGCGGACACCGCCTTTGATACTCCCGCCTCCATCGAGTGGCTTAAAAGCAATCTGGGCGGCCTCCGCAAAGTAATTACCATTCCCAAGGCAAAGTTATTCTGGCCCGAGGAACATCCGCGGCTGCTCACCGTTCTGCTCAAAGAGTTCTGGTCCGGACTGGACTGAATAGAATTCGGAGGCGCGGCGATCTAATGTCGCGTCTCCGTGCGTCTTTTATTGATCCTCGACGATCGCGACCGGACGAACCCACCCCGCACTGCCGCCAGTGATCTTGATCGGCAGCGCACTTACCTTGAACCCGAACGGGCGAGGGATCGCGCCGAGGTTGGCCAGCTTCTCCATGTGGATGTGCTCGCGCTCGCGGCCGACGAAATGCGCCGGGAATAGTGCGTCGGGATTACCTTCGCGCAGACCGCGCGCCATCGTGGCGAACGACACGTCCATCGCGATCGCGTCGATTCCGATCAGCTTTACACCTTCATCAAGAATAAAATTCTGGCCCGCCACCGACAGCCCGGCCTGTCGGCGTACGTAGTCATCGACGTTGTCGAGATACTGGTCGCTGCCGGTCCATAGCAGCACGATATCCAGCGGCTTGAGCGCGTAGCCGATTCGCGAGAGCTCGCCCTTGATGTCTTCGACGCTGATGTCCTCGCCCTGGCGATGGCGAAAATCCAGCCGCACGCCGTCGCCGTAGCACCACTCGAGCGGAATCTGGTCAATGGTGCGGGCGGGCTTGCCCTCGCATAGCGGACCGAAGTGCCATGGCGCGTCGATGTGATTGCCCGCGTGTCCCGTGAGAGTGATCGTTTCCCATCCTAGCCCCATCGAGTCAGGGTAATCGCCGACGTCCGATCCCTTGAACAGGCGCAGCATCGCACGCGCGCCTTCGTCGTGACTGACGCGTTTGAAACGATAGTTCCACGGCGGATACGGTGCGGCGTCGAGCGGCACCCCGATGTCGATGATTTTCACGATGAAGATTCTAACGCCTGCGACCCTGCTAGAGAAATCTACGGATGATTGGCGACCTAACCCCTAGCCTCTTCCCATAGTGGGAAGGATAACGAGATAAAAAGAAGCATGCTAGGATTACCGCCATGAGCGATGACATAACCGCTGCGCGAGCATTCACGAAACTGCTCGCGGTCGTCACGGAACTTCGCGACCGATGCCCCTGGGATCGGGAACAGACACTCGCCGACACTCCTCGTCACCTGATCGAGGAAGCCTACGAGGTGGCCGACGCGATTACTCGCGGCAATCCGCCAGACGTCGCGGAGGAACTCGGTGATGCGATCGTGCAATGCCTGTTCACCGGCGTGATTCTCGCTGAGCAATCGAGGCTCGATATCGCGACCGTGATGCAAAACGCTGCGGATAAACTGATCCGGCGGCATCCGCACGTTTACAGCGACACGCGCGCGGAGACTTCGGAACAGGTTCTCGAGAACTGGGAGCGGATCAAGGCGGATGAGCGCGCGAGCAAGAACGCCGGCGGCACCAAAAGCCTCGCGCACGTCGGGCGCGGCCTGCCCTCGATGATGCGCGCGGAGAAACTCGGCGAGAAAGCCCGTCGCGCCGGCATGGACTGGGCGAATATTCGCGACGTGCTGGCGAAGGCTCGCGAGGAACTCGACGAGGTCGAGCAGGCGCTCGATCGCAACGACACCACCAACGCCGCCGAAGAATTGGGCGATCTGATGCTCGCGATCGCCAACGCACCGCGCTTCATCAATCACGACGCCGAAACGACTCTTCGCGCCGCCTGCGACAAGTTCGTCGCGCGTTTCGACGAGGTCTCCCGGCTTGCGGCCTCGCGCGGGCTCGACCTGAAATCGATGACGCCGTCAGAAATCGACGCTCTGTGGAACGAAGCAAAAGCCGCCAACTACCGATGAATCGGAATTGGACGCTCGCCTGCCAATTTAGTAAAAATTACAACCGACTGGGTCCTGTCTCCCCCTTTATCCAGTCGGGGAATGGGTTGGCGTTCGTGAAGGCGAACGCTGGCCCGTTCCTTTTTCAAATGCGAAAGAGCCGTTGAAGATGGACCGAGCAATATACCGATTGATCACCTATCTCGCGATCGGCCTCGTCGTCGCATATCTGTGGGTGAATCGCGCACCGCTCGTATTCCAGCTCCAAAGGGGCATCCAGGACTGGTGGAAATGAACCTCAGAAAATCGAACCCTGAAGCAATGAACTAGCCCGAAGTTGAGTGCAAACCATGGACGGGAAAAGCAGTATCCGTTCCATCCACAAGACCTATTTCGAACTTCTGGAGGCTCACTTCAAGCGAGAGCAGTCCGAATTCCAGAAAAGTGGCGCCGCTGATTTCGCGAGCGTGATCAGTTTTGTCCTCGCTACCGTAAAACCCCGGCTCACCTCCGGCATCACGGTCTCTCTGCCATCGCTAGGCGTGGTTCCGGCAATCTTCCAACAGATCCACGAACTCTTGCAGAATATCCATTCATTTTGGGAAGCGAATACGGAAGCTGTTCGTACAGCTGTCAAAGACGACGACAGCCTTCAGTCCACCGTAATCGACAATGTTGATTGGCATCTGAAGCTTGAGACTGTCCGCGCTTATGGTCTCTACTTCGATACCTTGCTCATCCCCGATCTCATGGCCGAGCACGCTTATAACTATCACCAACTCCGGCAGGGTCAGCAGAAGTGGGACGATAGCGGGGCGCTCGGGTTTTTTGGATTGCGCGTGATGGTGGATTACTTCCTCTTACTAAAAAGGAAGGGCCTTTTTGTTAACGACAGCGAATTTCCGATCGGCGTACTCTACCCGCGCCTGACTCTATGCGACAAACAACGAAGCTCGATTGATAGCCTTACTATAGCCACTTACGAGATCACTACCCAGTTTGCCAACGACGTTTTTAGACAGCATCACAAGAGCGTCGAGGAAGCTCTCGGCTACTTCCAACGTTCTGATTTCACAGCGATCTATCAACAAATGAAGAGCGGTCCCTATGCGGGTGTCGCCACCGCGTTGGAAAATGCGGCGCGCTTAACGCCGACGTTCGGCGGCAAGACGCTGGATCTGGAAAAGTGGCTGAATACCGCGATCGATTCCTCGCGACAAGTGTCCGGAACCAAAGTCGAAAGGGTTCGAGGTGCAGAGTCTCTTTGGGTCTGGTTGTTCAGAGGCTTCCAAACGCTCCAGTCTTACGAACCAATATGTGACTCTTTCGTGGCGGATCATGCCCTGGATCCGGCCAGCTGGGAATTGTACCGATGGCTGCTGCGGACCAATGCAGAAGTGGCTGCGGGAAAGGAGAAAATCAGCGAGGGGAAGGCGGTGCTACGGGCTATCGAGACTAACAGCCGCCATTGGCGCCAAAGCGTCGATCTTGAGGCTTTGATCCGGTTGCGGGAGCGCGGCGAAATGGAAGATATGAGACGCATTTTCAGCGTCAACCGGAAACGTCTCAAAAGGGCTTCCGTTGCTGACTACGACGCCGTCGTTGGCGAGGTCGAGGACAATATCAGTCAGGCGTTGATGGATTATGAAACCGAGTTTTTGCGCCTGGAGCAGAATAGAGCGAAACAAAAAGTCCGCGACTTGGGCTGGTTCTCCGTATCCGCCGCACTGGGCCTGGTCTCTGCGCTGGTTCCTGTCGCCCTGGTCGGATACATCGGTGCAGCGGTCTCAATAACTTTGGGTGGAAAAAGCGTACGAGACATCGTGAGTGATCGTAAGGAGATAAACGCTGAAGCGGAGACGATGCGTCAGCGACCGGTCGGAATCTTATGGCAGGCTAAATACGGCGATCAGCCATCGAGATAGAAAACGCCAGCAACCTGAGTATTGCTCCGGTGCTCGCGCACTGTTACACATGACTGGTTATGCCTCATATTCCCGTTCATCCGTCGGCCGAGAAACGTCATCGGCAAAGTCTCAAGCGCGCCGAGCGCAACCGCGTCGTTCGCACACGTGCCCGCACGTTGGCCAAGACCGCAGCGGAAACCATCGCATCCAGCACTGACGAGGCCGCGGCGCGCGAGGCGCTCAAGCAGGCGACCAAGGTGCTGTACAAGGCGATCAGCAGCGGCACAATGCATCGCAATACGGTGCGGCGCAAAGTTGCGCGGCTGTCAGCCAGCCTGCATCGCAAATTCAGCAAGAAAGCATAAATCGTCGGCTCGAGCGGGCTTGCTATTCGGGCGCGGTCATCAGATCGAGGATCAGTCCGGCAAGCGCTTGTTCGCGATCCTTGATCGTACCGTCCTTGAATCCCGCGTCCATCGCACACGCGCGCCAGTAGGCACGTTCCAGGCGCTCACGCCCGAAGCGTCGCGCCCCTTCGATTGCACGAGTCGCCAGTCCGCTTTGCGGAGGTAGTCCGAGGGCAGAGGCGACGTCGCCGGGACTCTTTCGCGCCGCCATCATCGAGGCCGCGATCATCATACGGCGCATCATCGGGATGATTTCGACCGCGAGGATCTCAAAGACCTCGCGTCCGAGCGCGAGCGCTCGTCCCAACTGCGCCAGCGCCGCGGTGGCACGGCCGCGCGCGACGCTCTCAGCGAGCTCGAATGCTTCCGGCATCCGGCGCGCGCCCTCGTCCAGGTCACCCGGCTGCACGGCCTTGCCCGGCTCGGCGAAAATCATCACTTTGCCGAGCGTGTTGACGACGGCCGCCAAATCTCCGCCGTGTCGCGAGATAATCAGATCGAGCGCGGCGGGCGACAATTTTAGTCCGAGCGATTGCGCAAACGCGTTCACGTATTGCTCGATCTGATTGTCGAACGGACGCATACAATTCACCAGCAGCGCGGATTTCTCCGCGGCGCGGCGAACCTTGGCGGGGGCGTTGTCTTTTTCGTAGAGCAGGATGAGATTGCCGGGGCCGCGCGCAGTCTCGATTGCCGCGACCAGCGCAGCCTCCGAACCGCCGCTGCCCGACCCGCGGGCGTCGCCCGCATCGGCATCCCCGCCCGCCGTCTCGGCCTTGTCCCGGCGCGACTTCAGGATTCGGCACGCGATCGCGCGCCTGGGCGCAAACAAGTCGGGCGCGCGAAGCTCGTTCAGCACGGCGCCATAGTCGTCACCCGAACCGATCTGAAAGCTGCGATACTGGCATCCGTCCGCGATGAGCTTGCGAACGACTGAATCGAGAACGTACTCGCGCAGAAATGCGTGCGGACCGAAGATTACAACTACCGGCGGGATTCGCTTTCGATCGTCCCCTCCCGATCCTCGAAGATACGCGAGCGCGGTTTCAAGCGGCATGCGGCACGATGCGCCTGGCTAGAAGCCTTCGGCCATTTGAGCGTAGAGGTTCTGCGCCAGCCGCTGCATCATCACGTCGCGATACGCCGACGTTTCCGCCTGCGCAGTCTGGATATCGGTCAACCCTGCAATGTCTTCCGTGCGCAAATTCTGCTGCAGAAAAGTTGGCGTCGTGGTCACCGTCGTCTGCGGTACCACCGGCGTGTGTTCTCCGGCGTTGATATTGTTCGAAGTCCAGATTGTCTTCTTGGTGTGCATATCTCTGAGCATCGCCGACAGCACCATGCTCTGAGAGTATTGGGTCGGCTCGAGCGCCGAGTTGAAGTTGGTCGGCGTATAATTAACGAACCTGACCTGGCCCGATAGTTCGAGGTCAGCGGTCTCCGG
Source organism: uncultured delta proteobacterium (assembly GCA_963774665.1). Taxonomy (GTDB): domain Bacteria; phylum Desulfobacterota; class Binatia; order Binatales; family Binataceae; genus Binatus. The sequence goes on from CAVZGB010000023.1 coordinate 251,821, forward strand.
ATTGTCGACTATCGTGAGCCTCCGATGCAGGTCGATTTCATCCTTGATGTACCGCATCACCTCGTCATTTACCCCGGTCACCCGCGTTTGGTTGCCAAATCGCGCCACGTAAATCGTCTGCGCACCGGAAGGCAACGCATCGCCGGACGCCGCGAAGTGATAGCCGCATCCCGAAAAAAAGAGCGCCGCGACGGCAACGAAGGCAGTAAACCTACTCGGCCTTGGATAGTGTGACATCGTCACCCTTCTGCTTGAGTCCCAACCGTCCCGCGATTTCGTCAAGCACGCCGTTGACGAAGCGTCCCGACTCGATGTCGCCGTAGCACTTCGCCAACTCGATGGCTTCGTCAATCGTTACGCGTGCCGGAATATCTTCCATCCTGAGCAGTTCGAAAAGCGCGATCCTCATCACGTTGTGATCGACGCGCGACAGGCGCTTGACCGACCAATGTTCCAGCGCGTCTGCAAGATGCTTGTCGAGCGCCGGCTGTTCGCGGCGCACGCCTTCCATCAATTGGACGGCAAACTTGCGCGCGTCATCCTCAACCGGAAAACTTTCGAACAGCGCGGACAGATCGTCGCTGCTGGCGCCGCCACAGATGTCGATCCGATACAGCGCTTTGAGCGCAAGCTCACGCCCCTGATGTCTAAGTCCCATTGCAAATTCCACAGTCGCGGGCGGCGCGGCAGGCGTCAGCGCAGCGGCTTATTCTTTCAAGTGATCAGTTTTAGTTCCGAGAACAAATGGCCGAGTTTTTCTTTTTTGGTTTTCAGGTACCCGATGTTTCCCGCGTGCGGCGTGACTTCGATCGGGACGCGCGAAACGTTTACTCCATAACGGCGCAGGCTATCTATCTTGTGCGGATTGTTGGTCAGCAACTGCACTTCGCCGACGCCGAGATCACGCAAAATCTGCGCCCCGATTCCGTAATCGCGCAAGTCCTCGTCAAAGCCGAGATGCAGATTCGCTTCGACCGTGTCCATCCCATTGTCCTGCAGCGCATACGCGCGAATCTTGTTGCCGAGCCCGATTCCGCGGCCCTCCTGGTGAAGATAAATCACCACGCCGCGATCCGACGCCATTATACGCTCGAGCGCCTCCTGCAACTGCTCGCCACAGTCGCATCGTGCCGACGCAAACACGTCGCCGGTAAGGCACTCCGAATGGAGCCGCACCAGGGCAGAACGTCCGCCACCGACCTGGCCCTTGATCAGCGCCAGATGCTCGCGGCCATCGACGACGTTGCGGAAGACGACGGCATTCAGCATACCGCCTTCGATCGGAAACGGTTGCTCGGAAACGCGCTGGACCAGGACTTCATTGGTCAGGCGATGCGAGACGAGCTCCTTGACGTAAACGATTGGCAGCGAATGCTTCGCCGCAAACTCGCGCAACTCCTTGAGCCGTGCGGCCTCGCCGTCCTCACGCAGGATAGTGCACAGAGCAGCAGCGTGGCCCATCCCCGCCGAGCGCATCAGATCGACCGCGCCCTCGGCGCGTCCAATCCGCACCATAACGCCGCCGCTCAGCGCCATCAGCGGCAGGATGTGGCCGGGCATCACGATATCGTCATGGCGCGATTCCTCGAATGCGACCACCGAGATCACGCGCGCGCGGTCGCCGGCTGAAATACCGGTGGTGGCGCCTTCTCTCGCGTCGATCAGCACGCCGGCCTGCTCGTTCGAGTCGCCGTTGTCGGTCGAAGGCTGCAGCGGAATCCCGAGCTCGCGGAAACGCTTGTCTGGAATCGCGACGGAGATGACGCCGCGGGCCTCGCGCGCCATGAAATTGATGTCGTCGGGGGTGATTTTCTCGGCCGCCATCACGAGGTCGCCTTCGGCGTCCTCGCGCTCCTCCGCGATCATCACGACCATCTTTCCGTCGCGCAACCAGGAGAAAATTTCTTCTAAAGAAGCAGCTGCCATCTGATTCAATTCAACGATGGCGATATTATCACCGGTCCTGCAACCTAACCAGTGCGCCTATTGTCAGTGCATTTTCCGTCATCCCGAGCGAAGCCGAGGGACCCCGGATCTTTTACTCATGACGCGGCCCTCGAGCAGCCAATCATCGCCAACCGGGCGTGCCGAAAGCCCTTCGAGCGCGAGCGAATCGCTGACGCTGCGCGAGTTCATGCCGTCAATCGCGGACAGACCGGCGCCTATGATTTTCGGCGCGACGAAGAATGCCACCTGATCCACGATACCCGCGCTCAGCGCAGAACCGGCGAGACTTGCGCCACCTTCAATCAGCACGCGGCACCATCCGCGATGCCCAAACTCCAGCATCAACCGATTCAACTCGATCTTGCCGTCGTGCGTCGCGACCGCGATCACCTCGACGCCGCGGCGCTCATATCGTTCGCGCGCTGGTGCGAGATTGTCCTGGGTGGTGACCAGAACAGTGGACGCTTTCGACCGCTGCTGCCTGTAGACATGCGCGGTCGGAGACGTGCGGAGCTGCGCGTCGACGACGACTCGCACCGGATCGCGTCCGCCCGCGACTCGACACGTCAGACGCGGATCGTCGGCTATCACGGTGCCCGCGCCGACCATCACGGCGTCGCATTCGCGACGCCATCGATGGACCAGTTCGCGCGATTCGCGCGAACTGATCCATCGCGAATCGCCGCTGGCCGCGGCGATTCGCCCGTCCATCGACATCGCCAGCTTGAGGATTCCCAACGGACGACCCAGCGTCGTCCGCGTGATGAATCCTTCGTTCAGTCGGAGCGCTTCGCTTTCGAGGACACCGACGGTGACGTCGATCTTCGCGCGCTTGAGGATTGCGATTCCCTGTCCGCTGACCCGCGGGTCGGGATCGACGCATCCGATCACGACGCGCTTGATGCCCGCCGCGACCAGCGCATTCGCGCACGGTGGCGTCTGTCCGAAATGTGCGCAGGGCTCGAACGACACGTATGCGGTCGCGCCGCGCGCGAGCGCGCCTGCGTCCGCCAGTGCCACTGTCTCCCCATGCGGACGCCCGCCGTCGCCCGTGACGCCACGCCCCACGACCTTGCCGCCGCGCACGATTACGCATCCTACCGAGGGATTTGGAGTTGTGAACCCCAGGCGGTCCTGCGCCAGCGCGATCGCCTCGCGCATGAAGCGCTCGTCCCGAACTGCGGCGGAATCAGGAGGCGCCGTCGCCCTTCTTTTCACCGGCGGCGCGCGACCCGGGCGTTTGCTTGCGTTGATTGATCAGGTCTTCGAGCTCATGCATGAACTCGTCGATATCCTTGAACTGGCGATAGACGGACGCGAACCGCACGTAGGCTACCTGGTCGATCTTGTGCAGTTCGTTCATCACCGCTGAACCGATCGCGCTGCTGGCAACCTCGCGATCGCTCTGCTCGGTCATCGTAGTCTCGATGTTGTTGGCGATCTGCTCGATGGTTTCCATCGAGACCGGGCGCTTTTCGCAGGCGCGTTTGAGGCCGGCGACAATTTTGGACCGGTCGAACTGTTCGCGGCGGCCGTCTTTCTTGACGACCATCGGCGCCGCTTCCTCGACGCGCTCGTAGGTGGTGAAGCGCCGCTTGCATGCCGAGCACGCACGTCGTCGCCGAATCAACATGCCATCGTTCGAGAGCCTCGAATCGATGACGCGGTTTCCACGATTGCGGCAGAAAGGGCACCGCATGGGCTAGCTCCGAGTCCACATGTCGAAGCGACGCGGGCCCGACGATTTGTCACGAGCGAGTTTTGAGTCGCGCAGCTTCAGCTCTTGTGAGCCTCGATATAGGTGACGACGTCTTTGACGGTACGGATCTTCTCGGCGTCTTCGTCGGAAATTTCGATGTTGAACTCCTCTTCCAGCGCCATCACCAGCTCGACGATATCGAGCGAATCCGCGCCGAGGTCCTCAATGAACGAGGCTTCGGGAGTTACTTCGTCAGCGGCCACACCCAGTTGTTCGCTAATTTTCTCGCGAACTTTGGTTTCGATGTCTTGAGCCATCGTGCTCTAGTTCCTCCTGGCAGCGAGCCGTAGTCAGGGCCGCCATTCAATATTCTAACATTATCCCACTGCCGCGCAGACCAGAGGTAACCGGCGAGAGGGTCGGGATTAAATTATCAGGGGAGCATAAGGACTGAAAGGAGCGGACGCAAGCCAGCGTTCAGCTTTTGCCAGCGGCACCCGGCTCCGATACCGCCTTCATCGACGCGAGATCTTCGAACGGCCGCACGCGGATCGTCCGGTACGTCCGGCGCATCAGGCCCATCAGCACCTTCCCGCAGCCGAATTCGATCGCGTCGGTGATGCCACTGCGGGCGACGACGCCCATCGATTCTTCCCATCGCACTGGCGAGGTGATCTGCTCGAGCAACAGCGGCACCACCCGCGCCGGATCACGGTTCACTTCTGCCGTGACGTTCGCGATCACGCCAAACTTGAGCTCGCCGACCTTGAGCGCGCGCAATACCGGTTCCATCCCGTCGCGCGCGGGTTGCATCAGCGGACAATGGAATGGCGCGCTGACCTTCAACTCGACCGACATCGAGGCGCCCCGCTCCTTCGCAATTTCCAGCGCGTGGCGAACTGCCGCCGCGTGCCCTGCAATGACCACCTGCCCGGGCGCGTTGAGATTCGCGGGCACTGCGAGCTTGCCGTCGCGAGTGACTTCCGCGCAGATTTCCTGCACCTGCTGCAACTCGAGGCCGATCAGCGCTGCCATTGCGCCCTGCCCCTCCGGTACGGCTTCCTGCATCAAGCGCCCACGCTCCCGCACCGCGCGCACGGCGTCGGCAAACTCGATCGCCCCAGCCGCGACGAGAGCGCTGTATTCGCCAAGACTATGGCCCGCCGCGATTTCCGGCACTCCGCCGATTTCTTTACGATAAACGCGCAGCGCCGCGATGGAAGCTGCCACGATCGCGGGTTGAGTGTTGGCGGTCAGCCGGAGCTCATCTTCCGGCCCTTCGAAGCATAGTTTCGACAGCGAAAAGCCGAGCGCGTCGTCGGCTTCCTTGAACGTATCGCGCGCCGCCGGAAAGTTGTCCGCGAGCTCCTTGCCCATCCCGACGCGCTGCGATCCCTGCCCGGGAAAGAGAAACGCCAGCTTCATCGCCGGCGCCTCACGAATCGCTCTTTGGACGATCGGGCGAACGCACGTCCGCAGCGTCCGATTCATCCTGCGGATGCAGCTCGCCCGATTTGTGCGACTTGTCTGCGCCCGGCGTCGTGCCGTTGGTCGATACCGGTGTCGCTGCGACCTCCGCGGTCTCGGTCCGCGCTTCATTCTTCAGCGAGCCGCTGCCGCGCGGCCGGGAGTGTGTCGATTCGTAGTTGGCGCGTTCGATCTTCGGATCAACGTGATGGTCCGCGCCATGCTCCGGCGGCGGCTCATGCAACGAGCCTGTACCGCTCGCCACCGGATGCGACTCGTCGTGCTTGGGAGCTTCGCCTTCCTTCTCGCGACGGTGCAACCGTTCCCGCATTTTACCGAACAACGCGCGGATACCTTTGCCGGCGGCGGGTTTGATCGGCCCGACCGGCTGAATCTTCGCAAGGATTTCCAGAATTTCGGCGTTCACGTGATGCACAAGTTGTTCGTTCGCCGCCGCCCGAATCGCATTGCGAATCGCCTTGGGATTCGACGAACCGTGCGCAATAATCGACACGCCACTGACTCCCAGCAGCGGTGCACCGCCGTATTCCGAAGGATCGAGCCGCTCGCGCATCGCCGTGAGATTCTTCCGCACCAGCAGATAGCCGAGTCGCGTACGCCAGTTCGCGCCAAATACTTCGCGCAAGCTGCCGAGTAGAAACGACGAGAATCCTTCCATCGTCTTGAGCGCGACGTTACCGGTGAAGCCGTCGGTGACTACGACGTCCACCTTCGCGCGGTTGATATCGCGGCCTTCGACGTACCCGATGTAGTGCACGTAGGTCGGCATCTGCTCGAGCATGGCGGCCGCCGCACGCGTGTTCTCGTTGCCCTTCGAGCTCTCTTCGCCGTTGGAAAGAATCCCGACACGTGGGCGCGAGACGTTGCGGACGTAGCGCCAGTACACGCTGCCCATCACGGCGAATTGCACCAGGTTGATCGGTTTGACGTCGGTGTTCGCGCCCGCGTCTATCAGCAGACCGAATCCTTCGCTGGTCGGCACCAGAGACGCGATCGCCGGCCGATCGACGTAGTTCAGATTGCCAAGGATCATCATCGAGGCTGTCATCACGGCGCCGGAATTTCCGGCGCTGACAAACGCGCTCGCGTCGCCGCGCTTCACCAGATCGAGTCCAACGTGAATCGACGATCGCGGCTTGGACAGCACGGATTCGAGCGGAGAGTCGTCCATCAGAACGACCTCGGGCGCATGTTCGATTCGAATGGGTAAGTTGGCGGCGTCGTGGTCGGCGAGCTCGCGCGCGAGAATCTCACCGTCGCCCACCATCACGACCTCGATACCGAAGTCGCGGGCTGCCAGGACGGCGCCCTCAACAGTGGCTTTGGGGGCGAGATCACCCCCCATCGCGTCGAGCGCGATCTTCACGGCCGTACTCCGCCGCGCCTATTCCTTGATCTCGGCCAGCTGGCGGCCGCGGTAGGATCCACAATGGCGGCAGATGCGATGCGGCATCACGGGCTCGCCGCACGACGCGCAGGTACCGGGATTGACGGCGCGGAGGGCATCATGCGCGCGGCGCATGTTCTTCTTCGAGTGCGAACTTCGGCGTTTGGGTGCTTGCATGACGAATTACTTCCTAAAGTTGAGGTTGAGCCTATCAGGTGCGCGGCAGTTTAAGCGACCGGATTGCTTCCAGCCGCGGATCGAGGATTTCCACGCGGCAATCGCACGTGCTGCGATTCAGATTGACGCCGCAATGCGGACAGAGACCGCGGCAATCCTCCTGGCATAGAGGACGCGTCGGCAACGCAAGCAGCACTTGCTCGCGAATCAGCGGGCTCAGGTCCACCTCGTCGCCTTCATACAGCGAAAATTCCAAATCCTCTGCGCGAAGAGTCTCGTCGTCGTATCCGATTGATTTGGGCGACAGCACAAAGCGAAACGGACGATCGCCCGCCGCGTCGAAGTCCTCGGCACATCGCGCGCACACCGCCCCGGTCCTGGTTTTCAGTTTGCCCGCGAAGAACAGCTCAGTGCCCGCGCGATAAAACGATACAGAAACTTCGACCGGTCCTTCCAGGTGATATTCGTGGATCGGTCCCGCGTCCAGGACGCGGTTGATTTCGTTTTCAGGCTCGGCAAACGCCATCTCTTTGGCGTCGGCCGTTATGTCCTCGATTCGGATTTTCACGTTTCACACGTAGCGCCTTGGACGGGACAAGTCGAAAGGAAATTATTACATTTCGCACGCAATCTTCAAATACGCCGGTTGGCGCGATCGCGATTTAGCTGTAGCGTCGGAAGGATTTCTCCTTGAGGTATACGTGCGATGGCCACTGAGCGTTTCACCTTTCCCGCCAATTTTCTGTGGGGCACAGCGACCGCCGCCCACCAGGTCGAGGGCAACAACCTCAATTGCGACTACTGGGTCCTCGAGCACACGCCGGGGTCGCCGTTCGTCGAGCCGTCGGGCGACGCCTGCGATCAGTACCATCGCTACGCCGACGACATCGCGATGCTCGCGCGACTCGGCTTCAACGCCTACCGCTTCTCGATCGAATGGGCGCGCGTCGAGCCCGAACCCGGCGAGTTCTCGCGCGCCGCGCTCGACCATTACCGCCGCGTGCTCGCATGCTGTCACGAGCACAAGGTCACGCCGATCGTAACCTTTCATCACTTCACCTCGCCGCGATGGGTCGCGGGTGACGGCGGATGGGAAGACAAAAAGACCGCCGAACTGTTCGCGCGATACTGCGAGCGCGCCGCCGCACATCTCGGCGATCTGATCGGCGTCGCATGCACCATCAACGAGGCCAACCTCGGCGCGTACCAGTACCTCGTCGGCTCGCTGCCGCTGAAACTCGATCCGACACGGCTGAAATGGTTCACAGACGCGGCGCGCCGCATCGGCGCGGATCCGAATCGCTTCGCGCCGTTCCTGATGTGCGATCAGATGAAGGCGCGGGACGTGATGCTCGAAGCGCATCGGCTCGCCACCGTCGCGCTGAAATCGTCACGCGGCAAATTTCCAGTGGGAATCTGCCTCGCGCTTGGCGACCTGCAGGCCGTACCCGGCGGCGAACGGCGTCGCGATCGAATCAAGGCCGAGTGTCAGGACATTTTCTATGAGGCAGCGCGCGGCGACGATTTCATCGGCGTCCAGACCTACACCCGCAATCGCATCAGCGCGGACGGCACGCTCCGCCCGGAAGCCGGCGTCGAGACCACGATGATGGGTTACGAATTCTGGCCCGAAGCGCTCGAAGCAACGATCCGGCAGGCGAGCGCAATCGCAAAGGTCCCGGTGATCGTCACCGAAAACGGCATCGGCACCGACAAGGACGATCGCCGCATCGAGTACGTCCGCCGCGCCCTGAACGGCGTCGCGCGATGCATCCGAGACGGCATTGACGTCCGCGGCTACTGCTACTGGTCGCTCCTGGACAACTTCGAATGGAACTCCGGCTACCGCCCAACCTTCGGCCTGGTAGCAGTGGATCGCGCCACCCAGACGCGATCAATCAAGCCGAGCGCAGAATGGCTCGGCAACATCGCTCGCACCAACGCGATGGATATCCGTCGCAGCTAATTCTCTGGAAGGCCCTACGGGGAAATGCTGTAGACGGATGTGATTGTGGCACAGGCTTTAGCCTGTGATTTTCTGGCCCATGAAAATCCAGGCTGAGGATCACAGGCTAAAGCCTGTGCCACTACTGCATGCGGGCAAACCTAACCCCTTCCCCTGGTGGAAGGGGAACCGGATGAGGAGAGACTAGTTTTAAGAGGAGACTTACCCACCCCAATCCGCGGGCAATCTCCCGCGATCGCGCAGATCTCGCACTTTGGCTTGCGCGCGATACAAATCTGGCGCCCGTGGAGGATCAGTCGCATCGAGAATGGCGTCCATTCCTTCGGCGGCAGGATCTTCTGCATGTCGAACTCAATCTCGGTTGGATCGGTATGCTTCGTAAACCCGAGCCTATACGTCAGCCGCCGCACGTGCGTGTCCACGACGAACGCGGGCTTATGGAAGACATGTCCGAGGATAACGTTCGCGGTCTTGCGCCCGACGCCCGGAATTTTCAACAGCTCTTCCATCGTCGATGGCACCTCGCCGCCGTAGTCCTCGACGATCTTCTTCGCGGCGCCGATCAACGCGCGGGTCTTCTGCCGAAAAAATCCGGTCGAGACGATCAGCTGTTCGACATGCCGAGGATCCGCCGCCGCCATCGCGCGCGCGTCGGGATATTCCTTAAAAAGTTGCGGCGTCACGCGATTGACGTTCACGTCAGTGGACTGCGCCGACAGTATCGTCGCCGCCAGGCACTGCCATGGCGTTTTGAAATCAAGGCTGATGCGCGCCTTCGGGTACAGCTTCGCAAGCGTGCGCGAAATTCTAGCCGCCCGCTGCTTCAAATCCTCTAACGATTCGCGCGCAGCCATGATTCTTCACGGCCTCACGCGACCACGCGGCGGCTCTGCTGCTCATGCGTGAAGCTCGCGACTTCGCCCGCCTCGCGCACGCGATCCCATCCCAGCTCTGCCGCCATGATTCGCGCAACGGCAGGCGCTGCCGCTTCCGCCTCGACTGGCGATCGCCACGACAACGACGTGCGCCGAATCAGAAAGTCGCCAACCGAATGCGCCATCTCGCTGCTGACGGCGTTAACGACCTCAGCGCCAATCGCGGGACAGTTCCGCGACAGCGGCTCTGCAAGTTCGGGCCGCCTGGCAGCGATCCGTGCGACAATCGGCGCGCGGGTTCCGTATCGAGCTTTGAGAATTTCCGCCGACGACGACGGAATACTTCGCATCGCCGCGCCGCTCCCCGACCCATCTCCCGCATCCAACGACCGCGCGCCGGGAAAGGGAGTTGTGAGCGTCGGACAAATCCCCGCCGCGCGCCCCAGCCGCTTCATCACCTGATCGACGAGCTTCTGCGCGATCGCGCGATGGGTCGTGAACTTTCCGCCAGCAACAGTGATCAGTCCCGACAGACTTTCCAAAATAACTTCTTCGCGCGGTACCGACGACGGCGCCTCCTTGTCCTCTCTGATGAGCGCGCGCAGTCCCGCAAAACTCGTCGCGACGTCGGCGTTCGTCAATTTGATCCCCGGCAGGCTTTCCGCCAACACCGCGAGCAGATATTCGACGTCGGTAATTTCCGTCCTGACGGTAGCGGGATCGCCGGTGAAGTCAGTGTCGGTCGTGCCCACCAGCACGTAACGGTCATGCGGCATCACGAACACGATTCGGCCGCTCTTGTCGGCGAGCACGAGCGATTCGCGCACCGGCAAAACCGTCCGCGCGAACACCAAATGCACGCCCTTGGTCAATCGCACGCACGGTTTCGATGCTGGATCGTCCATCCGCCGGATATCGTCGACCCACGGCCCGGCCGCGTTCAGAAATTTCTTCGCGCGAACTTCGCAGAGAGCGCCGCCGAGCAGATCGCGCACGATGGCTGAGGCAATCCTCCCTTCGTTCACGTTGAATTTCTCGACCGCCGCATAATTCGCGACCGCCGCGCCGTGCAAATCCGCGTCGAGCACGTTCTCGAAGGTGACGCGCGCGTCGTCGGCCCACGCGTCGAAGTACATCGCGCCTCCCGTCAATCCTTCGCGGCTGAGCGCGGGCTCCGTCTCGCGCACCTCGGCCGCGTTGAGGCTCGAGTGCCATTCCTTGAACGGCATCCGCGCGAACAGGTCGTACAGCGTCAGTCCCATCGCCATCGTGAAACGATTGAAGCCGCGTCCGCGATAAACGGGAAACAGAAATTGAATCGGACGCACCAGATGCGGCGCCGTGCGATGCCGCAGGCGCTCGCGCTCTCGCAGCGCTTCGTACACGAGTTTGAACTGTCCCTGCGGGAGATAGCGGAAGCCGCCGTGAATCAGCTTCGACGATCGCGACGAGGTAGCGCCTGCGAAATCGCCGCGATCGATCAGCGCGACCTTCAGCCCGCGCATCGACGCATCACGCGCGACGGCCGCACCATTGATACCCGCGCCGATTACCGCGAGATCGAATTCCTCGTCGCGAAATCGCGCCAGGCTCTTCTCACGATTAAGAGTAGGGGCCAACGCATCCGACCGTCAGTCTTCAGGATCTTCCTGGAACGAGTAGCGTTCCTCGGTCCACGGGTCGGCGTGATTGTGATAGCCGCGCACTTCCCAGAATCCGCGTCTGTCGATATCAGCAAACTCAATCGCACGCACCCACTTCGCGCTCTTCCATCCGTACAGCTTCGGCACGATCAGGCGCAGCGGAAATCCGTGATCGGGATCGAGATCGCGCCCATCATGCCGATGCGCCAGCATGACGTCGTCATCCAGGAATTCGTTCAGCGGGAGATTGGTCGTGTAATCGCCGTCGCAATGGATGATCACGTGGCGCACCTCGGGACTGAGCTTCACCATTTTCATCAGATCAGCGATTCTCACGCCTTCCCACACATTGTCCAGCCGCGACCACGTCGTCACGCAATGAAAGTCGGCAACCTCGCGCGACTGTGGCAGCGCGCGAAACTCTTCATAGGAAAATCGAAGCTGCTTCTCGACCAGGCCCACGACTTTGAAATCCCAGGTCTTCGGATCGAACCGTGGCGTAGGACCGTAGGTCAGCACCGGAAATTTGTCGGTGAGTATCTGTCCCGGCGGAACCCGCGCGGCAACATCCTCGGAAGTGAGCGGCTTTGGCATACGGCTGACTAATATCTGACTGATAGATCCGGCGAAAGAGTCGGGAGCGATCGAGATCGCGCGGACGCGCGAAGAACCTAACTGTCGAGTTGCAATAGGTTGTCCTTGGGAAGGCGCGAGATAGGAGTTTGGCCGCCGATGCCTTGATGGGGACGGTGATGGTTGTAGGAATGAAGCCAGGGCAGCAAGGCTTGGGCGCGTTGTTGGGAATGATCGTAAGGCCGTGCGTAAGCCCATTCGCGCAGGGCGGTCTGGATGAAGCGTTCGGCCTTGCCGTTGGTGCGCGGGGTATAGGGACGGGTAAAGATGTGCCGCATCCTGCGGCTGCGGCACAGGTCGGCAATAAGGTGAGAACGGTAGGCGGAGCCGTTGTCAGTCATGATGCGTGCGACCGAGATCCCCAGGGTCTGGAAGTGATCGAGGGCGCGCACGAGGAAGCCGGTGGTGGTTTCCTTGCGCTCGTTGGGCAGAACTTCCATGTAGGCCAGGCGTGAATGGTCATCGATACAAACGTGGGTGACCTCAAAGCCAGCACCCAGGCTGCGCTTTTGGTGAGTGCCGGTTATGCGCGAGCCGACCCGCTGGAAGCGGCCGAGCTTCTTGGTGTCGAGGTGCAGCAGGTCACCGGGCGCGGAATACTCGTAGCGCTGGACAGGTGGCGGCGGTGACAGCGCACTCAGCCGCGACAGTCCGACCCGCTTGAGCAGCCGGCTCACGGTGGCGATGCTGAGCTCGAGTTGTGCGGCGATATGCTTCATCAGGAGGCGCTGGCGGCGCAGCGCGATCACCTGCTCGGCCACCTCAGGCGCGGTCGGACACCGCAGCCGGTGAGGACGCGAGCTGCGGTCGACCAATCCCGCCGCGCCTTCGCGGGAAAACCGCCCCGCCCACTTGCGCACAGTCTTGTCACATACGCCCACGCCCGCTGCGACTGTCTTTGCCAGTTCTCCTGCATTCACCCGCCTGACCAGTCCGGCTCGACTATGCGGCGTTGTGCGCGCATTCTGATGAATGTCCATCCGGGGTGACCTCCTGAGTCGGTGTTGAGTTTCGCACCTTTCACCTTCTCAGCGTCCTCCCGGAAGGACAACCTATTGAAACATGACACCTAGCCCCTGACCCCTTCCGAGCGGGAAGGGGAACCGGAATGGGTGGAGTTGTACAGCTGATGCGCACTGCGGTATCCAAGTCAGAGTGGATGCAGAATCTTGAATCACGCGCTTTGCGCGCTTTAATTGGACCCTCACCTTCATTCTCTCCCTAACAGGGAGAGGAGACAGAGAGGAGAGATGTTGTGATCAAATCATCCGAGGAAGTTGTAAACGTTGCGGGGGAGCGGCTTGCGATTGTTAAGGGTGGATCGGGGAAGCCCTTGCTCATTTTTCACGATGAGCTTGGGTATCCGGGGTGGATGACGTGGAATGAGACGATTGCGCATGAGCGCGAGTTGCTTATTCCGTTGCAGCCGGGGTTTGGGAAGACGCCGAAGCTTGAGTGGGTGGGGACTTATCGCGATCTTGCCGGGTTTTATTCGCAGGTGGTGCGGGAGCTGAAGCTCGATCCGGTGGATGTGATTGGATATTCGGCGGGCGGGTTTATTGCGGCTGAGATGGTGGCGGCTGATCCGAAGATCTTTTCGAAGATGATTTTAGTCGCGCCGATGGGGATCAAACCTGCTGACGGCGAGATCATGGATATTTTTCCGATCACGATGCGGACGCATTTGCGGGCGACCGTGGCGGATCCGGCGGGGACGCCGGAGTTTATCAAGCTGTATGGCGGCGAGATGACGCCGGAGCAATTCGAGGCGTTCGAGGATGCGCGCGCGGAGTCGGCGCGAATCGGATGGGAGCCTTACATGCACAACCCTGTCCTGCCTCATTTGCTGCGCGGGACCAGGACGCCGACGCTGCTGGCGTGGGGGACGCGCGATCGGGTGGTGCCGCGCGGATGTATCGACGCATACAAGCAGGCAATCCCGGGAGCGCAGGTAGCGACGATCGAAGGCGTGGGGCATCGGCCGGAAATTGAGAATTCAACTGAGTTTGTGAAGATAGTCAGTCGGTTTCTTAGTGAGTAGTCAGTCGCGAGAGAGGAACCTAACCCCTAACCCTGCTTTCGGGCCGTCGCGGGAAGGGGGACCGGATTGGTGAAAGAGGGTTTGGCGAATAGCTGATCAGGAGCCATTTATGAAAGTTGGATATTTTACTGAGCGGCCGGTGCGATGGATTCCCGAGGAAGTGATACTGCGCAACGGTGGACATTTCGCAGTCTCGAATAGCTACTTCGATCGCGAGCGCGCGGCCGAAGACTATAACTATTTCATCGACGAGAACCTCTACGCAGAGGAGTTGGGGTTCGACATCGTCGCGCTGAATGAGCATCACGGGAATCCCTTCTGCATGGGTAGCGTGATGAACGTCGAGGCGGCGATCCTGGCGCGGCTGACGAAGAAGGCGCGGATTTTGTTGATCGGGAATCCGCTGCCGGTGATCAAGCATCCGCTGCGCATGGCCGAGGAACTGGCCGAAATCGATCTGATCTCCCGCGGACGTTTGATCTCGGGATGGGTGCGGGGCGCGGGCAGCGAGCAATTTTTCAACAACGCGAATCCATCGTACAACCGCGAATACTTCGAGGAGGCGCACGATTTTATCGTGCAGGCGTGGACCAAGCCGGGGCCGTGGCGCTATGAGGGCAAGCATTTCCATTACCGGCACGTGAATCCGTGGGCGCTGCCGTATCAAAAGCCATATCCTCCCATGTGGATTCCGGGAACGCTCAGCCCGGAGACGGTGCGATGGTGCGCTGAGAAGTCATATCCGTATTTTGGATTGGGCACGTCGCTCGGGCCTACCTGCGATCTGTGGGATTACTACGCGGACGAAGCCGCCAAGCATGGATACGAGGCGGGGTCGGAGAATTTTGGCTACGTGCTGCCAACCTTCGTGGCCGAGACTGAAGATAAGGCGCAGGAGCTTGGCAAGAATTTTCTATTCGGTGGAGGCCAGAACTCATTCGCGCGCGTCGAGCATACGCTGCCGCCGGGATACAATTCGAAAGAGGCGATTCGAAAACTTGCGAAACAGCCGCAGGGGAGCTGGCTCGGCGTCAGTGGCGACAAAATGCGCGGGCATTCGGAGGACGTGGAAATCGATCCCGCGGCTATCAGAGCGAAGTTGATCCCCGGCTACCTGAAGGCGCAGAAGGCGATACAACTGGTGATCGGCACGCCCAAGTCGGTGATTCCGAAGCTGAAGGCGATTCTCACCGTGCTGCGGCCCGGGTCGCTGGTGATATTCAGTGTGCAGGGGCCGGTGGGGAATGAGGATCGGCAAACGAGCATGCGGCTGATCGCGCAGGAGATAATTCCGGCGCTGAAGGAACATGCGAAGTCGATCGACTTGCTCGACGCGTTCGAGCGCAAGCCGGGATCGATCAAGCTGACGTCGGGGACCTCGCGACGTCCGGTATCAGATCGCGGACCGTTGAAAGAATTGGGGCTGGCTTAGCCGTTCGATCATGAAGAAGGTGCTGATGGTTTGTACGGGCAATATGGATCGCAGTCCGACGGCCGCGATGGTGCTGGCGGAGATGTGTGCGCCGATGTGGGTGACGTCGGCGGGAACGGAGCCGTGGGCGAAGAATCAGGTCAGTATCGAGCTGGTCGAGGAAGCGGACGTGATTTGCGTGATGGAAGAGGCCCATCGCCGGCATATCCGCGATCGCTTCGGTGAGGCGCACGCGGAGAAAGTCGTGGTGCTCGACATTCCCGATAATTACGTCTGCTGGGAAGACAAACTGATCACGCTGCTCAAGGGCAAGCTGCGCACCGCGTTGGGACTTGGCAGGCAGGTCTGATCTGA
This sequence comes from uncultured delta proteobacterium, assembly GCA_963774665.1. Taxonomy (GTDB): domain Bacteria; phylum Desulfobacterota; class Binatia; order Binatales; family Binataceae; genus Binatus. The sequence goes on from CAVZGB010000023.1 coordinate 267,463, forward strand.
TCATGAACAGGCTTTGCACGCAGTATTAAGCGGCATGTCACCGGCTCGCCGATCGAGTCCTTCAGATAGCGCGTCATAACCGAAAGTAGAGATTTGTTCCGCTATCGCTCTATTTTCCAGGGCGATCTACAAGCAGTAGCGCCGCTACGAAGCCCGCCCAGGTAACGTAAATATGAGCCAATTCAAGTGCTTAAGGACAAAATGCGCGTACAGTTGGGATTGACAAGTACAAAAAGATAACTATTGAGGAGGTAGGGAGAATGTACTTTCAGGTGAAACGTTGTACGGTTTCACGTTTTCTTGGTCAGGGTTGAGCCCTGTACCGCAGTGTTAAGCAAGTTGTCACCGCAGCGGAATGCGGTTTGTCCTCTGTCAAGGTTTTCTGGATGGGGGGCGGACGCGTGCCCGATTTCGTTTCGGCGCCGTACTTCAGTAGCCGTACTCCTCGAGGAGGGCCTGACGTAACCTGGTGAAATGAATAAGGCCGGCCTGGTACTGGAGTCGCTTCCGTTCGGGCAGGCTTTCGAAATCGAGGCCATAACGCCGTGCCGTGCCGAGGACCGCTTTTGCGGCTGAAGGTGATTTGACGTTTTCGTCAGCGTTCGGGATTCTTCGATCCCGCTCGCTCTCGAACAGTTTCGAGGCAATGTTGCGGGGGTATACACCGAGGCTCACGAGCACGTCGGCGGCCAGCTCGCGCGGGTCGTTCAGATGCGCCTCGTATCCCGTTTGTCGTGACATCTGGACCAATTCGTTGCGCGTGGAAAACAGCTCCGCGGTGACGTGATGCCCTACTTCGTGGAGGAACGCAGTTGCGACCGCAGCCGGATGATGCGCGCCGTTCAGGCAGATGAGCGGACGCTTCTCCAAACCAGAGTCTTTGCCTAAATAGAAACCGAACACCGCGAGGCCTGACGGCCAAGGCATTTTGGCGATCCGGAAATCGGCGCCGAGTGCAGACGCCCGCTGGGCAAATTCTTTCATCGAACCGAGGCGAACCGCCTCGTCATTGAGGTGAGGCCATGCCGTGCGCTTTGCCGCGCGGACAATCTCGCGGACTTCTGCTCGGCTTAGACCGCTGCGGAGCGCATATCCATAATCCCGACCCCATAGACGCGTGATTTCGTCAGTAATGGAGGCAGGAGCAGGCTCATGCGCGTTTGAAGCTGTTTCAGCAGTTTTAACGATATCTGCCGTCAGCCCAACGATGCGCGAAATACGCTTCTTAACGGTCATCGGTCAAACCATCTCCCCGTGCCAATTATAACCAAAAGTACTGAATTAATGCTAGATAGGCAACAAGCCGCTCGGTTTAGTCCAAATCACGTCGAAATAGCGTTGCGCTGCGAAGCAAATCTTGTGTAATTAGCCCTGACACTACAAATTGGCGGATTTCTAAGCTCGATGTTCGAGTCTTTGACGACCAATTTTCATCAACTTCGCGCATCAGTCGCGCCGACAAATCGGCAGTACGCTCGCTCAAGCATGCCACGTTCGCCTCCATCTCGCTGCGGCAAATTTTTCTTCAGCCGCACCTCTACGTTCTGAAATTGAACCGTGTCTGAACTTTAGCCCCCGGGAAGGAGCTACTCAATGGAACTGCGTTTGCTATCAAATGAACCCGAACGAAGAATTTTCGCCGCGCGTACAGAGCAGATTCGTGCAAAGCACGGAGTCGGCTTCAAGGAACGATCGCGCTCGCGCCTGGCCAGAATACATCTGACCTTTGGCAATCTCTACGCCCTGTTCGAAAACGACGGCGACCCGGCCGAGAAAATGATCGCCGGCCTGGTAATGCACGACCTCGAAATGTTTCCGCAAACCTGCGCGAGGCCCGACCTGTCGCATCTGCCGCCGCGATCGGTGCTGGAGGTCAGCGAGCTGTGGTCTCGTGCAATCGGCGCCGGCGCGCTGGCGCGAGCGGGAGCCGCAATCCTGGCCGGACTGCTCGACGCGCGCGCGATCCTCGCCTACCTGGGAGTGAGGCCGTTCGACGGGACTCCGTTCTACCGCGCGACGGGTTTCGTCAATGCCGGCGAGCCGGTCGAATATCCATATCTCGAAACCCTCAAAGGCGAAGCGATTTGGGCGCAGCCGATGATCCTTGAGGGCGAATCGCTGGCAAAACTGACGCGCGTATTTTCGCAACTGATCATCGAGACGAACGACGACCATAGCATCCTGCGTTTCAGAAATTTCCTGAAAGGGAAATCGGCGGGCGGTCGTCCGGCATTCGTCGAAGACGATGCACTGCCGGCGCCCGAATCGCAGGTCATGCATCAAGACCATGCGGCACCGCTGCAATAGCACCAATTTTGCTGAGCGACTGAAATTTTTTGCAGAGCGACTGAATCGGATTGGTCCAATCAGTACGTGAGGGGAGCATGAACGAAATAACATCGACAGAGCCATCATCGGATACGGGACGCTTCGGCGATATCGGCACGAATATTCCCGTCAAGCTCACCAAAGAAGAACTGACCGAGCTATCCACCGTCAAGCCATTGCGAGCGTGCCTCCACGTGGCCGGCGAGTGGGCATTGATCGCGGCGACAATCTATCTATGCCAGCGATTCTGGCATCCGATGCTCTACGTTTTCGCGGTCGCATTCATCGGATCGCGCCAGCATGCACTACTGGTGCTGATGCACGACGGCGTACACTATCGGCTGCTGCGCAATCGGCGGCTCAACGACTGGATGTCGGAAGTAATCCTGGCGTGGCCGCATCTGGTTACGGCGCGACAGTACCGCAAGAATCATTTTGCGCATCATAAATACCTCAACACCGCCCAGGATCCCGACTTGAAGCGCAGGGCGGGCGACCCGGTGTGGGTGTTTCCGCAGACCGTCCCGAATCTGGCGAGAACGCTTTTCCGTGACGCGACCGGATTGAATGCGCCGGCGATGCTCAAGCTGGCGGCCTCGGTGGCAGCCGCGGATTCTGTGCCGACGGGCTTCCTGGTCGCGCGGTACGGATTTTACGCGACCGCGCTGGGAATCATTGCATGCGCCGGTGGACTCAAGGGTTTCGCGCTGTACTGGGTGATCCCGATGTTTACCTGGCTCGTGATGATCATGCGCATCCGCAGCATCGCCGAGCATCATGCGATCGACGAACCGGGTAACGCGTACCCACGGACGCGGACTACTGAGCCGACCTGGCTCGAGCGGATTTTTCTCGCACCAAAAAACGTCAATTACCACATCGAGCATCACTTCTTCCCGAGCGTGCCCTTCTATCGGCTGCCTGAGCTCCACACGATCCTGATGTCGAAGCCGGGGTATCGCGAGAGCGCTCACGTGACGAGTACGTATTGGGGCGTGTTGGAGGAATCGGTCGGCCGGACGCCGTCGAACGGCAGCAGGGCTCGCGCTGAGAGCAGCTCGACACTTGAAGGAATCCGGCGCGTTGTGGAGGCAACAGTTTGATGATCTGAGACTGGCAAAATCAACCTTCTGTTAATCGCGTACCGGGCCGTTTGCACATTACGGTCGACAACTTGTAGAGTTGCGCCCGGGCGCGAATCGACCTCTGACAGCCAGCACCGGGTAGACTGCGTCGTCTGGCGGCTAATTATTCTCGCCCGGCTGCCAATGGCTGTAATCCCAATAACATACAATCTTCGGAGCCTGATGGTCCGACGAACGACTTCTCTGATGACGGCGCTCGGGATAGCGCTGGTCGTGATGGTGGTCGTGATCCTGTTGAGCTTCGTCAGCGGGCTGCGGCAGAGCCTTGAGCTTGCGGGCGAACCGGGCCACTGGATCATTCTCAGCCGCGGCACAGTGTCCGAGGGCGAGAGCTATATTCCTCGCGAGCAGGCCGACATCTTGCGGAGTCGGAACGAGATTGCCACTGACCCTCTGGCGCGGCGCTCTTTTCTCCCGAGATGGTGGTGCCGTTCAACGCGGCGGTGAACCGGCCGGCCGTTCAGTTCAGGCCGGCGTCATTGCGGGGGGTGACGCCCGTCGCATATCGGATGCGGCGCGGGCTCAAGCTGGTGGCGGGCAGATGGCCGGCGCAGGGTCGCGACGAAATGGCGATCGGACAGAAGCAGGCGGCGCGATTTCCCGAACTGGGCATGGGCACGACCTTCAAGTACGGACGGCGAACGTGGACGATCGTCGGTATTTTCGCCGATCGAGGGAGCGCGCTCGAATCGGAATTCTGGACCGACATCGACGTCCTCCAGCAGGACGCGCGATTCGAGAACGGCTATTCGTCATTTCACGTCGTGCTGAAACCCGGAACCGAGGAAACGTTTAGAAATGCGCTCACCGAAGATGGGCGACTGACTGTCGACGCGATCAGTGAGAAAGATTTCTTCGCGGAACAGGCAAAGGTCGCTGACCGGTTACGCGGGCTGGTGCTGATCGTCGGCCTGATCGTGGGAACAGGCGCGGCCTTCGGCGGCATGAATACAATGTATGCCGCGGTCGCGCGCCGCACGCGCGAAGTAGGAGTTTTACGCACGCTGGGCTTCGGCCGCGGATCGGTGCTGACCAGCTTCCTCGTCGAGAGCGTGATTCTCGCCATCGCGGGCGGCGTGGTCGGCGACCTGCTGGCGATTTTCCTGGGATTTGCCGCGGGCCTGAACCATCGGCTCATGAGTGTTGGCGCCGTCGTGTTTTCGTCGGCGTTTTCGGTGAGCGCGCTCGCCGGCGGTATCATCGCGGCATTGCTGATTGGAATCACCGGCGGGCTGATGCCGGCCTGGCGCGCTTCACGTCTTCCGATCGTCGAGTCGCTGCGCGAGGCGTAACGCGATGCAATCTCTTCGACTCGTCTTCCGCTATCTAGTCCGCCAGCCGCGGCGCGCGATCCTGACGATGCTCACGTTTGCGGTCGCCACCTTCATCTTCACCGTGCTCGCGGCGATTCCCAGCTCAATCGACATGATTCTCAAAAAAACCGCGGAGACCCTCCGCGTGTATTCATATAATGCCGACGGGCGTTATCTTGGCGTGCCTGCGCGAGATTGCCGGACGGTCGAGAAAATCCCGGGCGTAGTCGCGTGCATGCCGATGGTCGTGTTGCGGGCCACGTATCAGAACGCGTCGGAAACGGTGCAGGCATTCGCGCTCGACGCGGACAAAGTCGCGTTGATGTATCCCGACTACAATCTTCCGGCCGAGGTGCTCGAGCAGTTCAACAAAAACCGGAGCGCCGCGGTCGCGGGCCGCCTGCTGATGCGCAAGCATGGCTGGAAGGTCGGCGACGTCGTCACGCTGCGCGGCGATTCGAACCGGCTCGATATCAAGTTCACGATGGTCGGCGAGATTCCGGCGGACAACTATCCCAATTTTTTCATGTTCCGGCGCGACTACCTGGTCGAAGCGGAAAAGAGAATCGGAATCCCCGAAGAAAAGCATCCCGCAGGATTCCTGGTGACTCGGGTCGACACCGCCAACCACGTTCCGTCCGTGATTCATGAAATCGATCGCGGCTTCCACAACTCGGATTTCGAAACCGCGTCGATGACTGAGAGCGAGGCGGTCTCCGGGCTGATGTCCACGGTGGGGGACGTCCGCGAGATCGTGTCGGCGATCTCGGCGGTGATTGCGCTGACAATCTTTCTGATCGCCGCCAATGCGATGTCGATGATGGTGCGCGAGCGATTGCGCGATGTGGCGGTGCTGCGGGCGCTCGGATTCAGCCAACCGTATATTGCGCGCATTCTGTTCGGCGAGTGCGCACTGATCGGCGCAGTGGGCGGCGGATTCGGATGTGCCCTGGCGCTGTGGCAATTCGGCAGCGGCGAGACGCTGCGCGCGGTGCTGGAGAGTGCCGGATACCTGACGGTGACTTACGACGCGGCGCTCGAGGCGCTACTCGCCGCAATTGCGATCAGCCTGCTGAGCGCGGCGATTCCGGTGTGGGGCGCGATGCACGTGACGCCGGCCGACGCCTTCCGCAAGACGATCTGAGGTTGCTACCTGCCGACGGCGTGACGAACTCAATGAAGAACGGCCTACTGGCCATATCATTGCTGACGTCGCTAGCGATGATAGCGCCAACCCAAGCGGTCGCCGAGCCGCAGCAGGAGTTCGCATCGCCGCCGAGCGGCCAGTTCCCTGGCAGTCAATCGCCGCAAGGCAATCAAGCTCTCGAGGTCGCGCCCTCGCAGGACAATCGCATTCTGGAATTGCCGCCCCTGGTAGGCGGGGCACTGCCACCGCCTCCACCGCCGGTGACCGACCCGGAGATACCGTCATCATTTATTGGATGCTGGGAAGGGACCGTCGACCGATGGGATTCCGCGGTTGGGAATTTCCAAAACGTGACCATCAGTAGGCCAGGTCGAATCGTATTTTGTTACCGGCCAAATCGTATCGACGTTCCGGTTGCCGAGCTCGAGGCGGAATTCGCTGCGCCACCTTGGCTCAAAGACATCTTCACGCATGTAGGCTTCCATCTCGCCTTTGCCGAAGTCGATCACAACGACATTCTCAACAGGATTTATGCGATAACTCCTACTCAGATCTACGCGCGCACTTATGTGCCGCTCAAGATCATCGGCATTTGGAGGTGGCTACTTCCTGTTGCAAGACATCAGGTATTGTTGATGAAGAACTGGCGCAAAAGAAAGATTTGGATCATTTGTCGGTACAGGCGCGCCAGGAAATAGAAGTGGACGGGCTACCGGCCATCAGAACCTGGCACTCTGATTTCCGTCGCACAATTGAACCTGATCGGCCCGGCGGCGGCGAGATGTTGTAAGAAGCGAAGTCACGAGGCGGAAATGGATCACCGGACCGCGCATTCCGCCGGTCCACGCCTCTCGCGAGACGCTCTGAACCGGCTACCTGCCGACGGCGTGACGGACCGTGTTGAGTATATAGATGAAGTCGCGGGGGGAGCGCACTTCACCGAGCAGCGCCACGCGTTCCAGCATTTCCATCTCGTCGCCGGTAATATTGTGGATGCGCCTTATCTGCTCGTCTTTGCGGAAATCTTCCCACGCCGACTTCGCGTCGCCCTCGGGCTCCGGATTGAGGAGTGCCTGCGCGCGCGGATTCGCGAGGAAAAACAGCTCCCGCCGATCCAGCCCGAGCACTTCGGCGAGACGCGTGACGATTTTGTCCGAAGGATGTCTCTTGGCCGATTCGAGATGGCCGATGTAAGGAGTCGAGGTCTTGATGCGACGCGCCACCTCTTCCTGGGTGAGGTCCAGTTGCCGACGACGATCGCGAAGTACCTGACCAAAACTGCGTTCCTTGGTCCGTGCCATGAATGCTGCCCCTTGAGGTTTTTGCGCGGCGCAGGATCAACCGCGTTCCCAAATCAATTGGGTGAGATTCGACGCTGCCAGTTTGTACCATCCAAGAGCCTGTAAGGCAAATTCATTTCTGAGCCGTCCCAGCTAGGGCCTCCTCGAGATCGCCGCCCTTCACCAGGGTGGCCCAGAGGTCCTTTGGGTCGCTGAAAATCAGGTCGGCCTTCGCTGGAATCACGTACCATGCTCCCGCCATGACCTCGGCGTAGAGCTGGTCGTGCAGCCACTGAGCCTTTCCTGAAATCACCCGGAGATTGGTGACCCGCGGGTCTTTGAGGACCGCGGCAATCGCGTTGCGGCCGGTCGCGACGTAAACGTCATCGAAGACCCGTGTGGCGGAGCTTTGCGCCGACGGCGATCGAAAGATCACCGATACCTCGTCGAGCTCGACCGGGCCGCCCATGTAAATCGTTTCATCGGGACCCTTGAGATCGCGAAGGTGCGGGAACAGATCCCGCACCCGCTCCTTTGCGGGAGTGTTTATAATGAGGCCGGCGAGCAGCGGCGGCTCGGTGGACGGCACCATCAGGATGACAGAGTGCTGAAAGAGCGGGTCCTGCAGATCGCGGGTGGCAACCAGAAAAGACGGCGTCGTCAGGTCCGTGGCCTGTGCTGTACGCGAGGTCGCCAAGGTAGCGATTAGAGCGGTGACAAGGATGCTCGCGACCGCGCGCGTACGGAGCCTGGTACTGAATGCCCGCATACAGCAACTAATAGCGTCAACTGGAAGTGAGGTTCAACGCGATTGTCGCGATTAGAAGCGCGCCACCGCCCCTTTTTTTTGAGGGACAGTGGCGCGTCGCATGAATCGAGCGCGTGAAGGTCAATCGTCTCGACTAGTGATTGATGTCCGGCCCGAAGTTGTCGCCGGCCGGTGCGTTGAGAGTCGTCTGGGCGCCGACCAGGAAGGACGCCGGCTTGATCGTGCCTCCGGCCGCTTGCTCCTTCGCATCATATCGCGAGACACCAAAGGGCGATGCCGAGCTGATCGCCACCAGGTTGCCTTTTTGGTCGAAGGCGATTCCGTTGGGTGCGACCAGAGTCTCGAACCTCGCTTTGCCCCCGACCATTTCATTGAAGGGGTTGATCGTAGTCTGGGGAGTTGGAGCGCCGGTGCTGATGATTTGCGTAGGCCCGAACTTTACCAGCGTGTTCGGCGAGTTTGCGTTGCTCGACCACAAGTCGCCCGCTTGATCGAAGACGAGCGCCCACGGACCCTGGATGGAGCCCATGCCGTCGTCGCTGAGAATCACGTCAGGGACCAGCACATGGAGGCCGCTGCCAATCGCGGGAAGGTGGCCGGCGTTGAACTCGAAGATAGTAGTGTCCGCATTGTTCGCGATGTACAGATTGCCGCCGTGGAGCACGATCCCCAGTGGACCGTTGAACATCGGGTCAGACTCGATAGTGGTGGTGAACGCGATATTGCCGCCCGCCGCCAGCTGGGCCGGCGTTATCACGAACACCTTGCCGGCGCCGTTGTCGCTAAGCCACATATTGCCTGACGCGTCGAAGACGGCCTGCTGCGGAAACACCAGGTCTCCCGACGTGATCTGAACGTTTGGCGTCGGGGTTGGATTTTTCTTGAGATTCATGAGTTGCGCCTCAGTGAACTCCTCGAGCGAGGGCGCAATCGTGCCGCCATTGCCTCCGTCGATCACCCACAGATTATTCGCCGCGTCAAAGACCACGCCTTGCGGCGCGCCGAACACTGCGCTGTTGAGCTGCACCTTCGGTTTCTCATCATGCTTGCCGCCAGGAAGTTGCGCGAACTCGACGACGTTGGCCCCGTTCGCGACCCACAGTGCCTGACCCGCCAGCGCGGTGCCGGCAGCAGCGAATGCGATCGCGGCCGCGGCGATCACTGTACGGATTCCCGTCCGTATGTAATTAAAGCTAGACTCGGCGCGACTGGTGCCTGAGTTCCGGTGCGTTGTGGCCGTGACGTTCTCGATGGTTGTGGTTGCGTACATGGTTTCCTCCTCTGCAATTTGGGTTAACGAGCTCTGGTTTAGTGACCGCTTTCGATTTGCCATTTGCCTTTTAGACCCTCCCAGGTTGTTTTTCTCTGACGAACGGAAGCCTAACGGGCAGTTGCGTTTTAGGCGACGCGGACTGCGTTAGGCATGCGTTAAACGAGCGTATGATTTGCGTTCAGAAGTGTTTTAGGTGAGCCTCGGAAGGAATTCTTATGGGGGCGACGTCACATCTGGTATTCGCGTCGTATCGACTCGACCTTCAAAACGAGCAGCTCTGGCGCGCCGACAACCTGATTCCCCTGCGCGCAAAACCGTTCGCGCTGCTCCGCTTCATGGCGGAAAATCCAGCGCGCCTGGTGCTCCACGAGGAATTGCGCAAAGCGATCTGGCCGAACACCTACGTCAGTGAGGGCGTGCTGCGCGTGTACTTGCGCGAGGTCCGCGCCGCGCTCGAAGACGATTCCGAATCGCCCCGCTTCATCGAGACCATCGCGCGGCGTGGTTACCGGTTTCTCGCGGGGGTTGAGCGAGTCACGGCGGCCGGCACTTCGGCGGCAATCGCGAGCGGGACAGAATCGAGCACGACTCCGGTCGTCGTCGGCAGAAATGCGGAGCTCGCGCGGATCCGGGGCGCATTTGCGAAAGCGTCACTCGGCGCGCGCCAGGTCGTCTTCCTCAACGGAGAGGCGGGCATCGGCAAAACCACGATTCTCGAAGCGTTTTTGAGTGAGGCGGCGGACGGCGAGACGGCTTGGATTGGACGCGGGCAATGCGTCGAGCATCGCGGCGGGAGCGAGCCGTACTTGCCGATGCTCGACGCGCTGCATCGCCTGGCGCATCACGCTGACGGCGCGAGAGTGGTCGAAACACTTCGCAAGCATGCGCCGACGTGGCTGGTACAGATGCCAGGTGCGATCGACGACGCCGCGTTCAACGAACTGCAGAAAAAGGTCGAGGGCGCCAGTCAGCAACGGATGCTGCGCGAGATGGCGGATGCGCTCGAGCAGCTATGCGTCCGGCGACCGGTAGTGCTGGCGTTCGAGGATCTGCATTGGAGCGATCCGTCGACGATCACCTTGATCGACTTGCTGGCGCGGCGGACGGAGCACGCGCGATTGCTGATAGTCGGTACGCATCGGCCGCTCGCGATTCTTCCGTCGGAGCATCCGCTTCGAATCCTTGTGCCCGAATTGGCGGGACGATGTTGCGAGGAGTTGCCGCTGCCTCCACTCACGCCGAATGAGGTGGCCGAGTATCTTGAAAATCGAATCGAGCGCGAACCGACCGATACGACGTCGCTGGATCAGTTGGCACGTTCGATCCATCAGCGGACCGAAGGCAATCCGCTCTACATGGTCACCCTGGTTGGCGCTATGCTCGGCAATAATCCGGCGCACGCTGGCATAGGGTCCGAGGGACAGGCATCGCTACAAAACCTGATCGAGCGGGCCGATCGAATCGTGCCGAGCAACGTCATTGAGATGATCTCGCAACAATTCTCTCGGCTGGAGGCCGAAGAGCAGCGGCTGCTCGAAGTTGCCAGCGTCGCCGGCATGGAGTTTTCGGCTGCGGCAGTTGCGGCAGGTGCTGAGGCCGCTCTGACGCACGTCGAAGCAACATGCGCGGCGCTGGCGAGCAGGATGTCGTTTCTGCAGGATGCGGGCGACAACGAATGGCCCGACGGCACCGTTTCTGCGCGCTTCCGCTTCCGGCATGCGTTATACCGCGAAGCCGTTTACGCGCGCCTTACTGCGGCGCGCCGATCGACTTTGCACAATAGCATCGGCGAGCGGCAGGAAACTGCGTACGGCGATCGTGCAAACGAGATCGCGTCGGAGTTGGCGCGCCATTTCGAGCAGGGACGCAATTTCCAGCGCGCACTCCGGTATCGCGAACAGGCTGCTCGCAATGCGCTCCGTCGCAGCGCGCCGCGCGAAGCAATCGAGCATCTTTCGGCGGGCTTGGGAATTCTCGACCGGCTGCCCGAAGGTCACGAACGCCTTGAACATGAACTGCAGCTCAGGCTTGCGATCGGCGCCGCGGTACAAAGCACCAAAGGCTACGGCGCGCCGGAAGTTAAGGAGGCATACGAGCGCGCTGGTCAGTTGTGCCAGCAGTTGGGTGAAACGCCGCACCTTTTTCCTGCGCTGATGGGACTTTGGTCGTTCGCAGTCGGCCGCGGGGAATGGACGCGCAGCCTCGAGCTGGCCGAGAAAAATCTGCGCCTCGCGCAAAGCATCGCGGAGCCGGCGCAGCTCGCAAGAAGTTGGCGCAGCCTCGGACACGTCCAGTATTTCCTGGGCCGCTTCAACGATGCGCGTGAAAATCTCGAGCGCGCGATCGCGATGACCGGCGAGTCGGAGCCGCGCCTAGATACTTTCACCTACATGTCCAACTCGGGAGTCGAAGCGCGCAGTGCTCTGGCCTGGACGCTGGAGATGATCGGCTATCCGGATCAGGCGCTGGCGATGGGGCGCAAAGCGCTGTCGGTGGCGGAACGGCTAGGGAACATTGCCGACGTGATTTATGCGACCTACTTCGCCGCTGTGCTTTACGGTTTTCGACAGGAATGGCCGAACGCCGAGAATTGGTCGCGCCGCACGATCGAGCTTGCGACCGAACACGGACTGCCCTACTACATCGCGACCGGGACGCATCTGCATGGCGCCGCGGTGGCGGAGCAAGGACGCTTCGACGAAGGCTTACCGCTGATGCAGCAAGGCGTGGCGACGTCGCATGCAATCGGCGTGGAAGCGGGGCTGACCGGGATGTACCTCATGATCGCCGAAAACTCGATCAAGGCCAAACAATTCCGGCTGGCGGCTGACGCGATCAATGACGGATTCCGGTTCGTGAAAGTGAAAGATGAACATGCGTGGGAGCCTGAACTGCATCGCGTCAAGGGTGAGCTGGCGCTCGAACAATTTCGCGACGGGCGGGGCGTCAAAGGCGTCAAACGTGGCGAGAAAGACGCCGAGGAATCGTTTCTGGCGGCGCAAGAAATTGCGCGCGCGCAGGGATCGCGAAAATGGCAGCTTCGCGCAGCGAGTAGCTTGAGCAATCTTTGGAAGCATCAGAAGAAAAAGAAGGAAGCGCGGCAGGTGCTGATCGCCGCCTACGGCCGGTTTACCGAAGGTTTCGAGACGACGGAACTCAAAGCGGCGAAATCACTCCTCGCACAGCTTTGAGTGTTTCAACTCAAATTTCGTGCGTACACTGCGCGGCAGTGCTCACCGATCATTACGGATTTGTAACGCTCGCCCCAGATCGAACGTCTAATATCAGCAGCCGCTGATTCCTGCTCGAGGATGTCTAATGCACCGGCTGTTCCTACTGAAGGTGCCTGTTGCCGCTGGCTGCGCTCACAGACAAATCTGTATTGCGACTACCTCTCCGCATCTTCATTGCGCTGGTGCTGGTGCCACTTGTTCTGGTTCTTTCGTGCAAGCCGCCGATTCACGCCCTCGTTGAAAAGAAGCCCGCTTCCGGCGGCGATCCACCGGGCGGTCCGTGGATAGTTCCGGCCGCGGAGCCGACGCCGCCTAAGAGCCCGAATATCATCTTCGTTCTGACTGACGATCTCTCGCTGAACCTGCTGCAGTTTATGCCGCACGTCCTGAAGATGGAGCGCAACGGCGCCACCTTCACCAATTACTTCGTCACGGACTCGCTTTGCTGCCCGTCGCGCTCGTCGATCTTCACCGGCGAGTTTCCTCATAACACTGGCGTCTTCCGCAACCTCGAACCTGATGGCGGATACGGCGGTTTCAACGCCCACGGCAACGAGCCGAACACTTTCGCGGTGGCACTTCAGCGCATCGGTTATAAGACCGTGATGCTCGGAAAATATTTGAACGGCTATGAGCCGACGCGGAACGGCGCCGCGATGGGCTGGAATGAATGGGACGTCGGCGGCCTCGGCTATCCCGAGTTCAACTACGCGCTGAATGAAAATGGCAAGGTCGTCTACTACGGCCGGAAACCCCGCGATTATCTCACCGACGTCCTCTCGCGCACGGCGGTGAAATTTATTCAGAAGTCGCAGGGATCGCCCTTCTTCGTCGAGATCGCCACCTTCGCGCCGCATACGCCATATATTCCGGCGCCGCGGGACGCGCACGCGTTCCCCGGGATGCGCGCGCCTCACACTCCAGCCTTCGATGCGGCGCCGGACGCCAACGCGCCGAATTGGCTGACAAGGTTTCCGCCGCTGTCCGAGTCCGACATGATTTCGATCAATCGAAAATTCCGGATGCGCGCCCGATCGGTGCTCGCGATCGACCAGATGATCAGCAATCTGAGAGCGGCAGTTGCAGCAGCCGGGCAGGACAAAAACACTTATTTTATTTTCAGCTCCGACAACGGCATTCACATGGGCGAGCATCGCCTGATGCCGGGCAAGATGACCGCATTCGATACCGACATTCATGTTCCGCTCGTAGTGACCGGGCCTGGAGTCGCGCCGGCGCATGCTATCAATGAGATTGTCGAGAACACCGATCTTTGCGCGACCTTTGCCGAGCTTGCGGGTGCTGGCGTCCCGGCAACCGTCGATGGCCGCAGCCTGGTGCCGCTTTTGCGAAGAGAGCAGGTTCCGGAATGGCGCACGCTGGCGCTGATCGAGCATCACGGGCCGTTGAATACGCTGACCGATGACGATGACCCTGACGTGCCCGCCAAACGCAGCGGCAATCCGCCCAGCTACGAGGCGATCCGCGCGCGCGATTCAGTGTACGTCGAATACGATGACGGGACTCGCGAGTATCACGACTACGCAAGCGATCCGTACGAGCTGCGCAATACCTTCTCGACGCTGTCGCCCAACGCCAAAGCGTCCTTGCATGCTGCGGTAGATGCGCTCCGAATCTGTCACGGCGCGCAAGCATGCTGGCAGGCGGCCAGACCGGCGAAAACCCGGAACGCGTCGAACGTCGGGAGTTAGCAACCACCAGGATGTGCGCTGCTTTCGGGCACTGACCACGGTAGCGTCAAGTGCTATTGCTGTGAGGTTGCGATGAGCTCGAATCGAAAAGCGGACGTGGCGATCGTCGGCGCCGGCATCCTGGGCCTCGCGCATGCGTACTTCGCGGCGAAACGCGGGCGGTCGGTGGTTGTGTTCGAGCGCACTCCGAAGGCGCAGGGTGCGTCGGTGCGCAATTTCGGCATGATCTGGCCGATTGGGCAAAGGGCCGGCGTCGTGTACGAGACGGCGACGCGCAGTCGTCAAATCTGGAATGAGATCCTCGACAAAGCAGCGCTACCGTATCGTCCGACCGGCTCGCTTCACGTTGTTTATCATCAGGATGAGGCGGACGTGGCGCGCGAGTTCGTCGAGCGGGCGCCGAGTCTCGGTTACACCTGCACGTGGCTTTCCACTGCTGAAGTGCTCGAGAAGAGCGCAGCGGTTAATCCGAAGGGACTACTCGGCGGAATCTGGAGTCCGACAGAACTCACCGTCGATCCGCGCCAGATACTTGCTAAGCTGCCGGCGTTTCTCGCCGAAAAATTCGGCGTTCAATTCCGCTTCGGCACGGCAGTGGGATCGATCCACCTACCGCGCATCGAAGCCGGCGCGGAAACCTGGGAAGCCACGCAGGCCGTGGTTTGCGGCGGCGACGATTTCGAGACTCTTTTGCAGAATTATTCGCAATCAGCGGCATCGATCGATGCAAACTCAGATGATGCGAACCGCGCCGCAGAAAAATGGATGGGAGCTGGGCCCGGCGCTCGCCGCGGGCCTCACGCTGCGCTTTTATCCCGCATTCGAAATGTGCACGGAGACGTTGCCGAAATACAAGGAACGCGTCGCGCGCGAAATGGCCGACTACGATCGCTTCGCGATTCACACTCTCGTCTCGGCAGACCGCGGACGGCGCGCTGACCCTTGGCGATTCGCACGAGTATGGTCTCGCCGTCGACATCTTCAACAAAACCGAAATCGATGAGCTCGTGATGAGTGACGCTGTGCGAGTTCCTGGTCGCACCCGACCTGTCGATCGCGCAGCGATGGCACGGCGTGTACGCGAAGCATCCCGATAAACCATGGGTCGCGATCGACGCCGTACCCGGAGTTCGTATCGTCACCGCGGTCGGCGGCTCCGGCATGACACTGTCATTCGGCCTGGCCGAAGATATGACCCGCGAGATGCATATATAATGAGGCGGTCGTATTTGGGGCCGGTTAAGGCCGTCATTCTCGATTGGGCGGGTACGACGGTCGATCACGGCAGCCTCGCACCAGTGCGCGTCCTCCAGGAAATTTTTGCCAAGCGCGGCGTTCCCATCTCGGAGGAAGAAGCGCGGCGCGACATGGGCGTGCTGAAAATCGACCACATCAGAAAGA
>CAVZGB010000024.1:0-7785 GCA_963774665.1 uncultured delta proteobacterium
AAAAACTGATCTGGTCCTGTCTTTTCCGGTTCCCATTCCTGCTCTGTCCTGATTCTGGTCCCCGTTCCCGCGCGGGAAGGGTTACTTCACCCAATCCGGTTCCCCTTCCAACTATGGGAAGGGGCTAGGGGTTAGGTTGCTGCGCATCAATCGCATTGCCCGCAACGTTTCTATGCCTCGGCGCCGAGAAAGATTCGGGGTCCCTCGACCACGCTCGGGATGACACAAAGACGACCAAGACAAGAGACACTCCGCCTCGTGTAAGTACTGCGCCTTCGATCCGAGTATTTCTTTCGCGCGAAGATCTCCAAATATCAGGCTTATTCCGGAATCGGCACCAGGCATGAACATTATTCCAACCTCTGATACCTGAACCTCCCCTAATTCAGATAAAAACCGGCTGAATTAGACGACTTTTCATTTCTGGCAGCAGTCTTGCTGCGTTTGATACACGTTCCATTTTTTTCGGACGACGAACTCGTCGGCGGCGATATTGAGGGCCCGCTATCGCCGCGCGATTTATGATTGGGCCAAAAGTGAGGTAACCCTATGACTCTAACCCGCAAAGTATTCGCTGCAGGCGCGCTGACGGTCTTCGCCGCGTTCCCGATTTCCGGCGTCTCCGCTCAGAGCGCAACCTCGATGGGAGACAGCGGTTCTTCAGCTTCGGCTCCCGCGCAAAGCGGCCAGGTAGATGACGCAACCTTGCAGAAGGCGGCCAAGGCGTACGTCAAAGTCAAACAGATTGTGCATCAAGACAAGACGGCGAATTCCGGCGCCAATGCACAGCCCGCTAATCAGTCAGACAAACTAAACGCGGTCCGCGACCAGGGTCTAAATCCTCAGCAGTACAACCAGATCATCCAGATGGTTCAGAACGATCCACAGCTCCAGCAGAAATTTGCGACCTACGTAAATCAGAACGGCGGCGACGCCGATTAACCTCGACATCTGACGTTCCAGCGGAACGACCTCTCCCGCAATCGTGCTGCGGGAGAGGTCAGGGACAGGAACCTGGCGTGTAGCTTGAAGCCCAGAACCCTCACCTGCCGGTCGCGATGCGTCCGGCCGCCTCTCCCGTAAAATAACGGGCGAGGTAAATTCCACCGCGCCTCTTCCCCCAAAACTTGGGAGCGAAATGGCGTCTTCGACATTTCGCGATTTCTTATCACTGGGTGCAGGGGTCACCCCTGCCGAAGGAAGCGTGAAACCCACCGCGGGTTTCACATTCGATTAAGTGGCTCCTGCGTCAATCCGGGCGCACTAATCCCGACAGACCTGCGAACAGCAACGGCGTGATCGTCCATCCTGCCAGGATGTGCAGCCATAGGTACCATCGCAGCAGGCGGCTGGGGACTGAGCTTGGATCGCGTCGCTCTCCGGTGCGCGTCGTTCGTCCGCTCACGCGATGGCGCGGGTTGGGGCGCCAGTATTTGTCCTGATGAAGCTCGACTACCGGCAGGAAATTTTCCAGCGAATAAACCAGGGGATTGAAGACCGGATAGTGCGGTGGTGCTTCACCCGTTGCGACGAATTCGCGGTAGGCGGCCTCCTCGGTCGGCGTGATGATACGCATCCGATAGCCCCATGCGAACAGAATCATGCCGAGGCCGACGAAACCCGCAATCCACCACAGCGCGCGCAGCGGCACGTAGCCGAATCCGATCGTCCCTTGCAGTATCAGGCTCCATACGCGCTGAAAGAGGCTCTCATGGCCGAGCCGGCGCTGCGCGATTTCCTTGGCGATGCGCACCTGGGTCGCACCATCATCGCGTCCCATCTCGCTCAGCACCTTTGCCAGTTGGCGATACGGCTGCGGATGGTATTCCTGCTGCTGCAACCCTAACCATCGCAAGCGCGAATCCCCGTCGCTGGGACCGCCTGCTATGTCGCCATAGACGAACCCGTTGAGCTGCAGATTGCCGGGCGCGGGCCAGCTCGCCTCGTCGTCCCAGATTGCGCCCGCGTGCGCGTCCTCGAGATCGAGCACGGTCTTCGCCGTATGCTTCACGTTGACCCAGTAGAAGGTGCCGTCGATCGTGGCGCGCTCGGCGTCGAGTTCCCCATCGCCCCGAAACTCGACGCCGTGAACGCTCAGATCATGCCCTATCTTCGCCAGCCGCGCGTACACGATACCGTCGGTCGTGAAGCCGTCATGCAACAGCACGTCGCCGGTGACGTTAGCCTCGACCAGGTTGACCGTATCCTCGCCCGCATCGAGGAGTCGCGCGCCGGTCAAATCGAGTGTCCCGTCGATTCGCGCGCGCAAGAAGCTCACCGGCCCGAAGTCGCCCGTCATAAACGAAGCGTCGCCGTGGATGTTCGCGAGGTTGCCGAACACCGCCCCGGTGCGCGAACGCCTCACTGTTATATCCTGCAGATGCGCGGACAGCAGGTTGATTCCTTCGGGCACGTAGCAGCGGATCAGCGTCAGCGGCTTGTCGACCGTGGCGTAGGAAAGATCGAGATTGCCTGTTATCCGCGCTCCCGCCAGTGCGAGTCCGCTGGGATGAATGTATCGCGAGGGCTGCCGGTCGCTGAGCAGCCATGCGATAACTTCGGCGCGAACTGTGCGCTCGCCACCCCATTTCTCGGCATGAGCGGTATCATTGGTGGCGTTGTCAGGATCATCGCTGGGCCCGAACCACGGCACGTCGCGCAACGGCGCCGCATGCATGAGTTTTCGTTCAGCTACGGTCAGCGCCGGCCCGAACTTCTGCTGCGCCATCAACTCGAGCGCGGCACCCGGGTTCGGGCCACCAGTGTCAGAATCAGCGACATCCGCTTCGGCTGCGAACGATCGCGATGCGAGGAACATCAGCAACGCGATCACGATCGCGCCTGCGACTGCTTTTCGCCCTATGTACATCGCGGAAGGCAATGCTTCGACGCCGCGGCATCGCGGCGGTCGGACGGGGAATATCAGCGGCGCGCCGGAAGATGCAACCGGACCGAACGAATCGACTGCACTCGAGTCATTCGACGCGGCCTTGCAGTGAATCATTTAAGTGGCGCGGGCCGCCGTGCCCGCGGCTGAATTGGCTGGTGCGAACAATCCGAATCGACTGCAAATCCACCGACTCGCGGGCACGGCGGCCCGCGCCACTGAATCAGTTGCCAATCTTCACCAGCGCCGCGATGCCGCCGTGCCAAAAAAAGCCGCGCCTGTATAGACGCGGCGCGGCCATGCAAAGGTCAATCGATCAGTTCGCTATGCGCCCGCTAAACTCTCTGGTTCCCCTCGCCTGAAGGGAGAGGGGTGTTAGGGGAGAGGTTAACGATGCGTGCCGCGACGAACGAGCGGTCCCTTCTTCGGTATCGGGTTGCCGATTATCGCGTCATTGATAGTGAAGCAAAAAGGGCCGGAGTCGTCCTCATCGTTCAACCAGATCGACATTGGATTCTTTGTGATCGAGGACAGGTCGAGTCCGGTCGCCTCGACATTCAAGTTCCAGGTGCCGCAACCGTTAATAGGTGTCGAGAGCTTGCCGATTCGCGCCGATACCGTGCCCGGTCCCACGTACACAGGATTAAGCCCGAAGAATGTGCCGTAGGTCTGATGGCCGACCGTGTGCACGACGAATGGGTCGATGACGTAGTCGAACGCGAATAACGAGATGAGCGTTGCAACTGATCCATCTACGCAAGAAGTGCCGGCGGCGCAGATGTTGGGACAACTATATGGCGAAAACGCGACTTCGACGCCCGTAGCGATCGCGTCATCCTCGCCGCTGTCGCAATCTCCCTCGCCAAAGTTGGTGAAGGTAATATTGAAATTCGTACTGTCGGAAGTGCCGCCGCCGTTGTGGACGACCTGAATCCGGTGTGCGTTCAGAACGATTTCTTGAAGAGGAGTTATCTGTGCCTGTACCGGCGAAACCGCCAGAGGAGCCAGGCTGAGCGCCGCCGCTCCTAACGAGCCAATCAAAAGACCTCGTAACGAGAATTTCATCGCGATCCTCCCTGTCAGCTTGCAGACCTTTCTTGCGTACGAACGGAACCCCACCCGCTCGAATAGTGACTATTAAATATTGCTGAGTAAAGAGAGCACCTCAATTTTCAACTATTTTAGTGGTTTGAGATGAACCTCCCTCATACGAAATGTTTTAGATGGCGTCATATAATCAACTGATGACATCAGATGACCATCTAACTATCGGATACGCGGAGCGATGAAGAAGATCAGTCGAGGGATAGCCGCATCAGATCATTCCGGCCCATCGACGCTCGACCGCGGTCTCCGGCCGGCGCGCGATATGTTCGCTGAGCGCCGTGCGCGCCTCTGCCCGGCGACCAGCTCTGATGAGCGACACCAGGTGAGACTCGGCAAAAACGCCGCGCTGCTCGTCGCTCCCGCCGACGCAGGGCACGTCATTGAGAATGGGCTGCAGAATTGCGCTCGCGCGATCGTAGTCGCCTGAGGCGAACGCGACGCATCCGCGCGCAAGCGGCACGCCGACATCGTTCCAGACATGCGCCAAATTGCCGGTCTGTTTCTCGGCGTGCCTCTCCATGCCGTCGAGTGCGAGGCCGGCCTCTCCCGACTCGCCCGCGCGGGTGAGCGCGTACAAGTAGATGCAGTTCAGGAAGGGAAACAGCGTGTCGTGCGCGTTGCCGCGTATGTGCGGCGCGATCGCGCGCCATTCGGCGTCAACTTTTTCGCCCGCGAGCTCGAAGTACCATAGCAACAGTATGGCGTCGGTCTGTTCAACCACCGCGTTGGGTGAGTATCCCCAAATATACTTTCGATATGCATTGCGGACGTCGTCAAATCTCAGATCGCTCAAGTACAGAGTAGCCAGATGGAACCAATTGTGCGCGACTGTGTAATGGCTGAATTTCTGCCATGACGGCGCGTATTGCTCGATCACGGCAATTCCTTCGGCGATCCGCGACTGTCCGGCGAACACGTGCGCGCGGCAATGCTGCGCCCACATCGTGTCGGGATCGATCGCGAGCGCCGATC
This sequence comes from uncultured delta proteobacterium, assembly GCA_963774665.1. Classification (GTDB taxonomy): domain Bacteria; phylum Desulfobacterota; class Binatia; order Binatales; family Binataceae; genus Binatus. Next base: position 4,967 of record CAVZGB010000024.1, read on the forward strand.
TCGCAACCTCATCGGCGCGTTCGCGCTCGGCATTGAGCTCGAGTGCGAAGGCATGCATCGCGAGCACGTGACTGACGTCGGTATTTGCGGCCACCGCCTTGCGCATCACTTCGAGCTGGCGGGCAGCGAGCCCGGTCTCGAAAAAGTGGAACTCGGCCAGCTTGGCTGCGAGCATATCGCGCGGCCATCGGTCGATGATCTGCTCGTAGAGAGTGAGCGCGCCTTCGAAATCGCCGGCGCATCCGGCCTTCACCGCCTTGATGAACACCTGCTCACGCTCTGTGAGATCGCCGAGCCGAGTCTCTGCACGAGCGAGATATGGCAGCGCCTGTTTGGCGCCGGCTGTCGTCTGTGAATAGAGAAACATAGATGCGCAACAGGCCTGCAGCATCGCGCATTCCGGATTTGCATCTGCCGCCGCCTGAACTGCGGCAGCGTCGGTGCCAAGCGAGAGCAGTTCGTAAGCGTAATGATCGATTGCGTGGACCGCGTCGTCGGATTCGGTACTGACTTCGAGACCTCGGCTGTCAAATTTCATCGGAGGAATTCATCTCTGAAAATCGACGGTGCCACCCACTTCGCGAAGTGTCAATCGACCCATTCCGCCATTTGCTTCGATCGCGGTCTCGATGCTTACACTTTTCTCTCGCGCACTGAGTCGCGCGCTCAATTGCCGAAGGAGTCATAGGTGGAAGCTGCACAGAAAGACAGAATTGCCGCGCTGCTGGCCGAGGTCCAGGTCGCAATCCTCGTGACCCAAGGAGATCAGTGGCCGACCGCTACGATGCAGGCGTTCGCGGAGACGCCGGAGTTCGATTTGTTGTTCATCATGAATGACGCCACCGAGAAGTTTCAGAATCTGCTCAAGCATCCCCACGTCACCTTGTTCCTCGACGCGCGCGAAAAAGGCAAGGTCGAGACCTTCGAGATCTCGCGCGTGCTGATACAGGGCATCGCGAGCGAGATCGCGCGCGACACCCCCGAATGGGACGCGATGAAGGCCGTATTCCTGAAGAAGAGCCCCTTCGAAGCGCCGTTCTTCAAGTACCCGACACTGCGCATGATGCGCGTCCGGCCCAAGCGCCTATCCTACGCCGGCGCCGATCGCGTCACGTTCAAAGCCGAGTTCTGATCATCGCGGCGACTGCTCTCAGAGCGTGTTGAGAAAAGCCACCAGGTCCCGCTTGTCCTGCTCGGTAAAACCGATCGCAAAGCGCTGATCGTAAAAATTCGCGACGTCCTCGAGCGTCGCCGCCGAACCGTTGTGAAAGTAGGGCGCGCGCGCCGACAATCCGTGCAGTATCGGCCCCTTGACCTTGCCGACGTCCGCGCAACTGCCGCTGATCAGCGCTTTGCCTAGATCGGTCACCTTGAAAGTCTGACCCGCAAGCGGTCCGGTCATATCGGTGCAAGCTACTGTGAAGACCGGCAGCCCGGAGACGTCGAGCACAGGCGGAATCGCGTCCGCGATCCCGATATTGAGCGGGAGCTTCTTGGAATGATTACCGACGTTGGGCGAGTCATGGCAGGTAGTGCAGGTACCGGTCGTGAGATCGTTGGCGCCGAGAGGATCGGTTGAAAACAAATTCAGTCCGTTCACTCCGTTGATCGTAAACTGCCGCGTATTGAAAATCGCCTCGCCCCGGGCAACCGACGCGCGATCCGGATTCGGCTGGTTCTGCCACGCATCGTAGAGCGTGAAGACGTTGGGATCGAATCCCGGCGACAGCGAATCGTTGATGCCGATGAAAAAATCCTGCAGCGAAAGCGCCAGTGGCCCCCCGGTCGCGCCATGCGAATGCAGCACGCCGGCCTCGAAGTCAAACTCTTGTGCGTCGAAAATCGACGACTCAAAGGCCACGATCTGACTGATCTGCGTGGGGCTTGGAGGATTGAGCGCTTGCGCATGACCCAGCGTGGCGTCGATTGATTGACTTTGCAGAGACGCTTCCCGACCGTCCCACATGATCGACAACGGCGCGCATGAGACCTGGCCCGATGGACATTCGGTCAGGAAACGCAAGTTGGCTGACGGCAGCGGCCGACGATAAACCGAGACGGTCGGCGTAGTTGAAGACAAATCGGTGCAGCCGTAGGGATCGTTTATCGCCGTGATTTCGAAATCCCTGGGCAGCGGAGGATTCGATCCGAGTTGGGTGGCAGGCAACGGCAGGAAGATTCGAATCAGTCCCTTGGATAAGAGCAGTTGGTACGCCTTTATCTTCTTGAAGAATGTGCTGACGTCGTCATTCGAGCAGGTGGCGCCGTCGACCACACGGAAAATCGGGTCCGTACCCCCACTCAACAGGAAACGGAGCTGAATCGACTGTGCGCTGACGCCCCACGCGCTGCGGGGTTCGTGGCAAGTCGCACACGCGCGGCCATTGGTACCCAGGCTCTGAAAGAAAGGATTGGTAGCCGTGTTGGTCGGCGCAGCGAGATTGTAAGTCTCGACAACTCCCGTCGAATCGAAGCTTGGCAAGGTCTGCCCGATCGTCGGCGGAAATACGCCGGTGGCGGAACTCGACGGACCGTGGTCATGAACCTTTAGTGCTAGCTGGTGAACCACGGCCGCCCAGTGCGGAATCGGTGGCTGGCCTGATTGTGCGGCCGCGTTCGCCGAAACGGCAAGGAAGAGGACCATCGCGATACAGCCAACCGTTCGGTTCAGACGCATACGCCAAACCTCCCTAATAATGGCTTAATCGTTCAAAACCATACTCGCTGTAGCAGAATGCACCTCATAGGGCTACACGTGAACGTACGGTGCAATTGCGGGCTCGCGATCGAGTGCTATAAGAAGGTAGCGATGCTGAGGA